>NZ_AYWX01000078.1 GCF_000502875.1 Mesorhizobium sp. L2C084A000 | reverse complement strand
CCGTGCTGCGGATGTCAGCCTTCAATCTGAGAACCACGCCGGAATTGAACGGATATGTCAGCCGGATCGCAGCTGATCTGGCGACGGACGAAAAAAACGGCATTTCGTATTACCTAGTGCGTCTATCGGTTCCGCATGCGGAACTGACGAAGCTCAAGGACCTAACGCTCGTGCCCGGCATGCCGGCCGAAGCGATGGTCCAGACGGGCGAGCGTACGGCGCTTTCCTATTTTGTG
>NZ_AYWX01000077.1 GCF_000502875.1 Mesorhizobium sp. L2C084A000 | reverse complement strand
CCTGCGGGTGGCTCCGGCAGGTTGGAGACGGTCACCGGACCGCTTTCTATATCGAAGATCCTGTTTTCGCCTTCGATGTAAAAATGATGGTGATCGGAGGTGTTGGTGTCGAAATAGGTCTTGGACCCCTCGACCGCCAGGATGCGCAGCAGGCCGGCCTGGGTGAACTGGTGAAGCGCGTTGTAGACGGTGGCGAGCGAGACCGGCACGCCGGCGGCGACCGCCTCTTCATGCAGT
>NZ_AYWX01000076.1 GCF_000502875.1 Mesorhizobium sp. L2C084A000 | reverse complement strand
TGAGCCTAATCGCCGCGTTGATCAAGCCGCATGGTCTGACCTATATCCATGGGTAGACACCTGCATCGCAAACTGGAAGTCCAATTTGGATCATCGCGAGACAGCACGGATACTGGTAGCCGGCAGCGGCCCTGCCGGACTGATCGCGGCGCTCGGTTTCGCCGAGGCGGGCTTTCCGGTAACCCTGGTCGGACCCGAAGCAGGCGGGCCCGATGGCCGGACCACGGCGCTGATGAACCCTGCTCTCAAG
>NZ_AYWX01000075.1 GCF_000502875.1 Mesorhizobium sp. L2C084A000 | reverse complement strand
CTCCCTACTCCCTACTCCCTACTCCCTACTCCCTACTCCCTACTCCCTACTCCCTACTCCCTACTCCCTACTCCCTAATGCCCCTCAAACCCGATCAACGTCCGCACCGGCACGCCCAGCGCTTCGAGCTTCGCCCGTCCGCCGAGATCCGGCAGGTCGATGACGAAGCACGCGGCAAGAATATCGGCGCCGATCTGCCTTAGCAGCTTGACCGCCGCCTCCGCCGTGCCGCCGGTCGCGATCAGGTCGTC
>NZ_AYWX01000074.1 GCF_000502875.1 Mesorhizobium sp. L2C084A000 | reverse complement strand
AAATCGATATTGCCGGTGCCGAGGAAACCGCGATGGCTCTCGCCGATATGGACATAGCCGATCTTGTCAGCGGCATGGCGGATAGCCAGTCCGACATCGGCCTCCTCGATGTTCATGTGGAAGGTATCGAGATGCAGGAAGATGTTGTCGGAGCCGGTGTCCGCGATGAAGGCCAGGCCTTGTGAAGCGGTGTTGAGCAGATTGCTTTCGAAGCGGTTGACGATCTCGAGGTTGAGCGTGACGCCGGCCGCCTTGGCT
>NZ_AYWX01000073.1 GCF_000502875.1 Mesorhizobium sp. L2C084A000 | reverse complement strand
ACGATCGGGTTGCCCTTGACATAAAGGGCATGGAACGTGCGTGCGCGCTCGATCTGCTCGGTCATTGCTGTCTTCCCGTCTTTCCGATGTTGGACGAACAGTCTAGGCAGGACCCCAAGCCTTGGCGATGTGCCATGGGCTGCGGAAGCGGCGGCCACAAACAGGCCTTTCAAACCTGTTGCGCATCCGGCTTTTCGCCGCTATGGATTTCGCCCATGAACATGCGCTCGATCAAGACCATTTGGTGGTGGGCCTGCTGACA
>NZ_AYWX01000072.1 GCF_000502875.1 Mesorhizobium sp. L2C084A000 | reverse complement strand
CATCCTCGGCCTGATCGCCGTGCGTTACCGCAATGGCTGGGTCGACAAGCTGATCTCCGGCCTGGCGCTCGCCTCGACATCTTTCCCGGAATTCTTCATCGGCTATGTGCTCGTCTATTTCTTTGCCGTGAAGTATCAATGGTTCCCGGCCATTTCCACGGTCTATGACGGCATGCCGTTCGGTGAGCGCATGCAGGCGATCGCGTTGCCAGCCACCGCGCTGACGCTGGTTGTGCTGGCGCATATGATGCGCATGACCCGCGCGG
>NZ_AYWX01000071.1 GCF_000502875.1 Mesorhizobium sp. L2C084A000 | reverse complement strand
CACTCGGCCTTACGGCGCGGGCCGATTTCTCCTTTGCCCGCACCGCGCACGCCATCCCCGTCGTCGCATCGGAAATGCCGGCGGCGATGCGCTCCTATCCGATCGTTTTCATTGGCGACGCCAAGGCGCCTGTCATCATCACCGGTCTGCGCCAGGACCAGAACCTGTTCGTAGGCGCCGACGGCAAATGGGCGGAGCCGCATTACATTCCCGCCTATGTCCGCCGTTACCCCTTCATCCTCGCCGATGAATCGAAGATCGGAAGAGCG
>NZ_AYWX01000070.1 GCF_000502875.1 Mesorhizobium sp. L2C084A000 | reverse complement strand
GGCGTCTTGGCGATATGCACCTTTCCGCCATCTTTGCCGTCGATCAAAATGAGGTCGGTGAAGGTTCCGCCGACATCGATGCCGGCAACGACGTGACCCAGGGAATCCGGTTGTTGCACCGAAAAATTCTCTTTCATTGTCGAAATCCGAAATGGCGGAACTACGAATATGCCGCAGTTTGGAAAGCTGTTTTAGCGTGGTATCTTGACACAAATATCGTTTGTATACTAATAAATTTGGGACACAAGAGCTCACTGCTTTGGAGTGTGTGAACGGC
>NZ_AYWX01000069.1 GCF_000502875.1 Mesorhizobium sp. L2C084A000 | reverse complement strand
CAGCCTTGCCCTGAGCCTGCTCGTCGGTCTTCAGCTTGGTCTTGTCCTGAGCCTGCTGGTCGGTGGTGGTGCCGGCCTTGCCCTGCGCCTGCTCGTCGGTCTTCAGCTTGGTCTTGTCCTGAGCCTGCTGGTCGGTGGTGCCGGCTTTGCCCTGCGCCTGCTCGTCGGTCTTCAGCTTGGTCTTGTCCTGAGCCTGTTGGTCGGTGGAGGTGCCGGCCTTGCCCTGCGCCTGCTCGTCGGTCTTCAGCTTGGCTTTGCCCTGGGCCTGCTCGCCCATCTTG
>NZ_AYWX01000068.1 GCF_000502875.1 Mesorhizobium sp. L2C084A000 | reverse complement strand
GTCGGCGGCTTTGCCGGACTGCTCAACGGCCTTGTCGTTACCAGGGGAAAGATCCCGGCCATCGTCGTTACGCTGGCTTCGATGTCGATCTTCCGCGGTTTCAACTCGATCTGGGCGGCGGGCGACCAGGTCAGCGCCGACGAAGTCACGCAAGCCTGGCTCGACATGACCGGGCTGAAGATCGCAGGCGTGCCGCTGATCGTCATCATCGCTATTGTCATCCTGTGCGCCGGCTATGTGCTGCTCTATCGCACCGCAACCGGACGCGAGCTGTTTGCCACC
>NZ_AYWX01000067.1 GCF_000502875.1 Mesorhizobium sp. L2C084A000 | reverse complement strand
CGCGATTGACAGGTGCGATGAAGAAGACGGGCGCCGAGATTCTTCACACCCCCCTCTGTCCTGCCGGACATCTCCCCCGCAAGGGGGGAGATCAGCCATCACCGCTGACTTAGCCAATCGCCAATATTGCAGGATTGAATGGAGCGCCAAAGCCGCCAATCTCCCCCCTTGCGGGGGAGATGTCCGGCAGGACAGAGGGGGGTGCTGTCCCGCCAGCGTTGCAGTCTGGTCCCAAGCCATCGACTAGCCGATCTCCGCGCCCAGCCCCGTCATCAGCCCCAT
>NZ_AYWX01000066.1 GCF_000502875.1 Mesorhizobium sp. L2C084A000 | reverse complement strand
GTCGTTCAGATCCCCGTCTTCGTCGGGGCTGGCGCAACTCGCATCGCCTTCCCTACAATTGGCGCCCGCGGTGAGCTGTTTGATGCGCTGGTCCGTCAGTTCGGTCAGGCATTGTGAAACCTCCATCGGATGGATGGAGCCGCCCTCGCTGTCTGTCGTCGTATAGGCGCATTCGGCGTCGCGGAAGGCGATCCAGGCGCGTTGCGCGACCTGCAGCAGCTTCCTGCCCTTGTCGTCGTTGCGACCGACGAGATCCTTGTAGGCCTGGTTGAGCTTGGCATCGGC
>NZ_AYWX01000065.1 GCF_000502875.1 Mesorhizobium sp. L2C084A000 | reverse complement strand
TCTGTCGGGCCGCTAGGACTCTCACTGCGCAGCCGGGTTCATGCTTTGCCTTTTTTTCTCGAAAAGCGCGAGCTTGGTCATATAACCAATTCTGATTTTTGCATGGCATTGGGTGCAGTTGAAGTTGGATATCACCTTCAACCACGATCCCTTTTTTATGATGACATGAGAACAGTTTGGACATTCCAGTTCCAGGTACTCGTCCCCCATATCGTTTGAAATCGGCACTACGACACTCCCCAACAGTTGCCCGTGAAACTTGCGCTTCGAGATCGGCCGGCACCTCCGTG
>NZ_AYWX01000064.1 GCF_000502875.1 Mesorhizobium sp. L2C084A000 | reverse complement strand
CTTGGATCCTTGCACACTTCCTCATCGCGCTTGTGACCGAACCCCTCTCGCAGGAGTTGGGTGTCTCTCCCCCTTGAGCGACGGGCGCCCGCTGCTGTGGCGCGCCACCCGCCAGATCGTCGCCTCTCTGATCGCGACCATCTTTACTCAACCTTCCTTGGCGGCCCTGCGCCAAAATCTCCATGCCTTGCGATATCGCTGGCGCGAACCACCACGAAAGCGCAAGTTTCAGTCCATGCCAAAGCTATCTTAGCGCCTATGCCCTTGAGGGGGAGATGCCCGGCAGGGCAGAGGGGGG
>NZ_AYWX01000063.1 GCF_000502875.1 Mesorhizobium sp. L2C084A000 | reverse complement strand
GCAGCATTTGCCGCAGCCGTCGCACAGTGATAAGGTCGCCCAGAGAGCGAAGATATCCAAGCTCAGCATCTATCGGCACTTCGAGAACAAGGAGGCGCTGTTCAGCGCGGCCATCTCGGCCGGCTGCCATCAGTTGTTTGCGCCACTGGCCCTTCTTGAAGGCGTCGGCGGTTCGGTCGAAGATCAGCTCATGGCGGTGGGATCATCCCTGCTTCGGACGCTGTTGAGATCAGACGTCCGCAGTGTCGAAGCCATGGTCATGGCCGACCAGACGAATCCAAGGTCGTTAAGCAAGCTCCATT
>NZ_AYWX01000062.1 GCF_000502875.1 Mesorhizobium sp. L2C084A000 | reverse complement strand
GCCAGTTGGGGAAGTGCTACCGATAGGGCCTGTTTCAAGTTCGAACCCTGAATGGCGTTCACCATGGCCTTGCCGGCGCCGATTGCGCGCCCGTGGCAGACGCAGTAAAGCGATTTCCGGACGCACGCAAGAACAGGTGGACACCGATCGGATGAGGCTGCCGTGGTTGGGAAAATCCCGGAAAGCCGACCGGACACCATCTTCCGCCGTCATTTATCATACGGAAATCATCGCCGACATCCTGGTGCCCGAACGCGCCGAGCATGTCCGCTTCTTCAGCCGCAAGCAGGTCCGCGCCGGCAAGTTGCGCAC
>NZ_AYWX01000061.1 GCF_000502875.1 Mesorhizobium sp. L2C084A000 | reverse complement strand
GCACCGAGGTGTGAAAGGCGAGCAGCTCGCTCCAGCCCTCGGGCGTGAACTCCAGCCCGCGCTCGAACTTCTTCTTCACATGCACCAGCATGTTGCGCACGATGATGTCGCCGACCTGCTCGAGCTTGACGCAGGCGCCTATCAGCTCCTGGCAGCGCAGCGCCTCGTCCTCTGTGAGCGAGTTCCTGGTCAATTTGGCCAGATAGAGCTTGATCGCCGCGTGCTTCCTGTCGACGCGGTCGTCAAGGGCGGCCAGCGCCTTGATCTTGTCGCCGTCGGCGCTTTCATACAGCTCGATGATGCGCTTGAGCATGATCTCGATCG
>NZ_AYWX01000060.1 GCF_000502875.1 Mesorhizobium sp. L2C084A000 | reverse complement strand
TCGGATGCAAATCGCCACTTAACTTCGACCTTGCCATTCGGGTCACCCAGCGCACCATGTTTCACCGAGTTTGTCGTCAACTCGTGAAGGATCATCGCCAAGCCCTCGGCGGCGCCGCTTGGCACAGTGAGGGAAGGTCCACTGATCGTAATGTCGCGTGTCTCCTTGAAGGGCTGCAATTCCCGGTCCACGAGTTCATGGAGCATCCCTGACAGGTTGGCATGACGAGAAAGGATGCGATGGGTCGCCTCCAGTGTTCGAATCCAATCGATCAACATCTCCTTGTATTTGGCAACATCATTGTCGGGAATATCGATCATGTTGACCAGAG
>NZ_AYWX01000059.1 GCF_000502875.1 Mesorhizobium sp. L2C084A000 | reverse complement strand
CGTCCATGGTGCAACCGGCCAGCGCGAGTGCCGCCTTCACATTCTGCAGCACCTGCTCGGTCTGCTCGGTGATGCCGCCCTTGACCACGATGCGGTCGCCGTCGACCGGCACCTGACCTGAGATGTAGACGAAATCCCCGGCGCGCACGGCCGGCGACAGCGGCACGTGGGATGTTCCAAAACACTCTTTGGGCAAGGGAAACTCCTGTTCAGAATGGCGGGCCGCGCCCCGTTTTCGACGACCGCTCTACGCCTGTCCCGGTGATCCTCATAGGGGGCTTTTTGGAAAGCAACATTTTTCCAAACGCGTGTTGCTTTATCGCAGGCTCGC
>NZ_AYWX01000058.1 GCF_000502875.1 Mesorhizobium sp. L2C084A000 | reverse complement strand
CCCCGGGCCGGATTCGAACCAGCGACCAACCGGTTAACAGCCGGTTGCTCTACCACTGAGCTACCGGGGAATAGAGGCTCTCATGTGAGTGGCGCAGCCTATAGCAAACCCTTTTCGGCTTTGCAAAGAAGCATTTCGCATTTTTTAGCGCATTTTCACCCAATGGTTTCTGGCAATCGCCGGATGACACCACATATGAGCCGTCTTGGGCGCCGTCGGACCTTGGTCGGCGGAACCTGAAAGGCGATTGCAGCCTTTAGCGCATATGGCTTTATCGAAGGCAACCGGATCGACTTTCGACATGACTGCAGCAGACGAAAACCAGGCACCGGCGCGGAAAATCTC
>NZ_AYWX01000057.1 GCF_000502875.1 Mesorhizobium sp. L2C084A000 | reverse complement strand
ATCAAGGACGCGCTCGGCTTCCTGATGACCCGCGAGATCGCGCACCAGAAGTCGTTTGAGAAAGCACTCTACGCGATCGAAAACAATTTCCCTTCCGGCAAGCTCCCAGGCGTAGAGAAGTACGCCAGCATGTATGTCAACACCTCTCAAGGCGACGGCGATGTCGCTGGCCCATGGAATTCCGGCGAAGAGTGGGATCGGATCGATGACCTTGAAGAGGTGATGCCCGTCGACGGCGGAGACGGCCTGGCAACTGTCAAGCTGGGGGCCAAAGACATGAAGGTGGTGGCCAGGATGGCCGACCGTACGCTTTCCGATCCGGCTTCCGATCCGACAACAGGCGCTGATCTAGGAGCGGGCCCGGGAGCTGGCCGTACCAAGAA
>NZ_AYWX01000055.1 GCF_000502875.1 Mesorhizobium sp. L2C084A000 | reverse complement strand
GCGATAATGAGCGCCTGCAGCAACACCAAGAGCGCGGCGAGCAGGCAAATCGCGCCGCCCAGCACTTCCGCGGCACCTGCTCCGGCTTTGGTAAGCTTTTCAGAGAGCTCGGCCCGAAACAGCCTCGCCTCGGTTTGCACCAGAGTGGTGACATTCTGGGCCAAATCGGTGACTAGCCCGGCAAGGCTGGGATTGTCCTGGTTGTTCATCTGTCCTGCTCCGCGATCTGCGTGGCCCCATCATCGCCGACCACGCCAAAATCTTGTGGACGATCAGCGGACCAACCCTGTGGCTGATCGGTGTGTGATCTGAGGCCTCCCGGAGCGGCCTCAGAATCGGGCCTTGCCGACGGAGAAGCCTTGATGAACCGCCCGAGAGCCAATCCGGCCAACACCGATCCCGCAAGCAGGACACCGGGATTTTGCCGGCCGAAGGACTG
>NZ_AYWX01000054.1 GCF_000502875.1 Mesorhizobium sp. L2C084A000 | reverse complement strand
GTTTCCTCGCTCACCGGTCTTGCCCTTCCCGCCGATTGCGTCTATTTCGGCGAAATCAGCCTGTCGGGCGCAGTGAGGCCGGTTGCGCATGCGCAGCAGCGCCTTAAAGAGGCCGAAAAGCTGGGTTTTGGAAGTGCGGTTCTGCCCTTGGGCAGCGAGGAGGTTGTCGGGGGGATCGGGGCCGGCGCTTTCCAGCCGACCGAACTTGCCGATCTCGTCGCACGCATAGCCGGCTCACGGCGCAGCCGTGTCGACGTGGAAGATTGACGCGGCTCGCCCGAGCCGTGAAAAGACAATCTGAGTGGGGCGAATGACATGCCGATTACGCTGCTGGACGGAATTCTCGTCGGCTTCACCCTGGTCTCGGCGATGCTCGCCATGGTTCGCGGCCTGTCACGCGAAATCCTGTCCGTCGTGTCCTGGGCGGCTGCCGCCGCGGCG
>NZ_AYWX01000053.1 GCF_000502875.1 Mesorhizobium sp. L2C084A000 | reverse complement strand
TTGATGATGGCGTCTTCCAGGCCGGTCTTGGCCTTGGCGTCCTTCAAGCGGTCGGTGTAGCGCTTCTCGTCGCGGAACTTGAGCGGGTCCTGCATGACCTTGGGGTTCTCAAGCTGCTCGTATTTGCCGTCGTCGAGGAAGAATTTCAGCCGTTCCTTGGCCGAAATCTTCATGTGATGGCCCGATGACGGGATGACGAACTGGTTGGATTCCAGGTCCTTGTGAAACACCATCTCGCCGGTCTCGGGATCCTTGATCCAGAGATTCTCGGGCATGTCGGTGCGCCGGCCGAGCATCGAATTGATCCTCGGGCGAACGTAATTGGTGATCCAGTTCATCGCTTCGGCTCCTGTCCTGACGAAGAGTTGGCTCGTGCATGTCGCCCAAAAGTGGGAACCGGTTTTGGGATAACGACTTGCACAAGGCCTAAGTAGGGAAACTATTCGGCAGCAGCAAGGCGG
>NZ_AYWX01000052.1 GCF_000502875.1 Mesorhizobium sp. L2C084A000 | reverse complement strand
CGTCGCCGTCCTTGATGGTGTAGGTGAAGACGTCGTCATGGCCACCGGCGGAGCCGGCATCGCGGGTATAGGTGTAGGTGCCGTCGGCGGCCAGCGTCAGCTTGCCGTAGAGACCCTGGATCTGCACGCCGAGTGTTGCGGTATTGTCGAGGGCGGCATTGGTGTCGCCGGCGACGACGCCGACCACGGCAGCGCCGTCGGCGCCCTTGGTATCGGCAACCCCGTCGGTCGTGTTGCCGTCGAGGGCATCGGTTCCGCCAACCAGCACATTGCCGGTGGCCGGGCCGAACAGGCCGGCCCCGATGCTGTCGATGTCGGCAACCGCGGTCGGCACGTCATCGACGATGTTGACGGACAGCGTGCCTGTGGCGTTCTGGCCGTCCTGGTCGGTGAGCGAGACGGCAAGGTTCTCGAACAGGCTGTTGGTGGAGGCGCCGGTAGCATGGGCCTCGTTGTCGAGCAGCGTGTAGGTATAGCTGACGGTGCCGGTTGCGGGATTGTAGCCGGTCACGTTCAGCGTATTGCCG
>NZ_AYWX01000051.1 GCF_000502875.1 Mesorhizobium sp. L2C084A000 | reverse complement strand
CCGGCGAGTGGGCTTTGAGCAGCACGTGTCCGAGGCGCTCCGGCCGCTGTTCGATGGTCGAGCTGACGAGCCGCCAACCAAACCAGAGGAGCTTCTGCGACTGGAACAGGGGGTTTCGCGAGGTGCTTCAGCGAGGGCAGGATCATCAAGCCGCCTCGTCTTTTTTCAGCAACCCAGGGATGCCCGCTGGACGGGATGACCTCAAGGGAAGCGTGTCGGAGGCTTTCGCAAGCTCTGGGACGCCGGAGTTCGGGCCGCCGCCCCCAGTCTTGGCTGCCAGCCAACAGCAGATCCGCCCTTCGCCGGATGAGCTTGACCAGGGCAACCACCTGCCACCCGAGTGAGTCGTCCCAACAATGAACATTCACCAGCGCTGTTGTGGCCAGCGCAGACGCAGAGGGCCCTGAATACGCCGCAAGCCGTCGCCATTCAGCAGCAGCTGAGCGAAATCGGCAATTCAGGCGGCCGCGTGCATATGCAGAGAGGGGCTGATGCGATCTCCGGACCGGTAGCTCTCGCCGTAATTGATCAGGCTGGTACTGTTGGAAGGCTTGATCAGC
>NZ_AYWX01000050.1 GCF_000502875.1 Mesorhizobium sp. L2C084A000 | reverse complement strand
AGCAGGCTCCACCGAGTCGAGCATCCAGCTACGCAACATTGGCTCCCGCATAATGCCGGTATCCTCGCCCTTCAACCAGTGATCCCACCAGCGCAGGCATTCTTGCAGAAAACCGATGGCGGGACCGGGAACACCATAATGAGGGTATTTATGACCCCAGGGCCCAATCAGCCCTCTGCGTGGCCCCTTTAGCTTCGAGAGAAGCCGGAATACTGCGTTGGAATAGCCATCTGCCCAGCCACCGACTGCGAAAACCGCGCAATCGATTGCCCCATGATCTTCGCAGACTGACCCTTGCTTCCAGAACTCATCGCGGCGCTGATGCGTAAGCCAGTCGATCATAGTTGGCCGCGCATTCTCCAGCCGCTCCATCCACATCGAGCGCCAGTGGTCTTCGCCCACAATTTCGGGATCGGGCGACTGCGTCATGCGCACGAAACAAGACGTGCCCCAAACCAACGTATCGTTGAGGACGCACCCGCCCATATAGTGCACATCATCGGCGAAGCGATCATCAGTCGAGCAGGCTGTGATGATCGCCTTCAGGCCCTTGGGCTGGCGCGCGGCGACTTGCAAGGCGCTGAACCCACCCCACGAGATGCCGATCATTCCCACATTGCCACTGCACCAG
>NZ_AYWX01000049.1 GCF_000502875.1 Mesorhizobium sp. L2C084A000 | reverse complement strand
ATCCTGATCGGTCGTGTAGATGGCGACGGGTAGGCCGTCGAGTATCTGGTGATAGGTACTGTCATGCTGCCTGAGCTCCGAGCGGGTGTGCACCAAGTCGGTTACATCGACCGTGAAGCACCGGGTGTTGATCAGCTTGCCGTCCCGGAAATGTCCGCTTGAGGTGACTTCGACGTGCTTGATCGATCCATCGCTGGCCCTCAATCGCGCCGGATATCTTACGATCTTCTCGCCATTGGCAAGGCGACCCAAAATGTCCTCTATGACGTCCCGGTCGGGATAGAACTCGGCGATGTGGCAACCGAGGTAGTCCTCTGCGGGATAGCCGAGAAGGTCGAGCTCAGCCTGGTTGGCATGCACGATTACGCCGTCTGCGTTCACCAGATGGAGGGCAACGGCGCCGTTTTCGAAGAAATCCTTGTAATCGAAATCCAGACCGTCATTGCTGGACACCCCCGGGTTTTCGAAGGCGACAACATTCGCCTGTGTTGCTTCATGCATCCCAAACACCTTGTCCAGTCCAACCAAATATAATGCGGCTTGGATCAGTTGGTTCCCATTGCTCGCGGTCTCGACCCGCTGCGTACGGGAACCGGACCCTAAAAGGGTCGTAGCCTCGACTCGTCTTCCATCTACAAACGTGCGATCATCCGCGCATGGGCAAACCCTTGGTCCTTGTCGTCGACGACGAAGCCTTGATAGCACTGGATATGGAGTCCACTCTTTCGGAGGCGGGCTTTGCCGTGGCATTGGCGGCGACATGTTCCCAGGCGAAACGTTTTCTTGCGGACCATACCCC
>NZ_AYWX01000048.1 GCF_000502875.1 Mesorhizobium sp. L2C084A000 | reverse complement strand
TGTTTGATCCCAGGCTTTGATGGCGCATACTTTTCGTCCGAATCAAAGGATGCGCTATGGGCCAGGTTCTTCATGGGAGCGCCACGACGACAGAGGCGATCCGTCGAGCGATACAGCATAGTCAAGAGAGCCTGAGGGCGCTGGCGAAGCGCTACGGCATCAATCAGAAGACGGTTAGGAAGTGGAGGAACCGGACGTCGGCCGCCGATCTTCCGACTGGCCCCAGAGATCCGAAGTCGACAGTGCTATCGACTGAGGAAGAGGCGGTCATCGTCGCCTTTCGGCGTTATACGCTGCTGCCACTGGACGATTGCCTCTATGCTCTCCAACCGACGATCCCGCATCTGTCGCGGTCATCCTTGCATCGCTGCCTGCAGCGTCACGGGATAGGCAGGTTGCCGGATGTCGAGGGCGACAAGCCGGCAAGGAAGAAGTTCAAGGCCTATCCAATCGGCTACTTCCATATCGACGTCGCCGAGGTCCGAACCGAGCAGGGCAAGCTGCATATGTTCGTGGCCATAGATCGGACCTCGAAGTTCGCTTTCGTCGAGCTGCACGAGAAGGCAACGACAGCGGTCTCCGCCGATTTCCTGCGCCATCTTCTTGATGCTGTCCCTTACAAGATCCACACAGTGCTTACCGACAACGGCATTCAGTTCACGACCCCAGGTGCCGGCGGCTCGGCCGTTCCGCTGATCAAGGAAGCCATGGCGGCGGGAGAAATCATATGGGCGCACGCCTTCGAACATACTTGCGCCAAGGCCGATATCGACCACCGAACGACAAAGCCAAGGCACCCATGGACCAACGGCCAGGTCGAA
>NZ_AYWX01000047.1 GCF_000502875.1 Mesorhizobium sp. L2C084A000 | reverse complement strand
CTTCACCTACACCATCAAGGACGGCGACGGCGACACCTCGCACACCACGCTGACCATCGCCATCGGCGATTCAACCCCGACCGACGCCATTCCGGCTGCCGGCGGCGCCACCACCACCGTCTATGAAGCCAGCCTGCCGGCACGCGCCGGCGAACCGGCCGGCTCCAACGAGCCTGCAACCACCGAGACCACTTCGGGCACCATCGGCTTCACCTCGCCCGACGGCCTGACCACCGTCTCGCTGGGTGGCCATGTGCTGACCGGCTCGGCCCAGACTTTTGCCGACGGCACCACAGGATCGCTGACGGCCAGCTATGTCTACAATGCAACCACCGGCATCGGCACCATCAGCTACGCCTATACGCTGATCGACAACACGCTGACCGATCCGTCGAGCACCAGCTTCGCGGTCGTCGTCACCGACGCCGACGGCGACAGCGCTCCAGCCGGCAATCTCGTCATCACCATCGTCGACGACGTGCCGACCGCACACGCCGATACCGACAGTGTTGCGTCCAACCAGTTCACCGCCGAGACCGGCAATGTGCTGAGCGCGGTTGGCACCACCTCGCCGGTCACCGGCATCGACGTCAAGGGCGCCGATGGCGCTGCCGTGGTCGGCGTTGCCGCCGGCAACACCAATCTCGATGTCGACAATGCCGCAACGCTCGGCACCCAGGTCCAGGGCAGCTACGGCAAGCTGACGCTCAACGCCGACGGCTCCTACTCCTATGTTCGCGATGCCGGCACGCAGGGCGGCGTCAGCGATGTCTTCACCTACACCATCAAGGACGGCGACGGCGACACCTCGCACACCACGCTGACCATCGCCATCGGCGATTCAAC
>NZ_AYWX01000046.1 GCF_000502875.1 Mesorhizobium sp. L2C084A000 | reverse complement strand
TCTTCCGATCTATGCAGAGAACGTGACGAACCTGACGATCGGCACGGTCGCTGGGATCCTGGGCAACGACCATTATGGCGCGGACGGTCCGGCGGCAGCAGGTTCGCTGGTGATCGGGGCTGGCGACCATGGCGGCACCGTCGCCATAGTCGGCGGCAACCTGGTCTATACCAACACCACGCAGAACGTGGCCAACGGGACGACGGTCGACGAGACCTTCACCTACACCATCAAGGACGGCGACGGCGACACCTCGCACACCACGCTGACCATCTCGATCGGCGACTCGACGCCGACCGACAGCATTCCGGCGCCGGGCCTTGCCTCGACCACCGTCTATGAGGCCGGCCTTCCGGCACGCGGCGGCGAGTCCGCGGGCTCGAACGCTGCCGCCAACTCGGAGACCACCTCGGGCACCATCGGCTTCACTTCGCCGGACGGCGTGTCGGTAGTCTCGCTCGGCGGCCATGTGCTGACCGGCGCCGCGCAGACCTTCACCGACGCCACCGGCTCGCTGACGGCAAGCTATGTCTACAATCCGGCCACCGGCGCCGGCACGATCAGCTATTCCTACACGCTCGTCGACAACACCACCGGCGACAACACCACCGCCAGCTTCGCAGTCGTCGTCACCGACACTGACGGCGACAGCGCACCGGCCGGCAACCTGGTCATCAACATCATCGACGACGTGCCGACGGCGCATGCCGATACCGACAGTGTAGCCTCCAACCAGTTCACGGCCGAGGCCGGCAACGTGCTGACGGCGGTGGGCACCACCTCGCCGGTGACCGGCATCGATGTCCTGGGTGCAGACGGCGCAGCGGTGGTTGGCGTCCAGGCCGGCGACACCAATGCCGACTTCACCGGCTCGCTCGGCGTGCAGATCCAGGG
>NZ_AYWX01000045.1 GCF_000502875.1 Mesorhizobium sp. L2C084A000 | reverse complement strand
TCCCGCCGCGGTGCCCCAGGCAACGGCACCGGCCGCGGCGGCGCCGGCTGCGGCCGGTCCCGTCGCACCGTCCTTTGACGTCGTGCGCGTCGAGGGCAATGGCTCGATCGTCGTTGCCGGCAATGCAGCGCCCAACGCAAGGGTCGAGATCCTCAACGGCACGACCGTGCTTGGCTCGACGGTTGCCGGTCCCGATGGCGCATTTGTCATCGTGCTGGACGATCCGCTGAAGCCCGGCGACTATACAATCGCACTGCGCGCGACCACGGGCGATGTCGTCACCCCTTCGGTGCAGACCGCTGTCGTTTCGGTTCCCAAGGATGCCGCCGGCCAGGTGCTGGCAATGGTCGAGGAGCCGGGCAAACCGGCCGAACTGCTCACCGTTCCGGCGCCCGAAACAAAGCCGGCTGCTCCGGCCGCCGCGCCGGCTGCTCCCGCAGCCGAAGCGCCCGCAACTGCTCCGGCACCAGCCGCCCCGGCACCAGCCGTCGTAGAAGCAGCACCGGCTCCTGCCGTGGTAGAAGCAGCACCGGCTCCTGCAGCGCCGGCGACGCCGCCCGCTGCAGGCGTGACCGAGCCCAAGATCGTCGTCGAGGCGGTCGAGATCGACGGCAGCAAGATCTTTGTCGCCGGTCTCGCCGATGCCGGCCGCAAGGTGCGCGCCTATGCCAACGATATCCTGCTCGGTGATGCGCAAACTTCGACGGACGGTCATTTCCTGGTCGAGGCGACGCGCGACATTCCGGTCGGCAGCTACACAATTCGTGTCGACGGCCTCGATACCGACGGTGTGACAGTTGTGGCCCGCGCAGCCGTGCCGTTCGAGCGCGAGCCCGGCGAAGCGGTCGCCGCCGTGGCACCCTCGGCGCCGAAGCCCGTTCAGCCCAAGCCGGCCGC
>NZ_AYWX01000044.1 GCF_000502875.1 Mesorhizobium sp. L2C084A000 | reverse complement strand
GAAGGAACGCCACCATGACCAAGACAGAAGGTAAATCGACCAGCGCTGCCGTCAAAGACATTCTGCTTTCGAACCCGGAGGGGCTGCACGAAGTGATCCGTGCGGTAATGCAGGAGGTTCTCGAGGCCGAGATGGAGGAGGCGCTGGGTGCTTCGAAGGGCGAACGCACGCCTGAGCGCCTTGGGTATCGCTCGGGTTACTACGGCCGCACCCTGGTCACCCGGGTGGGCAAGCTTGAGCTGCGGGTTCCACAGGACCGGGCGGGTCACTTCTCCACCGAGCTGTTCGAGCGCTACCAGCGTTCCGAGCGGGCCTTGGTNGGTAGTGTGCTGAGAGTTCTGCAAATTCGCTGAGAGGGGGCGGTCATGGCAGGCTGGTGATTGTTCACGTCACCTGATTCCCGCGAAGGAACGCCACCATGACCAAGACTGAAGTTAAGACCGCCAGCGCTGCCGTCAAAGACATTTTGCTTTCGAACCCGGATGGATTGCACGAAGTGCTCCGTGCGGTGATGCAGGAGGTGCTTGAGGCCGAGATGGACGAGGCGCTGGGTGCCTCGAAGAGCGAGCGCACGCCCGAACGGCTTGGCTATCGCTCGGGCTATTACGGCCGTACCCTTGTGACGCGGGTCGGCAAGCTCGAGCTGCGGGTTCCGCAGGACCGGGCCGGGCGCTTCTCCACCGAGCTGTTCGAGCGCTACCAGCGTTCCGAGCGGGCCTTGGTGGCGACACTGGCGGAGATGTATGTGCAGGGCGTGTCGACCCGCAAGGTGAAGGCGATCACGGAAGAACTGTGCGGCCATGCCTTCTCGGCCTCGTCGATCTCGGCCATCAACAAGCGGCTGGACGAGAGCCTCGCTGCCTTTGCCAGGCGCCCCCTTCAAGAGCCGTTTCCTTACCTCATCCTCGATGCGCGCTACGAGAAGGTGCGTGAAGCCGGTGTTGTCATGAGCCAGGCGGTGCTGATCGCGGTCGGTATCGACTGGGACGGAAGGCGCCAGATCCTGGCCGTGGAGATGGCCAATCGCGAGAGCCGCTCGGCCTGGAGGGACTTCCTCGTCGGCCTCAAGGCGCGCGGCCTCAAGGGCGTCGAGTTGGTTGTGTCCGACGATCACGCCGGCCTGGTGGCAGCGATCGGCGAGGTGATCCCCGAAGCCGCCTGGCAACGCTGCTACGTGCACTTCCTCAGGAACGCGCTCGATCATCTGCCGAGGAAGCACGGCGACGACTGCCTGCAGGAATTGCGCTGGCTCTACGACCGGCGCGATCTCGCAGAGGCCAGGGCTGATCTTGCCGCATGGCTTGCCAAATGGTCGGCACGCTATCCGCGCCTGACAGGCTGGGCCGAGGATGCCATCGAACAAACCCTGACCTTCTTCAGGCTGCCGAGACAGCACCACAAGCATCTCAAATCCACCAACATGCTGGAGCGGCTCAACGAGGAAATCCGCCGGCGCACCTATGTCGTGCGCATCTTCCCCAA
>NZ_AYWX01000043.1 GCF_000502875.1 Mesorhizobium sp. L2C084A000 | reverse complement strand
CTTTGTTGCAACCGGTTTGATTGCCGGCGCTGTGGCACCGAGCGTCTCGACGAATTTTCGGAGGGCGGTGCATCGCCGCATACAGTGCCACGAGCCCATAGGGATCTGTTGCAACCTTTTGATCACCAGCGCTGTGGCAAACAGCCGGAAAACTCCACCTTCCGGCGGTCCAAAGAATGGTATCGGATCAGAAACGGCCAAGGCTCTAATCGCCACTGGATGACAGTTCAGTGGCAGGTCACCGTTTGCCGGTCGATCGCCTCGCGCATAGACGAGCGGCTTGTACTCGCCGTCGCGCCAGGAGGACGTGAACGGCAAGCTGAGGAAACTGGTCGCCGACCTGTCAGCGGACCTGACCTCAACGGTGACGGACGCCGTTCTCGACGAAGTCGCCACCTGGCAGCAAAGGCTGCTTGATCCGATTTACCCGCTGGTCTTCTTCGATGCGATCCCGGTCAAGATCCGCGATGGAGGGACGGTCCGCAACGTGCATTCGCGCGGACATCGCGCTGAGCGTGCGCGCCGATGGTGCAAAGGAGGTACTGGGCCTGTGGCTCGAGCAGAATGAAGGCGCCAAGTTCTGGCTGCGGGTGATGAACGAGCTCAAGAACCGCGGCACGGAGGATATCCTTCGCCTGAAGGGCTTCCCAGGGTCGATCGTCCAGACATGCATCGTCCACCTGCTGCGCAACTCCATGGACTTGGTGTCCTGGAAGACCGCAAGAGCTTCGCCAGCGCACTCAAGGAAATCTACCGCGCCGTCGATGCCGATGCCGCCGACAAGTTGGAGGATTGGCGCAGATACACAACGAGGACCGCCCACATGGCGCAATCGGGCACAAGGCCCTGATCTCGTTTCTCAGAGCCGATGGCGCCGCCAGCCCGCCATCGTGAGAAAACCGGGAAACTCTATCTTCCGGCGGTCCAGAGAATGGTATTGGAGCGTCAAAACCAAGACTCTCCCTCAGGCCAAAGGAGATTGGGGTTTCAGGTCAGGTCGAAAATGGTGTAATCGACCAATCGATTAAACCGACGGCACGCTGAAGTATCGCGTCCGCCCGAGCACGGGTGGGGGAAGCGGCGATGACATATCCGATAAGATCTCCGGTATCGCCGTTCCTAACGATCGGCGTCTTGGGTTCCAGATACAACTTGACCTCGGCGACACCGGATACAGCAGCCGCCCGATTGTCGCCACCGATCCAATCAAGGGTGCCCTCGCGATCAGGAACGAGGAACCGCGCGACCGCAGTCTGCGAATGGCTTCTGCGCAAATTCCATTCGTCACCGATAACAAGTTTGATGTGCTCGGTGACGAGATCGACACCGTAAGCCAGCTGAACCAATTCAGGAGCGGGCGAACCCGTAAGACGCGGATTGACTTCGATGACGACTGGACCACGTTTCGTCCACCGGAGTTCAATGTTCGTTGGCCCCCAGCCAAGGCCGAGAGCTCGCAAACAGCTCAGCGAAACATCGGCGATACGATTATACTCGTCATCAGTCAGCACGGC
This sequence comes from Mesorhizobium sp. L2C084A000, assembly GCF_000502875.1. Lineage (GTDB taxonomy): Bacteria > Pseudomonadota > Alphaproteobacteria > Rhizobiales > Rhizobiaceae > Mesorhizobium. Next base: position 286 of record NZ_AYWX01000043.1, on the reverse strand, counting down.
CGGATAGGTGAACTCACGATAGACGAAATGGGGTGGACGGCAGAAGTCAAGAGCGCCAATCCCAACGATCTCATTTCCCATTATGTCAATGCTATAATGCAGGCCTTGTGCGAATTCCTCGACCAGTATCCTCGGCGAAGACCGCCATATATGCTTCCCGCCCAACAGATACGTCGTATGTTCGGCCACCTCATCGGGCCCGCGGCACAATCGGACACCTCTGCTGCCGCTGCCTGCGCCTGGCTTGAGAATCACCGGAAGGCCAATCTCCTCGGCAGCGCTTTCC
>NZ_AYWX01000042.1 GCF_000502875.1 Mesorhizobium sp. L2C084A000 | reverse complement strand
GTCTCACGCACGAGTTTACAAAAACGCCGTCGGCTGACCGCGCATGTGTTTGCCGGGAAGCTCGCAGTTCAGTTTGTCGTCGCGCGCCCCGCCCAAAGTCCCAGTGATAGCAGCACGAATCTTGGGCGGGCAAATCGATCAACCTGAGCGTCGATACCCTGGCCTCGAACGCGCAGCTCCGGACAGCCGAGTCAATCGGCAGATTGCGGCCACTAGCTCGTATCCACTGTAATGAACGGGTTCAGTTCTGGCGCGCGGGACGGCAGGAAGATCACCGTCATGTTCTTGGGAATTCGAGCTTTGCGGTGGTGTGCCAGCCGGCGCGATCGAGCAGCAGGGCGGCATGGGCGCGCCTGGCGACATTGCGGCTGATCTCATCGAGGTGAAATTGCGTGGCCTCTCGGTGTGGGCGAAGGGCAGCGTCAGTCCTGCTCCCGTGCCAGGCGCCGGGCAGATGGCGCCGAAAAGGATAAGCCGATTTGTAACGCTGGTCCGCTGGCTGACGGGGCCGCGTGCCTCGCCGGGCCCATTGCCGTGCTGCACGATACCGTTCTTCTGGTAGATGCGGGCTTCGTCCTGCAACCAGGTCTCGACCTGCTTGCCTTTGGGCAGGTCGGCGAGGTACGCGCCCAGCCTGGGGGGAAGTTCTTTTATACTGACCTGATGTGGTGGACGGCCTCCGCTCCCGGCATCGCAATGTGCCAAAGTGTGGCTGTCGAAAGTCACATGAGGGAGAGCCGTCCATGGAGAAGATTACCACAATTGGGGTGGATATCGCCAAGCACCTGTTCCAGGTCCACGGGATCAATGCTGCTGGCGCAACCGTGACCCGCCGTAAGCTGCGCCGCGACGATGTCGTTGGATTCTTCGAGGCTTTGCCGCCGTGCCTGATCGGTATCGAGGCTTGTGCGACAGGACACCACTGGGCTCGGGTTCTAATGGCACTGGGCCACGAGGTTCGGCTGATGCCGCCGTCTTACGTCAAGCCATATGTGAAGCGGCAGAAGAATGACGCCACTGATGCAGAGGCGATTTGCGAGGCGGTGACGCGGCCGACTGCGCTTCGTTCCGGTGAAGAGCGAGGAGCAACAGAGTGTGCTGATGCTACATCGCGTCCGCAAGCTTTTGATCCGGCAGCGGACGATGCTGGTGAACGCCTTGCGCGGCCGCTTGGCCGAGTTCGGCATCGTAACGCGACAGGGGATTGCCGGGGTCGGTATGCTGATCGCGTTGATCGAAGACGGTGATCCCGATCCCATCCCGCCGCTTGCGCGGTCCGCACTTCTTCCGCTGATCCACCAGTTGCGGGAGGTGCACGAGAAGGTCCGTGAGATGCCCCGCCAGATTCATGCGTGGCATCGCTCGAATGAGTTGAGCCGGCGCCTTGAGACAATCCCCGGAATAGGCCCGATCACTGCCAGCGCACTCACCGCGACAGTGACAGACCCATCGCTCTTCAAGTCCGACAACTGGCGGCGTGGATAGGCCTGGTGCCGCGACAGAACTCATCGGGTGGCAAGGACCGCCTCGGAAGGATCAGCAAACAAGGCGATCCCTATCTCCGCCGGCTTCTCGTTGTCGGAGCACACGCAGTGCTTCGTTTCAGCCGCAAGGCCAAAGTTGCACCTACGCGATGGGCCGCCGAGCTTCTGGTGAAGAAGCCGTACAACGTCGTCGCTGTTGCCTTGGCGAACAAGATGGCACGGATCGTCTGGGCGCTAATGACGACGGGCAGGCGCTTTGAGTCTACCGTCGCCCTTTGAAAGATCGCGAGGATGCAGAAATTGGTGAGGTTCTGATGGTGTGATGGCGAACGGTCGAGCCGGGATCGGACAAACCCGATCAGTGGGTGCCGCTTGAAAGCGCGTTGACCCGTCTGGGATCCGATCCGCGGACTACATCAGGGCCAGCGGCATGGACGCGCCGCAATCAAAGGCCGTATACATGCCTGCACCCGACCAATTGTCAGAAACGCCGAAAAGCAATAGCCACGCGGGAGCCGTCCATACATGCCACTGAACTTTCATCCAGCGGCGATTAGAGCCTCGACCGTTTCTGATCCGATACCATTCTTTGGACCGCCGGAAGGTGGAGTTTTCCGGCTGTTTCACGATGGCGGGCTGGCGGCCGGAGATCGACGTGTCCGGGACGCCGCCAGGCATTCGCGCGTCACGTCGTCGACGATGTTGAGCACGCGGAAGCGGCCGCAGGCGAACTGGTCAGGGACGAATCCAGCGAACAGCGCGCATTCGGCTTTGCCTCTCCGTAAACCTGTGCCATCTTGAAGACCGGATCAGAGCGCAGCCGGTTGGTGTCATTGCCATCCTCGTAGCCAGCGGCAATCATCTAGACGCGGAAGCCGATCATATCTGCAAAGCTGAGGATGACCTGGTGCGGGGTAGCGGGGATCGTCGATGCACCGCGCCCGACGCTCGGCGACACGCAGCCACTTTTTGGGCCAGAGCGAGAACGCCAGTGTTCTAGGATAGCACCCCGTCGCAACGGGCGACGACAGACTTGCTGCGAATACATACCCGTCGGCGGCAGCGTAGGATCATTCATGGCGGGTGTGGCTCCGGCACATGGCGCGGATCGGCCCAAGCAACCAAATCCTGCGTCATCTCAATGATTTGCTCCACATCCGCTAACTTGCCATGAAATTTTCCGGGCTAGCAATTTTTTGCCGGCTTTCGACAAATACTGTTTGCTTGGTGGACGGGAAATGCGAGGAGCCAGATCCGCATCCATTTTAAGCGGAAGTGGCAAGCGGAAAATGTCCACGCTGATCGCAGTGACGCCTTACAGTGTCGCCTCCCGTTCGCCACTTTCGAATTCAGACGAGATCACGAGGAATTTTCTCCGACCATGATTTGCAGAAGATGCGCTCGCCATTTTCGATAGCGTTGAAATCAATCTGCAAGTGGAAGTCGGTCTTGGTAGCGGTCAAAACTGTCCGCCCCTCCACTGCCGTCTGCCAGGCTCCGCGACCTCCCTCAAACCGTTCGTAGACCTCCGTGCGGACTGTAGAGGGATCATTTTCGGCAACCGAAAAGATCATATGCTTTGCGTGCCCAACAACCGTGCCGATCGGATCGAGGCGCACTGAGCCATCATCCCGTTTGACTGTGACGGTGACCTGCCTCGACAATGGGTCAATGTGAACGAACCGCTCGACGTTGCCGGGTTTCAGCACCGTGGTAGCCATTAGCGGAAAACCCTCCGGCACGTCAAAGGCTTGCAGCTCGTCGTCACTCGGCTGAGGCATTCTGATCGGCAGATGCAAATGGCTGGCTTGCGCCTGTAAGGTCAATGTGGCGCGCTCCGGCGCCGGCAATGCAATTGGCCAGTAGGCAGTGGAAATAGAGAGCCGGATCCGGTGGCCCGAGGGGAAAGAATAGCCGATCTCATTCATCGCAAGAGAAATTCGATATGATCGTCCAGCCTCCATCGGCTGCAGGTTTTCGTGGCTGTCGCGGTGCGACAGATTGAGCAATCCGTAGGTGACCCGTGTGACTTCACCTGACGGGCCTACATCGCAGAGACGTGCTGCGAGGATCGCGGTGGGCTTGTCGCAAGTGATCTCCAATTCAAGAAGGGGCGC
>NZ_AYWX01000041.1 GCF_000502875.1 Mesorhizobium sp. L2C084A000 | reverse complement strand
TGCCTTGACGACGATATCGGCCGCCATGAACATGCCCCATGGCGACAGGTCATGCGGCAAGGTGATCTCCATCGCCGTCGAAGGTCCGGTCTCGGCCGGCGCGGCCGTATTCGGCTGCGTGCCTGGCTGCGAAGGCGCCATTGTGGCCGGCGGAGCGCCTGCCGGTGCGGCGGGTGCGGGTGCAATCGGCGCTGGGGCTGCGGGCACGGCGGAGGCTTCGACCGCCGGCGCGGCACCGGCGGGTTGCTCCTGGGCCATCGCGCTGCCGGCCGACAGGATGACGGATGCGACCAACGCCGCCAACAAACCAGTTCTCGACAACAGCTTCTTCCTTGTTCTCACAGCGGCCTGCCGCCTTTTATTTCCCGCCGCCGCATCAGATATTGTCACTGCACATAGCCGACAGGCTGGCCGGTGACGGGGTGCGCGAACACGCCCATCTCCACACCGAAAATGCCTTTCAGCACATCGCTGCGCATGATTTCGCCGGGCGTGCCGCGCAGATCGGAAGAGCACACGTCTNCCATCTCCACACCGAAAATGCCTTTCAGCACATCGCTGCGCATGATTTCGCCGGGCGTGCCGCGCGTCAGCAGCTTGCCGTCCTTCAGCGCGATCAGTTCGTCGCAGTAGCGCGCCGCCATGTTGGGATCGTGCAGCACGACGACGACACATAGGTCGCGTTTGCGGCTGAGCTCCTTGACCAGCCCGAGCACCTCGACCTGATGGGCGATGTCGAGTGCCGAGATCGGCTCGTCGAGCAGCATGACGCCGGCGTTCTGCGCCACCAGCATGGCGAGCCAGGCGCGCTGGCGCTCGCCGCCCGACAATTCGTCCACCAGCCGGTCGGCAAAACCCTCCATATCGGTCAGGGCCAGCGCCTCCTCGACATGCTGCCTGTCCTCGGCGCGGAAACGGCCAAGCGCGCCATGCCAGGGATAGCGCCCGAGCGTCGCCAGTTCGCGCACGGTCAGGCCGGTCGCCGCAGGCGTCGTCTGCGGCAGATAGGCAAGCGCGCGGGCAAATTCGCGGGCACCCCATTGCGGCAACGGACGTCTGGCGAAAGTGATGGCGCCTGAACTCGCCGGCTGCTGGCGCGCCATGAGCTTGATAAGCGTCGACTTGCCCGAACCATTGTGGCCGATCAGCCCATAGACGCGCGAGCGCTCCAGTTCGAGCGAGACCGGACCGAGCAGCGTCCGCTCGCCGACGGCAAAGCGCACCGCGTCGATATGGAAGGCAGTCTGGGCATCAGTTCCAGCCATGCTCATAGCTTTTCTCCAGTGCGGCCGCCCGCATTTCCAGATTCCGGCTTTCGACGGGTCATGCCCGGTTGACTATGAAACATGACCTTACTAGTCAACATTGAAGATGACTGCAACGATCAACAAATCGTCGCGACCGGCAATATCGGCACGGAATTGGGAAACAGGAGGCGCACCGGATGATTTCAGGACATGGACCGATTTGGCAGAACCGGATGGCGCGCAAGCGCCTGCTGATCGCAACGGTGTCGCTGCCGGCCCTGCTTGGCTGCGGCCATGCACTGGCCCAGGAGACGGTCACCACCACCCTGGACCCGATCAACGTCCAGGAACGTGTCGAAAGCGCATTCGGGCCGGTTAAGGGCTACGTTGCCACCAAGGGCTCCACCGGCACCAAGACCGACACGCCGCTGATCGAGACGCCGCAATCGATATCGGTCATCACCAGGGACCAGATGGAAGCGCAAGCCGTCGACAGCCTGAACAGCGCGTTGCGCTACACACCCGGCGCCACCGGCAATCTCTACGGCACCGACAATCGCGGCCTCGGCCTGCAGTTGCGCGGCATTTCGAACGCCAGCGGCGTCTTCTACAGGGACGGGCTGCAGCTCAAGGAGAGCAATTTCACCCTGTTCACCGCACTCGATTCCTATGGCGCGGAACGCTACGAGGTGCTGCGCGGACCGGCGTCGGTGCTTTATGGCCAGGCAAGCCCCGGCGGCATCATCAACTATGTCAGCAAACGGCCAACCGAGGAAAACCTGCGCGAGGTCGAATTCGGTGGTGGCAGCTAGATCGGAAGAGCACACGTCNCAAACGGCCAACCGAGGAAAACCTGCGCGAGGTCGAATTCGGTGGTGGCAGCTTCAACCGGTATGAAGGCAAGTTCGACTTCAGCGGTGCCGTGAACGCCGACAAGTCGCTGCTGTTTCGCCTCACCGGTGCCGCTCACATGGGCGACACGCAGACCGATTTCGTCAAGGACGACCGCATCTTCATCGCGCCGGCGATCACCTGGCAGCCAGATGCCGACACCAGCCTGACCATCCTCGCCAACTATCAGCGCGATCGCTCGGGATGGGCGATGCAGTATCTGCCTGCCTACGGCACGGTCATACCGGGCAAGGACGGCAAGTACCTGCCGAACAGCATGTTCGTCGGCGAACCCGGCTTCGACTCCTACAACAACGACCAGGCCTCGATCGGCTACGAATCCGATCACCGTTTCAACGAAACCTGGCAGGTTCGACAGCATGCCCGCTACGTCCACCTTACCCACACCGAGGAAGGCGTCTTTGGTGGCGGACTGACGGACTCGAACGGCCTGGAACCTTCAAGCGGCGACTACTACCGTTATGCAGATGCCGGTGGCACCAAGCTCAGCGGCGTCACCATCGATAACCAGGCACAAGCCGATTTCGACACCGGGCCGCTTGCCCACACGCTGCTCGTCGGCCTCGACTACAAACGCTATACTTACCGCGACTATGCCTCGGAAGGGACGGTCGAGGACGGTTTCAACGTCTTCGATCCGGTCTACGGCTACAAGATCGGTGATCTGACGCCCTACACCGATACCGACACCACCCAGCAGCAAGTTGGCCTCTATGCGCAGGATCAGATCAAGCTCGGCAACTGGCGGCTGACCCTTGGTGGCCGCCAGGATTGGTCGGACGCCAAGGTCTACGACAATCTGGCCGGTGGCTACATTCCCGAGCAGAAGGACAACGCCTTCACCAGCCGGGCGGGGCTCGTCTACCTCGCCGACAACGGGCTTGCGCCCTATGTCAGCTATTCCGAATCGTTCCAGCCGGTGGCGGGCGCCGACAGCGACGGCAATCTGTTCGTGCCCGAGACCGGCAGACAATACGAGATCGGGCTGAAGTACCAGCCGACCGGCTGGAATTCGTTCATCACGGTCTCGGCCTTCGACCTGACCCGGCAGAATGTCGTGCGCTATGGCAATGAGGGCCGGCCCGACGACATGTTCCAGACCGGCGAGATCCGCTCTCGCGGCGTCGAACTCGAGGCCGTTGCCAGCCTCGATTTCGGCCTCGACCTGAGAGCGGCCTACACCTATCTCGACACCAGGATCACCAAGGCGACTTCTGTTGTTGATGATAATGGGAGTTCAATCAGCAATGAAGGCAACACGCCTTTCGGCGTGCCGAAGCATTCCGCGTCTCTGTGGGCGAATTACACTCTCGGCAGCGGCCGCCTGGAGGGTCTGGGCCTGGGTGCCGGCATCCGTTATGTCGGCTCGACTTATGGCGACGACGCCAACAGCTTCAAGGTTCCGTCGGTCGTGCTCGCCGACGCGGCAGTGCATTACGCCTGGCAGAACGCCACGCTCAGCCTCAATGCCAGCAATCTGTTCGACAAACGCTACGCCTCCTGCTTCTCCTCGGGCTTCGGCTGCTTCTACGGCGAGGGCCGCAGGATCAACGGTTCGGTGAAATACACATGGTAGAAGCAAGGTGGCGGGCCGACCCAAAATGGCGGCGCTGACACGGCGCCAGTATCTTGCCGGCCTCGCCGCGACCGGCCTCGCTTTGCCGGGCGGCATGGCACGCGCGGCACCTGCCCGCGTCGTCTGCCTGGAATGGACGTCGGCCGAAATCGTGGTCTCGCTCGGCCTGTCGCCGCTCGCCGTCGGCGACACCAGGGGTTACGGCGACTGGGTGCAGGGCCCGGCACTGCCGCAGGCCACCATCGACCTGGGATCGCGCAGCGAGCCCAATCTCGAACTGCTCCGGGAATTGCGGCCCGACCTGATCGTCGGCGCCTATGGCTATGGCTTGGACGAGAACAGCTTCACCAGATTGGCGCCGACCTTCAACGTGCCGTTCTACAGCGGCAAGGCTCCACCTTACGCGCAGGCGCAACAGGTGACGCTGCAGCTTGGCGACATGCTTGGCCGCAGGACGGAAGCAGGAAACCTTGTCGGGCGCATCGAAGCCTCGATCGCCCAAGCGCGTGCCAAGCTGGAGCGGGCGGTGCAGAAACCGGTCTGCGTCGTCAGCATGTTCGACGATCGGCATGTCCGCGTCTACGGCGCCGGCAGCCTGCTGCAGGATGTCCTCGACCGGCTCGGCCTCGTCAACGCCTGGACCACCGCCACCAATGAATGGGGCTTCTCCACGGTCGGCATCGAGGAACTGGTCGCCGTCGGCGAGGCGCAACTGATCTCGCTCGATCCGATCCCGCCGCACGTCAGGATCAGGATTGCCCGCAGCTCGCTCTGGGCCAATCTGCCTTGCGTCCGGAGCGGCCGGGTGCGGACCATTCCGCCGGTCTGGCCGTTCGGTGGTCTTGCCGCCGCCGCGCGTTTCGCCGAATTCATGGCAGCGGCATGATCGCCCAGGCAATGTCCCTGCCGCGACAGCGCGACGGCATCGGTGCGCTTATCCTGCTGGCGGCCGTGCCCGCAGGCCTGGCGCTGATGCTGACCGTTTTCGATCTCATCCACCTTCTGCCTACGCACCTGTGGTGGCAGGCGCTCACCGCCCCCGACACATCCGATCCAGCGCAGTTGCTGTATCGCTATGCCTTCCTGCCGCGTGTCGCCGTCAGCATGCTGGCCGGCGCTGCACTTGGTCTCGCCGGTGCCATCATGCAGCATGTGCTGCGCAATCCGCTGGCCGAGCCGACCACGATCGGCACCAATGCGGGAGCGAGCCTCGCTTTGGCAGCAGCCACCCTCTATGCACCATGGCTGCTGGAGGGCGGCCGCGAAGGTGTGGCGCTGGCCGGCGGCGCGCTCGCCACCTCAGCCGTCTTCGCACTGGCGCGCGGGCGCAGCTTTTCGCCAGTGTCGATCATCATCGCCGGCCTCGTCGTCAGCCTCACTTTCGGCTCGGCCGGCGCGCTGCTGATGGCGCTCAACCGCGAATACACCGAGGAGCTGTTCATCTGGCAGAGCGGCTCGCTGGTGCAGAATGGCGACGCGGCGGTCGTTGTTCTGGCGCCGTGGCTGCTGGCCGGCATCTGCGCCGCGTTCCTGCTCTGGCGACCGCTCCGCCTGCTCGATCTCAGCGACGACGGTGCGGCATCGCTCGGCACCCGGCCGGCCGTCATCCGCCTTGCCGGCATGGCTGTCGCCGTCTCGCTCAGCGCGCTGGTCGTCGCCGAGGTGGGCGTCATCGGTTTC
>NZ_AYWX01000040.1 GCF_000502875.1 Mesorhizobium sp. L2C084A000 | reverse complement strand
GATCAGCCCGGCCCCATGCCGGAGAGCGCGGCGACCAAGCCGTCAGCTACACCACTCCCTGGGACACGATCCTCTGTCCCAATGATGGATCAAACTGCCGGGAACCGGAACACGTGCGGAGATCGCCATTTTTAGGGCATCGACAGCAAGGCTGGCCCGCAAGTGGAGTTCGAGCGCCCATCCGATGACCTTGCGACTGAATGCATCGAGCACAACCGCCAGATAGGCGAACTGCTGGGCAAGGTGCAAATACGTGATGTCGGCGACCCGAAGCTGGTTGACGCCTGCCAGTTCCATGCCTCTGGCAAGGTTCGGCACCACCTGCCAGCTGTGCCGGGAATCCGTAGTGCGCGGCACAAATGGCCGAGTGCGCAAACATAAGAGATTATCCTCCCCCATACCCGCAACACCCGTTTGTGGTTTACCTGCCAACCCTCGCGGCCAAGAAGGGCGCCGATCCGGCGATAGCCATAGTGCCGGTTGGCCAAGGCCAGCCTTTGAATAACATCTCGCAGACCAGTTTCTTCCTGACGCGGCGCCGACTGTCGCCAGTGCCGGTAGTATCCAGCCCTGCTGACACCGGCGAGACGGCACATCTGTTCAATTCCTGGAGAGCCTTGCGGCACATGGGCTGTCATTTTTTGAATGACTTCGAAGACGCTGCACCGCCAGGTGCGTCTTTCTGCTGTTGACTGCCCCCTGACATGCCGCAAGGCTTCTTGAAAAAAATCAAGTTCAACCTGTTGCTGCCCAATCTTGCGTTCAAGTTCGACAATGCGGCGACGGGCTCGACAATGCGGCGACGGGCTTTTGTCTAGCCCATCGGCACGACGCTGGTCAGCCGACAGTGCAAAACCTGCCGCCAAGGCTTGCCGATCTGGTGGTGCCTCGGGAGGCCGCTTCTTTGGACGCCCCTGTCGGCTCGGCGTTAGATTGCCACACACCCGCAACTGTTCACGCCAGGATATAAGCGCTGGCGGTGAATACCCAGTTCATCCGCCAGCCGGCTGACGTTCTCCCCCCTTTGCATCCGTAGGAGCATGGAGAGTTTCTCTTCTTCGCTAAATCTCGGCTTTCTTCCAACCATCTCCAGTCCCTGCAATCCAGAAACTGTCCGCTATCTATTTGTCTCAGTCGAGGGGTGCACTCCAACCTCACCGCCCTCCGAAAATTCGTCGAGACGCTCGGTGCCACAGCGCCGGCAATCAAACCGGTTGCAACAAAGCCTTCATATAAATTTGCAGAATCTTTGCGACCGCAAATCGCTGACAATGGTACGTTCACCACAAGGTCTGACGTCAGGCACGGCTGAAAGAGCTTATGCCCGTTTACGCTCCGACCACCGCACAGCACGCAACGTTGGAGTCAACGGCCAATGGCAAGAAGAGCGCTCATCCTGCTTGAAGGTTCAAGGTATAATGGTCCGCTATACGTCCGAGCGGCCCCGCGTCTTGGTCTTAATCCAATTACCCTGTCGGCTGATCCAGCTCGGTACGACTATCTTGCGGCGGAAGGCATTGAGGCAATCCGTGTCGATACAGACAATCTCGATGCGCTGATCCGCGAATGTTCTCGGCTACGTGCGACCTATGACATTGCTGGCATTACGTGCGCCGGGGATCCGTTCTATGCGACAGTTGGCAAGCTCTGCTGCTATTTTAGTCTGCCGGGACCGAACCCCACATCGATTGAACGATGCTGCGACAAATTCACTCAACGTCAGCTTCTCGAGGAAGCCGGCGTTCCAATACCTGCTTATCGCTTGGCGACGAATGCGACGGAGGTGGAAAGCGCTGCCGAGGAGATTGGCCTTCCGGTGATTCTCAAGCCAGGCGCAGGCAGCGGCAGCAGAGTTGTCCGATTGTGCCGCAACATGGAAGGCCTCATCAGGCACAATTATTAGGGTTTCATCGTAACCTGCGCTCGCTTACTGCGGTGACTTCCTGCGCCTAGTCTGGCGGAACAAGAATGGCAAAGGAAGCGGGTTGAGGCGGCCCCTCCTTGCGATGAAAGATGGTGGAACTAGATTATGGCGTCCTATTCGGCACAATGCGCAGCCAGCACGGCGGAACTATCGTCCGCTGAACTGTTTGAAAATGCGAAAAATTACCTAGTCGACGGATACTCCCGTCCCATAGTGCTGGAACCGCATCCGAATTACCTCGCCTATGGCAAAGGCTGCTGGGCATTTGACGTCGATGGCAATGGACGCATCGATTTTACAAATAACTTTGGCGCCCTGATCCACGGCTATTCGCACCCCGAAATCGTTAAAGCGATTACCGAGCAGGCCGGTCGCGCTGTATGCTCTACCATGCCGACCTCGCTGGAAACCGAACTGGCCGCCCTGATCTGCGAACGCTTGCCGACCGGAGATAAGATCCGTTTCACCAATTCCGGGACCGAAGCTGTTATGCTGGCCCTGAAAATGGCCCGCTCGATCGCCGGAAAGCCGAAAATCGCCAAGATCGAGGGCGGTTATCACGGCCAATATGAATACATTGACTCCAGCTCGACGCCGTCTCCTTCGCAATGGGGTGATCCGACCGAGCCTCCCACAATCGCCCGCAATTCCGGCACGCCGGGCTACATGCTGCCTCAGCTCGTCGTCTTGCCCTGCAATGACATCGAATCTTCCCGCAAGATCCTTGCCAAGCATAAGGAGGCGCTCGCGGCGGTAATCGTCGATCCGATGCAACTGCAGGTCGGCTATGGCCGTCCGGAAGTAGAATATCTGAAGGCGTTGCGAGATGAGGCGACACGTCTCGGCATTCTCCTGATCTTCGATGAAGTCGTCGCCTTCAGAAACGGTCTCAACGGTACGCAGGGCCGCGTCGGTGTCACACCTGACATCACCGTTCTGGGCAAGTTCATCGGCGGTGGTCTGCCGGTCGGCGCTGTCTGCGGTTCTGATGAAGTCATGTCAGTCTTCAAGATCTCCCGGGAGGGCCCGCGTGTGCTGCACAGCGGGACCTTCTCGGCGAACCCACTCACCATGGCGGCTGGCGCGGCAACCATGCGCCTGCTCACCAGCGAAGTCTTTGATCGCTTCCAGTCGCTTCAGGACCGGCTCAGCGACGGCATGGATTCAGTGCTGCAGACTTATGGTGTCGATGCACGTCTCGAGCAGTATTGTATCGGATCGACGAAGCTCGTCTTCGGTTCGGCTCAGATCCGCAACTGGCGCGATCTGTACCAATATTACCAGAACCATCAACTCAGCAAGGTGGCACCGCTCCAGGAGGCACTCTTGAAGCGCAAAGTCTTGGTTTCACGGCTGAGCTTCCTAATCTCGTCGCCGATGACAGAGGCCGATATCGAGGTTGTTCTTGAGGCATTCGACGACGCAGTCAAGGAACTGGCGCCGCAACTGCGCGGTGAGTGCGCTGATCTGAATGGCTCTGTGAATCAACAGGCAACCAATTCGCTCACCTGATAGGATCGGGCCGGGCGATCGACCGCCGGGGAAAGAGCACCGGCCTTCCGGTGAACCTATGATCCAGGCGGCCGCTCGCCAAAAGCGCCGAACCTCACTATCCACGGATCGAAGCCACCGGCTTCCGGCCGCTCTGCTCCAGCGAACGAATGAGAGCGCTCCGGAATTTATGACGGGAGCGGCAAAAAGCTGGGGGTCAAGCCGCAAGAGCAAAATTTGCTTGCTTCAATCGACCATTGGCAACAGCGGCTCGGACCTGAAGTACGCGGTGAGCCCCTGCGGGAGACCAGCGCATCTGACGTTTCTTGTTCACGCGGCATTGACGAGGTTGTTGGCGGCGGAATCGGCCGGGGCACTCGAGATCGGTGATCCGAACAATATCGCTGGCAGTAGTCGACTACGGAGGTAGCCTAGGGCTCTGCTGGCGTTGATTGTTGTCATTTCGTATCCGCCATGTGTCAAGCTTTTTGCGGCTGCTTTCGCCGCAGGCTTTCGCCCGTCAGATCGATGCGATGAGCGATGTGAACGAGGCGATCCAGGATGGCGTCGGCATAAGTCGGATCGCCGAAGTTGTCATGATGCCTCCTTCTTTGATCATCTCGTGCGTTGGATTCGTGCCCGCAATGCCGTGATGCGGTCGTCGAGAGCCCGATTTGCCACGGCTGCCCTTTCGTGAGCTGGCGTCCCTCGATCCAGCCGCGGGCGAGATAGTCGAAGACGGTTTGTGGTGTGACGCCCAGGGCGGCCGTCGCCCCTTGAACAGAGTAGGTTCCATCTGGCCATCGGTCGGGATTGGCGCTCGTCCCGTTGATCTTGACGGTGGGGATGTCCCAACGTGTCCGCAGAAGCCAGACATTCTCACCTTTGAACGCGCAGCCGCGCGCTGCGACAAAGCCTTCCGTGTTCAAGGTCGCCGCGATCTCCTTGTCCATTTTGCTTGCCGCGTTGAGTTCGATCACGCGGCGCCGTAGCCGCTCCAGATCGGCGTAGTCGCCATAGGTGTGGACCCGTCTTTGCAAGGAGTGCTCGCTTGTCGCTCCCGTCTGCCATAGGATCTTGAACCAGACTTGGCCCTGGAAGCGCTTTTGGTCGAGGACGACCTCGCAGACGATGAGGCGCAGAATGCCCTTGCGCTCGGCCGCCGTTGTGGAAGGGGAGTGCCAGATGCCGGGCAGATCTTCGCCCAGCGCCTCGCGATCCGGCTCGTTCAAGACCAGCGGCCCGTCCTGCTGCTACCGTTCGTAATCCTGTTCGATCACCTCGGCAGCGCGAAGCTTCTCTTCCCAGAGGCGCTCCAGCGAACGCGCCACCAGACGGTTCTCCGGCTCCACCGCATCATATTGGCGCCGTGCTCTTTCCCCCTCATAACGCGTCCGTTCACGCCGCAGCGCCCACTGGCGCTCAAGCTGACGCGTCTCCGCTTCAATCTGGCCCAGCGCGCGATGGCGATGTCGATCTTGTCCGGCGTCAAGGCCTCGAGCAGGATGCTTTCGACATGCGCGTCGACGGGCAACGCGCGCATTTCCTGGCATAGCGGCCCGCCCGCCTGATCGCGGTCGGCGCGACACGTGTAGACGGGATAGTCGCCCGCAGGACCGCTATAGCGCAGGCTCATCCGGCGCCCGCACCGCCCACAAACAGCGATGCCCTGCCGCTCCCTTGCGCGGCACGCCCGAATGGCCGGCTGCGTAGCGGTTGATGTTGTTGGCAAGTCGCCTCTGGTTCTCCATGGACTCCTCCCAGCCGATATAACCAGGATGGGCAACCTGAAGGCAAACCTCCCAGTCGGCGATGGGGATGCCGTCGCGGCGGCCGCGATTGCAAGGGGTCGCGTGCGCCGAAGCGGCACGGATACGGGTTGCGGCAAAGTAAGGACCGGCGTCGCGCCTGCCGACAGAGGCAGCCGGGGGTGACGGCGCGCAGCTTCGCGGGACCGGCTCGGTTGTCGGCCGAAGACGATCGGTGACCTGCTCGGCCATCATAGTTGAGAGCACTTGTGTGGTCGCCGCGGGCGGGTCGGCAGCACCGAACTGCCATAATGGGCGGCCATGCCCGCATAGGTGCGGTTTACCTGCGGGTCGTAGCGGCAGGCCTTGATGATGGCGACCTTGGCATTGTCGGGAACCAACAGAGCCGGCGCGCTGCCGAACGCTTCCAGTGCATTTACGTGACACCCCAGCAAGTCCGGAAGTGTCTCACTCCAGCGCCCTTCCGCATAGGAGAGGCTCGAAGCGCCCAATACGGCCCACGAACAGATGCGCCTGGCGCGTCTTGCCCCTCAGCCGGTCGACGATCACCGTCACCGTATCGCCGGCATAATCGACGAAGAGCTTGTCGCCGGCGACATGGTTCTGCCGCATCGTTACTGGCAGGTTTGATGCCCAGCCCGTGTATAGATCACAAAGGGGCTATAGCGGTAACCATCGGGTCGCGAGCGATGTATTCGTCCCACAGGATCTGCAGCGTCACATGCTTGCGCTTCAGCTCGCGATGCACGCAAGCCTAGTCCGGCTCCACTGCGACGATACCCGTCTTCGTCCCGTTTGCCTTGTAGAGCGCAGCCTCCAGGACCGGGTCGGTGATCTCGTCCCCTAACGGCCAGGCCAGTTCGGCAGCGTCCGCCCGGCGAAGCGTTTCGCGCACAGTCGAGGGCGCAGCCCCGACTTGTACGAGATCGCCTTGTGGCCAAGGCCCTCTTCAAATCGATATCTCAAAATCTCGCGGACACGCCGCATCGCCAATCTCTCCGCAGGCATTTCATTCCTTCTCCTGGACAACCCATAAGAAGGAACATTTCACCAGCAGAGCACCGCGCCCATCCACCCCTCCAAGGGTGCGGCATCATTTCGGAATCCGGGGGCGGGTAATTCTCGGAACGGTCGCGTCCCCACAGGTGGTGTAGCTCGGCGGTAGCGAAGCCGCTCGCGAGCGCGCTCTCGATAGCGC
>NZ_AYWX01000039.1 GCF_000502875.1 Mesorhizobium sp. L2C084A000 | reverse complement strand
GGACCGGCTCGCCGCCGGCCTGACCGGCGCCGAAGCCAGGCTCTACGAGCTGATCGGTGCCGTGCCGCTCGCCGTCGACAGGCTTTTGAGTTCCAACGCGCAGAACGCGACGCTGAACCGGCTGGTGTCGCGCGGGCTGGTGCATGTCGCCGGCTTCACCCCGTCGGACGCCGCCCATGTGCTGGGCAAGCAGGCGAACTGGGATCCCATCGCCGCGCGCCTCGGCGCCGAACTGTTCGCCCGCAAGCGTGACGGCCGTGGCCAGAACATCGCCGCTTCGCCGGAAGCGATTTCGGAACGGGTGCTGGTGACGCTGACGCGCTGGTCGGCCGAATATATCCTCGAGACCGCCTTTGCCGAGGATGGGCTCGATGGCGCGTCGACGGTGGCGCACGCCCTGGTGCAGCGCGCGGTCGACGCGCATCCCGGCATCGCCCGCCTGAGCGTTGCGCTCGACCGCCCGGTCATCGGCCTCGGCGCCTCGGCGCCGCTGCACTATGCCGGGCTGCCGCCGCTGATCGGCAATGACTGCGTGGTGCCCAGGGATACCGATGTCGCCAACGCGCTCGGCGCCGTCGTCGGCCAGGTCAGGGTATCGGCCGAGGCGCGGGTCAGCCAGCCCATGGAAGGGCTGTTTCGTCTCGCCTCGGGCGAGACCGTGCGCGATTTCCTCGACGAGGCGACGGCGATCGCGGCGGCCGAGGCCGATGTCCGCGCCATCGTCGCGGAGCGCGCCAGGGATGCCGGCACCGACAGCGCCGAGATCGACGTCGCCACCGAATTCCGGGTCTCGACCGTCGAAGCCCAGCGCATGTTCATCGAGGCGCATGTCGTGGCCGTGGCCTCGGGAAGGCCGCGCATTGCGGTTTGAGCGGGGCGGCGAAATACGCCACCTTCACCCTAAGCTGAATTGACCCGGCAAACCTGACATGCCAAAGGCCCGCAAAGCCTTTCATCTGGAGTAGCCTGATGACCGACCGCATCGAGATCGCCGGATTGCGGATTGCCCGCGAGCTGCATGAGTTCGTGGCCAGGGAAGCGCTGCCGGGCACGGAGATCGAAGCGGACGCCTTCTGGAACGGTTTTTCGGCCATCATCCATGATTTGGCGCCGAAGAACCGGGCGCTGCTGGCAGCGCGTAACGCCATCCAGGAACAGGTAGATGGCTGGTATCGCGATCACGGCGCGCCGGTCGACATGGAGGCCTACAAGGGCTTCCTGAAAGAGATCGGCTATATCGTTCTGGAGGGCCCGCCCTTCAGCGTGTCGACCGACAATGTCGACCCCGAAATCGCTGATGTTGCCGGACCGCAGCTGGTCGTGCCGGTGATGAATGCGCGCTATGCGCTCAACGCCGCCAATGCGCGCTGGGGTTCGCTCTACGATGCGCTCTACGGCACCGATGCCATCCCCGAAACGGATGGCGCCGAAAAGGGCAAAGCCTTCAATCCGGCGCGCGGCGCCAAGGTCGTTGCCTGGACGAAGACCTTCCTCGACGAGGCTGCCCCGCTCACCTCGGGCAAATGGGCCGGGGTCAACGGTCTGTCATTGGCGCAAGGCGCCCTGCGGCTAAGCGCCGGCGCCGGCTCGACGACACTGGCCGACCCCAGGCAATTCGTCGGCTATCGTGGCGATGCCGCCAATCCCGATACCGTGCTGCTTGTGCGCAACGGCCTGCACATCGAGATCGTGATCGACCGCAACAACCAGATCGGCCGCACCGATCCGGCTGGCATCGCCGATGTCATCCTGGAATCGGCGCTGACCACCATCCAGGACTGCGAGGATTCGGTCGCGGCGGTGGATGCGCCAGACAAGGTCGTCGTCTACCGCAACTGGCTCGGCCTGATGAAGGGCGATCTGACGGAAGAGATCACCAAGGGCGGCAAGAGTTTTGTCCGCAAGCTCAACCCTGACCGCTCCTACACCGCGCCCGCCGGCGGCACGCTGACCGTGCCCGGCCGCTCGCTGATGCTGGTCAGGAATGTCGGCCACCTCATGACCAATCCGGCGATACTGGATCGCGACGGCAACGAGGTTCCGGAAGGCATCATGGATGCGGCGATGACGGCGCTGATCGCGCTGCACGATGTAGGGCCGAACGGCCGCCGCGCCAATTCCCGCGCCGGCTCGATGTATGTCGTGAAACCCAAGATGCATGGGCCGGAGGAGGTCGCTTTCGCCGTCGAGATATTCGACCGCGTCGAGGCCCTGCTCGGCATGACTGAGAATACCATCAAGATGGGCATCATGGACGAGGAGCGGCGCACCACCGTCAACCTCAAGGAGGCGATCCGCGCCGCAAAAGAGCGTGTCGTGTTCATCAACACCGGCTTCCTCGACCGCACCGGCGACGAGATCCATACCTCGATGGAAGCCGGCCCGATGATCCGCAAGGGCGACATGAAGCAGGCCGCCTGGATTTCCGCCTACGAGGCGTGGAATGTCGACACCGGGCTGGAATGCGGCTTGGCCGGCCACGCCCAGATCGGCAAGGGCATGTGGGCGATGCCGGATTTGATGGCGGCAATGCTGGAACAGAAGATCGCCCACCCCAAGGCTGGCGCCAACACCGCCTGGGTGCCGTCGCCGACGGCGGCGACGCTGCATGCCACGCACTACCACAAGGTCGATGTCCATGCCGTGCAGGCCGCACTCAAGAACCGGCCCAAGGCAAAGCTCGACGACATCCTGTCGGTGCCGGTCGCGGTGCGGCCGAACTGGTCGCCTGAAGACATCCAGAAGGAACTCGACAACAACGCGCAGGGCATTCTTGGCTATGTCGTGCGCTGGATCGACCAAGGCGTCGGCTGCTCGAAAGTGCCTGACATCAACGATGTCGGCCTGATGGAAGACCGCGCCACGCTGCGTATTTCCTCACAGCATATCGCCAACTGGCTGCACCACGGCGTGTGCAGCGAGGACCAGGTGATGGCGACGATGAAGCGCATGGCTGACATCGTCGACCGCCAGAACGAGGGCGACCCGCTTTACCAGCCGATGGCGGCCGACTTTGACAAGTCGATAGCCTTCCTCGCCGCCTGCGACCTGGTCTTCAAGGGCCGCGTCCAGCCCAACGGCTACACCGAGCCGGTGCTGCACGCGCGGCGGCTGGAACTGAAGGCGCAGCAAGCCTGAGGCAACGGATCGGTTTTGTCGTATTTCGCTCGACGGTGGTGAAATCGCCAGCGGCGTTGAAGGCGCGTCCGCGACTGGTGCGGCGGATGCTATTTGCTTCCGGCCACAGACAAGGCGTCAGGAAGCCGTATGGTCCAGGAGCCGGATGGTGGGATCGCGACGGTGTTCGGAGTTGACCCGATCGACGCCTTCCACCGTAATCGCGATCGTCCCGTTTTCCACTCTTGCTATCCAGCCCTTCGCTTTCAAATACCAGAGATGAAATTCGAGATGCTCTCGCGGACAGCCTGACAAGCGTTCGAGCTCCACATCTCCGATCCCGGGATTGCTGACGTCGTGCCGGCGCTTCGCGTAAAGCAGCGACAGCAGCCTGGCCTGGATCACGACATCCCGCTCGATGCCTTTGGTGTTGCTGGCTTCCTCGGCCAGCTCGTGGCGAAGGCCGGCATGGTCTCTATACGCGATGTCGTATTGTGCGCGTTTGACCGGATCCTTGAGCGTATTGTGGGCTTCCACGATTTCACTGAAACGGGCTTCATCGCCGGTTTCGCGATTGTCTGGATGATAGCGCATCGCAAAATAGCGAAATATGCGCTCCAACGTTTCCGAATTGGCGTTCGGGCTAACTTCCAAAACTTCGTAGTAGTCAATGAACATAGCGGGCTCCCCGACCGCAACCATATTCGCATTGTCTAAATAAGGAATGTCCAATGCAGAGACCAAGACTTTGGTCCGGCGTCGATGACATCCACGCTTCTGGAAGAGGAAGAAAATGGCCGGCGCCCGCTCGGTGAGGCCGTTGGGTGGTGAGGACGCCGGCCAAGCGGACAATCAGGTCCGCCGCACCGTGGAGATGATCGATTCGCAGAGGCGGTGTTATGGCGTGATCGCGGAAGGCAATGTGGCGAGGTCGGCTTGTCGGGCGGC
Source organism: Mesorhizobium sp. L2C084A000 (assembly GCF_000502875.1). Taxonomy (GTDB): domain Bacteria; phylum Pseudomonadota; class Alphaproteobacteria; order Rhizobiales; family Rhizobiaceae; genus Mesorhizobium. The sequence goes on along the minus strand of NZ_AYWX01000039.1, from coordinate 3,096 downwards.
GAGTGACCTACGCCGCCTGCGCCATCCGCTCCGAGCTCATGCGGTAGGAGATCGCTTCGGCCAGATGGATTCGGCCGACGGTTTCGCTGGCGTCGAGATCGGCAAGCGTCCGTGCCACCTTCAGCACACGGTGATAGGCCCGCGCCGAAAAGGCGAGCTTTTCGCTGGCGTCCTTGAGCAGCGACAGGCCGGCGGCGTCAGGCATGGCGATTTCCTCGATGATCGACGGTGAGCAATGCGCGTTGGTGGTGGCGCGGGTGGCGCCGAGCCGCTCGAAGCGTTCGCGCTGGATGGTGCGGGCGCGTGCCACGCGCATCGCCACATCGGCGCTTTTCTCCGCCCGGTCGGGCCGGATCAAGTCGCTGGCCGAGACCGCCGGCACTTCGATCCTGAGATCGATGCGGTCGAGCAGCGGGCCCGAAATGCGCGCCTGATAGTCGGTGCGGCAACGCTCGCCGCGCAGGCAGCGATAGCCTGGCTCGCCGGCCATGCCGCAGCGGCATGGGTTCATCGCCGCCACCAATTGGATACGCGCCGGATAGGTGACGCGATGGTTGGCCCGCGCGATCATGCAGTCGCCGGTCTCCAGCGGCTGGCGCAGCGCATCGAGCGTCTGCGGCGTGAACTCGGGAAACTCGTCGAGGAACAGCACGCCGTGATGGGCCAGCGACACCTCGCCCGGCCGCGCGCGGATGCCGCCGCCGACCATCGCCGCCATCGAGGCCGAGTGGTGCGGCGCGCGGAACGGCCGCCGGTCGGTCAGCTTGCCTTCGCCGAGTTCCCCCGCCACCGAGGCGATCATCGAGACTTCGAGCAATTCCTTCGGCGCCAGCGGCGGCAGGATCGACGGCAGCCGCTGCGCCAGCATCGATTTGCCCGATCCAGGCGGTCCGATCATAAGGATATTGTGCCGTATTAAAGTATTTAATGACCCACATTCTCAAGATAGTGAGTTATATTAAATGTGCGGGCGGCGGTTGATGATAGACATCATTGTAGAGTATTAATCCTCCAATCTGGAGGTTTCCCCTGACAAAGCCGCTCGCTTATTCCTACGTCCGCATGTCGACCGATATCCAGCTGAAAGGCGACAGTTTGCGGAGGCAATCGGAGCGGTCGAAGAAATATGCCGAGGATCACAATCTCCAACTCGTCGAGGACTTCCGACTAGAGGACATTGGCGTCTCAGCTTTCAAGGGTGACAACGTCTCCTCAGGCGCGCTTGGTAAGTTTCTGGACGCCGTCAAAGCAGGCAGGATTCCGAAGGGGTCATACCTGCTTGTCGAGTCGTTTGACCGTCTGTCACGCCAAAAACTGAATGCCTCGGTGGCGCTGTTCTTCGATATCACATCGAACGGTATCAACCTCGTCACTTTATCGGACAACCAGCTCTACAAAGCCGGGGAAGCTGAGTTTGCACAGCTGATCATGTCGATCGTTGTGATGGCTCGTGCAAACGAGGAATCTGAAATCAAAAGCCAGCGTCTGTCGGCTGCGTGGGGCGCCAAACGAAGGGCAATCGGCGACAAGAAACTGACCGGACTGTGCCCGGCTTGGTTGGAATTATCGGACGACCGAAAGAGTTTTCGCGTGATCGACGATCGAGCACAGATCGTCAGGCGCATATTCGAAGATAGTGCAAGCGGCCAAGGGTCGTTTGTCATCACGCGACGGCTGAACGACGTGGGCATACCGGCCTTTGGTAGGTCGAATGGCTGGGTGCAGTCGTACGTCACCAAGATCCTTCAGACCCGCGCTGTCCTCGGTGAGTTTCAGCCTCACACCAAGCAGAATGGGAAACGGATACCGTTTGGCGACCCGATTCCTGGCTATTATCCGCAAATCGTCGATGAAGAACTGTTTCTCCGAGCGCAATTCGCCAGGGGTAAACGCCGGATAGAAGGCGGGGGGCGTAAGGGAGAAGCGCTGCGCAACCTGTTCACCCACTTGGCTAAGTGCGGGTACTGCGGCGCGCCTATGCATTTTCTCAACAAGGGATTTGGACCGGGAGGCGGAACATACCTGAAGTGCAGTCAGGCATTACGTGGACTGGATTGCGTTTCAACCCCATGGCGCTACCAAGATTTTGAGAGGTCGTTCTTTCTTTACGTCAAGGAGATCGATCTGGGTGAAATACTTGCTGCATCGGCCACTAAATCGGAAGCAATCGCCTTGGATGACCGACTGACTTCGCTGAAGGAGAAACGTCATCAGTTAGAGGTTCAACGGGAGCGAACCTACGCCCTTATAAATCAGGCGATTTCGATCGATTTCGTGTCGGCAAAACTGAGGGAATGCGAAAACGATCTAGCCGGAGTCGACGTGCAGATCACCGACGTCGAGCTGCAGCTGTCTGAATTCCGCGAACAGCAGTCGATTTCGCCTGATGAGCTGCACCGGCTGATTGACCAACTTCAAGAGACCGAAGGCCCCGACGCGTTCGCGCAGAGGACGATGCTTGCCGGCCGCTTGCGCGATATCGTCAGCGACCTGCGATTAGACATTGAAGGCACCAAACCCCGATTGAAGAAGGCGGAAGCGCTCTTCGATCAGGCAAGGACCGATCCGACGGAGCGTCAGCGCATTCTCGAAGTGATCCAACGAACCAACATTGAGGCAAACCGATATAATCGCAGCTTCACGGTTGTTCTAGCCGACGGCATTTCGCGCAAAATCGTGCTGAACAATGACGACCCAACGGACTTCATCGCTGAGGTCACTGTGGATGCCGTAGGAAATCCCGCCGGCACCGATCGCGGCAGCGACCTTCAAACGCTCTTTGGGTTGAATCCCGCACACTAGATGGCAGGAGCGCGACAGGTCCGATCAGCCGAAGTTCCGCAGGAGCGGCCTCCCGGCCTTCGCCATTCGCAGCCATGATGTGGAGGAATTCGTCGGAGTTGTAAGGCGGCATCGGGCCGACGCTTCCAGCGTCCGCGCAATCGTCAACGCGGTTAGCGGGCCGGAAATCACCGATGTCAGCATCTCACAGGCCTGCGGGACGCCGACTGAGAGAGCGGCCTAGAGCGTTTCATATTTTGACGGAAGCGTAGCCTGCGTTTTCGAAGTAGTTCTTGCATTCGGCTGCCTCGATGG
>NZ_AYWX01000038.1 GCF_000502875.1 Mesorhizobium sp. L2C084A000 | reverse complement strand
CCCCCTCTGTCCTGCCGGACATCTCCCCCACAAGGAGGGAGATTGGCTAACGGCCAAAGGCCGAGCCCGCGGCCGCGGGCCGCCGATCGTTCGGCGCCCCCCGCGGAGGGCCCGCCGCGGCAGCGGCGATACGGCCCGTGAGCGAAAACTAAACGGCCGTCAGGCCGCCTTCTTCTTCGGCTGGATCAGGCCGCGCTCGACCAGCAACTCGGCGATCTGCACTGCGTTGAGCGCCGCGCCCTTGCGCAGATTGTCGGAGACGATCCACATCGACAGGCCGTTGTCGATGGTCGAATCCTCGCGGATGCGCGAGATGAAGGTGGCGTCTTCGCCGGCCGATTCCAGCGGCGTGATGTAGCCGCCGTCCTCGCGCTTGTCCAAGACCTGACAGCCCGGCGCCTCGCGCAGGATATCGCGCGCCTCGTCGGCGGTGATCGGCTTTTCGAACTCGATGTTGACCGCTTCCGAATGGCCGATGAACACCGGCACGCGCACGCAGGTCGCCGTCAGCTTGATCTTGGGGTCGAGCATCTTCTTGGTCTCGGCGACCATCTTCCACTCTTCCTTAGTGGAGCCGTCATCAAGGAAGACATCGATGTGCGGGATGACGTTGAAGGCGATGCGCTTGGTGAACTTCTTGACCTCGACGCCATCGGCGACGAAGACCGCGCGGGTCTGGGTAAAGAGTTCGTCCATACCTTCCTTGCCGGCGCCCGACACCGACTGGTAGGTGGCGACAACGACACGCTTGATGGTGGCGAAGTCATGCAGCGGCTTCAATGCCACTACCAGCTGCGCCGTCGAGCAATTCGGATTGGCGATGATGTTCTTGCGCGTGAACAGCGAGATCGCGTCCGGGTTCACTTCCGGCACGATCAACGGCACGTCCTGATCGTAGCGGAAGGCCGACGAATTATCGATGACGACGCAGCCCTGCTTGCCGATCTTCGGCGACCATTCCTTGGAGACGCTGCCGCCAGCCGACATGATGCAGATGTCGGTGTCGGAAAAATCATACTGGTCGAGCGTCTTCACCTTCAGCGTGCGGTCGCCGAACGACACTTCCGTGCCCTGGCTGCGCCGCGACGCCAGCGCCACGACTTCGCTTACCGGAAAGCCGCGCTCTTCCAGTATGTTGAGCATTTCCCGGCCCACATTGCCCGTGGCGCCGACGATCGCTACCTTGAAACTCATCGAAAAATCTCCTGTCCCTCTCCGCTTGGTTTTTGGAGAAACCCGCTGGCCGATGCGGGTTCCGTCCCCCGGGCCGAACCCGGGAGAGGGTGGTTAGGCCAAGGGAGTCACACCGTTTTGGTGGTGGTTTTGGTAGTTTTTTTGGCCAAGAATGGGGTTTTGCTGGAACGAGGGGACGCGCCGACGCGCCCGGCCCAATGATGTGCATTGAGGCTGGGGGCATCGAATGCAAGAAGAGCCATCAAAAGGCCGCGCATCGAAAAAACGATCCCGTTCAAAGCGGGCTTTTACGCGGTTTGCGTCAAGAGTCAATTGCGATGAGCGTCCTGTTGCCCTGTACAATCGCGGCGGCACGAAGTACGAACGGCATGACCATCCGGCTCATGGAGCGTCCCGACGCCCGCCGAAGACAGGCCCATTGCTGGGCATATAAGAATCCGAATTCCGAAAGAGTAAGATGTCCAACTTCGATGCACTCGTTCCCGCGCTGGCAAGGGCGCTGGAAAAACGCGGCTATTCCGAGCTGACGCCCGTCCAGAAGGCGGTTGTGGCGCCGGAACTCGGCGAGGCCGATGCGCTGGTTTCGGCGCAGACAGGCTCCGGCAAGACGGTGGCCTTCGGCCTCGCTCTGGCGCCGACCCTGCTTGAGGGCGCGGAGCGCTTTGGCCACGCCGCCGCACCGCTGGCGCTGGCGGTGGCGCCGACGCGCGAACTCGCCTTGCAGGTGACGCGCGAGCTGGAATGGCTCTACGAACTGACCGGCGCCACCGTGGCGTCCTGCGTCGGCGGCATGGACATGCGCTCGGAGCGGCGTGTGCTGGAGCGCGGCGCCCATATCGTCGTCGGCACGCCCGGCCGGCTGCGCGACCACATCACCCGGCGCTCGCTCGACATGTCGGCGCTGAAGGCGGTGGTGCTCGACGAGGCCGACGAGATGCTCGATCTGGGCTTTCGCGAAGACCTCGAATTCATCCTCGACGCCGCTCCTGCCGAACGCCGGACGCTGATGTTCTCGGCCACGGTGCCGCGCTCGATCGCCACGCTCGCGCAGGGCTATCAGCGCGATGCGGTGCGCATCTCGGCCGCCGGCGAGGAGAAGCAGCATCTCGACATCGAATACCGGGCGCTGAGCGTCGCCCAGCCCGACCGGGAAAACGCCATCATCAACGTTCTGCGCTATTACGAAGCTAAGAACGCGCTGGTGTTCTGCAACACGCGTGCCGCCGTCAATCATCTGACCGCGCGCTTCAACAACCGCAACTTCTCCGTCGTCGCCCTCTCCGGCGAGCTCAGCCAGAACGAGCGCAGCCATGCGCTGCAGGCAATGCGCGACGGCCGCGCAAAAGTCTGCATCGCCACCGATGTCGCGGCGCGCGGCATCGACCTGCCCAACCTCGAACTGGTCATCCACGCCGACCTGCCGACCAACCCGGAAACGCTGCTGCACCGCAGCGGCCGCACCGGCCGCGCCGGGCGCAAGGGCGTCAGCGCGCTGATCGTGCCCAACAGTGCCCGCAAGCGCACCGAGCGGCTGTTGCAGAACGCCGGCCTCAAGGCGACATGGGCGAGCCCGCCCTCGGCCGACGACGTGATGCGGCGCGACGACGAGCGCATCCTGGCCGATCCGGTTTTCGACGAGCCGGTGAAGGACGACGAACGCGGTTTCATCGACGCGCTGCTCGCAAGACATGGCGCCGAGCAAGTGGCTGCCGCCTTCGTGCGCCAGTGCCGCGCCAGCCGCTCGGCCCCCGAGGACCTCATGGAGATCGCGCCCTTCACGCCGTCGCGTGAAAGACCGGCAGGCGAAGGTTTCGCGCGCCGCGACGAGGCGCCCAGCCGTCGCGACGATTTCGGTGACAGCGTCTGGTTCTCGTTGTCGATCGGGCGCCGGCAGAATGCCGAGCCGCGCTGGCTCATCCCGATGCTGTGCCGCACCGGCAGCATCTCGAAGCGCGAGATCGGCGCCATCAAGATGCAGCCGGAAGAGACCTACGTGCAGATATCAGCCGACTGGGCCGACCGCTTCCTGGCCGCGATCGGTCCCGATCGCAAGCTGCAAGGCAACATCCTGGTGAAGCGGCTCGAGGGCACGCCCGATCTGTCGCGCGCCGGCTACCAGCCGCCAAGCCCCGACAAGAAACCGCATCGCGGCAAGGCGCCATTCGACCCCAACGCGCCGAAGCGCAAATTCGAAAAACGTGCACCGGCAGCAGTCGATCAGCGCCCGGCCACCGCGCATGAGGCAAAGCCATGGGCGAAGAAGCCGGGCAAGCCGAAATTCGACACCACCGGCGCGCCCAAGCACAAGAAAGCGAAGAAGCGGCCCACCTAGAGCATTTCACCGTTTCACGGAAACGGCGATCTGCTCTAACTCTTTGTTTTGACGCAATTCTAGACGGAAAACCGCGTCACACCTTTCCTAGAATTGCTCTAGGACTTCGGCCGGAGGGACGCGCTTGCCTGCAGGCCAGCCTTGATGGCAGCCCAGCTGGCCGATGCCGGCGTCGGGCGATGCTGCTTTGCGATGCGTTCCGTCAGCGATGAGCGCCAGTCCGGGTCTTCCGCCATCCTGCGGATCGCAGCGTACCAGCCGGCCTGGTCATTGGAATCGATCGCCGGCATCAGCCCGCCGCTCGCCTCGATCAGCGACGGCGCGGTCGAGACGATGACGGGAACGCCGAAATCGAGACATTCCGAGGCGCCATAGCCCCAGCCCTCGATATGCGAGGGAAAGACGCCGAAGGAAGCGCTGCGATAATATCGGATGAGTTCCTCATCGCTGATCGCTCCGGTGAACGTAACCCGCTCGAGCAGTCTCGGATGGGCCTTGAGATAGGCGCGCAGCGGATCGATCATCCAGCCCCAGCGCCCGGCGCAGACGAGCCTCGGCAGCTTGACGCCCTCGTCGAGCGCCTGCTGCCATATCCGTGCCAGCAGGATGTGGTTCTTGCGCACTTCGATGGTCGAACAATAGAGCACGAACGGCTCGTCGGCCTCGATGCGCGAAGTCTCGCCCATGCGCGAAGCCGTCTCGTACAGGATGGAAGGCATCGGAAACCGGTATACCACCGGCTGCGTGACGCCTGCCTGTTGCATATGATCGGTCAGCGTCGCACCAACTTCGTCGGATGCACAAAATGCCGGCGCGCCGGAACGCACGAGGTGCTCGAGATATGACCCGTAGCGAGCCTCGCCAGGGCTCATACCAACCATGTCGGGGCGCAGTGTCGGGATGAGGTCGTGGCAAAGAAACGCGAGGCCACCGGCGCGCCCGGAGACGGCGGCTCGGTCGTCCCCGGTCAGAATATGATGGCTGATCAAGACAAAGCCGCGTTCAGTCTCGTCCGGTTGGCTTGGAGCCTGACGCGGGGCCGACCGGATCCGCGCCCGCTGGTACAGACGATAGGCCCGGATCAGCAGCCTCGTCGCCTGATAGGCAATCCCTTTGCGGCCATGGGTCATCGTCTTTGCGAGATGGCGGTCGGCGTCGCGCTTGCCCCATGGCTGCTGCCTCACCGCTTCGAGGGCCTGCGACATCGCCGTGCGTCTCCCAGGCCATCGTTTGAGGCGCCAGGGTGAAATCTCGCCCGTCGCGACATGGTCCTGCTCGAAAGGAGCGAGGGGGCGAAACCGGCCTTCCCACGGTCGGAACGCCACCACCTCCACGCAAGGGTCGGGATCGGCCAGGGCTGCGCTGACGAGAAAGCTTTCCACCCGTGGGATGCCGACAAGTCCCTGGCCGGACGGCCAGAACGTCAGGCCGGTGGCGTCGATGGCCAGCCTGGGAGGTCTTCTTTCCCCTCCATCTTCATTTACGGTTTTACTGTCAGGACTCTCGACTGTCATGTCTGCTTCTGTCGAAGGCGGTTGCACTCGATGCCTTATGCTTCATTTGCCGCGAAGAGGGTAGCCATGCTGGCCGTCTTGCCCATCGGCACGGCCCTGTGCCACCTTCGGCTAGGACGTGGCGAGCGGGGGTGGCAAATGCGCGGCGAAGTGCTTCACTATGACGAGGTCCAGGGCTTCGGCTTCATCACCGGCGCCGACGGCAGCCAATACACCTTCACCCGAGAAAACCTGCGCCGTGAAACTGCCATGCGGAAGGGCGCGTCCGTCGAGTTTCAGGCGGGCGGCGGCCAGGCTCACGACGTCTTTTCGATTGCCGCCCAGACCGCTACTTCGGCCACTGACGCCGGCACGAACCCCGCACCGACTCAAGCCGGCAGCAAGGCCGCGGCAACCCCGCCCCCGGCACAGCATTTCGGCCGCTCCTCCGAGCCGGCCGAACCCAGCGATCTCTGGGGCTATTTCTGGCGCGGCGTGACGCAGAACTACTTCAATTTCGCCGGCCGCGCCCGCCGCAAGGAATATTGGGGCTACTGCCTGTTCTGGACGGTTTGCCTGCTGATCATCGGCGGCATCGGCCTGTACACCGATATGGATATGGGCGGTTTCGACAGTGATATTTCGGGCGCGATAACGGTCGGGCTGTGCGGCACGTTCCTGCTGGCGACACTGCTCCCTAGCCTCGGCATGATCGTGCGCCGGCTCCACGACATCGGCCTGTCAGGCTGGCTCAGCCTGCTGATCCTGATCCCGACCATCGGCAGCCTGATCATCCTGGTCTTCGCGCTGATCCCGACGCAGGCCCGGGAAAACCAGTGGGGGCCGGTGCCGGCGGGTGTCAGGATTTAGCCGCCACGTGTATTGCAATCACAAACAACCCTGGGTAGTATTTGCGCAACGCGGGGGAGAAACATGCGTGGCACGATATTCCACTACGATCAGGATCAGGACTACGGCTACATCGACGGAATCGACAGCAAGCGTTATATCTTTGCCCGTGACGATGTGAGCCATGAAGTGACCCTCGCCAGGGGCACCCTTGTCGAGTTTCAACCGGATGACGGTACGGCGCACGATATAGTCGCCGTCACCCCGACAGCGCCATCGCCAAGCACGGGCCAGCCACGCCGTTCGGCCGAGAGCAGGCCCGCCTATTCCATGGGTCTGTGGGCTTACTTCTGGCGCGCGATAATTGCGGACTATAGCAATTTCAAAGGTCGCGCCCGCCGCAAGGAATTCTGGGCCTTCTGGCTATTCTACACCCTCGGGATATTGGCGCTTCTAGGCTTCGGAATACTCGTTGACCTAGCGTTCAATGGCTTCAAAACCAATGCGGACAGGACGACGATGAGGGCCATAGGGCTCATACCCTTCCTGGTTTTCTTTTCGGGATTGATCCTGCCGTCGATTGCCCTCGTCGTGCGGCGTGTGCATGACGCGGGTCTGAGCGGCTGGTTTGCACTGCTGGGCTTCATCACTCCCATTGGCAGCATTGCCTTGCTGGTCTTCGGACTTCTGCCGTCCCAGGTGGGCGAAAATCCTTGGGGACCAGTGCCGGCAGGCGTCAGGATCTAGCCGCTTTTCAACGCCTCACCCGAAAGCCTGAGAAAGACCTTCTGGCCGTGGCGCTCGGCGCCAAGCCGGCCGTAAAAACGCAGCGCGCCCTCGTTCCAGTCCTCGGTGGTCAGGTCGATGCGGCCGATGCCTTCGCGCAGGCAATGATCGGCGAGAAAGCCGATCAGCGCCCGGCCGACGCCGGCGTTGCGGGCTTTGTCGCGCACGAACAGGTCTTTGAGGAACAGCAGCCGCTCGAGATCGATACCGGGGTGCGCGATCGCCACCGACGCCAGGCCGCTGACCTCGCCGTCGACGAAGGCAAGCGCGAAATGCAGATAGGCCGGGCTTTCCTCGCCAAGCCATTTTCGTGCGGCAGACACGGCCCGGCCGGCATCGAGAGGTGGCTGCCGGTAGTGAACCGCCATCTCGCACAATATGGCCGCGAGCGCCGTCGCGTCCTCGATCGTCGCCCAGCGGACGTCGACCGTCACGATATCAGCCCAGGAATTTGGCGATGATCGCGTCGCCCATCTCGACCGTACCGACCTCGGTCATGCCATCGGACATGATGTCTTTCGTCCGCAGGCCCGCGTCGAGCACAGCGGCGATCGCGCTTTCGACGCGGTCGGCTTCCTCGACCATGCCGAAGGAATAGCGCAGGCACATGGCGAAGGACGCGATCATGGCGATCGGGTTGGCGATGCCCTTGCCGGCGATGTCGGGGGCCGAGCCGTGCACCGGCTCGTACAGCGCCTTGCGCTTCTTGGTCTTCACGTCAGGCGCGCCGAGCGAGGCCGACGGCAGCATGCCGATCGAGCCGGTCAGCATGGCGGCGATGTCGGACAGCATGTCGCCGAACAGATTGTCGGTGACGATGACGTCGAACTGCTTTGGCCAGCGCACCAGCTGCATGCCGCCGGCATCGGCCAGCATGTGGTCGAGCTTGACGTCGGAATAGCGCGCCTTGTGGGTCTGGGTGACGACCTCGTTCCACAGCACGCCCGACTTCATCACATTGCGCTTTTCCATCGAAGTGACGTGGTTCTTGCGCGTGCGTGCCAGTTCGAAGGCGACGCCCGAAATGCGCTCGATCTCGAACGTGTCGTAGACCTGCGTGTCGATGCCGCGCTTCTGGCCGTTGCCGAGATCGATGATCTGCTTCGGCTCGCCGAAATAGACGCCGCCGGTCAGCTCGCGCACGATGAGGATGTCTAGACCCTCGACCACCTCCTGCTTGAGCGAGGAGGACGCCGCCAGCGCCGGATAGCAGATGGCCGGGCGCAGATTGGCGAACAGCTCCATGTCCTTGCGCAGGCGCAGCAGGCCGGCCTCAGGGCGCACCTCGTAGGGCACCGCATCCCATTTCGGACCGCCGACGGCGCCGAACAGCACCGCGTCGGCCGCCATCGCCTTTTCCATGTCGGCATCGGAGATCGCCGCGCCATGCGCGTCATAGGCGCAGCCGCCGACCAGCCCCTCATCGGTGGCAAAACCGCTGCCGAGCTTGTCGTTCATGACCGCGATCAGTTTCTTGACCTCGGCCATGGCCTCCGGACCGATGCCGTCGCCGGGGAGCAGGAAAAGATGCTTCGTTGCCATGGAGAACCGTCCCAGAAAGAATTTGAACCGGCGCTTTGCTAAACGCCAAGTGAGTTGCATGCAAGGGGAGGAAAAACACTGCGGCGCAGAACAGGCGCAGCTATGCCGCATGCCGCCGCGCCAGGCTTCTCAGAACCTGGGTTCCTCGCCCCCGCCGAAGGCGGGGGAGAGGTGG
>NZ_AYWX01000037.1 GCF_000502875.1 Mesorhizobium sp. L2C084A000 | reverse complement strand
CGCCCGAGACGGTGCGCACGCCGCGCCGCCCGGCGTCGCCGGACCTGCTCGACCAGCTGATGGCGGCCAAATCGGCGGCACTGGAAATGCGCCCCGAGCCGGCCGAGCCGCAAATCAGCGCCGAGGATCTGGCCGAGCGTCGTGAGCGCGTCGACCGTGTGCTGCGCGCCATCCTGGCGCAGCCCGATGCGGGTTTTCGCGTGATCGGCGTGCTCTATCAGGAATTCGTGGTCCGCTGCCGCATAGAAGGCCTCGCGTCGGTCGTGCCCGACCTGCCGGAGTTCCGCCGCATGCTGACACGCGCCCGTGCCGGCCTTGGTTCCGAGACGACGCAGGATGACGCGTGGCGGGACGTTTCTGTCCGCGCGTCGCTGCTGCCCGACGACATGCAGGGCGTGTTCATGATGATCGCCCGTGCGGCGAAAGAGGGCTGGCCGTGCCCGAGCGACGCCGCGATCGCCCGCGCCTACGGCTCGCACTCGCTGCGCCGCGCCCGGCGCCTCTTAACCTATATCGAGGAGCAGGGGCTCATCGTCTGCCAGCTCGACGGGACAGGCCGGCGCACCGTGACGCTGGTCGAATTGGCCTGGGCCACCGCACCGGGAGATCCGAATGCCGAGGAGGTGGAGCAGGGGAGCCTGGCGCTGTGAGGCGGGGCGGGCGCTTTGAGCGAATGTGGTGATAGGCTTTTTTCAGTCACCGTCATCGCGGCCAATTTTGATGGCAACGGTGAAATCGCCGACGCCGAAATGCGCCGTGCAGCGCTTGCGTTTCGCTGGCGCTCACCGGTTCGCCCCGATCACCCACTGTTCCTGGTCGACGAGCGTGCCGGTCATCGGCCCGGCAGCATCCGAAAGCAGGAAGACGGCGAGGTTGGCGATGTCGCTCGTCGAGAACAGGCGGCCGAAGGGTTGCGAGGCGTTCGCGGCATCGAGCCAGCCCGGCCCGTTGCCCAGCGTGTCGGCCTGCATGGCACGTTCGGCCGGCGTGTCGGTCCAGCCGACATTGATGCCGTTGACGCGGATGCGATCGAAGCGATGGGCGTTGGCGGCGTTCTTGGTCAGCGTGGCCAACGCGCCCTTGCTGGCGGAATAGACGGCGAGTTCCGGCGAGCCGCAATGGGCGTTGATCGACAGGATGTTGACGATGGCGCCGCCCTGGCCACGCTTCTTCATGTCGGCGATGGCCGCCTGCATGAGGAAGAACGGTGCCCGCGCGTTGACCGCGAACAGCGAGGCCCAGCCGTCGAGATCGGCGTCGAGGAACGAGGCCCGGTCGGTCAGCCCTGCGGCGTTGACCAGCGCATCGATGCGGCCGAAGCGCTCGATGCATGCGCCAAAAGGGCAGGGGCGGCCGGGTCGGCGAGGTTCGCGGCGACGAAGTCCGTCGGCGTGCCGAGCCGCGAAAGCTCTTCCGCCACGGCATCGCCGCGCGTCTTCTCGCGCCCGGTGACGAGCAGGCCGCCGGCGCCGCAGCGCGCCAGCGTCTCGGCGATGGCGCGGCCGATGCCTTGCGTCGAGCCGGTGACCAGCGCCACCTTGCCGTTGAGTTGAAGCTCCATTCCTCCTCCACGCATGATTTCAGGCTAGCGCGGCCCGATCGTTTTACAACATGGAAATTGGAAATTTTGGAGGGGAGGCTGTTGGCTGTCGCGCTGCGTGGGGCCGGCGAGAGCCTACCCTAACGCCGCCGCTCCAGGCGAAGCAGGAGCGGCGGCCGTCGCAAAGACCCTAGTGGACCGTGATGATGCCCTCGACGGCCCGCCATTCCGAAGGCTGGATGAGCCGGTGATGAGCAACGCGGACCGAGTGCAGCGGGCCGTCGAGCTCGCGCTCCCAATATTGGAGAAAGCCCTTGAGCTCGGGAAAGGCCGGAGCGAGATCATAGTCCTGCCAGACATAGAGCTGAAGCAGGCTCGGATGATCGGGCAGGTGATAGTGGATTTCGGCCGTCGTGAGGCCATAACCTTCCATTTGCAGGCGGAATTCGCTGCTGACCGTATCGACCATGTCTTTCTCCTTCTCTCTCCGTTCAAGCATCCGCCTGAACTCGCCCGATGCCAGGCCGGTCTGCCGGTCCCTCTTCAAACAAACTCCGCGAGAAGGTCAGGGGTTCCGAGAATAGTCGCGCCATAACAGTGCCTTGGCCTTTTTTCTGCTCGATGTGAAAATTTTTTCGCCGGTCTCTTGAAATCGAAAAACGGCAAAACTAGCTCGATATGCGCCGCGATGCCTGACGAAGGGTCGCGGCGTTCCGCACCGGTCCGATATTGCCGGTTCGGTGCGGAGGAACCTCAAAAACTGTTTGTCCACGAGGAGAACGACATGGCGTTCCGTCCATTGCATGACCGTATTCTGGTCCGCCGCCTTGAAGCCGAGGAGAAGACCTCCGGCGGCATCATCATCCCCGATACCGCAAAGGAAAAACCGCAGGAAGGCGAAGTGCTCGCCGTCGGTCCCGGCGCGCGCGACGACAGCGGCAAGCTTGTCGAACTCGATGTCAAGGTCGGCGATCGCATCCTGTTCGGTAAATGGTCCGGCACCGAAATCAAACTCGACGGCGATGACCTGCTCATCATGAAGGAAAGCGACGTGATGGGTGTCATCGATAAGGTCGCCGAAGTGAAGAAGGCTGCCTGACGGCTTCTTCGTATCCATCCAGTCAACGAATGCTGCCTAGATAAAGGAGTGATCCAATGGCTGCCAAAGAAGTGAAATTCCATACCGAAGCGCGCGAGAAGATGCTGCGCGGCGTCGACATCCTTGCCAATGCGGTGAAGGTGACGCTCGGTCCCAAGGGGCGCAATGTCGTCATCGACAAGTCATTCGGCGCGCCGCGCATCACCAAGGATGGCGTTACCGTCGCCAAGGAGATCGAACTGGAGGACAAGTTCGAGAATATGGGCGCCCAGATGGTGCGCGAGGTGGCCTCCAAGACAAACGACCTTGCCGGCGACGGCACCACGACCGCAACCGTGCTTGCACAGGCGATCGTCAGGGAAGGGGCCAAGGCGGTTGCCTCGGGCATGAACCCGATGGATCTGAAGCGCGGCATCGACAAGGCGGTCGACGCGGTGGTCGCCGAGCTGAAGACCAATGCCCGCAAGGTCACCCGAAACGACGAGATCGCGCAGGTCGGCACAATCTCCGCCAATGGCGATGCCGAGATCGGCCGTTTCCTCGCCGAGGCGATGGAGAAGGTCGGCAATGAAGGCGTCATTACGGTGGAAGAGGCCAAGACCGCCGAGACCGAACTGGAAGTCGTGGAAGGTATGCAGTTCGACCGCGGCTATCTCTCGCCCTATTTCGTCACCAACCAGGACAAGATGCGCGTCGAACTCGACGAGCCTTTTGTGCTGATCCACGAGAAGAAGCTCTCCAATCTGCAAGCGATGCTGCCCGTGCTCGAAGCCGTGGTGCAGTCGGGCAAGCCGCTCCTAATTATCGCCGAGGATGTGGAAGGCGAGGCGCTTGCCACGCTGGTCGTCAACAAGCTGCGGGGCGGCCTCAAGGTCGCGGCTGTCAAGGCGCCAGGCTTCGGCGACCGCCGCAAGGCCATGCTGGAAGACATCGCCATTCTCACCGGCGGCACCGCGATCTCGGAAGATCTCGGCATCAAGCTGGACAATGTGACGCTGCAGATGCTGGGCCGCGCCAAGAAGGTGGTGATCGAGAAGGAAAACACCACCATCGTCGACGGTGTCGGCCGCAAGGAAGAGATCCAGGGCCGTGTCGCACAGATCAAGGCGCAGATCGAGGAGACCACCTCCGACTACGACCGCGAGAAGCTGCAGGAGCGGCTGGCCAAGCTCGCTGGCGGCGTTGCGGTGATCCGGGTCGGCGGCTCGACCGAGGTCGAGGTCAAGGAGCGCAAGGACCGCGTCGACGATGCGCTGCATGCGACCCGCGCGGCCGTCGAGGAGGGCGTGCTGCCCGGCGGCGGCGTCGCGTTGCTGCGGGCAGCAAAGGCGCTCGATGCCGTGCAGACCGACAATGCGGACCAGAAGACTGGCGTCGACATCGTGCGCCGTGCCATCGAAACGCCGGTCCGGCAGATCGCCGAGAATGCCGGCGCCGAAGGCTCGATCATCGTCGGCAAACTGCGCGAGAAAACCGAATTCGGCTGGGGCTGGAACGCCCAGACCAACGAATTCGGCGATCTCTACGGCCAGGGCGTCATCGACCCGGCCAAGGTGGTGCGCACCGCTCTCCAGGACGCGGCATCGGTCGCAGGCCTGCTGGTGACCACGGAGGCGATGGTGGCCGAGAAGCCGAAGAAGGAAGCCGCCGCCCCGGCAATGCCCGCCGGCGCCGGCATGGACTTTTGAGGTCGCGGCCAATCCGCCCGCTTCCCTGGCGGGGAGCGGGCGTCAGTCGAGAGAGAGTGGAGGTAAAGATGGACGCAATGGCTGGCATCGAATCCGTACCGGCTCCTACGCACCAAGCGAAGGAATTCCTGGCCTATGAAACAGAATGCAGGAACGTGCTGAAGCCGCTGCTGGCAGGGCTGCTCGACATGGCTGAAGCCGCCGGCTGGAATCGGCGAACCGCGGCGTCGGCACTGATGTTCCTCGCAGCACAGCAAGTGTCGGCAACATCCGAGGTATCCGCCGGCAGCGGCTGAACGGAAATCGGCCAGTCCATTCACCTATCCGCGGCGGGCCGTGCTGCCCGGTGTTCGGTCCGCTGCAGGCCCTGAACAATCGAGAGGAGGCACAAGCCATGAATCGCGGGCAATTTGAGGAACCGGTCACACTTCTGGTCGGAATGGGCTTTCCGAGGAAGATCGACAGCGTGATGGAAGCCTATGCACTGCTGCAGGACTGGCCGAGCGCCGGCCGCAACGGCGCCCATGCCGTCGCGCTCAACGCTTGCAAGGCGGGCATCGTCGGCGAGATCGATCCGGAGACGGTGCGGGCCACGCTGATCAGCTTCGCGCGCCGCCACGACATACTGGTGCCTGATATGGTTACGCCGCTCGCGACGGCGGCCGGTGGTGCTGTGCACGAGGTGAACTGACGGATGCGGCGCTTCAACAGCGCTTGCAGACCATGTTCTTGAGATAAGCCAGGCGAACACGGAGACGCCGGAATTCCTTCCCGGGCGGGCGGCATCGTCGTCGGTCAATTGAGCGAACGTGTCAGCAAGACTGACCTGTTCTGCCCGAATAACGCCTCTGAGCGCCGCCTCCCGGTTAAAAAAGTATCATCCGTTGTCTTGAATCGTGGTGGCGCCTGTTGTCATGAGCCGGTACCTTGGCTCTTGAAATGCAGAGCCGAAACCAATTCGGCCGGTTTAGGGAATTGGGCCGAACGCGGCAAATATCCGTGCTGGCCTGGGAGGAAACGGACATGGAACCGGACCTGGAAGTAGTCCAGATACGACGCGGTGAGTCCTTCAAGGCGTGGTCGCATGGCTACCCCTTCCACACGGTGCGTTGGCACTTCCATCCCGAATATGAACTGCATCAGGTGATCTTCACCAACGGACGCTATTTCGTCGGCGATTTCATCGGCGAGTTCGAGCCGGGCAATCTGGTGCTGACCGGGCCGAACCTGCCGCACAACTGGGTCAGCGACATCCCCAGGGACAGCTCGATCCCGCTGCGCGGCCGCATCATCCAATTTTCCGAAAGTTTCATCGGCGATGCCATGCATGTGCTGCCGGAGCTGGCGGGGCTGGGGCACCTGCTCGAAGCGTCGCGGCGCGGCGTGCTGTTTTCCAGCCGCACCAGCAAGGCGCTGGCGCCGCTGATGGAAGAGATGATGCAGGCGCAAGGCGTGCGCCGCATCGAGCTGTTCATGATGATCGCCGGCCTGCTCAGCCGCGCCCAGGAATTCCAGCTTTTGGCCAGCGCCAGCTACCGGCCCGATCCCTCCGGCTACATGACCGCCGGCATGAACAAGGCGCTCGCCTATATCAGGGAAAACCTGACGCAGCTGTTCGACGAGGCGGATCTCGCCGCCATCGCCGGCCAGTCGACCGGCGCCTTCTCGCGCTCGTTTCGCCGTCACACCGGCATGTCGCTGGTGCAGTATGTCAAACGGCTGCGCATCAATCTCGCCTGCCAGATCCTGATGAGCGACGAGCAGGCCTCGATCACCGACATCTGCTACGAGGTCGGCTTCAACAATCTGTCCAATTTCAACCGGCAGTTCCTGGCGGAGAAGGGCATGCCGCCCTCGCGCTTCAGGCGCCTGCTGGCCGACAACATCAACGCGGGCAAAGCCGCTTAACGGAGGAGCCAGGGAGGAACCAAGGGAGGATTTTTCTTTTGCATGACGACGTGAGCCGCGTGGAGCGGTTCGCGATAGAGAACGCTTGTCTCGAATTCCTCCGTAGGCGGAGGTTGTCGGCGCGGCTCGAAAGGCCGGCGCCGGGTCCCGGTTCCCAATGCAGTTTGGGCGAGGGCGGATGGGTGTCTTCAGACCAAAGCAGTCAACGACCTTCTTACAACCATATCAGAAACGGAGAAGACCGAATGACCAAACTTTCATCTTCATTGAAGTCTGCTGGCAAGTCCGCCGGCGTGGCAGCCCTTGCGCTGTCGCTGCTGGCCGGCACCGCCGCGATCGCCAGGGCCGCCGAAGTTACCGACGCCACCGTCGCCTTCCTGATGCCCGACCAGGCCTCGACCCGCTACGAGCAGCATGATTATCCCGGCTTCGCTGCCGAGATGAAGAAGCTGTGCCCGGGCTGCAAGGTGCTCTACCAGAATGCCNGGCGCCAAGGCGATCGTGCTCGACCCGGTCGACTCGACCGCCGCCGCCTCGCTGGTCAAGCTGGCGCAGAGCCAGGGCATCAAGGTCATCGCCTATGACCGGCCGATCCCGACCGCGCCGGCCGATTTCTATGTGTCGTTCAACAATGAAGGCATCGGCAAGGCCATCGCCGATTCGCTGGTCGAGCACCTGAAGGCGCTGAAGGTCGATCCGGCCAGCGGCGGCGTGCTGCAGATCAACGGCTCGCCGACCGACGCGGCGGCCGGCCTGATCAAGAAGGGCATCCATGCCGGCCTCGACAACAGCGGCTACAAGATCCTGGCCGAATACGACACGCCGGAATGGGCGCCGCCGAAGGCGCAGCAATGGGCCGGAGGCCAGATCACCCGCTTCGGACCAAAAATCCTCGGCGTCGTCGCCGCCAATGACGGCACCGGTGGCGGCGCCATCGCCGCCTTCAAGGCGGCCGGCGTCGATCCGGTGCCGCCGGTGACCGGCAATGACGCGACGATCGCGGCACTGCAGCTGATCATCGCCGGCGACCAGTACAACACCATCTCCAAGCCGAGCGAGATCGTGGCGGCGGCCGCCGCCAACATCGCCATCAAGCTGCTTTCGGGCGAAACGCCGAAGGCCGAGATGACGCTGTACGACACGCCCTCGCAGCTGTTCACGCCGGCCGTGGTGACGCAGGAAAACCTGAAGGCCGAGATCATCGACAAGAAGATCAACACCGCGGCCGAGCTCTGCGTCGATCGTTACGCGGAGGGCTGCAAGAAGCTGGGCATCGGGAACTGACCGCGACCCTTGCCCGCTCCGCTGTCTGGCCGCCCACGCGGTGGCCAGACAGCGCTCAATCCATGAACCGGTTTTGAAAGGCTTCCAGGCATGATCGATACCGCGGACGAACCGGTTCCGGCAGGCGAGCTGGTGCTCAGCCTGCGTGGCGTTTCGAAGAATTTCGGCGCCGTGTCGGCGCTCACCGACATCGATCTCGATGTCCATGCCGGCGAGGTGGTGGCGCTGGTCGGCGACAATGGCGCCGGCAAGTCGACGCTGGTCAAGATCCTGGCCGGCGTGCATCAGCCGAGTTCGGGCACCATTAATTATCGCGGCAAGCAGGTGACGCTTGCAGATCCAAGCGCGGCTTTGACGCTCGGCATCGCCACCGTGTTCCAGGATTTGGCGCTGTGCGAAAACCTCGACATCGTCGCCAACATCTTCCTCGGCCGTGAGCTCAGCCCGCTGCGCCTGGACGAGGTGGCGATGGAGGTGCGCGCCTGGACGCTGCTCAACGAGCTATCGGCGCGCATCCCAAGCGTTCGCGAAGTGGTCGCTTCGCTGTCGGGCGGCCAGCGCCAGACGGTGGCGATCGCCCGCTCGCTGCTGCTCGAACCCAAGCTCATCCTGCTCGACGAGCCGACGGCCGCACTTGGCGTGGCACAGACGGCGGAAGTGCTCAACCTGATCGAGCGCGTGCGCGACCGCGGCCTCGGCGTCGTCATCATCAGCCACAATATGGAAGACGTGCGCGCCGTCGCCGACCGCATCGTCGTGCTGCGGCTTGGCCGAAACAACGGCATCTTCTCGCCCGACGCCTCGAACCAGGAACTGGTCAGCGCCATCACCGGCGCGTCGAACAATTCGGTGTCGCGGCGCGCCGAGCGCAGACAGGCCAGGCACGAGCAAACCCAGGAGCCACGCCCATGAGCCGTGAAGCCGAACAGGCCGCCTCCGTGCCGCCGCAGCTCGACCGCGCCGATGTGCGCGTCAAGCATGAGGCGGGAATCGGCGGCGCCATCCGCAGGTTCTTCGATCGGGTCCGCTCCGGCGATCTCGGTTCGCTGCCGGTGATCGTCGGGCTGGTCATCATCTGGACGGTGTTCGCCAGCATCAATCCGATCTTCCTGTCGAGCAGCAATCTGGTCAATCTGCTGTTCGATTGCTCCACCGTCGGCGTCATTGCGCTCGGCATCGTCTGCGTCTTGATGGTCGGCGAAATCGACCTGTCGGTCGGTTCGATCAGTGGCTTTGCCTCGGCGATGGTGGGCACGCTGTGGGTCAATCAGGGCTGGCCGGTGGCGCTCGCCATCCTCGCCGCTGTGGCCGTCGGCGGCTTCATTGGCGCGCTCTATGCGCTGCTGTTCAATCGACTCGGCATGCCGAGTTTCGTTTCGACGCTTGCCGGCCTGCTGGCGGTGCTTGGCCTGCAGCTCTATATCCTCGGCTCGACCGGCTCGATCAATCTGCCGTATGGCTCGAACCTGGTGAATTTCGGCCAGCTGCTGATGATGCCGAAGTTTGTTTCGTTCGCTCTGGCGGCCGTGCCCGGCATCGTCATGCTGGTCACCGGCCTGCGCACCGTCGCGCGCCGCCGCGCCGCCAATCTGTCGGCGCCGTCGACCGGCGGGCTCGTCACGCGCGCGGTGGTGATCACGGTCATCCTCGAACTCATCGTCTTCTATCTCAACCAGGCGCGCGGCATTCCGTGGATGTTCGGCCTGTTCGTCGGCCTGGTCATATCAATGCATTACGCGCTGACGCGGACCAAATGGGGCCGCTCGATGTCGGCGGTTGGCGGCAACCGCGAGGCGGCGAGGCGCGCCGGCATCAATGTGCGACTGATCTATTCGAGCGCCTTCGTGCTGTGCTCGATGCTGGCCGCTTTCGGCGGCGTGCTGTCGGCGGCCCGCCTTGCCTCGGCCAGCCAGCAGGCCGGCACCGGCGACGTGAACCTCAACGCCATCGCGGCGGCGGTCATTGGCGGCACCAGCCTGTTCGGCGGCCGCGGCAGCGCCTATTCGGCACTGCTCGGCATCATCGTCATCCAGTCGATCGCCAGCGGCCTGACGCTGCTCGATCTGTCCTCGTCGCTTCGGTACATGATCACCGGCGCCGTGCTTGCCATCGCGGTCATCGTCGACTCGCTGGCACGCCGCTCGCGTGTCTCGCATGGCCGGGCCTGAACCCATCAACAGGAAGCAAGACATGAGCGAAGAACTGTCCGGAAAAGTTGCCGCCGTCACCGGCGCGGCATCAGGCATCGGCCTCGAATGCGCCAGGCACATGCTGGCGGCCGGCGCCACAGTGGTGCTGGTCGACCGTGCCGAGGCGACGCTGAACAAACTGTGCGCCGAGCTCGGTTCGAAGGCGATCCCGTTGGTGATCGACCTGATGCAGCCGGCAAGCGTCGCCACCATGATGCCGCAGATTCTGGAGAAAGCCGGCCAGCTCGACATCTTCCATGCCAATGCCGGCGCCTATGTCGGCGGCGAGGTAGCGACCGGCGATCCCGACGCCTGGGACCGGATGCTCAACCTCAACATCAATGCCTGCTTCCGCTCGATCCAGGCGGTGCTGCCGCACATGATCGAACGCAAGACCGGCGACATCATCGTCACCAGTTCGATCGCCGGTCTGGTCCCGGTGGTCTGGGAGCCGATCTACACGGCTTCCAAGCACGCGGTGCAGGCCTTCGTCCACACGGTGCGCCGCCAGGTCGCCAAGCACGGCCTGCGCGTCGGTGCGGTGGCGCCGGGTCCGGTGGTGACGGCGCTGGTCGACGACTGGCCGAAGGCCAAGCTCGAAGAGGAACTCGCCGCCGGCGGCCTGATGCAGCCGCGCGAAGTGGCCGAAGCGGTGATGTTCATGCTGACCCGCCCGCGCAACGTGACGATCCGGGATTTGGTGATTTTGCCGCAGAGCAATGATTTGTGAGGCAGTAGGCAATGGGGAATAGGCAATAGGCAATAGGCAATAGGAAGATGTAGACACAGTCTTACAGGCCCCGCTCAAAAGTGCTTCGCGCGTCCTATCCTACTAACTAATCGCTTACTGCCTACTGCCTATCCCCTATTCCCTGAACCGGAGGTTCCTCATGCCCCATTATCTCGGCATCGATGTCGGCACCGGCAGCGCGCGGGCCGGGGTGTTCGACCACACCGGCACCTTGCTCGCCTCGGCCAAGCGGGACATCGAGGTCTGGCGCGAGGCCGGCGACATTGTCGAGCAGTCGAGCAACGACATCTGGCGGGCGGTGTGCGCGGCCACGCGGGAAGCGGTCGCTCAATCGGGCGTGGCAGCTGAGGCCATCGCCGGCATCGGGTTCGACGCCACTTGTTCGCTGGTGGTGCTGGGCGAGGGCGGCGTGCCGCTGCCGGTAAGCAAGTCCGGCAATTCGGAACGCAACATCATCGTCTGGATGGATCACCGCGCGGTCGAGCAGACGCGCCGCATCAACCGCAGCGGCGAGGCGGTGCTGAACTATGTCGGCGGCGTCATCTCGCCGGAAATGGAAACGCCGAAACTCCTTTGGCTGGCCGAAAACCTGCCCGACACGTTCAACGCCGCCTGGCAGTTCATGGACCTCGCCGATTTCCTCACCTGGCGCGCGACCGGCAGCCTTGCCCGCTCGGTCTGCACGGTGACTTGCAAATGGACCTATCTGGCGCATGAAAGCCGCTGGGACGAGGCCTATTTCCGCACCATCGGACTAGGGAGCCTGGCCGACGAGGGGTTCGCGCGCATCGGCACGCAGATCGTGCCGGCGGGTGCCGCGCTCGGCGGCGGACTGACCGCGCAGGCGGCATCGGATCTGGGCCTGCGCCCCGGCACGGCC
>NZ_AYWX01000036.1 GCF_000502875.1 Mesorhizobium sp. L2C084A000 | reverse complement strand
GTTCCAAATTCTTGCGCGTGATTGACCTCGCGTCAGACCTCTTTGCGCTCCCATTCAGCCGTTGTAACAAAACCATTCTGGGGAGTATTGAGCTGGCATCGACAGGTGCCGAGGTCGTTTCCTCGGACGGGATGCCATAGCGCGGGTACGCGTACTCCTCGAGCAGCCCCTCGTCGTCGTCGTCAACGATTTCCGCGCCAAAGTCGACGAGCTTGGCAGTATGCCGGGCAACGTATAGCAGTTTGAGCGCGGGTGGCGGAGGCATGGGGTAGCGGGTCGACCTTTTAGAAAGGTAGGTGGCGAGGTCGGCCTGCGCAAGGTCGGGCCGGCCGTAAATCATCTGAGTCGTGGCATGCCTTCTCGGCAGATGAACGAGCGCGTTAGGGCGGAAGCATGTAACAGCGCTGGCAGGCGGCTGCCGCCCCCCATTTCGTCAAGGTGTTGGCGAACCAGCCTCTCGATTGACGCCGGACGGCAGGCATTGCGCTCCGAACTTTCCTGCCCATTCGGCAACAGGCCGGAACAAGACCTCTATCCCGCTCTGGGCCCATCGTTTCTTCCAGATCATGCAGGCTGAGACTCTAGCCTGAATATCTCAAGGTAAGGGGTGCATCGGCCCCAAGAATCTGAGAAACTGCTTTTGTGACAAAGAGTTACCAGTTCAGGAACGGGGTCCGATGCACACACACTGTATCTTTCGACGGCCACAAAGTGGTCGCCGGTTTCGACGGCGGAGCGATCACCTCAGATGCCGGCGCCTTGCTTGTGCGCCACGTTGACAAAATCGTTGGCCTGTTCCGCCGGGTGGCTTGCCTGCTTCATCGACCGACGCGATCCGGACTGCACGGTGCACAGCGTACAGACGCTGGTGGCACAGCGCATCGCGGCGATCGCGCTGGGATATGAGGACGTCGACGACCACGACACGCTCCGCCACGACCCCGTGCTGGCCCCTTGTGTCGGAAAGCCTGACGCCGAAGCGGGAGGATTGCGCGGTGCTTGCCGGCAAGTCGACGCTCAACCGGCTGGAGCTCAGCCGGGTCGGGGAGCCGACGCGCTACCACAAGATCGGCCACGACACGCAGGCGATCGAAGCTCTGTTCGTCGACCTTTTCCTGGAAGCCAACGACACGTCGCCGGGCGAGATCGTGCTCGATCTCGACGCCACCGATGACCCGCTGCACGGTCACCAGGAAGGCCGGTTCTTCCACGGCTACTACAACTGCTACTGCTACCTGCCGCTCTACATCTTCTGCGGCCGGCACCTGTTGGCGGCAAAGCTCAGGCGTTCCAACACCGACGCCAGCAAGGGAGCGGTCGAGGAGGTCGAGCGGATCGTGCAGCAGATCCGCAGGAAGTGGCGCAGAGTGCGCATTGTCCTGCGCGCCGATTCCGGCTTTGCCCGGGAAGAGCTGATGGCCTGGTGCGAGGCCAACGGCGTCGACTATGTCTTTGGCCTTGCCCGCAACGAGCGGCTGGAGAAGAAGATCGCTCCAGCCTTGCAGGAAGCTCGCCTGGCATCCAGGAAAAACGACCAGGCCGCGCGCGTGTTCCGCGACTTCATGTGGTCGACTTTAGACAGCTGGTCACGCCGACGGCGGATCGTCGCCAAGGCCGAGTGGACGACGCAGGGCGCCAATCCGCGCTTCGTCGTGACCTCGCTCAAGCCAAAGCGTTGGGCGGCACGGGGACTTTACGAGGATCTCTACTGTGCCCGCGGCGACATGGAGAACCGGATCAAGGAGTGCCAGCTCGACCTCTACGCCGACCGCACCAGCGCTCACACCATGCGCGCCAATCAGCTGCGGCTCTGGTTCGCCTCGTTTGCCTACGTCCTGATCTGCGCCTTGCGCCGCCTTGGCCTCGCCCACACCAGGCTCGCCAACGCCACCTGCGGCACGATCAGGCTGAAGCTGCTGAAGATCGGTGCGCAGGTCCCTGTCTCGGTGCGTCGGATCAAGGTCGCAATGGCTTCAGCCTGTCCATACGCGGACGAATTTGCCCTGGCCCACGCTCGAATATGCGCCGCGGCCCGCTGACGCCGCCGGACCTGAACCCTTCCCGCAAACAACCGAGGAAAATTGCAGAGCCCAGCACCGCCGCTCTCCGCGGCGCTGGCTGCGCTCGTCCTCAAAACGGGGATGAGCAGCGCCGACCCGCACCAGTCAAGATGCGGCTCGAGCCTGGGTGCGGTGAGAGAAGCGGGCTAGGCCAGCTGACAGCGCACGCAAAGCAGGATCATTAACTGGTCAACCGGCTTCCTTTGAACATCACAATCCTCCGAAGTCGTCGAGACGCTGCGTACCACAACGCCGGTGACCAAACTGTTGTCACAGATTCTTGAACTAAATTTACAGAATCTTTGCGACCGCAAATCGTTGACAATGGTACGTTCACTATAAGGTTTGAGATCAGGCGCGGCGGAAAAAACCTTCTGGCGATGTACGCTAAGGACCGCTGCACAGCACGCCACCTCGGAGTTAACGGCCAATGGCAGGAAGAGCGCTCATCCTGCTTGAAGGTTCAAGGTATAATGTCCGCTATACGGGTATGTCATCGCCGCTTCCCCGGCCGTGCTCGGATAGAGGCGGTACTTCTTGCGTGCTGTCGACTTAATCGATTGGTCGATTACACCATTTTCGACCTTGGGAACAGGAGGACCTGCGGCCCCTTAAGAACTCAAGCACTTGTGCCGGGCGCACCCTGTTGCGGGTCACCATCCGCCCAGCCCCGTCGCACCGAGAACTTGAAACGCATTCTTTGCCAGATGAGCGCGATCATAATCCTTCGGTGCCGCGGCATAAAACACAGCAATACGTCCCTGCACGCCGCCCCAGTAAAGTAGCCGCGAACCCCCGGCGATCAAAGCCTGACATTCAGGAGGCAATTGAACATTATGAAGCGCATGGCAGTCGGACGATTGTTTCACGAATCGCACGGATATGCGCCTGCCACGGCAGCGGCAGATATCACGGTCGTTCGCGGCCAAGCTATGATTGAGGGGGCCAAGGGAAATGGCACCACGCTCGGCGGGATTCTTGACGCCTTGATTGAACGCGCTGATATTGAAATCCTTCCCGTCTCAGATTCGATGATCGCCCCGAGCGGCGCCATCGATCATGGTTTCTACGTTGAGCAACGCCAGTTCTGGGGCGAGGAACTCAAGAAGCTCGCGCCCGATGCGATTGTCCTCGACCTGCATGGGTCGATGTCCACGACTGAGCTCGAAGATGCGGAAGGTGATTTCCTCTCCTACATTCGCGCCGCCATCGGCGGAAACGCAGTTATCGGGGTAGGTCTCGACCTTCACGCCAATATCACGTCGAAAATGTTGAATGCAGCCGACATCTGTATCGCCTGCAAGAAGAATCCCCATGACGATTACTACGACAATGGCAAGAAGGTCGTTAAACTGGTCTTCGATGTGCTCGAAGGCCGTCTGCGACCGGTCTATACCTTCGCGAAAACCCGGATGATTGCCCCCGGCAGGATAGAAACTCATCTCAGCCCACTTAATGAAATGCACGCACGTGCCCGTGCGCTCGAGAAGTCGGAAGCGCCAGTGGTGGACCTTAGCATCTACAACATCTATCGCTTTGCGGATCTAACGGACATGGGTCAGTCGGCTGTGATGCTGAGCAATGGGCCATATGCGCAAGCCAAGGCAATCGTCGAGGATTACGCCCAGGAGTTCTGGAACCTGCGCGAGAGCTTCAAGGATGAAACCGTGACGATCGCAGAGGCCCTGGATGCCACTGCGAAGGGCAAGAGTGGCATTACCAAGGCGTTTGCCGATCTTGGTGACCGGACGCTGGCCGGCGCGCCGGGGGACAGCACCTTGATCCTGCAGGCCGCACTGAACCATCCTGTGAAGCTCCAGGGCGCGATGACGGTTAATGATCCAGAGACCGTCGCCCAGGCACATGCCGCCGGAGTCGGCGCAAAAATCAAGATGCTTCTCGGCGGCAAGGTTACCCCGCTTTATCTGCCCTTCGACGTCGAAGGCGTGGTCAAGCTGCTCAACAACAAGGATATCAGACTCATCGGACCCAATTTTGCGAACGAATCTGCTGCTATGGGAAAGACGGCCCTCATCGAGATTGACAACCGTTTCCTTGTGATTGCCACGTCAAAGCCAGGATTCATCCTTGATCGCGCCATTTTCGAATCCCACGGCGTCAATATCAGGGAGCAGGACTTTATCGTGATGAAGTCGCAGTTCCACTTCAATCGCAATGTTGAGGGTTTTGCAGCGACTATCTATATTGCAAGCGCGGGCCTAGCCTATTACGTGCCCGGCGCTTTCCCCAAAAAGCGCGCGCGGGTTTGGCCGGACACCAATGTGGATGACGCGCCCATTATTGCAGCTCAAATAGTGGAGCGTTTAGCCGTATAAGGCATCCTCGCAACTCTAGGCCCGCTAACCCACCGGCAGGCCTCGAGCTTCTTCCAGGCAACCGTGCGATCAGTGTCTCTGTGTGGCCAAGGATCTCCGGATCGGCGCTCTTCTTCACGAGCAGCTCAGCTAGCCCGAAAAATCATGTCAGGTTGGCGGATGTGGAGCAAACGGTTGAAATGACGTAGGATTTGGTTGCTAAGGCCGATCCGAATCGTTTCCGGAGACCACACCCGCCATGAATGATCTTACGCTGCCGCTGAGCGGTTTATCATCTGTCGGCGGCAAGTCCGCCGTCGCCCGTTGCGACGGCGGTATGCTGTCCTCCAACAGCGGCGTTCTGGCTCTGGCCGAGGTGGAGAAACGACTGTGGGTGGCCGACCGTCTGGCGCGGTGCATCGAGTGATCCGCGCTCCCCGGACCAGGTTATCCATAGCATGGCCGATATGATCGGCTTCCGCATAAAGATGATTGCCGCCAGTTATGAGGATGGCAACGACGCCAACCGGCTGCGCTCCGATCCGATCTTCAAGATGGCCCAGGATGCGCTGCCTTCGGGTCGGGATCTGGCCTCCCAGTCGACGATGTGCCGGCTGGAGAACCTGCCCGGGGTGCGCTCGCTGCTCGCCATGGGCCGGGCGATGGTCGACCTCTATTGCGCCTCCTTCCGGCAGGTTCCGAAGCGGATCGTACTCGACATTGACGACACCTTTGACACCGTGCACGGCAGCCAGCAGTTCCGCCTCTTCAATGCTCATCACGACGAGTACGGCTTCCAGCCGATCGTGGTGTTCGATGGCGACGGCCGGTTTGTCGGTGCGGTCCTGCGACCGGCGAGGCGGCCGAGTGGCGCTGAAATCCGCCCCCATCTGCGCCGCCTCGTGCGGGCGATCCGGAGCAACTGGCCGAACACCCGGATTCTGATCCGGGCCGACAGCCACTACTGCAGTCCGCAGCTCATCGACTGGTGCCGCGCCAACGATGTCGACTTCATCCTCGGCCTGGCGCCCACCACGACCCTGCGCAAGCATGTCGCGGAGCTGAAGACCGGCACGACGGCGCGCTTCGAAACGTCGTGGAAGACGAACGAGGTCTGCCGCTTCAAGGAGATGGACGGGGCCGCCAGCTGGAGCCGCGTCGAGCTCGTCATCGCCCGCGTCGAGGTCGGCGCCCAAGGTGCTGACCCCCGCTTTATCGTCACCAACGTGCCGGTGGAAAGGCCAAGGCGCTCTACGCGGATCTTTACTGCCGCCGCGGAGCGGCCGAGAACCACATCAAGTGCTGGAAGACGCATCTCGCCGCCGACCGAACGTCCTGCACAAGAGCGACGGCCAACCAGTTCGTCAAGCGCTTTTCGAGCTCTCCGCCTCGCCGGCATTTGATGTCTTTCGCGGGGTCTCGCTTCTCTACGGGATCGGCGCTCTGGCCCTCCCTCCATGGGATTCAGAAGAACGAGGTGGAACAATCTGTTACCGCGTCCTGATGCCCAGTGCGATCGGTACTTCCGGAATTACGAACTCACCTCATCCTCGTCCCGCGAAGGACGGCTTTCCACCGGCTGGTGGAACTGTGTCGCCTTCTATCGGGGGCGATGATTTTCACATTTGATCCTGGTTCATTCCCTATCTATCTCCTTGTTCGGCCGATGGGGCGACCCTCTCCTCGTCCCGACCTGCTTCGACACTGGCCGCCGCGCGCAATGATCGTCAAGGGTGGAACCGCAGGGCCATCGCGCAGCGACTTGCCCTTGACGGGCACGAGCACGGCGGCATGCTGGACGCTGGTCGGGACGAGGTCAGCCGGCGACCGGCATGATTTCCGTCCTGGTCCAGCGGAACTGCGTGCCGTCGCGCCAGATCCGGTGCATGATCACCACCGACCGACGGGCGAGCGCGACAACGGCCTTCTGCTTGCCGCGCCGCTTGGCGACGTTCGTCGCCCAGGTCTTCGCCAGGACCATTTCGTCACCCGCGTCAGCAGGGTCTGCGCGGCCTCGTAGAGCAGCGTTCGCATCATGCGGTCGCCGCGAGATCCGACCGATGCGGCGGCTTTCGCCCGACTCGTTGAGCACCGGCGTCAAGTCGAAAATCGGCCCGATCGCTTTCGAATTGCGGAAGCGGGCCGGCACATCGATGGTCGCGGTGTAGGCCAGCGCCACGGCCGGGCCGACAGCGGGAATCGACATCAGTCGGCGGCAATTCTCATCATGTCAAAACCTTGCGGTGCAGGGCGGCAAAATTCTGGCGCAGCTTGGCGCGCGCCTCGAGCGGCGGTTCGATGATCTCGACCAGATCGGGCATGCCGTCGGTGAGCTCGCGGATACGCGCCGCGAAGCCGGCTGCGCCGACTTTGCCCGAAATTGCGCAGCAAGCCGCGGATGTCGATCTCGACGGCAATGGCCTTTTCCTGCAAGAGTTTGCGCGCCATCAGCAACGCCCGGCGCTTCTGGCTCGTCAGCGTCTTCACATGCACGGGGCGAAACAGATTGACCCGCATCATCTGCGCAATGCCGCGGGCGTCAATGCGATCGGACTTGTTCCGCTGGGCCTTCAGGAAGGCCTTGGTGTGCCGGGTTTCGATGCAGATGACCGGCAGCCCTGCTTCGGCCAGGCCACTGAACAGCCATTGCGACAAGGGCCCGGCTTCAAGCCCGATCCGCTCAAAGTTCCAGGCCGGATCCGTGAGCACCCGCGCAAGATCCTCCGGATGGCTCGGCACCTTCATTTCCCGGCAAATCGTGCCGGTTCCCAACGATGCATACTGCGGTCTCTTTCACCGAGACGTCTAATCCTGCATAATGTTTCATGCTGCGCTTCCTCCTTCTGATGCTTGTGGCTGCTTCCACGCAGACCACGTCTGATCATCAGCTCGAAGCGCAGCACCTTGATGGCATCATCGCTAAAAGATGAGGCTCAAGCCGAATACCCCATCTGTTCCTGCATGCCGGCGCCTACTGGCTTATATGAGATGGGTCAATGCGGACTCGGTTGTCAGGGTGACATTTTTTGCTCTCTGTAGGTTATTGCGGCATCCCATGGTCTGAGCCCGGTTGCATGACGCGGCTCGTTCCCAGAGCCATATCCAACTTATATACGGTCGCTGTTCGCAACAGCAGCACCAACATCCCGCTTGCGCCGGACAAAGGCTCAGGAGGACGATTCCATTCTCATGTGCGGGCTGTTGAGGCCATGCCAATAGTCGGTTCGTCCCACCTGGATCCGCCAGGACTGATCGGGTCCTGGAAGATTGCAGAATTCAGTTCGGGCCATGACGGTGCGCGAGATCCGCGGGCATCTGGAGGAACTCTACGGCATCGACGTGTCGCCGGACCTGATCTCGGCCGTCACCGACGCCGTCCTGGAGGAAGTGGCCGAGTGGCAGAACCGGCCGCTGGATGCGGTCTATCCGCTGGTCTTCTTCGATGCCCTCCGGGTCAAGATCAGGGACGAGGGCTTCGTGCGCAACAAGGCCGTCTACATCGCGCTCGGCATCCTGCCGGACGGCACGAAGGAGATTCTCGGCATCTGGATCGAGCAGACCGAGGGAGTTCTGGCTGCGTGTCATGAACGAGCTGAAGAGCCGTGGCGTCGCCGACGTCCTGATCGCCGTCGTCGAGGCCTCAAGGGCTTCCCCGAGGCGATCAACGCCGTCTTTCCCCAGACTGTCGTCCAGACCTGCATCGTGCACCTGATCCGTCATTCCCTGGAGTTCGTATCCTGGAAGGACCGCAAGTCCGTCGTGCCGGCGCTGCGCGCGATCTACCGGGCAAAGGACGCCGAAGTCGGCATGAAGGCCCTGGAGGACTTCGAGGCCGGCTACTGGGGCCAGCGGTATCCGGCGATCACCCAGAGCTGGCGGCGCAACTGGCAACACGTGGTGCCGTTCTTCGCCTTCCCCGAAAGCGTGCGCCGGATCATCTACACCACGAACGCGATCGAGGCGCTGAACTCCAAGCTGCGCCGCGCTGTCCGAACCCGGGGACTTCCCCAGTGACGATGCGGCCACGAAGCTGCTATATCTGGTCCTGAACCACGCCGCCGAGGATTGGAAACGACCGCCGCGCGAATGGTTCGAGGCCAAGACCTAGTTCGCCGTCGTCTTCGGCGAAAGGTTCGTCAGCCAATGACGAAACCGGCCTCGCGCACAGAATTCCTGACAGTCCCACCTGGCTGAACAGCAGGCCCTTGATTCGGTTGACGTGGCTGATGCGCTCGTTCGTCAAGGCCTTGCGCTCACGCGAGATACGGCGGCGGTCTTCTTCCGCGGGCGTCGGCACCCGGACCATCGCGCACACCCGCGGCTCGCCTCGCTTGTAGGCCAGCAACGCCCGGACCAGCGCCTCGCCGTCGATCTTGTCGGTCTTTACCCGGCGCCGCCGGCGCGAGGACGCAATCGATGCCGGATCAACCACGTGGCTTTCGATTCCTTCGGCCTGCAGCAGGGGATGGATCCAGAAGCCGTCGAGTCCGGCTTCCTGGATCACGATGATCGGAAAGCACCGCCCGGTCCGGGCCTGCGCCTTCCTGTTGACCTCGGCAAAACGCGCCAGCATGCCGGCGACATCGCCGGCCACCACCACATGCTTCGACATTTTCGCGCCGGCGCCCGGTGACAGCGAAGTGATCCACCATTTCGAGCGACTCAGTTCAACGAGACGAAGATTGCGCCAAGATCGGTACGGATAGCGGTCGGCGTTTCGGATCGGTGAGCTGCAACGGGCATGCTTGCCTCCAAGGTAAGGTGTTTGTGTTTAAGCAACCTCACTTTGCCACAGCGCAGGTCGCTATCCACCCTCCTCATAGGATCTCATGTGGGGCCTGCGCGCCGCGATGTCGAAACGCTCCAGCTTTGCAGTCGCTCAATTCGACACGCTGCGACTGCGCCTCATCAAGATCGCCGCGCGCGTGGTCGAGATGAAGACCCAAATCCGCCTGCACCCGCCGACATCCTGCCCCGACCAACGCACCCTGCGCATCGTCCTCAGTCGCGCCGCAACTCGCGACATAAACAATGGGGCGCAGACGTCCCAAAACAAACCCGCTGACCTCAACACGCAAACCCCCGCCTGCCATCACGCCGGATCACCGCCGGCGCCTGACGAGGCTCGTGGAAAAGCACCGCAATGGCGGCCACATCGCCGCTTCAGGCCGCCGAAACCTAACCCCGTGCATCAAGCGGGCTAGCTTTCGCGCGAAGCTAGGAGCCGTGGCCTCATCCGGAAAGCGCGTGCATGCGGCTAATGAAGGCCGGTCACCGTCGCTCTCGATTCCGAGGGTCAAATCGGATCGAGGCCGGCCTCCGGACTACCGCCACTGTATCCGCGGGATGCGGGACAACTCCATCGAAGCCCCTGATCCATGTCGAGCAGGCCGGCAAGCGCGCCCCCAAGATCCCCATCGCAATCGTGAGATCGGAGCGGACGGACTCCGCTTGGCATATCCAGACGAGTAGCTCGCCAACCATCTGCTGTATCCAAGTGGTGTGCAAAGGCACCAAAAATCGGAGATATTTCATACCTTGCAACATTGCTTAACAAGTATTTATTCAAAACAACACCGAATATATATTTACTAACGTCGGTGTACGTGTTTTGATATCCACGTTTATCGTGTAACGGAAAATATTAGATGTTGCGAGGAAAATATGATTGCATAACATAAAAACAAATGCTAACGTAGACGGTCCTCATTGCTCGCAAAAGCTGTCGTAAGGCTGTGGCTGATGTCTAAGGTGCCTCGGGACTTCGGCTTGCATGAATTTTGATCTCTTCCGAAAGGAAGAGAGCTAGCGGTATTCGACCTTTGATCATTAAGCGGGCCCGTTGAAAGCACTTCACGACTCATCACTTGTACTGGGCAATCGATATTATGACGCACTCCAGCAAGGTAGTTATCGTCACTGGCGCAACGTCGGGAATAGGGGAGGCCATCGTACAGGCCTTCGCGGCTACAGGAGCGTCACTCGTGTTGGTTGGCCGCGATCAGGAGCGGGGCCAACGAGCCTTAGAGTCGGTTCAGAAACTCGATTGTGCGGCTGAATTGATGCTTGGCGATGTCGCTGACTCGGCGTTCGCGGACCAGGTGATTAATTCCACCGTAGGGCGGTGCGGAAAGGTCAGCGTCTTAGTCAACAGCGCAGGTATCATACGGCGTGGAAGCGCCCTCGAAACCACGGAAGATGATTGGCGGCAGACATTCGACGCCAATGTCAACGGTGTTTTCTACTTTAGCCGCGCCGCGGTGAAGTCCATGAGGAAAACCGGCGGCGGAAGCATTGTCAACATAGCCTCCAACGTGGGGTTGGTTGGCTGTTCCGGGCTGGCTGCCTATTGTGCGTCGAAGGGCGCGGTCATTCTGTTGACACGAGCCATGGCCCTCGACCACGCCAAAGAGCAAATCAGCATCAATGCTGTCTGCCCTGGCGCTGTTGATACGCCCATGCTTGTGTCGGCCCATAGCAAGCCGGTTACCCTCGACGAGGTCCTTCAAAGGAATGTTGATTCAATACCCCAGGGTCGCGTGGCTACTCCGAAAGAAATTGCGAGCTTGACGCTATTCCTCGCGAGCGAGGAAGCTAGGCACATCACTGGGGTTGCTGTTCCAATAGATGGCGGGTTCACGGCAGGATAGGAGGAATTTTGGGTAATCGGCTATCAGGCAAAGTTGCCGTCGTCACCGGTGGCAATCGAGGTATAGGGCGAGCAATTGCTGAGAGGCTCGCTGATGAAGACGCCATGGTCGTCGTCGGCGATTCCCGTGACGATCGCTCTGCCGATTCCGGCAGCGTCGAAAGGCTCACGTTTATGTCTCTTGATGTCACAAAGGAGGCGTCGGTTCGTGCATTTATTAACGAGGTCCTTCAGACGTTTGGCAGTATCGATGTACTGGTCAACAATGCTGGTATCATCGTCCATAAGTCCATCGACGAACAGACTGTCGAGGATTGGGATCGACTTATGGCGGTCAATCTCCGTGGTCCGTTTCTAATGGCCAAGTATGTGGCCCCAGAAATGAGACGGATTGGTTCAGGCGCGATCGTCAATATCGGGTCGGTCGAGGGCTTTGTGGTCAACCCCTGGCATACAGCCTATGCCGCCACCAAGGCCGGCGTGCACGGTCTCACGCTGGGACTGGCGGTGGACCTTGGACCCGATGGAATACGCTGCAATACCGTGTGCCCAGGTTGGATCGACACCGACTTGAATCGCGCCTATGTCGAGCTCCACCCGGACCGAAGCCTGGTCGAGAGGGAATTGGCACAACTTCACCCGGTTGGAAGGATCGGCTCCCCTAAGGAGATAGCAAATGCGGTCCTTTGGCTGGCGAGTGACGAATCCAGCTTCGTTAGCGGTGAGATGATCGCTGTCGATGGTGCCCGAACCAAGAAGGTATCCCTGCCGTCCATCTTGGACGAGGAGTATCGGGCCAAGCTTACGAAGCATAGTGCCTCTTCCGAAACCCGCACCCCGACCCCTTCAACGAGCAGGCTTCTATGATTAGTGTTTGAGGTCAAGCTCCTCCTGCTTTCTTTCCGGACGATGTCACTCCGTGGGTCACTCGCTTCTCTTCGCGGCAGGTGCAGGCCGCCGCATGATGGGGTCAGTAGAGCGAGGCACCTCAACCTGTTGAACGACCTTGGGAGAGTTCGTCCCAGGACCGTGCCTGCTAGTGGTTTACGCCTGACATAAGAGTCCGGCTGGGGATTCCCTTTTGTGAGTGCGCATGCGAGTCTGGCGCATGCGCACAGGAATATTGCTCACCGTTTCTTCGATTGATCGTCAGCGTCTGGGCGCGCTGATCAGAGATCGCAATG
>NZ_AYWX01000035.1 GCF_000502875.1 Mesorhizobium sp. L2C084A000 | reverse complement strand
CTCTTCATCAGTCCGTCCTTCAATCAAGGGCCGGACTCTAATCTCAGATGGAGGAAAAACTCAGTGGCAGGTCAGTATCAACTTCCCAATCGAGCCTTTCCTTGAACACCCGAAACCTGAGCCCGTGCATCTCTTTGAGTTCGCCTGCAAACTCGTTGTAAAAGTCTGGTGTTATCAGTTGCATCATGGTCGCCTCCATGTGGGATGTGTTCCCGCCATCGAAGGGCAAAGCTGACAGCGATGCAGCCTGTAGAGGTTTACAGGTATCGTGGCTGAAGAATCAGGATCTCGTCTGGCCGGAGGCAGCCATGCGTGCAACGGCCTGGTTGATCGTTCGAACGCCAAACTTTGCCTTGGCGTTTTCCAAGTGAAAAGTCACGGTGCGCTTTGAGACGCCGAGAAGCTGGCTGATATCCCAAGCCGACTTGCCGCGCGCTGCCCATTTCAGGCACTCGAACTCCCGCGGGGTGAGCGTTACACCATCCACCACGCGATCATCGGCGAGCCTGCGCCGGACATGGATATGAAAGTTGATGGCCACCAGCTGCAATGCTTTTTCGTAACGTGCCAGTGACCGCAACAGAAGCGGACGGGACTCGTCGGAAGCAAAGGTCAGGGCAGCAAACCGGCCGAGATGATCATGCATGGACATCGTCAGGCCGCCGCAGATGCCAAACTCAGCCGCACTCTCCAGAATTTGTTGCTGCGAATTCGGCAGACAGTGTCGAGCGCGGTCCACACCCCAATCGAATGTATCCCAGCCTTGCAGCCCGCGCAGGATGACCGGATCAAGACTGTGGTACCGCTGTTGCAGATAACGTGATGTCCAGGATGAAGGATAGTTTGAAATCAATTGGGGGGCGTCGCCGGAGGCCGACGGGTAAGTGAAATAGGCGAATAGCGGGAAGTCGAAGCCGGCTGCAGCGGAGGCCATTGCCTCACAGAGATCGGCAGCATCAACACTTGCAGACAGTTGCTCGACGAAGTTCTCAAACACGCGATGCATTTGCCCTGTGCGTAACCTCCGTTCGCTCAATGCCAGGCAGAGACCTTGTTTTAAACGATCCCGGACGGATACAGCGCGTGCCGAGAACGTGGCTAATCTGTTGAACCAATCCGAAATAGTCTGACGTTGTCTATGAGACGTGTGCCGCCGAGCCAGGCCGCGGCAAGCAACCGTGCCGGTCGATCAAGGCTTGGCATCGGGTGCAGATCTGCCTCTTCGCGAAGTTCCAGGTATTCGACCTCGCGATAGCCTGCAGCCAGAATTGCTGCGCGAGATTCTGCAAGCGTTGGCAGGACGGGTGAGCCGCGCCCAAGCCGCTCAGCCGTCTTGAGCAGGACCGATGATAGCTTGGGAGCAACAGCGCGTTGCGCTGGCGAGAGCCGCACATTGCGCGATGATAGCGCAAGACCGTCGGCTTCACGGACTGTCGGACAGGCAACAATGGTGATTGGAATATCCAAATCCCGGGCCATGCGCCTGACCAGGTGAATTTGCTGAAAGTCCTTTTCGCCAAAGAAGCCGAAGTCAGCGCTGGTCTGCAGGAAGAGCTTGGTGACGACGGTCGCCACGCCATCGAAATGTCCCGGCCGGAAGGCACCGCACAGGCCCTCGCTGACACCGGACACCGAAACGGTGGTGGCGAAGCCCGCCGGATACATCTCCTCTGCATCTGGCGCATAAAGCAGGTGCGCGCCAAGCGGTGCCAGTTTGGCGGCATCCTCGTCCTCGGTGCGCGGATACGCGGCAAGATCGGCCTGGCTGTTGAATTGCTTCGGGTTTACGAAGAGCGTCACGATCACACGGTCTGCCTTCTCGAGTGCAGCGCGCACCAGGCTGAGATGGCCCTCATGCAGGACGCCCATCGTTGGCACCACGGCAATCCTCACGCCCTCGCGGCGCCATGCGGCGACGATTTCGCGAAGCTGGTCAGCGCTCCTGACGATCGGCACGCTCACGCTGCTTCTCCGCTTTTGGTGGCTTGCGTGTCGGCGGGCGTGGGCGCATCGGCAAACACGTGCTCGGCGGCCGGAAACTGGCGCTCCTTCACCTCGTGCGCATAGGAAGCGATCGCAGCCGCAGCCGCCTCCCCCAGTTCAGCATAGCGCTTGACGAATTTGGGTCGGAAGTCGCCGAAGAGGCCCAGCATGTCGTCGACGACGAGAATCTGGCCGTCACAGGCTGCCGAGGCACCGATGCCAATGGTCGGGGCCGCCACCTCCCCCGTGATCCGGCGGGCGAGCGCCTCAGGAACCTTCTCCAGGACGATCGCAAAGGCGCCCGCTTCGCTCACGGCAAGTGCGTCGCGCCTGATGCGCTCGGCATCCCCGCCCCTGCCCTGCACGCGGTAGCCACCGATGGTGTTGATGGCCTGCGGCGTCAAGCCGACATGAGCCATGACCGGCACGCCGCGTGCGGCGAGGAAGCCGATCGTCTCTGCCATCGTTTCGCCGCCTTCGAGCTTGACGGCCGTGCAGCCGGTCTCCGCCATGACGCGCGCAGCATTTCGGAAAGCCTGCTCTGGGCTTTCTTCGAAGGAACCGAACGGCAGGTCGACGACCATCAGCGCCTGCTTGATGCCACGGCGAACCGCCTGGCCATGCGTGATCATCATCTCCAGCGTGACACCGAGCGTCGAGGGCAGACCGTGGAGAACCATGCCGACGCTGTCGCCGACGAGCACCACATCACAATGGGGATCGACAAGCCGCGCGACTGGGGTGGTATAGGCGGTAAGGCAGACGAGCGGCGTCCCACCTTTGCGCGAACGAATATCCGGCGGTGTGATCGCCTTGGTATCACCAAACGCGCTCAATGGATCCTCCTTCCCCTACGTTACCAACCGCGGGTGTCGCCTTTCGCACATTTTTGTGCAGGTGCGAAGAGCAAAAAAATGGCCGTGCAGCTGTGGGGTGTTGACGTGCCGACAGGCGCGCTTACACTAAATCGATTAAGTGCCCCCCCGAGCTGGCAAACCAATTCGCGAACATGGACGATCAGGCAATACGACTCAGGAAAGACAGAGCCGCCGTGAATGCCGACGACGTCAAAGTGGACCTGATCGCCTTTGTGGTCGCCGTAAACGACAGTGAACCCTGTGTCCTCACCATCGGCCAGGCGGACACCTTGCCCTCCGGTCCCTTTGCGCTTGAGCACCGATCGCTGCAATCCGGCTTGAGGGGGTGGGTCGAGCAGCAGACCGGCCATCGGCTGGGGTACATTGAGCAACTCTACACGTTCGCTGATCGGGATCGCATCGGCGCCGAGCGCCAGCAGCGCGTCATCTCCATCAGCTATCTTGCATTGACCCGCAAGGAACAGGCAGCGGGCCCGCCCAAGTGCGGATGGCAGAGTTGGTATGAATATTTTCCATGGGAGGACCATCGCTCCGGCACGCCTCCGGTCGTGCTGGATGTTCTGCGACCACGCCTGATTGAATGGGCAAACGGCGTCCGCGATGCGGCCACGCGACGTGAACGCTGGCAGCGGGCGACGATAGCCTTTGGCTTCGACGACCGCCTTTGGAACGAGGAACTCACGCTGCAACGCTATGAGTTAGTTTACGAAGCAGGCTTGGTCCAAGAGGCCGTAAGAGGGCGGGACGGGGCGCCCCCTCCGCTGGTGCCCAGCAAGTCCATGGTCGCCGATCATCGCCGCATCGTGGCGACCGGCATTGCGCGGCTGCGCTCCAAGATCAAATACCGGCCGGTCGTCTTTGAGCTGATGCCGACGGTCTTCACGCTTTTGCAGCTGCAGCGAACCGTGGAGGCGCTCGCCGGCAGGCTCATCCACAAGCCGAACTTTCGCCGACTGATCGAACAGCAGGAACTGGTCGAGGAGACCGGAGAGGCCACTACTGAGACCGGCGGCCGGCCAGCGAAGCTTTTCCGTTTCCGCCACGCCGTTCTCGACGATAGGCTCATCGCCGGGACAAAATTGCCGCTGGCGCGGGGTTGACATCCCTTATACTCACAGCAAGTATATGCTGGTTATTTTCAATTAGAGTATAAGCGGGAGAGGGTTGATGAGCGCCATGCTGCCTGCGGCCGCGTTGCTCTACGAGCGCGTCCGGCGAGTGATCCCGCCGATCGAATGGCCGGCTTTCGTCGACGATATCGAGGCGATCCTTGCACTGAAGCGCGAGCGCAACGCCATCATCCTGGCGCACAACTATCAGACGCCCGAGATTTTCCATTGCGTGGCCGACATCGTCGGCGACAGCTTGGCATTAGCCCGCACGGCTGCGACGATCGAGGCGCAAGTCATCGTGCTGGCCGGCGTCCATTTCATGGCCGAAACGGCCAAGCTCCTTAATCCGGACAAGACCGTGCTCATTCCGGATCTCAGCGCCGGTTGCTCGTTGGCGGAATCAATCACGGCAGAAGACGTGCGCTTGATGCGCCAGCGTTATCCCGGCGTTCCGATCATTACTTATGTAAACACGTCGGCCGAAGTGAAAGCCGAGTCGGATATCTGCTGTACATCCGGCAACGCCAAGGCGGTCGTCGAATCCCTTGGGGTTCTCCGGGTGATCATGCTGCCGGACGAATATCTGGCCCAGAATATCGCCGCCCAGACCGATGTACAGATCATCGCCTGGAAAGGGCATTGCGAGGTGCATGAGCGCTTTACACCGGCCGACATCCGCGAGTTGCGCGAAAGCCATCCCGGCGTGGTCGTGCTCGCCCATCCCGAATGCCCGCCCGACGTCGTGGCTGAAGCAGATTTTTCCGGCTCGACGGCTGCCATGTCCGACTATGTCGAAGGGCAAAGGCCGCCACGTGTCGTGCTGATGACGGAATGCTCGATGAGCGACAACGTCGCGTTAGCGCACCCAGAGGTCGAGTTCATCCGGCCCTGCAATTTGTGCCCGCACATGAAGCGGATCACGCTTGCCAACATCCGCACGGCGCTCGAGCAGAACCAACATGTCGTAACCATCGAACCCGGGATCGCCGGGCGCGCGCGGCTTGCGGTCGAACGGATGCTGGCAGTTTGAGCGCCGACCTCCGCAGCTTCTTCGGGCGTCCCATCATCATCGGCGGCGGCATCGCCGGACTGATGACCGCGCTTCAACTGTCGCCGGAGCCGGTGCTTCTTCTGTCAAGGTCGCTGCTGGGAGCTGACAATTCGAGCACCTGGGCACAGGGGGGTCTGGCTGCAAGTTTCGGCGAAGACGATGAGCCGGCAATGCACCTGGCCGATACGCTTGCTGCCGGGGATGGTCTCTGCGACAGAGACGTGGCGAGCCGCATCCTCCAAGCCGCGCCCAAGGCGATAGAGGGGCTTGCGGCCTTTGGGGTTCCCTTTGACCGCACGCCGAAAGGATCACTGTGCCTCGGATTGGAGGCCGCACACAGCCGACGTCGCATCGTTCATGCGCATGGGGACGGCACCGGGCGTGAGATCATGCGTGCCCTGATCGCGGCTGTGCGTTCCACTCCGTCGATAGTTGTCGTGGAGGGCGTGGAAGCGCGCCGGCTGGCCGTGCGAGAGAATGCGATCCGGGGCGTCTGGGCGAGCTGTTCGATCGGACCTTTCTTCTTCGGCTCACGGCGGGTCGTCCTCGCCACCGGTGGCATCGGGGGACTGTTTCTCGACACCACGAACCCTTGGGGAAGTTGCGGACAAGGCCTTGCACTTGCGGCCCGCGCTGGAGCTGTCCTAGCCGACCTCGAATTCATCCAGTTCCACCCGACCGCGCTTGACGGCCCGGAACGCCCTATGGCGCTGGTCAGCGAGGCTGTCCGAGGCGAAGGTGCTGCCCTGATCGATGAAACCGGCCAGGCTTTTCTCCAGAGCGTGCCAGGGGCGGAACTTGCGCCTCGCGATGTCTTGGCCCGGGCCGTGTGGAACCATCTTGCGGACGGCCACCGTGTTTTTCTCGACGCCCGACAACGGCCTGGCCCGGCATTCGCTCGACATTTCCCGACAATCGCATCAGCCTGTCGTGGAGCGGGCATCAATCCCGCCCGCGATCTCATCCCCATTCGGCCGGCCCAACACTACCACATGGGTGGCGTTGCAGTGGACAGCTCCGGCAGAACCTCCGTCAAGGGGCTGTGGGCCTGCGGCGAAGTCGCTTCGACAGGACTGCATGGCGCCAACAGGCTCGCCAGCAATTCCTTGACAGAAGCCATCGTGTGCGCCCGCTGGGTCGCTGAAAGTGTCGCCGGGACGCCTGCGCGCAGAACAAGGCCTGCGTTTGCCAACGTTTACCCACCGCCCGCTCCGATACGCGTGCGTGTTTTCCTGTCGCGCGCACTCGGCATCGTCCGGGATGGTGAAGGTTTGAAAGCAGCCGCGCGTGCCTTATTGCCGCTCGCCGAAAGCAAGGATGCGGTCTCGGATCCGGCGGCTGTCGGGCTAATGATCGCGGTTGCCGCCTTGTTGCGCGAAGAAAGCCGCGGCGCTCATTACCGGACAGATTTTCCTCATCATGCGACTGCCGCCCGACGGTCCGAAATCACCCTCGAAGCCGCCTTGGCTACAGCGCGGGGACTCGGACACTCGCCAAGTCTCGAAGGGCCGAAGTGATGACACTTTCACCGCTACCCACGGTCGTGCTTGAGCCGCTTGTACGGGCAGCTCTTCTTGAAGATCTTGGCAGAGCCGGCGACTTGACCACGCAGGCCATCGTCCCGAAGGAATACCAAGCGGGAACCGTGTTGGTGGCGCGACAGTCCGGAGTTGTCGCCGGCCTCGATCTGGCGATGCTCGCTTTCGGCTTGATTGATCCTGCTGTCGAAATCTCGGTGGAGCGCGCAGACGGCTGCAATGTCGTGGATGGAGAGATCATTGCATCAGTGGTTGGCCCGGCCCGGGCCATTCTCACAGCCGAAAGGACGGCACTCAATTTTTTGTGCCATCTGAGCGGCATCGCCACGGCAACGGCATCGATCGTCGCTGCGGTTCGTGGGTATGGCGCGAAGATCGTCTGCACCCGCAAGACGACGCCCGGATTGCGGGCAGTCGAAAAGTATGCCGTGCGCGCAGGTGGCGGGTCCAATCACCGCTTCGGTCTGGACGATGCAATCTTGATCAAGGACAACCACATCGCCATCGCAGGCGGCGTCCGCCCAGCGCTCGAGCGAGCACGAAGAGCGGCCGGTCATCTCGTCAAGATCGAAGTCGAAGTCGATACTCTGGCCCAGTTGGAGGAGGTACTTGGCTTCGATCCCGATGCGGTTCTGCTCGACAACATGTCCCTCCCCGATCTTCGCCGCGCCGTCGCAATGGTCGGTGGCCGCGCTATCACCGAGGCTTCTGGCGGGATCACGTCCCATACAGCGCGGGCGGTTGCCGCGACCGGCGTTGATCTGATTTCGGTCGGCCGACTCATCCACAGCGCGCCGATCCTGGATATCGGCCTCGACCATCGGGGCTCATGATTGTCTGAGTCAGGATTGGGTCAACTGTCCTCTCCGATCGTCAACAGTCAGATAGCAAAGACCCCGCAAGACAGACCGGAGGAACAGCATGGACATGCAAACGGCAAGTTCAACGCAGACATCGCCACAGGCTCAATCCCCTGACCCCGGAGCGTGGACCCTGGAGAAGGCTCAGGCACTTTACCATGCCCCCTTCAACAATCTCCTCTTCCTGGCGCAAACGGTGCACCGCCAGAATTTCGATCCAAACAAGGTCCAGCTCAGCCGGCTGCTCAGCATCAAGACGGGAGGATGCCCGGAGGATTGTGGCTATTGCAGCCAGTCGGCGCGTCACGAAACCGGCCTGAAGGCGTCGAAGCTGATGGAGGTCCGGCGCGTCATCGCCGAGGCGACCAAGGCGCGTGATGCCGGCGCCACGCGTTATTGCATGGGCGCGGCCTGGCGAAACCCCAAGGCGCGCGACATGGATGCGGTGGTGGCGATGGTCGAAGGCGTCAAGGCGCTGGGCATGGAGACCTGCATGACGCTCGGCATGCTCGATCTTGAGCAAGCCGCTCGACTGAAGCAGGCGGGCCTCGACTACTACAACCACAACATCGATACGTCGGAACGCTACTACAGCGAGATCATCAGCACGCGCGGCTATGCCGAGCGGCTCGACACGCTTGAGCAGGTTCGTCGATCCGGCATCAAGGTCTGCTGCGGCGGTATTGTCGGCATGGGCGAAGATCCGGTGGACCGGATCGACATGCTGGTTACGCTGGCGAACCTACCCGAGCCGCCGGAAAGCGTCCCGATCAACATGCTGATCCCGATCGCCGGCACCCCGCTTGCCGAAGCCAAGCCCATCGAGCCGATCGAATTCGTGCGCGTGATCGCCCTGGCGCGCATCATGATGCCGAAATCGCATGTGCGTCTTTCCGCCGGCCGCACCGCCATGACCGACGAGATGCAGGCGCTGTCCTTTTTTGCCGGTGCCAACTCGATTTTCGTCGGCGACACGCTGCTGACGGCGGACAATCCCGGTGAGGACAAGGATAGCCTTCTGTTCCGCCGTCTCGGCATTGAGCCGATGGAACTCGAGGCGCAATGAACGGGGCACCGCTTGCCCGCTATGACGCGACCTTGCAGGGACTGGCCCGCAAGGACCGGCTGCGGACGCTTGCGCCGCGCGCAGGTCTCGATTTCTCGTCGAACGACTATCTCGGGCTGGCCTCGTCCAGGAGACTTGGCGATGCTGTTGTGGCGGCGATTGCGCGGGGCACGCCGGTTGGCGCCACCGGGTCGCGGCTGTTGCGCGGCAATGCACCGGAACACGAGCAGCTCGAGGCAGACGCGGCGGCATTCTTTGGAGCCGACCGCGCGCTGTTCTTCGGCAGCGGCTACATCGCCAACTTCGCTCTGCTGAGCGCCCTGCCGCGGAAGGGCGATCTTTTGGTTCTCGATGAGCTCGCCCATGCCAGCATGCATGAGGGTGCGCAGGCCGGGCGCGCACAGTTCGTGCTGGCCGCGCACAACGATGCCACCGCTGTTGAGGATGCGATCACACGTTGGCGCGCCGCAGGCGGCATGGGATGCGTCTGGATCGCGGTGGAGAGCCTTTACAGCATGGATGGCGACTGCGCGCCTTTGGAGAGCCTGGTCGCGCTTGCCGATCGGCACGGCGCATTCATCGTCATTGACGAGGCGCATTCGACCGGCGTCTGGGGACCGGACGGCCGGGGGCTTGCCGCCGCTTTCGAGGGCCGCGACAACATCGTCGCGCTCCACACCTGCGGCAAGGCGCTCGGCGCATCTGGTGGGCTCGTGACCGGGCCGAGGGCACTGTGCGAGTATCTGATCAACCGTTGCCGGCCATTCATCTACGCCACCGCGCCATCGCCGCTGATGGCAGTGGCAGTGCGCGAAGCACTCGCAATGCTCGCCGACGAGCCTAT
The DNA here is from genome assembly GCF_000502875.1 of Mesorhizobium sp. L2C084A000. Taxonomy (GTDB): domain Bacteria; phylum Pseudomonadota; class Alphaproteobacteria; order Rhizobiales; family Rhizobiaceae; genus Mesorhizobium. The sequence goes on along the minus strand of NZ_AYWX01000035.1, from coordinate 4,834 downwards.
GCGGCGTGTTCAGCTGCATGAACGCGTTGCCCTCGCCGGCCGCCAGCTGGCCGAGCGCTGCGGCGTGATACCCAGCGGCTCGCAGATCCAGCCCCTCGTAATCGGCGATATCAGGCGCACCATGGCAGTGGCGGCGCGCCTGCAGGCCCGCGGCTTCGACATACGCGGTATTCGTCCTCCGACCGTGCGCACGTCGCGGCTGCGCATCTCACTGACGCTCAATATCGGCGAAGCCGACATTTCCGCCATGGTCGAGGCGCTGGTCGAGGTGTTGGCCCAAACATCACCGGAGGCGGTATGACCCAACGCATCGTCATCACCGGAACCGACACGGGAGTTGGCAAGACCGTGTTTGCGGCTGGGCTCGCCGGTTTGCTCGACGGCTTTTACTGGAAACCGGTGCAATCGGGCCTCGACGGCGAGACCGACAGCGAAGTGGTCGCGCGGCTTGCCGGCTTGCCCTCAGAGCGCGTGCTGCCGGAAGCCTACCGCTTGCGGAGCCCGCTGTCGCCGCATCGTTCGGCCGAGATCGACGGCGTGGCGATCAAGGCTGCCGATCTTGCTTTTCCCGTCCTACCGACGCCGCTCGTCATCGAAGGCTCCGGCGGCCTGATGGTGCCGCTTAACCGGCGCACAAGGCTCATCGACATCTTCGCTGAATGGCGGCTGCCCGTTATTCTGTGCGCCCGCACCACGCTCGGCACCATCAACCACACCTTGCTCTCGATCGAGGCGCTCCGCGCCCGATCCATCCCGTTGGCCGGCATCGCTTTCATCGGCGATGAGATGGCCGATACGCAACGGACCATCGTGGAATTCAGCGGTGCGCCGCAGCTCGGCAGGCTGCCGCACCTCGATCTGCTGACCGGCAAGACACTGAGGGACGCAATGATTGCCGGCTTCGCCTTCGCCTCGATTACTGGAGGTGACTGATGTCGCAGTCTCATGTGTGGCATCCCTTCACCCAGCACGCGCTCGAGCCTGCGATCCCAGAAATCGTCCGGACTGAAGGCGCCTATCTCCGCAGGGCCGACGGCGCCCGCATCCTGGACGCCATCTCCTCCTGGTGGGTCGTCACACATGGCCACCGCCATCCCCGCATCATGAAGGCAATCGAGACAACCGCGTCGAGCCTCGACCAGATTATCTTTGCGGGCTTCACGCACGAGCCGGCAGAGCGCTTGGCCAAGGCGCTTGTCGGCCTCGCTCCCGCTGGACTCGACTGGGTGTTCTATTCCGACAGTGGCTCGACCTCGGTCGAAGTAGCGCTGAAGATGGCGCTCGGTTATTTCCGCAATATCGGCGCCCCACGCTCGCGCATCGTCGTCATGGATCACAGCTATCATGGCGACACGATCGGGACGATGAGCGTCGGTGCGCGTGGCGTGTTCAACGCCGCCTACGAACCCTTGCTGTTCGAGGTCGCCACCATCCCCTTTCCGGCAGCGGGGCGCGAGCAAGAGACGCTGGATCGTTTAGAGGCTGTGACCCGCGATCGACGAGCCGCAGCCTTAATCGTCGAGCCGCTGGTGCTGGGCGCCGGCGGCATGCTGATGTATCCGGCTTCAGTTCTGGCCGAATTGAAGAAGATCACTGAGGCCTCCGGCACGCTGCTGATCGCCGACGAAGTGATGACCGGCTGGGGGCGGACCGGAACCATGTTCGCCTGCGAGCAGGCATCGATCTCTCCAGATATCCTGTGCACCTCGAAAGGCCTGACCGGCGGCGCCATCCCGCTGGCCGTAACGCTTGCCACCGATGCCATCTTCCAGGCTCATTATTCCGAGGACCGGAAGAAGACATTTTTCCATTCGAGCTCCTACACTGCCAACCCGATTGCCTGCGCGGCAGCACTTGCCAATGTCGAGATCTGGCGGGACGAGCCGGTGGCCGAGCGCATTGCGGCCTTGAGCGCAATGCAGGCCACCGGGCTTCGACGCTTTCGCGACAACAGCTTCTTCACCGACTGCCGGGCGACCGGCACGATCGCGGCGCTCGACCTGCGAACCGGTTCCGCAGGTTATCTCGCCGAGATCGGACCGAAACTGCGCGCTTTCTTCCTCGAGCGAGGGCTACTTGTGCGCCCGCTCGGCAATGTCCTCTACCTTCTGCCACCCTATTGCATCACCGGCGACGAGCTCGAGCGACTCTATGACGCCATTGAGGAGGCGGGCGAACGCTTCGGGTCCAGGCCATGAGCAAGTCGTCGCGCATTCTCGGGTTTGGCCATCATGCGCCTGGGCGAAAGGTGGCGAATGCCGAAATCGAGAGCAATCTCGGTCTTGATCCAGGCTGGATCGAAAGGCGTACCGGGATACGGTCGCGCTTCTGGGCAACCGACGAAGACACGCTGTCTGGTCTTGCTGCGCAGGCCGGCGACATGGCGCTGGCGAACGCCGGTATTGCGCGCCACGACATCGGTCTGCTGTTGCTTGCCACCTCGACGCCCGACCATCTTCTGCCGCCCAGCGCGCCGCTGGTCGCACACAAGCTTGGCCTTGGCCGCGCAGGCGCGGTGGATCTGACCGGCGCCTGCGCCGGCTTCATCTATGCGCTGATGTTTGCGGACGGATTTACCCGCCTGCACGGCAAAGCGAGCCTTGTTATCGCCGCCAATATCCTCAGCCGCCGCATCAATCCAGCCGAGCGCGCAAGCTCGGTCCTGTTTGCCGATGCCGCCGGCGCCCTGGTGATCGGTCAGTGCGATGATGCTGATCGGGGCATTCTCGGTGCCTCGGTGGCTTCGGACGGCTCGCGATACGGGCTGATCCAGATTCCCGCAGGAGGAAGCAACAAGCCGTTCCACGGTGACCTCGATCTCGCGCAAACCCGAATGAGGATGACGGACGGCCGCGAAGTGTTCGCAATGGCCGTGGAGATGATGACCGATTGCTCGACAAGCGCTCTAGCCGCTGCCGGAGTGCGGCCACACGATCTCGGCCGGTTCGTGCCCCATCAGGCCAATACTCGGATTTTCGACGCGGTCGGGAGGAACCTCGGCATCGCCGACCAAGCAATTGTCAAGACGATTGCCGAATACGGCAACTCTTCGGCCGCGACGATCCCGCTGTCGCTCTCGCTCGCCAACCAGACGGAGCCATTCCAGCCTGGAGAGAAAATCCTTCTGTCGGCGGCAGGTGCGGGTCTCAGCGGCGGCGCTCTCGTGGTTGGAATCTAGCCGGCCGGCTCACGCGCGCAGGACTGGTCATGAATGGGAATAGGGCAACAGAACCAATGCCAAAATGGCCTTCTGAAGCTCGACACGACCGAGCTGACGCAGCACGACCCCGTGCGAGCCTCTGGATGAGATCAAATGCATCACCTGTTGCATCATTCGTGCCATCTGAATAAAGCTCAAATACAAAGGGTGAGCCGCCCCATATATGTCTGATACCCGACATTGTTCACATAAAAGGCTCGATGCTTACACGCTCTTTGCTCTCTTCTCTTTGCTGTCTGCTCTTTTCTCTTTGCTCTTTGCTCTTTCGTCTTGACTAGCAGGAGCATGCGGCTTATCTCATTGCCGCGTTAGCACTCGCTTCCGCTGAGTGCTAAGCACGCTCCGGCAACGGAGAACCGTTCAACATCCGCACCAAGGACATCCAAAAATGGCAAAGTCGAATTTCCGGCCGCTGCATGACCGCGTGGTCGTTCGCCGGGTCGAATCCGAATCCAAGACCGCCGGCGGGATCATCATCCCGGATACGGCGAAGGAAAAGCCGCAGGAAGGCGAGATCATCGCCGTCGGCTCCGGCGCTCGTGACGAAGCTGGCAAGCTGGTCCCGCTGGACGTCAAGGCCGGCGACCGCATCCTGTTCGGCAAATGGTCGGGCACCGAGGTCAAGATCGACGGCGAGGACCTGCTGATNCGCGACGAAGCCGGCAAGCTGGTCCCGCTGGACGTCAAGGCCGGCGACCGCATCCTGTTCGGCAAGTGGTCGGGCACCGAAGTCAAGCTCAATGGCGAAGACCTTCTGATCATGAAGGAATCCGACATCATGGGCATCATCGGCTGATATCAGGCCTTTCCCCGTCAACTGAATTCCCGGGCTCGATCAAAGCCCCTGCCAGGAGCTAAAAATGGCTGCCAAAGACGTAAAATTCTCCCGTGATGCCCGCGAGCGCATGCTGCGCGGCGTCAACATCCTCGCCGACGCGGTGAAAGTCACGCTCGGCCCCAAGGGCCGCAACGTCGTCATCGACAAGTCGTTCGGCGCCCCGCGCATCACCAAGGACGGCGTCACCGTCGCCAAGGAAATCGAGCTTGAAGACAAGTTCGAGAACATGGGCGCGCAGATGGTCCGCGAAGTTGCTTCGAAGACCAACGACATCGCCGGCGACGGCACCACGACCGCGACCGTTCTGGCGCAGTCGATCGTCCAGGAAGGCCACAAGGCGGTAGCCGCCGGCATGAACCCGATGGACCTGAAGCGCGGCATCGATCTGGCCGTCGTCGAAGTCGTCGCGGCGCTCGGCAAGGCTGCCAAGAAGATCAAGACCTCCGAGGAAGTTGCCCAGGTCGGCACGANAAGCCGCTGCTCATCATCTCGGAAGACGTCGAAGGCGAGGCTCTGGCCACGCTGGTCGTCAACAAGCTGCGTGGCGGCCTGAAGATCGCCGCCGTCAAGGCGCCGGGCTTCGGTGATCGCCGCAAGGCCATGCTGGAAGACATCGCCATCCTCACCGGTGGCCAGGTCATCTCGGAAGACCTCGGCATCAAGCTCGAGAACGTCGGCCTCAACATGCTCGGCCGCGCCAAGAAGGTGTCGATCTCCAAGGAGAACACCACCATCGTCGACGGCGCCGGCAAGAAGGCCGAGATCCAGGGCCGCGT
>NZ_AYWX01000034.1 GCF_000502875.1 Mesorhizobium sp. L2C084A000 | reverse complement strand
AACTCACATGCGGTAAGCTTGACCTCGCCACGCTCCGCACAGATCAGTCGCCGCTGCTTCACGCTGAGCTTCCAGGCCCCAAAGCGAAATGAGCGCTGCTCTCTGGTTCGCGGACTAGAAATGCGCTGGCGTAGCGCTACTCGAATGCGGGCCAAGAATTCGCGCATCCCGAAAGGCTTGGGAATGAAATCGGTTGCGCCGAGCTCCAGTGCAACCACTTTTTCCGCCTCATCAAGCCGGTCGCCGCTGATCACTATGATAGGAACATCCGATTTTGTCGCCAGATTGCGGACGATCGCAAGTCCATCCTCCCGGCCTAGGTTAAGGTCAACAACCACGAGATCGACTGGCTCACGTGAAAGAACATAGTCAAACTGCTTGCTATCGTGGACTGCGGTTACCTTCAGGGCATGCATCGTGAGATACTCGGCGATGAGGCGCCGCATTGCGGCATCATCGTCAATGACAAGAACATGTTTCAACGGCACACCTTCAATCTTGAATCCCCTTGTCTAAACCTGTTGCCGAGCAACCCTGGGGCACCGACCCAGAACAGCTGCTCCTTGATACCACTCGCCGTTGCGTGCGGCCAATGTGAGGCCGTGCTCGTCCTGTTCTTTTCATCCCCAGCGAATTGACCGCACCAAGGCAGCCCGTGGCCACCAGACAGGTCCAAGCGCCGACATGACCCTGCCGTGTGGTCCTTCGCTTTTTCGCTTCGAGCTCCCCCGTTGGTGCAGGCCTGCCAATATCACTCAAGTTCGACCTCATGGATGCCAAGTTTCCTGCTATGCCCTTGCATCCTGGTCATCCTGGAGTTTGCGGACCTGGATCATCTCGATATCCTCCGGCTCGTGGATCCAGCTCGGACATGGTTGAGCAGCGCGGCGTTTGGCTTGATCGGAGAGGCGGTCGGCGGAAGAAGACCGTGATTCGCTGCAGCGGCCTTGTGCAAAATAGTGTGTCTCCTGCCAAGCCGGCTTCGTCCAAGGTGGCCGGCGGCCTCAAATGCTGTTCGGCGACCGGCAGGTCGCCGGTTGCGGTGAACGTCCGGGCTAACATTTCTCAGTTACTGCAACTCCTCCATCTTGAGCGTGTCACTATGCTTGTCCATTGCGCCGTCGGACTCCGTCAATGACGTGCGGTTATCTGCCGATGGGACTGTGCATGATCCACCCTTTGGCGGCGGCGGCCGAACAGCTGAACGAGGCTCGCACCAGGATGGGCTGCGCCGCCACGTCTTCCCAGTTGACCCTCGCCGCCGCGGATTTGCGCCTTCGAGCCAGCTTCGCGGACGAGCTCGCGTCTCAAGCAATGATCTGAGTGTGCAGGGCCGCGCATGGCTGCTCTTTAAGGACCGGCAGCATACCGGCAAAGTTGGGCCGCTTTATCGCCTTAGTCGATTCCCCACGGTGATCCCGAGCCTGAACAAGCCCGCCAAGCTCCCCATTTTGTCCTTGGCTTGGCGCTGACAGAAGTACCATCCATGACGCCAAAGTCGCGGCCCACACTCCAGGAGCAACGGACGGCCGGGACGAGCAATCCTGTACAGGAGTCATTGTACCAAGATGCTCCGGATGTCGCTGGCTGATCGGGCCCGCGCCACCCACGCATGCGCAAGATGCTCACCCACGCTGATACGAACACGGTCTTTGCTTCAATTGAAACCGAAAAGCTGAACTTGAACATCACACAGTAACAAACCTCCCCGATAAGCGCGTGCCGGACAGGGCCAGAACCCGTCCGGCGGCTTGGAAAGGTAGGTGATAGGGAATGTTTATTGCAGCTTGGCCGCTGGCCATCGTCCTGATGACATCCATGTCACTCCCAGCCGAGCCCGCGCCACTTTCTCCGCGTGAGTTCCGCAGCCTGTCGCGCAAATGCGCCCCCTGGGTTGCGCCGTCCACCCTCGCCGCGATTGCCAAGATTGAAAGTGGCTTTGAAACGCTGGTGGCTCATGACAACACCACAGGTGAGCAGCTTCGCTGGATAGACCACCTGGAAGCCACGCGGGGCATCAAGGAACGCCTCGAAGCACAACATTCTGTCGATGTTGGATTGATGCAGATAAACAGCAAGAACTTTGCCGTGCTCAATCTCACGCCGGAAAGGGCTTTCGAGCCCTGCGCCTCGCTTTCGGCTGCCGCCCACCTGCTTGAAAGCCGGTATGCCGGCGGCACCACTGCTGTGGCACAGCAACTGGCGCTTCGCCGTGCCATCTCGGCCTATAACACGGGCGACGTCACGCATGGCTTCGCCAACGGTTATGTACGCAAGGTCGAGTCGGCCGCAAAGGACATCTCAAGTCTCCTTGAGAGAACGCTGGAGCCGACTGCTCGAGATGTGCCGCACCTTGAGGCACCCGGTCGGAAAGCCGTGCCGCCTCTGCTCCAGCAGAGCCAACAGGCCAATAGAAAGAAGCAGCCCAACCAAGATTCTTGGGACATCTGGGGCTCGTATCAGCCAGACCGCTCCGGGGCCGATCCCTCCGATCCGACAGGCAGCCAGGCTGCGAAAGCACGGGAACCCTCGAACCCGAACAAACTCGTATTCGATTGAAACATGGAGATGCAATGATGACGCCACTCAAGATACTTCGTGCGCTTAAAACGCGTGTTCCTTCGCCTTTTTCCATGCTGCGCATGGCGGCTGAATATGTACCGGCCGCTGCTGCAGGCGCGGCGTGGACGGTCTTCTACAGCGGGCCAGCCGCGGCTCAGGTGACCGGAGGGACGGATCCTGCCAAGATGGTCCAGAATATCTGCACGTTCATACTTGGGCCCTTTGGACAATCACTGGCCGTGCTCGGGCTCGTAGCCATCGGTATCTCTTGGATGTTCGGTCGTGCTTCACTTGGCCTGGTTGCGGGTGTCGTTGGAGGGATCGTCATCATGTTCGGGGCCAGCTTCCTGGGCAAGGCGCTCATAGGCGGTGGCTGATGAGCGACCGGTTGGAAGTGAGCACCCTCTATGTGGCGGCGACGCGCCCCGCACTGTTTCTGGGGGTGCCGCTGACGCTGGCCGGATTGCTCATGATGTTGGCTGGGCTTGTTATCATTATCCTTCAGAACCCGCTCTACGAAATCGTTCTCGCGCCACTCTGGTTCGGAGCACGGCTGGTTGTTGAGCGTGACTATAACGCGGCAAGCGTCGTGCTGCTCTATTTGCAGACGGCCGGCAGAAGCGTGGACGGGCCGGTCTGGGGAGGCGCAAGCGTCAGCGCCAATCCGATCAGAGTGCCGAAACGCGGAAGAGGAATGGTGTAATGTTCGGCGCCAGCGGCCGGACCGAGAGGTCTGGCGAGATCTACCTTCCGTATGTTGGTCACATAAGCGATCAGGTTGTCCTTCTGGAAGACGGATCGATCATGGCCATGGCACATGTGAACGGTGTGCCCTTTGATTTGGAAGACGCTGAGATGCGCAACTCGCGCTGCCGCGCGTTCAACACTCTCTTGCGCAACATCGCCGATGACAATGTCTCGATATACGCTCATCTTGTGAGACACAACGATGTGCCGGCGCCGGCGCCGCGCCGGTTTCAAAGTGCATTCGCTGGCAGTCTGAGCGAGGCCTACGAGCGTCGTGTGCTGTCGGGAAAGCTCTTTCGCAACGATCACTTCCTCACTTTGATCGTGTCCCCCCGCACCGCAATCGGCAAGATCGGCTTGCGGATTGCCAAGTCCCGCAGACGGAATGAGCACGATCTAGCCACCCAAATGCGGAGCCTGGAAGACCTCTGGCACATCATTGCTGGCGCACTCGGCGGTTACGGTCTGCGCCGGTTGGGTATTCGTGAGAAAGGCAACGTGCTCTTCACGGAAATCGGCGAGGCGCTTCGGCTCATGATGACTTGCCGGTTTCTTCCGGTTCCGATGGTTACCGGCTCACTTGGCGCCTCGATCTACACTGACCAGGTCATCTGCGGGAAGCGGGCGCTTGAGATTCGAAGGCCCGGGGATAGCTCCGTCGGATCATTGTTTTCGTTCCGTGAATATCCGGCGACGACGCGGCCGGGCATGCTAAATTCCTTGCTGTCCGCCAACTTCCCGCTTGTCCTGAGCCAGAGCTTTTCCTTCCTCACTCGCCCGCAAGCTCATGCCAAACTAAGCCTTAAGTCCAGCCAGATGACGAGTGCCGGCGACAAGGCTCTCACCCAGATCAATGAACTTGCCGAGGCAGAGGACGCACTGGCAAGCAACGAATTCGTGATGGGTTCGCATCATCTGAGCCTGTGCGTCTATGCCGACAGCCTCAATAGCCTTGCAGATCGCGCAGCAAGTGCCCGCGCACGGCTGGCCGACGCGGGCGCCGTTATCGTCCAAGAGGGCATCGGCATGGAGGCCGCATATTGGTCCCAACTTCCGGGGAACAACAGGTGGCGCACGCGCCCGGGGGCGATCACCTCACACAATTTTGCCGGGCTCGTCTCATTTGAGAACTTCCCAAGCGGTTCCAGTTCCGGCCACTGGGGCAATGCTGTTGCGCGCTTTCGCACAAACGGTGGAACTTCTTTCGACTACATCCCCCATGAGAATGACGTCGGCATGACGGCAATATTCGGGCCCGTTGGCAAAGGCAAGACGACGCTGATGACCTTTGTCCTCGCGATGCTTGAGCAAAGCTTGGTCGATCGCAATGGTGCGATCGTCTTCTTCGACAAGGATCGGGGTGGTGAACTGCTGGTGCGAGCCACGGGAGGGACATATCTTGCGTTGCGCAGAGGCGCTCCGAGCGGCTTGGCCCCTCTGCGTGGACTGGACAACACCTCCGCCTCTCGGGACTTTCTGCGCGAGTGGTTGATGGCCCTGATCGAGAGTGACGGCCGTGGTCCGATCTCGCCGGAGGAAAGCCGTCGGCTGGAACGCGGCATTGTTCGTCAGCTTTCGTTCGAACCCCCTATGCGCTCACTTGCGGGCCTGCGCGAGTTCCTATTGCACAGCCCCTCCGAGGGCGCAGGAGCACGGCTGCAGCGGTGGTGTAGAGGGGGGGCGCTTGGATGGGCCTTTGACGGCGACGTGGACGAAGTAAGGCTGGATGCCTCCATTACGGGCTTCGACATGACGCAGCTCCTGGAATATGAGGAGGTCTGTGCACCGGCCGCCGCATACCTTCTGCATCGAGTGGGCGCTATCGTCGATGGTCGTCGGTTCGTGATGAGCTGCGACGAATTTCGATTCTATCTACTCAACCCCCAATTCTCGGCCGTTATCGACAAGTTCTTGCTCACGGTCCGCAAAAACAACGGCATGTTGATACTCGCAACGCAGCAGCCTGAACACGTTCTGGAATCGCCTCTCGGAGCTAGTCTCGTTGCGCAATGTATGACGAAAATTTTCTACCCATCACCGACGGCGGACCGCTCTGCGTATGTCGATGGCTTGAAGTGCACTGCGCAGGAGTTCGAGGCAATCCGCCAGGGAATGGCAATCGGCAGCCGCAAGTTTTTGCTCAAGCGCGATAGCGGGAGTATTGTTTGCGAATTCGATCTTGGGCAGATGCGCGAGTACGTAGCCGTACTCTCGGGGCGGGCCAACACAGTGCGCTTTGCCGACCAGCTTCGCAACCAGCACGGAGACGCCCCAAGTGGGTGGCTCGACAAGTTCATGGCCCGGTACCATGAAGTTCAAGACTGACGGAGGAATATTCATGAAACTTGCCAAACTTGCAGTAACGACCCTTGCTGCTTCCCTTCTGCTTCACGGACAGGCCCGGTCGCAATGGATCGTCACCGACCCTGTAACAGAAACACAATCGACCTTAACAGCGATTTCCAATGCGGCGATCCTTGAGAGGTCAATCGAGACGCTCGCTACGACGATCGAAATGGTGACAATGCTAACCTCGTCATTCGCTGTCACGGGAGTGCTAAGCTCACTGAACCAAGGAAATCATTACCCGTCGAGCAATAAGCTGGAGGAGCAGATGTTTGATGCTCGGGCGCCAGCTTCGATTATCGCCCGTAACATTGCGGAGGACCCAAATCGGATAGTCACGGGCGACGATTCAGAAGCGAAACTGTTAAAGGGACAAATCGCTGGGGCCGCCAATGCCGCAGCTATTGCAGCCGACACTTTGGGCATGATGGACAAGCGCCTTAAGGATAACGCCGGCACGCTTGGTCAGCTTTCCCGCTCGGGAAATATTATGCAGGCCACCGTGACCAACGGTCTGGTCCTCAAGCAGATTCACGATGCGATAATCCAAAATGCCCAGGCCACGAGTCTGCTGACTATGGCCACTGCACAAGGGAGCCTTCACGCCGCTGAGGAGGCCGCCACGCAGCGTCGCGAACATCGGGACACCGCTCGCATTTTTGGCCCCCTCCCGTGAACGCTGAGTTCATCAGGCTCAGCTGCGCTGATCAGGGACACATCAGGCTCACGCCATGAATTTCAAAATTCCCGCGCCATTCACGACTATACACACGATCTTTCATGGGGCCTTCACGTCCGGGCTGCACAAAGTGCTTGAAAACGTCCAAGCGGCGGTCAGTGCGCCTCTGGTTGCGTGTGTCACGCTCTGGATAATAATCCAAGGCTGTCTGGTCATGCGTGGTCAAGTCGATGCGCGCGGGGGTATCTCGCGCGTAATCATGGTGTCGATTGTCGTCGCCCTTATCTTAGGGCAGGCCAACTATCAGCAGTACATTGAAGCGCTTTTCGACGAAACGATTCCGAGGTTGGCTCACGACATCAGTGGCAGCGACTTGCCCTTCATCGGAATCCCCCAGAAGCTCGATCTCATGTTTGCTTCAAGCCAGTATGTCTTTCAGCTGATTGCTTCCGAAATTGGGCCTATGAACGGCCAGGACATACTTGCTTTCGAGGGAGCGCAATGGATTTTCTACGGCGCGCTGTGGACAGCGTTCGAGATCTACGATGCCGTTGGAATTCTGACGAAGGTGCTCTTGACGATCGGCCCCCTGGTCCTTGTAGGCTACCTTTTTGATCACACTCGAGACATAGCCACCAGATGGATCGGCCAACTGCTCTCGTACGGGCTGCTGCTTCTCCTCCTCAACATCGTTGCAACGATAGTAATCGCTGCCGAAGCAGTCTCGCTGGCAGCCATGCTTTTGATGATCAAATTCTCGGGCACGACAGCAGCCAAGATCATCGGGCTTTACGAGCTCGACATGCTTTTCCTAGCTGGTGACGCTCTGATCGTCGCGCTTCCGACGATCGCCAGCAGCATCGCCGGCGGCTCTTGGGGAGGTGCGAACCGACCTCTTAACAGCCTCAATCGCCACTTTGCCAAAACGGCGGGTGGTTAATCAATCGACAAGCTCGGTGCCAAAAACATGAAATATTGCCTACTTCTGTCAATCCTCGCTTTGGCCGCCTGCAAGACGAGCCATGGGCTTGCGACGTGCGCGGGTGCCCCATTCCAACTGAACGTGGGACAATGGGAAACCACCCCTGAGGATCTTCAGGTCGAATGCGCGGAAGAGCCAAAGTGAAATTTCCTGAACATGCCCTTCTGGTGGAGAGAGAAACGCTAGCCGCCCACTATAAGAAGGTGGAAGCGTTTCAAACGTCACGAGCGAAGTCTGCGCGGCGCCTGTCAAAGGCCCTGATCGCCTTTGCCGCAGCGGCGGTCCTAGGAAATGTTGCCCAGGCATTTACCATCGCTGCCATGGTCCCGTTGGCCAAGCTCGTACCTGTGTTCCTCTGGGTCCGGCCGGATGGGACCGTCGACAGCGAAGTGTCAGTGTCTCGACTGCCGGCAACCCAAGACCGAGCCGTCATAAATGCTTCGCTGTGGGAATATGTACGCCTGCGCGAGGGGTACACAGCAGATACAGCCCAATACGCCTATGACCTCGTATCCAGTTTCAGCGCGCCGGCTGTGCGACAGCAATATCAAGATTTCTTCAACTATCCGAATCCCACCTCGCCGCAAGTCACGGTCGGCAAGCGCGGCAAGCTCGAGGTCGGGCATATTTCTTCAAACGACATCAGTCCGGACGTTCAACAGATCCGTTACAAACGTACGCTTGTTGTCGATGGGCAGATGCCGATAGTGACCACCTGGACAGCTACCATCCGCTACGAGCGCTTGACGGGTCTGCCTGGGCAATCGAGGCTCACCAATCCGGGAGGTCTACTCATCACTTCCTATCAAAGCTCGGAAGATAGCGTATCGAACCTGGGCTATGTGCAGCCATGACAAAAAGAGCGTTTCTCGCGCTGGTCTGTTCACTCTTCTTAACGATGGAAGCGTCCGCGGAAGACACACCACTTGCCGGCAAGCATGATGCGCGCATGCGCTACCTGGCTTACCGTCCTGACGAAGTGGTGCGCCTGTCTACCGCAGTGGGGGCAACGCTGGTTGTCACATTCGCGGCAAACGAGACAGTCGCAGCCGTGGCCGTTTCCAATAGCAAAGACCTGGCTGCGCTCCCGCGCGCCAACTATCTCTTTTTTAAGGCTAGCCGGATGCTCCCGCCGCAGCCGGTCATCGTGCTGGCCGAGAGTGAGTCCGGCACACGGAGATACGTCTTCAGTATTTCAACGAGAGCGATGCCAAAACTCGATGAGCAGCAACCTGACCTATACTACAGTGTGCAGTTCACCTATCCTGCTGATGAGGCTGCTGCTCAGAGAAAGGACGCAGAAAGGCGCTCGATTCTTGGTCAGGCCCGGGCGAAAGTGCTGCGCGACGAGAGAGTTCAGGATTTGTTGAATCGGCCCGCCGCAACTACCAGTCCGGACGAAAGCAATTTTCACTACGTCGCAAAGGGCGATCGATCGCTGTCGCCGCTGGAAGTTTTCGATAATGGCTTTACCACCGTATTTGGCTTCGCAAGCAATTCCCGCATACCCTCCCTCTACATTATCAATCCCGACGGCAAGGAAGCCGCTGCCAATTACACGGTCAAAGGGGACTATGTTGAAGTATCCGCAGTCGCCCGGGAATGGCGTCTGAGAGATGGCAATACGGTCTTGTCCATTTTCAACAGGGCTTATGACCCTGTGGGACGAGCGCCAGGGACCGGTACAGTGACACCCGACGTGTGGCGCGTTTTGAAAGGCTCGGCCGATGAATGAAACCGGCCCACAGTCGGGACATGATGTCCATGCCTCCGGATCGATGGTCTCGGAGCCGGCCCGCCGGCATGTTTCGGGATTGCAGAAGTTGGCCGTCGCTGCTCTTGTTCTCATCTCATCTCTATCACTCATCTGGCTCGGAGGTCGTACCAGCACACAAGACGAACCAACTCAGCCAAAACCTCCAATTGTCGCCGACGCCGAACCATTCCGCCCCGTGCCGATTGAGATTGCTCCCGAAGTTCCAGCAGCCGTACAGGCGGCGCAGGCAGGAGATCCTGCGCCATCCACGCCGACTTCAGCTGATCCGCCGCCGGAGGAAACACCAATTTTCGCCTACAGTGGCAGCAGTAAAATGCCCACCGACGGTCAGCGGAGCGAAGACAACCATAGGGATGCTCCCGTGACCTCGGATGAGATTTCAGACGCTGGCGATCTGTCGGCGCGATTGAAGCCAGATATACAGGAGCCAAGCCGGGCCACACTTTTGCCGCACCCTGATCTCGTGATTACTCAAGGAACGATCATCCCCTGCATTTTGCAAACGGCAGTCGACACAAATTTACCGGGTTATGTGAAGTGCGTCTTACCTAAAGACGTCCGCGGCGCCACCAACAACGTGGTGCTTTTGGATCGCGGGACGACCGTGATTGGCGAGATCCAGCGTGGTCTCCAACAGGGGGATGCGCGTGTCTTCGTGCTGTGGACGCGCATCGAAACGCCTGACCATGCCCTCGTTTCGCTAGCATCGCCGGGCGCTGACGAGCTCGGCCGCTCCGGAATGCCTGGCACGGTGGATAATCACTTCTGGCAGCGCTTTGGCGGAGCAATGCTCATGAGCGTCATTCAAGGCGCGTTTCAGGCCGCCGGTCAATACGCTGGCAGCTCAGGTGGAGGAAGCGGTATCAACAGCTTCCAGAGCAACGCCGGACAAGCCGTTGAGACGACCCTTAGAGCAACGATCAACGTTCCGCCAACTCTGAAGAAAAACCAGGGAGATGCTGTATCCATCTTTGTGGCTCGGGACCTCGATTTCTCAGATGTATACGATCTTAGAGCGACCGCCGTGGCGCCAGCCCCCCCCCAACATCGCCAACGCCGGAGAGACAACAATGCGACCGGAGGCTGACCCTCAATTGCGTTTGCTTCTCAACCCTGTTCTGAAATGGCTTGAGGAGCCAAGGACCGAAGAGGTCGCTATCAACCGGCCTGGGGAAGCCTTTGTCCGACAGGCCGGCGTTTTCACCAAACATCCGCTACCGCTATCTTATGACGATCTGGAGGACATCGCGATCCTCGCTGGAGCGCTGCGCAAGCAAGATGTCGGACCGCAAAGCCCCCTCTGTGCTACTGAGCTGCCGAACGGAGAGCGGCTGCAGATCTGTTTGCCGCCCGCTGTTCCCTCAGGAACAATAAGCCTGACGATACGGCGTCCCTCAAGTCGTGTGACCGAACTCAAGGAAGTTTCTTCTCGCTACGAATACTCGCGTTGGAATCAATGGCGGTCACGAAAGGAGCGCCAAGAGCGGCAGGACGAAACGATTCTTCAGCACTACGACCATGGTGACTTGGAGCAATTTTTGCGAGCGTGCGTTTGCGGGCGGCTTACGATGCTGCTTTGCGGACCTACTGGTAGCGGCAAAACGACAATGAGCAAGACTTTGATCAACGCTATACCCCCGCAAGAGAGGCTGATAAGTATCGAGGACACGCTCGAACTTGCAATCCCGCACGAGAATCATGTCCGGTTACTCTATCCGAAGGACCGAGCAGGCGTAGGTGCGGTGACAGCCGAGCAACTGTTGCAAGCCAGCTTGCGCATGCGCCCTGATCGAATATTGCTTGGCGAGATGCGCGATGATGCTGCTTGGGCCTACCTTAGCGAAGTCGTCTCCGGCCATGCGGGATCAATATCGACGATTCATGGGGCGGATCCGGTCCAAGGCTTTAAAAAGCTCTTTTCACTCGTCAAGAGCAGCCCGCAAGGAGCTGCTGTGGAAGACCACACGCTTCTTGACCTGCTGTCGGCTGCCGTTGACGTCATTGTGCCGTTTCGTACCCACGGCGACGTGTATGAGGTGGGGGAGGTGTGGCTCGCCGCCGATGCCCGGCGACGCGGAGAGACAGTAGCCGATCTTCTTAATAAGCACTAAGGCTAGGGCACGTCGGGGATCGGTAAGTCGTTTGTGATATGATGGCGCAACTTGTTCAGATTCCACGTCACTTTGATTTGACCGAGGTTGATAATGGGAGGACGACTGGGCGTAGCCCTTCGGTCACAAGCCTGAACTCTTCGGCCGCCCTGTCGGCGCGGCAAGCTGCGGCACGATTCGACTGGGTGTATCGAGCGCGTCCGCTGAATTGCGCGGGCGACGCTCAGCGAGCTGGTGCCGATGCCTGCTTCAAAAGCGGCATCGATACCCGGCAGGTCGTACCCTTGATTTACCTAGCCGCGCTCAATGAGCGTCTTCAAAGCCGCCGAACGTGGTTCGGAATGACCGGTTGGTAAATCGGGAAGTGCTATACAGGGAATCCTCCCGGTATTGCCTCTAGGGGGTCCTCTCAATGAACAAAGCCGCAACCTGCCCTTGCGACCTCAGCTGGAGTTTGCGACGCAACCCATATAGGAGGATCGATGCGCAGAGAAATCGCAGGCAGAGTCGGTGGCATTGTGGGCTGGCCGACCGACGGTTTCAGCCCGTCAACAGGTCTTCACGTGTTCCATCCCCGACTATTGCAGGCGTGCGGCTTGCATTCTCCCGCGATCACCCATCGGAAAGAGCGTTACGAACACTACGAAGAGTTGCGCGACTTCTGCTGTCGCCCCGGTCTTACAGCGGACGGTGACCTGTCCTACCTTGATAGGACGTGAAATGCGAACGCTGCTCATTGATCATCACGTGGATCTTACGCGCGCCGTGCGAGCTGCGCTCGGGGATAGCGGTTTTGCCGTTGATGTAGTTGGCAACCTGGAACAGGCGTCGAGGGCATTCTGTTGCGCAACCTATGAAATTCTCCTGCTGGAGTTGGCTCTGCCAGATGGCGATGGCTTGGGCTGGCTGAGACAGCTAAGGAGCGACGGGCATTCAGTTCCAACCCTCATTATGAGTAGCATCAACGATCTCGAGAAGCGAATTGCAATTTTCAACGGTGGCGCGGACGATTTTCTGCTCAAGCCCGTCTCTTTCGATGAGCTCATCGCCAGAATGAGAGCCATTCTGCGCCGGTCGACACAGGTGACCGACCCCATCGTTGTATTTGGCAATCTCAATTTCGATCCGATCGGCCGACAGGTTTCCGTCTCGGGTCATCCTCTGAAGATCGCACGCCGCGAACTATGTATTTTAGAGCATCTGCTTATCCGTGCAGGCCGCATCGTGCCTCGTGCGCAGTTGGAAGATCACCTCTATTCGTTCAACGACGAGGTATCTGCCAACGCGCTTGAAGTCGGAATCTATCGCTTACGTGGACACCTGAGTAGGTCAGGTGCAACGCCACGGATCACGACCGTGCGCGGCATTGGTTACCTTCTTGAATTGACTGAGGCGGCATCCGCATAGTTGGTCTAAATTGAAAGAACAGACTGCGTATCAAGCGCCGCATTCGATCCATCGGCTTCAAGTCGCAGGCGAGCGCCGTGGTTATCCTCTCCGGCATCGAGATGATCCACATGATTGGCAAGCGACAGGGCGAGGTATGACTACAAGTCTGTCGATCGCTGTTTCGATATCCTCGCTGCCTGACGGACAGGCCGAAATGGCCGTTCACACCCCCATTTCCAGGTTTGCGACAGAGCCTTTTGTCGGCGTTGCCGGCTTCGAAGGGCCGGTGCGCGCCGAGCGCATCAAGATCACCCCCGGCCACCTTGCTGCGGCCACTCGCCGAGTACGAAGCGGTGGTCGGAGGGAGCTGGTGATGACGACGCTAGATCATGACCTGCTGATCGCAATCCTGGATCGGCTGAAGTTGACGGCCATCCGCGACCAGCTCGACACGCTCATGTCGAGCAAGATCGCGCAGTTCCCGTTTGTCCGCGAACTCGACGGCTTCGGCTTCGACGCGCAGCCATCGGTCTGCTTCAGCCAAACGTATTCATAGGTATGGGACAGGCCTTGCTATGTCCGAACGTCACTGCGCGGCAAAAACGTTGGATTTCTCAAGAAATAAAGTATTGGACAGTGCCCAATTTACCGTTGGAAAAGCTGGATATGGCGTTTCAGCGTTTCAGCGAAATAACCGAAATCAATCACTCCTAACAGCAAAGGCAACCGGAACTCGATCGCTTCCGTTGTCCGCGACTTAGCGAAACGCTTGTTCGCGATTTACTAAAACGGCTGTCCCAATTTAGTGAAATCCGCAGACAAGTCGCTGGAGGTTGGCCAAAGGCCACCCACGCCTGCTCCGAGGCCCTCCAGGGCAATGGTCTGAGACCTGGGCTCAAGCAGGATGAGACGCCGCTGGAGCTCAGGTGCAAGCGCTGCCACGCCCGCTCCGAGGCCCCACAAGGCCGAAGCGCAGTCGTCGGCGTCACGAGGCCTCTCGGCCACGACGACGAGCCTGAACCTGGATCCGCCTTTCTTGAGGCGTTGCGACTATCATCGCGGCGACACGCAGCTCTTGATTTGTGTGCGACACCTCAGCAGATCCATCGGGCTGAGCCGCTCAGCAATATCAACGAGAATGTCCAGCGGCAGATCAAGGATACTCAGAGGAGGAAACGCTTGATCTTGAGGCTCAGAGCGCGTCTGCTCCACTATAGAACAGGATGATTCACCGGGTCCTTCAACGCCAGCCGCCGGTCCGATGAGAGAATTGTCTCGGATATCACGCTCGATGGGGTTAAATGCCGAGATGGGCGCCTTGCCACGCTCCTCAATGCCCCTCATGATTCACCGCCTATAGCTACCAACTGAATGAATCATCGTGATTGTCGCGCAGCGGAATCCTCAAGGATCGGGCAGTTCGTAGGGGGCGCCGGTTTGACCAGGTTGAGCCCGCGAATTGCTCGATCGGACAAGATCCTAATTCTGACGAGATCCTCGGGACGCACTCCAAGTTGTCGATCATGTTCGGCACACAAGGAAAGGGCGGCATTGCTGCCGCCCTTTCCGCTGTAGGTTGATAGGGGCTGGATTAGAAATCCATGCCGCCCATGCCGCCCATGCCGCCCATACCGCCGCCGCCCATGCCGCCAGGCATGCCGCCGCCGCCAGCCGACTCCTTCTTCGGAGCCTCCGCGATCATGGCTTCGGTGGTGAC
>NZ_AYWX01000033.1 GCF_000502875.1 Mesorhizobium sp. L2C084A000 | reverse complement strand
CGAATTGATCAGGAAGGCGACGATGTAGTGCGGGCTCACCGCCCACAGGATTTCCGGATCGGCGATGATGTGGTTGAGCCCGGAAAGGCCAATTGCCAGGAACCACACCGCCGTCACCGGGCCGAACACCAATCCTACCCCGCCCGTGCCGAAGCGCTGCACCGCAAACACCATGGTAAGAATGACCAGTGTCAGCGGCACGACATAGGGCTGGAAGGTCGGCGTGACGACATTCATGCCCTCAACCGCCGACAGCACCGATATCGCCGGTGTGATGACGGCATCACCGAAGAAAAGCGATGCCCCGACGATGCCGATGCCGAGCATCAGCGCCGAGCGCTTGGGGAAACTGCCGCGCGCCAGCGCCATCAGCGACAGCACGCCGCCCTCGCCGCCGTTATCGGCGCGCAGCACGAACATGATGTACTTGATGGTGACGATGATCGTCAGCGACCAGATGATCAATGACAAAACGCCGAGGATATCGCCGCGCTCGGCGACATTGCCGCCCGACGACGCCACCAGCGCCTCACGGAACGCGTAGATCGGGCTGGTGCCAATATCGCCATAGACAACGCCGAGCGCGCCTAGCATCAGCACCTCGGGGCTTTGCTGTTCGATTGCCGGATGGCTCGACTGTTCGACGGGTTCTGCCTCGCTACCAGTATTGGTAAGGACCATGGACGACACTCCGATAAGGGGCGGCCCTCTACCTTTGCTGCACTGCAATATCAAGTGCCGCGACGTAATGGCTCCGTATGCGGACCGCATTTGTTGCCGCACCGGCGGATTGTCTCATACGAAACCACGATCCCGCTCCCGGGCCATTTCCTCGACGAGACACAGGCCAAGGGGACCTGAAGGAGGGCCAGACCGGATGGGCGATGATCTGCGGCAGGAAACGATGGCGCTGCTTGTAGCTGACGGCATGTCTTTCTCCTTTGTGTGTCTGCCAGACGAGCGGGCGGGCACGGAAGTGGTCGCGCTCTGGCTGCCAGACATACTCGTCCAACCTGATGAAAACCTGACTTGTACACCCAGCCCAAACAGGTGCGAGGGGTCGGTCTATTACCAAAGGCTCTGAGGGCTGATTCTCTAGGGTTCGGCATTCAATACACCGAGCGCTTGGCGGCGGCCGGCGTCGAACCCGCAGTGGGCAGTGTCGGCGACTCTTTCGATAATGCTCTCGCGGAAACGATCAACGGTCTTTACAAGGCCGAGGTGATGCATCGACGCGGACCCTGGCGCTCATTCGAGGCCGTCGAGTTCGCCACGCTCGAATGGGTCGACTGCTTCAACAATCCTGCTGGAGCCCATCGGCAACATCCCGCCGGCCGAAGCCGAGGAACGCTACTACGCCATGCTGGATGAACCAGCCATAGCCGCGTGACTCAAACGGAACGGCCACCGGAATGCCCGGGGCAGTTCACATCGCATTTGATGCCAGCTTCATCGTATTTTCTTCGGCTTGGACGGGCACTTGGCAGACCCACAGAGCTGGGAACCCTTTGCCATACTACAACTGTAACATCATATCGGTTTAGCAGGTCAAGCTTCGGTGGTAACCTCATTGGGTAGAATAACTACTTTGGAGGCGAGCAATGGATCGCGATAACAAACGGGCACGTGCAGCTGCAAGATCATCTCAAGGCGTGGGGAGCAGTAGCCTCCGTGACGTTCCAGAGGGGCCATTGAGCGATGTTGCAGAACGGCTGGTAACCGCTAACCCGCGCGATACAGCGCGAAATCTTGGGGGCTTCAAAGGCCTCGGGACGCACGAGCGAACAGCCGTTCGGGGCACTCAACCCGGGCCAGAAACTGACCTCGCGAGATTTGAAAGGCGGACCAATCGGCTTGGACGATCAGCCATCAATCTGGCCGCGACATTAACAGCCGAATTGGGGTACAGCACGGATGACATAGCATTGCAGAAAGTCGGAGCGGCCAGTAATTTAGGCGATTACCTAACGCCAGGGCTGCAAGATGCTATTGTTAATCGCATTGGCAACATGGATCCGCCGTCGCAAGCTCTCGGAGCTTATTACGTTGCGCCACACTTCAGTAAGTTTACTGACGAAAACAAATCTCGCATTCTTGATCAGGCCATTGGATTGGCTTCTTCTGATCCGGATGGCAATGTCAGGATGATGGCATCCAATGCTATTCTCAACATGTATCAACAGTTAGACGCAAACCAACAGGCCCAAGCTCACTCAGTTTTTCCCGGCATGCAAGACATCTTGCCGCACATGCCGCCGCCGCAGCATGCAGCAGAGGAACGGAGTGCGAATCTGGACGGCCACATAGCAGGTATTGAGGCTGCAGTCCGTGATACAGTAGGCCCGCAAACCTCGTATGAACAGCTGCAGCGGGGTGCTCAAATCGGGCGGTCCATAAACCACGCCTTCAATCACGCCCGAGAGGACCTAATGGAGGCCACCAGAAGCAGAGATCGCTCCGGCCGTTGAGGTCTCGGCCATGGTACAGTGACGCTTTCTCTCCCGAATTCCGTTTACGGCCTTGCCGTTTCCAATTCGCTGGCCGTTGACGTACCTGCTTAGTGTAACTTTCAAAAACCACGTCTGCCGGGTGATGCGCTGCAAGCATCGCACCACCCGCTGCGGCATCGATCTGTCGAGCGGCGACATCGCGCGACGCCGGTTCGGTCTCTGAAGCACGCGCAGCATTAGCTACGGCTAATCCGGCAATGGAACAATGCTTTCAACAAAAACGACGCCCCCCAACATAGCCATTAGCATCGCGTGCTCACTCGCCGTGGGCTTCTGTGCGGCAAGTCTTTACGCAACCTTCCGCCACGGCGGCAGCGGCGAGGCTCTGATGGCGTTTGATGTCCGTGCCTTTTGGTTTGAGACGCCCTTCTATTTGGGTTTCGCAACCCCCGTTTTCTATCGGGGCGCGGCTATCGTGCTCTCGACGTCCGCGGTCGTCTTGCTGATTCAGCAGATCGTATTGCGCCGCAAGCTCGAACACCACGGGACGGCTCGTTGGGCTCGAGTGGATGAAATGCGACGCACGGGATATCTGCGACGATACCGTGGCGTGACAGGGCCGGTGTTTGGGAAGACAAGTGGCCCTTTCTGGCCTGGCTACTACCTGACCAATGGCGAGCAGCCTCACAGCCTCATCGTTGCACCGACCCGCGCTGGCAAGGGCGTCGGCATAGTCATTCCAACGCTACTTACATTCAAAGGCTCGGTGATAGCTCTGGACGTCAAGGGGGAGCTCTTTGAGCTCACCTCGAGGGCGCGCAAAGCCGCAGGTGACGACGTGTTTAAATTCGCGCCGCTGGATTCGGAGCGGCGCACAAACTGCTACAATCCGCTGTTGGATCTTATAGCGTTGCCTCCACAGCAGCAATTCACCGAAGCCCGCCGCTTGGCCGCAAACCTGATTACGGCCAAGGGGGAGGGCGCGGAAGGTTTCGTCAGCGGCGCGCGAGATATCTTTGTCGCGGGAATCCTTGCCTGCATCGAGCGGGGCACGCCAACAATCGGCGCCGTCTATGACCTCTTCGCCCAGCCGGGGGAGAAGTTTAAGCTCTTCGCGCGACTCGCCATGGAGACCCAGAACAAAGAGGCACAACGCATCTTCGACGACATGGCGGGGAACGATACGAAAATCCTAACCTCCTACACTTCCGTGCTCGGCGATGGCGGGCTCAACCTGTGGGCGGATCCCGCTGTAAAGGCGGCCACAAGTCGCTCGGACTTTTCGGTCTATGATCTTCGCCGTCGCAGAACGTGCATCTATCTTTGCGTTGGTCCGAACGACCTTGAGGTGATCGCGCCTCTGATACGCTTGTTTTTTCAGCAAATCGTTTCAATTCTGCAGCGGTCGCTGGCCCGCCGGGATGAAAAGCACGAGGTTCTCTTCCTGCTCGACGAGTTCAAGCACTTGGGTAAGCTGGAAGCGATCGAGACCGCAATCACGACTATCGCGGGCTACAAGGGGCGTTTCATGCTCATCATCCAAAGCCTTTCGGCACTGACGGGGGCTTATGGAGAGGCTGGCAAGCAGAATTTTCTCAGCAATACCGGACTGCAAGTGTTCATGGCCACGGCTGATGACGAGACTCCGAACTACATTTCCAAGGCCATCGGTGAATACACGTTTGAAGCCAAATCGATTTCCCACAGCCAGGCGCGAACGTTCGACTGGACCATTCAGAATTCACATCAAGGTGCACCGCTATTGCGTCCCGAACAGGTTCGGCTGCTCGATGACGACTACGAGATTGTTCTCATCAAAGGTCTGCCACCATTAAAATTGAGGAAGGTGCGATATTTCTCGGATCGCATTCTGAAACGCATCTTTGAAAGCCAGACAGGCGCCCTCCCGGAGCCGGCGCCCTTGACGGGAGCAGAGGAGGCGCTCTCCGCAGAATCTCAACTCGATGACCCGCTGTGTGAATTGGCGCAGGACTTTGACGATACAGTTTGATGTGAGGCTAGTATGAACCCGCGAAATAGTAATCCATCCCGTGTAACAGCTTTGTCGCAGGTGCAGGACGCCGGCTTGGAAGACGGGCAAGCGGTCCAGGCCCGGCGAGTGGGCTTTGAGCAGCACGTGTCCGAGGCGCTCCGGCCGCTGTTCGATGGTCGAGCTGACGAGCCGCCTACCGGTCCAGAGGAGCTTCTGCGACTGGAACAAGGGTTTCGCGAGGTGCTTCAGCGAGGGCAGGATCATCAAGCCGCCTCGTCTTTTTTCAGCGATCCAAGGATGCCCGCTGGACGGGATGACCGCAAGGGAAGCGTGTCGGACGCTTTCGCAGCAGCCGGCTCTAGGCACGCCGGAGTCGAGGCCGCCGCCCCGCCAGTGTTAGCTGCCAGCCAACAGCAGATCCGGCCCTCGCCAGTTGCGTTTGACCGGCCGGTATCATCCTCGGCTGCTGCAGGCGTGCGCTTGTATGCCCCTTCGATGATCTCTCGGAAGACCAGTTCCGAAAACTGCGATCAGTTGCCCGCCTTGTGCTGCCGCCTCGCCGTCGAGGTCGAAACGCCCGCGAATCAATGGAAGGTCAGCGGGCCATGGGGGCAGAGTGCAACGGCGTCTACACCGCCTATTTGAGGGGAGAGGTACACTTGGCTTTCCTGTTCCAGCAGCATCCGGCCGCACACCGACGCGATGGGGAGCTAGAATTCAAATCGGACCTTCGCAAGGCACGCACCGCGGATCAAACGCCGTTCGTTTGGGAAAAATGGCTCAGTACCGACAAAGCTTCTGTAATGGCCCTAGTGGCCTCGGTTGCGCTCTTGGTCGCGATACAGTGGCAAGACCCCCAGATCAACGAGGCGGTCCTAAGCGAACTGCGGACGATTCAGATCAACTACGCATTGCTCCAGCGAGACGTCGCCCGCGCCGACATGGTATTGGACTTCCGTTCCGTTGCTTCTACCGGGCAAGCATTAAAAAGGAACCTTCAAAACTACCAACGCCTTGTTGAGATTTCGCCCAATGAGAGCTCCGGGGTGCACTCCAGGTTGGTTGCACAGCTCAAAAATTCCCTCGAAAACACAGAAGCTGCCATCTCGGCCTCGGCCGCGCAAAATGAGCTTCTGCAAAGCTCTCTCGTACGCTTTGCTCGCTCGGCTAATCGCCTTCGGGGGGGAGTGTCGAACAGGCCTGAATTTTCCAATCTGATCCTTCAATTTTCGGCCAGACCGGGATTCAGCCTCGCATTACAAATCGATCAGTCTCTCCGCCGACTTCCTCCTAGCCAGGACCAAGTCACGGAGGATGTTGCCCGCGAGGGCCGCGCTATCCTGTCCTCAATGTTGAGGTTGGACCGCGCTGTCAATCGGATCCCATCCTTCGACACGTTCGCCAAGGCTGCCGAATTGGAGCGAGAACATCTGAAAGCCTACAGCTTCGCCAGCGCGCAAGCGCAGCGTACACGACTTTTCTTTGGCTTGATGTCCATATGCCTCTGCTTGTTTGCGACCATTCGAGCCTCCACGCTGCATGTGCGGACGAACCGGTTGGAAAGGCGGTTAGAGCTTGAAGCGGCGATGAGTGAGATCGAAGCTTGTTTCATCGACAGTCAAGCAACGAAGGCTTCGCGGCGCTTCTCCACCGAAGCAGCGCTTAGACTCATTCAATGCGTTTTCGATGCCGATCAATGCGCGCTTGCTCTGGTGGATCCGTGTATCAGCAGGAATACCGAGTACTTTGTCGCGAACAAGCGCATGCGCGTCTGGAACGCCACGCTAATCCATGAAGTCGTCTCACTTGTACACCCGGAACAGCCAGTGTTTCGCGTCGTTCCGGCGTCGGAAGTGGTTCGGACTGCCGTAGGCACTACCGGTGTTTGTCAAATTGTTGGTTGCCGGGCCTCCGATCAGCAGGCTGCGGTTTGTATCCTTGTTTTTGAAGGAGATCGCTCACCACCCTCCACAGACGACCTCCTGGTTCTGGCGAGCGCTACTGTGCGTTTAGGCAACCATCTTGAAATGCAACGTGTACACACGGAACGTAACCTTTTTGAGAGTCGATGGGAGCATGCGGAAAGGCTGACGGCTGTCGGCACAATCGCAAGCGGCGTTACACATGAATTCAATAATGTTCTAGGAGCAATAGTCGGCTACGCAGAGATGGCTAAAGGTCTTGTGCGTCGCCCCTCGAGAATTCGGGGCCACATCGGCCAAATTATCTTGGCCAGCAACCGAGCCAAACTGATTATTGATCAAATTTTGTCACTAAGCCGAAATCGGAAGCGCGTGACGATGCCTTTCGACGTCTCGGAGAGTGTAATGGATCTCGCGCCATTGCTGCGGGTTACACTTCGTGCGGATGTTCAGTTGAACTTCAAGATCAACGAGTGGCAAACGGTGATCGAGGGCAGCCCGACCGAGATACAGCAGATCCTTATGAATCTATGCAAGAACGCGTCGGAGGCTCTCTTGAATGAGGGCCGTGTCGAGATTAGCGTTTCTCGCGCTCACGTCTGTCAAACGAAGCCCGTGGCTAAGGGCACCTTGAAACCGGGAGATTACGTTCTCCTCTCCATCAGCGACGATGGCCAAGGAATCGCAAGTTCGGTGCTTCCGCATATCTTTGAGCCCTTTTTTACCACGCGCTCTCGCGTCGGCGGGACCGGACTGGGTCTTGCTGCAGTGGACCGCCATGTGAGCGCGCTCGCAGGATGCCTTGACGTCACCTCGGCTGTTGGCCGAGGTACACGCTTCGATCTCTACTTACCGGCCTGCGCTGAGGAGCAGGTCAGAGCTGATAGCGCTTTCGGCCCATGCGATGGATCACTTGGCAACGGAGAAATCATTGCAGTCGTTGACCCCGATCCAGCAGCGTTGGAGATCTACAAGGATAAGATCGCCGCGCTGGGTTATAAGCCGGTCGGCTTCGCGACCTTCGAGAGTCTTTGCGACTGGATCGAGAGCGGGAAGGCAGCCGACCTCCTAATTTTCGATAAAGCGACTTTCCTCGGGCCAGGACAGCCCGAAGCCGTACGTACCACCCTGATGACGGTGCCCATCATCGTCGTTGGTGGAAGCGACCCCATGCCGATCACATCTGGTAATCAGACCTTCGTCCTTTGGCTAGCCAAACCGGTCTCGTCCAGGACGATGGAGCATGCAATTCGTAGGATGATAATGGCATGATGCCGCCGACGCGCTCAGGATACCGAGCTACCGAGGCAGTCGGAGGCGGAGCCGGCTGGGATCCAGCAAATACAAGAGCGTCGGACGATCTCTGCGCACCCGGCTCATGGCGAGTTCCCCTCGAACACCGTCGTCGGCTCCGCCCAAGGAAGGGCTCCCCGACCACGGCAAACCTGCCGCCGTGCTCGTGACCGTCAAGGACAAGTCGCCGCGCGATGGGGTCTGCGGGCCTCCATCCTTGACAAGTCACTGCGCGCTGGCGGCGACAGGCAACGGGTAATATAAGGTCGGGACGAGGAGATGGTCGCCAATCGGTCACGCAAGATGGTTGACGAAATGACTCGAGAGCAAAGCTTGACAATCATCGCCCCATTCACGCCAGACTTCTCCTGTGCGTTCATCATCGGCTACGGCTCCTCGCTGCCCCGACAAGGCTATCGCCGCCCGGCCGGGCAAGCGATATCCCAGGTTCCGACGTGTTCCTTTCATGCTAGATTGACCTAGGCCCCGGCAGGGCGGGAGCATGAGGCTGGGTTCTCGGTCGCGGATCTGTGAGGCAAGCACGGGGTAAGCGACGGCTCGACCCACCATTGGGAAGGCCGGCTTCGGCACGGAGGTGCGGCCTCGGCGTTGAGAGGCATCGGATCGGGTGTAGCAGGACTTTCGAACTAACTGCCGACAACACACTGGATAGGCTGTTCTCGTCGTTCGGTCCAGTTCACCAACGCCTATGTCGACATTTTACGGCGCTTCACTACTAACCGGGCACCGCACGATGGCAGCTCGTTCTCTCCGGCAAAAGATACTCCCTGTGTTAGCTTCCGTGTGTGTGCTTGCCCTCACCTGCGGGATACGTAAGGCCATCCCTAAAAGCATCGAATGCGGCAGCGACAGCGCGAATCCCAAAGCGATGCTCCCGCCGTACGCGGACAAAACCGTTTTCGAAGTCCACTATTCCGTCCTTGGCCAGCATCGCCAAACGCTCATCTGAACCGCGAAGACGGATCGGATCAGATCCGTGGGCGACACAGATTGCCGGCACGTCAGCCTCGAAATCGCACATTAATCGCTCGATNCATGCTAGCAACCGCGAAAATGCGCTCAGCCGAATCGCGAAGACGGATCGGATCAGATCCGTGGGCGACACAGATTGCCGGCACGTCAGCCTCGAAATCGCACATTAATCGCTCGATGATTGCGGCTCGCACGCGGTCGTCGTCTGTGAGGCGATGGCGCCTCGATGTCGCCAGTCGGCCAGCTGCGATGTGCCGGATGTAGAAATCCCGTGTAACTTCGTTTTGAACGTACCCCTGGCCGATGCGGCCGATAGCCGACGCGCCGAACCGATCAGGGTTCTGCAGGTATCGGCAGAGTAGCCCAACGAGTTACGTCGCAGGCGACCTGTTTCCTGTGCCAGCGCGAGCTCGTCGTGCGGCAAGGCGAAATGGTCGAGCCCGATCCCGGTAGCCGGCGGCAACCAGCGTCACCGCGACAGCCGCATGCTGTTCAGCGCGGGCAGCGCTGTGGGGAAGAAATTCCGCCTCGATGAGGCGCTGGTTCTTTATTTGGGATGGGATATGCGAGTAGCCGAACAAGGCAAGCCGGTCGGGGCGCATGGCGACCGCCGCCCTCGCCGTCTCGACCCACGACACCACCGTTTGACGCGGCAGGCGTCCCATGGTGATAACAAACCACCTTGCCGCTGAGCTCGCCTGTGTCTTTGCGTTATGCCAGTCCGTTCCGCTTAGATGTCTTGGCTGTTCCCGCCGAGACCTCACGCGCACCGTTTATTCCCACCATCCCTCCCCGTCAGCTCCGCCTGGGAAATTCTGCCAGCTTGCCGGATCCGACGAGATAATGCAGCGCTGGGACGGACTTTGCTCGCCAGCTAGCGACCGTGGTGATCTCTGCCAAAAGGACGAGGCCATGAACGCGATCGGCGCTAACGGTGGCGGTTTGTATAAGCCTTGGGGTGGGAACTGGGCCTTCTATGCTGGCGCCATATACAAGCTGCGTCGTCGAAGACGATGAAGGGCGCGTTGCCGCCGAGTTCCATCGATACCTTCTTGACGGTCACCGACGATTTCTGGATCAGGATCTTGCCGACCTCGGTGGAGCCGGTGAAGGTGATCTTCTTGACCAGCGGATTGGCGTAAATCTCGTCGCCGATCTCACCGGCGGCGCCGGTCAGGATGTTGACGACGCCCTTGGGAAAGCCGACTTCCTCGGCAAGCGCCCCCCAGGCAAGGCCGGAATACGGCGTCTGCGAGGCCGGCTTGACGACAGCGGTGCAGCCCGCGGCAAGTGCGGGACCAAGCTTGCGGGCCAGCATCGAGGACGGGAAATTCCACGGCGTGATGGCGGCGATGACGCCGACCGGCTCCTTGGTCACCAGGATGCGGCGGTTCGCCCATGGCGAAGGCACCACGTCGCCATAGGTGCGGCGGCCTTCCTCGGCGAACCACAGGATATAGGCCGCGGCCGAGCCGATCTCGCCCTTCGATTCGAACAGCGACTTGCCCTGCTCGATGGTGAGCAGTTCGGCCAACACGTCCTGATTGTCCATCATCGCGTCATGCAGCTTNGGCGGAGCCGATCTCGCCCTTCGATTCGAACAGCGACTTGCCCTGCTCGATGGTGAGCAGTTCGGCCAACACGTCCTGATTGTCCATCATCGCGTCATGCAGCTTGCGCAGCAGCTTCGAGCGCTCGAGCGCGGTCGTCTTGCGCCACGATTTGAAGGCGGCGGCGGCTTCGATGGCGCGGCGGGTCTCGGCCTTGCCGGACTTCGGCACGGTGCCGATCTTGAGGCCGGTGGCCGGGTTGTTGACGTCGACCGTCTGGCCGCTGTCGGCCTGCACCCACTCGCCATTGATGAGATTGGCCTGCCGCATGAAATGGCTGGTTTTCTGAAGCATGGTCTGGCCTCCGTTCGGATAAGACAATCGGGATCCTGTATGCTGGCTGCGGCTCGCGCTTGCCCAACCGCCTTTCGCGCGGCCGGCCCGTCCAGCGATGTCTCGCCGCCTCGCCGGGCGGGTTCATGCCGACTGGTCAGTCTGCGCATGGGCCGCCGCGGTCTCATCAAGAGCCGCGCGAATGCCATCAACCATGTAATCGATCTCTTTAGGGGCGATGACGTAGGGCGGGCAGATTGCCAGCACGTCGCCCATGTTGCGGATCATGACTCCGTGCTCGCGGCACCGCCGCTCGACATCGGTGCCAATTCGCAGCTCCGGCGAAAAGGCGCGACGGGTGGCGCGATCCTCGACGATCTGGATCCCCGCGATAAAACCGCGGCCGCGGACCTCGCCGACCAGTGTATGGTCGTTGAGCGCGTCCGCGAGCGCTGCATGCAGATAATCGCCGAGACGGCGCGCCTGGCTCACGAGATCGATCTCGCGGTAGATCCTGATCGCCTCGGCGGCGACGGCGGCTGTCACCGGATGGCCGGAATAGGTGAAACCGTGGCCGAACACGCCGACCTTGTGGGCCTCATCGGCGACGCACTGGTAGACCTTATCGGAGATAATGACGCCGCCAATGGGCAGATGACCGGATGAAAGCCCCTTGGCGACCGACAGCATGTCCGGTTCCATGCCAAAAGTCTGACTACCGAACCAGTTTCCGGTGCGTCCGAAGCCGCAGACCACTTCGTCGGACAGCATGAGGATGTCGTATTTGCGCAGCACCGCCTGAACCTTTGGAAAATAACCCTCCGGCGGTACCAGCACGCCGCCGGCGCCCATGATCGGCTCGGCGATCATCGCGGCGATGGTCTCTGGCCCCTCACAAAGGATCAGGGCCTCAAGTTCCCGGGCCAGGCGCGTGGCGTAGTCATGCTCCGCCTCGCCCGGCAGACCATCGAGATAATGGAACGGTCGCGCCGCGAATATGACGGGAAGCGGCGGCAGGTTGAAGGACTTGTGCATGTGCGGCAGCCCACTCAGCGCCGCGCCCATGATCGTACTGCCGTGGAAGGCGCCAAACCTACTGATGATCTTGCGTTTCTCCGGACGTCCCCGCGCGGCCTGGTAATACCAGGCGAGCTTGATCATCGTATCATTGGCTTCGGAACCGGAGCCGACCAGAAAGACGCGCGCGTGGTCGAACGGCGCCAACGCGGTAAGCTGCTCGACGAGTTCGACGGTGGGCTCGTTCGAGCGGTGGTTGAAGGTGTGGTAGACGGCGAGCTTGCGCATCTGGCGGTCAGCAGCGACAGCCAGCCGGCTGTCGCTGAAGCCAAGCGAGGCGCACCAGAGTCCGCCCATGCCCTCGACATAGCGGTTGCCCGCGTCATCCGTGACGGTCGCGCCTTCGCCGGCCACGATCGTCAACGGACCATGATCCTCATGCAGGCGTGGATCCGTTTGGGAATGAAAGTGCCTGGCCATGTCCAGCACGCGCGATTCGTTGTTCATCAAAATTCTCCTTGCGACCAGATAGGCGGTTGCTTCGGCGAGGAATATCTTATAACTTATAAGTTGTCGAGAAAAAATGATCCCGAGAGTGACGTCCAATGGCCAACGCACCCACTCCTTCAAACAACACCCTGCCACCCGACGCGGAGCGGATCGCCCTGTTGCGCGACAGGGCAGAGTTCGTCCGGCTCGAGACGCTGCGCCTCATCCAGATCGCCAAGGTGGGCCACTATTCGTCGGTGTTCTCCTGCGCGGAAATATTCGCCACGCTCTACTACGATGCGATGCGGCTGAGGCGCGGCGAGCCGCAATGGCCGGACCGCGACCGCTTCCTTATGGGCAAAGGGCACGCCGCGGTCGGCCTTTATCCGCTGCTGGTCGACTGGGGCTTCTTCTCCAAGGACGTCCTCGACGGCTATACCCGGCTCGGCAATCCGCTTGGCGATCATCCCGACATGCGCAAGGTGCCCGGCGTCGATTTCAGCTCCGGCTCGATCGGCCATGCCCTGTCCGGCGGCCTCGGCATGGTGCTTGGCGGCCGTGCGGCCAACCGGCGCTTCGATGTCTATGTCCTGCTCGGTGACGGCGAGATGCAGGAGGGCCAGGTCTGGGAAGCGGCGCTCTCCGCCGCCCACCATAAGGCCGGCAATCTGATCGCCATCGTCGACCGCAACGGATACCAGCTCGACGGGCAGGTCGACGACATCATCGGCATCGAACCGTTGGCCGACAAATGGGCGGCGTTCGGCTGGCAGGTGCACGAGGTCGATGGGCACGACGTCGTCGCTCTCGCGACGCTGCTGCGACAGTTGAAGGCCGAGGCAGACCGCACCCGGCCCGTCTGCATCATTGCCAAGACCTCCAAAGGCAAGGGCGTTGGTTACATGGAAACCGAACCCGGCTGGCATCTGGGCTATCTCGCGCCATCGGACGAGGCCTTGGCCGCCGAAGAGATCAAGCGTGGAGGCAAAACACAATGAACGGCCCGATCGATACCAACTCCTGGCAGTACCGCCAGATCAACGCGCGCGCGCCTGGCCTGAGTTACCTGGCCAACGCGCTCATTGAGCTGGTCGAAGACGGTTATCCGGTCGTGGCCGGTACGGCCGACCTTCAATATTCCAACGGGCTGGTGCGGTTCGCGCAACGCTTTCCCGAACGCTTCACGCAATTTGGCATTTCCGAGCAGAACATGGTTTCGGCTGCTGCCGGCATGGCCAGCACAGGCGCCATGCCGTTCGTCGCTACATTCGCTTCTTTCCTGGCGCTGCTGTGCTGCGAACAGATCAGAACCGACGTCGCCTATTCGGCACTGCCGGTACGGCTGATCGGTCACCATGCCGGTATTTCACTCGGCTTCTACGGCACCTCCCACCATGCGACGGAAGACCTTGCCATTATGCGAAGCATCGCCGACCTCACGGTCGTCGCACCGGCCGATGGCCCGCAACTGGCGGCCGCCGTCAGGGCGTCTGTCAATCATGCGCAGCCAATCTACTTCCGCATTGGCCGCGGTCAGGAACCACTGGTCTATGACGACGGCGTCGACTTCCAGTTCGGCAAGGCGATCGTTCACGGCGAAGGATCGGACCTGACCATCATCGCCTGCGGCTCGATGGTCCATCCCTCAAGGGAGGCTTACCGCGCGCTGCGCGCGGCGGGCAAGTCCGTCGGACTGATCGACATGCATACGATCAAGCCGCTCGATACCAAGGCCGTGCTCTCTGCCGCGGCTCACTCCCGCTTCGTTCTGACGATCGAGGAACACAATATCCTGGGCGGTCTGGGCGGCGCCGTGGCGGAAATCCTGGCCGAGGCGGGCAGCCCCGCACGGCTGATACGCCACGGCATCCGTGACGAATACAGCCTGATCGCGCCGCCAACGCATCTCTACAAGCACTACCGCCTGGACGCGGCGGGGATCGAGGCCACCGTCCGCGAAGCGCTCGGCTGAGCGCGGACAACCATAGCCATGCACGGACATTACGATGACCGATCAGAATAACACCGCCCGACTCATCGAGCGCGCGAGCGCGGTGATGCCGGGCGGATTGCTCAGCCCGAGCCGCAGGCTCGGCGCGCCGCATGTCTTTGCCCGGGCGCAGGGTGCGTTTCTCTACGACGTCGATGGACACCAGTACACCGACTTCCACTGCGGCTTCGGCGCCAATGTGCTTGGCCACTGTCATCCGGCGGTGCGTGAACGCATCGCTGCGGTCACGCAGGACATCGATCTTGTCGGTGCGGGAACGATGCGGCTGGAGATCGAGGTGGCGGAGGCGCTGGTCGACTGCATCCCTTGCGCGGATCTCGTCGCCTTCTGCAATTCGGGATCGGAGGCGACCTATCACGCCCTGCGCCTTGCCCGCGCCGCCACCGGTCGCAAGCGCATCATCAAGTTCCAAGGCGGCTATCATGGCTGGCATGACTATGTCGCCATGAACGTGCAGTCGCACGCGCAGGCGATCGGCAAGTACGACCCCATCAGTGCTGGCATCCTCGATGATGCCGCCAGTCACACCATCGTGCTGCCTTACAACGATGCCGGCGCCGTCGAGGATTATCTCAAGGCCAATCCAGGCGAGGTCGCGGCGATCATCATCGAGCCAATCGCTCACAATATGGGGTCGGTGATGGCGACGGATGCTTTCCTGCGCGATTTGCGTCGCCTGACCAGCGCTCATGGCGTCGTACTGATCTTCGACGAGGTCATCACCGGCTTTCGCCACGCGCTTGGCGGCTATCAGTCGATCGCCAACGTCACGCCTGATCTGGCGACCTTCGGCAAGGCGGCCTCGTCAGGCTATCCCGTCGGCCTAGTGGCCGGTCGTCGCGATCTCCTGGAGCTCGTCGGCCGGACCGGGGAAGGATCCGTGTTCATGGGCGGTACTTTCAACGGCACGCCGTCGACGCTCGCCGCCATGCAGGCGACGATCGAGGAGCTGTCGAAACCAGGCTTCTACGACCGCCTGTTTGCCCTCGGCGCTTTCATGCGCACGCAGCTGGATGGCATTATCGATCGCCTCGGCCTGCCCGCGCAGAGCGCCGGGTTTGGCTCGGTCTGGCTGATCTATTTCCTCAGCGGTCCTTACCGCGACTACCAGGACTTGCTGCGCAACGACGATGTCTTCGATCTCGCATTCCGAAAGGAGATGGTGGCGAACCGGCTGATCGGTCAGCCGCTTCCGCTCAAGCGTCTCTACCTGTCAGGGAGCCATGACCGGGCGACAGTCGAGAAATCGCTGGATATCATCGAGACAATCCTGCGCAAGCTCTCCGCTGGGAAACCCGCCAGTTCTTAGCCTTTTTCGCAACCGGACTTATAGGATATAAGAGCTGCTCGTACCTATCCGTTGCCGATTCGGTGCGGCCAACATGCAGCGGTGATTCATGAACACGATGCAGCCAATCGAGCAAGGTAGTCTGTCGGCGAGAACCTATATCTCGCTGCGCGAAGCCCTGATTGCGGGCAATTTCCGGCCCGGCGAAAGGCTGTTGATGCAGGATCTGGCGCAACGGCTGGGCACCAGCGTCACGCCTGTGCGCGAGGCCTGTTTCAGGCTCGTCAGCGAGCAGGCGCTGGAACTGCGGTCGGGGCGGTTCATCACCGTTCCAGAGCTGACCCGGTCGCGTTACTGGCAGGTCCGGCTCATTCGCATCGCGCTCGAGGGGCTAGCGGCCGAACTCGCCGTCGAGCATGTTTCGGAGGCGGACATTGAAAAACTGGTCGATATCCATCGCGATTTCGTGGCCGGCGAAACGTCCGGCGATGCCGACCGCGCCCGTCGCGCCAATCGTGAATTCCACTTCGGCGTCTACCGCCTGTCCAAGATGGATATGCTGATCGCCCAGATCGAAAGCCTGTGGGTCTCGATGGGCCCTATCCTCAACGTGTATTATCTGCAGGCCGAGAACGATTACATCGGCGCGGAGGAGCACGAGACGCTGATCGAAGCGTTCCGGACCCGCAACAAGAAGGTGGCGCGTAAGGCGATCGAACGCGACATCGTGCGCGGTGGCATGAACCTGTTGCGGTATTTCGACGAGCAGGACGCGGCCGCCAAGCGGGCGTGATCGAAGCCGCCGGTCATTTGCTGGCGACCTCTCTTCGCGCTGGCTCAGGCCGCCCGAAGGCGCGCGGTGGCATCCTGGTCGACGACCCAGACGCCCTGCTCGGCGTCCAGCACCAGGGCCACCTTGTAGGATTGGCGAGCCGCTTCGCTCGTCAGCCAGCCGCGGTCAACGCTGGCCGCGACACGGCGGACATCGCGCTTGGTCGGGTCGCCGTAGCCACCGCCGCCACAGGCAACGAACTCGATGCGCTCGCCGGCGCGACACGCCTCCTCATGGAACGCGGGCAATTCCACCAGCTTGCCGTCCGTGCCGCGCTTGGCACTATGACTGGCCTTGGCGTCACCGCCGCCGAGCACGCCGCGCGGCGGAAAGGTTGTGCCATCGGCCGAGTAGACCAGTGTCATCTCGTGGTCGACGGGATAGAAGACACCGCCCACCGCGGGAGCACCCTCGAACTCGCCAATGCCTTGGGTATCCGCCACCACGCCGCGCGATTCAATGATGATGGGATACATGGATTCGTCCACCTCCACGGAATCCAGCGCGATCAGGCCGCCATTCGCCGGCCCGCAATATGTCAACCAGCCGTCATAGCCGTGACGCGCCCCGCCGCCGGCGTAGCCAATGAAGACCTGGTTGACGTAGGGCTGCCCGTCCTTGAACGGATCCTTGCCTGAAATCACGCCGATCCCCGCCGGCAGGTGCGAGCCGCTCTCGGCCTGGCCATAGGGTTCTCCCATGGTCGAGAACACGCAATTGCCTGCAATGATCAAGCGGTCGTTGACATTGGTGGTCGCCACGGAGGTGCCTACGGGGTAGCGGGGTTTGCCGACCACGCTTCCCTCCCGCATCAACACCTTGATCCGGCTCTTGGCGCCCTCGTTGTGCGGGATGCCGTCGTCGAGATTGTTGAAGACGCCAATCCGGCAAGAGCCCGTGCAGGTGTTTTCGGACAGGTTGAGACCGCCAGGGACGTTGTCCATGTTGTCACGCACATCGACCGTGATCTCGCCGGCTTCAGGGTCGACATCGATGGTGATCCTGACCGGGATGCCCTCCTCCGCCACGCCGGGGACCGGGTCATGGCGGACTTCGTAGGAGAACTTGCCCTTCGGCAATTTGGCGATCTCGGCCATGGCGCGACGCGCACCGTAGTCGAACCAGTCCTCGACGAAATCCAGCAGCGTGTCGCGGCCGTATTTTTCAAGCAGTTCCAAGAGACGGCGTCGACCGGTCCTGCAGGCGCCGATCTGGGCTCGCACGTCGCCCAGCCAGATGTCTGGAACACGGTTGCGCATCATGCCGATGCGCAGGATGTCCTGCTTCTCCCGGTGCTGTTCGACCACGCGCACGCAGGGAAAGTGGATGCCTTCCTCATAAACGTTCTTGGCGAATGGCAGATAGGTCGAAGGTGTCGGCGCGCCAGTATCGGCGTGATGGGAAAGCGCCACGGCCCAGAACAGCGGCTTGCCATCGAAAAAGATCGGCATGGCCATGATCAGGTCGGCATGATGCGTGCCGCCAGTGTATGGGCAGTTGTTGAGGAAGATGTCGCCGTCGGCGATATCGTCGAACAACTCCGTTATCGGACGGGTCGCCAGATCCATCGACATGACGTGGATCGGCAGCGCGTCCTCGGTGGAAACGAGGCGGTGATCATAGGTCAGGATCGCGCAGCTCAGGTCGCGGGCGTTCTTGATCACCGCCGAGCGGCTGGCCCGCATCACGACCAGCGTCATTTCCCGCACGACCGCCTCGAACCGGCTTTTGAGAACCGACATCAGGAACGGATCGACGCGGCGCGTTGGCGTCTCCAGGCGAATGACAGGTGAATTCATTTTGCGGTGCCTTGTTCGGGAAGGTTGGTGTCAATCGACGGTCACGACGATGTTGCCTTGCGGGTCGACGCGCCCGCGGTGGCCGTCCTTGAGGAAGGCGGTGAACGTCGTCGCCTCCACCAGGCAGGGGCCGTCAAGCGCCGCCCCCGCGCCCAGCTGGTCCATGTCGTAGACGGGCAGAGAGCTCGTCCGCCGGGTTTCGTGCAAATAAGCTGGCCGATGGGTCTTGGCGACCGGCGCCGTCGCCTGGTCGGCCAGCCTGAAGTCTTTCCAGGCATCCTGATTGGCCCGCTTGCCCACCGCGCGCAGCTTCCAGTTGGTGAATTCGACGACGTCGCGGTCGGATCTGATTGAATAAATGCGTTCGTGCATCTGATGGAACGCTTCGACGAGACTTGGCAGTTTCGCCGCGTCGAGACGCGCCTCATCGGCCTCGAAATGGACCTCGATCTCCCAGGACTGGTATTCGTAGCGACCAAGAAAGGAGAACTCGAAACGCCGCAGCTCGGGCTCAACGCCGGCCTGTTCGAGGAATGCCTCGCCCGACACCTTCAACCGCGCCAGGATGTCGGAGACGCCAGCGGCGTCGAAGCGCCGGGTCGAGGTCAGGAAAACCGCGCTTTCCTCGCGCGTGATATCAGAGATCAACCCGCCGAACGCGCTCAACCCAGCCATGAAGCGCGGGATCATGTAGCGTTTCAAGCCCAATATGTCGGCCATCTCGGCGATGTGGATGGCGGTCGCGCCGCCGCCGCAGACAAAGAAACTGTCGCGTGGGTTTATGCCCTCGCGAATGGTGATTTCCTCGATGGCCCCAACCATGTTGTGGTTGCTGGTGGTCTGGATGGCGTAAGCCGCGTCGAGCAGCGGGATGCCGAGCCGCGTCGCGATGCTCGCGACCGCTTTCTCGGCCAGTTCGCGGCTGATCTTGATCCGGCCGCCGAGAAAATAATCGGGGTCAATGATGCCGAGCACGACATTGGCATCGGTGACCGTCGGCGCGGTGCCGCCCGCTCCGTAGCATGCCGGCCCCGGCCGCGCGCCAGCGCTCTGTGGGCCGACCCGCAGCAGGCCGCCATCATCGACCCAGGCAATCGACCCGCCGCCGGCACCGACCGATCTCACATCCACCTTCGCGATCCCCAGCGAGTCGTCGTGGATCATGCTGTCCGGGGTGACGATGATCTGGTGGTCACGCAAAGCCGAGACGTCGAATGTGGTGCCGCCCATGTCACCGACGATGACATTGGCTTCGTCGCTCAGCGCCAGCGCCGCCATCGGCGCCAGCGTCGGCCCCGACATGACGCTGTAGATTGGCCGCCGCCGCATCTCGGCGGGAGGCATCATTCCACCGACGCAGTTGGCCAGCAGCAGCTCGCCCTGGAAACCAGCCTGCGAAAGTGCTTGCCGCAAGTCCTCGATATAGGTTCGCACGATCGGATTGATCGACGCGTCGATGGCGGCCGCGATGATGCGCTTGTACTCGCGCGACATCGGATTGACTTCATGGCTAAGCGTCACCGGGATCTCCGGCCATGCCTGCGCGATGATATCGCGCACCGTTGTTTCATGGATGGGATTGACGACCGACCAAAGCAGACCGACCGCTATCGCTTCGACCCCATAGCGCCGGAAGTCCGCTATCGCCGCCTCGACATCGGATCTCGACAAAGGCGTGAGCTCCCGCCCGCGCGCATCGACGCGGCCCCGCGCCGTCTTCGTCAAATGGCGCGGAACGTAGGGCTCGGGATAGTCGAGCCGCCACTGGAAGGCGCCCTTGCGCGGCCCCTCGCGCAGGACGAGGATGTCCTGATGTCCTTCGTTGAGGATCAGACCGACCTTGACGGTCTTGCGCTCGACCAGCGCATTGGTCGAGACGGTCGAGCCGTGTACGATCAAATCGATCGCGGTCATGAACGTCGCGGGATCGAGCCCGTATCCAGCGGCCGCGACGTGCAGCACGTTGATGAACCCCTTCTCGAATTCGCCGGGCGTCGTCGGCGATTTGAAGATCGAGATTTTCCCACCGGGCTCGGAAACCAGGCAATCGGTGAAGGTTCCACCGATATCGATGCAGACTTGATATGCCATTTAAGGTCCGAAGCTGTTAGCGTTTCTTGTGATCGCGGCCCAGTATCAGGCTGGCCAGAATGATGAGGCCCAAAAGAACCTGCTGCAGATAGCCGTCGACCTGCATGAGATTCATGGCGTTGGAAATGATCGTGATGAACAGGGCACCCAGCAGAGCCGCCGTGACGCCTCCCTCTCCGCCGCTCAGCCGCACGCCACCGACCACCGCCGCCGCTATCGATTCCAGGGTCAGGTTGCCGCCGAGATTGGGCTCGCCCGATCCGGTGCGCGCGGTGAGCAGCATGGCGCCAATCGCGGCCAGCAGCGAGCAGACCACGTAGTCGATCGCAACGACGCGTCCGGTGCGAACGCCCGCCGCCTTCGCCGCGCGAGGATTGGCGCCGATGAGATACAGGCCGCGCCCGAATACGGTGAAGCGCAGGACCAGGAACAGCAGTGCGAAACACAGCGCGGCGAACAGGATGGGCAC
The DNA here is from genome assembly GCF_000502875.1 of Mesorhizobium sp. L2C084A000. Lineage (GTDB taxonomy): Bacteria > Pseudomonadota > Alphaproteobacteria > Rhizobiales > Rhizobiaceae > Mesorhizobium. Next base: position 7,766 of record NZ_AYWX01000033.1, on the reverse strand, counting down.
CGGAATGCCGATCAGCCGTCCCTCCGCCAAGGCGTCCGTGAAGGCCTCGGGAACGCCCGGCACGGGAAAGCCGCCGCTGACGGTTGACGCCAGTGCCATGACAATGTTGGCCATGCCAAGCGTCGTCACGAGTGGATTGATGCCGACACCGGCGATGAGGAAGCCGTTCAGCCCGCCGATCAGCAGCCCGACGCCAAGGCCGGCGACGATCCCCCACAGGATCGGCATATCGCCGCTTCCGGTCATCACCATCGCCGATATGACGCTGACGAGCGAGACGGTAAAACCAAGCGACAGGTCGAAGCCGCGCGTCAGCAGCACCATGGTCTGCGCCATGGCGAAGAGTGCGAGATAGCTGGTCTGGATCGCGATGTTCCAGAGATTGCCGCTTGAAACGATGCGCGGGTCGAGCAGACCGAGAACCAGCAGGGCCAGGAATACGAACCCCGGCAGCTTGGCCTGCGACGCGAACTGGCGGATGTCCGGGCGAGCGCGGTCAAGAACAACCGGAGCCGCCATGTCTGGACGATCAGACATTGGCCCGCCTCCCCTGAACAATTCGGTCGAAAGCCAGTGCGCCGATGAGCACCGAACCGAGAACCAGCGTCTGGAACTTGCTGTCGATCTGCGTGAGGTTCATCGCATTGGCGATGATCGCCAGGCACAGCGCGGCCATGGCGACGTTCTCGGCGCGGCCTGAGCCGCCGCGCAATGAAACGCCGCCGATCACCGCCGCTGCGATCGTCTCCAGTCCGAGCGTCCCGCCGATCGTCGACTGGCCGGACCCGATACGGGCGGTGATCAGCACGCCGGTGAGTGCGGCCAGGAGACCGGAGAGCACATAGGCGGTAATCAACACACGGTGTGTGCGCACTCCCGACAGTCGGGCTGCGCCGACGTTGCCGCCGACGGCGTAGAAGTGGCGCCCGAGCGCGGTCCGACGCTGCAGAATGATGGCGATGGCGATCACCACGATCGCCAGCAGCAAGGCCGGCGGCAGGCCAAGCACCTGCCCTCGCCCGATGGCATAGACGAAGGCGTCGGAAACGCCATAGATCGGGATACCCTGCGTGTAATAGAGCGTAAGTCCCGCGACGATCGACAACGATGCCAATGTCACCATGAAGGGTGAGAGGGAAAGCCGCGCCACCAGCGTGCCGTTTACCAGGCCAACACAGGCGCCGCTGGCCAAGGCCAGCGCCACAGGTACCAGCAGCTGGAGTCCATGCGCGTCGGGCATCGCGGCCATCGCCGCGGCTGTGACCACTGAGGCCAACGCCACGGTGGCGCCGACCGACAGATCAAAACCGCCCGTGGTCATGACGATCATCTGACCGATCGCCGGAACCGCCAGGAAGGAGAAATTGCGCAGGACGTTGAGGATGTTCAGGCGGTTCAGAAAACGCGGTTCGACGATCGCGGCCGCCGCCGCGACCGCGACCAGAAGCAGGATGACGATCCCGCCTGTTTCCAGAAAACGGCGCCGCAGCGTGTCAGGGCTCATGCTGCCTCCGTGGCGCCGGTTTGGGCGTCGAAATAGTGACGCAGCACGGAGGCTTCGGTGATGCCGTCGGCTTTGAGTTCGGCGACTATGCGCCCTTCGCGCATGACGTGGACGCGGTTGGCCAGGTGAACGAGCTCTGGCAGCTCGGACGATGACAACAGAATGGCCGCACCATTCTCCACCAGGCTCTTCATAAGCCTGTAGACCTCGCTTTTGGCCCCGACGTCGATGCCGACCGTCGGTTCATCGAAAATATGGACCGAGACCGGCCGCATCAGGCCGCGCGCCAGCACGAGTTTCTGCTGGTTTCCTCCCGAAAACGACGACGCCGCGCGTTCCGGCGCCATCGGTCGCAGCCCCAGTGTCTTCAACGGCGCGGCTATCGCCCGGCGCTCGCGCCACGACTTGAGCAGTCCGCCCCGGGACAGTCTCGGATCGTCGAGCGCGGCCATGGTCACATTCTCGCGACCCGGGCGGCTAAGCGCCAGTCCCTCGGCGCCGCGATCCGCCGGATAGTAACAAAGTCCAGCACGCAACATGCTGTGCGGGGCTGGCGCTCTTACCACCGCGCCATGGAGTTCGATCTCACCGGACGTCACACGTTCCAGGCCGAACACGGCCCGGCAAAGTTCGCTGCGGCCGCAGCCAACAAGGCCCGCCAGGCCGACGATTTCGCCAGCTCTGACCACGATGGAGGCATCGGATACGGTGCCGGAGACACTGATCCCCCTGGTCGCCAGCACGATTTCGGCGGGGCGCTGGCTGATTGACGGATAAAGTCGTTCGACCGGCTGGCCGACCATCATCTCGATCAGGGTCGCGTCCGATGCCGCGGCGATGGCCACTGTGTCGATCTTGCGCCCTCCTCGCAAGACCGTGACACGGTCAGCGAGCCGACGGATCTCGGCCATGCGGTGCGACACATAGATGATCCCGACGCCCCGAGCCTTGAGGCCCGCGATGGCGGCGAACAGTTTTTCCGCTTCACCGTCGGTAAGCGACGCGGTCGGTTCGTCGAGGATGAGTATCTTGGCATCCGAAAGCATGCCCTTGGCAATCTCGACCATCTGCTTTTGCGCCCGGGTCAGCGTTTCGATCTTGCTGTCCAGCTCGACGTGAAAGCCAATGTCGCGGAAGCGTTCTTCCGCGCGGGCACGCATCGCGCGTCGATTCAGGAAAAGCCTTCCCTTGATCTCGCGTCCAAGAAACAGGTTCTCCTCGACCGTGAGGTCGGGGACGAGACTGAATTCCTGGAACACAGCCGCCACCCCGGCATCGCGGGATTTCTGTGGGGTCAGCGCGGAAACGGTTTGGCCGTCGATACGGCAAGAGCCTTCGGTCCAGCCGTAGGTTCCCGCTATCAGATTGATGAGCGTCGACTTGCCGGCGCCGTTTTCACCGAGAAGGGCATGGAGCTCACCGCTCAGCAGCGTGAAGTCGACGCCGTCAAGCGCCACCACACCCCCGAAACGCTTCGTAATACCCGTAAGTTCAAGCATCGCTGACACCACCGAACTCGAAGCGAAACGGGCGGCAGGCCAAGGCCGAGGTCTACCGCCCATCGAAGATGCGACTATTGTACCGAAAATTCAGGCTTCCACCCATCGGGCGCGAAAATCTGCGTCGGGTCGATCTTGTCGACGTTCTCCTTGGTCACGATACCCGGCGCCACCAGCAGAACCTTCTCATAGTCCTTCTTTTCCAAGGCGCGCACCGCGAGGTCGACGCTGATGCGGCCCATCATCACCGGATACTCGGCGGCAAAGCCAAGCACCTTGCCTTCCTTGACCAGCTTCAGCATCGTCTGGTTCTCGTAAGACGACATGATCACGACATCGTCGCGGCCAGCGTCGGCGACGGCGCTGACGGCCGCTTCCGCCGCCGCGGCCCCGCCCCAGATGACATTGAGATCCGGATAGGTCTGCAACGCGTCCTCGACGAGGCGCAGGCTTTGCGGAACGCCGGGCTCACCATAGAGCTCGGCCGCGAGCTTGATGTTGCCGGTTTTGGTGCTGTCGCGAAAGCCCGCCATATAGCTCTCCGCCCAACCCGATCCCTGCGGACCCGGCAGGCCGATCGCGGTCGTCTTTTTGTCGCCGAGATACTTCTTGAGGTACTCACCCTCCTGAAAACCCTTCTGGTAGGTATCGGGAGTGATGCGCGCGGTGATCGGAGTTTCCAGGATGGGATTGGCGACGGCGATCTGGACAAGACCCTTGGCATCGCCCTCCTTCAGCTTGGCCGCCAGACCGGCTTCCGAGATGGCTGCGACGAGGATGCCCTGGGCGCCGGATGCGACGCAATCGTCATATTGCGACAGCTGCTTGGGCAGTGCGTCATAGCCGCCGGCCTGCAGGACCGTCACTTTGACACCCAGGCGCTTTGCTTCCTCAACGATACCGTAGTCCACCGAGACCCAGTAGCTGTCCTTGAGGTGCGGAAACAAGACGCACAGGTTCCAGGGCTTCTCGGCCTTTTCCAGCGGCACATAGTCAAGTGCCTCGACTTTTTTCAGATCGCCGCCTTTGGCCGCGTTGATCTTGAAGGGCCACCAATCCTTGGCCTCGGCGGCGTTGGGCAGGACGGCCACGCCGGTGACGAAAGCCACCGCGAGGATGGATCGGAAAGCGTGATTCTTGGTCATGTGATTCCCCATTTTCGTGTGTTCCCGGGTCCGGAGCCGGCGATTTCGCCGGCTCCGCGGTCTGCCTTGGGAGCAGAGGCTTGCTGGCGGATCGCAGTACCGTCTAGGCGAGTTCGCCTTCAGGGCCATCCGCGCCGTTGTTCATTCACAGCGCTACCGTACTACTTATAAGTTATAAGTCAATAGGGTTTTCATTAGCCGGTGCTCAGCCGGGAAGGTGTCTTCAATCGCGGTTTCGCTGCCTCGACCGGGATCAGAATCCATTTGACGAAAAACGAGGTCGGAGACAGCAGCCATGCAACTGGCCTCGGCGATGTGGGCTTCCTCGCGACCGACGGGTAGCGGCTTGTCGATCGAGTTGCCTGACATCAAGCGCCGGCGAATAAGTCAAAGCGATCAGCGTGGCCTTCGAATACAGAGCCATTGGTCAGCAACCGCACTTCGCTATCGACCAAATCGTCATAGGTCTTTAGGGAGGGAGATGTGCCCAGTGCATTCGCGTGCTGCAACAGCCGCGCTGAACCGCACGGCAGCGTGCCATAACACGCTGCGGTCGGATGATTGTTGAAATGACGGTTCCCCGCGCACGACCGTGCCGCTTTCCAACTTCTCTCGTCTGGCGCTTGCCAGCCTGAGCTCGTCCTAGAGGTCGGCGCCCGGATTGCGGGTGTTGTCTTGCGACTTCATTCTCCCGGCAGCCGGGCAAAGGCCCGCAACGTGGAGGCTTCTAAATGGAACGCGGGTTCCCGATGCTTAGTGGGTGGTGCTGCTGAGCAGGGGCAGGGCAGCACAGCCTCCGCCGGCAAGCCGTCGCGGCCGGTTCCCTTGATGGCGTGCCGGCGCAAGTCCCGCGTCACCAGGCTCGTAAATCGCGATGCACGTCCAGCCATTGCGACATGGTTTTGCCAGCTGAGAGGCCGATCCCGTGTGCGGCGAACAGTCGAAACACTGATTGGTCGGTGTGCGTTCTTGGCGTATTGTGCAGCACTTCTGGCATTACTGGCCTTGCGGGGGTGACGAGTCGGTCATGCGACAGTATGGATGTCCCTATCGGAATAGCCGGTCCGCCTTATCGGTCGTCACACCCGCATATTGCCCCGCTTCTAGGGAACACCCCATCACGCGAGGAAAGACATGGCCACATGCGCAGTATCGCCAATCTAGCCGTTGGGCCGACGGCCCGGCGCTTGGGCCAGTCCACCGGCTATAACCCGCGTCACAACTTGATCCACTGATCCTAGGTGACGACAACGTTGTTCGTCATGATTTGATGGGGCGGGGATTGGCCCAAAAGCGAGCCCCCCAAACTGTGCGGTTGCCAAATACGCAATGGAGTGAATTGGAATGATCATCGTAACAGGCGCCACGCACGGGATTGGGCGGGCCTGCGTGGAGAAACTTGCGTCTGGCGGTTCCAGAGTGGTGGCGACCGGCCGAGATGCAGAAGCGGGCGCGGCGCTCGAACGCGCCAATCACGGTGTCACGTTCGTTGCCGGTGACATCGTCCGTGAAGACGATTGCCGCCGTGTCGTCGACCGTGCGCTTGAACTTGGCAACGGCCGGCTCGCGGGGCTCGTGAACAATGCCGGCATGTCGAAGCGCATTGCCTTCGCCACCGCCACCCAGGACGATTGGGATGAGGTCCTTGCGGTTAATGCACGCAGCGTCTTTTTCTTCATCCGTCATGCGCTGGACGGCTTGCGGCTCGGGAGGGGTTCAGTCGTCAACATGGCCAGCATCGCCGGAAAGACGGGCGAAGAAGGGCTCGCTGCCTACTGCGCCTCAAAGGCCGCGGTCATCGGGCTGACGCAGGCACTCGCGCTGGAGTTCGGCGAGGAGATCCGCTTCAACGCTGTCTGCCCCGGCCAGATCGAAACACGCATGATGGGCAACATCATAAGCGATGCACTGCGCAAGAAGCAGCTCGAACTGCGGATCCCTGCCAACCGCTTCGGTGCCCCTGAAGAGATCGCTGATGTGGTCGCTTGGTTACTTTCGAATCAATCGAGCTATGTCAACGGCACGGTGGTGACTGTAGACGGCGGGGAAACAGCCGGCCTGCGCACACCGCGCGTCGCGCAGATCGATGGTGCTTAGGGCAATTCAGCTCAGCCGGAGCCGCGCTCGTCGAAATAGCGCAGAAAACCATGTGAGCCTCGCTGGATGTCGTTCTCGATCGCCTCGCGGGCCCTCTTCCTGTCGCCAGCCCTCAAGGCCTCGATGAGATGGTCATGTTCTTCCGCGCCGGTGTACCCGCGCGGAATTTCCCGATCGTAAACGTTAAGGATTGGACCCATCGAGGCCCACATGCTTTCGATCTGTCCGATCAGCATCGGCATACGCGACAGGCGGTAGACGCCGAAGTGGAAAGCGCGATTGGAGGATCGCGCTTCCTTGATATTACCGGCCTTATGGCTCTCTACAAATGAGGCGCGGAAGGTCTCAAGCTGTTCGAGATCGGCGGGGGCAAAATGGTCGGCAGCGTGTTCTGCCGCAAGCCCTTCAAGTGCCACGCGGATCAGCTTGATCTGAATGTAGCGGGCGCGGCTGAGGTCTGGCACCGCGGCGAACCTGCCGGAGCGCAACTCGAGCGCCTGCTCGCTGACGAGCCGCAGACAGGCTTCGCGCACCGGCGTAATGCTGGTTCCGAGCTGCTCGGCAAGATCCTGCATAAGCAGACGATCGCCCGGCGCGAAATTGCCGATGATCAATCCATCCCGCACCTTGCTGTAAATCCGCGCGGACAGGCTGCCCATCTCCTCGGGCTGCATCTTCATAGGGCCCATGGGACTCCCCTCGTCTCTGCTGCAGCTCTACGGAAATGTCGATTGACGCGTTTCACTACGTTTATAAGTTATAATCGCTGCCTATATTTTGTTATTCAGCGGCAGACAAGTACGTGCACGTTAATTGTCTGCAGCAAACATGTCCGTTTTCATAATTATTTGTGAAATTTTGTTTCATATAAAAACAAGGAGACCCTTCTTTTCCGATTCTGACAATGGAATGTGACGACAGAAAAAGGCGCGATCTCATCTGCGTGGCATGAGTTGGTGTGCGAGAGATGATGACATCTGAAGGAGCCGGGAAGCTTACATGTCAATTTCCAGTCTGATGGGCAGAATTTCCGATTCTGAGGCGACTCCGAACCGGCTGGACCGACGATGACGTCGGCACCGTCAAGATGATCCGGCAGGCCAGCAAGTCCAAAAGCTGCGTATGGCGTTTGCAGAGCGTTTCGCCGCCGAAGGGCTTCAAGGGCTGTTGCGCGACAAGACGCGGCCCTCGCGCATTGCGGCTCTCGGGCCGAAAGCCCGCCGAGCGCAGCTCTGACAAGGCCGCGACAGGAATCGAACGACGACTGGCCAGAATTATGAAATCCCTTGCGACACTATGCAATTTCAAACATTTCAGTAACAAATAGATTTAACATTCTCTTCACTTGCACTTTGGGGCGCGTTACCCGAATTAGCTGGAGCGGCCGAAACCCCCGCAAGATCAAGCGCGTAGTCGAAATCCAATCTTGCTGGTGCTTGTCGAGGGATTGACCTGCCACTGAGTTTTTCCTCCATCTGAGATTAGAGTCCGGCCCTTGATTGAAGGACGGACTGATGAAGA
>NZ_AYWX01000032.1 GCF_000502875.1 Mesorhizobium sp. L2C084A000 | reverse complement strand
GTCTCACGCACGAGTTTACAAAAACGCCGTCGGCTGACCGCGCATGTGTTTGCCGGGAAGCTCGCAGTTCAGTTTGTCGTCGCGCGCCCCGCCCAAAGTCCCAGTGATAGCAGCACGAACTTGGGCGGGCAAATCGATCAACCCGGGCGTCGATACCCTGGCCTCGAACGCGCAGCTCCGGACAGCCGAAATATTTTCCGGGCTAGCACGACCTTTGTGACGGGCCGTGCAAAAAAATCGCCTGCCGATTTACTTTAATTCGACTTCCCTGCCCTCCCCCCCGTTGGGTACCGTCCTCAGCATCCGCGAATTGCAGCGTGGCGCTCCATGGCATTTTCACGCATCTACTAGGTCTGCCTGGAATGCGCGAGCGAGGACCGGATCAAAGGAGCGGCCCGAATTCATCCAAAAAACGGTCGCACAGCCAAGGGGAAGTCAGAATGGCCAATGTCGTCGCAACCACAATTTCCCGGCGTACCGCACTTGCGGGAGCCGGAGCTCTCAGCTTGGCTTCGCTAATCCATCCGCGTCCGTCCTGGTCCGCTGGCGGCTCGATTCTGAAAGTGCGTTCCAATGCCGATATACAGCTCCTGGACCCTGCGTTCTTGTTTGGGGACGCCGAAGAGAATATAATGGCTGTCATCTACGCAAGCCTGGTCCTGAGGACTTCGGGCGACAGCTGGGGATGGAAGCCGATGGCGGTGGAGAGAATCGAGCAGCTCGATCCACTGACAATTGCCTTCAAGCTTCGCGACAACATCGGGTTCACCGATGGCTACGGCCAGATGACGGCCGACGACGTCAAATTTTCGATCGAGCGCATAACTGATCCAAAGATGCAGACCCCCTCTGCTGGCGATTGGGCAAGCTTGAAGGAGGTCGAGGTCAAGGACAAGCTATCCGGCCTGATCCACCTCAAGGAAACCTCCGCGTCGTTGTGGGCCACGACGCTGCCTTCGACTTCGAGCACAATTTTGTCCAGGAAGGCAGTGACTGAGCTGGGCGGCAAGCTTGGAGTGAAACCAGTGGCCCAATCCGGCCCGTATCTCCTCAAGGAATGGACCCCAAAGCAACGGACCGTGCTGGTGCGCAACCCCGACTGGAAGAATGAGCCAGGTTTCTTCGAGGAAATCCACATTGATCCCATCGAAGACGAGAAGACGGCTGAACTTGGGTATGAGGCGGGTGACCTCGACTTTACCTGGATCTCTGCGTCCTCGATCAACCGGATGAAGAAGACGCCGCCCCCAAACTCGACGGTCGTGGAGAAGCCGGCGCTGGCCTACGTCTGGATCGGTATGAACAAGGACGTCGCACCTTTTGACAATCCCAAGCTGCGGCGCGCCGTCCAGTATGCCGTGGATCGCAAGACAGTGGTGGACGCCGCCTATTTCGGCGCGGCTGAGGCATCGACCGGCATCGTCCGGCCGGGCTTGCCAGGCCATCGCGAGGTGAACATCTACAACTACGACCCAGACAAGGCGCGCGAAATCATCGAAGCCGAGGGGCTGAATGGCGCGACCATCACGCTTGACATCCTCAACAAGGCCGAGAACCTGACGGCCGCGCAGGTCATCCAGGCGAACCTGCAGGATGTCGGCCTAAACCTGGAGATCAAGCAGAACGACAGCGGTACCTTTTTTACGCTCGGCTCGAAGACGGGCAACTATTGGAACAAGCTGCAGATGACGCTTACCCGGTTTACCACAAAGCCCGATCCCAGCTTTGCCACCGAATGGTTCACCCGCGATCAGATCGGGGTGTGGAATTGGGAGCGCTTCAGCAGCGAGGAGTATGACAAGCTCAATGCTCAGGGCGCGCAGGAACTAGATCCGGCCAAGCGCGACACCATCTACAAGAAAATGCAGGATCTGATGGAGGAGAGCGGCTGCTACATCTTCCTGACCCACGGGGTGGTCGGCATCGTTTACCGCAACACGATTGCGCCGGGGGTCCGGCCGGACGGCAACCCGAACTTCGTCGACTTCAAGCAGGCATGACGCCTGAGATGTTCCGCTACACCCTGAAGCGCTTGTGGCTCGGTGTCATCATCGTCAGTTTGGCGATGATGATGCTGTTCGCGATGATCTACCTGATTCCCGGAGACCCCGCCTCCGTTGCGCTCGGACCCAGGGCCACGCCGGCCATGGTTGAAGCGCTGCGCGCACGCATGGGGCTGGACCAGCCGATATGGATGCAGTTCGTGCATTTTTACGGATCGGCGCTGCGCGGGGATCTCGGCACCGAGGTGCTTTCGGGGCGTCCGGTGCTGACCGTGGTGATGGAACAGCTGCCTTTCACGCTGGCGCTTATCGGGGGTGGTATTTCATGGTCGGTCTTGCTCGGTATTCCGCTGGGCTGCATGGCTGCGGTCAAACGGGGCGGTTTCGTCGACCGCGTGGTAGGCGTTCTCTCGGTCGCGGTCATCGCGGTGCCGTCCTTCGTCGTCGCAATCTATTCTCTGCTGATTTTCGCCGTCGCGCTGGAGTGGCTGCCAGCCATCGGCGCCGGCGAGCCAGGCAACCTGAGCAGCCAGTTGGAGCACCTGATCCTGCCGTCTCTTGCGGTCGGCATCGGCTGGGTCGGCTATATCGCGCGTATGGTGCGGGCCTCCATGCTTGAAACCTTGGAGGCCAGCCATATCCGCACTGCCCGCGCCTTCGGATTGACCGATCGGCGAATCACCTATTCCTATGCGCTCCGGATAGCCATCCTGCCCACCGTCACAGTGCTTGGTATTGGCATTGGGCAGATGCTGTCGTCGGCGGTCTTCGCCGAGATCGTCTTTGCCCGTCCGGGCATTGGCAAGCTCGTCTACGAAGCGATCTCGGTCCGCAACTATCCGATCGTTACCGGCGCCTTGCTGGTGACGACCATTTTATTCGTTTTCATCAATGTGCTGGCCGATGTCGTGATCGGCGTGTTGGATTCCCGTGTTAGATCAAGCTTTAACTGATTTCCCCCCGCGCCGCCGCGAGCGGCTCGCCGCAACAAAGAACGCGTTGAAACGCATCTTACGCGACCCGTTGGGTGCGATAGGCCTCACCCTGGTTGTGCTGGCGGTGGTTTCCGCCGTCTTCGCGGGTGTCCTTACCAACTATGACCCCAACCGGATTTCACCGATGGTGCGATTCGCTCCGGCCAGCCTCCAACATCTGCTGGGGACTGATCATCTTGGCCGCGATCTGTTCGCCCGGATGCTTTTCGGCGGGCGAATCGCGCTGTCCGTCGCGGTCGGTGCCACCGCCGGGTCGTTGATCATGGGCATGGTGCTGGGCCTGATTGCCGGTTACGGTCCCCGTTGGCTGGACAACATCCTGCTGCTCATATTCGACGGAGCGAAGAGCTTTCCGACCGTCATGCTGGCGCTGACGCTGGTCACGCTTTCCGGTCCATCGCTGCTCGCCGTTGTCTTCGTGGTGGTGCTAGTCAGCGTACCGGGTTACGCCCGCATCATCCGCACCCAGACCTTGGTGATGCGCTCTGCCGAGCACGTGATTGCTGCCCGCTCGATGGGTGCGAGCACTGGCCGCATCCTACGGGTGCATATCCTGCCCAATATCGTCGGCCCGATCCTTATCCTGGCCTCGATGGACGTTCCCTCCGTGGTGGCCATCGAAGCCGGCTTAAGCTTCCTCGGCCTCGGGGTCAGGCCGCCCACCGCCAGCTGGGGCACTATCCTCAACGACGGCTTCAGCAACATCCGCGATTCCTATTGGATCCTGATCGCCGGTGGTCTGCCGATCGTGCTGACCACGCTGGGGTTCACTTTCCTCGGCGAAACGCTGCGCGACGTCTTCGATGTGCGGCTGAGGGAGCGCTCATGACGCTGCTCAGTGTCAAGGACCTGAGTGTCGCATTCCACACCGAGGGTGGCAGGCTGGAAGCGCTGAAACGGGTCAACCTCACCGTACCTGCCAACCGCATTGTCGGGGTGGTCGGGGAATCTGGCTGCGGGAAGTCGACGCTGATCAATGCCATCCTCGGCCTGCTCGCCGACAGTGGAGAGGTGACTTCGGGAGAGATCCTGTTCGAGGGCGACAAGGATTTGACGCGGCTTGGCTCCGACCAGATGCGCGCGTTGCGCGGGCAGAAGATAGCGACAGTGTTCCAAGACCCAATGGGAGCCCTGAATCCGGTACTCTCGGTGGGACGACAGATGCGCGATATCCAGTATCGTTCTGGGCTTTCACGCCAACAGAAGAACGAGCGGTCAATCGACATGCTGCGCAAGGTCCGCATTCCGGACCCCGAACGCAGACTCGTTCAATTCCCACACGAATTCTCCGGCGGGATGAAGCAACGCATCGCCATCGCCATGGCACTGATGATGGAGCCGGCGCTGCTGATCGCCGACGAGCCGACCACGGCGCTCGATGCGACACTGGAGGTGGCCACCATCGAGTTGCTCAAGGACCTGCAGCGCGACATTGGCTGCTCGGTGCTGTTCATCTCGCATCATCTGGGCGTGATCGCCGAACTTTGCAACGAGATGGTTGTGATGTATGCCGGCGAAGTGGTGGAGCGCGGCACGACGCACGAGATTTTTCACAACGCTCGCCATCCCTACACCCGCAAGCTGCTGGCCTGCGATCCTGCCCGTTTGTCGCGACGCGAACCGCGCTTGCCGACCATTGCGGGTACGCTGCCCGACCTTCGCAACCGACCGCAAGGATGTATTTTCCAGCCGCGCTGCGAATTGGCGGACGAGGTCTGCCGCATGGCACCTCCCGATGCCGCCTTTGAGGGCAGCCATGTCGCTCGGTGCTGGCATGCCGAGGCGACGATGGCCGGGGTTTCGCCATGAGCGCCGAACCCTTGCTCTCCGTCAGCGACGTGCGCGTCCGCTTCCCCTCCGGCAGCTCTTTAACCTCGTTGGCTGGAAAGCCCCGCGGGATCGAAGCCGTCTCAGGCGTCTCATTCACGCTGGGTCGAGGCGAGACTTTTGCGCTGGTGGGTGAATCGGGTTCCGGCAAGACGACGCTGGCGCGAACGCTGAACGGGCTCCAGGCGGTTGCCACGGGGTCGATCCGTTTTGACGGGCAGCACCTCGTTGGATTGAGCGAGGCGCAGATGAAGCCGGTGCGAGGGCGCATGCCGATGATGTTCCAGGACCCTGTGGGCTCCCTTTCGCCTCGGCTCAGCGTGCGCTTGCTGCTGGCTGAGCCTTTCGTGATCCATGGCCTCTCGAAGCGCGACCTGAATGCTGAAGTTGCACGGCTTCTGGCGCTCGTCGGCTTGCCGCGCGACTTGGCCGACCGCTATCCGCATCAGCTTTCAGGTGGGCAGGCCCGGCGCGTTGGTGTGGCGCGCGCCATCGCGCTCGATCCGGTTCTGGTGTTGGCCGATGAACCGACTGCCGGGCTCGACGTGTCGGTCCAGGGAGAAGTGCTCAACCTGCTGAACGATCTGCGCGATCGTATGGGCCTGTCGATACTCATCATCACGCACAATCTTCATGTCGTACGCCAGATCGCAGACCGCATGGCGGTCATGTATCTCGGCCGTTTCGTCGAGCAGGGAGAGACCGGAGCGATGTTCAGGGCGCCGCATCATCCCTATACTGCAGCGCTTCTGTCAGCCAATCCGGAGCCAGATCCCGACAAGATCCACAATCGCATTGTGCTGCCGGCGGAGGTGCCTTCTCTGGTCGCGAGGCCTTCCGGCTGCGAGTTCCACACGCGTTGCCCGTGTGCGCAGCCGCTTTGTGCGAGCGACGTGCCGCCGCCCGTGACCATCGGCGCCAGCCGGTTGACCTGCCATTTCCCGTTGAGCGTCGAAGCTCCAGCCGCAAGCGCGAGCGCATAGAAGGATCGCATCATGGACGATATCAGCGTTGTCACCGACTTCCCCCGAAAAGTGCGCGAGATTGAGAATGTCTGGATCCTGATGGCGGATGGGCCGGACGGCAGGGTCGTAATGCGGTCCATGGCTTCGCATGAGGGGCCGTTCTCGGCGACCGAATAGAATCATGTGCTTTTTGAAGCCAACGACCGTGCCAATTGGATCGAGACGCATGGAGCCATCGTCCCGCTGACTGTGACGGTGACCTGCCTCGACAATGGGTCAATGCGAACGAACGCTCGACGTTGCCGGGTTTCAGCACCGTGGTAATCATTGCGCCGCTTTACTCTTGGCTGCCACAAAACGCATCGTCGGCCGTTGCGCAGCTTCGCAGATCGCCTCCGCATCGGCGGCATCGTTCTTCTGCCTCTTCACGAAAGGCTTGACGTAGCCCGGAGCGATCAGCCGGACGCCTTCGTGATCTCCCGCGCCCAGTAATGGCTGCTGCCGCAGGCCTCCATGGCAACCGTGCAAGCCGGCTGCGCATCAAAGAATTTAAGCATCTGATCGCGGCGAAGCTTCTTTCTAAATAGGTAGCTCCCGATTATCTGCACCGTGCACCTGGAACACGTTCTTCGCTAGATCCAACCCGATCATGCTAACTTCCGACATCGACGCCTCCGTTCAAGTGATGATCAACGACACCACTTTGGCACAGCGATGCCGTCAGGGGGCGTCCACCCCATCAATCTCGGTTCGCACAAGGGCAAGGCCGTGCGCCGTGCATCCGCTCGGCCGGCGCCAGGCTGTTCTTGCTGCCCAAATACTCCCCCGACCTCAACCCTATTGAGAAATTCTTCGCCAAGCTTAAGCATTGGCTGGGCAACGCTGCCAAGCCAACGGTCGAGACCGTCTGTGACGCTATCGGCCAAATCCTCGGCACTGTCACTTCAACCGAATGCAGAAATTACTTCATCGAGGCCGGCTATGCGCCAACCTAATTCATCCCGCTCTAGCGGCGTGCGAGACTTCCGGCTCTCCGCGACGACCGCCAATCGCCGTGGCTAGCGTCGATTCAAAGGGCTCCTAAGCGCCCATAACCTCGACGGTTACGCCGTCCCAAATCCGAATATACATCAGTCGCTTGCCCTTGTTAGCTGTTCCGATCTGCCCATCGGCAAGGCGCCGTGACGCTCGGCATCTTGGCTTACCTGCTCGATATTGTCACATTGAGCCAAGGCCGTAGGTGCATCCGCCGGCTCCGGAGTGAGCCGAAGTACTGGATAAACTCCATCAAGAAGCCTGGGCCTCTCATGAAGGCAACGACAATCTCCGCATCAACCAAGCCGGTCACCGCACGCGCCATGCCTTTATCCCTGGGCCCTTTCGAACCGCCTCAAATCCGAAGACGTGTTGGAAGAACGAAACTGTTCTGTCGAGGTCTTTACGGTAAAGCTAAAATGATTGAGACTGAACTCGCCGTCGGGCATTGAACTGTCGGCCTCCGTGGGACCTCAAATTTAGATGTTCATCCAGCCCTTCACCTCGGGAGCAGGTGCTGGGGTACCGAGGTGTTCCGGTACAGATCATCGACGCTTTCCCGGCGTTTGATTATGTGCACGTCGCCGCCGCTGATCATGACCGTGGCCGGTCGGGGCACACTGTTGAACTGGGTTGACGCAGAGTCCGCGTACATTCCCGCATCAAGAATCGCCACTGGTTCGCCGGCCCTGAGCGCGGGAACGGCCCAATTGTCAGCCATACGTGAATCAATGCATGTCGAACCGACAATCTGCGCCAGCTCGGTGTAAGGCCTATCCATACCGGTCGCGGGCAGGAAATGATAGGCGCTACCAGATGTATCAATGCGCGGCAGATTGTTGGTGCTGAAGTCAACGTTCACCCACACCAATCCGCAGTCCCGTTTGATCTGCCCAACTCGGCCCAGCAGCGTCACAGCGTTGCCGACAATAAATCTCCCAGGCTCCATGCGTAGCTCTGGAATAGGCATGCGGTGCGATTTGAACGTGTCGAGAAGCGAGGCCACAACCGCTTCAGCAAAGTTTTCGACCGAAGAACTGTTCAGTTTGTGCATCCGCGATTCCGGGTCGCGGTCTCGAGGCCAGCCACCGCCGATGTCGATAAGTTCTGGGACGTAGCCCGTGGCTTCACGGATCCGGATGATCGTTTCTGCAAAGTCGCGTGTGCACGCTGCGAATAGCTCGGGGTTCTGCGTAAATCTGGGAGTGTGAAGACTGAACCCGCGCAGCCGGAGGTTCCGGCAGTTTAGGATTTGGGGAACCAGATCAAGGGCGGAGTCGACCGAAAATCCCCACTTTTCCCGCAGCAGGAACTTACTGACGTCGCCGGCCAAGCCTAAGTAATCACTTGGCGAACCTGCTAGGCTTTCCGGAGCGCTCTTGATGCGCAGGGCGACGGAGCCGACCTTTCCAAGGTCCGCGCATATCGCATCCAGCATGCGGATCTCATCCACCGCATCGATGTTGACGTTGACGCCCTTCTGAATGGCGGCGCCTAGTTCGGCTTCCGTCTTGTTGCTGCCGTTCATGGCGATCCGCTCGGGATCGGCACCGCCCACGAACGTGGAGTGCAGTTCGCCCAGGCCGAAGCAGTCGCCGCCACCGCCCTCCTGATGGATGACTGCCCGGATCGCCGGATTGTTGTTCGATTTGATGGCGTACATGACTAGGACCTTGTTCGGCCACAGCCTTTCAAAGACGCCCTTAATCCTGCGAAAGTTTTGGCGCAGCGTTTCCTCGCTCACCACGTAGAGCGGCGAGCCGAATTCTGAGAGCAGATCCTCGGCCTTGTAACCATCGAAGATCAGGTCGCCGTCCTGCGATACCTCGATCTTGTCAGTGAGTGTGAGCACGTTGGCCACATGCTCGCGGGGGTTAGACCCGTAAAATTCTCGTCCTGCAGGGATTTCAATCATCGTTAACCCGTTGGATCTGCTGCCGTCATTTTACTGTTCGACACGAGCGAATTGTCCTCCCAGGCTGCAAGCGCGGCAATTGCTTTGTTTGGCAGGATATGTTGACTATAAGTGACCAATTGGGTCGAGATAACCGGGATTAGGATAAATTTTCGAGAGATGAGCCACCGGTTGCCACCGCTCATCGCGCTTCGCGCGTTTGAGGCCGTTGCACGGACCGGCAGTGTCCGCGCAGCAGGAGACGAGCTTTCGGTTAGCCACACGGCCGTCTCGCGCCACATCCACAACCTTCAGAACCGTCTCGGCGTGGCGTTCTTCGAGCGTGAAGGTAGGGGCTTGGCGCTTACCGGGTCGGGTGAACGTTACTATCAGAAGATATCTCGGGCGTTTGAAGCGATCACAATCGCCACGTCCGAGTTGAAGCCCCATCTGCCAACCCAGCTGGATATCTGGTGTACGCCGGGCATCGCATCAATCAGGCTGCTTCCTCGGCTGCCAAGTCTTGAGAATTACCTGCCACAGTGTGATGTCACCCTCCGCCCGACACGGCAGCGTCCCGATCTGACGGCGAACGAGGCTGATGCGGAGATCGTGTTCCTGTTCGATGGCGAGGAGCGTCAGGGATGCCATGTGGAGGTGCTTGATCGTCCTCGCATGTTTCCCGTGGTGAGCCCCGCCTTCCTGGACCGCCACGGGCCGGTGTCGTCCGTTCATGAACTTCTAAAACTGCCGCTCATACACGAAGAGTCGACTGGCCAGTGGGAACGGTGGTTTAGCCATCTTGGAGGTACAGGAGCGCTGGCTTTATCCGGCCCCAAGTTATGGAACGGTCAGCAGACGATCGAGTCAGCGCGGCTTGGACAGGGCGTTGCGATGACAGGAAGCATTCTTGTCGGCCGGCATATCGAAACAGGTGAACTCGTCGAGGTTTTGTCGACGAATGTCCACTTGGGTTCATACTGCCTCGTGACAACCAAATCGCGATCTGTGACAGCTCCGATCTTGGCCTTGCGACGGTGGATAGCTGATGTCCTTGCATGATGTGCCACCCGCAAAATCCATGTGTCCGCTAGCAACAGTATCGTTGCTGCCAGACTGGGAGGACTTGGGATGGACAGAAGAAAGCCCGGCCGCGCCTCGCATCCCAGTTGAGGGCCGCCATCTCCAGCAGAGGACAGCACCCGGAGATCACGACGTAGGGAACGGTCAGCATGGTATGCGCCAGCAGGAATCCGAGGAACTTCCCCGTCAGGCCGCTACCGCCGTGGTGGCCCTGTTTGGTGAGCTTGCCCTGCCGGATCCTGCTGGATCAGCCAGCGACACCCGCATCAGGCTGCAACTGGCCGCCCGAGACGCGCAACCGCGACGACGCCGGGCGCGGCATCCGCGGCTAGTACCTCTCAGGTAAAGCACTGACGGTATTTTTCCCTCAGCAATGTCTTTTGGACTTTCCCCAAAGCGTTTCTTGGGAGCCTATCCTCGATGAAGTAGCGCTTCGGCTGCTTGTACTTCGCGACTTTTCCCTTGAGGAGCGGCATCAATGAATCGGCTGCCGTTATCTTTTTCGGGTCGACGACCACGGCCGCGACGACAGCCTCCCCGAAGTCGGGGTGCGGGACGCCTACGACCGCGGATTCTACGACACCATCCAATTCGTCGACCAGCAGTTCGATTTCCTTCGGATACACGTTATAGCCACCGGAGATGATCAGGTCCTTAGCGCGGCCGACGAGGGTAATGTATCCATCCGCGTCGATCCTGGCCAAGTCGCCGGTCATGAAGTACCCATCAGCGCGAAACTCGCTCGCGGTTTTCTCCGGCATTCTCCAGTACCCCTTGAATACATTAGGGCCGGCTACTTCCAAGGCTCCGATCTCGCCCGGTGGAACCTCCTTGCCCGTCTCGGCGTCACAAATGCGGACAGAAATGCCAGGCAGTGGACGTCCGACCGTTCCCGCCTTGCGGAACCCGTCGTACGGATTCGACGTTATCATTGTCGTCTCGGTCATTCCGTACCGTTCGAGGATTTTGTGGCCTGTGCGGCGCTCGAACGCGAGATGCGTCTCGGCAAGTAAGGACGCGCTGCCGGACACGAACAGACGCACATCTCCCACTATTTCCGGGGTTAGGCGTTCGTCGGCCAACAACCTGGTGTAGAAGGTAGGGATAGCCATAAAGGACGTCGCCGCCGGGAGGTCCCGGATGACATGGTCGACGATGAACCGCGGATGGAATATCATCGAACCGCCAGCGAGCGCGACCGTGTTGTTGGCCACGAAAAGTCCGTGGGCATGGAATATGGGCAGCGCATGCAGCAGCACGTCATCTTCGGTAAAAGCCCAGGCCTCCTTGAGCGTTGCTGCATTGGAAAGAAGGTTTCCGTGCGTCAGCATTGCACCCTTCGAACGCCCGGTCGTACCCGATGTGTAAAGGATCGCAGCGGCGTCCCCCTGTTCCCGATTTGCGGGAACAAAGGCGTTGGCCTGTCCCCGCGCTGTGTCCCCCAAGCTACCTGATCCATCACTTCCCAATGTTGCGACGGAAGCACCGGCCTTTTTGGCGATCAAACGCACATCGTGCGCCGATGCTGGCGTACACACGACCAGCGACGGTTCGGCATCCTGTACGAAATACTCGATCTCGCCCACCGTATACTCAGTATTCAAGGGCGAGTAGACCGCCCCCACGCCGACCGTGGCAAAGTACAGGGCGAGCGCGTGCGGTGACTTTTCGACTTGGACCGTGACCCGGTCACCCGGCTGCACGCCATGCGCGACCAGTGCATGAGCGTAACGCGAAACCTGTTCGTAAAAGCTGCGGTACGAGATCGAGTCATCGCCTGGCAGACGCAGGAACTGCGCTGCCGACTCGTGGCGCATGCCGAGCAACGCGTCAAAAAGCACGTTCACCATCGCTTTGCTCCAAATCGTCAGGTATAGGTGGCTTCGTCGTAGGCAGCGGACTTGCCGCTGGCTTTGACGAGCCCAACGCACGCACGCAGGTCTTCCAGATACTGGTCGACGCTTTGTTCATGGATCGGATTGATCGGAAATGAAATCGCGACCGGGTCCGCAACCACGCCAACGAACCACCCCCGCTTCCTCATCTCCTCGGCAACGGCGTTGATATCGATGGCCGGGTCCAACGAGTCGTAAAGTAGAATGATGAGATCGGAGGGCTGGTAGACTCTGAGGCCGTCAATCGCCGAGATCCCCGCAACCAGCTTCTCCTTGATTGACAGCATGACGCGCGCAGCGTCGAGGTAGCCTTCCTCGCCGAGGAAATTAATGGCTGCGAACGACCCGGCGAGCGGACCTGCGGGTCGCGACCCAAGGAAAGTGTAGGTCTGATACAGGCCACGTGGCCAATCGCGGAACGTGAACTTCGCAAACTCCTTGTGCTCGGGGGTGCGGTAGAGCAGCACCGACGAACCTTTCGGCGCATAGCCGTACTTGTGAAGGTCCGCGGACAGGCTCGTCAGCTGCGGAACTGTAAAGTCGAAGACGGGGATGGCGTATCCGAGCCGTTTCACAAAGGGAGCGACGAAACCGCCGAGGCACGCATCGACGTGAAACCAGAGTTTGTGGGCCCTCGCCAGCTCACCAATGGATTCGATGTCGTCAAAATTGCCGTGCGCGTAAGCCGGCGCCGAACCGATGATCATAATGGTGTTGTCATCGATGGCGGCGCGGAGCCCCTCGATGTCGGCGCGATAATCCCTGCCGAGCGGTACACGTCTGCTTTCAAGCCCCATGTAGTAGATTGCCTTGCCGAATGCGGCGTGCGCCGACACCGGCATGACTAAATTCGGCTTCGTCACACCCGGCTTGTTCCGCTTGGCCCACTCGCGTGCCGACTTGACGGCGAGGAAGATACTCTCGGTACCCCCCGAGGTGAAGATACCAGCCCCGGTGTCGTCATGGCCGAACAGACGGAGGCAGAAACCGACAATCGACTGCTCCAGTTTCGTTACGCTCTTGAAAGCGTTCCTTCCGAGTGCGTTCTCACCGAAATACAGCTGGTAGGCCTCGCGGATCACGTAATCGAGGTCATCGCCCATCTTATAGGTGTAGCCGGGTACCTTGCCGCCGTCCCAGTCGCAGTCTTCAGCCTTCATGGCCTCAAGTTGTGCTTTGATGTCAGCCCACTTCTCTCGGGCTACAGGGTTGCTGAGAGGGGAAAGTGCTTCCATGTGCGTTGTCTTTCCATGCAGATCGCGATCCCGGTCGAGAAAGGTAGCGGCTGTCACCTTCGCTGCAATTCAGCGAGGCGACCCACCAACTCGCTTCCTGGCGTAAGGGAGTTTTTTGCCGACCACCATCGGGAATCGCTATGGTTTGAAACAGATTTTTATGCGGAAGGAATACGTTTCGCTCAGTCGCCTTCTAGGCCAGGAGCGGGAGCGTGCATACCAAAACGCGCCGGCCGAGACGATCACGGTCTCTACAAGGCCGAGGTCATTCACCGGCGGGCCCCATAGCTTCGAGGCGGTCGAATTCCCCACCCTAAAATGCTGGATTTGATTACATAATTGCCGGCTGCTGGAGTCATCGGCAACATCCCGCCGGCCGAAGCCAAGGCACGCTCCTAGGCATGCTGGAGGAGCCCCCATGGCGGCGTGACTCAGATTGAACGGCCTCTGACAATCCCGGCGCGATTCAGATTCCGGGGGTCCCGGGGCCGACGGTTTGCTTTACCCGGGAGCCGGCTGCGCCACCGCGAACTCGCCGCACGCTTTGTCGATAAGGTGCTCAGCCATTATCCTTGAAGGTAACCGGCATCCAGGTTGACGGAGGCGCCGAGTTCATGGCCAGCTCGAACAAGCATGCCGCAACAAGGGCATCGACCTCTTCGTCCTGCCGCCAAAGCGGCCACAATTGAACGGGGCCATCGAATGCAAACGGCGCATGGCGATACGAGTTCTAAGCTGTCTACGACCCGCCCCACCAGATCGACAGGCTGCAGCCATTCGTCAACGCCTTCGCCCACCGCTACAACCATCAAAGATCGCACAACGCACTCGACGGACAACCCCGGCGAGTATCTCTCAAATCTCAGCAGCGGAACCCTGCATATGTCTCATATGTTCGAACCCGAGCATCCTATTGACACGAAAGGCCAAGCATCCCTATCGTAATGACGCATATAGTGGAAACGTCATTGAGCGTACTTAACCAGATCGTCCAAGCGAAAGAATTCGAAGATGTGCCACCTCCAGCCGAGGTGGCTGGTCTTGCGTGGCGCTGGATTCCCCCGGCAAGATATGCAGACGGGTACGAAGACGCCTTTCTGGGCGAGGCCGGGGTCGTCCTAACAACAAAGCGCTTTAGAATGCGCGAAAAGTGCCGTGAAAGACATCGCGGAATCGGTCGCGTTGTATTTCTTTACCATTTGGACGGGCAGCGGACAGTCTTTACGTCCACGGGCGACGAACATCACCTACAGAGACCCATGTTCGTCGCCTACTTCCAACCTAAGGGAGTTGACATAATAAGCCAGTGGAACCTTGGCCAGTCCGAGACGGCCGTGTGTCTGGGCTTCGATCCGTGCGCCCTTCCACGCATAATGGCGGATTCTTCTGATCAGCTGTCAGTTCTGAAGAATTTGCTGGATCACCCCGGCGACGAGTTCCGTTGGGTCGAGCTAGCCCTCTCTTCGGAAATGGAGAGAGTTGCGAGATCAATTGTGTTCGCGCAGATCGGTCAGCGCTTCGTGCATCACTTTAATTCCGCAAAGTCCGACGAGCTACTTTGTGTGACCTTAGACAATATCGTATTGCGTAATCATGCAAAATTCGATTTCGCGCTTTCCATGGGTGACCGGCTGGATCGCATCAAAAACCTTCTCGATTGCGACCTTCATAGCAAAATTTCTATTCGAAAAATTGCGGAAGAATACAGCATATCGCATAGGCGCCTTAACAATGATTTTGAGGAACGGTATAGCATAAATATCCAAGATTATCGCACTATGGTACGCCTCTCGAAATCGGTACAGCTTCTCGTTTCAACCAAGAAGCCATTAAAGATTATCGCGCATGAAGTCGGCTACGATCATGCCTCGAATTTCTGCATAGCATTTAAGAAGCACTATGGGCACACGCCCAAAGATGTTCGACGGGATCGCTTCCTGGACGATGGCGAGGACTGATTTTCACCCTTAGCACAGTAAGACTAGGTTGCGTGGACACTTATCTGATCCACAGGATTTGCTGCGATGGTGACGATTGCAAGGTAGTTTCGGCCTGTCTTCTCGAGTCGCGACGCGACGCGTCTGAACTGCTTGAGCCTGGGAAAGCAGCATTCGATCAGGTGGCCCAACAACTCGTCGCGGGCGTGCAAATACCGATCGACAAGCACCTATATGCCCAGCGATTAACAAGCATCCCAGGCGTCGGACCGATCATCGCCGCGACAATCCGAGCCACCATTCAGGATCGCTCAGCATTCAAAACGGCCGGCGATCTTGCCGCCTGGATCAGAATTACTCCGCGAGCCAACTCCAGCGGCGGCAAGGAGCGGCTCGGCCGAATATCAAAGCAAGGGAATTAAGCGTTGCGCACCCTGCTGATCGTCGGCGCGACATCGATCCTGAAGCAAGCCCGCAGAAAGCTGTCCTGGTGGATCGTCTCTTCCTGGTCCCAAATTCAGGGTCCACTTCACGCTTGCTGGTCCCGCATACCGCCAGTGGAAAGGCGATGTTACCGGCCACGGTCGCAGGATTGAGAGAAACTCGCCTTCCGCAACCGTGAGCTTGATATGCGCGACGGCGCGTACCGCCTCGAAATGCTTGTTAAGCCACGAAACCGGCGTTGTCACGTTGCTTAAAATGTAACCGCGTGAGGCCGACACCGCGCTTTTCAGGCAGGCCGTGCACTCACGGCTTCCCGCATGGCCATGGCTCGGCGTCGATGGGTGCTGCCACATTGATTGAGCGGTAAGGAAATTGAGGTACCAGCCCGCCCATGACCGTGAGTGCACCGACCTACACGAACCACCGCTATCCGGTCGAAATCGTGGCCCTGCTGTCTGGGTGTAAGCGGTGCGCCAAGGCACCTTTCCCGAAATCGCCTTGATGATTAGTCTCTCGTTCGTCGGCGCGCCGGCGCCGATCACTCCGAGTCATAATGGGTGACGTAGTGGAGTTCGCGCAGAGCGGGGATGACGAGGGCGATGTCTTTGTACGCCTCGTGCTCGATGAAGTGCGCGGTCTCGGGTCCTGGCTTGGGCTTGCCGAGGACGGGCCTCCCCTTTTTGTCGACGCAGTAGATCAGGATCGGCAGCAGCAGGCCGTGATGGGGGTTGTTGAGGTCGAGTAGCCGTTTCCATTTTTGATGTTGAGATTCATGGCCGCGTAGAACCCCTGGCACCACGGCCGGGCGTCGATGCCGCCCCTGGGCTTGGTGGCGAATCGGGGCGCATAATCCTGCGGTCTGTCGAAGAGCGTCTCGTTGATCCGGTTGTGGATCCTGGCGACGCTGGCAAACACGGCCCGATCTGTTGCAGAGCCTTTGGCCAAGACGTCGCGCGGCAACCCCATGAGCGGGCACATCCAGTCTTGCGGGTCCGGAACCGCGGCCCGGTGACCGCTGCCGTTACGAAGCCATCCAGCGCCGACATGGTCCGCACCAGCGGGCGACGGTTGATCTTGACGGCCATCCAGGCCTCGAGCGCCTCGTCCGACAGCGCCATGTCATCGATCGCGCTCATGCCGCCAAGGAGAGCTGCATCGCTTGGCGGCGCACCCAATTCCACGGCATCAGTTCGTCCCAGCGCGAGGCTGGCCAGTCGTTCTGGATGCGCTCGGTGACATCGGCCATGTAGGCTTCGGCATCGACGCCGCAGAGCTTGCAGGTCTCAACGATGCTGAGCACGACCGCTGACCGCTCGGCCGCGGCGAAGCTGCCCGAGAAAAGCCAATTGCGCCTGCCGACCGTAAATCCGCGAATGGCGCGCTCCGCGATGAGGTGTCGGGCTCGAGCTGGCCATCATAGAGGAAGCGATTGAACGCGCGCCATCGCCTGGTGCCATAGGCGAAGGCCTTCGCGATATCGGCATGGCGCGACAAACCCTTGCCCTGGCGCATGAGCTGTCGTCGCAGCGCGCGGACCAGTGGTCGGGTCTTCGTCGTGCGGCCAATCGCTCGGCGGGCGGCAGCCCCCGTATCTCTTCCTCGATCCAGTAGATCGCCTGGATACCGGCCATCGCCGTCGTGCTGAGCTCGGTCGGCTGGCTGTCGTGAACGTCGAATATCTTGCGACGCAGATGGGCCAGGCAAGATCGCGCCAGTGTGCGGGTCGAGCGCGAGCACCTGCTGCACCATCCGCGCCAGGCTGTTGATCCCGCGGCGCATATCGGTCTCACCGCAGCAAAGGTAAATCCGGTCGGTCGGCACCACCGTGATCACCTGGTCAAGTCCGCCAAGACGATACGCAGCGCTGTCGGATCGACGGTCCCGTCGATCCGCAATAGCGCGCCGTTCGGAAAGGCCACGACGATCCTGCCGGCCGGGTCCGGGCAATCAGCGACGGGACGCTCGACCTCGGGCAGATCGTTCACTTCGATCCGCACGAAAGTTGCCACCGCCCGATCGGCCTCGAGCTCGCCGCCGCCATCTGCTTGCGCCAGGCATAGAGCTGTGACGGAGCTACACCGAACGCCTCCGCGACCTCGGTCACCGACGACCCCGCCGCGCTCGCCAGATCGACCAACGCGCGCTTCTCCGTGCAACTCCACAGCCTTCGTGTCGGTAGCTTTTCAAGTTGTCCGGTTTTGGTAGCACATCACATGTCCGCTTCTATTTCTGTTGTCCGGTGGGCCGCTGCGGTCAGGCGCGTCAGCGGCTGTCCACAGGGTCCATTGGATGGAGCGGCGTCGAAGCGGTTCACGCTGCGCTCCTGAGCTGGGGTAGAGCTTGTGGGGCGCCGTCGGCCTATTAGCGGGCGATGGCGCGCGGCCCGTGGAAGACGGCGAGCGCGCCGTCCGGATACTGGCGCACTTTCACCCGCGCTTTCACATAGTGATGACGCAAGGGGCTTTCAGGCAGTTGCAGGACGAGCCGGTCCCAGGAAACCGTGTTGTCGCGGGCGACGACACGTTCCTCTTCGACGCACAGGATCTCGGCCAGCAGCGCCGGGTCGACGGCCACGAAGGCGCTTTCGGCGATCTCGGCCGGCTTTGCGAAACGGGCGTTGTGGGCTGGCACATAGACCTCGGCCAGAAAGCGGTTGGCCGTGTCGACGTCGCCAATCCCGGCCAGCTTCAACTCCTTGGGCAGACGATCCTGCAGCATGGCGAACATGCGCTCCGAGCGGCCGCGCGCTTCGGACGAATAGGCAGGGATATGCTCGATGTCAAGGCGTTCCAAGGCCCGGCCGACCTGGGTCAGCCGGGCCTTGTCCACCTTCTCGCCGGCCTTGAGCGTCACGAAATAGTGGCTGCCGCGATCCGTGTAGAGGCTCGACGGCAATCCTTTGGCCGCAAAGGCTCCATCAGTCCCAGCAGGCTCGACGCCGTGCCTTCTTCCTCGACCAGGACGGCCGAGTAGGTCGTGCTTGTCGCATGATCCATCGTCACGATCAGGTCGAGCGGCGGTTGGCCTTCCACCCAGGCATGCCGGCTGCCGTCCTGGTGCAGCATCATCCCCTCGCAAGGCTTCCACGGCCGCTTGCGCCGATGCGCCCCGCGACGCTTCGCCCGATCAACAAGCCCGCCGCGTGCAGCTGCGTCTTGATGAAGGTATAGCCCCAGCTGAAATGGTGATCGCGCAGCAGGTGCTCGTGAAAATGCTTCACGTTCCAGCCAGCGGTGACGATAAAGCATCAGCATTTCCTCGATCGCCTCCGCCGGAACCCGGCGCGTCGAAATCTTGCCCAATCGCCGATCAAGCAAACCAGCTTCCCCAGCCTCTTCGTAACGGTCCCGGTAGCGCCGGAACTGCCTTTCCGACATGCCGAGCAACTCGCCAGCTTCCATCATCGAAAGGTCACCGCCTTCCAGCGGCGCAAAACACCAACAAACTTCTGCATTCTCCGGTCCTGTAGCCATGCTGCCCGCTTCATCCCCAGCCTCCGTTCGCTGGTGATCAAACCGGACAACTCATCTGCTACCTAATCCGGACAACTCATGTGCTTACGACACAACCCCACAGCCTTCGTTGCCGCACGCGCCCGGGCGTTGTAAGATGTTCGGCCGCCGCGGCGCCGCTTAACTCGGCGACCATATCGCCCGTTGCATGTTCCAAGTCATGGGGCGAAAACTCCATGTTCATCGGTCTCTTGCAAGGTGCCTTGGCGCACCGCTTACGTCTGGCTCTACTTCCGCTTCAATCTGAGCCTGCGCGATGTCGAGGAAATGCTGCTCGATCGCGGGATTGTCGTTTCCTACGAGACCATCCGCCGATGGTGCCGAAAGCAGGGTCCTGATTATGCGCGCCGCATACGCCGCAATGCGCCGACGAAAGACGATGTCGGCACCTCGATGAAGTCGTGGTGCGCATCAACGGTCAAAAATGNGCGTCTGGACGTCGCCGCAATGCGCCGACGAAAGACGATGTCGGCACCTCGATGAAGTCGTGGTGCGCATCAACGGTCAAAAATGCTGGTTGTGGAGAGCGGTTGATCAGGACGGATATGTGCTCGACGAGATCGTCCAGACGCGCCGCACACCAAGGCCGCCAGGCGCTTGCTGACGCGACTTCTGAAGAAGCAGGATCTGCCGCCAAAGCGTATGATCATCGACAAATTGCGCTCCCATGGGGCGGCCAAACGCCAGGTCATGCCGAACGTGGAACACCGCTCGCATAAAGGCTTGAACAACCAGGCGGAGAATTCTCACCTGCCGTTCCGAAAACGGGAACGAACGCGACAGGGCTTCCGGTCGGTCGGCTCATTGCAGCATTTCGTGTCGATCTTCTCCGTTCGAAATCTCTTCGCTCCATCCCAGACCAACCGCTCCGCAGCACAAATTCGAACCCATGGATGCCAAGCCATGGCCAGGTGGGAAGCCGTGAGTGCACGGCCTGCCTGAAAAGAAAAGCGCGCTGGCGGCATTGTGGGCAATGCAGTCGTAGCAGCCGCGGAAGGTCGGCACTCGCCGCGGTCCATAGCAAAAAGGCCGACGCTGAGGACTGAGCGTCGGCCGGACATCGGGAGGTGCCGTGGTCAGGGGTGTCGCTTGCCAAGATCGATCAGGATCTCGCGCGCGGCATTGTGTCCGGAGATACCCGATACCGACCCGCCAGGGTGCGTGGATGCACCACACTGATAAAGGCCTTTGATCGGTGAACGATAATCGGAGTAATGGATGGCCGGCCGCCGGAAGAAGCTCTGGTCTGCGGTCATGTCTCCGTGATTGATGTGCCCGCCAGGGATTATTGAGTACTTTTTCGATATCCTCCGGCAGGATGAACTGCGCTTCGATGATGCCGTCCGAGAAACCGGGAGCAAACCGGTCGAGCGTATCGAGCACGACCTTCTTGAACTTCTCGCGCTGTTCTTTCCAGGAGCCGTTCCTAAGCGTGTAGGGAGCGTGACCACCGTAGAGATGGACCACATGCTTGCCTTTCAGCGCCATCGAGGGGTCGAGGGATGTTGGCACGCTTACTGACATGTAAGGTTTGCTTGAGTACCAGCCGGCGACGGCGTCGTCGTAAGCTTCGTTAAGGTACTCGACGGTCGGGGCGATCTGGGAGAAGGGCGAGTATTCGAGACCTGTCTCAGCTGAATTGTAGGCGGTGAACTTGGGAGGGGCCTTCACATGCGATGTTCATCTTGAACGCCGTGCCCTGGGTCTTGTAATCGCGAATATCCTTGGCAAAACCCGACGGGAGTCGGCGCCCACAAGTCGCTCGAAAAGCACCTTCGCGTGGCAGTTACCCACGACGGTCGGCGCGGTGTACTCACGCCCGTTGGTGGTCACCACACGCGAGACGCGGTTATTGACGGTCTCGACCTTCTGCACCTCGCTGTTCACCTCGATGACGGCGTTACGGTACCGAGCGCATTGCGCCATGGCCTGCGTGATGGCACCCATGCCGCCGACTATGTGGCCCATCACGAGGTCCTTCTCCAAGGCTGCGGAATAGCCAAGGTCGCGAGGTTTTGGTACAACGAGACCCATGCTGACCCAACCGTCTTGGGGGCCATGAGGCCGCCGCCAATTGTGCCACACAGTGCCGCCTTAAGCTCGGTGCTTTCGAACCATCGGCTGGTGAATTCCTCGCTGCTTTGGGTGAACATTTCAATGAGTTTGTAGCGCTGTCGCCGGCGCGACCGTTCCGCCAGAGGAACGCCGCATTCTTCTTAAGCGACTTCCAGTCCGTCTTGACGAGATCGATTGGAGCCTCGAGGCGGAGTGTCTGAATCAGATCGGTCACATCATCCAGGTACCTGATGTATTCAGGATATTTTCGGGCGTCCTTTTTCCGAAAACTGCGCGATGTTCCTCTGCGCGCGCTCAACGTCGTATCCCAGCATGAGCGAACGACCGTTTCCATGGGACGAGGGTGTCGATGTCGCTGTTCAGCGAGCGGAGACCGTACTTTTGAACTCAAGGTCCCGCACGACCTTCGGATGCAGCACCACGGCCAGATGCGAGTAAATTGAGGCGGTGAACCGGGAGCAATTTCACCTGTGATAGCGGCGCCCCGACCTTGTGACGCCTCTCAGGGATCAACCTTGAGACCGGCCTTGCCGAGATAGGCGCCGCATGTGAGCCCATTATGGCCGCCGCCGATGGTGATAGCGTCGAACCGGTTATGCATGGCAAATTCCCCTTCGTATAGACCGCCGGTCACCGGAAACGTTCTGATGGGCATGGTCGCGATACGGAAGGTTAGAGGCTTGGCCGACTGCAAAGCAACGCCGGCGAATTATGAGCGGGGCCAAACATTATGACCACTTGATGGGGTGCACCGCTTGGCTCAGCAGAGTGCGTCGGCCACATTTCAAGGCTCCTCCCGCGAAGCTCCATCATGTGGCGACCGATGTCGACCGCGAAGATGACCCTGCACCCGGGATACGCGCCTGAAAAACTATAAGGGTGCTTGACTCAACGATCGCGATTAGACACCCCCACATCATGCGGCGGCCCGGTGCCGACCGCCAAGAGAAGCGCATCGCCCGGAAAACGACAAGAAACGCTGGACTTCACCGACCCCAATCAGAGGAGCCTGCTAGTGGATGGAATCTAACATTTGGTGCCCGCGTTTGACGCGGCGATGATCTTGTCTGGATCGGCGGTCCAAGTGAAGGGTTTGGGTTGCTGGTTGTGCTCTGCAACGAAGCGGTTG
>NZ_AYWX01000031.1 GCF_000502875.1 Mesorhizobium sp. L2C084A000 | reverse complement strand
GTCTCGGGCGGCGGCGCCGCCAGGATGATCGCGCGTGCGTCTTCCAGCGCGGATTCCGGCATCGCCATCAGCCGCGGCGTGCCGTTGCGCGGGCTGGTGTCGGTCGGGCCGATGCGCAGCCCCAGCGGACGGCGCGACAGCGCCGGACCGAGCGCCATGAACTGCCCGCGTTCCAGATCGCGGAACGCTTCCGCCTGGCGCCGTTCCATGCCCAGAAGATCGGCGGCACGCGCCATGTCGATATCGAGGAAGGTGCGGCCCATGAGAAAATTGGACGCCTCGGCTGCGACGTTCTTGGCGAGCTTGGCCAGGCGCTGGGTGGCAATGATGCCGGCCAGCCCGCGCTTGCGGCCACGACACATCAAATTGGTCATGGCGCCGAGCGAGAGCTTTCGCGCTTCGTCCGACACCTCTCCGGCCACCGCTGGCGCGAACAGCTGCGCCTCATCCACCACCACCAGCATCGGGTACCAGTGGTCACGGGCGACCTCGAACAGCCCGCCGAGGAAGGCGGCGGCACGCCGCATCTGGTTCTCGGCGTCGAGCCCTTCGAGATTGAGCACGGTGGAGACGCGATGCATGCGCGCCCGCTCGCCGGCCGCCTGCAGGCCGCGCTCGGTATGCTGCTCGGCATCGATCACCAGATGGCCGTAACGGTCGCCCAGCGAAACGAAGTCGCCCTCGGGATCGATGATGGTCTGCTGCACCCAGGGCGCGCTCTGCTCCAGCAGGCGCCGCAACAGATGCGACTTGCCGGAGCCTGAATTGCCCTGCACCAAAAGGCGCGTCGCGAGCAGCTCCTCAAGATCCAGCTTCGCCGGGGCGCCTGCGGTCGTCTGTCCCATCTCGATCGCAACGGTCATCTCGACTCAGGCGCTCCTTCGCAGACGGGCTTATCAACTGGGTCACGGCCCGTCGAGCGTGCATGACCGCCTGCGGCGTGTTGCGCACAACTGTGCAGGCACCGTCTGCAGGGTCATCAGCCGATGCCTGACTGAAACTTTGGGTTGACCCCTTCGGACCACGAGGCGACACTCCATCCAACGCTAGGAGTACGAGGAGAAATGCGATGGACGAGCCCGAACGGTGGCGGCACATGTCGACGGCGCCGAAGGATGGCAGCCGGATCCTGGTCACGGTGCGCCCGTCCGAACAGGGGCCGGCGGAAGTCGACCTCGCCTATTGGTCGCGTGCCGACCAGTTCGCCTCGGAAGGCTGGCGCGCATCGGACTCCTCGCCCGGGCGCGTTATCGAATACGCTGACCCGGAACTGAAGTGCTGGATGCCGCTGCCGACGGCCAACCTCAGCCGCGCGTCGATGCCGGCGCCGTGGGAAGGCGAAGACGCCCAGCAGCTGGATGGGTCCGGGATTTAAGAGCGCGGAGAGGCCGGAGATTGGCAACTCCACGGTTGGCGTCTCTAACCTGCTCCTCTCAGAACAGGAACGCGGCCGTGGCGGGGTTGGGCCCGTTGCGGCCTTCGGGCGAATCCATGCCGCGGATCGTCTGCAGGTCCTGCGCATCCAGTTCGAAATCGAAGACATCGAAATTGGCGGCGATGCGATCCCTGCGGATCGACTTTGGAATGACGATCAGCCCCTCCTGGAGATGCCAGCGGATGATCGTCTGGGCGACGGACTTGCCATGTTTTTTGGCGATGTCTGCAATGGTCGGATCGCCGAGCAGCCGGCCGCTGCCCAACGGGCTCCAGCTTTCGATACGGATGTCGTGCTTGGTGTGAAAGTCCCTGACACCGCGTTGCTGGAACTGGGGATGCAGCTCGATCTGGTTGACGACGGGCGTCACGCCGGTTTCCGCGATGATCCGCTCCAGATGGTCCGGGTTGAAATTCGAAACGCCGATCGACTTGATGCGGCCGGCCTGCCGGAGTTCGACCAGCGTCTTCCAGGCCTCGACATATTTGTCTTGGCTGGGCACCGGCCAGTGGATCAGGAACAGGTCGATCTGCTCAATGCCGAGCTTGGCCATGGTGTCATCGAAGGCGCGTAGCGCCGCATCGCGCTGGTGTGCGCCGTTGCGCAGTTTCGAGGTGATGAACAGCTCAGCCGGCGACACGCCGGCGCTGCGGATCGCCTTTCCGACCCCTTCCTCGTTCTGGTAGCCTTCGGCGGTGTCGATCAGGCGATAGCCGGCCTCGATGCCCCAACCCACCACCTCGGCGGTAATATCCTGGTCGACCTGCCACACGCCAAGGCCGAGTTGGGGAATGGCGGAGCCGTCGTTCAATGCGATCTGTTCGGGCATGGGGGATCCTTTGCAAAGCGGGTCCGGGCGTTCTGCCCGGTGCACAGCCTATCTAGGTCCGGCAGGGTGCGACGACCACCCGACAGCGGACAAATTGCCGTGTGAAGTGCGCCTGCAAGTGTGACTTCGGTGTCGGCCGCATCCTTACCGCGGCCGGCGCACCGCCCGCACCACACCGGCCGAAGTGCTGCCGCAATAGAGGCGGTCGCCGCCATCGGATTCCAGCCCCGACACGCCCATGCCGGCCGGCATGTCGAGCTTCTCCAGAACCTTGCCTGATCGCGGGTCGACGCGGCGCAGGTCGCTCTGCTCGCCTTCCCAGGTGGCGTGCCATAGCTCGCCCTCGACCCATGTCACCCCGGTGACGAAACGGTTGGATTCGATGGTGCGCAGGATCGCCCCCGTCTCCGGGTCGATCTGATGGATCTTGCGCTCGCGGTATTGCCCCACCCACAGCGTCCCTTCGGCCCAGGTCAGCCCGGAGTCGGCGCCACCGCCGGGCGCCGGAATGGTCGCCAGCACCTGGCCGGTATCTGGGTCGATCTTCTGGATGCGGTCATTGGCAAGCTGGAAGAAATGCTGGCCGTCATAAGCGGTGCCGGCATGTGCCGCGACATCGATCGAGCGCAGCGCCTGCCCGCTTTCCGGATCGAAGGCGTTCAGCTTCTCGCCCGAGGCAAACCAGACGTTGTTGCCGTCAAAGCTCACCCCATGCACCCTCTCCACATCGGCAAAGGGTCCGTATTCGCGCAGGATTTCGGCTTCTGAATGTTTCATGTCTTTATCCTCACGAGATGATCTGATGTGCCTTACTAACCACTCGGCAGCGGCGCCGGGAGTAACAAGGTGGTCGTGAATCCCGCCACCGGCGGCGTCATCCAGCGGCGCGCCCGGCCGTGACCGAAAAACTGCACCTTGCCGGCCTCGCCAAGCTGCTCCAGCGCCCGCTGCACGCTGCGCTGGCCGGTACCGAGCGCCAGCGCCAGCGCCGAACTCGCCCAGGATTCACCATCGGCAAGGAAAGCCAGCACCGCCGCGTGCCGCTCCTCGATCGGCCGCGCCAGCACCAGCACCTCGCGTGCCTGGCGCGGCGCCAGCGCGAAGCCCTGGCTGGTCGCGCCGATGTCGGCCAGCCCGCGCAATTCGGTGCGCAACCGGCCGATCTCGACCCGCAACCGCGCCCTATGCGATTCATCGGCGTGCCTGCCGCCGAAGGCTTCAGCGATCAGCCTCGCCCTCGACACATCGCCTGGCCACGCTTCGGCGAGCGTACGGGCTAGCGCAAACAGCACCGGGCGCGTTGCCAGCGAGACCGCTTTCTCCTGTTGGCGCACGACGTAGCGAAAGCTATCGACCAGCAGCGCCGGCGACGCCTGCAGCGCCTCGACCTCCTCGAGCAGCAAGGGGCGCTGCCCACCACCTACGATCAGCCGCGCCGCCGGCGTGTCCAGCGCCAGGAAAGCGCTGTCGACCTCTGCCATCAGGCCCGGAATGCCGGCCCGGCGGGCGGCGTGGCGTGCCCACTCCAACGCCCTGCGCGCCGGCTTCGTCTTGAGGCGCCGCATCGCGATGCCGGCAACGGCGAGCTCGTGCGCGGCCCTCGAGGCCGGCGGAAGCGGCATCGGATCGAGTCCCGCCAGCACGTCTTCAGCCTCATCGAGACGGCCGATCAAAAGCAGGCGCCGCACCTTGAGGTGGCCGGCATGCGCGGCGTTCAACCGGTCGCCGTGCTTTTCCAGAGTTGCGCGCGCCGCATCGAGCGCCTTGGCCGGCCAGCCGAGGTCACGCGAGACCAGCGCAATCTCGGCCTCGGCGACGACGCATCTGGCGCGCGCCACCGCTTCTTTCGGGCCGAAGCCACGCGCGGCCCGCCGCAGCAGCGCCTTGGCGCGATCAAGATCGCCAAGTTGCGCCATGGCGATGCCGCGTAGCGCCAGCGCTGGCGCATCCTCACGCAAGGCAACGCGGTCCAGCGCGCCAAGCGGATCACCTGCCGCCAGCGCCAGTCCAGCCGCGGTGATCAGCGAGTCCATTCAAATCCCGTCACACTTGTAACTCCCACCCCCAGCGCTCAGCGCCCTAACTTAAGTCATGGCCGCCAACCAGCAAGCCGTATCGGCAGCGGCACAACAAGGGAGAACCACGCGATGAACGACACTGTCGGGGGCACTGAGCGGATGCGCCACCCCTGCTGCGGCGGGCCGGCTCTTTCAAATCCCGTCACACTTGTAACTCCCATCCCCGCGATTGACCGCCCTATTCTAGCTCACGGCAAGCAACCGCACGTCGCAACAGCGCGACAACAGACTGGCAAAGGAAACGACCAATGACCAAGCACATCGCAATGAAGACCCCGCCGATCGTTTCGCGGCAGGACTGGGAAGCCGCCCGCGAACAGATGCTGGTGAAGGAAAAGGCAACGCTGCGCGCCAAGGACGCATTGGCCGCCGAGCGCCGGCGCATGCCCTGGATGGAAGTGGACAAGGCCTATGTGTTTGAGGGGCCGAACGGCAAGGCGAGCCTGCTCGATCTGTTCGAAGGCCGCCGCCAGTTGATCGTCTATCGCGCCTTCTTCGAGCCAGGCGTGCATGGCTGGCCAGATCACGCGTGCCGCGGCTGTTCCCTTGGCGCCGACCAGGTCGGCCACCTCGCCCATCTCAATGCCCGCGACACCACGCTTGCCTACGCTTCACGTGCCCCGCAGGCCGACATTGCGCGGCTGAAGCAGCGGATGGGCTGGGAGATGCCGTGGTACACAATCACCGACAGTTTCGACAAGGACTTCGGCGTCGACGAATGGCACGGCCACAACGTCTTCATCCATGACGGCGACCGCATCTTCCGCACCTACTTGATCAACAGCCGCGGCGACGAGGCGATGGGCACTGTCTGGAGCTATCTCGACGCAACGCCGCTCGGCCGCCAGGAAATCTGGGAAGACTCGCCTGAGGGCTATCCGCAGACCCCGCTCTACTCCTGGTGGAACTGGCACGACAATTACGACGCCGGGGCCGACAAGAAATGGGAAGAAGTGTCTGCTGCCGGCGAGGCTGCATTCCGCGACAAGGGCGAGCAGTAACGGTTGTCCAGCCTGGGTTCCTCTCCCGCTCCGTGAGGAGAGGAACCAGTCCTGGCTGGCATAATCATCAGGGATCAAGACCATGAGCGATATTCACACAGGTGCCGGCAGCACGATCCCGGAAGCGACCACCCTCGGGCTGGCCGACTGGCTTTGCCTTGCCGCGGCACCGACCTTCGGCGTGATGGCGCTGCTCACCTGCATCTTCAGCGGCGATGCGGCCATGCAGTGCATGGGCACCGACGCCTCGCCCCTCACGGGTATGGCCGCGATGTATCTCCTGATGAGCGCCTTCCATCTGGCCCCCTGGCTGCGGGTGATTTCCGGCAGGCAGATCCGCTAGGCGCAGCGCGCCGTTCCAATTCCAAACACCCCACACATCGGAGAAGACAATGAGACTGGTTAGGCTGAGAGCGCCGGGCGGCTTGGGCAATCTCGACCTGGTCGAGGAAGATACGCCCCAGCCAGGGCCGGGCGAGGTGCTGGTCAGGATCCGGGCCTGCGCGTTGAACATGCGCGACGACTTTGCCGTGCAAGGCAAGACACCGTTCGTTGACGGCCGTGTTCCGCTCTCCGACGGCGCCGGCGAGGTGATTGCCCTCGGCGACGGTGTCGATGCACTCAAGCCCGGAGACAGCGTCGTCAGCGTCTTCTATCCCTGGTGGCTGGGCGGTGACATGACGCCCTGCACAAGGCGCGACATTCCGGGAGACAGTTTCGACGGCTTCGCCAGCGAGTATGTCTGCATGCCGGCGCACGCTTTCACCAGGGCACCGGCAGGCTATACGCATGTCGAGGCAGCCTCGCTCACCTGCACGGGCGTTACTGCCTGGCGCAGCCTGGTTGTGTGCGGCAAGGTGAAGCCGGGCGACGCGGTGCTGGTCCTCGGTTCGGGCAGTGTATCGCTGTTCGCGCTGCAATTCGCCAAAGCCGCCGGCGCCCGGGTCATCGCCACCTCATCCGACGAGCAGAAGCTGGAGCGGCTCAAGCGCCTCGGAGCCGACGCCATCATCAACTACAAGTCCGTCCCGGACTGGGGCCGCAAGGCCAGGGATTTGACCGACGGACGCGGCGTCGATCACGTGATCGAGGTCGGCGGACCCGCCACGCTGGCGCAGTCCATTGCGGCCTCCAGAACGGGCGGGCATATCGCGCTGGTCGGCGTCCTGACCGGCTTTGCGGCGGAAGTGTCTATCCCCGCCCTGTTTTCCAACCAGATCCGCATCAGCGGCATTTCCATCGGCAGCCGGGTCGACCAGGAGGATATGATCCGCGCGATAGAGTCCAACAGGCTGAAACCCGTCATAGACCGCCACTTTCCGCTGCAGGACATCGCCACCGCCTTCGCGCACTACGAAACCCAAAAGCATTTCGGCAAGGTCTGCCTTGAAGTTTGAGCACTCTCCACCAGCAGCACGATGAAGGGGACCGTCGGGTCCGTGCCTTCGTCGTGATTCTGCCTAGGTCGCGATGTCGTTGACCGGCAGCAGGGGCTTGGGAAGGTCGGCCTCACCGAGCCCGCTGCGCAACTCGATCTCGATGTCGCGGCATATCTGCGAGATCGGAACGTCGTTGGCGTTGCCCTCGAATGGGTTGGCGCTGCTTTCGCCGACCTGGTCGAGGGACATGTATGCCCAGCCCAGCAGCGTGCTGAACGGGATCGTCAGCCAGATTGCGATCGACCCGAGCGCGCCACCCAGTTTGCCCATATCGGCAAAGACGGGAACGACCCCGAATGGCAGCAGCGTGCAGAAGATCATCACGAACATCGAACTGACGATGGCGTATTGCCTGGGATAGGGATTGTTCTTGATGCGATCGCAGCGCGCCTGCTGGTCATGGAAGTCGCGGATCAGCTTGGTCAGTTCGCCATAGATCTGAGGAGGGAGCTTTGTGTCCTTGAACAGCCCATTGACCTGGACAGATTGCAGTTCGAGCAGGGCTATCGCCGGCTGGGGCGATTTCAGGACGTCCTCGGCCTGTTCGGCGAGCAGCGGACGCAGTTCGTCGGCGACCGAGCTCGCATCCTCATGGATACGGTAGCGCCGCCGGTATTCGATATTGGCGGCCCGCGCCATGGATTCCCATGGCATCGGCCGGCGCAGAGAAAAACGCAATGCCGTCATCCAGGCGATGTGGCGATAGATGAGCTGTCTGGCCGTCGGCGCGTCGAGGAAATCCCTGCAGAAATTGGACCACAACCGGCTGCTGGCCGTAATTTGCGTAAAAGCCTGCAGCGCGTCGCTGCTGCGGGTGAACACCTGCGAATTCTTGAACCCGGCAACGAGTGATACGGTGGTGCCAAGCACCAGCACCACCGACCATGGCACCGAGAACCCGGCGATGCCCGGAAAACGGTAGGCCGCCACGGCCAGTCCGCTCACCACCACCATGTAGATGACGCTGCGCCGCGACCAGAGCGCGAAATCCACTATTTTGTAGGAACGGCCTACATACATCGGGTCCCCTCAACTTATCGACAGGTGTGGTTTTGCACCGCCGGAATCTCGTCGCTTCATTGTGCCTTTGCAGCCCCGAACCGCAACCCGTCCATCAACAGCTTGACCAGCCGGCGCGAGCGGTCGCGCCATTCGGGGGTGTCGGGCGCTGAATAGATGCCGCCCAGCGCGTGCAGCACGTCGGAAGCGTCGACGTCGCCGCGGATGGTGCCGTCGGCCACCGCCGCCTCGACCAGTCGTCGCAAGGCTTGCGACACCCGGCCGAACGTGTCGGAAAACAGCGTCGAATTGGTGGTGAGCACAATGCGCAGGCTGGTCGCCAGGCCGCGCTTGGTGGCGATGTAGTCGACGAAGCGCTGCATCCACTGTTCCAGCGCGACATCGGACGGATGTTTTTGGGCAAGCTCGCCGGCGGCCGCGCACAGCGCCTCCACCTCGCGGCGATAGACCACCTCGACCAGATGCTCGCGCGTCGGGAAATGCCGGTAGAGCGTGCCGATGCCGACGCCGGCGCGGCGCGCGATCTCCTCCAGCGAGCCATCGATGCCGCGCTCGGCAAAGACTGACACCGCCACCTCGACCAGCCGGTCGCGGTTGCGCCGCGCATCGGCGCGCAGCGGCTTTGCGTCTACGGCCTCGGCCTTCTGTTCAGCAATGGCGGACGGCTCGCTGGCCAATTTTTTCTCCACATCGTGTCAGGGGGGCTTGAACCCGGCCGGGTCAGCCACCACGTAATAAACGGAGGCGCCTCCGTTTTAGTGGAGCACCTTTATCATATAATCAGGGGAACCGGTATGTCACGTCTTTCGAACACGCAAGCCGACATCTCCCCTGCCCGCCTGCCTCGCGGGAGACCCGCTGCCATCTCCGCTTTCGCCGTCAAGACCTGACCGAACGGTTACCTTGCCCTTCTGCGGCAAGGCACCAGTTCAATCCCATCCGCGTCAAGCAACTGGAGCCAGACGCCCATGACCAGCCTTCCCATCACCCTCACCATCAACGGACACAAACACGAACTGGAGGTCGATCCACGCGTAACCCTGCTCGACCTGCTGCGCGAGCGGCTCGATCTCACGGGCACCAAGAAGGGCTGCGATCGCGGCCAGTGCGGCGCCTGCACGGTGCTGGTCGACGGCAAGCGCATCAACTCGTGCCTGGCGCTGGCGGTCAGCCATGACGGCGCCCAAGTCTTGACCATCGAAGGCGTCGCCCACGGCGAGGAACTGCATCCTGTGCAGGCCGCCTTCATCGCCCATGACGGCTTCCAGTGCGGGTTCTGCACGCCCGGCCAGATCATGAGCACGCTCGGCCTGATCGCCGAGGGACAGGCCGGCGACGATCCCGAACGCATCCGCGAGGGGCTGAGCGGCAACATATGCCGCTGCGCGGCCTATGGCGGCATCGTCGAGGCCGTCCTGGAAGCCCAGCAACAGCTTGTCAAAGCCGACCGGAGGACCGCGGCATGAGAGACTTCGACTACATCAGGCCCGCCACCATCCCCGACGCCATCGCCGCGGCAGCCGAGCCGGGTTCGGCCTATCTCGCCGGCGGCACCAATCTGCTCGACCTGATGAAAGGCGGCATCACCAGTCCCGAGCGTATCGTCGACATTTCCCGGTTGCCGGAGCTCAACCGCATCGAACGGCTGGACGATGGTGGCCTGCGCATCGGTGCGCTGGTTCGTAATGCCGACCTTGCCTACGATCCGGCGTTCGCCAAATCCTATCCGGCGGTGGCCGAGGCGCTGCTGTCGGGCGCTTCGGCTCAGCTTCGCAACGCCGCGACCGTCGGCGGCAATCTGTTGCAGCGCACGCGCTGCAGCTATTTCTACGACACCGCCAGCGCCTGCAACAGGCGCGAGCCTGGCGCCGGCTGCGACGCGCTGGAAGGCGAGAACCGCCTGCACGCCGTGCTCGGCTGGAGCGATGCCTGCATCGCCACCCATCCGTCGGACTTCTGCGTGCCGCTGGTGGCGCTCGATGCGGTGGTCGAGATCGAGGGCAAGAAGGGCCGGCGCCATGTGACGCTGGAGGAATTCCACCGGCTTCCCGGCGAAACGCCGCAGCGGGAGAATGCACTGGAACCCGGCGACCTGATCGTGGCGGTGCGCCTGCCGGCGGAGGCGGCCTCCTTCTCCGCCAATGCCCGCTACCTGAAAGTCCGCGAACGCACCTCTTATGCTTTTGCCGTCGTATCGGCCGCGGCGGCGCTTGTCGTCGACGGGGGCAAGATCCGCGCCGCAAGGCTGGCGCTGGGCGGCGTCGCGGCCAAGCCGTGGCGGGCACGAACGGCGGAAGCCGTCCTGCTTGGCGCCAACGCCAACGAGGTGACCTTCGCCAGCGCCGCGGAGGCCGCCCTGGCCGATGCCAGCCCATCCGGCGACAATGCGTTCAAGATCGAGCTTGCCCGACGCATCGTGGTCAGGGCGCTGATGTCTGCCCAGGCGGGAACGCCCGAGCGGCTGCCAGCCCTTCCTGCCTCCCCGTTCTCAAACATTCCCGGAGCGCGCCATGACGCTTGAACTCAGCCTCAACCAGCAACCCGCCCATGCCCGGCAGGGCTCCAGCATCGGCCAGCCGCTGACCCGTCGCGACGGCTTTCTGAAAGTCACCGGAGCCGCGCGCTATGCCGCCGACAACCATCCGCCCGGCATGCTTTACGCCGTGCTCGCTGTCTCTAGCATCGCGCGCGGCCGCGTTGCCGCGCTGGATATCGAGGCGGCCAAGGCGCACCAGGGCGTGGTCGAGGTGATGACGCCCAAGAACCGGCCGGCGCTCGCCGCCGATCCGGATGCCAAGGACCATCCCTTCATGTTCCGGCTCGACCTGCTGCAAAACGATCAGGTCCGCTACCCCAACCAGAGCATCGCCGTGGTGATCGCCGAGACGCTGGAGGCGGCGACCGAGGGGGCGGCGCTGCTGTCGCCGCGC
The DNA here is from genome assembly GCF_000502875.1 of Mesorhizobium sp. L2C084A000. Taxonomy (GTDB): domain Bacteria; phylum Pseudomonadota; class Alphaproteobacteria; order Rhizobiales; family Rhizobiaceae; genus Mesorhizobium. The sequence goes on along the minus strand of NZ_AYWX01000031.1, from coordinate 28,695 downwards.
TATGAGGTGCTGCCGGCGCGCGTTGGCCTCGACGGCGCTGAAAGCTTCGTGCCGCGCGGTGTCGGTGTCGGCGGTCCGGCGGTGCAGCACAAGGGCGATGTCGAGGCCGGCCTCAAATCCGCAAAGACGCGGATAGAGGCCACCTACGAGACGCCGGCCCAGTACCACAACGCCATGGAGCCTCATGCGATCGTCGTCGCCTGGGATGGCGACACACTGTCGATCGACACGCCGAGTCAGGGCCTTGCCATGGCGCAGGGCCGCATCGCCGGCCTGTTCGGCATCGCGCCGGAAAACGTCCACATCCGGAGCCCGTTCCTGGGTGGCGGCTTTGGCTCGAAAGGCATGATCTCCGGGCCGCAGGTGCTCGGCATTCTGGCGGCGCGCCTCGTCGGCCGTCCGGTCAAGCTGGTGCTGCGGCGTGAGCAGATGTACGGCCCGGTCGGCCACCGTGCGCCGACGCGCCAGACGCTGCGCATGGGCATGGATGGCGAAGGGCGGCTGACGGCACTCGACCATCACGCCAAGACTGCGTCGAGCACGTTCGACGATTTCTTCGAACCGGCGGCGGATGCCTCGCACACGCTCTATGCCAGCCCGGCCATCGCCACCTCGCACGATGCGGTGCGGTTGGACACCGGTACGCCGCTGTTCATGCGGGCGCCCGGCGAAGCCACCGGCTCGATCGCACTCGAAAGCGCCATCGATGAGGCGGCACACGCTTGCGGCATGGACCCGCTGGAGTTCCGGCTGCGGAACTATGCCGAGGTCGAGCCGATGACCGGCAAGCCGTTTTCCTCCAAGGCGCTGCGCGAGTGCTACAGGCAAGCGGCCGAGACGTTCGGCTGGGCGAGCCGCCCGCTTCAGCCTCGGCTGATGCGCGACGCCGACGGTTTCCTCACCGGCTGGGGCATGGGCACGGCGACCTTTCCAGCGCTCATGTTCCAGGCCGAAGCGCGTGCGGTGCTGAGGGCCGATGGCAGCGGCCTGATGGAGACCGGCGCGCAGGACATGGGGCAAGGCGCCTGGACGGCCTTCGCCCAGATCGCGGCCGACGGACTGGGACTGGATATCGACCAGGTCGATTTCAGGGCCGGCAGTTCCGACCTGCCCAATGCAGGCATTGCCGGCGGCTCCGGCCACACGGCGACGGCCGGCATGGCGATCCACAATGCGGGTGCCGCCGTCATCGCCAGGCTTGCCGATCTCGCCACCGGCAACGAGGCCTCGCCGCTGTTCGGCGCCGGCAATGAAGGCGTGCTGGCGCGCGGCGGCCGCCTCTATCGGCGCGACGATGAAAGCCGCGGTGAAAGCTATGCCGAGATCCTCACGCGCGCGGGCCTCAGCGAGATCGAGGGCCATGGCAAGGGCGCTCCCGACCCGGCATCCCAGGAGACCTATGCCAAGCACGCGCACGGCGCCGTGTTTGCCGAGGTGAAGGTCGATCCGGATTTCGGCCAGATCCGCGTCACAAGGCTGGTCGGCGCGTTCGCCGCCGGGCGGATCATCAATCCCAGGCTGGTGCGCAGCCAGTATTATGGCGGCATGATCTGGGGCGTCTCGTTCGCGCTGAATGAGGAAGCCATCACCGACCGGCGCTCGGGCCGGATCCAGAATGCCAACCTCGCCGAATATCATGTCCCGGTGAATGCCGACGTTCCGTCGGTCGAGGCGCTGCTGGTCCACGAGGACGACCCTCATGTCAACGCGCTCGGCATCAAGGGCGTTGGCGAAATCGGCATCACCGGCACGGCCGGCGCCGTCGCCAATGCAGTCTGGCATGCGACCGGCGTGCGGCCGCGGCGCTTTCCGATCCGCATCGAGGACCTGCTGGGGTGAGGAGTGGTCCGCGTAGCGGACGGGAAGCCAATTGCTTGGCTCCCGTCCGACGAACGGTGAAAGCCCGGTCTGCCTTCGGGCGGATCAAAAGGTCCAGTGGACCTTTTTAAGGGGCTGAACGCCCGAAGGACAGGGAGCGGCAGCGAAGGGCCGCACAGCCGGCGCGAGGTCCCGCCGGCCAACATGAGTCAACCGACTTCGCGTCAAGCACTGGAGCCAGACGCCCATGACCAAAACAACGATCCCAGTTCATCTCGATATCAACGGTCATCATCACGATCTGCAACTCGAGCCGCGCGTCACGCTGCTCGACGCCTTGCGCGACCGGCTCGGCCTGACCGGCACCAAGAAGGGCTGCGACCACGGCCAGTGCGGCGCCTGCACGGTGCATATCGACGGCGAGCGTGTACTGGCTTGCCTGACGCTGGCCGCTCAGGTCGAGGGCCGCACCGTCACCACCATAGAGGGGCTTGCACGGGAGGGCGAAATGCATCCCGTGCAGGCTGCCTTCCTTGAGCACGACGCTTTCCAGTGCGGCTATTGCACGCCGGGCCAGATCATGTCGGCGGTCGCTTGCATCCGGGAAGGCCATGCCGGCTCCGACGACGAGATCCGCGAATACATGGCCGGCAATCTCTGCCGCTGCGGCGCCTATCCGCACATCGTCGCCGCCATTCGCCAAGCCGCCTTGGAGGTCGCATCATGAGGGACCTTTCCTATTTTCGCGCCAGCTCGGTCGATGCGGCACGCCAGGCGGCCGCCCTGCCCGGCGCCATGCTCTTGGCCGGCGGCACCACGCTGATCGATCTCGCCAAATGCGGCGTCGCCGAGCCCGAGACACTGGTCGACATCGCTCATCTCAAGGGATTGGACAGCATCGAGGTGGACGAACGCGGCGCCACCATCGGCGCGCTGGCCAGGATGAGCCATGTCGCCGACCATGCCGACATCAAGAGCCGCTTTCCTGCGGTGTCGGAAGCCCTGTGGCAGGCGGCTTCCGCGCAGATCCGCAACATGGCGACCATCGGCGGCAATCTGATGCAGCGCACGCGCTGCCCCTATTTCCGCGATCCCGCGAATTTCCCTGCCTGCAACAAGCGTGAGCCCGGCTCTGGCTGTTCGGCGATCGGCGGCGTTACCCGTGGCCATGCCGTACTCGGCACCAGCGAGGCCTGCATCGCCATGTATCCGGGTGACCTGGCCGTGGCGCTGGTCGCCTTCGATGCGATCGTGCATCTGGGCGAGCGCCAGATCCCGGTCGACGACTTTTTCCTGCTGCCCGGCACCACGCCGGATAGGGAACATGCGATTGAACCGGGCGAGATGATCACCGCCATTGAAATCCCCGGCTCGGCCGCTGCCCGGCGGTCGACCTACCTGAAAATCCGCGACCGGCAATCCTATGAGTTTGCCGCCGCGAGCGCGGCGGTCGGTATCGAGTTCGAACCTGACGGCCGAACGATCCGCGATTTGTGCGTCGCACTCGGCGGTGTCGCGACGAAACCATGGCGGGCGCGGACCGTGGAAGACGCGCTGAAGGGCAAGGCGCTGGAGCCGGAAACCGTGCGGTCCGCCAGCCTGCTCGCTGTCGAAGGCGCCGTCGACCATGGCGCCAACCACTACAAGATCGAGCTCGCGCCGCGCGTCGTCGCGCGCGCCATCCTCAAATTGGGAGAAACGGCATGACCGTTCACATCGCAAGCACCGTTCACGTCGGAAGACACGGCGATGCGTCCGACGGCGCTTTTGCCGAAGCCGTCGGCGGCCGGCTGTCGCGCGTCGACGGCCCGGCCAAGATCACGGGTGCGGCCAAATACGCCGTCGAGCAGCAGCTCGAAGGCCTCGCCTACGCCGTACTGGTCGAGAGCACGATTGCATCCGGCAAGGTGCGCGCGATCGACACCAAGGCCGCCGAGGCGGCGCCCGGCGTGCTGCAGGTGCTGACGCCGGACACCATCATCAGCCTGAGGACCGCGGCGGACTGGTTCGGCACACCGCCGCCCGACAAGCCCTATTGCCCGCTTGCGCGCGACATCACTTTTTCGGGCCAGCATGTCGCCGCTGTCGTCGCCGAGACCTTCGAACAGGCGGTGGCGGCGGCAGCACTGGTCAAGGTCAGCTATGACGAGACGCCCGCCATCGTCGACCTCAGCGATGTCAAGGCCGGCGACGGCATCCCGATCGACGCCATGACCAAGGAATGGGGCGATGCGCAAGGTGCGTTCGCGTCGGCACCGGTCCGCATCTGCGCCGCCTACAACACGCCGCGCGAATACCAGGCGCCGATAGAGCCGCATGGGCTGATCGCGCGCTGGGAAGGCGATAAGCTCACCGTATGGGAGCCGAGCCAGTGGCTGGACGGGATGGCGCGCACCTATGCCGAATGGTTCGGCGTGCCGTTCGAGAATGTGCGGCTGGTCTCGCCCTATATTGGCGGTGGCTTCGGCTCCAAGGCGCTGGCGCTCAGCCATGGCGCGGTGGCCGCATGTGCCGCCAGAATGCTCGGCCGGCCGGTGCGCCTGGTGATGACGCGGCCGCAGACCTTTACCGGCTATGGTGGCCGCGCGGCGACGCGCCAGACGGTGACGATTGGCGCCGACGCGCAAGGAAAAATCCAGTCGATCGTGCATCGTGGCATCAACGAGACGTCGATGGACGGCATGTGGGTCGAGCCGCTCGGATCGGTCATCTCGATCATGTACGCGACGCCGAATTTCTCCTCCAGGCAGAATGTCGTGCGGGTGAATTCGGTAGTGCCGGGCGCCATGCGCGCGCCGGGCGAAAACCCTTCGGCCTTCGGCATCGAAAGCGCCATCGACGAACTCGCCTACGAGGTCGGCATCGACCCCCTGGAGATTCGGCTGAGAAATTATGCCGAACAGGACCCGCATGCCAAGAAAGCCTGGTCGACCAGACAGTTGCGCGAGGCTTTTGCCGCAGGCGCGGAGCGCTTCGGCTGGGCCAGGCGCTCGCCCGAACCGCGCTCGATCCGCGACGGCAACCAGCTGATCGGCTGGGGAGTCGCAGCCGGCACCTATCCGGTTCGGCGCGCCTATGGCGAGGCGATCGTGCGTATCCTGGCCGACGGCTCGGTCGAGGTCGAAAGCTCGTCGATCGACATGGGTCAAGGAACCTACACCATCCTGGCGCAGACCGCCGCCGAAACGGTCGGCGTGCGAGCCGACGACGTGGTGGTGAAGCTCGGCGACTCCCGTTTCCCCCGCGCCGGCGTCACCGGCGGTTCGCGGCTTGCCGGCGTCATGACGGGTGCGGTCTACAAGGCGGCGACCTCGGCGCTCGACCAGCTGATCGGCCTCGCCATCAGCGATCCGCGCTCGCCCTTTTATGCGCTGCAGGCCAACACCTTGGTCGTCGCCAACGGCCGCATCGCCTCGCCGCGCGGCGACGGTCCCGATGTCTCGATCGCCGAACTGCTCAAAAGCGTCGGCCGCGACCACATCGAAGCCACCGGCGACACCATGCCGGCCAATTCGACGCCAGAGGATCGCTACAAGAACTACACCACCATCGCCATGTCGGTGCCGCACACCGAGGGCGACTATTCCCGCCACTCCTGGTGCGCGCATTTCATCGAGGTGCGGGTCGACGAGGATTTCGGCACGGTGCGCGTGTCACGCGTGGTGTCGGCACTGGATTCGGGCCGGCTCTACAATCCCAAGCTGGCCGAAAGCCAGTGGAAGGGTGGCATCATCATGGGCATCGGCCAGGCACTGCTGGAAGAGGGCATCGTCGACCGCCGCCACGGCCGCGTCGTCAACAACAACCTCGCCGACTATCTCGTGCCAACCAACGCCGACATTCCCGACATCGAGGTGATCTCGGTCGGCATCCCCGACCCGCATTCCTCCGTGCTCGGCGGCAAAGGCGTCGGCGAACTGGCCATTGTCGGCGTGGCGCCGGCGATTGCCAACGCGGTGTTCCATGCGACGGGAAAGAGGATCAGGGATCTGCCGATCACACTGGAGAAGCTAATCTGAGGGCGGTGGCTGATCTCCCACTCGAGGGAGATGTCGCCAGAGGCAACAGAGGGGGGTCGCCGCGTGTAGTGCGCCGACCCCGTCTGCGGCAGCAGGCCGAGCCCCGCCGCCCCTGGCCTGCCGGCCATCTCCCGAGGGAGATTTGTAGCACCAGCAATCAGAACTTGTAGCTGAGCCCGACCCGGATATCCTGCGTCTGGAGGTCGACATGGGTTTCCGTGGGCAGGCCGGCGGCTACCGAGAGGTCCTGGCTGCCGAAATCCGAGTAGCGATATTCGGCTCGAGCGATCCACTTGTCGGTGAAGGCGTGCTCGATGCCGGCGCCAACGGTCCAGCCGACATGGCTGTCGCTGTGGAGCGTTACTTCGGCGGCAGGGCCACCGGCGCTGACCGCAATAAGCTCATACTTGGCCGCGGCGACGCCGGCAGTGATGTAGGGCAAGGTCCGATCGAAAGCATAGCCGGCCCGCAACCGCGCCGACCCCGACCATTTGAGTTCGCTCTTGAGCAAGGTGGTGACACCGCCGCCGCCGGCGTCGAGGGCCGTCAGCCCATCTATATTGCTGTACACAATGTCGGCCTCGGCGCCGATCACGAAGCTGTTCTCCATCTGGTAATTGGCGCCTATATGGACACCGCCGATAAATCCGTTCGGATCGGTGGAGACATTGAGATCGGTGGCCCCGCCCAGTCCGCCGCCGGCGATGAACAGATTGGATTTTCCGGCCGCGTAGCCGATGTCGACGCCGGCATAGAGTCCGGACCAGTCGTAGCCGGATGCAACAGGCGAAACCTCATTGATATCAGCCGCACACGCCATACCGAGCGGCGCGAGAATCAAGGCCGTTGCGAGAAGAAGAGTTTTCATTGTTGTCTACCGCCCAAGAATGTTGTGGTCCCCGCCGCGAATGCCTCGCGGAGATCCGGTGTTGTCGCCGCCCCGATGTCGCATTGTCCGTCGGACGTGTCTTGGGCTGGGCCGCACGCGAATTGTCCTGAAATGCAATGCCACGCTTTTTCGGCCGGTGTGGCCATTCAGCCTCAGTCGAATGACACCAGCTGGCACTGCCCAGCGCGGAGCCTGACGGCAACCATTCCCGCTACGGCTGGCGCGCGTTCATCGAGGTGCGCGTCGACGAGGATGTTGGGTCCCCGGCGATCGGCGCCCTTCACTGAGCTGCCAGCGGCGTGCCTATGTCCGAAACGAGTTTGACGAGATCGGCTTGGCGTCTCGTGCCGGTTTTGGCGAAGATGCGGTTGAGGTGGGTCTTCAAAGTGTTTTCGCCGACACCGAGCGCCAGCGCGCTCTTGGACGCGGACAATCCGCTGCCGATGCGCAGCAGGACCCGCGCCTCCGCGGGCGTAAGGTCGAACAGAGTGGCGAGAACGGCTTCCGGGAGTGGAGAAGAAGACGTCGTGGTCGAAACGAAGACGGCGGCACATGCGGGCCGGAAAGCAGCGCGAGCGGTTCCTTCGGTCAACGGCAATATATAGGCGACGGCGGGCGGCTGACCTGGGGCCGAAATGGGCAGGCCTATACCGCGGGAGCCAAGCGAGGCATCCGCGCTCGCGGCACTGGCGATTGCATCCAGCAGGGCGCGGGCCACCGCCGAATTCTGCACCTGGAGCAGACCGTTCCTGGAAAAAATGGGCCCTTGCAGCGAAAACATCCGTTCGGCAGCCCCATTCGCATGGAGGATTGCTCCGTTGGCGCCGGTAAGCACGACAGGCACGGCGAGATGATCGAGCGCCTGGCGGTAAAGGTCGGCGGTAACGCGGGCCTGATCGAGCAGATCTCCAATCAGCGACGCACGGCGCAGGTGCGGCGAGAGCAATGCCAGGAAGCGCTGTTCTTCAGCTGATATGATTCCCCTGTCGGCCCGCGTAGTGCAGCCCATGAGCCCGATCCGGTCCGGCGTATGGACGAATTTGGTGATGCAGGCTTCGCGCAATCCCTGCGGTTTGGCCCAATTCTGGAAAAATGGCGTCTGCTGGAGTTCGGCTTCGCTCATATGCGACAGCGTCGCAACGGGTGTGTCGATGTCGCCGACAACCGCGGCCTTCAGTCCGGGAATTGCGTCAAAGTCATAGTCCTCCTGGAGCACGCGCATTTGCACGGGATCCCAGGGCGATTGGGCCGCGAAGCGGCCATGATTGCCGGCAGTACTGGCAAGCGCGACGGTGGTATAGGCTGCGTCTACAGCCTCCGTGATCCGGATCATTACCCCGGCCCAGCCTTCCGGATTCAAAACGCAATCGTAGATATCGCCGATGATCGACGAAAGGACCTCGCTGCTCAGTCTCTCCACCACGCCCCCAGTTTCCTGACGTGCCCACCTCCCCGGATGGGCGGGCCGCCGTTCGTTGTAAAAGAGGCAATCTCACCTCGGAGGATTTGCCGCGTCATACTTTCGGGTGACGCCATGCGTGATCATGCTGGATTATATATCTAATTCGATCAGTTGAACGCCAAACGATCAATGTTCCAGGATCAGGAAACATTTCGTTTCGATATTCTCTGAAGCTGTGGGTATCGGGGTGTTCCATTGTCACGAAAGACGGTGTTTTCATCGGCTCAACTGCCGTCGCATCTCAATGATCGCGATCGATTTTCCCTCTGGCAAGACATCCATGTCGCGCAGATATGGTCGGTCGAATACGGCATGTCGGACAACCTGCCTTTCGAAACTGCGATCGAAGCCACAGCTGTCGGATCACTGGTTCTTGGCCAGATGTCCGGAACGATCAAGCTGCGACGAGGAACGCGAGCAATATCGCCGATGACGGCAACGGCGGTTATCTCCTGCTGATCAACAAATCCGACACACTGTTGACCGGCGTCCAGGCCGGCCGCGACTATGATGTCGGGCAGGGAGAAGCGGTGCTGGTCACAGCATCGGAAGCGCTGAAAATGGCCGGCGCCGACAGCAATGTGTGGACAAACGTGGTGGTCCCGCGCAGCGTCCTCGCACGGGCCTTCCCGCAGATCGACGACAGGCTGGCGTTGAAGATCGGCGCCGAGAACGAAGCTCTCGATCTTCTCAAGCGTTATTGCCAACTTCTTGAAACCGGCCGCCCTCTCATCTCGCCCGATCTTATTGCGCACGCGACGGAAACGATCGTCGATCTGATCGGTCTGGTGACAGGTGCCAAGGGTGAGGTTGCCGAACTGGCCGGCTTGCGCGGTCTGCGGGCAGCCAGGTTGCAAGCGGTCCTGGTGAAGATCGCGGACAATTTCGCCAAGCCCGGCATCTCGGCGCAAGGCGTCGCACAGGAACTCGGCCTGTCGGCGCGCTATGTTCACAATCTTTTGCAGAAGTCGGGTATCAGCTTCTCCGAGCGCGTTCTCGAACTGCGCCTGCAGACGGCCCACAAAATGCTTTCGCAGAGACAGAATGGCGAGATGCGCGTCAGCGAAATTGCCATGACCAGTGGCTTCAGCGATGTGTCGTACTTCAATCGCTGCTTTCGCCGCCGCTTCGGCTACACGCCGACGAGCGCCAGATAGAACCGGAGACCCGGAAACCTACACACGACTCGATTCCGATTACCTCTCCGTCAAAAGCCGAGATCCGGCGGCGATCAATGGCGCCTCCGAATGCGATGGCCGATCGACGGCTTCAGCGAAACGGGCGGATCTGCGGCGCTGACCAGCGCGAATTCAACCACCGACGCCACCTTCATCACGCTCAGCCTGCGTGCTTCCACCGATTTGGGCCTCGGCGAATCAAGGCGACGGCGCGCGGCATGCTCGGCTGACGCCATGCCTTCGGTGATGTCACGCCGACCTCGACGTTCGCTTTTGCCGGCGGCGATCTCTTCACCATCGCCGGCGAATGTCCTGCCAAGCGCGAAGCGCGCGCGATAATCCAGATGCGACGGCAAATCCGCCGATGAGAAGACGTTCTTTTGCAAGGGACGACCGGCCTTTTCCAGAATCGCAGTCTTCATTTCGACACGCACCGTATTGGACCAGATCACGATCTGTCCAGAGCCGGAAATACTTGTGCGCCAGGTGACAACTTCAGTGCCGCCCTGGACAAGGGTTGACTTAAGTTTTTTAGATTTGGCCGGTTGATTCCAGAAATAAAACACCGCCCTCGCAACTGAACCACTCCCGTACGACGTTCAGCGATTCGAAATCGAAATTTGAGAAGCTCACAGTGACGTCTGCACGATAGCGTTGCTAGTTGTTCCTCGAAGAAGAGTTTGGAATGGAACGTTTTGTATTTGGTATTTTCTCAGGTACTCAGTTGACATAACTCCAAGCATCACATTAGAGATTTCTATCAGGCAAGTCAGCCCCGGACTGATCCGGGGTCGCATGAATTGGCTGCGAGGGGCAAATCATGGGGCGTGTTCAAGATTCCGCCGGTCTTAGGCCTTCGGACCTAAGCCAGACCCCCTCGAATTCAGCCCGACAGAGCAACCTGCGTTCACAGGCGAGCCAGCTTGCGCTGCGATCCGCCATCGGGATTGCTGCGGCCGCGGGCGTGAGTCTGCTGGCGTCCGGCCAAGCCTGGGCGGATTGTCTCGTCGGTGCCGTCACTGTCCAATGCGACACGACCTCCACCACCGACACGACATTTCCCGCTGACGCACCCAACGACCGCAACTATCAGAACTTGTTGCCCACACCAGTCATCGTCACCGTCGATCCGGGAACGACGGTGAGCGGTTATGGCCTTGCGGTTTCCAACGCCGACACCGGCGGCGTCACCGTCACCAACAATGGCACGATCAGCGTCGATGCCGGCAACACGCCGACCGCGGGCGGCACGGCGGCCCTGTCGGTCTCGGCGGCTGGCGGCGCCATCACCTACACGGGTGGAAACATCATCAACCATGGCGCCGGCAACGCGTTCGATGCGACGCAGACCGGCGGTGTCGGCTCGATAGACATTAACGTCTCCGGCAATATCTTTTCGGCGGCAGGCGAAGGTATTACTGTCCGCGACGTCGCGACCAGCACCGGCATTTCGGTGACCACGGGCGCTGTCACCGCACTGACCGCGGGCAAGGATGCCATCGACGTCCAGACCCAGTCGACGACCGCCGATATCACGGAGGTCGCCAACGGCNCCATCATCGCCCGGCAGACCAAGGCAGCGGGCTCGGGTGCGGTCAACGTGACCGCGGGCGATGTCTCGGGGACGACCGGCATCGAGGCAACCAACTACGGCACCGGCGCGATCGGCATCACCGCCAATGGCACGGTGACCGGCACACTTGCCGAGGGCATCAAGGCGACCGGCAACGGCGCGGTGAGCGTGAGCGTCGCCGACACGGTGACCGGCGCCACGATCGGCCTGTCGCTGACCGGCGGCACCGGCGGTGCGGGCGACATCAGCGTCACCGGCGCCGGCGGGTTCGTCGGCGGGACCGGCAACGCTGCGACCATCCAGAACAACGGCTCGGGCACGGTCACGGTCGACATCTCCGGCGCGAGCAGCTCCACCGGCGGCGAAGGCTTCGTCGTGCGCGATACGGCGGCCGGCGGCGACATCAGCGTCACCACGGGCGCGGTGACCGCACTCACCGCGGGCAAGGACGCCATCGACGTCCAGACCCAGTCGACGACCGCCGATATCACGGAGGTCGCCAACGGCAACCTCCAGGCGGGCAATGCCGGCATGGTGGCCGCGATCCTCAACGCTTCGGGGACCGGCAACATCGACGTGACCGCCAACGGCTCCATCGACGCCCGGTTCGGCATCGACGCCGAGAACTTCGGATCGGGCTCGACCACGGTGACCACGGTCGGTCCGGTCACCGCGACCAGCGGGAACGGCATCTATGCGCAGTCGGCCGGCGCCGCCGTCACCATAACGGCGGGCGACGTGGCGTCCACCGGCAACACGGCCATCATCGCCCGGCAGACCAAGGCAGCGGGCTCGGGTGCGGTCAACGTGACCGCGGGCGATGTCTCGGGGGACCACCGGCATCCGCACCCTCAACAACGGCACGGGCGCGATCGGCATCATCACCAACGGCACGGTCGAAGGCGATATCGCCGCGATTTCGGCGCAATCGAACAGCGGCAATGCGATCGGCATCACCCTTTCCGGCGCGACGCACAACACCGCCCTGACGGCCGCGGCGCTGGCCATCACTACCTCTGATGGTGCCACGACAATTCTCAATGGCGGTGCACTGACCGGCCGGGTGGAGCTTGGCGGTTATGCCGACCTCCTGACCAACCACGCTACCTGGACAACCGGCGGCACCAGCCTGTTCGGCGCCGGCATCGACACCGTGACGAATACAGCCGCAGCCTCTCTCAGAACCGCCAGCAATGGCGCAACGCAGGAGACCACCACCTTCAGCGGGCTCGAGTTGCTGTCCAATGCCGGACGTCTCACCATGCAGGATGGCGGCGCCGGCGACCGCACGGAGCTTGCCGCCACTGTGGCTCTGGCGGCCGGTTCGACCTACGCCGTCGACATCAACGCCGCACTTCAGTCGGATCTCCTTCACACCACCGGCACTGCCACCATCACCGGCTCGACCCTGGCGGTGACGGCGCAAGGCATCACCGCCGGCCGCTACACCGTGCTGACCGCCGATCTGGGACTCACCGGCGAGTTCGCCTCTGTGACGGGGATCACCAGCACCGCGTTCCTGTCGGTGACGGATGCCTATGACTTGAACAATGCCTATCTCGATGTGCTGGTGTACGGCTTCACCGATATCGGGCTGACACCCAACCAAATCGCCACCGGCGGCGGCGCTGAAAGCCTTGAGGCCGGCAATCCTATCCATGACGCCCTTCTGGCGCTGCCGACAGCAGCTTCTGCACGCGCTGCTTTCGACCAGCTGTCTGGCGAAATCCACGCCTCGGCCAAGGGCATGCTGGTCGAGGACAGCCGCTTCGTTCGCGACGCAGTCACCAATCGTATCATGTCCGCTTTCGGCGATGTTGGCGCGGCCGCATTGCCGGTCATGGCTTATGGCGAAGGTGGCCCCGAAATGGTCGCGGCCGACACCGACCATTTCGCCGTCTGGGGCCAGGCCTTTGGGTCGTGGGGCAATACCGACAGCGACGGCAACGCCGCCGCCTTCGATCGTTCGACCGGCGGCCTGCTGGCCGGCGCCGACACGCTGGTGGGCGGCTGGCGCGTCGGCCTGCTCGGCGGCTACAGCCATTCGAGCTTCGACGCCGACGATCGCAACTCTTCGGGCAAGAGCGACAGCTATCATCTCGGCCTCAATGGTGGCACCAACTGGGGCGCCATCGCTTTCCGTACCGGTGCTGCCTACAGCTGGAGCAGCCTTTCGACCAAACGCTCGGTTGCTTTCAACGGCTTCACGGATGGGTTGTCGGCCGACTATGATGCCGGCACCGCGCAAATGTTCGGCGAACTCGCCTACCGGGCCGATGCCGGACAATTCAAGTTCGAGCCCTTCGCCAATCTGGCCTATGTCAGCGTCCATACCGATGGCTTCACCGAAGACGGTGGCGATGCGGCACTGACCAGCGCCGGCTCGAACGATGATGCGACCTTCACCACGCTGGGCCTGCGCGGTTCGACCGATTTCGCGCTCGGCGGCATGAACGCCACGGCGCGCGGCATGCTCGGCTGGCGCCACGCGTTCGGCGACGTCACGCCGACCTCCAGCTTCGCCTTCGCCGGCGGCGATCAATTCAGCATCGCCGGCGTGCCGATCGCCAGGGACAGCGCCGTCATCGAGGCCGGTCTCGACTTCAACATGTCGGCCAACGCGACGCTCGGTGTGTCCTATTCCGGCCAGTTCGGTGGCGGCACGGTCGATCAGGGCGCCAAGGTCGATCTCGGCATCAAGTTCTGAACAGCAACGAAGCGCGCCGGCCGGACAAAGGCAACGCCCGAACGGCGGTCGGCGACGGGACCGGCTTTACGGCACGATTCCGCATATCCCTCCCACCCTACTCCGCCCCACCCTACTCCGGCGATGGAACCGGCGGCCGTGATGTCAGCGCCGTGCCGAAGGCGGCGACAACGACGGCTGCGATCCCGGCCAGTTGCGTTGCGGTCAGGCTTTCATGCAGGAACAGGAAGCCGGCCAGTGCGCCCAGCCCCGGCTCCAGGCAGGTCAGCGTGCCGTAGATGCGCGCCGGCATGCGGGTCAGCGCCACCATCTCAAGGAAGAATGGCAACGCGCTGGAAAACAGGCCGACCAGCAGCGCGCTGACCAGGATCGACGGCGCCAGCAGCGCGGTTCCCGCCTGTGCCACGCCGAAGGGCAGCACCAGCACGGCGGCGATCGCCATGCCGTAGGCGGTGGTGCGAGTGCCAAGCTCCGCGCCGGCCTTCTGGGCCAGCACGATGTAGAGCGCCCAAAACCCGCCGGCCGCCAGCGCCAGCATCACCCCGATCGGATCAAGCGGCGCGAGGGAATGAACGAAGGGCGACAACAGCAGGATGCCGGCCACCGCCAGCGCGATCCAGGCAAAGTCGCTGGCGCGCCGCGAGCTCAAGGTCGCCACCAGAAGCGGGCCGGTAAACTCCAGCGCCACCGCGATGCCGAGCGGAATCCTGGCCAGCGCTGCGTAGAACAGGAGATTGAGCGCGGCGAGCGTCACCCCATAGGCGACCAGCCACGGCATGGTGGCACGCGAGGGCCGCATCTGCCAGGGCCGCAGCACCGCGATCAGCATCAGCGCACCGATGACCAGCCTGAGCGTCGTCGTGCCTTGCGCGCCGATCTGCGGGAACAGGCCCTTGGCGAAGGTGGCGCCGATCTGGATCGACACCATGGCGCCCATCAGTGCCGCGACCGGCAAGGGCGCTGCTTCGCGACTGGCAATCGGCGTCGATGTCACGTGATCCCATCCTCCATACCGCCGGGTCCAAACCCGACCGGCGGCATGGAGATAGGGCGAACCGGCCGACCTGTCGTGAGGCAGCCGCAACTGGCTGCTGGGGCAAGGACTGCAGGCACGCTATGAGCCTCCCGGGCCGCGAAGCGTTCATTGCCGCGGCGGACAAGGAATAGCTGGAGATGATCCTGTAGGTGTGAGAGCGCAACGACAACGCTTTAGGCGGTGGCAGCCGAGCGCTTGAAGACGATGGTGACCCGCGTACCCTCGGCAGCGCTCGACTTCACGTCGAACTCCGCCCTGGCATTCTCGGTTAGCGAGCGGGCGATCAGCGCGCCGAGCTTGCCGCTCTTGGGCCAGGTCTCGCCGTCCGGCAGGCCGATGCCGTCATCGGCGATCACGATGCGGCAGCCATCACCGTCGACGATGCTGTGCAGCGTGATCGTGCCGCCGTCTCGCCCCTGGAAGGCATGTTTGAGCGCATTGGTCAAAAGTTCGTTCACCACCAGTCCGGTCGGCATGGCGACATTGATCGACACCGGATAGGTGTCGACCTTCATGTCGAGGCGGATGCCCTCGACCGCATGCGAGTTCATCACCGCCGACGCGATCTGGCTGAGATAGACGCCGAGATCGACCTCATCCTTGCCATCGTCCCCCGACAGCGTCTGGTAGAGGATCGCCAGCGCGTCGACGCGCCCTGCCAGCCTCTCGAAACGCTTCTGGTCCGGCTCGGCCGCGTTTCGCGTCTCCATCCGGATCAGTGCGGTGATCATCTGCAGATTGTTCTTCACCCGGTGCTGCAGTTCGCGCAGCAGCGTGTCCTTCTCGCGGATGCGCTCATCGATCGATCGCGCATCTTCGGTTTCGCCATGGGCAGAGACGTCGACCAGCGCCACCAGCCGGAAGCAGGCCTTGCCATTGTCGTCCTCGATGACATTGGAATAGACGTCGACGATCGCCTGTTGGTCTTCCTTCCGCTCCAGCCGGAACGTGCCGATGAAATCGGTGTCCTCGACCACGGCCTCGAACAGCGGCCGGCCCTTCTGCTTGTGCAGGCCGGTGCCGGAAAGCGCCGCCCAGTGTTGCCGAGCGAGCGTCGCCGCCTTGAGGCCGGACAGTTTCTCGAATTCCGGATTGGCATAGACGACACGCTCCTTCGCACCGAGGTCGGAGACGGCAATGGCGATCGGCACCTGGTCGAGGAACTTCTTGAACTGTTCGCTTTCCAGCGCGCTGGCAAGGTCCGGCGTTTCGAGCAGCTGCCCGACCGCTTCGGCCTTCTGTGTATCGGATGTCATCTGCGACGCCTGTGCTGTGTGATCACCATCAATAACAGCGATGCGATCTCCCCGCCATCGCCAAAGCACGAGCCGGCATTTCACGCGCCGCCACGAGCGGTGTGTCGCACAATCTCGAAATCTGCGTAGCCGCGTCGAAATACTTGACCGAGGCCCGCTCAGGAGGCCGGCTTCGACGCCAGCCTTGGCGCGGTCCTGACGTCGACGATCTCAGGCTTGGCACTGTCCACCGCGCCGTCCCAACCGCCGCCGAACGCCTTGTTGAGGGCGATGTAGTTGGTCGCCAGCAGGACGCGGCTTTGCAGCAGCGAGTCCTCGGCCGAGTAGAGAGAGCGCTGGGCGTCGAGCACATCGAGAAGGCTTGTCTCGCCGGCCTTGTAGAGCGTGCCTTCGAGACTTGCCGCCTCGCCATAGGACCTCGCCGACGAGGCGAGCTTGCCGATCCGGATGCGCTCCTGCGACAACAGCACCAGCGCATTCTCGACATCCTCGAGCGCCGTCAGCACCGAAGACCGATATGCGATGAAATATTGATCGCGCTGCGCCTTGGCGACCTCGACGGCGGCCTGCAATTGGCCGGCATTGAACACCGGCACGCTGAGCGTCGGCCCGAACGACCAGCCAATCGACGAATTCTTGCCGAGATCGCCAAGCTTCAGCGCCGCCGTGCTGATGTCTCCCGTCAGGCTGACCGAGGGATAGCGGGCGGCCTCTGCCTGGCCGATCTTGGCGGTGTATTGCGCATATTGGCGCTCCGCCATGCGCAAATCGGGCCGCGAAAGCAGGAGGTCGGCGGGAATTCCGGTGGGCATCGGCAGGCGTGGTGCAGGGATCGGGGCGACCCGCTTCAGCCGCTCGCTGAGCGAGGCAGGCGGCCGGCCGGCCAGCACCGCGAGACGATGCACGGCCTGGGCATAGCTTGCCTCCAGCGTCGGCACCGCGGCTTCGGTGCTCGCTGCCTGCCCCATCGCCTTGGCGACATCGGCGGCGGTCGCCGTGCCCGCCTGCGCCATGGTGCGGGTAAGTTCGGCGGTCTGCCTTTGCGACGCGGCCGAGCGCCGGGCGAGCGCGATGCGGGCCTGGTAGCCGCGCGCCTGGGTATAATAGGAAGCGACATCGCCGACCAGAGTGAGAAGCGTCGAGCGCAGTTCCTCCTGCGAGGCGTCCAGCCCGTAACGCGCGGCCTCGACGCCCCTGCGGTTGGCGCCGAACAGGTCGAGTTCCCAGCTGGCGTCAAAGCCGGCCTGATACTCGCTGTAGGTGGCATCAGAGCCAGACGTGGCTTCTGACGACTTGTTGCGGGAGACCGAGCCGGAGCCCTCGGCCGACGGCAGCAACGTGCCTGCACTCTGGCGATAGCTGGCGCGCGCCTCGCGGATCCTGGCCTTGGCGGTGGCGACATCGAGATTGCCGGCAACCGCTTCCTCGACAAGCGTGTTCAACTCGGGATCGCGCAGCCGCTGCCACCATTTCGACAGTTGCGCCGGCTGGGCAGGCTTTGTCGGCTTCTGGCCGCTCCAGCTTGCAGGCATCGCCAATATCGGCGTCTGATAATCCGGACCGACGACGCATCCCGCGAGCAGGACAGCGGTAAGCATAGACGCAAGGAGCCGCCTCGCGGCCACCGAGCCACGTTCCAAGCCTGTCATGTGAAGTTTTCCTTATTGCTGGTTGACCGTCACCGGCGTCTCGCCCGTATCTGGTTTGGCCGCCCTGCCCTTGAAGATGCGCCGCACGGTGACGAACAACAGCGGCACCAGGAACACGCCAATGACCGTCGCCGCGATCATGCCGCCCATCACGCCGATGCCGACGGAGTTCTGCGCGCCTGAGCCCGCGCCGCTGGCAATCGCCAGCGGCAGCACGCCGAGGATGAAGGCCAGAGACGTCATCAGGATCGGTCGCAGCCGTTGTCGCGCCGCCTCCAGCGTCGCTTCGACCAGCCCCATCCCGGCGGTCTGCCGCTCGATGGCGAACTCGACGATGAGGATGGCGTTCTTGGCGGCGAGACCGATCGTGGTCAGCAGGCCGACCTTGAAATAGACGTCGTTGGACTGGCCGAACAGGCTTGCCGCCAGCAGCGCGCCGAAGATGCCGATCGGCACCGACAGCATGACCGCGAACGGGATCGACCAGCTCTCATAAAGTGCTGCCAGGCAAAGGAACACCACAAGGGCCGAGATCGCATAGAGCGACAGTGCCTGGTTGCCGGAAAGCTTCTCCTGGTGCGACAGCCCTGTCCATTCGTGGGAATAGCCGGCGGGCAGTTGCGCGACAAGCTTGTCGATCTCGTCCATGGCGGCACCCGAGCTGACGCCTGTCGCCGCCGCGCCCTGGATCTCGACCGCCGCCGAACCATTGTAGCGCTCCAGCCTGGGCGAACCGAATGTCCAATGGCTGGAGGCAAAGGCCGAGAACGGCACCATCGCGCCGCTGGCATTGCGGACCTGCCATTTGTCCAAATCTTCCGGCTGCATGCGGAAGTTCGGGTCCGACTGCAGATAGACCGGTTTCACCCGCCCGCGATCGATGAAGTCGTTGACGTAGTCGCTGCCCCAGGCGGTCGAAAGCGTGTTGTTGATGTCGGCCAAGCTGACGCCCAGCGCGCTGGCTTTTTCCTGGTCGATGTCGACCGAGAATTGCGGCTGGTCTTCCTGGCCGTTGGGCCTTGTGTTGGCGAGCAGCTTGCTCTGCCCGGCCAGGGCCAGAAGCTGGTTGCGCGTCTGGATCAGCGCGTCATGGCCCGCGCCGTTGACGTCCTGCAGGTAGAAGTCGAAGCCGTTGGTGTTGCCGAACCCCTGGATGGCGGGAGGCGCAAGCGCAAAGACCTGAGCATCCCTGATCTTCGAAAACGCGCCCATCGCCCGGCCGGCGATTGCCTGCGCGGCGGAAGCCGGCGATTTGCGCAGGTCGAAATCCTTCAGCCGCACGAAAGCGATGCCGACATTCTGCCCTGCGCCGCCGAAGCCGAAGCCGGAGGCGGTGAACACCCCGTCGACGACGTCCTTCTCCTGGTTGAGATAATGGTTGGTCACCTCTGCCAGCACGCGCTCCGTGCGATCATGCGTCGCGCCGACCGGCAGCTGCACGCTGGTGATCAGGATGCCCTGGTCCTCTTCCGGCAGGAACGAACTCGGCAGCCGGGCAAACATCCAGCCCACGGCAACGACGATGGCCAGGAACACGACGAGGAAACGCCAGGACCGGTTGATGATGCCGTGCGAGCCGTCGCGATAGGCAAGCGTGCCGCGATCGAAGACCCGGTTGAACCAGCCGAACGGACCGGTCTGCGTCGCATGGTTCTTGGGCGGCCGCAGGATCGTGGCGCAAAGTGCGGGCGTCAGCACCAGTGCGACCAGCACGGACAGCACCATCGCCGAGACGATGGTCACCGAGAATTGCCGGTAGATGATGCCGGTCGAACCGCCGAAGAAAGCCATCGGCACGAACACGGCCGAAAGCACGGTGGCGATGCCGATCAGCGCGCCGGTGATTTCGTGCATCGACTTGCGCGTCGCCTCTTTCGGCGGCAGGCCCTCTTCCTGCATCACGCGTTCGACATTCTCGACCACGACGATGGCGTCGTCGACCAGCAGGCCGATCGCCAGCACCATGGCGAACATGGTCAGCGTGTTGACGGAATAGCCGAACAGCGACAGCACGCCGAACGTGCCGAGCAGCACCACCGGCACGGCAATCGTCGGGATGATGGTGGCGCGCAAATTCTGCAGGAAAATGAACATCACCAGGAACACCAGCACGATCGCTTCGGCCAGCGTCTTGACCACCTCCTCGATCGACAGCCGCACGAAAGGCGAAGTGTCGTAGGGATAGACGACCTCGACGCCTTGCGGGAAGGTCGAGCTCAGCCGGGCGATCGTCGAGCGCACCGCCTCGGCGGTGTTGATGGCATTGGCGCCGGTCGCCAAATTGACGGCGACGCCCGCCGCCGGCTTGCCGTTGTAATTGGCCTGCGTCGTATAGCTTTCGGCGCCGAGTTCGACGGTGGCGACGTCGTTGAGGCGTACCAGCGAGCCGTCCGTCTGGCTCTTCAGGATGATGTTGCGGAACTGTTCGGCGGTCTGCAGCCGGCTCTTGGCCGTCACGGTGGCATTGAGCTGCTGGCCCTTGCGCGCCGGCAGGCCGCCGAGCTGGCCGGCCGAAACCTGCGTGTTCTGCGCCTCGATCGCCGAGGCCACGTCGCTCGGCATCAAGGCGTATTTGGCGAGCTTGTCGGGGTCGAGCCAGATGCGCATGGCATAGCCGGAGCCGAACAGCTGCGTCGAGCCGACACCCTCGACGCGCTTCAGCGTGTCGTTGACGGTGGCATCGACATAGTCGGCGAGATCGGTCGAGTTCATCTTGCCGTCGGTCGACACGAAGCCGATGACCATCAGGAAGCCGGTCGAGGATTTGGAGACGGTGATGCCGTTGCTCTGCACCACCTGCGGCAGCTGCGACTGCACCAGTTGCAGCTTGTTTTGCGTCTGCACCTGGGCGGTGTCGGGATCGGCAGCCGTGGTGAAGGTCAGCGTGATCGAGGCCGAACCGGTCGAGGTCGACGTCGCCGTCATGTAGTCGAGATTGTCGATGCCGGTCATGCCCTGCTCGATGACCTTGGTCACCGAGTTCTCGACGGTCTGCGCGTCGGCGCCCGGATAGGTGGCGCTGATATTGACCGTCGTCGGCGCGATCTGCGGATATTGCGAGATCGGCAGCGAGGTGAGCGCCAGGAGCCCGCCCAGCATGATCACGATGGCGATCACCCAGGCGAAGATCGGCCGGTTGATGAAGAATACGGACATCGCTCAGTTCCCGGTCGCGGCGGCAGGCGCCGGTTTGGCAGCGTTGGACGCGGCGGGCGCGGCGGAAGTGCCCTGCCCGCGGTCCTTGACCTCGCCTGTCGTCTCGTCGATCGTCACTTCGACGCCCGTCGCGTCGCCGCCGGGGCGCACCAGCTGCATGCCCTCGACGATGACGCGGTCGCCGTCGCCGACACCCGAATCCACCAGCCAGTTGTTGCCGACGCTGTTGCGCACTGCGAGCACGCGCGTCTCGACCTTGCCCTGCGCATTGATGACCATCGCCGTCGCCTCACCCTTGGTGTTGCGGCTGACGGCGCGCTGCGGCACCAGGAAACTATTCTGCGCGACGCCCTCCTCAACCAGCGCCCGCACATACATGCCGGGCAAAAGCAGGCGGTCGGGATTGGGGAATTCGGCCCTGAGCGCGAAGGTGCCGGTGGTCTGGTCGACATTGGCGCCGGCGAATTCCAGCTTGCCGGTCTGTGTGTAGATGGTGCCGTTCTCGAGCTTCAGCTTGACGCTGACATTGGGGCCGCTGAACTTCAGCCGCCCTTCCGAGATCGCCTGGCGCAGGTTGAGCAGGTTGGTGCTCGACTGTGTGACGTCGACATTGATGGGATCGAGGGCACGGATGGTCGTCAGCACAGTGTCCTGGTTGGCGGTCACCAGCGCACCCGGCGTCAGCGTGGACTTGTCGATGCGCCCGGCGATCGGCGCGGTGATCGAGGTCCGGTCGAGGCTGATGCGCGCGGTCTCGGCACTGGCCTTGGCCGAGGCGACATCGGCTTGCGCCTGTGCCAGCGTGGCGGCGGCATCGTCATAATCCTGTTTGGAAACAACGTTCTGCTTCAACAGACCGGCATAACGGTCGAACTTGGCCTGTGCGGTGGGCACCGCCGCTTGCGCCTTCTGCTGTGCGGCGACCGCGCTGTCATACGACGCCTTGTAGCTCGCCGGATCGATGAGGTAGAGCGGTTGTCCAGCCGCCACCTCGCTGCCCTCCTTGAACAGGCGCTGCTGGATGATGCCGTTCACTTGCGGGCGCACCTCGGCAACCAGCGAGGCCGCCGTGCGTCCCGACAGCTCGGCGGTGATCGCCACCGATTGCGGATGCAAGGTGACGACACCGACTTCCGGTTTGCCGGGCGCGCCCATGCCGGCGGGGGCGCTGCCCTCCTGCGAGCAGGACGCCAGCAGAAGAGTGGCGGCGAACATCGCGGCCCAGGGCGCCAGACGGCGTGCCGAAAAACGAGGCTGGCTAGACTTGGAAATCATGGCCTGGATCTTTCCCTGGAGTTGCGTACGCGCTGGCAATGGACCGCTTGGTCGAGGGCATGCCGATCCATATGATGATAGGCCGCACCCGTCGGCGGGCGGCGACGAGCAATGCTTCGAAGCGGCTCATGTCGCGCTCCTTCTCGTCGGCCGGAGCTGCTCGAAGGTCGAGTAGCTGGCCGCGATGCCCACCAACATCATTATGCCGATCAGCGAGGACATGCCAAGCGCCTTGCCGGAGTTCACGCGATCTTGCGGTCATGATGTCCATGGTTGTCGAGCGACTGCGAGAGCGGAAGCGACAGTCGCCAGGCGGCGAAGCGCAGGCGGATCGCGCCCTTCAGCGTGTCGGCCGGCAGAGCCAGTGGCAGGCCGCGTCCGGACAGCGGAAGACCGCGTCCGGCATGGTCGAGTGACAATCTCGGGCTGGCGGACGCGAGCAGCCGCAGCAGTATCATGGCTTCCCACATTGTCGTGCTTCCGTTTGATTTGAACTGGGCATGATTTGAAAAACAGGGATGGCGAAGATACGCCCGCCATCCCTGAAAGAGACCGGCCGGCCCGAGAACGGGTTGGGTACCGGGCCGGCCGGCGCAGCCGGTCAGAGTTCTCAGCCGTTCCCGGGCTGGGGCGGCGGACTGCCATCGTTGGGCAGACCTCGGGGGCCGGCTGCATCATCCGGCGGACCGCCCCAGGGACCGGGGGGTGGTCCGTGGGGACGTTCCGCCGAAGCGAGGATTTCGAGCTGTTCGGGCGTCAGCTTGGCGCGCAGTGCCGCGATCGCGTCTTTCAGCTTGCCGGCCGAAACCGCGCGGGCCGTGACGTCGTCGGCCAGTTTTTCCTGGAAGGCGAAGGGATCGCGCTTGCCGTCAGGGCCGGCTGAGTCGGAGCCCTTCGCTTCAGGACTGCCGGAGCCATCAGGACCACCGGGCCGCCCATGATCGGGCCGTGGCGGCGCCAGCACGGCCTGCAGCGCGCTGGTGTAGTCGCGCCAGGCGTCGAGCTGTTCGGAGCGGATGCCGACGCGGGTCTCGAGCGCTGCCAGCCGGGCGGCCAGCATGAATTCCGGCGGCGGACCCATGCGGCGGGGGCCAAAGCCTTCCGGTCCAAAACCTCGCGGGCCAAAACCCTGCGGACCATGCCGCATCGGCCCGTGCGGGCCGGGTCCGGCCATCGGGCCATGATCGGGTCCATCCTGCATTGCCCCACTCTGCTGGGCCATGACCGGTGGCGGCTCGCCGGGGGCGGCACCCGGATCGCGCTGTGTCGCCAGCACGGGGTGAATTGCGGCGACGGAAAACAGGCCGAGCGCAAGAAGTCTGCTTCGCATGACGGTGTTCCTTTCTCTCATGCTTCGGACAAATGAGAGGATAGGAAGCGTATTTGTCCGCTTCGCGTCGGCGTATTGCCGAAGGTTTCCGCAAGAGGGCAATTTGTAACTGAATGTTTCCCACGGCCTGCCGGAAACATTCAGTTGCAATTTTCCGTGCCGCTTGGATGCGGCTCTCCCTATAATCGCGGCCAAGGCAAGGGCACGGTCATGCAGTCACAACCCCATATCCTCGTCGTCGACGACGACCGCGAGATCAGGACGCTTCTCCAGCGCTATCTCGACAGCCAGGGCTTTCGTGTCACAGCTGCGGCGGACCGGCGCGAATGCGAACAGAGGCTGGGCGCGGGCCAGTTCGACCTGATCGTGCTCGACGTCATGCTGCCGGACGGCTCGGGGCTCGATATCTGCCGGGCCTTGCGTGACCGCAAGCCGCATATCCCGGTCATCCTGCTGACGGCGCTGAAAGAAGATGTCGACCGCATCATCGGCCTGGAACTCGGCGCCGACGACTATCTCGGCAAGCCGTTCAACCCGCGTGAGCTCATTGCCCGCATCCGTGCCGTGCTCAGGCGCTCGGCTCCCGAGGAGGCGCCCGCCTCCCCGCGCGCGCGTACCTACCGCTTCGCCGGCTACAGGCTGGAGCCGGACACCCGCAAGGTGACGGATGCACAAGGCGTGGCCGTCGACCTTACGGGCGCCGAGTTCGACCTCTTGCAGGTGTTTCTCGACCGTCCCGGCCGGCTTTTATCGCGCGACCAGCTTCTCGACCTGACGCAAGGCCGCGAGCGCGACCCGCTGGAGCGTTCGGTCGATGTGCTGGTGAGCCGGCTGCGCCGCAAATTTTCCGACACCGGCGACGGGCCGCTGTTCAAGACCGTGCGCAATGGCGGCTACCAACTCACCGCGCGCGTCGACACCGTGGAGAGCCACGCGTGAACTCGCTGCGCCGCCGTCTCATCCTGCTGCTGGTCGCCTCGATCGTCGGCGTCGTCGGCCTGGCGACGGCCGCCGTCATCAGCGTGCGCGGCGGCGGACCGCCGCCGGAACTGACCGTGCCCTGGATTGCCCAACAGATGGAACTGGTGGTGCGGCTTTTGCCGGGGCCGATCCCCGACGTCCTGCGGGTGCAATTCGCCGACCATCCGGCGGGCGGCAAGGTGGCTCGTGCGGAAACGGCGATGCTCAATGACATCCTGCACCGCCGTGGCCTCGACTTTCCGGCGGTCGTCAACGAGAAGACGGACGAACCCGGCCAGATCGCATCGATGCACCTGCCTGACCGCCGCTGGGCGATCATGGAGGTGCCGCATCTCAAGCCGCCAAGGCGCGAATGGCTGGTCTTGGCCGGCTGGATCTCGCTGATCGTCGCCGGCGCCACGGCGGTGTCGGTCTATTTCACCTCGGTGCTGATCCGCCCGCTCGAGATGCTGGAGGCCGCCGTCTCCAAGATCGGATCGGACGGCGTGCTGGCGGCGGTGCCGGAAGTGGGCTCGGCCGAGGTCAAGGCTACCGCGCATGCGCTGAACCAGCTCTCGTCGCGGCTGCGGACCGCCATGGAAAGCCGAATGCGGCTGGTCGCCGCCGCCGGCCATGATCTGCGAACGCCGATGACGCGCATGCGGCTGCGCGCCGAATTCCTCGACGACGAACGCGACAAATGGCTTCACGACCTCGACGAACTCGACCGCATCGCCGATAGCGCCATCCGCCTGGTGCGCGAAGAAGTGAACCAGGACGCCGTCGAACCGGTCGACCTGGCAAAGACGGTGCGCGATATCGAAGCCGAGATGGTATCGCTCGGCCATGCCGTCTCGATCGGGCACCTGGACAAGGTTTGCGTGCGGGCCGGCGCGTTTGGCCT
The DNA here is from genome assembly GCF_000502875.1 of Mesorhizobium sp. L2C084A000. Taxonomy (GTDB): domain Bacteria; phylum Pseudomonadota; class Alphaproteobacteria; order Rhizobiales; family Rhizobiaceae; genus Mesorhizobium. The sequence continues at coordinate 3,483 of NZ_AYWX01000031.1, read as the reverse complement.
GCGCCGCGCCTTGCGCAACCTGATCGTCAACGCCGCCACCCATGGCAAGGCGTGCCGCATCGACCTGGCCGCAGCCGACAATCGCGCCGTGCTGACCATATCTGACCATGGCCCGGGCATACCCACGGAACTCCTGAACAAGGCGTTCGAGCCCTTCTTCCGCGTCGACCCCGGCCGCCTGCAATCCGTCCCCGGAGCCGGTCTTGGCCTCGCCATCGCCAAGGAAATCATCGAGCGCTACGGCGGCATCGTGACGCTGCAAAACCGCCGGGGCGGCGGGCTGGAACAGACGGTGGTGTTCGAGGCAGTGTGAGGAGCGTTACGTGCGAGTTCCCGTTGGACGGAATGCCTGCCTCGGGAGCAGTGAGCCTTACGGCAAGAAAAAGACGGCGACGATGCTGCACCGCGCAAAGCCAATGGTTCCAGCCCATTTCTCGGCGTAACCAGAGCCAATCCACTCGGCAAAAAACACAGACTCCGAAATTTCGCCTGGTTTAACAAAAGATTAGGCCTATCTTATTGCGTCAGCCTACGACGTCCTCCCAATCAGCCGAAGCAGGAATCTTTAGCGCTTGCTCACATAAGTATTTCATCCCGGTAGATTTTTTGTGTTGCGCCGCACAATAGGGTGGCCGAACCATTCCTTTGGGGTTCGTTTGCGACTGGACATACGCTGTGGAGGATTCCGGCACGTTGACCAACTTGTGCTGTTCGTCCGTCGATTTCGAGCCCGGCCCGATCGGACTCGCCGCGATCGGGCCCGCAAAGCGAAGGTTTGACGGTGCCGGTGCCCTGGCGGATCTCGTCCGCCTGGTGCCCGAAACGACCGGCTGGCGGATACGTCGCGGACATCAATGCCGCGGAAGCCGCTGATGGGAAGCGCCCGTGACATCCAACTTGATGCGTTGAGAGCCATCGCCGTAACGATGGTGTTGTATTCCCATTTCTTCGCGGAGGGACCTTCGTTCTGGGGCCATATCGGCGTGCGGCTGTTTTTCGTGCTGAGCGGCTTCCTGATCACGCGCCTGCTGCTGGAGGCGCGTTCGGCCACCGAATTCGAAACCGGCCCCGCGCTGCGCTCCTTCTACATCAGGCGGATGTTGCGGATATTCCCGCCCTATTTTGCCGTCCTGGGTTTCGTCTGGCTGGTTGACCTGGATCAATCCAGAGGATCGCTGGTCTGGCATGCGCTTTATCTGTCGAACTTCTGGTATGCGCAGCACAATAACTGGAACCCTTGGGTGCTGGGCCATTTCTGGAGCCTGAGCATCGAGGAGCAGTTCTATCTTGCCTGGCCGCTGGTCGTCCTGCTGGCCCCACGCCGCCGCTTCGAGGCCATCTGCATCGCCGTCATCGCACTGTCGCTGGCCTATCGCTTCTATTGGCCGATCACTGCCACGCCGGCGCTGGCGCGCGACCTGCTGCCGCCGGCATCCATGGACGCGCTGGCTTCGGGCGCGCTGCTTGCCTGCTGGCATTTTAGGGGCGCCGGCCTGCCGCACTGGATGCGGCTGGGCTGGCCTGCCTTCGCCGCCGCATTCCTGGCGATTGAGTGGTTAGTCCCAGAGCCCGCCGATCCGACATTGGAATGGGCCCGCTGGGTGCTGCGAGAAGTCCTGCCCCTGGTGCCACTGATGGTCATCGTAGCCGCCTGTTCGCGCGGCCTTGGCGGCATCCTTGGCAAGCTTGCCGAACTGCCGCCGCTGCTTGGCCTCGGCCGCATCAGCTACGGTATCTATCTCTACCATCCAATATTGCTGTCGCTCGCCGTCAAGGCGCAGCCCTGGATTCCGCTCAACGTCTCGGAGCAAGGGCCAGGGCGATTCCTGGTTGCGAGCGCCGCCACGATTGTCGCGGCCTCGATTTCCTGGGTGGTTTTCGAGAGGCCGCTCAACAGCCTCAAGCGCCACTTCCCTTATGTCGCGCGCACCCGCTCCGCACAGGGCAGCCCTGGCGGCTGGCTCGCGACAGCGGCCGGCGGATCGCCCGATGGCCGCACACCGTCGCTCGAACTCCAGCGCACGGATGCGAGACGATGACCGCCGCGCCGCTCGTCTCCGTCCTGTTGCCGGTCTACAATGCCGGTCCCTATCTCGCCGCCGCGCTGGGAAGCATCCTGCGGCAGGATTACGGCCGCCTGGAGATAATCGCGATCGATGACGGCTCGACCGACAATTCGCTCGAGATACTCGAGCGATGCCAAAAGGCCGACAGCCGCATTTCGATCATCTCGCGCGAAAACCGCGGCCTTGTCGCGACGCTCAACGAAGGGCTGGCGGTCGCCCGGGGCGAACTGGTCGCGCGGATGGACGCCGACGACGTCGCCTATCCCTGGCGTCTGTCGCGCCAGGTGGCGCTGTTCGAGCGGCGGCCCGAACTGGGCTTCTGCGGCGCCGGCGTCGACATGTTGATCCGCGGCCGCATCGCCATCGGCAGGCCGGATCCGGTGTTCCAGTTCGGCCGCATCCCTGTATTGGCGATGTTCTTCACGATCTTCATGCACCCGACGGTCGTCTACAACAGGAAGGTCATCGACGACGGCGTTCTCCACTACGACCAGACCTACAGGCACGCCGAGGACTTCGATCTTTTCAGGCGGCTGGCCAGCCGCTACCCGGCAGCCATGATGCCCGAAAACCTGGTCGTCTACCGCGTCCATGAGGCAAGCGTGACCAGCCGGCACGTCAAGGAGATGCGCAGGACGCATTTGCGCATCGTGGCCGAGAACCTCGAGCGCGAGGGCCTGGCGCAGGCCACGCGGGACCTGCGCGACATCGGCGATGCGGTCAGCCACGACACGGTCGCCCGTGCGGCCAGCTTCATCGTCGCGCTGGAGGAGGAAATCCGCTCGCTGCCGGCGGCGACGCGGCCGAGCTTCGAGGCTGGCGCGCTGAACCTGTTCTATTTCCTCTACCAGCTCGTCGCCGACAAAAAGCAGCCGGCGTTGACGCATGAATTGCTGACGCGGACCGCGAAATGGAACGTCATCCGGCGCCGCGAGCAATATGCGCTGCGGCCCGGCGCCTGGGCGCCCTGGCTCAGCCTCGCCTCGCTGTCGGCCGCCAGACAAGCCGATGCCATGGCGTACTTCTTCAAATCCGCGCCCGCCGCGGCGGTTCTGGCGTCTCATCGGTTGAGTTAAAGGCATGATCGTCAAAGCCAACCAACCTCTGCAGCGCGATCGTTCGACGGCGCTTGGCCCTGCCCCGGCCGGTCCCCGCCCGGAACGATCGGCGCCGGAAGTCAGCTTCATCATCTGCACGCGCAACCGCGTCGCCGTGCTCGATGCCTGTATCAAGTCGGTGCAAGCCGCGTGCCGCGCACATGCCGGCTTCGCCGCCGAACTCGTGGTCGTCGACAACGGTTCGAGCGACCGCACGGCCGAACGCCTGGCCAGCATCGCCGCTGCGTCGGACATTCCGTTCACGCCGGTCTGCGAGCCGCGCCCCGGGCTGGCGGCCGCGCGCAACGCCGGGCTGAGGC
>NZ_AYWX01000030.1 GCF_000502875.1 Mesorhizobium sp. L2C084A000 | reverse complement strand
CCGCTGGCCGCCTGCCTGCTGGCAGGGCTCGCGACGCTGTCCGGTCCTCGCCATGGCGGCGCCGGCGAGGCGGTGATGCAACTGGCCGAGGATGCGGCGCGGCATGGCGCCGATGCGGCGATTCGGCGCTGGCTCAGCCATGACCGGCCGCTGCCGGGGTTCGGTCATCAGCTCTATCCCGACGGCGACCCCCGAGGGGCAGCGCTTCTGTCGGTGATCGAGGTTGACGGCACACTATCGTCGCTGCGCGACGCTGCCTTTGCGGCGACCGGCGCGCTTCCCAACATCGACTTTGGGCTGGCCGCGCTGACGCGCAGTCTTGGCTTGCCGCGCGATACGCCGTTCCGCCTGTTTGCGCTCGCACGCAGCGTCGGCTGGGCAGCGCACACGGTCGAACAGATAACAAGCCGAAGTGTCATCAGGCCGCGCGGCCGCTATGAGGGCGTGCTGCCGTAAGATCGCAAGAGCGCTAAGCTCAGGACATCGTGTCGAGCTTGCGCTGCATGGCCGCGATCTGGTCCTTCAGTTCCTGAAGATCGTCGGGCTTGTCAGGTGTTTCCTTCCTGGCCGGCTCGGGCGACGGCGCAGCGGCCGGCGCGGTGCCGGCGGGCGGGAACGGCGTGAACAGCCGCATCGCATTCTGGAACATTTCCATGTTGCGGCGTGTCTGTTCCTCCAGCGCCTTGATCGGCGTAGTGATCTTCATCATGTCGAGCGGCGACTTGCCGATCGCCCCCTTCATCTGCTCGCGAAAGCGCTCCTGCTCCTTGGAAAAGGCGAGCATCGACTGTTCGAGGAAGCTCGGCACGATCATCTGCATCTGGTCGCCGTAATAAGCGATGAGCTGGCGCAGGAACGGGATCGGCAGCATGTTTTGCCCGTCCTTGTTCTCCAGTTCGAAGATGATCTGGGTCAGCACCGGATGCGTGATGTCGTCGCCGGTCTTGGCGTCCTGGACGGTGAACTCCTCGCCCTTCTTGACCATCTCGGCGAGGTCCTCGAGCGTCACATAGGTGCTGGTGCCGGTGTTGTAGAGGCGGCGATTGGCGTATTTCTTGATGATGATCGGATCGTCTTTAGCGGCCATCTACATCCTCCCGGGGACACCGGCGCGCCCCTGAGCAAGCCGCCGATAACGATTGTGCCTTTTTTTTGAGGATATGCGCAAAAGCTTCACAATTCCAAGCAGTTTGTGCAGTGCGGGATCACTAAATGCTGCATAGCAGGCAAAATATGCTGCGCAGCAATGGACGAATGGGCGCCATGGCAAGGCGCGACCTGCTTGCGGCGCATGGGCGCCATGCCCATTTCCGGTTTGACTTGGGGTTGGGAAAGGGCAAGAAAAGTCCTCAACGACAGAGCAACACCCTTGAAGTCTGGAGAAGAAAATGTCCGCTTCCATCGTCATTGCCAGTGCGGCGCGCACGCCGGTCGGCTCCTTCAACGGCGCCTTCGCCGCCACACCGGCGCATGAGCTCGGTGTCGTCGTCATCAGGGAATTGCTGTCGCGTGCCGGTGTCGAACCAGGCGAGGTCGACGAGGTCATCCTCGGCCAGGTGCTGACCGCCGCGCAAGGCCAGAACCCGGCCCGCCAGGCATCGATCAATGCTGGCTTGCCCAAGGAAACCACAGCCTGGGGCCTCAATCAGGTTTGCGGCTCGGGCCTGCGTGCCATTGCGCTCGGCATGCAGCAGATCGCCACCGGCGATGCCAAGGTCATCGTCGCCGGCGGCCAGGAATCGATGTCGCTTTCGACCCATGCCCAGCACCTGCGCGCCGGCGTCAAAATGGGCGACTTCAAGTTGATCGACACCATGATCAAGGACGGGCTGTGGGATGCCTTCAACGGTTATCACATGGGCAACACCGCCGAAAACGTGGCACGTCAGTTCCAGATCACCCGCGAAGACCAGGATCAGTTTGCGCTGGCTTCGCAGAACAAGGCCGAGGCCGCGCAAAAGGCCGGCAAGTTCAAGGACGAGATCGTCGCCGTCACACTCAAGGGCAAGAAGGGCGACACCATTGTCGACCAGGACGAATACATCCGCCATGGCGCCACGCTCGACGCCATGACCAAGCTGAAGCCGGCCTTTGACAAGGACGGCACGGTGACCGCCGCCAACGCCTCCGGCATCAATGACGGCGCCGCCGGCGCGCTGCTGATGAGCGAGGCGGAAGCGGTGAGGCGCGGCATCACCCCGCTGGCACGCATCGTGTCCTGGGCAACCGCCGGCGTCGATCCGCAGATCATGGGCACCGGCCCGATTCCAGCATCGCGCAAGGCCTTGGAAAAGGCCGGCTGGTCGGTCGGCGATCTCGACCTGGTCGAGGCCAACGAGGCCTTTGCCGCGCAGGCCTGCGCCGTCAATAAGGACATGGGCTGGGACCCCTCGATCGTCAACGTCAATGGCGGCGCCATCGCCATCGGCCACCCGATCGGTGCTTCCGGCGCCCGTGTCTTCAACACGCTGGTCTTCGAGATGCGCCGGCGCGGCGCCAAGAAGGGTCTCGCTACCCTGTGCATCGGCGGCGGCATGGGCGTCGCCATGTGCATCGAAGCACTCTGAAGAACTCGCTAACCGGGCGGCGCGAGCCGCCCGTTCTGTATTCAGTGCCTGCCAAGCCCGACAACAGGGCGGTATCAAAAAAAGGGGAAATGCATGACCAAGGTAGCAATCGTCACAGGCGGATCGCGCGGCATCGGCGCGGCGATCTCTATCGCATTGAAGACCGTCGGCTATTCGGTTGCCGCGAACTACGCCGGCAATGACGCCGCAGCGGCGAAATTCAAGGCCGAGACCGGCATTCCGGTCTACAAATGGTCGGTCGCCGACTATGATTCCTGCGCCGCCGGCATCAAGCAGGTCGAGGCCGATCTCGGCCCGGTCTCGGTGCTGGTCAACAATGCCGGCATCACCCGCGACGCCATGTTCCACAAGATCACGCGCGAGCAGTGGAAAGAGGTCATCGACACCAACCTGTCCGGCGTCTTCAACATGACGCATCCGCTGTGGAGCGGCATGCGCGACCGGAAGTTCGGCCGCGTCATCACCATCTCGTCGATCAACGGCCAGAAAGGCCAGGCCGGCCAGGTCAACTATTCCGCCGCGAAGGCTGGCGACATCGGTTTCAGCAAAGCCCTCGCTCAAGAGGGAGCTCGCGCGGGCATCACCGTCAACGTCATCTGCCCTGGCTACATCGCCACCGAGATGGTGAAGGCGATCGACGAGAGGGTGCTCAACGACCGCATCATCCCGCAAATCCCCGTCGGCCGCCTCGGCGAACCGGAAGAGATCGCGCGCTGCGTCGTCTTCCTCGCATCCGAAGATGCCGGCTTCATCACCGGCTCGACCATCACGGCCAACGGTGGCCAATACTTCGCCTGATGACGTGGCGATGTAGGAGATCGACGGGCCGGCACACCGGCCCGTTTCCGGCACGGTCCCTTTGACGTGCTCGCGACCGTAGCTGACCCAATTCGGCACGCGAAGGTTAACAGCGGGCAGCCGCCCTGTGCAAAAGCTCCCTGGCAACCTGTGGATTCTCGGTGGATAAACTGTTCACAACACAAGATATTGGGGTGAACAAATCGGGAAAATTACGCCATCGCTGATTCGTCGCCGATTCGTTCCGGTTATGAGCTGAGCGTTAACGACGACAGCCGGAATCGCCTGCCCAACTGCTTAACGCAGGTTAAGAAAGATCAACAATTTCATAATGTTGGTCGAGGCGCGCCAACCACCGTGATTGTTTCCAGGCAAAGGTTAACGGCAACGCCCTCTTAGCACGAAACGGGCCAGTTCAGCGATTCAGCATGTGGTGCGACTCGCGGTCGCGAAATCCACATGTAGCCGTGAACAAAAGCTGAATCTGCAGGAGTCACTGATTCGTCGCCGATTCGTTCCAGACTCGTTCTATCCGTTAATCCGCAGCCGGTTGAAAGCTTGACAAAACCACCTTCTCGCCGCCGGCGGAACATTCCGCTTTCGCTTCGCGCCCGAAATCCCTATGTGTCGCCTGTCATACGCGCCATTTGAGGCACGCTCCCGACAACCAGAGGCCAGAAGCCTTATTTCCAGGTCCCAGAAGCCTTATTCTAGGTTGATGAACATCCAGCCCAAACACACCGAGCCGCTGATCCTGTCGGGCCGCGACGTGACCGCCGTGCTCGGGCCGACCAACACCGGCAAGACCCATCTCGCAATCGAGCGCATGGTGGCGCATGAGAGTGGTATCATCGGCCTGCCGCTCAGGCTGCTGGCGCGCGAGGTCTACGCCCGTGTCTGCGAAAAGGTCGGCCCCCACAAAGTGGCGCTGATCACCGGCGAGGAAAAGATCCAGCCGCCGGGCGCCAGATATTCGGTCTGCACGGTCGAGGCCATGCCGCGCGAGACCGACGCCGCCTTCGTCGCCATCGACGAAGTGCAGCTCGCCGGCGACCTCGAGCGTGGCCACATCTTCACCGACCGCATCCTGCATCTGCGCGGCCGCCAGGAAACGCTGCTGCTCGGTGCAGCCACCATGCACGGCATTCTGCAGCGCCTGCTGAGGGGTGTCTCGGTGGTGACGCGGCCGAGGCTGTCGCATCTTGCCTATGCCGGCTCCAAGAAGCTGACCCGCCTGCCGCGGCGCACGGCGATCGTCGCCTTCTCGGCCGACGAGGTCTACGCCATCGCCGAGCTGATCCGCCGCCAGCAGGGCGGTGCCGCTGTCGTGCTCGGCGCGCTCTCGCCGCGCACCCGCAACGCCCAGGTGGCGCTGTTCCAGTCCGGCGATGTCGATTATCTCATCGCCACCGATGCCATCGGCATGGGTCTCAACCTCGATCTCGACCACGTCGCCTTCGCCCAGAACCGCAAGTTCGACGGCTTCCAGTATCGCAACCTGACCGCGGCCGAGCTCGGCCAGATCGCCGGCCGCGCCGGCCGGCATCTGCGTGACGGTACGTTCGGCGTCACCGGCCAGGTCGACCCGCTGGACGAAGAGCTGATCAAGAAGATCGAAGGCCACGATTTCGATCCGGTGAAGGTGCTGCAGTGGCGCACCGCGCATTTCGACTTTGCCAGCCTCGACGCGCTGAAGCGCTCGATCGAGACCAACGCCCCCGTCGAGGGACTGACGCGGGCATTGCCTGCCGTCGATGCACAGGCGCTCGAGCATCTATCGCGCGACGAGGACATTCGCGCACTCACCACCAATGCCAAGCGCGTGGCGCTGCTGTGGGAAGCCTGCGCGCTGCCCGACTACCGCAGGATCGCGCCGGCGCAGCATGCCGACCTCATCGCTTCCATTTACACGGACCTCGCACGCTACGGCCATGTCGACGAGAATTACATGGCCGAGCAGGTGCGCCGCGCCGATACCACCGAGGGCGATATCGACACGCTGTCGCATCGCATTGCCCAGATCCGCACCTGGACATTCGTGTCGAACCGGCCCGGCTGGCTGGCCGATCAGGCACACTGGCAGGAAAAGACGCGCGAAATCGAAGACAGATTGTCGGATGCGCTGCATGAGCGGTTGACGAAACGCTTCGTAGACCGCAGGACTTCCGTCCTCATGCGGCGCCTTAGAGAAAATACCATGCCCGAAGCCGAAATTAGTCCTACCGGAACCGTCCTTGTCGAAGGCCACCATGTCGGCGAGTTGCAAGGGTTCCGCTTCACCGCCGACCAGACCGCCGGCGGCGAAGACGCCAAGGCGGTGCGCACCGCCGCCCAGAAGGCGCTGGCCGCCGAGTTCGAAGCGCGCGCCGAACGCTTCGGCGCCTCGGCCAATGGCGACATCGCGCTTGGCTCGGATGGTACGCTGCGCTGGATCGGCGCGCCGATCGGCACGCTGGTATCAGGCGAAGACGCGCTGAAGCCGCGCCTGGTGCTGCTGGCCGACGAACAGCTGACCGGCCCGGCGCGCGACAAGGTCGCCGCGCGTGCAGAGCGATTCGTCAATTTCCAGATCGAGTCGCTGCTGAAGCCGCTGGTCGACCTCAGGAACGCCGACCAGATTTCTGGCATCGGCCGCGGCATCGCCTTCCAGCTGGTCGAGAATTTCGGCCTCATCAACCGCCGCGACATCGCCGAGGAGATGAAGTCGCTCGACCAGGAAGGCCGCGCCGCCCTTCGCCGGCTTGGCGTGCGCTTCGGCGCCTACCATGTCTTCGTGCCGGCGCTGATCAAGCCGGCGCCTGCCGGGCTGGTGACATTGCTGTGGGCGCTGAAGAACGACGGCAAGGACAAGCCGGGCTTTGGCGACGTGGTCCATGCGCTCGCCTCGGGTCGCACCTCGGTGGTGATCGACCCTGCTTTCGACAAGACGTTCTACAAGCTTGCCGGCTACCGCAATCTCGGCCGTCGCGCCGTGCGCATCGACATACTGGAACGGCTGGCGGATCTGATCCGTCCGGCGACCAACTGGAAGCCCGGCCTCGGTCAGCGCCCGGACGGCGCCTATGACGGCCAGTCCTTCATGGTGACGCCGCCGATGATGTCGATCCTCGGCGCCACCGCCGACGACATGGAAGAAATCCTCAAGGGTCTCGGCTATCGTGCCGAGCCGAAGCCGGCCGTCGAGGTCAAGGCGCGGCTCGAAGCACAGGACAATGCCGCGCGCGAAGCGGCGGTGGCGAAGCTTGCGACGGAAGAAGCTGCACGAGCCGAGCAGGCCAAAGCGGCGGAAGCCGCGGCAACGGATGCCGCAGCAGAGGCAGCGGTCGAAGGATCGGAGCCGGCATCGGACGCAGTGGCCGTTTCGGAAACCGCGGCCGAAATTCCCGCCGAAATCACCTCCGGCGCCGCGGCTGAACCTGCTGCGCTTGCCGTGGAAGAACAGGCGGACGCTCCGGTCGAAACCGTGCAAGACGAAGCACCTGTAGCCGAGGCTGCGGCCGACGTCGCCGAACCGGCGCCGGTTGAACCGCAGGCAGAGACTGAGACTGCCGAGATCGAAGTTGCAGCGGCAGAAGAAGCTGCACCGGCCGAGCTGGTGTCAGATGCCGCGCCCGCAACGGACGCCGCGCCGGACGAACCTGCAGCGGTGATTGAAGCTGCCGCCGGCGAACCCGCTCCAGAAGCCGAAGCGCCAAAACCCATCCTGTTGTGGCGTCAGGGCCGCTTCGAACAGCGCCCGCGCAACCGCGACGACAGCCGCAGGAACAATCGCCCACGCAACGGACAAGCGCGCGGCCGAAGCGATGCACCCGTGGATACCGCCGGCGCACCGGCCGTAGCTGCACCCGGAGAACGTCCGGCCCATGAAGGACGGCGCGATGGTGCCGGCAAGCCGCGCTTCGACCGCTCGAAATTCAAACCCAAGCCGCAGGCCGAAGGCGAACAGCGGCGTGACGGCAGGCCGCAGGGCGAGCGTCCCGACCGCCGCGAGGGTCGTCCCGACTGGAAGGGTGGCAGGCCGGATGCCAAAGGTGGTCCCGATCGAAGCCCTGGGGGCGGCAAGCCTGCCTTCCAGCCCAAGCCGCGCGAGGAGCGCCCGGTGCGTTTCGATCCGGATTCGCCCTTCGCCAAGCTCGCCGCATTGCGCGACCAGTTGAAGAAGTAGAACCCGGCTCGCTTCGATGGTTGCCGAAGGCCGCCAGCGCATCGACAAATGGCTGTTCTTCTCACGCGCCGTGAAATCGCGCTCGCTGGCGGCAAAACTGGTCGTCGCCGGCCGCGTTCGCATCAATCGCGACAAAGCAGCGCAGGCCTCCGATCAGGTCAAGCCAGGCGACGTCCTGACCATCACGCTCGAGCGCCGTATCTTCATCTGGAAGGTGCTCGGCGCCGGTGCGCGGCGCGGCCCGGCCGAGGAAGCCCGTACGCTTTACGAGGACATGTCGCCACCGCCGGCACCGAAGGGCGAAGCCCCTCCCGATGCAATTCCGGGGCTGCGCGAGGCCGGCAGCGGCCGCCCGACCAAGAAGGAACGTCGCCAGACCGACCGATTGCTCGGCGAAGACTGATGGCCTGGCGTCCAAAAACACGCAGTGGTTCTAGGACAACGGCACGCCTGAGGCGAGAACTGAGCCCGGCAAACAGACGCTCTGCGGGACATGACTGACTTCCGCCGGGCCTGCAGTCTGGAATTCCATTCCGGAAACACCGGCACCGTCCGCAATGGCCACCCTTGCAAGCGGTCGACAAAGGCGTTACCTGACGGAAAAAGCCCAACAAAATGGGACGTCCCGGAGCCGACCGATGACCTATGTCGTGACCGACAATTGCATCAAATGCAAATACATGGACTGCATCGAAGTCTGTCCGGTCGACTGTTTCTACGAAGGCGAGAACATGCTCGTTATCCATCCCGACGAGTGCATCGACTGCGGCGTTTGCGAGCCGGAATGCCCGGCCGACGCGATCAAGCCCGACACCGAACCCGGCCTCGACAAATGGCTGCAGGTCAACACCGAATACGCCGACAAATGGCCCAACATCACCGCCAAGAAGGAACCGCCGGCCGACGCCAAATCCTTCGACGGCGAGGCCGGCAAGTTCGAGAAATACTTCTCGGCAGAGCCCGGCGAAGGCGATTGACAACACGGCCGCAAAGGCCGGTATTACGCTGGGTAAGAGGCACGTCGCATTAACCGGCTTGACAGGCGGCGCTGGCCTGTGGCCTTCGCTTGTGCAGCAAAACCTTGATTCTTCCGACTTTTTGTGTTACATCAGCGAAACATGCCGGTGACACAACGTCGATTTATGGCGCAGACGCCCCAAATCACTGAAAGGTGAAAATCCCATTCGGACCAGAGCGATCTGGGCCAGGCGGTCGCAATGTCGCGTTTGCCGGTCCGGCTTTTCCGATGGGTTCATCTGTTGTGCGGCTAACGATCGGCTTCCCCGATCGCGCGAGTTCGGACCGGCAGGACGCCGGTGCCACAACAAGGAGTTCAGGGCGTAATGGCAACGATCACCCCGCAGAAGAAGTCCACCGCTGCGCGTCACGGTTTCAAGACCGGCGAGTACATCGTCTACCCGGCGCACGGCGTCGGCCAGATCGTCTCGATCGACGAGCAGGAAGTTGCTGGACACAAGCTGGAATTGTTCGTCATCGACTTCTCGAAGGACAAGATGCGCCTGAAGGTGCCGGTCGCCAAGGCGACCTCCATCGGCATGCGCAAGCTGTCGGAAGAGGATTATGTCGAGCGCGCGCTGAAGGTCGTGCAGGGCCGCGCCCGCGTCAAGCGCACCATGTGGTCGCGCCGTGCCCAGGAATATGATGCGAAGATCAATTCGGGCGACCTGATCTCGATCTCGGAAGTCGTGCGCGACCTCTACCGTGCCGACAACCAGCCGGAGCAGTCCTATTCCGAGCGCCAGCTCTATGAGGCGGCGCTCGACCGCATGGCCCGCGAGATCGCGGCCGTCAACCGCATGTCGGAAACCGAAGCCGTGCGCTTGATCGAGGTCAACCTCAACAAGGGCCCTAAGCGTGGCGCCAAGGCCGACAATGAAGAGGCCGAGCAGGAAGAAGCTGCCTGATCCTTCTCGCCTTTGATTCGAGAGATCCTGCCTGAAACGATTGGAGGCTCCGGTTTGACTGGGGCCTCTTTTGCTTTCGGGCGGCGGCTTCGATGTTGATGACGTACTGCGCACCAGCGTGCTGCATCGCGGCTTGCTGGCGCGCTCCGGGCCGTCCAGCGCGCGTTTTCGGTTAACGTTTGTCCCCACTTGTCGCCTTGCCAGCAAAGCAGACCGCAGCAATGGTTTCGCGCAATTCCTCGTCGGCGATCGGCTTGTGCAGGATGCGGCTGCCGCTGGCGCTGATCTCCTTGAGGCGCGAAGGCGAGGTATCGCCGGTGATGATGATGGTCGGGACAACGCGGCCGATATGGGCGTGAAGCGCACGGATCGCGTCGGTGCCGGTGGTATCATTCTCGAGACGGTAGTCTGCGATGATCAGGTCGACCGGCGCATCGCCGGCAGCCAGCGCCGCCGCATGGGCCTTCCGCGCCTCTCCGGCGGAGCGGCCGGGATAGACACGATGTCCCTCCAGGCTGAGCAAGCGCACCATGGCATCGAGAACATCGCCCTCGTCCTCGACCACGATGATGCCCGCGGCACTGCTGACCGGCGATGTCGTGTCGACCGCTAAGCGAGCTTGCACCGCGCCGGCCTTCGCGACGGTGATGGAAAACAGGGAACCGCGTCCGGATGTCGAAGCCAATTTCAGGGGGTGCCCCAACAGTTCGGCGGTGCGGCGAACGATGGCGAGCCCGAGTCCCAGGCCTTGCGTGCGGTCCCGCGCCGGGTTCTGCAACTGCACGAACTCCTCGAAGACCATCCCCTGCTGATCGGCGGGGATGCCGGGGCCGCTGTCCAGGACCTGTATCTCCACACATGCGCCGCGCCGGCGACAGCCCAGCAGGACACCACCTTGCTTGGTGTAGCGAAAGGCATTCGACACCAGGTTGTTGAGAATGCGCTTCAGCATCATCGGGTCGCTGTCGACGTAGAGGCCGCTGTCGACCACGCGCCACCTAAGTCCGCGCTGTTTCGCCTCGGCGGCGAATTCATTGCGAAGATCACCAAAGAGGTCGCGCAGCGGCACCGCCTCGCTCGCGACCGTGACGATGCCCGCATCGAGCCGGGAGATATCGAGCAAAGCGTTGAGCAGCCCACTGAAGTTGCTGACAACCGATTTCGCTCGGCTGGCCAGGTCGCGCGCCTCGCCGGAGGGTACGTCGCCGCGCTGCCCCAAAACGGCAAGCGTCGAGACCAGCAGGCTCAGGGCATGGATCGGTTGGCGCAGATCGTGACTCGCCGCCGCCAGAAAACGCGTCTTGGCACGGTCGGCGGTTTGCGCCCTGTCGCGTTCCTCTTGCAGATGCTCGACCAGCGTTTCGTTCTCCAATCGCAGGCTGACGGTTTCGCGCAGCATGCGGTAGGTGATACGGCAGTAGTAGAAATTGATCGCCACCAGCGATGCGAGCAGGAACAGGAAGGCGCCGGAAATATCGCTTTGGGTGGTCAGGCAGCGAAGAGCGACCGGCACCACCGTTGCCAGGATGGAACCAACCAGCGCCGGTGGAAAGGCCGACAGAGACGGCACCGTGCCGCAGACGAGACCAGTCAGGACAATGACCGTGAAGGACAGCACGATCGGCGCCTCGGGCATGAAGCCGACCCAGCCAAGCACACCCCACAGAAGGCCCGACATGCAGGAAAACGCCGTAGCCAGCCATGCCCAGCGCAAGATCGAGTGGCGATCCCGGGCGCGGCTGAAAAAACGGCGCGACGCCAGCACCCGGATAGCCGTCAGCAGATACAGCGCCGCTAGCCAGCCGATCAGCCAATTGGTGGAAACGGCCGTTCTCAGCACATAGACCGCCGCCATCGAGATCACGATGTTGGAGATGACCACGCCGTAGGAATTGCGATACAGGAGTTCGATCAGGGCCTGGCGTATCTTGTCTTCCTGCATCGAAGCCCTCCAATTGCCCCAAGTATTCTCCGGGCGGTCTTCCCCGGTACCGTTGATCTACCGGCAACCTGTTTCGCATAGATTGGCGATTGATCCATATACGCCGCTGCAGTCCTGGATGGTGCCCTGATGAATCGCCCGCTCACCGCCATACTCGCCGACGACCATGCCATCGTGCGCGAGGGGCTGAAGCTGCTCATCTCGGCAATGGACAATGTCTCGGTCGTCGCCGAGGCTGCGGATGGCGAGGCGCTGCTTGGCCAGCTGCGAAGCACGCGCGCCGACCTTTTGATCCTCGACCTCGGCATGCCAGGTGTCGCCGGGATGCAGTTCATCGCCACCATCAGGACCTTGGCGCCACGCCTGCGGATCGTGGTGCTGACGGCCAATATCGAGCCGAGGACGGTGCGCGCCGCGCTCAGTGCCGGCGCCAACGCCTACCTGACCAAGGACGGCGATCCCGAGGAACTTGGCGTCGCCATCGAAGCGGTCAAGAACGGAGGCACCTATCTGGCGAAAACCGTTCGCTTCGCCGTCAGCGATATGGGCAGGGGCAGCGAGCCGATAGCCGCACAGGAAATCCTCTCCCCGGTGCCGCTGACGCGGCGCGAACGGCAGATCCTTCAACTGGTGGCGCAAGGCATGATCACCCGCGACATCGCCGAACGGTTGGGGATCAGCCTGCCGACCGCTCGCAAGCATCGCGAAAACCTGATGGGCAAGCTCAATCTCCACAACACCGCCGAACTGACCGCCTACGCGGTTCGTCTGGGATTGCCCGCCGGCTGACATCGCAGCCGCGACGATGGGCAACCCCGCAACGTCCCCTTAACCATCGGCAGATTAGCCAAGCCCGATCACGATCCAAATACGGCATCTGCCGTATGTTTTCGGCCTGACCCCCAGCCTACTCCTCCCACGGCTTGATCACATGGGAGGAGCCGTCATGCCGTCGCTGGATCTTTGGATTCCGTTCGCCCTCGCAACGCTCGCCTTCGCCTGCATGCCAGGGCCGGCGATTCTCTACATGACCGCGCAAACGCTAGCCCATGGCCGTCAGGCGGGATTGATGGCGGCACTGGGTGTTCATCTCGGCTGTTACGTGCACATCCTGGCCGCGGCGGTCGGACTCGCCGCACTGATGGAACACGCGCCGGTCGCTTTCTCGATGATCCGATTGGCGGGCGCCACATATCTCATTTCGCTGGGCCTTGCCATGTTCCTGGGCTGGAACCGGATGGGCGAGGACGGTGCCAGGCCGGCCCCGAACACATTTCGCGACAGCATGGTCGTCGAGATCCTCAATCCCAAGACGGCACTGTTCTTCCTGACCTTCCTGCCGCAGTTCGTGGATCCGTCAGCCGCCCTTGCCGTAGGGTTGCAATTCCTCATCCTCGGCATCGTCGTCAATCTCATCTTCTCGATGGCCGACCTGGCGGCGGTCGGCATCGCCTCGCTCGCCGTTGGCCGGTTCACTGGCGGCGGCGCCGGACGGGTGATCCCCAAGACATGCGGTTCGATCCTCATCGGACTTGGCGTGGCGCTCGTCAGCCATCATATCTGAACCTGCAAATGAAAAGCCGCGGCTTCAGGGGAGAGCCGACTGTGAAATTTTAGCGGCTGCCGACAGCAAGGGCAGTATGCCGGAGGGCGGCTGACGGCCTGCTCGCGCATCCGGCAACATATCCCGGAAACCGGCGCCCCTTCAGGGGCCATCACCCGAATTCAACACACTCTGGGCCGCGCGCTTACGCGCCGCCGCCTTCCTTCTCAGCCTCCTGCTTCAGCGTCGCAATGAAGCGCTTGGTCCGCTGCTGCTCCGGATTGTTGAACAGCACCGCGGCCGGTCCCTTCTCGACGACGACACCGGCATCGAGGAACACCACTTCCTGGGCGATCTTGGAGGCGAGGCGCAGATCATGCGTCGCCATCACCATGGTCGTGCCTTCGCTGGCGAGCTTGCCGAGCACGTCGACTACCTCTTGCGCCAGCTCCGGGTCGAGCGCCGAAGTCGGCTCGTCGCAGAGCAGCACTTTCGGTGACGGCGCCAACGCGCGGGCGATCGCCACGCGCTGCTGCTGGCCGCCGGACAAGGTCGCTGGCCAAGCGTCGGCCTTGTGCGCCATCCCCACCTTCTCCAGCAAAGCCAGCGCCCGCTCGCGTGCCCTCTCAGGCGGCCATCTCAGCACCGTCACCAGCCCTTCCATGACATTCTCGATCGCGGTGCGATGCGGAAACAGTTGAAAATTCTGAAACACCATGCCGGTCTGCAGCCGCAGGCGCTGGATATCCCTGGCCGGAACCCTGCCGCCGGGGTGGAATTCGAGCGTCTCGTCGCCGATCCGAACCGTGCCCGAAGTCGGAATCTCCAGGAGGTTGATGCAGCGCAGCAGGGTGCTCTTCCCCCCGCCCGAAGGTCCGACCAGCGCCGTGACGCTGCCTTCGGCAATGGTGACCGTCACCCCCTTCAACACGAGATTGTCGCCGAAGCGCTTTTCGATGTTGCTGAGGCCGATCATGAGCGTGCCTCCAGGAAGCCGCCATAGCGGTTGAGCCGGATCTCCAGCCGCGTCTGCAAGGCCGACAGCACCGAACTCAGCGCCAGATAAAGGATCGCCGCCTCGACATAGAGGATCAGCGGCTCATAGGTGGTGGCGACGATGCGCTGCGCCGCCTGGAACATCTCCGGCACGGTGATGGCGGCGGCCAGCGACGTGTCCTTGACCAGCGAGATGAAGGTGTTGGAGAGCGGCGGCACCGCGACCCGGCCGGCTTGCGGCAGAATGGTGCGCCGCATCGCCTGGCCCCAGGTCATGCCGATCGAATAGGCGGCTTCCCACTGGCCTTTCGGCACCGAGCCTATTGCCGCGCGAATGATTTCCGACGTGTAGGCGCCGATGTTCAAGGTAAAGCCGATCAGCGCCGCCGTGAAGGCGTCGAGCAGGATCCCGACCGACGGCAGGCCGTAGAAGATGAGGAACAGCTGCACCAGGAGCGGCGTACCGCGGAAGATCCAGACATAGAAGCGCACCAGCGCGACCAG
The DNA here is from genome assembly GCF_000502875.1 of Mesorhizobium sp. L2C084A000. GTDB lineage: Bacteria > Pseudomonadota > Alphaproteobacteria > Rhizobiales > Rhizobiaceae > Mesorhizobium. The sequence continues at coordinate 11,609 of NZ_AYWX01000030.1, read as the reverse complement.
CGGCTTGGGGCCGAACAGCCGGGCGAGTGCAGCACCCAGGCCGACCGTCAAGCCGAGAGCAAAGGACAATAGCGTCAGCGGCACGGTGAAGATCAGCGCCGCCCACAGGAGCGAAGGCAGCGACTCCAGCATCAGTTGCAGCCAGTGCGGCACGTAAGACCCTCCAGATTGGTCGAAGCAGCTTGGTCAAAGCAAGAATGCGTCGGCCATATCACGACAAAAGCGGCGGGCCGTCAAAGACGGCTCGCCGCTCGATAGTCTCATGGGCGGCGGACCGGCCCGCCTCCCGGATTACTTCGAAACGTCCTGGCCGAAATAGGTGTCGGAGATCTTCTTGTAGGTGCCGTCGGCCTTGATATCGGCCAGCGCCTTGTTGATCGCGGCGACCAGCTCCGGGTCGCCCTTGCGCACGATGACGCCGGAATAGTCGGCGTTTTCCTCTTGCGCGGCGATCCTCACATTGGCGTCGGGCTTGTGCTTCTTGAAGTCGAGGAACGACAGACTGTCATTGATCGTGGCGTCGGCGCGGCCGGTCAGAAGCAGCTGGATCGACTGGTCGAAGCCATCGGTGCCGACCAGTTCGGCGCCGTTCGTTTCGGCCAGCTTGCCGAAATTCGAGGTCAGCGACTGCGCCGACTTCTTGCCCTTGAGATCGGCGAAGCTCTTGATGTCGGTGTTGTCGCCGCGCACGATCAGCACCGCCTTAGAGGCGATGTAGGGATCGGAGAAGTCGTACTTTGCCTTGCGGGCGTCGGTGATGCCGACCTGATTGATAACGGCATCGTAGCGATTGGCGTCGAGGCCGGCGATCAGTCCATCCCACTTGCCTTCGAGGAACTCGGCCTTGACGCCAAGCTTGTCGGCGATCGCCTTGGCGATTTCGACGTCGAAGCCGACCAGTGCACCGGACGTGTCATGGTAGGTGAACGGCGCATAGGTGCCTTCCGTGCCGACCTTGATGACACCGGCGTGCTTGATCTGGTCGAGATTGGGGCCGGCATGGCCTGCAGTGACAGCCAGGGCCTGCAGCGTTCCGGCGATAATGAGCGATTTGAGCCATTTCATTTTTCTGTGATCCCGTCCTTGGCCGGCTGGCCGGCATATTTGTGAGCGCTGGAAACTGACAGATGCAAGCCGAAAAAATAAGGAACAGAATTTCAAAAACAACCGATTTATGAAACCCAGTTCTCCAACTGGAACTTTCTGCTCGTCATCGCAGCCATCACGAACCGTCCTGGGAATCCTTCAGGCAACACAATCCCGCCGCCACGGTCGCGGAACCTTTCCCGCGCATGGCAGTTCTGGCTGTTGTAGGGCACGACGCCGCCATTTCAACCCGGGCGCCAGCCAAGTTTGCAAAGTCATCCGCACCACCCAGGGAGCGCCTCATGATGGAAGACACGGCAGGACGGATCATGGTCCGCGCGGCAATGAAGGCTCCCTACCTCGAGCGTGACGAAGAGCATCGGCTTGCATTGCTCTGGAAAGAGGACAACGACCAGAACGCGCTGCACAGCATCACCGTCGCCCATATGCGGCTGGTCATTTCCATGGCCTCCAAATTCCGCCATTACGGCCTGCCGCTCGGCGACCTGGTTCAGGAGGGTCATGTCGGACTGCTCGAGGCCGCCGCCCGCTTCGAGCCGGAGCGCGAGGTGCGGTTCTCGACCTATGCGACATGGTGGATTCGCGCCTCGATGCAGGACTATATCCTGCGCAACTGGTCTATCGTGCGTGGTGGCACCAGCTCGGCCCAGAAGGCGCTGTTCTTCAATTTGCGACGCCTGCGCGCGCGGTTGGCGAATGGCACGGAGCCGCTCTCCAACGCCACGCTCTATCGCGAGGTCTCGGAGGCGCTTGGCGTCTCCGAAGCCGATGTGGCGATGATGGATTCGCGGCTCTCGGCGCCCGACTCCTCGCTCAACATGCCTATTGCCGACGATGCGGGTTCGACCGAGCGCATGGATTTCCTGATTTCGGACGATCCGCTGCCCGACGAGATCGTCGGCGACAAGATCGATGTCGCGCGCCGCTCGCTCTGGCTGAGGGAGGCGCTTCGCGCGCTCAACGCACGGGAACTGAGGATCATCGAGGAACGGCGGCTGAACGACGAGGGCGCCACACTCGAAGCGCTCGGCGAAACGCTCGGCATCTCCAAGGAACGCGTCCGCCAGATCGAGGCCCGCGCCATGGAAAAGCTCAAGGTCGCATTGGTGAAGCAGAATCCGGAGTTCATGGCGACTGCCGCCTGAACGGCGGCAGGCGTCCAGCGGCGCCTACTTGTCGGTGACGATCTTGACCTTGTCGCCGGCCGAAACGGCGGCACCCGGCGACAGCGCATTGAGCACGCGGAACAGGTCGAGCTTGCGGTCGACGCCGACCATCTGCGCCGAAAGCGAACCCATCGTCTGCCCAGACTGGACGGTGACGACGCGGATGTGCAGCGGCTTCAGCGCCGCCTTTTCGGCAGCGCTCAAAATCCGGAACGAGCCGCTGACCGAGCGGGCGATCGTGTCCAGCGACGTGCTGGCGGAAGGGGCCGCGGTCAGCAGCCGGTAGACCTGGCCGCCGGCGCGGATCACCGCAATGTCGAACTGCCAGCCTTCGGCGCCGGCATGCGCGGTCGCCGCCTCATTGCCGTTGATGGTTTCCTGCTTGACGCTGCTGTCGACGAGACCAGCCACCCAGCCGCTGCGGATATAGTCCGTCAGCGCCCGGTTCTTGTCGATGGAAACGCCATCGAAACGGATCGCTATGTCGCCGGGGCCGGTGGCCGTCACCGCTGCCGCCGAATTGTCGATGATGAAGCCGTCCGGCACCGTGAACGACACGCCAAGGCCCGGGTGCAGGAAGGTTTCGCCGCGCACATAGCCTTCCTCGGGTGTGTCGCCATAGAGCAGGCCGTCTATGCCGGCGAGGAAGGAATCGCGGTCGCGCGTGCCGACGCCCGGCGCGCCGAACTGGCGGGCATGGCGCTGCGCCAGATCGATGCGCTGCGGCGTGTTGGGGTGCGTGGCCAGGAAGTCCAGGCTGGCATCGGTGGCGCCGCTGATCGAGCGGAAATCGGTATAGGCCGACATCGATTGAAGGAAGCGGCCTGCGGCGAAAGGATCGTAGCCGGCCTCGCCGATCGATTTGATGCCGATGGCGTCGGCTTCCAGCTCCTGGTTGCGCGAAAATTGCGCCAGCCTCAGCTTGCCGCGGATCAACGCCGCCTTGGCGGTCGGGCTGTCGCCGAGCACGTCCGAAACCACCTTGGTGGCCAGGCCTTCCTCGGCCTCCAGTTGCTGGCGCTGCAGGCCGTGATTGGCGGTGACGTGGCCCATCTCATGCGCGATGACGGCGGCAAGCTCGGCCGAATCATTGGCCAGCGCCAGGAGGCCGCGGGTGATGTAGAGATAGCCGCCCGGCAGCGCGAAGGCGTTGACGTTGGGCGAATTTAAAATGGTGATGCGATAGGTCTGTGTCGGGTTGGCGGACACCACCGTCAAACTACCGACCACCTTGGCGACCATGCGTTCGAGCTTGGGGTCGGAATATTCACCGCCATAAGTCGCCAGGATGCGCGGGTGCTGCGCCTTGGCCAATTCGGCGAGCTTGTTGTTGGCGCCGACATTGTCCACCGTGATCGGCTTGTCGGAAGGCTGGAAGCCGGATTCCTGAACTTCCGGCGGCGTGAACATCTGGCAGCTTGCCAACGCCACGGCAAAACCGGCCAGCGCGAGAAAACGCGCCAGCGGTTTCATTCCCAATGTGTCAGCGCCGATCGCCAGAACGGCTTCCTTTCGGGTCCCGGCGCATGACCACGAAAATCGGGGGCGATCTTCGGAACGTGTCATGCGCCATCTCAAACTGCTGCAGCATCCGTGCCCGTCCCTTAGGGCGGGCGGCGGATACTGCAGGCAAATCACGGCCTGTGCCGGACCGGTAGGGCGACCTAGCCACACTCCCCCGGTCATGGCAAGCAAACGCCACATCGCCTGGAGCCGGTTTGACCGTAAATTATGTCCGCTTCCGGGCAACATCGCGTGATGTGGAATATCCAGCACCCGCGCCGATATAGCGCCGGAACGCCTCCGGACCAGCCCCGGTAAAGAAATCATCAGCCTTGCCGGTTGCGGCCACCAACCCATTGTCGACAAACACCATGTGCTCGCCGATGCGGCGTGCATCCTCGGGCTGGTGGGTGACAAATAGCACCGTCATGGCGCGTTCGGCATGAACGGCAGCAACCAGATCCAGCATCTCGTCGCGCAAAGCGGGTCCGAGCGAAGCGAAGGGCTCGTCGAGCAGCAACACCGGTCGGTCGCGCACCAGCACGCGGGCCAGTGCGACGCGCTGGCGTTCGCCCCCGGAGAGCTCGCGCGGCAGGCGTTTCTCCTTGCCCGCGAGACCGGTGCGCGCAAGCGCCTCGGCGACCGCGACGCGGTCCGCCTCGGTCAGTCCCAGGGAGGGCGAGCGGCCGAGCCCGACATTCTGCTCGACGGAAAGATGCGCGAAGAGATTGTTCTCCTGGAACACCATCGACACCGGCCGCGCCGAGGCCGGCTCGGCGCTGACATCGGCCCCGCCGATCAGCACGCGGCCCGATTGTGGGGTCTCGAAGCCGGCGACCAGATTGAGCAGCGTCGACTTGCCCGAACCGCTCGGACCCATGATGGCGGTGATCTTCGCCGTGGCGAACTCGACGTCGAAGACAAGTGGCGCATCGCCATAGCTGCCATAACTGAACGACACATTGTCCAGCCGCACCGGCGCGCCCTTTTCGAGCCTGTTGGCCGCCCTCTCACGCATCGCGGACCTTCTCCCTTCCCAGCCAGTGCGCCGCCACGATCAACGCGAGACAGACGAAGCCGAGCAGCAGTGCCAGGCCGGCGGCATCCTCGGTGCGGTAGCTGCCCATCCGTGCCAGAAGAAGGTAGGGCAATGTCTGCACGGAATCACTGCCGAACAGGGCAATGACACCGAGATCGCCGAGCGACAGCGCCATGGCGAAAGCGAAGGCCGTGGCGAGCGGTCGCCGCAGCGACGGCCAGTCGACCAGCATCAGCCGGTTCCAGCCCGCAATGCCGAGCTGTGCGCAGAGCCGTTCGTGACGCTCGCTCGCCGCATCATAGGCGGGACGCACGGCGCGTAGGGCGAACGGCATCGCCATCACCGCATTGACGGTGACGACCATGACCGGGGCGATGGCGAAGGCATCGCCGACATGGCGCAGCAACAGGAACCAGCCAGCGCCGACGACGATCGGCGGCACGACAAGGACAAAACCGGCGCCTGTATCGGTGGCGCGTTCGAGCAGTGCCTTTGCGCCGGCACGGCGGTTCAGCGCCAGTGCCCGCCGCGCCATGGTCAGCGCCAGCGACAGCATCACCGAAAGCAGCGCCGACAGGAAGGCGAGCGCTGCGCTGGTCAGCGTTGCCTGCCGGACGGTGGCCTCGCTGGCCAAACGGCCGAGGTCCGCACCCAACCCGGCCACCACGGTTGCCGCCATCGGCCCAACGACGAACAGCAGCGCCAGGATGATGACTAGCGCGTTCAACCAGGTCTCGCTCCGATTGACCGAGAGATAGCGGCGTTGCGCGACCGGCAAATTGGTGTCGCCGACCACATTGGCGCCTAGGCGCGTCAGGGCCAGCACAACGATAAAGGTCAAGGCGATCTGCAACAGCGTCAGTGTAACGGCCCGCGCGGGATCGAAATCGAAGCGCAGCGCCTGGTAGATGCCGACCTCAAGCGTCGTCGCGGCCGGCCCGCCGCCGAGCGTCAGCACGATGGTGAAGGATGTGATGCAGAGCATGAACACCAGCCCGGCGACGCCGGGCAGTGCGGCGCGCAGCGTTGGCCATTCGATCAGCCGGAACGCCGGCCGCGCCGCCATGCCGAGCTGGCTCGCCAACCGCCATTGGTCGGCCGGTATGGTCTGCAGCGCCTCGAGGAACAGCCGCGTCGCCAGCGGCAGGTTGAAGAAGACATGGGCGACGAGGATGCCGGACAGGCCATAGATGCCCGGCCAGCTTCCCCCGCCGATCACGGCAAGCACGCCGGCGAAATAGCCGGCACGGCCATAAAGCGCCAGGATGCCGAGTGCTGCGACAATAGCCGGCAGCGCCAACGGCACGGCGAAGATCTGCAGGATGAAGGCGCGAGCGAAGAAACGTGGGTGCCGCGACAGAGCGCGCGCCACGAACAGCGCCGGGATGACCGAAAGCAGCGTCGAGAGCGCCGCTTGCCAGAGCGTGAAGCGAATGACGCGAAGCAGATAGGGATCGAAGGTTGCCCAGGCGCCCGAGAAATCATGGGCGCCCTCGAAAAGCAGGCCAGCAAACGCGCCGCCGATCAGCAGCGCGATTGCAGCGAGCGCGAGGGTGCCAGCGGTGATGCGGGGGTCAGACGCGCGTTGCACGCTGGACCACCATTCTTTCCATCGCGGCAATTACAAAGGATTGCGTTCCTTGGCGCCCCCCTCTGTCCTGCCGGACATCTCCCCCTCCAGGGAGGAGATCGGCCGTCACCCATGCTTCCGCTAGTCTCCAACGTTGCCGGACTATAACCAGCAACGACGCTGCCAATCTCCCCCCTTGAGGGGGAGATTGCCGGCAGGCCAGAGGGGGGTGGAGTGGCGCGAACATCAAAAGAACTCGCAAGCCTACTTGCTCATCACCGCCAGCCATTCATCGACCCAAGCCTTGCGGTTGGCAGCGACCTCTTGCGGGCTGAACAGCAAGGTCTTGGTCGGCTTGACCAGTTTGTCGAAGGCCGGATTGAGCGGCTTGTCGGTCTTGCCGGCCGGGAACATCCAGTTGGTCTCGGGGATGGCATCCTGGAATTTCGGCCCGGTCATGAAGGCGATGAACTTGGCCGCCAGCGGGTTCTTGGCCCCCGCCGTGGTGATACCCGCGACTTCTATCTGCAAATACTCGCCCTCCTCGAACGACGCTGCCTGATAGCGCTCTGTCTTCTCGGCGATCATGTGGTAGGCTGGCGACGTCGTGTAGGACAGCACCATCGGCGCCTCGCCCTTGGTGAACAGCCCATAGGCCTCGCTCCAGCCCGGCGTCACGGTCAGCACTTTCGCCTTGAGCTTGGCCCAGGCCTCTGGCGCCTTGTCGCCATAGACCGACTTGACCCACAGAAGCAGACCGAGGCCCGGCGTGGAGGTGCGCGGATCCTGGATGACGATCTTGTCATCGGCACTGCCCTCGACCAGCTCTTTCAGGCTTTTCGGCGGGTTCTTCAGCTTCTCGGTGTCGTAGACGACGGCGAAATATCCGTAGTCAAAGGGGACAAAAGTATCGTCGCTCCAGCCACCCGGCACGTTGACATCAGTTACGCCGCCATGCGGCGCGAACAAGCCTGACGCCTTGGCATCGGTGGTGAGATTGGTGTCGAGGCCAAGCACGATATCGGCCTTGGTCGATGCGCCTTCCAATCTGACGCGGTTGAGCAGCGCGACGCCGTCGGCGACCGAGACGAACTCGACATCGCAGCCGCATTCGGCCTCGAACTCCTTCTTCACCACGGGACCCGGACCCCAGTCGGCGGTGAAGCTATCATAGGTGTAGACGGTGAGCTTGTCCTTGGCCAAGGCCGGCCCGGACAAGGCCACGACCGTTGCTGAAACAAGAGCGTATAAAAGCGTGCGCATCGGCGCCTCCTTCGTTCGTATTGAAAGGAATTGAGGCGTCGGACTGTCCGAAACGTCTAATCCCTCCGCCGGTACAAACCGGATCAGGTTCAGCGGGTTGGCGAGACTGCCTCTCAGCCGGTCCGCGAAAATCGCGTCCGGCACCCCGTTAGAGCGTTTCGACACATAGACCGGGCCGATCCCCCATGCAAGTGGGAGTTTGCCGCCTTCCGTTTCCCGTGCCGGGCTGGTAAGGGCCACACGATATGAGCACATTCACCATCCTGCTTGGCGGCGATCTCATCCGCACGCCACGGCTCGACCGCCAGGCCGAAGGGTCCCGCGTCATCGCCGCCGACGCCGGCATCGGGCATGCGCGGCTGCTGGGTCTCGTGCCCGAACTGTGGGTGGGCGATTTCGATTCCGTGCCAGCCAAGCTGCCTGACGATCTCGCTTCCGTGCCGCGCCGGACCTTCCCGGCGGAAAAGGACCAGACCGATGGCGAACTGGCCATTGCCGCCGCACTCGAGCGCGGCGCGACCCACCTGGTGCTCGCAGGTGCTTTCGGCGGCAAGCGCGCCGACCACGCTTTCCTGCATCTGGCGCTTGCCCTGCGGCTGGCCGAGGCCGGGACTGATGTACTCCTGACCAGCGGCGCGCAGGAAGGCATTCCCCTGCTGCGCGGAACGGCCGGCTTCGACTATGCCGATGGCACGCTGTTTTCGGTGCTCGGCTTTTCCGAGCTCGCCGGCCTGACCGTCACCGGCGCCAAATGGCCGCTGAACCACGTCAAGGTGGCCTTCGGTTCGTCGCTGACCATTTCCAACGAGGTCAAGGGCCGCCTCGAAATCGCACTGGACCATGGCCGCGCGATGCTGCTCGCTCATCCCTATCCCTTACCTGAAAGCTGACATGGCCCCGCCTCTTCTCAACCTCGACGGGATAAAACTGACCTTCGGCGGCACGCCGCTGCTCGACGGCGCCGCCTTGACGGCTTCGGCCGGCGACAAGATCGCACTGGTCGGCCGCAACGGGTCGGGCAAGTCGACCCTGCTGAAGATCGCCGCTGGCCTGATCGAGCCGCAGGACGGCGAGGTGTTCCGCCAGCCTTCGGCAACTATCCGCTATTTGCCGCAGATGCCCGACATGGAGGGCTTTGCCACTGTCCGCGCCTATGTCGAGGCCGGGCTTGGCCCTGCCGACGATCCCTACCGCGCCAGCTATCTGATGGAGCATCTCGGACTGTCGGGTGAGGAACGTCCGAACGATCTGTCGGGCGGCGAGGCGAGGCGTGCTGCCCTTGCCCGCGTCATGGCGCCGGAGCCAGACATCCTGCTGCTCGATGAGCCGACCAACCATCTCGACCTCTCGGTCATCGAATGGCTGGAAGAAGAACTCATCCGCACCTCCTCGGCACTGATCGTCATCTCGCACGACCGCCGCTTTCTCGAACGTGTGTCGCGCGCCACCATCTGGCTCGATCGCGGCCAGACCCGCAGGCTGGACAAGGGCTTTGGCCATTTCGAGGAATGGCGCGACCTGGTCCTGGAGGAAGAAGAGCGCGAGCAGCATAAACTCGGCCGCCAGATCGTTCGCGAAGAGCATTGGCTGCGCTACGGCGTGACGGCGCGGCGCAAGCGAAACATGCGCCGGCTCGGCGAGTTGCAGACCATGCGCCAGCGTTTTCGCGGCCATCGCGGTGCCGAAGGGTCGGCGACCATGGTGGCGAGCGACGCCGCCGAGTCCGGCAAGCTGGTGATCGAGGCGAAGAACATCGAGAAGAGCTTTGGCGATCTCACCGTGGTCAAGGGGTTTTCGACCCGCATCCAGCGCGGCGATCGCGTCGGCCTGGTCGGGCCGAACGGCGCCGGCAAGACGACGCTCTTGAAGATGCTGACCGGCGAGATGAAGCCGGACGCCGGTTCGGTGCGGCTCGGCACCAATCTGGAGATCGCCACGCTCGACCAGAAGCGCGAGGCGGTCGACCCGCAGGAGACGCTGGCGCAATATCTCACCGACGGGCGCGGCGAGAACCTCGTCATCAATGGCGAGCAGCGCCACGTCGTCTCCTACATGAAGGATTTCCTGTTCAAGCCGGAGCAGGCACGCACGCCGGTGCGCGAGTTGTCCGGCGGAGAACGGGCACGGCTCTTGCTGGCGCGGGTGCTAGCGCGGCCGGCAAACCTTCTGGTGCTCGACGAGCCGACCAACGATCTCGATATGGAAACGCTGGAACTGCTGCAGGAACTGGTCGCCGGCTTTGCCGGCACCGTCATCCTGGTCAGCCACGACCGCGATTTCCTCGACCGCACCGTGACCAGCCTGATCGCGCCGGATGGTGAAGGCCGCTGGATCGAATATGCCGGCGGCTACTCCGACATGCTGGCGCAGCGCGGCGGCACCAGGCTGGACGACCGCAAGGCGCGCGCGAAGGCCGAAAACGGCGAAGCGCCAGTGACGACCAGAAGTGAAGCGGCCGCGCCAAAGGGGCCGGCGAAGAAACTATCGTTCAAACAGAAATTCGCGCTGGAATCGCTGCCCAAGAAAATCGAGGCTGTGACGGCTTCGATTTCAAGGCTGGAGAACAACATCGCCGATCCGGCCTATTACGAGCGCGACCCGGCCTCCTTCCAGAAAACCATCGCCGCCCTCGACAAGGAGCGCGCTACGCTGGCGGCGCTGGAGGAAGAGTGGCTGGAACTGGAGATGCTGCGCGAGGAGATGGAAGGGTAAGGGATTGTGTGTGAACTTTTATGCGCCTATATTATGCGCATAAAAGAGAGCGATTCCATGCTTCAATCGACACCAAAACCTCAACGGCAATCCGTCAACACGTCCATTGATTCTCAATTGATCAATGACGCCAAAGCGTTGGGCATCAACATTTCCCGCGCCGCCGAGGCGGGGATCGCGAAAGCGATTGCGGCGGAAAAGACGCGTCGATGGCAAGAGGAAAACAAAGAAGCCATTGAAAGCTCCAATGAATATGTCAGGCGCAACGGACTGCCATTGGCCAAATACCGGCTGTTTTGATGGCACGTTACGATCTTTATCGGAATGCTGAAGGCGGCGGCTATTTTCTCGATGTTCAGTCCGACCTTCTTGAAGGACTGAGCACGAGGGTCGTCATTCCGTTGATGCCGCCCAACATAGCCCCGGTTCCGGGCCGCCGACTAAATCCGACCTTCGCTATCGATGGCAAAGATCATGTAATGGTCACGCAGTTCATGTCAGCCTTGATGGCCTCTGAATTGCCGGATGCCGAGGGAAATCTCTCCCGGCACCACGACGACATCGTCGCCGCGCTCGATATGTTTTTCCAGGGCTTCTGAGTCAACGAGGCTTCGGGCCGGCTTCCTTCTCAGCCCGCCGTCTTCGCCTGCCAGGCCTTGATTGCCTCGTCGAACACCTTCTCGCCGGGAATGCCCTTTTCCATGGTCAGCAGTGCCCGCCGTCCGGTCTTGTAGACGACAGGTACGTCGATCCAGTCCTGGCCGCGAAGCAGGGTCATGTTGGCGTCTTCGTCGGCCTTGGTATCGTTGAGCGCGACGAGGAAGAAGCCGTCGGCGATCTTGGCCGGAATGCCGATCAACGGGCTGCCGGCATCCTGTTCCGAACCCTTCATGGCGACGCGCAGGATGTTGTCGACACCGCCGCCCTCGAAACCGTCGGGCGTCAGGAAGATCATCTCGATGATATGGCTGGCCGGCAGTGTCTGGTCGGTGTTGCGGCGGATGGTCATGCGCAACTGGATGTCCTTGCCGGGAATGGTGGCCTCGGCGCGGATCGCCGGCTCCGGCGGCAGGTCGCCACCGGGCGATTCCTGCACCAGCGACCAGACGATGTTGCCGGGCTCGGCGGAACCCTGGGCAGTGCTGGTACGCTCCTCATAGAAGATCGCCTTCTGGCCGACAGGCAGAGCGGCTTCCGCAGGCGCAGCTGCCGTGGCGGGCGGCGCGGCGCCGGCCGGTGCGGTCGGCGT
>NZ_AYWX01000029.1 GCF_000502875.1 Mesorhizobium sp. L2C084A000 | reverse complement strand
CTTGCCATGGTCGACGTGGCCAATCGTGCCGATGTTCACGTGAGGCTTGTTACGCTCGAATTTACCTTTGGCCATAATCGTTCTCCGTCTATTCTACCCGCTAAGGGGATATTGTTATTCGCTCTTCAGATCCGGCACCGCGCAAGGAGCGCGACCCGGTGGCTAAGAAACCCTTAGGCGTATTTCTTCTGGACTTCCTGAGCCACTGCGGTCGGAACCGGCTCATAGTGATCGAACTGCATGGTGTAGGCCGCACGGCCCTGGCTCATCGAGCGCAGGTTGTCGACATACTTGAACATGTTGGCGAGCGGCACCATCGCGTTGATGACGACGGCCACGCCGCGCGCTTCCTGGCCCTGGATCTGGCCACGACGACCGTTCAGATCGCCGATGACGCTGCCGACGTAATCTTCCGGCGTCACCACTTCGACCTTCATGATCGGCTCCAACAGCTGCACGCCAAGCTTGGGTGCGGCTTCACGGAAGCAGGCGCGGCCGGCGATTTCGAAGGCCAGAACGCTGGAGTCGACATCGTGGTAAGCGCCGTCGATCAGGGTCGCCTTGACGCCGATCATCGGGAAGCCCGCGAACGGACCCGAGGTCATGACGCTGTTGATGCCCTTTTCGACACCCGGGATGTATTCCTTCGGCACGGCGCCGCCGACGATCTTGGTCTCGAACTCGAACTCGCTGCTGTCCGGGTTCGGCTCGAAGACGATCTTGACGCGAGCGAACTGACCGGTACCGCCGGTCTGCTTCTTGTGCGTGTAATCCTGCTCGTGCCTGCGGGTGATGGTCTCGCGATAAGCCACCTGCGGTGCGCCGACATTGGCCTCGACCTTGAACTCGCGACGCATGCGGTCGACGATGATGTCCAGGTGAAGTTCGCCCATGCCGGAAATGATGGTCTGGCCGCTTTCCTCGTCGGTCTTGACGCGGAAGGACGGATCCTCGGCGGCCAGGCGGTGAAGGGCGAGGCCCATCTTTTCCTGGTCGTTCTTGGTCTTCGGCTCGATGGCGATCTGGATGACCGGATCGGGGAATTCCATGCGCTCGAGAATGACCGGATGCAGCGGATCGCTCAGCGTGTCACCGGTGGTCGTGTCCTTGAGACCGGCAAGAGCAACGATGTCGCCTGCAAAAGCCTCTTCGACGTCGGCGCGCGAATTCGCATGCATCTGCAGCATGCGGCCGATGCGCTCTTTCTTGCCCTTCACGGTGTTGTCGACCGAGATGCCCTTGGTGAGCTTGCCCGAATAGATGCGGGCAAAGGTCAACGAACCGACGAACGGGTCGTTCATGATCTTGAAGGCGAGCATCGACAGCGGCTCGTTGTCGTCGGCATGACGCTCGATCTCGGCGTCGGTCTTGGCATCGACGCCCTTGATGGCGGGAACATCGGCGGGCGACGGCAGATATTCGACGACGGCGTCGAGCAGCGGCTGCACGCCCTTGTTCTTGAAGGCCGAGCCACAGAACATCGGGTAGAACTTCACCGCGATGGTGCCCTTGCGGATCAGCGCACGGATCTCGTCATTCGACGGCATCTTGCCTTCGAGGTAATTCTCAAGCGCCGTCTCGTCCATTTCGACGGCGGCCTCGATCATCTTCTCGCGGTATTCTTCGGCACGAGCCTTGAGGTCGTCCGGGATCTCGACGACATCCCAGGCAGCGCCCAGCGTCTCGTCGCGCCAGACCAGCGCGTTCATCTCGACGAGGTCGACGACACCCTTGAACTCGGTCTCGGCGCCGATCGGCAGCTGCATGACAACGGCATGCGCACCGAGGCGCGAGCCGATCATCTCGACCGAGCGATAGAAGTCGGCGCCGATCTTGTCCATCTTGTTGCAGAAGATCATGCGCGGAACGCGGTACTTGTCGGCCTGGCGCCAGACGGTCTCGGTCTGCGGCTCAACGCCGGCATTGGCATCGAGCAGCGCGATGGCGCCGTCGAGAACGCGCAGCGAACGCTCGACTTCGATGGTGAAGTCGACGTGGCCGGGGGTGTCGATGATGTTGAAGCGGTGCATCTTGCCGTCACGAGCCTTCCAGAAGGTCGTGGTCGCGGCGGACGTGATGGTGATGCCGCGCTCCTGCTCCTGCTCCATCCAATCCATGGTGGCAGCGCCGTCGTGGACTTCGCCGATCTTGTGCGACTTGCCCGTGTAGTAGAGGACGCGCTCGGTGGTCGTCGTCTTGCCGGCGTCAATATGCGCCATGATACCGAAATTGCGGTAGTCTTCGATCTTGTATTCGCGGGCCATCGTAGCTGCCTCTCAGTCTCGTTCGCGCTTTACCAGCGGTAGTGCGCGAAAGCGCGGTTGGCTTCAGCCATCTTGTGGGTGTCTTCACGCTTCTTGACTGCCGTGCCGCGGTTGTTGGCCGCATCCATCAGCTCGCCGGAGAGGCGGTCGACCATCGTGGTCTCGTTGCGGTTGCGGGCCGCTGCGATCAGCCAGCGAATGGCCAATGCCTGGCGGCGCTCGGGGCGCACGTCGACCGGAACCTGGTAGGTGGCGCCGCCGACACGACGCGAACGCACTTCAACATGCGGCGCGACATTGTCGAGCGCCTGATGGAAGACGGTGACCGGCTCCTGCTTGGTCTTCGACTGAACCTGGTCGAGCGCGCCGTAGACGATGGTCTCGGCGACCGACTTCTTGCCGTCATACATAACGGCGTTCATGAACTTGGTGACGATCAGATCGCCGAACTTCGGGTCCGGATTGATCTCACGCTTTTCTGCACTGTGACGACGCGACATGGCTTTTGTCTCTCAATCTCATAGCCCGACGCACTCAAGCAGCGCCAAGGCCGGAAAATCTTACTTCGGACGCCCCTTACTTCGGACGCTTGGCGCCGTACTTCGAACGGCGCTGCTTGCGGTTCTTCACACCCTGCGTGTCGAGCACGCCGCGGATGATGTGGTAGCGAACGCCCGGAAGATCCTTGACGCGGCCGCCGCGGATCATGACCACGGAGTGCTCCTGAAGGTTGTGGCCTTCGCCGGGGATGTACCCGATCACTTCAAAACCATTGGTCAGGCGGATCTTGGCCACCTTGCGCAGCGCCGAGTTCGGCTTCTTCGGCGTCGTTGTATAGACGCGCGTGCAAACGCCCCGCTTCTGCGGGTTCTGCTGCATGGCCGGGACCTTGTTGCGCTTCACCGGCGCAATGCGCGGCTTGCGGATCAGCTGGTTGACGGTAGGCATTAAACCCTCTTGTCTCTCAATTCCGTGTCTCGCCCGGTCAGGGCCGCTCAAAGCGTCATTTCCATACGCAAATTCGGGCCATAAACCGCGCCTCGCGGTCTTGCCCGAACAAAAGGCAGAGGAAGCGGAAGCCGCTTCGTGCACGCCGGAAATGTCTTTTCGCTCGTAAAACGAACCCTGTTTGAGGCAAACTCCAAAGCGTGTCGCTTCGGAAGGGAGAGCCTCACATCGGTTCTGACTGGGCGGCTTCTACTCGTAAGACCGCGGACCGTCAAGCCCGGAGCACCAAATATTGCACGCCGACCAAGGCTTGGCAGCCATGCGAAAACCGCATGTAATTTTCTTTCGCATTTTTGCAAGAGCGAGGAAGAAAGTGACAAGCCTTCAGGCAAAGTGAATGGGTTTGCGCTGTTGCGCGGCCTTGCTTCATGCGAAAAGGCCGCATGAGCAGTCAAAACCCCCTCGCCCGCCCACCCGCTGCCAAGAGGAATCGGCCCGTGAACGACAACGAAGAACGCCCGGTCACCATCATCACCGGCCGGGTGTGGAAGAAAAAAGGCGGCAAACCGGAAGGCGTCCACGTCATGCTGGTTGCGCCCGACGACGATTCGGCGGTGCGCCGGGCACTCGAATCGCTTGCCGCCGAAGGGTACGCCGAGGCCGAGCTCGACCAGATCGGCGACATGGACGGCATCCCCGACGAAGAGCCGCATATCTCCGCCTTCCAGGGCGCGCTCGAAGGCGAAGTGTCGATCGTCACCTTCGACGTGCCGATCTGACCCCGACCTCCCGGTCCAGCTTTCGAATCGGCTACCGAGACGAATCGGCGACCGAGGCCTTCCCAGCCAAAAATGTGCACTGCCGCTCGAGGAAGGCTGAGCTTGCCTGCTCGGCTTCGGCTTGCCCGGGGCAAGTGTTCTGATAAGAAACCATCACCATCATCAAACAGACGGAGCGGCCGTGTCCCAGCCCATCAAGATAGGCATCGTCGGCGTCGGCAAGATCGTCCACGACCAGCATCTGCCGGCTCTGGCGAAAGACCAGGACTATCGCCTCATCGCGGCCGCAAGCCGGCATGGCAAGGTAGAAGACATCCCCAATTTCACTGATATCGAAGCCATGCTCGATGCCGTTCCCGAACTCGAGGCCGTGTCGCTCTGCATGCCGCCGCAGTTCCGCTACGACGCGGCGCGCACCGCGCTGATGGCGAAGAAGCATGTCTTCCTGGAGAAGCCGCCTGGCGCCACTGTCAGCGAGGTCGAGGACCTCAAGACATTGGCCGCGCAGAACGGCGTCTCGCTGTTCGCCAGCTGGCACTCGCGCTATGCGCCGGCGGTCGAGGCCGCGCGCGCATTTCTCGACACGACCAAGATCAAGTCGGCCGCCATCAACTGGAAGGAAGATGTGCGCCGCTGGCACCCGAACCAGGAATGGATCTGGGCTCCCGGCGGTTTTGGCGTCTTCGATCCCGGCATCAACGCGCTCTCGATTGCCACCCATATCCTGCCGGCGATGTTCATCACCTCGGCGGTGTTGGATTTTCCCGAAAACCGCGCCTCCCCGGTTGCCGCGCGCGTCGCCTTCCGCACCTCGAATGGATTGCCGGTGACGATGGATCTCGACTGGCTGCAGACCGGCCCGCAAAGCTGGGACATCCTGGCCGAGACCGACAAGGGCGCCATGGTGCTGTCGGGCGGCGGCTCGAAGCTCGCCATCGACGGCAAGGTGGTTCATGACGAGCCGGAGGCCGAGTACCCGATGCTCTACAAGCGCTTTGCCGAAATCGTGCGCGCCGGCACCTCCGATGTCGACCTCGCGCCCCTCCAGCATGTGGCCGACGCCTTCATGCTCGGCAAGCGCAACGTGGTCGAGGCTTTTTTCGATTGAACAGGGGCGGCTTGGCTGTTCGCCGATCGGCCGTCACTCCACAATCGCAATGGCAAAGCCATCATAGCCTTTGGCGCCGACGGTCTGGATGGCGGTGCCGTCCAGACGCTTCTCGCTGCCGATGAACGAGAATGCGGCGCGTGCCCCTTCTACATTGGGATCACGGCCACCCTGATCGAGCACTGCGCCGTCGCGGATGACGTTGTCGCAGACGATGACGGTTCCGGGCCGCGACAACCGCATGGCCCAGGATAGGTAGTGCGGATTGTTCGGCTTGTCGGCATCGATGAAGATGAAGTCGAATGGACCGGCATGCTCGGCGCCAAGTGCTGCAAGCGACTGAAGCGCCGGACCGACCCGCAGTTCCACCCGCTCCAAGACGCCTGCCCGCTCGAAATTCGATCGCGCGACGCTGGCGTGATGCGGGTCGAGTCCAAGTGTCACGATCTTGCCGTCGGCAGGCAGTGCGCGCGCCATCCAGATGGTCGAATAGCCGCCCAGCGTGCCGATTTCGAGAACCTTTTTGGCTCCCCGCATCCGCGCAAGAAGGGAAAGCAGCTTGCCCTGCGCCGGCGACACGTCGATCGCCGGCAGGCCCTGATCGTGGTTGGCCGCCAGAACGGCATCAAGCACGGGGTCCGCCTCAAACAGGGAACCGACGATGTAGTCGTCGACTGCCGCCCAGCTTCTTTTGCTCATCGTTTTCTTCTCCGATCCAATTGGAGACCTAAACGCGAAAAGGGGCCATTCGGCCCCTTTTCCTCTTCCCTTTCCGTCCGCTTACTGCGCGGCGGTTGTCATGTCGGCCAGCATCGGCTCGGCGACTTCCACACCCGAGGCCTTGCGGCGCTCGTCGATGATCAGTTCGTCGCGCGAGGTGGCGATGCGCCGAATCTGGCTCATCGTGCCGCCGGTGCCGGCCGGGATAAGCCGGCCGACGATGACGTTTTCCTTCAGTCCCTGCAGCATGTCGGTCTTGCCGGCAACCGCGGCTTCCGTCAGCACTCGGGTCGTCTCCTGGAAGGAGGCGGCCGAGATGAAGGATGGCGTCTGCAGCGATGCCTTGGTGATGCCGAGCAGCACCGGCAGGCCTTCGGCCGGCTTCTTGCCGTCCTCGACCAGACGCTCGTTGACCTCTTCCAGTTCGATCACGTCGACATGATCGCCCGGAATGTAGGTCGAGTCGCCCTGCACCGTGATCTCGACCTTCTGCAGCATCTGGCGAACGATCACCTCGATGTGCTTGTCGTTGATCTGCACGCCCTGCAGACGATAGACTTCCTGGATCTCGTTGACGAGGTAGGAAGCAAGTGCCTCCACGCCCTTGATCGCCAGGATGTCGTGCGGCGCCGGATTGCCGTCGAGGATGTAGTCGCCCTTCTCGATGACGTCGCCGTCCTGGAGATGGAACGGCTTGCCCTTCGGGATCAGGTATTCGACCGGCTCAAGCGTCGAGTCATGCGGCTCGATGATGATGCGACGCTTGTTCTTGTAGTCGCGGCCGAAGCGGATCGTGCCGTCGATCTCGGCGATGATGGCGTGATCCTTCGGACGACGTGCCTCGAACAGTTCGGCAACACGCGGCAGACCGCCGGTGATGTCCTTGGTCTTGGCGCTTTCCATCGGAATACGCGCCAGCACGTCGCCGGGACGAACCTGCGAGCCCGGCTCGACCGAAAGAATGGCCTCGACCGAGAGCAGGAAGCGCGCGTCGCCGCCCTTCGACAGCTTGCCGACCTTGCCCTTGGCGTCCTGGATCGCGATCGCCGGCTTCAGGTCGTTACCGCGTGGCGTCGAGCGCCAGTCGATGACCTCACGCTTGGTGATGCCGGTCGACTCGTCGGCCGTTTCCTGAACGGAAATGCCGTCGACCAGATCCTCGTACGACACCCTGCCCTCGATTTCGGTGAGGACTGGACGGGTATAGGGATCCCACTCGGCGATACGCTGGCCGCGCTTCACCTTGTCACCATCGTCCACGAAGATGCGCGAACCATAGGTGAGACGGTGCGAGGCGCGCTCCTTGCCGGCTTCGTCGAGGATCAGCACCGCCATGTTGCGGCCCATGACCATCTGCTGGCCGTCGGAGTTGCGCACCACGTTGCGGTTGCGGATCTCGACCTTGCCCTCATACGAGGCTTCAAGGAACGAGCTGTCCACCACCTGCGCGGTACCGCCCATGTGGAAGGTACGCATGGTGAGCTGCGTGCCCGGCTCGCCGATCGACTGCGCCGCGATGACGCCGACGGCTTCGCCCTGGTTGACCGGGGTGCCGCGGGCAAGATCGCGACCGTAGCAGACCGCGCAGACGCCAACCCTGACTTCGCAAGTCAGTGCCGAGCGGATGCGGACCGACTGGACGCCGGCCTTTTCGATCTGTTCCACGTCACGCTCGTCCATCAGCGTTCCGGCCTTGACCAGGATCTCGCCCGACACCGGATGTGTGATGTCGTCGAGCGACGTACGGCCCAGCACGCGCTGGCCGACCGAAGCGACGACCTGACCGGCATCGACGATCGGCTGCATGGTGAGGCCCTTGTCGGTGCCGCAGTCGACGGAGTTGACGATGCAGTCCTGCGCCACGTCGACCAGACGACGGGTGAGGTAACCCGAGTTCGCCGTCTTCAAGGCGGTGTCGGCCAGACCCTTGCGGGCGCCGTGGGTCGAGTTGAAGTACTCGAGCACGGTCAGGCCTTCCTTGAAGTTCGAGATGATCGGCGTTTCGATGATTTCACCCGACGGCTTGGCCATAAGGCCGCGCATGCCGGCAAGCTGACGCATCTGGGTGGGCGAGCCACGCGCACCGGAGTGCGACATCATGTAGATCGAGTTCATCGGCTTCTGACGGCCATTGTCCTCGAACTCGACCGCCTTGATGCGGGCCATCATCTCGTCGGCGACCTTTTCCGAGCACTTGGCCCAGGCGTCGACGACCTTGTTGTACTTCTCGCCCTGCGTGATCAGACCGTCATTGTACTGCTGCTCGTATTCCTTGGCCAAAGCCTCGGTGTCGGAGACCAGCTTGATCTTGGCATCCGGGATCAGCATGTCGTCCTTGCCGAACGAAATGCCGGCACGGCAGGCATGGCTGAAGCCGAGAGCCATGATGCGATCGCAGAAAATGACCGTCTCCTTCTGACCGCAATGGCGGTAGACGGTGTCGATCATCTTGGAGATGTTCTTCTTGGTCATCTCCTGGTTGGCGGTCTCGTAAGGCACGTTGACGTTCTTCGGCAGAAGCTCGCCGATGATCATGCGGCCAGGCGTGGTGTCATGGATCTTCGACACCACCTTGCCTTCGGCGTCGACCGTGCGGAAACGACCCTTGATCTTGGAGTGCAGCGTCACGGCCTTGGTCTCGAGCGCGTGCTGGAGTTCGCCCATGTCGGCAAACACCATGCCCTCGCCCGGCTCGTTCTGGTTGACGATCGAGAGATAGTAGAGACCCAGAACCATGTCCTGCGACGGCACGATGATCGGCGCGCCGGAAGCCGGGTGCAGGATGTTGTTGGTCGACATCATCAGCACGCGGGCTTCAAGCTGCGCTTCCAGCGACAGCGGCACGTGAACGGCCATCTGGTCGCCGTCGAAGTCGGCGTTGAAGGCCGTGCAGACCAGCGGGTGCAACTGGATCGCCTTGCCCTCGATCAGGATCGGCTCGAACGCCTGGATGCCGAGGCGGTGCAGCGTCGGCGCACGGTTCAGCAGCACCGGATGTTCGCGGATGACCTCGTCGAGGATATCCCAGACTTCCGGACGCTCCTTTTCGACCAGCTTCTTCGCCTGCTTGACGGTCGAGGAGTAACCCTTGGCGTCGAGACGGGCGTAGATGAAGGGCTTGAACAGTTCGAGCGCCATCTTCTTGGGCAGGCCGCACTGGTGCAGCTTGAGCTCCGGACCGGTCACGATGACCGAGCGGCCGGAATAGTCGACGCGCTTGCCGAGCAGGTTCTGACGGAACCGGCCCTGCTTGCCCTTGAGCATGTCGGACAGCGACTTCAGCGGGCGCTTGTTGGCGCCGGTGATGACGCGGCCGCGACGGCCGTTGTCGAACAGCGCATCGACGGCTTCCTGCAGCATGCGCTTTTCATTGCGCACGATGATGCCGGGAGCGCGCAGCTCGATCAGCCGCTTCAGACGATTGTTGCGGTTGATGACGCGGCGATAGAGGTCGTTCAGATCCGACGTGGCGAAGCGGCCGCCGTCCAGAGGAACCAGCGGGCGCAGGTCCGGCGGGATCACCGGAACCACCTTCATGATCATCCATTCCGGACGGTTGCCGGATTCCATGAAGTTCTCGACGACCTTGAGCCGCTTCAGATACTTCTTCTGCTTCAGCTCGGAGGTGGTCGAAGCCAGTTCCGAACGCAGGTCGCCGGCGATCTTCTCCAAGTCCATGCCGGCCAGGAGGTCATGAATGGCCTCGGCGCCGATCATGGCGGTGAACGAATCCTCGCCATACTCGTCGACGGCGATCATGTACTCTTCCTCGCTGAGCAGCTGGTGCTCCTTCAGCGCGGTGAGGCCAGGTTCGGTGACGATGTAGTTCTCGAAGTAGAGGACGCGCTCGATGTCCTTCAGGGTCATGTCGAGCAGCGTGCCGATGCGCGACGGCAGCGACTTCAGGAACCAGATATGGGCGACCGGTGCCGCCAGTTCGATATGGCCCATGCGCTCGCGGCGAACGCGCGACAGCGTGACTTCAACGCCGCACTTCTCGCAGATGACGCCCTTGTACTTCATGCGCTTGTACTTGCCGCACAGGCACTCATAGTCCTTGATCGGGCCAAAAATGCGCGCGCAGAACAGACCGTCACGCTCCGGCTTGAAGGTGCGGTAGTTGATGGTCTCCGGCTTCTTGATCTCGCCGAAAGACCAGGACAGAATCTTCTCAGGGCTGGCGAGCGATATCCGGATGGAATCGAACACCTGCGCAGGCGCCTGGGGATTGAAGAGATTCATGACCTCTTGGTTCATGCCGTTCTCCTTTTCGGGATCCTCGAAGACCCCTTGCATCTAGTCGCGAGCCAAACGCCCGCCGTCTTTGTCGGCCACTGGCCGTCGAATACTTCCTGGTTGAGCATGATCCCATCCGAAAACCGGTAGCCACTTTTCGGGATCATGATCGAGGCGCGCCGCGGAAAGCCGTGGCGCGCCATTGCCTTACTCGGCCGCGCCCCTATTCGGCAGCATCTGGCAGCCGGACAGGGTTGTCGTCGAGCTTGGTGTTCTCCAGCTCGACATTGAGGCCGAGAGACCGCATTTCCTTGACGAGAACGTTGAAGCTCTCGGGGATGCCGGCCTCGAAGGTGTCGTCGCCACGGACGATCGCCTCGTAGACCTTGGTACGGCCTGCGACGTCGTCCGACTTCACCGTCAGCATTTCCTGCAGCGTGTAGGCGGCGCCGTATGCTTCGAGTGCCCAGACCTCCATCTCGCCGAAGCGCTGGCCACCGAACTGCGCCTTGCCGCCCAGCGGCTGCTGGGTGACGAGCGAGTACGGACCGATCGAACGCGCGTGGATCTTGTCGTCCACGAGATGGTGAAGCTTGAGCATGTAGATGTAGCCCATCGTCACCTTGCGATCGAACGGCTCGCCGGTGCGTCCGTCATAGAGTTGCGACTGACCGCTGGTGTGCAGGCCCGCCTGCTCCAGCATGATGTTGATGTCAGCCTCGTGCGCGCCGTCGAACACCGGGGTCGCGATCGAGACGCCGCGGCGCATCTGCTCGCTGAGGCGAACAATGCTCTCGTCGTCATAGTCACGAACCGGCTCGTTGCGGTCGTTGGCCGGGATGAAGCTCTCGAGCGTCTTGCGCAGCGGCTTGATGTCGCCGGCTGCCTTGTACGTGTCGATCAGCTCGCCGATTTTCCTGCCCATGCCCGCGCATGCCCAGCCCAGATGCGTTTCCAGGATCTGGCCGACATTCATGCGGCTCGGCACACCCAGCGGGTTGAGCACGATATCGGCATGCGTGCCGTCCTCGAGGAAAGGCATGTCCTCGACCGGAACGATCCGCGACACGACACCCTTGTTGCCGTGACGGCCGGCCATCTTGTCGCCGGGCTGCATCTTGCGCTTCACGGCCACGAAGACCTTGACCATCTTCATGACGCCCGGAGGCATTTCGTCGCCGCGCTGGACCTTCTCGACCTTGTCCATGAAACGCTGTTCGAGCGCCTTCTTGGAATCGTCGTACTGGCCACGCAGGGCTTCGAGTTCGCTCTGGAGCTTTTCGTTCTCCACGGCAAACTGCCACCACTGCGAACGCGGATACTCGTCGAGCGTATCCTTGGACAGCGTCGAGCCCTTCTTGAAGCCCTTCGGTCCAGCGATCGCTTCCTTGCCGACGAGCACGTCGGAAAGACGCGCATAGACGTTACGGTCCAAAATGGCCTGCTCGTCGTCGCGGTCCTTGGCGAGGCGTTCGATCTCCTCGCGCTCGATCGCCATGGCGCGCTCGTCCTTCTCCACACCGTGGCGATTGAAGACGCGCACCTCGACGACGGTGCCGAAAGTGCCCGGAGGCATGCGCATCGAGGTGTCGCGCACATCGGATGCCTTTTCGCCGAAGATGGCGCGCAGAAGCTTCTCTTCCGGCGTCATCGGGCTTTCGCCCTTCGGCGTGATCTTGCCGACCAGGATGTCGCCCGGCTGAACTTCCGCACCGATGTAGACGATGCCGGCTTCGTCGAGGTTCTTCAGCGCTTCTTCCGAGACGTTCGGAATATCGCGCGTGATTTCCTCCGGCCCGAGCTTGGTATCGCGCGCCATGACCTCGAACTCCTCGATATGGATCGAGGTGAAGACGTCATCGGCGACGATGCGTTCGGACAGGAGGATCGAGTCCTCGTAGTTGTAGCCATTCCACGGCATGAACGCGACCAGCACGTTGCGGCCGAGCGCCAGATCACCGAGCTCGGTCGACGGACCGTCGGCGATGATGTCGCCCTTGTTGACGAGGTCACCCATGCGAACCAGCGGACGCTGGTTGATGCAGGTGTTCTGGTTCGAACGCTGGAACTTCATCAGCCGGTAGATGTCGACGCCGGACTTGCCCGGATCGAGATCTTCGGTAGCGCGGATAACGATACGCGTCGCATCCACCTGGTCGACGATGCCGCCGCGGCGGGCGCCGATGGCAGCGCCCGAGTCACGGGCAACGATCGGCTCCATGCCGGTGCCGACGAACGGCGCCTCGGCGCGCACCAGCGGCACGGCCTGACGCTGCATGTTCGAGCCCATCAGAGCGCGGTTGGCGTCGTCGTTTTCCAGGAACGGGATCAGGGCCGCGGCCACCGACACCATCTGCTTGGGCGACACGTCCATCAGATCGACGTTTTCGCGCGGCGCCATCATCACTTCGCCGGCACTGCGGCAAATGACGAATTCGTCGACGAAACCACCGTTCTTGTCGAGCTCGGCGTTGGCCTGCGCGACATGGTGCTTGGCCTCTTCCATCGCCGAGAGATAGACGACGTCATTGGTCAGCTTGCCGTCGACGATCTTGCGGTACGGGCTCTCGATGAAGCCGTACTTGTTGACGCGTGCGAAGGTGGCCAGCGAGTTGATCAGACCGATATTCGGGCCTTCCGGCGTCTCGATCGGGCAGATGCGGCCGTAATGCGTCGGGTGCACGTCGCGCACTTCGAAGCCGGCGCGCTCGCGGGTCAGACCGCCCGGTCCAAGCGCCGAGAGGCGGCGCTTGTGGGTGATCTCCGACAGCGGGTTGGTCTGGTCCATGAACTGCGACAGCTGCGAGGAACCGAAGAACTCGCGCACGGCGGCAGCCGCCGGCTTGGCGTTGATCAGGTCCTGCGGCATGACCGTGTCGATCTCGATCGAGGACATACGCTCCTTGATCGCGCGTTCCATGCGCAGCAGGCCGACGCGGTACTGGTTTTCCATCAGCTCGCCGACCGAACGCACGCGGCGGTTGCCGAGATTGTCGATGTCGTCGATCTCGCCCTTGCCGTCGCGCAGTTCAACCAGCGTCCTGACCACGGCCAGGATGTCGTCCTTGCGCAGCACGCGCACGGTGTCCTCGGCCTTGAGCTCGAGGCGCATGTTCATCTTGACGCGGCCAACGGCCGACAGATCGTAGCGCTCACTGTCGAAGAACAGCGAGTTGAACATGGCTTCGGCGGTTTCGAGCGTCGGCGGCTCGCCGGGGCGCATGACACGATAGATGTCGAACAGGGCGTCCTGGCGGCTCTCGTTCTTGTCGACGTTGAGCGTGTTGCGGATATAGGCGCCGACATTGACGTGGTCGATGTCGAGAACCTTGATCTCGTCTTCGCCGGTGCCGAGCAGAACCTTCAGCGTCTTCTCGTCGATCTCGTCCCCGGCTTCGAGGAATATCTCGCCGGTGGCGTAGTTGACGATGTCCTCGGCCAGGTAGTTGCCGAGCAGATCCTCGTCGGTCGCCTTGATCGCCTTCAGACCCTTTTCGCCAAGCGCCCGAGCCTGACGTGCCGTGATCTTCTTGCCGGCTTCGACGACGACTTCGCCGGTATCGGCATCGACCAGGTCGCCGACGGCCTTGAGGCCGCGGAAACGCTCGACGTTGAACGGAATGCGCCAATGGTCGCCGGCGCGCTTGTAGGTGATCTTGTTGTAGAAGGTCGACAGGATTTCTTCGCCGTCCATGCCGAGCGCCATCAGCAGCGACGTCACCGGAATCTTGCGGCGACGATCGATGCGGGCGTGCACGACGTCCTTGGAATCGAACTCGATGTCGAGCCACGAGCCGCGATAGGGGATGACGCGCGCGGCAAACAGAAGCTTGCCCGACGAGTGCGACTTGCCCTTGTCATGGTCGAAGAAGACGCCCGGCGAGCGGTGCATCTGCGAGACGATGACGCGCTCGGTGCCGTTGACGATGAAGGTGCCATTCAGCGTCATGAGCGGCATGTCGCCCATGTAGACGTCCTGCTCCTTGATGTCCTTGATGGACTTGGCGCCGGTATCCTCGTCGATATCGAACACGATGAGGCGCAGCGTCACCTTGAGCGGCGCGGCATAGGTCAGGTCGCGCTGACGGCATTCGTCAACGTCGAATTTCGGTCCTTCGAACTCATACTTCACGAACTCCAGCATCGAGGAGCCGGAAAAATCGGAGATCGGGAAGACCGACTTGAAAACAGCCTGCAGTCCCTCGTCCGGACGCCCACCCTTGGGCTCCGCCACCATCAGGAACTGGTCATAGGATGCCTTCTGAACCTCGATCAGGTTCGGCATCTCCGCAACTTCCGGAATCTTTCCGAAGAACTTGCGTACGCGTCTGCGGCCATTGAAAGTCTGGGTCTGGGCCATCGTCGCTCCTTAGCTCTAAACTCGGGACGAGCCTCGCCGCGGCTCGCCTTGCATGCTGGGCCACCTTGGCGGCAACCCTCTGTCTGTTTTCCCGGCGCCTGTCGGCGGCCGGCTAGAACGGGAGAAAACCCGTTTCCTGAAGGCCGGTTTTCGGCCCTCAGGAAAGAGGTTCTCGTNCCGGTGATGGCGCGGACTTCCTTGATGACGTTGATCTTCTGAGCGCCTGCCTCGGTGAGGACGACGTCGAATTCCGTCTTTTCCTCGACCGGAGCAGCAGCGGCCGCACCACCGCCAGCGGCGGCAACAGCCACCGGAGCAGCGGCGGAAACGCCCCACTTTTCTTCCAGAAGCTTCGACAGCTCAGCCGCCTCGAGGACGGTCAGCTTCGAAAGGTCGTCTACGATCTTTGCGAGATCAGCCATTGTTGTGTTCCTTCATAAGGTTCGAACGTGTGTTTGTGATAGCGAGGAACGGCCTCATGCCGCCTCGTCCTTCCGGGCGTAAGCGCCGATGACGCGCGCGACCGAAGCCGCTGGCGCATTGACGATCTGGGCGATCCGGGTTGCCGGCGTGGCGATCATGCCAACCAGCCTGGCGCGCAGCTCATCGAGCGACGGAAGTGTGGCGAGTGCCTTCACACCGTCGGCATTGAGCGAGGTGGTGCCCATTGCGCCACCGAGAATGACGAGCTTGTCATTTCCCTTGGCGAAATCGGACGCGACCTTCGGCGCCGCAATCGGATCCTCCGAATAAGCAATCAGCGTCTGTCCCTTGAACAGCTCGATGATCGATGCGGAGTCCGTGCCCTGAAGAGCGATTTTGGCGAGACGGTTCTTCGCGACTTTGACGGTGCCACCGGCGGCGCGCATTTTCGACCGAAGGTCGTTCATTTGCGCGACGGTGATACCGGCGTAGTGGGCCACGACCACTGAACCTGCGTTCGAGAACGCACCGTTCAGGCCCGTGACGAGTTCGCGTTTTTCCGCTCTGTCCACTGCCTATCTCCAGTTGACCCCAATCCTGTTAACGGGAACATCCCATTGACGAGGACAGGCGTCGGGTTGCCTTTTGTCGGCCGGGCCATCCAGTAACGGATCTCCCGAACGACGCTCGAGGATCCTGCCCCCTTTCGCCACATCGACAGTCAAGCCGGCGATGCGCAGACAAAAGGCAAACACGGTTCGAACCTTTCATTGGAGCAATCGCTCCGTTGTCCGGTCTTCACCCGTCTCATGCAGGCCCAAATCGAATTAAGGCTTCTGGGCCGCCTGCAATCTCGGACAGGATGTCCGGAAGCCTTTCGACTTCCGGCACCGGGCCGCCAACTAGGTCGGAGGCCCGGAATTCACTTGCGGATCAGCCGCTTAGCGGCCGATCCAAATGTTCGTATCAGGACGCGTTGAGCGTCGCGACGTCGAG
Source organism: Mesorhizobium sp. L2C084A000 (assembly GCF_000502875.1). Classification (GTDB taxonomy): domain Bacteria; phylum Pseudomonadota; class Alphaproteobacteria; order Rhizobiales; family Rhizobiaceae; genus Mesorhizobium. The sequence continues at coordinate 10,398 of NZ_AYWX01000029.1, read as the reverse complement.
CTTGAGGCCCGGGCCCATCGTCGAGGTGACCGACACCTTCTTGACGTAGTTGCCCTTGGCGCCAGTCGGCTTTGCCTTGGTCACCGCATCGGCGAAGGCGCGGATGTTCTCTTCCAGCGCCTTGACGTCGAACGAGACCTTGCCGACGCCGGCATGGACGATGCCAGCCTTCTCGACACGGAACTCGACGGCGCCGCCCTTGGATGCCTTGACGGCGGCGGCAACGTCGGTGGTGACGGTGCCGACCTTCGGGTTCGGCATCATGCCGCGCGGGCCGAGCACTTTGCCCAGACGACCGACCAGCGGCATCATGTCCGGCGTGGCGATGCAGCGATCGAAATCGATCGTGCCCTTCTGGACGATGTCGACCAGATCCTCGGCACCAACGATGTCGGCGCCGGCGGCGCGCGCTTCGTCGGCCTTGTCGCCACGGGCGAACACGGCGACACGCACCGAGCGGCCGGTGCCGTTCGGCAGGTTGACCACGCCGCGGACCATCTGGTCGGCATGGCGCGGGTCGACGCCGAGATTCATGGCGACTTCGATGGTCTCATCGAACTTCACCGAGGAACGGTCCTTGAGCAGCTTCAGCGCATCACCCAGGGCATAAGCCTTGTTGGGATCGATGCCTTCGCGGGTCTTCGATACACGCTTTGCAATCTTTGCCATGATCTTAGCCCACCACTTCCAGACCCATCGAGCGGGCGGAGCCCTCGACCATGCGCATGGCCGCTTCGACGTCGTTTGCGTTCAGGTCTTTCATCTTCGCGGTGGCAATCTCGCGGACCTTGTCACGCGAAACCGTACCGGCCTTGACCTTGCCCGGCTCCTTGGAACCGGACGTCAGGTTCGCTGCCTTCTTCAGGAAGTAGCTCACCGGCGCCGTCTTCATGACGAAGGTGAAGGACTTGTCCTGATAGTAGGTGATGACGACCGGAACCGGCGATCCCTTTTCCATTTCCTGGGTCTGCGCGTTGAACGCCTTGCAGAACTCCATGATGTTGATGCCACGCTGACCAAGCGCCGGGCCGATCGGGGGAGACGGCGTAGCCGATCCCGCTTTCACCTGGAGCTTGAGCTGGCCTGCAATTTTCTTAGCCATCTCTTTTCCTGCCTTTGTCTATGCCGGTCATGCCGGCGGTTGCAGTCTGGTGGTGCGATCCATGCGGCCGGCTAAAGCCGCATTCGTCTCCCACCGTTCTCAGGCCGCGCTTCCGCGCCGCCTCCCCTGATCGCCAAACCGGCGTCAGGGATTTCGGATCAGCCCTTTTCGACCTGTCCGAATTCCAGATCGACCGGCACGGCGCGCCCGAAGATCGAAACTTCCACCTTGAGCCGCGCCCGCTCCTCGTCCACTTCCTGGACGAAACCGTTGAACGACGCGAAGGGACCATCCGAAACGCGGATCGCTTCGCCGATCTCGAACGTGACCGAGGGCTTGGGCCGCTCGACGCCTTCCTGCACCTGGTTCAGGATGCGCTGCGCTTCCGCCTCGGTGATCGGCACCGGCTTGGAGTCACCCAGGAAGCCGGTGACCTTCGGTGTGTTCTTGACCAGCGAGAACACAGCGTCGGTCAAATTCGCCTTCAGCAGCACATAGCCCGGGAAGAACTTGCGCTCGGCATCGACCTTGCGGCCGCGGCGAACTTCGACGACCTTCTCGGTCGGAACCACGATCTGATGGATGTCGGCGGACAGGCCCTTCTGCTTGGCCTTGTTCTCGATATCCTCGGCGACCTTCTTTTCAAAGTTCGAATAGGCGTGGACGATGTACCAGCGCGCGGTCATTTCAAGACTTCTCCGTAATCGCCGGACTTAGCGTCCGATGCCCAGAATCTGTTCGACCGCAAGGCCCATGAGCTGATCGGCGGTGAAGAAAAAGATCATCGCGATCACTGCGAAGGCCAGAACCATCACCGTCGAGATCATCGTTTCGCGCCGCGACGGCCAAGTCACCTTGGCGGTCTCCGCGCGGACCTGCTGGAGAAAGACGAAAGGATTTGTGGTTTTCGAAGCCATATGCCGCTCTGTCTTCAAGACCCGTTGGCCGGGTCTCCTGGATGATCCCGCTGGCCGGGACGTACCGCCTGAGCGAATTTCGCGCCGAATCAGCGCAATCATTTCGCCCATGCAAATCAGACGCGTAAAGCCGGTTTCCCAGCTCCACGCGTCGCGTGTCTGTTTCGTCTACATAAAACCGATTCTTGATCCACGCAAGTGGCAAGTCTCCGCTTTATGACCAAACACCGCCTCGGAACCATCCAGTCGTTCCGTCCCGGCTATGGCGCTCTTATGCCCCAATCGGGCTAATATGGCAAGCGGGTCGCCGATTTTCAAAGGGCAGACCGCAGAAATGTCGCTGATGGCCACACGAAACAATTCCGAAAGCCTAAGCAAAGCGGCTTGGGCGGAACTTGGCAAGCAGCGGGTGCTCTCTTCCGGTGGCGATCTCGTCGGCAATGAGTTCACCGGCGATCAGGCCAAGCGTCGCGCCGCTGTGGCTGAAGGCGACGTAGTATCCCTGGATATCTTTCAACAAGCCGAAGACCGGCTCGCCGTCGCCCGGAATCGGCTTGGGGCCGACACCATAACTCTCCAATTCCAGCTTTGGATGTCCCTCGAGGACCTTCGCGGCTTGTTCAAGAAGTCCATCAATCGTCGAGCCCTTCACCCCATAGGTGCCGTCTGCATTGATGATTACCTCTTCTTCCGACCAGGCGGAATCGAGCGCGAGGGCTCCGTCCGGCGTCGGGCGGATGGCGACGCGCGGCGTGTTGAGCACGGCCCGAAGAGCCAAATCGACCGGCTTGGTCCTGACCAGCAGCGCGATCGGCGTCCCATCCTCGATATGGTGGCCTGTGGCCGCAACCATTCGCGGCACATCACTGCCGGTCGCCAGGAGGACTGCATCGGCAGGAAAGTCGATGCCGCTGGTCGTGGTGGCGCCAGTGGCACGACCATCGACAACCGTGACCGTGGCCCTGCCGGCATCGGTGACCAGTCGCCCGCCGCGCTCCACGAACTCCGCAATTAATGCATCGATCAGCGATGGCAGGTCGACCCAGCCTTCCCCTGGGTTGAAAATGGCTCCCTGCGGCGTGACGGCGCCTGCGGCAACGCCTGGTGTGACCGCCGCTATGGCGGCCGCGGTCAGGTGCTGTGCGTCATAGCCGAGATCCTTTTCATGGGCGAAGACATCAGCAATCTGGTTCGAGGCGTCGTCCGCATCCCATGTCAGGCCGCCATCGAAACGCAGCCACGCAGCATCCGGATATCTCGCCGACAACGTCCGGTAGCGGTCGATACCGATCATGCGCAAGCGATGATACTCAGCCGACCGCTTGCGCGCTGAATTGAGCCAGGAGAGCGAGCGGCCCGACGCCCCCTTGGCAAGCGGTCCATCGTTGACGAGGATCGTTTCGATGCCAAGCCGCGCGAGATGAACGGCTGTGGAGACACCGAAAATGCCGCCTCCGACAACGACGACCTTCGAGACCGGATGCGATGTAACCATGAGATGTTCTTTCACTGTGTAGAGAGTGGATTGAGCGACCGAAGGCGTTCCACGCATATCGGCCAGATGGCGATGCGGATCACAGCACTTCGGCGAGGAAGTGCTTCAAGCGCGCGCTTTTGGGAGTGTCGAAGATCGCAGCGGGCGTGCCGGCCTCGATGACACGGCCCTCATCCATGAAGATGACCTGATCGGCGACCTTGCGGGCAAAACCCATTTCATGGGTCACCACGACCATTGTCATGCCACGTCGGCCGAGGTCAGCCATCAGGTTGAGAACGCCCTTCACCAGTTCCGGATCGAGAGCGCTCGTCACCTCGTCGAACAGGATCACCTCAGGGTCCATTGCCAGTGCACGGGCGATTGCCACCCGCTGCTGCTGGCCACCGGAAAGACTGCCGGGACGATGGTGTTTGCGTGCGGCAAGGCCAACATCGGCGAGGCGCGCCTCGGCGATGCGCTCGGCTTCCCGCACCGGAAGGCCCTTGACCTTGGTCAGCGACAGCATGACGTTTTCCAGGGCTGTGTGGTCGGGAAACAGGTTGAACTGCTGGAACACCATGCCGACACGCCGGCGCAGCTTTTCGGGCTTCATCGCCAGGATGCTCGCGCCATCGAGCAGCACGTCACCGCCCTTGGGCTCGACCAAGCGGTTAAGGCAGCGCAGCAAGGTCGACTTGCCCGACCCTGACGGACCGATGACGCAGGTGACCGTGCCCGGCTTGACCGTCAGGCTGACGCCCTTCAGGACATCGAGATCGCCATAGGCCATGTCGAGATTGGTGACGGCGAGACTACCACCCTTGAAGCGTGAAAGCGCCGAGCTGTCTTCAGGGCTGGCCTCGGAGAGCGGGCTGCCGACGGCGCTCTCCAGTTCGCTCACCTCGGCAAGGCCGCTGGTGACGAGGCCTGCCTTTTGCTTTCCGACCCGCAGCGAGTTGTCGATGTAATTAACCACGTGGGTCAACGGCACGGTGATCACGAGATAGAACACGCCGGCCAGCAGCAATGGCGACAGGTTTCCGGTGACCACCGCCTGGTCCTGACCGACGCGGAAAATCTCGCGCTCCGATGCGAGCAGACCGAGGAAGTAGACGAGGCTCGAATCCTTGACGTTGCCGATGAACTGGTTGACCAGCGCCGGCAGGACGCGGCGGATGCCCTGCGGGATGACGATCAGGCGCATGCCCTGCCCGTAGCTCATGCTGAGCGCCCGGCAGGCTTCCATTTGCCCGCGCTCGACGCTCTGGATGCCCGAGCGGAAGATTTCGCCGATATAGGCGCCGGCGATCAGGCTGAGGGCCAGAATGCCGAGCGGAAAGGGCGAAGGCCCAAAGATTTCACGGCCGATGCGCGCAAAGCCCTGGCCGATCAGAAGGATCGTGACGATCGCCGGAAGGCCACGGAAAATGTCCGTGTAGACCCGGGCCGGAATGCGCAGCCAGCGCGATTGCGAGATGCCCATGACTGCCAGGATCATGCCGAGCACGACACCCAGCACCGTGGATGCGGCCGCGAGGATCAAGGTGTTCTTCAATCCGATGGTGATCATGCTTGGCAGCACGTCCGCCATGGCTTGCCAGTCAAGGAAACTGCGCCGCAAGTTTTCAAGCCAGTTCATTCGGCCCCCTTTCGGTTGCGCTGTCCGCATCGTCCGACATCAAACGCGGCAGCGCGTGGTCCGGCCGCCGGCGCAAAAGCCGGCGGCCGGGTGCGGTTACTTCTTGGGGAGGTATTGATCGGGCATCGGCGAGCCTGGGAACCACTTCTCATAAAGCGTCTTCCAGGTGCCGTCCTGCATGGCCGCATGCAGGGCGGTGTTCAGCGCATCGCGAAGCTTGTCGTTGCCCTTGCGCAAGACGAAGCCTGCCGGCGCGTCGAAGGACGGGATGTTAACCGCGATCTTCAAGTCCGGATAACGAACGCCATAGTCCTTGGCTGCCTCGTAATCGAGGAAATGAGCGTCGACCGTGCCATTGTTGAGCGCCGAGACGGCCGAATTGTTGTCAGGAAATTTGACGAGATCAGTCCCGACAAAATTCTTCGCCGCATAGATTTCCTGCAGCGTACCCTGCACGACGCCAAGACGCTTGCCCTTGAGCCCGTCGGCCGACGTGATCGCCTTGTCTGACGTAAGCACGGAGAGATAGCCTGCAAGATACCCGTCGGAAAAGTCGACGGTCTTCTTACGCGCTTCCGTCGTGCCGATTGCCGCGACCGCGACATCGAAGCGCTCGTTGGCAACCGAAGGCATCAGCGCCGAGAATTCCTGACCGGTGAAGATCACCTGGTCCGGCTTGAAGCCAAGGCGGCTCGCGACGTTGCGGAACAATTCGATGTCGAACCCGGTGAATGTGCCGTCCGCCTGGGTGAAAGCGTAGGGCTTGGCATCACCCATGGTACCAACGCTGATGACTTTCGCATCAATAAGACCATAGGGATTGTCATCCGCGGCGGCTGCTCCGGAAACAAAACCCGCGCCGATGCACACAGCCATAAGAGCCATTGCGCCGGCCCGGACCGGTGACATCAACGACTTGAGAATTCCTATCCTGCTCATGTCTTCTCTCCACTCTGAAGGTCTGTTCTTCTTGGTATTGACGTCGAGCCGGCAATCCCACGCTTGACATCGCCCGCCGCCGCGACCGCGGCATGCGCCTCTCGGCCCGCAATCTTCTAAAAGAGACCGGTCTCTTATTGATTGAGACCGGTCTCTTTGATAATCGTTATCGCCAGATTGACCTTCCGTCAACAACTCTTGTAGTCGTTCATCCAATGAAAAGAACCGCACCCAAGACCCAGTCGATAACGGTCAGCGATGTCGCCCGAGTGGCCAATGTGTCCAAAGCGACGGCCGCGCGCGTGCTCGGCGGATACGGTGTCGTCAGCGACACGATCCGCGCCAATGTCATGGCCGCCGCCAAGGCCCTTGACTACCGTCCGAACGAACTGGCCCGAAGCATGACGACCGGCAGGTCCGGCATCATCGGCGTGGTGGTCGGAGACATCGAAAACCCGTTCTTCAGCCTGGCGGTGCGTGGAATCAGCGACGCGGCAAGGGCGGCTGGCTTCAACGTCATCTTGGCCAACTCCGGCGAGCGGATCGACGCGGAAAGGGCAGCTGTGCGGCTGTTGATCGGCAAGCGCGTCGACGGACTGATCGTCACGCCGTCGGAATCGCGTGACATCTCACACCTGCGCGACATCCACCGTTCAGGCCGGCCGCTTGCCCTGCTTGACCGGGCGCTGCCTGATCTCGATGTCGACACGGTTACGGTTGACGATCGAGACATCGCCATGCGGGCGACCCGTATCCTTGTCGACGCCGGCCACAGCAAAATCGCCTATGTGACCGCGGTTGACGCCGAAGGCAATGAGTATCGCGACCTAGGACAAATCTACACCTCATCGGTCCGTGAGCGCATCGACGGCTTTCTCAAGGTGTGCCGGGACGCCGGAATTGATCGACCGGAACGTCATATTCGCCTTGGCGCGACAAGCCCCGACGAGACGCGAAAGCTCGCCGACAAACTGCTGTCGGGGCCAGATCGACCGACCGCAATCCTTGCCTCCGACAGTCTCATAGCCCTGGAGATCTTCAAGGTCATGCGCCAGCGCGGGCTGCGCATTCCACAAGACATCTCGCTCATCACTTTCCATGACGCGGACTGGACGAGCGTCACGACCCCGCCCATCACCGTCGTCGACCAGCCCGTCTATGCGCTGGGCAAAAGCGTCGCGGAACTGCTCATCCGCCGCTTGAAGGGCGAAGCACGGCCAGCTGAAAGGCTCATTCTGCCGACCACAATCATCGAACGCGGATCCGTTGGTCCGCCTGCTGCCTACAAGCTGTAGATTCTCAAAGCCGAGCGGTCCAAAGCATAGCATGGAAGCCTATGCCCGAGCGTCGGATGGTTTGTATTCTGCGCCCGCATCCTTCGGACCAAAGGAGCAAATCTCGACTCGAGCCAAGCCAGCTTCCTTGGTGCCAACCCGCCAATTTTTACCTTTGTGGAACCTCGAGCAGCGCCAAACCAGGCTGTCGTTACGGTGAAGTTGCCCACCAGAATCGTGTGATTTTACGCCACCGTCGGACGCTGCCCGCGGACGTGCATGTCCGTGCAATAGATGTGCAGCAGTCGTTTTGGCTTCTCAACCGAGTAGCGCTATTTCTAAGTGCCTGATTTCCCTTTGGAAATGGCACGGGCAGCAGGGCTCGAACCTACGACCTGCGGTTTTGGAGACCGCCGCTCTACCAACTGAGCTATGCCCGTACGTGCGCATGTCGGCGCAGCAGGCGCTTCCTAAAAGCTTCCGCACGCTCTGTAAAGGGTGGTTTGCAAGCAAACGTACCTTCACCCCCCCTGCGCCAGAAATCGGGACAGCTGACGACCAGCTCGTTCGGCGAGAGGTTACTTTGTTTTCAGCGGCCGATAGGGTCCGCCCGGCACGCCCCAGCCCCAGGCCGGCATCGGTTCCGTCTCGGGATCGCACGTCTCGCCGAGATTGGAGTTCATCTTGGCCAGACGCGATCCCCATTCGACATAGCCCATGAAGGCCGAACGGAATTCCGGATCGTCAGGCAGGCCGACCGCGTCGGCTGCATCGGCCAGGAGGCTAATCCAGCGGCGGCGCTGCTCCTCGCTCAGATGCTTGCCCAGATGGTGCATGACCATCTCGCGGTGGCCACCGAACTGCTCGCTGTAGGTTTTTGACCCGCCGAAAACCTCGCCGATGAAGGCCGCGACATGGGCGGGATGATCCGGCGACATGGTCTTGAACACCGGCCCGACGATCGGGTCCTGCGCCACCTTGTCGTAGAAAGTCTGGGTCAGCCGGTTCAGGGCCTCGCCGCCGCCGGCCCATTCGTAGAGGGTCGGGATATCCTGGCTCATTCTCGATCCTCCGCCTGCCTGGCGCCGCCAGCAGCGACGATAGCGGAACAATCGGAAGTGTCTCAACCTGCCTCGATGGCCAGTTCCGGCTTCGCCGCGGTCTACAATTTGGCCGGCGCGTCAGCCTCGGCATTGGCGGAGGGCCGGATCCGGCAATTCTCGGGTCTTGGCACCGCCTCGCAAATGGTGGCGCCGGTCAGCGCGTCGACCGATTGCAGGCTCGTCGTCAGTCCGACCTTCAGCATCATGCCGGGTTCCAGCCGGCGCTCGACCGAGCGACGCTCGATCGCCGCGAACAGGGCGGGAGCGATCGCCATCTCGTCGAGATAGGCCTTGACCATCTGCTTTTGCCCCATCAGGTAGAGGCTAAGTCGCGCCTGGGGACCGACAAGCCGCTTGATGCCGCCGGCAAGCATCAGCGCGCAGGCCGAATCGCACTCCACGCCCGCATCGATGCTCAGCCCGGCATAGGCGCCCTCTTTGGCCAGGCAATTCCACGCTCCCGGGTCACAGCCGACGAAATCGGTGCGGCCAACCGCGACGTCGAGCTTCCTTTCATGGATAAGCCGTCCCGCCGCCAGGGCGCTGAACAGGTCGCCTCCCCTCGAACTGACCACGACAGGCAGTTGCCGTTTGCCGAGCGTGGCGAGCAATTGGCGCAGCTTCTGCGGGGTCTGGGGAGTGATCGCGCCTTCCGCCGAGATCCATTCCGGGCAGTCTGGATTGCAGAGCGGATTGGTGCCGCGAACGACGACGAAGCGCATGTCTTCATCGCGCCGCTCTTCATCGTGTCGCGCCGGCTCGGGTTCGATCGCCGGCGGAGCAGGCTTGGCCGCGGTCGCCGTCAGGCCATCAGGCTTGTCCCCCGGCATTTCCCGGCAATTCGTGGCCAGGCGGCCGGGCTCGCACAGGCTTGCCGCGGTCAACAGGCCTACAGCGTCCGTGCTGGTGACCAGCTTCATCGCCAGCATGTCGTCGAGGGCGATCTGGTGAATTTCGCTGGCCGGCGTGCCCTTCATCGTTTCGAGCATGCCTTGTTCGATGCCCATCTGGTTGAGATAGGCCGCCAGCTTTTTCTCCACCGACTTGCTCATCTCGTAGGTCTTGTAGCTGCCGGCGTTCTTGCGGCTGACGATCTTTGTGTTGAGGATCTTCTTCTTGCCCCCCACGATGCGGTAGGTGGTGCGGTATTGCAATTTCGTGCGGATGTAGGTCGTGGTGATCTGATGGACGCCGAGATAGGCCCATTCGCCGGCCACCCGCCTGATACCGCCGGCAAACATCAGAGGACAGGCGGAATTGCACATGGCGCCATAGTCGATGACATCGCCGAAGTAGCGGGCGTCACGGTCCTGGCATCCCTTCGCACCGGGCTGGCAGCTGGAAAACACCGTCTTGCCGATGGCGATATCGAGCTTGTTCTTGCGGATCAGCCGGCCAAGCGTCAGCGCCGCCTCGACATTGCCGCCGGGAGAATCCACGACAACAGGCAGTTTCCGCCCGCCAAGCGTCTTCAGCATGCGTTTGAAGAGTGCCGGCGTGCCGGCTTCTATGGAGCCCTCGGCCGATATCCATTCCGGGCAGATCGGCTCGCACCCCGGTGCGTTGCTGCGGACAATGCCGAACCGCATCGTCGGCCCAAGATCCGGCGCCGCATCCGCCGCAAAGGCTACCGGGCCCGCGGCAAGCAATGCCAGCAGGCAGATCAAGGCCAGCGACCACAATGCCCGACAACGGTGAAGGCGCCCTGAAACCATTCTGCAAAAAGCCCCTTGATGCAACCTATACTAGACGAGGTCCAAGGGCTTGCAACAGGGTCGAGCGACAGGGCGGTAGCCGATAGCCCGGCAAACAAAAAAGGGCGGCCCGAAGACCGCCCTTTTCTTGTCGATCCGGCAAATGCCGGGCTCGATTATTCCTTGATGGTGACGACGATGCCGGCACCGACGGTGCGGCCGCCTTCACGGATAGCGAAGCGCAGCTTCTCTT
>NZ_AYWX01000028.1 GCF_000502875.1 Mesorhizobium sp. L2C084A000 | reverse complement strand
ACTGAACTGCGAGCTTCCCGGCAAACACATGCGCGGTCAGCCGACGGCGTTTTTGTAAACTCGTGCGTGAGACTTTTGCAGTAGGTCAAATGGCCGGTCTCCGGCAATAGTGCGTGGGTTCGCGGGGTCTGCGGCAGAGATTATCTGGAGGCCGGCATGACCGTTGAAACACAAGTTTCTCGCAGATTAGGGCGGAAGCGCGGCGGACGATTCGAGCGGCACCCAAGATCGAGACTTTGTCGTCGCCGCACTGATCAATGCGAAGATTGGACGCACCGGCAGCGCGATTAGCTGGTCATCGACGAATATGCCGGTCAGACGGCTCGAAATGAAACCCGCTTCTTAGGCGCTTCCCCATTTGCAACATGGAAGGTAACTAATGAAGATTGCCACAGGACCGCGACCCGTCAAGTTAATCGAGAATGTGTGGATTCCGCTTTCTGACGGAACGCGTTTGGCTGCAAAAATCTGGCTGCCGGAGGATGCGACTTCCGATCCGGTTCCAGCGATTATCGACTACATCCCATACCGCAAACGTGATGGAACGGCTCCGAGGGACGAAAGCACATACAGTTATTTCGCATCGCACGGATACGCAGGCATTCGTCTAGATATCCGGGGCACTGGCGATTCTGAGGGGCTTTTCGAGGATGAATATGTCAGGCAAGAGCAGGACGATGCTGTCGAGGCCATCGAATGGATAACGCGACAAGCCTGGTGCAGTGGCAATGTGGGAATGATCGGCATCTCGTGGGGTGGGTTCAGCGCCTTGCAAGTCGCCGCGCGCCGGCCCAAGGGCCTGAAGGCGATCATNGCCTGGTGCAGTGGCAATGTGGGAATGATCGGCATCTCGTGGGGTGGGTTCAGCGCCTTGCAAGTCGCCGCGCGCCGGCCCAAGGGCCTGAAGGCGATCATTACACTCTGCTCGACTGATGATCGCTTCGCCGATGGTGGTCAACACATGGGCGGATGTGTCCTCAACGATACATTGGTTTGGGGCACGTCTTGTTTCGTGCGCATGACGCAGTCGCCCGATCCCGAGATTGTCGGCGAGGAGCGCTGGCGCTCGATGTGGATGGAGCGGCTGGAGAATGCGCGGCCAACTATGATCGATTGGCTCACTCATCGGCGCCGCGATGAGTTCTGGAAGCAAGGGTCAGTCTGCGAAGATCATGGGGCAATCGATTGCGCAGTTTTCGCAGTCGGTGGGTGGGCGGATGGCTTTTCCAACGCAGTATTCCGGCTTCTCTCGAACCTGGACGCACCCCGTAAAGGCCTGCTTGGACCTTGGGGTCATAAATACCCTCATTATGGTGTTCCCGGTCCCGCTATCGGTTTTCTGCAAGAATGCCTGCGCTGGTGGGATCACTGGTTGAAGGGCGAGGATACCGGCATTATGCGGGAGCCAATGTTGCGTAGCTGGATGCTCGACTCGGTGGAGCCTGCCGCGCACTATGATGAGCGGCCTGGGCACTGGGTCACTGACCCCAGCTGGCCGTCTCCGCATCAATCGTCGCGGACCTTCCACCTGGGGATGGGCAGGTTGTCAGAGCAGGCGCTGCCGGAAGCCACTCTCGAAATCAGCTCGCCTGAGACGGTCGGGATCGCAGGCGGCGAATGGTGCGCCTATGGGCTCGGAGGTCTCGGTCCAGAGATGCCGCTGGATCAGCGGTGGGACGATGGGGGATCGTTGATTTTTGACAGCGAACTCATGACGGANGTTTCGTACGCTGGTCCGGCTAACGGTTGAAGGGCGAGGATACCGGCATTATGCGGGAGCCAATGTTGCGTAGCTGGATGCTCGACTCGGTGGAGCCTGCTGCCCACTACGATGAGCGGCCTGGGCATTGGGTTGCCGACCCCAGTTGGCCGTCTCCCCACGTATCGCCACGGGTTTACCATATGGGCCTCGGCAGACTATCGCAGCAACCGCTGCCTGAAGCCAGTCTTGAAATCAGCTCCCCCATGACGGTCGGGATCGCAGGCGGCGAATGGTGCGCCTATGGGCTCGGAGGACTTGGTCCAGAGATGCCGCTGGATCAGCGGTGGGACGATGGGGGATCGTTGATTTTTGACAGCGAACTCATGACGGAGNGGTCCAGAGATGCCGCTGGATCAGCGGTGGGACGATGGGGGATCGTTGATTTTTGACAGCGAACTCATGACGGAGGCCACGCCCATTCTGGGCGCGCCCCTTCTTGAATTGGAGATCACTTGCGACAAGCCCACCGCGATCCTCGCAGCACGTCTCTGCGATGTAAGCCCATCAGGTGAAGTCACACGGGTCACCTACGGACTGCTCAATCTGTCGCACCGCGACGGACACCAAGACCTACAGCCGATGGAAGCTGGAAAGTCGTACTGCGTCCGCCTTGCGATGAATGAGATCGGCTATACTTTCCCCTCGGGCCACCGGATCCGGCTCTCTATTTCCACTGTCTACTGGCCAATCGCATTGCCGGCGCCGGAGCGCGCCAGATTGACGGTGCGGGCGGAAGCCAGCCATGTGCATCTGCCGATCCGAACGCCCCAACCCGCTGACTCGAACTTACCGGTTTTCAAGACCCCGGAGGCTTCTGCGCCAATGGCGACAACGGTGCTGAGGCCCGGCAGCGCCGATCGGTTCATTCGGATCGACCTTGTACCAAGCGTCGTCAGTCTCACAGTCAAGCGCGACGACGGCTTAGTGCGTCTCGATCCCATCGGCACGGTTGTTGGGCACGAAAAGCATATGATCTTTTCGGTTGCCGAAAATGATCCATCTACAGTTCGCACGGAGGTCTACGAACGGTTTGAGGGAGGTCGCGGAGCTTGGCAGACAGCAGTCGAGGGGCGGACAGTTTTGACCGCTACCAAGACCGACTTCCACTTGCAGATTGATTTCAATGCTATCGAAAACGGCGATCGCATCTTTTGCAAATCATGGTCGGAGAAGATTTCCCGCGACCTCGTCTAAACTAGAAAGTGGCGAACGCGGAGGTAAACCACACCTCAAAACAATCCGGCTCGTGGGTTTTTTGTCGCAACAAACAATGTTTGCGCAAGGCGGAGCGGGTCTCTGTGATCAGCGCATTCGCAATGCCGGAAATCCGGCCAAAAGGGGAGGAATAGACATGACAATCACTCGACGAGACTTGATCAAGGCAGGCGTGGCCGCCGGAACGGCGTTATCAATGCCATCGGTCCTTCGGGCGCAGCCATCGCCAGATGATGCCCGGACGGTCCGGATGGTGATGTCGGACCTTACGGTCTTCGATCCGATTCGATCGACGGCTGACATCACACGCATGCATGGCTTTGCGATTTACGACACGCTGTTCGCGCTGGACTCCAAGCTTGCGCCGCAGCCGCAAATGGTAGAGAACTGGGACGTTTCCGAGGACAGGAAGAGCTACACTTTCGAGCTCCGCGATGGCCTAAACTATCACGACGGTAGCCCCGTCACCGCGGCGGACTGTGTGGCCTCGATACGACGCTGGGCCCAGGTGGATGCCGGTGGAAAACTGATCATGGCCCGGGCCAGGGATATCTCGAAGAAGGACGAAAAAACCTTCACGATCGCTCTTAAGGAACCACTGGGGATTCTAGTTGATGCGCTGGTGGAGGGCCTTTACCTACCTATCATGCGGCAGAAAGATGCTGATCGTCCTGCGACCGAGCCGGTGACCTCGAATATCGGATCGGGGCCCTTCATCTTCAATGAGGCTCTTGCCAAGCCGGGCGCGAGCTTCACGTACGACTGCAATGAAAAGTATGTACCACGCCAGGAACGGCCCGACGGGTTCGCTGGCGCAAAGGTCGTCAAGGTTGATAGCGTGATCTGGCAGAATATTGCCGATCAGCAGACTGCTTTAGCCGCGTTGCAGGCAGGTGAGACTGATTTCGTCTTGGAGCCACCCGCCGATCTTTATCCGGTGATCGAAAGCGATCCCGATCTTGAACTGCAGGTTCTAAGTAAGGGGGGCAGCACATTGTACGTGCGCATGAATTTTCTGCAGCCGCCATTCCACAACGTGAAGGCGCGCCAGGCGATGCTTCATCTGATCGACCAGGAGGCGTTCCTGGGCGTCATGCACCCCGACCCGAGATACACCCAAACCGTGACTTCGATATTTGCAAACAGTCCCCTCTATTCCAATGACGAGAATACGGAATGGTTCAAGAAGGGTGGCGATCCGGAAAAGGCTAGGCAACTCTTCCAGGAAGCCGGATATGCCGGTGAGAAGATCATCATCCTCCAACCCACGGATTGGGCGGCGGGCAGCAATGCCTCGCAGCTTCTGGCGGCCTCGCTGCGTAAGATTGGGGTCAGCGCCGAGCTTGCACCGATGAGTTGGAGTGAGCTAGCCGCGCGTCGAGCGAACAAGGGCTCCATCGAGGATGGGGGCTGGAACATCTTCATCGCTGACTACAGTATCGCCAATCCGATCAGCGCTGCCTTCTTGCGCGCAAATGGGAACGAGGCCTGGTTCGGCTGGCCGAAGAACGATGACTACGAGGCTCTTCGGGCGAAATGGGCAGATGTCGATACGCTCGCAGAGCGCCAGGCGTTGGCCCGCAAGATGCAAGGCATTTGGTGGGACTTCGTCGGCGGCGTTTTTCTGGGTCACGCGGTTCAGCCAACTGCCCACCGAAAGGCGCTTACGGGCCTCCTCGAGGTCCCCGGCGCGTACGGTTTCCCGATGTGGAACATGCAGAAGACCTCATAATGGCGGCCTACATCCTACGCAGAGTCGTTTCGACCATCGCCGTCATGGCGGTGGTCGGGATCTTCATCTTCCTGCTTCTAAGGCTGGCGCCGGGGGATCCGGCGACCATTATCGCCGGCAGGGAGGCCACGGCGGAGATGATCGCCGGCATCCGCGAGCGGCTGGGACTCAATGAGCCGCTGCCAGTTCAGTTCGTGCATTGGGCGCTGGGCATCCTCGGCGGCGATTTCGGGAATTCGATTTTCACTGGGCGACCGGTTCTCCAACTGATATCGCGGCGGCTGGAACCGACCATTTCCCTTTCGATCCTGACGATGATCCTTTCGGTGTCGGTCGGGGTCTCTTTCGGCATTCTCGCCGCGTGGCGATCTGGCGGGCTCGTCGATCGCTTCCTCGCGGCCTTTTCGGCACTTGGTTATTCCGTCCCGGTCTTTGTCATCGGCTATTTTCTCATATACTTCTTCGCCATCAAGATGCACTGGCTACCGGTCCAGGGATATGTGCCGATCGATGGCGGCCTCGGGCCTTGGTTTGTGCACCTGGTCCTGCCCACAGTGGCGCTAAGTCTTGGCTACATCGCATTCATCGCGCGGGTTACGCGGGCGAGCATGCTCGAGGTCCTGTCGGAAGACTATATGCGAACGGCCGCGGCCAAGGGCGCTTCGTCCTATGCCATGCTTTTCCACCATGCCTTGAAGAATGCCGGCGTCCCGATCCTGACCGTCATCGGCATAAGCTTCGCCTACCTGATCGGCGGAGTCGTCCTCACGGAAACGGTGTTCAACATACCCGGTATCGGTCGGCTGGTCGTGGATGCGATCAACAATCGCGACTATCCCATCATTCAGAGCGTGCTCATCCTGACTTCGGGTCTGTACGTTCTTATCAATCTCACGGTCGATCTTGCCTATACGCTTATCAATCCCCGCATCCGGTACTGAAATGACGATTTTATCCGCGCCAGTTGAATACGTCCCGATGGGCCGCCTGCGAATATCTGACCTTCCCCGTCTGGCCAGGCGTCATCCGCTGGTCATTGCAGGCGGCGGCCTGTTGGCGCTTCTGATCATTCTGGCGCTCACCGCCCCGCTTTACGCCGGAGATCCGGTGAACATGGATCCATTCAAGCGCCTCCAGCCGCCTTCGGCCGAGATGTGGTTCGGGAGCGACAATTTGGGCCGGGACGTGTTTGCGCGAACGATCTTCGGCGCCCGGATCTCTCTCATGGTCGGGCTGCTGTCGGCAGCGAGCGCAGCCATGGTTGGGCTCCTGATCGGTGTCATCGCCGGCTACAGCCGCAGCTTCGACAACGTCGTCATGCGGGTAATGGACGGCCTGATGTCGATCCCAACGATTCTCCTGGCGATTGCGCTCATTTCTCTGACAGGACCGGGGATCGGCATCCTCATCGTCGCCATCGCGATCCCAGAGACGCCAGCCGTCGCGCGGTTGGTTCGTTCGGTGGTTCTGGGTGTTCGCGAGCGTCCCTACGTGGAGGCCGCGCTCTGCGGCGGTGCGCGCCTGCCCAAGGTGCTCTGGCGGCATATCTTGCCGAGCACCATTCCTGCGCTGATGGTCCAGGGAGCTACTGTCTGCGCCAGTGCGATCCTGACGGAGGCGGGACTGAGCTTTCTCGGCGTGGGCGTGCCGCCTGAGATCCCCAGCTGGGGTAACATGATCGCCATCTCGCGCTTGTATCTCTCCATCGCCCCATTGACGATCTTCGCGCCCGGTATCTGCCTTGCCGTCACGGTCCTTGCCGTCAACTTGCTCGGGGACGGTTTGCGCGACCTCTTCGATCCCCGCGCCAAGCGGAGGCGCTAACATGCAGATGGATCAAACTGCAGGGAACGACGTGCTTCTCGATGTTCGAGACCTTGAGACGCATTTTTACGGCGAAGAGAGCGTCACCCGCGCCTTGGACGGCGTCAGCTTCCAGGTGAAGAAAGGCGAAACACTCGGCGTCGTCGGTGAGTCGGGATGCGGTAAGAGCGTCACTGCTCTCTCCATCCTTCGCCTGCTGCCGAAGCTGACCGCCAGGACTGTCGGCGGCGAGGTCCGCTTTCACGGTCGCAACCTGCTTGAACTGTCCGATCGGGAGATGCGACAGATTCGCGGCGACCAGATCGCCATGATCTTCCAGGAGCCGATGACGAGCCTGAACCCGGTCTATACGGTCGGCCACCAGATCGCCGAGGCGGTCCAGATCCACACGAAAGCGTCCCGCTCCGTGGCCATGGAAAAGGCCGAAAAGATGCTCCGTCTCGTCCGCATCGCGGACCCGGAGCGTCTCGTGAACAACTATCCCCACGAAATGTCGGGCGGCATGCGCCAGCGCGCCATGATCGCCATGGCTCTCGCCTGCTCACCGGAACTGTTGATTGCCGACGAGCCGACGACTGCGCTCGACGTCACCATCCAAGCACAGATCCTGCGGCTCATCGTCGATCTGAAAGAGCGCACTGGAACGGCCGTGATGTTCATCACGCATGATCTGGGTGTTGTAGCCGAGACATGCCAACGCGTGATCGTGATGTATGCTGGCCGTATCGTAGAACAGGCGAACGTGATAGATTTGTTTGCGCGTCCAGCGCATCCCTACACTCAGGGCCTCATGCGATCGGTGCCTGACCGGCGGCGCGGCCGACAGCGCCGGCTTCCGGAAATTCCCGGCATCGTGCCAAGTCTGCGCGAGCCCATTTTGGGCTGCAGCTTTGCACCACGCTGCCCGTTCGCGATCGATATTTGCTGCAACAAGACGCCCGCCCTGCGTGATGTGAGGCCGGGCCACGCCGCGGCTTGCTGGCGCGCCGAAGAGCTAGTGGGCGCATGAGTGGTCCTTTGCTGAAAGTAGAGAATCTGACCAAGCATTATCCGCTCGGTGCGGGAATCTTCAAGAAAAGCATCCCGGTGATCCGGGCGGTGGAGGATGTATCCTTTTCCGTCGAAGCGGGCGAGACGCTTTGCATCGTCGGCGAATCCGGCTGCGGCAAGTCGACTGTCGCGCGGCTCTTGATGCGGCTCGTGGAGCCGACGGGCGGGCGCGTGCTGATCGACGGGACCGATATTGCGGGCCTCAAGAAGGAGGCGCTTCACGCCTGGCGCCGTCGGATGCAGATGGTATTTCAAGATCCTTACTCGTCGCTGAACCCGCGCCTTACTGCCGGGCAAATTATTACCGAACCCGTCGAGAATTTCGAGCGCCTCAGTCGGAAGCAACGCCAATCGCTTGCTGCAGACCTTCTCCGAAAGGTCGGGATGTCGCCCGAAATAATGCACAGACTGCCATCCGAGTTGTCGGGCGGCCAGCGGCAGCGACTCGGCATCGCGCGGGCGCTGGCCCTCCAGCCCTCGCTTATCATCGCCGACGAGGCGGTCTCAGCCCTGGATGTCTCCGTGCAAGCGCAGATCTTGAATCTGCTTCTGGATCTCCAGCAGAAGATGGGCATCGCCTTCGTCTTCATCTCACATGACCTTGGCGTCGTGGAGCATATCGGCCATCGCGTTGCGGTCATGTATTTGGGGCGGATCGTGGAGCTCGCGCCATGCGAGGCGCTGTTCGCCAAACCAGTACACCCTTACACCGAGGCGCTGATCGCCGCGGCACCAGTGCCGGATCCGACGCGGGTCCGGCTGGAGGTGCCCGTCGAGGGCGAGGTGCCGAGCCCCATCAACCCGCCAAAGGGATGCGCCTTCCATCCGCGCTGCCCCCTCGCGATCGAGCGGTGCCGCATGGAGGTCCCTCCTTTGATGCCGATGGCAGATGGGCGGGTTGTTGCCTGTCATGTGCGCGCTCCGGCCACCGGCATCCCGGCCCCACCGGCGGCGGCGCCCAAATCTTCGACACACTGTTGTTGAGGCTTATGCATAAGAATCCTGGCCGCCCTTACGCTACGCATCGTCTCCCATGCCTTCCAGATCCTGCCGGAGCTCAAAAAGCGGTTGGAGACTAATGCGCGAGCATACTGGCTTAGGCCACCTCCCAAGGCGTGCCGGCCCGGCAGTGAGCTTAGTCTCCTGCCGGGCTTTCAATTTGCCGACTGTCTACGCAGTCAGCCGCTCTCCGAGCCTTCAGCTGGTTTCATCCGGCAATCGAATTGTGGACGGCGTTTCGCTTCCACCCCGTGAATATGAGTGCCTGCAAAGGGCTGCGGCAAGTCCGCTTGGGATATCGGCTGCATTCTGGGGACCAAGGGCGCACCGTTGCCTTTCATCTCGACAAGGTTTGCAGGAAGCTCGGCGTGAGAACTATCGCCCAAGCGGTTGGCTCGCCCGGCCGGAATGTTCACTCCACTGCGGCGGTTTGGAATCGATTCCATCCATTCAAGGCCCTATCTCGGGGTCACGCGGTCGAATTGACCTGCACTGAGAATTTCCTCCATCTGAGATTAGAGTCCGGGCCTTGATTGATCCGATACCATTCTTTGGACCGCCGGAAGGTGGAGTTTTCCGGCTGTTTCACGATGGCGGGCTGACGGCGCCATCGGGATTGATCAACGAGATCGGAACCTTGTGCCCGATTGCGCCATGGGGGCGCACCTCGTTGTAGTATCTGCGCCAATCCTCCAACTTTTCGGCCGCGTCGGCAAGCGTCAGGAACCAGTGGGCGTTCAAACATTCCGCCCTGAAGCGGCCGTTGAAGGCTTCGATGTAAGCGTTGTCCGTTGGCTTTCCCGGTCGCGAGAAGTCGAGCGTGACGCCCTTGGTGTAGGCCCACAGATCGAGGTCGCGGGAGACGAACTCCGAGCCTTGATCGACCCGGATCGTCTTTGGATAGCCGATCTTGGGGCAGACCTGTTCCAGCATCCTGACCACATCCTCGGCTCGGTAACTGAAGCGTGGGTCGAGCACCGGCACGTAGCGTGAGAACGTATCTACGACCGTCAGGACCCGGATCTTCTTGCCCGTCGCGAGCTGGTCGTGAACGAAGTCCATCGCCCAGACGTCGTTGGGTTCGACGGCTGGCTGGCGATCGTCTCGCAGCTTCGCCTTCACCCGGCGCTTCGGCGTCTTGTTCCTCAGTTGAAGGCCCAAGTCCCTGTAAATGCGATAGGTCGCTTCATGTTGATGTCCCAGCCCTCCCGCGTGAGCATCACGTGCACGCGCCGGTAGCCATAGCGAACCCGCGTCGCGCAGATGTCTTTGATCCGAGCTTCGAGGCCGGCCTGGTCACGGCGGCGGGACTTGTAGTGATAGGTCGAGGTGTCGAACTCCAGAACACGGCACGCTCGCCGGATCGACACGTTCCAATCAGCACAGGTATCGGCCACCAGCTCGCGTTTGCGACCAGGCCTCACGGTTTTCGGCGGATCACGTCCTGCAGCATCTCCTTGTCCAGCGACAGGTCGGCGACCAGCTTTCTGAGCTTGCCGTTCTCGTCCTCGAGCTGCTTCAGCCGCTTCATCTCTGTCGGCAGCAGCCCGTCATATTTTTTCTTCCAGTTGAAATAGGTCGCCTGGCTGATCCCGGCCCTCCGGCAGATCTCCGCCACAGCAAACCCATCCGCTCCCTGCTTCAGAATGAACGCCTTTGGCCGAACCGGAAGTCGGGCGATAATCGAGAATGGCCGCAAGCGAATCGTGCGCGGCCGACGCAAAGATCGCTCAGATTAAGCAGTCTTGCTCGTTGATCATCACGAAGGCTATTTGTCCCTGGGCAGACTTTGAAAGGAACCGACGGCTGATCGCTGACAATGCCAACCGCAGGGCATGATGGTGCGCGGGCCGTGCGCAAGGGCGAGGCTTTGCTCGCCGGTCTATTGCGCTGCGGTCAATGCGGCCGCCGGCTGCTTGTTGGCTATAATGGCGCCAAGGGTGATGTCGGC
This sequence comes from Mesorhizobium sp. L2C084A000, assembly GCF_000502875.1. Lineage (GTDB taxonomy): Bacteria > Pseudomonadota > Alphaproteobacteria > Rhizobiales > Rhizobiaceae > Mesorhizobium. The sequence goes on along the minus strand of NZ_AYWX01000028.1, from coordinate 20,075 downwards.
CGCTATAAGTGTGACGCGCCCGGAGCAATCCGGAAGGTGACCCTGTATCTCGTTTGGCGCATTACGGGTCGACGAGGCGGTGGGAGTCGAGATCGTGCGGTTGCTGCAGCCGCTCGGCGTTGAAACGGCCATCCAGGCGATCGCACAGCGCGAGCATCAGTCTGGCGAAAAACAGCGCCAGGTCGAGTTGGCGCTCGAACAGGCGCGATATGAGGCCACCAGGGCGCGCCAACAGTATGACACGGTCGACCCCGAGAATCGTCTGGTTGCTCACGAACTCGAGCGGCGGTGGAATGGGGCCCTCGCGGCCGTACGCGCACTCGAGGAAGAACTGGAGGTTCAGCTCCGACAGCGGCCGGCCGCTTTGAGCGCCGAAGAGCGCCAGCGCCTATTGCAAATGGGGGCCGACCTAGAGGCCGCCTGGCATCATCCGGCGGCCACTGCCGTCACGCGTAAGCGTATCGTCGGGGTCGTGTTGCGCAGGTCGTGGAACACGTCGAGGGTGACCAGATTCATTTGTTGTTGCATTGGCAGGCGGCGATCATACCCGCCTGCGGTGAGAAAGAACCGGCGGGGTCAAACGCGGTGGTCGGTCGAGCCGGAGACGTAGAGTTGATCCGCGCCTGTGCACGACTGATATCGGACAAGGCCTTTGCCGGACTACTCAACCGGGCAGGAAAGCGGACAGGTCAATCGAATGGATGGTCGCAGTCGAGTTTGCGGGGCTTACGCAACACGCACGGCATCGCGGTCTACAAGGATGGCGAATTGGCCGCGCGCGGCGAAGTCACGTTGACTGAAGCCGCCAGGATGCTCAATCTGAGCTCCGCGACGGTCCTTCGCCGGATTCGTGCCGGCATCATCCCCGCCGAGCAATATTGCAAAGGCGCACCTGGGTCATCAAACGACAGGATATCGAACAGTCGCATCTGATCGAGCACGCCGACACGTGCCGTCTCTAAATGACTTAGCGAGATGGGCATTATGACGTGGGATCAGGGCCGATCACCGCGCTCGCCTTCAGTGCCACGATCGATCAGCCGGACCGCTTTCGCCGGTCACGGGATGTGGGCGCGCATCTGGGCTTGACCCCGGCACGTTATCAAACCGGTGAACGGACATTCAGGGCAAGGTCTGCCGATGCGGCGACGAACTCGCCCTCGCGGCCCTCTATGAGGCGGCGCATTCGCTGCTCGTGCTCAGCAAGAAATGGTCGAGCCTCAGGGCATGGGGCATGAATGTCGCCAAACGGCGCGGTATGGCGATAGCCCGGGTCGCGTTTGCCCGCAAGCTCGCCGTCATCCTGCATCGCATGTGGAGCGATGCGACCGCGTTCCGCTTTGGCAAGGAAGCCGGCGGAGGGAAGGACTTGCCGCACGCATTTGTCCTGCGCATCCGGGTTTTCGCTATGAAGCCCGAGGGTTCCAACCCCTGTGACGAAGCCGACGGTCGTGCAGGCGACGTGGGCTGAGCGGCGGCGTCGAAGTGCACCGTGATTGCGCCCGCTGCATAACCGCGTGCCATTTTACGCGAGACGCAATCAGGGCCGCAGGACGGATTTCATGAACGGTCCAGCTGTCATCGTCCGGCGGAACAGGTATTGGCGGCGCTGTTGGCTGCGGAGTAGACGTCCAGTCCGGCACTCAAAGCTCACATGAGGAGTAATGCGTCAAGGCTATTTCATTTGTGCATGGTGAAGCCTTTCGGGTGTTTCATCGGTATCCATGGTCTGAGCCGTTTCGCTCGACGCGGCACGTTTCCGTTGCCGTTTCAAACTCACATACGGTCGCCGTCTTGTTAGGCTGCACCACTATCCCGCTTGCGTTGCGGCAAAGGCTCAGGAGAACGAGTCCATTCTAAAGCGCGGCATTTTAAGCCAAACTTTGAGGCGGTTCGCTCACCTGGATCCGCCAGGGTTGATCAGCCCTGGGAGATTGCTGTTCTGGGTTCCGGTTGGCCTTCACGCGTTCTTCATAATGGCCCCTTCGATCACGATGCCGAGCGCCGCGTACTTCCACAGCGCCACCAGCAGCTTACGCGCCAGGGCAACGATCGTGCTTCGTTTCAGCCGGCCCCCATTCGATTGAACCCGCTGTACAAACCAACGGCTGAGCGCTGAATGCGGCTGGTTGCGCAGCCACAGCCATGCGAGCTGGATCATTGTCGTGCGCAGCCGCGGATTGCCTGCTTTCGATACGCCTTGCTCACGATCAATTGTTCCGCTTTGCCACGGCGTCGGCGCCAACCCTGCGTAGGCGGCGACTTGGCGTCGGTTGTCAAAATGGCGAGAGAACCCTTCGGCCCAGAGGATAGCGGCGAACTCGGATCCAATCCCTTTGAGAGCACCCAGCATGGCCGCAGGTCCAGACGCTGGATGTGGGGCTTCCTTTGTGGCGGACATCATTGCATCGCGCTCCTCTTCCACTGCGGCGATATGCTGAAGCAACAGTTCAAGGCGATCGAGCTCACGGTCTATTTGAGCCTTTAGGTGCCGAGGCAACTGACGGCCATCGCCGGTCGCCAGACCGCCGAGCCGTTTGCGCCGATCCTTCCGAAGCGGCTCGTAGCCGCTGATGCCTTGGGCAAATAGCAGGCCCTTGATACGATTGACGTGCTCCACCCGTTCCGCAATCAGGACCTTGCGTTCCCTGCAAATGCGACGCCGGTCTTCGTCATCCGGACTTGGCGCCTTCACCATCGCACATACGCGCGGTTCGCCGCGTTTGAAGGCAAGGAGCGCCCGAACCAATGCCTCCCCGTCGATCTTGTCCGTCTTCGCGCGTCGGCGGCGGCGGGACGCTGCGATAGAGGCCGCATCGACAACGTGGCTCTCAAACCCATTGGCTTCCAGAACCCGATGAATCCAAAAGCCGTCAAGACCAGCCTCCTGAATGGTCACGATAGGGAACAATCGCCCTGTCCGCGACTGCGCCTTCTTCCGAAGGTCTTCGAACAGGCTGATCAGTCCGGCAATATCGCCGCCATCTACCGCACGCTTCGACATCTTTTCGCCGCTGCCCGGCGACAACGATGTAACGAGCCAGGTCGAGCGGCTCAATTCCAGGGAAACAAAAATCGCTCCAAGGTCGACACGGACGGCGTTTGGGGCTCCAGGTTGGGCGGACACATTCTCCACTGCGATCTCCTGTTGAGTGACTGCTTCGATGCAGCCTCACCCTGACAGAGCGCCGGCCGCTGTTCACTCCTCATGGGATCTAAAGCCGAGGAGCTTGGCTAAGGCGCGCCCGATCGGGCTGCGCAACCCTGACCAGCGTACGCCCGATCGGGCGCTCACGTCGGCGCCGAGAAGCACGGCACTGCCGCGTTTCTAAATTCTGCCCTGCGAATTGCCCTTGCCAACCTTTCTACTTTGCCGGCCAGGCGATATTCGAACCTGGTTGCAACACTAGCGATAAGTCGATCGATGGCGTCCGAGTTGCCCTTGCAACCTACCCACAGGAACTTCATGGATCGTGACGCGATTTCCTCCCGGCGTCGGCGATCTTTGGATCGCCGCCGCCGCCACATGGCTCGAAAGCGGGTCGAAATTGTCATTCGGCCCGTACAAGTTTTTCGGCATAGTCGAGATGAAGCTACTCTCGAACTGATGACGGTAGTGGCACCGCATCACTCCGGCGATCTTGGCGATCGTGTACCACAGATTAGGCGGCTCGAGTGGGCGCGGTCATCGGCGCGCCTTCCTAGATCGGCTTTGCGCACATGTTGGGAAAATGCAGGCCGGGCCGAGCAATTTGAGGAAGTCGAGCGACCGATCCGTGCTGTCGGATCTGTCTAGTCCACGACACGGTGGTGTTCGGCCTGGCCTACTGCACTCTTAGTTAATCCATTGAATCATTCGAGTAATTTCTTCAGCTCTCTTTCTTGTGCAGTTGGCACGACTTTTGAACTTCCTTCGCCGTAAGGCGGCAGGAGCCGCCGGCCGATAGTGGTGTCCTAGGTGACATCTCCTTGACGGAACGAAGGAAGGCAGCATGTCAAGTCCGCGTCAGATACCGAGCATTTTGGTTCGCTCGTATAGGATCATGCATCGTTTACCTATCGAAGGCGGCGCTTTTCGCGACGTGCTCGCTTTCACCGCCCACCACTGGGGCAAGCAGCCTGCCCGTCTCGCGATAATCATGACCGCGATGCTCGCCTCCACAATGGCTGACGTGCTGACGCCGCTCTACTCGGGCCAGCTCATCGATGCTGTTAGCCGTGGTGCTGCCGCGGAAGCAACAGCCTGGGATGGAGCCCTTGCAGCCTTTTTTATGTTGGTCGCGTTGGCACTCGCCGCCATGGTCATGCGCCACATCGCTTTCATCGGCATCGTCGACCTGACGCTAAAGATGACATCCGACATCACGAGCGACGCTTTCCATCGCGTCCAGCGTTTTTCAAGTGACTGGCATGCGAAAAGTTTTGCCGGCTCGACGGTGCGCAAGATCACGCGCGGCGCGCGCGCGCTCGACCTCCTGAACGACACGATCTTAATCTTGTTGTTCCCGTCACTCATCATGTTCGTAGGTTCGACCGCGCTGCTAGGCTGGTACTGGCCGGGCATGGGCCTGATCATCGCCTGCGGCTCCCTCGTCTATTGTGTGATGACGATCATGCTATCGCTCGGCTATGTCGCCCCGGCGGCGAGCCTTGCCAACAGCTGGGATAGCCGGCTTGGCGGTGCGCTCGCAGACGCAATCAGCTGCAACGCGGTCGTCAAGGGCTTCGGGGCCGAGGTGCGGGAAGACAAGCGTCTCGCTAAGTTCATCGCCAAGTGGAAGCATCGCACGCGCCGAACCTGGGTGCGCGGAACGATCAGTAGCACGATCCAGGGCATGACCCTGGTTGCGCTCAGGGCCGCAGTAATCGGCTATGCGCTGCTTCTGTGGTCACGCGGCCAAGCTACCCAAGGTAATGTTGCCTTCTTGCTCACCTCCTTCTTAGTGCTACATAGCTATCTGCGCGATCTGGGCACGCACGTCCGTAGCGTCCAGCGCTCGGTCAATGACATGGAGGAGTTGGTCGATATTCAGAGCCAACCGCTCGGCGTCGCCGACCGTCCGGAGGCCAAACCGATCCGGATCACGAAAGGCCAGATCGACTTTGAGAATGTCCATTTCCACTATGGCGACCACCGGTTGCGGCTCTATAACGATTTCTCGGTGTCTATTAAGGCCGGCGAGCGGGTTGGATTGGTTGGCCCCTCCGGGTCCGGCAAGACCACCTACGCAAAGCTCATCCAGCGGCTCTACGATGTGAGTGGTGGCCGGGTCCTGATCGACGGGCAAGATATCTCGAATGTGACGCAAGCCTCGCTGCGCTCGCAGATCGCGATCGTGCAGCAGGAGCCCATCCTGTTCCACCGGTCGCTCGCCGATAACATCGCCTATGGCCAGCCTGGCGTCAGCCAGGCCGAGATCGAGGAAGCGGCGCGGCTCGCCAGCGCGCATGAGTTCATTGCGCGCCTACCGAAGGGCTATGGCACGCTGGTGGGCGAACGCGGCGTGAAGCTTTCCGGCGGAGAACGCCAGCGGGTGGCGATCGCACGCGCCTTTTTGGCCAACGCGCCGATCCTGATCCTCGACGAGGCGACATCAAGCCTCGATTCGGAGTCGGAGATGCTGATTCAGAAAGCGATCGAGCGGCTTATGGTCAGCCGCACGACGCTTATCATCGCGCACCGGCTCTCGACAGTGCGCGCGCTTGACCGGCTGTTCGTCTTCGACCGCGGCCGCATAATGGAGGAAGGCGACCATGCGACGCTGATGAGCTTGGACGGCGGCATCTACCGACGCCTGTTCGAGCGGCAGGCACTGGGGCTAACGAAGAGCTTGTCTGGACCGTTCTGCGGCCCGCCTCTTCCATAACTGTTAGGCCTTGCGCGGGAGGCGTTTTGCCGCCGAGACTTCGTTTCAAGTTCTAGCGAGCGCATAACATCGCGGTCGGCATCCATTGATTTACGCTTGATACTCCGTTCAACGTAAGCGGGAAGGCCACCCCATCTGGCGCAGCAAGTATGCGGCGGCGATGATGACACTGAAGTAGCCGAGGAGCTTTCAGTGTCAATTTCTATGTCTGCGCCTATGCCTGCGGATAGAAGCTTTCAATTGATTGAGGCGGTTGCGGATCGCTTCGAGGGTGCCCCGGTCGCGCGGAGGCGGCGATGGTCGGCTGCGTTCAAGACCGAGATGGTGGCAAGGAGCTCTGAACCTGGCGCCAATATTTCGGCCCTGGCTCGGGAGATTGGGATCAGCCCATCGCAATTGTTCGGCTGGCGGGCTGCGGCGCCCAAGACGGAGGTGGAACGCGCCGGCAAGGATGAGGAGGCCAGCCTTGGGAGGCTTCAGGCTCACCATTTTCGAACCATTGAGATTGACGTCAATGGCATGACGGTCCGGGCCGGTGCGACTGTGTGCGAGGACCATCTGCGGCGTGTTTTGCGGGCGGTGCGCTCAGCATGATCCCGGCAGGGGTGAAGGTTTATCTTGCCAGCCACCCGGTGGACTTCCGAAAAGGTATCGATGGCCTGCTTGCGCTGGTGCGGGATGCCGGCTCGGATCCGTTCAACGGTGCGCTCTACGTCTTCCGTGCGAAAAGAGCCGACAGGATCAAGATCGTTTGGTGGGACGGCTCTGGCGTGTGCCTCTATTTGAAGCGACTTGAAAAGGCGAAGTTCTGCTGGCCGCGGATCGGTCATCACCGGGTTCAGCTCAATCATGCCCAGCTCATGGCCTTGGTCGACGGAATGGACTGGAAACGGGTGCGGACAGAGACCGTCAGGCGGCCGCAATCGGTTGGGTAAAACCCTGCGGCATGATGAATTAGGGGGCTGAAAAGGCGGGAAAATCGCCCGCGAATATGCTCTGATTTGGGCCATGTCGGCACCCGATCTTGCGCTCCCGGACGACGTTGACGCGCTCAAGGCGATGGTTGTTGCCATGGCCGAAAAAGCCGCCGGTCTGGAACAGCGCAATGCCGATCTCGAAGCCCACAACACGCATCTCGAGTTGGTCAACAAGAGCGCCGAGGAGCGGATCGCACGACTGACGGCGGTCGTGAAGATGCTGGAGCGATCGCGCTTCGGCAGCCGCTCCGAAAGGTTGCGGACCGGCACGCTGACCGAGGAGCAGTATGCGCTCGTCTTCGACGAAATCGAAACCGGCGTGGCGGCCATCGAAGCGCAGATGGAAAGGGCTGCGGGCGGCTCGAAAGCGAAGCGCGCCGCGCGCCCTCGCAAAGGCTTGCGGCCCATCTCGAACGGGTCGAGGTGGTTATCGAGCCCGAAACTCCCGCTGGCTGCGAAGGACTGGAAAAGATCCTGATCGGAGAGGACGTCTCCGAGCGGCTCGATGTCACCCCGGCGAAGTTCCGGGTGATCGTCACGTGTCGCCCCAAATATGCCTACAAGGGCTGGGACGGCGTTATCCAGGCAGCCGCTCCCGCCCGTATCATCGAAAGCGGCATTGCGACCGAAGCGCTGCTGGCGCAGATCGCGGTGTCGAAATATGCCGATGGGCTGCCGCTCTACCGGCAGGAAGCGATCTATGCCCCGCGACCAGGTCGAGATCGGCCGCTCGCAGATGGCGCAGTGGATGGGCAAGGTCGGCTTCGAGCTTGAGCCGCTCGCCGCGTACGCACTGACCCGCATCAAGCAGGGCCAGCGGGTCTTTGCCGATGAGACCACGCTGCCAACGCTGGCACCGGGATCGGGTAAGGCCAAGACGGCCTATTTGTGGACCTATCTGCGCGATGATCGGCCCTTTGGCGGCAGCGGACCGCCCATCGTTGTCTATCGCTTCGAGGACAGCCGCGCCGGCGAATGTGTTGCCCGCCATCTGGACGGCTATCGCGGCATCCTGCAGGTCGACGGGTATGCCGCCTATAACCGGCTGGCCAAGCCCGATCGGGCCAATGACGCTGTGACGCTGGCGGCCTGTTGGTCACACGTGCGGCGCAAGTTCTACGAACTGCATGCCGCGGGCTCGTTCACCATCGCCTCGCAGACGGTGGCGCATATGGCTCCGCTGTGGGCCGTCGAGGAGGCCGTCCGCGGTCACGACCCCGCAGCCCGAGTGATGGCGCGTCAGGAGAAATCCGCCGCCATCTTGGTCGCGCTCTTCAAGCTGTGGGAAAAGGAGCTGCCGAAGCTGTCGGGCAAATCGAAGCCCGCCGAGGCGATCCGCTATGCACTTGGCCGGCGTGCCGCGCTTGAGCGCTTCCTCGTCGACGGCCGCATCGAGCTCGACTCCAACGCCGTCGAGCGTGCCATCAGGCCCCAGACAATTACGCGAAAGAACAGCCTCTTCGTAAGCGCGAATTTCCCCGCACCTTTTGCTGTTGAGTGCTCTGATGCACAAGGTGTCCACCAAAATAGGTGGACACCTTGTGATGGAAGAAGATGATCAGAAAATGCTGGTAAGGCTTGTCGGTCGGAACGGGCGACGCCGATACGACCGTGCATCGAAGGAGCGTCTTGTCTCGGCCTGCCTTGAGCCTGGCGTGTCGGTATCGAGGCTCGCGCTCGAACATGGGGTCAATGCGAACCTTCTTCGGAAGTGGATAAAGAAGCGCGCGGAGACCCAGTCCCTCCCGCCGCCCTCACCATCGGCGTTCATCCCGGTTCAGATTGAAAGCACTTCCGATCGGGCCTTGCTGCGACAGAGCAGCATGGCTGCGGTGGCTTTGCCGGGGACTTGCGATGGGGTGCGTTGGTCGGCATCGAAAAGGACTGCGCCTTTTTCCTCTCCAGCCAAGGTGAGCGCGTCACTGCCGAACGGCGTGACGTTGACGCTGGAATGCGGTGATGTGGATGCGTTGACGGCGACCATCGGAGCACTGGGTCATGTTCAGACTGGGCGCTGACCTGAAAGTCTACTGCACCGCGAGCCGATCGACTTCCGGGCCGGCATCAACAGCCTTGCGGTCCTGGTCCAGGAGACGATGGCGCTCGATCCGTTTGCTCCGGCGGTTTTTGCGTTCTGCAAGCGCCGTCGCGACCGGATGAAGCTCCTGATCTTCGATCGCTCGGGCTTTGTGCTGGTCCTGAAGCGGCTGACCGAGGACAGGTTCCGTTGGCCGCGCCGGGAGGCAGCGGTGGTCACGCTTACGCCGAGCAATTGCACTGGATCCTCAATGGCATCGACATCGATGCGATGGTCCGCCATCCGGTGCGGCAATATCAGGTTGTCGGTTGAGGGCTCTCGAATTGAGCGGTTGACGCCACGGCATGCTTTCGATTCAAGAATCTGATGAATCGACCCGGCGAACCGACTGTTGAAGAGTTGACGGCGCGCATTGCTGCGCTGCAGGGGCAGAACCGTCAACTCGCCGAACGGGTCGTCAAACTCGAGGAAGAGCTGGCGCTTGCACGACTGCATCGTTTTGCGCCGAAGAGCGAAAAGCACATTGACCGCCTCTTCAATGAAGCCGAACAGGCTGCGGATGAGGACGCCGCCGACGGCGAAGATGGCGATGTCGTTGTCCTGCCGGACACGGGCTTGCCGGCGACCGAAGGGGCGACGGGAAAGAAGCGCGGCCGCAAGGCCTTGCCGGAAAACCTGCCGCGCGAGCGTGTCGAGTATGACCTTCCCGACGATCAGAAGGTCTGTCCTTGCTGCCGTCACCAGTTGCATCGCATGGGCGAGACCATTACCGAGCAGCTTCATATCGAGGTGAAGGCGAAGGTCCTGCAGAATGTGCGGTTCAAGTGTGCCTGCCGTCATGCGACCGCACCGGGATCAGCACGCCGGTCGTGATCGCGCCGATGTCCGCGCATTTGCCGGGCAGCATCGCCACGGCCTCGACGCTGGCCTTCGCGCTCGTCATAAGAATCTCGACGGCACACCGCTCTACCGCCTGGCGCAGGCATTCAAGCGCGCCGGCGTTCCTGTCAGCCGAGGCGCTCTGGGCCACTGGGTGATCGGCTCGAGCGAAAAGCATCTCTCCCGCATCTATGACGCGCTGAAGCTGCGGCTCAGATCGCAGCCCCTCATCCATGGTGACGAGACCACGGTCCAGGTGCTGAAGGAAATGGACAGAGCGGCCGCCAGCACCTCGTACATGTGGGCTTACCGGAGCGGCCAGGACAGTGACGAGCCGATCGTGCTGCTCGATTATCAGCCGGGCCGCGGCCAGATACACCCGCAGGCCTTCCTCGGCCATTACCACGGCATAGTGATGAGCGATGGCTATTCCGCCTGGCGCACGCTGGAGGGGGCAACGCATATTGGATGCATGGCCCATTCGAGGCGCGCTTCGTCGATGCCCTAAAGGCGAGGAAGAAAGGCGGCGGCCCGCCGGAACAGGCGCTCCGCTTCTTCGAACAGCTCTATCGGGTTGAAAGGCAGGCGCGGAACGAAAAACCGGACAAGGGCGAAACGCGAGATCACTGCATTCGCCGCTTCCGCCAGCAACATAGTGTCCCCATCCTCAATGCTCTTAAGGCATGGCTCGACGACATCGCCCCAAAAGTCTTGCCGGACAGCAAGCTCGGCGACGCCGTGTCCTACACCCTGAACCAATGGGATATCTGATGCGTTACACCGAGGACGGCAGCATGCCGATCGACAACAATCTTCTCGAGCGCGACATCAGGATTTTTGCAACTGGCAGGAAGAGTTGGTTGTTCAGCGATACTATCGACGGAGCCAAGGCCAGCGCCGTCATCTACAGCCTGATGTTGACCTGCCGCGCCTGTGGCGTCGAGCCGTTAGCGTGGTTGCGCCACGTCCTCACTGAACTGCCTCAGCGCCCCGAGAACGTGGCTATCGACGATCTCCTGCCCTTCAACTTCCTCAAAGCCGCCGCAGCCTGACCCGACGCGTCCGTCTGAAAGCGATCAGCTGTTGCAAGGGCCGTCCACGTGCGGGGAAATGAGCGCTTACGCTTCTTCGCTGGCAGCGACGGCGGCGGACGGACATGGGCCACCATCGCCACGCTGCTGGCCACCGCCAAGATGAACCAGGTCGACCCGCACGCCTGGCTCACCCAGACCCTCGAGCGCATCGCCAATGGCTGGCCAAACAGCGATATCGACGCCCTCATGCCCTGGAGGTACCAGAGCTGAACGGCCTCAGCTGCCCGCTTACCCGGATGACCTGCCATGAATTTGCAAAACTGCAAGCGCGACAGCTTCTTGCGAAATACGACTGATCCGTCAGCTGCCGCCCCGTGCAGTTGGAAGACGTTCTTTGCCAGATCGACCCCGATGATGGTAACCTTTTCCATGGATGCCTGCCTCTCCTTGCGTGGCGCTAACACCACAAACTTGGCACATTGCGATGCCGTCGGAGAAGGCTGGCATCCACCCCATCTAGAAACGCGGCCGCAGGACGCACATTACCAAGCGTTCAATTGTGATGGCAGGCTGCGCATAATGATCTTTTGGGGAGCATGCGATGCTAAATGCCCTACCAATTGCCCGCAGACCGGGAGTGCGTTGAGGTAATATTGCAGGTCACCAAATTGCACGGCTGGCTCATACCAGCCCGTATGGAGGCCACGCGGGTCTTGGCGGAGACCAAGACCCGCGCATTTCAGCACGGCCTCTTTTCTGGTCCACAGCTCCAAGAAGTTTCGCACAGACAGCTCGTTCGGAATGTCTTCAAAAACCCTTGCCTCATGGTCGGTCATAATATGGCAAGCCAACTGGCGGCAATTTGCCAGGGGGCGCCAACGCTCAATATCTATCCCAACCAAGCCCAAGGCTGATACGGCGACGGCGGACCAATCGTGGCTATGAGACTGGCTCACTTCAATATCGTGCGCCGGCAATCGGGGCTTGCCGAAACGCGAAACGGTTATCTGGAGATCTCTCGGCGGGACATGCAAGTGCGCAGAAAGGATGATTCGAAAAGCGCACTTCGCCTGAAGATATGAAAGACGTATATCCATGTGACGAATTTTTTCTGCCCGTTCCCGCTCAGCTGGACTCAAAACTTCGCGCATGTGCAACGTTGGGATCGTCAGCTGTGAATGCTGGAAAACCCAAACGTCGATTGTGCCCGTCTGCCTATTCGAATGCATGCATCGCAGCATGCTCCACCACACGCTCCTGCCTCAGCACAACGGTCAGGTCGTTCACACTCGCCGTTCACACCCTTCAGCTGCCTTAAGTGGCGCGGGTCGTTACTAACTAGGAGTCACTTCTACACTGATGACGGCTCGCGATGTGTAAAGATATATGTAGCCACCTTAACGAACGCGCAACGGCTTGATACTCCTCGATACTCTTTTTTGAATTTTGACCTGTGGGATGGACGGCTCTCCCTTATGTGACTTTTGACAGCCACACTATGGCACCTCGATGCCGGGAGCGGAGGCCGTCCATCCCATCAGGTCATTTTCCTTTCATCTCCCCGTCATCCGCAATTCTAAATTCGATTGAGTATGTATTCTGTGTACGACAGGTTCACATGAACGACACGACAATTCTCCGAAAATTCAAACCGTCTCCAAGAGAAGACGGGTAGGCTCTCCGCACTACTACGTGGCTGGAGAAAGCAATGGATCACATTACGCGTCCGCTGTCGCATGGCCAGATGGGCCTTTGGATACATCATCAAAAACGACCGACCGGCAGCGAATACAATCTACCAGTCGAACTGCGCATAAAGGCACCGTTCGACATTGATGCCTTGCGTCGCGCGCTCCAATCATTGATCGACCGCCATGAAATGCTGCGCACGACCTTTCACCAGAAAGGCGAGCAGGTCCTTCAGCGTATTCATGAGACAGCCTCTCTGAGTTTTCATGTCGTTCGGCTACATGGTCTCGAAGAGGCGGACTTCCATCACTCTATCGCAGCGGAAGCTCGCTCGCCTTTCGATCTGGAACATGGGCCGGTGTTTCGCGCTCACTTATTCATCAGCAGTGCCACGGAAGAGGTTCTCCTCCTCAATTTCCATCACATCATTTCCGACGGCTACAGCATTCGCACCTTCCTGCACGAGTTCGGCAGGCTCTACCAGGCATTCTGCGGCGACACGTATATACCGGATCTAACCACGGTGGCTCCTTACGAGGACTTCGTAGCCTGGCAAGAGCGCCTCCTTGCCGGCGACGACGGAGAACGCATGTGGGCCTACTGGCGCAGCCAGTTTGTTGATCCTGAACCTGACCTGGCCCTTCCGACCGACAGACCACGAGCTGCACTTGCCACGCACACCGGGTCAGTTTTCTCCATGGATGTTGAGATGCCGCTGGTCGCGCGCTTGGAGCGACTGGCGCACAAAGAAAAAGTGACGCTCGCCACCGTGCTGCTTGCTGCCTATTACGTCCTGCTGCATCGTTATGGCGACCAGGACGACATCACCCTTTACGTGCCACGCCTGGGTCGTCCGGCAGGAAATTTTTCGGGGACCTTCGGCTACTATGTGACCCTGGCGGCCCTACGGCAGGATCTTTCCGGAAATCCCATTTTCCTCGACCATTTGCAGCGGGTGCGTCAACTCATGCGCTGCGCGCGCAGCCACGGGTATTTTCCTCTTCCCCTGCTGCTGGAGAAGCTCAAGCTCCCCCCTGCACCTGATCGCAATCCGCTAGCGCAAGCAGTTTTCAACTTTACTCCGGAGGCAGTGAGTCCTCTTGGCTTCACGCCATGCGACGTCGACCTCTCCGGATTGCCTGCGCAAATCCGATTTTGCGAGACCGATATCTGGATCGATCTTGATTTTCGAATCCTGGCCAGCAAAGAAAGTGTCTGCCTGCAGGTCGTATACAATGCGGATTTGTGGGATCCTAGCACCATCGAACGACTGGCGAAGCACTATCATTTGTTGCTTGAGGCGATTGCGGATGCGCCAGCGCGACGGATAGGCGACTATAATCTTCTAACGCCAGAGGAAGAGCACCAGCTCCTGCATGATTTTAACGACACAGCTGCAGGTTTTCCGTCCGACATTTGCCTGCACAACCTGATCGAAGCGCAGGCTGCCGTTTACCCAGACAATATCGCTGTCAGCTGCCCATCGGAGGCACTCAGCTATGCCGTACTTGAGCAAAAGGCAAACAGGCTTGCCCGTCATCTGATATCAAAAGGTATCCGCCTTGGAGACGTGGTCGGCGTTCTCGTTGAGCGTTCGTGCGATCTCATCATCGGTTTTCTAGCGGTCCTGAAGGCGGGGGCGGCCTATCTTCCTCTCGACCCGCGACTCCCACCCCACCGCCTACGCTTCATGGTGCAGGACGCTGGCGCCACTGCGGTTATCAGCAAAACGGAGCTTAAAGAGCAGACGGTCGGGAAATCCTTGTCAGGGCTAAACATTGAAAGTGCGAATGGATGCGCGGTGGTTCTCCTCGACAAGGACGACACCGAGATTGCTCTGCATGAAGTCACGCCTCCGCATTGCTCCGCCGGTCCCTCCGATCTAGCCTACGTGATCTATACGTCCGGTTCCACGGGTCAGCCGAAAGGCGTGATGATTGAACATCGCAGCGCCTGCAACATGGCAGAGGATCTAAGACGCACTTATCAGCTGGGGCCGGATGGCCGGGTGTTGCAGTTCGCTTCCTGCGGATTTGATGCATCGCTGTTTGATTTCATGCTGGCTTTATCTTCTGGTGGTCGATTGTGCCTGGCGCCCCCATCAGCTTCGCTGCCCGGAGCAGAGCTTGTCGATTTCATGCGCCGTGAGCGAATTACCGCTGCCGGCCTTACGCCGACAGCCTGGACCTCCTTGCCGTCGACTGATCTTCCTGATCTCACCGTGATCAAGTCAGGTGGGGAGCCCTTGCCGTCGGGCCTAATTGAGCGATGGGGTGAGAAGCGCCGCATCTTCAATTCCTATGGACCCACCGAAACGACCGTTTATTGCATAAGGACCGAGGTGAAAGCCGACGGGCGAAAGCCACCTATTGGCCACCCCGCAATCAATAGCAAGGCGTACATCCTCGATCGCTATGGTAATCTGGCGCCGGTCGGCGCAATAGGTGAGCTCTATATCGGGGGCGTCGGCATAGCCCGCGGCTACATCAATCACGATGAACTCACGCGCGAGCTTTTCCGGCCAAATCCGTTCGATGATGAGCCGCAATCCCGGCTCTACAGAACTGGGGATCTGGCCCGGTGTCGGTCAGATGGTACGATTGAGTTCCTGGGACGCAAAGACGGTCAGATCAAAATTCGCGGCATGCGGGTTGAACTTGCCGAAATTGAGCGGTGCCTGATGGAGCATGAAAACGTCAAAGCATGCTGCGTCACGCTGACAGACCGTCTCGACGAAAATGCGAGCCTGACAGCCTATGTGGTGAGGCGACCGGAAAGTTCGGAGGATATCGATGAACTTCAGGCTTTCCTGCGCGCCGCGCTGCCTGGCTACATGATACCCGCACAGTTCGTGTTCCTTCCGCAGCTACCGACCAATCGCAGCGGCAAGATCGATCGGCGCGCTCTTCCCAAGCCGGGTAACGCCTCGAAATCAAAGGCCGCAACTTTTCCGACTGGCAGGTTGCAGACGGAAGTGGCTGAGATCTGGAAGGGCGTGCTGAAGCTGGACTCCGTTGGCGTTGAAGACAATTTCTTCGATGTTGGCGGACATTCCCTGGCCATCGTCCAGGTTCAGGCGCGTATACACGATCGTTTGGGCATTGTTTGCAAGATTCTGGATCTGTTCGAGCACCCCACCATAAGGACGCTGGCAGAGCACTTGGCCGCGATTTCACGCGCTCCGCGCCCCGCTCAGTATCGTAAGAAACCAATTGGGTTGGCCGCGAGCGAGAGCAACCCCGCACAGAACCGCAATGCTGTCGCGATCATCGGGATGGCGGGCAGGTTCCCGGGAGCGGCAAACGTCGATCAATTCTGGCGCAATCTGGTCAATGGCATAGAGTCTATCGCAGATCTGGATGAACAGACATTGCGAGAAGCTGGCGTTGATCCCAATACCTTTTGCAAGCCTAATTTTGTGAGGCGCGAAGCCGTTATCAGCGGAGTAGATCTATTTGATGCAGCGTTTTTCGGTGTCTCGCCTAAGGAAGCAGCGTGGATGGACCCGCAACAGCGGATCCTACTGGAAACCGCGTATCAGGCGCTCGACCATGCGGGATACGGATCGCGCGAGACCGCAGAGGGCCGAGTCGGTGTCTTTGCCGGCGTGGGGGCCAACCACTATCTCGCTGAACGTGACGCAGGCCGTGACCTGCTGGATTCGGAAAAGTTGCAGATCCGCATTCTTAATGGACACGATTTCACGGCGACGCGCATTGCCTACAAGCTTAACTTGACCGGCCCCTCCGTGTCGGTTCAGACGGCCTGCTCCACTTCACTGGTTGCTGTCCACCTCGCTTGCCAGAGCCTCCGCAGCAATGAGTGCGACATGGCCCTTGCAGGCGGTGCATCGATTTCCCTGCCCCATGGAAAAGGCTATCTCCATCAACAAAGCCACATCTTTTCTCCCGACGGCCACTGCCGTCCGTTCGATGCTAAGGCACAAGGAACGGTGAGAGGCAGTGGAGCGGCGGTCGTCGTTCTCAAGCGGCTGAGCGACGCCCGTAAAGACGGCGACTATATCTGGGCAGTGATAAAGGGAACGGCTACCAACAATGATGGCGCCGCCAAGGTAGGCTTCACCGCCCCCAGCGCCGACGGACAGGCTGCAGTGATACATGCTGCCCTCACCGATGCTGCCGTCTCCGCCGATTCTATCGGTTATGTGGAGGCGCATGGCACGGGAACTCACCTTGGAGACCCCATCGAAATCTCCGGCCTGACCAAGGCTTTCCGTTGCCACACCGCAAAGAAACAATTCTGCGCAATAGGTTCGGTGAAGGCAAATATCGGCCATCTCGATGCCGCAGCGGGTGTAACGGGATTGATCAAGCTCGCCACAATGCTGAACAGCGGCGTCATTCCCGCCAGCCTGCATTTCGAAAAACCAAACCCAGATATTGAGTTTCAGGAGAGCCCTTTGTTCGTAAACAAGTCCTGCACCGCTTGGCCTAAGGGTAGTGAGCCGCGGCGCGGCGGGGTAAGCTCATTTGGCATTGGTGGCACGAATGCGCACATAATTCTCGAGGAGGCTCCACCGCGAACCGATGAGCAAGGCCGTCGTGGGCTGCACGTCTTTCCACTATCGGGGGCAAGCAGGTCGGCACTGACCGAAATGCTCCGGCGACTGGCCGGCTTTATGCGCCGAAGCGACATTCAGCACAGCGGAGCAAATATCGCATACACGCTGCAAAAGGGTCGAGCCGCTCTCAGGTATCGCACAAGTTTCGTGGGATTCGATCTAGCGGAACTAGCCGACCAACTCGATCAGGCGGCACTCCAGCCGGGCGCGTCGCGAGAGGTGGCAAGTAGTGAACACAGCACCGTGTTCATGTTCTCCGGCCAGGGTGCGCAGCAGAACGGAATGGGTCGGGAGCTTTATGAAGAAGAGCCGGTATTCCGCAGCGCTATCGATGAATGCGCAAAGTGGCTTGACGAGCTGGCACATATTGATTTCCGCCCCCTGCTCTACTGCGAAGGCAAATCTAATGGCGAGCTTGAGCCGCAGCTGGAAGCAGTCATACAACCTGTCATCTTTGCTACCCAATATGCAATGGCGAAGCTCTTCATCTCGCGGGGCATTGTCCCTGCAGCTGTGATCGGCCACAGCATCGGAGAGTATGCAGCCGCTCATATTGCGGGCATCATTTCGTTAGCCGATGCCATTCGACTGACACTGATACGGGGACAGTTAACATCCCGAGTGCCTGCTGGCGGCATTGTTGCAGTCGGCCTGTCGCCCGAAGAGCTCCAGCCTTATTGGAACGAAAACCTTTCATTGGCGGTTATAAATGGGCCGCGTCAGTGTGTCGTGTCGGGCCCCGCATCCAAGATCGCAGCGTTTGAAGAGGAGCTGCAGGCGAAATCTATTGAGAGCAAACGAATATGCGCAAGTCATGCCGCGCATTCATCCCTGCTCGATCCAATCCTGCCAGAGTTTAGGATTCACGCAGCACAGGTCAAGTTGGACCCGCCGCAAATATCTTTCATGTCAACGGTAACGGGTGACTGGCTTGAGGTGGAAGCGCCACTTGAGGGCGGCTACTGGGTCCGCAATCTGCGCGAGACAGTGCAGTTCCATCGGGCTTTCGGTCGGCTGGTGCAATCGGGCCACGAGTTTTTCATTGAGATGGGGCCTGGCGCAGCCCTAACTAGACAATCCAGGCAGTTCATGTCAAAGAGCGACTTGGGCGGCCCTGTCGCCTTTCCCGCCTTGTCGGAAGACGATGAAGGGCAAGGCGATCACGCGAGGCTGTTACAGACGCTTGGCAAGCTTTGGACATGCGGGGTTGGCATCGACTGGTCTGGCTTGCACGGCCATCCACCCCCGCAGCGTACGCCCCTCCCTCCCTATCCTTTTGATCGCAAGCGTTACTGGTTTGACGCGGTCGCCAGCAATGAGCGCAGACAAAACGCGGATTTGAATCAACCTAATACTCCGGTGATGTCCGTCGATAGCCCGGCCGGGAACGAAGAAGCGCGCGGTCTGATCGTGGCAGAGATGTCTGGTGACGCAGCTTTGGACAGCCAAATTGCGGCGGCTTATCGGGACATATTGGGCTTGGATGACGTTGCCCTGACAGACAGCTTCTTTGATCTTGGTGGCGATTCATTGAGCGCCTTAAGCGTCATCAACCGTCTCGAGCTCCTCACGGGAGAGCGATTGGCTGTCTCTCTGCTGTTGGAACATCAGACACCAGGAGGGCTCGCGATAGCCCTGTCGAATACCCTTGGAAGCGCGCGTCGGAGTGCATTAGTACCGATTCAGACCGGAGGTTCTCGCGCGCCTCTGTTTTGCCCCCACCCTATTGGCGGACAAGTGTTCATTTATATGCCTCTTGCTAGGGCGCTAGGCCCGGAGCAGCCGCTCTTCGGCCTGCAGGCACGCGGTCTGAACGGCGAGGCAAGACCTCACCTGAGCATTCCGGTGATGGCGCGAGAATATATTGAGGCCATCAAAAGCGTACAACCACACGGCCCTTATCAAATCGTCGGCTTGTCCATGGGCGGCAGCATTGCTTGGGAAATGGCCTGCCAATTGCGCGATACCGGTGACGAGGTAACAATACTTGGTCTGCTCGATGCGAAAGCGCTTCACAAGCAGGAAGATCACACAAGCGACCGGTATCACGGCCTGCTTGGCAATAGCCCCATTCCGGAGTGGCTGAGCCAGCAAGCGGTCACATTGAGCCTTCTTTTTCCTGCGCTGAAGAAACATTGGCGAAAGCTGAAACCCACCAAACGGGAGCGTCAGGTCAGTGCCTTGCTCGATTTCGGAAGGCAAGCAGGCGATGTCCCAGATATGAGCGAAACGCAACTCGATCATCTTCTGATGGTTGCCGAGGCAAATAGAATTGCGCTGCGTGACTATGTTCCTCGGCGCAACGACAGCAGGTCCGTTCTTTTTGTGGCCAAGAAGGGACTGCGCATATCGACCAATCAACCTGATGGTGATCTTGGCTGGAAGCAATTCGCGCGAGGCCATCTGGAAATTCACGAGGTTCCCGGTGACCACTATACGATGGTCGCTCCGCCGCATGTGAGCGTCCTGGCGAAGAAGCTTGATACCTATCTCAATCGAAACGACTAAGCCACGGCACCAGCTGCGGATCGCAAAAGCCGGACAAGGGTTCCGTTAATTGCCGGACAGCATTGGAGTGCACCCCTATTGTGAGACAGAGAAATTGCGAGACAATTTCATGCTCGTGAGTTCAAATGCGGCATTGTCCGATGGTGTCGATAAGGTCTTTTCGTATTCTTCCGGGGTGAGATAGTCGAGTGCTGAATGCAGCCGTTGCCGATTGCAGACATCTTCAATGAAGCTCGCGATACGTCGCCGCGCATCTGGTGCATCGCGATAGGCCAATCCTGCGACTTCTTCCTGCTTCAAGGTTATCATGAAGGCTTCCGCGCGTTCGTTATCATAAGGGTTCCCCACCCGGCTCATGCTCGGCTGGATCCCATGCCCATGGAGGAGATCAGAATAGCTGGTGCAAGCGTATTGAACTCCTCTGTCCGTCGCGTCCCCACAGGTGGTGTAGCTCGGCGGTAGCGAAGCCGCTCGCGAGCGCGCTCTCGATAGCGCTGTAGC
>NZ_AYWX01000027.1 GCF_000502875.1 Mesorhizobium sp. L2C084A000 | reverse complement strand
GCTGGCCTCCAATCCAGCCAGCATCTTGAATCACAAACATCCGGCTTTGGGAATCCTACGATTCTCTCAAAATAGCAATCGCTCTAGCATCCAAGCGCTAGTCAAGGGTCCAATTCTGCCAACAGGTCTGGCACGCTGCTGTCAAACTACAATTACCAAGCTGACAGGCTATTCGAAGTACGGTGTGGCGGTTCGCACGATGCCGCGATCGAAAAGTTCGTCACGCTCGCCGATCAGAAGCCGACGATGGCATCGCGGCAGCATCTGCTTTCGTCGATCAAGCAGTCAGTTTTGGCGATAGAAGTTTACTTGCACGGAAAGGCATCTACGAGGGCAAAAAGCAGCACACCTTCGACGGCAATGTCGTCCTGTTGCGGGAATCTTCTCAAATAGTCTTCAAGGATAATCTGGTACTGCTCGGAGGCAATTCGGAGGGTACCCGGGGCACAAAACAAAAGTGCCTGGTTCTCGTGCTTCAGGACTCCGTTGGCGTAGTTGTAGCTTTGCCCCATGGTCATGAGCAGTGCTTGGATCATATCAGACTGGGTGTTTTTGTTTCTCAAGTAATCGCTTAGCTGGAGCGCATTTGCCATCGTGGCGGCGGATATCATCACAATCGCGCTTACCGCGAGTTTTATGGCCAGTTTCATAATGCAAATGCCCCTGCCTCACCGGCTTAAGGCATTACATTCGCAATCTGAATTGTGCAACGCGGCATTTATGATCCCAAAGTTCGATTGCCGCTGCTTGCGGCAAGATCGTGCTGGGCCGGTAGTATTCGACGAAGGGAAGGCGGACTGACGCCTAAACGTCACTGACCCGCAATCGCGCCAATTCATCGAGTTCAGTGAGAGCTGCCTCTGTCGCCTCCCATAGCTTATTGTGACTCTCTAGAAGTTTGTCTCTAGCAAGCTGGTTAGTGGGGAGCGGCGCCTGATCGAAATTGTCTATAGCCTGGCGGGCGCGCTTCAGCAACTCTTGGTAAGACCGGCGGGCTTCCAGCAGTTGTTGATCGGTCAATCCGGCAAAGTCATTGGCCATGAGTGTGTTTCCTTCGGGTTGTTCTTGCGCTGACTCCTGTGTGGGGCTGGTCAGATTAACCAGCAACCCAGAACGCTTGGGACCTAAAATCATGCAATTCAACGACAAAATGGCTGTTGCGGGGACGCGGCAGACCGCCGACGGCAACCTTGTCGCCACCGCGAGAGCAGTCAGGACCAGCATCAAGCTTTTCGCCGGCCGTCGCCATTTGAAAAAGCAACGTGCGGTGACGTTTTTTCTCCGTGAGATCCGAGTGCGATCCGCCTAAATAGATGCAGTCCGTAGAACCATTATTCCCTCAGAACCAAATTATCCTTCAGATCATCCCCTTTTTCTGCCGTTCCAAATCCGTTTTCGAACCGTGCCGACGGCTATCCTCGCACGACTTCGAACACCCAAGCGCAATTTCAACCGTCAATTTGATGGGTTTATATCCCTATGACAGAAGCCCACCTCACATGCTCCAAAGCCACTCACACACCCCTGCTCACCACATATCATCTCAATATGCATCCTGGTTCGATGACAGGATCGAGCAGTTCGTCGAAGCTCACAAAGGTAGATTCGAACCCACCTCATTTTACAAACGACGGAACGGGTTTTTCATCACGATCTCATTCAATCACGCCAGTCGCAAACAGCGGCAAGAAGGTTCCGACCTGATCGACGGGCCACCTACCAAAAGTGAGATGGATACGTTCACCGACCTGTACAACTTGATCTGCCGCAACCTGATTGGAAGGAACTACCATCGACCGTCGTTCCACGACCTGAAACCGCTGGCTATCGGTTGTCTGGACACGAATGGATCGAGATACTGGAGATCGATGGGCGAACTAGAGAACCCTCACATCCATTCAATTTGGATTTTCACCGATCAAACTAGAGATGGATTTCAAAAGTTATTAGCCGACAAAGAGCGGCTGCTATCCATCAAAGAACGGTTCTCGATTCGAGAGCTGGATATCCAGCAGCTGGATCATGACCATCGAAATTCGACGGGTGAGAGTCGTGCATCGTCGTACATGGCAAAATTCATGGTGCACAACAATCACGAGCTAAAAGTCGCTGACGATTTCAGGGTGCTGCCGATTCAGGTCGAGAAATCGCTTAATTGAGATAGGGTTTAGGCAGGGTGCCTGGATGTTTCTGAACTGACTATCCACAAAATGATGGGTGTGGGCGCAGCACCGAAATTTTCAATGGCGCTGCTGTCACCCTGCCACGATTTCTGGAATCCAAGAGGTCGCCCGTAAACCCGGCGTGTGTGTCTTGGTCGTCGTTTCTTAATTCTCCACGTATAATCCGCCTGAGCCGGTTCAGTTTTCAATCCTCATCTCGCCATCTTCATCATCGTCGTCGGGCTGCTCCTCAAAGCCGTCAACACCGACGACTTCGATCCAATCCCAGTTCTTAGCTGTGATTTCGGCCGTCAAGCGTTCCATCATCGGAATGGGAATCTTGTATCCTGGCTTTAGCAGGTCAACGAGATCACCGATCTTGACGACCTCCGCCGTGAAGGCAAAATCGAACGCCTTGGTCTGAATTCCGCGCATATTCGATGCAGTCACCTCGACATCGACAACGAACGGGCCATCATGGTGGGGATCGATCGTCGCAATCCCCTCGAATTTCCAGCTGCGACCATGTCTAAAATCGGCGCAATGGATCTCGATTACCGGGCTGCGGTTGGGACCGACAGCAAACTGCATCTCATGCCTGCCGACGTTCGACGGCCGAATGGAATTTGGATCGAATCGGATGCCATCGAGGAAAGTTCTTGGCTTAGGCGCAGGCGGGCCGAATATCGGATAGCAGGTGAAGCGATCGTGAAGGGAGCCACCCCTGCCTACCATTCTGAGTACTAGGCTTTCAGCCTGCAAATTACCGATGTTCTTGAGGCAAAAGGTAAAGGGAACTTGAGCGTAGTGGACCTCAAGGAACCGATGGACTGAGGCAGTGTATGCTGGAACGACCTTAGTCCGATAATCCCGATAACGATCATCATAGCTGAAGTCGCGGCGGAAGTTGAATGGAGAATCGTCCTCCTGGCTGGGATTCTCTCGGATGACACGCGATGCCATGGCACCTTTGGCATCGTCAGACATTGGTTCGATGCGAAAGACCGTTTGAGGCTGGGCCAACCCAAATTGCAGAGAAACCTCCATCGAAGGTTGCGCTTCTTCCAGTTCGCGCACACGGGCTTTCAACCGGACGACCTCTTTATCGCTCGGGCTCGGCTCTGGATCTAACAACCAATGATCAGGCATTCGCCAAGACTTCAGCCCATGACGTGATCCAATCGCGATTGGATTTGTATCATTCGTCAGCAGTAGCTTACGTTCTTCGGGCACATCTCGGGCATGGAGGATTTGGACCACGACACGATCGTCACCCTCGTCGCGATCAAGGTCATCATGCTGATCCCAATCTAATCGGGTGTGTCGGGCAACCGCTATATCGACCGCCGGAGGGCCATTGGCTATCCGGTGGGGAAATCCAGTCTCAGCGGCGGGGGAGATTAGACGGTTAAATGACCTGGCTCGCTTACCAAGCCGGCCGTCCCGTTTCCGCTTGTCGATCTCGGAATTTACCTGTGGGACGACCAACACGAGAACGGGGCCTGTCGAGTCGAGTTCGTGCCATGGCATCGTTTCCAGTGGCTTGCCTTCGAGGGCAACCATGCTGTCGATGAAGATGATCGACGAATACTTGGTGTGATCGAAGGCTGATTCCATGCCGACTAGCGTACCGGGAATCGAGTGATTCAGCCATTGGATCATCCGCTGCATCCAGCCAATTGTGAGCGCTCAACGTCGCTGTTACGAAAGTAGCCCCGCAAACCTGGCGTGGAATGCCAAGGCATGGAAACCGGTTTTCCGTTGAAGTGGTGTTTACGAGGACAAGGAGAACCCGGACATGGACACGGTCCCATTGAGCGAAAAAACAATGACACGCCTGAACAGACGCTTGATCGGCTGTTTCACAAGCACTTGACGGGAAAGGGCTTGTGGAAAAAGGAGGTGCCACACCTAAATTCGACAAACACCACGACCACTGTCGAACAAAGACCTAAGCAGGCTTTGGCAGCGCTTGCCAACCCAAATGGCGACTGTCGAGACAGTGATGGTCCAATGATCATCGCGTCGTACCTAGGTGTTTGATCCCTTGCTTTAATGGGGCGAGCTTGGAAGCAATCCAAAGTCGAGGGAGAGCATCTGACCTACGTCACTACCGTGAGCCTAGCGGCGATCGCGCCCAATTCGGTTGAAGGCAACGACTGACCATCCAGGAGCACCCGCCAAATTCGATCGATTTATTTTCAAGGGGTACTTGCGCCGGCATTTTGTCGCACCCATCTAGCCGCAACGCCGACGGAGAAACCTCTGCCGGCGTCCAACGGAGGGTCCATTTGCGCATGGCAGGAACGATACAGGCAAAATCACAGCTCGCTAAACTCGGCCTCAGGGCCGCAAAGGAACACTCCAGCGACATATATGTGTACGCTGGGCGTATAGACGAAAAAGGGTCCGAAGCGCTTCGCAACGAAGTGCTGCTCGCCCGAAGATCAGAAAAAGCCATTCTAATTCTGATCACCACCGGCGGCTCTGGCTCCGCAGCCTTCAAAATAGCCAGGCTCTTCCAAACCTTTTACGACAGTTTCGATATCTTTGTTCCTGCGCACTGCAAAAGTGCCGGGACACTCCTGGCACTTGGGGCGAACCGGTTGTGGATGTCTCCGTTTGCGGAACTTGGACCGATAGACGCTCAGGGCCTACAGCGGGATGAACTCGGAGTATTGGATTCGAGCTTGTCCACGCGAGCCTCTCTCGAAGCCATCATGGAAACTTCGTTCAGCTTCTTCAACGACTCTGTCGTCAATCTAGCCACGCTTAGTCAGGGCAGTATCAGCTTCAAGCTCGCAGCGGATATATGCGGAGCAATGGCTACCAAGATCATGTCACCGTTGGTTGCCAAGATAGATCCAGCTGTGCTCGGTCGCGAGAAGCGTGGCCTGGAACAGGGGATTAAATATGGAAATCAGCTCGCGTCGATATCGGGCAATGCAGGCGAAGATGCCGTAGTCAGTTTGGCTCAGGACTATCCCTACCATGGTTTTGTGATCGACTTCGCGCACGCCAAAACGTTGTTTCGGCAGGTCCATCGGGCAGAAGGGACGCTACTCGCGTTGGGGAACGAACTCGGCGACTCCATACGCCACGCATCCGAGGGGGACATAGAAATCAAGACCCTCCACAAAACAAAGCTTTCCAACGCGAAAGAGGAGACAAGCCACGGGACACCAGATATTCCCGATGGCTTTCCGGAAATGTCCGACTATTGCGGCCCTCCAGGCGAAACTTATGCCGACTGGTTGGACGAAAAGCGCCAGGCAAACGACGACCGCACGCCGGCCGAGGATTTGAAAGCAGCTTAACCCCCAAATCGAATGTGACCGAGCCTCGCCCTCCGGGCGAGGCCTTCGGCATGTGTTTTTGATCGAATTCAGGGGGACCAGACATGGAAATTTACGAAGAAGCCACTGCTCAGGATCAAGCAGTCGGTCCGGATAATCCACTCGCAATATCGATCCCGCCTGCCGGCGTGAGCTGGCTGACACGGAGGCTTCGCTTGTCGATCAACCGTCGGTTGATCGACAAAAATTCTCTGAACGACGACGGTGCATTCACGAACGGATTTGAGCCACTGCAGCTCGACGTAAAGGCACTACTTGGGAATATCCTGTGCGGATATGCCTACTGCGCTGAACTGAGAGGCCCACGGTCAACAAGCAACTTCAAAGCGTCAGATATCTTGTCCATCGATATAGATGACGGGATGACCCTCGATGAAGCGGTGGAAGACCCGTTCTTCGCCGCCTATGCCACGTTTATCTACACGACTGCCAGCCATACAGAAGCCAATCACCGTTTCAGAATCGGCTTTGCGCTGGAACGGACAATCGAAGACGCCAAGGAAATGCGCGCAGCAACGCGGTCGTTGATCCTGAAATTCTCAAGCGATGGTTCTGCATCGGACCCAGCCCGGATTTTTTTCGGAAACAGGAAAGCCGAGCTCCTCTATTTCGACAGGGGCATTCCAGCGGCGGTGTTGGACGACCTGATCGCGCAGGGCACGGGAGCAGGTCAATCCGACAATGAATTCGACAGGCTTGCGTCAACAAGATCCAAGCTTGCCATTTTCAACAATCAAATCATTATGAATTCCAAGGGAATTTCCGGCGTTTTGGACGATTTTAAGCGTTCAGAAGCGCTTTTTTGCCCATTCCACAAGGATAGGCACCCAAGTGCCTTCGTCATTCAAAACCAGCAAGGGCAAAAGGGAATTCGATGCTCGGCGTGTGTCCAGAGCTTCTGGTCGACCGGATACAACGACCAATACGATTTTTATAGCTTCGAAAAGGCTGCCAACGCTACCAACCAAATTAAGATACCCCCAGCGGATATCGACCACTTCTTCCCGTCTCAGGATGCTGCGGAGTGTCTCTCGGCAGCCGCCATCACTTTCATCGAAAGGGAACGCCTAGAATCAGTACCATTTCTGGCGGGAGCGACGTTCGTCCGCAGCCCGAAAGGCAGCGGGAAGACCCACATGCTGGCAAACCTGGTGCAGGAAGAGCAGGGACGATTTTTGCTGATTGGCCATCGGCGCACGCTAATTAGGTCAATGTGCACATGGCTCGGCCTTAATTGCTACCTGGACGACGAGGACGAGCAACCTGGTGGCAGGCAGGACCGATATGGGATCTGTCTCGATAGCCTGATGAAGATCAAAACCAACAAGCCGTATGACTACATCTTAATCGATGAGTCGGAGCAGGTGCTTGCCCATTTCCTCTCATCGACGATGAAGGAGAAGCGTCTACCAGTCCTTCGCAGACTGATGCACCTGGTATCTGACGCCAAGAGGGTTGTCGCATTGGATGCTGATCTGTCGTGGAACACGTTTCGGCGGATTTGCGAATGGCGCAAGAAACCCGATCAGGTGGGGGAGAACCACCTCATCATAAACACGTTTCGAAAGGAGCGCGGGACCATCCATATGGTGCCGACGAAGACACAGCTTGTTGGTGAGATTCATCAAGCTATCGCTGCGGGAAAAAGGTGCTTCGTCACGGCCAACAACAAAGGGTTTGTCGAAAAGCTGGAGAAATCAATTCTCGAAAAGTATCCTGAGATAAGGCTGGTCACGGTGACCTCGACATCGGTTCAAAAGGCGGATGATCGAATCCAATCGTTCGTAGCCGACCCTAAGTTGGAATCAACAAAATATCAGATCGTTCTCGCATCACCTTCACTGGGTACGGGTGTAGATTTCTCGTTCGAAGACGAAAGCGACCGTTTCGACATTGTCTTTGGCATGTTCGATCCGCTGGTTCTTACCCATTTCGACTGCGATCAACAGTTGGCGCGCGTCCGATCGCCCAAGGCGGTGCGCGTTTTTGTCAGCCCGGCAAAATTTTCGTTCGAAACCGACCTCGACACGGTGACCGCCGATGCATTGTCATTCGAAATGATGGGGCATCTGATCAAAGGCTACAACTCCCAAGGCAGAGTTGAGTACCAGGATCACCGAGACAATGACCCGCTGCTGCGGATAGCAGCGTCGGTTCTGTCGGTTGAACGCGCATCAAAAAATGACCTGAGAAATCACTTCGTAAAATATGTGCAAAGCCAGGGCTGGGATGTTGTGAACGTCGAGAGGAATGACGCTCTTTACGAGGAAGGTAGTTTGGCTTGGGTGGCCGGTAGCGAGCTGTACAAGGAGCAAGCTGTTCGAAGACTTCTAGAAGCTAGGTCGCTGGCCGAGGACGAATTCGACCAAGTCAAGGCAGCGATAAAGGACGACGATCCCGTCGATGATGCTATGCGCGCTTCGTACTCTCGCTCAATCATCGAGCGCTTTTATCGACAGGAGTTGACCGACGAGCTGATCAAGCTGGACGACAATGGCAAGATGAGAAAACGCGTTCGGCTGTTCGAGCAACTGATCGACAAGAAGCTTCTTGAGATCAGGCTGATGGTGGCGACTGAGTGGTTGTCGGGAGACAACCGGACTGCTGTGCTTTTGCCGAACCACACTCAAAAGGAGATGATGGCTCTGGGCATCTTGGCAGAGACCCCGTTCTATTCCGTTGGCGGATTTCATCTCGATGTCGAATGCGGGAGCTACCAGCTCACGGATTTCGTGGCGTATATGCAAAAGCACGCTCAGGCGTTCGAGACGCAGTTTGACAAGCCGGTCCGTGCCGATTTGGAGGAAAAACCGATGAGTCAGCTCAAGTCGATCCTAAAGATGGTGGGGTTGTCTACCTACAAATCCAGGACAATATCTGCCGACGGCGAAAAAACCTACCTTTACAAGATTGATCCAGATTCGTTCGCTAAAATGAATGGAATCGCGGATAGTCGACGGGCACTCCAATAAATCATGTGAGATATTGTAGAAATGGTACAATTGTTATGGATTCGGTAAAAGGAGGATAAGTGGGCATAATTTATCTGTTTCAACCGTACCGGATAACTCCGGAATTTATATACAACACACATAAATTATGCCCACTTATCCTCCTTTTACATTCTCTTTTTCTTGCATTGTGTTGTAGACCGAATTCGACGGAACGAAGCTCTGGGCCCGGGACCGTTGACCTTCTCCGTCGTTCGACGGGATGCCGTTGTCGATCAACAAGGAAGGAGATCACAATGGCATTCGAAGGATTGAAACTGGTCGCCACCCCGAAGCAGGATGCATCGGACCCTGCATCCAAGCGTCGGCAAAGGCTGGTCATGCAGATCGACCATCAGCTTTATATGGCAGAACCGGAAAACCAGGGTCGGAAGTTCCGTGGCCGCTGGTGGACGATCGACATGGACGGCAAGCCGACTCTGGCAATCAAGTACGGCAAGATCCCCATGGAGCTTGCCAAAGGCAAGCATGCGATAGCATGCAGTGACATGACGGGCGTGGTCGATGCACTTCAGAAAGCCCGGGCAGCAGCCGTCGATGGCACATTTGATGCTCAGTTGGCGACGGTGTCCGAGCAGGTTAGGGCTCGGTTCAAGAAGGGTCGCTGATCTTTTCGTGCAAAAACCATGATCTATCCCGCGTCAGTCGCGGGATAGATCATCCTATTCGACCTTAAGGGCGGTCTCCGATAGCGAAAGCAACTGCTCAAGCCAGTCGTCGGACAACCTCTCGATGAGAACATGAAGCCGACTTAAGAGTTCTCTACGTGCCGCATCCGTCTCAGCGCCGCCTTCATGGTCCCAACCCACCAGAAAATTGGGCGATACGTTCAGGGCATACGCCAAAGAGACGAAAATCTCAAAGGCCGGCTTGTTCACGCCTGTTTCCAACTTGCTCAGCGTCACGGTCGAGATGTCGGCTTTGGCAACAAGATCGTCCTGTGTGAGACCAGCCTGCTTTCGAGCGGCTTTCAACCGATCCTTGAAAAGTTCAGCGGCGATCTGTGACTGCTCACGCGGTGTCATCCCCATCTGATGAGATAAGAAAACGCATCAGAACATATCTGGTCATATGTTTTTATCGTTGAAAAATATACAAATATACCATAAACGTCGGAAATATCCTCTGAATAGATGGGTCGGGCGCCTTCTCACGGCGACCAGCGAGGGGTCAAATGGAAGAAGCAGCAGCTCCAGTAAGCACGATCGACTGCCCGTATTGCTCGGAGCCGATCAATCCCAAATCCAAGAAATGCAAACACTGCGGCGAAATCCTCGATCCGCAGATGCGTGAGATCGAGTTCCTAAAGAGCCAGAAGCATGCTCCTCAGGTGTTCATGAATGCCGGCGGAGGAGCGGCAGCCGCGGCTGCGTCAGCTGGCGGGATGCTGAGACGCTTCCCTCACTGGTTTCATATCCTGCTGTCGATCATTACCAGTGGCCTTTGGCTGCCAGGGTACATCCTGATGTATCTGTTCCGGAACAAGCGGTACTATTATTGATGACTCTTCGCCCCATGCCCCGTCCGTCCATCGCAAGCAAATTTGCGCTAATGCTAGCCGTCTCGATCGCAGCACCCTCGGCTTTGCATGCGGACGATGGAATCCGTATTCCCCTCGAAAAATACAATCGAAAAGCTGAGGTCGCGATCCAACGTGGATATTCGATTGGTACGGGGGCATGCGTTTCGAACCTGGTGCGATCGATCGGTGCCTATGCAGGCAAACGCTCCGGCTGGTTCATCACATTCGATCGCGATGAGGCTGTCTATTTCGATTCAACCAAGATGAAGAATTTTAAGCACCGCTGCGTCGATGGCCGCCAAATCACAACGGAAAACGGCCAGGATGAGATCGTCCAGGTGTTCGATGAGGACGGCCAGCCTACGATGCCAGAGCAATGAAACCCTGGCATTTGGCCTGATCGCTCACGTTGGCCCTTGCTTTGCATCACTAAAGAGCAACTCGTCGAGCCGACAAGTTCCGCGCCTTACAAAACTAATTGAAGGGGTGTCTTTTGCCGTTTCGAAGCACTTCTTAAGCAGTGAGAAAATTGCCGCTTTGTCGAAAGCCGCTCCAGTAGGGATCGCGGCAATTGCCTGAGAAGCGTGAGCAGCTTCCGTGGGTGTGGTCACTTGTGGGATGTCTCCCTTGAGTATCTGCCCCAAGAGCGTTTTCGGCTTACCGACTGCCGCGTGAAAAGCTGAACTTGGCTCAAGCCATTCAATGTATTTCTTTTTTCGTGATGGTGACCCGGTCGTAGCGTTGATGAAATCGACTAGATCATCCTTGGAAAGTGCCGCCTGCCTCGCGAAATAATGCAGCGGAAGGCGCTCGCCTTGTCCAACCTGCACTGCGAACCTTATGTACTCCTTCGGATTGTCGGGTTGGGTCTGATCTACGAACGCGGTGAGAATATCATCCCGGGTAAGGATTCCGAGCTTGACCTTGGTCTTTGTCTCGCTATCCAAGCTGTGCACTTCACCAACCAGACGGAGCGTTGGTGCGCCCTCTTTCTCACTGAATTCTCCCTCTTTTATAAAAGTGAGTTTGTCTATGAGTGCGGCATCGATCTGGATGGTGCGGTTGCCGTCATCCAATGTTCCATTTTCAAGGTCGGCCACCATCGTTTTCATGGGTCCGAGGCGAAGAAGCCGCTCGACCATTGGAAGTATCTGCGCGCGTGCCTCCGCATCGCGTACATCGAGCATCGCGCGCAAATCACTGTATTTTATGCGGGAGGATTGGCCTGGATAGCGGTAGAAGATATCCCCTTCCTTGATCGTGCCCTCTGCCTTGGTCGCGATTACGGGTCTGCTGTCATGCCTACGCACGTGAATGACGCCAATCGTTTTCCCATCGATGGTTGCAGTTCCGACCTGAAACCCCGGAGTCGGGTCAAACATCGCCTTGATGCGAGTTGCGAAATCTGCTGGATCGGCCGACACAAAATCATCGGCGGTCATGCCAACTAAGGCGTAGCTTAGATCTTCGCCGGCTGGCCCTACCTCGTCTTTGTCGTGGACGCCGAAAAAGACATACCCTCCAGAGTTGTTCGCCAAGGCCGCAATCGGTCGCAGCCACTTATCTTGGTGTTTGAAGCCAAAGTTAGCCTTGCACTCAAAACGATCTGTCTCACCGACCGAAAGACGCCAAATCCCGTTAGCCCCTTTTGTAAAGCACTTAGCAATTCGGACAGGCGAAAGCGGGTCGTCCCCTTCCGACAACTGGCCAGAAGAACCCAGGTCACTGTTGTTCGAAGATTGCGAATGAGCTGCGATAAAGGAATCAAGGGCACTATCCGGTGCTGGCGAAATGGACGCCGAATTTGAATAGGTGCGATCGCGAATGCCGGAGATACGGCCGCTGTTGACCGACCGATCAGGCCGGTTGAAGTAGAACTGGATATCCTTGTTCTTCATATTGCGATCGAGCATCGCTCGTATCAGAGCTATCTCTTCGTCTGTGATATTTTTCTTCGCCATATAGCTGACCCGCTCCCACAAAGGCAATACTATGCCGACGGAGAGCGCACAACTAGCCGAGAAAGCAACCCTCTAACGGTTGATTACCGCTATCGCCCTTAGAACGCCTGATTGTTTCTTGATAGGCTTCCTAGTGGGTGCCTTTGATAGTTCCTTTGGCTTCCGCCCCTAACCAATGCTCTTCGCCATTGCCGATCGAGTTGCCGCATAGTTCGGAGCAACCATCGGGTAATCCGCTGACAGACCCCATTTTTCGCGATATTCGGCTGGGGTCATTCCGTGGCTCGTAGCGAGATGGCGCTTCAAAGACTTGAATTTCTTGCCGTCTTCGAGCGAGATGATGAAGTCCGGCGTCACGGATTTCTTGATGGGTACCGCCGGCGTCAACGGCTCAGACGCCGGCAAAGGCGAGGAACTGGACTGCAGCAGACCCAATGACTGGTGAACCAGTCCAATTATACCAGGAAGTTCGCCGACTGGGACCGGATTGTTCGACACGTATGCCGACACAATGTCAGCCGTTAGTTCGATGATCGCGCTGTTGGTTTCTTCGGCGGCCAATTTTCTATCTCCTAATCGGACAAATCGCACAGAAGCGACATAAACAGTTCATCTGGTGTCTGCAATTGGATACGGACGAATAGCTAGGCCGCCATCATCGTCAGGGTTGCTTTTGTAGAATTTCGCACAGCGAATTGATTGCTTCGTCAATTCCTGCCTCGTTCCGCTTGTAGAAAACTCGCGTCCCAACCTTCGTTGCAGAGACCAATCTGGCCTCAGTAAGCCAACGCATGTGCAGGCTGACAGACTCTTGCGTGATACCAAGCCTGCCGCAGATCAGCTTGTTCGTCAGCCCGGTCTGTCGCGCGTTGGGGACATCAGCAAAATACAGCTCCGGCCAGTTAAGAAAATCCAGGATCTTCAGCCTGCTTTCGCAAGCCAGCGCCTTGATAACGCGAGCATCCATTGCGGTTCTCCATCAGTTTGCTTCCGATGGAAGGCGCTATCCCCGTGTAGACGCCTATCGACAACGAGGTATTTTGTGCAACGGGTGCAAGCGCTGATGTCACACTCAGCAGCGTGACAATAAGGTGCGGCGGTCTCAGATGGGCCTCACGAGACCGGCGCGAGAATCCTCGCCAACAAGCCAGGCTTTCATTTTTCCAGGAGCGAAATCGTTACCTGTCCCTAGCGCTAATTAGTCGAACGGATTTTCGCTGTGAGGGCCCGAAGGTCGGCGGATTTTCCGAGCGCTTGTCCGATAGACAGCAACTCGAAATAAAGTCCGTCCATCGTATCCGCCTGAATTTTCTGTTCGAGTTCGGCAATGTGTTCGTAGACCTCCTCCTTCCTACCAGCCGTTTTCTTAGACCCTTTCAGATGGACGCCCCCGGCATAATTAGCAAAGAACTTAATGACGTCTCGGCGCTTGAATGCCGTCCCGCGCCTGACTGCGCCCGGCGCGTCAAGATAGGCATTGAGCCTCCAGGACTTTTCCGTAAGGTCCACAAGAGCGCTGCTATCCGCCGGTCCGTGCCGGGCATCGCGTGAGACGCTGAATACCTCTACCGCAAAGCCTTCCTCGGCGTCAGCGGGAACGCCCGTTTTGTCGTTAGCGACCTGGGCCGCACCGATCATTGCAAGCTGAATCCCATTGAGGGTTGCGCCGCCCGCAATCAGCGACACGACATCCTGGATGGGCCTTTTGAGCTCAGTCAACAGAGCCTTGAGATCTGGACCGGTGACGGTCGGCTGGTCAGAGAAGCCATAATGGCGCCAAGCCTCTTGGAGTGTGTTGTCAACAAGAAGTCGGCGCAAGGCCGCGCTTCCACGCCGAAGGTCGGCGTCGGAAGGCGGTTCATAGAGCACGCACCATTCCTTCTGAAACCACTCGATATCGTCCGCAACTGTGGTCCAACGGTGCGTAGGGTGTGCGTTCTGTTCATCCTTTTTACGCGGCCGATTCCGCAGTTGCTCGACTATCCGCTGATCTAGAAAGAACGAGAACTGATGGCCACCAACAATTCGTGCAACAAGAACCGGCCTGCCCGAAGCCGGATCCTCGCCGAGCAACAGAGACTCCGCTTCCCGAGGCTGGATATCGACGGTTCGGAAACCGTCTGCGGTTACGGACGACCTTTCGTCATGCCATTTGCCTGCCGCCGAGGCAGCGCGATCGAGAATCTCCAGCATCGGCCCACTTTGATCGAAGGGAATCTCGATTTGCTGTTCAAGGCCCGATGCTCCCCTGAGGAGCAAGATCATATCGCCGGTTTCCGAATTGACTCCACCGTTCACGGGAGAGACAAATTTCGACTTCTTTATAATTGTCTTGGCTCCGTTCCTATCGCCGTCCGCTAGGGCGGCGGTAAGATTGTCAAGCAGGCGGTAACCCTCAGTTCGCGTGATCCGTAGCCAGATTGGAGGGTCAGGAGCATCCTGTGCGTTTCGCGCTCTTGCCTTAATTGCAATTCTGTGCGGCTCTGTTTGCTCCGTCCGCACCTCGATCGGCGGGGTCAGATCAATCCAGATATTTCCTTGATCGTCGCTCTCTGTAGTCAAGATGGCACGCATGATAGGGTCTGTCCGCCGGAAGTGAGAGATGCATTTGTGCCAGACGTGGATTATCACACGCCACGGTGCGTTTATGGCTGCTTTGACGCAACCCATAGAGCCTGACGTCTGTGTATTGCCATTTTTTGCGGAACCTCATCGATAAAGACCCAATTTACGCAGTAACGCGGGTAACAAGATGACACAATGGGTCGGGTCAAACCTTCCTAAGCCGTTGTCTCTAGGAGGTTTTGAGCTGACAGGCGACTATCAGGAGATAGCCGCCATGCATCACAATCCAATCGGCCGGTCGCTCAACCGTATTGGGTCGGAGAGATCGATTATTGCGTTGCTGGCACGGCAAGACAGCGCTCCGGTTCAGTCGATCTGGCAGAACGATCGCATCTGCGAGTATCTGCTCGCCTCAGATAGCCGCCGGCACACTTGGCATGCATGGCTTGCTATGCGTGGCACGGCCATCAGCGATGTGGCCGAGACGTCCCGGCTTTTGACCTTCGCCAAGTCCCGACAGATTCTCGCGAATGCATTCGGCTCCTGCCCTGCCGGCATGATCTCGGCACTCGGCAAATTGGGACCATACGCGAGGCCGAAAGACGTTTATGTGGCGCTCCATCAAGCGCTCGCGACCGCCGGACCGCTGGCAAATCACCTCTATCAGAAGCCGGAATTTCGGGACGACGACATTGTCTCACTGGCATCAGCCTCCACGATGCCAGTGTCGAAACGAGTTTTCCGCGCGCTGCTGAAGTGCAAGATGCCCGCCTCGGCGCTCGTTGAGCTGCTGTGGGTGATCGCACAGCTGGCACGGATGCACGATGATCAGCACCTGGTTCGAGCCATTGCTCAGGGTCGCCAACCGCCTGCAATTCTGGCAAACCTATTCAGTCTCATGCCGTTCCCCCACCCGCCGTTTGAGCAGGTTGGTGCTCTCGTTCCGATCACCGCAGCAGAACAGCTTCGAAAAGCAGGGAACGAATTCGACAACTGCCTGAGGGGCGGAGAAGAACTCGCATATGCTCTCGCATCGGTCCAATCGGGTCAGCGTTACTTCTATCGCTGGAATGGCGATCGCCCGACGCTCCTGGCATTCTGTAGATGTGGCTCAACAGGATGGATTTTGGCCGAGCGTTCTGGTCCAGCTAATGCCGACATTTCCGAAGCTACAGTGGACGAGATCGGCGCGACACTGGCGGGGGTTCCATCCGTACTCGTCGGAAGACGAGGCGCCGGAATGTTGGAATGGATTTGTGCGAGATGATCTCGTAGGCCAGCCTCTCCGTTGATTAGCGTTTCGCCAAAAGCTAGGAAGGCTAAATGCTTTAAAGGAGAAAGCCCTTGGCCGACGAAACCATCAACCTGATCGAATTAACCGCAGACATCGTTTCCGCCTACGTCAGCAATAATCCTGTGCCGGCTGCGTCACTGCCGGAACTGATCCACAGCGTGAACCTGTCTCTATCGAAGGTCGGACTACCGGTAGAGCCCGAAAAGCCGGTTCTCACGCCTGCGGTTAATCCGAAGAAGTCGGTGTTTCCCGATTACATCGTCTGCATCGAGGACGGGAAGCAGTTCAAATCGTTGAAGCGGCATCTGATGACTCACTACAACCTCACGCCCGAGGCGTACCGTGAGAAGTGGGGTCTCGCGCGCGATTACCCTATGGTGGCACCAAATTATGCGGCAGCGCGATCCGTGCTGGCAAAAGCTATGGGGCTTGGCCGGAAGGCTGTGCCGACCAAGAAAGCTCCTGCTAAGCGAAAAGCCAAATAGTCAGGCCGTCCAGAGCGCGCAGGCCGGCGCTGCACAGCCCAACAGCTCCCACCCTGGCGCCGGCCATCTTCACCGTCGATCGAATGGGGGCTTCCAGTCGCGGTTGCGCGCCCTCTGCTGGCCTTCGTAGTCAGGAATGCATGTGAAGAACACCGGACGACGGTCGCGGCCTGCAACCTTACAATCCGAGCAGCCGAATAGGCCGACGAGATCCCAATGCATGGAACCCTGATCCGGGCCGCGCCGATCGATCAGCGCCTGGATGTCGAGCTTGGTCGACTTGCAGCACATGGCATGCCCGCAATTTACATAGACGGTTTCGCCGGCGGCCAACGTGTCAGCGAGGGTCTTGGTCATCCTCTGAAGCGCTCGGTGTACCAAGTGATCTTGCCATCGATCTTCATTGGTTTGTGGATCATCAGGCGCTTGGGTAAATGTTCGGGGTGCACCTCCAAAAGCGTGATCTTGACCTGAGGCTTGCAGCGGCTGCAATCGAACTTGAGCGACATCGGATCGACGCCACCGCCATAGACCATCATCAAGTCGGCCGACCGGCAGTAGCGGACATTGCCGCAGCTGCATTCCACTTTCACAAGCATATTGTGTCGGGTCGCTTTGCCCAGCGTGTCGATCGGTTCGTGCGCCATTCCCATAAATGAGGAACATATTCCTAGATAGTCAAGCGGCTCTTGACTCTGGCGTTCTCATTTTGTTCACTGTTGGCAGGATAGACACAGGAGGCAGAGATGGACCTGCTTTTGACAGTTCCGGGCGCATCGCCCGAAGAGATTGCGCGCGGCATCGCTGCGGCGCAGGCGGTGCTGGACCGGGTGGGCATCACAGCTACTGAGGCGGCAGATGGAATGTTTGCGCTTGAAGGTTGGGACGATGCCAGTTTCCCTGACGAGGGTGAGCCAACAGAGGAAGAGGACGAAGCAGCGAGCGCCTGGATGGAAGCGTCGCGGGCAGCTTTAGACGCATGTTGCGCTGACTGGCCCGCCGAAAAGCGTCCGGTTGACGCCGATCTGCAATTATTGGTGGACCCTGCAACACAATTGGCCGACCGGCCAACGGCCTTGGCCATGCTCCGCGCTCTGACTGCTGCGCAAGACGGCAACGGCGAATTCATGAATTCGCAAATCGGCATACTGGCGGATAGGTTGGCTGACGATGTGGACAATCCGCGCGATCTAATTGCGGCGGTGACGGTTGCCTTTACCAGGCTGGAGCTTGCGGGATTTCGTCCAGGCGAGCCGATCGAGCCCAAGCGCCAAGCCGTCTATGATGCGATCGACGCCCTTGAAGCTGCGACCGAGTTGCCCACATCGCATTGAGGCAATAGGGGGCAAAGCATGTGCGGCCGCTACACCAGATACTTGACCTGGTCGGAAATCCATCGGCTCTATCGGCTAACGGCGCCGGCTGAGACCGGGCGCAACGACGCCCCTCGCTATAACATCGCACCGACTGAGGAAGTCCCCTTCGTCACCGCAGGCGAGGACGGCAATCACAAGCTCCGCGAAGGCCGCTGGTGGCTCGTGCCGTTCTGGGCGAAAGAGATGCCCAAGGCGGCGATGTTCAACGCCAGGATTGAAGGCGTCGATGCAGCCCCGGCATTCCGTGACGCATTCAAGTCGAAGCGCTGTCTGATCCCTGCGGATGGCTTCTACGAATGGACGATCTCGCCGGCCGACGGCAAGAAGGACCCTTGGCATATCTATCTGCCCGGACACGCGCCGTTCTCGTTTGCCGGCCTGTGGGCCTACAACTCCAACCTCGACATCACCAGTTGCACCATCATCACCGAGCCGGCCGGCGAGCCGATGAAGACCTTGCACGATCGACAGCCGATCATTCTCGACCAAGGCTATTACGACGCGTGGCTGGATCCGACGACACCCAAGGACGACTTGAAAGACATTCTCAGCCACGACATCGACGGTCAACTGCAGTTCAATCGCGTCGGTCGCGACGTCAACTCGACGCTAATCAACAAGCAGCCCAATGACCATCCCGCCTTGGTCGGGCCTATCAATCCTCTCTAACTATGCTGATTTGCGGCCCTTCGCCTTTGGCCGGTCCTGGTTGATGCCTTCGTTGGCGAGGCTCTTTCGAAGAACCGAGGCCAGGTCGACCACGTTCTCTTTGGGTTTCGGCGCCGGTTTCGGAGGCTTTTTGCCCTTGCGCTTGGCGTCGATCATGGCAATCAACGCATCCTCGTAGGTGTCCTCGAATTTCGAAGGATCGAACTTCGTCACCTTTTTGTCGATAAGGAGCCCCGCGATTTCGAGCAAATCCGCATCGTATTTCGGGCTTTTCACATCGTCGAAGACGGTGTCTTCCGACGTCATCTCATTGTGGGTGCGCAACTCGGTCAGCAGCATCCCTTTTTCAAGCGGCTGTATCAACACTTCGCGCCCGCGCTGATAGAGTACGACGCAGGAGCGTGCCGCGACGCGCTTCTTCGCCATCGCATCGCGCAGGACGGCAAAGGCCTCCAGGGAGGCACCGTCTGCCGGGATCAAGTAGTATGGTTTCTCCAAAAAACGTGTGTCTATCTCGGCAACCGGAACGAAGGAATCAACGTCAAGTGTATGCTGCGACGTCAGTTTCAGTTTCTTGATCTCGTCCGGCTCGACGTGGATGAAATCGTCCTTGTCCGCTTCGTAGCCTTTAATCTGATCCTCGGCTTCGACAACATCGCCGGTCTCTTCATCGACATAAGCGCTCTTGACGGGTAAACCGTCTTTGCGGTTCAAAATCTTGAAGTGGATCTTGGATGCCTCGCTTGTGGCACCAACTATCTTCACCCCGCATGACACGGAACCAACCCTCAGAAAGCCCTTCCAGACCGCGCGTGGCGCCACCATGCCGTTTCTCCTAGACGTGCCGATGTTCCGCACAACGCCAGGCACACGGTTCTGTTCCGCAGGGGAGCCCTCGTCTCCAGCGTTAGTCATTCCTCACGATAGTCCAGCAGCTTCGCGTGGCGTAGTTTCTCTTCGCCCTTCAGGAATTTGACCCGGCCGACCAGGCCCGGCTTGATCCATTCGGCCTTGTCCTTCTTCAAGCCCCTCGGCGTTGGGCCGCCGACCTTTCCCTGCACGCGGTCCCAGAGGCGCTTGCGTTTGTCGAATTTGAAATTGACGTTGGCGGTGCCGAGATAGCGGCCGTTGTCAGCCANAAGAACCCTTGCCGCCTGGCCCGGATCACGCTGAACGCCGATGATGTCCATCTCCTTTTCATCGTAGCACTTGATCTTGCGCCAGTTCACCGTCGGGCCGCTGCGATAGAGACTGTCCCGGCGCTTCGAGACGATGCCTTCCTGTCCAGCCTGGTCCGCGACGTAGTAAACGGCGTCACCCGTGCCGGGCATCGCCTCGCTGAATTGGATGCGGCTGCCGGCTTCAATCATTCCCTCCAGGATGTCACGACGGTCCTCGAGCGGCATGTTGCGGAGGTCGTGGCCGTTCAAGTGCAGTAGATCGAACGCAACGAGATAATAATCCTGCGATGGCTCGCTGCTGCTGACAGCAGACTGCAATGCATGAAAATCGGAACGTCCAGCCGCGTCGACCACAATGGCCTCGCCTTCGATGATGAAGTCGTCAGCCTCGATCGCCGAAGCTTGGTCGGCAAGGATCTGGTAGCGTGCAGTCCAGTCGTACCCTCGCCTGGTCAGCACGCGGATGCCGTCTTCGTCCTTGATGAGCTGCGTGCGGTAGCCGTCGAACTTTATTTCGTGGATCCAGTCGTCACCCTCTGGCGGGTTGTCGACAAGCTCCGGCTCCATCGGCTTGATGAACTTCAAACGCATGAACTGACCCACACCCGCGATTCAATCAGCTTTAGCTAAAATAGTTCCAGAAAGGATGAACAATGCGGCCCGGTGCGCGTTGCGGATCAACAACCACTAGGAGGAACACCAATGGGAGACGACAAGAGCAAGCGTGATTTCCGCGACCGTGACCGGGTATCAGGCGACGAAGAATATGAGGTTGGTTATTTCGCCAGCAAGTTTCAGCTTACGATCCCCGAAGTGCGGGAACTCATCGAAAAGCACGGCAACGACCGTGAGACGCTGGAACGAGAAGCAAAAGCGCTGGGCAGTAGATGACCAGGCTGTCAGACCTTGGCCCGCCAATCCCCGGCAAGCAGCACGGCGGCGAGCCTGGCGAGGAGCAGGAGAATTTCATGATTTGCCCGGTATGCGGCCAGCGACTCGACATGCGTGACTTCCGCCAGGTGGCTTGGCACGATCAGCCCAAACACGAGCCGTTGGAACTGGAGCTCTATGTCACGAGCCGGAATGGATAGCGATTGCGGACGTGAACGTTGAAATAGCGGCCCTTGGCAAAGGCGGCTTTGAACGCGGTAAATGTCTCAACCGGTACGTCCAAGAACTCATAGTGCTTACCGCTGGCTACAAACCAGACTGAGAGAACCCTATTGTTCGGGTCATAGTCGAACTTGCGTATCGAAGTCGAGGGCATGGTGCACCAGGCTTTGTCGGCCTAAGTCAGCGGACGGATATGGGCCCGCCACTGAGAAAGCAGCGACGGGCCCGTCCGGTGTTCTGCTCGGTGAGGGAAACCGAGCGCCTCCCAAACTTCGATGCTGCAAAAAGGTTCCGTTCCTGTGCTCCTGCGGCAGCCTTTCTGTTGAAAGATGGAGGCTACGCCAGCCGAGGATCGACATAGATTGAAGTTGATGTTAGGGCGAAATCTCGCGCCAATCAGCGGA
Organism: Mesorhizobium sp. L2C084A000; assembly: GCF_000502875.1. Classification (GTDB taxonomy): domain Bacteria; phylum Pseudomonadota; class Alphaproteobacteria; order Rhizobiales; family Rhizobiaceae; genus Mesorhizobium. The sequence continues at coordinate 33,100 of NZ_AYWX01000027.1, read as the reverse complement.
TTCGACAACAAAGCATAAACAGTGCATGGTCGGGTTGGTGTCGGGGGATGCCTACATGCATTGGCGTTCGGGTTTTTCTACTTTGTTGGCGATACTAGTTTCGGGTTGCGCGGCCGACTATTTGAACAACTATGATTGGGTGACGCTCGCGGCCGGCGATGCGAACCACACCAACGTGCTTCTGCAGACCGTCGATCCTCCAACCCAAACAGCAACAACACCCACATTGATGGCGACGGCGCCCGCGCGGTGGCCGCCTTCAATGCGTATCGGCGCGTGGCGTCGGCCGGCGGCGCCGACTTGGATTGCGCAGGCGGCGAAGGAAACAATCCAGTTGTAGCCGGTCCTGTGCAAATCACTGGCGCTGACACAAACCGGCTTGACGGTGATCACGACGGCGTAGGCTGCGAGTAAAATAGTTGGACAAGCCCCGGTACGACAATCGTTCAGACCAATGGCGCAAGCAGCGTGGTGCGCAGCGGGCACGTGCGCGCTTTCTGGCGGGCGTTCCCAAGCGCTTGGTCTTCGTGACGCTGGCGACGATGGCCGCCTATGCCACGCAGTTCATCCTACAGCGCAGCGAAAACACCCCTGACCTTCACGTGTCTGACTGGATCGCGCCGAGGCCGGAGGCGATCACCGGCGTCACTTCGGTTATCGATGGCGACACGATTGAGGTCCACGGGCAGCGCATCCGCTTCAACGGCATCGACGCCCCCGAGGCAGCCCAGCAATGTGACGACGCCAAGGGCGTTCGCTACCGGTGCGGCGCGAAGGCCGCGGCAGCGCTCGACGGGTTCTTGGCCGCCTCGAGGCCGGTTACATGCACCTTTGTCGCGTGGGACCGCCACAACCGCTTCGTGGGCGACTGTCGGCGCGCAGACGGCGCCAGTGCGGCCGCCTGGATGGTCGAACACGGCCATGCGCTCGACTGGCCAAAATTCAGCCATGGTGCGTATGCCGAGCAGCAGGCGAAGGCAGAGGCGACGAAAGTCGGGCTGTGGGTCGGAAAGTTCCAAGCTCCTTGGGATTGGCGCGCTGGGCGTGGAGACAATGCCCGGCCGGCGGTGAGCCAAGCCCTAGGCATCATCAGCAGTGAACAGGTAGCGCAAAGCTATTCCTGCCAACCGCGGCGCAAATGCTCGCAAATCAGCTCGTGCGACGAGGCCCAATGGTATCTCAGCAACTGTCCATGGGGTGTCAAGCTGGACCGCGATGGCAACGGCGTCGCTTGCGAGACTTTATGTTGAATCCACTTGAAAAGAGGGGCTTTCTTTACCATCTACCTGTTCCGTTTAGCGCTGACGCGCGGGAACAATTCCATCTCTTGACGATTTTAAACGGGTGCGGTAGCTCTACCGCTGAAACGCCCCTGGCAGTACGCTTCCCCCTCAGCGAAAGCTGATCATAGATGGGAAGCCGAGCCCAGGGGCTTCGCATAAGAGCCCTAGAATGAACCGAAACCGGTTGGCTGTGCTTGTCGATGGCGGCTTCTTTTTAAGACGCCTCAAGCATCAATTTCCGGGGATTGATCATACCAATCCAAAGGTGGTTGCACGCCTCATTCATGCTCACGCTATACGGCATCGTCATCAAAAAACTGGCCGCGACGAGACCGGCCGGCATATTTTTGAAAGCTTCGAATTATATAGGATATTTTACTACGACTGCCCGCCATTTTCCAAGAAGATGCATTATCCCGTTACCAAGAAAGCTATAGATTTCGCCAAAAGTGAGCAGGCCGTTTTCCGAAATGCGCTCCATGACGAATTACGGAAAAAACGGAAGGTTGCGTTAAGACTTGGCCACCTTCTCGATACTTCGTCATGGCGCCTTAAGGCGTCTACTTTGGCGGCCGTCTTAAAGGACGAAAATACGGAACTGGGCGACGAGGATTTCGAGCTAGATACCATTCAGAAGGGCGTCGACATGAGGCTCGGCCTAGATGTTGCGGCACTCGCGTATAAGGGACTAGTCGACCAGATCGTCCTTGTCGTCGGCGACAGTGATTTCGTCCCAGCCGCCAAAATGGCCCGCCGCGAGGGAATAGACATTATTCTAGATCCGCTGGGACAAGCGGTTCATGCACATTTGCACGAGCACACAGATGGGGTCCGCACGCCTCCAATGCCGCTGGCGGCTCCCGCAAAAATTGCGGCTACGCCGGCTCTAGGCAAGAGACCTAGGAGAGCGACTATCGAGGCGGCCGAACCCGCCGAAGCGGCTTGGGCTTTACCTGACGATGATGACGACATTATTTGACAAAGCTCTGCAAATCTTCCCCATCGTGTGATCTCGATGAAAAGGTGCCATTGTGTGGGACGGCTGTGTGGGGAAGCCCATCCAAGCTGTCCAAGAAATGGTCAAGCTGTTGATTTTATTGGCGCGTCCGACAGGATTCGAACCTGTGACCTCTGCCTTCGGAGGGAGGTTCAAAGCATTCAGATCGGATTGCTGAAGAGCACGCCAGCGAGGTTCTTGGCGGTCTGGGCGTAAAAGCGATTGCCATTGATGGTGACGAGACCCGCCTCGTTCAGGTGCTTCGCCAAGCCTGAATAAGACATCAATTGCCAAGTGTTGGGCAGCATATGGCGAACTTGGTTCGCAAAGTCCACCGCTCTCGCTTTGTTGGCTGCCGCCAGCGCGCTCCCATTCTTTCCAAGCACAGTTCCTCTCCGTTTGGCCTGCGCCAAAGCAGCCTTGGTTCGCTCGGATATCAGCCGTCGCTCTTCCTGTGCCAAAGCAGCAAAAATATGCAACTGAAAGTCGGTTGCATGAGGCATTTCGGCGACAAGTAGCTGAACGCCCTTGTCCATCATCGACGCGATGAAGCTGACACGACGTGAGAAGCGATCGAGGCGGGCGATCAACAGCGATGCTCCAGCCTTTTTCGCGGCGTTCATCGCTTTTGCCAGTTCAAATCTCTGATCGTTCCGACCCGATTCCACCTCAACGAACTCTGCGACCAGCAACCCATTCGCCTCCGCAAATTGCCGGACCATCTGCTGCTGAGCGTCTAGACCGAGCCCTGACCGAGACTGCTTCTTGGTGGAAACCCTGTAGTAGCCGACATATTTCATGGAGCCTCGTCAAACATAAACGCTGGTTTATGTTTTAAGGACTCCCCCTGAATGCGGTTTGAAACAACTAGATTCAAGGTTCCTGGAGGAAAAGCACTCACATCGAGCTTATAGAAAAGCTGTCAGCGTCCATTGGCACCGCTCAGCAGCCAATGTGGCAGCATCCCGGCCATCGCTCAGGTTCGGCCAAGATTCAATTTCCTTGAAGTAACTGATCCCTCGCTGAGTGCAATCGGCAATGGCACTATCTTGCCCGCATGCTGCGACAGTGATGCCCGTAAAAGCCACCCCAAGCATTGCGAAGATCATCCTAAGCGGTCTGAGATGATCGCCGCGCACCAGGGCCGGCTTTTGGTCAGTGACAATGATACTCACCGTTCTTGTGATTGGTGTGGCACCCATTGCTGTCCGTGCCGCCGCTATGTGCATAAGCGTTGTTAGGAAGCGCCATCGTCAAAGCCGCCAAAGCAGCCACAATTGCTTTTTTCATATCCCCTCCCAAGTAATTCTGGCAATAAAGCACGGTCAAAAGCGCAGTGCAAGGTAGTCATCCGTGGCATTGCGGAAACCGGGTACAGTTCGGTGTTCAAGGAAAAAAATTCCAGTATATTGGCAGCCAGGCCGGGAGGAGTTCAAACGGTGGGTAATTGCGTCCTAGAGAAAGCTACAATCGACATTCCACAGAGCTTTCGACGTTTCGTGGAAGGTGCATTGCTTCGCGTTCAAATTCAGTATCCGGCACTGCGCTTTCAGGTTGCGCCCAATGGCATTGAGGTCGCCGCTCTTCCTGCCGACCATTTAGACGACTTGCGGAAGAACGTGCTGCATGCGGTTTATCGAGAGAAAATCTACGCTGAGACACTGCCGCTTCGGCAAGCTCTTATCGATGCGGTTACTGCAAAATGACGGTCTGGCCACTTAAGTTTCGCGAGTGTGGCGATGGAGAATTTCTGCTCACCGATGATACCGGCGGCTTCTTCCTCAGCAGACAACCGTTTCTCGAACGGTATGCTGCCGGCGAATTGTCGCTAGTCGATCAGGAGTTTCTTCGCGGAAACGGTCATGCATTCGGTCGGGAAGGCGATCCCGACTGGACAGCGTTTGCCTATCGATGGGCACAGCGGCAGGCAAGCCAACAGGAGCTTTCCTACGTTATCCTTGTTCCGACACTGCGCTGCAATTTGAGTTGCGGCTATTGCCAGGTTTCACGGGCGCCAGAAACAGCACGAGGTTTCGACTGGACCGAAGCAACGCTGAACGCGACGCTTGGTTTTATAGAAGCGATGAAGGGTCCGCAGATCAAAGTCGAGTTTCAAGGTGGCGAGCCTTTGCTGCGGATTGATTTGCTTGAAAAGGTTCGCTCGTTCGTCCGCACGAGGTTTCCGGGCAGCCAGTTTGTCGTCTGTACGAATCTGCAACGCTTGGGCAATCGCGAATGGGCCTTCCTTGACCAAGAGGATACCTTCGTCAGCACGTCGCTCGATGGAGATCAAGACACCCACCAGCGCCAGCGCACCCACGATGACCTGGCAACCGATACGTTCTACAAAAACCTTGCCGAGGCAGTGAAGCGCCTTGGGCCGGGTAAGGTATCCGCACTTCCGACGATCGATGTTGACGAGCCGCCAGACTTCGGGGAGCTAGTCGGCAATTTCGAGCGGTATGGGGTACACTCGATCTATCTCAGGCCGATAAATCATCAAGGGTTCGCCCGTCGCCGGGGAAGCCATCCGAGTTCGATAGCTAAATGGAATACGCTTCATTCCGGCTTTATCGACTACTTGATTGAACGGAACCACCGTACCGGTGGATTCGTCGAGGAATATTATTTTAGCCAGTGCTTACGAAGGTTTCTCCGATCGGGTGCCGACGATCATGTCGACTTGCGCAATCCCAACTTCTTCGCTTCGGACTACATCGTCATCGATCACGACGGGCAGTTTTACCCGACGGACGAAGCTCGGATGCTCTCGCGCATAGGACGTGTCGATCTATCGATTGGTAGCGTTGCGGCAGGCATCGACCAGGCGAAGGTCCAGTTGCTCAACCATGCGTCGTTCAACAATTTCGACCCAGACTGCATTCACTGCGCCTATCAACCGTTCTGCGGGACAGACGTTGTGGATGATTTATCGAGGAACGGGCGAATAGACCTGGCTCGCACCGATACCTGGTTCTGCCGACGACACATGTCCATCTTCGACAAGATCGTTGAAGTCATCCGTCGAAGCGATGAGGCGGCTCGGAAATCGGTGGCTAAATGGGCTCGCGTACCGTCGTGGGGAGATCACATGATCCCTGTGCACGCGTGATCCCGCTCCGGCTCAAGGTCGATACCGACGCTATCGATCCATATGTGGTTCGGTTGCGCTCGTTCGAAGGAATGCCTCAGCCACCAGATAACTGCGGCTTTCTCGATGCCGCGTTGGAAACCGCAGACGGAGAAACTGCACTTTTTGCCGGCGCGACCGGCAATCTCCGCGTTTTTGGAGTAGATCCATCCGAGTTGGATGGCGATATCGTGTTTGTCGTGCCATCGCGAAAGACTGCCCATCGGCTAATTCGGGCCAGCTCTCCCCACAACACGCTTTTGATAACCGAACGTTGTGATCAGCTGTGCGTGATGTGCTCGCAGCCACCGAAGAAGCAGCACGTCAACATGTTTCCTTTTTTCGAGACGGCCGTGCTTTTGGCGCCGGAGAATTCAACGATAGGCCTTTCCGGCGGAGAGCCGACACTATTCAAGTCGGAGCTCTTCGACTTCTTGCGGGAGACCATGGCGCGGCGGCACGACATCGACTTTCACATCCTGACCAACGCCCAGCATTTTGGACGCGCCGATCTCGCGGAGCTTCGCGATTTGGATTTGAGCCGGATCCTGTGGGGGGTTCCCGTCTACTCGAGCGCTGGCGCCATCCACGATCAGATCGTGGGAAAGCAAGGAGCCTTCGAGCAGGTAAGGAAAAACCTTTCCGTCCTTTGCGAGGCAGGAGCAAGAATCGAGCTGCGGACGGTTCTGATGAAGCCAAACGCACCCGGTCTGCTAGATTTGGCTAAGTTCGTGGCGGTCACCCTGCCGTTCACCGACACATGGGCAATCATGCAGCTCGAAAATATCGGCTATGGCCGACAAAACTGGGGCTCGCTGTTTTTCGACAGTTCCCTGGGTTTCGATTTGGTTGGCAAGGCACTAGATTTCGCCGTCAGCCGCGGCATCAATACCAAGCTCTACAATTTTCCGCTGTGCACTGTTCCGGCTGATTATCGAGTATTCGCGCCGTCGACGATCTCAGATTGGAAACGAGCTTACGTCGCAGATTGTGCCGATTGCGATCTTCGAACCGAGTGTGGCGGCTTCTTCGAATGGCATCCAAAAGCACACGGGTATGGAAGGTTCGGTGTCGCATGAAGAGACGAATATTCACGATTCCCTCCTTGATCGCTGCCGGGTTCATGCCGGTTGAAAGTATCGCGATGCCGCTTGTACCCCCCGGTGAAGGAGGTAAGTCAAAGTCGCTATTCGACATTTTCAAGCTCGATCACAAATTCACATTGGCCGGCCATCGATCGCATAGCAGCCATCGTTCTCACAGCAGCCACCGATCATCATCAGGAGGCACAATTTATCTGCGTAGGGCGCCCGTGTATTCCGCGCCAACCTATCAGCCACAGGCACCTGCATATCAACCACCGGCAACAAAACCGCCTGTGTCAGCGCCTCTGACGACGCTTCCCGGTAACGCCAACAAGTTCAAGGAAATCGTCCTTCAGGTCCAGTTCGCGATGCTGGCATACGGCTACTACACGGGGGAGTTGGACGGCACGATGAATCCTGAGATGAGAACCGGCTTGACCAAGCTACAGTCTGATTACAACCTTAAGGTCACGGGAACGATTACACCCGAAACGTTAAACGCGCTGCGCGTCGTCGCTCAGTGACTGCTCGGAGCCCGCCCCACCCTGGGCCGTGCAGCCCGGGTGGATGCATTGACATCAGGCTGGACCGAACCAGAGAGCGCAAAGAAGTGCCGTAAGAAGGACAAATGATGAGCACGCGAATCGTAGCCGCAGTCGTTTTAACGATCGTGACTTCCACGGCTCAGGCAGCAGGAACTCTTGTCGAGAAGATACAGGAAAATCCCGCCTGTCAGCAATTCAATGACGGGTGCAGCATATGCGAGGTCAGCCAAGGAGTTGCATCATGCTCGTCCCCCGCAATCGCCTGCATTCAAACCGAATGGCATTGCGTTCTTGGTCCTTCGAAGGCCGACCAGTCAGATCCTTGAGGTCCTTACCTTAAACCAGTGCAAGGACCGAGGCGCACGCAACGGCTACCTACTTCCAATATCCTCGCTTCACAGGATCACTGCCTTAGCCACCCTTTGGTGATCCCTTCGACCTGTACCTTGCTAAGTTGTTCTTGGGTGATGCCGTACCTTGCGACCACCTCCGCCTTGTATTTCTCGATCAACCCATTTCCAAGGTTGGTCTGTTCCGTCAGTCTGCTGTCCGGGATAAGCTCCATCGCCTCGCGGCTTGCTCTGTTTTCTGCTCCGACACTTTCCTTGAAAACCTTTTTCCGAACATCCTCTGATAAGCCAAAGCGGTCCTCCGGGGCTTTTGACAGCGCCGCAAGGCGGCCTTCGTCCATGAGTACTGGTGGCTCCCACGTATCATGGTAGTTTTTCGCGAGCATCGCGATCCACAGGCCTTGTTCTGCTCGTGCCTGTTCCTCACTGCCGTACACATAGATGTATATGTTCGTCGGAGAGTTATGGTGCCGGAAGCCGCTGCGCTTTTTGGCGGCGCGGAAGCGTTTCAGGATTTCAGTTTCCAGCTCGCTCTTCGTGGGGACGCCCTGGGCGACTACGTGCTGCTCTATCTGTGTTTTGGCAGGAACGTCGTATATTTCCTCGTTCACGAGGGAAAACCCGTCATTATCAGATGTTTCGTCAGGTCCGCATCCCGAAATGACCACTAGGACAACTCCCGCGATAGACGCGCGGCAAAGCCTCTGTGCGATCTTCATTGTTGCTGTCTCCCGACCACCCCTTGGAACAGGGCCCTGCGCCTCGATTTATTGCACGCTGCGGAACGACCGGTTATCCTCGCGGTTGTAGGGAGCTAATGCAGTCTCCGTAGTATGTGATGACGTCATTGCCAGGCGCGGCTATTGAAACAGAGGTGGGCATTCGAAGGGAAAACGTCAGCTCCTGTGCCCCTATTTCGGCAACCATCAAACTTGATCCGACGCTTAACGAAACNCCAGGCGCGGCTATTGAAACAGAGGTGGGCATTCGAAGGGAAAACGTCAGCTCCTGTGCCCCTATTTCGGCAACCATCAAACTTGATCCGACGCTTAACGGAACGGGCGGGTTTTGTCCGACTTGCAGGGTATTGTCGTTAGCTCCCATGCCGCCACGGAACGTTAGCAGCATCGGAGGCAGGTGCTCAAACTTGCAGGAGACGACGGTCGGTTCTCTCGCCGCAAGCGCAACCATCTGAAAGGGCGGGCACAAAGCCACAGCCAGTCCGATTAGTCTCGCTGTCATCGTCGCTGTTCCTAACATAAGGTTTCGCACGCCTGGCCGTCGCCATCCCGGTCGAGCTTGCCGCCCCACGGACAATTACTGAGATACCATTGAGCCTCGTCGCACGAGCTGATTTGCGAGCATTTCCGCCGCGGCTGGCACGAGTAGCTTTGCGCTACCTGTTGACGGCTGATGATGCCGAGCGGCTGGCTCACCGCCGCTTCGGCATTGTCTCCATGCCCGGCGCGCCATTCCCACGGCGCTTGGAACTTTCCGACCCACAGCCCGACCTTCGCCNTGAAGCGGATGCGCTGTCCGTGGATTTCGATCGTGTCGCCGTCGATGACGGATGCCACGCCGGCAATCGTCGCCAGGCCCGCGCTGGTCCAGTTCGGCAGATTGAGCTCGGGCATGTGGTCGCTGTGTTGCATGGCCGTTTGCGCAGCCAGAGCGCCAGCCGCGGCTACCGTTACCAAGAGCAGGCGCCTTTGCACCACGCCAAGTGGCCTCCGGCGAGGTGATCGCATTCCACGCAGCATTGCTAGTTCGCCTCATGTCCGGTGCGGCCGCCCGGTTTCGCTTCGGCGGCACGTTCACCACAAGCCCCGCCTAGGCTGTCAACCCCATTGCGCAGATCGCATGGATGATTGCTAGTATCCCCGCCGCCACCTTGGCGAGCACCTTGGCCTGCCGGTGTCAGCGGGATTCCGCGAAAGGCCTGGATGACCCCAGCTGTTCGCTGGCCGTCGCCCTCGATATGCGTGTTCTGACTGCTCGGGTTGAACAGGTCGACTGTCTGGGCGAGGCTATTGGCGCGATTGGCGTCGCCGGCAGAGAGCGTCACGCTGTCGTAGTGATTGAGGTAATCCGCTGCGCAGCCGCTCAATGCCAGAACGATGCCAAGGCAGATCGCCAGGTTCCACTGCATGGCCCCTAGACCGGCGCCGGGTTTATGCCGGCGGCTCTCAGTTGCGCACTAAGCTTCGCTCGAGTCCCACACGCGGCCTTGTCGCCGGCGACGCACTTGTTATTCGCGTCTGACCAGTCCAGCAGCGCCGTATTGATCCAGCTGCCAGGTGCGCGCTGGATCCCATAGGGTGTCGGTGGCGCGCCACCAGCAACGGCTGGAGCTGCCGTGGCACNCGGCCGGCGCTCCGACCCGGTTTTGCACAGTCTTCGACGTTTCCCCCCGGCCCGCCACTGTCCCCACACTGTTCGCGATGCTAGGGCAATTGACCTTGGGTGGAGGAATAGCGGGATGAGCAAGAAGGCGCGATAAGTGCCACAAATGCTTTTATTCTCATCCCCCAGCCCTCCCAAGGCCGAGTTAGCATCTCCTAAAGTTGAATTTGGTGCAAGAGCGACGAACAAATCTGGTAAATTCTGCCAAAGTCCACCTGCTGGCAGTTCGTAGACTTCCCATTACGGCTGATTACCCCGTTATTTTATCCATCATTCCGTGGATTGAAGATGCGAAACAGCGAATCGGCGCAACGGCTATGCAAGGGCTGGACCCCATGGGCAAAGGGTCCAGGCGACCACGATATTGAGAAAATATGNATCGGCGCAACGGCTATGCAAGGGCTGGACCCCATGGGCAAAGGGTCCAGGCGACCACGATATTGAGAAAATATGGTGGGCGGCCACGTGCTGCATTTTCCGAAGCTGAACTTCTCGACCTGGTTCGACCGCTCGGAAGTCGTCGGCACCTCGCAGTGGGGATTTCGTCAGGAGCGGCATGCTTCCCCCTCTGACCCGATCGTGCATCGCTTACGGATGTAGAGCTACGGATTCCCGCTGACGTCCGCGACATGCGCCCGCAGAGTAGAGTGAACCTCTAACATGGGAGGTGGAGGTTTTTGTCCGCCTTGGGCGATCAACGCTGCAATTTCGGCGGGGGGCGCTCGATCAAGGATGCCGAGACCGAGATTACGCCTTTTGAAGGCGTGCAGAATTGACAGAAAGGGCAGTCTCAGGTCATGCGGCCGGCAGCATTCGCCATAGCGCCGATTTGATCCGCAGCTGCAAAGCTCGGCCTCCTTAAACTGAGTTAGCCGATAATAGGGATCAGATTGGCCCAGTTCATCAGGCATCGCATACTGGCGCCCCGGCCACCGATCAAACACCACCAAATGAAGGTGACGAAGCGCCCATACGCTAAAAAGGTCGAGCAACATGCACAAAAAAACGTCAAAGATGGCGCCTCCTGCCTCACCCTGTGAATCGCGGGGGAGTCTGTTATTACCGGTAGCAAAGCGCGCGGCGTGAGCGCACGCTAAACTTTGCGATTCGGGCCCATGGAGGCGACGATGACTGAGGATGATTTCAATGTCGGCGACGAAGTAGTTCACCGCACAGGCGGGAAAAAGATGATTTATACCGGCAAGGGTATGGTTGGTGACGCTATTTGCGAATGGTTTGATGGGTTTAGAAGGCATCAGGAAACGTTCGCGTTCGTCGCGTTGAAGAAATTTGAAGAGCCGGAAGCATCGGGTTTGTCTGGCAGATCGACGCGCATATAGCTCGGGCTTGGCGTTGCTTCGATGGAAATCGACAGGATTGACAAGGATGAACTGGAGCCGGACGGCAAGAAGAAGGCTGCTCGAGCAGCGATAAATGCTCTTGCGGGCTCAATTCCTTTCGTCGGAGGCTTGATCTCTGCTGGTGTCGGCTACTGGTCTGAACAAGAGCAGGAGCAAGTCACCAACATTCTGAAGCAATGGCTACAGATGCTTGAGGACGAGCTTCGTGAAAAGGGAAAGACGATTGCCGAGATCGTTGCTCGGCTCGATATGAATGACGAGAAGGTCAAGGAGCGGATAGAATCCCCAGAGTATCAGTCGCTCATGAAGAAGGCGTTTCGTAACTGGTCATCAATCGATACGGAATATAAACGTCAGCGAATCCGTAACATTCTAGCAAACGCAGCTGCCGCTAAGACAACGTCCGATGACGTGGTGCGGCTATTTATCGACTGGATAAACCTTTATTCGGATTTCCACTTTGAAGTAATCGGTGAAATTTATCGAAATCCCGGCGTCACGCGCGGCGGCATCTGGGACAACCTCGAAAAGCCTGACGTTAGAGAGGACTCAGCTGAGGCCGATTTGTTTAAAATGTTAGTCCGTGACCTCAGCACAGGCGGCGTCATCCGGCAAGTCCGTCAGACGGACTATGCCGGAAACTTCCTTAGGAAACAGCCTGCCGGGAGGTCTCGACCAGGACAAGCAGCCCGTACGGCCAAGTCGGCATTTGATGAGATCGAGCCGTATGAACTCACAGATCTTGGAAAGCAGTTCGTTCACTACGCTATGACCGAAATCGTAGCCAAGATAGAGTTTAAGGAATGACCCTCAGGAACATCATCGGTCGCTTAATTAGCCACCCCGCCAGTTCATGCAGCTTCCCACACTTGGTTCAGTATCCTCGCTGCCAAGGCAGCTTTGTCTTGGGGCAAGAAGCGGCCATAGTGTTTAGCCACCATATCGGGAGTGTCCTGAATCGCGTAGCTCGCCTGCTCGTAGGACCCAGTCTGCTTGAGGATGTGGGTCGCAAGCACGTCGCGGACGTTGTGGGGCCCATGAGGCAAGAGGCCTGGAATAGCGCCGCGCCGGGTGTAGGGATTGTAGATTCCGTAACGCTGGATAATCAGTCGCCACGCCTCGTAGAAAGTAGTTTGGTCGTAGGCTGCGTCCTTGCTTGTCGCCTTCACCGTCTTGACGAAGAAGGTTCCTGGATCGCCGGCATCGGCGAGCAAAGCACGGCGGTGACGGCCAACATAGGCCTCGATCTGCTCGTAGAGCCCGCCAAGATTTGGCAGGACAAGCCGAAACGGCTTGCTCCCGAAAAAGGATGAGTTGGCGTTCTTGAACGCTACCGAGGGAATGAGGACCTCCCAGCCCCCGTCTCGCTCGCTCCAGCGGATTTCTCCGCGCTTCAAATCAGCTAGCTGGCGTTCAGAGCGCGGCAAATGACCAGGTGCACAAACCATCAATTGCCGTAGATTCTTTTGCCGAAGACCCAGGTGAAGTCCCAATCGCAACATCAGAAAAGATCGAACTGCCTCGGCTGCGGCTCGACGATAGAAGCGTTCATCTGGCATCATACGAAGGATTTCTTCGGTGATTTTGCGATATGAGCCGACCGGGCTTTCGGCTTCGAGCACCGGCATGATGGGTTCAAACGGGTCGCGATGGACGCGGGCAACGCGCTGGATTTCTTTCACCCGGAACGTCGCATGTTTAAAATAGACATCACAGGCATCGTCCCAATCCGCCTTGGCGCGATCGATATCAATTTGTGAAATCAAACCGGGCACGGGTCGAACCCTCGTTGCAAGGTTTTGGTGTTGCCGCAGCCAACCGGTATCCTTCCTGGTCAGGGCGAGCGAGATACGCAACATGTCTACTTCCCAGGAAGTGTAGAAACCGCGTCGCCGCTCGCGCCATTGCACGTACCAGTCCCAAACTGACGGAAACACCAGCATCCCGAATGATAGGTGCTGAAAAGGAACGCCGCAGCCCCGAACGGGTCCTTTCGGGTGTGCAGCTAGGGCACCAAACATCAAACCGAGGTGCTCGATCTTCTGCGACGTGGTTTCCTCGCCCCAAACGCCCTGCCGCTGAAGGCCAAACGCCGTAAGCGTTGACGTCTTGAAGCGGATAAGCTCGGCCATTTCCATTGCCAGCGTAGGCGGCGCATCGATCACACCCGAGAACAAGTCTGGATCTGTGAAGGACCCCTCGCCCGACTCGCGAACCTGGAAGTCTTCAGTGTCATCGCGATCGGCTAGATCGGTTTGGCCATAAGATACGCTTGGAAATCGTATTGCATAACGCTGCTTGATAGCCGCCGCCTGAAAGCGTCGATAGTCGGTTGAGCCCGAGATGATCACGCGACGCACCCATTCCAAGATTTCTTCCTGTTCGACAGTTGGGCGCGAGTTGAAATCGTCGGGAAGATGCCATGCCAGACGTCTGCGTTCAGCCGGACCGATATCGTCGAGCATATGCCCGGTCGCTGAGTGTGCGCGGTGCGGCAGCTTCCCTTTGAAGTATCCCTCTGGGAGGCGATACCTACGTTCAATCCGACCGAGAAGCTCGAAGCTTGTTACGCTGCGAGGCACCTTGGTTCCTGAAAGCCAGTGGCGGATAGTGGAGTGATCGAGCGTCTCGCCTTCCTTCACCACCGCACGATGCAAGTGCCAATAGCTGTCACCATGACGTCGCATATGAAGTTCCAGTGCTTCCTGGAAAGCTTGCGGGTCCAACCACTCCGAAAATAGCGGCGTCGGAAACTCGTCGATCTCGCGAGGTTTCACCCCTGGCTTCTGGCCCAAGTGCCGCCGTTGAGGGTATGGGGAAGCAGTGACTGGCGTAAGCTGAGTTGCTACCTGCTTCGCCTTTGGCGGCCTATACGAGGGCTGGACGTCCAGTTGAACCATTGCCTTACAGGGCAACGCGGCCGGGCTCCTTTCCCGCTTTGGGGCATTCTTCAGTGCTCGTGAGATCGCATCAAGGCCGGGCTCAATTGCCTTTCTCGCCGCGCGGATATGTTCATGAGAGATGTCACATTGAAGGGCGATCACGTCCCAATCATACCCCCGGCTTCGGGTTGGTGGACGTTGGGCGGTCGTGATTAGACCTACCATGTAGGCTCGCACTCGCTCCACCTCATGAGGCGGCAACACCGGTGCGACGCGTACTCGACAAAAGTCCGACAGTTTTCGGACCAACAGTTCCGGATTCCAAATTTCAGGCATGCACTTAGACAGAAGGGATGAGCCGCAGTGGCAGCGAGGCAGGGCCGGCGACCCTTATCCGATTCGTTTGTTACCTAAAGAGGGTTTGTGCAAAGATGCGCCCGCCGGCCGAACGGCTGAAGATGATGCGGTCGGCAAAGAGCCGCCCAATCAATCTTGCCGCTGAAACCGCCCAGCTTGTCCTTCACGGACACCTTTTTGGTCCGGCAGCCAAACGGTGACCGAACAATGCACAAATAGGTTGGGTGGGCAAAAGTCCATCCCGACAATGCCGTCAGCATCGACGAAGGCGCTGCTGTTTAGGAACCAGAAGAGACTCCACGGGAAACACGGCGCAGTTCATAGTTGCCGAAAGCTGCGGTTTTGCATCCGCAGCCAGAGAAGCATGGCAGATGCCACGCTCCGGTAATTTCCTGGCGGTCGAGCGACAGTACGCCCTCGCACAAAAGCGCGGTGTTTCGCAGGTAGCTCGCGTCGAAATAGAGTTCGAATTCGACAGTCCTCGCGAAGACGGATCCCGTCAGAGCGAAGCTCCGAGGCTCCCTGTCTTGACGGGGAAAATCAATGCCCTTGCCGTCACCCTCAATGACGTCTGCCCCAATGCGCAGACACATGCGGAGCCGAAAATCAAAGGGCGCGCCCCCATGAGTATACCCTTTGAAGCTTCCCTCCCATTCTCCTTCACCGGGAAAGCTCGAGGCATCAAGCAACGCCGTAAGCCAGGGAGCGGTATCGCGTTCAAAAATAAGCGCGCGGGACATAACAAGACTCCCATGATTGGATGGGGGGCCGGCCCTGCCGCGATCGTACGGCAAGGCCGGGGTGTTTTCAGGGGCTGTCATCCTGCGGAGGGGGCGGCGGGGGAGCGGCCGTGGACGGGATCCCGGGGTAGCCGCCGGGCACCGGGTTCAGCCCCGGTTTGCCGCCAAGCGAGCCGACGTTCATCGTATTGCAGCTGTTGCCGTCCTGGCAGGGCGAAATGTATTGCCCATGAGCCGGGGGGCTATCGGTATAGTTCTGAGCCGAGGCCGGAATGACAGGGAGCCCGACCATGACGCCGAAGGCGAGCATGAAATAACGCATTGTGTTCTCCTGATGATTTCGAGTTAGAAGAGGGTGTCTTACCCTGGCCCGCGCAGTGCGCGGGCCAGGATGCTTGGCTGGTCAGAGGATGCGTCCGCGCAGCATCCAGAACGTCGTTCCGTTGGAGAAAACGCTCTCCGTCCAGCCCGTCGGAGCAATGGTGAGCATGTTGGCCGGCATGACGGGACCTGAGATCGTGCGCTCCTGGCACTGCTGCAGATTGGTCACGGTGACGGGGGCGTTCTGCTGATACTGTGCAGGCCGGATAGGATAGAACCAGGCGATGGCGCCGCCCTGACCGTCGGGCTGGACGCAGATCGAGGTCGCGCGGTCCGAAGGCTTGACGGGCGGGGTCTTTGCATCTCCCGGCATGTTTTCCGCTCGGCAATCCTGGGGGTGTCCCCAACAGACGGGAAGGATCTCCCCCGGGTTCTTCACAATGGAATTGAACGTCTTGTTGATTCCCTTGCCTACGGGGGCGATGTGCTTGCTCCACCAGTCTGCGTGCGCCGGCTCCAGGCTTGCGGCGAACAGAGCTGCCGAGATAGCATACGCAGCAACTGCAATAGATTTAGCGGTCATTTGATGCTCCTTTCGATTTCAACGGTCTTGACCTGACCGTGCGGCTTGCTCTGAGAGCTGCCGGATCATCGCCGCTCTTCGTGGGCTTTGGTAACCCTTTGGCTGTCAGCGTTCTGACAGCCCTGTCAGATGGCCGGGAGGAAGACGCTCATGACCACAGAGGCGGATAGGAAAGAGTTGGCATATCGGATTGAAAAATACTCTGGATCGAATCGAGGTCAGATTGGCTTGCGCTTAGAAGAGGCTGGTGTTGAGTATCGAACTTGGCGCCGCGCCGCGATTGGCATTGGCATTTCAGATGTCGAATTTCAGAAGATTTCTGCGTTTCTCTCGGACAATTCCCTGATCAGATCCAAAGAAGAAACCGGGATTTATCTCAAGGACGATTTTGTCGACTACTATGGATTTTACGACTTGTATCGGCCTAATTCTGCTGATGAGAATCGTATAGAAGTCTTCAGGGCCCAATTTGAATGGGACAAGAATTTGAATGTGGCGAAGGTTGTCGCACAGATCGACAACGGATCACTTCGCGAATTCATCGTCTACAAGCCCGCCGGAAACTTTCTGTTCCTCCGTGGCGCCGTCAGGGGTTGGAGTAGCCTTTATGCCCTAGACAATCTGTGGGACTGCCGGATCCAGGACGGCCAGGCGGTCAGCGTTATGACGGGAGTCAGCGTCGCAATGGACTACACCGATCGCAACGAACGGTCGATCCATCCCGTACTGTTCCCCATCGTTTTGGAGAAGGTCCGGGACAAGGGCTTTATGCCCTACAGGCAGGAGGTGAAACCGAACGCCTCGTATGAGAGGCTCCACGAATTGCTTGCAATTGCGGCTCGTCTCCACATATCTAGCACTGATGTGTGGTCGAGGTTTATGATGCCAGGCGATGCTAACGGCGGGCCCCGAAAGCCCTATTGAAAGGTTCCTCGTTTGGAGCTAACGAAACGGCGTGCAAACGGAGCGCCAGTTCCCGTCTGCGGCGATTTCGAATTAAGCGATTGGAACTGCTAGATTTATTTCTAGGTATTCCGCTTGAAGCGCTCGCCATCGGTGCCGACCGTGTTGCCCTCAGCATAGGCTTTCATCTGCCAATTCTCGCCGGAAAACGCCCAACCTGACAAGGGCGTATGGTCTGGTTCCCTCGGATTGATCCTCAGATCAGCGCTGTTCGTTGGTCGGCAATTCTCGCTCGCCGTTCGAAAAGCAGGTATTCAGACGACGGAACTGCAGCCGACATCAATGCGGCGCGTGCACCTCTGCGGGAATGCCGCCGCCTTCATACTGGCCATTTGCAGATCGAACTCACGGTAATTTGCTTCTGGCTGAATCCCATCTGTCATTGCCCACTAGTAACCGGTTTGGTTGGTTGCAGCCCTAAGACCCCCCACACCACCACCTGAGATCAGATCATGAAAAAGTATGCCCTCGCAGCAGCAGCGGCGCTCCTTTTTGCCGGCGCCACGGCGCACGCGCAGGACGCAGCCCGGCCGCGCTGGGAATGTCCTACCGCCATCTGGACGAACTGTGCCGTGGCGGCTCAGGCGACGATCCGGAAACGATCAAGGCATGCGATCAACGAAATGTAGTTTCGGCGCGGATGCGCAAACTCTTCAACTTGTGCATTCTCACGGCCGAAAGTGACTTCGAAGACTGCAACACGCCGGTCCCGTCAGACGACGACGACAGTGCTGCCGCGAAGCCCGCCCCCACGGCGCCGACAGCGCACGCCAACCCGGCCGCGCTGGATAGGACGATGGACAGCCTGATGAAGAACGCTACGAACGTCGGCGCATGCTACCGTGCCGCTGCGTTCCATGTCGGCGGCAAGCTGCATCAAATCACGGTTCTGGGCGGCGATGCCGCAGCCGCGTTGGTCGAGAACTCTTGCGGCCTCCCGGAGGAAGGATACATGTACTACTGCAAGAAAGCACACCGCTCCGAAGACCAGTGCATCGGCGACTTGAAGCTCATCGCTGTGGACGCGATCCAGCATTCCGGCAACTAACCCACCCCCCGAAGAAGGTCGGCCGGCGACGGTACGCCAAGCTGTAGCGCGTCCCGAGCCCCCGGAATAGACCGGGTCGGTGTCGCCCTGGTAAGCGCTGCGCCGAGCGTCACGCGGCGTTTAACGGCCGCTCTTTGCCAGTGGCTATGGCCAGTTTAATTGGCCACAATGTTAGCAGATTATGACCACCGGCGGCGGCGACTTCCAGCGCCCGCTTGGCGGTCTCCTGGCCCTTGATGTCGGCGAGGTCGGGCAAATCCAGCGCCGCGGCGTGGATGCCGGCCTCGGGGCGCGACAGCACCTGCGTGCCACGAAAATGATTGGCGATGGCAATCAGGCTGCGCGGTGCCAGAATGTCGATATCCTTTCCAGCCCAGGCCGCTTCCGGCCCGCATGCGAACGGGCAGATCAGGCCCTTGCCCTCGGCATTGGCGGCGATCGCCGCCGGCAAGGAGCCGGCGACCGCGGCAATCGTGCCGTCGAGCGACAATTCTCCAAGCACGACATAGCCGGCCAGCATGTCGCCCGGAATGGCGCCCAGCGCGGCCATTAGGCCGAGTGCGATCGGCAGGTCGTAGTGGCTGCCTTCCTTCGGCAGGTCGGCCGGCGCCAGATTGACAGTCACCTTCTTCGACGGCATCGACAGGCCGGAAGCATGCAGTGCGGCCTGCACCCGCTCGCGGCTTTCGGCCACCGCCTTGTCGCCCAGGCCGACGATGTGCATGTTGACCTTGCCGGGCGCGATCATCACCTGCACGTCGACCGGCACGGCCTCGATGCCCTGGAAAGCGACCGTGCGAACCCGCGCCACCATCGTGCAACCCCAATTCAGGCTGGCCCCAGCCCTGCGTTCAGGCCAGGAACGGCCCCTAGGGCAGCCAATCACACTTCCACGGTCAAATCAAGAACATTACGGGAACACATGAGCGCGTGGGTTGCAGCCGAATTGAGCGCGGTTGCAAAAACGGAACATGGTTAAGACAAAATGAAAACGGCTTACCCGCGCTTGTCCTCGACCGCGTCCCAGAACAGGCTGGCGATGTCGGCGCCGCCGAAACGCTTGACCTCACGCACGCCGGTCGGCGAGGTCACGTTGATCTCGGTCATGTAGTCGCCGATGACGTCGATGCCGACGAGGATGAAGCCGCGCTCTTTCAGCGACGGCCCGATGCGGGCGCAGATCTCGCGTTCGCGCTCCGTCAGTTCGGTCTTTTCGGCGCGGCCGCCGACATGCATGTTGGAGCGGGAATCGTGTTCGGCCGGCACCCGGTTGATGGCGCCGACCGGCTCGCCGTCGATCAGGATGATGCGCTTGTCGCCCTTGCGCACGTCCTTGAGATAGCGCTGCACGATATACGGTTCGCGGAACATCTGGCCGAACATTTCCAGCAGCGAGGCAAGGTTGCGGTCGGCCTCCAGCATGTGGAAGATACCGGCGCCGCCATTGCCGTACAGCGGCTTGATGATGATGTCGCCGAACTCCTTGCGGAAGGCGGCAACTTCGAGTGGATCCTTGGTGATCAGCGTGTCCGGCATCAGGTCGGCAAATTCGGTGACGAAGATCTTTTCGGGGCTGTTGCGCACCCAGGCCGGGTCGTTGACCACGAGCGTTTTCGGATGGATGCGCTCCAGGATGTGCGTGGTGGTGATGTAGTTCATGTCGAAGGGTGGATCCTGGCGCAGCAGGACGACATCCATTTCCGACAGATCGGTGCGCACCTTCTCGCCCAGCGAATAGTGGCTGCCCTTCTCGTCGCGCACCTGCATCTCCTCGATGCGGGCAAACACCTTGCCGTCGCGCAGCGACAGCCGATCCGGCGTGTAGTGGAACAGCTCATGGCCGCGCCGCTGCGCTTCCAGCGACAGCGCGAACGAGGTGTCGCCGGCGATCGACACGGTGGAGATGTGGTCCATCTGGACGGCGATTTTCAGCTTCATTGCGGGTCTCCGGCGGCTCGGATGGACGACTGTCTTGCCTGTACAGGCTCACTGCCCGTCTGCCAATCGCGACATTCCTGGGTTTGGCATCCGACACCCGAATGCGTTGCTTTCATCGACCCTTCGGAAAGGTCGCGCTTGTCTGTGAAATATCGATTTCGCGATACGTTTCCTAAAGGGTTTGCTGCCAGTCTGAAAATAAATTCCGACGTCACAAAACAGGGACACCGATGCAAACTTCGTTTGGCACCGGTCAGGCAAACAGGGAGAGCACGGATCTGGCATTCACCGATCCGTTGACCGGGCTTGGCAACCATCGCCGCTTCTTCGACAAGGTCGATCGCCTGATCGCCGACCGTGCCGACGATCCCGCGCCCTTTACCGTCGGCATTCTCGACCTCGACGGCTTCAAGCCGATCAACGATCTGTTCGGCCACAAGGCCGGCGATGACATCCTGATCCAGGTCGCGATGCGGCTGCGCGCCTCGATGGACGGCCATTCCACGGTCTGCCGCATCGGCGCCGACGAATTCGCCTTTCTCTATCCCCTGGTGTTCAGCGAGGATGCAGCGGCCGAAAAGTCCCGCATGCTGATCGAGATCCTGTCGGCGCCCTATGATGTCGGCGAACGCACCGCCAGGCTTTCGGCCTCGGTCGGCTGCTCGCTGTTCTATTCCGGCGACGAGACCACGGAAATCCTCATCAACAAGGCAGAGACGGCGCTCTACCACGCCAAGCGATCCGGGCGCGGCCGCGTCGTCGTCTACACCCGCGAGATGGAAGAGGCGGCCAAGCGCGTCACACGCATCGAACAGGCGCTGCGCCGCGCTGTCTCGGCCGGCGAGGTGGAACCGCATTTCCAGCCCATCGTCGACCTCAACACGCGCCGCACCATCGGCTTCGAGACGCTGGCGCGGTGGACCGACCGCGACCTCGGCTCGGTGCCGCCCACCGTCTTCATCCCCATCGCCGAGGAGCGCGGCATCATCGGCCCGCTGTCGCAGCTGGTGCTGCGCAAGGCGACCGAGGCGGCCCGAAGCTGGCCGAAGGATCTGTTCCTGTCGTTCAACCTGTCGCCTTCGCAGCTCGTCGACCAGAACACCGGCCTGCATATATTGGCGATCCTCGACCGTACCGGCTTCGATCCGCGCCGGCTGGAGATCGAGATCACCGAGACCGGCCTGATGAACGACCCGGCCTCTGCGGCGCAGATCGTCGAGGATCTGCGCCGCGTCGGCATCCGCGTCTCGCTCGACGATTTCGGCACCGGCCAGTCTTCGCTCGGCCGCTTGCGCGAATTCCATTTCGACAAGCTCAAGATCGACCGTGCCTTCGTCTCTTCCATTCTCGACGACCGCCCGTCCGAACACATCATCCGCGCCATTCTCGCAATGTGCGAGGGGCTCGGCATGGACGTGGTCGCCGAAGGCATCGAGCAGGAAGCGCAGGCCGATCGCCTCGTCCAGTTCGGCTGCGCCGGCGGGCAGGGCTATCTGTTCGGCAAGCCGGTCGATGCCGATGCCACGCTCGGCTATCTCCGCGATTCCTTCCGCGGCGCCCTCCGCGCCAAGGCGATCTGACCGGCGATCTCGAAGCGGTTTGCGACCCTGGTGACTTCACCTCGGGTGTCCAGCGCGGTGTATTGTCGTTTTGTCCGACATAAGCCCTGAAATTCGGCGGTTCGCCCTTGCCCGCGCGCCTTGCGTGGCTAGGATGCGCGCCGATCACGCTGGGAGACAGGAACGATGATGCCATCGGCGCATTTTGCCGACCTCGAAGGAGCCTCGGTGCTGATCACCGGCGGCGGTTCCGGAATTGGTGCTGCCCTGACCGAGGGGTTTGTGCGCCAGGGCGCCAATGTCGCCTTCATCGACATCGCCGACGGCCCAAGCACGGCTCTTGCCGACCGCATCGAGAAAGCGTTCGGCAAGCGGCCGCTCTATCTCAAGACCGACCTACGCGACGTCGAGGCCCTGCGGGCGTCCGCCGCGAAGGCCGCCGAGGCGCATGGCGATGTCACCGTGCTGGTCAACAATGCGGCCTGGGATGAACGCCACGCCGTCGAGGACGTGACGGTCGAGTTCTGGGACAACAACCAGGCCATTAATCTCAGGCCGCATTTCTTCACCGCGCAAGCGGTGGCACCGGGCATGAAGCGGGCGGGCGGCGGCTCGATCATCAACTTCACCTCGACATCCTATCTGATCAACCACCCCGACATGCCGTCCTACACGGCCGCCAAGGCCGGTATCCTCGGTCTGACCAAGGGGCTGGCCGGCAAGCTCGGTGTCGACGGCATCCGCGTCAACGCCATTGCGCCCGGCTGGGTGATCACCGAGCGGCAGAAGGAGCTCTGGGTGACCGAACAGGGGCTTGCCGCCCATGTTGCCAAGCAGTGCATCAAACAGGTGATGCAGCCCGACGACATTGTCGGCACCGTGCTGTTCCTGGCCTCGGACGCCTCGCGCATGCTGACAGCGCAGATGCTGGTCGTCGATGGAGGTTTCCTGTGAACCCAGCCGGCAACGCACCGGCGGTCGCCGCCGTCGACTGGGGCACGACCCGCATGCGGGTCTGGCTGATAGACGGGCAAGGCAAGGTGCTTGCCGAACGCCGTGGCGACGATGGCCTGATCACGGCGCAGCAGAAGGGCTTTTCGACCATCCTCGAAGGGCATCTGGCGGCGATGGGAGCACCAGCGGCGCTGCCCGTCATCATCTGCGGTATGGCCGGATCCCGCCAGGGCTGGCTCGAAGCACCCTATGTCACCGTGCCGGCGCCGCTTAGCGCCATCCTTGCGGGTGCCGCCAGCGTGCCCGGCCAGAGCCGCGACATCCGCATCGTTCCGGGCCTTGCCCAGCGACTGGCCGATGCGCCCGACGTCATGCGCGGCGAGGAAACCCAGCTTGCCGGCGCCGGGCTGCCGGCCAAGGGACGTCAGCTGGTCTGCATGCCCGGCACCCATTCGAAATGGGTGCTGGTCGAGGACGGTACTGTCACCGGCTTCGGCACCTGGCCGACCGGCGAGCTGTTTTCGGTGCTTGCCTCGCATTCGATCCTGCGCCATTCGCTCGGCGAACATCCAAAGCCCGTCACATCGGACAATCCGTTCTTCCGCCGCTGGTGCGAAACCGCATTGAGCGATGGCGGCGATGTCACCTCGCGGCTGTTTTCCATCCGCGCCGCCGGCCTGCTGCAGGATTTGAAAGCCGACGATGCCGCCGCCTGCCTGTCCGGCCTTCTGATCGGCGGCGAGATCGCCTCTGCCGGCCGCCGGCACGGCGCCGGTGCCGAACCCGTGGTGCTGGTCGCCTCCGGCGCGCTGGGAACGCTGTACGGCGAGGCACTCGGCCTTGCCGGACTTGAGGTCCGGGCCGTCGACGCGGACGAGGCGGTGCGTGCAGGTCTCGTCGAGGCGGCGCGCGAGAACGGCATGATCGCCAGAATTGGAGCAGCTCGATGAGCCAGACCGCACCGTTTCCAAAACTCAAGCGCGGCCTGGTTGCCATCCTTCGCGGGCTCAAGCCCACCGAGGCGATGGCCATGGGCCAGGCACTGTTCGACGCCGGCATCGAGGCGATCGAAGTGCCGCTGAACTCACCGCAACCGTTCTCGTCGATCGCCCGCATCGTCCAAGTGCTGCCTAAAACGGCACTGGTCGGCGCCGGCACGGTGCTGATGCCAGCCGATGTCGATGGCTTGCACCAGGCCGGAGGGCGGCTGCTGGTAAGTCCCAACATCGATGCCGAGGTGATGGCGCGCGCCATGCATTACGGCATGGTGACGATGCCCGGAGTGTTCACGCCGACCGAAGCCTTCCTGGCGATCAAGCTTGGCGCCTCGGCGCTGAAATTCTTCCCGGCGAGCGTGCTGGGTGCCGGCGGCATTTCCGCGATGCGCGCCGTGTTGCCGGCGCAGACATTGGTCGGCGCCGTCGGCGGCGTCTCCGAAAAAGATTTTGCCGGCTACAAGGCGGCCGGCGTGACCGCCTTTGGTCTGGGCTCCAGCCTGTTCAAGCCTGGCATGAGCGTCGACGAGGTGGCCGCGCGTGCGCAAGCTGCCGTCGCGGCCTGGGATGCGGTGTTCGGAGAAGCAGGATGAGCGAAGCCATCGTTTCGGTTTTTTCCGATCACGTCTGCCAGCTCGGCGAGGGGCCGAGCTACGATCCCGCCACCGATACGCTCTACTGGTTCGACATCGTCAACGGTCAGCTTCTGCAAAAGCAGCTGTCCGGCGGCGCGACCACCGTCCATGAGCTTGGCCAAATGGCGAGCGCCATCGCAATCATCGACGACAAGCGCCAGCTTATCGCCGCCGAAACCGGCCTTTATGTCCGCGATGTCGCGACCGGCAAACTGACGCTGCACACGCCTGTCGAGGCCGACAATCCGGTCACGCGCTCCAACGATTCCCGGGTCCACCCCTGCGGCGCCTTGTGGATGGGCACCATGGGCAAGGGCGAGGAAAAGGGTGCGGGTTCGATCTACTGGTTTTTCAGAGGCGAACTGCGCCGGCTGTTTTCGGACATCACCGTCTCCAATTCGATCTGTTTTACCGAGGATGGCGCAATCGCCTACTACACCGACACCTCGACCGGGCTGCTGATGCGCGTCGCCTGCGACCCGGCGACCGGCCTGCCTGCCGGTGAGCCAAAGCTGTTCGTCGATCACCGCTCGGCCAAGGGCTATGTCGACGGATCCGTGCTCGACCGCGACGGCATCCTGTGGAATGCCGTCTGGGGCGGCAGCGTCATCGAAGCCTATGGGCCCGACGGCAAGCTCGTCCGCACGGTCGCCATGCCGGTGACGCAGCCGTCCTGCCCGGCCTTTGTCGGCGCCAAGGCCGATCGGCTGGCGGTCACCTCCGCCTGGTCGGGCAAGGATGAGAAGCAGCGTCTGCTGGATCTGCAGGGCGGCATGACCTTTCTGCTCGATATTCCCGTCAACGGCCGCTTCGAGCCGCGCGTGCTGATCGCCTGAGCGAACTGGATTCTGCGGTCGGACGGTGCGTTGTCACGCAACCGCCCGCGCCGTGTCGGTTTCGCGAGAGCCTGACGCCTTGACCATGCGATGGTAGGCAATCCTACTGCCGGAATCGTTCATCTCATGTCGAGCCGCAAGCCAAGACTGATCCTCGTCCATGAGCCGGAGAAGGCTTGTTTCGACCGTCTGGTCGCCGACGGTCATGCGCCGCAGCGTGCCGGCGAAATCGCGTCCTATCTAGGGCAGTCGACCGACCTCGCCCCCGAATTCGACATGCTTGGCCGCGCCTGCCGGGCACGCGGCCTGTCTTTCGCGCCGGTGGCGCTGGACGATGCCGCAAGCGTCCTCGCCGGCGAGCATCCCAGCACAACGCTGGTCTGGACGCTGACCGACGGCATCGCCTATTTCCGCGGCGGCGCGGCGCCCGCTCTGGCGCGATTGGGCGGTTTCAAGACGATCGGCGCAGATGATGCGCTGTTCGCGCTCTGTCAGGACAAGTTCCGCTCCGGAGCCGTGCTCGGCGCACTCGGCATGCCGGTGCCGCAGGCCGGGCTCGCGCGCGACGGCCAATGGCTGGCCGAGCCGCCGGCCTCGCCCGCCGGCTGGTTCGTCAAGCCCAACCGGCTCGGCGCCAAGATCGGTATTTGGCCGGACTCGCGTGTGGCCGACCTCGGCCATGCGCTGGAGCTTAGCCGGCGCGTCTTTTCGGCCTATCGCGACGATGTCGTCGTCCAGCCCTATGTCGCCGGCCGCAACGTGCGCGCCAGTTTCCTCGGCCTGGTGCCAGGTGCCGGGGTCGAAGCGCTTGGCGTGGCCTTTGTCGATTCAGGCGCCGATTTCCAGACCATGGCCGACAGCCTGGCGCTCTATGGCGACACCGGCGAGGCAGCGAAAGCGGCGGGACATTACGCCGAGCCGGAACTCGTCGCGGTTGCCGACAGCCAGCCGGCCGCCGACGCCACGATACGTGCGATCGCCGGGCGGCTGATGAGCGGGCTCGGCCTGCGCGACGTGTTTTCGATCGATCTCAGGGTAGAGGCCGACAATACCGTCCACCTCATCGAGTTCGAGGTCTGCCCCGGCCTGCCCTGCTTCGATTTTCGCGCCTATTGCCGCCAGCAATGGGGCCTCGAGCTGGCCGACGCCATGGCCGAGACAGCGGCGAGCCGGCTGATCGGCCAAGAGCATCGCGCCTGAAGGCGCGACGGCAGATCGCGGGCCGACCGGCGGACGCGTTCCACTACGGCATTCGCTCGACCGCCTGCAAGGACGGATCCATCTTGTCCCAGGCATGGCCGTGGCTCGTGTAGGTCACCATCTGCGGGCTGAACTGTTCCGGATCGTCGAGGCTGGCCGCGTGGACCACTATCAGCTCGGGCATGGCGACGGGTATCAGAAAGACCGGCGTTCCGCAGGTTGGACAGAAGGTGTGGATTTTTTCATTGCCGCTGGCGCCCGCCACGCGCCAGGTGCTCACCTCCCCGGTGATGGCCATATCGGCACGTTGGCCGAAGGTCAGGTAGGATCCGTGGCCGGTGCCTGAGCGCTTCTGGCAATCGCTGCACTGGCAGTGGTTCTGGAAGATCGGCTCGTCATTTGTTTCGTAACGGATCGCGCCGCATGCGCAGCCGCCGGTATAACGCTTGGTCATTGTCATTCTCCACGGGCCTGATTCTGCTTGAGGTCGCAGCATCAGGCCGATTTCGGCTTGGCGAAAATGTCGATGCCGCTGCCGGTTTCGAGGAAAGATTTCAGGCTCGACAGCACCGCCGGCCAGCCCTGGCTGACGCCCTTCGCCATGCCGCTGCCGGCTTCGAGCTCGTCATGGCTGACGGTCAGCCGCACCATGGTGTCGTATTCCTCGATGGCGAACGTCACCCGGCTGGTTTTCGACGGATCGTCGGCCTGCGAAGCATTCGCCCAGGTGATGACAAGGCGGGTCGGCGGCGAAATCTCGACGACCTTGCCGACGAGCTCTACGGTCCGTTCGTCATTGGCGCGGATATGTTCCCATTTCGAACCCGGCGTCCATTCGGAGACGTTCTCGTGGCCCCAGTAGCGCTTCGCGATCTCGGGCTTGATTATGGCCTCGAACACCTTCTGCGGCGTCGAGCGGATATAGGTCACGTAGACAAAGCTGGTCGTTTCCCTGGTCATTGCTCTTCTCCTTCGAGTTCTTGCTTCAGGTCGTGCAGCAGGCTGAGCCGCTGCCGTTCGAATTTCCGTACCCAGCGCTCGTAGACTTCGTGCAAGGGCACGGGATTGATGAAATGCAGCTTTTCGCGGCCGCGCTTGACCGTGCTCACCAGATTGGCCGCCTCCAGCAGATCGAGGTGCTGGGTGGCGGATTGCCTGGCCATGTCCAGGTTTTCGCAAAGCTGACCGAGCGTCTGCCCGTTCTGCTCGCACAGAAGGTCAAGCAGCCTTCTGCGTGTCGGGTCGCCCAGCGCTTTGAAAACCTTGTCGGCGTCCATCTGCCTCACTCTGTTGTAAGGCATAATATGCAGGTAAATACCTGCATGTCAACCTGCAGTTGGCCCCGCATCGCAAGACTGGATGCGGCTATTCGGACTCGGACGTTGATTGCGCGATGGGCCGCCCCGGCCATGTACCTGATGTCGGAGCCCTGCTTAGCGGCGCCAAACTGCGGACGTAAACCTGCAGGATTTCGTCTGAAGTCCTGCTACTAGCGCTGCAGCAGGGATTTGACAGGATGCCTATCGACGGCCGAGATTTCATCGTTCGTTGGTGGACCATCCTAAGCGTTCGAGATTGGCCGAAGCCTCCCAACTTCGTCATCCTAGGGCGAAGCAGGAGCGAAGCTCCGTCGCGGAGACTCTGGGATCCATGCCGCGACCTTGGCCGAAGAATGCAGCGGAGCAGAATTCTACACCGCTGCAACGCTTTGAAGTCGCGGCATGGATCCTCGGGTCTGCGCTGCGTCGCTACGCTCCTTGCTTCGCCCGTGGATGACGAAGGCGCTGGGCGTTTGCGGCAATCGCCAAGGTATGCCGTCCGTCACACCCGCGATTCGTCAAAACTGCTCGAGGCGGATTTTAGGCGCCCTCGACCAGAACGATCTCGCCGTCGGCGACCTTCTGACGGATGGCGACGGCGCGCTGGTATTCC
The DNA here is from genome assembly GCF_000502875.1 of Mesorhizobium sp. L2C084A000. Classification (GTDB taxonomy): domain Bacteria; phylum Pseudomonadota; class Alphaproteobacteria; order Rhizobiales; family Rhizobiaceae; genus Mesorhizobium. The sequence goes on along the minus strand of NZ_AYWX01000027.1, from coordinate 5,003 downwards.
GGCGAATGGTAGCAATCATGCGCGGCGGCGAGCGATTCGAACTCTATGATGACATTGCGTGCCCGGCCGGGGCCTTCGGCCTTTTCATGCTCTCCGCCGCGCGCCAGAAACTTCGCGCCGAAGCGCTCGAAGGCAGGCTTGGCGGCGGCGACGTAGTCCTTGTAGCCTTCCGCGTCGCGCACATCGACACGGGCGATCCAGTATCCCTTGGGCATTTTCTTGGTCTCCGAACTTGTTCTTGGAAATCTCAGGCCGAGCGCATCTCGTCGAGGATGGCCTCGGCCGCTTCCCGTTTGTTGGCCGCAGCAATGATAGGCCTGCCGACGACGAGGTGGCTGGCGCCGTTGCGGATCGCCTGGCCCGGCGTCACCACGCGCTTCTGGTCGCCATGATCGCTGCCCGCCGGCCGGATGCCGGGCGTCACCACCGCCATGTCGGGGCCGACGATGCGGCGCACCGCTTCGGCTTCCGCGGCCGAGCAGACGATGCCCCCCATGCCGGCATGCAGCGCCTGTTCCGAGCGCCGCAGCACCAGCGTATGCGGGTCGTACTCATAGCCGACGTCGATCATGTCCTGCTCGTCCATCGAGGTCAGCACGCTGACCGCAAGCAGGCAAAGATCGCTGCCTCTGGCCGCCTCTACGGCGGCCTGCATAGCCTTCGGGTAGGCGTGGATGGTCAGCATGGTCATGCCCATCTTGACGATGTTCTCGACGCCCTTGGCCACCGTGTGGTCGATGTCGAGCAGCTTCATGTCGAGGAAGACCTTGGTGCCGCCGCTGGCCAGTTCCCTGGCGAAATCGAGCCCGCCGGCGAAGGCAAGCTGGTAGCCGATCTTGTAGAAGGAGACGACGCCGTCGAGTTCGCGCACCGCCTGCTCGGCCTCCCTCACGGTCGGGACATCGAGGCCGACTATCAGTCTTTCCTGCATGGATCGTGCCTGTATGGATTGTGCCTGCATCGTCGTTGCGATCACGCCTCGATCCGGGTGGACAGCATGCGCGAGGTTTCGATCAGGGTGCGGCATAGGTGCTCCATCGATTTGTGCAGTCTTTCGTCACGGAAGTTTCCATCCTCGTCGAAGGCGCCGCCGCCGTCGGGCACCGAGCATTCCGGCGTCACCACCTCCATCTGGCAGCGCACCAGCACCGCGCGCAGATGGTTGATGCAGCGGATGCCGGCAAAGTGCCCGCTGGAGGACGAACAGAGGCCGGCGACCTTGCCGGCCAGCGGCCTCACCGGCCGGCCGCCATCCCTGCGCACCCGGCTCACCCAGTCGATCGTGTTCTTGAGCAGCGGCGGAATGGAGCCATTATATTCGGGCGTGGCGATCAGCAGCCCGTCATGGGCGATCACCAGACGGCCAAGTTTCTGGGCGTTTTCAGGAACGCCTTTTTCCTTTTCCAAATCCTCGTCCATGATCGGCAGGGGGTAGTCGGCAAGCGAGATGCGGGTCACCTCGGCGCCCTGCATGGCGAGTTCCTTCTGCGCCACGTCGGCGGTCCTGCCGCTATAGGCGCCGCTGCGAACCGAGCCGGCGAAGACGAGGATTTTCGGGATCACTGCCATTGGCCACCCTTGTTCCCGGACAGGTACAGCCAAGGATCGAGCAAATCAACGCCAACTTCGTCATCCTTGGGCGAAGCAGGAGCGAAGCTCCGTCGTGGAGACCCTGGAATCCATTCCGTGACAGCTATCCAGGAGTGCAGCGGAACAGAATTCTGCGCCGTAGCGGCGCTCGGAAGTCGCGGCATGGATCCTCGGGTCTGCGCTGCGTCGCTGCGCTCCTTGCTCCGCCCGTGGATGACGAAGCGATGGGCGGATTTGGCCAATCTCGAAGCCGCACGCGGTGCCCAGCACCTACCCACTCACCGCCGGCCGCCGCCCCTTCCACGGCATCTCTCGCTCCAACTGTGCCGACGCGGCCAGCACCGTTGCCTCGTCGCCGTAGCGGCCGACGAGCTGCACGCCGATCGGGACGCCGCCTTTCGACCAGCCGAGCGGCAGCGAGATCGCCGGTTGGCCGGAGATGTTGAAGGGGAAGGCAAACACCGAGTCCGCCCATTTGGCGTTGTAGCGATCGATGTCTGTTTCCGACATGTCGTAATAGCCGAACGGGCGCGGCAGCTGCGTCAGGGTCGGGGTGATGAAGAGATCGTAGGCGCCGAGGTCGCCGACGATGTCGCGGCCGACCTGCCTGAGTTGCTCGACATCGGAGATGTGCCTGATGCCGCTGGTCGAGCGGCCGCGCTCGATGATTGCCCAAGTCACCGCCTCGACATCGCCTGGCGTCACCGGCCGCCCCACCACCGTCTCAAGGTAGTCGAACGTCGCCGCCGTCTGCACGCAGGTCATGTTGGTGTAGGTCTTCCACACAGCATTGGCGTCGAGCGGCATGTCATGCTCTTCGACGTGGTGGCCGAGGCGCTCGAGTGCCGCCACGGTCGCCAGCACCGCCGCCTTCACCTCCGCATCGATCGCCGTGCCGTTGGGCGGCGTGACGGAAAAGCCGATGCGCAGCTTCTTTGGCGCTCGCGCCGAGAGGCTGAGCCAGCTGCCATCTGGAACCGGCGGCGTGTAGGGATCGCCGGGCAGCGCGCCGGCAACCGCATCGAGATAGGCCGCGGTGTCGCGCACGGTGCGCGAGCAGCAGAGAAAATAGGCGCCGCCGTACCAATAGTCGCCGAACGGCGCGAGGCTGACACGTCCGCGCGACGGTTTTAAGCCCACAATGCCGCAGCAGGAGGCCGGGATGCGGATCGAGCCGGCGCCATCGCTGGCCTCGGCGATCGGCACCATGCGCGACGCGATGGCCGCGGCAGCGCCGCCGCTCGAGCCGCCGGGCGTGATGCCTTCCTTCCACGGGTTCTTGGTCACACCGTAGAGTTTCGGCTCGGTGGTGATCGACCAGCCATTTTCCGGCGCGTTCGACTTGCCGACCAGCACCAGCCCGGCCGCCTTCATGCGGCGAACGACCTCGGTGTCGAAATCGGCAACGACATCCCTGAGGTAGAAAGAAGAATTGGTGTTCGGCGCCCCGGTCCAGGACGAGGCCAGCTCCTTGAGCAGGAACGGCACACCGGCGAAGGGCGCTGATGTGTCGACCGTTTCGGCCTGCGCCCGCGCCATGTCGTAGAGGCGATGGATGACCGCATTGAGCGCCGGGTTGAGCCGCTCGACCAGCGTGATCGCTGCCTCCACCAGTTCCGCCGGTGAAACCTGGCCGCTGTGCACCAGTCCGGCCAGGTCGAGCGCGTCGGACTCGGCATAGGTTTTCAGCAGACTTTCGGTGACCATGTCTCTCTCCCAATTTTTCAACGTCGTTCGTTGATCTTGCCAACGTTTGGCGCCGCCTCCCGGCACCCTCTGTCGAGAGGGACCAAGGCACTCAAGAAACCTAGCTTTTCGCCCTACGAATACCCCCACCCCTAACCCCTCCCCACAAGGTGGAGGGGGATTCTGTAGGCGCTGAACTCGGCAAATCACAGGCGTTTAACACCGAGGATGAAGAGCGCGGCAGCTTCCCTCCCCCTTGTGGGGAGGGTTAGGGTGGGGGTCCTTCTTCGCCAGAATCCATATGCGACAGCCTCGAATGGGGACGGGGAGACGGGAATTGCGTCAGGCCAGGTCGATGGTCCGCCCGAGCGCGATGCTCTGTTCGGCGGCGAGCACGATGCGCAGGCTGTTGACCGCTGCATCCATCTGCTCGGTCAGGTCGAGATCCTCGCGGATGGCGCGCAGGAAGAAGGCCTGCTCGCGGTCGCAGAGTTCCTGGTGGCCGGGCTCGTCCTCCATGCTGACGATCTCGTCGGGCTTGGAGAAATTCTTGTCGCCATCGACAGCGGCATAGTGGATCTTCAGCGCGTCGGTCTTGGTGTGGCGGTCGATGTCGGCGGAGTTCGACACCTCGGCGGTGTCGGCGGCGCTGCTCGCCTGCTGTCCGGCGACGATCGACACCGCGCCCTTGGGGCCGACCACGTCCTTCACGAAATAGGCCGTCTCGCTCATCATCGGACCCCAGCCGGCTTCGTACCAGCCGACCGAGCCGTCATCGAAGGTCACGTGCAGGTGGCCGTAATTCTGCTTGTCGGCTTCCGCCCAGAGCTTGACGCCGATGCCGTGCACGCGCACCGGCTTGGCGCCGGTCAATTGGCACATGACGTCGACATAGTGGACGCCGCAATCGACGATCGGGATCAGCGAATCGATCAGGTTCTTGTGCCAGTGCCAGGCACTGCCGCTGCTCTGCTGGTTGAGGTTGAGCCGCATGACCAGCGGCTTGCCGAGTGTCTTGCCGACCTCGATGAACTTGATCCATGACGGGTGGACGCGCAAGATATAGCCGAGCACCAGCTTGCGGTTCTTGGCGCGCGCCGCCGCGACAACCTTCTCGGCATCCTCATTGTTGGTGGCGAGCGGCTTTTCCATGAACACATGGCAGTTGGCGGCGATCGCCTTCAGCGCATATTCGGCATGGGTGTTCGGCCAGCTGTTGATCGAGACGGCGTCCGGTTTCGTCTCCTTCAGCGCCTGGTCGAAATCCTCGTAGAGTGGGTAGCCGGCTAATTCTCCTGGTATCCTCGTGTTGCTCTTGATCGAGCGGCTCATGATGCCGACGATCTCGAAACCGTCGAGCCGGTGATAGGCGCTGGCATGCGACGCACCCATATTGCCGAGACCCACCACCAGCACTTTAACCTTGTCGGACACCGCTGCCTCCCAATTGATTGAATTGTGGACGGCGATCAGCGCCGCCGCTCACTGCCCTTCCTCTCCCCCGTCGATCGGGGGAGAGGTGTCGAGCGCAGCTCGACGGAGTGGGGGTCGACCTTCGCCGCCCGCCTAATATTTCTTGCGCGTCGGATTGTGCCTGTCTTGCGGCGACTGCGCGTTTGGCGAACGCCTTCCCCCACTCCGTCGCCGCTTCGCGGCGCCACCTTGTATCTACACGAGAGAGATTTCGTGGGATTAGAGCGATTGAGCCAAGGTCCGGGCGGCCGCCC
>NZ_AYWX01000026.1 GCF_000502875.1 Mesorhizobium sp. L2C084A000 | reverse complement strand
GGCACCAGGCGGCGCGGCCCGAGCAGGATCTTCGGGTTGAGCGCGCCATCTTCCAGCGCCACTTCGGAATCGCCGCCGAGGCCGAAGGTGCGCATGGCGACGGCCTCGACCATGGTGCGGAAGCCGCCGACGGTGGCGCCTTCCGGGTCGAGCCTGGGACGGCCGCCGTCGAGCACGGCGACGTCGGTGGTGGTGCCGCCGATGTCCGACACCACAGCATTGTCGAGCCCGGTCATGTGGCGGGCGCCGACCAGGCTGGCGGCCGGGCCGGACAGGATGGTCTCGATCGGCCGCTGGCGGGCAAACGCTGCCGAAACCAGCGCACCGTCGCCGCGCACCACCATCAGCGGGGCTGCAATGTTGCGCGCCTGGAGAAAGCCTTCGGTTGCCGCCACCAGCCGGTCGATCATTGAGATCAGCCTGGCGTTGAGCAGAGTGGTGAGTGCCCGGCGCGGGCCGCCGAGCTTGGCCGACAGCTCGTGGCTCGATGTGACCGGCAGGCCTGTCTTTTCGCGGATCAACTCGCGGGCGGCGATCTCATGCGCCGGATTGCGGGTGGCAAAATAGGCGCAGACGGCAAAGCCGGACACCGAGGCGCCGAGTTCCGGCAACGCCGCCTCCAGTCCAGACAGATCGAGCTTGGCGGCATTGCCGTGCACATCGTGGCCGCCCGGACAAAAAACCACCGGATCGGTGCCGAGCGCGGCCTTCAGCCCGTCGCGGGCGAGGTCGCCCTCGGAAAAGCCGATCATCACCAGCGCGACGCGGCCGCCCTGGCCCTCGACAAGCGCGTTGGTGGCAAGCGTCGTCGACATCGACACCAATTTGATGGCGGCGGGATCGGTGCCGGCTTTCTGCAGCACCGCGTCGACGGCGCCGGAAATGCCAACGGCGAGGTCATGCCGTGTGGTCAGCGCCTTGGCCTTGGCCAGCACCTTGCCCTTGTTCGGCCCCTCTTGCGGGCCTTCCGTCTCAGACCACAACACGGCATCGGTATAGGTGCCGCCGGTGTCGATCCCGAGGAACAGCGGCTTTGGCTTGGTCTTGGCTGTCATTTTTGGCGGCGGTCCGGGTGGCAATTTATTTGTCCCTGCCCTTAGCCGATACGGAGCGGACGATAAAGCCGCGAGCGCTGGGCCACGGTAGGTAGGTTGGTGGTGGTGAACAAGCGAGGTCGGCGGGACAGCACCCCCCTCTGCCCTGCCAGGCATCTCCCCCGCAAGTGGGGAGATCGGATGTCATCCCCGCTTTCGCCAATCTTCAATGCCGAAAAGGGCGCCGCCGGCGGAAACTGCCAATCTCCCCCCTTGCGGGGGAGATGTCCGGCAGGACAGAGGGGGGTGCTGTCCCGCCGNCGACCGTATGGCCGGTTCCGGTGACGATCTCGAGATTGCCCTCTAGCTTGAGCGGGCCATTGGTGGTCGGCGTCACTTTCAGCGGACCATTCCTCGCTTCGAGCGCCAGCGTGTCCTTCAGCGGTGGCTCGCCGGTGGCGGCAAAACCTGACTTGTTGTGGCTACCGTCGCAGAACGGCTTGTTTTCCGAGGCGCCGCAGCGGCAGAGCGTGGCACGATAAGAAGTCTCGCCGTCGAGCACGATCCCGGCGTGTACCGCCAGCGGGCCGTTTTCGCGCAGCCGCACGGTGTTGACCACCGGCGGCTGCTCCTGCGGCCCGCCATCCTTCCTGATGTAGGTGATGGCGCCCGAGGGGCAGCTTTCGGCGATGGCAACGATCTTCTCGACGCTGGCCGCCTCGGGATGGATCCATTGGCCCGGCGCGTTGGGCACGAAGACATTCGGATCGCCGAGCACGCAGTTGCGCGAATGGATGCAACGCTTGCCGGAAAACCCGACGTCGATCTTGTCGCTTTCGACCATGCCGGCCATAGCTGAGCTCCTTTTGCCTGAAGCGCGTCGCGTCTGAACAGTTCGAGGCGGCGCGCGCTGGGTATTTGCACAGGCCATGGCTTCCGGCCCGAAGACCGTCAAGCTGGCAAACCGGTCAGGGGACCAGCTCGATCTCCTCGGTCTCGCCGCCGTTGCAGGTGTAGCAGCAATCTTCGCATTTTTCCGTGTTGCCTGGACCGACGCCCCAATAGGTGCCCTCATCGCCATCGACCCAGGCGCCGTAGCAGATCGATTCGCCCGCGTTGCAGGATATCGGCAGCTGCTTGGTCTCGCCGTCGTCGAGGACGTAGTCCTTGTCCTCGCCCGGCCAGACATAGTCGCGATCCTGGCTGTAGAGCTCGACGCGCATGGCGTTGGGGTGGCTGTTCTTGATGGCGAAGGTGACATCGTCGGCTTGCGCCGCCGACGCAACCAGCATGACGAAGGACAGCGCGGCCAGCATGCGGCGCGCATAGGCATGAAACATGATAACCCCCGAACAAGCGGCCCACCCGGCCGCGGGGCGACCATTGCATGCAGCGCTGAATCGCGGAAGTGGACCGGACGGGCCGATCCCCGACTTAATTTGGGTCCAACGAAACTTCCGCGCTCTACGGCACCAGATCGATCGTCTCGGTGGAATGTTCCACGCAGATGAAGCAGCAGGTGTCGCAGGGCTGGTCATTGTCCGGCCCGACGCCGGCGGAGATGCTGTCATTGCCGTCGGCCCAGGCGCCGTAGCAGATATGTTCGCCCTGATTGCAGGACAGCGGCACGGATTTCTGCGACTCGGGTTCGATCAGGAACACCTTGTCATTGCCCGGCCAGACCGTCTCACGGTCGCGGCTGAACAGCTCGACCGCGACAGATTCCTTGCGCAGGTTCTTGACGAAAAAGGCCATGTCGGCGGCCTGCGCCGGGGCGGTGAAGACCAGCGCTGCCAGTGCAACCATACGAAACAGCGTCACGGCCTGGATCTCCCGAATCATCGCGGCAGAATCGCATGCCTGCCCGTAACTAGGAAGGCGCGGAACCCTGCGTTGCGATGTCATGCCCCAGCCGCACCGTTTCATGCACCAGAAGGTCGAGATCCTCGCGCCGTGTGCGATGGTTGGTGATCGCCACGCGCAACCAGTGCTCGCCATGCACCGTGGTGTCCGAAAGGGCCGCAATGCCCTGTTCCTGCAGCCGCAGCATGATCTCCGTGTTGAGCGCCTTCAGAGCCTCGCCTGTCAGACCGGGCTGATAGCGGAAGCAGACGATGTTGACGGTCGGCGATGCCGCCAGCTGCAACCGCGGTGCGGCCTCGATCAGGCCGGCAAGATAGACGGCCTGAGCAATGTTCTGGTCGATCAGGCGGCCGAATTTCTCGACACCGTGCTCCTTCAGTGCCATCCACACCTTCAGCGCGCGAAAACCGCGCGACGTCTGCAGGCCGTAGTCGTGCAACCATTCGCCGGAAGCGAGGCCGCGCGGCATCGATTCCAGATATTCCGGCGTCACAGCGAAGGCCCCGCGATGCGCGGCGGCATCCCTGACCAGGGCGCAGCCGACCTCGAATGGCGCGTGCAGCCATTTGTGCGGATCGAGCGCGACCGAATCCGCCCGTTCGATGCCGGCGACGCGATGGGCATTTTCAGGCGCAATGGCGATCAGCGCGCCGATGCAGCCGTCGACATGGAACCAGAGGTCTTCCTCATGTGCCAGCTTCGCAAGCGCCTGCAAATCGTCGATCGCCCCGGTGTTGACCGTGCCGGCCGTACCGATGACGCAGGCCGGTTTGAACCCTGCCCTGCGGTCCTCGGTGATCGCCGCACGCAAGGCAGCGATATCGATGCGCAGCCCGGCATCGGTCGGTATGCGGCGCAGTGCCCGGTTGCCGAGGCCGAGTGCCTCCATCGCCTTGCGGTGGCACGAGTGGATCTGCTCCGAGCCGTAGAAGCGCAGCGGCTTTTCGATGGCGGCGACACCGTGCTCACGCACGTCGATGCCGGCCTTGACATTGCGCGCCACGGTCAGCCCTATGATGTTGGCCATCGAGCCGCCGCTGACCAAGGTACCGCCGGCAGAAGCTGGAAAGCCCAGCATCTCCTTGCACCAGTTCACCACCTGGCTATCCATCAGCCCGGCGGCGTGGTTGCCGCCGCCGAGGTTCGAGCCCTGGATAGCCGCCAGGAAATCGCCGAGCGCGCCGGTGAAGTTGCTCGACCCCATATACCAGGACCAGAAGCGCGGATGGATATTGCCCATCGGATAGGACATCACCGTGCGGGACACCTCGGCATAGACAGCATCCAGCGGCGCCGGGGAGCGCGGCAGCGGCGCCGAGAAGGCCTTTCTCACATCGGCCGGCATCTCCCGCCAGACCGGGCGGTCGCGCACATCGCGGAGATAATCGACCGCATCGTCGATGACCCGGTGCGACAGGGCCTGCACATCGGCCCAGTCCAGGGGATCGAGCGTTTCCTCGGCCACCAGGCCGAGGTTTTCTTGCACGGCGTCCATGACGGATCTCCCGTCAAGCCGCGGGAAACTGACAGCCGGGCGTCGAGCGCGACAGGGCAGTCTCGTCGGCATCCATCTCGGCCTCGATGCCGTCGAACAGCGGTGTCGACATGTAGCGCTCGCCGGTGTCGGGCAGCATGCACAGGATCACCGCGCCAGCCGGCGCCTTCTCCGCGACCTGCCGTGCCACGGCGAAGGTCGCGCCGCCGGAAATGCCGGTGAAGATGCCCTCTTTCCGCGCCAATTCTCTGGCCCATTTGATGCCTTCGGGTCCGGCGATCGGCATCACCTCGTCATAGAGGCTGGTGTCGATCGCCTCCTGCAGTACGTTGGGGATGAAATCCGGCGTCCAGCCCTGGATCGGGTGCGGTTCAAAGGCTGGATGGCTGGCGGCCGGGGCACCATCGGCGCCGCGCTGCTGCACCTTGCCGCTGCCGATGAGCTGCGCGTTGGCCGGCTCGGACAGCACGATACGGGTTTCCGGACACTCGCGGCGCAGCACGCGCGCCACGCCGACCACCGTGCCGCCGGTGCCATAGCCGGTGACGAAGCAATCGAGCCGCGAGCCGGCGAAATCATTGACGATCTCGCGCGCCGTCGTCGCCTCGTGGATGGCGGCGTTGGCGGCCGTCTCGAACTGGCGGGCGAGAAACCAGCCATTGGCCTCGGCCAGTTCCACCGCCTTCTTGTACATGCCGAAACCTTTTTCAGCGCGCGGCGTCAGCACCACCCTGGCGCCCAGCATGCGCATCAGCTTGCGGCGCTCGACCGAAAAACTGTCGGCCATGGTGACGACCAGCGGATAACCCTTCTGCGCGCAGACCATGGCGAGGCCGATGCCGGTGTTGCCGCTGGTCGCCTCGACCACCGTCTGGCCCGGCTTCAGCGCACCGCTGCGCTCGCCCTCCTCGATGATGTTGAGCGCCAGCCGGTCCTTCACCGAAGCGCCGGGATTGAAGTACTCGGCCTTGACGTAGATCGTCGCGTGGGCCGGTCCGAGATTGTTGATGCGAACCACCGGCGTGTCGCCGACGGTGTCGAGAATGCTGTCGAACAGGCGGCCGCGCCCGGCCGTGGTTCTGATCTTCTGCTGCTGCAACATCTTGGTCTCCCTGATTGTCATCGTGTTTTGTCTTCACGGGCCGGTTACAAGCCAGCGGGTTGGGCGGCGAGATTTGGTGACCTTGCCGCGCTAGGACTGACATGCCGCACAGCGGCAATGGCTGTATCGGGCGCTGAAATCCGCTGCCGGATGCGCCGTGTCGTGTTTGGTGATACAGGAGAGGCCGACAGGCCAGCGTGGGAGCAGGCGTGGAAACGCACGTGGAATCCAACCGATCGAGGCTGGACGTCGAGATGCCGGTCCTTTCCGTGCGCCTGCTCGGGCCGCTGATGATCTCCCACGACGGCGCTCCGGTTACCCTGCCTGCGTCACGCAAGCTGCGCGCGCTGCTCGCCTATCTGGCGCTGGCGCCGCATCCGGTCGGCCGCAGTCGCCTGTGCGAGTTGTTGTGGGATGTGCCGAACGACCCAAGGGGCGAACTGCGCTGGTGCCTGAGCAAGCTGCGGAGCACGCTCGACGCGGTGGGCCGACACCGGGTCGCGACACAGGGCGACACGGTCGCACTCGATCTGAGCGATTGCCTGGTCGATGCGCTGGAGGTGAGCCAGGCCGCCACGCAAGGGCTCGGCACCCTTGATGTCGAGCGCTTGCGGGCGCTGGCCAGACTGTTTGCCGGCGATTTCCTCGACGGGCTGGAGCTCGAGCGCAGCCCGCATTTCAACAGCTGGCTGACCGCGCAGCGCCGCCGCTTCCACTCGTGCCACGTCGCCGTGCTGGAGCAACTCGTCGGCAGCCTGGCGGCAGACAGCGACGAGGCGATCGCCCATCTCGACACATGGGTGGAACTGGCGCCGTTCGACCGGCGTGCACATGCGGCACTTTTGGCAGGTCTGGCCGGACGCGGCGAGATCGGCGCGGCTGAAGAGCATCTGGCGGCGGCAGAACAGTTGTTCAAATCGGAAGAACTGGATTTCGCACCGCTTCGCGCGGCCTGGCGGGCGATCCGTGACCGACAGTCGGGCATCTCGCTTCGGACGGCCTGCCTGTCCACACTATCGCCATTGGTGGCCACGCCGACCGCACCCGGCCCGGTCGAGCCCAGCCATGCTTCGCTGGCGGTGATGCCGTTTGTCGAGGAGGTCGGCGGCGCACGCGGCGGATTGGCCGACGGTTTCACCCACGACATCATCACCCGCCTGGCCAAGCTCAGGGACTTCTTCGTCATCGCGCGCGGATCGGTGTTTGCGCTGGCAGAGCAGAACATCGCGCCCGAGGATGCCGGCCGCCGGCTGAATGTCGACTATGTCGCCACCGGCACCGTGCGCAGCCCGTCCGGCCGCCTCATCGTCAGCGTCGAACTGATCGAGGTGCGCAGCGCCAGGATCGTCTGGGCCGAGACCTTCGAGCGCAGGCCCGATGACATCTTTTCCGTGCTTGACGACATCGGCAACAGCATCGTCTCCTCGATCTCGGCCGAGATCGAAACAGTCGAGCGCAACCGCGCCATGCTGAAGGCGCCCAGCTCGCTCAACGCCTGGGAGGCCTACCATCGCGGACTCTGGCACATGTACCGCTTCACCCAGGCCGAAAACGAGCAGGCGCGGCATTTCTTTGCCCAGGCCTTGCAGCTCGACCCGACCTTTGCCCGCGCCTATGCCGGCCTGTCCTTCACCCACTGGCAGAACGCCTTCCAGCGCTGGGGCGACCGCGACCGCGAAAGCGCGCTGGCCTTCGAGAGCGCCGGACACAGCCTGCTGGTCGACGACCACAATCCGGCCGCGCATTGGGCAATGGGCCGGGCGCTGTGGCTGCGCGGCGAGCAGGACGGTTCGCTACTCGAACTGGAACGGGCTGTCGATCTCAGCCCCAACTTCGCGCTCGGCCACTACGCGCTGTCCTTCGTGCATTCGCAGTCGGGCGACCCGCGAGCGGCGATAGGCTCTTCCGATCATTCGCGCCATCTCAGCCCGTTCGACCCGCTGCTGTTCGGCATGCTGGGCGCACGCGCCATGGCGCATGTCCGGCTCGGCCAGTTCGAGGAAGCGGCCGAATGGGCGCTGAAGGCGGCGGCGCGGCCCAACGCCCACGCCATCATACTGGCGATCGCCGCACACTGCCTAGCGTTGGCCGGACGGCTCGACGAGGCGCGCGGCTTCGCCGCCGCCATTCGCAAGACAAGGCCGGACTATTGCGCCGACGATTTCATCGGCACCTTCCGCTTCGAGCCGGACGCCGTGACGCTGTTCCGGCAGGGCGCCAGGCTTATCGGGCTGAACTGAAGCCTGGCATGGCATCGCCATCTCTGGGATCGCCTGGGAATTTCGCCTCAATTCCGTCGGGTTAACGAAGTCGGAAGGAGTTGTTTAACCGTTCGCGGCTATGTCACCGCGTGGGGGACCGACAAAGTGAGTATGATGAGCAACAGCCCCGACAAGCGCAATGAATGGCGCGCCATCTTTTACGTGCAAGCTCGCGTCGCCATCCTATTTGTCCCGGTGGTTGCCAGCCTGCTGATCATAGCGGCGCTTGCCGGAAACGAACGCAAGTCCGTTCCCAGCATGATCGACCCGACCGTCACCGGCTCCGTGCGGTAAACCAGCGGTCATCGGTTCTTCGAGACACTCTCGGAGGCGTGCGCTATCGGCGGTTTTCATTTGGCGCTAAAATCATCCGATGGCACTGAATGAGTGGGCCCGAACGATCAAGCGGGATGTGCATGCGCTCTACCTCGCCGCTCGCGATCCCCGAACGCCCTGGTACGCCAAGGCGCTTGCCGTGTGTGTTGCAAGCTATGCCTTGTCGCCAATCGACCTGATTCCCGATTTCATTCCGGTGATCGGCTATCTCGACGACGTGATCCTTGTCCCTTTGGGCGTCCTTGCCGTGGTCAGGATGATACCGCCCGAGGTGATGGCGGAACACAGGGAGGCCGCTGCCCTTGCCGCTGACAGGCCCGTGAGCCGTAGCGCGGCGGTGATCATTGTTTGTATCTGGGCGGCCTCGATCGTGCTGGCCGGCTGGCTGGAATATCTATATTTCGCCGACTGACTGCCAAGCCGTTCAGCAGGGAGGCTGCCGCCAAGAAAGCCCGGATGGATCGCGCCTCGGGATTCCTTCGCCATCTGGCGTCGCTCAAACAAAGCGCGGGATCGGACCGTTCTGCGGGGTCACATCGTCGCCAAGCTCGATAAAAACCTCGTCGACATAGCACCATGCCCAGCCTTCGGGCGGATCGTAGCCCTCGATGATCGGATGCTTGGTGGCGTGGAAATGCTTGGTGGCGTGGCGGTTGGGCGAGTCGTCGCAGCAGCCGACATGGCCGCAGGTGCGGCAGAGCCGCAGATGCACCCATTGCGACCCACTCTGCAGGCATTCCTCGCAGCCGAGGGCGCTCGGCGTCACCTTCCTGATGTCGCGCGTATGTCTGCATTCATCCATGATGCTCTCCTGCCATTCGAGGTGTATCGGCGTTGCCGCGCGCGAGATATGCATGCAATGCCGCGACCACCTGGGCGCCCTCGCCGACAGCCGCCGCGACACGTTTGACCGAGCCGGCGCGGACGTCGCCTATGGCGAACACGCCGCTGCGGCTGGTCTCCATCTGCGCCGATCCTATGTCCGAGCCGGTGCGCACGAAACCTCTGGCGTCCAGCGCCACATCGCAGTTCGCCAGCCAATCGGTATTCGGATCGGCGCCGATAAAGAGGAAGAGATGGCGGATCGAGCGCGTGGTTTCCGCGCCGCTGGCGCGGTTGCGCCAGCGCACTGTTGCAAGATTGCCCTCTTCGCCCTCCAGAGCCTCGATTTCGGTCCCGGTCAGCACCTCGATGTTCGGCTGCGCCCGGATGCGCTCGACCAGATAGCGCGACATGCTGGCATCGAGGCTGCCGCCGCGCGCCAGCAGCGCCACTTTCCGCGCATGACTGGCCAGATAGACGGCCGCCTGTCCGGCCGAATTGCCGGCGCCGACCAGCGCCACTTCCTGGCCCGCGCAAAGCCGGCCTTCGATGGGCGACGCCCAATAATGCACGGACGTTCCCTCGAACCGCGCCAGATTGGCGATGTCGATGCGGCGATAGCGCGCGCCGCTGGCGATCACCACGCTGCGCGCGCGCACGGTCTCGCCGTCGCCGACATCGAGCAGATAGCGGGCGCCTGACGCGTCGGCGGCAGCGCTCAAAAGCTTCGCCTCGTCCGGGATCACCATTTCGACGCCGAATTTCTGCGCCTGGTTGTAGGCGCGCGCCATCAGCGCCATGCCCGAAATGCCCGTGGGGAAACCGAGATAATTCTCGATGCGCGAGGAGGCGCCGGCCTGTCCGCCGAAGGCACGGCAATCGAGCACGATCGTCGACAGGCCTTCGGATGCCGCATAGACCGCCGCCGCCAGCCCTGCCGGGCCGGCGCCGACGATGGCCACGTCATACACCGTATCGGCATCGATCGGCCGCAGCAGGCCGATGCAGCGGGCGAGGTCCTTTTCACCCGGGTTCATCAGCAGCCTGCCGTTTGGACAGAGCACGATCGGCAGGTGGTGCGGATCGACCTCGAAGCGTTCTACCAGGGTTTTGGCGCAGGGATCGCTGTCTGAATCGAGCACGCGGTGCGGTTGGCCGCTGCGGGCGAGGAAACCCTGCAGCCGCAACACGTCGGCATTGTCCTGGGGTCCGATGATGATCGGCCCGCTGGTGGCGCTCTCCAAAAGCCCGACGCGGCGCAGGATCAGCGCCCGCATGATACGCTCGCCGAGATTGGCCTCCTGCACCATGAGGTCGCGCAGCCGCTGCGAGGCGATGACGAATGCCTCCACCGGTTCGGCGGCCTGCGCATTGACCAGCGAAGGACGGGCCGAAAGCTGCGCCAGCTCGCCGACAAAACTGCCTGGGCCATGCGTGACGATCGTCTCGTGCCGGCCGAGCCCCCCGTCCTGGGTGATATCCACGCTGCCCGACAGCACGACGATCAGACCGGGCGCCACATCGCCTGCCGTGACGATGTTCTCGCCGGCCGCATAGGCGCTGGCCTCGCCGAACCGGCGCATGCGGTCGATGTCCACCTCGGCCAGCGTGGGGAACGCCTGGTCGCGGCGGGCACCGAAGATCTGGGTGGTGGATTGAGCCATGATTGAGCGTAGCGAAGCGGGCGCGGAGTTTGAAGCGGTTTGTGAGGGGACTGGCCGGGAGGGGAGGTTCTCTTTGGATCTGTAAATCAGATCGAGCGGCTTTCTAAGGGAATTTGAAATTCTGATCGCAATTCCGTGTTTTCGTGTGCGGCTACTCGAAACGCTCGTCCCAATCGCGATACTGTTGCCGTTCATGTCTCTGATATTCGGCGGCCTGTTCCTCCAGGCGGGCTTTTGTTTCGCTGATTTCTTTAAGAGGAATGTCTCTATGCCTCCCTTGAAGTTGATCGAGCAGGGCGGCGCGAGACCTGACAAGCACAGCGCGTGACCCCGACCAACTCGTTGGCTCTATTCGATCTACAAAAATACGAAATATTCCTAACCGATCTTCTGCACAATCGATCAATGACAAAGCCAGTGGACTCCAACCCTTTGTGCTTTCATCCCGATCTTGATCAAAAATGGTGCAATGCTGGGCAATAAAAGGAACGCGGGTAGCGAAATCCGCTGAGCACCAAAGAACCACGACTTCTGGTGGCGCAGAATTTATCGGCCGCTGATGATAATCCCAAGCAGTCGCGCTGATAATGGCGCCGGCGGTTCGATATCCACCATCGCTGTCTGGTTCAAATATCTCGTCTAGTAGCGCGTACGCATGATGTTCAAACATCGGATTTAGGAGACCGGGTAGACGATAATATTCATATCGGCTGAACTTGCTTCGAAGTTTACGCACTATCTCCAAGGCATCTGATTCAGCGTCAATCCCCTTGAAGGCAAAGCTGCAAACTGTTTCGAAATGATGGTCGTCTCGTATGTCTTGGTCCCAATCGAGGCTGCAAAGGAATCGCCTGCAAGTGTTGCGAAGCTCCCGCCTGTAGTCCTCAGATTTGTCGTCGGCGAGATGAATGACCATTGCTAGAATATGAGCTGCATGCTTTTGACCGTCGTTGGCTGCAGAAATCGCATGAATTAGGCGACGAATCTGCTCCGCGGATAGTGACTCTGTGACCATCCCTCCTCCCAAACTGTCGAAGCGAAAGGTAGGGGTTAGTCCTAAATCGGCGGACAAGATCAGCCTTTTGACGGCGTCTTCATTCAGCTCGACACTCGTCTGTAGTGCTGGAAAATATGGACCCCATAGTACGTCACTCACGGCCATATCCATAAATCTGGAAATTGCGGAGGAGTGCATTTTTCCGGCGCCATGTAAAAAGGCGCGTATGAATCCAAAACTCAGATCACTACCCGAGCGGCAAATCGCTTGTTTGACTTCCTCCAAGTAGGAAATGGGGTCATCAATTGTCTCTCCCGCACCGACACCAAAGCTCCAACCTTCCCCTCGGAAATTGATAGCCAGGTCTGAGACTAGTTGTGAAATTGCGTCTCGGTCTGTCCCTGCCCGTCGTCCGAGCTGGCGCATGGTTTCCGACCAAAGCCGATGACGCCCCGAGGGGGTCAAGTCACTACCCAGCACTAGATCGTCCGCCGGAAACTGGCCCCGCGTCAGTACTTTCGCTCGTATTTCCGTCACAAGGTCGATTGGTGCTAACGCAGCTTCAAGGGCAAGCAAGCGTTCAGACGCCTTTCCACCCGCCTCCCTACGAATGGTCGCTTTCACGGCACGCCAGCCCTCAGGCCAACCGTCAATCGAAAAGAAACCATTGGCCGCGACTTCAAGCTTTTCTAACATTCCGGTGCGCGACCAAAGCCCCGGAAATTTGTCGGCGAATATCGATCTTACCCTTGCACCAACACTGGTCCTCGCAGTTCCAAATTCCGTAGCTATCTCAATAAAACACGAGAACCACTTTTGTACGTCATCCTGAGTTCTTGGATGCCAGCCGTAGCTCCTAGAGCGAGCGCCGAAATCGAAGGTTTGCGAGGGCATGAAGTTTGAGGTCTTGAGGGCTGCGCCGAGAAACGTCAGCCCAAATTCACACTGACTGGCCTCTTCTGACGAGAGGCAGCGCCGAACTAACGCTGCCCGCGCCGGATGAGGAGTTTCCGTTCCTGAAAACTGAACGAAAAACAGCGATTTAACCGCTTCATTGGCGGAGTTCTGATTGTAGCCAGCCCCTTCCGCCTTCGCGAAAAGCATCAGTGTAGTAACACATTTTCCGAAGAGATCGGGGTCGTAGGCGGCCGACTTCAGTACTCGAACAAATTTTGAGCGAACGCCATTTCTAGTTGAAAGAAAATCTGGATTTCCTGTAGATCGCGCAATTGCGGCTACTGCTGCGCTCGGATCGACAGCAGCTATGTTGCCGAACATATCTTGGCCCAACTCGTTCAGTGTGTCAGGCTTTCCAAGCAAGCCATCGGGACCTAACCACTCGGACGCTATCGTTCTTGCGACCTTTTCGTCGTGCAGATATCCCAGTCTCCTAGAGAAGGATCGGGCTATTCTTTTGCTCGTCTCATCGACAAAAGTTCTTTGGAGCGTTTGAATGGGGAAGTTCTGAAATGCCCTTTGCGCGAGGCGATTGGCAATCGCATGCGGAAGCACGGCCCGCCAGCGGCTTCGCTGCTGAACTAACCCGCGCCTTTTCAGTTCCTCAACATGAGCATAGAGCCGGTTGAAGGACATTCCAGCGAGGGCTGCCAGCATAGGTAATTCCGCATCGTCTCCCCCGTCCAGTTCGCCTTCAAACGAATAGAGCATCGAGCAGACCTCTGCGGCCCTTAGCAATTCATTGTCTTCGGCCTTCGCTTGTTGGAAAAGGCGGATAAAAAGTTGCTCGTCTTCAAGCTTCGACAGTTGACCGCCGACGGACGACGTTTCAGCGAGAGCGAAGGCGACACGAACATTCCCCCCTGAGAAGTCCGAGAGCGTTTCAATGTCTTGGCGTGTCAGGCTCGGATACCTATCGCTGACAAGCCGCCTTATCAACTCATCAGAGCACGGCTCTAGCCGATAGGAACTCGTGCCCTCGGGGATATGTTCTCGAATGTCGTATTCAACGGTTAAGAGCGAGAGCTTGCTGTTTGGCTGCTGTACCTTCTCGGTAAGGCGTTGATGAAGATCGAAGCCGCAATTGTCGACTACTAGCAGGCCACGGTCCTCTCTGGCCTGCAGCGCTTCGACTAGGTGTATTGGGGCAGGGTGCGGATCGTCGGAAAGATCCGTATACAGGACCTCGTTGCGGTTGAGGGGCGGGCTTGACGTAGTCAGTCGCTCGTCGAAAAGAGCTTGCACAAGGCGGGTCTTGCCTACACCGGATAATCCGGTGATACGAACTGAAGCCCTCTCCTTGTCGAGGTCGCGCCGAATGCGATCGATTGCTGCGGCAACCGTGATACCATCGCTTGCATCCGGTCCGAGCACCTTGGCTTTTTCATCGAGTACATACGTTGCGTTCACATCGGTTTCACGGTGAGCCCAAGCGCTAAAGGATTGCCATCCCTGCGCGCTGCGCCCGCTGAGTTCACGCACCCACGCAACAAGTGAAGGGTATTTTTCAATCCATGTGGCGATTCGTCTGCGGTCATAAAACTCGACTGTCACTTTGCCCGCCAATCCAGCTTCCGACAGGCATTTATTCATGGCCACCAATCTGCGCTTGTGTGCGCTATCCGCGACTGACGATTTAGAGGAAACTATTACGTAGGCCCCTTTGCTTACTGCGAGTTCCGAAATACATGGCCGAATTGCCCCCTTTGGCATCATTTCCTTAACGATATCCGCACTCGCGAAATTATCAGCCTTAACCTGAAAACCTGTCTGAGATGCGGGTATGTTCCCGGAGATTTTCTCTAGGGCTCCGAGTGCAACGCGTACGTCGATGCCACCGTCTTCAGCACGCTGGTCGCCGCCCCATGTTACAGCATTGGTTGAAAATCCCGCTGACCTCACGTCCGCCTGTGCAAGGCGAGCAATGAGCTCTCGAAGGTCGGAGTCTGAAAGGTTTTGGACATCATCTGCGCTTACGTTGAGGTAGCTGCTCATGCGTGCACTTTACTGACAAAAGCCAGCACAACATACCCGTGTAATAGATATTGGCTCATACGTGGGTGGTGGACAACCAGTCGGCGCGCCGAAGCGCCAGACGAAAAAAGCCCGGGCGAACCGGGCTTTTCTCTAAGTTTCTGAACCGTCGAATCGTTCGAAACGGGAATTTGGTGCCCAGAAGAGGACTCGAACCTCCACTCCTTGCGGAACACGGACCTGAACCGTGCGCGTCTACCAATTCCGCCATCTGGGCTGGTGCGGGCTCATGTAAGCGGGCAAGCGATGTGTGTCAACGCGCTTTTTTCGCGGTTGCTCCGTTCGCCGGCTCAGTCGTCCAGCACTTCCTTGGACGCGACGGTGGAATCGGCGTTGAGCTGGTAGATGACCGGCACGCCGGTGCCGAGTTCCAGCTTTACGATCTCCTCGCCCGACTTGCCGTCGAGCGCCATGATCAGCGCGCGCAGCGAGTTGCCGTGCGCGGCGACCAGCACGGTGCCGCCACGCAGCACATGCGGCTGCAGATCATGCAGGTAATAGGGCCAGACGCGGGCGCCGGTGTCCTTCAGGCTTTCACCGGCGGGCGGCGCCACGTCGTAGGAACGGCGCCAGACATGCACCTGCTCCTCGCCCCATTTCTCGCGGGCGTCGTCCTTGTTGAGGCCGGAGAGATCGCCATAATCGCGCTCGTTCAGTGCCTGGTCGCGGATGGTCTTCAGGTCGCTCTGGCCGACCGCGTCGAGAACGTGCTGGCAGGTCTTTTGCGCCCGGATCAGCGCCGAGGTGAAGGCGATGTCGAATTTCAGGCCGCGCGCCTTGAGCTTCTGGCCGGCGGCCTTGGCCTCGGCGTGGCCCTGCTCGGTCAGGTCGACGTCGCGCCAGCCGGTGAACAGGTTTTTCAAATTCCATTCGCTCTGGCCGTGGCGCACGAGCACGAGGGTTCTCGACATGTTTGCTCCCTTCAGGTTGGGCAAGTTGGCAGATTGGCCGCTCAGCTGAGGCCGAGCACGTCCCGCATCGAATACAGCCCCGGCTTCTTGCCGCGCGCCCAAAGCGCCGCCTTGACGGCGCCGCGGGCGAAGATGGCGCGGTCCTCGGCATGGTGGGCAAGCGTGATGCGCTCGCCGGTGCCTGCCAGCATCACGCTGTGGTCGCCGACCACCGAGCCGCCGCGCAGCGTGGCAAAGCCGATCGAGCCCGTCTTGCGCACGCCGGTGTGGCCGTCGCGGACCCGCACGTCATTGCCGGAAAGCGCGATGCCGCGACCGGCAGCGGCGGCTTCGCCCAGCAGAAGTGCCGTGCCCGACGGGGCATCGACCTTGTGCTTGTGGTGCATTTCGAGGATCTCGATGTCGAAATCGTCGGCGTCGAGCGCGCGCGCCGCTTGTTCGACCAGCACCGCCAGAAGATTGACGCCGAGACTCATATTGCCCGATTTGACGATCGTCGCGTGGCGCGCCGCCGCCGCTATTTTCGCGTTATCGTCGGCTGAACAGCCCGTCGTGCCGATGACATGGACGATGCGCGCCTGCGCCGCGTAGCCGGCGAATTCCACTGATGAGGCCGGGGTGGTGAAATCGAGCACGCCATCGGCCTTGGCGAAGACCGGCAGCGGATCGCCGCTGATCGCCACATCGATGCGGCCAATGCCGGCGAGTTCGCCGGCATCTTTGCCCAGATGGGGTGAATCCGCACGCTCGACCGCGCCGATGACCCGCGCGCCGGGGACAGTGTGGATGGCGCGGATCAGCGTCTGGCCCATGCGGCCGGCAGCGCCCACCACCACCAGGCCCATATCGCCTGCTTCGCTCATGTGCTCCTCACAGCAGTCTTCTTCGCACGCGTGGCCCGGACCGGAGTTTGGATCGGCTCGCGGTCCTCGACAAGCCCCAGTCCCTTCTTGCCCTGGATGCGGTGGAAGCGGGAATAGATGCTGTCCGGGTCGGCCATCAGCGTCGCATGAGTGCCTTCCTCGACCAACCGTCCCTCTTCCAGCACGATGATGTGGTCGGCATTGACCACCGTCGACAGCCGATGCGCTATGACGATGGTCGTGCGGCCTTGCATGACTTGGGTCAGCGCTTCCTGGACGCGCGCCTCCGCCTCGTTGTCGAGCGCCGATGTCGCCTCGTCGAGCAGCAGGATCGGTGCCTGGCGCACGATGGCGCGGGCGATCGAGACGCGCTGGCGCTGGCCGCCGGAAAGGGTCGAGCCGCCTTCGCCGACCGGCGTGTCGTAACCTTGCGGCTGCTGGCGGATGAACTCGTCGGCTGCCGCCTGTTTCGCCGCCTGCTCGATCTCGGCGTCCGTGGCCGACAGACGGCCGTAGCGGATGTTGTCGCGGATCGTGCCCTCGAACAGATAGGGCGCCTGCGCCACATAGGCGATCGACTGCCGCAGCGAATGCTTGGTTACCTTCGAGATGTCCTGGCCATCGACCTCGATGCTGCCCCGGTCGACGTCGTAGAAGCGCTGCAAGAGCGCCACCAGCGTCGATTTGCCGGCGCCCGACGCACCGACGATCGCCGTCACCTTGCCGGCCGCGGCGGTAAAGCTCAGGTCCCTAAGCACCGGCATGTCGGCGCTGTAGCCGAACGTCACATTGTCGAAACGCACCTCGCCGGTGGTGATCCTCGCCTCGACGGCATCGGGTGCGTCGCCCTGTTTCGGCTCCAGGTCGAGCAACTCGTAGATCATGCGCGCGTTGACCAGGGCACGTTCCATGCCCACCTGTGTGCGCGCCAGGCGTCTTGCCGGATCGTAAGCCATGATCAGTGCGGTGATGAAGGAGAAAACCGCGCCCGGCGGCTGCCCAAGATACAGCGCCCGGTAGCCGGAATAGGCAAGCACGGAGGTGATGGCGAGACCGCCCAGAATCTCGGAAATCGGCGACAGCCGCTCCGAGACGCGGGCGATCTTGTTGTTACGCTGCTCGGCCGTGTCCGCCATGATGCCGATGCGGCGCGCCAGCTCGGCCTCCAAGGTGAAGGCCTTGACGATGGCGATGCCTTGCGTGGCTTCCTGCACGGACCCGTTCAGCCGCGAATTGATCAGGACGGATTCCCGGTTGATACGCCGCAGTCGGCGGGTGATATAGACGACGGCCCAGATCAGTGGAGGGCCGATCAGCAGCGAGCTGAGCGACAACACCGGATCCTGATAGATCATCACGCCGACGAGAGCGATCAGCGTGACCGCGTCGCGGCTGATGGAGGTCAGTGTCAGCGACAGCAGATCGCGAACGCCGCCGACATTCTCGCTGACCTGTGCCGCCAGCCGACCGGAACGCGTATCGTTGAAGAAGTTGACGCCGAGCTTCATCAGATGGTCGAAGCTGCGCTTCTGGTAGCGCGCGACCAGATTGTTGCCGATACTGGCCAGCGCGACTGCTTGGCCGTAACCGGCGAAGCCGCGCAGCAGGGAGGCTCCCATGAAACCGGCACAGATCAACCAGAGCATATCGCCGCGTCGTTCGTAGAAGATCTGGTTGATCATCGGGGCCATGATCCACGCCGTGAAGGCGGTGGTGGCGGAAACAATCAGCAGGCAGCCGACGGCAACGACATAGGTCCAGCGATATTCACTACCGTTTTCGGCCAGGATGCGGCGCAGCACCGCAGTGACCTCAGCTGGCTGGACTTTCAGTTTGAGTGGACTTTGAGCGGTCAAATCGCGGGCGCTTCGTGGTTTGCTAGAGCATGATGCCGAAAAGTGTGAAGCGGTTTTCGGACGACATCATGCTNATACTCGTTGCCGTTTTCAGCGAGGATGCGGCGGAGCACCGCTGTGACCTCGCCGGGCCGGGCTTTTTGTTTGTTTGGAGCTTGAAGTGTCAAATCGGGAGCGCTTTGTGGTTTTCCGCCTCGTGGGACCGGGGCTGCAAATTCGGCACCCCTCTTAACGCCCTGCGGCCTGATTGCCTATGCCCGCACCTGATTAACTTCGTCGCGGGGGCGCGAGCGCTTCGCTGGCTTTCAGGCCTGCCAGCGCCGGCCCTCCGTCTGGACACCGAACAGCGAGGGGGTCCTGGCATAGGCGGCAAGGCCCAGAAGTGCGGCCAGCGGGTGGGTGATGACATAGACCGGCATGGTGCGCATCATCGCGCTGTGCGGCGCCTTGTCCTCGAAAGCGGCCCGGAAATTGCCGGCTTTCAGCGCCGGCACGATCTTCTGCGCGATGCCACCGGTGAGGAACACGCCGCCGCGGCTCATGAATACCAGAGCAAGGTCGCCTGCGGTGCGCCCAAGGCAGGTGACGAAGATCTCCAGCGCTTCCTCGGCAACCGGATCGGTTTTCGCAAGTGCCGCGGCAGTGATCTCGGCCGGCGTCGTGAAGGGCGACGCCTTGCCGTCCGCCTTGGCCACCGCCCGGTAGACATTGACCAGACCGCGCCCGCACAGGATCTGCTCGCCCGAAACGCGGCCTTCGAGCTTCTCGATATGCGGAAAAACCTCGAAATCGCGCGGTGTGCGCGGGCCGATGTCCATATGGCCGCCCTCGCCGGGGACCGGTATCCAGTGGTGCAGCGCATGGACCAGCCCGGCGACGCCGAGCCCGGTTCCCGGACCGAGCACGACGCGCCCGGCATTGGGCTCCGGCGTGCCGCCGCCGATCTTTTCCATGTGCTCCTCGCCGAGCGCGACGACGGCCAGCGCCTGCGCCTCGAAATCGTTGAGCACGACGATGTCGCTCAGGCCGAGGCTGGCGAACATTTTCCTCGGCTTGACGATCCAGGGGCAGTTGGTCAGCTCGATCTCGTCGCCGTCGACCGGGCCAGCCACCGCCAGCACCGCCGAATTGGGACGCACCGACGAGCGGTCGAGCACGGCCGCCTGGATCGCCTCGTCGATGGTGTTGTAGTTTGCCGTCTGGACGATGGTCGGCTCGCCAGCCTCGGAATTGGCGTCGAGCACGATCGAAAAGCGCGCATTGGTGCCGCCGATGTCGCCGATCAGGATCGGAAACCGCAGCAAAGTGTCGTCGTCGCCTGTGCGTGGCATGCTCTCGTCCGTCTCCGGCGCCCCCGACGGCATCTGGCCGTTCTTCCGTTGACTAGCGCATGGGTTTGAAAAGGGAAACGGTTTTCGACCCCGGCGGCGCGCTGAGGCCGGCTCTGCGGCCAAACCGCCACGGTTTCGCAAAAATGCGGCGCTGAACCGATTGAGCCTGCCTATAAGCTGTAAGCTATAAGCCGTGATCGTCAGTTTCCAGGCGGCCGCGGTCTCGGCAGCGGCACGCCGATCTCGGGCNAAGCTGTAAGCTATAAGCCGTGATCGTCAGTTTCCAGGCGGCCGCGGTCTCGGCAGCGGCACGCCGATCTCGGGCGTCGCCGTGAAAGCGTTCATCGTGCTTGGCAAGCCGGCGGCGGCCGGGGTGGCGGGCAACGAGGGCGCTTCGGGTTCGGGCGCGGCAGCCGCGACCGGCACGCCGCCGCCATGGTAGGTCGCCGCCTCGGCCGACGAAGGCCCCGGCGCGTCGAGCACGGCGCGGCATTCGCTCGGCAGGTTCGCCATCGTCATCAGGTCGCGCGCCTTGGGCGCATCCGGGTTCTTGTTGGGGCGCCAGGGCTCCTGCGTGAACCACCAGGCCAGCGGCTTGCCGCAACCGTCATCGTCCGGCGTCGCTTCCTGCGCCTTGCAGCCGGGCGATCCGGGCTGACAGCCGATGCGCATGTGGAAATGATAGTCGTGGCCCCAGAACGGCCTGACCTTGCGCAGCCAGAAGCGGTCGCCCTTGACGGTGTCGCAGAGCTTTTTCTTGATGCCCGGATTGACCAGGATGCGCTCGACCTGGCTGTAGCTCGCCGCCCGCTTCAAAAGCTTTGTGTGCGCTGGCGTCCACAGCGCGTCCTTCACCAGATGGGTCTTCTCATCGACCATCAAGGTGGCGCTCATCGATTCGCGCTGCGCCATCGACAGCGGGCGGTTGGGCATCGGCGTCAGCCAGATGTCGGCGTCGAGCCCGATCTGGTGCGAGGCATGTCCTGTCAGCATCGGGCCGCCGCGCGGCTGCGAAATGTCGCCGATCAGCAGGCCTGGCCAACCATCGGCCGCTGCGTCGCGCGACAATTTCTCGACTACCGCGATCATCGCCGGATGGCCCCAGCGGCGGTTGCGCGACGGCCGCATCACCTGCCAGGTCGGACCGTCCAAGGGAATGGCGACGCCGCCGGCAAAACAGCCCTTGGAATAGAATCCGATCGACTGCGCCGCGGTCGCGGCCGGCAGTTTCTTGGCGCCGAACAGGTCTTTTGCCCGCTCCTCGGCGCTCGCCGGCTGAACGGCTAACCCAAGCACGGCAAGCAGGCCGAGCGCAGCGGCCAACAGGGGCGTTTTGCCGAAAGATGGCCTCATCGCTGTCTTCATGAACCCGGTTCTCCACCGCAATCCCAAGGCCGAATCATAGCACGCCGCGCCCGCGGCTTCGATCGTCAGCGCTTCATCGGGCTGCGCGCTTCGCCGTCACGCCAATCGCCGCTTGCCCACATATGATCGAAGGCGGCGCGGTAGTCGCGAAAGCGCAGGGAATAGCCCGCCGCCTTGATCGCCGCGTTGGCGACACGCTTGTTCTCGCCATAGAAGGACCGCGCCATGGGCGAAAGTTGGGCGGCGTCGAAGGGAATCTCGGGCGGCGGCTCTATGCCCATCAGCGAAGCGGCATAGGCGACGACATCCTGTGGCGGCGCCGGCAGATCGTCGGTGACGTTGAAGATGCCGCCTGTGTTTCCTTCGATGAGCTGCCACAGGGAGCCTGCAATGTCCTCGCAATGGATGCGGTTGAACACCTGGTCTGGCTTGACCAGCCGCCTTGCGGTGCCGTTTTCCAGATTGACCAGCGCGTTGCGGCCGGGGCCGTAGATGCCGGACAGGCGCAGGATCGCCCCCGGTCGGCCGATCTCGCGGCCCAGCTCCAGCCAGTCCTGTTCGGCGGCAACTCGCATCACCGAGCGCTTCGACACCGGCCGGCATTCAGCCGTTTCATCAACCCAGGCGCCGTCATAATTGCCATAAACCCCGACCGTAGAGAGATAGCCGATCCATTCCAGCAAAGGCATTTGAGCGATTGCCGCGCGCGCGGCATTCAAAACGGGATCGCCGGCCTCTTCCGGGGCAATCGAAATCAGCAGATGCGTTGTTTTTCCCAATGCATCACCGATTTCGCCGGTCATCGCTCCGTCGAACAGGAACGGCGCGATACCGGCCTGCCGTAGCGTCTCGAATTTTTCCGGCGAGCGTGTCGTGCCGAAGATCATCGCGGCGCCTTTGTTGGCCCGAGCAAAAGCCCTGCCGGAATAGCCGGCGCCGAAGATGAAGATGTGCTTTTCACTCATGCCTTCGCCCTGGTTGGCCGTGCCAGACGCCATTCGTCGCGCACGGCTTCGTCGCTCTCGGTGTTCAGGCCGGCAGCGGCCCGTTCGGAATATTCGGCGTCCGGCACCAGCCGCGCCAGCGCCCATATTGCCGCGCCCCGCACCAGCGGCGACGGATCGCTGAGCAGCGAACGCACTGCGCCAGACAGCGACGCATCGCCGGAATTGCCGGCGGCGATCAGCACGTTGCGGATGAACCGGTCGCGGCCGATGCGTTTTATCGGCGAACCGGAGAAGAAAGCGCGGAAGGCCGCGTCATCGAGACCCAAAAGGTCGGCGAGCGGCGGCTCGCGCAAATCATCGCGCGCCACGAGTTTTGCTTCGGAAGCCGCCCTGGCGAATTTGTTCCACGGGCAGGCGGCAAGACAATCGTCGCAGCCATAGATGCGGTTGCCGATCTTTTCACGGAACTCATGCGGGATCGGCCCCTTGTTCTCGATGGTGAGATAGGAAATGCAGCGCCGCGCATCGAGCCGGTAGGGCGCCGGAAAAGCATCGGTCGGGCACGCGTCGAGGCAGGCACGGCAGGAGCCGCAATGATCGATCTCGGCGCGGTCGGGCACGAGTTCGGCGGTGGTGAAGATGGTGCCGAGGAACAGCCAGGAGCCGTGTTCGCGGCTGACCAGATTGGTGTGCTTGCCTTGCCAGCCAAGCCCGGCGGCCTCGGCCAGCGGCTTTTCCATCACCGGCGCTGTGTCGACGAAGACCTTCACGTCGCCGCCGGCGCGCGCCACGAGCTTGCCGGCGATTTCCTTCAGCCGACCCTTCATCACCTCGTGATAGTCGCGGTTCTGCGCATAGACCGAGATCGCACCACGATCACGCTTGGCCAGCATGCCACGCGGATCATGATCGGGCCCGTAGTTCATCGCCAGCACGATGATCGAGCGCACCTGCGGCCACAGCACCGTCGGTTCGCCACGGCGTTGAAGCGTCTCGGCGATCCAGCCCATCGAGCCGTGAAAGCCATCGGCGACGAATTCGGCCAGCCGCGCCGGCGCCAGCGGGATCGCATCGGGGGTGGTGACGGCGACGGCATCGAAGCCGGCGCGACGCGCCTCCGCGTCGATCAGCGCGCGCAGTTTTGCGGCGTCAGAAGTCGAGGTCCGCATAATGCGACACCGGCGACAGGCCGCGCACGCGGTCGGTCAAAAGCGGCCGGAAGGAGGGGCGCGACTTCACCCGCGTGTACCATTCACGCGCAGCAGGGTGCTCGCGCCAGTCGATCTCGCCGAGATAATCGAGCACCGACAGCGTTGCCGCGGCCGCGAGATCGGCATAGGTGACCCTCGAGCCGGCCAGCCAGTGGCGGGTGCCGGCCAGCCAGTTGGTGTATTTCATGTGCTGGCGGATGTTGGCGCGGGCGGCACGGATCGCGCCCGAATCGGGCGAACCGCCGCCCGCGGTTTCCGGCATCACCGGCTTCAGCACGCGCTCGCGCACCAGATGGCGTGTGACTTCGCTTTCAGCCTTGTTGAGGTACCAGTCGATCAGCCGGCGGATTTCGGCGCGCTGCATCGGGTCTTCGGCGAACAGCCGCTTGTCGCGCTTCAGCACGCCGCGCGTTTCATCGAGATATTCCGATATGACCGTCGCGCCGACGATCGGCACGTCGCCTTCGGCCAGCAGGATCGGCAGTGTGCCTGCCGGGTTCAGCGCCAGGAACTCCTTGCGCCGGGTCCACGGCTTTTCCTCGATCAGAGCCAACTCCTCGCCATACTCGCCGAAAGCGAGGCGGACGAAGCGACAGGTGGCGAACATGGGATGGTGGAAAAGCGTCAGCATGGTTCCGCGATAATAAAGCGCACTGGCGAATCGCAGGGCGCACCGGTAAGTCTTGGCCGCCCGGTTAGCGGGCCGTCAGGGTGTTGCGACCTATAGGGGGACTTCAACGCCATGACAAGCAAGCCCTTCTGTCAGCCGTCACGCCAATGCCGAGGTAGCCATGGAAAGCCAGACCATCGTCGAAGCCCTGCTGCTCGGCCTGCTGGAGGGGCTGACCGAGTTCATCCCGGTGTCGTCGACCGGCCATATTCTGCTTGCCGGTCATTTCCTCGGCTTCCATTCGACCGGCAAGGCCTTCGAGATCCTGATCCAGCTCGGCGCCATCCTGGCGATCCTCAGCGTCTATTTCCGCCGGCTGTGGAAGATGCTGCTCGACCTGCCGCATGACCGGCTGACGCGGCATTTCGCCATCGGCATCCTGATCGCCTTCCTGCCGGCGGCGATCATCGGCGCGCTAGCGCATGATTTCATCAAGACGGTGCTGTTCGAATCGCCGAGGCTGATCTGCATCATGCTGATCATCGGCGGCGTCGTGCTGCTGGCGGTGGACCGCATGAACCTCAAGCCGGTCTACCGCGATGTCGAGCGCTTCCCGACCCGGCTTTACCTGCAGATCGGGCTTTTCCAGTGCCTGTCGCTCATTCCCGGCACATCGCGTTCGGGCTCGACCATCGTCGGCGCCCTGCTTTTGGGCGTCGATAAGCGCGCGGCTGCGGAATTTTCCTTCTTCCTTGCGATCCCGACCATGGTCGGCGCCTTCGCCTTCGACCTGTTCAAGAACCGCAACGTGCTGAGCAGTGCCGACCTGCCGATCATCGCCGTCGGCTTCGTCGCCGCCTTCGTCACGGCGCTGATTGTCGTGCGCTTCCTGCTCGACTACGTCTCGCGCAAAGGCTACGCGCTGTTCGGCTGGTGGCGGCTAGTGGTCGGCGGTGTCGGGTTGGTGGCGCTGATGATCTGGGGATGAGGAGTGATCCGCGAAGCGGACCCTACGCTTCGTCATCCACGGGCGGAGCAAGGAGCGTAGCGACGCAGCGCAGACCCGAGGATCCATGCCGTGACGTCGATCGGAGGGTTCGGCGATCGAGAATAGCCATCGCCAAGCTCGCCAAATCCGGCGAAAAGTCTCCCAATTCCTGCACCGTAGAGGCGCTTAGAGGTCGCGGCATGGATCCTCGGGTCTCCGCGACGGAGCTTCGCTCCTGCTCCGCCCGTGGATGACGAATGAAGGAGGGCTGCCCCCTCTAACTCCTTCCGTAAAACGCGTTCTCGACATGCACCGGCCAGCGCCAGGGCAGGACCGCGACCATGTCGAAGCGCATCGACAATCTGCCGTAGTCCGCTTGGCGTGACAGCCAGATGTCAGCCGCGCCTTCTATGCGACGCTCCGATTCGTGACCGATCGCCTCCATGGCTTCCATCAGCGTGCGGCGCGCCTTGACCTCGACGAACAGCACCAGATCGCCGCGCCGCGCGATCAGGTCGATCTCGCCGAAGCGTGTGCGGTGGCGGCGCGCAAGAATCCTGTAGCCCTTCATCATCAGGGCTGCCGCCGCCAGCCATTCGCCGCGATGACCGCGTCGATAGGCTTTCAGGCGGCTGGAGCTCGGGCGCTCAGCCACTGTCGCTTTCTCCAGAAATCTCCCTGAGCTCTAGCAGCCGCCGATAGAGCGCCTGTTTCTGGCCGCCGGTCATTTTCGCGGCTTCCGCAGCCGCCTTGGAAGCCGGCATCTCGGCGGCGAGCGACAGCAGCAGGCGGTCGATATCGGCGGGCTCGTCCGCCTTGGCCTCGGCCGGGCCGACGCAGACGACGATCTCGCCCTTCGGCGTATCGGCCGCAGCATAGTGGTCGGCCAGCGCCTGCAGCGTGCCGGTTCGCATCTCCTCGAAGGTCTTGGTCAATTCCCTGCCGATAGCAGCCTTTCGCTCGCCGCCCAGCGCTTCGGCCATGGCACCGAGGGATTCGGCCAGCCGACGCGGCGATTCGAAGAAGATCAGCGTCGCCGGCACGGCTTTCAGTGCCTCCAGCCGCGTCAACCGCTGCCCGGTCTTCACCGGCAAAAATCCGGCGAACATGAAGGCATCGGAGGGCAGGCCGGATGCGGTCAACGCCGCAAGCGGCGCCGACGGGCCGGGGATCGGCACGACGCGAATGCCGTGGTCGAGCGCCTCGCCGACCAGCCGGTAGCCGGGATCGGATACCAGCGGCGTGCCGGCATCGGAGATCAGCGCCACGCTCTGCCCGGCCTGAAGTGCCGATATCAGCTTCGGCCCGGCCTCGCCGGCATTGTGTTCATGATAGGCCGTGGTGCGGCGGCGAATGCCGTAGCGCTCGAGCAGCACGCGCGACACCCGCGTGTCTTCGCAGGCGACGATGTCGGCCGCGGCCAGCGTCTCCAGCGCGCGCAGCGTGATGTCGGCGAGATTGCCGATCGGCGTCGCCACCAGATAGAGCGCCGGCTCCAATGGCCGTGCCGCGATCTCGGTCTGCCCGACCACATAGCTGCGCTTGCTCGTCTCTGCGGTCACCGATGACTTCTCCATTCAGCCCTGTTTGGCACGGCTGACGCGGGCTTGCAAAAGCTGACGCCGATGTAAGGAATTCGCCTTTCCTTTGCCACAGTGGGGAACCAAACCGGCGTTGGCAGATTAGCCCCCTGATTCCGGAGGAGGACAGGATGGACAGCCTGAAGATACAGGACGCTTTCGAGCCTTACTATGCCGGCCGCAAGCGCGGTGCCGCGCCCACGGCCAAGCGCCCGCCTGCCAAGACCGAGAACAGCCTGACCAAAGAGCGGACCGCGAGCACCTCGCCGACGAAGGGCAGGCATTCCGACAGCAACAAACCAGACAGCACGACGGAGCACTGACCGGACGATGCCCAATCGCTTCGACATCTTCATCACCCGTCTTGAAACAAAGAATGCCCGCAACGGCGCGCAACTAGCCTCGATAGGCGACCAGCACCGCGCCCGCCGCGATAAGGGCGACGCCAAGCCAATTCGCTCCGGACAACCGCTCGCCGAGAAAGGCCGCGCCAAACACCGCCACAAGCACGACGCTTAGCTTGTCGATCGGCGCCACCTGCGCCGCATTGCCGATCTTGAGCGCCCGAAAATAGCAGAGCCATGAGGCGCCGGTCGCCAGACCGGACAGGCCGAGGAAAGCCCAGGTCTTTCCCGAGATTGTAGCCGGCGACTGGAACTGGCCGCTGGCGAGCAGGATGGCACCGAGCACGATCAGGATGATGACCGTGCGGATGAAGGTGGCGAAATCGGAATTGATGTTCTCGATGCCGACTTTGGCGAAGACCGCCGTCAGGGCCGCGAATGCAGCCGAGAGGAGGGCCCAGAATTGCCAGGAGGATACGGTCAGGTTCATGCCGATGGCCTTTGCGGATGGCGTCTCAACCGAGATACCGTGAAACGCGTGCCTTCAGAAGGCTAATCAACTCAAGATCCATGAATTCATACTCGTCAGGTATATCGAGGCAGATAACACGGGCCTTCCTCAGGCTGGCCTTGAATTTCTTCTGCAGTTTGGTGCGGTGCGCCTTTTCCATGACGAAGATGAGGTCGGCCCACGCCACCAGATAATGCGTCAGCGGCGTGTCGGCATCGTGGTTGGTCCCCGCCGAGGCCACCTCGATATCCCGGCGCGTTGAAAACACCTGTTCGGCGGTCGGGCTGCGCAAGCGGTTCTGGCTGCATACGAAGAGGACGTTCTTCAAGGGTTAGCGCGCCAGGTCCGCCACTACGGCGTCGAGCACGATCATACCGGCCGGCGTGGCGCGCAGGCGCGAATTGCCGATCGGCGCTACCAGCCCCTCTCCCTGCAGCATCGACAGTCGCGCGCTCGACAGGCCGCGTCCGGAGAACGCTTCGTAGCGGGAGAGGTCGATGCCTTCGGCGAGCCGCAGGCCCATCAGCAGGAATTCGTCGGCCTCTTCCGAACGCGTCAGGATTTCGCCGCCGGTGACGCCATGGCCCTTGGCCTCGACCAGATTGGCCCAGGTTTCCGGCATCCGCTCGGCGATCGTCACCGTGCGGCGACCATTCTCGACGAAGCGGCCATGCGCGCCCGGCCCGA
The DNA here is from genome assembly GCF_000502875.1 of Mesorhizobium sp. L2C084A000. Lineage (GTDB taxonomy): Bacteria > Pseudomonadota > Alphaproteobacteria > Rhizobiales > Rhizobiaceae > Mesorhizobium. Next base: position 9,459 of record NZ_AYWX01000026.1, on the reverse strand, counting down.
CGCCGACATATTCGCCATAGCGCCAATAGGTGAGGTTGTGCCGGCTCTCGGCGCCCGGCCTTGCGTGGTTGGAGATCTCGTAAGCCGGCAAACCATGCGCCGATGTAATCTCCTGCGTCAGCGCATAGAGGTCGGCGGCGTGGTCATTGTCGGGAATGATGAATTTCTTTGCCGCGTGCAGGGCGTGGAAGGGCGTACCTTCCTCAATGGTCAGCTGGTAAAGCGACAGATGGTCGGCGGCATGGCCGATCGCCTGTTCCAGCTCCGATGCCCAAGCCTCCGGCGTCTGGCCGGGGCGGGCATAGATGAGGTCGAAGGACAGCCTTGGGAATATTTCCCGCGCGAGGCCGATGGCGTGCAGCGCTTCCTCGACATTGTGCAGCCGCCCGAGGAAGCGCAAATCCTTGTCATCCAGCGCCTGCACGCCGAGCGACACGCGGTTGACGCCGGCTGCCCGGTAGCCGCGAAAGCGTTCGGCCTCGACCGAGGACGGATTGGCCTCCAGCGTCACCTCGATGCCATCAGGCACAGTCCAGTTCTTCGCCACGGCGTCCAGAACCCTGGCCACGGTTTCCGGCTTCATCAGCGACGGCGTGCCGCCGCCGAGAAAGATGCTGGTCACCTCGCGCGGCCCGGTGCGTTCGCGCATCGTTGCCAATTCGGCCTCGAAGGCGGCGGCAAAGCGCTCCTGGTCGACTGGCTGGTGGCGGACATGGCTGTTGAAGTCGCAATAGGGGCATTTGGCCGCGCAGAACGGCCAGTGGACATAGACGCCGAAGCCGGGCGTCCGGTCGAGCAGCATGCTCATGGCGAGCCCAATCTCGCTTTGGCGAACTTCTGGAAGGCGCGAGCGCGATGCGAAAGCGCCGTCGGCTGGCCGGGCTTCCAGCCGTGCTTTTCCTCGGCGCTCATTTCGCCGAAGGTCTTTTCGAAGCCGTCGGGGAGGAAGACCGGGTCGTAACCGAAGCCGAGTTCGCCGCGAGGCGGCCAGACCAGCGTGCCTTCGGCCTCGCCGCGATAATATTCGGCCTCGCCATCGGGAAACGCCAGGCAGATGACGGCGACGAAGCGTCCCTTGCGCTGTTGCGGCAAGGCCGCGCCGACTTCCTGCAACGCCACTTCGGTGCGCTGCATGGCCATGCCGAAATCACGCGAGCCATCCGGGGTCTCGGCCCAGTTGGCGGTGTAGACGCCGGGCGCACCGTCGAGCGCGTCGACGCACAGGCCGGAATCGTCCGACAGCGCCGGCAGGCCGGTCGCCTTGGCGGCGGCGAGCGCCTTGATGTAGGCGTTCTCCTCGAAGGTGGTGCCGGTCTCGTCAGGCTCCGGCAGGCCATACTCCTTGGCCGACTTGGCTTCGAAGCCGAACGGCCCCATCAGGTCGGCGAATTCGCGCAGCTTGCCGTCATTATGGCTAGCGACGACGATCTTCTTTCCGTCGAGAGAATGCATCAAAGGCCCCAGATTCGTGGCTCGGCGAATTCGATCGAATTGCCCGAGGGGTCGCGTATATAGATCGAACGGCCGCCCTGCGGCCATTCGAATTCGCTCTCGATAGCGATGTGCTTCGCCTCGAGATGCGCTTTCCAGCGCACGATTTCGTCGGCGGCCGCCGCAAAGCAGAGATGGCCTTCCCCGACCGTGCCGTGCGGCGGCACCGGCAGCCTGGCGTCGGACGCCGGCGGGATTTTGGTCGCCTCGGCGTTGAAGACGAGCAGCACGCCGGGGCCGCAGCGGAAGAAGAGATGCCGGCCGGCCACCTTGCCGAGGAGGGGGAGGCCGAGGATGTCGGTGTAGAAGGTTTCCGCTGCGGTCAGGTCGCTGACGTAGAGAGCTGATTCAAGGATGGCAGAGGGCATCACGAGGCACCCCCCTCTGCCCTGCCGGGCATCTCCCCCGCAAGGGGGGAGATTGGCTGTGGCCTCGCCGGCATTTCTCGCGCAACGTTGACTATTGGCGAAGGCCAAGACAGCATCTGATCTCCCCCCTTGCGGGGGAGATGGCCGGCAGGCCAGAGGGGGGTGTCTTGGCTCGGCATTCGAAACCTCAGGCCACTGCCATCTGCTGCAAACTCACCAACCGCTGAATGCCTTTCTTGGCCAGGCCCATCAAGTCCGCGAACTGCTCCTCGGAGAAAGGCTCGCCCTCGGCGGTGCCCTGGATCTCGACGATGCCACCCTTGCCGGTCATGACGAAATTGGCGTCGGTGCCGGCCGCGGAATCCTCAATGTAATCGAGGTCGATGACCGGCTGGCCGTCATGGATGCCGCAGGAGATCGCAGCGACATGGTCCTTCAGCACCTTGGCGACACTGGCCATCTGGCGCGCTTCCATCCAGCGCAGGCAGTCATACAGCGCCACCCAGCCGCCGGTGATCGATGCGGTGCGGGTGCCGCCATCGGCCTGGATGACGTCGCAGTCGACGGTGATCTGCTGCTCGCCCAGCGCCTGCAGATCGACCACGGCGCGCAGGGAGCGGCCGATCAGCCGCTGGATTTCCAGCGTGCGGCCGCCCTGCTTGCCGGCCGAAGCCTCGCGGCGCATGCGCTCGCCGGTCGAGCGCGGCAGCATGCCGTATTCGGCCGTCACCCAGCCCTTGCCGGAATTGCGCATCCAGCCAGGCACTTTTTCCTCAAGGCTGGCCGTGCACAGGACATGCGTGTCGCCGAACTTCACCAGGCACGAGCCTTCGGCATGCTTGGAGACGCCGCGCTCGAAGGAGATGGCACGCATTTCGTCGAATTGGCGTTTGGAAGGGCGCATTCAGGCTGCTTTCTTGTCATTTTTCGGAATCTTGGCCGGCTTGTAACCGCATGGGACGCGTGGCGCAAAGGAAAATGGCCTGACGATCTGACGCAGACACCGGGTGATCTCACACAGACACCGGGTGATCTCACAAAGACACCGGGTTGCGCGGGTGCAGTGTAAGTCTATATCGTTGGGCCGGAGGTTTTTGGCCGTATGACCAAGGCAGTCGATCCCGCTTCGCAGTCGCCCGCGCTTCAGTCGCTCGATATGCGTTCCCGCGACATCTTCCGGCGCATTGTCGATTCCTACCTCAGGGACGGTGAACCGGTGGGCTCGCGCAGCCTGTCGCGTATCCTGCCGTCCTCGCTGTCGCCGGCGACCATCCGCAACGTGATGAGCGATCTCGAGCATCTCGGCCTGATCTACGCGCCGCACATCTCGGCCGGCCGGTTGCCGACGCAGGCCGGCCTGCGTTTCTTTGTCGATGCCTTCATGGAGCTTGGCGACCTTTCCGACGAGGAGCGCCGCGCCATCGAGGCACAGGTTCGGGCGTCCGGCTCGGGCGCGACGCTGGAGCACATGCTGACCGAGGCCAGCCAGATGCTGTCGGGCATGTCGCGCGGCGCCGGCCTGGTTCTGGCCGCCAAGAACGAGGTGGCGCTGAAGCACATCGAATTCATCCAGCTCGAACCGACCAAGGCGCTGGCGGTGCTGGTGTCGCAGAATGGCGACGTCGAGAACCGCGTCGTCGAGCTGCCTGCCGGCATCACCGTCTCGCAACTGCACGAGGCCTCAAATTTCCTCAACGCCCATATACGCGGCCGAACGCTTGCCGAGGCGCGGATCGAGATCGCCCGCATCAAGGAAGAGACCAGGGCCGCGCTCGACACGCTGTCGCAGGACCTGGTCGAGAAGGGGCTGGCGGTGTGGGCCGGCGCCGACAGTGGCCTGCCGGCACGGCTCATCGTGCGCGGGCGCGCCAATCTGCTCGAAAACGTCACCGCCCAGGCCGACATCGAACTGCTGCGCCATTTGTTCGAGGACATGGAGACGCAGGACGGGCTTATCCAGTTGCTTGACCTCGCCGAGCAGGGCTCGGGCGTGCGCATCTTCATCGGCTCGGAAAACAAGCTGTTTTCGCTGTCGGGCTCGTCGCTGGTTGTCGCGCCCTATCGCGACAAGGATGCCCGCGTCGTCGGCGCGCTCGGCGTCATCGGCCCGACCCGGCTGAACTACGCGCGCATCGTCCCAATGGTCGACTATACGGCGCAGCTGATTTCCCGCATGCTGCGCTGAGCTGATCCAACCGAGGAGACGACGATGGCGCTCGAAGAATTCAAGGCCCGGATCAGCCTGCTGCTGGAGGAGATGGTCAACCAGCCGGAGGACCAGCACGAGATCCAGGAGCAGTTGCGTGAAAAACTGCAGGAAATGCGCGCCATGGGATTGCCGCTGCCGGCTGACCTCGTCGAGTTGGAAAAACGCCTCGACGACGATTTTTACGCCGCCGGGACCTGAGCCGGGAAACCGGAAGCTTCCTCCACCTCATCGTGTGCCGTGGAACGATCGACGAGACCGCTCGTTCCTGTTCTCACGCCCAAACATTGGAGGACCGAATGATGCGTTTTGCCGGCCCCGCAATTTCCGCCGCACTGTTTCTCTCGACCGCTTCATTCGCCCAGCAGGCGGACGATCCGGTGCTCAAAGGCGCGGCCGCATTCGGCGACTGGCGAGCGGACAAGCCGGGCACACGCCGCCTGATCAGACCGGACGATCTGCCTAAGCCCTATGCCACCCGGTCGACCTCGAACAGCGCCGGCGTTGCGGACATGCCGGCAGACGCGAAGCTGCAACTGCCGCCGGGGTTCTCGGCCGAGCTGGTTGCATCGGGCATCGACAATCCACGCGTCGTGCGCGTCGCGCCGAATGGCGACCTGTTCGTCGCCGACAGCGAGGCCAACCAAGTCCGCATCTACCGTCTGGCCGAAGGCAGTGCGAAGCCTGCGCAGGACGGCATCTTTGCCGGCAATCTCAACCAGCCCTATGGTATTGCCTTCTATCCGCCAGGCGCTGACCCGCAATGGGTCTATGTCGCCAATAGCGACAGCATCGTGCGTTTTGCCTACCGCAATGGCGACCTGAAGGCCTCCGGCGATCCAGAAACCATCGTCGACAACATCCCGGCCAATCACCACTGGACCCGCGACATCGCTTTTTCGCCGGACGGCAAGACGCTTTATCTGTCGGTCGGCTCGGGATCGAATGTCGCCGAGGACATGGGCCAGGAGCCGAAGGGCGGACTCGACGCCTGGGCGGCGTCGCAGGCGCTCGGCGCGCCATGGGGATCCGAAGATGGCCGCGCCGATGTGCTGGCCTTCGATCCCGATGGCAAGAGCGGCCGCATCGTTGCCACCGGCCTGCGCAACTGCTCGGGCATGACCGTGCAGCCGGCGACCGGCGCGCTGTGGTGCGTCGTCAACGAACGCGATGCGCTTGGCGACAATGTGCCGCCCGAATACGCGACCGTGGTCAAGGAGGGCGCCTTCTATGGCTGGCCCTGGTACTACATCGGCGACAATGAGGATCCGCGCCACAAGGGTGCGCGCCCCGATCTTGCCGGCAAAACGACCGTTCCCGATGTGCTGATGCAGGCGCATTCGGCGCCGCTCAACATTGCCTTCTACGAGGGGAAGAGCTTTCCGGCTGAATACAAGGGCGATGCTTTCGTCGCTCTGCACGGGTCATGGAACCGCGGCAACCGGACCGGCTACAAGGTGGTGCGGTTGCTGTTCAAGGACGGCAAGCCAACCGGCGAATATGAGGATTTCATCACCGGCTTCGTCGTCTCAAACGGCGAGGTGTGGGGGCGGCCGGTCGGCGTGGCGGTGGCCCTGGATGGCGCGCTGATCGTCACCGAGGACGGCAACGGCACCATCTGGCGTGTCACCCATGGCGACGGTCGTTCCTGAGCGCAACTCGCACAGGCGTGGTGCAATCGAATCCGAGTTTCAGGGAATTCACGCCCGCCGGGCTTTGTGCGATAGGATGCCGTGATAGCAGCGTCGCGCAAGGCCGCAACCATGACCCTCACCGGATTCCTCGCCTACAGCGCCGCTCTCGGCATCGCCGCCGCGATTCCTGGTCCCGGCATCACCGCGCTGGTCGCCCGTGCGCTCGGCTCCGGCTTCCGCTCGTCGCTGGCGATGTCCTTTGGCCTGATGGTTGGCGACATCACCTATCTGACCGCCGTGGTGCTCGGCCTCGCCATCGTTGCACAGAGTTTCGGCATGGTTTTCCTGGCAATCAAATGGCTCGGCGTCGCCTATCTCGCCTTCCTCGGCTGGCGCTTCTGGAACAGCGGCATCACGCCCGAGACCGTCGAGGCCAGAAAAGGCAAAAGCGGGTTGCTGTCGAGCTTCGTCGCTGGCCTGACCGTTACCCTCGGCAATCCCAAGACGATGATCTTCTATCTCGCCATCACGCCGACCATCGTCGACCTGAAAACCATCACGCTGGCCGACTACGGCATTCTCGTCGCGCTGACGATCCTCGTGCTTCTGGTGGTGCTGGTGCCGTATCTGGCGCTGGCCGCCAAGGCGCGCTGGTTCCTGAAGTCGCCGCGCGCGCTCAAGGCGCTGAACCGTACGGCTGCCGGCTTCATGGTCGGTGCCGCTGCAGCGATTGCCGCCCGCCAATAGCGGGCTTTCGGCCAAAGCATTTCGCAAACAGGCCTTTGCGGGAAATGCTTTTCCGAGACGGCACTGTTTTAGACACAGGTCTCACTCGGATATTTTCAATCGACAGTCTATCTTGCGCGGTCGAAGGTCCTATGTTGCCCGCAAATCCACTTGCCTGAAATTCTGGGAGCGAAACCAATGAACAAGCCCACCACATCAGCCCGCGTGCCCGGCCGCGGCCGCGTCTACGATTCCATCACCGACACGATCGGCGATACGCCTCTGGTGCGGCTCGACAAGTTCGCTCGGGAAAAGGGCATCGTCGCCAATCTCATCGCCAAGCTCGAATTCTTCAACCCGATCGCCTCGGTCAAGGACCGCATCGGCGTAGCGATGATCGAGGCGCTGGAGGCGTCGGGCAAAATCTCTCCCGGCAAGACCACGCTGATCGAACCGACGTCGGGCAACACCGGCATCGCGCTTGCCTTCGCCGCTGCCGCCAAGGGCTACAAGCTGATCCTGACGATGCCCGAAACGATGTCGATCGAGCGCCGGAAAATGCTGGCGCTGCTCGGCGCGGAGCTGGTGCTGACAGAAGGCCCGAAAGGTATGAAGGGCGCCATCGCCAAGGCCGACGAACTGGCAGCGACGATCCCCAACGCGATCATTCCGCAGCAGTTCGAGAATCCGGCCAATCCGGAAATCCATCGCACGACGACGGCCGAGGAAATCTGGAACGATACGCATGGCGAGATCGATATCTTCGTCGCTGGCATCGGCACCGGCGGCACCATCACCGGCGTCGGCCAGGTGCTGAAGAAACGCAAGCCCTCCGTGCATGTCGTTGCTGTCGAGCCGGACTCCTCGCCGGTGCTGTCGGGCGGTCAGCCCGGCCCGCACAAGATCCAGGGCATCGGCGCCGGTTTTGCGCCCAAAATCCTCGACACGTCGGTCTATGACGAGATCGTCAAGGTGTCGAACGAGGATTCGGTCGCCAATGCCCGCCTCGTCGCCCGCCTCGAAGGCGTGCCGGTCGGCATCTCGTCGGGCGCCGCCCTGCAGGCGGCCATTGTCGTCGGCTCGCGGCCGGAGAACAAGGGCAAAAATCTTGTGGTGGTCATCCCGTCCTTCGCCGAGCGTTACCTGTCGACCATCCTGTTCGAGGGGCTGGGATCGTAATCCGACGCTTCTTCGTGGCCAAGCTGGCCCGCTGAAAAAATGCCCCTGGCCGCCATCGGCGGCTTGAGCGCGACACCGCTTCCGGTTCATATCGCCCCCGGCCTGCTTTGCGCGGGCGGGGGCAGGATTTCATGTACAAGCTTTACACCCGTCCTGGCAGCGGCGGCTTCGTGGTCGAGGCGGCGCTGGCGCTGGCCAATGCACCGTTCGAGCAGATCGACGTGCCGAAGACCGACCGGCCCGATCCCGCCTTCCTCGACATCAGTCCGTTGAACCAGGTGCCGGTGCTGACCTTGCCAAACGGAAGCTCGATGACCGAATCGGCGGCGATCTGCATCCTGCTTGCCGAGCGTCATCCCAATGCCAATTTGGCGCCGGCAGTAGACTCGCCTGCCCGCGCCGATTTCCTGCGCTGGATGGCATTCATGTCGTCGGTGCTCTATCCGGCGGTGCTGCGTTTCTACTACGCATACCGCTACACGGCCGATCCCGAAGGCACCAAGGCGGTCAAGCTGGCGGCCGTGGCCGAGATGGACCGCGGCTTTGCCGTTCTCGATGCCGCGCTCGAGGGCCGGGACTGGCTGGTCGGTGACGGGATGTCGCTGGCCGACATCTATCTGGTCATGCTGGTCGCCTGGCATCCCGACATCGACAGCGCGCGGACGGCATGGCCGAACATTGAACGCCTGTGGGCGCGGCTGCGCGACCATCCGCTGATGAAGACGCTCAACACCTCGCACGAGATGTGGCCGGGCTGAAGCTCAATTTCTGAGCACCGCTCTTTTACCTTGCAGGAACCGGCGCACCGCCGGGTCGCGCTCAAGGCCGATCGCCCGGTCATAGGCTTCGCAGGCTTGCGGTACCTGACCAAGCCTGGCCAGGAGACCGGCGCGTGCGGCCCAATAGGGCTGATACTCGTCAAGCCGCTTGTCGTCGCCCAGCACGTAAAGGGCCGCCAGGCCGGCCACGGCGCCCTCGGCCTCGGCGATCGCCACCGCGCGGTTTATCGCCACCACCGGCGATCCTGCGATCGAAAGCAGCGCGTCGTAGAGTTCCTGGATCGCCACCCAATCGGTGCGGCCGGTGAGCCTTCGTGCCGCATGCGCGGACTGCACGGCCGCCTCAAGCTGGTAACGGCCGATGACGCCCTTGGACGCGGCGTGGGAAAGCAGCGCCTCCGCCTCATCGATGAGGGCGCGGTCCCATAGAAGGCAATCCTGTTCCGCCAGCGGCACGAAGTCGCCGGCGGCACTGCGCCGTGCCGCGCGGCGGGACTCAGCAAACAGCATCAGCGACAAGAGGCCCAGTGCCTCCGGCTCCTCCGGCAACAGCGAAGCCACCAGCCGGCCGAGCCAGATGCCTTCGGTCGCCAGGTTGCGGCGCCGCGTTTCGGTGCCGGCCGGATCGGACCAGCCTTCGGCGAAGGCGGCATAGATCGCCTCCAGCACCGCGTCCAGCCTTTCGCCGAGTTCGACCCGCTCCGGCACGCGGAACGGAATGCCGGTTTCACGGATGCGGGACTTGGCCCGCACCAGGCGCTGGCCCATGGTTGCGGGCGAGACCAGGAAGGCGGAGGCGATCGTCGCGGCGTCGAACCCTAGTACGGTCTGCAGGATGAGCGGCGAACGTACGCTCGATTCGATCGCCGGATGGGCGCAAGCGAACATCAGCCGCAGCCGATCGTCGGGCAGATCTTCCTCGGTCATGCGCGCCTCCGCCTCCTCCGCAATCAGCTTGAGATGCTCGCGGCCGGCCTCGCTGGTGAGCCGCCGCCGCACCGCATCGACACGGCGCCGCCGCGCCACCGCCAGCAGCCAGGCTTCCGGCTTTTCCGGCACGCCGGTTCGCGGCCAGC
>NZ_AYWX01000025.1 GCF_000502875.1 Mesorhizobium sp. L2C084A000 | reverse complement strand
CGGCCCGCCAGATCGCGGCCAACGCCGGTGCGGAAGCATCGATCGTTGCCGGCAAGATCCTTGAGAACAAGGGCTTGACCTTCGGCTACAACGCCCAGACCGGCGAATATGGCGACATGATCGCCATGGGTATCGTCGATCCGGTCAAGGTCGTCCGCACCGCTCTCCAGGACGCGGCCTCGGTCGCCGGCCTGCTGGTCACCACCGAAGCCATGATCGCGGAGGCTCCGAAGAAGGAGTCGGCTGGCGGCGGCGGCATGCCTGGCGGCATGGGCGGCGGCATGGGCGGTATGGGCGGTATGGATTTCTAATCCAGCCCTATCAGCCTTCAGATACGGAAAGGGCGGCAGAGATGCCGCCCTTTTTGTTTTGCGCAGCGGTCGTTGTGGCCTCTCAGACGGCGGCATCCGCGCGTTGCTTTACCTCGCCGGCAAGCACCGCGGCTTCGATCAGCGCCGCCACCTCATCGGCCACGGCCTGTACCGGGGCGCGGTCGCGGGTGGCGCGGGCGATCACCATCAGTCCTTCCAGCGACGATTCGACCAGCAGTGCCAATGCATGCGCGCGGCGCTCGGGCACCCCTGCCCTGACGAAGGCGTCCCGCAGCAGGCCTATCCACTGTTCGAAGGCCGAGCGGCACAACTCCGCCAGTTCCGGCACGTCGGTGGGCGAGTCCAGCACGACAGGCGCGACCGGACAGCCGAGCGAAAACTGGTTGTCTTCCAGCATGCGCCCCACCGACTGGTAGATATGATGGACGGCCACCGCCGGATCCTTTTCGGCAGCCAGCGCTTCGCCCAGCCTCTCCGTCACGTCGGCAACGCTAGCGCGCGTCACCTCGATGACCAGTTGGTCCTTGCCGCCGGGAAAATGAAAATAGAGCGAGCCCCGCGGTGCGCCGCTGGCGCTCAATATGTCGTTGAGCGAGGTGCCGTGATAGCCGCGCTGCCTGAGCAGCAGCCCAGTCGTCTCGAGTATGCGGGTGCGGGTGTCGTTGGCCATGTCAACCTCTGTCAGCAGGAATCATTATAGGCCTTGCGCAGAATATGACAATCGGTCTACATAATATGTAGATCAGTCTATATATTCCTGAGGAACGCCATACGAAGGGAGAACGACAATGACAATTCGTGAAGCCTCGGCCAAATGGCAGGGGACGCTGAAGGAAGGTTCGGGACGGTTGCGGCTCGGCAGCGGCGTCTTCGAAGGCGCCTATTCCTTCCCGTCGCGTTTCGAGAACGGTCCGGGCACCAATCCGGAGGAACTGATCGCCGCAGCGCATGCAGGCTGCTTCTCGATGGCGCTGAGCGCCATACTGGGCAACGCCAATCATGTTCCGACAAGCATCAGCACCGTCGCCAAGGTGCATCTCGGCGCAACCGCTGCCGGTCCGACGATCACCCGCATCGAACTCGAAACCGAGGCAGAGGTCGCGGGACTTGCCGAAGATGAATTCGAGCGCCTTGCACAGTCCGCCAAGGCGGGCTGCCTCGTCTCGCGGGCCCTTGCCGGCGTGTCCCAGATCACCCTCAAGGCAACACTCGTCGAAGCCACCAAATCCCAATGAAGCCAGGAGAAAGAAGATGACACAGGAGCTTGTCATGGACGCAGCCGCGTACGACCTGTCCCAGCAGACGGCCGAGATCATGCGGCGCTACAACGACGTATTCCAACGCCATGATCCTTCGGCACTCGCCGAGCTGGTGGCTGAGGATTGCGTGATCGAGAACACCGTGCCAGCGCCGGACGGCGCCCGTTATGCCGGTCAAGCGGCGTGCGTCGGGCTTTGGGCGGCGATAGCAACCCAGGCCGGCACGCGCTTCGATATCGAGGAAACCTTCGTTGCCGGCGACCGGGCAACGATCCGCTGGCGCTATTTCATGACCGACGGCAATTCGCTGCGCGGCGTCAACCTCATGCGCGTGGCCGACGGGCGGATCGTCGAAGCGATGGGCTATGTGAAGGGGTAGCGTGCCCGAGTAGCGCAACAAAGAGGAGCGGATCAGCGAGACTGAACCGCTCCCCGTGGCGCTACCGATCGGCCAGCGCCAGCTTCGCGCCGAGCATGACGAAGGCGCCGGCGAAGGTCCGGCGCATCCAGGTCAACACCATTGGCCGCGAGACGACGTGGCTGCGGATCGAGGCGGCGAAGATGCCGTAGCCGACGAAAACCACGAAGGTCAAAAGCATGAAGACGGAACTCAGTTCCAGCATCTTCGACAGCGCATTGGGCTCGGTGGTGCTGACGAATTGCGGCAGGAAAGCGAAGAAGAAGATCGACAGTTTCGGATTGAGCACGTTGGCGAGGATCCCGGTGGCAATCACCTTGCCGGCCGAGCGCGGCGTCACATCCTGCTCGACGCTGAGGCCGCCATTTTCCTTCAGCGTGTTCCAGGCCATGTAGAGGAGGTAGGCGACGCCGAGATATTTCAGCGTCTCGAAGGCAAGCGCGCTGGTGTGCAGCAGCGCCGCAAGGCCGGTGATGGCGGCGGCCATGTGTGGGATGATGCCGAGCGTGCAGCCGAAGGCGGCGATGACGCTGGCCCGCGCGCCGCGCGAAAGGCCGGCGCTCAGCGTGTAGAGAACGCCGGTGCCGGGCGAAGCCACGACGATCAGCGACGTCAACAGAAATTCGATGCTCACGATGGTTCCTCCGGCACCCGACCCGGCCAGGAACGTATCGGGCTGCGGGTCGGCGCACAAGCGGAGGTGATCGGAGCTTGGCTACACCGGCAATCCGAGCGCTCGGCGTGCCATCAGACACTCCTCGTCGCCGGGCATGCAGGCGCGACAGACGTCTGGCCGGACGTCGTAGATGCCGCAAGCGGTCGACTTGCCGATCTCGCCGGACAGCGCCGAGCAGCGCACGCCCTCGCAGCGCATGCCTGACAGGTCAGATGCGACATATTTTTCCGGGATACGGTCGAGCTGCGCGTCATCCTCGGTGGAAAAGCGCGGCCACTCGGCCGAATAGGAGCAGCAGGCACCGCAGCTTTGGCAATCGAAGGTGCCCTGTTGCGACGACAAAACGCTCGCCACCAGGGCGGACAGCCCTGGCGCGGCGGGGTTGCGATCGGCGTCTTGCGGCAAGGCGCTATTTCTTCTTAGCCGTCTTGCCCTTCGGCGAATCCGCCGGCGACTTGAACAGATCGGTCGCGGCCTCGATGGCGTCGCCGGCCTTCGGCGCGGCAACCGGCTTAGCCGGTTTTGCCGCGGCACCCGAGGCTGCCGGCTGATCCTTGGAGGAGAATTTTATGGCCATGTCAGTCCTCGTCGGCGAAGCGCGATGATGGGGCGCGCGGATTGCGCAGGCGGCCGATCAGCGCCGAAACGGCCGTGATGTTCATTTCCTCGGGCGACCAGTTTTTCACCGCCTCGATGTGATGGGCCGCCAGCTCGCGATGCGTGCTGCCGCTGTAGGCCGCGTCCTGATAAGTCACCCGCTCATGGGTTTTGGCGTCTTCACGGACATATTCGATCAGGTAATTCGGGCATTCGGCGCGGCCGCGCACGCCGACGCGCACCTGGGCATCGCCGTGGGCACGCTTGCAGCGTTCGAGCTTTTCCAGCACACGCCGTACGAATTCGACCGGCTTGTCGAGGCCTTCGACCATATCGGCAATGGTTGCATCGGCGGCGATCGGTGTTGGCGGTACGCGTTTGGTGGCCATCAGCGTCTTCCGGCCCGCTTCGGCAAAGCGGCTAGCGCGGCGGCGGCGGCCATCTCGTCGGCCTCCTTCTCCAGGCGCAATTCGCGCAGCCGCGCGGTCTTGGCTTCGCGTGCCTCGCTGACGGCGTCGCGCTCGGAATTGATGCGGTTGAGCGACATCGACTGGGTTTGCGTCTTGCTGAACAGGGACACGGCCTGATCGACGGTTGTCTTTGAACTGGTGGTCAAATCTTTCTCCTGTCAGGAGCCTGTGCCGATGGAGCGAGACCGGGTCTTCGGTCAGGATCACGCACAAAGCAATACGCGCGGCGAATTCAAATTGCTGGAGCGTCCCTTAGCACGTCCAGGCCGGCGCGCAGCGCACTTTCGGCGGTAAGGCGCGCAAAATGAAAAAGGCCAGGCACCGCCTGACCTTCCATGAGAGCGTCGCGCAACCAGACGACATCCAAAAGGATGCACCGGGGGTGCACGGGAACGCCCTGCTTATGCACATGATATGCCGTGGAAACTCAGGTCTCCGCGGCCATGCGCCCGAATTCGCCACTCACCGGTGCCAGTACATCCGTGGTCACCGGGAGAGCTGAATTCGTTTTTCAGGCCGCCTTCAACTGGTCGGCGGACATCTTGCCCGACTTGTTGTCGCGGACCATCTCGTAGCCGAGCTTCTGGCCCTCGACGATGTCGCGCATGCCGGCGCGCTCTACGGCCGAGATGTGGACAAAAACGTCGGCCGAGCCGTCGTCAGGCTGAATAAAACCAAAACCTTTGGTGGCGTTGAACCATTTAACTGTGCCGGTGCTCATGACGAACCCTTTCCATGGCAAATATTCGTTCGACGCCATGCGGATGCACAACGTCGTTTGTCCCGATTTTTGATGTGGGAAGTTCGTCAAAGGCGCGCTCGAAAGCGCGGATAACAAAAGTCAGTCAAACAAATATCGACGATTTGCTTATAGGCTTCTTTTGGGGCGCTGTCAAATTTGCATAAAGCCACAGCTGCGGAATTCTCCCAAACCACCTGGCCAAAACACCTGACATGACGGCAAATCGGACCCCAAACAGCGCGCTTGCGCCAACTTGAAAAAAGTTTTCCGGCATCCAGGAACCATCTGCGCAGACGCGCATTTATTCGGTGTCATCAGCAGTTCATGAGAGCAATCGAATAACAGTTGATGGCAAAGACGCCCCCCGCACGATAAAAGGTGCGAGGGGCGTTTTCGTTTGGATCCTATTCGTCCGGGCCGGGTTCCGGCCACGTCTCCCTGGCCGCCTCGGCATACCAGTGGCGCATCGCCGGCGTTGCCAGCACGGCATCGACATAGGCGCGCGTATCCTGCGCCAGCGTGCCGCCATAGGTATCGAAACGGGTGACGACAGGCGCATACATGGCATCAGCCACGGTGAAGTGGCCGAACAGGAACGGGCCGCCCTTGCCGTATTTTTCCCGGCACTCGCGCCACAGCGCCTCGATGCGGGCGCGTTGCGCCTCGCCCTCGGCGTCAAGCGGCTTGTGGCCCTTCGGCCGACGCAAATTCATCGGCCAGCCATAGCGAACCTCGCGAAAGCCGGAATGCATCTCGGTCGCGGCCGAACGCGCCAGCGCACGGGCGTCGATATCGGCGGGCCAGAGCTTTTTCTCGGGAAACAGGTCGGCGAGATATTCAAGGATGGCAAGGGTTTCCCAGACGATCTTGCCGTTGTGATTCAGCACCGGCACCTGACCGGTCGGCGACACTTTTGCCAGATTGGCAAAAGTTTCAGGCGTGCGCAGCCGTACGAAACCTTCCTCGAACGGGATCTCCAGATGCCTCATCGCCACCCATGGCCGCAGCGACCATGAGGAGAAACACTTGTTGCCAATATAGAGCGTAAATTCTGCCATTTTTCTCCCCGCACGCACGGCCTCCAAAATCCCATTGCCAACGCGTGTTCACAGCCTAGCCCACCGACCTTGCCCCAGGCGGCGGCCGCGCGACCTGATCTGCCGTCCGGGCGACGCCTGGAACCTAACCGACATCGGCTCGTTAGCTACCGCAATGAATTCCTTCGAATTCAAAATCCCGGGAGATGCGCAAAAATGGTGAACAAGGATCAGGTCGCGGGCGTGGCCAAGCAGGTCAAGGGCTCGGTCAAGGAAGCCGCCGGCAAGGCAACCGGCAACCGGCAGACCCAGGCCGAAGGCACGGCCGACAGGATCGCCGGCAAGGTGCAGAAGGCCTATGGCGACGTCAAGGACAAGGTCAGGAAGGCGCTCTGATCCGCATCGAGGAACGCGTTGTTATCGAGGGAAAGGCGGTCGCGAAGGCCGCCTTTTTCAGGTGCTCCAGCCCTTGCTGAAAGCATTGGTGAACACGACCTCGCCATTATCGCCGATCGCCTCGCCCAGCACCACGTCCATGCCGTTGCTGGTCACCCTGGCCAGGGCGAAACCGCCCATATAGGCAGCCTTCGGCTTGAACAGGTCGATCCCGTCCCTGCGATAGATCAGCGGCGTTTCGTGCTGGTGGCCATGGAAAATGCCGACGACATTGTAGCCCTTGAGCGCCGCCAGCAGCGCCTGCCGGTCGGCCTCGCTCCACCAATGCGGCGCACCGGTGCCGTCATCATCAAAGTGGCTCCTGGCGGCATCCCAGCGTTCCACCGAGAAAGTGTCCCAGCCATAATGCTGGAACAGGACGACCGGGCGGCCGTCCGCCGCATAGGTCGCCAGGTCCTGCTTCAGCCATGGCAGGCTGCTCTCGGCACCGTGGCCGGTATCGCCGGCGAAACGATGCGTCTGGATCAGATGCAGGCCGCCCCAGTCCCAGGAGTAGCAGTCGGTGTCGACATCATAGTCGGTGGCCGGCACTGGCGGCTTGAAGAACACGCCGGCGCGATGGTTGACCTCGACATAGTCGCGCAGTTCGCGCCGGTACCAGTCGACATGGTGCGGCGGCCCGTTCTGGTCGAGATCATGGTTGCCGAGCCCGACATAAACCGGCATGTGCACGCGATCCGGACCGACGCCTTGGCTGTAGCGCTGGCTGAACTGGAGCAGTTGGGTGCCCTCGCTCGGCTGGGTGATCTGGCCGCCGCCATCGTCGGTGATGTCGCCGCCGACGACAAGGCCGAGCGGCGCGCCTATCTTGCCGGCCGAACGCAGGCCGGTGGCGACGCCATTGATCTCGGCCGGCCAGTCCTTGTCGCCAAGCGCATTCAGCACCGCCACGTTGCGCAGCAGCGCGGCGTCGGTCTTGCCTTCTTGCAGGCAGTTGGGGCTCAAGCCGCTCGCCATGCGGCAGGCATGGACATCGGCGATGAACAGGAAGGTGGCGTCGATCGACTGGACGCGTTGCCCGGTCTGGCCTAAGGCCGGCCGCGGCAAGGCGCCGGCCGCGGCAAATCCTGCAGCCTGTACCAGGAAGTTGCGTCGGGAAAGCGGTCCAGTCGAACGGCGATTCATCATCTGCTGATTCAGCATGGACAGCAGCCGGTCGTCCAGCGCCTCTGCGCCATCATCGACATGACGCCACGGGTCTGGCATGTCTCGCTTGCGCAAGCGCATGCCGCCGGTTGCGTCGATGCCAAGTCCGCCAGGAAGGGTTTCGTTCTGGCGAGACCCGGCATCCAGAGCGAATTTCGGCCCGTGGCCGGCGGGATGATGTCGGTTGCCAACACCTACGAATCGCAATCGCCCCAGACCCAATATCTGTTCGCCGGCCTGATCGAGGTGTTTCGCGACAGCGACACCGGCCGCCAGGCGATGATCCCGTTTTCCGATCTGCGCAAGCTGTTCCCGCTGAAGGCGGGGGCAAAGGCCACGATAGAGTTCGTCGAGCTGTCGCTGAACCAGCCGCCGAAGGGCACCAAGACGCTGAGCCTGATCGTCAAGGGCAAGGAAACATTCCGTCTGGGCGATTGCAAATACAATGTCCTGGCGGTCAAGGAGACCTTCAAGAACGGTGCCGGCGAGACGCTGGATTCATTCACCGCGCTCTATGCTCCCGATCTGCAAGCCGCGCTCGCGCGGCGCTACGATGAAGGCACCAGTTCGGAATCCGTCAACGGCTACGAGACGATCAAGCCGCTGGCCGAGTAGGTAAGAGCCCAGGCTTCTTCGCTTCCCCCTCGTGTCAGCCAGAGCGAAGCCGCAAGGTCGAGAGAAGTGGCTGCGTCGCGATCCTGCACACCCCCCTCTGTCCTCCCGGACATCTCCCCCGCAAGGGGGGAGATTGGCTGTCACACCGGCTTTCGCCAATCTCCACCGGTGAAGGTACGAGCGAGCGCCGATGCTGCAGATCTCCCTCCTTGCGGGGGAGATGGCCGGCAGGCCAGAGGGGGGTGCTGTCCCGCCGACATCAAATAATTCTCGGCCGTGGCAGTATCCTGTTGCGTCGCCTGGCAACCAAGCCGCCCTGCGACGGCGCGCTGCGCTCCAACCCTGCCAGGCAATCCCGCAGCACACCGGCATCCTGCGCCGTCTTGGCCATCGACATCGCCCCGGAATAGGCGGCGACCGTCAGCGCGGCGAAGCGTTCGGGGTCCGTGCCCTCGTCCTTGCCCGCCTGCTGGTCGGCACGCACCTTGTCGGCAATCGCCTGCCGCCACCCGCCAAAGATACCGGCAAGGGCAAGGCGGAAATCGGGATCGGCAAGCGACAGTTCGTGCGCCAGATTGTTGAGCGGGCAGCCGCGCACGAACCCCTGCTGCTCCAGTTCCGCCGCCACGGCCTCGAACACCGAGCGCACGCCCTCGCGCACTGACGCCGCCGCCAGCACCGGCGCGATCCATGTCTCTTCGACCGCTGCCGCCACACGCTCGTCGATCACAGCCAGCGCCAGCGCCTTCTTGGTCGGGAAATGGTGATGCAGCGCTCCGCCGCTGACATCAGCCGCCGCCATCAGATCGCCGATGCTGGAGGCGTGATAGCCGCGCGCCTGGAACGCGTCCTCGGCGACATCGAGCACTTTCTTGCGCATGCCTTCAGGGTCGTTGATGCGTTTTCCCGGGCGCGGTTTTGGCTGGACGGTCATCTCT
Organism: Mesorhizobium sp. L2C084A000; assembly: GCF_000502875.1. Taxonomy (GTDB): domain Bacteria; phylum Pseudomonadota; class Alphaproteobacteria; order Rhizobiales; family Rhizobiaceae; genus Mesorhizobium. The sequence continues at coordinate 36,068 of NZ_AYWX01000025.1, read as the reverse complement.
GCTGACATTGCCGAACTTTAGCATGTTGACAAAACAGGACAACCGGTCTGTTTTACAAAACAGGACGATCACCCTGTTTTGGAGAATGTCGGATGAACCTGCCCCAGAACGTCGCGCCGAAACCCACGGCGCTCGCCTCGCCTGTCGTCGAGTTGCGGCAATACACGCTGAAGCCCGGCCGGCGCGACACGCTCATCGGCATCTTCGACGGCAGGCTGATCGAGGGCCAGGAGGACGCCGGCATGAACGTCATCGGCCAGTTCCGGGACCTCGATCGGCCTGACATGTTCGTCTGGATGCGCGGCTTCGACGGCATGGATGCGCGGAAAAATGCTCTCGCCGCTTTTTATGGCGGGCCGGTCTGGGCGGCGCACAGTGATGCGGCCAATGCGACGATGATCGATTCCGACGATGTGCTGCTGCTCAAGCCGGCGTGGCCGGGCGCAGGCTTCGACCTCGCGGGCGCGCAGCGGCCAAGCCTGGCCGATGACGAAAAACCCATTCAAAACAAACCGCTGACCGGCATCGTTGTCATCGCGATTCATCATTTGCAGCCCGGCACAGAGGCTGATTTCGCCACTCGCTTCGAGACTGAGACGGCGTGCCTGATGACGGCCGACGCACGCCTGCTCGCCGCTTTCGTTACGGAGCATGCCGAAAACAGTTTTCCGCGCCTGCCGGTGCGGGCTGATGAAAACGTCTTCATGTCCGTCACCGGCTTCGACAACGCAGAGGCGCATGCCCGCCACAAAGCCGCTCTCGCCGCCTCGCCGACATGGCAGGCCTTTTGGCAGGCCGCGCAAGCTGGTCTGACCAAACCAACGGAGACATTGCGGCTGTCGCCCACATCGCAATCGTTGGTCGGGCGTTAGACTTCAAATGCCTTGACTATGGCCTTCGCGACCAGGGCCGGATCTTCCCAATGCGGGTTGTGGCCACAGGCCTCGGCGCGGACGAGGAGAGCTTCAGGAAGAGCGGACCGCAACGCCTGCTGGTGCGCCGCGCCGAACAGCGGGTCGCAGGCGCCGGCGATGATCAGCGTCCGGGCCTGCACGGCCCGCGCAGCATCGGTCAGGTCGGCGCGGCGGATTTCCTCGAGAATCGCGCGCCAGCGCGGGATCGGCATCGCCGAGGCCTCTTGCGCCAAGCCGGTGAGAAAGGCTGCGGGCACGTCGGGACGACAGGCATGCCACCAGGCATAGAACGGATCGGTCGGCGATATCGGATCTCGCAGGGCCTCGACGCTCACCACCAGCGGATGACCCGGCGCGAAATCGGGCTTCAACGTGCCGGCCAGGACCACCAGCCCGCCGATCAACTCCTTGTGCCCCGCAGCCAAAGCGACAGCCACCATGGCGCCCAGCGAATGGCCGACGACGACCGGTCGGTCGAGTTGTAAACTCTGGATCAGCCCGGCGATATCCTCGGCAAGATCGGCGATGCCGCAGTTCTTGCCAGCCTGCGAGGCGCCGTGGCCGCGCAGATCCGGCATGATCAGACGGCGGCCGGCCAGATATGGCGCCAGAAGCGAAAAACTGCGGCTGGTGTCGGTGAAGCCGTGCACCAACAGAAGTGCCGGCTCGGCGCCCGATATCTCGACATAGGCGATGTCGAGATCGCCGACAGTGACGAATTGCTTGCGGCTGGCCCAGGCGCCCTGCTCCGCCATCACATCCTGCTTCGGCAAGCCATCGAGCGCGGCCGCTCTCACAGGCCGAGCTTTTCCTTGACCGCGGCGAGGCCCGGCTTGCCGTCAAAAGTGGTGACGCCGGCGAGCCAGGCGTCGAGGCGGCTTTTGTTCGCCATGATTGCCTTCAGCGCACCGTCCTCCGGCTTCATGCCGTCATTGATCAGATAGCCCATGCCGACATTCTCGAAATCGATGTCGAAGACGAGATTCCTGAGGAATTGCGCGACGTTCGGGCACTGCTCAAGATAGCCCTTGCGCACCTGCGTCGTTACCGTCGCGGCACCGAAATTCGGGCCGAAGAACTTGTCGCCGCCGGTCAGATATTTGAAGTCGTACATCGTGTTCATCGGATGCGGCGCCCAGCCCTGAAAGACGATGAACTGCTTTTCCTTGATCTCGTAGCCGACCTCCGACAGCATGCCGGCCTCGCTGGACTCGACCACCTGCCAGCCGTCCAGGCCAAAGGCGGGATCGGCGATGGCGTCCATCATCAACTGGTTGGAGCCGGGCTCGATGCCGTACATTTTCTTGCCGAACTTGTCGGCGAATTTGTGCAGGTCGGAAATGTCCTTGACGCCGGCATCCCAAGCGTAAGTCGGGACGGCGAAGGTGTATTTGGCACCTACGAGATTGACGCGCACATTCTCGACAGAGCCGTCCTTCTTGTAGGGCTCGTAATAGGTGACCATGGCCGGATCCCAGTAGCCCAGGAACAGGTCGAGGTCCCTGTTTTTCATGCCCTCGTAGATGACGTTGATGCCGAGCACCTGGCTTTGCGGCTGATAGCCGAGCGCCTCCAACAGGACGTTGGCGACCCCGGTGGTGAAGGCAAGGTCGTTCCAGCCGGGTTCGGCCATGCGGACCGTCTTGCACTGCTCGGCCTCGGCCGCTTGGGCCGCATGAGAGGCCAACATGAGAGCGGCAAGGCAGACGCCATTTGCAAGGATGCGGAACATTTCGGTTCTCCTCATTGTCATCAAATTGACCAATCGGTCTTTTTATTGTCCCATGGGTCAATTGTTGATCTGATCGGACGAAAATGTCAACGTGGATTCGAAATGGACCGATCCCGTGAAACTCAAGCGTCTCAGTGATATCCGCCGCAAGGAGCTGCGGCAGGCGGCCTTCGCGGTGTTGGAGCGCGAAGGCATTGCCGGCGCGACCCTGGAAAAAGTGGCCGCCCAGGCAGGTGCCTCCAAGGGCATCGTGCTGCACTATTTCCGCAACAAGCAGGAATTGTTCGAGCACGCGATGCGCGAGGCCAATGCCGTCCTGTGCCAGGCGGTGATCGCGCGGCTTCGCCGGGCGCGTACGCCGATGGAGCGCCTGGATGCGGTAATCGAGGGCAATTTCGAGACGCATCTGTTCCAGCCTCCCCTGTGCCATGCCTGGCTGTCGCTCTGTGCCGAGGTGCCGCGCGACGAGAAGATGGCCCGTATCCAGAGAGTGATCCATGCGCGCATGCGCTCGAACCTGTTGTCGGGCCTGCGCGGCCTCGCCTCGCCTGGAGATGCCGACGACATCGCGCTTGGCGTCACCGCGCTGATCGACGGGCTTTGGCTGCGGCTCGGCCTGCAGCCGGGCAGCGTCTCACGCGAACAGGCGGTCCGCCAGGTCAAGAATTATGTCGCGGGCCGGCTGGCCCTGCGGGAGCTTGCGACCGCCGGCGCGTAACCGGCCTCGGCTGGCCTGCCGGCCGGCGGGCGTCGAAGTTCATACCCGGGGATAGGCCGACGGCTTGACCACGGCCGCCACAATACGGTGCTCTCGACGAGGCAGAAATCTCGGAGCGTCGAATGAGACTTCACAACAAGCGCGCGCTGGTCACCGGTGGCTCGGACGGCATCGGCCTGGCGATCGCCGAGGCCTTTTCGCGCGAGGGCGCGGACGTCCTGATCGTCGGCCGCGACACCAAGAAGCTCGACGCTGCCCGCGAGCAACTCGGCGGCACTATCGAGACGCTGTCGGCCGATCTTGCCACATCGGCCGGCATCGCGGCCGTCGTCGAGCAGGTGAAAAAATCCGGCAGGCCGCTTGATATCCTCGTCAACAATGCCGGAGTGGCTTTCCTGGTGCCGTTCGAAACCGTCAGCGAGGCGCAGTTCCAGCAATCCTTCGCGCTCAATGTGACGTCGGTGTTCTTCCTCACGCAGGGCCTGCTGCCGCATCTGGCTGCCGGCGCATCGGTGATCAACATCTCGTCCTACTTCGCCAACAAGATGATCCCGAAGCGGCCGTCGAGCCTCTATTCCCTATCGAAGGGCGCGTTGAACTCGCTGACCAAATCGCTGGCCTTCGAACTCGGCCCGCGCGGCATCCGCGTCAACGCCATCGCGCCCGGCACGGTCGACACAGCCATGCGGCGCAAGACCGTCGACAATTTGCCGGCCGAGGCAAAGGCCGAGCTGAAAGCCTATGTCGAGCGCAGCTATCCGCTCGGCAGAATCGGCCGCCCTGACGATCTGGCCGGTATCGCGGTTTATCTGGCCAGCGAAGAGGCCGCCTGGACCAGCGGCGGCATCTTTTCGATCGATGGTGGCTATACCGCGGGCTGATCCGTCCGGCCACCAGACCAGGCGCCGGCATTTTCTGCGGCGCCGCTTTCCACGAATCCGAGTGCGCCTACCGCCTCCAGGATCTGATCGCGAACCCAGCGATGGGGTGGCTCGTCGTCGTGGCGCGCGTGCCAGTACATCCTGATTTCCGGAACAGCAATGGGAAGTGGCGGTTCAAAGATGACGAGCGGCAGGGTCTTGGCCGCCCAAACCGCGAACTGCCTGGGAACTGCCGCGAGGTGGTTTCCGTTTGCCACTGCCAATGCGACAGCCTGAAAGTGCGGCAGGGCCAGGCTTACACGGCGCGTTCGTCCGATCTTGCGGAGCGCCTCGTCGGTGGAGCCCGACATCGAGCCATCGATAGAACGAAGAACATGGGGCAGTTCGCAGAAGAGCTCGATCGGTAGAAGCTCGCCTTCCATGATCCCCGCCTGCCTGATCGCAGCGTTGTCGCTCGCGGCGATGATGGCGAATGGTGAATGGAACAGAGGCGTGCTTGAGACCCAGTCGGAGACCTCCAGCGGACGCTCGAGCGCTACGTCGATTTCATCGTCCTGGAGCAGCCGCGAGACGTCGCCGCGCGCGCTGTCGAGAAACCTTAGCGACGCGCGCGGCGCGGCACCCGCGATGCGCGCCGCTAAAGTTGGCATCAGCATCATGGAAAAGAAATCCGCACCCATGAACGTGAAGGTTCGCTCCAGTTCCACCGGATCGACAGCCTTGGCCGAGTGGAAGACGCGTTCGATTTCACGAAGCGCCACGCGTAACGGCTCGGCCATGCTCTCGGCGCGTGGCGTCGGCATCATGTCATTGCCCCGTCGCACGAACAGCTGGTCGTTGAGGAGATGCCGCAAGCGATTGAGCGCAGCGCTGACGGCAGGCTGGCTGAGGCCGATCTGCTCGCCGGCACGCGTAACGCTTCTCTCCCGCAGAAGGGCGTCGAACACCCTGATGAGATTGAGGTCGAGCGCGTTCAAATTCATCGCATCAATTCGCCCCATACGATCATTCGATTTCCGTTGTCGGCATATCCCTGGCTAGATCGTCATCGGCCCAGCAGGCACAGGCAACAGGAGGATCAGACGGCCATGACAATGACCCCCGGCACGATCACAGGCAAGGAACTCTTCTGGTTCAACAACACGCTTGTCGCGATCCACGTCTCGTCGGCGGCAGGAGAGGACGGCACCTGCGTCGTCGAGCATCGCATGCCCTATGGCGACTCCCCGCCCCTGCATGTGCATCGCAGGGAGGACGAAGTGTTTCACATCCTGGACGGGAGACTGCGCTTTCAGATCGACGGCCACGAACGCATTGCTGAAGCCGGCGAAACCGTCATTGCGCCGAAAGGCCTGCCGCACACCTACCGGGTCGAATCGCGCGAAGGCGCGCGTACGCTCACCATCACGCGCGGTTCGGATTTCGAGACGATGCTGCGTCAGGCGAGCCGTCCCGCCGAACAGCCGGAGGTGCCGCCGCAGATGCAACCAACACCGGAAATCATCGCGGCACTGGTGCAGCTCTGCGCAGAAAACGGCATCGACATTGTCGGTCCGCCGCTAGGGTAAGAGGCCGAAACCGCGCATTCTTTCCCTTCTCCCCTTGTGGGAGAAGGTGGCCGCGAAGAGGTCGGATGAGGGGTGTTCCAGCTTGGCGCCGACGGCACTCCGTCACCCACCCCTCAACCGTCTCGGCGCTGCGCGCCGATCCACCTTCTCCCACAAGGGGAGAAGGCGAGAAGCGCCGCACCTTCAACCGATTCGCATCCTCGCCGCCCGCAATCTCCGCTTGAAGCCGTTTGTGCAACGCGATACGCCGTTGCCGACTTCGACAAGGAGAGACCCGTGACCGCTGCAAAGACCAGAACCGAAACCGACACGTTCGGCCCGATCGAAGTCGCCGCCGACCGCTATTGGGGCGCGCAGGCGCAGCGTTCCCTTGGCAATTTCAAGATCGGCTGGGAAAAGCAGCCGGCATCGATCGTGCGCGCGCTGGGCATCGTCAAGCGGGCCGCGGCCGAAGCCAATATGGACCTTCAGCGGCTCGACCCGGCGATCGGCAAGACGATTGTCGAGGCGGCACAAGAGGTCATCGACGGCAAGCTCAACGACCATTTCCCGCTGGTGGTCTGGCAGACCGGCTCGGGCACGCAGTCCAACATGAACGCCAACGAGGTGATCTCCAACCGGGCGATCGAGATGATGGGTGGCGTCATGGGCTCCAAGAAGCCGGTCCATCCCAACGACCACGTCAATATGAGCCAGTCGTCGAACGATACCTACCCGACGGCCATGCACATCGCCTGCGCCGAGCGCATCGTGCACGACCTCTTGCCGGCGCTGAAACACCTGCACAAGGCGCTCGCCGCCAAGAGCAGAGAGTTCAATCACATCATCAAGATCGGCCGCACGCACACGCAGGACGCCACCCCCCTCACGCTTGGCCAGGAATTTTCGGGCTATGCCGCGCAGGTCGCCTCGTCGATCAAGCGCATCGAGCTGACGTTGCCCGGCCTGCAGGAACTGGCGCAGGGCGGCACCGCCGTCGGCACCGGCCTCAACGCGCCGGTCGGCTTCGCCGAAAGGGTGGCGGATCGCATCGCCACCATCACCGGCATTGCCTTCGTCACCGCGCCGAACAAGTTCGAGGCGCTGGCGGCCCATGATTCCATGGTGTTTTCGCACGGCGCCATCAATGCGGCGGCCGCCGCGCTGTTCAAGATCGCCAACGACATCCGTTTCCTCGGTTCCGGCCCGCGTTCGGGCCTCGGCGAGCTGTCGCTGCCGGAAAACGAGCCGGGCTCGTCGATCATGCCGGGCAAGGTCAACCCGACCCAGTGCGAGGCGCTGACGCAGGTCTGCGTGCAGGTGTTCGGCAACAATGCGGCGCTCACCTTCGCCGGCAGCCAAGGCCATTTCGAGCTCAACGTCTACAACCCGCTGATGGCCTACAACTTCCTGCAGTCGGTGCAGTTGCTCGCCGACGCCTCGGTCTCCTTCACCGACAATTGCGTGGTCGGCATCGAGGCGCGCGAAGACAACATCAAGGCGGCACTCGACCGCTCGCTGATGCTGGTGACGGCGCTGGCGCCGACCATCGGCTACGACAATGCCGCCAAGATCGCCAAGACCGCGCACAAGAAGGGCACCACGCTGCGCGAGGAAGCGCTCGCCACCGGACTGGTCAGCGAGGCCGATTACGACCGGCTGGTGCGGCCGGAGGACATGACGCATCCGGGGTAAGCAATTCCAGGAAAAATGTCTTGCGGTTTTCCGTCCGGAATTGCATCAGCCAGAAGCCCAGTGTTCGTGATGGGAGAATTTACTCCCGTCACGACCTGACCCGAAGCGAATTTTGCGCGGGCCGCCCGATCACGGAAACGTAAGTACTGTGAACAATGTGTCGCCAGTCTGGTGGCTTTGGTGAACAGTCGGCTTGCTCTATCTCCCCGGTATCAACCCATCCCGGAGAGCCACCATGTCCATCAACACTTCAGTCGCCGGTTCCGGCGCATCCAATGCCTCGACCACCATCCTCATCGGCCGCGTCCTGCTTGCGGTCATCTTCCTGCTTTCAGGTTTCGGCAAGCTGACCGCCATCACCGGCACGGCCGGCTATTTCGGCAGCCTCGGCCTGCCCTTGCCGACCGTAACGGCCATTGTCGTAGGCCTGATCGAGCTTCTCGGCGGCCTCGCCATCCTCGTCGGCTTCAAGACCCGGATTGTCGGCTGGGTGCTGGCGGTCTTCACGGTCGCTACCGGCTTGGTCGCCCACACCGGTTGGGCCGACCAGATGCAGATGATCCAGTTTCTCAAGAACCTCGCCATCGCTGGCGGCTTCCTCGTGCTGGCTTCCTCGGGCGCCGGTGCCTATTCGATCGACGCCAAGCGCGGCTGAGCCAAAATCTGGCGATAGCCGAACGAAAGAGCGGCGCGGAATTTTCCGCGCCGCTTTTTCGTTGTTGGTACATGCCCGCCGATCTGTCGGCCGGAGTTTTCTGATAGGATCGGGGCATCGGACGAGGCCGGCCGGCGGCCGATAACGGAGGTGAACATGCCCCGCAACGCGCTGCTCCTGCTCTCCCGGCTGCTGCTCGCCGCCCTGTTCGTGCCCTCCGGTTTCCAAGCTTTGAGCGATATTGCCGGCACGACAGGCTATTTCGCCGGCCTCGGCCTGCCGCTGCCGACGCTTGCCGCCTGGGGCACGGGACTGTTCGAACTGATCGCCGGGCTGCTCATCCTGGTCGGTTTCCAGACCCGGATCGCGGCGCTGCTGCTCGCCGCCTTCTGCATTGCCGCCGGTTTCATCGGCCATTACGGCCAGGGCGGCGGCGACGCGATGCTCGCCTTCCTGCACCAGCAGATGCTGATGAAGGACATTGCGATAGCAGGCGGGTTCGTTGCGCTGGCGATGGCTGGCGCGGGAGCCTGGTCGGTCGACGGGCGCGGTTTGGCCTGACGGACTGGGTTGGAAACGTCAACGGGACAGCACCCCCCTCTGTCCTGCCGGACATCTCCCCCGCAACGAGGGAGATCGGATGTCATCCAGGCTTTCGCCAATCTTCAATGTTGCAAGAAAAAAGCACCGACGACGAAGCAGCCAATCTCCCCCCTTGCGGGGGAGATGTCCGGCAGGACAGAGAGGGGTGTGAAGAAACTCGACCGAGCAGGTTCTAATCCGCTCTGCTCCGACTCTACTTCACCGACCCACTGGGCCCACCTTCGACGGCCAGCACCAGCCGGCGGTTGGTGATCCTGGCCAGTTGCGCCAGGCGCCCGGCCGGCCGCTCGCCATAGAGATCGGCCAGCGATGCCGGCAGGACCAGCGCCAGCACGCCGTTGGCGCGTTGTTCCCATTTCAGCCTGGGCATGATGCCGGGCATCGACGCCGTCAGCAGGTAGACGACGCGCATCATCGCGGCGAGCACGCGGGCGCGCTCCAGATAACGCGGCGGCGCCAGCGCCTTGATCTCGGGGGCGATGGCTTCGTTGAAGATGCCGTCGTGACGATAGGCGTTGGCCATGGCCAGGAAAGCACGGCCGGGATGGTCGACGCCGAAGAAGGAGGCGTGCGCAATGATGTTGAGCGATTGCTTGCCGCGATATTCGGGATGCGCGCGCCAACCGATATCGGCCAGCAATGCGGCCGCGTGGCGGTAGCGCGCCTCGTCTTCGGTCTCCTCGATGCCGAAAGCGGCAAAGGTTTTGGCGGTCCAGTCGACGAGTTCATGCGCATGGGCGACGGAGCGTGAGCGCAGGCGGGCGAGTTCCTCCGAGGCCGAAATCAGCGGATCGGCCTTCTGCTCCGCCTCATCGAGCAGCGAATAGAGAAAGCCTTCGCGTACACCCAGAGCCGAAACGATGATCTTCGACGGCTGCATCGCCGCCATGATCTCCTGCAGCACGACGGCGCCATAAGGCAGCAGCGAACGGCGGTTCTTGGAAACGCCTTCGATGCCCTTGACCTTCTCGATCTCGGCCTTGGCCACCTGCTTGAGGAAATTCGCCGCGCTTTCGGCCGAGATCTCGTAATGGTGCATGACACCAAGCGGATAGTTGGTCATTTCCATGTGCAGCCGGGCAAGATTTCGCCAGGTGCCGCCGACGGCGTAGAAGGGCCTGCCCTGCCCGCCTTTCAACAGCTTGGCCTTCGCCAGTTCGTCACGCGCGATCTTCGCCGCCTGAGCCAGCGAGTTCTTCGCCATGTCCTGCAGGCGCAGGCCGCCCAGCGGCAGCGTGATGCCGTCACCGATCGCTTCGCCGCTGACGTCGACCAGCTCGAGGCTGCCGCCGCCCAGATCGCCGGCGATGCCATTGGCCGGGTGGAAGCCGGAAATGACGCCGAGCGCGGAATAATAGGCTTCCTGACGGCCGCTGATGACACGAATCTCGGTCTTCAGCACATCCTCGGCGCGGTGGATGAAATCGGGGCCGTTGACCGCCTCGCGGGCGGCGGCGGTGGCCAGCACATACATATGCTCGGCGCCGGCCTGGTCGGAAAGCGCGCGAAAGCGACGGAACTCTTCCATCGAGCGCGTCACCGCCTCGGGGTCGAGCTTGCCGGTCGAAACGATGCCACGGCCGAGACCGGCCAGCATCTTTTCGTTGAACAGCATGGTCGGCGAGCGCGCCAGCCCCTCATAGACGACGAGACGGATCGAGTTCGATCCGATGTCGATGATGGACAGCGGTCGGCGGTCCTGCAGCCGGCCCTGGGAATCAGACAGCATCAGCCGGACGCTGCTGCGTTCTTCTTGCGGCGCTTGAACTGCGCGATGCGCTTGGGCGCATGCGACTTCAGCGCGTCACCCCGTCCCGACAGGCTCGGATTGGTCATGAAATATTCCTGCGCGTTGAACGGTTCCTCGCCCTCCTCCAGCACGACGCGCCGGGAGGTTCCATCAGCCAATACGTCGAAACTTTGCTGATTGTCCATGATGTTGCCCAGCATGATCTGGCCAAGGATCTGTTCGTGCACAGTTGGATTGGTGATCGGCACCATGGTTTCGACGCGGCGGTCGAGATTGCGCGGCATCAGATCGGCCGAGGAGATGTAGACGATCGCCTCGTCCGACGGCAGGCCGTAACCATTGCCGAAACAATAGATGCGGCTGTGCTCGAGAAAACGGCCGACAATCGATTTTACGCGGATGTTTTCCGACAGGCCCGGAACCTGAGGCCGCAGGCAGCAGATGCCGCGCACGACCAGGTCGACCTCGACGCCGACCCGGCTGGCATCGTAGAGCGCGTCGATAATGATCGGATCGACGAGCGCGTTCATCTTCATCCAGATGCGCGCCGGTTTCCCCTGGACCGCGTAGGCAATCTCGTCGGCAATGTGCTTCAGGATGCGGCTTCTCAGCGTGAACGGCGAGATCGCCAACCGCATTTCATCCGTCGGCTCGGCATAGCCGGTGATGAAATTGAACAGCTGGGCGACATCGCGGGCGATCGTCGGATCGGTGGTGAAGAAGGACAGGTCGGTGTAGATGCGCGCCGTTACCGGATGGTAGTTGCCGGTGCCGAGGTGCACGTAGTTGCGCAGCTTGCCGTCCTCGCGCCGCACCACCAGCGACATTTTCGAATGGGTTTTCAGCTCGAGAAAGCCGAACACGACCTGCACGCCGGCGCGCTCCAGGTCGCGCGCCCAGCGAATGTTGGCTTCCTCGTCGAAGCGCGCCTTGAGCTCGACCAGTGCGGTGACCGACTTGCCGGCTTCGGCCGCGTCGACCAGCGCACGCACGATCGGGCTGTCGTTGGAGGTGCGGTAAAGCGTCTGCTTGATCGCCACCACTTCCGGATCGGCCATCGCCTGGCGCAGGAACTGCACCACGACGTCAAACGATTCGTAGGGGTGATGGACGACGATGTCCTTCTCGCGGATGGCGGCAAAACAATCGCCGCCATGCTCGCGGATGCGCTCGGGAAAACGCGGATTGTAGGGCGTGAATTTCAGGTCGTCGCGGGGAACGGCGACGATCTCGGAAATCTGGCTGAGCGCCAACGGACCGGTCAAGACGCTGATGCGGCTGGACGACACGCCAAGCTCGCCGGCGACGAAGTCGCGCAATTCATCAGGCATCAGCCTGTCGAATTCGATGCGGATCACCGAACCCCGCCGCCGCCGCTTCAGCGCCGTTTCGAACAGGCGAACCAAATCCTCGGACTCCTCCTCGACCTCGATATCGCTGTCGCGAATGATGCGGAACGTGCCGGAGCCCTTGACCTCATAGCCGGGGAAGAGCTTGCCGATATAGAGGCCGACCGCCTCTTCCAGCGGGATGAAGCGGACGTGATGCTTGCGGTCCGGCAGACGGATGAAGCGCTTCAGCGCTACCGGCAGGCGCAGCAGCGCGCTCATCTCTTCGCCGTTCTTGCGATGGCGCAATTGCAGCGCCATCGAGAAGCCGAGATTGGGAATGAACGGGAACGGATGCGCCGGGTCGATCGACAGCGGGGTCAGCACCGGGAACACCTGCCCCTGGAAATGGTCTTCCAGCCAGATTTTCTCGTCCTTGGTCAGCGCATCGCGGGTGATGCTCTCGATGCCTTCCTTGTTGAGCAGCACAGTGAGCGCCGAAAGGCTCTTCTGCTGGTCTTCCTGCAGCCGCTCGACCTCACGCAGCAGCTGTTCGAGCTGCTGTTCGGGGGTGCGGCCGTCAGGGCTCTTCAGCGTGATGCCCTCGCGCACCTGGCCGGCGAGGCCGGCGACGCGCACCATGAAGAACTCGTCGAGATTGGCCGCCGAGATCGACAGGAAGCGGACGCGCTCCAGCAGCGGATGATTGAGGTTCAGCGATTCCTCGAGAACGCGCCGGTTGAACTGCAGCCAGGAAAACTCGCGGTTGACAAACCGGTCCGGATTGCCGCCCTCCGGGCGAGCCACCTCGACATCCACGAATTCGTTCTGCACCGGCTTCAGTTCGTTCATGATTCCCGCTCTTCCACATCGTCAGCCAGCTAAAGCGCCGCGCGTCATTCAGGACGCGCAAAGGACGCTCTACCACTCCAAGGCGACGCATGGTCCTTGCCGAAAACCGGTGTCGGTCTTCGGGGCCATGCGTTAACCGGCTTAACTTATCCTCTGACAGGCTTTTGCGACAGTTTGATTTCATCGAACTTGCAAAGAGGCCTGATATGATCCAGATGCAGACGAGACTGCGTTAAGGAGACGACGATGGCAGGCGGTTCCATTCCCCATTTTCAGAACGATGCGGGCTATCAGGCAATCGACATCGGCGTGAAGGAATTCATGTGCACGGGCGCCAATCCGCCTTTCGACCACCCGCATGTGTTTCTGGACATGGGCGACGACAACGAAAAAGTCTGTCCCTATTGCTCGACGCTCTACCGCTATTCGCCGAAGCTGAAGGCAACCGAAACGCTGCCGGCCGGCTGCATCTACATCGATCAGGCCGCCTGAGTCTTTCGCGACCAGCCCGATGACCGACACGCGCTCCCGGCAAATTGTCATCGCCGGGGCGGGTGTCGCCGGATTGACCGCAGCCCTTGCATTCGCCGAACGCGGCTACCCTGTTCGGGTGTTCGAACAGGCGCAGCGCCTGGAAGCTGCCGGCGCCGGCATTCAGCTTTCTCCCAACGCGACCCGCATCCTTCGCCAGCTTGGCGTACTCGACCGGCTGCTGCCGGCGGCGGTGCGGCCGGAAGCCGTGGTGTTGAAGGAGGCCGCGACCTTGCGCGAACTGGCGCGCGTGCCGCTGGGGCAAGCCGCCGAAACGCGCTGGCAGGCACCTTATCTCGTCGCGCACAGGGCCGATCTGCAGCGCGCACTGACCGCGCGCGCTGCCGAGATGCCGGATATCCATCTCACCACCGGCGCCCGCATGGGCGGCGTTGACACCGGCCCGCACGGCATCACCGCGACGGCCGAGATCGGTGGCAAAACCGTCGAGGCGGAGGGCTTCCTGCTGGTTGGGGCCGATGGCGTCTGGTCGTCGGTGCGCGCACTTGTCGATTCGGCCAAGGGGCCGGCTTCGCCAAGAAACCATTTCTCCGGCGAACTGGCCTGGCGCGCCACCGTCGCGGCCGAGAGCGCCGCCGGTCAGAGCTTTGCCGCCATCGGCGCCAGGGACTGCGTCACCACCTTCCTGCATCCCGGCTTCCATATGGTTGCCTATCCCGTCAGCAAGGGTGCGGCCTTCAATCTCGCGGCCTTCACCAGGGGCGACCGCATAGCCGAGGGCTGGTCCGGCAACGCCGACGCCGGGATCCTGACCCGAGCCCTGCGCGGCACCGCGGCAGAACTTGCCCGCCTGGTCGAGCAGGCCGGCCCATGGACCGCATGGCCGATCCACACTGTTGAGCAGCGACAGCCCTGGACAACGCCGAACGGCATCGCGCTGATCGGCGATGCCGCGCATGCGATGACCCCGTTCGCGGCGCAAGGTGCGGCGATGGCGATCGAGGATGCGGCGACGCTTGCCGATATCATTGCCGACTTCCCCGCCGATCCTCTGGCCGCAATTGCGACCTGGGAGCAGTCACGGCGACCGCGCGTCGCGCAGGTCGCCCGACGCGGCGCTGTCAACCGGCTGGCCTGGCATGCCGTGGGTCCAGTGGCGATTGCGCGCAATGTGTTCCTGAAGGTGCGCTCGTCGGAAAAACTCGCGGCGGATCTGGACTGGCTCTATGGGTGGCAGGCTCAGAAGATCATTCGACGCTGAGCGTACAAGCACAATCGGTTGGTGGGACAGCACCCCCCTCTGTCCTGCCGGACATCTCCCCCGCAAGGGGGGAGATCAGCCGTCACCACTGCTTTCGCCCATCACCGACGTCGCGAAGGGAAGTGAGGCGTCGCAACTGCCAATCTCCCCCCATGCGGGGGAGATGTCCGGCAGGACAGAGGGGGGTGTGAAGGAACGCGATGCTTGCCAATTCGCGGAATGCCCACGCTAATTGTACAAGCTCATCGACAGCCCGAGCGATGCAGGCAGCGGGTTCCACCAGCCGGTGCGCAGGCCGGCGGTGCGCAAGGCGGCCGCCGTCCAGGTGTTGCAGCCGACCAGTGCGTTGAAATGGCCATTGGCTTCGTAGAAGCCGTCGAACCTCGAATAGGCTGCGTCCGGAACGAGGATCGGGCCTTCCGGTCCCCGCTGGAAACTCGCATCGATGAAATCGAGCAACGCCGTGAACCGATCCTCGGTGATGTCGAACCCCGCGATATCAGGGCGCGGTTCGACGATGTCACCGGCGACATCGACATGCATGACCGACGCGTCGAGTGTCAGTGCCTTCATCACCGGCACCGCCTTCAGCTCGGACCATGTCGGCGTCTCCAGGTAGAAGGCGCGGCCGCCCCAGCCGAAGACGATGTAGCGGACCTCCGGCCTGTCGGCCGGTATGCCCGCGTCGACCAGGAAATGGAAACGCCGGCGCACGGCGTCGTCGATCGGGATGGCGATATCGGTGTGGATCGGATTGTTCAGCACCAGGATATGGCGCGTCGTAGCGGGCATGGCGGCGGCCGCGGGCCACAGCGGCCGCGGCACGAGGGTGCCCGTCGTCACGGCGAGTGCGACGACAAGCAACAGAAGGCCTAGAAAACGTCCCAGTCTTTTCATGAAAGGCGGCCCTGCAAAAGCGCTCCAGCGCGACACGCCTGTTATCCCATACGCAAAAGAGCCCGGCAGTGTTTCAGCCGGGCTCTTCGTGGCCGTCGAGGCCTAGTGCAGGATCTGCGACAGGAACAGCTTCGTGCGCTCGTGGCGCGGGTGGTCGAAGAACTCGGCCGGCGTGTTCTGCTCGACGATCTGGCCCTGGTCCATGAAGATCACCCGGTTAGCGACCTTGCGGGCAAAACCCATCTCGTGAGTGACGCACAGCATGGTCATGCCTTCCTCGGCCAGGCCAACCATGGTCTCAAGCACTTCCTTGATCATCTCCGGATCGAGCGCCGAGGTCGGCTCATCGAACAGCATGATGCGCGGGTTCATGCACAGCGAACGGGCAATCGCCACACGCTGCTGCTGGCCGCCGGAAAGCTGGCCGGGATATTTGTTGGCCTGTTCCGGAATCTTGACGCGCTTGAGGAAATGCATGGCGATTTCCTCGGCCTGCTTCTTCGGCGTCTTGCGCACCCAGATCGGCGCCAGCGTGCAGTTCTCCAGGATGGTCAGATGCGGGAACAGATTGAAGTGCTGGAACACCATGCCGACCTCGCGGCGCACCTCGTCGATCTTCTTGAGATCGTTGGTCAATTCCTTGCCATCGACAATGATCTTGCCCTTCTGGTGCTCCTCCAGACGGTTGATGCAGCGGATCATCGTCGATTTGCCGGAGCCGGAGGGGCCGCAGATGACGATGCGCTCGCCGCGCATCACTTTCAGGTTGATGTCCTTCAGCACATGGAACTCGCCATACCATTTGTGCATGGCGATGATGTCGATGGCGACATCGGTGGTGGAAATCTGCATCTTGGCGGCGTTGACCTTGATCTCTTCGGCGCTGACGGCATTTTCGGTGGCCATGACAGGGGGTCCCCTTGTTCTTTTGTTTAACGTTTGTGGCCGGTGTCGAGCCGGCGTTCGGTGTACATTGAATAGCGCGACATGCCGAAGCAGAACAGCCAGAAGACGAAGGCCGCGAAGATCAGGCCGGACCTCGCCGTCTGCGCGGTTGCCCAGTTTGCATCGGAAAAATTCTGTTTGACGATGCCGAGCAGGTCGAACATCGAAATGATGATGACCAGACTGGTGTCCTTGAACATGCCGATGAAGGTGTTGACGATGCCCGGAATGACCAGTTTCAGCGCCTGCGGCATGACGATGAAATACATTTTCTGCCAATAGCCGAGACCGAGCGAATCGGCACCTTCATACTGGCCCTTGGGAATCGCCTGCAGGCCGCCGCGCACCACTTCGGCCATATAGGCGGCGGCAAAAAGCGACACGCCGATCAGCGCGCGCAGGAACTTGTCGAAAGAGACACCCTCCGGCAGGAACAGCGGCAGCATGACGCTGGCGAAGAACAGCACGGTGATCAGCGGGATGCCGCGCACCGTCTCGATAAAGACGACGCACAGCGTCTTGATGATCGGCATCTTGGAACGGCGGCCGAGCGCCAGCACGATGCCGAGCGGCAGCGACACGGCAATGCCGACGAAGGACAGGCTGAGCGTCACCAAGAGCCCGCCCCAAAGCGAGGTCTCGACATGCGGCAGGCCGAACATGCCGCCGACCAGCAGGACGAAGGCGACGATCGGCAGCACGAAAAACAGCAGAACCGCATTCAGCCCTTTGCGCGGTACCTTCGGGATCAGCATCGGCACCAGCAGCGCCACGAACAGGATGGCGACCAGGATCGGCCGCCAGCGCTCCTCGATGGGATAGCGGCCGAGCATGAACTGGCCGAACTTGGCGTTGACGAAAGCCCAGCAGGCGCCGGTCCAGCCATCCGGCTGGATGCCGCCTTGCGCCACCGTGGCGCATACGGTCCGGTCCGGTCCCGTCCACACGGCGTTGATGAACGCCCAATTGATGATTTGCGGCAGGATCATCGCCACCAGGGCGATGCCGACGATTGTCAAAATGGTGTCGCCGGTGGAAGCGATCAGGTTCTTGCGCACCCACGCACCGAGACCGGTGACGCCGGCCGGCGCCGGCTGCGCCAGCACCATTTCGGTGCGCACCCAGGACATATCATGTTCTTGCATGTCCTTACCTCACCTCTCCACCAGCGCCATCTTGGCGTTGAACCAGTTCATCACAAGCGAGGTCAGGAGGCTGATGGCGAGATAGATCACCATCATGATCACCACGCCCTCGACGGCCTGGCCGGTCTGATTCAGCACTGTCCCGGCGGTCGCCGTCAGGTCCGGATAGCCGATGGCGATGGCCAGCGACGAGTTCTTGGTCAGGTTGAGATACTGGCTGGTCAGCGGCGGAATGACGATGCGCATGGCCTGCGGCACGACGACCAGCCGCAGGATCGATCCGGACCGCAACCCCAACGCAGCGGCAGCTTCCGTCTGGCCCGCGCTGACACCCCTGATGCCGGCGCGCACGATCTCGGCGATGAAGGCGGCGGTATAGCAGGACAGCGCCAGATAAAGCGACAGGAACTCCGGCCGGACCTGGAAGCCGCCGGTCAGGTTGAAAGTCGACTGCTTCGGGTAGTCGAAACTCAGGGGAAAGCCGCTCAGCGCATAGGCGAGCAGCGGCAGCCCGACGATCAGCGCCGCGGATGTCCAAAACACCGGGAATTGCTGGCCGGTCGCCATCTGCCGTTGCCGCGCCTTGCGCGCGACGAACCACGCCATGGCGATGCCGACGAGCAAGGCGACGAAGATCAGCCAGGAGCCGTCGCCCCAGACAGCGCGTGGAAAATAGAAGCCGCGCTGGTTGAGGAAGGAGCCGAACGGCAGGTTGTAGCTGTCGCGTGGTGCCGGCAGCACGGCCAGCACGCCGGAATACCAGAAGAAGATGACCAGCAGCGGCGGGATGTTGCGGAAGACCTCGACATAGACGGTGCAGATCTTCCGGATCAGCCAGTTCTGCGAGAGCCGGCCGATGCCGATGACGAAGCCGATGATTGTCGCGGTGATGATGCCGACGATGGCGACGATGAGCGTGTTGAGGAGGCCGACCAGAATGGCGCGGCCATAGGTCGAATCCGACGAATAGGCGATCGCGCTCTCGCTGATGTCGAAGCCGGCGCGGCCCTTGAGGAAGCCGAAGCCTGAAGCGATGCGCAGCCGCGTCAGGTTGTCGATGACGTTGTGGGCAATCCACCAGACGCCCGCCACCAGCAGCACGACGACCAGCACCTGGAAGAATATGCCCCGGATTTTCGGATCGTTGATGAAGGAACCGCGGCTGGGCTCCTCGCGAAGTACGTCCTGCGATGCCATTCGACCGTCCCCTGGAAAGAGAAACCGGGAGGCAGATGATCTGCCTCCCGGATCACATTTCGATCAGCGGATCGGCGGCGCGTATTGCAAGCCGCCCTTGGTCCACAGCGCGTTGATGCCGCGCGCGATCTTCAGCGGGCTGCCCGAGCCGACATTGCGCTCGAACATCTCGCCATAATTGCCGACGGCCTTGACGATGTTGACCACCCAGTCATTGGAGACGCCGAGATCGGTACCGATCTTGGTATCGGCTTCCTGGCCGAGCACGCGCTTGATCTCGGGGCTGGCCGAGTTCTTCATCTCATCGACATTGGCCTTGGTGATGCCGAGCTCTTCAGCCTGCAGCAGCGCGAAATAGGTCCACTTGACGATGTGGTACCACTGGTCGTCGCCCTGGCGAACGGCCGGTCCGAGCGGCTCCTTGGAGATGATCTCGGGCAGCACGACATGGTCGGCCGGCGCTCCCAGCGTCAGGCGGATGCCATAGAGGCCCGACTGATCGGTGGTGTAGACGTCGCAGCGGCCGGCATCATAGGCGGCGTTGACCTCTTCCAGCTTTTCGAAGACGACGGGATTGTACTCCATCTTGTTGGCCTTGAAGTAGTCGGCGAGGTTCAGCTCGGTGGTGGTGCCGCTCTGCACGCAGACAGCGGCGCCCGAAAGCTGCAATGCCGAATTGACGCCCGGCAGCTTCTTGGCGTTGATCATGAAACCCTGGCCGTCATAGTAGGTGACGCCGATGAAATTCAGGCCGAGTGCCGTATCGCGGTTGATGGTCCAGGTGGTGTTGCGCGACAGGATGTCGATCTCGCCCGACTGCAGCGCGGTGAACCGCTCCTTGGCGCTGAGCGGCGTGAACTTGACCTTGGAGCCGTCACCAAAGACGGCGGCCGCGACAGCGCGGCAGAAATCCGCATCGATGCCTTGCCAGTCACCCTTGTCGTCCGGCGCCGAAAAGCCGGCCAGGCCAGTGGAGACGCCGCACTGGATGAAGCCCTTCGCCTTGACGGTGTCGAGCGTGGCCGCCGACGCGGCGGACGCCATCAATCCAAGCGTGGCGGCGCCTAGAATGCCGATAGCAATATGTTTCATGACCCACAGACCCTTTTCTCTGTTTTTCAGGAGTAAATCCTGATTTTTTTCTCCCGTGTGAACGCGGCTCCCATCCCGGCCCATCCCGGAACCCCGCATCGTAACCGACGCGCCGCCTCCCGTTCACAAATGTCATCGAAGGCGATAATTCCTGTGAGGTCAAGGGAAATGACCGAAACCCAAAGAGTTTGAAAACCGATTGCCGCAAATGCCCGATTTACAGACAAACACGCCCGCGATTTAGCCAGCAGGGCTAATAAAGGCGGCAAATCTCATGCAACGCCAACGCCGGGCCAATACGGGCCGCGGCAGCGAAATCCATCCCGGGCAATACCTCGTCGTTGTTGACCTCCCCGTGCGACGAACTACCAGGTTCCAAGATTGTCATCTGACGATTTACTGACGGCTGCATACCAATACAGACCGCCGACGAAGACTGCTCAAAAGGCTTGAAAGACGATCCAGGTCCCGATGGCGGCCATCAACGCGCCTAAAACGCGCGGAATCAGCTGGCCGGTCGGCACCGTCTTCTCCAACAGAACAAGGATGGCGATGCCGGCGATCCACAGCACGTTCATGACGCCACCGACGAACAACAGAGCCATCAGCGCCCAGCAACACCCCAGGCAATAAGCGCCGTGATCCATGCCGAGCCGAAGCGCGCCGAGCGGAGCGGAACGGAATCCGCCATGGCTGGCCAGGAACGCGATCGGTGCCTGACATTGGCGCAGGCAGACGCCCTTCATCGGCGTCCATTGATAGAGACCGGCGGCGATCAGGACGAGGCCGCCGAGGATCGCGCTGACGGTCGCCATCGAGGGATCGAGCAAGGCTAGACGGGCGAGAAGCCATTGCGCACCCGTCGCCAGGAGGCTGAAGACGACCCAGACGGCGAGATAGCCGGCAAAAAACCATCCCGTCGAAGCGATGGGCCGGCCATCCGCCCGCGCCTTGCGCCCGACACCGGCATAGAGCAGCAACATCGGCGCGACCGAAGGCGTCATCATGCCAACCATCATCACTGCCCACATCGTGAAGGTGAAAGCGAAATCGCCCATCGCCCAGGCCCGGAAGCCGGGCGCCATGGCGGCGCCCATATCCATGCCGCCCATATCCATGCCGGCCATGTCGCCGCCTTCGCCATCCGGCAAAGGGGAGCCGGGCATGACCATGGTGGCGGCGAGCCACAGCACATAGGCCCAGGCGAGCACGGCAATCACGACGAGCGCGGCCGTCACGACCGCGCGATCGCGCCTCAGCACCGCCTCGAGGGCCGTATCGCCCATTGGATCAGGTCAATGCACGATGCCGCTCTGCGTGAGATGCAGATTGGCGAAATGGCTGTGCGTATCGGCCAGCTCGAACTTGATCGGGCCCGTCGCCTTGGTCCAGCCGCGCCCGACCTCGGCGATCGCGTATTCGAAGCCGTGCGGCAAGTCGATGCGCGCCTGGTGCGCGGCGCCGGTGACCGGATTCCGGATCGGCTCGCCGCGACCGTCGGTTATACCCTCGACATGCAGCTGACTGGTTCGCGCGTCGACGTCGATCTTGAATTCGATCGGCGCGAAGATCGGATCGTGGAATTTCTCCAGCGTGGTCGAAAAGACCTGAAATATCGTTGCACCTGGCTCGGTGTCCAGACCGCCCAATATGCGAAGCAGCGCGCCACGTTGGGCTTCCGTCGCCCTCTCGTCGATGACCACCGCGGCTTCACCCCCGCCCTGGTGTATGGCGCCGGGCCAGCTGAAAATCCCGACGAACCGCAGCCCGTCGAGCTTGGTGTCGCCGTGATGGCCGCTCTCGATTTCCATGCCGGCGACCGCCTGGCAGAATCCGTATGTCGGCATGGCGTTGAACTGGCACGGGCAGCCATAGGCGCAGTTGCAGTTGATGAATTCGCTCGCCTTCATGGCCCATTTGACGTCCGGCATGGCATTCCTCCCTTGCCGCGCTCACGCTTCGTGAGCGCGATCCGGATCGTGGAGGACCAGAAGTCAACCGGCAGCAACCATCCGGCAGCATCTGATCGAAGCAATCCGGCGATTAATATTAGCCGACGATCATATACCATTCGCCGCCGCCCACAATAGACCGATCGGCGGGGACAAGGGCTCCGAACGCAGGTCAACAAAAGACCTGACGACAACCAGTTCGGCGGCGGCAGCAGCTTTTTTGTGCCGGTAACTTTTGTGCCTGTCGCTTTTCTTGATAGGAATTTTTTCTTGACTCCCTGCCCTCAGCTATGGTACATATTCGTCCATGGTGCTGATTTGCGCCGATAACCCGCCGCACAGGCGGGTTTTTCGTTTAATACTCCGTCCCCGCATCGCTGTTTTTGCCGCGACGAATTGGCATATTCGAAGTCCGCCTCCTGGCGGGCGGTGGCTGTTGCACGGTCCATAGCGCCGCACTATGGCTAGCGGCTTATCAAACAAGGCGACGCAGAATGGCGAAAGACGGCAGCGAGCACGGCGGGATGGGCATCAACACGCGGCTTGCCCATTCGGGCAACAATCCGCACGACTATTTCGGCTTCGTCAATCCGCCGGTGGTGCATGCTTCGACCGTGCTTTTCCGCGACGCGGCTTCGATGGCGGCGCGAACCCAGAAATACACTTACGGCACGCGCGGCACACCGACGACCGATGCGCTTGCCCATGCCATAGACGCGCTGGAAGGCTCGGCAGGCACGATCCTGGTGCCGTCGGGCCTTGCGGCGGTGACGGTGCCGCTGCTCGCCTTCGTCTCGGCCGGCGACCATCTGCTGATCGTCGATACCGTCTATCATCCGACGCGCAATTTCGCCGACACGATGCTGAAGCGGCTGGGCGTCGAGGTCGAGTATTACGCCCCCGATGTCGGCGCCGGCATCGCGGCGTTGATCAAGCCCAACACCAAGGTGGTGTTCACGGAATCGCCGGCCTCCAACACGTTCGAGGTGCAGGACATCCCGGCCATCGTCAAGGCGGCGCACGCCGCGGGCGCCATCGTCATGATGGACAACACCTGGGCGACGCCACTCTATTTCCGCCCGCTCGACCACGGTGTCGACATATCTATCCATGCGGCGACCAAATACCCGGCCGGCCATTCCGACGTGCTGCTTGGCACGGTGTCGGCCAATGAGAGTTGCTGGACGCACCTCTACGAAAGCTTCTGCACGCTTGGCTGTTGCGCCGGGCCCGACGACGTCTACCAGGTGCTGCGTGGCCTGCGCAGCATGGGCGTGCGCCTCGAACACCATCAGCGCAGTACGCTTGCGATCGCCTCCTGGCTCGAGGGCCAGAAGGGCGTGGCGCGCGTGCTCCACCCGGCCCTGCCCAGCCATCCGGATCACGCTCTGTGGAAGCGCGACTTTTCCGGCTCGAGCGGCATCTTTTCCATCGTTCTTGCCGGTGGCGGCCAGAAGCAGCAGCACGCCTTCCTCGACGCGCTGCGGATCTTCGGCCTCGGTTATTCCTGGGGCGGCTATGAGAGCCTTGCCGTGCCGGTCTGGCTCGGCGACCGCGTTGTTGCAAAAGCCCCCTATGAGGGTCCGTTGATCCGCCTGCAGATCGGCCTCGAGGATGTCGACGACCTGAAGGCCGATATTTCGCGCGGCCTGACCGCCGCAGCGGCGGCCTAAAGCGTGTCGCGCCTGAAGATTTTCAGGCGACCCGCTTCAGGTTTTGTTTTTGCGCATGTCGTTCTCCCAAAACCGAGGTCACATTTGGGCGACATGCACTAGCGGAATTCTATTCCCTAAAATTGCGATTTCGCGGATCAGTTTGGCTTTCAAATTCAGCGATGCCACGTCATTGCGGTGCAATCAGCACATTTTGGACTTCCCCTGGAATACCGGCAGAGTTTTCGACCCCATGGCTTTCCGCCTTTTTGTTCCCATTCTTGCCGGCGCGACGCTGCGCGAGCGTCTCGTCGCCTGTATCGGCGCGACGATCGGCATTGCACTCACCGGTGTGATCGCCAGCCTTGTGCTCGGCAACGGCCCGCACGTTCCGCTGCTGGTGGCGCCGATGGGGGCGTCGGCGGTGCTCCTGTTCGCCGTGCCCGCCAGTCCGCTGGCACAGCCATGGTCGATCATCGGCGGCAACACGATATCGGCACTCGTCGGCGTGATCGTGGCGCATTTCATCCACGAAACCGCGCTTGCCAGCGGCATCGCGGTGGCACTGGCCATCGCCGCCATGTCGTTCACGCGCTGCCTGCATCCGCCGGGCGGAGCGGCCGCGCTGACCGCGGTGCTGGGAGGGCCTGCCGTCATCAGCGCCGGCTTCCTGTTTCCATTCGTGCCGGTGGCGCTGAACTCGATCCTGCTGGTGGCGCTCGGCTACGGCTTCCACAGGCTGGCCCGGCGCAATTATCCGCATGTACCGGTTGCAGCGCCGGCGAACAGCCACGGCACCGGCGACCCGCCGGCGCAGCTGCGCGTGGGCTTCCGGTCCGAAGACATCGATGCCGCGCTTGGCGCACTTGACGAGACGTTCGATATCGATCGCAACGATCTCGACCGGCTGCTGCGGCAGGTCGAATTGCAGGCGATGGTGCGCGCGCACAAGACGCTTCTGTGCGAGGACATCATGTCGCGCGATGTGATCTCGGTCGATACTCACACCTCCACCGAGGCAGCGCGCCAATTGCTGCTTGACCACAACATCCGGACCCTGCCGGTCGTCAATGCGGAAGCCAGGCTGGCAGGCACCGTGGGGTTGCGCGAACTCACCCAGGCCTCCGGGACAGTCGGATCCGTCATATCACCCGCGGCAACAGCCGCCGCAGGTTTTGCCGCCATGGGTCTGCTGCCGGTGCTCACCGACGGCCGCAGCCATGCGGTCATCATCGTCGACGACGACAAACGGATTCTCGGGCTGATCACCCAGACCGATCTGTTGGCGGCCACGGCGCGCCTGCAGGCTGCCTGACAAGCCTTCACTCGCGCGGTAGGGTACCGCCGCCAGGCCCCGCGAAAAGTCTTCGGGAACCTTTTGCCGGCGACAGCGTCCAATCTCTCAATCGAGGTCCGGTCCGGAGATTGGGTTGAGGAAACTGGCCATGCCTGCTGTCTTGACGGCCGTGCCTTCCGCTGTGCCAGGCGAGATGCAGCTTGTGCGCCGCGCCTTGGCGCGCGACGGCGATGCCTTCCGCACCATCATCAAGACACACAATCAGCGGCTCTACCGGATCGCGCGCGGCGTCGTGCGCAATGACAGCGAGGCCGAGGACATCGTGCAGGAGGCCTACGTCAAGGCTTTCGCCCATCTCGATGCGTTTCGCGGCGACTCCTCGCTCGCCACATGGCTCTCGCGCATCGTCATCAACGAGGCGCTTGGCCGCCTGCGCAACAGGCGCAGAACGGTGGCACTGCCGGAAAATCCGCAAGCCGAGATCATCCGGTTCCCTCTCAACCCCAGCGACGATCCGGAACGGACGATGGCGCAAAGGCAGATCCTCCAACTGGTCGAACAGGCCACCGACAGCCTTCCCGACGTCTACCGGACGGTGTTCGTGGCGCGGGTGATCGAGGGGCTGAGCATCGAGGAGACCGCCGATCTCCTCGGCGTGCGGCCGCAAACCGTCAAGACGAGGCTGCACCGCGCGCGCGCCCTCGTGCGCAAGGCGCTGGACGACCAGATCGGACCGGTGCTGCTCGATGCCTTCCCCTTCGCGGGCCGGCGTTGCGAACGACTGACCAGCGCCGTGATGCGGCGGCTCGGGCTGGAAAGCTGACCCTCACCGGATTTCAGTTCATTTCAGCGGGAACGTTTGCCGCTGACCAGCATCCAATGAACGTCAACCGAAAAACACAGTCCGGCGCGATTTCAGCGTCCGGACGAAGGAGATGCCATGTCTATCCGACACACTGCCGCGCTCGCCGCCCTGTTGCTGCTTGGCACTGCCCCATTCGCACAAGCCGCCGACAAGCCAACCGATCCGCAGATCGCCCACATCGCCTACACGGCCGGGGTCATCGACGTCGAAGCGGCCAAGCTGGCGATCGAGAAATCGAAGAACAAGGAGGTTGTCGATTTCGCCAAGGACATGGTCCGGGATCACGAGGCTGTAAATGTTCAGGCGCTCGACCTGGTGAAGAAGCTCAAGGTCACGCCGGAAGACAACGCCACCAGCCAGGCGCTGACCAAAGCTGCGGCGGAGGAGCGGGCCAAGCTTGCCAAACTCGACGGCGCTGCCTTCGACAAGGCCTATGTCGACAATGAGGTCGCCTACCACAAGCAGGTCAACGGCGCGCTCGAAACCCTTTTGATCCCGTCGGCGCAGAATGCCGAACTGAAGAGCCTGCTGGAAACCGGCCTGAAGATTTTCCAGGGCCATGAGCAGCACGCCGAGCACGTCGCCGGCATGCTCAAGTAAGGGCCCGGAGCATGCCGAAACGCCATCTGTGGATTGCGTTGGCGCTGGCCGTCGGTACCGTTCCGGCGCGAGCAGAAACCATCCAGGTCATCATCGACAGGCTGGTGTTCTCGCCAGCCACCGTCGAGGCCAAGGTCGGCGACACGATCGAGTGGGTGAACAAGGATGTGTTCGCCCACACGGCCACCGTGAAAGGCGGCTGGGAAGTGATGATCCCGCCGAAGAAATCCGCAAGCCTGACATTGAAGGCCGCGGGACCGGTCGACTATTTCTGCCGCTTTCACCCCAACATGAAAGGCCGTCTCGACGTGACGCCATGATGGTTTGGAACCGGCGGCGAAGCGATCGCTTTGCCGCCGGTTGTTCCAAGCGTCAGTCCCGGATCGCTCAGCCCTGTGCAAGCAGCCACTCGATCATCTGCGCTGCCTGGGCGGGCGGGCGGTCCGGCGCCAGGATAGAGAGGCTGAGGCCGGTCGGAACGCGCTGCGGGAACGGCGCCACGAGCGAACCGGCGGCGATAGCGCGCGCGACCAGAGCCTCATGCCCCATCAGAACGCCGGCGCCGTCGACGGCCGCCTGCAGCGCCATGCTGTAGAGCGAGAATTCGGAACCGGACTCGATCGACGGACCTTTCAGCCCGGCAGCCTCGAACCACAGGCTCCAGTCGCCGGTCCAGGTCGTGTCCCAAAGCAGAAGCTGCGATGACAGATCAGCCGGCGTTTTCAGCTGCCTGGCGAGCGCCGGCGCGCAGACCGGAAAGATCACGTCGTCGCAGAGCTTGAACGCGCGGCTGCCCCCTGGTGCGTGCCTGGTCAAGAAGATTGCGAGGTCAAAGGGTTCACGCCTGAAATCCGGCGGCTCCTCCAGCGCATGGATGGACGGGCGAAGGGCGGGAAGCGCAGCGCGAAGCGCCGGCAGACACGGAGCCAGCCACAGCTGGGCAATCGACGGCAGCGCGGCAATGCTCACCTGCGGCCTTGGCGCCCAGATGCGCAGTTCCTGGACGGCAAGGCCCATGGAGTCGAACGCCGTGGAGAAGGCCGGCAGCGCCGCGCGCCCAGCCTCGGTCAGATGCAGCCCCTGGGCATGGCGCACGAACAGCGACGAGCCCAGCCACGCCTCCAGCGCCTTGACCTGATACGATACGGCCGCCGGGGTAACGCCAAGTTCATCGGCGGCCTTGGCAAAGCTCTCCTGGCGAGCGGCAGCTTCAAAGGCGCGCAAGGTGTTGAGAGGCGGCATTCGAGGTCGCGGCGGATTTACGGCCATCGTCCGACGTTTCCGGATGGCGTCGGCGGCCGGTGACCGGCCGCCGACGCGGTGTTTCTACTTGAGGGCGACCGGGGTCAGCTTGCCGTCGACCTTCTGCCACTCAAATACGACGAACCCGGGCTGCTTGATATCCCCCTTGTCGTCATAGGAGATCGAACCGAGCACCGTCGAGATACCGGCGCCGGAATGAAGATAATCGGAAACGGCCTTTGGATCGTCGGCCTTGGCTTTGGCGATAGCCTCGGCAAGAATCTGCGTTGCCGCGTAGGCGTAGAGGGTCACTGCTTCGGTGGGCACGTTTTTGGCCCTCAGATCGGCGACGGCATCCTTGGCTTCTGCAAACGTTGCCGGGTCGGGGAACGACGTCATCAGGGTTCCAACAGCACCATCACCGCCGATGGCGCCGAATTCGCTGTTGGAGATGCCGTCACCGCCCATCAGGATCGCGGTGACGCCCTGATCGTGCATCTGGCGCACAATCAGTCCAGCCTCCGTGTGCTGACCGCCATAGTAGACGAGGTCGGCGCCCGATTGCTTGATCCTTGTGACGAGAGGGCTGTAGTCCTTCTCGCCCGGGTTGACCTCCTCATGGAGAACCTCCTTGCCGCCGCCGGCGTTATAGGCCTTGGCCATTTCGTCGGCGAGGCCTTTGCCCGCCGTCGACTTGTCGTCGACAATCGCTATCTTCTTGTCCTTGAAACGGTCGAGAACTAATTTGGCGGCGATGGAGCCTTGCTGATCATCGCGCCCGCACGCCCTGAAGGCATTCCACAGGCCGCGCTCCGTCACCATCGGGTTGGTGGCAGTCGGCGTCACGAACAGAACGCCATTCTCGGCATAGACCTCGGAAGCGGGAATGGTGACGCCGGAATTATAGTGCCCGACAACGTAGTGAACGCCATCAGCGACGAATTTGTTGGCGACCGAAACGCCCTGCTTCGGGTCGGAGACATCGTCACCGATCGACACGGCAAGCTTTTGTCCAAGAACGCCGCCATTGGCGTTGATGCGTTCAACCCGATCTCGACACCGACGCGGTACTGTTCTCCATAGGCGGCGTTCGGCCCCGACATCGGGCCGGCGACGCCGAACACAATATCAGCCCTGGCCGCACCAACAGCCGCAGTCATAAGGGCAGCAGTCATCATCTGCACGATCATGCGCATTTTATTCCCCTGTTTTTTAGAGAAAGGCGGGCTTTTCCCGCCGCTTCAGGCGTCAGTTCACAAAGTGAAGCTTGTTGAACCGGCGCCGGAATGCCGTGACATCTGCCGCGACTTGTTCGCTGGCGTCATTGCCGCGCAGTCCTCTGGCGATGAGAGCCGCGAGTGCCGGCATGTCGTCTTCGGTCATGCCCCAGCGGACGATCTCGGGCGTACCCAGGCGCAACCCGTTCATGTCGCCGTCGACAGCGTCTATGGGCAAGCCGATGCCGCAGGTCAGGATGTTGGCCAGCCGCAATTTCCTTGCCGCCGCCTGGCCGCCGCCAAACTCGGCTGCCTCGAGGGCGAACTGATGCGATGTCGTGTAGCCCTTGCCGGTCGAAAAAACCGGCAGGCCGCGATCGGCAAGGCTTTCGGCCAACGCCTTTGCGGTCCGCGCCATCGTCGCGGCGTAGGCCTTGCCGTGGTCTTTCCAGTCTAGAAGTGTGATCGCCAAGGCAGCCGACTTGGCGGCATCGAAGTTGGCGGTCATGCCTGGAAATGCGATCCTGTCGAGCTTTTCGGCAACGACCGCATCGTTGGTGACGATCAGCCCGGACGCCGGACCGCCGAGACTTTTGTAGGTGCTCATCGTCATCAGATGAGCCCCTTCCTGCAAGGGCTGTTGCCACGCGTCTCCGGCAATCATGCCGCACAGATGGGCCGCATCGAAGAGAACAAGCGCACCGACCTCGTCGGCGATCTCCCGTATCTCACGAATGGGATGGGGCAGCAGGTTGAGGCTGCTGCCGATCGTTATCATCTTCGGCCTTATTGATCTGGCCAGGTCGCGCAATTTGCCGACGTCAACGGTGTAGCTGTCGGCATCGACTGGAGCGGTGTGGATATCGAGCCCGTAGAGCCCGGCGCAGCCGGCCATATGATGGGTTACATGGCCTCCGATCGCCGGCGACGGGACAATGACGCTGTCGCCCGGCCTGGCTGCAACCATGAACGCATAGAGATTGGCGATCGCGCCGGAAGGTACCCGGATCTCGGCATAGCTGGCGCCGAAAACGTCGGCCGCCAGCTCGGCCGCGATCACCTCGATCTGCTCGACACCCTCCAATCCCATCTCATATTTGTCGCCGGGGTAGCCAAGCGACGGGCGCGACCCCAGGCCGGAAGCGAGTGCGGCTTCGGCCTTCGGGTTCATCACATTGGTCGCCGGGTTGAGGTTGATGCAGTCGGCCTCGTGGATCGAACGGTTCAGCTCGATGCCCCTGTTGACTGCCGCCATGACGGCATCGGTCTTCTGAGTGCTCGTCTTCTGCGCCAACTGCTGGGCAAACTCGTCGCAATGCGATGGAACCCAGGGCCTGCGAGCGAGAGCGACCATCGATGCCTCCTTTGCCAACCGGCGGACAATACGGCTGTGAATGGAGCCTAAGGTGGAGCCGTCGGTCGGCATGGCGCAAGCGAGTAGTTCTAGCGCCTAGGCTTAGAAAAACTAGGTCTACTCTCCCCGCCCTATTTTGAGGGTCGCTTCCATCCAGACATCGAAGGCCATGTGCCGGCGACGACAGCGCCTTGGTCCTGTTCCGCAAGCCGGTCCTGCTCCAGCGACGCTCGCCTGGCTTCATCCGGCCGGGTGATGTGCGTCCACGAGTCGTCATAGCCCGGCTCGCGGCGTGCGATCCAGGCATCCAGCCCTTCGCGCAGATCAGCGGTCGGGGCCATGCGGGCGAACTGCTCGGCCTCGACAGCCAAGCCTTCGGCGATGCTCTGGTTGAGGCCGCGCGTCACTGCCGTGAGGATGCTGGCGATCGCCAGATCGGAGTGCCGCAGGATACGCCTGGCCAGGCCGATCGCGGCCGGCATCAACTCGGCATGCGGCACAACCTCGTTGACGAGACCCAGCTCAAGCGCCCGCGGCGGCGCAAACCAGTCGCCGGTCAACAGCAGTTCGAGCGCCCGCTTGCGCCCGGCAAGCCTGGGCAAGCGTTGGGTTCCGCCAAAGGTCGGGGGCATTGCAAGGCTGATTTCCGGCTTGGCGAACAAAGCGCGGTCGCTGGCGATGGCGAGCGGCACCGCCTCGGTGATTTCGCAACCGCCACCAAAGGCAATGCCGTTGACGGCAGCGATGACGGGTTTGCGAAACGCTTCCAGCCTTGCCGTCAGCCGTTGCCCGCGCATGACGAAATCACGCATCGCGACATCGACGCCGACCGCCACGCTGGCCGAGAACTCAGGAATGTCGCCGCCGGCCGAAAACGCCCGCTCCCCTGCTCCGGTCAGAATGATTGCGCGGACGCTGTCATCGACGTCAATGTCGTCGAGGATCGCAAGCAGGCGATCGATCAGGGCATAGTTCAACGCGTTCAGCTTCTCCGGCCGGTTGAGGGTGAGGATGGCAATCCCATCCCGGGTTTCGTTAAGGACAAGATCGGTCATTGGCTCTTCCTTCTTCATCATGCTGATGACCGGAAGACTATGCCTCTTTCCGCTTGTGTATATTCACTAGTCGGTATACCTAAGCTCATGCCTGACACGCAAAGTCCTACCCGCAAACGCATTGTCGATGCCGCGACCAGGCTCTTCTATGCCGAAGGAATCGGTCGCGTCAGCGTCGATGCCGTCGCCGAGGAAGCGGGTCTCACCAAGCGCACGCTCTATTACCATTTCAAGAGCAAGGACGACCTCATCGCCGCCTATCTCGATGGCCGTGACCAACCCAATCTGAAGCGGATGGCTGGCTGGTTCGATGCTGCCGAAGGCGGCGCGGATCGCAAAGTCGAGGCGATCTTCACCAATCTGGCGAGGTCCGCTCGTCACCCGAAATGGAAAGGATGCGGCTTCCTGCGCACGGCCGCCGAACTCGCCTCGATGCCCGGACATCCGGCGGTCAAGGTCGGCGCGCGGCACAAGCTGAATTTCGAAACATGGCTGGCCGGCGCCTTGTCGGACCATGGCGTCGGCGAGCCGCCCGCCTTGGCACGCGAGATCGTGCTTTTGATCGACGGCTGCTTTTCGATCATGCTGATCCACCGCAACCCCGATTACATCGAGGCCGCCGGCCGCGCCGCGGCAACGCTTGTGCGGGCGCGGATTTCAGGCAGCCAGCTCTAGAACCCAAACGCCAGCCATGCCGTGCCGGCGGCCAGCGTTATCAGCGTCAGCGGCAAGCCGACCTTGAAAAAAGCGCCGAACGACAGCGTCGTGCCGGCGGCTCGTGCCTGTTCGGCGACGATCAGATTGGCGACCGAACCCAGCAGCGTGAAATTGCCGGCCAGTGTCGAGCTCATGGCGACGACCAGCCAGGCACGCTCGGGGTTTTCGAGGCCCGGTATGAAGGGCCGAAGCGCCAGTACGGCCGGGACATTGCTCATGATGTTGGAAAGCACCGCGGTGAAACCGGACAGGCGCCAGACGTCGCCCAGCCCGAGGTTCTTGGCCGAAGCGATCATGTCGGGCGAAAGAAGCGTCTTTTCGGCGCCGGCGACCACAACGAACAGACCGGCGAACATGAACAGCAGCGGACCGTCGATCTCGCGGTAGATGCGTTCGGGCTTGATGGCGCGGGTGAGCAAGAGGATGGCGCCGCCGATGAGTGCGGCCTTGGCGACAGGCACGCCGGCGAAGAAGGCGATTGCCAGCCCGATGCAGACCACCACCGCCTTCAGCACCTGCCCCTTGTGCATGCGGCCAAGCGAGACTTCGGGCGTCAGTTGGACCGTTCGGGCGAATTCGGCCCGGTAGACGATGCGAATGATGACAACGACCGCCACGAGGCCGAAAAGGGCGACCGGAGCCAGCGCTGCCGAAAAGGCCGGATAGGAAATACCCGACAGCGCGCCGATGACCATGTTTTGCGGATTGCCGGTGATGGTGGCGACGCTGCCGCAATTCGACGCGGTGGCGGTGGCGATCAGATAGGGGATCGGGTTGCGCTTGATGATGCGGGTGACGTGGACGACGATCGGCGCCATGACGAGGCAGATGGCGTCGTTGACCAGGAAGGCGGACAACACGCCGGTCAGCAGCGTCACCATCACCAAAAGCATGAAGGGCGCGTGCGCGTGCTCGATGGCGATGGCGCCAAGGCCGCGAAAGGCGCCCGACACTTTCAGATGCGCCACCACGATCATCATGCCGAGCAGAAGCGTGATGGTGTCGAAATTGATCGCCCGGTAGGCATCCTCCATGCTGAGCGCGCCGATGGCGATCATCGCGGCCCCGCCGAGAAGCGCGATCCCCGCCCGGTCGAGGCGCAGGCCGGGGATGCGGCCGATGGCAACACCGGCGTAAGTCAGGATCAGGATCAGCAGTGCCGCCGCGCCCATCAATGTCATCGATAGAAGTCCTGCCCAGTCTGTGGCGCGCCGCTGCCTGTCAGCCCCAATGGTCTGATTTGCGTGCCTGCTTTAGCGCGATGTCGAGATCGACGACAGACAGCCAGGCATGTTGTTGCGTCAAGCACCGCCAAGGGATGACGTGCCGCTAACGCAGATAGAAATCCAGCCTTTGTCGCAGTGCCTGCGGCGAAAACAGCTGCTCGACGGTCTGCCGGGCCTTGAGGCCCACTGCCGCCCGCAGCGCCGGATCGGCTTTGAGATCGGCCAGGATCCGTGCCGCCTGTTGCGTCGTTTCGAACAGAAAACCGTTTTCGCCATGCCTGATATGGTCGGAATAGCCTCCATATGAATGGCAGACCACGGGCAAGCCGCAGGCCATCGCCTCGAACACGACGCGACCGAAGGTTTCGACATGCCAACCGGTGCGATAATAAAACACGTCGAGCGTCTGCAGAAACTCTTCGGCGATAAATTGGCCGGGTGGCAACAGCTCGAGTTGCGGATGCGGCATGAGGCTGCCCTTGAGCCCTGTCCCTCCCTGAATCCGCAAGGCTGTACCTTCGGCCAGCAATGTCTCGTAAAGGGGTATGTCATCGGGATGATGTTTGCCCGGCCCATCGCGGCTCAAGCGTCCGACGGTGAACGGACGATCCGAATCCAGACGCCGTGGTGAAAAACGTTCGATCTCGATCGGAGAGGGGTGCACCGTGCCGTCGATTTGGAGCAATCGCTTCTGAAAGTCGGAAACAAGCACTATCTCGGCGGTGGGCCATCCCAAGCTCCGAGGCATGCGCGTGGTGAGGTTGAGAACCTTCGGATGAAGGGTGTTGAAGTCGTAGATCAGCCGGCGCGGCCGCGGGATCAGGTAAGGCCACACCTTGTTGCGCCAATGCGCTCCGAGAAAAACGTAAGTGCCGCCATCCGGAACTTTTCGCGTAAGCGGGGAAATACGACGTATCGGGAATTGCCGCATTAATTCATCTGAAGCCCGCGATGACGCAGCCCAAAGGCGCACGTCCGAATCGGCGCTCAACAGCCGATAGAGTTCCAAGGTCTTGAGGTCACTGCCACCGAAAGGATCCTGAAAGCCGTTGAACAAATGGATCATAATAGCTGTGCTTACCTGACCGTTTCCGCCATTGTTCGCCGGCGTCAAAAATCATGATCGCACGTCGGCCGTAACCCTTGGAAACTCAGGAGTGAGAACCGTTTCTGCCGACAACGAAACATCGCCAACGCGGGGGGAGTATACCGGTAAGCGGTTGCAGTCCATGGCCTATCGAGCCGGCATGCTATCCATAAAGATCGGAACCCCGGCATATGACTGTAAGCATCGAAGCGTCGAGAAAGCGGCCTGCGTCGATTTCGAGAGCTTCCCGATCAGCCATCAGCAAATTTATGCCGTCAATGCACGGTGGCGACCCCGGGCGCAGGCGCCGGAGACGTTCCGGCCGGATCGAAGCTGACTTGATCGCGTCCGTTCGACTTGGCCGTGTAAAGCCTTTTGTCGGCAGCGGAGAAGATTTCCTCATAGGTGATCGGGCCGGTAAAGCTTGTGCCGCCGATGCTGACGGAAAGCGGACAAGGCCTGCCGCCGGGTGAGAATTCCATCTCCCTGATACGCCGGCGGATGCTTTCGGCAACCACCCAGGATTGCGAGGGATCCACGCCGGGCAAAAACACGCCGAATTCTTCGCCACCGATGCGGCCGACGATATCGCCCCCACGAAGTTGCCCCTTGATCGCCTGCGCTATCAGTTTGAGTGCCTGATCGCCGCAATCATGACCCAGACGGTCATTGATGGACTTGAAGTGGTCGGCGTCGATGATCAGCAGCGCGCCCGAACGGGTCTGTTCCTGCTTTCGGGTCTGCTCGAGATAAGCTTCGACCAGCATCGAGAAAGCGCCACGGTTCAGCACCGCCGTCAGGCTGTCGGTCGCGGCGATGACGCTGAGGTCGCGCTGCGCGATGGCCAGCTGGCGAATCTTCCACATCAGGAAAAACAAAAAGGAGCCGCCCAGCACCAAAGGCAGCATCAGGTCGGTCATCTGCGCCCGCCACACGGCCTCGGGCGAAAGATAGGGAAAATTGAAGGAATCGACGAAGAACGCCACGGCAATGAAGAATGCCGTACCGACTGCCGTGACAGCGATCACCCTGCCCCAGCTCGTCGGCGACAGATCGAGCTTCATCGCGTTCAACTCCGTTAGCCGTCGCTACTATGACGCACCAACCCCAACAAATTGATAAGACTTTCCCTCCAATTCGATATCGGGCGGCGGAACCAACCCGCCGGCCCTGTCGATGACTTGCGACAGACGCCACAAGACGGCCGCTGGAAAGCAGCCATCCTGTTTCAGAGCTTGAAGGCGTGGGCCAATTGCCGGCCGAGCAAGGGCAAAACGGCGCGCGAAGCCAGACCGCTCGTCGTCAGTTGAGCGTCGGCTCACTCAGCGCATCGACGACAAAGGATGCCGCGATCAGGTCGTCGGCATCGAGGCGCAGGGAGCCTCCGTCGCCTCCCATGGCTGAAGCCACTTTTTGAAAGGTCTTCATTTCATATTCCGTGATCCGGGCGTCCTGCATCCTGGCCTTGAGGTCGGCGATGCGCCGATCCAGAGCCGAAGATATGCCTATTTCTCGCTTCGACATGGCAACACTCCTCCCCACCCTTGTTTGCCTCCCGCCTGTCCACTTTTATATGAGGGTCCGCGAATACAGCGGGCCGAACGCGCCGTGCGCGGGAAGGTTCCGAAAAGGCAGAGTAACGAAATAATACGCTGGCCCCAGCCGACTGAACTGACCCCTTAAAGTTGGACGGTTTAAGGTGGCGGCAGATTTAAGGGCTGGGTTCTGTATTGCACAGGGCTAAGCCCTTTCAGTTTCAGTTTGATGCGATCATGATTGTAGTAGTGGATGTAATCCTCGATGCTGGCCTTGAGGCTNGGGCAATGCCTCGTGCCTGGAGCCTGCGCTGGTAGGCAGGCGTCTGATACTGCCATCCCTGATCGGAGTGTAGGGTGGGCCGTTGGGTTTGGTCGAGCCGGTCCAGCGCTCTTGCGAGCATATTTTCCACCAGCTTGAAGAGCGGTCGCCTTGCGGTCTCGAAGGCGATGATCTCGCCATTATAAAGGTCCATGACCGGTGAGAGATAGAGCTTGTCGCCCGCCAGGTTGAACTCCGTCACATCGGTCACCCATTTATGGTTGGCGCTGTCAGCGTTGAACT
>NZ_AYWX01000024.1 GCF_000502875.1 Mesorhizobium sp. L2C084A000 | reverse complement strand
CCCGTGCGGTCGCATTGCGGCGGAACGGGGGCACGAGGCCTCACGATATAAGACATGGTTTCTCGGGCGTTGATAGACCGGCGGCCGAAAACACCCCTTTCGATCAAGGCGCTAGCGCCGCTGCTTGTCAAAATGATTCAGCTTCGATGGTTCGCCCCGGTGTCGGGATTCGCTCGGCCGGGCGTTCCAGAATTTCACTCACCAATGGAGAAATGCCATGACCCGAGGTCTTCCCCGGACACTTGTCCGCGCCGCCGCCCGCGAGGGTGGCCTTGCCCCGCCCAGGCCGGGCCTGAAAGCCGTCACCACGGGGCAGGGCGGATCGTACCGTACCGTGTTCACCTTCGCCGGCATGCAGGTGCCGGTCACCGACGCGCTGGCCTATGCTGCCCAAAAGATCTTCGACTTTACCGAGGGCAAGGTGCGCATCAAGGGCGGCACGGCGCGGCTGCAGTTCGCTGTGCTCGGCGCCCGCGCGGCGACCATCAACGACAATGCGGCGCTGACCTGGTCGCTCGGTTCAGCGGCGGCATCGAGCGCGACGCTGGCCTCGACCATGGTCAACGTGCTGGCCTCGACGGCCCGCACGCTCGACGGCACTGGCGCCGCACTCTCCACCGCCTCGACCGCCGACATCACCGCCGCCGCGACGCTGGATGGCACGGTGACGCCGGTCGATCTCAATCTCAACCTGGCGTTTGCAACCGGCACCGACATCGACGCCGACGGTGTGCTGACGGTGACGGGCACGATCACGCTGCTTTGGGAGAACTGGGGGGATAATGCCTGAGGCTTCAGGAAGAGGGTTGCCCGTCATCGTGGCCGGCTTTTGACCACGCCTCCCACTCTGCCAGTGTCATTCCTTCGCTTCCATGGGTTCGGTGCCACGCAACCCATTCGGTATGTGTAGGCAGTTCTTCGAAAGCAGGCTGGTAGCCTCGTTCGTCATATTCATTCTTCGGTAAAATCATGGAGTTCTTCTCGTAGAGCACCATCGCGACACTGTCGCTGTGCCGATACAGACCTCTGGCCATAACGCCCTCTGCGTCCAACGAGACAGACCTCTGCCCGCAGCATGGCACAGGTCGCTTTCTGCAACAATCAAAGGAAACATCACATGACAGATCTGGCAGACGCCGGGTCCGTGGCGGCGCGTGCGCAGCCGGCGGGCAACCCGGCACAGTCACCGGCAGGCGCGGATAAAGGGTCCGCCGCGCCGCCGGCCAAAAGTTGGTTTGACGGTCTTTCCGAAGGCAACCGCAAGCTCGCTGAAACCAAGGGCTGGACCAAGCCTGAAAGCCTCGATCGGGTTTTCACATCCTATGCGGAGCTGGAGCGGCAGCAGGGTGAGAGCCTGCGCGTTCCCGCGCCTGACGCGCCTCGGGAAGACTGGGAGCGGTTTCATGCCCGGCTGCCCGAGGCCATGCGTCCTGTCACTTCGTCCGAGAAGGTCGAATACCTCAGGCCGGAAGGCCTGCCGGAAAACTTCGCCTATTCGGACGAACTCGCTCAGGCGTCCAAGGCCTGGGCGGTCGAAGCGGGTGCTTCGCCAAGAACCGCGCAGGCCTATCACGACAGGTTCGTCGGCTACATGGCCGAGCAGGCCGCGCGCCAGGAAATCGCGCTCGCCCGCTCTGTCGAAGCCACCCATGACGAGCTTGTCAGGGATTGGGGGCCGACCGACAGCGACGGCTTTCGCCAGAGACTGGAGGTCGCCAACCGGGCCATGAAGAAGCTCGGCCTGGTCGACGCCTACAAGGCGAAGGGCATCCTTCTGCCTGACGGGGCGTTGACCGATCCGCAGATCGCCAGGGCGTTCCAGGCGATCGGCGAGGCGATGTTCCGCGAAGACACGATCGACGGCGGCGCTTCTTTCAGCGGAGCCAATCCGTTCAAGCGCAACGCCGCCGGCGAACGCAACCTGACGGCCATTTCAGCCCTCGTCAAAAGCGACCCCGCCCGCGCAAGGCGGCTGGCACGCGAGGCGGGAGAAAATCCCGATCGCTGGATGCCCAACAACCCGCTCTGAGTCAGCCGCATTCGAATGCCCCCTCATCCGGCCGCTACGCGGCCACCTTCTCCCCGGTGGGGAGAAGAGGCTGCACCGCCGTCTCAGGTCTCCTCTCCCCGCCGGGGAGAGGTCAGCCGAGCGAAGCGGAGGCTGGGTGAGGGGGCATCGCCACCAAACCCAAACCTGAAGGAAGAGAAAAATGGCAGATGCCTATACCCGTATCGCGGACGCGATCGTTCCGTCCGTCTATGCGCAATATGCTTTCGAGGAGCATGTGCAGTCGCTCGAAATCTACCAGGCCGGAATCCTGTTTTCCGACCCGGCCATCTCGTCAAAGCTCTCGATGGGCGGCCGCTCCGTCGACATGCCCGGCTGGAAGGACCTCGGCAACGATCCTTCCGAACCGGTCAATGACGATCCGGCCGATTCCATCGAGATGAAGAAGATCGGTTCGCGCCGGGAGGTAGCAGCTCGCAATGTCCGTGCCCAGGCGTGGGGCGTTCCGGACCTGACCTCGATCCTGGCGGGCGATGATCCGCAGAAGCTGATCGTCAAGCGGCAGACCGAGTACTGGCAACGCGCCAACAAGCTGACCTTGCTCGGCATCCTGAAGGGTGTCGTCGCTGACAACATCGCCAATGACGGCGGCGACCTGGTGCGCACCACCGGCGCCTCCATCGTCGATACCGACATCATCGAGGCGGCCTATCTGATGGGCGACCGCGCGGACAAGTTCAAGACGATCTGGATGCACTCCAAGCAGATGAAGGCGCTGAAGCTCGCCGACCTCATCGACTATGTGCCGTCGTCCGAGCAGGGCGGGCCGCTGATCCCCTACTACATGGGTCTGCGGGCCGTGGTCGATGACGACATTCCGCAGGCCGCGGGCGTCTACACCGCCTTCATGTTCAAGGACAAGGCGATCCTGTGGAACGAGCTGCCGGTCAACACCGAAGGCGGCCCGCTGGAGTTCGACCGCAAGCCGCGGCAAGGCCATGGCGGCGGCGTGACGGAAATGGTCGGCCGCCGGCATTTTGTCCCGCATGTGCCCGGCACCCGCTTCCTCGACGCCTCCTCGGCCGGCGAATTCGCCACCGATACGGAACTGGCGCTGGCGGCAAACTGGGACCGCACCGCGTCGAGCGTCAAGGCCATGACGTTCATCGCGCTGAAGACCACCGAGGCCTGATCTGGGTCGAGGGGCAGGGGCGGGGGCGATGCGCTCCCGCTTCTTTTCTAAACTTGGCGCCGACCATGTTCCGATCCTGGCGTGACAAACAGAGCCGGAATCCGTCGCCGGCACAGGATTGGCCCGCCGAATCAATGCGTGGGCAACACGCTCGTTGGCGGCCTCTCCAAAATCCGGATCCGACGAAGGCATCGGCCTCGAGCGCCATTGCCGGCCGTGCCGCAGCGGCCGGGTGATTTTCGGCCGTTCAGCCCTCAGTGCTTCGTGAGCAGGGAACAGCCATGGTACACATCATCCCCCTTTCCATTGGCCAGCGCCGGCTCGACACCGGCAACGCGCCGCAATATCCGCAGGGGTCGCCAATCGGCGGCGCCATGCACGGGCTGGGCGATCACCTTTCCGCTGTCGCCGAGCGCTACCAGCAGATGAAGGACCAGCAGGAGGCGTTCGACGCCGAATTGGCCCGCCGCCGCTTCCACGGCCAGATCGCGCAGGCGGAAGATGAGGTGACGGCCAACGCCCCGGCTGACGGCGCCGGCCTGCATGAGACCATGTACGGCCAGGTCAATGCGTACGACGGCAGGGTCGTCAAGACCGGCCTGTTCGACAGGCTGTTCGACAAGGCTTTGCCGAACATGCCTGAGAGCCAGCGCGCCGCTTTCGCCGAGCACAAGGAGACGATGCGCAGGGTTGGCTCGCTGCGCATGGCGCAGCGGCAGCTTCAGCAGCGCGAAGACTATGAACAAGCGCAGGTCGACACGGTGCTCACGACCAGCGGCATCGCCATCGGCAACGCCGATCCCGACGATCCTGTCACCTTCGAAGTAGCCCGCCAGGAAGGGCTCGACTTGATCGCCAAGATGGGGCTCGACCCCGGGATCAGACAGCAGAAGGTGAAGGACTGGTTCGGCACCGCGGCCAAGACGCGTTTCGAGGCGCTGATCGCCAAGGATCCGAAACGCGCGCTGGAGACGTTTGGTGTCAGGACCCCGGAAGAGTCTTCGGGAGACGTTCAGCCGATCACTTGGGTTCTTGCCTCGGGCAGATCAGAGGCGGCTGCCGCGAAAGGCGATCGCGTTGGCAAGCTCACGCCAGACGAGCGCGTGGCGCAGGCGTTTGGGGACATTGCTCCGGCGCCTGATACGGCGATCAAGCCCGCAACCGACCATCTCGCCGACCTGTCTCCAGATGACATTCAGCGGCTGATCAACCAGGCACACGCCGCGAATACGGCCCAATTGATCGAGGCGCGCACCAACATCGCTCTCGCTGCGCAGAACGCCCCGAACGCGATCGCCAATACGGGAAGCTATTCCGGCAAGATGCCCAGCCCCGCCGACTTCGCCGCCGTTATGGCGCCGAGGAGGGCGGCGATCGGTACCAAGACTTCAGCTTGAAGATGGATGTCGGCCGCCAAGCCTTTGGCATGCGGACGATGCCCAACCAGGCGATCCACGCAGCGCTGCGCGATGCGGAGCCTGGGCCGGTCGGCTCCAACGAAGAGGAGACACGGTATCGGGTTACGGCTGCCGCTGCGCTCAAGACCCTGGACATGAGGCGGGCGGACCCTGCTGGCTACGTCCGCGAGGTCTTCCCCAATGTCGACGCCGCGTGGAAGGCGACAACGAGCCCGGATGGCAAGTCGGAGACCGGCAATCCGGAGGCGTACAAATGGGCCATCGCCGTCTCTGTCGCAGCCCAGAGGCAACTCGGCATCGAGACCCCTCAACCTCTGCCGAAGGCCGTTGTCCAAAGCATAGCTGACACCTTCGGCGACAAAAACATGCCGCAGGCTAAGAAGGACATCATCCTGCGTGATCTTCTAGCAGCAGCGCCCGATCCGGGTGTCCGCCAGGCCTTATCTCAGCAGTTGGATCAAGCTGGCCTTTCTCGATCGGCCCAAGTCGGCCCGATCGTCACTGCTGCGACAGTGCAAGGACGGCTTCCATCAGCGCCTCCTGGCGAAGCCCGGTCTGCACTCCAACGAGCTGCGGACGACTTCGGCGATTATCTGAGCGAGGGTTTCGAGGCCCTAGGCCGAATCCCGCATGACATTGGGATAGCTCTCCAGGATCTGCACGATTCTCCTTTGGGTTTCCTTGAGCAACTGCCCGCCACCCCTGGCTCGGGGGCGGTTGCTGAAGGGCGCTTGGCATTAGAGACAGTCGGCGAAGCTGTTGCAAAAGGCTTGGCCATATCCGCGGCGGGACCGGCAAGTTTGCCAAACCGCTGGAGGAGTTTGCAACAAGTGGTTCGCGCGCCACATCGGAGCTTGCCGCTGAGGGCGCGGTGGCTCGCCAAGCCGTCGGTGCGGAGGCTCGTGCAGTAAATGCAGCAAATGAGGCCGCTTACCGCTTGGGCACAGGTGCAAAGCCCGACAAGGCCGAGCTTCTTGAAATAATAAAGTCAATCGCGAGAGACCCCTCAAAGATAAAGTACGCGGGGGCATCGTTTGGCAAGGCTCTTTCAAAAAATTACCGCAAAACGTTTCTCGACGCGAACCCGAAACTGGAGGGTGAAGTTGTGGTCCACCACGCGGCTGAGCAGCAAATCTTGAACAGATATCTCGGGCTCGTGGCCGAAGAGGAGATGCACTCGCTTCAGAATCTGCGTGGGATTCCTAAAAGCTTGGACAACCTCTTGCACAACAAAATTTTCCGATACGAATGGGACGAATTTTATGCGTCG
Organism: Mesorhizobium sp. L2C084A000; assembly: GCF_000502875.1. GTDB lineage: Bacteria > Pseudomonadota > Alphaproteobacteria > Rhizobiales > Rhizobiaceae > Mesorhizobium. The sequence goes on along the minus strand of NZ_AYWX01000024.1, from coordinate 82,879 downwards.
CATCCTCAGGCCACTCGTCAGCAGGTGCTGGACTACGTGGCTTATATCGACAAAAAATACGGACATCTGTTCAACCCTCCAATAGGTGGATAATGCAGTATTTCTATATCAGACCTGATGTGGCTGGTGGGCTTGGCAGAAACACCGTTTTGGACCCCAGCGTCCATCCTCCGATTGTGACCAAGCTCCACTACGTGGTAGAGGGCTGGACCGGTGATGTGCTCGTTACGACGTTCCCGTGTTACCTCGTCACCGAAGAAACCCAGCGTGCACTGCAGAACATAGGTTTTTCGGGTGCGACGTTCGCTGAAGCCGAAGTGACGACATCCGAAGAGTTTCATGAATATCAACCTGGGCAGGAACTTCCACCTTTCGTCTGGTTGAAAGTGAATGGGAAGGCTGGCCGCGACGACTTCGGGATCGCAGCAAACTATCGCCTTGTCATCTCGGAGCGCATTCTTGATTTGCTGGAATCATTGGGAATACCGTTTGCAGTGGTCGAACCCTACGAGCAGTAACGGATTACGCTTGTTGAATGCGATAACAGTCCGTCTTTTGTCGGCTGCACCATGTGACTGCAGCGTGCACTGTCACCGTAATTCCAGAAGACACTGCATCCGAATGGCCGAGGAGGATTTTCCCTATGGGGAAAAAATGAAGTTGCTGGATATCGTTGGACGGTTGTCGGAATTTGACGAGGAGGACCCGGTCTACGCAGCGGAGCCCACAATCTACGCGGCGGAGCCTTGGACCGAGGATTCAGACGCAATGGTTTTGCCTCAGCAGGATGGGGTGTTGGTACCAGCCGAGGCAGCTAAAGAGGGCCTGGCATACTTTCTCGAAATCAACCTTGCGATCGAGATTACCGAGGCTTTGGTTGCATCCGCAGAAAGAAAAGCCAAGCGTTTCCGCTATCTGCGAACGCGTTATTTATTATGCCACCTATGATGCGTGAGAGGTTAAATGTCGACTAACCCACGTTATGACGGACAGCCGCTGCTTAGACTGCTGGATGTTTATGTGCTCTGGGCGATCGGAGAACTTTCTCAAGAGTCGGAAGAGGGCTTGAAAAGAATGGCCCCCAAACTGCAATCTCTGTTTGGTGGCGATGGACGGTGGCATCACGCAATTGCCCAAGCCATGCACATGCCCGGAGGAATCCCGGCAGCAATCCGGGATATGTGGGCAAGGAATCTCAAAATCGCTCGCGTCAACGGCACGACCCTCCCGCCCGAGAGATTTGCCGAGATATTCGTGGACAACAACTTCGCGGATTGGGCGTTCTGTAGCGCCAGATTTTCAGACCTTCGCTGCCCCTCAACCTCCTGCCGGGACCTTCTCCCCGTCAACGGGGATGATCAATAATCGCCATTACCTCGATAAGAAATACTGAAATCTGTTCAATCCTCCGATAGGTGAGTGATGCAATATTTTTACATAGAACCGAACGTTGCTGGTGGGCTTGGCAACCACACCGTTCTTGACACGAGTGTCCATCCGCCGATTGTGACCAAGCTTCACTACGAGGTAGAGGGCTGGTTCGGCGATGTGCTCGTTACGACGTTCCCGTGTTACCTCGCCACCGAAGAAACCCAGCGCGCTCTGCACAAGATGGGCTTTTCAGGTGCGACGTTCGCCGAAGTCGAAGTGACAACCTCCGAAGAGTTCCATGAGGACCAGCCTGGGCAGGAACTTCCGCCATTTGTCTGGTTGAAAGTGAATGGCGAGGCTGGCCGCGACGACTTCGGTATCGCAGCAGATTATCGCCTCGTCATCTCGCAACGCATTCTCGATCTGCTGGAGTCGTTGGGAATACCGTTTGCCGTGGTCGAGCCTTACGAACAGTAACGGGATTACGCTTTTGAATTGCGACGACGGCTCATTTTTGTCGGCCGCACCCATGTGACTGCAGTGAATCTTCAGACTGAGAACTGGAAATAGTGCATTGTCACCGCAATTCCTCATGGGAACGGCATCGCTCCAATCTCATCCAGGCGTCAATAATGCAGCGGGTGCTTTGAGACATGCCGAATGGTCGGCCAAGATGGCGCAATCGCTTGGGGTCAACGAAGCGAAGAAGATATCGGATGCCTATGAGATATCCCATCCGAATGACCGATATGAGCGCGCGATGGATTTGATAAATAACAATGTCGGCCGTGTGTTGGGCGAAGCTTTACCCGGGGTCGCGCCCGACGAAATCGCGCGCCTTGCCCTGGAGGCCGGACTACTTCAGACTTCACTGCCTCCGGCAATGATCTTTCACGAGAAAAGAAAATGAAGAAAGTGATGGTTCTGACGACCGCAACTATCTTGGTGGCTGCTGCAATTTTTGTTTATTGCAGCCCTCTTCTCGTCAAGCTTGAGAAGGACGGATTTGTGGGCGGAACGCTGGAAATTGCAGGCACCAAACTGGATGAAGCGGCAGGATCTGGAACGACGTACCACCTCGTTTTCGTGAATGAGGAATCCAGCGCGAGCGTTTCTTGCAGCAAGGATGGAAAGTTACAAGCCGGGATGGATATCTATCTCCATGGCTTGGGTGGTACGTAAGTTTCCATCTTTCGAATTGCTCGATTAGTGGATTTCGTCCGATATTAAGGGTTGGAATCACGAATAACAGTGAGATGCCGGAGATCTCGCGCGTTTTGTCGATAGCATGTCCGGACTGAGACTTGGAAAATAGTGCGCTGCCGCCGTAATTCCTCGTTCTGACAATATTTCTTAGCGCCCCCTCCGTCCTGCCGGCTTTCGTCATTCGGAAAGCCAAGCAGTTGGCTTTCCGTCCGCTACGCGGACCACTCTTCAACCCCACGAAGGGAGATCGGAGGGGGCGTAGAGCACGATCTCTGAATATCGCCATCCAAACCCCCAGCCGCTTCGCAGCGGCTTTTTTCATGCCCGGAGAAAATCATGACCCGACCCACATGGACGAGGCGCTGACCCATGGCCATCACCCCGCTCGATATCGCCAACATGGCGCTGGCCGTGCTCGACGAGGCGCCGATCGACAGTCTCGATCAGGACGTCAAGGCGGCACGGCTGCTCAACTTGCATTTCGACCTCGCAAGGGAAGCAGAACTTACCAAATGTGCCTGGGTGTTCGCCATCCTGCGCGCCACGGTTGCCGGGGCGGACACCGGCAGCGATTGCGGCTTGACCTTTGCCTATGAACTGCCGGCCGACTGCCTGCGGCCGCTGCCGCTGACCCGTGATGGCGAGCCGGACGGCGTGCCGATTTCGTGGCGCCAGGAGGCGGGGCTGATCTATTCCGACCAGTCCGGCCCGCTGACCATCCGTTACGTCGCCAACCTCACCGATCCCAACGACTGGGATGCGCTGTTCACCGAGGTTCTGGTGGCGGCCCTTGCCGTCAAGGTGGCGCATCCGCTGACGCACAAGTCAGGCATGATCGATATTGCCCGCTCGGCCTATGACCGGGCGCTGGACGCGGCGCTCAACGCCAACGCCATCCAGCGCGGCAGCCGGCTCTACACCGCCTCGTGGTCCAATCAGCGCGGCGACAACAGGATTGCGCGCTGATGACGACGCTCTATCCCGTCCAGGACGTCTTCACCCGCGGCGAGATCTCGCCGCGCCTGCATGCACGCGCCTCGCTCGACTTCTATCGGGCGGCGCTGGCCAAATGCGAGAACTTCATCACCCTGCCGCATGGCGGCATCCGCAAGCGCGGCGGCACCTATTTTGCCGGCGAGGTGAAGATTTCCGCGAAGACGACGCGGCTGATCCCGTTCATCTTCTCGGCCGATCAAGCCTATGCGCTCGAATTCGGCGACCGGTACATCCGCGTCCATGCCTATGGCGCGCGCGTCGACACGGTGGAGGTCGCTTCGCCCTATCTCGAGGCGGACCTGTTCGAGCTCGCCTATGTCCAGTCGGCCGACCAGATGTGGGTCACTCACCGGGACTATCCGCCCAAGGTGCTGACGCGCAGCGCACACACGGCGTGGGCTCTGACGGATTTTGAATTCCTCGACGGTCCCTACGACCCGGTCAACGACACGGCGACGACGCTGACACCGTCCGACACCGGGCATCTGACGCCGCAGATGACCAGCAACACGACGCCTTCCGGCACCGCTTCCACCGGCAGCGGCAGCGCCTCTGCCTGGCAGATGTTCGACCGCGACAAGACGCAGGATATCCAGATCTCTGGCGGCGGTGACGGCTATATCCGGTTCCGCAATGCCGGCGGTTCACAGCGCGTGGCCGATGCCTACTGGATCACCACGTCACGGGTGGCAACGGGCAATTATGATTTCTTCACCGCCTGGGAATTGCAGGGTTCCAATGATGGCACCAACTGGGTCACCCTGGATACTCGTACGGGCGAGCTCGGCTGGGGCAATGGCGAGACGCGCTTCTACGAATTCACGAACAAATCGGCCTTTGAATATCATCAACTGGTGTTCAGCGGCGGTGGCGGCGATGATGCCGAAAGCAGCGTTTCGGCCGAGCTTGCGATCCATGTCGCCGCATTCGACCAGACGCCGTTCGACATCACCGCGTCTTCAAGCATCGGCATCAACAATGACACCGGCTTCCAGGCGACCGATGTCGGCCGCGCCATCCGCTTGTTGGGCGCCGACGGCATCTGGCGGTGGGCGAGGATCACCAGCCGCACCAGCACCACGGTGGTCAAAGTGATCCTCTACGGCCATGCGCTGCCGAACATGAACCCGATCACGCGCTGGCGGCTCGGTACGTTTGTTCCCGGAAAACATGTGGAGAGCGGCTCGCTCTATGAGGAGCGGCTGGCCTTCAGCCGCAAATTCTCGGTCTATGCCTCGGCCACCGGCGACTTCGACAATTTCGCTCTCGGCGAGAAGGACGACGATGCGCTGGAGTTCGTCCAGGCGGGCGGCGGCCAGGCCAACGACATTGTCTGGATCGCCGACAGCGACGGCGCGCTTCTGATCGGCACCTCAGGCGGCATCCGCGCCCTGTCGGGCTCGGGCATCGACGAGGCGCTGACGCCCTCCTCGTTCAAGAACCGGCGCTCGCGCACCTTTGGCTGCGCCCGCATCCGCCCGGTGGATGCCGGCCAGTCGTTCCTCTATGTCACACGCTCGCGCAAATCGATCGCCGAGCTGACGCAGACGGCGCAGAGCCGTTTTGCTTCGGACGATGTCGGCCAGGTCTCCGAGCATATTCCCAAAAAGGGTGTGGTCGAGCTCGCCTTCCAGACCGATCCCGACCCGTTGCTGTGGTTCCCGCTCGAGAATGGCGAGCTTGGCGGCTACACCCATCAGCCGAGCCAGGAGGTGCGCGGCATGCACCGGCATCGCCTGGGCGGCAACGTCAGCGGGGCGGGCTCCGATGGTTCAAATTGGGCTGATGTCGAAAGCGCTGCGGTCACCCCCGGCCAGGACGGCAATGACGATCTCTGGCTGATCGTGAAGCGCAGCATTGGCGGCGTGACCAGGCGCTACATCGAGATCAAGACCGCGCCGTTCGAATACGGCGCCATCGCGGACGCCTTCGAGGTCGATTGCGGCCTGTCCTACGCGGGTCTTGCGGTCACCACGGTGGGCGGCGCCATGCACCTTGCCGGCCAGTCCGTCGATGTGCTCGCCGACGGCAAGGTCTATCGCGGGCTGACCGTCAGCGGCGGCGGCACCGTCACGCTGCCGGGCGGTTCTACCGCCGCCAAATGGCAACTCGGCCTGCCCTACGCGGCGGGCGCCGACACGCTGGAGCTCGATGTCGGCCGCGACGGCTCCATCATCGGCCGCCGCAAGAAGGTGGCGAAGGTGATCCTGTCGCTGCTGGAGACCGACACCACGGGGCTTCAAGTCCAGTCCTTGATGCGCGGCCGCTGGGAGCCGGTGCGCATGCCCTCGATCATCGCGCCGGACGGGCGGGCAACGCTGTTCACCGGCAATGTCGAGGTGCCGATCGACGACAGCTGGGAAGGGCCGGGCCGAGTGCGGATCCGCCATGTCAACCCGACGCCCTGCACGATCCGTGCGTTCACGCCGGTGTTCGACGCCGAGCCGTAGAGCGCCGGCGTTGAAGATGGTGATTTCCCCCCTTGAGGGGGAGATGTCGCCGGAGGCGACAGAGGGGGTCGGTTCGACCGGACGCCAACCTCCTCCACGTTGAAAGAGGATGCCGACGCTCCACGCGAAGCGCCAATCTCATCTGCCGCGGTAGGTCGCACCCGGTCGTGCCGACCCCCCTCTGGCCTGCCGGCCATCTCCCCCTCGAGTGGGGAGATAACAATTCACCAAAGGATCCCCGAAATGACATCTCCCCATGCCGAAATCCTCGGGATGGCGCGGACGGCTGCCGAATTCGCCGCCGTCATCGCCTTGCTCGACACCGACCTCAACGACGCGCTTCACTGCAGAACCGAACTGGCGCAAGCCGAGGACCGCGCGGTCTTCGGCGATGGCGACCTGGCCGCCGCGCGTGCCGCGCTGGACGACTGCAACGACCAGATCGGGCTGCTGGAAAAGACCATCGACGCCGCCGGCAAGCGCCGTGCGGAGGCCGCGCAAGGCGAAGCGCGGGCCGACATCGCCGCGCTTGGCGACGAGATCAAGGCCAAAGCTGCAACGCTTGGCGAGCGCTGGGGCAGCGCCCGCCGGCTGGTCGAGCTGCTGCGCCAGGAATTGTTCGAGGCCGATGCGCTCGCCCGCACCATTGCCACCGCCAACGGCCTGTTCGATGCCGCCGGCGTCGCCGAGCTGAAGATCAATCTGACCACGACCCGCCGCGCCGCCATGGCCGGCCCGCGGGCCGCTGCACCCGCCCGTCTCAGCCGGCCGGCGTTGCAGGCCGACAGGCTGCTTGTGTCGTTCCTCACCCCCGGCGGTGCGCTCGACCCGCGCCCGGCGCTCGGCGCGCCGGTGGACGGCGTCAAAAGCAAATTCATTCCCGCAAACACCTCCTTTGGCGAACGAGGCTGAACGCATGTGCACACTTGCCCTTATCGGCACCGCCCTTTCTGTTGGCGGCGCGCTGGTCGAAGGCCAGCAGTCGAAGCAGATGGCCGACTATCAGGCCAAGGCCTACGGGCAGCAAGCGCAGGCCGAGGCGCAGAGTTCCGCCTTCGAGCAGAGCCAGGAGCGCCATAAGCAGGATCTCCTGCTGGGCCAGGCGCGTGCGCAGGCCGGCGCCTCGGGCGTCGGCATATCAGGCTCGCCGGCCGAGGTGCTGGCCGCCAATGCCAGGCAGGGCCAGCTTGATCTCGACGCGATCCAGTACGGCTCGAAACTGCGCCAGAACAGTCTCAATACGCAAGCCGCGCTCTCGCGCTTCTCCGGCAAGCAGGCGGTCACGGCCTCGATCTTCAAGGCCGGCAGCAATCTCGTATCGGGTCTCTCCGGCCTCTACGACCCGACCAAGGCCGTGACCTTCGGCAAGGGCGCCTTCCCACCGCCGCCGGGCGGCTCGTCCACCGGAGGCCTCTACTGATGGCCACCATTCCGCTCCACATAGCGCAGCGCCGGCTCGATGCCGGCAATGCGGTGCCGTACCCCGGGGGATCGCCGATTGGCGGCGCCATGCAGGGTCTTGGCGACCAGTTCTCGGCTATCGCCGAGCGCTACCAGCAGATGAGGGACCAGCAAGAGGCGTTCGACGCCGAGCTGGCGCGCCGCCGGTTCAACGGCCGGATCGCGCAGGCGGAAGACGAGGTGGCCGCGAACGCGCCGGCCGACGGCAGCGGCCTGCATGAAACCATGTACGGCCAGGTCGACCCGCGCACCGGCGAGGTGGTCAAAACAGGCCTGTTCGACACGCTGTTCGATGATGCCTTGCCCAACATGCCCGAGAGTCAGCGCGCTGGTTTCGCCAGGCAGAAGGAGACGATGCGCGCGATTGGCGCGCGGCGCATGGCGCAGCGGCAGCTCCAGCAGCGCGACGACTATGAGTTGGCCGAGTGGACCAAGATCGACAACATGTCCACGGGTTCCATCGCACAGGGCGACCCGAACGACGCCGAGACATTCGAGGCGATCCGGCAGAGCGGCTTCGACCTGATCGCCAAGATCGGCAACTCGATCATTCGGCAAACAGCCGAGGCCACCTGGCGCACCAACACGGCCAAGGCGCTGGTCCAGGCAATGATTGCCCAGGATCCGAAGCGGGCGGCTGAGATGCTGGGTGCGGGGCGGGCTGGCAGCCGGATCAAAGATGATACGGCCGAGGCGGTTGGTGGCCCGCAGGCAAATACCACAAGTTCTGTGGCGCCAAGGGACGATCGCCTTGGCGAGCCGACGCCATATGAGCGAGCGGTGCAGGTTGTCCGGGACGACATCCCGCCTGAAGACAGGCCTGCGTTGGCCCAGAAAGCGCGGACCGCTGAGATCGCACGGCAGGTCGAAACACGAACCAGCATCGGCCTCGCCGAACAGAATGCGCCAAGCTCCATCAGGGAAACTGGAACCTATTCCGGCCCCGTGCAGACTCCGGAGCAGTTCATCGCTCTCTACGGCGCCACCGAAGGCGTCAGGCGCTTCCAAGCCTTCAGCCAAGCAATGGATGTCAGTCGGCAATTCTACAGCATGCGTGGCATGTCGAATGAGGCCGTTTTGGCCAGAGTCAAAGAGTCCTCGCCCAAGGCCGATAGTGCTACGCCGGAAGAGGACAGCGCGCGTCATGAAGTAATAGCCACGGCCGCCGACCTCACGCTCAAAGAGAGGCAGGGCGATCCGGGTGGCTATGTACGTAAGACGTTCGCGAATCTCGATGCGGCTTGGAACAATCTTTCGACGCCGGAAGACTATCAGGCAGCCATCATCGGCTCGATCGCCGCTCAGCAGCAACTGGGCTTCGAGAAGATTCAACCGCTGCCCAATTCCGTGGCGGGAGGCGTCGTCGACGGACTCAAAAACGGAACAAACCCGCAAGATCCCGCCCTAAACAACCTCTTTGCTGCACTGCCTACCGAAGCTGCCCAAAAGGCAATGCTAGACCACCTAATTCGGACAAGTGCAGCGCAGACAGAGAGAAGCCTAGCTGATCGAACACGTCGCGATTGGATAGTCGACCCCGAAATGCTGCTCGATCTGCGCCAAGCAGCCGAGTTGGGTCTGCGGGACTCGCATGTAGAAGTCACGAATTACATTCCTACGCCCCAAGATAAGCTTGGCTACCTTATCGCCGGCGATAGTAAGCCAAGCAGCGTGCGGCGTAATCTGGCGCGGATGCTGGTTGGCTCCGAGGGAGCCGGCGAGCAGGGCATCTCGCTGCTCGGCATTGCGCCCATGGTCGCGGCCGATAAGGCTGTTGCGTCCGCGATGTCTGGCAACGTCGGCGACACCATCCTCAATGTCTTAGGAACGCTCCCCACCGAGAAATTGGTATCCGTCGGCCTGCAACAAGCCGGCAAGATTGCGGGGCCTTTGGTTAAGGAACTCTCGCAGGTCTTGAGGCGGTCCGACGACCTAGCGGAGGGGGCCGAGGCGCTTGTTCGCAGAAGCAGCGGCAAGCTCGCCGACTCGACGGAGGACGCTCTTTCTGAAGGAGCGGATCTTTACAAAGGCGTAGACGACTTACCTACACCCGGGTCCGAACCGCTGACAGAAGAAGCAGGCGACGGCGCTAGTCGAGGGCCGACCGGTCAATTCTATAGTGTGGTGTTCGAGACAGAGATAGATTCTGCATTATATCCGAACGTTTCGCGCCCACGCCATTTCCAGGCGGCCAACGAAGCCCTGCTGGTGCTAATGGAAAGAGAGCCGGATTTCGCGAAAGCTCTGCAAGATGCGGGAATTAACCTCCAGCGGACAAAGAGGGGGCTCGTTCCCCGAAGAGCGCCCCCCGGCTACACTTGGCACCACGACACAAAAGCCGGTGTGATGCAACTTGTCCCTAGATCGCAGCATGATCCTGGGACTATCTTTCAGAAAGCATTGCACCCGAATCGTCGAGGAGGATTTTCTTTATGGGGAAAATAATCAAGTTGTTGGATATTGTTGGACGGTTGTCGGACTTTGACGAGGATGACACGATTTATGTGGCGGAGCCTTGGACTGAAGATTCCAATGCAATGGTTGCGACCGCACCCGACGATAGCACGGTGCCTCCGAAGGCGGCAGCCAAAGCGGGGCTTACATATTTCATCGAGATATTCATTGCGATTGAATTTACCGAGGCCTGGGTAGCTTCACTGAAGGAAAAGCCCAGCCTGTCGGCTATCTGCCAAAGACTCATCGAATACGCCACCAATGATGCGTGAGGGGAAACATGGCGACTAACCCACGTTACGATGGACAGCCGCTGCTTAGGCTGCTGGAGCTTTATGTGCTCTGGGCCATTGGAGAACTTTCTCAAGAGTCGGAGGGTGGCTTGAAAAAGATGGCCCCCAAACTGCAATCTATCTATGGCGGCGACGGACAATGGCATGATGCAATTGCCCAAGCCATGCACATGCCCGAGGGAATGCCGGCAGCAATCCGGGATATGTGGGCAAAGAATCTCGAAATCGCCCGTGTCAATAATGTAACGCTTACGCCCCAGCAATTTGCCAAGATGTTCGTGGACAACAACTTCGCAGGTTGAACGCTGTTTTCTGATTGGAATTGCGGTGCTGGCTGGCGTTCTACGGCGCCCCCCTCGTCCTGCCCGACATCTCCCCGGAGGGGGATTACGGTGACGATGCACTTTTATGAATTCTATCGATACGGATCGGAGTGAAATCTAGACAAAGAAAATAGTGCAAGAGCACGACTCGCCAAATGTAGGCAGCCCCGAAGCAAGAGCCTGGGCGCGAAATTATCTAAAAGATCGATAGTGCGTGCGAGAAGCGCGGCAACTGGGTTGCTGACCGAGGCGAAAAGGCTGATGCCGACCTTGTGCTGCAGTTACGGTGACAGCGCACTTTTATCGGTCCCACCCATGTGACGGGGGTTAACCTCCCGACGCGCCCACGCCCCAAAATCAGACCCTTTTCACAGCCTCGCTTGCGCGGGGCTTTTTTCATGGAGCAAGCCTTATGGCCCGACCTGCAACCGCCGCCGTTCGCCTGTTGACCGGCGAGCGCGAACCCGTGCGCCTGGCAACGACGGCGAACCTGGAGACGATCGTCATCGACGGCGTTGCCTGGATCCAGGGCCTCAAAATGGTTGACGGCGTCCAGACAGCGACCGGCGACCGGGTGCTGGTCAAGGATCAGGCGGACGCCAGGCTGAACGGCATCTATACGGCCTCGGAAGGCTACTGGTACCGCGCCGCCGATGCGCGCACGGGGCGCACCATGCAGAAGGGAACGACGGTGCATGTCCAGGAGGGCACGGCTTCGGCCGCTTTCGTCTATGCCTTCCAGACAGTGAGCCCCGTGATCGGTGCCGACGACATTGTGCTGTCGTTTTACCAGTCCGACGACACCGTCGGCGATATCCAGGCAGCCGCGCAAGGCATCATCGACCGGGCCCAGGCCGCGGCGGACGTGGCGACGGGCGCCATGACGACGGTGCTCGATCCGCAATTCGCAACCAAGGCGACGGCGGAGGCCTANCGCCCAAGGCATCATCGACCGGGCCCAGGCCGCGGCGGACGTGGCGACGGGCGCCATGACGACGGTGCTCGATCCGCAATTCGCAACCAAGGCGACGGCAGAGGCATACTCACCGGCGATCGCGCCGGATTATATCAGGACTGCCGGCTATTCGCAGGTCGGCGACGGCCAAGCCCTCTACAGGAAGAATGGCACCATTTCGGCTGGCGGGGGCGGCCTGGCGATCACGCTGCAAGATGGGGCGAAAGCCGGCTTCGACATCATCAACGCACCGAGGGCAAAGGAGATCAACATTCGCTCTGCGGGCGCCGACACGGCAGCCGGCAACAACAGGACCGCGATCGTCAACGCCATTGCTGCCGCCGGGCAGGGCAGGGTGATCATCCCGGCTGGCACATTTTCGCTGGCCGGCAATATCGACATTCCGCAGGGGCTGATGGTCGAGTTTGACGACAAGGCGCTTTTACAGCGCACCGAGGAGGCCACGCACCTATTCAACCTGAAGGGCGACAACCGCATCATCGCTCCAAAGGTCAACGGCGCCTGGAATCATGTCGCGGCTCCGAACGGCTTTGGCGTTTTCAACATCAGCGGCATTTCAGGCGTCACGATCGAGCATGGCACGCTCACCGGTGCGCAAGGCGATCACTACCGCATTGCCGATTCCAACTGGGTCTACATCGACGACGCCAGGGGCGACACGGCGCGCAACATCGTCACCATCAACGACGATGTTTCCGGCACAAGTCACGTGTTTGTCCGCCGCGCTCGCGTGAGTGCCTATTTGAACGGTTTCGATGCAGAGAGCGACGACGACTGGCCGGTGAGCGATATCGAGGTGGATATCGACTGGACGCAGCTTGGCGGCGTTCAGCTTGGTGCGGCCGTCGCCTTCACCCGCAGCGCTGTGCCCGCCGGATCGGTGTTGAAGTACAAACGCCTTCGCATCAGTGCCAAATCCAGGGATGGCCTTTATGGTCTGGTGCTGCGAGGGGCCAAGGATATCGAGGTGCGCAGCCTGGTGACGGAAGGCGTGCAGCAAGGCATTCGCGCCGGCACCGGCCATCATATCGAAGATCTTCGCCTGCTGTCCTTCGACATCCAGGCGACACATCAGGGCATCTATATCGAAACCCCGGCCGGGCAACAGATCTCGCGCGGCGTCAGGATTGGCGCCGGCCGCATCTTTGGGTTCACCCAGGCCAATGCCTATGGCGTCTTCAGCGCGGCGGATGAGACCATTGTGTCGGCTGACACGCTTGTCGACATGGGCGGCGCAGCCGCTTCCATCGGCGTTCGATTGAACGGCGACATGTCGCAAACCCATGCAGGCATCGCGGATGCGCGATCGTCCTATGTCGCCCTGTCGACACTATCGAGCGAACGGCAGAGGGCGACGGGTGGCCTTTTCAAGGCGACGACCGGCAGTGTCGTCAACGACGTGAAAGTCAGCGGATCCTCGCCGAACATCGAGGTGCGGGGCAACATCTACTCCGGCACGGCGACGGGCAAGCCAACCGATAACGGATCGCACATAGCGCTGATTGAAGGAAACCGGGGCGGCGATCTTTTCAAGGGCTATAAATCGACGCCGGACGCAACGCCCGTTCTTATGGTCTTCGAAGCCGGAAACAGCTTTGTTCCGATCAGGCCAGGGCAAGGCGCAAAGTTCACCGTCGATGTCGCTGCCCGCCGCACGGATGGTTCATCGTCGACCAGCGCCGGCTATGTGTTCGCCGGGGTGATCCGCAACACGGGCGGAACCCTGGCGATCGAAGGTGCGATCACCAAAACGGTGATCGGCGAATATGCAACCGACGCCGCATCGCTCGACGCGTCGGTCACCGCTGGGGCTTCCGGAATTGAGGTGACCGTTACCGGCGTCGCGGCAAAGACCTATGGCTGGAACGCCGTTGTGCGGCTTCAGGAGGTTTGATTCTGCTGAGAAGTTCGACGCCGCTGCGCCATCACAATCGCCACTGATGTCATCAGCCGGCTGATCGGCAGGCCCGAGGGATGGGCTCGCTGCATTGCAAGACCAAAATCTTTTTTCAGCCTCGCTTTTGCGGGCTTTTTTCATGGAGCAAGCCAGCATGGCCCGATCTTCAGCCGCCGCCGTTCGCCTTCTGACCGGCGAGCGCGAACCCGTTCGTCTGGCAACGACCGCCAGCATTGCGTTTTTCGGCCTTCAGACCATCGACGGGGTGGCGACGGAGGTGGGCGACCGCGTGCTGGTCAAGGACCAGGCCGACCAGACGCAAAACGGTATCTATACGGTAAGCGAAGGCCGATGGTTCCGCGCCGCCGATGCCCGCACCGGGCGCACCATGCAGAAGGGAACGACGGTGCATGTCCAGCAGGGCAACGCCTCGGCCGATTTCGTCTTTGCCTTCCAGACGCTGAACCCTGTGATCGGTGCCGACGACATTGTGCTGTCGTTCTACCAGTCCGACGACACCGTCGGCGATATCCAGGCAGCCGCCCAAGGCATCATCGACCGGGCCCAGGCCGCGGCGGACGTGGCGACGGGCGCCATGACGACGGTGCTCGATCCGCAATTCGCAACCAAGGCGACGGCGGAGGCCTATTCCCCGCCGATAGCACCCACATACATCCGCACCGCCTTCTACGACAGCTCTCAGGTGGCAGGCAGCGGCGCTGTGTACCGCAAGAATGGAACGAATGCCGGGGATTTGGTGATCACGCTGAGCGATGGCATGATGAAGACGGGCTATACTCTCGCCTCAACCCCGGTGACGGCATCAATGCTCGGGGCGCGTGGTGGCGGTGCGAATGCCACGGCTGCAATAGGTGCACTGCTCGCGGGCAGCTATCCGCATGTGCTGATTGACGGCTCCTACCAGACAGACGGCAACCACACGATCTCGACAGCGAAGAAGCGCGTCGAATGCCTGGGCGGCTCTGCTCTGATCCTGCGCACGCCAGTCGGTACCGTTACCGCCCACCATCCCGTCATCGATATCGCTGCCGATGACGTCCTGATAGACGGGGACCTCACGATCGATGGTGGATCACATGCCGGCTACCAGGCTTCTATCGGTATTCGCGTCGGCCTTTCCACTGGTGCACGCCGGAAGCGGCCGACAATTCGCGGCGTGAAAGTCCGCAATCTTGGCCTTGCCGGCGTGATGGCGCTCTGTGTCGACAGCCCGACGATTGAGGACATTGACGGCTATAACATCGTCACGCCAACCGGCGGCGAGTTTGGCGATACGGTTTACGTGGCCGGCGTCCGCAAGCCGATCGTGCGCAACATCCGGTCGGCGAAGTGCAAACGCGACGGCGTCGTGTTGACCTATACGGGGAACCTAAACACCACCGACGTGTTGGTCGACGGGGTTTTCGCGGATGCACATCTCGACAGCCCCTCCGCCGGTGTCTGGGTGGAGATGACCGGTGCGCGAGATCCACGAGGGATCATAACCAACGTGGTGGCGAATGACTGTCTGGTTGGCGTAGCTGCGACTGACGCCAACAGCGAGATCGTCATTTCGAATGTCAAGGCAATCGGCAACCGGCTCTCCGGTAGTTCTGCCGGTAACGTCTTCGGCGTTCAGATTCAGTCGGGCCGGCTCGATAACTGGTACATCGATCGCTACAACACAGCCCTGCAATTGGAGCCAAACGGCGAATATCAGTTCGCCCTCAGCTCGCAAGTTGGATCGTTTGCGACTGGCGAAACGGTCAGCGGCGGCACCTCTGGCTCAACCGGAACCCTGCGGTTCCAACATTTTGAAATCGTCATCACCGGTTCAACCGTCGACTATGAACTCGGTGAGACGGTGACTGGCGGTTCATCCGGCGCGACGGGCATCTTGGTCGACTTCTTTGCCAGCGTGCTGAGGGTCTTGCCGATAAGCGGGACGTTTCAGGCCGCTGAAACAATCACTGGGGGCACCTCTGCGGTTGCCAAAACGGCAAACAGCGCGACCCGGCGCATCTATGTGCGCGGTTCGGCCGGCATCTTTCCGGCTGGCGAGACGATCACGGGCGGAACGTCAGGTGCCACAGCCGTAATCGCCGCGCCCTACCAGACGCCTCTTGCGATCGGTCCGGGCACGTTGATGAACTGCTCGACCGACGCCATTGTCGTTGCGAACGTCGTGACACCGGCGAGCCTTAGCCTTTCTGGCATTAGGGGAAACACCCAGTNGACGTGTGCTCTTCCGATCTCCGACGCCATTGTCGTTGCGAACGTCGTGACACCGGCGAGCCTTAGCCTTTCTGGCATTAGGGGAAACACCCAGTCGCATGGCATCCGGTTCAACCTTTCCGTGGGCCAGCGGCTGCGCAAAGCCAGTCTCAGGGACATCGCCCTGAAGAACTCGACCTCCATTGGCATTGCCTTTCGGGTAACCACCGGCGGCGCGATAGACGAAATGCTGGTCGATGGTTTCGACATGTCGGAATGGGTTGGCGATGGCACCGGCAGTTCCATCACGGCCGGCATCGTGACCAGGTTTATTGGCGGCAACAATCCCGGCCTGCAGGGGACGTCGAGTGTGCCGATCAATCTGACCGTCAACACAACGCTGTCCGGACTTCATAACCGGGCACTCTGCCACAACAACGGCGCCGGCGCGACGTGGACACATACGCTGCCGCCTGCCGTGCCTGGCCTTCGGATCGGTTTTGCCGGAGTGCACGCAACCCATGTCATGAACATCGAGCCCAACGGGACGGACACGATCAAGGGCGGCGGTGCAGGGAAATATCTCATTCTCGATCCCGGCGAGCGTGTAACCCTGGAGGCATACGCAACGGGCTCATGGGTGGTCAGCGCGACAGTCGGCTGGGCGGGCGATTTCGAGTTGTAGACTTTGTCGTTGTGAATGACCGAATCGCCTAGGTTGCTTTTTTGATCCAAATGGACGAACGAAAGATATGGTCCTCGCTCTGTGGTCAATGGTGGCCGTGACCACCGTTATACTTGTAGCCCGCCACAATCGGGTTTCTGTTGTAGCGATTGGCTATGTCGGCCTTCTTGCTTATTCGGTGCCCGCGCTGATTGGCTTCACGCGGCCTGTGAGCGCGAAAGGATTGGTGCCATATCTCGAGCCGGCATCGTCGGAAGCAATTCTGGTGATGGTCGCTGCTTGGCTAGGGTTCGGGCTGGCGCTGCTGCTGATGCCTTCGTCTGTGGACGGGGGGCGTCCCCCTTGTTACCAGCTGCACCCGATGCGGGTCACCTGGTTCATTCGGTGCACGCTGATCATTTCTTTAGCCTGCTATGCATGGATGGCAAACAGGGCTGGACTTGAGTGGTACGCGATGGAGCGTGCCGACATCTATGACGCTGTTGGTGGGCTCATTTCCATCGTGTGGCGTTGGGTCAGCGGCATCGGCCTTCTGGCATCGATCTATTTCGATAGGTTGTGGGGTCGCGGCGCTCGTATTAATCAAGCCATCTTTGCGTTAATGGTCGCACTTAATGCGATCGCGGGCGATCGGACTGTCCCGGTGATCTTGGCAATGGCGTTTGCCATCGTGTTATTGTGGGAGTGGCCGATAACGAAGGCGGCCCTGCATTGGAAGGCATGGGCGATCGGGCTGGCGACGCTTGCGATCATCTTCTTTATGAAGCCCTTCTATCTGGCCTACAAACGCGACCTGCCGTTTGGCAGGATGCTGACAGGCGGTTCTGATCCGATGGCTATGGTGGCCTCCTGGGAAGCCTTCGGCACTCATGAAAACATCGAAGGGCTGATTAGGAGTAGCACGACCTATCCATGGTGGAACACGGTTCGCGATACCTTGGCGCAACTGCTAATTCAGCCGTCGGCCTTCGGCTTCGACAGCACTGGGTTCAACACGGTGCTCCAGACCCAGATATTTTCGCAGGCGTTGTACGGCTTGGCTGGTACATTCTGGGGGCAGGCGTGGGCGATTGGTGGTATTCCCGTTGTGATCGTATTTGGGTTGATCTATGGCGGAGCGTTGGTGGCGTTGCACCATGCTTCGCTCAAAAGTAAGGGTATGTGGTTCTTCTTCTGGATCATCCTCGGCAGCGTGATTGGGGTCTATGCGCACCGGAATGCCTTGGAGAACGTTCTTGCGCAGGCACGGCAGCCATTCGTCGGTTTCGTGACGATTCAGGTCTTGGTGTGGGTACTGCTCTTCGGGCGCTTCCATACCAGCGTTCCGGCTGTTCCGATTGTGGGGCGAGACTACGGCAAATGAACTGATGTTGAGCAGCGCCTTGGGGAGGCAAATGAATGGTGGAGCAGGTATATCTCGATCGGCAGCATGATCGTCTTGTATTCATCGACCGACCAGCCGACGAAGGATTCTGGGACGATCGTTGGGCGCAATCCCTAACAGCAGCGGACATTCGGAAAAAGAGCGTCTTTGTCCAGCATGTTACCCGAAAGTATTTAAGCCCGTCTGATCGAGTGATTGATGCAGGCTGCGGTGTGGCCAACACAGTCTTTGGGCTCCATCACGCAGGGTTCGAGGCATACGGATTAGACTTTGCCCCCGTAACCATCGCTAGGATCAAAAAGCACGCCCCCGAACTTAATATCGTTCTCGGTGACGTGCGAGAAATGCCATTCGAGGATGCCTTTTTCGAAGGGGTGTGGTCCTTGGGGGTGATCGAACACTTCAAGGATGGTTACGCATCGATCATCGAGGAGGCACGCCGAGTGCTGAAACCCGGCGGACTCCTTTTCCTAACTGTCCCCAGCGTGTCGCCATTGAGGCGTCTAAAGATGCGGCTCGGTCGATACGAAGATGTGAGTGCCGCGGACATGGCCCGATTTTACCAATTTGCCTTCACCCCGAACGACACAATTAGAACGATCAGCGGGATGGGGTTCCGGCTTTTGGAAAGTCGGTCCAGGGGCGGATATCTGGGGTTGATGCGGGAAAGCAACTTGTTAAAGCGCCTGCTTGAACCATTGTATGAGAGCCGGTCGCGACCGATGGTGACCTTACGACGTGCGATCGACCTAGTGATCAGCCCAGTATCCTTTCACACAAAGCTGTTCGTCTTCAAAAAGCACTAGCTGAACTCGCTGAATTTTCGAACTCCGACCTCAGTTACTTGTATCCAGCGAGTTGTCGCGGGATCGTCTTCGTACGGCATGAACGTGGTTCGGCGCTTCGACTGAAGTCCTATTGATCTTTATCCTGACGGAGCTTCTCATCGATGTCTCTCAGGCTTTTGTTGTACGCGCGCGTCTCTCGCCGCACCCCTATCGTGGCAATAACTACCCACGCGATAGAAAAGGCGCCGATGAGTATTCCTAAAACTAAATGTTTTATGTCAGGCATATGTGCTTTTATACGTCCTAGGTGTCAATCACTTACCGAGCGCACGAGTCTCTTGCCGACACTCAGAATTTTAAAGTCTGTATCTGCCAACTTGGCGAATGATATCCAGAATCATAATCGCCCGCGCCAAACCTAACCTCCACCCGGCGAACATACCAAAAATCAAAAACTGAACAACTGCCCGGAAGGGCGGAAAGGAACCACCATGGACCGCAACTTCGCGCGGGCGCTTGCGCTTGTTCTCAAATCGGAAGGCGGGTGGTCGGACAATCCGGCTGACCCCGGCGGCGCCACCATGAAGGGCGTGACGCTTGCCAGCTTCCGCCGCTATGTGAAGGCCGACGCGAGGAAGGCGGATCTGCGTGCGATCAGCGACGCGCAGGTCGCCACCGTTTATCGCCGCTTCTACTGGGACGCTGTGCTCGGCGCCGAATTGCCCGATGGCGTCGACCATGCGGTGTTCGATTTCGCCGTCAACAGCGGGCCTGGCCGGGCGGCCAAATATTTGCAGGCGGCCGTCGGCGTTGCGCAGGACGGGCGGATCGGACCGGTCACCGTCGCGGCGGCCAAGGCAAAGCCGGCCGGCGTCACCATCGATGCGCTTTGCGATGCGCGGCTGGCGTTCCTCAAGCGGTTGCCGACATGGGCAACATTCGGGCGCGGCTGGTCCGATCGTGTCAGGTCGGTGCGGGTTCAGGCCCTGCTGATGTCGGCGCAGGGCCCCGCGGCACCGGTGGCCGCGCCGGCGTCGCCCAGGTTTGAGACATCGGCTGATGTGATGCCGGCGACCCAGCCCGTGCAGCCGGCATCCGGCGGCAAGACGGCTGCCGCGGCCGGCATCCTCGTTCTCATGGCCGGAGCGCTCGCGGCCTTCCGGCATCGGGTCGCCGATTTTTTCGGGAGCCTGTTTCAATGACATGGTTCAACACCAATGCGCTGCACAATCTCCTCAACACGCTGATCGCCATCATCTGCGGCGGCGCGCTCGCCGGCTTCGACTGGACGCTGCTCGGGGTGGGCGACCGCACCGCGCTTCAGATCAGCGGCGCCATTGCCCTTGCCAAGATCATCATCAACGCGGTGCGTGACGGGCCGCGCGGCATGGTCGCGCCGCCGGCCAAGGAGACATGAGATGGGAACACTCGCCCTCGCGCTGCTTGGCCAGGCCTGGCCGTATCTTCTGGCAATGGGCGCCGCGCTTGCCGGTGTCTGGACGGCCTATGCCAAGGGCAAGGCCAGCCAGAAGGCCAGGCAGGATGCGGCCGACGCAGCGGCGCGCACCGAAGCCCAGAAGATCGACGATGCCGTCGCCGGCCGGGCGCCGGACGACAACAGGGGGAGACTGGCCAGATGGTCAAAATCATAGCGCTCTCGCTCCTGCTGGCCGGCTGCACCAAATCAGGCGGGTCGTTCTGCGCGGCCGGGCATCCCCTCCGCCCGACAAGGGCAGAGGCGGCGACCCTTTCCGATGCGTCGGTGGCGGCGATCCTGGCTCACAACGAAAAGGGCCAGAAACTTTGCGGCTGGAGGCCATGATGAACGATCTTTTCGACCTGCTCGGCATCAAGGGACCGGTCGTGGCGGCCGGTCTCGCCGGCGGCGTTCTGCGCGCGCTGTCGCGGCATCGCTACAAGCTGCGCGAAATGGTGGCCTCGCCGATCTGCGGCGCACTTGCGGCGGCCTACCTGACGCTGCCGGCGGTTTCCTACGCCAGGATCGCCGGCCTGCCGATGCCCGATCCCGCCGACGACACCACCACGCTGGCGGCTGCCTTCCTGATCGGCGTCTGCGCCATGTGGATTTCGGACGTGCTGTTCGAGTTTGTGGTGCGGAGATTCAAGCCGGGGGTGGAGGAGTAGCTATTGGCACCGCGTCGTCTGTTGGCTACTGCCTCGGAATTACCGAGGCAGGCAACCTGGCGCGGCGCTGCTCTCATTTCCAGAAACGACCGCTGCCCGCTTCGGCTCACGCCGGGGCGGCTTTTTTGTATTTCGATCGGCTATTGCTGAGCGGCATTCGATCTGACCGGTCTCGTCATCGCCCGTTGTCACAAGCAAGTTAATCATGTCGGTTATGCATAATGATTATTGTTAATTTTTGATTGATGCACCGAAACCAGATAAAGACTTGAGCGGATGAAGTGTTCATATATTGTTAAACAAGAGGTAGACCACAGAAGACGGAAGCCATCTCCATCATCAAACGGGAGTAGCTTTCATGAACAAGTTCACTGTTATTTTAGCCGCTGTTGCAGTTGCATCGTCCGTTGGAGCCGCCGAGGCAGGTTGTGGGTGCGGAGGTTCGGGCGGCTGGGGAGGCAATTCGGGCAGCCTGATCAATGTTTCGCCATCCATCGACCTGGCAAGATCACCGCGCTGAACGACGTGCTCAGCGGCAACAACATCCTGAGCGGCAATGTCGTCTCAGGCATNGCGGGCTCGGCGTCAACCTGCTGGGCGGCAACAGCTACAGGCTGGGCAAGCGCCACTAGTTCGGCGCTGCATTCCAATCATCGAAGACAACCCAAAATAGCCCGTTCCGGTTCGCCGGGCGGGCTATTTTCGCGTGTCGGGCCGATCAAGCGAGGATGTTGACCGCGCGTGCCGCGACCAGCGCGATGGTCAGCAGCGAGATCATGGCCTCGGCCATCATCAGCAGCTTGGCGCGCTGGGAGAGTGGCAAGGTATCGGTGGGCGAAAATGCGGTCGCATTGGTGAAGGCGAGGAAGAAATAATCGACGAAGCCGGGCAGCCAATCTCGAAGCTCACGGTCGTTCAACGTCATCTGCGCGAACAGGAAATCGGCCTGTGCGAGCTTGACGAGGCCGCAGGTCGGCGGACCGCCGCGGTCGGTGCTCCAGAACCACAAGGCAAACACGATGACGTTGGTAACCCAGATGTTGAGTGCGTCGATCAGCAGCGTCGTACCGCTGTTGCCGGCATGGCCCTCCAGCAAGGCACGCACCAGCAGGACCAGCGAACCGCAATTCATGATGCTGATGATGGCGGTCATGGTCAGGGCTGTTCTGCGGATCATGACCCGAAACTGGCCGATCGCATGCCACTCGTGGTCCTCGACCGCCTTTCGGGTGGCGGCCTGTGTCCAGGCGGTGGCCACCGACAAGGGCAGCAGCAGGGCCGCCTCCAGCGCGGGCGCCACCCAGCGCGGCCCGAATGAGAGATTGTTGATGACCAGAAGCTGCAGGCAGATGATGACGAGAACGGCCGCACGGGCCATCCAGAAATCGAGCGCACGGTAATGAATGACGGCATGGTGGTGGCGCATTTTTCAAATCCTGGATGCTTTTTTGGGGACGGGAGCCGGTCAGGCGTAGGCGACACCTGCCGCGATCACGCCCAAGGCGCCATGCCCGGCATGTTCAGGGTGCTGCGGGATGGCGTGTTCCATTGTTGTCTTGCTGGCATGTGATGACGGGAGAGGCGGCATGGTGGCGCGAAACTCTGCCTCAATCTTGGTTTTGCAATGGTCGGCCAAGTATACATTTTCGTAAGCTTCAAGTTCTGGGCTGTTCGTAAAACCGTCCGGTGTGATTTATCCACCGCATGACGCGAATCGACGAACCCATGAACGGTTGGCTGCCGGTCGGCAGTTCTGTTCCAGGCGACTGGCGGCAGTCGTCGATCTGGCCGGGTCTGATGCGCTATCCAGAAGCCGGCCTGGCGCTTTTATGCCTGACGCAGATCCTGTGCTGGACCGTGGTTCCGGCGCTTGTCGATGCCGCCCCGCCCGGCGATGTCGTCGAGAGCTTCATGTGGGGCCGCGAATGGGTGCTTTTGACCTACAAGCATCCGCAGCTCCCCGGCTGGCTGCTCGAGATCAGCCATCTTCTGACCGGATCGTTCCGCTGGCCGCAATATCTGCTCGCCCAGCTTGTCGTCTCGGCGACCTTCGTCTTCGTCTACCTGCTGGCCCGCGACATGCTCGGGAGAACCCGCGCGCTGGCCGCCGTGCTTTTGATGCCGTCATTGTATTTCTTCGGCTGGCCGACACCGCAGTTCAATCATGATTACGCGCAGATGCCCTTCTGGGCCGCAATCTGCTGGCTGCTGTGGCGTGCGGGCCGTGGCGGTGGGCCGGGCTGGTGGCTGCCGCTCGGACTGGTGTCGGGCGTCGGGCTCTATGCCAAGTTTTCCACCGGGTTGCTGTTGCTCTTCGGGGCGATCTGGCTGTTGTCGGACACACGGGCACGCAACCGGCTCGCCACGCCCTGGCCCTGGCTTGGGCTCGCGGTTTTCCTCGCCGTCGCCGCGCCGCTGGCCGTCCAGCTCTACCGCATCGATTTCCTGCCGCTGACCTATGTCGCCGGCCGCGATGAATGGGTGTTGGTCCACCGCGCCCGCCTTTACTATATCGGTGTCCAAATGGCGGGGCTCTGCGGCTTATTGCTGGTGCTGGCGATATCGGGGCTGTTGCGGCGTTCGCCCGCGCCGGAACAGCCCATCGAGCGCGGCGCGCTGGTCTATCTCGTGTGGATGGGGCTTGGTCCGGCGGTGCTTGTCATGGTGGCTTCGCTGTTCACCGGCGCCGGCGAGGCGTGGGGCGCGCCGATGTACAATCTGGTCGGCGTTGTGGCGCTCGCCTTGCTGGGTCATCGGCTCGGCGCCGTCGAACTGCGGCGGCTGGCGATCTGCGCGTTCGCCTGCATCCTCGGCATGTCCGGTGCCTATGCGGGCATCCGCTGGACGAGTTGCAATTTGCGCGGGCGCATGGATGCCGTCTGCTGGCCAGCGCGGCAGATTTCGGACGAAGCCGAGGCGGTCTGGCACGCGGCGGTGCCCGGTCGGCTCGACATCGTCGGCGGCGATACCCGCATCGCGTTGCTGGCGGGCCTCAACGCCTATGACAAGCCGTCGATCTTCACCGACCTCGACATGCGGCTCGCCCCCTGGATCACCAGCCAGCGGCTGCGCGATCACGGCATGCTCCTGGTCTGGCCCGGGAGCGGCGTGCCACCTCGGCTGCTGGCGTGGCTGGGCAACATCCCCGTCAAGACCGTTCTTTTCGACTGGTCGCTCAGGGCACCACCGGTGGCGATCAGCTTTGCCGCCATTCCGCCTGGCATGAAGCTACCGGGTTTGATCGACAGGCTCGCCCAAACGAGCAACTGAAGTAGATCCACCGCGTCCGCTGGACGAAGCAGGTGACAATGCCCATTTATGGCGAGACCACTTGCTTTTACGCAATTCCAGACGGAAAACCGCTACACACTTTTCCTGGAATTGCTTTTGAGGAGAC
The DNA here is from genome assembly GCF_000502875.1 of Mesorhizobium sp. L2C084A000. Lineage (GTDB taxonomy): Bacteria > Pseudomonadota > Alphaproteobacteria > Rhizobiales > Rhizobiaceae > Mesorhizobium. The sequence continues at coordinate 58,839 of NZ_AYWX01000024.1, read as the reverse complement.
GTGACATGGCGACTTCGACCGAACGTGCAGTCCTTGCCGGCGGCTGTTTCTGGGGCATGCAGGATTTGATACGGCGCTATCCCGGCGTCATCTCCACCCGTGTCGGCTACAGCGGCGGCGACGTGCTCAACGCCACCTACCGCAACCACGGCACCCACGCAGAAGCCATCGAGATCAATTTCGATCCGGCCATCATAAGCTTTCGCACGCTGCTGGAACGCTTTTTCCAGATCCACGATCCGACGACCCGCAACCGCCAGGGCAACGATGTCGGGACGAGTTATCGCTCGGCGATCTATTACACCAGCGACGAACAGAAGCGCGTTGCCGAGGACACCATCGCCGATGTCGATGCCTCGGGCCTGTGGCCGGGCAAGGTCGTCACCGAAGTCGCACCCGTTGGTCCATTCTGGGAAGCCGAGCCCGAGCATCAGGACTATCTGGAGAAATATCCCGACGGATACACCTGCCACTTCGTCAGGCCAGGCTGGAAGCTGCCGGTTCGCGAGACGGCGGTTTCGTAGATTTGCAACTGCGATTTGCCCTGCATTGCTGCTCGACGGTGTCGTCGAGCAGATCATCGCATCCAAACCCCTTTCGGTCAGCGCGGCTTGTCGCGTCGGTGAAGCCATCGAGCTTTCACCAATGTGCGAAAGCGCCCTTCGAACACCTTCGTCAACGGCGAATGCGGATGCGGTAGGCAAACACGGTCAGGCGGTTGACAGCCTGCCGTATCGCGGTCCAACTGCGCAGGAAGAGTTGATTTCGGGAGACGGGCCGTGAAAAAAGTTTACGAAAAGCCAGTGTTTGTAAAACGCGAGCGTCTTTCGGTTGTCACTGCCTTGGCATCGCCTTCCACTCAGCCGACCTGACAAGCTCGCCCTGACCTGTCGGCCCGTTTGAGCCGCCGAAGATGAGGCCGATCGAATCGACCGATCACTCGGAGCCGATCACAGCCGTTTTTGTCCTCGATATCTCTAACTATACGGGGCCTCTGCTCGCCGGCTGGCTAGAGGCTGGAAATGCAATTGGCGCGATCATCGTACCCGGGTTCCGGCGTCGTCCCACCGGTTTCAGCATTGGCAATTTCCGGCGAAGGCTTCAACGCAAGCTGCTGCTCAGGCGGTTTATCGGTAACACGCCTGTCAAGTTGATCGAATTTGGCCGTCCTTACGATTGGAATGCGCTTGGTCGGCAATTGTCTGACGTCCGCGCCGATGTGCTGGTCTGCTACACTTTGCCTGTCTTGATCCCTCAAGAGGTTCTTGGCCATTTTTCCAAAGGCGGGGTCAACCTCCACCCGGCGCTGCTCCCCGACTATCGAGGGCCCCACCCGATCCAGCGCTTGGCCGTGGACGGCCGGCATGCGGCTCATGGCGGCGTCACGCTCCACAAGATGTCCGCCGGTTTTGACGAGGGTGACATTCTCGGGCAGGTGCCGTTTTCCGAAGCTGACTGGACATCGAGAGAAGCCCTGGTCGACAGCACGGCAACCGCTATGCGGATTCTGGTGAGCGAGGCGGTGCCGACCTACTGCCGGGGGCTGTTGTCAGGAATGCCGCAGCCGAAAGGCGATTTCGTCTGGGCGCGGCTTCAGCCCAGCCACCTGATAATCTCGCCGGCCATGTCGGTCGAGCATGTTGTACGGCTATGGCATGTGCTTGGCCTTCTGCCAGGCATCTATCTTGAAATCGGAACGCGCAAAGTCAGGCTGGGATTCCAGATCAGAAGGCTGGGGCCCTGCACAGGAAAGGCTCCGGTCAGGCGGTGGGGAACAGTGGAATTTGATCTCGCCAACGGTCGGGTCCTGTATTTTACCTACGGTAGAGTGCTCAAACGGCTGCTCAATTCGAAACACCTATTTTCGCGCCCGCCCGCCGGGAGACCCGCTCCAGAAATCCGGCTGTTCGGCAAAGCGAGTGCTGCGGACCAGAAAAACGGATGAAGTCGCTGGGCGATGCCCAGCGGCTTCATCCGTTTGCGACGTGGTTACTTGCCACAATGATTATCGTTTACCGTTGGCGCCGTCGCGTTACCATCGGCGTCCGGCTGCGCGCCTTGCGGGTTGGTCGGGCAATTCTGATCCGCGTTCGAATTCATGTCCCCTACCGTGCCAGTCGTGCTGTTGGTCGTGCCCGGGTCGACAGTGTCCGGCTCGATCGTATTCGGGGAAGCCGGCGTGTTCGGCTCAACCGTCACCGACTTGCCGCTGCCGCTTCCATTTGCGTTGTTGCTGCCGGCGCTTTGCGCCATGGCTGACGTGGCCAGACCAATGGTGAGAACCGAAGCTGCGAGGATTTTCATGAACATGGTTTGTCTCCATTTCTGTGAAGTCGTCGCTTATTTTCTACGAAAGTGATCGCGTTGCGACTGTGGGGACAACCGGTCGCGGCGGCGAAGGTTCCCGACAAAATTCCGCTCAGGCGCACCGTGACTGGCGCAATGCTTTTGGCGCAGTGCTCTGAAAAAACGGCTTTCCCTTGAACTCGAATGATGCTTTAAGGCGCACATCCACAGGGGTGCTCCGTACGGTCGGGGCTGAGACGGGGGCGGCAAGCCCACAGACCCTAGAAGCTGATCTGGGTAATACCAGCGGAGCGAGGCGGGCGATGTTTTCAGGCGCACAGATTTCCCTATACCCCATGACCGACGAATTCGTCGGTGTCATTCTTGGCGCGCTCGGTGCGCTCGATCCCTGGCGCGACAAGCTCAGGATCGAGACCGACGACATCTCGACCTTGCTGGTCGGGTCGCCCGAAGTGCTGTTTCCCGCCATGCGCGACCTCTTCGTGGCGGCGGCACGTAGCGGCAAACATTGCGTGTTGTCGGCCACCATCTCGCGCGGGTGCCCTGGCGAGCCGGATGATCCGATCTGCCGCTCCGATGCACTTGGCGGGCCTGTCGGGCCACTCGGCCCGCGCAAGGATGCGGCCATCGCGGCGGTGCGCAATGCTGCTGCCACCGGCCAGCCGGCGGCGGCGCAGTTCTCGCTCTATGTGATGGGCACCGACGACCACATGGACGAGATCTACGGCTGCATCGATTTTCTCAAGCAGTCCGGCGTCTATGAGCGTTCCAAGCATTTCTGCACGAAACTGCGCGGTGATGCCGGTGCGATCTTTTCGGCGCTGGACGAGGCCTTCTGCCGCTTCGGACCAGGCGCCGGCCACGTAACCCTCGACGTCACGGTCTCGGCCAACAGCCCGTCGGCTGTCTGAAGCTGCCGCCGCCTCCGCGCGGCCGTCAAAGGTTATCTCCCGTGGTCTCATCATCATTCGCTTCGCGCCCGATCGCGGGCCTTCTTGTCAAGGCAATGCCGGCCATGATCTCGGTCGGTTTGCTCCTAGTGGCGTGGGAGCTTTATGCCACCTATTCCGGCATCAGGCCGACGATACTGCCGGCGCCGTCGCGCGTTTTCGAGCAAGCGCTGCTCAATCGCCAGGCGCTGGCCGACAACGCCATTCCGACCATCGGCGCCACGCTGCTCGGCTTTGCCTGTTCGCTCAGCGCCGCCTTCGTGCTGTCGATGCTGGTCGACTTCTTCCAGCCGCTGCGGCGTGCGCTGTTTCCCGTCTTAATCGTCAGCCAGACCTTGCCGCTGGTGGCCATCGCGCCGCTGGTGGTGCTGTGGTTCGGCTTCGGGCTGGCGCCCAAGATCATGCTGGTGGCGCTGGTTACCTTCTTTCCGATGCTGGTTGCATTGGTCGAGGGTTATGAGTCGACCGAGGCCGAGATCGGGCAAATGCTGCGCGCCATGGGGGCAGGGCGCTGGCGCATCTTCGTGCTGGCACGGCTGCCTTCGGCGCTGCCCTATTTCTTCGCTGGCTTGAGGATCTCCATCACCTACGCCGTGGTCGGCGCGATCTTCGCCGAATATGCGGGGGCCGCGAAGGGGCTGGGCATCTACATGCTCAACGTCAAGAACAATTTCCGTCCTGACCTGGTTCTTGCCGCCGTCGGAGTGAGCGCTGCCCTGACCCTTGTCCTGTTCGGGTTGACTGTACTGCTGCAGCGCCTTGCGATGCCCTGGGAGCGGGCCGGCAAGGAAACCGCCGGGAAGGGAGCCTGGCGATGAGCCGGCTGGAACTGCGGTATGTGCGCAAGGCGTTCGGTGGGCTCGACGTGCTGGCCGATATTTCGCTTAGCGTCGGCGCTGGTGAATTCGTCTCGATCCTTGGACCCTCGGGCGCCGGCAAATCGACGCTCTTCCAGCTTCTGACCGGCGCCGAGCATGGCGAGGGCGAGATGTTGTTCGACGGCGCGCCGCTCGACGACCACGGCAGGCATTTCGCCTTCATGCCGCAGCGTGACGCGCTGATGCCGTGGCGGCGCATCCTCGACAACGCGACGCTCGGGCTCGAAGTCCAAGGCATGAGGAGACAGGCGGCGCGGGTGCGCGTTGCGCCGTTGTTTGCCGAATTCGGGCTTGCCGGCTTCGAGCGGCATTTTCCAGCGCAACTGTCCGGCGGTATGCGCCAGCGCGCGGCCTTGCTGCGCACGGTGGTGCAGCAACGCGACATGCTTTTGCTCGACGAGCCGTTCGGCGCGCTCGACGCGCTGACCCGCACGGCCATGCAGCGCTGGCTGGAACAGATGTGGCGGCATCATCGCTGGACGGCGCTCCTGATCACCCATGACGTGCGCGAAGCCGTGTTCCTGTCCGACCGCATCTATGTGCTGTCGGCGCGCCCGGCCCGCATCGTGCGTGAAATCAAGGTGCCGCTGCCGCGCCCGCGCAGCCTTGGCGGCGATGCCGCGCGCCAGGCAAGTGCGCTCGAGGCCGAGATTCTCGACATCATCCTCAACGCCACCCCATCCAAAGGACACGATCATGATTGACTTGACGCGCCGGCAGGCCTTGTTGCTGACCCTTGCCACAGGCCTTCCGCTCATTGCCGGATCGGGGCGAGCCCAAGCACAATCGGCACAAAAGGTCACCGTTGCCCTCGACTGGACGGTCAACACCAACCACATCGGACTGTTCGTCGCCCGCGACAAGGGCTTCTATCGCGAGGCCGGGCTCGAGGTCGACATCCTGCCTTACAGCGATACCGGTGCGGGCACGCTGGTTGCAAATCGCGTCGCCGATTTCGGCATCAACGGCACCATCAGCCTGTTCACCCAGAGAACCGCCGGAGCGGACCTGAAGGGCGTCTATGCGGTGGTGCAATCGGAAACCGGCCGCGTGGTCTTCAATGCGGCCCGCAGCGAGATAGTAAGCCCGAGAAACCTCGACGGCCTGACCTATGGCGGCTTCGGCAGCGCCTGGGAAAACGCCCTGATATCGACCATCATCCGCCATGATGGCGGCAAGGGCAATTTCGAGACGGTGACGCTCGGCACCTCAGCCTATGAGGCGCTGGCCAATGGTTTGGTCGATTTCACGCTCGAAGTCTCGACCTGGGAAGGTGTCGAAGCCGAGCTCAAGGGCGTCAAACAACGCAGCTTCATCTATGCCGATTACGGCGTGCCTGACGAGCATACGACACTGATCTCTTCGAGCGAAGCCTATCTCCAGGCAAACCCCAAGCCTGCGGCAGCCTTTGTCCAGGCGACACGGCGCGGCTACCAGTTCGCGGTCGATCACCCCGAAGATGCGGCAGCCCTGCTGATCGCGGCCAACAACGATGCGTTGACCAATCCGGCGCTGATCCACGCCTCGCTGAAGGCGCTGATCGACGGCCATTATCTGCGCAGCCAAAGCGGCGCCATCGGGACGATGGATTCGGCCAAGATGGAAGCGATCGGCGACTATCTCTTCGCGTCCGGAATCTTGCGCGATGCCGATGGCAAGCTGGTTGCTCAACGCCCGGATTTCGGGAGCTATTTCCGCAACGACTATCTGAGCTAGTCTGCCAAGATCAAATGAAATGGGTCGCCCGTCTTTCTGGACGACCGCGTGGAGCAGGGTCGTCTGGATGTGGCACCCTGGCTCCCCGACAGCCAGTTTAACACCGATCTGATCTTGTTGATTAACTGCCCGGCAATGGTTGCGTGCAAAGGTCGCCTCGAGGATCATCGGGGTGTTTGCATTGCTCATATCAAAAAGCGAGGCGCTTTCGCACGTCAGTGACGGCAGGATTCTGTCCGCAGCCCGAAAGCGCGAAATCCTGGCGGATTTGCGCGAAGGTTTCTTTCGGATCTGCGCGCTGGCCTTCGCGGGCATGTTCGTCTACCGCGGCGTATATCACCTGATGCTCGACCCGACCCGCATCAATGTGGCGCTGGTGGCAATCTCCGAGATCCTGACCTTTACCTGGCTGCTTCTGTCGCGGCGACCGCAGGTACGCGACTGGAACCCGCTGACGGTGGTTGTTTCGGTGGTCGCCAGCTTCGGTGTCGGCTTCATCGACCTGGAACCGGGCGTGGCCATCATCCCGGTCTATGCCGCTGCGCCGCTGCAAGTCCTGGCGTTGGGGTTCGTGATCTGGGGGAAGATATCGCTAGGGCGTTCTTTCGCCATTCTGCCGGGCAATCGCGGCGTGATGACCGACGGTGCCTACCGCCTGGTGCGGCACCCGATCTATGCCGGATACCTTGCCGGTCATGTCCTGTTCCTGCTGTCGGCCTTTTCCTTCTACAATCTTGCTGTCTACGCCGCGATCACCTTCTTCCAGGTTCATCGCATCCTGCGCGAAGAGGCGCTGTTAGCCGCCACGCCGGAATACCGGGACTATATGAAGCGCGCCCACTACAGGCTGTTCTACGGGATCGTCTGACAAGCGGGCCGGCGCAGAATCGTTCGGCCTGCAATCACGCTTGCACTCTCTCACTCCCGCATCCGGCCGCCGATAGACTCTGGCCACTTGCAATCATCGCGGCGGTCTTGCTGATCTTGCGAGAGGCCTATCCATGTCCAGCGCGGTGTGCGGCATGGAGCAGAGTAACGTCCGATCGCCAATGCCTTACGAATTGTTCGTGTAAAGAACAATTATTCAAACTTTAATATCATTTTGTTTCAGAAATTTTGTTGATGTACACCACGCCTCAGGTTCAGTATTCTCTCTCTGAAACTGAAATTCACCACCTCGCGTAGTTGATCTTGCAATCGGCCTCTCGCCAATTGCTTTAGCGCAACGACAACAGGAGAGTGTTATGGCTCACACCATCAAGACAGTCGCCAATATGTTGGCGGGTAGTGCGGTAATTTTAGCTCTTTCCCTGCCCGCCAATGCTGCGGGAATCGGCCTTGGCGTTGGTGCCTCGGTGGGTGGTAGCGGCGGCGTCAATGCCGGTGTCGGGGCTTCCGTTGGCGGCAGTGGCGGCATCAGTGCCGGAGTGGGCGCCTCGGTCGGCGGCAGCGGTGGTGTAAATGCCGGTGCCGGTGCCAATGTTGGCGGCTCGAGCGGTGTCAATGCTGGTCTCGGCGCTTCGGTCGGCGGCAGCAACGGCATCAATGCCGGCGCGGGCGCCAACATCGGAGGGTCTGGCGGCATTACGGCCGGCCTTGGCGCCAATGTAGGCGGGACGAGCGGCGTCGGCGTGGGTATTGGTGGCGGCATCAATCCAGGCAATCCGTCGAACCCGAGCAATCCGTCCAATCCGTCAAACCCCAGCAGGCCGAGCCTGCCGGGTGTCGTGGCCCAGATGTCGGATAGCAACGTGGCGCGAATGAAGAAGCGCTGCGTCGACGTGCTCAGCAGCGAAGGCGCCTACGACCGCGATCTACGGCAACTCTGCCTCCTGATCGCTCGTCGCTGATACTGGAGGGGCCGGGGATTGGAAGTGCCGAATCAGCCGTGAGGCTCGACCGCACTCTCCTGGCCTCCGGCCGGTAGGAAAGCCCGCCACGCTGGCGGGCTTTCTGCGTCCACAGGCGTGCCGGAATCAAATTCTGGTTGCCATCATCTGGATGGCCGCTTCTGTTGCCGGCAGACCTCTTCCGCACGCGATGCCCGCCACAATCGCGCGGAACGGTAGAGCCTTTGGAGCGCTCGTCTTTGAACATCGCTATGAGTCTTGGAACCATACCGATCATCATTGCGCTGCTTGGCGGCCTCAGCGGCCTCGGTGGCGGTCCGTTCTACGGCACCGGCTACTATGGCGGCGGCGGCCTTGGGCTCGTGCTGCTCATCGCCATCGTGCTTGTCGTGCTCGGGCGTATCTAGGCGGGTTATCGCAACTGATCGCAATCTCGTGAGCGCCCCCAATATCGGCGTGCACCGGATTGTGATGCAGGCAAGCCGGCTTGTGATCCTGCACTCTGCAAAACTTTCGTATGGTCATTGCGGTCCACACCCCCCCGTGGAAACAAGAGGAGAGGGTCCCACCCCTTGTCCTCCTCCAAGGCCCGCTCCGGTTCACCGTAGCGGGCTTTTGCTTGCTGGCGAGGGGAAACCGGCTCGCATCAAACCCTATGGGCAAGGCATCCAGAAGCTGACGCCAGTCGACTATTCCATGTCAGGTACGTCGCCGCTGACGAAGAGCGTGTTCGGCGGGCCGTATTCGCCCAGCGTCGGATCGGCCTCGCGGCTCCAGGCGATGACGCCGGCATGCTTTGCCGCTAGAGCCCTGGCGGTGCGTATGGCGCGGTCTTCGCTCTGCTGGTCGGCGGGTCCAAAGGCTGGGAACAACTCGCCATCCTCACCGCGATCGAACGCGACCACGACGATCAGCCTGGGATTTTTCTGGCCACTGGAATCGGACATCTTGCACCTTTGTCGCGGAACCTATCACATTGCGCGGGGTTGAAGGCCGCGAATCGATGAATGCCGACTTTGGGGAGTGGCATCGTGCAAGATCAGCGTTTCGATGAGCCGGTCAGGATTGCGCTCGGCCCATCGCGAAACTCGATCTTCAACGTGGAGCGGGTCGCTCAGGCTGCCGACATCCTGCTGAACCGCTGGCCGGTTGCACCCGGGCAAAAGCATATGGTTGCCCGTAAGGTCTGTCTGGCCGTGCTAGAGGGAAAGAAAGAAGTCTCGGCGGCAAGGGCGGCGTTCATCAACGCCGCTATCGAGGCGGACATTCTCGTTGAGCCGCGTGAGGTGTCGATCCCGTAGCCTGCCCGGTGAAATTGAATCAAGGATCGGCTCTATCCTCTTGGTTGATCTCGGTCTTTCACACCAGCTTTTCCGGGCCATGGCAACCGGCCAGTTCGGCGCGCTCTGCGGACAATCCGAAATTCGGGGTTCATTGGGCCTGTTTCCGGCATCTGTTGACACGGCATTTCTATCCAGATATTGAACAGGACTATACAGGTTCACTGAACAGGTACCTATATGAAGCGGCGCGCGGTTCAACTGTCTCCCGGTACGGGCAAACCCGAGCAGATCGCCACCGTTCTCGAACATGAAATCCGCTCCGGTGTTCTCGGCTTCGGCGACCGCCTGCAAAGCGAGAATGAACTTGTCCAGCGCTTCTCCGTCAGTCGCAATACGGTCCGCAAGGGCCTCGAAGAACTGTCCAGCCGCGGGCTGATCACGACCAGGGTTGGTATTGGCTCGTTCGTCACCTTCGACGGCAAGCCGGTCGATGACTCCATCGGTTGGTCGCGCGCGCTGGCCGATGCCGGCGCCAATGCCGAGACGCGGACGCTGCGGCTGGAGGTCATCGAAGACCCCGATCTGGCTGCGCTGCTTGGTATCGAAAGCCCGTTCTTCATTGCCGTTGACCGGGTGCGCACCAACGCCAGCGACGGCCATGCGATCTCCATCGAGCGCAGCCGGCTGCCATTGTCCTCCGAGCTTGAGGACGTACCGTTGCGCGGACTGCGCGAGGGCTCGCTGCACCAGACGCTGCGCGCCGCCGGCCTCATTCCCGACCATGGCGAGGAATGGGTCGAGATCGAGATGCTCAATGCCGAGGATGCGGCCATCCTCGGTTGCCCACAAGGCACGCCCTTCCTGCGCGGCCGCCGGCTGACGCGTGCGGCTGACGATCGGCCGATCGAGTATGTCACCAGCCTGCTCAACCCGGCACATTTTGCGCTGCATATGAGGTTCTGAGCGATGTCGGATGCAACCAGCAAGGCCATCGATCGCGCCATGGGCGCGCTTGTCGGCGGAGCGCTGGGAGATGCGCTCGGCATGCCGACGCAGCTTTTGTCGCCGGTTCGCATTGCCGAACTCCACGGCCATGTCGAGGATTTCATCGAGCCTTTCGCCGATCATCCGGTGTCGAAGGGACTGGCTGCCGGCACCATCACCGACGACACCGAACAGGCGCTGCTGCTCGGCCGCATCCTGGTCGAATCCGGCGACCGTTTCGACCACGCGCGCTGGGTCAATGCGCTGCTCGACTGGGAGCGCGAGGTCAAGGCGCGCGGCAGCTATGATCTCTTGGGGCCGTCGACCAAACGGGCCATCGACGCCATCAACAATGGCGTACCGGCCGAGGAAGCGGGACGCAGCGGCGACACCAATGGCGCGGCCATGCGCATCGGGCCTGTCGGCATCATGATGCCGCTCGAACCATTGGAGGCGTTCGTCGCCAAGGTGGCGGAGACCTGCCGGGCGACGCACAACACCTCGATCGCAATCGCTTCCGCTGCTGCCGTTGCCGCTGCCGTCAGCCGCGGCATCGCCGGCGGTGGCTGGCGCGATGCTTCCGCCAGCGCCGTCGCGGCGGCGAGGCGAGGGGCGACGCTTGGTCATTGGGTCACCGGCGGCGACATCGCCGCGCGTATCGTCTGGGCGCAGGACATCGTGCGCGGCAAGGCGATCAGGGATGCCATTCGGCTGATCACCGATCTGGTGGGTACCGGCGTCGCCAGCCAGGAATCCGTCCCGGCGGCCTTCGCCGTGCTGGAAGTCGCCCGTGGCGACCCATGGCAAGCAGCTATCATCAGCGCCAATATCGGCGGCGACACCGATACGATCGGCGCCATCGCCGCCGGCATGGCCGGCGCCTGCAGCGGTTTTTCCCGATTGCCGCAACAGCATATCGCCCGGCTTGTCGGCCTCGACATGTCAGAGGTTCGCGCGCTTGCCGCCGACCTCGTGGCAGCAAGGGTGGCGAAAATCGGTTCCGGCAAGGATGCGGCGGAATGAGCGGCCGTCTCGTCCATGTCGGCAGTGCCGTGGTCGACTATGTCTACCGCATCGACGCCCTGCCGGCGCCCGGCATGGAAAAGACGGCGTCGAGCTTCGCCCAGGTCGCCGGCGGCGGCTTCAACATGATGGTCGCGGCCAGCCGCACCGGCATGCAGGTGGTGTTCGGCGGCCAACTCGGCAGCGGACCCAATGGCGATTTCCTGCGTGCCGCTTTCGCCGCCGAGGGCATCGCGACGCTGACGCCGCCATCGCCATTGACGGACAGCGGCAACTGCGTCGCCATGATTTCGAGCGACGCCGAACGCACCTTCGTGTCGTGGCCAGGGGCGGAGAGCGTGCTCAGCCGCGACCTGATGGCGCCGGTCGCGGTGGCGCCGGGAGACTGGGTGTTCACCTCCGGCTACACGCTAAGCTATCCCAAGAGCCGCGATGCGCTCACCGATTGGATCGAGGCACTTCCGGCAGATATTCCCTTCGTCTTCGATCCGACCCCGGTCATCTCGGACATTCCGCGCCCGATCCTGTCGCGGGTGCTTGCCCGCACCACATGGCTGAGCTGCAACAGGACGGAGGCGGTCGAGATTGCTGGCCCGGGCGATGTCGAGGACCTCGCGGCGCGACTTCTGGTCGACCATTGCCCGCAAGCTGCCGGTGTGGTCATCCGTTCCGGGCCAAAGGGGTGCCACGTACGGTTGGCCAATGGGTCAGCGCAGACCATTGCCGGCTTCAAGGTCAACGCCGTCGACACCAATGGCGCCGGTGACACCCATATCGGCGCTTTCGTCAGCGCGCTGGCTCGGGGCATCCCGCCCTTCGAGGCAGCGCGCTATGCCAATGCTGCGGCGGCGATTTCGGTCACCCGCCATGGCGGCTCGTCGGCGCCGAGCGATCACGAAATCCAGACATTCCTGAGCCATGCCGCCGACCCGCCGGGCGCAGGCCGGACACAAAAGGCCAATGCATAACAGCTGGAAAGCCTGACAAGCCCGGGAACCGGGCAAACCCCCAGAGAGGAACCAACCATGCGCATGCCCGACTTGACTGCTCTGCTGACGGCGACCGCCGTCTTTACCTCCGCACTCGCGTTCGCCGCCAAGGCCGACGAAGTGCATGTGCTCAACTGGAAAGGCTACGGCGCCGACGAGCCGTGGGCCGTCGAGGCTTTCGAAAAGGCGACCGGCAACAAGGTCGTCAACGACTTCTTCAATTCCGAACAGGAAATGCTGACCAAGATCCGGACCAATCCCGGCCTCTACGACGTGGTCATGATCAACGCCGCCTTCAACGACCAGGCGATGGCCGGGAAACTGATCCAGCCGATCGATACGTCCAAGCTGCCGAACTACGCCGACATCAGCAAGGACAAGGCGGGATCGCCGATGCTCGTCCATGACGGCAAGGTCTATGGCGTGCCGTGGGTGTGGGGCCTCACCGCGCTCGCCATCAACGAAAAATCCTTCGACAAGCCGCCGACAAGCATCGCCGAGATGTGGGATGCCGCCCACAAGGGCCGCGTCGTCATTCGCGACGACGCCGTTGAAGCGGTGCAGTTCGGCGCCATTGCCACCGGCCAGAACATCAACGACATCAAGGATATGGATGCGGTCAAGGCGAAGCTCACCTCGCTGATGCCGCAGATCAAGACCTTCTGGAGTTCGGAGAACGACTGGAACCAGATGGTCGCCTCCAACCAGATCGACATCGGCACCTACTGGAGCGGCTCGGCCGATCGCGCCAAGACGCATTTCAAGCTGCCGGTCTCGCTGGTGGTGCCGCAGGAAGGCGCCGTTGCCTGGCTCGACGCGTTTTCCATTCCGGTCGGCGCCAAGAACGTAGCCGGCGCCGAGGCCTTCATCAACTACATGATCGACCCGAAATTCTACGTCGAATGGGTCACCAAGGTCGGTGCTCCCGTCTCCGCCAACACCAAGGCGGTGGAAGCGCTGCCCGAGGATGCCTTCAACCGCAAGGTCATGGGTGATCCCGAAGTGGCCAAGCGCATCCAGTTCCAGGCGCCGATCACCGACGCCCAGCGCGAAGCCTATCTGGCGCTCTGGCAGCAGCTTAAGGTCGACGTGAAGTAATCACAGCCAGGCCAGCCGGCGGTTCGCGTCGGCTGGTTCTTCCAATACTGGGAGGAGGGTACCATGGCAGCTGCGACAGCGTCGCGAAGCGGGCTGAGATCGGCATTGCCGCTGCTGGCGCCAGCCTATCTCTGGCTGACGGTGGCGATCTTCCTGCCGCTGTCGGCCATGGTCTTTTTCTCGTTNGCTGCTGGCGCCAGCCTATCTCTGGCTGACGGTGGCGATCTTCCTGCCGCTGTCGGCCATGGTCTTTTTCTCGTTCATGACCGAGCTGCCGCTGTCGGGAAAACCGTGGGCGTTCACGCTTGGCAACTATGCCGCCTTCTTCTCGCAAAGCCTCTATCTGACGCTGCTGCTGGCCTCGCTGCGGCTTGGCCTCGAAGTGACGCTGTGGTGCGTCGTCATCGGCTATCCCGCGGCTTACGTGCTCGCCAAGGTGCTGAAGGGGCGCAGCCGCGAGGCGATCTTCCTGCTCGTCATCCTGCCGTTCTGGTCGAACGGGCTGGTGCGCATCTTCTCCTGGGCGATGGTTTTGCGCGAAGGTGGCATCCTTGACACCGCGCTCAACGCGGTGCTGCCGTTCAAGATCAACATCGACCTGATGTATTCCTATCCGGCCGTCATCATCGGGCTGGTGCATTCCTATGTGCCGTACATGGTGCTGACCTGTTATCTCACGCTGCAGGCGATCGACGACTCGTTGATCGAGGCCGGGCGTTCGCTTGGAGCCTCGCGGTTGCAGGTGCTGAAGCGGGTGATCATCCCGCTGTCGATGCCGGGGTTGGTCGCGGGTGCGGCGCTGATCTTCGTGCCGGTCGTCGGCTCGTTCATGGAACCGCGCATCCTCGGCGGCCGCACCGGCACCTTCTACGGCACGGTCATCGAGGACCAGTTCGTCGCCGTGTTCAACTGGCCGCTCGGTGCAGCGCTCTCCTTCATCCTGCTGGCGGTGGTGCTGGTCATCCTGGCGGTGGCGTCGCCGGTGCTGCGGAGGGCCGCGTGATGGCGACGACCCGCATCCTCGAATGGCTCGGCCGTCTCTACATCTGGCTGCTGCTCGCCTTTCTTTATCTGCCGATCATCATCATGGCGCTGATGTCGTTCAATGTTTCGCCCTTCTACCAACTGCCGTTCGAATGGACGACCGAATGGTACGCCTCGCTGTGGCAGAACGACCAGCTGATCGCGGCCACCTGGAACAGCGTCGAGATCGCGGTCATCACCACGATCATCTGCGTGGTGCTCGGCTCGGCTGCATCATTGGCGCTCTATCGCTACGAATTTCGCGGCAAGAAGTTCCTGCAGGCGATGCTGTTTCCGCCGATCGCCATACCGTGGCTGATCACCGGCACGGCGATGCTGATTTTCTTCTTCGGTGTCGGCATCGGCCGCGGCCTGCATGCGATCCTGCTCGGCCATGTCGCGCTGGCGCTGCCCTATGTCATCGTCGTCGTCTCGGCCCGGCTGCAGACCTTCGCGCCGGAGCTGGAAGAGGCGGCGCGCTCGCTCGGCGCCAACCAGTGGCAGGTGACGAGGCGCGTTACGCTGCCCTGGATCATGCCCGGCGTCATCGCCGGCGGGCTGTTTGCGTTTGCCGTTTCGTTCGATCAGTTCGTCGTGTCCTATTTCCTGGCGACGCCGGGCCAGACGACGCTGCCGGTCGAAATCTACGCCGCGATCCGCAAGGGTTTTACGCCCGAGATCAACGCGGTCTCGACCATCATCATTGTCGTGTCGATGGCGCTGATGCTGCTGACAGCGCGGTTCTTCAAATTCGGCGGAGAGAAATAATGGCCGGCGTGCAGGTATCTGATGTCTCGCGCAGTTTCGGCGCGCACAAGGCACTGGACGATGTCTCTATCGATTTCGCCGATGGCGGCTTTTATGCGCTGCTCGGGCCATCGGGCAGCGGCAAGACCACGCTGCTCAGGCAGATCGCGGGGTTCGATTTTCCCGATTCCGGCCGCATCACCATCGGCGGCGAAAGCGTTGAGCGGGTGCCGGTCGAAAAGCGGCGCATCGGCATGGTGTTTCAGAACTATGCGCTGTTTCCCAATATGAGCGTTGCCGACAATGTCGCCTTCGGCCTGTCGGTGCGCGGCGAGGCCAGGGCGATCATCGCTACCGAGGTGCAGCGCGCGCTCGATCTGGTGCAGCTCGGCAAGCTTGGTGGCCGCCGGCCGCACCAGCTCTCCGGCGGTCAGCGGCAGCGTGTGGCTCTCGCCCGCGCCATCGTCACCAAGCCGCGCGTGCTGCTGCTCGACGAGCCATTGGGCGCGCTCGACAAGGCGTTGCGTGTCGACATGCAGATCGAGCTCAAACGTATCCAGCGCGAGATCGGCATCACCACGATCTTCGTCACGCACGACCAGGAAGAAGCGCTGACGATGAGCGACCGCATCGGCATATTGCGCGACGGCAGGCTGGTGCAGGAGGGGCCGCCGGAGGAGATCTATAACAGGCCGAAGAGCGAGTTCGCCGCCACCTTCCTCGGCGACGCCAACCTTTTTCGCGGCGATACGACGGGCGATGGCATCCGGCTGCCGGACGGCACGGCGATTGCCGCTGGCGCGGGTGCCAAGCTTGCCGCCGGCGCCAAGGCGAGCTGCGCCGTGCGCCCCGAACGCATCCGCATCGCCACGGATGCCGGAGCACCAGATGGCACCGCCAACATGCTCAAGGGGCAGGTTTCCAAGCGCATCTTCGCCGGCAACAACAGCACCTATTTCGTCGAGCGTGGCGGCCAGACGTTGAAGGTGATTGTGCAGAACACGGGTGTCGACAGGCTGGCGGAAGGTCAGGAGGTCGTTCTGCGCTGGTCGCCGGAGAGTACGGTGTTGATCGCGGCGGGATAGTCGACGCGGTTCGATAGATGGGGCTGTTGGCGTTCCTTCGCACCCCCCTCTGCCCTGCCGGGCATCTCCCCCGCAAGGGGGGAGATCGGCTGC
The DNA here is from genome assembly GCF_000502875.1 of Mesorhizobium sp. L2C084A000. Classification (GTDB taxonomy): domain Bacteria; phylum Pseudomonadota; class Alphaproteobacteria; order Rhizobiales; family Rhizobiaceae; genus Mesorhizobium. The sequence continues at coordinate 42,813 of NZ_AYWX01000024.1, read as the reverse complement.
TTCAGCGCCGATGCTCTTCCCGAAGCGTTGGGAATTTGCGAAGGCGGATATGAGGGCCAATCTCCCCCCTTGCGGGGGAGATGCCCGGCAGGGCAGAGGGGGGTGCTGTCCCGCCACAAAATCGAGTAAGGTCCGGAGCACACCCATGACGTTGGAATTGACCGCAGAGGACCGGTCCATGCTCGACGGCGAGCAGGGTCCGTCCGCCGCCGCTGCCATGAAAATCCTGGTCGCGTTTTCGAATGCGGTCGGGGCGGGCGGCCTGCTCGACATTGCCGGCGCCCATATCGATGGCTGTCTCTACCATGGCAAGGCCGGTCTCGATTTCGTCGAGCGGCTGGTCGAAGGCGGTGGCCGCGTGCAGGTGCCGACGACGCTCAATGTCGGTTCGTTCGATCTCATCCATCCCGGCATGGTAAAGATGCCGGCGGCGGAAGAGGTGCCGGCGCGGCGGCTGATGAAGGCGCATCTGGAGCTTGGCTGCCAGGCGACATTCACTTGCGCACCCTACCAGACGCGCTTCCGGCCAGCCTTCGGCCAGCAGATCGCCTGGGGCGAATCCAACGCCATCGTCTTTGCCAATTCAGTGATCGGCTCGCGCACCAATCGCTATGGCGATTTCATCGATCTGTGCTGCGCCATGACCGGCCGCGCGCCGGCCTGGGGTCTGCATCTCGGCGAGAACCGGCGCGGCCGGATCCTGTTCGAACTGGATGTTCTGGACGGCGAGCCGAGCGACAGCCTTTTCGTCGGCGTCGGGCTATTCATCGGGCAAGCGAGCGGCGACCGCGTTCCGGTGATTGCCGGTCTGCCGCAGCCGCGCGATGAGGACCAGCTAAAGGCGCTGGGCGCGGCGGCTGCAACGACGGGTGCTGTGGCGCTGTTCCATGCGGTCGGCATCACGCCGGAAGCGATGACGCTCGATGAGGCGTTCCAGGGTCATGCGCCTGACGAGACGATCCGCATCACCCGCGCCGATATCGACCATGCGCTGGCCAGGCTATCGAGCGTACGGGATGGCGCGCCGGTGGCGGCCGTGTCGCTCGGCACGCCGCATTTTTCGTATGAGGAGTGGATGCGACTGTTGCCGTTGCTGCGCGAGGCAGCACCCGGAAGGCGCATCCCGATCTACGTCAACACGGGCCGTGCGACCCTGGCGCGACTGCAGGAGGAGGGCGCGCTGGCGGGGATGGAGGCGTTTGGTCTGGTCCCGGTCGCCGACACCTGCACCTATGTCACATCGATCCTGGAACGCCTCGACGGCGTCGTGATGACCAATTCCGGCAAATGGGCACATTACGCGCCGGGCAATATCGGCGTGTCCGTCGCCTTCGCCGAGATGCGGGATTGCATCCGCTCTGCTGCGGCCGGGCATGTCGTGCGGAGCGCCTCATGACGCGACCAGTGGAACGAACCGGCACCTTCCAGCTGGCCGGCGAGGCCAAGGGCCAGGCGCTGGTATTTTCGCAAGCGCTCAGCTTCTGGGGCGGCATCGATGCCGAGACCGGCGAGATAACAGACCATTCGCATCCCGGTCTCGGCCAGAATGTCGCCGGCAGGATTTTGGTCATGCCGAGCGGGCGCGGCTCATCGTCTTCATCCTCGGTCCTGGCTGAGGCGATCCGCAGAGGCACGGCGCCGGCCGGTATTCTTCTGGAGCGGCCGGACCCGATCCTGGCGGTGGGCGCCATCGTTGCCGAATTTCTTTATGACATCCGTATGCCGCTGGTGGTGTGCGATATTTCGAACCTTGTCTCCGGTGATCAAATTGATATCGGCATCGGCAAAGACGGCGGGCCGATCATCAGAGTTCACCCCGCCATCAATCCGGCAGCACCACGCCGCCAATAGGCAGCCGCCAGCGTTTGATCGCGACCAAGTCCCCTAGTGTCGCGCCAATATTCGCGCACGATCTTGGCGGCAGCGGCTTCCGCCGCGAACCAACCGAAGGCCGAACCGTCCTGCGGCCACGCTACCGAGCGGACAGCCTCGGCCAGCAATCTGTCCTCGCCCGCCGCCACGCCATCCCGTGTCAGCCAATGCAATTCGATGCCGGTGGCATTGGCGATCTCCTGCCGTTCACCGTCATTGGCGATCTCGACGAACGCAACGCCTTTTGTCTCGGCCGGCAGCGTCTCCAGCAGCCGCGCCAGCGCCGGCAAGCCGGTTTCGTCGGCGCCCAAGACATACCATTCTGCCTGCCGCACCGGACGGCCGACCGGCCCCATGATGCCAACCTTCATGCCGGGCACTGCCTGCATGGCCCAAGCGGAGCCGACGCTCTCGCCGGGATGGATCAGGAAGTCGACATCGATGATGCCCTTTTCCACGTCGAGCGCGCGGATGGTGTAGACGCGCGCCACCGGGCGCCGGTCGTCGGCGGGCCAGGCCGGGAGGCCATTGCCGCCCAGCACCGGCCAGAGCGGATCGGGGACATCCCTCGTCGGAAACAGCATGCGGATATGCATGCCGCCGAATTTGGCGAAACGGCTGAGATCCTCGCCGGCCAGGCGGATGCGGCGCATATGCGGGGTGAGGTCGCGAACATCCGTCACCACCATCTCGCGGAACTGAGCGAGGCTGGTTTCGCCTGAGAGATCGCCGGTCCAGACGATCTCGGGATTTTCCTCCTTGGCGTAGACCTGTACGGCCGTGGCCAGCAGGTCCTTGATACGGGCCAGCCCGTCGCGGTCGGCGGCATTGGCCCGCATCACCAGCCGTTCCATGTCGAAAGAGGCGCCACCGAAGGCAAAGCGGAAATCGATGCGCTGTCCCTGATGCGAAGCATCGGCCTCGAAGCTCTGCAGTCTGTCGCTGATGCTGTCCATGTAATCAGGCAGATGTCGCAGGTTGAGCTGTGCCTCACAGGCCAGTTCACGCACCGATGCTTGGCTCATTGTCAGCCTCCGATCCTGCCGGTGAGCGCCACCTTGAAGGTGCGGCCCTTGCCCTGTTCGGTTGCCGCCGAGGTCGACCATGCGCTTTGCGGGTCGGTGTAGGCGGTGTTGAAGATGTTATCGACGCCGAAGTCGAGCTTGAGGTTGTCATTGACGCGCCAGTTGGCGAAGACGTTGACCAGATCGAAACCGTCATCGACGACCGGCACGGCGTTGGGATTGGTGCGGCTGGTGCGGGTGATCTTGCCGACGCTGAGATATTGCGCGCCGACGGTGAGCTGGTCCTCCAGCATGCGGAAGCCGATGGTGGCCGAGAAGCGGTCGAGCGGCGTGTTGTTCAGTGCCTGGCCGGAATAGACGCCGCTGACGACCTTGGCGTCGGTCAGCGCACCGGAGAGGTTCACGAAACCTGAGCCATAGTCATAAACCATCTCGGCCTCGACCCCCTTCAGGCGCGCGTCGCCGATGTTGATCGCCGTGCGCGGCAGGACGGTCAGGTCGACGTCGATATAGTCCTCGACGGCGGTGTGGAAGACGTTGACCTTGGCGCGCAGCCGGTCATCCGCCGTCAGCACATCGTCATATTTCACGTTGACACCGGCCTCCCAGTTCTTTGCCGTCTCGGGCTGCAGCAGAAGATTGGGCCGATATGTATCGCCGCCACCATGCGCGCCGCCGCCACGGAAGACATCCTGCAGACCCGGCGCCCGATAGCCTTCGGAATAGGTGCCATAGAGCTGAAAGCCATCGAATGGCATGACGCCGACGGTGAGGCGCGGCGACCAACGATCGCCGGAGATCGAGGCTTCCTGCGGTGACGGGATGCGCGTCTCGCCATCGAGCCGGTAGCCGTCATACCGCATCGCAGTGATGACCCGCAGCCAGTCCTCGTAATCGCCCTGCCACTGCAGGAAGCCGCCATAGCCCTGCTGTTCGCCAGCGCCGAAATGCGCCGCTTCCGAGGAGGCCTCGAGATAGTAGTAATCGAGTCCGTAGGTCAGCGTATGTGCTAGTCCCCAGGCGTCGAAACGTGAGGAGTTCTTCACGTTGAAGCCGGATGTGGCGACATCGTAAAAACGGAAATTGCCGATCCCTGAGGCAGGCGCGACCTGCGTCTGCTCGGTGCGGGTGCGGTTGTGGTAGGCATTGGCGCTGAAGTCGATCAGCTCGTTGTCGTCTGGCTTCCAGGTGTAGGCGGCGGTGTAGGTCTGGTTGGTGGTGTTGGTGTCGTAGCGGCTCAGCGTCGGCGAGGTCGAGCCGCTGGATCCGGTGATCTGGTCGTTGTAGCGCTGCAGGATGGCGCCGAGCTTCAGCTCATGGTCATCGGCCGGCCGCAGCGTCGTCTTCAGATAGCCGCTGGTCACCCGCTCGCCGGTCCATGGCACGGTCTCGCCATTGCCGTCGGTGTAGCTGTCGCGGTCGCGGTAGATGAGGTTGCCGATGATGTCGGCATCGCCGCTAAAGCGGTAGGCACCGGTGGTGCTGGTGGTGAAGCCGTCGCCATTGTCCTCGTAGCCGAGCTTCTCGCTCAGCGCCCAGCGCTCGTCCTTCTTGAGGAAATCGCCGGCGTCCTTGGTCTCGAAGGAGACGACGCCGCCGATGCCGCCTGACCCATAGGCATTCGACACCGGGCCGCGAATGACCGTGGCTTCCTTGATCAGGTCGGGTTCGACGTAGAACGAGCCAGAGCCGTGGCCGACGCGCCAATAGTCCTGACGGGCGCCGTCGAGCGTCACGACGACGCGGCCATATTGCTCCAGGCCGCGAATGTTGATGGCTGTTGCGGGATCGTCGCCATTCATCGAGGCAGCGACGCCGGGCGTGGTGCGGAAGATATCGGCCGCTGTGTCGGGCTGAATGCGGTCGAGTTCGTCCTGATCGACGGCGCTGATGGCGGCCATCGATTCGATCACCGCCGTTTTGATCATCGTCGCCGAGATGGTGATCACGTCGAGCATCGTCGCCGGCTGGTTCTGCGCGACACTGGCCGACGCCAGGCGGCCGGTCTTGGCGGCGGCCTTTTTCTCCCGGTCCTGTTCCTGCGCGCTGGCAAGAGGCACGGCGCAGAGGCCGAGCACGAAGGCGAGCGCGGTGCTCGCCCTCAATGTCGTGTTTGTTGTAGTTGTCATGCTGCCCCCGAGCAAAAGCAAAACTGCTGGCGGTGGCTGAACGGCCTTGGCTGGCATGATTAAAAATCCCTCGACCAGGCAGGTCAGGGCATGGGTCACATATTAAAACATGATTACACAAGTCAACTTTAAATTTATAGCCAACCATCATCGAGAAGCATCTGGCACGGGAACAGCGGCATGGTCGGCAGTTTAGGCGAAGGCAAGACGACCCACTGGTCACAACCTGGCAGGATCGCGGCGGTGCTGCTTCTGGCACTGTCGGTGCTGGCGTCTTCCTGCGGCTTCAAGGCGCTGGCCGCCGAGACCGTTGTCGATGTGCTGGGGCGAACCGTCGTGCCGGGCGCGGCGACCCGAATCGTGACGCTCGGCTCCGACGTCACCGAGATCGTCCACGCGCTGGGCGCCGGCGGGCGAATCGTCGCTATCGATCGCGGCAGCAAATATCCGCCTGAAGTCGCGCAAAAACCCAATGTCGGCTACCGCCGCCAGCTTTCGGTCGAGGGGCTGGCCAGCCTGCGCCCCAACCTGATCCTGGCCGCCGAAGACAGCGGGCCTCCTGAAGCGGTCGAGGTGCTGAAGTCGCTGGCAATCCCGATCGTCTTCGTCCGGCAGGACAACAGCCCGCAAGGCATCGACCGCAAGATCACCCTGATCGCCGCCAGCCTTGGGCTCGAGGACAAGGGCAAGGCGGTTTCCGCCGAGGTGCTCACGGCCTTTCAGGCTGCCGCGGATCTGGCGTCGCAAATCCCGCCGGAGCGGCGCAAGAAGGTGGTGTTCTTCCATGGCCTGGTACGTCTGAGCGCTGCCGGCGCGGGTACTTCTGCCGACGCCATCATTCGCTATGCGGGCGGCCTCAACCCGATGGATGTCGTGCATGGCTACAAGGCGGCATCGGAGGAAAAGCTGATCGAGATGGCGCCTGACGTCATCCTGATGATGAGCGACGGCAAGGGCGGGCCGACGCCCGAGCAGGTGTTCGGCAACCGCGCGCTGGCGGCAACGCCGGCGGCGGCCAACAAGGCGCTGGTCGTGCTCGACGGCGCCTACATGATCGGCTTCGGGCCGCGCACATCAGATGCGATCCGCGATCTGGCGAAGGCGCTTTATCCGGAAGGGGAATGACGTCGTGAAAATCGCAAGGCGGTTCGGCTGGGCAGTACCAATTCGTCGGCGAACCAGTTGAGCTTGATAAATCCTGTCCGTCCGGATTTCTCCGGATCGGCTTCCGCCCGAACAAACTTGGCGGCTCGGCCTGAAACATTGGCACGATATTCTAAGCCGCGCGGTTGACCGCGAATGCGCTATCCAGCCTATAATTATACTAAATTCATAGACTAACTGCGGACGTTCAGGGCGCTCGCACCTTGGCCTGTGAAAATGGTTGCACAAGGGAGCGCATCGATGCCGAAGACAGAGTCCAATCCGATCGACCTCGGCACCAGGGCGGCCGATTTCCTGTTGCCCGACGCGCAAGGCGTGCTGCACCGCCTCGCCGATTTCGACGCCAAGCCGGCCCTGCTCGTCGCCTTCATTTCCAACCGTTGCCCGTTCGTCGTGCTGATCCGCGAGCAGCTTGCCGCTTTCGCCAGGGATTATGCGGGCAAGGGGCTGCAAGTGGTGGCGATCAACGCCAACGACCACGAAGCGCATCCGGAAGAAACGCTTGCCCGTATCGGCGAAGAGGCCGAAAAATTTGGCTATTCCTTCCCCTATCTCAAGGATGCGTCGCAGCAGACGGCGAAAGCCTATGGCGCGGCCTGCACGCCCGACTTCTTCCTGTTTGATACCGACCGGCGGCTCGCCTATCACGGCCAGTTCGACGAGGCGCGGCCGGGCAACGGCAAGCCGGTGACGGGTGCCGATCTGCGAGCGGCGGTCGACACGGTGTTGGAGGGCGGCAGGCCCATTGCCAGCCAAGTGCCGTCGATCGGCTGCAACATCAAATGGAGTGCCGGCAACGAGCCGGTCTGGTCTTCCAGCGCGGCGCGCGCGGCCTAGCGCCGGCCTCGACGCATTCGCCAGGTGTCCATGCACAAGCCGCAAAAATCCGCTTCCGACAGCTTGCTGCTCCAGGCAGACGTGCTGGTGCTGGGCGGCGGCCCGTCGGCCGCCTGGGCGGCAGTCGCGGCGGCCGAGGGCGGCGCCAAGGTGGTGCTGGCCGACAAGGGCTATCTCGGCACCAGCGGCGCCACCGCGCCGTCCAACACCGGCACCTGGTGCGTGCCGCCGGGTGACAACAGGCACGCCGTGGTCGAACGACGCTGGCAGCGCACCGGCGAACTCGCCGACCCGCGCTGGATGCTGCGCTGCGTCGACACCGCCTACCGCAACCTGCTCAGGCTGTCCGAATGGGGCTATCCCTTTCCGAGCGAGGATGACGGACGGCTCTACATCGCCAATCTGCGCGGCCCGGACTACATGCGCTTCATGCGCCGCCGGGTGCTTTTGGCCGGCGTCACCGTGCTCGACCATCATCCGGCGCTCGAACTTCTGTCCGACGGCGATGCCATTGTCGGCGCCGCCGGTGTTGCGAGACAGATCGGCCAGGACTGGCGCGTCGACGCCAACGCCGTGGTGCTGGCGACCGGCGGCTGCGCCTTTCGCGAACGCATCCTCGGCGCCACCGGGCTGACTGGCGACGGCTATCTGATGGCGGCCGAAGCCGGCGCCAGCCTGTCGGGCATGGAGTTCACCGGCANCCGGGCTGACTGGCGACGGCTATCTGATGGCGGCCGAAGCCGGCGCCAGCCTGTCGGGCATGGAGTTCACCGGCAAATACACGCTGGCGCCCTATGGCTCATCGCTGAACAAGGGCCTGCCGTTCCGCTGGGCCTCGTTCCATCGCGAAGATGGCTCGCCGATCGTCGGACCGACCGGCGAGCCGTTGCGTAACGGCATCGGCGACCGCGAGGAGGAAGTGGCGCGCGCGCTGATCGACGGCCCGGTCTATGCGCGGCTCGATCAGGCCGAACCGGCGCTGCAAGGCTGGCTGCGCCAGGGCCAGCCGAATTGCTTCGTGCCCTATGACCGCGTCGGCATCGACCCGTTCAGCGAGTTGTTCCGCATCACCTTGCGCGCCGAAGGCACGGTGCGCGGCACCGGCGGCATCGACATCGTCTCCGACGATTGCGCCACCGGCGTGCCCGGCCTCTACGTCGCCGGTGATGCCGCCAGCCGCGAGATGATGACCGGGGCCGTGTCGGGCGGCGGCGCCGTCAATTCATCCTGGGCGCTGGCCAGCGGCTGGTGGGCCGGCAAGGGCGCCTCGACCCATGCCAAGCGCCGCACCGGCAAGGCGTTCCGCAGTGCGGTGCAGTCGCTCGGCCAAGCCGGGTTGCGTCCGGCATCGTCGGCGAGTGCCGACATCTCGGCGAGCGAAGTTATCGAGGTGGTGCGTAGCGAAGTGACGCCGCTCGGCAAGAATTTCTTCCGCACCGGCGAGGGCCTGGAGAAAAGCGGCGAGCGGCTGGAGAGTGTCTGGCGCGACGTGCGCGACCATCTGCAAGGCGAGGGGCTGGATCGGGTCCGCACGCGCGAGGCGGCATCGATCGCCGCTGCCGGGCGCTGGTCCGTGGCCGCAGCGCTGCACCGCACCGAGAGCCGCGGCATGCATCGCCGCACCGACCTACCGGGCAAGAGCCCGGCCTTCGCGCACCGGCTGGTCATCACCGGTGTGGATGAGTTCCGCATCGCAGGTGCGCCTGAGCGGCTGGCGGAGCTGGCGTCATGATCGAGATCGTCTCGGCCACGCGCTGCGTCGAATGCGACATCTGCGTCAAGGTGTGCCCGGCCAACGTCTTCGACGCGACCGACAATGGCGTGCCGGTGATCGCTCGCCAGGAGGACTGCCAGACCTGCTTTCTCTGCGAGATCTACTGCCCGACCGACGCGCTTTATGTGGCCGAGTTCGCCGAAGGGCCGACCGGCATCACGGAAGCTCAGGCCGACGCCCGACGGCTGTTCGGCTCCTATGCCCGCGCGCTTGGCTGGAAGCGCGGCAAGGCGGGCGGCTCGGAATTCGACCCGACGCACCGCATCCGCGTGGCGCAGTGAACCGATCGGAGACAGATATGGATCGCCCGAACATGGACCGGATCGTCGTCAGCGACATCAGCAAGACGTTCCAGCTCAAGCCGGGGCAGTTCGTCACCGTCGATGGCGAGGCGACCGACCGCGTCACCGTGCTCGACGGCGTTGATCTCTCGATCCGCAAAGGCGAGTTCATCACGCTGGTCGGCCCGAGCGGCTCGGGCAAGTCGGTGCTGCTCGATATCATTGGCGGGCTGACGCAGGCGACCGGCGGCAATGTCCAGCTCGACGGCAGGCGCATCACCAGGCCCGATCCAAAGACCGGCTATGTCTTCCAGCAATATGCGTTGTTTCCCTGGCGCACGGCGCTCGCCAACATCGAATATGCGCTGGAAGTGCGCGGCGTGGCCAAGGCCGAGCGTACCGCCACAGCCCGCCATCTGTTGGCGCTGTTCGGCCTTGCTGGTTTCGAGGACCGTTTTCCCAACCAGCTGTCCGGCGGCATGCAGCAGCGTGTGGCAATCGCGCGTGCGCTGGCCAGCAACCCGGAAGTGCTGCTGATGGATGAGCCGTTCGCGGCGCTCGACCAGCAGACGCGTGAACTGCTGCAAGGCGAGCTGCTGCGGATCTGGGGCAAGATCAACACGACTGTCATTTTCGTCACCCACTCGATCGACGAGGCGATCTTCCTCGCCGATCGCGTGGTGGTGATGACGGCGCGGCCGGGCGCGGTGAAGGAGATCATCGATATCGACCTGCCACGGCCGCGCGACGGCGACATCCGCGCCAGCGCCGAATTCAACGCCTATCGCGCCCGCGTCTGGGACGTGCTGCGCGACGAGGTCAACAAGGCGCAGAAGGACTGGACCCTGTCACCAGCCTTCAGTCACTGAGGAGCTGGACCAATGGCCTATCTGACCGAGAAGTTTGGCTCCGCTGGAGCGCTCCACCTGTTTGCCGGCGCTGGCGAAACGGTCGCCGTCGCTAGGGTCCCGGCCATCAAGGCCAGCGCCAAGAACCGGAGCAAGAAAGCGAGCCACGGCACGTTCCTCTATGGCTTGCCGCTGCTCGGCCTGTTCTTCCTGCTGTGGGAGATCGCGCCCCAGCTCGGCTGGCTGAACCGGATCTTCTTTCCGCCGCTGAGCGAGGTGCTGGTCGCCTGGTGGGCGCTGCTCGCCTCGGGCGTGCTGATCGAGCATATCGGCATAAGCCTGCAGCGCGCTGCGATCGGCTTCGCACTCGGCGTGGTGGTGGCCATCCCGCTCGGTCTGTTGATGGGGCGCTATTGGCTGTTCGAGAAGGTTTCCGACCTTCTGGTGCAGACGCTGCGCAACACATCGCAATTCGCACTGCTGCCGGTGTTCATCCTTTTGCTCGGCATTGGTGAGGAATCGAAGGTGGCGATCACCTTCTACTCCTCGGTTTTCTTTCTCCTCGTCAACACGATCAGCGGCGTCAAGTCGGTGGATCCGCTGCTGATCAAGGCGGCGCGCTCGATGGGCACGTCCGACTTCGATCTGTTCCGGAAAGTCATCCTGCCGGCCAGCATTCCCTCGATCGTCGCCGGCGCGCGGCTGGCGGTGAAATCCTCGCTGTTCGCGGTCATTGGCGCCGAGATGCTGGCGGCCAAATCCGGCCTCGGTTTCCTCATCCAGAACTCGCAGCTGATGATGGAAACGGCCGACATGTATGCCGGCATCCTGACGCTGACCGTCATCGGCCTGACCGTCAACTACCTGCTTGTCTGGTTCAAGCGCTGGGCGACAGCCTGGAAAGGCCAGTCCGAGACCTCGCTCATCTGAGCCGTCCATTCATTCCAATCAGGAAGGATTTTTCCCATGCCCAGCATTCCATTCGATGCACTTCGCCGACTGCTCCTGAAGGGCGCCATTGCCGTCGTCATCGGCCTTGGCGGCATGCCTGCCTTCGCCCAGGACAAGCCGGAAATCATCCGCATCGGCAGTACCGCGCCGGGGCATCTCAAATTCATCCTCGCCCAGAAGGACGGCTGGTGGGAGAAGGAATTCGCCAAGGACGGCATCAAGGTCGAACTGGTGACTTTCAATGGCGGTTCGGAGGCGACGACAGCGTTGGCCACCGGCGCGATCGAATTCACCTATACCGGCAACAATCCAGCGCTGCGGGTTGCTGCGTCCGGCGCCGACGTCAAGCTGATCGGCCTGTCGAGCTATGTGAAGGCCGGCGGTTCCTACATCGTCGTCAAGACCGACTCGCCGCTGAGGACACTGCAGGATCTCAAGGGTAAGAAGGTCGCCTATTTGACCGGCACGGTGCGGCATTCGAATTTCAGCAAGGCGCTGAACAGCGTCGGCCTGACCACCAATGATGTCGAAGGTCTGAACCTGCCTTTCGAGGCATCCGGCCCGGCGCTGCTGCGCGGCGATATCGACGCCATTGTCGAGACCGATTCGACGGCGGCCAAGCTGGTCGACACCGGCGAGGCGCGCGTCCTGTTCGACACCAGCACCCATCCGGAATGGAACGTGCCCAACGTCATCTCGGTCAACGGCGCCTTCGCGGCGAAATATCCCGATCTGGTCAAGCGGCTGCTGAAGGTCGATATCGAGATTTCGCGCTGGGCCGACGCCCATCCGGACCAGACGATCAAGACCTTTGTCGAGGCGACCAAGTCGTCGGAAAAATCCGTCCGCAAGACCTATGCCGACGGGGTGTTCCATCAGGATCCGAAACTCACGGACGACGCGATCGCCGCCTTGCAGGGCGAGGAGAAATTCATGGCCAGCGCCGGGCTCCTGAAGGGCACGATCGACTATGGCAAATGGGTCGACAAGAGCTTTGTCGATGGCGCCGCGGCTGAAGTCGCTGCCGTCCAATAGGCCCGGAAAGATCGAGCGGGCGGCGCTTTGCGGCGCCGCCTCGTACAGGTCAAATCTCCGGAATGTTCTCCTTGAAGATCACCTGCAGCCTTGGCTGGTGCAATTCGTAGGGCAGCCCCCGGACCGCATGGATCAGGGTGTTGAGCGCTTCGCGGGCCTCGACGCGCGGGTTCTGGTCGATCACCGCGTCGAGCGTGCCGTCGAGCAGAAGGTCCTTGGTGCCGTCCGTCACTTCGTGGCCGAGGAAGACCATGGATTGGGCGCGGCCGCGCTCCTTGAGCGCGCGGGCGATGCCGGTGTTGCCGGCGCCGACATTGTAGATCGCGGCAAGGTCGGGGTGCCGCTCCAGCAGGGCCGATGCCTCCGAATAGGCCTTCTCGCGGTCGTCGAGCATTTCGCGCATCTCGACGATCTGCAGATTGGGTGATTCCTCGGTCAATACGTGGCGGAACCCCATCTCGCGTTCCTCGTGGCCGCGATAAGACAGCGAGCCGGCGAACAGCGCCACCTTGCCCGGACGCCCCGATCCCATGAAGCGGTTGAGCAGATAGCCGGCCAGCCGCCCGGCGGCGCGGTTGTCGATGCCGATATAGGCGACCCTGGGTACATGCAGGATGTCGGAGGCGATGGTCACCACCTTGATGTCGTTGGCCGACAGGGAGCGGATTGCTTCGCGCACCGTCGGATGGTCGAGCGCGATGACGCCGACGCCTTGCGTCTGTCCGCGCAGATCCTGCAACAGGCGAGCAAGCCGGTCAGGATTGAAGCCCTCGATGGTGGCGATATGAACATCGAGGTCGGGCCGCGCCAGAGCCTGTGCCTCGATCTGGCGGTGCAGCATCTTGATGAAGGAATTGGTGCCGGCCGGCAGGGCGAAGTCGAGCCGGATGACCTCGCCGGGCGAGGGTCGTGGCGGCGCGCCGTTCGGGCCTTCGGCGATGTAGCCGAGGCGCTGCGCCATTTCGAGCACGATTTCCCGTGTGCGCGCCCGTACGCCGGGTCGGTTGTTGAGCACGCGGTCGACGGTGGCGGCCGAGACGCCGGCCTCCCGGGCTATGTCAGTCAGGGTGGAACGCACCGTCTTTCATCTCCTGCATGCGTCAGATCGGCTGGTGACGGCTTCCCCGCCATCGGCGATTCTGATGGGAAATGATGTATCCGCCCTTGGCCGATGTGCAAGCCGCCGCGCTAAATCAAATCGTCCGGCAGGGCTGCGCAGGGCCGGTAAGGGCCGGGTGCCCTCAAATTGAGGCATTCGGCGTGACGCATGGATCCCGTTTTTGTGCATTTCCTTGCCTTGTTGCAACGTTATGAGGTGTTTTGATTATTTATGATGTTGACAGCCTTGCCATGCTGCCGTCAATATCCCTCATAAGGGCCGTGGAGGAAACGTGGCCCTGAGGGAGGAGTTTCAATGTCTGACTTGATCCGCATCTCGCGGCGCCGGCTGCTGGCATCCGGAGGAAAGGCGGCTGTGATCATGGCCGCCGCTGGTATCGCACCCCAATTCATTCGTCCCGGACGTGCCTATGCGGCCGACGCGCTGGCGCCCGGCATGATCGGCGGCCCGACGGGCTTCGAAGGGGCCGAGCGCTACCAGTATGGCGCCGATACGCCGGAAGGCCGCGCCATCGAGGCGGCCAAGGCGCTGAAGGGCGCCGGCAAGGCGCCGGCCAAGATCGTGCTCGGCCTGTCCGACGGCTCGATCGGCCAGCTCACGCAGCCGTTCCCGGCCGGTGCGCCGTCGATCAAGGAGCTGTGGGAAAAGGAAACCGGCATCGCGATCGAAATCGTCGGTTTGCCGAACGGCCAGGAATTCACCAAGACGATGCAGGACATCTCCACCAAGGGTGGGGCCTACGACATCTACTCGACCGAATGGAACCGTCTTGGCGACCTCGCCGAAACCGGCGGCATCGCCAAGCTCGACGACTTTGTCGCGCAGCATAAGCCTGAATGGGACGATCCGGTCAGCGGCTATGTCAACGGCGCCAAGGGCGTGTCGCTGCTCAACAAATACCGCGGCTCGAACTATGGCGTGTCGCTGGACGGCGACTTCCAGACTTGGGTCTACCGCGCCGACCTGTTCGGCGACGAAGCCGAGAAGAAGGCCTTCAAGGACAAATACGGCTACGATCTGGCGCCGCCGAAGACCTGGAAGCAGCATGGCGACATAGCCGCCTTCTTCCAGCGACCGGACAAGGGCCTGTTCGGCTCGACCGACCTGCGCAACCAGGGCTGGGGCTACACGAACTGGTACCAGCGCTATGTCTCGATGGCTTCGCCCAACCAATTCCTGTTTGGCGATGACGGCAAGCCGATGATCAATTCCGAGCAAGGTATTGCCGCCACCAACGAATATGTCGCTTCGCTCGCGCATCATTCGCCGGATGCGATCTCCTGGGGTTGGCCGGAGCAATACGGCAACTTCGCCAAGGGTGGTGCGGCGATGACCTGCGCCTTCTCCAACTTGCCGAAATTCCTCGACAATGCCGGCAACAAGGATTCAGCCGTCACCGGCAAGATCGGCTCGATGCTGCCGCCCGGCCGCGAGATCGGCGGCAAGCTGATCAGCCGTTCCGTGCTGTGGTTCTCGCTGACCGGCATGGTCTCGTCGCAGTCGAAAAACCAGGAGGTCGCCTATCTCCTGCTGCAATGGCTGGGCTCGGCCCGTATCTACGCATGGATGAGCGCCAACCCCGGCGGTTATCTGGACCCGTTCCGGCTTTCGGACTTCTCCGATCCGCTGGTGCGCCAGACCTATCATGCCTACCACATGGACGTCGTGCGCGAGACGGTCGCCCGCACCGTGCCAACCATCAACTATCCCGGCGCGACAGCCTTCCACAATGCGCTCGACGAGAACCTGATGGCGGCGCTGACCAAGGCCAAGACATCGGAGCAGGCGATGGCCGATACCGAGGCAGAGTGGAAAAAGATCGCCCGGCGCACCGGCGAGGACAAACTGCTCGAAGCCATCAAGACCAACAAGGAGGCCTGGCCGACAGTTCTCGATCCAATCGTCTGATCCTTCTCCCTGGATCATATCGAAGGAGGGGAGGAGCTTGCTTCTCCCCTCCGCCCACAACGCCACCAGCAAAGCCGCCAGATGAAGCGTTCCTTTCCTTTCCTGATATTCCGCTATGCCGCGATCTTCGCGGCCATGGCGGTTACGCTGGTGCCGATCCTGTGGATGGTATCGATGGCCTTCAAGCCGATCGCCGAATGGTCGGCGACCGGCGCCGACCTGACCTGGTGGCCGAAGAACCCGACGCTCAGCAATTTCCGTTTCGTCTTCGGCGAGTCGACCAACAATTTGATCGTCGCGCTCGACCGTAACGCGCTGAAGCCGATCCTCGCATCGCTGCTGTCGGCGGTTTTCGGCACGGTGATCGCCATGTCGGCGGGCACTGCCGCGGCTTATGGGCTGTCGCGTTTCGGCTCCGGCCAGAACCTGCCGCTGGCGCTGATCCAGCTCAGGATCTTTCCGCCGATGGCGGTCATGATCCCGGTGATGATCATGTGGGCTTTCCTCAACTTCACCGATAGCTGGTGGGGCCTGGCGCTAATCTACGGCATCGTCACCTTGCCGTTCGCCTTCTGGCTGATGAAGACCTTCTTCGACGACATGCCGCGCGAGATCGAGGAGGCGGCGCTTGTCGAAGGCTGTTCGCGGCTGCGCGTCTTCACGCGCATCACGCTGCCGATGATGCGCGCGCCGCTCGCCAGTGCCGCGCTCTTCGTCTTCATCCTCAACTGGTCGGACTATTTGATCGCGCTGCTTCTGACGACGCGCGAATGGGTGACCATCCCGGTCTACATGGCCTCTCTGTCCTCCTCGATGACTGGGCAGCTCTATGGCGCCAAGGCGGCGCTTGGGCTGATCGCGGCCGTGCCGCCGGTCATCATGGGCATCGCCATCCAACGCCATCTGGTGCGCGGGTTGACGTTCGGGGCGCTCAAGCAATGAGCGCGGTGACTGTCATGACTTCCAAGGATGAGATGAAAGCCGTCGGAACAAGGCCGGGTTCGCGTGACGAGGGCGCAAGGCTGGGTTTCCGGCTGACATTGCCCGCTCAGATCCTCGTGCTGTTCATCTCGGCCTTCCCGCTGTTGATGCAGCTCTACATCAGCGTCACCGACTGGTCGCCTCTGTCGGGCACCGGCTGGTGGAACGCCTGGTCGATGTGGAACAGCTTTGCCAACTACACCGATCTCGCCGCCGACGCGCGCTTCTGGAGCGCGCTGAAGCGTACGGCCATCGTCATGATCGTCTGCGTGCCGGCGGAATTCCTGCTTGGCCTGGCACTGGCGACGCTGTTTGCCGACGATTTCCCGGGCAAGCGCGTCTTCTACTCGATCCTGCTGATGCCGATGATGGTGGTGCCGGCGGTGGCCGGCTACATGTTCTTCATGCTGTTCCAGTCAGGCGGCCCGGTGAACGACATCTTGTCGTCGCTGACCGGTTCTCCCGTCACCATCGCCTGGCTGTCGGATCCGACGCTGGCGCTGATCGCGGTGATGGTCGCCGATATCTGGCAATGGACGCCGCTGATGTTCCTCATCCTGCTCGCCGGCCTGGTCGGCGTGCCGGAGGACCAGATCAAGGCGGCGACGCTGCTCGGCGCCAATCCCTGGCAGCGCTTCGTCACCATCGTGCTGCCGAAGATGAAGACGATCATCATCATCGCGCTGGCGATCCGGGTGATAGAGAACTTCAAGATCTTCGACACGCTCTACATCATGACCGGCGGCGGTCCAGGCGTCGCCACCGAAACCATCTCGGTCTACATCTACAAGCTCACCACGCAGGACCTGATCTGGGGCTATGTGGCGGCGATCGCGCTGGCCATTTTGGTCGTGCTGTCGATCGTCGCGGTGTTCGCCATGAAGCGCATGGCGCGGGCACGCGAGGTGGCGGCATGAGCGCAATTCACCTGCAAAACCTGGTCAAGAAATTCGGCGACTTCACCGCGCTGAAAACCATGGATTTGGCAATTGCCGATGGCGAGTTCATGGCGCTGCTCGGCCCGTCGGGCTGCGGCAAGTCGACGACGATGAACATGATCGCCGGCATGGAAGAGCCGACCGGCGGCAAGATCCTGTTCGGCGAGCGCGACATGGCCGGCGTACCGATGGGCCGGCGCGGCGTCGGCTTCGTCTTCCAGAACTACGCCATCTTCACGCATATGACGGTGCGCCAGAACCTTGCCTATGGACCAAAAATGCGAGGGGCTGCCAAAGCCGAGATCGATCGCCGTGTCGGCGCCATCGCCGAGATGCTGCAACTGACGCCGCTGCTCGACCGCAAGGCCGACAGGCTGTCAGTCAACATATTGCAGCGGGTGGCGATCGGCCGCTCGGCGATCATGGAGCCGGCGATCTTCCTGCTCGACGAGCCGCTGTCCAATGTCGACGCGGCTTTCCGGGCCGTCATGCGCACCGAACTGAAGCAGCTGCAGCGGCAGTTCCGCCAGACCATGGTCTATGTCACCCACGACCAGCTCGAGGCGATGACCATGGCCGACCGGATCGCGGTCATGGATCATGGCGTGTTGCAGCAGGTCGGCACGCCACTCGAGGTCTACAACGATCCCGCCAATGTCTTCGTCGCCCGCTTTATCGGTGCGCCGGGCATGAATCTGCTCAAGGGCAGGCCGGTGGAAAGCGACCGCGGACTGGTCGTCGATCTCGGACCGCTGGGCGTCACGCCGCCGCTGCCGGTCGAACTCGCGGCGGCCATGCGTGGTGCGCGCGGCGAGGTGCTTTACGGATTCCGTCCTGAACAGGCGACGTTGGTGCAGAATGGGCAGGGCCTCGCAATGCCGGTGACCTTCGTCGAACGGATCGGTGCGCGCACCATCGTTCATCTCGGCCAGGGCGAGGCGGCTGTGAAAACGGTGTTCGACAATGATGTCGGACTGGCTATCGGCGACACCGCTGTCATTGCCCCCACTACGTCGTCGGTGCGCGTCTTCGACGCCGCTACCGGCCTTGCGATAAAGGCAGGTTGAGATGGCCGATATCGTCTTTCGCAATGTGACCAAACGCTACGGCAATATACTCGCCGTCGACGACGCCTCGTTCACCGTCAACGACAATGAGTTCTTCTGCTTCTTCGGACCGCCGCTGTCAGGCAAGTCGACCATTCTGCGCCTGGTGCTCGGGCTGGAGACACCTGACACCGGTGAAGTCCTGATCGGAGGCAGGCCGGTCAACGCGATGTCGCCGGCCGAGCGCAACGTGGCGATGGTGTTCCAGAACCTGGCGCTGTTTCCGCATATGAGCGCGCTCGAAAATGTCCGCTTTCCCCTGGTCGAACGCCGGGTCGCCGAGGCCGAGATCAAGTGGCGGGTCACGGACGTCGCGGCGAAGCTGCATATCGGCCATATCCTGCACAAGCCGCCGGGACAGCTTTCGGGCGGGGAGCGGCAGCGCGTGGCGATCGCGCGGGCTCTGGTGCGCGATCCCAATGCCTATCTGATGGATGATCCGATCTCGGCGCTAGACGCCAGGCTGCGCGAGGAAACGCGCGTCGAGCTGAAGCGCATCCAGCGCGAACTCGGCAAGACGCTGATCTATGTCACGCATGACCAGGAAGAGGCGATGTCGGTCGCCGACCGCATCGCCATCCTGGAGGACGGCAAGATCAGGCAGATCGGCACGCCGGCAGAGATCTACGACCGCCCGGCCAGCACGTATGTGGCAAGGCTGCTTGGCTCGCCGATGATGAACATTCTCAGATCGGCGCGCAGCGAGGGCGGTGTCGAAGCGGCTGAAGGGACGATCCGCATCGAAGACAAGACAGCGCCCGCCGACGCCGTGGAGATCGGCCTGAGGCCGGAAGACATCAAGGTTAGACCGTGGGCGGATGGGGGCCCGGGCCGCCCGGCGCGAGTGTTCGAGGTCGAGCCGCTTGGCGGCTATACCGTGGTGACGCTCGCTGCCGGGCAGGCGCGGCTAAAGGCATTGCTGCGCGGCCAGCCCGACGTCCGGCCGGATGCCATGGTGGCGATATCCTGCGAGCCGGCCAGAGTGCATTATTTCGAACAGAGCGGCGGAGCGTTGGCACGATGACGGCCGCCGCAAGGAAAGAGTTTCGGGAGGAAGAGATGGCAAGCAAAGACTTCGAGCCGGACGTGAAGGTCCGCACGAAGGAATACAGGATCGGCTGCGTCGGCGCCGGCATGATCATGGCCGAGTGCCATCTCGCCGCCTACAAGGAAGCTGGATTCCCGGTGGTGGCGATCGCCTCGCGCACCAGGGCCAGCGCCGAGAAGGTGGCGACGCGCTGGAGCATCCCCACGGTCCACGACACGCCCGAAAAACTGATCGAGGACGAGAATGTCGAGATCATCGATCTTGCCTTCCCGCCCGACCTGCAGCCGGCGCTGATCCGTCACGCGCTGAAGCAGAAGCACATCAAGGCGATCCTGGCGCAGAAGCCATTGGCCTTGTCGGTTGAGGAAGCGGTCAAGCTGCGCGACGAGGCGGCCAAGGCCGGCAAGATCCTCTCGGTCAATCAGAACATGCGCTACGACCAGTCGATGCGCGTCTTGAAGCAGATCATCGACAGCGGCGCGCTGGGCGAGATCATCTTCGCCCAGATCGACATGCACGCCATCCCCCACTGGCAAAGCTTCCTCGAGGATTACGACCGGCTGACGCTGGCCAATATGAGCGTGCATCATCTCGATGTGCTGCGCTTCCTGTTCGGTGACCCCTCAGAGATCACCACGCTGACGCGGAAGGATCCGCGCACGACATTCGACCATTCCGACGGCATCACCGTGTCGACGCTGCGCTTCCCGTCCGGCGTGCTCGCCGTGTCGCTGGAGGATGTCTGGTCCGGTCCGCGCCAGGATGGCTACAAGGACGACCAGCACATCAACTGGCGCGTCGACGGCACCAAGGGCGTCGCGAAGGGCACCATCGGCTGGCCGACGGGCGCGGCCTCGACGCTGACCTATGCCTCGACCGAGACGACCGGCGGCGAATGGGTCAGCCCGAGTTGGGACACGATGTGGTTCCCGCATGCCTTTATCGGCGTGATGGAGCAGCTCCAGCATGCGGTGAAGACCGGCACGCCGCCGGCGCTGTCGGTGGCCGACAACGTCAAGACCATGGCGCTGGTCGAGGCGGGGTATCGCTCGATCGACGAGGGCCGCACTGTCAAGCTTTCCGAAATCGCTATCTGATCACCGCAACTGAAACACCAGACAACTGAATCGCTTACAGGGAGGAATTCACACCATGATGCAGGCAGGTATTTTCACGGGCTATTTCCCGTACGGCCTCGAAGAGACGGCGAAGAAGATCCGCGGGCTCGATTTCAACACGGTGCAGCTCGACCTGCATTTCAAGGACGTCGACCTGTCGGCGGGGCAGATCACCAAGGACAAGGCCAAGAAGGTGCGCGACGTCTTCCGCGATCATCACCTGCCGGTGTGCTGCATTTCCGGCTACACAAACATCATCCATCCCGACAAGGCCGAGCGCGACAAGCGTGTCGGCTATCTCAAGGAGATCATCCGCAACGCCCGCCATTTCGGCAGCCCGTATGTGATCTCGGAAACCGGCACCTACAACACCGAATCCGACTGGGTGCATCACCCCAAGAACAAGACCGAGGAAGGGTTCGAGGAGTGCCGCAAGGTGGTCGCCGAGCTCGCCCAGACGGCCTATGACCACGGCGCGGTCTTCCTGCTCGAAACCTACGTCAACAACGTCGTCGGCTCGGTCGAGGAGACGGTGAAGATGTTCGCGCAGGTCGACCATCCCGGCCTTGGTCTGCTGATGGACCCGACCAATTATTTCGAGACGCATAACATCGACAGGATGGACCAGATCCTGAACCAGGTGTTCGACACGCTGACCGACAAGATCAGAATAGCTCACGCCAAGGACGTCAAGCGTTCGGGCGGCGACAAGTCCGAGAAGCACGCCGATATCGGCGACGAGGACGCGCTGGAGAGCCACACCTTCCGTGGCGTCGGCGAGATCGAGCTGCCGGCACCGGGCCTCGGTTCGCTGAACTACGATCTCTACCTCCAGCGGCTGGCGGAAAAGCATCCGAACATTCCTGTGATCATCGAGCATCTCTCGGAAGACGACGTGCCGCGCGCCAAGAAATTCCTCGATGGGAAGTTCCGCGCCAACGGTCTGTGACGGTCACTGCGCGCTGTCGGTTCGCGGCGGCGCGGCCCAAAAACAAGGGAGGAAAGAATGTTGAAGTTCGCATTGAAACTGGCGGCTGCCGCAACGCTGCTCGCCAGCGTCGCGCTAGGCTCGCCGGCAATGGCGCAGGATGGCCAGAAGACGTTTTACCTGCTGTCGCATGGCGGTCCCTCGGATGCGTTCTGGCTCGACTGGAATGCCGGCGCGACCAAAGCCTGCGACCAGCTCAAGGTGACCTGCAAGATCTCCTTCAGCGGCGGCGACATGGCGGCGCAGAAGGAGGCGTTCAATTCCGCGCTTGCGGCCAAGCCCGACGGCATCGCCACCACCTCGGCCCAGCCGGGCTTGTGGACCGAGGAAGTGAAGGTTGCCAAGGCGGCCGGGATCCCGATCGTGTTCTTCAACACAGACGATCCGGCGACCGGACGGCAGGCCTATGTCGGCGCCGATCTCAAGGAGGCGGGCGTCATCTGGGCCAAGTATCTCGTCGACCGCAAGATGGTGAAGCAGGGCGACAAGGTGTTCCTGCCGGTGGAAGTGCCCGGCGCCAGCTATCAGCAGCTGGAGACCGAAGGCATCGCCAGCGTCTTCGATCCGTTGGGGATCAAATATGATGTGGTCGATTGCGGCACCGACCCGGCCGGCATCATTGCCAAGATGACCGACTATATGGTGGCCAACAATCCGCCGGCGATCATCGCGCTCGGCGATTCCGTGGCGGCCAGCGTCAAACGGGTGTTCGACGGCGCAGGTGTGCCGGCCGGCAAGATCCCGGTCGTCGGCTGGGGCAATTCGAAGGAAACCGCCGAGGCCGTCAAATCCGGCTTCGTCAACGCGGCCGCCTGGCAGTTTCCGTCTGCGCAGGGCTTCATGCCGGTGGCGCTGCTCGGGCTCGCCGCGTCGGGCGAACCGATCGGCTACGACATCCATACTTTCAGCCTTTACGACGCCTCAAGCGTCGAACCGATCCTGAAACTCTACGACACGAAGTGAAAACCGGTGCCCGCGGCGCAGGCCGCGGGCACCACTTCAAAGCATGGTTCAAGCAGTCATGATGATCGCCGCAGAAGACGAAATGCCTGTCGGGAAACGCAGATCGAGCCTTATACGCTCGCCGCAATTCTCCTCGCTCGTCATCCTCATTGTCCTGCTCGCGATTTTCGCCATCGCCGATGCCAATTTCCTGTCGCCGCTCAACATCTCCAACATGATGGCGTTCCTCCCCGAGCTCGGCATCATCGCGCTCGGCATGACGCTGCTTCTGACGGCGGGCGAATTCGACCTGTCGGTTGGTGCCGTGTTCGGGCTGGCGCCGGTCGTCGTCATGCTTCTGGTGCAGAACGGAGGCGTCGATATCGGCTTCGCGCTTCTGGCCGGGCTTCTGCTGTGCGTCGCCATCGGCGCGATCAACGGGTTGATCGTCACCAAGATCGGCATTTCGTCCTTCCTGGTCACGCTGTCCATGCTGCTCGTGGTGCGCGGGGCGGCGCTCTACATCACGCAGGGCTTTCCGCTGAAATCCTGGGACCAGCCAGGCTTTTTCGTCACGCTGCTGGCCGGCAGCTTCAATGTCGGTTCGTTCAGGTTCTACACCTCGCTGTGGTGGTTCATCGGTCTCTCGCTGCTGGCGATCTACGTGCTGCGCTATGCCAAGCTCGGCAACTGGATCAGCGCCATCGGCTCCAACCGGAACGCGGCGGTGGCGCGCGGCGTGCCGGCGGACGCAGTCAAGGTGTGGCTGTTCATCCTGACTTCGGTCCTGGCGGGACTGGCCGGCATGATCAGCGCTTTCCGCATCTCGGCCGCCTCACCGGTGGCCGGCACCGGCTACGAGCTCGAAGTGATCGCCATGGTGGTGGTCGGCGGCACGGCGCTGACCGGCGGACGCGGCACGATCCTCGGCACCATCGTCGGCGCGCTGATGCTGCGCGCGATCCGCAACGGCATCGTGCTGATCGGCGTGCCGGGCCTCGCCTACAACATCTTCGTCGGCCTCATCATCCTCGCCATGCTCATCCTGCACGCTTTGCTGCAGAAGAACGCTGCGAGGGGCTGATCATGGAAGTTCTCCGGCTGCAGAATCTGCAAAAATCCTTCGGCAGCGTTCGGGCGCTGAAGAATGCGTCCTTTGCCCTCAAGGAGGGCGAGGTGGTGGCCTTGCTCGGAGACAATGGCGCCGGCAAATCGACGCTGATCAAGGCGATCTCGGGCGTGTTTCCAGCCGATCGGGGCGACATCTATGTGCGCGGCGAAAAGGTTTCGATCCGCTCGACGCGCGATGCGATGGACCTCGGCATAGAGACCATCCACCAGGACACGTCGCTGGCGCCGGATCTCAGCATTGCGCGCAATCTTTTCCTTGGGCGCGAACCGGTCAAGCTGAAATGGCTGGGCGTGTTCGCGCCGCTCGATTTCGCCAAATTGCGCGACGCGGCGTCGGCGCTGTTGAAGCGCGTCGGCATCTCGAAGAAACTCGACGCCGATGCGCTGGTCTTAACGCTGTCGGGCGGCGAGCGCCAGTCGATTGCGATTTCTCGCGCCATGCAGTTCGCCGCCAAGGTCATTATCCTCGACGAACCGACCAACAATCTCGGTGTCGAGGAAACCCATGGCGTGCTGCGCTTCGTCAAGGAGGTGCGTGACGCCGGCCATTCGGTGCTCTTGATCACCCACAACATCCATCACGTGTTCCAGGTCGCCGACCGTATCATCGTCATGCGCCGCGGCGAGATCGTCGCCGAGCAGACGGTTGCCGATACCGATCTCCTGACCGTGGAAAGCATCATCACCGGCGCCGACATGTCGGCCCTGCTGAAAGAGACGAGAGCGAAGTGAAGAAGTTGGCCGTCACATGGTAGAACTTTACGGCAAGACGCTTTCGCGCCGGCAGGTGTCGGAACGTTCGGGCATGCTGTCGCAATTTGCCGGCGTGCGGCTGATGACGCTTGGCGACGGGGTGGAACGCGGCATTCGCATGCTGGAGTTCCGTACTGGCACGGGGCTGCGCTTCACCGCGCTGGTCGACCGGGCGCTCGACATCGCCGACTGCGACTTCAAGGGCCAGGCGATCGGCTGGCATTCGCCGAGCGGCTTTCGTCATCCCGGCCTGCACGATTACGAGGGGGAGGGCGGGCTCGCCTGGGCACGCTCGTTTTCTGGGCTGCTTGTCACCTGCGGCCTCGACCACATATTGGGCCGCGAAGAGGTGCCTGCCGATAGCTACAACTACCCGGGCAAGAAGACCGTGATCCATTCGCTGCATGGCCGCGTGGGCACCATTCCAGCGCGGCTGACCGGTTATGGCGAGGCCTGGGATGGCGACCGCTGCGTGCTTTGGGCCGAAGGCATCGTTCAGCAATCGGCGGTGTTCGGCGAGGATTTGCATCTGATCCGGCGTATCGAGGCCGATGTCGGCGGCAACGAGATCCGGCTGTCGGACCGCGTCGTCAACCATGGCTTCAATCGCACGCCGCATATGTATTTTTACCACGTCAATGTCAGCCACCCCTTGCTCGACGAGGGTTCGCGCTATCTGGCGCCGATCCGCGACGTCGTCTGGGCTGGCCATGCAGGCGAACGCTACAAGGCGCAGAAGGTCGGTTACCGCACCGTGCCGGCGCCGCGACTGGGCTTCAGCGAGCAGGTCTGGCAGCACGAGATGGCGGCGGACGCCAATGGCGAGGTGCCGGTGGCGGTGGTCAATGACGGCATAGGGCTTGGCCTGGAAGTGATCACGCGCAAGGACCAGCTGCCTTGCGCCTATCAATGGCAGAATTTCCAGGCGGGGCAGTATGCGTTGGGCATCGAGCCCTCGACGCACCATGTGCTCGGCAATCTCGCCGCACGTGAGCGCGGCGAAATGATCTGGCTGGAGCATGGCGAAAGCCGTTCCTACGACGCGATGTTCCGAGTGCTCGACGGTGCCGGCGAGATCGCCGCGACGGAAGAGAGGATCGCTTCGATCGCCAGGCAACCGCAACAGGATTATCCTGCGCCGTCGGGCAATTTTCCGGGATTGGCGGACAGGGCATGATGCGAAACGAATGCTCCGGCTGGCGGGCCGGAAATCGGAGGTCGATGTGATGGCGAAAAAGCGCGACTACAGCCTGGTCGGGGAAAGCACGCGCACCGCGATCGAGACCGGGCTGGCCTCGGCCGAGTGGTATCACACCGATGTGCCGCGCAAGGCGATGAAAGAGCTGATGCAACGCTCGGACGGGCCGGCGATCCGCGACACGATCATCTGGATCGTTGCCATATTGGGCTCTGCCGCCGGGATCGCCTGGTTCTGGGGCACGTGGTGGGTGGTGCCGTTCCTGCTCGTCTATGGCGTGCTCTACGGCTCGTCCAGCGACTCGCGCTGGCACGAGTGCGGCCACGGCACCGCTTTCCGCACGCGCTGGATGAACGATGCCGTCTACCAGATCGCCAGCTTCATGCTGATGCGCAACCCGGTGACCTGGCGCTGGAGCCATGCGCGCCATCACACCGACACGATCATCGTCGGCCGCGACGCCGAGATCGCGATGATGCGTCCGCCGGACCTGCTGCGCGCCGCACTCGCCTTCACCGGCATTCTCGATTTCCGCTATTCGCTGCCGACGCTGGTGCGCAATGCGTTCGGCAGCATCTCGCCCGACGAGAAAAGCTTTATCCCCGAGATGGAGCTTCACAAGGTGGTCACCGCCGCGCGCTGGCATGTCGCCATCTATGTCGCGGCGATCGTGCTGGCGCTCTATCTGTGGTCGTTCCTGCCGCTGGTGCTGATCGGCCTGCCGCGCCTCTATGGCAGCTGGCACATGGTGCTGACCGGCCTGCTGCAGCATATCGGCCTGGCCGATAATGTCACCGACCACCGGCTGAACACGCGCACCGTCTACATGAACCCGATCAGCCGCTTCATCTACTGGAACATGAACTACCATGTCGAACATCACATGTTCCCGATGGTGCCGTATCACGCGCTGCCGAGGCTGCATGAATTGATCAAGCATGATCTGCCCGCGCCGAACCCTTCGATGTGGCATGCCTACCGCGAGGTCTGGCCGGTGCTGCTGAAGCAGCTTCAGTACGAGGACTATTTCCTCAAGCGTGAATTGCCGCCGACGGCCAGGCCGTACCGGGACGAGTTCCATGCGCTGACCGTTCCGGCGGCGGCGGAATAGGGGAGAAGCAGATGGCCGACTGGGTTGAAGCGTGTGGCGTCGACGATGTCGAGGAAGAGGATGTCATCCGCTTCGATCATGGCGGCCGTACCTTCGCCATCTATCGCAGTCCCGATGACGAGTACTTCGCAACCGACGGATACTGCACGCATGAGAAGGCGCATCTGGCCGATGGGCTGGTGATGGACGACATCATCGAATGCCCCAAGCACAATGGCCGCTTCAACTACAAGACGGGTGTGGCCCGAGGCGCACCGGTATGCGTCAATCTCGCCACCTATCCGGTGAAGGTCGAGGCTGGCAAAGTGATGATCCAGATCGGCTGACCTGCCGCCGAATGCAACTGAGGGAACCCATTTGATGAGCCGAAAAAGACCAACGGTGGCGGATTTGCGCGCCATGAAGGGCAAGCGACAGCTGACCATGCTGCGCGTGCTGACGATGGACGAGGCCGAGGCCGCCGAGCGCGCGGGGGTCGACATCGTCTCGGTGCCGCCCGAACTGGTGCTCAACCCGCAATACCGGGACGCCGCACCCAGCCTGTTCACCATGCCGGGCGACAATTTCTACGAGATCGGCACGGCGGACGATTTCGTGCGCTGGGCTTTCCTGCTCTACAAGGCCGGCGCCGACGCGGTCTATTGCAGCGCCGGTTACGCCACGATCAAGCGGATGGCCGATGACAATATCCCGGTGATCGGCCATGTCGGGCTGATCCCGTCACGGGCCACCTGGACCGGCGGCTTCAAGGCGGTCGGCAAGACCGCCGACACCGCCATGGAGGTCTTCGCGGCGGTGAAGCAGCTGGAAACTGTCGGCGCCATCGGCGCCGAGATCGAGGTCGTACCGGTCGAGGTGGCCAAGGCGATCTCTGAACGGACATCGTTGATCATGCTGTCGATGGGAGCGGGCACCGGTTGCGATGCGCAATATCTGTTCGCTGACGACATCCTCGGCCAGAACCGTGGCCACATGCCCCGTCACTCCAAGGTCTACCGCAACTTCGCCGCCGAGTATGATCGTTTGCAGGCCGAGCGTATCGCCGCGTTCTCGGAATATGTTGCCGATGTCAACAGTCTTGCCTATCCCGAAGACAAGCATGTGGTGCATATGGATCCGGCTGAGCTCAGCCTGTTCATGAAAAGGGTCGACAGGGCGTGAAATCTCAAGGCAATGATGCGACGGACGACGCCGCGCCGGTTCATATTCTTACGCTTTCTTGCGAGGACCAGCCGGGGATCGTCGCCGCGGTCACGGCGGAGCTTGCCGCGAACGGCGCCAACATCGCCGAAAGCAGCCAGTTCTGGGACCGGCAGACCAATCGCTTTTTCATGCGGATCGCCTTCATCAGCCCGCCAGGCTCGACCAGGGACAGTCTGGAACGGGCCTTGAAATCAAGTGTCGACCGGTTCGGCATGAAGACCGCGCTCGTCGATCAGGGGCGCCGCCCGAAGATCATCGTCATGGTCTCCAGGTTCGACCACGCGCTTCTGCATCTGCTGTACCAGATCAGGGTCGGCTGGCTGAACGCGGAGGTTGCCGCCGTCGTCTCCAACCACGAGGATGCCCGCCGCTTCGCCGAGCTGGAGGGCATTCCCTACCACCATTGGCCGACCACCAGGGAGAACAAGGCCGAGCAGGAACAGAAGCTGCTGGACCTGGTGCAGCAAACAGGGGCCGAACTGGTCATCCTGGCGCGCTACATGCAGGTGTTCTCGAAAAGCCTGTCGGACCGGCTGTTCGGACGGGCGATCAACATCCACCATTCCTTCCTGCCGAGCTTCAAGGGCGCCAAGCCTTATCACCAGGCCTTCGACCGCGGCGTCAAGCTGATCGGTGCGACGGCGCATTACGTCACGTCCGACCTCGACGAGGGCCCGATCATCGATCAGGAGACCGAACGCGTCACCCATGCGATGAGCGCCGAGGATTTCGTTGCCGTCGGGCGCGACATCGAAAGCCGGGTGCTGGCGCGCGCGGTCAAGCTGCATCTCGAAGCCCGCGTCATGCTCAACGGCCACAAGACCGTCGTTTTCTGAGCGAAGCCGCGTCAGGCCGGCCAGCTTCCGCCGGCGAGCGCAGCGTAAAGTGCCTCGGCGTCGATACCGAGCGGCCGGTCCTCTTTCAGCATGGGGACGAGAGCGCGTATCGCCGCGTGAAGTGCGGCGGTGCCTGGCGCCAATGTGAAGCCGTCGCGCAGGTCTATGGCCTGTGCGGCGGCCATCAGTTCGAAGGCGATCAGCCGCCGCCACAGCTCGATCATCCCGGCGCATTTCGCAACCGCCAGAGGCGTCTGCGTGGCGTGATCCTCGACGCCTTCCGACACGGCCAGGAAGTCGAGCATCACCGGATTAGCCTTGTGGCGGATGGCGGCCAGGATCGAGGTCACTGTCTTCTGCAGCGGCACGAAGCCGGCCGAGGCGCCGCCGACCGGCGACAGATATTTCGGCAGGCCATTGCGGCCCGAGCCAGTGAGCTGGATAAAGCGGGCGGCACTGGCCGCGGCACATTGGGCGATCGCCAGGCCGAGCGTCTCGAAGGCGAGCGCCAGTGCGGCGGTGTGGAAATTGCCGGTCGACAGCACCAACTCATCATCGCCCAGCACCAGCGGATTGTCGGCGGCGGCGTTGA
Organism: Mesorhizobium sp. L2C084A000; assembly: GCF_000502875.1. Taxonomy (GTDB): domain Bacteria; phylum Pseudomonadota; class Alphaproteobacteria; order Rhizobiales; family Rhizobiaceae; genus Mesorhizobium. Next base: position 13,924 of record NZ_AYWX01000024.1, on the reverse strand, counting down.
GTTCGATCTCGACAGCCTGTCTCGCCTGACCGATCGCCTCGATCAGCGCGCCATGGATCGACGGCATGCAGCGGATCGACAGCGGGTCCTGCAAGGTGGTCGGCACCAGCGCCTCGTCGCGGACGAGCAGATCGTGCAGCACCTTGGCTGCTTCCTGCTGGCCGGCCGCCGGGCGCGCCATGTGCAAGCGCGGATCGAGGATGGTGCGGTTGGCACCAAAACCTTCCATGGTCAGCGCCCCGGTCTGCTGTTGCTGGGCAAGAGCCGACAGCGCATCCGTCACCGCAAGCGCGCCGCTGCCGGCGGACACCGCCGAGGCATTGATCAGCGACAGCCCATCCTTGGGCGCCAGGCTGATGGGGGCGAGGCGCGCCATCATCAGTGCCTTGGCCGCCGGCATGCGACGGCCCTGATAGTCTGCTTCGCCTTCGCCGGTGAGCATGCGGGCGAGTGCCGTCATCAGCACCAGATCGCCGGCGCCGATCGAGCCGAGTGACGGCATGACGGGATGGACGCCGGCGTTGAGCGCGTCGACCAAAGCGACGAAGACGGAGGGCGAAAGGCCGGAGCCGCCAACCGACAGCATCGCGGCGCGGGCAAGCATAGTAGCGCGCACGGCTTCAACCGGCAGCACCTCGCCGACGGCGCCGCTGCGTCCTTCAAGCAATTGGCGCTGGAAGGCGCCGGCGTCGCCGTCGACAGCAGTGCCGAGATTGGCGCCGAGTCCGGTGTTCAGGCCATAGATCTGCTGGCCGGATGCGGCGGCCTGGTCGAGCACTTTTCGCGCCTTCTGCAGCCTGCCGATGACATCGGGTCCGATCTCCACCTTGCGACCATCGCGGGCCACGGCGGCGACATCGCCAATGCCGACGCCGGCTCCGGAGAGGACGAGCACGGTCATGCGAAGCGCAGCCGCTGGCCAATGCCTTGCACTTGCGCCTTGGCCAGCATCGCCTTGCCCAGCGCAATGTCGGACAGCGACAGGCCACGATGCCAGAATAGGATCGTTTCGTCGTCGCTTTCGCGCCCGACTTTCAGACCGGCGGCGATCTGGCCAAGCTCGGCGTGCAGCGTCTTCTCGCTCAGCCGCCCGGTCTCGACATGGGCGCGCAGCGAGCCGAACTTGCCGCCCTTGCACTGGCCCCAATCGTCGACGACCATTTTCTGCATGATCTCGGTCAGCGACAGTTCGACCGCGCTCATCGTGCCATAGGGCACGACCAGCGCGCCGGGCTTGATCCATTCGGTCTTCAGCAATGGCTGCGGCTCCGGCAGCCGCGAGGCTTCGACGACGATGTCGGCGCCCTCGATGCAGCTCTTCCAGTCGGCCACCGCAGTGACCGTCTTGCCGAGATCGGCGGAGAGTTTGGCGGCAAAACCGTCGCGGCTTTCCGGCCGGCGCGAATGGACGCGGATCTCGTCGAAGTCGAAGAGATGGTCGAGCAGGCGCACGTTCCAGTAGGCGGTGCCGCGCGCGCCGATATGGGCCAGTACCTTGGAATTCTTGCGCGCCAGATGTTTGGCGCCGATGGCGGTGACAGCGCCTGTGCGCATGTCGGTGATGACGGTGGCGTCGAGGATGGCGCGCGGCGTGCCGGTTCGCGGATCGAACAGATTGAGGATGCCGAATTCGGAAGGCAGGCCATGCAGGTAATTGTCGACATAGTCGCCGACGATTTTCACGCCCGCCGTGTCGAGCGGCGCGACGTAGCCACGCAAGACATTGAAATGACCGTGGAAGGACGGGTCCGGTTCGAGATGGACGCGCGGCTCGATCACCGTCTGGCCGTTGCCTTGCGCCACCAGGCCAGCCTCGACGGCGGCAATGATTTCACCATCGGTCATGGCAAGGGCATCGATGTCGAGGGCATTGAGGTAGTCGATATAGATGGGCTTCATTTTACGCAGACACTTTCCTCGGCCACCCCGTCCATCCCATAGCAGGCCATGGCGCGACCCGAAAGTTTCGCGACACGAAAGTTTGTTGCGCTATCTCTGGACGCGGCCGGCCAAATGCTGTTCAAACCGGTTCCGTCATGACTGCCATTCCCGATACCGAAATCTTACCCGAAACGGCCACCAATGCGCGGCGCGTGGCGCTGATCGTCGCCATCGCCTTCTTCATGCAGTTGCTGGATTCGACGATCATCTCGACCTCGCTGCCGCAGATGGGCGCGTCCTTCGGCGTGTCGCCGGTGGCAATGAGCATCGGCATCACCGTCTACATGCTGACCATGGCGGTGTTCGTGCCGCTGTCGGGCTGGCTCGCCGACCGGTTCGGGGCGCGCAACATCTTCCTGCTGGCGATCGTCCTGTTCACCCTGGCCTCGCTCGCCTGCGGCCTCTCGCAAACCCTGACCCAGTTCGTCGCCGCCCGTGTCGTGCAAGGGCTCGGCAGCGCGCTGATGACGCCGGTCGGGCGGATTCTCGTCCTGCGCAATGCGTCGAAATCCGAATTGCTCAACGCCACGGCGCTGATCACCTGGCCGGCACTGTTTGCGCCGGTGGTCGGGCCGGTACTCGGCGGCTTCATCACCACCTATCTGTCCTGGCACTGGAATTTCTTCATCAACATCCCGCTCGGCGTGATCGGGCTGGCGCTGGTCGCGCGCTTCATTCCGGGCGACCGTGTGGCTGACCCCAAGCCGCTCGACTGGCCGGGTTTTTTCCTGACATCGGCCGGACTTGCCCTGCTGCTCTATGGCCTTGAACGCATTGCTCATCCGGAGGACGGCGTGCTGCCGACAGCGCTGCTGATCGTTGCCGGCATCGTCATAGGCTGGCTGGCGGTACGGCATCTCCGGCGGGCGCCGCATCCGCTGCTCGATCTCTCCTCGTTCAATGTGCTGACCTTTGCCATCTCGACATTGGCCGCCGGTACCATTTTCAGGGTGGCGATCAATGCCACGCCGTTCCTGCTGCCACTGCTGTTCCAGGTCGGCTTTGGCCTCTCGCCCGTCGATGCCGGCTTGATGATCCTGGCCTATTTCCTCGGCAATCTCGGCATGAAGACGGTGACGACGCCAACGCTGCGGCGTTTCGGTTTCCGCTCGGTGATGGTCGTCAACGGCATCATCGCCTCGGCCTCGATCATGGCTTGCGGGGCGATCTCGCCGCAGACGCCACAGGCGCTGGTGGTGGCGCTGATGCTGATTGCCGGCCTGACGCGCTCGATGCAGTTCACCGCGCTCAACACACTGGCCTTCGCCGACATCGATGCGGCGCAACGAAGCTCGGCGGCGACCCTGTCCTCGATGCTGCAGCAGGTGGCGATGCTGTTCGGCGTCGCGGTGGCGGCGGCGATCCTCAATTTGTCGCAGATCGTCAGGGATCGCCCCGCTCTCGACCTTGTGGATTTTCGAATCGCCTTCCTGGCGATCGGCGCCATCGGGCTGGTGGCGGCGTTGCGTTTTCTCGTGCTGCCGCCAAGTGCGGGCGCGGAGGTTTCCGGCCACTCGCCGGGAAATTGAGATCGATTTTTCCGCCTGATGCGGAGATAAATTCCGTCTCGTCCTTTCGCCGTAGTGCAGCGCTTTCGCGAGCGGCCGCAATGGCGCAACCAATTGCCAAAGTGCAGGCTTTTCCATGCATTGCGCCAGCTTCGGCAATCGACGCGTCCACTCGGTAAATATCGCTGCCGGCCTGGGTTCCGAGCGCGGATTCATTTGACGAACCGGCGTTGGGCCGATTAGCGTTCTTTCCCAGGGATGGCAGCGCTGCCATCGGGGCAAACGCAGACATGAACACGATCGGCTGGCCGAATTACAGGAGCCTGAATCAGGAAGGCATTGTCTTTGCCATAGCGGTGGTGCTGTTCGTTGCAGCGGCCATAGGCCTGCCGGGCTTCATCGACCCCAACAACCTTGTCGCCATTGTCCGCTCGGTGTCGGTGCTCGGCATTCTGGCCCTTGGCATGGCTGTCGTCATCATCGGCCGCGGCATCGACCTCTCCGCCGTCGCGATCATGGCGATGTCTGTCGCCTGGTATCTGCAACTTCTGAATTCGGGGACGCCGGACGGGCTGGCCTTCGCCTATGTGCTGGCCGGTGTGCTGGCCATCGGCCTGCTCAATGGCTTTCTCGTCGCCTATGCCGACGTGCCGGCGATCTTCGTGACGCTGGCGACAGGCTCCTTCGTCTTCGGCTATGTGCGCTCGCAACTGATCACGCAGGATGCCGTGCCGGTGCCGCAGGGCCATTGGGTCGAGCTGCTCGGCGGCCTGCGCTTCCTCGATGTTCCCATCGAGGTGTTCGTCTTCGCCGGCCTGGCATTCCTGTTCTTCCTGTTCCTGCGCTACACCAAATGGGGACGCTACATCTATTTCGCCGGCGACAATCCGGTGGCGGCGCGCAACATCGGCATTCCGGTGCGGCCGATGCTGGTGCTGCGCTATGTGCTTTCCGCCCTGGTCGCACTGGTCGCCGGCCTGCTGACGGCGGCGAGCCTGCATTCGATCAACACCCGGGTCGTCAACTCAACGCTGCTCTACGATATCGTGCTGGTGGCGGTGATCGGCGGCATCGGCCTGTCCGGCGGGCGCGGCGGGGTGCGCAACGTGCTGGTCGGTGCGGCACTGATCGGCATCCTGCTCAACGCCATGACCATCATCGACATTCCGCTGCTCTACCAGAACCTGATCAAGGCAGCGATCCTGCTCGGCGCCATCATCGTCGACGGCATCATCAATCCACGTGACGAGCAGACCGCCCAGCAAGGCGATATCTAAACCTACCGCGGACGGTTGGGGCCGGCCGTGAACAGCAACAGCAAAAACAGAGGATCTGACATGAAACTGATCAAGACACTTATGGCCGCCGCCACGGCGCTTGCCGTTACCACTTTCGTGGCGCCAACCTTTGCCGCCGATGATCCCGGCCCGGCCGCCTATGCGCAGGCGCTCAAGGGCAAGCGCGTCATGCTGGTGCCGCTGGCGATGGGCTTCGACCTGGCGCAGGGTTGGTCGCATTACCTGAAGACAGAAGTCGAGGCCTGGGGCGGCGTATTCGAGACGCGTGACCCGAACTGGGTCGTCGATGCCGGCGCGCAGGCGATCACCGACGCCATCTCGTCGGACACCAGGCCGGACGTGCTGATCATCCATGCGCCGGACCTCAACTCCTATTCCAAGCTGATGAAGAAGGCGCAGGCCGCGGGCACCTACGTGATACTGGTCGACAATCCGGCGAACTTCCCGGCTGATGCCTTTGTCGGCAGCGACTGGGACCGGCTCGGCCAGCTCGAGGCCGAAGCGGCGATCAAGGGCTGCGGCCCGAACTCGTCAAAGAAGATCGGCCTTGTGCAGGGTGACCAGGCCAACTCCTCCAGCCTCTATCAGTATGCCGGCATCATGAAGGTGCTGGACAAGAATCCCGACTTCAAGGTGGTGGCAAAGCCCGATTCAAACTGGGATGCGACGACCTCGCGCAACGTGACGACGACGATGCTGCAGCAGAACCCGGACATCTGCGCCATCATCGATTTCTGGGATGGTGACGCCACCGGCGCGGCCGCCGCGATCCGCGACGCCAAGCTCGACGGCAAGGTGTTCCTGGTCACCACGGGCGGTGGCGAGAAGGCGGCCGATTGCGACAAGCTGCAGGACGGCACCTATGGCGCCGTGGTGATGACCGATCTTGCTCGCCAGTCGGGCGACATGAACGCGATCATCAAGTTCCTGCTGCAGAGCGGCCAGCCGGCCGGCACCTCGCACACCTACATCTACACGCTGGAAAAGGCGACGACCAAGGCCGACCTGAAGCCCGACAGCTGCTGGGACCTGAAGGCGCTGCAGGCGCAAGCGGCTGCGAAATAAGCCGATCCTTGCCAACACCGATCAACGAGGTGGCCGGATTGCCCGGCCACCTCTTTCTCATGGAATAGCAGCTGCCGATGTCCTTTCGCGAACGCCTCCAGTCCTGGCGCTACAATCTCGTGCCCGACCATGTCGTCGGCGAGATCCTGACCAAACGCTGGACCGACAACGCCATTCCGTTCCTGGCGCTGGTGGCGACGCTGGCAACCTTCGGTTCGATCATTCCCGGCTTCTTCAAGCTGACGGCGCTGCAGGAATCGACCCGCCAGCTTGGCGAGTTCTCGATGGTCGTCACCGGCATGACGGTGGTGATGCTGGGTGGCGGCATCGACCTGTCGGTCGGCTCGATCTTCGCGCTGTCCTGCTTTTCCGCCGTCTATGTTTTCTTCATCCTCGAACAGTCGATCTGGCTGGCGCTGGCTGCGTCGCTGGCCACCGGTCTCATCTTCGGCGCCATCAACGGCTACCTCGTCGGCTATCTCAGGCTGCGCGCCTTTCTGACCACGCTGGTCACCTTCATCTTCGGCCGGGCGCTGTTCGACATCCTGGTCACCACCTATGCCGCCGACGTACAGCTCTCGACCGCCACATCGGATGTGCTCGACTTCATCGGCGACAGCACCTTCTGGGGGCTGTCCGTCTCGGTGTGGCTGGCAATCATCCTGGCGATCGTCACCCACATCGCGCTGACCCGTTCGCGGCCGGGCTGGCATGTGCTGGCGGTCGGCGGTTCCAGGCGCTCGGCGCACAATGCCGGCATCCGCGTGCGCCGCACCGTGTTCATGACCTACGTCTTCTCCGGCTTCTGCGCCTCGATCGGCGGCTTCCTCATCGCCTGCCGGCTGAGCGGGGCAGGGCCGGGCACGGGCCTCAACCTCGAGATCATGGCGCTGACGGCGGCGGTGGTCGGCGGCGTCAGCCTCGGCGGCGGGCGCGGCTCGGTGATCAAGGGCCTGATGGGCGCCATCATCGTGCTGACCATGACCAACGGCCTGATCCGGCTGGGCTACGGCACCGGCACCAACCAGATGGTGCTGGGCATCATGCTGGCGGTGGCGGTGACCATTGACATTCGCTGGCTGAAGAACCGCCACAAGGTGCTCAACGAGGTCTATGTCGCGCCTGTCTATCTCAGAATGGGCGAAACGCAGTCGGCCGCACCCGGCTCGGGCACGCCCTACGAGCTTGATAACAGGCTGTCGGCAGCCGACCATATCGGGCTTGGCGAACTGGAGGGGCCAGAAGACGTCATCCTCGACCGCGACGACAATCTCTATTGCGGCACGCGCCATGGCGAGATCGTCCGCTTCTTCGCGCCGGACTATGTCAAATCGGAAGTGTTTGCCCATATCGGCGGCTTTCCGCTCGGCCTCGCCTTCGACAAATCGGGCAATCTGATCAGCTGCGTCGGCGCCATGGGGCTTTACTCCGTCTCGCCGGATCGGGAGGTCAAACGCCTGTCGGCCGAAACGTCGCGCTCCTGGACCTCGATCGTCGACGATGCGCGGCTGCGTGACCCCAACGACTGCGACATCGCACCCGACGGCCGCATCTATTTCACCGACTCGACCAAGCGCTACGACGCCCATGACTGGGCGCTGGACTCGATCGAGAACCGCGCCACCGGCCGGCTGCTGGTCTATGAGCCGAAGGACGGTTCGACGAAGACGCTGCTCGACGGCTATCGCTACACCAATGGTGTGTGCATGGCGCACGACGGCAAGTCGCTGTTCTTCGCCGAAAGCTGGGCCTGCCGCGTGCACCGCTACTGGCTGGAGGGGCCGAAGGCCGGTACCGCCGAGTGTGTCATCCGCGACATGCCGGGCTACCCCGACAACATCAACCGCGCCTCCGACGGCAATTACTGGATGGCGTGGCTTGGCATGCGCACGCCGAGCTTCGACCTGTCGCTGCGCCACCCCGATATGCGCAAGCGCATGACGCGCCGCTTGCCGCAGGACGAATGGCTGTTCCCCAACATCAACACCGGCGGCGTGGTGAAATTCAACGAAAAGGGCGGCATCGTCGAGGCGATGGGCGATCTCACGGGTGGCGCGCACCCGATGGTCACCTCGATGCGCGAGCACAAGGGATATCTGTTCGTCGGCGGCATCCTCAACAACCGCATCGGCCGCTACAAGATTTCAGGCGCAGACCCGAACTGGACCAGCCCCGCTTCCTATTGGGGAGCAAAGCCATGATCCTCGATCCTGTGCTGGACCTGTTTCGCGGCAAGGCGGTGACCATCCCGCCGCTCGATGGCGCTTTCCGACCCAACACATTGCTGGATGACGCGCTGGCTTTTACTGAGCTGACCGAGCCGGACAATCTGCTGGTTGCCGATGGCAGGCTGCTGGCCTCCAGCGGCAACGCAATCTATTCGATTGCTGCCGGAACCGAGCCCAGGGTTGTCGAAACCTTTCCGTCTCCGGTCACGGCGCTGGCGCTGTCGCGATCCGGCGAACTGACGGTCGGGCTGGAGAGCGGCAAGCTGCTGGTATCAGGCGAGGAGGTTTCGCTGCCGGCTGACCTCAGCTGCATCACCGCACTTGCCTATGCGGATGACGGCACGCTGTGGCTGGCCAACGGCTCGGCCGAGCATGCGCCGTCGCAATGGGCCGCCGATCTGATGAGGAAGGGCGCGTCCGGTTCGCTTTGGAAGCGAGACGCCGCGGGCGGTGATTTCCGCAAACTCGCCGGCGACATTGCCTTTCCCTATGGCCTGCACCCCGTCGGCAGGGATGTGCTGGTCAGCGAGAGCTGGCGCCATCAGTTGGTGCGCTTCAGCGCAGACGGCAATCGCGCCACGGCGCTGACGCATCTGCCCGGCTATCCCGCGCGGCTATCGCCGTCCGCCGATGGTGGCGCCTGGCTGACCTTGTTTGCGCCGCGCAACCGGCTGATCGAATTCGTGCTGCAGGAAACGCATTACCGTCAGGACATGCTGAGCCAGGTGCCGCCCGCCTACTGGATCGCGCCGGCGCTGGCCTCCAGCCGCAGCTTCCTCGAGCCGCTGCAATGCGGCGGCATCCGCACCATGGGCATCCACAAGCCATGGTCGCCGAGCCGCTCCTACGGGCTGGTGGTCAGGCTCGACCAGAAGATGCAGCCGCAATTCAGCCTGCACAGCCGCGCCAACGGCACGCGCCACGGCATCTGCAGTGTTGCGGAAAAAGACGGCCTTCTGTTCGTCGCCTCCAAAGGGGGCGACTGCATCCTTTCCGTCGCCACGGGAGGTTTCTGATGGAACCGATCGTCCGTCTGGAGAATGTCACCAAGAACTACCGCGGCGTGCCCGCGGTGAAGAATGTCAGCTTCGACCTGCGCAAGGGTGAGATCCATGCGCTGCTCGGCGAAAATGGCGCGGGAAAATCGACGCTGACCAAGATCATCGCCGGCGTGGTCGATGCCACCTCAGGCAAGATGTTCCACAAGGGCCGGGAGATCGCCTACGCTTCGCCGCATGCGGCCCTCGAGGCCGGCATCGCAATGGTGTTCCAGGAGACCAGCCTGGTCCCATCGATGACGGTCGCGCAGAACCTCTATCTCGGCACCGAAAAGTTCCTCAACCGGCTGCGCGGCACCTACATCTCCGCGCAGCAGTTCCTGCAATCGCTGAATTTTCCAGTCGACCCGAACGCGATGGTGGCGACGCTGGGTGCTGCCAAGCGGCAGATGGTCGAGATCGCGCGCGCGGTGCACCACAATGCCGAGATCATCATCTTCGACGAGCCGACGGCGACGCTGACGCCAGAAGAAAAGCGGCACTTCTTCGCGTTGATCCGGCGGCTGAAGGCGAGCGGCGTGTCGATCGTCTTCATCAGCCACGCGCTGGAAGAGGCGCTCGATATTGCCGACCGCATCACCATTCTGCGCGACGGCGAGCTGGTCATCACCGACGACACGTCCGCCTTCGACCGCGACAGGATCGTTTCCGCCATGGTCGGGCGCACTTTATCGGGGGAGATCTACCGCCAGCGCGACGAAGCAAAACTGCGCAAGGCCGGCAAGAAAGTGCTGTCGGTGCAGGACATTTCGATGAGCAATGTCGTGCGCAACACGTCCTTCTCGATCTTCGAGGGCCAGATCACCGGCGTGTTCGGGCTGATCGGCTCGGGCCGCACCGAGACCTTCAAGATCGTCTCCGGCATCTACAAGCGCGATTTTCTGCGCGGCGGCGCCATCGAGCTGGACGACAAGCCCGTGCGCTATCTCGTGCCGAGCGAAGCGGTGGCCGACGGCATCGTCTATGTCACCGAGGACCGCAAGAGCGAGGGTATTTTCGAGACGATGGGCATTGCCGAGAACCTGTTCGGCGGACTGCTGGCGGCGGGCCGCGAAAAGGCCTGGGTGATCAACGCGCAGGAGATGCGCGCACTGTCAGCCGAATGGACGAAGACGCTGAACATCAAGGCGATCAACGACAATGCGCGGGTGGTCGAACTGTCCGGCGGCAACCAGCAGAAGGTGGTGATCGGCAAGGGGTTGGTGCAGCAGCCGCGCATCGTCATCTTCGACGAGCCGACGCGCGGCGTCGATGTCGGCGCGATCGCCGAGATCCACCAGATCATCAACCGGCTGGCCGACGAGGGCCTGGCCGTCGTCGTCATCTCGTCCTACCTGCCGGAGATCATGAATTTGTCGGACCGGATTTTGGTTTGCCGGCAAGGGCGTATCGTCGAGGAATTTTCGCCGGCGGAGGCTACGGAGGAGAAGATCATGTATGCGGCCGTGCATTAGGTTTTTGGCTGGTGCCTACGTTGATAATTGGCCAGGACATCCATCCCTTCGTCATCCACGGGCGGAGCAAGGCGCGCAGCGACGCGGCGCAGACCCGAGGATCCATGCCGCGACTCGGAAGCGCCGCGACCGTGCAGAATTCTGCTCCGTTGCACTCCGCGGCTGACGTCACTGCATGGATCCTAGGGTCTCCGCGACGGCGCTTCGCGCCTGCTTCGCCCTAGGATGACGAAGTTTAGGTGCCTCGGCTAATCTTCAACGCTATTGCGGGCCAAAAACTGAGTCAAAGAAGCTGGTTAGCCGCCTTTGCTCGAAACTTGATTCAACGAGCCAGTTCGTCGGTCAAAACGAAAGGAAACACCATGGCCACCACAAGACTCCTCAGCGATGCCGAGGTGGAGAAAATCCCGGCCGTGAAGGCCGTCTTCGACGACATCCGCGCGACGCGCAAATCCGATTTCGTCAACAATTTCTGGCGCGGGTTAGCCAACGATCCGCCGGCGCTGAAGCGGATCTGGGAACAGCTGAAGGTGGTGATGGTCGCTGACAGCGCCGTCGATCCGCTGACCAAGGAGATGATCTACATCGCGGTGTCGACCGCCAATGGCTGCTCCTACTGCGTTCATTCGCACACGGCCGCCGCCCGCGCCAAGGGCATGACCGACGCGCAGCATGGCGAGTTGGTTTCGATCATAGGGTTGGCTGGACAGACCAACCATCTCGTGACGGCGATGCAGATCCCGGTCGATCCACAGTTCGAGGTGAAGTGAGGATTAGTGGCGAGCCAGTGCTCGTTCTGCGACGTTTCTAACGTGAGGAATTGGCAGCGACGCACCTAAGTCCAGCCAATGAACGCTGTTGTAAAAGCGATGCTCGGCCCTATCAACATAGCGGTCCAATAGCTTTGTCACCCGAGATTTCGGCAGCGCCAGAACGCACCTTAGAGCGAACACAACCCTGTATTCGTCATCCTTCCGATCAAGCTCGCGCAATAACACTTCATCTCTCAAATCAATAAAGACCTTCCTAGGTAATTTCTTCGCGAGCGATATCCTGATTTCGTTATCAAGATCGAGCGCCAGCAGATCAGCAACGCGACCCTTTCCTAAGGTAAGGATAGCCGCAGCCTTTTGGGACGGCAATTTTGTTTGGTAGAATTCGAGCAATCCTCTTCGACGACCAGTAGGGTAGTCGCCCAATTTCCTGATGCGCTCGATGTCGGACCAGTCTCCGAAACGGGCGAGATATTTCAAGATACCCTTTGTGGCATCAATCTCCGTATCCCTAATCACGTCCCGTACCAAGTCGAGGTCTTGGACCTTCGCCAGTCCGCAAAGAGCCGCTAGGGCGTCATTACAAAACCTTTTCAACATGAAGTTTTCAAGATTTCTTATTTTAGGTTCCTGGCCGGCGACGATGGTCCCTGCGCTCCTTTCTTCATCAATCTTCCTGTCGAAATAGCCTTTGAAGCGGTCCCTCAAATTCTGCCTAATTTCGTCGCTAAATTTGGATGCGAACCGCGAATATAGAACGGACAATTCCCTTTCGCTGAATACGCCAGCGCTATTCGCTCTGGACCGCAGTGTTGAGAAATCAAGTTCAAGTAACCGGTTCATACGATAGATCTCGTAGTAGGTGTCATCCGTTTCACGGCCTGCAAACAAGCCAATCAAACTGTTGGATGGTTTGGTAATACATAGCGCCTGTTTTGCGACGTCGTCGTCAAGCTTGACGCCGTTTTTCTTTAAGGTCTCCGCAGCCAGTAGCCGGATTTCATGGTTGCTGTCGGTTAGAAGCGTTTCCGCCGCCTCCAACGCAATCTCGCTACGCGCATACAGAAGTTGAACCGCGTGAAGCCTAATAGACTCGGATTTGGCCGCTAAACATGAAAGCACCGTTTCTGTCGCTAGTGATTGCGAATTGCTGAAAAGCACATCCGCCAATTTCTGACCGACCTTATCAACTTCCTTTTCAACAACACGCTTGAGCGCGCCGTCCAGGTTGGTCCGCGACAAGATGCTGACGATCGCTTCCTCCACTTTCGTCCGGCGCTGTGGCGAACATTGCGCCGCTGCTTCTTCGATAAGAGGTAGGTCATCGTCGGTCGCATTTGAGCCCAAGAATGATAGGGCTGCGTCAAAGACTTGGCTAGAAGTTGCATCAGATAACCATGACGCAAGAACACGCTTCTGATCGAAGTACTCGTGAAGCGAAGGGATTGATTGAGACCCAAGGTCCAAAATCTCAATGGCGTACCGCTGCTCGCTTTCACTCCCGACTGCAGCGAGTACTTCGACACGGCTCCAGATGCCGCCCTCATCTTCGTACCTAGCAAGCCAGCGCCACAGGGGGACATTCTGATATTGAAATCCCACAACACCGCTGTCTACTAACGCTCGGACCTCTTGCTTCGAAAGTGCAGCATTTCTAAACTTTTGAAAAATCAAGTTCGCATCGTGATTGCCAACGTAGAACTCATCATTCCCCGACCGGCTAACAGAGGTTCCTATCAACCGTAGACGGGCTACTTCGTGCGCCGAAGTGCTTTCCCAATTCGGTGGTCTCTGCATCAGGCCATGAAGAAAATCTCGTGCCCCTTGATCGATCAACCAAGAATCAGAGGTTGAATCGAAGGAGCATCCTTGGGTTGACTAGATTGCGGGTCTTCTACAGTAAATATTTCGGTTTCACGCCAGCCTATCTCCTCTAATTTATCCCGAATAGTGTCTCGGAAAACCTGATGATCAGAGAAATCTTTGAAAAAGATTTTGTTCTCGTCGATGCATTTTTGCCGAAATTTTAACACCTTTCCGAGACCTTCGCCCGGCTTCATGTTAGGTGGAACTTCGACCATTTTGAAATAGATGGCCATGTCTTTCATGAGGCCATTTTCAATGCGGGCTTTAGATCTGAAATATTCTTCTTCGAAACCAGACGAATAATCCGGACCTGTCTTTGAACCCCAATTGTCGCAGAGTACCCCGATAAAGTAATCGCACTTGTCGAGGTCGTCATTAATTTTGCTTTGGGCGCGGACGTAACCTGGGACTGCGTCTTCCCATCCCAACAGCTTAAACTGAAGCCTCCAGCGATCAGAATGGCTGCGGTTTACACTGTTAACAACGTCATGCGCTGCTCGCCGTTCGTCTTTCAAGCCGCCAGGTGAGCCAATAAAAATACGAACTATTTTCTGTTTATCCGACACAGTTTTGCCCGTCCGCCCGCAGTGCATTGGCCCGTTGAGTCCCTGTTGGAGAGCGTAACGTGACGGTTGAAACCCGTCTAGACGGCTGATCGGACTAGAGCGTTTCATATTTTGACGGAAGCGTAGCCTGCGTTTTCGAAGTAGTTCTTGCATTCGGCTGCCTCGAT
>NZ_AYWX01000023.1 GCF_000502875.1 Mesorhizobium sp. L2C084A000 | reverse complement strand
CCCGCGCCAAACGGCGTAACAGAAATGGTCGCGGCTCTAATCGCCACTGGATGACAGTTCAGTGGCAGGTCACTTTGTGCCAAGCACCGAAATAATGACCCGGCATGCTAGAGGCAAGCCGTGAAGCCAATCGATAATCTGCTGATCGGACACTTTTGCCGAGGCCGACGCCTCGTTCCCTGTTCGACCTGGTCGGGCAGCCGTACAAAACCTGGCGCCGCCGTGGGTCTGCGGGAGTTGCCAGTGCCGAAGCCGAAATGGTCTCCTCATGCTTTGGCAAACGATCCGTTTAGTGGACTTGCCGATGGTCGTTCACCATACACAGCCTCGATGCCCGTCTTCCGGATAGCCAGACCGACGGCTTTCTCTATCTCCCAAACCACCAGCCGCAATCGCTCCATGGTTCGCGCAGTCCTACGCGGCCCGTCCTTGTCAAGCTTGTAGTCGTATCGGATCTGCGTGTATTCGTTCGCGACCGTGCGCGAGCGGATGAAGTCTTCTACCTCGCTCGGCATCTCCAACCCGAGGTGTCTTCCTTCGTCCAGCATGTCCAAGAAATGATGCTGATAGCCCCGGATGTCAGCCGGTGTTTTTCCTTGGAGAAGGAGGAAGCTTCGCAGGTAGTGCTCTAACGCTTGAAAGTAGAGGAATCTGCGAGGATGATCGGAAATGCTCGGCCGAATTTGGGGGGAGACCAAGGCAAGAGCATCAGCGTTCGCCCGATACGTTTGGGCGAAAAGAAAGACGCCGAACGGCGTCATTCCCGATCCATATACCTTCGGCTTTTTGGCTGCACCGTCTCCCATGGTCAGCGAAGATGCCGCCTTCGGTCGCGGAGGGCAAGTCTCTCTCGAGTAAGCACAATCTAAAGGCGCGCTCGCGGGGCAGAGCTACTGGGCGACGCCCGGTGGAGGCTTGCAGCATGGGGGAGACGTTCGAACAGGCCGCAATCCGCGAACTGCGCGAGGAAACCGGAATCCTTGTGGATCGCGTCGCGCCCCAGGTGTGAGAGCGAGAATTTGTGCTTCATTTGCCCGACGGCGAACATGTCATCGCCGAGGAGCGATTCTTCCTGATACGGGCCGATAGTTCCACAGCCGAGCGGGAGTTCATTTGCGAGAGCAGCTAAGGCAGCTTTGAGTCTCTTGGTGCTCGGTGCCGTGGCGCCGCCAACAGGATTGGCGTAATCCGCATTGCGACGTGGGAATGCCTGCTATTATCAGAGCCGCCACTATTGCCGACTTGCCGCGCATGGTCGATCTCTTGTTGGAGGATGCTAGGCAAAGACACGCTCTCAACCCGACACTCTGGGCGATTGCAGATGATGCACATGAGAGGGTGGAGGAGGCGGTGAGATTCGCTTTGGAGGCGGACAAGCAGCCATTCCGGCAGAAATGGCTCGTTGCCGAGGGGGATGACGCGCTCGCCGGTCTCCTTCTTTGACGGCATCGAAAGGTCAGGGGAGCTAGAAGGCGCTATTTTGAAGTTTGTAGTAGGGTCGACATTTCCCGACCGGCTTTGCACTGCCTAAGCGTAACTGCGAATCGGAACCTTGTTGAACCACGCGCCGCTGGCGGTCGACGGGTGGCATCGTTAGGGTTTGGCGAGACTCACTTTCTTTCCAATATGATCGCGCCATAAGCCGAGCCGCTTTATTCGATATTCAACAAGTTCCGGTGAGGTCCCGAAGAAGGATGCGATCTCGGGGGCACTTTTGCCATCCGAGACCATACGCTTGATCGCGTCTCGTGGAAGCAAAGTTGCCGATGCCAAGAAATAAGCGTCGTGCTCTTCAGCGCTATCATATGTTCGACCGAAGCAGCCAGCAATCTTAGCTATCTTGGTTAGCTTGTGCCCGGCAAGAATATGCCAATACTCCTCAAGTAGCGTCACTCTTTGTCTCTCAACGGTATGGTAGTCGTTTAAAAAGACAACCCAGCTATCCTGATCGGAATTCAAGGGAACGCTCATAGCGGACCACTCGCCGCGCGACGGTCCAGCAAGCGTGTTTTTTGCCTTTCCGGAAATACAGGTGGATTCCCGCAATCGTTCTACCGTAACAGAATCAACAACCAAATAAAATGGATCCAGCGGATCGCTTTTCTTCAACCCTAACTCTTTTCGGAAATCTTCGGCCGTCTGCTCTAGCTCCTCCTTAGACATGGCGATAACTTCAGCATCTATCGGCGCGCTGCTCGGTTCTGATATATCACCCTTAGTGTAGTGCTGACGAAGACACACGGCTGCGTGCAGTAGGGTTTGCACAGTCCCGGAGGACGCGTTTTTGCCAGCGCGGAAGTGGACGAATGCCACCCGATCAAAGCCAAGCTCGTGTTCATCGGCATCAGGGCCGAGCCACTCGAGCAGCCTAATTTTGGAATTGTTGTCGGGCGATCCGTCGCCCCGCTCGATGCGGGCCAGCGTGGAGAAGCTGATCCCCACAATCCCCGATAATGCCCTTATACTAAGACATTCGCGTTCCCGCTTCTCGCGGACCGCCCCGACGAGCTTTTCTTCGAATTCGTTCATGTTCACCATTGTGCGATCAGCACACCTTGACACACTCCGCTCCAGAATGCATCCTGTGCTGGTGACACAGACTCGCACATCGGCAAGCAAAATGGAAGTGTTGTTGACCAACGATGCGCGGGCTGAGTTGCAGCGGATTGGCGACGGTTTGGACGCGCGCCAGCCCGTGGGGGTAAGGGACCGGGGAATCGTAATTCTCGGCCCACAGCCCACATCACCGACTGTCCAGGAGAAAAGTAATGAGCAACAGCAAGGAGCGGGAGGACCCGCAGCCCGATCACGGCAAGGGTCCACCAGACGGCAAAGGTCGTCCGATCGATCACGGGCGCCCCGTGCCGGATCACGGATCGTCGGCCTCGCCGGCAACTACGCCGGGCAGCTAGAGAATGTGCAACGGGCATACCCCGGAGCAACTCTCCTCCCCGATGACCATGGAGTATGGCTTCTCGCTCGCAGCCAAGTCATAGATGGTTTAGCGCGAGAAGCCATATTCCTTATTGCCTTACCAGAAACACCAGCGGTCGAGCCGCGTGGATGGGCGTTCTGGGAGCAAGATGGGCAGGTCGAATGGATCGGCCCGCGACATACCAATTTCCCTGACGGCTCGGTCTGCGCTTATCACCCCATGCTCGACAAAGCTTGGTCGCCAGGTGGTGATTTGTGCACGTTGCTCGACCTTTATAGCGTATGGGCGCTTCGTCACCTTCATTTGGTGGTGTTTGATCGGTGGCCGGGACGCCAGTATGCGATGCCTGATGAACTGGGCCAATCTGATCCCTATTATCGGCTAACTCAGTTTAAGGAGGCCGAGCTTTGCAGCTGCGGATCAAATCGGCGCTATGGCGAATGCTGCCGGCCGCATGACCTGANAGTTTAAGGAGGCCGAGCTTTGCAGCTGCGGATCAAATCGGCGCTATGGCGAATGCTGCCGGCCGCATGACCTGAAACTGCCCTTTCTGTCAATTCTGCACGCCTTCAAAAGGCGTAATCTCGGTCTCGGCATCCTTGGTCGAGCGCCCCCCGCCGAAATTCCAGCGTTGATCGCCCAAGGAGGACAAAAACCTCCACCTTCCATGTTAGAGGTTCACTCTGCTCTGCGGGCGCATGTCGCGGACGTCAGCCGGAATCCGTAGCTCTACATCCCGTAAGAGATGCACGATCGGGTCAGAGGGGGAAGCATGCCGCTCCTGACGAATCCCCAATGCCAGGTGCCGACGACTTCCGAGCCCTCGAACCAAGTCGAAAAGTTCAGCTTCGGAAAATGCAGCACGCGGGCCGCCCATCATATTTTCTCAATATCGTGGTCGCCTGGACCCTTTGCCCATGGGGTCCAGCCCTTGCATAGCCGTTGCGCCAATTCGCTGTTTCGCATCTTCATTCCGACGGAATGATGGATAAAATAACGGGGTATATCCGTCGGAATAGGGAAGTCTACGAACTGCCAGCAGGTGGAATTTGGCAGAATTTACCAGATTTGTTCATCACTCTTGCACCAAATTCAACTTTAGGAGATGCTAACTCGGCCTTGGGAGGGCTGGGGGATGAGAATAAAAGCATTTGTGGCACTTNTCGCTCTTGCACCAAATTCAACTTTAGGAGATGCTAACTCGGCCTTGGGAGGGCTGGGGGATGAGAATAAAAGCATTTGTGGCACTTGGTGCCACGGCAGCGCTGGGCGGCTGCCAAACAAGCAATCAAGCTGACTACATGCAAATAGGCTACGGGCCTAGTTTCGACGTCGCCCACGCTCAATGCGAAATGCATAAGGGGTCGGTTGACCAAGGCTATATTGCTATCGGGTCCCCGGGCTTTGTTGCGGGGGCCGGAATCGGCAATGCCCTCGGCAACTTGGCTGCCGAAGACCAGTATATGAAGAACTGCCTCATCCTAAGCGGATGGAAGCGTGCCCCGCATGGCCAGGGTGCCACGGCAGCTCCAGCCGTTGCTGGTGGCGCGCCACCGACACCCTATGGGATCCAGCGCGCACCTGGCAGCTGGATCAATACGGCGCTGCTGGNCTGCTGGACTGGTCAGACGCGAATAACAAGTGCGTCGCCGGCGACAAGGCCGCGTGTGGGACTCGAGCGAAGCTTGGTGCGCAACTGAGAGCCGCCGGGATAAACCCGGCGCCGGTCTAGGGGCCATGCAGTGGAACCTGGCGATCTGCCTTGGCATCGTTCTAGCATTGAGCGGCTGCGCAGCGGATTATCTCAATCACTACGACAGCGTGACGCTCTCTTCCGGCGACGCCAATCGCGCCAATAGCCTCGCCCAGACAGTCGACCCGTTCAACCCGAACAGTCAGAACACGCATATCGAGGGCGACGGCCAGCGAACAGCTGGAGTCATCCAGGCCTTTCGCGGAATCCCGCTGACACCGCCAGGCCAAGGTGCGCGCCAAGGTGGCGGCGGGGACTCTGGCAATCATCCATGCGATCTGCGCAATGGGGTTGACAGCCTAGGCCGGGCTTGCGGTGAACGTGCCGCCGAAGCGAAACCGGGCGGCCGCACCGGACATGAGGCGAACTAGCAATGCTGCGTAGAATGCGATCGCCTCGCCGGAGGCCACTTGGCGTGGTGCAAAGGCGCCTGATCTTGGTGACGGTGGCCGCGGCTGGCGCTCTGGCTGCGCAAACGGCCATGCAACACAGCGACCGCATACCTGAGTTCCATCTGCCGAACTGGACCAGCGCGGGCTTGGCGACGATTGCCGGCGTGGCATCCGTCATCGACGGCGACACGATCGAAATCCACGGACAGCGCATCCGCTTCANTGGCGACGATTGCCGGCGTGGCATCCGTCATCGACGGCGACACGATCGAAATCCACGGACAGCGCATCCGCTTCAACGGCATCGACGCGCCGGAGAGCCAGCAGCTTTGTAAAAATGCGAGCGGGGCCGACTATCCCTGCGGCCGGCGATCGGCACAGGCGCTTGACACCTTCTTGGCCGCGTCGAGGCCAGTGCAATGCACATTCGTGACCTGGGATCGCTATCACCGCTTTGTCGGCGACTGCCAGCGTGCCGATGGCGCCAGCGTGGCCGCCTGGATGGTCGAGCACGGCCAGGCGATCGACTGGCCCCGCTACAGCCATGGTGCCTATGCAGCGCAGCAGGGGAAGGCGGAAGCGGCGAAGGTCGGGCTGTGGGTCGGAAAGTTCCAAGCGCCGTGGGAATGGCGCGCCGGGCATGGAGACAATGCCNGGCGAAGGTCGGGCTGTGGGTCGGAAAGTTCCAAGCGCCGTGGGAATGGCGCGCCGGGCATGGAGACAATGCCCAACCGGCGGTGAGCCAACCGCTCGGCACCATCAGCCGTCAACAGGTAGCGCAAAGCTACTCATGCCAGCCGCGGCGGAAATGCTCGCAAATCAGCTCGTGCGACGAGGCTCAATGGTATCTCAGTAATTGTCCGTGGGGCGGCAAGCTCGACCGGGATGGCGACGGGCAGGCGTGCGAAACCTTATGCTAGGAATGGCGACGATGACAGCGAGACTAATTGGACTGGCTGTGGCTTTGTGCCTGCCCTTTCAGATGGTTGCGCTTGCGGCGGGAGAACCGACTGTGGTCTCCTGCAAGTTTGAGCACCTGCCTCCGATGCTGCTAACGTTCCGTGGCGGGATGGGAGCTAACGACAATACTCTGCAAGTCGGACAAACCCCGCCCGTTTCGTTAAGCGTCGGATCAAGTTTGATGGTTGCCGAAATAGGGGCACAGGAGCTGACGTTTTCCCTTCGAATGCCCACCTCTGTTTCAATAGCCGCGCCTGGGGATGACGTCATCACATACTACGGAGACTGCATTAGCTCCCTACAACCGCGAGGATAACCGGTGCGGCTACTTCTAAGGGCTGATGGAGCCGAGCGGCGCAACTGGCTGGATTTATTCTCGGCTCCGTTCGACCCTTCCGTTGAGGTGCTTAGTCAGGACGGGCAAGAGCATCTTGTTTTGAATGTGGCGCGGTTGGGCGCTAGTTCCACGCCCCGAGAAGCCTATGCGCTGGTAAGTTGGCCGTCAGGGAAATGAATGCCATCGTGGCCGGAATCGTTGGCAAATCAAATGTGACGTTGACCGGAACGGTTCGCTCATTCGGGGACCGATTATTGGTAGATTTCATCATGGAGACCGAGACCGCGCATTTTAGATTTGGCGCCGGGGCGGCCAGGTTTCAGATCCTTGACCAGCATGGTGAGCCGATCGTCGAGGAAGCGGCACCATCGATCGCGCAAGAGAGATACAAAGCCGCTGCCTCCCAACCCATTCTTGCTGAAGCGTTGGCCTATTCAGCCGGAGCCCCTGACTGGTTTGATCTCTACAAAGCGTGCGAATGTCTCCTGGCCGGAGGCGTCAAACTCGATAGCGGAATGAAGGAGGTCAAACAGACCGCTAACGCCTTTCGCCATAGAGCCAACGGCAGTTCCCGGTTGCCCCCAAATCCGCCAAGCCTCCTCGACGCCGTGAGACGAACGAGAGCCTGCATAAACCGGGAGTTGGACCGCTAGGGAAGACCTGTCAGCGAATGACGACAGCGCCCCTTAGAAGATTGACCTATGGACGCCGCCGTCGACGCGCAAAGCAGCGCCACTTGTCGCCGAAGCCTGCTCCGAGCAGACATAGACGACCAAACCACGCCGAGCTTACCGCCAGCCAACTGCCCATCCAGGAACGGTCGCCATCAACCCGCATCTGACCCATTCGCCGAAAATGGTCGATCGCTGCCGAATATGCCGGATCGCCACTACGCAGGCTGTTTAGTGTCTGCGCAGCCGCGACCGTGGTCGAGCGCAAAGGATTGCACATGGTCGACGATGGCATATCCTACGTGTCGGCCACCCAAGTTGAAGACGCTGTGGGATGAAAAGGGCGATGAGCCACTTCGGGATATGTCCCTGGCTTAACCGCTTAACCCTGCATCGATCTTTGACAAAACGGCTGCGATCTCAGAATCAAAATCGTACGGTCGTTCCGTTGACGGGGGCAATCTGGAAATGAAGTGCGCAAGCTCCAGCGCGCCGAAGTCGTGAAAAGGATTGAGACCGATAACGTTGCTCATAGTCAGGTCCTCGGGAACAGGAGAAGGGAGCAGTCTAGAAAAGCGACGCAATGCCTCGTCTATGCTCCAATCCGATACGAACAACAGCAGTGAGCTGAAGGCTAGGAGCGCCGGGGGCGCGTTTCCGAAGATGCCAGGACCGACTTTACGTCTGAGCGCCAATTTGCCGTAGTCGGCCATTAGCGCCGCTAGGCGTGCCGCCCGTCCAAACCGATCTCGTAGAGGTGCCATCGCAATCAGAGTGCTTCCATGAAAGCCGCTCAGAATGCGTTTGGTGCGATCTCTTACATCCGCATCAATCAGCACCCTAGGCATCGTCTCCACGAAATCGCGATAGTGAAAGGCCAGGTCACGCTGCGCCGCGCGTTTCCGATCAAAGCCAGGCATACGCGCGTGCAAGGGGTCAAAAGAGATAGCTTCGTAAAATGGCAATCGCCGGATCGAATACGCCCAGTCAGCCATCAGTGGGATTCCCTTGACGACAAACGAATTTGCTTCCCGAAACATCAGGAACCAAGATCTCAGCCGGAATATGTCCTCTCTATTACACTCACCGGTCGCGATCGCCTTGCACACTAACTCCCGGATAATTTTCGTATCCTTGTCGTTCGCATCAAAACGCACTTCAACGTCGCGCACGACACCCGGGGTCTCATCAATGGGGAAGAAGTCGCACCCGATCTTGTGTGCAGAGTGGCCGTACTGATCTATGAACCGAAAGTGTGCCTGGCGTGTGTTTTGCGTCCCCTTCTTGACGTCCGAACGCACTAGGCTTGCACCGCCGCAACGACAGGATGGGCACAACAAGTCACCGCGCATCCATTCGCGTTCCGACTGGCTCAAGCCGAAATCTTCCTGATCAAGGATCATGGTTACTCCGCGGAGTTGGAGCAACTGCCTGGAGTCAAGCTCACGATCGAAGTGTTGTGAAAAAGCGGTGTGGCTCATTGGGAGCGACCCTCGGATGTGTGATGAAGCTTATGAGATAAGCCGATAAGCGCAATACGCGCCTATCGCGACTGCCGCGATGGCAATGATTATGGCGACCGCACCTTCGGCCGTCAGCCTGACCTTGAGGCTGGCACGCGAGGCAGAAATCTCAATCTTGCTCACGGCTTGTCTCCATCGCTGGCGCAGCCTTCGAGGCAGCGAACCATCCAGGCATTGAGGGACTGTTTGTTTGCCTCAGCTTTTGCCGCTAACCGCGTCCTCAAACTCTCCGGCATTCGCAAAGTGAATTTCACCTCACCCGAGCCAGCTTCAGGCATTTCACCGAACAGTTTCTCTATGAGCTCGGGGTCCCAGCTCATATTCTTTTCGAGCCACTGACGGGCCTCGTCCGGAGTCAGCGGTGTGATCGTGTCGTGATCATCTTCGTTCTGACCATCCGTGAAATTGTAGCGGAAGAATGCACCATGGCGGGTCTGGTAAAGGTAATCGCCATAGCTCCACCACTCCTCATTGGAGGTCCAACCGCCGATCTGGGTTGCCGTTTCGGTGTTGTAGGTTTTGCCATCGATAATCCGCTTACATTTTGTCGGACGCATGAAGCGCTCCATCAGTTGCCGTCAACTGACAAGGTAGGTGACTTGCCGTCACCTGTCAACACTTGCCGTCACCTGATTTAGCATGACTCAATGTGACAATGTCCTTTATCAGTGATTGTGCGCGTAAAGTTCAACGCCGCTCTATCGTCTTAATGGTCCGCGCCATCTCTCGTTCTCACAGCATTGCTGCGCTTCTAAGCCATGCTGCAAAGGCGGGCTGGGGCGGAGCCACCGACACCAATACCGGAAACCATACCTTCGGGCGACCGTCGACCGGATGAGGCGACGCTCGATGAAGTCAAAGCGCTACTCATACAGAACTCTCGATTGCGACTAAGTTGCTTGCCAGGCAACGAGAAACCCCTGATAGAATGGTCAGGCGGGATCAAAGTCATGCTTGAACGAGGGTCGCAGTGGTTTCGTTGGGAGCCACATATTCATGCGCCCGGAACGATCTTCAACGATCAGTTTGGTGCAGACTCTCGGGAGGCTTATCTCTCAGCACTAGAGGCCGTAACTCCGGCTCTAAAGGCGATCGGAATTGCGGACTATTACGGGATCAGTACGTATCAGCGTGTGCTGGCCGACAAACAGCAGAACCGCTTGCCCGATTGCGACCTTATATTCCCCAACATCGAAATGCGACTTGGGATTGGCACGACTAGGGGCAACTTCGTCAACATCCACCTTCTAGTTGACCCATCAGACCCCGACCACGTCGATCAGATTACAACGATGTTGAGCCGTCTGACATTGAGACTACGGGTGCACAGCTCCTCAGTTGACGCGTTTAGGTCGACGCCTCAATTCAGCGCTTACCGATGATCGTGCTGCGCTTGCATATAGCGCGGGCTGCTATACGAGGCGGCCGCAGTCATCCTGAACGGGTCGACGGATACTAGCACACTGCGAACCTGGGCTTTGGAGCTGAAAGAACGGCTTGGCTTCAAGCGAGCGGCCGTGGCTCTGGCGCGCAAGCTGGCGGTGATCATGCATGCGATGCTCCGGACGGGCGAGCTGTTCGATCCGCACGGAGGAACGCCTGCCGCAGCCTGATCCTGCATACGCTTGCCGGCGACGATTTCCTCACGTCATTCAACCGATAGCGTTCTTCCAGGACGCACCGAGCTGTCCCTGCCGGGACGTGGCTGAGATCATTCCGCGAAGCGGGAAGCAACTGCCTCGGTAAGCAGATTGCGCCTCGGCCTGAGATGGCGCGACTGCCATTTGACTTGGCGGGAAGAGGCGTCGATCTGACCATGGAGTTCCGTTCAACGAGAGGAACTCGCCATGGCTACCCTGTCGACCGATGCACCAATCTCTCCGCTTCGCCAGCGCATGCAGCACGACATGCTCATGCGTGGCCTGGGCTCCCATACCCAGCAGGACTACGTTCGTCACGTCCGGCGCTTCGCTGTGTTCCTTGGCCGCTCGCCCGACACGGCGACGGCTGAGGACATCCGTCGATTCCAGCTGCATCAGCATGAGAGCGGCGTCGGCCCTGCGACGATCAATGGCGCGGTCTCGGCACTGCGGTTCCTGTTCATCGTGACGCTGAAGCGTCGGGATCTGGCGCGTGCGCTGGTGATCATGAGGTATTAGCGCAAGCTGCCCGAGGTGCTGAGCGTGGAGGAAGCGGCGCGGCTGCTCGAAGCCGCACCCGGCATCAAGTACAAGGCCGCGCTCGGCGTCGCCTATGGCGCGGGCCTGCGCGTGTTCAAGTTGCGCACCTCAAGATCGACGACATCGACTCGACACGCATGCTGATCCGCGTCGAACAGGGCAAGGGACGCAGGGACCGCAACGCTATGCTCTCGCTGCAATTTCTGGAACTGCTTCGGCTGTGGTGGCGCGAAGGCAGGTGGCGCGGGGTGATGCTCCCCCATGGCTGACTGTTCCCCGGGGCGCAGCTTCACCGCGCCGATCTCATCGAGGCAATTGCACCGCGCGGTCCAGGAGGCAGCCAAAGTCGCCGGCATCCGCAGCTCACACCTATGTCGGCCTCCGTTAACTTGCCGCGAGCTGGCTTAACTAGGACGTTGCTCATACCTACTCCTCGCATGGACGAGAGCATCTCGCCCCCATCGGTAGTCTTTCGCCGAACAGAGTGAGGTCAGCCGGCGCGTGCGGCCTTTGTGCGATTACGTCCACCTGCCGCTCTTTTAACGCTACGCACGGAGACGGCTTTGGGAGCCACGACGTCGCCGAGCCGCTCTATACGGAGGGGCGCGCGCGAGGGAAGGCGAACGACGAGTTCGAGTTGCCCCCCGATCGCCTCGACGTAACTTTTAAGAGTAGACAAGTACATGTCGGCTTGTTTCTCGATCTTCGAGACCGAAGGCTGCTTGATCTTGAGGACCGAAGCGATTTCGGCCTGGGCCTTTCCAGCGGCACGCCGCAAATCGCCGAGACTCTCGACTTCTCCCCTTAACTCTTCGAAACGCGCGTCGACCCGCTCCCGACGATCCTCGGGGAGCGCAGCGATTAGGTCATCAAGCTTGCGTCCCATCACTTCTTCTCCTTCTTCGCCGCCGCCAAACGGTCGAGATGCCCTTGATAGCGCTTGTCCGCCTTGGCGATCAGACGTTTATAGAAGCGCTTCTCACTCACGCCCGACTTATCGCCGGCGACGAGCAGGATCGCCTTCCGCTTCCGGTCGAATGCGAACGCAACCCGCCAGACACCATCATCAGCATCGAAGCGAAGTTCTTTCATGTTCGCGAACGACGAGTCATTCAAGGTATCCGCATGCGGTCGCCCCAGCTGGGGCCCAAACACACCGAGCAGCTTAGCGGAGGCCAATAGCTCATCTTGGACTGTCTGGGGCAACGCCTCGAACTCCCCATCGAACTCATCGCCAAAAACGACTTCCCAAGTCATATATAGCTCCTAGGCTATGTGGTCAACATCATCAAGCTGCCGAACGATAGTCTGCGGCCGAAACAAGGTAGGCGCCGTCGACGATAATCCGGCCGCCGTTGACACGACTGGCAATTCGCGACCTGTCTGCGCTATCGAGCGGCATCGTCACCGGCGTTCTGACGGGCATGGCCGGCGCGTAGCTGTCGCTTGCCCATAATGCCTGCTTGTCGTAAAGGATATGACCGCCAGCAAGGGTTCCATCGCGCCGGCAGCGCTCACCGACGCCAAATGGAAACCGGTGCCGGCGAGGTTCGCGTGTCTGGCGGCGAAGGTCGCGTGGCCCGGAGGTGAAGCCGGCGAGGCGCTTGCGCTGGTCCATGCGTAATCGTGCGGAGGACCGCGCCGCGCTGTGCATCGCATCTCTCGTCCTGCTGCGCTGCTGAGGCCTCTTCTGTCAGGCGGTCTAGGTTTCGCGCTTCGGGCCGAGCACGAACACTATGAGGGCAGCGAAGAACGTGGCAACAGCACTGTAGGCAATGGCGCTGGTAATCCCCGCATTCTCCACCAACAGTCCGCCGAAAATCGCGCCGGCGGCGATTGCCACTTGGAATACTGTGACCAGCAGCACACCGGCGCTTTGGGCCTGCTCGGGAACGGCCCTCCGTACCATCCACGTCTGCAATCCCACTGGCACCGCGCCGAAGGCAAACCCCCACGCGGCAACAGCAATCGCCGAGGCCAAGGCCGATGCTCCCGCCGTCAGCAGCGAAACAGCGGCTATCGCTATGAGCAGCGGTGCAAGGGCCGCGACTGCCTTGAGACTGTACTCGGCCAGAAGCCCGCCGGCCAGATTGCCGAAAAATCCGCCGATGCCAAAAGCAAGCAACACAAGCGAGATCGTTTCTGCATCCAGCGCGGGAATCTTCTCGAGGAAGGCGCGGATATAGGTGATTCCGGCGAAGTGGCCGGAAGCGACCAGCAGGACGACCAAAAGCGCAACCTTGACCATCGGAATCTTAGCCACATCCAGCAGGCTGCGGAAGCTAGCCACTCCAATCGGAGGCAGTCTCGGAATGGTTATGAGTTGCACCAGCAGTGTAGCCGCGCCGCCGGCTGCGGCGAGCATGAAGGCGCTTCGCCATCCCCAGATATCGCCGACATAGGCGCCGATTGGAGCTGCGCAGACGGTAGCTACGGAAACGCCGGTGAGGATGATCGACATGGCGCGCGGCAGGAGGTGGCTTGGAACGAGCCGCATCGCCAGTGC
Organism: Mesorhizobium sp. L2C084A000; assembly: GCF_000502875.1. Taxonomy (GTDB): domain Bacteria; phylum Pseudomonadota; class Alphaproteobacteria; order Rhizobiales; family Rhizobiaceae; genus Mesorhizobium. The sequence goes on along the minus strand of NZ_AYWX01000023.1, from coordinate 32,287 downwards.
TGCCGACATCGACCAGAAGCCTCCGAGCGCTATGCCGAGCACGACGCGTGCAGTCAGGAGAACCGCCAGCGACCACGCGCCGGCCGCCAGAACGTCCGACAGGATCAGCAGCAGCGTCATGGTCCACATGACNCCCTCGCTGATACCGAGATCATGCGCGAGGGGCGTGAGCAGGCTGACAGGCAGAAACTCTGCCGTGACCAGCCCGAAGGTGCCCAAGGAAAGCGAAATGACCGCACCCCATGCGGGACCAGACGGTGGGACGGGCTTTTCTGGGTGCAGAACAGCGTCCATGACACCTGCTGCGGATTGGGTCATGAACGAAGTCTCCACTTTGATGCAATGCAACGTGATGTTGGCTGCCTTGACCCAAATCTAAAAACACAAGCGCATTTCCCGGCGGCGTTGCACGGAGGAGGGTATGTTCATTGCTTCGCGATATTTTGTGACGGTGCGGCGCGCAACATCGATGCCGGTTTCCTTCAGCCGGACAGCGATGCCCTCATCGGAAAGCACGTCGCCGGGAGATTCTGCGGCAATGATCGCTTTGATCCGGTGCCGGACAGCTTCGGCGGAGTGCGCATCGCCGCCTTGGCAGGACGCGATCGCGATGGTGAAAAAATACTTCAGTTCAAAGACTCCGCGCGGGGTAAGCATGTACTTGTTCGAGGTCACCCGGCTTACCGTCGACTCGTGCACGCCGATCGCGTCAGCGACGGTTCTAAGATTGAGAGGCCGCAGGTGGGCGACGCCATGTTCCAAAAAGGCATCCTGCTGACGCACGATTTCAGCCGCAACCTTGACAATGGTCTTGGCGCGCTGATCGAGGCTGCGGATTAGCCAGTTCGCGTTTTGCAAGCATTCGTCGAGAAATGCTTGATCTTTCGAATTTTGGGCAGTTTGACGCGAGACTTCGGCATAGTAGCTTTGGTTGATCAGCAGCTTTGGCAGCGTGGCGGGATCAAGTTCGATCTGCCACCCGCCTTGAGGCGAGGGCGTGACCCAGACGTCGGGTATGATTGATTCAGACGCACCGGATTCGAATCTGTTCCCAGGCTTGGGATCGAGCGCCCGAATCTCATGCATCATGTCGAGAAGGTCTTCTTCATCGACGCCGCAATGCTGCTTCAGTGCCTCAAAATCCCGTCGCGCAAGCTTTTCAAGATGGGCAACCAAAGCTGCCATTGCCGGGTCGAGCCGATTTCGCTGGCGCAACTGAATCTCGAGGCATTCTCTGAGACTTCGCGCAAAAACTCCCGGTGGATCAAATTGCTGCAAGGTTCCGAGAACCCGTTCCACAACAGCCTCATGGACATTCAGGCTCTCGGCCAGCTCCAAAAGGTTTGCCCGAAGATAGCCAGTGTCTTCCAGATCGGCGGCAAGCTGGCCAGCGATCAGCCGCTCCTGTGGTGTGAACGCAGTGAGGGCGATCTGACGAGCGACATGGTCGTGCAATGTTTCGGCGAGGGTGGCATACTCGTCGAGGGAAGGGCCATTGCCGGGCGGGTTGTTGGTCGTGTTGCGAAGTGATTTCCATTGCCCGAGCCGTTCAGGCGAACCTCCCCCGGTCGGTCCTTCAACGGCGTTTGCCCTAGGGCCGACAGGCTGATCCGCTCCCGAAATCGAAACGTCGTCAAAAGGCCCGCCATCGCTTGATGCAGATTCCAAGAGCGGGTTCTTCTCAATTTCCCGCTCCACGAACTGATGCAGTTCAGTATGCGCCAGTTGCAGCAAGCGAATCGACTCAATGAGTTGAGGCGATGCCACCATGGATTGCTTCTGGCGTTGAAGCAGGCTTGCTGAGGATTGCATGGTGAGCGCGATAATCCTGTCGAGGAGCCTCTTGGGGCCGGCACTGGCACCAGTGAGACGTTTTCTAGGTCAAGCGGCGGCTTTCAGCGTTTCGAGAACGTTTTGCGGGGATGAGACGCCATAGGGGTCGGCCTCGCAGTTGTCGGAGAAACCTTCCTCCTCGAACCAGTGCTCCACCACGCCATTGTTGATCAGGGCGGCGTAGCGCCAAGAGCGCATCCCGAAGCCGAGATTGTCCTTGGCGACCAGCATGCCCATTTTGCGTGTGAACTCGCCTGAGCCATCGGGGATGAGCTCGACCTGCTTCAGGCCCAAGGACTTCCCCCACGCATTCATGACGAAGGCGTCGTTGACTGAGAGGCAGTAAATCGCGTCAATTCCCTCCTTCTCAAACTCATCATAGAGCTCTTCGAACTGGGGCAATTGGTAGGTCGAGCAGGTTGGTGTGAAGGCGCCAGGCAGCGAGAACAGGATGACCCGCTTGCCGGCAAAGTAGTCGTCAGATGTCTTTTCTTCCCAGCGATATGGATTTGGCCCCTGGACTGACTTATCGTGAACGCGCGTGAGAAAGGTGACGAAGGGAACTTTCTTTTGAACTGTCATCAAGTTGCTCCTAAAGAAGAAAACTGCCGTTGAGTTCTGGCATAGGCTGGCGCAATTCCGAGCAAAGGCTCGTATGCTCGGGCACGGAATGAGGGCCTCGGCGGCTCGCAACTTTCTTTTCCATCCCGACGTATGGGAACGTCTTGGCGGCTGGTCTTGGCCACGCGAACGCAATCGATCTGAGCGAGCTGGAGACCGTCGAGCCGCTTGCTTTCCACGGCTATGGCGCCGGAAGCGGGATCGGTCACCCGCGATCGTGCCCGGGGAAAAGGGATAGCGGCCGGAAGTAGCCAATATCGCAAGCATGTGGCGACCTGAAATGTCACTTCACGCAGACTCGGGTCACTGGACTGGTTCAGCGTGTTGTCGATATGTGGCAGTGACCCGCCGGCCTTGGCTTGGGTGACCCTTTGACGGGGCCCTTGGGCACTCCCATGCTGAACAGAACCGGTAAACGGCATTTGCGCGAGCGGCCCGTGTTGGCGTGCCGGCATCGGACCAGCCATGCGCAAAGCGGCCACCGAGAACGGCCTTCCGGAGGAGACGATGTCCCGATGTTCAGCGGGAACGGGCACCGTCTCCTCAGGCCACTGTCTAGAGCTTCGCGCGTCGGGCATGGTGCAAGTCGCTTTCATCGTAATTTGATGGTGCTCTAACCAGGAGCAGCAAGCGGCGTGCCATTTCAAATAGAGGTGCTGTTGGACCGCCCCCTTCTTCTCGGAGGCCGTGTCTTAGAAGACCGGGAGCGCGCTATGCCGCCTCGTCACACAGGCAACAACGATGCTGTATGGTGCGGATATTCGGCGCTTCAGCCCCGGCTGGGCAAAGAAGAACCGGAAGCCGAGCCGATGCACCACCTGAGGCTGGCGGGCACTCCAGTCGTAGCGTGTGCCGCTAGCGTTCATGGGTGCGCAGCACGGCTATCGCGAACACGCGCCTCTCGCAGCAACATGAGCGCGCGCTCTTGGGCAAGCGCCTTGGCGCCGTGAGGATCGAATTCCCCAATCGTGTCTGTTTGCCGCCCTCTTATGTTCGAAACTGGACCAGAATGTCGCAGGCCCGACCTAAAGGTCGCCCGAGGCGTTCTGTCCGACACTGTTCCGTCGCCTTTGTTGGCCCGCGACACCGGCTTATTTCGCCTAGTTCTTCTCTGGCCTCAGGCTAAGCCGCTGAGAAGCTGCCACGATTTTTTTCTGCTGCGGCCAAATTGGCACGAGATTTGAAGCACCTTCGTTGCGGGCCGGGAGCCGCCGACCGACTTTCATTCGTGGATGACACGAATGGAACGAAGAAAGAAAAGCAAAATGTCAAATCTGCGTCGGATAGCGTCTATGGGCAGGGGGGCCTCGGCGAAAGCCCTTACCCAACAGCTCGCCGCCCTTGTCGACGCTTGCGCAGGAAATCTTGGCCGGCGGCGAGTCAAAGGCCCACCACACGGACTTTATCCTGACCTCGAAGGTACAGGATAATGTTCTGCATCTCGCCGCGCGATGTGCCTAGACAGTTACGCGTTAGCCGATCTTGATAATCGGTCTGCCTCCGGACGACGTCGTCTACATGCCGTCTTAGGTCTTCGCTGCCGCAGCGTCCGCCGGTCACCTTCCGCCCTTCCATCGCTACCGAGTGAAGTGCCATCATGCCCGAACAACCTTTGCCGACGCTGCCGATGTGGCGCGTCGATCACATTGAGCCCTCGACCGAGATGTTGGCGCTGCGGGCCAACGGTCCGATCCACCGCGTGCGCTTCCCGTCCGGGCACGAAGGCTGGTGGGTCACAGGCTATGACGAGGCCAAGGCGGTGTTGTCCGACGCGGCGTTCCGGCCCGCGGGAATGCCGCCGGCCGCATTCACCCCGGATTCGGTGATTCTCGGTTCGCCAGGATGGCTGGTCTCGCACGAGGGGGGCGAGCATACGCGGTTACGTACGATCGTGGCGCCGGCCTTCAGCAACGGCAGGGTGAAGCAGCTCGCGCAGCAGGTCGAGGCGATCGCCGCGCAGTTGTTCGAGACGCTGGCGGCCCAGCCCCAGCCCGCCGATCTGCGGCGCCACCTCTCCTTTCCGCTTCCAGCCATGGTCATTGGCGCGCTGATGGGCGTGCTCTACGAGGACCACGCCTTTTTCGCCGGGCTGTCCGACGAGGTGATGACGCACCAGCATGAAAGCGGCCCGCGAAGCGCGTCGCGCTTGGCCTGGGAAGAACTCCGCGCCTACATTCGCGGCAAGATGCGGGACAAGCGCCAGGATCCGGGCGACAACGTGCTGACGGATCTGCTCGCGGCGGTCGACCAGGGCAAGGCGACCGAGGAAGAGGCGATCGGCCTGGCGGCGGGCATGCTGGTGGCGGGGCACGAGAGCACCGTCGCGCAGATCGAATTCGGCCTGCTGGCCATGTTCCGCCATCCGCAACAGCGCGAACGCCTGATCGGCGATCCATCCCTGGTGGACAAGGCGGTAGAGGAAATCCTGCGCATGTACCCGCCGGGCGCCGGCTGGGACGGCATCATGCGCTATCCGAGGACCGACGTGACCATCGCGGGCGTGCATGTTCCCGCGGAGAGCAAGGTGCTGGTCGGCCTGCCGGCGACGTCGTTCGATCCGCGCCATTTCGACGACCCGGAAATCTTCGACATAGGACGTGACGAAAACCCGCACCTGGCGTTCTCCTACGGGCCGCACAACTGCGTCGGCTTGGCGCTGGCCAGGCTGGAACTCAAGGCGGTGTTCGGTTCGATCTTCCAGCGCTTTCCCGCGCTGCGCCTGGCCGTGGCGCCCGAAGAACTGAAGTTGCGCAAGGAGATCATCACTGGTGGGTTCGAGGAGTTCCCGGTGCTCTGGTGATGCTCGGATGCCACCAGGAATCGCGATGTTCTCGAATTGCCGGCGCGCCTGCCGCGCACCGATCAGATCAGCCAGCCAACAGGTGACCAAGATGGACGTGCAAGAAACCACGGCAGCATGCCGGGACGCCTTCGCCGAACTGGCGTCGCCAGCGTGCATTCAGGACCCGTACCCATTCATGCGGTGGTTGCGCGAGCACGATCCGGTACATCGCGCGGCGTCGGGCCTCTTTCTGTTGAGCCGCCACGCCGACATCTACTGGGCGCTCAAGGCCACGGGCGATGCTTTTCGGGGGCCGGCGCCAGGCGAACTGGCGCGCTATTTCCCGCGTGCGGCGACCAGCCTGTCGCTAAGTCTGCTGGCGTCCACTTTAGCGATGAAGGAACCTCCAACGCATACGCGTCTGCGCCGGCTGATCTCGCGCGATTTCACCATCGGCCAGATCGACAAGCTGAGGCCGACCATCGCTCGCATCGTCGCAGCGCGCCTGGACGGCATGGCGCCCGCGCTGGAGCGCGGGGAGGCGGTGGACCTGCATCAGGAATTCGCGCTGGCCTTGCCCATGCTGGTTTTCGGCGAACTGTTCGGCATGCCCCCGGATGACGTTCTCGGGCTCATCACCGGCATCAGCGCCATTCTGGAAGGCCTGAGCCCGCACGCCAGCGATCCCCAGCTCGCCGCGGGGGACGCGGCCAGCGCCAGGGTGCAGGCCTACTTCGGCGACCTCATACAGCGCAAGCGCACCGATTCCCGCCACGACATCGTGTCAATGCTGGTCGGCGCACACGACGACGATGCCGAGACGCTGTCGGATGCGGAATTGATCAGCATGCTTTGGGGCATGCTGCTGGGCGGCTTCGCCACCACTGCCGCGGCCATCGGCCATGCGGTCCTGGCGATGCTGGCGTATCCCGAACAGCGGCACTGGCTGAAGGGAGATGCCGTGGGGGTGAAGGCTTTCGTCGAAGAAGCCCTGCGCTATGACGCGCCCGCCATGTTCAGCTCCATTCCGCGTATCGCCCAGCGCGACATCGAACTGGGCGGCGTGGTGATCCCGAAGAACGCGGACGTGCGCGTGCTGATCGCGGCCGGCAATCGCGACCCGGACGCCTTCGCCGATCCCGATCGCTTCGATGCCGTGCGGTTCTACGGCACCAGTCCTGGCATGTCGATCGACGGGAAGATCATGCTGACCTTCGGCCACGGCATCCACTTCTGCCTTGGTGCGCAACTGGCCCGGGTGCAGTTGGCCGAGAGCCTGCCGCGGATCCAGGCGCGCTTCCCCACGCTGGCATTGGCCGAGCAGCCGACCCGGGAGCCCTCCGCGTTCCTTAGGACATTCCGCGCGCTGCCGGTACGGCTGCATGGGCAGGAGGGCTGAGATGCGCGTCGTAGTCGATCAGGATCTGTGCGGAACGACCGGGCAGTGCGTGCTGACGCTGCCGGGCACCTTTCGCCAGCGCGAACCGGACGGCGTGGCCGAAGTGTGCGTGGCGACGGTCCCGCAGGCGCTGCACGCCGCCGTGCGGCTTGCGTCCAACCAGTGCCCGGTCGCCGCCATTCGTGTCATCGAGAGCGACGCTGGCCATGACGAGCGCGCCAGCGCCGACCCTGCGCCTTCTCCGGTGGAGGCCGAGCGGCATGCTGCGAAAGACCAATGCAATTCAGGAGACACGATGGGAAGGTTTGAAGGCAAGGTGGCCGTGGTGACCGGCGCTGGCGCCGGCATCGGCAAGGCATGCGCTCTCGCCATCGCGCGCGGGGGCGGCAGAGTGGTGGTGGCCGACATTGATGGCTCGGCGGCCATCGCCTGCACCGCGCAGATCGCGGCCGAAGCAGGCCACGCGCTGCCCATAGCCATGGATATCGCTGATGAGCAGGCGGTGGCAGCGCTGTTCGAGACGGCGGAGCGGCACTTCGGGGGGGTCGACCTGCTGGTGAACAATGCGAGCGCCATGCATCTGACCCCGCGCGACCGCGCCATCCTCGACCTGGACCTGGCAGTCTGGGACCAGACAATGGCGACCAATCTGCGCGGCACGCTGCTCTGCTGCCGGCAGGCCATCCCACGGATGATCGCCCGCGGCGGTGGCGCGATCGTCAACATGTCGTCGTGCCAAGGGCTCAGCGGTGACACGGCGCAGACGTCCTACGCCGCGTCGAAGGCGGCGATGAACATGCTCTCGGCTTCGCTCGCCACCCAGTACGGTCACTCTCAGATACGCTGCAACGCGGTTGCGCCGGGTCTTATCATGACCGAGCGTCTCCTCGCCAAGCTGGACGAGTGCATGCAACGGCATCTGCGCCGGCACCAGCTCCTGCAGCGCGTCGGCCGCCCCGAGGATGTGGCCGCGCTGGTGGCGTTCCTGCTCTCCGACGATGCTGCGTTCATCACCGGCCAGCTCGTGTGCATCGACGGCGGCATGCTGGCGCATGTGCCGACATATGCCGACGGTGGCAACAGCTGCGCCGCGCACCCTGCAGGCGACACCGAATCGGCGGCGGCGGCGCGCTGCTGATGGACATGCTGCTCAATCCACTCAACCGTCGGCACCGGCTGCGATGCGACATCCCGGTCATGCCTGGCGCTTTCCCCCTGGTCGGGCATCTTCCCGCCATTGTCTGCGACCTGCCGCGCCTGCTGCGGCGCGCGCAACGCACGCTGGGCAGCCACTTCTGGCTGGATTTCGGCCCTGCCGGACATCTCATGACCTGTGTGGATCCGGACGCATTCTCACTGCTCAGGCACAACGACGTGTCCTCGGCGCTGATCGAAGAGATCGCGCCCGAATTGCTTGGCGGAACGTTGGTTGCGCTGGACGGCGGCGCGCACCGGCAGGCGCGCGATGCCATCAAGGCAGCGTTCTCGCCCAGGGGGCTGACCCAGGCCGGGATCGGCGACCTGTTCGCGCCCGTCATCCAGGCGCGGGTGCAGGCATGGCGCGCCCGCGCCGAGGTACTCATCCTGCGCGAAACCGGCGACCTGATGCTGAAGCTTATCTTCAGCCTCATGGGAATCCCCGCGCAGGACCTGCCGGGATGGCATCGCAAGTACCGGCAATTGCTGCAGTTGATCGTCGCGCCACCGGTCGACCTGCCCGGACTGCCTTTGCGGCGCGGCCGTGCCGCCCGCGACTGGATCGACGCGCAGTTGCGCCGGTTCGTCCGCGACGCACGCGCGCATGCCGCGCGCACCGGGTTGATCAACGACATGGTGAGCGCCTTCGACCGCAGCGACGGTCCGCTCTCCGATGACGTCCTGGTCGCGAATATTCGCTTGCTGCTGCTTGCCGGTCACGACACCACTGCCTCGACGATGGCCTGGATTGTAATCGAGCTGGCGCGGCAGCCTGTGCTGTGGGACGCCCTGGTTGAGGAGGCGCAACGCGTGGGCGCGGTGCCGACCCGGCACGCGGACCTGGCGCAGTGTCCGGTCGCCGAGGCGCTGTTCCGCGAGACACTGCGCCTGCATCCGGCGACCACGCTCCTGCCGCGTCGCGCGCTGCAGGAATTGCAACTCGGCCAACGGCGCATTCCCGCAGGCACCCATCTATGCATCCCGCTGCTGCATTTCTCGACCTCGGCGCTGCTGCACGAGGCGCCTGATCAGTTCCGCCTGGCGCGGTGGCTGCAACGCACGGAGCCGATCCGGCCCGTGGACATGCTGCAGTTCGGTACTGGCCCACACGTCTGCATCGGCTACCACCTGGTATGGCTGGAAATGGTGCAGTTCTGCATCGCCTTGGCGCTGACCATGCACAAGGCCGGGGTGCGGCCGCAGTTGCTGAGCGACGTCGAAAAAGGCCGGCGCTATTACCCTACCGCACATCCGTCAATGAAAATTCGAATAGGCTTTTCATGAGCTGGCACGGCATGCCCTGTGTGGCAAGGCAGCGGCGCCGGCGGGGCGCGGCATTGCTGCACTCAGCGCACGCACTCGTGTGACGCCGGCAACACCGTGACGACTTGCGCTCGCCGTGGCCGTCTCAGCTACAAGGACATCAACAACATGCAGACCGGTTCCACCCCACGCGACCGAATTGGCGTTTCCGCATTCGGCGGATTGGGCGCGCAGGCGCGCGGCGCATATGGCGGGCTGCTCCCGGAGATCTGGATGCAGGACGGCGCAAAGCGGGTCGAACAGGCTCTGGGGCGTCTGCTCTGCGCCGAAGACGACGACAAGACAGAGCTGATGGCGGCCATGCGCTACGCCACCTTGCATGGCGGGAAGCGCACCCGCGCCTTGCTCTGTCTAGCTGCCGGCGCACTGGCGGGCACGCCGGCGCACATGCTCGACGACGTCGGCGCCGCCATCGAGATGATGCACGCCTGTACCCTGGTCCACGACGACCTGCCCGCGATGGACGACGACGTGCTTCGCCGCGGCCTTCCGACCGTGCACGTAAAGTTCGGCGAAGCCACTGCGATCCTGGTCGGCGATGCGCTGCAGGCCCACGCCTTCCTCACCCTGGCGAGCCTGGATGCGCCGGGCGACAACCGTATCGCGCTCGTGCGCGAACTGGCGCAGGCGGTGTCCGCCGAGGGTGCCGCAGGCGGGCAGGCCATCGATCTGTCGTTGGTCGGAAAGCACGCCGGGCTGGACAGGATCCTGGCGATGCATGGGATGAAAACCGGAGCGCTAGTGCGCGCGTCGGTTCGCATGGGCGCGCTATACTCCATCGCGGAGGATGCCGCGCACGCTGCGCTGTATGCTGCGCTCGATCGCTACACCGCCTGTTTCGGCCTGGCGTTGCAGGTGGCCGACGACATTCTCGACGCGACGGCGGATACCGCGACTCTTGGCAAGACCCCCGGCAAGGACGCGGCGGCGCAGAAGCCGACCTGCGCGTCGATCATGGGGCTGCAGGCTGCGCGCCAGTTCGCCCTGTACTTGTTGCACGACGCCGGGGAGGCCATCGCCCCTCTGGGGCCGCGTGCGGAAGGGTTGGCGCAGATGCTGCAGCGGGCCAACCTCTATCTGTCCGCGCCATACGCATGAGCGTGCGCATCCGTAAGGACTCGCCCCTGTGCTGCTGCGATCGGCCGGCGGGCGCTGCATGCTGCACTGTGTCCGTGTCGGCGGCGACGTGCGCGGCGTCCCCGTTTCTGTTCTCGTTAGCCCTCTGCAGAAGGAACATCCCGCGTGAACGCGCTGTCCGAACAGATCCTTTCCGAATTGCGCCACCTGCTGAGCGAGATGAGCGACGGCGGCAGCATCGGTCCGTCCGTCTACGACACGGCGCGAGCTCTGCAGTTCCACGGCAACGTCACCGGTCGGCAGGACGCATACGCGTGGCTCATCGCGCAGCAACAGGCCGATGGCGGATGGGGAAGTGCGGACTTCCCGCTGTTTCGCCATGCGCCCACGTGGGCGGCGTTGCTGGCCTTGCAGCGTGCCGATCCTCTTCCCGGCGCCGCCGACGCAGTCCAGGCTGCAATCCGGTTCCTCGAGCGCCAGCCCGATGCCTACGCGCATGCGGTGCCGGAAGACGCGCCCATCGGCGCGGAGCTGATCCTGCCGCAGTTGTGCGACGAGGCCGCATCCTTGCTGGGCGGCGTGGCGTTTGCGCGCCACCCGGCGCTGTTGCCGTTGCGGCAAGCACGCCTGGCCAAGCTGGGGGCTGTGGCGACGTTGCCGAGCGGCCATCCGTTGCTGCACTCCTGGGAAGCCTGGGGGACGTCGCCGGCCACCGCATGCCCGGACGACGACGGCAGCATCGGCATCAGTCCGGCGGCCACCGCCGCGTGGCGTGCGCACGCCGTGACACAGGGAAGAACGCCGCAGGTCGGGCGCACCGACGGGTATCTGCAGGCGGCATCGCGGGCAACGCGCACCGGCATTGAAGGTGTCGTTCCCAATGTCTGGCCGATCAATGTGTTCGAGCCATGCTGGTCGCTGTACACCCTGCATCTGGCCGGTCTGTTCGCGCATCCCGCGCTCGCCGAGGCGGTGCAAGTGATCATCGCGCAACTCGACGCCCGCCTCGGAGTCCGCGGTCTGGGCCCTGCCTTGCACTTCGCGGCCGATGCGGACGACACCGCCGTTGCGTTGTGCGTCCTTCGCCTTGCAGGCCGCGACCCGGCGGCCGACGCGTTGCGCCAGTTCGAAACCGGCGAGCTGTTCGTCACCTTCCCGGGCGAGCGCAATGCCTCGGTGTCGACCAACATCCATGCCCTGCATGCGTTGCGAATCTTGGGAAAACCCGCGGCCGGCACCAGCGCCTACGTCCAGGCCAATCGCAACGCCCACGGTGTATGGGACAACGAAAAATGGCACGTTTCGTGGCTGTATCCAACCGCGCATGCGGTCGCTGCGCTCGCGCAAGGCAACCCCCACTGGCGCGACGAGCGCGCGCTGGCCGGGCTGCTGCGGACGCAGCGCGACGACGGCGGCTGGGGCGCCGGTCGCGCGTCCACATTCGAGGAAACCGCCTATGCGCTGTTCGCGTTGCACGTGATGGACGGGAGCGAAGCGCCGGCAGGGCGCCGGCGCATCGCGCAGGCGGTGGCGCGTGCGCTGAAGTGGATGCTCGCCCGCCACGCGGCGCATGAATTGCCCCAGACGCCGCTGTGGATCGGCAAGGAACTGTATTGCCCCACTCGGGTGGTGCGCGTGGCCGAACTCGCCGGGTTGTGGCTGGCGCTTCGTTGGGGGCGGCGCGTCTCGGCCGAGGGAGCAGGAGCGGGGCCATGATCCCGACAGATCGCGCCCTGCAGCAGGTGCTGGAGTGGGGGCGTTCCCTGACTGGGTTCGCCGACGAGCATGCTGTGGAAGCTGTCCGGGGCGGCCAGTACATCCTGCAGCGCATCCATCCGAGCCTGCGCGACGCCAGCGCCCGCACGGGCCGCGATCCGCTGGACGAGACGCTGATCGTGGCGTTCTATCGAGAACTGGCGCTGCTGTTCTGGCTCGACGATTGCAACGACCTTGACCTGATCGCGCCGGAGCAGCTCGCCGCGGTGGAGCAGGCGCTCGGGCAAGGCGTGCCGTGCGCGCTCCCCGGATTCGAGGGCTGTGCTGTGCTGCGCGCTTCGCTCGCCGCGCTCGCCTACGATCGTCGCGACTATGCTCAGCTTCTCTACCATACCCGGTGCTACTGCGCGGCGCTGCGCGCCGGACACGCGCAGGCGGCAGGGGAGGAGCGCTGGTCCTACGCCGAGTACTTGCAGAACGGCGTGGATTCGATCGCCTACACGAACGTGTTCTGTTGCCTGTCCTTGCTGTGGGGGCTGGACATGGCGACCTTGCGCGCGCATCCGGCGTTTCGCCAGGTCCTGCGGCTCATCTCCGCGATAGGGCGCTTGCAGAACGATCTGCATGGACGCGAAAAGGATAGGTCGGCCGGCGAAGCCGATAACGCGGCGATCCTGCTGCTGCAGCGCTATCCGGCCATGCCTGTGGTGGAATTCCTCACGGACGAGTTGGCCGGCCACACACGCATGCTGCACCGGGTGATGGCGCAAGAACCCTTTCCACCGCCGTGGGGACCGTTGATCGAAGCCATGGCGGCCATCCGCGCGCAGTACTACCAGACCTCAACCAGCCGCTACCGCAGCGACGCTGCGGGGGGAGGCGAGCGTGCGCCGGCCTGAACGCGCGGGAAACGGCGGCGTGCGCGCGCTGCCGTCGGTCCGATCCGACGCAACGCCGTCGCCCGATGCGGCGGATGGGGCGAGCATCAGCGACACCAAGCTGAGCCGGCGCAAGGACGACCACCTGGACATCGTGCTGGATCGGCGAACGGCGTGGGCCAAGGCCGCCGGCTGGGAGTGCATTCGTTTCGAACACTGCGCATTGCCCGAGTTGGACCTGACGCAGATCGACCTCAGCGCCTCGCTGCTTGGCAAGACCATGCGCGCGCCGCTGCTGATCAGCTCCATGACCGGCGGCATGCCACGCGCGGAGTCCATCAACCGGCATCTGAGCGAGGCAGCGCAAGCCTTGGGGATCGCCATGTGCGTCGGTTCGCAGCGCGTGAGCCTGCAATCCCGCAACTCCCATGGGCTGACGCGCGCGCTGCGCCGCCTGGCCCCAGACGTTCCATTGCTTGCCAATATCGGCGCCGCGCAACTGCGCGACGCCGACGGTCTGGACCTCGCGCGCCGGGCGGTGGATGCACTGGAGGCCGATGGACTCATCGTCCATCTCAATCCGCTGCAGGAAGCGGTACAGCCGGAAGGCGACCGCGACTGGCGCGGCGTCCTGGCGCAGATCGCTCGCGCCGCACGCAGCGTGGGCGTGCCGATCGTGGCCAAGGAAGTCGGGTCGGGCCTGTCCGCCTCGGTGGCCTGTGCGCTCGTCGAGGCGGGCGTGGCGGTGATCGATGTCGCCGGCGCCGGCGGCACCAGTTGGGCCGCGGTGGAGGGCGAGCGGGCCCCCGATGCCGCCGACCGTACAGTTGCGATGGCGTTCGCCGATTGGGGGATCCCGACCCCGGCCAGTGTGCAGGCGGTACGTCAGGCGCTGCCAGCGGTGAAGCTGATCGCGTCGGGCGGGATCCGCGACGGCGTCGACGTGGCCAAGGCCATCCGCCTGGGCGCGGACATCGCCGGGCAGGCGGCCGGCGTGCTGCGCGCGGCTACGGTATCCACCGAGGCGGTTGTCGCGCATTTCGAGATCCTCATTCGCCAGTTGGCCGTCGCCTGCTTCTGCACCGGCTCGGCTGATCTGGCGGCGTTGCGTCAGGCGCGCTTGTTGCCCTTGGCGCATCTGCCCGCCGGTTGATGCCGGCGTCGCCCGTGCGTAGCGGCGGGCGCCTAGTCTTACTCAGCCAGATGCGGATGTGGGGGGATTTGCGCTGGTCGCGGATTGTTCGGGTGCTGCTTCGTGATCAGGGAGGCGCCCCGCCATGCTCGAACGGACAGCCGAGAGCAAAGGGTATTCGACGGCTATGTCGATGCTTGATCCAGTATGATCGGTCATGCGAACCGCGCTGAGCCCCTGAAAGGGTCGGAACACCAGGTGCGGCGGGAGACCGGCAGGGAGTACATGGTACAAAGCCATTGCAATGAACGAGTACCGATCCACATTGATCCCGAGTCATGCGCCGGTCGGTCGTATGGACGCGAAGAGACGAGCGCCTTCATCTGCCGGACTGCCTTGATTTAACATGCCGATGGGTTCGGAGCGCTGATCGGGGGTTAGTTTCGGACCGCGTTCACCGTCGGGGACGCCAAGGCAGGAAGATTGATCTCTTTGCGTATCACTCTACCTATGGAAGATACGCTAACAGATCATAGGTCGTTGACTCGATCGCTGGATAAGATACCCTCCCATATCATCTAGCATTGAAATGGATCGTTGACGTATCATATGGACTCTCAATCGGAAATTCTGCGCGAAATCGGTGGGCTGTTCAGGCAGGCGAGGCTGGCCGCTGCGATGACGCAGGAGCAGGTCGCTGATTTGTCGGGTATATCCCGTCCCCGATATCGCGACATCGAAAAGGGAGCCGCAGCCGCGCGTGCAACGACGCTCATGAATATCGCTCGCGCGCTCGGCCTGGAAATGATGCTGGTTCCGCAAGTCATGGTGCCGGCTGTCCAGGCTCTATTGCGTCCGCATGATGATGACGATCGACCCGCCTTTGTTACTCAACCTGACGATGACGATCATGGCTCCAGTCTTTCGCGCACCTAAGGCGATCCCGTCGCTGGACGTGCTCTTGAATGCAGTGAAGATCGGCACGATCGTCAGGACGCCAGGCGATTTCAATGCATTCAACTTCGATGAGGCCTACCGCGCGACGGGCGGCTTTCCGGTTCTCAGCCTGTCGTTCCGGGCAGCGACGGGAGGATTGCGGAAAGATCCGAAGCCTCTGGCAAGCGCCTTGCCCGCTTTCTTCGCGAACCTCCTGCCGGAGGAGAATTTGCGCGAGGCGATGGAAAGGCACCACGAAGGCAATGTGCGGCCAGGCAATGACTTCGATCTTTTAGCGGCACTAGGCGCCGATCTGCCGGGAGCCGTACGGGCGTTGCCCAGTGACGGCGCGATAGCGGTTTCGCAGGATGCTTCAAAGGATCAGCCCAAGGCACGGTTCTCGCTTGCCGGCGTGCAGATGAAGCTGTCGGTCATGAAGAACATTGGAAAAGGCGGCGGCCTTACCTTGCCGATGGACGACGAGCAGGGCCGGTACATTGCCAAGTTCCCTCCGACGGCCTTTCCGGGCGTTTCCGAGAACGAATTCGCCAACCTGGCGCTGGCAGCAGCAATCGGCATGGACGTTCCTGAATGCGAACTGGTCGAGAAGTCCGATTTTGAGGGCGTTCCCGAAGAATTCAACACGCTGTCTGACGGCAAGGTCCTTCTCGTCAAACGCTTCGATCGCGGCGCCGGTGGCGAGAGGATACACATCGAGGATTTCGCTCAGGTCTTCGGTGTCTATCCCTCGCGCAAATATGAGGGGGCTGCTTATCACGACATAGCCTTGGCTCTTGGCGTGGCCGTCTCGCCTACGGCGGCTCTCGAGTTCGTCCGCCGCCTGGCACTGACCGTCATCACCGGCAATGGCGACATGCACCTGAAGAACTGGTCTTTGATCTATCCCGGTAACGGCGACAAGCCGGCGCTTGCACCGATCTACGACCTCCTGTCCACCGTGCCATATATTCCCGCCGACGCCATGGCGCTGTCGCTTGGAGGAGAGCGCTCGTTTAAGGCGCTAGCAGCACCGCGATGGAAAGCATTTGCGAACCGCGCAAGGCTTCCGGAGCCGGCAGTCCTGAAGGCAGTGGTCGAGACGGTCAAACTCGTCAACGAGTACTGGTGGCATCTGCCTGAGCGCGACGTTGTCGCAGCGAAAGTGCTCGAGCGGATCGACGGACATGTGAAGGCGATGACGCCGATACTGAACTCCTGCGCCGAGAAGTAAAACGAGTCCCTCGGGTCTGATATAGCGGAACTATTCGCCCGTGCCCCGGATTAGTGGCCGTTGGATCGGTGGTATGCTAGGATCGCGCGCAAAGTCGGCGGAGTGTCCACTTGGACACGCGTTGAGCAAGCACGTCAGCTCGCGGGCACAGAAGAGTTCGCAGCATCCCGCAGAGGGTCGAGATGCTGTTCGTCCACCTCAATACAACGATGCTGTTCAACCGAATGCGGTGACTGAGGATCGCGATCCGACGCTTTGTGTCGCCAATGTCGCGTCCGCTACACGGGCTGTTCCGACGATCCTTTCTTGGAACTCAAGCTAAACCCCTGAAAAGTAACCGTGAAATTATTCTTCGGTTCGATCAGCCAAATTGGCACGAGTCTTGAGAACCTTAGGTGCGAGGCGGCTACAGCTGCCCGACCGGCATTCATGTCGCGGCAGCCGCGATGAATGGGAACGAAGGAAGGAAAGCTACATGTCAGGTTTGCGTCAGATCGCCTTTTACGGCAAGGGCGGCATCGGCAAGTCCACCACCTCCCAAAATACGCTCGCCGCCCTGGTCGACCTCGGGCAGAGAATCCTCATCGTCGGCTGCGACCCCAAAGCCGACTCCACCCGCCTGATCCTGAACGCGAAGGCGCAGGATACCGTCCTGCATCTCGCGGCAGAGGAAGGTTCGGTGGAAGACCTGGAACTCGCGGACGTACTCAAGGTCGGCTACAAAGGCATCAAATGCGTGGAGTCGGGCGGACCCGAGCCGGGTGTCGGCTGCGCCGGCCGCGGCGTGATCACCTCGATCAACTTCCTCGAGGAGAACGGCGCCTACGACGACGTCGACTATGTCTCCTACGACGTGCTCGGGGATGTGGTGTGTGGCGGTTTCGCGATGCCGATCCGCGAGAACAAGGCCCAGGAAATCTATATCGTCATGTCCGGCGAGATGATGGCGCTCTATGCCGCCAATAACATCGCCAAGGGCATCCTGAAATACGCCCATTCGGGCGGCGTGCGGCTCGGTGGCCTGATCTGCAACGAGCGCCAAACCGACCGCGAGCTCGACCTCGCCGAAGCGCTGGCTTCCAGGCTCAATTCCAAGCTTATCCACTTCGTGCCGCGCGACAACATCGTCCAGCACGCCGAGCTCAGGAAGATGTCTGTGATCCAGTATGCGCCGGACTCGAAGCAGGCCGGGGAATACAGGGCGCTGGCCGAGAAGATCCATGGGAATTCGGGCCAGGGCACCATCCCGACCCCGATCACCATGGAGGAGCTCGAGGACATGCTGCTCGACTTCGGCATCATGAAGACGGACGAGCAGATGCTTGCCGAGCTTCAGGTCAAGGAAGCGGCTAAGGCGGCCGCACAGTAGCGACCGCTGCCGACATGAGGCGCCGCCTGACCTGCTGCGTCTTTCAAAGAACGGCGCCTCGTCGGTGAGGCGTCACCCTGAACCTTGAAAGGGGTCCCATGAGCCTGGAATACGAGAATGACGGTGGCCTCCATGCGAGGCTTATCGAGGAAGTGCTGTCGCAATATCCTGACAAGTCGGCGAAGCGCCGCAAAAAGCACCTCAGCGTCGCAAAGAGCGGCGACGAGGCTGGCGAGGAAAGCGAGGTCCTTTCCGAATGCGAGGTCAAATCGAACATCAAGTCCATCCCCGGCGTGATGACGATTCGCGGCTGCGCCTATGCCGGCTCGAAAGGCGTGGTGTGGGGTCCAGTCAAGGATATGGTCCATATCTCGCACGGGCCGGTCGGCTGCGGGCAATATTCCTGGTCTCAACGCCGCAACTACTACGTCGGCACGACCGGCATCGACACGTTCGTCACCATGCAGTTCACCTCCGATTTCCAGGAGAAGGACATTGTTTTCGGCGGCGACAAGAAGCTCGAACGGATCATCGACGAGATCGAGGAACTGTTTCCGCTGAACAAGGGCATGACTGTGCAATCCGAATGCCCGATCGGCCTGATTGGCGACGACACCGAAGCTGTGTCCCGCAACAAGGCCAAGGAGCACGAAAAGACAATCGTGCCGGTGCGCTGCGAGGGCTTCCGCGGCGTCTCGCAATCCCTCGGTCACCACATCGCCAATGACGCGATCCGCGACTGGGTGTTCGAGAAGAAGGAAGTGGAGTTCGAGGCCAGCCCGTACGATGTCAATGTGGTCGGCGACTACAATATCGGCGGCGACGCCTGGGCTTCGCGCATCCTGCTTGAGGAGATGGGCCTGCGCGTGGTCGGCAACTGGTCGGGCGACGCTACGCTGGCCGAAATAGAGCGGGCGCCAAAGGCGAAGCTAAATCTCATCCATTGCTACAGGTCGATGAACTACATCTGCCGGCACATGGAGGAAAAGTATGGCATCGCCTGGATGGAGTACAATTTCTTCGGCCCCTCCCAGACTGAAGCCTCTCTGCGCAAGATAGCCAAGCACTTCGGGCCGGAAATCGAGGCCAAGGCCGAGGTGGTCATCGCCAAATACCGGCCGTTGGTCGATGCCGTAATCGCCAAGTACCGGCCGCGCCTCGAAGGCAGGACGGTGATGCTCTATGTCGGCGGGCTGCGCCCCCGTCACGTCGTCACCGCATATGAGGACCTGGGCATGGTGATCGTCGGCACTGGCTACGAATTTGGCCATAACGACGACTATCAGCGCACCGGCCACTACGTGAAGAAGGGCACCCTGATCTATGACGACGTGACTGGTTACGAGCTGGAGAAGTTCATCGAAGGGATCCGTCCTGATCTCGTGGGCTCCGGCATCAAAGAAAAGTACCCGGTCCAGAAGATGGGCATACCGTTCCGTCAAATGCATTCCTGGGATTATTCCGGCCCGTATCACGGCTACGACGGCTTCGCCATCTTCGCCCGAGACATGGACCTGGCCATCAACAACCCGGTCTGGAACCTCTACGACGCTCCCTGGAAGAAAAAAGCCGAGCCGTCGGCGGCGATCGCAGCCGAATGAAACCCTGGCCTCCCGGAAGCCGGGAGGCAGTGAACGCCTGTGGCCGCTTGTCCGCGGGAGACCTGAAACGTTTCGACGTCCCTGTGCTGCCCTATGGCGGGCCAGATGGAAAGAGGTAACCACCCATGCCGCAGTCGGCTGAAAAAGTTCTCGACCACGCGCCCCTGTTCCGCGAGCCGGAATACAGGCAGATGCTCGCCGAGAAGAGGCTGAATTTCGAATGTCCTCACCCGGACCAGATCGTTACCGACCAAGGCGAATTCACCAAGACGTGGGAATACCGCGAAAAGAACCTTGCTCGCGAAGCGCTTGTCGTGAACCCCGCCAAGGCCTGCCAGCCGCTCGGCGCGGTGTTCGCGGCCGCAGGCTTCGAGCGAACCATGTCCTTCGTCCACGGCAGCCAGGGCTGCGTCGCCTATTACCGCTCGCACCTGTCGCGCCATTTCAAGGAGCCTGCTTCGGCAGTTTCCTCCTCGATGACCGAGGACGCGGCAGTGTTCGGCGGCCTGAAGAACATGGTCGACGGGCTCGCCAACACGTACCAACTTTACGACCCGAAGATGATCGCCGTCTCGACCACTTGTATGGCGGAGGTCATTGGCGACGACCTGCACAGCTTCATCGAGAACGCCAAGGACGAAGGCTCGGTCCCGCGCGACTTCGACGTCCCATTCGCCCATACGCCGGCCTTTGTCGGCAGCCATGTCGACGGCTATGACGTTGCGGTCAAGGGCATTTTGGAGCATTTCTGGAAGGGCGAGGAGCGAACGGAAGCCGAGGGAACCATCAACATCATTCCGGGCTTCGACGGCTTCTGTGTTGGCAACAATCGGGAACTCAAGCGCCTGCTCGATCTGATAGGCGTGTCCTATACCTTCATCCAAGACGCCTCTGACCAGTTCGACACGCCGTCGGACGGCGAATACCGCATGTATGACGGCGGCACGAAGATCGAAGAGGTGAGGAAGGCACTCAACGCCGAGGCGACGCTGTCGCTGCAGCGTTACAACACCCGAAAAACACTGGAGTATTGCGAGGGGGTAGGGCAGGCGACTGCCTCGTTCCATTACCCTCTCGGTGTCCAGGCAACCGACGACTTCCTGATGGAGGTCTCCGCGATTTCCGGCAAGCAAATCCCCGAAGCACTTCGCCTGGAGCGCGGTCGACTTGTTGACGCCATGGCGGACAGCCAATCCTGGCTGCACGGTAAGAAATACGCCATCTACGGCGATCCAGACTTTGTCTACGGCATGGCCCGCTTCATCATGGAGACGGGCGGCGAGCCGACCCATTGCCTCGCCACCAACGGCACCTCGGCGTGGGAAGCGGAGTTGAAGGAGCTGCTTGCATCATCGCCCTTCGGCAAGGGTGCTCAAGTCTGGGCGGGCAAGGACCTCTGGGCGTTGCGCTCGCTGCTCTTCACCGAGCCGGTGGACCTGCTGATCGGCAACTCCTATGGCAAGTATCTGGAGCGCGACACGGGCACGCCGCTGATCCGGCTGACGTTTCCGATCTTCGATCGCCACCATCACCATCGGTTTGCGCTGATGGGCTACCAAGGCGGGCTGCGCGTACTGACGACGATCCTGGACAAGATCTTCGACAAGCTCGATCGCGAGACAAGCGAGACGGGCGTGACGGACTATTCGTATGACCTCACCCGCTAAGCTTGACGGTCGGCTTTGGCCGATCGTCTTCCCGAGGGACTTTGGAGACCGACGCAATGTCCTTGCTCAGAGCCAAAATCCAGGATGCCTTCAACGAGCCTGGCTGCGAAAAGAACCGCGGCAAAGATGCCAAGGCGCGCAAGGAGGGCTGTTCGAAGCCACTGACCCCCGGGGCGGCGGCCGGCGGCTGTGCCTTCGATGGCGCCAAGATCGTGCTGCAGCCGATCACCGACGTTGCGCATTTGATCCATGCGCCGCTCGCCTGCGAGGGCAATTCCTGGGACAACCGCGGTGCGGCTTCGTCCGGGCCAACCCTGTGGCGCACAAGCTTCACGACCGACCTCACCGAACTCGACGTGGTGATGGGGCAGGGCGAGCGCAAGCTTTTCAAAGCGATCCGCGAAATCAAGGAAGCGTATGGGCCGCCGGCGATCTTCGTCTATCCGACCTGCGTGACGGCGCTGATCGGCGACGACATCGAGGCCGTCTGCAAGCGCGCGGCGGAAAAGTTCGGCTTGGCCGTTGTACCGGTCAATGCGCCGGGCTTCGTCGGCTCCAAAAATCTCGGCAATAAGCTTGCCGGCGAGGCGTTGCTCGAGCATGTCATCGGCACGGTCGAGCCCGACGATGCCGGCCCTTACGACATCAACATTCTTGGCGAATTCAACCTCTCGGGCGAATTCTGGCTGGTGAAGCCGCTGCTGGATCGGCTCGGCATCCGGGTGCGCGCCTGCATTCCGGGTGACGCGCGTTACTTCGACATTGCCTGCGCCCACCGCGCCCGGGCGGCTATGATCGTGTGCTCGACCGCGCTCATCAATCTCGCCCGCAAGATGGAGCAGCGCTGGGGGATCCCGTTTTTCGAGGGCTCCTTCTACGGCATCACCGACACCTCGGAAGCGCTCCGACAGATCTCTCAGCTGCTCGTGAAGAAGGGTGCCGATCCGGAGATCCTCGGCCGCACCGAGGCATTGATTGCAGAGGAGGAGGCGATCGCTTGGAAGAAGCTCGCGGCCTACCGGCCGAGGCTCGAAGGCAAGCGCGTGCTGCTCAACACCGGCGGCGTGAAGTCCTGGTCGGTCGTCCATGCGCTGATGGAGATCGGGATCGAGATCGTCGGCACCTCTATCAAGAAGTCGACCGTCGAAGACAAGGAGCGCATCAAGCAGATCCTCAAGGACGACAACTACATGTTCGAGCAGATGGCAGCGCGCGAGCTTTACGCCATGCTCTCCGAACACAAGGCCGATATTCTGCTCTCAGGCGGACGCACGCAATTCGTCGCGCTGAAGGCCAAGACACCTTGGCTCGATATCAACCAGGAGCGCCAACACCCTTACGCCGGTTATGACGGCATGGTGGAACTCGTACGCCAGATCGACCTGGCCATTCATAACCCCATCTGGTGCCAGGTGCGGGAGCCGGCACCATGGGATTGCCAGCCTGCGGTGAGGGAGGAACTGCCGCGCGTGAAAAACGAGACCGCGACCTTGCATGTTGTCCAGGAATTCGCCGGCACGACGGCCGGTGATTTCGGCGAGTGTTGAGGAGAGCCGATGGTCCGCATCCTTCCCCAGACCAAAGCGGCGGCGGTCAATCCGCTGAAGTCATCGCAGCCCTTGGGTGCCGCCTTGGCCTTTCTTGGCGTCGACGGCGCGATGCCGTTGTTCCACGGCAGCCAGGGCTGCACCAGTTTCGCGCTCGTGCTCTTCGTGCGGCATTTCAAGGAAGCCATCCCCCTGCAGACAACGGCGATGGACGAGGTGGCGACGATCCTGGGCGGGGCAGACCATCTGGAAGAGGCGATCCTCAACCTGAAGGCCCGCACAAAGCCAACACTGATCGGGGTCTGCACGACGGCGCTGGTGGAAA
Source organism: Mesorhizobium sp. L2C084A000 (assembly GCF_000502875.1). Taxonomy (GTDB): domain Bacteria; phylum Pseudomonadota; class Alphaproteobacteria; order Rhizobiales; family Rhizobiaceae; genus Mesorhizobium. Next base: position 9,653 of record NZ_AYWX01000023.1, on the reverse strand, counting down.
CCCGGGGCGAAGACTGCGCAGGCGATATCGCCAATATCAGGCTGAAGCGCAGGGAGGAACTCGCGGGTACGGAGGTGGTGCTAGCCAACACACCGGATTTCGATGGCGCGATCGAAGAGGGCTGGGCCAAGGCTGTCACCGCGATGATCGAAAGGATTACGCGGCCCGGCGAGCAGGCGCGGCAGTCGAAGAAGATCGTGATCCTGCCTGGCTGGAACCTCACTGTGGCTGATATCGAGCATTTGCGTGAGATGGTTGAAAGCTTTGGACTGAAGCCGGTGATTCTGCCGGACGTCTCCGGCTCGCTCGACGGTACGGTGCCCGACCGGTGGGTCACGACCACCTATGGCGGCACCAGCGTCGAGGATATCCGCGAGCTTGGCATGGCTGTGCAATGCGTCGCGATCGGGGAGCATATGCGCCGCCCGGCCGAGCTGCTGCAGAGGTTGACCGGCGTGCCTTACGTGCTGTTCCGGTCGCTGACTGGATTGAAGGACGCCGACCGGTTCGTCTCGCTGCTGTCCGCGGTTTCGGGCGCGGCGGCGCCGGCTGGCGTGCGCCGTCGCCGGGCGCAGTTGCAGGACGCGTTGCTCGACGCACATTTCCACTTTGGAGGCAAGAAAATTGCGATCGCTGCTGAACCAGACCAACTCTACCAACTCGCGAGCTTCTTCATCGACATGGGCTCCGAAATCGCGGCGGCGGTCACAACGGCCGCTATGTCGAAAATTCTGGAGGAAGTACCGGCGCAGTCGGTTCAGATCGGGGATCTCGGCGATTTGGAAGCTCTTGGCGCCGGCGCTGATCTTTTCGTTACTCATTCCCACGGCCGCCAGGCGACGCAGCGCCTCGGCATTCCGCTCATGCGGGTCGGCTTCCCGATCTTCGACCGGCTCGGCAGCCAGCACAAGCTCACAATCCTCTACCAGGGGACCCGCGACCTGATCTTCGAGGTTGCCAACATTTTTGAAGCCAACCGGCACGCGTCGACGCCTGAGGCGCTTGATCCACTCCGTAAGCGAGAAATGCCAGATGAGCTCCGTCCGTCGCCTCTCGCTCGTCACTGACGAGGTTCACGCACCGACGCCGGAACGCCAAGCCGGCGCATTGCGCGTGGCAATCGCCACGCAGGACATGAAGAACATCAACGCCCATTTCGGCTCGGCCAGGCGCTTTGCTGTCTACGACGTGATGCGCGAGGAGTGGAAGCTCGTCGAAGCCGTGGCCTTTGACGACGTTTCCGACGAGAGCGGGAAGCACCGAACCGAGGGCGATGACCGCATCACCCCGAAGGTGGAGGCGCTGAAGGGCTGTCATCTCCTGTTTTGTCTGGCGATCGGCGGACCTTCGGCAGCCAAACTTGTTTCCGCAAAGATCCATCCGATCAAAGTGCCGCAGCCCCAGACCATCCAAGAGGTGCTGTTGCGCACGCAGATGATGCTCAGGACGTGTCCTCCCCCTTGGCTGCGCAAGGTGCTGGCGCAGGCAGGTGTCGCTGAACAGAAACCCTCCTTCGAGGACGAAAGCTGAAATGAGGAGTGAGCGAAATGTCTGATGCCGAGGTTAGCCCTGCCGCCACCGAGGACGAGGCGGCCCTTGCCACCCCGTTCGTCAAATGCCTCGTGCGGCTGATCCGTGCCAATGATTCCCACGGGTCATGGGAAGGCAAATCGGACGCCGAGCTGCTGGGCGACTTCATCATCACCAGGCAACAGCGCCGTGCAATTCCAATCATCGGCGATCCCGATCCGGACGTGCTGTGGAGGCTCGATAAGTTCTACACCGCCGTCGGGCTTGCGATTGAGGAGCGCACGGGCCTGATGGCATCGCCGATGATGGAGATGAGCCATGAGGGCTTCGGGCGCGTGCTCTTCACAGCCGGGCGGTTGGTCCTTCTGTCAAAGACCCTGCGCGACGTCCACCGGTTCGGTTTCGAGACGTTCTGGAAGCTCGCGGCGGCCGGTACCAAACTGGCCGGCGATGCCACCGCAGCCATTGAGGCTCATCCCGAGGTGGCGCGGGCGTGATGCAACCGACTTTCGATCGAGGGGATCATGTCAGGTCTTGAGGACATGCGATGGCCAGCCCTCTCAATCGAGGCGGTGGAGGCCGATGTGGTTCTTGGGGTAGCGCTGATGAAGCCACTGGTCCTGATCTGTTCGCAAGGTGCGGAGTTGTATCTATACTACAGCCACATTCTGGGGGCGGATGGCTTCAGGATTGAACTGGCCAGAAGCGTGGAGGAAGCGCTGGCATTAGCCAGTAAACGGGAGCCGCAGGCCGTGGTGCTGGACTGCCAGCCGGCAAGCTCGACAGGGTCCACCATCTGTGCCCAGCTCAAGGCGGAGTTCCGGAACAGAGGCCTGCTGGTTATTGCGCTGATCGCGCCCGGCGCCGAGAACCAGCACCTCGATCTCTTGAAGGCAGGAATTGACGAGAGCTTTGTGCGGCCCTTCGCGCCGGCCAAGCTGCTTGACTGTCTACGCACGAAGCTGGCGCTGCCACAGCCGGGTTCAAACGGGATAAAAAACGGCAGCTGGCTCCGCTGTGGCAGGCTAGAGATGAACGTCGATGCCCGCCGAGTCCATGGTAACGGCCACGACATCCACCTTGGACCGATCCAGTTCAAGCTGCTGCGGCATTTGCTCGAGACTCCCGGCATGGTGTTCAGCCGAGTCGAGTTAAAGAACGCAGCTTGGGGGGAAAAGATCCATGTCGGTGAACGCACCGTCGATGTCCATGTCAGCCGGATCAGAAAGGAGCTGGAGAGGACGTCGGCCGGCAGCGTCATTCGAACCATCAGGTCCGACGGCTACTCGCTGGAGGAGGCGGACGTTGAGCCTGAGGCTGACGGCGAATGAGGCAGGTGCGGTGCCACTCGCTCGAGGGGCCGGACGGCTGAACAGCGAAGATGTAGTGCCACCCCATCTCCGTCGTGCTGAGGGCAAGTCTTGCGGCTTCGAAACGCGCCTACAGATACGACATACTTAGAAAGAAGCAGAAACTCAGTGTGACGGGAGTTGACCACTCCGATCAGGATGTCAGGACAGCTGCCAGCTTGTGTGCCGAAGTCGGCGCGTATCTTTCCGTACTGGTGATGTCGCCTCCGCCGCTCGTGATGGTCGCCTCAGCCGCTAGTCTAGGCGGTGGCATCCCCGAGGTGGCCTGGACAACGCGCACACGCCATTGCCGCACTGGAACAACGGTACACGCAAAGAGATTTTCACAGGACACGGCCAGTCTGGAAAAAAGATCCAGGGAAATTCACAAACTGCTGAGAGCCACGTGGCGGTGCTATGATGTCGATATTGCCAACTGCGATCAGGCCAGCGTCGGTGACGCGGTGCGACAGCGGGCGCTCTGCAACGACCTGACAATCGTCGGGCCCGCACTTCTCAACGACATTAACCTCGGGCCCCTAGTTATCAACGGCAGCCTATTCGATACCGGAAAGCCGGTGCTTGTCGTGCCGAAGGGCGCTGAGGCGACTCTGTCTCCACGGCGCGTCCTGGTCGGCTGGGATTCGCGAGTCGAGGCGTCCCGTTCGGTTCGGGAAGCGCTGGATCTGCTATCCGGTGCTGAGGAAGTTCGTGTTGCCCTCGTCGATCCTGAGGCGACCTGGACCGGAAGCGGCGCCGAGCCGGGAGCCGACATCGCTGCCTATCTCACTCGGCACGGTGCTCGGGTGTCGGTTGACCTGCCGCCGAGCGCCGGCAAACCGGTGGCCACGATACTGGCGCAGCACGCAATCGACACGTCTGCCAACATGATTGTCATGGGTGCCTATGGCAGTCGCCGGCTGCGCGAGCGGCTCTTCGGTGGCGTGACAAGATGGATAGTTGGCAAGCCGCCATTGCCGCTGTTTTTGGCTCGCTGACGGGTTCTGAATAGCACCGATGCTGTTCCAAGCTCTACTCCCTGGTCACCTACCCTGATGCGAAGTCGGAGAAAGGTCGCCGCAAACGAGCAGGTTTCGCGAAGCTCATGAGCAACTTGCAAGCGCCGTCGCGAAGAACGCGCTCTGCTCGCCGAGACAACCCGTAACGCGCAGACAAACGGCCGGGCAGAAGCCCAGGCGTCCTCAATGCGCTCAAAACACCAATACTCGAGCAGGCGTCAGGTCGAGAAAGAGAGTCGTTTCAGCGCGGCAGGCCGGCGATGTTCGCGGCCTTGTTCGAAGGGCTGGATTGGAGACTGGTTCGCCCCGAGCGGGCACGGCGTCCGCAGCTTGCCGGATGAGTGTGGCACAGTGACTCAGGTGCCTTGTCTCCAATGGCGTTATCGGCACTCATGTGCTTGATTTGGTGCATGAATCTGACGGTTCTCCAGGAAGAGAACGAGCGTTTGAAGGCGCTCCTGGCCCAGACGCAAGCGGCCCTGGCCGAGCACCAGGCTGCCTTAGCTGCATCCGAGGAGGCGCGCCGCCGGCTGGAGAGCGTCGTCAGCCAGCTCAATCACGAGAAGTTCGGCGCCAAGTCCGAGAAGCTGCATCCCGATCAATACCACCTGCCACTCGAAGACGTGGAGATTGCGCAGGGCGTGCTCGATGCCGCGCAGGAAAAGGCGCAGCGGGTCATCCAGGGGCGTTCGCACGGCTCGTCCGGTTCGCGCCAGCGCAATCGTGGCCACTTGCCTGCCCATCTGCCGCGAGTGGAGCTGCGGCGAGATGGCCAGGATCGGCGAGGATGTCAGCGAGCGGCTCGACGCAATCCCGGCGCAACTGCGCGTGCTGGTCACGCGCCGCCCGAATACGCTTGCCGGCGCTGCTCGGGCGCCGTCGTGCAGGCGCATGCGCCCGAGCATATCGTGCCCGGCGGCCTGCCGACCGAGGCGCTGATCGCCCAGGTCATCGTCGCCAAGTTCGGTGATCATTTGCCGTTCTACCGGCAGGCCGAGATCTACGCCCGCCAAGGCATCCAGCTGGATCGGGCGACACTCGGCAACTGGGCAGGCCGGGCCTGCTTCCATCTCAAGCCCATAGCCGACCACATGCGCGGGCATCTGGCTGCGGCCGAGCGCCTGTTCATGGACGAGACAACGGCGCCGGTGCTTGATCCCGGACGCGGCAAGGTCAAGAAGGGCTTCTTCTGGGCAATCGCTTCCGATGACCGCGGGCATGGTGGCCAAGGCCCGCCCATCGTGCTGTTCCACTATGCGCCGGGACGCGGCGGCGAGCATGCCGAACGCTTCCTTCAAGGCTTCGCCGGACAGTTCCTGCAGGTTGACGCCTATTAGGGGTATGACCGGCTGACACGCTTGGAGCGGCCACAAGGACCATGGATGCTCGTCCATTGCTGGAGCCACCTGCGCCGACGTTTTGTGAAGCTGGCGCGCAACACCAAGTCCCCGATCGCCGAAGCCGCCGTGCGCCAGATCGCTACGCTCTACGCTATCGAGGCGACGGTGCGCGGCATGACGCCACAAGCTCGGCTCGCCGCGCGACAGCAGTACTCCACCCCGATCATCGCCGCCTTGAAGCCGTGGTTTGAAAAGCAATTGTCGATGATCTCCTCGGGCTCAAAGCTGGCCGAAGACATCCGCTATGGTCTTGCCCATTGGCAAGGGCTTACGCGCTTTCTCGGCGACGGCCGGCTTGAGCTCGACACCAACCCAGTCGAAAACGCCATCCGACCACTATGCTTGACCAGAAAAAATGCCCTGTTTGCTGGCCATGAGGTCGGGGCCGAAAACTGGGCGCTGCTCTCATCCGTCGTGGCCACCTGCAGGCTCAACGACGTCAATCCCGTTGCCTACCTCGCCGAAACTCTCGACGCCATCATCAACGGCCATCCGCAGAGCCAGATCGAGGAACTCATGCCCTGGCGATTCCGGAAAACGTCAAGCCCAAATCCATAGGCGGTCGGCAAGGCGCTTACCGAACGGTGGCTTCAATCACGTGTCATCGCCTGGGATGGTAGCCGAGTCAGCGGCGAGGGCGGCCGCATCTTCGGCGTTTTCAGTCTGCCCGGCCCACCGCGTGGCGACCGAGCGGCCTTGAGGGAAAGTCAATTCCGACAACGCTCACATTCGCACCAGGTGGTGCCTGTAGGGGGTGCGCACAGGGACACAGAACAACAAAAGTAGGATCCGGGAGAGTTCACCGGCCGGCACAGGCCGGCACACATCCCGGCCCTCTTCGCCACGATCATCATCATCAATCTGATGCCGGTATTCGCGACAACCCGCAGCCGGACATGACCGGTTTCGTCGTGAAACTCCGGCGTTGCGAGCCAGGAATTCAAGCGCAAAGCGGAAGAGGTAGGGCAGAGCCGATGCTCGGGTGGAGCGGCCCCTGCAATCGCAATGGCATTCCGCGACCGGGACTGCAAGAAGCTCAAGCAAGACTTGAGGCGGACGATGATGACGTGGCTGGCCGTAGCCAACGCGGTCATGATGCCCATCTGTTCGTCCCTAAATGTCGAGACGCCCGTGGCCACGCTTCTGTGCCGACGCGAAGCGGGTGATGCGTGTCCAAGACCTGACAGTGGCAGAAAACATGTCGCGTCCAATACAACCGGGTATCTTGGGCACCCCAGAAGTTTTTCCGAGAATCAAGCATTTACCGCACGCTGAACGCGTTGGCACGGCCTTTGCGAATTGAGATTCAGCAACACTGAGTGAAGGCTGACTGCACGCAGATGCGCAAGACGAGCGATGCTCTCCCTTCGTTGAACCCTCGTGCCCCGTCTGAAAGGGGGAACAAGCCTGCGCATGAGGTCGCGCAACCTTTGGCAACAGCTTTGGAGGGCAAGATGATGTTGCGGATGGGGTCACCGGCTCCTTCGATCAAAGTGGAGGACTGGTTGCGTGGCGAGCCCCTTGCGGACTTCCAGCCCGGCAAAGTCTATATCGTCGAATTTTGGGCAACTTGGTGCGAACTGTGTGCGGCGGAGATGCTCGAGTTGATGCGGCTAGAGGAGAAATACAAGGACAGCGGACTTGATGTTGTCGGGATCGCGGCTGATGAAGACGCTCCAACGGCCGTCGAGGCCCGGACCAAGTTGGACACGTGGTTGGCCGAAAAGTGCCCGGATCTGAATCATCGGATTGCGTTCGACTACACAGGCGAAATGAAGAAGCTTTGGAGGGAACCCGGCTTTTGCGTCGGGATTCCGACCTCGTTCGTAGTCGACCGAGACGGCTGCATCGCCTTTATCGGTCATCCGAGCCAACTCGGTGAGGTTTTGCCGAAAGTGTTCAACGGCAGCTGGCGTACCAGCAACAAAGCGAAAGCGGCCGATCAGGAGCGGATCGCCACAAGCGAACCCCTGGCGCTCGAACAAACGCTGAAGAAGCCGATCGATGACAGGTTCTGGGCGGCGGTGAAGCTGGAAGATTGGAAGACGGCGCTCTGGGCGATCGAAGAGGGCATTGCCTCGATGCCGGACGACCTCAATTTCCGCCTGGCCCATGCACATCTGTTGCTTCACAAAATACAAGACATGTGGACCGGCTTGCCCGTGATGCGCCAATTGGTTCGCGACGCGATCGACAAAAATGCCGAGGATTGGATGGTTTCGACGCTAGACCAACTTTTCCATCCGGCCAATGACCATTCGCGCCTTCCCCCTGCTGAGCGCTTCGCGATGGGCAAGGAGCTGTCCGAACACATCCTGGCGCTGAATCCGCCGCAAGGCGACAGTCGTAAGTTCCGGTCCTATCCCGCGGTCGCCCGATACTATCACGAGAACGGCAACAATGATCGCGCCATCGAGTTGGTCGAACTGGCGCTGACGTCGCTGGACGGTCCAGAGCCTATCCCGGCCGAATTGAAAGAGCAGCATCTGCCGGATTTGCTGCAGGCCCTCGCCAAGTACAGGGGTGCGAAGGCTTGTTGCGGCGCTCTCTTTGCGGCTCACAGTTTCCCGAAGGTGCCAAAGCGCGGTCGGCCGAGGAAGAAAGATAAAAAAGGGTAATTGGTCGAAATGGCTTACGGCCAATTCGTCCATTTCCCTGGCGTAACCGCAGCAAGGAGGTCCATGCAGCACTTGGTCGATCGGTTGCAGCAGGATCGAGGCTCGAATCTTCATCGCCTCCCGCATTGCGGCGGAAGCAATGTTCGACGCGAATTCGCGTGGAAGACTTCGCAGTCGAGGACGTGTTCAAGGCCGGCCCGAGGGACATCAATTGCGTGGAATCAGCGGCGCCGAGCCATGCGTCGGCTGCGCAAGTGTGCCCGAAGTGGGCGTCCCAGAAAACAGACATCGTGCTTCGAGGAAGAGGACTGAAATGAGGAGAAGGCGAAATGTCTGATGCTGGTCAGCCGGGCTATCAACGCGGACGAGGCGGCCCTTGCCATGCCTTTTGTCAGATGCCTCGTGCGGCTAATCCGTGCTCAAGACTCCTATGGCTCGTGGGAAAGGCAAATCGGACGCCGAACTGCTGGGCGACTTCATCATCACCAGAAACCAGCGGCGTGCGATCCCCATCATCGGCGATCCCGATCCGGACGTGCTGTGGAGGCTCGATATGTTTTACACCGCCGTCGGGCTTGCGATCGCGGAGCGTTTCCGCCCGGTGACATCGCCAATCATGGAGATGAAAACCGTAAGGACTTCGGGCCCGTGCTTTTCATGGTCGGGCAACTCGTCTTTCTGTCCAGACGTCCATGGGTTCGGCTTCGAGACGTTCAGGAAGATCGCGGAGGCCGGTACGAAACTGGTCACGATCCGACTTCAGCCATCGAAGCCTAGTTCGACGTGGCACGGGCGTGAAGAAACCGAGTTCGAGGAAGGATTTATGTCAAAGCTAGACGTGATGGGGAAGAAAGTCCGAAGGCTTCAGCTGCGCGCGGCAGTTGCCAAGATGCAATTGCGACCTTGCAGAGGATCTCCCGGGAAATGGACTGAGATAGAGGAAGTTGCTCAGGAAACGTCGGCGGTTTTTGCCGAGTTGGATGGTGCCAAGAGAGCGCTCGCTGCAATGAAGAAGTTACGATGACGAACACATTTATCACCCGCGACGGCTCCGGATGGGTGCCGGAATATCTCACCGCTATAGACGTCACGACCTGCATCGGCTGCGGCCGCTGTTTCAAAGTCTGCTCTCGCGAGGTCATGCATCTTTACGGCGTCGATGACGCGGGTGAAATCCTCGGCGCCTGCGACGGCGAAGACGACGATTTCGATGGCGAGCTCAATCGCATGATCATGGTCGTCGATCATGATGGCCGCTGCATTGGCTGCGGGGCCTGCGCCCGCGTCTGCCCGAAGAACTGCCAGACCCATGTTGCGGCCGATCAGGTCGCAGCGTGATCTGAGGAGACAAAACCAGGAGAACGGCGTTGCCCTTAAAAATCTTTTGTCGCCTCCTGGGGTTGGTCCTCTGCAGCAACGCTCTGATTGTCTACTTCGCTTCTCATTCCATCCGCACAGTAGTCGTCACGACGCTGGCTTGTTCGTTGCTCCTTCAGTTGGCCTATTTCGCAAGCGTGCTCTTTCTGATCTGGCGGTCTAGCTGCGCCAGCAGAGCTGGCCAAAGGGCTGCGCATTCCGGCCGTTGCAAGGAAGTTGGATACCAGCCGTCAGACGATGATGAGGTCAGGAACGAATCTTCAGACGTGCCTCGGCTCGTTTCGATGGGCGATCGTGTCCCAGGGAGTGGTGTAGCTGACGGCTTGGTCGCCGCGCTCTCCGGCATGGGGCCGGGCTGAT
>NZ_AYWX01000022.1 GCF_000502875.1 Mesorhizobium sp. L2C084A000 | reverse complement strand
GCGGCTCCGTCGGCGGGCGCGGCAGGTGCTGCCTGCGCCTTTGCCTTGGCGGCGGCGGCCAGCGTTTCGCCAACCTGCTGGGCGAGATCGCGGCCGAGGCCGTTCTGCCAGATGTCGGCTGCCTTGACCAGTTCGCGGGTCACCGTCGGGCCGCTATCGAGCAGCTTCTTGCCCGAATCGGAATTGTAGAAGGCGGCGATGTCGGCCAGTTCCTTTTCGGAGAACACTTTCGCGTAGGCGAGTGCTGCTTCCTTCTCGAGGTCGGCGCGGCGCGAGGCCAGCGCCAGCGCCTTCTCGCTGATCGTCTTGCCGATCAGTTCCTGCATGTCCGGGTTCTTCTGGATCAGCTGCGATTCGAGCGCCGCGGCTGCCTGCGGCAGGATGTTGTCGAACGGGTCGGTCGCGTGGATCGCAGCGACCGCCGCGCGGGCGGCCTTCAGGTGCGAATCCGTGACATCCTGCGAAAACGCCGGCGAAGAGAAGGCGAAAACGGCCGAGGCCGCCAGAAGGACGGAAAGGCTGCGAACCCGGTTATGCAACGTCATGATCGGTAGAACTCCCTGGTTTTCGGGCGGCATGGACGGTTTGGATACCGTCGCCGCCGGCGATGATGGCCGCTGAAGCCAGCCCGATGAAAAGACCATGCTCGACCACGCCCGGAATGGCGTGGAGAGCATTCGAAAGCGCTCTTGTATCCGGAATGCGGCCAAAAGATGCATCGAGGATAAAATGGCCGCCGTCTGTAACAAAAGCCTGCCCCCCCGTCATCCTCAATGTGACCGGCCCGGAAAGACCGAGCTTTTCAGCCGCTGTGGCAACCGCGATTTCAGTGGCGCGCAGGCCGAACGGATTGACCTCGATCGGCAGCGGAAAACGACCGAGCGTCTCGACCATCTTGGAGCGGTCGGCGATGACGATCATGCTCTGGGACGCCGCGGCGACGATCTTCTCGCGCAGCAGCGCGCCGCCGCCGCCCTTGATCAGGGTCAGTTCCGGGTCGACTTCGTCGGCGCCGTCGACGGTGAGATCGAGCTCTGGCGTTTCCTCCAGCGTCGACAGCGGCACGCCAAGCTCGCGGCAGAGCAACGCGGTGCGCTCCGAAGTCGGCACGCCGATGATGGTCATGCCGGTGGCGACCTTTTCGGCAAGCAGCCGCACGAACTCTTCGGCCGTGGTGCCGGTGCCGATGCCGAGCCGCATGCCGTCGCCCACATGGGCAAGTGCGGCGCGCGCGGCTTCGACCTTCAATTGCCTTGCATCCATGTCGGTAATTGCCCCGGAAATTCGCTGCCGGGCTCGTAGCATTTTTGCCGGTCCGGTCAAAGCCCTGGACGGCGCTTCTCCAGGTGATGCCTGTGTAGGAATTATTTCCTTGACCGGTGAGGGCAGCTATGCTACATTTTTGTCCATGGTGCTGATTTGTGCCAACAACTCGCCGTCGAGGCGGGTTTTTTCATATAGGACGGCCCGCCGCGAATGCCCGGCCTGATGGGCAGGCCCCGCCTGAACGAACTGGCCCCGCGCTTGCCTTGACGCGCCGCAGCCGCTATCGCCTGCCCATTGCACACCTGCCCAGGACAGACCATGACCCGACCGATCATCGTGTTCGACCTCGACGGTACGCTGATCGACACAGCGCCGGACCTGCTCGACAGCCTGAACCACAGCCTGGCCGCCAGCGAGATCGCGGCGGTCGACGAAGCCGGCTTCAGGCGTTTTGTCGGTCACGGCGGCCGGGTGATGATCGAGCGGGCGCACGCCGCCCATCAGCGATCGCTCGATGTCGCGGAGCACGACCGGCTGCTGAAACTGTTCCTCGACCACTACACAATCAACATCCCCGGCAAATCGCGCCCCTACCCCGGTGTCGTCGAGGCGATCGCGCGCTTCGAAAAGGCCGGCTATCTCCTGGCCATCTGCACCAACAAATACGAAGCCAACTCGCTGGCGCTGATCGAGGCGCTCGGCCTGTCCAGGCATTTCGCGGCCATCGCCGGACAGGACACGTTCGCCTTCCGCAAGCCCGACCCGCGCCATCTGATCGAGACCATCAAGCTGGCCGGTGGCGACCCGCACTGCGCGCTGATGGTCGGCGATTCGCAAACCGACATCGACACGGCGAAAGCCGCCGGCATCCCGGTGGTGGCGGTCGATTTCGGCTACACCGACCGGCATGTCAGCGAATTCGAGCCCTCGGCGGTGATCTCGCATTTCGACGCCCTGACGCTCGGTCTGGCGCAGAAGCTGATTGCCGCCGCCGGGTAGTGACGGGGAGTGGCGCAGGCAATCGCATATGGGCAAAGGCTTGCGCCCTACGAATACCCCCACTCCTAACCCCTCCCCACAAAGGGGGAGGAGATTCCGTCGGCGCTGATATCAGCAGATTTCCAACGTTCTCGACGCAAAAGGCGAGAGCGCGGCAGCTTCCCTCCCCTTGTGGGGAGGGCTAGGGTGGGGGTCCTCTTCGCAAGAACCTATATTCGATTGCCTTTGGAAGCGGCCACGTCTCGTCGAGACAAGGCCGGATAGGCCGACAATCCGATCCTGTCGGAACGCCGAACACCGCCTTGACTTCCCGCACCCGCCTCCCTTATATCGCGGCTCGCTTGGCCTTTGGGCAACGAGCGGGCGATTAGCTCAGCGGGAGAGCACACCCTTCACACGGGTGGGGTCGCAGGTTCAATCCCTGCATCGCCCACCAAAATCCTTACGGCAGTTGGCGATGTCTGGTGGAGATGCACCAGCCGCGATCAGCGCTTCATCGAGTGCAGGATGGCCTGCATGTGCTCTTCCAGGTCGAGTTCACCCCGAGCCTCGGCGGTCAACAGGTAATCGGCCTTGGCCCGGCGATCGCCTCGGCTGATCGCAGGATAGGAGCAGATGGCCAGCAGTGCTTCCTGTTCAATCCGGTCTGCCCTCTTGCGTTCGTGGCTGCTACTGCCCGCTTGATGAACAACCCTGTGAAGCCCGACATAGGTGGCTTCATGGGCTCCGATCAGCGCCCGCAATCCGGGTGAGGCCCCTTCCCCTTCAGCAAATGTCGGTTCAATGACTGAGGCCACGGCGGTGAACGCAAGAAGTGTACGGCGGGTGACTTCGGGCATGGCTCATATCCCTGCTGCCTGATCATGCAGGCACACCATAGCACCGGCGAAGCGGTTCGCAGAGATGCTCGGGGACGCGACCACACTTCTGCTGACAGATGTATTCGCTTCCGTAGCCCGCCCGCCCAGCAGCTGGTGTGGCCTTAAGTCGCAATGATTGACTTCCGAAATGCAGGGTTTCGGGCTTCATTGACGCTGCGACCAACACCATATGGTGATCCACAGCCCTCCAAAACGAGAGAAGCTCGCCTTGACACGGTCGCTTTGCGGCCATCGGCCGGCAATGGCTATGAACCAGGAACCTGAAAAACCATGCCTGAAAATATCAGACCGATTTCGAAAGACGTCCCCCTCATTCAGCTAGGCGTCTATCAGTGCCGCTTCCCGGTGAGCGAAGACCGGTCAGTGCCCGGCGGTTATCGTTTCTGTGCTGGGCCAACTTCGGCGGATCGCGTCTATTGCGATCACCACCACAGCATCGTGACCGCCGTCGACCCTCGTCGAACCCGTTCAGGTCTCCACCCCGCTCAACGACGCGCTGCGTAAGTCAAGCGGGCGGCGGCCCATTATTCGGGCAGCTGCAAACCTGTGGACTGAATCGGCACGCATTCCGGCTGCGGAACAAACCGGCACGCCAGCGAGTTTCTCTCCGACGAAAACTTGAGGGAAAGCCATGTCCAGATTTCTGCCGGCGACCAGCGTCGCCGTTCTTCTCGCCGGCGCGCCGGCCTTGGCCGCGGACGACAAGCCGCTGCCGCCGCCCAATGCCAAGAAGCTGTCCGAGATCATCGCCAAGGTCGAGCAGCGCGACGGCTTTCGCTATGTGGACGAGGTCGACTGGGACAGCGGCGCCTACACCGTCACCTATTACACGGCGGACAAGGCGAAGGTCGAAATCACCTACGATCCTGTGACGGCGGAGCCGAAATAGGGTTCGCCGGCAGACATTTCGTTCCCGGCCGTGTCAGCGGCCATTCCCGGCGCGGGCGCCTCCCCTTGCGTCAGCGTCGCTTTGATGGCTGACTGTGCGCCAGAGCAGTTCACCGCTTCATGGAAACGGTGAACCGCTCTAACTCTTTGTTTTGGCGCAATTCCGGACGGAAACCGTTTCACACTTTTCCTGGAATTGCTCTGGGCGCCGCATTGGGGGATGGGGATGGCGACGGCAAAGCACGTGATGAAGCGCATATTGATGATGTTGGCCGGCTACTTCGTGTCGGTGCTGGTCGGCCTGATCGCCATCGCGGTGATCTATGGCGTGCTCAGCTCCTTGCCCAACGCGCCCAGCTATTTCGACGTCATGGGCGTTTCGCCGATCGCGGTGCTGCTGGTGCCGCCGCTCGGCATGTTCGTCTATTTCCTGACCATCGTGGTGACCGCGCTGCAGACGCTGATCTTCGCGCTGATCGCCGAGTTCTTCTCGTTGCGCAATGTCCTGCTGCACATGGTTTTCGGCGCCGGCGCCGCGGTCGGCGGTTTCGCCCTGATCTGGCCGAGTGCACCGGAGGATATGGACCCGGAGCGTTGGGTCGACATCGGCATCATTGCCGCTGCCGGACTTGTCGCCGGGTTGCTCTATTGGCTGATCGCCGGGCGCGACGCCGGCTTCCGGCGGCCATTGTTCCAGCGCTACTAGCTTGCAGGCTCACAATCGCGAGCCCGGCATATCGGCTCATGCCGAGCCTGAAAGAAACAGATTCCGCCGCATTATGAAAGCCGCCAGTCGGAAAACGATCTCAAATCGGTCGCTCAGTGCGCCTTGCTGCCTGAGAGCAGCCATAGCTCGTCGTCATGGCGCTGCTGTTCCGAGCGCAGCGGCCAGTACGTCGGCGAGGCCGCGTCCGGCGCTGCCGTCCTCATCAAGGCGCGGATTGTAGATGGTGATCTCGAGGCCGACTGCCTTGCCGCTCGCCAAGGCAAGCCGGAGCGCAGCCGTCAGCTCGTCCCACGACAACCCGCCTAGCACGCGAAAATCGACAGCTGGCATGATGACGTCGTCGAGACAGTCGGCGTCGAGATGGATGAAGAAGCCGTCCAATTCAGCTCTCGTCAGGTGATCGATCGCTTCGCGTGCGGCGGCCTCGATGCCCGTGGCGCGCACAGCGGGAAGGTCAAGCACCTTGAGCTCTTCGGGGAGCGGCTGGCTTCCGTACTCCTCCTGATCCTTGTGATCGCGATACGCGAAGGCGACAGCGTCTTCAGGGCGGACCAGAGGACCGCGACCTTCGATGTCGGTCAGGAGCGATGGACCGTAGCCGGTGACGAAGGCGAGGTCCATCGAGGCGCCCTCACCATTGGGTTCCGCCTCTGGCTGGAAGAAATCGGCGTTGCCGTCAATGAAGAGCAAGCCGTAGCGGCCGCGTCGTCGAAACGCGAGCGCCGAGCCCAGCACGATCGTGCAATCGCCGCCCAGCACCACTGGAAACCCGCCTGCGTCAAGCACCGCTTCCACGGCGTCGGCGAGCTGGGGCGACCACTGCGCAATTGCCCTGGCGTTCAGGGTGCCGGTCTCGGGATCGGGCGTCGGGTCCTTCGCAGGCACAGCCAGCCGCCCGGCGCGGCGCGCCTGGATGCGCTCCGCAAGGCAAGGTCCAGGAGCCGGTCAGGCAAGCGCTCCACACCGTCGGTCGCCAGGCCCAGCGTGGAGGGGCTTCGAGAATCGCATAATGGCTCGACATAGGCGCCTCCGTTAGTGACCATTTCGCGAGTAGGTCAGGGCCCCTTTTGTGGCCGTGTGATCGCGAATGAAGGCCCGAAGTCGTTGGCATCGTCGCTATGGTGTCGTGCCAACGGTTGCGCGTCTTCCATCTGAACGCTGAAGCGAAACGTGCCCACTTCCGTAGCTTGGTCGACCTTCGTCAGCCATCGGCAGAATGCCGACGATGGCAAAACACCGTCGCAGAATCGCTTCGATCGCTCAACATCGTTCGTCCCTACCGAAACAGGATCACAGTTGCGTTTTGAGCTTGTTCGATAACGGTAGCCGCCGCTCCTCGTTCCCTCTCAGCCGCCTTTCCGCTTTCGGTCATTCCGTATTTATGAGTTAACGGTCTACCGAAGTCCTGGATCAACTCAAAGGCGAGCGAACCGCCTCCGTAGCGTCCAGAGCCTGCTTCAGGCGCGAATCGCGGTCGTAGACGTCGCCGAAATATTCGACCTTGCCGGACAGATCGGGCCAGGCGGTGAAATAGGCGACATAGACCGGGATCGTGCGTGTCACGTTCTCGGTCGAGTGGCCGTGCTTCAGCTTCTCGGCGATATAGTCCACGGAGGTGCCAAGCACCGCCGCCGCCATGCCGCGCGGGTCCTGCAGCCGCACGCAGCCATGGCTGAGCGCGCGCATATCCCGCTGGAAGAATGATTTCTGCGGGGTGTCGTGCATGTAGATCGCGTGCTTGTTGGGGAACAGGATCTTCAACTCGCCCAGCGCGTTGGCCTCGCTCGGCTGCTGGCGAACGCTGTAGGGGATGTTGGAGCCATAGGCGCCCCAATTGACCGCCGACGAAGGAATGCGCTTGCCGCGCGAATCCGTCACCTCGTAGCCGGCCCGGTCGAGATAGCCCGGATCGTTGCGCAATCTCGGCAGCATCTCGTTGACGATGATCGACTGCGGCACGCCCCAATAGGGATGGAAATCGACCTGCTTGATCTGGTCGTAGAAGAAAGAGGTCTGGTTGGTGGTCCGGCCAACGACGACACGCGTCTTGAGCTTTTCCTCGCCATTGTCGATGTAGCTTGCGGTGAAGGCTGGCTGGTTGATGAAGACGCGCGGACTGCCAAGATCGGAGGGCAGCCAGCGCAGTTCCTCCAGCGCCACTTCCACCTTCAGCAGCTTGTCGGCCTTGGATGTTCCGGCCAACGTCGCGACGGTGCGCGGGCCGATGACGCCGTCGCCCTTCATGCCTGCCTTCTGCTGCACCGCCTTGATGACCGGAACCAGTTCCGGAACATAAACCTCGCTGGTGGCCAGCCTGGACAGGATTTCGCCATAGGCGCCGCCCATATCGTCATCGATATTGCGCGCGATCAAGGTCAAGAGCTTCGGCAGTTCGGGACTGGTTTCGTCCGGCTTCAGCAACAGCTTGGGGTCGACGACGATTTCGTTTTCCGCACTGGCCTGCAGCGATTCGAGTTCGACACGCAGCGCCTGGTATTCCGCATTCTGCGGATGCCGCGACTCGAGATAGGTGCGCACTTGCTGGGTATGCGCCAGCGTCCTCAGCACGCCTTGCAAGTCGAGCGGCTTGGCCGGGAAATCATAGTAGCCGGTCATGCGGTTGGGATCGACGCGGCCGTTCTGGGCGTCGTGGGCATAGCGCAGCACACGCGCGGAAAGCGCCATCTCGAAACGGACGAGCTCTTTCAGTTGCGTATTGGCATCGGACGACGATGCGCCGGCAGCGGGCACTTCGACCGTATAGTCGGCGGGCGTGAGACCATAGCTTGAAGCCTCGCCAAGCACCCGCACCGCATCCTGCGCGCGGCTGTTGAGGCTGGTTCCGCTTATCCAGATGAAATCCGGATTGGCCGAGTAATACGCGATCAGCGCCTTGGCGATGTCGGGCTCGGCTAAGAGTTCGTAGTCACCCAAGCTGGCAACCGCATCACGAAACGCGGCGCCCGTTGCCGACGGCACGAAAGCCGCATCCTGTGGCGTCGCCGGCTCTGGCGTCGGGGCCAGCGCCGAGAAGTCGACGCGAACCAGCCGGTCGGCCTTGTAGGTGTAGTAGGATGGGCTGCTGATTCTCGCACCGCCACCGCCACCGCCACCGCTGGCCGGAGCCTTCGGCTTTGGCTTGTGCTTCGGTGGCGGAGGCGGAAACTCGCCTTTCGGCGCATGCTTGACGCCGCCGCCGAACAGCATGTCGAACAGCCCCTGCGCGCCTGCCTGGGGTACACCGAAAGCCAGCGTTGCCGTGATCGCCATCAGCGGCATCACGGTTGCTTTGTTTCCGAGGAATTTCATGAATCACCCGCTCCGGCCGCAACCGGTTCCCGTTCCGCACGCTAGATCGTCCCGCTCACCGCATGGCGGATGTAAGGCGCGACTATACTGATTCATACCGATTTCGTTAAGCTTTCATAAATTTTGGAAAGCCTGTTGCAGAACGGTTTCACAAGATCGTGACGGCTGGAGCGGAGGGTTGTTCCGCCCCAGCCGGAAATCTCTCGGGATCAGGCGTTGGCGCCGCCATCGATGGTCAGGGCAGCGCCGGTGACGAAGCGGCCTTCAGGGCCTGCAAGCCAGGCGACCATGCCGGCAATGTCATCGGCCTTGCCGAAACGCTGTGTTGCCATCTTCCGGCGCTGATGCTCGGCATGCGGGCCGTCGGCCGGGTTCATGTCGGTGTCGGTCGAACCGGGGTGGACGACGTTGGCGGTGATGCCGCGCGGGCCGAGGTCGCGCGCCAGCGCCTTGGTCAGGCCGACCAGCGCCGCCTTGCTGGCTGAATAGGCCGTGAGGCTGCCGTCGGTCGCCCTCTCGGCAAGGTTGCTGCCAATCGAGATGATCCTGCCGCCCTCACCCATATGCACGGCCGCGGCCTTGGAAGCGATGAACGGGCCCCGGAGATTGACCTCCATGGTCTCGTCGAAATCTGCGAGCGACAGCGTGTCGATGGGGGCGGCCCGCCAGATGCCGGCGCTGTTGACCAGGATGTCAAGCCGGCCAAAAGCGGTCACTGCGTCGTCGACGGCCTTGTCTATGGCCACCGCATCGCGGTTGTCGGCCCTGATCGCGATGGCGCGGCCGCCCTTGGCCTCGATTTCGGCCACAACCGAGCGAGCCTGCTCCTCGCCATGCACATAAGTCAGAGCGACACTGGCGCCGTTGGCCGCGAGCCGTCGCGCAATCGCCGCACCGATGCCGCGACTGCCGCCGGTGACGAGCGCGGCCTTGCCGTTCAATTTGCTGGAAGACATCGATTTCTCCTTTTGTAACGATCGATACATAAATATCTGTCAGCCTTGCCCACCGGCGTCAACTTAATTATGTATCGATCAACACAGAAAAGATCATCATGTCGGAACGAGGCCGCCCCCGCACCTTCGATCGAACCGCAGCCCTGCGCCGCGCTATGCAGGTGTTCTGGGCGCGTGGCTACGAAGGCGCATCGATGAGCGATCTGACCGCCGCCATGGGCATCAACTCGCCCAGCCTCTATGCCGCCTTCGGCAGCAAGGAGGCGCTGTTCCTCGAGGCGACGGATTTTTACTCGCACACCGAGGGTGCCGACATCTGGCTGGCGCTGGAGGAAGCTCCGACCGCGCGGCAGGCGATCGAACAATTCCTGTGCCTGACGGCGAAGGCCTATGCGCAGAGCGATCGTCCGCAGGGCTGCCTGATCACGCTCGGCGCGCTGCATCAGGATTCGAGCCGAGGCGCCATCTGCGCCGATCTGCGCCGTCGCCGTGCCGAAAACCACACCGCCCTGCAGAAGCGTCTCGAGCGCGGCGTTGCCGAAGGCGAATTGCCGGCGAATTTCGATGCGAGCGCCGCCGCGACTTTCTTCGCCACGGTCCAGCACGGCATGTCGATCCAGGCACGCGACGGCGCCTCGCACGATGCCCTGCTGGCGACGGTTGCCGGGGCCATGGCGGCCTGGAGGACGCTGGCCGGCGGCAACGCGGCGTGACAAACGCCGGCTGGTGTGCTCGAAATTCTGACTTGCCAGCAATGCTAGGGCCGGCAAGGCCGGGAGGCCAGCAATGCTAGGGCCGGCAAGGCCGGGAGGGATGAGAGTGTGAAAAAGGGTTATCGCGAGCTGCTGGACGAGGCGAACGCCGTGATCGAGGTGGTTTCGCCGGAGGAAGCGGCCGGGCTGCTCGACGATGAAGACACGATCTTCGTCGATCTGCGCGATCCACGCGAAGTGGAACGCGACGGCAAGATTCCCGGCGCCAAGCATGTCACGCGCGGCATGCTGGAGTTCTGGATCGACCCCGAAAGCCCTTACCACAAGCCGTTCTTCGCCTCGGGAAAGAGCTTCGTGTTCTTCTGCGCCGGCGGCTGGCGCTCGGCGCTGGCCACAAAGACGGCGCAGGACATGGGGCTTTCGCCGGTCAAGCACATCCTTGGCGGCTACACCGCCTGGAAGGCCGCCGGACTGCCGGTCGAACCCGGCGAGAAGAAGAAATAATCTCGACCGCCGCTCAGTGCAGCAGCAATGGCTCGCGATGCGTCACGAAGCCGACCGCGCGTTCGACCACGCCCTTGTCGGCGAGAATACGGCGGTGGCCGAGCCCGTCGGCCCAGTAGAGCCGCACATGGCCGCCGGCGCCGGCATAGCGCCTTGCATGATCGGCCGACACTTCGCGATCGTCCTGCGCATGGATGACCAGGGTCGGCACCGGCGCCTGGGCGAGCTGACGGTCGCCGGTGAATTCGTGCAGCGGCCGGCCGGAAAGATGCTCGACCCGGTCCGCCATGGCGGCTTGCGAGCGCGGGCCGACATTCAACATATGACTGAAGTCGGCAAAGATCGCCGGCAGGGAACTTGGCGCCGCGATCAGCACCAGGCGTCCGGCCGCCAGCGGCGGAATGTTCTTGACCGAACCGGCGATGGCATTGGCGGCGACGGCGCCGCCGAAGGAATGGCCGACCGCCGCCACGAAGGGGCCGAACCATTCGCCGGCAATTCGCACCGCATCCACGGCATTGACCATGTTCAGGCGCCGGCCCTGCGACTGGCCGTGGCCGGGCAGGTCAAGCGAAACGACCCTGTAGCCGGCGGCGCGATAGCCTTCGATCAAGGCGCGCATATATTCGGTGCGCGAGCGCCAGCCATGGACGACGAGCACCGTGCCGGCGGCCGCCCTGCCCGGCTCGGGCCGGAACTCGTGCACCATGACGCAGCCGGTCGCGGTCTTCAGTCGGTGATGTCGCGCCTCGGTCATGAACCCGGCCGCACGCTCGACAGCGCGGCGCTCGCCATCGCTGAGCACCTTGACATTCGGGGTGCGGCAGAACAATTCGAACGCCGCGCGTCCGCTAAGCCGCGGCGCGACACGCTCTGCCGCACCGAACACGCCCCGGATGACCTTCAGCCCGAATGATGCCATAGTGAAAATCCATCCATACGTTCAAGCATGAACATAATAGTTCAAAGATGAACAATAAACAAGAGCTGCCTTGGGACAACCCCCGTTTCCGCAACTGGGTCGCGGTGGCGCGCGCATGCCATGTGCTGGAGCGCACGCTCGCGGTGAAGCTTGCACCGCTCGATTTGAAACCGGCGCAGCTCGACGTGCTGATGAACCTCTATCGCCACCCCGGCATGTCGCAGCACGATCTTGCCCGCAAGCTGCTCGTCGGCCGCTCCAACATCACCATGCTTTTGCCGCAGCTGGAGGCGCGCGGCCTGCTGCGCCGCGAAGGTGATGAGAAGGACAAGCGCATCCTGCGGCTCGCGCTCACCGAGGCCGGCGAGGCGCTGCTGATGCAGGCGCTGAAAGTGCATATGGCGCTGATCGAGAAGGCGATGAGCCAGTCGACGCCGGAACAATGCGACATGATCGGCGAGCAGATGCGCAAGATCTATGATGTGCTAAAAGAGGCGTGACGACCTTTCAGCCAGACCTACCACATCGTCTTCTTCGCCCGCTCCGGCCATTCCTTGTCGTAGGTTTCGCCGTCGATGTTGCTGCGGCTGGTGATTTCCAGGATTTGTCCGGGCGTCGGCAGCGACTTCGGGTCGACGTGCCTTGCCGCGTTCCAGAGCTCGGAACGGACGATGGCCCGGGCGCATTGGAAATAGACCGAATCGATGTCGACGACGGTTACCGATCGCGCCGCCTTGCCGTCCACCGTGAATGATGCGCACAGCGCCGTATCCGTGGTGATATGAGCGCGGCCGTTGACACGCAGCGTCGTGCCGGAGCCCGGTACCAGGAACAGCAGGCCGACGCGTGGGTCGCGGATGATGTTTTTCAGCGAATCGGCGCGGTTGTTGCCGCGACGATCCGGCATCATCAGGGTTTTCGGATCATGGATGCGCACAAAGCCGGCGAGATCGCCGCGCGGCGAACAGTCCAGCCCCTCCGGGCCACTGGTCGCCAGCGCGACGAACGGCGAGGCTTCGATGAAGGCGGCATATTCGGGAATGACGTGGTCGAGTTCCTTGACCAGCGAGGCCTCGCCTGGAACGCCATAGAGCGCCTCGAGCTGCTCGACCGTGGTGATGACGGACATGTTTTCGCCTCCAAACTTTTGCCGGCGCTACGCCATATCGATGACGTTTTGACGACAGCGAGGGGAATCAATTTTAGCGGTCCCGGCTCAGGCCCTTTTCCGCAAGCTCCGCGAGATAGGCTTCCCAGCGCGCATCCTTCTCGTGGCCGAGCGTATGCAGGTAATTCCAGGTGAAGATGCCGGTGTCGTGGAAATCGTCGAAGGTGATGCGCACGGCGTAGTTGCCGACTGGCTCGATCTTGAGGATTGCGACATTGCGCTTGCCGGGGACCGTCACCCGCTGATCCGGCGAATGGCCCTGCACTTCGGCCGATGGCGAGGCGACGCGCAGCAGTTCCGCCGGCAGTTCGAACGGCCGATGGTCGGGAAAGGTGACGGACAAAAGTTTGCGGTCCTTGGAGACCCTGAGCTCTTTCGGTGCGGTCATGCTGTTCGATCCCGTCTCATCCGCCCTTCCCTACGCCGCTTCGCCAAACGGGAAAAGACCTGATGAGACCGACCGACATGCGATGTCGGCTGAGGGATGTTACCAAAGATCGAGAGGCGGTATCTTGAATGAATGGCCGGATCGTATCACATAGCGGTATATAACGAAGCCGTTCACGGCCACGGGAAGCGCTTGCATGGACATGATTGATCCTTTCGGCCGCACGATCAGCTATCTCCGCGTGTCGGTCACCGACCGCTGCGATTTCCGCTGCACCTATTGCATGGCCGAGGACATGGCCTTCCTGCCGAAGAAGGACCTGCTGTCGCTGGAAGAGCTCGATCGGCTGTGCACGGTTTTCATCGAAAAGGGCGTCAGGCGGTTGCGCCTGACCGGCGGCGAGCCGCTGGTGCGCAAGAACATCATGCATCTGGTGCGCCAGCTGTCGCGGCATCTCGCCAGCGGCGCGCTGGAAGAACTGACGCTGACCACCAACGGCTCGCAGCTGTCGCGCTTTGCCGCCGAACTCGCCGATTGCGGCGTGAAGCGCATCAACGTGTCGCTCGATACGCTCGATGCCGACAAGTTCCACAAGATCACCCGCTGGGGCCATCTCGACAAGGTCATGCAAGGCATCGATGCCGCGCAGGCGGCGGGGCTGAAGGTCAAGCTCAACGCGGTGGCGCTGAAGGATTTCAACGACGCCGAGCTGCCCGAGATGATGCGCTGGGCGCATGGCCGCGGCATGGACCTGACGGTCATCGAAACCATGCCGATGGGCGAGATCGATGCCGACCGCACCGACCAGTATTTGCCGCTGTCGCTGCTGCGCGCGTCGCTGGAACGCCAGTTCACGCTGACCGACATTCCCTTCAAGACCGGCGGCCCGGCCCGCTACGTCCAGGTCGCCGAGACCGGCGGACGGCTCGGCTTCATCACGCCGATGACGCATAATTTCTGCGAAAGCTGCAACCGCGTCCGGCTGACCTGCACCGGCACCCTCTATATGTGCCTGGGCCAGGAAGATGCAGCCGACCTGCGCGCGCCCTTGCGCGCCTCCGAAGGCAACGAGCTGGTCGCCGAAGCGATAGACGAAGCGATCGGCCGCAAGCCGAAAGGCCATGACTTCATCATCGACCGCCGCACCAGCCGCCCATCGGTATCGCGCCATATGAGCGTCACCGGCGGCTGATCTTCCCGCCGATCTGTGCAAGAATTGCCGTGCGGTCATCGACTTCGGGGCAAGACATGCGGCGGTTCTTTTCATTCGGGACGTTTTTCGCTGCGATCGCGGCGAGCACGGCAATTGCCGCGCCGTTCACCTATGTGAACGAGCGCTTCGGCACCGTCTGCACCTTTCCCGAGGAAATCTTCACCGAGCACCAGCCCGAGCCTGACAATGGCGACGGGCAGCAATGGCTGAGTGCCGATGGTGCCAGCCTGATCTGCTCGGGCATCCTCAACATCGACGACGATACGCCGAAAGGCTTTGTCGCGGCGCAGAAGGCGAGCAACGAGCCGGGCTACAAGGTGACCTACAGCAGGGCCGGAAAGGACTGGGCAGTGCTGTCGGGCTTGAAGGAAGGAAAGATCTTTTACGAGCGGCGCCTGTTTGGTGGAGATGGCGTCATCCGCACGGTCTGGGTCGACTACCCTCCGGCCCTGAAGTCGAAATACGACCCGCTGGTCGGCGCCATTGCCGGCAGTCTCAAGGGACCATGAACGTTTCGGACCACACCCCAGAAAAAGTCTTGTTCGCGAACCGCAGCCGGATTTACGGCCAGTCTGTTCCAGCCTAGCCTTTCTCTGGAAGCGGCTCTTCGCTCACAGGGGGAATACATCATGCGCAAACTCATTCTTTCTCTCGCCTTGCTCGGTCTCGCGGCCGCGCCCGCCGCGGCGCAGTCGATCGGCGGCACCTATACGGTCGCCGGCACCAACTTCGACGGTTCGGCCTATGGCGGCGAAGCCACCATCACGCTGACCAGCGGGACGACCTGCGCGATCCATTGGGAAACCGGTGGCTCATCTTCCGACGGCATCTGCATGCGCAACGATGACGCCTTCTCCGCCGGCTATGTCATGGGCAAGGATATCGGCCTCGTCGTCTACAAGATGACGGACGACGGCTCGCTGCATGGTCTGTGGACCATCGCCGGCAAGGAAGGCAATGGCACCGAGGTGCTGACGCCGAAGAAGTAAGTTCTGCCGCCATTGCAGGTGATCTTCTGGGCCACAAACAAGGCTGTGGCCCAGCCCTTTGCTATTGCTGTTTCATGCCCGGCTGTTACAGGCTTGCTGCCTAAAGCGCGTCGCGTTTGAACGGATTCAGGTGACGCGCTTTAGGTCTTTGTTTCTTATGCATGCCGTTTCCCAAAAATCGAGGTCACTTTTGGGCGACATGCATTAGCAGAACCGGTAGCCGTCTTGCCCCTGTCACCAAATATTCGCGGCGCGTTGTTCATGATGGTGGCGATGGCCGGCTTCTGCCTCAACGACGCCATCACCAAATACTCGTCACAATCGATGAACATGGCGCAGGTCATGTTGATCCGTGGGGCTTTCGCTTCGCTTTTCGTTGGCTTGCTCGCCTGGCAGCGCGGCGCGCTCGCCCGCCCGGGCTCGATGCTGCAGCCTCTGGTGGCCCTGCGCGTGATCAGCGAGGCCGGTGCCACGGTGAGTTTTCTCGTCGCCCTCGCCCATTTGCCGATCGCCAATGTTTCGGCGGTGCTGCAGGCGCTGCCACTGGCGGTGACGATGGGGGCCGCGCTCGTCTTTGGCGAGGCTGTCGGCTGGCGGCGCTGGCTGGCCATCGCCATCGGATTTGCCGGCGTGCTGATCATCGTGCGGCCTGGCTTCGAAGGGTTCAGCATCTACTCGCTGGCGGCGCTGGCCAGCGTTGCCTGTTGTGCGGTGCGCGATCTCGCCACCAAGCAAATTCCCAAGGCCATTCCGACATTGCTGGTGTCGACGGCAACCGCGCTTGCCATGACCATCGTCGGTGCGGCGCTGTTGCCGGCAATGGGCGGCTGGACGCCGATGACGGGGGACAGCACAGCCCTGCTGGCCCTGGCGGCGGTGCTGGTGCTGATCGGCTACCAGTTCATCATCATGGCGATGCGGGCGGGCGACATCTCCTTCATCGCGCCGTTCCGCTATACGGCCCTGATCTGGTCGATCCTGCTTGGCCTGTTCATCTTCGCCGATATCCCCGATCCGCCGATGATCGTCGGCGCCACCATCATCATCGGCTCGGGCCTCTATGCGCTCTACCGCGAGCGGGTCGCCGGCCGGCGCAAGATCGTCGCCGAAAGCACGGGGCCGAGCATGGTTCCGGACGGAATCTAGCCAGATCATTGAAGGTTCTTGTGATTTCCGACGGCTGGCGTACAGGCTTCGTGGCATGAAGCGAGACATTGCGGGGATCATCCTGGCCGGTGGCCAGTCGAGACGGATGGGCGGCGGCGACAAGAGCCTGTTGCCGCTTGGCGATGGCTGCCTGCTTGACCAGGTCGTGTCGCGCTTCACCCCGCAAATAGAATCGCTGGCGCTCAGCGCCAATGGCGATCCTGCACGATTCCTGCGCTTTGGACTGCCGGTGCTTGCCGACAGCGTGCCCGGCTTTGCCGGGCCGCTCGCCGGAATCCTGACCGGCCTCGAATGGGCCGCGGCCAATACGTCTTGCAAAGCGATCGTCAGTGCTGCCGGCGACACGCCTTTCCTGCCGTTGAACCTTGTCGAGCGTCTGGCAGCGGCCGCCGATCAAAGTCCCGGTTCGATTGCCGTTGCCTGCTCGGCCGGCAAGCGGCACCCGACCTTCGCGCTCTGGCCGCTCGGCTGCCGCGATGCCTTGCGGCACTTTCTGGTCGACGAGGATATCAGGCGGGTTTCGGCTTTCATCGACCGGCACGGTTTTGTCGAGGTGGAATTCCCTGTTCTGCAATCGGCGGGGGTCGACCCTTTCTTCAACATCAACGATCCGGACGATCTTGTGTCTGCCGAGCGTCTGTTGCAGAGCATCAAGCCATGAACAGACGCGTCTTCGGCATCACCGGCTGGAAGAATTCCGGCAAGACGACTTTGACCGAAAGGCTGGTCACCGAACTTGTCCGGCGCGGCTGGAAAGTCTCGACGGTGAAACACGCCCATCATGATTTCGACATCGACAAACCGGGCGCCGACAGTTTTCGCCACCGGCAGGCTGGCGCCACCGAAGTCGCGATCGTCTCCGGCGTTCGCTGGGCACTGATGCACGAGCTGCGCGGCGAGGACGAGCCGACATTGGAGACTGTCCTGTCGCGGCTTGCCCCTTGCGACCTTGTGCTGGTCGAGGGCTACAAGCGCGAAGCCCATGACAAGATCGAAACCCGCCGGCTGGATGCGAAGGACCGTACGCCGCTTTCGGCGGAGGATCCCAACATCGTCGCTGTCGCCGCCGATTTTGCGATTGAAGGCGAGCTGCTGCCGGTATTCGATCTCGACGATGCAAAATCGATAGCCGACTTCATCGAGCGCACCACTGGGCTCGTTGCTTGAGCGCTGACGCAACGGCAGAATAGCCTTGCCCATTTTTGTGGTTTTGCAGTTGCTTTTTTCTTGGAAAGAATGGGAGTATCGCGCCAGCGGGCGGTCAAAAGCACCGCCCCACAGAGCCGTTCGGAACGACGGCCGGGACCATAAAGAGAGGACTATCATGCGTATTGCACTGCGTATCGCGCTCGCCGCTTCGGCCGCGCTGCTGACGCTCGGCGTAGCTCAGGCCCAGGAAAAGACCCTGAAGATCGGCACCGAAGGCGCCTACCCGCCATTCAACAACCTCACCGCCGATGGCCAGCTCGTCGGCTTCGACATCGACATCGCCAAGGCGCTTTGCGATGAGATGAAGGTCAAGTGCACCTTCGTCGCCCAGGATTGGGACGGCATCATTCCAGCCCTCCAGGCCGGCAAGTTTGACGCCATCGTCGCCTCGATGTCGATCACGCCCGAGCGCAAGGAAAAGGTCGACTTCTCGAACAAATACTACAACACGCCGTCGGCGCTCGCCGTGCCGAAAGACTCGACGTTGAAAGGCGTGACCAAGGAAGATCTCGCCGGCAAGACCATCGGCGTCGCCACCACCACCACGCATTTCAACTATGCCTCGAAGACCTACACCGACAGCACCGTCAAGGGTTATCCGAGCAGCCCCGAGGAGCAGGCCGATCTTGCCAATGGTCGTCTCGACGCCATCCAGGACGATATCGTCGTGCTGCAGCAGTTTCTGGATTCGCCTGATGGCGCCTGCTGCAAGATTCTCGGCCAGCCTTCGCCGCAGCCGGTCGAGATCTTCGGGCCGGGCGCCGGCATTGCCGTGCGCAAGGGCGAGACCGACCTAGTCAACAAGCTCAATTCGGCCATCGACGCCATCCGCGCCAATGGAAAATACAAGGAAATCAACGACAAGTACTTCAAGTTCGACGTCTACGGCGCCGAGTCCTGATAAATACGGTCAAGACGGCGGGGAATTTCCCCGCCGTCTTTCTATTCGTCTTGGGAATGCCGTGGAGATAAGACCGGTCGATGCCAGCCCAGAGCATATGGACACTTCTCAGTTGGGGACCCGAAGGCTGGCTTGACGATATTGCCTATGGCGCACTGATCACCATTGCGCTTGCGCTTGCCACGCTGCCCATCGGCCTGGCGATCGGCTTTTTCATTGCACTCGCCAAGCAGTCCGAAGAACCCTCGTTGCGCCTTGCCGCCAACATTTACACCACCGTCTTTCGCGGCCTGCCGGAGCTGGTGACGCTTTTCCTGTTCTTCTTCGGCATGCCGATCCTGCTGCAGCATCTCGTCAGGTATTTCCGGCCGGACACCACCATCGACGTCAACAGCTTCGTCGCCGGCATGATCGTGCTTGCGCTGATCTTCTCGTCCTATGCCAGCGAGGTTTTCCTGTCGGCCTTCCGCGCCATTCCCAAAGGCCAATACGAGGGCGGCTATGCCATCGGTCTTTCGAACTGGCTGACCATGCGCAAGGTGATCGTGCCGCAGCTGCTGCGCATCGCGTTCCCCGGCCTGGAGAATTGCTGGCTCAGCCTGCTCAAGGACACGTCGCTGGTGTCGGTCGTCGGCCTGGCCGAGACGCTGCGCAATGCCAGCATTGCCGCCCGCGTCACCAAGCATGCTTTCCTGTTCTTCGGTGTCGCCTCGCTGGTCTTTCTTGGCCTGGCCGTCCTGTCGTCCTTCGCCACCAGCGCTATTCTGCGCTCGCTTGGTCGGCAGGAGGCGCAGCGATGAGCGCCACGGCCACAATGGTCGAACGGCCGCCGCCACGGGCGCGCGGCTGGCCGCGCAGGCGTATCGCCGGTTACGCGCTGGTCTGCCTATGGATTTTGTTCGGCATTGGCATCGTCAGCTATCTCTTCCTTGCCTGGAATCCCGATTTCTTCGCCAAATATGCGCCGGCTTATTTGAGCGGGCTTGGGGTTACGCTCGCGCTGGTTTCCATATCGATGGTGCTCGGCGCGATCCTGTCGGTGCCCGTCGCTTACGGGCGCATGTCCAAGAACCGGATCCTGTCCGGCCTCGCCTATTGCTACGTCTATTTCTTCCGCGGCACGCCGCTGCTGGTCCAGACTTATCTCGTCTATTACGGATTGGGCTCGTTCCGGCAGGAACTTAGTGCAGTTGGCTTTTACATGCCGGTCATCAGCAACTGGTTCCAACTTCTGCCTCACATAAGCATCCCGGCCGGATTGACGATCGAGCGAGTTACGCTGTGGGACTTTTTCAAGGACGCGTTCAATTGCGGCGTCTTTGCGTTTGCGCTCAACACCGCCGCCTATCAGGCCGAGATTCTGCGCGGCGCCATCGAGAGCGTGCCAAGAGGGCAATGGGAAGGTGCGGCCTCGCTTGGCCTGCACAAACTGCAGACCTTGCGCAAGATCATCCTGCCGCAGGCCCTGATCGTCGCCTTGCGGCCCTATGGCAACGAACTGATCCTGATGGTCAAGGCGTCCGCCATCGTCGCCATCATCACGGTCTATGATCTGATGGGCAATGCCAAGCTCGCCTTCGCCAACTCGTTCGACATCCAGGCCTATATCTGGGTCGCGCTCGTCTATCTGGTGATGGTCGAGATATTGCGCCATGGCGTCGAATGGATCGAGCGCCGGATCACCGTTCACCTGAAACGCTGACTATTTTCAATTCAGCTGCACCAGTCGATCCTGCCCTACGCATCTTGACGAATTGCGCGCAGAGCCTAGACGTCTCGCAGCAAATTCCGTTTCCATTCTGAAGGGCAGGCTCATGGCATCTGTTGCATTTCTCGGTCTTGGCGTGATGGGCTATCCGATGGCCGGGCACTTGAAGAACAAGGGCGGCCATGACGTCACAGTCTACAACCGCACCAAGACCAAGGCTGAGCAATGGGTTGGCCAGCATGGTGGTAGCCTTGCGGCGACGCCAGCACAGGCCGCCGAGGGCAAGGATTTTGTCTTCTCCTGTGTCGGTAATGACGACGATTTGCGTTCGGTGACGACCGGCCCGGAAGGCGCCTTCAAATCGATGAAGAAGGGTTCGGTCTTCATCGACAACACCACAGCCTCGGCCGAGGTCGCTCGCGAGCTGGCGGCGGCGGCGCAAGCCGGCGGGTTTTCGTTTCTCGACGCGCCTGTCTCGGGCGGCCAGGCCGGCGCCGAGAATGGCGTGCTGACCGTCATGGTCGGCGGCGAGCAGGACGCTTTCGACAGAGCGAAGCCCGTCATCGACGCTTTTGCCCGCATGGTCGGCCTGATGGGATCGGCCGGTGCCGGCCAGCTCACCAAGATGATCAACCAGATCACCATAGCCGGCCTCGTCCAAGGCCTGGCCGAAGGCATCCATTTCGGCAAAAAGGCCGGGCTCGATATCGAGAAGGTGATCGAGGTGATCTCCAAGGGCGCCGCCGGTTCCTGGCAGATGGAGAACCGCCACAAGACCATGAATGCCGGCAAATATGATTTCGGCTTCGCGGTCGACTGGATGCGCAAGGATCTTGGCATCTGTCTGGCTGAAGCCGACCGCAATGGCGCCAGACTGCCGGTCACCGCACTTGTCGACCAGTTCTACAAGGATGTGCAGGCGATGGGCGGCAAGCGCTGGGACACGTCCTCCCTTCTGGCGCGTCTCGAAAAATAGGTTTCCGCGGTGGCAGAACTCTCGCCTCAATCCAGTGCCGCGGAAATCGTCGCCCATCTTCGCGCTATCGGATCGGAGGAGAACCGCCTCGGCATGTTGCGCTACGGCATCAAGATCGACCGCGCGCTTGGCATCTCGCACAGTATGCAGCGGCAGATCGCCAGGAAGATCAAACGCAACCACGAGCGCGCCTTCGAACTATGGGACAGCGGCATCATGGAGGCGCAGTTCATTGCCTCCGTCACGGCTGACCCGAAGCGGTTTTCTGCTGAAGATGCAAGACGATGGGCGGCCAGCTTCGACTCCTGGGACATCGTCGACGGCGTCTCCGACCTCTTTGTCGATACGGACGCCTGGAAGGAACTGATCGGCGAGTTCGCGGCGGACGAGCGGGAATTCGTTCGGCGCACGGCCTTCGCCATGATGGCCTGGTCTGTCGTCCACCGGAAGAAGGAGCCAGGGGCGACCTTCCTCTCCTTCCTGCCGATCATCGAAGCGCATGCCACCGACAGCCGCAATTTCGTGAAGAAAGCCGTCAACTGGGCGCTTCGGTCGATCGGCAAAAGATCGATGGACATGCACGGTGCTGCCCTTGCTGCCGCCGAACGGCTGGCGCAGTCGGCTGACAAGACGGCGCGCTGGATCGGCAAGGACGCCGTAAGGGAGCTGACCAATGCCAAGACGCTCGCGCGGATCGTCGCCAGGAAAGGCTGACGGCGCGGAAATCCGCTTTCCGGCATGTCTGGATCTCGCCGACATGTGAAGTGGCTGCCGACATGTGATGCGGCGGGAGCGTTGACGTCGTTGACAGCGGCGTCTTTACTTGAGCTTCAAAGGGACGCGGCCAATGAGCAATCCTCCCAAATCAATCCTGGCCTTCGCAGCGGCATTGTTTGTGTCCGCGGCCACCGATGCCTCGGCCGAGACCGCGCACATATTCTGGAAGGATCTGCGTCCGGCTACGCAATCCGCCGCCGAAAACGTCGGGCTGCCGATGATCGCGGCAAAATTGCCCGACCATGGCGAGACGCTGTCCCTCAACCTGCAGGACAAAAGCATTCAGCTAGCCGGCTACGCATTGCCGGTCGATCGCGACGGCGATCTTGTCTATCAGTTCCTGCTGGTGCCGTGGACGGGTGCGTGCAGCCACATGCCAACGCCGCCCCCCAACCAGATCGTGCTGGTCACGCCGGCACGTCCCTACAAAATCTCCGAGGCCTATCAGCCGGTCGCGGTCACCGGCGCGCTGAAGCCGGACATGGAGAAGAGCCAGCTGTTCATCCTCGACGGCGTCAGCGTCATCCAGTCTGGCTACAGCGTCCGCAAGGCAGACGTGGTCGCCGTCGGCAGCGTACCGGACACCGTCACCCTGCCGGTCAATTCGCCCTGGAGTTTCCTCAACAAAAAGAAGAACTAAGCAGGACAACCTGCTGCAGCTCAGGCGGCGTTGGCACCCGATTCCTTGTCCAGCACCATGTAGTCGAGCGGGATTTCGGTCGTGTATTTGATCTGCTCCATGGCGAAGGACGACGACACGTCACGGATTTCGATCTTGGCGATCAGCCGCTTGTAGAAGGCGTCATAGGCGGCGATGTCTGGAACCACGACGCGCAGGAGATAGTCGACGTCACCGCTCATGCGGTAGAACTCGACCACCTCGGGAAACTCCTGGATGACTTCCGAGAAACGCCGCAGCCATTCATGGCTGTGCGAATTGGTGCGGATCGACACGAAGACGGTGACGCGCACATTGACCTTTTCATGGTCGAGAATGGCAACGCGCCGCTTGATGACGCCTTCCTCCTCGAGCTTCTGGATGCGCCGCCAGCAAGGTGTTGTCGACAGCCCGACTTTCTTGGCGACGTCGGCGACCGCGAGTGTCGCGTCCTCCTGCAAAAGACGGAGAATTTTTCTATCGAGGCGGTCCATATTTTGCTCCCCAGGGGAATAGATTGGCTATACTCCCCCTTATTCCGACCTTTCACAAGAAAGAAATTCTGCCAATTGACGGAAAAGCGAGTGATTTCTTGCTGTAAGGTCAGCCGAGGCGATATCGGATTTCCGAACGCAGAAAAGGCAGCAAATCCATTTCAAACCATGGATTCTTCTTCAGCCAGCCGGTGTTGCGCCACGAGGGATGCGGCAGCGGCAGCACTTTCGGACCGACGGAATTCTCCCAGATGGAGCGCCAGTCCATGACCGTTTCGGTCAGGGAGGGCCGGCGCGCCGCACCCATGTGCCAGGACTGCGCATAGATGCCGATCGTCAGCACCAGATCGATCTGTGGCATCGAGGCCATCAAAGGCGCGCGCCAGGCCGCCGCGCATTCGCGCCTCGGCGGCAGATCTCCCCCCTTGGCATCCTGGCCGGGAAAGCAGAAGCCCATCGGGACGATGGCGAATTTTTCGATGTCGTAGAATTCGTCGCTCGTCACGCCAAGCCAACTGCGCAGGCGGTCGCCGGAGGCGTCGGTGAACGGCATGCCCGACAGATGCACCTTGGTGCCGGGCGCCTGGCTGGCGATCAGGATACGAGCGCTGGACGAAGGGCGCAGCACTGGTCGTGGCTCATGCGGCAACGGCTTGCCGGCCGGATTTTCCACGCAGATACGGCAGGCGCGGACCCTGGCGACGAGGTTTTCGAGTTCAACAGTCATTCTCAGGCTGATGCGCTCGGCCGGCTGGAGACGGCCTGATGCCAGCGCAACACATTCGCGCAGTCATCCGGCACCTTGATGCGTGCCGGCTTCATGAAGTCGACGGCGATCAGGCCGGTGATGTCGGCGATCGAATAGCTGTCACCGGCGATGAACTCCCGGCTGCCCAGTTCGCCGTCCAGAAGCCTGAGGAACGCCACGGCCTTCGGCTTATTGGCCTCACCCCATTCGGGGAA
Organism: Mesorhizobium sp. L2C084A000; assembly: GCF_000502875.1. Classification (GTDB taxonomy): domain Bacteria; phylum Pseudomonadota; class Alphaproteobacteria; order Rhizobiales; family Rhizobiaceae; genus Mesorhizobium. Next base: position 26,731 of record NZ_AYWX01000022.1, on the reverse strand, counting down.
CTGCGGGATTTCCCATTCCTTCATCGCCGGATGGGTGTGCCGGAAAGCCTGCGTGACGCAGCTGAGCAAATTGAATTCCATCCGTCGCTGCCACATCTCGACCTGCGCCTTGCCGAGTGCGCCACGCCCGAACAGGGCCGGTTCGGGATGCAGTTCCTCGAAATAACGGCAGATGGCGACGGATTCCGTGATGATGGTGCCGTCGTCGAGTTCCAGCACCGGCAGGCGCAGCAAGGGATTGCGCGAGCCGACCACCTGTTGCCTGTGTTCCAGCGCCCCCATGTCGATGGGCACCTGTGGAACTTCGATACCTTTCTCGGCCAGGAAAACGCGGACCCGCCTCGGGTTGGGCGCCCGGCCACCGTCGAAGAGTTTCATTCCATCCTCCTGTTCGTTCTCGGTTCCAGTTCCAGGATGTGCATCACCAGAAGCGAAAAATCTCGCGCACGGCATCGCCGATCGACGCCAGCGTGCCGTGCTTCTTCTCGACGACTTCGCCGTGATGGCTGTCTCGCCAGTCTTGCGGCTGATCGAACGTTCCCGCCCAGATGCCGGCCTTTCCCGCGCGGGCGATGGCTTCCTCGCTCTCGAAGTCACCATAGGCAACCGCCCAGCCCGCCTCGACCTGCGCGCGGTTGAGATTCTTGCCGCCGGCGGTGCAGTCGCCGAGCAGCCGGCCATAACGATCACGCTGCCAGCCGGTACAAGAGACGGGCTTGCCGGCGATCAGGCGAACGAGCGACTGACGCGCAAGCGTGCCGCAGGAATAGTCCGCGCCGTTCTTGCGGCAGGTCTGCGTATATTCCGGAGCATCGATGCCGCGCATGCGGATACGCTCGGTGCCAAGCGTGATCGAATCGCCGTCGTTGATGATTGCCACGCCTTGCGTTTTGCGTGTCTCCACCCGGTCGAGGCGGGCCGCCAGCAGGATCAGCAGTCCGAGGATGATGACGGCAAGCCCGTAATCCACCAGCCGGCGCCACAGGCTTCTGGGGCGCGCAACGTATCGCCGGCGCGGTCTTGGCGACCACGAGCGGCTCATATGGCAAACGGTTGGTTAATCATTCGAACGTAGCTTAACACTTGGAAACCGCTGCTCGCATAAATTGAAGTTTTGATGCCCTTGCAACGCTCGAACACAGCGGACAAGTTCATTGTGGACCGCAGGAAACCTCATCGCAACAGCGATGTGGCGCGCGCGGTGCGCAAGACGCGTGACCGTCTTTCGCAGCAGGCCGGCAATCCCGATTTCGATCGCGAACTGTTGAAGCTGCATGCCCGCGCGATGACCAGCGGCGCCATCGCCATCCCGCTTCTTGTTCTGGCGATCGCGGCGGCCGGCCGGCTGGCCGGAATCGGCAACGAGATCGGGCTCTGGGCGCTGTTCACCCTGACCTGCTACACCATCGTTGCCTTCATGGCGCGGCGCATCGAGCGCACGGAAGCTTCCGAGCTCAACCCTTCGCAAGCACGACGAGAATTCCTGATCGGCCATTTCCTGTGCGGTCTCGGCTGGGCATGGTTTGTGTGGCTTGGCTGCAGCGTCTGCGAGGTCGATCCGTTCCACATCGTCAAGGCCGTGGTGCTGTTGTTCGCCATGGCGGCGACCGCGGTGATGACCTCGTCTCTGCGCGGGGCACTGTTGGCCACCTTTGCCGTTCCCGTGGCGCTCTACGCTTATGCCGGCGCCAAGCTATGGATGCCGGTCGAGGCGATCATGGCCGCGCTGCTGGTCATGTCGCTGCCGTTCTTCGCCTATGTGGCCCGGCATCTCAACCACTCGTCCCTGATGATGTTGTCGTTCCGCTCCGAAAAGGATGCGCTGATCGCCGAACTGGAGACGGCGAAATCGATGTCGGACGAGGCGCGGCGGCGGGCCGAGGACGCCAATCTGGCGAAATCGCGGTTCCTCGCTTCGATGAGCCACGAATTGCGCACGCCGCTCAACGCCATTCTCGGTTTTTCCGAGGTGATGTCGAACGAGGTGCTGGGGCCGATGAGCAATCCCACCTATCGCGACTACGCGCATGACGTGCACGAATCCGGCCAGCATCTGCTCGATCTGATCAACGAGATCCTCGACCTGTCGCGCATCGAGGCCGGCCGCTACCAACTCAACGAAGAACCGGTAATGCTGCTTGGTATCGTCGAGGACTGCTGTCACATGATGGAGTTGAGGGCGCGCAACAAGGATATCCGGGTCGTCCAGGATTTCGAGCACGAACTGCCGCGCCTTTTCGCTGATGAGCGTGCGGTGCGACAGATCACGCTCAACCTTCTGTCGAATGCCATCAAGTTCACCGCCACCGGCGGTGAAATCCGTGTCCGCGTTGGTTGGACGGCGGGCGGCGGACAATACATTTCGATCAAGGACAACGGTCCGGGCATACCGGAAGACGAGATCCCGATCGTGCTTTCCGCCTTCGGCCAGGGCTCGATCGCGATCAAGAGCGCCGAGCAAGGCACCGGGCTTGGCCTGCCGATCGTGCAAGGGCTGCTCGCCATGCATGGCGGCGAGTTCGAGCTTCATTCCAAGCTGCGCGAAGGCACCGAGGCGATCGCCATCTTCCCACTGAGCCGGGTGATGGAGGAACTGCCAGCACTGCCGACCGCGGCGGTGGCGGCTCGACGACGGTAAGCGTCGCGGCGAACTGTGTCGATGGCCAGCAAGAAGGACGGCGCCCCACGATGGCAGAAGGTGATTGGCACGTCGTTGGCATAGAGATCCACTCGGACCGCCTTCGCTTGAGGCTGTTTACAGCCGACGACGCTGAAGACCTCTTTTTCGCCATCACTCCCGCCATCACCCGTTTCATGCAGTGGGAACCACCTCGATCACTGGCGGCCTTTGCCAAAGTATGGCGATCCTGGCTGACGCCAATCCAGGACGGATCGGATTTGCACTTTGTTGTGCGTGCATTGGCGGACGATCGCTGTCTGGGACTTGTCGGCCTTCATGCAGCGAAGACCGTGTGTCCCGAACTCGGGATCTGGATCAGGGAAGACGCTCAAGGAAACGGCATTGGCCAAGAGGCAATTGCTGCTGTCGCGGAGTGGGCCTCCGAGGCACTTGAACCGGACTGCTTCGAACATCCGGTTGCCGAAAGGAACGTGGCCAGCAGAAGAATAGCGGAACGCCTTGGAGGCGTAATAGTCGGCGGCCGCTCCAACCCAAAATACAACGCTGTCGTCTATCGCATTCCCAATCTCCGGCGCTAATACCTCAAGACTCTAGCCGCGTACTGCCGCAGCCATGCCCGAACTGGTCAGCGCGGCGGCCTTGACCAGCCCCGCGGCAAGGGCGGCCCCTGCCCCTTCGCCATGGCTGATGCCCAAATCGAGCAACGGGCGCAGGCCGAGCCGTTGGGCGGCGCGTGCATGCGCAGGCTCTGGCGACAGGCTGGCCAGCAGGCAATGATCGAGCGCGGTGGGATTGACGCCATGCAGTACCGCTGCGGCTGCCGTGGCGGCCAATCCGTCGAGCAGCAGCGGGATTTTCTGCATCCGCGCGGCAAGGATGGCGCCGGCGATTGCTGCGAATTCACGGCCGCCGACCCGGCGCAGCGCCTCGAGCGGGTCGCCGAGATGGCCGTCATGAAAAGCCAGCGCAGCATCGACCACGTCGGCCTTGCGTGCCTGCATGGCCGCATCGGCCCCCGACCCCGCGCCGACCCAGTCGGCGCCCCTGCCCCCGAACAGCGCCGCAAACAGGGTGGCGGCGACGGTGGAGTTGCCGACGCCGAGATCGCCGAGACACAAAAGGTCGGTGCCGCCGGCGATCGCTTCCATGCCGAAGGCCATGGTGGCGGCACAGCCACGCTCGTCGAGCGCAGCATCCTCGGTGATGTCGGCGGTCGGGACGTGCAGGGCGAGATCGAAGACCTTCAGTCCGAGATCGTTGGCGATGCAGATCTGGTTGATCGCGGCACCTCCGGCGGCGCAAAGCTCGACCGCATTGGCGGTCGCCGCCACCGGCCGTGGCGAAATGCCGTGGCGCGTGACGCCGTGATTGCCGGCAAAGACCGCCATCAGCGGTCTTGTCACCGCGGGCGGGGCCCGCCCGCTCCAGGCTGCCAGCCACGCGGCGATGTCCTCGATACGGCCAAGCGAATTGCCTGGTTTGTCGGCCTTGGCAAACAGCATGCGCACGCGGGTCTCGGCTGCCGTGTCGGCCGTCGGCAGATTGGCCAACAGGTTGCGAAAATCGTCGAAAGGCAGTGCGCTGGTCATCTTGTTGTCGATCATTCCCTGGAGTTGGTGAGCGGCATAGCCGCCTTGCGAGGTTGGCACAACCTCCGGGATGATGGGCCTGCATTTGACGCAAAGCCGGCCCCGAAGGGCGCAATCGCGAGGGCTTGCATTGGCTTTGCCGTTGCACCATGTGGAGGTGGAACAAGGGATTCCGGATGGAAGCCCAAGAGAAAGTCATGACGGCCATCGAATCCCCGTGCATCCTGGTCTGTTCGATCGACATGAAAACCGGCTTCTGTTTCGGCTGCGGCCGCACGCGCGAGGAGATCGGCGCCTGGATCGGGATGACGACGGAAACGCGCCGCAGCGTCATGGCGCAATTGCCGGCCCGGCTGGAAACGGTCGAGCGCCGGCCGCGCCGGGAAACGCGCCGCACCCGCATGACGCGCGAACGCGACGCGCTATCGTGAGGTGCGGATGAGCCGGTTGTTCTGGATCTTGATGGCCGCGATCGGGGTGGGAGCAGTCCTGCTCATGCTCAACGATTCCGCCGGCAGCACGCTCGGCGTCGAGAACAACGATTTCAGCCGACTGATCTGGCTCGGCGCCTTTGGCGCCCTTGTCGGCGCCGGCCTGCTTCGCTCGGGCCGGCCCCTGGGCGCCATGGCCCGCAACCTCGGCGCCTGGGCGGCGATCGCACTCGCGCTGATCGCTGGCTACCAATATCGCTATGAGTTGCAGGATGTCGCCAGCCGGGTGACCGCGGGCCTTGTTCCCGGCAGCCCGCTTGCGCTCGGCGTCGAAGACGGTCACGCCACGGTGACGCTCGACAAGGCCGACAACGGCCATTTCGAAGCGCGCATCCTGGTCAACGGCAACCCGGTCCGGGCCGTGGTGGATACGGGTGCAACCAGCACCGTGCTGACGTCACAGGATGCGCAGGCCGCCGGATTCAATCCGGCCGCGCTCAACTACACCATACCGGTTTCGACCGCTAACGGCATGGCACGCGCCGCGGCCGTGAAAACCGATCAGATTGCGATCGGCGGCATCATGCGCAGGGATATGTCGGTGATGATCGCCGCACCCGGCATGCTCAGCCAGAGCCTGCTCGGCATGAACTTCATCGGTTCATTGTCGGGTTTTGACGTGCGCGGCGACCGCATGATCCTCAGGGATTGATCCCCAAAACTCAAGCCGCTTCGGCTGCTGCTCCACCGAACTCGACGGCCGCGAAAGCCGTCTTCAGCACGTCCGGGCCGGCGCCGGGTTTTGTCGCGTCGGTGGACAGGATCTGCCGGTAGCGGCGCGCACCGGGCAGGCCATGGAACAGTCCGACCATATGGCGGGTGACATGGCCAAGCCGGCCACCCTGCTCGATATGGCGTGCCGCATAGTCCGCCATGGTATCGATCAGCGCGGCAAAATCGAACGGCTCGGACTGGACGCCGTAGAAAGCGGCATCGACGCCGGCCAGAATGCCGGGCGTGTGGTAGGCGGCGCGGCCAAGCATGGCGCCGTCGACGTGACCGAGATGCGCCTGGGCCTCTTCAATCGACTGAATTCCACCATTTATGCCTATGAATTTGTTGTTCTTTTTTGCCTTCAGTCGATAGACTCTGCTGTAATCGAGCGGCGGGATGTCTCGGTTTTCCTTGGGACTCAGCCCTTCCAGCCACGCCTTGCGTGCATGCACCCACAACGCGTCGGCGCCGGCATCGAAAACCCCATCCGCCAGCGCATCGAGGGCTGGTTCCGGGTCCTGCTCGTCGACGCCGATGCGGCATTTGACGGTGACGGGAATTGTCACCGCCGCCTTCATCGCTGCGACGCAGCCGGCGACGAGGTCCGGCACCTTCATCAGGCAGGCGCCGAACGTGCCCGACTGAACGCGGTCCGACGGACAGCCGACATTGAGGTTGATCTCGTCATAGCCAAAAGCCTCGCCGATGCGGGCAGCCTCGGCGAGCTTTTCACGATCAGAGCCGCCGAGCTGCAGCGCGACCGGATGTTCCGTCGCATCGAAGCCGAGCAGCCGCTCGCGCGCGCCGTGAATGACCGCGTCGGCCACCACCATCTCGGTGTAAAGCAGTGCATGGCTCGTCAACTGGCGGTGGAAGAACCGGCAATGCCGGTCCGTCCAGTCCATCATCGGGGCTATGGCTATCCTAAACCTTTGATACTCTTGCATATTTAGTAACTTCAATAGGTTAAATCGTATCGTATGAACTCTATCACGTGCCATGATAGGCCAAGCCGCAAATTCGGCGGATGACTGGCTGGCGCGACGGCGTGCGGCGCGACTAGCTCAATCGCAGGGGTAGCTTATAGGTCGACCTGGCCGGAATTGCCAACGCGTCATCTGCTTTCGATGCCTGGGCGGAGGATGGAACCCTCCAGTTTCGTATGATGGTGTCTGCGCCAAAGATGTGGCTAGGAACTGGGAAGGCCAGCCCTCGACAGCATCTCAAGGAACCGGGAATGGTGATGATCCTTCACATAGCGCGGCACAAAGCCAGGGCAGACATTGCTCAGATTGAGATGCGGAAGTTGTGACAGGCAATGGTGGATGGCTCGGGACGCTTCTTCGTTGTTCCCGGTGGCCGACGCGGTCGCGGCCCAATAAAGGGCACCGCGAACGAAGCCCGGCTTTGTCCTGACCACTTTGCGGGCGGCTTCGAGCGCCCGCTGGTTGTCTCCGCCAGCGAAGAGCGCCACAACCAGGCCGTGGTGGCGCCAGAAGTCGATCACATCGTGCGTTCCGAGCCGGATTGCTTCGTTGGCCTCGCGCACCGCTTCGTCGACCTGCCCGCGCAACGCAAAGAGCATCGAAATATCGCCGTGGCCAGTCGGGTAGCTTGGGTTGAGGCTGATCGCGTGGCGGCATTCGGCGATCGCCTCGTCGATACGACCGCAACTTTCGAGAGCGAACGACAAGATACATCGGGCAATTTCATCGTCCGGTACCGCCCGCACCGCGGCTTCCGCGAGTTCGACCGCACGCTCGATCACCCCACGCTCCCGAGGCAGCGCGCCAAACGCCACGCCCATGGATATTACGATCGAGAGCGTCCGCTTTGCACGGGCGTTGTCGGGACCTATCGAGAAAGCCTTCTCGGCAAGCTCTACCCCCACCAAAAGCGAGTCCCGAGTCATCTCAAAATATTTCATGAGGGCTTCGTTGACCAGCCTGCGCACTTCAGGGGTACCCGGCGGGCTTTTGTCTCGAACCTTCCAGTTGGTCAGTTGAAGTTCGAGGATCACGGCAAGAACAACAGACTGTGCGATCCTGTCCTGGAATTCGAGCGCGTTTTCGGAGTGGCCGTCGAATTTCTGGGCCCAGACGTGGTGGCCGCCGGCGGCGTCGACGAGCTGGATATTCACCCTCAACCCATTGCCGGATCTCTGGACGCTGCCGCTGAGCATATATCGCGCCCGGAGTATCCCTGGCGTCTTGGCTTCTTCGCCCGGGCCGCTCTTCTCGGGCGGAAGCGCGGCGAGCACGACATAGTCGGCCACTTCGGAGAGGGCCGTCGTGATGTCCTGGACAAGTCCCTTGGCGAAAAAGTCGTCGCCTTGCTTTCCGGTCAGATTGACGAAGTCGGCAACGCTGATGGACGGGCGCCCAAGGCGCTGGCTGGCCGGAACACCACTTGTCGACTGCACATTTGAGGCGTCGTCGGCGGCAAGCAACAGAGATTGCCAAAGCGCCCGCGTTTCAGGGCCTGCTTCGACGCCGAACTCCTTCTTCAGCATGCTTCTGCAAGCTTCGTATGTCCTGATTGCCCTGTCGCGTTGGCCACATGCAAGGAGCAATTCCATCTTGAGCCGATAGGATTCTTCCCGTGTCGGTTCCATGGCCAAAATACGATCGGCTAGGATCAGCCCTGCATCGGGGTCGACGAGACGGGCCAGCTTTTCGAAGGACTCAAGCGCACGGCTAAGCAGCCTGTCGCGTTCCGATGTGATCCAGTCATCGAACGCATTGCTTCCCAGATAAGGCCCGTCGAGGAAGGGCCCGGTGTAGTTCGCCAAGGCCTTCGCGAGGTCCTGAGCGGAACGGGCCGAGAGACCCGTTTCGAACTTCTCCACGTCGATTTGAAAGGCCTCTGGCCTCAGGGCGATCAGCTCACCGCTGGAATGGATGAGATCCACCCCTTCTCGCGCCAGATCCTGGCGCAGGACACTGAGGGCTTGCCGAAGGCTGTTGCGCGAATGTTCGCCGTCACTGTCGCCCCATAGGAGGTCAGCCAGCCTCTCCCGCGTCGCCGCCATGCCCGGACACCGGGCCAGATAGGCGATGATTGCCGGCCCTCGTTTCCCGGTCAGCCGAAGCGGACCGGCCGTTTCATTTTCAATCCGGAAACCGCCGAAGAGTGAGATTCTATTTGCAGCGCCCCTGTCCTCACTTTGCATTTGCTATCCCAGCCTGACGAAATCCTAACTCAAAACTAACGCTTCGCAACAGTCGGCCTTCGCGCTCAAGCGCTGCCGTAACGGCAGGCTGTTTAGGCTTTGCTAAATTAAAGTGACCAAGTCAACGAAAGGCTTGGTTCGAGGGGGACGCGTGTCCAGGACAAGAGCCAATTTGCTGCTGCTATTCGCAGCCGCTTTGTGGGGCTTCGGCAATGTCTCGCAAAAGATGGTGCTTGTGCATCTCGACGCGCTGAGTGCGGTGGGTCTGCGCTGCCTGATCGGCGGGCTGCTTGTGCTGCCCTTTGTCTTGATGGAGAGGCGGCTTTCGCTCGGGCCGGACTATTTTTCCAGCTTGGCCAAGGTGGGCGCGCTGTTTGCCATCTCCATCACGCTCCAGCAGCTTTGCTATATCAGTGCCTCCGTCACCAATGCCAGCTTCCTGGTCAGCACGGCAACGGTAATGACACCGCTAGCCGCCTGGTTTCTCGCAGGCGAGCGTCCGACAGCGAGTCTCACGGTCGCCGCCGGGCTGACCGTTGTTGGCGCACTGCTGTTGTCGGATGGGATTGCCGGGTTCAGCAGTGGCGATCTCACCGCTGTCCTCTCGGCTGCCTGCTATGCGCTCTGGGCAGTCGAGCTGGGCCGGCACATGCAGGTGCATGCGCGGCCGTTCACCGCAGCCGCGACACAGTTCTTCGGCGCCGCAGCCTTCGCCCTGCCGCTCGGCGCAATGCAAGGCAATCTGTCGTTGGCCGCCGCATTCGCAGCCGGCCCGGAACTGGCGATCCTCGGCGTGTTCTCCACTGCGATTGCCTTCGGCATACAGACGGTTGCCCTCCGCTTTACGCCGGCCAGCCACGCCGCCGTGATCGTCAGCGCAGAAAGCGTTTTCGGGGCGCTGGGCGCGGCGATCTTTCTCGGCGAGCGGAGCTCGTCCGCGAGCGCATTGGGTGCCGCCATCATTCTGGGTGCGATCCTGTCCGTGGCACTGTCGAACCGAGCGCCGCAGGCACGCACGTCCTTGCGAACCGCTTCGGTTCAACCCTCCGACGGGGCCCCTGCCTTTGCAGCTGCCGCCGCAAATTGGGCAGGCGATCGTCACCCCAACAATTCAGGTCCAGTGGAGGAATGTGATGACCCTTGCCGGTGATGCGAAACCTATTCCGGCCCCGGCTGCCGCCCGACACGGGGCCAGTGGCGTCGATCAGCCAGGCGGCGGTGGCCTTGCCGATGGCGGCAGGACTTGTCGTGGGGGCGCAGTGATGGACGCGCGGACGATCCTTCTTCCTATCGCACATTTGGTTTCGGCGCTTCGCGCCCGCATGAAGGGACCGGGCGGCTATTACAACAGCGGTAACGCGCTCGGCCTCATTGTCGGTCTCGCGATCCAGATTGCTACCGCGCCGGTCGGCTTGCATGAGGGAAGCAGCGTCACCATGGCGGTGATCGAATATTTCGCCGGCAGCCATGGCACTGTTGCGCTGACCTTGACCACCCTGGTCTTCTTCTGGGGCGGCGAGGCCTATCACCGGGCCTGGGCAAGGCCGGATGCTCCCGATCCCACCCTCAACCGTCTGGGCGACTTCCTGTCGGGTCTGGGTGCGATCGGACTCGGTATTGCCCTGTTGCTGCTCGGCGATCCATTGCTTGCGGCGACCTCTGGCCTGCTCCATGCCCTGGGCAAATTCGGCAGCACCTTCCACAGGCCCGGCACGCCAATTCCGATGTGGCCGGCCGCTTGGCCCGATCCGTTCCGCAGTGCGGTGCTCGCCAGCCGGTTGCCGGCAATGCTGGCGACGACCGTCGCCCTCGGCCGAGCTCTGCCGGAGGTCTGGTCGGGCGGGTCCTTCGCGGCACTCGCCATGCCACTGACCTTGCTCGGCTGTTATCTTTTGTGGACCAAGGCCGATCTGCTGCTGTTCGGGGTGGGTGCCAAGGCGCCCCGCCAAATTTCCACATGTTGAGCTCGCTTTTTGAAACGACCGGATGTCGAGATGGAGAATGACATGTTTGGCAGTGTATATCATCAGGACGCCGGCCCCCTATCCTTTCGTGAACGGGTACGGACGAAAGGTTGGGGCATTCTGACGCCGGTCAGTTCAATCTCGAGAGTGACAGGAATAGTCGCAGCTTCGATGTTTTGGGCGATCTCTGCCCATGCCGCGAACGTTGACGTCGCTATCGTGTTCGCGGTCGATTTCTCGTCGTCAATCGATCCAAAGATCGCCGATATGCAACGCGAGGGACATGCCGCGGCACTCACCTCGCCAGAGATCATCGCCGCCATCAGCCGGAATTACGTTGGCTGCATCGGCATTGCCTACTTTGAATGGTCGAGCCCCGGACACGCGCGCATCGTGCTGCCGTGGACAAGCATCTGCGGACTGGAAGATGCCAAAGCGGCGGCTGCGGTGATCAGCAGGAAAGGCGATACCGGCTTCATCCGCAGAGGGCGAGGCGGAACATCCGTTTCCTCGGCTATCGACATCGGCAGTCTCCTGCTCGACCAGTTTCCGGGAAAGGCAGCCAAGAAAGTCATCGATATCTCCTCCAACGGCGAGAACAACGACGGGCTTCCCGTCCAACCGAGCAGGTCGAACGCCATAGCCAAGGGATATACGATCAATGCCATCGCCATCCCGACGGAGGATGAGAGTCCCGACGAACCTCTGGCATCCTATTTTGCAGAATCGGTCATTGGCGGTTCCCAGGCCTTCGTCATGACGCCGAAGGGGCCAGACGACTACACGATGGCGCTTCGCCGCAAGCTCGTGACTGAAGTAAGCATGATCGACGACCGTCCGCTGTGAAGTGTGCCATACAGGACGAACTTTCGACGCGCCATCCGAGCGCATTGCACAACGAGAGCCCGGCCCGCTGCAGCGCGGGACCTTGTGGGGACCGTCAGGACAACAGCCTATCGCCGCAACGCGTGTATGCTTGCCTTGCTTTCGCCGGGCACCGGCAACGCCATGTCGTCATCGAGAAGACGCGTGATGCGGGCAAAGCCGGTGAACGCTTTCCTTGCTTCCTCGGCCGACATCTGGCCCGACAAGGCGGCCGAGCAACAATTCAGCGCGCACTGATAAACCGGACCGCGCCGTCCCGTCGGCCATTTCCGCAAGAACATCATGGCTTCGGCAACACTATCGATTTCTTCCAAAGGGTGTCCCTGCCCGCGCGAAATCCGCACGGGCGAAAAGAAATGCAATTGATCCATCGTTTCCTCCCGGTCGACCGCAATGCGCTCGATCGAACCCCACCAAACGCGCCAATAGCCGGTTGGTTCCAGGCAAAAATGGAATTTTTTAGAAATCTGTCAGGCGAAGGCGATCACCCGTGCGGTGGTGAGTGTCGCCTACATCGTGGGGAAGTGGCAGGCGACTTTGCGACCGGGCCGGTATTCCCGTAACTGCGGCCGCTCCGAACGGCAGCGCTCCGCCGCGATCGGGCATCGGGGATGGAAACGGCAGCCGGTTGGAGGGTTCAGCGGGCTCGGTACGTCGCCGGTGAGGATGATGCGCTTGCGCGTCCCACCGGGCGTCGTCTCCACGACGGGAACCGCCGAGATCAGCGCCTGGCTATAGGGATGGGCTGGTGCTGCAAACACTTCTTCCGCCGGCCCTTCTTCGACGATCGAGCCGAGATACATGACCGCGATGCGGGTTGAAACCTGACGTACCACAGACAGGTCGTGGGCGATGAAGATGTAAGTGAGGTTGAGCTTCTCCTGCAGATCGGCGAGCAGGTTGACGATTTGCGCCTGCACCGACACGTCGAGCGCAGAGACGGGTTCGTCCAGGACCACAAGGTCCGGATTCAATGCAATAGCCCGCGCGATGCCGACGCGCTGGCGTTGTCCGCCGGAAAATTCGTGCGGAAACCGCATGACGTGATCCGGCAGCAAGCCGACAAGGTCGAACAGTTCCGCCACGCGTTTGGTGATCTCGCTCGACGAGAGCCTGCCATGGATGCGCAGCGGCTCGGCCACCAGGTCGCCGACGCGCCGGCGCGGATTGAGCGATGCCGACGGATCCTGGAAAACCATTTGCAGGCGCCGCCGCAGCGGCCTGAGTTCAGACAGCGACTTCGAGGTGATGTCGTTGCCTTCGAACAGAAGCTCGCCGTCCGATATGTCGTAGAGCCTCACCAGACAGCGCGCCAGCGTGGACTTGCCGCATCCGGATTCGCCGACCAGCCCAACCGTCTCGCCGCGCCACACGGTCAGGGAAACATTGTCGACCGCATGGACGGTTCGCTTGCCCTCGGCAGAAAAGCGGCTGCCGATGGAAAAGCGCCTGCCCAGCGAACGCGTCTCGAGGATTGGGCGGTTCTTGTCGATCATCGGTCCGCTCATGCCTGTGCCACCCTGAAGCATGCCGCGGCATGGGTGCCGCTCCCGAGATCGGGCTTGCCGGCCTCGCAGGGTTCGTAGTGAACTGGACACCGCGGACCGAACGCACAGCCCTGCGGCAGTCGCAGCAATGATGGCGGCGAACCGGGAATGGCCGGCAGGCGCCGTGGTTTTTCGCCGGTCAGCGGCGGGATCGAACCCAGCAGCGCGCGCGTATAGGGGTGTCGCGGATCGGAAAACAGCTCCGCGCGACTGCCGCGCTCCACCACGCGGCCGGCATACATGACCATGACCCGGTCGGCGAGTTCGGAGACCACGCCCATGTCATGCGTGATGAAGACGACCGCCGACTTGTGCGTCGCGCGCAGCTTGCGCACCAGATCGAGAATACCGGCCTGTACGGTGACGTCGAGCGCCGTGGTCGGTTCGTCAGCCACCAGCAGCGCCGGATTGCAGGACAAAGCCATTGCGATCACCGCCCGTTGACGCATGCCTCCGGACAGTTGGTGCGGGTAGCGCGACATCGCCTCGTGCGGGTTCGGAAAATTCACCTCGGCCAGCAGTTCCTCGACGCGCTCCATCGCCTTGGACTTGCTGATGTTGCGATGCGCGCGGATCTGTTCGGCGATCTGCCAGCCGATCGTGTAGACAGGCGTCAATGCGGTCATCGGATCCTGGAAGATCATCGCGATCTCGTTGCCGCGCAGCCGCCTGAGTTCGCGTGCGGGCAGTCCCACGAGTTCGCGGCCCTTGTAGCGGATCGACCCTTCGATGGTGGCGTTGGGATCGGTGATGAGACCCATGACGGCCAGCAGCGACACGGTCTTGCCGGAACCGGACTCACCGACGACACCGAGGATCTCGCTCTCCTCGAGGTCGAAGGAAACGCCATCGATGGCCCGCACCAGGCCATCATTTGTGCGGAAGGAAACTCTGAGGTCGCGCACCGACAGTATCATGATGTCCTCAGGCGCGGATCGAGAAGGATGTAGACGAAATCTACGACCGCATTGGCGATAACCACGAACATGGACGCATACATCACCGTCGCCATGATCATCGGCAGATCGAGATTCTGCAGAGCGTCATAAGTGAGCTTGCCGATGCCGTGCAGCCCGAACACCACCTCTGTCAGCAAGGCCGAGCCTCCCACCAGCGCGCCGAAATCCAGGCCGAACAGAGTGACGAAGGCGATGAGCGACGTGCGCAAGGCATGGCGCAGCAGGATGCGGGTTTCCGACAGCCCCTTGGCCCGGGCCGTGCGGATATAGTCTTCCTGCAGCGATTCGATGATTGCCGCGCGCAGCACGCGCCCGTAAATGCCGATATAGAGAATGGACAGTGTGATCCAGGGAATGACCAGGGTCAGAAACCAGCCCTTCGGATCGTCGGAGAAATTCTTGTAGCCGAGCGGTGGCACCCAGGAGAACGCCCAGCTGTCGTGGTAGCGGCTCTGGGTGATCAGGTTCATCACTTCGCCCAGCCAGTACACCGGCATCGAAATACCGAGCAGCCCTAGCGCCATCAGCAGCTTGTCCAGCCAGCTGCCGCGCGTGGCGGCGGCGGCGATGCCGATGATGATGGAGACGACCACCCACAGGATCGCTGCTCCGAACACCAGCGAGAGCGTGACCGGGATCGAATCCATCACCGCCGGCACCACTTTCCAGCCACGATTGACGAAGGAGGTCAAGTCGCCTGTGACGAAGATCTTCTCCATCATCGTCACATATTGCACGTAGAGCGGCCGGTCGAAGCCGAAGCTGTGGCGTACCGCCTCCAGCACTTCGGGCGATGCATTGCGGCCGGCGATCCGCGCCGCCGGGTCGGCGCCCGGCGTTGCGAAGAAAATCAGGAAGACGATGACCGAGATGCCGAACATCACGAACAGCATCTGGCCGAAACGGCGCAGGATGGCGTAGATCATCAGTCGCGCCCCAGCCGAACCTTGGAGCGCGGATCAAGCGCGTCGCGCAGGCCGTCGCCAAAGACATTGAGCGCCATGACGGAAACCGCGATCGCCAGCCCCGGCACCAGCGCCACCAATGGCCTGGTGTAAAGCAGCGCCTGTCCGTCCTGGATGATGGTGCCCCAGCTCGCTGCGGGTGGCTGCACGCCGATCGAAAGGAAGGAAAGGGCCGATTCCGTAAGCATGTTTAGCGCCATCATCAGCGGCACGAAGACGATGAGCGTGGTGGTGACGTTGGGCAGGATGTCGCGCCACAGGATGCGCCACCCCGGCACGCCCAGATTGATCGCGGCCAGCACGAACTCGCTTTTACGCAGTGCCAGAACCTGCCCGCGGATTGGGCGGGCCACATAGGGCACGTAGACGATGCCGATGATGATGACAGGCAGCCACAGACTGCCGGACTCGATCTGGATCGGACCGATCGTGATACCATGCGCGATGGTGACGATGGAGAGCGAAATCGCCAGCAGATAGATCGGGAACGCCCACAGTATGTCGAGGAAGCGCGACAGCACCGTGTCGGTGACGCCGCCGAAATAGCCGGCGATCAATCCCGCCGCCGTGCCCAGGATCAGGGTGAAGATAGTGGCTGCTCCGGAGATCAACAACGAGCTCAGCCCGCCATAGAGCATCCTGGCCATGACATCGCGGCCCTGGCTGTCGGCGCCGAGGAAATAATTGCCCAGCCGCCAGGTCGGGCCGAGCGGTGTGTAGCCAAGCCCCAGCCCTTCCGTCGATTGTTCCATCACCGGAACGTCGGCACCGTCGATCTGGATGACGGCGTCGAGCGTCGAGGCGAAGGGATCCACGCCTGCCCATTTCGCATAAAGAGGCGCACTGAGGCAGGCAAGGACGATGAGGAGGAACACGGCCAGGGACGCCATGGCAGCCCCGTCCGTTGCCAGCTTCGCAAACGCGACGGCCCAGGGCCCTCGCGTCTTGCGCGGCATGGTGACAGCTTGGTTCGACACGCGCGTGCCTCTCCGCGGTTCGTTACTGCACCCAGGCCATTACTGTACCCAGGATTGGGTGATCATCCAGTTGAACTGCCGGTTGAACTTGAAATTGCCGAGACGTTTGCTGACAAAGTCGAGCCGCTTCGGCGTGAAGAGGCCGACGGCAGGTGCCTTGTCGGTGACCTGCCTGTCGATTTCAGCCCACATTTTGTCGGCGGCTTTCTGATCGGTGACGCCGAGGTCCAATGCCTTTTGCATCTTGGCGTCGATTTCCTTGTCGCAGAAGCCGGCGATGTTGATCGAGGCGTCCGAACCTTCACGGAAGGAGGCGCAGCTGAACAGGATGTTCAGGAAGTCCGAGGCCGCAGGATAGTCCTTGTACCACTGGGTGACGGACATCTGCACCTTGTTGTTGGTGTTCTGGATGTAGGTGAACTGGATGTTCGACGAGATCGGCTTGACGTCGGCGACATAGCCGATGCTGGTCAGCACGCTCTGCAGATAGACGCCGATGGACCGCGAAATGGCGGTGTCCTCGACGATGATCGTCACCTTCTGGCCCTTGGTGCCGGAGTCCTCGACGAGCTGCTTTGCCTTGTCGAGGTCGGGAGCCGACCATTTGGCGCCCGGATTCTTGGTGAAGGGGCAATAGTCTTCATGGCCGGGGAAGTCCGGAGGCAGGACCTGGCAGACCGGCGAAGCCAGCACCTTGCCGCCGAACAGCTTGACCAGCGTGTTGCGATCGATCGCATAGGCAACGGCCTGGCGGGCTTTTTCATTGTCGAAGGGTGCGAGACGGTTGTTCAGCGGCGCGTACCACCACGCCGAAAGCGGTGAGATGTGCAGCTGGTCCATGGATTTGCTGCCCAGTTCGCCCAGGCGATCGCTGGGCAGAGCGTCGAACATCCAGTCCGCTTCGCCGTTCTGGATCGCGGTGACGGCTGCCTCTTCGGACAAGCCGAAATCATACTGGACGACATCCGGATAGCCGTCCGGCTGGGCTTCTTCGCTCCACTGCTTGAAATTGGGGTTGCGGGAAACCGTCATGCCCTTGTTGGGGTCGAAGGCCGAGATCGTGTACGCGCCGGTGCTGGGAATGGGCTTGGAACCCATGTCTTCTGCGGGCGTGTCCGCCGGCAGGACCACGGCATGCGGCAAGGCCAGCTTGTAGAGCAGTTCGGCATCCGGCTTGGTGATGTTGATGGTGATGGTGCCGGCCGCTTCGTCGCCGACAACGCCGCCTTCCAGCGTGCAGCTCTTGGTGTCGGCCAGGCATTTGTCCGCGCCGACGATGCCGGCATAGAACGTGCCGGAGGTGGGTCCGGAAACCTTGAAGATGCGCTGGAAGGAAGCGACGACGTCCTTCACGCCAAGATCCTGGCCGCTGGAGAACTTGATGCCCTTGCGCAGCTTGAAGGTGAAGGTCTTACCGTCATTGCTGACCTGCGGCAGGGCCTCGGCCAGATCGGGAACGATGGTGAAGCCGTCCATGCCCTCGGCCTTGCGGAAGGCCACCAGGCCGTCATAGATCGGCTGGTACATCTGCCAGCCCTGGTCCGTGTAATTGATGTGCGGATCGAGCGTTCCGGCCGCGGAGCGGGCCAGCAGGCGGATGGTGCCGCCCCGGTGCTCCTTGAGATATTCGGCCTGTGCCGGGGCCAGCCATGTACCGGCCAGCAATGCCGCGGCTGTTGCCGCCAGAAGCAGTTTCTTCATGTCTTGATTCCCCTTTTTTCAGTTATCGTTGTGGTCCAGGAAGTCTCCCACCACCCGCATGCACGCATCTTGCTCTTCGACATGCGGCATGTGGCTGGAATGCTCGAATATCTCCCAGCGAGACCCCTTGATGCCGTCCTTGTAGGGCTGCACGGTCGCGGGCGTGGCCTCGTCGTGACGTCCGGAGATGATCAATGTGGGAACATCGATGGCCGGCAGGCGCTCAACGATGCTCCAGTTCTTCAGCGTTCCGATGACATGGAACTCGTTCGGCCCATTCATCAGATTATAGACGGTCGGATTGCGCACGACCTGGGCGAAACTTTCCGTGACTTCGGGCGGGAAAGGCACGACCCGGCAGACATGCCGCTCGTAGAACACCATCGTCGCCGCCTGGTACGCCGCATCGTCCGTCGTGCCGGCCTGCTCGTGCCGGGTCAGAGTCTCCTGCACATCGGCGGGCAGATCCGCACGCAACCGGTTGGCCTCTTCGACCCACAGTTTCATGGACGCCGGTGAGTTGGCAATGGTCAGCGATTTCAGACCCTTCGGCCGCGTCACGGCATATTCGGCGCCCAGCATGCCGCCCCAGCTCTGGCCGAGCACGTGGAAGCCCGCCCGAATGCCGAGGTGGTCGATCAGGTTTTCAAGCTCGTCGATGAACAGCCCAGGTGTCCAGAAATCGGCGCCTTTCTCAGGCAGCAAGGTGGAATTGCCGCAGCCCAACTGGTCATAATGAATGACGGCGCGATCCCTTCGCGCAAGAAGCTTGTAGGCAGCGACATAATTGTGGGCGACGCCCGGGCCGCCATGCAGGATCACCACCGGCGCCTTTTCGCCACCGAGTTCGCCACTGACCCGATACCAGGTCTCGTAGGCACCGAAAGCGCCCCGTCCTTCCATGCCGATGATCTCAGATGACATACCAGTTCCCAGTGCGGTTGAAGGCATCTTGTATTTGTCCGTGACGACGGGGGCCTAACTCATGTTGCGGGTGACCTGCACCCACTCTTCCAGCATCTGCACGCCAAATGCCGTGGCACCTTGCCTGCCGAGAGGCCGATCGGTGTCGGTCAGTTCCTTGCTGGCGATGTCGAGATGCACCCAGGGGCGATCTTCCGTGAAATGGCGCAGAAAGGCCGCGGCATAGGGAGCGTCGCCGTCCTCCATGTCCTTGGCATGATGCCTGAGGTCCGCGAACGGCGATTGCAGACCCTCATCATAGGCCCGGTCGAGCGGCAGCCGCCAGAACCGTTCGCCGACCGTTTCTCCGGCCGCGATCATCTGTGACGCGATGGCATCGTCGGTGCTGAACAGGCCGGCGAATATCGAGCCCAGGCCACGCGTCACCGAATAGGTCAGCGTCGCCAGATCGACGATCACCGAAGGGTTGAAGCGCGTGGCTGCATAGTGGAGGCAGTCGGCCAGAAGCAGGCGTCCTTCCGCATCCGTGTCGAACACTTCCACGGTCTGTCCGGACGCCGTCGTGATGATGTCGCGCGGTTTGAGCGCGGTGCCGGATGGCATGTTCTCGGCGATGCCGAGAACACCGACAACGTGTACCGGGCTGCCTTGCCGGGCGAGCGCGATCAGCAGGCCGACCACAGCGGCCGCTCCGCCCATGTCGGCTTTCATGTCGAACATCTGCGCTCCGCCCTTGATGCAGAGGCCTCCCGAATCGAAGCAGACGCCCTTGCCGACGAAAGCGAGTGGTTGAGCGGGCGCACCCTTGCCCCGGTAACGCAGGACAGCGACCCGGGGCGGGCGCGCCGAGCCCGATCCAACAGCAAGAAGCGCGTTCATGCCGAGCTCCTTCAGTTGCGCGGCATCGAGCATTTCGATGTCGATTCCGGCTTCACGCAGCGGCTCCAGATGATCATGGAAATTGTCGGGATGGAGATGGTTCGGCGGCAGGTTGACCAAGGTCCGCGCATATTCGACACCGTCGGCGATGGCATTGATCCGCGCCAGCGCCGCAGTCAGATTTGGGCCGCGGGCCCCGACCAGTTGCACCCGCAAGGTTCGATCCGCTCCTGCTCCTTGCCGCCGGTTGCGCATGTCGAAACGATAGCGGCGCAGCCGCATGCCAAGCGCGACACGCGCCAGGATTTCGGCTCCGGGCAGGTCAACGCCGGCGATGGGGTCCAGGACCAGGGTGGCCGCGCATTCTCCCTTGCCCTCCAGATGCGCGGCAAGCAAACCGCCGGCGCGTGCCAATGACAGGGCGGTTACGGTTTCAGCTTTGCCCAAGGCCAGGACGACCACGCGCTTAATCGATACGGCCTGAGGAGCAATAAGATCGATGCAGGTGCCGGATTCGGCCAAGGCGGCCGGGTCGGAGCAGGCGCGAGAGAGGATCCCGCTCATCTCGGCATCCAGGGCGACTGCCCGCGGGCCAAAGCCCGTGTGGGCAGTTTGCAAAATCACGACGACGGAGGTTTCCGCAGAAATCTCGTCCGCGGTCTCGAAGACCGGCGCTGGCGATTGAGGCATAGGCTGGCGCTCTCTCCAATTGCGGCAATACCAGCCGGTAGCGAGCAACGCTTCGCTCGCCCCGGTGGAGACTGGTCAAGCCGGTCTCCGCCGTTCGTGGTATAATGCCGGTCCCCAAACAGTCGCTTTCTTGAGACGACTTAATTGCTCTTGCCTTCTGGGTATCCCCTAACGGGGCAGGCGATCAAACGCGAATTCTGCCCATGTCGATTGACAAAAACTCAACTGACAATTCATGATCGGCCAATGGCCCTTCCCTCACTCAATGGCATGCGCGCTTTCGAGGCCGCCGCTCGCCTCGGCAGCGTCAAGGACGCGGCGGAAGAACTGCATCTGACACCCTCGGCTGTCAGCCGCCACATCCGCGCGCTTGAACGAAATCTCGGCCAGGACCTGTTCGAACGCGGTTTTCGCCAGATAACCCCAACCATAAGGGGCTCCTACTATGCGCGCAGCCTCTCGGAGGCGTTCGAAGCCATCTGGCGCGCCACCGATGACGTCAGCCTCTCCGAGGGGTCGCGCCACGGCAAGATCCAACGTGTGCGGGTCTTGTGCGTGCCCACCGTTCTGAACCTTTGGCTGGCGGATCGGTTGCCGAACTTTCGCCGGTTGCATCCGTCGGTGGATCTGGAGATTTCCACTTCAGGCAAGCGCGCCAACTTCGATTTGGCCATTGTCGACGAGTTCGTCTACAAGGCCGGCCCGGCTTTGACGCTGCTGATCCCGCTGCTTTTGACGCCGGTCTGTGCGCCTTCGCTTTTGGAGGGGCCTGTGCCGCTGCGATCGCCGGCCGATCTGGTCAATCATCATCTGATCCATGAATGCGAAACCATGAGATGGAAGCGTTGGCTGGAGCAGGAAGGCGTTCTGGAAACGACGCCAAAATCCAGCACAACACTGGATGATTGCACCTTGATCATGCGCGAAGCGATCAATGGCGCGGGAATAGCGCTCGCGGACACGATGATGGCGCAAGATTTTCTGCAGCAAGGCAAACTGGTCGCCCCGTTCCGTGCCCGCCACACCTATCCGGCCGGCATTTACCTGCATCAGCGTCGCAGCATCGGCAACAAACCAGGCACCGGCCTGTTTCAGGATTGGCTGCTCGCCGAAGTCGCGGATCACAAGCAGCTTATGGCCATCACCTAGATGGCCCCCTACCGAAGATGTCGGGAGCCACCGCTTCAGATTGGAATCCCAGCGTCGAACTTCGAATCATCCGTGCCGGGCTCAGCGATGACCCACCATCGCCGTGCATCGATAATCGCAGTTCTCATTGAATATCTTTAAGGCCAAAGCCGGCAAATAGGTTGCTTGTCGGTTCCCCTGCGGCAGGCTTAACCTGCACGCGGCCAACGCGTGAGGGCGCGTGCTGCAAAAGGGGAACATTGCCATGACGATACAGGGTGCTTCACCTGATCTGTACAACGAGGATCTGGCTCCGGCCAAAGTTCGAAACTGGGGGCCATTCTCGATCTTCAACGTCTGGACGTCGGACGTCCACAGCCTTTGGGGCTACTATCTTGCCGCCAGTCTGTTCCTGTTCTGCGGCGGCTTTGTCAATTTCATCATCGCCATAGGCATCGGATCGCTGATCATCTACGCGCTGATGAACATGGTCGGCTATGCCGGCGTGAAGACGGGCGTGCCCTACCCCGTGCTTGCCCGCGCCTCTTTCGGCATCTGGGGCGCCAACATACCGGCACTGGTGCGCGCCATCGTCGCCTGCTTCTGGTACGGCGCGCAGACGGCCGCCGCCTCGGGCGCGATCGTGGCGCTGCTGATCCGCACGCAGTGGTTCGCCCATTTCAACGCCAGCACGCATTTCCTCGGCCATACCGGCCTGGAGGTGATCTGCTTCGTGGTCATCTGGGGGCTGCAACTGCTGATCATCCAGAACGGCATGGAAACGGTGCGCCGCTTCCAGGACTGGGCCGGCCCCGCGGTGTGGGTGATGATGCTGATCCTGGCGATCTATCTCTGCGTCAAATCCGGGAGATTTGCCTTCACCAGCGACATCCCGATGGACGTGTTGCTGGACAAGACGAAGGACGCGGGCGTGCCCGGCACGCCCGGCTCGTGGACTTCGCTGTTTGCGGTGGCAGCAATCTGGGTCACCTATTTCTCGGCGCTCTATCTCAACTTCTGCGATTTCGCCCGTTACGCGCCGGACAAGGCATCGCTGCGCAAGGGCAACATCTGGGGTCTGCCGATCAACCTCATCCTGTTCTCGCTGGTCGCCGGCGTCACCACCATTGCCGCCTTTGACGTCTATGGCGAAGTGCTGCTGCATCCCGACCAGATCTCGGCGAAATTCGACAGCTGGTTCCTGGCGGCGCTCGCAGCCCTGACCTTTGCGGTTGCGACCCTGGGCATCAACGTGGTCGCTAATTTCGTCTCGCCGGCCTTCGACTTCTCCAACGTCTTCCCCAGGCAGATCGACTTCAAGAAGGGCGGCTATATCGCGGCCGTCATTGCCCTGCTGCTCTATCCCTTCGCGCCATGGGAAGGCAGTGCCGCTTCCTTCGTCAACATCATCGGCGCGACGATGGGGCCGATCTTCGGGGTGATGATGGTCGACTACTACCTGATCCGGAAGGGTGAGGTCGACGTCGAAGCGCTTTACCGCGAAGACGGCGAGTTCCGTTTCCAGGGCGGCTGGCACGTCAATGCCTTTATCGCCGCCGGCATCGGCGCCATCTTCTCGTCGATCCTGCCCAACTTCACCAACTGGCTGCCGTCCTGGTGGGGCGTCTATGGCTGGTTCTTCGGCGTGGCGATCGCCGGCATCATCTACTACGTGCTGCGCACCGCCGCTTTGGGCGCCGGCGCCAGGACCGCGAAAGCCTGACAAGGTGAATTTTGGGGCGGCGAGAGCCGCCCCAAAACCTACCCGAGCATCTCGGCCAATCTGCGCACTGTGTTCCAGTTGCGCGACGTGCCCGTGCCCAAGCGCTTGTGATTCATGGCCGCGAGCAGCCGCGAGCTTGTCCTCTCGCGTGAAAATACGACCCAGATGTCGCCGCCGACCGAAGTCACTTTTTCATCCTCGCCGGCATAGGCTTGGAGCCCCTTCACGGCCTCCACGGGCGCAGGCTTGCGCATCACCCGTACGGCCACCTGATCGCCTGTTTTAGCCGAATCGGCCGGGAACGGATTGCCGGCGGCAAGCTTCAGCCAGTCCTCGGCACCACGCACGATGATATCGACATGGCGGCCGAAGGTCTTTTCGAAGACTGTTTCCAGCCGCCGTTCGAGGTCGGCGATATCAGTTGCTGGCGCCTCGAAGACCAGATTGCCGGTCGCCACCAGCGTGCGCGAATTCTTCAACCCGAAATCTTCCGCCATGGCCTTGAGGTCGGCCATGACGACCCGACGGCCCTCGCCCAGGATGATGCTGTAAAGCAGCGCGACATAGGTCTGCATTGCCGCCCGACCTGATCGCTACACCAACCGGCTCTGCTCCACCGCCGCCTCGATGAAACTGGCGAACAGCGGATGCGGGTCGAGCGGCCGGCTTTTCAGTTCCGGATGATATTGCACGCCGATGAACCAGGGGTGGTCTGGATACTCGACCGTCTCCGGCAGCACGCCGTCGGGCGACATGCCGGCGAATACCAGGCCGCAATCCTCGAGTCGCTCCTTGTAGTCGATATTGACCTCGTAGCGGTGGCGATGGCGCTCGAAAATCTGTGTGTCGCCGTAAATCTCGGCGATCTTGGAGCCCTTGGCGAGTTCGGCCTGATAGGCGCCGAGCCGCATCGTGCCGCCGAGATCGCCGGTTTCCCGGCGCTTCTCCAGCATGTTGCCTTTCAGCCATTCGGTCATCAGGCCGACGACCGGTTCCTCGGTCGGACCAAACTCGGTCGAAGACGCATGTTCGACGCCGGCCAGCGACCGCGCCGCCTCGATGCAGGCCATCTGCATGCCGAAGCAGATGCCGAAATACGGCACCTTGCGCTCGCGCGCGAACTTCGCCGCCAGGATCTTGCCTTCGGCACCGCGCTCGCCAAAGCCGCCGGGAACCAGGATGCCATGCACCTTTTCCAGCCATGGCGTCGGATCCTCCTTTTCAAAGATCTCCGATTCGATCCAGTCGAGCTTGACCTTGACGTGGTTGGCCAGGCCGCCATGCGAGAGCGCCTCGATCAGCGATTTGTAGGCGTCTTTGAGGCCGGTGTACTTGCCGACGACGGCGATGGTCACCTCGCCTTCCGGATTGTGGATGCGGTTGGACACCGCCTGCCACGGCTCCATGCGCGGCTTCGGGGCCGGATCGATGCCGAAGGCGGCCAGCACTTCCGAATCGAGCCCTTCCTTGTGATAGGCCATCGGCACGTCGTAGATGTGCGGCACGTCGAGCGCCTGGATCACAGCGCTCTCGCGGACGTTGCAGAACAGCGACAATTTTCTGCGTTCTTCCTTGGGGATGGCGCGGTCGGCGCGGACCAGCAGGATGTCGGGCGCGATGCCGATGCCGCGCAGCTCCTTGACCGAATGCTGAGTCGGCTTGGTCTTCAGCTCGCCCGCTGTCGGGATGTAGGGCATCAGCGTCAGATGCACGTAAACGGCGTTGTTGCGCGGCAGGTCGTTGCCGAGCTGGCGTATCGCTTCCAGGAACGGCATCGCCTCGATGTCGCCGACCGTGCCGCCGATCTCGCAAAGCACGAAATCATAGTCGTCATTGCCGTTGAGGACGAAATTCTTGATCTCGTCGGTGACGTGCGGAATGACCTGCACGGTTGCGCCGAGATAATCGCCGCGCCGCTCACGCTCGATGATGTTCTTGTAGATGCGGCCGGTGGTGATGTTGTCCTGCTGATTGGCGGAGCGGCCGGTGAAGCGCTCGTAATGGCCAAGATCGAGATCGGTTTCCGCGCCATCATCAGTGACGAAAACCTCGCCATGCTGGTACGGCGACATCGTGCCCGGATCGACATTGAGGTAGGGGTCGAGTTTTTTGATGCGTGCGCGATAGCCTCGCGCCTGCAGGAGAGCCCCAAGGGCCGCTGCGGCTATGCCTTTTCCAAGTGAGGAAACCACGCCGCCTGTGATGAATACATATCGCGCCATGGGAGTCATCGCTTAACGCGGCCGGATTGATTCCGCCAGAGAAAAAACCACCGCGAAGGTTTTTTCCCAAGAAGGCGCTCGGATCGTGAACAGGGCAAAACAAAAGGGCCGGCTGAGCCGGCCCTTTCGGCAGGATGACGAAAACGTCAGATGATGACGACCTTGGTGCCAACCCTGACGCGGCTGTAGAGGTCCATGACGTGCTCGTTGATCATGCGGAAGCAGCCATTCGAGGCGCTGGTTCCGATCGACTGCGGCGCGATTGTGCCGTGGATACGCAGATGCGTGTCCTTCTTGCCGTCATAGAGGTAGATGGCGCGGGCGCCGAGCGGGTTCTGGCCACCGCCGGGCATGCCGTCCTTGTACTGGCCATAATGCTTCGGCTCACGCTTCTGCATGTCCAGCGTCGGGATCCAGCGCGGCCATTCCTGCTTGTCGCCGACCGCAACCGTACCCTTGTACTGCAGACCCTCGCGGCCGACCGCAATGGCGTAGCGGCGGGCGGTGGAGGACGATTCGACGAGGTAGAGGCGCCGCGCACTGGTGTCGATGACGATGGTGCCCGCATCGTAACCGCTGAATTCCACGTCCTGCGGCACGAATTCCGGCTTCACCTTGAACTGCTTCTTGGCTTCCCTCTTGGCGAGCACCTGGTCGAGAGCCCGTGTCTCAGGGAGATAGCTTATCGAAGACCCGGACGAGGTCCCGCCGAAGAGACCGGCGAACAGACCACCGTTGCTCGGCTGCTTCTGGCCGATGACCTCGCTGCGCAGCTCGCCATTGTTGCCGGTCAAGGCGACGTTCATCGCCTCTGCCGGAAGCGGCTCTGCCGATTGGATCGGCGCGATCGGTTCGATAGGCTCGATGATCTTGGCAACCTGCTTCTTGGCCGGCTTGGCATCGGCCACCTCGGTTGCCGGCGCGCTCTTGCCCTTCTTGGCAAGGAACGCCTGCCGTTCAGCGTCGGCCTTGGCCTTGGCCGCCTCGCGCATCGCCAGTTTCCTGGCTTCGAGCGCCTTGGCTTTGGCGGCCTCCTTGTCGGCAACGATCTTGGCCTCGATCTTCTTGATCTGGGCGAGGTCGTCGGGCGTCGGGTTTTTCTTCTTCTTGAGAAGCTTCAATTGCGACGCGTCACTTTTGACGGCGACGTTGATGGCGGAGGTTGTTTCAACCGAAGGCTGTGCGGCCATATTGGCCGGAACGCCTGCGAAAGCGGGGGAACTCACGCCGAGTGCGGCGCAAAGTCCCAGGAAAATGAAGCTGCGAAGCTGCATGGCGAAGATCCGATCGTTCTATGCTTGTTGCCACGGCGTCGCCCAGCGCCCCCCAAGGGCGCCGGAAATGCCGCACGCAATCTATAGTCGAATAAGCGCGGGCGCCTCAAGCGCGAGGCCATGCCTCACCTCGTCGAATCTTCGTGATCTCGCCGCATTTGCCGCGACTGTGTTCAAACGACCACAGATCGCGGTTTCAGGGGCCCGAAGACTATTGGTTCGGCACCTGCGGGGCCGCCGGCGCGGCGGGAGCCGTGCCGTTGGTCGCCGGCGGCGTCGAGCCGGC
>NZ_AYWX01000021.1 GCF_000502875.1 Mesorhizobium sp. L2C084A000 | reverse complement strand
CCCCCGCCGATCCGATCATGCTAATCGTGCCGGAAGGCGACGATCTTGCGCTTGAAGTACGAATCACCCCGAAGGACATCGACCAAATCCAGCTTGGTCACAAGGCCGTGCTGCGGATGTCAGCCTTCAATCTGAGAACCACGCCGGAATTGAACGGATATGTCAGCCGGATCGCAGCCGATCTGGCGACGGACGAAAAAAACGGCATTTCGTATTACCTGGTGCGTCTATCGGTTCCGCATGCGGAACTGACGAAGCTCAAGGACCTGACGCTCGTGCCCGGCATGCCGGCCGAAGCGATGGTCCAGACGGGCGAGCGTACGGCGCTTTCCTATTTTGTGAAGCCGCTGTCGGACCAAATCAGTCGGGCATTCCACGAGTAATGAAAGCAATTCTGTTAGCTTGGCGTAGGCCGCGTCGCGTAGAGCCCGTGCGGCCGACGTGCGGAAGCTGTCGTTCCGAGATCCTTGAACTCTCGGCTCGCGCGAACGCGCTCCCTAATGTTCCATTGCTCGCAATGGGCAGTGCTGGCGAGATACTCGGCAACACAGCCCTATGCCTGTTCTTCCGAGGCCGGCTTGACGGTGAGCGAATGCGTAACGCAGCTGTGAGGACCCGTCAGTTGTCGTTTCAGCTCGGCTTCGGTCAACTTCGACAGCCTGTCGGCGAAAGGTGCTATCACGAGACCATTGGCGGCAAATTGCCCTCCCCTTGTTGCGCGGTAGCAGCATGCGTGTCGGGGAAGGAACCGTCTCCGGCCCCCCCCATTCATCGCTGAGCCGCGCCGTACCCGCCGCCACCGGAACTTGTCCACGTCCAGCGCTTACGGTGCGGGTATGCCGGCGTCGAGCAAACAGGGAGAGGTTTGGGCCCAACCAGGGCGGCCGGTTACCAAGTTTTACTCGTCCGCTTGAGTGTGAATGTTCGGGTCGATCGTCTGGGCGCGTCCCCGCCGCCTGCGAGCCCGCTACTGCTCAGCGGAAGGGCGAAGTGAACGTGAATGCATCCATTTCGTAAATGTGTGTCTATCCAAGCAATCGATTTCTCTAATTACCCGATGAGCAATATGAACGCGTCAGGCAGGGTGCATCATCAGGAGTATTTTTTCGATGGCAAACATTATCGAGGGTAGCCCGGATGCCGAAACACTCCTCGGCACCAAGGGTGAAGATTGGATGGAGGGTTTCCAGGGCGGTGACTGGATTGACGGTCGTGGCGGCAACGACGAGATCTCGGCTGGCCCGGGCAGTGACCGAGCCCTTGGCGGCGAGGGTAACGACCGCATCTTCGGCGGAGATGGCTGGGACGATCTCTCCGGCGACAACGGCCGCTTCAACGCGCGCATCTCCGGTGAGGACAATGACAGGCTCAGCGGCGGTCCCGGCCAGGATGTCCTCTACGTGGGTGACGGCCAGGATACGTTGACCGGGGGCACCGACAATGACACGTTCGTGTTCCAGTTCCACAATCCGGTGCCTGGGGTCGATCCGAGTGTCGGGTCGAAGCCGGACATTACCACTATCACCGATTTCAACCCGGCGGAGGACAAGTTCGCCTTCGATGCGGTGGGCCTCTACAACGACGGTTTTGGCGCGAACTTCGTCAACAACGCCAGTATACAGTCCGGCTACCCGGTGAGCAGCTTCTACAGTGGCGCGGCCTCGGGTGCGAACGGCGAACATGTCGTGGTAATCACTGGCGAATCTTTCAACTCTGCTAATGAGGCAGCGCGTGCGATCTCCGGCGAGCACGCCGGCGACATCATTGTCTACCAAAGCAGCTACACCGACAGAGTCGCAACTCTGGCCTATGTCACCGCCGACGGCAGCGCGCACGAGTTCGCCCACCTGGGCGGTGTGGTCACCGTGGCCGACCTAGGCCTGACCGCGTCGGACTTCACCTTCGTTTGATCCAGAATACCGATACGGAACCGCGCCCCGCCCCCCTGGGCGGGCGCTTTCCCGTTTCCGCTACTTGCCATGGGCCGGGGCGGCCGAGGGGCGCCCGGGAGCAGTTGCAGCGTGGATAGCTTGACGAAGCCCTGCGCGTCGCGCTGGTCGTGCACCGAAATCTCCTGAAAGTGTGGAGGCGGAAGCCTGTCCGGGCCCTTGCGGCCGGCCACGATGACGTTGCCCTTCCAAACGTTCAGCCGGACGGTTTGTTGACCCGCTCCATTAAATGCCGGGACCAAACATATTCGGCGGGAGCACTGATCCTGAACCAGCGAGCGGATGCAGTCGGTCGCCGGTCGGGGAGCAATATGGGGCTGAGTCGCCAGCCTCCGGAACTTACGTGAGAAGCCATTCCTTGAAGGATTCAGCTTTGAGACCTTTCCCTCTGAGTTCCGCTATTTGGGGCGTTGTGTTGATCAGCGGCGCGGTCAACGTGCTTGCGCTGATCTCGCCGCTGTTCATGCTTCAGGTCTATGACCGCGTTCTGGCAAGTGGCAGCGTATCGACGCTGGTGGGGCTCGTCGTGCTTGCTGCGGGGCTTTATGCGTTCCAATGCCTGCTCGACATTTTGCGCGCCCGCGTGCTGCTGCGGATTGGCGAGCGTTTCGATGGAGAGTTTTCCGGACGCGTTCACGATGCGATCGTTCGCCTTCCGCTTTCAACGCGCATGCCGGGCGACGGCTTGCAGCCGCTTCGCGATCTCGACAATGTTCGCGGCTTCTTNGGCCGATAAGCGATACCGTTGCCCACAACATGGCACGCAATGGTCTGCTGCAAGCAGCGCGTTGCAATGCCGAGGTCGTGCGAGCTCTCGGCCTTGGAAAGCGGATCGCTGCCCGATGGCAAAAGGCCAATGCCAAGTATCTGGCCGCCAACCGGAAAGCTGGGGACGTGGCAGGTGGGCTGGGTGCCATTTCAAAATCGCTGCGCGTGCTGCTGCAATCGGCCATTCTTGCCGTCGGCGCGTACCTTGTCATCAGACAGGAGGCTACGGCCGGGGTTATGATTGCCAGTTCGATCATGATGGGGCGTGCGCTGGCTCCGGTCGATCTGGCCATTTCAAGCTGGAAACCTTTCCTCATGGCGCGCCAGGGTTGGGCGCGGCTGGAGGACCTCTTGGAAAAGGTTCCTGAATCCGCTCCTGTTATGCCAATGCCTGCACCTGAACGCGAACTGCGCCTCGAAGGCGTGACAATCGTTCCGCCCGGCGAAAGGAAGCCGACCGTGACCGGCCTTGCGTTTGCCATTCAGGCGGGAAGCGCACTCGGGATCATCGGTGCATCGGGCTCGGGCAAGTCGACACTCTCGCGCGCCATCGTCGGCGCATGGGCGCCGGTCGCCGGAAAGGTTCGCATCGACAGCGCAAGCCTCGATCAATGGGACCGGGAAGCACTAGGCCGTCATATCGGCTATCTGCCGCAAGGTGTTGAACTGTTCGACGGCACCATTGCCGAAAACATTGCTCGTTTTGAAGATAATCCTGACCCTGAGGCTATTGTCGCCGCGGCGAAAGCAGCGGGCACGCACGAACTGATCCTCCGATTTGAGCACGGCTACGAAACTCCGATCGGTGAGGCCGGATCGGCACTTTCCGCCGGGCAGCGCCAGCGTATCGGTCTTGCCCGTGCTCTTTATCGAGACCCTTTCCTTGTTGTGCTGGATGAACCCAATGCCAATCTCGATGCGGAAGGCGAGGCTGCGGTCGTTAAGGCGATCGCCTCCGTGCGCGAGCGCAAGGGCATTGCGGTTGTCGTCGCCCATCGGCCGAGCGCCATCCGCGCCGTGGATTTGGTGTTGGTGATGGAAGGTGGACGGCAGCGAGCATTCGGTGCGCGTGATGAAGCACTTTCCAAAGTCCTGAAGGGGACAGCGATGGCACGAGGCGCTGGCGTCAAGGCCATCGAATCTACACAGGATCATGTGGGAGAGCGCGCTGACATGGAGGATCCCGGTGTCCGGCATTCATCAGAACAATGACGTTTCCAGCTCCATTCGCCGCCACCTGGTGGCGGGCCTTCTGGCGAGCGTAATCTTTGTGGGAGGAGCCGGAGCCTGGGCGGCCTTCACGAATCTCTCCGGTGCGGTTGTCGCGTCCGGACACTTTGTCGTCGATTCCTATGTCAAGAAGGTGCAGCACCCGACCGGCGGGGTGGTGGGAGAAATCCTGGTGCGCGAAGGCGATAAAGTGAAAGCCGGCGACATCCTCATGCGGCTCGATGCCACTCAGACGCGCGCCAATCTCGCCATAGTCACCAAGCGGCTCGATGAGCTCGCCGCCTACCAGGCAAGACTCGATGCTGAACGTGACGATCTCGCGGAGATCGCCTTCCCGGACTGGCTGCTCGTCCGAAGAGATGTTCCGGACGTAGCTTCGGCAATACATAGCGAGACGCTGCTGTTCGAATTCCGCAGACAATCCCGCGACGGAAAGCAGGCGCAACTGGCGGAACACATTACTCAATATCACCACGAGATCGAAGGATTCGAGGCGCAGGAAATTGCCTGTGAAAAAAGGATCGAGGTTCTCCTTAAGGAAATTGCTGTTCTGAGTGGGCTGCGCGACCAAGGCATTGTCTCGGACCAACGGTTGAACAGCCTGAAGATCCAGGTTGCCACTTTCGGTGGCGAACGCGGTGAGAAGATCGCACATCAGGCACAGACTGCAGCCCGCATAGCCGAAACGCGCCTGCAGATCCCGCAGATCGATCAGGATTTCAAGACCGAAGTCGGCCAGGAGCTCAGAGAGGTTCAGGCGCAGATCGGGGAGTATGGTGAGCGCAAGGTGGCGGCTGAACAGGAACTGCGACGGATCGATATCGTCGCGCCGCAGTCAGGCACCATTCAACAACTCGCAGTTCATACGCTCGGCGGAGTGATTACGCCCGCCGATCCGATCATGCTAATCGTGCCGGAAGGCGACGATCTTGCGCTGGAAGTACGGNCTAACGCTCGTGCCCGGCATGCCGGCCGAAGCGATGGTCCAGACGGGCGAGCGTACGGCGCTTTCCTATTTTGTGAAGCCGCTGTCGGACCAAATCAGTCGGGCATTCCACGAGGAATGATAGTAATCCACAGAAATATATTGTTGGTATTTATGTTGGTTGTTCGCAGGCTACGTGGGTAGTAACATCCTGAAAGTACTGGCATACTTTCCTCACTTGGATTCCGCCTCTGGGCACCATTTTCCCAAGGTCCGTTCTGGACACACCCCATCGCGTCGCCGCCAGCATCGCCAAGTGAAATCACTTTGCGCACATTGGCCCGCCGAAGGATTTAATTTGCTTGGCCACCCCTCAACCCTAGGGCAAACTGCCTGCCGGGGCTGCAGGAGGTGAAATGAGAGCACGCGCAGCAACGCTTGGGGATCTGGAGGATGTCTTTCGTGGTCTGTCCAAGCGGATGTCGGACGAATACGTGGCGGCCGGCAAGGACAGCAAGATCGCCTACGACAATCTGATGATGAATTTGAAAGAGGGCCGCGCGCACGCGCTTGTCGAGGGCGACAAGGCCGTGGCGATCATCGCCTGGCATGAGAACAGCGACGCCGCCGACACGCTGTTCGCCGCACGGGAGGACTTCTTCCGTGCCGCGACCGTTCGCTTCTGCAAGCGGCATATCCGGCACATCCAGGCGCTCGCCGGCAACCTCGCCATCCACTCGCGCAGCTGGCTGCAGGGGCCGGATGTCGCAAGATGGTTTGGCGTCATCGGCTATGTCGAGCGCGGCCGGGAGAATGGCGCCACTTTGTTCGAGCTGCCGCCGGCTCGCGGATAGGCAATCGCGGGATATTGCCTGGCAAGCTTGCAGTTTCGAGCGCTCTCCCAGGAGGGTGCGAAGAGACTTTTCCACCAGCCGTCCTGGCAGAAGCTGTGAGGCGTGCTGCCGTTGATTTCCAGATGTTTCCTGCGACTATCGGCACGCACACTTGCGGAAGATAGAGGTCGAAACAATGCATCTGGACCACTCCGATCACGTCTTCGTCGACCTCGTGCCCGAGCAGTTCGGCCCGTCGGAAACCATCGTCGCGCGCTATCGCGGGCTTGTCGCCACCGCCTTTCGCTATCGATCCGGCGTTGCCGGGCTTCGGATCAGCAACGCG
The DNA here is from genome assembly GCF_000502875.1 of Mesorhizobium sp. L2C084A000. Classification (GTDB taxonomy): domain Bacteria; phylum Pseudomonadota; class Alphaproteobacteria; order Rhizobiales; family Rhizobiaceae; genus Mesorhizobium. The sequence continues at coordinate 52,241 of NZ_AYWX01000021.1, read as the reverse complement.
AAGGGCGAAATCGTCATGCTGCCGTTCCAAGGACAGCAGATCTGGGACGTGACCTTCCTCGGCCGCTCCCTGACCATGCGCTCGATGTTCGATGAGCCGGTCGCGACCCGGGACTATCTTTCCAACTACGGCGCGTTCTTCATTCACTGCGGCGCTACCGCAATGGGAAATCCGGGCCCGGATGATCGTCACCCGCTTCACGGCGATCTGCCCAATGCGCCTTATCAGGACGTGCAACTGATCGCCGGCAGCAATTCCGAAGGACCCTTCATGGCGCTGACGGGGCGCTGCCGACAGACCGTCGCTTTCAGCCATGACTATGTGATGGAGCCGACCGTACGGCTGCAACTCGATGCCAGCAGCGTCGCAGTCGACATCGTGATCGAGAACCTGAAACGCTCGGCCATGGAGTTGATGTACCTGGCGCACATCAATTTCAAGCCGGCCGACGGCGGGCGCCTGGTCGACACCGTAGCGGATGATTCCGCGGACATTGTCGTGCGCCAGACGCTGCCGCCCTTTTTCACACCGAGCGAAAGCTACCTTGCTTACCGCGATGCCGTTGTCGCCGATCCTTCGCGGCATCGCCTGCTGACCAAGGGCGAGCCGATCGACCCAGAACTCGTGCTGACGATGAGGGCTAAGGCGGACCTCCAGGGCTGGGCGCACGCCTTGCAGGTCCATCCGGACCGTACGGCGGATTTCGTCAGCTTTCGCCCCGACGAGCTCAATTATGCCGTCCGCTGGATCACGCGCGGCGCCGACCAGGACGCACTTGGCCTCGTGCTGCCGGCCACCGCCGAACCAGACGGCTATCTTGCGGCCAAGGAAAGAGGCCGCCTGGTTCGCGTCGTACCCGGGGAAAAATTCCGCTGTGCCCTGCGTTTTGGCGCTATGGACGCGGACGCAGCCGCACAACGGCAACAAGCCATCGCAGCGTTGAGAGGTGAAGGCCGTTAGTCGCAAGCCCTGACCGCAAACGCTGCCTGAACCGCGCGATTGACCGTGACCGGCAGGATCGACATGTGGTTCTCGCCGGCGTGCAGCTCGAAGCGCGCGCGCACGCCCGGGAGAGCATCAAGCCGCTGCGCCATTGCCCGCGCGAATTCGTCGGTATGTGTCACCTTCTTCTGCCGCAGGCGCTTTTCCTCGTCCTCGGCGCCAATCTGGAACGGCGCCAGCTTCTCGGTCTCGTACTCGCCGGCCGACAGGATCATGGTCGCCGCCAAACCAGCGGGAACGGCGGCCTCGAAGGTTTCGAGAAAGCGGTCGATGGCACGCTCTTCCCAATAGAGGGCGGGGCTCGCCGCGATCCAGGTCTGGAAGGCAGAAGGCCGCGTGAACAGGGCATAGAGCGCAAACAGACCACCGAAAGAATGGCCATAAAGCGCCTGGCGGCTTGTGTCGACCGTGACCCGACCGGCGACCCATGGCTTCAGNGGAGTTCAGACGTGTGCTCTTCCGATCTCCACCGAAAGAATGGCCATAAAGCGCCTGGCGGCTTGTGTCGACCGTGACCCGACCGGCGACCCATGGCTTCAGCTCGTCTTCGATGAAGGCAAGGAATTCCGCTGCCCCACCCGTCCGGACTTCGGGCGTGCCCTCGTAAAAGGGCGGATAGGTCTTGCCCGGCGGCGGGCCGAGGTCCCATGAGCGGCGCAACGGGTCGTAGGCGCCCTCGACGGGATAGCCAATGGCGACGATGACGCCCCAGCCGACATTGGTGCCCGTTGGATAGAAGGCCTGCGCGCGCATGGCGTCGACCGCCGTGCCGATGACTGCATTGCCGTCGGTCATGTAGAGGACCGGCCAGCCGGCTTCTGGCACCGGCCCGGACGGCACATGCAGGAATATCCGCCAGGGGGCGCCGCCCTGCGCCGGAACAAGATCGTGGACCGTCGTGTCGGCGATCAAGGCTGGCATCGACGTGGACATCGATATCTCCACAAGGGCTAAAGGTCAGCGGCGGCGCAGCAGCCACATCAGTACCGGGCCGCCGATCAGCGTGGCGACGAGACCGGCCGGGATCTGGCGCGGGAAGATGGCGGTGCGGCCCACCCAGTCGGCGGCGACCATGATCAGCGCGCCGGCGAGCACCGCGCCAATGGCCTGCGGCAGCGCACGGGACAGGCCAAGGCGACGGGCAAGGTGCGGCGCCATCAGGCCGATGAAGGTCAGCGGACCGACGATCAGGGTCGAGGCTGCGGTGAGTGCCGCGACCACCAGCAGCACGAAAAGCCGCGTCCTCTTCAGGTCAATGCCAAGGCCCCGCACGGCGGCGGGGCCGAGCGGCAGGATGTCGAGCCAGCGCATGAAGAAAGGCGCGAGCGCAAAGAGGCAGACGGCGATGCCACCGGTGAGCAAGGCGTCGCCGACATCGACGCCATAGGTCGAGCCGGTCAGCCAGTTGAGCAGCAGCATGGCACGCGGATCGCCGGTGGCGGTGAGCACCAGGATCAGCGCGTCGAACAAGGCCGTCAGGGCAACGCCTGCGAGCAGCAGCCGCTCCGGCGCATAGGCGGCACGGCGGCCGATCGCCAGCGTCACCAGCAAAGCGGCGAAGGCGCCGATGGTTGCCGCCGCCGTCTGAACCGGACGTCCGGCATCGGAGAGCGCGAACAGCGCCACCATCATGCCAAGGGCGGCACCGGCGCTGACGCCCAGCACTTCGGGGCTGGCCATCGGATTGCCGGTCAGCCGCTGCATCATCAGCCCGGCAAGCGCCAGCATCGCCCCGGCGCTCAGCGCGGCAAGCACGCGAGGCCACCGCCACGACAGCAAAGGCTGCAACTGGTCGCCGAAGGCGAGGGTCCAGCCATGCGGACCCGGTCCATAGAGCAGGGCCAGCCCGAGCAGCAGAAGCAGGGCCAGGCCGATCGCCGCCAGCACAAGGCCGGGCTTGCTTGCGCGCGGCAGGCGCGCGGCCATCAAGGTCGGGGCTTCCGAGCCAAGCGCAAGGCGTGGCAGCAGCCAGAGAAGCAGCGGCGCGCCGAGAAGTGCTGTGATCGCTCCGGTCGGCAGCAGCGCCTTGCGGTCCAGTGGCGATCTGTACGGCCTGGTCGGCTGTCCACAACAGCGCCCCGCCGATCAGCGGCGCCATCACCAGTTGTTGGCCCAGCCGCCGGGCACCGCCGATGCGCGCGAGCGTCGCCGCGGCCAGGCCGACGAAACCGATGACTCCGACAGCGGCAACGACAAACGCGATCAGGGCGACCGCGGCCGCCAGTCCTGCGAAGCGATAGGCGCCGAGCGGCACGCCGAGGCTGCGCGCGCCTTCATCGTCGAGACCAAGCAGGGCCAGCGGCCGCACCATGAGGAAGATCGCCAGTGCCGCGCCGCCGATGCGTGGCAACAGCCACAGTGTCGTCGACCAGTCCTGCTGGCCCAGCGAACCGGCGCCCCAGATGAACAGGCCGGCCAACCATTCATGCCGCAGCACAATGAGGGCAGCGCCGATAGCGCCGGCATAGAGACTGACGACAAGCCCCGCCAGCACGACCGAAAGCGGTGACAGGCCTTTGTGCCAGGACAGAGCGATGACGGCGGCAAGGGCAACGAATGCGCCGCCCAGCGCCACCCATTCGCGGCCAAAGGCAAGCAGCGACGGTGACAGAAGCGTTGCTAGTGCCAGCGCCAGATAGGCGCCGGCCGAGACACCGACCGTTTCGGGCGAGGCGAGCGGGTTGCGCAGAACCTGCTGCAGGACGGTTCCGGCAAGCCCGAGCGCCGCACCGCATAAAAGGCTGACGGCAAGCCTGGGCAGGAAGGCGTAGTGGACGAGCACCTGCCGCATATCATCAATGTCGGGGGCGGCGAGCGATTGGAGCCAAAGCGCCGATGGCAGCTGCACGGTGAGGTTCGAGACGGTTGCCGCGATCGCCGCCACGACCAACATCACGCAAAGCAGGATCGCGCCTACCGGCTGATTGCTGAAAAAGCTCCACGCGGAGGCCCGGCCGGCAGATGCATGCTTTTCCCCTTGGGCAATGGCCGCAGCATCCTCAGCCACGGGCGGCCTCCGCGGTCATCGCCGACGCCAGGACCCGAGCAAAACGGCGCGCGGATGGAAGCGCGCCAAACATCAGGACGGCAGGAAGGCGCATGATCGAGTGGTTGCGCACGAAGGGCATGGCGTTCCAGACCGGACTTTCGGTCAGCGTGCCGCCAGCGCCCTCAGGCAAGGGTTCGAGATAGGCGAGGCGCGCATCGCTGGATGTTGCCAGCCCGTCGATACCGACGGTCGAAAACCCCCAGTAATTGGTCTCCGCCGTCCACGCGTTGCTGAGCCCGATGCGGTCGAACACCTCCTGAAACAGGCTCTTTGCGCCGTAGACGCGCACATTGCGGGGGTCCAGGAAGCCGACGACATAGATCGGCCGTGCCGACAGCGGCGCCAGTTGCTGGCGAATCTCCGTAAAATACGCGTCTGCCGCCGCGATCAGCGCTTCGCCTTCGCTTTCCTTGCCGACAAGCCCTGCAAGCTGGCGCGTCGCCTCGACGGCGCGCTGATAGGGCTGCCCGGCTTCGGTGTAGAGACCGATCGTCGTCACCGGAGCCACGCGTTCGAGCAGCGGCTTGATGCCGTCGAGATATGGCATGGACAGGATGATGTCGGGCCTGAGCTGCTGCAGGAATTCAAGATTGGGCTCGAGCAGCGTGCCGACATCGGCGATGTCAGGCGGCAGCCGCGGCTCGACCACCCATTTCTCCCAGACCTCCCGATCGGCAATGGCGACCGGGCTGACGCCGAGCATGAGCAAGGTCTCGGTCAACCCGTCATCCAGGCAGACTATGCGCAACGGACGGGCTTCAGCCGTGGAGAACCCCATGCCGGCGAACGGCAGCGTGAAAAGCCCGAGCGCCTGGCGCCGGGTCATTCGGCTGCGCAAGTGATCGGACGCGGCTCTCGACTGGGGCTCTCGGTCTCTCTGCAATGCGGTGCCCTGGTTTTCGGGATACGGTCTCCAGTGACCACTGCCCGGTTGACTATGAAACATGAGTTTAATAGTCAACATTTTGATGGCCTGACAAGTCAACTTTTACGCAACCGCATGCCAGGCGCAGCCGCCGCTTGGCCGCAAGGCGATTCGCCCGTACAACAGCGCTGTGCGATGTGGCCGCCAAAAAATCACGGCCCGCGAAGCCCAATCCGCGCCTCGCATCATTTTTCCTCCACGAAGGCATTCCATGATAGACGAAGCCACGGTCGCCTTTGGGCAGCCGTTTCCTGATTGCCTGAGAGACCAAAGACGGCCAAGGAACGAACCAAAAAAGCCGGCAGCAAGCCGCCGCCTGAAGACGTCAAGGACCGGTCGAACGCATCAAGGCAGCGCGATCGGGTTGCACTCGGCAAGGCTTGATGATTTGTTGCCGCTATACGGAGAACGAATGATGCGAGAGCCTGCCGGTCAAGACGAATACGGGTCGACGAACCCCTTCGATCCGGACGACCTGCCGACGTTGAACGCAATCGGCCCGAGCATGGGTAGCGGCAATGATTTCGAGAGATATGCCGTTGCCGTGATCATCGTGTTCGGTGCGCTGATCATTGGCGGGCTGATGGCCGCATCGATGGTCTTCGGGCACCGCAACGGCTTCCTCTTCGCGCTTGGCGGCGCCACGTCCGCCTGGATATCCGGAAACGCGCTGCTGCTCGACCGGCCGCGTATCTATGCGCTGTTCGTCGGCATTGCCGCCTTGATGCTGGTTGCGTCCACCCTCACGCTGGTCTTGTGACGGTCAAATCGGTGTGAGCCGATCCACTTGAGCAGCGGGCGATCAACCCGAATCGCCGCGCGGCACCAAGCTTTTCCTCCGAGCTGTCAGTATCCGAGCGCCTCGCCAGAGGCCGCGCGGCTGTCGATGGCGCCGTTGTAGCGCGCGCCGCCGCCCTTCTCGATTTCCGCCAGGCTCTTGCCGCCGACCAGGATGCCGGCCGCCTGCCCCCAGGTCTGGTCAGCGAGATCGAGGTGATATCCCATGCCGGCCAGCAGCTTTTCTGTGTCCGGCGACAGGCCGAACGGCTCGACATAAACCTTGTCGGGCAGCCATTGATGGTGGATGCGAGGCGCGTCGATCGCCTCCTGGATGTTCATGCCGTGGTCGATGACATTGACGATCGCTTCCAGCGTGATGGTGATGATGCGCGAACCACCCGGGCTGCCGATGACCATGAACGGCTTGCCGTCCTTGGCCACCACGGTCGGGCTCATCGACGACAGCGGCGTCTTCTTCGACTGGATGGCGTTGGCCTCGCCCTGGACCAGGCCATAGAGGTTGGGCACGCCGGGCTTCTGGGTGAAATCGTCCATCTCGTTGTTGAGCAGGATGCCGGTGCCGTCGGCAACGACGCCGGCGCCGAAGGACCCGTTCAGCGTGTAGGTGACCGCGACCGCGTTGCCGTCATCGTCGATGATCGAATAATGCGTCGTCTCCTTGCTCTCGCCAAAGCCCTTCGGCATCAGTTCCTGCGACACGCCGGCCCGGAACGGGTCGATCTTGTCGCGGATATCCTTGGCATAGGCCTTATCAAGCAATTTCGAGACCGGATTGTCGACGAAATCGGGATCGCCGAGCGCGGAATTGCGGTCGACATAGGCGTAGCGCATCGCCTCGATCATGACGTGGATCGTCTCGGCAGAACCGGCACCGAGGTAGGATAAGGGATAGCCCTCCAGAACGTTGAGGATTTCGCAGATGATGACGCCGCCGGAGCTGGGCGGCGGCGAGGAGGTGATCTCGTAGCCGCGATAGGTGCAGGTCACGGGCTTGAGTTCGCGCACCGCATATTGCTCGAAATCCGGTTTGGCGAGAATGCCGCCTTTGGCGCCGCTCGCCTTGACGATGGCGTCGGCGATGGCACCTTTGTAGAAGGCATCCGGACCTTTTTCGGAAATGGCGGCGAGCGAGGCCGCGAGGTCGGGCTGGACCAGCCGCTCGCCGATGCCATAGGGCTTGCCGTCGGGTTTCAGGAATATGGCGGCGGCCGCGGGGTCCTTCGCCAGCCTGTCGGCACTGCCGGCAAACGAGGTGGCGTCGCCTTGGTTGAGGATGAAGCCGTCCTTGGCATAGCCGATTGCCGGCGCCATCAGATCCTGGCGGGACAATTTGCCGTATTTTTCACGGGCCAGTTCCAGACCGGCCACCGAACCCGGCACGCCGACCGCAAGATAGCCGTCGAGACTGGCCCCCTTCACCGGGTTGCCGTCCTTGTCGAGATACATGGTTTTTGTCGCCGCCAGCGGCGCCCGCTCGCGGAAATCGAGAAAGGTCGATTTGCCGTCCTTGAAGCGGATGGTCATGAAGCCGCCGCCGCCGATATTGCCGGCATTGGGGTAGACGACCGCGAGCGCATAGCCGACGGCAACCGCCGCATCGACAGCATTGCCGCCCTTCTTCAAGACGTCGATGCCGACTTCGGACGCCAGATGCTGGGCCGTCACCACCATGCCGTGCTCGCCCTTGGCCGGTTGCGGGGAAGCGGCAAAGGCGCTCGTCAACGGCGCCAGGGCAAAGGTGATGGAAAGACTGGCGGCGATCAGTGTTCTGCGGGTGAGCGGCATGGCGTGCCTCCGGGAGCGTGAGGGGTGCGCCTAGAAGAGCCTCTTGGGGTGGGTTAGTCTAGCCAATAATAACGGGTGGCGATCCTTCACACCCCCCTCTGTCCTGCCGGACATCTCCCCCGCAAGGGGGGAGATCGGTTGTTGTCTCTGCTTTCGCCAATCTCCGACGTTGCAGGAAGAGCGCTGCCGATGAAGCGGCCAATCTCCCCCCTTGCGGGGGAGATGTCCGGCAGGACAGAGGGGGGGTGCTCAAGTGCTGTCCTCGCCTCTGTCGGATCGACGGAAACGTCGAATTATGGGCTACACGATTCCCCCTGAACCGCCGGCGACCGCCGGCCGTTCGGCCGCGACTTTCGCCCGGTAGCCCGCCGCACGATACGCAGCGACCGGGTCGATGGCGCCACCCGCCTTCAGCCGCGCCATGGCGAGGATCGGCTCGACATCGGTGCGGTAGGCGGCTTTCAGCGTCTGCGTCGCCATCAGCGCGTCGTTCAAGTCCTGAAAACCTTCCAGCGCCTTGCGGTCGACGAGCAGCGCCTGCGCATAGGCGCGCTGCACCTCGACCGCCGACAGCATCAGGCTTTCGATCGGATCGGTGACGTTGTGGCTCTGGTCGAGCATGTGGGCGGGGTCGAAACCCTCGGCGCCGGAAAGTTCGGCATCGACCAGTTCGTTGAAGACGAGGAACAGCCGGTAGGGGTCGATCGAACCGGCATCGAGATCGTCGTCGCCATATTTCGAGTCGTTGAAGTGGAAGCCGCCAAGCTTCTTGAACTGGATCAGCCGCGAGACGATCATCTCGATGTTGACGTTGGGGGCATGGTGGCCGAGGTCGACCAGACAGAACGCCTTGTCGCCCAACTCCTGCGCGATCATGTAGTTGGTGCCCCAGTCCTGCACGACGGTGGAGTAGAAGGCCGGCTCGTACATCTTGTGCTCGGAAAACAGCTTCCAGTCGGCGGGCAGTCCGGCATAGATCTCCTTCATGGCGTCGAGATAGCGCTCGAACGCCCTGGCGAAATTGATCTGGCCGGGAAAGTTCGAACCGTCGCCGATCCACACCGTCAGCGCCTTGGAGCCGAGCGTCTTGCCGATCTCGATACATTCGAGATTGTGCTCGACCGCTTGCCGGCGCGTGCCGGCATCGGCATGCGACAGCGAGCCGAATTTGTAGGAAAGCGCTTGGTCCTTTGCATCGGAAAAAGTGTTGGAATTCATGGCGTCGAAGCCGAGGCCAAAGCGCGAAGCCGCCTGCTTCAGCCGGTTCGGGTCGGCCTTGTCCCACGGAATATGCAGGGAGACGGTCGGCGTCGCCTGCGTCAATTGCTGGATGACGGCGCAATCCTCGATCTTGTCGAAGATGTCGCGCGGCTCGCCGGCGCCGGGAAAGCGGGCAAAGCGCGTGCCGCCGGTGCCGACACCCCAGGACGGGATCGCCACCGCGAATTTCTCGACCTTGTCGCGGATGGCGTCGATGGCGATGCCGCGACGGTCGAGGCGTTCGCCGAGCGAGGCGTAGTCGCGTTCGAGGTCGGCCTTGCGCGCGGCGTTGTCCTTGTCGACGAGGTCGGCGGAGATGATGTGTTCCATCGTCCCCTCCGCTCAGCGCGTGAACGACTGGGCGTTGCCCGCGTCGACATTGATGATGTTGCCGGTCGACTTGGCCGACATGTCGGAGGCGAAGAAATAGATCGCCTCTGCGATGTCTTCCGGGAAGACCGAGCGCTTCAGCATCGAACGCGAGCGGTAGTGCTCCTCCAGATCGTCGGTCGACATCTTGTAGGCGGCGGCGCGCTGTTCCTTCCACTCGCCGGTCCAGATCTTCGAGCCGCGAAGCACCGCGTCCGGGTTGACGACATTGACCCTGATCTGCGCCTCCGCGCCCTCCAGCGCCAGACAGCGGGCGAGATGGATCTCGGCGGCCTTGGCGGTGCAATAGGCGGCAGCGTTGGGCGATGCGGCAAGGCCGTTCTTGGAGGCGACGAAGACGACGTTGCCGCCAATCTTCTGCGCGCGGAACAGCCGGAACGCTTCCCGCGAGACCAGGAAATAACCGGTCGACAATATGTCCATGTTCTTGTTCCACAGCGCCAGCGTCGTCTCCTCGATCGGCGCCGAGGAGGCCAGCCCTGCGTTCGACACCAGAATGTCGATGCCGCCGAACTCGACCGCCGTCTCGGCAAAGCCCGAAATGACCTGATCCTCCGAGGTGACGTTGATCAACACCGGGCGGACGAAATCCTTGCCGTAGACTTTCGCCAGTTCGTCATTGGCGCCGGCCAGCGCTGTCTCGTCGATATCGGCCAGCACGACGCAGGCGCCTTCGCGCAGCAGGCGGTTGGCCGTGGCGCGGCCGATGCCGCCGGCGCCGCCGGTGACCAGCGCGATCTGGCCGGCAAGCGACTTCGGCTTCGGCATGCGCTGCAGCTTCAGGTCCTCGAGCAACCAGTATTCGATGTCGAAGGCTTCCTGTGCGGGCAGCCCGACATAGGACGAGACGGTGGAGGCGCCGCGCATGACGTTGATGGCGTTGACATAGAATTCGCCCGAAATGCGCGCCGTCGCCTTGTCGCCGGCGAAGGTGAACATGCCGACGCCGGGCATCAGGTAGACCACGGCATTGGGATCGCGGATGGCGGGCGAATCCGGATGCTTGCAGCCCTCGTAATAGGCCTGGTAGCCGACGCGATAGGCTGCGATGTCGTCGGCAAGCCGCGCAATCACCGCATCGACATCGGGCTTGGCCGGATCGAATTCGATGACCAGGGGGCGGATCTTGGTGCGCAGGAAATGGTCGGGGCACGACGTGCCGAGTGCCGCCAGCGGGCGCAGATCCCTGGAATTCACAAATTCGAGCACGGCGGCGGAATCATCGAAATGGCCTGTTTTGTGGCTCTTTTCCGAGATCAGGCCGCGAATCCTCGGCATCAGTTTGGCCGCGATGGCACGGCGCTCGGTGGCGTCGAGTGCCTTGACCTCCTCACCGCCGAAGATAGCGACACCCTCGGAGCGGCGCTCGAACCATTCGATCGCCTGGTTGATCACCGAGATCGTCGTCTCGTAGCATTCCCGGGGAGTGTCGCCCCATGTGAACAGGCCGTGGCTTTCGAGGATGACGCCCTTGGCATCGGGGTGTTCGAGGCAGAATTTCTCCAGCCAAAGACCAAGCTCGAACCCGGGACGCTTCCACGGCAGCCAGCCGATGGCGTCGCCGAAGATTTCTTTCGTCAGCGCCTTCGAATCCTTGGCGGCGGCAATGGCGATGATGGCATCGGGATGCATGTGGTCGACAAAAGGCTTCGGCACGTAGGCATGCAACGGCGTGTCGATAGAGGCCGCGCGCGGATTGAGGTTGAAGGTGCAGTGGGGCAGGAAGCCGACCATTTCATCTTCGTGCTCGACGCCGCGATAGAGGCCTTTGAGCGCGCGCAGCTTGTCCATGTAGAGCGTGGCAAAGCCGTCCAGCTTGATCGAGGCGCTGTCGCCGCCCGAGCCCTTGACCCAAAGCACTTCGACATCCTCGCCGGTGAGCGGGTCTCTCTGCCATATCTTCGAGGAGGTGTTGCCGCCGCCATAGTTGGTGACGCGCTTGTCGGAACCAAGTGTGTTCGAGCGGTAGACCAGAAGTTCCGGCCCGCTCATAGCGTGAGCCTTGGCTTCGTCCCACAGATTGGCGAGGCGCGCGCCGGTGCGCTTGTCGAGCATAAGAAATCCTCCCGAAGGCACGCAAAAGGCGCGGCCATTTGGTTCGAATTTCCACGGAAGCAGCCGGCTTGTCAATCACAAACGATCAAGATCGATCATATTGCACTGCACAATGAAATTATATGATCGGAAATGATTGACACTGCGCGTTTTGGGTGCCTAGATGCTCTGGCAGGGAGGAACCATGCACGAAAAAGAGCGCCATAGGATCATTCTGTCCGCCGTCCAGGAAAAGCCTGTTGTGACGGTGCAAGAGATGGTCGACCTGACGGAGTCCTCCGAGGCGACGATCCGGCGCGATATCGCGGCTCTCCACGTCCAGAAGCGCCTGCGCCGCGTCCGCGGCGGCGCCGAGGCAATCTCGCCGCCGCAGTTCATCGGGCTGGCCGGCCGGCCCTTTTCCGTCAACGAAACCATCAACGCCTCGCAGAAGCGGGCGATTGCGCGTGAAGCGGTCGAGCTGTGCAAGGACGGCGAACCGATCATCATCAATGGCGGCACCACCACCTTCCAGATGGTGCATTTCCTGACCGGCCGCCGCATGCCGATCTTCACCAATTCGTTCCCGATCGCCGAGCACCTGCTCAAGCACTCCAAGAACACGGTGATGCTGTCGGGCGGCACCATCTATCGCGAGCAGAACATCATCCTGTCTCCCTTCGACAATGACGTGACGCGCAATTTCTATGCGCGCCGCATGTTCATGGGCGCGCAGGGGCTGGGGCCGCTTGGCCTGATGGAAGGCGATCCGCTTTTGATCCAGGCGGAGCAGAAGCTGATCGACCAGGCCGACGAGTTGGTGGTGCTGGTCGATTCCTCAAAATTCCGCAAACGCTCCAGCCTGATCCTGTGCGGCCTGTCACGCATCGCCACCGTCATCACCGATGACGGCATCGAGGATCGCGAAGCCAAGATGCTGGAAACCGCCGGCGTGACGCTGATCGTCGCCCGCACATCCGCAACCAACAAGGAAGAATCTTCACTGCAGGCCTGAGGCCAACTCGCGCTCGCAGCGGCGATGGAATGCAACGCTCAAGGGAGGAAATTCGATGAGCTTCTTGAAGAAATTGATGGTGACGGCTGCATTCTCAGCCGCCATGTTCGTGAATGCCGCCTATGCCGAGAACGTCAAGATCGCGTTGGTGGTGAAGTCGCTCGGCAACGGCTTCTTCGATGCCGCCAACAAGGGCGCCGAAGAGGCGGCCAAGGAACTCGGCGATGTCGACATCATCTACACCGGCCCGACCAAGGCGACCGCCGAAGCGCAGATCGAAGTGGTCAATTCGCTGATCGCGCAGAAGGTCAACGCCATCGCCATTTCGGCCAATGACGCCGACGCGCTGGTACCGGTGCTGAAGAAGGCCATGGAACGCGGCATCACCGTCATCTCCTGGGATTCGGGCGTCGCCAAGGAAGGCCGCCAGCTTCACCTCAACCCGTCCGACACCGGCCTGATCGGCGAGACCATCATCAAGCTTGCCGCCGATTACCTGCCGGAAGGCGGCGAAGTCGCCATCCTGTCGGCCTCCTCGACCGCGACCAACCAGAACGCCTGGATCGATGCGGCCAAGAAGATCCTGCCGGAGAAGTTCCCCAAGATCAAACTTGTCGCCACCGTCTATGGCGATGACGATTCGGCCAAGAGCACTGATGAGGCCAAGGGCCTGTTGAAGTCCTATCCGAACCTCAAGGCGATCATAGCGCCGACCACCGTCGGCGTCGTTGCCGCCGCCCAGGTCGTCACCGATGAGAACTTGATCGGCAAGGTCAATGTCACCGGCCTGGCGCTGCCGTCCGAGTTCAAGAAGTTTATCGACAACGGTTCCAGCCAGGCGGTTGCGCTGTGGAATCCGATCGACCTCGGCTACTCGGCCGTCTACCTCGCCCATGATCTGGCGGTGAAGAAGGAAGAGGCGAAGCCCGGCGCCACGCTGTCGATCGGCCGCGTCGGCAAGGTCACGCTCGACGACACCAACTCGGCTGCGATGGCTCCGCCGTTCCAGTTCGACAAGTCGAACATCGAGAAGTTCTCCAAGATTTATTGATCTGGAGCGCTCTCAAGCTGTCGCGGCGGAGCTCACGTCCCGCCGCGACTTTAAACGGACCTTGTTTCAGGGCTTGATACGACTATGGACACGACAGCCCAACCCGGCACGGTGAAGGAGCAGCCTCTAGCCTCGGCTCCACGCCTGACGCTGTCCGGCATCTCCAAGAGCTTTCCCGGCGTGCGCGCGCTGCACAATGTCAGCCTGTCGCTCTACCCCGGCCAGGTGACGGCGCTGATCGGCGAAAACGGCGCCGGCAAGTCGACGCTGGTCAAGATCATGACCGGCATCTACCAGCCCGACGAGGGTACCATCAGCATCGACGGCCAGGCAGTCACCCTGCCCAGCGCGCATGCCGCCGTCGGCTATGGCGTTACTGCCATCCATCAGGAAACCGTGCTGTTCGACGATTTGACGGTCGCCGAAAACATCTTTCTCGGCCACGCGCCGCGCACGCGTTTGCGCACCATCGACTGGCGCACGATGCGCAAAAATGCGCGCGAAGTGCTCGACACCATGCATGCCGGCCATATCGACGCCGATGCGCGCCTGAAGGACCTCGGCATCGCCAACAAGCATCTGGTCGCCGTCGCGCGCGCCATGTCGATCGACGCGCAGATCGTCATCATGGACGAGCCGACCGCCGCGCTTTCGATGAAGGAGATCGAGGAGCTCTTTTTGCTGATCGAGTTCCTCAAGAGCGACGGCAAGGCGATCCTGTTCATCAGCCACAAGTTCGACGAGATCTACCGTATCGCCGACCGCTACACGGTGTTCCGCGATGGCGAGATGGTCGGCGAAGGCCTGATCAAGGATGCCGGCCAGAGCCAGATCGTGCGCCTGATGGTTGGCCGCGCGGTCGATCACATCTTCCCGCAGCGCAAGGCCGAGATCGGCGCGCCGGTGCTCTCCGTTTCCGGCCTGTCGCATCCGACCGAATTCAACGATATCGGCTTCGAATTGCACAAGGGCGAGATCCTCGGCTTCTACGGCCTGGTCGGCGCCGGCCGCAGCGAGGTGATGCAGGCGATATCTGGCATCACCCGCACATCAGCCGGCACGATCACGCTGGAAGGCAAGACGCTCGCGCCGAAATCGGCTGCGGATTCGATCGATGCCGGCATCGTCTACGTGCCGGAGGAACGCGGCAAGCAAGGCGTGGTGATCGGCCTGCCGATCTTCCAGAACGTCTCGCTGCCTTCGCTCAAGCGCACATCCAAGTCAGGCCTGCTGCGGCTGTCGGAGGAGTTTTCGCTCGCCCGCTCCTACACCGAGCGGCTCGACCTCAGGGCCTCCTCGCTCAGCCAGGACGTCGGCACGCTGTCGGGCGGCAACCAGCAGAANAATGTCTCGCTGCCTTCGCTGAAGCGCACCTCCAAATCCGGCCTGCTGCGATTGTCGGAAGAAGTCGCGCTCGCCCGCTCCTACACCGAGCGGCTCGACCTCAGGGCCTCCTCGCTCAGCCAGGACGTCGGCACGCTGTCGGGCGGCAACCAGCAGAAGATCGTCATCGCCAAATGGCTGGCGACGTCGCCCAAGGTGATCATCCTCGACGAGCCGACCAAGGGCATCGACATCGGCTCGAAGGCCGCCGTGCACGGCTTCATGGCCGAGTTGGTGGCGCAAGGCCTGTCGGTGATCATGGTGTCATCCGAACTGCCCGAAATCCTCGGCATGTCCGACCGCGTCGTCGTCATGCGTGAAGGCCTTGTCGCGGCGGTCTACGACAACAAGGGGCTGGACGCCGAGACGCTGGTCAGGACGGCAGCGGGGATCGCGGCATGAGAGCTTTCTTGAAATACCGTGAAATCTGGCTGCTCGCGGCCATCGTCGTGCTGATCGGGCTGATCTCGACGCGCTTCCCGGCCTTTGCCGACCCCGGCAATCTGCGCCAGGTGTTCAACGACACCTCGATCCTGATGATCCTAGCGCTGGGCCAGATGGTGGTCATCCTGACCCGGTCGATCGATCTGTCGATGGCGTCCAATCTCTGCTTCACCGGCATGGTGGTGGCGATGCTGAACGCCGCGCATCCGGCAATCCCCATCCCGCTGCTGATCGTCATTGCGCTGGCCGTCGGCCTGGTGCTCGGCGCCATCAACGGCCTTTTGGTCTGGCGGCTGAACATCCCCTCGATCGTGGTGACTTTGGGCACGCTGACCATCTATCGCGGCGCCACCTTCGTGCTGTCCGGCGGTGCCTGGGTCAATGCCGACAAGATGAGCCCGGAATTCATCGGCTTTCAGCGCGCAGCCTTCATCGGCATTCCGGTGCTGTCGTGGATCGCCATCCTGGTCATCGCGCTGTTCTTCGTTTTGATGACGCGCACCGCGCTCGGCCGCTCGATCTACGCCATCGGGGTCAACCCGACGGCTTCCGTCTATGCCGGCATCGATGTCGGCCGCACGAAATTCATCGTCTTCTGCATCTCCGGCATGATCGGCGGCCTGTCAGGCTATCTCTGGATCTCGCGCTATGTGATTGCGTCGGTCGAGGTCGCCAACGGCTATGAGCTCAACATCATCGCCGCCTGCGTCATCGGCGGCATTTCCATCGCCGGCGGCATCGGTTCGGTCGGCGGCGCGGTGCTCGGTGCGCTGTTCCTCGGCATCATCTCCAACGCGCTGCCGGTCATCAACATCTCGCCCTTCTGGCAGATGGCGATTTCGGGCAGCGCCATCATTCTGGCCGTCGTGCTCAACGCGCGCGGCGAACGCCAGCAAGGCCGCATCATCCTGAGAAAGGTGGAGGCGGGGACATGACCGACATCCCTGCCCCGCGCCACATTCCCGACCGGCTCGACAAGCCGCTTCGTTCGGCGATCTTTTCCTGGGAAGCGCTGCTGGTCGTCGTGGCCGTCGCCATCTTCGCCATCAACAGCTTCGCCTCGCCCTATTTCCTCGATCCCTACTCGCTGTCCGATCTGACCTTCAATTTCACCGAGAAGGGCCTGATCGCCTTCGCCATGGCGTTGCTGATCATTTCGGGCGAGATCGACCTGTCGGTGGCCGCCATCATCGCGCTGGCGTCGACCATGATGGGCATGGCGGTGCAGGCCGGCGCCGGCACGCCGGTGCTGGTGGCGATCGGCATCGTCGTCGGGCTCGGCTGCGGCGCCTTCAACGGTCTGCTGGTGACAAGGCTCGGCCTGCCCTCCATCGTCGTCACCATCGGCACGATGAGCCTGTTTCGCGGCATCGCCTTCATCATCCTCGGCGACCAGGCCTACAAGGGCTATCCCTCAAACTTCGCCTTCTTCGGCCAGGGCTATGTCTGGTGGGTGGTGTCGTTCGAACTGGTGCTCTTCCTGATCGCGGCCGTCGTCTACTGGTTCCTTCTGCACCGCACGAGTTTCGGCCGCCGCGTCTTCGCCATCGGCAACAATCCGGTCGCTGCGCAATTTTCCGGCGTGCGCGTCGGCCGCACCAAGTTCATCCTGTTCTGCCTGACCGGGCTGATGTCGGGCATCGCCTCGGTGCTGATCACCTCCCGCCTCGGCTCGACACGGCCGTCGATCGCGCAAGGCTACGAGCTGGAAGTCATCACCATGGTGGTGCTCGGCGGCGTCAGCATCCTCGGTGGCGCCGGCAGCATTCTTGGCGTCGTGCTTGCAGCCTTCATCATGGGACTGGTGACCTTCGGGCTTGGCCTGCTCAACGTGCCCGGCATCGTCATGTCGATCTTCATCGGCCTGCTGCTGATCATCGTCATTGCCTTGCCGATCGTCTGGCGGCGACTCCGCGGAGGGCGTTGATGGCCGAAAAATACGCATTCAAGATGAAGCTCAAGCCCGGCATGAAGGCCGAGTACAAGAAGCGCCATGACGAAATCTGGCCGTCGCTGCTCGCGCTGCTGAAGCAGGCCGGCGTCTCCGACTATTCCATTCATCTCGATGAGGAGACCAATATCCTGTTCGGTGTGCTGTGGCGGCGAGACGACCACGGCATGGACGAATTGCCCAGGCATTCGGTGATGCAGCGCTGGTGGGCTGAAATGGCCGACATCATGGAAACCAGACCGGACAACGAGCCGGTGGCCGTGCCGCTGGAAACAATGTTCCACATGGCATGAGTGCTATGCGCCACGTCGCCGTCATCGACATCGGCAAGACCAACGCCAAGGTGGCGCTGGTCGACCTCGCGACGTTGAGCGAGGTGGCGCTGCGCCGAATGGCCAATGTGCCGGTGCGACAGGCGCCCTACCCGCACCACGATGTCGAGGCCTTGTGGGCATTCATCCTCGAAAGCCTTGCCGGCCTCAACCACGAACAGCGCATCGACGCCATTTCGATCACCACCCACGGCGCGACCGGCGTGCTGGTCGACGCGGCGGGTGAACTGGTGCTGCCTGTGCTCGACTATGAGTTCGATGGCCCTGACAGGCTGGCAGCGGATTATGAAGCGATCCGCCCGCTCTTTTCCGAGACCGGCACGCCGCGCCTGCCGCTCGGCCTCAATCTCGGTGCGCAATTCTTCTGGCAGCAGAAAAGCTTCCCGGCCGAATTCGCCAGGGCCGCCGCGATGCTGATGTACCCGCAATACTGGGCGTTGCGCCTGACCGGCATCGCCGCCAACGAAGTTACCTCGCTCGGCTGCCACACCGACCTGTGGAACCCATGGACGGCGGATTTTTCATCGTTGGTCGACAGCCTGGACTGGCGGAGCCTGATGGCGCCGGTGCGGCCGGCCAGGGATCGTCTCGGCCCGATCCTGCCCACTGTTGCGGCGCGAACCGGACTCGATCCGCAAACACCGGTGTTCTGCGGCCTGCATGATTCCAACGCCTCGCTGCTGCCGCATCTGCTGTCCGACAAACCACCTTTCTCCGTCGTCTCGACCGGCACCTGGGTGGTGTCGATGGCGGTCGGCGGCAAACAGATTGCGCTGGATGCCACGCGCGACACGCTGGTCAATGTCAACGCACTCGGCAATCCCGTTCCCTCTGCGCGCTTCATGGGCGGCCGCGAGTTTTCCGTGCTGACCAAGGACCAGCCGGAGCAGTGGACTGAAGATGATGTCGGCGCCGTGTTGGGGCGAAAGATGCTGCTGCTGCCGTCGACCCAGCAAGGCTCGGGCCCATTCCCGCACCATGTCGCAATATGGCTTGATGCCGAGGGCCTGAACAGCGGCCAGCGCTTTGCCGCCATCTCGTTCTATCTGGCGTTGATGACGGCGACCTGCCTCGACTTGATCGGCGCGGACGGTCCGACCACGGTCGAAGGCCCCTTTGCCCGTAACCGGCTCTTTGTCGGCATGCTGGCGGCAGCCACGGCGCGCGCCGTGGTTGCGTCCGAGGCCGCCACCGGCACCAGCATCGGCGCGGCGCTGCTGGCATCCGATCAGCCGGCGACGCACGGCAAGGGCGAAAGAATAGAACCGCCTGTAGACCCGGCCTGGGTTGATTATGCCAGCGCATGGCGCGCGGCAGTGGACGTGCAGGGCTGATCAAAGAATCCGCTTGCCGAAAGCCGACATGACGAAGTTGACCGCGTCGGTGCCGATCCGCGGCTCCAGATCCGCCGTCAGGCCCGACACATCCATCGACAGTAGCCCGCCGGAGAGTGCGATCGCCTCCATCGCCTGATGCGTCTCGCGCACGGTCAGCCCGCCGGAGCCCGCAGCCCAGCCGGCGAATTCGGTCGCGGTCGGCGAATAGCTGACGTGAAAGCCTTGCGTACCAGAGGTGGCGATGCGTATCGCCTCATGCATCAGGTCGCGCATGCCCATGGCGTCAATATCGGTCATGGTGAATGCCGACACGCGCGAATCCTTCAGCACCCGCGCTTCGGCCGGATCGGCGTGACGCAAGCCGACGATGACGACATTTTCCGGCGACAGCTGCGGCTGCAGCGCACCCGCCTTGTGGTCGAGGCCGAGAGTACGCGCCAGCACCGAGCCTTCCGGCAGGTCGATGCCGTCCTCGTCCTCGGGCATCAGGGCGGCGATCGAATCGATCCAGATCAGGCCGAAAGAATGTGTCGCGCGCGCCGTCGCGGTCAGCGCCTTGTGGGCGATGCGCCGGTCTGCGCCTGCGATGAGCCGGACCAGCCCCGATGGCGGCCTCTCGACATCGGCGAGTTCCACGACGTCGAAGTTCATCGCTTCCAGCCGGGCGCCGGTGCCTTCCCGGGCCAGGATGCCGGCAGCTCCCTGCCCGGCCGTGATCTGCACCATCTTGCGACCGGAAAAATCCTCGACGTCGTGCATCGGGGCCTTCTCGACATATTCCGAAGTCATTGCCAAAAGCATGGCGCCATAGCTCATGCGGAAGGCGACGCGGTCGCCGACGGAGGGCCTCGGATCGGCATCGGCGACGTCGAGCAGCAGATGATCGCTGGAGGCGCCCAGCACCCGTATCCCCTTGGCGATCGGCGTCAGCCCCTCGACCAGCACGTCCTCGCGGCCGATATTGGCGATGGCGCGCAGCCTGTCGCCCTCGTCGGGGAAGACCGGCTGGTTGCCGAAGGCGTCATAGCCGGATTGGCCGATCGGCCGTGACGGCTTGAGCTTGACCTCGATGATGTCGCTGGTCAGCCGGCAGGCATCGGGTTCGAGCTCCGCCCACGGCGTGTCGCGGAAGGTCTCGACGCCGCCTTGCAGGATCGCCTCGCCGACCCGCAGATTGTTGATGCCGGCCGGCAGTCTGCCTTCGAGCAGCAGCGGCAGCGACGACGAGGCACCGCCGGAGATCACGTCGAGGCTTCTGCCGGACAGGCGCTCGGTCTTGTAGGCATGGGCGACGAGTTGGCCGAGATTTTCCGGCGTCGGCATGATGGCGCCGAAACAGCCGAGATTGGTGCCGATGCCGGCAATGCGAACGCCCTTGAACTGCAGTATCTGCTCGACCGTCGGAATAAGGTCATTTGGCCAGATGCCTTCGCGCAGATCGCCGAGATCGATCATCAGCATGATGTCGTGGACACGGCCCATGCGCTCGGCGATGCGCGAAATCTCGCGGATGGTGGCGAGTTCCGACTGCAGGCTGATGTCGACGGTGCGTACCACCTCCTCAACCCGCGCCATCGGCGGGCTGCGCAACAGCATGATCGGCGCGTTGATGCCGCTGTCGCGCAGCCGGCGGATGTTCTCGAAGCGCGATTCGGCGATGCCGGCGACACCGCCGCGCAGCATGGCGCGCGCCACTTGCGGCATGCCGCAAGTGCCCTTGGTGACGCCGAATACTTTTATGCCCGACAGCGCGCAACGCTCGACGATCGTGCGCGCATTGCGCTCGATGCGGCCAAGGTCGATGGCGACTTGCGGCCCCGACATTTCTAGCCTCCGTAAACCAGCCCTTGCGGGTCGATCTCCGGCTTGCGGCCGGCAACGAGATCGGCAAGGAATTTGCCGGAGCCGCAGGCCATGGTCCAGCCGACATGGCCGTGGCCGGTGTCGAGATAGAGGTTCTTGTAGCGCGCCTGGCCGATGACCGGCACCGAGTTGGGCATCATCGGCCGCAGGCCCGCCCAGAACACAGCCTTCTTCTCGTCGAAGGCACCCGGGAAAAGATCCTTGCCGGTGCTGATGATCGTCTTGAAATCGGCGGGCTTGAAAGTTCGATCGAAGCCGGTGAATTCAGCCGTCGAGGACATCCGCAAGCGGTTGCCCAGCCGGGAATAGCCGATCAGCCGGTCCTCGTCGGCGCCGCCCATGGTCGGTCCCTTGCTTTCGTCCTCCAAGGGAATCGTCGCGGTATAGCCTTTTACCGGATAGACAGGCAGGTCGATGCCGTAGCGGCGCCCGAGCAGGCCGCTCTCCGGTCCCATCGAGATGACCACGGCATCGCCAGCGACCGGGCCGGCCGACGTCATCACCGCGCGCACATGATCGCCCTCGATGTCGAGGCCTTCGACTGTCGTTGCGAACAGGAATTTGACGCCGAGCTTCTCGGCAGCATAGGCGGCCAGCCTGTCGACAAACTGCTTGGAATCTCCGGTCTGGTCGGTTGGCGAATAGACGCCACCGGCAATCTTGTCCTTGACGCCGGCAAGGCCTGGTTCCAGCTCGACCAGCCGGTCGCGGCCGACGATTTCGATCGGCAGGCCGTGCTTGGCAAGATAACGGTAATTGTCGGTACCGGTGTCGAGGCTCTTTTGCGAGCGGAAGAAATAGAGGATGCCCTTCTTGCGCTCGTCGTAGTGGATGCCGGTGGCTTCCGAAAGCGCATTGATGCAGTCGCGCGAATAGAGCGCGAGCCTGAGCTTGATGTCGGTGTTGGCGCGCAGGCGCGCCACCGTGCACTGGCGCAGGAAACGCAGGCTCCAGGCGAGGAAATAGGGATCGAGGCGCAGCCTGACCTTGATGCCGAGATCATGGTTGTAGAGCCCGCGCAGGAAGGTCTTCAAAGCCGCCGGCGAGGCCCAGGCGGTGGCGTCACCCGGTGACACCAGGCCGGCATTGGACTGGCTGGTGCCTTGTGCCGCCGCCGGATGGCGCTCGATCACTGTCACCTCATGGCCGTCGCTGGCCAGATAATAGGCGGCCGCCGTACCGACGACACCGGCCCCGAGCACCGTTATTTTCATGCCATCCCCCAAGATCTCCTCGCGGCGCGGCGCCTCCGCGCCTTGCCGCGAATGCCTTCAATAGCGCTTCACTGCCCGCCTTGCGAGCCCTTGGGAGAACCCGGCTCAGCCGCGCGCGGAGTTCTTGCCGGTCAGGATGCGCTCCCAGGCGAGCGCGTCGGCGACGATCTGGTCGAGATCGTCGCGTTGCGGGGTCCAGCCGAGCTCGGCGCGGGCGAGATCCGAATTGGCGACCACCGCCGCGGCGTCGCCAGGGCGACGGTCGCCCATCTTCACCTCGAAATCACGGCCAAAGGCGCGGCGCACGCTGTCGATGACCTCTAGCACCGAATAGCCATGGCTGTAGCCGCAATTGGCGACGAGGCTGGTGCCCCCGGCGCGCAGCCGCTGCAGGGCCAGGCGATGCGCCGCCGCCAGGTCGCTGACATGGATGTAGTCGCGCATGCAGGTGCCGTCCGGCGTCGGATAATCGGTGCCGAACACCTGCATGAACGGCCGCTTGCCAAGTGCCGTCTCGCAGGCAACCTTGATCAGATGAGTGGCGCCCGGCGTCGACTGGCCGGTGCGGCCCTTCGGGTCGGCGCCGGCGACGTTGAAGTAGCGCAGCGCGGTATAGCGCAGGCCATGCGCGATCGACGCGTCGCGCAGCATCCACTCACTCATCAGCTTGGACAGGCCATAGGGCGATTCCGGCGACAGGCGGGCGTCCTCGCGCACCGGCTCCAGGCCGGCTCCGCCATAGACGGCGGCGGTCGAGGAAAAGATGAAATTGGGCACGCCTTCGCGCACCGCGGTTTCGATCAGCGTGCGCGTCTTCGAGGTGTTGTTCTCATAGTAGCTGAGCGGGTCGGCAACCGATTCCGGAACCACGATCGAGCCGGCGAAATGAATGATCGCGTCGACCTTGTTCTCCCTGATGACCGAGCCGACCAATTCCCGGTCGGCGACATCGCCGACGACCAGCTTGGCCTCGGGCGCCACCGCCCATTCGAAACCGGTGGAAAGACGGTCGAGAACGACCACGCTTTCGCCGGCATCCAGCAGCTCCCAGACCATATGGCTGCCGATGTAACCGGCGCCGCCTGTAACCAAAACCGTCATCCGCGTCCTCGCTTATCCAAGATTTATCGGAAACTGTCTCAACCCCCGCTCTACTGGAAAGCCCGCCGCATGACCATTGGAACCCGTGGTAACCGGCATTGCCGGCCAGTGGCATCGTCCTGAAACAAAGTTGATCCACATCAAGGGAATAGGCCACGATCCGTGGTCGTTAGGAACAGGTCCGGGGCGTGGCATTTTGACCAAAAAGGCCAGGTGGACGACCAACAGGCCAATGATTATGATCCCGCGCAAAAATTGGGAAGTCGACATGAACTATCAGCGGTTCTTCGAGGAAGCGATCGACCAGCTCCATGCCGAGCGTCGCTACCGCGTTTTCGCCGACCTGGAGCGCATCGCGGGCAAGTTCCCGCGCGCCATCTGGCGTTCCAATGGCCGCGCCGAGGAAATCACCGTCTGGTGCTCCAACGACTATCTCGGCATGGGCCAGCATCCCGACGTCATCGCCGCTTTCCAGAACACGGCAGGCAAGATGGGTTCGGGCGCCGGCGGCACCCGGAACATTTCCGGCACCTCGAACCCGCTGGTCGAGCTCGAGGTGGAGCTTGCCGACCTGCACGACAAGGAAGCGGCACTGGTCTTCACCTCCGGTTTCGTCTCCAACGAAGCCTCGATCTCGACCATCGCGAAGCTTTTGCCCAACTGCCTGATCATCTCGGACGAATTGAACCACGCCTCGATGATCGAAGGCGTGCGGCGTTCCGGCGCCGAGAAGAAGATCTTCCGCCACAACGACGTGGCGCATCTGGAAAGCCTTTTGCAGGCGGCGGGGCGCGAACGCGCCAAGCTGATCGTCTTCGAAAGCGTCTATTCGATGGATGGCGACATCGCGCCGATCAGAGAGATCGTCGAGCTCGCCGAGCGCTACAACGCCATGACCTATATCGACGAGGTCCATGCCGTCGGCATGTACGGGCCGCGCGGCGGCGGCATCACCGAGCGCGAAGGCCTGGCCGACCGCATCGACATCATCGAAGGCACGCTGGCCAAGGCATTCGGCACGCTGGGCGGCTACATCACCGGCACCAGCGCCGTGATCGACGCCGTGCGTTCCTATGCGCCGGGCTTCATCTTCACCACGGCACTGCCGCCGGCGATCGCGGCCGCCGCGACCGCGTCGATCCGCCATCTCAAGCGCTCGCAGGCCGAGCGCGACGCCCAGCAGCAGCAGGCGAGCCGAACCAAGCAGATCCTGTCGGCCGCCGGCCTGCCGGTGATGGACTCGCCGACCCATATCGTGCCGGTCCTGGTCGGCGATCCCGAGGCCTGCAAGATGGCCAGCGACCGCCTGCTCGGCGTGCACGGCATCTACATCCAGCCGATCAACTACCCGACCGTGCCGCGCGGCACCGAGCGGCTGCGCATCACGCCGACGCCGTTCCATTCCGATGCGCTGATTGCCGAATTGCAGGATGCGCTGGTCGAGACCTGGGATGCGCTCGGCATCCCCTATGGCTCCGCCGGGCGGCCTTCGGTGGCCAAGAGCGACCGCATCATTCCCCTGCTGGTGCCCAAGTCGGGCGGCTGAAGCCGTTTGAAACTCGGCTCCGGCGGCTATCTGGCTCGCCGGAGCGATTTTCAATCCGCGCTTCGTCGGCGGCTCAAATAGCCTTCATCCAATTTGCCAGCCGGTGCGCCGCTTCCTCGATCTGGTCGAGGCGGCGGTGGAAACACAACCGCAAAAACGCCTCGCCGCCGGGGCCGAAAGCGGTGCCTGGCGCCAGGCCGACATTGGCCTTGTCGACAATGTCGAAGGCAGCGGTGCGTGAATCGGTGATGCCGTCGACAGTGAAAAACAGATAGAACGCGCCCTGCGGCACGGTGAACCGAGCACGATCCGTGGCACCGAGGATGCCGCAGACAAGGTCACGCGCCTTGCGCGCCCGCTCCACCTGTTCGGCAACGAAGGCATCGCCCCCGTCAAGCGCGGCGGCCGCGCCGCGCTGCATGAACTGGGCGACGCCGGAGTTCGAATACTGGATCAGGTTCTCGAACACCTGCTGCAAGCTCGGATGCGTCTTGATCCAGCCGACGCGCCAGCCGGTCATCGCCCAGTTCTTGGAGAAGGAGTTGACATAGAGGATGCGGTCTTCCGCCGACGCGATGTCGAGGAAGGACGGCGCGCGGCCGTGGCCATAGTGGAAAAGCGAATAGATCTCGTCCGCGATGATCCAGAGGTTTTTCGCGCGCGCCAGATCGAGGATGGCCTGCAAGGTCTCATGATCGGCGGTCCAGCCGGTCGGATTCGACGGCGTGTTGATGAACAGCGCCTTTGTGCGCGGCGTAATCGAAGCCGCGATCTTCTCGACGTCGCAGGACCAGCCATTGCCGGAATTATCGAGCGTGACCGCGACCGGAACGGCTCCCGCTATCGCTGCTGCAGCATCGAAATTCGGCCAGGCCGGCGACAGATAAACCACCTCGTCGCCCGCGCCGGCGAGCGCGTCGAGCGCCAGCTGGATGGCATGCATGCCGGAGCCGGTGACGATGAATTCTTCCTCCGGGAAGGTCTTGCCGAAATGCTTGGCATAGTAGCGGGAGAGCGCCTGCCTGAGATCGGGGATGCCCCTTTGCCAGGTGTAGAATGTCTCCCCGCCGGCCAGCGCCTTCGACGCGGCATCAGTGATGAAGGCCGGCGTCGGCAGGTCGCCCTCGCCGGCCCAGAGCGGAATCATGCCTTCGCGCAGGCGGCCGTAGTTGACGACGGCGACAATGCCGCTTTCGGGTGCCGCACGGGCCTCGGTGCGCAAGCTGTCGATCAGGGTCATGGGCGGGTCCGTTTTGGTCTGCGGTTTTCGTCTGCGGTCCTTACCAGATGCGAAAACAGAAAACCCCGGCCGCGAACGACCGGGGTTTTGGTCCAGCAAATGCTGCCCGTGGTCAGCGCCTGGCGAGCAGATCGCGAATTTCGGTGAGCAGAGCGACATCGGCGGGCGGCGGAGCGGCCGGAGCAGCGGGCTTCTCGCGCTCAAGCCGCCTGCGCATGTTGTTCACCGCCTTGACCATCAGGAAGATGATGAACGCGAGAATGAGGAAGTTCAGCGCCACGGTGATGAAGCTGCCATAGGCAAAGACCGCGCCCTGCTTCTTGGCATCGGCCAGCGAGGTCGCGTTGACGGCTGAGGACAATCCGAAGAAATAGTTGTTGAAGTCCAATCCGCCGAAAATCGCACCGACGATCGGCATGATGATGTCGTTGACAAGGGAATCGACGATCTTGCCGAAGGCCGCGCCGATGATGACGCCGACCGCAAGGTCCATCACATTGCCCTTGGAAATGAATTCCTGGAATTCTTTCAGCATTCGACCCTCCTTGTCGTGACTGGCCAAGCTGCCGTTTCCGTCCTTGCGGCATCGACCTGAGGCAACATAACAAAAACCTCCGGTTGCAACATCGATAAAAGGGAGAAAACAACCGCTTTCTTCTTACCTGACGGCACCTTGCTTGTACTGTCTGAATATCGCGGTCGCGATCATGCTTCCAAAGCCGCAATGGACTCGGACGCCAAGCTGTGATTGCGTCCGGGCAAGCCGGATAGAAAGACGGCAGAGGAGGAAAGTCCAAGCGTGCAGGGCTTGTTCATCGTCATCATCGCGATCGCCTATGTGACGCTGCTGTTTGCCATCGCCAGCATCGGCGACCGCCGCTCGGCCATCTCCGAGCCGAGCCGGGGGCGGCCTTTCATCTACGCGCTTAGCCTCGCGATCTACTGTACGTCCTGGACTTTCTTCGGCTCGGTCGGTCTTTCTTCCGAACGCGGCCTCGAATTCCTCGGCATCTATACGGGCCCGGTGCTCGTCTTCGTGTTCGGCTTCCCGCTGCTCAACCGCATCGTGCGGCTGGCCAAGACCGAGAAGATCACCTCGATCGCGGATTTCCTCGGCGCGCGCTACGGCAAGAGTTTCACCGTCGCGGCGATCGCCACGCTGATCGCCACCATCGGCGCGGTGCCCTATATCGCACTGCAGTTGAAGGCGATCTCCGGTTCGGTCAGCCTGATGGTCGAGCACTATACGGGATCGCCGCCTTCGTTCGATCCCTTCGTCAGCGACATCTCTCTGGTCGTCGCCATGCTCCTGGCGCTGTTCGCGGTGCTGTTTGGAACCCGTCACGCCGACGCCACCGAACACCAGGATGGGCTGGTGCTGGCGGTGGCGGTCGAAACCGTGGTCAAGCTCGCCGCCTTCCTGGCGATCGGCCTGATGGTCACCTTCCTGATCTTCGGCGGCCCGGGCGACATGTTCGACAAGCTCGCTGAGAACGCGCAGGTCCGACAGGCGATGAGCTACAACACCTCGCTCGCCACCTGGCTGGTGCTGACGTGCCTCAGCGGTTTTGCCATCATCATGCTGCCGCGGCAGTTCTACGTCACCATCGTCGAGAACCGCGGCGAGGCCGAACTGCGCACCGCGACATGGGTGTTTCCGCTCTACCTCGTGGCGATCAACCTGTTCGTACTGCCGATCGCCTTCGCCGGCCTTTCGCTGGTCGGCACCGGGACCAGCAGCGATCTCTACGTGCTGTCGCTGCCCCTGTTCAGCGGTCATGATGTGCTGGCGATGGCGGCTTTCATCGGCGGCCTGTCGGCGGCGACGGCGATGGTGATCGTCGAAAGCGTGGCGCTGTCGATCATGATCTCCAACGACCTCGTCATTCCATTGTTCGTGCGCCGTCTGCTCAAGACCTCGACCTCCGAGACCGAGGACTGGTCGACGCTCATCCTCAATGTGCGGCGCGGGGCGATCTTCATCCTCTTGTTCATCGCCTTCCTTTATTATCGCGAGAGCACCGACAGCGCGCGGCTGTCGTCGATCGGCCTGATGTCGTTCGCGGCCATCGCCCAGTTCGCGCCGGCGCTGATCGGCGGGCTGATCTGGCGCGGCGCCAATGGTCGGGGTGCGGCACTTGGCATGGTCGCCGGCATCCTCGTCTGGGGTTACACGCTGCTGTTTCCGTCGCTTGCGGCACCCGATACCGGCATCATCGTGCACGGGCTGTTCGGCTTCGAGGCGCTGCGGCCACAGGCCCTGTTCGGCACCGTCGCCGAACCGCTGAACCACGGCGTGCTGTGGAGCCTGTCGATCAACGCGGTGTTCTTCGTGCTGGGCTCGCTCTCGCGCGCGTCGGTGCCGCTGGAGCGCATCCAGGCGTCGATCTTCGTGCCGCGCGATGCCGGCCCGATGCCCAGCCTGCGCCGCTTCCGCACCGCCATCACCGTCAACGACCTCAAGGATACGATCGGGCGCTATCTCGGCGTCGAGCGCACCGAGCGCTCTTTCCAGTCGTTCGAAAAGACCAACGGAGCCTCGCTGCACGGCAACGAGCAGGCGAGCATGGACGTCATCCGCTTTTCCGAGCAATTGCTGGCCAGCGCCGTCGGCTCCTCCTCGGCACGCCTGATCCTGTCGCTGCTGTTTCGCCGCCACGACCGCGAATCCAGGGATGCTTTCCGCTTGCTCGACGACGCCACCGAGGCGCTGCAGCACAACCGCGACCTGTTGCAGATCGCGCTCGACCAGATGGAACAGGGCATCACCGTCTTCGATCGCGATTTCCGCCTGATCTGCTGGAACCGCCAATATCGGGCGTTGTTCGACCTGCCCGACGAGATGGGCCAGGTCGGCGTCTCGCTCGACCGCATCCTGCGCCATCTCGCCGAACGCGGCGACATCCCCGCCGATCAGCGTGTGGCCATGCTCAACCGGCTGACCAGTTTCGTCAGCCCATGGCAGATGGAGCTGAAAACCTCGGGCCGCATCCTGGAACTGCGCTCCAACCCGATGCCGGACGGCGGCATCGTCGCCACCTATGCCGACATTTCCGGGCGCGTGGAACAGGATCTGGCGCTGAAGCGTGCCAATGAATCGCTGGAACAGCGCGTCAAGACCCGCACCATCGAACTGACCCGGGTCAATGAGGAGCTGGCGCAGGCGCAGATGCTGGCCGAGGAGGCCAATCTCGGCAAGACGCGCTTCCTCGCCGCCGCCGGCCACGACATCCTGCAGCCGCTGAACGCCGCCCGGCTCTATTGCTCCTCGCTGATCGAGAAGGCCGGCAAGGGGCCTGCCGGCAAGGCGGCCGTCAACATCGAATCCTCGCTGGAATCGGTCGAGACGATTCTCGGCGCCGTGCTCGACATCTCCCGCCTCGATGCCGGCGCAATGAAGCCGGACGATACCGCCTTCAACCTCGACGGATTGCTGCGCCAGATCGGCAACGACTTCCGGCCGCTCGCCGCCGAAAAGAAGCTCGCGCTGACCATCATGCCGTCATCGCTGACAGTGACGACGGATCGCAATCTGCTGCGCCGCCTGATCCAGAACCTCGTTTCCAACGCCATCAAATACACGCGCCACGGCCGCGTGCTGGTTGGCGTCAGGCGGCGCGGCGAACTGGCCGAGATCCAAGTGATCGACACCGGCATCGGCATCGCCGGCGACAAGCTGAACACCGTCTTTCGCGAATTCACCCGGCTCGACGAGGGCGCGCGCGAGGCCGAAGGCCTCGGTCTCGGCCTCTCCATCGTCGACCGCATCGCCCGGGTGCTGCGCCTGGAGATCCGGATCTTTTCCACCCCTGGCAAGGGCACGCGCTTCTCCGTCATCCTGCCCGTGGCGGCCGTGCAGGAGCCGCGGCGCGAGATCGAAACCAGGGCTCCTGCCCGCGCGACGGCTTCGCTGGCCGGGCTGCACGTGCTGTGCATCGACAACGACGCCCGCATCCTCGAAGGCATGCGGCTCCTGCTCGAAGGCTGGGGTTGCAACGTCGACACCGTGGCCGGTTCAAAGGATCTGGAGACCGCGAAGATACACCGCCCGGACATCGTTCTTGCCGACTACCATCTCGACGGCGAAACCGGTCTCGAACTCGTCGTCAGGCTGCGCGCGATCCATGGCGACAACCTGCCGGCCGTGCTGGTCACAGCCGACCGCTCCAACGAGGTGCGCACGGCCGCCGGCGGGCTCGAGATTGCGGTGATCAACAAACCGCTCAAACCAGCGGTACTGCGCTCGATGATGGCCAGGGTCAGGCCGCTGGCACCGGCGGCCGAATAGCATCAAAGGCGCCCGGTCTCAGCCCTGGTGTCCGAGGGTGGCGTCCTAGAGCATTTCACCGTTTCACGGAAACGGCGTTCTGCTCTAACTCTTTGTTTTAACGCAATTCTAGACGGAAAACCGCTTCACACTTTTCCTAGAATTGCTCTAGGCCAGGCCGTCGACCATCTGGGAACTGCGGAACCGGGGCCGTCCGGCATTGCCCGCCACAGGCGGACGATGCTCGCGAAAGGCCATTGCAAGCGTCCTCAGCGCCTCGCGGGACTTGGCGTCCGTCAGCGTCGAAAGCAGCACGATCTCGGAAGGCGGCAGCGCCGGAAGCCCGAATTTCCGGCTGACCTCGATGGTGCCGGATGGGGCAAGCCGGCAGGAAAATACCGAGGCTGCGAGGCCGGCCGAGACGGCCTCCGCGACGGCGAAGGAGCCGCAGCCGAGGAACACCTCCGTCCACGGTATTCCGACAGCGTCGAGCGCGCGGGTCGTGATGTTGCGGATACCGCAGGATGGCGAGGATGCCGCCAGGCGCAGCGGCTCGTCGGCCCGGTGGATGAAGTCGGGCGCGGCGTACCAGCCGAAATGTTCGGGCGCCAGCACTTCACCATCGCGCCGGTCGTCCTCCCGGCGGATGATCGCCGCGTCGATCTCACCGCGATCGAAAGCGTCCAGCAGGTCGTGTGAATCATCGAGCCGCACTTCGATGGTGAGCGCCGGGTCATGCGCGTTGAGCCGCGCCAGCAATGTCGGGACTTCCGCGCCTCCGACATGGGTGGCGATGCCCAGTGTGAAGCGGCGGCGCACCGAAGACAGGCTGGCAATGGCGCGATCGTGTGCCGCGAGGAAGTCGCGTGCGGGCTGGAGAAACACCGCGCCCTGCGCCGACAAGCGCACCAGCCGAGGCGTGCGCTCGATCAATTTCTGGCCGACGCGCTCTTCCAGCCGCTTCAGCTTCACGCTGATTGCTCCTTGCGTGCTGCCAAGAGCCTCGGCCGCCCGCGTAAAGCTCTGAAGATCGGCGATGGCGACGAATGTTTTCACAGCGTCTACGTCCAGCGTCATGTCAGCTATCCGCACTTGTTGTCTCTGAAATAGCCAACCATGCAATTCTAAAATGATCAAGCCTCGCCTACCATGGGCCATACGCGCGCCGGGCGAGCTGCAATGGATTCGCCGATTGCCGACAAATACGTTCGAAAGGTTGAACCATGCCCACTGCCCTGACCCGCCGCGGCATCATCGTTCTGTTTGCCGCCTGCCTGGCGTGCCTGATGTTCGGTCTGGAGATTTCAAGCGTTCCCACGATCCTGCCGACACTGGAGCAGGTGCTGCATGCCGACTTCAAGCAACTGCAATGGGTGATGAACGCCTATACGATCGCGGTCACGACGGTGCTGATGGCGGTCGGCACGATCGCCGATCGTTACGGGCGCAAGCGTGTCTTTCTGGTCGCCATCGCCGCCTTCGGCCTGACATCACTGATTTGCGGCGTCGCCGAAAGCGTCTCCACGCTCATTGTCGCCCGGTTTCTGCAGGGCCTGAGCGGCGGTGCGATGCTGATCTGCCAGCTTGCCGTGCTGTCTCATGAATTCCGGGAAGGGCGCGAACGCGCCGTCGCATGGGGCTGGTGGGGCGTCATCTTCGGCATCGGCCTCGGCTTCGGCCCCATCATCGGCGGCGGCATCGTCGCGGTCTCGAGCTGGCAATGGGTATTTCTTGTCCACGTGCCGGTTGCTGCGCTGGCATTCGCCCTCGCTCTGATGGGCGTCCACGAATCGAAGGACCCGCAGGCGGGCAAGCTCGACATAGCGGGCATCCTGACGCTGTCACCGTCGGTCTTCTGTCTCGTCTTCTACATCATCCAGGGGCCGGATCTGGGTTTCTCCAGCCCAACCGCGCTGGCGATCCTCGGCATCTCGATAGTGAGCTTCATCGCCTTCCTCATTGCCGAGAAGGTCAGCCAGCGGCCGATGTTCGACTTCTCGGTCTTCCGGATCCGACCCTTTTCCGGCGCCATCGTCGGCTCGGCGGCGATGAACCTCAGCTATTGGCCTTTCATGATCTACCTGCCGATCTGGTTCCACGCCGGGCTCGGCTATGACACCGTCTCCACCGGCCTTGCCCTGCTTGCCTACACGCTGCCGACGCTTGTGCTGCCGCCCTTGGCAGAGCGCTTTTCGCTGCGTTATCGGCCCGGCATCATCATTCCGGCGGGCCTCGTCATCATCGGCGTCGGGTTCATCCTGATGAAGTTCGGCAGCGCCGCCGCGCAGCCGGATTGGCTGACGATGCTGCCCGGCTGCCTGATCGCGGGGATGGGTCTGGGAATAACCAACACACCTGTCACCAACACGACGACGGGTTCCGTTTCGAGCGACCGCGCCGGCATGGCCTCCGGCATCGACATGAGCGCCCGCATGGTTTCGCTGGCGGTAAACATCGCGGTGATGGGCTTCATCCTGGCCAGCGGTGTGCTGGCGCATCTGAGGCATGCGCTGCCCGACCTCGACGCTGCCCAATTGCGTCTTCTCGCCGAAGCTATCGCTGCTGGAAATCCCATCTCCGGGCTCGCCGGGACCGTCGCCCAGGATGCGCTGCGCAACGGCTTTGGCTGGGTCATGCTCTATGGCGGGATCGGCGTCTGGATCATGGCCGCCATCAGTTTCGCAAGCTTCAACGCCCGGCCGATGCGGCGGACGGAGGTTCAGTGCTCTGATTGAACACTATTCTGATTGAACAGGCGCCCTGGCGATCAACCCGCCGGCTGCAGCGGGTCGCTGCCGATCTTGGACAGAAGGATCACCGCCTGCGTGCGGCTGTCGACGCCGAGCTTCTGCAGGATGGCGGAGACATGCGCCTTGATGGTGGCCTCCGATACGCCGAGTTCATAGGCGATCTGCTTGTTGAGCAGGCCCTCGGCCAGCATGCCCAGCACCCGTGTCTGCTGCGGCGTCAAAGCCTGCAGCCGCTTGATAAGGTCCGATATTTCGGGATCGCGCTCGATGCCGAGATCGACGCCGGCTGGTGCTGCGATGTCGCCGGCAAGCACCGATTGCACGGCGCTGCGGATCTCTTCCATGCTGGCCGATTTGGAGATAAAGCCGGAAGCGCCGAGGTCGAGCGCCCGCCTGATGGTCGCCGGATCGTCGTGGGCCGACACCACGACCAGCGGCACCGCCGGATGGATGCCGCGCAGCGAGACCAGGCCGGAGAGCCCGCTGGCGCCCGGCATCGACAGGTCGAGCAGCACCAGATCGACGTCCTCGTTGGCCACGACCAGCGCCTTGGCGCTCTCGAAATCGCCGGCTTCGTGGATGGCGGCGACGTTGCCGATGCCGGCGAGCGCTTCGCGCAGCGCACCGCGAAACAGCGGGTGATCGTCGGCGATGACGAAAGAATAGCCTGCCGGCAAATGTCCCTCCCCGAATCCCCTATGGGTTTAGCTTTTTCGGGATCAGTGGGCGATTATGCGGGGCGGCGCGCTGTTTTCAAGCGGCAAAGCCAGCGCCCCGCGTTTTCCCTTGGTTGAAGCGCTCAGGTCTTCTGCGAATTGGGCTGGGCGCCGTTGTCCTTGTCCATATCCCTGACGATGCCCATGAAGCCGCGAAGGAAGCGCTCCATGTAGCCCATCGTCTTGTTGAAATCCTCCTCGCTCGGCAGTTTCGATTCGAGGCGGGCGGAGAGCGAATTCTCGAGCTTGGTGACGCGCTCGTCCATCGCCTTCATCGAGGTTTGCAGGCGGTCGACCTCGTCCTGGAAAGCAGCGCGTTCGTCGGCCGCCATCTTGCAGACGAGCTGGCCCGAACGCTCCTCGCAAATCGACATGGCGCCGGTCTGCGTATCGATACGGACAAAGCCGTTATCGGACTTTTCCAGCCGGTAGCGGTCGGTTTCTTCCGAGTAAGCTGAAGCCGCGATCAGCGAAACGAGCGCGGCGGGGATCAAGATGTGCTGCAGACGCATGTTGTCCTCCATGGCCAAGGCCTCAGATATCGCATGTTTGCGCCGGAAATGGGGAAGACCCTTGGCATGGCCTTTCCCGAATGGCTGGTTCGGAATCTTCTTGACGCAATTCCCAAGGGAAAGCGCTATGCGCTTTCCCCGGGAAAACCGTTTCACACTTTTCCTGGAACTGCTCTATAGCGCAACCATGTCTCAGATTATCTACAAGATAACCCCGCAAGCGCCATGGCGCGAGGCCGAAACGCATGGCCGCTTCACCGGCGCGCCGATCGATGTCGCCGACGGCTTCATCCACTTCTCCACGGCAGCACAGGTCAGGGAAACGGCGACAAAGCACTTTGCCGGCCAGACAGACCTTTTGCTGGTCGCCGTCGACGGCGCCGGCCTGGGCACTGCGCTGAGATACGAGGTCTCGCGCGGCGGCGAACTGTTTCCGCATCTCTACGACGTTCTGGACCTGAAAGCAGTGCTGTGGGTCCGACCACTGCCGCTTGGCGCCGATGGTGTGCACCAGTTCCCGGCACTGGAGGGGCAATGAGCGTGCTCGACCGGCTCGGCCAGAAGCTGCTGTTCGCCTTCGATCCGGAAACGGCGCATGGCCTGTCAATCGCCGCCTTGCGATGCGGCGTTCCGGTTGGTGCGCCGGCGGTCCGCGACGACAGGCTGAAGGTCAGCGTCTGCGGCCTCGATTTCCCCAATCCGCTCGGCATGGCGGCCGGCTATGACAAGAACGCCGAGGTGCCCGACGCGCTGCTTGGCCTCGGCTTCGGTTTCGCCGAGGTCGGCACGATCACGCCGCTGCCGCAGGTCGGCAACCCGAAGCCGCGTATCTTCCGGCTGACGGCCGACGATGCGGTGATCAACCGGCTGGGCTTCAACAATGAAGGCCATGCAGCGGCCGAAAAGCGCCTTGCCGCGCGTAAGGGCCGCTCCGGCATCGTCGGCGTCAACATCGGCGCCAACAAGGACAGCAGCGACCGCGTCAGTGACTATGAGCGCGGTGTCGCCCAGTTTGCGCAATACGCCAGCTATCTCACCGTCAACATCTCCTCGCCCAACACGCCGGGCCTGCGCAACATGCAAGCGCGCGAGCAGCTCGGCGAGCTCTTGTCGCGGGTCATGGCCGCGCGCGCCACGGGAACGGCGCAGCCGCCGGTGTTCCTGAAGATCGCGCCGGATCTGGTCGAGGCCGAACTGGAGGACATCGCCGCCGAGGTCACCGAGAAGCGGATCGACGGCGTCATCGTCTCCAACACCACCATCTCCCGACCGCCGCTGCGTAGCGGCGACACCGCGCGCGAGACCGGGGGACTCTCCGGCAAGCCGCTCTTCGAGCGTTCGACCATCGTGCTGGCGAAGATGCGCAAATTACTCGGGCCGGAGCTTGCCATCATCGGCGTCGGCGGCGTCGATTCCGCCGATACGGCGCTGGACAAGATCCGTGCGGGCGCTGATCTGGTGCAGCTCTACACCGGCATGATCTATGCCGGGCCCTCGCTACCAGCCCGCGTTCTTTCCGGAATGATCCGTTTCGTCGAAAAGGAACGGTTGAAGTCGATTTGCGAGTTGCGCGACAGCCGCCTCGACTTGTGGGCGTCCAGGCAACTCTGAACCGCTCTCAGGAGCGTAGATTGCGACTGACGGCCCGCTCGCAGATGGTGCCGCCGATGGCAGGCAACACGCCGAAGAGAAGCAACTGCGCGGTTCCGCCGATGCCAGAAACCGCGGAGAGAATGAACGCAGCGAGCAATCCCAGCGCCGCGCCCAAGACATATGGCAGGTAGCTTCGCATAAGCTCGCCCTGGAACAATTGGTGCATCAAGTCTGTTGGAAATCGACTGGAAGTGCAAGTGCATCCGACCGCACAGCATTGGCACCGGGTTCCTTCGGAGTCTCGCCGGGGCGTTGGCTGACGGAGCATCAAACGAAAAACCCGCCTGTGCGGCGGGTCACTGGCGCAAATCAGCACCATAAACAANTTCGGCGCGTTGGCTGACGGAGCATCAAACGAAAAACCCGCCTGTGCGGCGGGTCACTGGCGCAAATCAGCACCATAAACAAATATGTACCATAGCTGAGGTCACCGAGTCAAGAAAAAATTCCTATCGCGAACAGGTGTCGTTCGGTGCCTGGACGGCGCAGGGCCTTCCGGGGGACATCGTCTAAAACGCCGTCCGTACCCTGAGCCGCAGGATCGTCAGCAGGCTGAAGCCTCGCACCAGCAGGAAGACGTGCAGCGCCGCCCACAGTCCATTGTTGCCGAAGGCGGGCGCGAGGGTCAGCAGCGCGGCCGCGAAAACCAGGAACGACAGCAGCATCATGTTGCGCATGTCGCGGGACCAGGTCGCGCCGATGAAGACGCCATCCATCTGGAACGCCAGCACACCGCTCAGCGCCGTGAATGCCGCCCACGGCAGGTAGATGTCGGCCACCGAACGGACGTCCTCCGATGTCGTCACGAGAGCGACCAGATTGGCGCCCCCAGACAGCATTACCAGCGTCGCGGCTCCCGCCAGTCCGAAACCCCAGAACAGCGTCAGCCGCACGGCCTGGCGGAACGGTGCGGCGGCACGTGCGCCGACGGCACGGCCCGCCAGCTGTTCGGCGGCGGTGGCAAAGCCATCGAGGAAATAGCCGGCGACGAGGAAGAAGTTCATCAGCACGGCGTTGGCGGCCAGCGTCACCGTGCCGAACTGCGCGCCCTGGCGGGTGAACAATGCGAAGGCGGCGAGCAGCGAGAACGAGCGGATCATGATGTCGCGGTTGAGCGACATCATGCGCAGGAAGGCGGCCATGTCGAGCAGGCGGTGACGCGGCAAGGATGGGGCGGCCCGGAACCGGCGGATGACGATCGCCAAGCCGAGCAGCATGGCCAGGAACTCACCGGTGACGGTCGCCCAGGCAACGCCGGCGACACCCCAGCCAAGTTCCAACCCAAGCAGGAAGCAGAGCGCGATGTTGATGCCGTTCAGTACCAATTGCAGCATCAGCCCGAGCCCGCCCTCGCCGCGCCCCAGCACATAGCCGAGGATGGCGTAGTTGATCAGCGAGAACGGTGCCGCGAGCAGCCTGATCCTGATGTAGACGCCCATCGCCTCGCTGACGCGCGGTTCGGCGCCCATGAACTTTTGCCCGACGATGGCGACCAGCGGCGCAAGGGCAGCGAGCACTATGCCGGCGATAACCGCGATCAGCACGGCGCGCCAGAACACCGCCTGTTCCTCCAGGGCATCGCCACGCCCAAACGCCTGTGCGACAAGGCCGGTGGTGCCCGAGCGCAGGAAATTGAAAGAGGTGAAGACGACGTCGAAGATCAATGCGCCGGCCGCCAGGCCGCCAAGCAGGGCGGCATCGCCGAACTGGCCGACGACAGCCGTGTCGACCAGGCCGAGCATCGGCGTCGTCAGATAGGCAAGCGTCATCGGCACGGCGATGGCGAGCACGGAGCGGTTGGTGACGACAAATGATCCGGGGTGGATCGGGGATCCCGCGTGGATAGGGGATCCGGCGTCGGCTGGTGTTGCACCTTTGTCCAAGGATTGCTGCCTTGCTGATTGCGGCTTGATAGAACCGTCGATGTGCCCCATTTTCCGGCCACCGCGCAATCACCTATCCCTTGACGGCCAACCGAAATCCCGGTCTGGCGTGAGCCAGCCGGATACGATTTCATGCCTCTGCAGATCGTCCATCATCCCGACTACGACGCCGGCTTCGCCGTCAACCATCGCTTTCCGATGAGCAAATATCCGTTGCTGATGGAGGCGCTGCGTACGCGCGGCCTCGCCGGCCCCGACGCGCTCAGCACCGCCGAACCGGCACCAGCGTCATGGCTGGAGCTTGCCCATGCGGCGGACTATGTCGACCAGGTCGTCAACTGCTGCGTGGCCGAGAAGATCGAGCGCGAGATCGGTTTTCCGATCGGACCCCGCGTCTCGCTGCGCGCGCAGCTTGCCACCGGCGGCACCGTGCTGGCGGCGCGGCTGGCCTTGCGCCACGGTATCGCCTGCAACACCGCAGGCGGCAGCCATCATGCGCGGCGCGCGCAGGGCGCGGGCTTCTGCACCTTCAACGATGTCGCCGTCGCCGCATTGGTCCTGCTCGCCGAAGCCGCGGCACAAAACATCCTGGTCGTCGACCTCGACGTGCACCAGGGCGACGGCACGGCGGATATTCTCGCCGATGATCCGCGCGTGTTCACCTTTTCCATGCATGGCGACCGCAACTATCCCGTGCGCAAGATCGCCTCCGACCTCGATGTCGCGCTGCCCGACGGCACGGGTGACGTCGCTTACATGAAGAGGCTCGCCGCCATCCTGCCGGAGCTCTCCGCCCAAGCCCATTGGGACATCGTGTTCTACAATGCCGGCGTCGACGTCCATGCTGAGGACCGGCTTGGCAGGCTGTCGCTGTCGGATGACGGCCTGCGCGCCCGCGACGACATGGTCATCAGCCACTTTCGCACGCGGGGCGTTCCGGTGTGTGGCGTCATCGGGGGTGGCTATTCAACGGATGTGCCCGCACTCGCGGCGCGCCACGCCATCCTGTTCGAGGTCGCCGCGGGCTACGCCTGATAGTCCTTTTCAAGCACGGTCTTGTCGGAAAACCGGTTCCCACTTTTCGGGATCATGCTCTACTTCCGGTAGTTGGCGATCCTCAACAAGATGAACGCCGGCACGACGATAGCCGCGCCCAGCAAGATATAGCCGAGGAAGCGGTCGATGGCGTGGAAGCCGAGATTCCACAGGTCCATGAAGAACTTCCGGATGCCGTAGAGCACATCCATCGGCGACCAGCCGAAGGCATTCATGACCAGGCCGACGAGGAAAGACACCACCAGCAGTTTCAGGATCACCTTGAGCGGCGAGTCGCCAAGGAAGCGCGTCAATGCGGACAAGGCCCGTCTCCAGATTGAGGTACCCAGACTCGAGGGCTTCGGCCCAGACATACTCACTTGGCTTGCCCGCTTCAAGCCGGCAGTTTTGCGGGATAGCGAGACACCGAGCATAGTGTGGCCGCAAGCCGAGCCCAGGCGCATGGCAGACTGCCGGCTACTGCCGCAGCGATCCCACTGGCTTATCTGTTTTCTAACCAATTGCCGCTATTCCCAATCGAATAGCGGGAGCAAGGCTTTGGTGGAGACGGAGAGAAACACCGCGCGACGCGGCGTCATGCTGTCGGTGGTCATCCCATGCTACAACGAGCTGGATGGCGTGGCCGAAC
The DNA here is from genome assembly GCF_000502875.1 of Mesorhizobium sp. L2C084A000. GTDB lineage: Bacteria > Pseudomonadota > Alphaproteobacteria > Rhizobiales > Rhizobiaceae > Mesorhizobium. Next base: position 13,053 of record NZ_AYWX01000021.1, on the reverse strand, counting down.
TGCACCGGCGGGTCACGGCCGCATGCCTTGAACAAGGCCCTTCCTACGAGATCGTCCTTGTCATCGATGGCGCGACCGACGGTACGCGCGAGGCCATTCTACAACTGGCCGAAAAGGACGAACATGTCGTCGCCATCGACCTCGCCCGCAATTACGGCCACCAGATCGCGTTGAGCGCCGGGCTCGAATTCTGTCGCGGCCAGCGCATTCTCATTCTCGATGCCGACCTGCAGGATCCACCTGAACTGCTCGGCGCGATGATGACGAAGATGAACGAAGGCTTCGATGTGGTCTACGGCCAGAGGCTGACGCGCGATGGCGAAAGCTGGTTCAAGCTCGCCTCCGCGTCCATGTTCTATCGCTTGCTGCGCCGGATGGTCGACGTCGACATAGCCCCGAATACCGGTGATTTCCGGCTGATGAACCGTCGTGCGCTCGACCATCTGAACGCGATGCCAGAACGTTACAGGTTCATTCGCGGCATGGTTAGCTGGATCGGGCTGAAACAGGTGGCTTTCCCCTATGAGCGGCACCGCCGCTTTGCCGGCACCACCCATTATCCGCTGAAGAAAATGCTTCTTCTGGCGGTCGACGCGATGACCAGCTTCTCCATCGTGCCCTTGCGCTTCGCTTCGCTGCTCGGAATGATGTTCGGGCTTCTGGGGCTGGTCGTGCTCGGCTACACGCTGTTCGAATGGTCGGTCGGAAACGTGTTGCCCGGCTGGACCAGCCTTGCCGCGATCGTGCTGATCCTCGGCAGCGTCCAGCTTATGGTGCTCGGAATCTTCGGCGAGTATCTCGGGCGCATGTACATGGAGACGAAGCGGCGGCCGCTCTACTTCGTCAACGAGATCGTTTCGCGCAGCCAGGCGGTGGAGGACGGCGAATTGCCGGTCCATCGCCTGCAGGAGATGGCAAAGAGGGCCGCACGTGCTTGAGGCGGAGTTCGACCAGTTTGCGCGGGAATATCAGGAGCAGCATGCCGCAAGCATAAGGCTGAGCGGCGAAAACCCGGATTTCTTCGCCAGGTACAAGATCGACGACGTCGCCGCGACGCTGCGGCGGGCCGGTGTCAAACCCCGACGAGTACTGGATTTCGGCGCCGGCGTCGGCAATTCGCTCGGCCATATGCGCAACGCGTTTCCCGACGCGGAGATCACCTTGCTCGATCCTTCGCGGGAATCGCTCGACATCGCCAGCAAGCGCTTTCCCGGCCAGGCCGCCTTCACGCATTTCGACGGCAAGACAATTCCTTTTGCCGACGGCAGCTTCGACCTGGCCTTCGCGGCCTGTGTATTCCACCATATTCCCGAGGACCTGCAGATCGGACTGTTCGCCGAGATCGGCAGGGTGCTGGCCGATGGCGGCAGCTTCTTCGTCTTCGAACACAATCCCTGGAACCCGCTGACCACGCACGCGGTGAGAAACTGTGCCTTCGATGAAAACGCGGTTTTGATAAATTCGCGCGAGATGCGCAGGCGCATGGCCGAGGCGGGCCTTGCCAATACGAGGATCGTCTACCGGATTTTCTTTCCTCGGATGCTTGCGAGACTGAGGCCGTTCGAGCGCTTCCTCACCAAGGTACCTGTCGGAGCCCAATATTTTGCGCATGTGGTCAAGCCTGCCGTTTGACTTCCCGAGGATGCTGCGATTTGGCGCCGTCGGTCTGTTGAACACGGCGCTGGGATACGCTGTCATCCTGGCCGGGCTTGCGCTGGGTCTGGGCGACATCCTTGCCAACGCCACGGGTTATGCCGCCGGCCTTGTCCTCGGCTTCTTCCTCAACCGCCAATGGACCTTCAGCAGAGCCGATGGTTTCCAGCCCGGAACCGCGCTGCGCTACGGGGGTGTCTTTCTGGTCGCCTACAGCGTCAATCTGGCCGTCGTGATCGCCGCCCGTTCAGCAGGCATCGTCGAAAACCCGCTGGTCCACCTCGCGGGAATCTGCGTCTATTCGGTTGTTTTCTATCTTGGCTCGGCTCGCTTCGTGTTTGTGGGGCGCGGGGACGACAGCACCGACCGCACAGTTCGGGTGGCCGACAAGCCTCGGCAGCACCCCGCCAATCCAACACCTTGAACCCAACTGTCACCGGAACCGATCAGAGGCGGCGCAGCATGAACGACGCTCAGGCCAGTGCGGAGGCCGCGACATACAACGAGCGGAACAGGCTGATCTTCTGCCTGTTCGCGGCCTTGGCGATGGCCGGTGCGTTGGGTGCCCAGGCAGGCGCCACCCTGCAGGATCCCGACAGCTGGTGGCAAGTGAAGGTCGGTCTGGATTTCCTGACTAACCGGACATTTCCGACCGTCGATCCCTATTCCTACACGTTTGCCGGCCAGCCCTGGATTGCCAAGGAATGGCTGGGACAGGTCCTGCTGGCTCTTGCCTACCGGGCGGGCGGCTGGAACGGGGTCGTCACCGCGATCATCGCCTCGATCTCCCTGACGGTTTTCCTCATGGGGTGGTTTCTCAGCGCATGGCTGAAACCGATCCTGGCGATTACACTGGCCTTCGCGGCGGTGTTCCTGATCAACCCGATCTTCACGGCGCGTCCGCATGTCTTCACCTTCCCGATCATCGTCATCTGCACGGCGGTGCTCTTCGGTGCGGCGAGGGAAGAACGGGCGCCGCCCTGGTGGCTGCTTGTGCTGGTCGTGTTATGGGCGAACCTGCACGCCACCTTCACCTTGAGCTTCGTCATCGCGGCTTTTGCCGGTCTCGATCTGCTGGCGCGCACGGGCCTGTCGAAACCGTCCCTGCTGGCGAAGTGGATCGCGTTCGGTCTGCTTTGCCCGCTGGTCAGCCTGATCCACCCCTACGGCGTCCAGGCCATCCTGGCGACGCTCGCCGTGGCCTACGGCAATGAGGCGGTGTCGCTGATCATGGAATGGAAACCGTTCAATCAGCCGGACAGTCCCGTCCAGGAAGCGGCGATGCTGCTGGCGCTTTTCGGGCTACTGGTGTCCCGATTGCGAATTGGCTGGGCCAAGGCCTTGTTCGTCGTCTTCACCTTGCATGTCTATCTCGCCCATGTGCGCTTCATGTATCTGTTCTTCCTGCTGATTCCGCTGGTGATGGCGGCCGAGGTCGCCCAGCAATATCCCTCGCTTTCGGCCACCGCATGGCTGGCCGAAAAGCGCGACGGACTGGAGAGATTCTTCGCCAGGCGGTTCTACGCCATCTGCGGCACGGCAGCCGTTCTGCTGATTGGCGGGGTCACTGTGCTCGGCAGCGTCTATCAGGTAGCGCCAAGTCCGAAGACATCGGCCAGCGGGGCGCTGGCATTCGCGCAAAGCCATCATCTATCCGGCAACGTGCTGAATTCCTACAATTTCGGCGGCACGCTGATTTTCCACGGGTTCAAGACCTATATCGACGGACGGACGGACCAGCTGTTCCTGGGAGGTTTCACAAAAGCCGATGACGAGACGGGTCACAGCAACGGCAAGCCACTCCTCGAAGCCCGGTTGAAGAAATACGCAATAGGCTGGGCGCTGCTGTCGGCTGACGACGCCCGCATCCCCTTTTTCGACCAGTTGGGCTGGAAGCGGGCCTATGCGGACGACCATGCAGTGATCTATCTGCCTGGCGTCTGATCCTGGTGCGTTGCTGGCGAATTTCGCGACAGCCAATATATGCCTTGACACCCATGTTGCAGCGCAGCAAAATTGCTGCCTGAGGGTAAGCCTGTGAGATCGACGAGCCGGGATTTTCAGCACGACCTGAGGCATCGCCCCATGAGCGTGTCGGGTGCGGCCGCACGGATCCTGGTGGTCGCGCGCGGGCCGGCCGGATGAACTACCGGCGCGACATCGACGGCCTGCGGGCCGTTGCGGTGCTGCCTGTCGTGCTCTTCCATTTCGGCGTGTCCGCCATTCCTGGCGGCTTCACCGGCGTCGACATCTTCTTCGTCATATCGGGCTATCTGATCAGCGGCAGCCTGCTCGATGATCTTGAGCGGGGCCAGTTCTCGATCGGCCGCTTCTACTGGCGCCGCGCACGGCGCATCCTGCCGGCGCTGACCTTCGTCATCCTGCTCGCGAGCATTGCCGCCTGGTTCATCCTTCTGCCTTCGGATCTCCACGAATTCAGCCTTAGCGTGATCGCCGCCTCGACCGTCTGGTCGAACATCTATTTCTGGAAAACGACGAACTATTTCTCCATCGACGCCGAACTGCGGCCGCTCCTGCACACATGGTCGCTTTCGGTGGAGGAGCAGTATTATATCTTCGCGCCGATCCTCCTTTATCTGATCCACCGATACGTCTCGAAGCGCTGGCTGACGGTACTTCTGCCGATGGCCATCGGCAGCTTTGCCCTGGCAGTCATAGCAACCTCGCTGGCACCGACGGCAGGGTTCTATCTCTTGCCGACGCGCATATGGGAGCTGGCGCTGGGCGCCATGCTGATGTTGCGGAAGCCTCCGGTCCTAGCCAGTCGGCTGGCGGCGGACCTGATCGGCCTCGCCGGCTTTGCCCTGGTTGCATTTGGCTTTGTGATGATTTCGGACAGCGATCCGTTCCCCGGCTACAACGCCCTATTCCCGTGCATCGGAACAGCTTTGCTGATCTATGCTGGCCAGGATAGCGCCGACAGGCCGGCATCTGTCGCCACTCGCGTGCTTCGGTTGGCGCCGCTGGTCTGGGTCGGCCTCATTTCCTATTCGCTTTACCTCGTCCACTGGCCGATCAACTCGTTCGTCCATTATCTCTCCCTGAAGACTGTCGGTGTGCCAACGATTATCGCGATGACGGTGGCCAGTTTCGCCTTGGCGGCATTCTCCTGGAAATATGTCGAGCAACCCTTCCGCCACAAACGAGCCTATACCGCCCCGCTGCCTATCTTCGCCTTTTCGGCGACGGCAATCGCGCTGCTGTGCGCCGGTGGTTTGGCCGGCGCACTGGGCAACGGTTTCCCGCAACGGTTTCCGGATTTCTCGACCGAACGTATCCGGGTCGGCGACTGGCGCAACGGCATCTGTTTCAACGAAAACGGGACCCGCATCGAAGACTGGAACCTTGCCGACTGCACCCGTACAACGGGCTTTGCCACCAATGTGCTGCTGTGGGGCGATTCTTTCGCTGCCCATTATGTTCCGGGACTTGAGCCCAACGCCCAGAAAATCCAGGCCAATGTCATCCAATACACCTATGCCGGCTGTCCGCCCGACCTGACCTATTTTTCCTATGCTCGGCCCGCCTGCACCCGCTTCAACGAACGGGCCTTGTCGATCATTCGCGACGCCAACATCCAGGCGGTGATCTTGAGCGGCCGATGGACCGACTACCAGGCCAGGGGCTTCGACGGCCTGCAGAAGACGATCGATCGGCTTCGCGAGATGGGGGTCAAGGTCTATACCGTCGGCCAGTCTCCGGAATTCATCGCCGACGTCCAGAAGATCGCTTTCTTGGTGAAACGGGAGCATGCCGGAACCACATCCTGGCCGATGGCTATGGATCCGGACATCAACGCACGGGTTCTGCCGTTCACCAAAGGGGCCGATTTCATAGATCCGCTGACGTATCTGTGCGACTCGGCAGGTTGTTCATACGCCGATGCCACGACCAACGAATTTCTCTACTTCGACTATGGCCACTTCTCTTCCGCCGGCGCGACGCTGGCCATCTCGAAATACTGGCCAAGCTTCGCCACCAGCAATAAGGTCGCGGAGGCAAAACGGCAATTCACGGCCGCGGGCGCGCCGTGATCCGCAGCACGACCGTCGTGAGAACAGACCGCTTTGCGATTGCCCGAAGCCGGGCCGTCATGGTAACGAGGGCGCACGCGGGTATGATGTAATGGTAGCTTGTCAGCTTCCCAAGCTGAACGCGAGGGTTCGATTCCCTCTACCCGCTCCAGTCTAAGGCGTCAGAACCATTTCAGCGCCTGCCTGTTCGTCGAACACAACCGAGCAGCCTCGCGCAAGCGCCACCGTTGCGAGGGCGTTTGCTGCCACGTCATCCGATGAAACGAAATCGCCGGTCAACACCCGCAATTCTTCCACGCCTTCAGCCATGGAAACGAAATTCCCGACCGATCGATCGTGCTTGCAGGCCTCGATCACGTAAAGCAGATCGATGATTTCGAAGCTGCGCATGTTCAGCCTTCAGAAGAAATCGTCCCTTGCAAGATCATGAACGCATTGGCGGGAAACAATGTTCCCAGTTCGCTTTCGCTAGAGCAATTCCAGGAACGGTTTTCCGTCCGGAATTGCGTCAAAACGAGGAGTTAGAGCGGGTCGCCGTTTCCGTGAAACGGTGAACTGCTCTAGCCTCGGCCTGGCGGTGCTTTCGCCGGGCAACCTTACCCGAGCGAGCCATCATCCCACTTCTCTCAGAATGAAGTCGTGCAGCATCTTGGCGGCCGGCGACAGCGCGCGATTCTTCACCGTGATCAGGCTGTAGGGCCTGACCTCGATGTCGAATTCGGTCTGGACGACGTCGATGGCGCCGGCCAGCCCGTCAGGGTTCTGGATGAATTTCGCCACCTGGACAGAGACCGGTGCGATGGCATCGGATTGCGCGACCATGACCAGGGTCAGGAGCAGCGAACTGGTGTTCAGGATACGATCCGGCAAAGCGATGTTGCGGTTGAGGAAGTTGCTCTCCATGGCCTGGCGCAAGGGCGAGCCGCCAGACTGGAAGACCCAGTCATAGGCGGCGGTCTCTTCCAGCCGCACCGCCTCGCCCTTGGTGAGCGGATGGCCCCGGCGCACGATCAGGCAGGCCTTCTCGACGCCGATGACGCGCGACTCGAACAGCCGCGGATTGAGATCGTCCGGTATGCGCGCGATGATGAAATCATGACGCGTGGCGATCAGCTCGCGTGCCAGCACATTGGAGGTCTCGACCTGCATGGTGATCTCGATGCGCGGATAGATGCGGCGGATCTCACGAATTGCCGGCACCGCCAGCTCGATAGCCGGCGCGGTCACAGCACCCAGGAAAACCGAACCACCCTTGCCCGCCTTGAGCTCGGAAATCTCGCGGTCGACCTCGCGCATCTCCAGCAGGATCGAGCGCGCCCGCCTGGCCAAAGCCTTGCCGTATGGCGTCAAGGTGATACCGCGCGGCAGCCTCTCGCACAGCTTGACCTCCAGCACCGCCTCCATCTCCGCGATCATGCGCGAGGCCGCCGGCTGCGAAATGTTCAGAACCTGGGCTGCCGCGCTGACCCGGCCATGGTCGTCGAGCGCGACGATCATGCGCATGTGACGCAGACTGAGACCGCTGCGCAGCAGGGTTTCGCCATCGCCCGGTGCTTCTCTGTAACCAATTGAAGCTGTTGTCGGATTCCCGGGCCGCGCCATCGCTTTTCCCTGCCTTCTGCTCGTGTACGGCCGACATTGGAGTCAGCCCGTCACGTCGCAATACATATACCAACCATGATATAGCAACCATCAAAGATCGCATTTGACAGTTATGGCAAAGACCCACACCCTCCGCGCGTTCCAAGACGTGACGGTCGCTGACGAGAAAAATCGTATCGATTGAATCAGCGTCTCGGGGCCATGGGAGGATACCGGAGATCGATATGACGGCAGCAGTGCCTTGGCGCTTCTGCACGATTGCGCGGCCCGCGACCCCCGGGGTGCCGCGTCCATCAAACAGGGAGAGTTGAAGTGAAAATCATCAAGACACTGGCCGCCGTCGCGGCCCTTGGCATCGCTGCCATGACCTACTCGGCGCACGCAGCCGACAAGGGTCTCGTCGGCGTGCTGATGCCGACCAAGACCTCGCAGCGCTGGATCAACGACGGCGATGCCGTCAAGTCCCAGCTCGAGGCTCTCGGCTACACCGTCGACCTGCAATACGCGCAGGACGACATCCCCAACCAGCTCAGCCAGCTGGAAAACGAGATCACCAAAGGCCCGAAGGCGCTGATCATCGCTTCGATCGACGGCACCACCCTGTCGGATGCTCTGCAGAAGGCCGCTGACGCGGGCGTCGTCGTCGTCGCCTATGACCGCCTGATCAAGAAGACCGCCAATGTCGACTACTACACCACCTTCGACAATTTCGGCGTCGGCGTGATCCAGGCGAATTCGCTGGTCAAGGGCCTCAAGGAGCGTTTCCCGAACACCAAGCCGTGGAACGTCGAACTGTTCGGCGGCTCGCCCGACGACAACAACGCCTTCTTCTTCTACAATGGCGCCATCTCCGTCCTGCAGCCGCTGATCGACGACGGCTCGATCAAGATCAAGTCCGGCCAGACCGGCATGGACAAGGTCGGCACGCTGCGTTGGCTCGCCGCCACCGCCCAGGCGCGCATGGACAACCTGCTGTCGGCCAACTATTCGGACGGCAGCCGCGTCGATGGCGTTCTGTCGCCCTATGACGGCCTGTCGCGCGGCATCACCGCCTCGCTGCGCGCCGTCGGTTACGGCACCGAGGCTCAGCCGTGGCCTGTTGTGACCGGCCAGGACGCCGAAACCGCTTCGGTCAAGCTGATCATCTCGGGCGAGCAGTACTCGACCGTGTTCAAGGACACCCGCGAACTGGCCAAGGCCACCGTCGAACTCGTCGACAAGGTGCTCTCGGGCGGCAAGCCGGACGGCCTCGATGAAAAGACCTACAACAACGACGTCAAGGTCGTTCCTTCGATCCTGCTGACGCCGCATGAGGTCGACAAGTCGAACTACCAGGCGCTGGTCGTCGACTCCGGCTACATCAAGGCCGACGAACTGAAGTAATCCCGGTTACAAAGTCAGGGGGTCCTGCGCAACGCAGGGCCCCTTTTCGTTCACCAGCGAGCCCGGTATTGTCACCGACCTCGCCGGCAATGTTTGCCGAGCTCTCAAGGAGCGGTAGTCCCCATGGCCTCGACGATTTTGGAGATGCGCGACATCACCAAGACGTTTCCCGGCGTGAAGGCGCTGTCGAACGTCAATCTCAGCGTCGAGGAAGGCGAGATCCATGCCGTGGTCGGCGAAAACGGCGCCGGCAAGTCGACGCTGATGAAGGTGCTGTCGGGCGTCTATCCCTCCGGCACCTATGACGGCCAGATCATCTTCCAAGGCCAGGAATGCCAGTTCAAAGGCATCCATGACAGCGAACACAAGGGCATCGTCATCATCCACCAGGAGCTTGCGCTGGTGCCGATGCTGTCGATCGCGGAAAACATCTTCCTCGGCAACGAACACGCCAAATTCGGCGTCATCGACTGGGATGCCAACGAGGCGCGCACCAGTGCGCTGTTGAAGAAGGTGGGCCTCAAGGAGGACCCCAAGACGCTGATCACCAATATCGGCGTCGGCAAGCAGCAGCTGGTCGAAATCGCCAAGGCGCTGAGCAAGGAAGTCAAGCTGCTGATCCTGGATGAGCCGACGGCTTCGCTGAGCGAGAAGGACAGCCAGGCGTTGCTCGACCTTTTGCTCGAATTCAAGCGGCAAGGCATGACCTCGATCCTGATCTCGCACAAGCTCAACGAGGTGAACCGGGTCGCCGACAAGGTGACGGTGATCCGTGACGGGCGCACCATCGAGACGCTGGCCAAGAAGGACATCTCTGAGGACCGCATCATCACTTCGATGGTCGGCCGCTCACTCGATGACCGCTATCCGCCGCGCGAGCCTGATATCGGCGAGGTCGTGTTCGAAGTGAAGAACTGGTCGGTCTATCACCCGATCCATGCCGAGCGGCAGGTGATCAAGGGCATCGACATCAACGTGCGCAAGGGCGAAGTGGTGGGTATTGCCGGGCTGATGGGCGCTGGCCGCACCGAATTCGCCATGAGCCTGTTCGGCCGCTCCTACGGCCGCCGCATCTCCGGCGAGGTGCTGCTCAAGGGCAAGCCGGTCGACGTATCCTCGGTGAGCAAGGCGGTCCAACACGGCATCGCCTACGTCACAGAGGACCGCAAGACTTACGGCCTCAACCTCATCGACCATATCAAGCACAACATCACGCTGGCCAATCTTGGCGGCGTCTCGCGCCACAGCGTGATCGACGACATGCGCGAGCTCGCCGTTGCCAACGACTATCGCAAGAAGACCAATATCCGCGCGTCCAGCGTCTATCAGATGACCGGCAATCTCTCCGGCGGCAACCAGCAGAAAGTGGTGCTGTCGAAATGGCTGTTCGCCGACCCGGACGTGCTGATCCTCGACGAGCCGACGCGCGGCATCGATGTCGGCGCCAAGTACGAAATCTACACGATCATCGCCCGCCTCGCGGCTGAGGGTAAGGCGATCGTCGTCATCTCGTCGGAAATGCCAGAATTGCTCGGCATCACCGACCGCATCTACGTCATGAACGAAGGCCGCATCGTGGGCGAAATGCCCGCCGCGGAAGCAAGCCAGGAAAAAATAATGCGCGCCATCGTTCGGGGAGAAGGAAAAGCAGCATGAGCACCGAAAGCGCCCCCGCCCCGCAGAGCAAAGTCGCCGAAGACGTGCAGCAGGGTCCACGCATCGCCGTCTCGGCGCTGGCGACGAACCTGCGCGAGTACGGCCTGATCCTGGCGCTGATCGCCATCATGGTGTTCTTCCAGTTCACCACGAACGGAACGCTGTTCAAGCCGGTGAACCTGAGCAATCTGGTGCAGCAGAACTCGTTCATCATCGTGATGGCGCTGGGCATGCTGCTGGTGATCGTCTCCGGCCATATCGACCTCAGCGTCGGATCGGTCGCCGGTTTCATCGGCGCGCTGGCGGCGATGATGATGGTCATCTGGCCGCTCGGCCCGTTCAGCAATCCGCTGGTGGTGTCGATCATCTGCCTGATCGTGGGCGGCGCGATCGGCGCCGCGCAAGGCTACTGGATCGCCTATCACCGAATACCGAGCTTCATCGTAACGCTGGCCGGCATGCTGATCTTCCGCGGCATCTGCCAGGCCCTGCTGGGCGGCGGATCCTCGGTGGGGCCGCTACCCGATGGCTTCAAGGCGCTCAGCTCCGGCTTCATTCCGGATGTCATCGGGCCACTGACGCTTATCCCGCCGACGGTGAACGCGGCCGGCAAGACCATCATGGGCAGCGGCCTGACGCTGCACATGACGACGATTGTGCTGGGCCTGATCGCCGTGCTGGCCTATGCCTATTTCGGGGTGAGGACGCGCCGCAAGCGCGAACGCCATGGCTATGAGGCCGAGCCCTTTGCCCTGTTCGTCGTCAAGACGCTGGTCGGCAGCGCGCTGGCCCTGTTCCTGGTCTACCAGTTCGCCAGCTACAGGGGCCTGCCGGTGGTGCTGCTCGTCATGGGCGTGCTGATCTCGCTGTTCGTCTTCGTCACCAAGCGCATGACCATCGGCCGCCGTATCTACGCCATGGGCGGCAATTCCAAGGCCGCGCAGCTGTCGGGCATCAACACCGAGCGGCTGACGCTGATGGTGTTCATCAATATGGGCGTGCTGTCGGCGCTCGGCGGCCTGATCATCGCGGCGCGACTGGGACAGGCGGTGCCGGCCGCGGGCCTCGGCAGCGAGCTCGACGTCATCGCCGCCGTCTTCATCGGCGGCGCCTCGGCCATGGGCGGCGTCGGTCAGGTCATCGGTGCGGTCGTTGGCGGCTTCATCATGGGCGTGATGAACAACGGCATGTCGATCATGGGCGTCAATGTCGACTGGCAGCAGGTGGTCAAAGGCCTGGTGCTGCTCGGTGCCGTGATCTTCGACGTCTACAACAAGAACAAGGCCTGAACGGGCTTAAGAGCAATTCCAAGGAAAAGTGTGAAACGGTTTTCCGCCCGGAATTGCACCACAATGAGTTAGAGCGGTTCGCCGTTTCCGTGAGACGGTGAACTGCTCTAGTCGAGGCAAGCAGGAGGCATACGATCGCGGCGCTGCCGGCAACCCGGTAACAGAAGTCCCTGAGGGACCAGGCCCGCGAGCGCAATCCGAACTGAGAATTTAAACCGTGGCATGGACGAGGTCCGGCCGCGCCGAGCAAGGTCTGCCGTTTTGGCAGCCCTGCCAAGGCAAATGAGAGAGGATTCATCATGCTGATCTCCCAGATCCTTGACGACGCCGAGACCATCCGCGTCGTTGCCCGCAATAGCGGCAAGACCCGGATCATCAATGGCGCCCGCAGCGTCTATTCGCTGGCGATGGAGGCCGCCCGCACCGGCGTCGGCCTCGTCGCGCTGATCGAACGCAAAGGACTTGGCGAGACGGTCGATCTCGAGGCCGCTTACAAGAAGGGGCGGCTGCTGTCGCCGATCAACCACCCCGATCCGGCGCATCTGCACCTGACGGGCACCGGGCTGACGCATCTCGGCTCGGCGGCGACGCGCGATTCCATGCACAAGAAGCTGAGCGCCGACGGCGAGGAGCAGCTCACCGATTCCATGAAGATGTTCCGCATGGGGCTGGAGGGCGGCAAGCCCGCGAACGGCCAGATCGGCGTGCAGCCGGAATGGTTTTACAAAGGCAACGGCACGATGGCGGTGGCGCCAGGTGCCGCACTCCTGTCACCGGCCTTTGCCAAGGACGCCGGCGAAGAGCCCGAGGTGGCCGGCATCTATGTCATCGGCGACGACGGCGCACCTTTCCGCGTCGGCTTCACGCTGTCGAACGAGTTTTCCGACCACGTCACCGAGCGCGTGAACTATCTGTTCCTCGCCCATTCCAAGCTGCGCAACGCCTCGTTCGGTCCGGAAATCCTGATCGGCGACCTGCCGCCCGATATCCGCGGCACCTCGCGCATCGTGCGCGACAGCGAGGTGCTGTGGGAAAAGCCGTTCCTGTCCGGTGAAGCGAACATGTCGCACACCATCGCCAATCTCGAGCATCACCATTTCAAATACGCGGCCTTCCGCCAGCCGGGCGACGTGCATGTGCATATGTTCGGTACGGCGACGCTGTCCTTCGCCGACGGCATCAAGACCGAGGCCGGCGATGTGTTCGAGATCGAGGCTGGGGACTTCGGCCTGCCGCTGCGCAACCCGCTGGAGATCGAGCAGCCGGTGAAGGTGGCTGTGAAGGCGCTGTGAGGCGTCGATGACAGCGTGATCTCCCCCACGAGGGGGGAGATTGGCGGCTTCGACGTCTCAATAAATATCGAAGTCGAAATATTTGGCCTGGATCTTCTTGTAGGTGCGTCGGCGACGATGGCG
>NZ_AYWX01000020.1 GCF_000502875.1 Mesorhizobium sp. L2C084A000 | reverse complement strand
GCCCCGGCACGGCCGTGGCGGCGGGGCTGATCGACGCGCATGCCGGCGGCGTCGGTACGGTCGGCGCGCGCGGCGCGTTCGGCAGCGTTCTGTCGCGCATGGCCTATGTCTTCGGCACCTCAGCCTGCACCATGTCGTCGACCGCCGAGCCGGCCTTCGTCGACGGCGTCTGGGGTCCGTATTTCTCGGCCATGGTGCCGGGCCTGTGGCTGAACGAGGGCGGCCAATCTGCGGCGGGTGCGGCCATCGACCATCTAGTGCGCATGCATCCGGCGGCCGGCGAAGCGACCGCCAAGGCGCAGGCCGAGGGGCTCAGCCTCAGCGCCTGGCTGTCGCTGCAGGCGCAGAGCCGCAACGGGGCAGCGGCGACGCCGGCCTTGGTCGGCGGCATCCATGTCGTGCCGGAATTCCTTGGCAACCGCGCGCCTTTCGCCGACCCGGACGCACGCGCGCTGATCGCCGGGCTCGATCTCGACACCAGCCTCGACAGCCTGGTCGGGCTCTATGTCGCCGGGGTCTGCGGGCTGGGCTATGGCGCGCGCCAGATCGTGCGGGCCGAGCATGACAAAGGCATTGCCGTCGACACCATCGTCATCAGTGGCGGCGCCGGGCAAAGTCCGCTGGTGCGCCAGCTGCTTGCCGACACGACAGGCATGGTGGTGGTGGCGTCGACTTCGCCGGAACCGGTGCTGCTCGGCTCGGCGATGCTGGGCGCCGTCGCCGCCGGGACCTACAAGGATGTGGCGGCGGCAATGGCCGGCATGTCGGAACTCGGCGAGGTCTATCATCCCGACGCTACGCTGGCCGGCTGGCACGCGAAGCGCTTCGCGGCGTTCGAGCTGCTGCAGCAGGCCGGCAGGGCCATCCGAGGCTGAAGCGAGCGGCTCCTGTCGGGCTCTGTCAGGAGCGTGGCGAACACCGCTTGGCGATGATGCCGGAAGCTGGCAGCTTTGTTCTGTCGTAGACCCTCCTGCGGCTTGCGACGAGGGCAGGGCGACAGGATCAGGAGGCCCCAATGGCTGACGAGAAAGCGCCCGTGCCATTCGCATCGGATGAGGTGCCGTGGACGGAATGGTCCGATGTGCCGCGCTTCGGCGTGCGCTATCGGCATTTGTCGCTGGCCGCGCTTGGCGAAAACTACCATGTCGGCGTGGCGATCGAGGAGTTGCCGGCGGGCAAGCAGACTTCGCCGGCGCATTACCATATTTTCGAGGAAGAGCATGTCTTCATCTTCGAGGGGATGCTTACCGCGCATGTCGGCGACGCCGCCTACGCCATGAAGGCCGGCGACTACATCTGCTTTCCGGCAGGTGCAGCGGCGGGGCATTGCCTCATCAACACCAGCGACGCACTCTGCCGCTACGTCCTCGTCGGCGAGCGCAACCCGAACGACGTTGTCGTCTACACCGCCTCCAACAAGGTGCTGGTGCGCGCCTTGGGCAGCCGTGCGATCTTCGATCTCGCGGCGACCCGAACCTACTGGGACGGTGAGAGCACCGGCCTCGCCGCCGGCGATCCGTTGCCGTCGGATGTGACGGCCGGTGTCACCAAGGCCCCGGCCGCGCCGATCCCGCCGGTCGCCAGCGATGCTGTCGAGTGGAAACAGGAAGGCGAGGGGGCGCGGTTCGGTGGTCGGTCCAAACACCTCACCTGTGCCGCCTTGGGACGGCCCGACTACCATGTCGGCGTGCTGATCGAGGCGCCGGCCCCCGGCATGCGCCTGGCGCCCAGGCACTACCATATGCTGGAAGAAGAGCATGCGCTGATCCTGGAAGGGCAGGTGACGCTGCTGCTTGGCGAGGCGCGCCACGAGATGAAAGCCGGCGACTATGTCTGCTTTCCGGCCGGCCTGGCGGTTGGACATTCCTTCCTCAACAGCGGTACGGGACCGTGCCGCTATCTGATGATCGGCGAGAAAAACCCCAACGAGGTCTGCGTCTATCCCGATTCCAACAAGATGGCGGTCGACGCCTTGCGCCGGCGCGACGGCATTTTCGATATGGCCGGGGTTAGGCGGTATTGGGATGGCGAAGCGTAGAACTGAAAGTGTCGATATCCGACTCAAATAGCCGCGCTCTGAACGCGAGAACCGTTCGGAGATAGGCGTTGTTGCCACCCTACCTGGGTGACGCTAGTCTGGTTCGGGCACTTCAACGGGGGAGTTGGCGGGGATGCTCCTGCCATTCTTGCGATGGCCTTCACGCTATCACCGCCGCCTTGGCAGGCTGAGATGGGTGGCTTTGTTCGCGCCGTTCATTCTGTTGTCGGGCTATATCGTCTATGGCTTCGTNTGGCTTCGTCGGCATTCGGTTTGATACGCCTCTCTCGGTGCTGAGGCACCTTGCCGCGTTCCCGAACTGCACGGCCGCCCGCAGGGGCGAACCTGGCTATTGGCCGACTCACGATGCCGACCATGACGGCATAGCCTGCGAGCCCTGGCACGGGGCAAGCCGACGACACGGGGCAAGCTCCACTGGCGTTCGGGTCCATCGTTACTCGCGTACCGGCCCATAGCCTTTGCCTTGGCTTCACAGCTCCTTCTCCGCCAGTTCCCTGAATTCATCCGGCACCGAGCGCGCCGCCTCCAGCGCCACCGTGCCATAGCCGACCGCCTGTTTGCCGAAGCGTTCGCGGATATTGTCGATGGCGCGGTCGGCGTCAAAGCGTGCCAGGCCTTTTCGGGTGCCGGGCCTCTGCTTCTCGTCGGCGAGATCGAGCGGCAGTTCGAGCTGTAATTCGAAGCTTTCCTCGAGATGCGAGACCGAGATCGCCAGCAGCGAGATCGTTCTCTCGTGGGGGTTGTCGGCAAGCACGCCGCGCACCAGATCGCCGGCGATCTCGGCCAGCATCGCGGTCGCCGAGATCGGCTGGTCAAGCGTGATCGAGCGGGTGACGGCGCTGAGATCGGCAAAGCGCACGCGCACCGTCACCGTGCGGCCGGGCCGCGCCTTGGCGCGCAGCCGGCTGGCGACGCGGTCGGCCAGATGCAGCAGGGTTGGCACGATGACGTCAGCTACGGCGGGCTTGCGGCCAAGCGCCGATTGCGCGCCGGCCGAATGCGCCCGGCGCTTCGTCTCCAGTTTTCGCGGGTCGCGGTTCCATGACAGCGCGGCGAGCTTTTCGCCGGCGGCGGGGCCGAGCAGCCGCGTCAGCGCGCCGCTGCGCGTCCTGGCCAGCTGGCCGATGGTCTCGACGCCGATTTCCGCCAGCCGCGCTTTGGTCGCCGAGCCGACGCCCCACATCAGCCCGACCGGCAGGTCGTGCAGGAAAGCGAGCTCGCTGCCGGGTTCGACGACCACCAGCCCATCGGGTTTTGCCACCTGCGAGGCGATCTTGGCCAGATGCTTGGTGCGGGCGACGCCGATCGAGATCGGCAGGCCGAGTTCGGCGCGTACCCGGCTGCGGATCGTCGTGGCGATCTCCTGTGGGGAGCCGAACAGATGCGTGCAGCCGGCAACGTCGGCAAAGGCCTCGTCGATGGAGATGCGCTCGACCAATGGCGTAAAATCGTCGAGCACCTTGATCGCCGCGTCGCCTAGCCGCTGGTAATGGCTGAAATTGCCACCGACGAAGATCAGATGCGGGCAGAGTTCGCGC
The DNA here is from genome assembly GCF_000502875.1 of Mesorhizobium sp. L2C084A000. GTDB lineage: Bacteria > Pseudomonadota > Alphaproteobacteria > Rhizobiales > Rhizobiaceae > Mesorhizobium. The sequence continues at coordinate 60,181 of NZ_AYWX01000020.1, read as the reverse complement.
GCCTTGCGCCCGGGCATGCCGCCGCGCACGCCGAAGGCGCGGGCCTCGTAGGAAGCGGCGAGCACGACACCGCCGCCCACCGCGATCGGCTTGCCGCGCAGCGACGGATCGAGCAACTGCTCGACCGAGGCGTAGAAAGCGTCGAGATCGGCATGCAGGATGGTGGCTGTCGTTTCCATCCCGACCGCACATCCGCAGTTGCTGATAGATTGGAACAAATAAAGAACAAAGATGGATCATTGTCAAGGGAAGGGCGATTTGTGCGGCAACAGCCATGCCGGTTCCGCCTGAACGCAACCGCCTAGACAATATGCTCCGCTCGCAGCGCCGCTTTCATCCTTTCCAGCGCCGCTTCGCCGCCTGCCGCCAGTTCGTCGGCAATCCTGGCCAGCTTATCGTCGGCCTTGCGGTGCTTGCTGCCCCAGGCGCCGAGCGTCGCCAGCACCGGCAAGAGGTCGATGCCTGCTTCGGTCAGCCGGTAGACGGTTCTCAAGCCATGCGTCGGGTCGTCGCTTCGGGTGAGGATGCCCTCCTCCTGAAGCGTTTGCAGTCGCTCGGCCAGCGTGCGCGAGGAGATGCCTTCGTCGGATTGCAGGAATTCGCGAAAGTGCTTTTTCCCGGCGAAGACCATGTCGCGGACGATGAGCAGCGTCCAGCGGTCGCCGATCAGTTCGAGTGACAGGTTGATCGGGCAGCCGGACTTTTCGCGCGTCGACATCTATGGTTCCATTTTTAAATCACTTTACTATTGACATCGTTTTGGCCTTGCGTCAACGGTTCCAAATGTAAACTGTTTTGCGATGGCCCTGAGGAGAATGACGGTGAAAAAGCTGGTCCTGCAGATGCAGATGTCGGTCGACGGCTTTGTCGGCGCCAATGAGGACCATTCCTGGCAGCTCTGGGAGTGGGGTGACGAGAGCGCCTGGGACGGTGCGCTGAAGCAGGACTTTAACGCCGTCTTCGCAGGCGTCGATACCATCCTGCTCAGCCGCAAGATGGCGCAGGAGGGCTATCTCACCCATTGGGGCAATGCGGCGAAGAAGTTTCCGCGCGATCCGTTCTACGCCTTTGCGCAGCGCATCGTCGACTCCCGCAAGGTGGTGCTCAGCAACAAGCTCAAGCAATCGGCCTCGGAGCCGGCTTGGGAGCGCACCAGTGTGGTCAGCGGCGACCTGCCGCGCGAAGTCAATGCGCTGAAAGCGGGCGAGGGCGGCGACATGGCGGTGTTCGGCGGCGCCGGTTTCGCGTCGGCGCTGATTGCGGCCGGGCTGGTCGACGAGTTCCAGCTTTTCATCAACCCGGCGGTGCTGGGTGCGGGCCGCCGGATTTTTGATCAGGGCGGTTTTAGGAACCTGCGGCTACTCGGCTAGAAGGCCTATGCCTGTGGCATGGTGGTCAGCCGCTATGCGCCGGCGGGGTGAGGGGGACCTCCATCTTCTCCCTGGTCACTTCGCATCGTGAAAAATGATCCCGACCGTGTGGCGCATGCCTGAGCGCAACCGGCTGACGCCATGGCGCAGGTTGACCCGGTAATTGCCTTTGGTGCCCTGCACCGGCCGGTTGTGGACGGCGAAGACAACGGCGTCGCCCTGGCGCAGCGACACCACTTCGACCCGGCTCTGCATGCGCGGGCGCTGCTCGGTCAGGGCGAACTCGCCGCCGCTGAAATCCCGGCCCGGTTCGGAGAGCAGGATCGCCACCTGCAGCGGAAAGGCGAGGTCGCCATAGAGATCCTGGTGGAGGCAGTTGAAGTCGCCAGGCACATATTGCAGCAGCAGCGGCGTCGGCCGTGACTGGCCGGCGGCATGGCACTGATCGAGAAACGCGGCGTGCGTCGCGGGATAACGCATGGCCTGCCCCATGCGCTCGTTCCACCGATTGGCGACCTCGGCCAGCCTGGGGTAGAGCGCGCTGCGCAGGCCACCCAGGAGGTCGGGCAAGGGATAGCGGAAATAGCGGTACTCGCCCTTGCCGAAGCCGTGCCTGGCCATATGGATGTGGCTGCGGAAATATTTCTCATCCGAATAGAGGTCGGCGATCCGCCGGCACTCCTCGGGCGACAACAGCTTTTCGATCACGGCACAGCCGAAGCCGTCGAGTTCGGCGGCAAGGGCCGGCCAGTCGTAACCGGCGACGCGTGTCTCGGCGGCTTCGATCACCGATCTGGCAATTTTGGCATGGGCATTCATATCGTAGCCTCCTTGTCGAGCAGGGCGCGTTTGCGTTCGACACCCCAGCGGTAACCGGCCAGTGAGCCGTCGGCGCGGACGACACGGTGGCAGGGAATGCCCAGCGCGATCGCGTTGGCCGCACAGGCGGTCGCCACGGCGCGGGCGCCATTCGGCTGGCCGAGGCGGCGAGCCAGTGCGGTGTAGCGGATGGTGGCGCCGCACGGGATGCTGCGCAGCACATCCCAAACCTGTTGCTGGAATGGCGTGCCGTGGCGCATGTCGAGCGGCAGGTCGAGGCCGACGCCGGGCATTTGGATGAAGCGCGCGATTGTCGCGAGATCGTCGCGCAGTGCGGCCTCGTCCTCGACCAGTATCTTGTCGGGGAAGCAATGGCCAAGGTCCCGCTCCAGCGCGTCGGCGTCCGAGCCGATCAGGATGGCGCAGACGCCGATCTGGCTGCGCGCTGCCAGGACGTCGCCGATTGCGGATTCACCGATGGCATAGCTTATGGTGTCGAAGGCATTGGGGACGCTCGCCGGCGGCGCCATTTGGGTTTGCATGAGGTTCATTGCGTTTACTCCTTTGTCTGTGCGTGAACCCTACAGGGACGGCTTCTCGCGCTCACTCCGGTGCTTGCTTTCAAATTCGAATTTCGAAGGTAGGTGAACCGTTCTACGCGACACGAGTAACAGCGACCTCGCCGAGCAAAAACACCTCACCCGTCAACAACCGCAGCTCGATCTCGCCGGCCGCGGTGCGGCTCCATTCGGCTCTGCCGTGATCGACCATCTCGCCAATGGCCGCCATCACCAGTAACTTAGAGCCTTCGGCGCGCCGGCTGCCGGCAGCTTGGGTCCGGCTGGTCGTATCGGTGGTGGGAGACCTTGCCATCGCGCGCATTGCCGGTCCTGGTCAGGCCCGAATTGACCGGTTGGCATTGTCGGACGCCGCCTCACGCTCCAGCAGTGCGCGCTTGCGCTCAACGCCCCAGGCGTAGCCGGACAGGGCGCCATCCCTGCGGATCACGCGGTGGCAGGGAATGGCGACGGCATGATTGTTGGCGGCGCAGGCGGCGGCGATGGCGCGGGTTGCCTTCGGCGCACCGATGCGCTGCGCGATCTCGGCATAGGAAACCGTGCGGCCGACGGGGATGTCTTGTAAAGCCTGCCAGACACGCTGCTGGAAGGCGGTGCCGCGCACGTCGAGCGGCAAATCGAGACCGAGCGCCGGAACCTCGACGAAACCGACGACGCGGGCGACCAGCGCCTCGTAGTCGCTGTCGCCGCCGATCAGCCGTGCCCTGGGGAAACGGTCCTGCAGGTCGCGCACCAGCGCGTCGGGATCGTCGCCGAGCAGGATCGAGGCGACGCCCTTTTGACTGGACGCGACCAGGATGGCGCCGAGCGAAGTCTCGCCGACGGCGAAGCGGATCTCTTCATCAGCGCCGCCGGCGCGATAGCGCGTTGGCGTCATGCCGAGCATGCCGGTGGATTTCTCGTAAAAACGTCCGCTTGAATTGAAACCGGCATCGTAGATCGCCGTCGTCACGCTGGCGCCGTCTTCCAGGCCCTGGCGGACCCGGGCGGCGCGGTGCGCGGCGGCATAGTCCTTCGGTGTCAGCCCGGTGGCCGCCTTGAAGGTACGATGGAAATAACCGGCGCTACGGCCGGCGGCATCAGCCAGCTCAGCGAGCGACGGTTCTTCCTCGCTCTGCTCGATCCTGCGGCAGGCATCGGCGACCATCGCGGCATTACCGGCCTCGAGCGATGGGCCATCCGGGTTGCAGCGCCGGCACGGGCGAAAGCCGGTTGTCCTGGCCTGATCGAGCGTGCCGTGCAGTTGCACATTTTTCGGATTGGCGCGCCGCGACGGGCAGGAAGGCCGGCAATAGACGCCGGTCGTCGCCACCGAATACCAGAATGCGCCGTCGGCCGACTTGTCGCGCGCAACGATACGCGCCCAGCGCGGATCGTCGGCGATTTGCGGCGGCGCGGATTTCAGATTTTTCGCCAGGGTGATGAACATGGCCGGCATTGAAGCCGCTGGAAGAAGGCCCCGCCACCCGTTTCCTGACAACCTCCCGCCGGTTCTCCTACGCCGCGCGCTTGGGCTCGATCGCAAACGGGCTGAGCCCGAGCCAGGTCTGCATCTTCCTGCCGATGGCCTGGTCGCCGGTCAGGGCAACCTTCGCACCGGCCTTCTCGACGGTCAGCAATCCCATCCAGATCGCCGTCATCGTGTGCAGGTCGGTCGAGACGTAGAGGTCGACGTCGAAACCCGGATCGTACCAGCACAGATCGACCTCGCCGTGCTTCTCGACGATCAGCCACCATGACCGTTTGGACGCCGGCAGGTCCTGATACAGAAATTGTATCACCGTGCGTCCCTCGGGCAGCGGCGAGGGGTTCAAATTGCGCCGCATGTCCCACATCAGCAATGACGGATCGAGGTTCTTGAGCGACAGCCGGGACTCGACCCATTTCTGCCCCCAGAAGCCCATCGCCTCGACGACCGGGCGCAAATCGCGGCCGGCCTCCGTCAGCCGATAATCGAAGATCCCCTTCTCGCCCCGGACCTCCCCGCGCTCGACGATCCCGGCGATCTCAAGCTCCTTCAGCCGTTGCGACAGAAGGGTTGGCGACATTTTGGGGACACCGCGGCGCAGGTCGTTGAAGCGGGTCGAACCCGCCACCAATTCGCGCATCAGCACCATCGTCCAGCGGGTGCACAGCACCTCCGCGGCCATCGATAGCGGGCAGAACTGTTTGTATCCGTGCTGGGTCATGATTGTGCCTCTCCTCCAACTTGGGTCGAACATTAGGCCTTCATGATTGAGGCGGCCAGTACGGAAACTGTACTACCCCAGTACAGATCGCGGACTGGTTGGCGAGCGCCTTGCCATGCGAGCCCTTGGCCGGTTGCACGGGATACCCTGTGCGCCGCAATCAGGAGACTATCATGACCGCTTACGTTATCGCAGACATCAAGATAAACGACCCGCAATGGGTGCCGGCCTATGCCGCATCGGTGCACGACCTCGTACACAAGCATGGCGGCAGATATCTGTCGCGCAGCGGCAATGTGAAGACGCTCGAAGGCAAGCCGCTCGACACCACGCTGATCGCGCTGATGGCGTTCCCGTCGGAAGCGGCGGCGCGCGCCTTCACCAATGATCCGGCCTATGCGCCCTTCGTTTCGGCCCGTCAGGGCGGCAGCGACAGCCGTTTCCAGATGATCGACAACACCGATCTGGCCGGAACGATCCCGTATCTGCCAAAGGGATGACCATTCCTGGCATCGTTTTCGGGATCTCCAAGCAACAACAGTCACAGCGCTTGCCTGCCGGGCCTCCGTATTTTCGGCGGCCGGCCAGCTGTGCTTTTTCAAGAAGAATAGAATGAAGATGATATCGAACTTTCTCAACAGGCCAAATTTTCGCTGCAGACTTGTCATGGCCGGGGCCATGCTGGCCGTCTGCACCAGCTTCGCACAGGCGCATCAGGAAGCGGCCGCGCTTGCGTCCGTCCCCAATCCGCTGGCTGACAAGGTGCGGGCTGCCAACAGCCGGTTTCTCGACGTCAAGGCCGCTACATCAGAGGGCTATGCGCCCATTCCCTGCGCCAGCGGCATCACCGGCGGCGCCATGGGCATCCACTATGTCAACGGCGGATATCTGAAGGACGACAAGATCGATATCGCCCGGCCTGAGGCCGTGATGTACGAGCCGATGGCCGACGGCACGCTGCAACTGGTGGCGGTCGAATACATCACCTCGAAGGGGCCGGCGTCGCTGGACGGACAGCTGTTCAATTTCAACAGCGCGCCCAACCGCTATGGCCTGGGCGAATTCTACGAACTGCATGTCTGGGCCTGGAAGGGCAACCCGACCGGCATTTTCGCCGACATGAACCCGAAAGTGTCATGCGAACACACGATGGCGCCGAGCCAGTAAGCAATGAAGCCAGGCGGCGTCAATGCCGCCTGGTCGCCCTCCGTGACAGTTGGCAGCTCCGGCCCAGCGGCCGCTTTCGGCGAGGAAAAGCCGGGGAGGTGCGTGCCGCTGGCGCTCCTCGCGGCGTCAGGCAGGTACGGTCTTTATGCCGCTTGATCCGGGATCGCCAATCCCACCTCGGCGGTATCCCGGCTCGCTTGCGGCAAGACGAAGCGTCCCGTCACGTACCAGAGCAGGGACACCACGAGAATCGAGAGATAGCCATCCACGGCATAGTGCCAGCCGGTGTAAACCGAACCGAACAGGATGAAGGCCGCGAAGGACCAGCCGGCGATTGCCCACCGGCGGCCGAATTGGGCCAGGAAGAATGCGTTGAGCGTGGCGATCGCAACATGCATGCTGGGCATGGCCGAGATGCCGCCGCCGAGTTCCGGGCGGCCACTCTGGTAGGCTGTAAACAGATAATCGGCGTACAGATGGACCGACGCGCCGTAGCCCCTCTGCGCCAGGGCGGCCTGCAGCGCGACAAACCGGTCGCCGCCGTAGATTTGGTCGTGGAATATCGGGCCGGCGGACGACAGCAGGGTCGCAAGAACGGTGCCGCACAGCATCGTGGTCAGCGCGAATGCCCATAGGTAGCGCAAACGCCCGACCGGATTGTTCCAGAAGGCGACGAAGAGCACGGCGCCGAACCATTGCAGAAGCCAGCCATATCCATAGCCGGCGAAAATGGCGACCGACACCGGTTCGGAAACGATGCTGTGCGCCCATGTCCAGGGATCCGCGCCATGCAGCCGAAGATCGAGGTCCGCCAGGGCGCGGTCGGCGTAGAACGGCACCATGTCCGGGATGGCGGCCTTCAAGGTGGTGAATGCGGTGACGCCGAGAAAGAACAAGAAGATGACGGGTGCGGCTGCAAGCCAGCGGTGCCTGAGTACGCCGAGGATGAACCTCGTCGGCGTATGCCGGGCAAATGCCAGCCCCGCCACACCAAGGCCCGCCGCCAGAAGCGCGGGCAGGAAAAAGGCGAACGGCTTGGCATAGGATTGCGCCAGATGCAGGTAGCGGTCCGGCTGCAGGCAAACAGCGGTCATGGCATAGATCAGACACAAGGCAACCAGCAGCCAGCCGCTCCTGGTTGTCGCGATGTCGAGGTCAAGGATGGCAGCTGGGCGGCGATTGTTGCCGCGCTGACCTGTGTGCTCACTCATCGAAGGACGTCCCGCCAGTTGTCCAAAAAAATAATTGGATTATTTCGCAGGCGATATATTACCATCAGGTTACACTTGTGGGCAAATAGATCTCTAAATATTAGAGCGATAGAATGCTTGTTGGCAAAGAGTCTGTTTACGAAAGCGTTGCGCCGTCCTCTTTGTCTCTGCAACGCGATCATCGGCGCCGCCGATGATCCCGGGATCATCGGATTGGCCGATGACCTGGAGCCATGACTAGGAAGATCCGGCCGATGCGAAACTCCGGTTCTTGCCGGCCAATCGAAGAGCAGAGGCGGCAGGCGGGGAGCCAACAAAGCAGCCCGCCATCGCCGCGGTAACTGTTTCTTCTCTGGTTTTGCCGCAGATTGCCCCGCGGTGGAGCAGGCGAAGCAGACGATGGCGCGTCAGGGCAAGAAAAGTCGCAATGGAACGTTCTGGGCCAAGGCCCTGGAGCGCGCCCATCTTGGCGTCTGGGACTGGGATCTTGTGACCGGCGACTGCTTCTATTCCGCGACCTGGGCGCGGATGCTGGGCTACGATGAGAGCGAACTTGCCGACACCAGCGACCTGTGGCTGCAACTGACCCATCCTGACGACCGCGAGCGGGCGCTGGCCAGCGGCGACCGCCACATTGCCGGCCTGACCGACACCATCGAGACCGAATTGCGGCTGAAGCACAAGCAGGGACACTGGGTGTGGGTGCTCGATCGCGGCGGCGTCGTCGAGCGCGACGCGATGGGAAAGCCGCTCAGGCTGATGGGTGTGCAGACCGACATCTCCAAGCAGAAAGCCGCAGAAGCCGAACTCGAGCAGGTCAATGTGCGCTTCCGCCTGGCGCTCGCCGCCAGCGGTACCGGCATCTGGCACCACGACCTCGCCACCGGCAAAAGCTATTGGGACGAACGCACCAGGGAGATTTTCGGACTTGTCTCCGACACCGCCGAAGTCGAGCGCGACCACTGGTTCGGCTATCTGCATCCGGACGACAAGGAGGCCGCGTCGCGCGCACATCTGGTGCCGCTCGAAACGGACAAGGTCACCGCGGTGCAATACCGCATCGTCCGACGCGACGGAGAGGTCCGGCACATAGAATCCCTGCTGCGTTTCATCGCCGACCCGCAAATCCCGGACCGCCGGCTGGCGGGGCAGATCCTGGGCACGGTGCGCGACATCACCGAAGACAAGCAGCGTGAGCAGGAACTTGCCTATGCGGCCCGCCACGATGCGCTCACCGGTCTCTGGAACCGTGCCGCGTTCGACCGGCTGCTGGCCGATCATATCGCGGCCGCGCAGCGGCTGCCGCTCTCCGTGTTCTATGTCGATCTCGACTACTTCAAGGCGCTCAATGATTTTGCCGGCCATGCGGCCGGCGACCTGGCACTGAAAAGCGTTGCCCAAGGCATTCTGGGCTGCCTTCCCTCGACGGCGCATGCCGCGCGCCTGGGCGGTGACGAGTTCGCGCTGCTGATGCCCAATTGCGATACGGCGCAGGCCGGGCGGCTGGCCGACGCGGTACTTGCAGCCGTTCGCGATGCCGAACTAGGATCGACGGCCAAGTCGCGCAAGCTGGCGGCCTCGATCGGCATCGCTTTCGTCGATGACGCCAACACGACGGTGGCCGACGCGCTGGCCTGCGCCGACGACGCCTGCTACGCGGCCAAGGCCGCCGGGCGAAACCGATTTGCCGTCTTCTCCACCGATACGGCATCGGGTTCGGGTGGCCTAAACGCGGCGCGCGTCGTCGCCGATACGGTCGATGCCATGGAAGACGGGAGGCTGAAGCTGTTTGGCCAGGAAATCCATCGGCTGGGCCGTCCCTGGCTGGAAAGCCGCCATGTCGAAGTGTTGGCCAGGCTCGCCGCCCGCAACGGCCGGCTGGTGCCACCCGGCGAGTTCATTCCGGTGGCCGAGCGGTTCGGCATCGCGTCGCGGCTCGACCGCTGGATCATCCGCACCGCGCTGTCGCGGCATGGTGCCGCCTTGCGTTCGGGGGCGTTGACGCTTGGCTTCAATCTGTCGGCGCAGACGCTGAGCGACCCGCAGCTTTGGGACTTCGTGGACAACGTCATAGAAGAAACCGGGGCGCCGCATTCGGGCATCGGCTTCGAGATCACCGAAACCGCCGCCGTCACCAATTTCGACGCCGCCGAACAGTTTGTGCGCAAGGCGCGCGAGCGGCGCTGCCGGGTCAGCCTCGATGATTTCGGCGCTGGTATGAGCTCGTTCGAATATCTCCGGCGGTTCCCCGTCGACGCGATCAAGATCGACGGTTCCTTCATCGAGCACATCACGCAAAGCCGTTTCGACCGCGAGATCGTGCTGGCCATCACCAGCATCGCCCGCAGCCTCGGCTGTGACGTGGTCGGCGAGAAGATCGAACGGCAGGACACGCTGGCCATGTTGAGCGACATGGGCGTCGCCTTCGGCCAGGGATTTTTGCTGCACCGGCCGGAGCCGCTGGAGCGGATTGTCGTGCGTGCGACCAAGGGAGCGGCGGCCCGCAAGGCATCGTGATCCGGGTGCGGCGAGTTTCAGGCCAGGCCGGACTGACCTGAAACTCGCCACAGTCTATCCGGTTCGCCGCGCCGTTGATTGCGGAAACTCCAGCACTCCAGCCTCGGGTCGCCTGTGCTGCGCCTCCGTCACCGCTTCGATCAACAGATCGAGCGCTTCACAGGCCGTGCGACTCGTCTCGTCGTTGCCTTGCAGATAATGATAGGCGCGTTCGAGGTGGATGCGGGCGGCTGAAAAATCGCTGGTCAATGGTCCCTCCATGATCCCGCCCTAGAAGACCTTGCCGGAGACGAGGGAACGCCGGGTAAATATCCACAAGCGGCTTTTATTCAAATGCCGCAGAAACAGGGCGCGGCAGATGCGCTGTCAGGAGTGACGCCACCCAACTCTTTGCGGTGCCTTGCCGCGCGACTAGACTGTCGGCTCCCTTGTCCGAGGTGAGACCGATGATCGTCCAGGCCTGCATCAACGGCGCGCGTCCGCGCGATTTCCATCCCGCGCTACCGCTGACTGCCGAGGCGATGGCCGGCGATGCCGCCGCCTGCGTCGCCGCGGGTGCCTCCGAACTGCACATCCACCCGCGCGGCCTTGACGGGCGCGAAAGCCTCGCGGCCGTCGATGCCACCGTGCTGGCGTTGCGTCAGGCCTGTCCGGGCACGCTTATAGGCGTGTCGACGGGCGCCTGGATCGAGAACGATGTCGAGCGGACCCGTGCGGCGATCTCCGGCTGGCGGGAACTGCCCGACTATGCATCGGTCAATCTGTCGGAGGTGGATGCGCCTCGCGTGATGGAGCTGTTGCGCCAGCGTGGCGTCGGCATCGAGGCCGGGCTTGCCACCGTCGCCGACGCTGAGCGCTTCGTGGCGCTTCCCGACCACGACCGGGTGCTGCGCATCTTGATCGAGATCGACATCCCGGATCTGTCCGTGGCACTCGACGAGGCACACGGCATCGCCACGGTGCTCGATCGCGCAGGGGTGCGGCGGTCGATCCTGCTGCATGGCGTCGACACAACTGTCTGGCCCCTCGTCGAGCTTGCGTATCGCAAGCGCTGGTCGACACGGGTCGGCCTGGAAGACGGCAAGACGCTCGCCGATGGAACTGTGGCGAAGGATAACGCGGCGATCATCGCTGCCGCCGTGGCGATCTTTCGCGGCTAGTTTTCCAGAATGATCTGGATCGCCTTATCCACCACCGGATGCAAGCCGCTAGCCTGGAAGGACAGTCGGTTGCCGGAGCCGACATTGCTGGTCATGGCGATGGTCAGCTCTGAGATCGGGTCATGCAGCATGACGGCGACGTAGCCGGGGATACTGCCCTGGTGGCCGTAAAAGGCGCGGTTGGCGTAGGCGCTCTGGAACATGCCGGCGCCGGTCTCGCGCATGCGGGTGCCCGGAAAACTCGCTGGCACGCGGTGTTCGAACATCTCGGCGAAGAACGGCGGCGACAGCACTCTGCCGGAAAAGAGACCGCGCATGAAGCTCACCATGTCGGACGGCGTCGACACCATGTCGCCGCAGCCATAAGCGGCGCCGAACGGGAAGGAATCGGAAGAATCCTGCAATTCGTCGGAGTAGCGCAGCACGCCGTCCATGCGCCACATCTCGCCGCCGGAGGCGATGTCGGTGGGCGCATTCGCCGGCGGCGGGGGGCGGTGGTAGTAGCCACGCACCATCGACTTTTCCGGAAAGGCTTCGGTGGCCGGCGACCAGGTATTCTCCAAGCCGAGCGGCTGCAGCACCGCGCTTCTGACATAGCCGCCCAGCGACTGGCCTGTCACCGCCTCGATCACCATGCCGGCCAGCACATAGCCGGTGTTGTTGTAGACGGCGGGTCCGCCCGGCGCCTTCTGCTTGTCGGAAGCGAAGGCTATGTCGACCAGTTGCCGCGGCGTCCATTGCCGGCTCGGATCCATCGGAATGTAATATTCGAACTCCGGCAGGCCGCTGCGGTGGTTGATCAACTGGCGCACCGAAATGTCTTTTGCTTCCGGCAGGTAAGGAAACCAGCCGGAGATCGGCGCTCCGAGATCGAGCTTGCCGTCCTGGGCGAGCTTGGCCAGGGCCGCGGCAACGAAGGTCTTGGTGCAGCTGCCGATCTTGAACAGGCGTTCAGGCGAGACGGCAATGCCATGCTCCCGGTCGGCTAGGCCGGCGGTCAGGGTGGTTGGTGCGGCGCCAGTGGAGTATGCGAGTGATGCGCCTACCGCGCCATCGGTGAGATAGGTCTTGAGGAGGGCGTTCAGGTCTTCACGCATGGATTCTGCTTTCGCCGCTAAATTGCTGGTTTCATAGATGATGTCGGTGCGTCCTCGGGCCGAGCCCGAGGGCAGGGTCGCCAAGCTTCACTCCGCCATATCGACATCGGCAAAGTTCTGCCGGCCGAAGGGGTCGAGCACGTAGTTGAGCACGCTCTTGCGGATCGGGATCGCCACCACCGAATGGGCGATCGGCGCCACCGGCACCTCAACCTTCAGGATCGCTTGCGCCCTGGCATAGATGTCGGCGCGCTGTTTCGGATCGGCGGCGACGCGGCCGTCCTGCAGCAGCTTCTCGAAATCCTTGTCGCACCAGCGCGAGCGGTTGGAGCCGCCCTTCACGCCGTCGCAAGACAGCAGATAGCTCAGCATGTTGTCGGGGTCGCCATTGTCGCTGCTGCCGCCGAGCAGGTAGGCGTCCTGTTCGCCCGCCGCGGTGCGCTTGAGATATTCGCCCCATTCGAAGCTGACGATCTCGGCCTTGACGCCGACTTTCGCCCAGTCGGCCTGGATCATCTCGGCCATGCGCTTGGCGTTGGGATTGTAGGGCCGCGATACCGGCATCGCCCACAGGCTGATTTTCAGGTCGCTCTCGTGGCCGGCTTCCTTCAGCAGCGCCTTCGCGCCATCCGGGTCATAGTCGATGCCGGCATCGGTGACGGCGCCGATCTGCGCCGGCGGCACGACGCTGCCGGCGACCGTGCCGGCGCCGGCATAGACGGCGTCGACGATCGCCTTGCGGTCGACGGCCTTGGCCAGCGCCATGCGCACGCGCACATCGCCGAGCGGCTGATGTTCGACATTGAAGCCGAGAATGCCGATGTTCTGACCCTTGAGGTCGAGCACGGTGATGTCGGGATCGGTGCGCAAATCGGCGACGGCGCTTGGCGGGGGCGGGGCGGCGACCTGGCACTCGTTGGCCTTGAGACGCTCGACGCGCGTGGTCGGTTCGGGCGTGACGGCGAAGACCAGAGTGTCGATCTTCGGCGGGCCGCGCCAATAATCCTTGTTGGCGGCGTAGCGGATCTGGCTGTCGGGGACATAGGCCTGCAGCACGAACGGGCCGGTGCCGACGGGCTCGCTATCGATCAATTCCGGCGTGCCGGCGGCGACCATCTTTTCGGTCTGCTCCAACGACAGGATAGAGAGATAGTCGAGCGCAATGCCGGGCAGGAAGGTGACATTGGCAGCCGTCAGCGTGAAGCGCACGGTGTGGTCGTCGACCTTGTCGATCTTGTCGATCAGCGTGCCCATGCCCAGTGCGTTGAAATACTCGTAAGCGCCGCCGCCGAGCTTGTGGTAGGGATTGCTGGCGTCGCGCTGGCGGTTGAAGGTGTACAGCACGTCGTCGGCATTGAACTCGCGCGACGGTGTAAAGTGGTCGTTCGACTGGAATTTCACGCCGTGGCGTAGGTGGAATGTGTAGATCTTGCCTTCGGCTGAGACCTCCCAGCTTTCGGCCAGCGCCGGCCCGACCTCGGTCGTGCCAGGCTTGAACTCGACCAGCCGGTTGAAGATCGTCTTGGCGGCGGCATCCATGGTGGAGTCCGCCGTGCCGATCGCCGGGTTGAAGGTCTCGGGATTGGCTTCCGAGCAATAGACCAGGGTTTTGGCGTAGGCCTGTCCGCCGAGAAGGACGGATGAGGCCAGCAGGGACGAGGTAAGCACTGCGCGCAGAACGGATTTCATCGCAAACGCTCCTGATGACACTTTACGGGTTGAGGGAAGGGCAGGCCGGTGATGTTCATGGCGTCGCCGCCGGGGTGATGAAACGGTTGGGCGCAAGCGCGGCGGACGTGATTCCGCGTGCCGTGAGATCGTCCGGCAGCGGCTGGCCGCGTAGCAGCACTGAGCCCAGCCGCGCCAGCGTCAGCGACACCTGGAAACCGTAGCCGCCCTGGCCGCCAAGCCAGAAGAAGCCGGGCAGGCGAGGGTCGAAGCCGATGACCGGCGTGCGGTCAGGCGAAAAGGTGCGCAGGCCCGCCCAGGGCGTCGACGGACGGCCGATGCGCAGCGACGTCGCCTGTTCGATGCGGTCGACGGCGATCGCGACGTCGATGTCTTCCGGATAGGCGTCGCAGGGTTCGGAATCGGTCTCGTCGGCCAGCGAGCCGATCAGCCTGCCGGCATCGGGCTTGAAGTAGAATTGTTCATGCAAATCGACCACCAGCGGCCAGGCGCTGATGTCCGTGCCGGCGGGCGGATCGAACAGGAAGGCGGTGCGGCGCTTGGGCCGGAAGCCGAGACCGGAGAGACCGGCCAGCCCGGCGACGACATCGACCCAGGCGCCAGCGGCGTCGACGACGATGTCGGCCTGGTAGGCGCCGGCACTGGTGGTGACGCTGAAGCCGTTTGCGACGCGGGAAATCTCCAGCACTTCCTCGCCGGTGCGGATCACGCCGCCGCCGGCCTTGAGCGCGGAGGCTGAAGCCGCAAGCATCTTTCCCGTGTCGACATCGAGCGCGCCGGGTTCATGCACGCCGCCGCAGGTGGTTGCCGTGGCGATGACCGGCACCAGCGCGGTGACTTCTGTTGCTGACAGGCGCCGCACGCTTGGCACCAGCGCCTGCATCTCGGCCGCCATGCGGTCGACGGCTGCACTGTCTTCGACACCGCCGACGTGCAGCGCGCCGCGCCGGTGGGCGGCGAAGCCGCCATTGATGATCGCCTGTCGGCTGGCCAGCGACAGCGCCCGCACCAGCGCATTGCCATAGGTTTCGGAAAACAGCGCCGCGGAGCGGCCGCTGGCGTGGTAGCCGAGATGCGGCTCGCGCTCGAGCACGGTGATCTCGGCCCAGGATTGCACGGCCGCCGCCAGCGAAAGGCCGGCAATGCCGCCGCCGATGACGACGATTTTTTGGAGAGACTTGGACTGCATGCCCTAGGGGTAGAAATAATTTCGTATCCAGTCAATATTTAGCGTATAAGAAAATTGTTGGTGTTGTTGATGGCGGCAGAGAGTTGGACTACCTAGGGTGGACTGGCGGCTCGATGGGGCCGCGCAACGGAGCTGACGATGTCGGAGCAACCGAACCTCGGTGATTGTCTGCGCGGCTTGAGGAAAACGCATGGCTGGACCTTGCAGGAGGTCAGCACGCTGACCGGCGTCGCGGTGTCGACGCTGTCCAAGGTCGAGAACGACCAGATGTCGCTGAGCTACGACAAGCTGCTGCAGATCTGCGAGGGGCTGGGCATCCATGTCACCGAGCTGCTGAGCGGCGACCGCAAGCAGCCGGCCGCGCGCACCCGTCGTTCGGTGACTTCGCAGTCCAACACGCTGCGCCAGCTGACCCGCAACTACGACTACCGCTATCTGGCCACCGATCTGGTGCGCAAGCGCATGGTGCCGATCCACGCCTATGCACGCGCCCGCACGCCGCAGGAATTCGGCCCGCTGACCAGGCATGCCGGCGAGGAATTTTTGATCGTGCTCAAGGGCGAGATCGAACTGCACACCGACCAGTACGCGCCGGTGCGGCTGAAACAGGGCGACAGCGTCTACATCGATTCCACCATGGGTCATGCCTACCTCTCGGTCGGCGAGGGCGACGCCGAGATGCTGTGCGTCTGCTCCGGCGACGAGCCTGATATGGAAGGCACGCTGCTGAGCGTGCTGGAGACGGTGGAGGGGTAGGGACTAACATTCTCGATGGCTGCGCCGCCCCTCATCTGGCTGCCGCCATCTTCTCCCCGCAAGGGCAGGGCTATCGCATATGGAATTCCTGAGATGTCTGCCCGGCACGGACCCCCACCCCTAACCCCTCCCCACAAGGGGAGGGAGACTTCCGTTGCGCTGACCCAGGCTAGTCGCCTGTCTTTCGGCCCAAGAAGAATTAAAGGCACGCGGCAGCGTTCCCTCCCCCTTGTGGGGAGGGTTAGGGTGGGGGTTCTTCTTCGCAAGAATCCNTGAGATGTCTGCCCGGCACGGACCCCCACCCCTAACCCCTCCCCACAAGGGGGAGGGAGACTTCCGTTGGCGCTGACCCAAGAGAATCGCCTGTCTTTTCGGCGCCAACAAGAATTAAAGGCACGCGGCAGCATTCCCTCCCCCTTGTGGGGAGGGTTAGGGTGGGGGTTCTTCCTCGCAAGAATCCATATGCGATAGCCCTGCTGTAAACGGGGAGAAGGACGATCCTATTGACGGGCGGCGCTGGCTTCGACAATTGAGCCCCCACTACATCGCAACCACACGCCCCATTCCCCGCCGAACCGCCTCGCGATAGGCGAGATCGGCCGCCACCATGTCCTCCATAGCAACGCCCATGGCCTTGTAGACGGTGACCTGATCGGCGCTAACCCGTCCCGGCCGCCGCCCGAGCAGCATGTCGCCGAGCTCGGTTCCGGTTTGCGGATCGAGGTCAGCGAGTTCGCAGGAGCCGACCGGCGTCGGGGCAAAGGCCTCCCTGGTCTCGACGAACAGGCTGGCCCTGCCGATAAGCTCGACCGGCAGTTCGCCGCCGGGCGGGGCGACGCCGACCGATGAGATGTGAGTGCCGGGCCGCACCCAGTCGGCCGAGATCACCGGCGCATAGGAATGCGTTGCCAGGCAGACGACGTCGGACGAACGCACCGCGGCCTCGATATCGGCGACGGCGACGACGCCGGGATGCTGCGCGGCAAGCGCCTGCGCATCGGCGAATTCCTTCGAGACGACGCGGATCTCGGTGAAGTCGCGCACCAGCGGCAGAAGATTGAGATGCTGGCCGGCCTGCACACCGGCGCCGACCACCGTCGCGACCTTGGCGTCGCGGCGGGCGAGTTCACGCACCGAGAGCACGGCGGAGCCGGAGGTGCGCACGGCGGTGATGTAGGTGCCGTCCATGACGCAGACCGGCATGCCGGTCTGCGGATCGAACAGATGGATGGTGGCGAGGTGGCTGGGGATGCCTCTGGCGACGTTGCCCTCGAAGACGTTGACGATCTTCACCGTCAGATGCATGCCTGCCATCCATGCCGACATCGCCAGCGAATAGCCGACCTGCGGAATGTCGAGCTGCGGCCGTGCCGGATTGACCACCTTGCCGCCGGACAAGGCCTTGAAGCCGCCGGCGAGCACGTCGAGAAGCTGGCGCAGGTCGATGCAGGTTTTCACCTCGGCCTCGCTCAGGATGAGTACGGGCGTGTCACCCTTGGCCTGGGCGCTGCGGGAGGTCGATATCGCTGATGTCATGGAATCCGCTTTCGTTATGGGTTGCACGACAACGGTATTGCGATCTATCAGCGTGATGAAATATGCTGTTTTCGTTATTTTGGCGTGACTATCACGCGTGCCCGGCTCACAAAGCGTGAATCCTGAAATGGACGATCTCGACCGTATCGACCGCTCGCTGCTGCGTTTGTTGCAGGAGGACGGCCGCCGCACGACGCTCGATCTGGCGCGGCGGGTCGGCCTGTCGCCGACCGGGGCGACGCAGCGCGTCAAGCGGCTGTTCGCCGAAGGCTTCATCCGCGCCGTGCGCGCGGTGCTCGATCCTGCTCGGATCGGGCAGGCGCAGCTCGTCTTCATCGAGGTGCGGCTCGACCACACGGCGCCGCATGTCTTCGACCGCTTCGCCGAGGCGGTTCTGCGGGCGCCCGAGATCATCGAATGCCACATGGTGGTCGGCGGCTTCGACTATCTGGTCAAGGCGCGCATCGCCGACATGGCGATGTTCCAGGATTTTTTGCAGCGGGTCATCCTGCCGCTGCCCGGGGTGCGGGAAACGCACACCTACGCCTCGATCGCCAATGTGAAGCCCGACGCCCTGCTGCCGATCTAGACCGGCGGCCGTTCCCCCGCATCCAGCAGCCATTGCCGCACCGCTTGCGTCGGCTCCGGGTGCCGCTGCTTTCTCGGCATCACGACATAAAAATCCTGCGTGCCGCGCATTTCGCCGCTGACGGGCTGAACCAGGCGGCCCGTGGCGAGATCAGCGGCGACGAGGAAGCGGCTGGCCAGCGCAATGCCCTGGCCGGCGACGGCGGCGTCGATGGCGAGGCCCGTCTGGTTGAAGCGCATCCGTTTCAATTCGGTCGTCATCTTCAAGCCGACCGCTTTCTCCATGAATTCCGGCCACAGATTGTGGGCATCGTGCAGCAGCACATGGTGCTGGATTTCGGAGGCTGCGATTTCAGCAGCATCTTCCTGCAGCAAGGCCGGGCTGCAGACGGCGATGATCTGCTGGGGAAACAGCAGGTCGACGACCAGACCGGCGCCGAAGGGTGGGCGGCCCTGGCGCACCGCGATGTCGACGCCATCGGCCTGGAAGCTCGACAGGCTCTCGCTGGCCAGAACGCGCAGGTCGACAAGCGGGTTGTGCGCGACGAAGTCGTGCAGCCTCGGGATCAGCCATTTGGTGGCGAAGCTTGGCGTCACGCTGACCGTCAGCCGCGCCGGTTCGGGACGCAACAGCAGCGTCGCCTCGGAGATCAGGTCGAAGGCGCGGCGGATGTTGGGCACATAGGCGCGGCCCTCATCGGTCAGCGCCAGACCGCGCGGCAGCCGCTCGAACAGCTTTGTGCCGAGATCGGCTTCCAACCCGCGAATGTGCTGGGCGACCGCCCCTTGAGTGACGTTCAGCTCCTCGGCCGCGATGCGGAAGTTGAGATGACGCGCCGAGGCTTCGAAGGCGCGCAGCGCATTCAATGGCGGCAGGCTGAGGAAGGCTTCGGGCATGCAGGAGTTTTTCTACAGGTTGATTTCAAGCATTCTGGTTCGAACCGGTGTGGAAAACCAGCTATATCGACGTTCAACTCCCGAAAACACCGTTTGCGGTGCCCGCCAACCCTGAGAGGAAAATCCGATGAGTGTAGAAAAAGTAGCTGTGGTGGTGGCCGGCGGCAGCGGCATGGGTGCGGCGGCGGCCAAGCGGCTGGCGGCGGACGGCTTCAAGGTCGCCATCCTTTCGTCTTCCGGAAAAGGCGAGGCGCTGGCTGGGGAATTGGGCGGGCTCGGCGTCACCGGCTCCAACCAATCCAATGAAGATTTACAGCGCCTCGTCGACCTGACGCTGGAGCGCTTTGGCCGCATCGACGTGCTGGTCAACAGCGGCGGCCACGGGCCGCGCGCGCCGATCCTCGAAATCACCGACGAGCAATGGCACACCGGCATGGATGTCTATCTGCTGAACGTCATCCGTCCGGTGCGCATCGTGGCGCCGCAGATGGTCAAGCAGAAGGGCGGCGCCATCATCAACATCTCGACCGCCTGGGTGGTCGAGCCGAGCCCGATGTTCCCGACGTCCGCCGTGTTCCGCGCCGGGCTTGCCGCCTACACCAAGATCTTCGCCAACACCTATGCCGCTGACAATGTACGCATGAACAATGTGCTGCCCGGCTGGATCGACAGCCTGCCGGCCACCGAGGAGCGCCGCGACAGCGTGCCGATGCAGCGCTACGGCACCTCGGAAGAGATCGCCGCGACCATCGCCTTCCTGGCTTCGGAAGGCGCCGGCTATATCACCGGCCAGAACATCCGGGTCGACGGCGGCATTATCCGCGCTATTTGAGGGCGTCGATCGGGAGGGGGACTCCGGCATCTCACCCCAAGGAGCAAAGAATGCGGCTTTTGATACTCGGCACCGGCTGGATGGCGCAGGAACATGCGCGGCGCTTCATCGCCATCGACGGCGTCGACATTGTCGGCGCGGTCGATGTCGATCCGGCCCGGGTCGGCGAGTTCGCCGACAGCTTTGACATTCCCAACCGCTTTACCGCGCTGGATGAGGCGCTGGCATGGGGCGAGTTCGACGCGGTGGCCAATGTCACGCCCGACCGCATCCATCACCCGACCACCATGACGCTGATCGCCGCCGGCAAGCCGGTGTTGTGCGAGAAGCCGCTGGCCGAAAACTTCGGCAAGGCGACCGAGATGGCCGACGCCGCCGAGGCCGCCGGCATCGTCAACATGGTGAACCTGACCTATCGCAACGTCGCCGCGCTGCAGAAGGCTCGCCAGATGGTGCAGGCGGGCGAGATCGGCATGGTCAGGCATGTCGAGGCGTCCTATCTGCAAAGTTGGCTGGTGTCGAAATTCTGGGGCGACTGGCGCACCGATCCGAAATGGCTGTGGCGCCTGTCGCGCGGCCACGGCTCGAATGGCGTGCTTGGCGATGTCGGCATCCACATCCTCGATTTCGCCAGCTATGGCGCCGCGGTCGACATCGACCATGTCTTCTGCCGGCTGCGCGCCTTCGACAAGGCGCCCGGCAACCGCATCGGCGACTACGGGCTCGACGCCAATGACAGCTTCGCCATGACGCTGGACTTTTCCAACGGCGCCTTCGGCGTGGTGCATGCCAGCCGCTGGGCAACAGGCCATCTCAACGAGCTGCGTCTGCGCATCTATGGCGAGAAGGGGGGCATCGAAGTGGTGCACAATCTCGATGGTTCGACGCTCAAGGCCTGCATCGGCGAAAACGTCGAGAACGCTATATGGGAAGAGCTCGACGCCGGCACGGTGCCGACCAACTACCAGCGTTTCACTGACGCAGTGCGATCCGGCGTGCAAGCCGAACCGTCCTTCCGCCATGCCGCCGAATTGCAGCAGGTGCTGGATCTGGCAGTGGTATCGGACGAGAAGCGCGCGGAGCTGCGGGCGAGTGCGGAAACGCGGTGAGCTGGGGCGAAGCGGCGGAGAGCGCGGGCGCCAGCGGTCGAGATAGCACTGCCGCCAACTTCGGATTGGAGGCTGCGCCAGTCAGGGGCCGGTCACGAGCGAAAAAACCAGTTTCTGCAAATTGCCGCCATCGCCGAATTCGACGCGGTCGAAATCTCGGCTTGCCTGCACACGCGCCTTCGAAATCGCGTCGAGCCGCTTGACCACCTCGGCCCTTGTCTTGCTGCATTTGGGATCGTCGGCGACGGTCAGGCCGTCCGTAGCGGCTTGGATATCGTGGACCATCTGGACCATGCTGGCGCCATGCACCTTCTCATGGGCGGCGACGCCGGCGATGAAGGTTTCCCAGTTCTTCTGGACGGCGGGCGGCAGGGAGCCGGAGGGTTTTGGCAAGGTGTAGGTGACGATCAGCTTCGGCCGCCCGGCCGTCAGCACGCAGTCCTTGCCCCTGGGCCGGTAGTCCCTTAACCCCCAGGTCAGCTTGAAATTGGTGTAGGCGATGGCACGGGCAATGCCGAGCTTTGGCCCTTTCTCGCCGATCGAGCGGTAGAGTTCGGCGCCGGACCGGCCCGAGATCGCGTAGGGCTCGATCTTCTCGACCGGCTTCCACTCGGCATGAGCGGTGAGCGGCGAGGCCAGCAGGGCGGCAAAGGACAGACACAGGCGAACGCAGGCTTTCAATCCAACTCTCCGCGAAACAGGACTGGTTGCCGCAACGGGCATGCCATCGGATCGCTTTTCCTATATGCTGCCGACGGGCGCTGCAAATGCCCTGGAGGCAGTCAATTGGGGGGAGTCATGAGAGCTGGACATCTCGTCGTCGTCGGTGCGGTTGCGGTCCTGCAGGCCGCGCAGCCGGCGTTTGCCGCGTCGTGCGGTGGCTGGAGCGCCAAGATGGAGGAAGACGAGGGCGGCAGCGTGCTGACCGCCTCGGTCTGCGGCGGGCCGAAAGGCGATGCGCATCTGATGCTGACCTGTTTCGACACGCCGGTGCTGAGCTACGATCTCGGTGCCACCGGCCAGCAACTGGAGCCTGGCATCAGCGGTTCGTTCGCGTTCAAGGCCGACGGCAAGACGGTAACGAAGACGCTGCAGCTGGAGGCCATGTACAACTACTTCGTGGTCAATCTGGCGAAAGCCGATCCGCTGCTCGACCTGCTGCGAGGGAAGGGCGATGTGTCGGTCAGTTCAGCCAAATATGGCGAGATCAGCTTTCCGCTGAAGGGCTCCAGTGCGGCCATCGGCAAGGTGCTGGCGCAGTGCGGCAAGGCCGGGCCAGCGGAGGGGGATTGAGGGGCTCTACAGTTCGATGCCGGCGCACCAATGAGGCGGTTCTCGTTGGCTCACCGGGCTTGCTGCCGAACCACCCCACCCAGTCGCACCGTCGCGGCCATCAACTCCTCGTCCGAAAACCCCGAAAAACCCAGCACCAGACCTTGCCGGGGCGCCCCGCCGATGAACATTGAGGACAAGGCCCTGGCGCCGACACCCGCCGCCTTCGCCGCCTCGACGATCGCGGTGTCCGGCCCGGCGTCCTTCAGCGTCGCCATCAAATGCAGCCCCTGTTCGGGCACGGTTACTTCGAGGGCATCGCCGCAATGCGCCTCGAGGCCGGCGACCAGGACGTCGCGCGCGGCCTGGACGCGGCGGCGCACGCGCCGGAGATGCGCGGCGAAATGGCCTTCGTTCAACAGGTCGGTCAGCGCGCCTTCGGCCAGCGTCGAGGGGAAGCGGTCGGAGCGCGCCCTGACCGCCATCACGGCATCGAGCAGCGCTTCGGGCACCACGACATAGCCGATGCGCAGGCCGGGGAAGAGGATTTTCGAGAAGGTGCCGAGATAGGCGACACGGTCTGAACCGTCCATGCCCTGCAGCGAGGTCAGCGGTGGGCCGGCATAGCGGAACTCGCTGTCGTAGTCGTCCTCGATGATCCAGGCATCGTTGCGCCGCGCCCAGTCGAGCAAAGCGAGACGGCGGCGCATCGTCATCGTCACGCCGAGCGGATATTGATGCGAGGGCGTGACATAGGCCGCGCGCGCCTTGGAGCACAGGCTTTCGCCGATCTCGGGATCGAGCCCTTCCGCGTCGACCGGTACCCCAAAAACCCTGGCGCCGCTGCCGGCCAGCACGGCCTGCGCCATCGGGTAACAGGGGTTTTCGATCCAGACGGCATCGCCGGGGCTGAGCGCGGCGCGCACCAGAAGATCCAGCCCCTGCTGCGTGCCCGAAGTCAGCACGATCTGGCCGGCGTCGCAGCGCACGCCGCGTGCGGTCCTGAGATAGGTGGCAATTGCCGTGCGCAGCGGCAGGCCGCCACGGGGATCGCCATAGCGGAAATGCTCCGGCCCGGGGCGAGCGAGGTGGCGCGACAGAAGGATGCGAAACAAATCAAGCGTGCGCGGATCGGACACCGCCACGCCAAGGCCGCAGGGCAGCGAGGTGGCTGCGTCGATCTCCGGCGGACGCGCCTTGACCAGTGTTGTCGGCAGATGCGGCACGTCAGGCGCGACGAAGGTTCCGGCACCGATCCTGGCGACGGCGAAGCCTTCCGAGACCAGGATTTCAAAACAGGCAACCGCCGCCGAACGCGACAGGCCGAAGCGCTGTGCGAGATCCCGGGTGGTCGGCAATTTGGCCCCGGCGGCCAGCGCGCCGGTCTCGATCAGCCGCCTGAGCGCCGCATAAAGCTCGCGGCTGCGCGGGCCGTCGCCCGGCAGGACCGGGATCAGCGCCGACCAATCCGGCAAATTGGTCTGTTTTTTCTTCATCGGATTGGTTCTTTTATCAACCAATGTCATGGCGCATGGTTGGCAGACAACAACCAAGGATGCAAGCCGTGAACGACACGCCAGCCAGCTTTCCGACCACCAGCCGCAACCGCGTCAAGCGCCTGCACGAGCGCGGCAGCTACGACCATGCGGCAGTCTTCGCGGTGCTGGATGCCGGGCTTCTGTGCCATGTCGCCTATACGTTCGACGGCCAGCCCTATTGCACGCCGACCATCCACTGGCGCGAGGACGACATGCTCTACTGGCACGGCTCGTCGGCCAGCCGCATGCTGCGCTATCTGCGCGGCGGCACGCCGGCGTGTCTGACGGTGTCGCATCTCGACGGGCTGGTGCTGGCGCGCTCGGGCTTCAACCATTCCGCCAATTACCGCTCGGCGATGTGTTTCGGCACGGCGCGGATCATCGACGAACCTGATGAGAAACTGAAGGCGCTGGCCGGAGTCGTCGACCGCTTCTATCCCGGCCGGAGCGAGACCTTGCGGCCGATCTCGGTGCAGGAGGCCAAGGCGACGATGGTGATCGGAATGCGCATCGAGGAGGCGTCGGCCAAAGTGCGCGCCAAGGGCGTCGGCGACGACGAGGAGGATTACGGGCATCCGGTGTGGGCCGGCGTCATCCCGGTGCGGATGGTGGTCGGCGCCACCGAGCCGTGTCCGAGGCTGCTGCCCGGTGTGGAGCGGCCGCAGAATCTGGCTAGATATGCCGAGGGTGCGAGACTTGATGACGCGCTGACGCAGGCGCAGCTGGCGTATGAGGGCGAAGTTTAGCCAGCGCCTAGTGGGAGCGTATTCAAATCTTGCCGCTGCCGCCGCCTCGCGATATCTCGACACCATGATCACCTTCCGCCGTGCGCAGGCCTCCGACCTGCCTGATATCGTCGCGATGCTGGCCGACGATCCGCTTGGCGCCGGCCGCGAGGACGCTTCCTTGCCGCTGGCGCAAGGCTATGTCGATGCTTTCAACGCCATCGACGCCGATCCCAGTCAACTGCTGGCGGTGGCTGTCGAGGGCGGCGAGGTGATTGGCACCTTGCAGATTTCTTTCCTTGCCGGGCTCTCGCGCAAGGGCGCGTGGCGCGGGCAGATCGAGGCGGTTCGGGTTGCCGGCCACCGGCGCTCGGGGGGCGTCGGCAGGCTGATGATCGAATGGGCGATCGATGCGTGCCGGGTGCGCGGCTGCGGCCTCGTCCAGTTGACCACCGACAGGTCGCGCGCTGACGCGCACCGCTTCTATGAGAGCCTCGGCTTCACCGGCAGCCATCTCGGCTATAAGAGAACCTTGTAGTTTCCCGCCCCGTCCCGCCCGGACAGCGGCTGGCGCATAGCGGACGGCTTTCAGCCCTATTCAAAGCGCCGGCAAAGACTGATATAGGTCAGCCAAGTTGACCTATATTGCAGCGTCTGGGGAGGCGTGTCGTGACCCTTATGAATCTGTTGGCTTCGCGCTCGTCGCGCATGAAAGCGTCGGAAATCCGCGAACTCTTGAAGCTGCTCGACCAGCCCGACATCATCTCGTTTGCTGGCGGCATTCCCGACCCGGCGCTGTTCCCGGCCGAGGCGATCCGCGACGCCTATGCTTCGGTGCTGGGCGGCGCCGAGGCGGGTGCGGCGCTGCAGTACCAGGTCTCGGAAGGCTATCTGCCGTTGCGGCGCTGGCTCGCCGGGCAGATGGGCAAGCTTGGCGTCGCCTGTGACGAGGCCAATATCTTCATCACCTCCGGCTCGCAGCAGGCGCTGGATTATCTCGGCAAACTGTTCCTGTCGCCGGGCGATACCGCGCTGGTGACGTGGCCGACCTATCTGGGCGCGCTGCAGGCTTTCAACGCCTATGAGCCTCGCTACGACCGCCTGACCCCGGCCGGCGGCAACATGACGCCCGATGCTTATCGCGCGGCGGCGGCTGCAAATGGCGGCAAGGCCAAATTCGCCTATCTGGTGCCGGATTTCGCCAACCCGACCGGCAACACGCTGAACCGTGAGCAGCGCGAGGCGGTGCTCGACCTCGCCGGCGAACTCGACATCGCCGTCATCGAGGATGCCGCCTATCGCGCGCTGCGCTATGACGGCGAAGGCGAGCCGCCGATCCTGGCGCTCGACTGCATCAGGTCCGGCGGTATCGACAAGGCGCGCACGCTCTATTGCGGCTCGTTCTCGAAGATCCTGTCGCCGGGCATGCGGGTCGGTTGGGTGTGCGCGCCGCGCCAAATCGTCGAGAAGCTGGTGCTGATGAAGCAGGCCTCCGACCTGCACAGCCCGTCGATCAACCAGGTGGTGATGCATCGCGTCGCCGAAGCCGTGTTCGACGGCCAGGTAGAAAAACTCATCGGCGCCTATCGCGAGCGCCGCGACGGGCTGCTCTCTGCACTGGAAGCCCACATGCCGGAAGGCGTGACCTGGAGCCATCCGGAAGGCGGCATGTTCGTCTGGGTGACGCTGCCGGAAGGGGCCGACGCCACCGAGCTTCTGGCGCGGGCGGTCAAGGAGGCGCGGGTGGCCTTCGTGCCGGGCAGCGCGTTTTATGCCGACGGCACCGGGCGCAACACGCTGCGGCTGTCCTTCACGCTCGCCGACCGGCGCGCGGTGAGCGAAGGCATTCCCAGGCTAGCCGCCATCCTGAAGGGATAGGCCGGCGCCGGAAGCCGGCTTTGCCTCCGCCATTACAGTCACCAGCCGCTCAAGCTTTGAAAGCCTGGTGCGAGCGAGCTTGCGGACCGGCTTTTCGAAACCTTCTTCGCCGTTTTCGACGACGAAGACCAACGTCATGAAATCGAGCATGAACTCATCTATGGCTGCCGCGACCTCGCGCGACCTGCCCTTGAACCGGCGCAGCAGAGCGGTTGCTTCCTCGATATCGTCGACACCGGCGCTGTCGACAAGCGCTTCGAGCCTCTGAAAACAATCCAATCGCAATTCCTCCCACCGCGCCACCAAACCCGGTTGCGAGCGGAAAGTTCCAAACTGAGAGTGGTCTCGCGAAAGAAATCGCCTCCACCGCTCGAATTCCGCGGTTTCGACCGGCCATCGGCAATTTTTTTGTTCGGGTGGAACCTCCGCGGCCAACAAAGGTTCTTACTAGGTCTGATCCCCCCTCAGACCTCTGAAGGCTAGACATGCTTTCCAAAGGCCCGCTGGATCCCCTCCCAGCGGGCCTTTTGTTTGCTGGACGGAAGGAGTATCCGCATTGACGACGCCCTGTCCGAACCTAAATTCGAACCCACACGAGGAGGCGTTTTCATGGAAACCCAGGAATTGCATCGCGGCCGGCTCATCGACCACATCCAACTGGTGGTCGGGGACCTTGCGGCCAGCCGGCGTTTCTACGAGGCGGTCCTGCAGGCGCTCGATGTCCCGATTGGCGGCAGCGGCGCCGACTTTTTCTGGGCCGACGAGCTGTTTGTCTCCACTGCCGACAGCCCGGCCGCACAGGGAAAACTCACCGGCCGCCATCACCTGGCTTTCCAGGCAAGGGATCACGCCATGGTCGATGTCTTCTACAAGGCCGGGCTTGCGGCTGGCGGCACGGACAATGGCGCACCGGGCGAACGGCCCTATCACCCCGGCTATTACGCCGCCTTCCTGCTCGATCCCGATGGCAACAACATCGAGGCCGTCCATCACGGCCCCCATAGTCGCAGCGCCGCTTCGGTGAAGATCACCTTCTAAGCTGCCGATATTCAGCCGGCCGGGATCGCGGGCGCATGGGGCGATGCTGGAGAGAGAGGCTGCTTTGCGTTGCCAGATTGGTGGCCACGATGCTAACCGTGCAAATGGCGAGCGGGAATCGGTATCGAAGCAACGCGCGCTGCAAAATCCTCAATAAAACTCCCCTTACCCCCGTGGAGATATATTTTTTATGCAAAACCCAACAAGGGCGATCTGTGCCGCCACGCTTTTATTTGCGATCGGGGCCGGTGGCCTCACAAGTATATCACCTTTTGCTTATGTTTCATCGGCGCAGGCGCAGGAGGAATATCTTCCGACCCAGAAGGATTTTGTCGGTAAATGGAAACTGAACGGTGGGGCCATCCGGCCGCCGCGCGATATGAAGGATGCGCCGACACCGGAACAGGAAGCGGCCGCCAATGAATTCCAGCAGACGGTGACCGCGTTTTACGGGGCGTTCGACTATCTGGAGATCACGGCGGACGGCCGCTACAATTTTCATCAGCCGGGTGATCCGACGTCGGGGCCTTGCGTCTGGTGCGGAACCTGGTCCTTCAGCAAGAGTTCGGCGTGGCTCAAGCTGGAGACGGCGCCCAGGCTGGATATCTACGCCAAGGACGGCGACATGCAGATGACCTACACTGTCGAACCCGACGAAAAATCGAAATATGCATGGCTGGTATTCGGTTGGGCGAAGGCCGAGTAGGCGGCGGCGCACGGCTCGCCAAACGGGCCTAAGCGGCTTTTCATCCATCTCGTATCCTCGTATACAAGAGGGAGCCAGCCGCCCGAGGAGACCGCATGAACCCGCTGCCTGAAACCGTGCCGTTTTTCAGCCAGTGGGAGACGCCCGACCTGACGCTGGACGTCCTCGCCGACGGCGCGGATGTTGCGCTCAGGCGCGATCCGCTGTGGCGGAGGTCGGGCGCGGAAACCCTCGATGAGTATGCGGTCTGGGCGGCCAACATCTGCGGCATGGCGTGCCTGAAGATGATCCTGGCCAGCCGCGGCGAGATCGTGCCGACGATCGAGCTTGCCAGGCGCTGCACCTTATATGGCGGCTATGTCGTCAACGGGGGATCGATCAAGGGGCTGATCTACGCGCCCTTCGTCAGCTTCGTGAAGGAAGCCTTCGGCCTGCGCGCCGAGGTGATGACCAATATCGCGACAGCGGAGATTCCGGCGATCATGCGGCGGACGCGCTTCTTCATCGCGTCGGTCAGCAGTTCGATCCGCTGGCCCGAGCGCGAGCCGCCCTCGAAGGGCGGTCATCTGGTGCTGGTCACGGCGGCGTCCAACCAGGGTTTCCGCTTCCACAACCCGTCCGGCCATGACCCCGCCACACAGGCAGACGCAGTGTTGGCGCCGGCCGATTTCGATCGCTTCTTCGCCAATCGCGGCATTGCCGTCGCCATTTGATTTTTTTGACAGTCGAGGGATTTCGATGACCGGTAAGACAAGAGTGGCCATCCTCTATGGCGGGCGTTCGGCCGAGCATGACGTGTCGCGCCTGTCGGCCGCCAATGTGCTGAAGGCGATCGACCGGACGCGCTACGACATCGTGCCGATCGCCATTTCGCGAGACGGCGGGTGGCTGCTGCAACAACTCGATGGCGCCGCCGCGATCGGCGATGGCGGGGCAGGGGCGCCGGTATCCGAGTATGTTGCAGAGGTCGCCCTGCTGCCCGGTGGCAAGGGCCGGCTGGTTGCCGTGTCGCCGGATGGTACGCGGCCTGACCTGCCCCCCATCGACGTCGTGTTCCCGGTGCTGCACGGGCCGTTCGGCGAGGACGGCTCGGTGCAGGGCTATGCCGAGGTCGCCGATGTCGCCTATGTCGGCTGCGGCATCCTCGCCTCGGCCGCCGCCATGGACAAGGATGTCGCCAAGCGGCTGATGCGCGAGGCGGGATTGGCGGTTGCCCGCTCCGTCACCGTGCATCGAAACGGCAAGCATTCCTTCCAGGAGATTGCCGGGATGCTCGGCCTGCCGTTCTTCGCCAAGCCGGCGCGCCAGGGCTCGTCCTTCGGGGTCAGCAAGGTGAATGACAGGGACGGCTTCGAGCAGGCCATCGACACGGCTTTCCGCTACGACGGCAAAGTGTTGATCGAGGAATTCGTCGAGGGCCGCGAGATCGAGTTCTCGGTGCTGGAGCGCGCCGACGGGTCGCTGACGGTGTCGCTGCCCGGCGAGATCATTCCGGCCGGCAAGCACGGCTTCTACACCTATGAGGCCAAATATCTCGATGCCGACGGCGCGCTGGTCAAGGTGCCCGCCGATATCCCGGCCGATGTGGCCGAGAAGGCCAGGGATATGGCGCGGCGGGCATTCCAGGCGCTTGGCTGCGAAGCCATGGCGCGCGTCGATTTCTTCCTGCGCGCCGATGGCAGCCTGCTCGTCAACGAGGTCAACACCATTCCCGGATTCACCGACATCTCGATGTACGCCAAGGCGCTGGCGGCATCAGGCATCGGCTACAGCCAAACCATCGACGTGCTGATCGAGCACGCGCTGGCCAGGCATGCGGCGCGCTGATCCGAACGAGCGAGCCTGACTTCCATTCCGCGCGTTGAGAGCGGCCGACGCGGGCCGGATCATTGCCTGTTGAGTGAGGTGTATTTCACCGTTGGCTAAAGTTGCACGTCGGCTCTATATGCCCGATCATGGCATTTGGCAGGGAGGCATCACGTGGCCAATCGTCGAAACGGCACGGCGTCTCCGGCTGATGGGCCGGGCGACGCCCTTTCAGCGGCCGCGCTTCATCCGCGAACCTCATTGCCCAATGTGGCGGCCATCGTCACGACAGTGGCGGCACTGTATTTCGGGCGCGAGGTTTTCCTGCCGATCGCGATCGCGCTGCTGCTGACCTTCGCCCTGGCGCCGCTTGTCTCAGCTCTTAAAAAGGTCGGTATCCCCCGGATTGCCGCCGTCATTGCCAGCGTGCTCGGCGCTTTCGCGGCCCTTGGCCTGTTCTCCTTCGTCGTCGCCACGCAGGTCAGCGAACTGGCGCAGAACATCCCGGTCTACCAGACCAACATCCTGACCAAGATCCGCTCGCTCAAGGAAACCGGGGTGGGGGGCGGGATCCTTGCCAGACTGAGCAAGGTGGTCGAGCGGGTCGGCCAGGAGATCGACAGGCAGGACCCCTCGCTGCCGGCTGCCACCCCGGAAAAGCCGCCGCGCGAGCCGGTGCCGGTCGAGATCGTCGCGCGCGAAAGGCCGCTCCAGGTTCTGCAGAACATCGTCGGGCCGCTGATCAGCCCGCTTGGCTCGGCCGGGCTGATCATTGTCGTCGTCATCTTCATGCTGCTCGAGCGGGAGGATCTGCGCGACCGCTTCATCCGGCTTGTCGGCTATGGCGACCTCCACCGGACCACCGAGGCGCTTCAGGATGCCGCCAAGCGGGTGGGCCGCTATCTCTTGATGCAATTGGTCGTCAACATCGTCTACGCCGTACCGATCGCGATCGGGCTCTGGGTCCTCGGTATTCCCAATGCGCTGCTGTGGGGGCTGCTGGCGCTGGCGCTGCGTTTCGTGCCCTATATCGGCCCGATCATAGGCATGCTTTTGCCGCTGTTCCTGGCGCTGGCCGTTGCGCCGGGCTGGTCGCTCGTGCTGTGGACGGCCGCCCTGTTCGTGGTGATGGAGCTGATCACCGGCAATGTCATCGAACCCTGGCTCTACGGTTCGCGGACAGGACTGTCGCCGCTGGCGATCATCGTCGCGGCGATTTTCTGGACGTGGCTTTGGGGGCCGCTCGGGCTGATCCTGTCGACACCGCTCACCGTCTGCCTGGTGGTGCTGGGCCGGCACGTGCCGCAGTTTGAATTCCTCGACGTTCTGTTCGGCAACGAGCCCGTGCTCGAACCCCATGCGCGCCTGTACCAGCGGTTGCTGGCCGGTGATCCGGAAGAAGCCACCGACCACGCCGAGGAGATGCTGGAGGAGAAATATCTGGTCGAATTCTACGACAAGGTTGCCATTCCGGCGCTTCTGCTGGGCGAACAAGACCGTGTGCGCGGCGTCATGGGCGATTTGCAAAGGCGGCAGGTGGCGGCCAGTGCCCTGATGCTGGTCGCCAATCTCGACGACAGCGCGCAGGAGGAGGCAGGCGAGGAGGAGGAGCCGCCCGTGGCCGCAGAGGCGAGCGACGATGGCGATCCCAACGGGGAGGACGAGACCGACCTGCCCGATGGCACGGATATGTCCGTGCTTTGCGCCGGTGGGCGTGGCGAGCTCGACGACGCCGCCGCCGCGATGCTGGCGCAGGTGCTGGAGGTTCAGGGCGCGACGGTATCGAAAGCCGGCTTTGCCGATATGGAGCCCGCCAGCATTCGCCGCCTTGAGCTCGAAACCGTCGACACCGTCGTGGTCGGATTCCTGAACCGGGATTCCGTCAAGCACGCCCGTTTCCTGGTTCGCCGGCTGAAGCGCGCGAAGGCCGCACTTCGGGTGGGAATCGTGTTCTGGTCGGAGGCCGCTGCTGAGGACAAGGAGACGGCCGACAAACTGGCCCGTGACATGAACGCGGATTTCGTGGCGCATGGCATGGTCGACGCCGTGCTGGGGGCGCTGTCAAACGAGCCGCCGGTCGCGCTCAAGCTTGTCGTCAAACGGCGCATGCGGCGACAGCGGGCCGCGTCCAAGAAGGTCACGGCAGCAGCGGCGGGTTAGGCCCTGCCTTCGCCTTCTTCGGCAATGTCGGGGACAAGCCAGGCACGAATTGCGGAAAATAGTTCAGACCGATGTCGATTTCCGGGAGGCCCATTCGTCTTGACGATAGGGAGCCGAAGAATTCACCCAATCAGGAACGATGCGATGACAATCACCATCACGGCATTTGAACGATCGCCCGATCGCGGCAAGGGACTGGCGCGCGATACGCGCGTTCGCTGGGCGCTCGAAGAAGCAGGGCAGCCTTATGCGGTTCGGTTTGTTTCCTTCGCGGAGATGAAGGCGCCTGGCCATCTGGCCCTCCAGCCCTTTGGTCAGATCCCCACCTATGAGGAGGGTTCTCTCTCACTGTTCGAGACCGGCTCGATCATCCTTCATCTTGCCGAGCAGCACGCGGGCCTGCTGCCCGGCGATCGCGATGCCCGCGCGCGTGCGATCACCTGGATGTTTGCCGCACTTAACACAGTCGAGCCGCCGATCCTCGAATTAACGACGGCAAAGATATTCGAAGCTGACAAGCCCTGGAGCGAGGAGCGTTTGCCATTGGTGAAGGATCGTGTTCGCGCCTGTCTCGACAGGCTCTCGGCTCGCCTGAGCGCCGCCGAGTGGCTCGACGATGCATTCAGCGCGGGCGATCTGTTGATGGTATCGGTGCTGCTGCGACTAAGAATGTCGGGCATTTTGGACGAATATCAAAACCTTGCTGCCTATGTGGCGCGCGGTGAAGCTCGGCCCGCTTACATCAGGGCTTTCGCTGCGCAATTTGCGGTCAACGCCCCGAGCACGCTGGACAGGCATGGGGCGCGAACGCTCTGAGATGTTCGCAAAGCCAGGGATGATGCAGCGGATTGTAATTCTTGGAAATGCCGGAAGCGGCAAATGACCCTGGCGCGGCAGATCCCAGACTTTTGCAGGCGGTGAGGAATGCTTGAAATTCGCCCAGCCCAAAAAGCCGACCGGCCAGCGATCGTGCAACTGTGGCACCAGGGCTGGCATGATGCCCATGCGCATCTGGTTCCGGCCGAAATCCTGGCGTACCGAACGCCCGCGCATTTTTCGCTGTGGCTGGAGCAATCCACCGATGCATTCCATGTGGCGGCAGCCGATGAACTGCTTGGCTTCGTCTCCATCAACGGGACGGAGCTGGTGAAACTCTATGTAAGCCCGCAAGCACGGGGAAGCGGAACCGGTCGCGATCTGCTGTCGCATGCCGAGCATCTCTTGTCCGAACAAGGCGTGGCGGAGGCCGAGCTTTTCTGCACGGCGGGGAATCTCCGCGCGCAGAGATTTTATGCCCGCGAAGGGTGGCGCTTGAGCCGCGCCTTCGAAGACGCACTTTGGCTGCCGGACGGTGTCGCCGGCAGGTTCACCGTGGAAACCCACTGCTATCGGAAGCATCTGGGCTTTCGGTAGCTTTGTCTATTCGGAACGACCTTGGCGAGACCGTCGCGGACGCTGGAGCAGGGCGTCCCTACCGGTCGACCATCGCCATGCCCCGCTCAGTGTAGCGCGGGCCGGAGATTTTTCCCGGCGCGAGCGCGTCGTCGAGCGCGGCCATCTCGGCGGCATCGAGTTTGATGGCGGCGGCGGCGACGTTCTCTTCCAGGTATTTTCTGCGCTTGGTGCCGGGGATCGGCGCGATGT
Source organism: Mesorhizobium sp. L2C084A000 (assembly GCF_000502875.1). Lineage (GTDB taxonomy): Bacteria > Pseudomonadota > Alphaproteobacteria > Rhizobiales > Rhizobiaceae > Mesorhizobium. The sequence continues at coordinate 26,710 of NZ_AYWX01000020.1, read as the reverse complement.
CGATGCCAAAACCGTCGCCCTTCGCCAGCAGCCAGGCCAGCGCGACCTGGCCGGGCTTGACGCCGCGCGCAGCGGCGATGTCGCTCACCTTGGCGGCCGCCTCGACATTGGCGTCGTAGTTTTCGCCCTGGTAGCGCGGGTCGTTGCGGCGATAATCGCCGTCGGGATAGTCTTCCGCGCGCTTGACCTGGCCGGTGAGAAAACCTCGGCCGAGCGGCGAGAACGGCACCAGGCCGATGCCGAGTTCGCCAAGCAGCGGGATGATCTCCGGCTCCAGATTGCGCTCCCACAGCGAATACTCGCTCTGCACGGCCGACACCGGATGCACGGCATGCGCCCGGCGGATGTTGGCCGCACCCGCCTCCGACAGGCCGAAGAAGCGCACCTTGCCTTGCGCGATCATCTCGCCGACGGCGCCCGCGACATCCTCCATCGGCACCGCCGGGTCGACGCGGTGCTGGTAGAGGAGGTCGATATGGTCGGTTCCGAGGCGGCCGAGCGAGGCTTCCACGACCTCTCGAATGTGCTCGGGCCGGCTGTCGGTTCCGACCTGCTTGCCGTTTTCGATGCGAAAGCCGAATTTGGTGGCGATCGTCACCTGGTCGCGCTTGCCCGTCAGCGCCCGGCCAAGCAGGGCTTCGTTGTCGTAAGGGCCATAGACCTCGGCGGTGTCGAGGAAGGTGCAGCCGAGTTCGATGGCACGGTGCAGCGTGGCGATGGATTCGGCCTCGTCGGCCGGGCCGTAGGACTGGCTCATGCCCATGCAGCCGAGGCCGATGGCCGAGACCTGCAGCCCTTGGCTGCCGAGCTTGCGTGTGTTCAGGGTCATGGTGGGGTCTCCAAGGAGGGGATGCCGCGACTATAGCAGCCGCATCGACATTGGCCGATCAATCGACACTCTATTCGATCAGGATGTGGGCTTCACGCGCGGCCTCGACGAGCGCCGCCCTGGCGACGTCGGGGGCGACATCGCCGCTCGTTGCCCGCCGGCAGGCGCGCAGCGCGGACTGATGCTTCGGGCTGCCTGCGTCACGCCAATGTGTGGTGAGCAAATCAATGGCCTGCTGTGTGTTGGACAGATGGTGGATGGAACCGGTGACGCCGACCGAAACCGCCACAGGCTTCGAGAACCATGCCGTTTGCATTGGAACCACCTCGATAGGGCTGAAGCGATAAACGCCTATGGCCGCTCAAAGGTTTCGTCGATGCCAATCAATCCGGTGTGAGAGTTGCCGATACCTCCCAATGGCATTGGGCGACCCATCTTGTCCGCGCGGCTCACATGTTCGAGGAGACGTCGCGGGTGGACGGTGTTTTGGGTTTGTGGGCGGCACGTTGCCGCGGCGCCTGATGGGCGGGGCGGGGTTTGACTGTGTTCACGACAGTGGGCGCCTGCGCCTTGCGGCGCTTGAGCCAGCTGGCTGACAGTTCGGCAAGGAGACTGCGCAAGCCTTTCACGACGTCCTCCTCTTGTAAGGGTGACAGGTAATTTTCGTCGCCCCAACTTGTTCCGCCGGAAATCTTTCCGCGGAAAATAAAGGTTCTTGCCGGCGAAAGCGGCCGGGCATCACCTGCCGATATAGGCGGCCAGTTCGTCCGGCGTCCCATTCGGGAAGGCCTGTTTCAGAAAATCCAGGAACGCCGACACGCGCGCGCTGAGCAGCCGCCGGGAGGGGTAGAGCGTCCAAAGAGCGATCTCCGGGCCATCGATGTCCCCCCAATTCACCAGGGTGCCGTCAGCCAAATCGTGGCTCACCAGGGAAATTGGGAGACGTCCAACACCGACGCCGGCCCGCACCGCATCCCGCACCATGATCAGCGTCGACAGAGCAAGGACAGGCTCGACCGCAATCGTCGAGCGGCCACCATGGTCCTTTACGTGCCATGTCTGGCGTTCGCCTGTGCCGCGTGCAACGCCAGGAGCGGCCTGCCCACCGGTCGTACGAGGAAGGTCCGGGCTCGCCACAACGACCAGGCGGTCGCGGAGAAACGCCCGTCCGACCAGGCTTTCGTCGGGTTTCGGGTTGACCCGGATCACCAGGTCGTAACCTTCCTCGATCATGTCGACAGCCCTGTCCTCCGTCGTGACCTCAAGCCTCACCTCGGGATGCTTGAGGGTAAATCCCGCGGCGATCCTTCCCATCGCGGTCTGAGAAAAATGCAGAGGTGCGCTGATCCGCAGCCTGCCCTTGGGTCTTTGGCCGCCCGAGGCGATCTCGGCGGCCGTCTCGTCCAGCTCGGCGAGCAAGGTCCCCGTCCGCTCGAAGAGTGCTCGCCCTTCCTCGGTGAGCTTCAGGTTGCGCGCACCCCGTTCAAACAGGCGCAGGTCAAGGCTGCTCTCCAAGTCTCCAACCCGCCGGGACAGCGTTGCCTTGGGCCGGCCGGTGGCCCTTGCCGCTTTGCCGAAACCCCCATGGCGGGCAACGAGGTTGAAATCGGTCAGGGCCAGAAGATCCATGAGTGTTCCACCAGTGAGACGGTACGTCTAAAATTTCGGCCTGTTTGACTGTTTGTGAGCCACACATATTGGGCCTGTCAAGCAACCCAACAGGAGAAATTCCATGACCATCCTCGTTACCGGCGCCACAGGCAATGTTGGCCGCCAAGTCGTCGAGCACCTCGTCAAGCGCGGCGCCGATGTCCGTGCTCTCGTCCGCGATCCGTCGAAAGCCAGCTTCCCGGCGGGCGTATCGGTCGCGCACGGCGACTTTCTCGATGTCGATTCGCTGCGCAAAGCCATGTCCGGCGTTTCCACCCTGTTCCTCTTGAACGCCGTGGTGCCGGACGAATTCACCCAGGCTTTGGTCGCGCTGAACGTCGCCCGATCGGCGGGCATCGAGCGGATCGTCTATCTCTCGGTGATCCATGCGGACGTCTATGTGAACGTGCCGCATTTCGCCGGCAAATTCGGCGTCGAGCGAATGATCGAGCAGATGGGCTTCCAGGCTACGATCCTGCGCCCGGCCTACTTCATCCAGAACGACCTGATGATCGAAGACGTCATCACCGGCTACGGCACCTACACAATGCCGATCGGCACCAAGGGGCTCGCCATGATCGACGTGCGTGATATCGCCGAAATCGCCGCTCTCGAGCTGCTGCGTCGGGAACGATCCGCAGAGCCGCTTGCGCTGGAGCGGATCAATCTCGTCGGTCCGCAGACACTGACCGGGACGGATATCGCGGCCATCTGGTCCGACGTGCTCGCACGCCCGATCAGCTACGGCGGCGACGATACCGAAGGTTTCGAGCAGAATCTCAAGCAGTTCCTGCCTGCCTGGATGGCGTACGACATGCGCTTGATGGGCGAGCGGTTCCTGACCGACGGCATGCTGGCCGACGCCGGCGACGTCGAGCGCCTGACCGCGCTTCTGGGCCGCCCGCTGCGTCCCTATCGGGACTTCGCCTCACAAATCGCCGGCTCCGCCTGACGGAACAGCTCTCATCATCACCAGGGTACAGAAACAGCAGGGCGGCCTTTTGAGGAGGCCCCCTGACTGGCACGGGACAAATGCGCGTTCAGCCGGAACTGCCCTACTGCAGGGTTGCCGGACCAGGCCTGTCGAGTTGGGCGATCACGTGCTCGCCACCGTCGCCACCGAGCCCATCCACGAACAGACCAGCTACGCCGTCGAAATTGGTGAGCCCGTCGAATTCAATTGCGGCGCCAATCAACTGGGCTGCCTGGAAGACAAGGTATTCGACGTCCTCGAGGGCGACGTTTTCGGCCAGATTCCTGACCCTTACATGCTCCGCCACCGCCGTGATGCTGACGATGCCGGTCTTCCTGAAGGCGATCTGGACCGCTGAACGGACGTCATCGCGCAGTCGCGCCGAGTAATTATACCGCATCGAAACCTCCCGAAGGGAACGGTTTTCTGTTCAGATCGCACAATGCGGCAAAGACTTCGCCTTGGCAAGTCACGAATTAAATAATACCCAAATAAATCAACCAGTTAGCATAGTTATGCAAGTGTGCGCCTTACGCCGAATACCCGTCAGGCTCATCATGAGCACGAGAAGCGGTTCACACATCGCGAGGTCTTGACGCGCTAGGAGCGGTTTCCTAATTATGAGGTAAATGAGTTGAATGCTCATTCGACGTAAACGTGGTCCAGAGCGAGGGAAGCGCGATGACTGAACTGGAACGCCCGGAACGGTTGCAGATCATGCTGACGTCAGACGAACTGGCGGCGCTGGAAAACTGGCGCTTCGACAAGCGCATGCCGAGCCGTTCGGCCGCCGTCAGGGAATTGCTGCGGCGCGGTCTTGCCGCGGATGGCTTCCTGACGGCGGAGCAAGGGGCGAAGTCGCAAGACTTCGGCATCCTGCCAACCGCCGACGGCAATGGCATTTCCGACGGCGGCAAGGAGTAGAGCGGTTCACCGCGCGTGGGCCGCCCTGGTCCCCGCAACGGTCGGCGGTCGCCGCGCGGTGCCGGCCGGCGTAGCGGACGATAACTCTCGATTCAGAGGATGTTTGTCGTCACTTCGACGACGATCGCGGCACCTTCCAGGCTGCCATTGGTGACGTGCACGACGCGCGATACCCGCAGATCCTGCGTGGTTCCGTCGATCGACAGCGCAACGCTTTCGCCAATCCGGGGAACCGCCTGGAAAACGGCGTCCGTGGCCTCCGGCCGGTTGTCGATCGATATGCGGCAGTTGACGGTCATGAGATGTCTCCTGTGTCGGCCCGGTGGTCAACGCGGGGTCCGCGAAATGGTTTCAGGAGGCCGGATGCAACTTAATGGCGCCCGGATCCGTAACGCAGTAATTGCTCCATTGTTCATCGTAACGGAGCAACAGGGCTCGCCGGGGAGGGCGTTGGGGCTGCCTCGGCGAGCTTGATCGCTTTGCCCGGGGGCGCTGCCTCACCGAGGTATGGAGACGAGTTTCGGCGCCCGCAATTCCCCGGCCATCCTTGCCGCCTGGAAAATTGTCATCAAAACCAGGATGGGCTCACCCTCGGTCGGGTTGATGGTCAGGACGACGCGGCCAAGCTCGTCGCTCATGCCGCAAGACCAGTCCTTGACGGCTATCACCTTTCTGGCGGCCATATGCCTTCTCCTGCACAGGAGGTTCTCTGCGGGCTACGCCGTCTGGAGTTGGTCGGCAGAACCTTCGCGCGATATTGCAACCAGCCGAAATGCGGCAAATGCGGCCAATATCATGAAAACCGCCGTGATGTTCAGGGACATCGCCGATGCAAGGACGCCCCCGTCAAAGCAACTCAGTTCCATGTCGCTGCACCCCTTCGATCCACTGTCGGCCAGGATGATGATCCTGCTTCGAGTGAAATACAAGCGCGCGCTAATACGCTGAAGCCGGCTGGCCAGTCTGCGCGCAGCTTCGAACCAGCCGAACGCTTGGTTGCTTGCTGGTTCCCGCTCATGGGCTCGAACCACGATTCACGCCTTCAAAGGGCGCTGTCCTACCATTAGACGAAGCGGGAAAATGCAAGTTGCCCCCACCCCTAGCCGGTTCCCGCGCCGGGATCAACGCAATGCGGCGGCAAAGCGACTTGAGGCGCGGTCTCAGTCCGGAAAGTTGGTGACAGGTTCCTCGCAGCGGTAGACGGGGCAGTTGCCGTCACGGGTCGGGACATAGGCCGACATCGGCACCTCCGGCCAGTCGCATTCGTTGCCGAACTGCCTGACATAGCGGTCATAGGTGTTGGGGCCGGTGGTCAGCACCACGGCATGATGGCTTTGGAGCAGTTGCCGGAGTTGGTCGCAACTCATCGTGCGGGTATCGGGCCTGGCTTCGGCGAGGCCGGTCGCGGCCAGCAGGATCGCTGCCGTCATCAAGGCAATTCGGCGCATCGGCATGGCTGTTCCCTCGAATGGATGTATTGGCCGAAACTCGCATCCCGGCGGGTGGTTCCGCAACCGCCGGCCGGCCGTCGGTGGCGGCGCAACCAAATGGTCCGTCGTGCATTGCTGGGGATGAATGGCAGGAAGCCCTACGAAACCCCGCAATGGCGTCCCGGAAACGGGGATCGCGAGGCCATGTGCTGTTCTTTTTGCGGCGGCCGCGACCACAGCTACGAGGACTGTCCGCAAAGGGATGCCGACGCCGATCCAGCACCGAATGCCCCTGACCCTCCCAAGCCGGACTGATCGGCACCGGTGTGCCGCACCGGCGATATTCGCTGCGCCCCACCGGCATTCGCACATCTGCCTGAGGTCCTCGACGCCGTCCGGCTACATCCTGACCTTGCCGGTGTTACCGATTTCCGGGCGGCTGTCGCTGACCGTTGCCGCCAGCATCTTCACATAGCTGACCACGGTGCCGGGACTGTCCCAATACTGGGCATCTTTCGGCGTCACTTTAAGCACGCGGATCGAAGGGTCATCGGCACTGTCCCACCAGGCCTTGGCCGGGGTCGACCACAACTCCCTGATCTTGGCGCGGTCGTTCGAAACCGCCGCCAGACCGCTGACGGAAACATATTTCTGGCCGCCTGAATCGGCGAAGGCGAGACCGACATTGGGCTCGGCTTCGATCTCGTCGTCCTTATGGCTGTCGACATCGGTGAGGAAGTAGATTGCGTTTTCGTCGCGCACCACATGCGCCGCCATGGGTCGCGAGCGGATGTCATCGCCTTCGCGGGTGGCCAGCATACAGAAACCGATCCTGTCCATCAGCTTCCAGACCCGGTCGAGATCGCCGTCGCTCATCGTGTGCCTCCTTATTGAGCCATCCATGGGGGTGTCGGGTGCAACTCGCGCAAGCGCGCAAGGTTCCAGTGCAAGGTCCAGTCATGAACTGCCCGGACTGTTCCTGGGAGGAATGTTGGGAGGCGATTGCAACCAAAACCCACCGCGGCGCATTGGTGGCCATGCGCGCAATCCGCGCATGAGGGAGAAGGGGTCGACAGTGACAGATTTGGCGGGCTTTGATGCCTTGATCGCCATTACCGCCGATGCGCGGCTGGCGGCGATTGTCGATTCGTCCTTCGACGCCATCGTCAGCAAGGATTTGAACAGCATCATCACCAGTTGGAACGCGGCGGCGCAACGCATGTTCGGCTACACCGTCGAAGAGGCCGTCGGCCGGTCCGTGCTCATGCTCATCCCCGATCATCTCAAGGATGAAGAGACCGACATCATCAGCCGGGTCCGCAAAGGCGAACTGCTGGCAAGCTATGAGACGATCCGCCGACGCAAGGACGGCGGCCTCATCGCCGTGTCGCTGACCATTTCGCCGATCAGGAACGCGTCCGGCGAGATCATCGGCGCCTCGAAGATCGCCCGCGACATCACCGCCAGCAAGGAGAGCGAGCGCCGGATCAGGCTTTTGCTCCGCGAGGTGAACCATCGCGTCAAGAACCAGTTCGCGGTGATCCTCTCGATGATCCGGGAGACCAGCAAACGCTCGACCGATCCGCGCGAGTTCGAGGAGTTGATCCGCTCCCGCATCATGGCGCTGTCGCGGTCGCACGATCTGCTGGTGAACTCGGAATGGGCCGGCGCCAGCCTCTTCGACCTCGCCCAGGAGCAGCTCAAGCCGTTCGGCCACGAGGCGCGGGTATCGCTGTCCGGACCGCTTTTGACCTTGCAGCCGAATGCCGTGCAAAATCTCGGCATGGCATTTCATGAGCTCGGCACCAACTCTTCAAAATATGGCGCGCTGGCGAGCGAGGCCGGGCGGCTCGAGATCACCTGGCGGATCGTTGAAGGCGTTTCGGACAAGCGGGAAATCCATCTGGTTTGGGACGAGACGATGCCGGTGCGTGAAGGAGAGCGGCCCGGGGGGCGGCAAGACGAAAGCACGCGCAAGGGTTTCGGCACCGTCGTCCTGCAACGGGTCGCGCCGCAATCGCTGAACGGCTTGGCGGTGCTGGATCGCAGCCCGGGCCATCTCAAATGGTCCCTGACGGCGCCCCTGGACTCGATCATCGTTCCGGAGCTCGGCGCCGACCTGCCCGAAACCGAGACTTCCTGAGCCTTGAGGTCTGGTTCCATCAACCTCCCTTTGGCAGATGCGTTTTCAAAAGCGGCCGCATCCTTGCCGCACCTGGCGGTGGATTCAGGAACCGTGACCCGGCGGCCGCGTTGTGGCGTCACGCTTTCGGAGGGGACATCATGGAACAGCTCGTCGAGGAATTCGGCCATTCCACCTACACCTCGTTTCCGGTCATCGCGGCGCGGCTGTTGCTGGCGACGCTCTATGGCGCGGTCATCGGTTTCGAACGCGAATGGCGCAATCGCCCGGCCGGACTTCGCACGCATATTCTCGTCTGCGTCGCCGCCGCCACCTTCGGCATCCTGACGGTCGAGATCGTGCACGCGCCGATGTTCGCGGGGGAATCGGTCAAGGTCGATCCGATCCGGGTGGTCGAGGCGGTGACCGCCGGCGTCGCTTTCCTCGCCGCCGGCTCGATCATGTTTTCGCGCGGCGAGGTGCATGGGCTGACGACCGGCGCCGGCATGTGGCTGGCGGGCGCGATCGGCGTCGCCTGCGGACTGGGTCTTTGGCAAGTGGCCGGGTTCGGCACGCTGATCGTGCTGGTCGTTGCCGGCTTTCTGCGCCGGTTCGAACGCGGACCCGGCCTTGCCGCCGGTGATGAAGGCAGTCAAGCAAAGGCGGAGAAGGAGGGGGCTTCGGCCCGATCAAAGGAAGAGCGAAGGTAATTCCGATCGCCGGGAAATGCCGTGACTGGTTTCACCGAAGAAGCCGGCCAGCAGATCGGCCGTGCGCGCCGGATTCTCTTCGGGAAAGAAGTGCCCGCCCGGCATCGCCTGGCCACGCACATCGTCGGCCCAGCCGCGCCACAGCGCCAGCGGCCCGCCTTCGCCGGCATACCAATCCGCTAAGGCGCCCTGACCGCTCCATAGCGCCAGCAGCGGGCAGCGGATGCGCCGGCCGGCTGCCTTGTCGGCATGGTCGTGCTCGCGGTCGAGCGTGGCTGCCGCCCGATATTCCTCGCAGATGGCGTGGGCGTGGGCAGGCGCGCGCAAGGCCTCGATATAGGCCTGACGCACTTCGGCTGGAAACGCCGATGGCGGCGAGCCCCAGCCGTTGAGCGCATTGTCGACGATCGCCTCGGCGGCGCCGGACAGGATCTTTTCCGGCAACGGCTCAGGCTGCGCCAGCAGCGACCATGGCCAATAGCCCAGCGCCAGCCTGGCGTCGGCCCGGTCCCAGGCATCGGCGGTCGGCACGATGTCGAGAACGGCGAGCCTGTCGATGCTGTCCCGATGATCGAGCGCCATGCGGTAGGCGACACGCCCGCCGCGATCATGACCGGCGACCATGAAGCTGCTGAAACCCAGCTTCTCCATCAGCCTCCTCATATCGGCGGCCATGGCACGCTTGGCATAGGGTGCGTGGTCCGGAGTGGACGTCGGACAGGAACTGCGGCCATAGCCGCGCAGGTCGGCGCAGACGACGCTGAACCGGCTGGCCAGAGCGGGGGCGATGTCGCGCCACATCAGATGCGTTTGCGGAAAGCCGTGCAGCAACAGCAGCGGTGGGCCGCCGCCGGCACGCAGGCAGTATATGCCGGCATCGCCAATGTCGATTTCCGTGCTTTGAAAACCTTCGAACATGACCGCCTCCGGCACGCGCAACGGCCGGCAAACGGGTTTGGTTGCAATGCCGCCGGCGAGGCGGCCAACCTTTTTCTTCGACAGGCGTTGTCCCTGTGAAGGGAAGGTCGCCGCGGGCGGCCGTGAAAGAAAAGAAGGAGGCAGTGATGAGAACTCTCGCTATCATGCCACTAGGCCTCATGCTGGCGCTGGCAGTGCCGGCCGCGGCCCAGCAGCAGAACGACAGCCAGGCGCTGCAGGCCGACAAATGCAGGGCTCAGACCGAGCAAGGGGCAAAACAGCAGCCTGAACAGCAGGCCGATGACGGCAATTTGACCGCGAAGCTCAACGACTGCGGCGGCGTGCTGAAACCACCCCCGACGGGCGACCAGGGCATGGCGGCGCCCGCTCCCGACGAAGGCAAGACGCCGGTGATCAAGCCTGGTGAAGTGCCGCCCCAGCCGCCGAAACAATAAACGCCGGCTCGTTGGTATTATCGCGCAAGCTAATGGAACCTCGTTATCTTGGGAGCGTTTTTCTCACGACTTGAAATTTGGAGAGATTATCGTGAGAGATATTGCAGCCACTGCCACGTTGCTTGCCTCGATAGCGATCGTGATTGCCTTGATTCTGCTGGCGCCAAAGAGTTTTGGCTTCGAAACCTCTCACCCGATCGTACAGGGCGAGCTTCCGGCGGAATAATCGGATCGATTATTCGGATACGGAGTGATCAGGACCGATTTGCACGAAGCAGGCGAGGCACGATGCCCCGCCTGCCTTCTATTGAAACCGCTATCGCACCAAAACGCCGGAGTGGCTGCAGAGCGCTGCGAACGCTTCCTGTGCCTCGGCAGCACCTATCTTGGTTTCCAGGGCGGCTTCGACCTTCTCGCGCGCCGCCTGGTAGAACGGCCCGCGCTTGGCCTGCGGCCAGTCGATCAGGATTTCGCTGGCATCCTTGAGCGTGGCGACGTCGCGGATCGTATCCGACCCATGCGGCTTGATCCGCATCGGTGTGGGCAAAATGAGATCAGGCATGGCCCCTGTTCCAACTACTGGAGGAGTTTTGCTTCGCGCGCGGCGTCGATCATCGCCCGCATCGCTTTTTCCGCCGGCGTCCAGCCATCCAGCGCATCGCGGCAACTGCGCAACGCCGCCCGGTAGCGCCGTCCCTGGCCAGCCGGCCAGTCGCCGAGGCATTCCAGGCCTTCCCAGGCGCTGCGGATGATGCGCTCGCGCTCAGGCGCGAATTTCAGCCTGATCGGGCGGGGAAACATCTTGTCGTTCAACGGTTGTCTCCATGATTGCCGCAAGTCGCCGGGGCGACATGCGTGAGAGGCATCCGGTAACGTCGGCGGCAGGGCAGGGTTCCATTCCCCGGAGATCAAATCTCAGCGTCGATGTCCGACAGCGATCTCGGCGTCGGCGCTTCGGCGTTGTGCTGCGCTGGGCGGTCGTGCTCGAACTGTTCGGTGCCGGACAGAGCGTGCAGCCAGGTCTCGCGCCTGGAGGTCCACAGTTCATATTCGGGCACGAGATCGGTCGGCGCGATGTCGAGGCTGCCGATCGCCACCTCGGCCTCGTTGTCGTCGACCCAGGCGACGCGGCCGCCGCAGGTCGGGCAAAAGCTGCGCGTGCCATAGGAGCTGACGAGGCCGGTCGTCTCGAAGGCCTCGCGCGGCCAGATGGCAAAGGCCGAGTAGACCGAACCGCCGGCCTTGCGGCAATCCTTGCAGTGGCACAGGCCAACGCGCAACGGCGGGCCGTGAACCTCGAACTGCACGCCGCCGCACAGGCAGCTGCCGGTCCTGCGTATGGTGTCGGACATGACGACCTCCCTCAATGCGTGGCGCTGCGGGCCGGGTGGGACAGATGCTCGTCTGCCGTTTCGTTGGCCAGGATGAGAAACCGGGAAAAAGACATCCTGTTCACCGTACCACCAGGCCCGGTTGACACGGCCCGCAGCATCTTCAACGCCGTCCAGGCGAAATGGTTTCGGGCCTAAAGCGCGCCGCGCCCGAACGAGTTCAGACGACCCGCTTCATGCATGTCGTTCTCCCAAAACCGAGATCCACTTGTGGGCGACATGCGCTAGCCGCGGGCCGCCATATGGGCGTCGAGCTTCTTGCGCGAGGGTCCGTAGCGCTTGATGATGGTCTGTGCCTCGCTTGGCGGAATGCCGTATTTGCGGGCAAAGGCGGCAACCTCGTAGGGCTCTTCACTCGAGACCTGCTTGCGGTCCTGCTTCGTCTTCGACTTGTCGTCAGCCATCTCAGGCCTCGCTTTCTGTTGTCGGGACGCGCAGCCTTCGGCGCCCGCGATCAACACGACATAACACAGATTGGCGCCGCCGGTTCCACCAGACGACATGGCCAGGCTGCAACCGGCCTGTATCAGGCCGATGGCCGCATGAGGTCGGCGCCGGAAGCGTGGTCGCCGTCACATTCGGAGCATGCAGCGCTGAGGCCGGGGCAGCCGCGCCGGTGCGTGCCGGCGGGGCAGCAATGGCCGTTGGAACTCGTCCAGCGCGGGCATTCGAAGACCTGGCCAGCGCCACCGCAGCCGCTGCACTCCAGCGGCGCCGACCGCACGCCATGAGATATTGCCCCAAACCTGACGCTTGTACGCAAATTTCAGCCCACCCAAAATCGCTGCGCCGGCACGCCGGTGCATTAGCCCCGACTAACGATAGCACTTCCGTGATTACCAACAAGTTTCAATCGCGCGATGCGCCGGAAAGCCGTTCGGGCCGGCGTGTCGTCAGGCCGGCTTCAGCCGCATCGCGGCGAGATACATGAGCGCCGAGGCGGCCTGCCCGCGGTCCCAGCCGGCGGCCTGGACCTTGCGGAGCAGGGCGGCAAACCGAAAATCGCTCTTTGCTGGCGCGGTGCGAGGCTTCGAAGCCTCCTTCGACCGCGGCAAGCGCCCTGTCGAGAAAAATTGGCCTGGCGTGTCGGACCTGGCGCCCGTCGCGCGTCCTAGGAGCGAGCAATCTGCAAAGCTGGAGAACGAGCATGTCGTCGCAAATCACTCAATCGCCGTGGCAGACCACGGCCCTTCTCATCGCCCGGCTGATCTTCGCCGGCGTCTTCCTGATGGCCGTGACCTTCAAGTTCATGGGCATGGACGCCACCGCCGGCTATATCGCCGCCGCCGGCTTTCCGTTTCCGCTGTTCCTGGCCTGGTGCGCGGCGATCCTGGAAGTCGCGCTGGTGCTGTGCTTCCTGACCGGCGCCTTCTTCTCGCAGGCGGCCCTTGTCGCCGCCGCCTATGTGCTGTTCCTCGCCCTGGCCTTCCACGGACCCAGCCACTGGGCCGGCAACCAGGCCGAGTTCGGCTTCTTCGTCGACCATTTTTCGTTCCTGGCCGGACTGCTGTTTGCGGCCGTGCATGGACCGGGCAAGGTGCTTTCGCTCAATTTGGGATGGCCGGGCAGGGCTTGAGGCGAGACCGACCGGCACCGCGCGAAGGACGCGCGCCGGGCCTGCCTTGGCACCCCCTCACAGCTGGTCGTTGTAGGGTTCCTTTATCTTGCCGACCATGCGGGCCAGCTTCGAAAAAGACGGCATCTCCGCCTCCGGCTGGCACTGGTTGGCGAGTTCCAGCAGCCGGATCGGAAAGTTGACGGCGTCGCGGCTGGACGCGGACATGCCTTCGGACCGCTCCTGGTTGGTTTCGCCTGCCTCGGTCTTGCGCAAGGCCAGGTCGATTTCCTCCGCCGTCAGCACCCCCTTTTGAACCAAGAGGCGGTTGATCGAGGCGACGGCCATCAACAGGCCTTCGAGTTGCAGGTTGGCGACATTCATGGCGATTGCTCCCGTGACTGGGGTTGAAACGCGCGAGCGGCATTTCCGCTCCAGAAAGGCTGCGGGCGAACGCCTATTCCTGCGTCAGCCGTTCGCCATATTCGCGCCACAGCGCCTTGACCTCCAGGCTGCCGAGGCTGCCGATCGAAACATCCCCACAGCTGATGGCGACGGCGCCGATGTCGTATTGGGGGTAGGCGTTGGCGACGAAACGGATGGCTTCGCCCAGCGAACGCACGCGGATGACCGGATCCGCCTGACCCTGGCCGGTGCTGCGCACGCCGGAAACCATGGCTGGTGCATGCCGCATCCTGAACACGGATGCCATGGCTGGTCTGTCCATCGTCCTCTCCCACAAGGCCGTGCGACGGGAATCATTCCATGAGCTTCGACGAATGATTTCACACCTGCCGGCTTGTGACCAGCCGCCGGAAAAAGGAGGGTTTTACGCGCTTTGCCAGCGTCGGTCAGGCCGGAATTGCGATCGATCTAGGAATTTTTTCTCAGAAAACGGTTGACGGGGTGAGTGCAGCTATGCTACATTTTTGTCCATGGTGCTGAGTTGCGCCNTTTTTTCTCAGAAAACGGTTGACGGGGTGAGTGCAGCTATGCTACATTTTTGTCCATGGTGCTGAGTTGCGCCGACGACCCGCCGCCGAGGCGGGTTTTTTGTTTCTGGGCTAGACATGTCGGCAGGACAGAGGGGGGCCCCAAGGAATGCCATCCTTCGCCCGATGACTCATTTCGCAATCCGAGAGACACTCATGACCCGCTACGCCACCATCATCACCGATGCTGACGGCCAGGAAATCGTCAGCGCCATCGGCGAATTCGAAGGTGCTGCGCCGCAGCCAGGCCTGGGGCGTGTCGAGCAGGTCGCGCCCAGCGTAAAGATCGGCATGGTGCGGGATGCGGCCGGCGGGTTTGACCGAATTAGGAATTTTTTCTCAGAAAACGGTTGACGGGGTGAGTGCAGCTATGCTACATTTTTGTCCATGGTGCTGAGTNTTAGGAATTTTTTCTCAGAAAACGGTTGACGGGGTGAGTGCAGCTATGCTACATTTTTGTCCATGGTGCTGAGTTGCGCCAACGACCCGCCCCTGAGGCGGGTTTTTTGTTGCTGGGCTAGACATGTCGGCAGGACAGAGGGGCGCCAAGGAATGCCATCCTTCGCCCAATGACTCATTTCGCAATCCGAGAGACACCCATGACCCGCTACGCCACCATCATCACCGATGCTGACGGCCAGGAAATCGTCAGCGCGATCGGCGAATTCGAAGGCATTGCGCCGCAGCCACGCCTGGGGCGTCTCGAGGAGGTCGCGCCCGGCATAAAGATCGGCATGGTGCGGGACGACGCTGGCGAGTTCGGGTTCTCGCAGGCCGGCATCGCCGGGCACCTTGTCGGTCTGGTCATGGCGCGTCTCAGGGCGCGGGCCGGTCTGGCAAGGCCTGCCCCGGCGGCGAAGCCTGCCGACGCGGCAAAGCCAAAGCGCGTCCAGGGAGCCAAGAAGCGCACCAGGAAGAAATCCGCTCGTTCAAAGAAACCGGCCAGCCGGGCCGGATCGATGCCGAAGGCCGGCATTCCCGCTGCCAACGCCGTGGGTGGTGACGTCCGTGACTGACAAGACCGCCGCCGGGCCAACGCGCCGCAAGCCGGCAAAGCGCAAACCCGCCGCCAAACCGGCCGCGCAAAAGCCGCGCCGCAAGCGCGCCAAGAAGACACTGGGCGACGATTTCCTGGCTGCCGTGCGGGCTGATTTCCGCGCCTATGGCGCCGGCGTGATCGCCCAGGTGCGAGCCGACAAGCCGGACCAGTATCTGAAGATCGTGCTGTCGGTGCTGCCCAAGGATTTCGATGCCAAGATCAACCAAATGGACAGCCTGAGCGATGACGAAATCCGCAGCCGCATCCGCGCCCTCGAGACGATCGTCAAACCGTTCCTCGAAGAACCCGGTGATGTCCGTGAAGATGGAATATCTGGCGCTGCTGGCCGAACTGGACAGACGGCGCCGGACCAATCAATTGGCGGCCTATAGACCGTATGAACGCCAGGCCGAGTTTCACGCTGCAGGCGCGCAGAACCGCGAGCGCCTGTTCATGGCCGGCAACCAGCTCGGCAAGACCAGGGCAGGGGGCGCCGAATGGGCCATGCACCTGACCGGCCGTTATCCCCAGTGGTGGCAAGGCAAGGTTTTCGACACGGCCGTTCGGCTGTGGGCGGCCGGCGTCACCGGCGAAGGCACGCGTGACAATCCGCAGCGTGTGCTGGTCGGTCCGCCGCAGCAGCAGGCGGCCTGGGGCACGGGCATGATCCCGGCCGACGCCATTGTGCAGACCTTCATGGGCCGCGGCGCACCGGGCGCGCTGGACAGCGTCGTGGTGCGCTGGGGTGGCGGCGGCGACGTGCAGGCCGATGAATCGGTGCTGTCGTTCAAGAGTTTCGAGAAGGGCCGCGAGAAATGGCAGGGCGAGACTTTGCACGGCGTCTGGTTCGACGAGGAACCGCCGCTCGACATCTATTCCGAAGGCCTGACCCGCACCAATGCGACGGGCGGCATCACCATCGTGACGTTCACGCCGCTGCTTGGGATGTCGGATGTGGTGCTGTTGTTTCTGTCGGCGTCGCAAGTGGAGGGGATGGCCAAAGGCAGCGGATGAAGACGTTCAAGGGTATTTGCTGCCCGCAAGCTGTCTGGCGCGGGCCTTGGGATCGGTTGCTTTCCGGGTTAGCGGTTGGCACCATATCCTTTCATCACCCGTAATCTGGTTGTACCAGACATTGCATACTTTATTTGGTGTGTCCGGGATACAAACTTCGCGTTGGAACCCTGAAGAATTGGCGTACATCTTGCAGGTTTTCTTACTCGTATCATACGGAACGTTCGATTGGCATGCCGACGCGGTCGCGGCAATGGCCACAACGATTGCTATGCGGATCATGTATCTCCCCCAATTGGCCAGCAGCTTTGCATTGATAAACAGTATTATCAATGGCGGTTACTCGTCCCGGCAAATAATTTAGGCAGACTGATATGTCTCGACACGTCACCTTCATGACCATCGACGATGCCGCGCACTACACGCCGCAGGAGCGCGCGGCGATCGTCGCGGCCTATCCGGCGCATGAGCGCGAGGCGCGGGCTCGGGGCATTCCGGTGCTGGGTTCGGGCCGCATCTTTCCGGTGGCCGAGGCGCTGATCGCCTGCGCGCCGTTCCGGCTGCCGCGCTACTGGCCAAGGCTCGGCGCGCTCGATTTCGGCTGGGACCATCCTTCGGCCGCGGTCGAGTTGGCCTGGGATACGGAGGCCGATGTCGTCTATGTCACCAAGTCTGCGCGGGCCTCGCAGCAGACGCCGGCGATGCAGACGCTGACGCTCAAACCATGGGGCGAATGGCTGCCCTTCGCCTGGCCGCGCGACGGCCGCCGCGAAACGCTGGAAGGGGCGGGCGTGGCGCTCGCCCGGCAGTATTCGGCACACGGGCTGAACATGCTGACCCGCCACGCGCAATTCCCCGACGGTTCGGTCTCGGTCGAGGCCGGGCTGATGGAGATGCTCGACCGCATGCAGAGCGGCCGCTTCAAGGTGTTTGCCACGCTCGCCGACTGGTTTGAGGAATTTAGGTTGTTTCATCGCAGGGATGGCCAGGTTGTGAAGCTGCGGGATGATTTGATGGCGGCGACACGCTATGGCGTGATGATGCTGCGCGAGGCGGTGGTGGACCCGGCGGAGTTCAGGTCGGCGAGAAGGCCGGCGGGGCAGAGCGACCCGCTGGGGGCGTTTCGGTAGGGGCAAGGCTCCCCACACTTCGTCATTCTCGGGCTTGACCCGAGAATCCATGCCGTGATGGTCGCCGGGGAACGCGGCACGTCAGAATCCTGCGCCGTAGCAGCGCTCCAAGGTCACGGCATGGATCCTATGGTCTGCGCCGCGTCGCTCCGCTCCTTGCTCCGCCATAGGATGACGAAGAGACAGGGCGCGCCGGCCCTGCGCCTGTAGTCCGCAACACCGAATTACGGTGAATTACGGTGACAGTGCACTTTTATCGGTTGCACCATGTGACCGCAGCGAACCTCCGGACTGAAGCACCGGCACCGTAATTCTAGCTTATCGGCTAAACTTGGCAGCCAAAGCCACCAGAAAAAAGAGAGTCGAGACGGCGAGTGCCGCTCCCACGACAGCAAAAAGGCAAAGTATAAGTAAAGCACTGCGAAGGTGGTAACGCCAACCAGGCGTCGGAAAGTCAGAACGTCTGAGCTTCGGAGAACGAGCCCTGTTTTTGATCGAATGGAGCCTGTTCTCCACGCGGACAAAAGTTCACGAACGCAGTAGAGTGTGGCCGAGGCGAGGACAATGAAGACGATACCGCTAGCCACTGTGTCGCTTAGTATCTTTGTGTCTGAAATCACTGGCGTTATCTGAACTGCTTGGTGCTGGAGTTTCATGGAAGATAAGCGCTGTATGCGGGGATGTCAGCAACGAGTCGAGAGCGGGATTGCAAATAGACCCTATCCTGTCTGAACGGCACAAAATCATTCGGCTGCGTGGACGAGAACCTGTCTGTAAGCGAATACGATGACAGTGCACTCTTACCCGTCACACCACCGCAATTCGTATTGACGCCGCAAGCTACTCCACGATCTTCCAATAAGAATCCTTGCGGATCACCTTGCCGTCGCGAAACGTGTAGAAGTCGCAGCCTCGAACTTCCTTTTTCACACCCTCGCGGGTGGTGCCGGTGAGGGTCCATTTCGACATGCCGGTGTCGGCAGCTTCGTCCACAAAGTGCTGACCATTGCCGTAGTGGACATCGGGCAGGCCTTCGAAGCGTGTCGCCAGCGCGTCCCGTACGTTGCGCTTGCCCTCGCAACGCGTTCCCCAGGGCTCGGCGCCCCGCGGCATCTCCAGGACGCAGTCGTCGGCAAAGAACGCCATGATGCGATCGAGATCGTGCGCGTTGAAGGCTTCGCATAGCTCCGTCAGTGTCGCTCGAATGTCCATGCGCCCGTCTCCTGGATAACCGTCGATGTCCGAAGTAGGTCACTGGCGACGGGGCCGGTCAAGGGCGCAAGCCGCCGAGACGCCGTCCGAAAGCGGGAACTGCACCTCTATCGCGCTGGTTGCTCATGACCCTCCGCATCATTCCCGCCACGCTCCGCGATCTCTCCTACATCGCCGCCAATCTCCGCCCCGAAGACCGCGCCGAGATCGACTGCCAGCTTGACCATTGGTCGCCGGCGCTGCTGGCGCTGACGGCGCTGCAGGGGTTTGCCTATGTCGCCGAACTCGACGGCAATCCGGAGGCCGGGTTTGGCGCTGCCGAACAGCGCGGCGGGCTGTGGATCGCCTGGAGCTGGGGCACGCGCCGCATGAAGCGCTGCGTGCCTGGGATCACAGACTTCTTTCACGCCGTGCTGGGGCCTCAAGTCGCGACGCGCGGCGCCTGGCGGGTCGAGGCCCGGGCGCTGGCCGTCAATGAACTAGCGCTGCGCTGGCTCGGCCGGCTGGGCGCCACGCAACGCTGCCTGTTGCCGGGCTACGGCCGCAACGGCGAAGACTTTTTCCTCTACGACTGGACAAGAGAAGGCTGGAACCATGTGTCTGTTGCAAAAACCACCGGAACTGAAGCCGCTGCCGCCGGTACCGACGGCGCAGGACAAGGACGTGCAGGCGCGCGAGGCGGCACTGCGGGCCGAGCTTGAACAGCGGAACGGTACCGCCGGCACCATCAAGACCGACCTCGCGCCGGCGAGCCTCACCGGCCAGCGCCGCGTGCTGCTGGGGCTTTAGACCATGACCGCGATGAAGCGCAGTTTCAGGAAGCGTGTGTGGGACTGGTGGGTATGGCGAAGGCATGCGCGGGTGATGAGAAGGCGGTGATTAGCCAATCTCCCCCCTCGTGGGGGAGATCGGCAGCTTCAGCCCCGGCCCTTCGCTGTCGCTTCGGGCCTTCGTCGCTCGCAAAGCCAAGCAATTGGCTTTGCGTCCGCTACGCGGACCGCCCCTCACGCCTTCTTCGCGAAAGCCCAGACCATCAGCGGGTATTCCTCGTCGTTGCTGAGATCCCGCCATAGGCCATAGGCGCGCACGGGGCCGCCGATATGGGCCCTGGCGCAGGCCTTGTTGCCCCAGCCATGGACCTTGACGTTGGCTTCCGCGAAGCCGCCCTCGACCATCAGCTGCTTGAGGCCGGCGGGGGTCCATCTGTTGTAATCGTGCGGCCTGGCGTGGACGCGAAACAGGAAGGGTGTCGCCACCATCGCCCAGCCGCCGGGCCGGGTCATGGCGTGGATGTTTTGCACCGCCGCCTGCGGCCGCTGCACATGTTCAAGCACCTGGTCGGCGATGACGATGGAATATTGCTCGTCGGTGCGGTCCCTGCAGATGTCGAAGGCGGGGAAATCGACCGAGCGGTAGTTGGGGCACATCGTCCGCCAGTAGCGGTTCCAGCCGGGCGAGATCTCGATCACGTCGGAAGCTTTGCGGTTTCCCGCTTCGAGAAAGAGGCTGAACGCCTCGATCTGGCGGATGCGCAGCCAGTTGCGGGAATCGTAACCGATGAGCCGTTTCACGGCGCGTTTGCTTTGGCTTTTCAGGGCGGCAAGGCTTGTCGTCACATCGACCTCCAACAAAACCCGCCGCAGATGTGCGTAGCACCGCCAAGTGGGCAAAAGATGACAGGGGTTTTTAAAGAGAGGTAGGCGCGAGGCACCCCCCTCTGTCCTGCCGGACATCTCCCCCGCAAGGGGGGAGATTGGATGTCGCCACCGCTTTCGCTAATCGCCGACGTTGCAGGAAAAGCGCCGTCGTTAAAACTACCGATCTCCCCCCGTGCGGGGGAGATGGCCGGCAGGCCAGAGGTGGGTGCTGTCCCTCCACATTTCCAATTAATCGGCAGCTCCGGCGCGCCAAACAAGTGAGGCCTCTCATGACCGATTCCCGCGCCCGCGATATCCTGTCCCGCCAGTCCGAGCTCGAGAGCGAGCGCAGCCAGTATGAGGCTGTGTGGGAGCAGGTGGCGGAATTCTGCGACCCCGATGCGCCCGATATCTGGAGCGGCCGCCGAACCGGCGGCCCGGATTCCCAGGCCGAGCGGCAGGAGCGGCGTGGCGCCCGCGTCTATGCCAACACCATCAACTCGGCCGCCAACCGGCTCGCCGCCGGCCTGGAAAGCCTGATCATCCCGCAGTCGGAAAAATGGCATGGCCTGTCGACGGCGGCCATGAACGACGAGGAGACCGACGAGGAGAAGGAATGGGCGGAGGCCTTGCGCGATTTCCTGTTTGCGCTGCGCTACTCCGCCAATTCGAATTTCGTGCCGGCGACGCAGGCCTGCCTGCGCAATGTCGTGCGCTATGGCCCAGCCTATCTCTATGCCGAGGAAGGGTTCGGCGCGACGCTGATCCGCTATGCCTCGATCCCGGTGGTCGAGGGTTATCTCAGCCGCAACCGCTGGGGCCAGGTCGACATTTTCCACCGCCGCTACGAACGCACGGCGCGGCAGGCCGCGCAGCTGCTCGGCTATGACAAACTGCCGGTGCGCATCAAGGTTCTGGTCGACGATCCGGCCAAGTGCGAGACGAAGATCTCGCTGATCCAGTGCATCCAGCCGCGCGACGAGCGCAAGATGTATCGGCTCGGCGGCCAATACCAATATCTCGACACGGCCTTCGCCTCCTTCCACGTCATCGAGGACGAGGAGGAAATCGTCCGGGAAAGCGGTTTTCGCACGTTTCCGGTGTCGACCTTCAACTGGCGGCGTTACGAGGGCGACCCCTACGGCATCTCGCCGACCATAGAGGCGCTGACCACCGTGCGCGAGGAGAATGCCGTGCGCCGCTCGGGGCTTCGCGCGCTGCAGCAGATCACCGATCCGGCGACCGCCTCGAAGGCCCGGCTCGACTATGTGCCGGTGCTCAACCCAGGCGAGAATTATCCGGGCCTGATCGACGACAATGGCAGGCCGCTGATCGCGCCGATCTCGACCGGGCAGAACCCGACCTACGCCTTCAACTACGCGCAGAGCCGCGCCGACGAGATCCGCGACATGATGTTCGTCAACCTGTTCCAGACGCTGGTGCAGAACCCGCAGATGACGGCGACCGAAGCGTTGATCAGGCAAGAGGAAAAGGGCGCGCTGCTCGGCCCGTCCGGCTCGATCATCCAGGCCGGTTTCGCCAGCAATCTCGACCGCGAGCTCGGCATTCTCGAGGACAAGGGGCTCTATGACGAAGATAGCCGCTTTGTGCCGCCGGAGAGCCTCGCCGGCAAGGCGGTGCGGCCGACCTTCACCGGCCCGCTCGACGTGCTGCGCCGCTCGGCCGAAGCGCGCGACACCATCCAGGTGGTGACGACGGCCATGCAGATGGCGCAGTTCGACCCTGGCGTGATGGACAACATCGACAGTGACGAGGCGATCAAGATCGTGCAGAGCGCCGGCCGCAGCCCGCAGCGCATCTTTCGCCGCAAGGAAGAGGTGGACGAGTTGCGCGGCGCGAGAGCCAAGACCCAACAGGCGCAGGCCGGCATGGCGGCGATCGCCACGGCTGGGAAGGCCGCCAAGGACGCGGTGCCGGCTGCGGTGCAGGCCCGCGACAGCGGCCTGCTCGACGGCTTGCAAGGCATGCTGCAGGGTGGCCAAGGCGGGGAGCCCGTCGGCCCGGCAGGTAACGGCGCATGAGCCGGAAACGCTTCGCCCATTCCGGCCAGGCCGGCAGTCCTGCCAGGGCGCGCGACGCGCTGGCCAAGGCGTATCTCAGGGTGTTTTCAGGCGAGGATGNGAGGATGGCGAGATGGTGCTCGCCGATCTCGCGGCGACGACCGGCTATTACCGGCGTCCGTCCTATGGCGAGTGGATGGCGCGCACCAGGACGCCCAATGGGTTCGAATTGCACAGCGCGCTCAGCAATGCGCGCGCCGAGGTGGTGCAGCATATTATGGGGTTCCTGACGCTGGACAATGCGCAGCTCGCGGCGCTGGAGAAGGCGGCGCGGGCGGAGGGGTAGGTGGGACGTAAAAGCTGCCAATCTCTCCCCTTGTGGGGGAGATGCCCGGTAGGGCAGAGGGGGGGCACTGTTCCGCCGACCTTGCCGCGTTCATCGCACGACAATCAAATCACAAGCGGCCGCTCAAGCTTGGCCGTAGGCGGCCAAGGTATGGGTATGTTCAAAGTTTGGCGACGACAGAGGTAGGCGCTCTACGGCGCCCCCTCTGTCCTGCCGGACATCTCCCCCACGAGGGGGGAGATTGGCTGCTTCGGCGCCGGCGCCTCAACAATTGCCGTTGCGATGGTGGTTGTCGCAAGGCGCCATATAGATGCGGCCATAGCGGTCGCGCGGCTCTGCGACGTGGTCGCGCTGCCGACAAGGTCCACTGACCCACCCGGGCAGCACCACTGCTCCAGGATTTTCCAGAAAAGTCGAGCCGACAGAACCCCACGAACGCGACAGCCAGCGTGCGATCGGCCGCGCCGTGATCGCCGGCGCCGCTTTTGTTCAAAGCCAGTTGGGCAGGAAACAGCCAATGGTCAGCGTCATCCCCCTCTCCATTGCCCAGCGCCGTCTCGATACCGGCAACGCGGTGCAATATCCGCAGGGGTCGCCGATCGGCGGCGCCATGCAGGGTCTCGGCGACCAGTTTTCCGCTGTCGCCGAGCGCTACCAGCAGATGAAGGACCAGCAGGAGGCGTTCGACGCCGAGCTGGAACGGCGCCGGTTCAACGGCCGCATCGCGCAGGCCGAAGACGAGGTGGCGGCGACCGCGCCGGCCGACGGCGCCGGGCTGCATGAGACGATGTATGGCCTGGTCGATCCGCGCAACGGCCGGGTGGTCAAAACAGGCCTGTTCGACACGCTGTTCGATGATGCTTTGCCTGGTATCCCCGAAAGCCAGCGCGCTGGTTTCGCGAGGCAGAAGGAGACGATGCGCGCGGTTGGCGCGCGGCGCATGGCGCAGCGGCAGCTCCAGCAGCGGCAGGACTACGAGCAGGCGCAGGTCGACACGGCGTTGAAGACCAGCGCCATCGCCATCGGCAACGCCAACCCCGACGATCACGTCACCTTCGAGGCGGCCAGGCAGGAAGGGCTCGACTTGATCGACAAGATGGGGCTCGACCCGGGGATCAAGCAGCAGAGGGTGAAGGACTGGTTCGGCACCGCCGCCAAGACGCGTTTCGAGGCGTTGATCGCCAAGGATCCGAAACGCGCGCTTGAGATGTTTGGCGAAGGGGCGCCGGTCTCCGGCCGCGATGCCCCCGGCGACCGCCTCGGCAAGAAAACACCTGATGAAACCGTGGCGCAGGCGTTTGCTGGCCGTGCTCCGGCGCCCGATCCGATCGCGACCAAGCCGGCAGGCGATCCTCTCGCCGACCTGTCTTCAGATGACGTTCAGCGACTGATCGACCGGGCGCACGCTTCGACGACGGCCCAACTGATCGAGGCGCGCACCAACATCGCCCTCGCTTCGCAGAATGCGCCGGACGCAATCGCCAATACGGGCAGCTATTCCGGCAAGATGCCCAGCCCCGCTGACTTCGCGGCCGTCTATGGCGCGGAGGACGGCGGCAATCGGTACCAGGACTTCAGCTTGAAGATGGATGTCGGCCGCCATGCCTTTGGCATGCGGACGATGCCCAACCAGGCGATCCACGCAGCGCTGCGCGATGCGGAGCCTGGGCCAGTCAGCTCCAACGACGAGGAGACACGGTATCGAGTTACGGCTGCCGCTGCGCTCAAGATTCTGGGCGTGAGGCGGGCGGATCCTGCTGGCTACGTCCGCGATGTCTTCGCCAATGTCGACGCCGCGTGGAGGGCGGCAACGAACCCGGACGGCAAATCGGAGACCAGCAATCCGGCGGCGTACAGATGGGCCATCGCCGTCTCTGTCGCAGCACAGAGGCAACTGGGCGTCGAGACCCCTCAACCCCTACCAAGGGCCATTGTCCAAAGCCTTGCCGACATCTTTAGCAATGAAGACGTGCCGCAGGCTGAGAAGGACATCATCCTGCATGATCTTCTGGCAGCAGCGCCCGATCCGGGTGTCCGCCAGGCCTTATCTCGGCAGTTGGATCAAGCTCGCCCTCCTCAGCCGGCCCACGTCGATTCGATCATCACCAGTGCGACAGGGCAGGGACGGGTTCCATCCGCACAACCTGGCCAGCCCCGGTCTGCATTCCAACAAGCCGCTGACGACTTCGGGGACTATCTCAGTGAGGGTTTCGAGGCCCTAGGCCGAATCCCGCATGACATCGGGATAGCTCTCCAGGATCTGCACGACGATCCGTTGGATGCCCTTAGTCAACTGCCGGTTACTTCCGCCTCCGGAGCAACGGTCGGCGGGGTCGCAGGCCTTCGGTGGTTAGGCGCCAATTTCCTCAAAGACGGGAAAATCGCCAGTGAAGTAATTGAGCCAGCTTTAAGAGTTTTCTCCAGAAAATATCAGAAGACGTTCTTTAAAGAATATCCTAAGTTAGCTGAGTTGGTATTTGTTCATCATCGAATAGAGCAAAAAGCGCTCAAGATATACATCGGAATTATGAACAAAGATATCATGCATTCACTTGAGAATCTCCGAGGAATACCGAAGGAATTGAATTCTACGCTGCATCTGAGTACCATTCGACGCGAATGGGACGCGTTCTACAGGCAAAATCCTACAACCACATTGCAGAAGTTGCTGGAAAAGGCCGCCGAAATAGATCAGAAATATGGTCACCTCTTCAATCCACCAATAGGTGAGAAATGAGATACTATTATCTTGAGCCAGAGGTATCTGGTGGTTTTGGCGATAACATCATTTTGGACGCGAGTGTCCATCCCCCTCTCATAACCCGTTTACATTATGAGTTTGATGGATGGCTGGGCGATAGTATGGTGGCGTCATTCCCGTGCTATCTTGTCACCGACGATGTTGCAGAGAAAATTCTCAAGAGTGAATTTTCAGGCGTAACCTTCGACAAGGTCGAGGTGACCACTTCTGAATTGTTCGAGGAGATGCAACCGGACCAGAAGCTTCCGCCCTTCGTATGGCTGAAAGTGAAAGGGGATGCCGGTCGCGATGATTTCGGAATGGCGAAAGATCTCCGCCTTGTCGTTTCCGAGCGGGTTCTCGATGCTCTCAAGCCTTCGGGAATCTCCAATGCCTTGATTGAACCTTTCGAGGCGTCTTGATGCCCTTAGTCTTGGCGGCTCTTTGGGGGGCGATGTTGAAGCGATGGATTGCTGGCCTGAGGGCGAAACTCGCCGACGCGACACGCGAGGCGGCACGGGGGCATCCGACCAACGGGTCGACCGGATACTTTAAAATAAGGCCGAACGTCGCTGGCGGGATCGGCGAAAACACCGTTCTCGACTCGAGCGTCCATCCGCCAATCGTGACCAAGCTTCACTATGAGGTAGAAGGCTGGTTCGGCGATGTGATCGTTGCGACATTCCCCTGTCTCCTCGTCACTGAAGAAACCCGGCGGGCACTGCAGAAGATGGGCTTTTCAGGTGCGACGTTCGCCGACGCCGAGGTGACTACCTCGGAAGAGTGTCAAGAGGATCAACCCGGGCTGGAGCTACCACCTTTCGTCTGGCTGAAGGTAAATGGAAGGCTGGCCACGACGATTTCGGGATCGCAATACCCTTCCGCCTCGTCATCTCGAAACGCATTCTTGATTTGCTGGAATCATTGGGAATACCGTTTGCTGTGGTCGAACCTTGCGAACAGTAATGGATTACGCTTTTTGATTGCGATGACAGTCCATTTGTCGGCTGCACCGATATGACTGCAGCGAACGTTTGGGCTGAGAACTGGAAAATAGTGCACTGTCACCGCAATTCGACGACGGAAAGACCCCGTTCGAGGCGCTAGATGGGTATATCGGTGCCCTTGAAGTCTGGGTTGAAGCTGCACGCAGCGGAAAGTCTGTAGCGGAATTGATACCGGTCGATGTCGACGCAAATCCCGCCAATGCCGAAATGCTGGCCAGCCGGCTCAAATTCCTTGATGAGAAGATTTTGCCAGAGCTTAAAAGGTAATTCGGACGATCGCTGCAAGCTGGAATTGGCGCCGTATTGCTCCTGTTTCCTAGCGGCTGCACCGCGAAACGCCGGTAGGCGGCTGAGGGGCGGCCCCTCAACCCCCTGCCGGGACCTTCTCCCCGTGAACGGGGAGAAGGGGCTAATGATCAATAATCGCCGTTGTAGTACCGGTCGTCGCAGGGCGCCGTGTAGATGCGGCCGCGACGGTCCTGGTAGCGGCACATCTGTTCGCCGCGGCGCTGCGGCGTGGTGGAGCTGCCGACAACCGCGCCCAGAAGGGCGCCGGCGCCGGCGCCGATGAGCGTGCTTTCGGTGTTGCCGCCGATGGCCTGGCCGACGAGGGCG
>NZ_AYWX01000019.1 GCF_000502875.1 Mesorhizobium sp. L2C084A000 | reverse complement strand
CGTGTCGTCAAAAAGCTACCAGCCAAATATCCTGTCAGAACACTGAAGGTGCCTAAGTGAACTGCATTAGGCCTCGCGCCCGGCTTTTTTTGTGTCTGAGTGATTTTCCCGGGTGATCGGGAAATCAATCCCGGGGCAATCGGCTATCAACCGGGAATGCAGGGCTTCAGCTCTGGAAACTTCTCGTCGAAGCGCGCAGCCCACCGTGTCAGCCGGGCGCGGCCCTTTTCCCATTTTCCGGCAAAGCGCAGCGAGAGATAGCCAAGGCAGGCGCGCAGCGCCATCTGGCCGGCGGTGATCTTCTTCGGCAGCTTCGGCGGGTTGGCGTTGAGCAGGTCGAGTGCCGCCGTGATCTTCGCCCACTGGCGATCGAGCCAAGGCTGATAGACCATCTCCTCGGGCCGCGTGCGCCGTTCATAGACCATCGACAGCGCGCAGTCGCAAATGCCGTCGGCCAATGCCTCCAGCACTTCCGCCTCGAGCCGCTTGTCGGGATTGCGTGGAAAAAGCGCGTTCTTCGACAAACGGTTGAGATGCTGGGTGATGGCGCGACTGTCATGGATGGAGCGACCGTCGTCGAGCACCAGAACCGGGATCTTGCCGAGCGGGTTGGCGTCGACCAGTTCGGCCGGTTTGTCCTCGGTTTTGACCGCCACCGTTTCGATGTCGATGCCGGCATAGGCTGCGGCCATGCGCACTTTGGAACTGTAGGGAGAGGTGGACGCATAGAGCAGTCTGGGCATGATCGGTTTCCTGTTTTGCAGGCCGGCAGTGTTGACCGATCAGGCGCGATCGAGCAATGGCCAGAAGCGGAAAACCCAGCCGCCAGCGAGCGGCGCATCGGCCAGGGCCGTTTAGCGAGCGCTCCGTGAAGACGGCGCTTCATCACCATGGTCGCCGAGTTGCCGGAATCGCAGGGATCGCTCAGCCGACAGGCAAGACCGAAGAGCCTCGCGCCGATATTTCATCACCCGCATGAATGACACAAAAAAAGCCCCACCGGACTTCGCCCTATGGCGAAGTCCTGGGAGCTGCGAAAAGATATCCTCCGTCCGCCTCTGTTCTCGCCTTCCGACTGCCTAAACAGCGAGCGGGGCGCCTGTCAGGCACCCGCCCTTGACTGTTTTGGCACCGCCCCGGCGAGGGCAGACGCGACTACTTCTTGCCGGCCTTCGCGGGCGCTGCCTTCGGCTTGGCCGCAGGTGCCGCTTTCTTCACCGGTGCTGAAGATTTCGCTGCCGCTGCCTTCTTTGCCGGTGCAGCCTTCGCAGCCGGCTTCTTGGCAGGTGCAGCCTTGGCAGGTGCAGCCTTGGCAGCCGGTTTCTTTGCAGGCGCTGCCTTCTTCGCTGCGGGTTTCGCGGCGGCCTTCGCTGCAGGCTTCTTGGCTGGTGCCGCCTTCGCCGCCGGCTTTGCCGCTGCCTTGGCGGGTGCTGCCTTCTTCACTGCCGGTTTCGCAGCAGCTTTCGCTGCCGGCTTCTTGGCCGGTGCTGCTTTTGCCTTGGCCGCCGCGGCC
Source organism: Mesorhizobium sp. L2C084A000 (assembly GCF_000502875.1). Lineage (GTDB taxonomy): Bacteria > Pseudomonadota > Alphaproteobacteria > Rhizobiales > Rhizobiaceae > Mesorhizobium. The sequence goes on along the minus strand of NZ_AYWX01000019.1, from coordinate 73,646 downwards.
TTCGGCTTGGCAGCGGGTGCTGCTTTCTTCACTGCAGCTGCGACCTTTGCCGTCGCTGCTTTTGCGGGTGCTTTCTTTGCCGGTGCCTTGGACGCCGGCGCTTTGGATGACTGCTTAGCCATGCGATGCCCCTTCCTTTGTGCCGACGGCCGTAATGACCCGGCGCGCTCATGCATATCTGACTCGCGGCTTGCTAGCCAGCGAAGCAATAGACTGATTTTCGCAGCTTAAATTTCGGTTACGATCGGCACATGGTCGTGCTGATCGTCGCAGAAATTCACTGCTGATCTTCGACCAATGGCTAGAATGTGTCGCCGACATTCTCCGCACTCCGCGGGACCGCTCCTCTCGTGAAGCTCCCAAGATCAGTGAACAGCTTTGCGTGTCGATCGTCGGCCGCCGATATCATGACCGCCGCCTCATCGGTGCGATCATCTCGTGCAGGCGGACGATCTATACTGCAACGCGACAGCCGGTCGATGCATCGTCTTGTCAAGCACGATCGCAGACCGGCTTGCTCGTGAATTGACAGATAACTCTACGTAACAGAGTATTCTGCACAGCATGGGGAGTACTTCGATGTCGATCGCACAGAGGCAAACGGCGCTGCCGCCGTTCCAGATTGCCAAGACGGTCCGCCACGGCGGCAGCATGGTTGTCCGTGGCCTCCGGCTTGGCTGCGCCGGAGCCAATCGATGAGTGCCGACGAAATCATCCACCAGAGCACTCGGCTCAGGATCATGGCCGCGCTGAGCATGCTGGAAAGACGTCAAACGCTGGACTTCACCGGGCTGAAGGCCATCGTGGACGTCACCGACGGCAATCTCGGCGCGCACCTCGATACGCTGGCCAGGGCCGGTTATGTCGACATCGAAAAGCTGTTCGTCGGCCGCCGGCCGCAGACGCGCGTCAGGGCGACGATGAGTGGACGGCGCGCGTTCCGCGGCCACGCCGCATTCCTGCGCAAGATCCTCGACCAGGCCGAGGCGGCGCCGCGCAGGAAATAGCGTGGTGACCGGGCAATCCTGCGCGATCCGCAGTTCCGTCACGGCTGATAGCCGAGGCAGATGGCGCCGAGCGCGACGATGGCGCAGGCGCCGACCCGCCGCGGCGTCAGCACCTCGCCGAGGAACAGGCGTCCGATGAAGGCCGCGAAGACGACGCTGGTTTCGCGGATCGCGGTGATCGGACCTGCTGGTCCGAGCGCGAAGGCCGCGACCACGACACCGTAGGCCAGAAGTGCAAACAGGCCCCCGCCCAGCGCCTTCCAGGTTTCCGGCGCCCGGAGGTCGACTATGAGCCGGCCACGGCAGGCGACGAAGGCCGCCGGCAGCAACGCGCCGTAGATCAGCAGGACCCATGCAGTGTAGGCGCCGGCGTTTCCCGCCGCCCGAACGCCGAGCGCATCGACCGTCGCATAGGCGGCGATGATCGCTCCCGTTGCCAATGCATAGAATATCGATGTCGTGGCGGCCCTGCCCCGTCCGAGTGAAAGGCCCATGATGCCGCCAGCGACCAGCGCGACGCCGACGGTCTGCGGCAGAGTGAGCTGCTGGTTGGCCAGGAAGAACCCGCCGAGCGTGACAAGCAGCGGCACGCTGCCGCGAACGATCGGATAGACCTGCCCCAGTTCGCCATATCTGTAGGCGGCCACGAGAAACAAGCTGTAGCCAACCTGCAGGCAGGCCGAGAGCACGATATAGGACCAGGCCGGCGCGGCCGGAAGGTCGTGGAAGAAGGCGAAGGGGATGGCGAGCGCCGTGCTTGAAAAGCTCATGACGGTGACGGTCCACAGCCTGTCGGCCCCCGTGCGCAGGAACGCGTTCCAGCTTGCGTGCAGGATCGCCGCAAACAATGCGAGCCCGATGACCAGCGGGCTCATTGCGGCCTGCGCGAAGCAGCGACGATGCCCATGGCCGCCTTGCGGGCGTCGCGAATGGCGGCGTCGGCCTGCCCCATCTGCGCCAGCAAGGTCGCACCTTCGATCAGCATAAGCAGCGTCGCCGCCACGCTCTCGGCGCGGCCGCGCGGCATCATATCTTCGAGGATAGACCGCATGCGCCGCTTGAGGCCGTTCTTCTGCCTGACAACGGCCTTGAAAACCGGATGCCCGGGATCGCCGAACTCGGCCAGCGCATGTGCGAACAGACAGCCATGGAAATCCGGGCTGCGGAACCAGCGCCCATGCCAGTCGAAGATTCTTCCGATTTTCTGCTCCGGCGGAACGTCCTCTTGGGTGAGCCGGGCGAGTTGGCGGTCGAAACGCATAGCGCGATAGTCGAGCACCTCGACGATCAGTTCATCCTTGCTGGGAAAGTGGCGATACATCGTCATCTTGGCCACATCCGCTTCGGCGATAATCCGGTCGATACCCGTGGCATGGAAGCCGGCGCGCTTGAACAGCACGTAGGCCGTTTCAACGACGTGCTGGCGCTTGCCGGAAGCGGACGATGACGTCATGGAGGCTACCTAGTAGTGAGACAGGTCTGTCTCATACCTATGCGACGGATCGCACCTGCTGTCAACGCGGCACGAAAAACGCCTGCAGCCATCAAGCCACAGGCGCGAAAGAGATTGGAAGGGGAGACCGGGTTTAGCGCAGAATGCGGCAGCGGCCGTTGTAGACCATCCAGCGATCGAAGCCCGAGACGCAAAATTCGACATTGTCGCCGATCGAGGCAAAGCCCTGGCCTTCCTCGATCAGGTACCAGATGGTGCGATCGCGGCCGTCGGACAGACTGACGGTGGCGCCGCAATAACGGCGACCGATCGGCCAGGTATCGTTGGCCGCCAGATAGCGATGCTGGTGGATGCGCCGGAAATCGGTGATCTGCACGTCAGGCAGATGCGGCACGTGATGCACCTGATAGGAAAAGCGGCTGGTGATCTTGTTCAGTACCCAGGGCTGACCGCAGACTCCGCTGTCTTCATCGGAATAGACCGTAAGATCGGCGGCCTGCACAGTCTGGGTGATACCGAGAGGCGCGGCAAGCGGGGTGCAGAGCGAAATCAGGGCGGCAAGGGCAGATTTGGCGAAGCGAGTCATGGCAGCCTCTCAAGGTCGATTGCGCGCACTGTGCGGATTCGCTCGGCGGCGGTCAAGCGGTTGCGTTGACAATGGTTTCCCAGTTTGAAACCGCTTTTTGACCAAAGCCGAGTTTGCACGCACCGGAATGGCTCTGGCACGTTCATATCCAGACCCAAGAGAGCACGGTCCCTGGGTCATCGATGAGCCCGCCTCAAGCCTGCTCGCCGGCCAGCCATTCCAACGACCAGTGCGCCGGCCGCCCCACCGCAAGCAGCCTGTGCAGGGCCGGCAGCAGCATCCGCAGCTCGCCCTCCAGCGTGAACGGCGGGTTGACCACCAGCAGACCGCTGCCGTCGAGGCTGGGTTCCGAAGAGGCCGGCCTGATCTCGAATTCGATGTCGAGCAGCTTCGGAATGCCGGATTGCTTCAGCGCCTTGCGGAAGGCGATGATCGCCTTGCGGTCCTTGATCGGATACCAGAGCGCGTAGATGCCGCCGGGCCACCGCTTGTGCGCCCTTATGAGCCCGTCGACGAGGCGTTCGAACTCACCCGCTTCCTCGAATGGCGGATCGATGAGGACAAGGCCGCGCTTTTCCTTCGGCGGCAGATGGGCGCCGAGCGCCAGCCAGCCATCGAGCTCGGTGATCCGGGCCTGGAAATCGCCGGCAAAGAACGTCCTCAGCCTCGCGGCATCCTTGGGGTGCAGCTCGATCGCCGTCAGCCGATCCTGCTTGCGCATGAGATGGCGCGCAATCAACGGCGAGCCCGGGTACTTCTGGATGCCACCCTCGGGGTTGAGCGACCGTATTGTCTCCAGATAAGGCGCGAGCAGCACCGCCACCGGCGCGGCAAACGAGGCATCGATCAGCCTGCCGATGCCGCCTTGCCATTCACCCGTCTTCTGCGCCTCGACGGACGACAGGTCGTAGCGGCCAATGCCGGCATGGGTGTCGACGACCCGAAACGCCTTGTCCTTCTGCTTCAGATACTCGAGCAAGCGTGTCAGCACGACATGCTTGACGACGTCAGCGAAATTTCCGGCATGATAGGCGTGGCGGTAGTTCATGGTTTTGTGCCGTTATGCATGTCGTTGTCCCAAAACCGCTGCACACTTTTGGGCGACATGCATCAGCCCCTGCCCCAGCGCGGCGGTGGCGGCTGCGAGTTCGGATTTTCCGGCCGGCCGCCACGAGTGCGCAAGGTCAGCAAAAATCCGATCAGGCCGATCGCCATCAGCGCGAAGCCGACCGGCCGTGCACGGCTGTCGATCTCCCCGGCGCCGGAGCGCAGGATGAGATCGACCGCCCGCATCGGTATGTCGTCGGCATCACCAGGTCCAACGGTGAAGGTATAGGGGCCTGGGCTGACGGTCGCGATCACGCCGGCCTCGTCGCGAAAGATCTTGTCGGGCAGTTGCGGGCTAGCCTGGCGAGGATTGTCGGAATGGTTGAACTGCAGCGTCGAGGCGAGCACCGTGCGGCCATTGCTTGCAGCGGTCAGCGTCAGCACGGTGCGCTGCTGCGAGACGATGCGCTCTGCTCTTGCGGTCAGGTCGACCAGCACCCGCACCGGCGCGTCGCGGCCGGAGAGCGGCACCGTCAGCGGCTTGAAGCGGCCCTGCTCATAGACCCGCCAGGTGCCGATCTGATGGCCGGAGAAATTGCTCATCGCCCAGGGATAGACGACACCAATGCCGGCGCCGACGAGCAGGATCAGGACAAACAGAAAGCGCATTCACATCACCACATTCCATCGTGACCTTGCCAATAGCGCCCCAACGATCAAAAGGCGATGGCCAGCCGAGTCGCCACCCCAGGCGATCGAGCTAGACGTGCGCAAGCAACAACCCGGTGGCGGCGTGGCCGGGCGCCAATGCGGAGTTCTACCTATGCGCTTAAAATTCGTTGCCGAAATGACCGCTCCTCCACTATGAAATGAACACGCGCATGCGCTTTTCGGCGAAATGGGCCATCGGTGCGCCTTGCGAACCAGAGGCCTTGATGCGCAAAGATCATGAACAGCGGCACCAAAAGAGGATAAAGTCAAAATTCGTCCCTGTGAATGAATTTGCTTACAAAGCTTTAGCCCTTGCCCTTCTTCCAACTATAGCCAGCTGCGGCGTGCCTACGATAGGTCAAGCCCTATGGTATGAATATTCGCGCCCTGGAATTTATATTTGCACTCCGAGCGGTTTCGGGCAGCAATCTCGTTGCTATCTGAAATTTTCCCGTCGCTTGGGTCGTTAAATCCACTTTCGGCTGGATCCATCCCGACCTCGCCCTGAATTGCGCAACCCCTCCTCCATGGCGATCTTGGCTGCCAAGCGCTGATTCGACATAACGAACAGCGTGTGGCGCCGACGGCCAGCGACCGACCCAATACGCTGATTCGAAATGAGGAACTGCTCTGGACATCTCCCGGTTCAGCTTCGAGGCCGATACCGGCCCGTGATTAACCATTCGCAAACAGATATGGTTAAGAAATATCTAATTTAGTTGACTATGATTTCCACAGGTATATTTTCGATGTGTTGGGATGTGCAATTTGGGCGAGCAATCGACGATGGTGACACCGAGCGTGTGATCGCGATTTCGGGGCGCAGAGAATGCTGAGCGGCAGCACGGAGGTTGTGTAGTCGCACCAGCTTCGCGAAAGCCAAAGAACAATTGACGCACATCAGTGATGGCGGTTCCGCAGATGCGGAGGTTTGCCACGTTCTGAGGAACGTGGCCGGGCGATGCTTTGTCCCGGCCCGGCGGTAGCGTGTGCGGTGCGTATGAGGAAAGCATGAGTAAGCTTGTCAAGGTTCTGAAACTGGAATCCGGCAGCCGAAGGGGCGCCAACCAAAGCCGACGGCGCGCCCTTGTCGCCGGAGGAGCGGGATTTTTAGGATCGCATCTGTGCGAACGTCTTTTGCGGGACGGATACGACGTTGTCGCGCTGGACAATTTCCACACCGGCAAAAGATACAATCTCAATACCCTTCTGCGTAATCCGCGCTTCAGCTGCATCGAGCACGACATCGTCGATGCACTGCCTTGCGATCTTCAATGCGACGAGATCTACAATCNTCTACAATCTCGCCTGCCCCGCCTCTCCGCCGCACTACCAGGCAGATCCGATCCACACCTTCAAGACAAGCGTACTTGGATCGCTGAACCTTCTGGAACTCGCGCGACAGAACAAGGCCAAGATATTCCAGGCCTCTACGTCCGAAGTCTATGGCGATCCCTTCGTGCATCCACAGCCCGAGAGCTACTTCGGCAACGTCAACACGCACGGACCGCGCTCCTGCTACGATGAAGGCAAGCGCTCGGCCGAAACCCTGTTCTTCGATTATTCGAGAACCTATGGCCTCGATATCCGTGTCGCTCGCATTTTCAACACCTACGGTCGCCGCATGCAGCCCGACGATGGGCGTGTGGTTTCGAACTTCATCGTTCAGGCGCTGCGCGGCGAGGACCTGACCGTCTATGGCAGCGGCCAGCAGACGCGCTCCTTCTGCTATGCCGACGACCTGATCGAGGGCTTTATCCGGCTGATGAACGCACCGATTGCGCCCGCCCACCCGGTCAATCTCGGCAACCCTGCCGAATTCACCATCATGGAACTGGCGACGCTGGTCGTCGATTACACCAACGCCCGGTCGAAGATCGTGCATCGGCCGCTGCCCGTCGACGATCCCAGGCAGCGCAAGCCGGACATCTCCTTTGCCAAGGCCAATCTCGGCTGGGAGCCGAAAATCAGCTTGAGCCAGGGGCTCGCGCGTACCGTCGAGTATTTTGATGCCCTGCTTTACGGAAGTCACATCGCCAGAGGAGCTGCCGCTTCATGAGCCGGCCGGCAGTCCTGGTGACGGGTGGAGCCGGTTTCATCGGCAGCCACACCTGCAAGCAGTTGGCCGCCGCCGGCTACATGCCGGTGGTTTTCGACAATCTGAGCCGCGGCAATGAGAGATCGGTCGGCTGGGGTCCGCTTGTCGTCGGCGATATCCGGGATCGGGATGCACTGCGGCGGGCGATGGAAACCTACCGGCCGACGGCCGTGGTCCATTTTGCGGCGCTGGCCTATGTCGGGGAGTCCGTTCGCGAGCCGGCCGAATATTATTCGACCAATGTGACAGGCACCATCGCGGTGCTCGATGCCGCACGCGCGAGTTCGATCGAAAACATCATCTTCTCCAGCAGTTGTGCGACCTACGGCGTGCCAGAAGCGTTGCCCATTCGCGAAACCTCCTCGCAAAATCCGATCAGCCCTTATGGACGCACCAAGCTGATGGGTGAACAGATCATCGGCGACTATGCATCCGCGTATGGAATGAAGTTTGCGATCCTGCGCTATTTCAACGCTTGCGGCGCCGATCCAGACGGCGAGCTTGGTGAGTGGCATTCGCCGGAAACCCATCTGGTTCCCAGAGTGCTCATGGCCGCAGCGGGCATCATCGACGAGATCGAGGTTTTCGGCACCGACTACGACACGTCGGACGGGACCTGCGTAAGGGATTATATCCACGTCACCGATCTGGCCCGCGCCCACCTGAAAGCGCTCATGCATCTCGAGGGTGGCGGGCGAAACCTTGCGGTCAATCTCGGCACCGGGCGGGGCGTTTCCATCAAGGAGATCGTCAAGGCGGTCGGGCGGATAACGTCGAGGCCGGTTCCGGCAGTGCTCAGGAGCCGGCGCCCCGGAGATCCGGCGGAGCTCTACGCCGATCCGGGAAGCGCACGCGAACATCTTGGCTTTGTGCCGGAGCTTTCAGACATCGACACGATTGTCAGGACAGCCGCTCCCTTTTTCGGACTGAAGACCAAGCCAATGAAACTGCCGCCAGCCAGGGTGGCAGCGTCGGTCGTCGCTCGACGAGTCAGAGATAGCGGGGGTGACAGCTCGCGCGCTGGCCAAATCCGCTAGGGCTGCAGATATAAGGCGAGCCGCCCGAGAACGTGCTGCCATCGCCCGGATTGAACGAGATTTTCACCGGCGCCGGCGTGCTGGCTTTGATCCGTTGCGGTGGTGCAAAGGCGTAGGCACTTTCAGTTGCTATTGTGCTTGTCATCTGGATCGGATGGTCGGCACGGAGCGAGCGCACGAGAAATGTGGCCTGCACGGGCTGGACCGCGGGCTGACTGCGGGCCGGGTGGACTGTGGGCATGATAAGGACCGAACCGGTTTCAGTTGCGTCCATACCTTGACAACCTGCAACCATAGAGCTCAGCGCCACGGCCGCGGCAATAGATACGACATTTTTGCTTGAGCGAAATACGCTCGCGGAATTTCTCATCCTCTGTCCCTTGCTATCAAGTATAAGCCAAGAGCGCGTTGCGACATACTATACTTGGGCCGCTTTCACGCCGCATGAGTGACCACTCGCACATCACACGTTATATTAGATATCACTAATTATTAAATTTCATCAAAACCGTATGGCAGGCCATCGTCTCGTCGTCTGGCTGATGCAATTGAATGCGACTAGATGCGATCGGCGCGACGACCGCGCCTGCCGAGCCGCTTAAGGCTTCACCATAAGCGATTCGCGGGTTCCGCGACAGGCACACGGCAAGAACAGCCAGGCCATCTCAGCGCGGCTGGAAGCATGGCCTAGTTCTTGGCATCGACCAGCTTGCGGGTCTCTTCGAACTGCGCGCCCTTGGTGTCGCCTGCTTCGAATTTCTTGTATTCGTCGGAAGGATCCTCGGGAGATCGCTTGAAACCGTACCATTCCCCGTCCGGATCCTTGCGTTGCTCGATGTTCCGGCCCTGAATGCGATGGCTGTAGCAGGTGCGGTGCTGGTCGCCGGTGTAGCTCTTCGATCGCCAGGCGAGTTCCATGCACATCTTGCCGTCCTTGGTCACCAGCCATCTGCCCTCCGCGACGGTTGCCGTGCCCTGCCCGGACGTCCAGGCCCTGAGGTGTCGATTGTCCCGCGCGAAATAAGCTGCTCCGTCCTTCCATATCCATGTGCGGCCGGCATACAGAAGCTGTAGTTCGTAAGCAGTCGGAACAGCGGCGGTACCGGCTTCCGCCGTGCTTTTGTCGTTGGCGGCGGCCGCGTGCGCCGCTCCCGAAACAGCCACCTGACCGCAAAGAGCTAGGAGCAGCACAAGTTGCTTGAGACTTGCACACCGCCGAGGCCCCTTGCGATGCCGACGGCCGACATCAAGCGGCAGCGATCTGATCAAAGCTGTCGGCATAGTTGGCACTCGCATGTCTATTCGGTCCAAGGCGGCTGCGTCAGCACTTTGACGGCCACGCGAACCATTTAACAGTCGTGAGAAAGGCGGTGTCAACCGCCGCAAAGCACGCGGGCAACAACTATTCGCGACACGCGCATTGTCCATCAAGACGGCAACATCGCGATTGCGCATCGGGCTTATGGATCCGGACAGCCGGCCGACCTAATCAGCAGCCATCGATGAAACCGAGGCCATAGTCGGGTCGGAAAGCAGGCCGATGCCGGAGGTTCAGCGGCCGCCTGAAGTTGCGCGGATGCGCGCTCGCAAGCCAGGCAATGCGATCGATCGGAAAGGCTTGGGCCGCTACCAATGCTGTGGATTTTGAGATACAGCACGCCGCGGCCGACGGAATCCGATAGCGCAAGCCTGCGCAGGAATTGTTGAATTGTTGAAACGAGCTGCCTCAATAATCGTGAGCCTGGCCCTGCTGGCGTGGGTCGTCAGCGACTCGCGCTGGAAGATGGTGGGCGATGCTTTCGCGAGCATCACGCCCGGCGCTTTCGCGGCAGTGGCGCTTGCGCTGTTCGTCACCTACGTGCTGCGCGCGCTGCGCGTCTGCGACGAGTTCCGCGACGAGGTGCATGGCCGTTTCGGTGCCTGCCTGCGGATCATCCTGATCCACAATGCAATGATCAACGTCGTGCCCTTTCGCGGCGGCGAGACGGCCTTTCCCCTGCTCCTGCGCCAGGTCTTCGGCATACCGATCATGCGCGCCAGCGCCTCGCTTCTGTGGTTCAGACTGCAGGATGCCTTCGTCGTCGGCGTGCTGGCCCTGGTGGTGTGGCCGGGCCTGCATCCGGCGACAAGGATCGCGGGCGTGGCGGCGGTGGTCGCTGCCGCCTGGTATCTGCCGCGCTGGGCGCGGGCGCCGCATGACTGGGCAGGCCGCGGCAAGATCGTGGCGAAACTCGGCAGGCTGCGCGATGTCTTCACCGAGGCGACCGGCCGATCGCGCTATGGCTGGTGGTGGACGATCGCCAATTGGTCGCTGAAGCTCACCGTACAGGGATGGTTGCTGGCAATGCTGCTGGGGACATCCTTTTCGACCGCCTTTCCAGGCGTCGTCGGGGCCGAAGGCGCCGCCATACTGCCGGTGCAAGGCGTTGCCGGCTTCGGCACCTACGAGGCGGGTGCAGCGGCGGCGCTGCTCACCTCCGGCATTGCCATGAAGAGCGGCCTTCAGGCAGCGCTGGCACTGCATCTGTTCATCTTCTGCTCGGCAATCGCCACGGGTGCGATCGCCTGGCTGTTTCCCTCGAAATCGACGCTGCCGGGGAACCCGGCCGTCGGCCCTGCAAGGAAACCATCCCTATGAGCGTATTGCCCATCCCTGCTTCGGGACTGCCTGACGGCACGGTGATGCCGGACCATACACTGTCCATCGTCGTACCCATGTACAACGAAGCCGAAAACGTCGAGCCACTGCTGGCACGGATTCACCAGGCTATGGAACGCTACGAGCAGCCATGGGAGGTCGTGCTGGTCGATGACGGCAGTACCGACGCGACGGTGAGCGAGATCAGGCGCCTGGCGGCGCATTACGGCCCGCATGTGCATGCGGTCGAGCTGGTGCGCAACTACAAGCAGACCGCCGCGATGCAGGCCGGCATCGACGCGGCGCGCGGAGACGTCATCGCCACGATCGACGGCGACCTGCAAAATGATCCCTTCGACATTCCGCGTATGGTCTACCGCCTGTTGAGCGAGGATCTCGACCTGGTGGTCGGCTGGCGCAAGGATCGCCAGGAAGGGTTTTTCATGCGCAGGCTGCCCTCGCGCATTGCCAACGCGCTGATCGCGCGCGTCACCGGGGTGCGCCTCAAGGACTATGGCTGCAGCCTGAAGGTCTATCGCGGCAACGTCATCCGCAGCGTCAAGCTCTATGGCGAGATGCACCGCTTCATCCCGGCATGGCTGGCCACGGTGACGACACCCAGACGCATCGCGCAGGAGGTGGTGACGCACCATGCCCGCATCCACGGCCAGTCCAAATACGGCATTTCGCGCACCTTCAGGGTCGTGCTCGATCTGGTGTTCATGTATTTCTTCATGCGCTATCGCACACGGCCCGGGCACTTCTTCGGCGGCATCGGCATCGTGCTTGGCGCGCTGGGTTCGCTGATCCTTGCCTACCTGCTTTGCCTGAAGCTGCTTTTCGCCGAGGACATCGGAACACGCCCGATGCTGTTCACCGGCTTCTTCCTGCTCATCGCCGGGGTGCAGATGGTGACATCGGGCGTGCTGGCTGAAATGCTGGCACGGGTCTATCACGAAGCGAATGGAGCATCGGCCTATGTCGCGCGGCCGCGCCCGGCGCCCGGTGACAATGACGGCTGGCTCCGCCCCAGCCGGCCATCGTGACTTGATCGGAACGCCATGGAAGCTCCGCGCCCACAGCGCTGACCGGAGCGGTGGCTTCATCAACAGCTTGCTGGGTGTGATTTTGGTTTCAAGGCCGACAGTGGACCGGCAGGGTTCGTCGACGCCGGGAATGGCGGCCTGAGGGCGAGGCAAGGCGCAATATCCTGCGCCAACCCCTCGCCCTCGACTCGCGCCCCCGGCGAAGACAAGAGCGGCGGATCCTTCATTCAAATCGCGCCGCCACTTTTGGGTCCGATGGTCTAGTAGCGCGAACGGCAGCTGGCGCGCTGGCCGAAACCGCTCGGGCCACAAATCCAAGGCGAATGACCGAGGAACGGGCCGCCATTGCCCGGGCTGTAGGAGACCTTCACCATCGCCGGCCTGCCGACCCGCTGCGGCCGCACGAAGGCGGCATAGGCCTCCTGCCTCGTACGCGTCACCATGGTCGTCTGTGTGAGCGGCTTGCGGTAGAGAACCTTCTTTCCGACGCGATCGAGCTTCCTGACGTGCTGGACCTTCTTGCCAAAACCTTGATCAACGATCCGTCCGTTGATTGAGCTGGTCTTGGTCGTGTCCATCGTCTGGCAGCCTGACAACATCGAGGCCAATGCGATTGCAGCAACAGCATAGGCATATTTTCTGCCGGTCAGATTTTCCATAAACTGTCTCATCATCTGCTCCCTGCCCTGTAATGCAACGTGATTGAAAGCGAAGAATATACTTCGAATCCGTCGTTTCTAATCGCTCGTGAGTGGTCGTTTTCCACTCACATCGTTCCGTCATATTAGAAGAGACTTATTAAAATTCGTGCAAACGTCATAATGAACGCAGCCTTTCACTCTTCGCTCGAATTTGAAGGAAATTCGATTGTCGGATCGGCTGGCAGACGGAGCCTTGCCAAACGGCACACCGGCATACGCGACGGACTCGCGCCCGCGGCAAACAGAAGCCGGCGCTTGGGCTGTCAGGGATGTTGCGATGTATAAAACGCTCAGCGCCGCAACCGGCGCCGGCAGGGCCGACTGCCCCAGGCTCTCTCCAGCCGACAAAAAGGGCTGGCGATCCTTATCGCCGGAAGTGGCTGGATGTGGCGGCCCGCTCCAGAGTGCCTATGCCGCTATATGCACCCCTCGACAAATGGACCGCTGACCCACAGCGAGCCGCTGTTGAACATGCTGGTCCCGCTGTCATCGATGAACCCTACAGTCTTGTTGTCGACATGCAGCTTGCTCTTCGGCACCACTCGGCCGTCTATCTTGATATTCTTGACGAACAGGTTGCGATCGCCAGCCTTGCCCTGCCCCGCCCACAAGTCGTTGGCATAGCGGAGTTCGATTTTCCGCGGATTGGGCACGGCGCTTAGATTGAAGCGAAATGGTACGGTATGAGCGGACGCTGCCTTCAACTCCGCGACGATCGATTCTGCTGTGATCGCCGTGCTTTCCGTCCCCAGGACGTCCGCCTGTCCAACCGGCTTTCCGTCGACAAGCACGTCGAGCCGAGGGGAACCTTCGAAGCTGGTACCGGCCGCGTCGATCTCGAGGCTGGCAATGCTGCAACGCGCCGCGTCTTTCGTCGCATCGGCGATCATATCGGCAACGCGGCGCTTCTGCGACTGTACCCATCCCGCGATCGGCTGCAGGATGGCGGTGCGATCGCCGGTGCCGGCCTTGATGAGGTTGACCTTTTCCGTAGGATCCGTCTTGAGGTCATACGCCTCGATGCTGCCGGTGGTCGCGTTGAAGGTGACCTTTCGATCTCCTTCGCGGTAGCCGAATTGGAAACCGCTCCAGGGAATGAAGAAGAATGTCTTGTTCGGCCGCTGCTCGCTGAACAAGCTGTGACCCTGCCAGGATCTTGGAAGCGGAAGGCCGAGTATATCGAGGATGGTCGGGGCTATGTCGATAATCCCACCGACAGCATGTGCGACGTCATCATGGAAAAGCTGCTTGTTGATCATGATAAGCGGGATATGGATATTTTCTTCGTAGAGAGCACTGGCATGAACGTAGTTCCCATGCTCTCCAAACGCTTCACCGTGGTCGCCGAGTATGACCACAAGCGTCGAATCGAGTTTGCCGGACTGCTTGAGTGAATCGAGTATCTGTCCCAGCGCCTGGTCGCCGACCTTCAGCGCGTTGAGGTAGGCGTTGAACTTCTCGTCATCGGAATAGTGAACTTTCGAGCCGTCAGAGAGGTCGGGGATCTCTTTCATCGCCGTAAACAGCGGGCTGTCGATGAGATAGGGGTAATGGGTCATCGCCGTAAACATCACCGCGAAGAAGGGATTTTCGGCATCCTCATTCACCCAGTTGATGACGGATTGAGCGGTACAGAGGTCGCTGTTGTAGTCGAAATTCTTCCATTCCTTGGAACTGAGCTTGAATGTGGGAATATCGCATTTCTGCCCACGGTAGTCCTGAATGACATCAAGCCCCTTGTTGAGCAGAAACTCATCCACGCGCTGGAACCGTGAATCCGCACTCCAGAAAAATCCGGTGCGAAAGCCGCTTGCGGTCAGAGTGTTGGATATTGAACTCAGCGGCAGATCCGGATGGCTCGCGGTCATTCCATAGTAAGATATGTCATTGTACATCGAGCTGAACAACGAAAATATCGAATAGTTTGTAGAGGGAGTGTGCGCATATATACTGTCGAAGCGTATCGAGTCACTTGAGTAGCTCTTTATGTTTGGTGTAACAGGATACTTTCCACCAAACGTCTCGACGTATCGGGATGGCACCGATTCCATCATGAAAACCAGCACGTTCTTTATCGGATTTGGTGATTGCACCTTGAAGCTGGACGTCTCCGCCGGACGTTCCCCAACGCTGGCGACGTCAACGTCCACCCCGGTATTCACGGCGAAAACGACGGGGGTCGGACTGAACAGAGCCGATTCAACAAAGTACACGATAGGGTTGGCAACCTTTGCCTCTGGCAAGGCCGTCGCCCGAACATGGTACCCGGTGCCGACCAGTCCAGCACCGACGCACAGGAAAAGCGTCCCCAGCAATACCGATCGAGCAGTTCCCGCCAGCCGCACGCACAGCCCTGCTGTCGCATAACCCAAGACCAGCGCCAGAACTATGGACAACGACGAGAATGCGAAATCCCTTGGGTTGAGCGCGTCACCTATGGCGTTCTTGGCGTCGGCATTCTGCAGGAAGTCGCCATAGATCAACCACTGGAAAGTAAACGGCTCGCTCAGCATTTTGACGAGATTGATGTTGGCAAACCCCCAACATAGCGAAATCAGGATGGCGAGATAGAAAGTGATGACCACGACGACGCCGAAGAGGCGGCTGGCCTTTGCCAGGAAAAGCAGGAGCAGGGCTGCTGCCGTCAGCGACGAAATGAAAATCAGATCGTGGTAGCTTGACGCTATCCCGCTGGGGATAGAGGCCAAGCGACCCTGGAGCGTCGATTGGGGATCGATGATGAAGCCGCGGTAGACACCCAGAAGCACCCAGGAGAAAAACCCGGTGCAAGCGATCAGCAGGCCTGCGCGGAGGAAGCGCTTGGAACCTTGTGAACCGGGCTGTGTCTTCAATTCCATCTGACCGTTCCGTGCATAACCGCGATGACAACCGAAAGAGCAAAGGGCCTGATGCTACGTTGCAATCTCAAAGCCGCTGCCATTTTCCAAGTGCCAGGTTCACTCGCCCGGCGAACCGACAGATCTCGAATTAGCCACCGCTTCCACCCCTGGGGTCGAGAAATCCCCGTGCCTTGGGTGTTTTGTCATGGCAATTCCTGAGTTGGCGGGCGCCAGGCTCTTCCAGACTATCTGACGATTGGCCGATCCCAGGCGGGGTCAAGATGGAATGTGCGGGTTCCGCTCCCGCCACGCCCGGCTCCGGAAACCGGGTAGGCCACGCTGACGATGCGCACACTGCCTGCTCCCTGCTGGAGCCCATATATGCCTTCCAGTCCGCGGTCATAAAACGCAGCGCCCGGGACGAAGAGCGCAACGCCAGCGAGCGAGGCCTGCAAGGCGAGTTTCGCGACGTTGCGCCGCAACGAAATTCTGTTCTCCGCCAGGTGCCTGGTGATGATTACGACCACAAGCAACCCGTAGACGAACGCA
This sequence comes from Mesorhizobium sp. L2C084A000, assembly GCF_000502875.1. Classification (GTDB taxonomy): domain Bacteria; phylum Pseudomonadota; class Alphaproteobacteria; order Rhizobiales; family Rhizobiaceae; genus Mesorhizobium. Next base: position 57,933 of record NZ_AYWX01000019.1, on the reverse strand, counting down.
TTGAAGGCAGCGAACCAGTAGAAGCCGGTGGCATCCGACGCGCGGTCCACTAGAAGGACCGGCAGCGAAGCTCCGATTGCAAGTGCCACATACGGAACGATGACGCGGGCAGGCAGCAGATTTTTCGGGCCACTGCCCTTGGGGGTAACACGAAAATCCACGAACGACTTGGTCACATAATCACGGATCGACGACAGCGTGCCCGCCAGCACCCACGGCCAACGCGCGAAGAATGAGAACAACATTCCCTCCCAACTGATCGTCCTGGCAGTGAGCGGGCGCGACAGGTCGAATGCCTTCAGCAACATCACCAGCATAATCAGGGAAATAGAGTTCGGAGCATAGTATAAAAGGAAATCAACATACGTCACATTGGCGAAGCTCTTCCCCGTCAGAAGCGCGTACATAGGCATGACGTACATGACAAGCGAAAACACGGCGAAAAGCGGATACCAGAGCTGGCGAAACAGGAACTGGAATTTCAGCCGTGGCGATAGCTTGGAAAGGTATATCGGCGAGTATTCGAGCATGATCGTCATCAGGCTCCGCGACCACTGGAACTCCTGCGTGACAAGATCGGCAAAGGTCTGCGGGCCATCGCCATGGGCAATGGCGTCTATGGCATGCACACCGCGCCAACCAGCCGCAATGAACAGCATGGACGTCGAGTGATCTTCGGCCAGTTCCGGGCCAAGGCCGCCGACCTGCTTGAGCGCTGCGGTTCTCACGGCATAGTGCGAGCCGATGCAGAGCGGCGTTCCGTCGCCCGTATGGCCGGACTGCAAGGGTCCGTGGAACATCCCTTCCGGGAACAGTCGGCCGCGTGCCGACCAGCTTTCAGCGGCATTGTTGTCGCATATGCTCGGCGCCGATACATAGCCAACCGCCGGGTCGGCAAAGGCGACCAGGATTTCCCTGAGATAGGTTGGTGTCGGGACGTGGTCCGCATCCATCTGAGCGACGAAGTGGTAGCGCTCATAACCATAGTGGTCGTAGAAGAACGCCAGGTTTCCCTCTTTGCAGCGCGTCCGGCGGGGCCACACCTTGCGGTGATAATCTTCCCGCCCGCGCCGCGTCGAAATCATGACGTTATGGGCATCGCACCAGGCAATCGTTTCCTCTGACGGGTCCTCGTCGGCCAGCCAGGTATCATGCGGACAGTCCTGCGCCAGCATCGCTTCGAGCGTTCGCGCAACCACCGAAAACGGTTCGGACGGAGCCTTGGTCACCACCATCGCGACCCGCGAACGTTCCGGGATCGTGTGAAGACTGGACGGCTTTTTCATCGCATGCACGTTCAAGAGAAAATACATCGGCATGAACGTCAGCCATACGAGCGTCAATGTCGCCAGCATGTATGGAATGACATGTTCGATGTGCCCGGGCTGCAGCCACCAGAACCAGAAAAATCCGAACGTTACCGACCAGCAGGCAAGTCCCAGCCTCCAGATCCGCCGCTGGGTGGCCGACAGCACCGGCACCAGAAAAGGAGGCTTCTCCGCCGCCTTCCCCGGAGCCGCCCCACGCCCCCGTTTCGGCATGGTCTTGCCGCTGATGATCCCCACGTCCGCGGAAACACTCATACACGTACCGCCGCCACCCGAGCATCAGCCGAACGACGGCAGACGCGCCTTGAAAACCCGCCCTTAGAATCCACTTGGGTGTCTTAGAGTCAACTAAATTAAGTGTTGGTTAACTATACTTCTTGCGAATTGGTTAACTTAACATCTTGAATCGGGAGGGTAATTCCGTGGACGCCTCCCCCGACCAGCACAGCAATCACAGCCGGCAAAAGTTTCAGCGTCGGAGAATCCGTCGAAGGGGCCGAGGCTATCGCAGGAAGATCCGCTCAAGGCAGCGTTAACCATGTTGCGAGGATCATGGTTAAGCAACCATTAATTGCGCTTGACTCTTTGGTCCGTCCGGCTCTTAAATTAGACAGGGATGATATATCGGAATATTGACGCGAATTTGTGAGTATCGCGGCGAAACTCTCTCGACGGCTCCTTCTGTGTTGGCGCCTTGAGAAGTATTTTTGGGTGGGCTTCGTGCGAAGGTTCGCACAACCGCCAATGATCGCTCCGAAATCCCGCAGATTCCGCCAATCGAGCCGATAGGTTTTTGGGTAGCCGTATCGATCAGGCATCGATGCGCACGGGCGAAGCCTTAACTTCCGCGAGAAGTCGAGGCCATGGGAGAATCTATGATGACACACTCCGCGGCAAAGGCACTTGCAATCGCGCTGGTATTGGGCGGAAGCGCCGCCTTCCCTACTGCAGGAGGGGCCGGCTCCGTAACCGCGACCGACCCCCTTCAGACGAGCAGCGCTGCGTCGGCGTTCGGTTCCTATGATCCCTACGGGGACTTCAGCACCGACAAGAGCGCCAGCATCGAAGAGCTGTTCCTGCCCTGGGAAGACGTCGATCTGTCGACGCTGCCGCTTGCCGACGCTTATGCGCTGCAGCGCGGCCGCTCGCTTCTGATCACGATTGAGCCGTGGACATGGTCCAAGGACTGGCGCATCACCCCGCCCGAATTGCGTGACGGCATTTTGAGCGGCAAATATGATGCCAACATGCAGGCAATCTGCGGCCTGGTGGGACAGATGAAGAGCCCGGTGACCATTCGCTGGGCTCAGGAAATGGAAGACAAGAACGGCCGCTTCACCTGGGCCAACTGGGCTCCCAAGGACTGGATCTCCGCTTACAAGCGCGAAGTCGACATCTGCCGCAAGGCTGCCCCCGCCGCCAAGTACATGTGGTCGCCCAAAGGCGAAGAGGGTTTGGAAAAATACTACCCCGGCGACGACTATGTCGACGTCATCGGCCTGTCGGTGTTCGGTCTGCAGAAAAAAGACGGTGACGAGACCGGTCGTGACCGCACCTTCGCTGAACTGCTGAAGCCCGGCTATGACCGCGTTGCGGTGTTCAACAAGCCGATCGTCGTTGCGGAACTCGGCTATGTCGGAAAGCAGGACTATGTCTCGAAATGGCAGGAAGATTCCCGCAAATCCTACGCGGAGTTTCCGGCTCTGACTTCGGTCGTCTACTTCAACCAGAAGGAAGTGTGGCCGTGGCTGGGCGGCTATGGTCTGCCCGACTGGAGGGTGACCCAGCATGTCTTGCCCTAGAGCATGATACTGAAAAAGTGAGAAAGCGGCTTTTCGGACAAACGGGGCACCATCTGTCCAGGCATCATGCTCCATCTCTTTGATTTAGTGGCGGATTCAGATTTCAGGATTCACCTGAAATCATCTCAAGCGTTCTCATAAACTGGGCGTGGCGTAACAGTAGGGGTAGGGGTTGTGAAACGAGTACTGGGCAATTGTATCGGAACGGCACTTGCCTGTTCCATTGGTCTGTTTGCTTTCCAGATTCCCGCAACAGCCAAGACGGCGACGAAAATCGCCGAACAGGCCATGCGGGCAGAGGTGGTGCCGGACAAAGGCATCTACCAGATGTACCAGAACCGCTCGTGGCTCTGGGGTCGGGAGGGTGCCGGATATTTTGCCGTCCAGCGCCGTCAGTTCAGTGCCTGGACCTCGGACAAGGCGCGCAAGCTGGGCTACGGTGACGGCATCTGGTTCATTCCCGGAGGAGGCAAGCTGTGCTTCCGCGCAAAATGGCACGGAGCCGGAGGCGACTCCAACGCTCTTTCCTGTTTCGAACATCGCCAGGCAGGCAGGATTCTCTACCAGCGCCGGGTTCCAGATGGAGAATGGTACGTATTCAGGAGTTCGCACCGCAACCTTGCGGACGCGTTCATGAAATTGAAACACGGCGACTACGTCAGCCGCAAACAGAGCCGGATCAAGGCAAAGTAGTAGAGACTTTCATCCGGGACAGGGCACTGGTCCAAAAGCGGGTCGACTGAACGGTCAGCGACCTGCCTCAGTCACGTTCAGGCGACCTGCCTTAAGCCTTGCGCTCCCAGCGGCGATCTGGCGTCTGTTGCCAATAGGTGACGGCGTGGCCAGCGCTCTTCATCACCTTCCAGTGCCCTCGCGCCGCCTCGAGCTGGGCGGCATCGTGGCCATCGAACAGGAACACGGCGCGCTCGTAGCCGCCAAGGTCAGGCGGCACCGCGCCGTCGACCAGGAACCTTATCTTGGCGTCGTTGGGATTGCCGTCGCCGGTGGTCAACAGAATCGGCTGTTCGCCGGGATGAGCCTCACGATCGGTTGCGTGCGCCAGGAACGAATCGTCGCGGAAGGTCCAAAGATGCTGGTCGAGCGCATCGCGGCGTTCCTCGGTGCCTGTCTGCACCACGGCGCGCCAGCCACGGTCGACGCTGCGCTCCAGGAGGCCTGGCAGCGCATCCTCCAGCGTCGATTCGGTCAGGTGGTAGAACAGGACGTCGGCCATCGCTTCAGCCTATAGTGATTGAACCCGTTCACTGCTCATAATTGTCGCGCACCAGCCGGTCGAGCAGCCTGACGCCGAAACCGGAACCCCAGGACTGGTTGATCTCGTTCGACGGCGCCCCCATCGCCGTGCCGGCAATGTCGAGATGGGCCCATGGCGTGTCCTTGACGAAGCGCTGCAGAAACTGCGCCGCGATGGTGGCGCCGCCAAAACGGCCGCCGATGTTCTTCATGTCGGCGTTCTTGGAATCGATCAGCTTGTCGTATTCGGCCCCCAGCGGCATGCGCCACAGCCGTTCCTGCGTCGCCTGCCCCGCCGCCGCCAACTTTTCGGCCAGTTCGTCATTGTTGGAAAACAGGCCGGCATAATGTTGACCGAGCGCCACCATGATGGCGCCGGTCAGCGTCGCCAGATTGACCATGAATTTCGGCTGGAAGCGGTCGTTGCAGTACCACAACGCATCGGCCAGCACGAGGCGGCCCTCGGCGTCGGTATTGAGCACCTCGATGGTCTGGCCCGACATCGAAGTGACGATATCACCGGGGCGCTGGGCATGACCGTCGACGGCATTTTCGACCAGTCCGATGATACCGACGACATTGGCTTTCGCCTTGCGGGCCGCCAGCGCATGCATCAGGCCGGTAACGGCGGCGGCACCGCCCATGTCGCCCTTCATATCCTCCATGCCCGAGGCCGGCTTTATGGAATTGCCGCCAGTGTCGAAAGTGACGCCCTTGCCGACGAAGGCGATCGGGCTGTCCTTCGGCTTGCCGCCGTTCCACTGCATGATCGCCATGCGGGCGCCGCGCGGCGATCCTTGCGCGACACCGAGCAGCGAGCCCATGCCGAGCTTCTTCATTTCCTTCTCAGCCAATATCTCGACCTTGACGCCTAGTGCCTCGAGTTCCTTGGCGCGGGCAGCGAACTCGACCGGCCCAAGCACGTTTGCCGGTTCGTTGACGAGGTCGCGCGCCAGTAGGACGCCGTCTATCACCGCCTCGGCATCGGCGAAGGCCTTCTTCGCAGCGGCCGGATCGGCGGTGTGGATGGTCACCTTGACCGGCTTCTTCGGCTCTGCCTTGCCGTCGTCCTTGTCCTTCCTGGTCTTGTACTTGTCGAAGGAATAGCTGCGCAGGAGAATGCCCGCGGCAAGGCTTGCCGCGTCTTTCGCGCTCGGCGAGGCGCCGACCACATCGAGGACCACCGCCACTTCGGTCGCCTTGCGCAGCGACGCGGCAACGGTGCCGCCAAGCTTCAACCAGGCATATTCGTCCAGTCCCGATACCTTGCCGGCGCCTATCGCCACCAGTCTGTCGAGCGATGCTCCCTGCGGCGCCAGAACTTCCACCGTGCTGGCGAACTTGCCCGTGAACTCAGCCACGGGAAAGGCCCGCTCCAGTGTCTTGCCGGGATCACCGGCCTTGGCGACGTCGCTCAGGCCGCCCTCATCCGCCGCGAGCACGAAGACCGTGCCCTTCTTGTTCACCGCGCTCTGGGACCCGGAAAATTTGGCGAAGGCGATCGACGGTCTTTGATTCATCATGTCCTGCTTTCAGGGAATGCGCGACTTTTGGGGAAGCGGTTCGAAACGATGCGCGACATTTGGTCGTTTTCCGGCATTTGGCAAGACTTTGCCGAATTGGCATCCCATATGACCTATGGAATCGATGACGATTCGTCGCGGCACGGCCCCGCTTTTTGCCGCAACCTGTTGTTAACCATCGATGTTCGCCCTTTCTTATCCATTCCCGCCGACACTCCGCCCAGCCGGGGGGCGTGATGTGGGACAGAACCCGGATAGACCATCTGATGAGCCAGTTGTGCAGGCGCTGCCGGACAGCTACCTTGTTCGGTGGCATGATGCCGTTCGAAAAAATCGAGAAAAGCCTTCATGAAGGTCGTTGAACGCTACATCATGCGCCGCGCTTTCGTGGTCTTCATGGCCGCTCTTGTGTGGACGCTGGCGATCGTATGGACGACGCAGGTGCTGGCAAAGATCGATCTGGTCACCGACAGCGGCCAGTCGGCGCTGACCTTCTTCGAAGTCGCCGCCCTCATCCTTCCGTCCATCATCCCGATCGTGGTGCCTTTTGCCCTGGTGGTAGCGGTCGCACAGACACTCAGTGTCATGAATTCGGATTCCGAACTCGCCGTCGTCAACGCCGCGGGGGCCTCGCGCTGGACGATCGTGCGGCCGATCATGTTGCTGGCGCTCGCCGCCGCCGTTTTTTCCTTTGCCGTCGACAACGGCATCGACCCTTACGCACGGCAGAAGAACCGGGCCCTGGTGGCGTCGTCGCGCGCGGATCTGTTGTCGCTGATCATCCAGGAAGGCACCTTCCGCAAGATTGACGACGGGTTGTTCCTGCAGATCGGCGAGCGCCTTCCGAACAATCGGCTGGGTGGCATTTTCGTCGCCGATTCGCGCGAAGAAGGCGTCAACCTCGTCTACTACGCCAAGACCGGCAGCATCGTCGAACGCGGCGGTGAAAAGGTGCTGATGATGAATGACGGCGTCATCCATCGCAAAACGCTGACCGGCGATCTCTCCGTCATCCGCTTCACCTCCTATGCCTTCGACATGTCGGCCTTCATGGCGGCGGCTTCGGCGGTGACGCTCCTGCCCAAGGACCAGACGACGCAGTACCTGCTCAACCCGGGTGCCAACGACAAGTATTATCAGCAGAACCCCTACGAATACCGGGCCGAGGTCAACCAACGGTTCTCGGAATGGACCTATTCCATGGTTTTCGCGCTGATCGCGCTTGCAGTCGCCGGCGATGCGCGCTCGCACCGCGAGGCGCGCGTCAATCCGCTGATCACGGCGATCACGATATCGCTGTTCGTGCGTTGGCTGGGCTTTTTTGCCGCCAGCAAGGCGGATGAGGTCCCGCAATATGCGTATATGGTCTATGGCGTGCCGATCGTGGCTTCCGCGGTGGCGATCTGGTTCATCGTCTCCAACCGGACACTGGAACTGCCCGTGACCTGGGCGGACTGGATGACAAACTTCGCCACGCGCATCGCTGACAGCTGGAATGCTTTCAAATTGCGTTTGTCCAGGCGCGGCGCATCAGGCCAAGGGGTCGGCTGATGGGCTGGACACTGGGCCGCTATTTCTTTTTCCGCTATGTGACGATCACCATCTGGTTCTTCATCGGCCTCCTGGCGCTGGTGTTCCTGATCGATTTCACCGAGCTGTCCGGACGCACCACCGGCCTGCCCGGCTTCACCTACGGCACGGCGGTAGCCATTTCAGGCCTCCGTATGCCGATGATCATGCTGCAGACGGTGCCGTTCGTCGGTCTCTTCTCGGCGATGGCGACGCTGGTGTCGCTGAACCGGCGCTACGAGCTGGTCATCGCGCGTTCCGCCGGTGTTTCCGCCTGGCAGTTCCTCTTGCCCTGCTGTATCGGAGCCTTGCTGTTCGGCGTCCTGTCGGTTGGCGTCATCAATCCACTCGCCGCGCACGCATTCTCCTGGTCCGAGCAGATCGAAACCCAGCTGCGTTCGGGCAAATCGAATACGGTCTCGGCCGATGCCGCGCCCTGGATCCGTCAGAAAACCAGTTCGGGCGACACCATCATCGGTGCGCGGGCCATCCTGAACCAGGGCCTGGAAATGGCCGATGTCGTATTTTTCATTCTCGACCCGCAAGGCAACATCGTCGAGCGCAAGGACGCCGCCCGTGCCTTCCTGCGCGACGGCTATTGGGAATTGCAGGACGTCAAGACGTTCCAGAACGGCACGATCCAGGCATCGGCAACCGATCGCGTACCGACCAATCTGAAGCCCGAATTCGTGCAAGAGCGGCTGGCTCGCCCCGAAACCATCCCGTTCTACGACCTGCCCGGAAAGGTCGAGGTTGCCCGCTCCTTTGGCCTCAAGGCAAATGCCTTTGCCATGCAGTTTGATTCGCTCGTGGCGTTGCCGTTCCTTCTCGTCGCCATGACGCTGATCGCGGCAACGGTTTCAATGCGATTTGCCAGGATGGGACAGTCGGCGACGATGATTCTGGGTGGCATCATCGCTGGCTTTCTGCTTTATGTCGTTTCGGTGCTGGTGAAGGCATTCGGCGTGGCGGGATTCGTGCCGACTGTCGTAGCCGCCTGGGTACCGGTCATGGTGGCTATGTTCTTCGGGGTGACTTTCCTGCTATACAAGGAAGACGGCTAGTGAGGGAGGCGTTTTTGCCCAGCAACAGGCAGGCCGGTTTGGCGCGCCTCTATGCGGCGACCGCCTTGGCGTGCGTGCTTGCCTACGCCGTTCCGGCACCGGCGCTTGCGCAGGACGTCGGCGACATGGCGACATCGGTTCCGGCCGGCTCGCAAATGCTGCTGGCGGCCGATACGCTGGTCTACAACAACGACAACCAGACCGTGACCGCCGTCGGCGGTGTGCAGATCGACTATGGTGGCAATCGCCTTGTCGCCCAGCGGGTCGAATACAACCGCAACACCAAGCGGATGGTCGCGAGCGGCAACGTCGAAGTCATCAACAGCGACGGCACCAAGATCAATTCGCAACATATCGACATCACCGATGACTTCGCCGACGGCTTCGTCAACGCGTTGCGGGTCGAGACCATCGACAAGGCCTATTTCGCCGCCGAAAGCGCAGAACGCATGGGCGGCGTGCTGACCACTTTCCACAATGGCGTCTACACCGCCTGCGAGCCGTGCGAGGATAAGCCGGACAAAGCGCCGACCTGGCGCGTCAAGGCCAAGAAGATCATCTGGAACGGTGAGAAGAAGACGGTTCGCTTCGAGAATGCGAATTTCGAATTCTTCGGTTTTCCGCTTGCCTATCTGCCTGCATTCGAAATTGCCGACCCGACGGTGAAGCGCAAGAGCGGCTTCCTGATCCCGAGCATCATCTACAAGAGCGATCTCGGCGTCGGCGTGAAAGTCCCCTATTATCTCGCATTGGCGCCGACCTACGACCTGACCGTCACCGGCACCGGCTATACCAGGCAGGGTTTCCTCGGTGAGGCCGAGTGGCGTCAGCGCTTCGACAATGGCGAGTACAGCTTGAAGATCGCCGGGATACACCAGCAGAATCCCGACGCCTTCCTCGACACCACTGCCTTCCCATCCAGCTCTGGCCACAACGTCAATTCGGGCAGCGCCGGCGATCCCAACAAATTCCGCGGCATGATGGGTACCCAGGGGCAGTTCGCCATCAACTCACGCTGGAACTTCGGCTGGGACGTGCTGCTGCAGACCGACAAGAACTTCTCGAACACCTACGGCATCGACAAGTACAATAGCAGCGTTCACCAGTCGTCAGTCTACTTGACGGGTCTCAACGGCCGCAATTATTTCGACGTGCGCGCCATGCATTTCGATGTGCAGGAAGATACGCCTGACGACAATATCTCTGCGCGAAGTGGACAACAGCCGTGGGTGCTGCCGTCGCTCGATTACGCCTATATTCCTGATGCCTCGGTGGCCGGCGGCCAGCTGTCCCTCAATGTCAACGCGCGTGTCATCCGCCGCGACGATGTCGATGAGACCTTCGTCCAGCCCTACAATGCCCTCACTCCGACGCAGCGCGTCCGCGGCATCGAAGGCGAATCGGGCCGTCTCACCGCCGAGGCCGAGTGGAAGCGGAGTTTCGTCACAGATGACGGACTGGTGCTAACGCCGTTGCTCGCGCTGCAGGGCGATGTGGACTACCTCAACGCATCGTCGGCTTCGCTAGACGCCATCGACCGAATGGCAACGCATTTGGGCGAGCAGGACGATATGCGCTCGTCATTTGCCCGTTACATGGCAACCGCGGGCCTCGAGATGCGTTGGCCGGTGCTGTTTTCCATGGCCAGCGGGTCCAGCCATGTCATCGAGCCAATGGCGCAGGTCTTCATGCGTCCGAACGAGCAATATGTCGGCGGCCTCTCAGTGCCCAACGAAGACGCCCAAAGCATGGTCTTCGACGCGACCACCTTGTTCGAGCGCGACAAGTTCTCCGGTTACGACCGCGTCGAAGGCGGTTCGCGCGCCAATGTCGGCTTCCGCTATTCCGGCTCGTACAATAATGGCTGGGGCACCAATGCGATTTTCGGCCAATCCTATCAGATCGGCGGCGAGAACTCCTTTGCCGCGCCGGATCTGGTCAATGTCGGCGCCAATTCCGGCCTCGACACGACCAAGTCCGACTATGTCGGCCTGTTCGGCATCAACAGCCCCAACGGCTTCGCGGCCTCGGTCAGCGGCCGTTTCGACGAACAGAGTTTCGAGGTCCGCCGTGCCGAGGTGAAGGCCGCCTATTCCGGCCTGCCTGTGTCGCTGAGCGCCAAATACGCCTTCATCCAGGCCCAGCCGCTGTACGGTTTCACGGAAGACCGCCACGAAGTCACACTTGGTGCATCCACGCATCTGGCCGAAAACTGGCGCGTCTTCGGCACAGGAACCTACGACCTGCAGCAAAGCCTGCTGGTCAAGGACGGTGTCGGCTTCGCCTACAACGATTCCTGCTTCACTTATCTGATGACCTACTCGCAGTCGCGCGATCTGAACACCAGGGAGGTGTCGCAGACCATCGGCTTCAATCTGTCGTTCCGCACCCTCGGCGATTTCGGCTCGTCGACCAGTGGCGTCGACACGATCCAGTAACAATCGGCGACATCGTTTCGCCGCATAGGGCTGGCACGGATTTCGCGCACCTGGAAAGATGAAATTGGGCGGGACCGGGATAGAATTGGGATACCAACGATGAGGAAATACCTCTTTTCAGCAGGTTTCGCGTTGCTCGTGGCGGCGACGTCCGTGTCGATCACTGCAATGACGCCGCCGGCTTTCGCCAGCGAGATCAAATACGTCGTCAACGACATTCCGGTCACCAGCGGCGACATCGCCCATCGCGCCGCCTTCCTGAAGCTGCAGCGCAAGAAGGGCGATGCCGGCCAGGAAATGATCGACCAGACGCTGCGTATGGCCGAGGCCAAGCGGCTTGGCATCCGCATCAGCGACGCACAGGTCGAGGCGGCGTATCAGCGCTTTGCCTCGAGCAACAAGATGCAGCTCAGCCAGCTTGACGGCGTCATGGAGAAGTCAGGTGTCACCAAGAGCCACTTCAAGGAATTCATCCGCGCCCAGATGGCCTGGAACCAGGCTTTGAGCGCACGCTACCGTTCCGGCGACGGCACAGGTGCCGTCAGCGAGCAGGATCTCGTGAGGAAGATGCTCGAAAAAGGCGGCGCCAAACCGAGCGCCACCGAATACATGCTGCAGCAGGTCATCTTCGTGGTGCCGGCGGCTGAACGCAGCGCGACGCTGGGCAAACGCAAGCGCGAGGCCGACGCCATGCGCGCCCGCTTCAACGGCTGCAACACGACGCGCGAATTCGCCAAGGGCTTGATCGACGTCACCGTTCGCGATCTGGGCCGGGTGCTCGCGCCGCAGCTGCCGCCGGACTGGGCCGAGCAGATCAAGGCTACCAAAGTCGGCGGTGCCACCGCCACGCGCGAAACCGAGCGCGGCGTCGAATTCATCGGCATCTGCTCGTCGCGTGAAGTGTCCGACGACAAGGTCGCGCAGATGGCGTTCCAGGCCGAAGGCTCCGGCGGCGACAAGGATGCCGACGCGCTCAGCAAGAAATATGTCGACGAACTGAAGGCAAAAGCCCGCATCGTCAAGCGCTGACGTGGGCAACGCAGTGACTGCGCTCGCGTTGAGCGCCGGCGATCCGTCCGGCATTGGGCCGGAGATCGCCATCGCCGCCTTTATGGCGCGTGAAGCTGCCGCCCTGCCCCCCTTCTACCTGCTCGCCGATCCGGCGCTGATCGCCTCCCGGGCGCGCCTGCTCGGCATTTCGCTGCCGGTCGTCGAAACGACATCAGCGCAAGCGGCGCAGGTCTTTGCCCGCGCCTTGCCGATCGTTCCGCTAGCCGCCGGCTGCATCGACAGCCCCGGCCGGCCGGATCCGGCCAATGCGGAAGCCACCATCGAGGCCATCGACCGCGCCGTCGCCGATTGCCTTGCCGGCGAAGCCTCGGCAGTGGTCACCTGCCCCATCGCCAAGAAGCCGCTCTACGATGCGGGCTTCCGCTTTCCCGGCCACACCGAATATCTGGCGCATCTGGCGGCCCGGCACAGCGGCGTCGAGGCGATGCCTGTGATGATGCTGGTAGGACCCGACCTGCGCACCGTTCCCGTCACCATCCACGTCGCGCTGGCCGAGGTGCCGAAGGCACTGACCACCGAACTGATCGTCGCCACCGCGCGCATCACCGCCGCCGACCTTACCGGCCGCTTCGGCATCGCCAAGCCGAGGCTGGCGATTGCCGGGCTCAACCCACATGCCGGCGAAGGCGGCGCCATGGGCCTCGAGGACGAGCTGATCGTGCGCCCGGCGGTCGACATCCTGCGTGCCGAAGGCATCGACGCTTTCGGCCCTTTGCCGGCCGACACGTTGTTCCATGTCCGGGCGCGGGCGGGCTACGACGCGGCCCTTTGCATGTATCACGACCAGGCGCTGATCCCGGCCAAGGCGCTGGCTTTCGACGAGGCGGTCAATGTCACGCTCGGCCTGCCCTTCATCCGCACCTCGCCCGACCACGGCACGGCCTTCGACATCTCCGGCAAGGGTGTGGCGCGGCCCGACAGCTTGATAGCGGCGCTGAAGCTTGCCCGGCGGCTGGCCGACACGAACACGAAGGCAATCGCCGTATGAGACCTCGGGCATGAGCATCGACGGGCTGCCGCCGCTTCGCGAGGTGATCGAGCGTCATGGGTTGCAGGCGAAGAAGGCGCTCGGCCAGAATTTTCTGCTCGACCTCAACCTCACCGGCAAGATCGCGCGCACCGCCGGCGACTTGTCCGATGCAACAGTGATCGAGGTCGGTCCTGGCCCCGGCGGGCTGACCCGCGCCTTGCTTGCCAATGGAGCGCGCCATGTGGTCGCCATAGAGCGCGACGAACGTTGCCTGGCTGCTCTTGCCGAAGTGTCCGACCACTATCCCGGCCGGCTGGAGGTTGTTTCCGGCGATGCGCTGAAGACGGATTTCGCAGGCCTTGCCAGCCGAGCGACCGGGAACGGCGGTCCGGTCAAGATCGTGGCCAACCTGCCCTACAACATCGGCACGGAGCTGCTGGTGCGCTGGCTGACGGTCAGCGACTGGCCGCCTTTCTACACCTCGATGACTTTGATGTTCCAGCGCGAAGTGGCCGAGCGCATCGTCGCGCCCGCCGGCAGCGACAGCTATGGCCGGCTAGGGGTTCTTGCCGGCTGGCGGACGGAGGCGAGGATCGCCTTCGACGTACCGCCACAGGCATTCACGCCGCCGCCAAAGGTCACCTCCTCGGTGGTGCAACTGGTGCCGCGCCCGACCCCTCTGTCCGCCGAGGTAAAAAAACTCGGCCGCGTCACCGAAGCCGCGTTCGGCCAACGTCGCAAAATGCTGCGGCAAAGCGTGAAGAGCCTCGGCGGCGAGGCCCTGCTCGAACGCGCCGGCATCGATCCGACACGCCGCGCCGAAACGCTGAGCGTCGAGGAGTTCGTTCGGCTGACCAATGCGGTGTAAGAAGCTGCCAATCTCCCCCTTGAGGGTGGAGATTGGCGCTTCACCGCCTCAGCCAGTCTTCTCGTCCAACAGTCCAGAGACGAAATCGAACAGGCCTGGCCGGCGGTCGCGTCTTAGCCGCTCGGCGACGACGATACCGCGCACTTCGGCGAAGGCGCGGTCAAGGTCGTCATTGACGATGACGAAATCATATTCCTTCCAGTGCTCGATCTCGTTGCGGGCGTTTTTCAGCCGCGTCTCGATCACCGCCTCCTGGTCTTCAGCGCGACGTTTCAGCCGCGCCTTCAACTCCTTCATCGATGGCGGCAGGATAAAGATCGAGACAATGTCGGCGCGCATCTTCTCCTTGAGCTGCTGGGCACCTTGCCAGTCGATGTCGAACAGCATGTCGCGCCCCTCGGACAGCGCCAATTCGGCCGGTTCGCGCGGTGTCGCATAGCAATTGCCATGCACCTCGGCCCACTCCAGCAGTGCGTCGGAATCACGAAGCCGCTCGAATTCGCGCATCGTCCGAAAATGATAGTGGACGCCTTCGATCTCGCTTCCGCGGCGCGGCCTGGTGGTGACCGAGACCGACAGTTCGAGGCTGGAATCGCTTTCCAGAAGATTGCGCGCGATCGTCGACTTGCCGGCGCCGGATGGCGACGACAGGACGAGCATCAGGCCCCGGCGGCGAATGCGGGACCCCAAATCCTTGGCAACCATCGGCTACTCCAGATTCTGGATCTGTTCACGAAACTGGTCGACCACCGCCTTCAGGTCCAGGCCGATCGCGGTGACGGCTGCGGCATTCGATTTGGAACACAGCGTATTCGATTCGCGGTTAAATTCCTGTGCCAGAAAATCGAGCTTGCGACCGACCGCACCGCCGCCCAGCAGCAGAGCCCGGCCGGACGCGACATGCGTTTTCAGCCGGTCGATCTCTTCGCGAATATCGGCTTTGGTGGCCAGGAACGCCGCCTCCATGTGCAGTCGGGTGGCATCCAGATTGGCGGAAGCGTCCATCAGCAGCCTGACCTGCTCGGCGATGCGTTCGCGAATCACCGTCGTCTCGCGGGATGGATCCACTTCTGCCCGCAGCGTCAGCACCTCGATCGTGTCGATATGACCCGACAACAGCAAAGCCAGCGCGGCTCCTTCGCCCTGACGTGCCTGTTCGAGCCCGTTCAAGGCCACTTCGAGCGCGACCATGATCGCGGCATCGAGCGCGGCCCTCGCCTCCTCGGTTTCGACGGTTTCAGGAATGTCGAGCACGCCGCGCAGCGAAAGCAATCCATCTGACGTCGCCGCAGCAACGCCGAATTGCTCCTGCAGCCGTTTGGCGAGCCCAGCAAGGTCCTTCAGGAAGGCTTCGTTGACGACCGGCTGCGCCTGCGCGCCAACGGCACGGCCGATGGTCAGCGTCGCCTGGAAATTGCCGCGTGCAAAACGTTTCTGAAGTATCTGCCGGACAGCAGGTTCCAACCGTTCGAAGCCTTGCGGCAGCCGCAGCCGTACCTCGACGCTCTTGCCGTTGACGGACTTGACCTCCCAGGCGATCGAGGTGCCTTCGTGCTCGGCGACGGCACGTGCAAAACCGGTCATGCTCTGCAAATTCATATCGCCCACACGTCCCTGGCACATCGCCCCTGAACCGGCTTTCCGGACAGGAACGAGTGCGGCTTGAAAAAAAGACTGCGCCGCAGGCGTCGAAATCGGACGCGCGGCGCTCTTCCAAATGTCAGGGCGCTGCCTGTCGGGCAACGCCTTTCTTCATTTACTGGGCAGCGCCCGCGTCACCGCCGCCGGCATTGCTGTCGCCGGTGCCAGTCGTCTTGGCGGCTTTGGCGGCATCATCGGCCTGCTTCTTCAGCAACGCGCGATAGCGGGCGACATTCTCGTTGTGCTCGTCCAGCGTCGCGGCAAAGACGTGCCCGCCGGTGCCGTCGGCAACGAAATAGAGGTCGGCGGTTTTCGACGGATTGGCCACCGCCTCCAGCGCTGCACGACCCGGATTGGCAATCGGCGTCGGCGGCAAGCCATTGATCACATAGGTGTTGTAGGGAGTCTGTTTCTGGATGTCCGACTGGTAGATCGGCCGGTCCGCCGGCTTTCCCTTGCCGCCGAACAGCCCATAGATGATGGTCGGATCGGATTGCAGGCGCATGCCCTTGGCAAGCCGGTTCAGGAAGACGGCGGCAACTCGCGAACGCTCGTCACCCTTGCCCGTCTCCTTCTCGACGATCGAGGCCAGCGTGACGAACTCCTCGACGTTGGCCAGCGGCAGGTCAGGCGCGCGCCGCTCCCAGACATCGTCAACCAGCTTCTTCTGATCCGCCAGCAGCTTGTCGACCATCTGCTGGCGTGTCGCGCCGCGCGTGAAGCGCAGCGTGTCGGTGGCGAGGCTGCCCTCCGGCGGCGTGGTTGCCGGCATGTCGCCGCTCAAGGCAGTCTCCTCGGCGATGCGCTGCAATGCCTGGTCGACCGTCAGTCCCTCAGGAATGGTCAGCGAATACATCACCGACTTGCCGCTCTTCAAAAGCTCCATGATATCGCGCATGGAAGCCCTGGGCTTGATCTCGTACTCGCCGGCTTTCAGCGCGGAATCATTGCCGAAGGCCCGCACGCCAAGACGGAATACCCGGGCGTCGCTGATCAGCCCCCGGCGTTCGAGCTGGTCGGCGATATCCTGGACGCCGGTGTTCGGCTTGACCAGGAAGGTGTCGCCATTAGCCGAAGGTCCGGGTTCGGTGAATTCCTGCTTGCCGAAATAGACCGCGACGCCGGCCGCCAGGACCACCAGCATCACCGAGGAGATGACGAAGTTCATGAACACGACGACCTGGCTGCGTGACGCACGCGAGCGCTTCGGCGGCGGCGTGCCAGCCTCCGGCCGCAACGCCTCGCTGGCCGTTTTCGGCACGATCGGGCCGGATGTCGGCGGCCGTTGCCCGAATTCTCCGTTGCCTGCCGGATTTGTGTTCATCTCGCCCTACCGTTTGATCGCCCAACGAATCCCCAGCGGCAGAGTAGGGGCGAATATGGCAAAATTGACGGCACGCCAAAGCGCCGCCCGGCAGCCGGACGATCAGCCATTGTAGCGCTGGAAGACCAGCGACGCGTTGGTCCCGCCAAAGCCGAAGGAATTGGACAGCGCCACGTCGATCTGGCGGGCACGCGGCTTGTTCGGCACCAGATCGATCGCGGTTTCGCGTTCCGGGTTATCGAGGTTGATGGTCGGCGGCGCGACATTGTCTCTGATGGCAAGGATAGAGAAGATCGCTTCGGCGGCACCCGCCGCTCCAAGCAGATGGCCGATCGACGACTTGGTTGACGACATCGAAATCTTCGATGCGGCATTGCCGACAAGCCGCTCGACGGCACCGAGCTCAATCGTGTCGGCCATGGTCGAGGTGCCGTGCGCGTTGATGTAGTCGACATCGGCCGGCGTCAACTTGGCCCGGTTCAGTGCCGCCGTCATGCAACGGAAGGCGCCATCGCCATCCTCGGCGGGCGCGGTGATGTGATGCGCATCGCCAGTGAGACCATAACCCGTCACCTCGGCATAGATCTTGGCGCCGCGCGCCCTGGCATGTTCGAGCTCCTCGAGCACGACAACGCCGGCGCCCTCGCCCATGACGAAGCCGTCGCGGTCGCGATCATAGGGTCGCGACGCCGTTTGCGGCGAATCATTGCGTTCCGTCGACAGTGCCCGGCATGCGGCAAAACCGGCGATCGACAGCCGCGTCACCGGCGCTTCGGCGCCACCGGCGACCATCACGTCGGCATCGCCCCACATGATCAACCGGGCAGCATCGCCAATGGCGTGCGCGCCGGTCGAACAGGCCGTGACGACGGCATGGTTCGGGCCTTTCAGCCCGTGCCGGATCGAAACCTGCCCGGAGACGAGATTGATGATCTGGCCCGGGATGAAGAAAGGGCTGATGCGGCGCGGGCCGCGCTCCTTGAGGATCATCGCGTTCTCGGCGATGCCCTCGATGCCGCCGATGCCGGAGCCGATCAGGACGCCGGTGGCACACCGCTCTTCATGCGTCTGGGGTTCCCAGCCGGAATCCTTCAGCGCCTCGTCGGCGGCGGCAATCCCATACAGGATGAAGTCGCCGATCTTGCGCAGTTCCTTCGGCTCGAGCACGGCCTCCGGATTGAAGGTGGCATTGCTGCCGTCACCACGCGGAATGACGTGGGCGATCTTGCAGGCAAGATCCTCCACCTCGAACTCAGTGATGCGCTTGGCAGCGCTGCGGCCGGTCAGAAGTTCCTTCCAGCTGTGCTCGAAGCCCATGCCGAACGGCGACAGCAACCCAAGGCCCGTGACGACGACACGCCTCATCGCAGGTCCTCCCCGGTGATGACTGCGGAAAGCGTCAGGCCGAAGCCTTGTCGATGTACTTCACGGCATCGCCAACGGTCAGGATGGTCTCAGCCGCGTCGTCGGGAATCTCGACGCCGAATTCTTCTTCGAACGCCATGACGAGTTCGACCGTGTCGAGGCTGTCGGCGCCCAGATCATCGATGAAGCTCGCCTGCTCCGTCACTTTGTCGGCATCGACGCCAAGGTGCTCGATGACGATCTTCTTGACGCGCTCTGCGGTGTCACTCATTTGGGCATCCTCGTCTTTTGTTTGTCTGTCTTCGTTAGCGGGCAGAATGCCGCTAATCAAGCTGAAAGATGATCCTGCCGGAAACGCAACGACTACGAACCGGTTTTTGCCCGAACCGCCGGGTTGCGGGCCGCATTACACGAAAAATAGCTGAGGTCCAAGCCGAAATGGTCTCTTTTCACAACCCGCCGGACCTTGTTTAGAATTCGCCCTGCCGAGTCATATGGTGCGGTTTTCGAGAACCGGAGCGGAGCGTACTTTCAGTACGCGAGCACCGGAAGCGCAGATAACCGCGGCAGATGGCCGGCAGGGTAGAATTATCAACAAGGTCCGTCAGATCATCGCCATGCCGCCATTCACGTGGATGGTCTGGCCGGTGACGTAGGCGGCTTCGTTGGAGGCGAGATAAGCGACGGCGGACGCGACTTCAACGCTGGTGCCCATGCGCCGCGTCGGGATCGCCGCCATGATCGCCTCTTTCTGCTTGTCGTTGAGCTTGTCGGTCATCGCCGATTCGATGAAGCCCGGGGCGACGCAGTTGACGGTGATGTTGCGGGTGGCGATCTCCTGTGCCAGCGATTTGGAAAAGCCGATCATGCCGGCCTTTGAGGCGCAATAATTGGTCTGGCCGGGATTGCCGGTGACGCCGACCACCGAGGTGATGTTGATGATGCGGCCATGGCGGCGGCGCATCATCGGATGGGTGAGTTCGCGGGTCAGCCTGAACACGGCGGTCAGGTTGACTTCGAGCACGGTGTCCCAGTCGGCATCCGACATGCGCACGAACAACCCGTCCTTGGTGATGCCGGCATTGTTGACCAGGATGTCGACGCCTTCGAGATCGGCCTCGGCTTTCTGGCCGAGCGCCTTGACCTCGTCACGGTTCGACAGGTTGGCCGGGAACAGCTTGACCCGGTCGCCAAGCTCGCTAGCCAGCGCTTCCAGTTTCTCGACGCGGGTGCCATGCAGGCCGACGATCGCGCCCTGCGCATGCAGCATCCTGGCGATCGCCTCACCGATGCCTCCCGATGCGCCGGTGACGAGCGCCTTGCGGCCAGTCAATTCGAACATGTCTTTTCCTTCTCTCAAACCGGATAACGGTTATCTGTAGACATCACAGCCCCAGAAGTCGTCGCCTTTCATAATACCTTCCTCGCCGCTCCTGATCCGTGCCAGCACCTCGGCGGCAAGGTAGTAGTCTTCTACGTCCTCAAGGCCGCGCTCAATGAACTCACGCATATGATAGGCTTTGCTGCGCCCAGTCTTGGACGCGAGAACATCCAGGCGCAGCCTGATCTCAGGAGAAAGACGGATCGATGTGGACATGCCGCACCTTAGTTGCGATGCACGTATTCATGTGGCCGCGCATCAGCGAATTCAAGTCAAGCCGTTCAACCAAGCGCCGCCAACGCCGCCTCGACCTCAGCCGCGGAGCCGACCGACGCGGTGGCAATGTCGCGGTTGATGCGCCGCGCCAATCCTGAAAGCACCTTGCCGGCGCCGATTTCGTAAAGCGTGGTGATGCCGTTCGCGCCGAACCACTCCACCGTCTCGCGCCAACGCACGCGGCCGGTTATCTGCTCGACCAGGCGGCGGGCGATCTCGTCCGGATCGCTGGTCGGGCTAACCGTGACATTGGATAGGACGGGAACCACCGGCGAATTCTTTGTCACGCCGGCCAGGGCTTCCCGCATGACGTCGGCCGCGGGCGCCATCAGCGCGGAGTGGAAAGGCGCGGAAACCTGCAGCATCAGCGCTCGCTTGGCGCCCTTTTCCGTGCACAGTTTCGCCGCCAGTTCTACCGCAGCCTTGGTTCCGGAAATAACCAGCTGACCGCCGCCATTGTCGTTGGCGATCTGACAGACCGACCCTTTGGATGCCTCGGTGCAGGCTGCTTCGACATCGGCCTGTTCCAATCCGATGATCGCCGCCATGGCGCCCTCGCCGGCCGGCACCGCCGCCTGCATGGCATTGCCGCGTATGCGCAGCAACCGGGCGGCATCGGCAACCGAAACGAAGCCAGCAGCGGCCAACGCCGAATATTCGCCCAGCGAATGACCGGCGACATAGGTGACCTTGCCTTTCAGCGAGAAGCCGCGCGATTCCAGCGCCCGGACCACGGCCAGGGACACCGCCATCAGTGCCGGCTGCGCGTTTGCGGTCAGCGTCAACGCCTCTTCCGGCCCTTCCCAGATCAGCTTCGACAAGTTCTCACCAAGTGCGTCGTCGACTTCCTGGAAGACCCTGCGCGCTTCGGGGAAGGCGTCGGCGAGATCCTTGCCCATGCTGACCGCCTGGCTGCCTTGTCCGGGAAAGGTGAATGCGACGGCCATGCGAGGGCTCCCAAGGGCTGGTTTTGCTTGCCTGAAGACGGGTTTTTCTTGCCTGTGAGGCATGGCGGGGCGCCAAGTCAAGCCCGGTTCGACCCTGCCCGACGGCCGCCTCATCCGCCGAGTGCCTGTTCCGAAAGGCTTTTTGGCGATCACTCCTGATGAAAACCGCTCACGATTCGTTTGCTGGCTCTTCTTATTTTGGCCACAGGCGCTAGCTTTGCGTGACAATTCCATGACAATCGAGTGACGTGTTTGTCGCTGGGTGGGGAAGTTTAAGTGGCAAAGAGTTACAAACGCGCCGGCAAGCCCGCGCCACAGTTCCTGGAAGACGACCCCTCCACCGGCTATCTGCCGGGCAGGAGATGGCCGGTCGTGCGCTATGGGCTTGTCAGCCTGGCGATCGCGGCCGTCCTGGTGTTTGCGATCGAACTGATCGTGCGCGGCGATTTTGCTGGCACCGTCTCCTTCTTCCTGCAGCCGCTGAAGCCCGGCTGGACCACCATCGTCGTCTTCGCGCTGATCCTGATCGGCCTCGATGCGGTGCTCGGCCGCAGCCATCAGAGCCTGATGATCGTCGCGCCGCTGACGCTATCCCTTGCCTTCGTCGGCCACCAGAAGTCGCATTATCTCGGCGATCCGCTCTATCCCACCGATTTCCTCTATGCCCGCCAGATCTTCGCGCTGCTGCCGCTTTTGGTGCGCGACCGGCCGATGACCGCGCTCGCCATGGTCGTCGGCATCGTCGCCGGCCTGTCACTGCTCGTCTACGGCTGGCGGCTGTGGCGCCGCAAGGTTCCCGCGCTCAGCCGCAAGGGCCGCCTTGCCCGGCTGACGCTGGCCGTGCCGCTGCTCGCCTTCTTCGTTTCGATCATGGACTACGCCACCTTCTCCTGGACCAGGGACCGGCTGCAGATCATCCCGATCATGTGGGACCAGAAGGAAAACTATGCCTCCAACGGTTTTGCGCTGGCCTTCGCCCTCAATGTGCCGATGGCGCATGTCTCGGCGCCGCCAGGCTATACCGACAAAGCGATCGCGGCGATCGGCAGACCTGATGTAACCGCCTCGGTGCCGGCCGAGAAGCCCGACATCATCATCGTCATGAGCGAATCCTTCTGGGATCCGACCAAGCTGCCCGGCGTCACCATCACGCCCGATCCGATCCCCAACGTGCGGGCGCTGCGCTCGGGCTCGATGTTCTCGCCGGAATTCGGCGGCATGACCGCCAACATCGAGTTCGAGGCCCTGACCGGCTTTTCCAACGCCTTCCTGCCGGCCGGCAGCATCCCCTATCAGCAATATGTGCGCACGCCGACGCCTTCGCTGGCAACCTTCCTCAAGAGCCAGGGTTACCGGGCGCGCGCCATCCATCCCGGCACCAACTGGTTCTGGAACCGTGGCGCGGTCTACGCCGATTTCGGCTTCAACGACTTCAAGTCGGAAGAGACGCTGCCGCCCATGCAAAAGCGCGGGCCGCTGGCATCGGACGCGGCGATGACCGACGAGATCATCAGCGAGGCCGACGCCAGCGACGAGCCAGTGTTCTTCTTTGCCGTCAGCCTGCAAAACCACGGTCCTTACGAGCCGAACCGCTATTACAATCCGACGCACACGGTGCAGGCGCCAATCAGCCAGTGGGCGCGCGAATCGCTGCTCAGTTACGCCGAGGGCTCAGCCGATGCCGATCGCGGTCTCGAACGCCTCGTCGAATGGGCCAAGAAACGCTCCCGCCCCACCGTGATCGCCTTCTTCGGCGACCATCTGCCGCCGCTGGGGCCGGTCTATGTCGAAACCGGCTTCCTGAAGGACAATGTCGCACCGCGCAAGGAAGCGTCGCCCGAGGCCGCCCTCGAACACCACGAGACGCCGCTGGTCATCTGGTCGAACCGCACCGGACCGGCTGAGCACATGGGTGCCGTCAGCCCAGCCTTCCTGCCCTATCATATCCTGAAAACGGCCGGGATCAGCCATCCCTACTACACCGGCTTCCTGGGCGAGATGAGCGAACGCTACCGTGTCGTCGACCGCAATCTTCTGCTGACGCCGGCTGGCGAAGCCACGCCCGATTGGGCGCGACAGAAGGAGATCGATCCGGCGATCCGCGATTTCCGCCTGCTGCAGTACGATATGATGTTCGGCAAACGCCACGCCGCGCCCGACTTCTTCCCCGAAACCGTCGACAAGATTGTCGCCCATACCAGTTGAGATCGCCTTTAGTTCGTCAATTGCAGCTTCGAGAACTTGTTGGCAATCTGCTGGAAGACGTCCGGCAATTTGGTCGGATCGTTGACTGCATAATAGCCGCTCGGATCAGAGGCGCATGCGCTGTAAAGCGCACGGTTGGCTGCGGTGTCGGACTGCAGCACCATGGTGTAGATCTGTACGCCCTGGTCCTTCAATTGGGTGCAGACGCTTTTGGTCCAGCCATCGACGTTGCGTGCCGCCGTCGTCTGGTTATCCGATCCGAAACGGCCGCCGGCCAGATAGCCATATGATGTGTAGTCAGACTTCGTCGGCTGTTGGCTGGCGCCATAGACGACGTTCTCACCGTCGGTGAGCAACAGCACGATCTTGCTGATGCCGGGCGTCTTCCACGGCGCTCCATCGGTGTAGGGCGCGGCGGGCGACAGCACCCGCATACCCCATGACAGGCCCTCGGAGACATTGGTGCCCGAACCGTTCCACTCGGTCATCCGACTGGCTGCCTTGCGCAGCTTGTCGAAATCGTCGGTCAGGGGGACCACCGGGGTCGGACACGCACGGTTCGGGCCGATAGTGATGGGAGAGCCGGTCTCGGTGATGAGTTCCTTGGCGGGCGCAACATATTTGGCGATCTTTTCCCTGGCAGCCCTGTCATCGGGCGACAAAAGATCGATGAGGTTGCCGAGCAGGTTGCTGAGATCGATGCCCAGAATGTTGATGCCCGACTGGGCAAGCCTGGTTTTGTCGCTGACATCGTTGAGGTAGGAGTTGTTGTAGTATTTGTCCGAATTGCCATAGGAGCCAGACGGCTTTTGGGCGTCTTCGGGATCATCCGGCGCAAAGTACGGCACGAACAGCGTTTCGGGCTTGGCCGTGTCGGGTGGCGTGTCGGAGATATTGTAAGCGCCTGGCCGCGCCTCGACACAACCCTTCCATCCGGTGCCATTCCATCCGGCATCGGTCCATCCGGTCTTCTTGAGCTGTTTGAAAAGCGCCATGTGGTTCGGCCGCTTGCCGTCGATGACGGGAAAATTGACGCCGTTGGTCGAGGACTTGCCGTCCATGTCGATCCAGGACGGATCGAAGCCGTCGCCATTGACGTTGACAGCCGTTACGAAAGGAACCAGCGAGGCGCGGATCTTGCGCGTCGGCGATTTCGCCGCTTCGACCGTGTCGAGCAACGATTTTGTCGCCGTCCTCAACGCCGTCATCCGCGCGCCGGCCATCGAGCCGGTGTTGTCCAGCACCAGCACGACTTCGAGCTGGTTGTTCGATTCGACCGCCGAGGCATCGACGACGATGCGCTTGCTGTCGCCGAACAGGAAGGCGAAGTTGAGATTGACGTCCGCCGAGGCAACCGCCTTTGTCTTGACGAAGTTGACGCCCTTGTCGACAGTCAACGTCGCCTGCGCATTGCCGAGCTCGCCATGACCGACGATGTTGGCTTGGAAATAGCGGTTGAAAGCGTCATTGCGGGTGATGTCGAGATCGCCAAGGTGCGAGGAAGCAAGGTTTGCCGAATCGAGAGCGTTCTGCAAATTGCTCTTGGCCCGCATAAGGGTCGAGACATCGGTTGCGAAAGCGACTGCTGTCAGGATGACCGGCAAACCCAGTGCCAGCACAAGCGTGAAATTGCCGCTCTTCGAGCGCCAGAATTTGTCGAGAAGCATCCTTACCCCCGGAAATGCTTGCCGCTTTTGTGCGGTCGTCCGGGCTTTTGCGCCTTCCATGATGAATCGACCGTTGACGGCTGGGCTTCAACTCCACACAACCTTCTAGTGTGGTTAAGACGTGGTTCCCGGAAACCACAACTTCCGCCGTTGCTGCTCCCCGATCGTCACGTGGGACACACGGGAATGCCGCTTGCCCTTGCTTTACGGTCGGATTGCTATATAGACGCCCGCAATCTGCCGGTCCTTGCTGGGGGCTGAACGGAGGGCCGGAGGTTTTTTAGAACCTTCGTGTGAAGCCGGAAGTGCTTCCGCCTCCCGTGTCTCCGCTCTCGACCGTCTCGTTATGCTCCTTTCTTCCCCCTGCCCTTCGAGGGTTTGCGGGTCAGAGAAGTTGCAGAGGCTTTTGCCGCCGGGAACCGGGAGAGAAACGAAGAAAGGCATAAGACATAATGGCTCTTTACGAACATGTGTTTCTTGCCCGGCAGGACCTCTCGCAGCAGCAGGTCGATGCGCTTGTCGAACAGTACAAGGGTGTCATCTCCGCAAATGGCGGGTCCGTCGGCCGGGTCGAGAACTGGGGACTGAAGTCCCTCACCTACCGGGTCAACAAGAACCGGAAGGCTTACTACACGCTGATGGACCTGAATTGCCCCGCCGCCGCGCTCAACGAGATGGAGCGCCAGATGGGCCTGTCCGAAGACGTGCTGCGTTTCCTGACCATCAAGGTCGAGGCGCATGAGGAAGGCCCGTCGGCCATGATGCAGAAGCGCGAAGAGCGCTCGGAACGCGGCGGCTTCGGCGACCGTGACCGTGGCGATCGTGGTCCGCGTTCGTTCGGCGATCGTGATCGCGGCGACCGTGGCGATCGTCCGCCGCGCTCGTTCGGCGACGCTGGTGCCGATCGTGGTCCGCGCCGTCCGCGCGAAGGCTTTGAAGGGGGTGCAGAATAATGGTCGACATCAATCAGATCCCGACCCGGCGCCCGTTCCATCGCCGCCGCAAGACCTGCCCGTTCTCCGGCGCCAACGCGCCCAAGATCGACTACAAGGACGTGCGTCTGCTGCAGCGCTACATTTCTGAGCGCGGCAAGATCGTGCCGTCGCGCATCACCGCCGTCAGCCAGAAGAAGCAGCGCGAACTCGCCAAGGCAATCAAGCGCGCCCGCTTCCTCGGCCTGCTGCCCTACGTGGTTCGCTAATAGCGTCAATGCGGGCGGCTCGCCGCCCGCTCTTCTCCCGCGGCGACGGGCGCCGCAGGGTTGGACATCAAATCCCGGGTTGAGGTCAAAAACCTCTAACTGCCGCGACAGGCAGGACAGCGTCACCAGCGCCCCCGGCGCTCAAGCTTCCTGACCTGTTCCAGAGACATTCGGCGTCGATCTCATCGATCGATTGGCGCCCAACCGAAGGAACAAAACCATGGACGTCATTCTTCTCGAACGCGTTTCCCGCCTCGGCCAGATGGGCGACACCGTCAAGGTCAAGGACGGCTTTGCCCGTAACTTCCTGCTGCCGCAGGGCAAGGCGCTGCGCGCCAACGAAGCCAACAAGAAGAAGTTCGAAGGCCAGCGCGCCCAACTCGAAGCCCGTAACCTCGAGCGCAAGTCGGAAGCGGCCCAGGTCGCCGAAAAGCTCGACGGCAAGAGCTTCATCGCCGTCCGCTCCGCCGGCGAAACCGGGCAGCTTTACGGTTCCGTTTCGACCCGCGACATCGCCGATCTGCTGACGGCGGAAGGTTTCTCGATCAACCGCAACCAGATCCTGCTCAACCAGCCGATCAAGACCATCGGTGTCACCAATGTGGCGATCGCGCTGCATCCGGAAGTCGAGGTCACCGTCACGCTCAACATCGCCCGCACGGCCGACGAAGCCGAGCGCCAGGCCAAGGGCGAGACACTGACCACTGCCGAAGCCATCTATGGCGACGACATCAACGACAACGCCCGGCCGGAGAACTTCTTCGATCCGAACACCGAGTTCGAGGGCGGCGAAGACAACGCCTGATCACACTTCGCAAGACGATTGGAGCCATGGGCTGATCACGACTTAAAGCCAAGCTCCGATCACTTTGCCGTCATCCAGCCATGCTGGACCAATGCCCGGGTCTCTCGCCCGGGCATTTTTGTGCCAAATGGAACTTTTCGAACCCCTATATATTGTTGCAGACTATGGCGTAGCGCGTCCTTTGGCCGCGCAAAGCACGCTGTGCAACTTTGGTTCGGCGCAAGACCCCCGGCGAAATCGATACCGATTTTCGCGGTCACGCGCCAAGGCAGCCTGTCTGGCCGAGAGGGGACATTTGGTCATGAATATTCTGTTGAAGCGCGTTCTCGACCGCCTGGTGCGCACCGGCAATCTCAAGGTGACCGGCCCCAAGGGCTCGGCTGTGATTTTCGGCGACGGCAGCGGCGAACCGGTGCACATGCATATCAAGACGGCGCATGCCGAGCGCGCCATCACCTTCGATCCGATGCTGGCAGTGCCAGAGTCCTACATGGACGGCGAACTCGACATCCTCGAAGGCGGCGTGCTGGGCGTGATGCGCATCGCCTTCCAGAATATGGGCAGCGGCGGCATCGACGCCACCTGGTCGAAGGCCATCGAAGGGCTGCGCCACGCCTTCCGCCGCCTGCAGCAGATCAACACCGCCTCGCGCTCGCGCCGCAACGTGCAGCGCCACTACGATTTGTCGGGCGACCTCTACCGGCTCTTCCTTGACCAGGACATGCAGTATTCCTGCGCCTATTTCGAGCAGCCGGACATGACGCTGGACGAAGCGCAGGCCGCCAAGAAGCGCCACATCGCCGCCAAGCTCCGGCTGAAAGCCGGCCAGACGGTGCTCGACATCGGCTCCGGCTGGGGCGGGCTTGGCCTCTACCTCGCCAAAGCGTTCGACGTCGACGTGCAGGGCGTGACGCTGTCGACCGAGCAGCATGGCGTCGCCACCGACCGGGCGCACGCGCAAGGGCTGGAAAGCCGCGTGCATTTCGAGCTCAAGGACTACCGCGAACTCAACGAGCGTTTCGATCGCATCGTCTCGGTCGGCATGTTCGAGCATGTCGGCGTCAACCACTACCGTACGTTCTTCGACAAGAGCGCGACGCTGCTCAAGCCCGATGGCGTGATGCTGTTGCACACGATCGGTCGTTCCGGCGTGCCGTGGGCGACCAGCGCATTCATCCGCAAATACATCTTCCCGGGCGGCTATATCCCTTCGCTCTCGGAAGTCATGCCGGCGATCGAAAAGTCGGGCCTGGTCGTCACCGACGTCGAGATCCTGCGGCTCCACTATGCCGATACGCTGAAGCACTGGGGCGAGCGCTTCGCTGCCAACCGCGACAAGGCCAAGGCGATCTATGACGAGCGCTTCTGCCGCATGTGGGAATTCTATCTGGCGGCCTCGGAAGCCGCCTTCCGCTGGCAGGACCTGGTCATCTTCCAGATCCAGATCACCAAGAAGAACGATACGCTGCCGATGTCGCGCGACTACATGGCCAAATGCGAAAAGGCGCTCGAGATGCGCGATATGGGGCATCGTGAAACGGCTCCCGTCAAAAAGAGTCCGACCGCCAAGCCGGCTCGTCGCCGCAAGGTTGCGGACCAGGAATAGCATTGCCGCTTGCCATTGCCGGCGCCTGCACTGAAAAAGGTCCCGTGACCGTCGCGGGACCTTTTTCATGACCTACGTCCTCTATGCCGCCGCCGCTCTGGCCGAGATCGCCGGCTGCTTTTCGTTCTGGGCCTGGTGGCGGCTGGATAAGTCGCCGCTTTGGCTTCTTCCCGGCCTCGGCTCGCTTGCCCTGTTCGGCCTCCTGCTGGCGCTGGTCGACACGTCAGCCGCCGGTCGCGCCTACGCCGCCTATGGCGGCATCTACATTGCGGCATCGCTTGGCTGGCTGTGGCTGGTGGAGGACGTGCGCCCCGACCGCTGGGATTTTGCCGGCGCGGCGCTCTGCATTGCCGGCGCTTCCGTGATCCTTCTCGTCCCGCGGGGCGCGTGAGATGGAGTTGCCGGCATCCCTTCGCCAAGGTGTCGAGCGCTTGCTCGAAAACGTTCCGCTGGCTGTACTCAAACAAGCGGCAAAAACGCTGTCCGACCGTTATCGTGCCGAATTGCGCGACGGCCGTCTGCACATGGCCGAGGATCTGGCGGTGAAAGCCTATCTGGCGACGCGGCTGCCGGCGACCTATGCCGCGATCCGCACCAGTCTCGATGCGCTGAGCGATGCCAAGCCCGCCTTCCAACCCAAGAGCCTGCTCGATGTCGGCGCAGGTCCTGGTACTGCGCTTTGGGCCACGACTGAGCTGTGGCCCGATCTCGAACAGGCTGTGTTGTTCGAAGCCAGTGCGGCGGTACGCAAGGTCGGCGAGACACTTGCCGCCGGTGCGATTGCCGCCCAGACGAGGTGGCTGGCGGGTGATGCCACCATCGACCTTGCCGACCTCAAGTCGGCCGATCTGGTCACTTGCGCCTATGTGCTCGATGAAATCGCTCCCGCATCACTGCCGAAGCTCATCGACCGCCTCTGGCAACTCACCGCCGACACGCTGCTTGTGGTCGAGCCGGGCACCCCTGCCGGCTGGCAGCGCATCCTTGCCGTGCGCCGGCAGTTGATCGAGGCGGGCGCGCATGTGCTAGCGCCTTGCGCGCATCAGGCGCCCTGCCCGCTGATCCAGCCCGACTGGTGCCATTTTTCCCGCCGCGTCGCCCGCTCGCGCCTGCATCGGCTGGCCAAGGATGCCGACGTGCCGTGGGAAGACGAGAAGTTCATCTATGTCGCGGCTTCCCGAGAACGGCCCACTTCGCACCAGGCGCGGGTTCTTGCGCCGCCGAAATCCGGCTCCGGCAAGGTTCTGCTCAAGCTTTGCCAGGACGACGGTACCGCCGCCGAGCGCTTGTTCACCAAGCGCGACGGCGCCGACTTCAAGCTCGCCCGGCGGCTGGACTGGGGCGACAGGCTGGGTTCCGAATAGGCGGCAGTGGCGTTTCGAACCGCTCCGAAGAAAAATTCGGAGCGATGTCGAATCCAGGCCGTGCCGTTCGACCATTGGCGTTCTCGGATCTTTCGAGACGCCAAGAGTGTCAAACGGCATCAGCCAACAGGAGAGACGCAATGAGCTATATCGCAGGATTTGTCGCCGCGGTGCCCGCCGCCAACAAGGAAGCCTATCGCAAGCATGTCGCCAAGGCGGCATCGGTGCTGAAGGAGTTCGGCACCACCCGGATGGTCGAGGGATGGGGCGACGACGTGCCCGGCGGCAAGATCACCGACTTCAAGGGAGCCGTGAAGGCAAAGCCGGATGAGGTCATCACCTTTTCGTGGCACGAATACGCGGACAAGGCGGCGGCGGACGCTGCCTATCAGACGATGATGAGCGACCCGCGCATGGCGGAGATCGGCGCGTCCATGCCCTTTGACGGCAAGCACATGATCATCGGCGGTTTCACGCCGTTCATCGACCTGAACACGACCGGCAAGACCGGCTATATCGATGGCTCGCTGGTGCCGGTGCCGGCCGCCAACAAGCAAGCCTACCTTGCCGTGGCGGCGAAGCAGGCCGCGGTGATCAAGGAACATGGCGCAACCCGCGTCGTCGAGGCGTGGGGCGACGATGTTCCCGACGGCGAGATCACCGATTACCGCAGCGCCGTGAAAGCGACGGGCGATGAGGTTGTCGTCTATGCCTGGGTCGAATGGCCGTCGAAGCAGGTGCGTGACGACGCCTGGAAGAAGGTGATTGCCGATCCGCGCATGTATGCCGACACCATGCCCTACGACAACCAGCGCCGGGTCCATGGCGACTTCGCACCGATCCTCGACGCCTGATCCCAAGAACCCTAGTTTCGACAATCCTGGAAAAGGAAACCCACCATGCGTTATGCCTGTCTCATCTACTACCACCCCAAGACGCTGTTCGGCGGCAGCCCGCAAGCCAACGCCGTGCTGGCCGAATGCGCCGGATATGACGAGGTGCTCAGGGCCAGCGGCCACTTCGTAACCGCCGAAGCCCTGGTGTTGCCGGAAGAGGCGATGACCGTGCAGGTCCGCGACGGCAAGATGTCTTCGGTCGACGGCCCGTTCATGGAGACCAAGGAAATCCTGGGCGGCATCATCGTCATCGAAGCCCGTGATCTCAATGAAGCGGTGCGGGTGGCGAGCGGCCATCCGCTGGCAACGATCGGCTTTATCGAAGTCCGCCCGGTCGTCGACTTCAGCCAGCCGCCGCCGGCCCTGTGAGCACCGCCGGCCCGCGCGACGCCCTGGAGGCGGCCTACCGCACCGAGGCGCGGCGCGTGCTGGCGACCTTGATCCGCCTGCTCGGCGGTTTCGACGCGGCGGAGGAGGCCTTGCATGAGGCCTTCACGGCTGCCGCCGAACAATGGCCGCGCCAGGGTGTTCCGGCCAATCCCTATTCCTGGCTGGTCTCGGCCGGCCGCTTCAGAACCATCGACCGCTGGCGCCGGGAAGCGCGGCTGACCGGGGCCCTGCCCGAGCTCATGGCTCTGGCCGAGCCGACGCCGGAGCCAGCCATGCCGGAAGACATTCAGGACGATGAATTGCGGCTCATTTTCGTCTGCTGCCACCCGGCGCTGACGCCGGATGCACGCATTGCCCTGACCCTGCGCGAAGTGGGTGGCTTGACCACCGAGGAGATCGCCCGCGCCTATCTGACGCCGGCACCGACCATTGCGCAACGCATCGTGCGGGCCAAGGCGAAGATCCGGGACGAGGCCATCCCTTACGAAGTGCCCGACCGCGACGACCTGCCGGCGCGTCTCGAGAGTGCGCTGCAGGTGATCTACCTGATCTTCAACGAGGGTTACGCGGCAACCGAGGGGCCGAACCTGACGCGGGCCGATCTGTGCGCCGAGGCGATCCGGCTCGGCCGGCTGATGGTTGAGCTGCTCGACCAGCCGGAGGCGCAAGGGCTGCTTGCCCTGATGCTGCTGCACGAGGCGCGGCGCGCAACACGGGTCGATGCCAGCGGCGATCTTGTGCTGCTGGAGGACCAGGACCGCGCGCTGTGGGACCGTGCGCTGATCGCCGAGGCCGACGGCCTGATCGGTCGGGCGATCGCCTCGCGCCGCATCGGACCTTACATCCTGCAGGCGGCCATTGCTTCCGTCCACGCCGAGGCGGCAGGCACGGCGGAGACCGACTGGGTACAAATCGTCGCGCTTTCCGATGTGCTCGGCCGCGTCGATCCTTCACCCGTCGTGGCACTTAACCGCGCCGCGGCCATAGGCATGCGCGACGGCCCGCAGGCCGGACTGGCGGCAATCGAGGCGGTCATGGGACAAGGCGGGCTGGACGGCTACCATCTGGCGCACGCGGCGCGAGCAGACATGCAGCGCAGGCTTGGCTTGACCGAAGCGGCAAGGACCTCCTACCGGCGGGCGATCGAGTTGACCCGGCAACCGGCGGAACGCCGGTTCATCGAGGGGCGACTCGGTCAGCTTTGAGCGGGATGGCTGCACAGGGCACCATTCTTGTTTTCCCGTTTTGTTCTCCCTGTAGATGCGCTACAATCGTTCTTTCGATTCGAGTCAATTGTGATTCTTTCCACCGAAAAAACTCGGCTGTGAATCGCGGGTATCAAAGCTGATTGGACAGGCACTGGTGCAGATAAGTCAGCATGGACTTGTCACGTTCTGATATCGAGAAGCCGGGATCGAAATCGGGGACATCATGGCAGAAGCAGCGCGAAAATTCGGCGTGGCGGAAACACCGCTTTATCGTGAAGCGCCCAACAACATCGAGGCCGAGCAGGCGCTGCTCGGCGCCATCCTCGTCAACAACGATGCCTTCTACCGCGTCTCCGACTTCCTCAAGGCCGGCCATTTCTACGAGCCGCTGCACCGGAAAATCTTCGAGGTCGCGGCCGAGCTAATCCGCATAGATNCGACGCCTTCTATCGCGTCTCGGACTTCCTCAAGGCCAGCCATTTCTACGAACCGCTGCACCGCAAGATCTTCGAGGTGGCGTCCGAGTTCATCCGTATGGGCAAGGTGGCGACGCCGATCACGCTGAAAACCTTCCTGCCCGCCGACGAGAAGGTCGGCGACATGACGATGGCGCAATATGTCGTGCGGCTGGCGGTCGAGGCCGTCACCGTCGTCAACGCCACCGACTATGGCCGCGCCATCCATGACCTTGCCACACGCCGCGCGCTGATCACCGTCGGCGAGGACATGGTCAACATCGCCTATGACGCGCCGGTCGACATGGCGCCCGGCGAACAGATCGAGGACGCCGAACGCCGCCTGTTCGAGCTGGCCGAAAACGGCCGCTACGATGGCGGCTTCGAGAGTTTTTCCGATGCGTTGAAGAACGCCGTCGACATGGCCAGTGCGGCTTACATGCGCGACGGCCACCTATCCGGCATTGCCACCGGCCTGCGCGATCTCGACCACCGCATGGGCGGCCTGCAGCCATCCGATTTGATCATCATCGCCGGCCGCCCAGGCATGGGCAAGACGTCGCTGGCCACCAACATCGCCTATAACATCGCTGCCGCCTATGAGCCTGCCCAGCAGGCCGACGGTTCGGTCAAGGCGGCCAATGGCGGCGTCGTCGGCTTCTTCTCGCTTGAAATGTCGTCGGAGCAGCTGGCCACCCGCATCATCTCCGAGCAGACCGAGATTCCATCGTCGAAAATCCGGCGCGGCGATTTGACGGAAGCCGATTTCGGCAAGCTTGTCGCCTACACGCAGGAGAACCACAAGCGCCCGCTCTACATCGACCAGACGGGTGGTATCTCGATCGCCCAGCTCGCGGCGCGCGCCCGCCGCCTCAAGCGGCAGCGCGGGCTGGACCTGATGGTCATCGACTATATCCAGCTGATGCAGGGTTCGTCCGCCAAGGCGTCGCAGAACCGCGTCCAGGAAATCACCGAGATCACCACCGGACTGAAGGCACTCGGCAAAGAGTTGGGCGTGCCGATCATCGCCCTCTCACAGCTCTCGCGTCAGGTCGAAAGCCGCGACGACAAGCATCCGCAGCTGTCCGATCTGCGCGAATCGGGCTCGATCGAGCAGGACGCCGACGTCGTGCTGTTCGTGTACCGTGAGGAATATTACATCAAGAACAAGGAACCGGAGAAAGGCACGCCCGAGCACCTCGCCTGGGAAACGAAGATGATCGAGGTCCAGGGCAAGGCCGAAGTGATCATCGCCAAGCAGCGCCATGGCCCGACCGGCACCGTCAGCCTTGCCTTCCAGGGCGAGTTCACCCGCTTCTCCGACCTCGCCGAGGAGCATCATCTGCCGGAAAGGTTCGAGTAGCTTTTTGACCTACCCCAGCCCACCTCGCCCAGGCCATTTTCAAGCAGCATCCCGCTGATGGCCAAGTCGCGCGTCCAATTCATCTGCCAGAGTTGCGGATCGGTGCATCAGCGCTGGGCCGGCAAATGCGATGCCTGTGGCGAGTGGAACACGCTGGTCGAGGAAGGCACGTCCGGCGGCATCGGCTCGGGACCAGCCAACACGCGCAACGCCCGCAAGGGCCGCGCGGTGGTGCTGACCACGCTGTCCGGCGATATCGAGGACGCGCCGCGCATCATCTCGGGCATTGGCGAACTCGACCGCGCCACCGGCGGCGGTTTCGTGCGCGGCTCGGCGCTGCTGGTCGGCGGCGACCCCGGCATCGGCAAGTCAACGCTGCTCACCCAGGCGGCCGCGGCGCTGGCATCAAAAGGCCACCGCATCGTCTATGTCTCCGGCGAAGAGGCGGTCGCGCAGATCAGGCTGCGGGCGCAGCGGCTTGGCGTCGCCTCTTCTCCGGTGGAACTTGCCGCCGAGACCAATGTCGAGGACATCCTGGCGACGATCGCCGACGGCAAGCGGCCTGATCTCGTCATCCTGGATTCGATCCAGACGCTGTGGACCGACCTTGCCGATTCGGCGCCTGGGACCGTCACACAGGTGCGCGCCGCCGCCCAGGCGATGATCCGCTATGCGAAATCTACGGGTGCTGCGATCGTACTGGTCGGCCATGTCACCAAGGAAGGCCAGATCGCCGGGCCGCGCGTCGTCGAGCACATGGTCGACGCCGTGCTCTACTTCGAAGGCGAAGGCGGCCATCACTATCGCATCCTGCGCACGGTGAAGAACCGTTTTGGACCGACCGACGAGATCGGCGTCTTCGAAATGTCGGACAAGGGCCTGCGCGAGGTCGCCAATCCGTCCGAGCTTTTCCTTGGCGAACGCCATGCCAAATCGCCGGGGGCGGCGGTTTTCGCCGGCATGGAGGGGACAAGGCCGGTGCTGGTCGAGATCCAGGCACTGGTCGCACCCTCCTCGCTCGGCACGCCGCGCCGCGCCGTCGTCGGCTGGGACGGCGCCCGGCTGTCGATGATCCTGGCGGTTCTCGAAGCCCATTGCGGCGTGCGCTTCGGCACTCACGATGTCTATCTCAATGTCGCCGGAGGCTACCGGATTTCGGAGCCCGCGGCCGATCTGGCAGTGGCGGCCGCCCTGGTTTCCTCGCTCACCGGTCTTGCCCTTCCCGCCGATTGCGTCTATTTCGGCGAAATCAGCCTTTCGGGCGCCGTGAGGCCGGTTGCGCATGCGCAAC
This sequence comes from Mesorhizobium sp. L2C084A000, assembly GCF_000502875.1. GTDB lineage: Bacteria > Pseudomonadota > Alphaproteobacteria > Rhizobiales > Rhizobiaceae > Mesorhizobium. Next base: position 22,661 of record NZ_AYWX01000019.1, on the reverse strand, counting down.
AGCGCCTCAAGGAAGCCGAAAAGCTGGGTTTTGGAAGCGCGGTTCTGCCCTCGGGCAGCGGGGAACTGGCCGGGGGGATCGGGGCCGGTTCTTTCCAGCCGACCGAGCTTGCCGACCTCGTGGCACGCATAGCCGGCTCACGCCGAAGCCGCGTGGACGAAGAAGATTAGAGCATCGGACCCAGAACCCGATGCTCCGCGCTATAATGCGGCTCATGGAGTGGGGCGAAAGACATGCCGATTACGCTGCTTGACGGAATTCTCGTCGGCTTCACTCTGGTCTCGGCGATGCTCGCCATGGTTCGCGGCTTCTCGCGCGAAGTCCTGTCCGTCGTCTCCTGGGCAGCGGCGGCAGCGGCGGCGTTCTTCTTCTACAAGCCGGTTGTGCCTTACCTCGCGCCCTACATCGAGAATGAAAAGGTCGCCATGGCGGCGGCCGCCGGCGTGGTTTTCATCATCGCGTTGATCGTCGTCTCGGTCATCACCATGAAGCTAGCCGACTGGATCATCGATTCCAGGATCGGCGCACTCGATCGTACGCTCGGTTTCCTTTACGGCGCCGCGCGCGGCATCCTGGTCGTTGCCGTCGCCCTGCTGTTCTTCAACTGGCTGGCCGGTGCCAAGGCACCAGCCTGGGTCACGGAGGCCAAGTCGCGGCCGCTGCTCGAACAGATCGGCGCCAAGCTCGAAAGCCTGCTGCCCGAGGATCCGGAAAACGCGATCCTCAAGAAGCTCAATCCGAATCAGCCGGGCGCCGAGACGCCAGCGGCTCCGGACGCACCGGCCGCGGATGCTCCGGCGGGCGGCGACGATGCCAACACGCCGGCGCCTGACGACAATGACGCAACACCACCGGCCAACAACGCTCCGGCACCGGCGGCACCGGCAAACTGACGCCCGAAAACGGCGTCAGGATCTGACGATGGTGTGAACGACCGCACGGCCCGCGTTGCTTTCGGCGCGAACCCGCATTATATGGCGATTTTAGCGGAGCTTAAGATGGCAGACGCAGACGACGTGCTTTCCGCCGAGGCCGACGACCATTTCCACGACGAATGCGGTGTGTTCGGCATTTTCGGCCGGCAGGACGCTGCGGCCATCGTTACACTGGGCCTGCATGCGCTGCAGCATCGCGGCCAGGAAGCGGCCGGCATCGTTTCCTATGACGGCAGCCAGTTCCATGTCGAACGCCATGTCGGCCTGATTGGCGACACCTTCACCAAGCAGCGCGTCATCGACAGCCTGCAAGGCAACCGCGCCATTGGCCATACGCGCTACGCCACCACGGGCGGCGCCGGCATGCGCAACATCCAGCCCTTTTTCGCCGAATTGGCCGATGGCGGCTTCGCCGTCGCCCACAACGGCAATCTGACCAACGCCATGACCGTGCAGCGCGCGCTGCAGAAGCAAGGCGCGATCTTCTCCTCCACCTCCGATACCGAGACGCTTTTGCACCTCGTCGCCACCAGCAAGGAACGCGACTTGAACTCGCGTTTCATCGATGCGGTGCGGCAGGTCGAGGGCGCCTTCTCGCTGGTGGCGATGACGGCCAAGAAGATGATCGGCTGCCGCGATCCGCTCGGCATCCGGCCGCTGGTGCTCGGCGATCTCGACGGCGCCTGGATCCTGGCCTCCGAAACCTGCGCGCTCGACATCATCGGCGCGCGTTTCGTTCGCGACCTGAAGCCCGGCGAGATGGTTGTCGTCACGTCCAAGGGCATCGAGAGCCTGTTCCCCTTCGAACCGCAGAAGACCCGCTTCTGCATCTTCGAATATGTCTATTTCGCGCGGCCGGATTCCTCGGTCGAAGGCCGTAACGTCTATGAGGTGCGTAAGCGCATCGGCGCCGAGCTGGCGGTCGAAAGCCCGGTCGAGGCCGACATCGTCGTGCCGGTGCCGGATTCGGGCACGCCGGCGGCGATCGGCTTCAGCCAGGCCGCAGGCATTCCCTTCGAGCTCGGCATCATCCGCAATCATTATGTCGGCCGCACCTTTATCCAGCCGGGCGATTCGATCCGCCACATGGGCGTCAAGCTGAAGCACAATGCCAACCGCCGCATGATCGAGGGCAAGCGCGTGGTGCTGGTCGACGACAGTATCGTGCGCGGCACCACCAGCCAGAAGATCGTGCAGATGGTGCGCGACGCCGGCGCCAAGGAGGTGCATATGCGCATCGCTTCACCGCCGACACGCGCGTCCTGCTTCTACGGTGTCGACACGCCGGAGAAATCGAAGCTCCTGGCATCGCGCATGTCGATCGAGGAAATGGCCGAGTTCATCCGTGTCGATTCGCTTGGCTTCCTCACCATTGACGGGCTCTACCGCGCGGTCGGCGAGGCCAGCCGCGACAACGACCAGCCGCAATTCTGCGACGCCTGCTTCACCGGCCAGTATCCGACCCGCCTGCTCGACTTCGAAGGCCACGACAATGTGCGCACGCTGTCGCTGCTGGCGACGAGCGGGACGTAGGCTCTTGCGGCAACCGTGAATTTCGCCGGTTTGCAAATTTCGCCGCGATCGCTTTGTCGCGCCCTCCTCGAAACAGCCGATCTCCCCCCTTGCGGGGGAGATGTCCGGCAGGGCAGAGGGGGGTGCTGTCCCGCCAACCTGTCAGCCAATCAAAGGCACGCGCCTAGCCTGGTTCTCTCTCGGGGGCGGATTATTTCGGAAATTGGCGATCCTTCACACCTCCCTCTGTCCTGCCGGACATCTCCCCCGCAAGGGGGGAGATTGCGCTCTCATCCCCGTTTTCGCCAATCACGCAGGCTGACGAGGCAGAGCCAAGTCCGAGTTAGAGCACTAACCTTCGGAGTTGCCCGTTGAACCCTCCCCTCGACCTCACCGGCCGCGTTGCGGTCGTCACCGGCGCTTCGCGTGGCATCGGCTATTTCATCGCCAAGGAATTGGCTGCCGCCGGCGCGCATGTCGTCGCGGTGGCGCGCACTGTCGGCGGCCTGGAAGAGCTTGACGACCAGATCAAGGCGGCCGGCGGCCAGGCGACATTGGTGCCGCTCGACCTCGCCGACATGGCCGGCATCGACCGGCTGGGCGGCGCCATCCACGAGCGCTGGGGCAAGCTCGACATTCTCGTCGCCAATGCCGGCGTTCTCGGCGTCATTTCGCCGATCGGCCATGTCGAAGCAAAAACCTTCGAGAAGGTGATGACCATCAATGTCACCTCGACATGGCGGCTGATCCGCTCGGTCGACCCGCTGTTGCGGCTATCCGACGCCGGCAGGGCGATCATCCTGTCTTCCAACGCGGCGCACTCGGCGCGCGCCTTCTGGGCGCCCTATGCGGCATCCAAGGCGGCGGTCGAGACGATGATGCGCTCCTGGGCGCATGAGACGCAGAGCCTGCCGTTGCGCGTCAACGCCGCCGACCCCGGCGCCACCCGCACCGCCATGCGGGCGCAGGCAGTGCCAGGCGAGGATCCCGAGACGCTGCCGCACCCCTCGGAGATCGCCAAACGTATCGTGCCGCTGGCCAGCCCGGAGCTGAAAGAGACCGGATTGATCTTCCAGGCCAAGCACAATCGCTTCGTCGCCTATCGTCAGCCGGAATAAAACTTGGGTCTTTTTTGATGCATGCCGGTTTTTCCGAAACCGCTGCACACTTTTGGGCGGCATGCGTAGGGATTAAACAGGCCTCCGGAAACGTTTCTTCGACGTAGTCGAAGCCCAAACCGGAGGAACCACCATGCGCAGATTGCTTCTCGCCACCGCCGCCCTGATCGCAGCCACCGGCGCCACCTATTCGCAAGACGCAAAGATGAGCTTCTTCGTCACCAGCGTCGGTTCCGGCAAGGGCGCCGATCTCGGCGGCCTCAAGGGTGCCGACGCGCATTGCGCCTCGCTGGCGGAAGCCGCCGGCGTCACCGGCAAGAATTGGGCTGCCTATCTGTCGACCAGCGACACCGATGCGCGCGACCGCATCGGCAAGGGGCCGTGGGTGAACGCCAAGGGCGTCAAGATCGCCGACGACGTCGCCTCCCTGCACAGCGACGCCAACGGCATCACCAAGCAGACGGCGCTGAACGAGAAAGGTGAAGTGGTCAACGGCCGCGGCGACAAGCCGAACCGCCACGACGTGCTGACCGGCTCCAAGCCCGACGGCACGAAGATCGCCGACCAGACCTGCGGCGACTGGACGATGAGCGGGGCCGAGGGAGCCGCGATGATGGGCCATCATGACCGCACCGGCCTCGACGAATCGGCTGCCGCAAAATCCTGGAATTCCTCGCATGCCTCGCGCGGCGGCTGCAGCCAGGAGGCGCTGAAGGGCACCGGAGGCGACGGCCTGTTCTATTGCTTTGCCACCAACTGAGCCGATTGGGCTTCAAAAATCAGGTTGAAACCCATCGCCACATCACGCGGCTGTGATGTGGCGATGGAAGGGGGTCATGCTTTCGTCATTTCCGTGGAGTTGGTAGGATCGCAGCGACTCCCACAACAAGCGCCCACTGGCAGAACAAGGAAATCCCCATGGCTACGACCGCAGCAGCGTTGGTCTGGTATCTGGTAATCGCCGGCCCGCAGGGCGGCATGGTCGTGCTGCCCAGCACCTTCGACAAGCGCGAACAGTGCACGGCCGCCATCACCGAATATCAGAAGCAGCCGACACCAGCCGGCTGGTCGGTGCAATGCGTGCCGAGCGCCTCGCCCTTCACAGACGAAGGCGACGCCGAAGAGCCGTCGGCACAGTAAGCGTCAGCGCCGTGCGCTGACCGTCAGCTCTGGCTTCTGTCTGATGGTCTGGAACACCACGCAGTAGCGCTCGGTCAGCTTCAGCAGCGAATCTATCCGCTCCTGCGGCTCATCCGTGTCGAGCTTGAAGTTGAGCCGGATGGCGCGAAAGCCGACGGGCGCATCCTTGGCGACACCGAGCGTGCCGCGAAAATCGAGATCGCCTTCGGCCTCCACCGTGGCGGCGCCGAGCTTGAACTCGAGCGCCGTCGCCACCGCCTTCAGCGTCACCCCTGCGCAGGCCACCAAGGCCTCGAGCAGCATATCGCCCGAGCAGAGCTCAAGGCCTGAGCCGCCTGTTGCCGGATGCAGTCCGGCGATGGCGAGCGCCCTGCCCGTCTCCACCTTGCAGGCAACCGACTGGTCGTCGATCGAGCCCTTGGCGCGAAGCGTGATCAGAGCCTGCGAAGCGTCATCGCGATAGGCCTGCTTCAGCGGCGCCTGCATGGCCTTCAATTCGGTCGCATCCATCCGCTGTCCCCTTTCGTCAGCCTTTCCCGCCGCCGGCATAGCGCCGTCCGGTCGAGATTTGCGCCGATCGCCATGGAAGGCAATGCCATTCCGCAATACGAGGTAGCCGCCGCCGGCGCACAAAGACCGATATCCCAAATGGGACATTGACGGACAAGGTCCCAAAAACGTCTGATCCGGGCAAGTCGTCACTCCATTTTCCAGCGGTCCCCAGATGCCCCGTACCCTCTCGACAACGCCGAAACAGGATGGGTTTCGCGCGCCCGGCGAATTCGAACCCAAATCAGGCTGCTGGCTGATCTGGCCGGAGCGACCGGACACATGGCGCCTCGGTGCCAAGCCCGCGCAAAAACTGTTCGTCGATGTCGCCGCGGCGATCGCGCAAAGCGAGCCGGTGACCGTGGCTGCATCCGCTCGCCAATGGCAGAATGCCAGGGCGCGATTGCCTGGCCATGTGCGCGTCGTGGAAATGTCCACCAACGATTCCTGGCTGCGCGACAGCGGTCCCAATTTCGTCGTCAACGATCATGGCGACGTGCGTGGCGTCGATTGGATCTTCAACGCATATGGCGGTTTTGACGGCGGCCTCTACGTGCCATGGGACCTCGATGATCTGGCCGCGCAAAAAGTGCTCGAAATCGAGAACATGGATCGCTACCGCGCGCCGCTGATCGCCGAGGGTGGCGGGCTGCAGTGCGACGGTCAGGGCACGCTCATCACGACGGAGCAATGCCTGCTCAACCGAAATCGCAATGCCCATCTCGGCAAGGTCGAGGTGGAACGCCAGCTTGGCGACTATCTCGGCGTCGACACTATCATCTGGCTGCCACGCGGCTTTGCCTTCGACGAGACCGACGGTCATGTCGACGACGTCTGCTGCTTCGTGCGCCCCGGTGTGGTCGTGCTGAGCTGGACCGACAATCGGGAGGACCCGCAATATGAGATCGTGCGGGAAGCCGAGGAGATGCTGCGTTCGGCCCGTGATGCGCGTGGACGCGCGCTGGAGGTCCACCGGCTGCCCCATCCCTTGCCAATCGAGATGACGCCAGAAGAGAGCGACAGCGTGGACCGGCTCGATTCGACCTGGGCGCGACCCGCCGGGAACCGGATCGCGGCGAGCTACATCAACTACTATCCGGGCAACAGCGTCGTGGTGGTACCGCAGTTCGGCTGCGATCTCGACGTAAAGGCCAAGCAAGAACTGGCCGCGCTGTTCCCCGATCACCGGATAGTCGGCATCGAAAACTCGCGCGAGATCCTGCTGGGCGGCGGCAATGTCGCCTGCATCACCTTGCCGGTCTATGCCCCGCAACGACGTTGACGGATGACGCCCGCCAAAAACCGGCAGTGAAAAGGAGAACACTCATGCGCGCTTTGATCTTCTCAACCCTGCTTGCCGGGCTGACGTGCGGCATCTGCGCAAGTGCCGCTTCGGCGGACGAGGAAAAAATCGTCAACGTCTACAACTGGTCCGACTACATCGCTCCGAACACGGCCGAGAAATTCGAGAAGGAGACGGGCATCAAGGTTCGCTACGATGTCTATGACGGCAACGAGGTGCTTGAAACCAAGCTGCTCACCGGCGGTTCGGGATATGACGTGGTCTACCCTTCAGCCTATCCGTTCCTGAAAAACCAGGTGAAGGCGGGGGCTTTCCTGGAACTCGACACATCGAAGCTTGCCAACCATTCGAAGATCGATCCGCAAGCCTTGGCGCTGATCGCCGGCGCCGACCCACAGAACCTGCATGCCGTGCCCTACATGGCCGTCACCGACGGCATTGGCTACAACGTCGCCGCGGTCAAACAGCGGCTGCCGGACGCGCCGACGGATTCCTTCGCCATGGTCTTCGACGTCGAAATGGTCAAGAAGCTCTCGGATTGCGGCGTGGCCATGATCGATGCGCCGGCCGAAGTCATCCCGATGGCGATGAACTATCTTCACATCGACCCCAAATCGACCAGTCCCGACGACCTCGCCAAGGTCGAGGACCTGATGGGCAAGGTGCGACCCTACATCCGCTATTTCCATTCGTCCAAATACATCAACGACCTCGCCAACGGCGACATCTGCGTGGTGTTGGGCTGGTCGGGCGACATACTCCAGGCAAGGACCCGTGCGGCGGAATCCGTGAAGAAGCTGGAGATCGCCTATTCCATCCCCAGGGAAGGCACGCTCATCAACTTCGATACGATGGCGGTGCCGAAAGATGCGCGTGACGGGGCAATAGAGCAATTCCGGGAAAAGTGCGCAGCGGTTTTTCCGGGAAAGCGCGTAGCGCTTTTAGCGCCGCTCGGAAGCCGTCAATCCCGAGCGACGTCGCGGAGGGTCGCCAGCAGCTCGACCTGGGAGTGCACGCCGAGCTTGCGGTAGATCTGTTTGATGTGGTTGCGGACGGTGCCGGGCGAGACGGCGAGACTTCGCGAAATGGTCTTGGCGTTGCCACCATCGACCAGGTGCCGCGCAATTTCGGCCTCGCGCCTGCTCAGCCGCGAGCGAGCGTCACCGATTGCGGCGCCCTTGTGCCGGAAGCGGCACAGATGAAGCAATCTTTCCAAAATGAGCCTTGTCGCGCTGCTTGCCGCGCAAGCCGTTGCCAGATCCTGCTCGCCAAACGGTTCTGCCCCGTTTCGCCTGAGAAAAGTGACATAGCCAGCGGTCAGCCCGTCGAGATTGAACACACCGGTGATCTCGTCGAAACTGTCGGAAGGGCCGAAGAATTCGCGATAGTAGGGGGTGCGCTGGAAGTCAACATTGCGGAGTGCCGACAGCGGCAACAGGAAATCCTGCCTTGTGCTGGCGAACCTCTGGAAGAAGGGATCCTGGCGATACAGTCGTGCATCGTAGTCGCGGTTCCAGCGATCGGGGCCGGCATCGTCGATGGTCAGGGACGTGATATCGCGACGGTAAAAGCCGACATAGGCGCGGTCGGAGCCAAGCAACTCGCTCGCCGCTGCCGTGAAGCGAGCCGACAATTCTTCGGGAGTCGCGGCAACGGCCGCAGCGGCCACACCGCCGCTCCAGCGTCCAAACTGATCGAGGGAAACATTCGACTGCATTCCGGCTCACACTAGCGCAAGCCGTTGCAAGTTCAAAACAGCCATTTCCTTTGACTTCGACCCTCTCGGCCATACCTATGCGGGAGTCGTTGTCGCGGAGCCATCATGCCGGTCAAGCTGAAACTGATCTGCCTTATCCTGCCGATGCTTGCCGTCCTGGCGCAGCCCGTCCTGGCTGAAACAGCGGAGCGGCCGGCGCCCTCGGGCGGCGTTCTGTCCCTGCTGCCGCCGCCACAGACAACCGACCATTCGATCACGCTGGCCGGAAGCAAGCTGGATTACCAGGCAAAGGCGGCGACACTGTCGCTGCTTTCCGGCAAGGGCGACGTCACGGCGGAGATCTTCTATGTCGCCTACACGCTGGAGCCGCCGGCAAGCGGGGCCAAAGACCCGCAGCGGCCGATCACCTTCGTGTTCAACGGCGGCCCTGGAGCAGCGTCCGCCTATCTGCATATCGGCGCACTCGGTCCACGGATAATCGCGACGGGAGCCGACGGCGAATTCCTGCCGTCACCGCAAAGACTGATCGACAATCCCGACAGCTGGCTCGACATGACCGATCTCGTCTTCGTCGATCCGGTGGGAACCGGCTATAGCCGCGAGGCACCGGGGCAGGACACGCGCGATTTCTGGGGCGTCAACCAGGATGCCAGCTCGATTGGCGCCTTCATCCGGCTCTATCTCGCGCAGAACGGCCGCACCGGGTCGCCGCTGTTCCTTGCCGGTGAAAGCTATGGCGGGTTCCGCGCGGCGCTGCTCGCCAGGACATTGCAGGAAGATATCGGCATCAGTCCGAACGGCATCGTGCTGATCTCCCCGGCGCTGGAGTTCACGCTGGTGCAGCCCGACGAATTCGAGCCGCTGCATTGGGCGCTCGAACTGCCTTCACTGGCGGCGGTGCGCCTGCGCGCCGAAGGCGTCAGCGGCGATGCATTGCGGGAGAAGCTGGCAGACGTCGAACATTATGCGATGGGCGATTACCTCACGGCAATCACCAGCGGACTGGAGCAAGGCAGGCGGCTGGCCAGCCAACGCGTGGCTGACATCACCGGCCTGCCGCTCGACCTGGTGCAGCGGAACTCCGCCCGCATTCCCACCGGCCTGTTCGCAAGGGAGTTCGCCCGCGCCAGCGGCAAGGTGCTCAGCCCCTATGACGCCACGATCGGCACGGCCGACATCGCGCCCGAGAGCGCCCGCATCGCCGGCCCGGATCCGGTGCTCGACCGCAGCGTGCCGGCGCTGACGTCGGCGTTCGTCGGCTATATCAGCGACGAACTGCATTTTCGCACCGATGTCAGCTATCGGCTGCTCAATGGCGAAATCAGTCATAATTGGGACTACGGGACCAGCGCGTCACGGCAAGGCTATGCCGGCGTAATGGATGATCTGCAACGGGCGCGCTCGCTGAACCCTTCGCTGGGCGTCGTGATCGTCAACGGCTACACCGACCTGGTGACACCTTACCTCGCCTCGCGCTACCTGGTGAACCAGATCCCGTCGCTCGCCAATGCCAAGCCTATCCGTCTCGATGTCGTCGAGGGCGGGCACATGATGTATTTCCGATCCGATGGTCGGCGCGCGCTGAAAGAGGCCGCTTCGGAGCTTTACCAGGCGACGCAATAGGCTTGGCGACAGTGCAACTCGCCATGGACCCCTGCCCCAACATAAGCACGGGGCTGGCGTAGCGCCGCAGCGGTTTTCGCCCGTATAGCTTGGTGCCAAGGGAGCTGAATTCACAGTTCCCTTGTGTCGCTCCTCACAGCATTTCTGCCGCTCCGGCAATTTTGGTCCCACGCGCCTTATGGCCGATATCGCCATTCTCGAAACACGCGAGCGGGTTCTTGCAGGCATCCTGCTGACCGGTGCGGCCTATCTGCTGTTTTCGACACAGGATGCTTCGATCAAGCTGTTGGTCGTCGGCATGAGCGTCTGGCAGATCATGTTCTTCCGCAGCATCACCATTCTGGGTGCGTGCGCGGCGATCGGCGGACGACAGTTGTTTGCTGACACGATGCGCTCGCCGATCGTGCGGCCGATGCTGGTGCGCAGTGCCTTCACGCTTGCTGCGTGGCTCTGCTACTACAACGCGGCGCGCAGCCTGCAGCTGGCCGAACTGACCACCGTCTATTACGCGGCCCCAATCATTGTCACCGTGTTTTCGGTGTTCCTGCTCGGCGAAAAGGTGCCGATGCTGCGCTGGCTGGCGGTGCTGATCGGCTTTGCCGGCGTGTTCATCGCTTGCGATCCGACCCATCTCGGCCTGTCCGTGCCGGTGCTGCTGGTGCTGGCGGCCGCCTTCTTGTGGGGCATCGCCATCGTGCTCTTGCGCAAAACCGCCCTTGCCGAGCGCTCGATGATCCAACTCCTGCTCAACAATTTCTATTTTCTGCTGTTTTCGGCGGTGCCGGCGTTGTTGTGGTGGCGGACACCGGACGGGGCTCAGTTGCTGCTCCTTGCCAGCGTCGGCGCACTCGGCGGCCTGGCACAATACCTTCTCTTCGAAGGCATGAAGCGCACACCGGCTTCGGTCCTCGCGCCGCTGGAATACACCTCGCTTTTGTGGGCATTCGCACTCGGCTTTGCGATCTGGGGCGACGTGCCGCGTCGCGAGGTGTTCCTGGGCGCTGCGCTGATCGTCGCCGCCGGCCTGTTGATCGTCGGCACCGAGCATTTCCGCAAACGGCTATGATGTGGATCACCATCACTGCTGACACCACGATGTCAGCACGCAACGACGTAGGCTGGTGGCATGACTGAGATTGCAGCCACCATAGACACCGCCGCGGAGCGTACGCTCGGCATCATCCTGGTGTCATCCTCGGCGGCAGTGTTTGGCCTGACCGGCGTTCTGACCAAGTCGATCCATGCCGACCCGCTGACCATCATCTGCTGGCGTGGCTTTGTCGGCGCGATCCTGATCAGCCTGTATGTGCTGTGGCGGCGTCACCGATCCGGCAATCGCGAAACGCTACGCCTTGGCTGGCGCGGCTGGCTGCTTGCGGTGGAAGGCGCTCTAGCCAGCATTGCCTTCATCTCGGCGTTCAAGTTCACCTTCGTTGCCAATGTCGCTGTCATCTACGCCACCGCGCCCTTCGTCACCGCACTGCTGGCGTGGGTTCTGACACGGGAACCGTTCCGACTGCAGACGATGGTCGCCGCCGCCGTGTCGCTGTGCGGCGTGGCGATCATGGTCTGGTCCGGCTTCGGCACCGGCAATCTGTTCGGCGACGGACTGGCACTGCTGATGACCATCGGCAGCGGCCTCTACATGATCATGGTGCGCGCCTTCCGCGACACGCCCGTGGTGTGGGCCGGTGCGGTTTCGGCCTTCCTGTTGTTCGTGCTCGGCTGGTTCGTCACCGATCCGCTGGCCGTTTCGCCGAGGGATGCCGTTCTGCTCGCCACTTTCGGCGCGTCCTTCGCGCTGTCCTCGACCCTGTGGACGGAGGGCGCGCGGCTCATCCCGCCGGCCGAATCCGGGCTGCTCGGTTCAGCCGAAGTGCCGTTCGCGATCCTGTTTGCCTTCCTGTTCCTGGGCGAGATTGCCCCAGCCGCCAGCATGATCGGCGGCGTCATCGTGTTGTGTGCGGTGTTTGCCCATGCGGGGCGGGATTGGCTGATGGCCCGCTCGCAACGCTTAGCATCAAATATTTCTTAAAAAAGTGACGCGGTCACGGAACCATCATCCGGGTCAGGCATTATTGCTGCGACGGGCCATCCCCAAGTCCCCCCAAACCCCTCGGCCCGTCCTACTCCAAGCCGACCGTAAGGTCGGCTTTTTCTTCATTCAACCGCCCGACAGGGCAAGGTTACCGCCGAGCAGGGCCGCCAGATCGCCCGCCGGACCATCGGCGCCAGCGCGCAGCCGGATGGCGAACTCAGCCATTGGAACCTGTGGCAGGCCAAGCTCGCGCGGTGCCTCGACAATGCCGGAATGGGCAAAGCGGGCCGTTCGCAGCGTCAGCGCGACACCGGCGTTCACCGCCGTGCGCAGGCCGGCCAGGCTGGCGCTGCCGGCAGCAATATGATAGCGGCGGCCGGCAGCATCGAGTGCGGCAAGTGCTGCTTCGCGAAAACCGCAATATGGGTCGAGCAGCGCCAGCGGCAGTTCCTCCTGCCGCGTGGCCAGCCCCTTTTGTGAGCATAGCCATATCATCGGCTCGCGCAGCACACCGACTTCGTCCGGCGCTGCCGCCTGGCGCATGACGATCGCCAGATCGAGGCCGCCAGACTGCAGCGCCTGCGCCAGTTCGGCGGAGCGGCCGACCCGCAGTTCGATCCTGACGCGCCGATGGCTGCCGGCGAAGGCACGCAGCAGATCCGGCAGGCCGCTGTCGGCGAAATCCTGTGTCGTGCCGATGGCGACGCGTCCGGCAGCGCGGGCGCCCTTAAGCGCCAGCCATGCCTCGCGATGGGCGGCAAGGATCCGCCTAGCATGGCCGACGAGGTCTTCGCCTGCAGGGGTCAAGCCGCGCCCTCGCCCTTGCGGCGCCAGCAGCGGCTCGCCGACGATTTCCTGCAGCCGCTGCATCTGGGCGGTCACCGCCGAGGGCGAACGTGCGACGCTTGCAGCCGCCTTGGCCAGTGAGCCGCTGTCGACGAAAGCTAGGAAGGTTCGGAGCAGATCGGGATCCAGCGTTTCCATACTTCGATCTTATCGAATCTTCAGTTAAAAACAATTCGATTTTTTTGATCGAAAGATGGTGGCATGGTTGTTTCAACGGCGATCGGACGCCGCTCAAGCCAAGGAGAAGAAAAATGCCCATCATCAACATCAGCGTCACCGGCAAACCTGACGCGGCTCTTTCCGCTCGCATCGCAAAGGAGGCCACCGAAATCACCGCGACGCAGCTGCGCAAGGACCCGACGATCACGGCAGTTGCCGTGTCCTACGTCGATCCGCAGCACTGGTTCGCCAGCGGCATGTCGCTGGCCGAGCACGGCACCAACACGTTCTGGCTTGATATCAAGGTGGTCGACGGCACCAATACCAAGCTTGAACTGGAGGCCTATCTGAAGGCGATCTTCGCAGCCTTCGGCCGTCTGCTGGGCGGCGTGCATGAGGAGAGCTACGCCTTCGTGCATGAAGTGCCGGCAGCCGCTTATGGCTATGGCGGCAAGACGCAGGAATTTCGTTTCATCAGTGGACGGCTGCAGGCGGCGTGAGAAGCAGCTTCCCGCACCAAGGGAAGCAAAAGCTCCGCATTGACCTTGCTCCCACATCGTCTAGGTTCTGGCCGACACGGCCGCAAAGAGCCGAGATGCTAAAAAACGTTGGGAGAGACGCGGCATGATCCTGACACTGGCGCTGCTTGCGGGTCTTGTTCTGGCCTGGCTGCTGATCGGCGTGGCGGAAAAATTCCGCCTCGGCCTGCGCTTCACCCAGGCGCTGCTCTATGTGCCGTTCAAGCTCGCCTACCGGATCGGAGACAGCCGCATCCGGGTCGCCCGCAAGGCGCAGGCTCCAGTCATCTACGTCATCTCGCATCAATCGCGCTTCGAGCCGGCGCTGATGCTGTCGCTGCTGCCGGAAGACACGCTGCATATTCTCGATGAGGTCTCGGCGCGCTCGCCGTGGCTCGAACCTTGGCGCGAGCTTGGCCGTACCATCGCCTTCAACGCCGAACATGTCTTCGTCAGCCGCCGGCTGGTGCGCGTGCTCAAAGGCAAGGGCCGGCTCGCCGTCTATCTGCCGGATGCGGTCGAGCCCGACGTCAAGACGTTTCGGTTGTTTCGTGCCGTCACCCGCATCGCCATGCAGGCCGATGCCAAAATCGTGCCGATCTTCGTCGGCGGCGCGCGCAGCCTGCCGGTGTCGCTGACGCCCGCGGACAAGGCGCCACGACACTGGTTTCCGCAGCTGTCGATCAGCGTGCTGGAGCCGATGACCATCGCCGAACTGGTGGCGCGCAACCCCGAGCAGGCCTCGAACACCAACGCGCTGTTCGACCGTGTCGCCGAGGCGCGGCTCTTCGGCACCAACCTCGATCGTGGCCTTTTCCTGGCCATGCGCGATGCCGCCGACCGCGTCGGCGCTTCGCACACGATCATAGAAGACGTCATCTCGGGTGCGTTGAGCTACCGCAAGATGTTCATCGGCGCCCGCGTCCTGGGCAGGCGCTTCGAGGCCGTCACGGCGCCGGGCGAAGCGGTCGGTGTGATGCTGCCCAACGCCAATGGCGTCGTGCTGTCGCTCACCGGCCTTCTGTCGGCCGGCCGGGTGGCGGCGATGATCAACTATACGGCCGGGCCGGCGAGCGTCACCGCGGCCGTGCGCACGGCGGTGATAAGGACCGTGATTTCGTCCCGCGCGTTCGTCGAGAAGGCCGACCTTGCCGATATCGTCGCGGCGATCGAAAAGGGCGGCGCCAGGCTTCTCTGGCTCGAGGATGTGCGGGCCAGCGTCACCGCGCTGGACAAGCTTGCCGCCGCCTTGCTGTGGCGCTGGCCACTGCAGCGGCAGGATGCGGCCAAGCCGGCCGTGATCCTGTTTACCTCGGGCTCGGAAGGCACGCCGAAGGCGGTCGTGCTGTCGCACAAGAACCTTTACGCCAACGCCATGCAGGCCGAGGCGCGGATCACCATCTCGCCTGCCGACATCCTGCTCAACGTGCTGCCGGTGTTCCACTCCTTCGGCCTAACGGGCGGCACCATCCTACCGCTGGTCACCGGGGTAAAGCTGTTCCTCTACCCCTCGCCGCTGCACTACAAGATCATCCCCGAGGTTGCGCGCAAGGTAAAACCGACCATCATGTTCGGCACCGACACATTCCTCGCCAACTATGCGCGCACCGCCAAGGACGGCGATTTTTCCAGCCTGCGCTTCGTCGTCGCCGGCGCCGAGGCGGTGAAGCCGGAAACCCGCCGCGTCTATCGCGAGCGCTTCCAGGCCGAGATCATCGAAGGGTTCGGGCTGACCGAGGCGGCACCGGTGGTTGCCGTCAACACGGCAATCCATGGCCGCGATGGCACGGTCGGCCGGCTGCTGCCGGCCATGCGCATGAAGCTGGAGCCGGTCGAGGGCATCTCCGACGCCGGCCAATTGTGGCTCGACGGACCGAATCTGATGATGGGCTACATGACGTCGGACCGCCCCGGCGAGCTGCAGCCGCTGACCGGCTGGCACGACACCGGCGACATCGTTGCCGTCGACCGCGAAGGCTTCATCACCATTCGCGGACGCGCCAAGCGCTTCGCCAAGATCGCCGGCGAGATGGTGTCGCTGGGTGCGGTGGAGATGCTGGTGCAGTCGCTGTGGCCGGAAGAGCACCACGCGGCTGTGGCCGTGCCTGACAAGAGGCGCGGCGAGCGCATCGTGCTGGTCACCACCGCCGACGACGCCAACCCCGACGACTTGCGCAGGTTCGGCAAACAGGCCGGTGCCGCCGAACTGATGGTGCCCAACGACATCGTCAAGGTGGAGGAAATCCCGGTGCTGGGTTCCGGCAAGACTGATTATGTGTCGACGAGGAAACTGGCGATCGACAGGCTGGGGCTCGGCGTCGCGGCCTGAGTCAGATCAAGCACTTCCGCCGACCTTCTAACCTATATCCGAAGGCGGCACCTTCTCGCCCTCCAGCTTGGCGCGCTTCGAATAGGCGCGCACGCTGAACGGTAGGAAGATCAGGTAGCCGGCAACCGAAGCGGTCAGCGTGTACCAGGGGTAGGTCATCAGCAGGAGTACGTAGAGCACGACACCCAGGATGATCGGCAACACCCTGTCGCCCGGGATTTTCAGGCTCTTGCCGGAATAGACAGGCAGCCGGCTGACCAGCAGGAAAGCGACCAGGATGGTGAAGCCGGTGGCGACGAAGGCTGCTGGACGACTGGGCTCCAGACCTGTGCGCAGGAAATAGAGATAAAGCGGCAGCATCACCAGCACGGCGCCAGCCGGCGCCGGCACGCCGACGAAATATTCGGACTGCCATATGGGGCGATCCGCCTTCTCGTCATCGAGCACGTTGAAACGGGCGAGGCGTAGCCCGCAGGCGATGGCGAACAGCAGTGCCGCGATCCAGCCCGGCGAACCGGCGCGGTCGAGCAGGAAGGCATAGAGCACCAGAGCCGGCGCCACGCCGAAATTGACGATGTCGGCCAGCGAATCCATCTGCGCGCCGAATTTGGAGGTCGCCTTCAACATCCGCGCCAAGCGGCCGTCGATGCCGTCGAGGAAGGCTGCAAGCAGCACCATCACCACCGCCGGCTCGAAGCGGCCTTCGAAGCCGAAGCGGATGCCGGACAGGCCGGCGCAAATGGCGAGCACGGTGACCAGATTGGGCAGCACCATGCGCATCGGGATTTCGCGGATGCGCGGACCGCCGCTGGCATGAGCCTCGAACTTTTTGTATTGCGTGCCCACCGGTCAGGAAACCCGAACAAGAGGCGTGCCGGCAACACCGCCGAATTCGGCCAGCACGGTTTCGCCGCCAACCGCCGTCTGGCCGACGGCAACGCGCGGCGTCGCGGTCAGGGGCAGGAACACATCGACACGCGAGCCGAAGCGGATCAGGCCGAAACGCTCGCCAGTGCCGATCGAGCCGCCGGCCTGGGCCCAGCAGACGATGCGGCGCGCCACCAGGCCGGCGATCTGGACGGCCGCGACCGTGCCATTGGGGCTCTCGATGACCAGGCCGTTGCGCTCGTTCTCGGTGCTGGCCTTGTCGAGTTCGGCATTGAGGAATTTGCCCGGCCGGTGCTCGATTTTCGCAATACGGCCGCGCACCGGGGCGCGATTCACATGGCAGGAAAAGACGTTCATGAACACCGAGATGCGGGTCATCTCGGCATTGCCGAGGCCGAGTTCGCGCGGTGGCACGGCGGGTCCGACCGCCGAGATGATGCCGTCGGCCGGGCTGACCACCAGGCGGTCGTCGACCGGCGTGACGCGCTCGGGATCGCGAAAGAAATAGACGCACCAGGCCGTCAGTATCAGACCGATCCAGAACAGGATCGAGGAGAAATAACCGAGGAAAAGCGTCGCCGCGCCAAAGGCTGCGATGAAGGGATAGCCCTCGCGATGGATCGGTACGAACGCGTTCTTGACCGTATCGACAAGGCTCATCGGTAATAAACAGGCTCCGTTTCAAGTCCGGCCTCAATAGCCGAAAGCCCCCCTCGCCGCAACGCAACAATAGGGAAGGCCGTATTGGGTGCGCCGGCAGGGGTCGCGATCCGCTTGCTAGGTCGGTGTCGTTGTCGGCAGAATTCGGGACACCGACGGTTCAAGGCGCCGGAAAAGGTTGCCCGTCCATGATCCCAAATCCGAAGGCTTCTGAAGCCCGCACCGGCCAGGTGCTCAGCGTCGAAGCGCCGGCACCTGGCATCGGCTGGCGGTAGCAGCCTTGCTACAGCCCGGGAACCCTCTGATAGTTGGCGATGTCGGCGCGAACGCCGAGCCGGGCGATCGTCTCCTGCGGGTTGAAGGCGATGCGCTCGTGCGCGGCCTTAACGATCGGCACGACGTTGTCGACGGCCGCCTGGCTCTCCCATTCGACGATGGTGACGAGGTTGAATTCGCCTGGGCCCGAGAATTGCTCGAGCAGGAAATCCTGCACAAAGCCTTGTTGCAGGCGCAGCAATTCATGCGTCGTCCGGACCTTGGCGAGTATCTCCTTGCGAGCGGCGGCCGGGACGACGAATTTGTCCACCCTGAACACGCTGCCCCCGTCAACAGTCTGATTTGTCTCGCTCATTCGATTGCTCCGTTTTTTAAACACGCTAGTTGGCGGGCTCCAAGAACGGCCTACGATCTCAACTTAAGTTGAGGTCAAGCGGAAATTTTCTATTTTCCCCTCGTTGGAGAAGGAACGGTGTCAATTCACCTCCGACGTTCGTCGACGAACGACAACGCCAAGCTCGTCGCCCTCGCGGGCGATGCGTAGGCGCTCCTCGGCCTCGGTCGCCTCGCGCTGGCGGTCCCACATCGAGGCGTAGAGGCCATGCTTGCGCATCAGCTCGGCATGGGTGCCGCGCTCGGCGATCTGGCCGTCCTGCAGCACGATGATCTCATCAGCGGTAATCACCGTCGACAGGCGGTGGGCGATGACGATGGTGGTGCGGCCACGGCTGACCAGATCGAGCGCGGCCTGGATTTCCTGTTCGGTGTGGCTGTCGAGCGCCGAGGTCGCTTCGTCGAGCATCAGGATCGGCGGCGCCTTCAGGATGGTGCGGGCGATCGCCACGCGCTGCTTCTCGCCGCCCGAAAGTTTTAGCCCGCGTTCGCCGACCATCGACTTGTAACCGTCAGGCAATCGCTCGATGAACGGGCCGATCTGGGCGAGTTCGGCGGCCTTCTGCATATCCTCCTCGCTGGCGCCGATGCGGCCATAGCGGATGTTGTAGGCGATGGTGTCGTTGAACAGTACGGTGTCCTGCGGCACCATGCCGATCGCTCCGCGCAGGCTCTCCTGCGTCACGTCCCTGATATCCTGGCCGTCGATCAGCACCTGGCCGGACTGGACGTCGTAGAAGCGGAACAGAAGCCGCGAGATGGTCGACTTGCCGGCGCCCGAGGGCCCGACAATGGCCACGGTCTTGCCGGCCGGCACCTCGAAGCTGATGCCCTTCAGGATCTTGCGGTTGGGGTCATAGGAAAAATGCACGTCGCGGAACTCGACCTTGCCGGCGCTGACAGTAAGTGGCTTCGCGTCCGGCTTGTCGACGATCTCCTGCGGCACATCCAGAAGGTCGAACATCTGCTCGATGTCGGTCAGCCCCTGGCGGATTTCGCGGTAGATGAAGCCGATGAAATTGAGCGGCACCGACAGCTGCATCAGCATGGCATTGATGAAGACGAAGTCGCCGACCGTCTGCGTGCCGGCCTGCACTTCCAGCGCCGACATGCACATGACGATGACGGTGCCGAGGCCAAAGATGATGCCTTGGCCGAAGTTCAGCCAGCCGAGCGAGGTCCAGATCCGGGTCGCTGCGACCTCGTAGCGTGCCATCGAGCGGTCGAAGCGCTCGGCTTCCATGCCCTCATTGTTGAAATATTTCACCGTCTCGTAATTGAGCAACGAGTCGATTGCCTTGGTGTTGGCATCGGTGTCGCTGTCGTTCATGTCGCGGCGGATCGAGATGCGCCAGTCGCTGGCGCGGACCGTGAACCAGACATAGACCCAGACGGTGACCGCGACGACGACTACGTATTTCCAGCCATAGGTGTAGGCGAAGATGCCGGTGGTCAGCGCGAATTCGAGGATGGTCGGCGCCGTGTTGAGCATGATGAAGCGCACGATCGTCTCGATACCCTTGGTGCCGCGCTCGATGATGCGCGACAGGCCGCCGGTGCGGCGCTCGAGATGGAAGCGCAGCGACAGTTGGTGCATGTGGACGAAGGTGCGGAAGGCGAGCTGGCGCACCGCGTATTGGCCGACACGGGCAAACAAGGCGTCGCGCAATTGATTGAAGCCAAGTTGCACCAGGCGCACGACATTGTAGGCAACGACCAGCATGACCGGCGCCAGCAGAAAACTCGGCAGCGGCGGCACCGATTTGGCGTCGCCGGCCAGCGCGTCGGTCGCCCATTTGAAAAAATAGGGACCGGCGACCAGCGTCAGCTTGGCGACGACCAACAGAAGCGTCGCCCATGTGACCCGGGCTCTCAGATCGGCGCGATCCGCCGGCCACATATAGGGCCACAAATTGAGCAGCGTCTTGAAGGTCGAGGAGTCGGAGACGGTTTTTTCGGCCATTTCTTGTGCCTTCTTCTTATGTCTTTTTGACCATGATCTCGTCCGAGAACCGGGCTCCACTTTTCGGGATCATGGTCTAGCGGCCGGAGCAGCAGGAATTGACGAGCGCGGCCACCGACGCGGAAACATCGGCAAGTGCGGCACGATCGACCTCGTAGCGCGAGCGCTGACGGTCGGGTTCGAACCGGACCAGCCCGGCTTCGACCAGTATCTTCAAATGTTGTGACACAGTGGACTGCGCCAGATCGAAACGGTCGACAACCTCGCGGCAGCAGCAGGAGTTGCTTGCGGACAGGTATTTCAGGATTTCGATCCGAGCCGGGTGCGAAAGTGCTGCCAGCCGGGTGGCAACGGCTCGGCTGTCCGGGGCGCAGCCAGGCATACCTATTTCAGCTAGGGATTCGCTCATCGTCCATCGGCGATAAACGATGGTCGACGCTGCTGCAAGCTACTCTTCTGGGCAGAGCAGATAGCGGCTAACGCTTTGGACTGGACTTCTCGATCCCCGGGATGCCGGCAATCCGCTCAGCCAGGAAGTCGACCATCAGGCGGACCCTTGCAACGCCCGCGCGCTCCGGGACGATCAGCATGTTCAAAGGGGCGGACGGCAGTGAATAATCATCCAGTATCGTCTCGAGCAGGCCCGCCGCCAAAAGATCGTCGACAAGCCATCGGTGAGCCGGTGCGACCCCTCGACCCGCGAGCAAAGCCTCGCGCGCGGCAAGCCCATGGTCGACACGCAGGCGCCCCGCGAAAGGCACCATATGGCGCTCGCCTCCGGCGCCCTGCAAGGCAAGAGTTTCACTCCCCGCCACGTTCGACATCCGGATACCCTCATGTCCAGACAGATCCGACGGGATAGCCGGTCTGCCTCGCTGCGCCAGATAATCCGGCGATGCCACGAGCAGGCGCCGTGACAGGCCGAGGGCCCGCAGCCTCAATGAGCTGTCGGTGAGCGGCCCCAACCGAAGCGCGATGTCGACACCTTCCCTGACGAGGTCGACACGCTCATCGCTGAGGCTGAGGTCAACGCCGATGTCGGGATATCGGTCCTGAAAGTCGAAGATGAGTCGGCTGGTGTGCAAGACCCCGAAAGCGGCAGTACAGGATATCCGGACGGTGCCGGCCGGCGCGCCACGTGCGCCCCGCGCTTCGTCGCCGGCCTGCTCGACAAGGCGCAGGATCTGGACGCTGTTGGCATAGTAGCGGCTGCCCTCGTCGGTCAGCGTGACCCGCCGGGTGGTCCTGCTGAGCAAAGGCGCACCCACTGCCTCTTCGAGTTCCTGCAGATGCCGCGTGACCGTCGATTGTCCGATACCCAGTTCACCGGCAACCAAGGACAGATTGCCCCGTTCCGCGACGCGAACGAAGGTGCGCATGCGTTCGAGGGTGATGTCCGATTTATCCACTATTCGGCACAATCTTATGCATTACGAATATATAGCGGATTGCGTCGATATTGCCTAGCTAAGGGACCAGTTTTTCAATCCCCGGAGTCCCCCGCATGAAAATCCTACTTGTCTTCGCACATCCCGAATCCCGCTCGCTCAACGGCGCGCTCCGCGACGTCGCCATCAGAGAACTCGAGGCACAAGGCCACGAAGTGCGGGTGACGGACCTCTACGCCCAGGGTTGGAAATCAGCGGTTGATCGGGCCGACTTTCCGGTTTTGGCGCCGGGCGCGCGGCTGATGCCTGCCGCAGCGTCAAAAAAGTCTTTCGAGGCCGACGCGCTGACAGAGGACGTCAAGGCCGAGATCGCAAAGCTGCTATGGGCGGATGCCCTGATTCTCCAATTTCCGCTCTGGTGGTTTGCCATGCCGGCGATCCTCAAGGGCTGGGTCGACAGGGTCTTTGCCTACGGCTTCGCTTACGGCGTGGGCGAACATAGCGACAAACGATGGGGCGACCGCTACGGCGAGGGAACCTTGATGGGCAAGCGCGCAATGTTGATCGTGACCGCCGGCGGCTGGGAGGAGCACTATGCCCCTCGCGGCGTCAACGGACCAATTGATGATCTGCTGTTCCCGATCAACCACGGGATCCTCTACTACCCGGGCTACGACGTCCTTCCGCCATTCGTCGTCTACAGCGTCGACCGCTTCGGTGAAGCCGACTTCGAACCCACCGCCGAGCGCCTGCGCGAGAGGATGAGAACGCTCGCGACCACGCAACCCATCCCCTATCGCCGGCAGAATGGCGGCGACTATTTGATTCCGAGCATGAAACTACGCCCCGACCTGGGGGATCCGAACATGATCGGATTCAAACTGCACCTGAGCGGCTCAGCACACCAGTAGATTTCGACCTGGACGGCCTTGGATCTAGTTGGTCTTGGCCGGCGCTGTCGTTGCCTGCTCGCCCATCGTCTTGAGGTCGGCTGCCTCGCCTTCCTTCGACTTTTCCGGGACCTTGAACACCTGCCCCGGCCAGATGCGGTCGGGATCACTGATCTGGTCCTGGTTGGCGAGGTAGATGGTCGAGAAGCGTACGCCATGGCCGTAGACGCGCCGCGAGATCCGCCACAGCGTATCGTTGCGGCGGATGATGACGGCGCCGTCGGCATGTTCGAGCTTGGGCGCCACGGTCTCGGGCACATCGCTTGGCGGCGTCGCCTCCGCCACAACGGCCGGAGCCTCGGTGGCGGGAGCAGGCGTCGTGGCCGGGGCCGTCCCGGCCGCGGCCGGCGCCTCGG
>NZ_AYWX01000018.1 GCF_000502875.1 Mesorhizobium sp. L2C084A000 | reverse complement strand
CAGCTGCGATCCGGCTGACATATCCGTTCAATTCCGGCGTGGTTCTCAGATTGAAGGCTGACATCCGCAGCACGGCCTTGTGACCAAGCTGGATTTGGTCGATGTCCTTCGGGGTGATCCGTACTTCCAGCGCAAGATCGTCGCCTTCCGGCACGATTAGCATGATCGGATCGGCGGGCGTAATCACTCGAGCGTATGAACTGCGAGTTGTTGAATGGTGCCTGACTGCGGCGCCACGATATCGATCCGTCGCAGTTCCTGTTCAGCCGCCACCTTGCGCTCACCATACTCCCCGACCTGCGCCTCGCTGGACGAGGACAAGTTCCGCTGGCCGCGGGTGGAGAACGGCGTGATCCGGCTTGCCGCGCCCAACTGATGGCGCTCGTCGAAGGCATGGACTGGCGCGCTCAAGCCGAACGGAGACGGCGTCCGACGTCGGCCGGATAGGCCGTGGCGACGTGACTCAGGCGCAAAAGGCGGGCCTCTGGCCGTGCAAAATAAGCTTTTGTCGGCGTCATGAAGAGAAGCGCTTTGGCCCGTCTCCACGAAATCGTTCCGCTCAAGGCGATATTCGTCCCCATGGCGGCGGAGAAGGCCGAACTGCAACAACTCCGGAGCGAACACTCAAGGCCGAGATCGTCCGGATGGCGACACTCAACGAGCGTGCCCAGGAGAGGCTCGCCGACCTTCAGGGATCGTCAAGCAGCTGGAGCGCGGCGCTTCGGTCGCAGCTCCGAGAAGCTCGAACGTGCCCAGGAGGCCTTCGCCTTCGAATCCAGACCGGGCTCGGCGCGATTGAGTCCGAACTCGAGGCCGCAAGGCCGCAAGGCCGCAAGACCGACAGGCGAGCCGCGACGTGCTGCGCGACCGCGCAAGGCGTTCCCGGTGCATCTGGAGCGGGTCGAGATCGTCATCCGGCTCGACCCATGGGGGAAGAAGCGCTCCCGCAGCCAATCGTCCAGTCCGTCAAACGCCGTCGGCCGCACGGGCTTGCGAAACGGAACAGTCCCGCCCTCGCTTAGATGCCGATGCACGGTGTTGCGCGCGCACCCGAATTCCTTCGCCCGTCGGTTCCCCGCCAACCTCATGCCGCCGCAGCATCGCTGCCACCTCTTCAGGCTGAAGGATCTGCTCTCCCTGCATCGTTCTCGACAATGCAGGAATCGCCCAATCCCAATCGCCATCCATGCCTCCTCTTATAACCGAGGGGTCAGTTTCTCAATTCGGCCGACAACTGAGACGTCCGGTGCTCTTAGGCAGGGCAATCATACGAGATGCCTCCTGCAACATCATTTCCCGCATCCATAGGCTTGCCGGATCATTATTGTGAAGCGCAGGCCATTGGATGGCCTCCGTGAATGCGGCAGGAAGTGGCGGCGGAAGTTCGACAATCCGCAAGGGTGTTAATTTCGCGAAATGCTGCGCCAGCCGCAACGGCATGGTCCCGATGCGGCTGGTGCCTGATAGAAGGGGCGGGATCATGCTAAAGGCGTGTACGACGACCTCGATACGTCTCTCGAAACCGTTCTCGAGCAAATACCATTCCTCGATGGAGGGCTGCCGGGTGTCCCCGAATTTAAGCACAACCTGCCCCATCGACAAGTATCGGTCGAATGTAAGTGGCTCTGACAGCTGCTTGTTCGTGCCGCAGCCTACGCATACGAGCATATCTTCGAACAGNAATGTAAGTGGCTCTGACAGCTGCTTGTTCGTGCCGCAGCCTACGCATACGAGCATATCTTCGAACAGGGCTGCGCGAGGATGTTTCGACATGAACACTTCCGGCATAATCAGAAAATCAACGTCGCCGCGCCGGAGAAGCTCCTCGGGGTCGTCGGAAATAGGCAGACATTCGAAGCGGACGGCGGGAGCTTCCCGCGCAGCACGCTTTACGATCTTCTTAAAAAATACGAGTGTGAGGTAATCGGAAAGGATGATGCGGAAACGACGATCCGATCCGACCGGGTTAAAGGGGTCCCAGGAAATAATCGACAGCTGGATGTGCAGCAATGCCTCCCGGACTGCTGTGGCGAGCCCCTCCGCGCGCGGTGTCAAAATGAGTTCGCGGCCGTTCATCGTAAATAGCTCATCGCTGAAATAGGCGCGTAACCGACCGACGGCGGCGCTCATGGCCGGCTGACTCAGGTTAATACTGCGGGCTGCGGCGGTGACTTTACGCTCCCTGATCAAAGCGTCCAGCACAACGAGGAGATTTAGATCGAGTCCCTTAAAACGCATGCATTGACCTATCCGACCCGTGGATGGGTATCGCCCAAACAATCAATTTCACGAATGGTGAGAGCGTCAACGCATCAGCCGACGACGAAACAGAGCAACCGATAGGAAGAACGGCAAAACCGTGTATATGCAAAGCGCGCCGATATGCAGGCCCATGCTGCCGGCCGGACGGCCAAGCATCGCCGGACGAATGAGGTCAATTGCATGTGCGAGGGGCAACAAGGAGGCGACGTCCTGAAAAGCGCCGGGCAATTGGTTGACCGGAAACATCGCGCCGCAAAGGAAGAGCATGGGTGTTATAACAAGGGTATTATAAAATATGAAATATTCATAACTGGGCGCAAGCGCCGTGACGACCATCGCTAGACTCGCGAAGGCGAGGCCACTGAGAGCGATGACTGGCAGCAAGCAGAGGATGGATGGCCACGATGCGTAGCCTAGCGTGGTCGCAACAATAGTGATTGCTGTGCCCGCCATCAGGGCCTTGGTGGCTGCCCAGGCCAATTCGCCGAGTAAGATATCGCCGAGCGTCAGCTGAGTGCATAGCATTCCTTCCCAGGTGCGCTGGTCGCCCATGCGGCCGAAACTCCCGTAAACCGTTTCAGCGGTCGCCGATGCCATCGCGCTTGTGGCAACCATGCCAGCCGCGAGAAACGCAATGTACGAAGTGCCCTCAACAGGACCTATCATTGTTCCGATTCCAAAGCCGAGACCGAACAGATAGATCATCGGATCGGCGAGGTTGCCGAGCACCGATGCAAGCCCGATTTTCTTCCATCCAAGATAGTTGCGGCGCCAAACCGCGACCCAATTCCACGCATTGGCGGGCATGCCCGCCGCATAACGTTCGCCCATTGTTCAGTCCTCCATCTCGCGCCCGGTTAGCCGCAAAAACACATCCTCGAGATTGGGGGGACGCTGCAGAAGGCGTAGACCCGCGCGCCCGCGTAGCTGCGCCAGCACCTGCTCCGGATCGGGTGCATAGCAAAAAAGCGTCTCACCGCTCACCTCGATGCGCTGTGCGTACGGCCGGATCAGCGCACCCAGTTCATGCGGATTGCCGCCGTAGACCTCGACCACGTCACAGCCGATCTGCTCGTCAATGAGTGCGGACGGGCGGCCTTCGGCGATCTTGCGCCCCTCCTCCATAACGCACAGCCGATCGCACAGCCGCTCGGCCTCTTCCATGAAATGGGTAGTCAAAAGAATAGTCTTGCCCCGCGCCAGCAGCGATCGCAGCCGTTCCCAGATCAGGTGGCGGGCCTGCGGATCGAGGCCGGTGGTCGGCTCGTCCATCACCAGCAAGTGCGGGTCATTGATCAGCGCACGCGCGAGCGTCAGGCGCCGCTTCATGCCGCCGGACAGTTCGGCGACGCGCGCATCCGCTTTGTTCTCGAGGCGGGCGAACTCAAGCAGCGATGGTATGACCGCATCGATCTGGCGTCTGCTCATCCGGAAGTAGCGCCCGAACACCAACAGGTTCTCGCGTACAGTGAACGCGGTATCAAGATTGTCGAACTGCGGGACCACGCCGATGCGCATACGTGCCAAACGCGCGCGCGCCGGCACTGGAACGCCGAGCACAGTAATCTTCCCCGCATCGGGCGATGTCATGCCGAGGACCATACGCGCAATCGTGCTTTTGCCCGCGCCGTTCGGTCCCAAGAGCCCGAAGCATTCCCCCGCCGCAACGCGGAACGACAGTCTGTCGACAACGAGCTTGTCATAAGTTTTGCTTACGTCAGTAAGATCGATCGCTACCATGGACATGGGTTCATTTTACCGAGAGGGACGCCAAGACTGGCGGTTGCTTGGTTGCCTGCCGGACCTGAAACTGTGACTCGTCTTCGCCATCCCAGCCGTCGATAACGAACTGATCGACGTCACAAGGATTTAGCCCCTGTTCCGGTAAAGCGGCGACAATTGCGTAGAGATTATCGATGGCTTGGTAACGCGGATCGTTGTGCCGCTTTTCCTGGTCAACGCAGAAGACGAGCCGTCCATCCTCGACCAGGGCGATCGCCCCATCATGGGTCAGCTTGATACCAAAGATGCGCATAGTGTCTCCAGGTTAACGGCGATAGATTCGATCATCAGGAAGCGGAAAGCGGGTTTCGGAAACGGACGAGCAAGCAGTCTTCGTTGACCGACTCGCCCCGACACTCAAGACGCTCTACCTCGATCAACGTTTCGTTCAGCATGGCGATGACCGGCTCAGCACCAGCGGCGTGACCCCAGCGACGGCAATTAGCATCCCTTGCCGATCCGAAGATCAGATGCCCGCCAGGCGCAAGCACCCGCACCAGGTTTTTGACGGCCGCGCGCATCTCGGCTATGTCTTCGAGATAGTAGAGGACCTCCGCCACAACGATCAGGTCAAACAACTCGTCGGTCGAAAACTGTTGAACATCGGAGACTATCCAGTTGATGCGCGACGGCTCGTTTATCCGTTGACGTGCTCGAGCAATCGCTTGCGCCACGACATCGATGACGGTGAGCCCTTGGCAGTAGGGGGCTAGTTTTTCCGTGAATGCGCCGGCAGCGCACCCGACTTCGAGGGCATTTGTAATGGAGCCTTGGGCAAGCGCCAGCTGGAGCATTTGCGTGTGGCGCTTCCGCTCGAACGGATTGCCGTCGNGAGCCCTTGGCAGTAGGGGGCTAGTTTTTCCGTGAATGCGCCGGCAGCGCACCCGACTTCGAGGGCATTTGAAATGGAGCCTTGGGCAAGCGCCAGCTGGAGCATTTGCGTGTGGCGCTTCCGCTCGAACGGATTGCCGTCGAGAAGCCACGGATCGTCTGCGGCCAATTCCCGATCAAGCAACTGATGATTCACGTTCGGGGTCAAACTCGTGCACCTCTCGTCCACTAGGTAATTAGCGATCACTCGTCGCCGCAAATGTTGCCCGACAGCACTAATTCCGAAGAATCCCGCGCAAGATTGAGCCTGCGAAGCGGAGCCGCATGCGGCGAGAATTCTGCCCTGCTGGAACCAGTGATCGGAGTTTGGGTAGGGGCCTGTTTTCCCCCAGTGTTCGATGTAGCGACAGCAGAGCCTCGCGACAGCCAATCGCTATTGCTCAATGTACACAGCGCGTAGGCTTTCAACGGAAGCAAGAGAAAGATGTTGATGAACGTGTGCAGCGAAAAGCCCAGAAATCGAAACTGTCGGGCACGAACTGCTACCACGCTGCATCGGAGCATGGTCATGGACACAATCATCAGTCCTGTCCACCAAGGCACAGAGCCTGTCAGTGCGAAATGTGCGAGGCCCGTTAATACCGATACGGCGAGGAGTAGCGCGCCGAGATTCTGTCCGACCACGTCCAACGTGAGATAGCTATTTAGGCTGGGCAGCAAGCGCAGCCCAAGCAGCGTGTCCCGGAATGTGCTTCGTGCCCAACGGAGTTGTTGGCGCAGATACGGTCCGAGTCTGTTCGGGACGACTGTGGCCGCGATGGCGCTCGGAACGTACTCGGTTCGAAAGCCTGCTTTCAGCATCAGGATAGTAAGATGGCGATCCTCACCGAAGTCGCTTGGCTTGCCCCGAAAAAACTGCGACTCGTACTGGTCCAGTAATAAAAGGAGCGCAGACCGGCGGTACATGGCACATGGGCCGCAACAGCACATAACGGCACCGAAGCGAGCCTGCGCCGCGCGCTCCTCGTTGCAAGCCAGCCAGTACTCCATGTCTATCAGCCTAGTCAGCCAGCTCTCGGTCCGGTTACTGGCCCTCAACTGACCCATGACTGCGCCGACCGCTGAATCTCGCATTTTCGGTACAAGCTTGGCAATGACGTCGGACGCGAGTAACGTGTCTGAATCAACGTTAAGCACCAGATCCCCTGATGAGCGGCGTATCGCGGCGATCTGCGCCTTGCGCTTTCCAACATTCTCGGGAAGCAAAATGATGTCGAACCTGGGGTCGCGCGCGTAGGCTTCGTGGACAGTTCCTAAGGCTTCGCGATTTCCAGAACCGTCATCAACCACATAGACCCGAAGTCTTCCGGCGTATTCTTGGTCGGCAATGGAAGCCAGGCACTCTGAAAGCGTGCGCGGATCCTCGTTGAAGCAGGGGACGATGACATCCACGCTGGGCAGTTGATCGGAGCCGACGAGAACCTCCAACGCCGATGAGTCGTTTGTCGGCAGAGCATAAATCCCCTGCATGCTCTTATAAGCAGTTGAGAGCAGCGCATAAAGCGATATGGCCACAGTGCTGGTTGTACCAAGAAGAGTCATGGGATCTCGTTTGTTCAGTGATGTTGAGGAAGTGAGCGGATTACAAATCCGCGCTCACGCAATGCTGGAATCAGCCGGGACAGCGCCGTGACCGTCTGGTCGCGCAGACCGGCGTGAGCGCCCTGGCTTAACTCGCCGGGAGGGCATCCGTCGTGCAAGAGTACGATTGCGCCCGGCCGGACAGAGGCGAGCACTTTATCGATAATCGCGTCGACCCCAGGGCGAGACCAATCTCGAGGGTCGACGGACCAATGGAGGGCCGCCAGCCCGGCGATCTGTGAGGCTGTGAAGACTTCTTCGCTCCAGGCGCCGTAGGGCGCGCGAACATAGCGCACCGAGGCCTGCGGGCACGCTCTCATGATGGCGTCGTTCGCTTCAAAGACCTCACGTTGCACTTCGCCGAAACCGCATTGGTACAGATCCGGATGAGACATCGTGTGGTTGCCTACCTCGTGCCCTTCTGCGACCATCCGTTGGATTAGATCTGGGTGCTCTAAGGCGTAGGCGCCGATGACGAAGAAAGTCGCCGGCACCCGCTGCTCTGCCAGCACATCGAGAATCTCCGGTGTGAAAAGTGGATTGGGACCGTCGTCAAACGTCAGATAAACGCTGCGACGGCCGGTGCCGTCAGAGCACTCACGGCGCACTTCGTACAAGCAATCGGGACGGCTCATAGCTCTGGTCCGTTCCGATCTATCATCGTGCCCGTGGGCCATTCGCTGATCGGCCGTCCAACCGGCAGAACAATGGTGAGTGCGTCATCGATGCGTGTGGGCGGCAGGTCGAGGCGGGCCTCTGGTCGGGTCGAGCGCACGCGAATTCCCGACAAAACGGCCAAAGGCCTGTATCGCCGCCCGAACCTCTCAACATGATTCCGCAGCGCGTCCCGGACCGTTCCGAAAGCGAATGGAACGCCAAGCTCCTGCAGTATTGGAAGCATGACATGGATTGAATGGGCGATTCCGAGACCCTCAAGGTCCGGGCGTACCCCGTACAGGCCCAGCTCAGCCACCAACAGGTCGACCGCGTCAACCTTGATGAAACGGCGCAGTATGCCCATGTGAGCCGCTACACCACTTGAATCATAGGCGATCACGCGGAGTTCAGGCCTGGCTCCGGCCCAGCTTCGACTACCTTCGAACGGTTCTGCGTTGGACGCCCCAGTCGGCCCGTACGTATCACGAAAGAACTCGGCGAGCTCAACGTGATCGGAGAGCTGCAATTCGTTTTCCCAGCACAACTTCCACTGCACCTGGTGGCGCATTCAGGACCTCTCTTCATATTAGTTTTTGCGGCCGCATTACCCGACCAAAGCGGCGCTGTTGGCTGCATTCAGCCGTTGTCGTTGGCGAAGGTGAGCCAGACGCTCTCTCGAAGTTCCGGCCCGTGTCGTCGATTTGAGCTTGACGTCGCTCATTAACGTTCCTCTAATGCATGGCTCGTAAATTCGTAAAATTGATTGTTTGAATGATACGCATCCACACGTTGGATAGAACATGACATGCGTTTCAAGGGACTCGATCTAAATCTCCTCGTTGTGCTGGACGCTCTGATGAGGGAGCGTAAAGTCACTGCCGCGGCTCGCAGTATCAACCTGAGCCAGCCGGCCATGAGCGCCGCCGTTGCTCGGTTACGCGCCTATTTCAACGATGAGCTATTTACGATGAACGGCCGCGAGCTCATTTTGACACCGCGCGCCGACGGGCTCGCCACAGCAGTCCGGGAGGCATTGCTGCACATCCAGCTATCGATTATTTCCTCCGACGCTTTCAACCCGGCCCAATCGGATCGTCTCTTCCGAATGATGCTTTCCGATTACATCACGATCGTATTTTTTAAGAAGATCGTAGAGCGTGCTGCGCGGGAAGCACCCGCCGTTCGCTTTGAATGTCTGCCTATTTGTGACGACCCCGAGGAGCTTCTCCGGCGCGGCGACCTTGATTTTCTGATTATGCCGGAAGTGTTCATGTCGAAACATCCTCGCGCAGTCCTGTTCGAAGATATGCTCGTATGCGTAGGCTGCGGCACGAACAAGCAGCTGTCAGAGCCACTTACATTCGAGCGATACTTGTCCATGGGGCATGTCGTGCTCAAATTCAGGCACACCCGGCAGCCCACCATGGAGGAATGGTATTTGCTCGAGCACGGTTTCGAGAGACGTGTCGAGGTCGTCGTACAGGGCTTTAGCCTGATCGCGCCCGTCCTGTCAGGCAGCAACCGCATCGGGACCATGCCCTTACGGCTGGCGCAGCATTTCGCAAAAACAACACCCCTGCGGATTGTCCAACTTCCGCCGCCACTTCCTCCTCCCGCATTCACGGAGGCCGTCCAATGGCCTGAGCTTCACAATACTGATCCGGCAAGCATGTGGATGCGGGAAATGATGTTGCAGGAGGCATCTAGCCTGGCGCCTTTGCCTGAAATCAATGAGCGTCTCGGGCACGCCGATCCGACCTTGCGGTTGTTGGTACCGACTGCCACCTCGATTTCGCGTGCGAAGTCCCGGAAGATGTTAAGCCCCACTTAAATACCGGGCCTTTGCCCAGCAGAGCGGCGCAGTTGATTGTCAAGTACGAGGGCCAGGAACGAGCAGAACACACGCCCGGGGTTGCTACTGAATTGACTGCCGCCTCCGATTTTGCTTGCGGAGTCCCAGAAGATGCTCAGCCCCACTTAAATGCCAACGTCGCAGGCCTTGCCCGGCTTTTCACGCGCGGCCAGGCGAGGAGATGGCGGTCGACGTGGTCGATCATCTGTGCCAGCCTCGCTCGGCTACCGGCGTCGACGACAGTCCCCTGCACCGAGAAAGTCGGGCACTTGGCAATGAAGCCGGTCGAGCTTGACGCTGCGGACCCGGCAATTGACCCCGCGCTTCGTGAACGCGTGGCCGATCCGTTCATCTAATCGGCGCTTCATTCTGCCCGGCTGAGGTCCGTGGGTGCGGCCACCCCGCGGGATGGGATCATCATTCAACTTTCTCTCGTTTATGAAAGGAAACTCCCCGCTCACGATAGAGTCCATGAGTTTCATATATTTTCCGGCAGATGGATGTCGAACGGGAGAAATGTCTGTCCGGGCGTTTCAGCGGTGCCGGTCTCGATAGCCCGCGTCATCAGCGTTATCAGCTCCCGGCAAAGTCGGCGCATTGGCGTGGCGACCGCCATCGTGACGATATTATCTGCGAGCGCCGCCCGAGACTCCGGTGTGATTTCATTCACGATCGCGACGAGATCGCGACTTTTGCCCTCTTCTCGGAGCGCGGAGATGGCGCCCTCCATGCCGCCGCCGGCGACATAGAAGCCGACGAGCTCGGGCTCTCGCTGCATGAGATCAAGCGTTGCCTCGTAGGTGATCTGCCGTTTCTCGAGGTTCATGACAGGATCCAGCACCTCGAACGTGGGCGCGTTCTCACGGCAATAGGAGCGAAAGCCGACGTCACGGAGCTCGTGCCCCTGGAAACGATGGCTGCCGACAAAAACCGCCACTTTGCCGGGCCGTTTTGCGACCTTCGACACCATCCAAGCGGCCGTGCGCCCCACCTTGCGGTTGTTAAGGCCGATATACCCCTGTCGCACGCCGGCGGCGAAGTCGGAAAGCAGCGAGAAAACCGGAATGCCTTTGGCCTTGAGGTCCTCAACCGCTGCTGTAATTTTCGGGTGGTCCGGTGCCACCATCGCGATCGCATGGCAGCGTGCGCCCAAATCCTTGAGCCGCGCGATCAGGTCGCTCGGCATATGTGACGGGGCGAATTCGACGAGCGGAATGCCGTGGAAGGACTGGGCCAAATTGACCGATGCTTCGACCTCGCGTGCAAAATCTTGGTAGAAATGCTGGGCCGGTTTTCTCAAGATGAAGCCCAGACGGTAGTGCGGTAGGTCTCGCCGTAAGCGCTGCTTGATTAGCCCGGCAGCATGATAGCCGATCGCGTGGGCGGCGTCGTGGACCCGCCGCGCGGTCTCCTCGCGCACCGGATGGCGGGCGTTCAGAACCCGATCGATCGTTGCTACG
Organism: Mesorhizobium sp. L2C084A000; assembly: GCF_000502875.1. Classification (GTDB taxonomy): domain Bacteria; phylum Pseudomonadota; class Alphaproteobacteria; order Rhizobiales; family Rhizobiaceae; genus Mesorhizobium. The sequence goes on along the minus strand of NZ_AYWX01000018.1, from coordinate 67,018 downwards.
CTGACTCGGGCTTCGCGGGCGAGATCGGCAATTGTGGGGCGCTTGGTCATAGGTCCCTATTCTGATCGGTTTTTGACGCGGGCCGGCTCTCTGTCGCCTAACGCGTTGCGGTTTCGGGTGGCAAAGTGAAAACGTCCCATACGAATGGCCAACAGCGTGTTGGACGAACATCATTCCAGACGTAAACCGGCCGGGTATACTGGAAGGCTCATTCGCTTAAAGGGCGGTGACGGTTTGCACTCACACATTTAGCGCTTCGGCTACATGGTCCGTGAGGAGCCGTTTAGAGGCTGCGGGTCGGTCGTTCAGTTCATGTGACCAGCTAGGCGACTTAACAGGTCGTGGGCCGCCCACCTTATTGGGAGGAGGGTAGCCGGTTTGATGCCTCGGCAAGCTGATGACCGCAGAAGGCGGCTTTCATCTGTGCTCGGTCCAATTCTCCTTCCCAGCGGGCGACGACGAGGGATGCCACTGCGTTGCCGACGCAATTCGTCAGCGCCCGGCATTCGGACATGAAGCGGTCGATGCCGAGTATCAGTGCCATCCCAGCAACGGGAACACTCGGAACTACGGCGAGCGTAGCCGCCAGGGTGATGAAGCCCGCGCCTGTGACACCTGCAGCGCCCTTGGAGGAAAGCATTGCTACGAGCAGCAGCAGCACCTGATCGCCGATGGACAGATCCGTGTTCGTCGCCTGCGCGATGAAGAGGGCCGCCAGCGTCATGTAGATATTCGTGCCGTCCAGATTGAATGAGTATCCGGCCGGGATGACGAGACCCACAACCGAACGCCTGGCGCCCGCCTTCTCCATTTTCTGCATCAGCGAAGGGAGCGCCGCCTCCGAGGAGGACGTTGCGAGGACAAGCAGCAGCTCTTCCTTGATGTAGCGAATGAGAGAACAGATCGAGAAGCCGTTGTAGCGACAGACCGCGCCGAGAACCCCGAACACGAAGAGGAAGGCGGTGAAATAGAACGTCGCGACCAGCATCGCGAGGTTGACCACCGAACCGATGCCATATCTGCCGATGGTGAAGGCCATTGCGCCAAAAGCGCCGATCGGCGCGGCCTTCATCAGAATTCCAACGAGCTTGAAGACAGGCGCGATGAGCGCCTGAAGGAAGCAAACGACAGGCTTGCCCGGCTCTCCGGCCATCGCAAGCGCCATGCCGAACAGAACCGAGAAGAACAGCACCTGCAGGATGTCGCCTTCCGCGAAGGCACCGACGATCGTTGGCGGGATGATGTTCATCAGAAAGCCGGTGACCGACTGCTCGCTGGCTTTTGCGGCATAGGTATTCACGGCCTGGACATCGAGCGAGGCCGGATCAATGTTGAGGCCGGCGCCAGGCTGGACGACATTGGCGACGATGAGGCCGACGATCAGCGCGAGCGTCGAGAAGGTGAGGAAATAGACCATTGCTTTACCGGCGACCCGGCCGACCTTATGAAGATCGTTCATGCCGGCAATGCCGGTGGCAATTGTCAGGAAGATGACAGGCGCGATGATCATCTTGACCAGCTTGATGAAGGCATCACCCAGCGGCTTCAGGCTCTCGCCGGTCTCCGGATAAAAATAGCCAATTGCGACGCCGAGCGCGATGGCGGCAAGCACCTGGGCGTAGAGCTTGGTGTAGAAGGGTTTGCGGGGCGCGGGACTCGCGCCGCGAACTTGTGCAGCTGACACTGTTTCTCTCTCCCTGACCGGATCGAGGTGGCGTGACTTCTCCCGGGCTTCTCCCTATCGCGGCGCTCCGGTCGAACGCTGCACCAACGCCGCCGCAATACCCATGCCAGATGAATCCGCATGACCTGAACTGACGTGGGCTCGCCAATGCTGGAGGAATGCGGTGTCAGACCAGCGGGATAGGCCGCGGTCCGGCACGCCCTTGATGGTCTCTGGCAGAGTGCTGCCGGTCGATCCCTCTGGCTAGCGGTTTTGCTGCACAGAGCGTGCTGGGTTCCTCGTTTTAGCCGGCTTTGGACCGCGCCGCATCGCTGGCGCCAGCGCGTACCAAATAGGTCGCCTGTTCATAAGCCCTTCCAGATGACAGGCTAACTTACCCCTGGAAGCGCTCGTTTCTTGACAGCCTACGACTATGCAGCCACTGCAATGCACAGAATAATTTGGATGGGCCTTTGGACGACCCATTTTGGCAAATCAACGCCCGCAGCAGGGGCAGCCGCTTCCAAGCGGTCCCATCGTAATCTGTTCAGACTTTTCGATACGCTCATTGAGTGTGCCGATTTCGGCGCCAGGCCGGGTGATCCGTGTTACAAACTCTTTCCGATCACCCAGAGACAACTTCGTATATCCCCGGATAACCTTGCGCAGTTCATCGTTCATCATCTTCTCCTTATTTAGTTTCCGCCGCAAACGGCGCATTTCTTTTTTGGCCACCAACGCAAACGTCGAGAAATGGGGATTTCGTTACACACCGCACATAACCTTCGATACTCGATCAGCCCGTTTCGCATGCCTAGGTTCTTTTCTTCGGACGTTATGTCCTTCTCGATGTCATGGGAATCTATGATTTTTTGTTGATCGGTCCGCATCCTGAATTCGAGAGCGATATCGTCGACTCGACTTTCGCCGATTGCACGCCAGGCCTCCTCCATTTCATATGAATCGCGCATGGCACGTGAGCTATAGGCCAGATCGTCGTCCCATCGGCTGAAGACTGCCCAAAGAGCGAAAAGCAGTTGGATTGCCGCGGCCACCGCGAGACCAATCTTAAGCACCGTCAGGTAAGTCGCTGGCAGTCCGAATGCGTCTGAGCCCGCAATAGCGCCAAGAATGATGGGAATTGCGAACGCCCAGAAATCGCGCAGCCTCGTAAGAAGCTTAAGTCGCCTCAGACGGCGCGAAAAAACGGTATATGTGCCATGGCAGTTCAGCGCAGAATTCCACGCTTTTGTGCGCATCTCAGCTTCAGTGATCATGTCGGCTCGATGACAAAACATTAACTCAGTGGGAACTGCCGGTCGGCCGCCTCGAATAACATGTGGAAGTGAAGCACGGTAGGTTGTGAATGGAAAAAATATCCGTACTTTACTGCTATTCACAGAGGATAAATCTTCATGACAAAGAAGCCTGACAGAACGGTTTATCAGCGCCCTGCCGACAAAAAGTGGGTAGACAGACGAAATGACGCCGATCGCGGCTTCGTGCATGATACGCAGAAGGACGCAATTCAATCCGCCAAGGAAAAGATCACCAATCAGGGCGGTGGCGAACTGACGGTGAAGGGCCGCGACGGAAAAATTCGTAGCAAGGACTCGGTCGGCGGCGGTAACGATCCCAATCCTCCGAAAGACAAAGAACATTGATGCCTTCCACGCTGCGACGCCGCAGGCCTAATATGGTTGCTTTTCCAGGTCGCCTGCCTGCACGGCAGGTGAGCATCATATTTGCCTGAATTGGCACTACGCCAATTCGCTTGGCGGGTATAGGTTTTCAGCATCGACGCATCCTGCCCTTGCGTGTTCCTCAGGCACTTCCGTTCCGGCCATTCCGCCGCGGTTGTGACCACGGCTCTAGGGAACCCCTGACGGGCTTCCGGACATCGTGTGACAATCCCTTTTGTAAGAGGCGAGTTCCTCTCGCCGGAACGCCTGCGCCACATGGCGCAAATCCGTTGGTCTAGAGGAGGCCGAGAGCTTCGCTTTCCCTGACTAGCCGTGGCACCCATGATGGGATGAATGCGCTGGCACAAGGCGGGAATGACGAGGGTCCAGCACGACCCGTTGATGTTCACTGACAGAGTGCTGCCGGTCGATCCCTCTGGCTCGCGGTTTCATCGGTGGCATCAGAGCGGAGAATTGCTGTGCTCTTTGCAGCGCTCCCGCTGCATGAAAGCGACGTCGAGACGTAGAGCTTGACGCCGCTGGTGATGACCACGACGATGTGATTCAGAAATTGCGAGCACCGCCTACGAAGCCGTACTCGACGCCAGCTTCGCGCCTTCACACGCGACACCGCCGCCGCATGATCAACTCGAGAAAAATGGCGGTTGCCGCAACCGACCAGTGTCGTTGGCGGTTATTGTCGCTCCAGCCCCTCCTTCGCAGGCGCTGGTGAATGCACGGCCCGGCATTTACACTCGGCGCGGTCAGCCGCTCGGGCACCGCATCGCCGGCGCAAGTATTTCCGTCGTTCAACGGCAAAAACAGAATTGATGTATTCTATCATATGCCGCGAGGTTTCCTTTCACGAATGAAAGAAAGCTCGATTGACTATCCCGCCTCGCTCCAGTCTGTTGAAAACAACGTGTGGTTGCCTTGGTGCAAGCCGAGACCATGGCCAAGCTTCGTGGAGGGGAGAGCCAAGCGATGCATCAGGGTTCGATCCGCTTCGCACTCGACCAAACGGCGGCACGAGTTCACGTCGGAGTATTTTCGGGCCTGCTCGCGACGCCGCGGGCGCACATGCCGCCGGCTTACGTTTGATGGCGCGAGATCGAGGATCACATGCACCACAACATTCGCAAATCAGAACAAAATGCCAGCGAGTGCGGCATATCGCTGCCGGATGCGATAAGAGGTTGTCCAACGTCCGAGACGAATCCTGCGAATGGGGTATTGCACGAGCGCGCCCTCATCGGAATCTTCGAAATATCGAAAATACTCACCGGTCCCGCCCGGCTCGAACTCACGTTGGCCAAGGTCGTTGATCTCCTGCACTCGTTAGTGCAGATGCGGCACGGCATCATCACTCTCTGCGATGCCGAGGCCGGACTGGACATCACCGTGGCCAGCGACTGCGACACGAACAGCAATGAGCCCTCCCGGTCGCGCGTGCCGCGCAACGCCATCGATCAGATTGTGACGACGGACACGCCGCTCATCGCCGAGGACATAGCGATGCATCCGGCCTTCACTGCCGCTGACATCGAGGTGCTTGGGGCCTCCGACACCGTGTCCTTCATCGGCGTTCCCATTCGTGTTGATGGGAACGCCGTAGGCGCGCTGACTGTGGACAGGGCTTTGGAAAGCAGGTCAAGCTATCGGCTCGATTACGATGTCCGACTGCTCACCATGATTGCCAACATGGTGGGACAGACAGTCAAGTTGCACCGCTTCTCCGCGGGGGACCGCGAGCGACCGCCGGAGTTGGAAGACCGGCTGCAAACGAAATTTTCAGATGTTAAGCACCCTGCACCCCGGCGCAAAAAAGTTCATGTCGAGGGGATGATTGGTGACAGTCCGGCGATAAGCGCGCTGCTGGAGAAGATCGCGATCGTAGCCAAGGCAAAAACCACGGTTCTGTTGCGAGGCGAGTCCGGTACCGGGAAGGAGCTGGCTGCCAAGGCAATTCACGAGTTGTCGCCGCGCGCCAAGCGGCCCTTCGTTAAACTCAATTGTGCAGCGCTCCCAGAGACAGTCCTGGAATCCGAATTGTTCGGTCATGAGAAGGGTGCCTTCACAAGCGCATTCAATTCCCGCAAGGGGCGCTTTGAGCTCGCTGACAAGGGGACGTTGTTTCTGGATGAGATTGGCGAGATCTCGGCCTCGTTCCAGGCAAAGCTGCTGCGCGTGCTGCAGGAGCAGGAGTTTGAGCGCGTCGGCAGCAATCAGACCATCAAGGTCGATGTTCGCGTGATTGCCGCCACGAACAGGAACCTGGAAGAGGCGGTTGCAAGGAATGAGTTCCGCGCCGACCTATACTACCGCATCAACGTGGTTCCCTTGCTGGTACCAGCATTGCGCCAGAGGCGCAGCGATATTCCGCTGCTCGCAGCTGAGTTTCTCAAGAAGTTCAACGACGAGAACGGCTGTACGCTTACCTTCGATCCATGTGCGATTGAAGTGCTGATGAAATGTGAGTTTCCCGGCAACATTCGCGAGCTTGAAAATTGCGTGCACCGGACAGCAATCCTGGCCGAGGGACTATCAATCGGGAGAAACGACTTTGCCTGCTCGCAAGGCCAATGCTTTGCCGAGGCGCTGTGGAAGTGCAGATCGGGCAAGGCCGCGCTGCAACCAGCGCCGATCCTGCCGGGGTCAGTGAATCCGGCCACGCCGCCGGATGCGGCAGCCTGTTCGGCCGCGACCACAGTCCCGCGTGCCGGCGCAACACACCCAATTGGCGCGAGGACCCCCGACATAGAGCGCGTCATTGCTGCCATGGAAAGATGTGGCTGGGTGCAGGCAAAGGCAGCGCGCCTCCTTGGACTGACCCCGCGCCAGATTGGCTACGTGCTGAGGAAATACGGCGTCGAGATCAAGCGTATCTGAAACCGAGGAGATGAGCTGAGCTGCATAGCGCCTTGCGGCAGCGATGCAGATCCGCGTCCGCGTCCACTCGATTCACCGAGGACAGCCTGGCCGAATTCCCGTGTCTGCGTTGCGACCATCGTGTGAGTGGCAACGCTTCCATCGTCAATCCTGTCCGCCATGTTGCTTTCGTTGCGAGCTCATACGGATGCCCCCTGTTGACTGAAACGGAGTTAAAATATGTCCGATGCAAAACTGCAAACTGTGCTTTCGGCTCTTTCGCCAGTGACGCGACAGTTAGATCCTCTGCCGTCCAACGGACCAGCGCCGGACGGAAATTTTGTCAAGCTGAATACGAATGAAAACCCGTTTCCGTTGCCGCCAATCATAATGCAAAGTGCAGTGGCGGCTCTCAAGTGCCAGTATCTATATCCGGATGACGATAACATCAGCTTGAGGGAAGCGGCGTCCAGCACCTATGGCGTTTCCAGGGATCAGGTCATCGCAGGCAACGGGTCGTCTGAACTGCTCGGACTCATCTACAGAGCTTTCCTCGCGCCTGGCGATAAGGTTGCGATGATGTCGCCAGGGTTTTCGTTCAACCGCAAACTTGCCATGATTCAGGGCGCCGAGTTTCTCGAAGTCGGATGTCAAGCTCATTCCCTGCCAATGGAGCAATTGCTTTCCGGTCCGGCAAAAGACGCCAAGTTCATTATGTTGGCCAATCCAAACAATCCGACCGGAACATTCCTCCCGATAAGCGATATCGAACGCCTCGTAGCACAATCGGACCGCTTGGTTGTCCTTGATGAAGCCTACGTCGACTTTGCACCCGATCATGGCCTGCGCCTCATCAACCAGTATCCGAACGTTCTGATCTTGAGGTCATTCTCGAAAAGCTATGCCGCCGCCGGCATTCGCGTCGGTTTCGGTTTCGGTCACCCTGAAATTATTGGCAGGCTGCGAAACATCCAGAACGTCTTCAACATGAACGTCATCGGGCATGCCGTTGGTATCAGCGTGCTTGCGCATCGCGGCGCCTACGCAGAGAACCACAAGCACATCAAGGATGAACGAGAGCGAATGACAGTCGCGCTGTCGCAACTCGGATTTTCCGTAACGCCCTCCCGCGCAAATTTCTTGCTGGCCCGTGTGCCCGCGGGACAGGACGGCTCATGGTGGCAAGCAGCATTGGAAAGGCAAAAGATACTTGTCGCGTTTTTTCCGGACAAAGGCTTGGAACACTGCATCCGCGTCAGCATCGGCACAAAAGAGCAGATGGATGCATTTCTTGCTGCCGCTGGCGACATTGCTGGAAGCTTAACGGTGCCAAGCTCCAAGGGCAGGGAAGCGTCAGGCTCTGCTTCTTCGTTACGCTGACGTTAATCGGCGATCACACACATCTCTTCCGACTTGCTTGGTCATCCCAGCAAGAGAACAGCCTGCTTTTAAAATCGGGGACTTATCGAGTGACAAACGTCTTTCCTTCAAACCTAGCGTTCGGCATCTTCGATCATCTGGACGAGGATGGCCGCGACATCGGTCGGCAGTACGAAGATCGCCTGATATTAGCAGAGGCGTGCGATCAGCTAGGGTTCTATGCCTATCATCTCGCAGAACACCACTGTACTCCCCATGGGAGAGGTCCATCGCCGAATCTGTTCTTATCGAGCGTCGCCCAGCGCACCCGGCGCTTGCGTCTCGGACCCTTGGTGATGCTGCTTGCGCTTTATCATCCGCTGCGTGCGTTCGAAGAGATCTGTATGCTGGACCAGTTGAGCGGTGGCAGGCTCGAACTGGGCATAGGGCGCGGTGCTCTCCCGATCGAATTGGGCTACTTCGGGATTGGTGCGGACGCGGTGCCGGGCCGTTATGCTGAAGCCAGCGAAATCCTCATGGAAATACTTGTTAATCCGATGAAGGTCGGCACGCTATGCTATCAAGGCCGCCATTTTGATCTCAATGACGTTCCTTTGACGCTAAGACCTCATCAGCGTCCACATCCGCCGACATGGGTCGCTGCCAATCGACCCGAGTCCGCAGCTTGGGCGGCTGCGAATGGAACAAATATCGCGTGTGTAGGACCTTCCTCTTCTGTTCGCAAAACTACTGATGCGTTCCGCGCCTATCGAGAGGACAACGCTGGCGCGGGGGATCAGGCGCAATTTATCGGATTGCTCCGCATGGTCGTGGTTGGGCGTTGTGACACACATGCCTATTCGCTCGCGGCACCTGCTTACGAACGCTGGCTCAAGAGCTTCCAATTCCTTTACGAGCTCAACGCTATCCCCACTCCACCAAACCTGCCGCTGACCTTCGATGCGGCAGTCGAGAGTGAATTGTGCGTGGTAGGATCAGCAGAATCTGTGCGAAAAGCTCTGTTAGGTCAGTTGGAAGAGGCAGGTGCCAACTACCTGCTTTGTCAACTGGCATTTGGAAATCTGCCGCTAGATGCTTCCCTGTACACTGCGACGACCATCCAATCCGAAATCATGGCTCGACTTGGCTGACCATGAAATTCGCAGTCTGAGGTTGAATCGTTGTACAGCGCTCCCTCACATCCACGTGCTCTAGCGTGCACGTGGTGGGGACGGGCAATCGGGAGGGAGGCCAAACTGACGACGAGCCGGCGGCACAGAATACCAGGTTTGTGCGTTGGCTGGCGTCTGGGCCATCTTGTGAACCTGCATGATCCTAAGGAGATGATGGCCGAGCGCGTCACAATGCAGGCACGCGTCTGCTCGTCGCGCTCGCGCTAGCCGTTGCCCATAGCCCGCCGCAGAGGTTCTTCTCGCCCGGGGCGGCGTCGGTGCGGCGCCTCCAGCTTCATCAGCGGCCCGGCGGTAGCAAAGCCGCCACTCGCTTCGGCGCTGTTGAGGGCGCGCTCGCGAGCGGCTTTGCTACGCCCAGCCACCACCAGGAGCGAGCTCGCCCGATGATGGGGTGCACCGCGGTCGGGATACGATGCTGGAGGAAATCGTTCGCAGCCGGTCTTCACGAACTGCGAGGAGTGCTTGTCCTTGAATGCTGCCTGCTGGCCGTCTGCGGTGCCTGAGTGGTCCGCCGACACGCCCGAAAGTCAACGCCACTACCACAAGGCCGCCAAAAAGTCAGGTCTGGGAGCCAGCTTGCACGGTGGTCTCGTGTTCGGGGATGTCGTCGAAGGAGGCATAGTTGAGATAGTAGAGTTTGGAATACAGGCCGCCCATGGCTATTAGCTCATCGTGGTTGCCAGTCGCAACAACTTGGCCATTCTGAAGCACGATGATGCGGTCGGCCCCCCGGATCGTGGCGAGGCGGTGGGCGATGACGAGGCCAGTCCGCCCTTCAAGCAGCTTGATCAGAGCCTTCTGAATCTGCAATTCCGTGTAGCTGTCGATGTTGGCGGTAGCTTCGTCGAGCACGAGGATCTTGGCGTCAGCGACGAGGGCCCGGGCGAAACTGATAAGCTGGCGCTGGCCAAGAGATAAGTTGTCGCCGCGTTCGCCAAGTTGGGTCTCATACCCGTCGGCGAGGCTCATGACGAAGTCATGCGCGCCGACCGCCGTCGCCGCCTCCATCACCTTGTCGCGCGTGGCTTCCGTCTTCTGGTATCGAATGTTCTCGAAGACCGTCCCGGTGAACAGGAATGGCTCCTGCAGCACCATGGCGACCTGGCGGCCGAGCGATTCTTGGGTGAGGTCGCGCACATCATGCCCGCCGACCAGCACCTGACCCTGCTGAACATCATAGAAGCGGTGGACCAGGGCCATCGCACTCGATTTGCCAGAACCGCTCGGTCCGACCAGTGCGACCGTCTCGCCGGGGTTGACCCTGAAGGAGACATTTTTCAGAACCGAACGGTTCGGATCGTAGCCGAATGTGACGTCCCTAAACTCAACCGAGCCGTCCATTTCGGGCGAAAGCACCTCGGCATTGGGTTTGTCCTGAACATCGATCTTGACATCGAGCACATCGGTCAGGCGCTTGCCTGAGGCCATGGCGCGCTGCATGATCGAATATTGCAGGGTGAGTGAGCGGATCGGGTCAAAGAAGCGCTGGATGTAAAACAGGTAGGCTACCAACACGCCCACATCTATACGGCTATTCACGACCATCGAGCCGCCGACCACAATAACGGCGGCCAAGGCGAGGCCCGTCAGGCCATCGACGATAGGCACCATGACCAGTGCATATCTGGCAGCGATCAGTTGGGTCCTGAGGTTGGCATGGGCCCGGTCGTCGAAAAGAATGAAATTCACCTGCTGGCGATCCATCGACTGTATGGTCCGCACGCCGTGAATGGCTTCGGCCAGCGCGCCATTGACGACTGAATTGGTTTCGTGTGCAGCCATGAAGGCGTCGCGGGCACGCGGCAGCCAGACAATGCGGACGATCACCAGGATCGGCAGAACCGACAGCGTCAGGAGGCCGAGGCGAAAGTCGAGCCACAGCATTACGAAAACGATGCCGAAGAGAAGCGCAACATCGCCTAGGGAATATACCGAGGTTTCCAGGAACTCCTGTATGGAGTTAACGTCGCCTTGCAGGCGCGACATCAGACGTCCGACCTCAGTCTTGTCCATGAACGAGAGCGAAACCTTTTGCAGATGGCCAAACATGGCGCGGCGGATGTCGAACAGGACAGTTTCGGCAATTTTCCCATCCAAGGTTTCCTGCATGTAACCGGCGGCGAAATTGACCAAAATCGCCGAAAGGAACGCGCCGACGGCCGCAAGCTGGGCTGAGCGATCGCTCGCTACCGGGTTCATGCCCTGGTCGATCGCGTAGCGGATGATCAAGGGGATGAGAAGCTGCGTCCCGGTGAAGATCAACATCGCGACAATCGTGACAAATACCTTTGCCCGATAGGGATGGACGAAGCCCCAGATCCGGCGGAGGATGCTCTTGTCGAAAGCCCGGCCGAACATCTCCTCCTCGATCCGGTGCGAGCCGACGACCGCGCGCGGAGGGCGTCTGCCGTCGTCACGTTCGGCTTCGAGTTCGCCGGGGCCCTGGTCCATCAGCGGGCGCCCCCATACTGGGTCATATGCTATCACCTGGGCGCGCCTGGAGATCGTAAAGGGCCCTGTAGCGTCCCCGCTTCGCCAGAAGCTCTTCATGCGTGCCGCGTTCTACGATTTCGCCGTTATCGACAAAAAGGATCTGATCGGCATGCAGAAGCGCACTCAGCCGGTGCGCGATGATGATCGTCACCCGATCCTTGGCGAAGCGCCGCGTCGCCGCGCGAATGCGCTGCTCGGTGCCGGCATCGATCGCGGCCATCGAGTCGTCGAAAACGACGACAGAGGGGCGCAGCATCATGGTGCGAGCAATCGTGAGACGCTGGCGCTGGCCGCCAGAGAGAGAGACGCCGCGTTCGCCCACGACCGTCTCATACCCTGCTGGGAGCCCGAGGATGTAGTTGTGGAGCTGGGCGAATTCGCCAGCGCGTTCAATTCGCTGTCTCTTCGCCCAGGGGTCGCCATAAGCGATGTTGTTCTCAATCGTGGTGGTGAACAGGAACGCATCCTGCTGTACAACGGCAACCGCCTTGCGAAGGCTCTCGAGGGTGACATTGCGTATGTCCTGGCCGTCCAACGTGATGGCGCCACCGGTCACGTCGTAAAAGCGGGGGATCAGATGAGCCATCGTCGATTTGCCGGAACCCTGCGGACCGACGATCGCGATCGTCTCGCCTCTCCGGGCCTCAAAGCTGAGGTTCTTCAGAATGGCGCGGTTTTCGACATTGGGGTACGCAAATGAGACATTGTGGAAGCGCAGAGTGCCGTCGCTTATCTCAAGCGGTCTGGCCTCGAGAGCATCCCTGATCGTGATCTCCTGATCGAGGAGACCGAAAAGCCGCGAACCGCAGCTGGAAGCGCGGGCAAAGGCATTGACCATGAGGCCGATCTGGCGGACTGGCATTTGCAGGATGGTCATGAAGGTCAGGAAGGTCGCCATCGTTCCGACGCTGATCTCGCCAGCGATGAGCTTGTTGCCACCGATCCAAAGCACCAATCCCATTGCGAAAAAGAAGGACAAGGTCATCGCCGACGTGCTGGGTACGTAGATGTCAACGAGATCGTTGGCGAGGCCGAGCGCGGTCTTGGAAGCGCGGTCGAACTTCAGCATCTCATAGGATTGAGCCGCAAAAGCGCGGACCACGCGGATGCCTGCGAGATTTTCCTTCATCACGCGGCTTAGTACCGAAAGGCGCTCATAGAGGTCGAGCCAGGTGGCGCGCAGCCTAAGCTGTGTGGTCGATGAGCGCCAGGCGACAAAAGGCACGAAGCTCAGCGCGACCAGGCCGAGCATGAGATCGATCGAGATCATCATGTAGGCGCCGATCCCGATCAGCATGGTGAGCAGGACCACGCGAACGAGCGCGGTGGAAAAATACATCCGCACGCCTTGGAGATCGAGCATTCCGATGGTGATCAGATCGCCTGAATGGACCCGATCGTGAAAGGAAAAGCTGAGACGCTGGATCTTGTCGTAGTAGGCGAGCCGCAGTTCGTACGCGACATGATGCCCGACGGCTTCGGCAAAATAGTTCTGCGCCATCGTGAAAAGGCCGCGTAGCGCGCTGACGGCGAGCAGCAGGAGAGCCGGGGTCCAGAGCGCTTGTCCCGCCGCGCTCCCGGCGACACCGCCCCCGATGGCTGTCTGGGCCTGGTCGACAGCCCGGCCGAGAAGCTGGGGAATGAGCAACTGGAGGATTGCCGCCATGATCGTCGAGCCCATAGCGAAGGCGACCTGCCAGGGATGCCGAAAATTCATGCGCGTTATGCGCAACAGCGTACTCAAATCCCGGCCCCAGCGCGCCGCTTCAACATGGGTCAACGAATTCAGAGCGTTCGTTGCGCTGCCGACAGCATCACTGTTCACGGGTGTATTCCCGACTGCATTTTGCGCCTTCGAGGAAAGCCGAAGGACGCATCATCAAAGGCGACCGCCATTTTAATCCTGTCCACAACCTGCAGCCTTGCCCGTTCCCAGAAGCCGAGCCGCCGCTTGACTAAGTGGCATGTCGATCACCGTGATTCCGCTTGCCGCAAGGAAACGCGCTTCGTTTCTGGTCAGGGTTTCCGCGTCCATTACGGTGCAATAGGGACCGCGGGAGCGCTTCATGATCTGTCTGGCGTAGGTGCGCAGCATCTGATCGTTGAAGCGGCAGCCAACGAAGAAAAATCCACGGGTGATGCGCCGTTCCTTCACCACGTCAGGAATAGGTGTCTGGATATCAATTTCGGTCAGGACTTCGACATAGTCGGAATCTGCGACGAGAAAGTTTTGCGAGGGCCTACTACTCCCGTGAGGTGCATAGAGGACCGTCTTTGCCCCCGATCGGGCGTCGAGCTCCCTCCCGGACAAATCGTAGGTTTTTGTCCAAATGTTGCCGATTTCGTTCGCCCGCGTGACGCCTTGTATCTCAACGACGTCCGTTCGGCCGGTCTCCACGAGAGCCGTGCGCATCGCGCTGTCATACCAGCTGTCGATGATGAGGGAGAGCGGCAGCCTTGCGAGCCAGGCGTGGAGGAGGGTTGGCCTCACCGGCGCTGCGAATATCTCGGTCATCCAAGCTTGAAGCGTCCGGCGATGCCGGCGCTGTTCGATGAACTGCGCAACCGACCACATATTGGTGCGGATCCTGGAAGGGGCGGGCGCCCGTGCATTGAGTGCCGCGGCAACGACCTCCGGAGTATGCGGCACAGGCGGTTCCGCACAGTTGAACCCAAGAAGACCCGGACCGAGATAGGGGATCACCTCATCGGCGGCGAGCGCTGCCTTCGCCAGGTCAAGCAGCTTATCGGCAAAACTGTCCCGCACTATGACAAGGTGGCCCGATGTCAGGATCGTATTCATGCTCGTTTCCTCGCGACGCACTTAGCGGCAGCATCAGTCCTCTTCGGAAACCTTCCTTGCCTCGACAGTGATCGGCAGACGCGTATCCCGTGGGAGATCGGGTAAGACGAGCCGCCACCCGTTCCGGAGCGTGATAGTTCCGCCCCACAACTCTTCCTTCTCGAGCTTGATGATCGGCTCTTCGAGGTCTTTTTTGGGGACATACGCCGACAAGCCAGCATCGGTCCTGCGGATCATGACTTTCATCTGGCCGTCCCTTCATTGGAATTGCTTTCAGCACTGCAGGACTCGGCTTTCTCGAGGCTCATCAGTTCACGCGCTCGCATGCCGACGACGGTGCCACGGTCGATCCACTCGACCGCATAGATGAAAAACTGCTGGAGAAAGGTGCCGATGTCGCGCACATATCCCTCGTCGCCCTTGCGCACGAGATTTTCGCCGATCTCCCTGCCAGGATAGGTGCCGTCATTCTTTATGTGGCGAGTAGCACGTACCCGCTCTCCCGGCATGAATCGTGGCGGCCTGCGGATTTCGATCTCCTCTTCGCGTCTGAGCGACATGTCCGTTCCCTGATTTCTCTTGCGGCTGCAGGTTGTGAACAAGGCGTTCCAGGCGTCCTGCGTAGGCAGCCCCAACCATGTCGGCAGCCATGTGGTCACGCAGGAACGCAGGTCTTCGGCACCGGGCATACCGAGGCACATTGCTGCGCATCGAAGACCCCCTCGCATTCGGTGCACTTCTGTGACTCGATCACGTAGCTCTCGCCTTTGAACTTGATCGCGCCGGAAGGACATTCGAATTCGCAGGCGCCGCATTGGGTGCATTGGGATGCGATGATCTTGAAAGCCATTTTAACTCCTGGTCCGAATGAAATGAGACAGCTCAGGCCGTCGCCGCGAGTGCGGGGGCCCCTGACGTGGCGGTGTAAATCGCGCTGATTGCCGTCTCGATATAGTCATGGGCATAAGCATCGGTCGCTTGGATTCCAGCCTCCGCGAGCTGATCCTGCGGGCAATTTCCAATCTTGGCGCACAGCACGATGTCTACGCCTTCCAGCGCTGCGATGACGCCATCGAGGGTGGCCTCTGCGCTCCGGCCGCCGAGACAATACTGCTCGACCTTGCGATGCCCGACAAAGCTGATGCCTCTCGGCGAGGCTTCGTAAACCTGGAATTCCTTCGCATGGCCGAAATGTTCGTTGACGCGGCCGCCGCCCTTGGTCGCCACCGCGAAGAGGACGGATTTGCCGGGCCTCGCTGCCTTGACCAATCCGATCGCTTCACTTCTGGCCGCCACGTGATCACGGCGCTCCTGCGCGACCAGCTCCCGATAGGCGTTACGCTTGCTGGCATCGTAGGTGACCTCGCCGGGAATCCGGTCGGCCGTGAATTCTTGGCCACGATCCTCGCCAAGCATGCCGACGGCATCTGCCCGGCACTGCCGGCAGTGGCGCATCAACTGGGCGCCGCCTTCGACACGATCCTGAAGAGCTTTCATCTCCATTGCGTTTGGGCCGCGCTGCCCGCTCAGTCCGTAATGCGTGCCGTGTGCCGGGTCCGAAATCAGCGGCATGAGGTTGTGCAGGAACGCGCCTCGCTCCTTGACCCATCTATTCACCTCGATCAGATGCTCATCGTTCACGCCCGGGATCACCACCGAGTTGATTTTGGTGAGGATGCCGCGCGCGGTCAGCATCTCCAGGCCAAACATCTGTCGCTCATGCAGGATCCGGGCTGCTTCGATGCCGACGTAACGGCGATGGTCGTAAAAGATCCAAGGATAGATCTTTGCACCAATCTTAGGGTCGACCATGTTGATGGTGATCGTCACGTGATCGACGTTCATGTCGGCAAGCTCATCGACACGGTCCGGCAGCGCCAGCCCATTCGTGGAGATGCAAAACTTGATGTCTGGGATTTCCCTGGCGACCCGCGCGAAGGTTGCCTTCGTCTTCTTCCAGTCGTAACAGGCATCGCCCGGTCCGGCGATGCCGAGCACGGAAAGCTGCGGCACCTCGTTGGCGACCGCGATCACCTTGCGTAGCGCCTGGTCGGGCGTCAGCTTTTCAGAGGCCACCCCAGGCCGGCTTTCGTTGGCGCAGTCATATTTGCGATTGCAGTAGTTGCACTGGATGTTGCAGCCCGGCGCCACCGCGACGTGCATGCGCGCGAAATAGTGATGCGCCTCTTCTGAAAAGCAGGGGTGATCCTTGATCTTCTCCCAGACAGCCGGATCCGTGTCGTCGGGCTTTGTCGACGAGCCGCAGGATGACGCGCAGCCACCGGGTTTCATGGTGCCAAGCAACTGGTCACCGAATGTCGTGCTGAGGCTCTCAAGCGAAATTGCCGGTGCAGACATGAACGGCTCCGTTGCTGCGTGATGTCGCAGTTCAAAGCGCAAGAGCTATGCCAGCTCAAAGAGCTGTTTCGGTTCACGAATAGGCTTGTCGTGTCAGATTCCTTCGGATTGCTCCGACACACCTTTGTCGGGCTTACGACAGTGGACACGCAAATAGGGTCGCGAGGCTACCAGCCTTGGGCGCGCAAAGTGTGAACGAGACCACTCCGGGCTGCTTACGGTTGACGTCATCACGACGTCTAGAATTTCTTCACCACGATACCATGCCGGCGCAGGGCGTAGCCGACTTGCCGCGGCGTGAGGCCGAGGATACGAGCCGCCCTGGCCTGAACCCAACCGGCCTTGTCCATCGCGTCGATCACCCGGTCGCGTTCCGCCCGACGCGGGGGACAAGTGGGATCGTTCGGATCGCCTGCCGTAAAGGGAGATATCTTGCCTGCGGAGGCACCGATGCAACTGGCCGGCAGCCGCAATCCGACCGGCGCTGCGTTGACCCGTGCGAGATCGTCGATGGCATTGCCGCCATTCGAGCGGTCGGCTCGCTTCCAGAGGAGCCAGGAAAGGCACTGGCCCTTCTTACAGGCGAAATCGGATGGAGTGATCGTCCTTGAGCGCGCAAGTGTGGCCGTCCTTTGGACGCAGTTCTCCAGCTCGCGGACGTTACCAGGGAAGTAACATTGCGAGATCAGGTCAAGCGCCGGCGCCGCGAAGGCTAGTGCGCGATCGTTCTCCTTGTTGAACCGGTTGAGGAAGGCGTTCGCAAGGCGTGGAATATCGCCGGTTCGCTCTCTGAGCGGAGGCAGGATAATTGGCACGACATTGATGCGGTAATAAAGGTCGGCCCTGAACTCCCCTTTTATGACGGCCGTCTCGAGGTCCTTGTTGGTGGCGCATATGAGGCGCACGTTGACCTGTAGCGTTTTGGTGCCGCCGACTCGCTCCAACTCGCCTTCCTGCAAGACACGCAACAGCTTGGCTTGAAAGGCCGGCGAAATCTCGCCGATTTCATCAAGTAGCAGCGTTCCCTCATTTGCCAATTCAAAACGACCGGCGCGCTGGGAGATAGCACCCGTGAAAGCGCCCTTTTCATGCCCAAACAGTTCTGACTCCAGAACACTTTCAGACAGTGCGGCGCAGTTCAATTTGACGAAAGACTTCTTCCTCCGACGTGAGAGCTTATGGATGGCCTGCGCAAAGAATTCCTTGCCGGTGCCGCTTTCACCCCGCAGAAGCACGGTGGAATTGGTCCCTGCTACGACCGAGACGGTTTCGAGCACCTGCTTGAGTGCGGGGCTTTCCCCGATGATCCCGTCGATTTTGGCATCCGCATTCCGGGCAGGGTCGTAGGTCCTCCCCTCGTTGGGCGATTTCTCCGGTCCCGATTGCTCATGGCCACACCGCTGACGATCTGTACTCAGGGCGCGATGGAGGCGGATGGTCCGGCCGACAAGGTTGGCGACCATCGTCAGGAAATAAATGTCCTCGTCGTCGCGAAAGTCGGTGGCGCCGTCTCCGGCGCGGTCGATCGACAATGTCCCAAGGATATCATGATCAGCCTTTAGCGGGATACCGATAAAGGCAATTGGGATGGTTCCGATGCTCGAAGACGTTTGAAGGTCAGCCTGAAATAGTTGGGACTTGCGCACGTCCGGTATGAAGAGCGGCGTCCCCGTAGCGACGATTTGATCTGTTACGGCCTGTGGTATGACGCGGCGAGTGCCTGATTGACGTACGTGGGTATTGCCGGCAGTCGCGGCAATCTCCAGCTCTCCTTCAGCGTCCAGGACGACGATTGCTCCGTGACGCATCTGCAGAAATGGAGGCAGGACGTTCACGACATTGGCGAGCGTAATCTCCAGCTCGCTGGGGGCGGTCAGCACCTTCGATATCTCGTAGAGTCCTCTGAGCGCGATATCTGATTGGGGCATGCTTTTGATGGGCGGTTCAGGGCGGGTCTCCCGAGGTCCAACCTCGTCGACCCGATCTTGCGGTCCGTGGGTCATGGAAACACCTCAGGGGTTGTCGTCCAGAGTGCTCCTCCTTTTTTATCTGAATTCTGAAAGCATGGTATTCACGAGCTTCTCTTCGTCAAAGCGACGATCGAAGCAAAGAAAATAGACTTGGCGTTGGGCGAGACCTAAACTGTATCAAGATCAACCCTCTTAATACGTGCGTGCGTCGGTCATCCGAATTTGAAGAGGACTCCGAAACCGCCGCGTGGATAGTTCCACTCGATCTCGCCACTGGTCTCACACAAAATCCGGCAGGTGCCGCACTCCATGCAGCCGTCAGCAGTGATCTCCACTTGACCTTCGTCGTTCAACTCATAACATTTCGCCGGGCAGACGTGGGTAAGCGCGAGCAAGTTCGCGCTTGGCCTCTCGTGCGGTCGCACTTTGATATGCGGGCGGCCGGAATCCACCAAGTAGCGGTTCTGGTAAAGCTTGTCCTCGACACGTGACTTTGTCACTGCGATCGTCATTTCGTCTCCCTTCAGCGCCACGCCAATGCAAGGCGGACCGCGTCGCTGACCAGCCCCCAACGCGAGCGCGCCTTGATGAAGGCCGCCGTGGTCGCCTTTTCCTTCTCGATCTTCGGCGTGCCGTCGACACGCATGAAGTTCTGCGCGGCTTGCGACATCAACCGCGGATAAGTTGTGAAGTAATTGCAGGAATTGGTGTGGAGCAAGGCCGGCATATCTTTGTATTTCTTTAGGTCCTTGACCACGAAGGACTTGTCCAGCATGGCTTTGTAAAGAGCGAGATTTCGTTTGGTCATAGGAGCGTTGCGGCTGTTGACCTCGATGATTGCCTCAGCCGCGATGCGGCCGGAGGTCATGGCGAGGTTCGAACCCTCGCGATGAATGGCGTTGTTCAGTTGCGCGGCATCGCCGACCACGACCCAACCATCGCCAAACAGCTGCGGAATAGCCTTGTAGCCGCCTTCGGGAATGAGGTGTGCGGAATATTCTTTCACTTCCGAGCCGGCGATCAGCGGCCGGATCGAAGGATGGCTCTTTAAGGCATCAAGGAGAACGTAGGGGCTCTCGACCATCGCGGCAAAATCGGAGACGAGGCAGCCAATGCCCAGTGAGATCGACTCCTTGTTGGTGTAGAGGAAGCCGAGCCCGGCCATGCTGCGGGAGGTCGTGCCCACCGCCTCGATCACGCAGCCTTCATCGCCCTTGACGCCGAACCGCTGCTCAATGACCTCTTCGGGCAGGAAATGCATTTCCTTAACGGCGAGCGCCACGGTTTGTGGCTTCGGCATCTGGCGCAGGCCGGCTCGCGTGCCAAGCAGTCCGCAGACACCTTCTGCGAGAACGACCACGTTCGCGTAGATGGCTCCGCCGGCCCGATCTGTGCGGACGCCGACCACCCTGTCCTTGGCGTCACGGATGAGCTCCGTCACGGTCGTCTCGCACAGAACCGTCGCGCCGGCCTCGCGCACCTTACGCGAAAACCATTTGTCGAACTGGGCACGGATGATTGTGTATCGGTTGGGCTTGGCCTCATTGAAGTCGTCCGACCGATAGTGAATCCCGGTATGGGATGTGTCGTCCATCACCCAAAGCCGCTGTTCAACCAAATGCCGCTCGAGAGGCGCATCGTCCCTGAAATCCGGGATGATCTTCTCCAGCATGTTCGCGTACATGATGGCACCTTGGACATTCTTGGAGCCCGGATATTCACCGCGCTCCAACTGCAGCACCTTCAGGCCATGGCTGGCCATGGTGTAAGCAGCTGCGTTTCCGGACATGCCTGCCCCAACAACAATGGCGTCGAAGTTTTCCTCGATCATGTCCGTCCCTTAGCTCGCAAGCTTATCGCGACTGTGGGGCGACAGCCGCCGGGTGAAGGCTTCCGTCAGTGCGGGCAGGAAGCGGATCGCGTCGGTGACGATTCCGAGGTGAGCGAAATCGAAAATCGGCGCGTTCGGGTCGGTGTTGATGGCCACGATGAGATCCGCCCCCTCGACGCCAACCCGATGCTGGACGGCGCCGGAAATCCCGGCCGCTATGTAAAGCTTCGGCCGGATGGTCTTGCCAGTTTGGCCGATCTGCCGATCAGCTGGCATCCAGCTCTTCTGGACTAACGGGCGCGAACAGCCATGCTCGGCGCCGATTGCTCGCGCGAGGTTCTTCACAAGCTGCAGGTTCTCCGCCGCGCCAAGACCAAGACCTCCCGCAACCACGACGTCGGCATAGGCAAGGTTTGCCTTTGCCGACTGATTGTCCGGCAGGAAGCCAAGGACTTTGGTAGCGATCTCGTCCTCGGCAAGCGAGAGCTTGTGCCGGATGACACGCCCGACCGGTTTATCCGTCCGCTGCGGCATGGGCATGACTCTTGGCCGCACTGTCGCCATCTGAGGGCGGAAATTGAGCGTATAGATCGTGCACAACAAGGAACCGCCGAAAGTCGGACGCGTGGCGGCGAGCGAACTGTCGGTATCCACATCGAGTTCGGTGCAGTCGGCCGTGAGCCCTGTCTGCAAGGTCGTCGCCACGGAGCCGGCAAGATCCCTGCCGAGTGTGGTGGCACCGAGAAGAAGGATTTCGGGTTTGTGGGTATCGACCAGATCCGTCATCGCCTTGGTGAAAGGCTCGTTCCGATAGTCGGCGAGCAGGGGCGCCTCGGCGATGTAGACAAGGTCAGCACCATAAGCGAATGCTTCGGCAACGGCGTTCCCGACGGCCTCTCCCGGCGGTCCGAGCACGACGCCTGCAAGCTGGACCTGAAGCTTGTCTGCTAATTTGCGGCCTTCGCCGAGCAGCTCGAATGATACGGGATGGACCTGGCCGCGTTCGAGCTCGATGAAGACCCAGACGTGCCGGTAGTCCTTGAAATGGGCGGGCAGTTCCTTCTTTATGCCGGCGCGGCCGGCGGCAGGGCGAGGGGTTTCTCGGTTCGCGGTCGACATCGTTTTGCTCCTTGCCGTCACGCGCCGCCGTTAAAGGCGAGCTCATGTTCCAGCGCCGGCTGGCGGGTGAAGATTGCGGTGATGAGTTCGTCAGCGACATCGCGCAAGGCCTTCTCGGCGGTGTCGATTAGTGCCGCCTTTTCAGCTCGAGCAGGAGGGGCGAAAACACGCTTGACGACGGTCGGTGAGCCGCGCAGGCCGCATTTGGTGAGATCCTCAATGCCGGCGTCGGCCGCACTCCATTTCAAGACCTCGCTGCGCGCGGCGCACAAGGCGTCGTGGATCGAGCCCCGGCGGATCTCGTTTGTGCCTTCCAGCATGGTGATGAGGCAAGGCAGCCTGCTCTTCAGCATCTGTGTGCCGCCTTCGGAGCGGCGCTCGACCTTGATCTCGCCTGCAGCAAGGTCAATAGAGGGGATCTTCGCAACATAGGTCAGTTGCAGGAGTCCGAGGCGCTTGGCGATGCCGGGCCCGACCTGGGCGGTGTCGCCATCGATCGTCTGCTTGCCGGTGAAGACGAGGTCTGGCGTGCCGAACGTTTCGCCGACCTTCGCGATTGCCTGTGAAAGGGCGAACGAGGTCGCCAGCGTGTCGGAGCCGGCAAAATAGCGGTCGGTCAAGAGCACCGCTCGGTCGGCGCCGTAGCCGAGCGCCTTGCGCAGCGCGTCCTCTGCCATGGGCGGACCCATGGTGAGCACAGTGACTTCGCCGCCATAGGCATCGCGCAGTCTGAGCGCTTCTTCGAGGGCGAACAGGTCGTAAGGGTTGATGATGGTCGGAACACCCTGGCGCATGATCGTGTTCGTCACCGGATGGACCCTTATCTGTGCCGAGTCCGGCACCTGCTTGATGCAGATTACGATGTGCATTGGCGGTTTCTCTAGGCTCCTATCGGGTGCGGGCATTGCGGTTATCTCCTTGACCCGCATAATTCGTGCCAAGGCTCTTGCGCTGCCCCCTTTCCCACAACTTCGGCTGGTTGCTTCTGAGGGGGCTGTGGTGATGACCGGATTTGTCGGCTGCTCGACATTGTCGCGTCGCAACCCTTGTCGGCGGTCATTCCCGTCCGAACCGCTTCAGCACCGAGTCGAACGGGACAAAGGTGTGACCCGGCGCGGCAGGTTTGTTCGGATCGTGGTCTTTGAGCACCTTGAAGACCCGATGCGTGAGCGGCGAGGAAATCGCAAAGTCTTCGTAAGCGCGTTCGAGCGTCGCGCGCACCCTCGCGGCAATCACCTGGTCGGGCAGACCGGAGAAATCTTCTTCGGCAAGGTATTGGCCCACGCGCTTCATTATATGGAGCCGCGAGACATTCAGCACCTTCGGGTCATAGGAGACGCCAAGGACTGAGAAGAACTCCTCCGCAGCCGACAGGCGCTTCAGTCGTGCGAGGATGTCTGTGACATCGATGGAGCGGCTGTCAGCGGAACAATTCATTGCATTCTCCCTGGTCGCAAAACTGTGGCCTTTGCGCGCGCGCGCACGGCTGACCTGGACCCGCACAGCTCGAAGACGGACGCCTCGCTGCACATTTTATCGTAGAGCTCGACCAGTTGAGTTGCAGTGACCGTCGATTTGGTCTCGGCCGCCTCGCGCCGGACGCGGGCCACCATCGCGGCTGCCAGATCCGGGTCGAGATCGCGACCGCTTTCGCTCAGCACATGGGCAATCGCAGTGGCGCCGGAATGCTTGCCGATGACGATCCGCCGGCAGCGGCCCACGAGAGCCGGATCAAGCCCCTGATAAGTACGCGAGTCCTTCAGCAGCCCTGCGACGTGAATGCCGGATTCGTGGGTGAAAACATCGGCGCCGACGACCGGCTTAGTGGCCGCGGTCTGCCGGCGGGCGGCCCAAGCCACCTGGGCGGCGAGGCTGGGCAATGCGGTCAGCTCGATGCCGGTATCTGCGCCGCCGAAGACCGCCATCGCGGCGGCCACCTCTTCCAGCGCGGCATTGCCCGCACGCTCGCCGAGCCCCAGGACGGTGACGGAGGCATGGCGCGCGCCTGCGCGGATCGCGGCTAGCGTGTTGGCGCCAGCAAGTCCGAGATCGTTGTGCGCATGAAATTCAAGGTCGATTGGAGACTGCACCACGAGCTGGGCGACAAGTTCGAAGGTTGAAAACGGGTCGAGAACACCGACTGTGTCGGCCAGCCTCACGCGGCTTGCGCCGGCGCGTGCGGCCGTCTCGATGACGCGGGCGAGATGATCCCGATTGGCCCGCGAGGCATCCTCGCACCCCACCGCGACGAAGAAGCCGGCGGCGGCGGCGCGCCTGACCATATGATCGATGACCTGGAGCGCTCCCGCCTTGTCGAGGCCGAGCTTGGCGGCAAGTTGGATGTCCGACGCAGGCAGCGACAAATTGACCGCTTGGACCCCGCTCTCGATCGCTGCATCGAGATCCAACGACGTCATCCGGCACCAGGCCATGAGCCGAACCGGAAGACGCCGCGCGACCACAGCGCGAATTGTTTCGATCTCGTCGACCCCCATGACCGGCGTGCCGATCTCGATCTCTGTCACGCCGGCCGCCGCAAGAGACTCGGCGATCTCCAGCTTTTCCGTCGTGGTAAAGGCGACGCCCGGTGCCTGCTCGCCATCGCGCAAGGTCGTATCGTTGAGAGAGACATGACGGGTCATGACCGGTAGCCTGTTCTTCTGCCGCTCACGCATAGACCGGATTACCCGGCCCAGAACCGAAAAAGCTGCGCAGCTTCCCCACGATTGCCGGCATGACCTCGAGCACCCGGTCGATATCCTCTTCGCTGTTGTCCCGCGCCAAGGAGAAGCGGACTGCCGCGTGCGGCGTTTTCATCGCGCTTAGGACATGGCTTGGTTCCAGAGAGCCGGAGGTGCAGGCCGAGCCAGAGGAACACGCGATGCCAATGCGGCTGAGGAGAAGTGGAATTCCATCACTGTCGACATGTTCGAAGGAGATGTTTGCGGTGTTGGGCAACCGTTGCAGGGGATCACCAGTGACACAGGTGCCTGGGATGCGCTGGAGGATCCCGCCCTCCAGACGATCGCGGAGCGACTTTACCCGTGTGGTCTCGTCGTCCATGAATTTCAAGGCGAGTTCGGCCGCCGTCCCGAGCCCGGCTATGCCCGGCGTATTCTCGGTGCCGGCACGCCGGTTGTGTTCTTGGTGGCCCCCCTTGATCAGCGAATGGAAGTTCACGCCACGTTTTACGAAAAGCGCACCGATCCCTTTTGGCCCGTGCAGCTTGTGGCCGGAGAGCGACAGCATGTCGATTGAGGTCGACTTCAGGTCCATCGGAAGCTTGCCGACCGCCTGCACAGCATCGGTATGGAATAGGGCGCCCACTTCCTTGGCCAACTCGGCAAGCCTGGCCACGGGGAAGATCACACCAGTCTCGTTGTTCGCCCACATTATGGAAACGATTGCCACCTGTGGGGTGAGGGCGGCCATATAGGCGTCGAGGTCGAGCCGGCCACGGCAATCCACCGGGATCCTGTGCACCTTGACGCGGCGGGTCTTCTCAAGATGCGCGCAAAGCGTCAGCACGGCGGGATGCTCGACCGCGGACGTAACGATCTCGGTTCGGTTGGGCGCCGCCTCGAGCGCTGAAAGAAGCGCTGCATTGTCGCTTTCTGTCCCACCCGAGGTGAAGGTGATCTCATCGTCGAACTCCGCGCCGATCAGCGCTTGCAACTGCCTCCGCGCCTTTCTCACCGCCGCACTGACTGAGGCGCCAAGAGCGTGCGCCGACGAAGGGTTGGCGAATTGATCCCTAAAGAACGGCAACATCGCTTGCAGGACCGCAGGATCGACCCGTGTGGTTGCGTTGTTGTCGAGGTAGACAGGCTTCATAGGTGCGATCCTCAGTTGACCAGAATGACGCGGCGCGGACCGACTCGTTGAGCCTCTGGCGCATGCCGTTGATGATAATGGGCCTGAACTGGCAGCCCGCGCAGACGCCCGGAGTGTTTGACGCAGACCGGATCTCCGTCGAGATGGACATGTTCGCAGTGGCCGCCGTCAGCCCGCAGGTAAGGACGCCCGAACGCGATAACGTTATCGATGAGCCGAATTTGGCGCAGCGGCGCGATTGTCCGCAAGCAGCTCGGGTGACACCAGGACCCGAGCTGTTTCGGGAGGCGACGTTCTTTGCATCCTACTGGAAGCGAATGGCTGTCCCGAGATCGGCTTTGACCTTACCTTGTTCTTTAGGACGGGGACATCTGTTGTGCCGGCCATATAAGTCTCCTCTGCCGCAAAATCAGTCTGTCGGCTGCACAGGCGCTTCGGGCGTTTAACTGAAGGACTTGCCGCAGCCGCACTTTTCGCGCGCATTGGGGTTGTCGAATACAAAACCGGAAGATTCGAGCCCCGTGAGGAAGTCAACGGTCATGCCGGCGACATGTGGTTGGGAACCCGCGTCCACGAACAGCTTGATCCCATTTGTGCCAGTGATCGCGTCGCCCTCGCGCGACACGCTCTCCAGGCCCATTAAGTATTTGAAGCCGGCGCAGCCGCCGGCCTCGACCATGATGCGAAAACCTTCCGCCGGCTCGCTGGCGCGGGAAAGAGCAGTCTTGAAGGCAGCAACAGCGTTGTCGGTGAGCGTAATCATGGCTCCATTCTCCTCAGTCCGGGACCTGCTTGCGCATCACGTCGCATGCACCGTGCCAAAGCGAAAAAACGTTTCAACACAGCGCGGCATCTCTGACACTGCCGTGCTTCTTGTGAGTGCATTGCAGCGAAGGTGTCGGCAAACCGACACGTACTGTCGGTTTGTCCGGTCCCGCCACCAGGGATGTTGGGCCTGAGTTCCCGGTTGAACTCACATCACCAAGTACAGAACTTCTTCTGAGCTTGCTTCGGCGCAGTTGGCACGGTTTTTGAAGCTCCGTTTGGCGAGACGGCAAGAGCATGCCGATCCACAACCATGCCGTGGGTGCCCGCGCGATGGATGGGGCGAAGCAGGGGAGCAACATGTCAGGACCGGGTCAGACACGCGTTGTTTGGCAAAGCAGCGCCGCCCGTGGCATCCGAATGCCCGCTTGGCCGATTGCGACAACACCCACACTCGCTCACCCACCGCCCAGTAGCGGCCGACCGGCTCGATGGATGCCATTGGCATGTGCCTGCCGCCGGTTTTCGCACGGGTGCGACGCCGTGCGCACGCTGTCCAGACACCTTGTTCATGGGCCAGCAGCAGATCAGGATCGAGCATTTCGGCGCGCCTCATCGGCTGAAGATTCCCGGGCAGGGCAGATGATCCTCACACGTCGGTAGAAACAGAGGTAAGCATGGACCAACGCGAGAAACCGTCGCCGGACGAAATCCGGCGGGCGTGCAAAGACAATCCGAAGATCCGGGAGCATGATCTCGCCGCTCGATTGGGCATTTCGGAAGTCGAGTTGGTCGCGGCGCATTGTGGTCATGGCGCGGTGCGCATCGAGCCGCGCGTTGATGATCTGCTGACCGGCCTCGAAGCGGTCGGCGAGGTGATGGCAGTCACCAGCAACGATAGTGCCGTGCACCAAAAGATCGGCGTGTACGGCAAAGTGGTCACCGGCAACCAGCATGCCATATTGCTCGGCGACGGGATCAACCTGCGCATCTTCCCGAAAGCGTGGGCGTATGGCTTCGCCGTCGAGAAGCGCGAGGGAGCCGAGATCCGCCGCAGCCTGCAATTCTTTGATGCCACCGGCGAGGCGATGCACAAAGCTCATCTCAGGCCCGCCTCGAACCTGCAGGCCTATCAGGATCTGACGGCAGAGCTTGTATCCTCCGATCAGGAGCCGATCATATTGCTCGAGGCGAGCGGGGCGCGCGATAACACGGTGAGTCCAGACCACGCCGCCACGGTCGACGACCTACGCGAGCACTGGGGCCGGCTAAGCGACGTGCATCAGTTCTACCATATGTTGAAGACACTGAAGCTCAGCCGCTGCCAGGCTATGCGTACGGCCGACGAGGATAACGCCTGGCTGCTCGACAATGATGCCGTTGGCGCCCTGTTCCAACAGGCGGCCGAAGACGAGATGCCGATCATGTGCTTTGTCGGCAATCGTGGTTGCATCCAGATCCATTCCGGCCCGATCAAGTCGGTCAAGCAGATCGGGCCGCGGATCAATGTGCTCGACGAGACCTTCCATCTGCATCTGAGGACCCATCGCATCCGCGAGGTCTGGGCCGTGCGCAAGCCGACGAGGGACGGTCACGTCACGTCCATTGAAGCCTATGGCGCGGACGGCAAGATGATCATCCAGTTCTTCGGCAGGCGCAAGGAAGGCGAACGCGAGGGCAGCGACTGGCGGTTTCTGGCCGAGAGTCTGCCATGTGTTCCCGGTCCGGATGTGGAGAGTGCCGACAGGCCCTCGGATTGAACCGGCCGCCATAGGACTCGGCAGCACGTTCCGACAGCGGCTCGCGAGGAATTTAGCTCCATGTGCGGAAAGGCTTGCCTCCATAAGCGCATACGGACGGTTGGGTGTGCACGCCGGAACAGACCGCATCGATACAGTCAAGCTCGTCGCGGCCGGACTGCTGCGCACGAGTGCATCGCCGTCTGACCGAAAATCCTTGCAGCGCCTGCGAGCGATAAAACGCATACGCCATCATCGCCGAACCGAAGCGCGGCTCGATCTTGTTGATATTCCCGATCAAACGCCGTCGGGTCTTGTCGGATCGCACCCGATCCTTGCGCTGGATCGCATCGTTGCTCAATCCGGGCCGTGCGAGGCGATCTCCTCGCTCGTCGACCGGAAGGCTGTGCAGCAGCAGCCAGGCCGAACAGCCCGATGTCGCGGACTCGACAAAACCGACCACGGATGTCGGTTGTCGGACGTTGTCCTAAGAATGATGGACAGGTGATCATCAACTTAGCGGCGGCGGCCCAGTTCAGGCTGGCGTCGCTTGGTACAGGCCAGGGGCACGCCTATCCGGCACGCGACTTGCTTTGACAATTTGGCCAGCGGGGTGTCAGCAGTGCGTCACGATCTCAGAGGTGATTGATCGCCTCTCAACCCTAACGGGATAAGCGGCGGCTTTGCTTCTGACGGCAGCGCGGCGGAGATGCCCTTCTGATTGACTTCGCAACCGATCTCATCGCGCTGGCAGTGGGCTGATCGGGCGACAGATCTCGAACGCGCCCGACCCGAGACGCACCCATACGGAAATCGATTTTATCAACAGCGGTGCAATCTCAATCGAGCCATGAACGCCAATGTAGAGAAAGCAAGATGGCGACCAACCCCGTTCCAGATCATGTCCCGCCCGAAATGGTGAGGGATTTCAGCCTGTTTACATCGCCAGGGATGCCACCAACACTCAACGGGGATCCACACGCAGCTGTCGCTCGCGTACATGACGGGCCTCCGATCTTTTACTCCCGCTACAACACGCAAGATGGCCGGGGTACCTGGGTCATCACCCGTGCCGCGGACCAGCGGAAGGTGCTGCAGGACGCAGAGACTTTTTCCAGCCATCGCAGCATCTTCTCCTCCATACTGGGTGAAAACTGGCCGACGATCCCGCTTGAGCTCGATCCACCGGCCCATGGCGTCTTTCGCTCACTGCTCAATCCGCTGCTTTCGCCAAAGCGGGTGTTGGCTTTGGAACCGGCTGTCCGCGAACGGGCGGTCGAGCTGATCGAAAGGATCGCCGCGTCGGGCACAAGCTGCGACGTGATGAAGGATTTTGCCTTTCCTTTCGCGGTGAGCACCTTTCTTCGCTTTCTGGGGTTGCCTGATGACCGACTCGATACATTCGTCGGCTGGGGAAAAGATCTGCTCCACGGCGACGATAAGGAACGACCTGTGGCTGCCCGGACAATCGTGGCATTCATCGACGAACTTGCAGCCATGCGCCGCCAGGAGGCGGTTGACGATTTCATGACCTTTATCGTGCAGGCACAGGTCGAGGGCCGCCGGCTGACGGACACCCAAGTCCGCGGCATCGGCGTGCTTGTCTTCGTCGCTGGGCTCGACACGGTCGCAGCAGCTATAGGCTTTGACTTGGCGTACCTCGCACGCAACCTCAAAGATCAGCAATTGCTGCGGAGCGAACCGGACCGCATCCCGCTCGCAACCGAAGAATTGCTGCGGGCCTATCCGCCCATTCAGTTGATCCGCGTGGCCACGAAAGATATCGACTTCGAAGGCGCGCCGATCCGGAAGGGGGACTATGTTTCCTGCGCCACGATGATTGCCAATCGTGACCCTGCGGAATTCGCATGTCCCAACACGATCGATTTGGAGCGGGAGGACAACCGCCACGCCGCCTTTGGCTATGGTCCCCACCGTTGCCTTGGCTCACACCTTGCCCGGCGGGAGATTGTCATTGGCCTGGAGGAGTGGCTGGCGCGCATCCCAGCTTTCAGGATCAAGCAGGGTACGGCACCGATAACCTCTGGCGGCCATGTGTTCGGGATCGAGAATTTGATCCTGGACTGGTCTTAGGCCCGCCCCGAGCCGGGGCACCGACAATGGAGGCAGCGCCATGCGCATCATCGTCCAAAAGGCCAAATGCCAGGGTCACGCGCGATGCGCGGCGCAAGCGCCGGACATCTTCAAGCTTGATGAGGAGGGCTACATCCTGCCTAGTGACATTGAAGTTGCGGAAGGGGAGGAACTGCCTGCATCGCGAGGCGCGCGATCCTGTCCTGAACGTGCGCTGGAACTCACTCGCTGACGCTCTGAATCAGACGTCATTCAACCGTGAGTCTCGCGGCTTGAACCATGTGGCCGCACTCAGCACGCGACCTCTGTCCCGCACGGTCCACGTCCAAGGGCCGGGGTTCGCGAAACGCCTCCTTCCAATGACAGAATCTGCGACAGAGCCGAGTGGACCAGACGAAAATTGCCGAACTACTCGACCGAGAGGCGATCCGCGACTGCCTCTACCCGAAGAACTCCCCCACCCAGTTGCGGCCGGCCGGGTCGCTGCATGACTTGATAGGACAAACCAGGTGAACGGCACCAGATTTGCCCAACACTATGCCCGGCTCAGCACCGGCCAATGGCCGCACATCGAGCTGGAGAGGAGGTTCGACCAGCATGTGCTTGCCTGTGTGCTTTCACGTGCGCTCGAGGAGATCGAGGCCGGCGAGGCAACGGCGACGGAGGCAACCGGACTTTCGCGCGCCGAGCTGCGCGATGTCCTGGCCCGCTGTTTCCCTGCTATTCCTATCAACGCGTTTGCCTTGAAAGAGGTGAGCGAGCCCGAGCCGGATCTGGAGGAACAACTTCTGCGCGGACTGCTGCTGGCGCATGCCCGGCCGGGCGACAAGGCGAGCGCCCGCTTCGCCAGGATCATCGCCCGGCGTGCCATGCGCAATGACCACCTCTGGCAGGACCTTGGCCTTTTTAATCGAACCGACCTCGGCCGCCTGCTCGCCTCTCATTTTCCGACGCTGGCGGCCGGCAACACCCAAAACATGAAATGGAAGAAATACTTTTACCGCAAGGTCTGCGAGGCCGAAGGTTTTTCGCTGTGCAGCGCGCCCAGTTGCCGGGAATGCAATGATTTCGAGAGCTGCTTCGGCCCGGAGGAAGGCGAAAGCCGCCTCACACGGATCAAGAACGGCGTCGCCTCGGATTGAGAGCCGCTTTCGTCAATTGTACAGCGTCAGAGCTCGCGCCGCCCCATATGTCTGTTGTCGAATGTCGACTGCCCCCTTCCGGGATTGAATGCTGTGCATGCTGTCCGACTACCCGCCATGCTCGCTTCGGCGGGCGCCGTCATGATGGCGGTGCGGGATGCGACCCGCACCATCGCCGCCGAGCAACTGGTGTGCTCCGGGCCGTTGCTGCTCGCCTGCCTGGCGGTTGCGGCGCCTGAGCGGCCGCGGTTCACCGCCGTCATTGTTCGCGCTGGTGCACAGTGTCGCCTCGCTCACCCATGGGGCGGCCAGATTGTCTCCGGCGTCGCCATCGATTGCTGCCGGCTCGCCACCATTTTCGGTCAGGTTCCGGCAGGGCGCGCGCTGGGGTTCCTGGAAGCTTTTCGAACTTTCTGCCTTGCGCCTCCAGCTGAATTTCGCGCGCTCATGAAGGAAGTTGACGGCCCTGGACATACAGTGATGCAAGCATGATCGAACCGCTTATTCGGGGGGTCGAGTCGGGAGACCGCTACATCGCAACACCCACTATCGAAGAGGCGTTCTTCTGCTATCGGAGGCACGCGGCTTAGTCCAAAATTTTTCAATTTGGAACAGAGGCTAGCTGATGCCCTCCGAAGGCTCGTGTCAAGTCGAAGGGTGACGAAATGGAGCGAAAAAAGAACTTAGAAGATCAATGACTTACGCGAGGGTTTATACAGTCGCGGAAATTCCGCGTAGGCATTGCGTAAGCAAGATGCACCCGTCGTTCGGCTGGATTAGAGCGCCGTCCTCCGAGGGCCAAGGCCACACGTTCGAATCGCCGACCGCCGTTCCGTCAAGACGCCAACCTTTATGACCTTGCGTGTCCTAATTCGGAGCTCCACTCAAGCTTCCGCCACGGCATTTGACGGACACAAGGCTTCTCCCACCTTGCGCAATTCTGTGTCGAAATCGGCGAATAGGCGACCAGTCACAATCTTTTCCCTTAGGATCGCTGCCTCTTTCAGGGGTTCGATACCAAGTTCATCGTGGAGGATATCGGAATAGTAGTTGTATTGCCGAAGTGCCGCAGCGCGCTGCCCATTAAGCGCGAGAAGGCGGATTAGGTCGCAATGCGCACCTTCGTGGAATTGGTCAACCTCCAATATCTTTCGCGCGCTCTCGATCGCCGGCTCTATTCTCGCAAGTTTCGCGAAAAGGCGCGTGCACATCCGGTTGCCTTGCAAGTACAACTCTTCAAGTCTTGTCCGCTCCGGGCTGATCCATCCCGTGTCGTACCCCTCCAAGAAGGAGCCTTTATATGATGAGAGCACGTCGTATGCTCTACTAAGCTCGAGATCGCCCAATTCATCGAAGACTGACGCGTTGGCCTTCGACAAAAAGGACGTGACGGCAGCGGAAAACGTCACAGAATCTACCCACGCCTCGCCGACAAAGGTCACCTCGTCGCGAGTGACGTCCAGACTTCCGATCTTCACCTTCTCCTCGAAGCGGCTCAGCTTCTTTCGAATTTCGCAAATGCAAGTATTGAGGACCTGTCGAGCATCACCGTCCGTTCTGTCGGGCCAGAAATCAGAAAAAATCCGTGCCTTCTTAACTCGATGCCCGTTGCGGGTCAGAATGAAGGCAAAAAGCTCTCCCTCCTTGGGGCTGAGAGAAATTCTGTGACCTAAGTCGACATCGCCAACTACAAGACCACCGAGTGCGATCAGCGAAACCATTACGCTCAAATCCATCGCTAGGAATGAACTCGTGTCGGCATTGACGTCGTTGATAGGTCATTATTCTGGAAGAAGTATTCTGT
Organism: Mesorhizobium sp. L2C084A000; assembly: GCF_000502875.1. Classification (GTDB taxonomy): domain Bacteria; phylum Pseudomonadota; class Alphaproteobacteria; order Rhizobiales; family Rhizobiaceae; genus Mesorhizobium. The sequence continues at coordinate 34,301 of NZ_AYWX01000018.1, read as the reverse complement.
GCTCGTTTAGACTACTTCTAATAGTCTCCTCATCATCACCCAACGCACACGAAAAAGCAACGGACTCCTCAGTGTGCAGGGGGTATCGGCCCTCCCCTAAGTGTCCCATTCGCAAACAATCAGCGAACTCTCAGGACGTCGGCATCACATCCGATTATTCGTCTGCCTTTGAAAGCACTGAGTTTTCCGCCGTTCCTCGCAAGCTGTGTGCGTTTGAAGGCCGTCCATGTACACATCATCCCTGCCTTTGAAGCCGAAGCAATTTCGCTCGAAATCCCTGACAGCGCTTAGTGATTGCCCCATCGCCTGCTCAGCTCAGGCCGTGGCCGTGGCCATAGAGCTCCAAGACACGGCATTTAATGTCGAAGAGCTGAGCCAGCCTGCGTCGTAGAGGCGATTACTATGCGCCGCGTCCGAAAGGAGGACTCGATGGGAAATAGGATACCGTTCCAAGAAAATCTCGCGAGCGTTGTCGCGCTCTTGCCTGATGGTCGCGTGGATTTCTTTCACCCGCAGCTGGCTGACATCATCCACGACATCAACGCTGGAGTGACCGACGCGGAAAGCGTGGACTTTAACGCTTACCTATTGCGCGAGCCTTGGGTCGATATCGAACAATTCCATCTGTCCGCTCCAGCTATCGCCTTTGTTGAGATCACCAACCTTTGCAATCTGACATGCGAACACTGTTACGCATGGTCCGGCCCGAAGCGCCAAGCCGAGATCGGCACCGACGCAATTCTCGGCATCCTTGATACCTTCGACGAAATGGGAGTACTCCAAGTATTTCTCACGGGAGGCGAGGTCTTCGCCCACAAGGATGCCGTGCGCATCATCCAACACGCCCGGACCAAGTCCTTCTCGACGCAGATTTTCACGAATGGAACCCTCATCACCCGCGAAAAGCTGCAAGCGATTCCGTCGGGACAATCCTTCTTCATCAGTTTCGACACTGCGCACCCGGAGCGCACGATCAGAGGCAAGATGGACTTCCCAAAGCTGCGCGACATCTATGGCTGGATGACCGAGTGTGGCCATGTGTTGCGCACTGCAATTTCTGTCCATCGACGAAACCTGGAAGATGTCGAAGAGATCTTCGACTGGTGCGCCGAAAATGAATTTCCGCGCCCCCAATGGCTCGAAACGCACCCGATCGGACGCGCCCTTCTCAATCCTCATATCCTTCTTGAGAGGGAAGCTATCGACCAAGTTTTCGACATTTATCGACGTTGTATGGACAAGTATCAGCTGTCACCGGCCACGATCACGCCCGGGCAAGTTCACAAAGCGCGCGACATATCTGGGGAACCTGGTGGTTTGCAATCGACGGCCGAGATTCGTGGGGTTGAAACCATCAAGTTCTGTCAGCGCCTAGAACGCGCGACCAACCAAGAGAAGTGCGGACGTTCAGTGGTTTACGTTAACAGCCAAGGCAAGGTCTATCCATGCTCCAACTGCATGAGCAACGGTATCCACCAGGGGTCGAGCATCACCGAAAAGCCATTCCACCAGATCTGGGAAGAGGACTTCGATAACTTCCGAAAAATCACCTTTGACGACTACGAATCCTGCTCAACATGCGCGGTCAAGGCAAACGGCATCTGGTGCCAGTTCCGCTGCCCGCCCCTCGCGCTGAACGTTTCAGGTTCCGAGACCGGCTGCGGCGCGACCGAATACCTGCGCGAGTTCATGCTCCGCTCGAATGCCTACTGGGAGGAGCGCCGCCGTAGTGGCTACAAGCTCTCGCTGAAAGCGGCGCGACGTCCGGTCGACCCCTCCCAGGGCCAAGTCGCACATGCCGAGAATGCCTAAGCGGAATCGGTTCGTGCATCCCGACACTCAGAATGGAGAACGAGACCATGACTGAAAAACAAGTCTTCAAAACGCTTCCGGCCGAAGGCGTAAGAGTGAGTGCATCAAAAGGCAATCGCATCTCCCGGATCAACCTCGACATGGCCGAGGATGGTATCACGCTCGCTATGGTGGGTGCGGCCAGCGCCCTGAAGGCGGGCAACCTTCACACACTCACGCTCAGTCCAGGTAAGGAGGGAATCGTCCTCTCAGTCGTAGGGGCCGCGACCGCCGCACGTTAGCGCCTTTCCTCCCCCCGAGCCATGGTGTTCGGGGGGAGCCTGCTCATCAACCAGAGTTCAGGAGAGCGACATGATGAACGAGGCCATATCCATCGACATTCAGTCGTTGGACCGCGATTTACGATGGGATGAGCACAAGGCACCCCGCCGTGCCCGCGCACTGAGTAGGCCACGACACGGCGCACTTGAAATTCTAGACGCACACCCGGAACTCCGGCAGGGTCAAGAAGAATACAACATCAACGTTACTTCTCAAACGGGGAACAAACTCTCGGCGGAACGGACGCTTCGCGAGATAAGGACCCATGATGGCGCGGACAAGCCCGCGCACCTCTACTTCCACGTGCCCCTCTGCGACTACGTATGCAAGTTCTGCAATTATGTGAAGAGACTGGCCCCACGCGACGACGGCGGTGCGGCACTCAATCTCTGGACCAACCTTCTAATCGCAGAATCCACTCTCTATCTTGACCGATGTGATTGGCTTGGCCGGGCCGATATCCAGTCGCTATATCTAGGTGGAGGTACTGCGTCTCTCCTGCGAGTATGGCATCTTGAGCGTGTCCTGACTCATGTTCGCGAACATTACGCGCTTGCCCCAAACGCGGAAATCACGCTCGAGGGGAATCCGGACAACTTTCTCGAGGCTGAGGCTGCAGATGCAGCGCGTATTGGGTTCAACCGATTCAGCCTCGGCGTCCAGTCACTCAACGACCGAGTAACAAGTTTCACTGGCCGCAAGCACGATGCTGCAGATTCACTTCGCGCCATCGATAAGCTCGCCGCCACCGGGAAGCCGTTCAACGTCGATATGATGTTCGGCCTGCCGCACCAGGACGTCGAAACCGTGGTCACCGATATCGAGGAACTCGTCGCGCGCGGTGTGCCAACCATCACGATCTATCGTTTTCGCAATGCGCTCCGTCATGAAATGGGCATCGGTAACAAATCGGCTTGGAATAACGCGCAGGTTATCACTCACATGGCCAGCGAGGGCCTCTTCCCCACTCTGGCCCAGACTTACGCGATGCGCGACGCGATCACTGACGTTCTCCTTGCTAATAACTATCACCCAAGCCCCTGCGGCTGGTGGAGCAAGTTGGGGACCTATCCCGATGGCAATATCCCACAGGTCTCACGCAACAAATGGCAGCATTTCGACACCATGATTGCCTTCGGGCCCGGAGCTTATGGCTGGCTTTCGGGAAGCCGCCACGAGGTAGTCCAGACACATAACATTCAGGATATTGCGGCCTATCTTCAGCATATGCGCGACGGGGCTACGGAACCTCCTCTGTCTTTCGGACGGCACCTTGATGCGCGTCAGACGGTTGCTACCGTCCTGGGCTTTGCCTTCAAGGCGAATCAACCGATTGAGCTGGCGCGCTTCAAGTCCCAATATGCAGTCGATCTACTGCACGTGGAGCCCTATTCAACTGTGCTCGGGCACCTCCTCCAAACCGGGTTTCTGGAAATGTCTGCTGATGGCCGCTCCGTCCGCCCAACGCTTGATGGTGAGACAGTTCATGAGGAAATCATCAGTCACTACCTGCACAAGACGATTGGCGATGCCGACGCTGTGGCATGCAAGCGTTGAGGCATGGCCTGATGGGGAAATCTGTCAGTTCACATCAGCAAGGACTTGGCTGGCTGGCAGACTGGCCAGTGCTGAAAAGCGCACTGGATTGTGAAGCCCGCGCAATGGTTGTCCTGCTGTCATCGGGCAAAACACGCGATATGAACGGGACTACTCCTGACGCGTGGCTAATGCGCGCGCTAACAGAGGCGCTGGCGGTGCACGGAGTCGTCTGTATTAATCCCCGGCTCCCCCTACGTGAAGATGGCCTGACCAACACCGATGAGGCTCTGATCGCACTTCGGACAGATCTGGCGAGCAAGGCTCTACTAGAGGAACACACTCGTCCTGTCGCCGTCTTGGCAATCTCGCTCGGCACACAGAGCGCACTGGCGCTCGCTGCCCAGCGCCACACGGCGAGTCAAATCGACGCTCTCTTTCTGATCAGCGGTGTCATTGAGAATCCCGTCGCCCCGGTAGGCCGCATCCGCAGCGTGGATCTAATTTACGGAGGTCGAGATCACGTAGGCTATCTTGGGCAAGATGGCGAGACACTCCGCGATATCGAGGGCCCTCGCGAATATGGGCCGCGTTCGCGAAATAATCTGGTCACCGGGCCAAGTACGCTCAGTGCGCTTCACATTTTGGCTGGCGCCGGCCACGGCCTCGAAATGGCGGGCAGCATCGGCCCGAACCACCGCGAGGCGGTCGCACTATTGTTGCCAATCGTGCTCCACCGACTCGGGCTCGCGACCCCTCCCGATTCAGAAGCACGCAACACTGAGGAGATACGTTTATGAATCCGCAAGCTGCGGCCAAACGCTTTGACGGAATTGCATCGAACTACGTCACTAGCGAAGTGCATCGCGCTAGCGCCTCCATGGCCTATGTCAAGGAGCGGTTCGCGGATCGCTCGGATCTCAGACTGCTCGATCTTGCATGCGGCGCCGGCCATTTCGGTTTTACTCTTTCGCCGCATGCCTCGCACGTGACTTTCTGCGATCCATCGCCTTCTATGCTAGTGGCCGTTGCCGATCGCGCCGGGAGCTTGGGCCTGGAGATCGCAACGGTAGACGGAAGTGCAGAGGACCTGCCCTTCGAGGACAGTAGCTTTGACCTTGTCCTGTCGCGTCTCGCTCCGCATCATTTCTCCGATCCCGCGAAGGCAGTTGCCGAAATCGCCCGCGTGTTGGCCCCAGGCGGTCATTGCGCGATCGTTGATCTCGAAGGCGCGTTCTATCCAACCGCGGACGCACTCAACCACAGCCTCGAAGTACTGCACGATCCCACGCATGGTCGAAGCTATACCCAGATCGAATGGTGCCGCTTTCTACGGGCAGCAGGCCTTTCAATCGAAGAGGTGCAGGGCGGGCTCAGTGAAAGCGAAACGGGCGTCACAATTGAACGCTGGTGTCAGATTGCCGAAACCGATGACGGCGCCCGCCGTGAGATCGAAAGTATGCTCGCAAAAGCTACCGCTCGGGAACTTGCCGCGCTCGGGATTTGGCATGACACGTCTGGCTTCCGGATGCCCATCCGCACGGCACTCTATGTCGCCTTCAAACCATGAGGCCGCTATGCCCATTATCGACATCCACCACCCGAGACAGACCCCACCCAATGGCCTTCTCGCGTCCCTCTGCGCCGCCGTCACCGAACTCCTCGAGATTCCGAAAGATCATTGCTGGGCCATGTGGCACCCCGTCGCTCAAGGCAACTATTGGCGCCCCGGGTGGCAAGACGTGCCAGCGAACGACCTTGCCGGTCCGCTGGTGCGAATTCGCTGCAAATCTTCCTATAGCGAAGCGCAGGCCAAGGCGCTGATCCAACTCGTTTCCAACGAACTGGCGCGCGGTCTGGAATGTCCCTCCGACAGCAATTTCATCGTACTCGACCGGGTCGAGGCGGGCCAACTTCTCGCACGGGGCAATATTTGGCCCGGGAACGAAAAGGGCGCAGTGCCCATTACACTTACACCCGTTGCCTTTGTGCGTAATGACCGCGCAGACCTTTCGGATGATTTTTGGGGCGATGTAGTATCGGAATTGGAACTTAATACCTCAGTCGTCCCCAGCCACAGCCTCGAAGGGCTAGAAGGCTTCTCGCATGCAGAGGTGGTCTTTTCCTTCCACAGGGTGGCTGGCAAGCCGCTGAGCCTCAACCTGCGGTCGCCACGCGGCCTCGCCCACCTGCCTCCAATTGGCGTGCTCTCCCAGAGGGTGAAGGATCGCCCCAACTGGTTGGGCGTCTCACGTTGTGAGATATTGGCGCGGAATGGCACCTCGCTTACGGTGCGAGGGCTCGACGCCATCGACGGCTCGCCCGTTTTGGACATCAAACCATGGATGGACGCTTTTGGCCCCCGACAAAAGACAATCGAACCTTCTTGGGTGTCCGAAGTCATGCAAGATTACTACGGAGTGGCTCGTCCCTCGGGTGAAGGTGTGGGGACTTCCAGGTCCTTAGGAATGCTCCGCCGGTTTTTCGGCACCCTCCCGTTTCGCTGGCCCGCCTATAGCAAGGAAGATGTTGAGATATTGCTACGCACCCCCCACATTTTGTGACGCTGGGCCACTCCGGTCCATGCCAGGCGCCGGTGCCGTTGAAAAATCGCCCTTGACTACGGTCGACGAAGGGAAAGATTTCCCTGGAGCCACCTGCCGGCGTCGCCTGGTGAGTTCGCTTCTGGACAAGATCGCCGAACGGCGATGATCAGGAACAACCTCATCCCTCTACGCTCGAATTCGCCCACGTCAGGGAAATCGGGTCTGCTGATCTCGCTCTATTGAAGCGGGATATCAAAAATTGCCATTTCTTGCTCGTCGTCGGCAACGCCCCCCACCTTTCCCCGGGGGGTCGCATAGCCACTGGTCCCGCAGTACCAGGAAGGAAGAAACCGGCCGTAGGGACGTGATCCCACTGAATTTGCACCGACAACGTAGGCCGATCCGAGATATGCCGCCGCCTGCGCTGCGAAGCCAGTCGCATTGAACCCAGTCTTGCCGCACTCTGCCGCCGATCCCGCCGTAACGCCCCAAGGAATAATGACGAGTTTTGGCCTCAGCGATTTCAGGGCATCTAACGTCGACGTGTCGAAGGTATATGCATCGGCACATACTAGCATGCTTATGCGACCAAACGGGGTCTCTACGACTTCAACATCGCTGAGCGGACCCGGTGTGTAGCTGCATCCTTGTGATCCATACTTGATCGGACACTCACTGAAGGCATTTTTGATAACATTGTGCTGGCGGTAATGCAGGACTAACCGGCCCTCCGAATCTATTAGTATGCCGGAATCAAAGACTTCGTAGATGGTCGGATTGGAGGCGATCTGTGGGCCTCTCTCTGCGAGGCCAGTCGCAACCCAAACACCTGCTTGCTTCGCAATGGCCGCGAAGGCGGCCTGCGCCTGACCGGGAATTGGCTGCGCTTCATAAAAAACCTTTGGGTTGAGCCAGCCAAAAACCGCCTCTTCCGGATAGACTACAATCTCGGCACCCTGGTCCTTCGCAGCCTTCGCGTAACCTAACATCGCGCCGAAGTCTCCCACCTTGGAAGAGTTGAGCTGAACCACGGCCACTCGCACCGGCGGGCGTGGCTCGTCGGCCCGGAGCTGGCTACCCAAAAGGCAGAGATAGACAAGGAAGAAAAATGCAATTCGTGTCATCAGTTCCCCTCTGAGACAGCGTCTTTTTCTATTTTGTCTCCTAGGATATCAAGGGAACGCCCGCCTATCCAGTAGACTTGGCTGTAGGAGTGCGTAATATCAGAAGTAACAAAACCGCGTCAGTCTTAGCTCGTTCGGTTCAGCACTTGGAGTGCCTGCCGCGGTGGCTAGTGCCATCTAGACCGTGCCTCTATGTCATAGATGAGGACCGACAATCGGAGCGTACGGCTTGCTTGAGGCAAAAGGTAGGGAGTAGGAAATTATGGTATCTGGGAGATAGAAAGAGCGTGGCGACATTTCTAGAAATGTCGAAGTTTGTGACCGGCTACTCCGATATCGGCGGGGAGCTTGAACAGCTCTACGCCACGATCATGTCCTCGAAGCCTGATTGGGCTTCAGAACTCGCCAGCCTCGCGATCGCTGTCGATGAAGCGAAGGCCAATGCCGATCCAGAGGCGGCCTTGATGGCCACGATCAAGCAACAGCCGGAGGTCGGCCATGCGGCACGACGGCTCGCACATGTCTGGTATGCCGGGCGCCTTTCAGCCGAGAATGGCGTCGATGCCGCATTTGTTAGTGAAGAGGCGTATTTCGGAGGATTGATCTGGCGCGCGGCGCGAGCCCATCCGCCTGGCCTCTCCGGCGGCTATTTTGGCCACTGGAGGTACGCTCCAGATGTCTGATGATCTTGACCGCTGCGACGTCGCCGTTGTGGGCGCCGGTGTTGCTGGCGCCCTCATTGCCTACCGTTTGGCCGCCGCCAACTACCGCGTCGTGATGCTCGAGGCCGGGCCGGCGGGCAGGAACCGGCAGGATCTCGTGGCCGACTATTCGCTTGCGGCAATCAAAACGCCACGTTCCCCATATGCCGACAACCAGCCTTCGTCTCCGGTCTGGAGCCCCGATTCTGAAAAGGACTACATCCAGTTGGGGCCTTCGCCTTTCAAAAGTACGTATCTGCGCCGGGTCGGCGGTTCGACGTGGCACATGCTTGGAAACATGCCGCGTCATGTGCCGGCGGATTTCCGATTGGCGACCTCCTATGGGGTGGGTGTCGATTGGCCGATCGATTACGACGACCTGGAGCCGTGGTATTGTGAAGCCGAGACCGAACTCGGTGTTGCCGGTGATCATGCGGAGCTCAATGGCCTGCACGGAGCATACCGTAGCCGAGCCTTCCCAATGAGCAAGATATGGCCGGCTTACGGCGATATCTTCGTTGCGAAGGCCGTCGAGGGTTTGACCTTCGAGGGAGCCGATGTCCGCGTGTTGACCACGCCCCAGGCCCGAAACTCACGACCGTATGACGGCCGGCCGGCCTGCGCCGGAAATTCGTCCTGCGTTCCCATATGTCCAATTGGCGCGAAGTACGATGCCACTGTGCATGTCAGCAAGGCAACGACCGCTGGTGCGGTTCTGCGCACACAGGCGGTCGTGACGCGGATCGAGCTGGATAGCATGACCAGACGCGTCAGTGCTTTGCGCTATACCCGGTGGGACGAACAGGGACGGCGGGACGAGAGACGTCTCCGGGCCGACATTTACGTCATTGCAGCTCACTCAATCGAAACACCCCGCCTCCTGTTGATCTCGAGCGACAGTGACGCGGCGCCCACCGGCGTGGCAAACGGTAGCGGTCAGGTCGGCCGCAACCTAATGGATCACCTCCAGGGCCAGATGGCTGCTGTCGTTCCGCAGCCGCTTTTCCCCTATCGCGGGCCACCAACCACAGTCGGCGTCGATACGTTTCGCGACGGTACGTTTCGGGCGTCGCACGCCGCCTTCCGGCTCTCGATCGGTAACGACGGAATGGGCCGGGTGGAGACTCCGTTTGCGGCTCTTGAACAAAAGCTTGTGGAAGGCTTGATCGGATCTCGATTGAGGGTCGCGTTAGGTGATCGGCTGATCCGGCAGTTCCGAATAAGCTATTCCACCGAGATGCTGCCTTCCGCCCACAATCGAGTGACACTTGCTGACGCAGTATCCGATTCGTTTGGCATGCCACGCGCTCAGCTTTCCCTGCACCTGGAAGATTACAACCGCTTGGCCTTCGAAAAGGCCGCGGCACTAATCTCGAGCATTTTCGATCGCCTCGAGATCCCAGATTCTGATCGCAAACCTCAACCCAAAGATACCTATTCCGGCGCAGGTCACATCATCGGTACAACGCGGATGGGAACTGATGCAGGTAGCTCGGTCGTAAACCAGCACTGCCGCGCTCATGAACACGACAACCTCTTTATCGTCGGCGCTTCCACCTTTCCCACTGGTGGAACAGCCAACCCAACCTTGACCGTCGCAGCCTTGGCGCTGCGGGCGGCATCGAAGATTTCCTCGTTGCTGCAAAGGGGATCGTAGATTCATGCAGGCAAGCCGATCACGCCTCTTAAGCCTGCTCACCGAGGCATGCGAACTAGAACACGGCCTAGCATGCTCCTATCTGTTCGCCGCGTTCTCGATCAAGCAAGACCTCGACGAGGGTGGGTTGAGCTGGAAGCAGCTTCAGGCCGTAAGGCTTTGGGCCTCAGAAATTTACATGGTCGCAGCAGAAGAGATGCTCCATCTTGCCCAAGCGTGGAACATCCTAGCGGCCGTGGGCGGATCGCCGTACTATCTGCGACCGAATTTCCCGCAACGCCGTTCGTACTACGGCTTCCATCTGCCGCTTGCTCTGGAGCGCTTTGGCCCGTCCGCGCTCCGTCGCTTTGTGTCATACGAAACGCCGGCCGACCAACTCATCCTTCCTGTCGATGCGCGAACCGACGATGACGAGCCGACAGAATATCGATCGGTCGGCGAGCTTTATGCGCTCATCCGCGAGCAGATTCTTAACTTGCCGGAGGACCAGCTTTTCTTTCAAGGCACCCAAGGCGAGATGGGGCCTGACATCACCCACTTCCCCAACATCATTCCGATCAAAGACAGGGTCTCGGCCCTCGCTGCGATAGACATGATTACGGAGCAAGGTGAGGGGACTGACTACGACCGAGGAGACTCCCATTTTGCTGTCTTTCAACGGACATTGGCTTCGCTTGTAACAGAGAAAGAACGCGACCCCGCCTTCGAACCTGCGCGACCGGTCCTTGAAAATCCGGTGCCCCGAATCCGGGGCGACTGGAACGCCCATGGAAAGATCAATCTGATCAGAGACCCATTCGCGAGCCAACTCGGTGATCTGTTCGACGACGTTTACTCGCTGATGCTGCGATTGCTGCAGCATGCCTTTGCGTCGGGCCCGGCGAGCAAGGTCGCGGAGTTGTTTTGCGATACTGCAATCAACGCGATGACGACGGTAATCAAGCCACTTGGCGAAGCGCTCGCCAAGCTTTCATCGGGCCGAGGCGACGGCTCGCATGCGGGCGCTGCCTTCGGGCTGACACGTCATGTCACGCTTCCCGCTGCCGAAAGTATTGCACTTGCCGTTGCGGCTGAGTGCGCTCACGAGCTCGCCGAAACTGCGGCAGAGCTCGCCACCTCGGGACATGCGCCTGGCCAACTCGGGGTAGCCGAGGCAAACCTGAAGCAGATTGCGGGTGCCTTAGCGTCAGCTAGATGACCTCCGGCAAACCCGACTTAAGGATAAGGCGCCAGGAAGCTGTCAGGCAGAGGCCGCCGCTGATCGTCGACGATAGTGATCGGACGGGCTTCGAAGACGACGTCGCCTGGCTTGTAGCGAAAGGCGCCGTCGCGGCCGATAAGAGAGCCCATTGAGAACTTTCGCGCTTGGGTCCAGTCGCCATTCGCGGCGGCGAAGTCACTTAACAGCACCACCTCCTCGTCGTTGGTGCGCATGTAGTCGAGCAATGAGCTGGCATCGTTAAGCGCTTCTCGTCGTCCGATCCAATCTACGCAGCGCCGAAACAGCTTCGGATCGAAGCACTTCGAGCGGAAGGAATCCGTTCCTCGAATTGAATTGACACCGTTATCGTCTAGATCGGTGTCACGCATGGATTTTGTCGTGCACAGCCCTGGCTCGAAGTCACGCAAATGGTTTGAAACATTGCTCCTCAACTGGGATCTTCGTGCACCGTCCGATCCGTGGGCGGAGAAAAGATCGGCGAGACGCTGCATCTCGTGCAACGTCATGGTTCCGTAGAAAGAGCAGAATGCGAACCCCTCCGACAGAGCAGCATCGTTCAAGACGACGTCCTGCCCGTTGTGCGAAATCGCTACATATCCAACAACCCTACCGAAAACATCTGCAGCACCGTTGATGCTGTCGGCCAGTATCTTGAGCTTTGCTGTGACCTTGACTTCAGCGTTCGCGGGATCATACGGACCTATGCCGAGCTTCGAACGCAATCCGTTCGCAAAGAAATCCGTACACAGCTTGCCGTAGGGTTGCCGGTACGACATCTGCCGCGACATGTGTTTGGCGATCCATTTGGCGTAGTCGCCATCGAACATACCCTCGCGAAAGTTTGGGGCATAGTGAGTCTCCGGCGCGTCGATGCCTTGCAGACGAACTGACAATGAACCTCCGCCGCTTCTGCGAAGAATTGGCTTGAATCGTTCTACACCCGGCTCGTTGTCGTCCGGCTGGAAGGTGCCGCCGTGTTCGAAGTACGTTCCAACCTTAGCTGGCGCGCTATCCGAAAAGTACCTCGCGGTTGTCAAATCTGGGATAAATTTCAAAGTGTCGACGTCAGATACTCCATGAGGCCAATATTGAAAAACATCGACCTCTCCTTGTATCTCAACATAGCCCATCGCCACCCCCATAAACACGAAAGGAGAGTGAGACCAATATGCTTGATTTTCAAGTCGTTTCTCTCGGAGAATGAGTCTTAATTTCAAGGCTGAAATTTTGGCAAGCAAAGGGAGGTCGTCACTCTCATGTTGTTCGGCCAGCAATCGGAAGAGCCGCAACCTCCTACGGCTGAAATTAGTAATTGATACTCGAGAGGGAATCTGCAGATGGCTGCAGAGCATTCAGAGAGCAACTAGCTTCCAACAGATGACGTCGGTTAGAGCCGGCAACGGTGACCCAAGGATATGCAGGCATCAGATTTGGCTGCGCTGAGACGGCGTGATTGGCCTATGTCTCGATACTTGGATTCTTGGGTCCTCTACATCCGATTGCCGCGCGTGTCGGCTGGCTTTCAGCGGCGGAAACGCCTACGCTTCCGCCGTTGACAACTGGTACCCAACCAATTGAGTGCAGATGCCGACTCCTAAAGCGGTAGTGGACGTGCATCGTGTGGAGCATCCGCCGTCCTGGAGGGCGCAGCCATTCACTGTTGATTTTATTCTCCTCGGCAACGACTATTGCGAGGCCGATCTGATCGACATCCATCGATGGGCCTGGCAACAGGGTCTGGCAAATTCTCGCTGCATTTCACCTCAGACGCTGTCCTGGTCATCTCTGTTTCAGCCTCGCTTCTTCGAGGCCGTGCATCCGCGCCCAGCCGCCGCCAGCATGAGAATGGCTTATCCCGGCTCAGATGGTTTGATGGCAGACACCGGCGAACAAACACGATTCTGGATTCAGTCAGTCCTGTTCCTAGCGTCCGTCACAATGTCGGCCGCCATCGTGCAAGACAGGGCGTCCGATGGAACGATCGGGAGCAAGTATGACAAGCTTTGGCAAGCCGGCCTGCTTCAGGCGCAGATGCCGCAATTGGCGGAAATTGGGCTTTGCGACGCTGTAACAGCGTTGGCATCCCGAACGGATCGTTCAAAGGTCCAAAGGCTGCTCGACCTGCGGCAATTGTTCGATCAGGTGGTCGAGCGACTTGGCGCTTCTGTGACCGCTGAGCGAGCCAGCATCAAACAAATCGATACTTCGGACCCGCGCACGAAACGTTTCGGCTTCCTCGCTGATCTGCGGGACAGCGTGAAAGGATTGCAGGCGATCATCGTGTATGGCTCCAGCGTCTTAAGTGAGAAATTTGCCGACTATGACGTGGTGCTGGTGGTCGACAACGAAACGGTGACCCTGCAAAAGCTGGCCAACACTTGCCCAACCTGGGGCGGGAAGGAGTTGAACGTTGGCGTGTACACTCCTCGGCAGCTGTGGAATATGCAACTCCTCTCGGGCGATAATCTCGCCGATTATGGCCTTTGCCTGTTCGGCGAGGTGGAATTGCCGCACAAGCAGACTCCACTGCTTCTAGCGCGCAATCTCAGCTTCGGCATGGTCCGCCTGCGCCAGCAACTTGGCATGGTCGGACACGCGTTGAAGGAAAATAATTCAGATGGCAACGATCGCCGAAATTTATATAGTTACTTTGTGAAAATTCCTGCCAATATCGCAAAGGGAACCTTCGGTGCGGCTGGCAGGTATTGGCCAAAAGAAAAGGTTCAGCAGTGGTTGGTTGAGCTATGCGGGTTTGATACTGCATATGAGCAGCAGCGTGCGACGGAGCGTCCGGCAAACGCTCTGGCTGCGGCCGCCACTGCAACAGAACAGACGCTGAGGCGCCTTGACGAAGATTTTCGGATACTGCGCCCAAGTGAGTGAGAAGCAAACGTGGCAAAAGCCGCAACGTCCTTTCGATACGCATATGAGGTGCTCCTCGATCAGTGCGCGGATCTAGAACTCCCCATCAGATTTCTAGATGGAGTGCCGGATGGTTTCACCATCGAGGGCCCGTCCGGCGAAGTCATTCCCATATGCTTGGTTGGCAGTACCTGCTCAATGCTCGAACAGGTTCTGTGCAGTCTTTCCGTTACCTTCAACGAACTGAAGCTTCTAGCGGTCGGAGAGAGCAAGGAAGTGCGCCTTCTCACACCCAGAATTGCCGTCGCCAAGCTTCTGCCGTCCGTATATTCATTCACCAACAATCGATACGGGATCGTTCCGGGGACCGAGCGCGTACGCACGAAGTTCTGTGCCGAGCTTTTTCGCGCAATGACCCGACGACCTGGCCCGCGGCATTTGTCCAATGCATTCCTTGGCCTGGTCGACAGTGACCAAGGACTTCTTCTCGCGGAGCATGTCGTGACGCCTGGAAATCTCGAGGTTCGCGTCAAGCGATACCACATCGGTTCCCCGCTGCATCGCTATCGTTACACCGAGGCCCATGAGACGGCTTTCGGTGGAACTCCGCTGGCGCGCTGGAGCCGTTTCGAGACGCCTGTCGTATGCTTTGACTGGCGCAATCCGCTTGAAGACGAACATGGCAAACGCTTGGCAGACGAGCCGCTGTCCGATGACTATGCCAGCATCTGGATCGACGATTGCGCGCGCGCCAAGCAACTGGCGCGCGACACGTTCGGGTGGATAGAAGAGTTGTTTGCAGAACGCGGGCTTCAACTCATCGACATTTGTTTTTTCATCGACCGCACGGGCTCGGTCATTTTCGGGGAGATTAGTCCCGATTGTATGCGGGTGCGAAGCCGCGCCGCCGACGATAGCGAGGCGTTGGACAAAGACCAGTGGCGGTCGGGCGGAGAGCCGGCCGCCGTTCTGGATCGATATGAGAAGCTGTATCAGATCATATTCGCTTCATAGTCAGTATTCGTACAAGAGAAGGAGGAGGCTGGCGATGCCCATCATGACCGTTAAGAACCGGAGTTCGAAAATATCTCCCGGTGGAGTGCTGACGCTTCCGCTCTCAGCGCGAAAAACTTTGCGGATGGAACCCGGCAAAGGAACGCGTGTGGCTGTGACCATGCAAAAGGATAGTGTTCTGCTCCAGCCCGATCCCAGTAATTCGGGATCGCGGGTATCACCAAAAGGGCAAATGGAACTGCTTGGCGAACCACGAGCGGTGCTTGAGAAGGCGTCGCACCGACATTACTGGCTCGAGCTCGACGACGAGCAGCAATTGGTGCGTCTGTTGCCCTATTAGGGACTTCCAGGTTGACTGATCGGGTAATTGCGCTGGACGGACATGATGGAGCCGGCAAGACGACCTTGGCGAGGCTTCTGGCGGACAGCGTGGGGGCGCAATATTTGCGCCCTTTCGGCAACTCGCATGGCGCGGCGCTGATGCTTGCTTACAATAGCGGCGACAGCGAAGGCGTCCTGAATGCAGGATTGCGCGGCATTGCTGAAGCGCTGGATCGCGCCGCAGGCAGGCCGGTAGTATTGGACCGGGGGTGGCTGACAATCGCTACGCTGGTACCTGCCGATTTCTTCAGGGCCCGCTGGCGGCTCTGGACGCCAACGGCACTGCTCTGGTGCGATCTACCGACAACACTCCAACGCCTGGCTCAGCGCAAAGACGAAAAGCCTGAAGCCACCGCATGGCATGAAGATTTCCTGGTGCGCTACAAGGATCGGAGGCTTCTTTGCGAGGGGCCGACTATACGAACGGATATGAACGACCTCAATCATTGCCTTGACAAACTCAGGTCGTATTTCGGGGAAATCGGCCGTGGAAGCTAATGCGATATGTTAGCGGAGGCGATGACAGGGACATGGGGAAGGTTGAGGCCGACGCGCGCAGACGCGCCTCGGTTCTTCTGATCGCTCTAGGCTCGGGAACCTATTGGTTCATCTCGAATTGGGTCGCGTTCGGGTTCGGGAGGGTTGCGTGCAAGACCAGCGATTTGAAAAGCCTTTACATGTGGCGCTCGGCAGGTCGAGGAACACCGTCTACACCGTAGACCGAGTAGCCAGGCGGCGGACATCTTGCTGAACCGATGGCCGGCGATAACCGGCCAGAAACATGTCGCTGCCCGCAGAGCCTGCCTTGGCGTGCTCGAGGGCCTGAAAGAAACGCGCGACGCCCGCAAAGCCTTCGTTGAGGCCGCAAAGGAGGCAGACATCCTCGTCGAGCGGGATCCGTTCGGTTGAGCGCCGATCCGCTTTCATCGTGCCCACGATAGCCTTACTGTAAACAGGTCGCCCAGCTCCGGAGGCTCCGGTGTGCAACGATTATGAACAGCATGTGCTCTGGGTCGGATGATGGCGTCGCTGGCGCTCAAAATCCCCAGCCACCAAACCGAACTTGATCTGCCTCAGGCGGACGACGTCCGCATCAGTGATCCGGCGCCCATAATGCGCGCAAGAGGCGAACGTTGCATGATGTCAGGATCGCGGAAACCGTATGCAAGCGCAAGCCTCGCAAGAGCACGAGATGCCACAGAGCCCAGGGAATCCTGTAGAAGTGGCGCTTCACTCTGGTCGCGATCTGTCCGGCTGCAATATTCAGGTGCGCTCGACTATCATCAATGGCAGAAAAGCTATTCAGAAACTGCAACGTCGCGTGACGGCGGCAACGCGATCGACTATTCACAGAATCTGGGAAGAATTGTCTAAAAAAATGGGCGTAAGTGAATGGCTTGGATTGCTGTTGTTCGCAAGATGCTGAAGAGCATCAGACAGATGGACGGCTTGGAAGGCACCCGGAATGCGGTCTATGGATTATGGTTGGCAATTGATGCCGCACCCAAGCTTGTCCGTGACATGTACCGAGGCTTTCCCGAGTCGAAGCTTCAGAGTGAAGCTGCAGAATTGGAGCAGCATCAGATTTTCGCAGATCCACCGGCCGCCCTGCGCACGCGCGCGGACAAGGAAAAGCTTCTTTGGTGGCTCGCTGTTCGGTTGCGCGCTCTTGAAAATCTCCTCTACGACATCGCTGACGGCTCGCCCGTGCGCCGAGCATCCGATTGCATGGCGAGTCATGCAAAACAGTCCGCCTTTATCCTGATGCGTGACCCTCTGCATCGCGCGGCCAAGACTGGCGATTCATTTCGGCGGCGCGGGCTGAGACATGCTCGCGTCATCCCAACAAAAGTCGACGATTTGGAGGTGGTCCTAGTGTTCGCCGACGACCCTCGCGGCCGAACGCGGGCTGCCCGCGCCGTGCCTTTGTCGTCGGGCGCCGGCCTTTTCAAGGATCTCCAGATGACGATCGAGGATGTTAACGGCGGTTTTATTGTTACGAACGCGATAGCTCCGTCACAGCTCGATGTCATACGCGATCAAATCGCGATGGCATCGGCGGTCGACTGCATCGGCGTCGTTTATCCCGAATTGACGGTCAGCAAACCGACGGCGCATGAGGTGGCGAGATGTATTGGCGACAGTAGCTGGAAATGCGAGTTGAGCTTTCTCGTGGTCGGAAGCCACCACGAGAAAACCGACGACGGCTGGTTCAATGTCGCCGCGATCATGGACGGCTACGGCAATGCCCTAGAGCCGCCCCACCGCAAGTTGTTTCAGTTTCTTGACGGCGAGGGCCCCCATGAAGCGATTGAACATGGAACCTATCTTCCTGTCTTGGTCCTCGAACAGGCAGTCGTCGCGTTCGGCATCTGTCTGGATTTTTGTAACTTGGCGGAAGACCCCCCGTACCCGAATCTCGATGTGGACTACGTCATCGTGCCGTCCTGCGGTGGCGCGAGCACGATGAAAGGCCACATCCGACGGTCGACCGAGCTTCTCGAAAAACTGAAGAGTCGAACGATGGTCGTCCAACAGTTCTATGCCGCAAAACCGACGGCAAGCGACCCCTTGGGGTATGTTCTGGCTAGGGTCGACCCCGCCGTACCAACGTTGGCGGACCTGGAAAAAACAGTTCCATGGACGGTCTGTTCACTTTAGGTTGTTTCATACCTTGACATGACGAGGAGGTTTCCGATGTAAAGGGTTGTGAAATGTTTGCATGCGATTTTTTGCACTTTCCGAGATTTGCTTACCCATGACCCGCAACGCAACAGTCGCCAGTTTGACGAATTCGATCCTAGAGGCTATCGCGACGAACTCGGTTCTGCCCAGTGCGGCGTTCGCGAGCCTTCGAGAGCACCTACTTTCGCCTGCCGATGTGGCGTTTCCAGAACGGGTCTACGAAGCCTTTCGCAGCCTGGTGTGGGGCACGGTGTCCAACCGGGAAGCTGGAGAGAGCCTCAACGCGTGGTCTGACGTCATTTTGAAAATACGGCAGCTACTCCGAAGCCGCTCCGTGCCGTTTGCCGAGCGCTTTACCGTCCTCGCCGATTTTTTGGAGCAGTCGAACCGTTTTGCTAACTTCCACCCGGCCGACGAGCTGCTGGGGCGCAAGCACGTCCGTGCAATCCTAGCAGGGCTCCTTCAGCATAACCGAAAGACTACGCGCACAACGATTGCTCAAGCAACGAAGTTGCGCGATGCCAATTTGTCCCGAATCCTCGCGAATCTTGGTTCTGCCGGATGGATCAGACGGCATAACGAGGGTCGGGAAGTTGTCATCACGTTGACTGAAGAAGGAGCCGCCCAGGCTCGCAAAGCGCTATCAAAGGACCTCGCCCCCTCCAGAGTAACCCCATTTACCGATCCTGCGTCTCTCGAGGTCGTCACAACGCTTTGGAGCAGCACCGGATGCTCGGTCGCTGTCTCTGACAGCCAACGAGGCGTAGTGTCTTGCGACACGACGTTCGCGTCGATCTTTGGTCTCGATTCGCCTGAGCTGTTGGTTGGAGCGGATATCACGGCTTTGCGGAAGAACCTCTCGGCAAGGGTCGACGGGCCTGACGAGGTCGTACCTGACGAAGTTGCGCTTCCTGACGGGCGCACTTTGCGAGTAACTGAATTTCAGGCGGGTCGTCAATCACTGTGGTTGAGCCAAGACGTGACGCCGTACAAAAGGCTCTTGGAAGATTACAAGCGGCGAGAACGATCTCTGATTGCAGAGATCGGAAGGGCGGAGTACGCCCGATCTACTAAGAACGCCATATCTCCCAAGGATACCTGGCGGGGGCATGCTATGCCGATCTACAATGTAGATACCTCGCTATACTGGGCCAAGGAAGCCAGTTGGGGAATGATTGGCACTCTTCGGAACGATCTTCTTGTCCCAATAAACTCAATCAACAGCATCGCACTTCTCCTCTCGCAGGCGTCCAATCAGCCAAAAAACAAGTCGCCTTTTGGAGAACTGCTGGATGGCATACTTGGTCAGTCGACTCAGCTCAGGACATTGCTTCGGGACATTGTTAATGTCGGCGAACTGCTAGATGTCTCACGTTTGAGGTCCGATAAGGTTCAGCCAAACTCGTTGCTGGAAGAGGTCTTAGGGCACCTCGCTTATACCTCGCGGCATGCTCACCTTTCGTTCTCACACGAGAAAGGCCCAACAGAGACGATTGAGACGAATGAGCGGGCTCTACGAGGAGTGATGCTCCAAGCGGTGACCGGGATTGCAGAAATGACGCCAAGTGGCGGTGATGTCGGAATTGAGACCACGCTGGAAAACGATGTGATGATCATGCGCGTCTTCACCGATAGCGCCGATAAGGATCTTCCCCTAATGACCGCCACGTCAAAAACACTTGCCATGTGCAGCCACGCCGTGCGCCATTTCGGCGGCGAGTTCGATTTCACGAGTCGTACTAGCGGTGGCGTCAGTGCAAAGCTCTCCTGGCCAGTTTTCCGGAGCAAGCGGGGTCATAGCGCACGTGTTCGGTAGCGAGCCGAGCAAGCACGTTGGATTTTTCCTGCAATGTACCCGCGCCCCCGCCGCAGCTTCCGCGAGCTCGATCGTCGTCGCTAACAACGGAGGAACTATTCTCCAGAACGGCCTCTTGGAAATGCTCACGGTCGTTCTCGAGCGCAATCCCAAACCGGCGACGCTCGATCGTTAGATCGATAAGGAGGCGAGCCGACGCCGCGGGACAAAAACCCAAATCCTATCCCCGCAACCAATTCTATCATAAATCAATAACCGTCCCGGTCTAACCGGAGCGTTTTTTTGCGCTTCAAGGCCGGGGGGTGGCTAGATTGTGCCACATTTCGGACGTGGGACCGAAAACTCTGCCTGAGCCCGCCTATCACAACGAAGAGGAAATGAAACGGAACCCGGCTTCACGACTTAAACCGGCAGTAGGCGTATCCTTGCCTGACGCTACTAGCGCCAGAGACCGCAGAGGAGATATTCTAGAGTGCTAAAGCCTTTTGATGACAGCGCTCGGGAGTTGGACGCGCTTTATTCCGTGGAACTTCGTTCGGATGGTTTTGACCTGATTGTGGAATCCCGTGGCGGATCTGACCACGGGCCGAATGCGGCTCGAAATAGCGAGTATGCGCCGGCGTTGGAGCTGCATTTGGTCAGAATGGGTGCACTGGGCATGGTGCTTGACGACCTGCAGGTAGCCAGCAGCATAGCCATGAAACTGCCAGACCTGGATCGTAGGGTGAGTCTCGACAGGTTCCCACTGCCCCTTGCCTTGTCATCTGCAACAGATGTGCGGGAACTGCGTCATTCGATCGGACGCGCCTCCGCGGCATTTGGCCGGACGGACGGCAGCGACCGGGGCAATCGGACAAAGCGCATGCGGCTGCGCATGCAGTGGCACGGCGCAGCTGGAATGACGGTAAACGCCATTGAGCGGGTGCTCTGGCGACCGACAGCCCCGGCGACGGACGAACAACCCACGGATGATCCTCACGAGCTTCAGAAACGGGTAGCGCAGGCAACGGCCCGCATTCGGGCGGCGGCAAAGCTGGGAACCGTTCAGCCACCAGCAGGCCAGCCCGCACCGCCGAAAGCCAGCAGCACACTGTCTCGTTTCGTCCGCGACCCAAACGTCATCGCATGGGTGCTGAACGAAGCGGATGGGCATTGTGAAATCTGCAGCCACGCTGCGCCTTTCCTCCGTGCTGGTGGGGAACCCTTTCTCGAGGTACATCACGTCCGCCCTCTGGGAGAAGGCGGACCCGATACGGTGGACAATGCCGCTGCTTGCTGCCCGAACTGCCACCGGCAGCTCCATCATGATCCGAACAGGGAAACGCTTCGCCAAAATGCGATCGCGTCGATAACACGTCTCAGGGACTATCCGTTGATGGCAGCGCCCGGTATGGTGACTTCAGCCGCAACGGTGATCCGGTAATCATTCGGTTCGCAGACCGCTTCAACCACCGGCAACGCAATAATGGCCACGGCCAGTGCCTGCTGGAGGCTTTCCCGATTTTCCCCGGTACTGCGGTGCCCGACGATGGCCCGCCGTAGCGCCCCTTCCGAAAAGGAGTAAAAAAACGGGCATCACCTTGTCATGAAAAATTAGTCGACATTCCTTTTCATAAGAACATTCGGGGCGGTTTTGTCGCTTCAAGGCGTGGAGATGACGGATTGCGCCAACAGCCGGCATTCTGTGCCAAAAGTGTTGGACGGCTCCTATGGCCGCGAACTGACGGTCAGCTTCTAGCTTGAACTGATCAACCAGCGGACGTTTCATTGGCGCCCTTAGGTGGCAGATCGGCAGCACCCGCACTCTCAGCCAAAAGATTCAAGCCAAGGACTCGCCCTTGGGATTCCTGCGTGTCACCTGTCCGAATTAGTCGGACTAACCGCTCGGCCGTTTCCCGCGCCCGCACCCTCGACTGGACACCGCATTCCCAAGCGACGAACACCCGCCATCCAAGTTCCTCAAGCCGGGCTGCTACTCGGTCGTCCCTGGCGACGTTTCGGTCAAACTTCTCTTGCCAGAAGGATGTGTTGGACTTCGGGGTCGTGGCGATGCTGCACCCTGGATGGCGATGCCAGAAACACCCGTGAACAAAGACGATTGCGCGATGTCGAGGGAAGACGAGATCTGGCTTCCCGGGCAACCTCTTATTGTCTAGCGTGAATCGTAGCCCGAGCCTGTGTAGCTCGCGGCGCAAGATCAGTTCTGGCGATGTGTTCGACGAACGTATCTGCGCCATTCTCTTGGACCGCTCATCTGGCGATAGGAAGTCCACCATTCTTCTGTCCGCTATTTGTCGGCTAACAGCTCGTAGAACGGCAAGCCACGCACGATGTGCCCGGGGGAATCAAATGATTTATAGAGACACTGGTGGTTCGCCAACCCCTTCACTCGCTCGGCGATTTCCGCAGCCGTACTTGAGAGACCCAGGGCGGACAACTCCGAGACGGTGACATTGGGCACCTTATGCACGAACCAGGTGAGCAGCGGCTCCCGGTAGTCGGTCGCGTTCACCTTGAAGTGACGGAGATACTGCGATGCTAGAATAACACCGCACCCAAACTCGCGCCCCTGAAGCAGCAACTTTCGCAGCACGTCGAACTCGTACCGCATGATGTTGTCCGCCTCATCGACCAGAAGGTACGAGTCGATGGCTCGCAACTGGGGATCGCTACCCAAAAATGGCCGCTTGGGGGTTTTTAACATGTTCTCATAGAACATGTTAAGCATCACCGCCACGAGCATGTTCTTGCTGCGATCGTCCTGTCCGAAAGCGTCGAGCGACACCACTACAATACCGTTGAGGAAGCGGTCGAAGGGCATGCACTTGGCGGGGTCTCGCTCGAAGACCTCCATGTCTACAAGGTCGTCGATAATTGCCATCGGCGAGTCAGATTTGCCTTCCAGCAGGTCTGAATAGGCCGCGTGGACATCGTAGATAGTGGGAGCGGTCCCGGCCGACGACTCGTAGGCGGTACGGACAGCACGCTTGAGCTTGTCGCGCTGGACTGGACCGATACCCGAATAGATCTTATCCAGGACATCGGCAAAGAACCTGAAACGATCGAGCCACGGCGCGATTGAATCCTCCATGTTGCTCACGTCGAAAAGATTCAGAGGGAGCCGCTGTGGCTTCACGACAATCGCGCCGGTGGCTGCAACAAAGTCCGGGCTGCTGTAATCCTTCTTGTAGTCGAAAATCAACAATCGGGGCCGGATGCCTCGGTTAGCTGGCGCAGACGATGCGATCTGATGCACAAGCGACTTCAGCAATTGAGTCTTCCCGGTGCCAAGGTCACCGACGACGCCAATGTTGAGCTGATTCAATCTTGTGTCGGACAGGGAAAGCGAGAGCTCTCGCTTCTCGAAGCCATCAACCGTTGTTCCAATTCGCAGTTGAATACCGCGATCGACAGGCTCAACCAAGTCCCCGCCCGTCGCCTTGGTATCGAGGCCACGCCCCTCAGGACCGCGCGAACTAATCGGGTCTTCGCCAACGCCGTCGCTTGATAGACCGAGGTCTAGGTCGGGCCCTGTATGCGCTAAGGCTGTCTGCGGCGCAGCATCTGCGGAGATTTGCCCCGCAGCCAGCACGTCCTCGTGTGCCCGCGCTGAAAGTTCCCAGTCGCCGACTTTCGCCCGAACACTTTCGTAAAGCGACTGTGCATCTAGGCCGACAATGCGGCCAGCGTCGCCGATTCCGATGACAATTGTCTCTTCGAAGCCATCGCCATCCCGGTCGACGGCATCGCTCATCGGCGAGTCGTCGACAACAATTAACCGGCCCCGCATATCGACTGTGACGCAGCTGCTGTCTGTGAGGATCGAAGAGGCAATGCGCTCGTGAAGGGCGGACCAATTTGCACCGGATCCCGCAAGGTCTTCATGCTGGCTGTAGACGCGCATCGCAAAGCCGATGACTGAGAGGAGTAGATGCTGGTAGGTTAGCCGCCAAGCAGAGAGCTTGCCCTCATGGGCTGCAAGTCTGGCAAGCAGGTTGGAAAGCGACTTAGCCTGGCCTAGCGCTTCTCGAGCGTCGCCGATCGGAAAGACCGTTCCCAACCTGCACTTGACCTCGACGGGCGTGAGGTGGACACGTGCGCCGTTTGGACTGAGCGTAATGCCCACCACCAACAAGTCTGGTCGCGAGAAGCCGCCTTCCAAGCGATCACGATTCAGCGCACGCGAAAGGTCGTCAAGATAGCCGCGGAATGGGTCGACTGGCACCACAAGAGCGATGGAAGGCTCATCAACTGATCCACTAATGACAGGGACCAAGCTGTCCGAATTCGGTCCCGTCCGAAATCGATCCTGTAGCATTCGCGCGGCTATGAAGAGTCCAAGATCGCCGGTGGCGCCAGTGTCGTCACCTGACAGCCCACGGATGGTGGGGATGCCACGGCATGCGACCTCGAGGAGGATGGCCTCGACCTGCTTATCAGACAAGCTTGCGCATCCAGGAAGCCTTGAAAGGACTCGCTTCAGGGCATCCCGGTCAGAAGGCTTGACCCGCGACAGTAGGTAGTAGCCGTTCGTGTCTCCGGCACGTTGCGAGTACGAGGGCAGGTCGTAGTCCCAGAGGTAGGATTGTGGCAGCCACCCCCCGAGGAAGCAGGCCGGGTCGATCGCCGACGACGACACCGCAACGAAGTCCGCCTGCCGCTCCTCCAGCATCTCACCAATCGCATGGATGTTAGGCGCAAAGCGTAAGCCCACGGGCTGCGTGAGTGAGCTCTCGAGTTGGGCAATGCACGAAGACACCTTATCGGCAAGCGGATCCCCGACAGGATCTGCGGGCCGCGATTGTCGAGACTCGCTCAGGAACGCGTCGGGGAGCTGGCGACGGATACGGTGCCGGATCAGGCCACCCGCACCGAGCGCCGACAGGCTTGGGGTTTCTGCCGTGTCTGGCTCCGAGGAATCGAGCTGGGCGATGATACCAAGATCCAGGTTCATCGCCGTAGAGGGGTTGGAGAACCAGCGCACGTTGTTGAGCGTGTCCTCGGAGAGATTAGCGATCGTAGCGTCGTCTGGACGAGATGGAGCGTCCCGCATGTCATAGACATCGAGTCGGCGCGGCCCCGACGTGCCCAGCCGCGCCGGCTTGTCGGATTCTGCGTACCGCTCGGAAGACCACTGCACGAGGCCATCGTTGCAAGCGTCGGTTGCACCGCCAGCGCTGCTGACCGCCACGCTCAGAGCTGGCTTTGCGCAGAGGATGTTAGACACGTCGTCAAGCGCCCTGCTAACCTGCGCAGCACTGAACCCCGCAGATATTCCACCGATCGTGATGCCGAACGTCGCGCCGAAGGGATCCATCCTCGAGCGGTCCGCGAGCTCCCGAAGGCGCCGCCCGTTCCAAAGGACAGACCAGTAGTCAGTGTTGGATTCCACCGCGAGGAAGGGTATCAGGTCGACGCCTTCCGGCGACACCAGCGGCATCCGCAGGATGTCTGGCACGACTCCTGGGTCCAGTATGCCGGCAGCTGGGCATGGTTCTGCGCTCAGGGCCGCGTCGTCCAGGACTCGCTGGGCGAGCGCATGCCACGCCAGCCGGAGCGGATGAAGCGGCGATAGGAGCACCGCGTCAGGAGACCGCGCGATGGTCCGTCCGCCCGGCTCGAGGGACGCGATCGCCACAACGTCGCTCCAGGGGGCAACCTCAGGGCTACCCCGCAGCCACAGGGAATAAGCATCGAGGTAGTCCTCGACGACGGCTTGGAATGCAGTATCGTGACGAAGCCATTCCCCGAGCGGCGCAGCCTCGATCAAGCGCGACTGGTCGTCGCCGCCACGAATTAGTTTTGCGATCTCCACGCGGGCGGCGACGAAAGCTGGCGGCGGATTGAACTGGCTGGCAGGCGGGCGGGGGTCTTTGTGGTAGCGGCCGGCGGATAGGATCCGGCCGGTCTCCTCGGTCCAGGCTGGCTGCACCCAGTGGTCGCCATAATCCTCGGCGAGCACAATCGGCAGGTAGGATTGCGCGACATGCTCACCCTGCAAGAGCCATCCTTGCAAGGTGCTCGTTCGTGCGTTTCGGTTGAGCTGGACCACGGGTTTGGCGCCGGAGGGCTCAATTTGCCGCCGATTGACCATTATAAGTCGCTCGAACTCGCTGCTGCAGCCTTCTTCCACCACGTCATCACAGGAAAGGAAGATGCGGCACGTCTCAATCGCTTCGCGCCCTCCCACCGCCGTCCGCTTGAAGGGAAGGTCTATCTGGTATGAGCCGTCGACCTCCACTTCGACCTGATACAGGCCGGCCTGGACTTCCCGAGCCGGCAAGGACTGCTTCTCATCTCCAGTGCTCTCACCCCCCGCCAAGCCTGTGGCTGCACCTTCAATCGATGTATCTGGCGAGAGAAAGGCCAAAAGCTCGTATCGACCGGGGCCAGGTAGTGTGATTGACGTCTCCCAGTTGGCCCCTTTTGTGCGCCGGGAAGGCGCCTTCGGTGGGGTCACCTTTCGGGCGCTCCGGCAGGCAACAAAGATGCCCGGCGCCCACGTCGCCAGAGAAATTACTTTGAGCGACGCTGTGCGGAAGCCCTCGGCGCTGGCTTTGTACTGTATGGGAGACCGGTGGCTCGGCGGTGTCGCGTCGGTAAGGTCTTCACGACCGTTGACCGGCACGTTGATGGGGAACCCGTTGCTGGAACGGCCCGGCGAGCGCTCGATCACAACCTCGACAGTTTCGCCATTCTCCCGGGTCGCGCTGATCGCAATACCTACATGCTCCGCGACGACCAGCGGCACGCCGCGTGACGGAGGAAGCAGGGGGTTGGCACACTCGATGCGAATGTCACCCACGATCTCGGGCTCATCTTCAAGGAGCTCCGCCCACACCTCGGCGGTGAGTCCTTCCCACCAGGGCGGTGGCGCGGGTAGGTCGCCGCTGCTCTGCGGCGCGTAGAACGCCTCCGGTGACCGATCGAGCGCGGTTCGCACATGGCATATAGACCGGATGTGTAGGAGGAAGGCATCGATCCACTCACGCTGCACGTCGTCGGCTTGCTCACGCGCGACAGAGAGGCCAGTCGCAAAGCCATCCGACAGGGCGGCCGCCACGCCATCGAGGCTAGCGTGCTGCTGACCTGCGACAAGCCGGCCAGTAGCGCTAGGCGGCACGCCGCAAGCCAAGCTGATGCGGCTAGCGGCGTTACGCGGATCCGTCGAGGCCTCGAATACGCGGGCCACTAGGCGCCACGCGGCGAGACGACTCCCGGGCTCCATGTCGACATCGTCGAAGGCGCGACACGCACGCGCGACAATCTCCCGACCCTCCTCGAGTTGTTTGCCATCAAGCTTTGATTCTGCGAAGGCGTACTCGAGGCCGGCCTGGAGGAATGGGTCTGACCACCAGTCTTCGAATGCAACATTTGCACCATTGCTTGCGGACGACATTCCGAATTCGTCGGTTGTCGAGGTGACAGAGCGAATCGCATGCTGACCTGGCGGGACAAGCGCAAGGTAGCTCGAGGCCTGCGGCGAGTTGCGAAGGTCCAGGAGGTGGCCCTCGTCGCAGGGGCCGGAGGCCCCGCTCGGCGGGTTCCCCGTGCCGAGCGCTAGCTCTGCCACTTGGAGCAGCACAGGAAGACCTGGCCCCCCGTCAGGCGTGGTCAGGAGCGAGAAAACCCCCTCAAGGATCTCTAGGGGCGGCCCGTGAAAGATGACTCGCGTCTCTGTCGCCGGTCCGCTGGCCGATGCTTCCTGCAGCCGAGCCTGCACGACAGAAGCCAACCATGCTTCAAGACGGCTCATCGTCCGGGGCTTTCTCGAAGTGGGCGCGCCTGCGGGAACGGTGGGACAAGGAGCATTCCGCTCTCGGCGTCGGGACTGTCCAGTACGAGGCCGAGCATCCGAAGCTGCGCTCCCAGCTCGTTTGAATCGATCTTCCGATGGTCGACCACTATGCCGTACGCAGCCATGTGCTGTGCCAAGCGGTGGACCGACCGCGGTCCCGCTAGTTTTGCCAGCGAGCAGTGTACGAGCACCAGGATTGCCACCGGGCCAGGAGCGCAGATCCAGGGGCTAGACTTGGCAGCGCTGCGCTTGCGCAGGACATATCCCTGATCATATCCGCGCAGAATGGAGTTCGCTACTTGGCGCTGGTAGAGCACGTGTCGAGCAAACTCCATGACGTTCGAGCCAACACCCTTCCGGCAAAGCAGGGTCCGCGCCTCGCGGTCAGAGAGGTCGTCGAGGTCGTCGCTGACCCCGGCCAGAGTGCCGCGGTTCTTCTTCACGAGCGCGCAGAGCGCCGCCACGCTTTCCGCGGAAGACAGCTTGTCCGGGAACGCCACACCGCACTCGTCCAGGCTCCACAGCACGGCGTTGAGGCCGAGCCTTGCGGCGAGGTAGGTAGATGTTCGGTCCTTGAGTTCTGAGACCGCCCCCATACCATAGGTCAGGTAACCAAAACTGCGGGGGTAGATCGTAGCGCGGAGGTCGTCCGGTAAGTCGACGCCGGCAAGGGCCTGCCGTACGCATTCCCACATCTGGCGGTGCACCTCACACACCCACGCGACATGGCCGACCGCAGCGATTCGGATTAGGGCCTCGAGCAAGCTGGTCCACTGCCGGCGCGTCATGACAGATTTCGCCGCCAGGACAGCGTCCAGGTCCTCGCAAAACTGTCTTGCCGGAGAGGCAAGGCCGTCGAGCTCGCCATGCGGCAGGCAGGCGGCCTCCTCGCCATCGGGGATCGCGAGTTTGATCCCCCAGGAGGCGCTGGTCCAGGCGGAGACCTCGTCGCGCAGGAACCGGGCGAAAACGTCGTCGTCGTCGTGAACGCCCAGGGCATGAAAGAGACGGGACCAGATGTCCTGCGCGGCCGCACTATCGGCCGAACCCAGCCAAACCATCTGGCGCACCAGGGCGCCCGCTGGCCATGGATTGCCCGCGAGCCGCGCCGAGCCAGAGAAGGACGCCGTCTCGCCCACAAGAGGTGTAACCTGCAGGAACCTCTTCGTAGATTGGTTGGGAAGTTTGGGGCTTTCAAGCACATTGTGAAGGAGCGCGTGCACGCTGTCCCCGTCTAGGGCGGCATTGTTCGGCTTGCGTCCCCGGTCCCGGTGGTCCCTGTAATGAACGATCGACCGTTCGAGCTCGCGCCCGCGAATAGGGACGCGGCCTTCGCTGATAGATATCTCTTCCTCAGCACTGAACGAACTAATGGTTCGATAGAGACTCGCGACCAAGACTTCCGAGTTTGCATACTCCGGAGCCGGGTTCATCGCCAAGGCCGCACCGCGATAGGAAGGGTGTGATCGGGCCCACGGCGAACTCTTGAATTCTGAAAGGCTCACCGACGGGCTCCGCGCTTGGTGGATACGAAGTGCCCGCGATGGCTCTCAATAGACATCGCGTCGCCGAGCAGGATCAGTGGCCGTTCGCGAACCTCGCGATCCCGGACGATCCAACCGGACATTCGGGCGCGAGTCGTGTCAAGCAGTGCAAGAACACCCCGTGGTAGGGACGCTGGGGACAAGCCAGCATCGAGTTCACTCACGGCCTTAAACAATTCGTAAGTGAGCGCGACCGGCTGGGCAGTCGCGCCCAGTTCGACATCCAAGAAACAAATCGATGGCCGTGGTCGGCCTTCATGCGCCGCATACCTCGGAGCCACGCGCCGCCGCGCAACGACGAGCGTTGCCCTTCGGCGGGCAGGCGGCAGTGGCTGACCGAAGGTTGTTGTCAACGAGACATCGAAGTTGTGACCATTGTTCAGAAGGTCCTCGACCTGATTTGCAATCTCCCGCAGGTCGTGGCCGTGTCCATCGGCATCGGCAACCACCCTCTGGAAGGTTTCCAGCGTCACCGCTGAAGGGACGATGGCCTGGCGCGCGCCGATGCTCCGGCGGGCTAGCCGGCAAGAAAAGTCACGGACAAGTCGCTGGATCCGCGTTGCGGCAGTCGGCTTCTTCAGGCGTAGCTTCGGATTGGAGAGGAGTTCGTCGAGTGCGGCCAAGCGCTCTAGAAGCAGCCGTTCGTTGGTCGAAAGAGCCCGCCGCGAGATAGCGAACTCTAGGCCTTCGCGAACGGAGCGGCTGAAGCGAGTGTCCAACTCTCCGAACCGGACAGCGCCACCCCAGAGTGCAACCTCAGCGTCCGGTGACGCCATTGCAGGATCCAGCAAGTCTACTAGACCATCGAGAAGGGGCGCGATCATCGCCGGGACATGACCGCCAGAGCGCGATTGCAGAAAATAGTAGAGGCCCATGGCGGTAGGACTCTGATCGTGCAGACCGAGCTCACGGATATCGCGGAGTAATGACGCGGCCGCCCGCTTGTCCCACCGGTTGAACAAGGCATGTTGGTATTGGGCGGCGACGAGCCAGAAGATTGCGCCGGAGCTTTCGCGCTTTGGCCGTCCCCCAACCGCTGCCTCCATGTCTCTCTCGATCATCCTTGCAGCCCAGGTGCAGGGGTCGGATGACTGTGTTCCATGCCCCGACCCGCTACCCGCCAGCAAATAAGAGACCAGAGAGAACAGATCGCGAAACGTCCAACGCTTACTGGTGCCGAGCTCGAACCAACGCAGCATTGTGAGGAGAGAATCGGCTTCCCTGGGGCTCGCGAGTAGCCGGCGGCTTGAGCAGAACGGGCAGGCAGGTCCAGCTGCGCAGGCTCCCTCTTCCCTCCAAAGGGTGGGCTCGACTGCTCGACGAAGTATCTTTCGAGCTGGCGCTTCCTCCCCTTTGTCAGTTGGCTCGATGAGAGATTCAGCATCCATTGGCCAGACCGCAACTGACGGGAATCCACCTAGCGGCCAGCAAGCCGGGGCGTCAGGTGCCAGGCTGACGGCACGGGCGATTTCCTCCAGAAGATCCTGGGAGCGACCGAGGCTGGTGTCGATCGCGTGGATCATCGCGTCGTCGAGCACACCCCGGTTGACACAGCAAAGGTAGGCGGAATCGGTGGCTGAAATGGCTTGGTCAAGCTCCTCTACCAACAGCATCGCGGCCGTGCGGCCCGAATGCCCTCCGACAGAGGCGTCCTGCACGACGCCGAGCTGAAGCACCCGCTGCGGCGACGCAAGCGCGCCCGCGTCGACGGTGATGAGGCGCGGCACGATGCCTGATTTTGGGTGATAGGATTCCGAGAGCGAAGCAGCTAGGCGCCCCGCGCAGCCAAGCGCGACATCTAGTTGCCCAACCGTAGCCTCGACCGCCTCTGTCTTGCCGTTTCCGGGACCGCCGACCAGGAGCACCACGCGCGGAACTCCCTCCTCCCCCGCCGATAGCCGGCTGACCCAATCGCGAAGCCTGTGGAGCAGGTTCGTCTCAAAGACCTCTTCGCCTGGTCGCCCGCTGCGTGCATCGAACAGGCGGCGGACGCCGCCGCCGCGATTGCCCGCCCAGTCCAGCAGCCCATCCGGGAAGGGTGGCGGTCCGCTTTCGGCCGCCGCGGTTGAATCAAGGTCCATAGATCAGCGGCTACGCCGCCATCCTTTCTGCACGGGCTTTGGCCCCGACATACTTAAGCAGGACTTCTCCCCACATCTCGGCGACCAGTGGGGGAACCGCGTTTGCCACCTGCGTGAAACGGGGCACCTCCCGGGCTCGCCGTTCTCCGCCTGTGGTGTATTTTCCCTTGAAGACAAACCAGTCGGGGAAGGTCTGTAGCCGAGCATTCTCCCGCACCGTCAATGTGCGCGGCTCGGAATAGTGCAGGAGGTCGTCTGGCATGCTGGTGATGGTGGGCGCTGGCAATGACGGATCCAGCACTCGTGTGGCCATCTTCTTGATGCCATGCTTCTCGCGCATCGCCCGGTTCAACTGTACTCCAAGCCGGCCAGCCGCCTTGCAATCTTTGATTATCGTCGCGAATCGCTCAACTATATGATCCCGGTGACGCGCAAGCCGCGTGTCGCTCAGTGGGCCGGCGTGCCCATCCCTCATCAGTCGTTGGAAGCTCGTCCGTGGCTTGGACGTCCGAATTGCCAAGTACCCCTTGCTATCTGGGCTTGGGCTTAACCCCGCGCTGACTGTCTCGAGATCCGATATGGCTTGCCGAGAGGTAACTTTCGAGGCAAGCGACCGTGCGCCAAGGAAGTGCGCCTTCGAAGCGCGAAGCCGTGCGAAAGGGTCCTCCCCTTTGGCCAACCGCTTAAACTGGGACTTGAGCATCCCGACTAGGAAAAAGCGCGGGCGCTCCTGCGGCACGCCGAAAGCGGAGCAGCGGATGGTGTCGGAGTAAACGTGGTAGGACTTCTCCAGGCGTGCGACGAGTTCCTCCGCGAAATTCCGTCGTTCACCCGGCTCGCTCCCAACAAAATCGTAGGTAATGCCACGCACGTTCTCGATGAGCACCAACCGCGGTCTGACGAGGTCTACGAACTCCATGTATCGCTCGACCATTTGGTTCCGCGGGTCCGCCGGCTTGCGTCGGCCGGCGCTCGAAAAGCCCTGGCAAGGCGGGCCACCGGCAAGAAGGTCGACTTGACCACGCAGGGCAGCGAGTTGCTCACCGTGAGCATCCATCAGTGATTCAATTGTCCACGGTTTTGTCTCAAGCCAGACGGGCCAGGCAAACGCGTAGCGCGCGCCCGGGCTAGCCAGATTGGTTTTCAAAGTCTCGAAGGCGAACGCGTCCTTCTCGATCGCAAACAAGCCCTTCCAGCCCGCCTTCAGCAGCCCAAGGCTGAGGCCGCCGCATCCGGCAAAGGCATCGATGAAGATCGGCCTTCTGACGTTGGTCTGCACACTTCCCCCGCTAGCCCCAACGCCGATTCGACCTGGGAAGTATAATAACGTTCGCGGGACGTTCTGCCAAACGTAACCACAAGAGGCAAGCCGGCTGCCATCAGAAAAGCCTGGTCCGGCCCACCACAACCATGACAAGCGGCTCTAGCCAGGGCATTGGCACCCTTAAGTGTCGCTCGTCCCGCCGTTTCCCGCTCTACCTCGGTGCAAGCGTGCGTAGCTCGCCGTTCGCGCAAGATCCCAACTACTGCACCGGCCGCTACGCCCTAGTCATCGTCCTGGGGCGTAAACGGCGGCGCACTCAACCCCGCGGTTTCGAAGATTTCGAAAACCGGCCGAAAAGGAGCACGGCGATTTCGTGGGCTCGCGTCGGTCATGGCAACCAGGGCTGTGAGGTTTTGTTGCGAGAGAGACTCCCGACGCCCTACGCGACCGACGAAGTCTGCCAGTTGAAAAGGCACTTCTGCAGCATGATAGATATGGAGGTTGATACCCACGGCCGCGAAGACCTGCTCCATCTGCTCTGGCGTTGCAGTGTCTTGATAAGGGGCAATGTAGCGCTCGAATCGAGCCTCCGCGCCGCGATAGGAGCCCGAGTTAGAAAAGACAGCGAGGGCCGTGGGCCAAAACTCCGGTGCGGCTAGCCGAGTTAGGACGGCGCCCTGAACTGCCTCGCTGCTCCTGACGAATTTCTCGACCATTAGATCTCGAAAGCGGGGGAGCCGCACTGCGTCAAAGGGACGGACATCGGCTTCCCCGGGAGCTAGATTCTGAAGGTACGCTGAGAGTTTCTCCAACGTTGGACCCGGCAGCGCAGCTTGGAGCTCGGTGAAAACCGCGAGAAGCGCATAGCTGTTGGAGATTTGCGTATCGTCAGCGGTATCGATCAAGTTCACTAGCGCTGGCACGACCGAATCGAGCCAAGCTGCACGATCAACCTCGCGGACTGCCTGCAGGGCGTGCGGCAAAAGGCCGATCTTGGACTCCCATCCCGCAGGGGCCGCACGAAGCATCGCCTTGCCGAGCACCGTCGCCAATGTGGCGGGCGCGCCGCGCCGCGCGTGCTGGAGATACCGTTCCCTTACAAACCTAGTAATCGCCACGGGTTGCGTCGGGAATGCCAGGCTTCTGAACTCGGTATCGAACAGCGCGAGCAGGGTCCGCCCTTGCACAGGTCTCTGAGACAGTAAATTGCGGATCGCCTCCACCAGATATAGGCGAACCAGCTCTGGCTCTGGCGAAAACAGCTCGCCCTCCGAGGTAAAGGCGGGATGGGCGCAGAGATGCCGGTCTGCTTGCAGGCGCTCAAAGTGTCTCCTTGCAATGGAGTCGATGAACCCGAAGTCAGTATCGGCCTTGGTTAGAAGCTCGCGCTCCATAGCCAATAGCCTCTCCACATTGTTGGCTTGTACATTGGTGTCCCAGGCGTTCACGAAGGATATCGCCTGGGCGTCGCCCTGTCCCGCCAGCTCGCGTATCTTGGCGATGATGTCGAAGGTCACGGCCACCCAGACCGCGACGATTGCGGCCTTGCAGCTTCCCGCCCGGTAGGCCTTCACAGCCTCGTCGATATAGGTTCGCGAGAACGGATTGCGGACCGTCAAGGCCAGGGCATCGAGATCAGTCAGGCGTCCATCCATTTGTTTCTCTTGCAGTGAAAAGCCAGGCTCGCCCGTTCGACTATCTGCCTATAGCAACCATAGCAATAGCACCCAGCAGCGGGCCGGCGCTCCACACTGAACGCCGCAACTAACGCCGGATCGTTTATGATTAGTTCTAGAGCCATGTGCATCGCTCTCGGTGCAGAAATAACGAAACCGCTGGGTGTAGCAGGCACTGATTTCCTGTGACCTGCCACTGAGTTTTTCCTCCATCTGAGATTAGAGTCCGGCCCTTGATTGAAGGACGGACTGATGA
The DNA here is from genome assembly GCF_000502875.1 of Mesorhizobium sp. L2C084A000. Lineage (GTDB taxonomy): Bacteria > Pseudomonadota > Alphaproteobacteria > Rhizobiales > Rhizobiaceae > Mesorhizobium. The sequence continues at coordinate 5 of NZ_AYWX01000018.1, read as the reverse complement.
AGAGA
>NZ_AYWX01000017.1 GCF_000502875.1 Mesorhizobium sp. L2C084A000 | reverse complement strand
CCCCCCCGCCGCCGCCGGTGGTGCCAACGGAGGTGCCCGACCTACCGACACCAGCGGCGGGCGAGGAGATCCTGCTCTATCGCATCGAGGTTCCGGTCTATTCGGCCTTGCCGCCGGTCGCCGAACATCTGGCGATGACGACGCTCGGCACCTTCCACGAACGGCGCGGCGAGCAGAGCCTGTTGTCGAACACCGAGCTGTCGCCGGTCTGGGGCCGCATCTTCGGTCAGGACAGCAAGATGGCGTATTCAGGAACGGTATCGCCGTCCTTCGACGGCACCCTGTTCGGCCTTCAGGCGGGCTTCGATCTGTTCGGCCGCGAAACCGCGTCGGGCCAGACCGATCGCGCCGGCCTGTTCGTCGCCTATGCCAGCATGAATGGCGACGTGCGCGGCCAGGCGCTGGGCTGGGACAATCTGTCCGTCGGCAGCATGGATATCAACGGCACCAGCGTCGGCGGCTACTGGACCCGGATCGGTCAGGGTGGCTGGTACCTGGACGGCGTCCTCATGGCCACCTTCTTCGGCGGAAACGCAACATCGTCGCGCGACATCGGCATCGATGTCGGCGGGACCGGCATCACCGCTTCGCTGGAAGGCGGCTATCCCATCGCGCTGGGGCAAGGCTGGACGCTTGAACCGCAGGCGCAACTGGTCTGGCAGCAACTGTCGCTCGACGATGCGTCGGACCGCTTTGCTTCGGTTTCCTTTGATACGGACGGCAGCGTGACCGGCCGGCTCGGCGCACGGCTGCAAGGCGAAACAACGATCAATGGCATGGCGCTGCAGCCGTACCTCAAGGCCAACATCTGGCACGATTTCGGCGGCACGAGCCATGTCAATTTCGACACCACCGATATCTCCACCGAGGGCAGATCGACCTCGTTCGAATTCGGTGGCGGTGTGATCGCCAAGGTGACGGACAAGGTCAGCATCTTCGCCACCGGCGACTACACCACCAATCTCGGCGGCGACGAGCGTCGGATCCTCGAAGGCAATCTGGGGTTCAGCGTCAAATGGTAAGGCCGGTCATGACCCCGAAAAACAGTTTCGGGGTCACGGCCAGACAGAGAGCCTAATTGCTGGAACGCATCGCCACCGTGGCGATGCCGGCGCCAACCAGCAGCGTGCCGCCGGTGCGGTTGAAGATGCGGATCGCCTTGGGATTGCGCACCACGTTGCGTGCGCGTGAGGCGATCAGCGCATAGCCGAAAGCATTGGCGAAGGCGAGCGCCAGGAAGGTCGTCTCGAAGATCAGCATCTGCGTCCAGAAATCGGCGTGCCGGTCGAGGAACTGCGGCAGGAAGGCGACGAAGAAGGTGATGCTTTTCGGATTGAGCGCGGTAACCAGCCAGGCGTGTGCCATCATCTTGGCCGAGGAGACCGCGTCGGTGCGCGGTTCGGCTTTCAACGCGCCGCCTGCGCGAAACAGTTTCACGCCGAGATAGATCAGATAGCCGGCGCCGATCAGCTTCAGGATGGTGAAGACGGTCGCCGAAGCCGCCAGCAGCGCGCCGATGCCCAGCATCGACAAGGTCATCGCGGTGAAGTCGCCCAGCGCCACGCCGACGGCCATCGGCAAGGCGGTACGCCAGCCCTGGCCCAGCGCGTAGGACACGACGAGAAGGATGGTCGGACCCGGAATGATGAGGAGGATCGTCGACGCGGCGGCGAAGGCGGCCCAGTTTTCGAAGGACATGCTCGTCTCCTTTGAGCTTAAAGAAGAGGATAAATCCTTAGACCCGGGAGAATGTAAAGAGGCGATTTCCCTGACTGCGCCAGCGGCAGATCGGTGTCAGTTCGCGCCGTTCAGCGTGCTCACAATATCGGCCAGGCTGACATTGGCACCGAGAGCGGTTGCCGCCGCGACAATGGCAGCGGCAAAAAGCTTGATGTCGGTTTTTAAGGTCTTGCACATGGGGGCCCCTCGCTGATGGTTCGAGGAGTAAAAAACGCCGGCGCCGGGAATATGACCCGACCGAGGTCTTTTTGTGCAGCAGCCTTCGTTCAAGCCCAGGCAAGAAGGTCGGACATCGTCAAGGCCATGCGCAAATGCAGGCTGTGCAAGGTCTTCACGCTTTATCAACCATGAATGATGAAAATGCCCGCTATCCGGCCGGACCGTGCTTCCCGCCGACAGCGTAGGGTCTGGGTATATGCGTGAGTTGCCGCAAGGTCTGACGCCGCCGCGAAATGGCGACGCAATCGAAACCGATCATCATCTTTCCCGCCGTGCCATCCTGTCCGGGGCAGGGGCGCTCGCGCTGCTGAGCGCCGCCGGTTGTTCGACCTCGGGCGGGGTGTTGCCGGCGCTCGAGCTCGACGACGTCACCACGGGTTCCGTGCGGCCGTTCCGGCCAAGCATCAGCGTCGACAAGAACATCACCAGCCCCGGCGTCATGTATGCCGGGCTGACCGACGGCGGCTTCAACGTGCCGGAAGTGCCATATCTGAAGGTCAAGCCGGAATTCCGCCGCCAGATCGTCGTCGACACGACAGGCGAGGCACCCGGCACCATCGTCGTCCATCTCAAGGAGCGCATGCTCTATCTCGTCCAGCCGGGTGGCGACGCCATTCGCTACGGCGTCGGCATCGGCAAGGATGGTTTCCGCTGGTCGGGTCGCGCCAACATCCAGTACGGCAGGGAATGGCCGACCTGGACGCCGCCGCCGGAGATGATTGCCCGCAAGCCTGAACTGGTGAAATGGCAAGCCGGACAGCCCGGCGGCCTCACCAATCCGCTCGGCGCGCGTGCCCTCTACATCTACCAGGACGGCAAGGACACCGGCTACCGCATCCACGGCTCGCCCGAATGGTGGAGCATCGGCCAAGCGATGTCGTCGGGCTGCGTGCGCTTGATCAACCAGGACATCATCGACCTCTACAGCCGCGTCTCCAAGAAAAATCCGGTCGTCGTCGTCTGACGCTATGCGGCGTGTTGGCGCCGCTCGAAACTCCCGTTGCGCGATGCGGCAAGACAGGCCAAGGTGCTTTGAAAACCATCGCGCCGGGAGAAATCAAGCATGGCTGGAACGTTTGTCATCGCGCAGGGCGGCGGCCCAACCGCCGTCATCAACCAGACGGTTGTCGGAGCGACGCTGGAGATCCGCAAGCGGCATCCCGGTGCCAAGGTGCTGGGCTCCATCCATGGCGTGCGCGGCATCCGTGACGGCAATTATGTCGACCTTTCCGCCATCCCCGAGGACCGGCTGCGGCTGATTGCCGGCACGCCGAGCGCCGCCCTCGGCTCGACCCGCGACAAGCCCGACGCCGCCTATTGCGATGTCATCCTCAACGGCCTGAAGAAGGCCGGCGCCGACGCCTTCATCTATATCGGCGGCAACGACACGTCGGGTACGCAGCAGATCCTGACCGATGCCGCCGGCGGCTCAATTGCCTTCGTCCATGCGCCAAAAACCATCGACAACGATCTCGAGGAAAACGACCACACGCCGGGCTTCATTTCGGCGGCCGAGTTCGTCGCCGGCGCCTTCCTGTCCGTCGATCTCGATTTTCGTGCGCTGCCCGGCATCTATGTCGGCATCGTCATGGGCCGGCATGCGGGCTTCCTGACCGCGGCCGCGGCCGCCTGGCAGCTCGACGCCGACAGCGGCCCGCACCTCGTCTACGTGCCCGAGCGCCCATTCTCAGCCGCCGGCTTCATCGACGACGTCCGTGCCACGCTCGATCGCCACAAGCGCTGCATCGTCGCCGTTTCGGAAGGCGTCAGCACCGCCGACGGCAAGGCCCTGGTCGAAAGCCTGGTGCCGCCGGACAAGCTCGAGCGCGACGCGCACGGCAACGTCAAATTGTCGGGCAGCGACCTGCCGGCCGCACTCGAGCGCGCGTTGGCGGAAGGCCTGCCGGGCAAGCGGGCCCGCGTCGATGCGCTCGGCTACATGCCGCGCGGCTATATCGGCGCCATCAGCGCGGTCGATGCGCAGGAGGCTTTCGATGCCGGCGCTTTCGCCGTCACCGTCGCCGAACAGGGCGGCGGCTCGGTGGCGCTTCAATATGACGGCACCAGAACGGTGCTGAAAAAGGTGCCGCTCAAGAACGTCGCCGGCAAGACCCGCCACATGCCGGATGACTTCATGAAGCCCGACGTCAATCAGCTGTCGGATGCCGGCATGGCCTATCTCAAGCGGCTGGTGCCGGAAAAGTACAAGGTCGGGAAGCCCTTCGTCTGATGCCCGGCTCAAATTTGATGTCAGGCTCACGCTTGATGCCAGTGATGCCGGGCTGGTTCAGCAGGAGCGTCGTCGACGACAAGACGACGATGCTGACCGAGCCCTTCGTGCATGCCTATGTTCGGGCCAATATCTGGCATCTGCGCGGTCGCGATGCCGACCTGCTCGTCGACACCGGCATGGGCATCTGTCCGCTGGCGCCGCAGATCGAGCCGGCGGACGGCAAGCCGCTGCTGGTCGTCGCCACCCACATCCATCTCGACCATGTCGGCTCGCTGCATGAATTCCCGTTGCGGGCCGGGCCAAGGATGAGCGCGGAACAATTCGAGAGCATGGATGAGGCGGCGACCTACGCCTACATGTTTCATGACCTCGAGGGTGCCGTCTCGAAACTGCCGGCGCCCGGATGGAAGTCGGCCGACTACAGGATCCCGCCCGCGCCCTTGACGCGAACCCTGGACGAGGGCGATGTCGTCGATCTTGGCGACTGGCAATTTCGCGTGCTGCATTTGCCGGGCCATTCACCGGATTCGATCGCGCTGTTCGACGAGGTCGACGGCCTGTTCTTCAGCGGCGATGCCATCTACGACGCCATGCTGATCGACGACCTGCCGGATTCCGACCGAGCCGCCTATGTCAGCACGATGCAGCGCCTGCTCGACTTGCCGATCCGCATCGGTCACGGAGGACACGGACCGAGCTTCGACGGCAAGCGCATGCGCGAGATTGCCACGGCCTATCTCGAGCGAACCGCCGGTGGCTGAGGCTCCAGCGAGGCAGCAAGGCGGGGCCCGACGACTTTGCGACGCTGCCGCCGTGCGGATATTAAATCTTCGTAAGGTCGCCCTAAAACCCTAAATCGGGCGAATCCGCGCCCTAGATGCAAGGCCGTCGATCCGGTTGGCTGCCATGTAGGCGAGACGGGCAATTGCGACCTCGACACGCCGATGACCGATTTTCCCCGCACGGGAGAGGCCACGGCGCTGGATCAACTCTCGCCCGGACAAACGACCATGTCAGATATCCTTCGTAGGCATCGCGTCGCGGCCTTGCTGGGCGCTGCGCTGATCATATCCCCCTTCGTCATGTCTTTCGCCCAAGGCGAGGGCAACACTATTCCGACGACCCAGACGCCTGTCGCCGGCATCACCGCGCCCAATGGCTCGTTCGCACCCATCGTTGCCGCCGACAAGCCGGCGGTGGTGACGGTCACCACCGTCATGAAGGCACAGCCTGAAACGATGAGCGATGCCTCTCCTTTCGACGGCGGCTCGCCTTTCGATGACTATTTCCGCCAGTTCTTCGGTGACCAGGGCATGCCGACGCCCAAGACGCCGCCACAACAGCAACCGCAGCGCGCCGAGGCGCTGGGTTCCGGCTTCATCGTCGGCGCGGATGGTACCATCGTCACCAACAATCACGTCATCGATGGCGCCTCTTCGATCAAGGTTACGCTCGACGACGGCACCGAACTTCCGGCCAAGCTTGTCGGCCGCGATGCCAAGAACGATCTCGCCGTACTCAAGATCAAGTCGGACAAACCCCTGCCGACAGTCAAATGGGGCGATTCCGACAAGCTCATGCCAGGCGACCAGGTGCTGGCCTTCGGCAACCCGTTCGGCATCGGCACCACCGTCACGGCAGGCATCGTCTCGGCGCGCGGCCGTGACCTGCATAGTGGGCCTTTCGACGATTTCATCCAGATCGACGCGCCGATCAACCACGGCAATTCCGGCGGCCCGCTGGTGGATGTCGCCGGCAATGTCGTCGGCATCAACACGGCGATCTATTCACCCAATGGCGGCAGCGTCGGCGTCGGTTTTGCCATTCCGTCGGGCCAGGCCCAGAAGGTGGTCGCCAAGCTGATGAAGGGCGGCTCCATCCAGTACGGCTATATCGGCGTTCAGATCCAGGAGGTGACGCCGGATGTCGCGAGCGCCATCGGGCTCGACCATTCCGGCGGTGCGCTGGTTTCAGAGGTCAACGACGGTTCGCCGGCGGCCAAGGCCGGCATCGAGACGGGTGACGTCATCACCAGCTTTGCCGGGCAGGACGTGAAGGATCCCAAGGACCTGTCGCGGGCGGTCGCAGATGTCGCGCCGGGCGCCCGGGAAACGGTCGATGTCTGGCGCAAAGGCAAGCCGATTCGGATTTCCGTCGATGTCGGCCAAAACAGCGCCGATGCGAGGACCGCGTCGCTGGACGACGGGTCCGACGCGCCGAGCGCCGGGCGCGCTCCGGCGATAGGGCTCGGCTTGATGGATATAACACCCGACATTCGCCAGCAGATGAACCTTGCCGGCAAGCAGCACGGCGCGGTGGTTGCCAGCGTCAACCCCGACAAAGCGGCCGCCGCTTCCGGAATACAGGCCGGCGACATCATCGTTGCCGTCAATCAGGTGCCGGTCAAGAATGCCAGGCAGGTAACCCAGGCGATCGCCTTGGCCGGCAAGTCCGGCAGGAAATCGGTGCTGTTGCTGGTCGAGCGTGGCGACGCTCAAATGTACATCGCGGTGCCTTTCGCCAATGGCTGAGAAATGGCGTTGACGTGCACGCGGAGCGGCAGGTCCATCGGTGACGGTCCCGCCGGTCTCCGCCCGTCAAGATTTAGGTTGCCCGTCACGACATCTTCGAGAACATTGCGTCAGGCCGATAGTGGCCTGATCGCATGGGGATTGCCGCTATGGTCACCCGAGGTTTCTCTTCAGGACGGCGCCCGCCAACCGATGGCGATGCCCGCATCCCGCCAGGCCAGTATCTAGAACAGGGTTTCCCGGTGCTGTCGGCCGGTCCGACGCCGCGCGTGCGTACCGAGGATTGGTCTTTCACGCTGAAACACGGGCCACGCCCGATCAAGAAATGGAACTGGACCGAGTTCAACGCGCTGCCGATGACCAAAATGACACGCGATATCCATTGCGTGACAGCATGGACCAAATTCGACACGCCGTGGCAGGGTGTGCTGGTCGACGATATCCTTGCCGATGCGGGGGTCGAGCCGCCGACCGGCTTCACGTTGGCGCACGCGTTCGACGGCTACACCACCAACGTGCCGGTCACGGATCTCACCGCCGGCAAGGCCATGGTGGCGCTGCTCTACGAAGGCAAGCCGATCACACCGGACCATGGCGGCCCGGCAAGGCTGCTGGTGCCGCATCTTTATTTCTGGAAATCGGCCAAATGGTTGAACGGCCTGCAATTCACCACGCGCGACGAGCCCGGTTTCTGGGAATTGCGCGGCTACCACATCTATGGCGACCCATGGCGCGAGCAGCGCTACACGGATGATCCATGAGCGATGCGGCAGCAGTGCAGTCGCCCTGGCAAACAGCCAGCATCGTCCGCATCGAAAAGCGCACGCCGCGTGTCACCAGCTTCTTTTTCCAGCCGTCTCGGCCCTTCGCCTATCGCGCAGGGCAGCATGTCGACGTCAGGCTAACGGCGCCGGACGGCTATCAGGCGCGCCGCTCCTATTCCATCGCCTCCGCGCCCGAAACGCATGGCGTAATTGAACTGGCGATCGAAAAACTCGACGATGGCGAGGTCTCGCCCTTCTTCCACGAGGTCGCGGCAGTGGGCGATGAAATAGAACTGCGCGGGCCGCTTGGCGGGCATTTCGTCTGGCCCGAGGATGAGAGTGGGCCGCTTGTTCTGGTCGGCGGCGGTTCGGGCGTCGTGCCCTTGATGTCGATGCTCCGCCACCGCGCCGCACGTAATTCAGCGGTGCCCGTCGTCCTGGTCTTTTCGGTCCGGGTCTGGGACGAAGTGATCTTTCATGACGAGCTGATCGTTCTCGATGAGCGCCAGGACGGCTTCGACCTGGTGCTGACACTGACCCGCGAAGCTGCACGCCGTCCAGCCGACTATGCGCGGCGGGTGGACGTCGCGATGATGGTGCAAGCCATGACGCGGCTGCCGGAGCCGCCTGGCATCGCCTTCGTCTGCGGCTCCAACGCCTTCGTTTCCGCGGCCGCCCAGGCACTGATCGATGCCGGCGTTGCAGCCGAAATCATTCGCACCGAACGCTACGGAGTGTGAACCGACGCCGCCTTTCGAGAAAGGTTCGTCGGATTCGCCGTTAGCCAACCGGCGAGAAATCCGCCGACAGCAGCTCGAAGGGTAAGGCGCCATAAGCAGCCACCGTGGCCGCGTCGTTCCATTCACGAAACTGCCGCGACGGTCGCGCCTCTAGCGTCCAGGCAGCTCGCGCGCCGTCGAGCATCACCTTGCCGCGAAAATGCAGCACGCGTTCCCTGCCGGATCGGCTGATGGCCATGGCGCGCAGGCGAGCGATATGCTCGCCACCGTCATTGATCTCCATTTCGATGCGGCGCCGGACCGGCGGAACGCCGATCCTGACGGTGATATCGAGCATCATGTCGCCGGTGGTTTGCGGACAGGCGATGGCCTGCGAAAACATCAGAGGCGCCGATGCTGCTTGCGGCTTGCGCGCGGCCGGTCTGCCGCGCCAAGGTTTGGCGGGTGGCTCCTGTTGCAACCGGCCCTTCTTCCGCTTCAGGCGCAACTGCTTGGCAAGCCCGCGCGACAGCCAGACCAGGCCGCCGAAATCCGTGCGCGGCTTGGCTTGCAGAACCGACGACCAACGCGACAAGCCAGCTCCGTCGGCCATCTCCAAGATTCTGACCATTGTCGATTCCGGCACCGGAATGCCGATCTCGAACGCCAGATAGGATAGCGCCACCGCCGCTGGAACCGCCAAGCCGCGTCTGCCGACGATGTCGAGGAACATGTCCCAATCGACCTCTTCGCCATGGATGGCGACCGCGCAGTCGACAAGCCAGTCGCTGTGGGTGTGGGCGTCGAGGCCGCCATGGGCGATGGCCAGGGCCATGCGATCGGCCGGCGACGGCACGAAGACCGCGACGCCGCTGAATTCGGCTGGGACCGCCCGTTGCCAGATCGCCAGGTCGTCTTCCGCGCTCGTCTGCGACCCGTCATAGCCGAGCTGGTGCAGGTCGATGTCACCGAAACGGCCCTTGAAGAAGTTCATCGACCGCAGCGACGCCAACCGGGTTCGCAGATATTGCGCGCTGACGCCCGAGGCGATCTGCCAGTCGCGGTCGCGCAAGATGTCGAAGACGGCAGCCATGTCGCGCGGGCGCACCAGTATATCGATGTCGTGCGCCACCCGGCCACGCTGCGCCGACGCGTTCAAGGCAATGCGGCTGGCGCCCTTGATCAGCATGATGTCGGCGCCGCCGTCTGCCATCGCCTTCAGCGCCGGTTCGGCCTCGCGCATCGCCATGCGCGACTTCGTCCACAGCATCTTCTGCAGGCCGACGAGGCGCGGATGCGCGGTATGCCCGGCCAGCTTCCTGCCGAACCTGTCGGAGATGGCGGCGAGCAGGCGATGTTCTCGAAACGAGACGAGATCGATGTCGTTCTCGTCCAGCCAGCGCGCGGCGCAGGCAGCGGCTGCGTCCTCGTCGGAGAGCAGCGCCGCCTTTAGCAACAGGTCCAGCTGGCCGGTGGGCCACGACCAGCCATAGTCCGGGAAGCGGCGGCCGATGCGGCGAACGGGCCTGGCGTTCAATTGGAGCCTGCCTTGTTCCGGGCGCGCCGCTGCATGGCGAGCCTTGCGACCTGGAGATAGCCCCGGTCGCGTGCCGGATCGCGGCCGTAGGAAAGGCTGCCCGGACGGATGCGGCGCAATGCAAGCACGTCGTCGAGCATGGCAAGGGCAAGGCCTGCCTCACGAACCCGGGCGATCCAGTCGATCATCTCGCCGCGACCGCCTGGTGGGTCGATGATGGGACCGATGCGTGGCACCACCTCCTGGCGGATCATCATCGTCGTGCGCGACCAGCCAGCTTCACTGGTCGCATCGGGCAAATCGGGGCTGTCGCCGCGAAACGTCCGCCAATGCGTAAAGACGCCCGCTGTCCCGGGATGACGGCCGAGATAGGCCAGCTGCTTTTCGACCTTGTCCGGCAGCCACAAATCGTCGGCATCGAGCGTCGCGATGAGCGGCGTCGAGAGTGCCGCAATGCCACGGGTCGTTGCGCTGCCAGGTCCGGCATTGTCCTGTCGCAGCACCGTCACCGGCAGGTTCATCGCATCGATCACCGCAGCCGTATCGTCGGTTGAACCGTCATCGACCACGACGATGGCCTCCGCCTTTGCCGTCTGGGCCAGAACGGAGTTCAGGGCCGCGCCTATGGTGGCGGCCGCGTTGAAAGCCGGAATGACGACGCCGTAGCCTGCCATCAAAGGAACCGCCACTGCGCGAGATCCTTGAAGTCGAAGATCCCCTCCACCCGGCGCAAGCTGGGATCGGCCTTGCGACGCTTCATCGACTTGTGAATGGCGCGCATGAACTCGCGAAAGGGCACATCGGCTTCCTTGGTCATGTTGCCGGGATGACGCCTGTAATAGAGAGCCACCGTATCGGGCATAACGTATTTTGCCTGGCTCTCAAAGATACGCAACAGATAGTCGGTGTCCTCGGCCTGTTTGAAATCCTCGTCGAAACCACCGGTGCGCTCGATGAGGTCTCGCGCAAAGATCCCGGCGGACAGGTGGATCCCTCGCACGGTTATGGAGTGGCTGTCGGCGGCCGGTTCCAGCGTCTCTCCATCTATCTTGTCTATCAGCGTCATGCGCGAATAGGTCAGGTCGAGGCCCGGATCCTCTTCGAAGCAGGCGAGATCCGCCTTGAAGCGCCCTGTCGGGGAGATGTCGTCCGAATCGAGAAACGACACCAGGCCGGTCTGCGGCAGCAACTGCTTCAGCCCGGCATTGCGCGCCTTGGTGACCCCGCCATTGACCTGCTGGAAAAGACGAATGCACGGGGCGTCGTCGATCAACGACCGCACGACGGCCGCAGAGCCATCGGTCGACCCATCGTCGATGACGATGATGTCGAGATCGATGTCTTCGCGCTGCCTGAGCAGCGAGCGCAGCGCCAGGCCAACGAACTGTTCGCGATTGTAGACCGGCATGATGACGCTCAGCCTCATTGGCGTCTCCAGCAGCGTTCCGGGCTTGGCTGATCCGACCCGATTGTGTCGAGCATCATAGCATTCGCCAATCGGCGGGACTCTTCAATTCGAAGATGCCCTGGACCTCACGCCGTGACGGATCGGCCTTGCGCCGCCGCATCGACTTGTGGATTGCACGCAAATGGTTGCGGACCCTGCCGCTATGCTCCTTGGTGACATTTCCGGCGTGGCGTCGGTAGTAGATCGCGACCGCGTCCAACAATTCGTAGTTCGGTCCCGCCTCGAAAACGCGCAGCAGATAGTCGGTATCCTCAGCCTGCTCGAAATCCTCATCGAACTCGCCCGTCCGGCGGACAAGCCCTCTGCTGAACACGGCGGCGCTCAGCGAAATTCCCCGAAGCGTCATCGTGCGGCTGTCGACTGCCGGTTTCAGCTGCTCATCGTCGATCCGGTCGACCAGCGTCATCAGCGAATAGGTCAGCTCAAGCCCGGGAGTAGCCTCGAAGCGGGCGAGATCGGCCTTGAACCGTCCGGCCAGCGAGATGTCGTCCGAATCCAGGAATGACACGAACTCCGCATCCGGCGGCAGTTGCCGCAGCCCGGCGTTGCGCGCCCTGGCTACGCCCATGTTGGATTGCTGGAACAGTCGGATGCAGGGGTTTTCGCGCATCATCGAGCGCACGGCCTCAGTAGAGCCGTCGGTCGAGCCGTCGTCGATGACGATGATATCGAGATCGGCGGCGTCCCGCTGCCGCACCAGCGAGCGCAATGCCGAAACGACATAGCGCTCACGGTTGTAGACGGGCATTATCACGCTCAGTTTCACGAATCGCCCCGCGCGAGAAAGTCCGCAATCGTGCCGGCTATCTCCTGAGGCTGCGTCCCCAGCGACAGACGATAGCACGGCAGCAGGCGGGTCAGGTCGCTGAAGAAGCGAAAGCCGCTCTCCCGCTCGCCCGGCATCTGCGCTATGCCGGACGGCGCCAAGGCAATCATGGCATCCCTGCGCGACACCGGCACGATTGAACTTGCCTCGCCTCCGCCGATATGTGGCACCACCAGCGCAACGATGTCCAGAGTTTCGGGCACCGGCCGAGGCGCGATGTCATCAATGTGAAAAGTATGCTTGCCTTGCCAGTTGAGCGGACCATGGGCCTTCAGCCGGTGCTTCAGCCCAAGCCGCGCGAACCCCTGGGGATCCTGCTTGAGCGTTGAAAACAACGGGCGGGCAGTCACGCCGTTGGAGAGGTCGACCAGCACATAGTCGTCGCCGACGCTGTCCAACCCGTGGAGAAGGCCGGCGGCGACGGTCCCGGATTTCCCGGCGCCGCCCGCGCCGGCCAACAGCACGCCCTTGCCATTGGTGCCGAGCGTCCCCGCATGGGCCAGCCGCATGCCACGTGCCGCATATTCCCAATGGAGGAAGGGGCGCAGCGGCGCTCCCGGCTCCCACGGTGGAAAGACATCGGCCGAGGCCATCAATTGCACGCCAACGCGACGTTGCGGATCATAGAACTGCCAGAAATCGAGATCGTGGAAATGGTTGCCGCGCAATCCTGCTTCCGCCAGTTGGGTGGCGAAGCCATGCTGCGTGAAGGGTCCCTGGCCCCAACTGGCCGGTACCGCGATGCCGTCAATGCCGGGATGCGCGACGAAGATGCGGCAGATGTCGGCAGGCGTTCGGCTGCCCGGAGCCGTGACAAAGCCATGAGCGAAGGCATCCGCCAACGCGCCGGCACTCACATGCGCGGTCAGATCCAGATGCGGCAAGCCCACCTTGCAAGTCAGTGGATAATGCGCGGCGCTGCTCTCCGCTTGTGCCAGGACATGACGTGCGTAGTCAGCCAGGTTTTCGAGAGTGACTTTCGGCATGATTTGCCTGTTCCGGAGCTGTCCGGCAGCGAGAACCTAGTGGGCGGCTCAGTTGGCCTGCTTTACCGCCGGCCAGCCGAGGGGCTCCTCGACCTCGTGGATGGGATCGACGACGATGAGATCGGCGAGATCATCATGGATATCGACCTTGAGGGGCTCTCTGGCAGCGGCGAGCTGAGCCAGAAATTCGCTGGAAACCGGTCTTGCCACGCCATCGGTTACGGCCGCCAGCAAGCCGAATTCGAGCAATTGTGAAACAAAGCCGTCAATCGCGGCGGCATCGAGGGCGCCAATTCCGGTCGCGGCGCCGACCAGTTCGGAGGCAGGCACGCCGGACGACAGTGCATCCCAAAGCCTGCTGCCTGAATCAGAAAAGCCGAAATATTTGCCCGTGGTCAGGTCAAGAACGACGGCTTCGCCGTCGAAGGATTCAAAGACGATATCCTTGCTGGCAATGGCATAGATGCCGGATTGTCGCATATTTGCTCCCCCGCCGAGCAGGCCGCGGAGATGATCTTCGGGCCTTACGGTCAACCCCACCGTTGCAGGCGTCTAACCATTTGCAGGGTTTTTGGCAAGATGGCGCAGGCTCCGGGCGAGCGCAGCCGGTCACGCTTCGATTTCAAGCGCCGAAAGCGGCTTCGAGCAACAGGCGAGGATAAAGCCGTCCTCGATTTCGTGATCGAGGATGCCGCCATTGTGACTCATCTCGACGTCGCCCGCGACCTTCCTCACCTTGCAGGTGCCGCACAGGCCGAACTCGCAGGCGGCGGGAATCCGCACCCCAGAGGCGCGTGCCGTCTGCAGCACGGTCTGGCCGGCGACGCATTCGGCATCGACATCGGAAAGCGAGAACCGGATTGGTGTCACGGCCTCGACTGCAGCAGCGGCGCCGTCTTCCGCCGGCGGCGAGAACGGCGCCGGGATCTCCTCCACGGCAGGCGCCGCGAAGCTTTCCTGATGGTATTTCGCCATGTCGAAGCCGGCGGCTTCCAGCATGCCGCGCACGGCGCGCATGAAGGGATCGGGGCCGCAGCAGAAGATCTCGCGCTCGCGGAAATCGGGCGCCAGCAATGGCAGCCGGATCGCGTCGATGCGGCCCATATGGCCGAACCAGCCCTCGCGGCTCGACCGCTCCTCGATCATGAAGCCGAGCGACAGGCCGGGCATGCGGCTGCCGAGCAGCTCGAGTTCCTTGCGGAAAATGATCTCTTCCGGGCGGCGCGCGCAGTTGACGAAGCCGACATCGGTCCATGGCGCGCAGTCGTTCAGCCAGCGCAGCATCGACATCATCGGCGTCACGCCGGAGCCGGCCGAAATGAACAGATATTTGGCCGCCGGGTGGCTGTGCAGCGAGAAGTCGCCGGTCGGCCCATAGGCCTTGACGTGCGAACCGGGCGTCAGATGGTCGAACATCCAGCGCGTACCGGTGCTGCCCGCCTGCGCCTTGACCGTCACCGCGATCGAGAACGGCCGCGACGGCGAGGACGACAGCGTGTAGGTGCGCATCAGCGGCCCGTCCGATGTCGGCAATTCCAGCGTCACGAACTGGCCCGGTTTGTAGCGGAACCAGGTCTGGTTGTCGGAGCGGAAGGTGAAGGTCTTCACGTCAGGCGCTTCGTCACTGACGCCGATCACTTCCAGCACCTGCAGCCTGTCGTTCCAGGGCGTCATCTGGTCGAGATGGCGATAGAGGCCAAGGTCCGTCATCGCATTCATCCTCTTGTCCCCTGGGCTAGGCGACGCTGCGCAGGGCCGGCCGGTCGCCTTCTGCAAGGCGCGGTCCGATGAACGACGCGTACCACTCGACGAACTGGATCACGCCGCCCTCATGCAGCTCCGAATAGGGGCCTGGTTCGTAGGCCGGCGACAAGATGCCGAAGGCGTTTTCCTCGACGATGCGACGGTCCTGGTCGTTGGTCTCGGTCCAGACATGGGTGAGCTCAGCGAGATCGTAGTCGACGCCTTCGACCGCATCCTTGTGGACGAGCCATTTTGTCGTCACCGCGGTTTCCGTGGCACTGATCGGCAGCACGCGGAAGGTGACGGCATGGTCGCCGAGGATATGGTTCCAGGTTGTCGGATAATGATAAAGCAGCAAGGAGCCGATGCGGTCGGTTGAAACGCTGTCGGACAGGTTCTTCTGGACCGCCCGTTTTCCCGTCATGGTGTAGCTGACGGCATCGCGCAGCAGCGGCGCGCGGGTGGCGCGGTACTGCCCTGCCGGATCGATGCGGAATTTGCTCGGCAGGCCTGATGCCTCGCATTTGGCCCAGTGCGCGACCATTTCAGGGTCGCTGTCGGCGCCGTTGACGCCGGTCACGGTCGGAGCCTCGGGGAAGGTCTTGCACAGCTCAGGATGATTGGCGGCGCAGTGATAGCACTCGCGGTTGTTTTCCCAGACCAGCTTCCAGTTGCCCTTCTCGACGATCGTGCTCTCGAAGGCGATCTTTGCTTCACGCAACCGGTGCGGCAAAAGATAGGGTTCGATCATCGCCCGCATCGGCGCGAAATCCGCCGGCTCCTTGGCCAGACAGATGAAGATGTAGCCGCCGACGCTCTCGCAGGCGACCGGCTTCAGGCTGAAATCACTCTTGTCGAAACCGTCGGCCATCTGGCGGGCAAACAGCAGGCGGCCGTCCAGCTCATAGGTCCACTGGTGATAGGGGCAGACGAGCTTTGCCGCCGTGCCCTTCTCCGTGTTGCATACACGGCTGCCGCGATGGCGGCAGGAATTGTGGAAGGCGTTGATCTTGCCGTGCTGGTCGCGGACAAGGACCACCGGATAGTCGCCGATCTGCACGGTGATGTAGCTGCCCGGCTTCGGCAGTTCGCAATCATGGCCGATGAACAGCCAGTCGCGATACCAGATCAGCTCCATGTCGAGCTTGAAGTAGTCCGGATCGGTGTAGAAGGGCTGCTCCAGCGAAAAGCCTTGCCGGCGCCCCTTCAGGAGCCTCAGCATGTCGTTGCGGGTATCCATGTCCTGTCCTCGTTTCTAAGGACTGAACTGGTGGTGATGGAGGAAGGATTGAAACGCAGGCCGGCTAGGTGCCAGACATGCGCTATCCACCTCTTGACCGCCCACCGCGATCAGTCGAGTCTAACAATCTCGGGCTGGTTTCCGGGCTCTGGAGTTGTCCTTGCGGACCATCGCGACACCTTCCCAGGCAGTTGCCCAGTGGTCTCCCGTTGCGACTTGAACTCCACCACCGTTGCGGGGGCAGCGCCGGATTCTGACCGGCTTCCCAATTCTCCGCCTCGTCGTCACGAAGCGGCACCTGAGATGGTATGATCTAACCACGATCGGGGGCGCGCCGTCGGCATGAAAACGACATCGTATCCATGCGGCGCGACACGGCCTGCGAACGTTCCCGCAGACCGTCGCGGGCTGAAATCCACCTCCCGGATGACCATTTTGCCGGCTGCGATATCCCCGAATCGGACCCCTTGGCGGGGTCAAAAAAGGTTAACGGTTTCGAAAAGTGACTATTAGCTCGATCTAAAATCGAACCGAACGGTTCGTTTCTGTTGACGGTGCGTGCAGGACGGTGTGAACGCTGGGCCTCTGAAACAGTCAGTGATCCATCCAGCGGTTACACTTAACATGCTGATTTAAAGAAGAAAAATATACCCGTAGATTCCCTTGGCACAATTTCAAGGTGTGGATTCATGGTCCACACGGAACAACTTCGTGATTGGAAAAGGCGGGGTTGCCCTCCCACATCGGGGCTGTCCGAACGACGCGATTTCATTTCCAAGACACGCCGCTAGACGGACGGAAAAAGACGATACTGGAGTACAAAAATGAAAAAGATCATTCTCACTGCCGCAGCCCTTCTGGCCATTTCCGGCAGCGCCTTCGCTGGTAGCGACCACTACGGTTCGAACGCCGCGGCAGCCACTGCTGTCGACAGCTCGTACACCGCTTCGACCAAGAAGTCGGAACCGGCTGCTCAGGCGCCTGCCCAGGGTGCTGACCGCAACCTCTTCGGCAACAACTAACAGCCGATTCCCAGTCGACGGCGGGCTCGCCCGCCGCCCTGGCGAAATTCAGACATTCAGGAGTATTTAAGATGAACAAGATCCTCATTGCTGCCGCCGCCGTTCTGGCCATCTCCGGCAGCGCTTTCGCCGGCAGCGACAACTACGGTTCGAACGGCTCTAACCAGCCTGCCGCCGCAGTGGACCAGTCGTACACGGCTTCCACCAAGACCTCGGAACCGGCTGCCCAGACGCCCGCTCAGGGCAGCGACCGTAACCTCTTCGGTCGCTAACAGCCAATTTCGCAAGCGACGGCAGCTGTGTCTGCCGTCCTGGCGAAATCCAGAATTCAGGAGATTAAAATGAACAAGATCCTTATTGCTGCCGCCGCCGTTCTGGCCATCACCGGCAGCGCGTTCGCCGGCAGCGACAACTTTGGCTCCAATGGCGCCAATCAGCCTGCGGTTACTTCGGTTGACAGCGCGCATACGAGCTCGGTCCGCAACAGCGGTGGCCTCGTCGAGAAGCTGCTCAATTCGTCGGGCGACGTGGAGAAGTCCGCCCCTCAGGGCAGCGACCGGAATCTCTTCGGCCGTTAACAGCCGAAGCTGATCTTCTACAAAAGAGCGGCGGGCCTAGCCCGCCGCTCTTTTTGCGTCCAAGACGCGGTCCTGCCTCAGGCCGCCTTCGCTTCAGCCTCATGAAGGGCAAACGACCGTCCGTCAGCGTCGAAGATATGCAGGTCCTCGCCATTGGCGCTCAGCCGCAACGTCGAACCACGCTTGACCTCGACATTGCCGGGCAGCTTGGTCACCAGCGGCAGGTCGGCGCGACCGATGTCGACATAGACCAGCTGAACCTCGCCGAGCTGCTCGAGATAGTCGACCGTCCCCTCGAACAGATAGTCCGCGCCGCTGGCGATGATCAGGTCCTCCGGCCGCACGCCAAAGCTCACCGCAGCACCCTTCGCCGAAGCAGGCGTTGCGATCGGCACGGTTGCCTTGCGTCCGCCGACATGGCTGACGACGGTCGGATTGCCGGTCTTTTCGATGGTCGCGGGCAGGATGTTCATGGCCGGCGAGCCAATGAACTGGGCAACGAACAGATTGCCGGGCTTCTTGTAGAGATCCATCGGCGTGCCGACCTGCTCGATATGGCCGTCCTTGAGCACCACGATGCGGTCGGCAAGCGTCATCGCCTCGACCTGATCGTGGGTGACGTAGATCATGGTCGTGTTGGGCATCGATTCCTTGAGCTTGGCAATTTCGATGCGGGTGGCGACGCGCAGCGCGGCGTCGAGGTTCGAAAGCGGCTCGTCGAACAGGAACACCTTCGGATTGCGCACGATGGCGCGGCCGATGGCGACGCGCTGGCGCTGGCCGCCTGACATCGCCTTGGGCAGGCGGTCGAGATATTTGGTCAATTGCAGGATCTCGGCGGCCTGACGCACACGGCGGTCGATCTCGGCCTTGTTCTCTTTGCCGATCTTCATCGAGAACGCCATGTTGTCGTAGACGGTCATGTGCGGGTAGAGCGCGTAGGACTGGAACACCATGGCGATGCCGCGCTTCGACGGCGGCACGTCGTTCACCACTTCGCCGGCTATTCTAAGCTCGCCGGAGGTGATTTCCTCGAGCCCGGCGATCGATCTCAGCAATGTCGACTTGCCGCAGCCCGACGGGCCGACGAAGACGATGAACTCGCCCGACTTAATATCGAGGTCGATGCCGTGGAGAATGTTCAGATTGCCGTAGGACTTCTTCACTTGTCTTAGCGTGACATCGGCCATTGGTTTCCTCCAGTGATTGGAAATTCAGTCGAGACGCCCGAACCAGGCGCCGTAGCCGCCAAGCTCGATGGAACCGCTGTTCGCCTGCCCCGAAAATCCGTGCCCGGGCAGAGGTTGCAGCGATCGGCCGCCAAGGTCAACCTTGGCCGGCCCTGCTCCCAGATTGAAGACGCAGACGATCTGCTCGTTGCCTGCGCGGCGCGTGAAGGCGACGGTATCTCCCTCACTTTCGATGAAGGTGATGTCGCCCTTGGCGAGCGCCGGATGGGCACGCCGGAAGGTGAGAAAGCGTCGGTAGTGCTCAAGCAGCGAAGCCTCGTCGCCCTGTTGGACATTGACCGCTTGCGCTAGATGCTTGGCCGGCACCGGCAGCCAGGGCTTTGCTGGGGAGAAGCCGCCATTCTTGGCGCCGCCATCCCACACCATCGGTGTGCGGCAGCCGTCGCGGCCCTTGAATTCCGGCCAGAAGCGGATGCCATAGGGATCCTGCAAATCCTCGAATCGCAGCTCTGCTTCACCGAGCCCAAGCTCCTCGCCCTGATAGATGCAGACCGAACCGCGCAGGGACATCAGCAGCGCCGAGATGACCTTGAGATAGGCGGTCGGGTCGGCCTCATTGGCCGCCCAGCGCGAGGCCGGACGCATCACATCATGGTTAGAAAAGGCCCAGCACGACCAGCCATCGCTGGCGACCTTGCCGAAGGATTCCAGCACCGAGCGGACCTTGCCCGCGCTGATCTTTTCCGGCGCCAGGAAATCGAAGGAGTAGCACATGTGCACGCGCTTGCCGCCGGCGGTGTAGGCGGCAACCACTTCAAGCCCGCGCTGCGAATCGCCGACCTCGCCGACCGCTGCGGTTGCCGGATATTCATCGAGCAGGGCGCGGAACCGTTCGAGGAAGCCGAGGTTCTCGGGGCGGCTCTTGTCGTAGAGATGGTCCTGGTAGTTGTAGGGGTTGACCGCCGGCGCGGTCTGGTCGTTGCGCTCTTCCGGCGGCAGCGGCGGATTGTTTTCCAGGCCCTGGCTGTGGAAGTAGAAATTGATGGTGTCGAGCCGGAAACCATCGACGCCGCGCTCCAGCCAGAAGCGGGTGACGTCGAGCAATGCGTCCTGGACTTCGTGGTTGTGGAAGTTGAGGTCGGGCTGTTCGGCCAGGAAATTGTGCATGTAATATTGCTGGCGACTGGTGTCCCATTGCCAGGCCGAGCCGCCGAAGATCGACAGCCAGTTGTTGGGCGGCGTGCCGTCCGGCCTGGCGTCCGCCCAGACGTACCAGTCGGCTTTCGGGTTGCTGCGGCTCGACCGGCTTTCCTTGAACCATGGGTGGTTGTCGGCGGTGTGCGACAGCACCTCGTCGATCATCACCTTCAAGCCCAGCCTGTGTGCCTCGGCGGTCAGCGCGTCGAAATCGGCCAGCGTGCCGAACATCGGATCGACATCGCAATAGTCTGACACGTCGTAGCCGAAATCCTTCATAGGCGACTTGAAGAACGGCGAAATCCAGATGGCGTCCGCGCCGAGTGCGGCGATGTAGGGGAGGCGGCCTATGATGCCCTTGAGATCACCGATGCCGTCGCCATTCGAGTCCTGATAGCTGCGCGGATAGATCTGGTAGATCACCGCGCCCCGCCACCAGTCGCGATCGATGGCGAGGTCAGGCTTCGAGCTGGCCTTCAAAGCGGATTGCATCGTCTCAGCCTCCTTTCACCGAGCCGGCAAGCAGCCCGCGGACAAAATAGCGCTGCAGCGAGAAGAACACGATCAGCGGCACAATGATGGTCACGAAAGCCGATGTCGTCAGAATCTCCCAGTCGCCGCCGCGCGAGCCCAACAGCGCGTTGAGCTTGGCGGTCAGCACGATCTGGTCTGCCTCTGTACCGAGGAAAACCATCGCCACCAGCAGATCGTTCCATACCCACAGGAACTGGAAGATGGCAAACGAAGCCAGCACCGGGAACGACAGCGGCAAGACGATCTTGACGAAGATCTCGAAATCGCTGGCGCCGTCGATGCGCGCCGATTCCATGATTTCGCGCGGCAAGCCGGCAATGTAGCTGCGCAGCAGGTAGATGGCGAAGGGCAGGCCGAAGCCGGTATGCGCCAGCCAGATGCCGAGATAGGTCTTCGACGGCATGCCGAAGAAAGCGCCGACGCCATTATAGAGTTTCAACAACGGGATCAGCGACATCTGCAATGGCACCACCAGCAGGCCGATGATAACCGCGATCAGCAGCGCCCGGCCGGGAAACCGCATCCAGGCCAGCGCATAGGCGGCAAAGGCGGCGATCAGGATCGGGATGATTGTCGCTGGGATAGTGACGGTCAGCGAATTCATGAATGACCGTCCGATGCCCTCGGAGAACAGCACGGTTCTGTAATTGTCGGTGGTGAATTTCGGCGGCGCCGATGAGGCATAGTAGATGCGCTGGCCGCGATCGCCTTCGAACGCTTTCGGGGACTGCATGATGAAGCTGCCGTCGGCATTGAGTTGCAAGGTCACGCCGTCGCCGAGATCGGCTGTCGTGCCGGAGGTATACTGCGTCGGCGCCGCCGATTTGACGCCGAAGGCGCTGATGTCGCGCTTGGCGCCGTCGCCGAAGATATTGCCTTCGAGGACGAACTTGCCGTCCTTCTCGGCTTGCGCCGAGGCGGGCGGCAGCCGGCCGGCTTCCGTCTGGGTGGAACTGGCGAACGAGTTCCACCATCCCGAGGCGATGATCTGGTTCTTGTCGCGCAGCGACGAGACCAGGATGCCGAGCGTCGGTATGGTCCAGATCGCGACGAAGATGAGCACGGCGATGTGGACGCCAAAGCGGCTGGCGAAGGAATTTCCGGTCGCGACGGCCATCTCAATGTCCTCCCGTCTCTTTGTTCGCCTGGCGGATGTTCCAGACCATGATCGGAATGACCGCGATCATGATGATGATGGCAATGGTGGCGCCGCGGCCGAAATCGCCGCCGCCGCGGAACATCCAGTCGAACATCAGATTGGCCAGCACCTGGCTGTTCCACTGGCCGTTGGTCATGGTCAGCACGATGTCGAACACTTTGAGCACCAGAATGGTGATCGTGGTCCAGACCACGGCGATGGTGCCCCAGATCTGCGGCACCATGATCTTCCAGAAGATCTGGAACGGATTGGCGCCGTCGATGACAGCGGCTTCCAGCGTTTCCTCGGGGATGCCGCGCAGGGCGGAAGACAGGATGACCATGGCAAAGCCGGTCTGGATCCAGATCAGGATGATCATCAGGAAGAAATTGTTCCAGAACGGCAGCGATATCCAGACCTGCGGTTGGCCGCCGAAATGCTGGATGATGGCGTTGAGGATGCCGATCTGCGTCTGGCCTTCGCCCCGATACTCGTAGATGAATTTCCAGATGACGCTGGCGCCGACGAAGGAGATCGCCAGCGGCAGGAAGATCAGGCTCTTGGCGATCGTGCCCCACCAGATCTTGTCGGTGAGCACGGCGATGATCAGCCCGAGGAAGGTGCAAGCTGCCGGCACCACCGCGAGCCAGATGATGTTGTTGAGGATCGAGTTGCGGAACTCGCGATCGCCGAACGCCCATTCATAGTTCGCCAGGCCGACGAAATTGATGCCGCTGCGATCGAGGAACGACAGCCGCAGCGTCTCGACCACCGGATAGATCAGGTAAATGGTGAGGATGATCATCGCCGGACCGACGAACAGCCATGGCCGGACCAGCCCTTGCCGGCGCAGATTGTCGATGGCCGCGGCACCGGCGACGCCGCGTGACGGGAATATCAGGTCGACCAGCCTGTTGGCGCCCCAGAAATAGGCGACGCAACCGCCGACCCCGATGATGATGACAGTTATGGCCGAGAAAATCTGAGCCGCCATGGGTCCCTCTCCCCCTGCGCATGATCCGACAAGGAATGACCTTGGTGACGGGGACCAGGCGCCGATTCAGTTGTTTGGAGCACGTCATCGGCGGTTTGCGCACATTGCCGATCGCGCTTCATGTCAATGCGCTCATGACGAAAGGCTGCGGCACGGGCAGCCGTCGGATCCGGGCCAGTAGGGCCCGGACCCAGTGCGAGAATGGTTGGTCGCTTACGTGCCGGCCGCTACTTGATCGCGTCCCAGCTCTTCTGGATGTCGGTGGCGACGTCCTGCGCCGACTTGCCGCCGACCAGGTCGATCATGCCGGTCCAGAAGGCGCCGGCGCCGATCTTGCCCGGCATCAGGTCGGAACCGTCGAAGCGGAAAGTCGAGGCATTGGCGAGGATTTCGCCCTGCTTCTTCAGCGCGTCGCTGGCATAGGCATCCTTGTTGACCGACTTGAGCGGCGTGACGAAGCCGCCCTGGGCCATCCAGATTTCATGTGCCAGCGGCATTTTCAGGAATTCGATGAACGCGCGTGCACCCTTCGAATCCTTGGTGATCATGGCCAGCGTGCCGGCGCCGAGCACAGGCGTGCCCAGCTCGGGCTTGGATGCATAGGGCGGGAAGTAGAAGAAGTCGGCGTCCTGTCCAACCTTTGTGCCTTCCGGGAAGAAGGTCGGGATGAACGATGCCTNAGCCGCCTTCGGCCATCCAGATCTCGTGGGCGAGCGGCATCTTCAGGAATTCGATGAACGCGCGCGCACTCTTGCTGTCCTTGGTGATCATCGCCAGCGTACCGGCGCCGAGCACGGGCGTGCCCAGTTCAGGCTTGGAGGCATAGGGCGGGAAGTAGAAGAAGTCCGCGTCCTGGCCGACCTTGGTGCCTTCCGGGAAGAAGGTCGGGATGAACGATGCCTGGTGGTGCAGGTAGCATTTCGGCGGCACCGAAAAGAGACCCTTCGGACTGTCGCGGAAATCGGTCGCCGCAACCGCCTTGGCGCCGCCGTCGACCATCTTGTCGTCGGTCGCGATCTTGCCGAATATGTCGATGGCGTTGACCACCGCCGGATCGTTGAACGGAATCTCGTTCTTCACCCATTTGTCGTAGACCTCCGGAGGCTGGGTGCGCAGCATCAGGTCTTCGACCCAGTCGGTCGCCGGCCAGCCGGTGGCGCCGCCGGAGCCGAGGCCGATGCACCATGGCTTGCCGCCATCGGCGATGATCTTCTTTTCGAGATCGGCGAGTTCTTCCTGGGTCTTCGGCACCTTGTAGCCGGCTTCCTCGAAATTATCCGGCGAGTACCAGACCAGCGACTTCACGTCGGCCTTGTAAGGGAAGGCGAAGAAGCCCGGCTTGCCGTCTTTGTCCTTGAAGGTGCCGAGATCGACCCATGACTGGCCGGCGCCATAATTGTCCTTGACCCATTTGGCGGTGTCGTCACCGAGTGGCGTCAAAAGGCCCTTCGATGCCAGATCCTGGATCAGGCCCGGCTGGGGCAGCACGGCGATGTTGGGCGGGCTGCCGGCCTGTGTGTCGATGACGATCTGCTGCTCGTAATTCTCCGAGGAGGAGTATTTGATCTCGACGCCGGTGGCTTCCGAGAAATAGTCGAGAACGCCGCGCACCAGGCCTTCGTCCTCGCCGCGCCACGGCCCGAAGATCGACAGTGTCTCACCCTTGAGGTCGACTTTCTTGAGTTCTTCGTAGTTCGCCCAGTTGAAGCGCTTGTCTTCGCCGGGCTTGAACTTCAGTTCGGCCTGCGCGGGCGCGTTCAGGGCGAACGTGGCAAACGCAGCACCCAGCAAAAGCATTTTCTTCATCGGTATTCCTCCCAGTGGGTCTCACACACCGGACGGAACCTCCATTCCGCCCGCCGACGCCGCAGGACTGTGACTCAGTCGGAAAGGAACCGCAACCTTTCGAAGAGTCTTCCAAAGCGCTTTGGCTTTTTCGATCACGCCATTGAATTGCCAGGAAGTCAAGAGGCTGGCGAATTAATCGATTTAGGTTCGCGCATCTTAACTCCTGAAAGTGCGCTGCAGCATACTATTATGGCGATGCAGCAGCAATTTTTGTTTCAAACACGCCCAAACCGCGTCTATGGTTCGGCTTGTATGGCTCGGCCTCGGTGGCACTTGGGTCGATTCAATTTAAAAGCGCTTTGAGGGAATGGAGACTTTCGTGAACCTCAAGCAGCTCGCCCACATGCTGGCACTTTCGCAAACCACGGTAAGCCGCGCTCTGAACGGCTATCCCGAGGTCAACGAGGAAACGCGCAGGCGTGTCATGGATGCCGCCAAGCGCCATGGCTACCGTCCCAACCCGAGCGCGCGCCGGCTGGCGACCGGCAAGACCGGCATGATCGGCTATGTCCTGCCGACCGGTGCGTCCGTCGACATCGATCCGCATTTCGTCGAGTTCCTGTCCGGTCTTGGCGACTATGCCCGCTCGCACGAGCTCGATCTTGTGCTGTCGCCGGCCGACGCCGACGACCAGGAAACCACCTACCGGCGCATCGTCGCCAACCGGCAGGTCGACGCCGTCTACATCTCCTCGCCGCGGCCCGTTGACCGGCGCGTGGCGCTGGTCAACACGCTCGGCATTCCCTTCATCGTCCATGGCCGCAGTGAGGGCTTCGACTTCGACTATGCTTTTACCGACATCGACAATGAGGGCGCCTTCCACGAAGCGGCCAGGCTGCTGATCCAGCTCGGTCATCGGCGGCTGGCGCTGATCAATGGTGACGACCGCGAGACCTTCGCCATCCATCGAGAACGCGGCGTGCGCCGGGCGCTTGCCGCGAGCGGACTGACATTGAGCGAACGCCATGTCTGCTCGGTCGATATGACCGAGGAGAACGGCTATCGCGCCACCAGGCGCTTGCTGGAAGAGGACGACGCGCCGACCGCGATCGCCTGCTCCAGCCTGATCATGGCGCTGGGCGTCGTGCGTGCGGTGCGCGACCTGGGCCTGAGCATTCCGGGCGACGTGTCGCTGATCGCCCATGACGATGTCTTCCCCTGGCTGAGGCCGGAGAATTTTTCGGTGCCGCTGTCAACGACGCGTTCATCGATCCGTCTGGCCGGCGCCCGTGTCGCCGAGCGGCTGGCGGCACGGATTTCCGGCCTGGAGGAGGGTGCCCGCGGAGAGGTCTGGCCGGTCGACCTGGTGGTTAGGGGATCGGTGGCGGGGGCGCCTGTTTAGAACTGTCTCCCGAAGCGCTGCAAGCGCCGACCTTACTCCTTCGCAGCCCCTGCCGCCTTGATGTCCAGCAGCCCGTAGCCGAAATCATTGTCGCGTCCCTTTGGGCCGAGATCCCTGGCCGTCGCCGCGAGCGCTTTCTCGATGTCGTCGGCCGAACGATCAGGCGCGGCATGGATGAGATTGGCGATGGCGCCACTCACGATCGCCGCCGCAAACGAGGTGCCTGTGACCACGTCCGAACCGCCGCCGCTCGGCGCCACCATCTCGACGCCGGGCGCCGAGATGAAGACATAGGCGCCGCGATTGGCCTGCGGCATCAGCCCATCCTTGGCGTCGGTGGCGGTGACTGCGATGACACCATCGAAGGCCGCCGGATAGCCATAGGGCGCCTTCGGCCCGTTGTTGCCGGCTGCGGCGACCAGCACCATGCCGAGTGCGCGGGCATTGCGGCAGGCGACGCCGAGCAAATCGTTCTTCGGCCCGACGAAGCTCATATTGATGATGCGCACGTCCTGTTCCGCCGCCCAGTCGAGCGCCGACAGGATGACGTCCATGGTCGACTTGCCGCCCTCGAAGGCGCGGGCGTGATAGATTTTTGCGCCCGGCGCCATGCCTTCCAGCACGCCGACGCCGGCGATCAGCCCGTCGATCGACGTGCCGTGATCGCGCTTTTCGATCGGCACGTCGGGCATGGCGTCGAACTGCCCGGCAATGACGCCCGACAGCGCCGGGTTGGTGTCGTCGATGCCGGTGTCGATCACCGCGATGCGAACGTTTTCGCCGCTGGCCTGTTTGGAATCGAGCGCGATATGATCGAACGCATAGTTGACGATGCCGGCGGCCTGCTGCAGCGAATACACATGATTGGGCTCGCGCCGCTGTGTGCGGCCGTCGGCGGCCAGTTGCGCCAGCACGACGCCGACGGGCCGGCCGTCGGGAATGCCGAAGCGCACCAGCGTGGTGCCAAGCAGCCGCGACTGGCGCTGCGAGCGCACCTGCAGGCCGAAGGAGGCGGCGATCTGCTGCACGGCACCGGCATCGCCGTCGACGGTCACCAGCACCTCGTCGGGCACGAAATCGCCGACCACGGCGCGCCGCGGCTGAACGGCGATGAGATCGGTCGGCGAGACGATCGGGCCGCCAGGCGGGGGGCCGGCTTGAGTATCGGCAGGCAGCGTCGCGGGTGCCGGCCGTGGCGTCGGCACAGGGGTCGGAGGCGCCTCCGGGTTGGGAAACAGGTCGACGATCAGCGCCGGCAGGAAGACGGCGCCGGATTGGCCTGCGTCCGATCCGCCCTTTGTGTCATTGCCGTTCTTGGCGCAGTCGGCTCCCGCCGCATTGGTCCCGTCGCGGCAGTCGATTTTGGTCTGGTCTGGATTGGGGTCGTTGGTCTGCGCCGACGCGGGCACGGCGACGATTGTCATCGCCGCCGCAAGGATTGCCGCAAATCGAATGACTGCCTCAGCCGCCATCAACGGGTTTCCTTCCCTCGATCACAGTTTCCGTGAAAGCCTGGGCGGCAACAAGGCCGATTTGCTTGTTGTAGTCGGCAGCGGTCGGGGCCGGAATGCCAAGCCGGAACACGCCGTCGGCGGTCGGTCCGCCGATGATCTTCAGCCCGTTGCTGCCGAGGAAGGCGGATATGTCCGACATGTTGGCATCCGGCTTGAACTTGACCAGGGCGAACGGCATTTTCGCCGGATCGTTTTCCGCGCCGGCAATCTCGAAATCATTGCCTTTGCCGCCTGGTTCGACAAACGACTGCACCATGACCAGGGCCAGCAGAACCGCGGCTGCCGCCCAGGCGACACCGACCGGCACCGCCATGAAGCGGCCCCAGGCCTGCGCCAGCCAGGACGATCCTGCCGGCTTGCGCGCAGGCCCGGCCTCGGCGTCGAGTGCCTTGGCAAAGCGGCTGAGCGCATCGGCCGGCGGCCGGATTGCTTCGTTGGCGGCCGTGGCGCCGGAGAATTCGGCTTCAGCCTCACCAAGGGCGGCAAGTGCGGCCGGATCGCTGGCCAGCCATTCCTCGACCGCTTCCAGATCGGAACCTTCCAGCGAGCCGTTCAGGTAGAACGGCAGCAGCGTTTCCATTTCGTCGCGGCGCGACATCTTTTCAGCGGCGCTCATGGCCACCCCCTGTCGTAACCGGCGGCCTTGAGGGCCTCTCCGAGTTTCTTGCGGGCGTAGAACATCCGGGTCTTGACGGTGGCGACCGGAATGTCGAGCACCTCGCCGATCTCGCTCACCGACTGTCCGTGATAATAGGCAAGATCGATGACGACGCGATGCTCTTCGGGCAAGGTTTCGACGAAGCGCCGCAGGGCGGCGGCCTTGTCTTCCTTCATGGTGACGACTTCCGGCGTGTCGGCGCCGTCGGGCACCGCGGCGGCGGCCTCGTCGTCGATCCAGTCTTCCTTCTTCTTGCGCAGAAAGGACAGCGCCTTGAAACGGGCGATGCCGAGCAGCCATGTCGAGACTTCGGAGCGCCCTTCGAAGCCCGGCGCCTGGCGCCACAGCTCGAGGAAGACTTCGTTGGCGATATCGTCGGCCATCATTTCCGATCCCGTCTGGCGCGTCACGAAGCGGTAGACCCGCGCATGGTGACGCATGAACAGGAGCCGCACGGCGGCACGGTCGCCCTTCGCGACCCGGTCGACGAGAGCGCGATCGGTCTCCGTCGCTGCCGTCATGGCCGGTCGAGCCGCCTGGCTCCTGTCTGCTCTGTCGCTGATCGGTCCAAAAAGGTTCATCCTCCGCCAAGGAATTTTTAGGAGGCTAACCGAAGAGCGGGGCGGTTGCCAGAGCATCCCTTCTCCCCCGTCACTATACGGGGAGAAGGTGCCGGCAGGCGGATGAGGGGCGGCGCCGGCGTTCGCTGTTCATATGCCATGTTGGCGCTGCCCTCATCCTTACCCTCTTCCCGTAAAGGACGGGGAGAGGGGGACGCCAACGGAGCGCTTGTCACCCCAAAAACGGCTTCGCCTTCATCGTCTCCGGTATTGCCACACCCAGCCGGCTCAGCACTGTCGGCGCCAGCTGCAGCTGGTCGAGCAGCGTGTCGGCCTGCGGACCCTTATCTTGTCCAAAATAGTACAGCGCGAAATCCTGCATCTCGTCGTCATGGCCGCCATGATGGCCACGATCGGTCTGGCCGTGATCGGCGGTGACGATCACCTCATAGCCGGCTTCGATCCAGCGCGGCAGGAAGGCCGCCAGCATGCCGTCCATCGCATAGACAGCGTGGTCCATCTCATGGCAGTCGTGGCCGAAGCGGTGCCCCATCGAATCCAGCGTGCAGGTGTGCAGGATGCCGTAGTCGATGCCATGGCGTTTCGTCAGCATCGTCAGTGTCGCGAACAGGTCGACATCGCTCGGCGTCATCTGGTTGCGAAGATTGTAACCGGTCATGGTGTGGAAGCGGCCATGCGTGATCGGCCCGCTTGGCTCGTCGAATTCCATGTCCTCGACCAGGTCGAACGGATAGGCGCGGAAGAACTCCGACCAGTAGGAATGGGTCACCGCCCCCGTCTTGCCGCCTGCCTTGCTGACCTCGGAGAAGATATCGGGCTGCTCGACGCGGAACCGGTTCTCGTTGGAGAGAATCCCGTGCACCTGCGGTGAGACCCCGGTGTGGATCGACGCATAGCAGCAGGCCGAGGTCGACGGCAGCACCGAGCGCATCTTCCAGACGCGCGCCTCGCCCGATTGCACCCAACCTTCGAGATTGCCCATCAGCCGGCGCCAGTTCCGGTAGGGCACGCCATCGAGGATGATCAGCAGAAGCTTGGATTTGAGCGCCATGAGCTGCTCCATGCGGTTGGCGGTTGAAACGGGAACGCCGTGTGCCGTCCCGGGCACACGGCGTTCTTGATAGATGAAATCGGACGATCAGAGTCCGCTCAAGCGTTGAGCCAGCACTCGGCAAGCGCGTAGCCGTCCATCATTTCGCCGATAGGGCTCTTGGCATAGCCGCCGATCTTGTTGGTGGCGGCCGCGTCGATGAACTGGTTGAAGAAGGGCACGATCAGCCCGCCTTCGTCACGCATCATCACTGCCATATCGTGGTAGATCGCCTGGCGCTTGGCCTGGTCGAGCTCGCCGCGCGCGGTAAACAGCATCTTGTCGAATTCCGGCCGCTTGAAGCGCGTGTCGTTCCAGTCGGCGGTCGAGACATAGCCGGTGGAATACATCTGGTCCTGCGTGGCGCGTCCGCCCCAGTAGGAGGGCGAGAAAGGCTGCTTGTTCCAGACCTCCGACCAATAGCCGTCGCCGGGTTCGCGCTTGATCTCGATCTTGATGCCGGCTTTGGCGCAGGACTGCTGATAGAGCTGTGCGGCATCGACGGCGCCCGGGAAGGCGACGTCCGAGGTGCGCAGCACGATCGAGCCGCTGTGGCCTGATTTCTTGTAGGCTGCCGCCGCCTTGTCCGGATCGAACTTGCGCTGCTCGATGTCGGCGGAAAACAGCGGATAGGCCTCGTTGATCGGGAAGTCGTTACCCACCGAGCCATAGCCGCGCAGGATCTTTTCCAGCATCTCGTCGCGGTCCATGGCTAGCTTCAGCGCCATGCGCAGATCGTTGCTGTCGAAGGGGGCGGTGTCGCAGAACATATTGAACGGGTAGTAACCCTTGCCCGAGACGTTCTCGATGGAAACGCCGGCGATGCGCTTGACGAGATCGACGACCTTGGGTTCGACGCGGTTGATCATGTGCACCTGGCCGCCCTGCA
This sequence comes from Mesorhizobium sp. L2C084A000, assembly GCF_000502875.1. Lineage (GTDB taxonomy): Bacteria > Pseudomonadota > Alphaproteobacteria > Rhizobiales > Rhizobiaceae > Mesorhizobium. Next base: position 62,432 of record NZ_AYWX01000017.1, on the reverse strand, counting down.
AGGCTGCAAGCCGTGCCGTCGCATCATTGATGACGATGATCTCGACCTGGTCGGCATGGCCGGCCTTGTCGCGCAGCCAGTAATTGGCGAAACGCTCGCCGCCATGGCGCACGCCGGGCTGGTTGACGCTAACTTTATAGGGACCGGCGCTGATGCCGGCGTTCGGATCGTCCTTGCCGCCATTCGGCTGGATGGTGAGATGATAGTCGGCCATCAGATAGGGGAAGTCGGCATCGGCGTCGCCGAGCGTGACGATGACCTCCTTGCCGCTCGCCTTGATCCCCTTGATGTTCTTGAGGATGCCGAGTGCTCCGGACTTGGACTTCTCATCCGCATGTCGCTCGATGGTGGCGGCAACATCCTCCGCGCCGACCGTCTTGCCATTGTGGAACTCGATGCCGTCGCGGATCTTGATTGTCCATGTCTTGGCGTCGGCCGAGGCGCCAATCTCCTCGGCAATCAGGTTGACCAGCTTGTTGTCCGGTGTGAGGCGCACGAGATACTCGCCCCAAAGCTTGCCGAAGCTGAAGGTAACCTGGCTGAGGTTCAACGCCGGATCGAGACTGTTGGTGGATTCACCGCCCTGCAGGCCGGCCTTGATGATACCGCCCTTCACCGCCGTCTGGGCAAATGCCTTGCCGGCCAGCGCCGGCATCAGGGCCGCCGATACGCCGAGCGCGGCGGCGCGCCCGAGAAAGGCGCGACGCGATATCCGGCCTTGACCGGCGAGTTCAGCGAGATAATCGAGTTCAGTCTTCATGTCCTACCCCTGTTTAAAAGTCGTGCGAGCGGCGCTTGTCCCGAAGGACGTGTGGCGTTCTAGTGTTGCATCCGGATGACGGTCGCCGGCGCCCCGATGTGGCGGCTTGATCTGACGCGATTTCCAGGGAAGCGCCCTGCATTTCTTCCGGGAGTACTGGTCTCCAGTTTTCCCGGAATTGCTTTAGTTCCCCGCGCTGGCCATGCGCCGTCCCTTGATTGCCTTTTCCAGCCAGCCGATTTCCATCTCTGGAACCGAGGAGAGCAGGAGGTCGGTATAGGCGTCGAAGGGCGGGCTCAGCACCTTGCTCTTGGGGCCATAGCGCACCACTTCGCCGCGATACATCACCGCGATCGAATCGGCGATAGACTTCACCGTCGCGAGGTCATGCGTGATGAACAGATAGGCGACGTTCTCTTCCTTCTGCAGCTCGAGCAGCAGCTCGAGAATGCCGTGTGCCACCAGCGGATCGAGTGCCGAGGTGACCTCGTCGCAGATAATCAACTTGGGCTTGGCGGCAAGTGACCGGGCGATGCAGACGCGTTGCTTCTGGCCGCCGGAAAGCTCGGCCGGGTAGCGATCGGAAAAGCCCTTGCCCATCTCGATCTTGTCGAGCAGTTCGGTAACGCGCCTGTCGCGCTCGCGGCCGCGCATGCCGAAATAGAATTCGAGCGGCCGGCCGATGATGGTGGCGACGGTCTGGCGCGGGTTCATCGCCACATCGGCCATCTGGTAGATCATCTGCAACTGGCGCAGATCCTCCTTCGGCCGGTCGGCCAGCCGGTTGGCCAGCGGACGTCCGTCGAAGGTCACCGTACCCGCTTCGGGTGGCAAAAGCCCGGTGATGGCGCGTGCCAGCGTCGATTTGCCGGAGCCGGACTCGCCGACCACGGCCAGTGTCTGGCCCGGATAGATGTCGACCGAGACGTTCTTCAGCACCTTGATGTCGCTGCGGCCATAGGCGGCGGTGACGTTCTTCACCGACAGGAACGGCGTCGTGCCGGGTTTCTGCTCCTGGTGTTCGATCTCATGCACCGAGACCAACGCATTGGTGTATTCCTGGCGCGGCTCCTTGATGATCTGCCTTGTGCCGCCCCATTCGACCAGCCTTCCATGGCGCAGCACCATGATCTCGTCTGAGACCTGGGCGACGACGGCAAGGTCGTGCGTGATGTAGAGCGCCGCGACATGGGTGTCGCGGATGGCGTCCTTGATCGCCGCCAGCACGTCGATCTGCGTCGTCACGTCGAGCGCCGTGGTCGGCTCGTCGAAGACGATCAGGTCCGGCTCCGAGCACAGCGCCATCGCTGTCATCACGCGCTGCAACTGGCCGCCCGACACCTGGTGCGGAAAGCGCTCGCCGATGGTTTCGGGGTTCGGCAGGCTGAGCTTCTTGAACAGCGCAACCGCGCGCTTCTCGGCCTCGGCACGTGTCGCCGTACCGTGCAGCAGCGTGGCTTCCACCACCTGGTCCATCAGCCGGTGCGCCGGGTTGAAGGCGGCTGCCGCCGATTGCGCGACATAGCAGACCTCGCGGCCGCGTAATTTGCGGAAGCCGTCCTTGCCGCCCTTGAGGATGTCGCGGCCGTTCAGGATCACCTCGCCGCCGGTGATGCGCACGCCACCGCGGCCATAGCCCATCGACGACAGGCCGATGGTCGACTTGCCGGCGCCGGACTCGCCGATCAGGCCGAGCACCTTGCCTTTTTCAAGCGTCAGCGAGACATCGTGCACCAACACGATGTTCTTTGGCGGCTCGCCGGGCGGGAAGACGGTGGCTTCGATACGCAGATTGCGGATGTCGAGCAGCAGGCCTGATTTCGCTTTGGTGTCGGCCATCACCCGCGTCCTCCCTTGAGGCTGGTCGTCCGGTTGAGCACCCAGTCGGCAACCAGGTTGACGGAAATCGCCAACAGTGCGATCGCCGCCGCCGGGATAAGCGCGGCCGCGATGCCGAAGACGATGCCGTCCTTGTTTTCCTTGACCATGCCGCCCCAGTCGGCGTCCGGTGGCTGCACGCCAAGGCCGAGGAACGACAGCGTCGACAGGAACAGCACGGCATAGATGAAGCGCAGGCCGAGTTCCGAAACCAGCGGTGACAGTGCGTTGGGCAGGATCTCACGGAAGATGATCCAGCCGCTGCCCTCACCACGCAGTTTCGCCGCCTCGACATAGTCCATGACGTTGATGTCGACGGCGACCGCGCGCGACAGGCGATAGACGCGGGTCGAATCCAGAATGCCCATCACCAGGATCAGCGTCACCAGGTTGGTCGGTAGCACGGACAGCACGACGAGACCCATGATCAGCGTCGGGATAGACATCAAGAGATCGACGAGGCGCGACAGCAGCGTATCGAACCAGCCGCCGAAGACGGCCGCCGAGAAGCCGAGGATGGCGCCGAGCGAGAATGACAGCGCGGTGGCCAGCACCGCGATGAACAAAGTGATGCGGGCGCCGTAGATCATGCGCGAAAGCAGGTCGCGGCCGAGATTGTCGGTGCCTAGCAAATGAGCAGCCGACATCGGTTCCCAGACATCGCCGACGATTTCGCCATTGCCGTGCGGCGCGATCCAGGGGGCGAAGACCGCCGCCAGGACGAACAATGCCGTCAGCACGATGCCGATCAGAGCGGGGATGGGGATGCGTTTGATATCGAGCATATCCGCCCCCCTATTTCGGATGTCTGAGACGCGGATTGGCGACGATCGCCGCTATGTCCGCAATGATGTTCAGGCTGATATAGACGGCGGCGAAGATCAGGCCGACCGCCTGCACCACCGGAACGTCGCGTTTGGTGACATGGTCGACGAGATACTGCCCCATGCCCGGATAGACGAAGATCACCTCGACCACGACGACGCCGACGATCAGATAGGCGAGGTTGAGCATGACGACGTTGATGATCGGCGCGATGGCATTGGGGAAGGCGTGCTTGCGGATGACGTTGAAGGCCGACAGGCCTTTCAGTTCCGCCGTCTCGACATAGGCCGACTGCATGACATTGAGGATCGCCGCGCGTGTCATGCGCATCATGTGGGCGAGCACGACCAGCGTCAGCGCTGCCGCCGGCAGGGCGATCGCCTGCATGCGCTCGCCAAAAGGCATGCCGTCATAGACGGTCGAGATGCCGGGGAAGATTTGCCATTTCACGGCGAAGAAATAGACCAGCACGTAGCCGATGAAGAACTCGGGAAAGGAGGTCGAGGCCAGCGCCAGCCCGGAGATCAGCTTGTCGACCCAGCCATTGCGATAGCGTACCGCGATCAGGCCGAGGATGATCGCCAGCGGCACGGCGACGATCGCTGCCCAGAAGGCGAGGAACAGCGTGTTCCACAGCCGTCCCTTGATCGACGTGGCGATATCCTGCCCGCTCGACATGGCCGTGCCGAGATCGCCGGTCAGCACGCCGCCCAGCCAATGAAAATACCTGAGATAGGCTGGCTGGTTGAGCCCGAGTTGCTCGCGCAGATTGGCGAGCGACTCCGGTGTCGCCGATTGTCCGAGAATGGCTTGCGCGACGTCGCCGGGCAAGATCTGGGTGCCGGCGAAGATCAGGACCGAAACGGCCAACAAGAGGAGAATGCCCAGCGCAACGCGCTGGGCCACCAGTTTCAAGATGGGTGAGGACATATCCGCAAGGCCAAGCTCAGGCTTCGAGCCAGCACTTCGCCAGCGCGTAACCGTTCATCAGCTCCTGATGTGGATCGTCGACCCAGCCGTCGACCTTGGCGCCGGTAGCGTCGATGAACTGGTTGAACATCGGCAAGATCAGGCCACCTTCGTCGCGGACCAGGACAGCCATGTCATGGTACATCTGCTTGCGCTTGGTCTCGTCTAGCTCGGCGCGCGCGGCCAGCACCATTTTGTCGAAGTCCGGGCGCTTGAAACGCGTGTCGTTCCAGTCGGCGGTCGACAGATAAGCGGTGGAGTACATCTGGTCCTGGGTCGAGCGGCCACCCCAGTAGGAAGCGCAGAAGGGCTGCTTGTTCCAGACCTCGTTCCAATAGCCGTCACCGGGCTCACGCTTGAGCTCGATCTTGATGCCGGCCTTGGCAGCGCTCTGCTGGAAGAGCTGGGAAGCGTCGACGGCGCCCGGGAAAGCGACGTCCGAAGTCCGCAGCAGCACGGCGCCGTCATGGCCCGACTTCTTGAAGTGGAACTTGGCCTTGTCGGGATCGTACTTGCGCTGCTCGATATCAGTGAACAGCGGGTAGGAAGCGTTGATCGGGAAATCGTTGCCGATCGAACCGTAGCCACGCAGGATCTTGTCGAGCATTTCTTCGCGGTCGATGGCCAGCTTCAGGGCCATGCGCAGATCGTTGTTGTCGAAGGGGGCGGTGTTGCAATGCGCGATGAAGACATAGTGGCCAGGACCCGCATGGTTGCGGATGGTCACGCCAGGCAGGCGCTTGATCAGGTCGACGATCTTCGGCTCGACGCGGTTGATCATGTTGACCTGGCCGCCTTGCAGGGCGGCGGTGCGCGCCGTCGCATCGTTGATGACGATGATCTCGATCTGGTCGGCATGGCCCATCTTGTCGCCCTGCCAATAATTGGCGAAACGCTCGCCGCCATGGCGCACGCCGGGCTCATTGGTCGTGACCTTGTAAGGACCGGCCGAGATGCCTGCGTCGGCCTTGTCCTTGCCGCCATTCGGTTGGACGATCAGGTGATAGTCGCTGAGCAAATAGGGCAGATCGGCATTGGCTTCCTTCAGGGTCAGCACGACTTCCTTGCCGCTGGCCTTGATGGTCTCGATGCCCTTCATGTAGCCGAGCGCGCCGGATTTCGACTTCTCGTCGGAATGGCGCTCAAGTGTGGCGGCCACGTCCTCGGCGGTCACCGTCTTGCCGTTGTGGAATTCGACGCCGTCGCGGATCTTCAGCGTCCACACCTTGGCGTCGTCCGACGAGCCGATCTCCTCGGCGATGCGGTTCTCGAGCTTGCCTTCCGGCGAAAGCTCGACAATCAATTCGCCCCACATCTTGCCGAAGGCGAACGGCACCTGAGTCATGAACAGTGCCGGATCAAGGCTGTTGGTGGACTCGCCGCCGACAAGTCCGGCCTTCAGTGTGCCGCCCTTGACCGGACCTGCCGCGCGTGCAGCGCTTGAAAGCAGCGAATTAGCGAAGGGTGCGGAGATACCGAGCGCCGCCGCCCGGCCGAGAAAATCACGACGGCTCAGTTTGCCCGACGCGACACGCCGGCTAAGAAATTCCAGTTCGTTCGACATTTTGAGTTCCTCACTCTGTTGGTTCGACTCTGCGGTCGTTTTTCTTGTTTCTTGTGAGGAGAATAATGACCGCAAGGGAAAGCGGTAAGCAAGACCGAATGCGACATGCCGTGGCGTAAATCGTACGTCGCAATTGGACCAATGAAATCGGCGCTCAAAGAAGCGCGCGCGGCACCTTCTCCTCGAAATTGCGCTCGAAGACGAGCGTTTCGTCCTCATAGGCCTCGATTCTGGCGCTGACGATGAAGTTTTGCGCGTCCGATCGCATTTCGGCTGTCGTTTCGGTGCGTACCGACCATCCGTTTCGCGACAGGGTCTGTGTCCAGTGCGTCTTGCCCGAGGCCGACAGCGGATCGTCGGGATTGATCGTCCAGGTCTCGCGGGCAATGCTGCCATTGGCAAGACCGTGATCGAGATCGCGGACCTCACCGAAATCATCAATGATGAAAAGCGCCACGATTCCCGTCTTTTCGTCACGATCGATATGGCGCTCGGAATTGCTGGCGCGGATCGTCTCCGTTGCCCAGGGAGTGGCACCTTCCGGTTCGGCGAACGCCGCTTCGTCGTCTGTCGCCAGCGGCCGCAGCGGCAAGCGGAGCGTCGCCGCCGACAAGGTCAGCCGGACCGGCTCCGGCGACGGCCAGATGGCAGGCCAATAGGCGTTCGAAACGGCAACACGCAGGTGGTGGCCGGGCGGAACGCGATAGCCGCATTGATCGAGCACGACGCGCACGAACACGGTTTCGCCCGGCACCAGCGCCTCGGGAAATTCATGCGAATTGCGATGCGTCAGATTGAGCACGCCATAGGAAATCAGTTCCGAGGCGCCATCGGGATGCACGTCACAGAGTCGGATCGCAATGTTGGCCTGCGGACGGTCGGAGGACAGCCGCAATTCGACTTCCGGGGCGCCGACGATGTCGATGGCCTGACTGAGTTCCGGCTGGTCGAAACACACCGACAGCGCATCGTCGGGGCGCTGATCGCCTGGCAGTTCGGGGCCGAAGGTGAAGGGAAAATACTCGCCGCCAGCCAAGCCGCAGCTTTGCGGCGAGGCAACGATGGCGGGTTTTTCCGTTGCGGGGATCAGATCGACCGCCTGCGTCTTGATGGTTGGCGAGGGCCATTGCTGCTCGGCAATCCAGCGGCCGGGACGCTCGGGGTGCCAGCGCGCCGGACGCACGCTGTCCATGACATAGGCGCGGTAGGCCGGGTCGGACTCGACACCGGTTTCGACACTCTTGAGCCAGCGGTCCCACCAGCGCAAGGCCTCCTGCAGGAAGCCGATGGCGGGTTTTGGTCCTGCGTAATGCGGGTATTTATGGATCCATGGCCCGATAATGCCCTTGACCGGGGCTTCGATGTTGCTGGCCAGATGCGAGACCGTGTTCCGGTAGCCGTCATGCCAGCCGCCGATCGACAGAACCGCGGCTTTGACGGCGGAAAAATCCTCACAGATCGAGCCGCGCTTCCAGTAGGCATCACGGTGCTGGTGCTTCAGCCACAGCGGCGCCAGGAAGGATTGGTTCTCCAGCCGGGTCAGCCACAGATCGCGCCATCTGTTGTCGCCGGCCAGCAGCGGGTCCGGCGGCCGCGATGAGTAGGACAGCATGGTCGAGGCCCAGCCGAAGTTCTCGATCAGCAGGCAGCCGCCCTTGTAGTGAATGTCGTCGGCGTAGCGGTCGACGGTCGAGCACAAGCTGATCACCGCTTTGAGCGCCGGCGGCTGCTTGGCCGCCACCTGCAGGCAGTTGAAGCCGCCCCAGGAAATGCCCATCATGCCGACATTGCCGTTGCACCAGGGCTGGCTTGCCGCCCAGGCGATGATGTCGCAGGCGTCCTGCAATTCCTGCTCGGAATATTCGTCGTCCATCAGCCCTTCGGAATCGCCATTGCCGCGCATATCGACCCGGATCGAGGCGTAGCCGTGGCCGGCGAAATAGGGATGCGTCAGCTGATCGCGAAAGATGGTGCCGTCGCGCTTGCGGTAGGGCAGATGCTCCAGGATCGCCGGCACTGGATCGTCGCCGGCATCCTCCGGCATCCAGACCCGCGCCGACAGCCGGCAGCCATCCGGCATGACGATGCCCATATCCGGGAACTCGACGACCTTGCGGGGAAATTCGGTGACTGTTTTCATGGCCCGCATAACGCCCCGCGGCGCGACGACTTTCAATCACCATTCGCGACTGGAGCAGCGAAAAATGCGACCTGTGCCGCTACCGCAATTCATCCAGCAGTTCGGGATGTTTTTCCAGCAGCGTCATCAATTGAATGGTCGGGCCACTCGGCTCGATCAGGCCCCTTTCATACTTGTCGAAAGCATTCTCGCCGACCTTGAACAGGGATCCTGCCTCGCGCTGCGACAGATTGAGCTTTGTGCGCATGCGGCGGATGGTTGCCGGGGCCGGCACGCCATCGATCCTCTCCTTGAGGGCGCGTAGTGCGGCATCGACGGCAGCCATGTCGCCTCCGATATGCACACCCTCGTCACCGGATGCTGGATAGTAACCCGGAAGGTCGACAATTATGCTCTCGCCCTTGTACGCCACTGTGAATGGACGCACGTCACGCGTGAGCGTTTCCCCGGTTTCGGGGGAAATCATGGTCCGATTTTCTTCTCTTGTCGCCATGGTCATTTCTCCTTGAACGACATGACCGTGAACTCGGTCACGACATCCGCTTGGAATTTCACGTAGAGGATCAGGTCGCCCACCGGCACGTGATAGGCATCCTGCCAGACCCGGTGATCCGCAAAGGTCGTCATGGATTTCACGAACATTTTCCTCGTCATGCCGCCGATTACCTCGACGACGCCGGCACGGTCGAAGCCAAGGCCTGTGGCATCCCGCAGAGCGGACGTCGTGATCGCCAGCGTATCGACAGACCCGAACGTCGTCTTGATGGCATCAAGATCGTAGGTGGGCCTTCGTTTCTCCATGACGCAATATGCCACCATAAAGGTGGCAATTCAAGGGTGCCCCCCGGTAGGCCGAGAGCCCTAATTCAGCGGGATGTCGTTATCGTCCTTGTTCGCCTGATAGACGCCGGACAGATCATCGTAGCGCGCCGAAATCGCGCCGATGCGTATTTCCAGCCGTTGCCGCTCTACCTCGGGCAACGCTCGCACCAGCATGCGGATAGAAAAGCTCTTCCAGTAGGCATTCTCGGCATTGTAGCCGCCGGGGTCGAGGGTGAAGACCTCTTTCAGGATCTTCAGATCGTGCGGGATGGCAAAACTGTCGCGCGAATCCTCGTGGCTGAACAGATAGTAGAAATTGTCGAAGCCAGTCCAGGTGATCGCCGACAGGCAGAGCGAGCAGGGCTCATGCGTGGCGATGAAGATCGCGTCTTTCGGATCGACGCGCCCCGCCTTCGGCATTTCGTAGAAACGTTTCAGGCAGTGCACCTCGCCGTGCCAGAGCGGGTTTTCCCTCTCGTTGTTGGTCTCGGCCAGCACCAGCGAACGGTCGTCCTTGCGCAGGATCGCCGCGCCGAACAGCTTGTTGCCATGGACAACACCGTCGGCCGTCTTCGGCACGATGTCGTGTTCGATCACGTCGAGCAGGCGGTCGATCAAAGAAATGTCGGTCATTTCAGGCTCTCCTGCTGCATGTCGCCCAAAAGTGCCCCGGTTTTGGGGTAACGACATGCACAAAAAATTAAGGGAGATGGATCTCGTAAGCATGCGAGAAATGGAATTCTTCGAGGTTGGAGCCGTCGCCGCCACGGTCGACAATCAGGAAATCCTGCGCCTCGCCAAGCGGCGTCAACACGCCGTGCCAGAGATTACGGGAATAGTTGATGCCTTGTCCGGGTGCGGTGATGAAGGCACGCGGCTCATCAGGCCCTTGCTCGCCATCATGGCAGACGACGACCAGGAATGGGCGCGGCGACAGCGGGATGAAGGCCTGGCTGCCGAAGGGGTGGCGCTCGACCATGCTCAGCTTCAGCGGCAATTCGTAGGGCGTGCCGCGCACCATCGAGATCAGCACGCGGGCGTTTGGTCCGGTCGCCTCGGCGGTCGCCAGATCGTGGTAGCGCTCGGCCCTGCCGCCATTGATCGGGTAGTGGTTGTCGCCGCCCATATCGATGACGTCGCCGAACGGAGCAAAGCTCTCGCGGGTCAGTGGCCGCGCAATGATCCGCGTCACCGCGTCCGCCCGGGGACACTGGCGCCGCCGAGTTTGGCGTGCCGGTTGACGTCCTTGTAGAGCAGATAGCGGAATTTGCCCGGGCCGCCCGCATAGCAGGCCTGCGGGCAGAAGGCGCGCAGCCACATATAGTCGCCGGCCTCGACCTCGACCCAGTCCTGGTTGAGGCGATAGACCGCTTTGCCTTCCAGCACGTAGAGCCCATGCTCCATGACATGGGTCTCGGCGAAGGGAATGACCGCGCCGGGTTCCAGCGTGACGATGGTCATGTGCATGTCGTGGCGCAAATCGGCCGGATCGACGAACCGCGTCGTCGCCCAGCGGCCTTCGGTGCCGGGCATAGGCGTTGGCGCGATCTCCTGCTCGTTGGTGAAGAAGGCTTCCGGCACATCAAGACCGTCGACCACATCGTAAGCCTTGCGAATCCAGTGGAAGCGCACGTCGGCCTTGCTTTCGTTGCGAACCGTCCAGCCGCTGGCCGGCGGCAGGAAGGCAAAGCCGCCGGGCCGCAAGACATACTTCTTGCCGGCAAGCAGAACCGTCAACTCGCCCTCGACCACGAACAGGGCGCCCTCGGCGCCGGCATCGGGTTCCGGCCGCTCGCTGCCGCCGCTCGGCGCGACCTCGACAATGTATTGCGAGAACGTCTCGGCAAAACCGGATAGCGGTCGCGACAAGATCCAGGCGCGGGTCTTGTCCCAGAACGGCAACGCACTGGTCACGATGTCCTGCATCACACCCCGGGGAATGACGGCATAGGCCTCGGTGAAGACGGCGCGGCCGGTCAGAAGCTCGCTCTGGCCGGGGTGGCCGCCATGTGGTGCGTAATAGGTTCGCTCGGGCATCCTGATCGTATCCATGGGTTCAAACCTATTGCGGAAGCATGTCCTTGAGGCGGAGCAGCGCGATGCGCTCGACCTGTTTGCAGGCGGTTTCGAATTCGACGCCGCGGCTGTTGCCGATGCGCGCCTCGAATTCCGCCAGAATCTCTTGCCTCGTCTTGCCCTTCACCGCGATGATGAAGGGGAAACCGAAAGTGGTGACGTAGGCGGCGTTGAGCTTGGAAAACAGTTCGCGCTCCTTGTCGGTCAGCGCGTCGAGGCCGGCCGAAGCCTGTTCCCTGGTCGATTCCGCCGTCAGCCGTTTGGCCTTGGCAAGTTTGCCGGCAAGGTCGGGATGAGCGTTGAGCACGGAAAGCCGCTCGGTTTCGCTGGCGGACCGGAAGACACGGCAAAGCGCATTGTGCAGGCCGCCTGAAGTGTCATGCGCCGGGCCCAGTTCCAGTTCGTAGGCGCGTTCGGCGATCCAGGGCGAATGCTCGAACACGCCGCCGAAAGTGTGGACGAAGGTCTCGAATTCCATCTTCGAGGGGCGGAGTGCCGCCGGTTGATAAGGATTGACCTCTTGCCAGTGGCGGGCGATGTCGATGCGCCGCGCCAGCCAGACCCTGTCGTGCGACTTCACATAGTCGACGAAGCGCTTCAGCGCCGCCACCCGGCCCGGCCGCCCGACGAGGCGGCAGTGCAGGCCGATGTTCATCATGCGTGGCCGGCCTGCCTTGCCCTCGGCATAGAGCGTGTCGAAGCTGTCCTTCAAATAGGCAAAGAACTGGTCGCCGGAGTTGAAGCCCTGCGGCGTTGCGAACCGCATGTCGTTGGCGTCGAGCGTATAGGGAATGATGAGCTGCGCGCCGCCATCATGCTCGAACCAGTAGGGCAGCTCGTCGTCATAGGTGTCCGACACATAGTCGAAACCGCCTTCTTCCGCCACAATCCGCACTGTGTTGATCGATGTGCGACCCGTATACCAGCCGGTCGGGCGCGCGCCGGTCACTTCGTAGTGCAGCTTGATCGCCGCCTCGAGGTCGCGGCGCTCATCCTCGGCGCTGTGGTCGCGGTAGTCGATCCATCTCAACCCGTGCGAGGCGATCTCCCAGCCGGCTTCCTGCATGGCCGTGACTTGATCCGGCGAACGGGCGAGCGCGGTGGCGACGCCATAGCAGGTGATCGGCACCTCGGCCTCGCTGAACAGCCGCAGCAACCGCCAGAAACCGGCGCGGGCACCGTATTCGTAGATGGATTCCATGTTCCAGTGGCGCTGGCCCACCCAGGGTGCCGCGCCGACGATTTCCGACAGGAAGGCTTCGGACGCCTTGTCGCCATGCAGCACGCAGTTCTCGCCGCCTTCCTCGTAGTTGACGACGAACTGCACGGCGACATGCGCGCCGCCAGGCCATTTCGGGTCCGGCGGATTGACTCCGTAGCCGCGCATGTCTCTGCTGTAACGCATCGTCCCTCCCGCCGGGCATGGCCCGAAGTATGATCAGAATATCGAAAGGGTGCTTCTCGCATTCCCCCGAAAATTTTTGAAAGTGTTTTTGTCGCACTCCGCTCGACCGGGACTTATGCATCGCCTTTAATTGGCGCACAATTCACTGTTGATACTTGATCGTACCGGGCCAATTCGCTCGTACCGGAAATGGGAGGCGGCCAATGGCAGAAACGTCGAATGCCGATGGCGGGCGTCTGACGACCCACGTCCTCGACACGGCGACAGGCAAGCCGGCGGCGGGATTGTCGATCGCGCTTTATCACCTCGAGGGCAAGGCGCGGACACATTTGAAGACCGTTGTCACCAATGCCGACGGCCGTTGTGACAAGCCGCTGCTCGCCGGCGCGGAGTTCCGCCCCGGAGAATACGAACTGGTCTTCGCCGCAGGCGACTATTTGCGCCAGCAGGGGTCGAGCCTGCCGAACCCCGCCTTTCTCGATGTGATACCGATCCGCTTCGGCATGGCCGAACCGCTGCACTACCATGTGCCGCTGCTCGTCTCGCCCTATGGCTATTCGACCTACAGGGGGAGCTGAGGCATGGCCAAAATTAGCATCCGCAATGAAATCCGCTTCATCCTCAACGGCAGGGACGTCGCGCTTTCGTCGGTGGCACCCGACGCGACCCTGCTCGACTGGCTGCGGCTCGACCGGTCGCTGCGCGGCACCAAGGAAGGCTGCGCCGAGGGCGATTGCGGCGCCTGCACCGTGTTGGTCGGCAAGCTCTCGGCCGGCGGGCTGGTCTATGAAAGCGTCAATGCCTGCATCCGTTTCCTCGGCTCGTTGGACGCCACCCATGTCGTGACCGTCGAGCATCTGCGCGGCGTATCAGGCCAACTGCATCCGGTGCAGCAGGCGATGGTCGATTTCCACGGCTCGCAATGCGGCTTCTGCACACCGGGCTTCGTCATGTCGCTCTATGGCCTGTGGATGAAGTCGTCGAATCCCTCGAACGCGGATATCGAAAAGGCCTTGCAAGGCAATCTCTGCCGCTGCACCGGCTACGAGGCGATCATGCGCGCTGCGCATGCCATCTCCAGCTACGGCAAGGCGGTAAAGGATCCGCTGGCCACGGAGCGCAAGGCGATCACCGCGAGGCTCGAGGCCATGCATGACGGCGCCCGGATTGAGATCGGTTCGGCCAAGACGCGGCTGGTCGTGCCGGCCGATGTCGATGATTTCGCCGCCGTGCTGGACAAGGAACCCGGCGCCACCATCGTTGCCGGCTCGACCGATGTCGGCCTCTGGGTGACCAAGCACATGCGCGATATTTCGCCGGCCATTTTCATCGGCAATCTCGACGGACTTTGCACCATCTCGGAAGACAACGGCATCATTTCGATCGGCGCGGGCGTCACCTACACTGATGCCTTCGCGATATTGGCGAAGCGTATCCCGGCGCTGGGGCCGTTGTTCGATCGCATCGGCGGCGAACAGGTGCGCAACATGGGGACCATCGGCGGCAATATCGCCAACGGCTCGCCGATCGGCGACACGCCGCCGCCCTTGATCGCTCTTGGCGCAAGTCTCACCCTGCGCAAGGGCAAGAAGCGGCGCTCGATTCCACTGGAAACCTTCTTCATTGCCTATGGCAAACAGGACCGGCAGCCGGGCGAATTCGTCGAGGCCGTGCACGTTCCGGTTCCGGTCAAGGGCACGAAATTCGCCGTCCACAAAATCACCAAGCGCCGCGATGAGGACATCACCGCGGCCCTCGGCGCCTTCTTCCTGACGCTGGCCAGCGATGGCACGGTCGCGGAGGTGCGCATTGCCTATGGCGGCATGGCGGCGACGCCGAAGCGGGCGTCTTCTGTCGAAAAAGCGCTGCTCGGCAAGCCATGGACGGAGACCACGGTTGACGCGGCGATGGTCGAATATGCCAGGGATTTCACCCCGCTCACCGACATGCGGGCCTCGGCCGAGTATCGTGCGCTCGCGGCGCGCAATCTCTTGCTGCGCTTCTTCGCCGAGACCAGCGGTACCAGGGAGCCGATCCAGGTTTCGAGGCACGAGGCGGCATGATGAACAAGCACGCTCCCCCCAATCTGAAGGCTGAAAAGATCGCCGGCGGCGTTGCCACCGATCAACGCCATGACTCCGCCCACAAGCATGTCAGCGGCACGGCCGTCTATATCGACGACATGCCGGAACCGGCCGGCACGCTGCATGGCTGCCTCGGGCTTTCTGCCGCCACGCATGCCACGATTACCAGCATGGATCTCTCGGCGGTGCGTACAGCGCCCGGTGTTGTCGACGTGCTGACGGCCAAGGATGTGCCGGGCGAGAACGACATTTCGCCGACAGGCCGCCACGACGAGCCGGTGCTGGCCGACGGCAAGGTGCAATTCTATGGCCAGCCAATCTTTTGCGTCATTGCGCAGACGCGCGAGCAGGCGCGTCGCGCCACCAGATTGGCCAAGGTCGAATACAAGGAATTGCCCTTCGTCACCGACATTGGCGCGCTCGATCCGAAGAAGGACAAGGTCGTCACGCCGCCACTGACGCTGAAGCGCGGCGATGCCGCTACAGCGATCCGTCAGGCGCCGCGCCGGCTAAAGGGAAAAATGCGCATCGGCGGCCAGGAACACTTCTATCTCGAAGGCCATATCGCCATGGCCATTCCGGGCGAGGATCAGGACGTCACCATCTATTCCTCGACCCAGCATCCGAGCGAAGTCCAGCACATGGTGAGCCATGCACTCGGCGTGCCGAGCAATGCCATCACGGTGGAGATCCGCCGGATGGGCGGCGGCTTCGGCGGCAAGGAGACGCAAGGCAACCAGTTTGCCGCATTGGCGGCGATCGCCGCGAAGAAACACCATCGCGCCGTGAAGATCCGGCCCGACCGCGACGACGACATGATCGCCACCGGCAAGCGTCACGATTTCCTCGTCGACTACGAAGTCGGCTTCGATGACGAGGGCAACATCCTCGGCGTCGATTTCATGTTCGCGGCGCGCTGCGGTTTTTCGTCGGACCTTTCCGGCCCGGTGACCGATCGCGCACTGTTCCACTGCGACAACACCTATTTCTGGCCGGCGGTGCATGCGCAATCGGCGCCGCTCTACACCAACACCGTGTCGAACACCGCCTTTCGTGGTTTCGGCGGCCCGCAAGGCATGGTCGGCGCCGAGCGCGTCATCGACGAGGTGGCCTTCGCCGTCGGCAAGGATCCACTCGAAATCCGCAAGAAGAATTTTTATGGTACGTCAGACCGCAACATCACGCCCTACCACCAGACGGTCGAGGATAACATCATCCAGCGCATCGTCGCCGAGCTCGAGCAAAGCGCCAGCTATGCGCGGCGCCGGCGTGAGATATCGGCCTTCAACGCCAACAGCCGTTTCATCAAGCGCGGCCTGGCGCTGACGCCGGTCAAGTTCGGCATCTCGTTCACCGCCACGCATTATAACCAGGCCGGCGCGCTGGTGCATGTCTATACCGACGGTTCGGTGCATCTGAACCATGGCGGCACCGAGATGGGGCAGGGCCTCTACGTCAAGGTTGCGCAAGTGGTGGCGGAAGAGTTCCAGATCGACCTCGACCAGGTCAAGATCACCGCGACCACGACCGGCAAGGTGCCGAACACTTCGGCCACGGCAGCGTCGTCCGGCTCCGATCTCAACGGCATGGCGGCGCAAAATGGCGCTCGCCAGATCAAGGACCGGCTGATCGATTTCGCCGCTGAAAAATATCAGGTGCCGCGCGATCAGGTGCTGTTCCTGCCCAACCGGGTGCGCATCGGCAACCAGGAAATCGCCTTCGCCGACCTCATCAAGCAGGCCTATATGGCTCGCATCCAGCTGTCGGCGGCGGGTTTCTACAAGACGCCGAAAATCCACTGGAACCGCGACAAGGGCGAGGGCCGCCCCTTCTATTATTTCGCCTATGGCGCGTCGTGCTCGGAGGTCTCGGTCGACACGCTGACCGGCGAATACATGGTCGAGCGCACCGATATTCTGCATGACTGCGGCCGATCTCTGAATAGCGCCATCGACATCGGCCAGATCGAGGGCGGCTTCATCCAAGGCATGGGCTGGCTGACGACGGAAGAACTGTGGTGGGACGCCAAGGGCCGGCTGCGCACGCACGCGCCATCGACCTACAAGATCCCGCTCGCCTCCGACCGGCCGAAGATATTCAACATCACCTTGGCCGACTGGCCGGAAGCGAGCGAGCCGACCATCCACCGCTCCAAGGCAGTCGGCGAGCCGCCGTTCCCGCTCGGCATGTCGGTGCTGCACGCCCTGTCGGATGCAGTGGCCAGCGTCGCCGACCACAAGATCTGTCCGCGCCTCGATGCTCCTGCAACGCCGGAGCGGGTGCTGATGGCGATCGAGAGGCTGAAGAAAGAGACGAAGGCCGGCGCCTGAATCTGGCAGAATGTGCAATCTGGGCCGAAAAACCTATATTTCCCATTCGGGAATGTGAACCATGAACTCGAAAGTGCAAAGCCTGAAAGCCTTTCTCACCAGCGCCGGCCAGGTTGCCCTGGTCGAAGTGACCGGAACAAAAGGCTCGACGCCACGCGAGAAGGGCGCCTTCATGCTCGTCTCGCAGGCGGCGATCTTTGGCACCATCGGCGGCGGTCAACTCGAATACATGGCGATCGACAAAGCCCGGCAGATGCTTTTCTCCCCCTCAAGGGGGGAGAGAACCCGCGCCGATCCGATCTTACCCGGCGGCTTCGCCGCCACCCTCCCCTCAAGGGGCAGGGAAAGCCGCGCGACCCTCGATGTGCCGCTAGGCCCGGAAATCGGCCAATGCTGCGGCGGGCGCGTCGAAGTGCTGATCCGGCTCGTCGATGCAGCCCTTGCCGCCGATCTGGTTGCGGCTGCGGAAGCCGAGGAGGCGCACCTGCCGCGTGTCTACATCTTCGGCGGCGGCCATGTCGGCCAGGCGCTGGCGTCGACGATCGCACTTCTTCCCGTGCACGGCATCGTCATTGAGACGCGGGCCGAAGCACTGGAAGGCATGCCGGAATCCGTCGAGACCAGGCTGACAGCTATGCCGGAAGCGATGGTGCGAAACGCTCCCGCTGGCGCCGCCTTCGCCATCCTGACCCACGATCATGCGCTGGATTTCCTGATCGTCGCCGAGGCGCTGAAACGCGGCGATGCCGCCTATGTCGGCATGATCGGGTCCAAGACCAAGAAAGCGACGTTCAAGAACTGGTTCCTGAAATCGGCGGACGGCAGCGAGGCGGAATTTGCCCGCCTCGTCTCGCCGATCGGCGGCGCTGCCGTCAAGGACAAGCGCCCGCAAGTCATTGCAGCGCTCGCGGCCGCCGAAATCATGACGGCGCTGGTCATGCACGCCACAGCATCAAATGCCGACCATCAGGTCCCGCACGACAAGGTGATGGTCGGCTAAGCTTGCGCCTCAACGCATCTCATGCCGGCCGCTTCAAGCCCAGATGCTCGCGCAAGGTGCGGCCTTCATAGTCCCTGCGGAACAGGCCGCGCCGCTGCAGTTCCGGCACGACCAGCGTCGCAAAGGCATCAAGTTCGCCGGGGAAATATGACGGCATGACGTTAAAACCGTCGGCCGCGCCACCCTCGAACCGAGCCTGCAGTTCGTCGGCGACTTGGGCCGCAGTGCCGACGATGCGCCAATGGCCACGCGCGCCGGCGAAATGCCGGGCAAGCTGGCGGATGGAGAGGCCGTCGCGGCGCGATTGCTCGATGACCAGCGCCTGCCGGCTTTTCATCCCCTCGCTCTCCGGCAGATCCGGCAGCGGCCCGTCGATCGGGTAGCGCCACAGATCGGAGATGCTGAGATAGCTGGACAGAAGCGCAACGCCGACGTCGTCGGGTATCAGGTCCTGCAATTCCTCGTATTTCTCGCGGGCCTCAGCCTCGGTTTCCGCCACCACTGGCGCGACGCCCGGCATGATCTTGATGTCGTCCGGCTCACGCCCATAAGCGGCCATACGCCCCTTGAGATCGTCGTAGAAGGCCTTCCCTTCCTCGAAGGTCTGCGCCGCCGTGAACACCACATCGGCGGTGCGGGCGGCAAGGTCGCGGCCGACATCCGAGGCGCCGGCCTGGACCATCACCGGCGCGCCCTGCGGCGAACGCGGCAGATCGAGCGGGTCGCGAACCGAAAAGCTCTGGCCGTCGTGGCCGGAGGCGCCGAGCTTGCCGTTCCAGAGCCCGGTGACGACTTCGGCGAATTCACGCGCGCGCTCATAGCGATCGGCATGGGGCTTGAGGCCGGTCGAGCCGAAATTGGCGGCCTCGATGGGGCTGGCCGAGGTGACCAGGTTCCAGCCGGCGCGACCGCCGCTCAGATGGTCGAGCGACAGGAAGGTTCGTGCCAGCCCATAGGGCTCGTTGTAGCTTGTCGAAGCGGTGGAGACGAGACCGATGCGGCTGGTCTGGACGGCAAGCGCCGACAGCAGGCTGATCGGTTCGAAACCGATCGAACGCGAGGTCTGGCTGGCGATGCCGACATTGGCCTCACGCAGGCCGGCGGCGTCCTCGCAGAACACCATGTCGAACTTAGCCGCTTCCGCCGCGCGGGCCAGCTGGATGTAATGGTCGATGTCGATGCCGGCCCTCACATGCGCTTGTGGGTGGCGCCAAGCGGCAATGTGGTGGCCTGTCGCCCAAAGGAAGGCGCCGAGCTTCATCTGGCGGGTCATTGATCACCTCCGCCGGTGAGTCCGAGATGCGAGCGCAACGTTGCGCCGCGATAGCTCTCTCGAAACAGGCCGCGCCGCCTCATCTCCGGCAAAACCAGATCGACGAGATCCTCGAGCGCGGAGAGTTGTGCCGGCATCTGGATGTTGAACCCGTCGCAGCTTTTCGCCCGGAAACCTTTTTCCATGCTGTCGGCAATGGTCGGCTTGGCGGTACCATCGGCGACGAGCGAGATATTCGTCAGAAGCCTCACAGCATTAGGCTCGCGTCCGCAGGTGGCAACGCGGCGCTTCAGCTCCTCATAACGCGCTTTCGCGCCATCGATCGGTCCGTCGTCCAGCAGGATGACATCGGCGGTGCGGGCGGCAATATCCAGGTCTGATACCGACAGGCCCGACAAGACGAGCACCGGTGTGTCCTGCGGCGACCGCGCGATGTTCAGCGGTCCGCGCACGGAGAAGAACTCGCCCTTGTGGTCGAGCAGGTGCATCTTTCCGGGGTCATGGAAGCGGCCTCCGGTTTGGTCGAACAGCAGCGCGTCCGCATCCCAGCCCTGCCACAGACCTTGCACGATGCCGATATATTCCTCACTGCGACGGCGGAAATCGTCAGGCGAAAATCCTTCGGGCCGGCTGAAATTGGCTGCTTCCCGTGGCGCCTGCGCCATGGTCGCGTTCCAGCCACTGCGGCCATGGCTGATGATGTCGAGCGAAGCGAAACGGCGCGCCAGATTGTAGGGTTGGTGGTCAATTGTCGAGGCAGCGGCAACCAGGCCGATCCTGCTTGTGACAGTTGCCAATGCGGCCAGCAAAGTGGTCGCTTCGAAGGGCATCGGACTGTTCGCGGCACCGCCGCCGGAAGCCGGCGCTGAATCGGCAAGCAGCACCATGTCCAGGCCCGCCGCTTCGGCCTTTTGCACTAAACCGGCCAGGCGGCTGAATTCCCGCCCCGGTGATGGATCGGTGGTTCCCGGAAACAGCGAAACGGCAAGATGCATTGTGGCGCCGTTGTCCATCGATGGTCCCTGCAAGACGAAATACCACCTGAACTATGTTCGCCACATCCAGGGATGGCAACCGCTGGCGCTGGGCCAAGCGCCGGTCACGTGCCGGCCAGCATTATTTCCCAGCCAGCAGATCGTTGATCAGCCGCTGGCAGCGCTCGGCCATGAAGTCGAGCAGCAGCCGCACCTTGGGGTCCTGCAGCTTCTTGTGCGGATAGACGGCGGCGAACTGCACCGGCGTCGGCGGCGTGCTGTTTAGGATCACTCTCAGCCGCTGGTCGCGGATGAACGGCTCGACCTCGAAGCGCGGCTTGTTGATGATGCCGCGCCCCGAAAGCGCCCAGCCGGTCAGCACGTCGCCATCGTCGGTGTCGTAGGGCCCGTGCACTTCGAATTTCTGCGGGCCTGTGGGGGTCTGCAGCGTCCACACATATTCGCGCGCGCCGGAATAACGCAGCATCAGGCAGTCGTGCTTCTTGCCGATCAGTTCCTGCGGCTCGATCGGTTCGCCGCGCGCCTCGAGATATTTCGGCGCGGCCACCAGCACGCGCTCGCATTCCATGATGCCGCGCATCCTGAGGCTGGAATCTTCGATGATGCCAAGCCGGAAGGCGACATCGATGCCTTCCTTCATGATGTCGACATTGTGGTCCGAAAGCCTCAGCCTCACCTCGATGTCTGGGTATTTATCGTGAAAATCGGGAATGCCCGAGGCCACCAACCGACGGCCGAGGCCCAAGGGGGCGGTGACGCGGATGGTCCCGCGCGGCTGACCGGAAAGCGCCGAGACCGCGGCTTCCGCTTCGGTGATCGCCTCCAGCACCTGCTTTGCGCCCCCGTAAAAAACCGTGCCGTGCTCGGTCGGCATCAATTGCCGGGTGGTGCGGTTGAACAGACGCACGCCCAGGTGCTTCTCCAACTCCTTGATGCGGTTGGAGGCGACCGCCGGCGAAATCCGCATGTCGCGCCCGGCCGCCGACAGATTGCCGAGTTCGACCACGCGAACGAAGACGGCAATGTTGTCGAGATAGGCCATGCGGTTTAGTGGCTTTCCTGAGGCCGCCTTCGGGCGGCTCCCATCCTGCTGCGTGTGACTACCCTAGTATTTTCCATTTTTTTTTGAAAGTCATCGTGCACCTCGCCTCTTTCCGTTTGCGCTCCAACCCGTAAAGTCGCCCAATCGGCAGGGACGATTTCAATGATGGATTTCGCGATTTTCTGGGACTGGCTGAGTTTTGCCGTGCGCTGGCTGCACGTCATCACCGGCATCGCCTGGATCGGCTCGTCCTTCTACTTCGTCGCGCTCGACCTCGGCCTGCGCCAGCGTCCGGGCATGCCTGCAGGCGCCTTCGGCGAGGAATGGCAGGTGCATGGCGGCGGCTTCTACCACATCCAGAAGTATCTGGTGGCACCAGCCGAAATGCCGGAACACCTGACCTGGTTCAAGTGGGAATCCTACGCCACCTGGCTGTCCGGCTTCGCCATGCTGTGCGTCGTCTATTATGCCGGAGCCGATCTGTTCCTGATCGATCCGAACGTGCTCCCGATGTCGGTGCCTACAGGTATCCTGCTGTCGCTGGCGACGATCGGCGTCGGCTGGGTGGTCTATGATCTTCTGTGCCGCTCGCCGCTGGGAAAAAGCGATACCGGCTTGATGCTGGTGCTCTACTGTGTGCTGGTATTCATCGCCTGGGGGCTGACGCACCTGTTCACCGGCCGCGCCGCATTCCTGCATCTGGGCGCCATCACCGCCACGATCATGTCGGCCAACGTCTTCATGGTCATCATCCCCAACCAGAAGATCGTCGTCGCCGACCTCATCGCCGGCCGCAACCCCGACCCGAAATACGGCAAGATTGCCAAGCAGCGCTCCCTGCACAACAATTATCTGACGCTGCCGGTGCTGTTCCTGATGTTGTCGAACCATTATCCGCTGGCGTTCGGTACTGAGTTCAACTGGGTCATCGCCTCGCTGGTGTTCATCATCGGCGTGCTGATCCGGCACTATTTCAACTCGATCCATGCCCGCAAAGGCAATCCGACCTGGACCTGGATGGCGGCACTCGTCCTGTTCATCGTCATCATCTGGCTGTCGACCGCGCCGAAGGTGCTGACCGGCGAGCCCAAGGAATCGGCGTCGGCGCAAATCTATGTCGCTTCAGCGCATTTCCCGGCCGTGCACGACACCGTGCTCGGCCGCTGCTCGATGTGCCACGCGGCGGAGCCGGTCTATGAGGGCATCTATCATGCGCCCAAGGGCGTGATGCTCGACACCGATGCGGATATCGCCAACCACGCCCGCGAGATCTATCTGCAGGCCGGTCGCAGCCACGCCATGCCGCCCGCCAACGTCAGCCAGATTACCGACAAGGAAAGGGCACTGCTGGTGGCCTGGTTCGAAGGCGCAGGGAGATAGCATGAACTCGACACTTCTGCGCGGCCGCACGCTGTCCTTCGTGCGCTGGCCGCAGACCATCGACGATCATTCCGCCTGGCGTTACGAGGAGGATGGCGGCCTGCTGATCCGCGACGGCCGGATCGTCGCTGCGGGCACCTATGCCGATGTTGAAAAGCAGGCCGGCGAGACGGCGAAGAAAATCGACCACCGGCCGCATCTGCTGCTGCCCGGCTTTATAGATGCCCATGTGCATTTTCCGCAGATGCAGGTCATCGCCTCCTATGGCGCAGAACTGCTCGACTGGTTGAAAACCTACACTTTTCCGGAGGAAACGAAGTTCGCCAACGCCCAGCACGGCCGCCGCATCGCGCGGCTGTTCCTCGACGAAATGGTGCGCCACGGTACAACGACGGTCGCCGCCTACTGCTCGGTGCACAAGGCTTCAGCCGAAGCCTTTTTCGCCGAGTCGCATGACCGCAACATGCTCAACATTGCCGGCAAGGTGATGATGGATCGCAATGCGCCCGACGGCGTGCTCGACACACCGCAATCGGGTTACGACGACACGAAGGCGCTGATCAAGGAATGGCATGGCAAGGGACGGCAGCTTTATGCCATCACGCCGCGCTTCGCCATCACCTCGTCGCCGGAGCAGATGGAGATGGCCGGGACGCTGTGCCGCGAACATCCCGACCTGCACATGCAGACGCATCTGTCGGAAAACCACGCCGAAATCGGTTTCACGCAGGAACTCTACCCGTGGTCGCGCGACTATACCGACGTTTACGAGCACTACGGGCTGTTGGGCAAAAAGAGCCTGTTCGGGCACTGCATCCATCTCTCGGAGCGCGAAGCGGATGCGCTTTCCGACAGTGGCTCGGTGGCGGTGTTCTGCCCGACCTCCAACCTGTTCCTCGGTTCCGGCCTGTTCGACTACCAGCGCTTCCGGCGCCGCGGCAAGCCGGTCCGGATCGCAGCTGCCACCGATGTCGGCGGCGGCACCAACTACTCCATGCTGCGCACCATGGACGAGGGCTACAAGGTGATCGCGCTGAACGGCGAGAAGCTCAACCCGCTCCAGTCCTTCTGGCAGATGACGCGCGGCAATGCCGAGGCACTGTCGGTGGCGGACAAGATCGGCACGCTGGATGAAGGCAGCGATGCCGACATCGTCGTGCTCGACGCCGGGGCGACACCGGCGATGCGGCTCAGAATGGAGACCGTCGAGACGCTGGCGCAGGAACTGTTTCTCCTGCAAACGCTGGGTGACGACCGCACTGTCCGCGAAGTCTATGTGGCGGGGCGGCCAGCGAAGAGCGATATGATCGCGGGGTAAGACCCCCTCACCCGGATTGCCAACTGAATTGCGGAGGGCAATTCGGGGCAATCCGACCTCTCCCCGAGGGGAGAGGAGATCGCCAGCGTCGACGCTTTCCTCTTCTCCCCACCGGGGAGAAGGTGGCCGCGAAGCGGCCGGATGAGGGGGCCGCTCCACGGAAGCTTGACCGAGCGAAGCTTGTCGTACACACGACGTGTGACGATTTCGGAGAAAGAAAATGGCCGTTGCTGACGACATCGCTCTGATCAAGAGACAGGAAGAGACCCTTGTCTTCGCCACCTTCGACGAGGCCGTCGCTTTCAAAGTCGGCTCCGCCATTCGCGATCGTGCAATTGCCGAGAAACTGCCCATCATAGTCGACATCAGGCTGTGGGACCGGCCGCTGTTCTATGTCGCGCTGCCGGGCTCGAATGCTTCCAATCCCGACTGGGCGCGACGCAAGACCAATGTGGTCAAGCGGTTCCTGAGAAGCACCTATCGTATGGTGTTGGAACAGCAGCGCCCGGACCGCAGCTTCAAGATCGGCGAAGGGCTGGATATTGCCGACTACGTGCTGGCCGGCGGTGGCTTTCCGGTGACCGTCAAGGGCGCCGGCGTCATCGGGGTGATCGCCGTCTCCGGACTGCCGGAGCGCGAGGATCACGGCGTCGTCGTCGATGCGCTGTGCGATCATTTGGGCGTCGACAAGCGCGGCCTGGCATTGCCTCGGGACGCCGAATGACCGTGCTCAATCCCAAGGCCTTCCTGACCTCCATCTTCAACGCCGCCGTTGCCGCCGCCGATCCGGAACGAACCATCCGGGATCATCTGCCGGCCAAGCCAAAGGGCCGTACCATCGTCATCGGCGCGGGCAAAGGCTCGGCGCAGATGGCGGCAGCGTTCGAGAAAGTGTGGGCCGGCCCGATCGAAGGGCTGGTCGTCACCCGCTATGGCTATGGCGCGACCTGCGAGCGCATCGAGATCATCGAGGCGGCTCATCCGGTGCCGGACGCTGCCGGTCTGGAAGCCTCGCGGCGCCTGCTCGCCAAGGTCCAGGGGCTGACTGAGGATGACCTAGTGGTGGCGCTGATTTCCGGCGGCGGATCGGCGCTGTTGCCGTCGCCCGCCGGCGGCTTGACGCTGGCCGACGAGATCGCCGTCAATGAGGCGCTGCTCGCCTCGGGTGCGCCGATCGCGGCGATGAACACCATCCGCAAGCACCTTTCCACCATCAAGGGCGGCAGGCTGGCAGCGGCCGCATGGCCGGCCAGGGTGGTGTCGCTGATCGTCTCCGATATTCCCGGCGACAATCCGGCAATGGTCGCCTCCGGCCCAACCGTACCGGATACAGGCAGCCGCGCAGACGCGCTGGCCTCGATATCGGCCTATGGCATGAAACTGCCGGCCTCGGTGATGGCGCATATCAATTCGCCGGCCGCCGATGCGCCAAGCCCGGATGACGAGCGCTTTTCGCGCAACGAGGTGCATTTGATCGCTTCGGCCGGGGTGTCGCTCGAAGCGGCTGTTGCGGAAGCGAAACGGCAAGGCGTTGAAGCCATCATCCTCTCCGATGCGATCGAGGGCGAAGCGCGCGAAGTCGGCGGCGTCCATGCCGCGATCGCGCGCGAAGTGGCGACGCGCAACCGGCCATTTCAAAAGCCGGTGCTGATCCTGTCGGGCGGCGAGACAACCGTGACGCTGCGCGCAAAAGGCAAGGGCGGCCGCAATTCGGAATTCCTGCTGGCCTTCGCCATCGGCATCAATGGCGTCGACGGCATTCACGCGCTGGCCGCCGACACCGACGGCATCGACGGTTCGGAAGACAATGCCGGCGCCTTCGCCGATGGCTCGACCGTATCGCGCATGCGCGCAGCCGGGGTGGACGCCAAGGCTATGCTTGCCGGCAACAATGCCTGGACGGCCTTCAACGCGGTTGGCGATCTTTTCGTACCCGGCCCGACCGGTACGAATGTCAACGATCTCAGGGCAATTCTGATCAGGTAGCTGAAGCAATTCCAGGAAGTGTGAAGCGGTTTTCCGTCTGGAATCGCGCAAAAACAAAACTGATCAGGCGGCCATCAGCCGCTTCACCAGCTTCATATCCTGCAGGAACCGTTCGCGTTCGGCTTCCTTGTCCGCCCGATCGTGGATGCGCAGGATGAAGGAGGGATGGATGGTGATGAACACGCGCAATCCGTCCTCGCGCTCGATCACTTGTCCGCGCATCTTTGTCACCGGGATCGCCTCGCCGAGCAGCGACATCGCCGCTGTCGCGCCGAGTGCCACGGCGAGGTTAGGCTTGATCAGCTCGAATTCTTGGTCGATCCACCAGCGGCAGGCCTGAATCTCACCGGAATTCGGCTTGGAGTGGATGCGGCGCTTGCCGCGCGGCTCGAACTTGAAGTGCTTGACTGCGTTGGTGACATAGACCTTTTGCCGATCGACACCGGCATCGTCCAGGATCGCATCGAACACCTTGCCGGCCGGACCAACGAAAGGTTTGCCGGCGAGATCCTCCTGATCCCCCGGCTGTTCGCCGACGAAGATCACTTTGGCATTGTCGGGGCCCTCACCGAAGACGGTCTGCGTCGCGTCGCGCCAAAGCGGGCAGCGACGGCAGCCTTTCGCTACCTCACGCAACTCGGAAATCGTGCTTGCGGCATCGTCCTCCGCCGTCTCGGCAGGCTGTTGCTTCGGCCAATGCCGTGCCTGCACCTTTGCGTGGTGCGGCGCGGGTGTTGTCGGCATCTTCGCAATCATGTCCTTGGCGGCCTTGTCCGCTCCTGCGATCATGTCTGGAATGAGCGAGGCCTCGGGAAGGTTCCGCCAATATTTCTTTGGCATCTCCCTTTGCATCGCCTTCACCTTCAGCCGCGCCGGGTTGAAGATGTTCTCGAAATAAGTCCGCCAGAGCGCCTCGGTGTCGTCTTGATCAGGCGCATCGCCCTTGGCAGCACCCGGCCCCATCGCCAGCCTTTCGCCATCCCAATCGGCGGAGGCATAGGGCGTCAGGATCGTCCAGCGCATGCCGGTGAAACGCCTGACGAAGAAATCGGCGTTGCGCTCGACGATGAAATGATCCGGCTCGAACCAGGCGACATAGCGCTCATCGGCACCGTCGCCGATTTTTCGGAAGCGCACGAAGGCGTGCATCTTGTGGCTGTCGCGCCGCACCGCCTTTTCCATGGTCTCAAGCCGCCTGGTGTCGGGATCCGACGCGATTTCCAGCAGTTTAGGCTCGTCGCGCAATCGCCAAAGCACTCTGTAGAGAAAGGCAAACCGGCCGGAATCGGAATGGCAGAACGCCGTTTCGGCATGCCCGATGAAGTCGCGCGGCACGACGAGCTGCGCGCCCGCAGGCACTTCAGGCAATTCTGCCTGATCAGAGCCCGGCGCGACATGCCAGCCGACGTCCTCGGGCCTGACCTCATTCAGGGCGAGCCGCCGTGCCGCGTCACGCCAGCCGGCAAAATCCGTCTCGCTGTCGAGCCGAACTCTGTATCTGGCGAGATCGAGTTGCGCCGGCCGCATGATCAAAACAACGATAATTGTTCGCAGGAGTAGGCGATCCTGTCGCGCAGGCCGGCCTTGTCGGTCAGCGCACCAGGTGACCAGCCTTCGGCGATGATGAAGGGCCTGAGCTTGGCGACCGACTGGCAGATCCGTCCGACGTCCTCGAGCCGCATGCGCCGGTGCCGGCGCGTCTCCAAAATCTTCGCCACCACCTTGGTGCCGAGACCCGGCACCCGCAGCAGCGCTTCGCGGTCGGCGCGGTTGATGTCGACCGGAAACTGTCCCCGGTTGCGCAGCGCCCAGGCGAGCTTCGGGTCTATGGCGAGATCGAGCATGCCGTCGCTGCTCCCGGCAAGGATTTCCGGCTGTGAAAACCCATAGAACCGCATCAGCCAGTCGGCCTGATAGAGCCGGTGCTCGCGCATCAGCGGTGGTTTCAGCAAGGGCAGCGACGATGACGAATCCGGAATGGGGCTGAAAGCCGAGTAATAGACGCGCCGCAGATGATAGCTGCCATAGAGCCGCGCGCTGGTGTGAAGGATGCCGTCGTCGGATGTCTTGTCGGCGCCGATGATCATCTGCGTCGACTGACCGCCCGGCACAAAGCGTTCGCGCTTCTTGGTCTTCAAAGTCGGCTCAGCCTTCTCCTCCATCTTCTGGCGCAGCCTGGCCATGGAAAGCCGGATTGTCTCCGGCTTCTTCTCGGGCGCCAGCCGCTTCACGCCCTCATCGGTCGGCAGTTCAACGTTGATCGACAGCCGGTCGGCATAAAGCCCTGCCTTCTCGACCAGTTCCGCCGAACTTTCCGGGATCGTCTTCAGATGGATGTAGCCGGAGAACTTCTCCTCCAAGCGCAGCCGGCGTGCCACCTCGACCATCTCGCCCATGGTCTCGTCCGGTGAGCGGACGACGCCGGAGGACAGGAACAGGCCTTCGATATAGTTGCGCCTGTAGAAATCCATGGTCAGTTTCACCACCTCTTCGATGGTGAAACGGGCGCGCCGCACATTGGACGACGAGCGGTTGATGCAATAGCTGCAATCGTAGATGCAGAAATTGGTCAGCAGGATCTTGAGAAGGGAAATGCAGCGGCCATCCGGCGCGTAGGAATGACAGATGCCCATGCCTTCGGTGGAGCCGATGCCGCCGGATTTCAAGGAATCCTTTTTTGCAGCACCGGAAGAGGCGCAGGAGGCATCGTATTTGGCGGCGTCGGAGAGGATCGCCAGCTTTTCACGGACGGTAAGTGCGCTCATATGTTCATGATACGTTCTGAACAGGAGATCCGCTACCTCATTTGATGGAGGCGGCGAAAAAGTGATCGCCGCCCATCATGAATCCATCAAACCTCGTGCAGATAGAGGTGGTAATCCAGTTCGCTGACCGTGCGTGCCACCCGCAGATACTCGGACTGTTTGATCGCCACGAAGGTCCGGTGCAGGTCCTCGCCGAGCGCGTTCTTCAGGAAGCTGGACGTCCGCGCCGCTTCGATCGCGGCGCGCCAGTCGACAGGCATGGTCGTGCGCGTGACCGCTGCCTCATAGCCGTTGCCGGTCGTTTCGGGGCCCGGATCGAGGCCTTCATCCATGCCCTTGATGATGCCGGCGAGCACGGTCGCGGCGATCAGATAAGGGTTGGCGTCGACGCCGGACGGGCGGTGCTCGATGCGCCGGTTCTTCGCGTCGCCTGCCGGCACGCGTAGCGCCACCGAGCGGTTGTTGACGCCCCAGGTCGGCGCCACCGGCGCATAGGATTGCGAGACGAAACGCCGCCAGGAATTGGCGTGCGGCGCAAACACCAGCATCGATTCCGCCATCGTCTGGATGAGGCCACCAAGCCCCTGCAGCAGCGGCAGCGACCAGCTCTCGCCACCGGCTTCGGCAAAGACGTTTCTTCCGGCCTTGTCCTGCAGCGAGACGTGGAAATGCATGCCCGAGCCGGCATATTTCTCAATCGGCTTGGCCATGAAACAGGCGGTAACGCCATGGCGGCGCGCCTGCGCCCGCACCAGCCGCTTCAGCATGACCAGGTCGTCGGCCGCCCGCATCACGTCCTTGCGGTAGTTCAGCGTCAATTCGTACTGGCCGGGCGCATATTCGGAAATCACCGTCTCGGCCGGAATGCCTTGCGCCTTGGCCGCCGCATAGATGTCGGAAAACAGCGGCTCCATGCCGTGCAGATGATCGACGGAATAGACTTCGGTCTTGCCCGAGACGCGGCCATCGAGAACCGCGCGCGCCGGCTGCACCTTGCCGTCGGCGTCGCGCTCATTGGCCAGCAGGAAGAATTCGAGCTCGAAGGCGCCGGCCGGATAGAGACCCTTGGCCGCCAGGATGTCGACTTGCCGCGCCAGCGCCAGCCGGGGGTCCGACGACATCGGCCGGCCGTCGAGCATGTACATCGCCATCAGCAACTGGCCGCGCGGCGGGCTCGTGCCGTAGAGCGGCACCAGCGTGCCGGGGATCGGCCAGGCGCGTAGGTCGCCGTCGCCGGTAGTCCAGATCAGCCCGGTCTCGTGCACATCCTCGCCGGTGATGTCGAGGCCGAGGATCGAGATCGGCATATGGCGGCCGCCCTCGAAGATGCTTTTCAGCTCATGCCGGCGCACGATCTTGCCACGGCCGACGCCATTGGCGTCGGTCAGCACGATATCGAAGGCTTCGATCTCGGGATGGGCGTCGAGAAAGGCTTGCGCCTCGGCTGACGTCGAGCCCGAAGGTGAGGTCATCATGGCATTGGGGTGGACCATCGCCGCTTGTCTCATGCCGCAAGCTTTGCCGCAACCGCGCCGAAGGCGGTGATCAGCCGGTTGACCTGGGTCCCAGTGGTCGCCGGCGAGATCAGCATCATGTTGTGGAAAGGTGCGATCAGCACGCCGCGATTGACCAGCGCGACATGGATGGCAGCCTCCAGTTCCGGTGCATGCGCCACTTCCGCCTCGGCGCCATTGCGCAGCGGACCGGGCGCACAGATGAACTCGACACGAGCGCCGACGCGCGAAACATGCCAGGGCAGGCGATAGCGATCGATCACGCCGGTTAGCCCGGCATCGAGCCGCCGCGCCAGATGATCCATCCGGTCATAATTCTCCGGCGTCATCACCTCTTCAAGCGTGGCGCGCATCGCTGCGAACTGTAGCGGGTTGGCCGAGAGCGTCGTTCCCATACCGGAATAGCCCGGCTCCTTGGTCCTGTTGTAATCTGCGTAGCGCGAGGCGACGTCGTCACTCATGCCCCATACACTTGCCGGCACACCGCCGGCAATCGGCTTGCCCAGGACGAAGAGGTCCGGGTCGAGGCCATACTTCCTCGTATAGCCGCCGGGGCCGGTCGAGATCGTGTGCGTCTCGTCGATCAGAAGCAGCGTGCCGGCTTGGCGTGTCAGTTTGCGCAGGGCGTCATGGTAACCCGGATCGGCCAGCACCATGCAGGAATTGGTCAGTACCGGCTCGGCGATGACGCAGGCGACGTCCTTATCCCCAAGCGCGGCTTCGAGTGCTGAAATATCGTTGAACTCGATGACCTTGGCCGTGCGGGTCAGGTCGCGGAACTCGCCCGCCAATCCCGGCCGGTTGACGGGCTTGCCGTCGATCAGCCGCACCATCGTCTCGTCGACCGAGCCATGATAGCAGCCGTTGAAGACCAGGATTTTTTCGCGGCCGGTGACGGCACGGGCAACACGCAGCGCAAAGCGGTTGGCGTCGGTCGCCGTCGTCGCGATCTGCCAGAACGGCAGGCCGAAGCGCTGCTGCAGCAGCGGCCCTATGGCCAGCGCATCTTCCGAAGGCAGCATATAGGTCAGGCCGCGTCCGGCCTGGCGGCGGATGGCGCGTGCCACCGGTGGCGGCGAATGGCCGAACATCGAGCCGGTGTCTCCAAGGCAGAAATCGTCGAGCTTGTTTCCGTCGATGTCGGTGATCGTCGCGCCCCTGGCGTTGTCGACCAGGATCGGGAACGGCGTCGGCCAATCGTTCATCCAGTGCATCGGGACTCCGCCGAAGAAGCCGGGCAGGCCGTTGCCGATCTTGGCTTGCGATTTTGGCCGCGCCTTGCGGAAGGCTGCCCCCTCGGTTTCGCGCAAATCGGCAATGCGGTCGCGGCCGATGCCGCCGATGGACGTCTTGGACATATCGCTGTGCATGAAAACCCCTCTGGTCGATCCCTCTTAGCCAATCCGTGTCCGCATCCGCAATTGGCCGCGCATCTGTCCTGCGTTGGCTCAGCCTTTGGCAGCGGCGCTTGACCGTGCTGCCGAAGTCAGCGCCAATATGAGCGGGATTTGAGGTGGAGGGGCAAAATGAGAACGATCATGTGTGTGGCAATGCTTCTGTCGTCGGCTGGCGCTGCCTTTGCGTCGGGCGGCATCTGGTGCTCCACCGAGGACACGGCGGCGACATTCGAGGTCGAGGCAGGCGTCACCAGAGGCATGGGCGGGCCGACCTTCAACTTTCGCGGCAACCTCGAAATTCTGAGCCGGCCTGCCGGCGACAGCCTGCGCAAGACCGTGTTCGAGGATTCCAACCTGACGCAGTACTGGCTCGACGGCAAGGAATTGCGGCTGAACATCTATCGTGAGCACGAGGCCGCGCAAAAGATCAACTCGATCGAACTGACGATCCTGACCAAGACCAGCGACGAAGGCGTCTATGACGGGAGCTATACGCTCTCCATCTACGACGCCGCGGCGGATACGGACCAGGACGGCAAACCGGTTGAAATCAGCGGCAAAGTGTCGTGTGGAGCGGAGTGAGCGGGGTCAGGCCGTGATGTCGATGACGCCGCAATCGCCGGCGGCACTGCCGAAGGCGACACGGCGTTCTTCCTTGTCCCACATCATCGAGGTGATGGAGCCCTTGCCCGGCCGTCGCAACAGCACTTCCTTGGCGTCGGCAAAACGCACCGCCATCACCATGCCGTCATCATAGCCTATGGCGACGACATCCTGGCTCGGATGGCAGGCGACAGCCGTCACCATGGCGTTGCCTCGCGTGCCGAGTTCCAGCGGCGCCTTGCCCATCGGCCCATCCTTGCCCGAAAACGGCCAGACGATCGCCGCCGGCGCGCCGGAACTCGCCAGCCACTTGCCCTTCACGCTCCACGACAGGCTTTTCACCTTGCCGGGATAGCCGGTCATGCGCATGTGCTTGCCGTCGGCGAGCTTCCAGCCGTGCAGCGCGTTTTCCTGCATGGTGGTGACGAGGAAGGCGCCATCCGGCGAGAAGGTGACGCCGGTGTGGGCACCGGCCCATTCGAGTTCCACCGGCTTGCCCTCGGCGGCGGGGAAATGCAGCGTCGCGCCATTGTAGCGGGCAACGCCGAAGCGCATGCCCTTGGGCGAGAAGGCCAGGCCCTCGACCGAACGCGGATGGGTGAATTCCCTGGTCTTGCCGTCGGCGAAGCGCACGAAGGCGGTCTTGCCTGAGGCATAGGCGATGGCGCCTTGCGGCCCGGCGGCAACGCTGGTGATCCACTTCCTGGCGGCGCTTGCCAATTCCGTGGCCTCGCCGCCCGCTTTCACGGCAAACACCTTGCCGTCCTCGCCGCCGGTGATCAGCCGGTCGTTGGCCGCATCATGGAAGGCGGCCAGCAGCCCGTCATTGGCCTGAACTGTCTTGTGGCCATGGTCGAGCCGATGGACGACGCCGTCGGCCATCGCGAAATGCGGCACGTCACCGAGAAAGACGGCGGCGATGCAATGGCCTTCGAGATCAAGCGGGGCGACTGTGGGCATGACTATTCTTATTCACCTGGACGAGATTGTAGAGACAGCCCGGGCGGCTTACTCGACGTTTGCGGTTCCGGCAACCATGAGGTTAGGCAAGTCGCGAGAGGCGGTTGTCAAAGCAGCCCTCTCTCCCGCAGATCGGTTGCGAACGTCGCCAGGGGCATCACCAGGGTCAAATCCGATCCTTGGAGGGGCTCGGCGCCATAACTGGCATACCACCTTGCCGCCCNGCCCGCTCGCTCTTGGCATCGATGATGAGTAGGATGCCGCCGCCCTCGCCGGCAAGCCGTAGGCAGCGCAACGCCGCGGCAGCAAGCAACTGACCGCCGAGCCCTTGCCCTGCGACGGTGCGGTCGGTCGCGAGCCGTGCAAGCTTGAAACCGGAAACCTCGTGTCGCGCCAAGCCTCTCGTCATGGCTTCGGGCACGGTTTCATGGGCGACTGCAGACGGTGCGATCGTATAGAACCCAAGGATACGCTCCGAAGCCGCGTCATCAATCGCACAGAAGGTCTTGGCTGCATTCTGATCGTGGCTCTGTCGCGCGAACCGCCGCAGAAAATCGTTCATTTGCGCGTCGCCGCAATCGAAGGAAGCCCGATCGTGACGTCTCGCAATCGGTTCTTCATGCCAGGACGGAAGCGTCACAGAGTGTCCGGCAAGGCGGCGATCGCGGCCTTGAGCTTGGCGTTGGGTCTTGGCGGGTGTTCCAGTAGATCGAGGATGCGTGAGAAATCGCGACCCGACACCTTCGTCACCTCCGCTGCCTCTATTACGGCCTGCGCCTCGGGCACGACCTTGTCGAGGATAAAGTCGGCCATGTCCTTGTGCGACAGCGCTGCGGCGCGGGAGATCATCGCCTTCTGCTCAGGCGGAATGCGGATTTGGTAGCGCTCGGTCTTGTTGTCGGCTGATCTAGGCATAGGTCACTCCTCGCCGCTAATATCATGTACACATGATATGTGTACATGAAGAGATATTCAACCCGCAACGAGCAGCGCTACGAAGGACCTAGGCCTGGCAGGCGTCAAAGCTCTTCTTCAGCCGCTCGGCGTCGAGTTCACGGCCGATGAACACTAGCCGGCTCTCATGCTTCTCGCCGTCCTTCCAGGCGCGCTGGTGATCGCCCTCGATGATCATGTGCACGCCCTGGATGACATAGCGTTCGTCGTCGCCCTTGAGCGCGATGATGCCTTTCAGCCGCAGGATGTTGGGGCCTTCCATCTGGGTGATCTTCTCGATCCAGGGGAAGAATTTCTTCGGGTCCATCTCGCCGCCGCGCAGCGACACCGACTGCACCGTCACGTCATGGATATCTGAAGCATGAGCGTGATGGTGGTGCCCGTCATGATCGTGGTGGTGGTGATCGTGACCGTCATGATCGTGGTCATGATGATCGTGATCGTCATGCGCCTCGAGGAAATGCGGGTCGTTTTCCAGCGCCCTGGACAGGTCGAAGGCGCCGCGGTCTAGCACCTCGGTCAGCGCGACGCCGGCTCGCGTCGTGCGATGGATCTTCGCCGCCGGATTGATGGCGCGGATCGTTGCCTCGACCTTGGCGAGTTCTTCTGATGTGACGAGGTCGGTCTTGTTGAGCACGACGACGTCGGCGAAGGCGATCTGGTCCTCGGCTTCCCTGGAATCCTTGAGCCGTAACGGCAGATGCTTGGCGTCGACCAGCGCCACCACCGCGTCAAGCCTGGTCTTGGAGCGCACGTCGTCGTCCATGAAGAAGGTCTGCGCCACCGGCACCGGATCGGCGAGCCCGGTGGTCTCGACCACGATGGCGTCGAAGCGGCCTGGCCGGCGCATCAGGCCCTCGACGACACGGATCAGGTCGCCGCGCACCGTGCAGCAGATGCAGCCATTGTTCATCTCGTAGATTTCCTCATCGGATTCCACGATCAGATCATTGTCGATGCCGATTTCGCCGAATTCGTTGACGATAACGGCGTAGCGCTTGCCGTGGTTTTCCGACAGGATGCGGTTGAGCAGCGTCGTCTTGCCGGCGCCGAGATAGCCGGTGAGAACGGTTACGGGGATCTGCGTCTGTGCGTCGCTCATGGCTTGCCTCGAAAGTGCTGGCCTCGAAAATTCGGCCTGAGAAAAAGGGAATGTCGGCTCCATATAGGGTGTGTGCCGGGCTTTTGCACGGGGCAAACCTATGGGCCAAACCGGCTTGCCGACATTGCTGAATTTTCATTGGCGAGAGCCGCTGTGACCGCCTAGATCAGGATACGAGAGGCCAATTCGAGAGGCAAGATATGTCCGGCAAGCCATCCTCCTTCTCAATGAGCCGGCGCCAGGCGCTCGGTTTGATCGCGGTCACCGCCGGCGGTGGTGCCTTCCTGCCCGCCGCCGCGATAGCAGACCAGACTTTACCCTATGCCGGACTGGCCTTGTTCGAAAACGGCGCCGGTGTCTGCACCATTACGCCTGAAGTGACCGAGGGGCCGTTCTATTTCGACCCGAAACTCGAACGTGCGGACGTCACCGAAGGCAAGAAGGGCATAGCCCTTGGCGTTCGGCTGCAGGTTGTCGACGCGGACTGCCGCCCACTTGCCGGCGCCCGCGTCGACATCTGGCATTGCGACGCGCAAGGCGCCTATTCCGGCTATCCCAGACAGGGTGACGACCGCGACGTCGACACGTCGGGCCGGACCTTCCTGCGTGGTTGGCAGAAGACCGATGCAAGCGGCATCGTTTCCTTCGCCACCATCTATCCCGGCTGGTATCGCGGCCGCACCACCCATATCCATTTCAAGATCTTCCCTAACGACAGTTCGGTGATGACCGGACAGTTGTTCTTCCCCGACAGCCTCAGCGAGCAGATATTCACCACAGTCGCGCCCTACAATGACCGACCCGGCAAGCGCGACACCTCGAATGCCGCGGACGGCATCGCCAGGCGGGCCGGACCGCAATCGCAGGCTGCGCTGCGCGAACTGGAGGATGCCTATCAGGCGCTGATGATCGTAGCGGTGAAGCCCGGCTGAGCGGCGGTCACTCCACCACCCTGCTCGCGACGAAAACTCCGGCTGGGAATTCGTTTGTCATCTAACTGAAATAAACATCTGGCATTAGCCACGGCGGACACCACAATGCTTGCCGGCAAAGCTGTTTGAAGCACCGGA
The DNA here is from genome assembly GCF_000502875.1 of Mesorhizobium sp. L2C084A000. GTDB lineage: Bacteria > Pseudomonadota > Alphaproteobacteria > Rhizobiales > Rhizobiaceae > Mesorhizobium. The sequence continues at coordinate 26,220 of NZ_AYWX01000017.1, read as the reverse complement.
ATCTTTTTGATCGTCGATTGCCAACCGGCCGGCTGCCTCTATGCTGCCCGCACCGGTACGGCCGAAGAGGGATGACCATGGCCAAGGCGGACAAGACTGCAACAATGAGCCGGCTGCATTCGGCGGCAAGGCTGGCAAGAACGGCGCTGGCTGCCCGGCTTCTGGCGCACGGCTTCTATGCCGGCCAGGACCAGATCATGCTGGCGCTCGACCGTGAAGACGGTCAGACGCCGGGCAATCTTGCCGGACGCCTCGGCGTGCGCCCGCCGACGATCACCAAGACCATCAACCGGCTGCAGGCCCAGGGTTTCCTGGAGAAGCGCGCCTCGGAGGCTGATGCCCGCCAGGCCCATATCTTCCTCACCGATACAGGCCGCGACATCATCCACGCCATCGAGAAATCGGTGAAGAAGACCGAAAAGCAGGCGCTGAAGGGCCTCGACAAGAAGGACCAGAAGTCGCTGTTCAAACTGCTTGCCCGCATCGAGGCCAACCTCTCGAACGAGGAACTGGTGCTCATCGACGACGACGCCGAGTCGGACGACTGACCGGCAGATTGTCGCGGCAGGCGATCAAGCCGCCGCGGCAGAGCCCTGGATCAGCGACGACCAGCGTCCCGGTGTCATGCCGAATGCCTTCTTGAATTGCCTGATAAAATGGCTCTGGTCGCTGAAGCCGGCTTCGACTGCGATCTGTGCCAACGGTTCGCCGGCGGCGATCATCCGCCGCGCGCGCTGAAGCCGGCGCATCACCAGGAAGCGATGCGGACTGGTCGAGAAAGCGGCGCGGAAGTGCCGCGACAAGGCATAGCGGTCGAGCCCGGTTACCGCTTCCAGTTCACCGGAGCGCACCGGCCGGGTCAGGTTTTCCGTAAGATAGTCGCGTGCTAGCGCAGCCGCCCGCCACGCCGTCCTGGTCATCGGCTTCGCCGACTGGCCGCCATGCCGGATCAGGCTTTGCATCAGTTGCGTCAGGAAGTCGTCGACGAACAACTCGTCGAGTTCCTGCTCCAGCGGACCCAGCGCCGAAAGCAGCGTTGCGCAAAAGGCGGCGTCCGTCACCACGCCATCCCTGACAAAAGGCAGCGAAGCGCCGCCAAGGCAGCCGAGCATCAGCGACGGCTCCAGATAGAGCATTCGGTAGCGCAGGCCGTCCTCGGTGCCGGCGCCGCCGTCATGCAACTCGTCGGGATGCAGAACGATGATCTGTCCCGGAAGGCTGTGGCGCGCAGCGCCGAGATAGCGAAACGTCTGCACACCGTGCAGCGTCACCCCGATCGCATAGGTGTCGTGGCGATGCAGGTCGAACGCGCTGCCACGGAAGCGCGCCTCGATCCGCTCCATGCCTGCGGGATCGGGGGCGGAGATGATACGGTTTTCCGCCGCATCGACGCACAAACGTCCAAGACCCTTGAAAGCCTGGCTGTCTAGATCGTGCGACATCGTCTCCTTCAGCCTCGCATTGGGGCACAACCGAATGGCCAATGTCTCATGTTCGATACGAAATTTGCAATCGTGCTCGGGGAAGATCTGCCGGTCTGGCAGAAACTCAACGTCACCGCTTTCCTGACCAGCGGCATCGTCGCGCAGTTTCCCGATATCATCGGTGAACCCTATCGCGACCGCGCCGGCAATCTCTACAACCCGCTGTCGATCCAGCCGGTCATCGTTTTGTCCGCCGACCAGGCAACGTTGGGCGCCATCCACCGGCGCACACTAGAGCGCGGCGTGACCACCTCGCTCTATGTCGAGGAGATGTTTTCGACCGGCTTTGACGCGGCTAACCGTGCCGTCTTCGCCGAATTCGCGCCTGAAGACGCCAAGGTGGTCGGGATCGCGCTTCGCGCCGACAAGAAGCTGGTCGATAAAATCACCAAGGGCGCCCGCATGCACGCCTAGCCAAGGCACTACGCCTGCCGGCGGCTCTTGTTGTGCCAGCAGGCTTTCACCTCGGGGCTGGCGACAATTGCCTTGCCGGGAGCCGGCAATTCCCGCAAAGGTGGGCTTCAGCCCAGCTTCCCACCCGGCCTGCAAGTGAGTGCTCCCCAAAGACATGTAGAAAGCGCGACGCCCCCGGTGGCGATCCTGTGCATGCTTTCCACCTATGTCTGCTTCACCTTCCTCGACACATCAAGCAAATACCTCGTCCTTGCCGGCGTTTCCGTGCTGGTCGTTGCCTGGGTGCGCTTTGCCGTGCATGTGGTGCTGGTCGGCGCGCTGCTGCGCGGCTGGCGCGAACCGGTGCGGTTTCGTCCGGTCAACCTGCCGGCGCATATCTTGCGTGGCGCGTTCCTGTTCGGATCGACCATATTCAATGTCCTGGCGCTCAAATCCCTGCAACTGGCCGAGACAACCTCGATCTATTTCTTCGGGCCGATGGTGATCACGGCGCTGGCCGGTCCGCTGCTTGGCGAGTGGGCCGGCTGGCGGCGCTGGCTGGCGATCCTGGCGGCCTTTGCCGGCGTCCTCATCATCACCCGGCCGGGCGTCGGCGTTTTCGGCATCGGACATCTCTTCGCGCTCGGCTCGATGCTGTCGAACTGCTTCTACGTCATCATGACGCGCCGCATGTCGGCGACCGAGACATCGGAGAGCCTCATCCTGTTTTCGGCGCTGGCGCCGGCGCTGCTGCTGTTGCCCCTGCTGCCGTTTTCGTTTTCCCTGCCGCATGATGGCTGGCACTGGTTCGTGCTGCTGATGCTCGGCGTGTTCGGCGGCGTCGGTCACTGGCTGCTGGTCCAGGCCTACCGGCTGGCGACAACCACGGCTTTGGCGCCCTATCCCTATTCGCAGATGGTGTGGATGATCATTTCCGGCTGGATCGTCTTCAAGCAGTTTCCCGACCGCTGGACATTGGTCGGCGCCGCCATCATCGTCGCCAGCGGTCTCTACATCGTCCATCGCGAGCATAGGCTTCGGCTGCGGAGCCGCGCGGCCTCGGATGTCGAGGCCGAAGCGTTGGCAAAAAAACTTTGATTTGCCCCCGATCGGTGGCATAACGCCGCCTTTAAACAGTTTAGGTCTGGAAGTTCAGGTCCGGGGAGCACACGTCGCTGGCACAAAAAATCAAGCTTTCGACGATCGCGGATGCGCTCGGCGTGTCCACGGCCACGGTCTCGCTGGCGCTGCGCGACAGCCCTCTGGTTGCCGGGACCACCCGTGACCGCATCAAGGAACATGCCCGCGCCATCGGCTATATCTACAACCGACGCGCCGCCAGCCTGCGCACCTCGCGTTCCGGCATTGTCGGCGTCGTCGTCCACGACATCATGAACCCATTCTTCGCCGAGATCCTGCGCTCGATCGAAAGCGAGCTCGACCGCAGCCGGCAGACCTTCATCCTGTCCAATCATTATGATCAGCTCGAAAAGCAGCGCACCTTTATCGATACGCTTTTGCAGCTCGGCGCCGACGGCGTCATCATGTCGCCGGCGATAGGCACGCCGGCTTCCGACATCCTGATGGCCGAGGAGAACGGCCTCCCCNCACAAGCGCATCGCCATGATCGGCGGCACCGACCAGACCTCGACCGGCCGTGACCGCTACCAGGGCTATGTCAACGCGATGGAGGCGGCCGGGCTGGAAGTCAGGCCGTCATGGCGCATCGCCGGCCCACGCACCAAGCAGGCCGGCTTCGAGGCCGCCGGACAGTTCCTGGCGCTGAAGGACAGACCGACGGCTGCCTGCTGCTGGAACGACCTTGTCGCCATCGGCCTGATGAACGGCATTGCCCGTGCCGGCCTTGTGCCCGGCGTAGACATCTCCGTTACCGGCTATGATGACCTTGAGGAAGCGGCGATCGCGACGCCGGCGCTGACCACTGTCTGGAACGGCCAGCGCGAGGTTGGCCGCCGCGCCGCCAGCGCGCTGCTCGACAAGCTCAACGGCCAGACGGTGCGGCCCTCGCAGGAATTGATCAAGCCGGAACTGCATGTGCGTCAGTCGACCGGCAAGCCGGTGGAGCGTGTATGACCAAGGCCGAACAGCTGCAATCCGTCGCCATCCTGGTGCCGGGCGATTTCAACGACCATGCGGTCGACCGCATCAACCGCACGTTCAGGCGTGTCAGAATCGAACGCGCCGATCCGGCGCTCGTCACTGACGAGATGCGCAGTGATGTGCGCGGCATCGCTTCGTTTGCCGGCATCGACGCGGCGATGATGGATGCATTGCCCAACCTCGAACTCATCGCCTCCTTCGGCGTCGGCTATGATTCGGTCGATGTCGTCCATGCCCGAGCGAAGAACATCATGGTCACCAACACGCCCGACGTGTTGACCGAGGAGGTCGCCGACACCACGATCGGGCTGCTGATCAACACCATCCGCGACTTGCCGCGCGCCGAAACCTGGTTGCGTGACGGCAGCTGGGTGCGCAAGGGCAACTATCCGCTGAGCCGGCTGACCTTGCGCGGGCGCAGTGTGGGTATTTTCGGCATGGGCCGCATCGGGCAGGCCATCGCCCGGCGTCTGGAAGCTTTTGGCTTGCCGGTCGCCTACCACAACCGGCGCCGTGTCGAAGGTCTTTCCTACCAGTATCATGCGACCCTGAAAGGGCTTGCAGAAGCCGTCGATACGCTGATTTCGGTGGCGCCGGGGGGAGCCTCGACGGAGAAGGCGGTCAATGCCGAGATCCTGTCGGCGCTTGGCGCCAACGGCGTCTTCGTCAACATCGGCCGTGGCAGCACTGTCGACGAAGCAGCGCTTGCGGCAGCCCTTGTCACCGGCACCATCGCCGCCGCCGGCCTCGACGTCTTTGCCGACGAACCGAACGTGCCCAAGGCGCTGCTCGATGCGCCCAACACCTCGCTACTGCCGCATGTCGGCTCGGCCTCGGACCATACCCGCCGCGCCATGGCGGATCTCTGCGTCGACAATCTGGTCTCCTGGTTCACCGAGCGCCGTCCGCTGACCCCGGTGCCCGAGACGGCGGAAGTCAAGGCGCGAGCTTGAGGCTGCCTCACTTATTAACGTCAGCTTAACCCTTTGGAATCATTCTTCAACCTATCCGTGTACGTGGATGAAGAATGATGAAAGCACTTTCCGCATTGATCGCTGCCGCAGCGCTGTTTGGTGGCATTCAGCTGTTTCATGGCGGCAGCGTGGAAAGCGTGGCCAACGAGGCCGCCCTGTCCAACAGCTACAGGCTGGTCGCCAATGGCGATGAGGCGGTCTGTGCAGTCAGCCGCGGGGCTGAAATTTCGGACGGTTTGTCGCTGCTCACCGTTGCTCCGAAATGCCGCCGGCTCTTGCCGGGCATAGAGCAGGCGAAGTTCTGGCGCGAGCAAAACGACGGCACGGTCGCCTTCAGCGCCAACGGCGTCGATCCGATCGTCACCTTCGCGACTGCCGACGGCGACGGCTACGAATCCTATGCCCCGGCGCTGCCGCTGCTGTCGCTGGCGGCCATAGGCGATAAGAAATCTGGCGACTGATTATTCCGCTGCGGCCCGTGCGCCAGCCTTCGCTGCGGCGTGCAGCCGAACCGCATCGCCGAAGGCACGGAATATCTTCACCGAATTGCTGTCCGACTTGACCCAGTATTCCGGATGCCATTGCACGCCGACGGCGAAGGCGCGGGCGTCGCGCACCGAAACCGCCTCGACTGTGCCGTCGCTGGCGACGGCCTCTATCTGCAGCTTCGAGCCGAGCCGGTCGATCGCCTGGCGGTGCAACGAATTGACCTTGATGTCGCCGGCACCGAACACACCGGCCAGGCAACTGTCGGGTTTGATAGAAATGGTCTGGTGGATGGCGAAGCGTTCGTCCTGCTTGTCGCTCACCGGTGCGCGGTGGTCGAGCGAACCCTCGCGCTCCTGGATCTCGGTGCCGAGCGTGCCGCCCAGCGCCACGTTCAATTCCTGGATGCCGCGGCAGATGGCGAGCAGCGGCACGCCGCGTTCGATCGCCCGCCGGATGAGCGGCAGCGTCGTGGCGTCGCGCGCCGGATCATAGGGGCCATTGGCTTCGCTGGCGTCGCCGCCATAAAGCGAGGGGTGCACATTGGATTTCGAGCCGGTGACCATGACGCCGTCGACCGACGACAGAAGTTCGTCGAAATCGAGCCGGTCGCCGAACGATGGCACCAGCACCGGAAACACGCCGGCGCCGGTGATCGCCGCTTCCAGATATTGTTGTGGGGCTGCATGCCAGGTGTAGTTGTCGAACTGACGGACGTCGGTCGATATGGCGACGAGCGGCTGGTGCATTTTGGCTCTATGTTCCATCTGGGCAAGGATGTCCTGCCTGCAAAATAGGCCATCGCCGGGCATTTTTCCATGCCAAGTTTCAACGTGTCGCATGGGCCACGAAATGGCCTGTTAGACTATAGTTGCAGGGTAGCTGGGCTTCGCCGTCAAATCGGGTCGGCCTGCTGGACTCGACTTCTTGCCCGTGTATTGTCTCGAACGAACCGACAGGGAAACCGAGGATTTCCTGACGTCGGCCTGTTGATCCAAAAGGGAGGAAGTTCATGGATCGTCGTTCATTCATTCGCAAGGCCGGTGTCACCGGCGTCGGTGCCGCGGCGGCGGCGGCCACGCTGGCGGCGCCTGCCATCGCCCAGTCCAATCCCAAGGTGACATGGCGGCTGGCGTCGTCCTTCCCGAAGTCGCTCGATACCATCTATGGCGGCGCCGAGGTGTTCTCGAAGATGCTGTCGGAAGCCACCGACGGCAATTTCCAGATCCAGGTTTTTGCTGCCGGTGAGCTGGTGCCTGGCCTGCAGGCCGCCGACGCCACCACGGCCGGCACGGTCGAGGCCTGCCATACGGTGGCATATTATTACTGGGGCAAGGACCCGACATGGGCGCTCGGTGCGGCGGTTCCCTTTTCGCTCAACGCACGCGGCATGAATGCCTGGCATTACCACGGCGGCGGCATCGACCTGTTCAACGAGTTTCTCGCCACGCAGGGCCTTTTCGGCCTGCCGGGCGGCAACACCGGCGTCCAGATGGGTGGCTGGTTCCGCAAGGAAATCAACACGGTGGCCGACCTTTCCGGCCTCAAGATGCGAATCGGCGGTTTTGCCGGCAAGGTGGTGCAGAAGCTCGGCGTCGTGCCGCAGCAGATCGCCGGCGGTGATATCTATCCCGCGCTGGAGAAGGGCACCATCGACGCGGCCGAATGGGTTGGTCCCTATGACGACGAGAAGCTCGGCTTCTACAAGGTCGCGCCCTATTATTACTATCCCGGCTGGTGGGAGGGCGGCCCGACCGTCCACCTGATGTTCAACAAGGCGAAGTACGAAGAACTTTCGCCGACGTACAAGTCGCTGCTGCACACTGCCGCGCAGGCGGCCGACGCCAACATGCTGCAGAAATACGATTATCTGAACCCTGCGGCGGTGAAGCGACTGGTGGCCGGCGGCGCGAAACTGCGCCCGTTCAGCCAGGAGATCATGGCTGCCTGCTTCGAAAAGGCCAACGAGGTCTATACCGAAATGGAAGCCTCCAACGCCCCGTTCAAGAAGATCTGGGAATCGATCAAGGGCTTCCGCAAGGAGCACTATCTCTGGGCGCAGGTGGCCGAATACAATTACGACACCTTCATGATGGTCCAGCAGCGCAACGGCAAGCTGTAGTCGGCCGGACTTCTGCTCAAAAGCTCTCTGGGCGGAACCTGCTCAGGGAGCTTTTCTGTATATCCCGGGAGGCGAAGCCGGCGGTTCAGCCTCGGCGCGGCACCACCAGAACCTTGACCTCGCCGGGCGCCGGCGGATTAGCGATCACCGCTGCCGCTTCTTCAAGCGACACCTGCCTGGAAATCAGTCTGTCGATCTCGATCGTACCGGAAGCAATGAGTTCGGCGGCGCGGCGATGCGTGTAGGGATTGAGGAAGGAACCGAGCACCTTCAGTTCCCGGAACAGCAGGTCGAACGGCTCGAATTCAGCTTTCACGCCTTGCGGCGTCACGCCGACGATGACGACCGTGCCGCCGGCGCGGGCCAGCCGCATCGACTGCTCGACGGTCTCTCGCACGCCCGCGCATTCGAACACCACGTCGGCTCCGCCCGGCGCCAGGCCGGCTGGCCCGGCGATGGCGTCGACGACATCGGCGGCAGTCGGATCGACCGTCGCTGTCGCGCCGAAATCCCTGGCGAGCGCGCGCCGCGAAGCTTGCCTGGTCGACAGGATGATGGTCGTGGCTCCCGCCAATCTTGCCAGCTGCACGGTGAGCAGGCCGATCACGCCGCCGCCAAGCACGACCACCGAGCTGCCTGGCTTGACCCCGGCAAGGTCGACGCCGTGCAGGCAACAGCCGAGCGGCTCGCAGAAGGCACCGTGCATGGGGTTCAGGCCCGCAGGCAGGACGAAAGCCTGCTTCTGCGGCAAGGCAAGATATTCGGCAAAGCCGCCGTCGCGATGAATGCCGATGGCGCGCAGATTGCTGCAGAGATTGACTTGTCCCGCGTGACAATGCGCGCAACGCCCGCAGGCGATGTTGGGATCGCCGGTGACGCGGTCGCCGATGGCAAAGCCGGAGACGGATTTTCCGATCGCCTCGACGATGCCGGAGAATTCATGGCCGGGCGTCACCGGCGGCGTGCACGGAAACTCGCCGTGAAACAGATGCCGATCCGTGCCGCAGACGCCGCAGGCTTCGATGCGCACCAGTAGCTCATCCGCACCGATGTCAGGCATGTCGACTTCGCGCAGCGTGATGCCGCCCACTGCTTCCAGCCGCACCGCTTTCATGGTTTTGACCATGCCGGTTCAGTTGAAGCTTGGCGGTTGCGACAGGTCAGGCTGTGGCGCTGCCGGCTTTGCCGGTGTCGGATCGCCGAAACTGGGCGGTTGCGAAAGGTCAGGAGCTGCCGGCGCCGTGCCGCTACCAGCGGGCGCCGCTCCATCCGCCGGCGGCGTGCCGAGCGGCGACAGGCCGGGCACCTCCGGCACCTTGTAATCGATGGTTCCCGGATCGACGGTCGTTCCCTTATAGTGCATCACCATTTGCGGAAAGGCGATGGTCAACCCGATCATGATCACCTGGATGCAGACAAAGGGCACGGCGCCCCAATAGATCTGTCCGGTGGTCACCGGCGCGATTTGTTTGCCGGTGAGACGATCGAGATAGGGCACGCGCGCGGCCACCGAACGCAGGTAGAACAGCGCGAAGCCGAAGGGCGGGTGCATGAAGCTGGTCTGCATGTTGACGCCCAGGAGCACGCCGAACCAGATCAGGTCGATGCCGAGCTTGTCGGCGGCGGGCGCCAGCAGCGGTACGATGATGAACGCCAATTCGAAGAAGTCGAGGAAGAAGGCGAGGAAGAAGACGAGCATGTTGACGCCGATCAGGAAGCCGACCTCGCCGCCCGGCAGCGACGTCAAAAGGTGCTCGACCCAGATGTGGCCGTTGACGCCGTAAAAGGTCAGTGAGAACACCCGTGCGCCGATCAGGATGAACAGCACGAAGGAGGACAGCCTTGTCGTCGAGGCCAGCGCCTGCTTGACGACGTCAAGCGACAAGCGCCCCTTGGCCGCCGCCATGAACAAGGCGCCGACCGAGCCCATGGCGCCGCCTTCGGTCGGCGTGGCGATGCCCAGGAAGATGGTGCCCAGCACCAGGAAGATCAGCGCCAGTGGCGGGATCAGCACGATGATCACCTGCTGCGCGAGCCTGGACATCATGTTGAAGTTCAGGCGTTTGTCGGCAATGGCCACGATGTAGATGAACAGCACTCCGGCAGTCGCGCCGAGAATGTCGGCATTGTCGCCATGCGCCGGCGCCAGATAACGATACGCCGCGTAGGAAACCGCTGATGTGACCAGCAAAGCCACCAGCAGCGACATCACGCCATGGCCGAGTGTACGGGCCTCGAGCGGCAGCGCCGGCATCGAGTTCGGCCGGATGATCGACATGATCAGGATGTAGGACATATAGAGGCCGGTGAGCACGAGGCCCGGGATCAGCGCGCCCGCGTACATATCGCCGACCGAGCGGCCGAGCTGGTCGGCAAGCACGATCAGCACCAGCGACGGCGGGATGATCTGGGCAAGCGTGCCGGAGGCGGCGATGACACCGGATGCGAGCCGGCGGTCATAGCCATAGCGCAGCATGATCGGCAGCGAGATCAAGCCCATGGCGATGACGGAAGCCGCCACCACGCCGGTGGTCGCCGCCAAAAGCGCGCCGACGAAGATCACCGCATAGGCAAGGCCGCCGCGGATTGGCCCGAACAGCTGGCCGATCGTGTCGAGCAGGTCTTCGGCCATACCCGATCGCTCGAGCACGATGCCCATGAAGGTGAAGAACGGGATGGCCAGCAGCGTGTCGTTCGACATCACCCGGCTGCCGTAGAAATTATCCGGCAATGCGTGCAGGAGCGGCCAGGCGAGGTTGATCGATCCTCCGGAATAAGGCGACAGCAGCACGCCGATGAAGAAGAACATCAAGCCGTTGGCGGCCAACGAAAAAGCGACGGGGTAGCCGATCAGCAGGAAGATGATCAGCGAGGCGAACATGATCGGCGCCATGTTCTGCGCGATGAACTCCATCACGAGCGCACCTCGTCGGCCAGCGCCTTGGCTTCAAGTTCGGCCTGCTCATGCACCGATATGAAGGGATTGGGGTCGTCCATGTCTCCGCGCATGATGGCGATCTTCTTGATGATTTCGGAGATGCCCTGCAGCGCGAGCAGGAAAAAACCGATGAGCAGGATGGCCTTGGCCGGCCAGATGATCAGACCGCCGGAATTGTTGGACATCTCGCCGCTGCGAAACGACAGCGACACATAGGGCACGAAATAGATCACCATCAGCGTCACGAACGGCATCAGGAAGAAGACATGCCCGAGCAGGTCGATCCAGTGCTGCACGCGGCGTGAAAACAGGCCGTAGACGACGTCGATGCGGATATGTTCGTTCTGTTTCAGCGTATAGGCGGCGGCCAGCATGAAGGCGGCGCCGAACAGATACCACTGCAGCTCGAGCCAGGCGTTCGAGGATATGTCGAACACCTTGCGGATAATGGCGTTGGCGGCGCTCACCAGGACCGCCAGCAGGATCAGCCACGATATCCATTTGCCGATGAATTCGTTGGCGCGATCAATAGTCCTGGATAGAGCGAGCAGCCCTGCCATGCATTTCCTCCCTTGTACCGGAGGCGTGCCGGCTCCCCCCTTTTTTGTCCGTCACGCCGCGTGGTCCAACGGTATGCCGCGCGTGGACTGACGGGTCAACAAGCATAGAGGCAGCAAATATCATCGCATGGCAGACAGTGCCCGATACCGGCGATCTGCCCTGGCGTCATGCAACCAAAGTCTGACCTTTTCAGGCGATTTTGCCGGTGTCGCGGCCGGCGCCGATCAGGATCAGCGTCGTGACCAGGAACAGATACATCCACGCGTCGCGCCACTCGACCGGGAAATAGCCGGCCCACAGCGATTCGGCCATGCCGAAGGCGGCCGCGCCGAGTGCTGCGCGCGGTGGCGAGAGATAGCCGCCGACCGCCGTCACGAACAGGATTTTCAGCCCGTAGACGAGGCCCGACCCGAAGCTGACATTGCCGTAATAGAGCCCGGCCATGACACCGGCCAGCGCGGCGCAGAAGCCGCCGAACAGCACCGCGTGCCGGAACACCGCGCGTACGTCGACGCCGCACATCGCGGCTGCCTTTGGGTCGTCGGAGACGGCACGCCAGCGCCGGCCGAAGCTCGACCGGGCAAAAGCCCGGCTGGCCAGCGCGATTGCCGCCACCACCACGGCGCAGTCGATGATCTGGATGAGCGTCAGCGTTGCCTTGAAGGTCGCGCCCTGCGCGAAAACGATGGGCTGCGCCAGCATCGGCGGCAGCCACAGATCATGCGTGTCGGCGGCGATGCGGCTCGCTTCGGACAGCAGCAGCAGGATGCCGAGCGTCGTCACCACGATTGCATTGGGCGTGCGATCGGCCAAAGGTTCGAAGACACTGCGCGACAGCACGTGGCTGATCAGCGCGGCATAGAGGAACGCAGCGACGACGCCGAGCGCCACCGCCGCCAGCAGCGTCAGCCACAGCACCTGATAGCCGAAGGCCGCGGTCAGGATCATCGTCTGGCCGCAAAAGGCGAACAATGCGCCATAGGCGAGATTGGTGCGGTGCAGGATGCCGTTGGTCAGCACATAACCAAAGGCGAGCAGCGCATAAAGCGCGCCCGAATGCAGCCCGTTCAGCACCTGCTGGAAGAAATAGAGCATGCAAAACCTCGAAGCATGCCGCCCAAAAGTGCGAAGCGGTTCTGGCCAACGACATGCTCAAAAGGCTGCGGAGACCGCCGCATCCCGGAGTGAGGTTGCATCGCTGAATCTAACTTGTCAAATACGATTTATCGGTTAGATTTTTGGCATGACGGTATCCTGGACCCCGCATCGCTTCACCGGCGGCCTGCTTGCGCTCGACACGGCGAACACCGTCGTGTTGCGCGGCGATCCGGAGCGGACGTTTGACCGTTTCGACGATCCGGCCGAGATTGCCCGCTTCGCCGACGCGGCGAGCCGCTTTCGCGCCGCCGAACTTGGCGACAGGCCGCTGGCGGTATCCTCGGCGGTGGTGATCGCGCCCGTCGTGCTGTCGATCCGCGAGGCGACGGACCGGCTGTTTCGTGATGCGGCGTCGAAGGGCGCGGTTGCCACCACTGATCTGCCCGGATTCCTGAGAGCCTGCGCCGATGGCCTTGCCGGCAGCCGGACCGAGATCGGTGCGCCGGGGAGGCCGTTCGGTGATCCCCTGACGCCGATCGCCTTCGAGGCGGCACTGGCGGTTTCGGCGTTGTCGCTTCTGCGCGACGACACAGTCGCGAGGCTCAGGATCTGTCCCAACTGCACCTGGCTGTTCGTCGACAGAAGCCGCAATTCCAGCCGCCTTTGGTGCGACATGGCGGTGTGCGGCAACAGGCAGAAGGCAAGCCGTCACTATCGTCGCCGTCGCATCGCGGAAAATGAGGTCAGGAATGCGTAACGGCCTTTCCCGTTCGATCCTTGTCGGCGCGGCACTCGTCGCGGCCGTTGCGCTCGGCGCCTGCCGCGATACCGGCAGCGACGAAGGCAAGCTGTTCGAGATTTCCGGCAAGATATTCGTCTTCAACTACCGCCTCGCCAGGGCGACCTATGTCGTGACGCTGCGGCCGCTGAAGCCGATGGGAGAGGGCCAGGTGGCGGTCGCCAGCTTCCAGGATCCCGCCGGCGGCGCACCTCTGGTGGTCGAGCAGAAGGTCTGGCCAAAGCTCGACAAGGTGACGCTGGAGAGCCCGGCACTGACCTGCGTCGTCAAGAACAAGCCCTATGCGATTGCCATCAGCATCAAGGGCGCCGACGGCGCGGTCCTGCAGAAGATCGACACCACGCTGATGTCGACGGAAGACCAGTCGATCCTGCCCGATCGGCCGCTGGTCATCGACCAGCTCTACACCGCCAATCCCGATCTCGTCGGCCATCCCGACGGCAAGCTGCCGGGCGAACCGAAGCCGGATTGCTCGAAGGGCGGCTGACGCGTCTTGGCCATCCGGGCCGCAGCTGAAATTTTCGTGCGCCGGGCAATGTCCGCGGACCGTTTCATACCCTATTCAGGATGGCCGCGGACTGTTCGTTGCGCGTTGCCTGGCATCTGCGATTTTGTTTGACCTGCCTTGCAAGGGGAGAAAGGATGCGTCATCCGACCCCGACGTTGGCTGCCTGCCCCGCGTGGCCTCCGCAGAGGAAATGCCTGATGACGCTGCACGACGTCGCGCTCGACGACAAGTTCGATCTCGCAAAGGAGCGCATCTTCCTGTCCGGCGCGCAGGCGGTCATCCGCATGCTGCTGATGCAGCGCGAGCGCGATCGCCGCGCCGGCTTGAACACGGCCGGCTTTGTCTCCGGCTATCGCGGTTCGCCGCTCGGCGGCCTCGACATGCAGCTGTGGAAGGCGAAGAAACAGCTCGCCCAGGCTGACATCGTCTTCCAGCCGGGTCTCAACGAGGAGCTTGCCGCCACCGCTTGCTGGGGCGCGCAGCAGACGGAACTGCTGGGCGAGGGCACCCATGACGGTGTCTTTTCGGTCTGGTACGGCAAGGGGCCGGGCGTTGACCGCTCAGGCGACGTGTTCCGCCATGCCAATCTCGCCGGCTCGTCGAAGCATGGCGGCGTGCTCGCTCTGATGGGCGACGACCATATGGCCGAATCCTCGACCAATGCGCACGCCACCGAATTCCTGTTCGTCGACACGATGGTGCCGATCCTCAACCCGGCCGGCGTCCAGGAGATCATCGACTACGGGCTCTACGGCTTCGCCATGTCGCGCTTTGCCGGCACATGGGCGGCGATCAAATGCGTCAAGGACAACATCGAATCGACCGCCTCGGTCGATGCCGCGCTCGAGCGGCTGAACATCGTCGTGCCCGAGTTCGACATGCCGCCTGGCGGTCTCAACATCCGTCACGAGATCGACATGCTCGGCCAGGAGGAGCGGCTGCATGAGCACAAGCGCGCCGCGGCCTCCGCCTTCATCCTTGCCAACGGGCTGAACCGCATCGTCTATTCGGGCGGCCGCAACCCGAAGATCGGCATCATCACGCTGGGCAAGAGCTACCTCGATGTCCGCCAGGCGCTGGACGATATCGGCATTGACGAGGCGGCCGCCAACCGCATCGGCGTGCGGCTGTTCAAGGTCGGCTGCCCCTGGCCGCTCGACCTGCATCACATCGCCGATTTCGCCCAAGGCCTCGACACCATTGTCGTCGTCGAGGAGAAGCGCTCGCTGATCGAGGTGCAGTTGCGCGAAAGCCTTTATGGCACCGCCACCCAACCAGTCATTATCGGCAAGAAGGACGAGCGCGGCGAATGGTTGTTTCCGGCCAAGGGCGCGCTCGATCCCAACGAGATCGCCATCGCGCTTGGCGAGAGGATCGTCAGGACCATCGGCCCGTCCGAAGAGATTTCGGCGCGGGTGGCAAAACTGCGCCAGTTCCAGGCAATGCTCACCGAGGCCACCGACATCGGCTCGCGCACGCCGTTCTTCTGTTCCGGTTGCCCCCACAATTCGTCCACCAAGGTGCCGGACGGCTCTATCGCCGCGGCCGGCATCGGTTGCCATTTCATGGCGCTGTGGATGGACCGCAACACCGTCGGCTTCACGGCCATGGGCGGCGAGGGCGCGCAATGGGTCGGCCAGGCGCCGTTCTCCAAGCGCGAGCACATCTTCCAGAATCTTGGCGACGGCACCTACAACCATTCCGGTACGCTGGCGATCCGCTTCGCGCTGTCGAGCGACGCCAACATCACCTACAAGATCCTCTACAACGACGCCGTCGCCATGACCGGCGGCCAGCCGCACGAAGGCGGCCTGACCGTCGACATGATCGCCAGGCAGGTGCGCGCCGAAGGCGTCGACCGCATCGCCATCGTCACCGATGAGCCCGGCAAATATGCCGGCAAGGCGGAATTCCCGGCCGGCGCCACCATCCATCACCGCGACGACCTCGATCTCGTCCAGCGCGAGCTGCGCGAGGTCAAGGGCGTTTCGGTGCTGCTCTACGACCAGACCTGCGCCGCCGAAAAGCGCCGTCGCCGCAAGCGCGGCACCTTCCCCGATCCCGACAAGCGGGTCTTCATCAACGAACTGGTCTGCGAAGGCTGCGGCGATTGCGGCGTGCAGTCGAACTGCGTCTCGATCCAGCCGGTCGAGACCGAATTTGGCCGCAAGCGCAAGATCGACCAGTCGAGCTGCAACAAGGATTTCTCCTGCGTCAACGGCTTCTGCCCGTCCTTCGTCACCGTGCACGGCGCTAAGATCCGCAAGGCCGAGGGCCTTGCCGGCAAGGCCGATCCGCTGGAAGGCGTGCCCGTGCCGGCGCAATTCCCGCTTGGCGAGCAGGGCTGGGCGGCGATCATCGATGGCGTCGGCGGCACCGGCGTCGTCACCGTCGGTGCGGTGCTTGGCATGGCGGCGCATCTCGAGGACAAGGGCTGCGGCATGATCGACATGGCCGGCCTCGCCCAGAAGGGTGGCTCGGTGTTCACGCATGTCCGCATCGCCCGCACCCCGGACGACATCCATGCCATCCGCGTTTCGGCCGGCAAGGCCGATCTGGTGCTTGGCTGCGATCTCGTCGTGTCGGGCGCCAAGAAGGTGCTGACCGCTGTGCGCGAGGGCCACACCATCTTCGTCGCCAACACCGCCGAGATCATGCCCGGCGAATTCGCCCGCTCGGCCGATTTTTCGTTGCCGACAGAGCGGCTGAAAAAGGCGATCCGCGCGGCAGCGGGCGACGACAAGGCGCATTTCTTCGACGCCACCCGCACCGCCACGGCACTTTTCGGCAATTCGCTCGGCGCCAACATGTTCATGCTCGGCTTTGCCTTCCAGCACGGCGGCCTGCCATTGTCGGCCGAGGCCGTCGAAAAGGCGATCGAGCTCAACGGCGAAGCCGTGGCGATGAACATCGCCGCTTTCCGCTGGGGACGTCGTGCTGCCTATCAGCCGGATTTCGTGCGCCGGCTCGTTGCCCAGCCGGGTCCGGCCGTGGCTGGAAAGGCCGACCAGGCCACGGATATCGCCGAGACGCTGGACGACATCATTGCCCGCCGCGTCGCCTTCCTAACCGCCTATCAGAATACGGCCTACGGCAAGCGTTATGCCGAAAAGCTGGCCGTTTTGCGCGCCGCCGAAGCGAAGGCCGTGCCGGGTTCGACTGCGGTGGCGCAGGCAGCCGCCAGGAACCTGTTCAAGCTGATGGCGATCAAGGACGAATACGAGGTGGCGCGTCTTTACACGGACGGCTCTTTCGTCGCCGAACTTGGAAAACAGTTCCAGAGCTATGAAAAGCTCGAATTCCACCTCGCTCCGCCGATCATGGGCCGTCGTGGCAATGACGGCAGCCCGAGGAAATCAAGCTTCGGTCCGTGGATGATGAAGGGCTTTCGGGTTCTGGCGGCGATGAAGGGCCTGCGCGGCACCGCCTTCGACCTGTTCGGCTACACCGCCGAACGGCGCATGGAGCGGCAGCTGCTGGCGCGGTACGAGGCGGATCTGGAGCTCATCGCCGGATCGCTGGCCCCGGCCAGGGTCGATGCGGCGGCTGCATTGGCTTCGGTGCCTGCCCTCATTCGCGGCTACGGCCACGTCCGTCGAGCCAGCGCCGACAAGGCTTCGAGCGAACGCCAAAGGCTGCTCGAACGCCTGTCGAGTACGCCGGCGCGGCCCGAACTTCAGGCCGCCGAATGATCGATACGCCTTGTTTACCTGAACGACAGTTTCCTTGCTTTCCGTTACGTCACTCGGCTTGACGGCAGGAGCGCGGGGGTCTCTCTAAATCTTTCTTAAGGCGGATGTGGCACTGCTTGGCTCCCCAGGGTTGGGATTCAGGCGTTGAATCTGAGAAAAAAGAACGAGATTCCGGTCGACGTCTACATTCCGTTCGTGGAAACCTTGTTTCGCGACGGGCTGACGCTTTCGATCGGCATTCTCGCGCAGACTTTCCTGATCGGCCTTGTCTGGTGGAAGAACGGCGATCCGCGGTATTTGCTGGTCGCCATCTCGATGGTTCTCGTCGGTGTGTTCCGCATGAGAAACTTTCGAAAATACAACAGCATGCCTTCGCCGACGACCTGGGAAGAAGCGCACAAGCGTGAGAATGACTACATTCTCTATGGCTCCCTGCATGGCTTGACGCTTGGCGCCTTCTGCCTGCTCGGCATCTATTTCGCGCGCGACGGTTTCGCCGAAATCGCCTCCGTTTGCCTGACGCTTGCGACGGCGACCTCCATCGCCGGCCGCAACTACGGCTCGCCACGCATGGTCACCATCCTGACCATTGCCTTGACCTGGCCGATCTCGCTGGGCTTCCTGCTGCGCGGCGACATCTACCATGTCCTCCTCGGGCTCCTGTCGGCGCCGTTCCTGTTCGCCATCCGGAAATTCGCCAACACCGTACGCGATGTGCTTTTTGCGGCCGTCTCGGAAGAAAAGAAGGCCAACCGCATCGCCCAGCGCTTCAACCGGGCGCTCAACACCATGTCGCACGGCCTTGTCATGCTCGGCCCGGACGGCCGCGTCGCGGTGGCCAATGCCGAGGCCGCGCATCTGATGTCGCTCAAGTCGCCCGATGCGCTGCTCGGCCGGTCGATCCATGGTCTGTTGATGCGCGGTGTCGCCGGCGGCATGCTGGCGCCCAAGGATTGCCGCTACATCGAGGCCCAGCTGACGCGTGCCCTGCGCGAGGGCCGCGACCGCAAGGTGCTGGTTTCCCTCGCCAACGGCCAGCATTATGAGTTCTCGGCTCGCGAAGGCAGCCAGGAACTGGGCGTCATCACCTTCGAGGACGTCACCGCCCGTGTCGAGGCGGAAGACAAGATCCGCTTCATGGCACGTTACGACAACCTCACCGGCCTGCCCAACCGCGCCTATTTCCATGAACTGGTCGGCGAGGCCATGGTATCAGGCGATCGCGATCGTCTCTGCGGCCTGGCGGTGCTCGACCTCGACGATTTCAAGAGCGTCAACGACACGCTTGGTCATCCGATCGGCGACGGCTTGATCTATGCCGTTGCCGAGCGGCTTGCCGCCATTGCCAGGCAAGATATCACGGTCAGCCGTTTCGGTGGCGACGAGTTCATGATCTTCTTCGACCGCGTCGAGGATGAGAGCCATCTGACAAGCCAGCTCGACGAGATTTTCGCCGGCCTGCAAGGGGAAGTCGACGTTGCCGGTCACGGGCTGCGCATCCAGGCCAGCGGCGGCGCGGTACTGTCGCGGGTCAAGGATACCGATGTCGACGCCATGATCGTCAAGGCGGACCTGGCGCTCTACAAGGCCAAGGAGCTCGGCAAGAACAGCTGGCGGCTGTTCGAAGCCTCGATGGATGCCGCTTTCCGTAACCGTCAGCTGATGAAGGCGGATCTGCGCACAGCCGTGGAAAGCAAGAGCCTGCGGGTGGTCTATCAGCCGATCGTGGCGATGAGCACCATGCGCATCGCCAGCTGCGAGGCGCTGTGCCGGTGGGATCATCCCGATCTCGGGCCGATCTCGCCCAGCATCTTCATTCCACTGGCCGAGGAAATGGGCATCATTTCCGAGATCAGCACCTTCGTGCTGCAGGCAGCCTGCGCCGAATGCGCCAAATGGCCCGACCAGACCAGCGTCTCGGTCAATCTCTCCGCCAAGGATTTCCGCAGCCGCGATGTCATCCAGAAGGTTCGCGATGCGTTGGCCGGCACCGGCCTCGCCGCCAGCCGGCTCGAGATCGAGGTCACCGAAACGGCGCTGCTCGACGACAAGTCGCTGACGCGCCAGTATATCGAGGAGCTGAAGCAGCTTGGCGTGCGCATCGCGCTCGACGATTTCGGCACCGGCTATTCGAGCCTGAGCTACCTGCACAAGCTGCCGCTCGACAAGATCAAGATCGACCGCTCGTTCCTGATGGACGTTACCCAGAATCCCCGTTCGCTCGAGCTGCTCAAGGGCATCGTCAACCTGTCGCGGCCGCTGGGGCTTTCGGTGACCGTCGAAGGGGTCGAGACCTTCGAACAGCTCAAGATACTGGCGCTGCAGGTCAAGCCTGATCTTGTCCAGGGGTTCCTGTTCGGTTCGGCGCTCAGCGCTTCCGGCATCGAGACGATGTCGAACACCGTATGGCCCTTCGCCAAGGATATCAGGACCGCCAAAAAGGCGGTACGTCGCTGATTTGCGGCGTATGGCGCATGGTGCCCAGGCACTGAGAGCCCATCCCTGTTTCCTTCAAGAGGCTCGAGGTTTCCCTGCACGTCGCGGGCCATGCCAAAATTTCCGCCGCTTCCCGTCATGTTCGAGATATGCTCTTTCCCCGTCGCGACGCAGAAAATCAAGAAAAGCACTAGTTTAGTCTTATTTTAGCAATCGTTAACCTTAACGACTGGTAAACGGGCTGCTTCCCATTTTCATCTTTTACATCCCAGGACCCTGTCGTAGTGTCGGATCGCGGCGGCAATGTACGGGGATTGAGTTGATGATTGTGCAGTTGAGTTCGCTTCGTCCCGTGACGGGCGAGGACGGCAAGGACACCGCCGACACCATGTCCAGCTTCGCCCGCAACGTCTCGGCGATGCTTGAGCGGACAGAGTACCGCCGCTGCGACAAGGGCGAAGATCTCGAGGACATCTTCCGCCTCCGCTACAAGTCATATCGCTCGAACGATATGGTTCCCGACAACGAAAACCATACCATTCACGATGAGCTCGACGAGGCACCGAATGTCTACCGCTTCGGAGTCTATATCGACCAGGAACTCGTCAGCACGCTGCGTATCCATCACGTCACCTTGGCGACGCCGATGTCGCCTTCCACCAAGGCCTTTGGCGACATCGTCATGCCGATGCTTCGTGACGGGCTGAGCTTCATCTGCCCCAGCCGTTTTGCGTCCGATCCCGAATGGTCGCGCGTCTACCCGCAGATTCCTTACTTGACCCTGCGGCTGGCCGGCATGGCGTGCTTCCATTTCAACGCGCCCTACTGCCTGTCGACCATTCGTGAGGATCACGCCGGCTTCTACAAGCGTATCTACTACTCGGAGAAGATCAGCGAGTCGCGCGCCTATCCGGGCGTTTTCAACAAGGTCGTGCTCTACCGCGCCGACGTCAACGCCATCCGCGAGCGGTCCTTCTCACGGTTCCCGTTCTTCCGCTCGACGCCAATGGAACAGCGCATGCTGTTCGATACGCCGCATGTCGGAGAACTCGCGCCGCTGACCATCCTGCCCACGGCAAAGTACTATCACGAAGCCGCCTGATACGGCAGGATTCACACGATTTTGCAGGGCCGACAGGGAGCCTTTTGGCGACTTCGGCGTTCTGGGTGCGGCCACGAGCAGCGCTCCGGGTCGATTCTGAAGTTTTTGAGGGAACCCGTCATGACCATTTCCACACTTGCGCTCACCCCGCTCATCTCGCTGATCGCCGGCGTGCTGATCCTGGTCATGCCAAGGCTGTTGAACTACATCGTCGCGCTCTATCTGATCGTCGTCGGGTTGCTCGGGCTATTTCCGCATCTAGCCGGCTGAGGCGCCGGCTTAGGCCACGCAAGCGTCCGCCTTCGGAGCATCTTTCCGCATCAAGCACCGGAATCCAGCGATTGGACTCCGTCGCGCGTCGGCAGCCGGCTTCAACCTTTCTTTGAGGCAGTTGTCGGTTGTTGTGCGGCAATAGCGCCATTGCTCTCGGCCCGGCTTTTCGCTATGTGCCTGAAAGATGTCTTCGAAGGGGTATTCCTATGGCTGATCATTCGCCGACCGGTCCTGTCGAACTGGGCGCGAAGATGGACTATGCCGAGCATGACCGCACCTATGCGGGCTTCCTCGCGCTGGCCAAGTACGGCTCGCTGTTTTGCGGCGCCCTGCTCCTGGCGATGGCCTTCGGCTTCTTCGCGGGCGGCTTCTTCTCGGCGACCATTCTGTTCGTGCTGATTCTGGCTGTCGGCGCCTTTATCCTCCGATAGATTTTTCCGACACCTTGTCCATGGCGCCGCCGCGAGGCCGGCCGGCGTCTTGCGGGAAATAGCTTCCGGCCGAAAGGATCATGCGGTGGGACAGACGGTTTTCATCCCTCGTGAGCTCGATGCCAACGAGCCGCGCGTCGCGGCTTCGCCCGATACGGTGAAACGGCTGGCGGCGCTGGGCTTCGACGTCATCGTCGAGGCCGGTGCCGGTCTGAAATCGCGCATCATCGATGCCGACTATGCGAGCGCCGGCGCTGCCATCGGCAAGGTCTCCGATGTCGCCAAGGCCGATGTGGTGCTGAAGGTGCGTCGGCCTGATAATGCCGAGCTGAAGAGCTACAAGCCTGGCGCGGCTGTGATCGCCATCATGGACCCCTACGGCAACGATGCCGCCGTGGCAGCCTTTGCCAAGGCCGGCGTCACCGCTTTCTCGATGGAATTCATGCCGCGT
Organism: Mesorhizobium sp. L2C084A000; assembly: GCF_000502875.1. GTDB lineage: Bacteria > Pseudomonadota > Alphaproteobacteria > Rhizobiales > Rhizobiaceae > Mesorhizobium. The sequence goes on along the minus strand of NZ_AYWX01000017.1, from coordinate 4,351 downwards.
ATCACCCGGGCGCAGTCGATGGACGTCTTGTCCTCGCAGGCCAATTTGGCCGGCTATCAGGCGGTGATCGACGGGGCTTCGGAATATGATCGCGCGCTGCCGATGATGATGACGGCGGCGGGCACGGTGCCGGCGGCGAAGGTCTTCATCATGGGCGTCGGCGTTGCCGGCCTGCAGGCGATCGCCACCGCGCGGCGTCTGGGCGCGGTCGTCACCGCCACCGACGTTCGCCCCGCCGCCAAGGAACAGGTCGCCTCGCTCGGCGCAAAGTTCCTTGCGGTCGAGGACGAGGAATTCAAGGCGGCCGAAACGGCCGGCGGCTACGCCAAGGAAATGTCGAAGGAATATCAGGCCAAGCAGGCGGCACTCACATCAGAGCACATCGCCAAGCAGGATATCGTCATCACCACCGCGCTTATTCCCGGCCGGCCGGCGCCCAAGCTGGTATCGGCGGCGATGGTCGCTTCGATGAAGCCGGGCTCGGTTCTCGTCGATCTGGCGGTCGAGCGCGGCGGCAATGTCGAGGGCGCTGTACCGGGCCAGGTGGTGACAACGGCCAATGGGGTAAAAATCGTCGGCCACCTCAATGTGCCCGGCCGCATCGCGGCGTCAGCCTCGCTGCTTTATGCCAGAAACCTGTTTGCCTTCCTGGAAACGCTGGTCGACAAGACGACCAAGACGCTTGCCATCAACCGCGACGACGATCTGGTCAAGGCGACGATGCTGACCGATGGCGGCAAGGTGGTTCATCCGGCTTTCGTGAAAGCCGATCAGCAGCCGCCAAAGGGCCAATATGTTGAGCCTGCCGTCATCCCGGCCAAGACCATGGTCGCCGACGCTTCGCCCAAGAAAGCCGCGCCCAAGAAGGCGGCCGCCTCCAAGTCGCCCTCGTCGAAGCCGAAAGGGATCGCGTGATGGACCAGACCCTGCAGAAAGCCCTGGACCAGCTCGACCAGGCTTCCGCCGCCGTCCGGCTGGCGGTGCAAAACATGGCGACCGCGCCTGGTGGTGCAGACGCTGCGGGTGATGCTGCGCATGCGCTCTCCGGGGGCGCCATCGATCCCTTCGTCTTCCGCTTCGCCATCTTCGTCCTGGCGATCTTCGTCGGCTACTACGTCGTCTGGTCGGTGACCCCCGCACTGCACACGCCGCTGATGGCCGTCACCAACGCCATCTCCTCGGTCATCGTCGTCGGCGCGCTGCTTGCCGTCGGCATCGCCGCCTCCGGCATTGCCGCGGGCTTCGGCTTCGTCGCGCTGATGCTGGTGTCGGTCAACATCTTCGGCGGCTTCCTCGTCACCCAGCGCATGCTGGCCATGTACAAGAAGAAGGACAAGTAGAGCGCCATGAACGCCAACTTCGCGTCCTTCCTCTATCTCGTCTCCGGCGTTCTGTTCATCATGGCGCTGCGCGGCCTGTCGCATCCGACCACCAGTCGCCAGGGCAATCTCTATGGCATGATCGGCATGGGCATCGCCATCGCCACCACGCTGGCGCCGGCAACCCCGTCAGCGGGCCGCTTCGGCCTCATCGTGCTCGGCCTTGCCATTGGCGGCGGCGTCGGCGCCGTCACCGCGCGGCGCATCGCCATGACCTCGATGCCGCAACTGGTCGCCGCCTTCCACTCGCTGGTCGGCCTCGCCGCCGTCATGGTGGCGGCCGCCGCCATCTATGCGCCGGAAAGTTTTGGCATCGGCACGGATGGTGACATCCACGCCCAGGCGCTGATCGAGATGAGCCTTGGCGTCGCCATCGGCGCCATCACCTTCACCGGCTCGGTCATCGCCTTCCTCAAGCTCGATGGCCGCATGTCGGGCAAGCCGATCATGATCGGCGGACGCCACTTCATCAACGCGGCACTTGCCATCGCGCTCGTCGTGCTGATCGTGCTGCTGGTCACCACGGAATCGAAGCTGGTCTTCTGGCTGATCGTTGTCGCCTCGCTGGTGCTCGGCATCCTGCTGATCATCCCGATCGGTGGCGCCGACATGCCGGTCGTCGTCTCGATGCTCAACTCCTATTCGGGCTGGGCAGCTGCGGCCCTCGGCTTCACGCTCGGCAATCTGGCGCTGATCATCACCGGTGCGCTGGTCGGCTCATCCGGCGCGATCCTGTCCTACATCATGTGCAAGGGCATGAACCGAAGCTTCATCTCCGTCATTCTCGGCGGCTTCGGCGGCGAGACGGCAGCTCAGGCCGACGACGGCATCGAACGCACGGTCAAGCAGGGCTCGGCCGACGACGCCGCCTATCTGATGATGAACGCCCAGAAAGTCATCATCGTGCCGGGCTACGGCATGGCGGTTGCCCAGGCGCAGCACGCGCTGCGCGAAATGGCCGACAAGCTCAAGGCCAATGGCGTCGACGTGAAGTACGCCATTCACCCGGTCGCCGGCCGCATGCCCGGCCACATGAACGTGCTGCTCGCCGAAGCCAATGTGCCCTACGACGAAGTGTTCGAGCTCGAGGACATCAACTCCGAGTTCGCGCAGGCCGACGTTGCTTATGTCATCGGCGCCAACGACGTCACCAACCCGTCCGCGCGCGACGACAAGTCCTCACCCATCTACGGCATGCCGATCCTCGATGTCGACAAGGCCCGCACCTGCCTGTTCGTCAAGCGCTCGCTCGGCTCCGGCTATGCCGGCATCGACAACACGCTGTTCTACAAGGACGGCACCATGATGTTGCTCGGCGATGCCAAGAAAATGACCGAAGAGATCGTCAAGGCGATGGACCACTGATCGGCGATCACTTGAGACACGCCAAGGAACGCCCGGCTCGCGTCGGGCTTTTTCTTGGCTTGATGGCGATTTCCAGGCTACGATGAAGAATTCCCGTCTCGCTGGCGGGATTGTCGTCAACGGAGACGTTGGTGCCCGACCCCATCATCGCACCGCCGCCCGTCGGAAAACCGCCGCGCAAGCCTGGCCAGGCGGTGGTGATCGTGCATGGCATGGGCGAACAGCGGCCGATGGATACGCTGCGCGGCTTTGTCAGCGCCGTCTGGAGCCATGACCCCAGTCGCGCGCCGTTTTATGCCCATGTCGCCGATCCGGCCGACCCCGCCGGCGCGAAGATCAACCAGAGCTGGATCACACCCGACAGCCGGACCAATTCATACGAACTTCGCCGGATCACCACGCCTTACGATGTCGATGGCCGCCGCACCGATTTCTACGAGCTCTACTGGGCCGACATCACGCAGGGCACGACGCGGGGCCGACTTGCCGCCTGGGTGACAAACCTGCTGTGGCGCAAGCCCGCCGACATACCACCCGACGCCCGAAAGCTCTATCTGGTCACGCTTCTGGCCGTCATCATCGTTCTGGTCGCGGCTCTCGCGCTTGCGACGTCGGTTTGGCAGCAGCAAATTTCGTGGACCGTCGGCGCGCTCGTCACCATCCTGGCCTCGTTCGTCATCTGGTCAGTGGATCGTTTTGGCCTTCCCTATTTCGGCGATGTCGCGGCCTATGTGCGCGCTGAAGCTGCAACCGTCGAGAAGCGGGCTCTGATCCGCAGCCGTGGTCTGAAGCTGCTGAAGTGTCTGATGATGGACGATACCTACGATCGCATCGTGCTGGTCTCGCACAGCCTCGGGTCGATGATCGCCTATGACCTGCTGCAGATCTTGTGGGCCGATTTCAGGCCCCGAAAACTGGAGGCCATCCGCGACAAGGCGAAACTGAAGGCGATCCACGCCATCGACAAGGCGACGCTCGTCGCCGGCTCGGCATGGCCCGGCAGCCTGGACGATCTTGCCGGCTTCAGGCGCCATCAGTGGGAACTCTATCGCCAACTGCGCACCAAGGACGACAACCATGGGCCTTGGAAGATCAGCGATTTCGTCACGCTTGGCAGCCCGCTGACCCACAGCGAATTTCTGGTGACGCACAATCTCGCCGAATTCAGACGCGGCATCGCCGAGCGTCTGTTCTCGGCATGTCCGCCGGTCGCCGAGGGAGCGGCGGCCGGTGGCACATTGCTTTATCAGGAAGGGCGCAACCGTTCTTCGGGCAAGCCGCAGCGCGCGGTGCATCATGGCGCGGTGTTTGCTGCGACGCGCTGGACCAATATCTTCGACCGCGGCAACGGTTGGCTGACGGGGGATCCGATCTCCGGGCCGATGGCGGAGAATTTCGGCCCGGGCGTGGAGAACATCCAGGTCGAGCTACGCGGTTGCCTCGGCCGTGTCTTCACCCACACGCTGTACTGGTCGTTGACGGCGACCGGTGTCGAGGTCGGCGATCGGCCGCGCTCGCATCTAGAGCGATTCCTATTTTGAGAGAATCGTAGGATTCCCAAAGCCGGATGTTTGTGATTCAAGATGCTGGCTGGATTGGAGGCCAGC
>NZ_AYWX01000016.1 GCF_000502875.1 Mesorhizobium sp. L2C084A000 | reverse complement strand
GAGGGCCGCGTCGCCTTGTGCGGCTACATCCTGCGCCTCTCCAAGGCATTTGGAGGGAAAGCCGTGGCCTTCACCCCCACCGGCAAGGACGGCGTCTTCCAAGCCTTCTTCAGACATCAGAAAATAGAAACAGTCGACCTCAACCTCTGCAGACGATAAGTGACAAAACTGTTCGCGATGTCCTCGCACACCTGTTCGCGATGTCTCCGGTCCAAACAGGGGGGAGATCGGCAGCTTCGCCGCCAAAGCTCTTCCTGCAACGTTGGCGATTGGCGAAGGGATTCGCGACATCCAATCTCCCCCCTTGCGGGGGAGATGTCCGGCAGGACAGAGGGGGGTGCTGCCCCTCCGACGTATCAACTGGAATCCGTTCTGCCTAAATCGGTAACGCACCCGTCTCCTTCAGCGTTTCCAGCACGATCGCCGTCTTCACATGCTGCACGGATTCGTGCGGCAAGAGCACGCCGTTGACGAATTCCGACAGCGACTTCAAATCGGGCGTCACCACTTTCAATATATAATCCATCTCGCCGGTCAGCGCGTGCGCTTCCTGCACCTCGGGCAGCCGCGCCACCAGTTCACCGAAGCGCCGCGCATTGTCGTGATTGTGCGTGGCGAGTGTGACCGAGATGACGTTGACCAGCGAAAAACCGAGTTTGTCGCGGTCGAGCACCGCCCGATAGCCCTTGATAAAGCCATCCTCCTCGAGCCGCTGGCGGCGGCGCGAGCATTGCGACGCCGACAGGTTCACCCGCTCCGAAAGATCGTTGTTGGTCAGCCGCGCATCGCCCTGCAAAAGCGCCATTATCTTGCGGTCGAACTGATCAATCCGCGTCTCATCCATGGCTTTTTCTCTTATCATGCACGCTTCACGCATGACATCATCATTTCAAGCGTTTGAATGCAAGCACCGTGCGCCTCCTCCGCGTTATGATCGTGTCAAATGGCCTTTTCAGGCCAGGCCAGCTTTCGGAGGAATATGATGGGTCCCTTCCCGCACGACGCCCCGCCCGCCAAGATCAGCAAGGACAACCCGGCCGGCACCGACGGCTTCGAGTTTGTCGAATTCGCGCATACGGAGCCGCGGAAGCTCCCCGAATTGTTCAGCCGCATGGGCTATGTCGCGGTGGCCAAGCACCGCACCAAGGACATCACGGTCTGGCGCCAGGGCGACATCAACTATGTCGTCAATGCCGAGCCTGGCTCGCACGCGATGAAGTTCGTCGACAGGCATGGGCCTTGTGCTGCCTCGATGGCCTGGCGGGTTGTCGATGCCAAGCACGCTTTCGATCACGCCGTTGCCAAGGGCGCCACGCCTTACGAAGGCGCCGACAAGGCGCTCGACGTGCCGGCAATCGTCGGCATTGGCGGCTCGCTGCTCTATTTCATCGAGACCTATGGCAAGAAGGGTTCGGCGTATGATGCCGAGTTCGAGTGGCTGGGCGAGCGCGACCCGCGGCCGCAAGGCGTCGGCTTCTACTATCTCGATCACCTGACCCACAATGTCTACCGCGGCCAGATGGACACATGGTGGGATTTCTACCGCAATCTGTTCGGCTTCAAGCAGATCCATTTCTTCGACATCGACGGCAAGATCACCGGCCTGGTCAGCCGCGCCATCACCTCGCCCTGCGGCAAGATCCGCATTCCGCTCAACGAGTCCAAGGACGAGACCAGCCAGATCGCCGAATACCTGAAGAAGTACAATGGCGAGGGCATCCAGCACATCGCTGTCGGCACCGACGAGATCTACGCCGCCACCGACAGGTTGGCCGAGAACGGCCTGAAGTTCATGCCCGGCCCTCCGGAGACCTACTACGACATGTCGTATGACCGCGTGAATGGCCATGACGAACCGATCGAGCGGATGAAGAAGCACGGTATCCTGATCGACGGCGAAGGCGTCGTCGACGGCGGCACGACCAAGATCCTGCTGCAGATCTTTTCGAAGACCGTGATCGGCCCGATCTTTTTCGAGTTCATCCAGCGCAAGGGCGACGAAGGTTTTGGCGAGGGCAACTTCCGCGCGCTGTTCGAATCCATCGAGCAGGACCAGATCAAGCGCGGGGTGATCAAGGTTCAGGCTGCGGAGTAGTAGATTCGAACCGGGCTTCTTGCGGCGCGACCAATTATGACCTAAATTATGGTCATAAGGATCGCGCTATGAATGTTTCCATCGCCGAGGCCAAGGCCAAATTGTCGGAACTCGTCAGCCGCGCGGAAGCCGGCGAGGAGATCGTTCTCACACGCCACGGCAAGGTGGCCGCGCGCATCGTACCGCCGGCAGCGGCCGAACCACTGCCGCGTATTGGCGCCTTGAAGGGCAAGATTTGGATTGCGGACGATTTTGATGAACTCGGTCCCGAATGGGACGAGTACGTGAAATGACGGTCGGCCCGTTTCTCGCCGACACGCATATCATCCTGTGGTCGATTTCAGACGATCCACGTCTCAGCCAGCACCACCGCGCTATCTTGGCTTCGGAAGCGGTGGTGTTCGCGAGCGCGGCAAGCGTCTGGGAAATTGCCATCAAACGCTCAATCGGAAAACTCAACGCGCCGGACGATCTGCCAACGCTGCTTCCCAGAATGCAATTTCAGCCACTTGCCGTCACTTTGCAGCATGCGAACGCCGTCAGCAGCCTACCCCACCATCATGGTGATCCATTCGACAGACTGCTGATCGCGCAGGCGCAAGTAGAGAACCTGACCATCTTGACATCCGACCCGCATTTCGCCCGTTACGGTGTCGCTGTGGCATGATCGGCCAAGCAATTGGTCTCACAAACCCAGCCGCTCAACCTCCACTTGTCTCAGCTTCAAATCATAATCGAGCAAGAACTCGTCCAATTGCGGCGGCTTGACCGACGTGCCCGAAAGCATTGCGTGCACCTGGCCGCGGTGATGGATGTCGTGCAGAAAGACATGGGCGAGGATATCGCCGATGCGCTCGGGGATCATGCCGTCCTCGCGCCGGTCGGTGATGACGCGGCGATCGAGATCGTCGGCCGACAGCCTATCGCAAAAGGCGATCAGCCGCCGGTCGGCTGCGACCTGCGCGGCAAACAACGCCGCCGGCTCGTCGAGGGGCACGAAGTCGTCATGGGCGGCAGCACCGAGACCACCCTCTTCGAGAAAATCGAGATAGAGAAGATCGACCGCAAGGATGTGGTTGAGCGTTGCCTTGATCGACGGAAAGAAGCTGGTGCGTTCGGCCTCGAACTCACCGGGCTGGAGGGACAGCACCGCGCGGTAGAGCCGGTCGTTCGACCACAGATTGTTGCCGGCCATACGGCGCAGATGGTCGAGCAGGTTCACGAGATCATCCCCCTGCCCGCACCAGATGCAAGCCTGCCCCCATGATCGCGAATCCGGCAAGAACGATCAGCAGCAGCCCGTTCATGCGCCGACGCATGGCTTGCGTCTCCTCATCCCGCGCGACTTTCATGTTGGTGATGGTGTGGAACATCATCGCCTTGCGCGGAAAGCCGCCGCGGTTGGTCAGGTCAGGCGAGCGCGCCTCGATGCGGTAACTCAGCCGGATCGCCTGGATGAAGACCGCCAGTATAGCGAGTGCCCAGACACCGGCCAGCAGATAGACCCCGGTCATGCCCTTACCTCTCGTATTTCTCGACCTTCTGCTCGATGGCGCCGAATATCGAATGCCCGGTCTTGTTCTTCATCTCGATGCGCACCGTGTCGCCGAAGCGCAGGAACGGCGTTTTGGGTTCGCCTGACACAATGGTCTCGATCATGCGCAATTCGGCGATGCAGGAATAGCCGGCGCCGCCGGCCGAGACAGGCTTGCCCGGCCCGCCGTCGAGCTTGTTGGAGACGGTGCCGGAACCGATGATCGTGCCGGCGGCTAATGGCCGTGTCCTTGCCGCGTGAACGATCAGCGCCGGAAAGTCGAAGGTCATGTCGACACCGGCATTGGCGCGGCCGAACGGCTTGCCGTTGAGATCGGCAAGCAGCGGCAGGCTGACCTTGCCGCCGTCCCAGGCGTCACCCAGTTCGTCCGGCGTCACCGCGACCGGCGAAAACGCCGAGGACGGCTTTGACTGGAAAAAACCAAACCCCTTCGCCAGTTCCGGTCCGGTGAGCGCGCGCAGCGTGACGTCATTGACCAGCATGACCAGCCGGATCGCAGCGCGCGCTTCTTCGAGAGTGGCGCCCATCGGCACGTCGTCGACAATGACGGCGACCTCGCCCTCCATGTCGATGCCGAAGCCTTCGTCAGCCATGCGGATCGGGTCACGTGGCGGAATGAAGGCGTCCGAGCCGCCCTGGTAGATCAGCGGGTCGGTCCAGAAGCTCGCCGGCATCTCGGCGCCGCGCGCTTTGCGCACCAGCTCGACATGGTTCACGTAAGCCGAGCCGTCGGCCCATTGATAGGCGCGCGGCAGCGGCGAGTGGGCGTCATGCTCGTGGAAGCGCTCCGCCGGCATCGCATTGTTCTCAAGCGATTCCGCTATTGTCGCGAGATGCGGGGCGATGCGGCGCCAGTCGTCGAGCGCCGCCTGCAGCGTGCGCACCAGGAACGAGGCGTCGGTGAAGCGTGTCAGGTCGCGCGAGACGACGACGAGTTTTCCGTCGCGCGTCCCGTCCTTCAATGTGGCAAGCTTCATGCGATTTCCTCTCCTTGTGCAGCTTTCCCGCTGCTTAAGCCCACAACAAGGCCGTCGCGGGCGATCGTCAAGTCGCCAGCCCATGTTTTCCTGACAGCGGCAGTCCAGTCGGCCTCGCCGATCCCGGGATCGTCGGCTGGAATGAGGTGATTGAGCACCAGTCTCTTCACCCCGGCATCGCTGGCGATGCTGCCGGCCTCTTCGGCAAAGCTGTGGCTGGCAAGCAGATGCTCTTTCAGCCGCGCGCCATTGCCGGTCCTGGCCACCAGCCGCTCGATGCCTTCCTCCAGCATGGCTTCATGGACGAGGATATCCGCACTCCGGGCGAATTCGGTGAGCGGCGGAAAGAAGGCCGTGTCAGCGGAGAACACCACGCTTTTCCCGCCGTGTTCGAAGCGCAGGGCAAAACAGTCGGTCACCGGCGGATGCTCGACGCGCAGCGCCGAAACCGTCAAGCCGCCCTGCTCGAGCACCTGGCCTTCGCCGAATTCGACGATCGAAACCAGGTCTCGAATATCCGGCCGGCCCTCGTCGACGACGCGGATTTCGATGTCGAAGTCCATCGCCTGGCAAAAGCGCTGCCAATAATGATCCGTGCCGGGCGGACCGAACACGTGGACCGGCGCCGCCAGACCCGCCGTCCAGGCGGTGTGGATCAGCGGCCCCAGTTCCAGCACATGGTCGGAGTGCAGATGCGTGATGAAGATCAGGTCGAGCGATTTCAGGCTGATGCCGGCATCGACGAGACCCCGCGTGACGCCAAGGCCGCAATCGACGACGATGCAGCGGCCGCCCATCTGCAGCAGCGACGAGCTCGGCCATGGACCACCCGGCCGCAATGCCGGGCCACCCTTCGAGCCCAAAATCACCAACCGATCCGGCATTGGCTCGGTGCTCAAGACCAGTCGCCCTCGGGCGTGCCGTTGAAACGCTTCTTCAGATCCGCCCAGCAGTCGATGTAATTGTCCTGCCGGGTTTCGAGTTCGGCGCCGTAGCGGGTCAGCATCTGCGGAAATCGGGTTTCGAACATGAACGCCATGGTGTTGTCGAGCTTGACCGGTTTCAGGTCCGCGCGCGAGGCCTTTTCGAAGCCAGGCGCATCCGGCCCATGGGCCAGCATCAGATTGTGCAGACTGATGCCGCCGGGCACAAAGCCTTCTTCCTTGGCGTCGTACTGGCCGTGGATCAGGCCCATGAACTCGCTCATGATGTTACGGTGATACCAGGGCGGCCGGAACGTATCCTCGGCCACCAGCCAGCGCGGCGGGAAGATGACGAAGTCGATATTGGCGGTGCCCTCCTCGCCGCTCGGCGCGGTCAGCACCGTGAAGATCGATGGGTCGGGATGGTCGAACAGCAGCGCTCCGACCGGCGAAAAGGTCGCCAGATCATATTTGTATGGCGCGTAATTGCCGTGCCAGGCAACGACGTCCAGCGGCGAATGGCCGATCTCGGTGACATGGAAATTGCCGCACCATTTCACCGTCAGCCGACACGGCGTTTCCTTCTCCTCGAACCAGGCACAAGGCGTCTTGAAATCGCGTGGGTTGGCAAGGCAGTTGGCGCCGATCGGGCCGCGGTCGGGCAGCGTCAACTTGGCGCCGTAGTTCTCGCAGACGTAGCCGCGGACTTCCTTGTCGACCAGCTCGACCTTGAAGACCAGACCGCGTGGCAGCACCGCGATCTCGCCGGGCCGCAGCTCGATGACGCCCATCTCGGTGACGAAGCGCAAGGCGCCGACCTGCGGCACGACCAGCAACTCGCCGTCGGCGTTGAAGAAATGATCGTCGACCATCGAACGGTTGGCGACGTAGACATGCGCTGCCATGCCTGTTTGCCCGAGCACGTCGCCTGATGTGGTGATGCTGCGCATGCCCTTGATAAAATCGGTCGGCTCCTTCGGCATCGGCACCGGATTCCAGCGATACTGGCCAAGCGCCAGTTCATGATCGCCGACATTGGGAGCGGTCTTCCACAAGGGATAGCTGGCCGCCTTGAAACGCCCAGTGTGCTTGACGCTCGGTCGGATGCGATACAGCCAGGAGCGCTCATTGGTGCCGCGCGGCGCGGTGAAGGGCGAGCCCGAAAGCTGCTCGGCGTAAAGACCGTAGGCCGGCCGCTGCGGCGAATTCCGTCCTTGCGGCAGCGAACCGGGCAGCGTCTCGGTTTCGAAGTCGTTGCCGAAGCCCGGCATATAGGAAAAGGCCATTGCTTCCTCCCGAAATGGATATCCATTGACCAAACTGGTTTCATTTGTAACCATTGAAAATGTAACCATCAATGGCGGCTTTGAAAAATGGTGATCAAGAGCGAAGCGTCCGACGCGCCTGAAATTCTCAATCTGGAAAATTTCCTGCCCTACCGGCTCCACCGGCTTGCCGAGGCCGTCAGCCGGGAATTCTCGAGGATATACAAGGATCGTCACGGCCTCACGCGTCCCGAATGGCGCACGCTGGCCGGGCTCGGACAGCGTGGCACGATGACGGCGACGGCGTTGGGCGAACAGTCGGCCATGCACAAGACAAAGGTTTCGCGCGCTGTCGCCGAACTCGAACGGCGTCGCTGGCTGACGCGAAAACCGGACGAAAAAGACCGCCGTATCGAACATCTGACGCTGACCGGAACGGGGCTTGCCGCCTATCGCGAGATGGTGCCGCTGGCGAAGGCGTTCGAACGGGATTTGCTGGCAAGATTAAGTGCTGAAGAGCGCGCGGCGATCACCAGCGGACTGGCTGCATTGGAGACCAATGCCTGGTCCCTAGCTAGTCCAAGATCAAGCCAATCACTCTGGACGACGGAGTTCGAGCGAGACTGCGTGGGAGCTCCCACCACAGCCAAAGCATAGCATTGCCTTCGATTTGATCGTGATTTGCGTTGTCAGGCCGCGTATAATGCCCATCACACCGACGGGAGGACTACGATGAGCATTCGCACATTAAGTGTCCTGGTGACGCTGCTTGTAGGCACCTGCACATTTGCGCAGGCCCAGCAGACAAAGCCGATGTCGATCGAAGTGTTCCCTTTCGAATTGGAGGATAAGAGCGCCGGGGCGGGAATAATTCCCCCGGATGAATATGACAGGCGCTATCTGTCGGAATCGGCACAAGTTGCGAGGGACATGCTCTCCCAGTCTGGGCGTTTTACAGTAATTGATGTGCCGGCGAGGGATACACAGGCTGCTGCGCCGCACGGATTGCGCAACTGCGCTGGTTGTGAAGGCCCGATTGCCAAGGAGCACGGCGCGTCGCTTGCCTTGCTTGGCGTCGTAACGCGCGTCAACCGAACAGAACATACTATGTTCATTCGCATCCTTGACGCCGAAACCGGGAGACATGTTTCGGAGGGGTTTACCGATCTTCGCATGGGTGCGAACCACGCGTGGCCCCGCTCCGTGAAATGGCTGATGAAAAACAGAATCCTGCGGTAGGGCGGCATCTACCAGTCCATCACCACCTTGCCGGAACTGCCGCTGCGCATCGCATCGAAGCCGGCTTGAAAGTCGTCGATGCCGATGCGGTGCGTGATGAGGCCGGAGACATCCAACGGGCCCTGCACAAGCGCGATCATCTTGTACCAGGTTTCGAACATCTCGCGGCCATAGATGCCCTTGAGATGCAGCATCTTGAAGATGACCTTGTTCCAGTCGATCTCGAAGCCGGTCGGCGCGATGCCCAGAATGGCGATCTTGCCGCCATTGTTCATGGTGTCGATCATATCGCGGAAAGCGGGGGCAGCGCCCGACATTTCGAGGCCGACGTCGAACCCCTCGGTCATGCCGAGCACCGGCATGACGTCGCGCAGCTTTTCCTTCGAGGCGTCGACGACATGCTGGACGCCGAGTTTCTTGGCCAGCGCCAGCCGCACCGGGTTGATGTCGGTGATGACCACTTTGCGCGCGCCGACGCATTGCGCGACGAGCGCGCCCATGATGCCGATCGGCCCGGCGCCGGTGACAAGCACATCCTCGCCGACCAGATCGAAGGACAGTGCCGTGTGGACGGCGTTGCCCAGGGGATCGAAGATGGCGGCGATCTCGTCCGGCACATCGTCGGGGATCGGCACGACATTGTGCTGCGGGATTGCCAGATACTCGCCGAAAGCGCCGGGACGGTTGACGCCGACGCCGAGCGTGTTGCGGCACAGATGCCCCCTGCCCGCGCGACAGTTGCGGCAATGACCGCAGACGATGTGGCCTTCGCCCGACACGCGCTGGCCAACCTTGTATTCGGTGACCGCGGCGCCGAAATCGGCAACGGTGCCGACGAATTCATGGCCGGTCACCATCGGCACCGGCACCGTCTTTTGCGCCCACTGGTCCCAATTGTAGATATGCACGTCGGTGCCGCAGATCGCCGTCTTCTTGATCTTGATCAGCACGTCGTTGGGACCGATCTCCGGTACCGGCACCTCTTCCATCCAGATGCCCGGTTCGGCCTTGGCCTTCACCAGCGCCTTCATCATGTTCGACATGCTTTTGTCCCTTGAATCTCTTGATCCGGAATCGCTTTTCGATTCCGGCCTTTCAGGAAATGACCCCGAGTTCGCGCCCGACGGCGGCAAACGCTTCCACTGCCCGATCGATATCCGCGCTGGAATGGGCCGCCGACATCTGCGTGCGGATGCGGGCTTGCCCTTTCGGCACCACCGGGAAGGAAAAGCCGATGACGTAGATGCCGCGCTTCAGCATGCGCGCCGCCATCTCCTGCGCCAGGCTGGCATCACCCAGCATCACCGGAATGATCGGATGATCGGCTCCGGCCAGCGTGAAGCCGAGTTTGCCCATCTGCGACCGGAAGCGCGCCGCATTGTCGTAGAGTTTGTCGCGCAGCCCATCGCCGTCTTTGATCAACTCGAACACTTTGATCGAAGCGCCGGCGATCGCCGGCATCAGCGTGTTGGAGAAGAGATAGGGCCGTGAGCGCTGGCGCAGCCAGTCGACCACCTGCCTCTTGCCCGAGGTGTAACCGCCGGACGCGCCGCCGAGTGCCTTGCCGAGCGTCCCGGTGATGATATCGACCCTGCCCTCGACGCCGCAATGCTCGGCCGAGCCGCGGCCGTTCTGGCCGACGAAGCCGACGGCATGGCTGTCGTCGACCATCACCATGGCGTCGTATTTCTCGGCGAGGTCGCAGACACCCCTGAGATTGGCGATGATGCCATCCATCGAAAACACGCCGTCGGTGGCGATCAACCGGAAGCGGCAGTCCCGGGCTTCTTTCAGTCGCGCCTCGAGATCGGCCATATCGTTGTTGGCGTAGCGGAAACGTTTGGCCTTCGACAGCCGCACGCCATCGATGATCGAGGCATGATTCAAGGCATCCGAGATAATGGCGTCTTCCTCGCCCAGCAGCGGCTCGAACAGGCCGCCATTGGCATCGAAACAGGAGCCGTAGAGGATGGTGTCTTCCATGCCGAGGAAACAGGAAATCGTGGATTCGAGCTGCTTGTGCTCTTCCTGCGTACCGCAGATAAAGCGCACCGATGCCATGCCGTAGCCATAGCGGTCGAGCGCCTGGCTGGCCGCCGCACGCAAATCGGCGCTGTCGGCGAGGCCGAGATAGTTGTTGGCACAGAAATTCAGCACCTTGTCGCCGCCGACCTCGATCTCGGCCGACTGCGTCGAAGTGATCACCCGCTCCGACTTGTAGAGGCCTGCCGATTTGAGCTCCGCGAGCTCGCTGTCGATGTGGGAGAGGAATGCTGCGGTCATGGTCGGCCTCGTTTGATGTGGGCTGACTGTCGTCTCGTCCGCGCGAAAAATCCATCGCAAAAACGACCGACCGGTGGCAAGCAGCACGATGCGGTCCCGGTGTCGATCATCATGCGGCCCAGGAACGACACCACGACAAAGGGTTCTGGCCGACGACCGCTCAAATGCCGGTATGGCGCTAAACGAGCCGATAACCATTTCGCGATCTTTCGACAGCTGCCCCTTGCCGGGCAGCCGTCGATTTCCGGTCCTGTTAACGTTTGCAGTTCAATGGTGCTCATACAAGAATCTTTTGGCAACAATCCGTAGGCGAGAGGGCCGCCCCCGAAAATGTCGCAGCAGCCGGTGCAAACCGTTTCAGGCAAGCTCATACTGCTGATCAAGGCTGGCTATTGGCTGGCCCTGCTGATCATTGCGGCCATGGTGATAGCCTCCTTCATCCTGCTGCAGCAGATGATGGCCACCCAGCAGCACAACCACACCTTGCTCGACATCGTCAGCACGCAAAAGACGCTGTCGCAGCGCATCGTCTTCCTTGCCAGCGCAACGGGTGCCGGTTCACGCGACAAGCAACCGGCGCTGGTCAGCGCGCTCAAGCAGGCAACGGCGGAGTTCGAGACGAACTATGATCTGCTGCTCGATCAGACGGGAGCCGATCCGCAATCGCCGGCCAAGCTTGACCCGAAGTCGATCGAAAGCGTGCTTTTCGCCAAGCCCTTCCACCTCGACTATTTCTCGGTCGGGCTGATCGCCAATGGCGACCGCCTGATCTCGGCCTATGAATCGCAATTCAGCGGCAATGGCGGTTACAAGGGCGGCGGCGAACGCGTCAATCTCGACGCCTCTGTCGCCAATGCGACCTTGTCGGGCTATGCCGCGCTTGGCCAGCGCATCACTGCCGACGCCGACGACCGCTCCGAGAAGCTGCTCGCTCTCCACCGCACGCTGTTCTACGCCACAATCGGCGTCATCATACTGGTGGCGCTGTTCATCTTCAGGCCGATGTCGAACGCCATCCTGCGCAAGACACATGAATTGATCGACGCGCGCAATTCCATGGCCTTCATCGCGGTGCATGACGGCCTCACTGGCCTGCACAACCGCACGTTCCTGACCGATCATTTCGACACGCTGATCAAGGGCACGCACCGGCGTCGCGAACGCCTTGCCGTCGTCCAGCTCGATCTCGACCGATTCAAGCAGATCAACGATACGCTCGGCCACGCCGCCGGCGACTATGTGCTGGTCGTCACGGCACAGCGCATGCGCGATTCCTGCCGGGCGTCGGATCTGTGCGTGCGCCTGGGCGGCGACGAGTTCGTCATGATCCTCGGCGGCGCCGGCGGCACCGAAGACATCAATATGCTGGCGCGGCGCATCCTGGCACACATCAACGAGCCGATCGTCTTCCAGGGCACGACCATTCTCCCAGGCGCCAGCGCCGGCATCGCGGTCTATCCGATCGACGCCGACAATGCTGGGGATTTGCTGGTCCACGCCGATCTGGCGCTTTACTCCGCCAAGAAGCTTGGCGGCGGCAACTTCTCCTTCTTCTCCGAGGAGCTGCGCCGCGAACTCGACTATCGCAAGCAGCTCGAGCACGACATCAAGGTCGCCATCGCGGAGCGGGCGTTCCAGGTCTATTTCCAGCCGCAGGTCTCGCTGACCAACGGCACGATCAGCGGCATCGAGGCGCTGGTGCGCTGGAACCATGCGGAGCGCGGCATGATCCCGCCCGGCGAGTTCATTCCGGTCGCCGAGAAATGCGGCTTCATGCCCGAGATCGGCCGCATCGTCATCACCAAGGCGATCAACGAGGCGGCCGAATGGAATCGCGCCGGCATTGCCTTCGGACGGCTTGCCGTCAATGTTTCCGGCACCGAGCTGCGCGAGCACGATTTCGATGCGTTCTTGTTCGAGACGCTGGAAAAGGCGGGGCTGCCGCCGCAGAAACTGTCGCTGGAAATCGTCGAATCCGTCATCCTCGACGACGAAAAGACAGGCATCGCGGCCAAGCTGCGGCACATCCGGGCAGCCGGCGTCCATCTTGAACTCGATGATTTCGGCACCGGCTATGCTTCGCTCAGCCATGTCAACCCGAACGAGATCGACCGGCTGAAGATCGATCGCCGCTTCGTCCAGAACATCCATGAGAATGGCGACAACTCGAAGATCGTCCGCGCCATCACCGAGCTGGCGCGTGGCCTTGGCATCTCGATCGTCGCAGAGGGCGCCGAAACCGAGGCCGAGCTCAATTCGCTGATGGCGATCGGCTGCGACCAGGTGCAGGGCTACTCCATCGCCTTCCCGATGCCGCACGACAAGGCGCTGGAATGGCTGACCGCCCGCATGCCCAAGAAGGCCAAGCTGACGGTGCTGCAAGGAAGCCTGGCATAGGTACGGCCGGGCTGCCTTGACAACCGTGTGTGAAGATGGCGGCTTTGTCGGATCGCAACCGGGTATCGGGGCCGATGACACCGTTTCGGTTTGTCCTGGCGGCGCTTTTGATTTTTGCGGTCCCCGCCCAAGGGGCCGATCGCATAATCTATCTTACCTTCGACGATGGGCCGCTGAACGGCACAAGCAACATCCTCGATGTGCTGGAAGCCGAACAGGTTCCGGCGACAATGTTCATGGTCGGCATGCATGCGCAGGCGAGCGCCGCCAACAGAGCGCTCGTCCAGCGCGCCAGGCAGCTTCCCCTGGTGACGCTCGGCAACCACAGCTACAGCCATGCCTACAATCACTACCGGCATTTCTACGGCAACACCGAGGGTGTCGTCGCCGACATGGTAAGGGCGAATGCGGTGCTCGGCTTGAAGCCCGTGGTGCATGCAAGACTGCCGGGGCGCGACGTGTTCAGGCTGCCCTCCATGTCGAAGAACGACACTTCGCTTGGCCTCGCCCAGGAGGGGCGTGAAGAGCCCGATTACGAGTTTGTCGCGGCCTCAGGCTTCTATCTCTACGGCTGGGACCATGAATGGGTCCACAAGGACAATGGCGAGCCGGTGCAGAGCGTCGATCATCTGGTCAGCGAGATCGATCACCTGTTCGGCTATGGCCGCTTCGTCAAACCCGGCAAGCTGATCCTGCTGATGCATGACGAGATGTTCCAGAACGCGTTCGACGGCAAGACGAAGCTGACCAATTTGATCGCCGCGCTGAAGCTGCGCCATTACACTTTTGGGACAATCCAGGGCTACGACGACTGAGCCGGCAAAGACGGCAAGCTCTTCAGCGGATTGAGCATTGGCACACCAAGTGGCGCGAAATGACGCTCGTTGTCCGTCAGTATCGTTAAACCATGGACCTCGGCTGTGGCAGCAATCGCTATGTCTTCAAATCCAGGCCGGTGCGCCCTCGCCCGATCCAGGATTAGTCCCGCAGCATGCGCGGCGCGCAAATCGAAGGGAAGCACTCTTTCTCCATAAAGGTGCTGAACCGCTTGCCACCAGCCGCGCAGCGAGTTCGCCTTTGTTGTCGCACCCTCACGTTCGGCCTTCGCTATTCCAGCGGCAACTTCGGATGCGGTGACAACGGACAGGAACAGATGGTTGCTCGCCTGGTCGAGCCAAGTCGCCAATGCATGCCGATCCGCTTTCTTGGACGGCGCCATTGCCGAGATGATATTGGTATCCAGCAGAAACATCGACCGCGTTACAACGCAACCTTGCGAGCCGGTTTGCGGGAACGAGGCGGAATATCGCCAAGGTCACCAGGGAAGGCCGCCAACAATTGTCCAAAACTTGGCACGCGCGAAAGCCTTTCATAGTCTTCGAAAGACAGAATGACAGCCTGCTTGCGCCCGTGACGGGTGATGACGGCAGGCGTCCCGGCGACGGCTTGATCGACCACCGCTGAAAGTGTTGCCTTGGCATCCTTCAACTGAATCTCGCGCATAGCTTGCTCCAAAATGACTAGAGTGGTCATATAGCAGAGCAACTCGGATCAAACAAGGCCTGTCGATCCCACCAAGATCATCCCACATTCGCCCGCAACACGGCCAGCACCTGCGCGAACTCCGCCAGCCGCTCGTCGGACAGTCCGACCCGCAGCCGCTTGTCAAAGGAAAGCGCGGCCTTACGCAATGTCTCGAACATCGCTTCTCCGGCCGCGGTCAGTTCGACCAGATGAACCCGGCGGTTGATGGGATCACGGCGGCGCGTCAGCAGGCCCTGCGCCTCCATCGCGTTGAGATGGTGGGTCAACGTCGCGCCTTGGATGCCGATCATGCCGGCGAGTTCACGCTGATTGGCAAGCTTGCTCGACTTGACCGACAGCAGCGTGAGCCAGACCGGCAGCGTGCCACCGGCCTCGACCAGGGCAGCGTCGAAGGCCTGGGCAACCAGCTTGGCGGTTCGTCCGAGATTCATGCCGACTGGCGGGCGTTCGAAGGGTGTCATTGCAGGACACTAGACGGTGTCATGCACGGATGGAACTGGCGCGACTTATACATTGACATCTAACCATTTGATATCTAATTACCGAGAGATGGCGGGCTAAAGAGGAAATCCGGTTATGCAATATGTCTACATCGTCGTTATCGGCCTTCATGTCATGGCAGGTGTATTCTGGGCGGGTACGACGATCGCGGTCGGCCGTGACCCGGACATCCGGGCGGAACGGTTCTTCCGGCCGCAAATGGGCGCTGCCAGTCTGGTTTTCCTGACCGGCATACTGCTCTGGTATTTCTTTCACGAGGGCGTTTTCGGCTCGATGGAGAAGGTGCTGGCGCTGGGCATCGTGACGGCCCTGATCGCCGCCGGCGTGCAAGGCGCGCTGGTGGGCTCAGCCAGCAGGCAGCTTGCCGGTGCCGATGCGGCAACGGAAAGCCAGTTGCGTGCGAAGATGACAAGAGGCGAGCGCATCGCAGGGGGGCTGCTGGTGCTGACCGTGCTGTGCATGGCCACGGCCAGAATGTTTTGAGCGCCGCCCACGCAGCACAAGCTCACAGAATCGTACGTTGTCTGGCGACGAGCCAATGACGTGCGGGCGCGCGGCCAGACCGAAGTATACGGGCTCTCGTACGCAGGTCCGACCGCGCGCCACCGATCCTCGCAATAGCTAATTTCAGATACGCAAGCCGAACCTGATGCCGTCATAGATGGCGGCGTGGATGTTGCGCGAGGCGACCGCGTCGCCGATGCGGAACAGCACGAAGCCGCCTTCTGGATTGCGCTTGGGAAAGATGTCGCCACCACTCACCAGCCGTTCGTAGTCGACCGCACCGCCATTCTTCGACAGAGGCTTTAGCGATAGGTAGAGATCATCGAGCGGCAGCGTACCGTGCTCGACCACCACCTGGTCGACCCTGCGCTCGCCGCGCCAGCCATCGGCGAAATCCGAAGCCAGCTCTGCGATCAGTTGATTGCCCTCGCGCCGCACCGAACGCAGCCGCGTGTTGATGGTGATGGTGACGCCCTTTTCCTGAAAGGCCCTGATATAGGGCACATGGTTCATGCCGCCCATTTCCGGGGCAAAGAAACGCTCCGGCGATACAAGCTCGAGTTTCGAGCCGGCATTGGCGATCAGTTCGGCGGCGCCCATGCCCTGATGGCCGCCATTGTCGTCATAGAGCAGCACATTTTCGGCCGGCTTGACGCTGCTGGCCATGATGTCCCAACTCGAGGTGACAAGGTTGTCGCCGGCCGTCAGCGGCGGGTTCTGCGGCAGGCCGCCGGTAGCGACCACCACCACATCGGGCGACAGCGCCAGGACATCGTCTTTTTCCGCCCAAGTGTCGTAGCGGATCTCGACGCCGAGCCGGTCGAGTTCAGCCAGCCGCCAGTCGATGATACCGATCAGTTCCTTGCGGCGCGGGTTCTGCGTCGCCAATCGCACCTGGCCGCCGGCCTGGCTCGATGCTTCAAGCACCATCACCTTGTGGCCGCGCTCGGCCGCGACCCGCGCAACCTCCAGCCCGCCGGCGCCGGCTCCGACGACCACGATTTTCTGCTTCGGTCCTTCGGTCTTGACGATGATATGCGGGATTTCGGCCTCGCGGCCGGTCGCGGCATTGTGGACGCAAAGCGCTTCGCCGCCCTCATAGATGCGGTCGAGACAATAGGTGGCGCCCACGCACGGGCGGATCTCATGCTCGCGCCCCTCCATCACCTTTTTGATGATGTGCGGATCGGCGATATGGGCGCGGGTCATGCCGACCATGTCGAGCTTGCCGGTGGCGATGGCGTGGCGTGCGGTGGCCACGTCGGATATGCGCGCCGCGTGGAAGGTCGGGAATTTCGTCGCCGCCCTCACCTCTCCGGCGAAATCAAGATGCGGCGAAGAGCGCATGCCGGTTACCGGGATGACCTTGGTCAGCGCCGCATCGCTCTCGATCGAGCCACGAATGATGTTGAGGAAATCGACCTTGCCGGAGCCCGCCAGCCGCCTGGCGATTTCGATCCCCTCCGCCTTCGACAGGCCTTTTTCGAAATCTTCGTCGGCGACCATGCGGATGCCGACGACGAATTTGTCGCCGACAGCTGCCCGCACGGCATCGAGCACCATGTTGGTGAAGCGCAGGCGATTGTCCAGCGAGCCGCCGAATTCGTCGTCGCGATGATTGGTGGCCGGCGACCAGAAGCCGTCCATCAGATGGCCGTAGGATTCGAACTCGATGCCGTCGAGGCCGGCGGCCTCGCAGCGCTGGGCGGCTGAAGCATAGTCGGCGACGATGCGCTCGATGTCCCAGTCCTCGATCGTCTTCGGGAATGCGCGATGCGCCGGCTCACGCACCGGCGAGGCCGAGAGCACCGGCAGCCAGTCGGCCTTGTTCCAGCCGGTACGGCGGCCGAGATGGGTGATCTGGATCATCACCTTGCAGTCGTGCTCGTGGCAGGCGTCGGCGAGCTCGGCCAGCCACGGCACGATCCTGTCGTCATAGACATGCAGATTGCCGAAGGCGGCCGGGCTGTCGCGCGAGACGATCGCCGAGCCGGCGGTCATGGTCAGCGCCATGCCGCCCTTGGCCTTCTCTGCATGGTAGAGCCGGTAGCGCTGTTTCGGCATGCCGTCCTCGGAATAGGCCGGCTCATGGCTGGTCGACATGACCCGGTTCTTCAGCGTCAAATGTTTGAGCTGGTAGGGCTGGAGAAGCGGATCGTTGCTGGTCATCGTCTTCCTGCGGTTTCAAATTGTGCTAATGAGCGGCAAAATTCGTTTTCAAGCATGTCGTCCCGCACGCACTCCGGGCGCATGCGACAAGGATTGCGCCCATGATCGACACCAAAACTCTCACCCAGCTCGGCGCGCACGTCGAGACGCCACAAAGCCCCGAAGCAGCGGTCCTGGAGACCGTACCGTTTTCGCGTGGTGACGGACCGCCGGCGATCGTGCGCTTCACCTGTCCGGAATTCACCTCGCTGTGCCCCGTCACCGGCCAGCCGGACTTCGCCCATATCGTCATCGACTACGCACCCGATGCGGCTCTGGTGGAATCGAAGTCGCTCAAGCTGTTCATGACCTCGTTTCGCAACCATGGCGCCTTCCATGAAGACTGCACCGTCATGATCGGCCGCCGCATCGTGGCGGCAACCAAGCCGCTGTGGTTGCGCATAGGCGGCTATTGGTATCCACGCGGCGGCATTCCGATCGATGTGTTCTGGCAAACGGGCGCTCCGCCCGAAGGCGCCTGGCTGCCCGACACCGGGGTGGCGCCCTATCGCGGGCGGGGTTGAGCTCGCCCATCATTCGCACTGATATTGGCTGAGTGCCCATTCGCCGGTCACCGACAGCAGGTCCGATATCTTCCAGTCGCCGTCGACCCTCTTGAATTTCCATTCCAGCCGGTGCGGGTTGCCCGATATGACGAAGGCGACGATGACCTTGGCCTGGTCGCCGTTGATCGCCTCGAGCGTCTTCAGGCTCTTGTCGATCTCGGCCTTGTCGTAATCGGCATTATCGAGCGCCATGTTGGGGTCGAGGCACTCGCCCTGCCCGGATTTGCGCAAGGCGTCGCTCTTGTCGAGCACGGTTTTGGCCGGGTCGATGAAATGGCTTCGCTCGGCTGGATCGATCTCCAGCCCGACCTGATCGTAAAACGGCCGCACCACAGCGGTCGGCGAGCCCGGCTGGATCGGTGCGGCCGGCGCGGCTTCGGCTGGCGACCATCCAACAGGCGGCGTTGCCGGTTCCACTCCGGTTCCGGGTGCATTTGCGGGCGGAGCCCCGCTGTCGCCCGGCGCGGCGTCAGCCGGCGGCGCACCCAACAGGCCTTGCGCGGCGGCGCCGCTCAGAGCCGCCAGCAGACACACACCCGACAGGGCCAGCAACCGGCGATGGGCCATCGCTTCACTCCGGCGTCTGGCCGGCCATGCATTCCAGCGCACTGAGCGTCCAGTCGCTGGTCTTGGAAGCGATGTCCGATATCTTCCACTTGCCGTCGATCTTCTTGAGCGACCAGAGCATTTCACGTTTGGAATCATCGCCCTCGGAGAACAGGCTGAAGGATACCGTGACCTGTGCGTTATCGCCATCCAGCTTCTCAGACAGTTTCAGCGTTTTCGAGACGGTTTTCTGATCGAAATCCTGGGCGTCGAGACCAGGATCGAAATCGATGCAGGCGACCTGGTCCGGGTTCTTCTTCGTTGCCTGGTCGTTCAACTCGAACAGTTTCGTCACCGGTTCGGTGAACCGGTCCCGATATTGTTCGTCGGCCTCGAACTTGACCGCCGGGACATAGAAGAACTTCACCGCATCGGACGCCGGTCCGGCGACGGCGGCGGCCGGCAGGGCTATCGAAAGGGCGGCAACGAGCACTGTCAGTCTCATGCAGAATCTCCGGCTTTTGATGGCTTGAGCCTATCAATACCACGTATCCTGCATATCGGCTTTTTTGCGGCTCATGAAGTCCTGCAGCGCCTTGTTTCAGCCGTCCAGCCAGACGTTCTGAAGGTCCATCTCGAATGTCTGGTGGACACCATAGTTCTTCACCTTCTTGTTCTGGTGGCTGTAGAGCTTCTGCCAGAACGGCTGAATAATGACGCCCGAATCCTGCAGGATCTGCTCGACATCCTTCATGACCTCGCGTCGTTTCTCCACGTCGATGAGCGATAGCGCCTGCTTGAGCTTGGCGTCGAAATCGGGGTTGGAATATGCCGATTCATTCCAGGCCTCGCCGGTGCGATAGCCGAGCGCCAGCACCTGGACGCCAAGCGGGCGCATGTACCAGATCGTCATCGAATAGGGATATTTCGTCCAGTCGTTCCAGAAGGTCGAACCCGGCAGCACCGTGCGCTTCACCTTGATCCCGGCATCGCGCAGCTGGCCGGCAATGGCGTCGCCGGTATTCTTCTGCCAATCGTCCTCGATGGTGATCAGCTCATGCTCGAAGTCAGCCTGTCCGGCTTCCGCCATCAGCTTCTTGGCGCCGGCGGCGTCGCGTGTCTTCTTGGGCAGCGGATAGTATTCCGGATGGATCGGGGCAACGTGGTGGTTTTCACCAGGGGTGCCTCGCCCGGCGTAACCAAGTTGGAGGACCGCATTGTTGTCGACGGCCATTTGCAGGGCGTTGCGCACCCGCTTGTCGTCATAGGGCTTGTGGGTAATGTTGGTGCGCGCAACCAGCGTCGTCGCCGTCGCCACCTCCGATTTCACCAGATCCATCTTGTCGAGAATGTCGATGAAGTCGGCGGGCGACTCGAAATTGAGGTCGATCTCACCCGATTCGAACGCGTTAACGGTGGCGTTGAAATCGGTGCCGTAGTCGATGAACTCGACGCTGTCGAGCGGCGCTTCACCACCCCACCATTTGCCATTCTCACGACGCTTGACGACCGCCTTCTGGCCGACATCGTAGGAGACCAGTTCGAACGGTCCCGTGCCGATCGGCTTCTTGATCGGATCGGCACCATCGGCATCGAAGCTGCGATGGACGACGAGCGCCGGATAGTCGGTGAAATTCGGGATCAGTGAAATGTCTGGTTCGCTTAGCTTCAGCTTGACCGTGTTGTCGTCGACCTTGGTGATCGCACCATCCCTGGCCTTGCCGGTCTTTGTGTCGATCAGCGCGCCGACACGGGCGGCCATGGAATTGCCGGCGACATTCTTCTCGCACCAGCGCGTCAGATTGTGAGCGACGTCATCGGCGTTGAAGGCATCGCCGTTGTTCCATGTGATGCCCTTGCGCACATGCAGCACATATTCGGTGGCGTCGTCATTGATATCCCAGCTTTCGAGCAGAACCGGCTCGAAGGTGAACTGCCTGGTATAGCGGACAAGCGGCTCCAGCCAGCAACGCGAAATGTTCGCCAGTTCCACCCAGTCGTAAGTGCGCGGATCCTTCTGTCCCTTCACCGACATCGAGACGCGCAGCGTTCCGCCTTTCTTCGGCTCTTCGGCCAAGGCCCGATCCGGCACGGCAAGACCGATCATGCCATAGGCAAGCGCCGTCGATGCGCCGAAGGCGCTTGCCAGCGCCAGGAACTCGCGCCGGTCGACACGACCCGCGCGTGCTTCGACCGCCATTGCCTCGATAGCGCTCGGCACGCGATCGCCACTGCTTCTGAAGAATGCCATTTTTTCCTCCCGTCTGGTTCCCTTGATCTTGGTTCTTCGCGTCAACTGACGCTGTCCGGCAGCCTCTCCTCGCGCCGCGCGATGAAATCCATCAGGCCATCGGCGATGCCTTCATCGAGCTTCGGCTCCTCGTAATCCGCCAGCATGTTGCGCGCCTTCTCGCGGCCGCGCGTGTCGTGGTCCTTCGCCCCTTCCGCCTTCCACTGTTCGAACGAATTGAAGTCCATGATCGAGGGCATGAAGAAGGCGGATTCGAAATGTTCGAGCGTATGCTGGGTGCCGAGGAAATGGCCCTGCGGTCCCACCTCGCGGATGGCCGCCATGGCTTCCTTGAAATCGTCGAACGGCAGACCGCCGGCATATTTGTACCAGCCGATGAGCTGTTCGCAGTCGGTGGCGAATTTCGAATAGCCGCAGGTCAGGCCGGCCTCGAGCCATCCCGCGGAGTGCCAGATGTAGTTGGCGCCGGCGAGGATGGCGGCATGCATCAGCATGTTCGCCTCGTAACCCGCCTGGGCGTCGTTGAGCTTCGACCCGACATGAAAGCCGGACGTGCGCCACGGCAGCCGGTATTTCCGCGCCAAGGCTCCCATCAGATACATCATCTGCGCCGCCTCGGGCGTGCCGCCCATCGGAGCGCCGGTCTTCATGTCCACCGTGACCATGAACTGCCCGTAGATCTGCGGCGACCCTGGGCGCAGCAGTTGCGTGAAGGCGACGCCCGCCAGCGCTTCCGCATTGACCTGCGCAACCGCGCCCACGGCGGACGCCGAAGTCGAGGCGCCGCACAGTGCGAAGGGTGCGAGGATCAGCGGCTGGTTGCTTCGCGCATAGACCTTCATCGCGTCCAGCATGGTGGCGTCCCACACCAGCGGCGAATTGCAGTTGGTGATCGACACCAGGACCGGATTGTCGCGGACGTAATCCTCGCCGAACACGATGCCTGCCATCGCCATCGTGTCTTCCGCCCGCTCCTTGGACGTGACGATGCCCATGAACGGCTTGTCGGAATGCTTAAGCGCGGAATGGATGATGTGGAGGTGACGCTTCGGTACCGCGATTTCCATCGGCTCGCAAATGACCGAACTCGATGAATGCAGCGCCGGCGCCATGTAGGCGAGCTTGTGGAAATTGTTGAGGTCGGCCAGCGTGCCGTAGCGCCTGTTGTTGTCGAGATCGCGAACATAAGGCGCGCCATACATCGGCACGAAGATGGTATTGTTGCCGCCCACCCGCACCGTACGCTGCGGATTCCTCGCATTGAGCGTGAACTCCGACGGGACCTTCGATACCAGCTCCATCAGCAGGGCCCGGTCGATCCGCACACGAGTTTCCGAGACATCCGCGCCCGCCGCCTTCCACAGCGCGATAGCCTCGTCGTCGCGGAATTCGCATCCCACCTCTTCGAGGATCAGGAGCGACTCCTCGTGGATCAGCTCGACCGCCTCATCGGGGACCATCTGGTAGACGGGGATCTGGCGGACCAGGGTCGGGAACGACGTTACGGGGGCTCCGCGCAGCGCCTTGCGCCCCAGGCGGCCGCCACTGCGGCGGTTGGCATGTTCGGTCACTTCAGGGGCCGGTGCGTTCATGGCAACTCCATTCCACTCATGAAGGAGCCTAGCGCGACAAAATGGTGATGTGACGCTGGAAAATCCTGATCTCTTGTATAAGCTCAGCTTATGCGAAGCCTGCGCCACCTCCTGCCCTCGGCCGGCAGCCTGATCGTCTTCGAGGCGGCNGGGCTGGAAGAGCAGCTTGGCGCCAAGCTGTTCCAGCGCCGCCACCGCCAGGTTCTCCTGACCGAGGCCGGCGAGCGCTTCCATGCCGATGTCTCGCTTGGGCTTTCGCATATCCGCAAATCGGCGGAGGATCTACGCCTGCAGGCGACCGGCGGTCATGTCACGCTGGCCGCCTCGACCGCGTTCGGTTCGTTCTGGATGATGCCGCGGCTGCAGCAGTTCCGCGACGAACTGCCGGGCATCGACCTGCGTATCCAGACCGCCGACCGCGACCTCGACATCATCGCCGAAGGCATTCCGCTCGGCGTGCGCGGCGGCGCGCCGCGGGACTGGCCGGACTATCACTCGTTGCCGCTGGCTGACGAGGAGATATTTCCCGTCGCCGGCACCAGCTATGCGGCAAAGTTCGGCCTGCCCAAATTCGCTGCCGAACTGGCCACGCACCGCCTCATCCATTTGGAGGAGCCGTATCGCGAGGCGGCCAGCTGGGACGAATGGTTCCAGTCGGCGGGCGCCAATCTCAGCGATACCGCGCGCGGCCTGCGCATCAATGACTACGGCCTGGTGATTCAGGGCGTCATGGAAGGCCAAGGCATCGCGCTCGGCTGGCGGCATCTCGCCGAGCGGTTGCTGGCGTCGGGCTTGCTGGTGCCGGTGACGGATCATGTGCTGAAGACCGGCAAGGCGTTCTATGTCGTCTGGCCGAAGAACCGGGAACTCAGCGACAACGCCCGCAAGGTGCGCGACTGGCTGGCCGCTCAGGCATGAGGGGCAGTGCCTCCCAGTCCCTTGGAAGTCGGCGGGACAGCACCCCCCTCTGTCCTGCCGGAGATCTCCCCGCAAGTGGGGAGATTGGCAGTTCCAGCCTCGCCACCCTTCCTGCAGCGCTGCAGATTGGCGAAAGCCGTGGCGACATCCGATCTCCCTCCTTGCGGGGGAGATGGCCGGCAGGCCAGAGGGGGGTGCTGTCCCGCCAGCATCATCGCTATTCCGCCGACATCGAATGCTTCCTCATCGGCGTCGAATCCGCCTATAGTGGCGCCATGCCCATCCGCCAGCTTTCCGAAACGATGATCAACCAGATCGCCGCCGGCGAAGTCATCGAGCGTCCCGCAAGCGTGGTCAAGGAACTGGTCGAGAATGCGCTCGACGCCGGTGCTTCGCGCGTCGAGATCGTCACAGCCGGCGGCGGGCTGAACCTGATCCGCGTCACCGATGACGGTTCCGGCATTCCCGAACGGGAGCTGACGCTGGCGATCGCACGTCATTGCACCTCCAAGCTCACCAAGGATATCAACGACATCCGCTCGCTGGGCTTCCGCGGCGAAGCGCTGCCGTCGATCGGCTCGGTGTCGCGACTTTCGATCCGCTCGCGCACGGCAGCAAGTGACAGCGCCGCCGAGATCGGCATCGAGGGTGGCCGCGTCCTGCCTGTCAGGCCGGCGGCGGCCAATCGCGGCACCACGGTCGAGGTGCGCGACCTGTTCTTCGCAACGCCGGCCCGATTAAAGTTCATGAAGGGCGAGCGCGCCGAAAGCTCGGCCACCAGCGATGTGGTCAAGCGCATCGCCATCGCCTTCCCCGCCGTGCGCTTCACGCTGGCCGGCTCGGACCGCTCGACGCTGGAATTGCCGGCGGCGGATGACAGCGCGGAAGGCAGCCTGCGCCGTGTCGCCCAGGTGATGGGCGCCGACTTTCCGGACAATTCTATTGCCCTCGACGCGATGCGCGAAGGCGTGCATCTGACCGGCTACGTGTCGATCCCGTCCTTCACCCGCGCCAACGCGCTGCAGCAATATGCCTATGTGAACGGCCGCCCGGTGCGCGACAAACTGATCGCCGGCGCCATACGCGGTGCCTACGCCGACGTCCTGCCGCGCGACCGCCATGCGGTGACGGTGCTGTTCCTGACGCTCGACCCGGCCATCGTCGACGTCAATGTTCATCCAGCCAAGGCCGATGTGCGCTTCCGCGATCCCGGCCTTGTGCGCGGACTGATCGTCGGGGCAATCCGACAGGCACTGGACGATGCCGGCGTCCGCGCCGCCACCACGGGGGCCGCCGGCATGATGGCGGCGTTCCGGCCAGGGGCCGCATCCTACGGCCACGGTGGAGCGGCAAACGGCCACCGCAGCTACGACGCGGCCTACCGCGCCTCGGGTCCGTCCGGCTTCGATCCCGCCCGGTCGTCGCAGCGGCCGCTCGATATGGGTTTCGAGGGTGCGGGCTTCCAGCAGCGCGGCTTGCATGAAAACGAGCAAGCGGCTTTCGATGCCGGTCCGCAGCATAGCGCCGATGCACGCGCAGGGCAGGATGAAGCGGCCGAGACGCTGCTCGGCGCGGTGCTGGGCGCGGCGCGCGCCCAGGTGCATGAGAACTACATCGTCGCCCAGACCAGGGATTCGCTCATCATCGTCGACCAGCATGCGGCGCATGAACGGCTGGTCTACGAGGCGCTGAAGAATGCGCTGCACTCGCGCCCGGTGCCCTCGCAGATGCTGCTTCTGCCCGAGATCATCGACCTGCCGGAGGAGGATGCCGAGCGGCTTGCGCTGCATTCGGAAACGCTGGCCCGCTTCGGTCTCGGCATCGAGCGCTTCGGCCCCGGCGCCGTCGCGGTGCGCGAGACGCCGTCGATGCTGGGCGAGACCAATGTCGGGCAATTGGTGCGCGACCTCGCCGACGAGATCGCCGACAACGACACGGTCGACACGCTGAAGGAGCGGCTGGACAAAATAGCCGCGACCATGGCCTGCCACGGCTCTGTGCGCTCCGGCCGCCTGCTCAAGGCCGAGGAGATGAATGCCCTGCTGCGGCAGATGGAGGCGACGCCCGGCTCGGGCACCTGCAATCACGGTCGCCCGACCTACATCGAACTTAAGCTGGCGGATATCGAACGGCTTTTCGGGCGGCGATAGCTGCGGACGGATTGCGGGCCATCGCTTCACCACTTGAGACCGGCAAGCCAAGGAGATCGGCCGACAATGCGGTCACCCGCGATTTTCGCCTGGCGGCCCGAGCAGCGCGATCGCAGCCGCCGCCAGCAGGAGGATCGCACCGGCGATTTCAGCCCAGCCGACCGCCTCGCCGAAGAGCCAGGCTCCGGCCGCTAAAGCGACGATCGGCGAAACGAAGGCGTAGAGCCCGGCACGGACGGTGCCCCAATCACGCATCAGCACGAGATAGAGCGTATAGGCGACGATCGTGCCAAACAGCGACAGGAACAGCAGACTGCCGATGGCGGCCGGCGTGTGCAGCGCCTCGAGCGTCTCACCCGAGATCGGCTCCAGCACGAGCGACAGCGCAAGCAGTGCAACACCGCCGATCGCAGCCTGGACCATTGTCAGCGCCAGTGGTTTGACCGCGCCCACCAGCGGGCGCGAAACCACGCTGCCGAAGCAATAACAAGCGGTCGCAACGACGATCGCAGCGAGCCCGATGCCGCTCGAACCGCTTCCCGCGCCAAGCCGCGTCCAGAACAGCCCAACCAGCCCAATGCTGCCGATAGCGAGCGCGGAAGCGTGGCGCCAGGTCGGTCGCTCCTCGCCGGTGAATGCGGCAATCGCGAACAGCAGGATCGGGATCAGCGCCAGGTTGACCAGCCCCGACAATCCCGAGGGCACGTGCTGCATTCCCCAGAAAAGCAGACCGTAGGTGCCGGTATTGACCAGCAATGCCGAGACCACCGTTCGCCCCGTTCGCCCGTGGGCGAATGCCGCGCCGGCTCCACGCACCGCTGTTGCCAGAAGCGCGGCGGTCAGCAAATAGCGCGCCGCCGCCAGCAGTAGCGGAGGCACGTCATTGAGACCGAGCTTGATCGCCGCCCAGGTCAGCCCCCAGATCAGCGACATCACCGCGAAGAAGGCGAGATTGCGAACCACCAGATTCGCCGCTCAGCGCAGTCCCTGACGATCGACAAGTATCCGGTGGATGTCGATCCGCTCCGGCAGCTCGATCAGGAACTCGGCATCGCGGTCCAGATGATGGACTTTGGTCGGTTCGCCTCTGGTAAAGGCCGTCATCGCTTGCATGTCGGCCCAATACGAGATGGTTGTGAACCACGTCTCGGCATCGCGGTCTTCGCGCAGCAATTGGACGCCAAGCGCCGTCTTCTCGAGGGGCGGAATACCCTCGGCACGCAGGTATGGCTCATAGGCGTCGGCGACGTCGCGGCGGGTGCGACCGCGCCAGATGCGCGCGATGGTCGGTTTGGTCGGCATGAGGTTCTCCTTCAGACAGGGGACAGCAACTGAGCGCAGCAAGCAACGCCGGGTGGGATCAGGCGTGAACACGAGCCAGGAACTCGCGGACCAGCGGCATCGCGTCGTCGAAATGTGTCTCGAGCAGCCAGTGACCCGCCCCTTCGATCAGATGCAGTTCCGCATCGGGCAGATCGCGATGATAGGCCCGTGCCGACGCCGCGGGCATATAGCCGTCCTCTGGCCCCCAAAGGATCAGCGTGGGCGGGTGGTATTCACGCAAATAAGCCTGGTAGCGCGGAAACCAGGTCAGATTGGCTTCCAGCTTCTCCATCAGACCGACGGCGATCTGCTGGCGAACCGGCGTGTTCATCAATGGCCAGTGAAGGCTCCAGAGATCGGGCGGCACGCGCGTGGCAACGTCGTCAGCCACTTCCCCGATGAACTCGGCCCGGAACCCATCCTCGCTCACGGCGGCCTCGAGCGGACGGTGCCTGTCGGGCGTCTTGTCGGTCCACCAAGCCTTGATCGTGGCGTATTTGGGGCCAAGCACGTCCTCGTAGATGTCGCCGTTCTGGATGATCAGGGCGCTGATCCGCTCCGGATGCGAGATCGCATGCCGGAGTCCTATCTGCGAGCCATAATCATGCAGCCACAAGGCGTAGCGTTCGAGACCGAATTCACCGGCAAGTTTGGAAAGCACGTCGGAATAGGCGTCGAAATCATAGCCAAAGGCGGCCGGATCTGGTGTGCCACTGTATCCGAAGCCCGGCCAGTCGAATGCAATCGTTCGCCAGCGGTCGGCGAGCGCCGGCATCAGTCGGCGGAATTGGAACGAAGAGCAGGGATAGCCGTGCGGCAACAGCAAGACAGGTGCTTCTGGCGGCCCTGCCTCGCGATAAAAAATGGATAGATCATCCAGTTGCATGCGTCGGTGCGTCGTTGCACCCGGCATTCGGACCTCCGTCGAATAAACACCGGCTAAACGCCTTTGACCGAGGGATCGTTCCGAATGAGGGAAACGGCAATATGGATCAGGCCGGATCTCCGGATGACCAGCAAGGCAGGCAAAGGCGCAACTCCCGCCCGGGGAATGGCTCCGACTTACCAAATCATCTCTTCAAATTCACCACGATGACACCGCCCAGCGCCAGCGCGCCGCCGATTATGCCGAGCAGCGTCGGGACTTCGCCCAGCCAGAAGAAGCCGATCAGCGCGGACATCGGCGAGACCAGATAGAGGAAGTTGGAGGCACGTGCGGCGGGCAGACGCGACAGCGCGGTCGCCCAGGCGGCATAGGCGATCAGGCTGGGCACGATGCCAAGAAAGATGACGGCGCCGAGGCCTGCCGTGTCGGCAACCGCCGCCTGCGAAAAGGCCGACGGCAGGAAGGGCGCCAAGCATAGTGCGCCGAGCACCATGTTCGAAGCCGAAATGGTCAACGGATGATGGCGGGCAAACAGCGGCTTCTGGACGATAGTGTTGACGGCCGAGCACAAGGCCGAACCAAGCACCAGAAGAGCACCGGTGTTGAAAGACAGGCCATGCCCGTCGGCCATGGCGATGACGCCAATGCCGGCGAAGGAAATCACCGTGCCGGCCCAGGCCATGCCCGAAAAGCGCTCGCCCAGCAGGACCATCGCCATGATGGCGGTGAAGATCGGGCTGACATTGATGATGAAGCCGGCGGCACCGGCCGAGACGGTCAGTTCGCCGAAATTGAGCATGACGGTATAAAGCGCGACGAAGATGGCGCCGCCAAAGACAAGGCGCCACACTTCGTCGAGCCTGGGCAGCACCGGGCGCTTGACGGCCAGGAAGATCGCCGCCGGCACCGCGGCGATGGCAAAGCGCAATGCACCCAATTCCAGCGGTCCGAAGGCGGCGAGACCGGCTCGGATGGCGGGAAAGGCAGAAGCCCAGCCGACCACCGTCAGCGCGACAGCAATGGCTGCCGTGGTGTCCATCCGCTGTGTCGAATTCAACGTGCCCGTCATCGCGCTCATCTCACTGCCCTCGTATTCTTCGGTCCTGAGAGGCAGAAAACGCCATTTCAGGCCAGTTGACAAACGACCAAATCGAGGATCACCTGTGACTATGGATCACAGCTCGGACACAATGGTGCCGCTCGAGACGCTGCGCGCCTTCGATGCGGCGGCGCGGACAGGCAGCTTTTCGGCGGCCGCCGAAAAGCTCAATATCACCCATGGCGCCGTCAGCCGGCAGATCGCCAAGCTCGAGGACTGGCTGGGATTGAAAGTCTTCGACCGTGGTGCGCGCGGCGTCTCGCTGACGATCGAGGGGAACCGGCTGCATCTGCGCACGTCGGAAGCCTTTGCGCTGATATCGACCCATTCCGACCGCTGGGTCGAGCCGCGTGGCACCGCCGTGGTGCGGCTGACCTCGATCCCCTCGGTCAGCGGGCTGTGGCTGATGCCGCGCATGGCGGCTCTGGAGAACAATCCCTCGAAGCTGCGCATCGTGCTCGATGTCGACATCCGCCAGGCCGACCTTGCCGATGAGGGTATCGATCTCTCCATCCGCTGTGGACGCGGCGGCATTCCGGGCCGCGTCTCGGTGCAGCTTTTCGAGGAACATGTCTTCCCCGTCGCGTCACCCGGGCTTGCCCGCGAGATCGGCCGCGGCGACCCGGCCCGGCTGCTCAAATATCCGCTGATCAACGATTCCGACGCGTCTGCCTGGCGCGCCTGGTTTGCCGCGCAAGGCATGGATTATCGCCCGCGCCCGCAGGACCGTCGCTTCGAGGACTACAATCTGGTGCTCGACGCCGCCGCCTATGGGCTCGGCATCGCGCTGGCACGCCCGCCCCTGACCGGGCATCAATTGCAATCGGGCCGCATCACCACCGTCGATGAGCGCACCGCGCTCAATCCGGTGTCCTACTGGCTCGACCGGCCGATCGGGCGGCCGCGTGCCGCAGCCGCCGACCTCGCCCGCCGCATCGCGGCGGAGGCCGGGCTGGCGCCGGAAAAGATCGAGGCGTTCATCGAAGCCGAGCGGTAGGCCTTCCGCCGGGCATATATCGAGAACCAGCCGATTCGAAGCTCAACGAAGCAACAACAGAACGAACCCGAGGATCACGGCTCCCAGCAAACCGGCCATTATCGAAACAAAGCCAATTTTCACCAGCAACTGCTCTGGGTTCGGCGCCGCACCGTGGGATTGATTGGCCGGCCTGTGCCTGCCCGCCAATGTACCCAGGGCGGCAGCATTGCGCGGGACTGGAGCCTGCGGCGGGATAAGCGACAGCAATGACAGCCCCGCAACCCTGGCAGGAGCATTGTCATTGGCTGTTGTCGAAGGCGGCAAGAAGGCTCGCAGTGTTTCGGCTTCGGGTTTTGCCTTTCTCGCCGCGATGGTCGCCAACGCCGCCTCTTCGCCCGTCTCAAGTTGGGCAAGATAGGCATCGACGATGCCAGCCGATGCGATCTGCTGCGATTTGACGGCCATTGGCGCGGCCGGCAAAGTCAACAGCGCTGGCGCTGTCTGTTGTGCGAGCAGAGACGGTGCCGGCGGTTGGACCAGCGCCTTGACCAGTGCCGCCATGACTGGATCAGCCTGCCCCGAGGGCACTGCCTGCGGCGTCATCACTTCCCTGAGCAACGCGGGAAGACGAGTGGAGGAAATGTCCATTGCGGCCTGCCAACACCATTTTTCCGCTTCACAATAAGCGTTCAGCATTGTCTCAGGCTTGTCGCATGCTTGACCTCGCCGGGAATTTATGGCGAGAAATCCTCATGAACCCTGGCGTCCCCGCATGATGAACCGTTTCGAAGGCCCCGGCGGCAAGGAAGCCCGCATCCGCTATCTGGATGGCGACTTCCAGGTTACCAGTCCCGGCGCGTTCGTGCGCTGCGCGGTGACAGGCGAAAGCATTCCGCTCGACGAGTTGAAATACTGGAGCGTCGCCAGGCAGGAGCCCTACATCAGCGCCACCGCCTCGCTGCGCCGCGAGATCGAGATGCATCCGGAGCTGCGTAAGCGCGGTTAGAGCAGTTCACCGTTTCACGGAACGGCGAACCGCTCTATCTCTTTGTTTTGACGCAATTCCCAAGGGAAAGCGCTATGCGCTTTTTCCGGGAAAACCGTTTCACACTTTTCCTAGAATTGCTTTAGCCTTTCAGCTTGCGCTGGCGCCAGGCATCGAGCGTCTCGTCGATGATGCGCTCGGGAACGTGGTCGAGTTCGAAGACCGTGTCGATCTCCAGCACCTCGAGCCGGTCGAGAAAGTCCTGTGAGGCGCCGTGGCGTAGCCGGGCGGCGTCCTTGGCGGTGGTGATGAGCACCAGCCCTTCGGCGCGTGCGGTCGCCGCCAGCTCGGCAAGTTCGTCCTCGGCATAGAAATGATGGTCCGGAAACGGCCGCGTCAATGCCAGTTCGCCGCCGGCTTCGCGCACCGTGTCGAAGAATTTCTCGGGATGGCCGATACCGGCGAAGGCGAGGAACCGCTTGCCGGCAAGCCCTGCCTTGCTGCTTGGCTCTATATGGGCCTCGAAGATTGGCCGGCCGGCGCGTGCCGCCTGGCGGACCACGGCGTCGGCGGCAGTGCCCTCGCCCATTTTCAACAGCCCGCTGGTGAAGACCAGCTGGTCGACGATTTTGGCCCTGAGCGGCCCGCCCGGAATGACGCGGCCATTGCCGATCCCATAGCGCGCATCGACGACGACCAGCGCATAATCGATGTGGATGCGGGCGCTCTGGAAGCCATCATCCATGATCAGGAAATCGCAGCCATGCCGTTCCAGCAGCAGCCGAGCGCCGGCGGCGCGGTTCGGCGTCACCGCCACCGGCGCGTGTTCGGCGAGCAGCAGCGGTTCGTCACCGACATGCCGGGCGCTGTCGTGATGGATATCGACGACATGCGGCTCGGCGAAGGAGCCGCCATGGCCGCGCGACAGGAAGCCTGGTTTGAGACGCATGCGCTTGGCCTGTTTGGCGAGCGCGATGGCCACCGGTGTCTTGCCGGTGCCGCCAACCGTGAAATTGCCGATGCACAGAACGGGTGCTTCGATCTTCTCGCGCTTGGCCCGCCGCATGCCGCGGCCGGCGGCGGCGGCATAGATGGCCGATAGCGGCGACAGCGCCAAGACCCGCCAGTCCGGCTCTTCCCACCAGAATGGTGGTGCTTCGGAGGCCACGCTAGCGCCCGTTCGCGCCCTTCAGGCGCGACTTGACGACCAGCGGCTGGATGTAGGGCTCAAGCGATTTCAGCGTGCGCGCCAGCGCGCCGCGCATCTCGTCGACGGTCGCTACACCCGCCGCCATCATCTCGTGGCGCGCCACTTCGTTGGTCAGGAGGAAATTGACGGCGCCGGCCAGCATGTCGCGATCGCGCACCAGCTTGGCGCCGCCGCTGTCGAGGAGACGCTGGTAGGCCTCGCGAAAATTCTGAACATTGCGCCCGGCGAGAACCGCCGTGTCGAGCATGGCCGGCTCCAGCGGGTTCTGGCCACCCTCGGAGGTCAGCGAGCGGCCGACGAAGGCGATTTCTGTCAGCCGGAGATAGAGCCCCATCTCGCCGATCGTGTCGCCGAGCAATATATCCGTGTCGGCGGCGATCCTGTCGCCCTTGCTGCGCCGCGCGACCTTCAGGCCCAAGCCGGAAATCTGCGCCGCAAGGGCCTCGCCGCGATCGGGATGACGCGGAACGACGATCGTCAGAAGGCCATGGTGGCGCTTGTGCAGCGTCGCGTGGACTTCAGCCGCGACCACTTCCTCGCCGTCATGGGTCGAGATCGCCGCCCAGGTCGGGCGCGTGCCTATCTGCCGCCGCAGCGTCGCCAGCGCCCGTTCGTCGACGGGCGGCGGCGAGGTATCGACCTTGAGATTGCCCGACACGGTGACCGGCCGCGCGCCGAGCGCCAGAAACCGCTCGCCATCGACATCCGACTGCGCCACGACGTGAGCCAGGTTCTCGAACAACGCCTCGGCGATGTTGGCCCGTTTCTTCCACGACTTGAACGAGCGGTCGGACAGCCTGCCATTGACCAGCACCTGCGGCACGCGGCGCGCGCCAAGCTCGAGGATGGTCATCGGCCAGATCTCGGATTCGGCGATGATCGCCAGGTCCGGCTGCCAGTGATCGAGGAACCGGCTGACCGCCGGCTTGAGATCGAGCGGTACGTATTGATGGATGATCCGATCACCGAGCCGCTCGTCGGCGACCTGCGCCGAGGTGACCGTGCCGGTCGTCAGCACGATGTTGACGCCGTAGTCGAGAATGCTTTCGACCAGCGGCACGACGGCTATGGTCTCACCGACGCTCGCGGCATGTATCCAGATCACCGGCCCGTCGGGGCGCGCGCGGCCGGCGACGCCATAGCGCTCGCGGCGGCGGTAGCGGTCTTCCTTGCCGCGCGAGGTGCGCCAGGCAACATAGGGCCCGACCAGCGGATAGGCTGCCGCACCCGCGAACCGGTAAGCCGACAGCATGGCCCGTGCCCAGCGGCCGCTCATCGCGGAGCATCCACGAGACGGTAGGCCTCGGCAGTCGCGGCATTGAGCGCGGTCGTCACTTCCTGGCGCTTGCGCTCCATTTCGGCGTCATCGGCGCCGGCCGCCACGAAGATCGGCTGGCCGATGACGATCGACGAACGGCCGAACGGCAGGTTGATGGTGGTCTTGTCCCAGCTCTTCTCCAGCACCTTGCGGCGGCTGGTGGTGATGGCGACGGGCACAAGCGGCCGGCCCGAGAGGCGGGCCAGGAGAACGATGCCAAGCCCTGCGTCTCGCGGCGTGCCGTGCGGAATATCTGCGATCATGGCGACGTTCTTGCCGACGGCGAGCGACTTTTTCAGGGCGATAAGCGCTTTTGCCCCACCCTTGTCGAGATGCCTGGCATTTTCCCGCCCGCCCGACCCGCGCACCGCCTCGATGCCGAATTTTTCCAGCATCAGCGCGTTGAGCTCGGCATCGGCGCTGCGTGAGACCATGGCGACCAGCGGCTTGCGCTTGGGATAATAGGCCGGCGTCAGCAGATGCTGGCCGTGCCACAGGGCTATGATGCCAGGCTCGAACTCGGTATAGGCGCCGCCCGAAAACCGCGCCGAGCCCTCGACGACGCGATTGGTGAGGCGCACGAACCGCACGAACTGGGCGAACAGGCTGGCAATGGCGTTCTTGACGAATCGCGACTGCGCTAGCGGTTGGCGAATCTTGCGCCAGAAGGCCTTGGTCGTGCGGCTGCGTCCCCTGCCCGTGGGCGCGGCATCGCTTGCTGGCCCTTTCGCCAGGTCATGCTCCATCGAAGTCAACCGGCAGCCTTGTTGTCGGGGTCCAGCAGCCGGTGCAGATGAACGACGAAGTAACGCATGTGGGCGTTGTCCACGCTGGCTTGCGCCTTGGCTTTCCACGCCGTGTGCGCGGATTGATAGTCGGGATAGATGCCGACGATGTCGAGCCCGTCGAGATCGCGGAATTCGGTGCCGCCAAGCTTCTTCAGTTCGCCACCGAACACCAGATGCAAAAGCTGTTTCTTTCCGTCTTCCGCGGCCATGTCGGTCCTTCACATATCGTGAGTTTGTGACAGGTCTAGACCAAAGCCGCCGACTTTGGAACCTTTAGGGCGAGATGAATTCATCTCGCCCGGGAAAACGCTTTCACGCGTCCAGACCGGCGATGACGCCGGCGAGCACGGCCAGCAATTCACCGCTGCCGGCAGCAAGGGCGCCGTGACGAGTCACCTCGCCGGCATAGAGCGGAGCACGGCCATGCTGGTCGAGCAACTGGCCGCCGGCCTCGCGCAAGATGAGATCGGCCGCGGCGATGTCCCAGTCATGCGCGTTCGGCTTGACGAAAGTGGCATCCAGCGCGCCATTGGCAATCATGGCCAGCCGATAGGCGAGCGAAGGGCTGTAGGGCGCCCGCTTCAGGCGCGCCTGCCATTCGGCCGGCATCAGGTCGGTCAACTGCTTCAGCCCGGAAATCTCGGCCGTGTCTGCCAGCTGGCGAACCGCAATGCGCTTGCCGTTGCGGAAGGCGCCCTGACCGGGCAGCGCCCAATAGGTCTCCTCCATCGCCGGGCATTCCAGCACGCCGGCCAACGTGCGGCCATGCTCGACGACGGCGACGCTGACACACCAGGTACGCTGGCCTTCCAGGAAACCGCGCGTGCCGTCGATCGGGTCGACGACGAAGGTGCGGCGTGCCGAAAGCCGGACCGGATCGTCAACTGTTTCTTCCGACAGCCAACCATAATCCGGCCGCGCCGCCAGCAATGTTTCGCGCAGATAGGCGTCGGCGGCATGGTCGGCCTCGCTGACCGGCGATGTGCCGCCCTTCATCCAGACTTGTGGGCTGTTGCCGAAGTAGCGCATGGCGATGACCCCCGCCTCGCGGGCGGCATCGCGCAGCAGCGGCAAGTCCCCAGAGGCGCCGGAGATGGCCCCGGCAGTGGTCAGGTCATGCTCCGGCAAGGGTCATGCCTTCGATCAGGAGCGTTGGGGCGGCGGTGCCGAAATTACGGTCGAGGTCATCGGCCGGCACCATGTTGAGGAACATCGTCTTCAGGTTCGAGGCGATTGTGACCTCGGCGACCGGATAGGCCAGCTCGCCATTCTCGATCCAGAAACCCGAGGCGCCACGGCTATATTCGCCAGTGATCATGTCGACGCCCTGGCCGAACACTTCGGTGACGTAGAAGCCGGTCTTGAGCGATTTGATCAGCTCTTCCGGCGACCGCTCGCCCGGTTCGATGGCGAGATTGGTGGAGGATGGCGTCACGGAGGAGCCGCCGCGCGCGCCGCGGCCGTTGGTGACGAGGCCCAGTTCCCTTGCAGCCGAGGTCGACAGGAACCAGTGGTTGAGCACGCCCTTCTCGACCATCAACAGCTTTTCGCCCTCGACGCCTTCACCGTCGAACGGCCGCGAGGCCTGGCCACGCAGCCGGAGCGGCTCGTCGGTGACGGTGATGGCGGATGCGGCCACCTGCTTGCCCATCATGTCGCGCAGGAACGAGGTCTTGCGCGCCACCGAGGCACCGTTGATGGCGCCGGCCAGATGGCCGGCGATGCCGCGCGCGACACGCGGGTCGAATACCACGTCGACCGGCCCGGTCGCCGCCTTGCGCGCGCCGATGCGGCGCACGGCGCGTTCACCGGCCTTGCGGCCGATGTCTTGCGGCGCGTCGAGATCGGCGAAATGCTGGCGCGAGGAGAATTCATAGTCGCGCTCCATGCCGGTGCCCTCGCCGGCGATGACGCTGGCCGAGCGCGAGAAACGCGAACCGACATAGTGGCCGAGGAAGCCGTGCGAGGTGGCCAGCACCAGACCACCCAGCCCCGCACCGGCGCTGGCGCCGGCCGAATTGGTCACGCCCTTGACGGCAAGCGCTGCCGCTTCCGCCGCCAATGCGGCTTCCTTCAACTGGTCGGCGGACACTTCGGTGGCGTCGAACAGATCGAGATCGCGCGTCTGTTTGGCCAGCAATGCCGGGTCGGCCAGCCCCTGATAAGGATCCTGCGGCGACACTTTCGCCATCGCCACAGCGCGCTCGGCCAGTGTTTTCGGGTCGGACGCCGCTGTAGCCGAGACACTCGCCACGCGGCCGCCGACGAAAACGCGCAGCGCGACATCCTCGCTCTCGGAGGCTTCGGTAGCCTCGACCTTGCCGAGACGCACCGACACGCCGGTCGAGCGGCCGCGCACGGCCACCGCGTCGGCGGCATCGGCGCCGGCCTTTTTTGCAGCCTCGACCAGAGCCGCGACGCGGTCGGTCAATTTTGCTGCGTCTGATATATCGGTCATGCCTGAAATCCTGCTGGTGCGGCCGGTGTGCGGCCGTTGCCCACCCATCTATTGTTCCGGTCCGGCTTGTGCAATGGCATAGGCTTCAATCAAAATGCAGGGTGGACGGTTCAAATCGCCAACCCTGTGACGCAAAATCGGTTCGCAGCCTGCACGGAGCATTTCGATGACGCCATTCCATCTCGCCTTTCCGGTCCGTGATCTCGATGAAACCCGCGTTTTCTATGGCGAGGTGCTGGGCTGCGCGATCGGCCGGTCGTCAGCGACCTGGGTCGATTTCGACCTTTACGGCCACCAGATGTCGGCGCATCTGCGGCCGCAGGCCGCACAGGCTCCCAGTGACGGCAAGGTCGACGGCATTGTCGTGCCGATCCCGCATTTCGGCGCTGTGCTTCTGATGGACGACTGGCAGCGCCTGGCGACGCGGCTGGAGGCGCGCGACGACATCGACTGGCTGGAACGGCCGATGGTCCGCTTCAAGGGCGAGCCCGGCGAACAGGCAACGCTGTTCATCCGGGACCCCTCGGGCAATGCCTTGGAATTCAAGGGCTTTCGCTCTTTGGAGCAGGTTTTCGCGCATTAGCTCAGATCGAGGGCATCGGTCGATCAACGGCCGAAACGGCCCGCCACGAAAGGTGCGAGCCGCGCCGGATCGCCGCGTCCGCCGATCAAGTCGGCGACCAGCCGCGCGGTGATCGGAGCCAGCGTCAGGCCGAGATGGCCGTGCCCGAAAGCATGGATTACGCGGGAGCTGCCGCGCGAAACGCCGATGACCGGCCTGGAATCCGGCAGGGACGGCCGGAAGCCGAGCCATTGCGAGGCAGGCGAGCCGAGCCCGGGAAAAATTTGCCTGGCGCCACGGTCAAGCAGCGCCAGCCGGCGCGGATTTGGCGGCGCGACCAGGCCGCCGAGTTCGACGGTGCCGGCGACCCGCAAGCGGCCAGCCATCGGCGTCAGGTAGAAACCAAGATCGACGGGACACACAGGCCGGTTGAGCAGCGGCGCGTCGGTGTGGAATTCCAGATGATAGCCGCGCTCGGTCTCGAGCGGAATCCTGTCGCCGGCCTGCGCGGCCAGTGCGCGTGACCGTGCACCGGCGGCGATCACCACCGTGCCAGCCTTGATGCGAACGCCGGGGCCGCTGAGCTGGACACCGCCAGCCTCGACCTGCAGCCCGGTGATCTCAACCTGCTTCACCGATGCACCACGGGCGCTCACCGCGCCCAGCAACCGCCGCATCACCATTGCCGGATCGGTGACATTGATCGAGTCGGGAAAATACACGCCATGCGCTGCTGTCGCCGGCAGGCCCGGCTCAAGTGCCGCCACCTCTTCCGGAGTCAGCACCTCTTGGTGGATGCCAAACCCAGCGCGCATTGCCCGGCCGCCGGCGCCAGCGGCAAAATCGCTCTCGCGGCGATAGAGGTAAAGACAGCCATTGCGGCGCAGCAGATCGTCCAGATCGGCCTCCCCAGCCATTTCCTCCCAGGCCGGGAGGGCGTCGGCCAGCAGTCCGGCGAGCGCCAGCGCATTGGCCCGGGTGGCCGCCGGCAGCGATTGCCGCATGAACCGAACGAGCCATGGCGCCAGCTGCAGCAGCGCCGGCCAGCGCAGCGAAAACGGGCTGTCGGGATCAAGCAGCAGCTTTGGCAACGCCCGCAGCACCGCAGGAGTGCCGACCGGCATGCAG
The DNA here is from genome assembly GCF_000502875.1 of Mesorhizobium sp. L2C084A000. Taxonomy (GTDB): domain Bacteria; phylum Pseudomonadota; class Alphaproteobacteria; order Rhizobiales; family Rhizobiaceae; genus Mesorhizobium. The sequence goes on along the minus strand of NZ_AYWX01000016.1, from coordinate 57,722 downwards.
GCATATTCGGCGATCGTCCCGGCATTGCCGAACGACGCGCCGGAGCCCGGCTCGTTCGGATCGATGAGCAGAACTTCGCGGCCGTCCGCGACAAGGCGAAGTGCCGTCGCCAGCCCGACAACTCCGGCGCCGACAATGGCGATTTCGACCGTTTCAGAAGCAGCCACTGTGGATCTTCCCGATTGACCTTGAAATCCCGTACCGATCATGTGGTCTCTTGGTTCGGGGTCACGGTCCAGTCTTGATCCCTGGAATCGAATAGGCCAGATCTTTCCGCGCCTCAGGCAACAGGCGTCCAGATCACGTCCTCGATCTTTTGCGCGCCGGTGGCCAGCATCACCAGCCGGTCGAACCCGAGCGCGATGCCGCTGGCAAGCGGCATGATGGCCAGGGCGGCGAGGAAATCCTCGTCCAGCGGATAGCGCTCGCCATAGATGCGCTGTTTCTCATCCATCTCGATGACGAAACGCCGGCGCTGCTCGTCGGCGTCGGTCAGTTCGCCAAAGCCGTTGGCGAGTTCGACGCCGCAGCAATAGAGCTCGAAACGCTCGGCGACGCGCGAGTCGTTCGGGCTCGGCCGCGCCAATGCCGCCTCGGCCAGTGGATATTCGCACAGGATGGTCGCCCGCCCCTGCCCGAGCAACGGCTCGATCTTTTCCACCATCACACGGCTGAACAAATCTGCCCAACTATCGTCGGGCGCAGTGCGCAGGCCGGCCTGGGTCAAAGCCGCATACAGCGCGTCGCGATCGGTGCTGCCGTCGGCGGCGACCGTTGCCAGCAGGTCGATGCCGGAATAGTGGGTGAAGGCGTCCGCCACGCTCAGCCGTTCCGGCTCGGCAAACGGATCGCAGTCGCGGCCCCGGAAAGAGAAAAGAGTCGCCCCTGCCCTTGTCGCGGCCAGCGCCAGAAAGGCCGCGCAATCCAGCATCAGGCTCTCATAGGCCTCGCCCACCCGATACCATTCGAGCATGGTGAATTCGGGATGGTGCAAGGGGCCGCGCTCACGGTTGCGGTAGACCGGACCGAAGCTGAAAATCCTGACTTCACCGGCGGCGAGCAGCTTCTTGCAGGCGAATTCCGGAGAGGTGTGGAGATAGAGCGGCGCCCTTGCACCGTCCGGCCCGACCGCTTCCGTGGCGAAGGCCGTCAGATGCGCCTCGTTGCCGGGCGAGACCTGCAGCGCTGCCGTCTGCACCTCGACGAAATCATGGGCGGCGAACCAATCGCGCAGGCTGGCGGCGATGCCGTTGCGCAGCATCAGCCGCGGGCGGCGGTCGGCATGAACGTCAGGCGTCCACCAGGGCGAAGCTTCGGTCATGCGGCTCGGAACATGGTGGAAGGGGGCTGGCGGCGGCGGCCAAGATGCGGTAGGCCCCCATCCAGCGCCGCACAAGCCGGCAAACGCCAGTCAACTCTTCTTGCAGGATATAAAACCGTGGTGAAAGTCATCGCCAGTTCGCTCCGCAAAGGCAACGTCGTCGAAAAGGACGGCAAGCTTTATGTGATCCTCTTTGCCGAAAACATCCACCCAGGCAAGGGCACGCCGGTGACGCAGCTCGATATGCGCCGCATCGGCGACGGGGTAAAGGTTTCGGAGCGCTACCGCACCACCGAACAGGTTGAGCGCGCCTATGTCGAAGAGCGCGAGCACACTTTCCTGTATCGCGACGGCGAAGGGTTTCACTTCATGAACCCGGAAAGCTACGACCAGGTGGCCGTCTCGGAAGGCGTGGTCGGCGACATGGCGCCCTACCTGCTGGAAGGCATGGCCGTGCAGGTGTCGCAGTTCAACGGCATTGCCATTTCCCTGGTGCTGCCGCAGCGCGCGACCTTCGAAGTGGTGGAAACCGAGCCGACGACCAAGGGCCAGACGGCGTCGTCCTCCTACAAGCCGGCCGTGCTGTCCAACGGCGTGCGCACACTGGTCCCCCCGCACATCGCGCCGGGCACCCGCGTGGTGGTGATGACGGCCGATGGGGCGTATGTGGAGCGCGCGAAGGACTGAGGGGGTCCTGGGGGTCACGAGCTTCCTAGCCAGCCCAGCATTTCGCCGGACTCGCCTTATGCGCTGCCAACAAGCCACTCTGGCGGAACGAGTTTCTCGTCACCACGCCATTCCTGCGCCAGAACAACACCCTGGATCTCACCCCAAACATCATCCCCAGCGTGGTCGAGGATAATCGCTTGAAGTTGCCCCTTTCCTCGCACGATCTCCCCGCCTATCGCTTCAAATACCTTTCTTACGGCCGCAATATCCTCATCGCGGGTGCGTCCGATATGAGGTTCTCCCTCTGCCGTATCAAAGCCTCGCGGGAAATAAACTTGACTTGGCTGATCATAGATCAACATTCCAGGAACCGGATGTGGCCCCTCGATGAAGAAGCGTTGCAGCGCTAACGTAATGGCAACATGATAGGCAAGCCAGTTTGCGCCGCTTCCAATTTCCCAGAGATAGTCCTCGCGCTCCGTGTGGATGACCTTGATTGTAAGATCGTTGATCACCAATTCTATTGGTGCGTTTGGCCACTCAGCATCTAGCTTTGGGATGATAGTGGCAGCAAAGGCTTCGACCTGCCGCAGAGCGTTCTGCGTTTTGCGCTGCACTTGGGTTTCTGAGTAAATTGCGCGAAGTTCATCTATGCGCGTTTTCAACAGCGAAACCTCATCGGCGAACGAAGACCCTTCCTCCGATCTATCAAACGACACCAGCGCTTGTTCAAGTCGTCCTATGAAGCGTTCGATCCTGTCCTGCCTATAGGTAAGGGCACGGACTTGCTCAGACTGTTGTTCCAAGAGAGCGATCTCTTGCCTAACTGCCGTAAGATTTGCGGTCGCCAACTCGACCTCTTCGCGCAGTCTAAGCCGCTCCTTGTCAAAAGTGTCTGACATGGTTGGCTGAGTGCGAAGTTGAACGTCTATCCCAGCCAGCGCTTCGGTTAGCGTATCGAGCTTGTCGCGACCACCATCGCCGAGTGCGACAAGGATGTCGCCTGCGTCGTCAGCGCGAGCCTTAAGCCACGGTGCAATGTTCAACCTGTCTCGCTGGATTCGGATAGCTGAACCGTATGCTTCGCTGCTCGTCAACAGCCGCTGAATTTCATTCAGCCGATGGCGTTGATCCGCAAGCTTTCCTGCTGCGTCGCTTTCGCGTTGTCGTAGCGCCTGCAGTTGCTCAATCGTGGGCTGGATAGACCCGATCGTTGCGAAAGATGTCCGCGTATTCGCTCTTGTGACACGTCGCAGTAGATCTACGACCTCGTTCCACTCCGTAGGAATTTGGGTATCGCTAGGCAGCAGACCAAACTCGACTGCATTGCGAAGCCAAGCTTGGGTTTCGGTTTGCCATGCCCGCACCGCTGTGCGGGCGGAAGCAAGAGCTCCTTCTTTCCGGCGCAATTCTCGATTGAGCCGATCCATTTCCCAGCGCGCCGCTAGCATCTCCGGCGTGAGAGCACCTAACACGTAAGGAAAGATCGCCTTTAGCTTATCTCGATGTTCAGATGTATCGGCGTTGAAAAACAACACCATGGGATTGGCCACTATATACTGTGGTTGAAACGCGAAAGCGATCAAATCGCGAAAGCTCACTCGCGCGACCTCACTCTCTGGATTCAGCCCGAGTTGGGACAGGCCAGCCAGTTTGTCTAGCATTCGCTTTACGATCTCAGCTGTGGTGTTCTTGTCAGGAGTCTGCTCCGGTACTTCGATGACATCCCCTTCAAGTATGAACATGTCCCCAGTCTGCCGCGCCTCCCCAGGCTCCCGACGGGCCAGCAACTTTTGCCCCTCGATAGTCTCGATCACGATGCCGAACCACGAACAAGCGTCGCGAATCGTGCCAACAGGGATGCTGCATTTCCCTGAAGCAAGGCAGTAATCGATGATTGGAATTACGGCGGACTTACCTGTTTTGGAAGCGCCACTGATAACATTGGCCATGCCGGGTTCAAATTCCACCACGCGTGGCGCATGACCAGCTCGAGACCAAAGTATCAGTTTTAATATCTGGAAGTGCATTAGGGTTCGACCTGCAGGAGTGAGAAACCTTGGTTGGGTGGAAGCCGGGCCAACCACCTGCCAAGTTTTTCCGCGCTGGCGACGTGGTGCTTTAACCGGTCTGGCGGCGGAGGTAGCTTGACCTCATTCGAGCGCACCGCGGCAGTGTTGTAGTCAACGCTCAAAAGCTTGGTCGCGATACCAGCCGCCATGGATTCAAGCGTCAAGCTGCGCATCGCAAGCGCGCGATCATGGACAGCGAACAAGCGCTCGCGCTCCTCAGCAAGCTTTGAGATAAACTTTGCGAGACCCGAACTCTGGTTTGTAGAGCGGATCGTTCGCACTGTCGGGCCATGGAGCACCAGCGGCAGGACCAAAAAAAACTGCGTGAGCACCGGAAGATCGCCAACCCGCTCTGCCTGAAAGCCACTGCCGAAACTCCAAAGCAGCAGCGAGCCGAACGCAGGATTCTGAACCAGACCGACAGCCGATATTTCCGCGTGCGCCATCGCAACCTACTCCATTGGAAATAGCGTCTGATACGACGGATGCCAACCTACGCGACGGAGATCGGCGAGATCATTGAACGCGCCAGCAATGAAATGTGATGGGAGAGTGCGGCCCTCCAATGGAAGCGTCGTTGCTGCGCACCTCCGATATAGCGCACGACCCCGCCCAGGTTCATCCACGCTGGCCTGCGTGTCCTCGATCTCGTCACGAACCATCTTGTGTTGGCGTATCAATTGGACGTCAAGATCGTTCAGGCTGTCCTCTATGATCAGCCCCTCGTCTGCCCAATGAACTTTGTCAGCCGTTGAACGCAGATAATCGCTCACGGCCGTAACCAGCATGTCGTCGCTTGCGTTGATTGCCTGAAGTTGTCGGACGAAAGTTGGCGCGGTGGCCACGACTGCAACAATCGCGCCTTCGGAGGGCTCTGGCGCTTTGGAAGGCAACATGTTGGTAAGATTGGAGCGCTGAGAGAACGTTTGGAACAGTCGCCGGAATTTTGTCGCGGAGACAATGGGGGGCTGCCCCTCACGGATAAGTTTGTCCACGCGATCTCGCGCCATTCCAACGGCTGCAGACGTCAGGTCGTCTACCGCGTCCGGCGGAACGCCAGCCCGCACATACTCGCGCACACTCTCGACGGGATTGATCTCCGTGACAAGACGGAACCGTTGAATGATAACGCGGCAAATATCATCGCCAGCGTTCAAAAAGCGAATAACGTGCGGGGTACATCCAATCTCAAGCTTATTGGGATCGACCAGCTTCTTGATCTTCGCCAGCGCATCGCTAGCCGTCGCCGACGTCACTGCTGAATGGAGTTGACTGACCAATGCTCCAGTTTTGGCCGGCGTAACATACAGCTGAAAATCGGTTTCAGCGGCATCTATTGAATCAGAGGAACAGAGGTCGGCCCAATTTGCAAATGCTTTCCAAAGCTCCTCACATCGGTCAGCGGCAGGGTTTCCGGTGAGCGCACTTTTGTCCTGCTCCAACAGGAGTGTTCCATCTGACCGGTGGACTGCGATGTCGTCGAGATATTCTAGAGAGACATTGTCTCCATCCAGAGCCTTGAAAAGATGATGACACAGTCGCAGTTGCTGCAGCGAATAGCCGAGATATTGGCCAGCCGCCGTAGTCTTCAACGGTTTATCAATGACCTGCAGACTCACAGACTTCGACGCACTATCGGCGCATCCCCCGGGAATCATCCCACCCTAGAACATTAGATTACTCGCAGACGAACCTCATCTTCAACCATATAAGGCGACAGAGCACATAAATACATGGGGGAGGCCGTTTCAAATCTTCAGAAATCGACTTCCACATGCTGATTTTTTGACAGAGGTGATGGAATCTTGTCGAAGAAACCCGATGTCGTTTGGCGGTAATCCGGTCTGGGAAGGACTTTGCCTTTGCGCCGACTGTGGCTTACTTGGTCATACACAACCAGCGCTCGAATTTCGCAACATCCCATGGCTCACGCAGTCTCTCCTCCACGCCTGCCCTTCATCGCGGCGCCTTCTCCCTTCCGCCGCGCCGCGCTATTTTTCACGAAGCATGTCGCAAAGGGCCTGCGCAGTCCGTCCTTTGATGGAAAAGGGAGAACGCCATGCGAAAACTTATCGTCACCGAATTCATCAGCGTCGATGGCATTGCCGAGGTCGAGAAGCTGCCCAGCGTGACCTGGAACGACGAGATGAACAGGTTCAAGGAGGACGAGCTTGCCGATAGCGGCGCCATGCTTTTGGGGCGCACGACCTATGAGATCTTTGCCGGCTCCTGGCCCACGGAAACCGGAGATTTTGCCGACCGGTTCAACGCGCTGCCGAAATATGTCGTCTCGACCCGCCTGAAGGCGCTCGACTGGAAGCCGGCCGAATTGCTGAAGGGACCGCTGCCGGATGCGGTCAGAATCCTGAAGCAAGGCGGTGGCGGCAACATCTACGTGCATGGCAGCCTGAGCGTTGCGCAGGAATTGCTGCGTCACGGCCTTGTCGACCGCGTCAGGCTGCTCAGCTATCCCGGCACTGTGGGCCAGGGCAAGCCGCTGTTCCCAGTCGGCGAGCCGGTGTCGCTCGAACTGGTTTCCGCCACGCCGTTCAGCAACGGTGTGGTGGCGCTGGAGTATGCCCCGGTGGCGGCGAAATCGTAAATCGGTTGGAGCCTCTTTCCTAGCAGATCGAGTCGGGAAGATGCATCCTCACCCGACCTGCTTTCCCCGCCTCGCTTTGACGGCGGCGCCAGCCCGTGCCTCCAGCACCTTCTCCACCTGCCGCTTCAGCTCGTCCTTGATATCCACCGTCTCGTTCATCAGGGCGTCGATCTTCAGGAAATCGAGCACGCGGTATTTCGACACTGCCGGGCGGACCAGGATGTCGGGGCGGCATTGTTTCAGCTTGTTGGCGATGATCGACTGCATCATCAGCTGCGTGGCGCCGAACATCAGGTCGACGGAGGTCGGCTGCTTGCGGTCGGCCTCTTCCGGCGCGCCGACGACGTCGACGCCGATGATGATGTCGGCATCGTTCTCGATCAGGTCGAAGGGCACGGGGTTGTAGATGCCGCCGTCGATCAGCAGCCTGCCGTCGCGCATCACCGGGCGGAACACGGCGGGGATGGCCGCCGAGGCCGCCAGCGCGGAGTGCAGGTCGCCGTCTTCGAAGACAGCGAGCTTGTGGCCGAAATAGTCGGTCGCCGTCACCTTGAGCGGGATTTTCAGCTCGGCGAAGGTTTCGGGAATGGCCTCGGGCAGAAAGGCTTTCAGGATGCGCTCGACGTTGAACTGGCTGACGCGGACCTGCATGGCTTCGGCGATGGTGCCCGGCCGCGCCCGCCACATGCGGCTCGCCACCTCGGCGCGGCGGCCAAGAATCGAGCGGGCGTAGTCGTGGATCTCCTTGCCGGTCATGCCGGCGGCCATACCGGCGCCCATGATGGCGCCGATCGACGAGCCGGCAATCGCCACCGGCTTGATGCCCAACTCGTCCAGCGCCTCGATGACATGGATATGCGCCAGCCCGCGCGCGCCGCCGCCGCCGAAGGCGATGCCGAAGGTCGGGCTCATCCCTTGCCGGCTCCGGCCAATTTCGGGCCGATGACCATGATGGTCGGCTCGGCGGTCAGCAGTTTCTTCGCCGCCGCCTTGACCTGATCGAGCGTCACCGCGTTGATGTAGCCGGCGCGGCGCTGCATGTAGTCGATGCCGAGATCGTCGAGCTGCAGTTCGACCAGCGTCGAGGCGATGGCGCTGGAGGAGTCCAGATTGTTGATGGCGTAGGCGCCGATCATGTATTTCTTGGTCGCCGCCAGCTCCGCCTCGGTCGGGCCTTCTTCGGCCAGTCGCTGGACCACGTCGCGGACGATGCCCAGCGTCTCGGCCGCGCGGTCGGAGCGGGTGCCGGTGCTGACGATCAGCGCGTTGGCGTGGTCCTGGTTGATGAGCGAGGAGTTGACGCTGTAGGCCAGCCCGCGCTTCTCGCGCACTTCCTGGAACAGGCGTGAGGTGAAGGTGCCGCCGCCAAGGATCTCGTTCATCAGCACGGCGGGGAAGAAGTCCGGCGCCTTGCGCTTCACGCCGGGAAAAGCGAGCTGCAGCGAGGTCTGCGGCAGGTCGTAGTCAACCTCGATATGCTGCGCCAGCTTCGGGTCGATATCGGCCACCGGCCTCAGCGCCTGGTTTTGCGGCAGGTCGCCGAACACCATGTCGAGCTTCTTCTTCAGCGTCTCCGCGTCGATGGCGCCGACGACGGCAACATGCAGGCCGCCGCGGGCGAACACCGCTTTGTGCAAGGCTTTGAGATCATCCGGCGTGATGGCGGCGATGCTTTCCTTGGTGCCTTGGTCGGAGCGGGAATAAGGATGATCGCCATAGAGGGCGCGCGCCCATTTGTTCTGCGCCACCGTGTCGGGATCATTCTCGCCGGCGATGATGCCGGACAGGATCTGGGAGCGAATGCGGTCGATCGGCAGCTGGTCGAAGCGCGGCTGGTTGACCGCCAGCCGCAACAGGTCGAATGCCTGGTCACGCTGCTCGGCCAGCATGCGCATGGAGCCGTAGATGCCGTCGCGGCTTTCATCAAAACTCATCTCGGCGCCGGCGTCGTCGAGCTTGATCTGGAAGTCTTCACTGTCAAGCGGGCCGGCGCCTTCGTCGAACAGGCCGGTCATCAGATTGGCCAAGCCCTCCTTGCCCGGCGGGTCCTGCGTCGAGCCGCCGCCGAAGACGAAGCGGATGGCGACGACCGGCACGGAATAGTCCTCGACCAGCCAGGCGGTGATGCCCTTTGGCGAGGTGACGGACTGGATGTCCATGGCCCGCGCGGTGAGTGCCGGCAGGATGAGGAAGAGGATGGAGAGGAAGAGGGTGGTGAGGGGTGCGCGTACCGCGTTCGTGCTCTTCATCATCAATTCCCCGCCTGTTGCTGCGGCAAGAGATAGCCGGTGGTCGATCGGGCGAGCACCAGGTAGCGCGCGGCGACGGCCTTGACCTCATCTGTCGTGACCTTGCGGATGCGGTCCGTCCACTGCTGGACGTCCTGCACATTGCCGCCGGTGGCCAGCGTCGAGCCGTAGATGTTGGCCATGGAATCCTGCTTGTCGCGGGCAAAAATCATTGACCTGACATAGCGGTCCTTGGCCTTCTCCAGCTCCGATGGCGTGACGCCATCCTTGACGATGCGCACCACCTCGGCATCGACCGCCGCTTCGACGTCGGAAATCTTGGCATCGCCGCGCGGCGCGCCGTAGACGGTGAAGTTGGTGTCGTCGAGCATGGTGCCCTGGAAAAAGGCGCCGGCGCTGGATGCGATACCTTGCTGGACGACGAGCGCCTGGTAGAGCCGGCTGCGATTGCCGCCGCCAAGGATCTCCGCCAAGAGGTCGAGCGCTTCCGCCTCGCCCGGCTTGCCGGTGTGATAGGACGGCACCACCCATTGGGTGGAAAAGCTCGGCACGCTGACGCGGGCATCGGCGAGCGTCACCGTGCGCTTGGTGTTCTGCTCCGGCTCGACCGGACGGATGCGCGGCGGCAGATCGGGGCCGCGTGCCACCTTGCCATAGGTCTTTTCGGCCAGCGCCCGCACCGTGTCCGGTTCGACATCGCCGGCGACGATCAGCACCGCGTTGTTGGGCCGGTAATATTTGTCATAGAAGGCAACAGCGTCGGCGCGGTTCAGCTGCTGCATCTCCTGCATCCAGCCGATGACCGGGATGCGATAGGGCTGGTTCTGCCACAGCGTCGCATCGACCTCCTCGTCCAGCACGGCCTCGGGGCTGTTGTCGATGCGCGAGCGGCGCTCCTCGAGGATGACATCGCGCTCGGTCTTGATCACATCGTCGGTGAGAATGAGATTGCGCATGCGATCGGCCTCGAAGCTCATCATCAGCTCGAGCGCCGACGGCGCCACCGTTTCGTGGAAGGCGGTGTAGTCGTAAGAGGTGAAGGCGTTGTTGGAGCCGCCGATATCGGAGATGGCGCGGTCGAACTCGCCGGCCGCATGGTTGGTCGTCGCCTTGAACATCAGATGTTCGAAGAAATGCGCAATGCCGGATTTGCCGGGCGGCTCGTCGGCGCTGCCGATCTTGTACCAGACCATTTGGGTGACGATCGGCGCACGGTGGTCGGGAATGACGACCACCTCCATGCCGTTGTCGAGCAGGAAATCCGTGACCTTGAACTCGGCCGGAACCGTGTTGGGCAAGACGGGGCTCTCGGCCAGCACCGGACCGGTTATCGCAAAAGCCAAAGAGGTCGCCAACAGCGTTCCGCGCAGCCATTCAGCCTGAAATGTCATCGATGGCTCCGGTTTCTTGGCGGACGATAGGCAAGGTGCTGGCGACAAGCAAAGTGAATTGTTGGTCATGTTGCCGGCAAAGGCGGCGGCAAAGAGGCCGGCCCATGAGGCCCGGCCAAGGATGCAGGCTATCAGACCGCCTCGACAAAGCGGATAACGGTCTCGCCATAGTTGCGCTCGTCCAGCACCGAAAAGCCGGGACCAGGCTCGAACGGCGCCACTGCCGCCTCTTCGACCACGCACAGCGCGCCGGGGCGAAGCCAGCCGCCGGCTTTCGCCGACTGCAAGGCGCGCTCGCCAAGACCCTTGCCATAGGGCGGGTCGGCGAAGACGAGGCCGAACGGCGCCAGCGTGCCGGCCTCGCCGAGGCCCGTGGCGTCGCGACGGAAGATCTTGGTGCGGCCGGTCAGCCCAAAGGCCTCGACATTGTCGCGGATCAGGCCACGGCCTTCGGCCGATTCCTCGATGAAGACCCCGTAGGAGGCACCGCGCGACAGGGCTTCGAGCCCCAGCGCGCCGGTGCCGGCGAACAGGTCGAGCACGCGCGCACCGTCCAACTGCGCGGCAAAGCGATGCGCCAGCACGTTGAAGACCGCCTCGCGGGTGCGATCGGTCGTCGGACGGATGGCGCTCGAACGGGGCGTCGCCAGCGGACGCCCGCGAAACTCACCACCGACGATTCTCATCTCGCTTTGGGGCCTCGGGGACCATTGCGCGGACGCTCACCGCCGCCGGCCCCGCCCGGACGTTCGCCTCTCGGCTTGCCGAACGGCTTGGCACCGGCCGGTTTGCCATAGGTCGGCTTGAACGATGCCTTTCGCGCCTTTGCTTCAGCGGCCTTGGCTGCGTCTGCGTCGGCCCTGCCCTTGCCGATCGGCCGCGCGCCCGGTGCCATCCAGACATTGGCCTTGCGCTGGCCGGGCGGCTCGATCGGCCGCTGCTCGCGCTCGGACTTTTTGCCACCACCCCGAGGCTTGTCGCCGAAACCGCCGCGTGGCTTGTCACCGAAGCCACCGCGCGGTTTGTCGCCAAAATTGCCGCGCGGCTTGTCGCCGAAGCTGCGTTCGGGACGCGGGCCGCGTTCGCCAAAACTCTTCTCCGCGCTTCTGTCGGGACTTGTCGACAGTTTGCCCAGAGCCTCGTCGCGGCTGCCTTCGCGGCGTTTGCGGTTCTTGATCAGACCGCCCTCCCCGATCGGGCGGCGCTCACCGTCGCGGGTGAATTTCGGCCGCTCCGGCTCCGGCTCGCGAACTTCGGTGCGCCGCACCGGCTTGTTGGAAAACGGCTTGGTGACATCGGCGTCGAAATTGGCGCCGGATTCCTCGACCAGGCGCTCGCCGAGTTGGTCACGCAGCACGCGCCCCTTGATCTCCAGCACATGGCCCTCGGCGAGGTCATCGAGCTGGAACGGCCCGTAGGAGATGCGGATCAGCCGCGTAACGTCGAGGCCGAGCGAACCCAGGATGTTCCTGACTTCGCGGTTCTTGCCCTCGCGCAGACCGATCGTCAGCCAGGCATTGGTGCCTTGCTCACGGTCGAGCGTCGCTTCGATGGCACCGTAGAACACGCCGTCGACGGCAATGCCTTCACGCAGGCCCGCAAGCGCGCTTTCCTCGACCTTGCCGTGGACGCGCACCCGGTAGCGGCGCAGCCAGCCGGTGGCCGGCAGTTCGAGCACGCGCGACAGGCCGCCATCATTGGTGAGCAGCAGCAGGCCTTCGGTGTTGATGTCGAGCCGGCCGATGGTCATCAGCCGCGGCAATTCAGCCGGCAGCACGTCGAAGACGGTCTTGCGGCCCTCGGGATCGCGGTTGGTGGTGACGACGCCGGCCGGCTTGTGGAACAGGAACAGCCGCGTGCGCTCGATCGGCGGGATTTCCATGCCGTCGAGATGGATGATGTCATCAGGCATCACGTTGAAGGCCGGCGAGGTCAGGGCGCGGCCATTGACCTTGACGCGACCGGCGGCGATCAGTTCCTCGGCATCGCGGCGCGAGGCCAGGCCGGCGCGCGCCAGCCGCTTGGCGATGCGTTCGCCTGCCTCTTCGGCAGCGTCGGCGGGACGCGGGCGTGGCTTGAAGCTGCCGCCCGATGCGCCTTGCGGCCGATCGCCAAAGTCGCGCTTGGGGCGGTCGCTGAAATCGCGCTTGGGGCGGTCAGCGAAGTCACGCTTCGGTCGATCGCCGGCGTCGCGCGGCGCGCGGTCACTGAAATCACGCTTGGGACGGTCGAAACGCTTTTCGCCGCCCGCTGCCGCCGCAGCCGGCCGGTCTCCCCGCGGTGCATAGGGCTTGCGCGGTCCTTCGCGCTTCTCATACGGTTTGCGCTCACCCTCGGCGGCCATCGGGCGATCGCCGCGCGGTGCGTAGGGCTTGCGTGGTCCTTCGCGCTTCTCGTACGGTTTGCGCTCACCCTCGGCGGCCATCGGGCGGTCGCCGCGCGGTGCGTAGGGCTTGCGTGGTCCTTCGCGCTTCTCGTACGGTTTGCGCTCACCCTCGGCGGCCATCNCGCGGTGCATAGGGCTTGCGCGGTCCTTCGCGCTTCTCATACGGTTTGCGCTCACCCTCGGCGGCCATCGGGCGGTCGCCGCGCGGTGCGTAGGGCTTGCGTGGTCCTTCGCGCTTCTCATACGGTTTGCGCTCACCCTCGGCGGCCATCGGGCGGTCGCCGCGCGGTGCGTAGGGCTTGCGCGGCCCCTCGCGCTTCTCAAAAGGCTTCCCTTCGGGTCGCGGGCCTTTGCCGAAAGGCTTGTCGCCGCCCTTGAAATCGCGCTTCGGCCGCTCGCCATCAGCGGCCATCGGCCGATCGCCACGCGGTGCGTAAGGCTTCTTGGCGCCAAAGGACGGCTTGCCGCCCTTGCCCGCGGCGCCATCTCGGCTGCGCGGTCCCGCGGCTTTCGGCCCACTCTTGGCCGGACCCTTCCTGGGTCGGAATTTCTTCTCGTTGTCGTCCATGTGGCCTTTATCCGTTTGCGCTGCTACAGCGTGGCGCATCCTTTCGGGCGCGCAACGAACGCTGTAGCACTTTTGATGTGGCGCATGATCATTTTCGAAAACCGAGTCCCGATTTTCGAGGTCCTGCGCTCAATAACAGGATCACCGTCAGGTGGCGAGGAGATAATCAGAGTGGAAATCGCGTGAAGCGGCCCGATTTCATGGCGCTGGCGCTGAAGGAGGCCGAGGCTGCCGCCTTGCGAGGCGAAGTGCCGGTCGGCGCCGTCATCGCCAATGGCGCTGGTGTTGTCGCCAGCGCCGGCAACCGCACACGCGAACTTGCCGACCCGACCGCGCATGCCGAGATGCTGGTCATCCGCGAAGCTTGCCGCAAACTGTCGGCCGAGCGGCTGACCGGCCATGATCTCTATGTGACGCTGGAACCTTGCGCCATGTGCGCCGGCGCAATTTCCTTCGCCCGGCTGCGCCGGCTTTATTTCGGTGCCGCCGACGACAAGGGCGGCGCGGTGGTCAATGGCGTGCGCTTCTTCGCATCGCCAACCTGCCACCACAGGCCCGACATCTATCCAGGCATGGGCGAGACCGAGGCGGCCTTGTTGCTCAAAGGATTTTTCCGGGAACGGCGCGGCTGAGCCGGGCGCCCTTCGGCAAGAAATAAGAAAGAAGCGGTTTTTACAGGGACGGCATCCAGTCGAACCAGCCGCTGCCCTTCTTGCCTTCCGCCTCTTTCTTGAGACGGCGTTCCTTCTTGTACTCGTCCTCGCCAAGCTCGTTCTGCGGCGCCGTGCCGGCCGCGACACGATACTGCACTGGAGGCTCGCTCAGATATTTGCGGGTGTTCGGATCGCCCTGCTTGCTGTCGGCAAGGCGGCGCTGGATCTCGGCGGCGCGACCCTTGTCGGAATCGGCCGGTGTCCATGCCGGCGGGTGGCTCGAGCCTGATTCCGCCATTGCCCTCTTCACCGAGGCCGGATCGGTCTGCACGTCGTCGACGATCTCCGACTGGTAAGCCGGGTCGTTCTGATGGGCGGTGGCGTCGGCGCGCAGGCGGGCGCGGCGCTGCTCGGGCGATTCGGGCCATTCGGCGCTCGCCGTCTCGATGCTGTCCTGCGGGGCCGGCAGCGCTTCCTTCTGGCCTGGCGCCGGCTTCACAAGCGTCGGACGCGGCTTGTAGTCGATCTGTTCCTTGCGCTTCGGCGCGAATGAAAAGGCACCTGAAATATCGCCGGCCAGCTGTTCGCCGGCGGTCTTGTCGGTGCCGTAGGTCGGAGAGCCCATGCAGCCGGACAAAGCGAGGCCCGACGCGACAAGCGGCGCCAGCAGCGCCAAGCGCGCGTTATATCTCTCGGTCATGCCAAAAAGTCCCACTCTAGACAGCCTCTCGATTGCCGCCGGCCTTGTGGCCGGTCCCCATCGTCCAAGCACTTGCGACGGAAATCCGGCGACAATTTGTCTTCCGGAGTTTCGCGTGTTTACCTCAACCACTCGTTAAGGGCAACGCGCGGGCGGTTTTCGCCCGCCCGGCGTGGCATTTGTGCACCGATCCAGCCGACTAACCGTTAAAGTCGGCCAAGCGTCTTCAATTCATGCAGCACCGCCGCATCCCTAGCCGAAACATCCGGGAATTCCGGATCCTGGCCGACATCGGCGGTGTAGCGCCAGGAGCGTGCACATTTTAACAGGCCACGATCCTCGGCCTTCTCGACCACCACGGCGACACCCTTGACGTCGTCGATCGCGAAGGCACCAGCCGGTGCCTCGCCATGAGCGATGACCAGATCGCTGGTGATCGCCATCTCGGCCATGTCGACATCTGAAATCGCCGCTTCGAGCGCTGCGTCGTTGATTGTGACGACCGGCACCGCTTCCAGCGACGATCCGATCACCTTCTGGGCCCGCGCGATCTCCAGCGCGCCGGTGACGACGCGCCGCACTTGCCGCACCTGGCGCCACTTTTCCGCCAGCGCCTCGTTCTTCCAGTCCGCCGGGATTTGCGGGAACTGGTCGAGATGCACCGAGACGGCGTCGGGATGACGGTCAAGCCAGGCCTCCTCCGTGGTGAAAGGCAGCATCGGCGCCAGCCATTTCACCAGGCAATCGAAGAGATGGCGCACCACCTGCACCGAAGCCTTGCGCTTCAGGCTCGACGGCGCGTCGCAGTAGAGCGCATCCTTGCGGATGTCGAAATAGAACGCCGACAGCTCGACCACCATGAAATCGAGCAGCATGCGGGTGATGCGCTTGAATTCAAAGGCGTCGTAGCCCGAACGCACGACCTCATCGAGCTCGGCCAGCCGGTGCAGCATCAGCCGCTCCAGCTCCGGCATTTTCTCCATCGGCACCTCTTCGCCATCGTCATGGGCAAGCGTACCCAGCATCCAGCGGATGGTGTTGCGCAGCTTGCGGTAGGCGTCGATGTTGGTCTGCAGCACGTTCTTGCCGAGCCGCTGGTCCTCCCAGTAGTCGGTCGTCACCACCCACAGACGCAGTATGTCGGCGCCCGACTGCTTGATGACGTCCTGCGGCACGACGGTGTTGCCGAGCGACTTCGACATCTTGCGGCCATCCTCGTCCATGGTGAAGCCATGGGTGACGACGGTGTCGTAAGGCGCCCTGCCCCTGGTGCCGCAGCTCTCCAGCAGCGACGAATGGAACCAGCCGCGATGCTGGTCGGAGCCTTCGAGATAGACGTCGGCTGGCCATTTCAGGTCAGGACGATCCTCCAGCGTGAAGGCATGCGTCGAGCCCGAATCGAACCAGACGTCGAGGATGTCCATCACCTGCTTCCACTTCGAAGCGTCGTGATTGCCAAGGAAACGCTCCTTGGCATCAGCCGCGAACCAGGCGTCGGCGCCTTCCTGCTCGAAGGCGTCCATGATGCGCTGGTTGACCGCCTCGTCCTTCAGCACATTGCCGTCGGCATCGGCGAACACGGCGATCGGCACGCCCCAGGCGCGCTGGCGCGACAGCACCCAGTCCGGGCGCTCCTCGATCATGGCGCGGATGCGGTTCTGGCCTGCGGCGGGCACGAAGCGGGTGTCGTCGATGGCCTTGAGCGCCCGGCTGCGCAACGTCGAGCCATCGCCGAGGTCCTTGTCCATGTAGACGAACCATTGCGGCGTGTTGCGGAAGATGATCGGTTTCTTGGACCGCCAGGAGTGAGGGTAGCTGTGCTTCAGCCGGCCACGCGCGAACAGCGCGTTGCGTTTGATCAACTCGTCGATGACGGCCTGGTTGGCGTTGCCCTTCTTGCCATTGTCATCGATGACGCGTGCCGGTCCACCCTCGCGGTCGGGGCCGAACCCCGGCGCGTCCTTGGTGAAGAAGCCGCCATCGTCGACGGTGAACGGGATGGCGGGATCGATGCCGCGTGCGCGCAGATCCACCGCCGCGTCCATCCAGGCGTCAAAGTCCTCGCGGCCGTGACCGGGCGCGGTGTGGACGAAGCCGGTGCCGGCATCGTCGGTGACATGGTCGCCGACGAGCATGGGCACATCGAAATGATACCCTCCGTTTAACGCAAAAAACGGATGATCTAACGTTACGTTGGCAAGTTCCTCGCTTGTCACGGTGCGAAGTCGCTTAAAATTCACCTTGGCTTTGGCTGCGCTTTCATCGGCAAGCGCGTCGGCAAAGACCAGCTTCTCACCGGGCTGAGGGCCAAAGTCATTTTCGGCTGCCACGATCTCGTAAAGTCCGTAGGCAATGCGTGGCGAATAGGCTACCGCCCGGTTACCCGGGATCGTCCAAGGCGTTGTCGTCCAGATGACAACTGAAGCATGGGACAAACTGTGCGGCGGCTTTACGACAATTTTCCTGCCAGTTCGCTCACCACCTTCGTCCTCGACGTGTAAAATCGTATCCCCATCAGCAGACTGGATCGGAAACTTCACCCAGATCGTGTCGCTCTCATAGTCGTGGTACTCGATCTCGGCCTCGGCCAGCGCCGTACGCTCGACCACGCTCCACATCACCGGCTTGGAGCCGCGGTAGAGCTGGCCCGACATGGCGAATTTCAAAAGCTCGCCGGCGATCCGCGACTCGGCATGGAAAGCCATCGTCGTATAGGGATTCTCGAAGTCGCCGATGACGCCGAGGCGCTGGAACTCGGCCCCCTGCACCGTGATCCAACCTGCGGCGAACTCACGGCATTCCTTGCGGAATTCGTTGACCGGCACCTCGTCCTTGTTCTTGCCCTTGGCGCGGTACTGCTCCTCGATCTTCCATTCGATCGGCAGGCCGTGACAGTCCCAGCCGGGCACATAGTTCGAGTCGTAACCGCGCATCTGGAACGAGCGGGTGATGACGTCCTTGAGGATCTTGTTCAGCGCATGGCCGATATGGATGTTGCCGTTGGCGTAGGGCGGGCCGTCATGCAGCACGTATTTCGTGCGGCCGGCAGCGCTCTCGCGCAGCTTGCGGTAGAGGTCCATGTCCTGCCAGCGCTTGACCAGCAGCGGCTCCTTCTCCGGCAAGCCGGCACGCATCGGGAAATCCGTCCGCGGCAGGTAAAGCGTCTTGGAATAGTCGATCGTTTCAGTTGTATCGGTCATTGGTCTGCCATGTGCATTGCCCGGCGGCAAAAGAGCTCGGGCGTTGAACTATACTTTTGCGCATGTCGTTTTCCCAAAACCGGGGCCACTTTTGGGCGACATGCCTGATGATCTGGAAAAAGCGCGAGAGGCCGCGCGCAGAATTCCCGGCGGTTCCGGCGACCCTCAGGCCGCCCGGAACACCGGGCCGGTAATTCGTATCGTCAGCACGCGAAGGCGCGAAAAGCTCGTCATTGGTGGGCTTTTAGCGGAGATAGACGCAGGAATAAAGCGTCTCTCGTTCGATTCACCTACATCGTGAAATCGAAGCGGTAGGTGGTCGACACGCCAATCATAAACTGGTTGCGGTCGCCACGCTCCTTGACCAGGCTGGAATCGGCCGCCGGTCCCATCAGGCGCGAATATTCGCCAAACAGGCTGGCAGTCATCGGCTCGGTCACCTTCCAGGTGATAGCGCCGCCGAGGCCGGTCGATTTCAACCCGCCACCGGGATGGTATTCGCTCAAGCCCGAGGCCACCGCTTCCTGCGCGTTGACGCCATAATAGGCGTCGAAATAGTTGCCTGAGGCGAAGGAAACACGCGGTCCTCCCGAAATCCTGACGGTCGGCGTCACGTCGTAAAAGGCGTCGGCGGCGATGTCGGCGACAAAGCCGTTGTGGGCGCGAATGCCGTGGCGCAGCTCGGCGCGGGCGCGCAGCCAGTCCGTCGGATAGAATTCGAAGAAGCCGCCGACTTCGCCGCCCCAGCGCACCGGATCGAGGCCCTTCAGCTCATCGGCGTTGTCATCGTCGCGGGAAAACAGGAACTTGCCGGTCAGGCCGGCGCGGACACCGCCATCATCGACCAGCGCCAGCGAGATGTTGTCGTTGCGCGAGACAAAGCGGGCGGCAGGTCCGGCCTTGCCCAGCGAAATGATCGGCGAGGCGCTGAGCAGGTACTTCTTGCCGCCCTCGAAATTCGGCGCCACCATGCCAGTGGCGCCAACGGTCAGATACCAGTCGCCGGACAGCCAGCTGCCCTCGCCCGCATTGGCAACGCCCGCGCCACCCAGCATCGCAGCGGCCAACACCAGAGAGATTCTTCCGACCGGACTCATGGCCACTCCACTAACACAACACACACGGTTACCGACGACAGCTTTGACGGCCGTTTGGTAAAATTTGATTTAAACCCGAGACATACGCTCGCGCTTTGCCGCGATCCGGCTGCCGGTCATCGACTGGACGTTGGCCCGCGCCCGGATTACCTTCCATTCGCAGTATTCCGCAGCCCTCGATGGAGACCGCGACAATGACCCTGCATGGCGACGCCTTGAAAATCGCGATCGAACAGACACGGACAAAATGGGGATGGTTTGTCGCGCTCGGTGTGCTGCTGCTCATCTTCGGCGGCATTGCCTTTGCCAATCTGTTCGTCGCCACGGTGGCTTCCGTCTACGTCGTGGGATGGCTGATGCTGATGGCGGGCATCATCGAGATCGTGCATGCGTTCGGCGTCAAGACCTGGAGCCGCTTCTTCTACTGGCTGCTCAGCGGACTGCTGTACGCCGTTGCCGGCTTCTTCGCTTTCGGCAATCCGTTGCTTGCCTCGGCGGTGCTGACGTTCCTGCTGGCGATCGCGCTGGTCGCGTCAGGGGTGCTCAGGGCCTGGGTCGGCTACAGCCATCGGCCGGAACGCGGCTGGGGCTGGATCGTCGCCGCCGGTGTCATCAGCGCCCTTGCAGGTCTGATCATCGCCATGGGCTGGCCGGTCAACAGCCTGTGGGTGCTCGGTCTGTTCCTTGCGATCGATCTGATCTTCCAGGGCTGGACCTTCATCGCCGTCGGCCTCGCGCTGAAAAAATAGCCGGGATCACGCCTGGACTCAAAAAGCCATGGCCGCGTCGAGATCGGAGAGCGGCTTGACGCCGGCAAGCAGCGCGCGTGCCTCGGCTTCATCGCGCTTCATCTGCGCGACCAGCGCATCGAGCCCTTCGAACTTCACCTCCGGGCGCAGGAAACCGAAGAAGGAAACCTGACAGACCTCGCCATAGAGGTCTTCGGAGAAGTCGAAGACGAAGGTTTCAAGCAGCGGCGCGCCATTGTCGTCGACCGTCGGGCGACGGCCGAAGCTGGCGACGCCGTCGTGAAGCGTGCCGTCGGCGCGGCGGAAGCGGACGGCATAGATGCCCTCCTTGAGTGCGGCTTCAGCCGACAGCCTCATATTCGCGGTTGGAAAGCCAAGGGTGCGGCCAAGCTGCTGTCCGCCGACCACCTCGCTTTCGACGGTGAAGCGGTAGCCGAGCAGACCGGCGGCTTCAGCCACCTCGCCCTCGCCCAGCAATCCGCGGATGCGGCTGGACGACACCACCTCGGCGCCCTCGTCCCGGAAGGCGTCGACGAGCGTGACGCCGAAGCCATGACGTTCGCCGGCCGCCATCAGGTAGGCCGGGCCGCCTTGACGATCCTTGCCGAAGTGGAAATCGAACCCGGTCACGGCGTGGGTAATGCCAAGGTTCGTTTCCAGCACATCCGTCACGAACGCTTCCGCCGACAGCGAGGCGAAGTCGCGCGTGAACGGCTGTTCGACCAGCGCGGCAAAGCCCAGCAGCGACAGGAGCCTCGCCTTCATCGGCGGCGGCGTCAGCACGAACAACGGGATATCAGGCCTGAAGATCTTGCGCGGATGCGGTTCGAATGTCAGCACCAGGGCCGGCACTCCACGCCGTCCGGCCTCGGCAGAGGCCCGCTCGAGCACCGCCTGATGGCCGCGATGGACGCCATCGAAATTGCCGATCGCCACCACGCCGCCGCGCAGGTCGGCGGGAAGCGGCGCGGTTGCCAGGATGCGTTGGAAGGCTGCCATCGTCACCTACCGAAGTCTGGGAATGACGGCCACCGGACCATAGCCATGCTTTTCCAGGAACGCCGCCAGTCTTGCCGGGTCCGGGTACAGGGCATCGCCATAGTCGCGGGCATGGATGCCGCCGGAGACATAAAGAACATCGAAGCCATTGTCGGCGGCGCCCTTCACATCGGTCATCATGCCGTCGCCGATGGCCAGCACCTGGCCGCGCTCGACCGGCTGGCCAAGAATCTCGGCGACCTCTTTCATCGCGAGATTGTAGATCGGCGCGTAAGGTTTTCCAGCGATCAATGTGCGGCCGCCGAGCTGGGCGTAGTCACGCGCCAGCGCGCCGGCACACCATATGATGCGTTCGCCGCGCTCGACCACGATGTCGGGATTTGCGCAGATGAAAGGCAGGTTCCGGGCGCGCAGCCGCCGCAGGAGCTCCGTGTAATCCTCGGGGTTTTCGACCTCGTCGTCGAACAGGCCGGTGCAGACGATGCCGGACGCCTCGAACTCCTCGACAAGCTCGACGTCGAGACCTTCATAGAGGGTGAAGTCCCGGTCGGCGCCGATATGGAAAATCTTGCGCGGCCCTTCGGCGATCAGATCCCGCGTCACGTCGCCTGAGGTAACCACCCGGTCGTAGGCTGACGGTGGAACACCGATCGCGTTCATCTGCGCCACGACATCGGCACTTCTGCGCGGCGAATTGGTGATGAGGACGACGGGGATTTTCGCCTCTCGAGCCCTTGCCAATGCCGAGGCCGCCGCCGGGAAATGCGTTTCACCATTGTGCACCACGCCCCAGACGTCGCACAGGATTGCCGAATAGGCCTTCGACACGTCTTCGAGCGAGCTGATGATTTCAGGCGAATCCGCCATGCCGTTTCCTTCAGTCATGATCGTTGCGATCGCCGCGACCGACGGTTCGCCGCAGCCGGTTCGGATTAGCCGAACCGCCCCGGCCTGTCATCAGCTTTCGCCAGGCACGATTGGTTAGCGGTTGGTGAAGCGCTGCCCCGGCAATCGAGCGATTTCCCAAACACGGCCTTCAGCGTTTTGTGGAAAGCTGGCATTGATCGAGAATCCGCCGGCGGGGGCCGCTGCAAGACATGCATGGACTTTGGCGTCAGTTCTGCCGCGACCAACGCGGCAACTATGCTCTTATGACCGTCGTCGCGATGGTTCCGCTCATGGGCGCCCTGGCGATGGCCGTCGACTTCACCGAGATGAGCCGCGAAAAACAGGCGGTTTCGAATGCGCTCGATGCCGCAAACTTCGCCACGGCGCGCCGGCTGACGGAAGGTGCTACCGACGACCAGTTGAGAGCCTATGCGCTCGATTTCTTCAATGCCAACCTCAACAAGATCAACCCTGCCAACACGACGCTCAGCGTCACCTTGCCAAGCAACACCGCCGGCGGGGGCTTGCTCAAGATGAGCGCGCGGCTTGACTACAAGCCCTATTTCTATCCGGTCTTCGGTCAGCTCGTCGGCAAATCCGAAACCGACGCCAACCAGAAGATCAGCTTCAACGTCTCCTCGGAAGTGCGGCTGAAGAACACTCTTGAAGTCGCCCTGGTGCTCGACAATTCCGGGTCGATGACCAAGACCGGAACGGGCTCGGGGCAAACGCGGATCGACCTTCTCAAGACCGCGGCCAAACAGCTGGTCGACACGCTGGCCCAGCAGGCGGCGATGATCAAGCAGGTCGACAGGCCGGTGCAGTTCGGCCTCGTGCCGTTTGCCGCCTCGGTCAATGTCGGACCCGGCAACGGTAACGCGTCCTGGATGGACACCGAAGGACTGTCGCCGGTATCGAACGAGAATTTCGACTGGTCGACGCTGAACGCGGTCGACAAATACGCCCAGCAGACCAACGGTATCTGGTACAAGCGCGGCACCGGATGGGGTACCGGCGAAGGCCAGATGCTGACCCGGTTTTCGCTCTACCGAGACATGAAGGTCGTCACCAACCATGAGCGTGTCACCAACAGCAAGCGCGTGGTTTGCGACGAATACAACTCGAACAACACCTGCAAACGCGACCACGACGAATACGACTACATCGATTCCTATGGCCCGTTCGCCAGTTGGCAGGGTTGCGTCGAGGCCAGGCCCTATCCCTACAATGTCAACGACGCGGCGCCTTCCGGCGGCTCTGCGAACACCGGCATAGGGATTGGCGATCCGGCGACGATGTTCGTGCCGATGTTCGCCCCTGACGAACCCGGCAACCATTGGAAGATCACTCAGGATCCGGATGAGGCCGCGCCGACGGCCTATGGCGCTATCAACAGCTGGTGGAATGACGACCCGACAAGCAGCACCGGCCAATCCCGGTTGCGCAACATGGCCAAATATTTCCAGCCGCGGCCGATCAATGCGCCGGCGCTGGCCGCCGGCAACGGGCCGAACTACAGCTGCTCCACCAACCCGATCACGCCGCTGACCGATGTCAGCGTTGCCACTGGGCTCACGGCGATCAAGGCCGCGATCGACCTGATGAAGCCCGATGGCGGCACCAATGTTCCCGAAGGCATCGCCTGGGGATGGCGCGTGGTTTCGAGCGGCGAGCCCTTCACGCAAGGACGCCCGGAAACCGAGAGGGGCAACGACAAGGTCGTGATCGTGCTGACCGACGGCGCCAACACCTACTACACGCCTTCCTCGCTCGGCTATTCCGACCCCGCCGATTCGAAGTCGACCTATGCGTCCTTCGGCTATCTCAAACCCGGCTACAACGGCACGTCGGTGGGCCGCCTGTTCATGGGCACATCGAGCACCATTGGCCAATTCGATTATTCTAACGGCAATTATACCAACGCGCTCAACGAGCAGATGGCGACGCTTTGCAACAACGCCAAGGCAGCCAACATCATGGTGATGACTGTGGCGCTCGATCTGTCGACGACTAAAATCGCCGACCAGCAGGCGATCGAGGCGCTGAAATCCTGCTCGTCGAACTCGCGCTTCCGCAAGGATCCAACGGACGCGAGCAAGCCGGCAAAACTGTTCTGGAACGCCACCGGCGCCAGCTTGTCGAACGATTTCAAGGAAATCGGCAACGAACTGTCGAACCTGCGCGTCGTCGGCTGATCCGTAGGCACCGGCGGCTAGCTGGAACAACGGCTGGCGCCGCCATGCACTTGCGCGCGCCTGCCGGGACAGGCACATGTTGGCCGCCTGCCGGATCGTGCATCCATTCGCGGCGCGCTGGGGAAGAACAGATGCCCGAAACGGCCAATCATCTCGCCTTCGCGCTGGTCTGCCTCGGCATGGTGCTGACGCCTGGCCCCAACATGATCTATCTGATCTCGCGTTCCCTGTCGCAGGGGCCGAAGGCGGGGCTCATCTCGCTTGGCGGCGTGGCACTCGGCTTTGTCTTCTATGTGCTGGCGGCGGCGTTCGGCATCACCGCGCTGCTGCTCGCCGTGCCCTACGCCTATGACGCGCTGCGCTTTGCCGGCGTGCTCTATCTCCTGTGGCTGGCCTGGCAGGCGGTGAAGCCGGGCGGACGCTCGCCGTTCGAAGTGCGCGAATTGCCGAGGGACAGGCCGCGCAAGCTTTTCGCCATGGGCCTGATGACGAATCTGCTCAATCCGAAGGTGGCCGTGCTCTATCTGTCGCTGTTGCCGCAGTTCATCAGCCCCGGCAAAGGCCACGTCCTGTCGCAGCTACTGGTGCTCGGCGCGACGCAGATTTCGATCAGTCTCAGCGTCAATGCCGTCATCGCGGTGACGGCCGGCTCGATCGCCACCTTTCTCGCCGGACGGCCTTTGTGGCTGGTCATCCAGCGCTGGATGATGGGCACCGTGCTGGCGGCACTTGCGCTGAAGATGGCGACAGAGGCGCAGCGCTGAATTCGCCTTGGACGATGATCGCGAGCTGAGCTAGAAACGTCAGGGCGCCAGCAGCTGCACGAATTTCTCCGCGGCTGGCGAACGATTGGCCCTTGCAAGACTGACAACGAGCAGCCGCCTCTGAACACAAGGAACAATGGGAATTCGACACACGCGAGCGTCTCCTTCCGGAGTGGAAAGCTCAGGCATCAGTGTCACACCGATCCCCTGCGACACCATTTCCACCAGGGCAGCCGTATCGCGAACCGTAAGGACAACCTTAGGCGAGATGTTCACGGATGCGAAGAGCTGACGGATGACCGGCTCGCAACCAGAGCCCGACATGATGAAATTCTCGTCGGCCAGGTCGCACAATTTGACGCGCGCCGTCGCTGCTAGCGGGTGGTCGCAAGCAGCAAGAAAGACGAAATCATCCTCCAGGACTACATCCCCGACAGTTTCGGCTGATTGTTCGGAGGTCAGGCCGACGTCAACGACTGCTGTTTCAACCCATTCCAGAACCTCATGATCGGTTCCTTCCAGCAAAACCAGTTCGACGCCGGGGAAAAGCCGCTGGAAGCGGGCAAGTATTTGCGGCAGCAAACGCTCTACCGCGCTTGCCACGCTTCCAATGCGCAACCGCCCGGTCTGAGCGCCTGAAGCTGCGGCGCTCCTTTGCTGGATTCGCTCGATGGCCAGAACGGCCTCTCGCGCATCCTGAAGCACTGCTTGTCCAATTTCCGTCGGAAACACCCCGTTCTTGCCGCGAACCAGAAGCTTCACTCCAAGAACGCCTTCAAGGCTTCTCATCGCCTGGCTTGCGCCCGACTGCGTCATGCCGATCCGCGTAGCGGCCGTCGAAAAGCTCGCGTCTTCGACAATCATGGTCAGGACCCGCAGCTGAGCGAGAGTGATATTAGTGATAGTCATGATAGATATCATCCGAATGCATTTTACTTATGCATCTCCGATAACGCATCTGGAAGCTCACTTCAATTCATAGGAGCTCTCATGACACAACGACTCGCATTGGCGCTGATCGGTGAATACACGCCATCTTTCGAACCACACGCCAAGATGGACGAAGCGCTGGATCATGCCGGGTCCACGCTCGGTATCCAGTACGAACACCAGTGGATTTCGACCGAAGAACTGATCACCGGGGTCAGCGACAAGCTGGCACCTTTTGATGCGATCTGGATCGCTCCAGGCAGCCCGTACAGGAGCATGAATGGCGCTCTGAATGCCATCCGGCATGCCAGGGAAAACGAAATTCCTGCTTTGGGAACCTGCGGCGGTTGCCAGCATATGGTCGTCGAATATGCCCGCAACGTGCTGGGTTTCCAGGACGCCGAGCATGCGGAATACGATCCCTATGCTTCCACCCTGTTCGTCACACAGCTGACCTGTTCACTCGTTGGGCAAACCATGGACGTATTTCTGACGCGAGGGAGCCGGGCAGCGCGGATTTATGGACAAACGAACACGAAAGAGCGCTACTATTGCAACTTCGGCATCAATCCAGCCTACCAGAAAGAACTGGACGCCGGCGGCTTTCACATTGTCGGCAGGGATTCGAATGGCGAGGCTCGCGTCCTCCTGCTGCCATCCCACCCATTCTACCTTGCCACGCTCTTCGTGCCGCAGCTGACGTCGACAAAGCAGCACCCGCATCCAATCATTGTCGCCTTCCTGGAAAGCGCCCGGTCAAGACCGCGCGCCGCGTTTTGGGGCGGTGATGTTTCCCAGCTCAATCGCTGAACGGCCTATCGTCGTTGAGTGATTGCAAGAAGTTAGCGACAGCGCACCCTACATCGGCCGCCTTGTCTGCTGCGCCCGCTCGGGCTCGACCACCTTGCGGTAGAGATGCCAGGTGGCATGGCCGAGCACCGGCATGACGACGGCTAGCCCGGCAAACAGCGGGATGGAACCGATCACCAGAAGCACGGCGACCAGCAAGCCCCACAGCGCCATCTGCAGCGGGTTGGCCATTACCGCCCGGGCCGAGGTCTCGATCGCCGAAACGGCGCCGACGTCACGGTCGAGCAGCAGCGGGAAGGCAACCACGGTGGTGGCCAGCACGATTACGGCAAAGACAAAGCCCGCGGCATTGCCGGCAAGGATCAGCGTCCAGCCCTTGCTGGTGGTCAGCACGTCGCGGATGAAGCCACCGATCGAGGCCGGCGGCTGGTCGCCGAACAGGCCGGTGTAGATCGATTGCGCGGTGTAGAGCCATAACAGGAACAGCGCCACCAGCATGATCCCGATGACGGCGATCGACGGAACCGCGGACGAGCGCCGCACATCAAACGCGTGCCGCCAGGAGGTGTTCATGCCGAGTTCGCGCCGGCGGCTGATCTCGTAAAGGCCGAGCGCCGCAAAGGGCCCGACCAGCGCGAAACCCGACATCAGGGGATAGATGAGCTGGATGGCGTTGGCCCCGGACGTCCACTGCGTCAGGATCAGGCCGACGATGGGATAGATCAAGCACAGGAACACATAGTGCGAAGGTTTTGCCCAGAAATCCTCGACGCCGAGGCGCAGCGCATCCCAAAGGTCCGACGTGGTGATGCGGCGCACCGTTGGCTGCACATGCATTCCACGTGCGTCCGCCATGACATGAAAGCCGGCCATAACCTTCCTCCCGTGTGTCGGGGCGGTCACCGCCAGGATGGCCGCCAGAGCTGCCACTTCAAGAACGAGAGGCACGATAGCAGAGTTGGCGGCGATTGTCGCCGCGTCAATTGCCTGGGGAGCAACTCCTCGTAGTGTTCAACTCTCCGTATGGCCTCTCATATGGCGTACCTTGGCGGTCCTTCATTTTGACCAATCATTGTGCTGCATTTTAGCATTTACGCATTTTAGCATTTACTTAAATTGCTCGTAGGGATCTTTGGCGTATCACCTGAGCTTTACGAAGTTCGGCGAGGAACTATGTTCGCATTGAAAGGCTTCTGGTCTTCGGAGCGTGGCAACTTTGCCATAACGACCGCCATCGGGATGCTGCCGATAATGATTGGTTTGGCCGGCGCCGTTGATCTGATCGGCACGAGCCATGACGCCTCGCAACTACAGAACTCGCTGGACGCGGCCGGGCTCGCCATCGGCACGAAGTTCTCTCCCGATATGGCGGCCGGCGATGTCCAGCAGCTCGGGCTGCAATTTTTCGCCGCCAATATGAGCGTGGCCAACCAGCAGGAATATCTGGGCAGCGTCTCCGCTTTCGCGGCAACGGCAAGCGGCAGCCCAAGCGCCTACTTTATCTCGCTGTCGTCCAGCATAAGCCGCCCAAGCTTCATCAGCGCCTCGGCCCCCTGGCAGGCCTACCGCTCGGCCTCGGTCAAGATAAAACCTGGCGCGCAGGCCTGCGTTCTGGCGCTCGATCCGCATGCGTCCGCCGCCGTGAACCTGCAGGGCTCGACCAACGTCTCGATGGACAATTGCGTGATCGCGGCGAACTCGGACGCGTCCGATTCCGTCAACAGGGGCGGCTCCGCCCTGGTTTCAGCGGGCTGTGTCTCAACCGTCGGCGGCACCAGCGGGCTGTCGCCACCCAGCGCCAGTCTCGCCTGCGGAACGCCGCACGAACATCGGTACGCGTCTTTTGATCCGCTGGCCGACGTCGTTCCTCCCCCTTACACATTGTGTTTGCCGGTCCCGAACGGCAAAACCTACACGCTGTCGCCAGGCACTTATTGCGACAAGACATTGTCGGGAAACATCACGCTCGATCCGGGCGTCTACATCATGCGCGGCACCACCATAAAGCCAGGGGGAAACGGCAGCCTGACTGGCCAGGGCGTGACCATATTCCTCATGGAAAGCGCTCAGATCTACATAAATGCCAATGAGAAGGTGAACCTTTCCCCGCCCACCAGCGGCCCTTATGCCGGTATCACCATTTTTCAGGATCACGGCAACACGTCTGCTCTGACATTGAATGGCGGCGCAAATTCCGTGATCAGCGGTTTTATCTACGCGCCGGACGCGCTCATTTCCTACGCCGGCAACTCTGATATGAGCGCCCAGGGCAACTGTCTCAGGCTTGTCGGCAATACGATACAGATGACCGGAAACTCGTCCGTCAAGTCGGATTGCGCGGCGGCGCTTGGAAATCGCACAATGTATGCCGATCGGATGATCACTCTGGTGAAATGAGAAACGACCCGATGTCCGGCGGCGCAAGCGGTCGCGTTGAGAAAAATGGCGGTCGCGTTTAACAATGCCGGAGTGCGGCGACCGCACTCCGGCAGATCAGTGCCTCTCACAAAGTCACATCCTGGTTGAAGATGGAGTATCGCTACGATTGCGCCGGTGCAGCGAAGCGATCGATCACCTCAGTCAGCGGGACGTGGCCAAGGCAGGCGCCAGAACCGGCGGGTTGTTCGCCATCCTCGACAGCCAGCGCATAACGCACGGCCGGATCGGCTTCGATGCGAAGGCGCAATCCGGCCAGCTTGGGATAGGCAGCGCCGTCGATCGCCTGGTGAAACTCCGCCCAGCGCGCCACGCCGATCAGCGTGGTATCGGCCAGCGTCAGCCGGTCGCCGACCAGGAAATCCGTATCGGCGATCATCGCCTCGAGCCGATCATGACGTTCCGCAACGGCCTTGCGGCCGAACTCCCGCAAGGTCGCCTTCAGCGCGGGTTCATCCGCCGCCATTTCCAATGCCACCCAGAGCGGGCTGAAGGCGGCGGTGAAGCCGGTGTTCACAAAGGCCATCAACTGGTGCATGCGGTCGGCTTGCGGCGTGCGCGGTTCGAAGCTGATGCGGCG
Source organism: Mesorhizobium sp. L2C084A000 (assembly GCF_000502875.1). GTDB lineage: Bacteria > Pseudomonadota > Alphaproteobacteria > Rhizobiales > Rhizobiaceae > Mesorhizobium. Next base: position 28,463 of record NZ_AYWX01000016.1, on the reverse strand, counting down.
CTGCGTGTCGCGGGCTTCGAGCCATGCGGCGATGGCCATTGTCTCGGTGAGCACCCGGCCGTCGTCGGTGATCAGCACCGGCGTTTCCTGACGGCCGTTGATGTTGGCATAGGCATCGTTTTTCATCTCGGTGAGCATGTCGACGCGGCACAGGCGATAGGGTTGCCCGATGCGTTCGAAGGCAGCGACGAGCCCCATCGAGCTTCCCGCCGGGAAGCCATAAAGCAGGATAGGTTCCATTTGTTTTCTTCCGTGATTGAGGGGATCACGCCGCGCAGCGAAACTTGACCCTAAACGCTGATCGTCCCATGTAAATTACGCACAATTCTGTAACCAGGATCCGCCCATGAAAGACGTCGTCTCACGCTGCCCGATCGAAGAGACCATGCGCGTGCTCAGCGGTCGCTGGCCCACACTGCTGCTCTATTATCTGAAGGACGGCACCAAGCGGTTCAGCGACCTGAGACGCGACAACCCGACGGTGTCGCATCGCATCCTGACGCTGGAACTGCGCAAGCTGGAGGAAGCCGGCATCGTGCGGCGAACGGCGCGTCCGGGTTATCCGTTGCGGGTCGACTATGACCTTACCGCGCCGGGCCGCAGGCTTGTCCCGCTGGTCGATGCGCTCGGCGCCTGGTGGGAACGGACCGAAGACGACCGGACCGGCCGCTCGCCGGCTTCGGACGTAAATCTCGATACCGCCGCCTAGAACCGTCGGTTAGACCAGAATTTTCGCCGCCCTGCCCGGCAAAAGCCATGATCGACGTTATCTCAGGGGCATGACCATAGCGAAAATCGAAACCTACCCGATGCCGAATCTGAACAGGCGCATGGTGTTGACCGGCCTCGCCGCCCTAGCCGGACTCGCCGCCTGCAGCACTGTTTCACTGCCAACCGGCGAAGGCGCCGGGGTCTCCTCCTCCGCCACCGGCACGCTGGCCAGTATCCGCGCCTCGGCCGGGCTGGCGCCGATGGTCCCCGACCGGCAGCTCGAACAGGCCGCCCTGCAGCAGGCCGGCTACATGGCGCAGCGCCGCCGCATGAGCCACACCACCGGCTGGGGCAAGGATTTCGCCTCGCGCGTCAGGGACAATCGAATTTCCGGTGCCGCGGCGGAGAACATCGCCGAGGGCCGTTTCGATCTTGAGAAGCTGTTCGACATCTGGGTGCATTCGCCCGGCCATCGCCGCAACATGCTCGACCCGCGCTTCACCCGCTTCGGCCTTGCCTATGTGCGCGACGGCGGCGACAGCAAGCTCCGTTACTGGAGCCTGGTGCTCGGGAAATAGGATGGAAAGCTAGTCCATATGCGCTGCCGGCGCGCCGCCGGCAGGCGCCTGCTTCGGCTTGCGCAGCAGGAAAACAAACGGAATGGCAAGCAGCGTCATCACCATGAGCATTTTGAAGTCATTGACGTAAGAGATCATCATCGCCTGGAGATTGACCATGCGATCGACCTGTGAGAGCGCCATGGGATCGCCGCTCGCGGCGGCTGGAGAGACCGCCCACAGATTCGGATTGAATGGGTTGATGAAGGCCGAAAGCTCGGTGTGGTTGACCTGCGTGTTGCGCACCATCAGAACCGTCACGACCGACACGCCGATGGATGAGCCAAGATTGCGCACCAGGCTGAACAAAGCCGTGGCATCGGTGCGGAAGCGCACGTCAAGCGTGGCGAAGGCGACGGTCGACAGCGGCACGAACACCATTCCCATCCCCAGGCCCTGGATGACGCCGGAGCTGAGGATCAGCCAATTGTCCATCTGTGGCGTGAAGCTGGACATGGTGTAGAGCGATTGCGCCGTGAGCAGAAAGCCGATGACGACAAGAATCCTGGCGTCGATCCTGCTCATGAGCCGCCCGACGACAAGCATCGAAATCATGGTGCCGACACCGCGCGGCCCCAACACGACACCGATGGTGACGGTCGGATAGCCGAAGATGGTCGACAGCATCGGCGGCAGCAGCGACATCGAGGCCAGGATCAGCACGCCCATGACGAAGATGAATGCCAGCCCGGTCACGAAATTGCGGTCGAGGAAGATCTTGGGATCGATGAAAGGACGTTCCGCCGTCAGCGTGTGGATGATGAACACCCAGAATCCGGTGATCGAAAGAGCAAGCTCGATCCAGATCTCGACCGAGGAAAACCAGTCGACCTCGCCGCCGCGGTCGAGCAGCAGCTGCAGCGCGCCGACACCGAGCGATAACATGGCGAAGCCGAAGAAATCGAAGCTGCGCACCCGCCGGGCAACCGCCGGCAGATAGGCGGCCATGCCGAGGAAGGCGATGATGCCGACCGGCAGGTTGATGAAGAACACCCAGCGCCAGTTGAAATTTTCGGTCAGCCAGCCGCCGAGCGTCGGACCCAGAATCGGCCCCAGCATGATGCCGGCGCCCCAGATGGCCATTGCCTGGCCGTGACGTTCCCTGGGGTTGATGTCGAGCAGGAAGGTTTGCGACAGTGGCACGATGGCGGCGCCGAACACGCCTTGCATCAGCCGGAAGAACACTATGCTCTCCAGGCTCCAGGCGATACCGCACAGCATCGAGAATACGGTGAAACCGACAACCGCCCCAAGGAACAGTTCCTTGCGGCCGAAGCGATCGGCCAGCCAGCCGGTGACCGGCGTCATGATGGCGGCGGCAACGATGTAGGAGGTCAGCACCCAGTTGATGTTGTCGGGTGAGGCGCCGAGATCGCCGGTCATGGTCGGCAGCGCGACGTTGGCGATCGTCGTGTCGAGCGCCTGCATGATCGTCGCCAGCATGAGCGCGACCGTGATCAGGCCGCGATGCGGCACTTCTTTGAAGGGTTCGGGCGTGCTCATGGCATGAAACTTCCAGCAGGTAACAAAAACGTGTACAAGGGGTTTCCGGGCGGCAACGCCTTCCGTTGAGAGACCCTCGTCGCGGTGGGACGCGATTGTCGATGTGGGGGTTACATCGACTGAAAGTCTCTGATGAGCGGATGCCTGCCGCCCGGAAACATGAGGACCGACGGGTCCGCGTCGGAGATTTCAGATTTCGGCCAGGCCGCTACGCGGCACGCCCAAACGCTGATCCTCCAGCTCCTCCCATCAGACCAATCCTGCTATTCACCTCCGCCGCTGGTCCTGCGGCATTCTGTTGACGTTACTGCGCGGCCTCGCCAGCCGTGGCGTGACCAAAGATCGAAGGCAGGCCACGCGCCACGCCGGTGTCGACGGTAACGGTGGCGCTCATGCCGGTGCGCAACGCCATCTTGGCGTCCGCATCGGTCAATTCGAGACGAACCGGGATGCGCTGCGTGACCTTGACCCAGTTGCCGGTGGCATTCTGGGCTGGCAGCAGCGAGAACTCGGCTCCCGTGCCGGCGCCGATCGCCTTGACCGTCGCCTCGAAGGTGCGCCCTGGATAGGTGTCGACCACGATCTCGGCCTTCTGGCCGGGCTTCATGTGGGTGAGCTGCGTTTCCTTGAAATTGGCATCGATCCAGGTGTCGCCGGTCTCGACCAGTGAAAACAGCGGCGTGCCGGAACCGACATACTGGCCGACCTTGAACGACGAGGCCTGGCTGACGATGCCGTCCGCCGGCGCCTTGACCGTGGTCTGCGCCAGGTCGTAGGCCGCCTTGTCGCGCGCGGCGAGCGCGGCCATCACGGTCGGGTGCTTGTCGGTCTCGATGTCGGGATTGCCGCCAAGGGCTGCCTTGGCGCTGATGATGCCTTGCTCGGCAACGGCCAGCTGCTGCTTGGCCTTGTCGAGATCGTTCTTGGCCTCGTCCAGCGACGATTTGGCGTTGATGCCCTTCTGGGCAAGATCGGCGGCGCGGTCGAACTGCGACTGGGCGAAGACGACCTGGCTGGCATCGGACTTCTGCTGAGCCATCGACTGGCCATAGGCCGCGCGCAGCTGCTCGACATTGAGACGCGCGCCCGCCACCGCCGCGTGGCCTGCGCCAGCGCGATCCGGTATGGCTCGGGGTCGATGGCAAACAGCTCGTCACCCTGTTTGACCAGCTGGTTATCGAAGATGTCGACCTTGACGATGCGGCCTGCCGTGTCGGAAGCGATCGACACCTTGGCCTGCTGCAGGTTGGCGTTCTCGGTCTCCTGGTAGCGGCCGCCGGTGACCCAGACGTAGCCGCCCCCGACAGCGAGTGCCGCGGGCAGCGCGACCATCAGCAGGAAGCGGCCCAGCCGGCGCTTTTTCTTCACCGGCGCCGGGGCCGGCTGCACTGGGGGAGCAACCGCCACCGGGGCCGCGGCCGGCTGCGCCGGCGCTTCCATCTCCAGTTCGGTCGTGTTCTTGTCTATCTTGGCTACCGCGTTCATGCTGCTGCGCCTTCTGTATTCTTCACTTTTTCAATGGACGGCGTCTCGTCGTCGGTCAGGTTGCGGACCATCGCCTCGAGCCCTTCGACGAGGACGCGACGGGCTTCCGGCTTCACGCCGACCAGCGATTCCTCATAGACTTCCCCGGCAATGCTCTTGATCACGGCGTAGGCGTCGCTCGCCTTGGGCGTCAGGAAGATCATGCGGACGCGACGATCGGCGGCGTCGGCACGACGCTCGATCCAGCCTCCCTCCTCCATGCGGTCGACCAGGCGCGAAACGCTGATCGGCTCGATTTCGAGAAGTTCGGCCAGCCGTGCCTGCGCGACGCCGTCTTCCTTGGCAACGCGGACCAGAAGCCGCCATTGCGCCGAAGAAAGCCCCAAGCCACTGGCCCTCGCCTCGAAGCGCTTGCGCATCAGGCGCTGCACGTCGTGAATCAAGAAACCCAATCTGTCGATGCCATCGGAAACCATGAGCGGGATATATAATAAGCGTGCTCACTATTCAAGATGCCGCGTTGCATAAGAAGCCGGCAGATATGCACGACAGTCATGCGATGCAGGCATGGTTACCGATTGGTGAGCGCCTGTCGCCATGCCAGCCGGCTTCGCCGCTCCGCCACGTCATGCTGGTCGGGTCTGACATATTGATGTACAGCCGTTGGTCAGGATCGGGGGATCACGAAAATGCCGACGCTCTACGCTCTCAAGCCGGCCTTCCAGGGACGGCTGCGGCCGCTGGTCAATCGGCTGGCGGCAATCGGGGTCACCGCAAACAGCATAACCATCCTGGCGGCCGTGATGTCGATAACCGCCGGCGCGGCCATCGCGATCCTGCACGAATGGCGCTGGCTGCTGTTGCTTATCCCCGTGGTGATGTTCGTACGCATGGCGCTGAATGCCGTGGATGGCATGCTGGCACGGGAACATGGGCAGGCGTCGACGCTCGGCATGTATCTGAACGAGTTGTGCGACGTCGTTTCGGACCTCGCACTGATTCTTCCTTTTGCCGTCTTTCCGGAATTTGGCGCATGGGGCGTCGTCGCCTTCGCGATATCGGCCGTGCTGACCGAATTCGCCGGCGTGCTCGGCATCGCCGCCAAGATCGGACGCAACTATGCCGGGCCATTCGGCAAGAGCGACAGAGCGCTGGCGCTCGGTGTGGTCGCCGTGCTGTGCGCCGCCGGGCTCTGGCCGGCATCGATAGCACCGTTTGTGTTTCCGGCCATGGCAACGCTTTCGCTGCTGACCGCCATAAACCGGATACGCGCCGGCCTTATTGGCAGCGCCAGCTGAGCATCGAGGCTCGCCATGCCGCCAGAGGGAAAGACCATGATGCACGAACCGATCGCCGCCGCGGCCACGCAAAGCTTTGCGCGGCAAGCGCAGGAGCGGGTCTTCCGCAGCCATGACGGGGCGGAGATCTTCTACCGATTCTGGCCTGCGGCTTCGGCCGATGCCAAAGGCGCGGTGGTGCTGTTCCATCGCGGCCACGAGCATGGCGGCCGCATGGCCCATCTCGTCGACGAATTGCGGATGCCGGACCACGCCTTCTATGCCTGGGATGCCCGCGGCAATGGCCGTTCGTCCGGCGAGCGCGGCTATGCCCCTTCCTTCTCGGCCCTGGTGCGCGACATCGACTGCTTCATGCGCGAGATTGCCGCCAGGGATGGCTTCGCCACTGGGGATATCGCGCTGATCGCGCAATCCTTCGGCGCTGTGCTTGCCGCCGCCTGGGTGCATGACTATGCGCCGAAGTTGCGCGCCATGGTACTGGCCTCACCGGCCTTCTCGGTGAAACTCTACGTGCCCTTCGCCAAGGAAGGCATCGCACTCTGGCAGAAGATCAAGGGCCGCTTTTTCGTCAATTCCTACGTCAAGGCGAAATTCCTGACCCATGATCCCGTGCGCATCGCCTCCTTCGAGAGCGATCCGCTGATCACGCGGCCGATCGCTTCCAACATCCTGGTCGAACTCTACCAGCATGCCGCACGCATCGTCGCTGACGCCCGCGCCATCAGCGTGCCGACCCAGCTTCTGCTTTCGGGCAGCGACTGGGTGGTGCGCCACGGCCCGCAGCACGAGTTCTTCGTCAATCTCGGCAGCCGCACCAAGGAACGCCATGTGCTGCCGGGCTTCTTTCACGACACGCTGGGCGAACGCGACCGGGCGCAGGCCCTCGAGCTGATCCGGCCGTTCCTCGCCAGGCAATTCGCGGCACCGGACGCGCCGGTCGACCTGAAGCAGGCGGACATCGCCGGCTACACCCGCGACGAGGCCGACCGGCTTGCCTCGCCGCTCGCTCTGATGTCGCCCAAGGGCCTCTATTGGGCATTCAGCCGCGCCTCCATCCGCATGGGTGCCTGGGTCTCGCAGGGCATGAAGACCGGCATCGCCACCGGCTTCGATTCCGGCTCGACATTGGATTACGTCTACGAGAACGACGCGCGGGGTCTCACACCTCTTGGCCGCGTCGTCGACCGTGTCTTCCTGGAGGCCATTGGCTGGCGCGGCATCCGCCAGCGCAAGCTGCATCTCGAAGAGCTCATCGGCTCTTGCGTGGCGACGCTCAAGGCCGCTGGCCGGCCGGCGCACATTCTCGACATCGCCGCCGGCCATGGCCGCTATGTTCTCGATGCCATCGCGAAGAGCCCCGACCAGCCAGCGAGCGTTCGCCTGCAGGATTATTCCGACCTCAACGTCCAGCTTGGCCGCAAGCTGATCGCTGAGCGGCAATTCCCGGCTGATTTCTCGTTCCAGCGCGCCGACGCCTTCGATGCCGACATGCTCGCCGGCGCCGATCCAGCGCCCGACCTCGCCATCGTTTCCGGCCTTTACGAGCTGTTCTCCGACAATGCGATGATCGCCCGCTCGCTCGGTGGGCTCGCCCGCGCCATGCAGCCGGGAAGCCTTTTGCTCTACACCAACCAGCCCTGGCACCCGCAGCTCGAGATGATCGCACGCAGCCTGACCTCGCATCGCGGCGGCGAGGCATGGGTCATGCGGCGTCGTACGCAAGGCGAGATGGACCAGCTCGTCGAAGCCGCCGGTTTCGAAAAGCTCGACCAGCGCATCGACCAATGGGGCATCTTCACCGTCTCGGTCGCGCGGCGCCGCTGAACAGCATGGTCTCATCGCCTGCACCCACCGCGCGCGCCGAGCCTTATGGACGGGTGGTCGTCAGGGCGGCGCTCTGGCTGGCCTTCCTGGCGCCGTTCTTCTATCTCAGCTACGGCTTCGCCAACTGGCTGGCCTCGCGGCGCGACGAGGTCGGCAGCATCGTGTTCTCGTGGGAGCACGGCATCCCGTTCGTCGCCTGGACCATCGTGCCCTATTGGTCGATCAACCTGTTCTACGGCCTGTCGCTGCTGCTCAACAACGACAGGCAAGGGGTGGACCGCCTGGCCGGGCGTTATCTCACCGCGCAGATCGTCGCCGTTGCCTGCTTCATCCTGTTCCCGCTGACCGCGACATTCGTGCGGCCGGCGACGACCGGCCTGCCCGGCTTCCTGTTTGCCGTGCTCGGCGGTTTCGACAAGCCGTTCAACCAGGCGCCCTCGCTGCACATCGCCCTTCTGGTGATCATCTGGGATCATTGGCGCCACCGGCTCGGTGGCCTTCTCCTGGCGCTCTGGCACGGCTGGTGCTTCCTGATCGGCGCCTCGGTGCTGACGACCTGGCAGCATCATTTCATCGACATCCCGACCGGCGCGCTGCTCGGGTTCTTTGCGCTGTGGCTGTTTCCGCGCAGCGGCGCGTTGCCGTTTTCAGGCTTCCGGCTAACCAGCGATGTGCAAGCGCGGCGGCTGGCGCGGTTCTATGCGCTGGGCGCCGTGCTCGCGCTGGCGGGCGTCGCGCTCGGTGCATTCGTTTGCGCTGTCGCGCTGTTCCTGCTTTGGCCGGCGCTGGCGCTGGCCATCGTCGCCCTCGCCTATGCAGGGGCAGGCGAAAAAGTGTTCCAGAAATCCGTCGATGGCAGCATCACGCTCGCAAGCCGTGTCCTGCTCTTGCCTTACCGCCTCGGCGCCAGGGCAAACATATGGGCCTGGACGCGCAATCTCGCTCCCCAGGTGGCGATTGCCGATGGCGTCTTTCTCGGGCGCTTTCCCACTACACGCGAGGCCAACGGCTTCGGCACGGTCATCGACCTTGCCGCCGAACTTGAAAGACCGGCGGCACCCGATTGCCGCTGGATCAGCTTTCCGATGATCGACCTGTTGCCGCCGCCCGTGTCGGTACAGCAACAGGCAGCCGGCGCGCTGGAAAGCGCGCGTCGGGATGGCACCGTGCTGGTGTGCTGCGCGCTCGGCTTCCAGCGCAGCGCCGGCGTCGTCGCCGAATGGCTGGTGGTGACCGGCAGGGCCAAAACGTCGACGCTCGCCCGCGAGATGCTCGCGGCCCTCGGCCGGCCGGTTCATCTTGCAGAAGCCACGGATCCGGTAGCGTCATGACCGGCAATGCCTATCAGGACCGCACCGACCGCTTCGCCGGCATGCTGATGCGGCAGGCAGGGTGGCCGGCCGCAATCGTGGTGGCCGCGAATATCCTTGCGCCGCTGGCTGCCTCGACGCGCGGCGCTTTCGAAAACTTGCCCGCGGCCGTTGCTTTGTCGATCACCGCCGCGAGCGCGGTGGCGGTGCTGATGCTGTCGACACTGCTGGCGTTTGACGCGCTGCTGTTCCGGATCATGGCCAGCCATGATGACGAAGCTTCCGGCGGTGCCGCAGTGGACGACATGCTGGCGCGCATGCGCCTGAAAACGGCCCCGTCCGCGACACGTTCGCTTGATGACCGCATGGCCGGCACGCGTCGTCTGCTGCTCAAGCAGCGTGCCGCCCTGGCTCTGTTTGCCGCAGCACTTCTGGCGGCAGGGTTTTGGGCGCCGCGATGAACAGGCTTTCGCTCAAGACCTTCACCTTGCTGCAGACGGTAACCTCCGTCGGCCTGTCGGCGCTGGCCCGGATGGTAACCGGGGTGCGGCCGATCTGGAACGGCAGCCTGCCCTCCGACCGCCAGCGCATCTATTTCGCCAACCACACCAGCCATGGCGACTTCATCCTTTTGTCGGCCTGCCTCAGCGAAAGGGAGCGCGCGATCACCCATGCTGTTGCCGCAGGCGAATATTGGGGGAAGTCGCGGCTGCGCCGCTTCATCGCGCAGGACATGCTGTCGTCGGTGCTGATCAACCGGCAGTGGACGAGACCTGAGGAAAATCCGATCGAGATCATGCTGTCGGTTCTCGACCAGGGGCACTCGCTGATCCTGTTTCCCGAAGGCACACGCAACATGACCGAAGAGCCGCTGCTGGCATTCCGCTCCGGGCTCTACAATCTGTCGACGGCGCGCCCTGAGGTCGAGCTGATCCCGTGCTGGATCGAGAACATGTCGCGCGTGCTGCCCAAAGGCCAATTCCTGCCGGTGCCGCTGCTGTGCCGCGTCGTCTTCGGCCCGCCGGTGGCGATCGGTCCGGGCGAAGAACGCCGCGCCTTCCTCGAACGCGCCCACGCCACGCTTCTGGCGCTCAACCCGCGTCCCGAGCGAGACGATTGATGCGCCACGAGATCTCCATCCTGATCATTGGCCTGCTGGCGGTTTTGACCACCGCCAGCATCGTTGCCGCCATACTTTGCGCGCGGGCGCCAAAGCCGCTTAGCTCGACGCTGGTCAATCTGACCCAGCGCATCAACGCCTGGTGGGTGATGGTGGCGCTGATGACGGTCGCATTTTTCTTCGGCCGTTACGGGATGACCATCCTGTTCGCGCTGATCTCCTTCGCCGCGCTGCGCGAATTCGTGACGCTGACGCATACGCGCCGCAGCGACCATTGGGTGCTGCTCGGCATGTTCGGCATCATCATCCCGTTTCAGTACTGGCTGGTGTGGACCGCCTGGTACGGGCTCTTCGTCATCTTCATTCCGGTCTATTGCTTCCTGCTGATGCCGGCCATCACGGCGCTGCATGGCGACACGGAACGCTTCCTCGAGCGGATCGCCGCGCAACAATGGGCGGTGATGATCTCGGTCTATTGCGTCAGCCACGTCCCTGCCCTGCTGACACTCGACGTGCCGGGCTTCGAAGGCCGCACCCTGCTGCTGATCGCCTTTCTCATCATCGTCGTGCAAGGCAGCGACGTGCTGCAATACATCTTCGGCAAGCTGTTTGGAAAACACCGTTTCTCGCCGAACGTCTCGCCGTCGAAAACCTGGGAAGGCCTGATCGGCGGACTGGTGTCGGCGAGCCTGCTCGGCGCGCTGCTATCGTTCGTGACACCCTTCTCGCCGCTGCAGGCAGCAGCCGTGGCCTTCGTCGCCTGCTCGATGGGATTTCTCGGCGGGCTGGTCGCCTCGGCCATCAAGCGCGATCAGGGCGTCAAGGACTGGGGCCATCTCATCGAAGGCCATGNGCGGGCTGGTCGCCTCGGCCATCAAGCGCGATCAGGGCGTCAAGGACTGGGGCCATCTCATCGAAGGCCATGGCGGCATGATGGACCGCACCGACAGCCTGGTCTTCGCCGCCCCGGTGTTCTTCCACATCGTGCGCTATTTCTGGACCGTGTGATCCGGCGATCTGTTGCCGCGCCCAAAGCGGTTGCGGATGAGCATGGTGACGACCAGAAACCACGCTATTTAGCGCGTTTCCTGACATACAGTTCCAGCTTGTGGCGGACGATCTCGAAGCCAAGCTCCGACGCTATCTCGGCCTGCAGTTTCTCGATTTTGTCGGAACGGAACTCGATCACCTGACCGGTGTCGAGGTCGATGAGATGGTCGTGATGTTCACGGTCCGCGTTTTCGAACCGGGCGCGGCCCTCGTCGAAGGCATGACGCTGGATGGCGCCTTTCTCCTCCAGGAGCCGCAACGTCCGGTAGACGGTCGACAAGGAAATGCTGCCGTCGATCTGGTGGGCACGAGAATACAATTCGTTCGCGTCCGGATGGTCATGCGCATCCGCCAGCAGCCGCAAGATCACCTTGCGTTGTTCAGTCATCCGGACACCGGCGGCTTTCAAATTGCTCCGGAATCGCTCGAAAAGGTCGTTGTCCGCTTTCATCCGTCATACTTAGCCGCGTTGCCACGCGACTGCAATTAGCTACTTGCAAATCAGTTGCAACTGCAATATCAGATGCAAATCACTTGCATTAGCATGACGTGAGCAGCGCATGGGCGACGATCAACTCCAGTCGAAAGGCATCCGATGACTGTTTCTGCTTCCCCAACCCGCAGGACGATGCTGCGGGCGCTTGGCGGCCTTGTGGCCATCGGTTTTGCGACGATGGCGAGCCTCGTTCCGGTCATGGCACAGGAGACTCAGCCTTCGGCAGGGAAGGTTCTGCGCGTCGTGACGACGTTCACGATCATCCAGGATATCGCGCAAAACGTGGCCGGGACCGCGGCAATCGTAGAGTCGGTGACCAAGCCCGGCGCTGAAATCCACGATTATCAGCCGACGCCGCTCGACGTGGTGAGGGCGCAATCGGCCGACCTCGTGCTCTGGAACGGCATGAACCTCGAACGCTGGTTCGAGAAATTCTTCGACAACGTGAAGAACGTGCCGAGTGCCGTCGTCACGGAGGGCATAGAGCCGATGGGGATCAAGGAGGGACCTTACGAAGGCAAGCCCAATCCGCATGCGTGGATGTCGCCGAAGAACGCCCTCATCTATGTCGAGAACATCCGCAAGGCGCTGTCCAAGGCGGATCCGGCAAACGCCCCGGTCTATGCCGCCAATGCCGCCGCCTATTCGGAAAAGATCAAGGCAATCGACGAGCCCATGCGCAAGCGCCTGTCGGCGATCCCAACGGACCAACGCTGGCTGGTTACAAGCGAAGGCGCTTTCAGCTACCTGGCACGCGACTTCGACCTGCGCGAAGCCTATCTGTGGCCGATCAACGCCGACCAGCAAGGCACCCCGCAACAGGCGCGCAAGCTGATCGACCTGGTGCGCGAGAACAAGATTCCGGTGGTGTTCAGCGAAAGCACCATTTCCGACAAGGCGGCCAAGCAAGTCGCGCGCGAAACCGGAGCCACCTATGGAGGCGTTCTCTACGTCGATTCGCTGAGCGAGGAAGACGGCCCGGTTCCGACCTATCTGAAGCTTCTCGAAACCACCGTCGAGACGATCGTCCAGGGGTTCGGCGGGTGACCGGGGTTCGCGCCGCGCTCGCTCCGGACAGCAGCCGTGATCGAACATCGACCGGTAGCGGCCGGGTCGTTGCCTCCATCGACGTGGACGACGTCACCGTCAGCTATTCAAGCGGGGTCACGGCCGTACACTCCGCCTCTTTCAGGCTCGGCGCCTCCACCATCTGCGCGCTGGTCGGCGTCAACGGCTCCGGCAAATCGACGCTGTTCAAGGCGCTGATGGGCTTCCTGACGCCGTCGACAGGAACAGTGCTTATCGCCGGATTGCCCGTCCACGCAGCGCTGAAGCGCGGCCTAGTCGCGTATGTGCCGCAGAGCGAGGATGTCGACTGGAACTTTCCGGTGCTGGTGGAAGATGTCGTCATGATGGGCCGCTACGGCCACATGAATTTTCTGCGTATCCCAGGCAGAGCCGATCGCATGGCGGTCGACGCGGCACTGGAACGGGTCGGCATGACCGATTTTCGCAAGCGCCAGATCGGCGAACTGAGCGGCGGCCAGAAGAAGCGTGTGTTCCTGGCGCGCGCTCTGGCGCAGGGGGGCGAAATCATCCTGCTCGACGAGCCGTTCACCGGCGTCGACGTACAGACCGAAGCAGCGATCATCGATCTCCTTCGGTCGATGCGCGACGACGGCAAGCTGATGTTGGTGTCGACGCACAATCTCGGCAGCATCGTCAATTTCTGCGACCATGTCGTCATCTTCAACAAGACGGTGCTGGCCTTCGGACCGACAGAGACAACGTTTACGCAAGCCAATCTTGCGAAAGCTTTTGGCGGCGTGCTGAGGCATCTGCGCCTCGGCGGCGCCGATCTTCATGACGACCCCGACGCTCGCCACCTGACCGTGCTGACCGATGACGAGCGTCCTCTGGTGCTTTACGGCGAGCGGGATCAAGAGAAGATGATGAAGCCCGACAGCGGATCGCCAGCCCCGTGATCGACATCCTGCTGGAACCCTTCACCTACAACTACATGGCCAAGGCCATCTGGGTCAGCGCCCTGGTCGGCATGGTCTGCGCGTTCCTGTCCTGTTATCTCATACTAAAGGGCTGGGCCCTGATGGGCGACGCGCTTGCCCACTCGGTGGTGCCCGGCGTTGCGGCCGCCTACATGCTGGCCCTTCCCTATGCCGCCGGCGCATTCGCCTCCGGCCTCATCGCCGCGCTCGGCATCACCTTGGTGCGGCGCGTGACGCAACTTCGCGAGGACGCCGTGATCGGCCTTGTCTTTACAACGCTGTTCGCTGGCGGGCTGCTGATTGCGTCGATCAGTCCGACCTCCGTAAACATCCAGTCCATCGTACTCGGCAACATCCTCGCAATCTCCGACGAGGATGTAACCCAGGTCATCCTCATCGCAGCGGTTTCGCTGGCTGTATTGGGGCTTCGATGGAAGGATATGATGCTGGTGTTCTTCGATGAGAACCATGCGCGCGGCGTCGGCCTGAATCCGTGGCGGTTGCGGGTCCTGTTCTTCGTGCTGCTCAGCGCCTGCATCGTCGCCGCGCTCCAGACCGTCGGCGCGATCCTCGTGATCGCGATGGTGGTAACGCCTGGCGCCACCGCCTACCTGCTTACCGATCGGTTCGGTGTCATGATCCTGCTCGCGATGGCGATCGGCGCGGCGACGAGCGCGGTTGGCGCCTATCTCAGCTTCTTTCTCGATGGCGCGACTGGCGGACTGATCGTGGTGCTGCAGACCGTGGTCTTTCTGATTGCCTGCGTCTTCGCACCCAAACATGGGCGGCTCGCCGCACGCCGGGCGGCACGTGCCGCATCGCAGGTCGCGTCATGATGACGATCTGGTCCTGGATCGCCGAACCGCTCAGCCACGAATTCATGCGTCGCGGTCTCGCCGTCGCCGTTCTGGTCGGCGCCATTTGCGCGGTGTTGTCCTGCTATCTCGTCCTGAAGGGCTGGTCGCTGATGGGCGACGCCGTTTCGCATGCCGTGCTTCCGGGTATCGTGCTCGCCTATATCGCCGGGATCCCGCTTGCCTTCGGCGCCTTCGTGGCAGGACTTGGCTGCGCGCTGGCGACGGGCTACCTCAAGCAGCACAGCCGGATCAAGGAGGACGCAGTCATGGGCATCGTCTTCTCAGGCATGTTCGCGTTTGGCCTGGTGCTGTTCGTCAAGGTCGAGACCGACCAGCATCTCAATCATATCCTGTTCGGCAACATGCTCGGCGTCCAGTGGCGCGACGTGATCGAGGCGGCGGTCATCGTCGTGCCGGCGATCCTGATCGTTCTGGCAAAACGCAAGGATCTGCTGCTTTATTGTTTCGATCCGGCCCATGCGCGCGCGATCGGCCTGCCCGTCAACCTGCTGCATTTCGGGCTGCTGACGCTGCTCGCGTTGACCATCGTGGCCTCGCTGAAGGCTGTCGGGATCATCCTTGTCATCGCCATGCTGATCGCGCCGGGAGCGATCGGCTTTCTTTTGACGAAGAGCTTTGAGCGCATGCTCGCCATTGCTGCCGCGGCCGCCATCGGGTCGAGCGTCGTGGGAACGATCCTCAGCTATCACATCGACGCAGCCACCGGCCCGACGATCGTCGTCGTTCAGGCCGGCGTTTTTTTGCTTGCCCTGTTCCAGTCGAAGCGCCCAAAGCAACGGGTGCAACTGGGCATTTCGGGAGAGTAATCGCGGCCCTGACCGTACTCAAAGCCGGTTGCGGATCAGCATGGTGACGACGAAGAACGCGCCGACCGAGCTGGTGATGATGCCGATCGGCAGTTCCTGCGGCGGCAGCAGCGTTCGGGCCAGAAGGTCGCTGGCCAGCAAAAGCACCGCGCCAAACACGGCACAGCTGGCAACCAGGCGCAGGTGCAAGGGGCCCGCCAGCGGCCGTGACAGATGCGGAATCATCAGCCCGACGAAGCCGATGACGCCAGCGACCGAGACAAGGATAGCCGTCGAGAAGGCGGCGACGAGAAAGGTCATCCGGCGCATGCGCGCCACCGGCACGCCAAGGCTTTCGGCGGCATTTTCACCGGCCAGGAAAGCATCGAGCCGGCGGTGGTTCCACAGCGCGTAAGCCAGAATGGTCCCCGCACCCAGTGCGCCGAGCCAGATGTTGTCCCAGCGCGCCAGGCCAAGGCCGCCCATGGTCCAGAACAGCACGGAGTGGGCGGCGCGCTGATCGCCGGCAAAGACAAGATAGTTGGTCAAGGCGGTGAACATGAAGGACACGGCAAGGCCGGCAAGGATCAGCCGCTCCGGGCCTTGCCCCCTCACCCGCGCCACCAGCAGCAGGACGACGCCGGCAGCCAATATGCCGCCGGTGAAGGCCGCGACCGGCAATGTCCAGATGCCGAAACTGTCGCCGAAGACGGTGATAACGGAAACCGCACCCGCGGCGGCGCCCGACGACAGGCCGAACAGGAACGGGTCGGCAAGGTCGTTGCGGGTCACCGTCTGCAGCAGCGCACCGACGACGCCGAGACCGACGCCGACGCAGATGGCCAGGATCGTGCGCGGCAGCCGCAGGTCGACGACGATCTTGCCGACCGGTCCGGACACGTCGTGCCCGCTTAAGCCGATTGCGCGGCCAAGTGCTGCAACAACGTCGGTCAGCGGGATCAGCGTCGAGCCATAGGCAATCGACAGCAGAGCGAGAGCGGCGATCGCCGCCGCTCCCAGCACCATGGACAATGCAAATGCTGGATGACGCAAGCTCAAAACGCTTCCGGATGCATGGCTTTCGCGATCTTGTCGATCGCTTCGATGTTGGCGGGTCCAGGCGTCAGCTCGGCGTAGCGCAGGGCAACGAAGCGCTCGTTCTTGACCGCGTCTGTCTCCTTCATCGCCGGATGCGCCTTCAGGAAACCGAGCAGCTTCTTGTAGCCGCCGCCGTCCTGGTAATCGAGCAGGATGAGGAATTGCGGATTGCGCGACGCCACCGTTTCCCAGTCCGTGTTGCCCCAGCTGGTGTCCATGTCGGCCATGATGTTGTCGCCGCCGGCGGCAGTGATCATGGCGCTCGGAATAGCGAACTTGCCTGCGGTGAACGGCTTGTCCTCGCCGGAATCATAGAGGAACACCCGCGTTCCCTTGGCGTTGCCGACCTTGGCGGTGATGTCGGCGAGCTGCGTCTTCCAGCCGGAGACAAGCTTCTCGGCCTCGGCTTCCTTGCCGAAAATCTTGCCCAGCTTTTCGACGTCGCCGTAGAGCAGGTCCATCGAAGCGGCGGGGCGGCTCTTGTCGAGATGGACGCAGCTTTCCGTCAGCACCAGCGTCTTGACGCCATGCAGGGCAAGCGTGTCGGGCGTCACTTCACCACCCGGCTTCATGCCATAATACCAGCCGGCGAAGAAAAAATCGGGCTCGACCGCGACGAGGTTTTCGAGCGTCGGATATTTCGGCGCCAGTTCCGGGATCGAACCCTGCTCCGCCTTGAATTCGGGACCCACCTTGTACCATCCAGTGATGCCGGTCAGGCCGACGATCGACGGCTGCAGTTTCAGCGCGAAAGCCATCTCGGCCATGTTGAGATCCTGGATGACGGCGCGCTTCGGCGGCGCATCGAAGGTCAGCGGCTTGCCGCAGCTGTCGACGGTCACCGGGAAGGCCAGGGCTGTCGAGGCCAGCAGCGAGAAGGCAAGCGAAAAAGCGAGGCGTTTCAAGGGTTTTGCTCCTGTGGACGGGATTGATCGATATGGGACGGCTTCAATCAGAATGGCGGCGCGGCACGGTTCGGCATCTCGAACACCGTCAGTTCGCGGTCTTCGGTCGGATGGCGCAGACGCAGCACATCGATGCCGAAAATCTCGCGGATCAGCTTTTGGGTCAGCGCTTCGCGCGGTGCGGCGAGCGCTTGCAGACGGGCATGGTTCATCACCGCCACCCTGGTGGCGAACGGCGCGACCAGCGCCAGATCGTGCAGCACCGCGATCACCATCATCTCGAAGCCGGCCACGAGTTCAAGCAGTTCGCCGCGGGCGCGCGGGTCGAGATGGTTGGTCGGCTCGTCGAGGAACAGGATCTTTGGCTGCTGGGCGATGGCGCGCGCCAGTTGGGCGCGCTGGCGCTCGCCGCCCGACAGGGAGCCGATGGTGCGGCCAAGCAGCGGCAGCAGGCCGGTCCGGCGCAGCGCATCGACGACAATGTCACGCTCCTCGCTCCTGCGCCGTAGCCGAGCGTGCGGGACCCGGCCCAGCTCGACATAGTCGATCACCGCCAGCCGCGGATCGGGCTGGTCGGTCTGGCCGACAACGGCGATATGCAGCGCCCGCTCGGCGGCGGAAATCCCGTCCAGCCGGCGCCCGCCGAGGTTCACCTCGCCGGAGCTCGGCCGCAGCATGCCCGACAGCATGCGCAGCAGCGTCGTCTTGCCCGCGCCGTTGGGACCGATGATGGCTAGGCGATCGCCAGCGGCCACCGAGAAGCTGACCGCCTGGACCAGATCCCGCCCATTGGCCATGGCGCAGAGGTCATGTGCTTCGAGAAGCGCTACGGTCATCGGCTGCCCGCCAGATTGCCGGGATGGCAAAGCGTGCACACGATGATGCGATGATCGATAGAGCCGTCCAACTTTCCGTCACTTTCCAAAACTGGCGACGGAAGGAAGCTGGCGAAGCGGCCGACAAGACCGGGATTCGCGTTTCCTCCCGGCACACCCCGTCCGGTCAACTCAGTGATGGCAGGTCTCCTGGCTCGCGGGTCGTTGCGCCATCCTGCCTTCCCAGCCTTGCCGGCCAGTGGCATTCACGGATTTTGCTCGCCGCTTACAGTTGCGGGGGCAGCCACGGCCTGGACCCCTGGGGATCTCACCGTGTTCCCTTTTCACCCCTCGCCTTTCGACTCGGGGACCATCACCGCTTCAGCGTAGATTTCCTCCAATCGCTTCGCAATGGATTTCTCGGACGGAGTGGTGGGCCGGCTAGGGGAAACATGCATTTCACGCTCTCGATATGTAATAACATTACGCATTTAGAGGATGCCGCCTGGCGCTGTCAAGCGAAGCCTGCCGAATTTGGCTCGTCGGCGGCAAGGGGCGCTCGACCGCTGTGCCATATCGGTGTGCGACTGTGACGGGATCGGTTCGATTGCGCGGGATGCGCAATTTCGATCAAACTGGCCGCGCCAGGAAACGGCAGGATGATCTGGCCAATGCGAGGAGCAAAATGAACCCGACCGAGAAAGCGCTGTGGTTCGTCGAAAGTCATCTGCCGGAGGCGATCTCGCTTGACGATATCGCGCAAAGCAGCGGCGTGTCGCGTTTTCATGTGACGCGGGCTTTCGGCGCTGCCACGGGCCGCTCGGTGATGGGCTACATGCGCTCACGCCGGCTCACCGAGGCGGCGCGCAAGCTGGCCGGCGGGGCGCCCGACATTCTCTCCGTCGCGCTCGACGCCGGCTACAACTCGCATGAGGCGTTCACCCGTGCCTTCCGCGATCAGTTCGGCACCACGCCGGAACTGGTGCGCGCGCAAGGCACACTCGACAAGCTCGACCTCGTGGAGCCGATCCTGATGGACCAGTCCTTCCTCACCAATCTCGAACCACCGCGTTTCGAGACCAGCCGGCCGTTCCTGATCGCCGGCCTCGGCGAACGCTACAGCTGCGAAACCAGCGCCGCCATTCCGATGCAATGGCAGCGCTTCGGCCCCTATATCGGCAACATTCCGGGCGAGACCGGCGATGTCGCCTATGGCGTCTGCGTCAACGGCGACGATGCCGGCAATTTCGACTACATCGCCGGCGTCGAAGTGTCTGATTTTTCCGACCTGCCGAGGGAATTCAGCCGGGTGCGGGTGCCGGCGCAGAAATATGCGGTCTTTGCCCACCGCGAACACATCTCGACCATCCGCCGCACGGTCAATACGATCTGGAACAAATGGCTGCCGGCTTCCGGCCACGAGATATCGGATGCGCCGGAATTCGAACGCTACGGCCCTGAGTTCGACCCACGCAGCGGCAATGGCGGGCTGGAGATCTGGATACCGGTGAAGGCGTAGTCGGTCAGGCCATCGGCAGCGCCGGCCAGCGATCGACTATCCCGCCGCCGGAAAACACAGCGATCGACCCGAACTGCTGCAGCACGGCTTCGCTCTGCGTCGGCCTTAGAAACGCGTAGTCGCCGGGTTTTGCGGTCGCGTCGGCGGGCAAGCCCATGAATTGCTGGTTGGAGGACAGGCCGAGCAGCCCGTTCGCCTTCATGCCTTCGGGGAAGACGGGCTCGGCCATCCACTTGCCGCCATAGAGATAGCAGCCCTTGCGCGGGAAGCGGCCGAGCGCCTGCAGCAGGCGGGTGACGGCCGGCGGGCCAGGCAGCATCGGCTCGACCATTTTCAGGATCGGCGTGGCGATGAAGGCCGCCGGCTGGAAGCCGTCGAGTCCTGGCGTATCGAAGTCGCTGGGCAGCACGAAGGCGGAGCCCATCGAGACCTCGTTGGCCATGCCGCCATGATGAAGCAGCGCGGTCTTGCTGCCGCCGATGTTCAGGATACGGCGCTGGTCGGCGCCGAGACAGGCGACGAACGCCGAGGCCTGCGCCGACGCCTTGGCCAATGCCTTTGCCGGTCCGCCGAAAAGGCCGGGAATGAGCGGCGCATGCGCCTCGTAGGCCATGACGCCTTCGCAATGCAGCCGGGCCGGCAACGCGCTCAACGCCTTCGACAAGGCCTCAGGATTGGCGAACCCGCCGCGATGCAGCCCGACATCGATCTCGAAAGCGATGCGCAGGCCGATGCCGAGTTCGCCAGCGAGGGCGCCATATTCCGCCAGTCTCTCCTCGCTGTCGATCAGCCAGCAGACACGCGACCAGTCGACCGCGCCCCTCGAAAGCACAGCCCTTGCCGCATCGACAGGCATCGGCTTGCCATACAGCAGATCGGCATCCGGAAACGCCTTCAGCACCGCCTCGCTGATCGGCGGATGGAAGGTCATGACATGATTGGTGCCGAGCGCCTTGCCGATATGCGCAAGCAGCGGCAGGCAGGCGAGCGATTTGTCGACCAACCGCACAGCAAGGCCGGGGTCGAGCCTGTCTTTCACCAGGGCAATGTTGCTGTCCAGCCGGTCGCGATCGAGCAGCAGGCAGGGCTGGAAGATGCCGGCTTCCTTCAGCGCATCCGACAGGGTGGAAAAATAGGTGCTCATCATTCGATGCCGAACAGGCCGGCCATGTAGGGTGAGACAAAGCGGTTTTGCGGATCGATGTCGCGGCGCACCGCCATGGCGTCGTCCCAGCGCGGGTAGAGCTTTTTCAGCTCCGCGGCCTTGAGGCTGTGCATCTTGCCCCAATGCGGCCTGCCGCCATATCTGCGGAAGATAGGTTCGGCCGCCCGCATGAATGGCAGCGGATCGTTCGCCGCGTCATGGTGGATGGCGATCGAGCAGGTCGGCCTCCTGTAGAATGGCGACAGCCAGAATTCGTCGGGCGCAACGGTGCGCACCTCCATCGGGAAATAGACCTCGGGAAAACGCTTCTCGGTCAGCTCGATGATCTCGGCCAGCGCCTTCGGCCCTTCCTCGAACGGCAAATGATATTCCATCTCGTTGAACTTGGTCTGCCGGTCGCTGGCATAGACGTTGAGCCAGTCCTGCACGTAGTCCTCGGCCGGCAATTTGGCGATGGCGCCCAGGATCAGACGGCCACGCAGCGATGGCAGCCAGGCAAGTGAAGTGCGCAGCCTGCGCAGTGTCCTCAAACCCGACTCGTCTTCTTCCGGCGGCCGTGCGGTGGGTGCGGCGCCGCTGAGATCGCTGGCGATGAACTGCGCGTAGCCGGAAAACGGAATGTAGTAGAATTCGGCCGAGCGATGCGCGGCCATCATCGTCTCGAACTCCCGCAGCATCTCAGTGATCGGCAGCACCCATTTGCGGCGCCGCAGCCGGTAGGTCGCGATGTTGTTCAGCGTCACTTCGGTGAGCACGCCGAAAGCGCCGAGTGCGACGCCGATGGCATGGATCATGTCCTGATCCCCTGCCCGCTTGAAGTCGCGAACCTTGCCAAGCCCGTCGACGATCCGCACTGTCTCCAGCTGCGTGTGATAGGCGCCGAGCGTCGGTCCCGAGCCGTGCGTGGCGGTGCCCAGCGCGCCGCCGATCGCCTGGCGGTCGATATCGCCCATGTTGGGCAGGCCCTGGCCGATGCCTTGCAGGATGCCCATCAGCGCGCCGAGCCGGGTTCCTGCCCGCACCCGCGCCTGATGTTTTTGCGCATCGTGCGAGACCAGCCCTTCCAGCCTCTCCAGGGACAGGATCGTGCCCCGCGATTTCACCAGCGGCGTGAAGGAATGACCGGCGCCGGCGACGCGCACCGGGCCAGGCGCGGTCCGGACGAGATCACCGAGCTCACCGGCATCGCCGGGGCTGGCGATCAGCTTGGGCTCGGCACTTACAAAGCCCGACCAGTTGCTCCAAATGTTTGACATCCCACCTCCCCGCTCAGGCAACCGCACGACGGCGACGTGACACAAGGACGAACAGACCGAGCAGCGCCACGCTGGCCACCGCGCTGGCGGCGGCGAATTCCGGCACCGGCCGGAAATCCTTGCCATCGATGAGCAGCGACGCCGCGATCGGTCCGATCGCCAGGCCGAAAAGCTGGGCCGCCGGCACCAGCAGCACAGCGGTCCGCGTCTCGTCGGCGGTGATCGCCAGACGTATCTGGTAGGGCACGATGAACAGCAGGATAAAGCCCATAGCCAAGGCAGCGACCCAGAACGTCGTCAGGCCAGGGCTACTGGCAAGAACCAGGGAGCTGACAAGCGCGACGACGCCGATCGCCGCGATGGCAAGGCGATAGTCGATGCGTGCTTCGAACGCCGTCGCCGTCATCGCCCCCAGGACCTGTACGGCGAGGCTGGCCGAGACGATCAGGCCGACGGTGCGGGCATCGATGCCATACTGTGCGCCAAGCGGTTCCAGAAAGGCCCAGACCGCGCCGAAGAACATGAAATAGCAGAAGACCGACAGCAGCGCGGTGAGTGAAGGAACCGTCAGCACATTGGCCAAATTCTCCTCCTTGGGCAGGTCGGCATAGTCACCGGGAACAGTGAAGGCGACCGCCAGAGACGCGATGCAGACGACGGCAAGAACGATGAAGCCCCCTGCCGACCCTGCGGCCGGGATTACATAGAGCGCCAGCAACAGGGCGAGCGCGCATTGCGCCAGCGTCTGCATGGTGACGAAATAGCCGCCGATGCGCTCGGCGCGCCGCGAGCGGGCGATCAGTTCGGTGGCGATGGCGACCAGACCGCCCTCGGCGAGCCCGGCCAGGGCGCGGGCCGCAATCAGCGTGCCGGCGCTCGCGGCATAGGCCGTCCACACATTGGCCAGCGCCAGCAGCAGCAGAAGGACGGCACTTTTCCAGCGCATGTGGTGCGCCGAAAGCAGCATCGCCACGACAGCCGAACCGATGGCAATGGCGATCATCTCGGCGGTGGCGACCAGCGCCAGTTCGTCGCCGCTGACATGACCCTCAGTGTAAAGGGCGCCGAGCAACACGGGCTGCAGCCCGAGGATGAGCAGGCCCACCGAACCGATCCACAGGGCCGAGGCAAGCTGCCAGCCGGTCGGATTGCCGACCAGCCAGTCGCCACTGCCTGCATGGCCGGTGTCTGTCGAAGCCAAAGGCGCCTCCCAACGTCCTTGCCGTGCGGCAAAAAAGCTGACAACCTGTCAGTATTTCAGAAACTGATACTTGATCATATTTCTTGTCAACCGGAATTTGAAAACTGTGCGAAAGATCGGTGCATGACCGAATTGAAAAGAATGGCGACCGAGCCGAGGCGCAGGCCCAAGCAGGAACGCAGCCGCGAGCGCATCGACGCGATCCTGTCGACGACCATGCGGCTGATCGGGGAAAAGGGTATCGACGCCGTCACCATGAAGGAGGTCGGCATGCTGGCGGGCGGGCCGATCGCCACCGTCTACCACTATTTTCCCAACAAATCGGCGATCCTGGCGATGCTCTATGAACGGTTTTCAGAGGTCAGCCGGGCACGGCTGACGACGATCATCGCCGAAATCCACGAGGCGAAGGATGTGATCGTGGCCGCTGACCGGCTGCTCGATGATTATCTCAACCGTGTCGCCGGCGATCCGGCCATCCAGGATCTGCAGAACGCCATCCAGGCCGACAAGGCGCTCAAGAACCTCGACATCGCGGAAACCCGGTACCAAGCCAAAATGTTCTGCGACCACGTCATCGCCTTGCTCAAGCCCGAGAGGCGCGAGCAGTTCGAACGCATGGTTCTGCTGATCTTCCAGCTCGCCGGCGGCGTGGTGCGCCTGGCGCTCGCCGAGGGCGAACCGGAAAGCCGCCAGACCATCGAGGATTACCGGTCTATCATTCACACCCAGCTGCGGCTGTTTTTGTAGCCGTGGCGATCGTCAGCAAGCTGCCGCGAATGAGAGGTGTCGGGCATCGCAAGCATCAGAACGCCCGCTATGCGACCTGGCGGACAAGGGCTTCGAAGCCGTCGGCAAGATTGGCATTGCCGGCAGCGAGAAACGCAGAAAGATTGCGGGCGCCACCGGGCGTCTTGTTGGCATCAAGCAGCACCGCCCTGCCCTCATGCATGACGAAATCGAACTTTCCGTAGTCAAAGCCAAGCCGGCGCCTCAACGTGCGAAGCTCGTCGGGAACCGGAACCGGCTCACGTCGGATCGTGTCGTCGCCCTTGACGAGGCTCTGCGGCGAGACATGGCGGGTGCAGCGCTCGCGCTCGCCGCAGAATATCCAGAAGCGGGCTCCAAAGCCGTCCGCCTCCGGCTCGGGAATGAATTTTTCGACGACGAGATCGCTGCGGTCGAAGACCTCCGGCGCAACATCCGAAAGGGATGCATAGACGCGATAACCCTCGATGAGCTCGACGCCGGGAAACGGCTTCGGCTTCCCGGCTCGCAGCGATCGCCGGTTGAGCGCTTGCTCCCGCATCCCGAGATTGTTGAGATTGCTCTTGACGATGACCGGTCCTTGCCAGTCGTCCTCCTTGCCGATCACCGCGCCACTGACGCGTCGCTTGGAGATGTCGGCGGCTCCGATGTTCAGGCAGAAGGGAAAAGCGCGTGCGTATTCGACATATTCGGGGGGCGTCACAGTCGCATCGACGTGCAGCACCGCGATGTCGGCCTCCGGCTTTGCCGACGTTCCGGGGATTATGCGGACGGAATGACCGCGTCGCTTCAGTTCCTCCAGCAAACCGAAAAGCATATAGGAGCTCCGGCGGCGAAACAGCAGGCCACGCCGGCGTTCGAACCTGTCGAACTCATGCGTAATAACCGCGATGCGTGTCATGCGCCCCCCGAGCTTGGCTTCATCAGCGTCCTCCATTATGCCTGCAAATACAATGCCGGCTTGGGGGTGTGGATGACCGACCATTGGAATGCCATTCGAGGGCACTGGCAGTTGCTCGGGCCACCGTTGCGGCCGCCAGCGGAAGCGGTTGAGGCCTATGAGCGTGAGCTCGACCTTTCGAAGGCGCACGTCATTCTGCTCGGCGTGACGCCGGAACTCGCCGGGCTCGGGACGACGATGATGGCCGTCGACGAATCCTCCGACATGATCGCCGGTATCTGGCCAGGCGACACCGCGTTGCGAAAGGCAATCAACGGCGACTGGCTCGACTTGCCGGTGTCGGACGCAAGCATCGATGCGGTGATCGGCGATGGCTGCCTGTCGGCGCTCGGCCTTTCAACCGCGCGCCGGGCGCTGTTTGAGGCGATCGCCGGCGTACTGCGCACCGACGGCCGAGCGGGACTGCGTCTCTTTGCCGGTCCCGAAACACCGGACGATCCGGCGGCGGTGCGGGCGCTTGCACTGTCGGGCGGTGTCTCGACCTTCCACGAACTCAAATGGCGCGTCGCAATGACCGCGACGGGCGATGCGCCCGACCATGCCATTCCGGTCAGGATGATCGCGGAAAGGTTCGATGCACTGTTTCCTGACCGCAAAGAGCTTTCGGCTCGCACGGGCTGGGACCTGCCCACCATCGGCACCATCGATGTCTATCGGAACTCGCCGGCCATCTACACCTTCGCGCCGGCGACTGCATTGGCGAGCGAGGCGGAAGCGTTCTTTGGTGATGTTCGCATCGCTTTGACCGGGAGCTATGGGCTCGCCGAGCGATGCCCGCTGTTGGTGCTGCGGGCGCCAAGACACTGAAGATAGCAGGACGGCGCTCGACCGGGGCAGGCGCAACCCAGGCTTTGTAAAATCGTGCGGCAGCATGAGAAAAATTTCGCTCGCATCGCGGCCTTCGCGCACCTTGACTCTCAAAAGCCGTCAGCCTATTTCAGCGCCACGTTAGCACTCGCCTTTGGTGAGTGCTAACCACATATGTCCGGCGCCGCCGGACGGAGGAACTGTTTCTCACCGTTCTCATCGAGGAAGAAAAAATGGCAAAGTCGAAGTTCCGCCCGCTTCATGACCGCGTGGTCGTTCGCCGGGTCGAATCCGAATCCAAGACCGCTGGCGGGATCATCATCCCCGACACGGCAAAGGAAAAGCCGCAGGAAGGCGAGATCATCGCTGTCGGCTCCGGCGCTCGTGACGAAGCTGGCAAGCTGGTCCCGCTGGACGTCAAGGCCGGCGACCGCATCCTGTTCGGCAAGTGGTCGGGCACCGAAGTCAAGCTCAATGGCGAAGACCTTCTGATCATGAAGGAATCCGACATTATGGGCATCATCGGCTGATATCAGGCCTTTCCTTCGCACCATCAAATCTGAATTTCGGGCGAGATGCCCAGGAGTAAAAAAATGGCTGCCAAAGACGTAAAATTCTCCCGCGATGCCCGTGAGCGCATGCTTCACGGCATCAACATCCTCGCCGACGCGGTGAAGGTCACCCTCGGCCCCAAGGGCCGCAACGTCGTCATCGACAAGTCGTTCGGCGCACCGCGCATCACCAAGGACGGGGTCACCGTCGCCAAGGAAATCGAACTTTCCGACAAGTTCGAAAACATGGGCGCGCAGATGATCCGCGAAGTTGCTTCGAAGACCAACGACATCGCCGGCGACGGCACCACAACCGCGACCGTTCTGGCGCAGTCGATCGTCCAGGAAGGCAACAAGGCCGTTGCCGCCGGCATGAACCCGATGGACCTGAAGCGCGGCATCGATCTGGCCGTGACCGAAGTCGTCGCGGCGCTCGGCAAGGCTGCCAAGAAGATCAAGACCTCCGAGGAAGTTGCCCAGGTCGGCACGATCTCGGCCAATGGCGACGAGTCGGTCGGCGCCATGATCGCCGAAGCGATGCAGAAGGTCGGCAATGAAGGCGTCATCACGGTTGAGGAAGNCGAAGTCGTCGCGGCGCTCGGCAAGGCTGCCAAGAAGATCAAGACCTCCGAGGAAGTTGCCCAGGTCGGCACGATCGCCGGCAATGGCGACGAGTCGGTCGGCAAGATGATCGCCGAAGCGATGCAGAAGGTCGGCAACGAAGGCGTCATCACGGTTGAGGAAGCCAAGACCGCCGAGACTGAACTCGAGGTCGTCGAAGGCATGCAGTTCGACCGCGGCTATCTCTCGCCCTACTTCGTCACCAACGCCGACAAGATGGTTGCGGATCTGGAAGACGCNCCAGGAAGGCAACAAGGCCGTTGCCGCCGGCATGAACCCGATGGACCTGAAGCGCGGCATCGACCTGGCCGTGACCGAAGTCGTCGCGGCGCTCGGCAAGGCTGCCAAGAAGATCAAGACCTCCGAGGAAGTTGCCCAGGTCGGCACGATCTCGGCCAATGGCGACGAGTCGGTCGGCAAGATGATCGCGGAAGCGATGCAGAAGGTCGGCAACGAAGGCGTCATCACGGTTGAGGAAGCCAAGACCGCCGAGACCGAACTCGAAGTCGTCGAAGGCATGCAGTTCGACCGCGGCTATCTCTCGCCCTACTTCGTCACCAACGCCGACAAGATGGTTGCCGAGCTCGAGGACGTCTACATCCTCCTGCACGAGAAGAAGCTGTCCAACCTCCAGGCCATGCTGCCGGTTCTCGAAGCCGTCGTGCAGACCTCGAAGCCGCTGCTCATCATCTCGGAAGACGTCGAAGGCGAGGCCCTGGCCACGCTGGTCGTCAACAAGCTGCGTGGCGGCCTGAAGATCGCCGCCGTCAAGGCGCCGGGCTTCGGTGATCGCCGCAAGGCCATGCTGGAAGACATCGCCATCCTGACCGGTGGCCAGGTCATCTCGGAAGNAAGCCGCTGCTCATCATCTCGGAAGACGTCGAAGGCGAGGCTCTGGCCACGCTGGTCGTCAACAAGCTGCGCGGCGGCCTGAAGATCGCCGCCGTCAAGGCGCCGGGCTTCGGTGATCGCCGCAAGGCCATGCTGGAAGACATCGCCATCCTCACCGGTGGCCAGGTCATCTCCGAAGACCTCGGCATCAAGCTCGAGAACGTCGGCCTCAACATGCTCGGCCGCGCCAAGAAGGTGTCGATCTCCAAGGAGAACACCACCATCGTCGACGGTGCCGGCAAGAAGGCCGAGATCCAGGGCCGCGTTGCCCAGATCAAGCAGCAGATCGAAGAGACCACTTCGGACTACGACAAGGAGAAGCTGCAGGAACGTCTGGCGAAGCTCGCGGGCGGCGTCGCGGTGATCCGTGTCGGCGGCGCGACGGAAGTCGAAGTCAAGGAAAAGAAGGACCGCGTCGATGACGCCCTCAACGCGACCCGNGCCCAGATCAAGCAGCAGATCGAAGAGACCACTTCGGACTACGACAAGGAGAAGCTGCAGGAACGTCTGGCGAAGCTCGCCGGCGGCGTTGCGGTGATCCGCGTCGGCGGTGCGACGGAAGTCGAAGTCAAGGAAAAGAAGGACCGCGTCGATGACGCCCTCAACGCGACCCGCGCGGCCGTCGAAGAAGGCATCGTTGCAGGCGGCGGCGTCGCTCTCCTGCGCGCTTCGGCCGACATCAAGGTCACCGGCGTCAATGCCGACCAGGCCGCCGGCATCAACATCGTTCGTCGTGCGCTGCAGGCTCCGGCCCGCCAGATCGCGGCCAACGCCGGTGCGGAAGCATCGATCGTTGCCGGCAAGATCCTTGAGAACAAGGGC
>NZ_AYWX01000015.1 GCF_000502875.1 Mesorhizobium sp. L2C084A000 | reverse complement strand
CGCCTCGGCGGCCGCCCGGGCGATGTCCGGGCGACTGTCCATCACCGTCATTTCTTGGGCATGTAGTCGGCCATTTCCCAGATCGGCCGCAATTCGACCGTGCCGGTGCTGGCTGCCGGACAGCGTGCCGCCCATTCGATGGCTGTATCGATGTCAGCCGCCTCGATCATGTAGAAGCCGGCAAGCTGCTCCTTGGTGTCGGCGTAGGGGCCGTCGATCACGTTGGTCTTGCCGTCAGCGATCCGCACCGAGGTGGTGGCCTGGGTCGGGCGCAGCCTTTCGCCAGCCAGCCACGCACCGGATTTCTTCAACGCTTCGGTATAGGCGCCATAGGCCGCGCTCATCTGCTGGGCCTTCTCGATCGGCGTGTTCGCCAATGCGGCTTCGTCGCTATTGATCAAAATCATGTATCGCATGGTCTTCTCCCGTTTTGCGAAGGCCGCGTCCTTGCGAGGCCGGACGTATGTCGCGCGGCAGTGGCTGATTTCGACAGGCTGCTCAAAAAACTTTCGGCCCCGATGGCTTTTTGTGCAAGCGGCCATCTGTTTCCTGATCCCTCAACCGTTCGTCTAACGAGCACAATTGCGGGTTGGCATTTGCGGCTCGCTGTCTAAACTCGCCCCGGTTCGCATCTAGGAGGCGGTGCGGTCGTCGATATTTTCAGGGAGGAGATCCGATGTTCAATTTCAGAACGAAATTCGTTGCAGCCGGTGCCGTGGCGCTCTCGCTTGGCCTGGGCACCATCTCAGCCAGGGCGCAGGAATTCATCAATGTGCTGACCGGCGGCACATCCGGCGTCTATTATCCGCTCGGCGTGGCGCTGTCGGAAATCTACGGCAAGGGCATCGAAGGCGCACGCACCCAGGTGCAGGCGACAAAGGCTTCGGTCGAAAACCTCAATCTGTTGCAGCAGGGCAAGGGCGAGATTGCGTTTGCGCTGGGCGATTCCGTCAAGCTGGCCGCCGAAGGCAATGCCGAGGCCGGTTTCCCCGGCAAGCTCGATAAATTGCGCGGCATCGCCGCCATCTATCCCAATTATATCCAGATCGTCGCCAGCCAGGAGTCCGGCATCAAGACGCTGGCCGACCTCAAGGGCAAGAGCCTGTCGGTCGGCGCGCCTGCCTCCGGCACCGAGCTCAACGCCCGCGCCATCTTCGCCGCCGCCGGGCTGAAATATGAGGATCTCGGCCGGGTCGAATACCTGCCCTTCGCCGAATCGGTCGAACTGATCAAAAACCGGCAGCTCGACGCCACGCTGCAATCGGCCGGGCTCGGCGTCGCCTCGATCCGCGACCTCGCCACCTCGGTGCCGATCAATGTCGTGGCGGTGCCGGCCGAGGATGTCGCCAAAATCGGCTCGCCCTATCTTTCGGTGGTCATTCCCAAGGGCACCTATGAGGGCCAGAGCGAGGATGTCGCGACCGCCGCCGTCGGCAATTTCCTCATCACCCGCGCCGATGTCTCCGACGAAACCGCCTACCAGATGACCAAGCTTTTGTTCGAGCATCTCGACCAGCTTGCCGCGGCCCACGCCGCCGCCAAGGCGATCGACCCGGCCAAGGCGCTCGACGGCATGCCGGTGCCGCTGCACCCCGGTGCCGAGCGTTATTACAAGGAGAAGGGGCTGTTGAAGTAAGACGCGTGGCAACCTGACATGTCTTCGCCAGGCGCCCCCCTCTGCCCTGCCGGGCATCTCCCCCTCAAGGGGGGAGATTGGACGTCACCACACCCTTCGCCAATCGCTAACGTTGCAGGACGTGCGCAGACACCAACGCTGCTGATCTCCTCCCTTGAGGGGGAGATGCCCGGCAGGGCAGAGGGGGGCGCCACGCACTACACTTCGCTCCTTTTGGAGACCGTCGGATGAGCGAAGCAACGTCTGGAACAATACCCGACGGCAAATCCGCCACCTTCCATCTTCCTGTCGTCGAAGAGCAGGTCGAAGGCCTGCCGCCAGGCTTCGGCGACGGCATCGCCGGCAAGGCCGCCTTTCTCATCGCCGTCGCCTTTTCCGTGTTCCAGATTTATGTCGCCGCCTATGGCAGCATTCCGAGCCAGGTGGTGCGGGCCATGCATGTCGGCTTCCTGCTGCTGCTTGGCTTTGGCCTGATTGCCAATCTGCGCGCCAAGAGCCTGCCGGCGAAAGCCGCGTTCTGGACGCTCGGGGCGCTCGGCTTCGGCACCGGCCTGTACAATTGGGTGTTCTACACCGACCTCATCCGGCGCTCCGGCTTCCTGACCACGCCCGATCTGATCGTCGGCGCGGTGCTGGTGGTGCTTGTCTTCGAAGCCGCGCGGCGGCTGATGGGCCTGCCGCTGGCGGTCATCGCCTTCATCTTCCTCGCCTATTGCTTCGTCGGCAACCATTTGCCGCCGCCGCTCATCCATCGCGGCTATGATTTCGCCCAGCTCGTCGACACCTTCGCCTACGGCACCGAAGGCATCTACGGCACGCCGATCTATGTCTCGGCCGCCTACATCTTCATCTTCGTCGTCTTTGCCGCCTTCCTCGAACGTGCCGGCATGATCGCGCTGTTCAACGATTTCGCGCTCGGCCTTGTCGGCACATGGCGCGGCGGCCCGGCGCAGGTCTGCGTGCTGTCGTCGGCGCTGATGGGCACCATTTCCGGCTCGGGCGTCGCCAATGTGGTGGCCAGCGGCCAGTTCACCATCCCGCTGATGAAGCGCTTCGGCTTCCGCTCGGCCTTTGCCGGCGCCGTCGAGGCGACCTCCTCGATGGGCGGCCAGATCATGCCGCCGGTGATGGGCGCGGTCGCCTTCATCATGGCCGAGACGCTGAACGTGCCTTATGCCGAAGTGGTCAAGGCGGCGATCATCCCGGCGCTGCTCTATTTCGGCGCCTGCTTCTGGCAGGTGCATCTGGAAGCCGGCAAGGCCGGCCTGCACGGCATGGCCAAGGCCGAGCTGCCCAACCCGTGGGACGCGGTGCGGCAACACTGGCCGCTGGTGCTGCCGCTGGCAGCGCTGATCTATCTGCTGTTGGCCGGCTACACGCCGATCTTCGCCGGCACGATGGGCCTGGCGCTGACCATCGTGCTCATCCTCGGCACGCCGCTGGCGGCGGCGATCGGACCGCTCGCCTTCCGCATCGTCTTCTGGATCGCGCTCGGGCTTGCCGCCGCTTCGTTCATGAAGTTCGGCGTCAACCTCCTCGGCCTGGTGATCGCCGCACTGGTCGTCGCCTGCTTCACGTTCAAGGGCGGCCGCGAGACGTTGCAAATCTGCGTCGACTCGCTTGCCGAAGGCGCCAAGAACGCGCTGCCGGTCGGCATTGCCTGCGCCATCGTCGGCATCGTCATCGGCACGCTGACGCTGACCGGCATCGCCTCGACCTTCATCGGCTGGATCATCTCGATCGGCCAGGACAATCTGTTCCTGTCGCTGGTGTTGACCATGGTCACCTGCCTGGTGCTCGGCATGGGCATCCCGACCATCCCCAACTACATCATCACCTCGTCGCTGGCCGGGCCGGCGCTGCTGGAACTCGGCGTGCCGCTGCTGGTCAGCCACATGTTCGTGTTCTATTTCGGCATCATGGCCGATTTGACGCCGCCGGTGGCGCTGGCCGCGTTTGCCGCCGCACCGATGGCTAGGGAAAGCGGCCTCAAGATCGGCATCCAGGCGACCAAGCTCGCCATTGCCGGCTTCGTCGTGCCGTTCATGGCGGTCTATACGCCGGCGCTGATGCTGCAGGACGCCGGGCCAATCGCCGCCCAGTTCGGCTATCCCGTCGAGGTCGCATACATCGTCGCCAAGGCGTGCATGGGCATCGTGTTGTGGGGTGCCGCCGCCGTCGGCTTTCTCGCCCGCCGCATGGCGTTGTGGGAACGGCTCATCGCCTTCGCGGCCGGCGTGCTTCTGGTCGCTGCGGTGCCGCTCACCGACGAGGCCGGCTGGGTGCTGGCGCTGGCCTGGATCGGCTGGCACTGTTTTCGCTCACGGCAGGCCGCCAAAGCATGAGCCTGTGCATCCTGGCCGCCGGCAAGACGGTGACGCTCTCCGTTGCCGCCTTCACGCTGTCCTGGACGCAGTCGGTGGAACGGACGCGGTGGGAGGAGGACTGGAAGATCACGCCTTCCGGCCTGCAGGTGGTCGAAGCCCGGATCGAGGGTTCGGGTGCCGGCATGGAGCCCCCGGAAGGCGCGGTGCTGCGCGACGGCTGGTGGATCTATGCGCCTGATGTCGGCCCGCAGCGGCGCGTCGTGCTGGCCGCCTCCGGCGCGACCGGTGACGGGTGGACGCTGTGCACGGCTCAGGGCTGCAGGGAGCTCGGCAAGACTGCAGGCAGACCGATCGTGCTTGAGCCATGCGGGCCGGATGGCACCGGCCAACCACGATAACGCGTGATCGGCCTTCTGAGCAGATGAGAAATCTCGCCGGGAACGTGGAAGCGGCTACCCTCGGCAGCTTCGAACAATGTGGGCAGCGATCACAGCCACCTTGGCAACGCAAATGGACAATGCAGCCGCCAGAAGCCGTCGGTGTTAGATGAGACGCTTCACGCGCTGCTCCCCACGTTTTCTAGCCAAGGAACCGTTCCCGCAGCTCGGGTGCGGGGATCTCGCAGCTGTCCTTCCTGCCGAACAGGGCGTAGCGGTTCTTGGCGATGCGATCGTAGAGCCAATCACGCAGCGGGCGCGGCAGCAGCAACAGCGCTTTTGCCGCCCGCCAGGGCCAGCCGAGTTCCGCCATGACGGCGACGAAGCTGTCAAGCCGCGTGAAGGCGACGCCGTCGATCAGGACGAGATTGGTTTCGTAAGAGTCCGTGCGCAGTCCATGCCTCCGGAACAGCGTTTCACCGAAGGGCGACTGCGCCGTGGCGAAGCGGAAACGGCCTTGGCGGTCGAGCCTGACCACCATGCGCACGAAGCCGGAACAGAGCACGCAGACGCCATCGAAAACGATCAATGGATAGCGTGCGTCGAGAGTTGTTCCGGAGGGACGGTTTGACTTGGGTCGACTGGGTTGGGAATGGTCGGTCAAGCTGGCCTCGGCTGCTCGTGTCCTACGACACTAAGCCGGCCAGCGTCGGTATCAAAGCCGTGGCGATGTCGCACGGCGCCTGTCGGCGAGAGCGGGACGCTCGGCGCGATAGGTGGTGGCGCGGGTAGAGGCGGCGGGCCTGCAGATCCGGCTGTCGTGGCGATTTTCGAAAGCCATGATCAGTGCGCGCCCAGCGAGTTGCCGCGACGGGCGCAGGCCGGGCCGGGGCCGCGCATGTAATAGCGCTCGGGCCGATAAGTCGGCGCGATGAATTCGCGGATTGCGGCGGCATAGCCGATGAGGTGCGCGAGGAAGTTCATTACCCTGGTCCCTGTCCCGATTTTCGGATGTCCCTTCCGAATTGCGGTCATCATAGCGTCGAGGCGTGAATAGTCGGTGAACGTGATGTTAATATCTGGTCGAAAATGCCTCGCTTCGTGGCTGGAATGCGGCTGATTCGGGGTCTTTCGGTGCAGTTGGTCGGCATTCCGGTCAATGTGACTTTTGCATCACATATGTTTCGTTTGAATGTCGCCCGTGCGCGGTTCTGTTTCAACTTTTGCCGCGCTCGCGAAATTTCCGTGCTGGCGGCCAGAACGCCACGGGTGGCCCTCGGCATCCAGATCGGCGCGTGAGCGCGGAACTGAAGCGCGGTCTGTCCGTTCTCACCTTCATCTCGTTCTGGAAGGGAAGAGCTCATGGCGCCGCGTCCGGCCTGGAAGGGCTATCTGAAGCTATCGCTGGTCACCTGTGCCGTCGAACTGACCAATGTCGTCACCCACACGGAGCGGGTCTCGTTTCGCATTCTCAACCGCAAGACCGGCAACACGGTGAAGCGGCTCTATGTCGATGCCGAAACCGGCAAGCCGCTGGAGGAGGATGAGGAGGTCAAGGGCTATGAACTCGACGATGGCGATTTCATCCATATCGAGGAGGACGAGATCGAGGCGGTACAGATCGAATCCTCGCACACGATGGCGCTGGACGGTTTCGTCGACAAAGCTTCGATCCAGCAGATCTATCTCGATACGCCCTATTATGTCGCCCCGGCCGACAAGGTGTCGGAAGAGGCGTTCGCCGTCATCCGGGATGCGACGGCGGGCAAGAAGATGGCCGGGTTGGCGCGTATCGTGCTCTACCGACGCGAACGGCCGGTGGTTATCGAGCCGCTCGGCAAAGGGATGGTGCTGACGACCTTGCGCTACGACAACACGGTGCGCCAACCGGAAACCGTGTTCGGCGACATCGAGTCCGTGAAGACCGATCAGGAGATGACCGACCTCGCCGAGTTGATCATCGACAAGAAGAAGACGAAGTTCGACCCCTCGAAATTCGACGACAAATACGAGGAGGCGCTGCTGGAGCTGATCCGCGCCAAGAAGGCCGGCCACAGGGCGCCGAAGGCCAAAGCGGCGCCCAAACCTTCCAATGTCGTCAATCTGTTCGACGCGCTGAAGAAGAGCCTGTCGGACTCCGGGTCATCGAAAAAGCCTTCGTCGGCGAAAGCCAAGCCGGCGGCCAAACGCGCCAAGCCGAAAGGCAGCGCGCCCAAACGCAAATCGGCCTGAGGAACCCAACGGATGGCCAGCCTCGAACAATATCATTCCAAGCGCGATTTCAA
This sequence comes from Mesorhizobium sp. L2C084A000, assembly GCF_000502875.1. Classification (GTDB taxonomy): domain Bacteria; phylum Pseudomonadota; class Alphaproteobacteria; order Rhizobiales; family Rhizobiaceae; genus Mesorhizobium. The sequence continues at coordinate 114,510 of NZ_AYWX01000015.1, read as the reverse complement.
GAAGACCGCCGAACCGGCCGGCAAGGTTGCCCTGGCCAAGAAGGGCGAGGCCGGCGGCATCTTCGTCATCCACAAGCATGCCGCGACGCGGCTGCATTACGACCTGCGGCTTGAGCATGACGGCGTGCTGTGGAGCTGGGCGGTGACGCGCGGCCCGAGCCTCGACCCGCATGAGAAGCGGCTCGCCGTGCATGTCGAGGACCACCCGATCGACTATGCGCCGTTCGAGGGCACCATTCCCAAGGGCGAATATGGCGGCGGTTCGGTCATCGTTTGGGACGAGGGCACCTGGACCCCCGAGATCGACCCGGCCAAGGCGATGAAGAAGGGCCATATCAGCTTTGAGCTTGAGGGCCACAAGCTGCATGGGGCATGGCATCTGGTGCGGCTGAAGCCGCGTGCGGGTGAAAAACGCGACAACTGGCTGCTGATCAAGTCGGACGATGCCGCAGCGCGTCCTGGCGAGGACATCCTCAAGGAAGCGCCAGAATCGGTGAAGTCCGGCCTGACCATCGAGGAGGTCGGCGAGGGCAAGTCCGCAAAGGGTGAGAAGCCGAAAGTATGGCATTCCAACAAGCCGGCCGCCGGCAAAGCGAAACCCGGCAAACGCCTCGACTTCATCGAGCCGCAGCTGGCCACGCTGGAGCGCGATGCACCGCCGGGCAAGGACTGGCTGCATGAGGTGAAGTTCGACGGCTACCGCATGCAGGCGCAGATCGCCGGCACCGATGTGCGGCTGCTGACCCGGACCGGCCTCGACTGGACAAAGAAATTCGGCAGCGAGATCGTCGCGGAGCTGGCCGGGCTGAAGTGCAGCGACGCCATCATCGATGGCGAGGTGGTCGTGCTCGCCGACAGCGGCGTCTCGTCTTTCGCGCTGCTGCAGCAGGACCTGTCGGCGAAGCGGACGCATCGGTTCGTCTATTACGTGTTCGACCTGATGCGCCTCGACGGAAGGGATTTGCGCCGCGAGCCGCTGGTCGAGCGCAAGCAGGCCTTGCAGGAGCTGCTCGGCGAACAGTCCGACAATCCCGCGGCCCGCTTCAGCGACCATTTCTCCGAACCTGGCAAGATCATGCTGGAGCATGCCTGCCGCATGGGCCTGGAAGGCGTCGTCTCAAAGCGTGCCGATGCCCCCTATCGCAGCGGCCGAGGCCCGACCTGGGTGAAGTCGAAATGCACGGCGCGGCAGGAATTCGTCATCGGCGGCTATCTGCCGTCGGACAAGACCGGGCGCGGATTGCGCTCGATCCTCGTCGGCTTCCATGAGGGCGGCAAGCTGCATTATGCCGGCCGCGTCGGCACCGGTTTTTCGGGCAAGGGCGCCAATGAGCTGAAGGCAAAACTCGATGCATTGACGGCAAAAACATCGCCCTTCTCCGCCGCCGTGCCGAAGGGAAAGGGCCTGGTCTGGGTCAAGCCCGAGCTTGTCGGCGAAGTGGAGTTTCGCAGCTGGACCTCGGACCGTATAATACGCCACGCCTCGTTCCAGGGATTGCGCGAGGACAAGGCGGCGGAGGAAGTCGTGCAGGAAAAGCCCAAAGCGTCGACAGGCAAGCCATCGACAGGCGAGAGCACGGCCAAGCCGGCACCGGGTGGCAAAGCCGCTAGATCGATGACGACCACGGTAAAACTCTCGCATCCCGACAAGCTGCTGTGGCCGGACGAAAACATCTCCAAGCGGGGCCTGCTGGACCATTACGCGCAGGTTTGGCCGCGCATGGAACAGTTTGTCGTCAACCGGCCGCTCAGCTTGGTGCGGGCGCCGGACGGTGTCGGTGGCCAACGTTTCTTCCAGAAACATGCCTCGGCCGGCATGAGCGACAAGATCGCCCGCATGAAGGACCCTAGTGACGGCGAGGAGATCCTGTACATCCGGGATTTCGATGGTGTTGCCGCACTGGTCCAGTATGGCGTGGTCGAGATCCACATTTGGGGGTGCACGATCGATGAGATCGAAAAGCCCGACCAGATCATCTTCGATCTCGATCCCGATGAAGGTGTCGACGTGAAGGCGGTCCGCGAGGCGGCACTCGATATCAGGGGCAAGCTCGACGAGCTGTCGCTGCCGAACTTCGTCAAGACGTCGGGCGGCAAGGGCTTTCACGTCATGGTGCCGCTGAGACCAGCGGCGGATTGGGAGGAGGTCAAAACCTTCGCCCATGATTTCGCCAGGGCGCTGGAGCAGGGTGCCCCCGACCGCTACACGGCGACGCTGTCGAAAAAAGCGCGCACCGGAAAGATCTTCGTCGACTATCTGCGCAACGGCAGGGGCTCGACGACGGTCGCGCCCTATTCGTCGCGCGCCAAGAAGGGCGCCACCGTGTCGATGCCGGTGACCTGGCCAGAGATCGAGGCCGGCTTGGCGCCGAACGCTTTCCCGATCGGCGACAAGACGACGCTGAAGCAATTGGCGAAAGCCGATCCGTGGAAGGAGTTTTTCAAGCAGGGGAAGGTGTTGAAGCGGGGGTAGAGTTCGCCGCAATTTGCCAACGCAGCGATCCTTCGCGTACCCCCCTCTGGCCTGCCGGCCATCTCCTCCTCAAGGGGGAGATTATGCGCTCCACCGCTTTCGCCAACTATCAACGCTGTAAGGTGAGCGAAACGATGAAACTGCCAATCTCCCCCAAGAGGGGGAGATGCCCGGCAGGGCAGAGGGGGGCGTTGTCCCGCCGACGTCTCACGTCAAAAACACCCTCTCAAACGCCTGCCTACCCGGCGGCGAGAAGATCACCGCGCGGCTGTCCTTCTCGCGGCGCGCCCATTTCTCGGCAAGGATCTTGTCGAGGATGGCGGCGCCCAGTGTGCCGGCGAGGTGTGAGCGCCGCACGCTCCAGTCGAGGCAAGCGCGGCACACCGGCCGTCGCGGCTTGGTGTAGACGTCGATGCCTATCGCTGCGAAATGCGATGCGGCCGAAGGACCGAGCCTGATCTCCTGTTCGTCGCGGACCAGCACGTTTTTGGCGACGAGCCGATCGAGCATCGTCACCGCCTGCTCGCCAGCGAGGTGATCGTAGCAGACGCGCGCCACGCGCATGGCGCCATCGCGCGGACCCGGGCGCACACGCTTTGGACCGACGGCTTCCGCGACACCTGTGATGGCTTCGATCATGCCCGCCACCTGCGGTCCGGCGAGGCCGTAATAGCGATGCCGGCCCTGGCTCGCCACCGTGAGCAGCCCACCTTCCATCAGTTTGCCCAGGTGCGAGCTGGCGGTCGGCAGCGAGACGCCGGCCTCGAGCGCCAGCTCGCTCGCCGTCAGCGCCGTGCCGCCCATCAGGGCATTCAGCATGTTTGCCCGTGCCGGGTCGCCGACCAGGCTGGCGATGCGGGCGATGTCTGGTCCTTCGCGCATGGTTCGTTCCTCATCGAAGCATCCTTGTCAGATAATCACTATTCTCAGGTGAGATCAAGGAGACGACGATGGCCGCACGAACCGCTTTCCCCTCGGCGCTCCCCAGCCGACAATCGTTCCCGTTCGTCACCTGGTTGCGTTCGCGGCTGCTGGCCCGCTGGTATGACCGTCATCTGCAGCGCCTCGACCTTGCCGAGATCGACGATCATCAGCTGCGCGATCTTGGCCTTACACGGCAAGACGTGCGCCGCGAATGCGCGAAATCCTTCTGGCAGCCCTAGCAGGTCGGGCGGCAGGACGTTTCGATGCGGCTCGAACTATTGACGCAATCCCGAGGAGACCACAATGACCATCACTTGCTTCATCCGCTATGAGATCGACCCGTTCGGCAAGGCGGCCTTCGAGGAGTACGCCCGCAACTGGGGCCAGGCCATTCCACGCTGCGGCGCCGATTTGATCGGTTATTACGCGCCTCATGAAGGCTCGGCGACAACGGCCTATGCCGCCTACAACATCGACAGCCTGGCGGCCTATGAGGCCTACCGCGCGCGACTTGCCGCCCATCCCGCCGGCAAGGCAAACTACGAGTTTGCCAAGCGTGAAAGATTCATCCTCAAGGAGGACCGCATGTTCCTGAAGCACGTCTCGGGCCCGCACGCGAAACTGGTGCTGCCGTGATTGCCGTCATCTTCGAGGTCGAGCCGGCGGCGGGCAGGCGCGATGCATATCTGAGCATCGCCGCCGATCTGCGGCCGCTGCTCGACGGCATCGACGGCTTTCTGTCGATCGAGCGCTTCCAGAGCCTGGCCGATCCGAACCGCGTCCTGTCGCTGTCGTTCTGGCGCGACGAGGAAGCGGTCAAGGCCTGGCGCAGCACCGAAGAACACCGGCAGGCGCAGCAGGCCGGTCGTGGCGGCATCTTTGCCGGCTACCGACTGCGCATCGCCCATGTGGTGAGGGATTATGGGCTGACGGAGAGGGACGAGGCGCCTAGGGATAGCCGGGCGGTGAATGGGTGAGTGGTAGCCGATCGCCGCGCCGTCGCCCCCTCATCCGGCCGCTTCGCGGCCACCTTCTCCCCCAGGGGAGAAGAGTTGGCGCCGGCGCTGGTAGTCTCCTCTCCCCTCGGGGAGAGGTCAGCCGAGCGAAGCGGAGGCTGGGTGAGGGGGCGCTTTGCGGTTACGCATTCCCGATCAGCACGCCGGCCGCGAACACCAGGGCGCCGCCCAGCACCACCTGGAAGGCGGCACGCAGGAAGGGCGTCTGCATGTAGCGGTTCTGGACAAAAGCGATCGCCCACAGTTCGAAGAACACCACCACTGCAGCGACACCCGTCGCCGTCCAGAAGCTCGGAATGAGATAGGGGAGCGCGTGTCCGAGACCGCCCAACGTCGTCATGATGCCGACGGTCAAACCGCGCTTGATCGGCGAGCCGCGGCCCGACAGCTTGCCGTCGTCGGAAGCGACCTCGGTGAAGCCCATCGAAATGCCGGCGCCGATCGAGGCGGCAAGCCCAACCAACAGCGTCTGCCAGGTGTCATGCGTGGCGAAGGCGGCGGCAAAGATCGGCGCCAGAGTGGACACCGATCCGTCCATCAGCCCGGCCAGCCCTGGTTGCACATAGGTGAGGATGAACTGGCGCTGCTCGGCGGCGGTCTCTTCATCCTTCACTTCGCCCGGCACATGTTTCTGCTCCAGACGCTGCGCCAGGGTCTCATGGCCCAGTTCGGCCACCGCCAGATCGTCGAGCAGTTTTCGCGTCGAGGCATCCGCCGTGCGCTTGGCCGCCTCGACATAGAAAAGGTAGGCTTGCCGCTCCATCGCCTCGGCCTGGCTGCGGACGTGCTCGATGCCGAGCGGCCGGACCAGCCAGTCGGGCTTGCGCTCGTAATAGCCCTTCACATGTTCGCGCCGGATCAGCGGTATGCGCTCGCCGAACCGTTTGCGGAACAGCTCGATCAGCGCATCGCGATGGCCATCCTCTTCCTCGGCCATCTCCTCGAACACTTTTGCCGATTGCGGGAAGTTTTCCGTCAGGCCGTCGGCATAGGCGCGGTAGATGCGTCCGTCATCCTCCTCGGAGGAAATGGCCAGCGCCAGGATCTCCTGTTCGGAGAGCGATTCGAAGGGGCGGCGGCCGAAGCCGAAAACACGGGAAAGCATGAGGAATTCACCCTAGTTTAGAATAGTTCTAAACTAGGGTTTTGAACGCCTTCGGTCAATTGCGCGCTGGGTCGCGGTCAAGAATTGTTGAAGCCCCGCGCCCGCGGTGACCCTTCATTATCAGTGAATGTTCACCTATATTGCTGGACTCAAGCCAAGAACAAGGAACCGGCAGATGACGGCAAAACAGCCTCCGCACCCCTATGATCCCAAGCCCGTTCTCGATCTCATCGCCAGCATCGAGGCCGACCTGCAACGCCTGAAGGGGCTGGTCGAGCAGCAGGTCGAGAAATTCGATCCCGCCAACCCGCACAACAAGGCGCCGGACGGCAAACTGACCGAGGAGGGCGTCGAGTGCTGCTACCGCATGTTCGACGAGGGCAAGTCGCGCTATTCGGTCGCCCAGCAGATGAAGATCTCGTTTGCCGCCGCCAGCCACCGGTTCAACAACTGGCGCAAGCTGGGTGGGGGCAAGAGGCAGAGGACTTTGCTCGGATAAGTAGGGAGTTAACTGCCCATCTCGGCGCCGCCCCTCATTGCCCTGCCGGGCATTTCTCCCCGTAGAACGGGGAGAAAGACGCCGGCCGCAACCTCGGCACTCTTCCTGCAACGCTAGTGATTGGCGAAACCGTTGATGAAGGCCCCTCTCCCCGTCACTATACGGGGAGAGGATGCCGGCAGGCAGGTGAGGGGCGGCGCAAGCGCCGTTCATGACCCGCCAAACTTTGTAACGGTCACATTTTTTCATTGGTGCGCCGCCTCCCTTTGCGGGCATCATGAAGGGCAACATGTTTCCGCAGGACCCGCCATGACCACCCCTCCCGGCATCGCCGACATCCACGCCGCCGCCGCGCGTCTCTCCGGCCTGATCGTCGAAACCCCGTTGCTCGAATCGCAGGAGCTGAACAAGCGCTTCGGCGGCCGCATCCTGTTCAAGCCGGAGACGCTGCAGCGTACCGGCTCGTTCAAATTCCGCGGCGCCTACAACAAGCTGTCGTCGCTCGGCGAGGCGGAACGCAGCCAAGGTGTCGTCGCTTTCTCGTCGGGCAATCATGCGCAAGGCGTCGCCGCTTCGGCCGCGATGTTCGGCGTCAGGGCGGTGATCGCCATGCCTTCGGACGCGCCGGCGATGAAGATCGCCAACGTGCGCAAGATGGGCGCGGAGGTGGTCCCGTTCGACCGCTTTCGCGACGACCGCATGACCGTGATCCGTCCTTACATGGAGAGAGGCATGGTGCTGGTGCCGCCTTTCGACGATCCGGCCATCATTGCCGGCCAGGGCACGATCGGCCTCGAATTGATGCGCCAGGCAAAAACACTTGGCGTCGACCTCGACGCGGTGGTCGTTCCCTGCGGCGGCGGCGGCCTGACCAGCGGCATTTCGATTGCGGTCAAAGACGCCTCGCCTGACACCGCGGTCTGGGCTGTGGAGCCCGAGCATTTCGACGACACCCGCCGGTCGCTGGCCGCCGGTGCCAGGGTTTCGAACGAGCCCGGCTACGCCTCGATCTGCGACGCGCTGCTAACCGCCGAGCCTGGCGTGATCACCTTCGAGATCAACCGCAGGAACCTCACCGGTGGCATCGCCGTCTCGGACCAGGCGGCGGCTCAGGCGATGCGCGACGCCATGGCTTATCTCAAGCTGGTGGTCGAGCCCGGCGGCTGCGTGGCGCTGGCAGCACTGTCATCGGGCGAGATCGAACTGTCGGGCAAATGCGTTGCCGTGGTGCTGTCCGGCGGCAATGTCGATTTCGGCACTTATGCCGGGATCATGGCGGCTGCTTGAGACGGCGATGTCTAAGGGGATCTGATATGGAGTATCTGGCGACAGGCTCCGCCTTGGATCACTCCTCGCCCGCCGCCAAATCGTCGCCGCGCTGAGCATGATCATCTACCGCCCGCTCACGCGTTCCGAGCTGCCCGACGATACGGCATCCCTTGCCCGCACCCTCATCGGCAAGATCGTGGTGCGCGAACTGCCCGAAGGCATCGCCAGCGGCCGCATCGTCGAGACCGAGGCCTATGTGACCGGTGACGCCGCCGGACACGGTTACCGGGGGATGACCCCGCGCAACCGTTCGCTGTTTCTCGACGCTGGGCATGCCTATGTCTATCTCTCCTACGGCATCTCCTACATGCTCAATGTCTCGAGCGAGATGCCAGGGGTCGGAACCGGCGTGCTGATCAGGGCGCTCGAGCCGCTCGAGGGCATTGCGATCATGCGGGTCAATCGCGGCACCGAGCGCCTGCGCGACCTGGCGCGAGGACCGGGAAGGCTGGCCCAGGCGTTGCGGATCGATCGTTCGCTCGACGGGCTCGATCTTTGCCGCAAAGGCCAGCTATGGCTGGCACGCGATAGTGACGAGGCCGGCGAAATCGGACAGAGCGTCAGGATCGGCATTTCGAAGGATGCGGACCGCCTGCTGCGATTCTATGTCAAGGGAAGCGTGTTTGTCAGCGGCCCGAAATCGCTCAACGGTTAGTGGCAGTTACAAACCATGGAGATTGGCGGAAGCATTTCTCCCTTCGTCATCCACGGGCGGAGCAAGGAGCGAAGCGACGCAGCGCAGACCATAGGATGACGACGCCGCAAAGGCTGGTACCAAAACTGTGGAGGTCGTGCGGCGCCTAATCCAGCGTGCGCCTGAACCTTACCAGTGCCACGCCGGCAAACAAGGCCACGAACACCACCAGCCAGCCGATCTCGTCTGCCACCGCCGGCAGTTCGGCGCCCTTCAGCATCACGGCGCGGGTGATGCGCAGGAAATGCGTCAGCGGGAAGATCTCGCCGAAGATTTGCGCCCAGTCCGGCATGCCGCGATAGGGGAACATAAAACCCGACAGCATGATCGACGGCAGGAAGAAGAAGAAGGTCAGTTGCAGGGCCTGCATCTGCGTGCGGGCGATGGTCGAAATCGTATAGCCGAGCAGCACCAGCGCCAGCACGAAGATCAGCACGGCGGTCAGGAGCAGCGACATCGATCCGGTGAAGGGGATGGCGAACAGAAGCTTCGCCGCCGCCAGCACCACCACCATCTGCACGCCGCCGACCGCCAGATAGGGCAGCACCTTGCCCATCATGATCTCGAGCGGGCTGGACGGCATCGCCAGCAGGTTTTCCATCGTGCCGCGCTCGGTCTCGCGCGTCAGCGCGATCGAGGTCATCATCACCATGGTCATCTGCAGGATGACGCCGAGCAGGCCGGGCACGATGTTGTATTGCGAGATGCCTTCGGGATTGTAGCGCCGGTGTACGACGACATCGAGCTGACCCTTGGCGGCCTCGGCGGCGGCTTCCTGCGTGCCTTGCGCCCTCAGCAGCGCCTGACTGGCGACGGTGCCGAGCGTCGAGATGGCGCCGCTGGCCACCGCCGGGTCGGTGGCGTCCGCCTCGATGAGTATCTGCGGGTTGTTGCCGCTCTCCACCCTCCTGGCAAAATCGGCGGGGATGGTGACGACGAAGGCGACGTCGCCGCGCGATATCAGGAACTCGGCCTCGGCGGCACTTTGTGCGACATGGTCGAAACGGTAGTAGCCGGTGGTCTGCAGCGCCGCGACAATGGCACGCGTGTAGGGATCGTTGCTCGTCGCCACGAGTGCTGCCGGCAGGCTTTTCGGATCGTTGTTGATGGCGTAGCCGAAAAGCACCAACTGTATCAGCGGGACGCCCAGCATCATGGCGAAGGTGATGCGGTCGCGCCGCATCTGGATGAATTCCTTGATCAGCAGCGCGCCAAGCCGGGCGAAGGAAAAGACGCTGTTCATGCCATGTTGTCCTTCGAGCCGGACATGAACTGGATGAAGACGTCCTCGAGGCTGGTTTCGCCGGGCGAAACTTTCACGCCCTTGTGCTCTCTCTCGACATCGGCGAGCGCGGCTTCGAGCTTCTTCTTGTCAGAGCCGACGACATGCAGCGTCGCGCCGAACGGCGCCACCTGGTCGACGCCGGCGCGGCCCTGCAGCGCTTCGGCGATCTGATCGAGCCGCGGGCCCTGGAGGACGAAAGTGGTCAACCCGGCATTTTTCACCACTTCGGCGACAGTGCCGGTGGCCAGCATCTTGCCATAGGAGATGTAGCTGATGCGGTGGCAGCGCTCGGCTTCGTCCATGTAGTGGGTGGAGACCAGCACGGTCAGCCCGCCGCTGGCGAGGCGATGGATCTCGTCCCAGAACTCGCGCCGAGCCTTCGGGTCGACACCGGCCGTAGGCTCGTCGAGCAGCAGCAATTTCGGCTTGTGCATGATGCAGGCGGCCAGCGCCAGCCGCTGCTTCCAGCCGCCCGACAAGGTGCCGGCCAGCTGGTTGCGGCGCGACGTCAGGCCGAGGTCCTCCAACGTGCGCGCCACATGCTCTTCGACCGGCTTCAGCCGGTAGAGCCGCGCGACGAATTCGAGATTCTCGCCGATCGTCAGATCCTCGTAGAAGGAGAATTTCTGCGTCATGTAGCCGACTTCGCGCTTGATGCGCAGGCTCTCGGTGCGGATGTTGAAGCCGAGCACCGTGCCTTCGCCTTCGTCCGGCGTCAGCAGACCGCACATGATGCGGATGGTGGTGGTCTTGCCCGAGCCGTTGGGGCCGAGAAAGCCGACGATCTCGCCCTCGGCGACCGACATCGTCACATGATCGACGACGGTCTTGTCGCCAAAACGCTTGACCAAGCCATGGACGTCGATGGCGTTCATCTTGCGCTGTCCGCCAGATCGACATCGACGATCTGGCCCGGTTGCAGCGGGCCGGCATCGCCCTCCGGCCGCGCCTCGACGAGGTAGACCAGCTTTTGCCGGTTCTCCAGGGAGTAGATCACCGGCGGGGTGAACTCGGGATCCGGCGAGACATAGCTGACGCGCGCCTTCACATCCGGGCCGCAGCCGTCGCAATGGACGCCGAGCAAGGTGCCGACCTTGACCGAGGAGAAAGCGCTCTCTGGAATGTAGACGCTGAGCTTCACCGCGCCGTCGGGCAGGATCGAGATGACCGGCGCGGTCGGACCTGATGTGTCGCCCGGATTGCGGATGACATCGTTGACGCGGCCCGGCGAAGGCGCCGCCAGCACCCGTTTCGACAGCCGCCACTGCGCCTGCTCCAACGCGGCCTGCGCCTGCTTGACCTGATTGTCGGCGGCCTTGATCGTTTCGGGCCGTGCCGGCAGGCCGCCGACGGCGAGATTGGCATTGGCCTGGCCGACCTGCGCATTGGCCGTCTCGAGCGTGGCCGACGCGGTGTCGAAATCGGCCTGCGTGCCGGCGCCGCGCTTGAACAGATCGGCGGCGCGGTCGTATTTGCGCTTGGCGTCGGCGGCCTGGGCGCTGGCCATGTCGACCTCGGCCTTCAGCACGGCGATCTCTTCCGGCCGCTTGCCGATCTGCAGGTCGGCCAACTGCGCCTGGGCCTGGGCAAGGCCGGCCTGCGCCTGCGCAACCGCGATCTTGGCATCGGCACTTTCCAGCGTCACCACGGTCGTGCCAGGCACCACACGGTCGCCGCGCTTCACCGTGACGGTCTCGACCTGCGCCACCTCGATCGGCGCCAGCAGCACATAGTCGCCTTCGACATAGCCGACGGCCAGCGGGGCAGCCGGGGCACAGGCCGAGAAGAGCTGCGCGGCGAGCGGCAGCGAACACAGAAAGCTCATGGTCTTTGCCCCTTCATGCTTTGCTCTTTCTGAAAGCCAATATGGCCTTGAGATTACCCGATGTGACCGCCACCACCTTGGCCGCCTCGGCGGCGCCGATGTCTTTCCAGCCCATGCGGCGCATCACCGCCTCGCGGCCGATGCGGAAATAGATGACCTGGCCAATCAGCGTGAACACGGTGAGCCTTGTGGCCTCGCTTTCGGCCGGCTCGTCGGTCGCCTGTTCCCAGAGTTGGCACAGCCGGCGATGGCTCGGCTCGAAGACACCGTCATAGATACGATCGAGGGCTGCCGTTGGATGGGAAAGTTCGCGCAGGATGAACTGCACGATCTCGCCGGCCTGCGGACTGGCCACGACAAAGCCGACCATTCGCTCCAGCGCCGCGAAGAGCTGCGCCTGCGCTGCCTCGGGACCGACCGGCGCGGTCGCCTGCGCGTTGCCGAGCGCCGGGCCGGCGACCGTCTGGATGGTATCGACGATAAAGTCGGCGGCGGCCGTGCGAAGACCCTCCTTGCCGCCGAAATGATAGGCGATCGAGCCGATATTGGCTTGCGCCTCGGCGGCGATCTCGCGCGTCGAGGTGCCATCGAAGCCCTGCCTTCCGAACAGCTTCAGCGCCGCCTGGACAAGGGCCGCGCGCGTCATCTCGGCGGGCTCGCGGCGAAGAATTTTAGGCTCAGGTAGTTTGATCATGAGAACAGTTAATCAATCGATTGATTAAAGTCAACTTCTGTTCGTCATTGCCTTGCCATCGACGGCGGCAAACGCTTTAGTGCGCGGCCATGGGCAAGGAAGTCGAACGAAAATTCCTGGTCACCAGCACCGCATGGCGGGAGTTGGCCGAGGCCAATATCCGCATTCTTCAGTTCTATCTCGCTGCCGGCCCCGGGCGCACGGTGCGCATTCGCATCAGCGATGGCACTTCCGCCAGGCTGACGCTCAAATTCGGCAGCAAGGCGCGCGAACGCGACGAATTCGAATATTCGATCCCGCTGTCGGAGGCGGTGGAGATGCTGGACTTCGCCATCGGACGTGTCATCGAGAAGACACGTCACCATGTTAGGCACCGTGGCTATCTCTACGAAATCGATGTCTTTGGCGGTCCGCTTGCGGGACTTGTGATCGCCGAACTTGAGACGCCGGAGGACGTGCCGGACGAAATGCTGCCTGACTGGCTCGGCCGTGAAGTCACCGGCGAGTCAAAGTTCTACAACGCGTCGCTCGCCCTTGGGGGGATACCGGAGATCGCCGCATGAGCTTTCGTATCGATCCGCGCCTGCCGCTGACCGGCGAGGTCAGGCGTATCCTTGCCGAGGAAATCGGCAAGGCGCTGCATCACCTTGACGCCGCACGGAGCCGCCCGGAACAGGCGCTGCACAAATGCCGCAAGCGACTGAAGAGCGCCCGCGCCCTGCTGCGGCTTGTTCGTTCCGGCGACGAAACGTTCTGTGAGACCGAGAACCAATGCTATCGCAATGTGGCCGGCCTGCTTGCCGGTCCGCGCGAGGCGACTGCGCTGATCGAGACCATCGACCGGCTGGCGGCGAGCTTTCCCAAGGAGAGCGCCGACGATGGGCTTACTGCTGCGCGCGACAGGCTGATCGCGCGCCAGCATGAACTGCACGAAGGCAGCGGGCTCGAAGCGGCGATCGGCGCGGCGACCGCCGCTTGCGAGGATGGCCTCAAACGCATCGAAGCGCTGGCCTTGCCCGACCAGCCGGAACAGGCGGCCGACGTGCTTGCCGAAGGTGCCCGCGTCACGCTGCGCCGTGCCAGGAAGGCGCTCGACAAGGCCGGATCGCGGGGCGCGGCCGATGATTTCCACGATTTGCGCAAGGCGGCCAAGACCCACGGCATGCATCTGTCGCTGCTCGGCAGGCTGTGGCCGACACCGATCAAGGCCCGGCGCAAGGCGGTCGACGAACTGGGCGAGCGGCTGGGCGACCTGCACGATGTGCTGGTGATGCGCGCGCTGCTCGAGGCCGACGACCAGCCGCTCGGGCTGCCCGAGGACACGAAACTTCTGGGCAAGCTGTTGAAACGGTCGGAGAAGCAGCTGAAGAAGAGCTGCCTTGCTGAGGCGGCCGAACTGTTCAGCGACAGTCCCAAACGCTCGACACGCAAACTGGCCCGCAAGGCGCGTGACGATCTGGCTGCGCCGCCGGAAGAGGCCGCTGCGACGGCAAGCTGACTTGGCGCCTTTCCTCTCGGTCCGGACAGGGGGAGGAAAGGCGTGCGCTAGCCCTCATTACCCGCCCATGCTAATCGCCATGGGGCATGACCGAGCCCGGCGACACGCTTCTGGATCGACTTGGCCGCTGGCTTGCCGGCCGGCTGCAGGAAGAATCCTCCGGCTACGAGCCCTACACACACCGTCCGATGCCGAAACGCTGCGCCGCACGCTTGAGCCCGGCGACATCCTGCTGATCGAGGGCAACCAGAAGATCTCGGCGGCGATCAAATACCTGACCCAGTCGACCTGGTCGCATGCGGCCTTCCATGTCGGCGACGCCTTGCCAGAGCCGCAAGACGGCTCGGAGCGGCCGCGCCTGATCGAGGTCACGATCGGCGAAGGCTGCGTCGCCGTGCCATTGTCGCGCTACCGCACCTACAACACCCGCATCTGCCGGGCGAGCGGGCTGGCGCCGGAGGATCGCGACAAGGTCGTCGCGTTCATGATCGGCAGGCTCGGCCTGAAATACGACCTCAAGAACATTTTCGACATGCTGCGTTTTTTCTTCCCGACACCGCCGGTGCCGGTGCGCTGGCGGCGCCGCATGCTGGCCTTCGGCTCCGGCGACCCGACACGGGCGATCTGCTCTACGCTGATCGCCGAGGCCTATGGCCAGATCCGCTATCCGATCCTGCCCGAGATCACCCGTGCGCCCGGCCGCGCCTCGGCGCAGTCGAATTACTCGCGCAAGGAGATCCTGCACATCCGCCACCACTCGCTCTACACGCCGCGCGATTTCGACCTGTCGCCCTATTTCCGCATCGTCAAGCCGACGCTGGAATATGGTTTCGACTACCGGCAGATGGTCTGGGACGACAAGATTGCCGATCCCGGGGCGAAGGCCGCCGAATAGACGCGATCAAATGAGTCCAACCGCGTGGACGGCCCGGGAGCGCGCCGGCCGACGGCGCTTTGGCGTCAGTGCTTGCAAGCCGCGGCCCGCACGTCCGAGGGAGTAGCGTCATAACGGCGACGGAACGCCCGGTTGAAATAGGAAAGGTCGTTGAAGCCGGCCTCGTAGGCGATCGCGGTGATGCTGCGTCCGGCATGGCGTGGATCGCCGAGCATGCGATGGGCGCGCGCCAGCCGCTGGTTCATCATGAAATCAATCAAGGATGTGCCATCGCTCTCGAACAGCTTGCGGACGTAGCGGGCCGACAGTCCGTGGCGGGCGGCGACGTCCTGCGCCGACAGGTCGACATGGCCACCATGCGCGACGATATCGGCCTTGATGGCGCGCAAGCGGGCAACGCTGACGCCGCGGCCGCGTGCGATCTGGGCCGCATCCCTGGTCGCGCCCATGGCGAGTGCGGCAAGGTGGAAGACATGCGTCGCCGCAAGGTGGCAGGCCTCCGCGGTCAACTCGTCTCCGACCTCCTGGATCGAGCTGATATAGTCGAGCAACAGCCGCATCGCCCCGCTCTGGGTCGGCAAGGGCCGCATAAGGACCGCGGCCGGATCGCCGATCAGAGGCGAAAGCTGCTTGCGCGAAAAACTGAGATTGACGAAGCGGAACCCGCCGGCGCCGATCAGGTTGAGGCCAACCTCTTCACCGCTCATCATGAGCGCCTGGCCGTTGCCGACCGCCTCCTCGCGGCCGCGATGCTTCATCACGCTGCCCCCGTCGAGGGCCGCCAGAAGAACGAAGTCGTCGTTGTCGATCAGCGACGACGTATGATGCACCCGGAATTCCGATGAGCTGCCGGTGGCGATGCCGAGGCCCGGCAACGCGCGCACCCGCATGTCGATCTGCGCCGGCGCCAGCGGATCGAGGTCCACCCTCAGAACGGTGCGGCCGTAAACCTCGCGCGTAATCTCGACGCGATCCCGCTCCGGAAACATCTCCGTCGCCAGCCTGAACGAAGCTGACGGCCCCATCGTCGCAGTCATCGACACCCCCATGCCCAAGAGCGCGGTCATATGCGCCGCGGCCTGCAAAACGTCAATCCCGGGCCGTTTTGGCCGCTTTCAGTGCCGTTCTGTCCAAGCTGACCCCCTTCGATGCCCCTAGTTTGCGGCGCGATTCCAAAACCGGAACCGCATTGGCGGCAATCCAAGGGGGCACGATGTTTCATTTGCAATTGTTCAAGACGCTGTCGGCACTGGCCGCGGCGGGCTTCAATCCGCGCGTCTATCTGCTGTCGATCGCCTTGGGCAACGCGGTGACCGATCATCGCGAGGCCAAGCTGCCGCCGCGCGCTGCCCGATGATGAGCAGCACCATGAAAAGGATCATTTTCCTGGCCCTGACCCTTGCCCTGGCGGGCTGCCAAACGGGCCAGGCCGACAACAACCCGGCATCGATCGCGAGCGCGGCCGGCAGCAAGAAGGCCCAGAACGAACCGACGACGGAAACGGCCTGCGCCGATGCCGCCAAGACGGCGGCGAAGGCGCAGACCAATGCGGCTCTGCTCGGCGGTGTCCTGTCGATGGCGGGGGTTCTTGGCGGTCTGGCTGGCAATGGTGGGGTCATTGCCGGCCAGGCCGCCTCGATCGGCGGCTCGGTTCTGCAGTCCCAGGCGACGAGCAGTGCCCGGGCCGGCATTGCGGAGGATTGTTATGGCTGAGCGGCGTTTCGCAGCCATGCGCCGGCTGGCCGGCGCGCTCGCACTTGCCGGCATGATCTTCGACAGCCCGCAGGCCTTGGCGCTGACAGCGCGGGATGCGTCGGCGGTCGTCGGCCTGATCGAGGCCTTGCAACCCGAATTCGGTCAGTTCGCCTATGACGAGGAGATCGCCGCCGACTGGTACGAGCGCGATGCCGCGGACAAGGGCTTGATCGACACAGCCGGTTTCACCGCCGACAGCTGGAAGATCGCGCTTGGCGAGACCATGCGCGGGTTCCTGGCGACGATGCCGGTCGCAGAACTCGATGCCATTTTCGCCAAGCTCAGGAATGCCATATCCGGCATGAAGGAGCTGACCGACGCGCAGAAGACAGAGACCATCGACGCCATCAACGAAGAGGTCGAAGGGTTGATGGCTTTGCGGGCCGAGGGCGGCCCCTTCGCCGATGTCGTCAGGCCGCTGACGCCAAAAATCCGCAGCCTCATCCTCGGCCCGGCGATGGGGCGATAGGATGTTGGGCAACAGGAAACGGGTGGCGGGAAAAGCAACTCCGAGCGGGAGCCTCGAGGCCGAACATCGCGGCATTTTTCCAACCACGGCACGTGTCAGGCGGGGCAGCCCGATCGCGATGCTTATCTGCCTGCTGGCGTCCAGCTGCAGCCAGACGGCCGCCAGCCCGCCGATCACGCCAGAGCAGCATGCGCAATTGGCGGAGCTGGCGGCCGGCCCGGACTCGCCGGAGGGCCTTGGCGAGGCCCTGGCTGCAGTCGAGGCGACCAGGAAAATGCAGGACTGCAGGGCCAGCATGAACGAGACGGCCGGGCAGATGAAGATGATGGGCGCGGTCAATGGCGCGGTCGGCATCGCCGGCCGCATGGCAGGCCCAGGCGGCAAGACAGCGGCGAAAATGGTGGCCATCGGCACCGCCAGGGCCGTGCGCGGCAAGCTCAGCCGCCAGATGCAATCATGCTGAGACGATTGGCCGATCAGGCCGGCAGCGGCCGCCGTGTCTTGGCGGCCGGGTCCGTTGCTCTCGCACCGGCATCTCGCGCGTGCGGCCCGATCGGCATGATCGCCGGGAATGGCGTCGCGCCAAAGGCAAACGTCCATTTGTAGCCGACCAGCCCGTCTTCCGGCGTCGTGTGCTGATCGTGATGGGCCAGCAGTTTGGCGCGATCGGCGAGGTCCTGCGCCTCGCGTCGCACCATCTCCGCCGTCTCCGGCCGCATCCGCCTGCTAAAGCTGACGAAGGTCGCTTCCCTGTCGATATGGGTGATCGCCCAGCCGATGAAGTTCTTGTTGGTCATCTCGAACAGCGGCCGCAGCGGCCCTTCGAAATTCCACTGGATCGGCGTCTCGACAAGCAATCTCGCCGTGAGCCCGCGGCCGAGCGCGATCAGGCCGAGCTCCTCGAGATCGCGCAGATAGAGGAACATCGAGGCTTCGCTCAGGCCTTGCGAGCGCATGATGCCCTCGGGCGTGAATTTTTCCGACAGCATGACGAAGATGAACAGCAGTGCCGGCCGGCCGGCGAGCCTGCGTTCGATCTCCGGCGCGATGCGGTTGACCGGCCCTGGCCCCCGGTTCATCGAGCCGAGCACGTTCTCCAGCTCGACACCGGCGGCAGCGCAGATCTCCACCAGCCGGTCGAGCTTGCAGTTGCGCTCGTGGAAGATGCGCTTCACCGTCGGCTCGGAAACCCCCATGCGTTCGGCAAGCTCGCGATAGGTGACGCCCTTCGCCTTCAGCGTCCGCTTCAACGCGCCGAAGATAAGGCCGTTCATGGAATGCACCTCTTGCCGTGGGTTTCGTATCGACTTTCGATACTAGAGGTTATCGACCTTTCCTGAAAATATCGAAAATCATAGCTCTCCGCCGTCATCACAGGAGAGCAGCCATGAACACCCTCGTCACATCAGCCTTTCTCGCCGTCATCGGCATCGCAGGCGCGCCTGCCGCCGAGGCTGGAGAACTCTGGCGCGCCACCGGCCTCGAACAACCGGAATCGGCACTGTTCGACGCAGCCAACAATCGCCTTATCGTTTCCAATATCGTCGGCAATCCCGGCGACGCCGACGGCAACGGCTATCTCAGCGTGCTGTCCGTGGACGGCAGGACGGTCACCCGGCACTGGACCGACGGCATGGACGCGCCCAAGGGAATGGCGATAGCGGGCGGCAAGCTCTATGTCGCCGACATCACCAAGGTTCGCGTCGTCGACCTCGCCAGCGGCAAGCTCGTCGCCAGCATCACGGTACCGAACGCTGTTTTCCTGAACGACATGACATCGGACCAATCAGGCAAGATCTATGTCACCGACATGCTGGCCGACACGATCTATCGTATCGACGGCGAACAACCGGAACTGTTCGCCAGGGATGCGATGCTGGCTTCGCCCAACGGCGTCTTCGCCGATGGCAACAGGCTGATCGTCGCCTCCTGGGGCAAGGACATCAAGTCCGACTTCAGCACGGCGGAGCCGGGTGGGCTGCTGTCGGTCGACATCGCCAGCAAGGTGGTTTCGCCCTTGCCGGGCGCGCAGAAATTCGCCGATCTCGATGGCGTCATCGCCATCGGCGACACCATCTTCGCCACCGCCTACATGACCGGCACGCTCTACCGCTATCAAGCCGGCGGCGCGCCGGAAGCGTTGGCGCATTTCAAACCGGGCAGCGCCGACATCGGCACCGACGGCAAGTCGATCCTCTATGTGCCGTTGATGAACGAGGGCGAAGTGGCTGCGCTGAAGCTCGACTGAGAGCCATGATCGGTGCCTCAGGGCCGATCTCTGAGACGTTCGCCAACAGCCCCTGTCGTTCATCGGCGAGGATCGCCAACTCGAACTCTTATTGTGGCTAGTAAACGACGTCGCCCGGATCGGCCCGCCAAGCGCCAATAGCGTACATTGCCAAGCAGATATTTTGATGTCGCCTTTGGGCCGGTAGCAGTCCGTCAGCTTCTAGTGGAGAGGCATCGAAAGCGGACATCGGGTTGCGGGCGTACCGACGGCTCAATTGGGGCCGGCAGCAGACTGGCTGGTATTGTCGGGCAGCCGACGGTGGCGACGACGTAGGGAGGCCGGTGCGGAGAGGGGAATCTGTGTTCTCAAACCAGCATCGACTGCTGGGCGGAGATACCCGCCGTCGCGCCTTGCGATATTGCCGTGGTGACCGAGGCCATGGCCGGGTTCGCAAGATCGCCGGCAGCATAGATGCCGGGCGTGCTGGTTTCGCGGCGCTCATCGACCTTGATGGCGATGCCGAGGGGCGTATTGACCGTGGCGAGGCCCACTAATTCATGCAGGCTTGCGGACGGCTTGTTGCGCGGATGCGCGAACAGGATGTCGACCGCGGCATTGCGGCCGCTCTCGAGATTAACGGTGGTGATATGGCCCCGATGATGGGCGATTTCGGCGATCCGGCCATCAACGACAGGTATGTTGCGGCGCGCCAGATCGGCCCGAACATCGGGTGAAATGTCGTGACCATCGGCGAAGACCGTCAATGTTTCGGTCCAGTCGTGGTACAGCCTGACATAATTGTGCGACGGCGGGCCGGACCAGACGAGGCCCCAATGCTGGTCGGCGACTTCAAAGCCATCGCAATAGGGGCAGGGCACAATGGATGTGCCCCAGCTTTCGGCAAAGCCCGGAACATCCGGCATCTGGTCGGCGACGCCATAACTCAGGATCAGGCGGCGCGCCCCAAGGTGTTCGCCATCGCCAGTGAGGACCGAGAAATCGTCGATGGTGCCGGAGATGCTGTCGGCCCGGCCATTGACCAGCCTGATCGTGGGATAACGCGCCAGTTGCTTCCGCGCTTCGGCCAGGATGTCCAGCGGTGGCTTGTGATCGTGGCCGAGCAGACCATGCGAGTGGCCGGCGAAGCGGTTGCGCGGCAGGCCGGTATCGAGAACGGTGACCTTGCGGCGGGCACGTCCGAGCTGCAGGGCGGCGGCGAGACCGGCAAAGCTGCCGCCGATGATGATGACGTCATCCATGGTGATGGGCTCCGTGTGTGGATGAGGGATGGCTTGGCCTGGCTTGCACATTTTTGACACTGCGTGGTATCGTAATTCAAGAATTATGATACTGTCAAGGACTGGAATTGTCGTGACCGAAAACAGCCAGGGCCGGCGCGGCCGGCCCGCCAATGAGGCGCTTGGCCAAACGATAGTCGACGCCGCGTGCGAACTCTTTGAGGAATTGGGTTTTCATGCG
This sequence comes from Mesorhizobium sp. L2C084A000, assembly GCF_000502875.1. Lineage (GTDB taxonomy): Bacteria > Pseudomonadota > Alphaproteobacteria > Rhizobiales > Rhizobiaceae > Mesorhizobium. The sequence continues at coordinate 94,340 of NZ_AYWX01000015.1, read as the reverse complement.
ACGACATTGGACAAGGTCGCCCAGAGAGCGAAGATATCCAAGCTCAGCATCTATCGGCACTTCGAGAACAAGGAGGCGCTGTTCAGCGCGGCCATCGCGGCCCGCTGCCATCAGTTTGCACCACAGGCCCTTTTTGAAGGCGTCGACGGTTCGGCCGAAGATCAGCTCATGGTGGTGGGATCATCCCTGCTTCGCACGCTGTTGAACCCGGACGTCCGCAGTGTCGAAGCCATGATCATGGCCGACAAGACGAATCAAAAGTCGTTAAGCAAGCTCCATTACGAAGCCGGCCCCGCCCATGTCATCGCCCAAATCGAGGCCCTGTTGCGTCAGTTGCACGCGAAGGCGGTTCTGAACGTGACCGATCCTCTCCGGTCCGCCCGCCTGTTTGCCGCGCTTATCAAAGGATCCGATCTCCTGATTATCGCACGCTTCGATGAGGCGAGAGCAGAGGACGACAACGAAATCGAATCCTATTGCCGGTCGGCCGTCGCCATGTTCATCGCCGCGCACGGTGGCACGACCACCCGGGCGGATAGCCCAGGAGTACTTGCATGATATTTGGGGCTCGCATTGACATCAACGCGACCATTATCGTTGGGCAGCGGGCTGACCGGCGGCGTAACCTGCTACCACCCCATTCGAGGCCTTAGTGCTGGCTTAGCAGACCGTCAGCTTTCGGGAAGCTGCAACGATAGTCTGAATGGCGGAAACGAGGGCGCAAAGCGGCCGTTCACGTCGCGCCGTGCGTGAGTCAACCCAGGGCCAAAACGTTTGCGTTCAACCGGCGGACACCTGTGTGGCCCGCCGACCGGCAAATCCCGATTTCTACTCTGCCTCCAGCTTCCCTTTCAGCTGCGCCCGCGCATCCTTGATCGAGGCGGCATAGGTCACCAGCGGGCGCTTGACGCCGTGGTTGATCAGCATACGCCGGATCTGCGGCGCGGCACCTGATATGATGAAGCGGACGCCGGCGCGTTTCGCCTTGTGGGCGGCGCCCTCGATGACGTTGGCCGCCGTCGAATCGAAGAACGGTACGGCCGAGCAATCGAGGATGAAGTTTTTGCGCTGGTCGGCGATGCGGTCGAGCACGGTGCCGACGGTCGACGCGGCGCCGAAGAAGAAAGCGCCGGAGATGCGGTAGACCACGGTGTCGGCGTCGGTCGCCTCGCTGGCATCGTAGGCGTTGGTGCTGTCGGCGACATCCTCCTGCACCAGCGGCTGATCGGCCTCGACCGCAATCGATTTGGCCATGCGGTCGATGAACAGGATCGACCCCAGCACGAAGCCGACGACGATGCCTTCAGTGAGATCGCGGAAGATGACGAGCAGGAAGGTCGCCATCAGCACCAGCGCGTCGCCGCGTGAGGCACGCAGCAAGGTGGCGAAGGCCTGTTTCTCGAACATGTTCCAGCACACGACCGCCAGCACGCCGGCAAGGGCGGCGAGCGGGATGTAGCTGGCGAGCGGCGCCGCCACCAGCATCAAAGCGAGCAGGATGGCTGAGTGGACGATGCCCGAAACCGGTCCGTGGGCGCCGGCCCGCACATTGGTCGCCGTGCGGGCGATGGTGCCTGTGGCGCAGATGCCGCCGAACAGGGCGGACGCGATGTTGGCGAAGCCTTGCGCCACCAGTTCGCAGTTGGAACGATGCCGTCGGCCCGTCATTCCATCGGCGACCACCGCCGACAGCAGCGATTCGATGGCGCCCAGCAAGGCGAAGGCGATGGCATCCGGCAGCACGTCAATCATCCTGTCCAGGCTGACCGGTGGCAGAGCGGGCATTTGCAGGCTGCGCTGGATGCCGCCAAAGCGGGTGCCGATCGTCTCGGCGGGCAGCGAGAGAAGCGCCACGACCAGCGATGCCAGCCCGATGGCGATGAGCATTGCGGGCGATGTCGGCCGCCAGCGTTTCAGGCCGGCGATGGTGACGATGGTCAACACCGCCACCAAGGTCGCCGCCGGGTTGATGGTGCCGGCCGCCTCGGCGACCGCGATCAGCTTCGGCACCAGCGGTCCCGGCTCCTTGCCGGCAAGCTTCAGCCCGAACAGTTCGACGATCTGTCCTGAAAAGATGATGACGGCGATGCCGGCGGTGAAGCCGACCGTCACCGGATAGGGAATGAATTTGATGTAGGTGCCGAGACGAAGATAGCCGATGGCGAGCAGGAAGACCCCTGCCATCATCGTTGCCAAAAGCAGCCCATCGATGCCGACGCGGGCAACCGTCGCTGCCACCAGCACAATGAAGGCGCCGGCCGGACCGCCGATCTGGAAGCGGCTGCCGCCGAGCGCAGAAATGATGAAGCCGCCGACGATCGAGGTGTAGAGGCCGCGCTCGGGAGCGACCCCCGAAGCGATCGCGATCGCCATCGACAAGGGCAGCGCGACGATGGCGACCGTCAGCCCGGCAATGGCGTCCGCCTTGAAGTCGGCGAAGGTGTAGCCCTCGCGCCAGACCGTCACCAGCTTCGGTGTGAACAATTCGGAAAATGTCGGCTTTACCGACCTGTGGGCCGGTTCATGCACTGCCCGCTGCGTCTGATCCATGGACTGCCTTTCGCACCCTGAAAGGCGGCGGGATCGTCGGCAGGGCTGTCGGCGGTCGCCGTCGCGACTTTATGCCGGCTCAGCCTTGGGACCCCGCGGCACGGCAGGCTTGAGGCGCACGCCCCGGCCGCCGCGCTCGCTGGTCTGGTTCTCGCCGATCAGCTCCACCCCGGCCTCGTCGAGAGCCTGGATGACCTTCATCAGCGTGTCGACCACGCCCCTGACCACGCCATCGCTCGCCTCCATGCGCTGGATGGTCGGAAGCGAAACGCCGGCGCGCTCGGCGAGCGTCTTCTGATCGATGCCGGCCAGCGCCCTTGCGGCACGCATCTGCGCGGCAGTGATCATCGGCCGGAATCCCCGTCTGAGTCTGCAGAAATGAGGTATAATACCATCATTGTGATGTTTCAAGCATTAGTATGAACGTTTGGGACGTAAGGACGCATTGACTGACCATTTTTTCAGATACTTTCACGGGCTGATCAACCGGCTGATCTAGTCTCCAGTCTCGCCGTCCGGGTGCTGCCCACGCCATCGCTGCCACGCCCGGGCAGCGAGCCAGCAAAGCATCGCCCAGACGAAGCCCGCGCACCAGCCGGCAAGCACGTCCGATGGCCAGTGGACGCCAAGATAGATGCGGCTGACGCCAACCAGCAGCGTCGTCAGCACCGCCAGCGACAGCACATAGATCTTCGTCGTTCGACCGGGCAGGAAGCGTGCCGCCAGCGCGCCGAGCGTCAGATAGGTCACCGCCGACAGCATGGCGTGGCCGCTCGGAAAAGACAGCGTCGTTTCGTTGACGAGATGCGAGACGAGTTCGGGGCGCGGCCGGTCGATGCCGGCTTTCAGCAGGCTCGACAATACCTGCCCCCCGGCCACCGCCACGAAGATGAAAAGGGCGGTCGCCGGCCTGCGGATAAGCAGGAGATACACGATGACCGCCGTCACGATCAGCACCAGCACGCTGCCGCTGCCGAGGCTGGTGATGTCGCGCATCGCCCCTTGCAGCCACAGCGGGCCGACCGGGCTGTCAGGGCGGCCCGCCTGGCGGAAGGCGAGCAGGATTTCGGTATCGAAGGCGTGCGGCGTGGTGGCGCGCGCCATCTCCATCAGCTCCTCGAATCCCCACAGGCCGGCGGCGATGACCAGGCCGGCCAGCAGCACCGGGAATTCAACCCGGTTGAGCAAAGCGTTCGCGGCGTTCTTCATCGGCAATTCGCCCGTTACAGCCGGCCTTGCAGATAGGGTCCGAGCGTGATCAGCGCCACCGCTGCGATCGCCAGCATGATCCCGGTCGCCTGCAGCGCATTGACGCGCTCGCCGAAGAAGACCAGTGCCACGACGTTCACCGAGACCAGCTGGATGACGGCGGAAAGGCTGAACGACACCGACATGCCGAATTCGCGGATCAGCCGCAGCATGATCAGATTGCCCAGCGAATAGAGTGCCAGCGTCAGCGCGATCTTGCCAAGGCTCGGCGCCAGGCCCCATTGCTTGGCGGCTGTCGCCGCCAGCAGGAAAATGACCGTCGAAAAGCCGAGCTGCAGCAATCCTGAAAAACTCAACGCTCCGTCCCCTCTCGAAGCGGCTCCCGCCGCGTGTGTCGCGGACGTTGTTTCCCAAGCGCGCCGGGACGTCAAGCGACCTCGACCAAACGAAGCTCTTGGCAATGGCAAGCCGGAAGCTCAAAGTACTACCATCGCCCAATCTGTCGGTTCGAAGGGCGGTCAGGGGCTCATGATTCGCAGTTTTCAAAACCTGGTGCGGCGCTGGAGCGAGCTTTCCCTTGCCCTGCAATTCGTCATTGCCGGCGGCTTTGGCCTGCTGGCTGTCATGTTGGTGGTGGGCACCTGGGTGACGGCGCAGATCCGGGACGGCGTCATCCGCAATTCGGCCGCCACGACGGCGCTCTATGTCGACAGCGTGATTGCGCCGCTGCTTCCCGACTTGCGCAAGGAGCAGGAGCTCAGCGAGTCCGTCAAGCAGGCGCTGGACGAGACGCTTGGCCAGGGCGCGCTTGGTAAGCGCCTCGAATCGTTCGTACTCTGGCGCCGCGACGGGACGGTTCTCTACGCCAAGGAGACGGCCCTGATCGGCCGCCGCTTCGGTCCGAGCGACAATCTGCGTTCCGCCTTCGAAGGCAACGTCGTCGCTGAATTCAATACATTCGATGATGATGAACGCGAGGAGAAGGCTACCCGCTTGCCCTTGCTGGAGATCTACAATCCCGTGCGCGAGCCCTGGTCGGGCGAGGTGGTGGCGGTCACCGAGTTCTATGAGATCGCCGACGATTTCCAGGCCACCCTGGCGTCCGCCCTGTGGTCGAGCTGGCTGATCGTGGCCGGCGCGACCCTGGCGGCATTCCTGCTCCTGTCGGGCATCGTCCTGCGCGGCAGCCGCACCATCGACGATCAGCGTGGGGCGCTGCGCCGCCAAGTGTCGGAGCTGCAGGGTCTGGTGGCGCAAAACAGTGCCTTGCGACTGCGCGTGCAACGGGCCTCTCGCCGCGCCACCGCCCTCAACGAAAGATATCTGCGCCGTATCGGCGCCGACCTCCATGACGGCCCGGCCCAACTCGTGGCCCTGGCGGCGCTGCGCATGGATAGTCCGATATTTTCCAGCGATGGCCATTCGGGCGTAAGCCGTTCGACCGAGGTCGCGATGATCCGCAAGACACTGGAGGATGCGATGCGTGAAATACGCGGCATCTGCACCGGCCTTGTCCTTCCGCAGATCGAGACGGCTGCCGCAAACGACATTCTGCGGCTGGCCGTCAAGGAACACGAGCAGAGGACGGGAACGTCGGTGACGCTGACGCTGGCCGGACAGTTGCCGGAACCCGGCGCTTCCGAGAAGATCAGCATCTATCGTTTCGTTCAGGAAGGGCTGAACAACGCCTATCGCCACGGGCTAGGCAAGGATCAGGCAGTGAGCGCCGGGATGAAAGGTGGCAGGCTTTTTGTCGAAGTGTCGGACGGCGGGCCGGGTTTCGATCCGGCGGCACGGGTCGAGGGTCTCGGCCTCGCCGGCCTCAGGGAGCGGGTCGAAAGCATTGGCGGACAGTTCGAAACCTTGACCGGGCCGCAAGGTACGCGTTTGGTGATCCGTCTGTCGGTCGAGGAGCAAGCATGACTGGTACCATCCGCATCGCCATTGTCGACGATCATCCCCTCTTTCGCGAAGGTGTGACGCGCAGCCTGTCGGAGATCGGGGGCTTCGAGATGGTTGGCGAGGGCGCCACGGCGCAGGATGCCGAACGCCTCGCCACGACGGTGCGGCCCGACATCTTGCTGCTCGATATCTCCATGCCGGGCGGCGGGCTGACCGCGGTCGCAAGCATCCTCGCCAGCCATCCCGCCCAGAAGATCGTCATGCTGACCGTTTCGGAGGCCAATGCCGATGTGACAAAGGCGCTGAACGCAGGGGTGAATGGCTATGTCCTCAAAGGCGTCGGGTCGCGCGGGCTCGCCGACATCCTGCGCAATGTTGCAGCCGGCGAAAGCTATCTGTCGCCGACGCTGTCGGCCCGGCTGCTTTCGGATCTCCAGTCCCAGCAGCCGACCGACGGCATTGCGGAACGGCTGCGGCAGCTCACCGATCGGCAGACGGAAATCCTGCGGCTGGTGGCGGAGGGGCTGAGCAACAAGGAAGTCGCCTTGCGGCTTGAGCTGCAGGAGAAGACCGTCAAGCACCACATGACCGGGGTGCTGTCGAAGCTCAATGTGCGAAACCGCACCGAAGCGGCCTTGATGATGCGTGAGTTGCGCGACCGCGACAGGCCTTCTTAGAGCATTTCACCGTTTCACGGAACGGCGAGCTGCTCTAATTCTTTGTTTTGACGCGATTCTAGACGGAAAACCGCTTCACACTTTTCCTAGAATTGCTCCAGGCCAGGTACGGGGAAATGCGCAACGGTTTCCCGTCCCGGATTGCGCAAAAGCACGTCGCGCCTCGGGACTGCAGCCATTGCGGTGCCGAAAACCGGGACGCTGGCCAAAAACGAGGTCACCTCCGCCGGGGGGCGGCGGAGGTGACGTGCAAAGCTGACCGTTGCCTGTTGGCCAGCTTCACAAGGCCTTGAGACGATTGGCATCGGCCGGGGTAGCCTGGCGGTCGATGATCGTGCGACCGAGCGCGTCCTTCATGCTGAAACGACCGTTCTCGAGCTTTTCCGTTATGCCGTCGGGGTGCCGGACCGTGATCTTGTTGCCGGTCACGTCGACCTTGTCACCGGTCTTTGCATTGACATGGCTCCCGCTCTTACCCTGATTGGATCCTGATTTGCCGCTGTTGCCATTCCCATTGCCGTTGCCGCTATTGCCGCTGTTCCCGCTATTGCCTCCGCCGGAATTGCCGCCGTTGCCGCCCCCACTGTTGCCTCCGCCCCCACCACCACCGTTGCCGCCGCCACCTTTGCCGGCGTATGCGCTGGCGGTCTGGATGCCGGAAACGGAGCCGTCCAGGACAATTTGGTAGGGAGCAATCGTCAACGCCAGCGCCGCTGCCGATTTGAGCGCCAGCCGGCAACAACGGGTCGTGACCGATCTGTGCATTTTGATCTCCGACGACTGAGCCCGGCGCGCCCCACCCCAACGTTGCAGTGCAACAACATTGCCGAAAGACGCGGCGCCCGGAAGCGACCTCCGACCGTTGCGGTTGTCAACTAGGACCTTTGCAAGCGCAAGATTGGACTAAAGTCCCAAGCCTATGCTACATTAGCTTTGCATGAACGGCGCCGCGACCGCCATCGCTAAACGGGAGACTCGCTTTCCCGACGCCTGACGACGGCAGACGCCGAACATCAAGTCACCTCCGCCGGGGGCGGCGGAGGTGACTTGTCGAGCCGGCTTTGTCCGTTGATCCGTTGGCAACGACTGACGTCATGCGCCGTTGTAAGATGCGCGCGAAACATGCCGCCGAAGGTCTCCTTCCTCTCGAAAGACGATTCCGGAGCAGCTCACGGCCTTCGGGAATGCTGAGCCAGCGCTGCGCGCAATGCCTGTCGCGTCTGAAACGTCTCCCGATGTCACGAAAATGTGACCCGGCGATTATAAGGGGGTCAACAGGTACCCCACGCTCCAGCCACCCGACAGCCAGAGGCAAGCCACGATGACTGACCTTCGCTCCCCCGACACCCGATTCCGCACCAGCCTGCTCGAGGAAAACGACGGCCCGGCGATCAACGCCTCCGACAACCGCACCATGGGCGAGATCATCGCCGCGCGGTTCTCGCGCCGCGGCTTCCTCAAGGGCTCGCTGGCCGTCTCGGCCATCGCCGCCACCGTCAGCCCGCTGGCGCTGATCAGCGCCGACGAGGCCAGGGCAGCGGGAGGCTCGGCCTTCGCGTTCGACGAACTCGAGGCCGGCATCGACGACAAGCACCATGTCGCGTCGGGTTACGATGCCGATGTCCTGCTGCGCTGGGGCGATCCGTTGTTTGCCGATTCGCCCGACTTCGACCCGACGAAACAGTCGGCCGAGGCCCAGGCGAAACAGTTCGGCTACAACAATGACTATGTCGGCTACATCCCGATCGACGGCTCGGCCGAACATGGCCTGCTGGTGGTCAACCACGAATACACCAATCCGCATCTGATGTTCCCGGGCATCGTGAAGATCGTCGAAAAGGACGGCAAGAAGTCGGCAGAAGTCGCACCCCTCTCGAAGGAGCAGGTCGATGTCGAGATGGCCGCCCATGGCGGCACCATCGTCGAGATCCGCAAGGATGGTGGCAAATGGCAGGTGGTGCGCGACGGCAAGCTCAACCGCCGCATCACCTCCAACACCGAAATGGCGCTGTCCGGCCCGGTTGCCGGCCATGACCGCGTCAAGACCAATGCCGATCCGTCCGGCACCAAGGTGTTCGGCACGTTCAACAATTGCGCCGGCGGCGTCACGCCCTGGGGCACCTATGTGATGGCCGAGGAGAACATCCATGGCTATTTTTCCGGCGAGCTGCCGGAAGGCCACAAGGAAGCCGCGAACTACAAGCGTCTCGGCATTCCCGAAGGCGCCTATGAATGGGCGGCGCATTACGAGCGTTTCGACCTCGCCAAGGAACCCAACGAAGCCAACCGCTTCGGCTGGATCGTCGAGGTCGATGTCAACGACCCGACCTCGACGCCGAGGAAGCGCACCGCCATGGGCCGCTTCAAGCATGAGGGCGCCGAATCGATCGTCGCCAAGGACGGCCGCGTCGTCTTCTATCTCGGTGACGACGAGCGCTTCGACTATGTCTACAAGTTCGTGACCAGGGCCGCGTTCAATCCGAACGATCGTGCCGCCAACAAGGACCTGCTCGACGATGGCACGCTGCATGTCGCCAAGTTCGCCGAAGACGGCACGGTCGAATGGCTGCCGATCGTCTTCGGCCAGGGGCCGCTGACGGCTGAAAACGGTTTTGCCAGCCAGGCCGACGTGCTGATCGAGACGCGCCGCGCCGCCGACCTGCTCGGCGCCACCAAGATGGACCGCCCGGAAGATGTCCAGCCCAATGGCGTCAACGGCAAGGTCTATGTCATGCTGACCAACAATTCGAAGCGCAAGGCCGACCAGGTCGATGCTGCCAACCCGCGCGCCGAAAACGCCTTCGGCCACATCATCGAAATCGCCGAGGACGGCGGCGATTTCACCGCCGCCAAGGGCAAGTGGGAAGTGCTGCTGAAATGCGGCGATCCGGCGGTCGCCGATGTCGGCGCCACCTTCTCGACAGCAACGACGGCCAATGGCTGGTTCGGCATGCCCGACAATTGCGCGGTCGATTCGGCCGGGCGTCTCTGGGTCGCGACCGACGGACAGGGGCCGAAAGCCACCGGCCGCACCGATGGCCTGTGGGCAGTGGACACCGAGGGGGCGGCGCGGGCGACCTCGAAACTGTTCTTCCGCGTGCCGATCGGCGCCGAGATGTGCGGTCCGCTGTTTGCGCCCGACGACCAGACCGCCTTCGTCGCCGTCCAGCATCCGGGCGACGGCGGAGAGGACTGGGAAGCGTTCGGGCGCCCCTCTTACTATGAGGACCTGTCGACGCGCTGGCCCGACTTCAAGCCCGACATGCCGGTGCGGCCGTCGGTGGTCGCCATCACCAGACAAGGCGGCGGCAAGATCGCGGTCTGATTGCCCACTCGCATGGGCAGCAGCGGAGCAGAATTTGCGCCGCTGCTGCGCCTTGAAGCCGCGGCATGTATCCCTTGGGCTGCGGAGCAGCTCCAGAGGTCTGCGCCGCGTCGCTTCGCTCCTTGCTCCGCCCCAGGATGACGAGGCGACGGGGGAAGTCGGTCAAGCCTCGGGAAAGATTGGCAATTTAAACGTGGCGCTCTAGGTCTTTATCAGGAGATCGCCATGTCGAAGTCTGTCTATGACCGTGGCTTGCTCAAGCCAGCCGATATCGCCAAGCTGCAGCGCGTGTTCGACGAGGCCTGCCGGCGGCGCGAGGCACATCCCGATTCCGCCGACGCGCGGGAAATCGCGCTTAACCTGCTCGCCCTGCACAATGCCGGCATGGTGGAAGAAGACATGCTGATGGAAGCCGTCGGTTTCCGGCGGCTGGAACCGAAATCAGCGTGATGCGCTGGATTGGTGCGGGGCCGACCTTGCAATTCGTTTGGCGATCGCCTTGGCCAGGATGCCGGCATTGGCGAAGCAGCCGCGAATGCTTGGCCGCATGCCGGTGAACCACAGACCGGGCAATTTTGGATCGGCTTGGCCACCGTTGAAGAGCGGAACGCCCTTGGCGTCGAGCACGCCGAGCTTGCCGACCATGGGCTCCAGCCCGGTGCGGTAGCCTGTCGCGGCAATGACGATGTCGGGATAGATCAGGCTGCCATTGGCCAGGATCACGCCATCGCGGGTGAATTCCCGTATGCCCGGCACGACGGTGATCTTGCCGGCCTTGATGGCGCCGACGGCGCCGTCATCGGCGGCGATCGCGGTATAGTCCGAGGTCAGGCGGCTGGCGCCGCCCGCAGGCGCGGGCGGCAGGCCGAATTTGGTCAGGTCGCCGAAAACCAGCCGCTGCGTTGCCGCCATCACGGCATCGGCGATCCGCAAAGGCAGGCGCGCCATGAGCGGCGAAAGCCTATGCACGGCGATCTTGGCAATCCGCTTGGGCAGCAAAGCGGGGCCGCTGCGGGCCGACAGCCAGATGGCGGCCGTGTCTATGCCGGCCAGATGATTGAGCGCGTCGAAACCCGAATTGCCGGCGCCGACGACCAGCACTCTTTGGCCCGCATAGGCTTGCGCGTCACCGAAATCCGCCGAATGGATGATGCGCCCGACGAAATCCTTCATGCCTTTCCATTCGGGGGTGAATGGCTGCCTGTCGCGGCCGGTGGCGATGACGACATTGCGGGCGAAGCGCAGTCCGGCGCTGGTGCGCAATGCCCAGTGATCGCCCTTGAAGGTGATCTCTTCGACCGCGACGCCAAACTGCACCGGCAGCCGGTTCTCCTTCTGGAAATCGTTCATGTGGCGGATGACGACCATCCTTTGCGGAAAGGCGGGCGTGCCAGGGGGAAAGGCGAGACCAGGCAGCGAAGAAAGATCGCGATGGGTGTTGAGATGCAATTGCTGGTGGCGCCGGTGCCAGGGCTCGGCCAGCCGGCTTTCCTTTTCCAGGATCGCCGTCGGCACGCCGGCGTTCATCAAGGCATGCGCGGCGGCCAGCCCAGCAGCACCGGCGCCGACGACGATTGCCGGCTCGACCATGGCCGGCAGATCCGCAACCGATCTGATTGTCGTATCCGTCATTCACTCGAATCCCATTGGACGTCCCGCCGCAAGGCTCGCAGGACGCTGTAACCGTTTGATCGCGCGCAGGATCCCTGCAGCAAACCGCGGCCGAATTTCGAGCGATGCGATTTAGAGCCACACGCCGGGCCGCGGTTGCGCTCTATATGGCATATGCGCGATATCAACGGTAATCAGGTCGCGGCAATGTGATTGATTCGAGGCCTTGGGTGGCTGGCGGGTCTCGGTTATCCCCCACGCGCATGTCCGAAATCGAGTCCGATTTTCGAGTCATGCGCAGAATCAAAGTGTTACAGCACCTTGGCGCGTCCTGGACGGCCGGCGCTGTAGGCGGCACGCGGAATCTCGACCATGCCCTCCTTGCGGTTCCATTTCGACAAGATCCTTGAGGCTGCCGCGCCCGAGGTCGAGCGGCAGGCGCTGACCCATGTCGAACGCCTGGCACTGGTGCGCCGCTATGGCGACTTCTCGCTCGCCTATTCCACCGCCGTGCAAGGCAAGCTTTCCTATTTCGGCGACGCCGATGGCTACATCGCCTTCGGTACCAAGATGAAGCACCATTTCGCGCTCGGCGACCCGGTGGCGGCTCCGGCGCGTCGGGCCGATTACATCAAGCGCTTCGTCGAGACCGCCGGCAGCCCATGGTTCGTGCAGGTCGGCGAGGACACCGCATGCGTGCTGGCCGGCCTTGGCTACAAGGTCAATCGCCTCGGCATCGACACCCGCCTCGCCCTGCCCGAGCATGATTTTTCCGGGAAGCGCAACGAGACCGTGCGCTACTCCGAGCGCTGGCTGCTGAAGAAAGGCTTTTCGTTCGAAGAGGACAAGCGCACCATCTACCTCGACGAGATCGCCCGGCTTTCGGAAAACTGGCGCGGCGACCGCATCGTCAAGCGCTGGGAGATGGGCTTTCTCAACCGCCATTTCGCCGACCATCTCGGCACCGACATGCGCCGTTTCGTCCTGCACGGTCCCGATGGCGAACTGGTCGCTTTGCTCGACTTCGACCCGTTGTTTGCCGACGGCAAGGTCATCGGCTACACCACCGCCTTCAAGCGCAAGCATCTCGACGCCTCACCGCATGCCGAGGTCGGCCTGACCAAATTCGCCGTCGACCGTTTTCGCGAAGAGGGCATCTCGGTGGTCACGCTCGGCCTGTCGCCGCTCGTCGATGTGGGTCCGAGCGGATTTGCCGAAAGCGATTTCTGGCGCAATGCCTTCCAGCGCGCCTATTCTTCGCCCTGGGTCAACCGCCGCAGGTTCAACCTGCAGGGCCAGGCGGCCTTCAAGCGCCGCTTCCACGGCGTCGAAGAGCCGGTCTATATCGCCTTCCGCAAGGGAACGTATGTCGAGATGCTGGGGCTGCTGCGGCTGGTCAAGGCGATCTAGGTCTGCTGATATTCAGGTGATGCCGGCCTGCAAATGGCGGCTTCCTGCGCTTCCGGTGCTCACGTACGAAAAGTACGCTCCGCTCCGGTTCTCGGAATCCACCATTTTCGTCTCGGCCTGACCTGAATCTCAACAGACCTGTACTTTCGCCGCTCAATTCCTCAGCCGATAACCGGTCCTGAAGATCCAGGCGACGATGCTTATGCAGACCAGCAGGAAGACGACCGTCATGCCGAGGCTGACGCCGACCGAAACGTCGGACTTGCCGTAGAAGCTCCAGCGGAAGCCGCTGATCAAATAGACGACCGGGTTGAACAGCGTCACCGTGCGCCAGATCTCGGGCAGCATGTTGATCGAATAGAAGCTGCCGCCGAGGAAGGTCAGCGGCGTGATGATCAACAGCGGCACCAGCTGCAGCTGCTCGAAACTCTTCGCCCAGATGCCGATGATGAAGCCGAACAGGCTGAAGGTCACCGCCGTCAGCACCAGGAAAGCGAGCATCCAGAACGGATGCAGGATGGTGAGCGGTACGAACAGCGAGGCGGTGGCCAGGATGATCAGGCCGAGGATGATCGATTTGGTCGCGGCGCCGCCGACATAGGCGATGACGATCTCCAGATAGGAGACCGGCGCCGACAGAAGCTCGTAGATCGAGCCGACGAATTTCGGGAAATAGATGGCAAAGGAGGCGTTGGAGATCGACTGCGTCAACAGCGACAGCATGATCAGNGGCCGAGCCGAAGACGACGAAATACAGCGACGTCGAGATGACCGGCGAGACGATGCTCTGCAGCACGGTGCGGAAAGCACGGGCCATTTCCATCCGGTAGATCGCCCATACTGCGCGAAGGTTCATGGCGGCGCGCAGGTTCATGGCTCCCTCCTCACCAGATTGACGAAGATCTCCTCGAGCGAAGAGTTTTGCGTGTCGATATCGCGGAACTGGATGCCGCCGGCCTCGAGATCGCGCATCAACGAGGCGACGCCGGGCCTCTCGGCCTGATTGTCATAGGTGTAGGTCAGCTGCCCGCCATCCGGCGACAATTCCAGCGCATAGCGCGAGAGCGCCTCGGGAACGGCCGTCAGCGGATTGCGCAGTTCCAGCACCAGCCGCTTGCGGCCGAGCTTGCGCATCAGTTCGGCCTTGTTCTCGACCAGGATGATCTCGCCGCGATTGATGACGCCGACGCGGTCGGCCATCGCCTCGGCTTCCTCGATATAGTGCGTGGTGAGGATGATGGTGACGCCGTCCTCGCGCAGCCGGCGCACCATCGCCCACATGTCCTGGCGCAGCTCGACGTCGACGCCGGCGGTCGGCTCGTCGAGGAATAGGATGCGCGGCTCATGCGACAGCGCCTTGGCGATCATCAGCCGGCGCTTCATGCCGCCCGACAAGGTGATCGCCTTGGCGTCCTTCTTGTCCCACAGCGACAGGTCGCGCAGCACCTTCTCGACAAAGCCGGGGTTGGCCGGCTTGCCGAACAGGCCACGGCTGTAATTGACCGTCGCCCAGACGCTCTCGAAGGCGTCGATGGTCAGTTCCTGCGGCACCAGCCCGATCAGACCGCGCGCGGCGCGATAATCCTTGTTGATGTCGTGGCCGTCGACGGTGACCGTGCCCGACGAACGGTTGACGATGCCGCAGACGATCGAGATCAGCGTCGTCTTGCCGGCGCCATTGGGTCCAAGCAGCGCGAAGATCTCGCCGCGCTGAATGTCGAGATTGACTTCCTTGAGCGCGGTGAAACCGGTTGCGTAGGTCTTGGAGACCCCGGAAATGGACAGGATGGAAGGCATGGATGAAAACGGCTGCTTGAAAGAGGTCCCCTGATATAGGACGAATGTCGGTGCTTGCAACCGCAAGTCAATGCCCTGCTGACAGTTCTCGACAATCGTGCCGGCCGGCCGTTGCAGGTGCGGCGCACAGGCCCGGAGTTGCGCGGCACGCAACCGGCAAAATTGTCCTGTGGCGTTCAGCCTCGCGGCAGGACGCCGCTTTGACGTGAACTCGCTTCGGGCCTATCCTTCGCGAGTATTTGCAGCAGCCGGAGCCCATCATGGACCCGCTCATACTTTCGCGTATCCAGTTCGGCACGAATATTTCATTCCATATTCTATTTCCGACGATCACCATTGCGCTGGGTTGGGTGCTGCTGTTCTTCAAGCTGCGCTACAACGCGACCAACGATTCCGCTTGGATGCGCGCCTATTTCACCTGGGTGAAGGTTTTCGCGCTGTCCTTTGCCATGGGCGTGGTTTCGGGCGTCACCATGAGCTTCCAGTTCGGCACCAACTGGCCGGGCTACATGGAAAAGGTCGGCAACATCGCCGGGCCGCTGCTGGCCTACGAAATCCTCACCGCCTTCTTCCTCGAAGCGGCCTTCCTCGGCATCATGCTGTTCGGCTTCCGCCGCGTCTCCAACCGCATCCACACGCTGGCGACGGTGCTGGTCGCCGGCGGCACCACCGTCTCGGCATTCTGGATCATCGCGCTCAATTCCTGGATGCAGACGCCGGCCGGCTTCGAGATGCGCGACGGCGTGGCGCATGCGGTCGACTGGTGGGCAATCATCTTCAACCCGTCAATGCCTTACAGGCTGACCCACATGCTGCTGGCGTCGGGGCTGACGGTGTCGTTCCTGATCGCTGGCCTGTCGGCGCTGCGCTATCTCACCGGCGACCGCTCGGAATCGATGTGGAAGGCGCTGCGCACCGGCGTCTTCACGGCGGCGACCCTGATCCCGATCCAGATCTTCGCCGGCGACCAGCATGGGCTGAACACGCTGGAGCATCAGCCGCAGAAGATCGCCGCCATGGAGGCCAACTGGAACACCGGCCCCAACGTGCCGCTGGTGCTCTTCGCGCTGCCCGACGAGGCAGCCAGGGAGAACAAATTCGAGATCGCCATTCCCGATGGCGCCAGCCTGGTGCTGCGGCACTCGACCAGCGGCGTGGTGCCGGGGTTGAACGACTATGCCGGCAATCATCCGCCGGTCTTTCCGGTGTTCTGGGGTTTCCGCATCATGGTCGGCACGGGCATATTGATGCTGCTCGTCTCATGGTCGGCGGCCTTCTTCCTCAAGCGCCGGCACAGCCTGCCCAAGCCGCTGGCCATGCTGATGGTGCCGATGGCGCTGTCGGGCTGGCTGGCGACGCTGGCCGGCTGGTACACCACCGAAATCGGCCGCCAGCCCTGGCTGGTGACCGGCGTGCTGAAAACCGCCGACGCGGTCGGCCCGGTGGCCGGCAGCCATGTCGCGCTGACGCTCGCCATATACCTCGTTCTCTATGTGCTGTTGCTGATCGCCTATCTCGGCGTGCTGGTGCACCTGGCGCTGAAGGCGGCGAAGGACGGCGATTCATCGCCGCTGCCGGGCGTCATGAACGCCGCCATGTCGCAGCCGGCGGCTGGCGAGTAGGAGAAGAAAATGAGCTTCGACTGGCCAACCGCGCTCCCCTTGATCTTCGCCGGCCTGATGGGCCTCGCCATCCTGATCTACGTCATTCTCGACGGTTTCGATCTCGGCATCGGCATTCTGTTCGCCGCCGCTGAAGACACCGAACAGGATACGATGATTGCCGCGATCGGCCCGTTCTGGGACGCCAACGAAACCTGGCTGGTGCTGGCCGTCGGCCTGCTGCTGGTCGCCTTCCCGCTGGCGCATGGCGTCATCCTGACGGCGCTCTACATTCCGGTCTTCGTGCTTTTGCTCGGGCTGATCCTGCGCGGCGTCGCCTTCGATTTCCGCGCCAAGGTGCCGACCGAGCGCAAGCACCGCTGGAACCGTATTTTCTTCCTCGGCTCCATCATCGCATCGCTGGCGCAGGGCTATATGCTGGGCGTCTATGTGCTGGGCCTCGATGTCGGCCTCGGCGGCGTGGCGTTCGGCGTGCTGGTGGCGTTCTGCCTTGCCGCGGCCTATGCGGCGATGGGCGCCGCCTGGGTGATCTACAAGACTGAAGGCGAGTTGCAGAGGAAGGCCGTGCGCTGGCTGCGCACCGCGCTGGTGCTAACCGCGCTCGGCATGGCGGCGGTGTCGCTGGCGACGCCCTTCGCCAGCCCGCGTATCTTCGACAAATGGTTCGTCTGGCCGGAAATGCTTTATCTGTCGCCGCTGCCGATCCTGTCGGCGCTTTTGTTCCTGTGGCTGTGGCGGCAGACCTTCCATCTGCCGAAGCCCGACGACCGCCATTCGTTGATGCCGTTCCTGACGCTGGCCGCCATCTTCGCGCTCGGCTTTGCCGGCCTCGCCTGGTCGTTCTACCCGTTCGTGGTGCCGGATCGCCTGACCATCTGGCAGGCGGCTTCCGCGCCGGAGAGCCTGGCCATCATTCTGGCCGGCACCGTGGTCGTGCTGCCGGTCATCATCTTCTATTCGTTCTATGCCTACCGGGTGTTCGGCGGCAAGGCGACGGATTTGACTTATGATTGAGGTGGGTCAGTGGGGGTGAAGGTGGCAGCGGCTACCGTGCCTTTGTCATCCTAGGGCGGAGCAAGGAGCGAAGCGACGCAGCGCAGACCCTAGGATCCATGCCGTAACGGTGGTGCAGTGATCCGACGGTGCAAGAAACGGTGCGCCTACCACCCCGTCCCGCGAAAAAGCTTGAACCACTCCGGATTCGCTTTTTCGATCAGGTCGATCTTCCATTGGCGAGGCCAGCGCTTCAGTGATTTCTCGCGCTGGATGGCATCAGTGATGTCGAAAAATTCCTCATACCAGACCAGCCGCTGCACGCCGTAGCGGCTGGTGAACCCTGCGCCTTGGCCGGATTTGTGTTCCGGCATGCGGCGGCCGAGGTCATTGGTGACACCGATGTAGATCGTGCCACGCTTTTGGCTAGCGGTCATGTAAACGTAGCCTGTCATCGCGCGAAGATAGCTGGCGATCTGCCGGGCAGCCATCCCGCCCCGTTGCATTCTACGCCCAACGTCGCGGCATGGATCCTAGGGTCTGCGCTGCGTCGCTTCGCTCCTTGCTCCGCCCTAGGATGACGACGGAAAGGAGGGCGTCGCCGCCCTTCGCACACCCGCCCCCGCTTCTCGCGCTCGACTCAATTGCTCGCCGACAGCACCAGCACGGGCTTTTCGCTGTAGAGCGTCGGGAACAGTGCCTTCAAGTTCGCCACCTTGGGCAGGTCGTTGTAGACGATGTAGGGATAGGTCGGGTTCAGCGTCAGGAAATCCTGATGGTAATTCTCGGCCGGATAGAAGGTCTTGCCGGTTTCCAGCGTGGTGACGATCGGCTCCGGGAACACCTTGGCCTGGTCGAGCTGGGCGATGTAGCTTTGCGCGATCTTCCTCTGTGCATCGTTTTCGGTGAAAATCGTCGAGCGGTATTGCGTGCCGGAGTCCGGACCCTGGAAATTCAGCTGGGTCGGGTTGTGGGCGACCGAAAAATACACCTGCAGCAACTGGCCATAGGTGATCTCAGACGGATCGTAGGTGATCTCGACGGATTCGGCATGCCCGGTGCGGCCTGAGCCGACCGTCTCGTAGACGGCGGTGTCCCTGTCGCCGCCGGTGTAGCCGGAGACGGCCTTGGTGACGCCCTTGACGTGCTGGAAGACGCCCTGCACGCCCCAGAAGCAGCCGCCGGCGAAGATTGCCTTTTCAGTGCCGGTGGCCGCCTTCTCGTCGATTGCCGGCGGCGGGATCTTCACCGCGTCCTCGGCCGAAACCGCCGGCGTCAGCCAGAAGGCGGCGCCCGCTGCGGCAAGTGCCAGGGCGGCGAGCGCGCTGCGGAAGACGTTCGACGATTGTCTGGTGACTGGTTTTTGAATGTCGGTCATGGCTTGAGCTCCTGTGACGTCCATCATGTGGAGTCTATTGGATAAGATACGATCATGCGACGGGCGAGTTGCGGCCGAAGCCTCACTTTCACGTGCATCCGGATACGGACCCGCGGGACCGAAGCCGGAAACAGCACCACCTTTACTTGGCCGGCGCCATCGCATCCGTTGCCGGCTTCATGGCGTCGGCGGCCGGCTTCATGGAATTGGTGGCCATCGGATCGCCTGGCTTCATCGCATCGGTTGCAGGCTTCATCGCATCCGCGGCCGGTTTCATGGCATTTGCAGCCGGCTTCATCGCGTTGGTCGCGTCGTCGGCACGAGCGATGCCGCCGGAAAACAGCGCCGTCGAGCACAAAGCGAGAGCGAGCGCCGGCAGCGTCAGGCGGGAAATGGTCATGATGATCTCCTTGGGTTGGTCGTGAAGGCGCGCCCTCTTGGCGGCCGTGCTATGCGGCGCCGCTCCATGCGGCGTTGCGCAATCTCTTGCCGAAGCGCGATCTAGTCGGTCGCGGCAGCCAGGATCGGTCCGCCACCGGGCGACTGCACGAGCACGGCGGTGCTCAGGCCGCCGGATGCGGCGGGCAGCGGATACGTCGCGGCCGCGCCGGTCCAGCTGCCGAGGTTTTTGAGCGCATGCACGACATTGGCGTGCGGCAAGGTGCGGCCGGTGTTTTCGCCGCGCGCCACCGGCACCTCGACGACGCCCTTGGCATAGCGCACCAGCCAGACATCGGCGTGGCCGCCAGGTGCGGCGCCGGCGCCGATGCTGATCTTGCCGCCATCGAGCGACAATGCCGGGCCGCCCGTCCGGCCGCTCACCGAGATCAGCTTTTCGATCTCGCCGGGTGCGGCGCCGACGACATCGGCATGGCCGTTGACCACCACTTGCGGCGTGAACGGCCCGTCACGGCCGAGCGCCGGCTCGTAATTGACCTGGCGCCGGGTGAATTCCTGTTTTCCGAAAATGTCCTTCCAGCCGAGATAGTCCCAGTAGGTGACGTTGAACGACAGCGCCAGCACGCCGGGCTGATCCTTGACCTTGATCAGATTGGCGTTGGCCGGCGGGCAGGACGAGCAGCCCTGGCTGGTGAACAGCTCGACCACGGTGAGCGGCTGGGCCGCCGCCGCACCGAGCGACGCCGCCAGCGCGAGCGCTGAGAGGCTGGACACTGTGACGAACTTGCGGGACATCGGCTTGCTCCGTGGGCGGCGGCGCCTGGAAGCGCCGCTCATGTCCCCACTTCGCCGCTGCTTGCTGCTTCGTTACAGCGTTCACCGGTTTGTGATGAGGTTCGGGAGATCGCAGGGAAAGCCGGAGGGACAGCACCCCCCTCTGGCCTGCCGGCCATCTCCCCCGCAAGGAGGGAGATCGACCCTCATCACGGCTTTCGCCTATCACTAGCTTCGCAACAGGAGCGCGGCCGACGAAGCTGCCAATCTCCCCCCTTGCGGGGGAGATGTCCGGCAGGACAGAGGGGGGTGTGAAGGATCGCCAAGCCTCACAAGCCCATAGGGCGTTTAGCCTGGGGCAGCGTCTACTGCGTCAGCACCGTGTTGGAGGGCCGCTTGTTGAAGTCGCACTTGCCGGTCACGCTGTAGAAGAAGTCGGCGTTCGTGACGTCTGGCAGTGGAGGATTGTTGCCGCCGTCTTCCCATGCCTGGTCGCTGGTCTGGCTGCAAGGCACCACTTTGAAGATGTCGACGTCCGTGTTGCTGGCAACCTCGACGGGGAGGTATTTGGAAGGGTCCAGTGCCTTTTGTGCCGCGGTGCTGTACCCGGCGCCGAGGTAGAGCCGGTTCGACGTGTCTGTATTGTTCGACCTGAGCGGGTTGACCGGTCCGGACGGCACATCCATCTGCAGATAGAGCTTGTCCACCGTGCTCACGTTGACTGTTGCGCCACTGCTGTTTCCGGCGGTATTCGTGGTCGCGCACGTCGTCTTGAAATAGATGGTGGCGCTCGTCTTTCCGCTTTTTGCCACCGCGGTGCTTTTGTAAACTCCCGCAGTGGCAGTGAAATCGGTTGCCGATCCTACTGTCGTGCACACTTGGGTCTGAACCAGCGTATTGGTTGGTCCCGTGGTAATAGTTGTCGTGCCGTAACCTTTCGGCTCGGTAGCCGTGTAGGTCTTACCCCCGCTCGTATAGGAATAACTATACGCTTTGTAGTTATAGTTGGCCTTCATCATGGCCGTCGGTGTGGTCGTGGAGGTCCAACCGTAGGGAAGGCCGTACAAGGTCATGGTCTTGTTCCAGTAGCCTGAAACGTGATCGACGTTGAATGTGGCCTCCACCAGTGCGGGCGTCTTGCTCACCGCCGACGAGACACCGACCGCCACCGTCGGGATCCTGGCGATCTGCATGAACACGGTCGGCATGGCGTAGCTTGCCGAGGCCCGCGCTGTGGCGGTGCCGTTGGCGCTGACGTCGAAGCTGTTCAGCGTCGCGGTGCCCTGTCCGCCGTTTTCTCTGTAGGTATCCTGGAGCACCACCTGGCGCTGCGGCTTCGTCGAGGCTGTTTCCATCGTGGTGATCGACAGGATCGCGGCGTCGAGTGCCGCCTGCTCGGTCGACCTGGTCTGGACCGCGGAGGTGTAGTCGACGGAAAAGCCGATCGCGGTGATCAGCGGAATCATGGCGAGAACAAGTATCGGTGCGAACGAGCCGCTCCGCGACTCGATAAAACTGCCTGCAAGCCCCCGCATGCCTTCGTCCTTACATCAGATATTTCCCCCGGCTAACATGCCGATCACAAATTATGCTCTAACGCGCATGGTTAAAATTTATCGATTTTTCGAGGAAACCGGGGGGAAAGGCGACAAGCGCCCGCACCGCTTGCCCCGGCAGCGGCCTGCTCTGCCTTCCCGGCAGCGCCTGTACGGCTTGCAAGGCAACGGGCCGCGCCACATGTACGGCGGCAGCCTGCCGCTTGCTCGGGCAAGCCACCCCTGCTAAACGCGCGCCATGAGCACGCCCCTCGACCACATCCGCAATTTCTCCATCGTCGCCCATATCGACCATGGCAAATCCACGCTTGCCGACAGGCTGATCCAGCTGACCGGCGGGCTGGAGCTGCGCGACATGAAGGAGCAGGTGCTGGACTCGATGGACATCGAGCGCGAGCGCGGCATCACCATCAAGGCGCAGACGGTGCGGCTGAAATACCGCGCCAACAATGGCGAGGACTATATCCTCAATTTGATCGACACGCCCGGACACGTCGACTTCGCCTATGAAGTGTCGCGGTCGCTGGCCGCCTGCGAGGGGTCGCTGCTGGTGGTCGACGCCTCGCAGGGCGTCGAGGCGCAGACGCTGGCCAATGTCTACCAGGCGATCGACAACAACCACGAGATCGTCGTGGTGCTGAACAAGGTCGACCTGCCGGCCGCCGAGCCCGAGCGCATCCGCGAGCAGGTCGAGGAGGTGATCGGCATCGACGCCTCCAACGCCGTGCTGATCTCGGCCAAGACCGGGCTTGGCATTCCCGACGTGCTGGAGGCCATCGTCCACCAATTGCCGCCGCCGCGCGAAGGCGATGCGACCGCGCCGCTGAAGGCGATGCTGGTCGACAGCTGGTACGACGCCTATCTCGGCGTCATCGTTCTGGTGCGCGTCATCGACGGCGTTTTGAAAAAGGGCCAGACCATCCGCATGATGGGCACCGGCGCCAAGCACCTGGTCGAGCGCACCGGCGTGTTCACCCCGGCCCGCATCAATGTCGACGAGCTCGGCCCCGGCGAATTCGGCTTCTTCACCGGCTCGATCAAGGAAGTGGCCGACACCCGCGTCGGCGACACCATCACCGAGGACAAGCGCACCACCGCCAAGGCGCTGCCCGGCTTCAAGCCAGCGCAGCCGGTGGTGTTCTGCGGCCTGTTCCCGGTCGACGCCGCCGATTTCGAGGACCTGCGCGCCGCGGTTGGCAAGCTGCGCCTCAACGACGCCTCCTTCTCCTTTGAAATGGAAACCAGTGCGGCGCTCGGCTTCGGCTATCGCTGCGGTTTCCTTGGCCTGCTGCATCTGGAAATCATCCAGGAGCGGCTGGAGCGCGAGTTCAACCTCGACCTCATCGCCACGGCGCCCTCAGTCGTCTACCGGCTGGCTCTGACCGACGGTTCGATGAAGGAACTGCACAACCCGGCCGACATGCCCGACGTGGTGAAAATCTCCGCCATCGAGGAGCCGTGGATCCGCGCCACCATTTTGACGCCCGACGACTATCTCGGCGGCATCCTGAAACTCTGCCAGGACCGGCGCGGCATCCAGGCCGACCTGTCTTATGTCGGCAAGCGCGCCATGCTGATCTACGATCTGCCGCTCAATGAGGTCGTCTTCGATTTCTACGACCGGCTGAAGTCGATCTCCAAGGGCTACGCCTCGTTCGACTATCACCTCACTGACTATAAGGAGGGCGACCTCGTCAAGATGTCGATCCTGGTCAATGAGGAGCCGGTCGACGCGCTTTCCATGCTGGTGCACCGCACGGCGGCGGAAAAGCGCGGCCGTCAGATGTGCGAGAAGCTGAAGGAGCTGATCCCGAACCATCTGTTCAAGATCCCGATCCAGGCCGCCATCGGCGGCAAGGTCATCGCCCGGGAAACCATCTCGGCGCTGCGCAAGGACGTCACCGCCAAATGCTACGGCGGCGACGTCTCGCGCAAGCGCAAGCTGCTGGACAAGCAGAAAGAAGGCAAGAAGCGGATGCGCCAGTTTGGCAAGGTGGATATCCCGCAGGAGGCGTTTATTCAGGCGCTGAAGATGGGGGATTGAGAAGCCGGTTGGCGCGCAAAGCGCGCCAAGTCATCGATCCGGTGGATCGATGACAGGCTTCGAAAGCGGGGGAGCTGCCGGAGGCAGCGGGCCCCCCGCCAGCGCGGCGCTGATGCTGCACGGTGGGGATTAGGCACAACACCCCAGTCACCCTTGCATTCTCTACCCCCGATTGTATCGTTGCCTCATTTCTGGGGAAATAACTTTTCATGCGCAAATACGGGATTCCGTTTCTTCCGTCTTGTTGGGCGGAATGATGCCAAAGTTGGTTGGCGGCCGACCCGGATTTAGGAGTTGGGTGGATAAGCACCCCGATCCCAAGTGGGGGCTCATGCCCTTAACTCATATTACGAAAGGCATTGTCGCAGAGGATATCATCCGCTCAAATACCGTCTCGGTAAGCGATTGCAAAGTCTTTGGCGAGCCCCTCGCATATCTTTTCTATGGGCGGCCCGCTTATCGGGTTGCCGGAGATGGATCGATTCGCGTCGAAGCAGCCTGCCCTTTCTGTTTTATTTTCGACGCATCGCTTATTCAAAAGGCCAAAGCAATCTTTGCGTTCGACACCGGAGCATTCGACAAGCGGTTATACAGTCGAATCCTTATGGATGAGATGACTGTCGAGGACTTTAGCTTGGAAGGCGACACCACAAGACCCAACCGGATCATTTCAGCCTTGTTTGGCACCCGCAGGGAATATTTCGAAGGTGACACGTCAAAGATCGATTCCGGGCGAGCAGCAGAAGCATGGGAGTTTCACGCACAGGCCTACTTAGATCTCTTAACATCGCCCGGGCGCAATGAACCAGACGACAGAATTTGCTCAATCGAGGTAATTCTTGGCGAACCAATCTCTATCGAAGGCAATCTATCCGCCGTAGTTGTCCCACACACGCTCTGGGATGGCGAAAAGGGGGCGCCATGGCTTGAAAGACTTGTCCAAAGCGGTGTCGTGGTCAGCCCTTATACGTTCGTACCTGGTCGCCATCCTGACTACTATCAGGCCCACCTCGAAGCTGCGGTTAGAGACTTGTACTTAGCTTGGGGGGACTTGTGAACAGCACTCAGACCTTCTTCGTCGTCGGGTGTTTGCCATTTCTGGATGATTTGGTCGGCTTTGCTCTTCCAATACTGAAGACGCCTGCAAGGCCACATACAGAAGTTGTCCAGTATATAGATGAGTATACTGGATTGGTCTCTGGGTTTTTCGAATTTGAAAGGACATCCGAGAAGATTGTCCTGCAGCAAAGTAATTTTACCGTTAAAATTGGAGATGAGCACGTTCTCGCATTTGTTACGGAAGACGGCTTTTGCCATCTGGGCACGACTGCAAGTCTAGCGCCCATCCTACGGGGCTTCATATCTCGCTTTCCGAAGAGAAATTCAATTGCCTTGCAGGTTGCGGAACTGATCGGTAACGCCCAAGAAAAGAAACTTGCTCGTCTCTCAATGCGTGAAGAGCTCGTCAACTCAGCAGGGTTGCCGTCTGCTAGGGCATTTTACGAGGGAGCCGCTCTTAGGTCGGCAGTTTGGGCAAATCTACTCGCATTGGCCCCAAACGCAGATGTTGCAAAACGTGTTCTAGGCGCTCGCGCGAGATTGGGCGCATCCATAGGCGTGGGAGGTGAATTACTACTTCACCTAGATGCTCTGGACGACGGTGACCGAGCTTTGATGAATGAAGAGATCTTAAAGGATGCGATAATTTCCGAATTTGCGATCATCCCAGACATGATCGCTACGCCTAACCCAACATACGAGAAGTATGACAATGTACAAGATAGCGCGGTTAAAGATTTACTTATTGAGGTTCGATCCGCGCGGCGCCAGGAAGAACGCATTGCGATTCTTATTGCTGGCATACTTGAAAATAGAAACGTTGGTATTTCAGCCCTCTTGCAGTATGAACGCGATAAAGCGAAGTTTGCGAACCTTGCCCTTGATAGGATTAGAGATACCCTTATTAGAGACGACGGCGATGATCGTTTGATGGAAATTGCGGCTGCAAAGCTTGTGCGCCATTTGTATTCCGCACAGTTTCCCGCAAGCAGAGGCTCGTTACTGTTATTTTTTGCGAAATATCTGGCGGGGTGGCCGGAGATAAATGGCGAGATACATCGGAGGCTAGGTAGAACCCGCAGCATTTTTGTTGAGCAGTATAGGCCAGCGATTGAAGAATTCCTTAAGAGTCCAAGAGTTCAGAACCGAGAGGGACCTAACCTGCCCCTATTCCGGGCATCGCTCCGATCCAATCCCATCGATTGATCTGTCTAACGACATGGGCTCCCCCTCGACACCTCCCCGCTTTCCGCGCGCCCCCTTTGAGAGCGCCCCGCCATGACGTATCCTCCCGACGGCTTGGGGAGACATCACATGCGCACCACTTCAGACACCGCCGCTTCTCTCGGCCTCGCCATTGGCGGCGCCTTGGGCCTCGCCGGCCTTTCGTCGCCAGCGCTCCACTGCGCGAAACGCTGTGGACGATCGATGGCGCAGCGCCGGTGGTGGCGACCGCGCTACTGATGATAAAA
This sequence comes from Mesorhizobium sp. L2C084A000, assembly GCF_000502875.1. Taxonomy (GTDB): domain Bacteria; phylum Pseudomonadota; class Alphaproteobacteria; order Rhizobiales; family Rhizobiaceae; genus Mesorhizobium. The sequence goes on along the minus strand of NZ_AYWX01000015.1, from coordinate 68,562 downwards.
TATCAGCGGCTGGGCAATGATGGCGTGGTGGCCGGCTTCCTGACCTTCCTCGCCGGCGAGAGCCTGCTACTGGCCGGCAATGCGGCGGGGCTGGAGACCAGCGTGCCCTCCTATGTCGGCGGCATTTCGCTGTGGGCGGCGGCACTTGTCATGGTCAGCGCGCCGAAAACTTTTGCCCTGTGGATGCGGCTCCCTCGTGGCCGCCGTGCTGTTTGTCGTCTCGGCCGGCATGACCCTGTGGGGCGCGCCCTTGCTGCCGACCTCCGCGCCCCTGCCCGCCGCCGGCTACCCGTTTCTGGTGCTGACTTTTATCGGCTGGATCTGCACGCTTCTGAGGGCGGCGCGGTGAGCCTTTGTCTGCTTCCGTACCAAACGTCCGGCCTAGTTGATCGAGCATCACCGGAACGGTAAAAAATCCGGGCGGCGGACCCAGGTTCGCCAGTGGCCGGCGCGGGCTCAGGCAACTGCCTCACCGGCATTCGCGCCGGCCATTTCCCAGGTGCAATTCGGCCAACGTTGGCGCCGCCCCTCATCTGCCGCCATCTTCTCCCCGTAAACGGGGCGAAGGACGCGGTGGTCGATGATTTCGCTAGTCGCCAACCTTGCAATGGAGGCGCCGGGGATGGCGCGGCTTGGTTCCTCGCCCCACGAAGTGGGGAGAGGTGGCCCGGCGAAGCCGGGACGGAGAGGGGCCAGCGCGGCGTTGGGAGGTAGTTTCTCAAGGGTTGCTGTCGTGTCAGCCAGCTCTCATTCTTGATACGGTTTTGGTTTCGCGAAGGGCGTCCCCCGCTCCGTCCCGGCTTCGCCGGCCCACCTCTCCCCCACTCCCGTGGGGGCGAGGAACCCAAGGATGGAAAGCCTCAACTCTCAATCCAAACCTTCTCAAAATGCTGCTCGAGCGCCTGGTGCTGTTCGCAACCTTCGACGCCTTTGCGGTACGTCCGGTAGACCGAGCGCCAGTAGGGTTGGATGATGATGCCGGAGTCGCGCAGATTCTCCTCGATCTTGGCCATGATCTCCTTGCGCGCCCTGGCGTCCGGGGTCGCCAGCGCCTTGTCGAGCAGCTCGTCGAACTCCTTGCTGGCGTAGGCGCTTTCGTTCCAGGCGGCGCCCGATTTATACGCCAGCGCCAGCACCTGGACGCCGAGCGGGCGGCCGAGCCATTCGGTGCAGGAGAAGGGGTATTTGCTCCAGTCGTTCCAGAAGGTGGCGGCGGGCAGCACGGTGCGCTTGATCTTCAGGCCGGCCTCGCGCATCTGCGCGCCGATGGCGTCGCCGGTGGTCTTTTGCCATTCGACATCGACGGAGATGAGCTCGAACTCGTGATCGGCCTTGCCGGCTTCCGCGAGCAGCTTCTTCGACTGGTCGAGGTCGCGCTTGGCCGGGCCGATATCGGCATATTCGGGGTGCATGGGGCCGACATGGTGGTTGTCGGCGGGCTTGCCGCGGCCGCCGAGGCCGAGCGCCAGCACGGCGGAATTGTCGACGGCGAGCTGGGCTGCGCGGCGCACCTTGACGTCGTCATAGGGCGCGTTGCCGACATTGAAGCGGGCGACGATGGTCGAGCCGGTGGCGATCTCGGAATTCATCAGCCCCATCTGCTCGGTCTGCGAGACGGCATCGGAGGCGGTCTCGTGGTCGGTGTCGATCTCGCCGGATTCGAACGCCGACAGCATGGCGTTGGGGTCGGAGCCGTAGTCGACCCATTTGATGCCGTCGAGATGGAATTCGCCCTTCCACCAAGGCTTATCCCTGCGCTTCACCTCGGCACCGGTCTCGGCATCCCAGCTGACCAGCTCGCAGGGGCCGGTGGTGATGGCCAGCGCCTTCAGCGGGTCGCCGTCGCCCTCATAGGAGCGGTGCATGATCAGTGCGGGATAGTCGGCCATGCCGGCGATCAGCGAAATGTCGGGTTTGGGCAAATTGAGCTTGATGGTGAAGTCGTCGACCTTGGCGATGCCGCCATCGACGACCTTCTTGGTGTCGGCATTGACCAGCGCGCCCATGCGCGCGGCGACCGAGTTGCCGGGCACCGAGGCATCGCACCAGCGGGTGAGGTTGTGGATGACATCGTCGGCGTTGAAGGCATCGCCATTCGACCAGGATATGCCCTTTCGCACATGCAGTGTGAGCGTCCTGGCGTCGTCGCTCGCCTCCCAGCTTTCGAGCAGCCAGGGCTCGAAGGAGAAGTCGGTGTTCCAGCGCACCAGATATTCGTTGCAGTGGCGGGCGACATTCGACATCTCCACGCCGTCGAAGGTGCGCGGGTCCTTGAAACCCTTGACGTTCATGGCAACGCGCAGGACGCCGCCCTTCCTGGGCTCCGCCGCGCGGGCAGGCGTGGGGGCGAGCCCGCCTAATGCCAGCGCCCCGGCGGCGCTGACGCCGAGGCCGGCCATCAGGGCCAGGTATTCGCGGCGGTTGATGCCGCCGGTCCTGAAATCGTCGGCGACGGGCTTGGCTTGCGGGTGCAGTTTGCGATCGGTCAGCATGAATTTCATCGTCGTTCCCCTGTTGTTGATGCATGCCGCCCAAAAGTGCCCAGCGGTTTTGGGACAACGGCATGCACAGAAAAATCGCCCCGGCCGATCGACAGACGCGGGGGCGGACGCGACCGCCGGGACGCCATTGCCTGAGGGGAATGATAGAGCGAGGTGACGCCGGGAAGTGTTCGGGAATCCGCAGTGATTGTGCGGGGTTCCGCAGGGTGCCAAGCGATGGCCTCCCCCTTCGAAAATTGGCGAAGGGTGACGTGACAGCCAATCTCCCCCCTTGCGGGGGAGATGTCCGGCAGGACAGAGGGNACATCTCCCCCGCAAGGGGGGAGATTGGCGCCCCACCGCCGGCGCCTTCCTTCCTCAGCCACTCAATACGGCCACTCGCCCTTACCCAACGCACCAACCGCCGCAACAATCCGCGCAAACGCCTCCGCCGCCGCCGGCACCGTTGTCCGGGCGCGCAGGAAGCTGTGCACCAGCCTCGGCTCCTCGTGCCACCACGCCTTGCCGCCGGCGGCCGCAATACGGTCGCGATAAGCCTCGCCATCCGACGACAGCGGGTCGCATTGCGCCGTGACGATCACCGTCGGCGGCAGGCCGGAGAAATCGGTGTCGCGCAGCGGCGAGAAGGTCGGATCGTCAGGTGATTGCCGCCTGGCCGAACGGACGTCGCGGTAGAAGGCGATGTCGGCCACCGACAGCAGCGGCGCCTCGGCGTGCTCGATATAGGAGCCGGCGCGCTCGTCGCCGCCGAGCTCGGGGTAGATCAGCACCTGGCCGACCGCAGCTCTGATATGGCGGCGCGTCGCCTGCGCCACCGCGGCGGCGAGGTTGCCGCCCGCGCTTTCGCCGCACAGCACCAGCGGCAGATCTGATGACACTGCCGCCCATTCGAAGGCGGCCACCGCATCGTCGAAGGCGGCGGGATGAAGATGCTCCGGCGCCAGCCGGTAGTCGACCGACAGCACGTCGAAGCCGGTGCCGGCGCAGAGCTCGGCGCAGATGTCGTCATGGCTTTCCAGCCCGCCGAGGATGAAGCCGCCGCCGTGGTAGTAGATCACCATCGCCTGGGCGGCCTTGCCGGCAAACCGGTAACGGCGGATGGGGATGTCGCGGCCGGCGGCGGCGATCAGGCCATCGCTGGCCTTGACGCCGGGCGGGCGGCCCTGGTGGAAGGCCCGGCTCATCCGGTCATAGACTTCGCGCTGCCTGTCGATCGGCAGGCCGATGATCTCAGGCGGATACCAGGTGTTGACCGCGTCGATATAGGCCCAGAGTTCGGGGGCGAGCCGGGTTTCGTATTTGCCCCGAGTCATGCTTTCGACAGTCATAGATCGGCGTAGAGCGCGGCCGCATTCTCAAAACTGAAACGCAGCGGCACCGAGCCTTCGACCTGCCAGGCGGTGACGGTCTCGCCGGCCAGCAGCCGGCAGGCGCCGTCGGTGTCGGTGACGGCGCCACCATAGAGCCGGTTGGCGAGGTTGAGGATGCCGGTCTGGTGCATGGCCGCGCTGCCGCTGCCGCAGGCATCCTTGACCAGCAGCACGCGAAATCCTCTGGCCACCGCATCCTTGACCGACGCGTCGATGCAGGCCTCGGTCCAGACACCTGCCACAACCAGCCATTCGATGCCCGAAGACTTGATGTCACGCGCCGCCGGCCCGGTGCGGAAGGCGCTGGCCTCGGCCTTGATCAGCAGCGCCTCGCCCTTGGCCGGCGCCACCTCACGGCAGATCTCGGTCAGCGGATCGCTCTTGTCGGAAAAGGCCGACTTGCCGTCCTCACCGAGCGGATGAAACGGCCGGTCCTGGCTGTCGAGATCGACGATGTAGGCCCAGTGGTAGAGCGGCACATGGTTCTGCCGCGCCGCCGCCTGCAGGCGCTGGACGTTGGCGAGGATCGTGGCGTAGCCGTCGACGAGATAGCGGGGGTCCTGCCGGTGCTCTTCCTGCAGGTCGATGAAGATCGCGGCCATTGTGCCGGGTTTGATGGAGATGGGGGTTTTCATGCGGCTTCATTATCCACGGGCGGAGCAGTCCAAGACTCTTGCCTGTGCCGGTGGGACAGCACCCCCCTCTGCCCTGCCGGGCATCTCCCCCGCAAGGGGGGAGATCGGCCGTCGCGAATGCCCTCGCCAATCGTCAGAGTTGCAGGAAAAAGCGCTCCAGGCGACGCTGCCAATCTCCCCCCTTGCGGGGGAGATGTCCGGCAGGACAGAGGGGGGTGCGACGGAATGAGGCGCTTGTTGTGAGCGTTAGTTGCGCGTATCAAACCTGCGTCTCCAGAAACTCATCCTCATAGGGAAAGCGCGACAGAAGCTCCGTGCCGGTGTCGGTGATCAGGATCTCGTCCTCCAGCTTGACGCCCTCGCGGCCACCTTTCTCGCCGATGTAGCTTTCCACGCTCACCACCATGCCTGGCACGATATGGCCGTCGCGGCCATAGGTCTCGTAGTCCATGGCATGCGCGATGAACGGCGTTTCGCCATGCATGCCGACGCCGTGCATGACCGAGGTGTAGCGCTGGTCGACAAAACGGTCGGGGATCTTCCACGCCTTCTCGGCGATCTCGCGAAACGCCATGCCGGGTTTGACGACCCCGATGTTGTGCTGAACCTGATCGTGCGCCATGCGGTAGAGCGACTTCTGGTAGGGGGTCGGCTTGCCCGGTCCGCAGCGGAAGGTGCGCGAGAAATCCGAATAATAGCCGTAGCAGCCGATGGTGTCGGTATCGAGCGCCAGCAGTTCGCCGGGGCGGATCTTGCGGCCGCTGGCCTCGTTGAACCAGGGGTTGGTGCGCTGGCCGGAGGTGAGCAGCCGGGTCTCGATGAACTCGCCGCCCTGGCGGATGACCTCGCCATACATGATGGCGAACAGGTCGTTTTCGGAAACGCCGGGCTTGATCGCCTCGCGCACCGCATAGACGGCGGCCTCGGCGCCGGCCATCGACACCTGCAGGCATTTGACTTCCTCGGGCGTCTTCACGGCGCGCACCGCCAGGATCTCGCCCTGGCAATCGCGAACCTCGCAGCCGCGCTTTTCCAGCGCCAGCGCCTGCAGATGGCTGCAGCGGTCGAGGCCGAGCTTCATCGAGCCGCCGCCATGCTGCTTCAGAAGCTCGGCGATCTCGTCGGCGAAGGGACCGGCGGTTTCGTCGTCGCGGCCCGACACCGACGACCAGACGAGCTTGGAAGGACGCGCCTCGTCGATCGTGTCGAGCACCATGGAGACATGATAGCTCTGCGGGTATTCGAACAGCACGATCGGCCCAACGGTCGGGATAAAGAAATAGCGGGTCGAGTTGCGCAGGAAATAGCCGAACATGTTGCGCGAGCCGGTGGCGTAGCGCTGGTTATAGGGGTCGAACAACACGACGCCGCCATAGCCGGCCTCACGCATCCAGCCGCGCAGTTTCGCCAGCCGGCCCTTGCGCAGCGCATCGGCATCGATGAAGGACGGCTCGGTGTCCGACAGCCACATACCGCCGGCCGGATCGGCGGCAGCGGGGTGGCGCATGCGGTCCTTGAAGTCCACGTCCTCGGTGCTGTCGGGGTCGAATACGACGATGCTCATGGGGGTACGGCCTTGGCTGGGTTGCGAGGTCGGAGCATGACGCAGGAGGGGTGGAGGGATTGTGCGGAAAACCGCAGGTGTTGTGCGGGATACCGCTGGAGCCTAATGCCGAACGCTAGAGGGACAGCACCCCCCCTCTGTCCTGCCGGACATCTCCCCCGCAAGGGGGGAGATTGGCAGCTTCGATCCCGCCGCTTTTCTTGCAACATTCGAGATTGGCGAAAGCGGAGGTGCAGTCAATCTCCCCCCTTGCGGGGGAGATGTCCGGCAGGACAGAGGGGGGTGTGACGGAACTCGTCGCGGCGCGATTAGCAAGTCCCCTAATGCCTCCTCGCCAATCTCGGCGGATGCCCGTGCTCCTCGCGAAACGCCCGGGCAAAGCTCGACATCGAGGCGAAGCCGCAGGCGAGCGCCACGTCGCGCACGGCGAGCGTCGAATGCGCCAGCAGGTCGGCGGCGCGTTTCAGCCTCAGGCGCCGGTAATAGCCATTGGGCGAGATGGCGAGTTCGGAGCGGAAGGAGCGTTCGAGCTTGTCGGAGGAGACGCCGAGCTTCGCGGTCAGCTCGACCATGCCGAGCCGCTCTTCCACCGCGTCCTCCATGATGGCGATGGCCGACAGCACCAGTTCGTTCTGGACGCCGGTGCGCAGCCGCAGCGGCATCATCTTGCGGTCGATGCTGGAGCGCAGCTGGCTGTGCACGAACCATTCGGCGACGCCGGCCGCAAGCTCGGCGCCGTAGTCGCGGGTGATGATCTCCAGCATCATGTCGAGGCTGCCGACGCCGCCGGCCGAGGTGAAGCGCTTGCGGTCGATGACATAGAGGTCGCGCCTAAGCTCGATGTTGGGGAAGGCTTCGGTGAAGGCGGCCTGGCTGGTCCAGTGCAAGGTGCAGGCATGGCCGTCGAGCAGGCCAGCGCGGGCGAGGAAGAACGCGGCATCGGCCACCGCGCCGATATGGGCGCCGTTGCGCAGGCTCTTGCGGATCCAGTGTGCTGCGTCCTCGGCGACGAGATGATCGGCATCGCCGCCCGAGCAGACAACGATGCGGTCGACCTTCGGGGCATCCTCGGCGTAAAAGCCCGGCTGGATGACGACGCCGTTCGACGCCTCGACCGCGCCTTTCGTGCCGCCGACGATGATCCAGCGATAGCATTCTCTTTTCGCCAGGACATTGGCGGCACGCAGCGGCTCGATGACCGAGCTGAACGCCATCATCGGAAAGCCGGGGAACACCAGCACCGCGAAGGTGAGAGGGGTGTCGGTGGGTTTGGGTGGGGCGTGTGTAGCCATGGGGCGCTACACTTCGGGCAGATGGGGTTCGGGGTCAACGGGGCTTGGCTGAACGATGCGCGAAGCGCGGTTTGCCGTTGACCGTTGTCGCGGCGAAGAGATCGGTCCGACGTCGGCGGGACAGCACCCCCCTCTGGCCTGCCGGCCATCTCCCCCGCAAGGAGGGAGATTGGCAGCTTCGATGGCGCCGCTCGTCTTGCAACGTTCGAGATTAGCGAAAGCGGAAGTGACATCTGATCTCCCCACTAGAGGGGGAGATGTCCGGCAGGACAGAGGGGGGTGTGAAGGATTGCTGCCTATCCCCCCAGCGCCTGATCCAGATCCGCGATCAGATCGTCGCCATCCTCGATCCCCGCCGACAATCTTACCAGCGAATCCGATATGCCGATCTCGGCCCGCTTCTCGGCCGGAATGGACCCATGCGTCATCAGCGCCGGATGCTCGATCAGGCTTTCCACCCCGCCGAGGCTTTCGGCGAGCGTGAACAGTTGCGTGCGTTCGAGGAACTTTTTGGTGCCGGCAAGGTCACGGTCGAGCACGGCTGTGATCATGCCGCCGAAGGCGTGCATCTGCTGGACGGCGACGGCGTGCTGCGGGTGGCTGGCGAGGCCGGGATAGATGACGCGGCGGACGTCGCGGCGCGCTTCCAGCCATTGCGCGATCTTGAGGCCATTGGCGGAATGACGCTCCATCCTGAGCGCCAGCGTCTTCAGCCCGCGCAGCGCCAGAAAGCTGTCGAACGGACCCGAAATGGCGCCGATGGCGTTCTGCAGGAATTTCAGCTGGGTGGCGAGCTCCTTGTTGTCGCCGACCACGGCGACGCCGCCGACCATATCGGAATGGCCGTTGAGATATTTCGTCGTCGAATGCACCACGATATCGATGCCGAGCTCCAGCGGCCGCTGAATATAGGGACTGCAAAACGTGTTGTCGGCGACCGTGAGCAACCCCTTGTGCTTGGCGAGTGCCGCAACGCCTTCGAGGTCGACGATGCGCAGCAGCGGGTTGGTTGGCGTCTCGACCCACAGCATTTTCGTCTCGGGCCGGATCGCCGCCTCGACGGCAGCGAGGTCGGTGAAGTCGACGAACGAGACCTGCAGGTTGGCCGAGCGTTTGCGCACCCGCTCCATCAGCCGGAACGAGCCGCCATAAATGTCGTCGGTGGCGACGATGTGGGCGCCGGAATCGAGCAGTTCCAGCACGGTGGCGATCGCCGCCAGGCCGGACGCGAAGGCAAAGGCGGCCGAGCCGCTTTCGAGATCAGCCACGGCGCGCTCGAAGGCAAAGCGCGTCGGGTTCTGGCTGCGGGCATATTCAAAGCCCTTGTGCACGCCGGGAGACTGCTGGGCAAAGGTCGAGGTGGCGTAGATCGGCACCATCACCGCGCCGGTCAGCGGGTCGTGGCTCTGGCCGCCATGGATGGTGCGCGTCGAGAAAGCCAGACGGTTCTTGCCGGCTGAAGATGGGCCGGCTGGCGGAGTATTGCTGGTCATCGTGCGCGCCTCAAATGGTTGATCAGGTCTATGCGGGTTATCAGGCCGACGAACTCTTCGCCGTCGAAGATGATGGCGACCTCGTTGCGGTCGAAGACCGGCAGCAGCGCATCCAGCGTCTGGCTGGCCTGCAGCGTGTGCAGATTGGAGGTCATGGCCGTGCGCACCGGGCCGTTGAAGCGCTCCCAGCGGCCGTCATAGGGGCCGTCGACCTTGGCCAGGATGTCGCTTTCGTCGACGATGCCGACGAGCTTGCCATTGTCGAGCACCGGCAGCTGCGAGACATCGGAACGGCGCATGCGGCCATAGGCGTTGAGCAGGCTTTCGTCCGGGCCGACATAGACGGTGTCGCCGGTGCGGTGCGAGCGCATCACCAGATCGCGCAGATCGCCATGCTGCTCGTGCTCGGCAAGGCCTTGCTCGGCCAGCCAGAAATCGTCGAACACTTTCGACAGATACTTGTTGCCGCTGTCGCAGACGAAGGTGACGACGCGTTTCGGCACCGTCTGCTCGCGGCAATAGCGCAGCGCGGCGGACAAAAGCGTGCCTGAGGACGAGCCGGCGAGGATGCCTTCCTTGGACAAGAGGTCGCGGACCGCCAGCATGCTCTGCTTGTCGGGGATGGAATAGGCCTTCTTGACCAGCGACAGGTCGGCATTGGGCGGCACGAAATCCTCGCCGATGCCTTCCACCGTCCAGCTGCCGGCCTCTTCCATCTTGCCGGTCTTGATCAGCGGCGCCAGCACCGAGCCGACCGGATCGGCCAGCACCATTTCGGTCTTCGACGACACCTTGGCGAAGTAACGGCCAAGCCCGGTCAGCGTGCCGCCGGAGCCGACGCCGACGACCACGGCATCGACGTCACCGTCGAGCTGCGAAAAGATCTCCGGGCCGGTGGTGGTTTCATGCGCCAGCGGATTGGCCGGGTTGGCGAACTGGTTGGCATAGAAGGCGCCGGGCGTTTCCGCTGCGATCTTCTCGGCCATGTCCTGGTAATATTCGGCATGGCCCTTGCCGACATCGGACCGCGTCATGCGCACTTCGGCGCCGAGCGCGCGCAGATGCTGGATCTTTTCGCGCGACATCTTGTCGGGCACGACCAACACGATGCGGTAGCCCTTGGGGATGCCGACCTGGGCGAGGCCGAGGCCGGTATTGCCGGCGGTCGCCTCGACAATGGTGCCGCCACGCCTGAGCTTGCCCTGCTTTTCAGCCGCGGCGATCATCGACAGTGCGATGCGGTCCTTGATCGAGCCGCCGGGGTTCTGGCTTTCGAGCTTGATGAACAGCCGGCACTTGCCGGTGTCGAATTTGGTCAGCTCGACCACCGGCGTCTGGCCGATCAGGTCGAGGACGGATTTGTAGGGCGGACGCAGGCGGGACAATTCGTCGGCTGCGGCGATCTCGTGCTCGCTCATATCGATGCTCCATGACCAAGCGACCGCCTCGAGGCAGAGCGGCAGCGTAGCCTCTTTTCCAGCCCTTTGCAGTTGGAAAGAAGATAGATCGTGCCAATCAACCGGCCAGATGTGGAATGAAATTCCGGGTTGTGGCTGTGGTCTCAAACAAAACGCTACCGCAGCACTCCGTCACACCCCCCTCTGGCCTGCCGGCCATCTCCCCCGCAAGGGGGGAGATCGGATGTCGCCGCCGGTTTCGCCAATCTTCAACGCTGAAGAGAACGTGCCAAAAGTGAAGCTGCCAATCTCCCCCTTGCGGGGGAGATGTCCGGCAGGACAGAGGGGGGTGCTGTCCCGCCGGCATCAAAGGTTCTGCTTCACCCCAACAACTGCTTGCTCAGCCTCGCACACTGCACGCGGATATCCGGAATGGCGTCGATCTCGAAGAAGGTGCCGCGCGTCAGCGGGCCGACGGCGAGGATCTTGGCCGAGACGGTTCCGTCGCCGGCGATGATCTCGCATTTGGCCGATACATCGAGGCCGATGCGCAGCGGATCCGGCCGTGCCAGGCCGCGGTCGACCAGCGAGCGCACGACGCTGTTCGACGAGGTCGAGATGTCCCTGACGATACCAGAGCAATCATAGATGCGGGCGACCTCGAAGGTCTCGAGGCGCTGCGTGTGGCGCGACTGGACCTGGACGGTGAATTCGCCGTTGCGCGCGATGTCGACGACGCGGCCGGCGACCAGGCGGATGCGGCCGGACCGCACGGCTTCGGTGACGCGGGCGTAGACCTCGGGCGCCATGCGATGGCGGTGGATGTCCCACCAGGCCTTGGTGTGCTCGACGAAGCGGCGCTTGGCGGAAGCCGGCCAGTTCTGCCAGATCTTCTGGTTGAACGGCCGCAGGCCGTCGACGACGTCGCGCCAGTCGATGCCGGCCTTCTGGTTTTCCTTGATCAGGTCGCGGAACCAGCCGACGAAATAGGAGAGCTGCGTGCCGAGCGGAATGTCGGCGACGTCGAGCTTGATCGGATTGCCCTTGCGATGCGGCGAGGGCAACAGGCCGCGCCGCGACACAGCTATGATGTCGCCGCGATGGCCGCGCTGCTCGAGCGCCAGGAAGGCATCGACCATGCTGAGGCCGGTGCCCAGCACCATGACGCCGGCGTCGGGGGGAAGTGCTGTGTCGGCTTCCGACCCCATCCTGACGGCATGGCCTTGCGCCGGCTCCTCGTCGTGGCCGGTGGCCAGCACGGCGAGATGCGCAACGACGCTGGTGCCGTTGGCCAGCGCCACTTCGACACCGGATGCGGTGGGCGTGATCGAGAGGCTTTCCTCGCGGATCAGCCGAAGCCGCCCGGTCTGCTTTTCGCGCGCCTGCAGCTCGTCGAGCAATTCGCCGAGGTAACGGGCATAGATGCTGCGCGGCGCATAGAAGGGCGCCTGCTCGGCCGTTGCCAGGCCGCGCTCCTGCAGCCAGCGCCAGAAATTGCCGGGATCGTCGGCATAGGCGCTCATGCCGGCGGCGCTGACATTCAAGACATGCGCCGAGAGCAGCGTCGAATAGGCGATGCCCTGGCCGAAATGCGGGCGCCTTTCGATCAGCGTGACGCGCAGGTCGGGATTGGGCGACTTCAGGAGATGCGCGGCCAGCACGACGCCGCTGGCGCCGCCGCCGACAATGATCATGGAGTTGGCACGCCCGGTCATAGGCATGCCTTCGCTCTGCGCAGCGCCAGTGTCAGGCCTGGACCTTCACCGCGACCGGCAGATCGCCGATGTCCCTCGCAACCGGCAGATCGTCGATGCCCTTCGCGACCGATAGGTCGTCGAGGACGATGTCGCGCATTTCCGCGAGGCTGCGCTGATCGAGCACCTCGGCGATCGCCTGCCGGACCTCGAGCATCAGATGTCGGACTTGGCATGTCGCCTCGTTGCAATCTTCACAGCGCTGGTACTGGGTGCGGCTGGCGCAGGGGATCGGCGCCAGCGGACCGTCGAGGACGCGCACGACATGGCCGACCTTGATCTCGTCGGCGGGGCGCGCCAGGCGATAGCCGCCATCCTTGCCCTTGCGGCTCTGGACGAAGCCGGCATTGCGCAACTCGCCCAGGATGGCGTCGAGAAATTTCTTCGGGATGTTGTTGCCGGTGGCGATGTCGTTGACGAAGGCAAGCTGCCCGGCCGGCAATTGCGCGAGATGGACGAGCGCCTTGAGGCCGTACTTGCCCTTTTTCGTGAGCATGAGATCAAAATTTCTCTGTCATGCGACGGCGTGGAACCATCGGTTGCAAAACGCCTGGCGTGCGTTGCCGCCGCGTCCAAGCCCGCATGACACATAAATTCTAGTGACATGATGTACAAGCCGAGAACTGTTGATTTTGCTTCGTTTTCAAGCCCGCTGTGGCCATTTTAGCCCGACCTTGTGCCCTCGAAAGCACAAAAATGCCCTTTGAGAGCAGTGGGATGGCAAAATGGTCCTCCAGGGCCGGATGTGGTCGGCATCGACTGACGCGACGGCGAAAGCCGATCCATGCCGCGAGCGATCATGGTGATGTGGTGGCCGCTCATCGCCGACTCCAACTCTCTCATGTCGATAAGAATACTATACTTATGCTGGAGCACTGTGGAAGGTGTTTTCGAATCCATGGCTTTTTTGGGTATGGATTTGCCTGACAGGGGCAAGACTAGGAATTCTCGTTCGCGATCGAGGTCATGCCATTCCTTCCAGCGTTGGTGCGTGCAGAACCTTGCCGGACGCTGGCAGGACAGCACCCCCCTCTGCCCTGCCGGGCATCTCCCCCGCAAGGGGGGAGATTGGCAGATCCACCGTAGGTTCAACACCTGCAACGATGGCGATTGGCGAAAGCCGGGATGACAGCGATCTCCCTCCTTGCGGGGGAGATGGCCGGCAGGCCAGAGGCGGTGCTGTCCCGCCGACATCGGAAGACTTCGGACAGTAGCCGAGCCCCCAACGTCACGGCTTGGATCAAGCCAGGAGATCGCTTGCAGCCGCCCTATCCGCCTCGCCACCCCACCATCGACAGCTTTTTTCTAACAAGCTCGCCTTGGTTGGAAGGATTTAACTCTACAAGAGTGATAGAATTAGCTGACTATCATGGGGCATTCCAATTCTCTCTTTTCAGGAGCCCTTCATGTCCACGATTTCGCGACGCATTGTTCTTCTCTCGTCCGCCGCACTAGCCGGCGCCGCCTTCCTCGGCCCTGCCCTTGCCGACGACCTCAAGATCACCATCGGCTACCAGACAGTGGTCGAACCCTCGAAAGTGCCGCAGGCCGACGGCGCCTATGAAAAGGCGACGAAGGCCACCATCGACTGGCGCAAATTCGATTCCGGCGCCGATGTCATCGCCGCGGTCGCTTCCGGTTCGGTCGATATCGGCTATGTCGGCTCGAGCCCGCTGGCGGCGGCGGCGAGCCGCGAGCTGCCGATCCAGACCATCTTCATCGTCGGCCTGATCGGCGAATCCGAAGCGCTGGTTGCCCGCAACGGCGCCGGCATCGCTGGGGTCGCCGACCTCGCCGGCAAGAAGGTCGCCGTGCCCTTCGTCTCGACGACGCATTACAGCCTGCTCGCCGCACTGAAGCATGAGGGCGTCGATCCGAAGTCGGTCGAGATCCTCAATCTCAGGCCACCCGAGATCGCGGCGGCCTTTTCCCGCGGCGATATCGACGCGGCCTATGTCTGGGATCCGGCGCTCGGCCAGATCAAGACGACCGGCAAGGTGGTGCTGGATTCCTCGCAGGTCGCCGCCTGGGGCGCGCCGACCTTCGACGCCTGGATCGTGCGCACCGACTTCGCCGAAAAGAACCCTGAGGCAGTGCGCGACTTCGTCAAGGTGACGGGCACCGCCTATGCCGAGTTCCTCGCCAAGTCCGACGCCTGGTCGGTGTCGTCGCCACAGGCGGCCGCGATCGCCAAGATCACCGGCGCCAAGCTGGAAGAGGTGCCGCAGCTGCTCAAGGGCTATGTCTTCCCGACGCTCGAAGAGCAGGCTTCGGACAAGTTCCTCGGCGGCGGCACGGTCAAGGCGGTGGAAGCGACATCCGCCTTCCTCAAGGAGCAAGGCAAGATCGACGCCGTGCTTCCCGATTATTCCAAATACGTGTCGTCGAAATACGTCACCGAGGCGCTTGCCTCGAACTGAACGCCTGACGCCAAACGAACGCGCGCGGATCTTCTTCCCTGACGCCGCGTGCTGCCTGCCCCGGAACCGCTGACGAGGAGCGGTTTCGGGGCAGTCGGATTTGCTTCAAAATCGGCGAGGTATCCATGCCGCATCTCGTGCTCGACCCCCATCTCGTACTGGACAAGGTCTCGATCCACTATGACGGCCAGGCGGAGCCTGCCGTCGAACGGGTGTCGATCGATGTCGCCAAGGGCGATTTCGTCGTGCTGGTGGGCCGTTCCGGCTGCGGCAAGACCTCGCTGCTCAACGTCGCCGCCGGCCTTGTCGCGCCGGCGCGAGGTACGGCTTCCATCGACGGCAAGCCGATCACCGCGCCGGGCTCGGACCGGGCGGTGGTGTTCCAGAACGATGCTTTGTTCCCATGGCTGACGGCGCGCGAAAACGTTGCCTTCGCGCTCAGGCTGCGCGGTGTCAGGCCAGCCGAGCGAGCCCAGCGCGCCGATGAGTTGCTGGCGCTGGTGAAGCTCACCGACGCCGGCGACAAGCGCATCTGGGAGCTTTCCGGCGGCATGCGCCAGCGCGTCGGCCTGGCCCGGGCGCTCGCCGCCGAACCCGAATTCCTGCTGCTCGACGAACCGCTCGGCGCGCTCGATGCGCTGACGCGCGAACGCATGCAGACGACGCTGCTCGATCTGTGGACGGCAAGCGAGGTCGGCGTGCTGATGGTGACGCATGGCATCGAGGAGGCGCTGGTGCTGGCCACCCGCATCGTCGTGCTGGCGCCCGGGCCGGGCCGCGTGGTGCGGACTTTTGAACCCGGCTTCTCCAGGCGCTACGCGTCTGGCGAAGCCATTCGCACGATCAAGGCCGATCCGATTTTTTCCGAAGCCCGCGCGGACTTGACCGATGCGATCTTCGAAGGAGAAGCGGCATGACCGTTACTTCTTACACGGAGCGACCGGGACACAAGATCGACGAGGCCGACGGCCTGTCGGTGCCATGGTCGCGACCCAGCCCCAAGCGTAAAGGCGTTTCGGCCCGCGCGGTCAGCGCTGTCACCATCCTGGTGGTGCTGGCGCTGTGGGCGCTGTCGGCCCGCCTGCAACTGGTGTCGCCAGTGTTTCTGCCATCGCCTGCCGCCGTGTGGAACAAGTTCATCACCGTCGCTCGTGACGGCTTCGTCGATGCGACGCTGCTGCAGCATGCCGTCGCCAGCCTGTGGCGGATATTCGCCGCGCTGGTCGCCGCCATCCTCATCGGCGTGCCGGTTGGGCTCGCCATCGGCATCAGCACGATCGGGCGCGGCATCTTCGATCCGCTGCTGGAATTCCTGCGGCCGATCCCGCCGCTCGCCTACCTGCCGCTGGTCATCATCTGGTTCGGCATCGGCGAGCCGTCGAAGATCCTGGTGATCGCCATTGCCATGCTGGCGCCGGTGGCGCTGTCGACCGCGTCCGGCGTTCGCGGCGTCTCGCAGGAGCGCATCAATGCGGCGCGCTCGCTGGGTGCTACCCAGCGCCAAGTGGTCCGCCACGTCATTCTGCCCAGCGCGCTGCCGTCGATCCTGACCGGACTGCGCATCGCGCTCGGCGCCGGCTGGTCGACGCTGGTCGCCGCCGAACTGGTGGCGGCGACACGCGGGCTTGGCTTCATGATCCAGTCGGCCGCCCAGTTCCTCGTCACCGACGTGGTGGTGATGGGCATATTGGTGATCGCGGCCATCGCCTTCGTGCTCGAATTCACCATCCGCAGGATCGAGCGCGTGCTCGTCCCGTGGGCGGGACGCGAATGATCGAAGCCCAGAGGAGCAGGAGAATGACGATGACCCATTCCACCGCCGTGCTGTTCGCCCAAGCCGGTAACTGGCTTCTCGCCTGGACCAGGGAAAGCCAGCCGCTTGAACAGCAACTGAAATCGCCAACGCCGGTCCGCTGGGACGCCGAGCGCGACCGCCTGCCGCCACGCGACGAGAGTTTTTACTGGGCTTGGCAGTATTGGTCGCAGTGAAGGGGGCGGGGCACGACTTGTGTCACGAAGACGGCTTAACTTAAGCTTCGTCATCCTAGGGCGAAGCAAGGAGCGAAGCGACGCGGCGCAGACCCTAGGATCCATGCCGTGACGGTGGTCGTAGAATGCGGCGGATCAGAAATGTCGCTTTGCACGCCAACTCACGCGGGCTACCCTTCAACCATGACCGGCTATGCCTACATGACCGCGAGTCAGAAGCGCGGTACGATCTACATCGGTGTCACCAACGACCTCGGCCGCCGCGTACCCGAGCACAAGTCCGGCCAAGGCTCAGGCTTTACCAGTCGCTACGGCGTGCAACGCCTTGTCTGGTACGAAGAGTATTTCGACATTACCGACGCCATC
Organism: Mesorhizobium sp. L2C084A000; assembly: GCF_000502875.1. Classification (GTDB taxonomy): domain Bacteria; phylum Pseudomonadota; class Alphaproteobacteria; order Rhizobiales; family Rhizobiaceae; genus Mesorhizobium. The sequence continues at coordinate 51,781 of NZ_AYWX01000015.1, read as the reverse complement.
CAACGTGAGAAATCACTGAAGCGCTGGCCACGACAATGGAAGATCGAGCTGATCGAGAGGGCCAATCCGGAGTGGTTCGAGCTCTTTCGTGGAACCGGCTGGTCGGCGCTCGGTTCCTTGCACCGCCGGAGCATAGCATCACCGTCACGGCCTGGATCCTAGGGTCTGCGCCGCGTCGCTTCGCTCCTTGCTTCGCCCTAGAATGACGAAAGCTGGGGCTGCCTGCAGAAAACAAATCCGCTCTTCAAGTCCATCTCGCAAAATTATTCCTCTACTAAATTTATAGAACTACCTAGCCTGATCCATCTTCCAACCGGCGAGGCCATTTCCCGGCGCCGATCCGCAGCGAAGGAGAGGGATCAATGTTCAATCTGACCAAGCCTTTCAATCTGACGAGACGTGTTTTCGGCATCGGCCTGCTGGCGGCTACGGTTGTCCTGTCATCCGGCGCCACAGCGCAGGAGCTGAAGCAGCTCAGCATCGGCTATCAGAAGACCGGCCTGCCGGTGATCGCCAGGCAGCAGCAGGTGATCGAAAAGGCACTTGAAGACAAGGGCGTGACGGTCAAATGGGTCGAGTTCACCGCCGGGCCGCCGCTGGTCGAGGCGCTCAATGTCGGCGCCATCGATGTCGGCTGGACCGGCGACGCACCGCCGATCTTCGGCCAGTCGGCCGGCGCCAACATCGTCTATGCGGCGGCACTGCCGTCGAATGGCGACGGCGAGGCGATCTTCGTCAAGCCGGCGTCGCCGATTCAGTCGGTCGCCGATCTCAAGGGCAAGCGCGTCGGTGTCGGCAAGGGCACCAGCGCGCATAATCTGCTTGTCGCCGCACTGGAAAAGGCCGGTATTCCGTTCGACCAGATCACGCCGGTCTATCTCAGCCCGGCGGATGCAGCCGCAGCCTTCGCCAGCGACCAGATCGATGCCTGGAGCGTTTGGGATCCGTTCTTCGCCATCGCCGAAACCCGCTACCAGCCGCGTGTGCTGGCTCGCTCCAGCGAGGTGCTCAAGGTCAACACCTACTTCCTCGCCAACAAGGATTTCGCCAAGGCGCACCCCGAAACCATCACCACGACGATATCGGCCCTTGGCGAGGCGGCGAAATGGGCCGACCAGAACCGCGACGAGGTGGCCGCGGCGCTGCATGAGGTGACCGGTGTGCCGCTCGACGCGCAGATCATCGCCGCCAACCGCACCAAGTTCGGCATCTTTCCGATCACCGACGAGATCATCGCCGGCCAGCAGGCCACCGCCGACCGCTTCTATAAGCTCGGGCTGATCCCGAAAGCGGTCCGCATCTCCGACGCGGTGTGGACAGCACCCGGCAACTAACTTGTCCCCTGACGGCGCCGGGTGAGAACGCCCGGCGCCCTTTGCGTTTGCACCCATATCTCCAGGAGATCCGCCCGTGACTGTGCCAGACATGACCGCGCCTGCCAGCACCGCACCGCTCGATTTCTTCTGGTTCATCCCGACGCATGGCGATGGCTCCTATCTCGGCTCCGAGGAGCAGCAGCGGCCGCCTGAATTCGGTTACTTCAAGGAGATCGCGCAAGCGGTCGACCGGCTCGGCTTTCCCGGCGTGCTGCTGCCCACGGGTCAGAACTGCGAGGATTCCTGGATCACCGCGACAGGTCTCGCGACGCTGACCGAAAAGCTGAAGTTTCTCGTTGCGCTGCGGCCGGGCGTCACGCTGCCGACTTTCGCCGCGCGCCAGACCGCCGCCCTCGATCGCTTGAGCAATGGCCGCCTGCTGCTCAATGTCGTGGTCGGCGGCAACCCGACCGAGCTCGCCGGCGACGGCGTCTTCCTGCCGCATGACGAGCGCTATGCCCAGGCGCATGAGTTCCTGACCATCTGGCGCGGCCTGGTGTCGGGCCAGCGGGTCAATTTCGACGGCAAATATTACCGCGTCGAGAGTGGCCGCCTCGACCTTCTGCCGCACCAGGAGCGGCCGCCGCTCTATTTCGGCGGCTCGTCCGATGCCGGCCAGGAGCTCGCCGCCGATCTCGTCGATNGCGGCCGCCGCTCTATTTCGGCGGGTCGTCGGACGCAGGCCAGGACCTCGCCGCCGACCTCGTCGACATGTATCTGACCTGGGGCGAGCCACCGGCGCAGGTTGCCGAGAAGCTGGCCGCGGCGCGCGCAAAAGCGGCACTGCGCGGCAGAAAACTGCGTTTCGGCATCAGGCTGCATTTCATCGTCCGCGAGACCGAGGACGAAGCCTGGCGCGCCGCCGACCGGCTGATCAGCCATGTCACCGACGCCCAGATCGAAAATGCGCAGGCGCGCTTCCTCAACCAGATGGATTCGGTCGGTCAGCGCCGTATGGCGCAATTGCATGGCGGACGCCGTGACAGGCTGGTCGTCTCGCCCAATCTGTGGGCCGGTGTCGGGCTGGTGCGCGGCGGCGCCGGCACGGCGCTGGTCGGCACGCCCGAACAGATCACCGAGCGCATCCGGGAATACCAGGCGATCGGCATCGATACCATCATCGGCTCGGGTTATCCGCATCTCGAGGAAGCCTATCGCGTCGCCGAGCTTCTGTTCCCGAAACTCGGGCTCGGCACCAGGCGGCAGCGGGCGCATGAGAACATCGCCAACGAATTCTCGGTCGGCTTCCATGGAGCCAACCGCCTGCAGGCTTCGTCATGAGCTTTTCCACACGCCTGCATAACAATGCCATAGGCTGGCTGCTCCCGGCGCTGGTTATTGCCGGCTGGGAGGTTGCCAGCCGCGCGGGCGTCATGCCCGCCAACGTGCTGCCGGCGCCGAGCGCGGTGGCCGAAGCCTTCTGGCGGCTGACGCTGTCAGGCGAACTGATCCGCAACATCGGGGTCTCGACCGCGCGCGCCCTTGCCGGCTTTGCCGTCGGCGGCTCGATCGGCTTTGCGCTTGGCCTTGCCAACGGGCTGTCGACGCTCAGCCGCGGCCTGACCGACACGACGCTGCAGATGATCCGCAACATCCCGCACCTGGCGCTGATCCCGCTGGTCATCCTGTGGTTCGGCATCGACGAGGAAGCCAAACTGTTCCTGGTGGCGCTTGGCGTGTTCTTTCCGATCTACGTCAACACGCTGCTCGGCATCCAGAGCGTCGACCCGCAGCTGGTCGAGATGGGCCGCGTCTACGGCATGGACCGACGCGCCCTGTTCTTCCGCGTCATCCTGCCCGGCGCGCTGCCGGCGATCTTCGTCGGCCTGCGCTATGCCCTGGGCATCATGTGGCTGACGCTGATCGTCGCCGAAACCATCTCGGCCAGCTCCGGCCTCGGCTACATGGCCATGCAGGCGCGCGAATTCCTGCTGATCGACGTCGTCGTGCTGTCGATCCTGATCTACGCGCTGCTCGGCAAGCTCGCCGACAGCCTCGCCCGCCTGCTCGAGCGGCTGTCGCTCGGCTGGCATCCGGCCTTCCAGAACGGATGAGAGATTGCCCATGACCGCCGCCAGCCTGACCGCAGCCCGTTCCTTCGTCGCCACGCCGGTGCGGCCGATCGGCTCCGTCGAAGGGCAGCGGGCCTTTGCCTTCAGGCAAGCCGGCAAGCGCTTCGGCGACAAGACCGTGCTCGACGGCATCGACCTGGACGTGCCGGCCGGGCAGTTCCTTGCCGTCATCGGCAAGAGCGGCTGCGGCAAGAGCACGCTTTTGCGGCTTCTGGCCGGGCTCGACCGGCCGACATCGGGATCGCTGACATTCGGCGTGGCAGAGGAAGGACACAGCCGCACGCGCTTCATGTTCCAGGAGCCACGGCTCCTGCCCTGGGCCAGCGTGGTGAAAAACGTCGAGGTCGGGCTGACCGGGATTGCTTCCGGCGCGGAGGCAAGGCAATGCGCGCTCGACATTCTCGGCGAGGTCGGGCTTGCCGATCGGGCCGACGAATGGCCTTCGGTGCTGTCCGGAGGTCAGAAGCAGCGCGTGGCGCTGGCCCGCGCGCTGGTCGGCCACCCGCAGATCCTGGCTCTCGACGAGCCGCTCGGCGCACTCGACGCCCTGACCCGCATCGAGATGCAGCAGCTTCTGGAACGCATCTGGATCGCGCAGAAGTTCACGGCTGTGCTGGTCACGCATGATGTCGCCGAAGCGGTCGCGCTGGCCGACCGGGTCGTGGTGATCAGCGAAGGCCGGATCGCGCTTGATCTGGATGTGCCCGTGGAACGGCCGCGCCGGCGCGGTTCGGTGGAGTTGGCCCGGCTGGAGGGCAAGATTCTGGATCGGCTGTTCGGGTAGCTTTTTGACGATATACAACATTTGGGGCGTCGGCGGGACAGCGCGCCCCTCTGCCCTACCGGGCATCTCCCCCTCGAGGGGGGAGATTAGCAGCTTCGGCCTCGCTGCCCTCTTTCAATGATGAAGATTAGCGAAAGCAGTGATGACGGCCAATCTCCCCCCTCGAGGGGGAGATGCCCGGTAGGGCAGAGGGGGGCGCCACAGATCGCCGCCCCTCGTTCTACAGCTCACACCCCTACCGGTTCGCCCACACCAATCCCACCAGCCCGACCAGCATGGTGACGACGCCGATATAGAGCCATTGCGACTGGCCGGTCATGAAGCTGCCGCCGACCACGCCGATGCCTTGCAGCGACCACAGCGCGCCGACGGCAAGCACAATCAACGCCAGCAGATTTTTCGTCAGCCTCATTGCAGGATCTCCCTTTTGAAGTCGATTGGCTGCAGCATCGGGGCCGCGATAAAAGAGCCGAAGGAAGTGGCCCGTCCGTGCCGGACTCTACTTGGATATTAATGTTCGATCTTGTCAAACGGATGCCTGGCAGCAGGACAAAGATCATCATTGATTGATCATCGCGCGGCGGAAAATCCCTGACAGACTGTTACTCAGCGACTCCAAACGTGTGCCATTGCCACGGAACCGCCAGATGACTGCCGCATTTCGCGCCTTATTTGGCACCTAACGGCTGGGGTCTGTCAAAAACGGAGCCATCCCCCAAATATGAAGAACCCAAAACAGACCGCGCTTGTCGCGGTAACGATCGCTGCTGGCCTCATGGTCGGCGCTTCTTCGGCGACCGCCGCCGCCCAGTGCGGCCGCGCCTCATGGTACGCCCTGCACTCCAAGACCGCATCGGGCGAGCGCATGAACCCGTCAGCGCTGACCGCCGCGCATCGCACCTTGCCTTTCGGCACCAAGCTCAGGGTGACCAACAAGAACAACGGCCGCAGCGTCGTCGTGCGCATCAACGATCGCGGTCCGTTCATCAAGGGACGCGTGCTCGACCTGTCGAAGGGTGCGGCCGGCCAGCTCGGCTTCATCGGCTCCGGCCATACTTCCGTGTGCATGGCGCGCGTCTAGAGTTTTCTGTGTCCGGCAACATAGGCCGGACACATTGCCTACACATTTCGCAGTCGCACACTGAGCCGGCTGGCACCGTTCGGCCCCGATTTCCACGGTCTTGAACCAAAGAAGCATTGGTCACGCCGCGTGACGTATTGCATCGCAGCAATTAGTTGTTAACTTCCCCGCGAGACATCTAGGGCTCGGCGCGGCTCGTCGTCCCTTCGGTCGCAGGCAGCAGCGGGGTTCTCGATGTTCTACCAGCTCTATGAGATGAACCACGCGGCCCTGCAGCCGGCGCGCCTCTATGCCGACGCGGTGCGGATGTTCTACTCCAATCCACTCAATCCGTTTTCCCACACGCAATGGGGCCGTTCGATCGCGGCGACGGCCGAACTGTTCGAGCGCACCACGCGCCGCTACGGCAAGCCGACCTTCGGCCTGACCAAGACCGTGGTCGACTGGAAGAGCGTCGAGGTCACTGAAAAGACCGTCTGGTCGAAGCCGTTCTGCAATCTCGTCCGCTTCGAGCGCACGGTCCCCGCCGGACGCAAGCCCGATCCGAAGCTTCTGATCGTGGCGCCGATGTCGGGCCACTATGCGACGCTGCTGCGCGGCACGGTCGAAGCCATGCTGCCCTATGCCGACGTGCACATCACCGACTGGGTCGATGCCCGCATGGTGCCGCTTGCCGACGGCCAATTCGATCTCGATGACTACATCGACTACGTCATCGACATGCTGCACACGCTGGGGCCGGACACGCATGTGATGGCGGTGTGCCAGCCTTCCGTGCCGGTGCTGGCCGCCGTGGCGCTGATGGAAACGAAGGGCGACCCCTTCGTGCCCTCGACCATGACCTTGATGGGCGGCCCGATCGACACCCGCAGCAACCCGACCGCGGTCAATCTGCTGGCGCAGGAAAAGGGCATCGACTGGTTCCGCGACAATGTCGTGATGCATGCGCCCTGGCCGGTGCCGGGCTTCGGCCGCGAGGTCTATCCGGGCTTCCTGCAGCTGTCCGGCTTCATGAGCATGAACCTCGACCGCCACATCATCGCCCACAAGGACTTCTTCATGCATCTGGTGAAGCATGATGGCGACAATGCCGAGAAGCACCGTGATTTCTACGACGAGTATCTTGCTGTCATGGACCTGACGGCGGAGTTTTATCTGCAGACCGTCGACACGGTCTTCGTGCGCCAGGCCTTGCCCAAGGGCGAGATGACGCATCGCGGCACCAGGATCGATCCGTCGGCGATCCGCAACGTCGCGCTGTTCACGGTCGAAGGCGAAAACGACGACATATCGGGCCTTGGCCAGACCAAGGCGGCGCATGATCTGTGCCCCAACATCCCGGCAGACAGGCATGCCCACTACATGCAGCCGGCGGTTGGCCATTACGGCGTGTTCAACGGTTCGCGCTTCCGTTCCGAAATCGTGCCGCGCATCGTCGACTTCATCACCAGCTATGGCCGCCAGGAGCGTGTCGCGGTGAAACCGAAGCTGGTCCGCGCCGCCAAGAGATAATGCAAGGCCGCCCAAAATTGCGGGTTTTGGGACGATGACCTGCATAAACCAAGCTTAACGGCGATAAACCGTGAAATTGAACGGTAAAAGCCGGCTGGCTGGCCGATTCTGTTGCACAAGTGCCGCTGTCCAGCCCCTCGGGTAACCATGCCGACAATCCGACCGTCGTCGTAATTGACACGGACTGTAAATCCCCCTTAACCTTTCGTTAATAACAAAGGGTGAGCGGGGACAATGATTTCCTCATCGATGGCGCGACGGCTGCGCGTGTATGTGGCGGCCGGGCTGGCAATGACGGCGGGCTGGGCGGCACCGGCTTTGGCGGGTGGAGCGATGGCGACCGGGGGGCTCACCTCGCAGCCGATCGGCCACTATGATTTCTGCAAGCTGCATCCGGGCGAATGCTCGATCCGCCCGACCAATCTGGCGCCGGCCACGATGAGCGACGGGCTGATGCGCAAGCTTCTCAATGTCACCGCCAGGGTCAACGCCGCCGTCAAGCCGATGAGCGACATGGATATCTACGGCAAGGACGAGGTCTGGGCCTATCCCGACAAGGGCGTCGGCGATTGCGAGGACTATGTGCTGGAAAAGCGGCGCCAGCTTTCGCGCATGAGCATCTCGCTTGCCGATCTTCTGATCACCGTCGTGCGCAAGCCCGACGGCGAGGGTCACGCCGTGCTGACGGTGCGCACCGACGAGGGCGACTATGTGCTCGACAATCTGACCGACAAGGTCAAACCATGGGACGCGACCGGTTACCGCTTCCTCAAGCGGCAGGCGATCGACAACACCGGGCGCTGGGTCTCGATCCGCGGTGGCCAGCAGGTTCTGGTGGGCGCGGTGCAGTAGCTTCTGCACGAACAGGGCGGCATCGGCGATCCTTGGCGCCGCGCGCATCCTCTAATAATCTCGCATCTCTCCGTGAACCATTTCGCTCCGGCCTGCGACACACAGCCGTGAACCGAAACCAACCATGGAGACTTCAGATGACTGCTTTTCTGCGAAATACCCTTCTTGCCGCTCTCGCGGTGTCGAGCATGGCCGGATCCGCCATGGCCGATCAGACCACCACCAGCTGTGCCAAAACCAACCTCAACGACCTCTGGGCCGGCCGCTGTTGCGGTGATGCCGGGGCGTCGGACTGCCTGGGTGGCGGAAACAATGGCCATGGCGGCAATGGCGATCACGGCCGGGGCGGAAATGGCGGCACGGCCGGCAAGAAGTGATCTCACCACTGTGCCCGCTGGCGGTCCGCCGGCGGGCAGTTTCCTTCTGAAGCAGGCGAACTTGCATCACGCTCGGATCGTCGGACTACGGCCGCTGGTTTAACGCCGCGCGGATCGATGCGGTGATGCGGCGGAGCTCGGTTTCGTCGAGTTTCTCGATGTTTTCCGCCAGCAGATTGGCAAGCTCGGTGGCGGCGGGGGAAAGACCCGACGTGTCGAGTTTTACACGCGGATGCGAGGCCTCGGCCAGCCGCGCCAGTTCCTCGGCATCGTCCCAGATGATGTTGAAATAGCCGATGATCTTCTGGATCAGCGTCCAGGTCGGGGCACCGCGCCTGCCATGTTCGAGCGCCGACAGATAGGCGGCGCTGACGCCGATCGCCGCCGCCATGTCCTTCTGGCGGACACCGCGTTCGCTCCTAAGCGTCCGCAGCTTCTCTCCGAACGGGGTCATGTCCCCACCCTCATGATAGAGCTCCTCACAGGCGCGCCCGCCGCAGGCGGATATAGAGCGCACCCGAACCGCCATGATTGCGGGCGGCATGGTCGTGGCTGGAGACCAGCGGCCGGAAGGCGGGCGTCGACAGCCAGGCTGGTACCGCGCGCCGCAACACGCCATCGCCGCCGGAGGACGAGCCCTTGCCGGTGATGACCAGGACATAGCGGACGCCGCCGGCATGCGCCCGGTGCAGGAATGAAAACAGCAGCGAATAGGCCTCGTCCTGGGTCAGGCCGTGCAGATCGACGCGGCCCTCGATCGGTAGCCGGCCCTTCGACAGCTTGTCCAAGGTCGGTTCGTCGAGCGCATGCGCGACATGCTGCGTCTTTGGTTTGGCTGCCCCGGGATTGGCCATGGGCTGAACCGGTTGCGGCTGACTTGGCCTGACCTCGGCAGGGATTTCAGGGATGTCGACGGCAAATTTGCCCTTCAGCGGCTTGGCCGTGCGCGCCACCAGGTTCCACAGAACCCGGTCGTCCTCGCTGAGCTTGTCCGGGCGCCGGGTCATCGGACCGCACCTGCAACGAGCGCGCGCGGGATCAGCGCATAAAAATCCGCGGCATTGCGGACCACGCCGGCGATCTCGCCCGCGGCATCGCCCGAACCGGCGAACAGGTCGCCCCGCGCGGACCCGGTGATGGCCGAGCCGGTGTCCTGCGCGATCATCAGCCGGCGGAACGGTTCTGCGTCGAAAGCAGTCAGCGTCGGTGCGTCGATGTAAAAAGGCGTGCCGAATGTATGCAGCAGGCGGTCGACGGCGATCGAGCGGCCCGGCGTCAGCGGCACCTTGGCGGCGGCGATCGGGCCAAGGGCCGCGTCCTCGACATCGGCCTCGCGGAAGAAGATGTAAGAGCGGTTCTGCCGCAGGATCTCGTCGACGCGGCCCGGATGCGCCTTGAACCAGGCGCGGATCGACTGCATCGTCACCTTCTCCAGCGGGATCTCGCCAAGCTCGCTCAAGATCTTGCCGGATCCGGTGAAGCGCTGGCCGGATTTGGCGGCATAGGTGACGCGGACAAGCCGGCCGTCGGTCATGGCGAGGCGTGCGGCACCTTGCACGTGAATGAAGAAGGCATCGACCTTGTCGGCCAGCCAGGCGATTTCCAGACCCTTGCCGTCGAGCGCGCCACGCTCGATCTCGCCACGGTCGGGATACTCGACCGGCCCGCTCGGCGTCTGGCGCGCGAAAGCGAGGTAGGGATCCAGGCCGGGCGGCCGGTTGCTCTCGTCGATATCGACGAGATCGGCCGGGCGCGACAGCAACGGCACCGAAAACCGATCCGTGCGCACCGGTGACGCCTCGACCTGCGGCTCATAGAAACCAGTGACGAGCCCGGCGCCGGCATGTTCGGCGGGGATAAGCGCCGGGACGAAATGGCGCTCGAAGAAGGCGCGGGCTTCCCCGCGGGTCGGCGACTGATTCGCCGGCGAAACGGTCCGGGCCTTGGCGTAGGCATCGGCAAAGGCGTCGAAGTCGATGCCGAGCGCACCACTGCGATAGGGTTTGGTCAGGACATGGAAGGCCGAGCGGCGAAAGGCGGCGAAAGCCGCCGAATGGTCGTCATCTCCCCAGCCGGGCAGGTCGCCGAAGGCTTTCTCGACAAAAAGAGGCGATAGCGACACCGGAGCCTCGCCGCGTGTTTCCGAACTAGTCTTCTTCCTCGGTGGCGACGAGCTTCCAGTTCGGGTCGCGCGAGCGCGTGTCGCGGGCGAAGGTCCAGACATCCTTGACCTCTGCGACGGTTTCCGGGTCGCCGTCGATGACCGCGCCGGCCTTGTCGCGGGTCGCCGAAATCAGCTCGCTGATGATGCGCAGCGTGACATGCGCCTCGCCGCCCTTCATCTCGGCCGAGACGATGTCGGCCTTGTCGATGCCGACGAAGGAGGACTGGATCTTTTCCGCCTTGGCCTCGCGCTCGCCGATGGCGGCGACAAAACCGTCATAGACCTCGCGCGACAACAGGTTCTTCAGCGTTTTGCGATCGCCGTCGGCATAGGCCATGACGATCATCTCGTAAGCCATCTTGGCGCCGTCGACGAAACCCTTCGGCTCGAAGGACGGATCATTGTCCTTGATCGTGCGCAGGCCCTTGTTGAGGTCGGTATCGGGCTTGGCGAAAGCGTCGATCGCGGCATAGGTGTCGGGAGCCGGCTCGCCTGGCGGGCGCTTGCGCGGCAGCGAGACGACATTTTCTGATTTCTGGGCGGCATCCTTGTCGCCGGTGCGAGCCGCCGAATAGGGATCGAAGGGCGGCCGTTCGCTGCCGGTGCGGCGGCCCAGCACATTGCGCAGCTGGAAAAAGATGACCACCGCCGCAATCAGGAAGAAAATCGTGCCGAAGTCGAAGAATCCCATATCTTCCGCCAATCAATCCCTGCCCTGTGGCCGGACCGTCAGGCCCAATGGCCACGGTCGCATAGCGTTCAACATTCAAAGCATATAGAACGCAAGGCGCAATCATTCAAATCAAAGGCAGGCATACCTATCTAACAGCCTCAGTGCCAGCGGCGATTGCCAACTGGCGGCCAAAACAATCGAAACGTCATAACAATCGAAAAAAGGTTGGCAAGACTTGCGCATTTCGCTGCTTCCCTTCTTTCTCCTCGCGCTTCCGCTGCTGGAAATCGCCGGTTTCGTCATCGTCGGCCGTGAGGTCGGCGCGCTGGCGACGGTCGGCCTCGTGCTGGCCTCGAGCATCGCCGGCGTGCTTTTGCTCCGGTACCAGGGCTTTGGTGTCATGGCCCGCATCCGCACCGAGATGGCCGCCGGCCAGAACCCAAGCCGCCACCTTGCGCACGGCGCCATGATCGTGGTTGCGGCGATCCTCCTGATCATCCCCGGCTTCATATCAGACATCATCGGCCTGCTTCTGTTCCTGCCGCCGTTGCGCGACTTTGCCTGGAACCGGTTCAAGGGCCGTATTGTCGTCGCCACCGATTTCTCGACCGGCGGTTTTCGCAGCCGCCAGCGCGACAGGGTCATCGACCTCGAAGACGGCGACTATTCGCGCGAGGACGATCTGAAGCGCGGCCCGGATCACAACTCGCCGTGGCGCCGCCTGAAGGACGATTAGGGCGCCGTCCCATCTATATCCGCAGCCGAGAAGCAAGGCGGCAAACCTTGTCTTGTCATCCCCGCCATGGTAGCGAACGCCCGATTTCAATTCGGTCAGCGACGCTGCCCAGGCAAGAGGACAAGGCTTATGGCCAGCAAGGATGACGCGCCGGTCGGCGCAGCCAACGGAAACGGCAATGCGGCGCAGCCGTCGCTCAACGTTCTGGCGCAATATGTGAAGGACCTGTCGTTCGAAAGCCCCGGCGCGCCGAATTCGCTGCGCGGCCGCGACAAGGCGCCGGGCATCGCCATCAACGTCAACGTCAACGCCAACCCGCTCTCCGACAAGCAGTTCGACGTCAATCTGACGCTGAACGCCAAGGCGTCCTTCGACCAGGAAGTGCTGTTCAATGTCGAGCTGGTCTATGGCGGCGTGTTCGCCATCGCAGGCTTTCCGCAGGAGCACATGCTGCCGATCCTGTTCATCGAATGCCCGCGCCTTTTGTTCCCGTTCGCCCGGCAGATCATCGCCGAGGCAACCCGCAATGGCGGCTTCCCGCCGCTGATGCTCGACCCGATCGACTTCGCCCAGATGTTCCAGCAGAAGCTGGCCGAGGACGAGGCGTCCAAGGTCAAGGTGAGCTGAGGCCTGCTGTCATCGTTGTTGTTTCTGAGAACCCGGCCTTGTGCCGGGTTTTCTGTTTGGAACGCTGGCGGGGCAGCGCCCCTTCGAGGTTGGCTGAAGGCCCCTCGCGTCTTCGTCATCCTAGGGCGGAGCAAGGAGCGTAGCGACGCAGCGCAGACCCTAGGATCCATGCCGTGACATTCGCCTTAGAATGCAACGGATCAGAATGGCGCTTGTCCCCGCGCCTGTGCTCGCTACGCTAAAACCATGACCGGTTATGTCTACATGACTGCGAGCCAGAAAGGTGGCACCCTCTATATCGGTGTCACCAACGACCTCGGTCGCCGCATGCCGGAGCACAAGTCGGGCCAAGGCTCTAATTTCACCAGCCGCTACGGTGTTCAGCGGTTGGTCTGGTACGAGGAGTTTTTCGACATCACCGATGCGATCCAACGTGAGAAGTCCCTGAAGCGCTGGCCGCGCCAATGGAAGATCGAATTGATCGAAAAGGCCAATCCAGAGTGGTTCGAGCTGTTTCGCGGGACGGGGTGGTAACGCTCGGTTTCTTGCACCGCCGGAACATATCATCACCGTCACGGCATGGATCTTAGGTCTGCGCCGCGTCGCTTCGCTCCTTGCTTCGCCCTAGGATGACGAAGTTATCGGGTCCGCTGCCAATCTTGAGGGTCGGCCCTTCCAGCCTTGCCGCCATCGCTTCTCTAACTGCCAGCAGCAACCTTCAGCCACAACGCCTTCTCACCCAACGTCCCGACCATGCCGGCGTGCGCGGCGCGTTCGGCTTCGGTGAGGCGGGGCCGCAGGGGTGCCGGGCGCTGGCTGATGATGATCTCGATCTGGCGGACATTTTCGCCTTGCGCCGGCGCGGTGGCGCTGTCGAGGATAAGGGCCGCCTGCTTGCCGCCGATCAGCTCGATATAGACCTCGGCCAGCAATTCGGAATCGAGCAGGGCGCCGTGCTTGGTGCGCCTGGTGTTGTCGATGCCGTAACGCCGGCAGAGCGCATCGAGCGAATTGGGGCCCATCGGGTGCTTGCGGCGCGCCAGCGCCAGCGTGTCGACGACGAGGCCGTTGTCGATGACGGGATGACCGAGCCGGCCGAATTCAACGTTCAGGAAGCCGATGTCGAAGGTTGCGTTGTGGGCGACCAGCTTGGCGCCGTCGGTGAAGTCCAGCCATTCCTGCACAATCTCGGCAAAGGTCGGCTTGCCCGCGAGGTCCGCCGCGCTGATGCCGTGCACCGCCTGTGCCTCGGCATGGATCGCGCGCCCTTGCGGGTTGATGTAGTGGTGGAAGGTCTTTCCGGTCGGGAAGCGGTTGACCAGCTCGACGCCGCCCAGCTCGATCACGCGGTCGTCGCGCGAATCGAGGCCGGTGGTTTCCGTGTCGAAGATGATCTCACGCATCGAATCAGTCGCTCCAAAGGAGCAGAATCATGAGACCGGAACAAAATGGCAATGGGAAACGAAGCTGATCAGGGCAATCACTACAGGTTTGCGCTGCCCCTCATCGCCCTGCCGGGCACTTCTCCCCGTATAGTGACGGGGAGAAGGACGCCTTCGCAAAGGATTTCGCCAATCTCCTGCGTTTGCAAGAGAGTAGCCGAGGTCGCGGCCAGCTCCTTCTCCCCGTCACTATACGGGGAGAAGATGCCGGCAGGCAGATGAGGGGCGGCGCTGACGTTGACAGACGGCAGCCAGTGTCAATGGCCCGGCTTGCCGACCCCGATCAGTTCCGCAATGATCGCATTCACCTGATCCCGCGCGGCGTCCAGCCCCTGGCCGGTGTCGACCACGAAATCGGCCTGACGACGCTTTTCCGCATCCGGCACCTGCTTGGCCAGGATCGACGCCAGTTTTTCCTCGGTCATGCCTGGCCGCGCCAGCACACGCTCACGCTGGGTCTCGGCCGATGCGGTGACGACGACGACCTTGTCGACGCGGTTGCGGCCGCCGGTTTCGAACAGCAGGGGAATATCGAGGACGGCGATCGGCGCGCCTGATCCACGATGCCTGGCCAGAAAGGCATCGGCGTCGGCGCGCACCAGCGGGTGAATGATCGCCTCGAGCCGCTTCAGCCCGGCGGCGTCGCCGAGCACGCGCGCGCCAAGTTTTGTCCGGTCGACCACCCCGGCAGATGTGGTGCCCGGAAAGGCGGCTTCGACCAGGGGCGCCGCCTTGCCGGCATAGAGGCGATGCACCGTCTCGTCGGAATCATGGACCGGCACGCCGGCGTCAGCGAACATCCTGGCCGTGGTCGACTTGCCCATGCCGATCGATCCGGTGAGGCCGAGCACGATCATGGTTTCGGCACCAGATCGGCAACGATGAGCGCGCGGAGTTCAGCTGTAACTCGCGGCCTGACGCCGAACCAGCGCTCGAAGCCGGGCGCGGCCTGATGCAGCAGCATGCCGAGGCCGTCGACCGTCTTCAGCTTTCGCGCGCGCGCTGCCGCGAGCAGCGGCGTCTCCAGCGGCACATAGACGATGTCGGTGACGATGGCATGGTCGGGCAGCCGGGCGGGATCGGCCGGCAGGCCTTCATTGCCATGCATGCCGAGCGCGGTGGTGTTGACCAGCAGGCCGGCATCGCCGAGCAGTTCATCCGTAGCCGCCATGCCATGCGCCGAGACACCGGCGCCGAAACGATCGCGCAGTTCTATAGCCCGGGAGAGCGTTCGGTTGACGATGCGGATGTCGGTCACGCCGCGCTCCTTCAGCGCATGGATGACGGCGCGCGACGCGCCGCCGGCGCCGAGCACCACCGCCGGACCCTTGCTTGCCCAGCCCGGTGCATGATCGTCGAGGTTGGCGGCAAAGCCGTGACCGTCGGTGTTGCCGCCCCACAGGACGCCATCCTCGAACCACAGCGTGTTGACGGCGCCGATTTCTTGCGCCGCCTGGTCGCGGCGTTCGGCCAATGCGAAAGCGGCTTCCTTGTGCGGGATGGTGATGTTGCCGCCGCGGTAGTCGTTTGCCTGCAACGTGTTCACGAACGCGCCAAAATCCTGCGGCGCGACATCGATGGCCTGGTAGCTCCCGTCGATGCCATGTTTGGCCAGCCAGTGGCCATGGATCTTCGGCGAGCGCGAATGCTTGACCGGATGGCCGGTGACGAAGGCCTTCTTTGACACCTCAGCCATCGATCGCTCCCAGGTCACGCAGTTCGGCGAGCAGCGGCAACAGCGGCAAGCCGACAATCGTGAAATGGTCGCCTTCGATTTTCTCGAACAATTGAATGCCTTCGCCTTCTACCTGGTAGGCGCCGACGCTGGACAGCGCCTTGGCGCCGACGCGGGCGAGATGGCGGCCGATGAAGGCCGGGTCGAGCTTGCGCATGGTCATCGAGGCGATGCCGACATGCCGCCACAAAACCCTGCCGTCGCGGACCAGAACAGCGGCGCTGTTGAGCTGATGGGTCTTGCCCGACAGAGCCAAGAGATGACGGCGTGCGCCTTCCCTATCGGCCGGCTTGTGGAACACCTCGTCGCCAAGGGACAGCGTCTGATCGCAGCCCAGCACCAGAACGCCCGGCCTGCGCTCGCTGACGTCGGTGGCCTTGGCCTCGGCCAGCACCAGGGCGACGTCCTCGGGCGAGACGCCGCTATCCTGCAAAGGCCCCTCGAGCGCCCGCTCGTCGACTTCAGCCGGCACCGCCTCGACATCGACGCCGGCATTGACGAGCATCGCCTTGCGGAACGGGCTGCCCGAAGCGAGGATGAGTTTCTCGGTCATGGTTTTAAGCGCCTGATCAATTGTCTAACCGTTGTTGAGATTCTGGCTCCAACAGAAAACCGCTGGCACCTTCGACCACCGTCACGGCATGGATCCTAGGGTCTCCGCGACGTCGCTTCGCTCCTGCTCCGCCCTAGGATGACGAAGGCGTGATGGCTTTTTTGGCCAATCGCGGATGTCGGGTTTGGCATCTGCGCTGTCGAACAGCAGCTGGCGGCTATCGCAAACCTTCGAAATTGGCCGAGACAATCCTCCCTTCGTCATCCTAGGGCGAAGCAAGGAGCGAAGCGACGCGGCGCAGACCCTAGGATCCATGCCGTGACCTTCGAACTTCGCGGCGTCGAAATAGCCGGGCAAAACCTCACCCGGCTGCTAGCCTCATTTATCTCGACTTCCCGCGCAGGGCAACGATCGCCGCCGCCGTTTCCTCGATCGAGCGGCGGCTGACGTCGATCATCGGCCAGCCATGGCGCGTGCAGATCTTGCGGGCATAGGCGAGCTCTTCGCTGATCGCCGCGCGGTCGACATAATCCGATGCCTCATACGAGCTGCTGTTGCCGAGGATGCGGTTTTGCCGGACATGCGAGATGCGCTCGGCGGTGGCGATCAGCCCGACGATCAGCGGCTTGCTGGCGGCAACCAGGCTTTCCGGCACCGGGACGCCAAGCACGATCGGGATGTTGGCGGTCTTGATGCCGCGGTTGGCGAGATAGATGCTGGTCGGCGTCTTCGACGTGCGAGAAATGCCGATCAGCACCACATCGGCATCGTCCATATTGAGCGGCAACTGGCCGTCATCATGGTCCATGGTGAAATTGAGCGCGTCGATGCGGCGGAAATATTCGGCGTCGAGGACATGCTGGGCGCCGACGCGGCGACCGGCCGGGGTGCCTAGATAGGACTGGAACACGGTCAGCACCGGCTCCAGCACCGACACGCAGGGCAGACCCATGGCCGCGCAGCGCTCGTCGATGCCGCGCGCCAGCTTCTGGTCGACGACCGTATAGAGGATGATGCCCGGTTCCTCCTCGATGTCCTCGAACACCTTCGCCACCTGCTTTTCGGTGCGGATAAGCGGATAGATATGCTCGATGGCGCGCGCGTCCTTGTACTGCGCCGAGGCCGCCCGGCCGGCGGCGAGCAGCGTTTCGCCGGTCGCGTCGGAAATCAGGTGCAGGTGGAAGAAGCTCTGGGGTTTGTTCACAGGGGTCACCTGGGGCTGTGGGCTTCTGTGGATAAAGCGGGATGAAAAGACGGGCCTGTCGGAGGCGACTGTATCAGATGGCAGTTTGTCCACAATTCGATGCGCTGTCAGCTTCGTCGGGCGACTGGGGACAAGTTTGGGGACGGCTTTTTTCGACTACGGTCCGTCCACAGGACCTGCCTTTCATCGCTGTGCCTAACACTTTGACTCGATTGATCGATTCGGAGCTATCCCCAGAACCCTACATCTGGGAAAAAGAAGCACGCGACAATATGTTGGCTGGTGTTTTCCGGGGCAAAGCGGGACAGGTGACAACCACCAGAACCAACAGACTCTTAGAATCAGAAGAATCTTAGATATAAGAATCTTTGATTATAGAAGAGGCTGGGAGAAGCGAGCGCCCGATGCCCCAGAACCGGATCATGCTGGATGTCCTGAAGGGCAAGGCCCATTTTCCGCCTCCGCTCTGGATGATGCGTCAGGCTGGGCGCTATCTGCCGGAGTATCGGGAGACACGCAGGCGAGCAGGCTCGTTCCTGGACCTCTGCTACGATCCTGACCTTGCGGTCGAAGTGACCTTGCAGCCGATCGAGCGTTTTGGTTTCGATGCCTCGATCCTGTTTTCCGATATCCTTGTCGTTCCGCATGCGCTTGGCCGTGACGTGCGCTTCGAAGAGGGCAGAGGGCCGCTGCTGACGCCGATCACCGCGCCGGAGATCTTGGCTCTGGAAGGCAAGGTGTTTCACGTGAATCTCGAACCGGTCTACGAGACGGTTCGCCGGTTGCGGGCCAAACTCCCCGAAGAGACAACCCTGATAGGCTTCTGCGGCGCGCCGTGGACGGTGGCGACCTACATGATCGCCGGCCATGGCACACCCGACCAGGCGCCGGCGCGGCTTTTTGCCTATCGCGAGCCGGTGGCGTTTCAACGACTGCTGAAGGTGCTTGCCGAACATTCGGCCGCCTATCTCATCCGCCAGATCGAGGCGGGTGCGGATGTGGTGCAGATTTTCGATTCCTGGTCCGGCGTGCTGGACGATGAAACTTTCGACCTGTTCTGCGTTCAGCCAATGGCCGAGATCGTTGGCCGGGTGCGGGCGGTTCATCCCGATGTTCCGATCATCGGTTTTCCCAAGGGCGCCGGTTCGCGCTACCGGACCTATCGGCAAAAGACCGGCGTAACGGCGCTGGGGATCGACTGGACGGTGCCCTTGGTCGCGGCGAAGGAATTGCAGCGCTCAGGTGCGGTTCAGGGCAATCTCGATCCCTTGCGGCTCGTGGCTGGCGGCAAGGCGCTGTCGGATGGCGTCGAGGCGATCCTGGGAGCGCTGGGAGACGGGCCGCTGATCTTCAACCTCGGCCACGGCATCACGCCGGAGACGCCGATCGCCCATGTCGAGGCGATGGTGAAACAGGTGCGGAGCGCGACACGCTGATGGCTCAGATGAACAACACGAACAGCACCGGCCAGGCGATGATGCGCATGATATCAGGTATCGCCGTACTGGTCGTTTTCACCGCGCTTTTGTATTTCGCGGCACCCGACAGTTTCTATCCCTGGGCCAAGGCGATCCATATCCTCGCCGTCATCTCATGGATGGCGGGCATGCTCTATCTGCCGCGGCTGCTGGTCTATCACGCCGATGCCGAGAAGGGCTCGGTGCAGTCGGAAACCTTCAAGGTGATGGAGCGGCGCCTGCTGCGGGGCATCATCAACCCGGCGATGATCGTCACCTGGGTGTTCGGCCTGTGGCTCGCCTGGAAGGGTTTTGGTTTCCACGGCGGCTGGCTGCACGCCAAGATCGGAGCGGTGCTTTTGCTGTCGGCCATGCATGGCTATCTCTCGGGCGCGGTGCGCAAATTCGCCGAGGACCGCAATGAAAAACCGGCCAGGCACTGGCGAATGGTCAACGAGATCCCCACATTGCTGATGATCGCAATCGTCATCCTGGTGGTGGTCAAGCCGTTCTGATGCATGTCGATCAAAACGGCCAGGAGCCAGCGACAGGCATTGATGCGTTTTAAGCCTTCATAGGCCACGCAAAACGCAGCTTGCTCTTTCACCCGACCGACGATAAAAGACGGGTCTTCCTTCCCGTCATGCGCCGCCCCTCGTTGTTTTCGGCCGCGCCCGGCATTTGTCGCATCCCGCCGATATTTTCCCAAAGCTTACCCAGACTCCATCTATTCAAGGTCCGTCTATGCAAGAAATGAAACTCGCCGAGTTCAAGAACAAGAAACCGCCAGAGCTGATCGCTTATGCCGAATCGCTCGAGGTCGAAAACGCCAGCGTCATGCGCAAGCAGGAGCTGATGTTTGCGATCCTGAAGAAGCTGGCCGCCCAGGAGATCGAGATCATCGGTGATGGCGTGGTCGAGGTGCTGCAGGACGGTTTCGGCTTCCTGCGCTCCGCCAACGCCAATTATCTGCCAGGTCCCGACGACATCTATATTTCGCCGTCGCAGATCCGGCGCTTTTCGCTGAAGACCGGCGATACGGTCGAAGGGCCGATCCGCAGCCCGAAAGAGGGCGAGCGCTATTTCGCGCTGCTCAAGGTCAACACCATCAATTTCGACGATCCCGAGAAGATCCGTCACAAGATCCACTTCGACAATCTGACGCCGCTCTATCCGACCAAGCGGCTGAAGATGGAAATCGAGAATGTGACCACCAAGGACATCTCGGCCCGCGTGATCGACCTCGTCGCGCCGATCGGCAAGGGACAGCGCGCTTTGATCAACGCGCAGCCGCGTACCGGCAAGACGGTTCTGATGCAGAACATCGCCCACTCGATCACCGCCAACCATCCGGAATGCTATCTGATCGTGCTTCTGATCGACGAGCGGCCGGAAGAAGTGACCGACATGCAGCGCTCGGTGAAGGGCGAGGTGATCTCCTCGACCTTCGACGAGCCGGCGGTGCGCCACGTGCAGGTCGCCGAAATGGTCATCGAAAAGGCCAAGCGCCTGGTCGAACATGGCCGCGATGTCGTCATCCTGCTCGATTCGATCACCCGCCTCGGCCGCGCCTACAACACCGTCGTGCCGTCATCCGGCAAGGTGCTGACCGGTGGTGTCGACGCCAACGCCCTGCAGCGGCCGAAGCGCTTCTTCGGCGCCGCCCGCAACATCGAGGAAGGCGGCTCGCTGACCATCATCGCCACCGCGCTGATCGATACCGGCAGCCGCATGGACGAAGTCATCTTCGAAGAGTTCAAGGGCACCGGCAACTGCGAGATCCAGCTCGACCGCAAGGTGGCCGACAAGCGCATCTATCCGGCCATGGACATCTTGAAGTCCGGCACCCGCAAGGAGGACCTGCTGGTCTCCAAGCAGGATCTGCAGAAGATTTTTGTGCTGCGCCGCATCCTGGCGCCGATGGGAACCACCGACGCGATCGAGTTCCTGATCGACAAGCTGAAGCAGACCAAGACCAATGCGGATTTCTTCGATTCGATGAACACGTAAAGGTCAGGCCGAAATCTTCCGGTCTCTGTATTGAAGCCCCATTCCGCGAAACCGGGATGGGGTTTTTCATTGTCCGGCGGCAAGTCGCTTTCCCGATATCGGGCGGCTGTATGCGGCGGCGGACGATTTCGCGTTCATGCAAAGCTCGTGTCTGCAAACTGGAAGCAGCGACGTGAAGAAGACAATCCCGACCCTGATCGGCTTTTCGGCCATCCTGACCTGGTCTTTCCTGGCGCTGCTGTCGACCGCCGCGGGCTCGATCCCGCCGTTTCAGCTGGCAGCCATGACCTTCTTGCTTGGAGGGCTGGTTGGCGCCGGCAGCTGGATCTTTCGCCCAGGCGCGATCCGGTCGCTGCGGCAGCCATGGCCGGTCTGGGCGGTCGGCACGGCGGGACTGTGCATCTACCACTGCGCCTATTTTTTCGCGATCCAGTCGGCGCCGCCGGTCGAGGTCAGCTTGATCGCCTATCTCTGGCCACTGCTGATCGTTGTTTTCGCCGCCTTCCTGCCTGGCGAAAGGCTCCGGGTTCATCACATCGTCGGCGTCGTTCTAGGGCTTGCCGGCGCCATCGTGGTGATCACCAAGGGCGGCAATGTCGGCCTAGCCAATGGGGTGATGAAGGGCCATGTCATCGCGCTCTTCTGCGCCTTCATCTGGGCTGGCTATTCCGTCCTGTCACGCCGCTTCGGCCAGGTGCCGACGGATGTCGTGGCCGGTTATTGCTTCATCACGGCGGCGGTCGCTTTCTCGCTGCACCTGATGCTTGAGACCACGGTCTGGCCGCAGACGCCGACGCAGTGGACGGCTATCGTCATTCTGGGCACGATTCCTCTGGGAGCCGGCTTCTACGCCTGGGATTTTGGCTGCAAGCACGGTGACATCATGATCCTTGGCGCCCTGTCCTACGCCGCGCCGCTGTTGTCGGTCATCGTGCTGTTGCTGGCAGGCTTTGGTGTGTTTCACTGGTCGGTGGCGCTCGCCTGCGTGCTGATCACCATCGGTGCGGTGATCGCCGCCAAGGATTTGCTGTTCAAGCGCCGGCCGGCTGGTTCTTCGACCGAGGCGTTCTCCGAGCCGGCGCAAGGCGCCTGACCTATTGGTGGTTGAGAAGGCGTTCCAGCTCTTCGGGATCCGTGACGGCGGGAAGACAAACCTGGCCGGTGCAGAGCCAGGCGCCCGCTTTATCGGTCGGCGGCAGCATCCCGCCGGGTAGCAAGGGTCGATTCGTATCCGTACCGATCGGCACGATGATGTCCACCCGCCTTGGATCCGGGTTTTGATTCGCAACCGGAACGAGCTTTGGATCGCCCAGCGTATCGACGATGACCAGTTTGAGCGGCTCGATCGCCAGCGCGCAGGCGTTGACGATGCCGGCCTGGCCATAGGCTTGGTTTGCGGCACGGCCGGCGGCATGTTCGGCGACCTCCCAGGCTTTCTCGTGCAGCTCGAGATCGCCGGTGACGGAGGCGAGCCGGACCAGTGCTTCGATGATTTGGCCGGTGGCGGACGGAATGGCCTCGTCGACATCGCCGCGGATGCGGATCGGCACGTCGGTGCTGTCCGAGGCAGTCAGGTAATAACCTGCCTTTTCGGTATCGGCGTGCCAATGGTCGAGCTGCTCGACAAACTGGCCGGCCTGGTCGACATAGCTCCAATCCCCAGTGGCCTCGAACAGCGAGATGGCTGCGTTGGTCATGGCGGCATAGTCGCTGGACAAAGCAGGAAACAGTTTTCTGGCGCCGAGCATCGAATGCGGCAAGCGGCCGTCGCGGCTGGCAGCGCGGATATGGGCAAAGGCTTTTGCCGCCGCATCGATCCAGTCAGGCCGCGCCAGCGACCGGCCGGCTTCTGCAATCGCCGCGATCATCTGGCCGTTCCAATCGGTGAGGGTCTTTGCGTCAAGGCCGGGCCTGACCCGCTCTTCCCGGACTGCAAGGAGTTTCCCCTTGAGCGGGCTGATCTCTTCGCGATCGATCACATATTGCGATTGCTGGGACAGGGTTTGGTGAACAACCGGCTTGCCTTCCCAGCCATGCGGGCTGGAGAGCGTGAAGTGATTGACAAACAAGGCGGAATCGTCACCGAGTGCGGCCTCGACCTCGTCTTTGCTCCAAGTGTAGAACAGCCCTTCCTCGCCGTCGCTGTCGGCGTCGAGACTGGCGGCAAATGCGCCGCCGTCGACGCGCATTTCGCGCAGCAGCCAGTCGATCGTCTCTTCGATTCGGACCCGGAACAACTCGTTGCCGCTTGCGGCATAGGCCCAGTTGCAGAAGCGGATCAGCTGGGCATTGTCGTAAAGCATCTTTTCGAAATGCGGCACCAGCCATTCGGCGTCGGTCGAGTAACGGCTGAGCCCGCCGCCGATATGGTCGTAGATGCCGCCGCTCACCATCTGCTCAAGACTGAGTAGGACGTCGTCGCGGTGGCTGGCGTTGCCGTCGCGCAGCCAGGACAGCCACAGCGTTTGCATGAACGGCGCATTGGGGAATTTCGGCGCGCCGCTTAAGCCGCCGAGATCGCGGTCGATCATGCCGTCTATGCCCTTGGCAAGCTCAGCCAGCGTGCCGCGATCGAGCCCTGTTTTCGCATGCGAGCCGGCAAGCCGCGCCTCGACATGTAAGGTCAGGCCGTCGGCACTCTGGTTGAGGCTCGCCCGCTTCTCGCGCCAGGCCTTGTCCACCGCCTCCATCACCTGGATGAAACCGGGGCGGCCATAGCGTGGCTCGCGCGGAAAATAGGTGCCGCCCCAGAACGGCTTGCCGTCCGGCGTCAGGAACATGGTCAGCGGCCAGCCGCCTTGCTCGCCCATGGCGGAGAGTGCAGCCATATAGATCTGGTCGATGTCGGGACGCTCCTCGCGGTCGACCTTGATATTGACGAACAGACGGTTCATGACGGCGGCGACACCATCGTTCTCGAAGCTTTCATGCGCCATGACGTGGCACCAGTGGCAGGCGGCATAGCCGACCGAGAGCAGGATCGGCCTGTCCAGCGCCTTCGCCTCCTCGAGCGAAGCCGGCGACCAGGCGCGCCAGTGCACGGGATTGCCGCTGTGCTGCTGCAGATAGGGGCTTGCTTCTTCAGCGAGCAGGTTTTGCGCGGGCAACGTCACGATGGGCAAACTCGGATGGGTCGGATAGGCGTAAAGCTAGGGCGGTTCGGTAGAGCGGGCAAATGATTTCAGGCGGTTCCATCGTAGCGCTGTCGAGCGGCCGGCTTCCGGCCGGGGTTGGCGTCATCCGCATTTCCGGCCCGCAGACTCGATTCGTGGTCGAAACGATTGCCGGCGGCATGGTTAAGGACCGCTCGGCAGTTCTGCGCCGATTCAGGGCACCCGACGGGACCGTGCTCGACACCGGCCTGGTCGTTTTCTTTCGCGGTCCGGCCAGTTTCACCGGCGAGGACGTTGCGGAATTCCATGTTCACGGCGGTCGTGCCGTTGTGGCAAAAATGCTGGAGACGATCGCAGGCCTTGACGGCGTCAGGCACGCGGAACCCGGCGAATTCACGCGCCGGGCCTTTCTCAACGGCAAGGTCGACCTTGTCGAGACCGAGGCACTGGCGGATCTCGTCAACGCCGAGACCGAGGCGCAGCGGCGTTTTGCCGTTCAAAATGCCGAAGGCGTTCAGAGCGAACTCTATCTCGGCTGGCGCCGCAGACTGATCCATGCCCGCGCCATGATCGAGGCGGAAATCGATTTCGCCGATGAGGACGATGTCCCCGGTTCCGTTTCGGATACGGTCTGGTCCGATGTCAGGACGATGATCGGCGAGATCGATCGCCACATCGCCGGGTTTCGCGCCGCCGAGATCATTCGCGACGGCTTCGAGGTCGTGATCCTTGGCGCGCCCAACGCCGGTAAGTCGAGTCTGTTCAATGCCCTGGCCCGGCGGGATGCGGCTATAGTAACGGATGAACCCGGCACGACGCGGGATCTGCTTGAAGTGACACTTGATCTCCAGGGGCTGCGGGTCCGGCTTACCGATACGGCCGGGCTGCGCGATGCGCCGGGGAAGGTCGAGGCGATCGGCATCGAGAAGGCGAGGGCCAAGGCGCATGGCGCCGATCTCTTGCTGTTGCTGCAGGATGTTACGAATCCTGGGGATATTCGTTCATTGCCGACCGCGGCGCCGACCTTGCGCGTTGGCACCAAGCGCGATCTGCTGGAAGACCGCGCGGCGAGCGGGGCGATGGAAGACTACAACCTTGTCATTTCGGTAAAAAACGGGACGGGCGTGGAGAGACTGCTGGCGGAAATCGGCCGGCGAGCTGCCGAAGCAGCCGGCAGCGTCGGTGATGTTTTGCCATCGCGCCTGCGCCACGTCGAATTGCTTGGCGCAGCGAATAGGCACCTGCTTCGTGCAACCGACGGCCAGACTGTCGGGCAGGAATTGCGCGCCGAAGAGTTGCGGCTTGCCGCGGATCGCCTGGGCCGTATTGTCGGCGCCATCGACGTCGAGGAGATGCTGGATGTGATTTTCTCACAGTTCTGTATTGGGAAATGACTCACGTGAAACAGTGCGGTGTATCGCTTCGTCATCCACGGGCGAAGCAAGGAGCGCAGCGACGCAGCGCAGACCCGAGGATCCATGCCGCGACATCAAAGCAGCGGCCACGATGCAGAATTCTGCTCCGCTGTACCCTTTGGCCAAGGTCACGGCATGGATCCTCGGGTCTCCGCGACGCCGATTCGCGGACGCTCCGCCCGTGGATGACGAAGGCGGGGAGGCTTCGTCTGGGCCACCGCGCTGCGCTGCCTGTGTGACTCACGTGAAACGCGTCAGGCAGCCTTGGTGACTCACGTGAAACATGGAGCTGACAGCCCGCAAGGTTGTTTCACGTGAAACGACCCGCGGAGTTTTCTTGACAGCAAAGCCTCACGGGGACATGTGTCCCTGATTCATTTGAGTCTAGGACGTTTGGAAATGACCAATCACTATGATGTGGTTGTGGTGGGCGGTGGCCACGCCGGGTGCGAGGCGGCCAGCGCTGCAGCGCGCGCCGGTGCGAAGACCGCTTTGGTGACGCTGCGTTTCGACACGATCGGGGTCATGTCGTGCAATCCGGCGATCGGCGGGCTCGGCAAGGGTCACCTGGTTCGCGAGATCGATGCCATGGACGGCTTGATGGGGCGGGTGGCGGATGCTGCCGGTATCCAGTTCCGCCTGCTCAACCGCCGCAAGGGCCCAGCAGTACGCGGGCCGCGCACGCAGGCCGACCGAAAGCTCTATCGCCTCGCCATGCAGGAAGCGATTCGGCAGCAGAAAGATCTCGACGTGGTCGAAGGCGAGGTTCTGGACTTCGAAATCGACGATGGGCAGATCGTGGCCGTTCTCTTGGCCGATGGAAGGCGGCTTGCCTGTGGCGCTGTCGTTTTGACGACCGGAACTTTCCTGCGCGGACTTATCCATATCGGCGAGAAGAAGATTGTTGCCGGCCGCATGAACGAACAGGCCAGTCTTGGTCTGTCGGCGACGATGGACCGCGCCGGCTTCAAGCTCGGTCGGCTGAAGACCGGCACGCCGCCGCGGCTCGACGGCCGGACCATCGACTGGGCGTCGCTGGAAAGCCAGGCGGCGGATGAGAATCCTGTGCCGTTCTCGCTGATGACCGACCGCATCACCACGCCGCAGATCGAGTGCGGCATCACCCGCACGATGACGGCCACGCATGAGCTGATCCGCGCCAATCTCGGCCGCTCCGCCATGTATTCCGGCTCGATCGAAGGTGTCGGACCGCGCTACTGCCCGTCGATCGAGGACAAGATCGTCAAGTTCGGCGACAGGGACGGGCACCAGATCTTTCTGGAGCCGGAAGGGCTGGACGATGATACCGTTTATCCCAATGGTATTTCGACCTCGCTGCCCGAAGACGTACAGCTCGATATATTGAAAACCATCCCAGGGCTGGAGCGCGCAACCATGCTGCAGCCCGGCTATGCCATCGAGTATGATCACGTCGATCCGCGCGAACTGCATCAGACGCTGGAGACGAAGCGCATCAGTGGTCTTTTCCTCGCCGGGCAGATCAACGGCACGACCGGCTATGAGGAAGCAGCCGGGCAAGGCTTGCTCGCAGGCCTCAATGCGGCGCGGCGGGCGGCGGGGAGCGAGCAGATCGTGCTCAGCCGCACCGAAGCCTATATTGGGGTGATGGTCGACGACCTGACCAGCCGCGGCATCAGCGAACCCTACCGGATGTTCACCTCTCGGGCCGAATTCCGGCTGTCGCTGCGTGCCGACAATGCGGATGAACGACTGACGCCTCTGGCTGCGAAGCTGGGCATCGCTTCGGCACAGCGCATGCAACGCTACGGGCAGGTCATGCAAAGCCTGGATGAGGCGCGGGACTTGGCGAAGTCGCTCGCCCTGACGCCGAACGAGGCGGCGCGACACGGGCTGGACATCAACCGGGATGGCGTGCGCCGGTCCGGCTATGAATTGCTGTCCTATCCTGACGTCGATGTCGCTTGGCTGGCCGGCGTCGATCCGCGCTTTGCGGCGATCGACGGCAAGACGGCGGAGCGCCTCGAGACGGAAGCGAAGTATTCTGTCTATCTGGATCGTCAGAAAACTGACGTGGCGCAAATCCGGCATGAGGAGAGCCGGCTTATCCCCGAGACGGTCGATTTCGCCGGAGTGCCGGGTCTGTCGAACGAGCTGAAGCAGAAGATGCAGGCGCGGCGGCCGCGCTCCATCGCTGATGCCCAGCGCATGGAAGGCATGACGCCGGCGGCGCTGGCGATCATCGTCGCGCATGTCCGTCACGCGGAAAGCACCCAGCGCCCACAAAAGGAAGTTGCGTGAGTTCTATTTCCCTAGAGAGCCTGCAGGACGCGGCAGGCCCGGTTTCACGTGAAACATTCGATCGGCTGGTGGCCTTCGAGCAGATGTTCCAGAAATGGAATCGCAGCATCAATCTGGTGGCGCAATCGACGTCGGGCGATGTCTGGCAGCGCCATATCCTGGACAGCGCCCAACTCGGACGCATAGAACCGGTTGCCACGCGCTGGGTGGATCTCGGCTCGGGCGGCGGATTTCCGGGCCTTGTCATGGCTTTCCTGCTTGCCGAGCGCGACGGCGCCAGCATCGACCTGGTTGAAAGCAATCGCAAAAAGGCGTCCTTCCTGCAGACCGTCGTCGGGCAGTTCAGGCTGCCGGCGCGAGTCGTGGCGCGCCGCATCGATGACAGCCATGCGCTTGTTTCGACACCGCAAGTTGTCACGGCGCGGGCTTTGGCCTCGCTTTCGACCTTGCTGGACCTGTCGGCGCCATGGCTGACGTCAGGCGCGCGCGGCCTGTTCCACAAAGGCCGGGATTACCGCGCCGAAGTGGAAGAAAGCGTTCACCGATGGTCCTTCGATCTGGTAGAACATCCAAGTGTGACCGACCCGCATGGGGTCATCCTTGAACTGTCCAACCTGCGACCTGTCTGATCCGCGACGTGTCAGACGCTTTGGCGATCCCAAAATGAACTTCTGGCATAGACCCATGATGAAGAATGGCCCCCGAATCATCACCGTAGCCAACCAGAAGGGCGGTGTCGGCAAGACAACGACCGCCATCAATCTGGCGACCGCGCTGGCCGCGATCGGCGAAAAGGTGCTGATCGTCGATCTCGATCCGCAGGGAAATGCCAGCACCGGCCTCGGCATCGATCGCAAGGACCGCACGGTGTCCTCCTATGACGTGCTGACCGGCGAGCTTGAGCTGGAGGCCGCGGCCATCCCCACAGCCGTGCCCGGCCTGTCGATCGTGCCGTCGACGCTCGACCTGCTCGGCATCGAAATGGAGATCGCCTCCGCGCCCGACCGGGTGCTCAAGCTGCGCAATGCGCTGCGCGCTGCGACCGAGCGCGGCGCACCATTCGGCTATGTGCTGATCGACTGCCCACCATCGCTCAACCTTTTGACTTTGAATTCAATGGCCGCGGCCGATTCTGTTCTTGTACCGCTGCAATGCGAGTTTTTCGCGCTCGAAGGTCTCAGCCAGTTGCTGGAGACGGTCGAGCAGGTGCGCCGCTCGATCAATCCGGATCTCACCATCCAGGGCATCGTGCTGACCATGTATGACGGCCGCAACAATCTCGCCAACCAGGTGGTGCAGGATGTGCGGGCGCATATGGGCGACAAGGTCTACGAGACCGTCATTCCGCGCAATGTGCGGGTGTCCGAGGCGCCGTCATACGGCAAGCCGGCGATCCTCTATGATTTGAAGTGCTCCGGCAGCCAGGCCTATCTGCAACTGGCGTCGGAAGTGATCCGCCGCGAGCGCAAGTTACGCGCCGCTTGATTGGGCCGGATGCATAGCTAAGAGCCGATTCGACACCGAAACGATTTGGAATAGCCAACTGGAATAAAGATGAGCGAAGACCTTTCAAGAAAGAGACTGGGGCGTGGGCTGGCAGCGCTGATCGGAGAGATCGATCGTCCGGCAGTCCCCGAAAAGCCTGGCATGAGCGCCGACGGCAAGGTGCCGATCGAGTTCCTGACCCCCAATCCAAAAAATCCGCGCCGGCATTTCGGCGACGCCGAGCTGACCGATCTTGCCCAGTCGATCCGCGAACACGGCGTCGTCCAGCCGGTGGTGGCGCGGCCTTCGCCGACACAGGCTGGCCGCTACGAAATCATCGCCGGCGAGCGGCGCTGGCGCGCGGCGCAGCGCGCCGGGCTGTCCGAGATTCCGGTCATCATCCGCGAGGTCAACGACCGCACCGCGCTCGAACTGGCGATCATCGAGAACGTCCAGCGCACCGATCTCAATGCGGTCGAGGAGGCGCTTGGTTATCAGCAGCTGATCGACGAGCACGGCTACACCCAGGCCGATCTCGGCCAGGTGATCGGCAAGAGCCGCAGCCATGTCGCCAACACGCTCAGGCTCTTGAAGCTGCCGGACGTGATCCGCGACATGCTGGTCGACGGCGCGCTGTCGGCGGGTCATGCCCGCACGCTGGTGACGGCGGAAGATCCGGCCGGCCTTGCCAAGCGCATCGTCGAAGAGGGCCTTTCGGTGCGCCAGGCCGAAGCGCTGGCGCAGATGCCGGCCGGCACCAGCAGCGCCAGGGAAGCCAAGCCGGCGCCAAGTCCTGACGAAAAGGACGCCGACACGCTGGCGCTGGAAAAACTGTTGACCGACACGATCGGCATGATCGTGTCGGTGGATCACAAGGGCAGAGGCGGCGTGCTGCGGGTTTCGTACCGGTCGCTGGAACAGCTTGATGAGCTGTGCCGCAGGCTGAAGCAGGATCGGTAGTTAGCCGGCAAATTAACTCCTGGCTTAAGGTCCAGCTGAGCTGGTTGGCACGGGCTTGAGAGCATAAAGGGCTGGCGGTAGCCGGCCCTTCTCTTTGCGGCGCCTGTGTTTGGCGAACGCGGCGAAGCTGCCAATCTCCCCCTCGTGGGCAGGGCTATCGCATACGGATTCTTGCGAAGAAGAACCCCCACCCTAACCCTCCCCACAAGGGGGAGGGAACGCTGCCGCGTGCCTTTAATTCTTATGATAGCCACGGATGGTTCCGGATTTCTCCAGATTGTCGAGCCGGCGCGAACAGGCCGACTGCGACAGGCCGACCCTTTCGGCNGGGGTTAGGGGTGGGGGTCCGTGCCGGGCAGACATCTCAGGAATTCCATATGCGATAGCCCTGCCACTTGTGGGGAGATGCCGGTAGGGCAGAGGGGGGCGTGAAGGAACGCCAGCTTTGGTCACTTTCGAATAGCTGACAAGCTGTCAGGTGGCGCATTCTAGCCAATAGAGACGCCGGCGGGACAGCGCCCCCCTCTGGCTTGCCAGCCATCTTCCCCCACGAGGGGGAGATCGCCAATCTCCTACCTTTGCGCCAGCCGGCTGCTTTCCACGGCAATGCCGAGCAGCGCCTGCCTTGCCAATGCGACGGAAAGATCCGGCCGCCGCCTGGTCTGCAGCACCGCCGTCTGGAGCCGGGTCAACGCGCGGCTGAGCGCGTCGACGTTCCAGCGTTCCAGCGCCTTCTCGACCAGCTTGCGCCTGGAGAAAAACACCGGCGGGCGGGCGGCGGCGACGACCGAGGCGGCGTTGCGGTTGCTGGACTCCATCTGGCCGCGCATGGTCTGGATCTGCTGCAACTGCCGCATTGCCGAGGACAGCACCAGAAAGGGCTGGCCGCCGGACTGGCAATGGCGGGTGAAGGCGATATCGAAGTCGCCGACCTTGCCTTCGAGAAGCGCGTCGACCGCGTCGTCGAAAGAGGCGCCGGAGACATCACCCGACATCGCCTTGACCTCTTCCAGGCCGATCTCGTTCTGGCCATGGGCGTAGAGCACGAGCTTTTCGATCTCGCCGCGCGAGGCCAGCCGGTCGCCGCCGAGATTGCGGCGCAGCGCCTGCCTCGCCTCCATGGTCATCGACATGCCGGCCTTGCTCAATTCGGCGTCGATGACGCCGTCGATGTCACGCGCCTCATCGCCATAGCACGGCAGCGCCATGGCACTGTCCGCCGCCTCGACGATGGCGCGCAGGCCGACACCCTTCTTGAGATCGCCGGCCTCGATGAGAATGATGGCATCGCGCGCGGGCTCCGCCGTCAGCGCCTTGACGTCGTCGGCCAATGCCTTCTGGCCGCTGGCATTGCGCACCCATAGCAGCCGCCGGTCGGAAAACATCGGCACGGTGCGGGCCTCGTCGAGCAGCCGGCCCTCGTCACGGTCGACCTCCGAACCCTCCAGCCTGACCACCGAAAACGGATCGTCGAGCGGCAGGCCGGTCTTGCCGGCAAACGCCTTCGCCCGCTCGGAGACGAGGCCGCGGTCGGGACCGTAAAGCAGGACGATCGAGATGCTCTGGTCCGGCCGCGCCAACCACCCATCGACCTCGTAAGCTTTCTTCTGTGCCATGGCGGGTTGGTTAGCATGATGCGGGGGCGGGGTGAATGGAGGTTGGTGCAAACGGTGAAGAGCATAATCTCCCTCCTTGTGGGGGAGATGTCCGGCAGGACAGAGGGGGCGCGCTGTCCCGCCGACTTCTCGGTCGATCAAGAATGCGCCCTCAAGCTTGTTTTCTACTGAACTTGTAAAGCGACGAGGTTAGCAATCCTTCACGCCCCCCCTCTGCCCTGCCGGGCATCTCCCCCACCAAGGGGGAGATTGGCAGCTTCGATGCCGGCACCTAAATCGCCTTATCTGACCCGAAACCCGGCACAACCTTCTCCCTAATTGCGCGCCGTCCCCCAACATCGACAAGAAATTTCGTCGACATATCTTCATCTTGGTTCTGGGGAGGCTGGATCGGCCGGCGCGGCCGGGACCGACGTCCGCAGGCTACCCCGACGAATTCGCACTGGCCTGGCGGCGCAGATATGCAAATATCGGCACCAGGCAACATTGGAGGACAGACGTCATGGCCGATGCTGGGATGTTGCGTTTCCACGTTCCGGAGCCGGAAGTGCGGCCGGGCGGGACGCCTGACTTTTCCAATGTGCCGATCCCCAAGGCCGGCTCGGTGCCGCGCCCCGAAATCGATGTCGATCCGCGGATCATCCGCGATCATGCCTTCTCGATCATCCGCGTGCTGAACCGGAATGGCGAAGCCGTCGGCCCCTGGGCCGGGCTGCTGTCCAGCGATGAGCTTCTCACCGGCCTGCGCCACATGATGACACTGCGGACCTTCGACGCGCGCATGCAGATGGCGCAGCGGCAGGGCAAGACCTCGTTCTACATGCAGCATCTGGGCGAAGAGGCGGTGGCTTGCGCCTTCCGCAAGGCGCTGGCGCCGGGCGATATGAATTTTCCGACCTATCGCCAGGCAGGGCTGCTCATCGCCGACGGCTATCCGATGGTCACGATGATGAACCAGATCTATTCCAACGAGGCCGACCCACTGAAGGGCCGGCAATTGCCGGTCATGTATTCGTCGAAGGAGCACGGCTTCTTCTCGATCTCCGGCAATCTGGCGACGCAGTACATCCAGGCGGTCGGCTGGGCGATGGCCTCGGCGATATCGAACGATTCGCGCATCGCAGCCGCGTGGATCGGCGACGGCTCGACGGCCGAATCCGATTTCCACTCGGCGCTGGTGTTCGCCTCCACCTACAAGGCGCCCGTCGTGCTCAACGTCGTCAACAACCAGTGGGCGATCTCGACCTTTCAAGGCATCGCACGCGGCGGCTCGGGCACCTTCGCGGCGAGAGGCCTTGGCTTCGGCATCCCGTCGCTGCGCGTCGACGGTAATGATTATCTCGCGGTGCGTGCCGTTGCCAAATGGGCGGCGGAGCGGGCGCGCAGCAATCTCGGGCCGACGCTGGTCGAATATGTCACCTACCGTGCCGGCGCGCATTCGAGCTCGGACGATCCCTCGGCCTACCGGCCAAAGACCGAATCCGACGCCTGGCCGCTCGGCGACCCTATCGTGCGGCTGAAGAACCATCTCATCGCGCTCGGCGTCTGGTCGGACGAGCGGCACGCGCAGGCCGAGGCGGAAATCCTCGACACGGTCATCGCGGCGCAGAAGGAAGCGGAAAGCCACGGCACGCTGCATGCCGGCGGCAAGCCGTCGACACGCGACATGTTCGAAGGGCTCTATGCCGAGATGCCGCCGCATCTCAGACGCCAGCGCCAGCAGGCGGGGGTTTGAGCCATGCCGAGACGGACCATGATCGAGGCCATTCGCGATGCCATGGACGTGTCGATGGGGCGCGACGACAAAGTCGTCGTGTTCGGCGAAGATGTCGGCTTCTTCGGCGGCGTATTCCGCTGCACGCAAGGCCTGCAGGCCAAATACGGCAAGAGCCGCTGCTTCGATGCGCCGATCAACGAATCCGGCATTGTCGGCTCGGCCATCGGCATGGCCGCCTATGGCCTGAAGCCGTGCGTGGAGATTCAGTTTGCCGACTACATGTATCCGGCCTACGACCAGCTGACGCAGGAAGCGGCACGGCTGCGTTACCGCTCCAACGGCGATTTCACCTGTCCGATCGTGGTGCGCATGCCGACCGGCGGCGGCATTTTTGGCGGCCAGACGCACAGCCAGAGCCCGGAAGCGCTGTTCACCCATGTGTCGGGACTGAAGACCGTGGTGCCGTCCAATCCGCATGACGCCAAGGGGCTGCTGATCGCGGCGATAGAGGATCCGGATCCGGTGATCTTCCTCGAGCCGAAGCGGCTCTATAACGGCCCCTTCGACGGCCATCACGATCGGCCGGTGACACCATGGTCGAAGCATGAACTGGGCGAGGTCGCCGACGGCCACTATACCGTCCCGCTCGGCAAAGCGGCGATCCGCCGGGCAGGCTCGGCCCTCACAGTGCTCGCCTACGGCACCATGGTCTATGTCGCGCAGGCCGCGGTCGAGGAAACCGGCATCGATGCCGAGATCATCGATCTCAGGACCCTTTTGCCGCTCGATCTCGACACGATCGTCGCCTCGGTCAAGAAGACCGGGCGCTGCGTCATCGTGCACGAGGCGACGCTGACGTCGGGCTTCGGCGCCGAACTGTCGGCCCTGGTGCAGGAAAACTGCTTCTATCACCTCGAAGCGCCGGTCGCTCGCGTTGCCGGCTGGGACACGCCCTATCCGCATGCGCAGGAATGGGACTATTTCCCCGGTCCCGCCCGGGTAGGCCGTGCTTTGCTTGAAACCATGGGGGCCTGAGATGGGCGAACACATCATCAAGCTGCCCGATGTCGGCGAGGGTGTCGCCGAAGCCGAGCTCGTCGAATGGCACGTCAAGATCGGCGACATGGTGCGCGAGGACACCGTGCTTGCCGCCGTCATGACCGACAAGGCGACGGTCGAAATCCCGTCGCCTGTCGACGGCGAAATCCTGTGGCTGGGCGCCGAGATCGGCGACACGGTGGCGATCGGCTCGCCCATCGTGCGGCTGAAGGTGGCAGGCGAGGGCAATGTTGCGGGTGGTGCGACGCCGGCAAAAGTCACGGCTGAGAGTACCCCCACCCCTAGCCCCTCACAAGGGGGAGGGGGACGCGCCACGGCCTCCAAGGGCGGAGCAAAATCTACTTCGCCATCATCAGAGTCCTCCGCAAAAAGCGTGCGAGCAGCGCAGACAGAATCCCCCTCCCCCTTGTGGGGAGGGGCTAGGGGCGGGGGTACTGCGCCGACGTCCGGAGTTGTCGCGCCCGCCGGCGCACCCCGTCCCGAGGGCGAAAGACCGTTGGCCTCTCCGGCCGTCCGTCTGCGGGCAAAAGAGGCGGGCATCGATCTCCGGCAGGTTGCCGGGAGCGGCCCTGCCGGGCGCATCGGCCATGAGGATATCGAGGCGTTCCTGGCGCGCGGCCCGCAGGTCGCCAGGACATCCGGTCTCGCCCGCAACGATACGATACAGGACATCAAGGTGGTCGGGCTGCGGCGCAAGATCGCCGAGAAGATGACGCTGTCCAAATCGCGCATCCCGCACATCACCTATGTCGAGGAGATCGACGTCACCGCGCTGGAGGAATTGCGCGCCGCGCTCAACAAGGAGAAGCGCCCAGGTAAGGGTGGCGTGGAGCGGCCGAAGCTGACCCTGCTGCCGTTCCTGATGCGGGCCATGGTCAAGGCGATCGCGGACCAGCCGAACCTCAATTCGCTGTTCGACGACGAGGCCGGCATCATCCACCAGCAGGGCGGCATCCATATCGGCATCGCCGCGCAGACGCCGTCGGGGCTGGTGGTGCCTGTCGTCAAGCATGCCGAGGCGCGCGACATCTGGGATTGCGCTGTCGAGGTCATCAGGCTGGCCGAGGCGGCCAAGTCCGGCACGGCGACACGCGACGAACTGTCCGGCTCGACCATCACCATCACCTCGCTCGGCGCCATGGGCGGCGTGGCGACGACACCGGTCATCAACCATCCGGAAGTGGCGATCATCGGCGTCAACAAGATGATGGTGCGGCCGGTGTGGGACGGCACCCAGTTCATGCCGCGCAAGATGATGAACCTGTCGTCGAGCTTCGACCATCGCGTCATCGACGGCTGGGACGCGGCGGTGTTCATCCAGCGGATAAAGACGCTGCTGGAAACACCGGCGCTGATTTTCGTGGATTGAGGGGATGAGAACCGTCGCAAAGGCCCCCTCACCCGGATTGCCAGCCGAATTGCAAAGGCAATTCGGGGCAATCCGACCTCTCCCCGAGGGGAGAGGAGGTCGTCAGCGCAGGCGCCAGTCTCTTCTCCCCAGCGGGGAGAAGGTGGCCGCGAAGCGGTCGGATGAGGGGGCCTTCGTCACCATAGAGAGCGTGCCGTCATGAAAGAAATCTCCTGCAAGCTGCTCGTTATCGGCGCCGGGCCCGGTGGCTATGTCTGCGCCATCCGCGCGGGACAGCTCGGCGTCGATACGGTAATCGTCGAGGCCGGCAAACCGGGCGGCACCTGCCTCAATGTCGGCTGCATCCCATCCAAGGCGCTGATCCATGCGGCGGAAGAGTTCGAGAGGGTCTCGCACATGGAAGGCGGCAAGAGCCCGCTTGGCATTTCGCTCACCGCACCGACGCTCGACCTGGCTAAGACGATCGCCTGGAAGGACGGCATCGTGAGCCGGCTCAACAGCGGCGTCGCCGGCCTGCTCAAGAAGGCAGGCGTGAAGACCGTGCATGGCTGGGCGAGCTTTCGCGACGGCAAGACTGTGGAGGTCGAGACTGAGACGGGAAGCCAAGTCATCCGCGCCGAGGCGATCGTCATCGCCACCGGCTCGACCCCGGTCGAACTGCCGTTCCTGCCCTTTGGCGGTCCGGTGATTTCCTCCACGGAGGCGTTGGCGCTCAGCGATGTGCCGAAAAAACTCGCGGTCGTCGGTGGCGGCTATATCGGCCTGGAACTCGGCATGGCCTTCGCCAAAATGGGCGCCAAAGTGACCGTGGTCGAGGCGTTGCCGCGCGTGCTGGCGCAATATGATGCGGAACTCACCCGGCCGGTGGTCAAGCGGCTCAACGCACTCGGCATCGAGGTGATGCTGGGTGCAAAGGCCAAGGGGCTGTCGACCAAAGGCGACGCGCTGCTGATCGAGACATCCGACGGCAAGAGCGCCAAGGTCGCCGCCGAAAAAATCCTGGTGACGGTCGGCCGCAAGCCGGTGACCGAAGGCTGGGGGCTCGACCAGATCGACCTTGATATGGCTGGAAAATTCATCCGCATCGACGAGCAGTGCCGCACCTCGATGCGCGGCATCTTTGCCATCGGTGACGTCACCGGTGAGCCGATGCTGGCGCACCGGGCGATGGCCCAGGGCGAGATGGTCGCCGAGATCATCGCCGGTCACAAGCGCAACTGGGACAAGCGCGCC
Organism: Mesorhizobium sp. L2C084A000; assembly: GCF_000502875.1. Taxonomy (GTDB): domain Bacteria; phylum Pseudomonadota; class Alphaproteobacteria; order Rhizobiales; family Rhizobiaceae; genus Mesorhizobium. Next base: position 14,879 of record NZ_AYWX01000015.1, on the reverse strand, counting down.
ATTCCCGCCGTTTGCTTCACCGATCCGGAACTCGTCACCGCTGGTCTTTCACCGGAAGAGGCCAGGGCTCTGGGCGGCGAGATCAAGATCGGCATGTTCCCGTTCGCCGCCAATGGCCGGGCGATGACGAAGCTGGGCGAAGACGGCTTCGTCCGCGTGGTGGCGCGGGCCGACAACCATCTGGTGCTTGGCATCCAGGCGGTCGGGAAAGGTGTGTCGGAACTGGCGGCGTCATTCGGGCTGGCGCTGGAGATGGGCGCGCGGCTGGAGGACATTGCCGGCACGATCCATGCGCATCCGACGCAGGGCGAAGGGTTCCAGGAAGCGGCGCTCAAGGCGCTGGGGCACGCGCTGCATATTTGAGGGATGCTTGCCCTCCCCCTTGTGGGGAGGGTCGATCCGCGAAGCGGAGCGGGGTGGGGGTCCTCGCCGACCGTCAGCGCTCACCCCACCCCGTCTCGCAGTCTACGCTTCGCTACGCATGCGAGCCGACCCTCCCCACAAGGGGGAGGGTGAAGAACTTCAGCTCGCCAGCCGGCTCACCATCTCGTGCTGGGCATAGGCGCGGCCGAAGCGGTTGGCTAGGAATGCGTCGAGCGCGATGTCTTCCTGCTTGACGAAGCCGGTCGCCGGCAGGCTGCCGTCGGCCAGCATATCGAGCACGGCGCAGATGCCGGACGCCGTGGTGATCTGGATGGCGCTGCGCACCTGGTCGCCGATACGCTTCGAGTAGATCTTGTTGGCGTAGGTCTCCTGCAGCAGGCGGCCGTTCTTGCGGCCCGAGACGGTGACGAAGACGATGACCACGTCCTGCAGCGTTGCCGGCAGGGCGCTCTCGAAAATGTCTTTCAGCACGTCACGGCGGTGGCGCAGGCCAAGGTCGTTGAGCAGCGCCTTCATGATCGCGGCGTGGCCGGGATAGCGGATGGTGCGGTAGTTCAGCGTGCGCACTCTGCCCTTCAGCGTCTCGGCCAGCGTGCCGAGCCCACCGGAGGTGTTGAAGGCTTCGTAAGTGACGCCGTCGAGTGAGAATTCCTCGCGCTCCTCCAGCGGCGGCACCTCGACCAGTTCGCCCTCGACGATCGCCTCGCAGGGCTCGCAATATTCGTTGATGACGCCGTCGGTGCTCCAGGTCAGATTGTAGTTCAACGCATTGGACGGGTATTGCGGCAAAGCGCCGACGCGCATGCGCACGCTTTCGAGCGTGTCGAATCGGCTGGCGAGATCGTTGGCGACGATCGAGATGAAGCCCGGCGCCAGGCCGCATTGCGGAATGAAGGCGTTTCTGCCGGAGCGCGCCAATTCCTTGACGCGGCGGGTCGAGACGACATCCTCGGTCAGGTCGAGATAGTGCACGCCGGCACTGGCCGCTGCCTCGGCGATGCGGGTGGTCAGATGGAAGGGAGCGGCGCTGAGCACCGCGAATTTGCCGGCGAGGGCGGCTTCCAGCGTGCCGGATGCCTCGATGTCGAGCTCCAGCGTCGCGACCGTGGCCGGCAGTTCGGCGGAAGCGAGCTGTGCTGCCGAGCGGTCGACGAGCGTGACCTGATAATCCCCCGTGGCGGCGAGCATCTCGGCAATGGTCGAGCCGATCTTTCCGGCGCCGACAACGACAATTTTCTTCATGACCGATCCCTCACTGATTGTAAGCCCAGATTCGCAGCTTGCCCGTCGAATGGAAGCGTGGTTTTGTTCGAAACGAAACCATCTATTTGGCTAGTCTGCCGAGAAGAATCGTCGAAATGCTCAGTGACGCCGAACAAGCCCTGCTTTCCCTGCTGCGCGAGAATGCGCGCGCCTCGACCGCCGAGCTGGCGCGGCGGCTTGGCGTCTCGCGGACCACGGTACAGAGCCGGATCGAACGGCTGGAGCAGCGCGGCATCATATCAGGCTATGGCGTGCGGCTGGCGCCGGACTACGAGCAGGGGCTGGTGCGGGCACATGTGCTGCTCACCGTGACGCCCAAGCTCGCCGACAAGGTGGTGCGCGCCCTGCGCGGCCTGGCGACGGTCAGGACGCTGCATTCGGTCAGCGGCAATTTCGATATGATCGTCATCGTCGACGCGCCGTCGATCCGCGACCTCGACATGCTGCTCGACCAGATCGGCGCCATGGACGGAGTCGAGCGGACTTTGTCGTCGATCATCCTGTCGACGCGGATAGATAGGTGAAGCTGCTGATCTCCCCCCTTGCGGGGGAGATGGCCGGCAGGCCAGAGGGGGGTGCTCAGGCGCTAGCCTCGGCCATCTGCGCCGTGTGACAGATCGACAGGTCGGCGGGACAGCACCCCCCTCTGCCTTGCCAGGCATCTCCCCCGCAAGGGGGGAGATTGGCCGTCACTTCGGCTTTCGCCAATTTCCTTACCTCAGGCATTGGACGAATGGTTCATTTCGCCTACCAATCCAGCGCCGGCGGAAAGCTCACCGCCACCTCAAGGCCAGGCCGACAATCCTCAAGCGTAATCGACGCGCCATGCAGGTCGGCGATGGCCCTGACAAGGCTGAGACCCAGCCCGCTGCCGGATGTCGACCGGCTATGGTCCAGCCGATAAAGCCGCTGAAACACTTTTTCATGTTCGTCGGTGGGAATGCCGGGACCGTTGTCGGCGACACCGGCAACGACGCGTTCGCCCTGGCGCGTCGCCGACAGCTTTATCGTCGTGCCCGATGGACAATGGCGCAGCGCGTTCTCGACCAGATTGGCGAACATCTGCGTCAACAGCTCGCGATCGCCATGGATCCGGTCCGTCGTTTCCTGTGGTTGCGCCAACGACAGCGACTTTCCGTCGTCCTCGGCAACATCGGCATAGATCTCGGCGATGGTCTGCAGCACCTCGCCCAGATCGACATCGGTGAACCGCGCCCGGCGCGCGCCGGCCTCGATCTGGGCGATGCGCAGCAGCGCATCGAAGGTCTCGTTGATCTGTAGGCTCTCGGCATGCGCTTCGGCCAGCTCAGCCGCGATCTTCTGGCCCGACAGATTCTTTTCCGATGCGGTGTCGAGGATCATCTGCAACCGGTTGAGCGGCGTCTTCAGGTCGTGGGCGATGTTGGCGCTGACCTGTTTCATGCCTTCGACCAGTGCCGACAGGCGATCGAGCGCGGCATTGACCTGGCTGGAGACGATGTCGATGTCGTCGCCCTTGCCGGTCAGCGGAATGCGGGTGTCCAGCCGTCCGTGCGAGACATCCACCATGGTGGCGGCGATGCCGTCGAGACGGCGCTGGACCCGCGAGGCCAGCAGGGCGCCGCCGGCGACCGCCAGCCCGGTGATGATCAGGGTTCCCCAGCCAAAGCTCATCAGCACGATCCTCTCCAGCTCCTCCGTCTCGGAAAGGCTGAAGGCGACGGTCAGGGTGTTGCCGCCGACCGGACCGGAATAGGCGCGGTACTCGGCGCCGGGCGGCACGCCGGGCATTTCGGTGTCGAACATCGAGAAGCCGTCGGGGAGCCCTGCCGCGGTGAAGTTGCCGGCCAGGCGATTGCCCGTCGCGTCGGTCAGCGAAAACAGCTGCTCCTTCTTGAGGCTGCGCAGGGAGTGGCTGCCGACGGTCTCAACCAGCTCCTTGAGATCGTTCTCGGCATAGGTCGCGGCGACCACCGCGTAGGTCTCCTTGATGGTGTCGTCGAGCCGCTCGGCAAGATCGGCGCTCATCATCTGGTAGACGATGGCGCCCGACAGGACGAAGGCCAGCACGAACAGGAAGGCGAAGGTCAGGGCCAGCCGGAACGGCGTGCTGCGCAGCAGGCGGGACCATGTTCCGGTCATGACGGCGCGTGCAGGCTGTAGCCGGTGTTGCGGACGGTGTGGATGAGCTGGGTTTCGAAGGGCTTGTCGACCTTGGCCCGCAGCCGGCTGATATGGGTCTCGACGACGCTGGTCCTGGGATCGAAATGAAAATCCCAGACGCGCTCCAGAAGCATGGTGCGGGTGATGACACGGCCTTCGCCGCGCATCAGCACTTCCAGCAGGCTGAATTCCCGCGGCTGCAGGTCGATCGTCTGGCCCCGCCTGATGACGCGTCGCATGATCAGGTCCATCTCGAGGTCGGCAACCCGTAGAACGGTTTTCTGCTCCTGCGCGGCCGGCCGCCGGCCGAGCGCGTTGATGCGGGCGAGAAGCTCGGAAAAGGCGAAGGGCTTGACCAGATAGTCGTCGCCGCCAGCCTCGAGCCCCTCGACGCGGTCGTCGATGCCGCCGACCGAGGTGAGAAAGATCGCCGGCGTCCGCACGCCGGCGGCGCGGACCGCCTTGATCATCGACAGGCCGTCGAGGCCGGGGATCATCCGATCGGCGATGATCACGTCGTAATTGCCCCGGGTCGCCGCGAACAGCGCGTCATGTCCGTTGCGCAGGAGGTCGCAGACATGGCCGGCCTCGGTCAGTCCCCTGACGATATAGGCGGCCGTCCTGTGGTCGTCCTCGACGAGAAGCAGTCGCATGAAAGGTCCGGTCCGTTGCCGAGATGGAGAGGCTATCACCGGCACGGGCTTGTTCCTAGGATGTCACGACGCGCAGGTATGGTGGCGCTTTCGTCATACATTCGCGATTGGCGGAAGCTTTCCTGGCTTCGTCCTTGGGATGCCGTGACATCTCCGAGCCGCGTAGCGATGCGGAACCCGACGCCCGCGGGACAGCACCCCCCTCTGCCCTTCCGGGCATCTCCCCCGCAAGGGGGGAGATCGGCAGCTTCGATCCCCCCACCCCTCTTGCAACTCTTGCAACATTCGAGGATTGGCGAAAGCGGAGGTACAGTCAATCTCCCCCCTTGCGGGGGAGATGGCCGGCAGGCCAGAGGGGGGTGTGAAGGATCGCTACTGAAGAAAACTTCCATTCTGCTCTGCACTTGGTCAGCGCACGCACACGCTGAGGTCAATCCGATTCCAGGAGGATCTCATCGGCCTCGTCGCCCTTCAGGGTCATGTGCAGGACGAGCGCAATGATGCAGCCGAGGAAGAGCAGGCTGGTGAAGATGGTGCCGAGACCCAGGCCGCCATGCCTGGCCGACCGCGACAGCAGGTCGCCGAAGGAAGCGCCGAGCGGCCGCGTCAGGATATAGGCGAGCCAGAAGGCCAGGATGCCGTCGAGACTGAGCAGCCAGTAGGCGAGCGCTATCAGCGCGATGACGCCGCCGAACAGCAGCCCCGATGTGAGGTAGCCCATGTCGAAGCTTTCGGCGACGAGATCGCCAGCGGCGGTGCCGAGAGCGAAGGTCAAGAGGATCGCCAGCCAGTAAAAGATCTCGCGCCTGGTGGTGAAGAGGGTGTGGATCGACAGCGTCCTTTCGCTGGCGTACCAGACCGCGAACGTCGCGGCGAGCGCGACCGAGAAGGCAATGGTCGTCGTCTGCAGGCGCACGCCGAAATTGTCGACGAGGTTGTCCGTCACCAGCGTGCCGACGATGCTGATCAGCACCACCGCCAGCCAGTAGGCCCACGGCACATAGCGTTTCCGCGTAAACTGCAGGACAAGGGCCGTGGTCAGGATGCCGGTCATGATCAGCGAGGTGGCGGTCAGCCCAAGCCCGATTGTGTCGGCAAGATAATCCGCCGCGGTCTCGCCGGTGGTGACCGCCATCAGCTTGATCAGCCAGAAGTCGAGGGTGACGTCGGGAACCCTGTTGTGGCTCGGTGCGGCGGGTTGTTGCCTGTTGGGCGCGAGCATGGCTGAAGTCCAGAGGTCGACGGTTGCGGCGGGGCGGCGGCGATCCACCCCGCGCATCGTAAGCAAACGAGTTCACACCGGCCTGTCCGGCGGCATACAAATTCGTAAGAATGGCGCGCAAAAGGCATTGCGAATGCCTGGCGGTGCGTTTGATGGAATGCGGCGCCTTGCATCCGCCATCGCTGTTCAACGGCGCGCTGATGGCGGGCGCGATGCCGGGCCGCACGTTCGGCCCGACCCACCTGCGCTCTAGTGATCGGTGGTTCTAGCTGCCGAGCGGATGCGGCATGTAGCCGACGAAGCCAGCGATCTTCCAGCTGCCGCCGACCCTGCTGCAGAAATACAGCGTCTGCCATTTCAAGCGATCGACGCTGCCGTCCGCCTTGGCAACCGAGCCGTCGAATTTCTTGTGCAGCACAGCGCGGTCGCCGTCGACATCGATGTCGCGCATGTTGGTTACGCGAAACAGCGCCTCGCGCAGCGGCTCGGCGAATTTGGTCGCCGCCGTCTCCCTGGCCTGGCGCAGCCATTCGTCGCGGTAGACTTCGAGCCTTGGAAACTGCAGCCGCCAGGCGTCGGCGTTGTGCAGGAAATGCGCATGCATGCCGAAGAAGCTCTCGGCGACGAAATCATCCTCGACCATGGCCCAATCCTGGCCGATGAAGGCGTCGATGTCGCGCCGCACCAGCATTTCCCAGAGCGCGTGGCGATCGGTATCGCCTGATGGAAACGGGTTCTTGTCGTAAGTCATTGCTGGGTGTCTCCGCTCTGGCAAATGCGTCTGTGCGTTACAGCTCCCAAGTCGCCCGCCAGCGCGTACGATGCAAGCGCTCATGTAATAAAGCAACGCGGATTTCGAAGAATGTTGCTTTCCAACAAGGCCCCTATGAGGATCGCCCCGATCGGCGTAAATGTCGATCGAAGCGGGCGCTGCCATGGCACCCGGTCCTGTCATCAGAGGAGGCTTCCCTTGCCGAAACAGTGTTTTGGAACGTCGCATGTGCCGTTGTCGCCAGCCGTGCGGGCCGGCGATCTCGTCTATGTCTCGGGCCAGGTTCCCGTCGGCAGCGACGGCATCGTGGTCAAGGGCGGCATATCGGAACAGACCGAGCAGGTGCTCGCCAACATCAAGGCCGCGCTGGCGCTGGCCGGCTGCACCATGGACGATGTGGTGAAGACCACGGTCTGGCTGGAAGATGCGCGCGATTTCGGCGCCTTCAACGCGGTCTATGCCCGGCACTTCCCCAAAAACCCGCCGGCCCGCACCACGGTCGAATCGCGGCTGATGATCGACATCAAGATCGAGGTCGAGGCGGTCGCCTACCGGCCTCTGTAGGCAAAGCAACCAAGCGGAGGTGACCCCAAATGCAATTCGACCTCCTGCTGAAGGGTGGACGGCTGATCGATCCGGCGTCCGGGATCGATGCGCCGCGCGATGTCGCCATCGCCAATGGCCGCGTTGCCGCTGTCGATGCCGATATCCCGGTGACCAGCGCCGCGCAGATCGTCGATGCCGGCGGCTGCATCGTCACGCCGGGCCTGGTCGACCTGCACAGCCACGTCTATTGGGGCGGCACGTCGCTTGGCGTCGATGCCGACCGGCTGGCCGCCAAGAGCGGCACCACCACCTTCATCGATGCGGGCAGTGCGGGAGCCGGCAATTTCCTCGGCTTCCGCCGCCATGTCATGGAGCGGTCGAAGGTCCGCATCCTGGCCTATGTCAACATTTCCTTTGCCGGCATTTTCGGCTTCTCGCAGACGGTGTCGGTCGGCGAGTGTAGCGACCTCAGGCTGTGCGAACCGCGCGAGGTGGTCGCGGCGGTGCGTGAACACCGCGATGTCGTGGTCGGCGTAAAAGTCCGCTCCGGCAAGCATGCCGGCGGCACCAGCGGCATCGCCCCGGTGGATCTGGCGCTGGAGGCCGCCGACCAGGCTGGCCTGCCGCTGATGGCGCATATCGACGAGCCGCCGCCCGGCCGCTCGGAAGTGCTGCCGCGCCTGCGCAAGGGTGACATCCTCACCCACTGCTTCCGGCCGTTTCCCAATGCGCCGGTGTTCGCCTCCGGCGCGGTGCGGCCCGACATGCGGCTGGCGCGCGAGCGCGGCGTCATCTTCGACATCGGCCACGGCATGGGCTCGTTCGATTTCGCCGTCGCCCGCGCCATGCTTGAGGAAGGGCTGGCCCCGGACGTGATCTCGAGCGACGTGCATCTCTACTGCGTCGATGGGCCGGCCTTCGACATCCTGGTCTGCATGTCGAAGCTGCTGGCGCTCGGCATGCCGCTGGTCGAGGTCCTGCGCGCCGCCACGCAAGCGCCGGCGAGGGCGATCGCGCGGCCTGATCTCGGCACGCTGGCGGTGGGCACCGTCGGCGATGTCGCCGTGCTCCGCCAGCGCCCGGGCCGCTTCACCTTTGTCGATGCGGTCGGCGTGTCATTGGTCGCCGACCAGAGGCTGGTGTCGGAAGGCATCGTTATTGGCGGCACCTGGTGGCCGAACGAGGCGGCTGATCACAACGAGACCGAGCGTTTCGTGGCGCAGGCGTCACACACGCATGTCGAGGTGGCGGCGAGGCACTTTGGGCACCGGCATGAGTGAAAGTTCTGCGCGACTTCGTCATCCACAGGCGGAGCGGAAGCGAAGCGGACGCGCAGACCCGAGGATCCATGCCGTGACCATTGCCGAAGAATGCGACGGATCAGGATGGTTGTTCGATAGGCCCTTCATCGCCGTTGGTGCATTGAAAGCCGATTCTGGTCCGCTTTCGCGTGCACGAATGGCGCGGCATGGATCCTAGGGTCTGCGCCGCGTCGCTTCGCTCCTTGCTTCGCCCTAGGATGACGAATCCATAGGACGCTCGTTGCTTGAATTGCTAACCGCCCCAAAAACCGGCGTCTCAATGCCTTCCATCCGCGCCTTGATCTGCAGCGCCACATATTTCGAATAGAAGCGCGACAGCGCCAGATTGCCGCCGTGGAACCACAGCGCTTCCTGCGCGGTCGGCTTCCACATGTTGCGCAGCTCGCCCTGCCAAGGGCCGGGGTCGCCCTTGACGCCAGAGCCCAATCCCCAGCAGGGGCCGACCTTGTCGGCGACTTCACGTGAGACGATCGCCGCCACCGTCTCGTTCATCGACTGATAGCCTGTGCAGGCGATGATGGCGTCGGCGGCGAGTTCGCTGCCGTCCTCGAACAGAATGCCGCTCGGTGTCAGCGACTTGATGGCGACGCCGCTGCGGACGCCGATCTCGCCGTCGATGATCAGGCTGGAGGCGCCGACATCGATGTAGTAGCCGGAGCCGGTGCGGTAGGCCTTCATCAAAAGGCCGGTCTCGTCGTCGCCGAAATCGATGGCGAAGCCGGCGGCGCGCAGGCTGATATAGAAGGCCGCGTCGCGCGCCTTGATCACCTCGTAGAGCGCCCGCTGACCCTTGGGCACCAGCGCGAACGGTGTCGAGGCGACGATCATGTCGGCTTTCTCGGTGGTGATGCCGCGCGCCAGTGCGTCTTCCGAGAAGATCTCGAAGCCGACTTCCATCAGCGTGCTCGATTTGACCACCGTCGTCGGTGAACGCTGGATCATGGTGACCTCGGCGCCGCTTTCCCAGAGGTCGACGCAGACATCGTGGCCGGAGCTTGCCGCGCCGATGACAGCGACACGTCTGCCCCGGAATTTGTCGCCGCTGGCATACTGGCTGGAGTGCAGCAATTCGCCCTTGAACCGGTCGGCACCCGGCAGATCGATCCGCCGTGGCGGGCCATAGGCGCCGGTGGCGAAGACGATGTGCTTGGGCTTCAGCGTGATCTGCCGGCCGACGCGGTCGACCACCACGGTCCAGACTTTTTCGGCCTCATCATAGGACGCGCTGAGACATTTGGTGGCGACCCAGTAGTTGAGCTCCATGACGCGCGTGTACATTTCCAGCCAGTCGCCCATCTTGTCCTTGGGCGTGAACACCGGCCAGTTTTCGGGGAAGGGAATGTAGGGCAGATGGTCGTACCAGACCGGATCGTGCAGCACGAGGGTGCGGTAGCGGTTGCGCCAGGAATCGCCCGGCCGCGCATTCTTCTCGATGACGATGGTCGGCACGCCGAGCTGGCGCAGCCGCGCCCCCAGCATGATGCCGCCCTGGCCGCCGCCGATGACCAGGCAGTAGGGCTGTTCCTCGGTGCCGAGCTCGCGCGTCTCGCGCGCCCGCGCCTCCGACCAGGTCTCGCGCTGGGGATCGGCCTTGTGGCGCACGCCGAGTGGCCGGTCTGCGCCCTTGCGCTCCTCGAACCCTTTCAGGTCTGTCATTGCCGTGAACAGCGTGCAGCAGCGGCCGTCGCGCAGCCGCATGATGCCCTCTCCCCTGGCCACTGCGGTTTCGAAGCTGAACCAGGCCTCGATGGTGCCCTCGTCCGAGATCGCCTCGCCGGTCAGTTGCCATGCCCTGGGCTTGGTCGTCGCCAGCGCAGCTTTCAGCATTTCGGCGATTGCCTCGCGGCCTTCCATGGTCGTGATGTTCCAGGTGAAGGTCAGGAGATCGCGCCAGTAGCAGTCATCGACAAACAGGTTGGTCGCGGCCGCCGCGTCTCCCGCTTCGAGTACCTTGGCAAAGGACCCGAGCCATGCGGCTGCCTGTTTCGATGGGGCTATCTCGAGCATGTCTTTCCCTCTTCCTGCAACACGCCGCACACGGCGTAAAAATCTCAATTGTCGAACGCGGCGCCCCCCCTCATCCGCCTGCCGGCACCTTCTCCCCGTGAACGGGGAGAAGGAAGAACCTACAGCCNCGGCGCCCCCCCTCATCCGCCTGCCGGCACCTTCTCCCCGTGAACGGGGAGAAGGGAGCTAGTCTCCGAGCGGCTCCATCTCCTTGCCGGTGCGGTGGATCTGGGCGTTGTATTTGATGCGGCGCACCGTCTCGCGGGCCGAACCGTCGAGCTTGTAGGCCGAGGCCACCGCCAGAAGGTCGATCGCCGCCAGGAAGGCGAAGCGCGAGGCCGTCGGCTTCAGCGTGTCGGGGTATTCGGGCACCGCCACCGTCAGCCTGACGTCGCAGGCGCGGGCGAGTTCGGTGTCGGGCGCGGTCACGGCGATCGCGTTGGCGCGGTAATGCTTGGCGAGCTCGACGGCCTCGATCACCTCGCGGGTGCGTCCCGTCGCCGAAATGGCGATCACCAGATCGCCCGGCTTGAGCGTCGAGGCGGTCATGCGCATCAGATAGGGGTCGCACTGGGCGCTGACTGTGATGCCGTAGCGGAACAGCCGGTATTGGGTTTCCTGCGCCAGCGCCGAGGAGCTGCCGCCGAGGCCGAAGACCGTAACCTGGCGCGCCTTGGCGATCAGCTCGGCGGCTTTCTGCAGCTGCGCCGGGTCGAGCTGCCGCTCGGCCTCCTGCAGCGCCTGGCGCGCCTCGCCGAACACGGCGTTCCAGAACGGCATGCCATTGTCATTGCTGACGGAGGGCGACTTGGCCAGATAGAGCGCGCCGACGACGAGGCTCTGCGCCAGCTTCAGCTTGAAGTCACGCACACCCTCGCAGCCGATGGCGCGGCAGAACCGGGTCACCGTCGGTTCGCTGACCCCGGCGCGCTGGGCAAGGGCGGCGTTGGACGCGTCGACGGCATATTTGACGTCGTCGAGCACGACATCGGCGACACGCCGTTCGGCCGGGCGCAATTCGCTGTAGGAATCCTTGACCAGCGAGATGATGTCGGGAATGCGCCGGACAGGATCGCGCCCCTCGGCATCCTGGTCTGGAACAGGCTCGTCCTGGCTGCCAGCTTCGGTCATGGGGTCCTGGTCTTTCCCTGGGTTGCGAGGCCGCCGTCTTAGCATGTTTGCACGCCCTGGCTCCACGTGCCCGGCCGCATCGCAACCGCAGCGTGTCGTTGGGTAAAGCTCACCTTCCTCCGTTCCTCTCCGATACGTGTCAGTTCCGAGTATGTAGGAAAGCAACATGCATTTCAAGGTTGTAAAACTGATGTTAAAACAAATAGATAGGCATACTAACCGATTTTCGTGGTACGGCTGCCATCGTCGGCGCTTGACAGGAAAGTAGGATAGTTACAGACTGATTTTCGCTGGGGATGAGCCAATGGATCATCGCGCAATCTTCCCGGGGGGCAGATGAACACGGGCGATGCAAAAAAGCCGAAGCTTGGCGTGCAGGCCGCGACCAAGATCTATCACACGGCCTCCGGCGACCTGCTGGCGCTGGACCGTTGCAGCCTCGATGTCAGCGCCAACGAAATCGTCTCGATCGTCGGTCCTTCCGGTTGCGGCAAGACCACGCTCTTGTGGTCGATGTCGGGCCTGCACAGCCTGACCAGCGGCGAGATCCGGCTCGACGGCAAGGCCATCACCGGTCCGCATCCCGATATCGGCATCGTTTTCCAGGAAGCGAACCTTCTGCCGTGGCGCAATCTCGATGCCAACATCCGCTTTCCCTTCGAGATCAAGGGCGAGAAGCCGGACCGGGCGTGGATCGCGCATCTGCTCAACCGGGTCGGGCTCGACGGCTTCGGCGGCAAATTTCCGCGCGAACTGTCGGGCGGCATGCAGCAGCGCGCGGCGATCGTGCGGGCGCTGGCGCTGAAGCCCTCGGTGCTTTTGATGGACGAGCCGTTCGGCGCGCTCGACAGTTTTACCCGCGAGGAGATGAACCGGCTGGTCGAGGAGATCTGGCTCGACACCAAGACAACCATCGTCTTCATCACCCACTCGATCGAGGAGGCGATCTTCCTCTCCGACCGGGTCGTGGTGCTGAGCGCCCGGCCTGGCCGCGTCGCCAAGGAGTATCGCGTGCCGTTTCCCCGGCCGCGCTCGCTGGAGATCATGGCGACGAAAGAGGTCTTCGACCTCACCAACCGTATCAAGATGGACATTGTCGGCGAACGCACGCGGCCAAAAGCGCCGGAGCGCCCGAGCGCCGAGATCGTGAGGATCAGGCCGTGAGCGACACGATCCCGGAATTCTCCAAGTCCAAGTCTGGTGCCAAGTCGGGCGACGGCCATGAGGTCAGCCTGACCAATCTGTCGGCCTTCGCCAGCGGCCCCGGCATCAAGTCGGGCAAGGAGGTGGCGGCCATTCTTGCCGTGGCGGTGATCATCATCGGCGGCATCGAACTGGCGCTGCGGCTGTTTCATGTGCCGCTCTACATCATGCCGCCGCCAAGCTCGATCGCCTATGCGCTGTTCGACGAGTTTCCGCTGATCGCGCCGCATCTCGGCTACACGCTGGTCGAGCTGGTGTCCGGTTTCGCCATCGGCGCCGTCATCGGCCTCATCCTGGCCGCGGTCATCACCCAGTTCCCGTTCGCCGAGAAGATCGTCGCGCCTTACATCCTGCTCTTGGTCACCACGCCGATGCTGGCACTGGTGCCGCTTCTGATCCTGCGCTTCGGCTTCGGCTACACGCCGCGCATCATCGCGGTGGCGCTGGCCGCCGGGCCGATGGTGATGATCAATGCCGCGACCGGCTTTCGCCGCGTCGACAGCGCCAAGATCGCGCTGGCGCGCTCCTATGGCGCCAGCACCTTGCAGATATTCTGGAAGATCCGCGCGCCGATGGCGCTGCCGATGATCCTGGTCGGGCTGATGATCGGCGCCATCTTCGGCCTGCTGACAGCGGTCGGCGCCGAAATGGTCGGCGGCGGTTTCGGCCTCGGCAACCGGCTGACGACCTATTCGTCGATGATCCAGATGCCGCAGTTCTTCGCCGTGGTGCTGATCCTGTCGACGCTCGGCATCCTGATCTACGTGCTGTTCTTCCTGATCGGCAAGAAGTGGGCGAGCTGGGAGGCTTGAACACAAGGATATGAACGCCCGGGAGGCGGGCGGCAAGAGACCGAAATCAAACAAAAAAGGGGAATGCCATGACCAAAAAAATCTCGATTAATCCGGCGGGGATCAGCCGCCGCACTTTCCTGCAGGTGACCGGCGCTGGGCTGGTGACCGCCACGGCGCTCGGCGCCACCGGCCTCAAGGCCAGGGCCGAACCCTACGGAAAATTCACCTGGATCTCGCCGCGCGGCACGCTCGAAGTGCTCGACGACTATCCCTACTGGGCGGCCAAGAAGGCCGGCTATTTCGATGGGCTGGACACCGACATGCAGCCGGGGCCGTCGGACGGCACCGCGACGGTGAAGTTCGTCGATGTCGGCCAGGCGGATATGGGCTTCCCGTCGCCCGGCGTGTTCTCCTTCGCCATCCAGAACGGCATGAAGCTGAAGTCGGTGTTCCACATGGGCGCCCGCGACACGTTCAGCATCGCCTTCCGCAAGGGCGAGGGGTCGAACGATCTGAAGAAGCTGGAAGGCAAGACCATCCTGCTCGGCTCCGCCGCCTGGCAGTCGATCACCGACCCGCTGCTGGCCGCACAAGGCGTCGACATCAAGAAGGTGAAATATGTCGAGGCCGGCTGGCCGACCTGGGGCACGGCGCTGGCCGGCGGCCAGGGCGACGCCGCTTTGGCATGGGAAGGGCTGCGTGCCGAATGGATCGCCAAGGGGCTCGACTTCGAATACTGGCTCGGCGTGCAGAATTCCAAGCTGCCGGCCAACACCTTCGTCGTGCGCGCCGCCGACCTCGAGGATGCCGACAAGAAGGCGTTGCTGGAAAAGTATCTGCGCGGCTGGGCGATGGGCCTCGAATTCGGCTACCAGAATCCCCGCGCGGCGGTCGAAGCGGTGTTCGAGCAGTTCCCGACGCTGGCCAAGAATCTCGGGCCCGAGCTCGGCACCACCTCGATCCTGCAGCAGATCAATGTCTTCCGTGGCGACATGGACAAGCGCGGCGGCTGGGGCTCGCACGACATGGCGAGCTGGCAGGGCTTTTTCGACGAGATCCACAAGATCGGCCAGATCACCGCCCCGGTGAAGGCCGAGGATGTCTGCACCAACGACCTGATCGGTCCGGCCAATGATTTCGACAAGGCCAAGGTCAAGGCCGATGCCGACGGATACAAGCTGTCGGAAGGCTTTGCCGCGCTCGATGTCGAGAAGATCAAGGCACATCTGTTCGATTCGGCGATCAAGTAGGGGCGCAAACGGATCATGCCGGCGCCGCCCCTCATTGCCCTGCCGGGCTCCTTTCCTCTCCCTCCGGAGGGGGGAGAGCGACTATCTGGGGTGTCAAGTTGCAATTACGAACTCGTTGCGCGCATCGCGTGCTTTTGCATTGAGGATGACCAGGAGTTTTCAAGATCGGAAGAGCACACGTCTGAACTCC
>NZ_AYWX01000014.1 GCF_000502875.1 Mesorhizobium sp. L2C084A000 | reverse complement strand
TGAGGCGCGCGCGCGGCCGTGTGCTGGTCTTCGTCGACGATGACTGCGCGGTCCATCGCGATTACCTGCGCGATCTGGAGCGACACTATGCGTCCGGGGAACAATGGCTCATCCGGGGCGGACGTGTCGAGCTTGGCGATGCCAGGGATTTGCCGTTCACCATCAAGCGGTCGTGGGCGCGCGAGCGGCTGACGCCAGATGTTCATCCCGGCGGCTTCGTGCTGGGCTGCAACATGACGATGCACCGCGATGTCGCGGCCCGCATCGGCTATTTCGACGAACGCTTCGGCGCCGGCGGACCATTGCGGTCGGCCGAGGATACCGATTATCTCGTGCGCGCGATGCTGCTCGGCATCGCAGTCGAGTATGTGCCTGATATGACGATATTCCATCATCATGGCCGGCGGGATCGCAAAGCCATCGAGAAGCTGCACCGCGACTACAGCCTGGGCAATGGCGGACTCTGCCTGAAGCATGTTCGCCACGCGCCCTGGCTGCTTCGCCATTTCTACTGGGCCGCAAGAGGGGCTATCAGGGAATTGGCGGGAGGACCCGCCTTCGATCGTGAACTCAACCTGCCGCACTGGCCGATCGTCGCCATGAATTTGCTCGGCGCGGCCAGATTCGCGGTTCTCCTGCTGGCCAGACGGCCGCGGGCCGAGCCAGTGCGGCAAGATCAGCAAGCCAATGCCCAGGCGAGGTGAAACGCAATAATGCCAATGCTGCCGCCAAACCTGCCGATGCTGTTCCGGGCGTTCGGAAAGCGGCAACTGCGCCTGCTTCCGGCGGTGGTGGTACTCGGCCTGCTCAGCGCCGTCCTCGAAGGGTTCGGCATCGGCCTGATCATCCCGTTGCTGGGCATCATCATGGGACACGGGGATGCGGCCGGAATGGGCGGCTTCTCCGCTGTCCTCCAGCATGTCGGATCGGGCTTGAGCGAGCGCGACCGGCTGATCGTCATTTCGGTCGCCATCCTCGGCTCGATCATCCTGAAGAACGTCTTCGCCTTCGCCAACACGCTGCTGACGACCTTCATCTCCGGCAAGGCAAGCCATTCCATCCGTGGCGCCCTGTCGGAGCAGCTGTTGCGGGTCGGCTACCCATTCTTCCTGCGGCAAAGCCCCGGACGCCTGCTCAACATCATCTCCAACGAGTCCTGGCGGGCCTCCGATGCGATCCAGATCATGCTGTCGGCCATCGTCAGCGCATCGGCCGCCATCATCCTGTTGGCTTTCCTGTTGCTGCTTTCGTGGCGCATGACGCTGCTGGTCACGCTCGGACTGGCGCTCGTCCAGATCGCGCACGCCATCCTCTCTGCCAATCTGAAGGAGCCCAGCCGCAGCGTCGCTTCGCGCAACGGCCACCTCGCCTCGCAGATGCTTCACCTTGTGCATGCCGGACGGCTGATCCGCATCTTCGGACAGGAGAACCGGGAAAAGGCGATATTCGACACGGCGTCGGATGCGGTTCGCCGCGCCTCCTTCGCGCTGCTCGTGCGCCAGGGAGCGCTGCCGCCGCTGACGGAGGTTCTCCACGCCATGCTGTTCCTGGCGGTGGTGATCGGCGCCTGGCTGGCGCAGGTGAGTTTCCCGCTGATCATCGCGTTCGTCATCCTGCTCTACAGGCTGCAGCCGCATATGCGGGCCCTGCAGGGGTCGTGGAGCCAGTTGCAGGGCCTGAGCGGATCGCTCGAAGAGGTGACATGGCTGCTGGATCCCGCCGGCAAGCCGCAACCGCCGCAAGGCGACGAGCCGTTCCACGGCCTGCGCCAGGGCATCAAGTTCGACGATGTGACATTCACCTATTCCGGTACGGACCGGCGCGAGGTCGTGCTGCATGCGGCGACATTCGAAATCCGCGGCGGCCGCTCGACGGCGCTGATCGGCCGCTCGGGCGCCGGCAAAACGACGATCGTCAATCTCCTGTGCCGCTTCGTCGAACCGGACACTGGCAGCATCCTCGTCGATGGATCGCCGCTCGACGGGATCGACGCCAGCCAGTGGCGACGGCACATCGCCCTGGCCAGTCAGGAACTGGAACTGGTCGATGGCAGCATTTTTGAAAACATAACCTACGGGCAGGATACGGCGACAGCCGGCGACGCCGAGGCCGCCGCAAGACTGGCCGAAGCGCACGAGTTCATCGAAAGGCTGCCTCAGGGCTACGAGACGCTGGTCGGCTACAGGGGCGTCAATCTGTCGGCGGGACAGAGGCAGCGGATCGCCTTGGCGAGAGCCCTGGTCCGCGATCCCGATCTCCTCATCCTGGACGAAGCCACCAATGCGGTGGACGGGCTGTCGGAAGCGGCCATCGTCGAGACCCTGAAGTCGAGAGCCGGCCGCCGCACGACCATCGTCATCAGCCACCACCACAGCACAATCTCGTTCTGCGACGACGTGGTCATCCTGAGCGGCGGCCGCGTGAAAAAGCAGGCCCCTTTCGGCGCCCTGGCCTCGCTCAGCATGGACGAGCTTTATCAGCACGAGCCGCTCGACTGAGGAGGCACCGGGCCGGCCGCGATCGTTTCCCGGGCGTGTTTGCAGCCTCCGGCCGGCGGGCCGTCGCAAAGGTTCGAATCAGAAGCTTGGGGAAGTGCCGCTGGCACCTTCCGTGATCGCACCAATGCCGTGCGGGACCGAGGCGCGCTACCTTGCCTGTGCGGCGGACCTGTCGATCCGCCTGGCCGGTGCCCCATTGGGCTTACTCTCCGGGTGAGGTGCCGGCCTCCCATGCACAAAAGACCTGAACCGGGTCGCCTGAAGCCCTTCAGCGCCACACTTCAGCTAGCGGCGCCGACATTCCTGCGCATGCGCCGCCTGCCCGTCGTCCGTGCTTTCTTCGCCATCGCCCCGGTTATCTCGACCACGCCGTCCTCGCGCGGCCTGCCATTGGTGGCCTTGTGGAGCCGCTCGTAGGGCAGCAGTTCCTTGATCCGGGCATTGAGCGATGCGATTTCGGCTTTGAGGTCCTCGCATTCCTGACTCTGCACGTCGAACTGTATCTGTTCGGACGCCTGTTGCAGCGTCAGCTGAGAAAGGTTGGCGTTCACCTTGGAAAGACTCATCTTGTCGCTTTCGCTCTCCTGGGTCAGCGCGGACAATCTTTCATCGGCGATCTTCTTTTCGGCCAAGGCATCGTTCAGTTCGCTCTTGAGCCTGGCGATCTCGCCTGCGGCTTCGCTGTTTTCGGTCGAGGTTTGCTCCAGCCGCGATTGCAGGTTCTGGATCTCCGAGCTCAACCCGCGCATTTCCGCCTGGCTGCGAGCCAGCTCGGCTTCCTTGTCGCCTTCCATCATGCGTGCTGCTTCGTTCGTTTCCGACAGCTTCGCCTGTGCGGCCTCGAGCGACTTCTGGAGCCGCATCTCCTCTTTCTCGCTCTTGCCGAGCGCGGCCAGCAGCTCCGCCAGCCGCGCTGCTTCGCTGGCATGGACCGCCGACAGCTCGTCGAGCCTGTGGCGCGCCTGCGATTCCCGCTTCAGCGCCTTGTCGAGTTCGAGCGACAGGTTGACGTGCTTTTCGCGCAGCATCTTGCTTTCGCGCAAGCGCCTGTTGGCCTCGACTGTCCTGGCGGTCAGCCGCTTGGCGATGTCGCCGAACTCCGCTTCGCGCTTGGCGCTCGCATTGGCTGTCTCCACGAGTTCCAGCCTTACCGCGGCAAGTGCCGCACGAAGCGTCTCCCGGTCCTGAACCAGGCTTGTCTCGCGCTGCTGCAGCGCTTCGAAAGCGCCTTCACGCTCGCGCAGCTTTCTCGTCGCATCGTGCAGCTTCTCCGACAGCGCCCTTTGTTCGGCGGCCAGGGCGGCATTGGCGACCTCCAGCTCGTTGGCGCGCAGGATGTCGCTGTGCAGGATGTTGAGGAATTCACGCGTCAGATGGTGTGAGGTGCCGATCTCCGACAGCTTGTCGTTGATCTCCTCCAGATAGTCCCTGGCGTCATGGAAGAGACCCTCGAAGGCGCTCAATGCAGCCAGCCGGGTCTGTGTATGGGCCGTCAGTCGTGGCGCGGTTTCGGAACTGTCCGCATCGCCCGCGGCGTCGGCCTTGCTGGCGTTGTCGTCATTTGCCGCGTCGGCCTGGGGTGGCCCGTCATCGGGTGCCGCCTGGGCATCCGGCACATCGTCGCTCTCCGACGGCACCAGGTCGTCGGCGTCGAGACTTGCATCCAGCGCGTCCGCCAAATCGATCTGCAGGTCCTGGATCGCTTTATCCACGTCTTCAGCACGCTTGATCAGGCCTCTGAAGTTCATCACCAAACTCCCCTTACGCATACCTCGCTTCGAACTTAACAAATTGCTAATATATCCTTACATCCGCTGCTTGCGCAGGGGAAGCCCCGTCGGCACAAAGGTAAATTTGGGACATTTGGGGGTTGAAATAGCCCGAACAACCAATGCCGCAGCCGAAAAGAGCCGGATCCTCTGACAGTGTGGAGGTCTGAAGGACGGCAAGACCGCGGCCGCTCAGGAAGAGCCCGCGCGCGAGACCTCGAGGGCAGAGAGAACTTGCCTGATCCCTCTTGGCAGGCGCAGGATGACTATCGCGGGCCGGGCCGAGTGCTCTACCCCAAACGGTCTCAGCTGCTTTTCGGGGCTGGTACCAACTGGATCGGAGGTCGCTCGCCGGACGCGTTGCCCAGCGCGATGGCGACGCGGTCGCGCCCACTACCCTTGGCCTCGTAGAGCGCGTGATCCGCGGCGTTGGTCAATTCGGCCCAGCCCACGCCATGCTCGGGGTAGGCGGCGACACCGAACGAGGCTGTGACGGTGCCCAGCGTTCGGCCGCGATGCGTCAAATGAAGCTTCCTGATTGCCTGGCGCAGCGCTTCCGCCCGCTCGGCACCTTCCTGGACCGAGCTTCCCGGCATGACCAGGGCAAACTCCTCGCCGCCGTAGCGCGACACGACATCGCTATCCCTGGCGTGCTCGATCAAGGTGGCGGCGACCTGCTTCAGGACGAGATCGCCGGCTTCGTGGCCGAACGTATCGTTGAACTGCTTGAAATGGTCGACATCGAGCATGATGATCACCAGCGGCTGGCCCGAGCGCTCCATCCGGCGCAGTTCGCGGCTGCTCGTCTCCTCGAGATATCGCCGGTTGAACAGACTGGTGTTCGGATCGCGGATCGACTGCTGCCGCAGCGTCTCGCGCAGGCGCAGATTGGCCAGGGCGAGCGCCAGCGTGTCGACGACACCGCGCAGGATCTGCTGTCTTTCAGTCAGCCATTGTGGCTTCTCGGCCGCATTCGGCTCGCACAGATGAAGGATGCCCAGCGTCTCGCCTTGGGCCGCCAGAGGCATGCAGACATAGCCCTTCTTGCCGTTCTCGGTGATATGCGCGCAGCGCGGCGTGAGCATGCCGGGGCCAGCGACATGTTCCTGGCCGCGCCTGAGCGCCCAGCAGTCTTCCGGCGCGAATTGCGTGGCGCTCGAGCGGACGTCGCCCCAATGCGCCATCTCTTCCACCAGGTTGCGCGACGCGCTGGTCAAGTGGACGGTTCCGCTCAAGCCACCGAGGAACTCGGCCATGGCCGTGCCGACCACCGAGAACGCTTCCGGGAAGGTGACGCAGGCCTGCAGCAGTTCGCCAAGCTTCACCAGACGGGTCGTGGTCTCGGACTTGTCGTGCAGCTCGCGGTTGAGGAGCGCCAGCTGATCGGCACGCTCGTTGACCACTCCTTCCGCGCGGCGCAGCTCGCTGATGTCGTTGAGCGTGAGGACCAGGCCGCCTTCGGACCTGCTGAGCGGACTGCAACTGGCGATGACCGGCAGATGCGAGCCGTCGGATCTGGTCAGGCGCACTTCGCCCTGGTGTTGCCGGCCCGTGGCTAACGCCATTTCGATGGGAGAAGCGCCAGCGGCGAACGCACCGCCTCTGGGGTCGCGAACCGTCAGCACCGAATCCCATTGCTGCCCGACGATCTTGTCGGCGCGCCGCCCGATCATCGTTGCCGCCGCTGGATTGGCGCTGGCGACGCGGCCGTCGCCGTTCAGAACCGCGATGCCTTCGGCAGCCGTTTCGACGATGTCCTCGACATGCGCACGCGCCGATGCAAGCTGGTCCGCCATCGTGTTGAAGCCATGGGCCAGCTGCCCGAATTCATCGTTGCGGGCGTGGCTGATGCGCGTCATGGCGTTGCCTTTCGCCAGCGCTTCCATGCCGCGCATCATGTCCCCGAGGCCAGAGCTGAAACGACGGAGCAGCAGCCATGCGAAGCCGACCGCGACCAGCACGGCGGCCGTCGCGCTGAGGCCAACCAGCCAGAGCAGGCTGTTGGTGCTTTGTTCGGCGGCCTGCAGAACGGGGTCATATTCCAGCAGCACGGCACCGATGATCGTATCCTCGGGATTTTCGATCGGAACGGCCAGTATGGCGTTCACTTCCTCCGGGTCGACAAATCTGCGCGGAATGCCGTCCGCCAAGGTCTGGCCTATTTCGTTGCCGGGGTCGTGACCGAATTTGTCGCCGACCTGGTGCTCTTCGTCGGCGGCATGGGCAAGGATGGTCTTGTTGTTGTCGAGGACCAGGAAATCCCGGTGCAGGCGGCGGTGCTGGTGCTCCATGAATTGCTTGAGCGCCTCGGGCCGCTCGAGCAGCGAAGGCGTCCCATCGGATGATTTGAAAACGATGGTGTCGGCCAATTCCCGCGCGACGTTGGTCGCTTCGGTCAACCCCAACGATTTGGTCGCCGCTATCTGCGTAAAGATCGCAACGCCGCCGACCAGCCCGATCAGGGCCGCGGCGGCCACCATGGAGAGAATGATCTGGCTCTTGATACGCATGTCATGGCTCCGCCGAGAACGACAGCATTGCGCATGTCAAATCGAGCCAGCATCTCATTTCCGGGTTTTTATTACCAAATGCTTATCAACGTCCTAACGATGGCAGGCGAAGCCGCTCCACACGCGGAGGGAGCGGACTGGGCTCCCCACCTCCCCCTTGTGGGGAGGTCGGACCGCAGGTCCGGGTGGGGGTGCTGGCGCCAACCCCCACCCCGATCCGCTTTGCGGATCGACTTGCCGGGGCGAGCCACCGGTCTCGCCCGTGCTTCGGACCCCCACAAGGGGGAGGGTAAAGTCACCCCGCCATGGCCATCGGCACGGCGCTCTTGTTGGGGATCTGGATGTCGATTTCCAGTGTCGACATGGTCTCGCCGCGGTCCATCGAGACCTGCAGATAGTCCTGGTCGATCTGCACATGCTTGGCAATGACGGCCATGATCTCCTCGCGCAGGATGGAGACGAGGTCGGGCTGGCTGCGGTTGCGGCGCTCGTAGGCGAGCAGCACTTGCAGCCGCTCGCGCGCCACCGGGGCGCTGGAGCGCCGCTTGAAGATGTCGAGCAGGTTCATGCCGCCCTCCTTCCCAAAAGACGATCGAGGAAGCCCTTGCGCTCGAAGGGCACGATGACGGGCAATTCCTCGCCCTCCAGCCGCCTGGCGGCGTCGATATAGGCCTTGGCGGCCGCATTGAGCGGCTCCGACAGCGTCACCGGCGAACCGAGGTTGGAGGCGCGCAGCACGTCCTGGCTCTCGGGGATGATGCCGAGCAGCGGCACCGACAGGATTTCCAGAACGTCGTCGATGGACAGCATTTCGCCACGCGAGGCGCGCGCTGCATCGTAGCGGGTGACCAGCACATGCTTGGCGATCTGCTCGCCCTGCTCGGCCCGCAAGGTGCGGGCGTCGAGCAGGCCGATGATGCGGTCGGAATCGCGCACCGACGACACTTCCGGGTTGGTGACGATGACCGCCTCGTCGGCAAAGCGCATGGCGAGCTGCGCGCCGCGCTCGATGCCGGCCGGGCTGTCGCAGAACACGTAGTCGAACACCGAGCGCAGCTTGTCGATGACTTCGCCGACGCCCTCCTCGGTCAGCGCATCCTTGTCGCGCGTCTGCGAGGCCGGCAGCAGGAACAGCGTCTCGACCCGCTTGTCGCGGATCAGCGCCTGCGAGAGTTTCGCCTGGCCCTGGATGACGTTGACGAGGTCGAACACCACCCGCCGCTCGGCGCCCATGATCAGGTCGAGGTTGCGCAGGCCGACGTCAAAGTCGACCAAGGCCACCCTCTTGCCGGTCTTGGCCACGGCCGCCCCGAGGGCCGCCGTCGAGGTCGTCTTGCCGACGCCCCCCTTGCCCGAGGTGACCACCACTACCTTGCCCATTGAATAGCCTCCGTTGTTGTTCATTTGTTTTTGGTCGAGCGGCCCTCGCCGCCCGGTCGAAGTCAGCTCAGCGTCGAAACCCGCAGCGCGTCCCCGTCGAGAAATGCCTGCACCGGCTTGCCGCGCGAAACGCCTTCCATCTCCTCGGCGGTGACGTACCAGCCGTCGACCGCCAGCAGTTCCGCCTCGTTCTTGCGGCAGAAGATGCGCGCGCTTTTGTTGCCCAGCGCACCCGCCGAAGCGCGCCCGCGCAGCGTGCCGTAGACATGGATCGAACCCGCCGCGATGATCTCCGACCCGGAAGCGACCGAACCCAGCACGATGACATCGCCATGCGGATGCACGATCGCCTGGCCGGAGCGGATCGGCGCCTTGATCATCAGCGTGCCCGAAGCTTCAACCTGCGGCTCGCTAACGCCCGCCTTGCTTGCGTCAACCTTGCCGACCTTGTCCTTGTCCGGGCCGGCTTCAGGCGCCCTGCCCTCGGCCTTGTCGAAACCCTCCGCCCGCGCCTCGCGGGGCAGCAACCCATCCGTCGTCGCCTCCTTGGCGCCGACCAGCACCGGCGGCAGGTTGGGCTCGAGTGCGGTGTGGCCGTCGAGCTCGATGGCGTAGATGCGGATGCCACGATGGCCAAGCACGCCGACCAGCGATTCGATCGCGGCGACATCGGGCTTCAAGGTGTTGAGATCAAGCACCACCGGCCGCCCGGCAAAATAGCCGGGCGAGTTGCCGATCCAGTGATCCAGCCCCTCGAGCCACACGTCCAAAGGCGCCTCCGGAGTCAACGTGAAAGCGACGAAAGAGCGGGCACGAAAACGAATGGATTTGGCCTCGAGGGGGGCGGCAAAGGTCACGGCTGGCGAATCCTTACTGAGAGGTAAACGCTAGCGGGAGGATGGTTAACGAATGGTTAATAAGGGTGTGGCTACTTGGCAGCCCGCGTGAGGTTGGAAGTTGGCTAGACGCCTGTAGTCAGACTGGCACATCGCCGGCAATGTCGCGACAGGACGACTCGTCTGCCTCCTATCGGCTTCCGAGCGCCTGACGCCGAGATCGTCGACTTGATGCAGCAACGGCAGATTCGCTCTCCGCGCACCGACGCTTTCCTCGACCAGATGCGTAGTGCTCCGTCCTGCGCCATGGAGAAGTAGGTCGCCCGAACGCTGAACCCTTTACATTCGTGCCGAATCCTTGGCGTATCCTGTCTCAAATGGCTGCAGGCGTGGATGTAGGCAGTTCTCGGCGAGCGAGCAGCTTGTCGATCCGCCTTCCGTCCATGTCCAGAATCTCGACGCGCCAGCCCTCGTAGTCAAAGTGCTCGCCAGCTTCAGGAAGGTGTCCAAGCTGGGACAAGGCAAAGCCTGCGAATGTGTGAAAATCACCCTCCGCCAATCCTGACTTGAAGCCAAGTCGCGCGAAGGCATCGTGCGCCAGCATCATGCCGTCGATCAGGAGGGAGCCGTCCTCCCGCACGACGACATCGGGGTCTTCACCGTCCAGATCCGGCAGGTCTCCGGCGATGGCTTCGAGCAGATCGGTCTGGGTGACAATCCCCTCCAGGCTGCCATATTCGTCGATGACGATCGCCAGGCGCACCGGGGCCCTCTTGAATTGATCGAGCACGCGGAAGATCGGCGTACCCTCGTGAACGATCACAGGTTCGCGCATGACCGCCATCGGATCGAGCGCCTTGCCGTCGAGCACCTGGTCGAGGAGATCCTTCTTCAGGATCATGCCCAACGGTTCGTCGATGTCGCCTCGGCCGACCAACAGCTGTTCATGGCGGCAGTCCCGAATGGTGCGTAGAATCTCGTCAGGACTATCATCGGCATCGATCCAGTCAACGTCGCGGCGCGGCGTCATAATATCTGCGATACGTCGGTCGCCTATGTTGAAGACGCGCTCGACGAGTTCCTGCTGTGTCTGGTGGAGCAATCCGGCTTCCTGACTTGCGGCGACGAGCAGCTTCAGCTCTTCGGGCGAATGCAGGGATCCCTCGCCTGTGCCCGGCCGCAGGCCGCACAGGCGCAGCACAAGGTTGCCTAGACCGTTCAGACCGATGATGGCCGGGCGCAGCAGAAACAGGAAGAGCCCGAGTGGACGCACCACCCAGAGCGCGGTCCCCTCGCTGCGCTGGAGTGCCAGGCTCTTGGGCGCCAGCTCACCGAGCACGATATGCAGCGCCGTTATGATGACGAAGGAAATCGCGACAGCGATCACGTGAGAACTGGCCGTGGCAAGCGATCCCGGCAACGCGCTTAACAAGGGCTCGATCAGATGGGCGAGCGCGGGTTCGCCGACCCAGCCAAGGGCCAGCGAGGATATGGTGATGCCGAGCTGCGTTGCCGCCAGATTGGCGTCGAGGTTGTCGACGGCGCGCTTCAAAGCGATGGCATTGAGCCGACCCGAATTGACTAGTTCGGTTACGCGGCTGCGACGGACAGCGACAAGTGAAAATTCCGCCGCGACAAAGAACCCATTGGCGGCGACGAGGGCAAGTACGGCGAATATTCCGAGTAAATCGTAAATACTGCCATCGGGACTAGACATGATCTCCTTTTGGGCGGAATGCGCCACGTACTGTTGATGGAATCTATGTATAACATGGCCTCGTCGCAGCACCACGGATATGCCTGCGGCGGTGGGACGCGGGCCGTTGGTACTCCGCTCCTTGCCGTGCCCGCTGAAGTGGGAAGGCGGCGAGTATTTGTCCTGCCGTCCCGGCAGCGAACATGCCCTGCCCGATTGGACAAGGCATGTTCGACCATTTCGTCACATCATGCGTTTGATGTCGGCATAAGCGCCGTCCGTCTTCAGCGTCACAGTGACCTCGGCATCGGTCCGGTTGCGCCAGAACCAGCCGTGATTGCCGTCGAAAGCCGCTTCGAGCACGCCTGAGCTCTCAGCCACGGCGCGGCCCTTCTCGTAACTGATCGTTTTCCCGCCGCCGTCACCGTGCATGTCGAAGTTTACTGCCGCTCCGTTGGCCGTCCATGAATAGACCGCCTTGGCTCCGATCGCCATCGCAAGCTTGACCTCCGCGCCTTCGCCCGGCTTCAGCGTAACCGATATCTCGTCGGCGCGTCCCGCTGGCGCTGACTGGGCAGCGGCGGAACCGATCACCAATTCGGCGAAGACGCGTCCCAGCAGGCTCGATTCCTGATCGGGAGCGGCGGGAGCGGGAGCTTCGCCCTGCTGGCTGGCGGCACGGTCTCGTTCCGCCTCGTCGGCGAGCTGGGTTTTGATCTCTCCCATCTCTGTGAGATTGAGCGCCCGCCCGATGCCCGTTGGATCGATGGCGTATTCGGCAGGCAGCACGATGGTTACGAGGATGGCGGCAGCTGCGATGATGGCGATGACGGTTGAGCGGAGCAGCTGCCTGGAGGTCGGCAGTTCGGCGCGGGTCGGAATGTCGGTGTTGTACATGGAGAAGTCCTTCTCTTGACGTTCAGGAAACAAACAAGCCAGTGAGCTGATATCCGATCAGCACGAACCCGGCGGTCATCATGACGGTGTTGGCGGCGTAAGCGTGCCGCCAGAAACTATCGGTCCGCCGCCAGAAGCCCATGACGATCAGGATGGCGGCAAGCGCCAGAAGCTGGCCGATCTCGACGCCGACATTGAAGGCGAGCAGGTTGGGCACCAGGCCATCGGGCGAGATGTCGTATTCGATGATCTTGGTCGACAGGCCGAAGCCGTGGAAGAAGCCGAAGATCAGGGTCGCGATCTTGGTGTTCGGCTGGAAGCCAAGCCATCTTTGGAAAGCGCCCATGTTGTCGAGCGCCTTGTAGACGACCGACAGGCCGATGATCGCGTCGATGACGTAGCTGTTGATCCCGACGTTGAAATAGACGCCGAGCAGCATGGTCGTGGAGTGGCCGAGCGCGAACAGACTGACATAGATGCCGATGTGCTTCATCCGGTAGAGGAAGAAAATCACGCCGAACAGGAACAGGATGTGGTCGTATCCTGTCACCATGTGTTTGGCGCCGAGATAGATGAAGGGCAAGAGATTGATGCCCGAGATCTCCTGGATGTAGCCCTTGTCGCCGGCGGCGACGGCATGGGCGAACGCCGCTCCGGCCAGGAGAGGCAGGGTCAGGAGAGCGAGCAACATAGGAATGGCGGGCCGCCAGCGCGCGCAAGGCGAGCATGGCGGGCCCTGATAGCAGGGTCCTTGCATGAGAATTCCAATCTTCGTCGTTGAGGGTGGCCGCGCGAGCGGCCGCGATCATGCGGCGAGGATCGGTCGCGGAGGGCGATCGAGCCGGGAGCTTGCTTCCGGATCGGGCAAGGACGGCGGATAAATCACCCAGTTCCGCCCGGCCGCAGGGACGGCCGGCGCGAAGTCCGGAAGCGTGCTCGCCGTCTCGTGCGAGTGGTCGGCCGGATTATGGCCATGGGAATGGCCGGGCCCCTGCTCCTCGGTCGCACCGTCATCGTGGACGTGCCCGTGAGTCTCGATCTGTCCCGCCAGTTCGGCATGGCGGGCGGCCTCGGCGGCAGCAAGCGCGATAGGATCGTGCGAGATCGAACCGCCCATAGGCGAGAGCAGCATGCCGAGCGCCATCGCGAAAGCGATGACGAGGCGAAAGGCTGCGCTATGGACCCAATTCGGCATGCTTGGCGATTATTCCCTAAAATCTTAACGAGTGGTTACATGCACGGAATCGGGGCTAGTTTGAGGCTTGTATATCCTCTCCAGGAGGATAGTATCAATGGCATGAGCGAGCAATCTCACATCCACGAAACCCATCCCGATATCGTCAAGCGCCTGAAACGAGCCAACGGACATCTTAAGGGCGTCATCGAAATGATCGAAGCGGCCCGGCCCTGCCTCGATCTCGCCCAACAGCTTCATGCTGTCGAGAAGGCCATTTCGCAGGCCAAGAAGACCTTGATCCAGGATCACCTCAACCATTGCCTTGAAGACGTCGTCGGGCCGCTGGCGCGCGAGCAGCGCCGCTCAATCGACGAGTTCAAGGATATCACCAAGTACCTGTGAGAAGCGCCATGATGGACAAAGTTCGCGATTGGTTCGGGTTTGGCCCGATGACGCATGGTATAGGCGGGCACGGACATGATCACGGTGATGGCGGCCATGGCCACACCCATGGCGTCATCGATCCGACGATCGCCACGACGACGCGCGGCATCTGGGCGATCAAATGGTCGTTCGTCGTTCTGGCCATCACGGCAGCGCTCCAGCTTGTGATCGTGCTCCTCTCCGGCAGCGTGGCGCTGCTGGCCGACACGATCCACAATGTCGGCGACGCCGTCACTGCCATTCCGCTGTGGATCGCCTTCCTGCTGGCTCGCCGCAAACCCAGCAAGACATTCACCTACGGCCTGGGCCGGGTCGAGGATCTGGCCGGGATCGTCATCGTTCTGATCATCCTCTTCAGCGCCCTCGTCGCCGGCTATGAGGCGATCGACCGGTTGATCAATCCGAAGCCCATCACATTTCTTGGCTGGGTCGCCATCGCCGGCATCATAGGCTTCATCGGCAACGAGGCCGTCGCCGTGTTTCGTATCCGTGTCGGCCGCGAGATCAACAGCGCGGCACTGATCGCCGACGGCTATCATGCCCGCACCGACGGCTTTACCAGTCTGGCGGTCGTGCTTGGCGCCATTGGCGTGTGGCTGGGCTTTCCGCTTGCCGATCCGATCATCGGACTGTTGATCACGCTGGCGATCTTCGCCATCGTATGGCAGTCGTCGAAAGCCGTGTTGACCCGCATGCTCGACGGCGTCGAGCCTGGCATCGTCGATGAAATCCATCATGCCGCCAAGCATGTATCCGGCATCGAGCGTGTCCAAAGCGTGCAGGCGCGCTGGATCGGCCACCGCCTGCATGCNTGCCGCCAAGCATGTATCCGGCATCGAGCGTGTCCAAAGCGTGCAGGCGCGCTGGATCGGCCACCGCCTGCATGCGGACGTGGCCATCAGTGTTCCGGAGATGGCGACGGCCAACGACGTGCTGGGTGTAACTGAAGCCCTCAAAGAGGAGCTGTTCGCCCACTTGCCGGCGTTGGCCGAGGCCAACGTTCGCTTGGTGAGCCCGGCCGCCACTGGCGCGGAAACCTCTCATGCTCACCATCATCCGCCGGAGCCCTTCAAGGTCGCCTGCGATCTGGCTGAAGGGACATTGGAAATCGTCGATACACCGGCTGGNCCGCCGGAGCCCTTCAAGGTCGCCTGCGATCTGGCTGAAGGGACATTGGAAATCGTCGATACACCGGCTGGCGAGCGGATGCTGCTGACCGTCGATCGGCATGTCGACGATCTGACGGCGACGGTATTCATCGACCGGCCCAACGGGACGGAGACGCTTCGCCTTGAGCCTGTCGCTGACAACCATCATCGGCTTGAGAGCTCGGTGGCTCCGGCCGAGCCGCATCAATTCCAGGCAAGGCTAGTGCTGACTGCGAAAGATCGCGAACAGGTGCTGCCGTTCAAGATGGTCGAACCCGAAGGTCACCATTATTAGGTCGACAGACAGATACGCTGTTCAATGACCGATCTCGCAGCCTACGCTGGTCTTTTCCTGGCAGCCTTNATTAGGTCGACAGACAGATACGCTGTTCAATGACCGATCTCGCAGCCTACGCTGGTCTTTTCCTGGCAGCCTTCATCGCCGCGACGATCTTGCCGATGCAATCGGAAGCGGTGCTGATCGGGCTCTTGCTTGCGGATTATTCGCCCTGGTTGCTAATCGGAGTCGCGAGCGCCGGCAACGTGCTTGGGTCGGTGATCAACTGGTTGCTCGGCCGAGGCATTGAGCGCTTTCGGGACCGGCGGTGGTTTCCGGCGAACCAAACGCNCATTTCGGCCTGCTTGCAATGCCAGACGTGCTGCCTGACCGGAAACGATGAAGTGCGAGTGAAAATGCGACCGACAGGCATGGTATCAGGCGTCGCGCTGTTGCTCGCTTCCGCCGCGGCGGCGAACGCCCATCCGCATGTCTTTGCCGAAGCGAAGCTCGACCTGACCGTCGGTCCAGACAGGACCGTTAAGTCGCTTCGGCATCTCTGGCGTTTCGACGACCTCTTTTCCAGCACTGTGCTGATGGAATTCGACAAGAATTCCGACCNCCCGTTGGCTCTTGCTGGAAAAGTCAGCATCGGCGTCTATGACCCGACCTTCTACACGGCGATCGATTTTACCGACGACGACAAGATTGCTGTGGCTGGCCTGCCTGAAGCCTGCTCGCGCGCGGTCGTGCGTCCCGATCCGGACACGGCCATCGCGCAGAACCAGAAGAGCCTGACAGACGCGTTCTTTAGCGACCCGACGGGGACCGATCTCGGCAAAATTTTCGCGACGCGCCTTGAATTGACGTGCGGCTGAAGCGGAGCCGTTTCGATGGCCTTGTTCCAAACGATTGTCGAATTCCAGCGTACGATCTACCTGGCGCTGGCCGAGCAGATCAAGCTGCTTTCGGCCGGTGGCGATTGGCTGGCATTCATGGCCTTCCTGCCGATGGGGGTTCTATTCGGTGCGGCGCACGCCTTGACCCCTGGGCACAGCAAGGCTGTACTCGCGACATATCTAGCTGGTTCAGGCGCGAAGGTTTCGCGCGGCCTTCTCGTATCACTGACACTTTCCTTCACGCATGTGACGATTGCGGTGATGATCGCAGCTCTCTCGTTGCCTCTCGTCTCAATTGCCCTGGGAAGCGTTGGCCGCGCTCCGCTGCTGGAAGACATCAGCCGCGGACTGCTTGGGTTGATCGGACTATGGATGCTGTGGCGAGCACTCAGTCATGGGCGCCATCACAAGCACGAAGGTGAAGCCGTCGGAGTCATGGCCGGACTAATTCCTTGTCCGCTCACCCTATTCGTCATGACATTTGCGATCACGCGCGGCGTGCCGGCGGCCGGCATTCTGTTCGCCGGCACAATGATGATCGGCGTGGCGATCACGTTGTCAGCCGTCGCAGTTCTCTCGATCCTGTTACGCGAACGCCTGGTGAGGTTTGTCGAAGGCAGGTCGCGTCTATTCGAAGCGATCACCCGCTCCATTGAGGGCTTGGCTGGCACTGCCCTGATCGTCCTCGCGATCCACGAAATACGTCCCTGATTTGACGAAGCGCCGGCCAAAACGCAAAAACCCGCCTGCGCGGCGGGTCACCGGCGCAAATCAGCACCATAGGCAAAAATGTAGCATAGCTGCCCTCACCGGTCAAGAAAAAATTCCTATCGGCATCGACACAGGCTGCCTGCCCGGACACATGCATTCCCGACCAAAGGCCAGCGGCGCAACTGCGGTGGAGGCCGACATTTCAACGAAAGTAAATTCAGATCCAGCTTGACGGAACATTAGCCATAGCTAATTGTTGATCTGTGCGGCAGGTGGTGCCCTCCATCGCCTGCCGAAGATCGGCCGTCCGATCGGCCCGCGTCCTCCGCCAGAGGCGCGGGCTTTCGGGGCCGCCGCGCAATCCAGCCGGTATTTTCCGTTCTTCAGCTTCCGATCATTTCGCCAGTCCCTCATCGGGGTTTCGCCGCCTTTTGGCCTTGAGGCCGCGGGCGGCTTGCTCCACCGCGGCGCGGTCGTTGCCCAGGCGGTCGAGCAGTTCCTGCGCCTCGTCGCCGGAGATGCCGGTGCGCACCGCCAGCGCCTCGACCTCCAGCACGTCGGAGCTGGCGATCTCGCCGGTTTCAGGCAGCGCATCGTCCGCCGTCAGCGGCAGGGCTGCCTCGCGGTCGATCTCGGCCTCGGCCTGGTGCCAGTGCCGCTCAGGGTCGCCTTGCATGC
Source organism: Mesorhizobium sp. L2C084A000 (assembly GCF_000502875.1). GTDB lineage: Bacteria > Pseudomonadota > Alphaproteobacteria > Rhizobiales > Rhizobiaceae > Mesorhizobium. The sequence goes on along the minus strand of NZ_AYWX01000014.1, from coordinate 100,996 downwards.
GGCCTTCCCGTTCCCAGATCTGGTAGGCGCGCTCACGAATTCTGTCGTCCCGGTCGTCGCTCATGGTCAGTCCTCCTTGGGGTCAGAGTTGAACGCCGCGCCAATGCGGACGCTCCGGATAATCCGCGCGATCGGATCGTGCGGCGCGCGGGCTCTACTGGCATTGCCGTCTCGGCCCGCCGGAGTATGGCTGATAGGAGTTGTCTTCCGGGCGATAGGAGCGGTAGCGGCTGAAGCAGTAATCGACATGGTCGGCCGAAAGTGCTTCGCCGCCATCGTCGGCAGCGTAGACCCCCAGGCCGGCGCCGTTTTCGTCGCCATCGCCGGCAACCGGCTGGCCGACCTGACCGGCGGCTTGAAGATAGGGCGAGATGCAGGGGCGCAGCTGCCCGCTGTAGGAGCGATAGCTGTTGTCGTCCGGATGGTAGGAGCGATAGCGGCTGGCGCACCAGGCGAGATGCGGAGGCGGCAATTCGGTCGTCTTGGGCGCGATGGCGCCGGTGACGGTGGGGTCGGGCGGTGTTTCCTGCGGTTTGGCGGGGATGTCGGGCGGCGCGGACTGTTTGGCCGGCAGGCGTTCGAGGCCCTGCCCGGCTTTGTTCACCGGCCGCGCCTTTTTGGTCCACAGCTCCGCCACGCTGACGGTGGCCGTTGCCTGGCGCGGCGGCTTTGCGGCAAGCAGCCAGGCCGCAAAACCCAGTCCGCTGCCGAAGACCGCAAGGGTCAGCACGAAGCCGCAGACCAGTCCCAAAACCGCTTTCACGACACGCTCCTTAAGTCCCTGCTCATAGAATGCGGGGCCTCAAGGCTGGTTCCAGAAAAAGGCCGGCGCCGAAGCTGCCAATCTCCCCACAAGTGGGGGTTGAGAAGTGGTCCGCGTAGCGGACGGAAAGCCAATTGCTTGGCTTTCCGAACGACGAACGGCCGGCAGGCCAGAGGGGGGCGCCGTAGGGCGCGACGGGCGGAGGCTTCCCTCCCCCGCAAGCCCCGACAAAGAGGGCCAAAACCCCCGCCCAGACACAGTTCAGAAACAATATTCAACAGTTCGGAAAAACTGGCGAAAAGATCGGATGGCATAAGCATCCCACAACAACTGGAAAAATGGCCGTGCCGGGCGATGCCCGGCCTGGACGGGAAAGTATGGAAATGGATCACGGTGTCGACATCGCCGAACTGGACGCGGAACGATCGGGGCTGGAAAGCGGCCCGGCAGATGTCGATGCGCTGGTAAAAACGGCCCCCGCAACAGCCAGGCGCGGGCAAATCCTGACGGGCGCCGACTTTGCCCGGCACGGCCTCCCCGGCGAGCGGCTCGACACCGTCTTCGAACAGCTTGCCGAAATGTTTGCAGCGCTGCCGGCGGTGATCTCCGACGGGCGTGTCTGGACCTATCGTGAACTGGACAGCCGGGCCAACCAGTTCGCCCGCCTGCTGGTCAAGCGCGGCTTGCGACCGGGCCACCGCGTCGGGCTTATCCTCGACCGCTCGGCGGAGACCTATGTCGCGCTGCTCGCGGTGATGAAGGCAGGTGCTGCCTTCGTGCCGCTGGCCACCGCTTTTCCCGAGGAGCGGATGGCGCTCATCATCGAAGACGCCGGCGTCAGCCTGATCGTCACCATCGCCGCCTATGCATCGCGCGCCGGTCAACTGCCGGTTCCGCATCTGCTGATCGACAGCACTGCCGCCGAAATCTCCAAAGAGTCCGGCGCGCCGCTGAAGCCGAATGCGAAGGCCGCTTCATCAGACGACACCTGCTACATCCTCTACACCTCGGGCACCACAGGCAAGCCCAAGGGCGTCGTCATCAAGCACCAGAGTTTCGTCAATTTCATCCGCGTCGCCGCCGCCTCCTACGGCTACCGGCCGGGCGATCGCGTCTACCAGGGCATGACCATCGCCTTCGACTTTTCCTCCGAAGAGATCTGGGTGCCGTTCGTCGCCGGCGCGACGGTGGTGCCGGCACCGGGCCAGATGCCGCTGGTGGGCGAGGAACTGGCCGATTTCCTGCGGCTCCATGACATCACCTGCATCGCCTGCAGCCCGACGCTGCTGTCGTCGATGACGTCAGATGTGCCCAGCCTGCGCACGCTGCTGGTCGGCGGCGAGGCCTGCCCGCACAATCTGGTGGTGCGCTGGTCGAAGCCGGGGCGGCAGATCCTCAACACCTATGGCCCGACCGAGGCGACCGTCACCGCCACAATGGGCGCGCTGACGCCGGACAGCCCCGTCACCATCGGTGCGCCGCTGCCGACCTACTCGATCGTCATTCTCGACGCTTCGCTGCCGCAGCTCGCCGAGCCGGGCGAACTGGGCGAGATCGGCATCGCCGGCATCGGGCTCGCGGTCGGCTATCTCAACAGGCCTGACCTGACCGAACAGAAATTCATCGCCGATTTCGTCGGCCTGCCGAACAATCCGTCGAAGCGCATCTACCGGACCGGCGACCTTGGCCGCATCAACGACCAAAGCGAGATCGAATATAACGGCCGCATCGACACCCAGGTCAAGATCCGCGGCTACCGCATCGAGCTCGGCGAGATCGAGGCGGTGCTGCTCGATCAGCCCGAGATCGCCCAGGCCGCGGTCACCACCTGGGAGATCGAGCCCGGCCGCGTCGAACTCGTCGCCTATTACGCAGCGAAGGCCGGCCAGAAGGCGATCTCGCGCGCCGACCTCGCCAGGACGATGAAGCGGCGGCTGCCCGACTACATGGTGCCCTCCTATCTGGAGGAACTGCCTGTTATCCCGATGACGGTCTCCAACAAGGTGGATTTGCGCCAGCTGCCGAAGCCGACAAGTGTGCGGCTTTCGGGCGATCGCGCCATGGTCGCGCCCGCCAATGACGACGAGCGTTTCCTGGCCGACGCACTGGCCGCCGTATTGAAATTCGAGGAAGTGTCCGTCGAGGACAATTTCTTCGACGATCTCGGCGCCAACTCGCTGCTGATGGCGCATTTCTGCGCGCGCCTGCGCACCAGGAAGGAATGGGCGACGGCGTCGATGCGCGACATCTATCTCCACCCGACCGTGGCGCGGCTCGCGCTGCATCTCGGCGTGGCGGACGAGATGACGACGGCCACCAACGAGCCCGTCCTCACCCGCCGGGCCTCGAATTTCGCCTACTGGACCTGCGGCGCCGCACAGCTGCTGTTCTACGCGCTCTACAGCTATGGCGCCCTGTGGGCGGTCAATGACGGCCTCAACTGGATGTATGACGCGCTCGACGATCCGCTGCAGCTGTACATCAGGTGCGTGGCGCTTTCGGCCGCCGTGTTCTTTGGTATGTCGGGCTTTGCCGTCATCGCCAAATGGGTGCTGGTCGGCCGCTGGAAGGCCGAGGCGTTTCCCATCTGGGGCGTGCGTTACTTCCGCTTCTGGGTGGTCAAGACGTTGATCCGCACCGCGCCCGTCGTGCTGTTCCGCGGCAGCCCGCTCTACAGCATCTATCTGCAGCTTCTCGGCACCAAGCTCGGCAAGAACGCCGTCATCGAATCGAAATCCGTGCCCGTCTGCACGGATCTCATCTCGATCGGCGCCAACACCATCCTGCGCAAGGAATCGATGATCCTCGGCTTCCGGGCGCAGTCCGGCTATATCCACACCGGGCCGCTGACCATCGGCCGCGATGCCTTCGTCGGCGTCGGCTCGACGCTCGACATCGACACGAGGATCGGCGATGGCGCCCAGCTCGGCCATTCGTCCTCGCTGCACCGCGGCCAAAGCATCCCCGACGGCGAACGCTGGCATGGCTCGCCGGCCGTGCCGACCACGGCCGACTATTGCAAGGTGCGCAATGTCGATCCTTCCAACATCCGGCGCTTCCTGTTCGAAGCGGTTCAGCTGATCGGGCTGTTTGCCATCGTCACTCCCTTGCCGCTCTTGTTCCACAGCTATTGGGAAAATGTCGGCGACGACTACCAGGAAACGATCGGTGTCGTCGCGATCGGCACCACGGTCACGCTGTTCGGCTACATGGCCGCATCCTTCCTGGCGGCGACGCTGGTGCCGCGCCTGGTCAGCCTGCTGTTGAAGCCCGGCCGCACCTACACGCTGTACGGCTTCCGCTACTGGCTGCAGACTGTCGCCGAATTCTCGAGCAACTCCCGCGTGCTCGGCCTGCTGGCCGGCGACAGCTCGGCCATCGTGCACTACATGCGAGCCATCGGCTGGAACCTCAACAAGGTGGTACAGACCGGCTCCAATTTCGGTTCCAACCAGCAGCACGAAAACCCGCTTCTGTGCGAGATCGGCACCGAGACCATGGTGTCGGACGGGCTGTTCATGATCAACATGCACAAATCCGCCTCCGCCTTCCGGCTCGAGCCGACGAGGATCGGCGAGCGCAACTATCTCGGCAACAACATCTACTATCCGCCGGACGGACGCACCGGCGACAACGTCCTGCTCGGCACCAAGGTGATGATCCCCATCGACGGGCCGCTGCGCGAGAATGTCGGGCTTCTGGGTTCGCCTGCCTTTGAAATCCCGCGCATGGTGAACCGCGACAAGGAACTCATCGCCGGCATCGACGAGGACGACCGGCGCCGGCGCATCCCGCACAAGAACCGCCACAATCTGGTGACGATCCTGCTGTTCGTGGCAACGCAATGGATCATGTTGTTCGCCACGCTAGCGATCTGGGACCGGGCGCTGAACTACTATACCGAATGGGCTGAAGTCGCACTGTTCGTCGCCGTGCTCCTGACCTCGGCGATCACCATTCCGTTCTACATCTTCGTGGAACGGGCGAGCCTTGGTTTCGGCCGGCTGAAGCCGCAGATGACGACGATCTACGACGTCACGTTCTGGCGCCACGAACGCCACTGGAAGCTGGCGGATTCGCCGATCGTGCGCCTGTTCGCCGGCACGCCGTTCCGGCCGATGATCCTGCGCCTGCTGGGCGTCAAGGTCGGCAAGCGGGTTTATGACGGCGGCAGCAATTTGACCGAACGCTCGCTGGTGGAGATCGGCGACGACGTCACCCTCAACGAGGGCTGCGTCATCCAGGCCCATTCGCTGGAAGAAGGCGCCTTCAAGTCCGACTTCATCCGCATCGGCAAGGGCTGCACGCTCGGACCCTCCGCCTTTGTCCATTACGGCGTCGTGATGGGCGAAGGCTCGGTGGTCGATGTCGACTCCTTCGTCATGAAGGGCGAAGAGCTGGAGCCCAACTCCATATGGCGTGGCAACCCGGCCAAGCTGCATCGCTTCGTCGNATGAAGGGCGAAGAGCTGGAGCCCAACTCCATATGGCGTGGCAACCCGGCCAAGCTGCATCGCTTCGTCGAACCGATCACCGACGATGGCTCCAAGGCATCGGCCAGGGCATCGGCTTGAAGAAGGGCATCGGCTTGAACACCGGAGATATCCGTCTCGTTGCCGTGACCGAGGCCAACCGTGCCCAGGTCATGGCCCTGGAACTCGCGCTGGAGCAGAGGGATTTCGTCGCCGGCAATGCGGACTCGCTGGAAGAAGCCGGGACTGACGAAGACGCGAGGCCACGCGTCGTCATGGCTGGCGATCGTGTTGTCGGCTTCCTGATGTACGAGGCGCCGGAGGATGACGACGAGGCACGCATCTATCGCTTCATGATCGACCGCGCCGCTCAGGGCAAAGGCTACGGCAAGGCCGCACTGCTCGAAGTGCTGGTCGAAATACAGGGGCTCGGCCACATCAGCCACGTCTCGATCTGCTACGAACCGGAGAACGATGCGGCGCGAAATCTCTATCGCAGCGCCGGTTTCGTCGAAGAAGGGCTCGACGAGGACGGAGAAATGATCGCCGATCTCGCTTTGCCGGCCCGGACGCACGAGCCGTGATGCGGCTGCCCGAGGAAATCGCCTTGGCCGAAGCGATCGCCGCCATCGCACCATCGGGAGTCCGGATCGGATGCCGGATGATCCGCGACGGCGACGACGCCCATCTGCTGCCTGGGGAAGCGCATTCCATCCCCGCGCGTCAGCCTGGCATGCGGCGCGCCAGCGGCGCGGCCCGGTGGATCGCGCACGGACTGCTGGCGGAGCTTGGCGTCGGCGACGTCGCCATCCTGCGCTCGCCAACCGGCGCGCCGGTCTGGCCCGACGGAATAACCGGTTCGCTCGCGCACGACGACGACATGGCCGTGGCGGCGATTGCACCGATTGGCGATATCGCCTCGCTCGGCATCGACGTCGAGCCCGCGCAGCCTCTCCCGGATGACATTTTGGCGCTCGTGACAACACCCGCGGACCGCACGGACGCAGCCGACCGGCATCTTGCCGGCCGCATCCTCTTTGCCGCCAAGGAAGCCGTTTACAAGGCCGTCTATCCGCTCGATCGCGAGGTGCTGGGCTATGAGGACATCGCCATCGACCTGAACGCAGGCCGCGCAACGACGAAGACGCGCCGCAAGGCCAGCCTCGCCTATTGCGTTGCCCCGCGCGTGGTGGTGCTGGCATTTGTCGAGAAAAACGCGCGGTAGCGCGCAGCCCTATTCGCCAACGATCTCCCTATATCCCCTCACCCCGCCATCGAGCCCGCGCAGCCGCCAGTTCTCGCCGTCCCGTCCCTCGACATGGCAAGGCCCGATCGGCACCTTGCCGCCGCCCTCCGGCAGGTCGAGCACATAGACGGGGTTGCAGATGCCCGACAGCCGCGCCCGCAGCGCTTCAGTCAGCGCCTGTCCCTGTGCAATCGTCGTGCGCCGGTGCGCCATGCCGCGCGCGAGGTCGCCATGGTGCAGGTAGTAGGGTTTGACGCCGAGGCGGTACATCAGCTCGCGGCAGAGTTCTTCCAGCGCCTCGATGCTGTCGTTGACGCCCTTGAGCAGAACGCTCTGGTTCAGCAGCACGAAGCCGGCTCGCCGAAGCGTGCGGCAGGCGGCCTCGGTTGCGTCGGTGATCTCGCGCGCATGGTTGAAATGGGTGACGACAGTGACCATCAGCCGGCCCTGCAGCGCCGCGACGAGCCCTGATGTAATGCGCGACGGCAGCACCACCGGCACGCGCGTATGGATGCGCAGCAGCCGCACATGCGCAATGGCTTCGATGCGCGCGAAGATTTCAGCCAGTACCTTGTCGGGCAGCGACAGCGGATCGCCGCCGGTCAGGATCACCTCACGGATTTCGGGGTGATCCGCGATGTAGGCCAGCGCCGGCTCCAACGCCTCGCGCGTATAACCCCTGCCGATCGAGGTCAGCGATTCCTTGCGGAAGCAGAACCGGCAATAGACCGCGCATTGATAGGTCGGGAACAACAGCACCCGGTCGGCATGGCGATGCGTCAATCGCGGCACCGGGCTGAAGTCATGGTCGGCGATCGGATCGTCGAGTTCGCCTTCCACCTCCTCCAGTTCCTGCGGAGAGGGGATGACCTGCGCCCGGATCGGATCGGCGGGGTCATTCCAGTCGATCAGGTCGAGATAGGCTTTGGGCGCACGCACCTTGTGGTTCGCGGCCGCCGCTTGCGCCGCCGCGCGCTCAGCTGGCGACAACGGCAGGGACGCCAGATCGCGCACGTGGCGCACGCCGGCGCGAATTTCGGCCTGCCAGGCGGTGTCGGGGTGGAATTTGGTGTCTGTGGTCATCGGAGTTTCTCGGGCGGGTATATTTGGGCCGGACCTATCCGCTGGATGACTGATTAGGTCAACCACGCAGATTGTCAGCGCTGTGATCCTTCACACCCCCCTCTGTCCTGCCGGACATCTCCCCCGCAAGGGGGGAGATTGGATGTCGTTATCGCTTTCGCCAACCGTCGACGTCGCAAGACAAGCGCCGCGATTGAGGCGCCGATCTCCCCCCTTGCGGGGGAGATGCCCGGCAGGGCAGAGGGGGGTGTTCAAGCGCCAACCAACTTTCGCCGCATCGACCACAACCACAATTTCGGGCAAGCTCGCACCCGACAGCGCCGCATGGGGAGATGCGGCGCCGCCAGGGAGGACTGCCATGACCAACACACCGGCGCTGCCGCGCTATACCGATGCCATTGCACGCTTTCGCATCGACGATGAGATCGCAAGACTTCACGGCGATCCCGCGACGGGCATCAACGCCTGCATCGAATGCTGCGATCGCCACACCGGGCAAAACCGGCTGGCGCTGCGCGCCATCTCCGCCGGGGGCGCGCTGCGGGAATTCAGCTTCGACGATCTCAAGGACATGTCCGCGCGCGTCGGCAATACCCTCAAACAGGCCGGCGTCGGCTCCGGCGACATCGTCGCCGGCATGCTGCCGCGCATTCCCGAACTGGTGGCGCTCATCCTCGGCACCTGGCGCATCGGCGCGGTCTACCAGCCGCTGTTCACCGCCTTTGGCCCCAAGGCCATCGACCACCGGCTGAAGACCAGCGGCGCGAAGCTCGTCGTCACCAACATTGCCAATCGCGGCAAACTCGACCAGGTGGAGGATTGCCCTCGGGTTGCAACCATCCTTGCCCCAGGCGAAGCCCTGCCGGCCGGCGACATCGATTTCCGCGCCGACTTCGCCGCCGCCTCGCCCGAGTGCCAGCCGGTGATGCGCAAGGGCGACGATTTGTTCATGATGATGTCGACCTCGGGCACGACAGGTTTCCCCAAGGGCGTTCCGGTGCCGCTCAGCGCGCTGCTGGCCTTCGGCGCCTATATGCGGGATGCCATCGGGCTGCGGCCCGCCGACGTCTTCTGGAACATCGCCGATCCCGGCTGGGCCTACGGCCTCTATTACGCCATAACAGGCCCGCTGCTGCTTGGCATCGCCACGACCTTCAACGAGGGCGCCTTCACCGCCAGGAGCACCTACGACATCATCGAGCGCCTCGGCGTCACCAGCCTTGCCGGCTCGCCCACCGCCTTCCGCCTGCTGCTGGCCGAAGGACCCGAGGCCGCCGCCCGCGTCAAGGGCCGCCTGCGTGTGGTGAGCAGCGCCGGCGAGCCGCTCAACCCGGAGGTGATCCGCTGGTTCGACGCTCATCTCGCCGCCCCCATCCACGACCATTACGGCCAGACCGAGAACGGCATGATGGTCAACAACCATCACGGCCTGTCGCACCCCGTACGCCACGGCTCGGCCGGCTTTGCCATGCCGGGCTACCGCGTCGTCGTGCTCGACGAGGCCGGCAACGAGCTTAGCCCCAACCAGCCCGGCATTCTCGCCGTCGACATCGCCAACTCGCCGCTGCGCTGGTTCGGCGGCTATCATCAGGCCGAAACCCCTGCCATTGCGGGTGGCTATTACCGCACCGGCGACACGGTCGAGTTCGAGCCCGACGGTTCGATCTCCTTCATCGGCCGCGCCGACGACGTCATCACCTCGGCCGGCTACCGCATCGGCCCGTTCGACGTCGAAAGCGCGCTGCTCGAGCATCCGGCGGTCAACGAGGCAGCGGTCGTCGGCGTGCCCGATCCGCAGCGCACCGAAATCGTCAAGGCCTTCGTCGTTCTGGCGCCCGCCTTTCGAGGCAGCGAGGCGCTGGCCGAGGAACTGGCGCAGCATGTCCGCAAGCGCCTCTCGGCCCACGCCTATCCGCGCGAAGTCGAGTTCGTCAGCGAGTTGCCGAAGACGCCGAGCGGCAAGATCCAGCGGTTCCTGCTGAGGAAGGCCGAGGTGGAGAAGCGGAAGGGGTGACGCTGCCGATCTCCCCACTTGTGGGGGTGATCGCAGTTGCAACGCCGCGCTTCTGCTACTACCGCCCAGCGGTGCCCGCCATCGCCACAAAGGCGCTCTCGATGGTCTCGAACGTCAGCTCCGGATAGAGCGCGCCGGCTTCCGGCGTGGCCGTTTCGAGCGCCGTCTCACCGCGTATCCAAAACGCCCGCAGCAGTCCGAGCCAGGGGGCTGATGCGATCATCGCCTCAAGCTCCGCCGCACTCTGGGGCACGATGCGCGGCGAGCGGCCGCTGACCCGGCGCCACAGATCGATCATTTCGTTCTGGGTGATCTCGTTCTGGGCGATGCGGATCTCGCTGCGGATGGCACTGGGGTCGTTCAACGCGCGCAAGGTGACGGCGGCGATGTCCTTCTCGCTGACAAACGTCGCCGGCACATTGCCGTCGCCATAAAGCGTCACCTCTTCGGGCGGCAAGGGCGACGAGCCGAAGCGCATCAGGTCGCCCAGCGTCGTCACCCAGGTCGAGAAGAAGCCGTTGGTGTAGATCACCGTATAGGGCAGATCCGCTTGCCTGATCGCGTCGAACACGGCTCGCTTGAGGTCGAGCGGCGGAACCGAGCCCGGTGCAGCGGCGGCAAAGTCGAGGCCGAAGCCGGCGGAAGGTACATAGCGGGAGACGCCGGCATCCCTGAGCGCCCGCACCAACGTCATCTCGCTGGCCGAATCCACATGCACCGAGCTGATGACTCGATCCACCGCACCGGCGGCGCGGACAAGGCTGCCATAGTCGTCGAGATCGCCGACATGGATTTTGGCGCCGAGCTCCTTCAGCGAATGCAGCCGTTCTTCATTACCGGCTGTTGTCGGACGAACCAGAACGTGCAGGCGATCGCCATTGCCTGCGCTGGCCTTCGCCATCTCGCCACCCAGCAGCCCCGTCGCGCCGATGATCAGGGTGCTGGTCATATCGCCCTCCCATTGCGCAGGATGGAACCGTCCCGGTCGCGCTCGAAGCCGATGTCGTGCAAGCGATGGTTCGAGAAGCGTGAAACTCGGCGCAGCATGCGCCGGCGCTCGACGACTGCAGCGGTTCTGAGTGCAAGACCGCTCATCGCGGCGCCGATGGATTCGAAGGTCGGGTTCATTGTCCGTCTCCTGTATTTGCCTAGGCGCAAGCGTGCCGACGCCGTCCGCGGAGGACGAGCATGACGATTGCTCACACTGTTTCTGGTCGTTCAGCGCAACGGTGAGATGGAGAATCCGATCTGCATGCGCTGCTACACCAACAGATTGAACATTTCTGGGCTGGACGACAAACGACTCTTTGTGCAGGATTTGTGAGCAACGCTCACAGGTGGATCATGCCGCGCAGACTACCGCCCCTCACTGCCCTGCCCGCCTTCGAGGCCGCCGCCAGGCATCTGAGTTTCTCCAAGGCGGCGGCTGAACTCAACGTCACCCATGGCGCGGTCAGCCGCGCAATCCGCAACATCGAGGACCGGCTGGGCATCCAGCTTTTCGATCGGGGAACGCGGTCCGTTCGCCTGACGCCGGTGGGCGCCGCCTATGCATCGGAAGTCAGGACGGCGCTGGACCAGATCGCCGCCGCCACCATCGCCGCCACGCCCGACCGCACGACAGGCATCCTGAATGTCAGCACTTCGGACGGTTTTGCCGGCCGCTGGCTGGTGCCGAGGCTGCATCGTTTCCACCGCGCCAACGCCGATATCGACGTGCGGCTGTCGACCTCCGGCGTGCTTTCCGATTTCGTCAGCGACAGCATCGACATCGCCATCCGCTACGGCAAGGGCGGCTATGCCGGAGTGACAGCGGAATTTCTCGCCGATGAAGAGGTCTTCCCCGTCTGCAGCCCGGAACTGCTGCAAGGCGAACATCCGCTGCGCTTGCCGGCGGATCTCAGGCATCACAAATTGATCCATGATGCCTTTCGCATCGACTGGGCGACATGGCTGCAACATGCCGGCGTGGCAGATGTCGATCCGAAGCGCGGCGTGCGCTTCGATTCCGCCACCTTCGCCGTCGAGGCCGCGGTGCATGGCGAAGGCGTGCTGCTGGGCCGAAGCGCGCTGGTCTCGGCCGACCTCGCCGCCGGGCGGCTGGTTCGTCCCTTCGACCGCGCGCTGAAATCCGCCTCGCGCTACTACGTCGTCTACCGCGACGGCGCGCTGCGTCAGAAGAAGATCAGGGCGTTCCGCGACTGGCTGTTTGCCGAAATGGCGGCTGACTGGATTGGTGCGACGAAGGGCGATTGAAGCGGAGGTCTACGCTTGCAAACCCAAGCGCTGCAGCGCCGCGCAGACCCCCCACCCCGCTGCTTCGCATCGACCCTCCCCACAAGGGGGAGGGTGAGGAAGGCGCCCTGCCCGCCTGCCTTTTTTGGAAATGCGGAAAAGCTGGGCTCCCTACCTCCCCCTTGTGGGGAGGTCGGACCGGAGGTCCGGGTGGGGGTTCTGGCGCAAACTTTACTAGACTGGAGTTCCTCGCCTCACGAAGTCGGGAGAGGAGGTCGGCCCGGCACTACTCCTTTGCGCGAAAAACTTCCGGCACGACGAACACTTCGTCGGCCCGGCCATAGCCGCCGTCGGCGACCTCCTCCACCAGCACCATCGTGAAGGGGCGCGCACCCTCGCCGAAAAAGTCGACGAACATGGCTGTCGTTCGATGGATGAGGTCTTCCTTCTGCGCCCTGGAGAGCGCCGCTTGCGGTAGCTTGATGTTGGCGAATGGCATGATCTTTTCCTTTCTGTGGAGTTTCAGGTTCGGGGTGGAGCGGTCGGCGACGGCTCAGACGACGCCGCCATTGGCGCGGATGATTTGCCCGTTGACCCAGAAGCTGTCCGGACCGGCCAGAAACGAGACCAGCCCGGCAATGTCGTCGGGCTGACCGAGCCGGCCGAGCGGGATCATCTTGCCGATGGCCTCGATCTGCGCCTCGCTCTTGCCGTCCGTGAACAGCGCGGTCTCGATCGGTCCGGGCGCCACCGCGTTGACAGTGACACGGCGCGCGCCGAGCTCCTTGGCCAGGATGTGGGTCATCGCCTCGACACCCGCCTTGGTGGCGGCGTAGACGCCGTAGCCCGGCTGGTAGAGGCCGACGACGCTGCTGGAAAAATTGACGATGCGGCCGCCGTCGCGAAGCCGGCGCGCGCCTTCCCGCATGCCGCGGAACACGCCGCCGAGATTGATCGCGATCTGCGTGTCGAACGAAGCATCGTCGGTCTGCGCCATCGGCGACATCTTCATGACGCCGGCATTGTTGACGAGGATGTCGATGCCGCCGAACGCCTTCTCGCCGGCGTCGAACAGCGCTGCGATCCCATTCGGATCGGCGATATCGGCCTGAACGGCGATCGCCTTGCCGCCGCCGGCTTCGATGCTGCGCACAAGCTCTTCGGCCTCGGCGCGGCCCCGTGCATAGTTGACGACGACGGCGACGCCGTCGCGGGCGAGCCGCTGTGCGATGGCGGCGCCGATGCCTTTGGAGGCGCCGGTCACGATCGCGGTTCTGGTTTGGCCACCCGTATCTGTTTGATTGGATGTCATGGAAGTCTCTCCGTGTTGGTGACACGGATATAGGCCGGCCCGCTTTCCGGATAATCAGCCACCTATTGACATCACTATTCGGAAACTGCGAACAAAGGCCATGGATCGACTGGACACGATGCGGCTCTTCGTTCGCGTTCTGGAGCGGCGCAGCTTCACCGCTGCCGCAGCCGATCTCGGCCTGCCGCGTTCAACGGCGACGGAAGCCATCCGGCGACTGGAAGAGCATCTCGGCGCGCGGCTTCTGGAACGAACGACGCGGCAGGTGAACGCCACCCAGGACGGCGAAGCCTACTATCGGCGCTGCCTGTCGATCCTGGCCGAAATCGAGGATGCCGAAGCCGCCTTCCGCAATGCGGAGCCCTTCGGGCTGCTGCGCGTCGACGCCAGCACGCTGCTCACCCGCACATTCCTGTTGCCGCGCCTGCCGGAGTTCCTCGACCGCTATGCCAGAATCGACCTGCAGATCGGCCAAAGCGACCGGCTGGTCGATCTCGTGCGTGAAGGCGTCGACTGTGTCATCCGCGTCGGCGAGCTACCCGACAGCGGCATGATCATGCGGCGGCTGGCTGTCATCCGCGAGATCACCTGCGCCAGCCCTGGCTATCTCGAACGCCACGGCACGCCCGCCTCCCCCGATGCGCTCGACGGTCACCAGGCGGTGGGCTTTGTTTCGTCGCGCACTGGCGAGACCCTTCCGTTCGAATTCACCGTCGCCGGCAATATCCGTGAGGTGCGGCTGCCCGGCCGCGTCGCCGCCAACAATTCCGACACCGCCGCCGACCTGGCGCGGCTTGGCCTCGGCCTCATCCAGGCGCCGCGCTATCGCTTCGAAAAGGATCTGGCGGATGGGACACTCGTCGAGGTGCTGGCCGACTATCCGCCCTCGCCAACGCCGCTGTCGGCGCTCTACCCGCAGAACCGTCAGCTCTCGCCACGCCTGCGCGTCTTCCTCGACTGGGCCTCGCGCATCTTCGCCGAGGCCGATCTCTAGGGCGCAAAAACGCCCGCTCCCGGTCAATTCGGTTTTGCAAACCCCGCCAGGGACGCATAGCCGCGTACCACGCTCTTGCGTTCTTCGCGCGAAGCGACGGCGTCGATGTCATCAAAGCCATGCGGCGCCCGGGCCTCGACCAAGTCTATGACCGCTTCCGGCCCGCCTTGCCGATTGGCCAGCACGATGGCCGATGTGGCCGGCCGCCGCTCCCCATCATATCGCGCGAGCGCGGCTTCGACGGTTGGTCCCGCGGCCAGATGCATCGCGAGGCAGCCGGCGTCGAGTATTGCCTGGCTGGCTCCGTTCGACCCGACCGGATACATGGGATGCGCCGCATCGCCGAGCAGCGTCACCCGCCCGAACGACCATCGCGGCAGCGGGTCGCGGTCGCAGTTCGGATATTCGTAGAAGCCATCCGTTGCCTGGATGATCGAGGCAGGGTCGACAAAATCAAGCTGAAACCGGTCGCGCACGAAGGGCAGCACATCGTCGATCACGCCCGGGCGGCTCCAGTCGCCGGGACGCAGCGGTGATGTGCCGCTATCACCGGTATTGGCCATCACCGCCCAGTTCGTCAGCCTGGTCTCCGGCTCTTGGCGATCCGGCTCGATCGGATAATACACGAACTTGGCGAAATTGCCGCCGGCAACCGCCATGGTGCGCCCGTCGCGCCAGACCGGCCATGGCGTGGCGCCGCGCCACAGCATCGTGCCGTTCCAGATCGGCGGCCCTTCTTCGGGATAGAGCACGGCCCGGACGGCGGAATGGATCCCGTCAGCGCCTATGAGCAGGTCGCCATGCGCCTCGCCTCGCGAGCCGTCATGCCGGCGGAAATGCGCCACGACCCCGCCTTCGCTCTGCTCGAAGGCATCGACAAGGCTTGCCGTATTGATGATGTCGCCGCCAAGCCTGTTCACCACGGCCCTGTGGATCAGCCCCAGCAGTCTGCCGCGATGAATGCTGATTTGCGGAACCTCATAGCCGGCATCGATGCCGCGCAATTCCTGCCATACGATCTGGCCGAAGCGGTTGGTGTAGACAAGCTCGCGTGTCCTCACCCCCTCCGCGTCGAGCGCCGGCATCAGCCCAAGCCCGGCCAACTCCTTGACAGCGTGCGGGAGCATGTTGATGCCGACGCCAAGTTCGCGGATGTCGTCGGCCCGCTCGAACAGTTCGACCTCGATGCCTGCCTCATGCAGGAACAGAGCAGTGGTGAGGCCGCCGATGCCGGCCCCGGCGATCAATGCTTTCATCAGTCACTCCCTTGCTGTGAAAAATCGGTGCTCGGAAGACGGCCACACACCCGCCGTCGCTTCAGCACGGCATCGTCACCGCGATGCGCCCGACCCGGGATATTCGAGTTGCATGGCGACGAAGTCGGCCGTGCGGGCACCGTGGCTGGCGCTAGCAAGCGCCCTGTGGGCCAGTTGGCGTAGCAATCCGTGCTCCGCCACGACAAGGCCGGCGGCACCGGCACTGCTCCACAACGCAAGTCGCCAACTCATGGGGTCCGATCTCCAGATGGCTTGACGACGAGGGTATCGGCGTTACGTTTCGTCCGAAATGACATAAATCGGGCGAATACTGCCATGCGCAGGCAAGTTGCCGTCGTCGTTCACCCCGGTTTCCAGCTTCTGGATGCGGCCGGGCCGACTACAGTCTTCGAGATTGCGGAGCGCTGCCGCCCGGACAACTATGAGCTGGTTTTGCTGGCGCCCGGCGGCGGCGACGTTGAAAGCTCTTCGGGTCTGAAGCTCCTCACCAGGCCTCTGCGCGACGGCCCTTTCGACACCGTTATCGTATCGGGCGGCGAAATCATCCGCTCCATGGAGGCGATGGACGAGATCGTCGCCTGGTTGAGGCGCGCCTCGGCGCGGCGCATCAGCAGCGTCTGCACGGGCGCGTACCTGCTGGCAAAGGCGGGATTGCTCGACGGCCGCCGCGCGACCACGCACTGGGCCAGCAGTGACGACTTCCACCGCCGCTACCCGAAGGTCAGGCTCGATGCCGAGCGTATTTTCATCAGGGATGGCGACATCTGGACGTCGGCCGGCATCTCGGCCGGAATAGACCTGGCGCTCGCCCTCGTCGAAGATGACCTTGGCGCTGAGGTGGCGCGCCGCACCGCGCAGCAGATCGTCGTGCACCAGCGCCGGCCGGGCGGCCAGTCGCAATTCTCGGCCTTCGTCGAGCTGGGCGGGCGAACCGGCCGCTTCGCCGCGCTGATCGAATGGGTGCGGGCAAACCTGGCCGAACCGCTGACCGTCGAATGCCTGGCCGATCACGCGGCCATGAGTCCCCGCAACTTCGCCCGCGCCTTCACGGCCGAGACCGGCGTCACGCCGGCAAAGGCCGTAGAGCGCATGCGCCTTGAGACGGCCCGAACGGCGATCGAGATCAGCCATCTCCCGCTTGAGCGCATCGCCGAAACCGCCGGTTTTGGCGATCCCGGACGCATGCGGCGCGCCTTCCTGCGTACCCTTGGCCAGCCGCCGCAGGCGTTTCGGGCGGCTGCCGAACACAGGGGGCTTCAGCCGGGGCGGCCAGGCAGCGGCTCTGCCCGGCCTAAAGGCCGTTCCGGTCCAAAGGCGTAAAAGCGAATGAGCGCACTTGATCCGCAACCGAAGTTTCACGAAAATCCTCCCAAAGCCGGTTGCCGCCAGTCAGTGCGCCACATTCGGCCTGTTGGACTGGATATTGCGGCGCCTGGCCCAATCGCCGCAGATGAGGAACCGGATGGCCATTATGAGGAGACTGTTTATAACGGTCGCTGAAATCGCGATGACCAAGGGGAGACGATGCGCTACATACGTCCGCTTTCAATAGAAGATGCCGTTGGCCAGTTGGCCGGGTCGGCTGGTACGGCCGCCATCCTCGCGGGAGGCAGCGACCTCCTGGTCAGGATGAAGGGCGGCTTTGCCGAACCAGAACTGATCGTCGACATCAAGGCGATCGATGGCTTGAGCGAGATCCGGGAAACGGCTGAAGGCTTCAGCATCGGCGCCGCGGTTCCCTGCGCCGTCCTGGGAGAGAACACCGCCCTCAGGAAGGCATGGCCTGGTGTCGTCGAGGCGGCCAAGCTGATCGGCTCGAAGCAGGTGCAGGGACGCTGCACCATCGTGGGCAATCTCTGCAACGCCTCGCCGGCCGCCGATAGCGTGCCGGCGCTGGTTGCCGCCGGCGCCAAGGCAGTGGTCGTCGGGCCGGCGGGCCGGCGCACGATCCCCGTGCAGAGCGTGCCGACCGCGCCGGGCAAGACGTCACTCGCCAAAGGCGAGATCATCGAGGCGATCCTGCTCGACAGCCAAGCGCCGCGCTCGGGCGATGCCTATCTGCGTTTCATTCCACGCACCGAAATGGACATCGCGGTGGTCAGCGCCGGCGTGAACCTGACGCTCGATGAGCACGGTGTGGTCAAATCGGCCCGCGTGGCGCTGGGCGCCGTGGCGGCGACGGTGCTTCTGGTCGAAGAGGCGGCGGAGGTGCTCATCGGCTCCAAGCTGGACGAAGCGACGCTGGAGCGGCTCGCCAAGGTCTGCGCAGGGGCATGCCGTCCCATCGACGACAAGCGCGGCACTATTGAATTCCGGAGGAAAGTTGCGGGCGTGCTGGCCAAGCGGGCCGCCACGACCGCCTATGCACGTGCAGGAGGCAAATGATGGCTGGTGTTGCGGTTTCAACGACAATCAACGGCGACGCTGTCGAATATCTTTGCCAGCCCGACGAGACGCTGCTCGACGTCCTGCGCGATCGGCTGGGGCTGACGGGCGCCAAGGAAGGCTGCGGCACCGGCGACTGCGGCGCCTGCAGCATCATCCTCGACGACCGGCTGGTGTGCTCGTGCCTGGTGCTCGGCGCCGAGGCTGAAGGCCGTCGCGTCGAGACCATCGAGGGCATGGCCCATGGCGACACGCTGCATCCGCTGCAGCAGAAGTTCCTCGAGCATGCGGCGCTGCAATGCGGCATCTGCACGCCGGGTTTCCTGATCGCGGCCAAGGACCTCCTGGCCAAGAACCCCGACCCGACCGAGGAAGAAATCCGCTTCGGCCTCGCCGGGAACCTGTGCCGCTGCACCGGCTACGACAAGATCGTGCGCGCCGTCCAGGACGCCGCCATCGTGATGAAGGGAGCCTGACCATGAATTTCGATCCGCGTTATTCGGCCCGCAACTTCGCATCGGTAGGCACACGTCCGATCCGCCCCGACGGCGTCGACAAGGTGACGGGTCGTGCCCGCTACGGTGCGGACTTCAACATGGCCGGCCAGCTGGTCGGGCGCGTCCTCAGAAGCCCGCACGCCCACGCCAGGATCGCCAAGATCGACATTTCGAAGGCGGAAAAGCTCGCCGGCGTCAAGGCGGTGATCACCGCGGCCGACCTGCCCGATCTCACCGATGGCGATGCCGCCATGTACGACGTCCTCGACAATTGCATGGCGCGCACGAAAGCGCTCTATGACGGCCACGCGGTGGCCGCGGTCGCTGCGATCGACGCCCGCACCGCCAGGCAGGCGCTGAAGCTCATCGAGATCGAATACGAGCTGCTGCCGCATGTCACCGATGTCGACGAGGCGGCGAAGCACACGGCGCCCTTGATCAATGATGCCATCTTCACCGAGGGTCTCGAGGAGAAGCCGGTAAAACCCTCCAACGTCACCAAGCGCAGCCAGTTTGGCCATGGCGACGTCCATCAGGGTTTCGGCCACGCCGACTTCATCGTCGAGCGCTCCTTCAAGACCGAGCAGACGCACCAGGGCTATATCGAGCCGCATGCCTGCGTGGCGAATTTCAGCTCCGACGGCACCGCCGACCTCTGGGTCTGCACGCAGGGCCATTTCGTCTACCGCCAGCACTGCGCCCAGCTGCTTGGCATGGAAGCCTCGAAACTGCGCGTCACCTCCTCGGAGATCGGCGGCGGTTTTGGCGGCAAGACCCATGTCTGGGCCGAGCCGGTGGCGCTGGCGCTGTCGCGCAAGGCCGGCCGGCCGGTCAAGCTGGTGATGACCCGCGACGAGGTGTTCCGCGCCTCGGGCCCGACCAGTGCCACCTCGATCGACGTGAAGATCGGCGCCCGCAAGGACGGCACGATCACCGCCGCCGAAGCGACGCTGCGCTACAGCTGCGGCCCGTATGCCGGCTCCTGGGCCGAGATCGGCGCGATGACGGCCTTCGCCTGCTACAAGCTCGATAACGTCAAGACGGTGGGCTACGAAGTGCTGGTCAACCGGCCCAAGACCGCGGCCTACCGCGCGCCCTCCGCGCCCATGGCGGCGTTCGCGGTGGAAAGCGCTGTTGACGAGCTGGCCAAGAAGATCGGCATGGATCCGGTCGACTTCCGGATCAAAAACGCCGCGCAGGAAGGCACAAGATCCTCCTACGGTCCGGTCTACGGCCCGATCGGCATCGGCCCGACGCTCGAGGCGGTGAAGAGCCATCCGCACATGAAGGCGCCGCTGGGCCCGAACCAGGGCCGCGGCATGGCTTGCGGTTTCTGGTTCAACTTCGGCGGCCAGACCTGCACCGACCTCAACATCGGCATGGACGGCTCGGTCTCGCTGGCCGTCGGCACGGTCGATGTCGGCGGTTCGCGCGCGTCGCTGTCGCTGGTGGCGGCGGAGGAACTCGGCATCGACTATTCCCAGGTCAAGGCAATCGTCGCCGACACCTCCAGCCTCGGCTACAACGACATGACGGACGGCAGCCGCGGCACCTTCTCGTCTTCCATGGCGACGATCTCGGCCGCCCGCAATGCGATCAAGATCCTGCGCGAACGCGCCGCGCAGATGTGGGACATTGCCGTCGACGACGTGGTCTGGGAAAAGGGCCACGCGATCGCCAAGGGCGAGAAGCACGGCAATCTCGGCAAGCTGTCGCTGAAGGAGATCGCGGTCGAATCGGGCAAGACGGGCGGACCGATCGCCGGCCACAGCGAACTCGTCGCCGATGGCGCCGGCGTCTCCTTCGCCACCCATATCTGCGATATCGAGGTCGATCCCGATACCGGCGCCGCCAGGGTCATCCGCTACACGGTCGTGCAGGACGCCGGCAAGGCGGTGCACCCGACCTATGTCGAGGGGCAGTACCAGGGCGGTGCCGCGCAAGGCATCGGCTGGGCGCTCAACGAGGAGTATATCTACGGCAAGGACGGGCGGCTGCAGAACGCCGGCTTCCTCGACTACCGCATCCCGGTCTGCTCGGACCTGCCGATGATCGACACGCAGATCCTCGAAATCCCCAACCCCAACCACCCCTACGGGGTGCGCGGCGTCGGCGAGACGTCGATCGTGCCGCCGCTGGCGGCCATCGCCAATGCGGTGTCGAACGCCGCGGGCGTGCGCATGACGCACATCCCGATGTCGCCGCCGCGCATCCTGGCGGCGATCGAGGCGGCTAGAGCATGATGCCGAAAAGTGCGAAGCGGTTTTCGGATAACATCATGCTCCATCCCGAATAGGGGTCTCGCGAATGG
Organism: Mesorhizobium sp. L2C084A000; assembly: GCF_000502875.1. Lineage (GTDB taxonomy): Bacteria > Pseudomonadota > Alphaproteobacteria > Rhizobiales > Rhizobiaceae > Mesorhizobium. Next base: position 80,408 of record NZ_AYWX01000014.1, on the reverse strand, counting down.
TCGAAGTAACGCTCTGGGGCTCGCTCGCCGCGACCACCGGAGGCAACAGCAAGGTCGAGATCGAGGCCAAGGACATAAGGGAGCTGTTCAGGAAGCTGGCTGAACAGTATCCCGGCCTCGAGCCCTGGATCGAGAAAGGCATCGCGGTTGCGATCGACGGGACGATCTATCGCGATACGTGGTCGAAGAAGCTGCCGGCGGGGGCGGAGATTTTTTTGCTGCCGAGGCTGGCCGGGGGGTAAGGCGACAACTGACAGGGTAAAAAGTGCACTGCCGCCGTAATTTACACTGTCACCGTAATTCTACGAAGCGCTATTGCGTCCGACCGGGAGGAAGTCTGCTTCGTGCCTCATGTCGGTCATCGAACAGACTGTAGCCGCATCCCAGTAGCTGACATCGCTGAGGCCCCCGCGGCGACAGGGGTATGGCGTGAGGGGGAAATCCCGGTCCAGTGATGACGCTCTGTCCACCCGGCTTGCGCTGGGCAGCCTTCGAGCTCACTCGATGGGATCGCTGAGGGCCAGGAGCTCCGAAAATTTCCCTGCAGACCCATGCGGCGAGATTGTTCTCGCGATTCCGTAAGGTCTCTTTGATAAGCTAGATCTAATATCGACGTATTATCTGTCACTCAAACGTCGCAGACTTGATTTTACTGGTCACTGTTAGCTTCTTGGTAGCTCTCGTGACTATAAACGTCTTGCGGGCGAATAGCTTTCATGCTGCCTTCGGCGCACTCAGGAATCAGGGAGCTTAGGCATGGCGGAGCGGATTTTGGCGCGCGACGGGATTTGGGTTTTGCGCCTCGCGCGCTTGCAGCAGGACGTGTCGCTTCGCTGCAGCGCTTCCGCCCTTGCGATCCTTGCTGTCACACTCGCGCTGAATGTCGCGCCCGCTTGGGCCGATGGCGGCAATGGAAGCGGCGTAGGCGCCGGACAAGGGGGTGTGGACGGTGCACTAGCGGGTGCCACGGGTCAGAATGTCCCCAATGGCGCTACCGCGGGCGGCGGTGGTGGCGGCGTTGATCTCACGACGGGCAATGGTGCGCCCGGAGGGTCGGGATCGGGAAGCTCGACAGCCAACAACCCAAACGGCGTTGCCGGTGCGACTGGTGCTACGGGTCTGGTCATCTCCACAGACGGGACCATTGCAACCAGCATCAGCGGCGGAGCCGGCGCTTCGGGCTCACCTGGCACAAACAGCGTCGTCAGGAGCGGCGGCGGCGGTGGTGGCGGTGTGGGCGTCAGTGCCACGGCCGACGTTACGGTTACTGGCACAGGATCGGTGGTTGGTGGCACTGGTGGCCGAGGTGGGAACAGTGGCAACAGCGGCAGCGGTGGTGGCGGCGTCGGCATATTCTCGTCCGCAAATGTCGTTGTAGAGGCGGGCGGCAGCGTTACCGGTGGCACTAGTGGCTCTACAGTTGGGGCCCAAGCAGGCGGCGGCGGCGGCGCGGCTGCCATCGTCCTGATCGGCGGCGGGACAATCCAGAACAGCGGGAATCTGCTGGGGGGCGCCGGCGGAAGAGCCCTTCTCGGCGGCGGTGGGGACGGTGGCGCCGCTGTTCTGCTGCTCTCAGGTGGAACCGTCATCAACAATCAAGGTGCGACGATTATTGGCGGCAGTGGCGGCCAGGGCTCCTTGGCAGGCGGCGATGGCGCAGCGGGGATCAAGGGCGCCAACATCGCGGTTATCAATGCGGGCACGATCAGCGGCGGCGCCGTCGGCGCCGGTGGTGGAACTCCGATCACCGGCAAGGCTATCGAGTTCACAGGCGGAGTTAATTCTCTGGAGCTTCAAGCGAGCTCGGTAATCGGCGGCAATGTGGTTGCATTCAGCACTGCCGACACTTTCAAGCTGGGCGGCGACAGCAGCGCCAGTTTTGATGTGTCCAAGATCGGCGCTGGCGCCAAATACGACGGCTTCGGATTGTATGAAAAGACAGGAAGCAGCACCTGGACACTGACGGGGACGACGACCGCCCTTACGCCCTGGACTTTGAGCAGCGGGGCCCTGCAAATTTCGAATGACAACAATCTGGGCGCCGCCTCCGGCGGGTTGACCTTCAGTGGCGGCACACTGCAGACGACCGCCGACATCACCAGCGGCCGGACAATCGCCCTGACAGGAGGCGGAACGTTTCTGACTGATGTCGGCACGATCCTCACGCTCAGCAATGTCATCTCCGGAGCAGGCGGTCTCACGAAAGCAGGCGGCGGGACGATGGTTTTGTCGGGCGCCAACACTTACACCGGCGGCACTGTCATCAATAACGGCACGCTCCAAGTCGGCGATGGCGGCAGCATTGTCGGCAATGTCCTCGACGACAGCACGCTGACATTCAACCGCTCAGATGCATTGATCGTCGATGGTACGATCTCAGGCAGCGGCGCGGTGGTTCAGCAGGGCTCGTGCAGCACGACACTGACCGGCCTGAACAGCTACAGCGGCGGCACGGTGATCACCGGCGGCACGTTGATCGGTCAAGCCTCGAGCCTCGGCACCGGCGGAATCCTCAACGACGGAGCGCTCGTCTTCGACCAGCCGACCGACGCCACCTTTGCCGGCTCCATCGATGGCAGCGGCTCCCTTACCAAGCAGGGTCTTGGCAATCTGAGCCTTACGGGAACCAGCACTCTCAGCGGCCCGACGACGGTCGAGGCCGGCAAGCTTGTCGTGAGGGTTCGCTCGGCAGCTCGCAGACGACGGTCAACAGCGGTGCGACGCTGGGCGGCTCCGGCTCGATCGGCGGCGCGGTCATCATCGCCGATGGCGGCATGCTGGCGCCGGGGTCCAGCCCTGGCACCCTCACGGTCGGATCGCTCAGCCTGAGCTCCGGCTCGATCCTTGATTATGAGCTTGGCCAAGCCGGCATTGTCGGCGGCGGCGTCAATGACCTGATTGAGGTGACCGGAAACCTGACGCTGGACGGCAGCCTCGACATTACCGATGTCGGCGGCTTCGGCCCCGGTGTCTACCGGCTGATCAATTATGGCGGCGCGCTGACCGACAACGGCCTCGAGTTGGGCAATCTGCCGGCCGGCGTAACGACAGCCGACCTGACGGTGCAGACCTCGGTCGCCAACCAGGTCAATCTGGTCAGCAGCGCCGGCAATGACCTGTTGTTCTGGGACGGTGACGCGGCCGGGAATGCCAACAACAATCTGGTCGACGGTGGCAACGGCACCTGGACGGCGACGAGCCCGAACTGGACGACGAGCACCGGCTTGGTGACAGGCGCGATGAAGCCGCAGCCCGGTTTCGCCATCTTCCAGACACTTGGCGGTACCGTCAGCGCCGACGACAGCGCTGGCGAGCTTGCGGTCACCGGAATGCAGTTCGCCGCCGACGGCTATCGCATCGAGGGAGACGCCATCACGCTTGCCGGCGCTGGCGGCGAGAGCATCATTCGGGTCGGCGACGGCACCTTGGCCGGAGCAGGCTATACCGCCACCATCGCCTCCGTGCTGACCGGGGCGAGCAGCCTGACCAAGACCGATGCCGGCACGCTGGTGCTGTCGGGCGCCAACACCTACACAGGCGGAACGGCCGTCTCGGGCGGCGTGCTTTCGGTTGCGGCCGACAACAATCTCGGCGACGCCGCCGGCGACCTGACCCTCTCCGGCGGTACGCTGCGCAACACCGCCGTCTTCTCCTCGGCGCGAGACATCACGCTTGCGGCGCCCGGCGGTACCTTCGACACCTTGGCCGACCTCACTTTGTCCGGCGCGATCTCGGGTGCCGGCAATCTTGCCAAGACCGGCGCCGGCACGCTGACGCTGACCGAAACGAACAGCTATGGCGGCAACACGCTGGTGAGTGCCGGCACGCTGGTCGGCAACGCGGCTTCGATCCGTGGCGACATCGGCAATTCCGGCACTGTCGTGTTCGACCAGGTGGCGGATGCCAGCTTTGCCGGCGATATCTCCGGCACCGGCACGATGGTGAAGGACGGTGCCGGCACGCTGAAGCTAGCCGGCACCTCGCTGCTCGACTGGACCGTCGACCAGGGTGGCCTCGTCTCGGCGGCCGAGCGCTTCGGTGGCGATGTCTCTATCGGCGCGGGCAACTCCTTCACCTTCGACCAGGTCGCCAACTCCAGCTATGCCGGCGTGCTCTCGGGTGCCGGCACGTTCATCAAGGACGGCCAGGGCACCCTGGTGCTCGCGTCCGGCAACTCAGGCTTTACCGGCGCCACATCGGTCAGCGGCGGCACGCTTGCCGCAGGCGCAGAAAACGCATTCAGTTCCTCCTCGCAGTTCTCGGTCGCCTCAGGCGCCACGCTCGATCTCGCCGGCACTTCGCAGACCATTGCTGGCCTGACCAATGCCGGGACCGTGGGCATTGCCGGCAGCCTTGGAAGCAAGCTGACCGTCAGCGGCGACTATGTCGGCAATGGCGGCAACATTCTCATCGGCACCGCCCTGGGTGCAGACAACTCGCAGACCAACATGCTGGTTATCGCCGGGGATACGTCAGGCACGGGTACGCTCCAGGTTGTCAATCTCGGCGGCGGCGGGGCGCAGACGGTCGAAGGCATCAAGATCGTCGATGTCGGCGGCGTCTCGAATGGCAGCTTCTCGCTAAAGGGCAACTATACTTTCGAAGGCGATCAGGCGGTGGTCGGCGGCGCCTATGCCTACAGGCTCTATCAGGACGGCACGAGCACGACCGGCGACGGCGACTGGTATCTGCGTTCTGCCTTGATCGATGGCGGTGGACCCGGAACTCCGCTCTATCAGGCAGGCGCACCGCTCTATGAGGCCTATGCGGGCGTATTGCAGACCTTCAACCAGCTGGGCACGCTGCAGCAGCGGCTCGGCAACCGGTCCTGGACCATCGAAGCGCAAGGCGCCGACGGAATCTCCGACGAGGTGAAGGCCGAGGCCGGTATCGGGCTGTGGGGCAGGATCGAGGGCACCAGCGGCTCCTACGATCCGGAAAGCTCCACCACCGCAACGACATATGACACATCGACCTGGAGGCTGCAGACCGGCGCCGACATGCTTTTGTCCGATAGCGCGGCCGGCCAGCTCATCGGCGGCGTCGCCTTCCAGTATGGCACCGTGTCCGCCGACGTCTCGTCGGTCTTCGGCAGCGGGTCGATCGACAGCACCGGCACCGGGGTTTCCGGCTCGCTGACCTGGTACGGCGCGGAAGGCTTCTACCTCGACGGCCAGGCGCAGGTGATCTGGTACGACAGCAATCTCGATTCGGCGACCGCCGGACAGCGGCTCGTCGACGGCAACAACGGTGTCGGCTACGCGCTCGGCGTCGAAGCGGGCAAACGCATCATGCTCGATCCCAATTGGTCGCTGACGCCGCAAGCCCAGTTGGCTTGGTCGTCGGTCGACCTCGACGCCTTCACCGACGCCTTTGGCGCGAGGGTCACCCCAGGCACCAACGACAGCCTGCTTGGCCGCCTCGGCCTCTCGCNCTTCACCGACGCCTTTGGCGCGAGGGTCACCCCAGGCACCAACGACAGCCTGCTTGGCCGCCTCGGCCTCTCGCTCGGCCATCAGACGCAGTGGCAGGACCGCACGGGCCGCGCCGGCCACACGAATCTCTACGGCATCGCCAACCTCTATTACGACTTTGAGGATGGCTCATCTGTCGACCTCGCCGGCAGCACCCTTTCGAACCGCAACGAGCAACTCTGGGGCGGCCTCGGTATTGGCGGCACGATCAACTGGGCCGACGACAGGTTCTCGGTGTTCGGCGAAGCCGCCGCCCGGACGGGCCTCAAAGACTTCGGTGACAGTCATGCGCTGACCGGTTCACTGGGCTTGCGGGTCAAGTGGTGACTTGCTTGGCACTTACTGGCTGATGTTGATCGCGCCATGACTGCTTAGGTCCAACGGCGGCTCTCCACTCGCGCCGCTTCGCAGCCCCGGTGCCTTTGGGGCCGGGAAGGCGCGGCAGGGCTATGGATACTTCGTCGGCGGCACGCCAGGGTTCAAATCGCCCTGCAGTTCCTTCGGCAGCGGCAAGCTTGAACATTGCAGGTGCACTTCGCGGGCGAACAGCTTTCGTTGCTTCTGCTCATGCTCCTTGATGGCTGCGACGAGCCCCATCGAGTATGGACCAAGCAAGACGCCGAAACCCCACCCCGGATGCTCTTTCTCGCGAGCCTCGTAATCCGAAGCCGCCCTGCGGGCCTGCTGGCATGCCGGCGAAGCCCATTTCTGGTCCTGCTGCGAAAGCGACGCCTCATAGTCGACCGGGGAGGTCGCGCATCCGGCCACTGCCGCGGTCAATGCGAGGCAGATTGCGATTCTCATCCGAAGCCTCTCCTGAGCCTTGTGAAGGGCCTGCATAGACCTCTTCATCCCGCAAGGCGATAGCTGCGGTCGGGCGCCTTCCCCACCCTTCGCAACCCGCCGCCCTCTCCCCGGCCCTCCAGCCGCCGGATTCGAACCCATGCCTGGAACCAAATCGCGGGGCCTGGAACCAAATCACGGGCGAGACTGTTCAGTTGTAACTTTGATCCGACGCTGCGGCCGGCAAAGCGGCTACATTGAGGAGTTCTCACCATGAAGATTTCATCCGGATTTCGTTCCATCGCGGTTGCCGCCATCGCCACCGCGAGCATCGGCTTTGCCAGCGCCGCGCATGCCGACAGCGGCACGATCCGCTTCGCCGTCTACAAGGCTGCCTTCTTTGTCGGTGGCTCCGGAGGCGAAGGAACGCTGACCTTCCATGGCCGCCGCTATCCCATCTCGGTCGGCGGCGTCTCGGGCGGTCTCGCCTTCGGCGTCTCCAAAACCTATTTTCAAGGTACCGTGCGCCACATCAAACGCGCACGGGATGTGACCGGGGTCTATGGTGCGGCAGGCGGTGGCGGCGCGCTTGGCAAAGGGGCTCAGGTGATCGTCATGAGCAACGACAAGGGCGCCCGGCTCGAATTGACGGGCAGGCAGGTCGGCCTGCAGGTCAACGCCGACCTCAGCGGCATGAGCATCTCGCTGCGGTAAGGGCCTAGCTCCTCAATCCCGGCGCTTCCTGCCCCGTCCGCTCGACATATTCCGTATAGCCACCGCCATAGGTGTGGATGCCTTCGGGCGTCAATTCCAGCACGCGGTTGGAAAGCGCCGCCAGAAAATGTCGGTCGTGCGAGACGAACAGCATGGTGCCCTCGTACTGCGAAAGTGCGGTGATCAGCATCTCCTTGGTGGCGATGTCGAGATGGTTGGTCGGCTCGTCCAGCACCAGAAGGTTGGGCGGGTCGAACAGCATCAGCGCCATCACCAACCGCGCCTTCTCACCGCCTGACAGCACACGGCATTTCTTCTCGATCTCGTCGCCGGAAAAACCGAAGCAGCCGGCGAGTGCCCGCAGCGGCGCCTGGCCAGCTTGCGGAAACGCGTCCTCCAGTGTCTGAAACACAGTGCGCTCGCCTTCCAGCACTTCCATCGCGTGCTGGGCGAAATAACCCATTTTGACACTTGGCCCGCGCGCCACCGTGCCGGTGTCGGGCTCGGAAGCGCCGGCGACCAGCTTCAGGAGCGTCGACTTGCCGGCGCCGTTGACGCCCATGATGCACCAGCGCTCGCGGCGGCGGACCTGGAAGTCGAGCCCCTCATAGATGGAGCGGCTGCCATAGCCTTTGTGGACGTTCTTCAGCGTCACGACATCCTCGCCGCAGCGCGGCGCCGGCAGGAAATCGAACGAAACCGTCTGGCGGCGCTTGGGCGGCTCGACGCGGTCGATCTTGTCCAGCTTCTTCACCCGGCTCTGCACCTGCGCGGCATGCGAGGCGCGCGCCTTGAAGCGCTCGATGAAGGCGATCTCCTTGGCCAGCATCGCCTGCTGGCGTTCGAACTGCGCCTGCTGCTGCTTGTCGGCGATCGCCCGCTGCTGCTGGTAGAATTCATAATTGCCGGAATAGCCGGTCAGCGAACCGCCATCGATCTCGACCACCTTGTTGACGATGCGGTTCATGAACTCGCGGTCGTGCGAGGTCATCAGCAGCGCGCCGTCATAATTTTTCAGGAAGGACTCCAGCCAGATCAGGCTCTCCAGATCGAGATGGTTGCTTGGCTCATCGAGCAGCATGGCGTCGGGCCGCATCAACAGGATGCGGGCCAGCGCCACGCGCATCTTCCAGCCGCCGGACAGCTTTCCGACATCGCCGTCCATCATCTCCTGCGAAAAGCCGAGACCGTCCAGCACTTCGCGGGCGCGGCCATCCAGCGCATAACCGTCGAGTTCCTCGAAGCGGTGCTGCGCCTCGCCATATTTTTCGATGATCTCGTCCGTCCGGTCGGCCTGCTCGGGATCGGCCATGGCCGCCTCGAGGGCTGCCATCTCGGCCGCGACTTCGGACACCGGCCCGGCGCCGTTCATCACTTCGGCCACAGCGCTGTGGCCTTCCATGTCGCCGACATCCTGGCTGAAATAGCCGATGGTGACGCCGCGATCGACCTGCACCTGGCCTTCGTCGGGCTGCTCCTGGCCGGTGATCATGCGAAACAGCGTCGTCTTGCCGGCGCCGTTCGGCCCGACGAGGCCGACCTTCTCGCCCTTCTGCAGCGACGCCGACGCTTCGATGAAGACAAGCTGACGGCCGTTCTGCTTGCTGATGCTTTCAAGTCTGATCATGCGGTGTCCGGGCTATATGCTTGCGTGAAAGGATTTGCCCGGCGCCTTACGCGAAGGAGGGCCGCAAAGGAAGAGGCGCAAGCGCCGCAGCGCTTCACCTCCCCTTGTGGGGAGGGTCGGCGCACCGGGGTTGCGAAGCAAGGTCGGTGGGACGGGGTGGGGGCGCGGCGCTGCAAAAGACCCCCCCCCCCCCCCCCCCCCCCCNCCGACCCTCCCCACAAGGGGGAGGGTGAAGACGCTCCACCAGACACACTTCGGAAACAACATTCAACATCCGGGAAAACTCGCGAAAACATCGCCTGTCATAACCACCGTCGCGGCGGTCAAGCGGGCTGCTGTACAACGCGAAGAAATGGTCCCGAAACATGCAACGACGTTCGACCGGATGGATCGGTGCCCTGACAGGCATTTCGCTCGCCATGCTGGCGGTCGCACAATCGGGTGCGGACGCTGCGGTCACCCGGAGCGAATATTGCAGCCAGCTCGGCCTTCAACTCGACGGGGCCATCCAAACGAAGGCCACCCCAGGCACCAGCGCAAGCCAGATCGCCGAAGCAACCGCGCTCCAGGACAAGGCGAACCGGTTTTGTGCCGAGCGCAAACAGGCCCAAGGCATCAGGACCTACGCCAACGCCCTGAAGCTTCTTGGCGTGACGCCGGTCGACCTGAACCAGTGACAGCAACCATCAATCCTTGAAGAAAGGGCCGCCTCTCTCGCAGAGTGAGGGCGGTTTTTCCAGCGCATCGCACCGCGGAAGTTCCTGTCGACTACTTCTCGCCCAGATACTGGAAGACGGCCTGTTTCCACCAATCGCTTTCGATGGTCTGCAGGAGGGCGACATCGAGAGACTTGCGCAACGGGCTGCCGAGCGGCAGCGCAATGGCATATTGCTGCTGGTCGAAGGTCGCATCGAGAACCTGCAGGCTCGTCGCGTAATTCTGCCCGACCAGCCAGCCAAGCAGCGGCTTGTCGTGCACCAGCGCATCGATCTTGCCGGCGCGAAGCGCGTTGAGGCCCTGCTGGATCGAGGCAAAGTCCTGATGACGGATCTGGGTCGAATCCAGATAGGACGCCGTCGACGAGCTCTGCACCGCGCCGACCGTGACCTGGGCGAGATCGCTTTCGCCCTGCACCATTCCTTCCATCTGCGTCACCGTCAGCACCGATGTGACGCCCGCGGTGAACACCGCGATGGCAATGATCGATCCCATCATCCAGAGCGCGGCCAGCACGCGCCCCGGCACGGTTCGCGGACCGAAGTCGCCGGTGCTGGCTTGCGTCGCGGCGATGGTCGACCACCACATGCTGGAAAACAGTCCCTTGGCGACGCCGCCGCCGAAATCGTCATTGTGCCGACGTTCGAACATCCAGATCAGGACGCCGACCACCACCGATATGATGACCAGCCCCAGCACCGCCTGCAGGAAGCCGAACGACGTCAGGGCATGCAGCACCGGCCGCCATGACGGCTGGTTGTTGAGCGGTGTCGCAATGCCGAGCCCGGTCGTGAAGAAGGGCTGCGTGAAGTCGACGGCCTTTTCGCGGTCGGCCGTGACCGTGATCGCGGCCATCGCCGCATCGAACCTGCCGTTGACGACGCCATCGATCTGGTCCTGCACGGCAGGCACTTCGACATAGCGGAAGCGAAGGTTGAGCCGCCCGGCTATTTTCTGCCAGAGGTCGATGCTCAATCCCGACCAGCTGCCGTCCTGCAGCTTGAACGCAAAAGGCGGCGCCTCCTTGATCCCGACCGAGATCTCTTTTGCCGGCGAGGCCGAGGGAGAAGCCAGGTCGGGAGACGTCTGGTCGGGCGAGGTCTGGGCAAGCGTGGCGCCGGCTCCCACACACGCGACGATGACAATGAGACCCAGCGCCATCGTCCACGAAGCAACTCTTCTCAACGGCAACGACTCCCAGCGTCCGCCGCTCGATCGTCGCGGCTTTCGAAGGGTAGCCGCCGTGCCGTCCTTCGTCCACCGGCGATGTCGTTGCTGAAGCAGCCGCGCGACGCGCCGACCATCGAATTGCGCAAAAACAAGCAGTTGGAACAATTTCACGATTCAGATCCTGAAGCGCTTCGCGCAACGCCGGATCCCGTGCGGACAGGCTTGCCGTGCCGAAGACGAACTGGCGCCCAAACCAGCCCACCCCAAACCTTACTTCCTGCCTTGCGGGTAGATCGTCTCGCCGCGCTTCAGCATTGCCACAAACGTCTCGATCTTCTTCTTGCGCCCGGCCTCGGTCTTCATGTTGTGGGTGCGGAAGGCGAGCGCGAAACGGTTCTGCGCACTGAGTTTTGCCAGCATCGCCTTCGCAGCGGGTTCGGCGTCGATTGCCGCTTGCAGATCATCGGGGATCTTCATCTCCTTGCCGCTGCCATAGGCGCGCGCCCAGCGCCCGTCCGCCTTGGCCGCCTCGACCTGTTTGAGCCCATGCTCGGTCATGCGGCCCTCCTCGACCAGCCGCGCGACATTGTCGATGTTGATCAGGCTCCAGATGCTCTTCCGACCGCGCGGCGTGTAGCGCTGCAGGAAACTCTTGTCGTCCAACCCCTTGCGCACCGCATCGATCCAGCCGAAGCACAGCACCACGTCGATGGCTTGCTTGGGGGTGATCGACTTCAGTCCCGACCCCACCTTGTGAACCTTGATCCACACTTCGGTTTCCGTGGCGTGGTGCTTGCCGAGCCATGCGTAGAAGCTGCCCGGATCCGGGAATTCATGGACCTTGTCGGGATCAACCTTGACCGGCGCCATTAGCCGGCCTGTCCTTTCGGTGTCGCTCGCGCCATCAGTTCCCTCTCTGTCGTCCCTGGCATTGCCCGTCATCGACCAGAATGGCACGAGTCGCTGTCAGTTTCCGGCAGCAAACTTGGCGGGCGCCTAGGGCGTTCCTTCGCGCCCCTCGACCTGAACATTTTTCTCCCGGCCCCGCTGTATGAAATTTCGGAATACCTGCCATGCTCGTGCTCGGGCACGCCATCTCGCTCCCGGGGGAATATGCCATGAAATCTCTGTTGCTCGCCTTTGTGTTGTCTCTCCCCACGGCCGCCCTCGCCGAGCCAATCGAAACCCGGAAGATCATCACAGCGGTGACCGGGGACTTCAACGGCGACGGCGCCGTCGATCTCGCCATGGTGGTGGAGACCGAGCCCGGCCACCCGATGGATGTCCACTTCTTCCTCAGGGACAAGGAGCACAATTACCTCAAGCCCGTCGAAACCGTGCACGAGCAGATCCACGGGGAATGGAACGGCTACGACCGGCCGGGTTACGAGAACTCCGACACCGAGCCGGAACTGACGATGCTGCCCAACGGTTCGATCAAATTCTACCTGCCGGCGATGCCGGTCGGCAGCGAACGGACCGACATGACGCTGACCATCGCCTGGTGCGACGCTGCCTTCATCGTCGCCGGCTTCGCCTATGACCATGATGACTATTTGAAGGAGAATGCCGAAAGCGCCTGCGAGTACAATGTCCTGACCGGCAAAGGCACCGGCAGCGAAAAGCAGCCGGACGGCAGCACCAAGCACAAGACCGTCTCGGTCGAAGGCCNGACCGGCAAAGGCACCGGCAGCGAAAAGCAGCCGGACGGCAGCACCAAGCACAAGACCGTCTCGGTCGAAGGCCAGACCATCGCCTTCAAGGACTGGAACCCGGGCACCGCCTTCACCGCTTGCGGCAACTGATCGCCCTGCATCATCGGCGCTTCCGATAGCGCTATCGGTTTCTTCCGTTTTCACTTGCCGTACCGAACTGCCAATTCCCTGCCCTTCTCCATCCAAGCAAAGGCAGAGCGAATGAGCATTTCAAATGAGAAAATCCTGATCGTCGGTGGCGGCTCTGGCATGGGTCTGGCGCTGGCCCGGCGCTGCGTCGAGGCCGGCGCCGAGGTGATCATCGCCGGGCGCGGCGAGAACCGGCTGCGGCAGGCGCGCCAGGCGCTTGGCAATCCCGCCGAGGCCCTGGCCGCGATGGCCGAGCGGCTGCCCGTCGGGCGAATTGGCAACCCGATGACATCGCCGACGCCATCGACGCGTCTACTGCAGTTGCGGCTTTTTCAGAAAACTGCCGCGGTCGGCCGATTTGACGCGCAGCCAGGTTTCGCGGCCGTCGCGCAACACCCGCATTGGAATCTCGGCCCCCGCCGAGCCGCTCTCCCACAGCTTGCGATAGAAATCGGCCAGCCCGTCGACCGCGCCGTCCCGGATGTCGGAGATGATGTCGCCTTGGCGCAGGCCGGCCTTGGCCGCCGGGCCGCCCTCGGTCACGCTCATCACCACCACTCTGCCGTCGCTTTCGGCCGACAGGGCGCCGAGCCACGGGCGCGGCGGCTTGGCCACCTGGCCGCGTGTCAGGAGGTCGTCGAGAATGGGCGGCAAAAGATCGATCGGCACCACCATGTTGATATCGGCGACCTCGCCGTTGCGGCTCATCTGCAGGCGCAGCGAACCGATGCCGAGCAGCGAGCCGTCAGCGCCGAACAGCCCGGCACCGCCCCAGGACGGGTGCGCCGGTGCAATGAAGATCGCCTCGTCGAGCAGATATTCCCAATAGCCGGCGAATTCCTGCTTGGTCACGATCCTGGCCTGCACAGACTGACCGATACCGTCGGCCAGCACGACGGCGTCACCGATCCTGGCCTTGCCGGCATCGCCCAGCGCCACCGCCGGCAGGCCGAGCGGCGCCAGCGCCTGCACCAGGCCGAAGCCCGATTCCTGGTCGTAGGCCAGCGCGTGCGCGGGGATGACGCGGCCGTCATGACTGGTCAGCCAGACTTCTTCCGCCTCCGTGATGAGATAGCCGATGGTCAGCACCAGCCCGTCGTTGCGAATGACGACGCCGCTGCCTTCCCTGAGCGTGCCGAGCGCCCCGGCCGTAAAGGCATCTTCGGGGACAGTGGCCCGCACGGCGACGACCGAGCGCGGATTGGGATTGATGGTCATGCTTCTGTCCTGGGTGGGCTTTGGTGACATCTTCTATAGGTATGCCACGCAGGAGAAGGCGCAAGGGTGAGGAAGTGCCCAATTGCCGATGTTGGCAATGCGGGCATCGATAATAGTTCAACGCAAGTTGAACTTACACATCCGCAGCCCTAGTTTATGGCGACCTGCCATCCTTCCCCGACACGAGGCCACGAAATGACCGACTACACACCGCCGAAAGTATGGACCTGGAACAAGCCGAGCGGCGGAGCCTTTGCCAGCATCAACCGGCCGATCGCCGGGCCGACGCAAGACAAGGAACTGCCCGTCGGCAAGCATCCGTTGCAGCTCTATTCGCTGGCGACGCCGAACGGCGTCAAGGTCACCGTCATGCTGGAAGAGCTTCTGGCGCGCGGCCACAAGGGCGCTGAATACGATGCCTGGCTGATCCGGATCAACGATGGCGACCAGTTCGGCAGCGGCTTCGTCGAGGTCAATCCCAACTCCAAGATCCCGGCCCTGATGGACCGCAGCGGCAAGACGCCGGTGCGCATCTTCGAATCCGGTTCGATCCTGGTCTATCTCGCCGAAAAGTTCGGCGAATTCCTGCCTACCGAACAGCCGGCGCGCGCCGAAGTGCTGTCCTGGCTGTTCTGGCAGATGGGCTCGGCGCCGTATCTGGGCGGCGGCTTCGGCCATTTCTACGCCTATGCGCCGGAAAAGTTCGAATATGCCATCGACCGCTTCTCGATGGAGGTGAAACGCCAGATGGATGTGCTCGACCGCCGGCTGGCCGAGACTGAATATCTCGGCGGCAAGGACTATTCCATCGCCGATATGGCCGTGTGGCCCTGGTATGGCGGGCTGGCGCTCGGACGCATGTACAATGATTCCGCCGAGTTCCTATCCGTGCAGGAATACGCACATGTGCAACGCTGGGCCAAGGCGATCGACGCCCGACCGGCGGTCAAGCGCGGCCGCATGGTCAACCGCGCTTTCGGCGAGCCTGCCATGCAACTGCATGAGCGCCACGACGCCAGCGATTTCGAGACCAAGACGCAGGATAGACTGGCCGCCGAATAGGCCATCGCGGATCGCGACAAAAGGAAACCCGCCACCGACGCGACGTCGGGGCGGGTTTTTCCCAAGGTCCAGTGCTGCGGGAACCCCTTAGTGCAGCACTTCAACGATCTGGCGGGTCTCCGGGTCGACGAGGACCGTCTGGTCATTGATCACCGCGACGCGGTATTTGACGTCGGGCACTTCACGCAGTTCGACAGTGTCCGGTACCGACGAGCCGAGCTTGAGTTCGACCCCCAGAAGGTTCACCGAGGCAAGCGGTTCCCTCTTGATGTATTCGCGAACGACCGTCTCCTGCTGCGGCTGGACGACGACGACGCTCTCCGCCAGCGCCGCACCAATGCCGCCCGTCAGGACGATGGCAGCCGCCGCGCTTGTAAGATAAAGTTTCATGACCGTCTCCTAGTGACAATTGAATTCCGCCCTCCATAAAAACTCCACCGCTGCCATGTGGTTCCATCCAACTTCAGAATTGAAGATGTTATGTTTGCAGCCCGGATATTAATTTGTTGCTGATCAAGCATGCGGCAGACAGCGCGGAAATGCTTGAAAACTTGCACAAATGTGTACGGACATTAGAAGACGAAAAATCCCTTCTGCAGCCGAATTGGCGAAGCACCTGTTGTCGCCGCGTCAAATCAGCCTCGCGTCCTCTATCTCGACGATGGGAGCACGAAAAAGACTCGCCCCGCCGGGAGCAGAGCGAGCCATGGCAGTGCCGATAGAGGTGGCAACCTCACCGGTACTGCTAGAGGACGCGAAGCATGATCACTTGTTCCACCTGACGGCCTGAGCCATGCGAAGCCGGTCGCGCATGCATCATGTTCCCACGACGACGCCGAAATGTTCCCACGATACGCTGTGCCGAAACCTCCAGCAGGGCTATGCCCAGACAACGCTGTCTCTCAGTGACCAAACACCGTGATCGCGCTGTGGGCGAGGTTCCCCGAATTTGCCCGGGCGCACACGCGCGAGTGATCCTGGCCAGCCGGTCTCAAAGCTGGACACCGTCGCGATGCAATGGCGGGAAGGCGTCTACCGGATCCTGGCTCGGCACGATATCGTGCGAGCGCCTGAAGATCAGCCTCATGATGAGCACGAAGTAGCCGACCTGCAGGACAAGCAGCGTCGCTATCGTCCAGGCAAATGCCTCCCAGAAAGAGCCGGTGACCATATAGGTCCACACCGCGACAATGAGAGCCGTGGCTGACATTCCTACGAGAAACTGCCCAAAATACATGGTTTCCCCAAACCGCCGAAACCGCGCCGGTTCCAACCAGTCCCTGCTCATCCCATTTCCCGCGAACAACATTTCATTATTTTAGCAACTTCGCAAGTAAGCGGCCGATCGCCACTGCGCGCTTTCCATTGCGCGGCGACTTGGCAACGGTGGCGATCCGGCGCGCGGCGGCGGTGCCGGCGGGGCTGGGCTGACGCGCCAGCCGTCGAAAATCCAGAAGCACGCCCGCTCTTTGCACTTCGAGCAGGGGAACAAATGCCGGCACGCCGAGTTTCGCCTCCAGTTTTTTCAAGGAAGGAGGCCGGCATGGCACCGCGCAACAAACCAAGCGCCGACATCGAAGATGACGCACCGCAGGCGGATGGGCCTACCATCGAGCAGCAGGATTGGGATGCGATCAAGGGCGGCGAGATCCTGCCAGAGTCCGTGCCGGAAAACGGCGACATGCGTTACGGCGTCGAAAAAGACGGCGATCTGCCCGACGAGGACGACGATAACGCGTACCAGGACAGCGACGATGCCCTTCCCGATGATGAGGAAGAAGCCGCGATCACGCGCGATCAGACCCGCGAGGGCCGATTCGACGAGACGTGAGCCATTCGTCGCCCGAGACATGACTGCCTGTTGTTGAACTTGCCAAAGCCACATTTTCCATGCCCGGTTCGCGGGAAAATGTGCTTGGCCGGCTAAGTTTTCCGCCTAGGCATTATATCAGATTTACCTAAAATAGCGGAACATCCAAGGGACATTATCGGAACTGAACAAGGCCCCTTGGACTTTTGCGCACGACGGATAAGACCTTGGTCCTACAGGAAAAAGCAAAAGCCCGACGTGACCGATTGAAGCTTCCAACGAGGGAACATCGGGGCCGTGTTCGTCGTTTGTCGAAAGCGGCCCCGCCGGGTGCCATGCCTGGAGAACAGCGCGATGCCCCACCGATCCACCATCATCAAGACGGGCCATGGCCCAGGAACGGCGATCGCCGTGCTCATGGTTGGATTAACGGCGGTGGGCATCGTGTTCCTTCTACTCGGCAGTTCACTTTACTTCAGTGAGCAGCCTGCGGACCAACGTGCCCTGTCTTCCCCGCCCGCTCGATCGATACACGCGGCCGATAGCAAAGCGGCAAACTGAACGAGCTACTGCTGAGCCATAGCGAGATTGCCGCCGCGCAAGTCCTCCAGACTTAGGCCAGGAAGATCCGCCATTGCCGCTGTCTGCAGTGCGGCGGCCGTGCTGGTGGTCATGCAGCGAAACGGACAGCTTCGGACGGTGTTTTGTCCATCGGAGAAGTTTTGGGTTGCTTGCATTAACATTAGATATATCTAATGTAGCGATGGCCGACGACCGCCAGAAGTCGGCTGGCCCGGCGTCCTCCCTTTGCACCTGGCTGCCGGGCCATTTCTTGTCCTCGCCTTGCCGTCTTCGCCTTTGTGTGGCGCGGATTCATCTTCGCGCCGTTTCGCCACGTATAGCTTCAGCCTCGACAAACAGCCTCCGGCTCGGCAGCCGCAGGAAAGATGCGGACGCCGAGCCCATCGCACTGATCAAATCGCTAGGACGTGCAGGCTAGCTGCTAAAATCGAAGGACGACCGAAGGGCCACGTCTGCGATAGCACCGGACGCGACGGCGACCATGCCGCCAGTAACTGCGGCAGACCCGTCTCCAACGCCGCCCGTGCCGGCGCCGGCGCCAGCCCCGATCCCGATCCCAGTCCCGATCCCAGCCCCGATCCCAGCGTCGATGGTCGACCGGCTGCACCTCCGCATGTGCACCTTCGTCGTCGAGGGCCTCTGCCTCAATTTCATCGAGAATGCCGTTTCCAGCGCTTGGAACACCGGCCGCTGCCTCGATCGGGCGAATTGCCCCTGCAAGGGCCGCGGCCCCGGCAATGCCAAACATCGCCGTCAAGAAGGATCGCCGATCCATAGTAACCTCCCAACGTTGCATAAGCTGAACGAAGCGCTCGGCTGCCGAATGAGCAGGCCAGCGCATGGTGAAAATAGAGGATTCGCCAGCCGCCGAAGCGGCTTGCGAATCCTATCAGCGCAGGAAGGGACGTTGCTGCGCCGATCGACGACATGTCAGCCAAGGACTATCCCCATCACCAGAAAGGTGACAGCTGTCGCGAAAATCGGTGCGAGCAACCAGCGCGCTTGGCCAACACTTTTGTCCATCTGTCTCTCCGAATTCCGGGAGACAAACAGCCATGAACAGAGAGCCGTTCCCGTCGGTAAGACCAATGCGCTCGCAGACCAGACTTAAGTCGCACGTCTCACCCGACCGAAGCCCCAGCGGAGGAACATTTTCATTTGGCTCAAGTTCAGTTGCCGTCAGCGTTGAACGATCCTGTCATGCTGACTCGCAAGGAGAAACGGTATGAAAATGCACCTAACGGGCGCCGCAGCGGCGCTATTGCTGTTGGCTGGTGTCGGCGCCGTTGCCGCTCAGGACGTTGTCATTCAGCCTGAACAGGACACGGTCATCCGCGAGTATGTGAAGAAGCAGCCTCTCGCTTCGGTCAAGGTTCCCGGTGTGGAACTGAATATTGGTAGCGCGTTGCCGGACACGGTCGAACTTCATGAGATCCCCGATGTCAAATACCGCTACGTGGTGGTCGACAACCGCACCGTCCTGGTGGATCCGGGCACCCGCAAGATCATCAAGGTCTACGATTGAATTTCGAACTGTCCAACCCGCCGCCAGCCATGGCGGCGGGTTGCCCAGCTTCCAATCAGGACGAGTGAAGATGACAAGCAAAGCTGTGACATCCCCTGCTTTGGGCGTTCGCCTGGCCGATCTCCAAGCCAGGATGCGTGATGCGCGGGTGACGGATGCCGAAATGAAAACCTTTCAAAAGGTCGCGGCCATCATGGAAGATCGTCATGGTCGGATCGATGCCGACGACCTGATTGCGGCATCGTTCCTCGCCGATCCGGTGCAGGACCCGGCAAACGCCCTGAGCGACATCCCGACAAGCCAGCAGACTTTTTGACTCCCTGACCGGGAAAGCGCGCCGAAAGTCTCAGCCGAATCCGCACTTTTGCTCCGGCCTATTCCGCTTTCGCGGAAGTTTCGAGCGGCCCGCAATGTGCAATGTTGCTAATGCGGCGGTACGAGCCGCCCTGGTTGACGCGGGCGCCCGAGCCATCCCAACAATGCGCCCCCCCCGTCCGCGTCGACCACGGCAGCCGCCTGTCTTCTCTCGCGAAGTCCTCAAGCCGGCCCGCCTGATAATGCGCGCTGCGGCGACGGTCGGGCTTCAGCCGCCGACAAGCGCCTTTGTGGTCACCAGATTGACGCCGGCCTCGGCGAATTCGCCATTGTGCCTGAGGATGACCTGCTCGGCACTCTCGCTGGCATTGTCCAGCGTGCTGTGCACATCGGAGACCACGGTCACGCCGAGCCCTCTGGCGATGGCGCCCTTGACCGTCGCGGCCACGCAAAAATCGGTCTGTGCGCCCAAGAGCACGACAGCACTCGCACCCTGACCGGCAAGCCAGTCGCCGAAGGCAGGATTGCTGAAAGCATCGCGAACGGATTTGGCAAAGGTCGGCTCGTCCGCCGCTTGGCCGAGCGCGGGCCAAACCGGCCAGCCCAGCTCATCCGGTGCCAACGGGTCGCCATCGGGTCCGTCATGCCTGATAAAAGCGACCTTGCGCCCGCCGCGCCGCGCCCAATCGATCACCGCCTTGGTGCGCTCGACAATATCAGGCGCATCATGGATCGGCTGCTCGTGCACACCGTCGAACATGCCGGTCTGGAGATCGATGACGATGAGCGGCGCATTGTCTGGGAGGCTGGGTGCTGGCATGGGTTTTACATAGCACGGCGGACAGGGTGATCAAGATTTCGCTCATTCCGGCGCGCCGGCAAACAGCACCACGCCGTCGCCGCCGGTGGCCGGCAGTCGCGGATGGTGCGGTCGTTGCCGCCGGTCAGCACCGCGCCGTCGGCGGCGAAGGCCACCGCATAAATCGGGCCGGTCTGGCTGTCCAACATTGCGATCCGGTTGCCGCTATTGGAGGGCGGGCGCCTTGCCGCGCCTCCTTGGATTTATTGCAGTTTGCCGATTTCAGCCCGCATGGTTGACAGATGGCCGCAGTCTGGCATCATCGGATCGGGATTTTAGGAGAGTCTGATATGAAAAAAATCTATGTGAAGCCATCGTTCTTGAAAAAAGGCCGGTTGTCGGCGGTCACTGCGGCCAACGGCTCCTCGTTGCCGACACCGCAATAATTTCAGCGCCACCTGCTCCTGGCGCGTCCAAACCTCAACGCACCAGGATCAGGTCGTCCAACACCATTTGCCAATAGTGCTTCGTCGACAGGCGAACACGCGTTACAGCTTTGAGCATTGGAGCGTAGTGCAGCGGCGTTAGCGCCGACAGCGTGACCTCGTCGCTTGCAATCAGCTGCTCGCCAAGCCAGCTTTCGATCAGCGCCACCTCCCCTTCCGACGCCAGCCAGGCGGCGCTCAGCATGACCGAGTGAAAGCCGAACGGCCGTTCGCAGCTGAATTCGGCCGGCAGCCCGCTGCTGGTGTAGAGCACATGGTCGCCGGAAACATTACCATTGACATAGCCCTGGCTGTCCTTGGTGAAGTCGCGGGCCATCGCATTCAGGTTGCGCCACGCCAATCCGGCATGGCCAGCCGGAATTTTCCTGAGGCTGCGCGACGTCACATCGTCGAAATCGATCGTTTCGAGGGCGGCATCAGTGTCGATGCCGGCGCGTTGCGGCGACAGCAGGCCGAGATCCGCCGAGTAGGGCGATAGCGTCAGCCGCCGCGCCAAGCCGCCGCCGCTGACGCTGACCGTGTCGGCTTCTTCAGCCAGGTCGAAGCTGAAGACGGCACCCGGCGCCAGTGCCCGCGTCTCCAGGACGTACCCATTCCCCGACACGGAGAGGGTCGCTGGTCCATCGCCGGCGACGCGCCCGCTGACGCGGCGCGGCGGTGCCAGACCGACAGGCAGCAGCATCTCCTGCGATACCATCCCGGCCGGCGAACCCGGCAGCGGCAGGAAGTGTCGGGACTGAATGTCATTTTCGCTTTTCGCCTGCCAGCCGGGCGGCACCGAAACCACAAAGCGCCAGTTGCCCGGCTTGCGGATCACTGCCTTTCTGCTTTTCACCGACATGGGAAAGTTGGCAAAGCCGGCATTGTTGGTGCGCGCGGACGCGGCGAGCTTGCCGGCTTCGTCATACAGCCGCACCATGATCCCGGCCATCGGCCGGTCTCCGGCGCCGTATTTGCCGTCGCGATCGACATCGAAATAGACGAAGGACGAGTAATTGAGCATACCCCCGCGGGCGTTCCAATCGGTACGGACGGCATAGTCGGCAGCCGGATTGGTTAGCCGCCGTCCCTTGCGACGGCTGCGCTTCCGCCACAGCAGCCAGGACGCGACAGCAGCCGCAAGCACCACAATGGCGGCGGCCAGTATCTGGACAGCGCCCAAGTCAGGCATGGAGCCTCGCTTCACAAATCTCATGGGGGATTGCGTTCACGGGCGATCCGGCTGCGTTGGGCTACTTGCCGACAGGTTATTGCATGTCGGCCAAAAGCGAACCCGGATTTGGGACAGCGACATGCATCGAGACAAAGACTTAAAGCGCGTTGCAGGAATCCGTTCAAGCGCGACGCATGAAAGCAGTCGCCTTACTTCAATTCCACCCACACCGGCGCATGGTCGCTGGCGCCGTCCTCGCCGCGCACGTCGCGGTCGATGCCGGCAACGGTCAGGCGGCGTGCCAGTTTCTTCGACAGCAGGATGTGATCGAGCCGGAGGCCCGCATCGCGCGGCCAGCGGTTGCGGCGATAGTCCCAGAATGTGTAGAGCGTTTCCTTCGGATGCTTCTTGCGCAGGGCATCAAGCCAACCCTGGTCGAGCAGGCGCTGGAACGACGCCCGGCTTTCCGGCTGCACCAGCGCGTTGTCCTCATAGGAGCGGGTGGGGTAGATATCGCGCGGCTCGGGCACGATGTTGTAGTCGCCGGCCAGCACCACCGGCAGGCCGGTGTCGAGCAACTGTTCGGCATGCACCTCCAGCCGCGCGTGCCAGGCGAGTTTGTAGGCGAATTTCGGGCCGGGCTGAGGATTGCCGTTCGGCGCATAGAGACAAGCGACGATGATGCCGTTCACCGCCGCCTCGATATAGCGGCTCTGCCTGTCGGCATCGTCGCCGGGCAAGGCATCGCGGGTCAGCACTGGCTCGGCACCCCGCGCCAGGATGGCAACACCGTTCCACGTCGGCTCGCCCTTCCACACCGCGCCATAGCCGGCCGCCGCCAATGCCGAGCGCGGAAACTGCATGTCGCGCGCCTTCAGTTCCTGCAGGCAGACGACATCGGGTTTTGCCGCAGCCAGCCAAGCCAGCAAATTTTCAAGCCGGCTGTTGATGTTGTTGATGTTGAAGGAGGCGATCTTCATCGCTTCAGGAAGCGATCCGACCCGACCACGCCTTCACCGTCTCGGCCAGCGTCTTCAGATGGTCGGCCGCCGAAAATCCCGAGATGCTCTTGCGTGGCTTGAGATCATGGTCGCCATCCTCCAGCCAGATAATCTCGATGCGGTCGGAAAGGCCATAAGTCGCAACCCCGTCCCTGGTGCCGAACTCGTCGCGCGTGCCCTGGAAGATCAGCGTCGGCGTCTTCAACCCGGCGAGGTGTTTTGTCCGCAATTGCTCGGGCTTGGCCGGCGGATGGAAGGGATAGCCGAGGCAGACCAGCCCTGAAATCTCGCCCTTGGCAAACATCTCGTCGGCGATCATGGAGGCGACGCGCCCGCCCATCGACTTGCCGCCGATGATCAGCGGTCCCGTCACGCCCTTTGCCCTGAGGTCGGCTATCGCCTTGATATATTCCGGGTTGACCGTCTCGGCCCGCGGCGGTGGCTTGCGGTGGCCGTAGCGGCGCGCGGCCATATAGTGGAATTCAAAGCGCGCGACCTGGAAGCCGGCCGCGGCCAGCGCCTTGGCGGTGGCGGTCATCGAGGGCGAATCCATCGACGCACCGGCGCCGTGGGCGAGCAGAATGGTGGTGGGCGCGGTGTCGGGACCGTCGAAGAGGAAGGCGGTCATGGGGCGGTCTCGCTGGAGAGGTCGAGTTCCGTCACACCCCCCTCTGTCCTGCCGGACATCTCCCCCGCAAGGGGGGAGATTGCGCGCTCAACCGCTTTCGCCAATCTCCCACTTTGCAAGAAGGAGCGGGACGCCCAAGCTTCCGATCTCCCCCCTTGCGGGGGAGATGGCCGGTAGGCCAGAGGGGGGTGTTCAAGCGCCAGCATCACTCACCCCGCCGCCCGCGCCAGCTGCAGATCCACGAACTGCACGCCCTTGGCTGCAACCCGTGCCCATTCGGACTCCGCGTCGAGTTCGAGATACCGCGCCCATAGCCGGCGCGCCTCCAGCAGATTGCCGGCGTCGAATTCCAGCCGGGCCAGATTGAACACCGGATCGGCATAGGTCTTGTCGAGCGCGATCGCTTTCTGCAGGTGCCTTCGCGCCGAGGCTTCGCGACCTTGCTCGCTCATCAGTCCGGCCAGGTTGAACCACGCCTCGACGAAGGCCGGGTCGAGTTTTATCGCATTGATATAGTCGTGCGCGGCGTCCGCCGCGTGGCCGCCGGCGCGCAGGCAGTTGGCGCGGTTGAAGGCGGCAATCGCATCGCTCGGATCGATGGCCAGGCAGCGCTGGTAGAGCGCGGCGGCCCCATCATTGTCGCCCTGCTCCTCCGCCGCTTCCGCCTCGGCGAACAACTCCTCTAGCGTGTCGTCACCCTCTGCCCCGGCTGTTCCGAGATCGAACAGCAACTGCCCATCGAGTTCGCTCTGGCCGCCTTCGAGATAGATGGCATCGGCGCGCCCATGCTGCGAGCCGACATTGAGCGACTTGGCGGTCAGCGACGCCACCGGGCCGGAGCGGTGGACGGAGCGCGCGATCGCCCCCCATGTCGCGCCGCCGGCGATGAGCCCGGCATATTTGCGCGCCAGGATCAGGTCGCGGAAGGAATAGGGTTCAACGTCATGCTCGAACGCATCGAACAGGCCGAGCAGGTCGAGGTCGGAGCCTGATAGCCGCGACTGATCGATCAGCGATTGCCGCGACAGCGAAGACGCTTCCGGTGTCTTCATCAGTCCGAGAAGGCGCAGGAATCCGTTCTCGCTGATCAGCGTTCGCCCGGCCGCGCGCTCGGCGGCGACACGGCGCTCGATCTCGGCATCGCCGTTCCTGGAGAGCCCGGCTTTGGCCAACAGTGTCCGGCCGAAGACGACATGCGTGGTGCGCCTGGTGATACCGCGCCGCAGCTGGCCGTGTCGGCGTTCCACTTCCCGCGCAGCCAGCCTGAGCGGAAAAGCCGCCAGCGCGCCTATCGTGCCAAAAACAGCGCCGGTCGGTGCCGTCATTTCTTGCTCTTGCCGACCGCCTTCAGCAGATTGGCCTTCAACGGATTTTCAGCAGCACCACCCGCTGCCGCCTTCTTCGCGGCGGGCTTGGCAACCTCGTCGGCCTTGCTTTTCGACTTGGCCGGCGGCTTCGATTGCGACAGGCTCGCCTTGAGCGCATCCATCAGATTGATGACATTACCGCGCTCGGGTGCCGCCGCGATGATCGGCTTGTGGCCTTTCAGCTTCTCGCGGATCATCGTCATGAGTGCCGCCTCGTAGCGGTCCTCATAGTTCTTCGGATCGAAGGTGGTTTCCTTCTGCTTGATCAGTGCTTCGGCGAGCTGCAGCATTTCGGGATCGGGCTTGCCGGCTGGGATGTTGCCGAAATATTCAGCCGTGCCACGCACTTCGTTCGGATTCCTCAAGGTGCACACGAACATGCCGTTCTCGCGCGCGCCGATCGTCACCACCCGCTCGCGGCTCGACAGCACCAGGCGTGCGATCGCCAGCTTGCCGGATTTGCGCATGGCTTCGCGCAGCACGGCGAAGGTCTCCTCCGCCATCGCGCCGTCAGGCGCCATGTAGTAGGGCGCGTCCTGATAGATGACGTCGACCTCGTCCTCGTCCACGAAGGCCTCGATGTTCATCGTGTGATTGGATTCGATGCGCACCGCATCGAGGTCGGCATCATCTATGATGATGTACTGCTTGTCCTCGTATTCGTAGCCCTTGACCAGATCAGCACGCTCGACGAGCCCCAATTCGGGGTCGACCGGTTTCATGTTGATGCGGTTGTGGGTCTTCTTATGCAGTTGGTTGAACGAGATGCGCTCGCTGGCGCTGGTGGCGGGATATAACCGCACCGGACAGCTGACGAGGCTGAGTTTGAGGTAACCTTTCCAACTTGCCCTGGGCGCCATGAAACACTCCTACGCGGCCATGCACTGACATTCACTGCAGCGCTTTTCGTCCGAAGGACGAACGAGGCTGCGCAAATCCTACACCGACCCCGCACAATACAGGCAAATCCCTGACGAAATCTTCCGCCACGTCTTTGAGGTCGTGGCGGAGAGAATAATTCAAATTGTCGGAAGCGTCGATGGCGTTGGGTTCCTCGCCCCGCAACGCTCTCCTCCATTTCATGGGGGCCGAGGAACCTAGTTCTTCAAGGTCGGCAAATCCCGCGCGAACTCGTCGATCTCGGCCCACGGATCGCCCGACGTCGCCAGCAGCCCCGGCAGGGAGGAATAGTTCAGATCCTGCGGCGCATCGATGGATTCGAGGTCGCTCCAACTGACCGGCGTCGAGGCCGGCAGATTGGTGCGGGCGCGCAGCGAGTAAGGTGCTGCCGAGGTGTGGCCGCGCGCATTGCGGTGATAATCGATGAAGATGCGCTTCTTGCGGTTGTCCTTGCCCATGGTGGTGGTGAAGGTGTCAGGCGCCGTTGCCGCCAGATGCGTGGCGATCGCGCTGGTCGCCTGGTGCAGCTTCTTCCAGTTCTGCGCGCCCGTCACCGGCACGGTGATGTGGATGCCGCTGCCGCCGGAGGTCTTGGCGAACGGTACCAGCCCCAGGCGCTCCAATTCGCCCTTGATGTGCACGGCGGCCTCGACCACCTCGCGCCATGAAATCCCTTCTCCCGGATCGAGGTCGAGGACGATCTGGTCGGGCCTGTCGAGGCTGGTGCGGTGGGTGCCCCAGGTGTGGAACTCGACGACGCCGAACTGCGCCAGCGCCAGATACCCTTTCGCGCCTTCGACCGAGAGATAGGATTTGGTCTCGCCCTCGGAATTCGTCGCCTCGAATGTCACCACTGAGGGCGGCATGCCGGTGAAGGCGTGCCGCTGGAAGAAGCAATCCTTCGGCAGGCCGGTCGGGCAGCGCACCAGCGACACCGGCCGGCCGAGGATGTGCGGCAGCATGAAGTCGCCGACCAGCGCGTAATAGACCGCGATGTCGAGCTTGGTCGGGCCGGTCTTGCCGAACAGCCGGCGCGTCGGGTTGGTCACCCAGATTGTGGCAAGGTCGGCCTCGGCGATCAGCCGCTTGCGTTTGGACGAGACCGGCGTCGACAGGCCGACATCCCTCAAACCACAGAAGACGCCGTGGCGCAGCGCATTGTCTGAGGTGCGGTTGGCGTAATGAATGCGCGCCGACAGCAGCGGCCGCACCCAGTTCATCTCGCGCATGATTTCGCGCGGGACACCCTCGGGCGGGGTGGCGCCTTCCCGCAGCGGCTCCAGCCTGGCGAGCAACTCACCGGCGGTGGCGGCATCGAAACCGGTGCCGACCTTGCCGCGATAATGCAATTCACCACCCTCGAACTCTGCCATGCCGAGCGCCGCCAGCCCTTCGGCCGCATCGGAGATGGTGAAGCCGGCGATGACGAAGTCGTCCGACAGCAGTGCCTTGGTCTTGGTCCAGCTTTTGGTTCGGCCGCTCTGATAGATGGCCGTGGCGCGCTTTGAGACGACACCCTCCAGCCCAAGTTCCGACACCTGGTCGTAGAGCCCCTGCCCTGAACCTTCGACATGGTCGGAGAACTGGATGGCGGAATTGGCGCCGAGGCCCGACAGCATCTGCGCCAGCAGCGCCTTGCGCCGGACCAGCGGCGCCTTGGTCAGGTCCCAGCCGTCGAGGTGGAGAAGATCGAAGGCGTAAAAATGGAGCTTGCTGCCGGCGCCCTCGGCCAGCGCATCCTGCAGCAGCGCGAAGCGGCTGATGCCCCGGGCGTCGAGCACCACGATCTCGCCGTCGATGATGGCATCGCGGCAGGGCAGCTTCGCGAACGCATGCGGCAGGTCGCCATAGCGCTTCGTCCAGTCGATGCCGCCACGGGTGATCAGCTTGACGACGCCGCCAGTGAGATGCGCCATGGTGCGGTAGCCGTCGAATTTGATCTCGTGCAGCCAGACTTGTTGGGTGTCGTCGCCATCGGGTGGTTTTGGCACCTGCGTCGCCAGTTGCGGCTCGATACGGGCAAGCATGGGAGCCTTGAACACGCCCGGCAGCGTGCCGGGCTTCAGCGATCCCTGTCTGGGCGCGGGTTTGGTGGCGGGCTTCGCCGGCGCCGCCAGCTCCTCGATGCGCAATCCGGATTTGACGCTTTCCGGCCGGGCCGTGAGGATGTCAAGCGCGGTGTCGGCGGCGAGGTCGCGCTCCTTGAACAGCAGCCAGTTCTTCTTGTTTTCGTCTTCGCCGGGTTTCGGCTTCAGCCGGGTCAGCATCCAGCCGCCATTGAGCTTGTCGCCGGCCAGCCGGAACTTGAAGGCGCCGGTTCGCAAGCTCTTTTCGACGTCGTCCATCGGCGCCCATGTGCCGGTATCCCAGACGATCATCGGCCCGCCGCCATACTCGCCCTCGGGAATGACACCCTCAAAGTCGATATATTCGAGCGGATGATCCTCGGTCTCGACCGCCAGCCTCTTGTCGGCCGGATTGAGCGAAGGCCCGCGCGGCACCGCCCAGCTCTTCAAAACATCGCCGACCTGCAGGCGCAGATCATAATGGTCAGCGGTGGCGTGGTGCTTGTGGACGACGAAGCGGTTGCCGTTGCTGCTGACGAGCCCGCCAACCGGTTCCGGCGTCTTGGCGAATTCGCGTTTGGCGCGATAGGCTTTGAGCTTTGGTGGAGTCGTCATCGCCAGGATCGAAGCACGGCGGCCAGGAACAAGCCAGTCACGCTCTCAATCGTCAGCGGCCGGCGTCAACTCGAGCTCTGCCGGCGACAGTCCTTGCTGCAGCTGGCTCAGCCGAAATTCGTCGACCCAATAGGCCTCGCCATCGACCAGAACCCGGGCCTGGTAGGTGCCTGCCGAAAAACGCTGCGCGGTGATGTAGACCTTGTGACGATCGAGCGCCTTGCGCACCGCGGCGCGCTTGGAATTCTGACCTGTGACGGGACTGAACATGACACTGCCCTCGGTCGCCCCAGACACAAAACGCGGCCGCTACCGGCAGCCTGACGACTGGGGTCAAGGATGGCGGAGACGCGCCGTCCTGTCAATTTCGCGGACAGCGCAGGATGCGGCCCGGTTAAATTTACCAATCTTTTGAATATGCTTGGGCCTTGGCCTGAATCAAGACGTGAAGCACACGAAGATGAACTGTGCACCACCACGCCGCCAAAACTAGCGTCCGTCGCTGCCGCTCTGCTACGCGGCCGGCGTGCCCGAATGAGCAGATTTTTGAACTTCCATGCCGATGAGATCGAGTGTCGCCGCCGCAACATCGGCAACCTGGAGCCGCTGGACGCAATAGACCCCACCGGCGTTGTTTTCTTTACACAAACCTGGAGCGATGCATGGGCAAGGCATGGGCGGCTGGAGCGTCCGGTTGGAGACACCGAATGGGCCCCATTGCTCAGGCGACGTCAGACCGTACAGCCCCACCGCTGGAGTTCCGACAGAGGCCGCGATGTGCATCGGGCCGCTCTCATTGCCAAGAAAGATCGACGCTTCGGCCAACAATGCTGTCAAGACCTCAAGCGAGGCTTTTCCGACGACACTTGCGACCGGCGATGCTGCCATTTCAAGGATCCTTTGCGCGGCAAGCCCTTCATCCGGCCCACCAACGAGGAGGGATCGCAGCCCGGTTTTGGCGTATACCTCATCGATGACCGCAGCAAAATGTTGCGGCGGCCAGCAACGGCCTTCAAACCTCGCGCCGGCATGCACGGCCACATAGGACTTCTTCGCCAAAGCGTTTTCCGCAAGAAGCCTGGCACACTCTTCCTGGGCAGTCCTGGTCGGTTGCAGCCGAGGCGTTGGGTCCTGATAATCCAACCCGAGGGCGCTGAGTGGAGACAGGTTCCTGTAGAGATAATGCGGTCCGCCATGTCCGAAGGTCGCGGCGAGCACGTTTGCAAGCTGGATTTCCCAGAACTTCATCGGATGCTCGGAAGGATCGAAGCCGACGCGAAGTGGAGCCCCGATCAAGCGATGCATGATCCGCGAGGTTTTTGAATCGGTAAGGTCGATGCTAAGATCGAATTTCCGACGCCGCAGATCAGAGATGACGCCACGATGGTCGCTCAAACGCTTGAGCAGAGTCCTTCCTCTGCCACGGGATTCAAAGCCAACGGCCACATCGGCGATCCCTTGCGCGACAATGAACTGCTTGAGACCAGGCGCACAAAGCATGGTTACCGATGCTTGCGGATAAGCAAGACGCAGATTGCGAACCAAAGCAGATGTCAGAACGACATCTCCAATGTACTTCGTTTGAATAATGAGGATGGAACGAATCCCATCTCCTAAACTTGCATCCATCGATATGATCTGCCGAAAACGCCAACTTAAAAAATCTGCCGAGGACACTCATTTCTGAACGGCAAGCGGCGCTTTCAGATATAGAGCCAACCAACCCAGTCAACAAGCTTGCCGGCCTTGGTGCCTCTTTGCATCGGTCGTCGGCAAACGCTCGTCCTCAGTCCTTCAATCGCCGCAAGCGGCGCGTCAGGCCCTGGACGGCCTTGAGCAGCCGGGGACGCGACCGCGTCATGCCTTCGACCCGGCTGCGCAGCAAAATGGCTGCGTTCGCAGCCCTGCCCCGCACCGTCACCGGTTCGCAGATCTCGGCCAGTACCGAGCTCGAGGCACCGATATGTTGCTTGTAGCCCTGGCCGCCGACCGACAGGTCGAAATAGTCGAAGCCCCGCTCGCATCCCCACACCATCAGCTTGCCCATCGTCGTCAGGCCGGGTGAGACATTGGCGACCGTATTCTGGTCGATGCCGAGCAGGAGGGCGTGAAGTGTGCCTTTTCTCACCAAAACATAGATGGAGGCAAGCCAGGCTTCACCGACGCGTAGTCCGAAGAGCCGCACCGATCCGTTGGACAGGCCTTGTAGCGCCGCGGCGCGGTAGAAATCGACGACCGGGGCCTGCGTCAGGAGGTCGAAACGCCCGAGCTCACGAAAACGCTTGAGCCGCAGTTCCAGCAGTGCATCCAGGAGCTCCTCGGCCAGGTCAGGCGTATCGGCCTCGACCAGAGCGAGGCCACCAAGCTGTTCGAAGCCGCGGCAATGCTTGCGGAAGGCCTTGGCAAAGGACGGCTTGCAGATTCGCTTGATGAGCGTCTCCGGGTCGCCATGCAGGACGAGGCCGGAGGTGACCTGGATGGAGTCGCGCGCCACCGAAAGCAATGCCAGCGGATTGGCCACGCCGTGGACCTGCTGCGGAATTCCCGCGATATGGATGCGATCCGCCGATGGCAGCACGGCACGGACCGCTGCCCACATGGCGTCGGCACTCTGCCTAGTCCACGCTCTCCCATCCGCCAGCAGCGGCACCGCGTAGTCGCACACGCGGCAGCTCAGCCATTCGATCACGTGGTGGCCGAGAGCCCGGCGCCGCATCAGCGGCAGCAGCATGGCCGGCGCGCCGGTCACGGCGTCACTCACCTCGACGAGGACCAGATCCGCGTCTTTGGGCATCAGCCGTGCGGCGATTCCTTCGACCCAGGCATAATGCTGGTGGGCAGTGCAGACGCCGTGAGCTTCAAGGAGCAGCCATAGCAGCCTTACGGTGTCGAAGCTGGTGTGCAGCCGAGCCGTGAAGTGCGCGGTTGCATCAACGTTGGCGACAGTCGGGGAAAATGGCCCACCGGGCAAATCCCCTATCGGAGTCGTTCCCGCCGCGTAGCTTGCCACATGCTTCTCCCGTCATTCTGATCCCCCACGCAGGCGCCGCAAACCCCGCATCAGTCCCTGGAGCCTCTTCAGCAGCCGAGGTTTGGAGCGCACGAACACCTCGGCCCGGTTGCGGATCTCGATGGCTGCGCTCACGGCGCTGCCTCGCACCGTAATCCCGTGGCAAAGCTCGCGCAGGCCCGAACCCAAGGCACCCATATGTTCCTTATAACTCTGGTTGCCTACCGACAGGTCGAAATAATTGAAATCGCGCCCGCGCGCCCAGCTCATCAACTTGCCCATGATCAGAAGTCCCGGCGAGACATTGGGCACCGCGCCCTGATCGATTGAGATCAGCAGAGCATGAACGGTGACTTGATGGATCAGCAGGTATTGGACCGCGATAAGAGCTTCACCCACACGCAACCCGAAGAGCCGCACCGACCCATCCGACAGGCCCTCGAGAGCGGCGTTTCGATAGAAGTCGACAACCGCCGCCTGCGTCAGCAGGTCGAAGCGGCCCAGTTCGCGAAAGCGGCTGAGCCGCATCCGGACCAGGCCGCCGAAGATGACCTCCACCAGGGCCGGCGTGTTGGCTTCGACCAGTTCCACGCCGCCAAGCCGTTCGAGGCGACGCCAGTCCTTGTTGAAAGCCTTGACGAAGGATGGCCGGCATAGGCGCTTGAGGACGGTTTCCGGATCGCCGTCGATGGCGAGGCCGAAGCTGGTATGCAGGGAATCGCGCGTGGCCGCCAGCAGGGCTAGCGGATTGGCGACACCGCTGATCGATTGCGGAATTCCCGTGATCTGGATGCGGTCCGCCGGCGGCAGCACGGAACGCACCGCGGCCCACGCGGCCTGCGCCGATTGCGTCGTCCACGGGCTCGCATCGGCCAGCAACGGTGCCGAGTAGTCGCAAACGCCACAGCTCAGCCACTCGATCACCCGATGGCGGAAAGCCGGTCGCCGTATCAACGGCACCAGCATTCGCGGCACGCCTGTGACGCCATCGTTTACCTCCACGATGAGCAGTTCCGCACCTTGCGGCATCAGCCGCGCAACGATCCCCTCGGCCCAGGCATAATTCTGGTGGGCGGTGCACACACCGTCCGTCTGGAGGCGCAGCCAGAGCGGCCTCACCGCTTCCAGGCTGGTGTGGAGCCGCGCCGTGTAGGCATCGATGGCGACGACGGTGGCCGGATGGGAGGACTGGCCATCGGGCGAGCCGGCCACCGCAGCAATTTGCACCGCCTGGACTGCCATGTTTTTTCCTATCGCTTTGCCGTAGCGAACGGCAGCGTGCGCCGCCACGCGCCCAACCGGCTGTCGCGCGCCTCATCGGGATGCTCGATATTCCACATGCGGTGATGCGCGAAATACCACGATGCCACGAGCACGAACATCTCCGAGACGGCGGAACCCAACAACGCCCACGGCGGAGACGCGATTGCCAGCAGGGCCGCGATCAGCGCCAGGCCGACGACCGCGCCGCCCGTGGTGATGAACGCGACGATCCGAAAATCGCCGAGTATCTCAAGCACGATGCGGGGCATGATGTAGAGCATGATCGGGACAAAATTCGCGATCACGAAAAGCCCGATGAACCAGGTCGAAGCGTCCTGGAGAGCCTGGGATTCTATCATCGGCAGGACGAACATGATGGCGCATCCATATGCAAGGCCGCCAAACCCCATGACGAGCGCCCAGATCTTGGCCTGCGTCCAGACACGGCCTGTTTCATTGTTCCGCATCAGCCTGGCGAGATCCGGCTGCGTCATGTTGACGAACGCAAGGCTGATGATGCGCAGCGGGGCAAACAGCACCAGAACCGCCGCCAGAGGTGCGTAGGCGGCAGGACCGGCAATGCCGGCGACCAGCAGCGCCAGACATTGACCCTGGATGTTGGTGGTGGTCGCGCTGAATGCCGACCAGCGCAGCTGGGGCCAGAGCCGGACATAGCGTCGCCGCGTCGGCATGCGGAAGCTGATGCGAAGCGAGCGCCGAGCCAGCCGGACCAGGACGAAAATGCCGAACACATTTGCCGCGGCTAGTGCATAGAACACGGTCTGCAGCGGGTCTTGGACCAACCAGATCGACAGCCCGGTCAGGACACAGCCGGCGACTGTAAAAGCGCCATCGCTGATGGAGACGACAACCTGCTGGCGCCGTGCGAAGAAAGCCGTGCGCATATGGCTGCGCAACGACCAGGCACCGACGAAGCAGCCGGCGGCAATTCCGCTTGGGTCGCCAAGAACATGCATCAGGACTGCCGTGCCGACGGCCATCAGCAAAGCCACGATCAGCGCCGCCGTTCCGAACGCCACGTCATAGGTATCGACGCCGGCGCTGTTGGTGCTCTTGCTCATCCAGATGCTGGCGGGAACTGCGGTGAGCGACCTGATATAGGACAGGCCGACACCGCCCATCACCATGCCGATGGCGAAGAGGCCGTAGCCCTGCGCCGACAGCATGTGCAACAGCATGATGTTGAGGGCAAAATGAAAGCCGCTCTGCATCGCCTCGCCCCCGATCATCAGCACGAGGCGTCGAACCAGATGGCTCGGAAACGCTAACTTCACGGCCGCGTCTCCGCTTCGCGGGCGGCAGGCACCCTGCCCGGCCGCGCGATGGTCGTCTTCAGCTTGTCGGCGGCGATCGCGGTGATCGCCGCGGCCGCGACCGGCTCGCTGAAGATCGCCTCGTAGCGCGCGCGCCCGGCAGCGACAAACCCGCGCCAGGCCTCAGGGGCGAGGATGATCTCCTGCAATTTCGCGCCAAGGGCTGCTGCGTCGCCGGGCGGGACATGCCAGCCGGTCTCCCCGTCGCTGACCACTTCCACCAGCCCGCCGATCGCCGAAACAAGCGGCGGCCGGCCGTAAGCCATCGCCTCGATGGCGACGCGGCCCAGCGATTCCGGACGCCGCGACGGCACGGTGACGATATCGGCCCATCGATAATGCTCAGAGGGGTCGGGAATGAAAGGCAGGACTCTGACGCGCCCGGTAAGCCCCATGGTTTCGACCAGTTCGGCAAGCGCATGCTCGCGCTCGGTGCTTTCGAAGGCGCCGCCGACCAGCCGCACCTCGATCCTCGCCTGGAGTTCCGCCGGCATCGAGGCGATCGCCTCCAGCAGGATTTCCTGCCCCTTGATCCGGTTGATACGGCCAAGCAGCAGCACCCGCAATGGACGCTTGCCGTCATATGTCATCGGTTCGACCGCCGCCGGCCCGGCAACACCGTTGTAGACGACATACGCACGCGCCGCCTTGGGATCACCAAACGCGGCGCGTGTCGCGTGTGAATTGAAGATCAGATCCGCGTGGCTCCAGCGCATCAGGCCGACAAGTACCCTGCGCATGGCGCCTTCGGGGATTTCATGGATGTGCAGGACGGCCTTATGGGGAAGAAGGCGTGCGGCCAGCGCGTAGTCGGCCACGATCGAGGTGTTGACATAGACGAGGTCGCAATCCTTGAGGCGCCGCCACGCCCTGAACACGGCAACCGGCAATCGCGCCATCTCGACGGTAGCAAGGCGCGCAATGGCCTGGCGCCTCAGCACCCAGAGCGGTTCGAAGACGATCCGGCTGGCATGCGCTTCCAGAATCCGCACGATCGGCCCGCTACGCGGCAAAACCACTTCGATGTCGGCCGACGGAAACGCGGCGCGCAACGCGGCAACGCTCTCCGCGAAGCTGCGGTCAGAACCATAGAGTTCATAACCCTGATGAACGCAGGCAATCCGCATCTTTATATCCCGCCAGGTGCTACAACCATCGCGCTGGGCGATTGTGGCAGAAGCCCGTCCGCAAGAATCATGCCTGGTTCGATACGTCCGACTATCGGTTGATATGTCCGACTATCGGTTCGATACGCCCGACTGCCGGCCGTACGCCCCAGGCATTGCTTCGTTTCGATACAGCTACGCACAGAAGGGTTGACCGAGAATGAAACAACCATCGGCTTCAACACCGTTTTTTTACAACCCCGCGCGATGATCCCTCGCAAGATACTGAAATCGGGAGGTGGCACGGAAGTTGCCATCTGCTCATTATAAATTAAGCAATATCTAATATATGAGACATGTGAAAGTGCCGCCGGCCATGAAACCAGAAACGCCCGCCATTCTGATCCTGGGGACCCGCGGCATACCCGCGGCCCATGGCGGCTTTGAAACCTTTGCCGAAAAACTGGCGCTGTTTCTTGTCGGGCGCGGTTGGAAAGTTGGCGTCTATTGCCAAGATGAGGTCGAGCGGATCGACCAGAGGGTGCGCAGCGAAACCTGGCGCGGCATCGAGCTCATTCACATCCAGGTCGCCTCCAAGGGACCGCGCGCGACGCTGGAATTCGACTGGCAATGCGCCCGCAACGCCGCCCGGCAACCGGGTGTTTGCCTGGTGCTCGGCTACAATGGCGCGGTCTTCCTGACCTGGCTCAGGCTGAAACGACGCAAGATCTTCACCAACATGGACGGCATCGAGTGGCGCCGCCCAAAATGGGGAATGGCGGCGCGAACCTGGTTCTGGCTCAACGAATGGATCGGCGCATGGGCCTCGCATCGGCTGGTCNTGGTCGCCGATCATCCCGCCATCGCAGATCACCTGGCGACACGCCGGCCGCGCAGCGCCATCGCCACCATCGCCTATGGCGCCGATCCGGTGACATCAGCGCCCGAGGCGCCGGTCCGGGCGCTCGGCCTCGAGCCCGGGCGCTATCTGGTCTCGATCGCCCGCATCGAACCCGACAACAACATCCTGCCGATCGTCGAAGCTTTTTGCTCCGCCAAGCGCGACATGAAGCTGGTGGTGCTGGGAACGCTGTCCGACGACATCCCCTATCATGCCGCCATCCGCAAGGCGGCGAATGGCTCGGTGGTCCTGCCGGGCGCCATCTACGACCAGGCGACGGTCAAGGCGCTCAGATACCACGCCCGCGCCTATCTGCATGGCCACACGGTCGGCGGCACCAACCCCTCGCTGGTCGAGGCGCTGGCGGCCGGCAACATGGTGATCGCCCACGACAATCCCTACAACAGATGGACCGCCGGGGCTGCGGCGATCTACTTCACCGACAAGGACAGTTGCGCCAAGCGGATGCAGCAGGCGCTGGACGATGATGCCCTGGTCAAGGCCTGCGGCGTTGCCGCCAGGGCGCGCGCCCGCGAAGCCTTTCGCTGGGACGATGTCCTGCTTGCCTATGAAAATGAGGCCTATCATTTGCTCGGCATGACCGCCGCCAAGACCACCGCGATGGATCACGCATCGCCAGGAACCGTATGACAGGCTGGTCGCGCCGGCGGGTGCTGCGGACGGCGCTGTCCACCGCGGCGGCTCTCGGCTCGCTCCCGATCGCACCAATCGCTCGCGCAGCCGCCGGGCCGCGATTTCGGCGCGGCGTCAACGCCTGGCCCTGGTTCTCGCTGACGCGCGAATTTCCCGCTCCGCGCACCGACTATGACTGGCCGCCCTTCCAGTCGCAACGGCCGGTGCCGACCCCGGACGACCTGCGTCGGCTGCGCAGGACCGGGCTCGATTTCATCCGTCTGCCTGTTGATCCCGGCCCTTTCCTGGCCGCCGACGCCACCACGCGCGGCCGGTTGCTGGACATGCTGGACGCGGCTGTCACGGCCACCCTCCACGCCGGTCTCGGCATCATCGTCAACATCCAGGCCAATGCCGCCACCCATTATTGGAACCCCGACCGCATGGTCTCCAGCACCGCGGCGCCCGCCTTCGATCTCTACCGCGGGCTGGTCGGCGAGCTTGCCGGCAGGCTGGCGCGGTTCCAGCCCGGCAGGGTGGCGCTCGAGCCGGTCAACGAGCCGGCGCAGGCCTGCGCGTCGAACGTCTGGTCGCAGATCCAGCTTTCACTTCTGACGGCGGCAAGAGCCTCGGCCGCGACCCTGCCGCTGGTCGTCACCGGCGGCTGCGGCTCGATGGTGAGCGGACTGAACGCGCTCGATCCGGCACCGCTGTCCCCGTTCGAGCCGATCCTGTTCACCTTCCACTTCTATGAGCCCTATCTGTTCAGCCATCAGGGGGCACCCTGGATGCGCGAGCCCGTCTACCGGTCGCTCAACAATGTGCCGTGGCCGGCATCCGCCGGCTCGCTGGAGCAGACGCTGGCATCGGTCAGGGCGCGCATGGCGCAGGACACCGAAACCCCTGAAGACGCCAAGCAGGCAGCCTATGCCGAGACCGAGCGTGTGCTGAAAGTCTATTTCGACGCCCGGCCCGACCGCCGGTTTGTCGACAAATATCTTCGCCAGGTTCGCGACTGGGCCGACGGCCACGGCCTTGCGCCGGAACGCATCATCATGGGCGAGTTCGGCGCGCTGCGCACCGACGCCCGCTATGTCGCCGCGCCCAACCCGGATCGCGGGCGCTACATCGCCGATGTCAGGCGGAGCGCCGAGGAACTCGGCTTCGCCTGGGCACTGTGGGATCTCTTCGACGGCATGGGCATGATGGACGATACCACCCGGGCGGTGGACCCTGATATCATCGCGGCGCTTGGTCTGACCATGCCGGTGGACTGACCGGTTTGAAAGCTGCCCGCGCCGGCCGGTAAAGCACCAATGCCAGCACCACGAACTTGGTCAGCAGCGTCGTCTTCGACGCGACGCTTTCCGAAGTGTTGATCAGGATGACCCAGCCCAGCATCGGCAGCCAGATGCCGGCATGGCAGCGGCGCGCCACCTCGAACAGGAACAGCACGAAGCCGAACGTCAGCAAAAGGGTGAAGAAGGCGCCCTGATAGAGGACCGTGCGGATGATCGGGTTCTCGATGCCCTGTTCGAGACCGTTGATGCGGCGCAGGCTGTCGATCAGCTCGACATCCGGCCCCACGATCAGATCGCGCAATTCCAGGTGCTTGAAAAGCTCGAACATCTCGACGCGGGCATTGGCGCTTCCGCTGTCCGACACGAAGCGCTCCAGCAACGCGTCGAAAAAGCCCAGATATGCCGCCACTATGATGACGACCGGCAGCAGTGCGGCAAGCATGAAGCCGAGTGCCGCACCCAAGAGATTGACGCGGCCCTGGCGCAATTTGGTGGTGCCCTGAAAAAGCAGGTAGCAGCCGCCGAGCACCACCGTCGTCACCATCGCCGTGCGGCCGCCGAAGGCGACGAGTGCCGCGCATTGCAGGCCGATCAACCCTATCCGCACAGGCATCGACAGGGATCTGGCACCGGAGAGCAGCGCAAGCACATAGATCGACGTCACCATGGCATTGGCAAGCGGATGCCCCTGCAGCGCGCTCGAGCGCAGATCGGTGGTAAACGCCACGCCGTCCAGGCGATAGGGGAAGATAAGCGTCTTGGTGGCGAACTCGAAAAGGGCAAGCAGCGCATTCGCCGTCATGACCACGTGAACGACGGTCTGCAGCCCGGCGAAGGTCCGTTCGTCGTCCTCGCTGAGCATCAGGACCAGAAGTGCCGCGGCCACGAACGTATCGATCATGCCGGCCATGCCGGGCCGCTGCCTTGCGATGACGACGAACAGAAGCACGATCGATATGGCGGCCATCAGCGCGCTGGCCGGCCGCCTGTCGGCGAGATGGACGATATGGCCCACCGGATTGCCTGATGCGCAGGAACGCCAGGCAAACAGGAGGACGATGAGATAGGTGGACGGGTGGATCTTGGTCGCCGGGTTGCCGAACAGGCCATCATAATTGTAGCCGACCAGCCACAGCATGCCGCCCGAGATGCTGAACAGCACCGCTACCGCCGCGATCAGTCCGAAGCGCGTCAGCGCATCGAGCGACGTGCCGGCGCGGGGTGCGGCAACACCATGGTTCGAAGCGCTTGCGCTCCAACTGGCAGCCATATCAGGCGGCCTCGTCGACCAGCAAGGCGGCCGTTGGCAACCGCCCCATGACGGAAACCGCCTGCGCGGTCGTCGTGACGTCGCGCATCGGGGTGGCGTTCAGCGTGGCGACGAGCACGATCTCGTCGGCCATGGCGACCAGCGGCGAGGCATTGAGATTGTCGGCCAGCGCGCCGCCGTCGATGACGACGAGTTCGAAGCTCCGGCTGGCCCGCGCCAGCATCTGCTGCGCAAAATAGATGCCATGCGCTTCCTGGAAGACCGCCTTTGAGCGGCCCCTGCCCAGCACGGCAACGTTGCTGCCGGCTGCGTAATGGCTGACGGCCTCGAAGGCGTACTCGCCGCGCAGCACATCGAGGACTCCCGGCTGCGGATCCTTCTGGTCGCCGCCGGCATTGGCATCGATGAACAGCACACGGCTGCCCCTGGATGCCGCGGCATCGGCCAGCAGCCGCGCCACCCGGCTGCGCTGCGCGCCCTCGCCCGGCGACGATGTCACCAGGATGGAAGGCACCAGCGGCCAGTCCGCCGGACGCTGGCCCGAACTGAACATGCGCCTCAGTGCAAGGCCGACGACGGCGTCGGTCTTCTGGCTGGAGGCGACGGCGCGCGCCCCGCCGAAAGGCCACCAGCGCCGGCCAGTGCCCGACTTTGCCGGCACCACGCCCAGCACCGGCGCGTCGATGGCCGACTGCATCTGCGCGCTGGAAAGCACCGTCGGCGAGGAATATTCGGCGATCAACGCCAGACCGGTGCCGAGCCCAAGGCCGCCGAATATCGCGCCCAGCAACAGCAGCGGCAAAGGCGGCCAGCTCTTCTTCAAGGCGGGCATGGCGTTGGAGATGATGCGCGCATTGGTGCTGTCGACATTGATCTGCTCGCGCGTCTCCTGGGCGCGCTGAAGATAGTTCGAGTAGACGGAACGCAACGCCTCAAGATCGCGCTGCAATTCGCGCAGCCGCACCGAGGCCTGGTCGGTGTCGAGCGACTTGCTCTTCATGCCGGCGACCTTGGCTTCCAGCGCCTGCTGGTTGGCCAGCGCCCGTTCGTAGTCCGTCTCGGTGGCGGTGGCGATGCGGCCGAGCTCACGCGCGATCAGCTGGCGCGTGTCGCGCAACTGCTGCTGGGCTGCGATCAGCGAAGGATGACGAGGCCCCAGCTCCGTGCCGAGTTGCGAGACCTGGTCGACCAGCGTCGCCTCTTGCGCCCGCAGGCTCGAGATCACCGCCGAGCGCATCGCTTCCGAGGTCGCGTCCGCCGTGCCGCTCTGGCGGCGCATCTGGTCGACCTGCGCCTTTAGCGCCGCGGTGCGGCTCTGCGCCGCCGCAAGCTGCGTGTTGATCTCGGTCAGTTCCTGGTCGCTGACCAGATTGCCTGCCGCCATCACCATGTTGTTGGCGGACTTGTAGGCCTCGACGGCATTCTCGGCCTGCTGGACACGCTTGCGCTGCTCGTCCAGCCGGGCGGTGATCGACTCGGAAGCGTCCCTGGCCATTTTCGCGCGCGCGCTCGCCTGGTCGACCAGGTAGGCCTGCGCGATGGCGTTGGCCAGGAGGGCGGCCTTGTCGGCGCTCTTGGCGGTGACGATGACGTCGAGGACCAGGACCTTGTCGGCCCGCTTCACCGCCAGGCGCCGGCGCAGCGCGTCGAGTGTCTGCACCGACCTGTCGCCTTCGGCCGATGCCGAACCGAGCAGGCGCGACAGCAAGCCCTGCCCGTTGAATTCCGGATCCTGCGTCAGGTTTGTCGCCGCGATCGCCCGCATCAGCACGCCTGTCGACTGGACCACGCTGACCTGGCTCTCGACCTGCGTGATGCCGCCATCGGGTGAGATACGGCTGGGATTGACGTCGTTGGTGACCACCTGCAGGTCCTGCGGATCGATGAGGATTTCCGCCGCCGAGCTGTAGAGCGCGGGCGTAAAAAGACCGTAGAGAAGGGCGACCAGCGTCAGCAGCGCGACAGTGCCGAAGATCCAGAACCGGCGGCGCACCAGGATGCGCTTCAGGTCGCCCAGTTCGACAGTCGAAGCTGCGTATGATCCCGCGCGTGCCGCATCCGGAGAGTGTTGCTGAGGAACCATGGGCAGGGATGATTGCATGGCTGCCTCCGACAATACTCCATATGCCGGCAAGATCAGTTTGCGGCGATAACCTAGCTATTCCTCCAACTGTTAAAACATTGTTAATTATGTTGAGAGGTGACGTGAATTTTGGCACGCGGTTTGCTTAAAAATATACATATCGAGGTGTTGGCTACGCAGCGAGCGGAGACGGATGCAGATGGGGTTACAATTTGACCGGACCGGCCTGGCCGGCAAGGCCGGGCACCGCCTTTTCGGACCTCCACCATGCAGATAAGTCTACGCCTGGACGGCGACTGCGTCCGCGCCTTTCATCTCACGCTGCTGGAGCGCCTTGCCGCGCTCGGCGACGTCGAACTGTCCGTCGATGTCAGGCCGGCGGGCGGCGGCATTCCGCGCAGCGCCGCGGCCCTGTTTCAACTCGAAACGGCGATACACGGACTGGCCCATAATGGACTGGCCCATGACGGACTAGCCAAGCGTGTGCCGCTGTCAACGCTCGCTCCTTACCGGCCGCAGTCCCCCGCTTCGCCCGACCTGGTCGTCGACCTCTGCGGCGATGTCAGGCTGGAAAGCACACGGGTGTGGCGCGTCACCTATGACGGAGCCAGCGGCGAAGCGGCCTTGCTGGCCCTGATCCTCGCAGGTCGCACACCGCTTGCCCGCATCGAGGAGAACGGCGTTGCGATCGCCGCCGGGCGTCTGGGCACCGAATATGGCGGCATCGCGCTGGCGTCCTTCCAGGATATGCTGGCGCGCACAGCAAGCCTGATCGTAGCCGCCATGTCAGGCGCGGCAAAGTCGGTGCCCGATCTGCCAGAGCCGGCGCAGGCAGGCAGCCCGCCGCCAATGCCCTCGGCCGGCAAGCTTGGGGTCAGAGCCGGCAAGGCGCTGGCGCGGCGGATCGTCCAGAAGATCTATCACCTTTGCTACAACGCGCCGCATTGGAAGGTCGGCTGGCGGCAAACCGGGGGCCGCGATCTTTTCGACCTGCGTGCGCATCCGGCGTCGGGATGGCAAGAGCTGCCGGACGATGGCAGCCGCTTCTACGCCGATCCGTTTCCCATCCTCTACCAGGGCCAGCTGACCCTGTTCGTCGAGGACTATATTCACCGGCTCGGCAAGGCCATCATCTCCGCCGTGCCCTTCGGCCCGGCAGGCCCGCTCGGACGACCTGAACCGGTGCTGGATCTGCCCTACCATCTCTCCTACCCCTTCGTCTTCGAGCGCGACGGCGAGGTCTGGATGGTGCCGGAAAGCTGCGCCAACGGCACCGTCGATCTCTACCGGGCCACCGCCTTTCCCGGCGGATGGGTCAAGGAGGCGACGCTTCTGTCCGGTGTCGTCGCCAGCGACGCCACGCTTGTCGAGCATGGCGGCGCCTGGTGGCTGTTCGCCACCGTCCGCGACGGCGGCGGCGCCTTCTCCGACACGCTGCATCTGTGGTCGGCGCCGGATTTTCGCGGCCCCTGGACGCCGCATCCCAAAAATCCCGTGCTGATCGACATCGCCTCGGCGCGGCCGGCCGGCCGCATGGTCAGGCGCGGCAACGACCTGCTGCGCCCGGTCCAGGACTGCCGCAGGAGCTATGGCGCGGCGCTTGGCATCGCACGCATTTCTCACCTTGATTTGATCGGCATGGAGCAGGTCGTTGAAAACATCTTGCATCCAGGTGCGCTATGGAGTGGGCGTAAACTTCACACGCTCAACGAGGCTGGCGGCTTTGAGTTCATCGATGGCTCGGCGATCGCACCGCGCTGGAAGCAGCGGGCCCGCGATTAACCTAAACATTGGTTACTACCAGGCACGCGCTCCGGTTGCTTGCGGTTGATTCAGGTCCGGAAGATATTTTCTACCGGAGATTGTGAAACGTGCAGTTGCCACCAGAAAGGGCAGCAGAATGAGTATCTCAGAGGCCGGCCCGGCCGAAGTCGATGTGGCGATCGTCGGTGCCGGAATGGCTGGGACCACCTTAGCCATGCTGTTGGGAAAAGCCGGGCGCAAGGTGACGCTGATCGATCCGCACCGCGTCCACCACGAGGAGTTCCGGGCCGAGAAGATCGGCCTGGATCAGATGCTGCTGTTCGAAAAGCTCGGCCTCGATGCGACACTCAAGCGTCTCGTCACCTCGACGACCGACACGCATGTCTTTCGCCTCGGCCAGTTCTTCGCGCATGAGAAGAAGGCTGAATTCACATTCTCCTATGGCGCGCTGATCAATGGCCTGCGCGACGCCTTGCCTGCGCAAGTGCCGCTGACGGTCGGCAAGGTAACCGAGGTCTCGACTGGACCGAACCGGCAGCGGCTTGTGCTGGCCGACGGCACCATCATCGATGCCCGCCTGCTGGTGGTGGCAACCGGTCACGGCGAGGCGGTGCGGCGCGCCGTCGGGGTGCAGCGTATCGAGCAATCGAAGGCGCATTCATTGTCGATGGGATTCGACCTCGCCATCTCGCCGCGCGATTTCGGTCATCAGTCCGTCACCTGCTACAGCAGGCGGGCTGCCGACCGTATCGCCTACATCAGCATCTTTCCCCTCGGCGACAAGATGCGGGCGAACATGTTCCTCTATCGCAATGTGGCCGAAGCGTGGACGCGGGCGTTCCGCCAGGAGCCGCAAAAGATGCTCTGCGAACTGATGCCCGAAATAGCAGCGCGATGCGGCAACTTCGAAGTCGCTAGTCCTGTCGAGGTCAGGCAGATCAGTCTGAGCACCACGCAAGGCCATCGCCGCGAAGGGGTCATCTTCATCGGCGATGCTTTCTGCACGACGTGTCCAACGCCGGGCGTCGGCATCGGGCGCGTGATGACCGATGTCGACCAGCTCCATTCGGTTCACATTCCACGCTGGCTCGAAACACCAGGCATGGCGGCCGACAAGATCAACGCCTTCTATGACGATCCGGTCAAGGTGGCTGCCGATGAGGATGGCATGCGGGTGAGTTACTATGCCAAGTCGATTACCGCCGACCCCGGACTGGAATGGCGCGCAAGGCGCCTGCGCAACAACACCGCGCGCCAGCTGATGATCATCGGCCGCAAGGTCCGGCATCTGGGACAGCGGCGGGCGCCCAGCATGGCGTAAGCCCGCGCTCTCTCGGCAGAAAGGCGCGGGCCGATCTGAGGCCCCGATCTTCGGCAGGCGATGGAGGCACCACATGCCGCAAGCATCAACTTTTAGAGACGGCTAGTGTTCCGTCTGGCCCCGCTTGGTCCCGCCCAAGGGCTGTGCTGAACGCGCTTGCAACAGCGCCCCGTCTCGCCTCCCGGCGCGATGTTGTAAATCGTTTCATCCAGGGTATTTTGGCCATCGGGAACAGAGGGAATAGTCATGTCCAACAGCGCCTTGCCGCTGGTTATCAGTGCGCCGGAACCACGCACGCTCGACCTGATCTTCACAGCCCGGCAGCTGGGGCG
The DNA here is from genome assembly GCF_000502875.1 of Mesorhizobium sp. L2C084A000. GTDB lineage: Bacteria > Pseudomonadota > Alphaproteobacteria > Rhizobiales > Rhizobiaceae > Mesorhizobium. The sequence goes on along the minus strand of NZ_AYWX01000014.1, from coordinate 36,214 downwards.
GCTCAAGGCGCGCTATCGCATTGTCGAGACGACCGCTGACGGCGTCGCGAAACTGCCGGCCGACGTGCTGGCCGAGGTGCGCTACATCATCGGCCAGCCGCCCATATCGCCCGAAACGCTCGACCGGATGAAGGCGCTGCGCTGCGTCTTCAATGTCGAGACCAACCTCATCAACAACATGCCCTACGAGACCTTGTTCGCGCGCGGCATCCATGTCGTCACCACCGGCCTGGTGTTCGCCGAGCCGGTCGCGGAGCTTGGCCTTGCCATGGCGCTCAACCTTGCCCGCGGCATCGTCGATGCCGACCTCGCCTTCCGCCAGGGACAGGAACTGTGGGGCGGCGACGGCAACCAGACGGCGCGGCTCCTGTCCGGCGCCGATGTCGGCATCATCGGTTTCGGCGATCTCGGCCGGGCGCTCAACCGGCTGCTGTCGGGCTTCCGCACCCGCACCAAAGTCTTCGATCCCTGGCTGCCGCCATCCATCCTCATCGACAATGGCGTCGAGCCGGCCTCTCTCGACGAGGTGCTGTCGACCAGCGACTTCATCTTCGTCGTTGCGTCGGTGACCAGCGAGAACCAGGGTTTTCTCGGTGCCGACGCCTTTGCCGGCATGCGCAAGGGCGCCGCCTTCATCCTGCTCAGCCGCGCCGGCGTGGTCGACTTCCCGGCGCTGATGGCGGCGGTGAAGAGCGGCCACATCGTCGCCGCCAGCGACGTTTTCCCCGAAGAACCGCTGGCGCGGGACCATCCGGTGCGCACCCTGCCCGGCTTCCTGCGCTCGGCTCACCGTGCCGGCGCGCTCGACATCGCCTTCAAGCGCATGGGCGATATGGTGCTGGAGGACATGGACCTGATCGACCGCGGCCTGCCGCCGCTGCGCTCCAAGCGCGCCGAGCGCGAGACGGTTTCGCGCATGCGTTCCAAGCCGGCCGACAGGAATTGAAGCGTGGATTTTTGTCCCGGTCGGCCGACCCTCGACAAGGTCGGCTTGACAAGAGCGCGGCCGGCGACGACGCTCCCGCAATCGAATTTTGTGGAGGAAAGCCATGAACATGAAGAAGATCTATGAAAAACCGATGCTGCTCAAACGGCAGAAACTCTCTGCCGTGACGGCGCAGCAAGCCGCTTCAGGAGTGACAGGTCCGACAGGGCCGACAGGCTGACGCCTCGCGGCGTCCAATAAAGGCAGCATTGGACGCGCCTGCGGGTCGGCGGCGAAACGACAGTCGCTCGCAACTTCAGTGTTCATGGCTGCTCTTCGCTCTGCGGGCAACCGCTTCCATAAAAGAGCGCGCGGCAGCGTCACAAGCCGTTCTGGACGGTCCGTTCGCGGACAGCACGACCTCCGCGGCCTTCCGCGACATGCCGTATTTCCGGGCGAAGATCGCAGCGTCGTAAGGTTCGTTTTTGGCTGCCGGTGTCGCGGACGTGATCCTGGCCTTGGTCATTGGCGGGTCCGCCTGAAACTTTCGAGCAACTCGCCTTCATTGCGGCAGCCATTCTGAAACAGCGAAAACACTGTGGCTGCCAGCCGCTGTACGTCCGACTCCCCCGACACGCGGTCAAGTTTGCGCTCCAGGCAGACCCGATCGAAGACGCGCTGGCACAGCTGCAGATCGGAAGGATGGAAACCGGGATTGCGCTTATGAAGGCTCGGCATAAGAAGCCCCTTTCGGAGCAGCGACCACTTCCTTGACGCTGTCGGTCAAAAAATGAAATCGGACTGAGCAAGAGTCAACATCGGCCTCATCACAGTAAGTATCGTACAATTCTCCCGCCGGTCTGCCGAACGGTTCTCAGGCCCAGCGCGACATGGCGCTTTGTCATTAGCCGGCGGATTTTATTGGCCCTCACCGTGATCCGACGCTCTCAAGATATATGTCGGTTTTGTACCAAGTGGCGCTTGGTACGTTTCCGACACTAACATTCAGGCCGATCTTTTCATATGCGAACGGGCGTTGGGGGGCGCCGTGCTTCGAATTTCACATCGCATTCATAGCTTTATTCGTTCTGCGCCCCTATACATAGGCGATCGTCCGCACGTTTTTACGGGCACGGACGGCTGGGAGATTGGATGGCTCTTGCCCTGCATTGGGCCACGCCATGTCTGATCCCAACAAAAATCATCAATACCGAAACCAACTGCTGCGACGCATGCCTGCGGATGATCTGGCGTTGCTCGAGCCGCACATGCAGCGCTGCGACTTGCCGCTACGCATGATGCTTGTGACCCCGAATATTCCGATCGAGGCCGTCTACTTCATCGAACAGGGCATCGGTTCGGTGGTCGCCAGCACGGCGAGCGGCCAAGAGGCCGAAGTGGGCTTCATCGGCTTCGAAGGCATGACGGGATACTCCCTGGTGATGGGCGACGACCGTGCGCCGCATGCCTGTTATGTACAACTCGAAGGCGAGGCGATCCGCATCGAAGCCGGCGCATTCAAGGCAGCATTGGCGGCAAGTGCGACCATGCGCATGTTCCTGCTGCGCTTCATCAACGCGCTACAAACCCAGGCCGGCTGCACCGCGCTCGTCAACGCGCGGCTGAAGCTCGAGGAGCGGCTGGCGCGATGGCTGCTCATGTGCGACGACCGCGTGCCGGGCGAACATCTCGCCATCACGCACGAATTCCTGGCCATCATGCTTGGTGTCAGGCGGCCAGGCGTCACCGTTGCCCTTCAATTGCTCGAAGGCCGCGCGCTGATCCGCTCGCGTCGGGGCGAGATCGTCATTCGTGACCGCGCCGGGCTGCTGGAACTTGCCAATGGCAGTTACGGCGAAGCCGAGGCCGAATATGCAAGGCTGATCGGCGAGATCGGCGCGCCCTGATCAGGAGCGGTCGCCGCCGGCATCCGGCTTGCCCGATGTCGCTTTGCCGGGCGGCGCCGCACCGCCTTCAAATGCGCCTCGGCCAATCGGCCCATCCCTGCCGACCGGCAAGCCGGCATGCTCCAGACTTGCAAGCTTGCACTTCGTCTGCTCGGCCGCCGCTCCGACAAGGCAGTCGATGGTGAACATGGCACCGGCGTGCTCGCTTGCCGCGACCGCCTGGCGGATCTTCGTCAATTGCGCTTGTGTGTAGTCCAGAAGCTCGACCAGGCCGGTATGATCCAAACCGCCCTCCATTGCAGGATGTCGAGAGGCCGATCTGAGGTCGCTCTTGCCACCGAAATACGCCCATTTGCGGGGCTTGCATAGCCGGACTGTCAAAATCGTACAGTCTACGCGCCACGGGATCCTCGCCCTATTGGACAAAGGTCCATCTTCGCACCCTCGCTACGTCATGCAAGTGTATATAAGCTATCGCTTGAATACTGGTCCGTACGTCTGTCGGGGAGATGTCGTGCCAATCCGCGAGAATCTCGCCGCCAATCTCAGGCGGCTGGTCCAACGCCACGCTTCCGTCAGCGCGGTGTGCCGTGAGCTTGGCATCAACCGCACCCAGTTCGAGCGCTATCTGCAAGGCAAGGCGGTTCCCAACAAAGCCACCGCCAGGCTGATCTGCGACTATTTCAAGATCGACGAGGATGAGTTGTATCGTGAGCCGGCCGCCGCGGCAGCCAAGGGCGACAGCAATGCAACGTTGCGCGAGGCACTGTACGAGAACATGGTGCGGCCGCCGTCGCCCGCCATCGCCGGAGGCACCTATTTCACCTATTTTTCGATCCCCGGCCGGCCCGATTTTTTGATGCGCTCGGTCACCTTCGTGCGGCGTGAGGCCGATCTCGTCACCTTCAGGCGGGTAACGCGCTGGGCTCCGGGCGATGGCCAGGGTGGTTCGAGAATGCCCGGCAACCATTACGGCGTGGCGATCTCGCGCCTGAACTGGATCTATTTCACAGGCATCAACCGCCGCCAGACAAGCGAGCCCTCGATCATGACCGTACAGTGGGCGCCCATCTCCGAACCAGTTCTGGTCGGCAGGGCGATCGTCCTCACCGGATCGGGGCCGGCCTTTGTGTCGGTCATCATGCGGCAGGACGTCACCAGGATCAGCATGAGGCGAGCGATGCTGATGGCCCATATCGTCAGTCTCGACGACCCCAGCGTCGATCGGCTGGTGGTCAGTCTTGCACGCGAGACCCGCTAAACTCGCTTTCTACGGGAAAAATCGGGGAAAGTTTCAAGTTTTTCGACTATATTTTTCTTCGTTTCGGGATTTTTGCGCAAAAAATGCCGGAACTTTCACCCAAACCTGTCGTTTTCCAACTGATCGTTGCTTCGACGATCCCAAGCAACAGGAGGAGTACACCATGAACATCAAGATGATCTGTTTCGGCGCGATGACGCTCTCGATGGTTGCCGGCTCCGCGCTTGCGGCAGGCGACACCGGCACGTCGGCTCTCGACGATCCGGCCAAGATGCAGCCCTTCTACACCGATAGCGGCATGAAGACGATGGTCAGCAACGACGACTTCGTGAAAGCCTGGAAGGCCCTTACGCCGGACGACCAGACCGCGATGATGAAGGCCTGCGAGGACGAGGCGAAGGACGCCACTGCGGCCAACAGCCATCCGGAATTCTGCAGCAGCGTGAAAGCGAACGGCGGCAGCAAGTAGCAATCCAGCGAACCGATGAGAAACAGCCCCTTCGCGGGGCTGTTTTGCGTCTGCCGCAGGGCGCGCGGCCAAGCCCGCCACGCAACGATCAAGCCCGGCCGGCGCGCCGGCCCATTTCCATTCCTGCTATGTTGCACTGCGACAAAATTGTTTTATGTTGCACTGCGATAAATTTGTTGCATTGCGATATCAGCCTGCCCGGCCGACGTTGCGCAGGGGCTGGGCCTTGCACGAAGGAGCCGTCGTGGCAGCATCGTTCCGGTCGGACATACAAGGATTGCGCGCGCTCGCTGTCGGCGGTGTCGTCGCCTACCATTTCGGCCTCACCGCGCTCCCCGGCGGCTTTGCCGGCGTCGACATCTTCTTCGTCATCTCGGGCTGGCTGATAACAACCCACCTCATGCAGGAGATCGGCGAGACCGGCCGGCTCGACCTTTGGCGCTTCTATGCCAGGCGCGCGCGGCGGCTTCTGCCGGCAGCTTTGTTCGTCATCCTGGTTACGCTGGCCGCCGGCTACTTCATCCTGGCGCCGCAGGAGCAGGCGCTCTATTCGCGCGGCGCCATGTTCGCCTCCGCCTATGCCATCAATCTGTGGCTGCTGCGCTGGTCGTTCGACTATTTCGCCGCCGACGCCACCAGCAATCCCTTCATCCACTTCTGGTCGTTGTCGGTGGAGGAGCAGTTCTATCTGGCCTGGCCGGCGCTGCTTCTGCTGGCTGCCTGGCTGCGGCCGGGCCGGCGAACGGCCGCAGCCGTGATAGGCGTTGCCGGCCTTGCCTCCTTCGCCGCCTGCCAGTGGCTGACCAGCGCGGCGCCGGCCTGGGCCTTCTATTTCTCGCCGCTGCGCGCCTGGGAGTTCGCTGCCGGCGGCCTGGCGACGCTGGTCCCCATGGCTTTGCAGCAGCACCGCATCTGGCTGCGGGCCGCACTTGGCTGGCTCGGACTGGCGCTGATCGCGACGGCCTATCTCCTGTTGAGCGAGGACCTGCCCTTCCCCGGCTGGTACGCGTTGCTGCCGGTGGCGGGCACCGTGCTGGTGCTGCTGAGCGGCGTCGGCGGGTCGCAGACCAATAAACGGACCGGCTGGCAAGCCCTTGGCCCGGCTACCGCTTTGTCCCTGCCGCCCTTGCAATGGATCGGCACGCTCTCCTATTCGCTCTATCTCTGGCATTGGCCGGTCATCGTCTATGCCGGGATGCTGGCGCCGGACCTTTCCGTGCCGCAGCGCCTTGGCTGTGGCGTGCTGGCGCTCGCGCTGTCGGTGCTCACCTATCATTTGATCGAAGACCCGGCGCGGCGCGGCGCCTGGATGGCGGTGGGCGCCCGCGCCTTTCCCAGGGTCATTCCAGACGCAAAACCGCTTCGCGCTTTTCCCGGCCTTGTGCTGGTTCCCGCTCTGATGCTGACCGGCACCGGCGTGGCGGTCGCCTATGCCAACGCGCATCTGGCCACGCGCAATATCGGCCCCGAGCAGCGCGGCATCGAGCAGGCGGTCGAAAGACCTTCCATCGCGCGGGCCGTCGACAAGAACTGCCTGGCCGACTTCCAAACGGTGACGCCGAAACCCTGCATGTTCGGCCCGGCCGATGCCACCCGCACCATCGTGCTGTTCGGCGATTCGCACGCCGACCAGTGGTCGACGCCGCTGATCGAGGCGGCCAAGCGCAACGACACAAAGGTCATCACCTATCTTAAATCATCGTGCCGCGCCTCGCGGCTCTCCACCTTCAACACGGTGCTGAAGCGCGACTACACCGAATGCGACGCCTGGCGCGAGCAGGCCATATCAGAGATCATCCGCCGCAAGCCGCGCCTGGTGGTGATCTCCGAATTTTCCATCGGCAATCTGACCCGCGACCTGCCCGCCGCCGAACGCACCGCCGAAGTAGCGCGCTGGCAGGCCGGCCTGCGCTCGACCTTGCAGGCCTTCAGCCGGGCCGGTGTCGAGACGGCTGTTATCCGCGACACGCCGATTAACGCCAGCTTCGCCGGCTCCTGCGTGGCGCGCACCCTGTGGTGGCGCGAAGCCCCCTCGCCGCACTGCGATACGCCAAGGGCGGACGCCGCCAACGACAGCACCGCCGCCGCCGAGCGCGCCGTGGTGACCAGCGTACCCGACACCCGCTACATCGACCTCACCAACCAATTCTGCGGCCCGACCACCTGCCACGTCGTCATATCAGGCAAGCTGGCGTTTCGTGACAGGCACCATCTGGCGACGGGCTTTGCCGAGACACTGGCGGGGCCATTGGAGAGGGCCTTGTTTTAGAGGTTCCCTTCTCCCCGTCTATACGAGGAGAAGGTGCCGGCAGGCGGATGAGGGGCGGCGCGGCGCGGCAAATCAATGCGCCCCCGCGAACAGCTCGCGATGATGAGCCAGAAACGCCGGATGTGGCATCAACCGCGCATCCTTGGGCCAATGCAAACCCTGGGATTCCGGACGGAAGAGATTTCTCAATTCGCTCGGCACCCGGTTGTGCGCGACCAGCAGTCGATGGTTTTCGTCTATCGAAATCAGATGCCGATCGAACAGCCAATGCACGGTGGCCGATAGCGCGATGCCGTTCCGGACAACATCCGGCCCGCCGACCGCGACAGGTTTGATATGAGCGGCCTGAACCTCGGCCCTGCCGCCACCATTGATAATGCGCAAGCCGGTGACTGCGCATTTATCCTCATAAGCACGGCAGACTTCCAACCGGAAGGTGGCGTCGCGGATTTTGCGGTTCAGCAAGATCTGTTCGACCCGACGATCGACCGTCTCGGCAAAACCGGGCTGTCCGGCAAAACCAGGCTGGATCGGCCATGGAACATCCAGCGGCAGCATGTCGGGGCTGAGCCTTCTGGCGTTGGCAGGGTCAAGTGTCTCATTCAAACCAGCCAGCACGATGTTGTCGAAATCCTCACTCAGGATCGGGCGCATCGACTTGCCCTGCACGGCTTGGCCGACGTGGCTGGGGTCGAGAACCTCGCGCAACAGCGCCTCCGCGTAGCGGCCATCCTTAACGAAAGGCACCGGTGTAGGAAATTCGAGATAGTCCGTCACATGGGCATAGTAACGGTCGGATCGGTCAGGATCCGGCAAGACATCTGTTACACGCGCATAGGCGATATACGCACGACGGCCGCCATTGCGCTGCGGTTCGCGAAACAGCACCCAGTCGCCAATGGCGTTCCGGGCAGCGTCCAGATAATTGCTGCGAGCGGGGAATTGATAGCGGCGGGTGATGTCATCGTCGTAGCCAGAACCCGGCTTCACATCGAAAACGGCTTTCACGATTCTATTCCTGGGAATGCAAACGCCTAGGCTAGCGATGTTTTACGCATCGTGCGAGCCATCCGTTGCACCATCTCACCATCTCACCACCTCACCACCTCACCTCCTCATCATCATCCCGTAATGCACCGCCAGCAGATCCAGCCCCACCTTCAGCAGCTTTGTCACCACATTCCGGCCCTCGCCGGTCTGCTCGGACAGGCGCTTGAGGGAACCGTCAGCGCAGCAGACTTGTCGCACCACGGCGGCCACCTCCCAATGGCCTAGCGCTCTTGTGGCGGCGGCATAGGCCCTGCCGGCGTCGAGAACGCTGTCGGCGATGCCGCCGCCCTCGCGGCCGCCGTCGACGCGCTCGGTCCAGCGCATCGGCTTGACATCAGCCTGCTGGCTGCAGCGGAAATCCTCGCGGTAGCGCAGGCCTGCCTCGCGCTGCTGGCGCGACAGCGAGGTGATGCCGATAAGCGCATCGATGGCGCGCACCCGCACGATGCCGCCGGCGGCGGCGTGGCCGTCATTCGACACCTCGTAGACACGAGCAGCCTCCAGCGTTCCCGCCGCCAGCCGCTTGCGGCCGAAGGCGTCATCCCTGAGCGCGAAATCATGGCCGATCTGGCGGCGTATGCGCACCTGCTCGGCCTCACCCTTCGGCAATTTCGGCGCCTGCGGTTTTGCGGATTTGGTCTTTTTGCTCATGGAAGGCTCCTGGTTGGCTTGGGATGATGGAGGACGGCAAGGCGGCGATCCTTCGCGCTGTTGGGCATCTCCCCACATGGTCGGCAGGGCGGAGAGGGCCGCCGTTCGGTTGGCCTTCGTTGAACCGGAGGTCGTCGCCTCTTCGCCGCTGCGCCACCATCCTTGCCGCCCGGCATCCAGGCTGATGGAACCGGCGCGAGCTTTCGACGTTATGTCGCGTCCACGCCAAGGGGAGGTTCGCCGATGACAGCCTTCATGCCGGTTACCGTGCGCTTTTGCGACAACAAAACCATGCTGGTCAGTTCGGTGGCCGGCGCAGCCGAGGCACTGCGCCACCAATGGCCCGACAAGACAGCACCTGGTTATCTCGAGGCGACGCGGCTGGTTACGCTCGCCGTCGACGGCACCTGCTGCCAGCGCATCGCATTCGACGCCTTCACCAGGGCGGCCAAGCAACAGAACATACTGGTGGCCAGGCCCAAAAGCCGCGCCCATGACTGGCTGGACGCGGTGGCTAGTCCATGAGGATCGCCAGCCAGCCGAAAAATTGATGCAACCGCCCGCCAGCGGGGCGCGTTTAAGGATGCGGTAGACAGAGCCGCGCGCAAAGCGAAGGTGAACGCGGTGGGTACGATGAAAACCGGAGTGCCGCTCAAAGTGCGGGTGGAGGATGAGGTCGAAGAGATCGACAGCGTCAGCGAAGCCGCCGATTTTCTGCAGCGCTGGCCGCTGGAGCGACGCGGCCATGTCTACCGCAGCGCGCTTAACGCCTGCAGCGCGGCGATCGCCGCGCAGATTTCCGAAGCCGACGCCATGAAGGTGTTTACCGGCTTTGCCCGGGTGACCGGCATATTGATCGCCGAAGGCAACCCGGCGATGGCGATGGACGCAAGGAGCATGCAGAGCCGCACGCCCAAGCAGGGCCGGCAAATGCCGAAGTAAGGTTCTGGCGATTTTGCTCCGGGCTTGATTCATCTCAGATCCTCCACCTTTGTGCGGCGAGGCAGCCCCCTCACCCAGCCTCCGCTTCGCTCGGCTGACCATTTTGGGGCGAGCCACGTGTCTCGTCCGTCCTTCGGACCCCCGAGGGGAGAGGAGACTTGCACCGTCGGGTGCCCTCTCTTCTCCCCCACGGGGAGAAGGTGGCCGCGAAGCGGCCGGATGAGGCTGGCGCAGCAATGGGAGAGCGTGCTCATCCCGCCACAAATACGCGGCGCTGGAAGCGCGCCTGATGGTAGGTGCAATAGCTTTTCAGCGGCGTGGTGCGCATGCCGCAGCACAGCATGTCGGCGCCCGGCCGGCTGCCGGGCGCATCGTTTTCAGAATCCTCCTCCACCGTCAGATCCAGCGGCGCGCGGCAGCGTGAAAACAGGCAATCGATGAAGCGCATCGCCACGCCATGCGGCTGCCGGCCGATGGCCGCGCGCGGCGGCGCCGGCACCTCCAGGCGATAGGCTACGCCGTCGGCGATCAGCACGCCCGCCTCGCGCACGAACGAATGGGCGCGCCTGGGCCGGGCCACTTCACGCGCATGGATATCCTTGGCGGCAAGCACGCCATGCATCTTGCCGACGGCAGGCGTCGCATTCGCCGACATGCCATCGGCCCGCTTGCTTCCAGCGCGCTTGCCCCCGGCCTGTCTGGCTCGCGGCGGCGGCCCCTTGCCATTGGCAAAGCCGATCGCGCCCAGCATGGCGTTACGATGCACGATGCCGATGATGGCGTCGCGCGACACCGGACTGCCACGCAGCGCGGTGAACGCGACTGCAATCCTGGAGGCTGAAAGCCCGTCCTTCAGCCAGCGGCCGATCTCGTGCAATTCCGCGTCGCTATAGCTTGCCATATACCAGCTCCATCCAAAGTTCGGCCGCGCGCCGTCGGGCAGCGTCAAGGTTCGACCCGGTGGCCGGGCCGCAGTCAGGTTGTTTTTCAAGAGCCGGCTGTCAGCCGGCCAGCCTCAGCCGGATTGGGCCGATTTCCCGCCGGCAAGGTGCAAAAGCCGCGCCTCGGCCGTGTTTCTGTCCAGGGCGGAAACCGCCCTGCCCGTTAGCCTGTCCAACAGGATGACGGTGCCGTCCTCGGTGCGGATGCAGGATCGGCCAGCCGAAAAAACAGCGCCGGCGCCATGCCGGCCGAATTGGGGACCGGAGCCGCTGGGAGCGGCGGCTCCGGCCGTTCCGGTCGCCGGAAACAGGCGGACCGGACCCGAGGCTGGTGCAGTCAAGCACTGAGCCTCGGGCTTCACCCCGGCCGGGGAGGAGGACGGCCGGGGCGGAAGGGAATGGGCGGCGGTTATGACCGCCGGATGCGCCTCGCGTGAGGCCGGCGACTCGGCGCCATCAAAGCTGGACAGGTTTTGCATGACCGGATATAAGCATAACTCGAAAATATATGCAAGCCATTCTTTCATAGACGAGAGCCGCTTTCATCGCTCACATGGGCGCCATGGCAAAAACGGAACTGTCGATCAAGGTCGGGGCGGCGATCCGCAAGGCGCGCAAGCAGCGCGGCCTGGTCATGCGCCACATTGCGGAGCACAACGACACCGATGTCGCCGCCGTCGGCAACTGGGAAACCGGCCGCAATCTGCCCAAGACCGAGAACCTCCTGAAGACCGCCGCCTTCCTGCGCGTCGACCCGGTGGCGCTGGGCCAAGGGCAGGTCGTGTTTCTCGACGATGCCGGACCGGTCGCCGACGCGGAGATCGTCACCGATGCCGGTCCGCTGCCCGCCGGTTCGATGGATATCGAGGTGCTAGGCGCGGCCGTCGGCGGCGACGATGGCGATTTCACCTTCAACGGCGAGCCGGCAGGCTACGTCCAGCGCCCGCCGGGCGTGCGCAACCTGCCGAAGGTGTTCGCCCTGCACGTGCTCTCGGATTCCATGGTGCCGCGTTACGAGCCCGGCGACCTGATCTATTGCGGCGGCCGCGACGCGGTGCCCGGCGACCACGTGGTGATCGAGACCTTCCCCGAAGAAAACGAGCGCAACGGCAAGGCCTTCATCAAGAAGCTGGTCAAACGCACGGCGGGCGAGTTGGTGGTCGAGCAATACAATCCGCCGAAGACGCTGACCTTCAACCGCTACGCCATCAAACATGTCTGGCGCGTGATTTCGCTGAAGGAATTGCTGGGGTATTGAGGAGCGCTTCTTGCCTTCTCCCCTTGCGGGGGTGAAAGGCGGTCCGCACAGCGGACGAAAAGCCAATTGCTTGGCTTTTCGAGCCTTGAACGCCCTGAGCTTGCGAAGGGCCGGGTAGCGCAGGATCCACCTGCCGGGTCCCCGCTGCTTCGCAGCGCCCCGGCGTTCGCTGGCCTTTGATCGTGCCACTGGCACGATCAATTCGCTTACGCGAACCGGCCGTTCACCCTTTCGACAAGACTCAAGCCCGCCGCGCTCCCTCCAGCGGCACCTCGCGATCGCTCAGCATCTGCGCTTCGCTACGCACGCGCTGGCGCTCGTCGATGAAGGCCGCCTGGATCGTAACGGTCGCCCCCGGCAGTCCGTCGGCACGGCAGGCCGAGCAGACGATGCGGCCCGACAGAGCGGCAAGCGGCGTGTTCCTCGTCACGCCGAACCGCTTCAACTGATCGGGCCGCCACCAACGGTTGCGGCCGCAATCCGCGCACTCGACCGAGATCGAGGCGACATGCGCCATTGTTGGTTCCCTGCCCGGCAATGCCATCGCCCCTGCCTCGTCTTTGTTCCTGATTTGTTCGCATATTCCTGTGTTTTGCGCCCGGAGTCGAGTCGCAGTTTTCAAACTTTCCCAGAAGTTTTTCTTCTAAGATAATTTGAGTTATGCTTTCACGCTGGATATGCAAATGTGAGTCGGAGCACGAACCCGCCCATTGCATCAAACCCGGGAGCGATAATGGACGCCCTTGCCGCCGATTTTGCCCGTTCCTGCGGTTACGCCGGCGACAGCCTGGCCCTGCTTGAAGCCTTCGAAGCCATCCGCCGCAACGGCATCGCCCACGCCCGTCAGGATCACGTCAGGCGCAAGGCGGTGATCGACGCGTTGAAACCGTCGGAGGCGCTGTTCCTGGCCGCGATTGGCCCGGCCCTCTCGGCGGAGGAGGCCATCGAGGACGCCGTCCGCTTCATAGCCTGCTGGCGCAACATACCGCGCTGGCGCCAGGAGCGGCGCCTGCCCGACCTGATCAGGGCCAAGCAACAGCGGCTGGTGGCGCGGTATTTTCGTCGCCATGGCCATCTTCTATGGGCGCGCGAAGCAGCGTGAGGCTGGACCAGCCATTTGCGGGTTCCATCAGCAATTTTTTCTTTCTAGACTGCGCAGGGGTGGCTGATCGTCGACGTGCATAGTTTGGAATGTTCAAGACTGCCCGCTTAAAATTTCAAACCTGGATAACGGCCGGCGCGGGAACCATCGCCGCCCTGTTCGTCGCCGGCCTGATGGGCGCGTTCGGCGCCCTGCCCCCCCACGCCCCGCCGCAATTGCCGCCCGATGCCGGCATCGATGCCGGGCTTTGGCATCTCAAGCCGGTGCGTGCATATGTCAGCCGCGCCAAGGTCTATGGCGTGCCGCTGAAACCAGGCCAGAAGGCGCTGGTGCTGGAGGTCGACCTGACCAATCGCACGGCGCAATCCGACAAGGCCTATTTCAATGTCTTCACGCCGGACGGACTCGCTCTGCTCGACGGCCTGCCGATGATCGCGCTGACCCGTGATTCGACTCTGACGCCGGAACTGCATCCCGGCATGACCGAACGCATGGCCTATGTCTGGCCGCTTGCCGGCGACGCCATCGTGCCGGCAAATCTCAGCTTCGGCATCATCGCCGAGCTCTTCAAGCCGCGCGACAACCTTTACGGGACGCCCGGCTGGTTCAATCCCACTCGGCTCGGCACCGTCACCTTGCCCGTCGTCGACCTGCCCGTGGCAGACTCACGGAAAGGCGGCTCATGAATATCCGGGCCATCGGCAATCTCCTGATCCTCGCCACCACCGTGGCGCTGAGCTACGGCATGCAGGTGTCGAAGCCGCATTATGCCGAGCTCACCGCACCGATCCCGGTCGACGGCGCCGTCCACGACACGGTGCGGGCGCGCAGCTTCGCTGTCCGCCTCGACAGAGTGGTCTTTGCCCGCACGCTGAAGAGCGACCAGTTCGGCCAGGAGAAGCTTTTGACGACCAGCGGCCTGTGGGCGGTGGTGACGACCAGTCTCACCGCCACCAGCACCTCCACCACGGTCGCCGACGGCACCTGGCAAGGCCCGACCGGCCTGCGCTACCACCAGAGCGAACGGCTGGGCTACCGCCAGGACATGCCGCCGCATTCCATTGATCCGGGGTTGGAAAGACGCGGCCTGTTCATCTTCGAGATGCCGCCCGACCAGATCCCCGGCGCCAGCCTGCTGGTCGCCGCGCGCCGGTTCGGCCCGCTCGACGCCCAGGCCCGCATCAGCCTCGACGCGGTGCCGACCGGCGCCGATGGCCAGCCAGCGGATGTCTTGCCGCAATACGATCTTGATGCGCGACTGTAGGAAGGGGCGCGCAAGCCTAACTGCCCATGACCTGGCGCAGCAATGCAATCACTTCCGCAACAGAAGGACCTTCGACAGGGGGTGGATCGGCCCGCTCACAAAATTCCCTCCAAATAAACAGCGTGAGTTCCGCGCCATCGGTGCCCGGTTCGCTTGACGCATCAGTGAACTGTTCAAGGATCGATATCGATGGTCGGACCAGAAGAGCCGTTCGACCCAGTCATAGACAGGTATCAGGTGAAAATGGAACGAATGACCCGGAGAATGGCCGTAGCGACTGATGTAGAGCCGGTTAGGCCGCAGCCGCGACGTCAATGCCTTCTGAGCTTCCGCAAGCAATGGGCCCAATTCGGCCAGAGCCGCTTGCGGCAGTTCCAAGAGGTTGTTGGTCGGCAGCTTGGAACCAAGCACCAGGTACCCGGGCAGAGCAGAGTCAGTCCGGTGGCTCAGGAGCCAGAAATCCGTCGCGGAAATCTGAAACGGTTCGGGACTCTGCAAATTTTGTTCTCCGATGCAGGGAGCTCAATCGTTTCAGAGTAACCCAGCTTGAACCCAAAGCAATTCCGCAGCGCAGTTTGCGCTCGAAACTCTCAACACTGAGCAAGACCAAGGCAAAGGCATGACCGCAGTTTCGACCGATCTCGAACCAGCCGCCGACGAAGGCCGAGAGACCGAGAAAAAATGGCGCCGGCGCGGTCTTGCCGCGCTCGCTATCCTGCTGCCGCTGACGCTGGCCGAGACCAGCTATGACAGCGTCCGTGAATGGCTGCACGGCGACGACCTCATCGCCAGGGATGTCGAGTTCGGCCAGTCCGTGCCATTCGGCGGCAGCGAGTGGCGGCTGGCCGATCTGCGCGGCGGCAAGGCCGGCCGCTTGCCCGACCACGCCTTCGCCGTCATCGCCACCTTTGCGGTAACGGTTGGCGACCCCGATCTGCAAAAACAGTGGCTGGGCTGCAAGGTGATACTGACCGACGCCGCCGGGCGCCGCTGGCTGTCCGACTTCATCTCCGGCGTCGGCCTGCCGGACGGCGTGATGAACTGCACCTCGGCGATCTTCTCCGGCGCCAAGAAGGGCGAAATCATCACCGTGGGCGAAACCTTCATCGTGCCCGAGGACGCCATCAAGACCATCCGCCCGGCTGTCGGATTGGGCAGCGAGCGGCCGTGGTTCCTGCGCTTTCAGAGGCCGCCGAAGTGAGCGTCCTTCTCCCCGTAAACGGAGAGAATTCACTTCCCCGCCCGCTTCGCCATCGAAAACGCTGTCTCCAGCACGGCGGCGAGAAAGCATATGCGCAGCGGCTCGATCAGGATGCCGGTGGAGGAATCCTGGAACGGGCTGCCGAACAGCAGCGTCACGCCATGCGAAAAAATCTGCCAGACGTCGAGCTCGTGCGGACCGATCAGCCGCGTCGTGCCCAGCCATAGCCAGGCAGCGCCCCAGTCGAGCAAGCGGTAGCCGACGACCAGCGTGCACAAAAGCACCAGACTGGAGCTGACTGTCAGCCGAACCCCGTTGGCGATCGGCAGATAGCGCGAGCGGTAACCGGCGATGAAATGCTCGACGAAATCACGCAGGAATTTCGGCAGGCCGACATAGCGCCGGCCGGCGCGCTCCAGCCGGCCGTGCACGCGCATCAGGGCGGCATCGTCGCGCACGTCATAGCCATAGATCAGCGCCGCCATCACCAGCCAGATCAGCGGCAGCAACATGAAGAAGAACAGGTTGACGGCAACCGTCGATGGCGCGATCGACTCGACCGGCACCATGGGGGCGGCCGAGGCCATCGGCACCGGGTTCGCCAGCCCGTCCACTGAGGCCTGCAGGGCCGACCAGAAATTGCGGCTCATCAGCCATTGCAGCGCCGAGTCCTTCCAGCGGCTGATCACATAGAGGCCAACGAAGATCCAGTTGGTCTCGCAGATCACCACGACGATCTGCCAGAACGAGGCGGCTTTCGTTTTCGTCTGCATGAATTTGGCCAGCCGGTGGATCAGCCAGGACACCGCCACCGAGACCAGCAGCCAGCGCGAATCGAGCACGTCGAGCACATTGGCGCTCTGGCCGAAATCGGCCTGGTCGAGCGTGGCGCGCGAATATTGGCGAACGATGTCGCCCAGAAATCCCCAGGCCGCGTAATAGGCGAAGAACGGCAGCAGCGCGATGGTGATCATCCGCACCAGCCGCGAGCCGCGCCGGTCCACAGCACCCGGCTCCTTGACGGCTTGCGCCTCGGTGGTTGCGGCCTTGTCCGCGCTGCGCTGCGCGGCCAGCACATGCGGCAGGCCGGGGCGCAACACATGGAACATCGCCACCGTCACCACCAGCTGCGCCAGCGCCACCAGCGTCAGCATCGCCAGCCCGGCGAAGTGATTGGCCAGCGCCACCTTCGCCGCGAGCTGCATGAGGAGATCGCCGACCAGCACGCCGGCCAGCACGAGTGCCACGAGTTGCGGCCAGAACCGCCGCAGCAGCGAAAAACTCAAGGTGATCGGTCTGATGATATCGGCAAACATGAGGTTCTCTCACGATGCCACCCGCCCCAGGTCTTTCTAGCAAAGCATGCTTGTTTTGCAAGAATGGGGGTCCCTAGCAAGCGCAGGTGCGAGGCACCCCCCTCTGTCCTACCGGACATCTCCCCCGCAAGGGGGGAGATTGGACGTCATGACTGCTTTCGCCAATTTTCAACGTTGAAGAGAAAGCGGCGAGGACGAAGCTGCCAATCTCCC
Organism: Mesorhizobium sp. L2C084A000; assembly: GCF_000502875.1. Lineage (GTDB taxonomy): Bacteria > Pseudomonadota > Alphaproteobacteria > Rhizobiales > Rhizobiaceae > Mesorhizobium. The sequence goes on along the minus strand of NZ_AYWX01000014.1, from coordinate 19,445 downwards.
CCCTTGCGGGGGAGATGTCCGGCAGGACAGAGGGGGGTGCCTGGGCGCCAACCGCTCCTCCCCCTTTGCTCCTCACCTTCTCACCCGCGATTTCAGCCACCGGTCGAACGCCACCGCCAGGATCAGGATGAGCCCGATGACGATGCTTTGCGTGTAGGACGAGACGTTGTTGAACTGCAGCCCGTTTTGCAGCACGCCGATGAGCGCGGCGCCCACCACCGTGCCGCCGACAGAGCCGATGCCGCCGAACAGCGAGGTGCCGCCGATGACGACGGCCGAGATGACCGTCAGCTCGTAGCCAATACCGGCGACTGCTTCGGAGGAGTTCAGCCGCGCCGACAGCACGAAGGCGGCAAGCCCGGCAAAAAAGCCGACGATGACATAGACCGAGATCAGGATGCGGTCGACGCGCAGGCCCGACAGCCTTGCCGCCTCGGCATTGCCGCCGACGNGACGGCATAGACGGCTCGGCCGTAGCGCGTGTAGCGCAGCACGATGTGGCACAGGATGGCGGCCGCGGCGAAGATCAGCGCCGGCACCGGCACGGGGCCGATCAGCCCGGTTCCGAACCAGCGCATCGAGGCGTCGAAGCCCGAGATCGGGCCGCCGTTTGAGATGGTCAGCGTCAGCCCGCGAAACACCGTCAGCCCGCCCAGCGTGACGACGAAGGGCGGCACTTTTAGCCGGGTGATGACAAGCCCTTGCACCCCGCCGGCAGCAGCGCCCACAACGACGGCGGCCAAGAGTGCTGCGAACCAGCCGAACCCTTGCGTGCCGCTCGTCGACAGCGACAGCGTGTTGGCGGAGCCGCCCTTGGCGACCACGGCGGCGACCATACCGCAGAAGGCGAGCAGCGAACCGACCGACAGGTCGATGCCGGCGGTGAGGATGACGAAGGTCATGCCGAGCGCAATCAGCCCGGTGATCGAGATCTGCCTTGTGATGTTGAACAAATTGATCGGGTCCATGAAGCTCGGCTTCAGCACCGTGAAGACGATGATCAGCGCCACCAAGAACAGCAGCGGCCCGAAGCTCATCAAAAGCCGCGCGAAGTTGACACCGCCGCGCTGATCCTGTTCCCCCGCCACGCTCATAGTATCTCCTTGCGGTCGAGTGCCATCAGTTCCATCAGTCTTTCCTCGTTTGCCTCGACGCCCGGCATCTGGCCGGTGATGCGTCCCCGGCGCATGGTGACGATGCGGTCCGACACCGCAAGCACCTCGGGCAGCTCGGACGAAATCATCATCACCGCAATGCCGCGCGCCGCAAGCTGCACCAGGATCTGGTGCACCTCTGTCTTGGCGCCGACATCGACGCCGCGAGTCGGCTCGTCGACGATCAGCACTTTCGGATCGCGCGCCAGCCAGCGCGCCAGGATCACCTTCTGCTGGTTGCCGCCCGACAGGCCTTCGATCGCCTGCTCGGCCGAAGCCATGCGGATCGACAGCATCTTGCGAAACCCGGACAGCGCATCGCGCTCGCGCCGCTCGGCCATGAAGCCGAAACCGTTGCTGAAGCTGCCCAGCGAAGCGATGGAGAAATTCGGCAGGATGCCCAGCGCGGCAAAGATCGCCTGGTGCTTGCGGTCCTCCGGTAGCAGGCCGATGCCGAGCGCAATGGCGTCCGCGGGTGATGCCGGGGCGATCGGCTTCCCGTCGAGCGTGATGGTGCCGGCCGCGATGCGGTCGGCGCCGAAGATGGCGCGCGCCAGTTCCGTGCGGCCGGACCCCACAAGCCCGGCGACGCCGAGGATTTCACCGGCCTTGAGGTCGATGTCGACGCCGTCGAGCACGATGGCGTGGGGCGCCTCGGGGTCGCGAACGGTGCGCAGGCCGCGCACCGACAGCACGATATCGCCGGCCACCGCGCGCTGCGCCGGCCGGGCGTAGAGCTCGGACGCCGCGCGGCCGACCATCTTCTCGATGATTTTGGGCAGCGCGATCGGTCCGCCCTCGCGGTTAAGATGCCCGGCCAGCCGCCCGTCGCGCAGCACCGTCATGCGATCGCATATGGCGGACGCTTCCTCCAGCCGGTGGGTGACGAACATGATGGCGACCTTGTCCTTGCGCAGCCGACCCATGATCGACAGCAGCCGCTGCACCTCGGTCTCGGTCAGCGCCGAGGTCGGCTCGTCCATGATGATCAGCCGGCTTTTCAGCGACAGGGCGCGGGCGATCTCGACCAGCTGCTGTTCGGCCACCGACAGCGCCGACACCGGCGTCATCGGATCGATGGAGAGGCCGACGCGGGCGATGATCGAGCGCGACTCTTGCTCCATGCGCCTCCAACTCACCAGCCCGAGCGGACCGAGCGGCGCGCGGCCGATAAAGATATTCTCCGCCACAGTCAGCGTCGGGATCAGGCTCAGTTCCTGGTAGATGGTGACGATGCCGAGCCGCTTGGCATCCTGCGGGCTGGATGGATGATAATCGGCACCGTCGAAAGTGATGCGGCCGCCCGACGGCGGCATGACGCCCGAGAGGATTTTCAAGAGCGTCGACTTGCCGGCGCCGTTTTCGCCCAGCAGGCCGAGGATTTCGCCGGGGCGGATGTCGAGCGAGACATCGCTCAGCGCGGTGACGCCGGCGAAATGCTTGGTGATGCCCTCGACGGCAAGCAGGATGGGCTCGGGCGATGCGGCTTCAGCTGGCGACAATGGTTGCTCCCGGATTGCAGTTCATCACGGCTCCATCAGCGCTTGAACACCCCCCTCTGTCCGGCAGGACAGAGGGGGCGCTGTCCCGCCAGCCTTGCCAAATCGCCCTACTTCGTCTCGCCAATCCTCTCCGCCTTGTCGAGATTGTCCTTGCCGATGACGATCGGCGTCAAAAGCACCAGCTTCTCCTTCGGCTCGGTCTTGTCCTTGGCAAAGGCCACCGCGATGCGCACCGCGGTGCGCGACTGCTCGCCGGGAAACTGCTCGACGGTGCCCGCAAGCTTGCCGTCGCGCACCGCGACCAGCGCTTCCGGCAGTGCATCGAAGCCGTAGATCTTGACGTCGGTGAAGTTGCGAGCGGCGCAGGCCTCCATGGCGCCCAGCGCCATGTCGTCATTGGCGCAGACGATGGCGTCGGGCTTGCCATTGGCGGCAAGGCCGGCCTCGGTCACCGACAGCGCCTCGGCGCGGGCGAAGTTGGCGGTCTGCTCGAAGACGATCTGATACTTGTCCTTCAAGGGATCGAGCACATTGTGCACGCCCTTGTTGCGGTCGATCGCCGGGCCGGCACCGGGCTGGCCCTGCAGATGGAACAGCTTGGCGCCGTTCGGGAACGCCGCCACCACGGCGTTGGCTTCCGCCTCGCCGCCCTTCACATTGTCGGCGCCGACATGCGCGAGGATGCCCTCGACGCCGTCGACGCGGCGGTCGATCGTCACTACGGGAACGCCGGCCTTGACCGCTTCCTCGATGGCCGGCGCCAGCGCATTGACGTCGAGCGGCGAGATGACGATGGCGTTGACCTTCTGCACCAGGGCGGCCTCGATGTCGGCGGTCTGCTTGGTGGCCGAGTTCTGGCCGTCGCTTTCGGTCAGATTGACGCCTTGCGTGGCGGCTTCCGCCTTGATCTCGTTCAGCATGTGCACGAAGAACGGAAAGCCGAGACTGGGCACCGAGCCAAGGATGGTGAGCTTGTCCTGCGCAAACACCGAGGGCGCGGCAACCATCATGGCGCCGAAAGCCGCGGACGACAGCAGGAATTCACGTCTGTTCATGGGATCCTCCTCCACAAGAACGCACGACCCGAAAACCGGATCGGTTTCAGGAAGGATCATGCGTCGGTTCAAAGTGTGGAGCATCCTCCCTGCGCCCGAAAACGCATGCCGCTCCAGCTGGCCGCCGCTGTAAAAAGAGCCTCCCACCGACGCCTGCGCAGGGATGCTAACCCAGCGCCAACCATTTGTGCAACCTCGATATAACAGCGCCGTCCGGCAAAATTATCGGAATTGTCGGATTTTTGGATCGTGGGCTGGCATCTCACTGAGGCGTCTGGCTTCCATTCCCTCGACCCGGCACTACCTTGGATTGACCCGCGAAGCTTTTGTGATTTGGAGAACCCGTATGAAGCTGCAAGTCATCTGCCATATGCTCGCATCACTCGACGGCAGCCTTCATCCAAGCCGCTACACGACAAGTCCGGACGGGACCCAGGCGGATTGGTCGAGCCTCTACGAGCATATCCACAATGATCTCGCGGCTGACGCCTGGATCGTCGGCCGCGTCACCATGGCCGAGATGAGCAAGGCCGGCGCGCATCCGCCGGCCAATGCCGGCAAGGTCGACCGGCCCTATCATTTCGCGCAAAGGAATGCGGGCAGCTATGCCGTGGCGCTTGATGCCTCGGGCAAGCTTCATTTTTCCAAACCCGACATCGGCGGCGACCATGTCGTGGTGCTGCTTGGGCATGATGTCGCCGACAGCCACCTGGCCGAGCTCGCCGCCGACGGCGTATCCTATATCATGTCGGAAGCGGCGGACATCAATCTCGCGGCGATGCTCGAGGTGCTCGGCAGCGAACTCGGCATCCGCCGGTTGCTGCTCGAGGGCGGTGCCGGCATCAACGGTTCCTTCCTTGCGGCCGGGCTCGTCGATGAACTGAGCCTTCTCGTGGCGCCCGCGATCGATGGACGCGCAGCAAACCAGGCCTTCGTCGAGTTTGGCGAGAGCGGCCTGGCGAGCAAGATGCAATTGTCCCTGAAGAGCTGCGAGGCGCTGGCGCATGGGCTCGTCCATCTGCGTTACGCAGTTACTCCTGGATGAGGGCTGACCGCCTCGTACAGAAGGGCCGGCAATCTGACTGATTACCGGCCCCTGTATCGTCAGCTTTAGGCCGATGCTTCAGTCAATCAAGCGGCGTATTGCATGGCATCGAGATCGGCGATCAACGTCGGGCCGGTCGGGTGCCAGCCCAATCGTGCCTGTGTCAGCGCGCTGGAGGCCGGCAGGTCCATGGTGGCGAACATCGCCATCCAGCCGAAATGCTCCGCCGCTCTTTCCGGCGCGATGGAAACGACCGGCAATTTCAGGCCCCGGCCAAGCGCCTCGGCGATGGCCCGCACCTCGACGCCTTCCTCGCCGACCGCGTGATAGCGCGCGCCCGGTTGCCGCTTTTCCACGGCCAGCCGGTAAAGCCGCGCGGCGTCGAGGAGATGGCCCGCGGAGAAGCGGTTGCGGCCTTCGCCGACATAGGCCGAGACGCCTTTTTCACGCGCGATTTCGATGAGCGGCGAGATAAGCCCTTGCTTGACCGGATTGTGGACCTGCGGCAGCCGCACCACCGACACATTGATGCCGGCGTCCAGCAAGGCATTGCCGGCCAGCTCCGAGGCGATGCGCGGATTGGGATGGCCGGGATTGAAGACGTCCTCGATCGCCAGCTCGCCATGCCCGGGGCTGCCCATGCCGACGCCGGAGGTGATCACCAGCGGCCGGTCGGAGCCGGCCAGGGCGGCGCCGAGTGCGGCGATGACGCGCTTGTCCTTTTCGCAATTTTCGGCAAACCGCGAAAAATCGTGGTCGAACGCCGTGTGATCACAGCCTCCGCCTTGGCCGCGCCGTCGCGCAACCCCTCGGGATCCTCGAGCGTCCCCCGGAGCACTTCGGCGCCCGCGGCGGCCAGCGCCTCGGCGCCGGCGTCGGAGCGGGTCACGCCGACCACCTGGTGGCCCGCCTGGATGAGTTCGGGAACCAGCGCCGAACCGATGAAACCGGTCGCGCCGGTGAGAAAGATACGCATGCAAAATCTCCTGCACTAGTTGCCTGCGTAATATTGCTGGTCTATTATTCTATTAAAGTAGTGATCTTATCATGGTATAATGACTAACAGGATGCCCTCCAATTCCGCCGGCTCGCTGGCAGCGTTCCTCAAAGACCGGCGCACGCGGCTCGATCCGGCTTCCTTCGGCTTTTCGGGCCGCCGACGCACGCCGGGACTGCGCCGGGAAGAGGTCGCCCAACGCGCCAACATCAGCCCGACCTGGTACACATGGCTGGAGCAGGGCCGCGGCGGCGCACCCTCGGCCGATGTCCTCAATCGCATCGCCAAGGGGCTGCTGCTGACCGAGGCGGAGCGCGAACATCTTTTCATGCTCGGGCTGGGGCGCCCGCCCGAGGTCCGCTACAGGGGCGTCGAGGGTGTCAGCCCACGGCTGCAGCGCCTCATCGACACGCTCGATGCCAGCCCCGCCATAGTCAGGACCGCCACCTGGGACGTCGTTGCCTGGAACTGCGCCGCGCGGGTCGTGCTGACCGACTATAGTGCCCTGCCCGAGGGCGAGCGCAACATCCTGCGTTTCATGTTCCTGCGCCCCGCCATCCGCGCCAAGCAGCACGATTGGAAAAACCTGGCCCGTTTCGTGGTCGCTTCGTTCCGTGCCGATGCGGCACGCGCCGGCGCTGTCTCCGAGGTGCGCGAACTCGTCGACGAGCTCTGTAGCGCCAGCCCGGAATTCGACGCGCTGTGGCGCGAAAACGACGTGCTCAGCCACGGCGACGGGACAAAGCGCCTGAAACACCCGGAACTCGGCGATATCGAGCTGGAATATTCGGGCTTCGCGGTCGACGGCCGGCCGGATCTGAGCCTGACCGTCTACAACCCGGTCGACAGCGCCGTCGCCGACCGTATTCGCGCGCTGGCTCTCGCCCGACACCCCAAAGAGTAAGGGCCGGACGGCCCGTCCGCGGGGATGACGCCCGCCCTCAAGCGCGCTCGCAGACCGCTTTCAGGATCTGCAAGGTCGGCCCCCAGTAGAGATTGGCATGCGGACGGATCGCCGGTTCGGCGAAGTCGCTGAGCGTCAGCGTCAGCGTCGTTCCCCCACCCACCGGCGTCAGATCGAAGCTGACCACGGTGTGGTTTTCGGGCACGTCCGCCAGCCGCGAGGCCGACAGCGTGCTCCAGTAGCCATACGCGAAGCTCTTTTCAGGCTCAAAAGCGCGGACGGTGCCATGGTTCTCGAACGGCATTCCGTGCAGCAGTCCGCGCATCACGATCGCGCCGCCGGCATGCCCTTGCAGGCTGACAGTCAACTCCTCGTCGGACATCCATTGCGGGATCATTTCTGGCATCGTCAGTATCCGCCAGACCTTGGCCGGCTCGGCACTGATGACGACGGTCTTGGTGATCGGCGAGATGTCGAGAGACTCACTCATGCGAAGCAAGTTTATCGCGGATGCGGCGGCGACAATATCGCCGGTCCAAGAACTGCGGATGCCGCCACTGCCCCCTTGCTTTGCGCACGATTGCAGCAGCGCGTCTTGCGAAGCCATTGCAGCCCGTGGCATTTGTCGGCTCCACCAGCACAGACGGCAGCATGACACCACGGCAGACACGACAAAGCGGCAGGCAGGCGGCGCCCGGCGTCAGCCTGAACCGGGCGCTGTCGAAGCTCGGCCTGTGCTCTCGCACGCAGGCCGAGGTGCTGATCGCCGAAGGCCGCGTGCGTGTCGGCGGCAAGGTCGTGCGCGATGCAGCCCTGCGCGTCGACCTCGACCGTGACCGCATCGTTGTCGACGACAGGCCGGTGGTTGCCGAGCGCAAGGTCTATCTCGTCCTCAACAAGCCGCGCGGGCTGGTCACCACCCGCGACGACCCGCAACAGCGCGACACCGTCTATGCCTGCCTGGAAGGGCTCGACCTGCCCTTCGTCTCCCCGGTCGGTCGCCTCGACAAGGCGAGCGAAGGCCTGCTGTTGATGACCAACGACACCCGGTTTGCCAACCGGCTGATGGATCCGGCCTCGCATTTGCCCAAGACCTATCACGTGCAGATCGGCATGGTGCCGGACGCAGCGATGCTGGACAAATTCCGCGCCGGCGTGACCGTCGATGGCGAGACCCTGAGCGCCAGTTCGATCGAACTTTTGCGCAGCGGCGGCCGCACCGCCTGGCTGGAGATCGTACTCGACGAAGGCCGTAACCGCCACATCCGTCGCCTGCTCGCCGCGCACGGCGTCGAGGTTCTGCGCCTCATCCGCATCGCTATCGGCCGCCTGCCGCTCGGCGACCTCGCCAAGGGTACGGCACGGCATTTGACGCCGGAGGAACTGGAGCTGCTGGCGGGGTGAGCCCCGCGTATCGTCGATGTCGGCGGCCTTGCATCCGCGCCACCTCCTGACAGGAAGCTGTCAGGAGGCCTGGCCTATAGGTGACTCATGGGCCGGGCTGCGGCTCCAGCAATCCAGGAGCAAAACAAATGAATTTCGTCTCTGTCCGCATCATCACGTCGGACGTCCAGCGTCTCGTGCGCTTCTATGGCGAGATCACCGGCATGCCCGTGACTATGTACACAGAAGACTTCGCCGAACTCGCGACACCTGCCTGCACGTTGGCAATCGGCAGCACGCGCACCTTGATGCTGTTCGGCGGCGACATCGCCCGCCCCGCCGACAACCACACCGTCATCCTTGAGTTCCGCGTCGGCGACGTCGATGCTGAATTCGCCAGGCTCTCGGACCTACTCAGGGATGTAACGGTGCAAAAGCCGACCACAATGCCCTGGGGTAATCGCTCGCTGCTGTTTCGCGACCCCGATGGCAATCTGGTGAATTTCTTCACGCCGGTAACCGCCGAGGCGATCAGGAAATTCGACAGGTAGGGGGAGCGGTACCGCCGGCCGATGCCGCACTACTTCTGGTTCCATTTCCGGATGACCGGCTCGCTCAGATCATGCTCGTAGCCGAGCACGCTGATGCTTGCCGTATCGAGCACGAACAGCGCGCCGCCTTCGGGCGGCAGCCCGATCCAGCGCGCCGCCAGCACGCGCAAAAAATGCGCGCTGGAAAACACCAACATGTCGGCATTGGCCTTGCGTAACCCGTCAATGATCCTGTCGGCCCGCGCGCCCACATAGGCCGCCATCTCGCCCTTTGGACAACCATCGCGAAACACATTCCAGCCGGGGCGCTCGGCCAGGATCTGTTTTGTCGTCAGCCCCTCATAGGCGCCATAGTCCCACTCCTGCAGATCGTCCTTCTTGACGCTCTGCGCGCCGAAGCCGGCCAATACGCTGGTGTTGTAGGCGCGCTGCGACGGGCTCGACCATACGGCCGAAAAGGACAGGCCCTTGAGCCTATCCGCGACGCCCCGCGCGGCGGCCTCGCCAACCGGGGTCAACGGCATGTCGGTGCGGCCGGTATGCTGCCCCGAAAGGCTCCATGCCGTCTCGCCATGCCGGACCAGATGGATTTGGGGATACACGCTGCTCATGAGATGCCTTTCGATGTGGTCCGGCACCTTAAGCAACGATGCGGCAAAGGGGAATCCGCTTGGTACAAAACTGCGTGGTCGCCTGGCCTTGATCCGCGGCGGGCCGGCCCTGTGATCATCCTGGTGCCGCAACTATATCAAGGCCAGCCTCTACAAGGCTCCCGCCACCACAAGGGCACGGGCCCTTGCACAACAAGTCGAGATCATCATGTACAAACATCTGCTCATCGCCACGGACGGATCGGAACTGGCCGACAAGGGCGTTGCCCACGGCCTGACATTGGCCAAGGACCTCGGCGCCTCCGTCACCTTCGTTACCGTCTCGGAACCATTCCCGATCTTCGCCTGGGGCGGCGCCATGGCCGGCTATGCCGCCGGCGATGAGCTCGTCGCCTACAAGGAAGAGGCAGGCCGCTATGCCAAGGAAGTGCTCGCCAAATGCAAGGCGTCGGCGGACGCCGTTGGCGTGGCCGCGGAGGTGGTCCATGTCGAGGACAAGCGGCCCGCCGAAGCCATCCTGGAACTGTCGCAGGCCCTGCGCTGCGACCTGATCGTCATGGCCTCGCACGGCCGTCGCGGACTGGGCAAGCTGCTTCTCGGCAGCCAGACGGCGGAAGTGCTGTCCTACACGGAGATTGCGGTGCTGGTGGTGCGGTAACAGATTTGGCCCAGCGCGCTCCTCACATGCCCGTGAGGCTAAAGCGATAGGATTTATATTGTACGGATTCAATCCGTACCATATAATAGCAGACAAAGGAGATAGCCATGCCTCGCAACGTCGGTGATAACGGTCGAATCGATTTCCGGATTCCGCCCGAAGCGAAAGCCGTGATCGCACGTGCGGCCGCCTTGTCGAATGTCGGCCTGACCGAGTTCGTTACGCGCTCCGCACTGCGTGACGCCCAGGCTGCGATCGAACGCGCCGAACATCTTGCGCTGTCAGAACGGGACAGTCTGCGCGTCCTCGACCTGCTTGAAAACCCGCCCTCCCCGACCAACCGCCTTATCCGCGCCGCCAAAGCCGGCCAGACTCTCGCGTGAACTCCGTCACATGGCAAGAAGTGCCGATCGGGAGACAACATAACCGTGCCGCCTTCGACTGTGGCGACGCGGACCTCAACATCTATTTGCAGCGCTTTGCGCGTCAAAGTCATCAAAGCGGTGGCGCAAAAACTTTCGTCGCCGTGACGGCGCAAGATCCTTTGCGCATCCTCGGCTTCTACTCTCTCAGCCCGGCTTCGATCGACTTTGCCAGGACCCCGGCAGTCGCCAAACGCGGCCTTGGCCGCTATGACGTGCCGGTCTACCGTCTGGGTCGGCTCGCCGTAGACCGTACGATACAAGGCCGCGGCCTTGGCGGCGGTTTGCTGCTCGCCGCCGGGAAGCGCTGTATGGCAGTCGCGGAGGAGCTCGGCGGCGTTGCCTTGCTAATCGATGCCAAAGGTGACCAGGCTGCCCACTGGTATGAAGGTTACGGTGCGATCCGTCTGGATGACGCGCCGCTGTCCCTGGTCCTGCCTTTCGCCGCGATCGCCAAGGCGATAGCTGCATTCTGAACGCCTGCCGCAAGCTACAGAATACCGTCCTCCACAAGATAGACACCCAGCGCCAGCAATCCGACGAAGAACACTTTCCGGAAGGTCTCGATGCTCATCCTCCGGCGCAATGCCTGGCCGGCGAACATGCCGGCCAGCGCCGGCGCAAGGGCTGCGACCGATCCCGCCAGTTGCGCGCTCGGCGACGCCAGGGCACCGGTCCTGAACAGCCCGATGGCGAGCGCCGCCGTCGACACGGTGAAGGATAGGCCGAGCGCCTGGATCAGGTCTTCTTTCTCCAGCCGCAGCGATTGCAGATAGGGCACTGCCGGGATGACGAAGACGCCGGTGGCGCCGGTGACCAGCCCGGTCGCCACCCCGACCAGCGGTGACATCAAGGCTTCGTGGCGCACCGGCGTGGTGAAGCCGGCCTTGGCGAGGCCGAGGATCGCATAGAGCACCAGTGCGGCGCCCAGCCCGGCCGAAGCCGCGCCCGTATGCGTGCCGGTCAGCAGCCCGGCACCGGCAACGGTGCCGAGCATCACGCCGGCCATCATCGTCCATAGCCGCTTACACAGGCCGCCGAAGGACGGGCCGGTCAGCAATTGCCAGAGATTGGTGACCAACGACGGGATCAGCAGCAGCGCCGCGGCCTGCGCAGGCGGCATCGTCACCGCCAGCAGGCCCATCGCAACGGTCGGCAGCCCCATGCCGACGACGCCCTTGACGAAGCCGGCGGCGAGGAACACGGCGCCGATCCAGGCGAGGACGCCGGCGCTCAGCATGGTCGTATCTTCAAGGCGGGATCAGTCATGCAGCAGCATATCGGTTGCGTCGGCATCCAGGCTGGCGGCCTTTGCCGGCGCCGCATCGCGGCTGGTGGATACGACCGTCGCCGCGCATCCCCGCAGGCCTGATCCCGCTGGCGCCATGGCAAGGCCAGCCACGGCAATGGCCAGCACGATCGCCGTGCTTTCGAGAATGCCGAGCCGGCCTGACGTTCGTTTGTTCATCACAATTCTCCTTCGAAACTGTTTGACGAAGATCCCGGCCGATCACAATGTGGAAGTTGTGCTGCCAACCTTCGGCCAGGACGAAGGCTGGAGGGCCGATCGCCTTCCCGGGCGCTGAATATTCGCAGGAGCAAAAGAATGCGCTTCGATCTGGTCGATCTCCGCCTGTTCCTGCTGGTGGCCGAACGCGGCAGCATCACCCATGGCGCCGAGCTTGCCGGCCTGGCCCTGGCGTCGGCCAGCGCCCGCATCAAGGGCATGGAGGAGCGGCTCGGCGCGCCGCTCCTGGAGCGCCGCCGCCGTGGTGTGGTGCCAACGCCGGCGGGACAGGCGCTGCTGCATCATGCGCGCGCCGTGCAGAACCAGATCGAGGCCATGACCGGCGATCTGGCCGCCTATGCCACCGGCCTGCGCGCCCGCGTCCGGCTGCTGGCCAACACCGCCGCTACAGCCGAGTTGCTGCGCGACATCCTGCCGGCTTTCCTTGTCGCCCATGCCCAGATCGACATCGATCTCGACGAGCGCCCCAGCCATGAGATCGCGCAAGCCGTGGCCAATGGTGCGGCCGATCTCGGCATCGCCGCAACCTGGGCCGGCCTGTCGCATCTCGAACAGAAACCGTTCTTCACCGACCGGCTGGTGGTGATCGCCGCGCGGAACCGGCCCGGCCTTGAAGGCCGCACCGTCAACCTCACTGAGGTTCTCGGCGAATCTTTCGTCGGCCTCAGCACCGGCCATGCGCTGCAGGAGCACATCACGCGCCAGGCGGCCCGCCTTGGCGGCCATCTGCATGTCCGCATCCGCGTGCCTGGCCTCGACAATGTCTGCCGGCTGGTCGCGCAAGGCGCCGGCATCGCCATCGTGCCGGAAAGTGCGGCGGGTCGTTCCGTGCGCACACTGCGGCTGACCGACGACTGGGCGACGCGCCAGCTCAACCTCTGCGCCCGCCGCTTCGAAGAGCTGACGCCACAGGCAAAACTGTTGGCGGCAGCGCTGGTCTGAGCCCTGACAGCGACCACCTATCACCAGTAGCGCTGAATCATTGCCTTGCTTTTCCAATATCCGTGACGTAGCTTGTTTGCACATTGGCAAAAAAACCGCCAAAGTTTTTTCCTTTTGTGAAAGACGGGGACTTTGCGAGAACATCTCGATCTGACCGATCGGCGGCTGGTCAAACAGCTGTCGCAGGATGCACAGCCGGGCATCAACCGCATCGCGGAGATATTGGCGATTTCGGTGCCGACGGTGCGCACGCGGTTGCGCAACCTGCTCGACCGCAACCTGCTCAAGATCGTCGGCCTGCTGAATCTGACCGAGCGTCCCGAGCTGATCTCGGCCATTGTCGGCATCAATGCCCAAGGGCGCGGCCGGGCCCGCGAACTGGCGCAGCGCATTGCCGAACTGCCCTTCGTCAACTCGGCCTCGGTCGTCACCGGGCGCTTCGACATCATCGTCGACGTAACCGTGGCGGGTGACGTCGCCGACCTCTACCGCGTCACTAGCGAACTGATCCCGGGTGCCGGCGAGCCCGGCGAAGTCGTGCGCAGCGAAACCTTCGTCGTCATGGCGTCCTGCAACAAATGGGTCAGCCTGCCGGAAGGCTGCTGGTCGGACGACCGCAAGGAGCCGGCATGAAGATCGCGGTACTCGGCGGCCTCGGCCTGCAAGGCCGGGCGGCAATCGCCGACCTTGTTGCCAGCGACGGCGTCGAGGAAATCGTCTGCGTCGACACCGCAGCGGATGGCCCGGCCCGGCTTGCCGGCCTGACCGATCTTGCCCGTGTGCGCTTCGTCGTGCCTGAAGGCGCGATCGGCCCGGCGCTGGCCAATGTGCTTGATGATGTCGACGCCGTCATCGACCTGTTGCCGCAGCCATTGATGCGCGAGGCGGTGCAGGCCGCGATCGCCACGCGCACGCCGCTGGTCACCACCAACTACGCCAAGTCGATCGCCGATCTGGCGCCGGCCGCCGAACAAGCCGGCGTCTCGATCATGACCGAATGCGGGCTCGACCCCGGCATCGACCTCGTACTCTACGCGCGCGCCGCCAGGCAGTTCTCTTCGATCACCGCGATCGATTCCTATTGCGGCGGCATCCCCGAGCCGAAGGCGATGGCCAAGCCGCTGTGCTACAAGGTGAGCTGGAATTTCGACATGGTCCTGGTCAGCCAGAACCGCGACAGCGTCATGATCGAGGGCGGAAAGCGCGTCGCGGTGCCGGCCGGCCAGCAGCACGAAAACCCTTTCATCCATGAGATCGAGGTCGCGGGCCTGGGCAGGCTGGAAGCGTTCCCAAATGGCGATGCGCTGCATTATGTCGAGATGCTGGAGGCAGCCAAGGGTCTGCGCCGTTCCGGCCGCTACACGCTGCGCTGGCCGGGATGGTCGGCCTTCTGGGCGCCGCTAAAGGAGCTCGGTTTCCTCTCTGAGGACAAGGTGCCCGGCACCTCCAACAGCCCGCGCGAATTCCTCGGCCGGCTGCTCGGCCCGCAACTGCAATATGGTCCCGGCGAGAAGGACCTGTGCGTGATGCGCAATGTCTTTTCCGGCCTCGAAAGCGGCCGCGCCAAGACGGTGACGTCGGACCTGATCATCGAGCGGGACCTGGCTTCGGGCCTGTTCGGCATGAGCCTCGGCGTCGGCTATCCCGCCAGCATCGTGGCGCAGATGCTGGCGCGTGGCGAGATCACCAAACCCGGCCTGCTCAACCCGCTGCTGGACGTGCCCGACGAACCCTTCTTCGACGAGCTTGCCAGACGCGGCATCAAGGTCACCGAGACGGTGGCCTGGGACTGAGGATTTTCGAACGGTGGCTGCCGCCGGCAACGGCGCTGCCGCTCAAAAAGCACCCCAAAGGGTGAAAAACAACGAAGACATGGAACAATAAAACAAGGAGGACTACCAAATGAAGATTGCCAAGCTTTTCATCGCCGGACTTGCGCTCGCCGGCCTTACCACTGCTGCCTCAGCCGGAACACTGGACGACATCACCAAGCGCGGCGAACTGCGTGTCGCCGTGCAGACCCAGGGACCCCCTTTCTCGCTGGTTGGCGCCAATGGCGAACGCACCGGCAGTTCGGTTGAACTGGCCGAACTGATGGCCAAGGAAATGGGTGTGAAAATCACCTTCCTCGATTTCGACTGGGATGGTCTGATCCCGGCGCTGCTGTCAGGCAAGGCCGACCTTCTGGTCGCCGACATGACACCGACGCTGGCGCGCGGCATGAAGGTCGCCTTCACCACGCCTTACATGTACACCGGCAGCACCGTCTTCACCAAGGCCGACAGCAAGTTCAAGACCACCGAAGACTGCAAGGCCAAGGGCACCAAGATCGCCGTGCTGCTCGGCGCCACCGGCGAGAAGGAAGCCAAGAAAGCCTTCCCCGACGCCGACATCAAGAGCTACAAGGGCGGCGGTCCGCTGCTGCTCGACGCCGTCAACAACGGCCAGGCCGATTGCGGCGTCAACGACGTCTCGGCGGTCAAGGGCCAGTCGACCGCCTATCCGGCCGGCAGCTTCACCATCATGCCGGACCTTCTGTCGAAGGAGCCGCTTGCCTTCGCCACCCGCTATGACGAGCCGGACCTGCTGGTCTGGATGAACCTGTTCCTCAACCAGGTCACCATCGATGGTCGCCTGCAGAAGAACCTCGACTACTGGGTCAATTCCGACGCCTGGAAGAAAGACCACTAAGCAGCGATAAACCCAGGCGGTTAGCGCGCGTCTCAAGCGCCGCGAAACCGCCTGGAATTTCGCTTCATCCGTCGTTTCCTGCACTCTGGGGATTGCACCCAACGATGCTCGAAAATTTCAGTTTCCGCACCATCGTCGAATACCTGCCGCTGTTCGGACAGGGCCTGATCACGACCGTCTGGCTGTCGGCGCTGTCCTTTGTCGGGGCGCTCATCGTCGGCATCGTGCTGTGCGCCATGAATCTGCAGCGCGGCTGGCTGTTTCGTGTGCCGGCCAAGGCTTATATCGATGCGGTGCGTGCCACGCCCTTGCTGGCGCAGCTCTATTTTCTCTATTTCGGCCTGCCCCGGCTCGGCTTCGTCCTGCCGGAACTCGTCGTCGGCATCCTCGCGCTGTCGTTGAACAGCGGCGCCTATATCGCTGAAATCATTCGTGCCGGCATCCTGTCGATCCCGCGCGGTCAGGTCGAAGCCAGCGTCGCCTCGGGCATGACCTATGTCCAACGGATGCGCCTGGTCGTGCTGCCGCAAGCCTTCAAGGTGACGATCCCGCCGCTGCTTGGCCAAGCCATCGTGCTGGTCAAGGATTCCGCCCTTCTGTCGCTGATCTCGGTTGCCGAACTGACGCGCGCCGGCCAGTTGCTCGCCTCCGACCGCTTCATGCCGGCCGAAGGTTTCCTCACCATCGCCGCCTTCTATCTGCTGCTCTATTACGGACTGAAGGGACTGGCTGGCGTCTCCAGCCGCTGGCTCGGCACGGCGGGGGCGCGGACATGATCTGGCAACAACTGCAAAGCCTCGCCGGCTCCTATCCGCTGGCCCTGCGCGGCCTCGGCATGACCGTGATGCTGTCGCTGATCAGCCTTGTGCTCGGCACCTTGCTCGGCTTCGGCCTCGGCATCCTGCGCACCGGCGGCAACCAGCTGATCTCGGGCTTGATCGGGGCCTGGGTCGACCTGATCCGCGGCACGCCGTTCCTCGTGCAGATCTTCCTGATCTTCTTCATCCTGCCGGAGTTCGGCATCGAGCTTGACGCCTTCACCGCCGGCATCATCGCGCTGACCAATCTGGCCGCCTGCTTCATCTGCGAGATCGTCGTCGCCGGCATCCGCTCGGTGCCGACCGGCCAGGTCGAGGCGGCGCTGGCGTCCGGCCTGTCGCGCTGGCAGCGCATGCGCCAGGTGGTGCTGCCGCAGGCCATGCGCATCGTGCTGCCGCCGCTGGTCGGGCAGTATGTGCTGCTGATCAAGGATTCTTCCGTCGTGTCGGCCATCGGTCTCACCGACCTCACCCGCGTCGGCTGGCTGGTGGTGCAGCGTGTGCCCAACGGCCTCTTGGTCTTCTTCCTCGTCGGCGTCGGCTATTTCATCGTATGCTATCCCCTGATCATGCTGGCCCGTCGGCTGGAGCAGCGCATGGGCGCGGCACATGGCGAGGTGCAGTTGTGACTTCCAACCCCAAAGGTCCAGAAATCATGACCACAACGGGCCTTGCCAAGACCGGTATGATCGACTTTCGCGGCGTCAACAAATGGTTCGGCTCGCTCAACGTGCTCAAGGACATCACGCTCAGCGTCGAGCCGCGCGAAGTGGTCGTCGTCTGCGGCCCGAGCGGCTCGGGCAAAAGCACTCTGATCCGCTGCGTCAACGGCCTGGAGGCGATCAAGAACGGCGACCTCGTCGTCGACGGCCAACGCCTGGGCGACCCCGCCACCAACATGACGCAGCTGCGCACCGAGATCGGCTTCGTCTTCCAGTCGTTCAACCTCTACCCGCATAAGACGGCACTCGAGAACGTCACGCTAGCCCCCATCCATGTCCGCAAGATCCCGCGTGCCGAGGCTGAAAAAGCAGGCCGTGAATTGTTGGCCAAGGTTGGCCTCGCCGACAAGGTCAATGCCTATCCCGCACAGCTCTCCGGCGGCCAGCAGCAGCGCGTGGCGATCGCGCGTTGCCTCGGCATGCGGCCCAAGATCATGCTGTTCGACGAGCCGACCTCGGCGCTCGATCCCGAGATGATTTCCGAAGTGCTCGACGTCATGGTGGCGGTCGCCGAGGAAGGCATGACCATGATGGTGGTGACGCACGAGATGGGCTTTGCCCGCAAGGTCGCCCAGCGCGTGGTGTTCATGGACGCCGGCGCCATCGTCGAAAGCGGCACGCCGGACGAGTTCTTTTCACACCCCAAGACCGACCGCAGCCGCGCTTTCCTGAGCAAGATTCTCAGGCATTGATGTCACGCCTTATAAGACATGCTTCTTTTTCGGTGTATCGACGAACCTCCGTTTGGGCAATGCGGGGCTTCCGTCATTGACGACATAGCGCAAACGCGCTGCAAGCCGTGCTTCCGCTTCAGGCCAATCCTTGAGACTTACCGGAAGCCGCGCGATGAGCTTCAGTTCGCGATCGTAAAGATCCACATGGACGAAAGGAATAGCGACGACAACGACAATGACTTGTCCAAAGCCTGCCAACTCGGAGAGTGGGATCGTTTTGTTTCTGAAGAGACGACGGTAGATGATGTTTTCGCCTTCGATGCTCCAACGTGCGTATTGGACAGCAATCCCGGCCACCATGAGACCGACAAGGAAAACACCGATGACCACTCCGGACCAAAGCTCGGCCGGGGTCTGCGCTTCGGGATGCGTGAAAATACCATAGATCATGGCTGCCAATGCGCCCCCGGCGCCCAGACAAACAAACCATCCCAGCGTTCGTTTTGCTGACCCGGTCTTGAATACGATCATTCTGCATAAGATTCCACCTGGTTCACTGTGACCGCGGGTAGCGGGAACCCCGCGACGCATTCGATGTCGAGCCGGTCTTCCCGGCGCTCCATAAGAGCCAGGTTTCCGTCGGCAGTACACTGCGGTAGATGCAAAAGGGATTGCGGTCGATCCCCACTCTCAGCGTTCCGGACCCTTTTGCAGACCATCATGATCGGCGCCAGGTGCCAAGTCACGCGAGATGGGTCACGAACGCTGGCAGGCCGCCCCGCCGTCTGAGCAGCACGATGGCGAGGAAGGCGATCACGCCGCTCGCGGCGACGACGACCAGCACCCACAGCGAATTGGCGACGGATGTCCGCGCCATCATGAAGGCGAGCGCGAACGGCGCGAAGGCCGAGGTGAACTGACGGGCAGCGCTCGCCCATCCGAGCCGCGCACCATAGCCCTCGCGGCCGAAGAGTTCGAGCGGCAAGGTGCCGCCGACGATGCTGGTGAGGCCGGAACCAAGGCCGAACAGCAACACGAACAGGAAAGCGCCTGGCAGCCATGGCGTCGTCAGGAGCAGTGCGCACAGCCCTGCTGTGATCAGCGATGCGGCGATGACGGCGAGGTGCGTCTGCTGCAGCCGCCCGCCAAACAGCATGTTGATCAGCCGGCTGGCGACCTGCGCCGGCCCGAACAGGGTCGAGACGAAGAGGCCTGCGGTTCCGAGCCCCAGCGCCGCCGTCAGCGGCACCATGTGGATGAGGATCGCCGACAGCACGAAGCCCTCGGTGGCGAACCCCGCCAGCATGAGCAGGAAGGCGGTCCGGCCGCGCCGCGCATCGAGCCGCGTGCCCGCTTCATCGGGGGCGGACCCGCGCTCTTGCGGCATGACTGCTGCATGGCGGCGCGACAGGCGCATCAGCCACGCGTGGATCGGCAGGCATAGGCCGAGATTGAGAGCGGCGAACAAAAGATAGACCTCGCGCCATGTCAGATGCGCATGCAGCGCCGAAGTCAGCGGCCAGAACAGGGTCGAGGCGAACCCGGCGATAAGCGTCAGATGGGTGATGCTGCGCTGCGGTCGGGGAACCCCGATCTGCACGATCGCAACGAAGGCGGCGCTGTAGAGAACGAAGCTGGAGGCCAGTTCCATCGCCAGCAAGGCCACAACGAAGCTCACGCGGTCGGGCGCGACGGCGCACAGCGCCAGCGCCACGGCTGCCGCCACCGAGCCGACGGTCATGATGCGGCCGGCGCCGAAGCGGTCGGCCCACCGCCCGGCAGTCGGCG
>NZ_AYWX01000013.1 GCF_000502875.1 Mesorhizobium sp. L2C084A000 | reverse complement strand
AGCCAGCATCTTGAATCACAAACATCCGGCTTTGGGAATCCTACGATTCTCTCAAAATAGGAATCGCTCTAGCCGGCCTGCGGCTGCAGTGATCTGCGAGTGAGCCGTTGGTGGACGGTATTGCTCATAATCAACAAAGCAGTTTGCGGAAGAGGTTGGCGCTAGCAATTTTCGAAGACTTTTTCATGTGGTTGAAAGCATAGCACATCAAACGAGTGGATCTCGCCGTGTTGACGGAAAATGAACAAGCTCTTCGCTTTTGGCAGGGACAAGGCTTCGAGCCGATGCGGACGGCGGGGCCAGTCAGTATCGGCGCCAAACGGCATATGGCCCAGGTTTTGGGCCGGCGGTTGTAAGCAGCTACACCGGCCGGTAAACCTTCTCCGCCGTGTTCCAGAAGATATCCGCCTCTGCCGCCGCACCATGCTCGGCTACCGCATGCCGGTGCGCCTTGATCAATTCGGCGTGGCTGGTCCACAATTTCTCGATCGGGAAGTTCGAGCCGAACATCAGATGGTCGGCGCCAAGGATGTCGATTGCGTTGTCGACGATGTAGGCGATCAGCGCCGGGTCGTTGCGGTGGACGAAGGTGCCGAGGCCGGAGAGCTTGGCGTAGAGGTTGGGGGCGGCTGCAAGCGTGCGCAAGCCTGCCTTCCAGGCTTCGGTGGTTTCCGGCTCCATGCCCGTCAGCATGCCGGCATGGGTGAGGACGAAATTGGTCTGCGGGTTTTCGCTGACAAGCGTCAGCCCGTCCTTCATCTGGGCGGGGAAAAGCTGCAGGTCGAAGGACAGGCCATAGTCCTTCAGCCGTGCTACATTGGCGCGCACCTTGGGATCGATGACCTGATCCGGCCCCGTCGCGAAGCGGAAGGCCGGGGTCTCGTGCCAATGCAGTTGCATGCGTACGCCGCGCAGCAGCTTGTATTTCATCAGCCGATCGATCTGGGGCCTGATATCGTCGACGGTCATGTCGGTGTAGCCGACGATGGCATGCGGCCAGCCGGTTTCGTCGGATGTCTTCTGCAGGAAGGCGACTTCCTTCTCGAAATCCTCCTTGGCCCAGTTGGTCTGGACATAGACGGCCTTTTCGACGCCTGAACCCCTCTGGTCTTCGAGGAATTCCTCGATCGGGTAGTCGCGCTGGAGCGGCTCGTAGGGACCGAAGATGCGCGGCACCATCGGCCCGACCAGCCAGGGCTGGTCCTTTTGGCGCCAGATGTGGAAATGCGCGTCGATGGCTTTCTGCATCACGAAACCCTCTTCCAGATTGTCGCCGCCGCTGAAGCAGGGCGGGCGAGCGACAGGATGAAATCGGTGAGGCCTTTCACCGACGAGCCGTCGACGAGGTCGTCCAGCACCGGCAGGATGGCGCGCAGTGCCGCCGTTGCCGGCCGGAAGCGCGGATCGCCGGCCAAGGGTGTGGCCAGCGACAGTCGGAAAGCGCGGGCGCTCAGCCGTCGCATGGCTGTCTCCAACTCGCCATGATCGCCGCGCTCCAGCGCGTCGGACAGGATCACGACCGTGGCACCGCGTGCAAAAGCGGAAAAGCGCGGCACCGACAGGAAGGCGAGCAGTGTCGGCCCCATGCGGGTACCGCCGTCCCAATCGTCAACCTGCGCGGCCGCGCGCGCCAATGCCTGATCGCGGTCGCGGATGCGCAATGCCCCGGTGATGCGGGTCAGCCGCGTGCCGAAGGTGAAGATTTCGGCGCGATCGGCGCCCTGCACCGCGGCATGGGCGAGCTTGAGATAGTCCGCTGTGTGCAGCTTCATCGAGCCGGACACGTCGATCAGGATCAGCAGCTTGCGCGGCACGGTCTGGCGGCGGCGCAGAAGCGGCGAGGGGACGTCGCCATCGGCGCTGACGATTTCCCGCAGCGAGCGGCGCAGATCGAGCTTGCCGCGCGAATGCGTGCGCACGGTGCGGAAGGAGCGACGGGCGGGCAGGGCGGATGCGAGCTTGCGGCGGAAAGCGGCAAGGCCGTCATCGTCACGCTGGAAGTCGCGGCTGCTCAACTGCTCCAGCGCCGAGGACAGCTCGCCGCCCTCTTGCCGCTGGTCGGCCTCGATCCGTTCGTCGTCGGCGCCGCCATCATCCTTGATGCGGGTTTCCTCGTCTGCGTCGCCTTCGGCCACGGCGGATGTGTTGCCATAAAAGTGGCTCTGGAAATGCGCCTCGAATTCGTCGCGGCGATCGGGCGGGGGTGCAAGGGTGGCAAGGGCGGCCTCGCGGATGTCTGCCATCGAGCGGGGCCCGAGCAATGTCACCGCCTGCATGAAGCCAGAGATCTGCTCCGGCGCTATGGCAAAGCCGTAGCGGCGCAGCAACCGGGCGAAGCTGAGCAAGGGCGCTGCGGCGCGGGGCAAGCTTGTTTCCCGCGTCATTGCGTGGCGCCCCCCTCTGTCCTGCCGGCGTTGCGGAATGCGCCGGTGAGGCACCGCCCTTAACGGGGAGAACGTGCCGTTGAGGTCTCGGCTNGGGCGCTGCGGCGCGGGGCAAGCTTGTTTCCCGCGTCATTGCGTGGCGCCCCCCTCTGTCCTGCCGGACATCTCCCCCGCAAGGGGGGAGATTGGCAGCTTCGACGCTTCGCTCCGTTCTGCGACGCTGGAAATTGGCGAAAACCGAAATGACAGCCAATCTCCCCCCTTGAGGGGGAGATGTCCGGCAGGAGAGAGAGGGGTGCTGTCCCGCCGGCGTTGCGGAATGCGCCGGTGAGGCACCGCCCTTAACGGGGAGAACGTGCCGTTGAGGTCTCGGCTCACACCAGCGCCTCCTCGACGATGCGGCCAAGCTCGGGCGCGATGTAGGAGAGATCTTCCTCGTCCTTGATGAGCACGCCGATGGCGCGGCGGAAGGCTTCCGGCCACGGGCTGCCGCCTTTTTCCAGGATAGTGGCGGCGTTGGCCCATTCGACCGCCTCGGCGATCCCCGGCGGCTTGGCCAGCGGCCGGGCGCGAATAGTCTGCACGGCTGCCGCCACGGCGCGTGCCGTTGTCTCGGCCACATTGCCGGCGCGCAGCATGATGATGGCGGCCTCGCGCTCGGCGTCGGGATAGCCGATCCAGTGGTAGACGCAGCGGCGGCGCAGCGCTTCGGCGAGCTCGCGGGTGCGGTTCGAGGTCAGGATGACGATCGGCTGTGCCGCGGCGCGGATGGTGCCGCGCTCGGGAATGCTGATCTGGAAATCGGAGAGGAATTCCAGAAGCAGGGCCTCGAATTCATGATCCGAGCGGTCGATTTCATCGACCAGCAGCACGCGCTGCTCCGGCGCCTTCAACACTTGCAGCAGCGGCCGGGCGATCAGGAAACGGTCTTCGTAGATGTCGATCTCATGCTCGCCGGCATGGCGGATGGCGAGCAGCTGGCGCTGGTAGTTCCATTCGTAGAGCGCGTGCGCGGCATCGATGCCTTCATAGCATTGCAGCCGCACCAGATCACGGCCGAGCAGCGCGGCGATCGCCTTCGCCGCCTCCGTCTTGCCTACGCCCGGCGCGCCTTCGAGCAGCAGCGGCTTGCCCAGCCGGATTGCCAGGAAGATCGCGGTCGAAAGGCTCTCGTCGGCAAGGTAGCGCGAGGCGGCCAGATGCTGCGCCACCGCCTCCGGCGAGGTCGCGACAGTCTCGGCGCTTGTCCCGGTCATTCCAGCCCTCAGTTCGCCGCTTGCGCCTTCAGCGCGCGTAAGATGCGCTCCGGCGTGATCGGCAGCGTGTCGATGCGCACGCCGACGGCGTCGAAGACGGCATTGGCGACGGCGGGGATTTGCGGGTTGGCGCACATTTCGCCGGGCCCCTTGGCGCCATAGGGTCCGTCGGCGGAAGGACGCTCCAGCACGATGATCTCTGTCTCGGCAAGGTCGCCGGGACCCGGCATCAGATACTGGTTGAAGTCGGTGCCGCCATGATCGCGGTTGGGATAGTAGGGTTCGGTCGTCTCATAGAGCGCGTGGCTGATGCCCATCCACGAGCCGCCGACCAACTGCTGCTCGACCATCTTCGGGTTCAGCGCTCTGCCGATCTCGAAGACGTTCTTCACCGTCACCACGGTAACCTCGCCGGTCTCGTCGTCGACCTCGACCTCGGCCACCGTGCAGGCATGGGCATAACAAGTCGACGGCTTCATCGCGCCGGTTTCTTTCTCGGGATAGGAGCGCGGGATCAGGAACATGCCGCGGCCGGAGATCGAGCGGCCGCGCTTGAAATGCGCCGACAGCGCGACATCGAAGATCGAGATCGACTTTTGCGGTGCGCCTTTGACCAGGATGTTGCCCTGTCCATCGGTCTCGAGGTCGGAGGCGTTGACCTCCAGCTCCTCGGCGGCCACTTCCAGCATCACCTGGCGTGCTTCCCTGGCCGCCTGGATGACGGCGTTGCCGGCGCGGTGCGTTCCGCGCGAGGCGAAGGTGCCCATGCAGTGCGGACCGGTGTCGGTGTCGGCGGTGTCGACGACGACACGGTCGGTCGGCACGCCGATCGTCTCGGCGCAGATCTGCGCCATGATCTGCTTCATGCCCTGACCGAGATCGACGGATGACAGCGTCACCATGAAATTGCCGGTCGGCGTCGAGTGCACCAGCGCCTGCGTCGGGTCGCCGCCGAGGTTCATGCCGGTGGGATAGTTGATCGCGGCAACGCCGCGTCCACGCCTGATCGCCATCTCAAGCTCCCTTCACGTAGGACGACATGGCCATGTATTTCTCCGCCACCGGCCAGTTGGCGGCGCGCGATGCTTCCTGCATGCACTCGATCAGCGCGGCGCCCTCGGTCGGCTGGCGATGCGCCTTCATGTCGCCGTCGCGATAGGCGTTGATGAAGCGGAATTCGAGCGGATCCATGCCGATCAGCCGTGCCAGCTTGTCCATCTGCACCTCCAGCGCGAAATCGCCGATGGTGACGCCGAAGCCGCGCATGGCGGATGAGGGCGTGCGGTTGGTGTAGACGCAGTAGGTGTCGATCCAGACGTTCGGGATGGTGTAGGGGCCGGGATAGTGCCCCGCACCCTTCTGCGCGCCATAGGGCGAGTGGCGCGAATAGGCGCCGGCATCCGTGTAGCCGGTGACCTTGCGCGCGACGATGCGGCCATCTTTCATGACGCCGTCCTTGATGACGACCTTTTCAGCGGCGCGTGGCGACGAGATCTGCATCTCCTCCTCGCGGCTGTAGATAAAACAGACTGGTCGTCCTGTTAATTTTGCGCCGAGGATGGCGATCGGCTCGACGATGACGTCGACCTTGCCGCCAAAACCGCCGCCGACGGTGCCGCCGACGAAATGCAGTTTGCTGCCCGGCATCTGCAGGATGATCGAGGTGTTGTCGAGCGTGAAGAACATCGCCTGCGTGTTGGTGTAGCAGGTGAAGCGGTCATTGCCCTCGGGTGCCACCACGCAGCCGGTGGTCTCGGTCGGCGCGTGCTCGATCGGCGAGGACTGGTAGCTCTCCTCCAGGATGTGGTCGGCGCCGGCGAAGCCCGCCTCGACATCGCCGAAGCGCACCTTGCGGCACTCGCCGCTGTCATAGAGGTAATAATTCTGGCCGTGATATTCGTTGACCAGGGGTGCGCCGGGCTTCAGCGCCTCTTCCATGTCGAAGACGGCCGGCAGCACCTCATAGTCGACCTTGACCTTGGCTGCGGCCTCTTGCGCGGCACGCTCGGTTTCGGCCAGCACGGCCACCACGGCCTCGCCCTTCCAGCGCACCTTGCCGTCGGCAAGCACCGTCTCGTCCTCCGGCCCGACCTGGATCAGGATCAGGATGGTGTAGACATTGTGCGGCACGTCCTTGGCGGTCAGAATCTTCACCACGCCCGGATGCTTTTCCGCTTCCGAGGTGTCGATCGAGCGGATGCGGGCATGGTGATGCGGGCTGCGCACCATCTTCAGGTGCAGTATGCCAGGGAAATTGCGGTCGGCGAAAAAGGCGGTCTTGCCGGTGACATGGCCGGGTGAATCCGAGCGCGGCCGGGGCTGGCCGATCTCGTTCAGATCGTCCTTGCGGACATCGGCGAAGTAGTTCTTGCGCAGTTCCATTGCTTTGGACCCCTCAGGCCGCGTTCTGCGAATTGGCGCGGGCGGCGGTCAGCACCGCCTGGATGATCGGCTCGTAGCCGGTGCAGCGGCAGATGTTGCCCGACAGCGCCTCGACCACCTCGTCGCGGCTGGGGTTGGGCGTATGGTCGAGCAGCACCTTGGCCGCCATGATCATGCCCGGGGTGCAGAAGCCGCATTGCGTGGCGAACGTGTCGAGGAAGGCGCGCTGCAGCGGGTGCAGCACGCCGCTTTCCGAAAGCCCTGAAGTCGTGCTGATGACGGCGCCATCGCAGGTCTCGGCAAGCGTCAGGCAGGAGAGCCTGAGTTCGCCGTCGATGATGACCGAACAGGCGCCGCAGGTGCCTTGATGGCAGCCGCCTTTCGGTGAGGTGTCGCCGATCTTGTCGCGCAGGGCCTGAAGCAGCGTCGTGCCGCTGTCGATGAATTCGGCCTTTTCCGAGCCGTTGAGCGTGAATTGAACCGGAACCTTTGCCATGTTTTCCTCCCAGCGCGCCTGCCCGAACCGGCGGACAGACGCGCGCCCCCGAACGAAATACTATGCGAGCAGCAACCGGCCGAGATGAACCGGCAAGACTTCGGCGCGATACCAGGCGCTGGCGATCGGGTCGGTGATGGGCGAGGTGCCATCACCGGCCGCGGCCAAGGCCGGCGCGATGCCGTCAGCGGTCAGCTTTCGGCCGATCAGCGCTTTTTCCGCCGCCCTGGCGCGCATTGGCCGATCCGCCATGCAGCCGAGCGCGATCCGCGCCGAGGTCACGGTGCCATCCGACGACAGTTCCAGAGCACCGGCTATGCTGAGCACCGAGACGCCCTTGGGCTTGACCCTCGACACTTTCAGGAAGCGGAAACTGTCGGCCTTCGGAAGCGTGAAGCTCACGGAAGTGACGACGGCACGGCTGCCGTCCCGATTGGCCAGAAAAGTCTCGATCGGCGTTTCGCCGCCATCGGTGCCGACCGTGGCATCGAGTGCCAGCAGGGCAACAGCGAAATCGCCATAGGGGGCCGGGGCAAAAAGATTGCCGCCGACGGTCGCCATGTTGCGGATGGCCGGGCCACCGACGGCGCGGGCGGCCTTGGCGAGCGTGCCGAGCTCCGGATGGCCGGCGATCGCCGCCATCGTCACCGAAGCGCCGACACGGGCTTTTCCACCGGCAACGGCGATGGTGGACAAAGACGGCTCGGTCGACCTGATAAGGCCGGAAACCGAGACATCGCCCTCATTGGCCGCGCGGACGACCAGCGTGCCGCCGCCGAGATAGCGTGTGCCCTGGGCTTTCAGTGCCGCGTTCGCGTCTTTCACCGTTGCAAAGGTCTGCAGTGCCAGCGCCATGGTTTGGCTCCCCGTCAGCTCTGGCCGGCGAAATGGCTTTTCAGGGCGTTGAAGCCGCCCTGAAAGACATTGGCGCCCATGCCGTCGGCCAGCTTGTCTGCCTCCTCGGGCGCGGCGTCGAAGCTGGCGGTCCATTCGGCGTAGGTGCGGTCGCCATCGGTCACACGCCGCAACTGCAGGGTCGCCTTGTGATTGGTCAGCGGCTGCGGCGTCTCGAGGATGGAGTAGCTGACCAGGAAATTCTGATCGGAAAAATCGAGCAGCTTTTCACGCAGGCGGGCGCCGCTGGCGAGCTGGAAATTGCGCACGCAGCCGATCGTGGTGGCATCCTTGCCGTCTTCAATGTGGCTTTCCACCATGCGCGGATGCCAGTCCGGCAGCCCGTTGAAGTCGCGTATGCGCGCCCAGACCTTTTCGACCGGCGCGTCGATGACGCTGGATATGGTGACTTTGGCCATTCAAATGTTCCCTTGCAAAAGCGATCCGGTGCAAGGGTAGGGCGGCCATTTCAGCGGCGCTTATCAATGCGTCTTGAGCGCCTATCAAGGAGTCTGAAAAAGGGCGGTTGGTTCAGGCGATCGCCCGCGCGGCCTCGCGGTAGAGCGTCGGCGGCACGCCGACATGGTCGCGGAAGAAGCGCGAGAAATTGCCCTGCGTGGTGAAGCCGAGATTGCAGGCGACCGAGATCAGCGGCTCCCGCGACCATTGCAGCTGCCGCACCGCTTCCTCCATGCGCAGCGTGTTCCAGTAGACATTGGGCGTCAGATTCGTCTGTTCCTTGAACAAAGCGAAGAAATGCGGTCGCGAAAGGCCGACGCTGCGGGCCACGTCGTCGAAGCAGATGCGCTCTGAGACATTGGCCTTCATCAGCTGGATTGCCTTGCGGACACGGAAATCCTGCATGGTGTTGATGCGGACACGGGCCTCCTGCGGCGCCGAGGCGTCGGCGGCGTCGAGCACGCTATCGATGAAACGCTCGATCTCGTAATTGGCGATATCGTCGACGCTCTCATTGTCGCTGAGGTGGTCGAGCAGATTGGCGGCGGCCTGATGCAGCCACGGTTCCAGCGTGATCGCGGCTTGTGAGAACAGCGGCGCAGACGAAGGCAGGTCGCGGCGGCGCCGCGCCCAGTCGGGATCGATGTAGAAGGCGAGAAACAGACCGGGCGTCCCGTTTTGCGACAGAACATGGCTGTGCGGCTGGAAGGAGTTGATGCCGGCGGCCGTTCCAGGTCCAAGCCGGACGGTCTCGCGGCCGATGGTCATTTCGCCGGCCGTACCTTCCAGCCAGATGATCAGATGGGCCTCGACATGGGCATGAGTGACGAAGTCGCTTGCGACATTCAGGATAGAAACATGTCCGAACCGGCCCCAGTAGAGCCTGATCGCTTCCGTCATGGGTATATCCTCCCGCAGACGACTGGCCTCCCTTCGCCTGCAACAGGGATTGTGCGGCGGAGTTCGGGGCCGCGTCAAGACGCGCGGGGGCGGCGAGGGCCAATGACGGCCGATGCGGCCGGATTTTCAGACTGAGCGATAGGTTTCCTCTTCTCCCACAAGGGAAGAACGCCCTTCAAACCGAAGCCGTCATGCCGCCATCGACATACAGCGTATGGCCGTTGACGAAAGACGATGCGTCGGAGGCAAGGAACACGGCGGCGCCGATCAACTCGTCGACATTGCCCCAGCGCCCGGCGGGCGTGCGCTTTTCCAGCCAGGCGGAAAATTCCGGATTGTCGACCAGCGCCTGGTTCATCTCGGTGCGGAAATAGCCGGGTGCGATCGCATTGATCTGCAGGCCGTATCTCGCCCAGTCGGCGCACATACCCCTTGTCAGGTTGCGGATCGCGCCTTTGGTCGCGGTGTATGGTGCGATGTTCGGCCTTGCCAGCTCGCTCTGCACCGAGCCGATGTTGATGATCTTGCCCTTGCCGCGCGGGATCATGTGGCGGGCGACCGCCTTGCCGACATGGAAGGCGCCCGACACATTGGTCTTGAACAGGCGCTCCCACTGCTCCTCGGGAAAGTCCTCGAGCGGAGCGCGGAACTGCACGCCGGCATTGTTGATGAGGATGTCGATGGCGCCGATCTCGGCCTCGATGCGGGCAATGTCCGCGTTGACCGCCTGAAAATCGGTGACGTCGAATACCGAGGCGTGCGCCTTGAAGCCGACATCGCGCAGCTTTTCGACGGCGCTGTCGATCCTGGCGGTGTCGCGACCGTTCAGCACTATGCTTGCACCGTGTCCGGCGAGGCCCCGAGCCAGCGCAAAGCCGATGCCTTGACCGGAGCCAGTCACCAGCGCCACCCGCCCCTCGAGGCTGAACAGGGAGTTGGCCATCAAACCGTCTTTTGTTTGACCATGATCTTGCCCGAAAACCGGTTTCCACTTTTCGGGATCATGGTTCTAGTCGCTGCGGCGGAAATTGCGGATGCGGTCGAACAGCACCGCCAGCAGGATGGCGCCGCCGATGAACACACCTTGCCAGAAGGCATTGATGCCGAGCAGACCGAGACTGTTGCGGATCACCTCGATCAGGGCCGCACCGACGATGGCGCCAAAGGCGGTGCCGACGCCGCCAGCCAGATTGGCGCCGCCAATGACGGTTGCGGCGATCACCTGCAGCTCCATGCCGGTGCCGAGATTGGTGGTGACGGCACCCAGCCAGCCGGTCTGGATGATGCCGGCAATGCCGGCCGACAGCGCCGAGATCATGT
This sequence comes from Mesorhizobium sp. L2C084A000, assembly GCF_000502875.1. GTDB lineage: Bacteria > Pseudomonadota > Alphaproteobacteria > Rhizobiales > Rhizobiaceae > Mesorhizobium. The sequence continues at coordinate 253,415 of NZ_AYWX01000013.1, read as the reverse complement.
AGACGGCAACCTTGATCTGGCGCACCGGAACGCCGGTCAGCGTTGCCGCGTGCTCGTTGCCGCCAATGGCGAAGATGTGGCGGCCGAACTTCGTCCAACGCAGGATAAAGCCGGTGATCAGCGCCAGAAGGATCATGTAAAGCACCGGATTGGCGATGCCGAACACCCAGGCGCCGCCGCCCAATGACAGAAGCTTGGCGTGGTCCGGCCCGAACTGGAAGACGACCGTGTTGTTGGAGGCGACCATGGCTAGGCTGCGGGCGATCGACAGCATGCCGAGCGTCACCACAAAGGGTGGAAAGCCGAGATAGGCGATCAGCACGCCGTTGAAGGCGCCAATGGCGAGCGCGGTGGCGATCGAGGCCAGGATGCCGACCTCGATCGAGTAGCCGGCATGCATCGTGACGGCCAAAATCATCGACGACAGGCACAGCACCGAGCCGACCGAGAGGTCGATGCCGCCGGTGATGATGACGAAGGTCATGCCGAGCGCGATAATGGCGACGAAGGTGATGTTGCGGGTGATGTTGTAGAGGTTCTTCGACGTGGCAAACGCGTCGGTGGCAAACGACAGGAACACGCAGGCGAGGATAACGGCGATCACCACCCAGAAGGTCTGGCTGGCAAACACTCTTGCCGGCAGGGATTGCTGCTTGTGTTCGATCGGCTGGTCAATTGTCAGTGCCATCGTCGACCTTCATCTGCTGTGCGTGGTGAAATTCGCTGAAATCAAACCTGTTCGATGGCGCCGGTGATCAGCCCGGTGACTTCCTCGGGCGAGCTCGACGCAATCGTCTTGTCGGCGACCTTGCGGCCGCGCCGCATGACTATGACGCGGTCGGCGACGGTGAAGACGTCAGGCATTCGGTGACTGATCAGCACGACGGCAATGCCTTGATCGCGCAAATGGCGGATCAGGTTCAGCACTTCGGCGACCTGGCGCACCGAGATAGCGGCCGTCGGTTCGTCCATCAGCACGATCTTGGCCTGCGACAGCATGGTGCGGGCGATCGCCACCGCTTGGCGCTGGCCACCCGACATCTGCTTGACGAGATCGCGCGGACGGGTCTCGGACTTCAATTCGGCGAAGAGCTGGCCGGCACGCTTGTACATCGAGGCATAGTCGAGGATGCGGAACGGCCCGACGCCGCGCCGCAACTCGCGGCCGAGATAGACGTTGGCGGCGGCGGTCAGATTGTTGCAGAGCGCAAGGTCCTGGTGGACGATCTCGATGCCGTGCTGGCGGGCTTCCGCCGGCTTGTGCAGGATCAATTCCTTGCCGTCCATGTGCATGGTGCCATGGCTCGGGCGGAAATTGCCGGCGATCATCTTGACCAGCGTCGACTTGCCGGCGCCGTTGTCGCCCATGAGGCCGACCACCTGTCCGGGCTCGATCGACAGCGACACGTCGTTGACGGCCTGGATGGCGCCGAAATGCCTTGAGATGTTGGTGAGTTCGAGAACCGCCACCAGCCTTTGCCTCCCCGTGATTTGCGACCTGCTGCTGTTCCCGGCGTGGATGCCGACGCTGCTTTGGCCTCGCTCTCCCCGGCTCCTCCCGAAGACGGCGTTAGCGTTCTTTTACGCAAAAGCCGGCGCACGTCAATCAATTGTCGGACGAATTGGGCCAGGACTATTTTAAAAATCCGTTTTGTAGGACAAATAGCATTGACGTTGGCGCCAAGCCGATATTAGCTAAGCGTCGGAGGAGATTATGCCGATCTCCGCTGGCGGTTCGCCGGCCGGAATCGGCGGAGGTTTGACGGCCCAAGATCAAGCGGCACCTGTGTGTGAGTTGATCTGAAGCCGAATCTGGAAATGCTTATCGATCTGTCCTGGCGACACGAGCGCTCGCGAAACGACCCTCGGTCATCACGCATCCGGTCGATCTGTATGGCGGGCACGCCGTGTCCGTTTGTTTCAAGGGAGGACTGACATGAGGAAAACACTTTTGCTCGCCGCCGTCGCCGCAATGGCGTTGGGTGCCGGGCCGGCTTTGGCCAAGAAACAGCTCGTCATTGTCGTGAAAGGTCTCGACAATCCGTTCTTCGAGGCCATCCACCAGGGCTGCGAGAAATGGAACAAGGAAAACGCCAGCTCGGAGTATGAATGCTTCTACACCGGTCCGGCGTCGACTTCGGACGAGGCCGGCGAGGCGCAGATCGTCCAGGACATGCTGAGCAAGGCCGACACGGTCGCGATGGCGATCTCGCCGTCCAACGCGCCGCTGATCGCGCAGACGATCAAGAGCGCCAATCCGACGATCCCGATCATGACGGTCGATGCCGATCTCAGCAAGGAAGACGCAGGTCTTCGCAAGACCTATCTCGGTACCGACAATTACCTGATGGGCAAGAAGATCGGCGAGTACATCAAGAAGGGCAAGCCGAATGGTGGCACGATCTGCACCATCGAAGGCAACCCGGCAGCCGACAACATCCTGCGCCGTGCGCAAGGCATGCGTGACGCACTGTCGGGCAAGGAAGGCCTTGCCGCACTTGCGGGTGAAGGTGGTTGGACCGAAGTTCCCGGCTGCCCGGTGTTCACCAATGACGATGGCGCCAAGGGCGTGCAGGCGATGACCGACATCCTCGCCGCCAACCCCAAGCTGGACGCCTTCGGCATCATGGGCGGCTGGCCGCTGTTCGGCGCGCCGCAGCCCTACCGCGATCTGTTCGGGCCGCTCAAGGACCGGATCGCCAGCAACGACTTCGTCATCGGCGCCGCCGACACGATCGGCGACGAAGTGGCGATCGCTCGTGACGGCCTTGTAACGGCTCTGGTCGGCCAGCGGCCGTTCGAAATGGGCTACAAGGCACCGTCGGTGATGATCGACCTGATCGAAGGCAAGGCGGTCGCCGATCCGGTGTTCACCGGCCTCGACGAGTGCACCAAGGATACGGTCGACACCTGCATCCAGAAGTAGGTTCTCGATTTCGGGGCGCCCGGTTGCGGGCGCCCCGTCATTCCTGAACGGAAGCGGTAATTCCCGAACGGACGCAATAGTTGGGGCAATCGGCTCCGGCTTTGCCGCGCCCGTGATCTGGATTTTTCGGCAACGAGATCGGCGCCCGTACGGTTCGGACCAGTCCGGACGACAGACGGTCGACGCATTGGAACGTGGATGCCGGACGAGAAGTCAAGCAAGCGAACCGACCTAACCAAGGCACAAGCGAGCCACGGTCCGGCTGTCATGCGGAAGGCTGGTGCCGCGCATTTTGCGGGGGCGAGCGTCCATGTCTCGTTGGCCGGCGAGATTGGCCTGCGGATCGTGCGTGGCGACTATCCGCCCGGCACCATCCTGCCCAACGAGTCCAAATGGGCCGAGATCTTCAATGTCAGCCGTTCGGCGGTGCGCGAAGCCATCAAGATGCTGATGGCGAAAAGCCTGTTGGCCTCACGCCCCAAGATCGGCAGTTGGGTCGAGCCGAAGGAGCGCTGGAACCTGCTCGACCGCGACGTTCTGGCCTGGTACGCGACGGCGCCCGACCGCGAGGCGTTCCTGCGAACCGTGCAGGAGTTTCGTCATATCATCGAGCCGGAAGCGTCGGCCTTTGCCGCCATGCGGCGCAGCGACGAGCAAATGGCGGAAATCAGCCAGGCCTGCCGCGACATGGGCGAGGCCTTGAGCCTGCAGGAGCGTATCCGCGCCGATACGCGCTTTCATCTGGCCATCCTGCGCGCTTCCGGCAACGACCTTCTGGTGCCGCTCGGCGTGCTGATCGAATCGGCGCTCGACCATCTCTTCGCATTCACGACACAGCAGGTCGCCGATCAGCGCCAGGCGCAGAAGCTGCATGAGGCGATCGAAAAGAACATCCGCCTGCAGCGCCCAGCCGCTGCGCGCAACGCCGTGCACAAGCTGCTTGCAGATACCGACGATGGGATAGGGCGGTGGCGGCGGTGATCGGCGCCGGCGTTGGGCAATCGGTTAAATGGTCTGTTTCTTGCCATCCTTCATCGGCATCAGGTCGACACCGTTCACCCCAGCGATATGCGTCGCCAGCATCGGTACGAATTGCTCGGCCGGGCCGGTTGCATGGGCACCGGCGAAGGAGTTCTTGGTGGCGTTGCCGAGCGGGTTGGCAATGCCGGCCGCACCCGCCATCGATTCCAGATAGGTCAGGTCCTTGAAGGCATTGGCGATGGTGAATTTGTGCGCGTCGCGGTCACCTTCCAGCGTCCAGCGCATGAAGGTCTGGTAGAAGCCGCAATCCATGCGGCCATTGCGAATGACGCTGTCGAAGCGCGGCGGCGAGATGCCGACCTTCTCAGCCAGTGCCAGTGCCTCGGAATATATCGCTGCGTAGCCAAGCGAGATGAAATTGTTGAGCAGCTTCATGCGATGGCCATCGCCGGTGTCGCCGATATGGACGATGCGGCCGGCCCAGGTTTCGATCACCGGTTTCACCCTGGCAAAAAGGGCGTCCGGCGCGCCGACCATGGCGTCGAGCGTGCCTTCCCAGGCTTCCTTCGGCGTGCGGCTGAGCGGCGCGTCGACAAAATCGATGCCGAGCGCCTTAAGTTCCGCTGCCAGCGCCACCGTCGAGACCGGATCGGAGGTCGAGCAGTCGACGACGACCGAGCCCTTTTTCAAGCCCTCCTTGAGGCCGCCGGGGCCGCGAATGATGGCTTCGACCTCGCGCGAACCGGTGACGCAGATGAAGACGATATCAGATGCCGCCGCCACATCGCGCGAGGTCGATGCTTCCGTGGCGCCGCGGCCAAGCAGGTCTTCCGCCGGTTTGCGGTTCTTGCGGCCGAGGAAGGTCAGACTGTAGCCCTTGTCGACGATGTTCTTGGCGATCCCGTGGCCCATCAGGCCAAGCCCGATGAAGCCGATCTTTTCGCGCGCGGCAGTCGTGTTCATGTCTTCAAGTCCTGTTGCAATGATTGATGTCAGGCGCTGCCGTTTTGCAGGCGAGGGTGGTTGCAGATGGCGATATTGTCTGACAATACACATAAATCCCTGAGGATGTGGAGAGCAAAATGACAAAACGGATCATGTTCACCGGCGGCAGCGGCAAGGCCGGACGCCATGTCGTCCAGTATCTGGTCGAGCAAGGCTGTCAGGTGCTCAACATCGACACCAGGCCGCTCGACAATCCCAAGGTGCGCACGCTGATCACCGACATCACCGACAGCGGGCAGGTGTTCAACGCGCTGTCGAGCTATATGGGCCTGCATGAATTCGACCCCTCGCTGCGCCCGCAGCCGGTCGATGCGGTGGTGCATTTCGCCGCCATCCCGCGCATCATGATCACCACCGACAACGAGGTGTTCCGCATCAATGCGCTCGGCACCTACAATGTCATCGAGGCGGCGGTGAAGCTCGGTATCCGCAAAATTATCATCGCCTCCAGCGAGACGACTTATGGGCTTGTGTTCGCCAACGAGCCGCGCGATCCCAAATATTTCCCGCTCGACGAGGAGTATGACGTCGACCCGATGGACAGCTATGCTTTGTCCAAGGTCGTCAACGAGAAGACGGCGCGGGCCTTCGCCCAGCGCAACGGCACCGACATTTATGCCCTGCGCATCGGCAACGTCATCGAGCCGCACGAATATTCACTGTTTCCGAAATGGTTCGCCGATCCGGGTTTCCGCAAGCGCATCGCCTGGAGCTATGTCGACGCGCGCGACCTTGGCCAGATCACGCTGCGCGCCATCGAGAAGGACGGCCTCGGCTATCAGGTGATCAACGCCGCCAATGACGACACCTCATCCGACCTGCCGACTGCCGAACTCCTGAAGCGGTTCTACCCCGGCGTGCCGGTGAAGGCCGAGCTCGGCGAATACGAGACGCTGCTGTCGAACCGCAAGGCGCGCGACGTGCTGGGCTTCCGCCCGGAGCATAGCTGGCGCAAATACGTCAAGCAGGACTGATCCGCGAAGCAATCGAGCTGATCTGTGCACAGCGGGCGGCTTTGCGGTGCAAGCCGCTTGCCGCGCTTGACAGCCTGCTTAATACGGACTTTCTGGAACCCATGCGGGACGCGAAGCCGAACAAGGAAAAATCGTTGGGGAAAGCGGCCTCCGGGGACCGTCCGGGCGGCGTTCGCCGGGCGGACGCCGCCCGTATTCCTGGCTCCAGCGTCCACGCCTCGCTGGCCAGCGAAATTGGCCTCAGGATCGTGCGCGGCGACTATCCGCCTGGTACCATCCTGCCCAATGAAGCGAAATGGTCGGAGACCTTCAGCGTCAGCCGCTCGGCGGTGCGCGAGGCGATCAAGATGCTGATGGCCAAGAGCCTTTTGGCCTCACGTCCCAAGATCGGCAGCTGGGTCGAGCCGAAGGAACGTTGGAACCTGCTCGATCGCGATGTGCTTGCCTGGTACGCGACGTCGCCGGATCGCGAAGTGTTCCTCAAGACGGTGCAGGAATTCCGCCACATCATCGAGCCGGAAGCGACCGCGTTTGCCGCCATGCGAAGAACCGACGAGCAGATGGCCGAGATCAGCCTGGCCTGCCGGGAGATGGGAGAGGCGACGAGCCTGCAGGAGCGGACCCGCGCCGACACGCGCTTCCATCTTGCCATCCTGCGGGCTTCGGGCAACGACCTGTTGGTGCCGCTCGGCGTACTGATCGAATCCGCCTTCGATCACCTCTTTGCCTATACGACGCGGGAGATCGACGATCTCAACCACGCGCAGAAGCTGCACGAGGCAATCGAGAAGAACATCCGCCTGCAGCGCCCCGACGCGGCGCGCAATGCAGTGCGCAAACTGCTCGCCAACACAGACGGCGTCATCCGCGCCCGGTAGGGCCGGCCGCCGCTAATCATCCTTGTCACGTCCGAAGGCGCTGCGCAGTTCATCCTTGGCGTCCTCAAGCACTTTTTTGCGCGCGGCAGGCAAGTTCTTGCCGGCGCGGTTGATGTAGAAGTTCAGCATCGACATGGCCGACTGGAACGGCTCGGCCTTGCGCCGGTGGCTGTGTTCGGCGGATCGCTTGAGCGAGGCGGCGATCTTCCTGGCGTCGTCGGATTCGAAGACGTGATCCTCAAGATCCATCGCGTCGCTGTGCTCGGTCACCTCGGCCGACCATTTTTTCCTGGTGGCGGTCATCGCAGGACTCCTCTGCAGGGTAGGCTGCCAGGAAACTCCGCACATCGGCATCGGTTCCGCCCTGGCTCTGGAGCCACGGATTTGCCAGCTGTGGCGCTGCTGCGACCCGAGAATGCGCCGATAGTGGCGCAAACGGCAGCCGATCTCCGAGACCGCCGACAGGAAACGCCTTGACCCGAACCGACAGCATCCAGCCCGGCCCCGGCATCGACAGCTCCTATGCCTGGATGCGGCTTGCCATCTCGATGCTGCTGGCGACGATCGGCGCCGTCGGAATGTGGGCAGTCGTCGTCGTGCTGCCCGCGGTGCAGGCCGAGTTCGGCGTCGACCGCGCAGCGGCGTCCATGCCTTATACTGCGACCATGGTCGGCTTTGCCGCCGGCAACGTGCTGGTCGGCCGCGCCATCGACCGGATGGGATACTGGATCCCGGCGCTGCTCTCTTCGATTGCGCTTTCCGCCGGCCTGCTTCTCGCGGCGCTGTCGACCTCGATCCTGCAATTCACGCTTGCCCAAGGAGTGCTGATCGGTATCGGCACGTCGGTGATCTTCGGGCCGCTGATCGCCGATATCTCGCACTGGTTCAACCGCCGGCGCGGTGTCGCGGTGACCGCGGCGGCCGCCGGAAACTACCTCGCCGGAGCGATCTGGCCGACCATCATGCCGACGCTGATAAAGGCGGAAGGCTGGCGCTTCACTTATGCCGCCATCGGCATCTTCTGTCTGGTGACTATGGTGCCGCTGGTGCTGATGCTGCGGCGCGGTGCCCCAGTTGCGGCTGCCGCCGGTTCGCCCGGAAGCCGGCCGGTGCAGTCGATGCCGCTGTCGCCGGCGGCGTTGCAGGTGCTGCTGGTCGTCGCCGGCCTCGGCTGCTGCGTGGCGATGTCGATGCCGCAAGTGCATATCGTCGCCTATTGCATGGACCTTGGCTACGGCGTCGCACATGGCGCCGACATGCTGTCGATCATGATGGCAGGCGGCGTCGTCAGTCGGCTGGCATCGGGCTTTCTCGCCGACCGCATCGGCGCGGTGTGGACACTGATGATCGGCTCGGTGCTGCAATGCCTGTCGCTGCTGTTCTACATCCCATTCGACGGGCTTGCCTCGCTCTATGTGGTGTCGCTGGTGTTCGGCCTGTCGCAGGGCGGTATCGTGCCTTGCTACGCGATCATCGTGCGCGACTACATGCCGGCCAAAGAGGCTGGCCAGCGTATCGGCATCGTCTTGATGGCGACGATCTTCGGCATGGCGATCGGCGGCTGGATGTCGGGCTGGATCTACGATTTGACCGGCTCCTATGCGGCTGCGTTCCTCAACGGCATCGCCTGGAATTTGCTGAACATACTGGCGATCGGGCTGCTGTTGTGGAAGGCACGGCGCAGCACAGCCGTGATGGCCTGAGCTCACCCTGCCCAATGGTCCGGGAGCTGCGCGGCTTGACAACCACCCAAGGCTGCGCGACGCCGGAAGGCGGATGGGTGCGGCAACAGGCCGATTTGGCATGACGACGGTGGCAAAGACCCTGAATATGGTTCTAAAGGCGCTTGGCTGCACAAGCCCGTCGCCAGGAGTGCGCCCTTGACCAAGCCGCGCTCGCGCCGGGGCGGCGGCCGCCCTACCATCGCGGATGTCGCGCGCAAGGCCGGCGTTGGTGCGATCACCGTGTCGCGCGCCCTGCGCGAGCCGGAGCGTGTGTCCGAAGAGCTGCGCCGCCAGATCCAGGCCGCCGTCGACGAACTGGGCTATGTGCCGGACCCGAATGCCCGGGCCCTGGCCTCGGCGCGCGCGGAGGTGTTCGGCGTGCTGGTGCCGTCGCTTACCAACAACGTCTTCGCCGAGGTGGTGCGCGGCATCTATGACAGCCTGTCGGCCAGCCCCTTCCGCATCCAGCTTGGCAACACCCACTATTCCGGCCTCGAGGAAGAGCGGCTGCTGCAGGTGTTCGGTTCGCAACGGCCGGCAGCGTTGATCGTCGCCGGCATCGATCAGACACCGGCTTCGCGAAAGCTGCTGGAAAGTGCCGGCTGCCCTGTGGTGCAGGTCATGGAAACGGGTCCCGATCCGGTCGACATGATGGTCGGCTTCTCGCATCTGGATGGCGGCAGGGCGGCGAGCGAGCATCTGATCGAGGCGGGCTATCGCCGCATCGGCTTCATCGGCGCGCGCATGGATCCGCGTTCGCAGCGGCGCCTTGCCGGCTATCGCGCGGCGATGGAGGCCGCGGGCCTGTTCGACCCGCGCCTCGTCACCACTACGCCGGTGCTGTCCAGCGTCTCGCTCGGCCGCGAGATGTTCCGCGATGCGCTGGCCAAGGTGCCGACACTCGACGGTGTCTTCTGCAACAATGACGATATCGCGCTCGGCGTCTTGTTCGAATGCCATCGCGCCTCGATCGCGGTACCGAAGACGATCGGCATCGTCGGGTTCAACGATCTCGACATGATGCAGGTGGCGTTTCCTTCGGTCACCAGCATCCGCACCCATCGTTATGAGATCGGCCGGCGTGCCGTTGCCATGGCGCTTGCGGCGATCGCCGGCAACAGACCGGAGCAACGGATCGTCGACCTCGGTTTCGAGCTCAAGCGCCGCGAGAGCACGGCGCGTTGAAACGCACAGGAGCGACTGTGCAAATGCCGGTTTACACGCCAATTTGGTAGCGCTACCATTTCCCGCAGGCAGGTGCATAAACGACAGGGCGTACCTGTTTATTATACATAAGCGACAACTAATACTTGTTTATTATGGATAATATGATAGTTTTCGTACCGCTGGGGGCGACAAGGGAGGAACCGGGTCGGCCACCACGGGCGGCCAAGGACGCGCATGGCGAGGCGGGAGGTGCCGGTCCATCGCGCGAAAATTCGCGTTGCGAAACGAACAATCTGAACTGCAATCGGGAGGATTATCGATGATCAAGTCACTTGTTGGTGGCGTCGTTGCCGCCACTGCATTCGTCATGCTCAATTCGGCCGCCATGGCCGCCGGACCCGAAATCGTGTCGGGTCCCGCCGCTCAGGCGGACTGTTTCGCGCCGTGGAGCGCGGAGACCAAATTCTTCAAATATCCCAAGAAGGAAGGGCCGTTCCGCATCGCCTTTGCCAATGGCTATATCGCCAATACCTGGCGCATCCAGATGGTGCAGACGGCCAAGGCCTACGCCGCACAACCTGAAGTCAAAGCCAAGATCAAGGAATTCAAGGTCGTCTCGACGGGCGAGGACGTGCCGGCACAGATCTCGGCGATCAACAATTTCATCGATTCCGGCTATGACGCCATCGTCACCGACGCCCAGAACCCGACGGCCTTCGGTCCGGTCATCAAGCGCGCCAAGGAAGCCGGCATCGTGCTGGTCGCCTTCGACAACATCCTCGACACCAAGGACGCCATCAACGTCAATGTCGATCAGAAGGGCCTTGGCGAATTGTGGGCCAAGTGGCTGGTCGCCAAGATTCCGAACGGCGGCAAGATCCTGGAAGTGCGCGGCGTCGCCGGCACCTCGGTCGACACCGATCGTCACAACGGCATCCACGAGGTCTTCGACGCGTCCGGCAAGAAGTGGGACGTGACCGAAGTCGCCGGCAAATGGGATGACGGCGTGGCACAGAAAGTGACCGCGGATGCGATCGCCACCAACGGTCCGTTCGACGGCATCACCGGGCAGGGCGGCGACACCGGCATCGTGCAGGCGATGATCGACGCCAAGCATCCGTTCGTGCCGTTTGGCGGCGAGACCGAGAACGGCTTCCGCAAGTTCTGCGCCGCGCATTCGGCCGACGGGCTGAAGTGCTCGTCCGCAGGCTCGGGTCCGGCTCAGGTCGCCGTCGCCATCAAGACCGCGATCGCCGCACTCGAAGGCGAGGTTGTGCCACAAGAGGTGAAGCTGCCGCTGGCGATCGCCGAAGACCCGAACTTGAAGGAAGGCACGGATTATTTCCCCAAGGAATCCGATAATTTCTTCGTCGGCAATTCCTTCCCGACCTGCGGCATCAATTTCAGCGCCCAGGAAATCATGGGTCAGACCAAGGAAAACCAGTAAATCATCGCTGGCTGTCACCTGGCGCCGCGGCTTGAGCCGCGGCGCTTGTCTCAATCCCACAATCGCCCTGGGAGGGCCGATGGACGGTGCGGCTCCGCTCTTTCGTATGGAAGGCATATCCAAGCGCTATGGCGGCGTACGGGCGCTGGAGAAGGCCGAGCTTGTCGTCGAAGCCGGCAGCATCCACGCCATTCTCGGTGAAAACGGCGCCGGCAAATCGACGCTGATCAAGGTTATGGCAGGTGTCGTGGCGCCCGATGAGGGCCGCATGACGCTGGACGGGCGCGAGGCGACCTTCGCTTCTCCGGGGGCCGCCAACAAGGCCGGCATCGTCTGCATCTTCCAGGAACTGTCGCTGGTCCCTGAGCTCAGCGTGGCCGACAACATCGTCATTTCCGATCCGCCCAAACGCTTCGGCATGATCGACCGCAAGGCGCAGCGCCGCATCGCCGAAGAAGCACTTGCTCGCGCCGGCGCCGCCGACATCCACCCGCTGGCGCTGGTCAAGGACCTGCCATTGTCGCGCCGCCAGATGGTCGAGATCGCCAAGGCATTGGCACGCAAGCCGCGCATCCTCATCCTCGACGAAGCCACCTCCGCGCTGACCGCCGCGGATGTCTCGAAGATCTTCGCGGTGCTCAAGCGGCTGCGCTCGGAAGGGCTGGCGCTGCTTTACATCTCGCACCGCATGAACGAGATCGCCGAACTGGCGGATCAGTGCACGGTGTTCCGCAACGGCCGCAATGTCGCCAGCTATGCAGCCGGCTCGAAGAGCGACAATGAGGTGGTCGAACTGATGATCGGCCGCGAATACAGCCATATCTTTCCGCCCAAGCCGGCGGCCGTGCCTGCCACCGCGGCCCCCAGGCTCGAGGCCCGCAAGCTCTCATGGGCCGACCGGCTGCACGATATCTCGCTGACCGTCAGGGCAGGTGAGGTGGTCGGCCTTGGCGGCCTCGACGGCCAGGGCCAGCGCGAATTGCTGCTCGCCTTCTTCGGCGTGCTGCGGGGCCTCAGCGGCCAGATCCTGATCGACGGCAAGTCTGTCTCGATCACCAGTCCATCCGTTGCGCGCGACGACGGCATCGGCATGGCGCTCATTCCCGAGGACCGCAAGACCGAAGGGCTGATGCTGCCGATGACGGTGCGCGAGAACCTGTCGTTCGCGGCGCTCGACCGGCTGTCGAAGGCCGGCATCATCGATCGCGCCGCCGAGCAGCGGCTGATCGACGACATGGTCGGCCTCTTGGCGATCAAGACGGCGGGCCTCGACATTCCGGTCGGCGCGCTTTCGGGCGGCAACCAGCAGAAAGTGGTCATCGCCAAATGGCTGATGCGCCAGCCGCGCATCATCCTGCTCAACGATCCGACGCGCGGCATCGACGTCGGCACCAAGCAGGAACTGTACCAGCTGATGCGCAAACTGGCCGACGCGGGTGCGGCGATCCTGTTCTACTCGACCGACTATGACGAACTGATCGGCTGCTGCGATCGCGTGCTGGTGCTCTATGACGGGGCGGTCAAGCGCGAGTTGGTCGGTGCCGAGATCACCGAGCGGGCGCTGATATCAAGCGCGCTCAACATCCATGGCGAGGAGAGCCCAGTGGGCCTGGGAGCAAGCGCGTGAAAGATTGGCGCTATTGGCTGGCCGAGCAGCGCGGAACGCTGCTGGCGTTCGGCATCTTCATCGTCATGTTCGTCATCTACACCTCGAACCATCCGGCGGGCTTCACCGCCAATGTCGTGCAGACGGCGTCGAACAAGGGTGTGCTGCTCGCCTTCGTCGCCATGGCGCAGACGCTGGTGGTGATCACCGCGGGCATCGACTTGTCCGTCGGCATGATCTTCCTGCTCACCAACTGCCTCGCCTCCTGGCTGGTGGTCGGCACGCCGATGCAGACGACGCTCGGTGTCATCGCCGTGCTGGCGGTAGGGCTGCTGTGCGGCGCGATCAACGGCGCCATCGTCATCTATGGCCGGCTGCAGCCGATCGTCGCCACCATTGCCACAGGCGCCGTCTATTACGGCATCGGCCTGTTGCTGCGGCCATTTCCGGGCGGCTCGGTCAATGAGGATCTGGCCGACGCGCTGACCGGCCGTGCGTTCGGCGTGGTGCCGGCGAGCCTGGTCGTCCTGCTGGCCGTCGTGCTGGTGATCTGGGTGCCGTTCAGCCGCTCGGTGCTCGGCCGCGCGGCTTATGCGGCGGGGTCGTCGGAGACGGCGGCCTACATGTCCGGCGTGCCGATCCGGCGCGGCAAGTTCGCCGCCTACACGCTGGCCGGCCTGCTGGCGGCGATCGGCGGACTGTTCCTGACCTTCTTCACCTATACGGGTGAAGCGGCCTATGCCAGCGGCAACTCCTACACGCTGTTTTCGATCGCCGCGGTGGTGCTCGGCGGCGTTTCGCTGTTCGGCGGCAAGGGCAGCGCCATCGGCGCCATCTTCGGCGCACTGGCCTTCCGCACCATCGGCGACCTGTTGTTCGTCTTCGATTTCGATCCGCTCTGGCAGCCGCTGTTCCAGGGCGTTATCCTGCTGGTCGCCGTCAGCCTCGGCGCCTTCGCCCTGTTTCGGGTCCGCAACCGGCTGGAGTGGTTCCTGTGAGCGAAACGACGCTTGGCGGCATTGCCGGCCGCGTGCCCAGATTCATCCGCCGTGCCGATCCGGCGGTGCTGACGGCCTTTGCCTGCATCGTTCTCTTGCTGTTCCTGGGCAGCCTCTATTCCAGAAGCTTCCTGTCGCCTGAATATCTTCTGCAGCAGCTCAAGGTGGCTTCATTCCTCGGCGTCATCGCCACCGGGATGATGCTGGTCATCCTGCTCGGTCAGATCGACCTGTCGGTGCCGTGGGCGGTGGCGGCGGGCGCCATGATGGCCTGCGCTGCGGCGGCCTACGGCCCGGTCGGCGTGGCGCTGGCCATTCCGTTCGGTATTTTCTGCGGCATGCTGATCGGCGTCGTCAACGGCATCGGCGTCGCCTATCTGCGCATCCCCTCGATGATCATCACATTGGCCACCAACGCCGTCGCGCAAGGGCTGATGGTGGTCTACACCGGCGGCTTCTCGCCGCAGGATTCGGCGACGGGCGCGATGCGCTACCTGGCGACCGGCTTCGCCATTCCTGGCGTGCCCAACGCGGTCATCATCTGGGCGCTGATCGGGGCCGCGATGGTGTTCGTGCTGACCCGTACCAGCTTCGGCCGCACCGTCTACGGCATCGGCAACCGCGAGCGCGCGGCCTATCTCTCCGGCATCGATACGCGGCGCGTGGTGATGATCGCCTTCGCCGTCTCCGGCGGGCTCTCGGCTTTCGGCGGCGTGCTTCTGGCGGGCTATGCCTCCAAGGCGGCGCAGTCGATGGGCGACGCTTATCTGCTGCCGTCGATCGCCGCGGTGGTGCTTGGCGGCACCTCGATCCTGGGCGGACGCGGCTCTTATCTCGGCACTGTCGCCGGTGTCATCCTGATCACGCTGCTGCAATCCATCCTGTCGGTCATGCAGATGCCGGAGGCGGGGCGGCAGATCATCTATGGTGTCGTCATCGTCGCCATGCTGCTGCTCTACGGCCGCGCGCCGGCAAGCCGCTGACAGTGGATGAAAAGGCAGCACAGGCGCCAGCGGGCGCTCCCGGCTCGGTGTCTCCGGCCATCGTGGTGATGGGCGTCGCCGGCTGCGGCAAGTCGGCCGTCGGTATTGCGCTGGCGGCCGCGCTGCGCGTTACCTTTATCGAGGGCGACAGGCTGCACCCGCCGGAAAACGTCGCACGCATGGCAAGCGGCGAACCCCTTACCGATCAACTGCGCGAAGGCTGGCTCAACGCGATCGGCGAGCGCATCGCGGAGTCGGTGGGCGGCCGACAGGGCGTGGTTGCCGCCTGCTCGGCACTGAAGCGCAGCTACCGCGACCGGTTGAGCGGCTTCTGCCCGGAAATCGTCTTCCTCTATCTGGAGATCGACCCTGCCACGGCCAGGCAGCGTGTCGGCAACCGCAAGGGCCATTTCATGCCGGCAAGCCTGGTCGACAGCCAGTTCGCCATCCTCGAGCCGCCGGCAGTGGAGGAGCGGGCCCTGACGCTCGATGCGACGCGCCCGGTCGGTGAGCTCGTCGCTGCCGCGGTCCGACTGATACGCCGGTCATGAACTTTCATCGTCAGTGCCGATGCCGGTGCTGTCCTGGGCCTCGGTCAGCCGCTGCCGGCGGGACCACGTCAGCATCTGCTCGGGGTAGAGCCTCAGCGCCTCCAGCAGGCGGTCACGCTTGAGCAGGATGTAGTGAGCCTGCACGGCCATGTTCTTGGCGCCATCCCTGGCGGTGTCCGTTGCCGGGGTGACAGACGCCTCCGGCGCCAGCGCGGGGCTGAGCACGGCCCGGTACTCATGTCCGTGCTTGAGCCGGCGCCCGCGACGCCGGACCGCCGATCGGCAGACACAACTTCAGAAATGTTGATTTCGAGGGTCGGACGAAGATATTCGTGTCGCTATTCCATATATGGCGTCAGCACATCTTCGATCCATTTCATGAATGCGCGGACTCGGCGCGACAGATTGCTCCGATGCGCAACGACGAGGGACACGGCGAGCGCCCGGCGACGAAAATCGGGTATGATCTCGACAAGCGCTCCACTCTCCAAGTATCGGCCAATGCCCAAGAGTGGCGCCTGAATCACACCAAGGCCGGCGAGGGCGGCGGCTTCGTAGGTCTGCGCGCTGTTGACGTGTAGCCCACCTGGCAACTGAAGCGTCGCGTAGCTGTCGCCGTCCGGATATTCCCATCCATAGGGTCTCGCGCCCAGCACCGTCGAAAAGTGAATTGTCCTATGTTCCTGACGCCGGAGATCTTCCAGCGACCGAGGGACGCCATGGCGCGCCAGATAGGCGGGGCTGGCAGCGTTGGCCATGCGCAACAGGCCCAGTGGGCGGGCAATCAGCGTCTCGTCCCGAATGGGTCCAAGCCGCAATACACAATCGAACCCCTCTTGAACCAGATCGACTTGCCGATCCGTACTCGACACCTCCAGCTCCAACTCGGGGTGCGCCGCCATGAAATCCGGCAAGGCCGGCACGATCGTTGTGCGCGCCACTTCGGTTGGAAGGTCGACCCGCAAACGCCCGCGAAGTGCCACGCGATCGCCGGCGAACATCGAGTGCAGATCATCGACTTCAGCAAGCAGATCGCGGGCACGGGCATGAAATGCGCGTCCGTCTTCCGTCAACCGCACGCTGCGCGTCGTCCGGTGCAGGAGCCTGACACCGAGATCTTCTTCCAGCTTCCGGACCGCCGTTGAGGCTCTCCCCTTTTGGATGCCCAGGCTGTCGGCTGCGCGGGTGAAGCTCCCCATTTCCGCTACCGTTATGAAAATGAGGATGGGTTCGAGATTTTGCATTTTCGTGCCCCGGTATTGTTTCCCGAAAAGAGAACAGTCGGTTCATTTCCTCGGTGTTTATCACGTCTTGGGGGCACAGTAAGCTTGGAACATGGGATCTTCCCAATGGAGAATGACAAGTGTCGGAAACCGTGAACCTGCATCAGACACCTGAAACTATGACCTTGCATCGCGCCCTGTGGGCCGGCCGGATAATGAGCGCGTTTGTCGTTATCGCTTTGATGGCAGACGGCACTGTTCAGCTTTTCGCGCCGGCACGGATCGCGAGCATGTTGCAGGAAACCGGGTTCGCGATGGACCTGACCGGTGTCGTGGGTCCGATCATACTCGCCTGCGCCATCCTCTATGCCATCCCGGTCACCGCCGTCCTCGGCGCGATCCTGGTGACTGGCTTTCTGGGAGGTGCCATCTGCGCCCATCTCCGCATCGGTGAGTTGGGGTCGCCGCCGGAAATCATTTCCCTGCTTCTGGGCGCGATGACCTGGGGCGGCCTCTATCTGCGCGATCCCCGTATCCGGGCCATTCTGCCGCTCATCCATTGAACCAACAGGGGCAGCTCTGTCCCTAAACATCAGGAGAAAACACATGTTCTTAGTAATGGGAATCACGGGAAACGTGGGCGGCGCGACGGCAAGGCATTTGCTAGCGCAAGGCAAGAAGGTGCGCGCGCTGGTCCGCGACCGCGAGAAGGCGTTGAGCTGGGCGAACCGGGGCGTGGAGCTCGTTGACGGCGATTGGAACGATTCGGCAGCCATCGAGCGAGCGCTCGAAGGCGTCGAAGGCGCGTTCGTCATGCTGCCCCCTGTCTGGGCGCCTTCGCCCGATTACAAGGAAGCAAAGGGCGTGATTGCAAGCTATGTCGAGGCGCTCACCAAGACAGCGCCGCCGCGAGTGGTTGCGCTTTCGTCTATGGGGGCGAACAGAACCAGCGGGCACGGGGTAATCGCGGCCTTGTCCCTTCTGGAGCAAGGTTTTCGCGACCTGACATCGCCAGTTGCTTTTGTGCGCGCAGGCGGATTCTTCGAGAATTTTCTTTTCGGGTTGCAGGTCGCGCAGGGCGGAACGCTGCCGGCTTTCTACAATCCGACAAACCGGAAATCGACAATGGTCGCGACGAACGACATCGGCGCGGAATTCGCAACGCTTTTGACCGGGCCAATGTGGTCAGGGCAGCGCATCGTCGAGCTTGGTTCGATGGTCAGCGCGGACGACGTCGCCGAGCAATTGGGCGAAGTCCTGAATCTCGACGTGAAAGCCTTTGCAATCCCGCGTGCGGGGTGGGCGGAAGCGCTCGAGCAATTCGGCATCCCGAAGGGCCACAGCGGACCTGCCGAAGAAATGTACGAGGCCGTGAATGCGGGATGGATGGACCTCGGTGTGGCGGGTACGGAGCACGTGGCGGGTACGACGTCCGCACGCGATGTATTCGAGGCTGCGTCCAATTTGAACGGGTAGGCCAAACTGTATGGGGTTCTCCTGTGATTTCAGGTCTTCGCAACCCGGGATTTGGAGAACTCCCTCTTCAATGGAAGAATCTCATGTCTGTCTGAGCGCGGTCAGCTTGCAGTCGGTGGTTTAGATCTGCGACGTCAGCTCGACCGGAAAATCGTCATTGTCCGCATCGCGCATGGCGGCGAGGCTGCGATTGTCCAGCACCTCGGCGATAGCCTGCCGCACCTCCAGCATCATGTGGCGGACCTGGCAGGTCGCCTCGTCGCAATCCTCGCAGCGCTGATACTGCGTGCGGCTGGCGCAAGGGATCGGCGCCAGCGGCCCGTCAAGCACGCGCACGACATGGCCGATCTTGATTTCGGAGGCCAACCGGGCAAGGCGGTAGCCGCCTTCCTTGCCTTTGCGGCTCTGAACGAAGCCGGCATTGCGCAACTCGCCCAGAATGGCATCGAGGAATTTCTTCGGGATGTTGTTGGCCACCGCGATATCGTTGACGAAAGCCAATTGGCCGGCCGGCAGGCCGGACAGATGCACGAGGGCCTTGAGGCCGTATTTGCCTTTTTTTGTCAGCATGCCCAGATCAACCCATTGAAGCCCCAACCACTCGCATCTGGCGACTGTTTGTGTGCAAATAATGACGTTTTCGCCGCGCGATGATGTTTCGCGAAACAGCCGCCAAATTGCACGTTAGGCACAAACGCGTTGATTCTTTGTAACGTTTTGCACTGAGAAGGCGGATATTCTGCTGATAACAGGTTTTCGGCGTTCAAAAACGAAAAAAGCCGGCAGGGCGCCGGCTTTTCCGTCTACTCCGCAGATATCGCGGCCTTCAGCGGCTGCCGTAGGTCTGGTCGAGCAGGCCGCCAGCGGCGAAATGCTCTTTCTGTACTTTGTCCCAGCCGCCGAAGACGTCTTCCACCGTCAGCAGCCGGATATCGGGGAAATCGGCCTTGTATTTTGCCGCCACAGCGGCGTCGCGGGCTCTGAGGCCGTTGCGGGCGGCGATGTCCTGGCCCTCCGGCGTGTAGAGGAAGTCGAGATAGGTCTTGGCCAGATCGCGCGTGCCGTGCTCGTCGGCAACCTTGTCGACGATCGCGACGGGGAATTCGGCCAGCAGGCTGACCGAAGGCGTGACCTGCTCGAACTTGCCGTCGCCATACTCCTTGCGAATGCCGCGCGTCTCCGACTCGAAGGTGATCAGCACATCACCGATCTCGCGCTGCACGAAGGTGGTGGTCGCGGCGCGGCCGCCGGTGTCGAAAATCGGCACGTTGTTGAACAGCTTGGTGATGAACTCCTTCACCTTGGCGTCGTCGCCCTTGAAGGCCTCCTTGGCGTAGGCGGTGGCCGCCAGATAGGTGTAGCGCGCATTGCCGGAGGTTTTCGGATTGGGGAAGATCACCTGCACGTCGTCGCGCACGAGATCGTTCCAGTCCTTGATATGCTTGGGGTTGCCGGCGCGTACCAGGAAGGACGGCAGCGAATAGAAGGGCGAGGCGTTGTCGGGAAAGTTCTTCTGCCAGTCTGCCGACACGAGGTCCTTCTTGACCAGGAAGTCGATGTCGGTGACCTGGTTGAAGGTAACGACATCGGCGCCAAGGCCCTCGGCGATGGCGCGCGCCTGCGCCGAAGTGCCGGCATGCGACTGGTCGACGGTGACGCCCGGATGCTGAGCGATGAAAGCCTTGTTGACCTGCACGAACAGTTCGCGGCCGACATCATAGGATGCGTTGAGCAGTTTGTCAGCCGACCAGGCCGGGGAGGATGCGAGGAACAGGCCGGCGACGGTGGCAAGCCCGAGGAAAAATCGCTTCATGAAAACAGGCTCCGATGCAATGTGTTTATGGTCGGACCATAGCCGGGGTGCGTGGTGTGCGACGAGGCATGGGTCCGAGGATCAATGCATCGCTTCTAGAAAACCTATCCCCGGAATAGAAGGGTCATAGTTTTTTCTTTCAAGTGCGACTTCGCCTCGGTGGACGCCGATCGTTCCAATTCGTTTGACTGTTCCGAAAAAAGATACACATTGTGTATGCAGGTGTGCTACGGGAGCGACAAGGAGCGCTGCCATGACAAAGACCACACCCGAGACCCACGCCAAGCCTGTCAATCTGCGCATCCGAGAGGATGTGCGCATATTGATCGACCGTGCTGCGAAAATACGCGGGAAGACCCGTTCCGACTTTATGATCGATGCTGCATATCGTGCGGCCGAGGACACGCTGCTCGACCAGGCGCTGATCAAGGTGGATCCCGAGAGCTATCGGCACTATCTCGACATCCTCGATGAGACGCCAAGCGGTGAAGGTTTTGCACGCCTTATGAACGTGCCCAGGCCGTGGCAGGGATGATACTATCGGCGCCCGCGCCTCTGGCCGAAAACCACGATCTCGACCTTTTTCGAAGCGGGACGGAAAGTCTCGACCAATGGCTTCGCGTGAGGGCGCGAGCCAACCAGGTCAGCGGCGCGTCGCGTACCTATGTGGTGGCGGAAGACGCGCGCGTTGTCGGTTATTACTGCCTCTCTTCGGGCGGGCTTGATCTCGCGCAGGCACCCGGCGCCATTCGTCGCAACATGCCTGATCCCATTCCGATGGTCGTGCTCGGGCGTCTTGCCGTCGACGCGGGCTGGCAAGGCAAGGGGCTGGGTGCCGCGCTGCTGCAAGACGCCGTTTTACGGGCAGGTCGCGCCGCGACGATCCTCAGGATTCGCGGGATATTTGTTCATGCCATATCGGATGAGGCGAAAGCCTTTTACGAACACTACGGTTTTGCGGCTTCGCCGAAAAACCCAATGACCTTGGTGCTGTCGCTGAAAGGCGTGACGAAAGGATAGTCGTGTCGCTCGAAGCATGAATTAAGCCGACCGCCATCAGACCGAAACGTTCCGGGGTGCGATGGCAGGCGATGTCTCCTGTGCCGAGTTTTCCCGGGCCTTGCACCGTGGCGCTGTTTGGCATATACAAATGGCATATACAAAGAGCTGCAACATGCCCCAGAACCGTCATTCAACAACGCCGCCCAAGGAGGCGAAGCTGTTTCGCAACAACCGCAGCCAGGCGGTGCGCATTCCTGTCGAGTTCGAGCTTCCCGGCGAAAAAGTCCTGATCAGCCGGGAAGGCGATCGTCTTGTCATCGAGCCGGTTCGCAAACCTGGCCTCACCGCGTTGCTCGCCCAGTGGGCGAAAGAGCCGCCGCTCGATCCTGAAGACGACTTCCCCGAGATCGACGACACGCCAGTCAAATCCGAGGACATTTTCTAGATGCGGTTCATGCTGGATACGAACATCATCAGCGACATGATCCGAAACCCGGCTGGCAAGGCCGCGAGGGCAATGTCGCGCGAGGGAGATGACGCGGTTTGCACCAGCATCGTGGTCGCCTCGGAATTGCGATATGGCTGCGCCAGGAAGGGATCGGCCAAGCTGCTCAAGAAGGTTGAAGACTTGCTGGCCGAGATTCCTGTCTTGCCGCTCGATGTGCCGGTGGATGCCGAGTATGGCGGACTTCGCGCCGAGCTTGAAGCGGCAGGCCAGACCATTGGCCACAACGATCTTTTTAT
Source organism: Mesorhizobium sp. L2C084A000 (assembly GCF_000502875.1). Classification (GTDB taxonomy): domain Bacteria; phylum Pseudomonadota; class Alphaproteobacteria; order Rhizobiales; family Rhizobiaceae; genus Mesorhizobium. The sequence goes on along the minus strand of NZ_AYWX01000013.1, from coordinate 231,917 downwards.
TGCCGCTCATGCCTGTGCATTGGGCGCCACGCTGGTGACCGCCAACACGGGCGAGTTCAACCGGATCAAAGGCCTGAAGGTCGAGAACTGGCTGGCGTAGCCCTCGACCAGGGGATCAAGCCGCCGGAAAAAGCTTCCAGCGTCCGGGGCGGAACGCCACCCGGCTTTTTTGGGCCGCGGGGTGATCGACCGGCAGTTCGATTTCGACCCGCTGGCGCTCTCCGCCGATCTCAAGCTCGACCCGGCGCGTGCCGGCGACGCGGCGGCTGGCGGCGACCGTGCCGGCGATGCAGCCGCTGCAGCCGTCCAGCAGTTCGACATCATGCGGGCGGAAATAGAGCGTCGCATCGCCCGAGGGCTCGTTGGGCGCGGCAATCCCGATCGGACGGTCGGCGAGCCAGATCTCGCCATTCTCGACCTTGACGGGAAGCGAGCTTGATTCACCGATGAAGCCATAGACGAAGGGCGAGTTCGGCGTGTCGTAGATATCGTCGGCGGTGCCGACCTGCTCGATGCGGCCCTGGCTCATCACCACGACGCGGTCGGCAAGCTCCAGCGCCTCTTCCTGGTCGTGGGTGACGAAGACGGTGGTGTGGCCGGTGGCGTCATGGATTTCGCGCAGCCAGCGGCGCAATTCCCGGCGCACCTGCGCGTCAAGCGCGCCGAACGGCTCGTCGAGCAGCAGCACCTTGGGCTCGATCGCCATGGCGCGCGCCAGCGCCACGCGCTGCCTCTGGCCGCCGGAGAGCTGCGCCGGATAGCGCTTTTCGAGCCCTGAAAGCTGGACGAGATCCAGAAGCTCGGAGGCGCGACGGCGGATCTCCTGCGCCGGCGGGCGCGACGGTCCGTGCCGGACCTTCAGGCCGAAGCCGATATTGTCCGCCACCGTCATATGCCGGAACAGCGCATAGTGCTGGAAGACAAAGCCGACATTGCGCTCCTGGATCGACTTGTGCGAGGCGTCCTCGTCGCCGAAGAATATCTTTCCCCGTGTCGGCCGCTCCAGCCCGGCAATCAGCCTGAGCAGTGTCGTCTTGCCGGAACCGGACGGTCCCAGCAACGCGATCAGTTCGCCCGACTTGATGTCGAGCGAGACGTCGTGAAGCGCCGGAAACCGGTCAAACTCCTTGCGCACGTTGGCAACGCGAACTTCCATAGTGGTCCCTTTGTCAGTGCCCGCGTGTTGCGGCGATCTCGGCGCCGTAGCGCATCTCGAGAAGTGTTTTCAAGACCAGCGTGACGAGCGCCAGGCCCGCAAGCAATGAAGCGACGGCGAAGGCACCGACGGCGTTGTACTCGTTGTAGAGGATTTCGACATGCAGCGGCATGGTGTTGGTCAGGCCGCGTATGTGACCCGACACCACCGATACCGCGCCGAACTCGCCCATGGCACGCGCATTGCACAGGAGCACGCCGTAGAGCAGCCCCCATTTGACGTTGGGCAAGGTCACGTACCAGAAGGTCTGCCAGCCATTGGCGCCGAGCGAAAGCGCTGCCTCCTCGTCGCCATTGCCTTGTTCCTGCATCAGCGGGATCAACTCGCGGGCGACGAAGGGGAAGGTGACGAAGATTGTGGCCAGCACGATGCCCGGCACGGCAAACAGGATGACGATGCCACGCGCTTTCAGCCAGGTGCCGAGCAGCCCTTGGGCGCCGAACAGAAGCACATAAACGAGGCCCGATATGACCGGCGAGACCGAGAAGGGGAGGTCGATCAGCGTGGTCAGGAAGGCCTTGCCCTTGAACTCGAACTTGGCGATCGCCCAGGCGGCGGAGATGCCGAAGACGATGTTGAGCGGCACCGAGATCGCCGCCACCAGCAGCGTCAGCCGGATCGCCGAGCGGGTGTCGGCACTGCCGAGCGCTTCGGTGTAGGCACCGATGCCCTTGGCGAAGGCTTCGTTGAAGACGATGATCAGCGGCAAGAGCAGGAAAATGCCGAGGAAGGCGAAGGCGACGGCCATCAGAGCCAGGCGCGCAGGGCGGCTTTCCGTGACCGCCGCCGACTGGCTTTCATGATGCGGTTCGTAGGATTTGATCTCCGGGTCAGCCATAGCGCTTGCGGCTCCATGACTGTGCGAGGTTGACGACCAAAAGCATGATGAACGACAAAGCGAGCATGATCGCCGCGATCGCGGTTGCCGCCGGATAATTGTATTCCTCCAACCGAATAACGATCAGCAGCGGTGCGATTTCTGATTTGTAGGGCAAGTTGCCGGCGATGAAGATGACCGAGCCATATTCGCCGACGCCACGCGCGAAGGCGAGCGCGAAGCCGGTGACGATGGCCGGCGCCAGGCCCGGAAACAGGATGCGGGTGATGATCTGGAAGCGATTGGCGCCAAGCGTGGCGGCGGCTTCCTCCACTTCCTTGTCGATCTCCTCCATGATCGGCTGCACGGTGCGCACGACGAAGGGCAGGCCAATGAAGATCAGCGCGATGACGATACCGAGCGGCGTATAGGCTACCTTGATGCCGAGCGGCATCAGCAATTTGCCGATCCAGCCGTTCGGCGCGTAGAGCGTGGTCAGCGCGATGCCGGCCACAGCCGTCGGCAGGGCGAAGGGCAGGTCGACCATGGCATCGACGATGCGGCGGCCGGGGAAGCGGTAGCGCACCAGCACCCATGCGACCAGCGTGCCGAAGACGACGTTGACCGCAGCTGCGACGAAGGCGGTGCCGAAGCTGATTCTCAGCGCATTGATGGTGCGGCGATCGGTGGCGATCGCCCAGAATTCAGGCCAGCCAAGGGCGGCCGAGCGCCAGAGCAGCCCGGATAGCGGGATGAGGATAATGAGGGTGAGGTAGGCAAGCGAGAAGCCGAGCGTCAATCCGAAACCCGGAATTACGCTCGGCTGCCTGAATCGCCACCCCGCCTGGGCGGGTGCTGTGGTCATGTCGTCCTGAATATCGACTGCTTACTGGGGCTTGTAGATCTGGTCGAATATACCACCATCGCCGAAATGATAAGGCTGTGCCTTCTTCCAGCCGCCAAAAAGCGGATCGTCGATGGAGATCAGCTTGATTTCGGGCGTCTTCGGAATGTCAGCCGCATCCACCAGCTCGGGCTTGGCCGGACGATAGTGGTTCTTGGCGATGATCGTCTGGGCTNCGTCTGCGCTTCTTTGGAATAGAGCCAGCTCAGATAGGCTTCGGCGACCTTGCGCGTGCCCTTGGCATCGACATTGGCGTCGACCACCGCCACCGGCGGTTCTGCCAGGATCGAGGTCGGCGGGTAGACGATGTCGAAATTGTCGGCACCGAACTCGTCGAGCGCCAGATAGGCCTCGTTTTCCCAGGCGATAAGCACATCGCCCAAGCCCTTTTGCGCGAAGGTCACGGTCGAGCCGCGCGCGCCGGTGTCGAGCACCGGGGCATTGGCGTAGAGCTTGCCGACGAACTCCTTGGTCTTGGCCTCGTCGCCGCCGTCATTGGCGTTAGCGTAGGCCCAGGCGGCGAGATAGTTCCAGCGCGCGCCGCCGGAGGTTTTAGGATTAGGCGTAATCACCTGGACACCGTCCTTGACGAGGTCGCTCCAGTCGTGAATGCCTTTGGGATTGCCCTTGCGAACGAGGAAGATGATGGTCGAGGTGTAAGGCGCTGAATTGTTTTCGAATTTGGTGCGCCAGTCCGGATTGATCTTCTTCGCCTTCGAGACGATGGCATTGATGTCGCCTTCAAGTGCCAGCGTCACCACATCGGCGTCGAGGCCATCGATCACGGCGCGGGCCTGGGCGCCCGATCCGCCATGCGACTGCTGGACGGTGACCGTCTCTCCGGTCTCGGCCTTCCAATGCGCGACGAAAGCTTCGTCATAGGCCTTGTAGAGCTCGCGTGTCGGATCGTAGGACACGTTGAGAATGGTGGTATCGGCAAACGCGAAACCGAGCGTGCCGAACTGGACAGATGTGGCGACCAGTGCGCCGAGCAGTTTCCTGAAATGAGGTTTGGTCATTTCTGCCTCCGTTGAACCCGCGCCAAATCTACCGAATTGGTAGAAATTAGATGCATTCAATGTTGCCTTTTTTGCCCCTCTTGAGAAAATGTTCGACGCCATTTCGCCGTTAGGAGAAATATTTTCCTCTTGCGGCCAAAGGAAGAATCCATGGCCCGGCCACTCAGCCTATCTAGCAAGGGGCGGTGCCGAGGCAAGGTGTGGAATTTGGTCCGGTGCATCAATCGGCGGTGATGGGAAAGTCGAAACGCTGTCTGGCGAACGGTTCGCTTTTCAGCGTGAAGTGCCACCATTCCCTTGCATAGTTCTTGAAGCCGCCAGCGCGCATGGCGTCGACAAGCATCTTGCGGTTTGCCGCCGCTTCACTGGCAAGGCCGCGGTGGGCGGTTTCGCTCATCGGATCAAAGCAGTCGAAGCCGGTGCCGAAATCGAGCGTGTCGGCATCAACCGCGCCACAGGCCGGGTTGGGGCTGGACCTGCGGTCCGTCCGGGCGATGGCGACGTCGACGGTCGAGCCTCGTGAATGGGTCGACAGCTCTCCGACATAGCCGTTGGCGATCAGGTCGCTGCGCCTGACCTTCGGATACCATTGCGGATCGGGCGGCCCGCCCTCGCGCGTCCATTCATTCATGTCGGCGACGGCGCGGGCAGGGCGGTAGCAATCGAACAACACCAGGGTCAAGCCTTTGGCGGCGATCGCTTTCTGGACGGCGGACAGTGCCTTTGCCGCCTGCCCAGTGAGGATGCAGGCCGGGGCGTCATAGCCGTCCACTTGCGATGCAGAAAATTATCCGATCCGGCGTAGCGTATGTCCTGGCGGATCGAGGGATCGACATCGGCGAGCCGGACAAAGCCGGCGGGCAGGGCATCGGCCAAAGCGGGGAGTGTGGTTGCCGCGATAAGGATTGTTGCTGCCAGTGCTGAGGCTGCTGACGATAGAAGATGGCGCGAGGCACCCCCCTCTGCCCTGCCGGGCATCTCCCCCGCAAGGGGGGAGATTGGCAGCTTTGCCGTTGCGTATTGTCTTTGACAGTTGGCGAAAGCGGAAAGGACATCCGATCTCCCTCCTTGCGGGGGAGATGGCCGGCAGGCCAGAGGGGGGTGCCTCGGAACAGGCATGGGGTGAGTATCCTGCTATCCGCTGAGCCTGTGGAAAGCCAATTCCATGAATCGCTTGGCGCGATCTATTCGACAAACACCTTCACACTCGCCGCACGCCCCGCGGCGTCGATGACGGTCAGTGTCGAATAGCCGGCGCCGTCGGGCTGCCAGGTCGCGGTGCGGCGACGGTCGATGCCAGTGAGCGGCTTGCCGTTGGCCAGCCAGCGGAACGGCGCGCGGCCGCCTTGCAGCTTCAGCACAAGCGGCGAGGCGTCGGCAGAGCTGGTGCCGAGATCGACGCGGGCGCCGTCGGGCGGGAAGATGATGGTCGGTGCGGGTTCGGTCACTGTCGCCTGCACCAGTCCGTCCGACCCGGCGCCGAAGCGGGCGAGCGTCACCGGGAGGTCCTCGCGCCTGGGGCTGAACATGCCGGGCGGTTTGCCCGGCAAGGGGACGGTGGCGATGCCCGAGCGGACAAAACCCTCGAACAGGATGGGAGCGGCCGAGACATAGCCGGAAAGGCCGGGCACCGCGCCGGCATCGGGGCGGCCGACCCAGACGCCCAGCACATAGCGGCCGTCGAAGCCGATCGACCAGGCGTCGCGGTATCCGTAGGACGTGCCGGTCTTGTAGGCGATGCCGCGCTGCAAGGCACCCTCGGGCGGCTTGACGCCCGACAATATGTCGATGATCTGCCAGTTGGCCTGACCGTCGAGGATGGTGGCGCTGGTGCGCTCGGCATTGGCAGGCTCGGTGCCATCATGCAGCGTGTGCGTCTTGCCGCCATTGGCGAGCCCTGTGTAGAGCTGGACGAGGTCGCGCAATGTCACCCCGACGCCGCCAAGACCGATGGCCAGGCCCGGGGCTTCGTTGACCGGCAGTATGGGGCTGACGCCGGCCTGGCGGAAGCGCGCCATCAGCCGCGTTGGCCCGACCGCGTCGAGCACGCGGATCGCCGGCACATTGAGCGACAATTGCAGCGCTTGCCGGATGCTGACATCGCCCTGGTAGCCCATATCGAAATTCTTCGGTCGGTAGCCGGAGAAATCGACGGGGCTGTCGTCGATCAGCGTTTCCTGCGCCACCAGGCCCTGTTCGAAGGCCAGACCGTAGATGAAGGGCTTCAGCGTCGAGCCGGGCGAGCGGACGATCTTTGTCATGTCGATCCAGCCGGAGCGGCTGGCGTCGAAGAAATTGGCCGAGCCGACTTCGCCAAGGATGTCGCCGGTGCGGGAGTCGGCCAGCACCATAGCGACCGACAGGCGAGGGCCGAGCTTGGTGGCCGCGTCCCTCGCCACCTGTTCCAGCCCCTCCTGGACGCTCTTGCGGATCGTCAGCTGCAAGGGCTGGCCGGGGACGGCCTTGGGCAACATCGCATAGGCGGCGTGCGCGGCGAGCGCCGGCAGCGTGCGGCGCAGGTCCGAGACATCGTCGAGGGCGGCCCGTGCGGCCTCGCGCTCGCCGAGCAGGCGGGAGGAGACCATTCGGGTCAGCACCCGGTCGCGGGCGGCGTGGGCGATCTTCAAATTGCGGTCGGGCCGGCGCTTTTCCGGCAGTTGCGGCAGAGCGACGAGCAGGGCGGATTCGGAAACGGTGAGCCGTTTCGGCTCCTTGCCGAAATAGGCGAGCGAGGCGGCGCGCACGCCTTCCAGATTGCCGCCATAAGGCGCCAGCGTCAGGTAGCGTTCGAGGATTTCGCGTTTNGGCGGCGCGCACGCCTTCCAGATTGCCGCCATAAGGCGCCAGCGTCAGGTAGCGTTCGAGGATTTCGCGTTTCGACAATCGCCGCTCGATCTGGATGGCGCGCAGCATCTGCCTGACCTTGGAGCCGAGGCTGCGGCTTTCGCGCGGCTCGATCAGCCGGGCAAGCTGCATCGAAAGCGTCGAGCCGCCGGAGACGATGTGGCCGCTGGTGGCGAACTGGCCGGCGGCGCGGGCCAGCGCCAGCACGTCGACACCTCCATGGTCCCAGAAACGCTTGTCTTCATAGGTGACCAGCATGTCGACGAACTGCTTGTCGACCTGGTCGAGGCGGGTTTCGAGCCGCCAGTACCCGTCCGGCGTGGCAAAGGCGCGCAACAATTCGCCGTCGCGATCCTGGACTTCGGTGGAGACCGTGAGTTCGGCTGGAAGCGGGGGTGGGAAAGCACGGTCGAGTTCCCAGAGGCTGGCTGCGGAGAGCGCCAAAAGGCAGGCGCCCCCTGCGGCTCCAATAGCGAGTTTGCGAAGTATCTTCATGGCTGGAAAGACGCCCCCTCATCCGGCCGCTTCGCGGCCACCTTCTCCCCGATGGGGAGAAGAGACTGGCGCCGGCGCTGGTCGTCTCCTCTCCCCTCGGGGAGAGGTCGACCGAGCGAAGAGGAGGGCGGGTGAGGGGGCACTTTGCTTATCGCGTCCATCACCATCGGAGCCTTACGGCGCCTTGACCTCCATCATGCCGGTGGCGGTGAGGGCCGAATATTGCGGCCGGTACATGTCCTCCACCGTTGCCGCCGGGTGCGCATAGGTACCCGGCGTCACCGCGCGCACGACATAGGCGAGTGTCAGATTGTGGTCATGATCGCCATCGGCCGGGTTGAACGCCGCGACGAAACGGTCGTCGCGGAATTCGAGATGGGCCGCATCGGTCTGCGCCAGCCAGGAGAAGTTCGTCAGCTGGGCGCTGGAGACCAGGCCGGGATTGTCGATCTCGAAGCCGGCCGGCAACAGGTCGGTGACCAGCAGGCGCGACGGCCATTTGTTCTGCTCGTTGACCTTGAGCACGACGACATAGCGTTCGTTCTGCGTCGCCTCGGTGACATTGGCCTCGGTGCCGTCGAGCTTGTAGTAGGTGCGGCTGATGGTGAAGCCGTCGCCGCCGGCCGGCAAGGGCTGGACCGGCGACGCCACGGTGGTAACGACTGCCTGCAGCGGGGTCTTGCCGGTGTTGGCGATGGTCAGCGGGCTGTCGGCCAGGTCAGAGCCTTCCACCTGGTTGGAGTAGCCGCCGGAATGCGCCGCGCCATTGACGGCCAGCGTGATCGAATCATTGCCTTCCTTCAGCGCGCGGGCCGCAAGCAGCATCCAGGATTCGTCCTGGGTGCTGGTCCAGCGGGCTTCGGCGCGTTCCCTGGTCACCAGCTTGATCAGTTCCGGCACGATTGTCGGCACCGGCTTGGATTCCGCCGCCAGCGCCAGCATCGCCGCGCCATCACGCAGCCGCGAGCCGTAGTCGGAGCGGTAGTAGTCGTAGTCGGTGGTGGACTTTGCCAACTGCAAGGCAGTCTTGAAGGTGGCTTCGGCGCGCGGTGTATCGCCGTAGAGCGCCAGGCTTGCCGCCAGCTGGGCAACGGCCATCGGGCTTGAGAAAGCTTCGAGCTGGGTGTCCGCATAGTAGCGCAGGTCGCCGATCGAGGCCTTCTTGTTGCGGGCCAGAACGTAGAGGGCGTAGGCGATCTCGCTGCCACGGTCCTGGACGCTCTGGTCGTAGCCGAGCGAGTTCTGCAGATTGCTCAGCGCCTGGTTCATGGCCAGGCTCGGCACGTCGTATTTCTGCTCGCGCGCCCTGGTCAGGAAGTCCGTGACATAGGCATCGAGCCACAGATCGCCGGAGCCCGGACCCCACAGGCCGAAGCTGCCGGCCGAAGCCTGGTAGCTCAGCACCTTGTAGATNTCTTTCCCTACACGACGCTCTTCCGATCTATCGAGGCGCCGTCGAGCAGGCTTGCCGCGAGCAGCTCCTTGTCGACGCGCAGCGCGCCGCCATTGCCCTTGAGGTCGACCACCAGCCGGGTGGTGACCGGCAATTGCGCCGGACGCACCGGTACATAGAGCGTCTGCTCGACCTTGGTGCCGTCGGCATGGGCGAGCTTGATGGTAAGCGAGGCATTGCCGGCCGTCTGTGCGATCAGCGGCACGGTCAGCGTCTGGCGCTTGCCCTGGGCGAGCGTCAGCTTCTGGGGCAGGGGCTTGTCGCCCGTCGACAGGTCGCCCGTCGTTTCGATCGAGAAGGCGTAGTCGCCGGCCGGACCATCGGTGTCGGCGACATCGATGCGCATGACGGCGGCGTCACCGGGCGCCAGGAAGCGCGGCAGTCCGGCGGTGATGACGACGGGATCGCGCACGATCACGTCGGACTGGGCGTGGCCGACCGCTTCCTTGGTCCAGGCGACGGCCATGACGCGCACGGTGCCGTTGAACTGTGGGATGTCGAAGTCGATCCGCGCCTTGCCGTCGGCGTCGAGCTCGACAGGACCGGAGAAGAAAGCGACCAGCTTTTCGGTCGGCGGGCTGCCTTGCGCCTGCATGTTGGCGCCGTCGCCGCCGGTCCTGAGCTTGCCGGTGTTGCCAAGCGAGCCGTCGATCAGGCGGCCGTATATGTCGCGGATTTCCATGCCCAGCATGCGCTGGCCGAAGAACCAGTTCTCCGGGTCCGGTACCTTGTAGTTGGTCAGGTTGAGGATGCCGACATCGACGGCGGCAACCATGACATAGGCATTGCTGCCCGGCTGCACGCCGGCGACCGAAACCGGGATCGACAGCTGTTGGCGCGGCATGGTCTTGTCCGGCGGCGTCAAGGTGACGGCCAGCTTCTTCGAGCCCGGATCGACCTTCAGCCATTTCACGCCGATGGCGCGCGCCGGCATGCGCGTTTCCTGCGCCTCGCCCGGCCGGAACAGGGTTGCCGTGACATAGGCGCCGGCACCCCAGTCGTCGCCGACCGGGATGTCGACCGTGCTGCCGCCGGCCGGCACGGATGCCGTGACGGTCTTCAACAGCTTGTCGGAACCGATGTTGATGAGAAGTTCGCCGGCAAAGTGCGGCGAGACTTTCAGCCTGGCCACTTCGCCGGCGGCATAATTGTCCTTGTCGAGGGCGATTTCGAGGCCGTCAGGCGTTTCGGTGGTGGTCGAGGAGACATACCAGCCGGCATCGAACTCGTAGCTTGTCGCCGGTCCCTCGGGATCCGATGTCTCGACTTCGAGGCGGTACTGACCCCAGTCGACCGGCACGGAGACCGTTGCGTCGCCGTCGGCGCTGAGGTCGACCTGGCCGTTGGCGATCGACTTGGTGAAGTTGACCGGCTCGTAGTTCCAGGAATTGTTGGAGCGGTACCACTGGTAATTGCGTTCGACCTTGACCAGCGTCCACTGCGCGCCTTTCAGCGCCTCGCGCTTGCCGTCGGGATCGACGGCGATCAGGCTGAACTTGGCGGTGCCACCCTGCGGCACTTCATTGTCGGCGAAATCCGGACGGATGCCGATCATATGGCCTTGCGGGCGGATGCCGATGTTGAGCGAGCGCTCTATGGCGCGGCCGCCGGATTCGCGCATCCTCACCGTCACCTTGGCGTCGACCAGCTTGGTGGTCGAGGGCAGTTGGTCGACGGAGACCGGGAAGGTCACCTTGCCGTCATCGCCGACCACCGGCAGATCGGCGAGGGGGGTGACCGTGGGTTCGGCCGACTGCTCGTCGGCGAGACCGAAGGAAAAGCCCTGGAAGCGGTCCCAGTCGCGCGACGTCGACAGCGTCAGCTCGCCTTCCAGCGCCAGGCCGGCCGCCGGAGCGCCATAGAGGAAGCGGCCGTCAATGTCGATATTGGCGGTTTCGCCCAGGGCGATTTCCTGCTTGTCGGCCTTCATGTCGAATTCGATGCGATCCGGTACGAAATCCTCGACCAGGAACATGTGGCTGGCCACCGCCGGCTGCTTGGGATCGGTGTAGATCGACACCGACCAGGTACCGCGCATGGCGTTGGGTTCGAGCGGCAGGTCGACGGCATGGCCGCCCGCGGATGCGCCGTCACTGACGATACGGCGGTTTTCGACACCGTCGGGGCGCGAGAAGATGAAGGTCAGCGGCAGGTTCTCGACTGCCTTGGCGGCGCCGTCGCGAGCAAGGGCCGCGACATGAACATCCTCGCCGGCGCGGTAGATACCGCGTTCGGTCCAGGCATAGACGTCAAGCGCACCGGGCGCCGCGCGCCCGGTGACGCCGCGGTCGGACAGATCGAAGCCGGCCCGGCCCATGTCGAGGAAGACGAAATCATTGTCGCCCTGCTTGGCCATCAGCACGGCCGGCACCATGCCGCCGTCGCCGCGCGTCAGGCCGGGGTTGAAGACGGCATGGCCGTCAGCATCCGATGTCGCCGTGCCGAGAACCTCATTGTTCCTGGCAACCAGGGTCAGTTCGGCGCCTGCTATCGGCTTGGCACTGCCCAGCGAACGGGCAAAGACATTGAGCCCGTCCTGGCCGGTATAAGTCGACAGGCCGATGTCGGAGACGACGAACCATTGCGTGGCCATCGAATTGTAGTCGTCGCTCTTGTCGTTGACGGCCTGGGCGGTCAGCACGTAAACGCCGGGCTTGCGCTGCGGCACCGCCTCGTCGACCGGGAAGGAGGTGGTGACCTCCTTGTTGAGATCATCGGCGATGTCGAGCTGGCCTTGCCAGACCGGCGCGCCCATCTGCTCGGAAATGTTGGAGATGTCATAGCCGTCGAGCTGGTGCAGGAACTGGTAGCCCGACAGAAGCTGGGCGAGCGAACGATCGCCGATGCGATAGAGCTTCATCTCGGCGGCGTTCATGTTGACGGTGACGATCGGAATGCCACGGCGCGCGCCAGCCGGCAGCACGAAGCTGTCACCGGTGAAGCGGGCGGACGGTGCGCGGTCCTGCACATAGATCGACAGCACCACGGGGGCCGCGGTCACTTCGCCGATTGCCGCCGGCAGGCCGGCGCGGAAGGTGACGTCGTAGTGCTGGCCATGCTCCAGTCCTTCGACGCAGATTTGCTTGTCCTTGGCCTCGACGCCCTTGGGCGGTGCATTGTCCACGGTGACGAACTGCGCGTAGTCGACGCCGGTCTTGACCAGATCCTCGGAGAATTGCACGCAGATGCGCGGCGCGCTGGTGTCAGCGTCGACGGTATGGTCGATGACGCGAAAACCCTTGCGGGCCTTGAGATCGGCATAGTCGGCCTGGACCGCCGGCGAAGGGTTCAGGGCAAGGCTGGCCTCATAGGCCTGCAGCGCCGGCCGGTAGAGATCGCGCTTGTCGAGCCCGTTGCCGAGCAGCGCCAGCACTTCGGCGCGCGTCTTGGCGGTGCGCAGCAATTTATAGGCATTGAAAGCGGCCGACGTGCCGTTCGCCGGCAAAGTGGATGCTTCGGAGGTGCTTGCGGCGGGCTGAACGGCCAGCGTTTCACGCGCCAGGTTGAGCCAGAGCTGGCCATCATCGGGCAGCACCGAGACCGCGGCCTCGTATTTCAGCATGGCGGAGCGGTGATCGCCGGTCAGCACGGCCTGTTCGGCGGCGTTATGCAAGGCAGCCATGCCTTCTGTAGGTCTGTCATAGGCCGGGCCGAGCAGCTTGTTGCGGTATTGCTGGGCCTGATCGGCCATCCAGTTGGGGAAGAAAGCGAGTTCCGGCGGCGCGCCGATATCAGGATCGCCATCGATGTTGACGACCTTGCCCGCGACCGCGCCGTTGAAGGTTTTCAGCTGGTTGTAGTCGGATTTGAGGAAGCACCATTTGGCTTTTTTGTTGTAGGTGAAGGCGCGGCAGGCCGGGTCTCCCAGGCACGTCGTCTTGCACTGGTCGATTGTCACATTCTGGTCGGACCTGAGATCAAAGCCGAAATAGTCGGAATTGTCCGTTGTCGCTATTCGCCGGGCCTCGGCCGCTTGCGCGGCGCTGCTCCAGGCCAGGACATTGGCCCAGGCGAAAAACAGAAGAATCAGGATAGACAGACCACGAGCCGCGCGCATTGCCATAACACCCCTCCAGACACAGCTGACGTCCGGGCATGATCAAGCTTCAGTCAGGCTTGTCAACACAAGGACGCGGCAGGGTTCCGCCTGCCAGCGGTTTCCTTTCCGGCCGATGACCGGTAGTACCTCCATAGGACAGGGGATCACGCATTCTTGCGGCGACGCAAAAGGTGTGAATTCCAAGCCCGCCCTATTTCAGACAATTGGATTGTGGCCCCTTTACGAGCGCTTCAGAACTTCATTCCAATTTTAGTTTTGTAATCTAGGTTGTCTTAATGCCGGCGCATGAAGAGCAGATGTCAGGAGGTCGCGCGCCAGGGCGTGCGCTTCCGCGCGCCCTGCTGCTGGCCATGATGTGCTCGACCGTGCTCGTCGCCGAATCGCGCCCGGCGGCCGCTTTCGAGCTTTTCGGCATCAAGCTGTGGGGATCGTCCAGCGACGAGGATGCCGATATCGTCGATCCCCTGCGCTACGCCGTGACCATCAATGCCCCCGACGCCGACAAGGATCTGGTCAAGAAGCTCGAAAATGCCTCGGCGCTGAAGAGTGACGAGGAGCGTCCGGTTTCAGGCTCGCTCGGGCTGATGGCCAAGGCGCGCAGCGACCGCGAACAGCTTGTCGCCGCGCTTTATGCCGATGCCCGTTACGAAGGCGTCGTCACCGTCACCATAGACGGCAAGCCGCTCGACGATTTGCCGCCGGATGCCGAATTCAAGGGGCCGCAGCCGGTTCCCGTGGTCATTGACATTGCCACCGAGCCGAAATTCACCTTGGGCAATATCCACCTTGAGGGCGATGCGGCAGGACTGATGAGCGCCGATTATGGCCTGATATCAGGCGGCGACGCCGGATCCGGCGCGGTGCTCAAGGCCGAGGCGCTGATCGTGCGGACGCTGAAGGAGCAAGGCAGACCGCTGGCCAAGGTGACAAACCGCCAGATCGTCGCCGACCATGCGACCTCGACGCTCGACGTGACGCTGACGGTCGCCGCCGGACCGGTCGCCGGCTACGGCCCGACCACGGTGGAAGGCACCGAGAAGGTCGACCGTGACTTCACCGAATACATGACCGGCCTCAAGCGCGGCCGGCAATATTCGCCGCAAGAAATCGACGACGCGCGCGACCGGCTGCTGGCGCTCGAGGTCTTCAACAGCGTGACGTTCAAGGAAGCCGACACGCTCGATGCCGACCGCAACATTCCGATCGGCGTCCAGGTAAGCGAGCGCAAGCCACGCTATTTCGGCGTCGGCGGCACTTTTTCCAACACCGAGGGGCTGGGCCTTGAGGGCTATTGGGGCCACCGCAATTTGTTCGGCCGGGCCGAGAAGCTGCGCATCGAGGGCAAGATCAGCGGCATCGGCAGCAACGATCTCGGCGAGCTCAACTACAATGCCGGCATCATGTTCGAAAAGCCGGGCGTGATCGGGCCGGCATCGAAGTTCTTCGCCAGCGTCAAGACGGTGCTCGAACATCCTGACGCCTACGACCATTTCTCGGTCAAGGGCAGTACCGGGCTGTCCTACGAACTGACGAAGAAGCAGACGGTTTCGGCGGAAGTGGCGCTCGACTATTCTCGCATCCACGACGCTTTCGGCAAACACAAATACCTGATCGCCAGCATTCCGCTGCAATATGTCTACGACAACCGGGACAACCGGCTGAACCCGACAAGCGGCTTCCGGGTGCTGGCCTATGCCGAGCCCAGCTACGACATTTTGAGCGGTGCGGCGTTCCTGAAGCTGAGGGGCGAAGGGTCGGCCTATCAGTCGCTGGATTCGGCTTCGAAGTTCGTCCTGGCCGAACGTGTCGCTATCGGTTCGATCGTCGGCACCAGCCTCGAACATGTGCCAGCCGACCGGCGCTTCTATTCCGGCGGCGGCGGTTCGGTGCGCGGCTATGCCTATCAGGGCATCGGACCCAAGGACTTCACCGGCCAGCCGATCGGCGGCCTGTCATTCTTCGAAACCTCGGTCGAGATGCGCATCGCCATCACGGACACGATCGGCATCGTGCCGTTCGTCGACGCCGGCACCGTATCGACCAAATCGGCTCCCGATTTCTCCGATGTCAAGGTCGGCGCCGGCGTCGGCCTGCGCTATGTCACGCCGTTCGGGCCACTGCGCATCGATGCCGCCGTGCCGCTCAACCGCGATCCGGGTGACCCGCATTTCGGCATCTATGCCGGCATCGGACAGGCATTCTGAGCGATGAAAACAGTCTGGCGCATCCTCCGCATTGTTCTCTACACGCTGCTGATCGTGGTTGCGGGAGCGATCGGCGCGCTGGTGATGCTGACCAAGACCGAGCGCGGCCGCGACAATCTCGCCGGCATCATTTCGCGGCTGGCCTCGAACGACGACCGCAAGATCACGGTCAGCGGCATAGACGGCATCTGGTCCGGGGCGCTAAGCGTCGACCATGTCGTGCTGGAGGATCGCGAGGGCGCCTGGCTGGTGGCGCGCAAGGTGGCCGTCGACTGGTCGCCGCTGGCGCTGCTGTCGAAAAGCTTCAGCGCCGACCGTATCGCTGCCGAGCGCATCGAACTGGCCCGCCTGCCGGTGGCCGGCACGCAACAGCCGGCGCCGAGCGGCACGACGACGCTGCCGGTTTCCATCGACATCAAGCAGATCGATCTGCCCGAGATCGCGCTTGGCCAGCAACTGGCCGGCAGCGGCATCGCAGAGCTTGCGGCCAAGGGATCGGTCAAGGCCGATGCCGCGCCACTGGCGGTCGAGACGGTGCTCTACATCACCCGCCATGACGGCAAGCAAGGTAATGTCGACGCCAAGATCCACTTTGCGCCGGCAGACAACAGGCTCGATCTCGACCTGAAGGCCTCGGAGCCGGCAGGCGGTATCATCGCCAACCTGCTCAAGCTGCCCGACACGCCGCCGGTCGACATAAATGTCTCGGGCACCGGGCCGCTCGCCAATTGGAACGGCATCGGCACGTTCTCGGTCGACGGCAAGATCGTCACCCAGCTGACGGGTCGCCACCAACTGACCGACAAGGGCAATCATATCGAGGCCAAGGGCGATGGCGATTTCGCTCGCTTCCTGCCTGAGAATCTCAAGCCGCTGTTTGCCGGCAAGACCAGTTTCGACATTGCCGGCACCGCCACATCGGCCGGTGGCGTCAGTGTCGACCGCGCCAACATCGACAGCGATGCGGTGCACGGCACCGCGACCGGCATTGTCGATCCTGCCGGCGCCAGCGACCTCTCGGTCGAACTCGCCGCCAAGGGTCCACCCGTGGTGATCAGCGTCGGCAGCAAGGCGCAGCCGATCACGCTGGCGATCAGCAATGCCACCGCCCGCGCCTTCGGCGACGGCAAGGCGCCGATCATCGACGTCGGCGCCTCCTTCGTCTCCATCGTCGCCGGCGGCACGCGGCTGGATGATCTGGCGGCCCAGATCCATTCCGACGGTTTTGACATCCAGAACCGCGCCGGGCCGGTCACCGTCAAGCTGGAGGCGGGCGGCCTCAACACCGACGTGGCGACGCTGGCGCCGCTGATCACCGGCAGGATCGATGTCGATCTGGCCGGGTCGGTCAGCAAGGATGCCATTGCCATCGACCAGGGCACGCTGCGTTCCGACGCGCTCAACGCTTCGCTGACCGCGACGGTGGCGCTTGCCGACCTGTCGATGCAGCTGAAGATGAACGCGGATGCCGTGGCGACGGCCTTTCCGCCGCAGATCGCCTCGGTGCTCGGCGCCCGGGTGAAATTCTCGGCAAGCGCGGCCCGCGATCCACAAGGGTCCTTCGCCGCCAACTCGATCGAGTTCACGTCCGGCACGCTCAGCGCCGCCGGCACGGCCAGCATGCAAGGCACCGACATCCAGGCCGACATCAAGGGCAAACTGGGCGACGTTTCCGTGCTGTCGCCGACGGTCGGCGTGCCAGTTGCCGGTGGCGTCGATTTCGCGCTGTCGGCAAGTGGCGCCATGACGGCGCCGGATTTCACCGTTACCGCCGACAGCGACAGCCTGACGGCATCGGGCCGCACGGTGAAGAGCATCAAGCTGACGGCAAGCGGCAAGGCCGATATCACCAGTCCCGCCGCCAACGTATCGCTGACCGGCTCCGTCGACGACCAGCCGCTCGACATCAAGGCAGCGCTGGTGACGAGCGAAGGCAAGCGTTCGATCAATGGTTTTCTGGTCTCGCTCGGCGACAACAAGGTCTCGGGCGATCTCGCGCTCGACGACAAATTCATGCCGCTCGGCACGCTGACGCTCGATGCACCTGCCATCGACCAGCTGGCCGCACTTGCCGGCCAGGCGATAACGGGCGATATCGACGGCACCATCCGCTTTGCCAAGGAGGGCGACGCGCCCTCCGTCGCCATCGATGCCAAGAGCACGTCGATCGCGCGCGGCGAGGTGACGGCCAAGGCCATCACGGTCAATGCGCTGATCGCCAATTATCTCAAGGCGCCGGCGATCGCGGGTTCGATCAAGGCCGACAGCGTCACCTCCGGAACCACCGAAATCGGCGGCATCGGCGTTGACCTGAAGCGCGACGGCGACTGGACCAATTTCACCGGCGGCGCCACCATAGCGGGCATTCCGGCAACCGCTGCCGGCCGGGTGAAGATCGCCGATGGCACGACCAGCGTCGAGATTGCCTCGGGCGAAGCCACTGTTCGCGGCATCAAGGCGGCAATCGCTCAGGCGTCGACAATGAGCATCGCCAACGGCACGACCAGCATCGAGAAACTGGCTCTCGATGTCGGCGGCGGTTCGGTGACGCTGTCGGGCACTGCCGGTCAGACGCTCGACCTTGCGGCGCAATTTTCGGCACTGCCCGCGGCGCTCGCCAATGAATTTTCGCCCGGCCTCGTGGGCACGCTCAGCGGCACGGCTGGTGTGACCGGACCGCCGGCCGCGCCCGATGTCCGCTTCAATGCGCAACTGGCCGGTATCGAAACCAGCCAGACCCGGCAGGCCGGGCTCGGGCTGCTCGCCGTCGATGCGGCCGGCAGCTACACCTTGGCCGGCGGCGTGATGCTCGATCAGGCGACGCTGACCGGCGACAAGATTTCCGGCAAGGCGGCCGGCACCCTCAACCCGAACGGCGCCAGCGATTTTGCGCTGGATCTCATATCATCCGGCCCCAGCCTGCCCCTGACTGTCGGCAGCGCCGAGAGCCCGGTCAAGATCGAGATCCAGTCGCTGTCGGCAAAGGTGGCGGGCGAGAGCACGCGGGCCCGCCTGGATGTCTCCGCGATCCTGCCCTCGATCGTCACCAGTCCGGCGAGGGTGGACGGGCTTGCCCTGGCGTTGCATTCGGATGCGTTCGATCTCAAGAACCGTGCAGGGCCGGTTTCCGGCACAGTGTCGGTGGACAAGGTCGGTCTCGACAATCCGGTGATCGCGCCGCTGATCGCCGGCAAGGTCACGGCAGCCGTCAGCGGCCGCCTGACGGCCGACCTGTTTGCCATCGACAGCGGCTCGCTCAAGAGCGATGCGTTGAACAGCCAGGTCGCCGGCCAGGTATCGCTGCGAGACGGTGCCATCGACCTCAATCTCAAGGCGGATGCCCCATCGTCGGCCTTGCCGGCGGCGGCGCGCGGCATGCTTGGCGAACGCGCTGAGATCAGCGCCACGCTGAAGCGCGATCCCAAGGGCAGCATCAACATAGGCGGATTGAAGCTGGCCTCGGGTGCGCTGACCGCCGACGGGCAAGCCAGCCTTGCCGACAACAAGGTGGCCGCCGACATCAAGGGCGCGCTGAGCGACATCTCTCTGCTGTCGAAGGATGCCAAGGGCGCCATCGCCTTTGCGTTGAACGCACAGGGGTCGGCCACCGCGCCGGACCTGTCACTGACGGTCGACAGCGACAGGCTGCTGGTGGCGGCGCGAGAGATCACCGGGTTGAAGCTGACCGCCACCGGCAAGGCCGATGCCGCCAATCCGGCAGCCAACGTGCAACTGACCGGCAATGTCGCCGGCCAGGCGCTGCAAGGCAGCGCGGTGCTGGCGACGGCTGACGGCAAGAGCGCCATCAACGGCCTGCTGCTGTCGCTGGGCAAGAACAGGATCTCCGGCGATCTGGCGCTGGACGAGAAGTTCGTGCCTGTCGGCACCATCGCGCTCGACCTGCCCGATATCGGCCCGCTGGCGGCACTGGCGCTGGAAAAGGCCGAAGGCGACGTACGCGGCACGATTGCCTTCTCGAAGAATGGCGCAGCACCCCAGGTCGCCATCAAGGCGGCGACAGCGTCGATTACGCGCGGCGACCTGCAGGCGAAAGCCGTCTCGATCGATGCGCTGGTCGCCAACTATCTGGCGGCGCCCGTGATCTCCGGAAAGGTCCGCGCCGACACCGTCATTTCGGGCGGCACCGTGATCAGCGGCATCGATGTCGATTTGAAGCGCGACGGCGACTGGACCGGTTTTTCCGGCGGCGCCACAGTCAAGGGCATTCCGGCACAGGCTGCTGGCCGCGTGAAAGTGGCCAACGGCACGACGACCATCGAGCTTGCCTCCGGCCAGGCGACCGTCCAGGGCATCAAGGCGGCCATTGCTCAGGCCTCGACCGTCAGCATCGCCAATGGCACGACGACGCTGGACAGGCTGGTGCTCAACCTTGGCGGTGGTACGGCGACGGTAACCGGCAAGGTCGGCACGGCGCTCGACATCAACGCGACGCTGGCGCGGGTGCCGATGTCGCTTGCGAACAGTTTCTCGGCCGGCCTCGACGCCGCCGGCTCGATTTCGGGCACGGTGAAGGTGACGGGTGCGCCGGCCAGCCCTGCGGTCGCCTTCAATATCGATGCGGCCGGCGTGCAAACATCGCAGACCCGAGGCGCTGGTGTCGGGGCGGTGAGTGTTTCCTCGTCCGGCACCTTTGCCGCCAACAAGCTGGCCTTCACCGCCAATGTCAGCGATGGCGCCGGCCTTGGCCTCAAGGGCGGCGGCACCGTGACGACGGCCGGCACGCCGGCGCTGGTGCTCGACTTCAATGGCGCCGTGCCGTTCGGCCTGCTGAGCCAGAAGCTCGCCGCGCAAGGCATGTCGCTGACGGGCACGGCCAATGTCAACGTGCAGGTGCGCGGTCCCGCGACATCGCCCGTCATCGGCGGCAGCGTCAGCACCTCCGGTGCGCGCCTTGTCGATGCGCGCTCCGGCCTCGCCGTCAACGATCTCGCCGCCGATGTCACGATTGCCGGCGGCGTCGCCAGGATCAACCGGCTGACCGGAACGCTGTCGACGCGCGGCAGCCTGTCGGCCAGCGGCACGGTCGGCATCAACCCGGCGCAGGGTTTTCCGGCCGATTTGTCGATCAAGCTGGTCGACGGCCGCTATACGGACGGAAGGGTGGTGACCGCCAATCTCGGGGGCGACCTGACGATCAAGGGACCGCTGACCTCCGCACCGGTCATTGCCGGCACCGTGAATCTCGCCAAGACGGTGATCACGGTTCCGGACAAATTGCCGGGCTCGCTGGCGGCGCTCGACGTCAAGCACAAGAACGCGCCAGCTGCGGTCAAGGCACAGGACAAGGCGCTGCGGCCGCCGACGACCAGCGGCAAGGGCGGCGGTAGCGGCCTTGCGCTCGATGTCACGGTCAACGCCCCGAACCAGATCTTCATCCAGGGCAGGGGCGTCGATGCCGAACTTGGCGGCTCGCTCAGGCTGACCGGCCCGGCCTCGTCGCCGCAAGCGGTCGGCACCTTCACCTTGCAGCGCGGACGGCTGTCGATCCTCGGCAAGCGGCTGACCTTCACCGAAGGCACGGTCGGGTTTTCCGGCTCGCTGGTGCCCTATCTCAATTTGACGGCGACCACGACGACGACCAGCGCCACCGTCACCATCGTGGTGTCGGGCGAAGCGACCAATCCGAAGTTCACCTTCTCCTCCGTGCCGGCACTGCCCGAGGACGAGGTGCTGGCGCAATTGATCTTCGGCCGCTCGATGTCGAACCTGTCGCCGCTGCAGATCGCCCAGTTAGCCGAGGCCGCCGGGCAACTGGCCGGCGTCGGCGGCTCGACGTCGCTTCTGGAAAACCTGCGCAGCGCCATTGGCGTCGACGATCTCGACGTCACCACCGACGACCAGGGCGGCACGGCGGTTTCGGCGGGCAAATACCTCAACGACCGCACCTATGTCACGATCCAGAAGGGCGACAAGCCGGGCTCGGGCAAGGCTACGATCGACCTCAATGTCGGGCGCGGCGTCAAGCTGCGCGGCGAGGCCAACGATGCCGGCGAAGCCAAGGGCGGCATCTTCTACGAGAAGGAATACTGATAATTCGGCAGGGCTTTTGGCCTCATGATGGATCGATTCTGGCGCTGTTCGGGCTGGAGTAAATGTCTCAGTTTAATCGACTATCGAGATTCCAGAAGAATCCATCGGACAGTAGCAAATTTGCGCCAAGACTGTCGTTATCACGCGAACCGCTCCCCTTTCAAAGTTGCACATTCCCTAACATGTTCTCAATCCACGCCGTCTTTGACATCATGGCCTGGATGCGGAATGTTAAAAGGCGGAAAGCCAACAATGGGAGTTAAGTCATGACAATTTATAAGAGTAATGGCGATCGCGTTCCGGATCACATCCTGGCCATGGCCGAAGAAGCCAAGGCAGGCAAGGTGGACCGCCGCGAATTCCTGGCCATGGCCAGCGTCTTCGGCGCATCGACGGCAATGGCTTACGGCTTGCTCGGGCTCGCCGATCCGACGCCGGCGAAGGCCGAAGAGGTAAAGGGCAAGAAGGGCGGCACGCTGAAGATCGCCCAGTGGATCAAGGATCCCAAGGACCCGCGCAAGGCCGACTGGTCGGAAATCGCCAATGCCGAGCGCCAGGCGCTCGAGCCGCTGGTCAAGTACACGTCCGAATACACGTTCCGCCCCTATCTGCTGGAAAGCTGGGACGTCAACGACGATGCCACGCAGTACACGCTGCATGTGCGCAAGGGCGTCACCTGGTCGAATGGCGATGCCTTCACAGCCGATGACGTCATCTTCAACCTGAAGCGCTGGGCCGACAAGAAAGCCGAAGGCAACTCCATGCCCGGCCGTCTCGGCTCGCTGGTCAAGGACGACAAGCTCGACGAAAGCGCCGTGACCAAGCCGGACGACCACACGGTCGTGCTGAAGCTCACCAAGCCGGACATCGCGCTGATTCCGAACATGTGCGACTATCCCGGCCTCATCGTCCACAAGACCTTCGACGAGAAGGGCGGCGACTTCAAGGCCTGCCCGATCGGCACCGGTCCGTTCGAACTCGTCTCCTACGATGTCGGTCAGAAGGTGGTCTACAAGCGCCGCACCGACGACAAGTGGTGGGACGGCGAAGTGTTCCTCGACGGCCTGGAATTCATCGACTACGGCACCGATCCGGCAGCCATGGTCAGCGCTTTCGAAGCCGGCGAAGTGCACACCAATTTCGAGACTTCGGCCGACTACGTATCGATCCTCGACGGCATGGACCTGGTGAAGTCGGAGATCGTCACCGCGTCGACCATCGTCTGCCGCACCAACGTCAACAACAAGCCCTATGGCGACCAGAAGGTGCGCAACGCGCTGCAGCTTGCGGTCGACAACAATGTCGTCTTGCAGCTCGGCTACGGCAATGCCGGCTCGGTCGCCGAAAACCACCATGTCTGCTCGATCCATCCGGAATATTACGAGCTGCCCAAGGTTGCCCGTGATCCGGCCAAGGCGAAGGCGCTGATGGCGGAAGCCGGCCAGGCCGACTTCGAACACGAGCTGATCACTGTCGACGAGGACTGGCACAAGAACACCGGCGATGCGATCGCCGCCCAGCTGCGCGACGCCGGCATCAAGGTGAAGCGCACCGTTCTGCCGGGTTCGACGTTCTGGAACGACTGGACGAAGTATCCGCTGTCGATGACCAACTGGAACATGCGCCCGCTCGGCGTCCAGGTTCTGGCCATCGCCTATCGCACCGGCGAGGCCTGGAACGAGGCCGGCTGGTCGAATCCGGACTGGGATGCCAAGCTCAATGCGGCGCTCGCCGTTGCCGACGCCGCCAAGCGCAAGGAAATGATGAAGGACATCGAGCAGATCCTGCAGGATTCCGGCATCATGATCCAGCCGTACTGGCGCAAGCTCTACAGCCACTCGGTCAAGGCGGTGCAGAACTACAAGATGCACCCGACCTTCGAGCGCGACTACGGCAAGATCTGGCTCGAGCAGGCTTGATCGCATCGACATAGGGGAAGGGGCTCGCTCCCTTCCCCTGCTCTTTGCATCGTCCGTCCCTCCTGGTCCGCACTTTCTCAAAAAAGTTACGGACTCGCGGGCAAGGCCATGCAACAAAAACAGGGTTGATCGCATCCGAAGGCCTGTTTGACAGCCAGCCCCGCCGGTCACGGCAGGGTTGGCTTTCATAGCCGGCTCAAACCCCAACCCATCGGCAGGGGGCCGCCATGCTTTCCTTCGTTATCAGGCGTCTTGGCACCATGGCATTGACGATGCTGTGCCTGACCATGGTCGTCTTCTTCCTGATCAACCTCGAACCCAATCTGAAGAAGCTGGCGATCAGCCAGACCGAAATGCATACGTCGGCCGAGCAGCTCGAGAGCTGGCTGGTCAACCATGGCTATCGGCAGAACTTCTTCGTCCGCTATGGGCAGTGGCTGGGCGTGGTGCCCAAGCAACCTGTGACAGACCCGGCGACCGGCAAGCCGGCGCAGCGTTTCTCCTTCTGCAACGATCCGCTCGTCCCGACCTTCGCCGGCGTTTTCCAGGGCGATTTCGGCTGCTCGACCAAGTTCAAGGCGACCGTCGCCTCAAAACTGTTTCCGGCACTTGGCGCTACGGGCATCCTGATGTTCTGGGTGCTGATGGTGATGGTGCCGATCTCGCTGCTGATCGGCATTCTGGCCGGCATGCGCGAGGGGTCGCGAACCGACCGGGTGCTGTCCGTGGCGTCGATCGCCTCGACGGCGACGCCTGAATATGTGTCGGGCGTCATCTTCACCGTCATCTTCGCCTCATGGCTAGGCTGGCTGAACGGCTCGGCGGCTTCGGCCAGCCAGGGCATCACCTTCTACAATTTCACTTTGCCGGTGATGACGCTGGCGATCTACGGCATCGGCTATATCGCCCGCATGACGCGTGCTTCGATGGTCGAAGTGATGACGCAGCAATATATCCGCACTGCCAGGTTGAAGGGTCTTTCCTTCGGCAGCGTCGTGGTCAAACATGCCTTGCGCAACGCGCTGATCGCGCCGTTCACAGTCATCATGCTGCAGTTTCCCTGGCTGCTCACCGGCGTCGTCATCGTCGAGGTGATGTTTCGTTACCAGGGCTTCGGCTACACGCTGGTCGAGGCGGCCGGCAACAACGACATCGACCTTTTGCTCGGCTGCTCGCTGGTCTCGGTGTTCATCGTCTTGATCACGCAGCTCATTTCCGATGTCGGCTACGCATTTCTCAATCCGCGTATCAGAGTTCAGTAGGGAGCGAAGCGGATGCCGGTTCAATACATCAGTGGCTTCACCGTCGTTCTCGAAGTGCTGTCGCGCTTCTGGCCGGTCTGGATCGCGCTCGTCATCGTCATGGGCGCGAGCTTCGCCTACAAGAAGAAGCTGGCGCTCTACGGCCAGCTGTTCGACAGCGGTGTCGGCATCGTCGGCGTCGGCATCTGCCTGTTCTGGCTGTTCACGGCAATCTTCGCCGCGACCGTTTCTCCCTTCGATCCGCTGGCCCAGATTCCCATCATGAAGGATGTGCTGCCGGGCGCCGTCGAACCGAAATCGGGGCTGACCTATCTGTTCGGGGGCGACAAGCTGGCGCGCGACGTGTTTTCGCGCATGGTCTATGGCAGCCAGATCGTGCTGATCATCGCGCCTGCGGCAACCGGCTTCGCGCTGATGGTCGGCATCACGCTCGGCCTGCCCGCCGGCTACTACGGCGGCAAGATCGACACCGTGCTGTCGTTCCTGGCCAATCTCGTGCTGGCCTTCCCTGTGATCCTGCTGTTCTACCTTTTGGTGACGCCGGGCATCATGGACACGCCGATCCCTTATGGCATGGCCGGCGTCTTCTTCCTGTTCCCGATCATCTTCTTCAGCGTGCTGTTCTGGACCCGCTACAAAAACCGGCCCGACCGGCTCTACATCCTGCTCGGCATCACCCTGATCCTCGGCGGCTGGATCTATGCCGGCCTGGTCTTCGACGCCGATCCGCTGAAGATCGTGCATATCGACCCCAACCAGCTCAATATCTTCGTGGCGGTGGTGTTCGCGTCCAGCCCCGGCGTGTTCCGCATCGTGCGTGGCTTGGTGATGGACATCAAGACGCGTGACTATGTGGCGGCGGCGCAGACGCGCGGTGAATCGCCCTGGTACATCATGCTATGGGAGATCCTGCCCAATGCGCGCGGGCCACTGATCGTCGACGCCTGCCTGCGCATCGGCTACACCACGATCCTGCTCGGCACGCTCGGTTATTTCGGCCTTGGCCTGGCGCCGGAAAGTCCGGACTGGGGCACTGCGATCAAGGACGCCAGCCGCCTGCTGCGCTCCTTCATCCACCCGGCGTTGCCGCCGACGATCGCACTGATGTCGTTCGTGCTGGGCTTGAACCTGCTCGCCGACTCGCTGCGCGAACAATCGATGAAAGACTGATCTCGCGGGTTTCGACCCGATGCGCCTGATAGAAACAGGCCTAGAAGAACCAGGATTGGAGCGACCCATGAACGAGGCAGTTCGAAATCCCGCCACGCCAACCAATGGGCCGGCCAACGCGCCGATCATCGAGATCGAGAACCTGTCGATCTCCTTCTTCACCCGCAAGGGCGAGATCCCGGCGGTCATGGATTTTTCCTGCACCGTCATGCCCGGCGAGGCGATGGGCATCGTCGGCGAATCCGGCTGCGGCAAGTCGACCGTGTCGCTCGGCATCATGCGCGACCTCTCCAACATCGGGAAGATCGTCGGCGGCAAGATCAAGTTCCAGGGCAAGGACATGGGCGAGCTCTCCGACGAGGAGTTGCGCTCCATTCGCGGCAACAAGATCGCGATGATCTACCAGGAGCCGATGGCGAGCCTGAACCCGGCGATGAAGGTCGGCCAGCAATTGATGGAAGTGCCGCTGATCCACGACAAGGTGTCGAAGGAAGAGGCCCATAAACGCGCGCTTGACATGGTGCGCGCGGTCAAGCTGCCTGATCCCGAGCGCATGATGCGCTCCTATCCGCACCAGCTCTCGGGCGGCCAGCAGCAACGCATCGTCATTGCCATGGCGCTGCTGTCGAAGCCGGCGCTGCTTTTGCTCGACGAACCGACGACGGCGCTCGACGTGACGGTGGAGGCCGGCATTGTCGACCTGGTCAAGGGGCTCGGCGAGAAGTTCGGCACGTCGATGATTTTCGTGTCGCACAATCTCGGCCTGATCCTGGAAACCTGCGACCGCATCACGGTTATGTATTCGGGCGAAGCGGTCGAAACGGGCAAGATCAAGGACGTGTTCGACCGGATGCGCCACCCTTATACGCAAGGGCTGTTCCGCTCGATCCCGCTGCCCGGCGCCGACAAGAACTCGCGGCCGCTAATTTCGATCCCCGGCCAGCTGCCGCTGCCGCACGAGCGGCCCAAGGGCTGCAATTTCGGCCCTCGCTGCCACCATTTCGTCGAGGGCGTCTGCAACGCCGCCGAAATCCCGATGATCGAGGTCGCGGGTCACGAAGGCCATTTCTCGCGCTGCGTGCGCTTCAACGAGATCGACTGGGAGGCGCTGCCGCCCGGCGCCAAAAAGGTCAATGAGCGCGTCGTGCCCGGCGCTCCGGTGCTCAAGATCGAGGATCTCAGAAAATACTACAGGGTGGGCGGCAGCGAGGTGTTCGGCTCGAGCGAGGGCCGCGTCGTCAAGGCCAATGAGACGATCTCGTTCATGGCGCGCGAATCCGAGACGGTTGCCATCGTCGGCGAATCCGGCTGCGGAAAGTCGACGCTGGCCAAGGTGCTGCTCGGGCTGGAGACGGCAAGTGCCGGCACGGTGACGCTGGGCAACAAGGAAATCCAGTCGACGGGCATCGAGAAGCGGAGTGTCGACACGGTGTCGTCGATCCAGATGGTGTTCCAGAACCCGTTCGACACGCTCAATCCCAGCCATTCGGTCGGTTCGCAGATCATCCGCACGCTGGAGAAGTTCAATGTCGGCAAGACGGTCGCCGACCGCCGCAAGCGCATGCTGGAGCTGCTCGACCTGGTGAAGCTGCCCAGGGCGTTCGAGACCCGCAAGCCGCGCCAGCTATCCGGCGGCCAGAAGCAGCGCATCGGCGTGGCGCGGGCCTTTGCCGGCGACGCCAAGGTGGTGGTGGCCGACGAGCCGGTCTCGGCACTCGACGTGTCGGTGCAGGCGGCGGTGACCGAACTGCTGATGGACATCCAGCGCAAGAACAAGACGACAATGCTGTTCATCAGCCATGATCTGTCGGTCGTGCGCTACATCGCCGACCGCGTCGTGGTCATGTATCTCGGCTATATTGTCGAGCAAGGCACGACCGACCAGATCTTCGCGCCGCCCTACCATCCCTATACCGAGGCGCTGCTGTCGGCGATCCCGATCGCTGACACCAGCGTGGTCAAGCGGCACATCGTGCTGGAGGGCGACATTCCCTCGGCGATGAACCCACCGTCCGGCTGCCCGTTCCAGACCCGCTGCGGCTACAAGAAGCTGGTGCCTGACAATCTGTGCGAGACCAAGGTGCCACCGGTCAAGCATCTCGGCGGCGGCCATATGAGCCTGTGCTGGCTCTCCGACGATGTGCTGGCAACGATGGAGCCGGTGATCAAGTTCGACAAGGAGCACGCCGCGCACGAAGGCGTGCCGGATGACGCGCCGCATGGCGATGGCCCCGGTTTTGCCGGCACGCCACCGAAGCGTCCGCGCGGCAAGACGGGCAGCGCGGAAGCCGATGCAGCGAGGCAGGCCGGCGAGGAGACGGAAGCCGTTTCGAAAGCCCGCCGTCACGAGGTCCGCGACGAGGTTTCGGAAACCGGCGATACCCCAAAGCCGGGCGATTCTAGGAAACCGAACTGACCGGCATCAGGCAATGCCATCAATTTCATATGCTGCGCAAAAACATGCATCCCTTGAGAATCTCAGTCTGTTGCTCTATGTGATGCGTGATGTTTGATGCTTGGAAAGGAGGACGAATTGTGAGAACGACACTTGCAATCGATGATGATGTCCTTCTTGCCGCCAAGGCTATGGCGCGGCAGCAGGATCGCAGCGTGGGAGAAGTCATTTCCGATCTGGTTCGCCGTTCGCTGCGTCGGCCGCAGGCGGGCGGTGAGCGCAACGGCATTCCCTTGCTTTCGTCGCGGCCCGGCGGGCCGATGGTCGATCTCGAAACGGTCAATGCGCTTCGCGACGAGCTGCCGTGACCTTCCTGCTCGACGTCAATGTGTTGATTGCGCTGATCGATCCGGCTCATGTCGCGCATGACGATGCCCATCGGTGGTTCGAATCCACCGGGCATCACTCATGGGCCACATGCCCCATCACCGAGAATGGCGTTATCAGGATCGTGGGCAACCCCAAATACCCCAACTCTCCTGGCTCCCCTGCCGTCGTCGCGCCGATCGTCGGCAAATTGCACGCACTTGCCGGACACCAGTTCTGGCCCGATGACATCAGCCTTGTCAGTTCCAGAGAGATCGACGCGGGCAAGATCCTGACTTCGACGCAAGTAACCGACAGTTATCTGCTGGCGCTGGCCAAGTCGCATGACGGCGAGTTGGCGACGTTCGACCGAAAGCTATCGACGACGGCGGTAAAATCAGGGAAGGCAATCCTTCATCTGATCCCAAGCAAATGAATCGCTGAGATCTTTTCTGCTCGAGGGGCGACATCGCTTTTCGCAGCGCCAAGTGATTTCACTTGGCTGCGTAATGCTCCGGCAAAGTCAGTTGCCGCACTCGCTCAGTTGCTGCGCATAGTCCCGCGCCATCTTGTCGGTGGCCCGGGCATAGCCCTGGACGCCGGCATCGCCCCGGTTGCCGCGGCCATAGGCGGTCCAGCCGAGATAGTAGGCCAGATAGAGGTTGTAGGTATCGTTGCGGGCAACGCCATACGTGTCTGCGGTCTTGGAATGATACCAGCCGACAAAGTCGACGGCGTCGGCGAATTTCGTCCGCCGTGCCGCCCAGTTGCCGGTTTCGCGCTGATATTGCGACCAGGTGCCGTCCAGCGCCTGCGAGAAGCCGGTGGCCGACGAGACATGCTTCCACGGAATGAAGCCGAGCAGCTTGGTGCGCGGCGGCCGTGCATTGCTCTTGAAACCGGATTCCTTGCGCACCGTCGCCATCAGCACGGGAACGGGGATGCCGTATTTCTGCTGGGCGCGCTCGGCGGCCGACTGCCAGTTGTCGAACCAGCCGTCATTCTGGTCGAAGACGGCACAGACATTGTTGATGTGGCTGGGCGGCGTGGCGCAGGCCGAAAGCGCCAGCAGCACGCAAACCGCACCAATTTTACTAAAACTCGAACTACGCATGGGCAGAGCAATAGGCCGAAATCATAAAGGGAATCTTGCGGCGTCCGTTAACGCTTCGCCGGCGCAGTCTCTCAAGGAAATCCAGTATCGATAATCCGACGCACTTCGTCGCTTTTTCTAAACAGACATTGCAGAAATGCCGCCGTGGCTAAAATCGCGCCCGCAGACGACGTATTTCTGACAGCTTGCCCGGTTTGCCGGGGCTTTGATACCGGCATGAACGAACCAAGACGCAAACGCGGCGCCGAGCGCACCAGCAACAGAGGGCCATCGGCCATCCCGCAACTGTCGCTCAGGCGGGTGACAAATCCCTATCCGCCAATGGCGATGCTGTCGCCCGACCAGATCGAGCAGATCCATCAGGCGTCGATGCACATATTGGAGAATTTCGGCATCGAGGTGATGAGCCCGCGGGCGCTGTCGCTGTTCGAGAAGGCCGGCGCCAAAGTCGATCATGCCTCGGCGAATGTCCGCATCGATCGCGGCCTGGTCGAAGACGTGCTGAAGACCACGCAGTCCAGCTATGTGTTGACGCCGCGCAACCCGGCCAACGCGGTTCATCTCGGCGGCAACACCATCAATTTCACGCTGGTTGCCGGACCGCCCAATGTGCACGATATGGAGCGCGGCCGCCGCGCCGGAAATTTGCGCGACTATTCGGATCTGACCCGGTTGGCGCAGCATTTCAACTGCATCCACATGCTGGGCAACCAGGTCTGCGCACCGGTCGAACTGCCGGCCAATTCCCGCCATCTCGACACCTATTTCACCAATCTGACGCTGACCGACAAGAGTTTCCATGTCTCGGCGATCGGGAGGGGCAGGGCGCTTGACGGCATCGAGATGATGGCGATTTCGCGCGGGCTGACGCTCGATCAGATGCGCGACGATCCCGGCATCACCACGATCATCTCGGTCAACTCGCCGCGCCGCTTCGACGAGATGATGGCCGAAGGACTGATGACCATGGCCGAGTTCGGCCAGTCGGTGGCGGTGACGCCGTTCACGCTGATGGGGGCGATGAGCCCGGTGACGCTGGCCGGCGCGCTGGCGCAGCAGAACGCCGAGGCGCTGTTCGGCGTCGTGCTGACGCAGCTTGTCCGTCCAGGCGCGCCGGTCATGTATGGCGCCTTCACCTCCAATGTCGACATGAAGTCCGGCGCGCCGGCCTTCGGCACGCCTGAGAACACCAAGGCCAACATTGCGTCGGGGCAACTGGCACGGCGCTACGGGCTTCCGTACCGCACGACGCCGGGCTCGGCTTCCAACGCCGCCGATGCGCAGGGCGCCTATGAGACGCTGATGGCGCTGTGGGGCGCGGTGCTCGGCCACGGCAACCTCGTCTACCACGCCGCCGGCTGGCAGGAGGGGGGGCTGACGGCGTCGTTCGAAAAATTCATCATCGATGTCGAGATGATCCAGCACATGATGGAGTTCTTGCGCCCGATCGAGGTCAATGAGGCCGAGCTCGCCGTCGAGGCTTTGGGCGCGGTGCCGACCGGCGGGCATTTCTTCGGCGAACCGCACACGCTGGAGCGCTACGCCACCGCCTTCTATCAGCCGATGCTGTCAAACTGGCAGAATTACGAAGCGTGGCAGGAAGCCGGCGGGCTCGACGCCACGGCGCGCGCGACGCGGCTGTGGAAGAAGGCGCTGGAAGACTATGTCGAGCCGGTGATGGATATCGCCGTGCGCGAGGCGCTGGAGGCTTACATGGCCAGGCGCAAGGAAGCGATCGGGCAGGGCGAGCCGTGATGGTCACAGGTTTGCGCGCGTGCACCCCCCTCTGTCCTCCCGGACATCTCCCCCTCAAGGGGGGAGATTGGCTGGCACGTTCTTCTTCGCCAACTACCAATGTTGAAAAGAGGGTCGCGGCGCAGCCGCTGCTGAATTCCCCCCTTGAGGGGGAGATGGCCGGCAGGCCAGAGGGGGGCGGCTTGGCTCCTCCCATTTCGATTCATTCCACCGATCCAACTCACTGATATCAGAGAAAAATCCATGAAATCGCCTGCAAAGGTCGTGGTCATTGGCGGCGGTGTCGTCGGGTGCTCCGTGCTGTTCCATCTCGCCCGCCATGGCTGGACCGATGTTGTCCTGCTGGAACGCGACGAATTGACGTCCGGCTCGACCTGGCACGCGGCCGGCGGCATGCACACCATCAATGGCGACCCTAACGTCGCCAAGCTGCAGAAATACACCATCAACCTCTACAAGGAGATCGAGGAGCTTTCCGGCCAGGCGACCGGCGTGCATCTGACCGGCGGCGTGCTTCTGGCGGCAACCGAGGCGCGGCTGGACTGGCTGCGCGGCGTCGTCGCCAAGGGCCGCTATCTCGGCATCGAGCTGGAGGAGATCTCGCCCAACGAGGCGGCCGAACTGATGCCGCTTCTCGACCCCAGGCAGTTCGTCGGCGCCGTCAGGAACAAGGAGGACGGCCATCTCGATCCCTCGGGCGTCACCCATGCCTATGCCAAGGCCGCGCGGAAACTTGGGGCGGAAGTGGAGCGTTTCACCAAGGTCGAGGACATTGTGCGGCGTCCTGACGGGCTGTGGCGCGTCATCACCAACAAGGGCGAGGTGGTGGCCGAGCATGTCGTCAATGCCGGCGGCCTGTGGGCGCGCGAGGTCGGCCGCATGGTTGGTCTCGAACTGCCGGTGCTGGCCATGGAGCACATGTACCTGATCACCGAGGATATGCCGGAGGTCGCCGCCTGGAACGCCAAGACCGGCACCGAGATCATCCACGCGGTCGACTTCGATGGCGAGCTTTACCTGCGCCAGGAGCGCGGCGGCATGCTGATGGGCACCTATGAGAAGGCCAACAAGCCGTGGTCCGAGTACCAGACGCCATGGAATTTCGGCCATGAATTGCTGGCGCCCGACATCGACCGCATCGCGCCATCGCTGGAGGTCGGCTTCCGGCATTTCCCGGCCTTCCAGAACACCGGCATCAAGCAGATCATCAACGGCCCCTTCACCTTCGCGCCGGACGGCAACCCGCTGGTCGGGCCGGTGCGCGGCCTGCCGGGCTTCTGGGTCGCTTGCGGCGTCATGGCCGGTTTTTCGCAAGGCGGCGGCGTCGGCCTCGCTTTGTCGAACTGGATGATCGAGGGCGATCCCGGCGCCGATATCTGGGCGATGGATGTCGCGCGCTACGGCGACTGGGCGACGATGGCCTATACCAACGCCAAGGTGCGCGAGAATTATTCCAGGCGCTTTTCGATCCGCTTCCCCAATGAGGAGTTGCCCGCCGGGCGGCCGCTGAAGACGACGCCGATCTATGATCTGCTGTCTGCTGGGGGTGCGCAATGGGGCGTTGCCTATGGGCTGGAAGTGCCGCTGTGGTACGCGCCGGAAGGCGTCAAGGACGAATTCTCGTGGCGCCGCTCGAGCGACTTCACGCAGGTCGCCAGGGAGGTCGCGACGGTTCGTGACGGTGTCGGCCTGTCCGAGATTTCGAGCTTCGCCAAATACAAGGTGACGGGTGAGGGGGCGGCCGCCTGGCTCGACCGGATGCTTGCCTGCAAACTGCCGAAACCCGGCCGCATGACGCTGGCGCCGATGCTGAAGCAGGACGGCAGGCTGATCGGCGACTTCACGCTGGCCAATCTGGGGGAAGACGGCTGGTTCCTCGCCGGCTCCGGCATCGCCGAGCAATACCACATGCGCTGGTTCGAGCAGCACCTGCCAGACGACGGCTCGGTCCGCATCGAGGCGCTGGGCCAGAAGCTCAGCGGCTTGTCGATCGCGGGGCCGAAGGCGCGGGATGTGCTGGCAAAGGCCACGCGTTCGGATGTCTCCAATGCGGCATTTTCCTTCATGGCCATTGGCCGGATGGATATCGGCATGGCGCCATGCCTGATCGGCCGTGTGAGCTATACCGGCGATCTCGGCTACGAAATCTGGGTGGCGCCGGAATACCAGCGCGCCGCCTATCAAGCGCTGATGGCGGCGGGCGAGGAATTCGGCATCGGCCTGTTTGGCTCGCGCGCCCTCAATGCGCTGCGGCTGGACAAGAATTACGGCTCATGGGGGCGCGAGTACCGGCCGATCTACGGACCGCTGGAAGCGGGGCTCGACCGCTTCGTTGCTTACGGCAAGGACGCCGATTTCATCGGCAAGGCCGCGGCGCTGGCCGAGCGCAAGCTGGGCGGCAAATTGCGCCTGCGCGCCTTTATCGTCGATGCCGACGATGCCGATGTCATTGGCGACGAGCCGATCTGGTTCGATGGTGCGGTGCGCGGCTGGGTGACGTCGGGCGGCTATGCGCATCATTCGAAGAAATCCGTTGCCGTCGGCTATGTGCCGAAGGAGATCGCCGATGAGAGCGACGGCTTCGAAATCGAACTGCTGGGCAAGCGCCATGCGGCGCGCATTCAGGTGGTGCCGCTTTTCGACGCCAATTTCGAACGGATGCGTGCCTGAAGCGCATCGGCAAAGCCGAAGCGCTTCAGATTCCTGTTTTGTACATGTCGTTGTCCCAAAACCGCGGGCACTTTTGGGCGACGTGCACTAGGCCCGCATCCTCTTTCTGGCGTCAGGCGCTGCGGCGGTTGTCCAGCGCGAAGGCGCCGGCGCCGGCAAACACCAGATAGAGGAAGATGAAGCAGAACGAGATCGCCGAATCGCCGCCATTGTTGACCGGGAAGAAGTCGCGCGGCGCGTGCGCCATGAAATAGGCGATCGCCATTTCGCCGGCCAGAAGGAACGCGACCGGCCGGGTGAACAGGCCCAGCGCCAGCAGGATGCCGCCGGCGAATTCGAGGATGCCGGCGGTGAGTGACAGCCCGCTCAAAGCACCGGCGTGGTCGCTGACCGGGAAATTGAACAGCTTCTGGGTGCCGTGTTCGATGAACTGCAGCGCGGTCACAATGCGCAGAATGCCGAGTGCCTGCGGCTGATATCTGGCAAGGCCGTCGAAAGGCTTCATCTAAAACTCCTTTAGCTTCCGGGATCGGCCATAGTTTATCGCCCGGCATTGGACCATTCATTTCCCCTGGTTTGCCATCAACAATCAGTGATTGGGAATGTTCCCAATTCCCTTCAAATGTTTCTCGCCAGGGTTGCATTAATACCTCTATGGTTGTATTAATGCGTGTACAACAATCTGAATGTGTGGGGGTCTTGCCATGAAAAAAGTCGTCATCAGCCTGTTCGCGATCGTCGCAGGCACCAGCTTCGCCATGGCCGAGGACGCCGGCTGTGAGGCCTTCAAATGGCCGGTGACGCGGGAGCAGACCCTGTTTGCCGCGGCACCGGCAACGCCGCCCGGAGCGGCGCTGGCGGTTGGTGCGGCTGCGGACCTGGCGCTGGTGCCGGTAGAGAAAGCCGGTTTTGCGGTGGCGCCCGAACGTGCGCCGGCATCAGACACGTTTGGGGCCGTCGCCAGCGTGGAAGTGCCGTCCGAGGGAGCCATTCAGATAAGTCTCTCGGGGGAGGCCTGGATCGATGTCATCCAGGATGGCCAGGCCATCAAGTCGGCGGGCTATAGTGGCGTGAAAACATGCCCTGGCATCCGCAAGAGCGTGCGCTTCAAGCTTGCGCCCGGCCCGGCCACCGTCCAGTTCAGCGGCGCGAAAAAAGCTGAGTTGAAGGTTGCGGTGCTGGCGCCGGAATGAGACGGCGCCAGGCAGGGGTAGAGGCCTTCATCGGTGGTCTGATGAAAACCCGCGCTTTGTGTCAGCGGTTTTCGATCGCGGTCAGCGGACTGGCGCCATCAAGGCGAAGTGCGCGTCTTGCGGGTCCTGGCATTGGACGATCCAACTGCCGCCGGGGACCTCCATCGGGCCCATCAGGATCTTGCCGCCATTGTCGGTGACCCGTTTTGCGGCCGCGTCGATGGCCGCAACGTTGAAGTAGAATTGCCAGACCGGCACCGGGATCTGCTCCGGCTTGTTCATGATGCCGCCGCCGGATTCGGGGCCAGCCGTAAAAGTCTGGTAAGTGCCCATCGGACCCATGTCGAAATCGCCGGCGTCGATCCAGCCGAACTGCTCGGAATAGAAATCGAACGCGGCTTTCCAGTCGCTCGTATAAAGCTCGTGCCAGCCGATGTGGCCCGGCGTGCCGGCCGGCACGACAGGCTGGTCGGGACCGTTCGGCTGCAGGAACATGAAGGTCGTGCCTTGCGGATCGGCGACGACGGCAAAGCGGCCGACACCCAGAATGTCGTCGGGCTGGCGGTGAACGGTGCCGCCGGCTTTCTCCAGCGATGCCGTGGCGGCGTCGACATCCTTGGTGTGAATATAGCCAAGCCAGGCAGGCGGCATGCCCATCTTGGCGGCATCCTCGGGCAAGGTCATCAGTCCGCCGACGCCACGTTCGCCGACATTCATCACGATATAGCGCGGCATGCCGGGTGCCTTATCGAAGGGCTGCGCCGTCCAGCCGACCACTTGGGTGTAGAACGCCTCGGCGGCGTCGAGATCTGATGTCATCAATTCGTACCAGAAGAAGGGCATCGGGGTTTTCGGCATTTTCGGTCTCCTCACCTTTCATGGATCGATCGTCGTCCATCTTAGGACGATCCTCACGACGGAAATCCGACACGCCCGGACAACAATGGGTGTGTGTGCCAAGCGTTCCCTGGTTGCGCGAGCTCTGGTTTTCGATTTCTCTGCGGTGATGAGGGGTTGTCGTCCATGCGCTTGATGTCGCTCACGCCCGAGCTTGTCGCACTGTGCCATCGGGAAGAGGCCGATCCCGGCCCGGACCCGAGTTGGACAGACATGAACGACGAGGATTTCCGCACCCTTGCCTTGCGGCTGTCCAATGAAGCCGATGAGGGACCACTATGGGTGTTCGCTTACGGGTCCCTGATCTGGAAGCCGGAATTCGAGTCGGTCGAGCAACAGCTCGCCACGGCCTTTGGCTGGCACCGCTCTTTTTGCCTCGACATGGTGCGTTGGCGGGGCAGCGCCGAGCAGCCGGGGTTGATGATGGCGCTCGAACGGGGCGGACGCTGCAACGGCGTGATCTACCGCTTGCCGGAGGGCGAAAAGCCGGCGCAGATCGAAAGGCTGCTGCGACGCGAGATCAGCGACCACGAAAGCATCGAGACGGTCCGGTGGCTGCCGGTGCATACGCCGCAAGGTACGCTGCGCGCGCTTGGCTTCTGGGTCGGCGTGAAGGGCAGGGGAACGTCGCTGAACCAGCCGCTGGACAGAGTGGCGAGCGTGCTGGCCAGAGCCTGCGGGCATATTGGATCCGGCGCCGAATATCTCTACAACACGGTCAGCCATCTCGAGGAATTCGGCATCCATGACCGCAATCTGTGGCGGCTGCAGCAACTGGTAGCCGACGAGGTCAAGACCATTCATGGCTGTAAGCTTGAACCCGGCCATTCGCGCGCACTGTAAAAGTGGCCCTCGCCTCCAATAACATGACTAAAAAAATCATGTTATTGTCGAGCCTTTTCAGTGGCTTGCGCCGAAAATTGACCAATTGATAAAAAAATAAAACGTGCTAGCCTTCCTCAAAAGAAAATATGGGGAACTGACGATGCCAGAAGGCCAATTCAGGGAAGGCATTGCGGGCGGCAGGCTCTCGGCCGACCAGTATGCGGACAATTTTTCCGACCTGCATCCGCCGCTCGATCACCACGAGGCGCTGGTCGAATCCGATCGTTGCTATTTCTGCTACGACGCGCCGTGCATGAATGCATGCCCGACCTCGATCGACATTCCGCTGTTCATCCGCCAGATCTCGACCGGCAATCCGATCGGTTCGGCCAAGACCATCTTCGACCAGAACATATTGGGCGGCATGTGCGCCCGCGTCTGCCCGACCGAAACGCTGTGCGAGGAAGTCTGCGTGCGCGAGGTGGCGGAAGGCAAGCCGGTGCAGATCGGCCGCCTGCAGCGCTACGCCACCGATGTCGCCATGGGCGAGAACAAGCAGTTTTATCCGCGCGCCGAGCCGACCGGCAAGACAATCGCCGTGGTCGGCGCCGGGCCGGCCGGCCTTGCCGCCGCGCACCGGCTCGCCCGCCACGGCCATGACGTGACCATCCTGGAAGCGCGCGCGAAGGCCGGTGGCCTCAACGAATACGGCATCGCCGCCTACAAGAGTGTCGACGATTTCGCCCAAGCCGAAGTCAACTACGTGACCGCGATCGGCGGCATCGACATCCAGAACGGCAAGGCGCTCGGCCGCGACTATCAGCTGTCGGACCTGATCCGCAATTACGATGCGGTGTTTCTCGGCATGGGCCTTGGCGGCGTCAACGCGCTGCGTGCTGATGGCGAGGAGGCCGACGGCGTCATCAACGCGGTCGAGTTCATTGCCGAACTGCGCCAGGCCAGCGACCTTTCCGGCCTGCCGGTTGGCCGCCGTGTCGTCGTCATCGGTGGAGGCATGACGGCCATAGACGCCGCGGTACAGTCGAAGCTGCTCGGCGCCGAGGAGGTGACGATCTGCTACCGGCGCGGCCAGGAGCACATGAACGCTTCCGAATTCGAACAGGATCTGGCGGCAGCCAACGGCGTCAGCATCCGCCACTGGCTGCAGCCGAAGCGGGTGATCGCCGAAGGCGGCAAGGTCACCGCCGTCGAACTCGAATACACGGCGCTGAACGGCGACAGGCTTGCCGGCACCGGCGAGACACTGACGCTCGTTGCCGACCAGGTGTTCAAGGCGATTGGACAGAGTTTTGTGCCGGTCGCCCTTAATGGCAGCGGTGCGTCGATCGATCTTGAAGCCGGCCGCATCAAGGTCGATGCGGAAGGGCGCACTTCTCTCGCCAGGGTCTGGGCCGGCGGCGACTGCATCTTCGGTGGCGACGACCTGACCGTCTCGGCGGTCGCGCAAGGCCGCGACGCTGCGGAGAGCATCAATCGGGCACTGACCTCGAACGGGAGGGCATGAGCATGGCAGATATCAGAAACAATTTCGTCGGCATCAAATCGCCAAATCCGTTCTGGCTGGCCTCGGCGCCGCCGACCGACAAGGCCTACAACGTCATCCGCGCCTTCAAGGCCGGCTGGGGCGGCGTGGTGTGGAAGACGCTGGGCGAGGAAGGCCCACCGGTGGTCAACGTCAACGGCCCGCGCTACGGCGCGATCTGGGGCGCCGACCGCCGCCTGCTCGGCCTCAACAACATCGAGCTGATCACCGACCGCGACCTGCAGGTCAATTTGCGCGAGATCAAGCAGGTCAAGAAGGACTGGCCCGACCGCGCCATCGTCGTCTCACTGATGGTGCCATGCGTCGAGGAAAGCTGAGATCGGAAGAGCACACGTNGACCTGCAGGTCAATTTGCGCGAGATCAAGCAGGTCAAGAAGGACTGGCCCGACCGCGCCATCGTCGTCTCGCTGATGGTGCCATGCGTCGAGGAGGCCTGGAAGGCGATCCTGCCGGTGGTCGAGGAGACGGAGGCCGACGGCATCGAGCTCAATTTCGGCTGCCCGCACGGCATGTCGGAACGCGGCATGGGTGCCGCCGTCGGCCAGGTGCCGGAATATATCGAAATGGTGGTGCGCTGGTGCAAGCAGAACACCCGCATGCCCGTCATCACCAAGCTGACGCCCAACATCACCGATGTGCGCAAGCCCGCACGGGCGGCACATGCCGGCGGCACTGACGCGGTGTCGCTGATCAACACCATCAATTCAATCACCGGTGTCGACCTCGACAGCTTCGCGCCGCAGCCGACAATCGACGGCAAGGGCTCGCATGGCGGCTATTGCGGCCCGGCGGTGAAGCCGATCGCCATGAACATGGTGGCCGAGATCGCGCGCGATCCCGAAACCCGCGGCCTGCCGATCTCCGGTATCGGCGGCATCACCACCTGGCGCGATGCTGCCGAATTCATGGCGCTCGGCGCCGGCAATGTGCAGGTCTGCACGGCGGCAATGACCTATGGCTTCAAGATCGTGCAGGAAATGATCGCGGGCCTCGAAAACTGGATGGACGAGAAGGGGCACGCCTCGCTCAACGACATCGTCGGCCGCGCCACGCCCAATGTCACCGATTGGCAGTATCTCAACCTGAACTACGTCGCCAAGGCGCGTATCGACCAGGATGCCTGCATCAAATGCGGCCGCTGCCACATCGCCTGCGAGGACACTTCGCACCAGGCGATCACCAGCATGGTCGACGGCGTCAGGCACTTCGAGGTGATCGAGGCCGAATGCGTCGGCTGCAATCTGTGCGTTAATGTCTGCCCGGTCGAGAACTGCATCACCATGGAACCGCTGGCGGCAGGCGTGATGGACCAGCGCACCGGCAGGCCGGTATCGCCGGTCTATGCCAACTGGACGACGCACCCGAACAATCCGATGGCCAAGGTGGCTGCGGAATAGGGACTTACCCCAACAAAAGAGCGGCGCTTTCGAGCGCCGTTTTTAATTTTCCTATTGCAGATAATAATTATCCACGATAGTATATATCCATGATAAAGGAGCCGATCCAATGAAGCTGGGCGAGGGCGTTGAGGCAGCTATCCATTGCGCTGCCACGCTGGCCAGTGTGGAGGGGAACAGCACCATGCCTGGCGCCGCTCTGGCCGAGTCCTTTGGCCTGTCGCCTAGCTATCTGCTGAAGCATCTCAACATGCTGAGCGCGGCGCGCATCCTGGAATCGGTGCCCGGGCCTGCCGGTGGCTATCGGCTGGCGCGGCCGGCCGAGCGCATCACGCTGCTCGACATCGTGCTGGCCATCGAAGGGCGCGAGCCGGCTTTCCGTTGCGGCGAGATCCGCCAGCGCGGTCCGGTGAAGCTCGATGCTTCGGCCTATGTCAAACCCTGCGGCATCAACGCCGCGATGCTGAAGGCCGAGCGTGCCTATCGCGCCGCGCTCGCCGAGACCAAGCTGTCCGATATCGTGGCCACCTATGCGGCAGAAGGCGATCCCAGGTCGCTTGCTGCGAGCTGCGCCTTCGTCGAGCGCCACCAGCGGCCGCAGAAATCCAGTTAACCCCGTAGACCCAAACCCAAAGCAGATTTGAAAGGACAGGAAGATGAAACAGAGGCTGCAATTTTTCGCCAAGGCGCCGGAGATCATGAAGGCTGTGTCGGCGCTCAACAAGGCGGTGGACGAATGCGGGCTCGAGGTGAGCCTGCTGCACCTGATCAAGCTCAGGGCATCGCAGATCAATGGCTGCTCGTTCTGCGTCGAGATGCACAGCCGCGAGGCGAGGCGCGACGGCGAGACCGAGCAGCGGCTCTATCTGGTTTCAGCCTGGAAGGAATCGCCGCTGTTTTCCCTGCGCGAACGCGCTGCCCTGGCCTGGACCGAAGCCGTCACCTTGATCGCCAGCAATGGCGTGCCGGACGAACTCTATGCAAAGACGCTCGAGCATTTCTCGGAAGAGGAACTGGTCAAGCTTTCCGTTGCGCTCGGCATGATCAACACCTGGAACCGGCTGTGCATCCCGTTCCAGGCCATTCACCCGGTGCCGGCGGCGAAGGCCGCCTGATTGTCCGGTTATGTTGGGAGCGCCGTCGAAAGGCGGCGCTCCACTTTCAAAGGGAGCGTTTGATGCCTGCCGATTTGCCTTCGACCTTGTTGTTTCTCGCTCGCCTGTTGCTCGGCGGCGCCTTCGTCTTCGCCGGCCTGCGCAACATCCAGAACGCGGCCTTCCTGACCCAGCTGATGGCCGCGCGCGGTGTGCCGCAGGCAAGATTGGCGCTGTGGCTCGGCATCGTGCTTCAGATCGCCGCCGGCGTGCTGGTCATCGCAGGATTGTGGACGGCACTCGCGGCCGCGGTGCTGCTGCTGTTCCTCATCGTCGCCACGCCGATGTTTCACAATTTCTGGGACCATCAGGGCCAGGACCGTGCGTCCCGCATCAACGGCTTCGTCGGCAATGTCGCGCTGAGCGGTGGCTTTCTGACCCTGATCGCGCAATCTGTTTGACGCACAGTTCCATGCCGACTGCGGCCTCTGGTGCCCACGGCTCGATCATAAAATCGGAACCAATCGAGCCGTTGACGCATTTCACACCTGCATGCCCAGCATCCAGGATGGAATATGAAAATCGCCCATGTCGCGCCGCTTTATGAATCGGTGCCGCCAAGGCTCTATGGCGGCACCGAGCGCATCGTCTCGTATCTGACCGAAGCGCTGGTCGATCTGGGCCATGAGGTGACGCTGTTCGCCAGTGGCGACAGCCAGACTTCCGCGACGCTGGTACCCAGCCGGGAACGCGCGCTGCGCCTCGATCCGCGTCCGCTTAAATCCGAGATCGCGGCGCATCTTTCGATGCTTGCGCAGGTGAGGGAACGGGCGTCGGAGTTCGACGTCATCCACTTCCATCTCAGCCATTTCCTGCACTTTTCCTTCTTCGAGGATCTCGCCGACCGCACGGTGACGACACCGCATGGCAGGCTGGATTATGTCGACCTGGCGCCGGCCTATGAACGGTTTCCGCGTTTTCCCCTGATTTCCATTTCGCACAGCCAGAAGGCGGGCTTTGCCAACGCCAACTGGTTGGCGACGATCCATCACGGATTGCCGACCACTCTCTACGAACCGACTTTTGAGACGACGGCGGAAGAACCCTACCTTGCCTTCCTCGGCCGGTTCTCACGCGACAAGCGCCCGGACCGCGCCATCGAGATCGCCTTGCGTTCGGGGCTCAAGCTCAAGCTCGCGGCAAAGATCGGCGACGACGACCGCGCCTATTTCCACGAGGTGGTCGAACCGTTGATCGACGGCGATCGCATCGTCTATGTCGGCGAGATCGAGGAGGACCAGAAGGCGGAATTTCTCGGCAAGGCGGCCGGCCTGCTGTTCCCGATCGACTGGCCGGAGCCGTTCGGCCTTGTCGCCATCGAGGCCATGGCCTGCGGCACGCCGGTCATCGGCTGGAATTGCGGCGCGCTGCCCGAAATCATCGATCAAGGCGTCACCGGTTTCATCGCTGACACGGTGGACGGCGCGGTCGCCGCGGTGCCCGACTTGCTGCAACTCGACAGGCGAAAGGTGAGGGCCGTTTTCGAAAAGCGGTTCTCCGCTCGAAGAATGGCTGGCGATTATCTGGCCGCCTATGCGGGCCTGATCGGCGTCCCGAGCGCGGCGAAGGCGTCTTGAGCAACGACGTGCTCGAGCCACGACAACGAAACAACAGGGATCTTTGACGAATGGCCCAACTCGATGAGCGCCAGCTCGATCCCGCGGTTGCGCTTGCATCGCTCGACGCCACCGCCCCTCGCGAGCCGCATCGGTTGTTTGCCCTCAAGCAGGGCGATTGCTTCGCGGTTGCCGACGCCTATGGCGACATACGCGGAGCCGGCGACGGTTTCTTTCGCGACGACACACGGGTTCTTTCCGAGTTCCGGCTGACCGTCGGCGGCAGGCAGACATCGCTGCTCGGCGCCTCGCTCAGCCAGGACAATGTGCTGTTCACCACCAATTTGACCAATCTGCCGATACAGAGCGCCGGTGGACGCGACATCCCGCAGGGAGCCATTCACATCGAACGCGTCAGGCTGCTTTGGCAGGACAGGCTGTTCGAACGCATCACCCTTTCCAATTACAGCCGGGAACACTCGACGATCAGCGTTTCTCTGCACTATTCCGCCGATTTCCGCGACATGTTCGAAGTGCGCGGCTCGACACGGCTGAAGCGCGGGCTGGCCCATGCCGCCGAAACAGACGCGACGTCCGTCCTGCTGCGCTATGACGGGCTCGACGGCCTGGCCCGCCTCTCTGCGATATCGTTCTCGCAGGCGCCGGACCAACTGACAGCCACCCGTGCCGATTTCCTGATCGCCGTGACCAAGCGCAGCAGGAAGGTGCTTTATGTCGAGGTCGGTCCCGAGGTGGCCGATAAGCCCGACCGCGACCGGTTTCGCGCCGCTGCCGCCCGCGCCCGCTTTGGCATGCGGGCCAAACGTCGCCATGGCGCGACGGTGCGCAGCTCGGGCCGTGTCTTCAACGACTGGGTCGAGCGCGCCCGCGCCGATGTCGCGCTGCTGACCACCGAACTGGCGACCGGCCCCTATCCCTATGCCGGCATTCCCTGGTTCTCGACGGCGTTCGGTCGTGACGGTGTCATCTCGGCACTGCAGATGCTGTGGCTCAATCCGGGCCTGGCGCGGGGCGTGTTGGCCTTTCTGGCCCAGCACCAGGCGACCGAGACATCGCCGTTCAGCGATTCGCAGCCGGGCAAGATCATGCACGAGACCCGCAAGGGCGAAATGGTGGCGCTGCGGGAGCTCCCCTTCGGCCGCTACTACGGTGGCGTCGATACGACACCGCTCTACATTTATCTTGCTTGTGCCTACGCCGATCGTACCGGTGACATGGCGTTCATCGACGGCTTGTGGCCATCGCTGTGCGCTGCGGCCGAATGGACGGAGGAGGCGGGCCGGGAGACCGGATTCGTCACTTACCAGCGAGCGGCCGAGTCCGGCCTCGCCAACCAGGGATGGAAGGACAGTTTCGATTCGGTCTTCCATGCCGATGGCCGCATTCCCAAGGGTCCGATCGCCCTGGTCGAAGTGCAAGGCTATGTCTTTGCCGCTTTCCGGGGGCTGGCCAAGCTTGCCCGCCGCCGTGGGGAGGACGACAGGGCCGACCATTGGGATGGTCGCGCCGAGGCGATGCGGGTCGCCGTGGAACGCGATTTCTGGCTTGACGATCTCGGCTTCTATGCCCTCGCGATCGACGGTGCGGGCGAGCCCTGCAAGGTGCGGACCTCGAATGCCGGGCATCTGCTTTTTGTCGGATTGCCTGAGCCGGCGCGGGCCCAGATGGTCGCCGACCAGCTGCTTTCCGCCTCCTTCCATTCCGGCTGGGGACTGCGGACGCTCGCCGACGATGCCGTGTTCTTCAATCCGATGTCGTACCACAATGGCTCGATCTGGCCGCACGACACCGCCCTGTGCGGTGCCGGCCTGGCACGCTATGGCGAGCGTGAAAGCGTGGTTCGCCTGATGAGCGGCACATTCGAATCCGCGGTCCATTTCAACATGCGGCTGCCCGAACTGTTCTGCGGTTTTACACGCGCGCCGGGCGAAGCACCCATCGCCTATCCTGTCGCCTGCCTGCCGCAAGCGTGGTCGGCGGGCTCGGCCTTCATGCTGATGCAGGCCTGCCTTGGCCTGGAGATCGACGGCTGGGATGGCGAAATCCGCGTCACCCGCCCGAGGCTGCCGATCGGCATCGACACGCTGACACTGCGGCACCTGGGCGTCGGCGACCGGGTCGTCGATCTCACCTTCCAGCGCGTCGGCGATCGGGTCGTCGCTTTCCTTGCCGACCGCCATGAAGGGCTGGTGCCGCTCATCGTAAGGACATGATCCGAACAAAATTGGCGGAACCGATCCGAGCTTTGTGCGTTGCAAAAATACGGGTCCGAACGCCGACCACGTGGTCGGCGGACCTTTTCA
Organism: Mesorhizobium sp. L2C084A000; assembly: GCF_000502875.1. Lineage (GTDB taxonomy): Bacteria > Pseudomonadota > Alphaproteobacteria > Rhizobiales > Rhizobiaceae > Mesorhizobium. The sequence continues at coordinate 187,292 of NZ_AYWX01000013.1, read as the reverse complement.
AACGGGAAACACGAAAAAACGGTCGCCGACGGCCGGGTGAGTTGACATTCAATGACAAACTACGGTGCGGAACTGCTCTGGGTTCTGATCTTCGCGAGCCTCGGTTTTTCCGCTCTTGCCGTATTCCTCTCCCTATCGCGGCAGCGCCGCAGCCACCCTCCGGCGGTTGCCCATACAGCGGGCGAAGACGTGGCCGCGGAGGCGGCGCGCAAGGTGATACGTGAGTTCGAAAAGAACGGCCAATCGGCCGATGCGGCGCTGGTGACGTGGTCGCCCGAGACATTGCGCAAGATCCTCGCCGACGATCTGCCCGATGCGCAGGTCATCGTGGTGTCGAACCGCGAACCCTATATCCACAACATCAGGGATGATGGCGTCGAATTGCTGGTGCCGGCCAGCGGGCTGGTGTCCGCGCTCGAGCCGATCACCCGCGCCTGTGGCGGCACCTGGATCGCCTATGGCGGCGGAACGGCGGACCGCCTCACCGTCGACGACCACGACCGGGTACAGGTGCCTCCCGGCCATCCGTCCTATACGCTGCGCCGGGTCTGGCTGACGGAGGAAGAACATCAGGGTTATTATCTCGGTTTCGCCAATGAGGGGCTCTGGCCGCTTTGCCACATCGCCTTCACCCGACCGATTTTTCGCGCCTCCGACTGGGCTGCCTATGAAGCCGTTAACCGGAAGTTTGCCGATACGGTGGTTGCCGAAGCGCGCAACGAGCGGCCGATCGTGCTGGTCCAGGATTACCACTTCGCGCTGCTGCCGCGCATGATCCGCGAGCGCCTGCCGGAGGCGATCGTCATCACCTTCTGGCACATCCCATGGCCGAACTCGGAGGTGTACAGCATCTGCCCTTGGCGTGAACGCATCCTCGAGGGGCTGCTCGGCAGCTCTATCATCGGTTTCCACACCCAGTTCCACGCCAACAATTTCACCGAAAGCGTCGATCGCTTCCTGGAAAGCCGCATCGAGCGGGCCGATGCGGCGATCTCCTATGGTGGCCAGACGACGCTGGTGCACGCCTATCCCATCTCGATAGAATGGCCGGCGGACCTGTTGGCAAAATTGCCTCATGTCGATGACTGCCGCGCCCGCCTGCGCAATAGGTTCGGACTGAAAGCGGATGTGAAGCTGGCCGTGGGGGTCGAACGTCTCGATTACACCAAGGGCATTCTGGATCGGTTTCAGGCGCTGGACGAATTGTTCAAGCGATACCCTGAATGGATCGGAAAACTGGTTTTCCTGCAGGTCGCGGCCCCCAGCCGTGGCACGCTGCCGGCTTACAAGCTGCTCCACGACGAATGCCACCGCTATGCCGAGGAGCTCAACCAACGCTATGGCAGCGAGGGTTACAGGCCGGTGGTTATGGTGGCCGAGCATCACTCACAGGAACAGGTCTACGAGATCTATCGCGCCGCCGACATATGCATGGTCACCAGCCTGCATGACGGCATGAACCTGGTCGCCAAGGAGTTCGTCGCGGCGCGCGACGACGAACAGGGCGTCTTGATGCTCAGCACCTTCGCCGGCGCCTCGCGCGAATTGCTGGAGGCGCTGATCGTCAACCCTTACGACGCCGCCATGATGAGCGAAGCGCTGCTGCAGGCGCTGATCATGACTTCAGACGAACAGCGCGAGCGCATGCGGCCCATGCGCGAGACGATCCGCAACAACAATGTCTATCGCTGGGCCGGCAGCATGCTTCTGGATGCAGCGCGCTTGCGCAAGCGCGGTGACCTCGACCGGGTAACCGGTGTCGGTGACCGGCCGCCTAGCGTCGACAATGTCGTGTCCATGTTCGAGCGCAAACGGGTAGTCATGTCATGAACGAGGTCCTGCAAAAGATGATCAGCGAAAGCCCGCAAAAGCCGCAGGCCGTCATGCCGAAACCGCAGACTGTGCTGACCGGCGAATGGGCGTTGTTCCTCGACATCGACGGCACCCTGCTGGAACATGCCGAGCACCCGGACGCCGTCTCGGTCAGCGACGAGCTTCGCTCCTTGCTGCAAGGCCTGGACCGCAAGCTGGACGGGGCATTGGCCTTCATAACAGGCCGCTCCGTTGCGGCTGTCGACCATCTGTTTCAACCTTTGAAACTGCGCGCCGCCGGGCTCTATGGACTGGAGCACCGGCTTCTGCCGGGCGACGACGTCGAAGTCGCGGACGAGCCGGCGGATATCGCGGCCCTTGCCGACGAGATCGAGGCCGAGCTCGGTCGTGGGGCCTATATCGAGCGTAAGGGAAGGGTGCTGGCCATCCACACGCGCGCCGCCCCGCATCTGCTTCCCCGCGCGACGCAGCTCGTCGAGCAGGCGCTGGCCACGCTGCCAAAGGGCTACCGGGTGGTTGCCGGCAATGCCGGCGTGGAATTGCTGCCGCTGGAGGCCGCCAAGGGCGCCGCGATCCGGCGTTTCATGGAGATTGCGCCATTCGCAGGTCGCCGCCCGGTCTTCCTGGGCGACGACACGTCGGACGAAAACGGCTTCGAAACGATCAATGATGCCGGCGGCATATCGATCCGGGTCAAGCCACCGGCGCATACCACAGCGCGGTACGGGCTTGCCGGCGTTGTCGAGACGCTGGCCTGGCTGAGAGGTCAACTTTAGATCCAGCCGACGCAACCGCGATCGCGCCTCCTGGAAAAAACAAGGAAAGGAACGGTTTCGATGGGACGCTTTGCACAATTGGTCCGAGAGATCACCCCGAACTGGCTGCACTCTCGCTCCTCCCGCCATGAGATTGCCGACGTTTCACCGTCGGAGGCGGATTTCAGCTGGCAAGAAGCGATCGACAACAAGATGTATGGGGCGGATACATCTGACTATTCCCATGTGCCGGAAAAGCCTGTTTCGGCAAAACCGACAGGCGACAGGCCTGCGGACGAGAACGACCGTGTTCCAAAGAAGGCCAATTAAGGGTCCCGCCGGAGCCCGATAATCGCTGTTCCTATGCCGCAAATCGCAGGCCGCCATCGCAGGTCAGCACCTGGCCGGTCATGAAGCCGTTGGAGACGAGGAAGGCGATTGCGTCGGCTACGTCTTCGGCCCGGCCGACGCGGCCGACCGGGGTCTTGCCGGCATAGTCGGCAAAGATCGTTTGCCTCTGCTCCTCGGCCAGAAAATCCCACCAGGGCGTGTCGATGACGCCTGGCGCCACAACATTGACGCGCAGCGGCTTTAGTTCCACCGCCAGAATCGGCACCACGGTCAACAGCATGCCGTTGATGGCGGCGATGCCGGCAACGCCGGGCGTCGCGAGTTGCGCCGAGACCGCCGAGACGAAGGTCACCGAGCCGGCCTTGTTCAGCGTCGGCAGGGCCGCCTGCAGGCAGGACAGCTGCGGCCGGACTTTCTCATCGACGCCACTGCCGATGTCGCTCAGGTCAAGCGTCGAGAAGGGGCCAAGGCCCTTGCCGCCGCTGGCCGCCAGCACCAGATGGTCGATAGGCCCGAGGCTCTCGAAGAACTGGCGGACCTCATCCGGCTTCGAGGCGTCGAAAGCAGCCTTCTCGGCAGCGCCACCAAGGTTTTTCCAAGCGCTCTTCAGTTTCTCCTCATTGCGCCCAGTGATGGTCACCTTCATGCCCGGGCCGAGCAGCTTGCGTGCCGTCGCCAGGCCGATGCCGGACGAGCCGCCGATGATGACGGCATGTTGGATTGTCTTGGTCATCAATGGTCTTCCTTCGATGTGGGGGAGGCCGTGCCGATGAGATCGAGGCTCAAGGCTCGCAACTGTTGCCTTGCCTTGGAGTCATAAGCCTGGGCGTCGGCACGGGATTCCCGCAGGCCGTCGAAATAGAGGCCGCTTTTTCCGTCGAGCGCGGGTGAGGCGGCGAGGTTGAGGATGGCCTCGGCACCGGTCTCGACCGAACTCCACGGCGTCACACCAGCCTGCCGGACCATGGTGGTATTCATGTAACTCGCGGGGTGCAGCGCGTTGACGGTGACGCCGGTACCTTTCAACTGTTCGGCCAAATCGACGGTGAACAGGATCTGCGCCAGCTTGCTCTGGCAATAAGCGCGCACGCCGTCATAGGCGCGGGTCAGCATGACATCGCTGAAATCGATCGCCTGCTGCCCCGCCGAGGCGACATTGACGATGCGGGCCGGCGTGCTCGCCTTCAGCAATGGCAGAAGCTCCGATGTCAGCACGGAACCGGCGAGATAATTCACCGCGAAGCGCAGTTCGTACCCGTCGGCGCTGATCTGTCTTTTGGCACCTTGGCCCGCCGTGCCGATGCCGGCATTGTTGATGAGGATGTCCAGCCGATCCGTCCTGGCGCGCACCGCCTCGGCGAGATGGCGCACTTCGGCCAGCGACGAGAGGTCGGCGACCAGAAGCTCGGCCTTGCCGCCGGCGGCTTCGATCTCGGTGACTGTGGCCTTGCCCCGCGCCGCATCACGGCCATGCACCAGCACGCGGGCGCCAGCGGCACCGAGCCGTTGTGCGACGACGCGGCCGACGCCGTCGGTCGAGCCGGTGATGAGGATTGTCTTGTCTTTGAGTTCCATGTTCAGAGCCTCCGTTCTGTTGCTCTGAACGGAAGATGGGACAGTTGTCGGATGCCAAACAGTTCAAACTTTATCCTGGTATCAATACTGCTATAATAAGCGCATGGAGTCCCAACCCCACGCTGCTCCGACCCACTCCGCTGAAGACAGCCGCCGGCGCGAACTCGGCGCCTTCCTGCGCTCACGCCGCGAAAGGCTGACGCCATCGGCAACCGGCATCGCCACCGGCCTCAGGCGGCGCACGCCGGGGCTGCGGCGCGAGGAGGTCGCGATGATCGCCGGCGTCGGCACGACCTGGTACACATGGCTGGAGCAGGGGCGGGAGGTCAGGCCCTCGGTCGAGGTGCTGACCGCGCTTGCCGAAGCGCTGCGCCTCGACGCCGCCGAAAAACAGCATCTGTTCATCCTTGCCGACCGCCAGCAGCCGGAGCGCCGTGCCGTGGCGCCGGAAAGGGTCGACGGCCCCTTGCTGCACATGCTGCAGAGCCTGGTGCTGCAGCCGGCCTATGTGGTCGGGCGGCGCTGGGACGTGCTGGCCTGGAACCCGGCGGCGGTGGCGGTGTTCGGCGACTATGGCCTGCTGGAAGGGGATGCCCGCAACATCGTCCACATGGTGTTCACCAGCCCGCACCACCGGCGCCTGCTGGTCGACTCGGAGCAACTGGCGCGCACCGTGCTGGCCTCGTTCCGGGCGGCGGGCGCCCGCTATGTCGGCGATCCGGATTTCGAGCGGCTGATCGAGTTGATGACGCGTTCGAGCCCCGAATTTCGTGCCTGGTGGCCGCAGCGCGACGTCGCGCACCGATTGTCGGGGGTGAAGCATGTCCGGCACCCGAGCGCGGGCGCCATGACCTTCGAGCATATGAGCCTGTCGATCGGCGACGGCTCGGACATGAAGCTGATCGTCTACACGCCGCTGGCCGAGCAGAATTCGGTCGCCAAGCTGCAGACATTGCTGGACGTGCTGCCGGCCGAGCGGCGCAGCGCCTGAAGCGTCAGGTCTTCGGCTTTAGCCCATCAAGAAACAGTTGTTCCAGGAAGCGGGCCGCGTCCTCGAAGCGGCCGTCGCCGCCGCGGTTCGGCCCGAGCACGGCGCGGACCTGGACGTCGAAATCGGCATAATGCTGCGTCGTTGCCCAGATCGAGAAGATCAGGTGCCACGGATCGGTCTTGGCGATCTTGCCGGCGCGCATCCAGCCCTTGATGACGGTCGCCTTCTCGTCGACCAGCGTCTTCAACTCTCCGGCCAGCAGCGGCATGATGCGCGGCGCGCCTTGCAGGATCTCGTTGGCGAACAGCCGGCTCTCGCGTGGAAAATCGCGCGCCATCTCCAGCTTGCGCCTGATGTAGCTGCGCAGTTCGGTAAGGGGATCCCCAATGTCGTCGAGTTCGCGCAGTGGCGCCAACCAGGTGTCGAGCAGGCGCTGCATCAGCGTTTCGTGGATGTCTTCCTTGCGGCGGAAATAATAGAGCAGGTTGGGCTTCGACATGCCTGCGGCTTCGGCGATCTGGTCGATGGTCGAGCCGCGGAAACCGTTGGCGGAGAAAACCTCGAGCGCCGCCTCCAGGATCAGTTCGCGCTTTTCCTGCTGGATGCGGGTGCGGCGGGGGGCGTCCGTGGCGATGGTCACCGTTGCAAGCCCTCGTGTTGAGGGTCGTCTGGACCAATTCTCTGGACCAGTTTTTCCCTAGCCTGTGGAACGCACTTCAGGTGCCGCATTTCCGCTAGTAATCCTTGACCGCCGAGAGGGCGGTGCTAACGTTTGTCCAATCGGTCAAAAATTTGCGTAGCATGAAAACGCGGCAAAGACCAAGCGTTGGGCGCAGCGAAACAGTTTACAAGGGGAAGTCCTGGTCATGTCCAACCGGCTGAAAGTCACGCCGAACGATCTCAGCGCATTCTGGATGCCGTTCACGGCAAACCGGCAGTTCAAGCAGGCGCCGCGCATGATGGTGTCCGCCAAGGACATGCACTACACGACCAGCGACGGCCGCAAGGTGCTCGACGGCACCGCCGGCCTGTGGTGCGTCAATGCCGGCCATTGCCGGCCGAAGATCACCGAAGCGATCCAACAGCAGGCCGCCGAGCTCGACTATGCGCCCGCCTTCCAGATGGGCCATCCGATCGTGTTCGAACTGGCCAACCGCCTGGTCGACCTGGCGCCCAAGGGCATGGATCATGTCTTCTTCACCAATTCCGGTTCGGAATCGGTCGAGACAGCGCTCAAGATGGCGATCGCCTATCACCGTGTTAAAGGCGAGGGCTCGCGCACCCGGCTGATCGGCCGCGAGCGCGGCTATCACGGCGTCAATTTCGGCGGCATCTCGGTCGGCGGCATCGTCACCAACCGCAAGATGTTCGGCACGCTGCTCGGCGGCGTCGACCATATGCCGCACACGCATCTGCCGGAAAAGAACGCCTTCACCAAGGGCGTGCCGGAGTATGGCGCGGAACTCGCCAACGAACTGGAGCGTATCGTCGCTCTGCACGACGCTTCCACCATCGCCGCCGTCATCGTGGAGCCGGTCGCCGGCTCCACCGGCGTCATCCTGCCGCCGAAGGGTTATCTTCAGAGGCTACGCGAGATCTGCACCAAGCATGGCATCCTGTTGATCTTCGATGAGGTCATCACCGGTTTCGGCCGTCTCGGCACGCCGTTCGCCGCCGACTATTTCGGTGTCACGCCAGACATCATGACCACCGCCAAGGGCGTCTCCAACGGCGTCATCCCGATGGGCGCTGTGTTCGTGAAGAAGGAGATCCACGACGCCTTCATGACCGGCCCCGAGCACATGATCGAGTTCTTCCACGGCTACACCTATTCGGGCAACCCGATCGCCTGCGCGGCCGCACTCGGCACGCTCGACACCTACAAGGAAGAGGGCCTGCTGACCCGTGGCGAGGAGCTGGCGCCGTACTGGGAAGACGCGCTGCATTCGCTGAAAGGCGAGCCGAACGTCATCGATATCAGGAACATCGGCCTGATCGGTGCGATCGAGCTGGCGCCGATCGCCGGCCAGCCGACCAAACGGGCCTTCTCGGCCTTCGTCAAGGCGTTCGAGCGCGGCGCGCTGATCCGCACCACCGGCGACATCATCGCGCTGTCGCCGCCGCTGATCATCACCAAGGGCCAGATCAACGAATTGATCGACCATGTGCGCGAAGTGCTGAGGTCCATCGATTGACGGACTGACACGATATCCCTCGCCCTGGAGGAGAGGGTCGCCGCGAAGCGGTCGGGTGGGGTCGGCGCGGCAGCGCGCCGACCTGATCTTTTGCTGCAACGAACGGTTACAGTCAGGCGGGCAACGCGCCGATCCCGGTCAGGATCACCCGCTTGATATTTTCCTTGGCTTCCCGCCATTGCCGGTCGGACAGCGGCTTGCCGCCATTGAGCGTCTCGATCTGGTGACCGAAATCGGCGTAGTGCTGGGTCGTAGCCCAAAGCATATAGAGCAGATGGCGCGGATCCACCGGGTCCATCTTGGCTTCCTCGATCCAGCGCCTGATGATCTCGACGCGGCCGTCCGTCCATTCGCGCAGCGTCGATTCCATATAGTCCTGAAGCACCGGCGCACCGTGCATCACTTCAGAGGCCCAGACCTTCGAGCCGTCAGGATGGCGGCGTGATATTTCCATCTTGGCGTCGATATAGGCACTGATGCCGTCTATGGGTCCGCGCGCCGCGTCGAAGCAATTGGCCGCCTGTAGCCAGATTTCAAAGATGTTTTGAACTACCGACCGGTAAAGCTCTTCCTTGGTGGCGAAATAATAGTGGAGATTTGCCTTCGGCAGTCCCGCCAGATCCGCGATCAACTGCATCGTGGCGCCGCCGAACCCTGCCTCCGCAAACACCTTCTCGGCAGCGACGAGAATGGTTTTTTCATTCTCTCGTCGGATCTCCTGTCGCCGCATGGGGCGGGTGGGTTCTGCCATGTCTACCCCAAGATTCTAGTTGACCGCTTGGTCAGGTTGTGTAGTTTAAAAGCTGACCATACGGTCAAGCTGTAAATCACTCAAGGGGCGACAAGAACCCTGGTGTAGATGGGAACTCAAGATGGCCGCACCCGGCGAGAATCTGCGAATCAATTCAGACCGTTTGTGGGATTCCATCATGGAGATGGCGAAGATTGGCCCCGGCATTGCCGGCGGCAACAATCGTCAGACCGTGACCGACGAAGACGGCGAAGGGCGGCATCTGTTCAAGCGCTGGTGCGATGCGGCCGGGCTCGAAATGGGCGTCGATGAAATGGGCACGATGTTTGCCCGCCGCGAAGGCACCGATCCCAGCCTGCCGCCGGTCTATGTCGGCAGCCATCTCGATACGCAGCCGACCGGCGGCAAGTATGACGGCGTGCTCGGCGTGCTGGGTGGGCTTGAAGTGGTGCGCTCTCTCAACGATCTCGGCATCAAGACCAAACATCCGATCGTCGTCACAAACTGGACGAACGAGGAGGGCTCGCGCTTCGCGCCGGCGATGATGGCGTCCGGCGTGTTCGCCGGCGTGCTCGACCAGGCCGATGTGTACGGGCATGTCGACAAACAGGGCAAGAAATTCGGCGAGGAACTCGAGCGCATCGGCTGGAAGGGCAGCGAGAAGGTCGGCGACCGTAAGATCCACGCCTTCTTCGAACTGCATATCGAACAGGGTCCGATCCTCGAGGACGAAGATATCGACATTGGTGTCGTCACCCATGGCCAGGGCCTTAAATGGCTGCAGGTGACGCTGACCGGCAAGGAAGCCCACACCGGCTCGACGCCGATGCCCAAGCGCCGCAATGCCGGGCTCGGCATGGCGCGGGTGATCGAACTGGTGCACGAGATCGCCATGGACTACCAGCCCGATGCCGTCGGCGCGGTCGGCCACATGGAGGTCTATCCCAATTCGCGCAACATCATCGCCGGGCGCACCGTCTTCACCGTCGATATCCGCTCGCCGGAAAAGGAAGTGCTGGACGCGATGGACGGCCGCATCCGCGAAGGCATCGACACGATCTGCGATGCACTCGACATTCGCTACGAGATCGAACAGGTCGGTGCTTTCGATCCGGTGACCTTTGATGCCGGCTGCGTCAAGGCGATCCGTGATGCCGCCGAACGCCTCGGCTATTCCCACCGCAACATCGTCTCCGGCGCCGGCCACGACGCCTGCTGGATCAACCGCGTCGCGCCCACCGCCATGGTGATGTGCCCTTGCGTCGATGGCCTCAGCCACAACGAGGCCGAGGAGATCACCAAGGAATGGGCTTCGGCGGGCGCGGACGTTTTGTTCCACGCGGTGGTGGAGACGGCTGTCATCGTGGAGTGAGCTTAGAATCTACCTTCAAACGACGCTCGTAAGAAGCGCGGCAAGAACAACGGAACAACCAATGACCAAAGTCATCCGAAACGGCACCATCGTCACTGCCGACCGCACCTGGAAGGCCGATGTCCTGATGCAGCACGGCAAGATCGTGGCCATCGGTTCGGGCCTGCATGGCGACCACGAGTTCGATGCCACCGGCTGCTATATCATGCCGGGCGGCATCGACCCGCACACCCATCTCGAAATGCCGTTCATGGGCACCTATTCGGCCGATGATTTCGAATCCGGCACGCGCGCGGCGCTCTCCGGCGGCACGACGATGGTGGTCGATTTCTGCCTGCCGGCGCCGCAGCAGTCGCTGCTCGAAGCCTTGCAGATGTGGGACAACAAGACCTCGAAGGCGTCCTGCGACTATTCCTTCCACATGGCGATCACCTGGTGGGGCAAGCAGGTGTTCGACGAGATGGCCACTGTCGTCGACAAGGGCATCACCTCGTTCAAGCATTTCATGGCCTACAAGGGCGCGCTGATGGTCGACGACGACGAGATGTATGCGTCGTTCCAGCGCTGCGCCGATCTCGGCGCGCTGCCGCTGGTGCATGCCGAGAATGGCGACGTCGTTGCCGCCCTGTCGCAGAAGCTGCTGGCTGCCGGCAACAACGGCCCCGAGGGCCACGCCTATTCACGGCCACCCGAAGTGGAAGGCGAGGCGACCAACCGCGCCATCATGATCGCCGACATGGCCGGCGTGCCGCTCTATGTCGTGCATGTCTCCTGCGAGCAGAGCCACGAGGCGATCCGCCGGGCGCGGCAGAAGGGCATGCGGGTGTTCGGCGAACCGCTGATCCAGCACCTGACGCTGGACGAGAGCGAGTATTTCGACAAAGACTGGGATCATGCGGCGCGCCGCGTGATGAGCCCGCCCTTCCGCAACAAATTGCACCAGGATTCGCTGTGGGCGGGCCTGCAGGCGGGCTCGCTGCAGGTGGTGGCGACCGACCATTGCGCTTTCACCACCAAGCAGAAGCGCAACGGCGTCGGAGATTTCACCAAGATCCCGAACGGCACCGGCGGGCTCGAAGACCGCATGCCGGTGCTGTGGACCACAGGCGTCAACACTGGCCGGCTGACGATGAACGAGTTCGTCGCGGTGACCTCGACTAACATCGCCAAGATCCTCAACATGTATCCGAAAAAGGGCGCCATCGTCGAAGGCGCGGATGCCGACATCGTCGTCTGGGATCCCAAGCGAAAGAAGAAGATCACTTCTAAGCAGCAGCAGTCCGTCATCGACTACAATGTGTTCGAAGGGTTCGAGGTGACCGGTCTGCCGCGGTTCGTGTTCTCGCGTGGCGAACTGTCGATCCAGGAGGCCGAGATCAAGGCCAAGCCCGGGCATGGAGAATTCGTCGGCCGCGAGCCGAATGCGGCGGTCAACCGGGCGCTGTCGACGTGGAAGGAAATCTCCGCGCCGCGCAAGGTGGAACGCACCGGCATCCCGGCGACCGGGGTTTGAGCTTGGCGCGTTCGGCCGCGCTCATTTCGTTGGTCCTGATGGCAACTGCCTCAGGTCCGGCAGCAGCGGACGGCCTACTGGCCGGCTCCTGGGGCAATGATGTCGGCTGCGCCGGCGTCAAAGCCGGTTATCAGGAGAGCGATGCCTATATCGTGCTGACCGCCGAAGGCGTCGAGACCTATGGCAGCGGCTGCCGGTTCACACAGCAATTGACATCGGTGCTGGGCGCGCAATCGCTTGGCGCGACCTGTTCGGCGGAAGGCGAGGCGGGAACGACAATCGAAACCGTCATGGTCACCAACAAGGGGGAGGATGGTTTCTTCGTCACCATCCCCGGCCTTGAGGAAATGGGGCCGCTGCAATTATGTTCGTGACGGTGCCGATGGCGGCCATTCCGTCGATGCTGGCCTCACGCGACCAGCGCATCCAGTTCCGGCAGCAGGACGACGCTTTCCTGTTCGTTGGGATCGGTGCGCGCAATGACGGCCGAAGACGGGGCGCTGCTCAGATTGGCCTGCAGATGCGGCACGCCGGCGGGAATATAGAAAAGGTCGCCGGCCTTGGTGACGATATGATGCTCGAGCCGGTCGCCGTACCAGGTGTGGACTTCGCCGGAGAGCACATAGATCGCCGTCTCGTGGCTCTCATGCATATGCGCCTTGGCGCGCGCGCCGGGCGGGATGGTGAGCATGTGCATGCAGATGCCGGAGGCGCCGACGGTTTCGGCGGTAATGCCGGCGAAATAGGTCAATCCCTGCTTGCCTTCATAAGTGCTTTCAGGGCGGATAAGATGACAAGTGGGTTTGGGCGACATCGGGGAAACTCCGGGCGTCGATCGAGTGGGACAAGACCAATGGGACAGGGCGAGTGGAAAACAACGTCGCGATAAAAGCAATCGGATTCCAGCCGCCGCAGGGACGGAAACAGGCAGGCGGCAGCCGATGACGGGGACTTCGCCAGCCGTCGTCGCGGCAAGCAAACTCGGACTGACCTTCCAGACCAATGACGGGCCGGTGCAGGCGCTGTCCAATGTCGATCTCACCATCGGCAAAGGGGAGTTCGTCTCCTTCATCGGGCCTTCGGGCTGCGGCAAGACCACGCTGCTGCGCGTCATCGCCGATTTGGAGAAGCCGACCTCGGGGACGATTTCGGTCAACGGCATGACAGCAGAACAGGCGCGCGAGAAACGCGCCTATGGCTATGTTTTCCAGGCCGCCGCCCTGTTTCCGTGGCGGACGATCGAGCGCAATGTCGGGCTGCCGCTGGAGATCATGGGTCTGTCCAAGGCGGAGCAAGGCGAGCGTATCAAGCGCACGCTCGACCTCGTCAACCTCTCTGGTTTCGAGAAGAAATATCCCTGGCAGCTCTCGGGCGGCATGCAGCAGCGCGCCTCGATCGCCCGTGCGCTGGCCTTCGACGCCGACCTGCTGCTGATGGACGAGCCGTTCGGCGCGCTGGACGAGATCGTGCGCGATCATCTCAACGAGCAATTGCTGGAATTGTGGGGACGCACCAACAAGACCATCTGCTTCGTCACGCATTCCATTCCGGAAGCCGTCTATCTGTCGACGCGCATCGTCGTCATGTCACCGCGCCCGGGCCGCGTCAGCGACATCATCGAATCGACGCTGCCGAGAGAGCGGCCGCTCGACATCCGCGAGACGCCGGAGTTTCTGGCGATCGCAGCGCGCGTGCGCGACGGGCTGCGGGCAGGGCATAGCTATGATGATTGAGCGCCCTGGCAAGCGAGCGGCCACCCACGCCTTCGTCATCCTAGGGCGCCGCGAAGCGGAGTGCGAAGAGGGAGCGCCCCACCAGACCTTCGTCATCCTAGGGCGGAGCAGGCGCGAAGCGGCCTGCGCAGACCCTAGGATCCATGCCGCGACGTGCGCCGAAGGGCAAAAACGGTTCAGAATATCGGCCAAGCAGGGCGAGGCACAGGGAGCCTTGTTCCGCACCGTTGCGGAGCACAGAGGTAACGGCATGGATCCTAGGGTCTGCGCCGCGTCGCTTCGCTCCTTGCTTCGCCCTAGGATGACGAAGGCGTGGTGGGCCGCCCGCGTTACGCAGAGCGCACGCCTCGCGGGCGAGGGCCGCTAGATGGACACCTTCCGCGACAAACTCATCCCCGTCACCTCGATCCTCGCTGGGGTGGTCGTGCTCTGGTATGTCTTCGCTGTCATCCTCAACACACCGTTCCAGCGCGATCTCGACCGCCGTGCCAATGAGACCTCCACGTTCAGCGAACTCATCGGCAAGACGTTGTCGCAGCCGAAGCCGACATTGCCGGCGCCGCATCAGGTGGCGGTGAATTTCTTCGAGAACACCTTCCTGCGGCCTATCACCTCGAACCGCAGCCTCGTCTACAATGCCTGGGTGACGCTGTCGTCGACGCTGCTCGGCTTTGCCTTCGGCACGGCGCTCGGCATCATCATTGCGGTCGGCATTGTCCATGTGGCGACGCTCGACCGTAGCCTGATGCCGTGGATCATCGCCTCGCAGACCATTCCCATCCTGGCAGTGGCGCCGATGATCATCGTCGTGCTGGGGGCGATCGGCATCAGCGGCCTGATCCCGAAGGCGATGATCTCGACCTATCTGTCGTTCTTCCCGGTGACTGTCGGCATGGTGAAGGGGCTGCGCTCGCCCGAGATCATGCATCTCGACCTGATGCACACCTACAATGCCAGTCGTGCGCAGACCTTCTGGAAGTTGCGCGTGCCGGCCTCGGTGCCGTTCCTGTTCACATCGATGAAGGTGGCGGTCGCGGCAAGCCTGGTCGGCGCCATCGTCGGCGAACTGCCGACCGGCGCTGTCGCCGGCATCGGCGCCAAGCTTTTGGCCGGTGCCTACTACAGCCAGTCCATCGACATCTGGTCGGCGCTGGTTGCTGGGTCTGTGGTGGCGGCACTTCTGGTCATGGTGGTCGGCATTGCCGGGCGCCTCGTCGACCGCGCCATGGGCGGGAGGCCGGCATGAACCGGCTGAAACCCTCCTGGCAAGCGGTGCTGGCGATCACGCTGTGCTTGATCGCTGTGGCGCTCGGCCCGATCGCCGCGCCGAAAGTCGATGCACTGGCGCAGCCTTCAGGGACGTTGATATACCCCTATGTGGCGACGAACTGGCTGATCTTCGGCGTGCTGCTTCTTGTTGCCTTGATCACGATGGCCAGAATACCGTCCGTCGTCGAAGCGGTTGTGCTTTTCATCGGCGCACATCTGGTCGCCTGGCTGCTGATTGGCGGCATCGCCGGCTTCGAGGGCCTGGCACGGGCGCCCTATTTCCTGCTGCTCACGGGTGCCTGGCTGCTTGGCTGGCGCTGCGTGGCGGTGCTGTCATCATTGCGTCCCTTCGCCAAATGGGCTCGCACCGCGCTGCGCCTGATCATCCCGGCCATCTTCGGCGCCTGGATACTGATCATCTGGGAAGCGGTGACGCGCGGGGCCGGCATACCCTTCATCCTGCTGCCGCCGCCAAGCGCCATCGGCGCACGCATTGCCGGTTCGCTGCCGGTGCTCGGCGCCGATATCAGGCAGACCATTTTCAAGGCGGTGATCTTCGGCTATGTGGTGGGCAGCGGCGCCGGCTTCATCACCGCGGTCCTCGCCGATCGCGTGCCGTTCCTGCGGCGCGGCCTCTTGCCGATCGGCAACATGGTCTCGGCACTGCCGATCATCGGCGTCGCCCCGATCATGGTGATGTGGTTCGGGTTCGACTGGCAGTCCAAGGCGGCGGTGGTCATCATCATGACCTTCTTCCCGATGCTGGTGAACACGGTCGCCGGCTTGGCCGCCTCCGGCCACATGGAGCGCGACCTGATGCGCACCTATGCGTCGGGCTACTGGCCGACGCTGCTGAAGCTCAGGCTGCCGGCAGCCGCGCCCTTCATCTTCAACGCGCTGAAGATCAACTCGACGCTGGCGCTGATCGGGGCCATCGTCGCCGAGTTCTTCGGCACGCCTGTCGTCGGCATGGGCTTCCGCATCTCGACCGAGGTCGGGCGGATGAACATCGACATGGTCTGGGCCGAAATCGCAGTTGCAGCACTTGCGGGTTCGGTCTTTTATGGCGTGGTCGCTCTTGTCGAAAGAGCCGTCACGTTTTGGCATCCCTCTGTCCGTGGTGGATAGGGGCGGTGGGTTTAGGGCACTAACTTCAGAGGGTAAAAAAATGAAAAGACTGATTATTCCCGTTCTGGCCGGCGCGATGTCGCTCGCCGCGTTCCAGGCAATGGCCGCCGACAAGGTGACGTTGCAACTGAAATGGGTCACGCAGGCCCAGTTTGCCGGCTACTATGTCGCCAAGGCCAAGGGTTTCTATGAGGCCGAAGGTCTCGACGTCGACATCAAGCCGGGCGGTCCCGATATCGCGCCCGAGCAGGTGATCGCCGGCGGCGGCGCCGATGTCATCGTCGACTGGATGGGCGGTGCGCTGGCTGCCCGCGAAAAGGGTGTGCCGCTGGTCAACATCGCCCAGCCGTTCAAGAAGGCCGGCATGGAACTGGTCTGCCCGAAGGACGGCCCGATCAAGACCGAAGCCGACTTCAAGGGCCACACGCTCGGCGTCTGGTTCTTCGGCAACGAGTATCCGTTCTACGCCTGGATGAACAAGCTCGGCCTCAAGACCGACGGCGGCCCGGACGGCGTCACCGTCTTGAAGCAGAGCTTCGACGTGCAGCCGCTGATCCAGAAGCAGGCGGATTGTATCTCGGTCATGACCTACAACGAGTACTGGCAGTTGATCGACGCCGGCTACAAGCCCGAACAGCTGACCGTGTTCAACTACTCGGCCATGGGCAACGACCTGCTCGAGGACGGGCTCTATGCGTCGGAAGACAAGCTCAAGGACCCGGCTTTCGAGGACAAGATGGTGCGTTTCGTGCGCGCTTCGATGAAGGGCTGGAAATACGCCATCGACAACAATGACGAGGCAGCAGGTATCGTCATGGACGGCGGCGGCCAGGACGAAAACCATCAGAAGCGCATGATGAGCGAAGTCGCCAAGCTGATCGACAATGCCGACGGCAAGCTCGACCCGGCAACCTACGAGCGCACCGCCAAGGCGCTGCTCGACCAGAAGATCATCACCAAGGAGCCGACCGGCGCCTACACCACCGCCATCACCGACAAGGCAGTGAAGTAAGCCTAGTTAGCAACATTTCGATCTCGAAAACGGCGCCTCTGGTCAGAGGCGCCGTTCTTTTATGGTGTTCATGACGAAGCTGGTTTCGATCGAGGCGACGCATTTCAGCCGCGCGATCTTTTCCTTGATGAAGCGCTCGTACTGTTCGAGGTTTCCCGTCACCACCTTCAGCACATAGTCGCGTGAACCGGTGACGAGGTGGCATTCCAGCACCTCTTCCCAGCCGCGGATCGCGTCCTCGAACATCACGATCTCGTCTTCGTTCTGACGGCTGAGCCGGATGGTGGCGATGGCGACCATGCTCCAGCCAAAGGCTGAGGGATCGACCAGCGTGGTGTAGCCCCTGATAATTCCGGTCTCCTCCAACCGCCGCACCCGCCTCAGGCAGGGCGATGGCGACAGACCGATCCGCTCGGCAAGCTCGTGGTTGGTGATGCGGGCGTCGGCTTGCAGCTCACGCAGGATCTTGCGGTCGAAATCGTCGGCTATCTTCTGCTGCACGTTCGGTCTCTCCGGGCAATTTGTTGCGGGAATGCAGCCATGAGAGCCCCAAAATAGCAAGAACTGGTGGAACAGGATCGCATAAATTGCCGTTCAATATTTCACTCGAACAGGCAGGAAAGATCATGACCGCGCCACGCCCGTCGAAAACCCATATCGGCAACCACAAGCTCCACCCGCAGACGCTGATGCTGAGCTATGGCTTCGATCCGCAGCTTTCGGAAGGCGCGGTCAAGCCGCCGGTGTTCCTGACCTCGACCTTCGTGTTCAAGTCGGCGGAAGAAGGACGCGACTTCTTCGATTACACCTCCGGCCGCAAGGAGCCGCCGAGCGGCACGGCGTCCGGCCTGGTCTATTCGCGCTTTAACCATCCCAACAGCGAGATCGTCGAGGACCGTCTGGCGATCTATGAAGGGACGGATGCCTGCATCCTGTTTTCATCAGGCATGTCGGCGATCGCCACGACACTGCTCGCCTATATCAGGCCGGGCGACGTCATCCTTCATTCGCAGCCGCTTTACGGCGGCACCGAGACGCTTTTGACGCGCACGCTCTCCGGTTTCGGCATCGGTGCTGTCGGTTTCGCGGACGGCGTCGACGAGACGGCGGTGCGCACGGCCTCCGACGCCGCCGTCGCGAAGGGCCGCGTGTCGGTCATCCTGATCGAGACGCCGTCAAATCCGACCAACAGCCTGGTCGACATCGCGCTGATGCGCAAGATCGCCGACGAGATCGGCGCGAGCCAGGGGTCGACGCCGATCGTCGTCTGCGACAACACGCTGCTCGGCCCGGTGTTCCAGCGGCCGATCGAACATGGCGCCGACGTGTCCGTCTATTCGCTGACCAAATATGTCGGCGGCCATTCCGACCTGATCGCGGGCGCCGCCATGGGCGGCAAGGCGGTCACCAAGCCGATCAAGGCGCTGCGCGGCGCGATCGGCACGCAGCTCGACCCGCATTCCTGCTGGATGCTCGGCCGCTCGCTGGAGACGCTGTCGATCCGCATGGAGCGGGCCAACGACAATGCGCGGCTGGTCGCCGAATTCCTGCGCGACCATGCCAAGGTCGAGAAGGTGCATTACCTGCCGTTCCTGGGCGAGGACACGCCGGCTGGCCGCACCTACAGGGCGCAATGCACTGGTGCCGGCTCGACCTTCTCCTTCGATATCAAGGGCAGAGAGAAGGCGGCTTTCGCCTTTCTCAACAACCTGCAGATATTCAAGCTGGCGGTGAGCCTGGGCGGAACGGAGTCCTTGGCCAGCCACCCCGCGGCCATGACGCATTCGGGCATACCCTTCGAGGTGCGCGAGCGCATCGGCGTGCTGGAGACCACGGTCAGGCTGTCGATCGGCGTGGAGCACCCGGACGATCTGATCGCCGACCTGACGCAGGCGCTGGCGGCGGTCTGACGCTCCCCGTATCCGGGGTATCGCGCGGTCCATTAGTTTGCACGTAAGTGTTACTCGCGCGCAGCCATTCGCTCTTATAAGCGTTGTGCCGATACATCCGCGCGCCGGGGAGCCGTGGCTGGATGTCATCAGCAAACGGAGATCCTCATGCGTATCCAATCCTTGGCGCCGATGCTTTCGGCACTGGCCATCTCGGCGTCCTTCCTTACGGCAGCGCCGGCCCTGGCCGAGACGGTGAAGCTGAAAGCGACGCTCGACGGCGCCCAGCAGAACCCGCCGGTGACCACAAAAGGCAAGGGCACCGCAGCTCTTACCTTCGACACGGCCACGAAGAAACTCAGCTGGAACGTCAAATATTCCGGCCTCAGCGGGTCGGCGACCGCCGGGCATATTCACGGCCCAGCCGCGATGGGTGAAAACGCCGGGGTGGCGATCCCGTTCAAGGGCAAGCTCAAGAGCCCGATCAAAGGGTCGGCCGTGCTGACCGACGCGCAGGCCGCCGACCTGATGGGCGGCAAGGATTATGTCAATTTGCACACGGCAGCCAACAAGGACGGCGAAATCCGCGGACAGATCGAGGCCGCGAAATAGCGCAAGCCGCATGACGAAAAGGGGCGGGCGACCGCCTCTTTTTTTGTTTGGACTACGCCTTGTCGCGTATCTGCGTCATCGTCTTGGTCGGCGTGATCGCTTCGGGGTCGAGGCGGATTTCCACGATCGCCGGCTTGCCGCTGGCGCGGGCACGTTCGAAGGCGGGAGCGAAATCGGCGGTCTTGTCGACCGTTTCGCCATGGCCGCCATAGGCGCGGGCGAGAGCCGCGAAGTCGGGGTTCTTAAGATCGGTGGCGACGACGCGGCCGGGATATTCGCGCTCCTGATGCATGCGGATGGTGCCATAGATGCCGTTGTTGACGACGACCACAATGATAGGCAGGTCATACTGCACGGCGGTGGCGAATTCCTGCCCGTTCATCAGGAAGCAGCCGTCGCCGGCGAAGGCGACCACGGTGCGCTCCGGAAACAGCTCTTTGGCAGCGACGGCCGCAGGCGTGCCATAGCCCATCGAGCCCGATGTCGGCGCACCTTGAGTGGCGAAGCGGCGGAAGCGGTGGAAGCGATGCACCCAGGTCGCGTAATTGCCGGCGCCGTTGGTGAGAATGGCGTCGTCGGGCAGCATCTTTTCGAGGTAGTTCATGATCGGGCCCATCTGGACCGAGCCGGGGCCGCCTTCCGGTGGCGTCGACCAGTCGAGATAGGAGGCATGCAGCTTTGGTGTCTCGGCTGCCCAAGTCGGCTCAGAGGCCGGCTTGCGCTTGGCGAAAGCGTCGATGAAGGCAGAAGGCGAGGCGTTGATCGCCAGTGTCGGCCTGTAGACGCGGCCGAGCTCGCCAGCGTCGGCATGGACATGGACCAGTGTCTGGTCGGGGTAGGGGCTTTTCAGCAGCGTGTAGTCCGAGGACGGCATTTCGCCCATGCGGCCGCCGATCAGGAGCACGAGATCGGCCTGCTTGATCGCTGTGGCCAGCTTGGGGTTGATGCCGATGCCGACATCGCCGGCATAGTTCGGATGTAGATGATCGAACAGCATCTGCCGGCGGAAGGAACAACCGACCGGCAGCGACCACGCCTCGGCGACCGTGCGCATTTGCGCCACCGCCTCGGCGTCCCAGCGCGTGCCGCCGAGGATGACGAACGGCCGCTTGGCCTTAGCCAGCAGCTTTTCCAGCGCATCGAGCTCCGCTTCGCCCGGCCGTGTCTCAACCGGCGTGTGCGGCAAGGCGATAGGTGCTTCGACGATGCTGGTCAGCATGTCTTCGGGCAGCGAGATCACCACCGGGCCGGGCCGGCCCGATGTCGCCACCGCGAAGGCGCGGGTGACGAATTCGGGGATGCGCGAGGCGTCGTCGATCTCGACCACCCATTTGGCGATATCGCCGAAGAACCTCTTATAATCGACCTCTTGGAACGCTTCACGCTCCTTGGCGTGGCTGGCGACCTGGCCGATGAACAGGATGACGGGTATAGAATCCTGCATGGCGATGTGGATGCCGGCCGAGGCGTTGGTGGCGCCGGGGCCGCGGGTGACGAAGCAGATGCCGGGCTTCCCGGTCAGGCGGCCGTGGCAATCGGCCATCATCGCGGCACCGCCTTCCTGGCGGCAGACGATGGTGCGGATCGCAGAATCGTGCAGCGCGTCGAGCACCGCCAGATAGGATTCACCCGGCACACAATAGATGCGGTCGGTGCCGTTGGCTTCGAGCGCGTCGACGATGAGTTGTCCGCCGGTCTTCATTGTCCAGACTTCTCCAGTTCGGCAAGGATTTCTTGCGTGTGCTCGCCCAGGCGCGGCGAGGGGCGCTCATAGACCAGCGGCGTGCCCGACATCACCATCGGCGCACGCACCGAAGGCAGAAGATTGCCATGGCCGTCGTCGAGATCAAGCCGCATGCCGCGCGCGATCGTCTGCGGATCGGCAAACATCTGGCCGATCGTGTTGATCGGGCTCGCCGGCACGCTGGCCGCTTCCAGCTTGGCCAGCAGCGGATCGCGGTCAAAAACCTTCAGCGCCTCGATCATGCGCTCATGCAATTTCACCCGGTTGGCGACCCGGGCGGGGTTGGTGGCGAAGTCGGGATTGGCAGGCAGGTCGCCCAGTCCGACAGCGGCGCAGAATTTGGCGAACTGGCCGTCATTGCCGACCGCCAGGATGATGTGCCCATCCCGGACCGGCACCACCTCGTAGGGGGCGATGTTCATATGCGCATTGCCCATCTGCACCGGCGATTTGCCGGAGACGAGATAGTTCAAATTCTGGTTGCCGAGCGCCGAGATCTGGGTGTCGAAGAGCGCCATGTCGACGTGCTGGCCTTCGCCGGTTTGTTCGGCATGGCGCAATGCTGCCTGGATGGCGATGACCGAATAGAGGCCGGTGAAGATGTCGGAGATGGCGACGCCCGCTTTTTGCGGCTCGCGGCCGACCTCGCCGGTGATCGACATCATGCCGGCCATGGCCTGGATGATGAAGTCGTAGCCGGCGCGCGGCGCATAGGGTCCGTCCTGGCCGAAGCCGGTGATCGAGCAATAGACGAGGCGCGGGTTGATCTTGCGCAGGCTGTCATAGTCGAGGTCGTATTTCTTCAGACCGCCGAGCTTGAAGTTCTCGATCAGCACGTCCGAGGTGGCGACCAGCCGGCGCACGGTCTCGGCCCCTTCCGGTGTCGAGAAATCGATGGCGATGGAGCGCTTGCCGCGATTGCAGGAATGGTAATAGGCGGCCGACAGGTTCTCGCCGTCCTTGCCCATGACGAAGGGTGGCCCCCATTTGCGGGTGTCGTCGCCGCCATCGGGGCTTTCGACCTTGATGACATCGGCGCCGAGATCGGCAAGCAACTGCCCGGCCCATGGCCCGGCAAGGATGCGGGCGAGTTCGACGACGCGGACGCCTTTCAGCGGGGGCTCAGCCATGGATCACCGTGGTTGCCGCAATCACCGTGACTGCTGCGAAAGCAGAGCCTCTATCAAGCCCTGCAACGGCTGTCACGGCTCTTGCAATGGGCCAATCCGTCACGCTTTGAGGACTTTGTCGGCCCAGGCGGCGAAATCATCCATGATGATGTCGCGATTCACCTCGTTCAGGCTTTCGTGGCGGGTGTCGACGTAAACCTTTGAAACCAGATTCGAAAAGCCCATCGCGCGCATGCGGCTGGCAAGATGCGTGATCCCTTTGCCATAATCCGAGGCGGGATCTCTTTCGCCGCCGACGATGCTGATGGGCAGGTCGCGCCGGATGCCGGCAAAGCCGGCATCCTTGCCGCCGTTCAGCGCCATCGAGACCACATCGCGCCACATCGATACCGAGGCATCCCAGCCGCAGAGCGGATCGGCGATGTATTTCGCCACTTCCGCCTCGTCGCGCGACAGCCAGTCGAACAATGTGCGGTGATTGGGCACCGCCTTGCCCCAGGCCTGGAAGGTGAGCTTCGGCAGCAGACGCGATGGCACGTCGGAGCCGAGCCGCATCCGTTCCCAGGCAAGGATGCCCAGCGCCACCTGTCCGAGCAGGCCTTCGGAGAAATTGCCGTTCCAGATAGCGGCGGCATGAATGCGCGGCGAGTGGCGCAACAGGTAGTTCAGCGCGACCGACGCTCCCATCGAATGACCAAACAGGATGACCGGTCTGTTTGGCTGTTCGCGGGCGATAAGATCATGGATGGTGCCGATATCGGCTATCACCTTGGCCGGGCCGTCGCTGGCGGCGAACCTGCCGAGCGGCGCGTCGGGGGCCTTGGTCGCGCCATGGCCGCGATGATCGTGGACATAGACATCGAAGCCGCGGGAGCCAAGAAAATCGGCAAAGCGGGCATAGCGCGCTGCGTGCTCGGCCAGGCCATGATTGATCTGGACGACGGCGCGTGCCCGGCCATCGGCCTGCCTGACGAAAAGATTGAGCTCGGCACCGGTTGGGGAGCGAACCACGCGCTGCTGGCTGAATGACATGCCGCTCGGTCCCGCCCTTGCATTATCGTCGTTGGCTTTGTTTGCGCCGGCCCACATTATGCGTCAATCCAGCAAACCCGCTTTTCGCGACGATGTTTCTTGCGTTTGGCCAGCAAAATATCGCAATTCTGACATGGAGACAGCTTCAGTCTGTCGCCCACTTGTCCAGCCGAGGATTTTCCATGCGCATTGGTGTCGTTTTCGGATTGGCCATGCTGGCCGCGTCGCTGGCCGGTGCCGCGCGTGCCGACGTCAAGATGAGCGGCTCCTTTGTGGCCGACGCTGCCTGTCCGGCAACGCAAGCCATCAAGAACGGCAAGAACCCCGGCAATGTCTCGACCGATGCCGGGCAGAGCTATCAGCTGCTTGCCGGCAACAAGGATACGCCGACGCATTATCTCATCCTGGTGCCGGGCGCCGATCCGGAGCGCCGCTGGGTGAAGGTCAGCTGCGGCCACGTTTCCGGCAGCAGCGCGGCGACCGTGCCGGCCGCACCTGACGGGCAAGGCAAGCCGGCGGCATCGGGGAAACCCGAATACGTCTTCGCGCTGAGCTGGCAGCCGGCGTTTTGCGAGACAAAGTCGAACAAGACCGAATGCAGGGCGCAGAGTGCTGGTGATTTCGACGCCACGCATTTCACCTTGCACGGTCTCTGGCCGCAGCCGAACGGCAATTTCTATTGCCAGGCGACGGCGAGCGACAAGGCCAACGACAATCCGGCCCACTGGAAAGACCTGCCGCCGGTCAATCTTGACGCCAACACCCGCACGGAACTCGATCAGGTGATGCCTGGCACGGCCTCCCACCTCGATCGGCATGAATGGATCAAGCACGGCACCTGCTACGGCAAGAGCCAGCAGGACTATTTCTCCGATGCGCTCAACCTGATGCGCGCGGTGAACAGCTCGCCGGTGCGCGAACTCTTTGCCAAGAACATCGGCGGCAAGCTGACGGCGGACCAGATCCGCGGCGCTTTCGACACTGCCTTCGGGGCGGGAGCAGGGGATCGCGTGCGCGTTTCCTGCGTCATCGATCCGTCGAGCGGCAGGCGGCTGATCGGCGAACTGACGCTCGGCCTCGCGGGTCCGATCGGGCCCAACAGCTCGCTTAAGGATCTGCTGCTGGCTTCGGTGCCGACCAACAAGGCCGGCTGCCCGACAGGCAATGTCGACGCGATCGGCTTCCAGTAACTCTCAACAGAGATACCGGACTGTCGCGCTGCCGCGCCCTGGTGCTATGCTGCGAGCGCATCATTCTGGCGGGGGCGGCAATGGATGGCATGACGAGCAGCGCGCTGGCGCGGCTGGCTTTCTGGGCCANCAAAAGTGTCCTGGCAGATCAACCGCATCATGCTGGTCATGTGCGGCTTGCTGGTGCCGGGCATCCTGCTGTTCATTGCCTACGATATCCAGGCCGGGCCGATCATCACGGTGCTGAAATGGCTGGCGATCGCGCTGATGGCGGTTTCGACCGTGACGGGCTTTCGACGGCAGAGGAATTCGTAACGAACTAGATCTGTGCGGATTTGGTCCGCGCAGCGGCTGTGTCGGCTTCTTGGCCGCCCGGCTCGCCGACGACGCGATCGCGGCCGGTCGACTTCGCCTTGTAGAGACGCTGGTCGGCAAGCGCGAACAGGTCGGCAAGGCAGCGCGTGGTTTCGCTGACGCTGGAAACGCCAGCGCTGACGGTGAGCTCGAAGCGACTGGTGGCGGCCGAGCCCTTGACCGCGTGGCGAATGCTTTCGCCGAACAGCCTGGCGACCGAGTGCGGACGCGAACTGAGGATGGCGAATTCCTCGCCGCCGATGCGGAACACCTGGTCCTCGGCGCTTGCCGTCTCGCCAAGCAGGGCCGCGACCGCCTTCAACACCTTGTCGCCTTCGGCATGGCCGAAACGGTCATTGATCGATTTGAAATGGTCGACATCGATGATCAGCAGGCTGAGCGGCCTGGCGGTGCGCAGGCTGGCCTGGACGGCGGCTTCACCGTCGGCGTCGAAGCGCCCGCGGTGCAGCAGGCCGGTCAGGCCGTCCCGCCCGACATGTTCGACCAGCGCTTCGTAGCGTTCGCGATAGGTCAGCGTATCGAAGATATCGGTCAATCCGCGCGGCGCGGTGACTTGGCGCTCCTCGAACCATTTGAGATAGGCGACGAGCATGGTGCTGAACGTCACCGCCGCCGCCATCTTGGCGAACCAGCCGCCGAAAAAGACGGCTATCGGCGCGCCGGCAACGAAATGCAGGGCGGTGAAAAACCCGGCCTGGTCGAATGTCAGCACGCAAGCGACCGAAATCAGGATGCGCGCGAACGGCGCCTTGCGCAGATAACGCCCGAGCTTTTCATAAAGCAGGATGATCAGGATGGCATCGACGAACAGCAGCGTCGTGCCCCACACCATCAGCCAGCCCATCTGGTCGATGAAGCCGATGTCTGGGAGCCTGCCGTCGGGAAGTGCCGCGATGACGTGCAGGCGCAGCAGCAGCACCAGCCCGATCATCAGCGCATTGCCGAGCAGCAGGCCGTAGATCGGCTGACGCACAGTTGCAGCGTCCTCTTTCATATAGAGCAGCAAAAGCATCACCAGCTTGCCGGAAAACAGCACCGCCGAGCCAGGCGAGACCATGCCGAACGGCAAGGCGACATAAAAAACGCTGGCGAGGTAGGTCTCGAGGAAGTGCATGACACCGAGCGCGCAGATGAACACGCCGAGGCCGATGCGCCTCCGGAAGCGGAAAAGCGTCACCATGACGCTGAAATAGACGACCGCTTCGGCAAGGAGCAGGAAACTGTTCAGCAATGCCGTCGACCCGATCTCTTTCTCGAAATCGCGAATAGCGAGCGATTCCACTCCGATCCTGTTTTGACGCCGAAGAGTTAACCGGAGATTTCAGCACGCTTCGTGCTGGTGGAAAACTTCGGCGGTTGGCGGACACTTCCGCGTGTGACCGGGCAGATATGGCAAAAGCGATTGCCGTTCGCCGCCGCATCGCCTACATAGCGGCCAACCTCCACTCAATTCGACAGATCCAGTCAGTTTTCTGGGCCAGTCAGTTTTTTTCAGGGAAAGCGCGCGTGGCACGCCAGTTCATCTATCACATGGCCGGCCTCAACAAGGCCTATGGCACCAAGAAGGTGCTCGAGAATGTCCATCTCTCCTTCTATCCCGACGCCAAGATCGGCATCCTCGGCCCCAACGGTTCGGGCAAGTCGACGATCCTCAAGATCATGGCCGGGCTCGACAAGGAGTGGAACGGCGAAGCCTGGCTGGCCGAAGGCGCAACCGTCGGCTACCTGGCGCAGGAGCCGGCGCTCGATCCGGACAAGACCGTGTTCGAAAACATCATGGAAGGCGTCGCCGCCAAGACCGCGATCATCGAACGCTATAACGAATTGATGATGAACTACTCCGACGAGACGGCCGACGAGTCGGCCAAGCTTCAGGACGAGATGGACCGGCTCAACCTGTGGGATCTCGAACAGCAGGTCGAGATGGCGATGGAAGCGCTGGGCTGCCCGCCCAAGGATTCGGAAGTCACCAAGCTTTCGGGCGGCGAGCGGCGCCGCGTCGCGCTTTGCCAACTCTTGCTGCGCCAGCCCGACCTTTTGCTGCTCGACGAACCGACCAACCATCTCGACGCCGAAACCACGGCGTGGCTGGAAAAGCATTTGCGTGCCTATCCGGGCGCCGTGATGATCATCACCCACGATCGCTACTTCCTCGACAACGTCACCGGCTGGATCCTCGAACTCGATCGCGGCCGCGGCATTCCCTATGAGGGCAACTACACCAAATACCTCGAAGCCAAGGCCAAGCGGCTCAAGCAGGAAGGCCGCGAGGACGATGCCCGCCAGCGCGCCATCGGCCGCGAGCGCGAATGGATCCAGTCGAGCCCGAAGGCCCGCCAGACGAAGTCCAAGGCGCGTATCCAGGCGTTCCAGGATCTTTTGGATGCAGCCGACAAGCGGCGTCCGAGCGATACGCAGATCGTCATCCCGCATGGCGAGCGGCTCGGCAATGTGGTGATCGAGGCGGAAGGCCTGTCGAAGGGCTTTGGCGACACGCTTTTGATCGACGGCCTGGAATTCAAGCTGCCGCCCGGCGGCATCGTCGGCGTCATCGGCCCGAACGGCGCCGGCAAGACGACGCTGTTTCGCATGATCACCGGCCAGGAAAAGCCGGATGCGGGCTCAGTGCGCGTCGGCGAAACGGTGAAGCTCGGCTATGTCGACCAGAGCCGCGATGCGCTCGATCCGTCAAAGACGGTATGGGAAGAGATTTCCGGCGGCGCAGAAGTGGTCAAGCTCGGCAAATTCGAGGCCAACACGCGTGCCTATTGCGCGTCGTTCAACTTCCGTGGCGGCGACCAGCAGCAGAAGGTCGGCAATCTGTCCGGCGGCCAGCGCAACCGCGTGCATCTGGCCAAGATGCTGAAGACCGGCGGCAATGTGCTGCTGCTCGACGAACCGACCAACGATCTCGACACCGAAACGCTGGCGGCACTCGAAGACGCGCTGGAAAACTTCGGCGGCTGCGCCGTCATCATCTCGCACGATCGCATGTTCCTCGATCGCCTGGCGACGCACATCCTCGCCTTCGAGGGCGACAGCCATGTCGAATGGTTCGAGGGCAATTTCGAGGATTACGAGCAGGACAAGATCCGCCGCCTCGGGCCGGATGCCGTCAACCCGCACCGCATGACCTACAAGAGGCTGACGCGGTAAGGGGTTTTCCGGGCGGCGAATTCTCAAGAAGACGTGAGGAGTTCACATGGCTGATTGGTCCGCCGCCCAATATCTGAAATTCGAGGACGAGCGCACGCGGCCCGCGCGAGACCTGGTGGCACAGGTGCCGGTGGACTTCCCGCGCCGGGTCGTCGACATCGGCTGCGGGCCGGGCAACTCGACCGAGCTGCTCGTCGAGCGCTGGCCGGATGCGCAGGTGAGCGGCTTCGACACTTCGCCCGACATGATCGAGAAGGCGAGGGCGCGTCTGCCCGAGGTCACCTTTGATCTGGCCGATGCCTCCAAATGGCAGCCGGCGGAGCCGGTCGACGTGATCTTCGCCAATGCGGTGTTCCAGTGGCTGCCCGAGCATCCCGCTGTGTTCCAGCGGCTGATGGGTTTTCTTGCGCCAGGCGGCGCGCTGGCCATCCAGATGCCCGACAATATGGGCGAGGACTCGCACCGCCTGATGCGTGAAACCGCCGCCGAAATGCCGTTTGCCGAAAAGCTCAAGGGCGCGGCACGCGGGCCGTTGCCGCCGGTGTCGTTCTATTATGATCTTCTGTCGCCGCTCAGCGATCGGCTGGATATCTGGCACACCATCTACAACCACCCGCTTGCCGATGCGCAGGCGATCGTCGAATGGGTGAAGTCGACGGGCCTGAAACCGTTCCTCGATCCGCTGGGTGCCGATGAGCGGACGCTGTTCCTCGAATGTTACACGGCCAAGATCGCCAAGGCCTATCCGAAGACGGCTGATGGCAAGGTGCTCTTGCGCTTTCCGCGCATTTTCATTGTCGCAAAACGAGCTTGATTATCCGTGTTGCGCGGCGTCTTAGGGCCGCTTGGCTTTGCCTGTGGCCATGTCAAGGATCGGCTTAAGTCGGCCCAGATCTTTGGTTTAAGCCGGCGTAAACCGCCTCGGTGAGAAAACTGTTGCGCCGGAGCATTCCGGCGCCCACATGAAGCCGCAGCGCCTGCGGATGGGACGGACTGGACATGCATCGCGTCATCATCAGCGGCATCGGCGTTGAAATCCCCGAACCCACAATCACCAATGAAGAACTGGTCGCCAGCTTCAATGCCTGGGTCGACACGGAAAATGCGCGCCGCCAGGATACTGGCGAGCCGCCGCTGCCGAAATCGGACAGCGACTTCATCGTCCACGCCTCGGGCGTGCGCACCCGCCATGTCATCGAGCGCGAGGGCATTCTCGATCCGACCCGGATGGCGCCGCGCATTCCGGCGCGGCCCGACGACGCGCTGTCGCTGGAGGCGGAGTTCGGCATCGCCTCGGCGAAGAAGGCGCTCGACCACGCCGGGCTGCAGCCGTCGGATATCGACCTGGTGATCTGCTCGGCCTCGCATCACCAGCGGCCCTATCCGGCGATCGCCATCGAAATGCAGGAGGCGTTGGGCACCAAGGGCGCCGGCTTCGACATGGGGCTTGGCTGTTCCTCGGCCGCGGCCGCGTTGCACGTCGCCGTCAACCTGGTGCGGTCGGGCGCGCACAAACGCATCCTGGTGACGACGCCCGAGATCATCACCGGCCATCTCAATTTTCGCGACCGGCAGACGCATTTCATCTTCGGCGACGCTTCGGTGTCGATGGTGGTCGAAGGGCTGGCCAAGGGCGACAAGCGGCCGGGCCGCTTCGAGGTGCTCGACACGCGCGTGTGGACGCAGATGTCGAACAACATCCGCACCAATCTGGGCTATCACACCCGCACCGCCCAGGAAGATCCTTACATGATCAATCTGGAAGGCAATCTGATCAAGCAGGTCGGCAACAAGGTGTTCAAGGAAGTCACCGTTGCCGGGCAAAAATTCATCGTCGAATTCCTCGCCGAGCACGGGCTGACGCCGCAGGCGATCAGGCGCTTCTGGCTGCATCAGGCCAATGCGCGGATGAATGCGATGATCCTGAAGCTGTCGTTCGGCCACGAAGTCGACCACGATCGCGCGCCGATGGTGCTGGAGCGGCTGGGCAACACGGCGGGCGCCGGCGCCATCGTCGCGCTGTCGGAAAACCACGCCGACATGAAACCCGGCGATTTCGGCCTGATCTGCGCCTTTGGCGCGGGGTATTCGATAGGCGGCGCGCTGTTGCGGATGCTCTAGCTATGTCGATATTCAGGTGAGGCCGCCCGGCGAATAGCAGCTTCCTGCGCTTCCCCGGCTCGGCCTGACCTGAATCTCAACACACCTTGGCGCGCAATACGTCTTGTTGCGTCAGGCTGGTGCGAACGGCACCAGAATCGGCCTGGCGATCGCCATCCCATCGGTGACGTTGATCGGACGATCAGCACTTTCGACTGGACGCCGCGAAGTCCGCCCGGCTAATTCGCTGGATGACGAGAGAAAAGAACGCCATGCTGGATCTCTTCCCCGAGGCTGAAAAGCCGATCGAAATCATCCCCGCGCGAAAGCTTACCGCCAAGGCGGCAGCGCTTTACGTGGCGCCGGCGGATCATTTTCAGACGCGCCCGGTGGACGAATTGCGGCTGGGTTTCGACGGCATATCAGGCGATTTCCATGCCGGACCGACACGGCGCTCGGGCGGGCGCGAGCCCTGGTATCCGCGCGGCACGGAAATGCGCAACGAACGGCAATTGTCGATCGTGGCGGCGGATGAACTCGCCATCGTCGCCGAGCGCATGGGCCTGGCCGAGATCAAGCCGGAATGGATCGGCGCCAATCTGGTGATCGAAGGCGTGCCGAATCTCTCCATGCTGCCGGCCGGCACGCTGCTGTTCTTCAAGGGCGGTGTGACCCTTAAGGTCGACGCACAGAACGGACCGTGCCGCATCGCCGGCCGGTCGATCGCCGAGAATGCCGGAATGGCCGACGTCGAAGCCGGCGCGTTGCTGTTCCCAAAAATGGCGAAGCGGCTGCGCGGCGTCGTCGCCTGGGTCGAGAAGCCGGGAACGGTCAGGGCCGGCGAAGAAATCTCGGTGCGCGTTCCGGAGCAGTGGATCTATCGAGCCTGAGGGCAGGCTGCGCTGTCCAAGCAAAAGTGGCGGGCTCAATCCTTGCGGTTTTTCTCGAGGCCTTGCTGACTATCGGGGATAATTCACCTGAGACGACCACGCCGGATCCTCGTGCTTCTCCCAATAGAGCGCCATCAGCCGGCTGGTGATCGGTCCGACCTTGCCGTTGGCGATCGCCGCGCCGTCGATCTCGGTCACCGGCATGATGCCGCCCGCGGTCGAGGTGATGAAGACCTCGTCGGCCTCGCGCAATGCAGTGACGCTGACATCGGCCGCGGTGGCTGCAAGACCTTCTTCGGCGCACAGATCAAAGACAGTGCGGCGGGTGATGCCGGGCAGCACGCCAATGGAAGGCGTCGACAGTTTGCTATCCCTGACGCAGAAGACGTTGAAGCCCGGGCCTTCGGCGACATTGCCGTTGAAGTCGAGGATCAACGCGGTCTCGGCGCCGCGGTCATAGGCGTCGTAGAGACCGCGCACCAGATCGAGCCAGTGGTAGTTCTTGATCGCCGGGTCGATCGAGGCCGGCGGAATGCGCATCTTGTCGCTGATGGCGACACGCAGGCCGCGCTGCAACTGCTCGGCATTGGCGACCGAGCCGAACGGCACGGCGAACGCCATGAAGCGGTTGACCGCCTGGCGCGGGTCGCGGCTGAAAGTCGGCGAGGCGCCGCGTGTGCACAGCATTTCGACATAGGCGGCGTGATGACCGGACAGCGCCACGCAATTGTGCAGGATTTCTGTCACGCTGTCGCGATCGAAGGGAATGGTCATGCGCAGCTTTTCCAGCCCGCCGAAGAAGCGCTCGAGATGCAAATCGAGGCGGAAGAAGCGGCCGTTCCAGACATGCACGGTGTCGTAGGTTGCGTCGGAATGCAGAAAACCCCAGTCCAGCACCGAGATCTTGGCCTGCGACATCGGCAGGTATTGGCCGTCGAGGAAAGCGACCCCCTCGGGATAGGAGTGCGGGTCGACATGGCGGTCGTCGACGACGGGCGGTCGCTTCTCGTCCTGTGTTGCCATTGTCCGGCTCATCGGGGCCTCCTGTCACGCAGGCGAGAGGCTAGCGGCGCTGGGCAGAAGGCATAGAGCCACCCGCCCGGCGCTGTTCGGCCTCCATGACGATCTGGCCGATACATTCGATCGCGATTGCCCTATCGTTCCGGGTCTGAACGGGAGGGGAAAATGGGCAGGTTTGGGGCCGTCACAGCGGCAATGATGATGTTCGCCGCTGCGGGCGACGCCCGCGCCCAGTGCGCGCGCGAAGGCGAGGAATTGTGCCAGGGCGGGCAGACCTATCGCTGCGAGAAAACCGGCGGCGAATTGACTCCGATCTTCCAGAACCTGCCTTGCGCGGTGAACGTGCCGTCGCTGAGCGGCACCTGGGTAGGCAATGGCCACCAGAGCCCGGCGGGTGACGCCGGCGCCGACTGGGCGATCGCCATGACCATCAACGATGGCAGCGCGTCGATCGACTATCCGTCACTCGGCTGCGGCGGATCGCTGTCACAGACGTCAAGGGACGACATTTCGGCGGAATACCACGAGAACATCACCTACGGTCAGGACAAATGCATCGACGGAGGCAACATCACCGTCAGGTTTTACAAGGGCAATCTGTCCTGGATTTGGGTCGGCCACGCCGATGGCCAGCCCTACAATGCGGTCGCCGTGCTGAAGCGGAAGTAGCCGTGGTCATTCCTCCTCGTCGTCGGCGTCGAGCAGGCGGGTTGCGCGCCAGCGGGTGAGCACGATGTTGGTCTGCTCGATGACGAAGAAACGCGCCGAGTCGCGGTCATAGCCTTCGCTCAGCAGTTTTTCGTAATCGGTGTGCATGTGGCGGATAAGATCGGAAGAGCACACGTCTNCGAAGAAACGCGCCGAGTCGCGGTCATAGCCTTCGCTCAGCAGTTTTTCGTAATCGGTGTGCATGTGGCGGATATGGGCAATCGTCGCCAGCCATACGGCGATGCCCGGCGGCAAGGTCTTCATGTGGACCGCGCCGGCGTCGGTGCGGATCTTCTCCATGTCGGCATAGGGAGCCAGCGGCAGAAGAGCGGTCAGCGCCTTGGCGATGGCGCGGCGGCGGCCGGTCGGCGCTGTCATCGCCGGGTCCGATCGGGCTCGTCGCGCCCTTCGATGGTCGCCTCGGCAATAGCGTCGGTCGAGGCGAAATAAGGTTTGATGTCGATGACCGGCGTGCCGTCGAGCACATCGATGGCGTCGAGATCGATGCGGCCGGTGCGTTGGTCGAGCGCGACGAGCCGGACCACATGCAGCCCGATGGGGTTGGGGCGGGCAGGGGAGCGCAGCGAAAATACACCTTTCGCTTCAGCGGCATGGCGCGGTTTCTGCACAATCAGGTCCCGCGGCGCATGATGCAGCCAGGATAGGATGATGACGTGGCTGGCGCGCTCCAGCCCCTGCAGGCCACTTCGGTAGGCTGTGTCGATGGTCAGCACCGCCTTCTGCCCGGTCTCGCGCGCGGCGCGCATGTTCTTCGGGCAGGTTTCGCGCGTCGTCCATGGCGAGGCAATGCGGCCGATGAAGACGATCCCGCCATCAGGCGGCATCAAGGCCGGATCGTTCTCCAGCCTCTGCTCGCCTTCGCGCGCCTCGAACATCTCACGCGTTTCAGTCATGGTCCACGTCTCTTAAAACGCCACACAGCGGCATTTTCTTGTCCGGAAGCGACATAGCGCTTGCAAGGTCGCTAAAATCGACATAAACATATGTTTATATCTTTTCAAAGAGAATACGCTGATGCATGTCTCGCTCGACACTATGGTGGATACGTTAAAGGCGGCGGCCGAATCCAGCCGATTGCGCATACTGGCACTTCTGTCGCGCGGTGACCTCACGGTTTCCGATCTTACCGAAATTCTCGGCCAGTCGCAGCCGCGCGTTTCGCGGCACCTGAAGCTGCTTCTGGAGGCCGGACTGATCGGCCGCTACCAGGAGGGGTCGTGGGCCTTCTTCCGCCTGTCGGATGCGGATTCCGCGCGGGACTTCGTCATGGGGCTGGTTTCCGGCATTCGCGGCGCCGATCCGCAGGTCGAGCGCGATCTTGAGCGTCTGGCCTCGGTCAAGCGCAAGCGGCAGGACCGGGCGGTCGCGTATTTTTCCGTGAATGCGGCAAGCTGGGACCATATCCGATCGCTGCATGTGCCGGACCGCGCCGTCGAAGCCGCAATGCTGAAACTGGTCGGCAAGCGGCCGTTCCAGTCGATGCTCGATCTCGGCACCGGCACCGGGCGGCTGCTTGAAATCTTCTCGCCGCTTTATCGGCGTGGTGTCGGCATCGACATGTCGCGCGAGATGCTGACCGTGGCGCGCGCCAATCTGGACAAGGCAGGCGTTTCGAACGCGCAGGTTCGGCAGGGCGACATCTTCGCACCGCCGGTCGAGCGCGATGCCTTCGATCTCGTCACCATCCATCAGGTGCTGCACTATCTCGACGATCCCGCCCGTGCCATCCACGAGGCGGCGCGGCTTTTGCGTCCGGCCGGACGCCTGGTCATCGTCGATTTCGCGCCGCATGCGCTGGAATTCCTGCGTGAGGAACACGCGCATATGCGGCTCGGCTTTTCCGACCGGCAGATCGCCGACTGGTTTTCGGAAGCCGGCCTCGATCTTGAAGACAGTCAGGAATTCGAGCCGCGTGGCGGCAACGAGGCCAGGCTCACCGTAAAACTCTGGCTTGGCCGCGACCGGCGCCTCTTGATCGCCGATCCTTCCAACGACACAAGGCAGATAAGGGAAACCGCCTGATGAACCAGTTCCGCTTTTCCCGCCGCCCCGACATTGGCGACAAGGTCAGGGTTTCCTTCGAATTCTTCCCGCCGAAGACGGACGAGATGGAAGCGAGGCTGTGGGAGACTGTGACGAGGCTGGAGCCGCTGAAGCCGAAATTCGTCTCGGTGACCTACGGCGCCGGCGGCTCGACGCGAGAGCGCACCGCGCGCACTGTAAAGCGCATCCTGACGGAAACCGGTATTCCTGCAGCGGCGCATCTGACCTGCGTCGGGGCAACGCGCGACGAGGTCGACGCGGTCATCCAGGATTACAAATCGATCGGTATCAACCGGTTCGTGGCGCTGCGCGGCGACCCGGCCTCCGGCGTCGGCGGACCGTACCGGCCGCATCCCGGTGGTTACGAGAACGGCGCGGAGCTGGTCGCCGGGCTCAAGGCGATTGCCGATTTCGACATCTCCGTCGCGGCTTATCCGGAAAAGCACCCGCAAAGCCCCGATTTCGCCACCGACATCGAGATGCTGAAGCGCAAAGTCGACAATGGCGCGACGCGTGCCATCACTCAGTTCTTTTTCGACAACGATCTCTACGAGCGCTATGTCGAGCGCGTCCGCCGCGCCGGCATCTACATCCCGATCGTGCCGGGTATCCAGCCGGTTCACAGTTTCAAGCAGGTCGCGAACTTTTCCGCGAGGGCGGGCGCGCATGTGCCCGGCTGGCTGGCGGAGCGTTTCGAAGGCCTCGACCGGGACCCGCAGACGCATGCGCTGGTGGCGTCGGCGGTGGCGGCCGAACAGGTGATGGACCTTGTCGAGCGCGGTGTCGGCGATTTCCACTTCTACACCATGAACCGCGCCGATCTGGTCTTTGCCATCTGTCATATGATCGGCATCCGCTCGCACGAGGCGGCGGCCGCCGGATCAGCTGCGGCATGAGGGTGGGCTCAACAACAAAAGGCCGGGAAAAACCCGGCCTTTTGAATTGGTTGGACTATTTGGGTGCTGGTCTTCCCCGCTTTGGCGGTCAGGGAAGGAAGCCCATAATAAGGGCTCCGATAAAGGCGAACGCAGCACAGATCATCAATGCGTTGATAGGCCTCGTAAGTCCCATGACATAGCCTCCTCTTAAAGAGCTATGTCACGGAGTCTAGGTTCATTTGTGCCACAGGCAAGCGGAAAATGTGCTGCATTGCGACGTGATTGTGAAATCCGCGACATGTCTTTTGCCGTTAGGCTTTGAAACTCCTAAGCAAAAACCGGCTTCAGGCCTGTGAATAAAATGTGGCCGACTCGTGTCGCTGCCGTGTCATGGCAGCGCTACCGCTGCGAAAGTCGATTCGACTTTCGCGATGCGGGGCAATTGGGTGGTTAGAGCATCCTTTGCGCGTCCAGTGAACGCGCGGCGCTCTAACGTCGGCCGAACAACCGCCCGTCAATGGTGACGAGGCCGAGCGCGATCAGCACCACGCCGCCGATTTCGAACAGCTCCAGCCGCTCGCCAAGGAACAGGAAGCCGAGCAGCATGGCGCTGGCCGGCACGACAAGCGTGACCAGGGAGGCGTTGGTCGCGCCGGCCGAAGCGACGAGGTTGAAATAGAGGATGTAGGCGAAGGCGGTGGACAGAAGCGCCAGCGCCAGCACCGCCGCCCAGACCGGCGGCGAGGCCGAAAACAATCCGGATGGACCGTGGGTAAAGAGCACGATCGGGATCATGATGATGGTCGATGCCGTCAACTGTCCGGTGGCGATGATCGGCGAGGGCACGCCCCTGAAGCGGCGGGCAACCATCAGCGCGACGGCATAGGACAGCGAAGCCCCGATCAGCGCGAATTTGGCCCAGACCGGGCCGCCGAGCCCGGCAAGCAGGCCGGGGCCGATCATGACAGCCGTGCCGGCGATGCCGAGCGCAATGCCGGCGAGCTTGTTCCAGGACAGCTTTTCGTCCGATGTCAGCGCGTTGGCGAGGATCAACGTCCAGAACGGCGTTGTCGCGTTGAGCACCGAGGCGATGCCGGCTCCGAGCTCCGTCTGGCCGGCGAAGATCAGCGAGAAGGGCACGACATTGTTGGTGAGCGCCAGCAGGAAGAACAGGCCGGCATGCGGAAGCGCGAGGCGAAAGGACGGGCCACGCAGACCGAGATAGATCTGCAGCGCAATCGCGGCAACGGCGACGCGAAACAGCACCAGCACCAGCGGGGGAAGTTCCGCCACCGCGATGCGCGCGAAGAAGAACGAGCCGCCCCAGATCGCGCCGAGCAACAGGAGTTGCCCCCAATCCTTGAGCACCATCGGCCCGCGTGGTGCGGATGTCGCGGCCATTGCCATGTGAGTCGCCCTCCCAGACGTATGCCAGTCAGGCAGAAGCCATATCCGGTTCGGAGACAAGGGCCACCCGAAACGTGATTGAGGCAAACGCCTGCCGCCAAGACCTAGCGCCCCAGCGTCAGCCGTACGAGACACAGAATTGTTTTCATTAGCCGCTAGCTTGGATTAATTGTGCGCAGGCTAGATCAAGGATTCGTCGATGCAGCGATTCGAGAATGCCCGCGAGGCGGCACTGGCGCTTCGCCCGGACGATCCCGTCTATTGCTTCCGCCCGCAGGTGCTGATGGCGGATGCCAGGCAATTCATGGGCATGTTCCCGGGCAAGACCGCCTATGCGGTCAAGACCAATGGCGAGCAGATCGTGCTGAAGACGCTGGTCGAAGCCGGCGTCAAGGCTTTCGACGTCGCTTCGCCGGGCGAGTTCGCTGCCGTGCGTGCCGTCTCTCCCGATGCCGAGATGCTCTACATGCATCCGGTCAAGGCGCAGTCGGACATCAAGCTGGCGCTGGAGAAATACGCCATCCGCGTGATTTCGCTGGATCACGAGGACGAGATCACCAAGCTGACGCGAGTGGTGCGGGCGCTCGACATCGATCCGGGCGCGATCAGCGTGTTCGTGCGGGTGCAGACCAAGGGCCATGCCGCTTACGAGCTGTCGAAGAAGTTCGGCGCCGGGCCGGCCTACGCCGTCGAACTTGCCGAGCGGCTGAACCGTACCGGCTACAAGGTTGGCCTGTGTTTCCATGTCGGCAGTCAGATCGAGGATCCCGACACCTATGAACGGGCGCTGGCCTCCGCCGATTGGGTGCGCAACCGGCTGACCTTCGATATTGCCGGGCTCGACGTCGGCGGCGGTTTCCCCGCCGAATACGGCCATGACCCCAACCGCAAGCAGATCGAGATGCCGTCGCTCGGCCAGATCATGTCGCGGCTTTCGGGCGATCTGAAAGAGTATCAGTTCGACCAGATGCCGCTGGTGGCCGAGCCGGGCCGCGTGATCGTGGCGCGCTGCCTGTCGCTGATCGTGCGGGTGCTGCTGCGCAAGGGCAAGCGGCTCTACATCAATGACGGCATCTGGGCGTCGCTGTCGGATTCATGGACCGGAAAGATCACGCTGCCGGCCCGCTTCATTCCTGATCCGGCGATCCGCTCGCGCAATGGCGAGGAGAAGAACATCGTGCCGTTCAAGGTCTGCGGGGCGACCTGCGATTCCGTCGACATCCTGTCGCGGCCGTTCTGGCTGCCGGAAACGGTCGATACCGGCGACTGGATCGAGATCGGCCATATCGGCGCCTATTCGCTCTCGCTGCGGACCCGCTTCAACGGCTTTTACCCCGACACCTTCGTCGAGGTGACGACGCCGTTCGACGAGGGCGACGCGCCGCAGGGGTTTGCCAGTTTGGAGACAATGGCGGATTAGCGAATAGGGAATAGGGAATAGGGAATAGGGAATAGGGAATAGGGAATAGGGAATAGGGAATAGGGTGGCAGGCACTGCTTCGGAGTAATTTTCTACTGCCTACTGCCTACTGCCTACTGCCTACTGCCTACTGCCTACTGCCTACTGCCTACAATTTCCCCAGCAGCTCCGGCGTCGGCCAGCCATCCACCGGCAAGCCTAGCCGCATCTGCTCCTTGCGGATCGCCTCGCGGGTGTTGGTACCCAAAATGCCGTCAACAGTGCCGACATCGTAGCCTCTGGCTTCGAGCTTGGTCTGCAGCGCCTTCATCTGCTCGTTGTTGAGGCCAGTCTCGGGATTGCGCGGATCGAACTGTTTTTCTCCCGCCAACCTGGCGGCGAGGTTGGCCGCGGTCAGCGCATAGGTGAAGGACTGGTTCCACTCAAGATAGACGTCGAAATTGTCATAAGCGAGGAAGGCGGGCCCCTTACGGCCCATGGGCAGCGCCAAGCCTGCCTTGAGGCCGTTGTCGACCAGCGGCGCGCCGCTGGGGTAGGTGACGCCCCATTGCGCCCACTGCGACAGCGGCAGCTTGTTGGTGCGACCGGTCTGGTCCCACGGCATGTCTTCGGGCACGCGGACTTCCTGGATCCACGGCTGGTCGCGTTTCCAGCCGCGCGACAGCACTTTGTTGGCGGTGGTCATGATCACATCGGGCACGCTGCCGCGCAGGTCGATCTTGCCGTCGCCGTCGCCGTCGACGCCGCGTGCCAGATAATCTGAGGGCAGGATCTGCGTCTGGCCGATCTCGCCGGCCCAGGCGCCCCTGACATCGGCCGGCAACACGCCGCGATCGATCAATTGCAGAAGCGGTATCAACTGAGGCCGAAACAGTTGCGGGCGGCGGCAATCATGCGACAGCGTCACCAGGGCGCTCAGCGTGTGGAAGTCGCCCTGCACGGCGCCGAAATCGGTCTCCAGCGCCCAGAAGGCGGCGATGATCGGCGCCTGAACGCCGAACTGCTGGTCGGCGCGGGCGAAGACATCCGCGTATTTCTTCATGTTCGCCGCACCTTGCTTCAGGCGATAGGCCGAGATCATGCGGTTGGAAAACTCGACAAAGGTTTGGGTGAAGACGCCCTGGGCGCGGTCGCGTGCCAACACCTTGTCGTCGAAGGTTGCCGCTTCAAGGGCGTCGAGACCGGCAGTGCCGACGCCGGCCGCCTTGGCTTCCGCGGCGACGCCCTGCTTCCACGTCTCGAAGTCGCCGCCGCATTCCTGCGCCATCGCCGGCAAGGCCGTGGCACACAGGGTCAGCGCAGCCGCGAGGACTTTGGAACGCAGTCGCATCAGCTTCCTCTCGAAACGAATAGCGGGCAGTTGTTGTGCTCCCCCGGAGGCCCAACGCCCTGAATTGCCGGCGGTTGCACTTTTCACCGCTGGCTGTGTCGAAAAGCAGGCGGCAGGCCCTGTGTCAACGGTTCTTGTGCCGCAGCCCCTTATTCCGCCGGCTTCTGTGCCGTTGCACTGGCGGCAACGGTGTTCTGCGGAGCTTCTTATCTCGGACGGACTCGCTGCCGTTGCACCGGTTCAACGGAAGCTCTGCTGGAGTGATTTGATCCATGGCGGTGCTGCCGTTGAACCGGTTCAACGGAAGCTCTGCTGGAGTGATTTGATCCATGGCGGTGCTGCCGTTGAACCGGTGTCAACGGGTGTTCTGCCGCAGCCACTTGTTCCAGGTGGCTTCACTGCCGTTGAAGACGTTGATGTCGGCCTTGCCGGTCATGCCCGGAATGATCCCGGTTCCTGTGTACTGCCAGAATGTGAAGGGGTGGCTGCCGTATTTCTCACGTGGATGGCCGGCGACAGAACGCAGCCAGTACGGATAGCCGCGAAACCCCGCCAGGCCGTTGTCGTCGAAGAAGTCGACCGAGGTGTAGATGATCGGCTTCTTGCCGTAGTGGCGTTCGACGATCTCGAGGAAGGTGGTCATCTCCGCGCGCACCGTGGCGGCGTCGGGACGCAGCCTGCAGGTCGGCGATTGTGGGTTCCATTCCATGTCGAGGACCGGCGGCATCGCCGAGCGATCGACGGGGACGTTGCGGATGAACCAGCGCGCCTGCACGGCAGCCGGGGTGCAGAAATAGTAGAAGTGATAGGCGGCGCGGGGAACGCCCGCAGCTTTGGTCCGGGTCCAATGCTCGTTGAAGTATTCATCGAAGCGATCGCCGCCCTCGGTCGCCTTGATGAAGGCGAAGGAGATGCCGCTGGCCTTGGCCGCCGGCCAGTCGACCGAGGTCTGGTATTTGGAAACATCGGTGCCGTGGACGGCATAGTTCCACGGCGCGCCGCTCTCCCATTCATGCGGCTTGGAATCGGCAAAGCGCGGCGCCCGGACAGTGACCGTCGGGCTGCTCGACGCCGACGGCGACAGTGGCGAGAGATCGTCTACTGTCGAGCACGCGCCAAGCAGCGCTAGCATAATGAGGCCCGCAAGACGGCGCATCGCAATTCCCGAGCCGGATTCAGCCGGTCGCTGATGGGTCTATACCTGATGGCCGGCTTGTGATTGGGCCCCCTCCGAGCGATCGCCCCACAGCATCGCTCAGCATATCCTGTGATCGCCGATCATGGTTGATAATCCGTTGATGGCGCTCGACAAGCATTGTGATTTGCGGAAGCAATGGCGGCAAATCGATGACATAAGGGCTCGCGCAGGGCCCGGAGGAAATAAATGCGGATCGTCGTCAAGATCGTCAGATGGCTGCTTGGTCTGATCGTGCTGGCGGTCGCCGCGCTGTTTGCGTGGCTATACATCGCGCCGCCCGAATTGATCCGCGTCGGCTCGGGTTACTCGGCCAAGATCGTCTGTTCGAACGTCTTCATTGCCGGCCGCGATCCCAATGAGGTGCTGGCCGTCGACGTGCAGGCGCCCGGGCATCCCCTGCTGCGGCTAATGCGTGTTTCGGTGGACAAGAACAGGGGAACGGTGTCTGCCGGTCTGTTCGGGTTCCTCGGCAAGAGCGTCGCCGTCGCCCGCGACGGGTTGGGCTGCGCTTCGGTTCCGGACGGCGATGTCGGCAAGGCGCGGCGGACCGCGATCCAAGCGGAGCCGTCGGCAGCCACCATGGGCGACCTGTGGCCGGAAGGCGAGCGGGTTGAGGCATCGCAGGATCCGGTGATTGCCAAACTGCTGGACGATGCGGCGCTGAACGGCACCGGCATGCGGGCGGTGGTGGTGGTCAAGAATGGCCGTGTCGTCGCCGAGCGCTATGGCGATGGTTTTTCCGCCAGAACGCCGCTGCTCGGCTGGTCGATGACCAAGACGGTGAATGCCGCCATCATCGGTACGTTGGTCAAGGACGGCAAGATGGCTTTCGACGACAAAAACCTGTTTGCGACGTGGAAGGCGGACGGCCGCACCGCCATCAGCCTTGCCGAGATGATGGCGATGTCGAGCGGGTTGGAGTTCAACGAGGATTATGGCGACGTCGCCGACGTCACGCGCATGCTCTATCTCGAGCCGGACATGGCGGGCTTTGCCGAATCCAAGCCGCTGGCTGCAGAGGTCGGCAAACAGTTTTCCTATTCGAGCGGCACGGCGGTGATGCTGTCGCGGCTCTGGCAGGACGCGGTCGGCGACAAGGCCAAGGCGCTGACATGGCCGCGCACCGCCCTGTTCGAGCCGCTTGGCATGCATAGCGCGGTGCTCGAGACGGGCGAGCAGGGCACCTTCGTCGGCTCGTCCTATCTTTACGCGACCGCGCATGACTGGGCGCGCTTCGGCCAGTTCCTGCTGCAGGGCGGGGTGTGGAACGGCAACCAGATCCTGCCAACCGGTTTCGTCGACTGGATGCGCGAGCCGGCATCCGCCTCGAAGGTCTACGGCAAGGGTCAGTTGTGGATCGAGGCCCCGGGCGATGAGGAAAACCCCGGCGCCGGCGTCGCGGCAGGCCTGCCCAAGGACACGTATTGGATGGAAGGCCATGACGGGCAGACGGTCGCCATCATCCCTTCGGAGCAGTTGGTGGTGGTGCGGCTAGGGCTGACGCCTGCCAAGTTCGGCTACCGGCCGCAGACGATGGTGGGGGCGCTGATCAAGGCGCTGCATTAGCGCGGCGCAAACTCTTTGCTATGCAGCTGTCGCCAATGGCTTGGCGCGGTCAACTCGCGCCCGCTCGTCGGGCGAGTTCATGACCTGCCAAAGATCGCTGCGGCGCTGGACGTTCAACCAGAAGTCCGGGCTGTTGCCGAACACCCGCGCCAGAATAAGCGCGGTCGCCGCCGTCACGTTGCGGCGGTCGTTGCACAATTCGTTCACATGCTTGCGCTGGACCCCCATCGCCTCGGCCAAAGCCGCCTGCGTCAGGCCAAGCGGCTGCATGAATTCTTCCGTGAGAATTTCGCCAACCGTTGCCGGCTTGCGTGCGGTCATCAACATGTTCTCACCTCATCTATAGCTGTGGTCGTCGAGATAGATGTCCGACGCCTAACCGCGGCCGCCGTCCCAGCGGAAGATCAGCCGCCATTGCTTGTTGACGCGTATTGAATGGAAGCCTTCGAGAATGCCGCGCAGCTTCTCGAAATGATTGCTGGGCGGCACACGCAAATCCTGATCGATCATCGCGTCGTCAATCATCTGGAGCTTGCGGAACAAACGGCTTTCGAGATCGGACGGAATGTTGCGAGAATGGGTGTCTTCCACGAAGAAGGCCCGCAGCCATTCATCCCTGAAGCCGATGATCACCACATGCTTCCATGCATGTGAGATAGTGTACCGCTCTCGGGGTCATAAGGCAACGTTGATCCAACGGATCGTGGCTGCTTCGCCTTTATGTGCCTTTCCCACGGCAATATTCAGGAAGTGATCTTGATAACCGCCAGCCAGGCATAGCCGCGATAAAGCGTGCGGAAACGGAAGCTTGCGCTGGTTCGCCGGGATTCCGATTCCAGCACTTCGCGCAACGATTCACGCGGCGCGACGTGGAATTTTTTCAGCCAGCCGCGCAGCAAGGTCCGGAACCAGCCGGGCAGGCCTTCCTGCTGGCCGAAATCGATGATGTGCAGCGAACCGTTCGGCGACAGGGCGGCAAGCGCTGCCGACACAGTTTTTTCCCAACCGGGGATCATCGACAGCGAATAGGACACGAAGACACGGTCGAAGCGTTCGACACTGAAGAGTGCACGGGCATCGAAATCGGTGGCATCGCCCCTTGCCAGCACGACGCGGCCGGACAGGCCCTCACGGTCGATCGCCTTTCCGGCCGTCTCCAGCATTTCGGCCGAGATATCGAGGCCGTAGAAGCGGGCATCGGGATAGCGGCGGGCAGCCAGGATGATGTTGCGGCCGGTGCCGCAGCCGAGCTCCAGCACGGTACCACCGACAGGCACGTCGAGCCCCGAGATCATTAGGTCGCGGCCGAGCAGGTAGTATTTGCGGGTCAGGTCGTAGATATGGCGCTGCCAGCGGTAG
The DNA here is from genome assembly GCF_000502875.1 of Mesorhizobium sp. L2C084A000. Lineage (GTDB taxonomy): Bacteria > Pseudomonadota > Alphaproteobacteria > Rhizobiales > Rhizobiaceae > Mesorhizobium. The sequence goes on along the minus strand of NZ_AYWX01000013.1, from coordinate 143,746 downwards.
ACGCCGTCCATCAGTTCGGCGTGGTTGGCCTTGAATTCGGGGCTGGCCGGCAGCTCGCTGGTGCTCATGCCGCGCGCTTTAGGTAGAGGTGGAAGCCGCCATAGATGGCCGAGCGGTCGCGGGCCGAAAATTCGCGCGAAGCCTCGTCCTGATAATCCCACTGCTCAAGCAGCGAGTTGGAGACGCGACCCGGCAGCAGGCTGGGTTCGGCGGCGGTGCGGAAGATGACGCGGGCGCCGGCCGAAGCCGTACGGGTGATTTCCGCCCACAGCGCGTTGAGCTGGTCGTCGGTCATCCAGTCCTGCGCATCGAGCAGGATGAAGCGGTCGACGGAGCCTGCATCCTTGCCGGCGAGGAATTCGATCAGATTGGCATGGTGGATGGCGACGCGGTCGACATTGCCGCGGATGGTGTCGTAATTCTGCTTTTCCAGATAGGCGGGCAGGGCGGCCTCGCCGGGGTTCGGATAGCGCCGGGCAAAGGCCTGCCAGGCGAAGTAATTGTTCTCCAGCGGAAAATCGCAAGCGAGTTTTTCCAGCCGGGCTTTCAGCACGCTGGCCATGGTGCCGTCGCCCGACGTGATCAGCGAATCGTACTGCGCCGGCGGAATGCCGAGGCCGAACAGCGAAGCCTTGCGCGACGTCGCCCATTTCAGCAGTGGTTTGTCGAAGACCGGCGCCAGCTCTTCGTTGAAAAAGCGGCGCTGCTCGCCGATGTTCCTGGCCTGCATGATGCCGGCGGGGTCGACGCCGAAGAACTTTGCCGTGCGATGGCCCATGGCGATGAACAGGCCGAGCAGGCCGGTCTGGTAGAAATTGCGGTCGAACACAGTGATGCGCCTGATACCGCGCCAGTTGCGGCGCTCCCAGTAGTGACGGCTGACAGGATCGAGATGCGGCGCGATGAAACGGTCATACGCTTTCGAATTGTGGCTGGTGTCGGCGGCGCCGAAGAAGCGGAACAGGTCGCCCTGCGATGGCAGGCGGCGCACCGCCTCCAGCTTCATGCGGTTCAGCGCGATGTGCGCGGTGTTGAGGTCGACGGCGTCGACCCGGGCCGGCGAGCGCGTGAGGTAGGCCAGAATGTTGCAGCCGCCGGAGGCGATGGTGACGACGCGGTGGCCCTGGCCAAGCTGCATCGCCTCCATGTCGACATCGGGGTCCTCCCAGATCTGCGGATAGACGAGGCCGGAAAACAGGAAGGCGAACAGCCGCTCCGAAATGCCTGCCTTCGACAGCGGGCGGTTCTGGTAGACGGCCTTTCCAACTTCCTTGCCGCGGCGAAAAACCAGATCAGCGGAAACGTCCGTCATGGCAAGATGATTCCCCATTTGCTTTGCCGCAAGCGGGTAGCTCAGGGTCATGACAGGCCGGTGACAGCCTGTTGACGCATCTTTTCACGGCTTGCCAAATCCGCCCGGCGTCGGCGTCGTCAGGATGACGGCGTCGCCGGCCTGCAGCACTGTCTGGTCGCAGGCTTTCAGCATGTCGATCGTGCCATCCTTGCGGCGGACCTTGGTCGAGCCGACCTCGCCATCGCCGCCACCATCCAGCCCTTGCGGCGGGCGGTTGCGGTGCGAGGACAGGATCGCGCATTCCATCTTTTCGAGGAAGCGGATGGTGCGTTTGGTGCCGTCGCCGGCGCTCCATTTGCCCTTGCCGCCGGAGTTTTCCCGAATGTGGAAATCCTCGAGCAGCACGGGAAAGCGCAATTCCAGCACTTCCGGGTCGGTGAGGCGCGAGTTGGTCATGTGGGTATGGACGCCGGAGGTGCCGGCAAAGCCGCGGCCCGAGTTCATCTGGCCGGCGGGCGAGCCGGAACAGATCGTCTCGTAGTATTGGTAGGTCTTGTTGCCGAAGGTCAGGTTGTTCATCGTGCCTTGCGCGTTGGCCATGGCGCCCATGGCGCCGAACAGCGCATTGGTGACATGCTGCGAGGTCTCCACATTGCCGGCGACGACGGCGGCGGGGTAGGCGGGTTTCAGCATGCAGCCGTCGGGAATGATGATGTTGATTGGCCGCAGACAGCCGGCATTCATCGGGATCATGTCCTCGACCATGACGCGGAAAGCATAGAGCACGGCCGCTCGGGCGACGGGTTCGGGCGCGTTGAAATTGTTCTTCATGACCGGCGACGTGCCGGTGAAGTCAACGGTCGCCTCGCGCTTTTGCCGGTTGACCGTGATCTTCACCTTGATGATTTGGCCGGTGTCGGTCGGGTATTCGTACTGCGAACTATCGGGCAGCCGCTCCAGCACGCGGCGCACGCTTTCAGCCGCATTGTCCTGGACATGGCCCATATAGGCCTCGACGACATCGAGGCCGAAATGCGCGACCATCTTGCGCAGTTCCGCGACGCCCTTCTCGTTGGCGGCGATCTGCGCTTTGAGGTCGGCGATGTTCTGGTGCGGATTGCGGGCCGGGTAGCGGTGGTCGGTGAGCAGCGTTTCCAGCTCCTTCTCGCGGAATTTTCCACGATCGACGATGCGGAAATTGTCGAACAGCACGCCTTCCTCGTCGACCGTGGTGGCAAGCGGCGTCATCGAGCCGGGTGCCGTGCCACCGATATCCGCATGATGGCCGCGAGAGGCTGCCCAGAACAGGATTTCGCGTTGGGCGTCGTCGAACACCGGCGTCACCACGGTGATGTCGGGCAGATGCGTGCCGCCATTGTAGGGCGCGTTGAGGGCAAAGACGTCGCCGGGGTGGATGTCGCCGGAATTCAGCCGGATGATGGTTTCGACCGAGCGGTCCATCGAGCCCAGATGCACCGGCATATGCGGCGCATTGGCGACCAGCGCGCCAGTGCGATCGAAGACGGCACAGGAGAAATCCAGCCGTTCCTTGATGTTGACCGAATAGGCGGTGTTCTGCAGCGTCACGCCCATCTGCTCGGCGATCGACATGAAGAGGTTGTTGAAGACCTCCAGCATGACCGGATCGGCCTCGGTGCCGAGCGCTGCCTGCCGGCGCTTTTTCTCGACACGGCGCAGGAGCACATGGTTCCTGGCGGTGATTTCGGCCTGCCAGCCCGGCTCGATGACGATTGTCTGGTTCGGCTCGATAATCAAGGCAGGTCCCGCAACCCTGTTTCCCGGCTTCAGCGCCTCGCGGCGGAAGATGGGTGAAGTGTGCCACTCTCCTTCGGTGAAGATTTCGCGGGTTTGCGAAGGGCTTACGGCAAGGTCTTCGGTTCGCGATTCAGTTTCGTCGCGCCCGGTGCCGCCGGTGTCCGCGCCTTCGACGCCGACGGTCTCGACGATCATCGGCTTGTCGTCATAAACGAAACCGAACTGCGCCTTGTGGGCGATTTCAAAATCGCGCCTGGCCTGGAAAATCGAATCCGCCTCGAAATTCACCGGCAGTGTCGTGTCGGTGCCGTCATAGCGAATGTGCAGCACCGGCTTCGTGGCGACCGTATCCTCGCCGATGCCTTGCGCCGCGAGTTCGGCGATGACGGCTTCTCTCAAGATGGCAATGAGGCTGCCGATCTCTGTTCTGGACTCTTCGGCAAGCGGCTTTAGCAGCGCCTGCTGGCGCGAGGCAAAGACCGAGGACAGGCCGATGCCATAGGCCGACAGCAGGCCAGAGAAGGGATGGATCAGCACCGCCTCCATGCCGAGCGCGTCGGCGACCAGGCAAGCGTGCTGGCCGCCGGCGCCACCGAAGCAGTTCAGGAGATACTCGGTGACGTCGTAGCCGCGCTGCACGGAGATCTTCTTGATGGCATTGGCCATGTTCTCCACGGCAATGGTGACGAACCCTTCGGCGACAGTCTCGGGCGACCGGCCATCGCCGATTTCGGCGGCGAGTGTTGCAAATTTTGCTCGCACCGTCTCGACGTCGAGCGGTTCGTCCTGGCCGGGTCCGAATATTGCCGGAAAGAAATCGGGCTGCAGCTTGCCCAGCATGACGTTGGCGTCGGTGACGGCGAGCGGGCCGCCGCGCCGGTAGGCTGCCGGGCCGGGATTGGCGCCGGCCGAGTCAGGTCCGGCGCGAAAACGGCCGGCCTCATAGTGCAGAATCGAGCCGCCGCCGGCGGCGACGGTATGGATGCGCATCATCGGCGCGCGGATGCGCACGCCGGCGACCTCGGTGTCGAAGGCGCGCTCATATTCGCCGTCATAATGGGCGACGTCGGTGGAGGTGCCGCCCATGTCGAAGCCGATGACCTTGTCGAAGCCGGCGAGCCTGGCCGTCTCGACCATGCCGACGACGCCACCGGCGGGCCCCGACAGCAGTGCGTCCTTGCCCTGGAACATGTCGGCGGCGGTGAGACCGCCCGACGACATCATGAACATGAGGCGAGGCGATTGGCCGATCTCCCCCCTTGTGGGGGAGATGCCCGGCAGGGCAAAGGGGGGCGTGACAGAATAAGGCGTTGGCGGGACAGCGCCCCCCTCTGTCGGCTTCGCCGACTGCCCTTCGCTATGGCTCCGGGCGTTCGTCGCTGAAAAAGCCAAATCGTTGGTTTTTTCTCGGCCTTCGGCCGATCGCTCCTCACCTCCCACAAGGGGGGAGATTGGCGCCACGCCCAGCTCGCCCGCCACCCTTTGCACATAGCGCGACAGGATCGGCGACAGATAGGCGTCGACCACGGTGGTGTCGCCTCGGCCGACCAGCTTGATCAGCGGCGAGACCTCATGGCTGACCGAAACCTGGCTGAAACCAAGCTTTCGGCAGACCTTTGCCACGGCCTTCTCGTGGTCGGGGTATTTCCACGCATGCATGAAGACGATGGCGACGGCGTCGATGCCGTCGGCCCTGGCCTGTTCGATCGCCGGCCGGCAGGCGGCGATGTCGAGCAATTGTTCGACGCGGCCATCGGCGCGCACACGCTCGTTGATTTCGATGACGCGCTCGTAGAGCTGTTCGGGAAGGACGATCTCCTTGGCGAAGATGTCGGGGCGCGCCTGGTAGGCGATCTTCAGCGCATCGCGAAAGCCCTTGGTGATGAGCAAAAGCACGCGGTCGCCCTTGCGCTCCAGCAGCGCATTGGTGGCGACCGTGGTGCCCATCTTGATGTCGCCGATCAGGCCGCTTGGGATCGTGTCTCCGGACGACAAGCCAAGGAGGTCGCGAATGCCCTGGATGGCGGCATCGTTATAGGCTTCGGGATTTTCGGAGAGAAGCTTGCGCGGGTGCAGCCCGCCTTCCGGATCTCGGCCGATGATATCGGTGAATGTGCCGCCGCGGTCGATCCAGAAATCCCATTTTTCGGTCATGACAGCCCCTGTCGCTCTTCTGTTCGATCGGTGGTTCGGCACATTCTGTTAGTTGGCCACGGCCCGAGCGGCAATCGCAAATGAACCAGACGATGTTACATGCGGAAACGCAACGTTACGAAACTCATGGTCGTCTGACGCATTTGTCCTTCGACCGCTCACGGCAACGTGAGCGTGTGTTGAAGGAGAGACAAAATGAAAAAGCTCATTCTCGCGTCCGTTTCCGCTCTGGCCTTGCTTGGCGTCGCCGCCTGCAGTGACAGCGGTACGGACAATACCACCACCCAGAGCACCAATCCGCCGGCCGCCGAGGAACCGATGAAGCCGGCTACCCCGGAAGCCACGCCGCCGGCCGCGACGCCTCCGGCAACGGATAATTCGACCACGAAGAGCATCACACCCGAGAAGCCTGCCGAGCCGGCTCCGGCAACACCAGCTCCTGCGCCCGCGCAGTAGTGAGCAAGCAGTACTTCGTGTGATGAATGAGAAAGGCCGGCTCGCGCCGGCCTTTTTCATATTGTCCGAGCGCCGTGGCGTTCGAGTCCGATCTATTTGCGCGCAAAGCCTGCGGCACTGTCCCGGCTTGATAGGAGCGGGCGGTGGCTCTAAGAAGCAGGCCATGTCGATTTGGGATCGCCTCGGCGAATTCATCACCCGCGTTTCATCCTCAGCCTCGTCGGGTGTCGCCGACGTGGTCGAGGCCGTGCGCACGGTTTTCGCCGGCGATGCGGATTTGCGCCGGCGTGTCGCCTTTTCGGTGGCGATGATCGCGCTGTCGGCCAAGATGGCCAAGGCCGATGGCATCGTCACCCAGGACGAGGTGCGCGCGTTCCAGGAAATCTTCGAAGTGCCGCCGAAGGAGACGCGCAATGTGGCGCGTCTGTTCGATCTCGCCCAACGCGACGTGGCCGGTTTCGAGACCTATGCCGAGCGGATGGCGCAGATGTGCGGTTCCGGGCATTCCAATTGCGTGATGCTGGAAGACATACTCGACGGTCTGTTCCACATCGCCAAGGCCGACGGGCTGGTGCACGAGCGCGAAGGCCACTTCCTGCACCGCATCGCCGAGATTTTCCGCATCGACGAAGCGCATTACGAGGCCATCATGGCGCGGCACGTCAATCTCGGCGCCGGGGATCCCTATGTCGTGCTTGGCATCGAGCGCGGCAAGCCGTTCGAAGAGGTCAGGAAACGCTATCGCAAGCTGGTTTCCGACAATCATCCGGACCGGCTGATCGCGCGCGGCCTGCCTCAGGAATTCATCAAGATCGCGACCACCAGGGTGGCGGCGATCAACGCCGCCTACGAGATGATCGAGCGGGGCCTGCGCCACGCATGAGCGGCTTTCTGCCCGACGAGCCACGTGCCGAAGTCAGGGTATCGCCGAATTTCGGCCCGCGGCACGAGACGCCCAGGCCTGACATGATCGTGCTGCACTACACCGGTATGGCGACCGGCGCCGGGGCCGAGGCTTGGCTTTGCGACCCGGCCAGCGAGGTCTCGTCGCATTATCTCGTCCACGAGAATGGCCATATCGTGCAGATGGTCAGGGAAAGCGACCGCGCCTGGCATGCCGGCAAGAGTTCGTGGTTCGGACGGGCCGACATCAATTCCTGTTCGGTCGGCATCGAGATCGTCAATCCGGGGCATTCGCTGGGTTATCCCGGTTTTCCCCGGCGGCAGATCGATGCGGTGATCGGGCTGTGCCGTGGGATCGCCGGTCGGCATTCGATCGCCGCCGAGCGGGTACTCGCGCATTCCGATATTGCGCCGGGGCGCAAGATCGATCCCGGCGAGAGGTTTCCGTGGCGGACGCTGTTCGAAGCCGGTGTCGGTCATCTCGTGGCGGCCGCACCCGTCAGGCGAGGCGCCACTCTGACAACCGGCGACACCGGCGGCGACGTCGAAGCGTTGCAGTCGATGCTGGCGCTCTACGGTTATGGCGTTGAAATATCCGGCGTTTTCGACCGGCAGACCGAGGCGGTGGTCGAGGCCTTCCAGCGTCATTTCCGGCCGCGCAAGGTGGACGGCGTTGCCGACGGCTCGACGCTGCGGACGCTGCAAAGGCTGCTTGCTTCCGTGAGGCGCTGACCCCCGGGAAGCCTCTTCCAAGCAATTCTTTCCAATCCTTAAGTTACAAGCTGTCACTCAAAGTGACTTGCCTGGCCTTGTTTGACACCAATTCGGGCGTCAAACGGCTGACGTGTAGATGTCGGACCCCAAGCCCCCGGGTTGTTCCGACGTTGGTTAGGCGTTGCTGCGCGAACATCTTCGCGCGGTTCAGACAGAACAGGATCACATGCAGAAATTTACCGTTTTAACGGCAGCTCTTGCTGCCGGCGTAATGACTTTTGCCTTCAGTGCCGCAGATGCCGCGCCCCTCAGCCCGCGAGCCGATCAAGGGCCTGTCGTGGCATCCGCGAAAGGCGGCAAGGCCCCACAGGCCAGAAGCGGCAAGGCAGGCCAGGACGCCAAGGCGACGAAGCGGGCTTCCGCGAAAATGGAAAAAGCAAGCTGGTCCAAGCCGAAGAAGTCCGCCAGAAAGCAGACGAAGCGTGGCCGAAAAACCGTCGACATGACGGCAACGGCGTCGATCGGTGTCCGGAACGCGGCAGCCTCGGCGGCCACGGTGGCCAGCAGCGGGCAGTATTCCGCAATCGTTGCCCGCTATGCGGCGATCGAAGGCGTTCCGGTATCGCTCGCCTCGGCGGTTATCCAGATCGAAAGCAACTATCGGCCCAACATCGTCGGCGGCGCCGGCGAGATCGGCCTGATGCAGATCAAGCCGGCCACGGCTCGGATGATGGGCTATAGCGGCTCCGCCAAGGGTCTGTTCGATCCCGACACCAACATCAAATACGGGATGAAATACCTTGCCATGGCGCGGAGCCTCGGCGGCGGCACGACCTGCGGCACGATTTTGAAATACAATGCCGGCCACGCCGCAACGCGGATGAACCCGGTGTCGGCAGCCTATTGCGGCAAGGTGAAGGTGCAGATGGCTGCGCTGGGATCGCCCGCATAAGTCTGCTTTTTCGTTTGCGTTTTCGGGCGTGAACCCCTTTATACGCTCTGCCAGCTGGCTGGGCGGCCGCACCCGCAAACGCCGAAAGGTCGTGGGTGAGGAAAGTCCGGGCTCCATGGAAACACGGTGCCGGTTAATGGCCGGCGGGGGCGACCCCAGGGAAAGTGCCACAGAAAGCAAACCGCCACGATCCGGCTTGCCGGATTCGGGGTAAGGGTGAAAGGGTGGGGTAAGAGCCCACCGCGCGACTGGCAACAGGAGCGGCACGGTAAACCCCACCGGGAGCAAGACCGAATAGGGGCGGTGCGAGGGGAAACTCTCGAGGGCTGTTTCCGGCTCACCGTCCGGGTAGGTTGCGTGAGGCGCATGGCAACATGCGCCCAAGATGAATGGCCGCCACGTTCTCGCCTCGCAAGGGGCGAGGGCCATACAGAACCCGGCTTACAGGCCAGCTGGCAATTTTTTCTCCCGCGATATCGAAGAGAAGTCTCTTGATATCAACAGGTTGCGCCCTCGGGCGCGCCTGTTGATTCAAGCCTGTTCGTCCGCCCATCTATGCGAGGGAGGGCAGACCAGTGCTTGAAGCCGGTGCGATTAAATCGTACCGTACGTCGCCAAGGAGCATCGGGAGCTTCTCATGGGACAGGTCGACAAACGCAGCATCACGCTGTCGCCGGAACTGGCGGCGGCGGTGGACGATGTAGTCGCCGCCGGCGAATATGCATCGGCCAGCGAAGTGATCCGCGACGCGCTCAGACAGTGGAAAGACCGGCGCGACCTGCATGGCTACACGGTCGAGGAATTGCGCAAGCTGGTGCAGGAAGGGATCGACAGCGGGCCTGGTCGATTTGCGTCAATGGATGACATCAAGGCTGAAGCGAGGAGACGCCTGCGATCTGACGACGCGGCATGAATCTGCTGCCCATCGTCCGGAATGCGCGCGCAGAAGACGATTTGATCGCGATCTGGCTTCATGTTGCACGCGACAGCGAGGCTGCGGCCGATCGGTTGCTCGATCGCATCGAGGCGCGGTGGCGGCAACTGCACCTATCCCTTCTTAGGCGCACCGCGCGACGACATCGCGCCAGGCATCCGTCATCTGGTCGTTGGCGACTATCTCACCTTGTACCGGGTCGATGACGATGCGATCGAAATAATCCGCGTGCTGCATGGCAAGCGCAACATCGAGGCCGATGACGTCGGCGCGTAGCCGTTTCGTCAGCCGCCGATCTTGTCCAGTGACGCCTCGATCGCCTTCCAGAGCTCGTCCACCGGCTCGCAGCCGACCGAGAGGCGAACGAAGCCGGCGGCAACGGCATCGCCTCGCTTCAAGCGCCGCTCGGCGGAGGTGTGGACGCCGCCGAAGGATGTCGCGGCCTGCATCAAGGCGCAATTGTTGATGAAATCCTCGGCCTTGTCCTCCGAGGCGAGCTCGAAAGAAATGAGAAAGCCAAAGCGCTCCATCTGGGCGCGGGCAAGGTTGTGCGACGGATCGCCTTCCAGTCCGGGATAACGCAGACCGCTGATTGCCCGATGGCCCTGCAGCCGCCGCGCGATGACTTCCGCCGAGGAACACATGCGATCGAAGCGCACATCCAGTGTCTCCAGGCCGCGGTGCACCAGCCAGGCTTCGAATGGTCCGGGAATGCTGCCGGAAACTTCGCGCCAGCCGGTCACGGCGGCGATGATATCGGCATTGCGGCTGGCCACATGGCCGAACAGCACGTCGGAGTGGCCATTGGGTGCCTTGGTGTCGGCGGCAACGACGATATCGGCGCCATGGTCGAGCGGCCGCTGGCCGAAGGGTGTCATGGTCGTGTTGTCGACGACAAGGATCGCGCCGGCTTTGTGAACAGCATCGGCAACGGCGGCGATATCGCAGATATCCAGCCCCGGATTGGCAGGGGTTTCGACAAACGCCAGCCGATAGCCATCGAAGCCGCCATCGAGGAAGGTCGAGGTCGGCCTGACATCGTAGGTGATGCCGAGCGGCTTGAGGAAGCGATCGGCCAAAGCCCGCGTCGTGTGATAGCCGTCTGAAGGCAGCAGGATACGGTCGCCGGCCTTGAGCATGGCAAAAAACGCCGCCGAGATTGCCGCCATTCCTGAAGGGAAGGCAACGCACGGCGCACTCTCCAGATGAGCCAGCATATGTTCGACCGCGTCCCAGGTCGGGTTGCTGAAGCGGCCATACTGGTTGAAGCCGGTGGCGTCGCCGGGCGCATGAAAAATGGCGGCCATGGTCAGGGGCAGGGGAATGGAATCGCCCATGGCAAGCCCGCTGCGACGCAGATGAGGAAGTGCTGCAGCGCGTGACTTTGCTGTTTCAGACATCGAATTTCCAACCCTGTTTGCGACCGACGAGATGTGGCGAGACGCTATGCCCGGCAGCGGCGCGCGGCAAGGCGCGTCCGGTTGGGCCAAGCGGCTCTAAACGCTTCGTTAGGCTTAATAGACGATAAAGACGAGACGTGTCGTCGAGGCTGTTCTCATTGGTCGCGGCGCGCGTGTTTGTGAAGCCTATTCCCGTTGACGCCCATAGTGCCCCATGATATCCCATCCAGACATCAAAGCCTTCGTTCCGCGTCAGGGTAAAGCGTACGCCAATCGGGCAGCCGCGGCGGCTGCGCGTTTGCCGGTTTTTGCCCGTGCGGACGAGACTGATACGGGCCAGGGAAGGCGCCGCGGCGGCGCCGGCGACAAGATGGAGAGGGGTGCGGCGGCGCAAGCGGCCGTAGCGTGTAATGGACCGGTTTCTGTCAAACTCGGTGAGCAGGATCGATGCGAAGGGGCGGGTGTCCGTTCCCGCGCATTTCCGTGCCGTCGTGCAGAAACGCGGCTATTCGGAACTCTATGCGCTACGCTGCCTGGATCTGCCGGCGATGGATGTCGGCGGGCTCGATCTGCTCGACCGCTACGAGCAGCGCATCGCGCTCGAGGATCCCTTCCTGCAGACCGCGGACGATATGTCGTTCTTCTGCCATGGCGACGGAACCTTCTTGAAACTCGACCAAGACGGCCGCATCACGATGAGCGATTTCATTCGCGAACACACCGGCATTTCGGCGGAAGTGGCCTTTGTCGGGCGCGGCAATTTCTTTCAGATCTGGGAGCCGGGACGGCTTGCCGCCTATGGGGCGCAGGCGCGGGCACGGCTTTTGCAGCTTCGGCAGGGGACGAAGCCTGGGGAGCGACCGGAATGACGGCAGGCCACGGCGATGACCTTCCTCACGCCGTCGATGGGCACGCCGTTGGCGGATCGGCCCGCCACATTCCGGTCCTCCTTGCCGAAGTGCTCGAAGCACTGGCGCCGGCGCAGGGCGACCTCATCATCGATGGCACGTTCGGCGCCGGCGGCTACACCAGGGCCATTCTGGCGACGGGCGCCTCGGTTGTGGCGATCGATCGCGATCCGGATGCAATCGATGCCGGGCGCGATCTGGAAGCGCAGTCCGGCGGCCGGCTGCGGCTGGTGCAGGCGCCGTTCTCGACGCTGGACGAACATGTCGAGAGCGCCGAGGGTGTCGTGCTCGACATCGGCGTGTCCTCGATGCAGCTCGACCAGGCCGAGCGCGGGTTTTCGTTCCGCGCCGACGGGCCACTCGACATGCGCATGGCGCAATCGGGTCTCAGCGCTGCCGATGTCGTCAATTCCTTCAAGCCGGGCGATCTTGCCCGCATCTTCGGCTTCCTCGGCGAGGAGCGTCATGCCGGGCGCATCGCCCGCATGATCGAGGCTCGCCGCGAAAAGCGCCCGTTCGAGCGCACACTGGAACTGGCCGATGCCATCGAGACGCATATCGGCCGGGCGCCGAAGGACAAGATCCATCCGGCTACGCGCGTGTTCCAGGCGCTGCGCATCTTCGTCAATGACGAGCTTGGCGAACTGGCCAAGGCCCTGTTCGCGGCCGAACGCGCGCTGAAGCCGGGCGGTCGGCTCGCCGTGGTGACGTTCCATTCGCTGGAAGACCGCATCGTCAAGCGCTTCATCGCCGACCGGGCCGATGTTGCGACCGGCTCACGTCACCTGCCCGAGGCTCATGCGCGCACCGCGACGTTCCGCAAGGCGGGCGGCGGCGTGACTGCCGGCGACGCCGAGGTGGCGGCCAATCCGCGCGCCCGTTCGGCCAGGCTGCGCGCGGCGATCCGCACCGAGGCGCCGGCGCGCGGCAGTGATTTTTCGATTTTCGGCCTTCCAAAGCTTCCCGGTATCGACCGGCCGGGGGAGAGGTAACACGTGTTTCGTACCAGCGACATTGTCCTGATCGCCGTCATGGTTGCGGTCGCGGCCCTTACCTACAAGGCCAAGCGCGAGGCCGAGGAACAATTGGCTTCGGTGCAGAAGATCCATGCGCAGATACGCTATGAGGAGGACACGATCGACCTGCTCAAGGCCGACTGGAGCCTGCTTACCCAGCCGTCGCGGCTGCAGAAGCTGGCTGAACTCTACAAGTCGCAGCTCGAACTCGAGCCGGTCAGCGCTCGTCAGATCGGCGGCATCGGCGACCTGCCGGCCAAATCCCTTGACATCCAGGACATCCTGTCGGGACGCCAGGGCGGCATGGCCGACAATTCCGACCAAGCGCCTTCGGACAGTAAGGATCCCGTCGTGACCGGAGGCATCGCCCAATGATCGGCAAACTGCTGAAGCGTCGCGCCAGGACGAGTGAGGATGGATCGATCGTGGTCGAGGGCGCCCGCAAGGCGACCGGCGGCAAGGGCAGGACGCGCATCGTCATGACGATGGCGGTGTTCTTCGGCATCTTCTCGACCATATCAGGGCGGCTGGTCTATCTCGGCTTCCAGACCCCCGATATGTCGGGCGGTCCGCAGAGCCGGGTGACGGCGTCGCGGCCCGACATCGTCGACCGCAACGGCGAAGTGCTGGCCACCGATATCAAGACGGCGTCGCTGTTTGCAGAACCGCGCCGCATTGTCGACGCCGACGAGGCGATCGAGAAGCTGTCGACGGTGCTTCCGGACATCGACTATGAGCAGACCTACCATAAGCTGAAGAGCGGCGCCGGTTTCGTCTGGCTGCAGCGGCAGCTGACGCCCAAGCAACAGTCCGACATCATGCAGCTCGGCATTCCCGGTTTCGGCTTCCGCACCGAAAAGCGCCGCTTCTATCCGAGCGGCGAGACCTCGTCCTACATTGTCGGCCTCACCAACATCGACAACCAGGGCATCTCCGGAATGGAGAAATATGTGGACGAGCAAGGCTTGAGCGACTTGCAGGCATCGGGCCTTGCCATTGCCAAGGATCTCAAGCCGGTAAAGCTTTCGATCGATCTGCGCGTGCAGCATGTGGTGCGCGACGAGATCGCCGCCGGCCTTGAGCGCTATCGTGCCATGGGGGCCGGCGCCGTCGTGCTCAACGTCAAGACCGGCGAAGTGGTGGCCATGGCTTCCGTGCCGGATTTTGATCCGAACAATCCCTACAATGCACAGGACAAGGACCGGCTGAATCGCATGTCGGCGGGCCTCTACGAGATGGGCTCGACCTTCAAGAGCTTCACATCCGCCATGGCGCTCGATTCCGGCAAGGCGACGATGGCGAGCCGCTTCGATGCTTCGCATCCAATCCGGGTCGGCCATCAGGCCATTCACGATTTCCACGGCAAGAACCGTGTGCTGTCGTTGCCGGAGGTGTTCCTCTATTCGTCCAATATCGGGTCGGCCAGGGAAGCCGAGATGGTCGGCATCGAGGGGCATCGCGAATTCCTGCACCGCCTTGGCATTCTGGACAGGATGCAGACCGAATTGCCGGAGACTGCCCGTCCGACTGAACCGAAGGTCTGGAAACAGGTCAATTCATTCACCATCGCCTTCGGCCATGGCGTGTCGACGACGCCGCTGCAAGCGGCTGTGGGCTGCGCGGCGTTGATGAATGGCGGCTTCCTGATGAACCCCACCTTTCTGGTGCGGACGCAGGCGGAAGCGATGGCCACCGCCAAGAGAGTGGTGAGCGAAAAGACCGTCGAAGGCATGCGCTACCTCTATTCGCTCAATGCCGAAAAGGGCTCTGCCAGAAACGCCAGAGTCCCCGGCTACCGCGTTGGTGGCAAGACCGGAACGGCCGAGAAGGTCGTCAATGGCCGTTACTCCAAGGACTTGAATTTCAACACTTTCGTCGCCGCCTTCCCGATGGACGATCCGCAGTATCTGGTGTTTACCATTGCCGATGCCCCGCACCCGGAAAAGCCTGGCATGACGGATGTCGCGGCCGCAAATGCGGGGGTCATGGCCGGCAATATCATCAGGCGTTCAGCTGCCATGCTTGGCGTGAAGCCAGATTTCAGCCATGAAAATGGTGCAACGCTGGTTTCCTATCAGTGATTCTTAGGGCGCGCCGGCAACAGCGCGCTATTTTGTTGCGGTGAACGGGACTCGATGAAGCTCAGAGATCTAGCCGGTATCCTGCCCGTCGAGGGAATAGCTTCCGTCGATCTGGAGGTTACAGGGATTTCTTCGGATTCCCGCCAGGTAAAACCGGGCGTTGTCTTTTTTGCGCTCGCCGGAACCAAGGCCGACGGCGCCGTTTATGCCGCCGACGCCGCCTCGCGCGGTGCTGCCGCGATCGTGGCGGGCAAGGGCAGCACCATTGCCGGGCTGTCGGTTCCGGTGCTGGCGGTCGACGATCCGCGCCTGGCGCTGGCGCTGAGTGCGGCACGCTATTCCGGCAAGCAGCCTGAGATCATGGTCGCGGTGACCGGCACCAGCGGCAAGACCTCGGTCGCCGCCTTCACCAGGCAGATCTGGGAGCAGGCCGGTTATGCCGCCGCTTCGATCGGCACCACCGGCGTGGTGGCGCCTGGACGCAACGACTATGGCTCGCTGACGACACCCGATCCGGTCGCCCTGCACCAATTGCTGCGGGAATTGGCGGATGCCGGCGTCACCCACGCTTCGATGGAAGCCTCCAGCCATGGGCTCGACCAGCGCCGCCTCGACGGCGTGAAGCTGGCCGCCGGCGGCTTCACCAATCTCGGCCGCGACCATATGGACTATCATCCGACCATCGAGGACTATCACCGCGCCAAACTGCGTCTGTTCGACACGCTGCTGCCGAAGGGCGCACCGGCCGTGATCTTCGCCGACGATCCATGGTCGGCGCCGACGATCGAGGCCGCACAGGCTGCCGGGCTCAATGTGCTGACGGTCGGCCGCCATGGCGATTTCCTCAGGCTGAAGCGGGTCGAGCACGAGCGCCACCGCCAACGCGCCGAAGTCGAGGCCGATGGCGTGCTCTACGAGATCGACCTGCCGTTGGCCGGTGATTTCCAGATTTCGAACGCGCTGGTTTCGGCGGGTCTTGCCATCTCCACGGGAACACCTGTCGCCAAGGCCTTGATGGCGTTGGAGAAACTGAAGGGCGCGCCGGGCCGGCTCGACCTCGTCGGCACCACCGCCAGCGGCGCGCCGGTCTATGTCGATTATGCCCACAAGCCGGACGCGCTGGAAAACGTTCTGGCCTCGGTCCGGCCGTTCACCACCGGCCGCGTCATCGTCGTGTTCGGCTGCGGCGGCGACCGCGACCGCGGCAAGCGACCGATCATGGGCGAGATTGCGACGCGACTTGCAGATGTCGTCATCGTCACCGACGACAATCCGCGCTCCGAAGTGCCGGAAACGATCCGCGCCGCTATTTTGTCCGCCGCTCCCGGTGCCATCGAGATCGGCGACCGGCGCCAGGCGATTCATGAGGCGGTCGCCATGCTGCATGCCGGCGACACGCTGATCGTGGCCGGCAAGGGGCACGAGGAGGGCCAGACGATCGGCTCCGAGACCTTGCATTTTTCCGATCACGAGGAGGTTCGCGCGGCACTCACGGAGCGTGCCGCATGAGCTTGCTGTGGACCTCCGAGGCGCTGGTTGCCGCCATGGACGGGCGGCCGCTCGGGCCGATGCCGGACGGCATTTCAGGCATTTCGATCGACAGCCGCAGCCTGCAGCCGGGCGATGCCTTCTTCGCTATCAAGGGCGAGGCGATGGACGGCCATGACTTCGCAACCGCCGCCATCAAGGCTGGCGCCGGCGTGCTGGTGGTGGCCGAAGGCAAGCTGCCGTCGCTCGGCCGGCTGACGGCGCCGATCATCGTCGTCGAGGACGTGCTGGTCGCACTGGAAAAGCTTGGAGTTGCGTCGCGCGCCCGCTCGAGCGCGAAAATCATCGCTGTGACCGGTTCGGCCGGCAAGACCACCACCAAGGAAGCGCTGCGCCATGTGCTGCAAGCCGCCGGCAAGGTGCATGCCTCGGCGCAGTCCTTCAACAATCACTGGGGCGTGCCGCTGACTTTGGCACGCATGCCCGATGATTGCGACTATGCCGTGTTCGAGATCGGCATGAACCATCCCGACGAGATCCGTCCGCTGGTCAAGATGGTGAGGCCGCATGTCGCCATCGTCACCATGATCGCGGCCGCCCACCTAGGTTTCTTCCGGAATCTGGACGAGATCGCCAAGGCCAAGGCCGAGATTTTCGAGGGGCTGGAGCCCGAGGGGGCCGCCGTCCTCAACCGCGACGATACGCGCTTCAAGCTGCTCGACAAGATGGCCCGTGCCGCCGGTGTCGAGCACGTATACGGCTTCGGCGAGAATGCGCGCTCCACCTTCAAGCTCACCAAATGCGAACTGCATGCGGATCATTCCGACATCATCGCCAGGATCGGCGGCCACGAAGTGTCGGCGCGGATCGGCGCGCCCGGCCGCCATATGGTGCAGAACGTGCTGGCGGTGCTGGGTGCGGTGCATCTGGTCGGCGCCGATCTCGACCAGGCGGCACTCGCACTGGCCGATCTCTCCGCCGAGCGCGGGCGCGGCAAGCGCCATGTGCTGCGCCATCCCGGTGGCTCGACTTCGAGCCACCCAGGTGGACCGATCACGCTGATCGACGAAAGCTACAACGCCAATCCGGCGTCGATGGCTGCTGCCATGGCATTGCTCAACGC
Source organism: Mesorhizobium sp. L2C084A000 (assembly GCF_000502875.1). Classification (GTDB taxonomy): domain Bacteria; phylum Pseudomonadota; class Alphaproteobacteria; order Rhizobiales; family Rhizobiaceae; genus Mesorhizobium. The sequence goes on along the minus strand of NZ_AYWX01000013.1, from coordinate 126,547 downwards.
GACGCCTGTGACGGGCGAGGGCCGCCGCATTGCCGTGCTCGGCGACATGCTCGAACTCGGCGACCATTCGGCCAAGCTGCATGCAGCCCTTGCCGAACTCATCGTCGGCACCGGGACACAGACCGTCTTCCTCGGCGGCCCGGAAATGCGGGCGCTGGCCGAAGCGCTGCCGGCTGAGATCAAGACGGAATACCGCGCTGGTGTCGAGGAGCTGAAGCCGGTGCTGCTTGCCGCGCTTAAGCCGGGTGACGTGGTGATGATCAAATCGTCGAAGGGCATCGGTTTTGCAAAATTGGTCGATGCGCTGCTGGGCAAATTCCCGGCTGAATCGACAGCCAGAAAACAGACCTAGGTCGGGGGACGAAAACGCATGTTTACACTGCTCGTCGATTTTGCGGACAAGGTCTCGGTCTTCAATGTCTTCCGCTACATCACCTTCCGCACCGGCGGGGCGCTGATCACGTCGGCGCTGATCGTCTTCATCTTCGGACCGACCATCATCAATTCGCTGCGGCTGCGGCAAGGCAAGGGGCAGCCGATCCGCGCCGATGGGCCGCAGACACATTTCAAGAAGGCCGGCACGCCGACCATGGGCGGCCTGATGATCCTGTCGGGCATCATCGGCTCGTCGCTTTTGTGGGCGAACCTGTCGAGCATCTATGTCTGGGTGGTGCTGCTGGTGACGCTGGGCTTCGGCTCGATTGGCTTCTACGACGACTATCTCAAGGTAACCAAGCAGTCGCATCTCGGCTTTTCCGGCAAGGCACGCCTTGCGCTTGAATTTGTCATTGCCGGCATCGCCGCCTGGGTGATCATGCACAACGGCCAGGCGCCGTTCTCTTCGTCGCTGACATTTCCCTTCGCCAAGGAATTCATCGTCAATCTCGGCTGGTTCTTCATTCCGTTCTCCTGCTTCGTCATCGTCGGCGCCGGCAATGCTGTGAACCTCACCGACGGCCTGGACGGACTGGCGATCGTGCCGATCATGATCGCGGCTGCCTCCTTCGGCGTCATCGCGTATCTCTCGGGCAATGCGGTGTTCGCTGAATATCTGCAGATTCATTTCGTGCCCGGCACCGGTGAACTGGCGGTCGTGCTCGGCGCGGTCATCGGCGCTGGTCTGGGCTTCCTCTGGTTCAATGCGCCGCCTGCGGCGATCTTCATGGGCGACACCGGCTCGCTGGCCATGGGCGGCCTGATCGGCACCGTTGCGGTCGCCACCAAGCACGAGATCGTTCTGGTCATCGTCGGCGGATTGTTCGTCGTGGAAATCCTGTCGGTCATCATCCAGGTCGGCTACTTCAAGATGACCGGCAAGCGGGTGTTCCTGATGGCGCCGATCCACCATCATTTCGAAAAGCTCGGCTGGACCGAAAGCCAGGTGGTGATCCGCTTCTGGATCATCGCCGTCATCCTGGCGCTGGTCGGCCTGTCGACCCTCAAGCTGAGATAGGAAGCCCTTTGATCCCCGCCGCATCCTTTTCAGGCAAGCGCGTTTCGCTCTTCGGGCTCGGTGGCTCGGGGATCGCGACGGCGCGCGCGCTGATCGAGGGCGGCGCGGACGTGCTGGCCTGGGACGACAATCCCGAAAGCGTTGCCAAGGCCGCCGTTGCCGGTATCGCGACCGCTGATCTGCGCGGCGCCGACTGGGCGAAATTCTCGGCTTTCGTGCTGTCGCCGGGCGTCCCGCTGACGCATCCCAAGCCGCATTGGACGGTGGAACTCGCGCGCGGTTCAGGCGTCGAGATCATCGGCGACGTCGAGCTTTTCTGCCGCGAGCGGATGCTGAGCGCGCCGACATCGCCTTTCATCGCCATCACCGGCACCAACGGCAAGTCGACGACGACCGCGCTGACCGCGCACATCCTGAAGGCCGCGGGACGCGACACCCAGATGGGCGGCAATATCGGCCGCGCGGTGATGACGCTCGATCCGCCCGAGCCCGATCGGCACTATGTCGTCGAATGCTCGTCTTACCAGATCGACCTCGCGCCCTCGATCAATCCGACGGCAGGCATCCTGCTTAACCTGACGCCCGATCATCTCGACCGCCACGGCACCATGCAGCACTACGCCGCGATCAAGGAGCGGCTGGTGGCCGGCAGCGAGACGGCGATCGTCGGCATCGACGATTCTTGGTGCGCGCAGATCGCCGAGCGGCTGGAGCGGGCGGGGCGGCACGTCATCCGCATTTCCAAGCGCCTGCCGCTGACCGATGGCTATTTCGCCGACGGCAGCAATTTGATGGAAGCGGTGCACGGCCGTTACAGCCGTGTCGCCTTCCTCGAAGGCATCGGCTCGCTGCGCGGCCAGCACAATGCCCAGAACGCTCTGGCAGCGGTCGCCGCTTGCCTCAAGGTCGGGCTGGAGCTTGGCGAGATCCAGTCGGGGCTGGAAAGCTTTCCCGGCCTCGCGCACCGCATGGAGCAGGTCGGCCGCAAGGATCATGTGCTGTTCATCAACGATTCCAAGGCGACCAATGCCGATGCTGCGGCGCCGGCGCTGTCCAGCTTCCCGCGCATCTACTGGATCGCAGGCGGCCTGCCCAAGGAAGGCGGCATCGAGCCCTTGCGCGGCTTCTTCCCGCGCATTGCCAAGGCCTATCTGATCGGCGAGGCGGCGCCGGCTTTTTCGGCGACGCTGGGCGAGGCAGTTCCCTACGAGATCTCAGGCACGCTGGCCGCGGCGGTCGAGCACGCCGCGCATGATGCGGCTAAGGACGACAGCGGCGAGGCGGTGGTGCTGCTGTCGCCGGCCTGCGCCAGTTTCGACCAGTTCAAGAATTTCGAAGTCCGCGGCGAAGCCTTCAGGCAAGCTGCGAATGCTATCGAGGGTGTGAAACCCATCGGAGGGGCACGATAATGCAGAGCCGTCTCGACAAAAGTCCGGTTGCGACCTGGTGGTGGACGATCGATCGCTGGTTCCTGGCGGCTTTCCTGTCGCTGATGGGGCTTGGCATCGTCTTGTCCTTCGCCGCCAGCCCGGCGGTGGCCGAACGCATCGGCCTCGACAGTTTCCACTTTGCCACCAGGCAGATCATCTTCACCGTGCCGGCGCTCGGCGTAATGCTGGCCGTTTCCTTCCTCGATTCCAGGCAGATCCGGCGCATGGCGCTGGTCATTCTGTGCCTGATGCTGGTGCTGATGGTGGCGGTGCTCTATATCGGCGTCGAGGTGAAGGGCGCGCGCCGCTGGGTGTCGCTTGCCGGCCTGTCGATCCAGCCCTCGGAATTCCTGAAGCCCGCCTTCGTCATCATGTGCGCCTGGCTGTTCGCCGAGCACAAGCGCCAGCCTGACATCCCGGGCAATCTGTTCGCCATGCTGCTGCTGGTGCTGGTCGTATCGCTGCTGGTGGCGCAACCGGACCTCGGCCAGACCATGCTGACGACCGGCACCTGGGGCATCATGTTCTTCATGGCCGGGCTGCCCTGGCTGTGGATCGTCGCGCTCGGCGCGGCCGGCGTCGGCGGCGTTTTTGCCGCCTATACGGTGTTCCCGCACGTTGCCTTGCGCATCGACAAGTTCCTCACCGGCGAGGGCGACACGTTCCAGGTCGACATGGGGCGCGAAGCGCTGATCAATGGCGGCTGGTTCGGTGTCGGACCGGGCGAGGGCACCGTCAAGCGGGTCATTCCCGACAGCCATGCCGACTTCGTCTTCTCGGTCGCGGGCGAAGAGTTCGGGCTGATCATGTGCTTCTTCATCATGTCGATCTTCGCCTTCATCGTTCTGCGCGGCCTCAACACGGCGCTGAAGGAGCATGACGATTTCACCCGCTATGCGGTCGGCGGTCTCGTCACCGTGTTCGGCCTGCAGGCGGTCATCAACATGTGCGTCAACCTCCAGCTCGTGCCGGCCAAGGGCATGACGCTGCCGTTCATCTCCTATGGCGGCTCCTCGCAGATCGCCATCGCCATCTCGATGGGCATGGTGCTGGCGCTGACACGCAAGCGGCCGGAAAAGCGCAAGCAGATGGGCTTTGGCCTGTCGCAACGCGCCGTGCCGGCGGAGTGATATGGCCAGAGGCGTCATCCTTCTCGCGGCAGGCGGCACCGGTGGGCATCTTTTCCCGGCTGAGGCGCTGGCGCATGAATTGAACGAGCGCGGCTGGTCGGTGCATCTGGCGACCGACGACCGTGCCGAGCGTTTTGCCGGCCATTTTCCGGCCGCCGCCGTCCACCCGATCCAGTCGGCGACGATGGGCTCGAAAAACCCTTTTGCCCTGCTTGGTGCCTTCTGGAAAATTTGGCGCGGCGTGCGCCAGGCCTCCGCCGTCATCGGCAGGATCAAGCCTGATGCCGTCGTCGGCTTCGGTGGCTATCCGACCTTGCCGCCGCTCTACGCGGCGACACGGCGCAAGGTGCCGACGCTGATCCATGAGCAGAACGCGGTGATGGGGCGCGCCAACCGGGCGCTGGCCGGCCGTGTCGATGCCATCGCCGGCGGCTTCCTGCCGCAGGACACCAGTGCTGCCGGTGTGAAGACAGTGACGACAGGCAATCCGGTCAGGCCGGCCGTGCTGGAAGCGGCCAGGACGAATTATGCGGCATCGACCGGGGAACAGCCGTTTCGCCTGCTGGTGTTCGGCGGCAGCCAGGGCGCTCAGTTCTTTTCCGATGCCGTGCCGGGGGCGATCGCGCTGCTTTCCGATGCTCAGCGCAAGCGGCTGGTCATTACCCAACAAGCTCGCGCCGATGATGTGGCGCGGGTCAAGGCGGCCTATGCGGCACTGGGCGTTGCTGCCGAGGTCTCACCCTTCTTCACCGACATGGCGCAGCGCATGGCGGCTGCGCACCTGGTGATCTCGCGCTCCGGCGCCTCGACCGTTTCGGAGATCGCCGTCATCGGCCGGCCGGCGCTCCTGGTGCCTTACCCCTACGCGCTCGACCACGACCAGGCGGCGAACGCGGCGGCCCTTGCCGCTGCCGGCGGCGGCGAAGTGCATCCGCAATCCTCGCTCTCGCCCGAACGCATCGCAGCGCTCATTGGCGAGCTGATGGACGACCCCGATCGGCTTGTGGCGATGGCGGCGGGCGCGAAATCGGCCGGCCGGCCGAACGCGGCACGGTTGCTCGCTGATCTTACAGAGGCTATTGCGTCCAAAAAAACCATTTCGGATTTCAGGAAGGGGACGCAAGCATGAAGATGCCGCAGACCATCGGCCTTGTGCATTTCATCGGCATTGGCGGCATCGGCATGAGCGGCATTGCCGAAGTGCTGCACAATCTCGGCTACAAGGTGCAAGGGTCCGATCAGGCCGAAAGCGCCAATGTGCAGCGGCTGCGCGACAAGGGCATCGAATGCTTCGTCGGCCATAGGGCCGAGAATCTCGGCGATGCCGAGGTTGTCGTCGTCTCGACGGCGATCAAGAAATCCAACCCTGAGCTCAAGGCCGCGCGCGAAAAGCTGCTGCCGATCGTGCGCCGGGCCGAAATGCTGGCCGAGCTGATGCGCTTTCGCCAGGCGGTGGCGATCGGCGGCACGCATGGCAAGACGACCACGACCTCGATGGTGGCGACCTTGCTCGATGCCGGTGGGCTCGATCCGACCGTCATCAATGGCGGCATCATCAATGCCTACGGCACCAATGCGCGCATGGGCGACGGCGAATGGATGGTGGTCGAGGCCGACGAAAGCGACGGCACTTTCCTGAAACTGCCGGCCGAGATCGCGGTCGTCACCAACATCGATCCCGAGCATCTCGATCACTATGGCAGCTTCGACAAGGTGCGGGAGGCGTTCCGCCAGTTTGTCGAGAACGTGCCGTTCTACGGTTTTGGCGTGATGTGCACCGACCATCCCGAGGTGCAGGCGCTGGTCAGCCGCATCGAGGACCGCCGGGTCATCACCTATGGCGAGAATGCGCAGGCCGACGTGCGCTTTACCAATCACCGCATGGCAGGTGCCATTTCGGAATTCGACGTGGTGATCCGCGACCGCAAGACAGGCGGCCAGACTGTCATAGCAGGCCTGCGCCTGCCGATGCCCGGCCGCCACAACGTCTCCAACGCGACGGCAGCGATCGCGGTCGCGCATGAGCTCGGCCTGTCGGCCGAGGCGATCAAGAAGGGCCTGTCGTCCTTCGCCGGCGTCAAGCGCCGCTTCACCCATACCGGTTCGTGGGACGGCGTCGAAATATTCGATGATTACGGCCACCATCCGGTCGAGATCTCGGCGGTGCTGAAGGCGGCGCGCAGCGCCACCCAGGGTCGCGTCATCGCCATTGCCCAGCCGCATCGCTTCACCCGGCTGCATGATCTGTTCAACGAGTTTTCCACTTGCTTCAACGACGCCGACACAGTGATGGTGGCGCCGGTCTACGCGGCCGGCGAAGAGCCGATCGACGGCGTCAGCTCGGACGCGCTGGTGTCGCGCATCCGCGCCGGCGGCCATCGCGACGCGCGCTACATCGAGGGTCCGGCGGCGATCGCGCCCGTCATCCGTGATCTGGCCAAGCCGGGTGACTTCGTCGTCTTCCTGGGCGCCGGCAACATCACCCAATGGGCCTATGCGTTGCCCAAGGAGCTTGGCGGGACCGTCTCATGATGCACGGCCAGGCCCTGATCGACAGACTTGGCGACCGGCTTGCCGGCCTGCGCGGCCGCCTCACGCCGAACGCCGAGATGGACAAGATCACCTGGTTCCGTGCCGGGGGCCTGGCTGAAGCGTTGTTCCAGCCGGCTGATGAGGAGGATCTTGCGGTGTTCCTCAAAGCCGTTCCTGAAGAAATACCTCTTACCGTCGTTGGCGTCGGCTCGAACCTTTTGGTCCGCGACGGCGGCATCGAGGGCTTTGTCATCCGCCTTTCGGCCAAGGGCTTCGGCGAGGCCGAGGTGATTTCGCCGATCAGGATCAAGGCGGGAGCTGCGACCCCCGACAAGCGTGTCGCAGCGGTGGCGCTCGAGGCCGGCATTGGCGGCTTTCATTTCTACCACGGCATTCCGGGTGCAATCGGCGGTGCGCTGCGGATGAATGCCGGCGCCAATGGTGTCGAGACGCGCGAGCGCGTCGTCGAAGTGCGGGCGCTCGACCGCAAGGGCAATGTGCAGACGCTGAGCAATGCCGATATGGGATACGCCTATCGCCATTCAGCGGCGCCCTCCGGGCTGATCTTCACCTCGGCCGTGTTCGAAGGCTTTGCCGAGGAGAAAACGGCGATCAAGGCGGCGATGGAGGCCGTGCAGAACCATCGCGAGACCGTGCAGCCGATCCGCGAGAAGACCGGTGGCTCGACCTTCAAGAATCCGGAAGGCACGTCGGCCTGGAAGGAGATCGACAGAGCGGGCTGCCGCGGCCTGATGATCGGCGGGGCCCAGATGTCGCCGATGCATTGCAACTTCATGATCAACACGGGAACCGCGACCGGCTACGACCTTGAATATCTCGGCGAGACGGTGCGCACGCGGGTGCTGGAGAATTCCGGTATCCGGTTGCAATGGGAAATCAAGCGAATCGGCAATTTCCGGCCGGGGCATGCCGTGCAGGAGTTTCTCGGGCAGCTCCTTTAAGGTGCACTTTGGCGCGCGTTGAAGTTCATATGATGCATGAACTTCAACGAGGCCGAAACGGTCCGCGACCGTTGCCGCAAAGACTCAACGACACGCTTTTCGCATCCATTTTCTCAGAAAGTGAATCTCTCGGAATCGTAAGCACTTGCCAGTGAATCAACTCTCTGATTCTCTGCTCGAAAGCGTTTCCTGATTTGAGTCGTTCGACGCGTTTTCAGCGTTTTCCGTCTGGGGGGCAACCTGCCGGGAGACTCTGACTCAATGTTGCGGAAAATCTGGTTTTGGTCCGCCGTGAGAGAGGGGATGCCGGGGAATGAAAAACAAGCATGTGGCCGTCCTGCTGGGTGGTTTTTCGTCCGAGCGGCCCGTGTCTCTTTCGTCGGGAAGGGCTTGTGCCGATGAGCTCGAGAAGGAAGGCTACCAGGTCACCCGTGTCGATGTCGGGCGCGATGTCGGCTCCGTGCTTGCCGAGCTCAAGCCGGATGTCGCCTTCAATGCGCTGCACGGCCCTTTTGGCGAGGACGGCACCATTCAGGGCATCCTTGAATATCTCGGCATTCCCTACACCCATTCTGGCGTGCTCGCCTCGGCTCTGGCCATGAACAAGGAGCAGGCCAAGCGGGTTGCCAAGTCGGTCGGCATCGTGGTCGCCGAATCGAAGGTCGCCAGCCGCTTTGCCATCCAGAACAAGCATCCGATGAAGCCGCCCTATGTGGTCAAGCCGGTCAATGAGGGTTCGAGCTTCGGTGTCGTCATCGTGCATGAGGGCCAGTCGCATCCGCCGCAGGTTCTTGGCTCGTCGGAGTGGAAATATGGCGATACCGTCATGGTCGAGCGCTACATCCACGGCAGGGAGCTGACCTGCGCGGTGATGGGCGATGTGGCGCTGGGGGTCTGCGAGATCATCCCGACCGGCCATTCCTTCTACGACTATGATTCAAAATATGTCGCCGGGGGATCAAAGCACGAATGCCCCGCAAAAGTTTCACCGAATATTTACCAAAAAATACAAACACTGGCGCTCAAGGCTCACCAAGCGATCGGCTGTCGAGGCGTTTCCCGTTCGGACTTCCGTTATGACGATCGTCATTCCGAAAACGGCGAGATTGTCTGGCTCGAGGTCAACACCCAGCCGGGTATGACGCCGACGTCTTTGGTGCCTGAAATCGCCGCCCATGCCGGGCACTCGTTTGGCGATTTGTTGAGTTGGATGGTGGAGGACGCTTCGTGTCTGCGTTGAAATGGGGACAAGGTAGGGAGAGGGGCGCGGCCGGGCCGGCGCTGTTCGGCCTGTCATTGTCGTTGGACCATTTCGTACTGCCGCGCATGCTTCGCCGCCCGGTGCGCATTCTGGCGCGCCTGGGCGTTGGGGAATTCCAGGCGCCGCGCTTTTCCGCGGCCATGATGTCGGCCGTGCTGATTTTCTCGAGCAGTGCCTATGGCGCCTATCTCGGTGGTCACGTCGACGGTATCGTGCAGAGCATCACCGCCCGTACCGGCTTTGCCGTCGATCAGGTCAAGGTGGTCGGCAATCGCCAGACCTCGGAAATCGATATACTCGACAGGCTTGAACTTGATGGCTGGACGTCGCTGATCGGCTTTAATGCCGAGGCAGCGCGCGAACGGATCTCCGGCCTGCCGTGGATCGAGGTTGCGGCGGTGCGCAAGGTCTACCCGCATACGCTGGAAGTACGTGTCGAGGAGCGCGAGGCTTTCGCGCTCTGGCAGCAGGGCGACGAGCTTTCGGTCATCGAGAGGAATGGTGCCATGATCGCGCCGTTCTCGGGCGGCAAGCAGGTGCTTCTGCCGCTGCTGATCGGCACCGGCGCGCCGGCGAGCGCGCCCGATTTCCTGGCCAAGGTCGAAAAATATCCCGAGCTCGCGAGCCGGATCAAAGGTTATATCCGCGTCGGCGAGCGGCGCTGGGACCTGAAGCTGGACAATGGCATCACCGTCAAGCTTCCCGAGGACGACGAGGATCAGGCGCTCGCCGAACTCGTGAAGATGGATCATGACAGCGGCTTGCTGTCGCGTGACATCGCCGCCGTCGACATGCGCCTGACGGACCGGCTGGTCGTGCAGTTGACGGCGGAAGCGGCGACGCAGCGCGAAGCCGCCCTCAACGAGAAACCCAAGAGCCTGAAGCGCAAGCCGGAGACGAAGATATGAACTGGCTTGGCGGTCCTGGCGATGCCGCGTCGCGCCGGTCCGGCACCCTGACGGTGCTGGATGTCGGTTCGAGCAAGGTCTGCTGCATGGTGGCCAAGCTGAAGCCGTGCGATGACGGCAAGCTGCTGCGCGGCCGCTCGCACCGGATCCAGGTGATCGGCATCGGTCACCAGAAGTCGCAAGGCGTGAAGTCGGGTGTCATCGTCGATCTCGACCGCGCCGAGCACGCCATCCGCCTTTCCGTCGACGCGGCCGAGCGCATGGCCGGGCTGACGGTCGATTCGCTCATCGTCAACATGACGGCCGGCCGGCTCAAGAGCGAAGCCTTCTCCGCCACCATCAATCTTGGCGGCCATGAGGCCGACGAGGCCGACATCAAGCGCGTTCTCGGTGCTGGCGCCAAGCAGGCGCTGAAGGCCGAGCGCGAGGTGATCCATTCGCTTCCCGTCGGCTTCTCGCTGGATGCCGAACGCGGCGTGCGCGATCCGCGCGGCATGGTCGGTGACGCACTCGGCGTCGACATGCATGTGCTGACCGGCGACGCCGCGCCGATGCGCAATCTGGAGCTTTCCATCAACCGTTCGCATCTGTCGGTCGAGCGCATGGTGGCGACGCCCTATGCCAGCGGTTTGGCGGCCCTGGTCGACGACGAGCTGGAAATGGGTGCGGCCTGCATCGACATGGGCGGCGGCACGACAACGATTTCGGTGTTTTCGGAAGGCAAGTTCGTCCATGGCGACGCCATCGCCATCGGCGGCAACCACGTCACGCTGGACATGGCCAAGGGGCTGTCGACCTCGCTCGATGCCGCGGAACGGCTGAAGGTGATGCATGGCTCGGCGCTGCCGGGCAGCGCAGACGACCGCGACCTGGTCTCGATCCAGCCGATCGGCGACGATGGCGACGTGCCCTTGCAGATCCCGCGCTCGGTGATGACGCGCATCGTGCGTGCCCGTATCGACGAGACGCTCGAACTGCTGCGCGACCGGCTCAACAGGTCCGGCTACGGCAATGCGGTGGGCAAGCGTGTGGTGCTCACCGGCGGCGCCAGCCAGCTTGCCGGCCTGCCGGAGGCGGCGCGCCGCATCCTGGGACGCAATGTGCGCATCGGCCGCCCGCTCGGCGTGGCCGGCCTGCCGGAAGCGGCGAAGGGGCCGGCCTTCTCGGCCGCGGTGGGGCTTCTGATCTATCCGCAGATGGCGAGCTTCGAGAGCCATCCTGCGAAAGGAATTTCCGGTCTCAAAATGACCGGAACGGGCGGAAAACTGCATCGCATGAGTCAGTGGTTGAGAGACAGTTTCTAAAATTGACGGGGACAGCCCCATAGGCGGCCGCGGCGGCGAAGCGGCGTGAAAGGCAAAGGACGGAGACAATGACCATCAATCTGCAGAAGCCGGACATCACCGAGCTTAAGCCGCGCATCACCGTGTTCGGTGTCGGCGGCGGCGGCGGCAATGCCGTCAACAACATGATCACCGCCGGTTTGCGCGGTGTCGAGTTCGTGGTGGCCAACACCGACGCGCAGGCGCTGACCATGTCGAAGGCGGGCCGCCTGATCCAGCTCGGCGCGCATGTCACCGAAGGCCTTGGCGCCGGCTCGCAGCCGGAAGTCGGCCGTGCGGCGGCGGAAGAGTGCATCGATGAAATCCTCGATCACCTGACCAACACCCATATGTGCTTCGTCACCGCCGGCATGGGCGGCGGCACCGGCACCGGTGCTGCTCCCGTCGTTGCCCGCGCGGCGCGCGAAAAGGGCATCCTCACCGTCGGCGTCGTCACCAAGCCGTTCCACTTCGAAGGCCAGCGCCGCATGAAGACCGCGGATTTCGGCATCGAGGAATTGCAGAAATGCGTCGATACGCTGATCGTCATCCCCAACCAGAACCTGTTCCGGCTGGCCAATGACAAGACCACCTTCGCCGATGCCTTCGCCATGGCCGACCAGGTGCTCTATTCCGGTGTCGCCTGCATCACCGACCTGATGGTCAAGGAAGGCCTGATCAATCTCGACTTCGCCGACGTCCGTTCCGTCATGCGCGAGATGGGCAAAGCGATGATGGGCACCGGCGAGGCTTCCGGCGAGGGCCGCGCGATGGCCGCCGCCGAAGCGGCGATCGCCAACCCGCTGCTCGACGAGACCTCGATGAAGGGGGCCAAGGGCCTGCTGATCTCGATCACCGGCGGCCGCGACCTGACGCTGTTCGAAGTCGACGAAGCCGCGACCCGTATCCGCGAGGAAGTCGACCAGGACGCCAACATCATCCTGGGCGCCACCTTCGACGAGGAACTCGAAGGCGTCATTCGCGTCTCGGTAGTTGCCACCGGCATCGACAAGTCGGCGGCTGAAATCGCCGCCGCGCCGATCTCGATCCGCACGGCGCCTCCGAAGCCGGCCAACCGCCCGGCGGCTCAGATCGCGGAGGTTCGTCCGGCGCCTGTCCAGCAGGCGGCATACGAGCCACGCGCTGTCGACCCGGTCGCGGAAGCCATCCATCTGGCCGAAGCTAATGCCGCGGCCATGGCGCAGGCGCGCCCGGCCCCGGTCGCCCACGCTGAAGATTTCCGCCCGCAGAGCAAGATCTTCCAGGCACCGCCCGCCCAGCCGATGCCGCAGCCGGTGGTCCAGCAGATGCAGCCGGCCCCGCAGCCGCGCGAGATGCTGCGCGAAGCCCCGCAGCCGGTTGCGATGGCGCCGCAGCGTATGCCGCGCGTCGAGGACTTTCCGCCGGTCGTCAAGGCCGAGGTGGATGCCAAGAGCCGCCCGGTCGATCACGAGAACAACAGCGGACCGATGGGCCTGCTGAAGCGCCTGACCAATGGCCTGACCCGCCGCGAGGAGGAACCCGCAAGGCTGCAGCCGGCGCAGCCGCGCGAGCCCAAGCTGCGCCAGGCAGCGCCCGAAGTACGCCGTCTCGCCAGCCAGGATGCGCAGCTGTATGCGCCGCGCCGTGGCCAGCTCGATGATCAGGGCCGCCTGACGCCGCAGGTGAGGACGACTCAGGAAGAAGATCAGCTGGAGATTCCGGCGTTCCTGCGCCGCCAGGCCAACTGATTGGTAAACGGACTGTAACATTTGTTAACAGGCAAGCGAGGAATCGCTTGCCTGTTAACGTTTTAAATGATGGGATTTCAACGACTTACCAATTCGTACTCATTCCATTTCGCGGTTACACAGAGTAAGAAACCGTGATTTGGAGTCTCCCTGACGGGACATTATCTTCGCTGCCTACCATCATCGGTTTGCCGGGATTTCGGGGGAAGTCGCCCTGCCAGCCGATTCACACAAGAGCCGCGCCCTCGGGCTGGAGAAGCGGACCTAGGCATTACGGGCTTATGGGGATTGTCTTGCACGACTATCAGACGACATTGAAGACGCGCGCGTCGCTTACCGGCACCGGCGTCCACAGCGGCAAGGAAGTGTCCATCAGCTTCGTGCCCGCGGATGCCGACACCGGCATCGTTTTCCAGCTTTTCAACGGTGCGGAGCAGGGCCGCGAGTTTCGTGCCCTGGTTTCGGAAGTCGGCGCTACCGACCTGTGCACCATGCTTGGTGATCCCGCCGGCGAGCATATCGCCACGGTCGAGCACATCATGGCGGCGCTGTTTGGGCTCGGCATCGATAATGTCGCTGTCGAGATCGATGGTTCCGAGGTTCCTATCTTCGATGGCAGCGCCATGGCGTTCGTCGAAGCCATCGACCAGGCGGGTATCGAGACGCTCTCGGTCAAGCGGCGCTATATCAGGGTCATCAAGCCCGTCCGCATCGAGAACGGCGCCTCGTGGGCGGAGTTTCGCCCCTATGACGGGACCCGTTTCGAGATCGAGATCGACTTCGAAAGTCCGGCGATCGGTCGTCAGCTGTTCGCCTCCGACCTCAATGCCGATATTTTCCGTCGCGACATCGCGCGCGCCCGCACCTTCGGCTTCATGAAGGATGTCGAGCGGCTGTGGGCTGCAGGCTATGCGCTCGGCTCCTCGCTGGAGAACTCGCTGGTCATCGGCGACGACAACCGCGTCATCAATATGGGCGGCCTGCGCTATCCCAACGAATTCGTGCGCCATAAAACGCTGGACGCCATGGGCGACCTGGCGCTGGCCGGTGCCCGCTTCATCGGCTGCTTCCGCTCCTATCGCGGCGGTCACAGGATGAATGCCGCGGCCCTGCGCCGTCTGCTCTCGGACCGCACGGCATTCGAAATCGTCGAGACGACACGCCGCGAGCGTGGCCGCAGCGCCGAGATGAACGCCGTCAATGCGCCACTCTACGCGCCCTGGATGATCTGATTTCCCGGGGTTTTTCGGGTTCCATGGGCGGTATCGCGTGTGGCAGGAATGCACCACTCGCCAGTGAAATTGCATTGACGTCCAAGCTGCGTCCGGCCGCCACAAAAATGTGCGATTGGCCGGAGATAGCGTTGTCGGGCAAGGCGGTTATGGTTTATGGCTGCTGCCGTCGATTAATGCATGTCGTTCAAAAGTGGGGACCAGTTTTGAAACAATGGCATGCAACTGGCATTGAAATAGCGCCGAAAGGGCGAGATCCAATCATGTTCTTCAAGCGAGTTGGTCAATTGAAAGCACCGCAGAGGGCTGTTTTCCTGGCGCTTTCAGTAGTTGTTCCATCGCTCTTTCTGTCGGCCTGCATGTCGTCGGAGAAAGATATCGACCTGTCGACCTATGTCGACCAGACCGAGCCGGCCGATGTTCTCTACAATCAGGGCCTTGCCAATCTCAATGCCGGGCGCCTGCAGGAGGCGAGCAAGAAGTTCGACGCCGTCGACCGCCAGCATCCCTATTCGGAATGGGCCCGCAAATCGATGGTGATGGGCGCTTTCGCCGACTATCGCCAGGGCAATTACGATGAGGCGATCGGCTCGGCCAAGCGCTATCTCACGCTTTACCCGTCGACCGATGACGCCGCCTATGCGCAGTACATCATCGGCTTGAGCTACTACCGTCAGATCAAGGACGTGACGCAGGACCAGAAGGAAGCGCGTCAGACCGTCCAGACGATGCAGGATCTGGTCACGCGCTGGCCGACATCGGAATATGTCGACGACGCCAAGGAAAAGATCCGCTTCGCCAACGACCAGTTGGCCGGCAAGGAAATGCAGATCGGCCGCTACTATCTCGAGCGGCGTGAATACATCGCTGCCGTGAAGCGCTTCCGCACCGTGGTCGAGAACTATTCCAACACCCGCCATGTCGAGGAGGCGCTCGCCCGCCTGACCGAAAGCTATTACGCGATGGGTCTGACCTCGGAGGCACAAACCGCCGCCGCCGTGCTCGGCACCAATTACCCTGACAGTTCATGGTACAAGGATTCCTACAAGCTCTTGCAGAGCAATGGGCTTGCACCGCGCGAAAATGCCGGGTCGTGGATATCCAAGGCCGGAAAGATGATCACCGGCGCCTGATCCCAAGTGCAGGCTTCACCAACACGCCGTCTGCCTGGTTTTGTTGCTTGTCGCGGGTTCTAGCCGCAAAACCGCGCGACACTTTTGCGGAACCTGCCTGGAGCACTCGGATCGAAGCGTGCGCTTTTTCGGATTGATCCGGTGCTCAAACAAAAAGATAGTGCGGCGCTGCGACTCCAAACGGTCGCGTGCCGTTCTAGATTTGGGTTCTGATGCTTTCCAGACTGTCGATCCGCGATATCGTCCTGATCGAGAAGCTGGATATCGACTTCCAGCCGGGTCTTTCGGTGCTGACCGGCGAAACCGGTGCCGGAAAATCCATCCTGCTCGATGCCTTGTCGCTGGCGCTCGGAGCGCGCGGGGACGCGTCGCTTGTGCGCCATGGCGCGGCGCAGGGGCAGGTCATCGCCGTCTTCGACGTGCCGCGTAACCATCCGGCGCGTACGCTGCTTGCCGACAATGCGATCGAGGATGACGGCGACATCATCCTGCGCCGCCTGCAGACGACGGACGGCCGCACCCGCGTCTTCGTCAACGATCAGCCTTCAAGCGTCACCCTGATGCGCGATGTCGGGCGCGCGCTGGTCGAGATCCACGGCCAGCATGACGAGCGCGCGCTGGTCGATCCCGGAGCGCACCGCGAGGTGCTCGATGCTTTCGGTGGCCATCTCGGCGCCGTCCGCTCGACCGGCGAGGCATGGCGGCACTGGCGCGCCTGCGAGCAGGAGCTGTCGCGCCACCGCACCAAGGTGGCGGCGGCCGCGCGCGAGGCCGACTATCTGCGCGCGGCGGTGGCGGAATTGACCAAGCTCGATCCGCAGCCGGGCGAGGAGACCGACCTTGCCGAACTGCGCGCGTCTATGATGCGGGCCGAAAAGATCGCTTCCGAAATCCATGACGCGCAGGATGTGCTGTCGGGTCCATCTTCGCCCCTGCCGCAACTGGCCAGCCTGTTGCGGCGGCTGCAGCGCAAGGTGACGGAGGCGCCCGGCCTGCTCGACGATGTCGTCAAATCGCTCGATGAGGCGATGCTGTCGCTCGACGCGGCGCAATCGGGTGTCGAGGTCGCGCTGCGCGCCACCGAATATGATCCGCAGCGGCTGGAGAAGGCGGAGGAGCGGCTGTTTTCGCTGCGCGCGGCCTCGCGCAAGCACAGTGTCGCCGTCGACGATTTGGCGCAGCTGCGCGACACGATGTCGGCCGATCTCGCCGATCTCGATGCCGGCGAGGAGCGCCTGCACGGGTTGGAAAAGCAGGCCACCGCCGCGCGCGAGACCTATGACATTGCCGCCGCGCAGCTGTCCTCGCTTCGCCATGCGGCGGCGGTCGGCCTGACCAAGGCGGTGATGGCGGAATTGCCGGCTCTGAAGCTCGAACGCGCCGCCTTTATCGTGGAAATGAAGAGCGAGGTCGAAAGCCGCATGGAAGAGGGGATCGATCAGATCGAATTCTGGGTGCGGACCAATCCAGGGACGCGGCCCGGGCCGATGATGAAAGTGGCCTCCGGCGGGGAGCTTTCGCGCTTCCTTCTGGCGCTGAAGGTGGCGCTGGCTGACCGCGGCTCCGCACCGACGCTGGTGTTCGACGAAATCGACACCGGTGTGGGCGGCGCTGTCGCCGACGCTATCGGCCAGCGGTTGGCGCGGCTGTCGAAGCGCGTGCAGGTGCTGTCGGTGACGCACGCACCACAGGTGGCGGCGCGCGCGGCGACGCATTTCCTGATCTCCAAATCAGGCACCACCGACCGTGTCGCCACAGGCATTGCCGAAATGGATCGGCCGGCCCGGCAGGAAGAAATCGCGCGCATGCTGGCTGGCGCCACCATCACCGACGAGGCGCGCGCCGCCGCCGAGCGATTACTGCGTGAGAATACCGCCGTTTCCTGATGGCGCTGCTTCCCGATCGGGGGTGCCTCTAAACTGGTGAAATTCGACGCACGAACAGAGTCAGCATATGGCTCCATCCTGCTGTTTCGGCGTGGTTTTGTCAGAATTCAGCTCCCTTCCATCCGAATCCTGATCTATTGTCCCGGGGCCAACAGCAGCCAGGTGCAAAACCATGTCCGAAAAACCAGTCGATGCCCTGACCGAAAGCGAGGCCGAAGCTGAGCTGAAGCGCCTCGCGGAAGAGATCGCCGAGCACGATCGGCGCTACCATACCGAAGACGCGCCAGTTATCACCGATGCGGAATATGATGCGCTGGCACGGCGCAACCTTGCCATCGAGGAGCGCTTTCCAGCGCTGGTTCGCGAGGACTCGCCATCGCTGAGGGTTGGTGCAGCACCCGCGGAAGGCTTTACCAAGGTGCGCCACGCCGTGCCGATGCTCAGCCTTGCCAAGGCCTATACCGACGATGACGTCACGGATTTCATCGAACGCGGGCGGCGGTTCTTCGATCGCGACAAGGAGCTCGACATCGCCTTCACCGCGGAACCGAAGATCGACGGGCTGTCGGCTTCGCTGCGTTACGAAAACGGTGTGTTCGTGCAGGGCGCGACGCGTGGCAACGGCGCCGTCGGCGAAGACATCACCGCCAATTTGAAGACGATTGCCGATATTCCAGCGAAGCTGAAAGGCTCGGGCTGGCCCAAAATCATCGAGATCCGCGGTGAGGTCTACATGACATATGCGGAATTCGAGGCGCTGAAGCAGCGCTCGGCGGCGGCCGGCGGCCAGGACTACGTCAATCCGCGCAACACGGCAGCCGGGTCGCTGCGCCAGAAGGATCCGTCCGTCACCGCCAGCCGCAACCTCAAATTCTTCGCCTATGCCTGGGGTTACACGACGGCGGATCCCGCTTCGACCCAATATGATTCGGTGCAGAAATTCGCCGAGTGGGGGTTCAAGATCAGTCCGCTGATGGTGCGGGCGAAATCGGCCGAGGAGTTGATCGCGCATTATCATCGGATCGAGGAGCAGCGCTCGGCGCTCGGCTACGATATCGACGGCGTCGTCTACAAGGTCGACCAGCTGGAGTTGCAGCGCCGTTGGGGCTTCGTCACCGGCGAACCGCGCTGGGCGATCGCGCATAAATTTCTGGCCGAACAGGCGATGACGACCGTGCAGAAGATCGACATCCAGGTCGGCCGTACCGGTACGCTGGCGCCGGTTGCGCGGCTGGCGCCGGTCACTGTCGGCGGCGTCGTGGTCGAGAACGTCACGCTGCACAATGAAGACTACATCAAGGGCCTGGACTCGACCGGCGAGCCGATCCGAGATGGCATCGATGTGCGCATGGGCGATACGGTCGTGATCCAGCGGGCAGGCGATGTCATTCCGCAGATCGTCAGCGTCGTCATCGACAAGCGGCCTGCTGATGCGGTGCCTTACGAGTTCCCTCACACTTGCCCGATCTGCGGCTCGCCGGCGACGCGCGAGATCAACGAAAAGACCGGCAAGGAAGATTCCCGCCGGCGCTGCACCGGCGAACTGATCTGCCCGGCGCAGGCGGTGGAGGGATTGCGCCACTTCGTGTCACGCGGCGCCCTGGACATCGAAGGCCTCGGCGCGGAGAACATAGACACGTTCTTCAATGCGGGATTGATCAAGACCGCCGCCGATATCTTCACGCTCAGGGACCGCCGTCCGGCTGTCACCAGGGCGCTGGCCGAGCGCCGTGAGGAGCAGGCAAGGCAGCGCGAGGCCGCATCGGGCAAGGCACGCAAGAATGTGCGCAGCGTCGAGGATCGCAACTACGAGGGCCTCGACAAGCTGTTCGCCGCCATCGATTCGCGCCGCGAGCCGGAGCTGGACCGCTTCATCTTCGCGCTCGGCATCCGCCATATCGGTGAAACGACGGCCGCCGTGCTTGCCCGCACCTTCTCGACCATCGAGGAGCTGATCCGCGTCGGCAAGGAGACAGCGGCAGCGGAGGATCCACATACGGTTTTCCCCTCGGTCAACGGCATCGGCGATACCGTGATCGATGCTTTGCGCGACTTCTTCGGCAATGAGCGCAATGACGACGTGCTTGACGCGTTGCTCCGCCAAGTCAAGCCGAAGCCGTATATCGTCAACGTCTCGGCCGACAGCGAGGTCGCCGGCAAGACGGTCGTGTTCACGGGCTCGCTGGAGAAGATGACACGCTCTGAAGCCAAGGCGATGGCGGAGCGCCTGGGTGCCAAGGTCGCGGGCTCGGTTTCGGCGAAGACGGATCTGGTGGTCGCCGGGCCGGGTGCCGGTTCCAAGCTTAAACTCGCCAGCGAACTCGGCATCGAGGTGATCGACGAGGATGCCTGGCTGGTGCGGATCGGCAAGGCATGACCGGACCGTTCAGCGGCTTCGGCCCCAAAGCCATTCCATTCCTCAAGGCGCTGGATTTCCACCAGAGCCGCGAGTGGTTCCTGGAGAATCGCGACCTCTTCGAAAAGGATTTGCGCGATCCATTCGGTGATCTCGTCGAGACGCTGACCGAGCGCTTCGCGGAGGCAGGTCTCGGCCTGCGCGGCGACCGCAAGAAGTCGCTGTTCCGGATCAATCGCGACGTGCGCTTCGCCAAAGACAAGCGGCCCTACAACAGGCATTTGTCGGCCATCCTGTCGCCCGACGGCACCAAGATGGAGCAGGGCGTGTTCTACGTCCATATCGGGCTTGAACGCTGCTTTGCCGACATTGCCTGGTGGCAGCCGGAGCCGGCGCTGCTGCTGGCGATGCGCAAGGCTATTGCGACGAAGCCGGACAATTTTCGCGGCCTCGTGGCGGCGTTGAAGAAGAACCGGCTTGAACTCGAGACCGAAGGCCGTATGAAGCGTACGCCACGCGGCTTCGAGGAAATCAGCGATCCCGATCTGGTCGCCGCCACCCGCCACCGGCATTTCTATGTCCAGCATGTCATCGATCCGGCGGGAATCCATACGGCTGATCTGGTCGACGAACTCGTCGATTTCACCTTGCGCGCCAAGCCGCTGCTCGACTGGGGCAGGGCGATCGAGGGCAAAATCCTGAAGGAGTAAGCGCCCAGAGCAGTTCACCGTTTCACACTTTTCCTGGAATTGCTCTGGTTTCGCCGATCCGGCGATCATTTCGGCTGATCGTTTGGCTCAAGCGAATTCGTGTGACACGGCAAGCCGCGCCACCTACATACCGCGCTTCCCTTGTTGTTGTGCATGTCGTTATCCCCGCTACGCACTTTTGGGCGACATGCATCAGGAGTGGTTGATGGCGACGGACGCAATTTCGGAGAGCAGCGAAAGAAGCGATTTCTGGCAGGGCGTGCGGCTGTCGATGCCTGTCGTGGTGGCGTCGGCGCCGTTTGCGGTGCTGTTCGGTGCGCTCGCCGTCGACAATGGTTTTTCGGTCCTGGAAGCCTTCCTGATGAGCGCGCTGGTCTATGGCGGCGCCAGCCAGATGGTCGGCATCCAGCTGTTCGGCCAGCATGTGGCGCCGTGGCTGATCGTGCTGTCGATCTTCGCCGTCAATTTCCGCCACGTGCTCTATTCCGCAGGCATCGGCCGGCGCATCNCAGCATGTCGCGCCATGGCTGATCGTGCTGTCGATCTTCGCCGTCAATTTCCGCCACGTGCTCTATTCCGCAGGCATCGGCCGGCGCATCGCGCACTGGCCTGTCATCCAGCAGGCACTTGGTTATTTCATCCTCACCGATCCGCAATTCGCGGTAGCCGAAGCGCGGGCGCAATCGGGCCAGACGGTCGGCTTTGCCTGGTATCTGGGGCTTGGCTTGCCGGTCTATCTGTTCTGGATCGTCGAAAGCGCGCTTGGCGCACTGTTCGGCAAGCTGATCCCCGACACGCATGCGCTCGGCATCGATTTCCTGCTGCCGATCTATTTCCTCGGTCTCGTGCTGGGCTTTCGCAAGCGGCCGCTGTGGCTGCCGGTGGTCATCGCCAGCGCCGCCGCCTCGATCATCGCCTATAAGACCGTGGGGTCGCCTTGGCATGTCTCGATTGGCGCTGTTGCCGGTGTGCTGCTGGCGGTCATCCTGCCTCCCCATCACAGCGGCGTAAAGGCACGGCCATGAGCACGACCTTCTGGATCATCATCGCCGGCGCAATCGCGACCTATCTGACGCGAATCGGCGGGCATCTGGTCATCTCCCGCTTCGACACCATCCATCCGCGGGTCGAGGCCGGTCTCAACGCCGTGCCGGCGGCGGTGCTGACGACGCTGGTGGCGCCGGAACTGTTGAATGCCGGGCCGGCGGAATGGGCCGCACTGGTGGTCACCGCGGTCGTCTCGCTGCGCGGTGGGTTGATGGCGATGTTTCTGGCGGGTGCGGCGATGTTGATCGTTGCCCGGCAGTTCGTGGGGTAAAATTCTAAGGGCGAATCGGTTTGGACGTTAGCGCCGCCTTTATTGCCCTGCCGGGCACTTCTCCCCGTAAACGGCCGGGCTGTCACGTATGGATTCTTGCGAAGAAGAACCCCCACCCTAACCCTCCCCACAAGGGGGAGGGAACGCTGCCGCGTGCCTTTAATTCTTCTTGGCGCCGAAAAGACAGGCGATTCTCCTGGGTCAGCGCCAACGGAAGTCTCCCTCCCCCTTGTGGGGAGGGGTTAGGGGTGGGGGTCCGTGCCGGGCAGCCATCTCAAGAATCCATACGCGATAGTCCTGCCGTAAACGGGAGAAAGAAGCTCACCTCAAATCTTCGCGTCGTGCGGCAGCGGCGCTGTCGCCTTCTCCAGCCAGGCCAGCGTTTCGCCGTCGAGCATCGGGCCGATCTCGGTCAGCACGCGCGCATGGTACGTGTCCAGCCAGTGCAACTCGTCGCGCGTCAGGAGGTCCGACTGCACCAGTCTTGTGTCGATCGGCGCCAGCGTCAGCGTCTCGAAGCCGTGCATGGCGATATCGCCGCCCTCGATCTCTTGCGCCGGCGTCACCAGGATCAGGTTCTCGATGCGGATGCCGTAGGCGCCTTCCTTGTAGTAGCCCGGCTCGTTGGACAGCATCATGCCTTCGAGCAGCTTTTCGGTGCCGGTGCGGGCGATACGCTGCGGCCCTTCATGCACGGCCAGATACGAGCCGACGCCATGGCCGGTGCCGTGGGCGAAGTCGCAACCGTGCTTCCACAGCGCCATGCGCGCGACGGCATCGATCTCGGAGCCGCGCGTGCCGGCGGGAAAGCGCAAGGTGGAAATGCCGATCATGCCTTTCAGCACCAGGGTGAAGCGTTCGCGCATCTCCTGCGTCGGCTGGCCGATCGGCACGGTGCGCGTGATGTCGGTGGTGCCGTCCTGATACTGCGCACCGGAATCGAGCAGGAACAGCTCGCCGGCCTGCAGCTTACGGCTGGTGGCGCGCGACACGCGGTAATGCATGATGGCACCGTTCGGGCCGGCGCCCGAAATGGTGTCGAAGGAGACATCGCGCAACGGCATCTGGGTCTCTTCGCCGGTCTGCCGGCGCTGTTCCTCCAGCCGGGTGACCACCGATATCTCGTCGAGCGATCCGGGTTTTTGCAGCTCCAGCCAGCACAGAAGCTTCGCCACGGCGGCACCGTCACGCCGATGCGCGGCGCGCGAGCCGTTGATTTCGGCCTGGTTCTTGGTGGCGCGCGGGATGCGGGCGGGGTCGGCTGCGGCGATCACGGTGCCGCCATTGGCCTCGACCAGCATGCGCAGCCTGTCGGCCGCCAGCACCGGATCGAGCGCGATTTTCGCGCCACTCTTGGCAAGTGCCGCAATCGCCGCTTCGAATTCGCCGGGCTCATGCGGCTCGGCGAGCTGGGTGAGGTAGGCCGCGACCTGGCGCGAGAACTTGCGCTTATCCATGAAAAGCTGGTGCGACCCATCGGCGGCGAGGATGGCGAAGCCGAGCGCCAGCGGCGTGTGCGGCACGTCGCCGCCACGGATGTTGAAGGCCCAGGCGATGGAGGAGGGGTCGGTCAGCACCGCATGGGTGGCACCATCCTTGGCGATCGCCGCCGCCAGCCGCGCCAGCTTGTCCTTGGCAAGCTCGCCGGCAAAGCCGATCGGGTGAAGCTCGACGGGTGCCACCGGCGCCTCGGGCTGATCCTTCCAGATGATGTCGACCGGGTTCTTGTCGAGCGGCACCAGCACGGCGCCTGATTTGTCGGCCGAGGCCTGCAGCGCCTTGACCTCGCCGATCGTGTGCAGCCATGGATCGAAGCCGAGCCGTGCGCCCTTGCCAAGATTGTCTTTCAGCCAGACGGCCGGGGGATTGTCGACCAGGCTTTCGATCGAAAAGACGTCGAGATTGACCTCGCTGCGCACCTGCAGCGTGTAGCGCCCGTCGACAAAGACGAAGGCGCGGTCGCGCAGGACGATGGCGACACCGGCCGAGCCGCTGAAGCCAGTCAGCCATTTCAGCCGCGCCGAGCGGTCGGCGACATATTCGCCCTGATGCTCGTCGGCACGCGGCACGATGAAGCCGTCCAGCCCGTTGGCTTCAAGCCATTGGCGCAGCAACGCCACACGCGGTTTACCGACGGCCGGGTCGCCGGCGGAATCGAAGGTCTGGAACATTGTGGGCCTCCTGCGGTCAGCGCAACCGTAGCGTACGGTCGCGGAAATCGGAATCGATTTCCGGCTGGGCGCAACCTGCTACAGCATCGCTTAGCTGACAATCGGCGGAACTTGGTCCAAGCTCGGTCGTTGCCGGCCTGCATGCCTCAATGCTTCAGATGGATCGTCACCCAGCCTTCGCGGTGCAAGGTGCGCACGTGGCGAAAATTCTGGCCGACATAGGCCGATATGACGGCGTCGCGCTGACGCTCGAGGATGCCTGACAGCACGACCGAGCCGCCAAGTGCGATGTGACCAGCCATTTGCGGCGCCAGCCGCATCAGCGGCCGTGCCAATATGTTGGCGACGATGAGATCGAAGGGCGCGCGCTTGCCGAAGATCGGATGGTGAAAGCCAGGCGCGGTTGCTGTTTCCACCAGTGCCTTGACGTGGTTGAGCCGCGCATTGGCGGCAGCCACCCGCACCGCCACCGGATCGATGTCGGTGGCCAGCACAGGAATATGCGCCAGCTTGGCGACGGCGATCGCCAGCACCGCGCTGCCGGTGCCGAGGTCGAGCGCATTGCGCGGATGCTCGCGCCGCACCACTTTCTCCAGCATTTCCAGGCAGCCGGCGGTGGTGCCGTGGTGGCCGGTGCCGAAGGCGAGGCCGGCCTCGATCTCGATGGCGAGCTCGCCGCTGTGGCGTTTCCTGCGGTCATGCGCGCCGTGGACGAAGAAACGGCCGGCACGCACCGGTTTCAGCTCTTCCAGCGAATGCGCCACCCAGTCGATGTCGGGCAGGGCCTCGCGATTGATCGGCTTCGACAAAGCAAGCCCGGCAAGGATGTCCTTCAAACGGGTCTCGACCGCATCGACGTCGCCATCGGCATAGAGCGACACTTCGTGGATGTCCTTGTCCTCGTCGACCTCCAGGACGGCGATCGGCAGCCCTTCTTCCTCGAAGGCTGCCTCAAGCGCCGCAAAAATGCTGACGGACTCGGTCTTTCCGGTGGTGAAGTAAAGGCGCGTCTGGGTCATGAAATGGTAATCAGCCTTTCGCCGCCAGCCGCTTCAGCTTGGCGATGGCCGTATCGGCGCTTTCGCCGTAGGCGATTGTGCCGGCAAAGTCGCCCTTGGCGTTGAGCAGCAGCACCGAGGCGGTGTGGTCCATTGTGTAGTCGCCGTCGCCGGTGTCGACCTTCTTCCAGTAGATGCCGAACGACTTGGCCATGGCATGGACCTTGTCCGGAGCGCCCGTGATGCCGACGATGCGGTCGGAGAAATTGCTGACATAGGCGTTCATCACTTCCGGCGTGTCGCGCTCGGGATCGACCGAGACGAAATAGGCGTGCAGGTTCTTGCCGTCGTCGCCGAGCGTCTTCAGCCAGCCGGCCAGTTCGAACAGCGTGGTCGGGCAGACCTCGGGGCAATGGGTGAAGCCGAAGAAGACGACGCTGGGCTGCCCCCTGAAGGCGGCTTCGGTGATCGGCGTGCCTTTCTGGTCGACCAGGGTGAAGGCGGCACCGAAAGGTTCGCCGCCATAGTGGCCGCGGTACCAGTCGAAGGTCAGCCAGCCGATGCCGGCCGCCATCAGGACGAGAATGCCGACCAGGATAGAACGCATCATCATCAAAAGTCCGTCTGCAGAAATCGCCGCGCCGGCTCAATGCCGCGCCTGTGCGACAGTCTTAGCGGTTCGGCCTCGCACAGGCAAAGTGCCGCGTTGCCGCAACCGCAGTGGTGTTGACCTATCTGCTTGCAAAGCCGGGCTGCTCGCCCCACCTGTGACCGGCAACTCGAACCGCAGGAGGCTAGTTTGCGACGACTGATTGGGCGACGACTGATTGGGCGAAAACTGATCGGCGGCGCGTTGGCCGCGTGCGTTGTCCTAGGCGCCGGTGCTGCTGTCGCCGAGGAAGTCGGCAAGGTCGGCGTCGACTGGCTTGGCAACGACATCATCGTCGAGGCGATCAAGGATCCGAAAGTGGAGGGCGTGACCTGCCATGTCTCCTATTTCGATCGCGGCATCATCGATCGCCTGCACAAGGGCAACTGGTTCGAGGATCCGTCCGATTCCTCGATCTCCTGCCGCCAGACCGGTCCGATCACCATCGGTGACATCGACATGAGCGAGGGCGGCGAGGAGGTGTTCAAGCAAGGCATCAGCCTGATCTGGAAGAAGCAGGTGGTGAACCGCATCTACGACAAGCCCAATGAGACGCTGATCTATCTCTCGCATTCGCGCCAGGTGCAGAACGGCTCGGCCAAAATGTCGGTCACCACCGTGCCGCTCTACGGCCAGAACGTGGTGTGGAGCAAAGGCAAGCCGTAACAGGCGGCCCAGTTCCTTCCCGGAACTGGCCGGACGGACGAATGGTCCCGCTTGCGGGACCATTCGCTCGGCGAATCCTTGCTGGAAAGGATCTGACGGACGATTGGCCCCGCTTGCGGGACCAATCGCCTGGGGGTAAAGCCGCCGGCATGGACCGTTCCGAAAACCTCGTCCCGAAAGACCCCGAGCCACGCATCCATCCGACCGCGGAGCTGAAGGCGTGCAAGCTCGGCCGCTATGCCTCGATCGGCGAGCGAGTGGTGCTGCGCGAGGTGAATGTCGGCGACTTCTCTTATTTTGAACGCCACTGTGAAGCGATCTACACGACGATCGGGAAATTCTGCTCGATCGCCGCCAACAGCCGCATCAATGCGCTGGAGCATCCCATAGAGCGGCTGACCCAGCACAAGCTCAGCTACCGGCCGAACGAGTATTTTCGCTGGCTGGGCGTCGATGCCGCCTTCCGCGAGCGGCGGCGGGCGAAAGCGGTGACCATCGGCCATGATGTCTGGATCGGCCACGGCGCGGTGATCATGCCTGGGGTCGCCATCGGCAACGGTGCCGTCATCGGCGCCAACGCCGTGGTGACGCGTGACGTGCCGTCCTATGCGATCGTCGCCGGCGTGCCGGCGAAGGCACTCCGGCCACGCTTCGCTCCGGATATGGCGGCGCGGATCGAAGCTCTCGCCTGGTGGGACTGGCCGGTCGAGAAGCTCGCCAGAGCGGTTCCCGACATGCAGGCAATGCCGATCGAAGCGTTCCTCGACCGCTGGGAAAACGACGCCGTCTGACCAGTTCAAGTGCGTAGCGTTGAGACGGAGTCGGGCGACGCGCTTCAAGGCCCGCCGGACTGAAACCCCTTCCGCCATGCGGGGGTGGCGCAGCGGAAGGGGCTGGAGTTAAACCGCTGTGAAGCGGAAGGAACAGGCACTCTCGCCTGCAGGGTCATTGTGACATTGAACCCATAAGGCGTGTTTTCCAGGCTATTCTCCCTATGCGTGTAGGCAATTGTACCTGAGGTATTTGCTTGCATCGGGAACCTGAAACGGTCGCTGATTGTTCTCATCGCGCCGCAGCGTTGAGGATTTCGATAGATGGAAAAGCATTTCACCAAGGTCGCCAACTGGGTCGCCCGCATAGCCGGCCTGCCGCCGACATTCGCCCTCTGTTGCCTGATCGTCATCGTCTGGGCGGTGAGCGGTCCGTTCTTCGGCTTTTCGGACACCTGGCAGCTCGTCATCAACACGGGCACGACCATCATCACCTTCCTGATGGTCTTCCTGATCCAGAACACTCAGAACCGCGACGGCGCGGCGATCCAGGCCAAGCTCGACGAACTGATCCGGGTCGGCAAGGGCCACAACCACTTCATAGGCATCGAGCATCTGACCGAATCCGAAGTCGAGGAAATCCGCGCCAAATGCGAGCGTGCGGCAAAGCGGCATGACGAACAGATCGCCGACACGGCGGCGAAGAAGGTTGTGGCGAGGAAGCGAGGGTCGAAAAAGCAGGCGGCCTGAAAATCAGCCTTTCATGAACGCCGCGAAACTGTCCTTGTGGTCCGGGTGCCAGCGCGACAGGGCTGGGCGGTTTTCGATGATGTCGCCGATCGCCCAGGCCATGCGCTTTTCATCCAGCGGGCGGGCCGCCTCATTGTCCGGGCACAGCATGTAGAAATCGCCTCTGGTCAGGGATTCCAGCATGAAATCCACAACCTGTTCGCCGGTCCAGGCGCCGGCCGGTTTTTCCGTCGCGCCCTCGGTCAGGCCGGTAAAGGTGAAGCCGGGGATCAGCAGATGGGCAGCGACATGGGCGCCGGGTTCGTTGCGTAACGCATGCGCCAGGCCCTCGGTGAAGGTTTTCACCCCTGCCTTGGAGACATTGTAGGCAAGGTTGCCGGGCGGCGTGGTGATGCCTTGCTTGGAGCCGGTGTTGACGATCAAACCCGGCCCGGCCGAGGCCAGCATTCGCGGCGCGAAGGCCTCCACGCCATGCACGACGCCCCAGAAATTGATGTCCAGCAGCCGTTTCCAGGCGTCGCGGTTTTCCCATGGCTTTCCGGGATTGTCGCCGACGCCGGCATTGTTCATCAGCAGCGACACGCCGTCGAAGGCGCCGAACGCCCTCTCGGCGAGGCGGTCCACCTCATCCGCCTTCGAAACGTCGGCGGCGACGGCAAGCACGGCATCGTCGCCGGCAATCGCAGAAACGGCGCGCGAGGCGTCGTCAAGCCGCGCGCCGCCAATGTCGGCCAGCACGATCTTCATGCCCATCAGTGCAAGCCGCTTGGCGGCCGCCAGACCGATGCCGCTGGCGGCGCCGGTGATCACGGCGGCATTGCCTGGGGCAAGCGCGGGCAGGGCGGTCTGGATCTCGGCGTCGGTGATCATGGGCGATGGGTTCCTTGTTCGATGCGCCGAACTTAGCGCCGGAACCGGTCGGTGCAAGCCTCTGCTCGCCTTGTCGGGTTGACCAGTTCGGTCGAGGCTGCGCATGTTGCCCTTTGCCTCCGCAAAAGAGATTTTGCCCTGGGGACAAAACAAACTTTAGCCCTGGGGAAAAACGGAGATTTCCTGATTGACGGACTGGGTTGCAATCCTGAAAGAACAGACCGCCATTGGCGACCAGATGGGCCGCGAGGTGCCGCAGATGCTGGCCAATCCCGACATCAGCGAAACGCAGGTGAAGACGCTCTTTTCCGCCCTGGAGAAACAAGCCGAGTTCGTCGAGAAGCTGCGCATGGCGCTGGAAAAGTTCGGCCATGATTTCTCGATCATCAAGGCCGCGGAACGGCTGGAGGAGCGCTATGCCGACCTTGCCGCATCGGTGGCGGAAAAACTGAAAGCGATGCGCAAGTAGCGCAACTCTGGGAAAGACGTGCAACGCTTTGCCTTGAAAATGCGTGAAGACAGCTACTTTTCAATCACCCGCGCAAAGCGCGTATCCGGTACGAGCCATATCATCGCGACCAGCACATAGAGCGCGACGCCGATCCACTGGCTGACGAAGGTCAGCACGACGGCTGCGATGTAGACAGCCAGGGAGAGCTTCCCCTTGCGGTCAGTACCCAGCGCCTTGGCAAAAGCGGTATCATTGCCGTGAAGCCGATGCAGCGCGGCGGCGAGTATGGTGTAGGCGATGGCGCATAGCGCGAGGTCGGTGCCATAGACCGCGACCGGCACCGGCGCAAAGTGGTTCTCGCCCATGAAGGCTGTGGTCACCGGCATCAGCGACAGCCAGAACAGCAGATTGAGGTTGGCCCACAGCACGCGCCCGTCGACCCGCTGCACGGCGTGGAACATGTTGTGCAAATTGTTCCAGTAGATGCCGACATTGATGAAGGACAGCACGTAGCAGAAGAAGATCGGCCACAACGGCACCAGGACGGAGAAATCCTCGCCATGCGGCACTTTCAACTCAAGCACCATGATGGTGATGATGATAGCCACGACGCCGTCGGTGAATGCCTCGACCCTGCCTTTGCCCATGGATCCCATCTTTGCCCGCGATGAATTGTCGAAAGAGAGTAAACGCTAGCGGATGTTGGGGAGCCAATAAATGGCAACCGGGAAATTCCTCAACCATGTCCAAGGAAAATCCGGCATCAGTCCCGCTGGTCAGGACGATTACGGCCGCTCACCGTTGACTTTTCTTGGCTTGGCCGCTCCTCTTGCAGGGCAGTCTTGGCCGAAGCAGATGTACGGCCGGGATTCGAATGGAGGGGACTGATGAGATTTCGTTTTCTGCTTGTGGTCGCGACCATCCTGGCTGCGGTCTTCGGGACGTCGGCCGCGGCCTTCGCCTACAGCGCCCACACCTCGACCAACCTCAACGTCCGTAGCGGGCCGGGAGCGGGATACGCCAGAGTGGGAACGCTGCCCGCCGGCTTCAGGGTCAATGTCACCGGCTGCCAGCCGGGCTGGTGTAGAATCCACGGCGGCGGCGTGAGCGGCTGGGCCAGCGCCGGTTATCTCGAACGCTCCCAAATCGTTCGACCGCCGATCATCATCGTGCGCCCGCCGCATCGGCCGCACTGGCAGCACAGGCCGCACCGTCCTCCGCACCATCGCCCGCCGCACAAGCCGCGCCCCGGCAAGTGCAAGATCGCGCCCGGCTTCCCCTGCAGGTGAGGCCGACCGGTTGAGCGATAGATGACGGATCGGAGCCGCTGGCCCCGATCCGAGCCTGTTCAGCCGGCGGATATCCCGCTCAAGCAATGTCCACGGTGCTGTCAGGAGCCTCCCTGTCGGCTGGAACGTCGTGGATGAAACCGCGTTAAATCCTCGATCCCCGAAATTGGTGACGAGGTTGGCCATGGCCATTCGCAATTTTGCGCATACGCACGAAGGAGCAGGTGGCGACGCTCTTGCAATCCCCACCGTCGCCGCGATGATTGCGGTGCTGTTTGCCGGCAGCACGGTGCTGACGCCGCTCTATATTGTGTACAAGCAGCAATTCGGCTTTTCACAAATCACCCTGACGCTGATCTACGCCGTGTATGTCGTCGGCAATCTGGCGGCATTGGTGATGTTCGGCGGGGTGTCCGATGTCGTCGGGCGCCGGCCCGCGAGCCTGGCGGCGATGCTTGTCGCCATCGTCAGTGCGCTTGTCTTCCTGTTTGCCGGAAACGTCGTCTCGCTCGACGTCGCCCGCATCCTGAGCGGGCTTGGCATCGGCGTCGGNTCGGCGTCGGCGCGGGGACCGGAACTGCGTGGATTGCCGAGCTTCTTCCCGGCGCGGACAAGTCGCGCGCCAGTGTGATCGCCACCAGCACCAATTTCCTCGGCCTCGGCTTCGGCGCACTGATTTCGGGACTTCTGGCTGAATATGAGCCATGGCCGTTGCGGCTGATCTTCATCGTCTATCTGGCAGCACTTTTGGTGGTAACGGTCCTGGTCTGGCGCACTCGCGAAACGATGGCGAAGCCGGGCGGCCTGCGGCGGCTTTCCTTGCGGCCGCAACTTTCCGTCCCGGAGGAAATCCGTGCGCGCTTCGTCGCGCCGGCGGTGACCGGCTTCGGCGCGATGGCGCTGGTCGGGTTCTACGCCGCGTTGGCGCCGAGCATCCTGGCGCAGCAACTGCATGTGACCAACCACGCCGTCGCCGGCGCGCTGTTCTTCGAACTGGCGATCGTCACCGCGATCAGCATTGTCGTTCTGATGCACATGAAGAGCAACAAAGCGATGCTGGCTGCGCTGGCATTGATGATCCCAAGCGTCTCGTTGGTGGTGGCGGCGCAGATACTGGCCTCGATGGCACTGATGGTTGCTGCGACAGCCTGCTGCGGCGTTGCGGCGGCGCTTGGTTACCGTGGCGGGCTGCAAGTGGTGAACGAGATCGCGCCGAAGGCTCGTCGCGCCGAAGTGGTGTCCAGCTTCTTCATCTGCTGCTTTGTCGGCAACGCCTTGCCCGTCATCGGCATCGGCATCGTTTCGACCTATGCCAGTCCCATCGCCGCCAGCCTGGCGTTCGCCTGCGTGATCGTGGCGTTTGCGTTGGTGGCACCGGCTTTTGAGCTGAAACAACACGGGCGTTGAGCCCTGGAGCTGTCCAGCGGAACCGGGTTGGCTTCAGCCGTTCGGTGTTTCAGGCGAAAGATGCGCGCGTCCGCGCGGCACGCCAAGACCGGTGTCCGGCGGCTCGCCGGCGGCCGGCCTGTTCTCGATCATGTGCGTGGTGCGCCAGCGGCCGAAACGGTAGTAGGCAGAGGCCAGTATAAGCGAGCTGATCGAACCCACCGGGAAACTCCACCACAGCGCTTCCTCGCCGATCACGCCACGCATGAAATAGGCGAAGCCGGTGCGCACGACCAGCACCGAAATGACCAGGATGATCAGCGGCGGCATCACGGCACCCGTGGCTCGTACGGTGGCAAACAGCACGATGGTTATGCCGAACAGGATGAACGACCACGAGGCGACATTGTTGATGTGGACGGCGATGTCGATCGCCGCGCTGTCGCTGCTCAGGAACAGGCTCAGCACCGAACGGTCGAAAACCGACAGCACGGCAACCAGCGCGCCGGTCAGGACCAGGTTGAAGCCGACGCCGGAGGCGGCGATGCGGCCGATCCGGTCCCAGCGCCCGGCGCCGACATTTTGTGCCGCCATCGAGGACACCGCGGCGCCGATGGCGAGCGCCGGCATCTGGATGTAGGTCCACAGTTGGGCGGCGATGCCGTAAGCGGCCGCGACCTGCGAGCCGTTGGAGTTGACCATGCCCATCACTGTCAATGCAGCCGCGGAGATGACGATCATCTGCAGACCCATCGGCACGCCCTTGAAGACGACGATGCGCAGCAAGGTGGGATCGGGCCGCAGCAGAGCGAGGTTGGCGCCGGCCAGCCGCAGCGGATGCTTGCGCACATAGAGCACGATCAGGATGGCGATCACGCTTACCGTCTGGCCGATCAGCGTCGACGTGGCGGAGCCGGCGATACCGAGTTCGGGAAACGGCCCGATGCCGGCGATGAGCAATGGGTTGAGCACGATGTCGAGGACGACGGCCAGCGCCATGAAGAAGAAGGGCGCGCGTGAATCGCCGGCACCGCGCAGCACGGTCATGACGAAGGACAGAAGGTTCATCATCGGCACGGCGACGAAGATGATGCGCAGATAGGAGCGCGCCAGCGGCAAGGCATCGGCCGGTGTGCCGAGCGTGTTGAGAATGGCGTCGACCCAGATCCAGCCGCAGACCGCGAAGACAACCGAGACGAGGAAGAAGAACGTCGCGCTGGTGCCGACGATGCGGCGCGCCTCGGGCAGGTCGCGGGCACCGACCGACTGGGCCACCAGGATGGTGGCCGCCATGCCGATGCCGAACACAGTGCCGAGGATCAGGAACAGGACGAGGTTGGCGTTGGAGGTGGCGGTCAGCGCCGATTCGCCGAGGAAACGGCCGACCCAGACGGCGTTGATCGAACCGTTGAGCGACTGCAGCACGTTGGAGCCGAGCACCGGCAGGGCGAACAGCAGAAGCGTGCGCGGGATCGGGCCGCTGGTCAGGTCGCCGGTGCCCCGGCGCGCGGGCATTTTTTCGTCCATGGCGGGCAGCTCGGCGGATGGTGATTTGGATCCAGTCCACGATGATATCGCAGGCGGGACCGAGATGCACCCTTGCGAACGCGCCGCACGGCTGAAAGCCGCTGCCCCCCGTTCATATCAGCCGCTGCCCCAGCGGACGCGCCAAGCGCGCCCGTCCGTGCAGTGGTCGTTACTTCTTGGCCAGACCCGGCAGCGTGACCTGATAGACCAGGAACATGGTGTCGACATTGGCGCCGTCTTCCGCCTTGTAGGGCGCGCCGACCTGGAAACCGTCCTGGGCAAGGAAGTCGTTGTCGTTGGCGACGAACAGGAAGTAGTCGTCGGGCAGCTTCGCATCGAGCACGCTGACCACCGACATCGCCTCCCACTTCTCGGACAGGTTGTTCTTGTCGTTCGGCGCGCCATTGTGCAGGCCGAAGCGGCCGAGCTCGGCACTGTCGTTGATGTCGATGAATGGCGTCAGCTTGGCCGGTGTCACCGATGGGTCGACGACGCCCTTGGGGGCGACCGGCTTGTCAGCGGCATCGAAGGCGCTGTCGGCGATGTCGGTCGCGGTGGATAGGTCGACGACGTTGACCTGGCGATAGAGCGAGGCATCGCCCTTCAGGCCCTGGCCGTTGCCGCTGTCGCGCGCCAGCATCAGGAAGGTCTGATCCGACAGTGCCACGATCTCGCTCTGCGCGGCGACCTTGGTCTTGCCCTTGGCATCCTTGAACACCGGCAGCGGCACGACATACTCATGCGCCAGCTTGAGATGGCCGAGGTCGGATGCGTCGTAGACCAGGGCGCGGGTGTTCTGGCGCGTGGCGGGCGAATCGCCGCCGTCCTGCCGGGGCGCCGACTGCAGCACGGCGATCAGGAACTTGCCGTCTGGCGTCATTGCCATGCCTTCGAGGCCTTGGTTGTTCTGGCGGCCGGTTTCGGGATCCTTCGGATCGGGCTCGGCGGCACCGGGTCCCGGATTGTCCGAGGCGAAGTTCGGCGTGCCGTGGCGCATCGGCACGAGGGCGGCCGGTGGCTGGGTTGCCGACAGCAGATGCCCGTCGGCGGAAAACCGATAGATGTTCGGGCCGTATTCGTCGGAGATGAACATCGAACCGTCGGGCAGCCGCACGATCGCCTCGTTGTCGAGCGCCAGCTTGCCATTGTCGGCTTGCGGCAGGATCGGCATGTCGCCGCTTGCCGCGCGCACGCCGTTGAGCGGATCGAGGCCTGTGGCATCAGCCCCCTTGTCGTCGGTAAGAAGCATGGTGTCGGCGAGCGTTGCCTTGACGCCGGTCTGCCGCTGGCCGGCAGCAGGTGCCGCATCTGGTGCCACCGGGGTAAACTCGATGCCGATGGTGTTGAGGCGCGGCCGGTAGTCGGTGGTACCGACGACATTGTAGCCGCGATCCGGCAGCAGCCAGAGCGAACCTTTGTAGCCAGCGGCCTTATGCGTCCAGCCTGATGTGTCGATCGACATGCCGGAGCCCGAACCAAACGTCTCGCCGAACTTGTCGCGCTGAGCGGCCGGGATGCGACCGACGCCGACCAGCCCTTTGTTGACAAAGCTCGTGCCGCCGACGGTCGCGGTGCTGTCGGCGAGGGCCGGCGTCAAGGCGGTGAACAAGGCCAGCGCGACGCCGAGCGACGCGGTTCGATACAGGTGTTTCATGGATAATCCTCTTTGTGCCGGATGTGCCGCGGGACGAAAAAACTGAAAGAGGCGCGACATCGATGATGCCGCGCAGGCCTCCCCGAAACGCGGTCTACGGCGCGAACATGATGCTTGCGTGACAGCGCGCAGTGCATGCCGGCGGTCTTCTTCACGTGCCGATAGAAACGTGCGCCTGGCGGAAGATCATTCCGTCAGTCTCAGACCGGCAAAAAAAGCCGCGCGCGCTGGTACTGGACACTTATGTCTAGTGCGTATATAGTCCGGCCTTCGGACCAACCGTGGAGGGGAAGCCTTGAAGTCGCACTACCGCGCAGTCGTCATCGGGGGTGGCGTGGTGGGAGCCTCGGTGCTCTACCATTTGACGCGGTTCGGCTGGAGCGATGTGGCGCTGATCGAGCGCGCCGAACTGACGGCCGGTTCGACGTGGCACGCGGCGGCAGGCTTCCATGCGCTCAACGCGGATCCCAACGTGGCGGCGCTGCAGGACTACACCATCAATCTCTACCGGGAGATCGAGGCCGAATCCGGCTGGGATATCGGCCTGCACATGACGGGCGGCGTCAACATCGCCAGCGATCCCGCGCGCTGGGAGTGGCTGAAATCGGCTTGGGCGGTGTTCCAGTCGGTTGGCATCGAGACCGCGCGCCTCGTCACGCCCGACGAGATCAAGGCGATCTGCCCGATCGTCGACCTCTCCGGTGTGCTTGGCGGTCTGCATGATTCCAACGAAGGCCATCTCGACCCGTACGGTACGACGCACGCCTATGCCGGCGCTGCAAAAAAGCGCGGCGCCGACATCATCCTGCGCAACCGGGTCGTCGAGTTGGAGCCGCGCGCCGACGGTCGCTGGGATGTCATCACGGAGCAGGGCACCATCATCGCCGAGCATGTCGTCAATGCCGGCGGGCTGTGGGCAAAGCAGCTCGGCCGCATGGCCGGCGTCGACCTGCCGGTGACGCCGATGGAGCACCATTATTTCATCACTGAGGACATTCCCGAGATCGCGGCGCTGGACAGGGAAATCGGCATCGCCGTAGATCTCGACGGCTTTTCGTATCTCCGGCAGGAGCGCAAGGGCGTGCTGCTGGGCGTTTACGAGCAGAACCCGAAGCACTGGAACATGGATGGCGCGCCATGGAACTACGGCATCGAGCTGATCCCGGAAGACATCGACCGCATCAGCCCCGAACTCGCCAAGGCGCATGAGCGCTTCCCTTGCCTGGCGACTGCCGGCATCCGCAAATGGGTCAACGGTGCCTTCACCTTCACCCCGGACGGCAATCCGATTGTCGGGCCGGTGCGGGGGCTGAAGAATTACTGGGTCGCCTGCGGCGTCATGGCCGGTTTCAGCCAGGGCGGCGGCGTCGGCAAGTCGCTGGCCGAATGGATGATTTACGGCGAACCGCAGGCCGACATTTTTGGCATGGACATCGCCCGCTACGGCGCCTTCGCCGCCAACCGGGAATATCTCAAGCAGACCACGCGCCAGTTCTATTCGCGCCGCTTCGTCATGACCTTTCCCAATGAACGGCTGCCCGCCGGCCGGCCGCTGAAACGCCCCGGTGCCTATGACGGCATGAGCGCGGCGGGATGCGAATGGACGGCGTCATGGGGGCTGGAAATCCCGGCCTATTTCGCGCCGATGGGATTTGCCGAGAACACGACGCTGCGGCGCTCCAACGCCTTCGACATCGTCGGCGACGAGGCGCTGCAGGTGCGGCGCGCCGCCGGTCTCGTCGATATCTCGGCCTATTCGCGCTATGCGGTGGCGGGGCCAGGTGCGGAAGCCTGGCTCGACCGGCTGCTCGCCTGCAAGCTGCCGAAACCCGGACGGGCCGGCCTGGCGCCAATGCTCGGTCTTGACGGACGGCTGAAGGGCGACCTCACCTTCTTCAACTGGGGCGGCGGCAGCTATTGGCTGATGGGCTCCTACTATCTCCGGGAATTCCACATGCGCTGGTTCGAGAGCCATGCGGCTGAAGGCGTCACCGTCGCCGACCTGTCCGACACGATGAGCGGCTTTCTGCTGACCGGGCCGAATGCGCGCAAGATCCTGGAGCGCACAACGCATCAGGATGTTTCCGGCGCGGCACTGCCATTTATGGCTTGTGGAGCATTCGACGTCGGCATGGTGCAGGCACGTGTGGCAAGGCTGTCGATCGCGGGCGAACTCGGCTTCGAAATCAGTTGCCCTGTGACCATGCATGCCACTCTGCGCGAAACGCTGCTGGGCGCTGGCGAGGATCTCGGCTTGGCCGAAATCGGCTATTACGCGCTCAACGCATTGCGACTGGAAAAAAGCTTCGGCATCTGGTCGCGGGAATTCACGCAGGGCTATACCCCAGGCCAGACCGGTCTCGACCGCTTCATCGCTTTCGGCAAGGGTGACTTCACCGGTCGCGAAGCGGCGTTGAAGGAGCGCGACGCCGGTGCCTCGCAACGGATCGTGACGCTGGAGATCGACGCTATTGATGCCGATGCCAGCGGTTTCGAGCCAGTCTGGCATGACAGTCGGCGCGTCGGTTTCGTCACCTCGGGCGGATTTGGTTACACGATCGGCAAGAGCGTCGCACTGGCGTTGGTGGACGACGATTTTGCCGAGGAGGGGACGGCGCTTTCGGTGCGCATTGTGGGCGTCGAGCGGCCGGCACGCGTCATCGCGGCCTCGCCCTACGATCCCGAGGGCAAGGCGATGCGGCAATGAGGAGAATACACCATGGTCGATGACGCGGCACGGGACAGCAGGCGCGAGCGCCGGCGTGGACGCACGGGCGAGGCAGGCAGCGAAAGCAGCCGCCGGCCCAATTATCATTCGCTGAAGAATCCGTTCCTGCCGCAGCCGATCTTCTCGGATGATCAGGTCGTCGCCATCCATGACACGGCGTTGCGCGTGCTGGAAGAGCTCGGCATCAAGGTGCTGCTGCCGCAGGCGCGTGAGCTTTTCGCCAATGCCGGCGCCCTGGTCGATCCGGACACCGACATGGTGCGCATCGGGCGCGACATGGTGACGGCGGCACTCGCCTCGGCGCCGAGATCGATCCACGCTCATGCCGGTTCGCGCGCCCGCGATCTGATGCTGGAGCTCGGCTCGATGACCTTCCTGGCCGGGAGCGGAGCACCGAACGTCACCGATCTCGAGCGCGGCCGGCGGCCGGGAACACTGGCGGATTTCGAGGATCTCATGCGGCTGGTGCAGCATTTCGACGTGCTGCATATGCTGGGGCCCTGCATCGAACCGCAGGATGTCGACAACCGCTTTCGGCACTATGCCGTCAACCGCGCGCAGCTGACGCTGTCGGACAAGTTTCCATTCGTCTTCGCGCGCGGTACGCCGCAGGTCGAGGACGGGTTCGAGATGCTGCGGCTGGCGCGCGGCCTGTCGCAGGACGAGTTTCTGGCAAATGCATATTGCTA
Organism: Mesorhizobium sp. L2C084A000; assembly: GCF_000502875.1. Taxonomy (GTDB): domain Bacteria; phylum Pseudomonadota; class Alphaproteobacteria; order Rhizobiales; family Rhizobiaceae; genus Mesorhizobium. The sequence continues at coordinate 88,586 of NZ_AYWX01000013.1, read as the reverse complement.
CACCGTCATCAACACCAACTCGCCGCGCCAGCTCGACATCCCGATGGCGCAAGGCATCATCGATTTCGCCCGCGCGGGCCAAATCTCCGTCATCACGCCGTTCTGCCTGGCAGGCGCCATGGCGCCGATCACGGTGGCCGGCGCGTTGACGCTGCAGCACGCCGAAGCGCTGGCCGGGCTGACGCTAGCGCAGATCGTGCGGCCGGGTGCGCCGGTCGTCTATGGTTCGTTCTCCTCCAATGTCGACATGAAATCCGGCGCGCCAGCCTTCGGTACGCCCGAGCATGTCAAGGCGACGCTGGGCGCCGGTCAGCTGGCGCGCTTCACCGGGCTGCCGTGGCGGTCCGGCGGCGGCAGTGCGGCCAACATCTCCGACGCGCAGGCCGCGCACGAGACGCAGTTCGCGCTGTGGGGTTCGGTGCTGGCCGGGGCGACGATGTGCATCCATGCCGCCGGCTGGCTGGAGGGGGGCTTAAGCGTTTCCTTCGAAAAGCTGGTCACCGACATCGAGGCTTTGCAGACAGTGGCCGAGCTCTGTGCCCCGACGCCTGGCGACAGCGATTCCATCGGTTTCGAAGCGATCGCCGAGGTGCAGCCGGGCGGCCACTTCTTCTCGGCCGGCCACACCATGGCGCGCTACCGCACCGCCTTCTACGAACCGCTGGTGGCCGACTGGTCGAATTTCGGCAACTGGACGCAGAGCGGCTCGAAGACGGCGAGCGAGCGCGCCACCGGTGTCTGGAGGCGGGTGCTTTCCGATTTCGCGCCGCCGGCAACGGCTGCCGCCACCGCCGGCGTGCTGGATGAGTTTATCGCGCGGCGCACGGCAGAGGGCGGAGCGGCGCCGGTATCTTAAGACTTGCTCTCGCTGATCGCCCTCATTGTGGCGCGATCCGGAACCTGCAGCGCCTCCCGCGCATTCAAGGTTGCGGCCGGTGCACTGCGCACCGGTGTGCTGTTTGAGGGGACGACGACATCGGCGGTCCTGCTGCCACCATCAATCACTGTCGCGCGCCACCAGTTCCAGCGGCCAGACCTCGCGCATGATCCGTGGACCTTCCGGGCCGGCGAAGGCGGGAAGCGACGCCAGCAGCATTTCGGCGAGGCGTTGTCCCATTGGCTCCAGCGCCGGGCGGAAGGCGGTCAGAGCCGGGGAAAAATAGCGGCAGAGCGGCGTGTCGACGATGACGGTCACCGCCATGTCGTGGCCCGGCCTGATGCCCATCTCGGCCAGCGCCTTGCAGCCGCCCAGCGCCATTGCATCATTGTTGAAGATGATGGCGGTTGGCGGGGCCTTGGAGCGCATCACCTGAGGCGTCACCTCGTAGCCGCCGGCCTCGTTGATGAAGCCGGAGGCGATCAGCTCGGGGTCGATCTCGATGCCGTGCCGCTTTAGGGCCTTGCGGTAGCCGGCCAGGAACAAATAGCCGAAGTTGAGGTCGAGCGACGGACGGACGGCGGCGATGCGGCGGTGGCCGCGCGCCACCAGGCGGTCGACGGCGTCGGCGCCGGCCTTCTCGAAATCGAGGTCGAGGGAAGGATAGGACTTGGCCCCGGAGCGACTGCGGCCGAGCGTGGCGAAGGGAAAGCCGGCTTGCGTGAGATAGTCGATGCGCTCGTCCTCGCGCCGCGTCCAGGCCAGCAGCACCGCGTCGGCGCGGCGCGTTTCGACGACACGGCGCAGGCGCTCCTGCTGGTAGTCGCCTGGCGCCCCCATGACCACGGTCAGGTCGAGCCCGCTTTCGGCAAGCCTGGCCTGCAGCCCGATCAGGAATGGAATGAAGAACGGCTCACCATATTGCTGGTCACCGGGATGCGGCTGCAGCATGAAGGCGATCGAATGGGTGGCGCCTTGCCTCAGGCTGCGGCCGGACTGGTTCGGCGAATAGTTGAGCGTCCTGGCCGCCTCGAGCACGCGCTGGCGCGTGTCGGCATTTACATCGGCGCGACCGTTCAGCGCTCGCGACACCGTGCCGATCGATATGTTCAAGTGACGGGCAAGGTCGTGAATGCTGGATGCCAAGTGACTGTACTCCCCTTGCTTGGCTAGCACCGGTAGCCGCTCAGGCCAAGGCGACAGGACGATTTTCGCCAACGGCCAATTGACATTCTACGCCTTCGGGTGTGTTCTCGTAAACGTTTACGGAAAAACGTTTACGGTCCTGCCGTGGATGCCGTGACGATCGGTCTGGAGGGACCGAGCGGAGGAGGAGCGCTGGATGATCGATGTCGTCCTGGTCGGCTGCGGAGCGATGAGCAAGGCCTGGCTCGATGCCATCAGGCAGATCCGCGGGCTCACCCTTGTCGGCCTCGTGGATATCGATGCCGAGAGGGCACGGGCGAGGGCGCGCGAATACGATCTCACCAATGCCTTCATCGGCAGCAATCTCGACGCCGTGCTCGACCAGACCAAACCGCAAGCGGTGTTCGACGTGGTGGTTCCAGCCGCCCGGCGCGAAGTCGCTTTTTCCGCTTTTGCCCACAATTGCCATCTGCTGACGGAAAAGCCGCTCGCCGACAGTCGGGAAAATGCGCGCGCCATCGTCGAGGCCGCGCGCCGCGCCGCGCGCATCCATGCGGTCGTGCAGAACCGCCGCTATGTCGCCGATGTCAGGCGCATCCGCAGGTTCCTGGATTCCGGCGCCATTGGTACGCCGACCAGCATCCACGCCGACTTCTTCGTCGCGCCGCATTTCGGCGGCTTTCGCGAGGAGATGGCGCATGTGCTGCTGCTCGACATGGCGATCCACACCTTCGACGCCGCCCGCTACATGGTCGCCGGCGAGCCGGCCAATGTCTATTGCCAGGAATGGGAGCCGGCCAATTCCTGGTACCGGCAGGGATCGTCGGCCAGCGCCGTCTTCGATCTCGGCCGCGGCAAGGTCTTCACCTATGCCGGCAGCTGGTGCGCCGCCGGCTTCCGCACCAGTTGGGAAAGTACATGGCGCATCGTCGCCGAGCGCGGCAGCCTCATCTGGGACGGTCATGACGACCTGAGGGCAGAAGCAGTGATGCCGGGCCGCGACGGAATGTTCGACAAAACCCAGCCGATCGCGGTGCCGCCGCTCGATGCGTCCGATCGCGTCGGCGGCCATCTCGGCATTCTCCAGGATTTCGTGGACGCCATCGAGACCGGCACCGAGCCGGAAACGCGCGGCGCCGACAACATCAAGAGCCTGGCCATGGTTTTCGGCGCCATCGAAAGCGCCGAGACCGGCCGCCGCGTGACAATCGCAGAGGACGCACAATGACGCCGAACCCGCTTCTCGACATCCGGATCGGCACCATGGTGCCGGCCAATCTCGACGACCCGGCGGCTTACGTCAAACAGATCCTGCCGCTCGGCTTCGAGAGCATCCAACCCTTCTTCTGGCAGACGCTTGGCGGCAAGGACCTGCCGCTTCTCGCCGGCCAGATCCGCGAGGCGATCGGCGATGCCGACGTCACCGTGTCCTCGCTCGGCGTGTTCGGCAATCCGCTGGAAGACGGCGAGGTCGACCGCGGCGTGCTCAAGGCCTGGGAGACGGTGATCGACAACGCGCATCTGTTCGGCACCTCGATGGTCAGCGGCTTCACCGGCCGTCTGCGCGGCAAGCCTCTGCCGGACAGCCTGCCGCGCTTCAAGGAGGTCTGGGGACCGCTGGCCAAGCGCGCCGCCGACAAGGGCGTCCGCATCGCCTTCGAGAACTGCGCCATGGACGGCAACTGGGCCGCCGGCGACTGGAATATCGCCCACAATCCGGACGCCTGGGAGATGATGTTCAACGAAGTGCCGGACGACAATCTGGGCCTCGAATGGGAGCCCTGCCACCAGCTCGTCTATCTGATCGATCCGATGCCGCAGATCCGCAAATGGGCGCCGCGCATCTTCCATGTGCACGGCAAGGACGCGACGGTGCGTTGGGACGTGATCCGCGAGCATGGCGTGTTCGGCCGACTGCCCTTCGTGCAGATGCGCACGCCCGGTTTCGGCGACAGCGACTGGACCCGGGTGATCAGCGAATTGCGACTGGCCGACTACAAGGGGGCCATCGATATCGAAGGCTGGCACGACCCGGTCTATCGCGGCGACCTCGAGATCACCGGCCAGGTGCGGGCGCTGGAATATCTCAAGCAATGCCGGGGAGGGGCCAGCTACCTGCCGAACCCGATGTGAGGATCGGCCGGCGGGAGGAGCCGGCCGGGATGTCTGTAGCGCGCATTGCCGAAGCGAATGTCGAAACCCCTCGCTTGCGAGGACAAAAAGGGAGGATAAGTGCATGAGCATGACGATGAGAAGGACCGTTCTGCGCTCGACCGTCGTGGCCGCCGCCACGGTGCTTGCCGCTGCGATCTCCACCTTGCCCGCGCAGGCGCTCGACGCCAAATGGTGCAAGGATGTCCACATCCGCTTCTTCGTCGGCGGCGCCGAGGGCGACGCTTTCGGCACCATCGTCTATAATGGCGCCAAGCAGGCAGAGACCGATCTCGGGCCGAAGGTCGACTACATCTTCTCCCAGTGGGACATCGAAAAGATGGTGCAGCAACTGCGCGAGGCCATTGCGGTCAAGCCCAACGGCATCGCCATGATGGGCCACCCCGGCGACGCGTCGATCATGCCGCTCGCCAAACAGGCGCACAAGGACGGCATCAAGATGATGTACCAGAACGTGCCGGTGCCAACGGTGACGGCGGCGTTCGGCGGCGGCTATGTCGGCGCCCAGCAGGAGCAACAGGGCCGCGCGCTCGGCGCCGAGGCATTCAAGCTCGGCAAGCTGAAGGCCGGCGACAAGGCGATCATGATCGGCCCGTTCGAGAATGAGGCCCGCGGCGCGCGTGAGCGCGGCACGGTGGCGGCGCTCAAGGAGGCCGGCGTCGAGGTCATCCAGCTGTCCTCGCCGCCGAGCGGCGAATGGGCGTCCGATCCCAATCTGGCCATTCCGGTGATCACCGCGGCGCTGCTCAACAATCCCGACGTCAAGGCGGTCGGCTATCCCGGCGGGCAGATGCTCGGCAATGTCTCGACCTACATGCAGGCGGCGGGACGCAAGGCGGGCGAGATCTTCAATTTCGGCTTTGACACCAGTCCGCAGATCGTCGAGGGCTTCAAGGGCGGCTGGGTGCAATTGACCGCCGACCAGCAACCGTTCCTGCAGGGCTATCTGCCGATCCTCAGCCTCTGCCAGCAGGTGGTGCTGGGGCTGGCGCCGATGAATGTCGACACCGGCGCCGGCTTCGTCACGCCCGAAAATTACGAGATCGTCGCCGAGCTCGCCAAGCAGGCGCTGCGCTGACCTCCCAAGCCGCCGGCCGGGATCTCAGGCCCCGGCCGGTGGGACCGCTGGCGACGAAGCCGGCAAGCGACAATCAAAGCGAGGATCCGATGGCAGAACGCCTCATCGAACTGCGCGACATCAGCAAATCCTATGGCCAGGTCTATGCACTGGGCGGGGTCAATCTCAGCGTCGACCGCGGCGAGGTCGTCGGCCTGCTCGGCGACAATGGCGCCGGCAAGTCGACGCTGATCAAGATCCTCTCCGGCGTGGTCAAGCCGACCAGTGGCGAAATCCTCGTGCGCGGCAAGCCGGTGACCGGGTGGAGCGCCGCGCGTTCGCGCGAGGCCGGCATCGAGACGGTGTTCCAGGACCGGGCGCTGGCCGTGCAGCAGACCATCGTTCGCAACATCTTCATGGGCCGCGAGCTGACCGGATTCCTGGGCTTTCTCAGGGTCAACAAGGAGATCGAGGAGGCAAGCCGGCTGATGCGCGAGATCGGCTTCACCTCGAAAGTGTTCACGCCGCAGTCGATCGTCGGCCAGCTTTCGGGTGGCGAGCGCCAGGGCGTGGCGATCGCCCGCGCCATCTACAAGCAGGCGGAGTTGATCGTCCTCGACGAGCCGACGACGGCGTTGTCGCTGACCGAAACCGCCAAGGTGTTCCATTTCGTGCGCCAGGTGCGGGCGAGCGGCCGCTCGATCCTGTTCATCGGCCACAACATCCATCATGTCTTCGACATCGCCGACCGCTTCGTCGTGCTCGACCGCGGCAAGGTCGCACTGACGACCGACCGCAGCGAGGTCAAGTCGGCCGAAGATCTCATCAACTTCATGGAAGAGGTCGCGCATCCCGGCGGATTGGCCGGGCTGCACGATGCCGGCGACGCGGAGCAGAGAGCACGATGAGCAAGACCATGGAGCCCGACCTGCACGAGCCGTCCGCCGGCATTCCCCGCCCCAGTGCCCAGAAAGAGTGGAAACACCCATCCGATCACTGGATGCGCGGCTTCATCCTCGACAACCGTGCCGCGCTCGGCACGCTCGCCGTGTTCATCGTCATGATGGCGGTGTTCATGATCGCCAACCCGACCGTCTTCACCACCTGGTATCTCTACCGCTCGGTGCTGACGACGCTGCCGGTGGCGCTGTTCGTGGTGGTGCCGCTGGTGTTCGTCGTCACCTGCGGCGAGATCGACCTGTCGTTTCCGGCAACGATGGGCTTCGCCTCATGGGTCTTCGCGCTGGTCGTGCAGGCCGGCTACGATCCGTTTCTCGGCATCGCCGCGGCGCTCGTCACCGGCATGCTGCTCGGCTTCCTGGTAGGCTCGCTGGTGGTCTATGGCGGGCTGTCTTCACTGATCGCCACGCTCGGCATGAATTTCCTGCTGCGCGGCCTGATCCAGATCATCAACGAAGGCAAGTCGATGGCGCTGACCAGCCTCAGCGACAGCTGGGCCTACACGATCTTCTCAAGCCAGCTGCTGGGCATTCCGGTGCAGATCTTCTGGGCCATCGGTTTCGTCGTGCTGTCGGCGATGCTCTATAACCGCCATCGCTTCGGCGCGCAGGTGAGGGTGGTCGGCGACAACCCCGACAGCGCCCAGCAGATGGGCATCGACGTCAAGCGCGTGCGGGTGAAAGTGTTCGTCTTCGTCGGCATTGGTGCTGCGATCGCCGGCACCTTCTCGGTGATGATCAATTTCACCTGGTGGCCGACCGCCGGCGACGGCTATCTCCTGCCGGTGCTGGCCTCGGTGTTCGTCGGCGGCACGCCGACCTGGGGCGGCATCGGCACCGTGGTCGGCGGCGCCATCGGCGCCGTCACCGTGTCGTTCATCCAGACCGGTGTCGTGGCGGCAGGCCTGAGCGGCTTTTACGTCCAGTTCTTCAACGGCCTGATCATCATCCTGTCACTGCTGGGGCATAAGTGGAACCAGGCGCGGTATCGGTGAGGGGCTGTTTCGTTGGCGGACCGCATGCCTTGCGCGGACGCCCATCATTTCGTCATCCACGGGCGAAGCAAGGAGCGTAGCGACGCGGCGCAGACCCGAGGATCCATGCCGCGACTTAAAAGTACCGCTCCGGTTGTGGAATTCTGCTCCGCTGCATTTCTGGGCGAAGGTCGCGGCATGGATCCTCGGGTCTCCGCGACGTCGCTTCGCTCCTGCTCCGCCCGTGGATGACGAAGGTGGGGGCTTCCGCCAGAGAATGGTCGCTTGTAGGGCAAGCAACCGCTCACACCGCCGCGACGAACCCGTCCAGCACGCGCTTCTGGCCGGCCTTGTCGAAGTCGATGGTCAGCTTGTTGCCTTCGATGGCCGAGATGTTGCCGTTGCCGAATTTCTGGTGGAAGACGCGGTCGCCGACGTTGAAGGCGGATGGCGTGTCGGAGACGGATTTGGCGACCAGTTCGCCGTCGATGGTGCGGCCTTTGACCGAGGTGCGGCCGGCGCCGTAGCCGGAGTCGGTTTCGCCATAGCCGATGCGCTCGACCTGGTGGCCGGAGCGCGAGCCCCAGTTGCGGTCGGTCGCCTCGGTGCGGTTGGCCTGGGCGCGCTGCCAGCCCGGCGTCGCATAGGTGTTGGAGAAGGCGCCGGATTTTTCGGTGTCGGCGCCGACATTGTCGAAGCGCGAGGCGCCATAGGGGTTCTGCCGTCCTGCCCCCTGGCCGCCACGGCCGGAGGCAAAAGAACCGCCGCCGTAGGAATTGCCGTAGCCGCCGTAGCTGTTGCCGCTTTCGGCGACCTCGACATGGGCTTCCGGCAGTTCGTCGAGAAAGCGCGACGGGATGGTCGACTGCCACAGGCCGTGGATGCGGCGGTTGGAGACGAACCACAGATGCAGGTTCTTCTTGGCGCGGGTCAGGCCGACATAGGCGAGCCGGCGCTCTTCCTCCAGTCCGGAGCGGCCGCCTTCGTCCAGCGCGCGCTGATGCGGGAACAGGCCTTCTTCCCAGCCGGGCAGGAAGACGGTCTCGAATTCGAGGCCCTTGGCCGAATGCAGCGTCATGATCGAGACGGCGTCGAGCCCGGCGTTCTGCTCAGCGTCCATGACCAATGCGACATGCTCGAGGAAGGAGCGCAGCGATTCATACTCCTCCATCGAGCGGATCAGCTCTTTCAGGTTCTCCAGCCGGCCGGGCGCTTCGACCGAGCGGTCGTTCTTCCACATGTCGGTGTAGCCGCTCTCTTCGAGAATGGTCTCGGCGAGTTCGGTGTGCGGCGTGGTTTCCAGCGCCTTCTGCCAGCGTTCGAAATTGGCCGCGACTTCGCGCAAGGCGGCGCGGGGCTTCGGCTTCAACTCGTCGCTTTCGGCCAGCTTGGCGGCGGCTTCCAGCATTGGGATGCGCAGCGCGCGGGCCGTGTCGTGGATCTGGCGGATGGTGGCTTCACCAAGGCCGCGCTTGGGCACATTGACGATGCGCTCGAAGGCGAGGTCGTCGGCGCCTTGCGCCACCACGCGGAAGAAGGCCAGCGCATCGCGGATCTCCATGCGTTCATAGAAGCGCGGACCGCCGATGACGCGGTAGTTGAGGCCGAGCGTGACGAAGCGGTCCTCAAACTCGCGCATCTGGAAGGAGGCGCGGACCAGGATCGCCATGTCGTTGAGATTGTGCTTTTGCCGCTGGTAGGTCTCGATCGTCTCGCCGACGGCGCGGGCTTCCTCCTCGGAATCCCAGGCGGCGTGGACATGCACCTTGCCGTCCTCGGGATCGTTGCGGTCGGTGAACAGCGTCTTGCCGAAGCGGCCCTCATTGTGGGCTATGAGGTGGGAGGCGGCCCCCAGTATGTGCGCGGTCGAGCGGTAGTTGCGCTCCAGCCGGATGATGGTGGCGCCGGGAAAATCCTTGTCGAAGCGCAGGATGTTGTCGACCTCGGCGCCGCGCCAGCCATAGATGGATTGGTCGTCGTCGCCGACGCAGCAGATGTTGACTTTGTTGTCGCTCACGGCCGCGCGCTCGCTTCGTTCGCTGGCCTCCGCGGGGGCGGCCTGGCCGGCCGACGCCCGGTCGGGCTTGCGGCCTTCGGCCGATCGCAGGTCCGTCGATGTCGACGCGCGCCCGGAATCGGGCCTCTGCGCCAAAAGCCGCAGCCACATGTACTGCGCGGTGTTGGTGTCCTGGTACTCGTCGACGAGGATGTATTTGAAGCGCTTGTGGTATTCCTTCAGCACGTCCGGATTGGCGCGGAAGATGCGGATCGGGTGGCAGAGCAGGTCGCCGAAATCGCAGGCGTTCAGCGTCTTCAGCCTCTCCTGATAGGCCTTGTAGAGCTCGCGGCCCTTGCCGTTGGCGAAGGCGCGGGCGTCGCCCTCGGCGATGTCGGCCGGGCCTTGCCCCTTGTTCTTCCAGCCGTCGATCATCTGGGCGAACTGCTTGGCCGGCCAGCGCTTGTCGTCCAGACCTTCGGCCTGGATCAGCTGCTTGATCAGCCGCACGACGTCGTCGGTGTCGAGGATGGTGAAGTCGGAGCGCAAACCGGCGAGTTCGGCATGGCGGCGAAGCAGCTTGACGCCAATCGAGTGGAAGGTGCCGAGCCATGGCATACCCTCGACATCGCCTTCGCCGATCAGCACGCCGATGCGGATCTTCATCTCGCGCGCGGCTTTGTTGGTGAAGGTTACCGCGAGGATCTGCGACGGGAACGCCTTGCCGGTGGCGAGGATGTGGGCGATGCGCGTGGTGAGCACGCGGGTCTTGCCGGTACCGGCACCGGCCAGCACCAGAACCGGCCCCTCCGTTGTTTCAACAGCTAGCCGCTGCTCCGGGTTGAGGCCCTTCAGATAGTCGGGTGCGTTGTTGTGTCCGCTGCGGGCAGCCATGGCGCGCGCGGCGATGCCCGACGGGGCCGTGGGCCGCGCATTGGGTTCGTCGAAAAAGGGCATGTCTTCGGAAAAGCCGGACATTGCCCCGAATGTAGTGATTCGGTGGGGAAAGACCAGAACTGTCTACGTTTTGTTCCGCTAAAGTGCCCGATTGCTGCCCCGCGCTCCCACTGCGGTCGATGTTATCCCAATTGCGATGGACCATTGCGGCTTGCGCTTGAGGCCCGTGCTTGACAGGCGGGACCGTCAGGAGAAAGTTGTGCTTCGGGCAGCGACGCAATGCCGGGTTGCCATGGCCGCGCCGCGAAGCGCAACAGTCGAAGGAGTATCATCTTGGCTGTCACCATCACCTCCCTCATTCTTTTCCTCATCGGCCTGGCACTCGGCGGCGGCGGCATCCGCCTGGCGATGCTGGGCGGCAGCTGGTACTATGTCATTGCCGGCCTTGCCTTCCTGATCGCCGCCTGGCTGCTCTACCGGCGCAGGTCCACCGCACTGTGGCTCTACGCGGTGATCGTGCTCGGCACGCTGGCCTGGGCGGTCTGGGAAACCGGCTTCGACTGGTGGGAACTCGGACCGCGCGGCGGCATCATCGTGCTTCTCGCTTTGTGGCTGCTGACGCCATGGGCGAGGCGGGGTCTTGCCGGCCCTGACGGGCGCGCACCGCTGATCCTTGCCGTGCTGGCATCACTGGCCGTCGCCGGTTATTCGATGACCTCAGATCCGAAGGACATTGCCGGCGAACTCGGCACCGACAAGGTGGTCGCCAACGCCAATCTCGGCAATGATGTGCCGGCCGGCGAGTGGCACTATTACGGCCGCACGCAGTTCGGCCAGCGCTATTCGCCGCTCGACCAGATCACACCGGACAATGTCGCCAAGCTGCAGCCTGCCTGGACCTACCAGACCGGCGATGTGAAGGGTCCCGACGATGTCGGCGAGACCACCTATCAGGTGACGCCGCTGAAGATCGGCGACACGCTCTACATCTGCACGCCGCATAATTTCGCCATCGCCATCGATGCCGCGAGCGGCAAGGAGAAATGGCGCTTCGATCCCAAGGTCAAGCTCGACAAGGACCGCCAGCACCAGACCTGCCGCGGCGTGGCCTATTACGCCGATGCCGCCGGCGCCGCCGGGCAGCCCTGTGCGACCCGCGTCTACCTGCCGACCTCGGATGCGCGGCTGATCGCGCTCGACGCCGCCAACGGGCAGGTCTGCCCGGCTTTTGCCGAGGGCGGCACGCTGAACCTTCTGACCAACATGCCCTATCCGAAGTCGGGCTATTACTACTCGACCTCGGCCCCGCTGATATCAGGCGGCAAGATCATCGTCGGCGGCGCGGTAAACGACAATTATTCGACGCAGGAGCCGTCCGGCGTCATCCGCGCCTACGACGCTGCCACCGGCGCGCTGGTGTGGAACTGGGATTCCGGCAATCCGGACCAGACGACGCCGCTGCCGGCCGGCCAGACCTATACCGCCAACTCGCCCAACATGTGGTCGACGCCGAGCGCCGACGAGAAGCTCGGCCTGCTCTACGTGCCGCTCGGCAACCAGACGCCGGACCAGCTCGGCGCCGGGCGCAGCGCCAATGTCGAGAAGTTCTCGTCGTCGATCACCGCGCTCGACCTCAACACCGGGCAGGTGCGCTGGGTGCGGCAGACCGTGCACCACGATCTCTGGGACATGGACGTACCGGCACAGCCGAGCCTGATCGACATCAGCAAACCCGACGGCACGGTGGTGCCGGCGCTGGTCGGGCCGACCAAGCAGGGCGACCTCTATGTGCTCGACCGCCGCACCGGCGAGCCGGTCATTGCGGTCAACGAAGTGCCGGCGCCCGGCGGCGCGATCGAAGGCGACCACACATCGCCGACGCAGCCGGTCTCCGATCTCACCTTCATGCCGAAGCCGCTCACCGGCGCCGACATGTGGGGCCTAACCATGTTCGACCAGTTGGCCTGCCGGATCGAATTCCAGGGCCTGCGCTATGAGGGGCGCTATACGCCGCCTTCCGTCCAGGGCTCGCTGATCTATCCCGGCAATTTCGGCACCTTCAACTGGGGTGGCGTCGCCGTCGATCCGGTCCGGCAGGTGCTGTTCGGCATGCCGACCTACCTGGCGTTCAAGTCGCAGTTGATCCCGCGCGATCAGGTGCCGCCGCCGGACGAAGGGCGCGGCAGCGAGCAGGGGCTGAACCGCAACGAGGGCGCGCCCTATGCGGTGGTGATGGGGCCGTTCCTGTCGCCGCTTGGCATCCCTTGCCAGGCGCCGCCCTGGGGCTATGTCGCCGGCGCCGATCTCAGGACCGGCAAGATCGCCTACAAGCACCGCAACGGCACCGTCTACGACATGACGCCGCTGCCGCTGCCGCTGAAAGTCGGGGTGCCGGGCATCGGCGGGCCGATGATCACCGCTGGTGGCGTCGCCTTCCTGGGGGCCGCGGTCGACGACTATCTGCGCGCCTACGACCTGACATCGGGCAAGCAGCTGTGGCAGGCGCGGCTGCCGGCCGGCGGGCAATCGACGCCGATGACCTATACGGTCGCCGACGGCCGCCAGTTCGTGGTCATCGTCGCCGGCGGCCACGGTTCAGTCGGCACCAAGCCTGGGGACTATGTGATGGCCTACGCGCTGCCGAAGTAGGGGCGACAGGGTAACGCGATCTTTCAGAGGTCGCGCCGCCCCTCATCTGTGCCGGTGTCTTTTCCCGTATAGTGACGGGGAAAAGTGCCCGACTGGGCGATGAGGGGCGGGAAATCTTCCGATCGGCCCGTTCTCGATCAGCCGATCCCCAGATGACCCTTCAGGCTGGGCACCGAGCCGAGCACCGTGTTGGTCAGGTCGGGGCCGGCGGCGGCTTCGGCCTGCTGGATCAGCGTCGCGCCGGCCTTCTGGATCTGCGCCATGTCGAGCCCGGATGCCTTGAGCGCGGCGACGCCGTTGATCAGCGCGCCGGCCTTCTCGCCGAGAACGCCGCCAAGCGCCCCCTGCAACGACGACAGAAAACCGCCACCGCCGGCCGGAGCGGCAGCCATGACGTCATATTGATGGGCGAGGTCGTCGGCGCCGGGGATCTTGGCGAAGAACGCCGAGACGCTTGTGCCTTCCGCCTCGTGTTCGAGCACCGAGAAAATGGTGCCGACGACTTTCTCCGTCGTCGTCTGGTCGAGGCCGGCCTTCTGCGAAACGGTGTTGACGATGTCCTGGACGTTCATAGCGTCACCTCAACCCTGGGTTTTCGCGTTGCGGTTCCGCTCAGTGCGGACCCTGATCAACGATGGTCTGCCTGCACTCGCAACCATCGAGCGCAGGGCCAAAGCGGCACTCGCCGCAAGGACGAGCGCGCTGGCGAGGATCGGGGAAGGCATGGTCATGGTCATCGCTTCCTTCTGGGTTTGACGTGTAGGCACGCGGTCAAGATACCGTCGATAGCCACCTTCCCTCACGATTGTGGCAGCGCCAGCAGGATTTATCGCCAATGACCAAAAAGTGATGACACGGCCGTGCATGGCACCGGCTTTACTGCCGGGACGCGGCCAGCGGCCTACGCCCTGAGGCAATCGGCGGCCGCGATGAGTGCTCGACTGGACCATGCCGGCTTGGTCCCTATGTAGCTGGCAATTAAAGCCCGAAGCAGAGGACCCGATCCATGACGAAACCCGACGCCAAGCCCGCCATCACCCAGGCGATGATCGACGCCTATGACGAATATACGCATCTGACGCTCGATCGCCGCCGGTTCATGGAGCAGTTGACCCGGCTTGCCGGATCGGGTGCGGCGGCCGCCGCGATCGCCCCGCTTCTGGCGGCAAATTCGGCGCAAGCGGCTGTTGTCGCCGACAACGATCCGCGGGTGAAGGGCGAGGACATCAGCTATCCCGGCGGCAGCGGCGAAATGAAGGGCTATCTGGTCAAGCCGGTGGACAAGGCGGGCAAGCTCGGCACGGTGATCGTCGTGCATGAGAACAGGGGGCTCAACCCGCATATCCGCGATGTGACGCGACGCGTGGCGCTGGAGGGGTTCGTGGCGCTGGCGCCGGATTTTCTGTCGCCGCTCGGCGGAACGCCAACCGATGAAGACAAGGCGCGCGACATGTTCGCCAAGCTCGATCCGGCGCAGACCATCGCCGACGGTGTTGCGACCGTCGCTTTCCTCAAGAGCGACAAGGACGGCAACGGCAAGGTCGGCGCCATCGGCTTCTGCTGGGGTGGCGGCACGGTCAACATGCTGGCCATCAACGCCCCCGATCTCAGTGCCGGCGTTGCCTATTACGGCATGCAGCCGAAGGCCGCCGATATGTCCAAGATCAAGGCGGCCTTGCTGCTGCACTATGGCGGACTGGACGAGCGCATCAATGCCGGCATCGACGCCTTCAAGAAGGAACTCGACGCGGCGCATGTCGAATACACGGTCTATGTCTATGAAGGCGCCAACCATGCCTTCAACAACGACACGTCGGCAGCGCGCTACGACAAGAAGGCGGCCGACCTGGCCTGGGGCAGAACGATCGCCTTCCTCAAGCAGAAACTGGCATAGGGGCGTCCGTCTAATCCGTGTTCGCCGGCTTGTGGAAGGCGACGCCGGCGGCCACAAGCGCAATGCCGAGGCAATCGGTAAAGCTTGGAATCTGGCGCAGCACGACGACGCCGATCAGCGTCGCGGTGACGGGCAGCAGCGACAGCATCAGCGCGAAGCTCGCGCGTGGCAGCCGCGACATGGCGAGCTGGTCGCAGATGTAGGGGATAACCGACGAGCAGATGCCGACGCCGATGGCGGCGAGCAGCAGCGGCGGCGAGAAAAAGGCCGGCAGCGCATCGGTGAAGCCGATCGGCAGCACGACCACGAAAGCGATCGCCATGGCGGCACCCAGGCCGGCAATGCCGCTGCCTGCGCCTGACGCGGCGACGCGGTGGCCGAGCACGATGTAGCCGACAAACAGCGCGCCGTTGAGGAAGGCCCAGAACAGCCCGATGGGATCATCGGACCATTTGACGTCGATGAGCAGCAAGGTGCCGGTCACCGCGACGGCAAGGGCGGCAAGATTGCGCGGGCTCCTGAGGCCGACCACCGCGACGCCGATGGTGCCGACGAATTCGATCGCCGCCACCAGCGAGATCGGTAGGCGGTCGAGCGCCAGGTAGAACGAACAGTTCATCACCGCCAGACAGGCGCCGAAGGCCAGCAACAGCAGCCTTGTCGAGAGATCGGCGCGGGCGAGGCTTCGCCATGGGCGGGTCAGGGGTGCGAAGATGAGTGCTGCCGTGGCGATACGCAGCCACGCCATGCCGAGCACGCCGACATGCGGGAAAAGCAGGACGGCGAATGCCGGCCCGAGATAGTGGAAGACGGCGCTGACGCCGAACCAGACATGCGGCGGCAGTTTTTCCGTCAGCCTGGCGAGGGTGGAGCTGGCAGGGACAGGGTCTGCCGCGAGAGCTTGCGTTTGATCGACCATCGGATCAGTATCGCAGGCGGATTTGCCCATTTATATGGGAGATGATTGGTTCTTCCGGCTATCTTTCTCCCGGAAGCAAGGAGTTTTCCATGAAACGCCTTCGAACTGAAAGTGCCGATCTCGATGTCGCGGATATGAAGATCCTGCGTCTGCTGGAGAAGGACGCGCGCACCAGCACGGCGGAGCTGGCACGCTCGGTTGGCCTGTCGGCGCCGAGCGTGGCAGAGCGCATCAAGCGGCTGCAGGAAAGCGGCGTCATCGAGGCCTATTCGGTCAGGATCAACCCGGCGGCACTCGGCCTGCCGATGTCGGCATGGCTGCGCATCCGTCCGGTGCCGGGACAACTGGCCGTTGTGGCCGAAATCATCCGCGAACTGCCGGAGATCGTGCAGTGCGACCGCGTAACCGGAGAGGATTGTTTCGTCGCGCTGGCGCATGTCGGCTCGGTGGCCGACCTCGAGCGGGTGATCGACCGCATCATTCCTTATGCGATGACCAATACGGCGATCATCCAGTCGTCGCCGGTGGTGGCGCGCTCGGCCCTGGCGGCGTTGAGGCGCCAGGCTTGACGTACAGGGAGAGGACCTATGCGTGGCCGCGCTTCATGCGCGCCTGCTTCAGGATGGCGCGCCAGCGGATCATGTCGAACGGGATCGGCTCGTTGTTGTTGGCGATGTGGAAGATCTCGTTGTTGACGTTCTTGAGCGAGCGCCAGAAATCATAGTCGGTGATGCGCGGATCGGCAGCCAGCCTGTCCACCTCGACCTTGATGTCGGTTTTCATGCACTTTCCTCGAACCGGCGCCGCGCCGCCCGTGTCGCTACCTCGATGCGGATCGTTTTCGACCGACCCGCTGAGTCGCGCAACGGCTCAAATGGCTTGTTCCCGTTAAAACCTTGGTAAGGTTAACGTGGGCGCCGCGCTGCTTCAAGCACTGCTGCCGGCCGATGGGAGGGTTCTGCGATTTTAGATTGCCGGTGTGGCTTTGAAGCCGGAAACGAGAAGTATCGGCTTCGCCCTATTTGCGTTTGATGCCGATCGAGCGGCCGGCCCGTTCCGGCATCGGCAGTGCCGAATGGGCGGCGCGCATGGCTTCGACCCTGGCCAGCACATCGGCGGGGAAGGGCGCCACCTTCGGCCCGGACATGTCGACATGCAGCGACAGCGATTCGGACGTCGCGGCCAGCCAGCCGTCGACATGGCGGATTTCCTGATAGGCCCGCAGCCGCTTGTCGTCGTGGTCGATGAGCTGGAATGAGACCGTGACCTTATGCTCGAGGTGCAGCTCCTGCACGTAGCAGACATGGACTTCGGCCGTGTAGATGGTGAGGCGACGATCCCTGGCATAGTTCGGTCCCATGCCCATTGCCTCGAAGGCATCGTCCGAGCAGCGGTCGAACAGCACGTTGTAATAGGCCATGTTGAGATGGCCGTTGTAGTCGATCCAGTCCTTCTCGATGTCCATGGGTTTTGAGACGAAGGGAGTGGGGATGGGCATCGAAACTTCCTTGTTCTGGTGCTGGACAGAGCGTGGCTCCGGAGACTACGCATCCATAGACGCATAACAAGCGTGGACGCTGGTCCATTCGCGGAGGAATTCATGGCTCTGAGCGACCTCAACCCGGTCGAACGCAACGAGGAGGGCATCGCCGCTGTGCTCGGCATCCTCAAGCAGCAGCTTGGCGAGCGATTCCAGACCGGCCAAGCCATCCGCTCGCAGCACGCGCACACCACCACCTATATTCCGACGCAGGCGCCGGACGGCGTCGCGTTTCCCGAGACGGCCGCCGAGGTGCAGGAGATCGTGCGGGCCTGTGCCGCGCACCGCGTGCCGGTGATCGCCTTCGGCGTCGGCTCCTCGCTGGAGGGTCACACCAACGCACCGGGCGGCGGCATATCGGTCGACACGTCGCGCATGAACCGCATCCTGGCGGTCAATCCGCAGGACCTCGACTGTACGGTCGAACCCGGCGTCACCCGCGAGGACCTTAATCGGCATCTGCGCGACACCGGCCTGTTCTTTCCGATCGATCCGGGCGCCAATGCCTCGCTCGGCGGCATGGCGGCGACGCGGGCGTCCGGCACCAATGCCGTGCGCTACGGCACGATGCGCGAGAACGTGCTGTCGCTGACCGCCGTGATGGCCGACGGCGAGACGGTGACGACCGGCAAGCGCGCGAAAAAGAGCTCGGCCGGCTATGATCTGACGCGGCTGCTGGTCGGCTCGGAAGGCACGCTCGGCATCATCACCTCGCTGACCTTGAAGCTGCAAGGCATCCCGCAGGCGATCTCTGGCGGCGTCTGCCCGTTTCCGAGCGTCGAGGCGGCCTGCAACGCGGTCATCGCGACGATCCAGATGGGCATCCCGGTGGCGCGCATCGAACTGGTCAACGCGCTGCAGATGCGGGCGATGAAGAACTATTCGAAGCTCGACTATCCCGAAAGCCCCTGCCTGTTCGTCGAGTTTCACGGCAGCGATGCCGGCGTTGCCGAACAGGCCGAGACCTTTGGCATGATCGCGGAAGAGAATGGCGGCGGGCCGTTCCTGTGGACCAGCGTCGCCGAGGAGCGCACCAAACTGTGGAAGGCCAGGCATGACGCCTACTGGTCGTCGCTGACGCTACGGCCAGGCGCCAAGGGGCTGTCGACCGATGTCTGCGTGCCGATCTCGCGCTTTGCCGAATGCGTCATGGAGACCGAAGCCGACATTGTCGAGATGGGCCTGATCGCGCCGATCGTCGGTCATGCGGGCGACGGCAATTTTCACGTTCTGGTGCTGATGGATGTGAATGATCCGAAGGAGATCGCACTGTCGGAAAAGTTCGTCGCGCGGCTCAACATGCGGGCGATCGCCATGGACGGCACCTGCACCGGCGAGCACGGCATCGGCCAGGGCAAGATCGGCTTCCTGCGCCATGAACTCGGCCACGGCGTCGACATCATGCGCACGATCAAGCAGGCGCTGGATCCGCTCGATATCATGAACCCGGGCAAGATATTGCCGGGCGCCGGGAAATAGAGGAATAGCCTCAAGCAGACACTGCTGCCGATCGACGTAGCCACTATGGCCCGCTGGCGCGCCGCGAAGCATCAGGCGGCCAAGGCCTCTTTCGAGGATTGGCAACATCTAAAAGATAACGGTGATCTAGGTAATAATCACACGAGGTGGCCGAGATGCAAAAAGAAACGCGAAAACGGAAGAAGCCAAAGACCACAACGGAGTCCGATGACTGCGTTGTTCATGATCATCCGGTTCCGCCGGAGGAAATCAGGCGATATAGCCCAGTTCGTGACGCGGATGCCGAACAAGATATCGCAAACTACGTCGCGGGTCAGGCGCAAGATGAAGCAGTGAAGCATGTTGAACGTGTGAAAAAGGAATATGTGCTGGGGGAAGCGTATGAAATTTGGGATGTCACCACAGATAAAAATCGTTGGTGGGTGATCACGAATCTGACGAATTTGTATTCGCAACGATATTTTCCAAGTCTCGACTACACACTTTCATTTCATATCGGATTGATGACGCGCCTTCGGAGCCGCGAGGGAAGGCCGGACCCCGATCATCCTAACCCGTTCGACGAAGTGCTACGCAGACAGGAGCAGGCATTCAGCCGCTTGGAAAGTGCCGTAGAGGCAGAGGATCTGCAAGCTGTAGGCATGCAATTGCGGGAATGCCTTCTCGCCCTCATTACCGCGGTGAAACGACGAGTTGATCTCACGGGCGTCGCGGAGCAACCTCAAGCGGCCAATTTCAAAGCCTGGAGTGAAGTGCTGGTGGGGCTCTTGTGTCCTGGCGGCAGCAACAAAGAGTTGAGAAGCTATTTGAAGGCTATGGCGGATGACACATGGACACTCGTGAATTGGCTGACCCATCACACGAACGCCACTGAAATGGCCGCATCAATCGCGGTACACGCCACCGATACTCTCGTTGGGCATTTCGTGCAGGTGGCCATGCGAGTTGGGGCAGGCGCAATCAGTCAGTGTCCGCAATGTTCCTCGCGAAATATCCGTTCCCATTTCGACATCCGGATCGAGCCGGATGGGGATTATTACAGTACATGCGGTTCTTGCGGTTGGAGCAACCATCCCGGAGGGCGAGAATAGCGCGCCCATGCCGCAGCCGAAACGGCGTTAAGAAAGATTGATGGGAAGGCGCCGCCCAAATTTAATTGATCTAGCGCGAGGCCTGCCTCTCCCGTGGACCCTCGACAAGAGCCTGCAGGATCGGGCGGGTTGGCGCGAAGAACGTTGTGCCGGTCTGCGGCGTCGAGAAATCGAGCAGGCGGTCGTAGGCGCCCGGCGGGTCGCCGATATACATGCGCTGCAGCATTTTTTCGATGACCCAAAGATATCTGGAATAGCCGATGAAGTAGGTCCCGAACTCGTTTTGTCCGGGCCTGCCGAACGGCATGTTGTCGCGCAATATGTCGTACTCGTTGCCATCGGCATCCTCGATGGTGGCCAGCGACTTGTGTGATTTGCGCGGCGCGTCGTCATCGTCGATTTCGATGTTGTCGATCTTGGTGCGGCCGATGATCGCTTCCTGCTCGGGCGTCGGAATGCGCGCCCAGGCCTGCATGTCGTGCAGATATTTCTGGACGACGACATAGCTGCCGCCAGCGAAGTCGGCGTCTTCATCGCCGACGAGCGCAGAGGCGGGCAAATCGAGGCCGGTCGGGTTGGCGGTGCCGTCGATGAAGCCGAGCAGGTCGCGCGCATCGAAATAGCGAAAGCCGGAAACCTCGTCGACGACGCTCACGCCGTCGCCGAGATTGTCGAGCAGAATGCGCTCGAACTCGAAGCACATGTCGGGGCGTTCGGAGCGGATGTGGAAGAGAAGATCGCCAGCGGTCGAGGGCGCCGAATGAACGGATCCCTTGATCGGCGCAAACGGTTTCAGTTCCAGCGGCCGCCGATCTGGAGAAAGACGATCCCAGAGATCGCGGCCGATGCCGGCAATGCACGAAAGCCGCCCGGAAAGATCGCGGAACCCGACGGTTTTGACGAGATCGTCGAGCCCACCAAGCACGGAGGCCACCTTGGCGAGCGCGGTCTGCTCGCCGGCGACGGTGACGACAAGAAAGACCGCCGAAAGCGACAGCGGAGCGTCGACGCTTTGCGCGTCGATCGGCACGCGATCCCAGTTCTTCCCAGACATCCGAATTCTCCGCTTCGCCGGGATTTGTTTCAGATCGCCCGAGATCACGCAACTGCGGATGAGACATCGCGCAACACTGGATGAATTGCCTCTTTATCGACACGCGGATGCGGGTAGAGTGCGGCAGAATTTCAATCAACCCATTCGGAGCTGATGCTCGCACGCCTGTTCGTGATCTTTGGTGGCCTGTTCGTGCTGGTGCTATGTGCGGCGCTGGTGGTGCCGTATTTTGTCGACTGGACAGGCTACCGCGCCCAATTCGAGCGCGAGGCGAGCGCCATTCTCGGCCGCAAGGTGACCGTGCAGGGCGACGCCACGGCAAGGTTGTTGCCGTTCCCCTCGGTGACCTTCTCGAATGTCGCTGTCGCCGGCGGCCCCAATGGCCAGCCGGCCATGACCGTCGAGACGTTTTCGATGGATGCGGAACTGGCGCCCTTCCTGCGTGGCGAAGTGCTGATCTTCGACATGCGGCTGGTGCGGCCGAAAGCGACCATCGACATCGCCAACAATGGCACGGTCGACTGGGCGATGCGGCCGTCCTCGCCCTTCGACCTCAACCAGATCTCGATCGAGAAGCTGACGGTGACGGAAGGGCAGATCGAACTGCGCCATGCCGCCGGCGGGCGCAGCCATCTGTTTTCCGAGATCAATTCAACTATCTCGGCCAAATCGCTGGCCGGGCCATGGCGCATGGACGGCACGCTGCGGCTGGACGGGTTGCGCACCGCGGTCACCGCGTCCACCGGCAAGGCTGAAGGCAACGGGCAGATGCGGCTGCGGCTGAAGGCCGATCCGGACGCCTATCCGCTGGTCATCGAAGCCGACGGCAATGCTGGCATTGTCAATGGCGCTGCCGTCTATTCCGGCCAATTCAAAATCTCCGGTGCGGACAAGAACAGCGCCGAGCTGCGCAGCACCGACGGTGAGACGGTGAAGGTTTCCGCCGGCAAGCCCGATCCGGGCTTTCGGCTGAACGGCAAGTTTTCGCTCGACCACCAGAAGTTGGGCGTCGACGAATTCCGCTTCGAGACCGGGCCGCTCGACAACCCCTACACCGCCGATGGCAAGGCTTCTGTCGATCTCGGGCTGAAACCGAGTTTCGCCATCGAGGCCAATGGCGCGCAGGTGCAGTTCGACGAGGCGGTGGGCGCCGAGGCCGGCGCCGGCCTGACGCTGGACCAGCGCATCGCGGCGTTTGAGCAGGCGCTGCTCGACATGCCGAAGCCGACTATCCCCGGCACCGTCGAGGTCAAGCTGCCGGCGGTGGTGGCCGGCGACACCACGGTGCGCGACGTGCATCTTTCCGCCGAGCCGGTCGATGGCGGCTGGTCGGTGAAATCGCTTGCCGCGACCTTGCCCGGCCGCACCACGCTGGAAGCCGATGGCATGCTCGTGCTCAATTTGGAGGGTCATTTCGGCTTCAACGGCTCGCTGCTGCTGGCCGTGGCGCAACCCTCCGGCTTTGCCGCCTGGCTGTCGAAGGATGTCGACGAGGCGATCCGCCGTCTGCCTGCCGCCGGCTTCAAGGCCAAGGTCGACCTCTCGCAGAAGCGCCAGGCCTTCAGCGATCTCGAATTGATCCTGGGTAAGGCGAGGTTTTCCGGCCGCATCGATTCCAGCCAGCCCGACGATGCCAAGCCCTCAGTGCTGATGCGTCTCGAAGGGGGCGACCTCGATGTCGACGGGCTGGCGGCCTTCGCCTCGATCTTCGTCAGCGACAAGGGCGCCAATCGCTTTGCCGACCGCGACCTCGATTTCCAGATCAAGGCAGGGCCGGTCAACGCTGGCGGATTGACCGCGGATACCGTCGACACGGCGCTCAGGCTGCGCGACGGGCTGCTCGAAATCGACCGGCTGTCGGTGGGCGGGCTGGCCGGCGCCTCGATCAGCGCCACCGGCAGGATCAAGGATTTCCCGGCGAGCCCGACCGGCAAGCTCGATGCGTCGGTGGTTGCCGTCGACCTGAAGCCGCTGGTCGACGTCGCCGCCCGGCACTATCCCGACAGTGCCGTGCTGAAAGGGCTGGCGAGCCGCGCCGCTGCCTATCCCGAGCTGTTCCAGGATGCGCGTGTCGACCTGGTGGCGAGTGCGGCCGACAATGGCGACGGCACCACCGGCCTGGCGGTGAGCGGACAAGGCAAGGCCGGCGGCTCGGCCTTTTCCGCATCGCTGTCGGGGAAGGGGGTGGTGGACAAGCTTCTCGAAGCGCCGGTGGCGCTTACCTTCAACGCCAAGAACCCTGACGCCACCACGCTGCTGGCCCTTTACGGCCTGCCGGCGCTGCCGCTCGGCATGCTGGGCGAGGCAAGCACCGACATTCAGGCCAAGGGAACGCTGGGTGGCGGCCTGGCGACGAATTTCAGCCTTGCCGGCAACGACTTCAAGGCTGGTTTCGAAGGCACGATCGCCGATACGCCGCAAGGCTTCGCCGCCAAGGGCAAGCTCAGCCTCGATGCCGCCGACATCGAGCCATGGCTGATGACGTCAGGCATCGGCCTGCCCGGCATGGGGGCGGGCATGTCGACGTCGCTCGCCGCGCAGGGCGACTATGGCAACGGTCTGCTGGTGCTGGACGAACTCAGCGGCGCCATCAACGAAGCGGCGGTGTCCGGCGACGTCAATATCGATGTAAAGAACGGCGTGCCGCATCTGGCTGGGGCGCTGGCGCTCGACGAACTCGACCTCGATCCCATGGCGGTGGCGCTGTTCGGCGATTCCGCCTTTCTTGCCGACAAGGAAGAAACCAACAAGGGTCGCGCGTGGCCGGCCACACCGTTCAGCCAGAAATCCAGCCTGCCTTTCACCGCCGACCTCGACCTGACCACGGCAGCACTTGCCGCCGGGCGGTTCGCCACCGCGTACGATGCCGCCTTTTCGCTCAAGCTCGACCAGGAAGGCATCCGCGTTTCGGATCTCAAGGCGAAATTGCTTGGCGGGGCGCTCAGCGGCCTGTTCGAGCTGAAGAACAATGACGGCACCGGGCTGTTCACTGGTCAGATGAAACTGGCGGGCGCCGATCTGGCGACCGTGCTGCCGGATGCCGGCATCAGCGGCATCGGCGACTTCTCGACAGCGCTGTCAAGCAGCGGCAAATCGGTCGAAGGGATGGTGGCCGCCTTATCAGGCTCCGGCACTGCGGCGTTGAAGGGCGTGAAAGTTGCTGGCGTCAATCCAGATGCGTTCAGTGCGTTCCTCGTCAAGGCGGATGCGATCGGGCGTGACATCGATGCGGCCAAGACTGCCGGCTTCGCGCCTGACATCGCCGCTGATGGCAGTCTAGCCGCCAAGGACACCGACATAGCCTTCACGGTTGCCGGCGGCACGCTGCGGGCGCCGCCGGTCAGCCTGGAAAATCCGGCGGCGACCTTGTCCGCCGACGTCACGGCGGATCTCAACGCGGTCACGGTGTCGGCCAAGGGTGCGATCACCTATCGGCCGGGCGACGAGGCGCTGGTCGGCTCCGAGCCGGTCTTGAATTTCACCGCCGAGGGGCCGTTCGGCGCGGTAAAACGAGCATTCGACAGTGAGCCGCTGGCGCAGTTCCTGACCCAACGCGCGCTGGAAAAGGAACAGCAGCGCGTCGAGGCGATGCAGGCCGCGCTGCTCGAAAAGCAGCGGCTTCGGCGCGAGGTCCGCTACTACGCGGCGCTGCAGGATGCTCGCGACAAGGCGGCCGAAGAACTGCGCAAGCAGCAGGAAGCGGCGCGGCTGAAAGCCGAGGCGGACGCCAAGGCAAAGGCGGAAGCGGATGCCCAGGCCAAGGCTGAGGCGGACGCAAAGGCCAAGGCCGATGCCGATGCGAAGGCGGCTGCCGAAAAGCAGGCCGCCGACGAGGCGGCCAAAGCGCAGGCCGAGCAGGAGCGGCAGAAGGCGGAAGAGGCGGTGCGCATCGCGGCGCAGGAAAAGGCAAGGCTCGAGGCCGAGCGCAAGGCCGCGCAGCAGGCTCCCAAGGTGGAGCGTGCCCCGCTGCCGCAGGCCAATGACAATCCGCCGCCGGCCAAGCCGAAGTCCAATCCGTTCACGATCGACAATCTGCTGAAGTCGCTGCAGTAGTAGTTGACGGCGGTTACCCACGGTCCCGATCGAGCAGACGTCGCAGCATAGGTTCGATGCGTGACAGCTCGTCGAGATGCGCCGCCGACAGCTCGGCCAGACAATCGTCGGCGCGCTCGGTCAGTTGCAGTAGCACGCGACGGTGGTCGTCCTTGTCCTGATCCCTTGTGACCAGCCCCGCCTCGCCGAGGCGGTTGACCAGTTCGACGGCGCTGTGGTGGCGGATACGCAGGCGTTCCGCGAGATCGCCAACCGTCACCGGGCCGCCGCCGGGGAATCCCTTGATCGCCAGCAGCGCCTGATGCTGGCGCGGGGTCAGGCCGGCGTCTTCCGCCTGGACCTGGCTGAATTCGAGGAAGCGGCGGATCAGGTAGCGAAACTCCGATAGCCGCTGGTAATCGGCTTGGCTGATGGCGGGGCGTGATTTTTGTGGCTGCGACATATCAGACATGTGTTCGTTTTCCGGCGAAAGCTCAAACGGATTTCGGGCGAAACCGGCTTGAATATTTATATCGTGTTACGATACATAACCACCAACAAGCCCGGCTGGCCGCTTCGACCGTGCCGCATCTCAGACATACGGCGCGCCGCCAGGAAGCAAACTGCCATGAAGACCCCTCACTCGAACCCGGAACATCTGCGCGATTTCACCACGGATGCCAGGGTGCTGTTCGTCGCCGCCATTGCCGTGGTGGTGGCGACAGCTGGACTGGTTGCCGGCATCGCGCTTTTGAAGCTGATCCGGCTGGCCACCAACATCGCCTATTTTGGCCAGTTCACGCTCGCCGATCTGAAGCTCGAGGACACGCCGCTTGGCTATGCCTCCGTCATCGTCCCGGTGATCGGCGCGCTGATCATCGGCCTGATGGCGCGCTTCGGCAGCGAGAAGATCCGCGGTCACGGCATTCCCGAAGCCATAGAGGCGATCCTGCTCGGGCGTTCCAGACTCGACGCCAAGGTGGCGATCCTGAAGCCGCTGTCGTCGGCGATCTCGATCGGCTCCGGCGGACCGTTCGGCGCCGAGGGCCCGATCATCATGACCGGCGGCGCGATCGGTTCGCTGATCGCGCAGATGCTGCCGGTCAGCGACAACGAACGCAAGACGCTGCTGGTGGCCGGTGCTGCGGCGGGCATGACCACGGTGTTCGGAACCCCGATCGCCGCCATCATGCTTGCGGTCGAACTGCTGCTTTTCGAATGGACCCCGCGCAGCTTCATTCCGGTGGCGGTCGCGGCTGTTATCGCCGAGGTGGAGCGCACCATGCTGCATCTGCCCGGACCGATCTTTCCGTTTCAGGGCGGCATGGAGGTGTCCTTTGTCGGCCTTGCCGGCTGGGTGGCGATCGGCGTTTGTGCAGGACTTTTGTCGGGGCTGCTGACGCAGATGGTCTATGCCTGCGAGGACGGTTTTCAGAAGCTGCCGATCCACTGGATGTGGTGGCCGATGCTTGGCGGACTGGTGGTCGGCATCGGCGGGCTGATCGAGCCGCACGCGCTCGGCGTCGGCTATGACAACATCACTGACATGCTGGACGGCCGCACCGTCGCGACGGCAGCACTCCTCCTGCTGGTGGTGAAGGCGATCATCTGGTCGGTAGCGCTCGGCTCGGGAACGTCGGGAGGTGTGCTGGCGCCGCTGTTGATCATGGGCGGGGCCATGGGCGCTGTGCTCGCCGGCGTTCTGCCTGCCGCGGATCCGGGTTTCTGGGCGCTGCTGGCGATGGCCGCCACGATGGGCGGCACGATGCGTGCGCCGCTGACCGCCACGTTCTTCGCCGTCGAACTGACCGGCAACACGCATATGCTGGTGCCGCTGATTGCTGCCTGCGCTGCGGCGCACGCCGTCACCGTGCTTCTGATGAAGCGATCGATCCTGACCGAAAAGATCGCCAGAAGGGGACATCATCTGGTTCGCGAATACCGCGTCGACCCTTTCGCCCTGACCAGGGTGCGCGAGGTGATGACGTCACAAGTCGAAAGCGTGCCGGCGACGATGACGCTGCATGGCGCGGCAGCGTTCCTGACAGCGCCGGAAACACGGCATCCGAGTTTCCCGGTGGTCGATGAGCGCGGCCATGTGCTGGGCCTCATCGATCCGCCGGCGATATTGCGCTGGAGACGCGCCGGCACGCACCGCACCACCACGCTTGGCGAACTGCTGGCCGGCAGCAAGGTGACGCTGGCCTATCCGGACGAATATCTCGAAGGCCTCTCCGACAAACTGCTGCTGGCCAACGTCTCTCATCTGCCCGTCGTCACTCGCGAAGGCTCGTTGCTGGTCGGCTATGTCGGCTGGAAGGATTTGATGCGCGTGCGGTCCAGGAAACAGGCCGAGGAGCGCGAGCGTTCGACCTTGCTTGGCTTCGGCACCAGACACACGAAAAAGAACGACGCCGTCGAAAGCCTTTAGATTCTCTCTGCGTGCTTCGCCCATTCCAGCACATAGAGTCTCAACGCCGAGGACAGGTTGGTGTCGCGGGGCCGCGTCTCGTCGACTTCGGCGACAAGAGCAGCGAGCGTCAGCTTTCTGGTCGCCGCGACCGCGACGAGGTCGTCATAGAAGGGCTTTTCAAGCGAGTAGCTGGTGCGGTGGCCGCGAATGGTCACCGAACGCTTTTCGACCGGGCTCATTGGCGGTCGGGGTCGCCGGGCTTTTCACGACGATGCCCGGCAACGAATTTTTCGCTCTTGTCGGCGACGATACGGTCGCGTTCTTTTTCGGCTTTTGAGCGGCCGTGCAGCGCGCGATTCTGTTCGGCGGCGCGCAGCTTTTCGTCCCGCGCCTTTTGCTTGCGGGCTTGGCGGAGATTGACGATTTCGGCCATGCCGCCGGTCTATTTCTTGCGGAAGGCGTCGAGCGAGACCACTTCGGCGCCCTTGGTGGCGGCGTCCGCGGCCGCGGGCTTCTTCTCCGCCTCGGCGGCGGCCTTCTTCTCGGCCTTCGGCTTTTTCTCGGAGACGATGGTCAACGGCTCCGGAGTTGGCGCAGCCGGTTCGTCGGTTGCCGCGCCATCCGTCTTGACGTCGAATTCGAGTTCGAAATTAACCGAGGGATCATAGAAGCCGCGCACGGCCGAGAACGGGATTTCGAGTTTTTCCGGAACATCGGAGAAGGACAGGCCGACCTCGAAGCCGGTATCGGTCACCTTCAGGTCCCAATACTGGAACTGAATGACGATGGTCATCTGCTCGGGATAGCGCTCGCGCAGCCGCGAAGACACGCGTACGCCCGGCGCGCCGGTCAGGAAGGTGATGAAGAAGTGGTGGTTGCCGG
Organism: Mesorhizobium sp. L2C084A000; assembly: GCF_000502875.1. Lineage (GTDB taxonomy): Bacteria > Pseudomonadota > Alphaproteobacteria > Rhizobiales > Rhizobiaceae > Mesorhizobium. Next base: position 60,555 of record NZ_AYWX01000013.1, on the reverse strand, counting down.
GGAGGCCGGTGCGCGCGACCTCGGCCAGGACCTTGCGCATGACGCCGCGCAACGCCTCCTGGGCCAGAATGTCGTAGCGGATGTGGTCGTCGGCCATGTGGCGGTCGGGTTCCGTTGAATCGTCCGCATAGCTGTAATCAAGCTTTAGGGCGGCGTAAACCGCATATAGATCACCCTTGCGCGGAAGCGAAGACTATTGCCAGCGATTTGATCGCTCAGGCGCTGGCGAGCGCGCTTTGCTTTTCGGACGATGCCGCGGACCGGCGCTTGCCGAAGGCGCGCAGGAATGTGCGCACGCCATTGGTCGCGGATTGCAGCACCTCGTCCTCGCGCGGCGAGCCGCCAAGCATGAAGGTGGTCTGCAGTTCGGCATTGACGAGGCCAAGGAACTGGCGTGCCGCCACATCCGGGTCCTCGATCGTGAGATAGCCGCCATAGGCGAGGCGGGCGAAGCGGGCGGCGATTGCCGGCCATGTTCTGCCCGGTCCCTGTTCGCGCCATTCGGCAAACAGTTCGGGATAGCGCTCGCCTTCGGTCTGGATCAGCTTGCGCAGGAATTTTCCGTCGCGGTTGCAGATGCAATTCTGGTTCAAGCGCACGGCAAAGCCGATCAGATCGGCTTCGAGATCCTTGGGCTGGTCGGGGAAGGTGGCAATGGTGGCGAAGATGCCGGCATTGCAGCGTTCGGTGAGGTCGCGGACCACGGCGACGAACAGTTTCTCCTTGTCGCCATGATGGTTGTAGATCGTCTGGCGCGAAACGCCGGCTTCGGCCGCGATCAGATCGATGTTGGCGCCGGCGAAACCTTCGCGGCAAAACACGGCAGCCGCGGAATCGACGATCGAGAGGCGCTTGGCCTCATGGCCGCGTGGCGGGAAAATGTCAGGAGAAACGTGCAGCTTCATAAAAAACTATATAGAGGTGATTGACGATTTAGACAAGAGTGTCTAAATTTGTGGACACAAGATAAAGAGATTTTCACTCGACGAGACGAATAGAATTCGCTCTTGGAGTGTCGGAATTTCATGGGATGGAACGTCCTAGGTTAGACGTCGCCCCGCGGCGGCAACCAGATTTGAAAGAAGCCTTTATCATGAGTCCCAAATTCCTCCGCATCGCGGTCGTGCTCGGCTTGTTGTCCGCCATCGGCCCGTTCGCCATCGACATGTATCTGCCCGCGCTGCCGTCGATCGGCGCCGATCTGCATGCGAGCACCGCTGCCGTGCAGATGAGCCTGTTGATCTTCTTCCTGTCGATGGGTTTTGGCCAGATCGTCGTCGGGCCGATCTCCGACATGGTCGGCCGCAAGCTGCCGCTCTATGGCGGCCTTGCGCTGTTCATGGTCGGCGGCATCGGTTCGGCAATGGCGCCGACCATCGAATGGCTGATCGCTTTCCGCTTCCTGCAAGGGCTTGGCGCCAGCGCCGGCATGGCTGTTCCGCGCGCCATCGTGCGCGACCTGCATACTGGCAATGAGGCCGCCAAGCTGATGTCCTTGCTGATGCTGGTGTTCTCGGTGTCGCCGATCCTGGCGCCGCTGACCGGCAGCGTGATCATCGAGAGTTTCGGCTGGCGCGCCGTGTTCTGGACAGTGACGGGCGCGGCTCTGCTGGCCACCATCCTTCTGGCGACTTCGCTCAAGGAGACGCGACCGGTGGAAGATCGCGCCGGGTCCTCGTTCGGCACCGCGCTGTCGGCCTACCGCTTCCTGATGGGTGATCGCAACTTCCTCGGTCTGACGGCGATCGCCGGCTTCGGCATTGCCAGCTTCTTCGTCTATCTGTCGAGTTCGTCGTTCATCCTGATCGACCATTACGGGCTGTCGCCTTCGGTCTACAGCGTGTTCTTCTCGATCAACGCGGTGGCCTTCATCGGCATGTCGCAGATGACGGGGCTGCTGGCCGAGCGCTTCGGCCTGAGGCGCGTGGTGCGCGTCGCGGTGACCGGCTATGCGACGACGATGGTGGTGCTGTTCGCGGTAATGGCGACAGGCATCGACCGGCTCGACGTGATGGCGGCGCTGCTGTTCGTCGGCTACGGCTTCCTCGGCCTGGTCATCCCGACCACCTCGGTGCTGGCCATGGAAGAACATGGCGAGATCGCCGGCACCGCTTCAGCGCTGATGGGCACGCTGCATTTCGCCATCGGCGCACTCGCCATGGGTGTTGCCGGCGTGTTCTTCGACGGTACGCCGCTGCCGATGGTGGCCGGCATCACGCTGTGTGCGGTGATTTCCTTCACGCTGGCCAAGATCACGCTCGGCCGCTCGCGCGAGGTTGCCGAGGCACCGGCGGAATAAGCAACCAAACAAATGAAAAAGGCCGGGTTCATCCCTAATGCAGTTCACTTAGGCACCTTCAGTGTTCTGACAGGATATTTGGCTGGTAGCTTTTTGACGACACGGGGGCATGATCGCCCCCGTGTTTTTGGGAGGATGAGGTCTCCCAGCCGTTGTCTTAATCGGATGAGGTGTGCGGGTAGTTTTGCTGGCGCTTCGATCGCCATCCACCCCCATTCGTGACGAATGTAGTGCAGGGCTGTGGTGAAGCTCAATTCGGTTGGCTTGACCTCGGCTTCAGAGGCAACCTCGGCCATTTCCAACCGCACCAGATTGTAAGCCAGCAAGGCTCCCCAAACTTCCTGATAAACGGTCTGCGGTGTGCCGCTGCGCAGCGTCAATTCGCTGCCAAGAAGCTCCTGCTTCAGCTCTCGATAGCTGGTTTCGATCCGCCAGCGGTCTTCGTATTGCTGCACGATCTCCTGGGCAGGATAGGCCTTCTTGTCCGTCAATGAGGTGAGCAATATTCGCTTTTGCCCATGCCGGTTGACCGTCTCGATCGCCCGAGCTTCCCAGAATGTCGGCAAGTCGGGCNTCCGTCAATGAGGTGAGCAATATTCGCTTTTGCCCATGCCGGTTGACCGTCTCGATCGCCCGAGCTTCCCAGAATGTCGGCAAGTCGGGCTCGGCCTCGCGTGCTTGCGGCGAGACTTTCATGCGCACCCGATAGTCGGTGGCGTTCTGGTCCAGGCGCTGCCATGCACTGTTGCCTTTGGCCGGCAGGAGCCAATGACGTTGCTTGCCCTTCGATTGAAGCTGCAGCAGCAGGCTGGCGCTGAAAAAGCCCTTGTCGAAGACCGTCAGGGATTGGTCCGGCACTTGGTCGAGCAAGCTCTTGGCATAGAGCATCTCATTCTTGCCGTAGATCCCAAACACCGCATCACGCAACCAGGTGCGTGGCGAGCGCCGTCAGGGTCAAGAGCCGTAGCTGCGGATAACTTGCAACAGCGCCGGATGCATAGGCTTGCGCTCCAAAATGCGCGCGGTTCTCCACGCTGTCGGCGACACGCAATGTGCTGCCATCCACGGCATAGCGCGCAAGACCCCGCCAGCCTCGCCCGACTTGGTGTCGCTCGTCCCAGCACGTCGCGCTCATCGCAAACAACTGCGCCAGCGGCGCCTGGCCTAAGCGCTGGCGGGCCTGCGTCAAGGCGCTCTTGGCAATGTCCGGGTTCACCTCATCGGGCAACACCAGATCCAGATGGGCCACCACCTCAGGCATGGACTGATGACGATACAAGGAAAGCGCAATCACCAGCCAGACAACTTGCTCGGCGGGGAGCTTGCGCTTGCGGATGCTCGCCTTGCCGCTGCTGGCAAGCGCCAAGGCGATCCATTCCGGATCAATTGCACCCGAAAGTGCCGATAAATCGGCTGTATGTCCTATGCGACCTGGCATCTCAAAACACGAACAGGATGGAAACGAATCTCCATCCTGTTCGATAGGTCTTACCAGATCCTCATCCAGCCCAACTTAAGTGAACTGCATTANATGGAAACGAATCTCCATCCTGTTCGATAGGTCTTACCAGATCCTCATCCAGCCCAACTTAAGTGAACTGCATTACGGGTTCATCCCGGCCTTTTTCATGCCAATCCTGCCTCGATCAGCACGAAGCGCAGCCGCTCCTCGACCGTCGCCAAAGGCAGCGGGACGGTTTCATAGCCCAACTCCGTGTAGACGCCGACCAGCGCATGGTGCGTACGCTCGGCCTCCTCAAGCGTCTGCTTTCTCTCCTCATCCTGCGCGAAGATCTCCGGCCAAAGCGGGGCGACGAAGACGCGCTGATGATAGCGGAAGCGCCCGGCGGCGGCGTTGGCGTGTTCGGGTAGCGGCAGGCCGCTCAGCCTGAGGTACCCAATCGTGTCCGGAACGCCGCGATCGAAAAAAACAGGACGCCCGGTCTGTTGTCGCGCAATTTGATACGAGCGCATCTCCCATGCCAGCATCAACTCGGCGAACAGGGCGCGATCACGCCAGGGCAAAGCGGATCCGCCAATGGCGGACTGGTCGCGGATAATGCCGCGCCCGGCTTCCACCGAGGTGGCAAAGCCTGCGTGGCGCAGGGCTTCGATCAGGGTGGTCTTGCCGGATCCGGGACCACCGGTCAGCACGAAGAATCGATCGGAATCGTTTTGTTTGTCCATAGAGACGGGCACGCGGCGGTGCGCCTTCGCGGCCCATAGCCGTTGGACGGACCGGCCAGCGGGTGTTACCGTTGTGCGTAGCCATGTTGAGGAGGGGAGAAGTGGAGGTTTCTGTTGCCAGGTACCTCCGAACCCCGCCTAGAAGTGCGAACCTCTAGGGCTTGATTTGAAGCTATCGCACCGCTTACGCGGCGAGACGTGCTTCCGCATAGTTGTCATTTGCAACTACAGGTTTAGCCCGATGACGGTGGTACCATGCCGGGCAAAAGTACGATCTTTACACCTTCGTCGATCCTATTTCGCCCCCAGCAGAAACCGCTCTGTCATCAGCAGCGGCTTTTGGTGGAGGCGCCGGGTACCGCCCCCGGGTCCGAACGGCTTATTTCATCGCCCATTTATCGCCATAGTCGGTCAAGCCGACAAACTGAATATAGGGGGCCATCGCAAGAAATGGAAGGCCGGAATGGCACTTTGTCCCCCTGACAAAACCGCAAGTCCAAAGGGTTGACTTGGGCGCGGTCTCAACCGAAGCTTTGCCCCGGTGAGGAGTTACCGACCTAGCGCACATGTTGCAGCAGCGCGCCACAGCCCTCATCGATCGGATCCGTGGCGCCGACGAGGGGAATTTTGATGGCCGACTATCTTGCAGACGTGAAGAAATACGATGCCGGCGCCAGCGCTGATGCGGTTGAAAAGATCGTCAAGCACCTGGGTATCGCGCTCAGGAACCGCGATTCCTCGCTGGTATCCTGCACCGACCCGAAGGAACTCGGGCGTGTCAGGGACAACTGGGTCGCCAAGAAGCTCGGCATCAGCGATGCAGCGAAGGCCGATGCATCCATCGAGAAGACTTGCAAGGCAATGGCTGCCGACAACACCAAGAGCCGGGTGACTTTCTACTACCTCGTCGCGAAGGACCTGGGCAAGCTCGGCTCCCTCTGACGACCGCGCTTCAATTCGCAGGGCTGGCGCGGTCCATGCGCCAGCCCTGATGTTGTTGGGGACTGGCTGGCTTCGGGCAGGGCTTGCGCTGCTTTGTGGTGTTCGATTGCCTGTCCGTAAGCTATGATGGCTGGACAACCGAATCGAGCCGGAACCAATGCGCCAGTATCTCGACCTCCTGCAGCACGTGCTGGACAACGGCGCCGATCGCGGCGACCGCACCGGCACCGGAACCCGCTCCGTCTTCGGCTACCAGATGCGTTTCGACCTGGCGCGCGGCTTTCCCGTCACCACCACCAAGAAGCTGCATCTCAAGTCGATCATCCATGAACTGCTGTGGTTCCTGGCCGGCGACACCAACATCAAATACCTCACCGACCATGGCGTTTCGATCTGGGACGAATGGGCCGACGAGAATGGCGATCTCGGCCCGGTCTACGGCAAGCAGTGGCGTTCCTGGCCGGACGGCCATGGCGGCTCGATCGACCAGATCGCGAATCTTCTCAAGGAGATACGAAAAAATCCTCAATCGCGGCGGCTGATCGTTTCGGCATGGAATCCAGCCGAGGTGGAAGCGATGGCGCTGCCGCCCTGCCACTGCCTTTTCCAGTTCTACGTTTCGGAAGGGCGGCTTTCCTGTCAGCTTTACCAGCGGTCGGCCGATATCTTTCTCGGCGTGCCGTTCAACATCGCGTCCTATGCCCTGCTGACCCTGATGGTGGCGCAGGTCACCGGGCTGAAACCCGGCGATTTCGTCCACACACTTGGCGATGCGCATCTCTACTCGAACCATTTCGAGCAGGCGCGCGAACAGCTGCGGCGCACGCCGAGGGCGCTGCCGACGATGTGGATCAACCCCGAGGTGAAGGACCTGTTCGCCTTCCGCTTCGAGGATTTCCGGCTGGAAAAATACGTCGCCGATGCATCGATCAAGGCGCCGATAGCGGTATGACGCTAGAGCGGACCGCGCTTCAAGCCATAGCCAATGCGAAGCTGCAAGACGCAGAACTTTTGTTTCAGAACGAACGCTATTCGAATGCTTACTATCTTTTCGGGTACGCTGCGGAAATTGCCATCAAGTCACGAATTTCGCGGCTTTTTCAGCCAGATACCATTCCTGATAAGAAATTCGTCCAAGACATTTACAGCCATGACCTCAACCGGCTTGTGGCGTTGGCTGGCTTGTCTGTGGATCTTACCGAAAGCCGGACGGCGTCGCCGGTATTCGATAGCCATTGGTCGGCGGTCTCAGATTGGAATGAAGCTTCGCGTTACGATATGATAGATGTGTTCGAGGCGACGGCCATGCGAAACGCGATGGTCGACGAAGAGCAAGGAATATTCAGATGGCTTCAGGATCGTTGGTAAGGATCGACATCGACGCCGGCATCAACCTAATTCGTGCTCTTGATGAAAAGGGATTCGGAGTTGCAGCTGCACTATGGTTGTACAACAGTGACGTCGACAATTGGCGCATGATTATCGCCTATCGCGGCCCACGAAAGGATCTCGAAAAAAAATATCTCGATGCGGCAACCATTGCTGCTGACTGGCGCAAGGCACGTCCACAAGAGCCTATTTTAGATCTTAGCAAGGTGAAGATCACATCAGCGGACGACCGGCTCATCGCCGGCTTGGGTATCGCCATGCGGGTTGATGGTCTAGGTGAGGTGCGATTTTCTCACAACACCATCAATGGCATCTATGTCGAAGATGCCTTGATCCATAGGCTTGCGGCCTAAGCCCAATAAATTAGGACAGGCCCTAGTCGATGCCTACCATCACGTCCGAGGCCTTGACCACGGCATAGGCCTGCTTGCCCTTTTCGAGCTTGAGATCGGCGACGGCCTCGTTGGTGAGCGAGGCGGTGACGATGGCCGCCGCCAACGCCGATCATGACATGCGAGGTGGTGGCTCCTTGACGATCTCGGCGATCGTTCCCCGGAGGGGATGTTGCGGGCACTGATCTTTCCAGGGTTTCTTTGCCGGTCTTTCCAGGACAATTGGTGTCGTACGGACGCTTTCATGGGGCGCCGGGCCTTCCCTTGTTATATTCATGCGGATATATCGGTCGGAGACTTAGGGCTGACTAGCTTTCAAACCGAGGAGAGTTCCCATGCTGCGCAAAGGTTTTGGATCGAGGGCGATCGCCATTGGCGGTTTCGCTGCGGCGCTGATGGCAGTCGTGCCGGCAGCACATGCGGAAGACAAGGTGGTGGTGTTTGCCGCGGCCAGCCTCAAGGACGCGCTCGACGCCGTGAACAAGGCCTGCGAGGCCGATGTCGGCGAGACGGCGACTGTCTCTTATGCCGCGAGCTCGGCGCTGGCCAAACAGATCGAGGGCGGGGCGCCTGCCGACGTCTTCATCTCGGCCGACCTCGACTGGATGAAATATCTCTCCGACAAGAAGCTGACCAAGCCGGACACCGAAGTGAAGCTGCTCGGCAATCAGATCGTGCTGGTGGCGCCGAATGACTCGGCGGTCGAAACCAGGATCCAGAAGGGCTTTGACCTCGCCAAGCTGATCGGCGACGGCAAGCTCGCCATGGGCGATTTCAAGGCGGTGCCGGCCGGCAAATACGGCAAGGCCGCACTTGAATCGCTCGGCGTCTGGTCCTCGGTCGAAGGCAAGGTGGCGCAGGCCGAAAACGTGCGCGCGGCGCTGAAGCTGGTTTCGACGGGCGAAGCAGCGCTTGGCATTGTCTATGCCACCGACGCGCATGCCGAAAAGGGCGTCAAGGTGGTCGGCACCTTCCCGGAGGATTCGCATCCGTCGATCATCTATCCGATTGCCCAGACCGCCGATTCGAAGGACAAGGACACGCCGGCTTTCCTGAAATGCCTGCAGTCGGCCAAGGCGGCCGCGCTGTTCAAGGATCAGGGATTTACGGTGCTCGCGCCGAGCAACTGAGTTCCAGGGGCTTCATCTGACATTATGAACTGGCTGCTGGACCTCACTCCCGACGAATGGAATGCGGTCCGGCTGTCCATCAAGGTGGCAACGGTGGCGATGCTCGCCAGCCTGCCGCCAGGCATCTTGGTTGCGCTGCTGCTTGCCCGGGGACAGTTCTGGGGCAAGACCGTTCTCAACGGGCTGGTGCATCTGCCGCTGATCCTGCCGCCCGTGGTGACCGGCTACCTGCTGCTGCTCACCTTCGGCCGGCGTGGCCCGGCCGGCGCTTTCCTGGCAGAGCATTTCGGCATTGTCTTCTCCTTCCGCTGGACAGGTGCGGCGCTGGCCTGCGGCGTCATGGGCTTTCCGCTGATGGTGCGGGCGATCCGATTGTCGATCGAGGCGGTGGACCGCAAGATGGAAGCGGCGGCGGGAACGCTCGGCGCCAACTCGCTCTGGGTTTTTGCCACCATCACGCTGCCGTTGATCCTGCCCGGGCTGATCGCCGGCGCCATCCTCGCCTTCGCCAAGGCGATGGGCGAGTTCGGCGCCACCATCACCTTCGTCTCCAACATTCCCAATGAGACGCAGACATTGCCGTCGGCGATCTACACATTCACGCAGGTGCCGGGTGGCGATGAAGGGGCGCTCCGCCTGACGCTGATCTCCATCGTCATCTCCATGGCCGCGCTGGTGGCCTCGGAGGTGCTGGCGCGGCGTGTCGGCCGGCGACTGGACATCGAATGAGCGTTCTCGTCGACATCAGTCATCGGCTCGGCGGTTTCGCCATCGACGCCCGCTTCGAAAGCGCTGGGCGGCTGACGGCGCTGTTCGGAGCGTCTGGGTCGGGCAAGACGACGCTGATCGACATGATTGCCGGGCTGATCCGGCCCGACAAGGGACGCATCGAGGTCGACGGCCGTGTGCTGGTCGATACCGGTGCCGGCATTTTCGTGCCGAAGCACAAACGCCGCATCGGCATGGTGTTCCAGGATGCGCGGCTGTTTCCGCATTTGAGCGTTGCCGGCAATCTTCGCTACGGCCGCTGGTTCACGCCGCCGGCGGAGCGCTACGCCGATATCGATGCCGTCGTCGACCTGCTCGGCATCGGGCCGCTCATGAACAGGCGGCCGGCAAAGCTCTCGGGCGGCGAGAAACAGCGCGTGGCGATCGGCCGGGCACTGCTTGCCAGCCCCAGACTGCTGCTCATGGACGAACCGCTGGCCTCGCTCGACGAAGCGCGCAAGGCCGAAATTCTGCCCTATGTCGAAAGGCTGCGCGACGAGACGAAAATCCCGATCGTCTATGTCAGTCATTCAGTCGCCGAAGTGGCGAGGCTGGCCAGCGACGTGGTGATGCTGGCGCAGGGCAATGTCGTTGCCAGCGGGCCGACCGAGGCGGTGATGCAAAGGCTCGACCTGTTGCCGGCGGAGGAGCGCGGCGAGGGCGGCGCCGTGCTGGACACCAGGGTGCTGCGTCACGACGAGACTTTCGGCATGACCGTGCTCGGCTCGGCCGCGGGCGAGTTCCGGGTGCCACAGCTGGCGATGAAGACAGGTACGCCGGTGCGCATCCGTATCCGCGCCCGCGATGTGATGATCGCCACCGAAAAGCCGAGGGGTCTCAGCGCGCTCAACATCCTGCCGGGGACCATTACCGCGATGAGCCCCGGCGAAGGGCCCGCGGTCGAGGTCGGTATCGACTGCAATGGTGCAACCGTGCTTGCCCGCATCACTGAACAGTCGCGGCAGGCGCTGAAGCTCCATCTTGGCGGCAAGGTTTTCGCGGTGATCAAGACGGTGAGCTTCGATCGGGCGAACACCGGCGCCGGCCTGCCCGCCGAGGTGGATGGGTGATCCCGCTATGTCTTTTTGGAATAGCGGTTTCGCCAGGGAGCTTCTAGTATGAGGTTGGACCGCGGAGAGTAATGATGCCGTCGCTGAGCTTGCGGATAAATCTCGACCCCGACGGGCGCGTCGGGCCGGGCAAGATCGAACTCCTGGAACAGATCGCCGCCTTCGGCTCCATTTCGGCCGCCGCGCGCGGCATGGAGATGTCCTACAAGCACGCCTGGGACCTGGTCGAGGACATGAACCGGGTGTTCGGCAAGCCGCTGGTGGCGGCACAGACCGGTGGCCGCAAGGGCGGCGGCGCGCAACTGACGGCTGTGGGGCTGGCGGTGGTCAGCCGTTTTCGCGCCATCGAGCGGGCGGCGGCTTCGGCGGCAGCGACGCATATGGAGGCATTGCAGGCGGAGATTGATGCTGGGTGAGGGGGAAGGGAGTAGGGGAGTAGGGGAGTAGGGGAGTAGGACTTATTGCTTTTCACCGGGCTTGCGCAGCAAATAGCTGTCCATGATCCAGCCCTTCTGCCGACGAGCTTCTTCTCGAACCTTTTCGATCTCTGCGCCGATGTCACCGATCCTGCCGGAGAGAGTGATCTCGTCTTCCGTTCCGAGATAGGCGCCCCAATGGATGACGACATCCTTGTCTACAAGCGTGTTGAAAGCGCATTTGCCGTCCAGCAGCACGACCGCGCTGCCGGCATTGTCCGGCATGCCTTCCTCGGTCAGGCGGCGGCCTGTGGTGATGAGGACGGAATCGCCGATGCGGTTCAGCGCCATCTTGTGGCTGGCGGCAAGTGCCTGGACGGCGGTGATGCCGGGGATCACCTCAAGCTCGAACGCCACATTGCCTCGCAGGCGCACGCGCTCGAGGATGCGTAACGCGCTGTCATAGAGCGAAGGATCGCCCCAGATCAGGAAGGCGCCGCAGCCGTCGCCTGCAATCTCGTCGCGGATCAGGCCTTCGTAAATGGCGGCGATGGCTTCATGCCAGTCATCGACGGTCGAGCGGTAGGAGGGGGCCGGCCCATCTTCCATTGGCAGGTCGCGCAGCGGCACGTCGAATTCGACGCGGCGCGACTTCGGATTGGTGACGAAGCGGTCGCATATCCGGCGGCGCAGTTCGGCCAGCTCATTTTTTTTCGCGCCTTTGTCGGGAATGAACAGCACATCCGCCTGGTTCAGGCCTGATATGGCCTGAACGGTCATGTGGTCGGGATTGCCGGCGCCGATGCCGATGACGAGAAGCTTGCGCATGGGCGAACTCCTGCCCGATCGGAACCCGTTAGTCCAGACCGCGCTGGCGCGTGTCCAGACCGCGCTGGCGCGTGTCCAGACCGCTGCTGGGTGTCCAGACCGCTTGCTCCAGACCCTTTTTGGTGCGCTAGCGGATGCGGAAGGGCTTTGAAACGCCACATTGAAACGGCTAGGGTCCTGCAAGCATTCTAGCCGAGGGGGCTTCCATGTTGCGATATGTTCTGACCGCCGTGCTGGCCCTGTCGGCTGCGCCCGTATTTGCCAATGATTCGGTTGCCGAACTTGGCACTGGCGGCCTGATCCTGTCGCGCAGCGATGCCGTGGCGATGCAAAGCGAGGACCTTTTCATCTCGCCGGAAAAGGTCACGGTCGACTATGTCTTCCACAACAACACCGATCGCGATGTCGAGGCCATCGTAGCTTTCCCGATGCCCGAAATATCGGGCAATCCCGAAGAAATCCCGGCGATTCCCGAAAACCAGAGCGACAATTTCCTCGGCTTCGAGGTGACGATCGACGGTGCCGCCGTCAAGCCGCAGCTCGAGCAGAAGGTGTTGGCGCTAGGCATCGACATCAGCGCAGAGCTGAAGCCGCAAAACGTGCCGTTCTACCCATTCGGCGATGCGGCGAAGGCGGCGCTGGCCAAGTTGCCGCAAGCGGTTGTCGATAACTGGGTCAGCCGCGGCATCATCATCGAGGACACCGGCAGCGACGGCACCGAGACGACCAAGGTCTACACGCCGTTCTGGCAATTGCGTTCGACCTACTGGTGGCGCTCGACCTTTCCGGCCAACAAGGACGTCCATGTTTCCCACCACTACAAGCCGAGCGTCGGCGGCACGTCTTCAGTCAGCTTCTTCTACGACGGCAAATTCCAGGGTCAGTATGCGGCCTACAAGGCCCGCTATTGCATGGACGACACATTCGAAAATGCGGTGCGCAAGGCGGCCAAGGACGACCCTGACGGCTACCCCAAATATGTCGAGAATCGCATCGCCTATATCCTGACCACCGGCGGCAACTGGGCCACCGGCACGATCGGCAAGTTCAAGCTGACGATCGACAAGGGCAATCCGAAAGCCCTGGTCTCGTTCTGCGGCGACAATGTCAAAAAGACCGGACCGACGACCTTCGAGATGACGGCGGGTGATTTCTACCCTGAGCGCGACATCGACATCCTGATCCTCGAGCCAACGGACGACAATTGATGCATGTCGCAATTTACGTTGCCATCGCCGAGAACGGCGTGATCGGGCGGGACGGCGGGCTCCCGTGGCGGCTCTCCACCGATCTCAAGCGCTTCAAGGCCGATACGATGGGCAAGCCCATCATCATGGGCCGCAAGACCTATGAGGGCATCGGCCGGCCGCTGCCGGGCAGGTTGAACATCATCGTCACCCGCGACAAGACCTGGCGCGCCGAGGGCGTAGAGGTGGCACATTCGCTCGAAGCCGCGATCCAACTGGCGACGGAGCGCGGGCGCCGCATGGTCGGTGTGGACGAGGTGTGCGTCATCGGTGGCGGCGAAATCTATGCCCAGGCCATGCTTCTGGCCGATCGGCTGCATGTCACCCATGTGCTGGCAGCGGTCGACGGCGACGCGCATTTCCCGCCGATCGATCCCGATTCCTGGCGTATTGTCAGCTCGCACGACGTCCCGGCCGGGGAAAAGGACAGCCACCCGACGCGCTATTCGGTTTACGAGCGGCGTCGAGAGAGACATTGACTGAAAAAAGGGGGATTGAAGGGGCATTGAAGGAAGACAAAGGGTCGCGACCGGACAAATCGGACGAAGTCGGCAGCGCATCGCGTTGAAAGCGCCTCGTGGCGTCCCTATAGAAGAGCAATACTGGATTTTGCGCCGTAATACCGGCGCTTGAGGGAATTCCAAGCGAAAGGACATTCATGCCCTGGAACGACAAAAGCGGCGGTGGCGGCGGCCCATGGGGTGGCGGCGGCAACAATCAGGGACCCTGGGGGCAGGGTCCAAAGGGACCCAGCGGGCCACAGGGCTCGCCTCCAGATCTCGAAGACATCATCCGCCGCGGCCAGGACCGGCTGCGGCGCGCTCTTCCGGGTGGCGGCGGCGCGAGCCCGGCTATCTTCGCCCTGATCGCGGCTGCACTTGTGGTGCTGTGGGCGTTCAAGGCGGTTTATACCGTGCAGCCCGACGAGGTCGCGGTCGAATTGCGCTTCGGCAAGCCGAAGACCGAACTGTCGCAGCCTGGCCTGCATTTCCATTGGTGGCCGCTCGAAACCGTCGAGACGGCCAAGATTTCCGAGCAGCTCGTCGATATCGGCGGCGGCGGCGCGACAAGTGGCAACACGTCCGGGCTGATGCTTACCGGCGACCAGAACATCGTCAACGTCCAGTTCTCGGTGGCCTATCAGGTCTCCGACCCGAGCGCGTATCTCTTCGATGTGTCCGATCCCGACGGCATGCTGCGGCAGGTTGCCGAAAGCGCCATGCGTGAAGCCGTCGGCCGCCGGCCGGCGCAGGACATCTTCCGCGACGACCGCCAGGGCATTGCCGCCTCGGTGCGTGAAATCATCCAGACGACGCTGGACGGCTACAAGGCCGGTCTCAACGTCAACGCCGTCTCGATCGAGGATGCGGCACCGCCACGTGAAGTGGCCGATGCGTTCGACGAAGTGCAGCGCGCCGAGCAGGACGAGGACAAGTTCGTCGAGCAGGCCAACCAGTACTCCAACCAGAAGCTCGGGCAGGCGCGCGGCGAGGCCGCACAGATCCGCGAAGACGCGGCCGCCTACAAGAACCGGGTCGTGCAGGAAGCCGAGGGTGAGGCGCAGCGCTTCATCTCGGTCTATGACGAATATGCCAAGGCGCCCGATGTAACGCGCAAGCGCCTCTACCTGGAAACCATGGAGAAGGTTCTGAAGGATTCGAGCAAGGTCATCGTCGAGCAGGGCAACGGGCAAGGGGTCGTTCCCTATCTGCCGCTGCCGGCATTGCAACCGAAAGCGCCGGCACCCGCTGCGCCCAGTGGCGTTACGGGAGGTAACCAGTGATGGCCAACCGTCTTCCCATCATCGTCGTCGCAGCAGCGGTTATCCTGTTCCTGCTCTATTCGTCGGTCTTCGTGGTCAATGCGCGTCAGCAGGCGCTGGTGCTCAGGTTCGGCGAGATCGTCGACGTCAAGAGCGAACCCGGCATCTACTTCAAGGCGCCGTTCTCGTTCTTCGACGCTGACACCGTGCAGCTGATCGAGAACCGGGTGCTGCGCTTCGACCTCGACAACATTCGCGTCCAGGTCTCGGGCGGCAAGTTCTATGAGGTCGATGCCTTCATCGCCTATCGGATCTCGGATCCGCGGGTCTTCCGCTCTGCCGTGTCCGGTCAGATCGAATTGGCCGAGGCCCGGCTCAGGACGCGTCTCGACGCTGCCTTGCGCCGTGTCTATGGTCTGCGTGATTTCGAGGCAGCACTCTCCGAAGAGCGCGGCGTGATGATGCGCGAAGTCCGCGACCAGCTCAGGCCCGATGCCACATCGCTCGGCCTGCAGATCGAGGATGTCCGCATTCGCCGCACCGATCTCACGGCCGAAGTCTCGCAGCAGACCTTCGACCGCATGAAGGCGGAACGCCTGGCGGAAGCTGCCCGGCTGAGGGCACGCGGCAACGAAGCGGCGCAGCGCATCACGGCCCGCGCCGATCGCGAAGTGGTCGAGATTGTCGCCGAAGCACAAAAAGAGTCGGAAATCCTGCGCGGCGAGGGCGAAGCCCAGCGCAGCGCCACCTTCGCGGGAGCCTATCAGCGCGATCCGGCCTTCTTCGACTTCTACCGGTCGATGAATGCCTATGGCACGGCGCTGGACAACACCGGAACGACGATGGTGCTGTCGCCGAACTCGGAGTTCTTCCGCTTCTTCCGCAATCCCGACGGCAGTGAGGGGCCGGCAAAGCCGGCTTCGCCTGCGCCAAACGCTCCGGCGACGGCACCCGCCGCGCCGGCGGCACAGCCCAGCACCGGCCAGTAGCGGCCGGTGCAGGATTTTCTTGCCGCCATGGGCCTGGTCCTTGTCATAGAGGGTCTGGTCTATGGCGGTTTTCCCGGCCTGGCCAGGAAACTTGCCACCGAAGTGCTGTCGCTGCCCGAGAACGCGCTGCGGATCGCCGGGCTGGCGGCGATCGTGATCGGCGTCGGCATCGTCTGGCTGGTGCGGGGCGCATGACGGCGGCGATGATTTATCCTCTGCCGATAGTCATAGCCGCAAACGTGCCGTATTTTTTGCCAACATGGCGTGACGCGGCGTTTTCGTCGAAGCGCTTTTCTTTTCAAGGATACCGGGAGGCTTCTCGATGACATCCAATACAATTCTGTGCGCGGCTCGGCGGACATTCATCGCCGGCGCGGCGGCACTTCTTGTCAGCGCCGTCGCTGTTCCGTCCTTCGTGACGCCGACATTTGCCGCCGATGGACCCGCTTCGGTCGCTGATCTGGCGCAAGGCCTGCTCGGCGCGGTGGTCAACATATCGACCTCGCAGACGGTCAAGGGCACCGAAGGCCCGGGCGCCGTGCCGATGCCGCAATTGCCCGAGGGGTCGCCCTTCCAGGATTTCTTCGACGATTTCTTCAAGAACCGCGGCGGTGACAAGGACAACGGCTCGCAGAAGGTGCAGTCGCTGGGCTCCGGCTTCGTCATCGATGCCGAGCAAGGCATCGTCGTCACCAACAACCATGTCATTGCCGATGCCGACGACATCGAGGTCAATTTCTCCGATGGTGTCACCTTGAAGGCGACGCTGGTCGGCACCGACACCAAGACCGATGTCGCCGTGCTCAAGGTCGATCCGAAAGGCCACAAGCTGACGGCGGTGAAGTTCGGCGATTCCACCAAGATGCGCGTCGGCGACTGGGTGATGGCGATCGGCAATCCGTTCGGCCTCGGCGGCACGGTGACGGTCGGCATCGTCTCTGCCCGCAACCGCGACATCAATTCCGGCCCCTATGACGACTTCATCCAGACCGATGCCGCGATCAACCGTGGCAATTCCGGCGGACCGCTGTTCAACAGCGCCGGCGAAGTCATCGGCATCAACACGGCGATCATTTCGCCTTCCGGCGGTTCGATCGGCATCGGCTTCTCCATCCCCTCGCAGCTCGCGTCCGGCGTCGTCGACCAGTTGCGCCAGTTCGGCGAGACGCGGCGCGGCTGGCTGGGCGTGCGCATCCAGCCGGTGACCGACGACATCGCCGAAAGTCTCGGCATGGCGACCGCCAAGGGCGCGCTGGTCGCCGGCGTGATCAAGGGTGGCCCGGTCGACAATGGCACCATCCAGGCGGGCGATGTCGTCATCAAGTTCGACGGCAAGGACATCCATGAGATGCGCGACCTGCCGCGCGTTGTCGCCGAAAGCCCGGTCGGCAAGGCGGTCGATGTGCTCATCGTGCGCAAGGGCGTCGAGCAGACCGTGAAAGTGACGCTCGGCCGGCTCGAGGATGGCGAAAAACTCGCCAGCGGCGAGGAGGGTGGCAATACCGACCAGGACAAGAGTGACAAGGCTCCGGCCGTTTCGACGGCTTCGGTGCTCGGCATGACGGTCGGTGAACTGAACGACGAAACACGCAAGAAGTTCAGCATTGCCGCCGATGTTTCGGGCGTCGTCATCACCGATGTCACCAAGGACTCTGCCGCCGCCGAGCGCGGCATCCAGCCGGGCGAGGTGATCACCGAGATCGCACAGGAATCGGTCGCGACGCCCAAGGATGTCATGGACCGGATCGGCGCCTTGAAGGAACAGGGACGCAAGAATGCGCTCTTGATGCTGGCATCGAAGACCGGTGAGCTCAGGTTCGTGACGATCCGGATGGACTGAAGTCAGCAGCCCGCAGGCATATTGTAACATCCTATGGGATGTACTATTTTGCCTTGTGAAGCGGATCGTACTGGACACAAACGTTCTGACGGCAGGTTTGCGAAGCAGGAATGGTGCATCGTTCGCCATCTTGCAACTGGTTGCGGACCGGCGGGTTTGCCCATTGGTGACGACAGCGCTGTTTCTTGAATACGAAACCGTTCTGTCCCGACCCGAGCAAATGGCGATTCACGGGTTGTCCACTACGGATTTAGATGGACTGTTGGCCGGCTTTGCGGCCTTGGCCGAGCCGGTCGAACTGCACTTTCTCTGGCGTCCGCAATTGAGCGATCCGAAGGATGAGATGGTGCTGGAAGCGGCGATCAACGGTCGGGCGGATGCGTTGGTGACTCACAATCGCCGGGATTTTGTGGCTGGGGCAGGCCGTTTCGATGTCCAAGTCGTAAGCCCGGCTGAGTTCCTGGAAGGATTTCGAACATGAGCAAAGCGACTTATCCGTTGAAACTCCCGCTTTCGGTCAAGGAGGCGGCCATGCGCTTGGCAAAGGCCGATGGCGTGTCGCTCAATCAGTGGATCGCTTCGGCCGTGGCGCAGAAAGTTGGGGCAATGGAAACAGCGGCCGAGTTCCTGCGTCGTCGGACAGGCGATGCGTCCGCTGACGATTTTGGAAAGCTGCTTGAGCGGGTTGCTGCCGGACCTCCGCAACCTGGCGATGAGCTTCCGCCTGATCGACATTGATCAGCGACATTTCTTTCGCCAATTCTTGGCAGTCAGCCGGTAGAACACATGTCGCTTGAGCGCGGGATGGCTGTCGGGAATGCCGGGGTGGTCGAAGTCGGCGGACGGATCGGCGGTCATGGCGAGGCGTTGCATGACGGCGTAGAGCGGTGGTTGTCATAGACCGCGAAAGACACGATCTCGCCAAGGCCGAGGGTTTCGAAGTCGTGGGCCAGCCAGGCTTCCGAGGCTTCAGTGACATAGCCTTTGCCCCAGAATTCAGGCGCCAGCCGCCAGCCGATCTCGACGGTGCCGGCCGGCAGGAACGGCATATGCTCGGTTCCGGTGATGCCGACAAAGCCGATGCATTCACCGGTGGCGATGATCTCGGCGGCGGCAAAGCCATAGCCGTCGCGGTCGGTCACGCCTCGCAACTCGTCCATCTTGGCATCCGCCTGGGCGCGGTCGCGGCGGAACGGAAAGAACTCCATCACCTGTTCGTCGGAGTTGATGCGGTGGAACAGGTCGCGGTCGCGATCTTCCCAGTTGCGCAGGATCAGGCGCTCGGTACGCATTGGTTTCATTGCACAAACTCCTCCTGCCTGTAGCCTTGCACATAAAGCAGCGCGGTCAGGTCGCCATGATTGATGCGGACCTTGGCCTGTGCCGCCACCGTCGGCTTGGCGTGGAGCGCGACACCGGTACCGGCCAGGCGGATCATGTCGAGATCATTGGCGCCGTCGCCGACGGCGATGGCGTCGGCGGGCGTCAGGCCGAGGCGCGCTGAAATTTCGATCAGCGCGTCCGCCTTGGCGGCGCGGCCGAGGATCGGCTCGCCGACAAGGCCGGTGAAGCGGCCATCCTGCTCGAGCAGGCGATTGGCACGGTTCTCCTGGAAGCCGAGCATGGCGGCGATGCGCGTCGTGAAGACCTCGAACCCGCCAGACACGAGTGCCGTCCAGGCGCCGTTGGCGCGCATGGTCCGGACCAGAACACGGCCGCCCGCGGCCAGCGTCAGGCGATTGGCGACGATGCGATCGACCACGGCGGCGTCGAGGCCCTTGAGCAACGCCACCCGCTCGCGCAAAGCCGGTTCGAAGGCGATCTCACCATTCATGGATCGCGCGGTGATGGCCGCGACATGATCCTTGACGCCGATCTCGTCGGCCAGCTCGTCGATGCATTCCTGGTCGATCATGGTCGAATCCATGTCGGCGATCAGGATTTTCTTGCGGCGGGTTTCTGCCTCTTGGACGATCACGTCGACCGCCTCGCCGGCGAGTGCCTTGCGCAAGACGGCACTCGTAACGGCGGCGTCGGCTGCCTCAGGCAGGACGAGATCGCAGGCAATAGCTTCAGCCAGCCAGACAACAGCGCTTGCGCCGACCGACCGTGAGGCCATATTCGCAAGCGACAGCGACAAAGCGCGCTCAGTGGGACGGGAAACAAGCGTGGCGACGAGCGGCATGGAACATTCCGGCGGGCAGGCGGGCAAGGGCCGCGTGAAGAACGCGATCCTGATAGCCGGGCCGACCGCCAGCGGCAAGTCGGCGCTTGCGCTCGATCTGGCGGAGCACAGGGGTGGCGTGATCGTCAACACCGATTCCATGCAGGGCTATTCGGTGCTCGACGTGCTGACCGCCCGGCCGGAGGCGGCCGACCTCGCCCGCGCACCGCATTATCTTTATGGCCATGTCCAACCGGCCACCGCCTATTCCACCGGCGCCTGGCTGCGCGACGTGATGAAGCTGATCGACGACGGCACATTCTTCGAACGGCCAGTGATTTTCGTCGGCGGCACCGGGCTCTACTTCCGCGCGCTGGCCGAGGGCATTTCGGAAATGCCCGACATTCCGCAGCGGGTCCGCGACCGTTGGCGCTATGAGTTGAAGGAGCAGGGCGCCGTCAAGCTGCACAGCCTGCTGCTGCGCGAGGATTCGGCGGCCGCCATGATGTTCAAGCCAACCGACAGCCAGCGCGTCGTGCGGGCATTGGAGGTTCTCGATGCGTCTGGCCGTTCGATCCTGGAATGGCAGGCGGAACGCGGCCAGCCGCTCATCGACCGGGAAAGCGCGCGTTTCCTGGTGATCGATCCGGATCGGGCGGCGTTGGTCGCTCGCATCGACAAACGCTTCGACCAGATGCTGGACAAGGGCGCGCTGGACGAGGTCAAGCGGCTTGCGGCACTTGGCCTCGATCCCGAATTGCCGGCGATGAAAGCGATCGGCGTTCGCGAACTGCAGGCAGCGATGGCCGGAGAGATTGGCTTTCCCGAGGCAATCGAACGCGCCAAGATCGCGACCAGGCAATATTCCAAGCGGCAAACCACCTGGTTCAGGCATCAATTGGGGCCGGAATGGCTGAGGTTGCGCCCCGGTGATGATCTGGAAACCACGATCTCAGCGCTTGCTTCCGATGCAACCTGAAAAGTTTACCTGCAAGGAAAGGTTCCCGTTGTGGTTGTCTGAATTAACCCTCCGTAAGCCCGCCCATGCCATAAGATCAGTGGGCACTTTTCCAACGGGGAGCAGATGCGTTTCCACAAGGCGGAATCAGCATTTTTCGTCTTTATATTCGTGATCCTGGCCGCCGGCCTGGTGACGCTGCATGCTTACGGACTTCTGCAGTCCTTCGCCGACGAGTTGCATACGGCTTCGGGTCTGGACAAGGTCATCTATCTCAACAAGCTCTTGTTCGCGACCGGCGTGCTCCTGGCCACCGCGCTGTTCTTCGGCATTTTCTTCATCTATCCGCTGATCCGCAAACAGGCGACGGAGGAAGGCAAGCTGCGCGCCATGACGGTCTCGCTCAGCGCGCGCTCGGAAACACTCGAGCATGCGGCGTTGACCGACGGCCTGACCGGCATGCAGAACCGGCGCTATTTCGATGATGCGCTGAAGGAGTATCTTGAGGAGTTCCGGCGCATCGAAAAGCCCGTCGGGCTGATGATCCTCGATCTCGACCATTTCAAGCAGGTCAACGACACCCACGGCCATGACATCGGCGACGAAGTGCTCAAGGCCGTCGCGAACTGTCTCAAGGACATGACGCGCTACCACGATGTGGTGGCGCGATTGGGCGGCGAGGAGTTCGCCGTGGTCACGCCCAACATGGACGCCGAGCTTCTGGGCAAGTTTGCCGAGCGCATCCGCAAGGCGATCGCCAACATGTCGGTGCTGTCGGGCAATGTCCGCCTCAAGATCACCACCAGCGTCGGGCTCGCCGTCTGGGACCGCAAGGAAACAGCGGAAGAGTTCTATCGCCGCGCCGACCGCCAGCTTTACGAAGCGAAGAGGCAAGGCCGCAACCGCGTCTGCGCCTAAATCCCATCACTGAATTCGTGAGGCTGACCGTCTGGCGCCGTTTTCTGCGCTTCCGATGCTCACGGACTCAAATGTCCGCTCCGCTTCGGTTCTCGAAAACAGCACCACCCGACTCAGCCTGACGAATTCCCTGACGGGATTTACCCAGGCTTTTCCAATGGATATCGGAAGCCCTGACTTGGGTGCTCAGACCCATCCGCCGATGTGCGTGACGCCCAAACTCAATCGTTTTGCGGGCGCAGGCCGAAGGTTGCGGGCTTTAGGCCGTAGCGCATGTCGAAATCGTCGTCCGATGGCGCGCGTGCGGCGGGTGGCTTGCGGTAGTCGGGATCGCCGGCCTGGCGGCCTGAATCGACGACCTCGGCGAAGGCCATCGCCTGCTGCGTTGATTTCGGCACGTTGCGCAGTCGTTCCACGATCGCCACCAGATCGACATCGTCGCCGGCTTTCGACGAGGCGGCTTCTTCGCGCTTGGCGGTGCCAGGAAGCAGGTGGCTCGGCAGTTTTTCGAACTTCAGCCGCATGGTCGTCGCCACGCCTTCGCCGAAGGCGATGGCTTCGCGCTGGCCCATGGAGGACAGGAAGGCAAGCGTCGAGGCGGAAGAATCGGCAATCGCCGAGCGGATGATCGCCTGGTCCTGCTCATTGGCAAGCCGCATGGCGAAAAAAGTCGAGCATTGCGACAGGATGGTCGGGTCGAGCTCGCCAGGGCGCTGGGTGACGACGCCGAGATAGCAGCCATATTTGCGGCCTTCCTTGGCGATGCGCGACAGCGCGTGCCTGGTCGGCGCGAAGCCGAGACGCGGGTCGGCCGGCATATAGCGGTGCGCCTCTTCGCACAAAAACAGAAGCTGCAGCTTGCCCTCGCTCCACAGAGCGAGATCGAAGGCCAGGCGCGCCAGCACCGAGCAGACGGAATTGACCACTTCCGACGGCATGCCGGCCATCTCGAAGCAGGTTACCGGGCGGCCATGATGCGGCACGCGGAAGATGTTGCCGATCGTCTCGTGGATGGTGTCCTCGATCAGGCGCGAGTTGAACATGAAGCGGTAGCGTGGATCGGCCGCCGCCGATTCGATGCGCGTCTTCAGCGATTTGAGCGTCGGGCGATCGGTCTTGCTTTCGAGCATGCCCATGCGCTCATCGATCTGCTTGAGCAGGTCGGCGATGCGGTAAGGCACCGGAGTATCGGCGGTCAGCGCATCGCTGCCGCGCCTGATATAGGAGCCCGAATTCGGGTTGCGGTAGAGATTCTTGGCGGCCGGAATGAGGTCGCGCAAGGCGTCGATTTCTTCCGGCTCGGTCTCGCGGCCCCGGAACAGCACCTCGGCGAATTCCTCCAGCGTGAACATCCAGAACGGAAGATCCAGGGTTTTGGAATCGACCCTGACGCAGTATTCGGGCAGCGATGCAGCGAACTCGTTGTGCGGGTCGAGGATCAGGATGCGCAGATCCGGCCGTGCCGCGATCGACTTGCGCAGCAGCAGCGAGACGGCGGTGGATTTGCCGACGCCGGTGGTGCCGACAATGGCGAAGTGACGCGCCAGCGTATCGTCGATGGCGATGTTGGCGGCGATCGTCTCGTCCTGCGCGAGCGTGCCGATCGTGATCGAATGACGCCCCGCGAGGTCATAGACCGCCTGCAGGTCGCGGGTGCGGATGCGATGCGCAACGGCGCCGATATGCGGATAGGTGGTGATGCCGCGGTCGAAGACCGGTTTGGCGCCGGGCTCTGCTCCGTCACGGACTTCGCCGATCAGCTCGATGCTGACCTCGATGGCGTTCTGGCCCTCATTGCTCCACGCGCGGTCCGACTTGCCGATTGCGTAGACCAGGCCGACGGTTCGCGTCGATCCGAGATTGATGGAAATCATCTTGCCGACCGTCCACAGGCCGGTCACCGCGCCGTCGGCGTCGTTCGCGTAGGCGCTGATGGTGGCGCGCGCGCCATCGCATTGCACGACATTGCCGAGGATGCGCTTGTCGTTCTGCTCTGCGTCGCGGCGCTCCTGCGATGTCGGTTCTCCAACGGAGGCTTCGCGTTCGACATACATGGACAGGCCAATCCCCATTTCCCCTGGAGCATCGATGCTACCCGAATGGGGTTAAGGCCCGATGAGGTCGGATGGTGTAGAGAGCATTAAGGGGCTCGTGGAAATTGTCGCAAGGCGGCTCTTCTCCGGCGTCTATTTTTCGCTATAATAGACATATGGATGATATAGCGAACGACATTTCCTCGACGATCGGCCGCAGGATACACGCCGAAAGGATCGTGCGCGACTGGTCCCTGGCCGAACTCGCGGAGCGTTCCGGCGTCTCGAAGGCGATGCTCAGCACGATCGAGCGGGGCAAGACCAGCCCGACGGCGGCGCTTCTGGTGCGCATCGCGTCGGCCTTCGGCATGACGCTGTCGACCTTGATCGCGCGCGCGGAATTGCAGGGCGGCGGGCTGTTGCGCGAAGCCGACCAGCCGGTGTGGCGCGATCCCGACACCGGCTATGTCAGGCGGCATCTTTCGCCGGCTGGCGATATGCCGCTGGAACTGATCAAGGTGCATCTGCCGGCGGGCGCCAAGGTCAGTTTTCCGGCCGCTTCATACGCCTTCATCAAGCAGCAGATATGGCTGATCTCCGGGCGGCTCGAATTCATCGAAGGTGAGACAGTGCACAAGCTTGTATCAGGCGACTGCCTGGCGCTTGGGGCGCCGTCGGACTGCACCTTCCATGCCCTGGAGCCCGGCGCCGACTATCTCGTCGCGCTGGTCAGGGGCTGACACAATGGCAAGAAGACCAAAGCGCTCCCATAATGGGGGGCCGCCTCTCGATGAGTACAACGGCCCGCCATGGGGCAAGGGCGATCCCTACATCTTTCTTGCCTGGCAGGCAGCGTACGCCAAGGCGTGGAAGGCGCCGAGCCACGAGGTGATGCTGCTGCGCATGGACAGAGCCGAGCGGCTTGGCCTGACCTATGAGGAGTACACGCTCGAGATCCTCGAGCGCGGGCGGCATCTCGGGCACGAAGACGCCGACCGCATCAGCGCCATCAAGGCGGCGCGTAAGCGACGCCGCGCGCGCCATCTGGAGTGACAGCAATGCGCCCGCTTCTATCGCAATCACAGGATATCCTGCACATGAACTCGATCGAGATCGCAACCCTGAACCCGGCTGCCGAGACGCAGGACATGCTGGCCGAATTGCTGGTCGCAACGGTGGCGGCCGGCGGTTCGGTCAGCTTCATGCATCCGTTGGCGCCGCAGGCGGCAAGGGCGTTCTGGGAAAAATCGCTGGCCGCGGCGGCAAGGGGCGAAAGATCGGTGCTTGGCGCCTGGGATGGCAAAAACCTGGTCGGCACCGTGACCTTGCTGCTCGACTGCCCGCCCAACCAGCCGCACCGGGCCGAGATCGCCAAGCTGATGACATCAGTCGATTACCGGGGCAGGGGTGTGGGAACGCGCCTGATGCGGGCCGCCGAGAGCCTTGCCATCGAGAGGGGCCGCACGCTGCTGGTTCTGGACACGGCGACCGAGGAGGGCGCCTCAGGCCTCTATGAGCGGCTGGGCTTCACGCTGGCCGGTGAGATACCGGACTATGCCCTGAAGCCGCATGGCGGGCTGACCGGCACGCTGATTTACTGGAAGCGGATCGGGCCAATCTCGTAACCGGTCATGCCGGCGCGGAGAGGCGTGACAGCAGCCACTGGCGAAAATCCTGTTCGGCACCGGTCAGGCGTGCTGTCGACGCCTTGGTCAGGAAATGCCCCGATGTGCTGGAAAGTTCATAGTCGGAAAGCCTGACCAGCGTCTTGCTGTCGAGCGCCGCATCGACCAGCGGCCGCGAGCCCAAAAGCACGCCGGCGCCGGCGCTCGCCGCCTCCATGGCGGTGACGAAACTGTCGAAGCGGTGCGATCGTCTGGGATGGCCAGCCAGTCCAGCGGCGGCGAACCATTCCGCCCACATTTCGCGCGCGCCGGCGACCAGAAGCAGCGGCAGGGAGGTCCAGTCGGGGTTGCCGGCGAGCACTGGCGCCGCCACCGGCACGAGCCGCTCTGCGGTCAGCCTGTCGGCTTCACGGCCGGGAAAGGATCCGTTGCCAAAACGGATGTCGAGCACCGAGCCCGGCAGGTCGTAGTCAGCAGGGCGATGGATCGTCACCAGATCGAGCTGGATGCGCGGCAGCGCCTTCGCCAGATCGGGCAGCGCCGGGGCGAGCATCAGCAAGGCAAAGGAGATTGGCGCGCGGATCGAGACGGTCTGGATGGCGCGCGGCTCGAACAGTTCCGCGGTGCTGTTGCCGATGGTGGCGAAGGCCGACTGGATGTGGGGCAGGTAAGCCGCACCCTCTGGCGACAGCGCGACGCCGCGCGCCAGCCGCGAAAACAGGCGCGTCTTCAGCCATTCCTCGAGAAGCCGGATGTGCTGGCTGACGGCGGCCTGGGTAAGGCCGAGCTCGGCTGCCGCCGCGGTGAAATTCGACAGCCGCGCCGCCGCCTCGAAACTGCGCAGCCAGTCCAGAGGCGGCACCGGTGTATTTGTACGAGCCATTAGTATTCTGCGGTCATTGGCTAAAAAATGATAATTTGAGTTATGTCTGTCGCGCGATCAACATGCAATCGAAACCCTGCGGATCAGGCTGCGGGGGACGCAATGGACAGGAACGGATCTCCATGCTCACCCAGGCGCGGATCGGCGACGAAGGCAGAACAATCGACCTTGGCTGGCAGGACGGGTCGCGCAGCCGTTTTCACGCCATGTGGCTGCGCGACAATGCGCTGGACGACAAGACGCGCAGCGCCGGCAATGGTCAACGGCTCATCACCATTCTCGACATTCCCGCCGACACCAGGATCGGCGCCGCGTCGATCAAAGGCGGCGCCCTGGAAGTCAGCTTCGTGCCCGAGCAGAAGACGGTCAGCTTTCCCGCGGCATGGCTGAGCGCCAATGCCTATGATCGTGACGCAGGCCGCCAGCCCGGCTGGACAGGCGAGGCCACCGTGCGATGGACCAAGGCCTCGATGCAGAATTCGGTGCCGCGCGCCGGCTATGTTGCGGCCAGCCGCGATCGCGCTGTGCTGGGGCAATGGCTGTCGGCGGTGAAAACCTGTGGCTTCGCGGTGATGGACGATCTGCCGACCGAATCCGGGGCACTGTGCAAAGTGTCCGATCTTTTCGGCTACATCAGGGAAACCAATTACGGGCGCTGGTTCGAAGTGCGCGCCGAGGTCAATCCGAACAATCTCGCCTACACGAATCTCGGCCTCCAGGCGCACACCGACAATCCCTATCGCGACCCTGTGCCGACGCTGCAGATCCTGTCCTGCATCGAGAATACGGTTGAGGGCGGCGAGTCCAGTGTCGTCGATGGGTTTGCAGTCGCGGCTGCGCTGCAGGCTGAGAACCCGGAAGGCTTCCGGCTGCTGAGCTCATGCCCGGCGCGCTTCGAGTATGCCGGCTCTTCCGGCGTGCGGCTGCAGGCGAAGCGGCCGATGATCGAGCTCGGGCCCGATGGCGAGCTGATTTGCATCCGCTTCAACAACCGCTCGCTGGCGCCGACGGTCGACGTGCCGTTCAGCGATATGGAAGCGTACTACGCCGCCTATCGCCGGTTTGCGGAACTGATCGAGGATCCATCCTTCGAGGTGACGTTCAAGCTCGAAGCGGGGCAAGCGTTCATCGTCGACAACACCCGCGTCATGCATGCCCGCAAGGCGTTTTCCGGTACCGGTAAGCGCTGGCTGCAGGGTTGCTACGCAGACAAGGACGGTCTGCTGTCGACGCTCGCGGCAATCGAGCACGGGTTCAAGGAGGCCGCGGAATGAGCGGCCAGGATTTGAACGCGGACACCATCGTCGAGTTCATCGCCGACATCTTCGAGCGCCGGGGCGCCGAATCCTATCTCGGCGAACCCGTCACCATGTCGGAGCACATGCTGCAGGGTGCCTGGTTCGCTGAAAAGGACGGCGCGCCGGACGAACTGGTGGCGGCGGCGCTGCTGCACGACATCGGCCATTACACCAGCGAGTTCGGCACCTATTCGCCCGAGGATGTCGAGGACAAGCATCATGACGAGGCCGGCGGCGAGGTGCTGGCGCCGTTCTTTCCACCTGTCATCGTCGAATGCGTCAGGCTGCATGTCGCCGCCAAGCGCTATCTCTGCGCCACCGACCCGACCTATTTCGGCAGGCTTTCGCAGGCCTCGGTGCACACGCTGTCGCTGCAGGGCGGGCCGATGAATGCCGAGGAGGTCGCCGAGTTCCGCAAGAACCCCTTCCATGAGGAAGCGGTCCGGGTCCGCATCTGGGACGAGAGCGGCAAGATCGCCAACATGAAGACACGGGCGTTTCGCGATTACGTGCCGCTGCTGCAGCGGGTGGTGACGCAGTTCGCCGCGGGCAAGCCGGCGTAAATTCCCCAGGGAAGGAGGCAGGGTGCAAGCCGTGCCTCCTTCTTTCTTCCGGCTTTGCCGGAATGGCGCTCGGCTATCCCTTATGGTGCACCTGCTGCAGCCCGTAGACCGGCGTCGGCAGGCCTGCCTGCCTGGCCTTCAATTGCAGCGACAGAAATTGCGAATAGTGACGTGACTGGTGCAGATTGCCGCCGTGGAACCACAGCGCTTCCTGTTGCGTCGGCTTCCACATGTTGCGCAGCTCACCTTCCCAGGGGCCGGGATCCTTGGTGGTGTTCGAGCCGAGGCCCCAGCATTTGCCGACCTTGTCGGCGGTTTCGCGGGATATCAGATCGGCGGCCCAACCGTTCATCGAGCCGTAGCCGGTGGCGTAGACGATGAGGTCCGCAGGCAGTTCCGACCCGTCGCTGAGCAGAACAGAGTGCTGCTTGATTTCCTCGACGTCGACGCCGCTCTTCAGCTTGATCGAACCATCGATGACCAGCTGCGAGGCGCCAACATCGATATAGTAGCCGGAGCCGCGCCGGAGATACTTCATGAACAGGCCGGATTCGTCGTCGCCCCAGTCGAGCATGAAGCCGGCCTTTTCCAGACCCTTGTAGAATGCCGCGTCGCGCTTCTTCATCTCGGCATAGGCCGGGATCTGGAACTCGTGCAGGATCTTGTAGGGCAGCGAAGCGAAGATGAGATCAGCCTTGGCGGTGGTGATGCCATTCTGCAGCGCCTGCTCCGAATAGAGCGAACCCAGTCCGATTTCCATCAACGTGTCGGACCTGGAGATATGGGTGCTCGAGCGCTGCACCATGGTCACGTCGGCGCCGGCTTCCCAAAGGGCCGCGGCAATGTCATGGGCGGAATTGTTGGAGCCTATGACGACGGCCTTTTTGCCGGCATAGGCGTCGGGACCCGGGTGCTTCGAGGAGTGGTGTTGGTCTCCCTTGAAGGTCTCCATGCCCTTGAATTTTGGCAGATTGGCCTTGCCGGACTGTCCGGTGGCCAGCACCAACTGCTTCGGCTTCAGCGTGATGTCCTTGCCGTCGCGGTGGACGACAACGGTCCATTCCTTTTTCTTGTCGTCATAGGAAGCGCTTTTGGCCTCGGTCGAGGACCAGTAATTCAGCTCCATCACCTTGGTGTACATTTCCAGCCAGTCGCCGATCTTGTCCTTGGGCGAGAAGACCGGCCAGTTCTTGGGGAAGTCGATATAGGGCAGATGGTCGTACCAGACCGGATCATGCAGGCAGAGCGACTTGTAGCGCTTGCGCCAGCTGTCGCCGGCACGCTCGTTCTTCTCGATGATGATGGTGGGCACGCCAAGCTGCCGCAGCCGCGCGCCGAGCGCGATACCGCCCTGGCCGCCACCGATGATCACCGTATAGGGCTGCGTCTTGAAGCCGAGCTCGGCGGTTTCCCTCTCGCGTTCTTCTTTCCATGTCGGACGGTTCTTGCCCGAGCCGTGCCTGGCGCCCATCGGCCGCGCAAAGCCTGCCGGCTCCTCGTGGCCTTTCAGTTCGGCCATGGTGGTCAGCAGCGTCCAGATCTTGCCGTCCTTCAGCCTGACATGGCCGAAGCCGCGTGCCACCTCCGTCTCGAAGCTGATCCAGCCTTCGATCAACCCGTCGCTCTCCGTCGCGTCCTCGCCCTTGGCGATGGCGAAGTGTGACGGCCTGGTCTTCGACAATTGGCTTTCAGCATGTCGCGGACCTGGTCGCGGCCTTCCATGGTCTTGATGTTCCAGGTGAAGGTGACGAGGTCGCGCCAGTAGCAATCCTCTTGAAAGCAATCGACCGCTTTCTCGATGTCATTGGCGGCAAGCGCGGCGCCGAATCGATCGAGCAGGTCGGACAGTTTCTTGCTAGGGGCCGTGTTCTTGCTAGAGGGCTTGTCGAGCATCAGGTTTCCTCCCGTGAAATCCAGATCGTCATGGTGGTGGCTCCGCCGGGCTCGCCGCCGGACGATCAAGTATCGTCAGAGATGGCGGCCCTCGTCACGCCCCACCATAGTTTCCAGCGATTTCAATGGTCTATCCTATAAGTGAGATCGCCGGACAGTTTCGGAATCGCTCGGGCGCCGGAAACGAACGTTCCATTTGTGAATGCCGCGCCGGTCGCGCAAAATTGATGGTCAAATGCCGCAATGCGGTCACCGAGGCCGATGACAACCGATCGGTGAGAAGCCGGGAAGCGGTGGCGGGCAACAGGACGGTTCCCGGGATTTTCTGGATGCGGAACTCTGGAGCCCGTTATGATCATCGTACCTTTTATCCAAGCGTCTTCATGTCGCTCCCTTGGCCGGCGTGGACGCGCAGCGGCAATGGCCGCGGTCATGGCCTTGAGCGCGACCCTGACCGGCCCGCTGGTGCTGCCCGGAACGCAGGCGCATGCGGCGGAAATTGCCGTTACCGTCCGCGAAAGGCTTTCGAACTATGGCGGATGGCGAACCTCCAGCCGCTTCGGCGATGTCTGGGTTCCCTCGGTCCGTACCGAATGGCGACCCTACACCGAAGGCAGGTGGGTCTGGACCGACGATGGCTGGTACTGGCAGTCCACCGAGCCATTTGGCGATGTCGTCTATCACTATGGCCGCTGGGCCTATGATCCCGATTTTGGCTGGGTGTGGATCGCCGGCGATCAATGGGCGCCAGCCTGGGTGGTCTGGCGCCAGGGCGGCAATGATGTCGGCTGGGCGCCGGCACCACCCGACGTAGATGTCGCCTTCGCCGATTCCTGGTGGTGTTTCGTGCCGGTGGCGGCGATCGGCGCGGTCGATCTGGTCAGAGTGGTACGGCCTGCCATTGAGAACGTCGGCATCGTGCGCAACACGACGATCATCAACCAGACGGTCCTGGTCAACAAGGCGCCGCACGTGCGGCTTGGCAATCAGGTGGTTGCAATCAATGCCGGACCCCGGCTGCAGCAACTCCCGAAGCCCGTCATCGAGTCGATCAAGGCGGCAAAATTGGTTCCTCCGCGCAAAGGCGTGTTTGCCAGTGCACGGCTCGATGCTTCCAGGGGCGCCGAGATCAAGAGACTTGCCGGCAATACAAAGGGGAACGGGCAAATCGTGGCGGGCTCCAAGACTGCGATCGGCGGCAAGGCCATTTCCCCCGGCGCGGTGGCTGCCAGCAATCCGGCCGTCGTGAAGCCTGGCGACGCCGTGAGCAAGCGGATGGTCGCCGGCAACGGCGCGAAGGCCGATGCGCTCAAGCTGCATGTCGACAGGACCGCGGGCGACGGACGCATCGTTGTCAAATCGTCGCCCAAACCGGTTTCGCCCAAGCCGGTTTCGGGGCAGCGTCTTGCACTCGGTGGCGGGCAACAAAAGCCGCATCAGCAAGCGTTGGCAGTGCACATGCCCCAGCACCATGGCCCGGCAAGGGTGGCACCCCACCATCCGCCAGAGAAGATGGAGGCCAGGAAGGCGTCCAAATGCGATCCACGCGTTTCCCGCTGCAAGGCGCCGGGCTGACACCGCAGTCGCGCCTGTACGCTGTGCGCGCCGGCGCGATTTTTCCCGTTGACAGGCTGCCTTGCCCGCCCTTAGTGTCCGCCACCATGAAAACGGCACTCATTCTCGTAGGAAAGCGCGTGGGCAAGGCGGTGTAACCGCCGGGCAAAAACCCCCCATGCGCAAGACACAGGCTCCCTCGGGGGCCTTTTTTATTGCCTGAAACACGACTAAACGACCAGCAAACGCCCAATGGCGACAGTACGGGACCAGACCGATGAGCAACGGACAGAACGAGCGGCGCGAGATGACAGGTGCCGAAATGGTGGTGCAGGCGCTGAAGGACAATGGCGTCAAGCATGTCTTCGGCTATCCCGGCGGCGCTGTCCTTCCGATCTATGACGAGATCTTCCAGCAGGACGATGTCGAGCACATACTGGTGCGCCACGAGCAGGGCGCCGGCCATGCAGCCGAAGGCTATGCGCGCTCGACCGGCAAGGCCGGCGTCATGCTGGTGACCTCCGGTCCCGGCGCCACCAATGCCGTGACGCCGCTGCAGGACGCGCTGATGGATTCGATCCCGCTGGTCTGCCTGACGGGGCAGGTGCCGACCTCGCTGATCGGCTCCGACGCTTTTCAGGAATGCGATACGGTTGGCATTACCCGCCCCTGCACCAAGCACAACTGGCTGGTGAAGGACGTGAACGAGCTCGCTGCGACCATCCACGAGGCTTTCCATGTCGCGACCACCGGCCGCCCCGGTCCGGTCGTCGTCGATATCCCGAAGGACGTGCAGTTCGCCAGGGGATTCTACGTCCCGCCGCAGATCGCGCCGCGCACCAGCTACCAGCCAAAGGTCCAGGGCGACCTGGAAAAGATCAAGGCGGCGGTCGAGCTGATGGCCGGTGCCAAGAAGCCGATCATCTACAGCGGCGGCGGCGTCATCAATTCCGGCCCGGAAGCGAGCCATCTGCTGCGCGAACTGGTCGATCTCACCGGTTTCCCGATCACCTCGACGCTGATGGGCCTCGGCGCCTATCCAGCATCGGGCAAGAACTGGATGGGCATGCTCGGCATGCACGGCACCTATGAAGCCAACATGGCCATGCATGACTGCGACGTGATGATCTGCATCGGCGCGCGTTTCGACGACCGCATCACCGGGCGGCTGACCGCCTTCTCGCCGAACTCGAAGAAGATCCACATCGACATCGATCCGTCGTCGATCAACAAGAACGTCCACACCGAGGTCCCGATCATCGGCGATGTCGGCCGGGTGCTGGAGGATATGGTGCGTTTGTGGCGTGCGAGCGCCAAGGCCGACAAGAAGGCGCTCTACCCCTGGTGGGAGCAGATCGCCAAATGGCGTGCGCGCGACTCGCTCGCCTACAAGATGAACAACGACGTGATCATGCCGCAATACGCCATCGAGCGGCTCTACGAACTGACCAAGGGTCTGGACACCTACATCACCACCGAGGTCGGCCAGCACCAGATGTGGGCGGCGCAGCACTATCATTTCGAGAAGCCGAACCGCTGGATGACGTCGGGAGGGCTGGGCACGATGGGTTACGGCCTGCCGGCGGCACTCGGCGTGCAGATCGCGCATCCAGGCGCGCTGGTAATCGACATTGCCGGCGACGCCTCCGTGCAGATGACGATGCAGGAGATGAGCGCGGCCGTGCAGCACGACGCGCCGATCAAGATCTTTATCTTGAACAACCAGTATATGGGCATGGTGCGGCAGTGGCAGCAGTTGCTGCACGGCAACCGGCTGTCGCATTCCTACACCGAGGCGATGCCGGACTTCGTCAAGCTGGCCGAGGCCTATGGCGGCCACGGCATTCGCTGCGAGAAGCCGGACGAGCTGGACGACGCGATCAAGGAGATGATCTCGGTCAGGAAGCCGGTGCTGTTCGACTGCCGCGTGGCGACGCTCGCCAACTGCTTCCCGATGATTCCGTCGGGCAAGGCGCACAATGAGATGCTGTTGCCCGACGAGGCGACCGACGAGGCGGTGGCCAATGCCATCGACGCCAAGGGCAGGGAACTGGTGTAGCCGGCAGAACCAAGGCAGGGCTGTCGCGAGAAAGCCCCGCGCAAACAGAGAATTAGCTCAAGAGCTTGAAAAACGAGATTCATGTCATGAACGCACAGCTACAACCGACCGGCTCCGCCTATTTCATCGCCAAGGAGACGGAAAAGCCGGAAAACCACACGCTTTCCGTGCTGGTCGACAACGAGCCGGGCGTGCTTGCCAGGGTCATCGGCCTGTTTTCCGGGCGTGGCTACAACATCGAGAGCCTGACCGTCTCCGAGACCGAGCATGAAAAACACCTGTCGCGCATCACCATCGTGACGCGCGGCACGCCGCATGTGCTGGAGCAGATCAAGCACCAGCTCGAGCGCATCGTGCCGGTTCACCGCGTCGTCGACCTGACCGTGCGTTCGCATGAATCCGGCCAGGAGCGGCCGCTGGAGCGCGAACTGGCGCTGGTCAAAGTCGCGGGCACCGGCGAGGCCCGCGTCGAGGCGTTGCGGCTGGCCGATGCGTTCCGCGCCAGCGTCATCGACGCCAACACCGAGCATTTCATCTTCGAGATCACCGGCAAAGGCTCCAAGATCGACCAGTTCATCGCCATCATGAAACCGCTCGGCCTGGTCGAAATCTGCCGCACCGGCGTGGCAGCGTTGAACCGCGGCCCGCAGGCGATGTAGGACTTCGGCGGGGCTGGCGTCGAACGCGTCAGCCAGTTTCCATGGTGAGGCCGTCCGTAGCCTTTGCGGGGTCGCCGAGAAGAGACAAGATGCTGACTTGTCAGGGAAGATATCCATGTCGCTCGACGCATTCCTTGCCCTGCTTGTCTACGCCTTCGTGACGTCGATCACGCCGGGGCCAAACAATCTCATGCTTTTGGCATCGGGCGTGAATTTCGGCCTCGTCAGAACCGTTCCGCACATGCTGGGCATCAGCATGGGTTTCCTCGTGCTGCTGCTTGCCGTCGGTCTTGGCCTCGGCGCTGTGTTGACGGCGTTTCCGGCGCTGCATACGGCGCTCAAGATCGCTGGCGGCGCCTATCTTTTGTACCTCGCCTGGAAGATCGCCATGTCGCGCACGCTGACCGGCAAAGGCGAGACGAAAGCGCGGCCCATGCGCTTCATCGAGGCAGCCGCATTCCAGTGGGTCAATCCCAAGGCGTGGGTGATGGCGATCACCGCCATGGCCGTCTATGCCAATGCCGAGCACCCGTTCCTGTCGGTGGTGTTGATCGCCGTGGCTTTCACCATCGTCAATTTGCCGAGCGTCTCGGTGTGGGCCGGGTTCGGCACCGCACTGCGCGGTTTCCTGTCGGACCCGGTGCGGCTGAAATGGTTCAACATCGTCATGGGCGTGCTGCTGGCGGCGACGCTTTGGCCGATGCTCAGGTAGGCCGTGGGGCGCACCATCTGATCGTAGGGGCACCCGGACGCTCGGCGGACCGCCCCCGGATCGGGAGCCGCCCCGTGTTGCACATCCATTGTGCAGTGCACATTAAATCTTCGTAATGCCGCCTTTTGGCCCTTTTCCGACAAAGGCGTGTCCTATCTATTCGGCGAAATCGCGGCAACGGGCCGCGTTGGAATAGAACCATCGGACCACGACGTGTCGGGTGGAGAGGGCCTTTGACCATGCGTGGAAAAGTCATTCTTTCGTTGCTGGCCGTCGCCTGCCTGGGTGCGGCCGGGTGGCTCTATGTTTCGCCTGACGCGCTGGGCAAGGTGCAACAGCTCGTCGGCGTGAAGCAGATGGCGGCGTCGGACAAACCGGCTGCGGGTTCGGACAAGAAAGACGCCAGTGCGGCCCGCTCGGCCTCGATCCTCTCGGCCGTCGCCTCGGCAGCCGATTTCCCGATCCGGCGCTACGCGATCGGCTTCGTCTCCTCTCCCGCCGTCGTCAACATCAATGCGCGCGTGTCCAGCCAGATCGTGTCCATCGACGTCAAGGACGGGCAGATGGTCAAGACCGGCGATCTGCTGTTTTCGCTCGATGACCGGGCGCTGAAGGCGCAGCTTGCCAAGGATCAAGCGGCGCTGGCCAAGGATCAGGCGATGCTCGCCAGCTCGCAGTCCGATCTCCAGCGCGCCAAGGATCTGGTCGCCAAGCAGGCCGGCACGCAGCAGACCTACGACCAGGCCGTCGCCGCGCAGAAGGCTGCCGCAGCGACTGTCGATGCCGACAAGGCGACAATCGACGCCGACAATGTCCAGCTTGGCTTCGCCACGATCACGGCGCCGATTTCCGGCAGGCTGGGCGCAGTCAGCGTCGCCGTCGGCGATCTCGTCACCGTCAGCAATGGCAACAGCAGCACGGCCACTCCGCTGGTGACCATCACCCAGATGGACCCGCTGCAGGTCAACTTCAATCTTCCCGAGAGCAATCTGGCCCTGCTGCACAAGGCGCTCGCCAACCCGCAGCAGGACGCGGTGACACTGACCAAGGATGGCGACCCGACGCCGATCGGCAAGGGTACGCTCGATTTCGTCGACTCCAGCGTCGACACCGCGTCGGGCACGATTGCCACGCGGGCAAGCATTCCCAATGCCGATCTTTCGCTATGGCCCGGCCAGTATGTGAATGTCGTGCTCGACGCCGGCATCATGCCGCAGATGACATCGGTTCCCACGGTCGCGGTGCAGCCAAGCCAGAAGGGGCCGTTCGTCTATGTGGTCAAGCCGGACAACACGGTCGAGATGCGGCCGGTGCAGGTGGCGCTGACCGAAGGCGACAACAGCGCCATCAGCCAGGGGCTGAAAAGCGGTGAGATGGTCGTCACCGAAGGCCAGACGAGGCTGAAGGACGGCGCGGCGGTGCATGAGGGCAAGGCCACGGCGAATGCTGCTCCCAAGGTGGCCGAGGCGACCAACGCCGGCGAGGCGGCCCAATGATCTCCGAATTCTGCATACGCCGACCCGTCGCCACCCTTCTGATGTCGTTCGCCCTCGTGCTGGGCGGGCTGTTCGCCTACAAGTTCCTCCCGGTGGCCGCACTGCCCAGCGCGGAATTCCCGGTGGTCAATGTCTCGGCCTCGCTGCCGGGCGCCTCGCCGGAAACCATGGCGACATCGGTGGCGACGCCACTGATCAAGCAGTTCGCCACCATCGCCGGCATCGATTCGATCTCGACCACGAACTCGCTTGGCCAGACATCGATCGCCATCCAGTTCGTGCTCAACCGCGACATCGACGCGGCAGCAGCCGATGTGCAGGCGGCGATCGCGCGCACGCAGAAATCACTGCCGCCGCAGATGACGGCGCCGCCGAGCTATCGCAAGGTCAATCCGGCCGACGCGCCGATCCTTTTGATGTCGCTGGTCAGCGACACGGTTCCACTGACCGATCTCGATGCTTTCGCGGAAAATGTCATCTCGCCATCGCTATCGACCATCGACGGCGTGGCGCAGGTCTCGATCTTCGGCCAACAGAAATACGCGGTGCGCATCCAGATCGACCCGACCGCGCTTGCCGCACGCGGCATCTCGATCGATCAGCTGCAGGCGGCGGTCGCCTCGGCCAACAGCAACACGCCGCTGGGCGTGCTGCAGAACGACAAGCAGCAGCTCACCATCACCGCCAACACGCAGCTGACCGACGCCGCCGGCTTCTCCAACATCATCATCGCCACCAAAAACGGTCACCCCGTGCGGCTGGGCGAGGTGACCCGCGTGGTCGATTCGGTGCAGACGACCACGACCGCAAGTTGGTACGATGGCACCCGCGCGATCATCATGGCTGTGCAGCGCCAGCCCGATGCCAACACTGTCGACGTCGTCGACAAGGTCAAGGCGATGCTGCCGTCCTTCAAGGACCAGATGCCGGCCGCCGCCGACATCAAGCTGCTTAACGACCGCTCCAGTTCGATCCGGCAGGCGGTCAGCGACGTGCAGTTCACGCTGTTGCTCACCATTGCCCTGGTGATCATGGTGATCTTCGTGTTCCTGCGCCGGGTGACGGCGACGATCATTCCGGCCGTGGCTGTGCCGATCTCGCTGATCGCCACGCTCGGCGCGATGTTCCTGTTCGGCTTTTCCATCGACAACATCTCGCTGATGGGCCTGACGCTCGCCGTCGGCCTCGTCGTCGACGATGCCATCGTGATGCTGGAAAACATCTTCCGCCATATGGAGGAGGAGGGGCTGTCGGCTTTCGATGCGTCGCTGAAGGGCGCGCGCGAAATCGGCTTCACCATCATCTCGATCTCGATTTCGCTGGTGGCGGTGTTCATCCCCGTGCTGCTGATGGGCGGCGTGATCGGACGCATCTTCAACGAGTTCGCCGTCGTGGTGACGGTCGCCATCCTGGCGTCGATGTTCGTGTCGCTGACGCTGACGCCGATGCTGTGCTCGCGGCTGCTGTCGGTGACCAAAGCCGACCGTGACAAGCATGGCCCCGGCCATAAGCAGGACCTCGTCACCCGCGGCTACGACCGGGTCTTGAGCTTCTGCCTGCGCCACACCTTCCTGGTGTTCCTCGTCTTCGTCGGCACCGCGGCAGCGTCGGTGTGGCTGATCCAGACTTCGCCGAAGGGTTTCTTCCCGCAGGAGGACATCGGCCAGATATCGGTGACCACCATCGCACGTCAGGACATCTCTTTCGATGCCATGTCCAGGCTGCAAGGACAGGTCGCCAGCGTCTTCTCGCATTCGCCCTATGTCGACCATGTGGCGTGGTCGGCGGGCAGCGGCAACAATGCGCTCAATCAGGGGCAGCTTTTCGTCCAGCTCAAGGGCAAGGACCAGCGCCCCGATATCGAGAAGGTGCTTTCGGATCTGCGCAAGCAACTGGCCGGCGTGGCGGGCATCGAGACCTACATGCAGCCGGTGCAGAATTTGAGGCTGGGCTCGCGGTCGTCGGCAAGCGCCTACCAGCTCGTGGTTCAGGGCCTTGATACCGGCCTGACCGATATTTGGGCGCAGAAACTGAACGACGCGATGGCTGCCGACCATGCGAACTTCACCGACGTCACCAGCGACCTGCAGAACAATGCGTTGCAGGCGACGCTGGTGGTGGATCGCGACAAGGCCGCCCAGCTCGGTATCGACACCGACACGTTGCGCTCCGCCCTCTATGGCGGGTTCGGCACCGACCAGGTTTCGACAATCTTCGGTTCGGCCGACAGCTACGAAGTCATCACCGAGCTCGATCCCAAGATCGAGTGGTCGCCCGAGCGGATGCTGGCCATCCAGATGAGAACGGCGAGCGGCAGTCTTGTTCCGCTCGGCGCCTTCGCCCGGGTCGATCGCACGGCCGGCGCCCTGACTGTCAACCAGCTCGGCCAGCTTCCAGCCGTGACCATCTCCTACAATCTGCCGCAGGGCGTGGCGCTGGGCGACAGCGTGACGCGCATCAATGCGCTGAAGGAGCAGATCGGCATGCCGACGGTGATCTCGACCACCTTCGCCGGGACGGCCAAGACCTTCCAGGATTCTCTTGCCAACCAGGGTTTTCTGGTCGGCGGCGCAATCCTGACCATCTACATCGTGCTCGGCATCCTCTACGAGAGCTTCATCCACCCGCTGACGATCCTCACCGGCCTGCCGTCGGCCGTGTTAGGAGCGGTCGTTGCGCTGCGCTTCGCCGGCATGGATCTGTCTGTCATCGCGGTGATCGGCATCCTGATGCTGATCGGCATCGTCAAGAAGAACGGCATCATGATGGTCGATGTCGCGCTTGAACTGCGACGAGACGGCATGTCGGCGACCGAGTCGATCCACAAGGCCTGCCTGATGCGGTTCAGGCCGATCATGATGACGACGCTGGCGGCACTGATGGGCACATTCCCGATTGCGCTCGGCACCGGGGCCAGCGCCGAATTGCGCCAGCCGCTGGGCGTTGCCGTTGTCGGTGGTCTGCTTGCCTCGCAGGCGCTGACCCTGTTCGTGACGCCGGTGATCTATGTCTACATGGAGAATTTCTCTGGCTGGCTGGTCGGGCTTTGGTCGAAGCGCAAGGGCGAGCCAAGCCCGGTCGAAGCGGGGGATCAGCCGTCGCTATTCGAGGCCAGGGAAGACATGCTGCCCGAACCGCAGCGGGCGGCGGCCGAATGATGTGACAGGGCCAGCGCCATGTGCCGTTGGCCCAAGCCGTTGCGCTTGCGGCGGCATCACTGGAAACGTAGTTTGCGGCCATGTCACACGATCATGACCACGACAACGAACTCGATCCGTTTGCCGCCCGGGTGCGCGCGCTGGAGACCATCCTCACTCAGAAGGGGCTGATCGATCCGGCCGCGATCGACGTCATCGTCGATACTTACGAGACGAAAATCGGGCCGCGCAACGGCGCCAGGGTGGTGGCCAAAGCCTGGAGCGATCCTGCCTTTGCCGACTGGCTGAAGCGCGACGCGACGGCGGCGATCGAATCGCTCAGCTATACCGGCCGTCAGGGCGAGCACATGCAGGCGGTGTTCAACACCGAGGAGACGCACAATCTCGTCGTCTGCACGCTGTGCTCCTGCTATCCGTGGTCGGTGCTCGGCCTGCCGCCGGTCTGGTACAAGGCGCCGCCCTATCGTTCGCGTGCCGTCATCGATCCGCGCGGCGTGCTGGAGGAGTTCGGGCTGACGCTGCCGGCGGACAAGAAAATCCGCGTCTGGGATTCGACTGCGGAGCTGCGCTATCTCGTCGTGCCGATGCGGCCCGACGGCACCGAGGGCTGGAGCGAGGAGCGGCTGGCGGAACTGGTCAGCCGTGATGCGATGATCGGGACCGGCCTGGCCCAAAGACCTGAAATGGAGGGGCAGCCGGCATGAACGGGCCGCAGGATCTCGGCGGGCAGATGGGGTTCGGTCCCGTCGCGCCCGAACAGGACGAGCCGTATTTTCATGCTGCATGGGAGAGGCGGGCGCTCGGCGTGACGCTGACTGCCGGCGCCATGGGAGCCTGGAACATCGACGAGAGCCGGCATGCGCGGGAATCACTGCATCCGGCCGACTATTATGCCTCCAGCTACTACGAGATCTGGATCAAGGCGCTGGAGGTGCTGCTCAAGCGCCATGGGTTTGTCAGCGAGCGCGACTTGGCTGAGGGCCGAGCGATTGATCCGGCTGCGACACCGAAAAGGGTGCTGAAGGCGGAAAACGTGCCTGCCGTGCTGGCCAAGGGTGGGCCTTGCGACCGGCCGGTGGCACAGCCAGCGCGGTTCAAGGCCGGCGATCCTGTACGGACCAAGAACTTCAACCCGAGCGGCCACACGCGGCTGCCGCGCTATGCGCGCGCCAAGCAGGGGGTGATTGAGGCGGTGCACGACGGTTTCGTGTTCCCCGACAGCAACGCGCATGGACACGGCGAAAATCCGCAATGGGTCTACACCGTGGTTTTCGAAGGGCCGGAAATCTGGGGCGAGGGCGCCGACCCGACGCTAAGCGTGTCGATAGACGCCTGGGAGAGCTATCTTGAGCCGGCGTGATACGGATCTGCCCGAGCTGCCGCCGGGCGTCGATGCGCGGGTGTTTGCCGAGCCATGGCAGGCCGAGGCTTTCGCCATGACAGTGGCGTTGCACGACAAGGGCCTGTTTTCGTGGAGCGAGTGGGCGCAGGCACTGTCGGAAAAAGTGAAGAGACCGGGCGCCGCAGCGGACGGCCATGATTATTACGAACATTGGCTGGCGGCGCTGGAAAGCCTGCTTGCCATCAAAGGGCTGGCCGCGAAGTCGGATGTCGACGCTATGGCTGAAGCCTGGGAGCGCGCCGCGCTTGCCACGCCGCACGGCAAGCCGATCCTGCTGGAAAACGATCCCCAGCCGATTCGATAAGATGTGGGGCGAGCTTGTATGTTCCCTTTACGTTCTTGTCTGCGCCTGATAGCCTGACCCGTCGGCGGCATTGAAGCGTCCCGGCGCATCGATGATGGTGGCCGCTGTCTTGTCTTTCCCTTGCGAATCCGGTCTCTCGCGCTGATGGAATTCTCTTCCCAACAGGACGACGCGCTGAAGGCGGTCGCCCAATGGCTGAAGACCGGCCAGCCGCAGCTGTTCCGGCTGTTCGGCTATGCCGGAACCGGCAAGACGACCTTGGCGCGGTATTTCGCCGAACATGTCGACGGCCAGGTGCAGTTCGCCGCCTTTACCGGCAAGGCGGCGCAGGTGCTGCGCTCCAAGGGTGCAGTCAATGCGCGCACCATCCATTCGCTGATCTATCGGCCGAAGGGCGAGGAATCGGTATCGGACGAGGTCACCGGCAAGACGTCGATGTCGCCGACCTTCTCGCTCAACCGCCAGAGCCCGATTACGCGGGCGAAACTGGTCGTCATCGACGAATGCTCGATGGTCGACGAGCAGCTCGGCCGCGACCTGATGAGTTTCGGCACGCCGATCCTGGTGCTCGGCGACCCAGGCCAGTTGCCGCCGATCTCGGGCGGCGGCTTCTTCACCGACCACGAGCCGGATTTTTTGCTGACCGAAATCCACCGGCAGGCGCGCGACAACCCGATCCTGCGGCTGGCGCTCGATGTGCGCGAGGGCCGTGAATTCATGCGTGGCGACTATGGCACGGCGCAGGTGATCGGCAAGGAAGACGTCACCCAGGAGTTGGTGCTGAAGGCGGACCAGGTGCTGGTCGGCACCAACCGCACGCGTCGCCGCTACAATCAGCGGCTGCGCGAGCTCAAGGGCTTCAACGCCGATTATCCGCAGGCCGGCGACAAGCTCGTCTGCCTGCGCAACGATCCGGCCAAGGGCCTGCTCAACGGCTCGCTGTGGAAGGTGATGACCTCGTCGCGCGAGACGGTGAAGCCCGGCATCAATCTTCTGGTGTCCCCGGAAGAGGACGATCCGGATCGTGGCGTCGCCAAGATCAAGCTGCTCAAGGCGGCGTTCGAGGATCCCGATGCCGATATCCCCTGGCAGCAGAAGAAGCGCTTCGACGATTTCGACTATGGCTACGCGCTGACCGTGCACAAGGCGCAGGGCTCGCAGTGGAACGAGATTGTGCTGTTCGATGAAAGCTGGGCCTTCAAGGAAACCCGCCAGCGCTGGCTCTACACCGCCATCACGCGGGCGGCCGAGCGGCTGACGATCGTCAGGTAGGGGCGCCGGATGCTGTTGCCCCGATAGGCTGTGCGGCAAGCCATTGCCAGGCGGCAGCCTCGTCCTCCGCCCTGAAATGCCTGATTTCGATGGGCGGTGAGGACGGCAGAAAGCGTTGTGCGTCCGCTATCCAGTCCGGTTCGCCGATGGTTGCGCAACGGCCGACATGTTCCAATGCATGAATGGCGCCCTGCTTCAGGGTCTCGTCCGCGATATCGGCCCAGTCGACGCCATCGTGGTCGACGAGGCGCACCAGCACATCGATGCGCGAGTGCAGGGCATAGGCTGCCTCCAGCAGCCCGAAAAGATTTTCACCGTCGGCCGCGGAAACGTGCCCGACGACATCGATGGCGAAAAGGTCGTCGCGGCTGGTCTCGATACGGCGGATTGCCGGAACCTCATCGAGAAAATGCATCGGTGCGTCCTTTCCCGGGTTCGCTCATCAGGCTTGGAACACGCGAAACCCCCAGTCTGTTCCCACCAAAGGCATTACTGTTCCCGTCAAAGGCATTATAGGTGGGCGCGTTGAATGATTTCCGAGGCCACCCGCATGCCTGCAAAGCTCTCCGTCAACCTCAATGCCATCGCCATGCTGCGCAACCGGCGCGACCTGCCGTGGCCAAGCGTGACCGGCCTCGGCCGCATTGCGCTGGCGGCCGGAGCGCATGGGCTGACGGTGCATCCACGCCCCGACGAGCGGCACACAAGACACTCCGATCTGCCTGAGATTCGGTCGCTGATCGACGACGAGTTTCCGCGCGCGGAATTCAACATCGAGGGCTATCCGACCGAGGATTTCCTGGTGCTTGTGGAAAAGCACCAGCCCGAACAGGTGACTTTGGTGCCGGACGATCCGGCCCAGGCGACATCGGACCATGGCTGGAACTTCGCCACCCGGGCCGCGTTCCTC
Source organism: Mesorhizobium sp. L2C084A000 (assembly GCF_000502875.1). GTDB lineage: Bacteria > Pseudomonadota > Alphaproteobacteria > Rhizobiales > Rhizobiaceae > Mesorhizobium. The sequence goes on along the minus strand of NZ_AYWX01000013.1, from coordinate 17,435 downwards.
ACACCGATCGTCAAGCGTCTGAAAAAGGGGGGCTTTCGCGTGTCGCTGTTTTCCGATCCGGACCCCGATTGGGTGGCGGCCGCCCGCGATGTCGGCGCCGACCGTATCGAACTCTATACGGGTCCATATGGTAGCTATCACACAGATTCCGCCAAAGCGGCTAAGGAGCTGGAAAGACTGGGAAAAACCGCCGACGCCGCGCTTGCTGCCGGGCTTCAGGTCAATGCCGGGCACGATCTGGTGGTCAGCAATCTGCCCGCACTTGCCAAGCGCATTCCGGCATTGGCCGAAGTGTCGATCGGACATGGGTTGACAGCCGACGCGTTGGAGTATGGCATGGCCGGCACGGTGGGTCGGTTCCTCAAGGCCTGCGGATGGTAGCGATGGCAGCCTCGCGTGGCAGGCATGGCAGCCATTACGCGACGGCACTTGATATTGCATTGCAGCAAGCGTAGAGCACCGCGCGCTTATCGGAGTGTCGTCCATGGCCCTTACCAATACTGGTAGTGAGGCAGAACCCGTCGAACAATCGAGCCATTCGGAAGTCGAGCAGCACAGCACCAAGGTTCTGATGCTGGGCGCGCTCGGTGTCGTCTATGGGGATATCGGCACCAGCCCGATCTACGCCTTTCGCGAGGCGCTGGTGGCGTCGTCGGGCGGACAAGTCGCCCAGCGCGGCGATATTCTGGGCGTTTTGTCGCTGATCATCTGGTCGCTGACGATCATCGTCACCATCAAATACATCATGTTCGTGCTGCGGGCGAACAACCGCGGCGAGGGCGGCGTGCTGTCGCTGATGGCGCNTGATGGCGCTGGCGCGCGGCAGTTTCCCCAAGCGCTCGGCGCTGATGCTCGGCATCGGCATTGTCGGGGCATCGCTTTTCTTCGGTGATGCCGTCATCACGCCGGCGATATCGGTGCTGTCGGCGGTTGAGGGCATGAATGTCGTCACGCCGACCTTCCAGCCCTATGTCGTGCCGCTGACACTGGTCATTCTTGCCATGGTGTTTGCGGTGCAGCGCTTTGGCACGGGCGGGGTGGGATTGGTCTTCGGTCCCGTGACGGCGGTGTGGTTCCTGGCGATCGGCCTTTCAGGTCTCNGCCTTCCTGATCAATTCGCCCGACGTCGCTTTCGTGACCATCGGCGCCATCTTCCTCGCCGTCACCGGCGCGGAAGCACTCTATGCCGATCTCGGTCATTTCGGCCGCAAGCCGATCGTGCTCGCCTGGCTGTGGGTCGTGTTTCCGTGCCTGCTGCTCAATTATGCCGGGCAGGGCGCTTTCGTGCTGGCCAAGAACGGCGTCGTCGGCCATCCGTTCTTCGAAATGAATGAAGGCTGGACGCTGATCCCGATGGTCGTGCTGGCGACCGCCGCGACGGTCATCGCCAGCCAGGCGGTGATCTCGGGCGCCTTCTCGCTGACCAGGCAGGCGGTGCAGCTCAACATGCTGCCGCGCCTTGAAATCCTGCACACCTCGGAGAAACAGTCCGGCCAGATCTACATGCCGCGCGTCAACCTGCTGCTGGCGCTGGTGGTGATGATGCTGGTCGTCGGCTTCGGCGAATCCAGCAGGCTGGCGTCGGCATACGGCATCTCGGTGACCGGCAACATGCTGGTGACCACGGTGCTCTTGTTTGTGGTCATGACGCGGATCTGGAAATGGCGGCTGTGGGTCGCGGTCGCCATGACGGCGTTGTTCGGCTTCATCGATGTCGGCTTTTTTGCCTCCAACATCGTCAAGGTCTTCGAGGGCGGCTGGGCCTCGCTGGCCGTGGCCTTCACCATCGTGCTGGCCATGTGGACCTGGGTGCGCGGCAGCCGCTATCTGTTCGACAAGACCCGCCGCAACGAAATCCCGCTCGATTNACGCTGACCTTCGGCTACATGGAGCAGCCGAACATCCCGCGCGCGCTGGCGATCTGCCGCAAGCAAGGCTGGAAGTTCGACATCATGACGACCTCGTTCTTCCTGTCACGGCGTTCGCTCAAGGCCTCGCCCAATTCCGGCATGCCGGTGTGGCAGGACCGGTTGTTCATCGGCCTGGCGCGTACGGCGGCCGACGCGACGGAGTACTTCCAGATCCCGACCGGACGCGTCGTCGAGATCGGAACGCAAGTGACGATTTAGGGCATGCCGCGGTTGAGAAGAATCGGTGCTGTCACATTGATTGAGCGGTAAGGAAATTCAGGTAGCAGCGCGCCCGGCACTGTAAGTTTCAGCGGCTTGATGCAGCGATAGCTGGCCGGGACGGCTGTCACGCTGTGGCGACACACGCGATTTTGTTCCAGATTTGCATGGGGCGTTACGCAGGTCTCGATGTTGAGCCGATGACAGCGCATTGCAGGGAAAGTGAGCAGGTCGGCAATCGGATCATGGATGGAAACGAACCGCTGAAGCTGGCGTGCCGACTTGAAGCGTTTCATGATCCTTTCGCGTCGTCGGGTCGGCTGGTGCGAATTTTCCGCTCGATTATTCAGGCCTGTGTGCGACCGGTGTTCGACGCCGGGCATGAGGTCGCGCATGGCGGCATCATAGGATCGGAGCTTGTCGGTGATCATGATCCGTGGTGTCCGCCCTTGAGCTTTCAGCAACTTGCGCATCAGACGCTTTGCCGCCTTGGCATTTCGGCGGCTTTGTACCAGCACTTCGAGGACGAAGCCGTCCTGATCGACGGCACGCCGGAGCCACTGCTTCTTGCCACTGATAGCCACGACACATTCGTCGAGATGCCATTTATCGCCCAGGCAGCCGGCTGATATTGATCTCCTGGGCGGAATGCCGTCCGAATTTCTCCGCGCAGCTTCGAACGGTCTGATGCGTGACGATGATGCCGCGGGCCGCCAGCATGTCCTCAACCATGCGCAGGCTGAGCGGAAAGCGAAAGTAGAGCCATACCGCGTGCGCAATGATCTCGGCGGGAAAGCGGTGGCGACCATAGAGCGGATCACGAGCAACTTCTGACATGGCCCAATGTACGCACATCTTCATAAGCTGTCGGTTGACTTTACGATGCCGCGCCAAGCGAGCAGCATCCGGCCGGCGGGGCCGACCCCGTCTCCCGGCCGTGAGCAGAACGGCATCGCGCAGGTGCCGCTTCATCCTCGACCGGCCAGCCTGCTTTGCCGTTACCGCCGCCGCCGAAAGCGCCAGGCGTTGCCGCCAGGCGCCGATCCGCCGGCAGCGGTTCGTTTCCACCGATGATCCGAGTGCCAACCAGTTCCACTTTCCCCCAATACCTGCGTAACGCCGCCATGCAAATCTGGAACAAAATCGCGTATGTCGCCGCAGCATGACAGCCGTCCCGACCAGCTATCGCTGCATCAATACGCTGATATCTTTACAGTGCCCGCACGCCTCTCGCGCGCCAACGGCCAGTCGGGTGTCGCGAATGAGGCGCGCTGAAGCCATCCGGCTCAGCCGATCATGGCGCTTCGGTTGCCGGGTTCGAGGTCGTGGCCTCTGCCGCTGCGCGATTCTAGCATTTGCGCCTTGGAGAGCTCTGCTTCAGCCTCGGCGAGGCATGGCTCGGCTGCGGTTCTCTGCCGCAGAAGGTCCGATTGCGAATTCTTGACGTTGTCACGACGTAGGCGAGCGGCCTTGGCGAACGTCGGATAAGCGAAATGATTGACATCGGAGATGCCGGCCTTCGTTTCCTCGGCGTTTAACTGGAAGTCCAGTTCTCGCGCCATGCGTTCGAAATCGGCAATCATGATGTCTAGCTGGTGCAACTGTCGCCGCTTCTCATTCACCTGAAATTGCTTCAGTCGGACCAGATTACCTCGTGGCTTCATGACTCGGTACTCCGGTACCCATTTCGTCCAATCAAACCGCTCTCTCCCCTTAACGTTAGGCCTACAGCGACTCTCACGTTTTCTGCTGCGAGCGGAAACATATTTTCCAAAATCCTTGGCCGATGGCTATGAGTTCAATGGCATCGACAAGCATGCGAGCGGGGGACTTAAGGGGCGGTAAAAAAAGGCGGAATAGGGCGATTTTCACAATGTCTGCATTGAACGCGTTGAGACCTGCGGCGGGCTTGACACACAAAGCAATCGTCAAGATTTGCGACATGGACGCCGGGGGGCATGAATACGCCCGCCGTCAGCTACACGCCCCCCGATTTCCGCCGCCTATTATCGCCCACGCGGTCTGGCTTTATTTCCGGTTTCCGCTGAGCCTGCGCCTGGTTGAGGAAATGCTGCTGGAACGCGGCATCGTGGTTTCGTATGAGACAAGTCGCCGGTGGGGCATCAAGTTCGGGCTGGACTGCGCTCGCTGCTTGCGCCGCAAGCCGCCGTGCCGGAATGACGTCTGGTACCTGAACGAAGTGGTCGTCACCATCGCCCGGCAAAAAGCTTTGGTTGTGGCGCACCGTCGACCAGGATGGATATGTGCTGGACGAAATCGTGCAAAACCGCCGCAACACCAAGGCCGCCAAGCGCTTGCTGACGCGGCTGTTGAAGAAGCAGGGGCTCGCGCCGAAGCGCATGATCACCGACTAGCTGCGCTCGTATGGAGCGGCAAAGCGACAGGTGATGCCGGACGTCAAGCACCGGTCGCACAAGGGGTTGAACAACGGAGCGGAGAATTCCCATGTGCCGCCGCGAAAACGGGAGCGGATGATGCAGGGGTCCGATCGCCGAGAGGCCTGCAACGCTTCGTCTCGACCTTGTCAGCCCTCCGCAACCTCTTCGTCCCGCCCCGCCCCAAACGTTCTGCTCTCGCCATACATGTTCATCGCCTCAGCGCGATGGCGCTGGTGATATCACGACGCGTTTGTACCGCTCGACCTACGCCACAGGTGCCGACGCTGTGACGAGCTTCGTCGGTCGCGTGTCGAGTGACGGCACCGGGGACAATTATCGTCGACCGCAGTCCATTGCCCAGACCAAGGCGCTTCTCGGCGTCGGCACGATGGCAAATCGCAGCGTCACGATCTCGGCCGCTGCCCCTTCTGGCGGCGTGGACGGTGATTTCTGGGTGCAGCCGTAATGGCCCTTTACGTCAAAGCCTCCGGGGTCTGGGGGGCGGCCAGCGCCGTCTGGGTGAAAATCTCAAGCCTCTGGACCAAGGCTCGACAGGTCTATGTGCGCAGCTCGGGCGTCTGGGAGAAAATGTTCCCGATAGATCTGGTCTTCAATGGCACTCACGAAGACTCGACTGCCACGACCGTTTACACCCACACCAGCATTCCGCTTCTTGTCGCGCCACACGCTAATCGTCGTGTCATCGTGACAACTGAGACCACTGACACCGAAAGTGCAGTGACCGTCAACAGTATGACGATTGGGGGTGTGGCTGCCACCCTTCTCGCTCAGGTGGAAAGCATCTTCAATTCTGGTGTGGTCTATCTGTCAGTGTGGTCAGCCCTCGTGCCAACCGGTACGACGGCAACGATCGTGACCACGTATAGTGAGAGCGTGTTCCGTGACTACATGTCGGTCTATACGACCACCGATTGGGATGGTGTGGTGGGCACTGTTGCCTCTGACAACAATTCAACGGGTGGCCTGACAACGACCGTCAGCATTGGTGCCCTGGGCGCAGCGATCGCAATTGCGGGCAACGCCACCAAGGGGGCATCGGCACTGCGACATGGACCGGGCTGACCCAACAGTTCTCAAACACACCAGTCACGGATACAAACCACAGCGGAGCAATGGCCATAGCTACCGCCGCCCAAGCTGCCCTCACCGTAACCTGTGCCTACAGCACTACTCCAGCACTTGCCGCACTGCTGGTGGTTCCGCGGTGCGCAACTCCTGACTGGCGACGGCGTCGGCGACATGCCTTACGGACTCGTATTGCCAGAGCTTGTAATCGTCGACAAACCAGCCAAGTCGGCTCTCGATCGCCGTAGCAAGCTCGTTATAGTCGAGGCTGTCGAGGCCGAGATCCCGCATTCTGGTTGTCATCGAGACCTCTACTTTTTCGGCAACTAGAGCGTTGAGGGTTTTGAGAACCAGTTGTTCAATTTCAAGTAATGTCATCACTAATACATGCCTTTTGATTGCAGATTCAGGTAATGCAACCCTGATCGGGGCCCAACCCCCAAAACGAGGTGTGCCGTTGAAACATGTTCTTGTCATTGACGATGATGCCGCAATGCGGCGCCTCATCGCCGAGTATCNAAGCAGCGGCGACTGATCTGTGCGGAGCGTGGCGAGGTCAAGCTTACCGCATGTGAGTTCAATCTCTTGATCGCATTTCTGGAGAACCCCCGCAACGTGCTATCCAGAGAACGGCTTTTGCTCGCGAGCCGTGTGCGTGGAGAAGAGGTGTACGATCGAAGTATCGATGTCCTAATCATGCGCTTGCGCCGAAAGCTGGAGGCTGATGCGGCCAACCCTCGCCTGGTCAAAACATCCCGTGGCGCAGGNAATCATGCGCTTGCGCCGAAAGCTGGAGGCTGATGCGGCCAACCCTCGCCTGGTCAAAACATCCCGTGGCGCAGGGTACTTCTTCAACGCTGACGTAGATGTTAGCTACGGAGGCACGTTGGCCGCGTGACAGTGAGCTATGCTGGAGATTGGGGTGACGAGGCTGATCAAGCCTTCCAACAGTACCAGCCTGATCAATTACGGCGAGAGCTACCGGTCCGGAGATCGCATCAGCGCCTCTGTCGTCAAGAGAGCTGTTCTGCTTGACCCCAGCCATGGAGCTCAACGCCCCGCGTCGGAGCGCTCCCTGCTTCTGAAGGAAGCCACTAGGTCCGCTCGGGCTTGATCGGAGGCTTGGCTGATGGACGTCGTGGTTGCTTCGCTCAGTTGCCGCCCCATGGCGCGGCTTTGCGGATTATCAGTCCTCTGCCTCTTCGCCGGTCTCAACAGCGCTGTGGAATGTTCATTGTTTATGATGACGCCCCCGCTGTTCACGAGGTTGCTCCTGTCAAGTGTACTCGTCAGTCCGTCCTGGGCCTCGCGCTTCTTGCCCAAGTGCCGTTCAAACGGCGCTGGCGCGACTTGTTGAGCTCGAGAGATGGGTCCCTGCTCTCCTGCGTGGCCATGAGCTTGTGCCGCGGTCTGCGCAGCGGCGTCCCCAATGGCACGAGCCTCCATGCCGACTGCGTCTTCCGGACGAGCAGCAAGGGCAATTTCGCGCCCGAGTGCGGCNCTGCGCAGCGGCGTCCCCAATGGCACGAGCCTCCATGCCGACTGCGTCTTCCGGACGAGCAGCAAGGGCAATTTCGCGCCCGAGTGCGAACTTCCGGACATGAGTTAGTGCACTGATTTCAGCGGTTTTCATATAGCGCTTGGCATCTTCATCCAGCGACCGCTCGTGAAGCCGATCCGCAATCCCCGGCTTTTTGTTTTCAACCAGGCATTGACTGAAACGTCTAAGAGCAGACCCATAGACCTCAACGGTACGGGGTTTCGGCCCGGTCGGCGCTGCCTCGTACGCTTTGATGAGAGCCGCTGTGTACTCTCTGATGAGCACGGCGTCGGCAGGGTGGGGATTCAGGGCCGGGCGGCCCACCACTGGCGCTCCGCCCGCCCACGTCTTGAGACGACCCAGTGACCCAGCCACGGCCGAGGGGCCGCCACCCCAGATCTCGTACTCCTTGCGATCCCGATCCAGCGACTCCTCGTGAAGCCGATCCGCAATCCCCGGCTTGTTATTTTCAACGAGCCAATGACCAAAGCCGAAAAGAATATCTACATGGCGCTTGACCGTGATCTCCCCGACCTTACCGGCATAGAGTGCTGACCTCAGCCCTTCGACAAGGGTCGCATCGTTGGAATAAAGAGGACCCTTGTCGGGACCGGAGACCACTTTTGGGCGATCTGGCTGCACCGCCGCCGGCACAGAACGAGCATGGTCACGCAACTCGGACGGTGCGGGGGGATTCAGATCAACCACTGACGAATCNAGCATCGACCCACTGCCTCCGGCGTACGGCGCCGCGGCGTGTTCTTGTCCGCTCCCTTGCATCATGGGCTGCGCTTCCCATGGCAATGCACCCACTTGATGGGTGGGGGCCTGCATCAGCACGCGAGCGCCTGAATTGCCGATCTCGCTCAGCTGCGGCTCAGTGGCAACGTCCTGCAGACGACTGTTCGGGGTCCTTTGCCTCTTCGCTGGTCTCAACTCCGCTGTATCATGCTCACGGTTGATGAGGACCTCCTCGCTTGGTAGCTGGTTGCTCCTGTCCTGTGCTGCGATCCGCTCGTCCGGCGCGCGCTGGTCGCCGTCGCGCCAGNGCTTGGTAGCTGGTTGCTCCTGTCCTGTGCTGCGATCCGCTCGTCCGGCGCGCGCTGGTCGCCGTCGCGCCAGCTCAGGGGACGAAAGGACCCTGCGGGATCCGAGGCTTGGTGATGGGGCCCAGTTGGCACGAAAGACGATGCCAGTACAGCGTCGTCTTCATTAGCTTTCCCAGGGGGGAGATACTCTGGCCAACTGTATTCCTCCTGCGGCCCGCTGTGCTGCGCAGCGGCGTCCCCCCTGCTCTCAAGACTTTGAAATTTAAATGGGTCCCCGGGAGCAACGTCTGGCGCTGACTGGCCGAGCCGCTTGATCTGCTGGTGAAACGTCCCAACGGGGCTTTCCTTAACCGCGTCTCGGGCCTGTCGGTCCATGAGTTCAAAGTTCGTGAGATTATTTGCCGTTCCGAATGTATCGTCACCCCTGAGGCGGGTTTGTAGTGCCTGCCGATTGACGACGAGGTTGTTGAGGTTCAGGTCATCTGGCTGCGATTGCAATCGCCCAACCAGCGCCCGCGTGCCGTCCACCACGTAGACTCCGCAATCCACCACGTTGCTCTGCTGGGCGATGCGGGATACGCCCACGCGGGTCTCCAGGCTGGCGCCCAGATTTTCTGCGAGCTCTTTTGCAAGCGGGTCATGCCATCCGTTGTAGGAGTCATAATGATAGGCAACCGGCCGTTCCCGGTCGCTGCGATCAACGAACAGCAGCGACCAATGTTTGCCGCGCTCCNGGAGTCATAATGATAGGCAACCGGCCGTTCCCGGTCGCTGCGATCAACGAACAGCAGCGACCAATGTTTGCCGCGCTCCTCACGAGTCGTACCGGCATCGCTCACTGGCACGAACAGGAAGTCGGCTGTGTCGTTGCCGTTCTTATGGACGATGCGCTGGAATGCGCTTAGCATGACGCTCTTGGAGCCCAAGCGCAGATGATAATTGGCTACGAGGGGATCCACGAACCGCGTCCGGGCGGCGAGATCTGGATTGTTCCCCTGCAACTCCTGCTCCAGGAGTTGGTAATCCCTCTGGATATGTTCGTCGCCTAGCCATTCCAATGCGCCGAGCACCCGCCCGTCTTTAGCTTTCCCAGGGGGCCTCTCTGGCCGACCCAATGCCTCCTGCGGCCCGCTGCGCTGCGCAGCGGCGTCCCCAATGGCACGAGCCTCCATGCCGACTGCGTCTTCCGGACGAGCAGCAAGGGCAATTTCGCGCCCGGGTGCGAACTTCCGGAGATGAGCTAGTGCACTGATCCTCCGGTTACCACCGGAGTTCACATAGCGCTTGGCATCTTCATCCAGCGACCCCTCGTGAAGCCGATCCGCAATCCCCGGCTTTTTGTTTTCATGCAGGTATTCACTGAAACGTATAAGAGTAGATCCATAGACCTGAATGGTACCGCGATTCGGCCCGGTCGCAGGCGCTTCTTTGTACTCTTTGATGAGAGCCGCTGTGTAATCTCTGATGAGCGCGGCGTCGGCAGGGTAGGGATTCCGGACAGGGCGGTCGACCACTGGCGCTCCGCCCGCCAACGTCTTGAGACGACCCAGTGCTCTAGCCACGATCGAGGGGCCACCCCTGCTCTCGTACTCCGAGGGGCCACCCCTGCTCTCGTACTCCTTGCGATCCTGATCCAGCGACGATTCGTCAAGCCGAGCAGCAAATCCCGGCCTGTTATTGTCAAAGAGCCAACGACCAAAGCCGAGAAGAGAATTTACATGGCGCTTGACCGTGCTCTCCTTGACCTTACCCGCGTAAGCTGACCTCAGCCCTTCGACAACGGTCGCATCGTTGGAATAGAGGGGACCCTTGTCGCGACCGGAGACCCCTATTGGAGGATCTGGCTGCACCGCCGCCGGCACAGAACGAGCATGGTCACGCAACTCGGACGGTGCGGGGGGATTCAGATCAACCACTGACGAATCCGGCGCATGATGATGGCGCGCCGTTGAGTGACCCGGCTGCAGCACCGAGGCACCCAGCATCGACCCACTGCCTCCGGCGTACGGCGCCGCGGCGTGTTCTTGTCCGCTCCCTTGCATCATGGGCTGCGCNATTCTCGTCGGCCCATTCGTCCCAGATCGACCTCCTCGCTTGGTAGCTGGTTGCTCCTGTCCTGTGCTGCGATCCGCTCGTCCGGCGCGCGCTGGTCGCCGTCGCGCCAGATCAGGGGACGAAAGGACCCTGCGGGATCCGAGGCTTGGTGATGGGGCCCAGTTGGCACGAAAGGCAATGGCAGAACAGCGTCGTCTTCATTAGCTTTCCCAGGGAGCTCGCGCCCGAGTTCGGACTTCCGGAGATGAGCTAGTGCACTGATCCCACCGGAGTTGTTATAGCGCTTGGCATCTTCATCCAGCGACCCCTCGTGAAGCCGAGCCGCAATCCCCGGCTTTTTGTTTTCAACCAGGTATTCACTGAAACGTCTAGGAGCAGATCCATAGGTCTGAATGGTAGCGGGATTCGGCCCGGTCGGCGCTGCCTTGTACTCTTTGATGGGAGCCGCTGTGTAATCTCTGATGAGCGCGGCGTCGGCAGGGTCGGGATTATTCAGGACAGCGGCGCGGTCCAGCACTGGCGCTCCGCCCGCCCACGTCTTGAGATGACCCACTGCTCTAGCCACGTCCGAGGAGCCACTCTTGCTCTCGTACTCCTTGAGATCCGGATCCAGCGACTCCTCGTGAAGCCGAGCAGCAAATCCCGGCCTGTTATTATCAAAGAGCCAACGACCAAAGCCGAGAAGAGAATTTACATGGCGCTTGACCGTGCTCTCCAATGCTGACCTCAGCCCTTCGACAATGGTCGCATCGTTGGAATAGAGAGGACCCTTGTCGCGACCGGAGACCCCTATTGGAGGATCTGGCTGCACCGCCGGCGGCACAGAACGAGCAGGGTCACGCAACTCGGACGGTGCGGGGGGATTCAGATCAACCACTGACGAATCCGGCGCATCATGATGGCGCGCCGTTGAGTGACCCGGCTGCAGCACCGAGGCACCTAGCCTCGACCCACTGTCTCCGGCGTAGGGCGCCGCGGCGTGTTCTTGTCCGCTCCCTTGCACCATGAGTTGCGCCTCCCATGGCGATGTATNCTCCGGCGTAGGGCGCCGCGGCGTGTTCTTGTCCGCTCCCTTGCACCATGAGTTGCGCCTCCCATGGCGATGTATCCACTTGAGGGCCGGGATCATGCACTGGTTCGTCCATTTGCTTTTGCAACCGAGCCCACCTTGCGGCCTCCGCGGCCTCGCCAACCGCGGAGGGCGTCTCCTCAGCCCTGGCGAACGCTGGCCCGGCAGGCGCCGCCGGCACAGAACGAGCATGGTCACGCAACTCGAACGGTGCGGGGGGATTCAGATCAACCACTGACGAATCGCGCGCCGTTGAGTGACCCGGCTGCAGCACCGAGGCACCCAGCATCGACCCACTGCCTCCGGCGTAGGGCGCCGCGGCGTGTTCTTGTCCGCTCCCTTGCGTCATGAGTTGCGCCTCCCATGGCGATCNCCGACCCAATGCCTTCTGCGGCCCGCTGTGCTGCGCAGCGGCGTCCCCAATGGCACGAGCCTCCATGCCGACTGCGTCTTCCGGACGAGCAGCAAGGGCAATTTCGCGCCCGAGTGCGGCGTACGGCGGGAACTTCCGGAGATGAGCTAGTGCACTGATCCACCGGTTACCACTGGAGTCCAAATAACGCCTGGCATCTTCATCCAGCGACCCCTCGTAAAGCCGAGCCGCAATCCCCGGCCTGTTGTTTTCATGCAGGTATTGACTGAAACGTCTAAGAGTAGCCGCATAGTCCTGAGTGGTTTTGGGATTCGGCCCGGTCGCAGGCGCTCCCTTGTACTCTTTGATGAGAGCCGCTTTGTACTCTTTGATGAGCANCTGAAACGTCTAAGAGCAGACCCATAGACCTGAGTGGTTTTGGGATTCGGCCCGGTCGCAGGCGCTCCCTTGTACTCTTTGATGAGAGCCGCTTTGTACTCTTTGATGAGCACGGCGTCGGCAGGGTCGGGATTCAGGGCAGCGCGGCCCACCATTGGCGCTCCGCCCGCCGACTCTTTGAGACGACCCAGTGCTCTAGCCACGTTCGAGGAGCCACTCTCGCGCTGGTACTCCTTGAGATCCTGATCCAGCAACGGATCGTCAAGCCGAGTAGCAAATCCCGGCTTGTTATTATCAAAGAGCCAACGACCAAAGCCGAGAAGAGAATTTACATGGTCCGTGACCGTGCGCTCCCCGACCTTACCGGCATAGAGTGCTGACCGCAGCCCTTCGACAACGGTCGCATCGTTGGAATAAAGAGGACGCTTGTCGCGACCGGAGACCACTACTGGAGGATCTGGCTGCACCGCCGCCGGCATAGAACGAGCATGGTCACGCAACTCGAACGGTGCGGGGGGATTCAGATCAACCACTGACGAATCCGGCGCATGATGATGGCGTGTTTCCCCGGGAACAACGTCCCGTACGAACACCGAGTCTGGGTTGCCTTGGTCCGGCGCGACTGGAGCCAGGGCTCTGTCGTGCAACGCTCGCGCTGACTGGCCGAGCCGCTTGATCCGCTGGTGAAACGTCCCAACGGGGCTTTCCTTAACCGCGTCTCGCGCCTGTCGGTCCATGAGTTCAAAGTTCGTGAGATAATTTGCCGTTCCAGATGTATCGTCACCCATGAGTCGGGTTTGTAGTGCCTGCCGATTGACGACGAGGTTGTTGAGGTTCAGGTCTGGCAGGTCTGGCTGCCATCTTTGCAATCGCCCAACCAGCGCCCGCGTGCCGTCCACCACGTAGACTCCGCAATCCCACTCGTTGCTCTGCTGGGCGATGCGGGGTAAGTCCACGCGGGTCTCCAGGCTGGCGCCCAGCCTTTCTGCGAGGTGTTTTGCAAGCTTGTCATGCCATCCGCTGACGGAGTCATAATGATAGGCAACCGGCCGTTCCCGGTCGCTGCGATCAACGAACAGCAGCGACCAATGTTTGCCGCGCTCCGCNATAATGATAGGCAACCGGCCGTTCCCGGTCGCTGCGATCAACGAACAGCAGCGACCAATGTTTGCCGCGCTCCGCAAGAGTCTTACCGCCATCGCTCACTGGCACGAACAGGAAGTCGGCTGTGTCGTTACCGTTCTGATTATGGACGATGCGCTGGAATGCGCTTAGCTTGTCGCTCTCGGAGCCCAAGCGCAGATGATAATTGGCTACGAGGGGATCCACGAACCGCGTCCGGGCGGCGAGTTCTGGATTGTTCCCCTGCAACTCCTGCTCCAGGAGCTGGTAATCCCTGTGGATATGTTCGTCGCCTAGCAATTGCAATGCGCCGAGCACCCGCCCGCTGGGGTCGCCGAAAACACCAAAAAACCCTTCGACCGCGGGGGACATCCCCTCAGGAAAGAGCTCTGGCGAGGCGGAATTCCCCGCCCGCAAGCTGGGAGGAGCGAATTCCGGTGGCCTCAGTGGCACCTCCTCGCTTGGTAGCAGGTTGCTCCTGTCCTGTGCAGCGATCCGCTCGTCCGGCGCGCGCTGGTCGCCGTCGCGCCAGATCAGGGGACGAAAGGACTCTGCGGGATCCGAGGCTTGGTGATGGTGCCCAGTTGGTACGAAAGACGATGGCAGAACAGCGGCGTCTTCATTAGCTTCCCCAGGGAGCTTCTCTGGCCGACCCAATGCCTTCTGCGGCCCGCTGTGCTGCGCAGCGGCGTCCCCAATGGCACGAGCCTCCATGCCGACTNGCTTCTCTGGCCGACCCAATGCCTTCTGCGGCCCGCTGTGCTGCGCAGCGGCGTCCCCAATGGCACGAGCCTCCATGCCGAGTGCGTCTTCCGGACGAGCAGCAAGGGCAATTTCGCGCCCGAGTGCGGCGGACGGCAGGAACTTCCGGAGTTGAGCTAGTGCAATGATCCTCCGGTCACCACTGGAGGCCTTATAGCGCTTGGCATCTTCATCCAGCGACTCCTCGTGAAGCCGAGCCGCAATCCCCGGCTTGTTGTTTTCAACCAGGTATTCACTGAAACGTCTAAGAGTAGCTCCATAGTCGTGAATGGTTTGGCGATTCGGCCCGGTCGCAGGCGCTCCCTTGTACTCTTTGATGAGAGCCGCTTTGTACTCTTTGATGAGCACGGCGTCGGCAGGGTCGGGATTCAGGACAGCGCGGCCCACCATTGGCACTCCGCCCGCCGACTCTCTGAGACGACGCAGTGCCACAGCCACAGTCGAGGAGCCACCACTGCTCTCGTACTCCTTGAGATCTTCATCCAGCGACTCCTCGTGAAGCCGAGCAGCAAATCCCGGCTTGTTATTTTTAAAGAGCCAACGACCAAAGCCGTAAAGAGAATTTACATGGCGCTTGACCGTTTCCTCCTTGGCCTTACCCGCGTAGAGTGACCTCAGCCCTTCGACAACGGTCGCATCGTTGGAATAAAGAGGACGCTTGCAGCCGCGACCGTCGGAGACCACTACTGGAGGATCTGGCTGCACCGCCGCCGGCACGGGGGAACGAGCATGGTCACGCAACTCGAACGGTGCGGAAGGATTCAGATCACCCACTGACGAATCCGGCGCATGATGATGGCGCGCCGTTGAGTGACCCGGCTGCAGCACCGAGGCACCTAGCATCGACCCACTGCCTCCGGCGTACGGCGCCGCGGCGTGTTCTTGTCCGCTCCCTTGCATCATGGGCTGCGCNAGCATCGACCCACTGCCTCCGGCGTACGGCGCCGCGGCGTGTTCTTGTCCGCTCCCTTGCATCATGGGCTGCGCTTCCCATGGGGCCGCGCCTTCGATGAGGCTCAGGTCTCCGTGAGACGGATGAGGATGGAACGGGTCTGGCAGAGCCGGAACGCCGGGGGCGGGAATTTGGGCAGCGGCTTGGCGCGCCTCGCCCGAGCGCTGCTCAAAGCCCTCTTGCCCGGCCTGTGCCGCTTGCTCTTGAGATGCCGGGGGCTGCACCTGCCGCCAACCTGTTACATTGGATAGGTCAAATTTGTGCCGGTTCACGTTAGCCTCACGTCCACAGATCAGCTGAGCAACCTACTCGGGCATACTTACGAGAAGCTGACGAGGTCCGCGGTCCCGGAGCGGGTAGGCCTAATTTTCTGCGCGCCGATTGCGCTGGCGCGACGTAGCCCGGCCTTTTGCCAGCTCGGCAGCTACGGCTCGCAAAGAGCGTCGTAAGGCTTGCGGAGCCGCCCCTCAGCTCCCGTCGAGGAGCAATCCACAATTCACATATTTGGAGATGGCTCGCTGGTTTACCGGTCTGCGAGCCCTGCAAGCCCATGCTTCAGATGCCGCCCGTGCAGAGGTATTTCATTTCGAGGTAGTCCTCGAGGCAATGGCGGGAACCCTCCCGCCCGATGCCGGACTGCTTCACTCGGCCGAAAGGCGCGGCTTCCGACGACATGCGTCCCGTGTTCATACCACTATGCCATATTCCAAGGCCTCGGCGACACGCCAAACACGCTTCCGTTTGAGGCACAAATGTGGGGGAAGGCCGTAGATCGTGTCGTTGGCCTCATGCACGACCTATCCGCATCGTCGAAGCAATCACAGGCGCCAGCCGCCCGAATGTCTCTTTCTTGCGCGATGGTCATCTCGCTGGAGACCGGACCGATAGTTCGACGTGCCATTCGCGCGATGCGTTTGCCCCCGCATCGATTCTGCGGCCTTTCGCGACGGCATGGGATTCGATTTTGGCCAGAGCCTGCCTGTCGATCAGCGCACCGATCGCCACTCCGGAGCAAAGCCCTCGCCAACGATAAGTGGCGGACTTTCTCCACGAACTCTCGACAAACACCTTCGTGAACGCCTGACTGGACGGGGGTAGCCATGCCGAACAGGTCGCATAACCACGCCATCGTTCGGCGACTGCAGCCGCGAAGCGTCTCGAACACATCGGCTCGATGCGGTTGCGTCCAGAATGCATCAGCGAGCGGCGGGAGTCTTCGCTATATTCGCCCCCGACATCCCGAAGTCCACCAGCTTGCCTGCCAAAAAGGGGTGTTGCATGAATAAACCCGCTTTCGTCGCCGTCAGCCGCGTGCCCAGGAAGGACGACAGTCTCCATAGCAAGAATGCGAGATGATCATCGTATTCAGCGGCAGCGTGCCGGCGAAATTGGGTGTTCGGCAAGCCAAATAGCGCGATGCAGAAGGATGGTGAGGATTTCGCGTCCGCCACTGCGATGCATAGAGCCACCCTTCGCAACCGACCAGCGCAACAAAGCTCGTTATGCGGCGCGTAGGTTCGTAGACGCTTATCCAGTATCGAGATAACAAGGCCGCTGCGCAGGAACGAACTCTGAGAGCGCACCCTGCGAGAGGTTGCGCTTGCTGACGCGGCTGTGGAAGAAGCAGGGGCTCGCGCCGAAGCGCATGATCACCGACTAGCTTCGCTCGTATGGAGCGGCAAAGCGACAGATGATGCCGGACGTCGAGCACCGGTCGCACAAGGGGTTGAACAACAGAGCGGAGAATTCCCAGGTGCCGCCGCGAAAACGGGAGCGGATGATGCAGGGGTCCGATCGCCGGGAGGCCTGCAACGCTTCGTCTCGACCTTGTCAGCCCTCCGCAACCTCTTCGTCCCCCGCCCCAAACGTTCTGCTCTCGCCATACATGTTCATCGCTTGCAAGCCACCGCCGAATGGAAGGCCGTGACTGGAACGCCCGCAACGATGGATTGCTAACGGCGAACTCATGCTGGTCGGCAAGGCGATACTGGCTGGAGCATCAACTCGGCCGACGAGAGTGGCCACACCATCCTAGACAGGATCGGCCGATATGCCCGGCATCGCCGCTCTGCAAAAAGCACAGCGGGCATCCAGACGTTGCCGGGTTGACTATGGGTGTCCGAACCGCGAAAAGAGGCCGCTCTTTATGAGTGCCGTGCGCTGGCAGTCTAACCCCAAGCCCCCCGCCCGGGCTGCCGGCGCGCTTCTAGGAACATCGAGGTAGATGACGAGACTCCGAACTACATTTCCAAAGCTATCGGTGGATTCACATTTCAAGCCCAATCGATTTCCTACAGCCAGGCGCGAACGTTCGATTGGAACGTTCAGAATTCACATCAAGGTGCACCGCTGTTGCGTCCCGAACAGGTGCGGCTGCTCAATGACGAGTACGAAATCGTTCTCATCAAGGTCTGCCACCATTAAAATTGAGGAAGGTGCGATATTTTTCGGATCGCATTCTGAAACGCATCTTTGAAAGCCAGACAGGCGCCCTCCCGGAGCCGGCGCCCTTGACGGGAGC
>NZ_AYWX01000012.1 GCF_000502875.1 Mesorhizobium sp. L2C084A000 | reverse complement strand
GCTTGCGGCGCCGGGCGCAGGTTGCGTGGTTCTGATCCGTCACCGCCGCCGCGGCCGGACTTGGCCACGATGTCCGAAAGCTCCTTGAGGGCGTTGATCTGCTCGGAAACGGCGCGGCGGATGGCCGAGGTCGATTCCTTTGCCTCTTCCGGCATTTCGATGACGCCCTTCTTGAGCTCGGCCCGGGTCAGGTCGAGTTCGCTCTTGATCGAGCCCGCGGTGCGCCGCATCTCTTCGGTCGCATCGGCAAAGCGCTTGGTTGCCGAATCGACGACGTCGGTGATGGCATTGCGGATCTTGTCGGCCGACTCCATCGTCTTGCCTTCGGCGTTCTGCAGCGTCTGGCCGACGAGATTTTCGAACGAGCGCATGACCCTTTCGAGATCTTCCGACTTCTTGACCAGGCCGACGGCGAGGTCTTCGAGCGACGATTGCCTCTCGAGCGTGTGTTCGAGATTGCTCTGGGCCGAGCTCAGCAGGTCCGAAGCGCTGGACAGCAGGCGGCTGTGTTCGTCGAACTTGGTGGCGATCGACGCCACCTCGCGCAAGGTGGACGACGACAGTTCCGTCAGCCTTGTCGTGTTCGAATCGACCAGTCGCGCCGAGCTGGCGAAGGTCTGCGCGGCTTTCTCGGTGGTGGCGGCGAAGCTTTGCGTGCTGCCGCTCAGGCGTTCATCGACCTGGCCGAGATTGACCGCGGCCTGCTCGATCAGCTGGCCGAGCTGCGAACTAGACTTGGTCATCCGGCCGATGAGATCGGCGACGCTGTCGGACAGCGACGAGCGGGCGCCCTCGACCGCCGACAAGGTTTCGGCGGTGCGGTTCGCGAGTGCGTCGACAAGCGCGGCATTCTCGCTGCGCAGCTTCTCGGTGGCGCGTTCGGTGACCTCTTCCATGCTCTTTTGCAGGTCCGAGCCGCCCTGGGCGAAACGCTCGACCAAGGGCCGTGCGGTTTCGTCGAGGATCTTCGACATTTCGGCCGAACGTGCGGCGAGCATGGTGTTGAGTTCGCGGGTGTTGGCGCCGATCGTCTTGGCGGCATCGTTGGTGCTCTGGCCGATATGCTGGCCGACCGCGGTGAAGGTCTCGGCGATCACATTGGCGCGCGAGACGAGTTGCGCCTCGGCATTCGACACCTGCTCGTTGAGCTTCTGGCCCATCGTCTCGGCTGTGAAGGCGAGGCGGTTCTCGACGCCTGAGACCTGCTCTTCGACACGGGCGGCCGCGGCCGCGGCGCTCGAGGCGAGCCGCTCGTCGGCGCCGGCAAGCGCCTGCTCGATTTCGCGGGCGTGCACGGCCATGTCCTGGCCGGTCCGCCTGGCGCGTTCGGCGACCCTTTGCTCGGTATCGGCAAAGGCACCGACGATGGTCTCGGCATGCTCGCCGATCGTGGTGGTGCTGCTGGCGATGCGCGACACCAGGCGCTGATCCGCGTCGTCGAAGATACGGCCGATTTCCGAAGCACGGCTCGACAGCGCTTCCGAACCTTCGGCGATGCGCGAGACGAGCTGCTGGTCGGCGGCATCGAAGATGCGGCCAAGGTCCGATGCGCGTGCGGCAAGCGCTTCGGCCGATTCGCCGATGCGCATGCCGAGCCGCTGGTCGGCGCCTTCGAAGTTGCGCAGGATGTCGCCGGCGCGCGCGGCCAGCGACTGGGCCGTTTCGATGGCGCGGGCGACCAGCTTCTGGTCGGCGGCATCGAACGTGCCTGCAATCTCGCTTGCACGAGCTGCCAGATGATCGGCGGTGTCCTGAGCCCGGGCGGTCAGCTGATCGGCGGTTTCCTGGGCGCGGGCGGCGAGCTTCTGGTCCGCCGCTTCGAAGGTGCCGGCGATCTCGCTTGCGCGAGCAGCCAGTTGATCGGCGGTTTCATGGGCGCGGGCCAGCAGCGAGCTGGACGTGTCGTCCGCACGGGCAAGCAAGGCGCTCGACGTATCTTCCGCACGGGCGTGCAGGCGACGGTCTGCATCCTCGAAGGTGCGGGCGATGTCTTCGGCCCGCGCCAGCAGGGCGGCGGAGGTCTGCTCGGCGCGCTCGGCGATCTTGCGGTCGGCGTCGCTGAACGCGGCGCCGGCCTGCTCGTGCAGGGTGCTGGTGACTTCCAGCACCTTCTCGCGCAGGGCGCCGGCGACAAATACGGCGCTCTTCTCGAGCACGGCGCGGACGTTGTCGACGCCTGTCGAGAGCGCACGCTCCATGGTGCCGGCGCGCTCCTCGATGATGCCCGTCTGGCGGCTGAACGCCTGCTCGATCTTTTCGACATCCGCCGCGATCGCGTCGGAAATGCCGATGCTTCTGGCGGCGATCTGGTCGATGTGACCCGACAGCGACCGGTCGACGTCCTTGCGGGCCTCGGCCAACTTGCCCAGATCGTCTTCCAGTGCGCGGGCCAGCATATTACGGCCCTCGGACAGCTTGCCGACATGTTCGGCGATGACGTCGTCGATATCGCCACGGCTTTCGGTCAGCTTCTGCAGGTCAGCTTCGAGGGCGCGTTTGAGAATGTCGCGGCCCTCGGCCAGTTTCTCGACCTGGCCGGCGACCAGACCGTCGATGCTGGAGCGGCTTTCGGCCAGCTTGGCGAGATCGGCTTCCAGCGCGCGCTTGAGAACATCGCGGCCTTCGGCGAGCTTCTCGACCTGGCCGGCGACCAGGCCATCGATGCTGGAGCGGCTCTCGGCCAGCTTGGCGAGATCGTCCTCGAGCGCCTTCGACAGGGTCGAGCGTTCCTGGACAAGCCTTTCCGCGTGGCTGTTGACGAGGCCGCCGACATTTTCGAGGTCGGCTTCAAGCGCTTTCGACAGCGTTGAACGATCCTGGACGAGCCTTTCGGAATGGCTGTTGACCAAGCCGTTGACGCTTTCGAGATCAGCCTCGAGCGCCCGGGCGAACTGTGCCCGGTCATCGACCAGCTTCTGCGACTGATCGGCAATGGTTCCCTTGATCGCATTGAGGTCGGATTCCAGAGCGCGCCGCAGGATGTCGCGACCCTCGGAAAGCTTCTCGACCTGACCGGCGACGAGCCCGTCGATGCTGGAGCGGCTGTCGGCCAGCTTGGCGAGGTCGTCCTCAAGTGCCCTGGACAGGGCGGAGCGGTCTTGGACAAGCTTGTTCATGTGATCGGCGATGACGCTGTTCACATTCTGCAGGTCGGTTTCCAGCACCCGCGAAAGCTGCCCGCGATCCTCGGCCAGCTTTTCCGACTGGCTTGAGATGACGCCCTTGATCGTGTTCAGGTCGGATTCCAGCGCGCGCTTGAGAATGTCGCGGCCTTCGGCCAGCTTCTCGACCTGACCGGCGACCAGACCGTCGATGCTCGAACGGCTTTCGGCCAGCTTGGCAAGGTCGGCTTCAAGGGTCTGCGACAGCAGGCTGCGGTCTTCGGCGAGGCGTCCTGAATGCCCTTCGATCAGGCCGCGTATGCCGGACAGATCATTGTCGAGCGAATGGGAAAGCTGTGTGCGGTCCTCTGCCAGTTTGGCGGAATGGGTTTCGATGAGGCTCTTGATGCCGACGATGTCGTTTTCCAACGCCTTGGCGAGCACGGCGCGGCCTTCGGCGATCTTTTCCACCTGACCGGCGACCAGACCGTCGATGTCGGCGCGGCTGTCGGACAGTTTGCCGAGATCGGCTTCCAAAGCGCGCGACAGGATGTTGCGGCCCTCGGCGAGTTTTCCGACATGACCTGCGACCATTTCATCAATGATCGTACGAGCTTGCACCAGTTTTCCGGAGTCTTCGTTCAAGGCAGTGGAGAGCCTGTTGCGGCCTTCTTCCAGCCTTTCGAGATGGCTGCCGAGCGATGCATCGATGGCCGCCCGCGATTCATTGACCTTGCGCAGATCCTCTTCGAGAGCGCGCGAGATCAGGCTGCGGCCTTCGGCCAGCTTCTGTACCTGGTTGGTCACCGCCGCATCGATGCCGGCGCGGCCCTCGGCGAACTTCGCCAGGTCGGCCTCCATGGCCGTGGCCATGCGTTCGCGGCTTTCTGACAGTTTCCTGCTGTGGTTCTCGACGGCTTCCTCGATGCCGACGCGGGCGTCGGCGAGCCGCTGGATGTCACTGTCGAACGAACGCGACACGACGTGGCGGGCGGCTTCCATGCGCCCGGCGAAGTCGCTGGCGCGGGCTTCGAGCATAGAGGAGGTCGAAGTGACGATGTCGGCCATGTCGGCGCCGATCTGGGTCTTGCCCTGATCGATCATCGCCGACAACGTGTCCTTGCTCTCGGCAAAGGTGTGGGCGATTTCGCGGGCGCGCTCGACCAGCGTTTCGTTGATCTGGCGGGCGCGGGCCTCGAGTGCCGCATTGAGCTTCTGCGTTCCGGTGTCGAGCGCCTCGGCGCGGGTCTGGAACTCGCTGATCAGTGCCTGGCCGCGTTCGGCGAGCGTCCGCTCGATGCCGTTGAGGCTGGCCTCGAATTCGGAATTGAGGGTGCGCGCGGCGCCGCCGAGCAGTGACACCATGCCGGTGGTGCGATCGTCGAGCAGATCGGTCAACGACCGCGTCAGGCCGTCCGTGGTGTCCGTCAGCTTGGCAATGCGGGTGTCGAGAAGGCTGGCGAAGGCCTCGCCCGAGGTCGACAGCCGATCGGTGATCGAATCGAGC
This sequence comes from Mesorhizobium sp. L2C084A000, assembly GCF_000502875.1. Classification (GTDB taxonomy): domain Bacteria; phylum Pseudomonadota; class Alphaproteobacteria; order Rhizobiales; family Rhizobiaceae; genus Mesorhizobium. The sequence continues at coordinate 140,907 of NZ_AYWX01000012.1, read as the reverse complement.
CGGCCTTCGACCGAATCGAAGATCGACATCGAGCTTTCGTTGATGCGATCGATCAGCGTGTCGCCGGAATTGGTGATCGTCATCGACAATTTGGTCGATGCATTCAGGATCGAGTCGCGGATGATATCGGAGGCGGCGCCGATCTCGTCCTTCAGCGTCTCATGCGCGCCGGTGATCGAGGCGCGGACGCGCTCGGCATGGGTGACGACGGCTTCGCGCTCGCTGCCGAGCCCGTCGACCAGCGAACGGATGCGGGATTCATTCTCGGAATAGGAGCGTTCGATCTGGTTGACTTCGCTGTGGACAAGCGTTTCCAGTTCGACGGCGCGGGCAAGTGTGCGTTCGATGCCTTCGCCCATGGCCGCGACTTCGCGACGAACGGCCTGGCCGATCATCATGACGCGATCCTGGGCAAGGTTTTCCGGCTCGGTCAGGCGGAAGGCCACTTCGGTCATGGACTGTGCGGCGATGCGCATTTCCTGGGCGCGGCGAATCATGGCGGCGAAGGCCCAGAACAGGATGACGGGCACGATGGCCGCGACGGCGAGGCCGATCAGTTCCGGACGGGCAAGGAACTGGTCGAGCGTACGGATTCTCCAGATGCTCGGTCCGAAAAGCAGATTGGCCAAACCGCCGGCGCCGGCGAACCAGGCGAGCGAAACGAAGGCGACGACCCAGTAAATGGTGTTCGAGGCACGCCTGTTGAGGCTGTGCAGAAGCGTCTTGTAGTCCTTCTGGCGATCGTCATTGGCCGGCGCGAAACCCGCGGGCTGGGCGCCATTGCGCGGTTCCACGGGGCGCAATTCGGCAGGCTTGGCCTTGGGCGCGGGTTTCGCGGCGTGGTTCTGATTGACCACAGGCTCCGGGTTTTGTTCCGGCTTATGATTGCGTCCCTCGCGCGCCAGCTCGTCGGCCGCCTGGGATATCTGAGCTTCCAGATCCTCCATCGAAGCCGCGATGTCGAGGTCGCCGCTGCCGATCTCGTTGCTGAGGTCGAGATCGAGCGCCTTTTCCAGTTCCCTGGCCACGTCGCTGTCGAGAGTTCTCGTCGTCGTTGGTTTCTTTGCCATGCCTTCGCTACCCTGTACTAGCTGCCGCGGGCTTATAATTCTGTTTGTCTTGCCCCGCGCAGGAGGCTGAAAATGGACCCCTCGTATCGTAATGACACAGGGGGGTAAAGAAAACATGCATTCCGCGGGATACGTAAAACTTTAAATATAAGGTTAACGGAACTGTGATTTGGGCGCCGCTTTGGCAACATTTTTCCCGGCCATTCATTAACCCGTTGTCCATTGGATTCGCCTAGGTTTTTGGGCGAATCGAAGAAACGGAGTTCGAGTTTATGCGTGGCGAAAGCGGCATTGCCTTCTCAATGCCCGGGGGCGACGTATCCGGACCAAGGCGGTCACGGCCGGTCGATTTGGCACACCTTGCCCGCCAGACGATGGGCGACCGCAGCCTTGAGCAAGAGGTGCTGGCGCTGTTTGTACAGCAGGCGCTGTCCGTGCGCGACAGAATAGTCGACGCCGACATCAAGGACCGGCTTCTGCTCGCCCATGGATTAAAGGGTTCGGCACGGGGCGTCGGCGCCTTTGCCATCGCCGATTGCGCCACCGAGATCGAGCACCGGCCGGAAGACGGCCAGACGCTCAAGCGGCTTGGCACGCTGATCGACGAAGTGCGCGATTTCATCGCCGCCATCAACCGCTGAATCCNACTCCCTTCAGGTGACAAATGACCAAGCTGACTTTCATTGCCCATGACGGCACGCATTTCGACATGGACGCCGAGAACGGCTCTACGGTCATGGAAAACGCGATCCGCAACGCCGTGCCCGGGATCGAAGCCGAATGCGGCGGTGCCTGCGCCTGTGCCACCTGTCACGTCTATGTCGACGAAGCCTGGACGGCTGAAGTCGGCGAGCCGGAAGCGATGGAAGAGGACATGCTGGACTTCGCCTACGACGTCCAGCCCAACTCGCGCCTGTCATGCCAGATCAAGGTCCGCGATGCGCTTGACGGCCTGGTTGTCCGCGTGCCCGCCCGCCAGGGATAAGCGCAGGATCTTTGCCAACTGATTTTTCCCGCTGCGGCTTGGCAGCGGAGCATTGGTCATGCAGTGTCCTGCTCTCTTCGCAGCGAGGCACATCGCATGACCGAGACCACCAGGACAGACGTGCTTATTGTCGGGGCAGGGCCGGTCGGCCTGTTTGCCGTGTTCGAGCTCGGCTTGTTCGACATGAAGTGCCACCTGATCGACATTCTGGATCGGCCGGGCGGCCAGTGCGCGGAGCTCTATCCGGAAAAGCCGATCTACGACATTCCAGGCTGGCCTTCGATCTCGGCGCAGGGGCTGGTCGACAAATTGCTCGAGCAGATCGCGCCGTTCAAGCCTGATTTCAGCTACAACCGAATGGTTTCCAGCCTGGAAAAACTGGAGGACGGCAGTTTTCGCGTCACCACCGACGAAAATGAGGTGTTCGAGGCCAAGGTGGTGGTGATTGCCGCCGGCGGCGGCTCCTTCCAGCCCAAGCGTCCGCCGATCCCCGGCATAGAGCCCTATGAAGGCAAGAGTGTCTTCTATTCGGTGCGCCGGATGGAGGATTTTCGCGGCCATGACCTCGTTATCGTCGGCGGCGGCGACTCGGCACTCGACTGGACGCTGAACCTGCAGCCAGTGGCAAAGAGCGTGACGCTGGTGCACCGGCGGCCCGAGTTCCGTGCCGCCCCCGACAGCGTCAACAAGATGTATGCCATGCAGGAAATGAGGCAGCTGGAATTCCAGGTCGGGCAGGTGACCGGATTGACCGGTGCCGACGGCCAACTGTCATCGGCCACCATCAAGGGACCGGACGGCGATGTCGAGGTGCCTTGCACGCGCATGCTGCCGTTCTTCGGCCTGACCATGAAGCTCGGACCGATCGCGGAATGGGGTCTCAACCTTCACGAGAACCTTATTCCGGTCGATACCGAGAAGTTCCAGACATCGGTGCCTGGTATCTTCGCGGTCGGCGACATCAACTGGTATCCGGGCAAGCTGAAGCTGATCCTGTCGGGCTTCCACGAAGTGGCGCTGATGGCGCAGGCCGCCAAGCGCATCATCAGCCCCGGCGAGCGCATCGTTTTCCAGTACACGACCTCCTCGACCAGCCTGCAGAAGAAGCTCGGCGTCTCCGGCTGAAGCTTACTCGGCGAGGATGGGCGCCGCATTGTCGGCGTAACCGCGAAGCTCCTTTTCGGGCATCAGCGTCAGCGTGATCAGCCCCAGCAGCAATGTAGCGGCGGCGACGGCAAAGATCATCACGAACGGCTCGACCGTCGCGCTATGGCCCACGATCCGCACGCCTTCACCGGCAAGCGGCAGGCCGTAGCCCAGAGCGACCGCGCCGAGCATCGCGACACCAAGCGCACTGCCAAGCGAACGCAGGAATGTCAGCACGCCCGTCGCGACGCCGAGATGCACGCGATCGACGGCGTTCTGGACCGACACGGTGGTGACCGGAAACGTCGTTCCGGTTCCAAACCCGATGCAGATCGTCAAGACCTCTACCTCCAGCAGCGTTGCATATCCTGCGACGACGGCCAGCAGGCAGAGGCACAGCATGCTGAAGACGACGCCCACCATTGCAATGCGCTTGTAGTGGGTGAAATGCGGTATCATGCGCCCGCTGAATGCCGCGCCGCCGACGGTCCCCAGCAGAAGCCCAAGCATCGCGATGCCCGACTCTGCTGCCGACAGGCCGAGCACCGCCTGAAGATAGACGGGCAGGTACACAGCCATGCCGACGCTTGCGGCCTGAAGCAGGAACATCGAAAGCGTGCCTGCCAGAACGATTGGATTGCCAAGCACTTCAAGCGAGATGAGCGGCTCGGCGGCTCGCATAAGCCGCAAGGCAAAAGCGCCCCAGAAAATCGCCGAACCGCAGAGAACGCCGATGACTTCAAGCGAAATCCAGGGATAGGCGCTGCCGCCCCAGTTCAATGCGAGCAGCAGCAGCGCCGTGGCAATGATCAGAAGCAACGCGCCCAGGCCGTCGATACGATGGCGCTTTGCGGCAACGGGCAGTTTCTTGAGCGGCTTGTTGATGATCGCCATCGCAAGAAGACCAAGCGGAATGTTGATCCAGAAGATCAGTGACCAGTGCAGGTGCTCGGCGAAAGTGCCGCCGAGCAACGGACCGGCAACGCTGGCGACAGCCCATGTGCCGGAGAACCAGGCGGCATAGCGTGCCCGCTCGCGCGGCGGAACGAGATCGCCGACGACGGTCTGCGTCAAAGCGAACAAGCCGCCGCCACCGGCGCCCTGGATCGCCCGCCCGACAACCAGCACAAACATGTTGGGAGCCATCGCACTGACCAGCGATCCCGCCAAAAAGATCAGGATCGCGGCATAGACGGTTGGCCGGCGGCCGTAGACATCGGAAATCTTGCCGTAGAGCGGGGCCACGGCGGTAGCGGTCAGGAGATAACCGGTGACGATCCATGGCAGATAGTGTGCGTTTCCGAGCGCATGCCCGATGGTCGGCATGGCCGGCGCGACAATGGTCTGGTCGAGTGCCGCCAACAGCATCGACAACAGCACGCCGCCGATGATGGCGTTCTTTTCGCTCTCTGTTATCGGCGTGCCGGTTTCCGCCATCGTTTTGTTATCGACAGCCTGGTCCATGATCGTTCATCCAAAAGCTTGCGATTTGACCGGCGCTGTTCAGCCGTTCCGGTTTCTTGACCGTTTGGATCGCATTGGTGTTTTAAGCTCGCGTCTGGCGAGCCTGATATATGTCGTCCCATATAGGCCGGTTTCGACAGGGGCTCGAAAGTTTTTCGAATCTGGCACTACGCTTCGGCGAATTTGGCTTTCAGTTCGGGTGCGTTCAGGCCGGCGGCAGTCGGCCGTTGCCGATGCGCTCCATGCGGTAGCGCAGCAGCCGCAGGATGCGGCTTTCGAAATTGACGCTTTCGACGCGGTCGAACTGAAGCTGGGCGCGGTCGTGCCTGGCCAGAACAGCCGCGGTGATCGCGGCCGCCTTGGCCTTGGCGGCGTCGCAGTTCTTTTGCGGGTAGGTGGCCTTCAAGGCTTCTTCGAGTTCGCCGCCATGGTTCTTGGCGATTTCGACATGGCGCTCCTCATGGCGCTTGATGTCGGCGGACAGCGTATCCCAGAACAGCCTGACATCGGCATCGGCCTTGCGCGGGCGGCGCCACTCCGGAAGGATCACCTTCACCTTGACGGTCACCACCGCGTCGGCGATCCGGCAGGCACTCGGTGTCTGCGCATAGCTGATGCGGGTGGTGAAAGCCATTTGCGTGGCGCCCGGGTGCCGCGTGCCGGTGCTTTTCACCTCCGGCCCGCGTTTGGAGAGTTGTGCCTCGATGTCGTCGAGCGTGCTGCCGCCGATGGCGAAATAGCTGTACGTCTTGACGAGATTGGCGGCAGCCGCCGGAAGCGGGGTCATGGCGAGCAGCAGCGCGCAAGCCAAGGATTGTTTCACGCCCAAGGACGGTTTTTTCATGCCAAGCATGGATCGTTTCATCATGTTGCCTCTTCGACCACCTTGCTTTACGGCCGTTGCCGGCGCAATGAAATTGATCCGCCAGGGATCACACATGATTGATGAACTCCATGGTCGATGAGCAATGACGGCCAGGCGATGGCAGTTGGCGCATGGACGCCATCTCGACCTTGGCGGCAAGGCCGTGGTCGTCGGCATCCTCAATGTCACGCCCGATAGCTTTTCCGATGGCGGCCAGTTCGACGCCCCTGAAAAGGCGCTGGCCCAGGCGCGCCGCATGATCGGGGAAGGCGCACTGGTTGTCGATGTCGGCGGAGAATCGACGCGCCCAGGTGCTGCCGCGGTATCGGCCAGCCAGGAACAGGACCGCATCCTGCCTGTGATCGAAGCGCTGGCGGGCGTGAGCGAGGTGCTGATTTCGGTCGACACCTATCGCGCCGACACGGCGCGGCTGGCGGTTGCCGCCGGCGCGCATATCGTCAACGATGTATGGGGTTTGCAGCGCGAGCCCGATATTGCGCGTGTCGCCGCCGACACCGGCGCCGGGCTTGTCATCATGCATACCGGGCGGGATCGCCAGAAGCTGCCGGATGTGATTGCCGATCAATTGACGTTCCTGCGAAGGTCGCTGGAAATCGTCCGCCAGAACGGCATCGCCGACGATCGTATCGTGCTCGATCCCGGTTTCGGATTCGCCAAGGAGACGGCGGAGGAAAATCTCGACCTGATGGCACGCTTTTCGGAATTGCATGCACTTGGCTTGCCGCTGATGGCCGGTACGTCGCGAAAGCGCTTCATCGGCACGGTCACCGGCCGTGATGCCGCCGACAGAGCGGTCGGAACAGCGGCGACCAGCGTCATCTTGAGGCTCCAGGGCGCCGATCTGTTTCGCGTCCACGATGTCGCATTCAACGTGGACGCTTTGGCGCTTGCGGATGCTATGCTGGCGCGTCAGACGGACCGGGCGAGAAACTGAGCGATGTATGTCATCCGCATGAAGAACTGCGCTTTCTTTGCCCGGCACGGCGTGCTGGACGAGGAGGAAAGGCTCGGCCAGCGCTTCTATGTCGATGCCGTTCTCACCGTCGATCCAGGCCGGGCGCTTGCCGAGGATTCCATCGAGGATACGGTCCACTACGGCATTGCATTCACCGTCATTGAAAAGATCATCACCGGGCAGCGCCGTTTTCTGATCGAGTCGCTGGCGCTCGAAGTGGCCCGTGCGCTGACGGCGCGTTTTCCGCAGATAAAGAAAGCCGAGATCACGGTGCGCAAGCCGAACGCACCGGTGCCCGGCGTGCTCGATTATGTCGAGGTGACCGTTGTCTGGCCCGAATAGTACCGTTTATCTCAGCCTTGGCGGCAATCTTGGCGATCCGGCGAAATCCATGGGCGCGGCGCTGCGAATGCTGGATGCCGACGCGGATACGCGCGTCACCGGCGTCTCGTCGCTTTATCGCACGCCGCCCTGGGGCAAGCTCGATCAGCCGGATTTTCTCAATGCGGCCGCCGAGATTTCCACCGTGCTTGCACCGCGTGCCTTGCTCGACCTCTGCCTCGATGCGGAGCGCAAGCTGAAGCGGGTGCGCGAGGAGCGCTGGGGGCCGCGGCTGATCGACATCGACATTCTGGTGTTCGGCGACCGCGTCATCCACGAGACCGGGCTGGAGGTGCCGCATCCGCGCATGCTGGAGCGCGCCTTCGTGCTGGCGCCGCTGGCCGAGATCGCGCCCAGCCTGGTTGTCAGCGGCCGCAGCATCACCGACCGCCTGGTCGCCGTCGATACTTCAGGCATCGAGCGATTGTCGTCCGGCCGGGATTGGTGGCTGGCCTGAGGTCCGGACGAGGCAGTAGCCGGATCTTCAGCCAGAGAAGCCGCCACCATCCAGGAACGCCTGCTCCTGCACCGTGGTTTCGCGGCCAAGCATCTTGTTTCGATGCGGAAAACGGCCGAAATGCTGAATGATATCGCGGTGTTCGACAGCGTATTTCAGGTAGGGCTCGGCCCTGGCCTGCGTCAGCTCGACCGAAATGTCCTGGTCGGCCAGCAGTTCCGAATGCTCGTACGGCAGGTAGAGGAAAACGCGGAGTTCTTCCTCGAGTGCCAGGTCATGGCCGGCCGCGACCGCCCTCTCTGCGAAATATCTGGCGAGCGGATCGGTCGCGTACATATGGCCGGTGCCGCGAAAACAGTTCCGCGGAAACTGATCGAGCAGGATCATCAGCGCCAGCGCGCCTTCGGCATGTTCCAGCCAGTCGTCGCATTCACGCCGAGCGGCGGCATAGTGCAGGCCGAGAAAGCGGTCGCGGAACTCGGCATCGAATGCTTCGTTCTTCTCGAACCAGGCATCCTCGCCGGCATCGCGCCAGAATTTGGTGACCGATAGGGCCCGGCTGTCCAATTCCATGCATAGTTCCTTGCTCAATCGGCGGGTTCGGACTTGTGCAGCACACCCGCGGTTTCTTCATTGAGTGCCTGACCAGGCCGGCGCGGCGTGGAGAGCGGTGTCGGAATCGGCGTGCCGATATTGCCTCTCAGGAAGCGCTGTCCGGCGCGAATGCCTTCGGCAAGCTGGGTTTCGAAGCGATCGGTGTCGCGGCGCCTGACGTCTTCGATCGTTTCAGCCACGTCTTCGGGGTCGACGCCCAGCGATTCCAGTGCCGAGCCACCGAAAACAAGTGCGGATTCGAAGGTTTCGCGCAGTTGGTAGTCGACGCCGGCACGAATGAGCTGCAGCGCCGTTCCACGGTCGAATGCGCGGGCCAGCACTGTGAGCAGTGGGAATTCGGCCTTGATCAGCTGGGCGATGCGAACACCCACATCGGCCTTGTCGACGCAGATCAGCACGGCACGCGCCCGGCCGGCACCGGCGGCATGCAGGATGTCCAGTCGCGTGCCGTCGCCATAGTAGACCTTGAAGCCGAAATCGGCCGCCGCCTGGATCATTTCGACATCATTGTCGATGATCGAGACGTCGATGCCGCGCAGCAGCAGCGGCTGGCTCGCGATCTGGCCGAAGCGGCCGAAGCCGATGACCAGCACGCTGCCGGTCAGGCCATCGGCGACATCGACGCCGTCGAGCGACTGCTCGTCGCGCGGCGTCAGATAGCGCAAGGCGATGATCGCCAGCGGCGTCAGCACCATGGAGATGATGACGATCGCCGTCAGCGTCGCGTTGGCGTTGCCGTCGATGATGCCGACCGCCGCGGCCGCCGAGTAGAGGACAAAGGCGAATTCGCCGCCTTGTGCCATGAAGACCGCGCGCTCCAGGGCTTCGCGGTGGCCTGATTTCAGGATGCGGGCGACGATGTAGATGCCGAACGCCTTCATCACCATGTAGGCGACGACATAAAGGGCGATCAGCCGCCAGTTCGCCGCGACCACATGCAGGTCGAGCGACATGCCCACCGCGAGAAAGAACAGGCCAAGCAGGATGCCGCGGAAGGGTTCGATGTCGGCTTCGAGTTGGTGGCGGAAGGTCGATTCGGACAAAAGCACGCCGGCCAGGAAGGCACCCATCGCCATCGACAGGCCGCTGAGCTGCATGGCGAGCGCGGATCCGAGAACGACCAGAAGTGCCGCCGCCGTCATTACTTCGCGGGCGCGGGCATCCGCCAGGATGCGGAAGAACGGATTGAGCAGATAGCGGCCTGCCACCACAAGGCCGACGATCGCGGCGAGCCCGATGCCGACCTCGGTCAGCCGCTCCGACAGGCTGGTGTCGGCCCCACCGGGTGCCAGGAACGCGATCAACGCCAGCAGCGGCACGATGGCAAGATCCTCGAACAGCAGGACCGATACGATGCGCTGGCCTTTCGGCGCAGCGATTTCACCGCGTTCCTCGAGGAGTTGCATGACGATCGCCGTCGAGGTCAGCACGAAGCCGGCGCCGGCGACGAAGGATTGTGCGATCGGAAACCCTCCAGCCATGCCGACACCTGTCAGCAGAAGCGCGCAGACGCCAACCTGCAGCGCGCCGAGGCCAAAGATCTCGCGGCGCAGGCCCCACAGCCGCGACGGCTGCATTTCCAGCCCGATGATGAACAGGAACATCACAACGCCGAGTTCGGCGACATGAAGAATGGCTTCCGATTCGGAAAAGACGCCGAGGCCGAACGGGCCGATCACGACGCCGGCGGCCAGATAGCCGAGAATCGAGCCGAGGCCCATGCGCTTGAAGATGGGGACGGCGACGACGCCGGCAGCAAGCAGCGCCACCACCTGAACCAGATCACTGCCCGATGCTTCCGCCGCCATGCCTCTTGTCCCTGTGTCTCGCAGCACTCCTTGCATGCAGTTGGAGCGGGAGGCAAGGCGAGAAATCTGCCGGGAAAGGTAGGGTGCCGTTGCAGCGATTCCCCTGGTGGAACAACGGTCCCCGCTTGCCTGCCGGACGTTCGGCATCTATATCACGTATATGCCTGACTATTCGTCCCGGCCGTCTTCGACGCCACATATCCCGATGGATGCGCTCAGCGAAGTTTTACAAGACTTTCGCTTGAGTGGTGTCAACTATGGTCGCTGCGAGCTCCGGCACCCATGGAGCATAGACTTTCCGCAACAACAGCTGCTTCGGTTTCACTTTGTCGGCCAGGGCCCGTGCTGGATTCATACTGAATCGCAAGGCTGGCAGGAGTTGCGCGATGGCGATCTGGTGCTGCTGCCGCAAGGCATCGCCCATCGGCTGGCCAGCGCGCCGGACGTTGCAGGGGACTCGCTCGAAGGTTGCCAGGTGATCAAGTTGGGGGGCAACGTCTGCGAAGTGGTACGGCAAGGAACGGGCGCGACGAGTACCCTTTTCTGCGGCTCCATGGCCTTGGACTCCTATGCGCTCAACCCATTGATCACGTTGATGCCGCCTGTCATCAAGGGTTGCGACGTGGCCGGCAATGACCCGGTCGTCGGTCCTTTGCTGGCGGCCATGACGGTGGAGGCCTCGCAACCGCAGATGGGCAGCGCCACGATTCTGTCGCGTATGGCCGACTTGCTAACGGCCCGGCTCATACGCTGCTGGGTCAATTGCAACGGAGCCTCGACCACCGGTTGGCTCGCAGCCATCCGTGACCCCCATATAGGCCGGGCTTTGGCGGCCATGCACCGCGACCCCGGCCACAACTGGACGCTGGGAAGCCTGGCCGGCGTGGCAGGCCAATCGCGTTCGATTTTCGCCGAGCGTTTCAGTGCGGTATTGGGAGAGGGTGCCGCACACTATCTCGCCCGCCTGCGTATGCAGCTTGCCCGCGAATTGCTGGGCCAAAACGGCTTGTCGGTTGCCGAAGTCGCTACCCGTTTGGGCTATGATTCCGAGGCATCCTTCGCGCGCGCGTTCAAGCGCATCACCAATGTCTCGCCTGGCGTTGTGCGTCGCACAATTCCCGGACGAATGGATATGAATTTCGGATTCTAAGATACATATCATCCGAGCGGACTCGCCTATTTAAGACCTCCAAACTTTGGAGATCTTTCCGTGACTGACACAACATTACAGCTTGAAGACGCCGCGATTGGCCTTGATGCCGATGCACCAGCCGCGTGGAGCGCAGCCACTTGGTTCGCGGTCATTTCATTGGCGGCCACCAGCTTTGCCCTGGTGTCTGCCGAATTCCTGCCCGCAGGTCTGCTGACGCCAATGGCACGCGATCTCGGCATCAGCGAGGGGACGGCCGGCCAGGTCGTCACCGCCACCGCTTCCGTCGGCGCCGTGACGGCCATGTTGAGCAATGTTCTCATCGGCCGCTTGAACCGCAAGGCGGTGCTGGTTGGTCTCAGCGCCCTTGCGGTCGGTTCCAATATCCTGGCGGCGCTGGCGACCGATTTCTGGCTGTTGCTGTTGGGCCGGGCCGGACTGGGCATCGCTCTCAGCGCTTTCTGGGCACTTTCGGTCGCCGTCGTGGCGAGGCTGGTTGGCGCCAATGCGACAGGTCGGGGCATGGCGATCGTCACCCTCGGCGTCTCGCTTGCCACCATTGCCGCACCGTCGATGGGCGCGCTGATCAGTGACTGGATAGGGTGGCGCAGTGCCATGGCCATGACGGCGGGGCTGGCCGCGCTTGCCATGCTGCTGCAGTTTCTCAGCCTGCCGACCTTGCCTGCAACGGCAAGCAACAGCCTTGCAGATGTATTTCGGCTGACCCGGCGGCGCGGCATCCAACTCGGCATGTTGGCTATTGTTTTGCTGATGACGGGGCATTTTGCCGGCTCGGTCTATGTGCGTCCCTTCCTCGAACAGGTGACACTCCTTACAACCGGACCGATTGCCCTGGCTCTGCTCGGGTTTGGCATCGCTGCCGTGATCGGTAATGTTGCCGGCGGCCGCATGGCCGACACCAACATCCACATGGCCCTCGCAGTCACCGCAGCGTTGATGGCAGTTGCGGCACTTACTTTGGTGCTTTGGGGCTCGCATATCGGCGTTGCCTTCGGCTTCGTTACGCTGTGGGGTTGCGCCTTTGGCATGGCGCCGGTGGTGCTGCCGACCAATATGTCGCGCGCGGCGCCTGATGCGCTGGAGGCAGCGGGCAGCCTGATGGTCACCTCTTTCCAAATTGCCATCACCATCGGCGCGGTTGTCGGCGGCTATGTCGTGGACACCTATGGCGCGACTGGGCCTTTGACTCTGACTGCTATCCTTGCCGCATCGACCGCCGTCTTGGCGCTGCTGCAGCCGCGCAGCTGAACTTTGCTGCCGCTGATAAAATAGCCTGAATCCAGGCCGCCGCCGATGTTGCAGGCGCGATACACAAGTTGAGGCCGGGAACACGTTGCATCTTGCCGCAATCGAAGGCTAAGGACGCTCGGCTTCGGCCATTGGAGGGTGATCGACGATCAAGTCGCGCCCTTTTTGAGGAGATGACTGACATGAAGAAGTTTTTGTTTGTTGCCGTCGGCCTGGCGGTGCTTGCCGGTTCGGCTTGCTCGAAGGCGCCTGAGTGCACGGCGGAGATCGCGACCAAGAAGGCGCAGGACATGGCTGCAGCACTTCAGGAAGCGATTACCAAGGACCCGTCCAAAGCGGCTGATCTGACGGCCAAGGTCCAGGCGGTGACAACCAAGTATCAGGGCGCTACGACATTGGCCGACTCCTGCAACGCCTATGACGAACTGACGGCCACGATCAAAGGCTAACGCCCTGATTCGATTGGATCAAACGAGGCGGCGACCGTTGGGTCGCCGCCTTTTCTTTTGAATTGTTCAGTTCGGCGCGATAGAGCCGACTTCGACCGCGTCGACGCGCTTCAGGCTCATGCCGATCACCGGCACCAGCTGGTCGTCGACGCGCACGGCAATAGTCACCGTCATCGAATTGTCGTCAGGGATGCGAGCCTGCATGACGCCGCGCAGCTGGTTGCGGTTGATGGTAAAGACCACTTTGCGGGCATCGACGACGTTGCCGCCGATGATGTCGAGGCCGGAACCGGTCGCGCCACCCATGAAGCTGCCCTTGTAGCCCTCACGGCCCTTGCGCTCGATCTTGGCCGACATCGGCTGGGTGAACATGCCGACCCGACAGCCGCCGTCGAGCGACATGCCGACCTTGCCGTCGGGCGTCGAGCCGGTGAAGCTGCAGTTGAACTTCGTGCCTTTGTACTTGCCGGCGACGATTTCGCCGGGACCGATCCACTTGCCTTCGGCGGACTGGAAGAACTGCTTGTCAGGCTCGGCCGCAGAGGCCACTCCGGCAATGCCGACGACTGCCGTAATCACCGTTGCCAGGGGCAGGACACTGGATAGAATTACGCTTTTCATCGACGACACCCGGCAACAAAGATGCTGTTTGGAACCCGTCTGACCATGAACAAGATTGGTTAATGCTTCGTCACCGCGGGGCCGCCGCAAAGCAGTCCGGTAACAATTCCGAAGGTCCAGACACTCCAGCCCGGCTCACTTGCCGGATGGGGTCGTTTCACCATCTTTCCTGGTTGCGAACGATGTCAGCGCCGAGAGGAAATCACCAAGTCCGGGACGCTTGGCGGCGCTGAAGGGCAGGGGTCGCGCCGTCTCCATCGCGGCAATGCCGATGCGTGCCGTCATCATGCCGTTGACGACGCCCTCGCCAAGCTTGGCCGAAAGGCGCGCGGCCAGGCCGTGGCCGACGATCTGCTGGACGAAACTGTCGCCGATCGCGATCGAGCCGGTAACCGCCAGATGCGCCAGCACGCTGCGCGCCAGGCGGAAGAAACCCAGCGTTCCCGGCCGTCCGCCATAGAGTTCTGACAGGCGGCGAATAAGCCGCCCGGCCTCGAACACGACATAGGCGACATCGACCAGTGCGCGTGGACTGACCGCCGTCACCAGCGAAACGCGTTTGGCGGCTTCGAGAATCATCACCTTCGCCCTGGCATCGAGTGGTCCGAGAATTTCAGCCTCGGCCAAGCGCACGAGATTGCCGCCGTCGATGATTTCGCCGCGCAGTTCGGCCAGCGCGCGCCGGCCGGCCGCGGTTTCGGGTTTGGCCGCGACAAAGGCCGACAATTCGTCGACGACCGATCGTGCAGCCTTGGGATCGTCGCGGGCGATCGCGTCGAGCGCACGCTTCTGCAGTTTTTCGACCTCGGCAAGGCGGGCGATCGCCAGGAACTCCCGAATCAGGATCACCATAAGCGCCAGCACGGCGATGGCAGCCATGCCCGCGGCCAGCCAGCCCAGCCATTCGGCGCGCGCGAAGAGGTCGCGTATGAGCTGGTCGGTCCACAGGCCGACAGCTAGCGAAACCAGCACGCCAAAGGCGCCGAAGAAGATGCTGCCGAGCAGTGAGCGTTTTCTGGGGGCGATCGCCGGCGGCGGCTCCGCGGCAATGATGTCAGGCTCGTCGAAGACATCGACTTCCGCCGGGATGACCATCGCGACATCGGCCTTCATCGCGCGGGGTTTGCGCTGGGCATCGGCCTGGGCACGGCGCGCCTGCGGCGCCTCTTGCCTTGGTTCGGCTTCCGGCTCGATGCGGAACGCTGCCGGCTTGCGGGGCGCAGTCATGCCAGATGATCTCCGATCAGGAACTGCAAGGCACGGTCGAGCCTGATATGCGGCAGCGACAGGGTGATACCTTCGGCCGTGCGTTCTAGCTTTGGGGGACGGAAACGGACGAAGCGGATTGCAGGGTCCGCGGCATCCTGCTTGTGATCGGCTCCCGAAAGATCAAAAACCGCATCAATTTTCTCCGGTAAATCACCGGGAAATATGGCTGTTTCAGCTTTTCCATCGAAGGTTTCGCCGTTGATCTTCTCGCCGGCGATCGGCGTGCCGATAATGACTGGCAACGTCTCTCGGCCTTGCTTGACGGTGCCTTCGCGCGTCGCGCGCACCGCCGCCATGGCGACCACATCGACGTCGGCGCCGGTGAAATTCGCCCGTGCCACGGCGCGGTCGGCAAGCCGCCGCACGATCGACTGCAGGCGGTCATGGCTTTCGTGATGCAGATGGTCGGCTTTGGTCGCGGCAACCAGGATGCGGTCGATGCGCCGCGAGAACAGGTCGGTGAGGAAGCTGCCCCGGCCGGGTCGGAAACAGCTGAGGATCTCGGTCACCGCGCGTTCCAGGTCGGCCATGGCGCCGGGGCCGGCGTTCAGCGCCTGCATGGCGTCGATCAGCACGATCTGGCGATCGAGTCGGGTGATGTGTTCGCGGAAGAAGGGTTTGACGACATGCGTCTTGTAGGCCTCATAGCGCCTGTCCATCATGGCGTGCAGCGACCCTGCGCGCGGACGCCTGTCGCCGATCCCGGCCAAGGGCGCGAAGGTCAGTGCCGGCGAGCCTTCGAGATCGCCCGGCATCAGGAAGCGGCCGGGCGGCAAGGTCGAAAGCGCCCGCTCGTCGAGCTTGCAGGCCTTCAGATAGGCGGCGAAGCTTTCGGCCAGGCGGCGCGCCGTCATCTCGTCGGCATCGGCGTTCGGGTCGACCCCGGCTGACAGCGCCCGCCAACTCTGCGAAAGATCCTCGCGCACCGGCAGAACGGCCATTTCGAAGGCTTCGTGCGAAAAATCGGCAAAGGATTTGCCGAGCAGCGGCAGATCGAGCAGCCATTCGCCGGGATAGTCGACGACATCGACCGACAATCTGCCGGAGGAAAACATGCGGCTCCAGCCGGAAGCCGATTCATATTCGATGGTCAGCCGCAGTTCCGAAATGGCACGCGTCGAATCGGGCCAGGCGCGGTCGTTGACCAGGGCGGCGATGTGGTCCTCGTACTGGAAACGCGGCACCGCGTCGTCGGGCTGCTGCTCGAGGAAGGCGCGGGCGATGCGCCCAGATTTCTGCGCCTCGAACAGCGGCAGGCGGCCGCCATGGATCAAATTGTGGACAAGGGCCGATATGAACACCGTTTTGCCGGCGCGGGACAATCCCGTCACGCCGAGGCGCAGCGATGGGGAAAAAAGCCCGGTGGCGCGGCCCGACAGCGTGTCGAGGGCAATCCTCGCTTCGTCGGTGAAGGTGGTCAGCGATGATGCCAAAATTTGCTCTCTCGGACTTCGGTCCGTCCGATATAGGCTCTGCAACCAGGCTTTGAAATGGCTTCAGAGATTGGCCGGCGTCAGGAACGCTTCGAGATAGCCGGTGCCTTGGGCGGCGCTGGCAAGATCGCCGTCGAAGCGGACGACCGCCAGGCCCGCGGTCGGGAACCCATGGTTCAGCGTGGCCCGCGCGGTTTCGTCGCCGTCGCCCGAAACTGCCATGGTGAGGTCTTCCATCATCGGGTTGTGGCCAATGACCAGCAATGAGCCTGATCCGCCATTGTCGCGGATAAGGTGGAGGTACCCGGCCGCGTCCGCGCTGTAGAGCGCGTCGAAGAACAGAACCCGGCCGGTGTCGGTCTGGCCGGCCAGGCCTTCCAGCGTCTCCTTGGCGCGCTTGGCATTGGAGCAGAGCGTCCGGTCCGGAACATAGAGGCGGGAGCGCATGGCGGCCCCCACCATTTCGGCATCGGCGCGGCCGGACGCATCGAGCGGGCGATCGAAATCCCGCATGCCGGGCAGTGCCCAGCCAGCCCTTGCATGTCGCAACAGATAAAGCCTGCTCACCCAACCTCCGAATGCCGAAGCGTCCCGGGATTAGCCACGAGAACGGCGTTGCGCACAATGGCCCGTGCTCTTCAACACGGCGAAGCACCCAATGCTGCTTGCTGCAAAGGTCTCTTGCGTATCGGCCCCCGGGGTCACGGCAATCTCGGAAAGCATGTGCCACCGGATCGAAAGTGTCTCGGCGAATTTTGTACCAAAGCGACCGTACGCGGCCGCAGAGACGCGTGACGGGTACTTTAACAATTGCGTGAGACAGCGGCCGATTGCGCTTGTGCAGGCGTCGGACGACGAATATATAGGCGCCAAAATTGGGGCAGTTTGGGTGAGTCGAATGAACGACATCGTTACCGCCGATTACGTACCCTCCGAAGACGAGCCGTTCATGAACGAGCGGCAGAAATCCTACTTCCGCTCAAAGCTCGTCACCTGGAAGAGTGACATATTGCGCGAAGCGCGCGAAACACTGGAAATCCTGCAGCAAGAGAACGCCAACCACCCCGATCTGGCCGATCGCGCCTCTTCGGAAACCGACCGTGCCATCGAACTCAGGGCCCGCGACCGTCAGCGCAAGCTCATTGCAAAGATCGACTCCGCCCTGCAGCGCATCGACGAAGGCACTTACGGCTATTGCGAAGAGACCGGCGAGCCGATCGCGCTGAAGCGGCTCGATGCGCGTCCGATCGCGACATTGTCGATCGAAGCGCAGGAGCGGCATGAGCGCCGCGAAAAAGTCTATCGCGACGACTGAGGTCAAGGCCGGCGGCGCACGGCCGGCTGTCTCGAACGAACTCGATTCTGAAATGGCCGGTTTTCCGGCCATTTCTATTGGTGTGGCATCCACCGCTCTGAGGCGCGCGAAGGCCGCAAACCCTTGATATTTTGCGCTTGGACGAGGTGGTTCGGCAGCGGACCGGCGACGATGTTTCGCGGGATAGCGACCCGGCGGTCGCTCATCTCTTCTGACTGGAGAGTTCGCCGAGAAGCTTGGTCATCTCGTCGTCGAGCGACGGCGGCGCCGCCGCCTTGCCCACCGGGCCGCCCGAACGGGGCTGATCCAGCGACACTTCGAGTTCCCTCATCAGCGTGTCGTCGATGCTGTCCTGCACCGGCTGCGGTGGTGGCGGCGCGTGCCGGGCGGTGTTGGCGTTGGCGGAGCCGTAGGCAGGCAACGGCGTGACATTGGTCGGCTGATAGCTTTGCGTTGCCGGCTTCGGTGCAGGTGCCGGCGGCGCTGTTGTACGCGGGCGGGCGGGTGGCGTCGTGTTCACCGGCTGTGGAGCGGGAGCCTGTCTCGCCGGCGGCGGAGCGGGTTGCGGCGGACGCGGTCTTGCCGGGGCCGCGGCGGCCGGAACCGGCTGCAAGCCGCCATCTCCGGTCAATGCCGGCCGGCGTAGCGCCGAAAGTCGGATATCGCGCTCGACGACGACGTCGGTCGGGCCGCCGATCAGAAGCAGGTGCTCGATATCGTCACGGCGTATCAGCACCAGCCGGCGATGGCTGTCGACGGCGGTGGCATCCATGACGGCCAGTCGCGTCTTGCGGTTCCGGCCACCGGCGACGAAGGTTCCGAATGTCAGGTTGCGCACCAGCTTGATGATAACGAGAACGATAACCAGCAGGACAAGCGCTGCAAACGTCCACAACAATGCTGCGGCATAACCGGGACCTGCCACGCTATCGAGCCATTGCATTGGGTTCCCCTGATCGCCCTTGGAAGTGAAGAGACACTAGACCGTTGCAGCGGGCCACCGCAAGTTGCGTTTCACGCTGGTGAACAGCTAGAAAAACTCCGAAGCCTGGAAGACATCATTTTTATCCGACATTTGCCGCCCAGGCCTTTTCCGGACTAGGAGAATGTGATTCAACCCGCTAGGGGCGGGTGTCGGAACACCGGAATTCACGAGCAGGGGGCACATGGCCAAGGAAGCGCGCGGCGATTTCTATCCGGTACCGATCGTCGACCAGAATACGCGACCCGGCGCGGTCACCCGGCTTATCATTTTCATCGTCGTTCTGACGGGGGCGGCGATCGTCTTCGGGCTTTTCCGCGAGCGCCTCGGCGATCCTTTCCTGCTCGGCATGCTCGGCGTGCTGGCGATGATCGGCGTCGGCTTCCTGTTCGCGACGGCGATCGGCTTCGTGCAGGTCACGCCACGCTCGACAGGCGACGAACTGTCGAAATCCTTCGTCGATTCGATGTCGCAGGGGCTTCTCGTCACCGACACCAAGGGCCGCGTCGTCTACGCCAATCGCGCCTATGCGGATATGACCGGAGCATCGTCCGCTGCCGACCTGAAGACCGTCGAGGGATTGCTCTCGGATGTCCCCGAAGCCTCGGTGACGATCTATCGCCTGGCATCCGGCCTGCGCGACGGCCAGCCGGGCGACGGCGAGTTTAGGCTCGCACAGTCCATTCGGCCCGGTGCCGAGCCTGGCGCCCGCTGGTACCGGGCACGCGCCCGCGCCTTCAGCGTTCCAGGCCAGCGGCTGCCGATGCTGGCCTGGCAGCTTGCCGACATCTCGCAGGAGCGGGCCGAGCAGGAGCGCTTCTTCCTCGACCTGCAGAAGGCGATCGATCATCTCGACCACGCGCCGGCCGGCTTCTTTTCGGCCGACCAGGAGGGCCGCGTCACCTATATCAACGCCACGCTCGCCGAATGGCTGGGCATCGACCTCACCAGCTTCACGCCCGGCGCCGTGTCTCTGTCGGAGATCGTGGCTGGCGACGGCATGGCGCTGGTCCGCTCGGTCAAGGCCGACCCCGGCACCACACGCAACGCGGTGATAGATCTCGACCTGACGACCACGACGGGCGAAGCGCTGCCGGTGCGCTTCATGCACCGCGTTTCGGCCAGCCGCGAAGGATTGAACGGGCCGACACGCACGATCGTGCTCAACCGCACGCAAGGCGAGGATGCCTCTGCCGATTTGCGGGCTTCGGAAGTGCGCTTCACCCGCTTCTTCAACTCGACACCGATGGCGATCGCCGGCGTCGACCACAATGGGCGCATCCTGCGTACCAATGCGCCGTTCCTGTCGCTGTTTTCGTCTGTCGTCGATCGCGACGCCGTCGACCGTCGCGTAAGGCTCGACACGGTGATCCACGAACGCGACCGGCCGGCCTTCGCGGCTGCCTTCGAGAAAGCGCAGCAGCGGCAGGCCGACATCGAGCCGATCGACACGCTTTTGCCTGGCAACGACGAACGGCACATCCGCTTCTACGTCAACGCCGTCGCCGACGGCACCGGCGGCGAGGGGGCCGAGGAGTCGGCCATCGTCTACGCCGTCGAGACAACGGAGCAGAAAGCGCTCGAAGGGCAGATGGCGCAAAGCCAGAAGATGCAGGCGGTCGGCCAGCTTGCCGGCGGCATCGCGCATGATTTCAACAATGTGCTGACTGCCATCATCATGGCGTCCGACCTTTTGTTGACCAACCACCGCCCGTCGGACCCGTCCTTCCCCGACATCATGAACATCAAGCAGAACGCCAACCGGGCGGCTTCGCTGGTGCGGCAGCTTCTGGCCTTCTCGCGCAAGCAGACATTGCGACCGGAAGTGCTCAACCTGACCGACGTACTCGCCGATCTCAGGATGCTGCTCGCCCGCCTGGTCGGCAACGACATCAAGCTGAAGGTCGACCATGGCCGCGACCTGTGGCCGGTCAAGGTCGATATCGGGCAGTTCGAGCAGGTGGTGGTCAATCTTGCGGTCAACGCGCGCGACGCAATGCCGGCGGGCGGCGATCTCACCGTGCGCACCCGCAATGTGACCGCCGAGGAGTGCAAGGCCTTTTCCTACCGCGAACTCGCCCCGGCGGACTATGTCGTGGTCGAAGTCGAGGACACCGGCAGCGGCATCGCGCCCGACGTGCTGAAGAAGATTTTCGAGCCCTTCTTCACCACCAAGGAAGTCGGCAAGGGCACCGGCCTTGGTCTGTCGATGGTCTACGGCATCATCAAGCAGACCGGCGGCTTCATCTTCTGCGATTCCGAAGTCGGCAAAGGCTCGACTTTCCGCATTTTCCTGCCGCGTCACATCGCCGAAGCGAAAAAAGCAGGCGAGCCCGGCGATGCGCCGGCAGCGCCGGCAAAGGTCGCCGATCCGGCCAAGGATCTGTCGGGCTCGGCCACGGTGCTGCTCGTCGAGGACGAGGATGCCGTGCGCATGGGCGGCATGCGGGCGCTGACCTCGCGTGGCTACACCGTGCACGAGGCATCGTCGGGCGTCGAGGCGCTGGAAGTGTTCGAGGCGCTGGGCGGCAAGGTCGATATCGTCGTTTCCGACGTAGTCATGCCGGAAATGGACGGACCGACACTGCTTGGTGAATTGCGCAAGCGCCAGCCGGACATCAAGTTCGTCTTCGTGTCCGGCTACGCCGAGGACGCATTCGCCAGAAACCTCCCGGCGGATGCGCATTTCGGCTTTCTGCCCAAGCCGTTTTCGCTCAAGCAACTGGCGACGATCGTCAAGGACGTGCTGGAGTCTTAGAGCCTTTCCCATGTTCCTCCTTGCACAACGCCGTGACAACGCCATGATTGCGGGTGAAACGGCAGGAAGGCTTAGGGGAGCAACTTGTGACGCCGCACAACGAAGCGGACAAGGACGACTACGCCGACACGGTGTTGTTGCCGGGTGATCCGCAGCGTGCCGAGTGGATGGCGCAAACGTTCCTGGAAGCGCCGCGCTGCATCAATCGCCGCCGCGGCACGCTTGGCTTCACCGGGCTGTTTCGTGGCAAGTCCATCAGCATTCAGGCGACGGGCATCGGCGTTTCATCATTTCTGATCTATGCGCATGAACTGCTGGACCATTATGGCGCCCGGACCTTGATCCGCACCGGCACCTGCGGCAGCCTGACCGCAAAGGCAAAACTGCGCAGCCTTGTCATCTCACAATCGGCACAGGCGGAAAGCGCCCAGAGCGGCCAGGTTTTCGGCCTTTATGGACCCGCTGGCCCCGACCCGGCGCTCCTCGCATCGTCACTGGCCAAGGCGGTAGAATTCGGCATCGACCATCATGCCGGCCTGACGGTGTGCAGCGACATCTTCTATCACCCGGAAGGGCGCGCCCGTTTTGCCGTTGCGCGGGCGGAAGGAGCCCTGGCCGTGGATATGGAAACCAGCGCGCTCTATCGCATATCGGAGCATTTCGGAGCGCGTGCGCTGTCGATGTGTGTCGTGGTCGACAACATCGAGACCGGCGAACAGACCGACTATTCCGAGCGCCAGGAATTGTTCGCAGACATGAGCCGTCTGGCGCTCGCTGTCGCAGCAGAGAGCTAGAGTACGGGTCTACCGGGTCAGCCCCTTGCGTACGGCAGCGACATCGTCAGAGGAGACCGCCGGGGCGGCGTTGCCCCAGCTGGCGCGCACATAGGTCAGGACGTCGGCGACCTCCTGGTCCTTCAGGCGCCAGGCCAGGGAGGGCATGGCGGGCGTAGTCGGTGCATCAGCCGTGTGCACGGCCTGGCTGCCGGCAAGGACGAGCCGGGCCAATGTTTCGGAACTGCCCTGCGCGACGATCGAATTGCCGGCAAGGGAAGGGAAAAGCACGCCTGACCCGGCACCATCTCCACCATGGCAAGCCGAGCAATTGTCGCGATAGATTGCCTCGCCCGTTGCCATCCGTGTCGCGTCAGGCTTTGCCGGTTGGACGCTGTCGACATCCGAGCCCAGGCTCTTGAGGTAGACTGCAACCGCCTTGAGATCGGGATCGGTCATTTTCGACGTGGAGTTCTCGATGGCCTCCGCCATCGGACCTGATGCAATCGAATGCGCGTTGACGCCGGTCTTGAGGTATTGGACCAGATCCTCCTGAGACCATTTTCCAAGGCCCGATTGCGCGTTGTTGGTGATGTCGGGGGCAAACCAGCCTTGCAGGGAGGCACCTTGCAGGAACTCGCTGTCCTTGTCGGCGCCAAGGAAAGATTTGGGCGAGTGGCAGGTGCCGCAATGTCCTGCGCCCTGGACGATATAGGCGCCGCGATTCCACTCCGCCGACTTGGAGGAATCCGGCTGAAAGCTTGCCTCGGTAAAGTTGAGGACATTCCAGCCCAGCATCGCCAGCCGGATGTTCAACGGGAAGGGCAGCTGATTGGCCTCGACCTTATTCGATACCGGTTCAACCGTCGTCAGATAGGCCC
Organism: Mesorhizobium sp. L2C084A000; assembly: GCF_000502875.1. Lineage (GTDB taxonomy): Bacteria > Pseudomonadota > Alphaproteobacteria > Rhizobiales > Rhizobiaceae > Mesorhizobium. Next base: position 118,240 of record NZ_AYWX01000012.1, on the reverse strand, counting down.
ACAGGTCGGAAATGTCCCGATCGTTCATCCTGGTATAGGCGGGGTAGGGCATTGCGGGGTAGAGCCGCACGCCATTGTGGCCGACGCCTGACTTCATCATGCTGCGGAAATCGGCTTCCGACCAATTGCCGATGCCCGTTTCGCCGTCGGGGGTTATGTTGGGCGGGACAAGCATGCCGAACGGCGTCTCGAGCGGCAGTCCGCCAGCCAGCGGTTTGCCCCCGGCCTGCGTATGACAGCCTGCGCAGTCGCCGAGCACGGCCTGATACTGTCCACGTATGATCTGGTCCGCCTGGTCGGCACTCCGTGCCGGGCCCGCGTTGAGGGCCGCGGCGCCGATGGCGAGCGTGAAAACGAGCTTGTTCATGCCTGCACCAGCGGTGCACCGGGATTGCGCAGATATTGATTGCGGATGGCATCGGCGGCGCGGAAAGCGAGCGCGCCGACGGTTCCTGTCGGGTTCTTGCCGGCATTCTGCGGGAAGGCCGACGCGCCGATGACGAAGACATTGGGGACGTCCCAGCTTTGGAGGAAGGTGTTGACCGCGCTCTTCTTCGGGTCCGTTCCCATGATGGCGCCGCCCGTATTGTGGGTGCTCTGGTAGGGGACGCTGTCCCAGCCCTTCTTGCGGCGGCCGACGGCGTACTGCTTGCCGCCGAGTGCCTTGGCGATTTCCTCCATCCGGTCGCAGACATAGTTCGACATGCGGATGTCATTGTCGGGAAAATCAAACGTCATGCGCATCAGCGGACGACCGAAACGGTCCTTGTAGGTCGGGTCGAGGTCGAGGTAGTTGTTGCGCGTCGCGTAACTGCTTCCCTGGGACGAGTAGCCAAGCGTGCTCCTGTAACCCTCGACCGTTGCCTTCTTCCAGGCGCTGCCCCATTTCGGCGTGCCGGGCAAGGTCGGCCTGGTTCCGATCGGGCGCCCGTTGGTGGGAATGCAGTTGATGCCCGCGCCGCCGACGAAGTCCAGCGCGCCGTGGTCGAACGCGTCACCATTGTAATCGTCGATCGTCTGGCCGAGCGCGCCGGCGGCGATGAACGGGTTGAAGTTCTTGTCGTCGAAGAACACCTGCACGCCGGCATTTGTCTGGTAGCAGTAATTGCGCCCAACCGTTCCTTCGCCACTGCCGGGGTCGTAGATCTTGCCGATGCCGGACAGCATCATCAGCCGGGCATTGTGCAGGCCGTAGGCGCACAGCAGCACCAGATCGGCCGGCTGGAAATATTCCTCGCCTGACGTATCGACATAGGTGACGCCGCGCGCCGACTTGCCTCCGGGGGCCAGATCGACATGCAGCACCTCGCTGTCGGTGCGAACCTCGAAATTCGACTTCTTCATCAGCACGGGAAGGACGGTGGTCTGGGCGCTCGACTTCGAATAGTTGGCACAGCCGAAGCGTTCGCAGAACCCGCAATAGGTGCATTGACCCATGGCGATGCCGAGCGGGTTGACATAGGCCCGCGACATGTTGGCGGATGGGGTCGGGAAGGGATGCAGGCCGATCGACCGGCCAACCTCGGCGAACAGGGTTGGCGCGTAGGTCATCTGCATCGGCGGGTTCGGATAATCCCGCGACCTTGGATCCTCGAACGGATTGCCACCTTCCTGCAAGTGCCCCTTGATATTGCCGGCCTTGCCCGAGATGCCTGCCAGATACTCGAACTGGTCGTAATAGGGCTCCATCTCCGCGCCGGTCACGCCCCAGTCCTCGACCTGGAGATCGGCGATTCTCGATGCACCATATTTCTTCGTCAGATTGGTCTTTATCTGAAAGTCCGAATCCCAGAACCGCCAGGTGTGGCCGTTCCAGTGGACGCCGGCGCCGCCGACGCCGTTGCCGGGGAGAAAGGAGCCGAAATCGCGCATCGGCAGCGCCTTCTGCGACGGGTCATTGCGCACCGTCATGGTTTCGACGGTCGGCTGCAGGAAGAGGTCGCGCCGGATGCTGTAGCGCAACTCGTCCTGCGCATAGCCGATGTTGAAATCGGTTGCCGTGTCGCGCCAGGGGCCGCGCTCTATGGCCACCACGTCCAGGCCCTGATCGGTCAATTCGTGGGCCAGAATGGATCCCGTCCAGCCGAGGCCGACGATCACGACGTCTTTGCGAGGCAGTATCTTGGTCATGATCAGGCGCCTTTGCCGAGCCATTCGGGACGCCCGATGATCGAGACAGGCGGCTGCGGATATGGCTGATTGTGTTTGCTGACATGGTCGCGGTAGTCGTAGCGGGCACCTGGAAAACCAAGCATGCGCCACGAGACCATGTCCTTGTTGCCGCCATAGACGGGGTCGGCAAAAAACCCTTCCATGGTGTTCTGCAGCAGAAGCCCGAAGAAACCGGGACCCTTGACGCCATTGGGCAGGTCGACTTTCCCGGCCTCCATTGCCGTCAGGAAGGCATCCTGTTCGGCCGATGCGAGCTCGACGAATGTCTTGCCGTCCCGCTGTTTCAGGAAGGCGTCGATGGCGGCAAGCCCGGTGCGGTAACGCTGCGCCGGATTGGCCTCGCCCTGATAGCCCTGGGTGGGCAGTCCAGGCAGAAACGGGCCTTGCGTGTAAAGCCGGCTCGACACTCCGAACGCCCCCATCAACTGCCTGTCGATATAGACGGCGCAACCGGCTTCCTTGCCGCCCATGCTGAGCTCGTCGGCCGGAATGATGCGGTCGACGATCGCCTCGACAAGGGCTGCTTCCTGGGCTGAGAAAAAGTGCCAGCCGCCGGCCACGACCTGCGCGGGTGGATCGGATGCCATTGGCGTCCAGGGCAAAGTGCCCGAGAACGATCGCGTAAAACCGGCCGATGTCGCGGTTGCCGTAAATATTGCGACCGAGGACAGGAAAAGACGCCGATTCATTCGAACAGGATTGCGATGGTTCATATTAGGAATCTCGAAAATAAGAGAACGCACCCGGGAAGTGACGCCCAAGTAATCATGACAACGATAGTTAGTTTAATCCGCAGATCGAATGCCGATAGACTGCGAGATGAAAATGACCTCGTCAACCACATCACAAAATCGTTAGCGAGGGTTCGGTCGACTGCCGATCGGGTCTGGGTGTGTTGTTGAAGCCGGATGGCTGCCCGAAAGTCGGGCCACGATCCCGCGAAGCATCCGGCCTACCTGCCCGGATGCTGGACCGATAGAAACAGCGTCGTGCCATCAGGCATGAATCAGGAACCAGCCACTGACCGGGTGGCGTTCGAGGTCGCGGTCAATGCCAGGCCCACCGCGACGCATCACCAGGCTCTCAAGATCCCTTGATCATACTTGCTCAGCTGGCAAGCAGGCTAATGAGTTTACGACCTGGACGACACCTTGTAGACTAAAAACCATGGCGCTCAAACGGATGGACAACATAGGAATCGTCGTCGATGACCTTGAAGAGACGATTGGTTTCTTTGGCGAGCTCGGCCTTGAGCTCGAAGGGCGGGCTACGATCGAAGGAGAATGGGCCGGACGTGTCACGGGACTGGGCGATCAGCGCGTCGAGATTGCCATGATGCGGACGCCGGACGGCCACAGCCGGCTCGAACTGTCCCGTTTCCTCACGCCGCCTGTCGTCGCGGATCACCGCAACGCCCCGGTAAACGCCCTGGGCTACCTCCGCGTCATGTTCACTGTGGACGACATTGACGGGACGCTCGAAAGGCTCCGCAATCGCGGTGCGCGGCTCGAAGGCGAAGTCGTCCAGTATAGAGACGTGTATCGGCTATGTTACATTCGAGGGCCTGGAGGGCTTCTCATCGGGCTCGCCCAAGAACTCAGCTGAGCGCAATACGCTAAGCGGCCTCCCGCTTCGGCACCATCTGCTCATCCATTCCCGGCCGATGGCCGCGCAAATAGAGCGCGCAGGTGGTGCGCAGCATCGACGCAAAGTTCGGGATGGCGCCGTTGATCTCTATGGCTTCGTCATAGAGCTTGGAGATGAATTTCGGCGTCGTCAGGTTCTGGTTTTCGGCGATCTCGTCGAGCAACGCCCAGAATGTTCCTTCAAGCTGGATGCTGGTCGAGTGGCCGTCGATGCGAATCGACCGGTTGATCTGGCGATAGCCTTCGGGATCCTGGCCCGCAAACACCCTGCACATCCGACAAACCTCCCATAATTGTTGGTCTTGGGTGGACGGGCGTGCAGTTTGATACTGCTTGACCTGTCCCCACATGCATTCTCGGGCAAAATCGCCGCCACGGCAATCGAACTTTTGTCCTTGTTGGCGATGGAGGACGGTTCACGGCTTCGGGCGTGGTAACCGGCTGCCACCACCTTATTGTCCGTGCCGCGCATAATCGTCTCCACACCAGAGCGGAGACTGATTTGGCCAAGGCGATCCACAGCATGATCCGGGTTCTCGAAGAGGCCCGGTCCGTCGATTTCTACAGAAATGCATTCGGGCTCGATGTCGCCGACAGGCTGGACTTCGAGACATTCACGCTCATTTACCTCAGCAACGCAGAGTCGGGGTTCGAACTCGAACTGACCGTGAACAAGGATCGGCAAGAGCCTTACGGGCTCGGCGACGGCTACGGTCACCTCGCTGTCTCGGTCGCCGATCTCGACAGCGAACATGACCGTCTCGGTGCGCTTGGCCTCAATCCGAAGAAGATCGTCGAGTTCAACCGCGACGGATCGCTGATCGCCCGCTTTTTCTTCATCGAGGACCCCGACGGCTACAAGATCGAGGTTCTGCAACGCACAGGTCGCTTCCAATAGGAGACATCGCAGCCGCCTCTGAGGGGCGGCGCGCCAGCAACGGCGTTCTGAGCAGAGCGCACATAGCAAGCAGGGAGGAATAAAATGGTCACGATCTATGACGCGAAGCCTGGGCTTTCCCGTCGAGAGCTTCTCAGACGCGGCGGCATCGGTGCGCTGCTCGTCATCTCCGGCAGCGCCGTCATCAGCCCCGAACATGCCTGGGGGCTCGAGACATCGGCACTCAAGCCCGAAACCATGGCGACGCTGATCCAGATGGCGCGTGACATCTATCCGCACGATCAGGTTCCGGACAAATATTACGCCATTGCCGTGAAAGGTCATGACGAGCAGGCCGGCAAGGACGCCGCCTACAAGTCGATGCTCGAGGACGGCATCGCCGACCTCGACAAGAAGTCCGGTGGCGGCGGCTATCGCGGCCTTGGCTGGGAGGACCAGCGGATCGCCGTGCTGAAGCAAATCGAGGTGACGCCATTCTTCCAGGCCATCAGAGGCGGCCTCGTCGTCAGCCTCTACAACCAGAAAGAGGTGTGGCCGATCTTCGGTTACGAGGGCGAGTCCTATTCCAAGGGCGGCTACATCGCGCGCGGTTTCGACGACATCGAGTGGCTCTGAGCCCCGTCGTTCCTGAACCCGCAAACAGAAATCATGGGAGGAAACCATGGCAGCTTCATTTGATCTGAACAACGACGGCGTGGTCGTCATCATCGGCTCGGGTGCCGGTGGCGGCACGCTCGGCAACGAACTCGCCCAGAAGGGTGTCGACGTCGTCATCCTGGAAGCCGGCGCGCGCCACGAATACGAAGACTTCATCAATGACGAGTGGGGTTCGTTCAGCCAGCTCGCCTGGACGGACAAGCGCACCACGTCGGGTGACTGGCGTGTGGCCAAGGACTTTCCCAACCTGCCGGCCTGGATCGTCAAGTCGGTCGGCGGTTCGACCACGCATTGGGCCGGAGCTTCGCTGCGCATCCAGGAGCATGAGTTCAAGACGCTGTCGACCTACGGCAAATTGGAAGGCGCCAACCTGCTCGATTGGCCGATCACGCTGGCCGAGCTGGAGCCCTACTATGCCAAGGCTGAAGCCAAGATGGGCGTCACCGGCACCAATGACTGGCCGCGGCTGCCGGGCAACAACAATTTCAAGGTGTTGAAGGCCGGCGCCGACAAGCTCGGCTACAAGGAATGCCACACCGGCAACATGGCGATCAATTCGGTCGATCGTGACGACCGCATGTCTTGCCAGCAGACCGGCTTCTGCTTCCAGGGCTGCAAATGGGGCGCCAAATGGTCGACGCTCTACACCGAGATCCCCAAGGGCGAGGCGACAGGCCATCTCGAAGTCAGGCCGAACGCCATGGCGATCAAGATCAACCACGACGCTAGCGGAAAGGTGACCGGCATCGTCTACGCCGACAAGGACGGCAAGCTGCAGGAGCAGAAGGCGCGCATCGTCGCGGTTGCCGGCAATTCGATCGAGAGCCCAAGGCTGCTGCTCAATTCGGCATCGGGCAAATTCCCCGATGGGCTTGCCAACTCATCGGGGCAGGTCGGCAAGAACTACATGCGCCACACCACCGGCTCGGTCTATGCCATCTTCGACAGACCGGTGCATATGTATCGCGGCACCACTATGGCCGGCATCATCCGCGACGAGGCGCGGCATGATCCGTCTCGTGGGTTCGTGGGTGGCTACGAGTTCGAGACGCTGTCGCTCGGCCTGCCGTTCATGGCGGCGTTCCTCGATCCGGGTGCCTGGGGGCGCTCGTTCACCACCGCACTCGATCACTACGACCACATGGCCGGCCTGTGGATCGTCGGTGAGGATATGCCGCGTGCGGAGAACCGCATCACGCTGCATACCGACGAAAAGGACGCGCACGGCATGCCGATCGCCGACGTGCATTTCGACGACCATCCGAACGACACCGCGATGCGCAACCACGCCTACAAACAGGCTACGGCACTTTACGATGCGGTCGGCGCCACCCGCACCTTCCCGACGCCGCCCTATCCGTCGACCCACAATCTCGGCACCAACCGGATGAGCGAGAAAGCGGAAGACGGCGTCGTCAACAAGCACGGCCAGGCGCACGACATCAAGAACCTGTTCGTGTCCGACGGCAGCCAGTTCACCACCGGGGCCGCCGAAAACCCGACCCTGACGATCGTGTCGCTCGCGATCCGCCAGGCCGACTACATCGCCGCGCAGATGTCGGCAAAGACGATCTAGTCAAATCCTCCCGACAGACTGCTGGCGCGGAACCCGCAAGGTTCCGCGCCTTTTTTCCTGCCGCTTCATTGCTTGGTGCAGGTCGAGGCGGTGAAGGCGCCGTCGGGCTGCTTCATGATGATGTCGAAGGAAGGGGCGGTTTCACCGTCGAGCGTCGCCTGGGTCAGCGACAGCGAATTGCCGCCGGTGGTATATCCGCCCAGCGGCCCCAGCCACGAGATCACGCCGTTTGCGTCCATTTGATAGTTATAGCCCTGCTGCACGGGGTCGAAGACGCGGAGGCTGGTGTAGACCGGGCCGCTGTAGACGTTCCCCTTGATGGTGATGTCGCCGAGGCTGAGGAACATGCCAAGCAGGTACACTTCGCAATGATAGGTGCCGTCAGGCATCTTGCCGTCGCTGAAATCGGCTCGCGCAGGCCCGGTTGCTGCGGCCAGAAGCAGTATGCCGATAAAAATGCGTGAAATCCCTGAAACCATGACGTCGCTCGCTTGAAGAGCGAGCTTGCCCTATTTTTGCACCGCGCCGCAACATCGGTCGCCTGAGGCACTGGTGAGATCAAAATCTAGGCAGATTGGGCAAATGATCGAAAAATAGGCAGCAGCTGCGAAAGCTGCGCAAATTTCCCTCAATCGATTTCTGGCCACCTCTCTTTGTTTTGTAAGCTCTATATTCCAAGGTGCTGATATCTCTAATTTATTTGTGCCCTTTCGGGATTGCCAGAGCGGTTGGCATGGGGGTTGCTTTGTAGTGTTGCGGTGCAATCAACCAGCTTGGGAGTCCGTCATATGAGGGGTAATTTCTCGACAATAACAAAAATGTTTTCGGCGAGCGTGGTCGCCGCCGGCCTGTTGATCTCCGCTCCGGCGAAGGCCGCCGACGACACGATCAAGGTCGGCATTCTCCATTCGCTGTCGGGGACCATGGCGATTTCGGAGACGACGCTGAAGGACGCCATGCTGATGCTCATCGACGAGCAGAACGCCAAGGGCGGCCTGCTCGGCAAGAAGCTCGAGGCGGTCGTTGTCGATCCGGCTTCCAACTGGCCGCTGTTTGCCGAAAAGGCGCGCGAGCTGATCTCCAAGGACAAGGTCGCGGCGGTGTTCGGCTGCTGGACCTCGGTGTCGCGCAAATCGGTGCTGCCGGTGTTCTCGGAACTCGACAACATCCTGTTCTACCCCGTCCAGTATGAGGGCGAGGAAAGTGAGCGCAACGTGTTCTACACCGGTGCGGCGCCAAACCAGCAGGCCATTCCGGCCGTCGACTATCTGATGAGCGAGGATGGCGGTTCGGTGAAGCGCTGGGTGCTGGAAGGCACCGACTACGTCTATCCGCGCACCACCAACAAGATCCTCGAAGCCTATCTGAAGGCCAAGGGCGTGGCTGCGGAAGACATCATGGTCAATTACACGCCGTTCGGCTTCTCCGACTGGCAGACCGAGGTTTCGGCGATCAAGAAGTTCGGTTCGGCCGGCAAGAAGACCGCCGTCGTCTCGACCGTCAACGGCGACGCCAACGTGCCGTTCTACAAGGAACTCGGCAACCAAGGCATCAAGGCCGAGGACATTCCGGTCATGGCCTTCTCGGTCGGCGAGGAAGAGCTTGCCGGTCTCGACACCGCGCCGCTGGTCGGCCATCTCGCTGCCTGGAACTATTTCGAGAGCATCGATACGCCCGAGAACAAGAAGTTCATCGCCGACTGGCACAAGTTCATCAAGAACGACAAGCGCACCACCAACGACCCGATGGAGGCCCATTATATCGGCTTCAACATGTGGGTGAAGGCGGTCGAGAAGGCCGGCACCACCGATCCGGACAAGGTCATCGACGCCATGATCGGCGTCTCGGTGCCGAACCTGACCGGCGGCTATTCGACGATGATGCCGAACCACCACATCACCAAGCCGGTGCTGATCGGCGAAATCCAGGCCGACGGCCAGTTCGAAACCGTGTCGCGCACGCCGGGCCTGGTGATGGGCGACGAATGGTCCGACTATCTGCCTGATTCCAAGGACCTGATCTCCGATTGGCGCGCGCCTCTGTCCTGCGGCAACTTCAATGTTGCCACCGGCAAGTGCGGCGGCAAGGGCACGAACTGATCCCTCCCAGGGCTGACCTAGTCAGACCGCGCGCGTCCGGACGGCTTCCTCCGCCGTCCGGACGCCCACTTCAACCTTCAAGGGTTACCAGAGACCGATGAACCTGTTTCGTACGATTGGTTTGATGCTGTTGTTCCTGCTGGCGACACTGTCGTCCTCCGGCGCCGGCGAAGCCGATCTGCGCGGCATCATCGCCAAATTCGCCGCGGCCAAGGGCTTTTCCGAGATCGGAGCCGTCGTCCACGAACTGGCTGCTGCCGGCGATCCGGCGGTGGAGCGGCCGCTTGCGGCACTGGCCGACGGCAACCTCTATGTCCGCAAGGCCGATTCCCTGGTGTTTGTCGGCAAGGAAGCGGGCGAAAGCGTCCAGCTTTCCGACCCGTTGAGCGGCGAGGCATCGGGCGAGGCGGCCAAGGACGACATCACCAAGATCAAGGTCAACAACACGCTGCGTCGCGTCATCCGCGATGCGTTGGGCACGCTGACGCTTTGCGCCAAGGATCCGGCCGTGCGCATCGCCGCCGCCGACACCATGTTCAAGACGCCCGACGCCGCAAACATCGGACCGCTCGACACGGCAATCGCCAGTGAGACCGTGGCCAGCGTCAAGGCGCTGCTCGAACAGGCTCGTGCCGCCTCCGTTCTGGTCTCCGACCGGCCTGAAGCCGACAAGCTCGCTGCAATTGCCCTGATCGGCGCGCGTGGCGACCGCGATGCGGTTTCCCTGCTCACCTCGGTCGAGGCGAAATCCACCGACGCGGTCAAGCAAGCGGCGACGACCGCAATCGCCAACATCAATTCGACGCTGGCCTTCTGGGATGCCGGCCAGAACATCTGGTACGGCATTTCGCTGGGCTCGGTGCTGCTGCTGGCGGCGATCGGCCTTGCCATCACCTTCGGCGTCATGGGCGTTATCAACATGGCGCACGGCGAGATGGTCATGCTCGGCGCCTACACGACCTTCGTCGTCCAGCAGGTGATCCGCACCTCCTTTCCCGGCCTGTTCGACTGGTCGCTGGTTATTGCGCTGCCGCTGGCTTTCCTCGTCTCGGCTCTGGTCGGCCTGATCATCGAGCGCGGCGTCATCCGCTTTCTCTACGGGCGGCCGCTGGAAACACTGCTTGCGACTTGGGGCGTCTCGCTGATCCTGCAACAGGCCGTGCGTTCGATCTTCGGGCCGACCAACCAGGAGGTGGGCAACCCCTCGTGGATGTCGGGCTCGTTCAATGTCGGACAGTTGGCGATCACCTGGAACCGGCTGTGGATCCTGGTTTTCGCGCTCGCTGTCTTCGGCATCCTGCTCTACGTGATGAAGCGCACGCCCTGGGGCCTTCAGATGCGCGCCGTCACCGCCAACCGGCGCATGGCCGCCTCGATGGGCATCAGGACGCCATGGGTAGACGCGCTGACTTTCGCGCTCGGCTCCGGCATTGCAGGCATTGCCGGTGTCGCGCTCAGCCAGATCGACAATGTCTCGCCCAATCTCGGTCGCGGCTACATCATCGACAGCTTCATGGTCGTCGTCTTCGGCGGCGTCGGCAATCTGTGGGGCACGCTGGTCGGCGCCTTCTCGCTTGGCATCGTCAACAAGTTCCTCGAGCCCTATGCGGGCGCGGTGCTCGGCAAGATCGTCGTGCTGGTGCTGATCATCCTGTTCATACAGAAGCGCCCGCGCGGCCTGTTCGCGCTCAAGGGCAGGGCGGTGGAAGCATGATCACGGGACGCTTCTTTGCCGCCGGCGCGGACCGCCGCATCGCCATCACGATCTTCATCCTGCTGGCGGTGGCCGTCATCGTGCCGCTGCTCAACCTTGCGGTGTCTCCTGCCAGCGCCTTCTACATCCCATCCTACATTGTCGCGCTGACCGGCAAATATCTCTGTTATGCACTGCTCGCCTTGGCGCTCGATCTTGTCTGGGGCTATTGCGGCATCCTTTCGCTTGGCCACGGCGCCTTCTTCGCGCTCGGCGGCTATGCGATGGGCATGTATCTGATGCGCCAGATCGGCTCACGCGGCGTCTACGGCAATCCCATCTTGCCCGACTTCATGGTGTTCCTGAACTACAAGGAATTGCCCTGGTTCTGGTACGGTTTCGACCATTTCTGGTTCGCCGGCCTCATGGTGCTCGCGGTGCCCGGCCTGCTCGCTTTCGTCTTTGGCTGGTTCGCCTTCCGCAGCCGCGTCACCGGCGTTTATCTCTCGATCATCACCCAGGCGATGACGTACGCGCTGCTGCTTGCCTTTTTTCGCAACGACATGGGGTTCGGCGGCAACAACGGCCTGACCGATTTCAAAGATATTCTGGGCTTCAACGTGCAGGCCGACGCGACGCGCTCGGCGCTGTTTGCCGCCAGCGCCGTGATGCTCGCGCTAGCCGTCTTCGTCACCTGGGCGATCGTCGGCTCCAAATACGGCAAGCTCTTGATGGCTGTGCGCGATGCCGAGAGCCGCACGCGCTTCCTCGGCTGGCGGGCGGAGAACGTAAAACTGTTCGCCTTCACCGTCTCGGCCGTCATGGCCGGCATAGCCGGCGCGCTCTACGTGCCGCAGGTCGGCATCATCAATCCGGGTGAATTCGAGCCGGCCAATTCGATCGAGGTCGTTGTGTGGGCCGCCGTCGGCGGGCGCGGCACCATTGTCGGACCGATCATCGGTGCGTTGCTGGTCAATGCCGGCAAATCCTGGTTCACCGGCGTGCTGCCGGAATTCTGGCTGTTTGCCTTGGGTGGGCTGTTCGTCGCCGTCACGCTCTTGCTGCCCAAGGGCATCATCGGCATGTGGGACAGCTGGCGCGGCAACGCCAGGGCGTTGCGGGCAGCTTCGATTGCCGAGGAAGCCGGCACCGATGCCGACGTCCCGCCGCCGGCGAAAATCGTTCGCAGCGAGGCGAGAAAGCCCGGCGACTGGTCCGCCAGCAACCCCGAACCGCAGCCGGCGGAGTGAGCGACCATGTCAAAGTCGAACACGATCCTTTATCTCGACGGAGTTTCGGTCTCCTTCGACGGCTTTCGCGCCATCAACAATCTGTCGCTGGTGCTCGACAAGGGTGAGATGCGCGCCATCATCGGCCCCAACGGCGCCGGCAAGACGACGATGATGGACATCGTCACCGGCAAGACGCGGCCCGACGAAGGCGACGTGTTCTTCGACGGCCAGGTCGATCTGACCAAGCATGATGAGGCCGAGATCGCCATGATGGGCATCGGCCGCAAGTTTCAGAAGCCGACCGTGTTCGAAAGCCACACGATCGAGGAAAACCTGATGCTGGCGCTGAAGGGGCCGCGCTCGATCTTCCCGGCGCTGTTCCATCGCCGCTCGGCCGCCGAGACGCGGCAGATCGATGACATCCTCGGCATCATCCGGCTTGGCGACAAGCGTGACGAACTGGCGGCCAATCTGAGCCATGGGCAAAAGCAGTGGCTCGAGATCGGCATGCTCTTGGCGCAGGACCCGAAACTGCTTCTGGTCGACGAACCGGTCGCCGGCATGACCGATGCCGAGACCGAGGAAACCGCGCGGCTGCTCAAGGATATTGCCCGCGACCATTCGGTCATCGTCGTCGAGCACGACATGCATTTCGTGCGCGAGCTCGGCGTCAAGGTCACCTGCCTGCATGAGGGCTCGGTGCTGAGTGAGGGCACACTCGATTTTGTGTCGGCCGACGAGCGTGTCGTCGAAGTCTATCTGGGGAGATGAGCATGGTTTGGCGGGTGCAGTTCCATCACTTCGATTTGTCGTTTCTGCGGTTCTGGAAAAGGCGCTGACATGCTCGAAGTTTCCAATGCCACGCTGCACTACGGCGCCGCCCAGGCGCTGCGCGGCGTGTCGCTGAAGGCGGGCGCCGGCAAGATCACCTGCGTGCTCGGCCGCAATGGCGTCGGCAAGACCAGTTTGATGAGATCGATCGTCGGCCATCACCGGCTGACGAGCGGAAGCGTTGCCTTCGAGGGGAAGGCGCTCGACCGGAGCGCGGCGTATGACCGCGCCCGGTCGGGCATCGCATTCGTACCGCAGGGCAGGGAGGTCTTTCCGCTGCTCACCGTGCGGGAGAACCTGGAATCAGGCTTCGCGCCGCTGAAACGGGCCGACCGCAACATTCCTGCACATGTCTTCGAATTGTTCCCGGTGCTGAAGCAGATGCTCGGCCGTCGCGGTGGCGATCTTTCCGGGGGCCAGCAGCAGCAGCTCGCCATCGGGAGGGCATTGGTGATGCGGCCGAAGCTGCTGGTGCTCGACGAGCCGACCGAAGGCATCCAGCCGTCGATCATCAAGGACATCGGCCGCGCCATCCGCTACCTGCGCGACCAAGCCGGCATCGCCGTGCTTTTGGTCGAACAATATCTCGATTTCTGCCGCGAACTCGCCGACGAGGTCAACATCATGGACCGGGGCGTGATCGTCCATACCGGTCCGGCGGAAGATCTGGACCGTGCCGATGTCCGGAAGTTCCTGACGGTGTAGAATCGCCGCCGCACTTCAGTTGACGATCCGAAGTCCTTGCCAAATCCAATATTTCTCCGGCCCTGCATCAGCGTCTCTGGTGCATCGGCAACTGCGTGCTAGTCTTTTCCTAGGCTTTTGTGAGTCGGCCGCTTCCGTACCAGTCTGGTTTATCGCAGATCGAGGCCGCGGCTATCACCGGCAAGTCTCACGCAAGCAAGGCTTCCTAGCTTCTCTCCTGCGATCTTTGTCGTTCAACGCGTTTGGGCACACAGGCTAAGGGACAGCCATGGAACGTTACGTCGAGGACTACCAGAAGCGGCGGCTTACCGAGCGCGTCGATATCATCACTGCCATCAACATCTTGAAGTCCCAAGGCTACGGCCATGACGACCTGATCGAGGAGATCACCAAGGTCTTCTATGTCGACCTGGATGCATTCAATGAAATCGTGATGGCGGCGTAGAGCAATTCTGGGAAAAGTGCGAAGCGCTTTCCCTGGATAATTGCATCAGACAACGGGTTAGAGCAGCTCGCCGTTTCCTTGAAACGGTGAAATGCTCTGGAAGTCGCACAGCTCATCGTGATCGTGGCTGCCACAGATGCGCGATCAGCCTGCGCGCCTGAACGGAGAGGCGGTGACGCGGTTGCGGCCACCGCGCTTGGCGTCGTAGAGCGCCTTGTCGGCGGTATTGAGCACCTTGTCGAAGCCGAGACCTTCCTTGGTGCCGAAAGCAAATCCGGCACTGACCGTGCATATCAGCGAGCCTGTCTCGGTTTCGATGCGGTGCGCGGCAAAAGCTGTCCGTATGGCCTCGGCGGTGGCCTCCACCGTTTCGGGCAAGGTCCGCTTCAGCACCAGCGCGAATTCCTCGCCGCCCATGCGCGCGGCGACGTCGCCCGGGCGGAGATTGCCGGCGAGTTCCCGTGCGAACACCTTCAGCACCTCATCGCCGGCGGCGTGGCCGAATTCGTCGTTGACGGCCTTGAAGTTGTCGAGATCGAAGACGACCACCGCCGTGAAGGCGCCGACCGGCGCATCGCCGTGCAGGTCGAACAGGGCGCGGCGGTTGAGCAGGCCGGTCAGCGGGTCGGTCAGGGCATTGTGGCGGTGATGCCGGGCCAGACGTCCCTGGTTCAGGGCCAGGGAAAGCGCCCCGATCCCGGTCATGCTGGCGATGACGATGATGAGGCTCAGTTCCTCGGCCCAGTTGCTTGGCGCATGTCCAAGGACCAGCTTTCCATCCAAGGCTAGAACCATGGCGCAGAGAGCGAAGGATGCGGCCGTGGCGGAATAGAGCGCGGTGATACCGATCGTCAGGGCAGGGGCTTCGTCGCGGCCTTTCCAGTATTCGACCGCCGTTGCGAACAGAAGCAAGGCGGCGAAGGCATTTTCGAACATGAAGCCCAGCCCGTCATAGCCTAGAGCCATCGGAGGCAACGTCACGGCCAGCGAAATGGCGCTGCCAAGCACCGTTCGCGGCACTGGCGAGCCGCCGGTTCTGAACTGGTAGGCCGCGCCCAGCATTGTCGAGAAACCGAGCAGGAGGAAAGCCAGCGTGGCGATGCCGAGCAGGCGCCCGGGCATATCGATATAGGCGTCATAGACAAAAATATCGCCGACCACGAACACCAGACTGATCGCCCATGTCAGCAGGAATTTCTCCGAGCGAGCGGTCAGCCACATGCCAAACAATGTCAGGCTCAGGCAGGCAGCGGAAAAACCGACAGCCAGCAGAAGTGAAGTGTAGTCGAGCGACATGCCCCTCGTCCTTGCCCGCGGCGGCCCAAATCTGCGACTGGTTCGGCTGGATTCATGCAGCAAGGAGGTATCGATAAGGTTACGACGGTAGCGAAGATGCCATGATTCCGCTGCGTCAGGGCACCGGCTGACCCTGGTCCACTCGCTTCATCAGTGCCATGGCGCCGAACGGCGCGCGCACCTTGCCCTCGGTGATGAAGTAGACGAACACGTCGCGCGGCTTGACCGGCGCATCGGTGGCGGGGTCGGCGCGCCGCAGGTCGGCCGGCTGCTTGCCTTGCGCCCAAATCTTTACCCGCGCGGCCCATTCATCGAGGCCTTTCGGCGTGTAGCAGTCGGGATTGTCATCGCTGCCGGTCTGCAGCCGGGCGTAGACGAAATCACCGGTGACATCGGCGATGTCGGGATATTTGGCATGGTCGGCGTAAACGATCGCGGCCTTGTATTTTCGGGCAAGTGCTGCGAATTCCGGCACGACAAAACTGTCGTTGCGGACTTCGAGCGCATGGCGCAGCCCAACGCCGTCCTGCTTTTCCGGCAGCAGTTTCAAAAAGGCTTCGAAATCGTCCGGATCGAATTTCTTGGTCGGCGCGAACTGCCACAGGATCGGCCCGAGCTTTTCACCGAGCGCGGCAACACCCGAGCCGAGGAAGCGCATCATCGATTCGCCGGCCTCGCCGAGCACGCGCCGGTTGGTGACGAAGCGGTTGCCCTTTAGCGAGTACACGAAACCGTCCGGCGCCTCGTTGGCCCATTTAACGAAGGTCGGCTCCTTGAAGCTGGAATAGTAAGTGCCGTTGACCTCGATGCTCGGCACCTGGCGAGTGGCGTAGTTCAGCTGCTTGGCCTTGGGAAGCTTGTCGGGATAGAAGGACGTATCCCAGGGCTCGAAGGTCCAGCCGCCCATGCCGGCGCGGATTGTTCCCGATGTGCTCATTGTCATCCTCCCAGTGCTGAAAAAATCAGGCCGCGGTGGTCTCATCGACGACTTTTGCCATGTCGACGAGCACCCATCCCGGCCGGTAGGGATTGGGCCGGCGACCCGTTTCGTGGAAACCGTAGGCCAGATAGAGCGCGATGTTCCGCTCCATCCTGGCGTTGGTGTAAAGCCGCACCTCGGGCAAGCGCCACAGCCGCGTCTGTTCGTCCGCGTGTTTGAGCAACGCAATACCGAAGCCTTTGCCCTGAAAGTCAGGAGAGACCGCGACGGAGAAGATCATCGCGTGATCGTCGTGCCGTTCCAGTGTGAGTACTCCGGCAATTTCGCTGCCGCTTTCCAACACCCACACCTCGCCGCGCGCGATGCGCGGCGTATAGTCTTCGGTGACTGGGATCGGCGGTGCGCCTAACAGTGCAGTGTAAGGCGCATAGGCCGCTTCCGTCAGCGAGACGACAGTTTGGAGATCACCGGCAAGCGCTCTTCTGATTTTCATTCAAAAGCTCTCCAGGCGCCAACCGGTCCGATCACTCCGCCGCTTCGCGCTTGCCTCCGGGGCGCCGCTCCAGAAGCTCCTTGAGGAACTGGCCGGTGTAGCTGCGCTTCTCGCGCACGATTGCTTCCGGCGTGCCGGAGGCAACCAGTTCGCCGCCGCCGTCGCCGCCTTCGGGGCCGAGGTCGAGCACCCAGTCGGCGGTCTTGATCACTTCGAGATTGTGCTCGATGACCACCACCGTGTTGCCCTGGTCGACCAGTTCATGCAGCACTTCCAACAGCTTGGCGACGTCGTGGAAATGCAGCCCGGTGGTCGGCTCGTCGAGGATATAGAGCGTCTTGCCAGTTGCCTTGCGCGACAGTTCCTTGGCGAGCTTGATGCGCTGCGCCTCGCCGCCGGACAGCGTCGTCGCCTGCTGGCCGATGTGGATGTAGCCGAGGCCGACCTGCTTCAGCGTTTCGAGCTTGTCGCGCACGCCGGGCACGGCGGCGAAGAAGTCGACGCCTTCCTCGACCGTCATGTCGAGCACGTCGGCGATCGACTTGCCCTTGAACACGACGTCGAGGGTCTCTCTGTTGTAGCGCTTGCCGTGACAGACGTCGCAGGTGACGTAGACGTCGGGCAAAAAGTGCATCTCGATCTTGATGACGCCGTCGCCCTGGCAGGCCTCGCAGCGGCCGCCCTTCACGTTGAAGGAGAAGCGTCCCGGCTGGTAGCCGCGCGCCTTGGCTTCGGGCAGCCCAGCGAACCAGTCGCGGATCGGCGTGAAGGCGCCGGTATAGGTGGCGGGGTTCGAACGCGGTGTCCTGCCGATCGGCGACTGGTCGATGTCGATGACCTTGTCGAGGAATTCGAGACCCTCGATGCGGTCGTGTTCGGCCGGATGTTCGCGCGAGCCCATGATGCGGCGCGACGCGGCCTTGAACAGCGTCTCGATGAGGAAGGTCGACTTGCCGCCGCCCGACACGCCGGTCACGGCGGTGAAGGTGCCGAGCGGGATTTCTGCGGTGACGTTCTTCAAATTGTTGCCGCGCGCGCCGACGATTTTCAGGCGGCGGTTCTTCTTCGCCTCGCGCCTGACACCAGGCGTCGCCACTTCGAGCGCACCGGACAGGTATTTGCCGGTGATCGAATTGGGATTGGCCATGACCTGCTGCGGCGTGCCCTGGGCGATGATCTCGCCACCATGGATTCCGGCGGCCGGGCCCATGTCGACGACATAGTCGGCATGCAGGATGGCATCCTCGTCATGCTCGACGACGATCACCGTGTTGCCGATGTCGCGCAGATGCTTCAGCGTATCGAGCAGACGGGCATTGTCGCGCTGGTGCAGGCCGATCGATGGCTCGTCCAGCACATAGAGCACACCGGTAAGACCCGAGCCGATCTGCGACGCCAGCCGGATGCGCTGGCTCTCGCCGCCCGACAGCGTGCCGGAATTGCGCGACAGCGTCAGATAGTCGAGCCCGACATCGTTGAGGAAGCGCAGCCGCTCGCGGATCTCCTTCAAGACCCGCACCGCGATCTCGTTCTGCTTGTCGTTGAGCGACGCTGGCAGGTCGGTGAACCACTGGTCGGCCTTGCGGATGGAAAGCTCGGTGACTTCGCCGATGTGCTTGCCGGCGATTTTCACCGCCAGCGACTCGGGCTTCAGCCGATAGCCCTTGCAGACCGGGCAGGGCGTCGCCGACATGAAGCGCTCGATCTCCTCGCGCATCCAGGCGGATTCGGTTTCCTTCCACCGCCGTTCGAGATTGGGAATGACGCCTTCAAAGGTCTTGGTGGTCTTGTAGGAGCGCAGGCCGTCATCATACTGGAAGGTGATTTCGCGCTCGCCCGTGCCGTGCAGGATGGCTTCCTTGGCCTCTTCGGACAAATCCTTGAACTTGTCGCCAAGCTTGAAGCCATAAGCCTTGCCCAGCGCTTCCAGCGTCTGCGCGTAATAGGGCGAGGTCGACTTCGCCCACGGGCTGACGGCGCCGTCGCGCAGCGAGATGTTCTCGTCCGGCACGATCAGATTGCCGTCGATGGCGCGCTGGCTGCCGAGACCGTCGCAGGTCGGGCAGGCGCCGAACGGGTTGTTGAACGAGAACAGCCGCGGTTCGATTTCCGGAATGGTGAAGCCGGAGACCGGGCAAGCGAACTTTTCCGAGAACAGGATGCGCTCATGCGTCTCGTTCTTCGACTTGTTGACCGAATCCTCGCCGGTCTGGCTGGCATCGAGCGGCTTGTCGGCGAATTCGGCGACCGCCAGCCCATCGGCCAGCTTCAGGGCGGTCTCGATGGAATCGGCAAGCCGCGTCGCCAGATCGCCGCGCACGACGATGCGGTCGACGACGACGTCGAGGTCATGCTTGTACTTCTTGTCCAGCGCCGGCACGTCGGCGATTTCGTAGAAGACGCCATCGACCTTGACGCGCTGAAAGCCCTTTTTTTGCAACTCCAGCAATTCCTTGCGGTATTCGCCTTTGCGGCCGCGCACCATCGGCGCCAGGATGAACAGCCGCGTGCCTTCCTCGACCGCCAGCACGCGGTCGACCATCTGCGAAACCGTCTGGCTCTCGATCGGCAGGCCGGTGGCCGGCGAATAGGGGATGCCGACGCGCGCAAAAAGCAGCCGCATATAGTCGTAGATCTCGGTGACGGTGCCGACGGTCGAACGCGGGTTCTTCGAGGTGGTCTTCTGCTCGATGGAGATGGCGGGCGACAGGCCGTCGATCTGGTCGACGTCAGGCTTCTGCATCATCTCAAGGAATTGCCGCGCGTAGGCCGACAGGCTTTCGACGTAGCGGCGCTGGCCTTCGGCATAGATCGTGTCGAAGGCAAGCGATGACTTGCCGGACCCCGACAGGCCGGTCATGACAATCAGGCTGTCACGCGGCAAGTCGAGATCGACATTCTTCAGATTGTGTTCGCGCGCCCCGCGAATGGAAAGATATTTATGGTCGGCCATAGCCGGTCGCCGCCTCAGAATCTGGAATTTCCTGGAATGGCGGGTTTTCCCGGCCATCCCCTATGTAGGTAGTTTTGCCGCCACGTCGAGAGACGCCACAATTCCCGACCAAAGCGTTTAACCGTCTTTCGCGTGAACGGGCAAGCGGAAAGAACAAAGGCCGAACACGCTCCTGACAAAGCTGTGCAAAAGCTGACCTGCACGTAACCTTCCGGCGATCACATTTTTCGGTAACCGGCTATTGATGGTTGACGCCACCAGCTGACGGGAGCAGTCTCCAGCAGTCAACGAAGACGGCCGTCTTTCGATGGCCTCGCCGCCCAAAGGCGGCCTGCGAGACGCCGCAGGCATTTGCGATTTGTGCTTCGTGACGACAACGTCGCAATGGACAAAGGAGCGGAGCTATGACGCCACCGGATCGTCCCATAGGGTTCCAGTTGTTACTGGAGCGGCGGCAGGCATAAGTGCCAGGGTTTAGCGTTTTCGCCACCCGACAAACCGTGACCTGCCATATCCCCGTAAAAATCAGAGACTGTTAGTCGGATCGTCGGTTGAACGCCGCGTTGCATCCGAAATCAAATGCCGGCAGTACACTCCCGGTAGAGATTGGATTTGAGATCCAAAAAGGCCCCGTCCGTTTGCGCAAAGCACGGCGGGGCCGTTTTCATGTGCGGATTGTCTGTTGGCGACAGGCGCAACGCAGCACGCGCCGACAGACTGTCAGTGGCGCGGCCACCGCGTCATCGCCGTTGTAGCGCTCGCCATTGCGGGCCTCATCAGCGGCGCGGCACTTGCCGAAGACAGTTCGCCGTCAACGCAAAAAGGCGCCCTGCCCGGCCGTAACCGGTGACTACCGCATCGCCAAGCCGGCTCCGGAGCCCGACGACGCGTTTCCCGGCAAACGGCAACGGCCAGTTCAAGATCGGCGATACGGATGTCAGGATTTCCGGCAGCATCACCGTCGATGTCGGCGCCAGCTCGATCGGGCCCATGGTCGACGATGCCCCATGCCTGGGCCTCGCGGGCGGTCCTGTTTTCGACACGCGAAAAAAGGCGGCGTGAGCCAGGGCCGGATCGGAGTCCGTCCGGCTGTCGAAGATTTGACGATGCCGGTCTGGTTCCATCGGCGGCGCGCCACTATAGTCTTGGGATGACCGACACTCATCAGTCCAGATCATTGCACGCGGTCCAGCGTGCGCTCGACCTCTTCATAGCTGCGGCCGCAATGCTGCGCGTAGAGTTCGGCCATGTGCCGTTTCGTCCGGCCGATGCGCTCGGCATGGCGCTGGATGTCGGAGGCCTGGCCCTGGAACCCGCCCAGCGGCTGATGCAGCAGGATGGTGGCGTTCGGCAGCGAGAACCGGCGCCCCGGTGCGCCTGCCATCAGCAGGAACGAGCCCATCGATGCGGCAAACCCCATGCATACGGTCGACACCGGGCAGCTGATGTATTGCATTGTGTCGTAGATGGCGAAGCCGCTGGTGACCACGCCGCCCGGCGAGTTGATGTAGAGCGAGATCTCCTTGTCGGGATTGTCCGATTCCAGCGACAGAAGCTGCGCGCAGACCAACGCCGAGATGTCGTCGTTGATCTCACCGTTGATGAAGACGATGCGCTCGCGCAGCAGTCGTGAAAAGATGTCGAAGGCGCGTTCGCCGCGGCTCGATTGCTCGATCACCATCGGAACCAGATTGGCAACACCGCTCATTGTCTCTCTCCGTCTGTTTGTTTTCAGGCCGCGCGCAGCAGGAGGCGAGGCGTGTTTGCGGCGATTGGCTTAGGTGACCTGTTTGCATCGAGCGAAAGCCGGCAGCCGGCGCCTGCCATGGCGACGGCAGGCATGGCCTTGCGGGCAAAGCCGTCATGGACGACACGCAGATGCGTGCCGCCGGAAACGGTTCGGGCAAGTGTGAAGGTGACGGTGCTGTCGAGCGGATCCTGCCTGGCTGCGTCGCCCGGCTGCTCCCGCCAGGAATAGCGCAGCAGCTTCTCGGGATCGGCGTCGAGGATTTCGCATTCGATCGACGCGCCCGTTCCGGCGAAGGCAAAACGGTTGCCCATCTCGGGTCTGATGTCGTTCGGCATCATCCAGGCGGCGAGCAATTCCGGTACGGTCAGGGCCCGCCAGACCTTTTCCGGCGGCTCGGCAAGCTCGTACTCGAACTCGAGCGCATCCGCGGCGTCGCTTTGGCCCGCGTTGGTCGTTGATCCCGCCTTCTTCATTGATCCATGTCCTTCAAAACCGCCTTCAGCCTTTCGATGCGCTCCGGCCAGAAGGTCCGGTAGCGTTCGATCCAGGAGAGCAAGGGGGCGAGCCCCTGCGGATCGGCGCGGTAATAGGCGTTGCGGCCGGCTCGCCGCTCGACCACCAGCCCGGCCCCACGCAGCACCGCCAGATGCTGCGACACCGCGGGCTGCGACACCGTCATCCCGGTGCGCAATTCCGACACGCTCATCTCGCCGGCGGCCAGCCGCTCAAAGACGGCGCGGCGCGTCGGGTCGGCCAGTGCCCGGAAAATCTCTGCTTCGATCATGCCAAAAGCATAAGTGAATACTTATTGATTTGGCAAGCGGTCTTTTCAAACCCATATGAGCGGCTTCGGCATTGCTGCCATTCCTTGACAATAAGCAGCGATGCGGATAAGAACGAAAAGGGAACAAAAACCTTGTGGGTAAAGGCAGCCATGGCAAGCGGCGATCGCCTGCAGCCTGTAAGGTGCTGCGACAAAAATTTGTTTCGGATGAGCGCGGAGAAATATCATGGCGGGTAGCGTCAACAAGGTCATTCTGGTCGGCAATCTCGGCGCGGATCCCGAAATCCGTCGCCTGAATTCGGGTGAACCGGTCGTCAACATCCGCATCGCCACATCGGAAAGCTGGCGCGACAAGAATTCCGGCGAACGCAAGGAAAAAACCGAGTGGCACAACGTCGTCATCTTCAATGAGGGCATCGCCAAGGTGGCGGAGCAGTATCTGAAGAAGGGCATGAAGGTCTATGTCGAGGGCCAGTTGCAGACGCGCAAATGGCAGGACCAGACCGGTGCCGACAAGTACACGACGGAAGTCGTGCTGCAGAAATTCCGCGGTGAGCTGCAGATGCTCGACGCACGCGGACAGGGCGAGGGCGGTCAGGTCGGCGGCTATACCGGTGGCGGCAGCAGCCGTGGTTCCGATTTCGGTCAGTCCAGCCCGAGCGAAGGCTTCAATCGCGGCGGCGGCGGTACCAAGAGCGGCGGCGGTGGCGGTTCGTCGCGCGAATTGGATGACGAAATCCCGTTCTGATCGCAACAGTTATGTCAGACACAGTGCCCCGAGAGTCATTCATGGACTTTCGGGGTTTTGCATCGTGATTGAGGCTGACCGGGCCGATCAAGGAAATACGGTGAAAGGACGAGTTCGGTGAAAGCACGCGTAAAGTGGGTCGAGGAGCGCACCTTCGTCGGGGAATCCGGCAGCGGTCACAAGGTCGTGCTCGGAACAGCGCACGGATCGGAAGGCAAGACGCCGGGTCCAAGCCCGATGGAGCTGGTGCTGATCGGCACCGGTGGCTGTTCGGCCTATGATGTCGTGCATATCCTCGAAAAAGGCCGCGAGGCGGTCGAGGACTGCGTCGTCGAACTCGACTCCGACCGGGCCGAAACCGAGCCCAGGGTTTTTACACGCATCCATATGCATTTCGTCGTCAAGGGCAGGGCACTCTCCAGCGACAAGGTGAAACGCGCGATCGACCTTTCGATCGAAAAATATTGCTCGGCGTCTGCGATGCTGGCCAAGACCGCGACGATTACCCACGATTTCGAAGTGATCGACACGACGGTGAAATAGGGCCGGCTTCGGCGGCAGCTCGTCGCGTTACCCCGCCATCAGCGCCTTGATGCCGTCGGCCACGAATTGCACCGCCAGTGCCGCCAGGATGACGCCAAGCAGCCGGGTCAGGATCGAACGACCAGTCTGGCCGAGGATGCGGTCGATGCGTTCCGACAGCACGAACACCAGATAGGTGATGGCGAGGCAGACGAAGATGATGCCGACCAGGGCTGCCTGCGCGGCAAATCCCTGAAATGAACCGGAAAGCAGCACCGTCGCCGAAATCGCGCCGGGGCCGGCGATCAGCGGGATCGCCAGCGGGAAGGCGGCGATGTTGTGGATCATGTCCTTGGTGATGGCGACGTCGCCGATCTTCTCCTTACGGTCCTGCCGGCGCTCGAACACCATCTCGAAGGCGATGAAGAACAGCAGGAAACCGCCGGCGACGCGGAAGGCCGGCAACGTTATGCCGAACACCGACAGGATCGATGCGCCGGCAACTGCAAACAACGCCATCACCAGGAAGCCGATGATCGAGGCACGGACGGAAACCTGCTGGCGCTCCTCGCGGTTCATGCCGCGCGTTACGGCCAGGAACAGCGGCGCCAGGCCAGGCGGATCGATGGTCACGAGAATGGTGACGAAGGCGTTGAACAGGCTGTCGAAACTCGGCATCTCTGACCCTCCCGCCGGGCCGTGCCCGGACAGAATATTGGTAGAGCAAAGCCCGGTCGGTGGGAACTGTCAGCGGGAAAGTGGTTGATGCCGGCGCAAAGGATCGCGACGCTTTTATTCTGGGCTGCTGCTGCATTCCTCGGCGATCAAACCTCTCGGCGCGCCAGGAACTCGACTTCCAGCCGCCATGTCGCGCCATTGTCTTGCGAGCGTTCGCCCAGCCATCGGAAGGAGTTTTCGGTGATGCGTGAAAAGCTCCAGCGTACTGAACTGCCGGTGCCGTCGGCGCCCACTTGCATGATCGTGTCGCCCTCGGCGCGACCGAGCTGGCGGCTGTAATACTGGTTGCGCGGATCGCTCCAGAAGATGTGCCAGGCATCCGCGCCGGGATCATAGACGCGCAGCGTCGTGCCATAAAAAGTCCATTTGCCGAGCGAAGGCTGGGAACCAGTGTCCCGCGCGGGCAGGATCCACACGTCCTGAATCGCCCGGCCTTCCAGCACCCAGCCGAAATGCACCTCGCCACGCCCGGTCAGCACCGTACCGTCCTCGAGATGGCGCGAGGCGTTGAAAGTCCAGGCGCCGACGAAGCGGCCGTAAAGGCTCAGTTTTTCGGCAAGCCCTTCGATCGGTCCGGGGCTATGCAGGGCTTCGGCAAACGAGGATTGATCGAACATGGTTGTGGCCTCTTCTTGTCAGGAGACCGGGAAGGGTAGGCGGTGAAGGGGTTCTGGGCTTGGGAAAAATTGCTATATTTCGGCCATGACAGCGACCACACATATTCTCGCCTCCGGACCTGGCTGGCACGTGACGGATGTCATCTGCACGGCCGGTGCCGGCGACCGGCCGTTCGAGGAAGCACATCAGGATTTCTGCGTGGCTGCCGTCACCAGCGGCACGTTCCGCTACCGTGCGCAACAAGGCACGGCGATGCTGGCGCCCGGCGCGCTCCTGCTCGGCAATCCCGGCACATGCTACGAATGCGGGCATGAGCATGGCGGCGGCGACCGTTGCCTGTCGTTTCATTTCGGACCGTCTTACATGGAGCGGGTCGTGGCCGGCGTGCCGGGCGCCAGGAAGCTGGCCTTCGCCACGCCGCGCCTGCCGCCTTTGCCGGTGCTGGCGCCACTGCTGGCCGAGGCGGAAGCCGCGCGCGAGACTGCTGACATGGATGCCTTCGAGGAACTTTCCCTGCGCATGGCCGGTGCCGCCGCGACGATTGCCACCGGAGCCACGCATGTCAGGCGCGCGCCGAGCCGCCGCGATCAGAAACGGGTGGCCGAAGCGGTGCGGCGGATAGAGTTGGATGCCGACGGGCCGGTCTCGCTTTCAGCGCTTGCGGATGAGACTGCGACCAGTCCTTACCATTTCCTGCGCATCTTCCGGCAGGTCGCGGGCATGACGCCCTATCAGTTCTTGCTCAAGACGCGGCTGCACAGGGCAGCGGTGCGGCTGCAGATGTCGGATGATGCGGTCTCGGCGATCGCCTTCGGGGCCGGCTTCAACGACCTGTCGACCTTCAACCGCCGGTTTCGTCGTGTCATGGGCGAAACGCCCGGTAAGTATCGCGCCCGCCGTGGCGCTATGGGCCTTCGCGTCTCGTGAATCGGCTCAGGTGCTCGCAAGGGCAGCCACAGGGTCCAATCCATCGCGCTCGTGGCTTTTGCTCGGGGAAAACGTCCATTGCAGGCTTTTGCGTCGATGGCGGCGAAACCGCCTTGGCCATATCGTCGCAATCAGTGGTATCCATTTGAAATTACCACCAAAAATGACACTGGAAAAGTGCTGGGAATGTTGGAGTTTCAGCCTTGCTTCCTATATAAGCACCAAGTGATTCCTGATTAGATTGTGATCCGATTTGACCGACCAGAAGACACCGCGCGGCGCCGACGGCGGCCCCACCGGCATCGAGCCGATATCCATCGTCGAGGAGATGCAGCGCTCCTATCTCGATTACGCCATGAGCGTCATCGTCAGCCGTGCGCTGCCGGACGTGCGCGACGGCCTCAAGCCGGTGCATCGCCGCATTCTCTTCGCCGCCCATGAGAGCGGTTACCACTGGAACCGCAAATATGTGAAGTCGGCGCGTCCTGTCGCCGACGTGATGGGTAAATACCATCCGCATGGCGACGCCTCCATCTATGATGCCTTGGTGCGCATGGCACAGGACTGGTCGCTGCGCGTTCCGTTGATCGACGGGCAGGGCAATTTCGGCTCGATCGACGGCGATCCGCCTGCGGCGATGCGCTACACGGAAGCGCGCCTGACCAAGGTCGCGCACGAGCTCCTGGAGGATATCGACAAGGATACCGTCGATTTCCAGGACACTTATGACGCGTCGGGCAGCGAACCGAAGGTTCTGCCGGCACGGTTTCCCAACCTTTTGGTCAACGGCTCGGGCGGCATCGCCGTCGGCATGGCGACCAACATCCCGCCGCACAATCTCAGCGAAATCTGCAACGGCGCCATTGCCCTAATCGACAATCCGGCGATCGACCTGCCGGCGTTGATGGAGATCATTCCGGGACCGGATTTCCCGACCGGCGGCATCGTGCTTGGCCGTTCGGGCATCTACAACGCCTATTCGACCGGCCGTGGCTCCATCGTCATGCGCGGCAAGGTCAACATCGAACAGCGCGGCAATGACCGCGAGTCGATCATCATCACCGAAGTTCCCTACCAGGTGAACAAATCGTCGATGATCGAGAAGATGGCTGAACTGGTGCGCGACAAGCGTATCGAGGGCATTTCCGATATCCGCGACGAGAGCGACCGCCAGGGCTACCGCGTCGTCATCGAGTTGAAGCGCGACGCCGTTGCCGACGTCATCCTCAACCAGCTCTATCGCTTCACGCCGCTGCAGACCTCTTTCGGCGCCAATATGGTGGCACTGAATGGCGGCAAACCGGAAGTGATGAACCTGACCGATATGCTGAAGGCGTTCGTCGCCTTCCGCGAGGAGGTGATCACAAGGCGGACAAAATTCCTGCTGCGCAAGGCGCGCGACCGCGCCCATGTGCTGGTCGGTCTCGCCATCGCCGTCGCCAATATCGACGAGATCATCAAACTGATCCGCACCGCTCCGGATCCGCAGACAGCGCGTGAGCAGTTGATGGAGCGGCGCTGGCCCTCTGGCGACGTGGAATCTCTGAT
Organism: Mesorhizobium sp. L2C084A000; assembly: GCF_000502875.1. Classification (GTDB taxonomy): domain Bacteria; phylum Pseudomonadota; class Alphaproteobacteria; order Rhizobiales; family Rhizobiaceae; genus Mesorhizobium. The sequence continues at coordinate 90,969 of NZ_AYWX01000012.1, read as the reverse complement.
CCTCCTGATCGATGACCCGCGTCATCGGATCAATGAAGACGGCACCTACAATCTGTCAGAGGAACAGGCGCGCGCCATCCTCGAACTGCGCCTGCAGCGCCTGACCGCGCTCGGCCGCGACGAGATCGCCGACGAGTTGAACACGATCGGCGCTGAAATCATTGATTATCTGGACATTTTGTCGTCCCGAGCGCGTGTCCAGAAGATCGTCAAGGACGAGCTTGCCGCCGTGCGCGACGAGTTCGGCACGCCGCGCCGCACCGAACTCACCGACGGCGGTTCGGACATGGAAGACGAGGATCTGATCCAGCGCGAGGACATGGTCGTGACGGTGAGCCATTCCGGCTACATCAAGCGCGTGCCGCTGTCGCTCTACCGGGCGCAGCGCCGCGGCGGCAAGGGCCGCTCCGGCATGTCGACCAAGGAAGAGGATTTCGTCACCCGGCTGTTCGTCGCCAACACCCATACACCGGTGCTGTTCTTTTCCTCGCGCGGCATCGTCTATAAGGAAAAGGTCTGGCGGCTGCCGATCGGCAATCCGCAATCACGCGGCAAGGCGCTGATCAACATGCTGCCGCTGGAGCAGGGCGAGCGCATCACCACCATCATGCCGCTGCCCGAGGACGAGGCCAGCTGGAGCGAACTCTACGTGATGTTCGCCACCACACGTGGCACCGTGCGCCGCAACGATCTATCCGACTTCGTCCAGGTCAACCGCAATGGCAAGATCGCCATGAAGCTGGAGGAAGCAGGCGACGAGATCCTCGGCGTCGAGACCTGCACCGACAAGGACGACGTGCTGCTGACCGCCAGTTCCGGCCAGTGCATACGCTTCTCCGTCGGCGACGTGCGCGTCTTCCAGAGCCGCAATTCGGTCGGCGTGCGTGGCATAACCATGGCCGAGACCGACCGCATCATCTCGATGTCGGTGATAGAGCATGTCGATGCTTCGCCGGCGGAACGCGCCGCTTACCTGAAGCGCGCGGCGGCGGAGCGGCGTCTTGCCACAGAAACGGCCGGCGAAGAGGAAGAGATCGCGCTGACCAATGAGGAGATCGGCGAGGAGACGGAGCTTTCCGAAAGCCGATACGAAGAGCTCAAGGCGCACGAACAATACGTGCTGACGGTGACCGAGTTCGGCTACGGCAAGCGTTCGTCGTCTTATGATTTCCGGCTGACTGGACGCGGCGGCAAAGGCATCCGCGCCACCGACGTGTCGAAGGCAGCCGAGATTGGCAGGCTGGTGGCGACGTTCCCGGTCGGCAATGACGACCAGATCATGCTGGTGTCGGACGGCGGCACCGTCATCCGGGTGCCGGTCAACGGCATCCGTTTCGCCAGCCGCGCCACCAAGGGCGTGACCATCTTCAACACGGCTGAAGGTGAAAAGGTGGTTTCGGTCGAGCGGATATCGGAACCGCAAGCGGACGAAGAAAGCGACGAGACGGTCGAGGGCGGTCCCGATGCCGCTCCGGCGCCTGACGCCGGTCCGGAGGGTACGGACTAAGTCCGGCACCCAGGTTTTGACATGGCAACGCCGGCCAGTTGGCCGGCGCAGCAGCAAATCAGGCTTTATCAGTAGTGACGATATGGCTTGCGCAGGCCGAAGCCTTCGAAGCGCTTGGTGTTTGCCTTGACGCGGATGCGTTGTGCCTCGTGATGCAGCCCAAAGACGGTGGCGATCAGCATGGCGACGGTCATTGCGGTGGCGAGCATGTAGATCAGCATGTGCGTGTTCTCCTGCGCCTAACAACGGATAGATGGGATTTTGGTTTCATCTTATTAAGGTGCAACCTAGTGAACGCTGCGTGAAGGCTTCGTGATCAGCGTGTTCATCTGTCGTTCATGTGCCGGAAAAGGTTCATGGCCGGCGCGCCGATCGGATTTGCCTTTGCGAGAGAGGCTCGCTAGAGCCTGTTCCATCTTGATGGACGGAAGATGGAACAGGCTCTAGCTTTCATTTGAGCATGATCTCTAGGACAAACGAAAAACCGTTTGTCCGCAAAAACCGGTTTCCACTTTTTGGGATCATGCATTAGAAGCACCAGCCATGACTGAACGCATCGCCCTCTATGCCGGCTCCTTCGACCCGCTGACCAACGGCCATCTCGATGTGCTGAAGGCCTCGCTGGCCGTGGCCGATATCGTTTATGCGGCGATCGGCATCCATCCGGGCAAGCAGCCGCTGTTTTCCTTCGAGGAGCGGGTGAAGCTGATCGAGACGGCGACGAAGACGGAATTCGGCAGCGATGGTGCCCGCATCAAGGTCGTCGCCTTCGACGGGCTGGTCATCGACGCCGCCAGGAAGCACGGCGCCTCGATCATGATCCGCGGCCTGCGCGACGGCACCGACCTCGACTATGAGATGCAGATGGCCGGCATGAACGAGACCATGGCGCCTGAACTGCAGACGGTTTTTCTGCCCGCCAGTCCTTCGGTACGCACCATTACCGCCACACTTGTCCGCCAGATTGCCTCGATGGGCGGCGACATTCGCCCCTTCGTGCCGGCGGCGGTTGCCGGCGCGCTCACAGCCAAGTTCAAGAAGTAAGTTTTCGGAGAAAACCATGCAGCTGAAAAAGCTAGCCTCGTTCCTTGTCGTGCTCGCCGGTCTTGTGGCTGCGTCGGTCTCGGCTTTCGCCGCCGACCCGGAAAACACAATGATCATCACGCTGAAGGACGGCGACGTCACCATTGCGCTGAGGCCCGATCTGGCGCCAAAGCATGTCGAGCAGATCAAGAAGCTGGTGCGCCAAGGCGCCTATGACAACGTCGCCTTCCACCGCGTCATCGACGGCTTCATGGCGCAGACCGGCGACGTCAAGTTCGGCAATATGAAAAAGGGTTTCAGCGCCGAGGCCGTTGGCACCGGCGGTTCCGACCTGCCCGACCTGCCCGCCGAATTCTCACAGACCGAACATTATAAGCGCGGCGTGGTCGGTATGGCCCGCTCGCAGGACCCCAATTCGGCCAATTCGCAGTTCTTCATCATGTTCGCTCCGGCACCGCCCCTCGATGGCCAGTACACGATCGTCGGCAATGTCGTCAGCGGCATGGAACTGGTGGATCACATCAAGAAGGGCGACCAGGCGGACAACGGCACGGTCACCGATCCCGACCGGATGATCAAGGTGCGCATCGCCGCCGACAAGTAAATTGTCGAATAACTCTGTTTTTCTGAAAAAGGATATCTGACATGGCCGAAATCAAGGACCGCGAGAACGCGCTCATCATGGAAACGACCAAGGGCAATGTGGTCATCGAACTTTTCCCCGACCTGGCGCCGGGCCATGTCGCCCGCATCAAGGAACTGGCCAGGGAAGGCGCCTATGACGGCGTGGTCTTCCACCGCGTTATCGAGGGTTTCATGGCGCAGACCGGCGACGTCAAGTTCGGCAATTCCAGCAAGCATTCCTTCGCGCCGTCCCGCGCGGGCATGGGCGGCTCTGAAAAGCCGGATTTGAAGGCTGAATTCTCCAACGCCAACCATGCTCGCGGCACCTGCTCGATGGCCCGTTCGCAGAACCCGAACTCGGCCAATTCGCAGTTCTTCATCTGCTTCGACGATGCCGCCTTCCTCAATCGTCAGTACACGGTCTGGGGCCAGGTCATCGAAGGCATGGACAATGTCGACAAGATCAAGCGCGGCGAGCCGGTGCAGGATCCCGACAAGATCGTCTCGCTGAAGGTCGCGGCCGACGTCAAGTAAGGGCAAACGACAATGATGGGCGTCGTCTGGTCGCTTCTCGGCATCCTGTCCGGCGCCTTCATTGCCATTCAGGCGCCGATCAATTCGCAACTGGCGCGCGGCCTGGGCCTCCCGGTCGCGGCGGCTGCGTTTTCGTTCCTGTCGGGCGCGATCGTGCTCGGCATTATTTCCGTCACGGTGGTGAAGCTGCAGGGCATCTCGCTCGACTGGAAGGCGCCGGCGCCCTGGCTGTTCGTGGCCGGCGGCATGCTGGGCGGTTTCTATGTCACGCTGTCGACGATTCTCACGCCACGCATGGGTGCGGCCGCGCTGATGGCGTTTCTGGTCGCCGGCCAGTTGCTGGCCGGCATGCTCATCGACCGCATCGGCTTCCTCGGCGTCGCGGTGCGTGAAATCTCGCTCGGTCGCATCGCCGGCGCGGTGCTGCTGCTGGTCGGAGCGCTGCTCGTCCGGCTCTACTGATGCGCGTCGATCTCTTTGACTTCGATTTGCCGGAGGAGCGCATCGCGCTTCGCCCGGCGGAGCCGCGCGACAGCGCCAAGATGCTGGTGGTCAAGCCGGGCGAGGCGCTCGACGACCGGACGGTTGGCAACCTGCCATCGTTGCTCAGGGCCGGCGACGTGCTGGTGTTCAACGACACCAAGGTCATTCCAGCGCAGCTCAAAGGCATCCGGCGGCGGGGTGAGGCGACGGCGCAGGTCGAAGCCACGCTGCATATGCGCATGGCGCCGGACCGCTGGCTGGCCTTCATGCGGCCGGGCAAGCGCATCGCAGCCGGCGACCGTATCCATTTCGGCCATGACGGCAATTCCTGTTTCCTCGGTCAGCTCGACGCCACGGTGATCGAGAAAGGCGAGGGCGGCGAAGCGCTGCTTGACTTCGATCTGTCGGGGCCGTTCCTCGACGAGGCGCTGCACGCGGTCGGCCACATTCCGCTGCCGCCCTACATCGCCTCGAAACGCGACGACGACGAACGCGACCGGGCCGACTACCAGACCATCTATGCAAGCGAGGAAGGCGCCGTTGCGGCTCCGACAGCGGGCCTGCATTTCACGCCGGAGCTTTTTGCAGCGCTTGACAGCAAGGGCATCGAACGCCGCTTCGTCACCTTGCATGTCGGCGCAGGCACGTTCCTGCCGGTGAAGGCGGACGATACCGCCGACCACAAGATGCATGCCGAGACCGGTTCGGTCAGCGAAGCCACTGCGGACGCCCTGAATGCCGCAAGAGCAAGGGGCGGGCGCATCGTCGCTGTCGGCACGACCTCGCTGCGTCTGCTGGAGAGTGCGGCGCGTGAGGACGGTACTCTGGCTGCGTGGTCCGGTCCGACCGATATCTTCATCACGCCCGGCTACCGTTTTCGCACCGCCGACGTGCTGATGACCAATTTCCATCTGCCGCGCTCGACGCTGTTCATGCTGGTCTCGGCCTTCAGCGGCCTCGGCACGATGCGCGCGGCCTATGCGCATGCCATCGAGAGCCGCTACAGATTCTATTCCTATGGCGACGCAAGCCTGCTTTTCCGAGCGGAGACGAGCGATGGACGATGATCTGCAAGCCTTTGACCGTGATGCGCTGGTCGCGGAAGTGAAAAAACTGCGCGCGGGCATTCGCCAGCACCGCGATTCCACCATGCGCGGCATCCACTACCGCCAGTCGCTTGACAATCAGGCGCCGGACGCCCCGGTCCACGACAAGGAATTCAATGGCTAAGCCGTTCAGCTTCAAGGTTCTGGCAACCGACGGCAAGGCGCGACGCGGCGTGATCGACATGCCGCGCGGCGAAATCCGCACGCCGGCCTTCATGCCGGTCGGCACCGGCGGCACCGTCAAGGCGATGTATATGGACCAGGTGCGCGGTGTCGGCGCCGACATCATCCTGGGCAACACCTATCATCTGATGCTGCGGCCCGGCGCCGAGCGCGTCGCGCGGCTCGGTGGCCTGCACGAGTTCGCCCGCTGGCCGCATCCGATTCTGACCGACAGCGGTGGTTTCCAGGTGATGTCGCTGTCGAAGCTGAGAAAGCTGACCGAAAAGGGCGTCACCTTCCGTTCGCATATCGATGGCGCTGCCTACGAGATGTCGCCGGAGCGGTCGATCGAGATCCAGGGACTGCTTGATTCCGACATCCAGATGCAGCTCGACGAATGCACGGCGCTGCCGGCCGAGATGAAGGAGATCGAGCGCGCCATGGAGCTGTCGCTGCGTTGGGCCGAGCGCTGCAAGACGGCGTTCGGCGATCAGCCGGGCAAGGCGATGTTCGGCATCGTGCAAGGCGGCGACAACGCAGCGCTCAGGGTGCGTTCGGCGCAGGCGCTGAGCGCGATGGAGCTGAAGGGCTACGCGGTTGGCGGCCTGGCCGTCGGCGAGCCGCAAGCGGTGATGCTCGAAATGCTCGACATCACCTGTCCGGAATTGCCAGCGGACAAGCCGCGCTATCTGATGGGCGTCGGCACGCCTGACGATATCCTGAAATCGGTGGCGCGCGGCATCGACATGTTCGACTGCGTAATGCCGACGCGGGCCGGCCGCCACGGCCTTGCCTATACAAGGCGCGGCAAGGTCAATCTGCGCAACGCCCGCCATGCCGACGATCCGCGGCCGCTCGACGAGGAAAGCGACTGCCCTGCCGCCCGGGACTACTCACGCGCCTATCTGCATCATCTGGTGCGCTCACAGGAGGCACTTGGCGCCATGCTTTTGACCTGGAACAACCTTTCCTACTATCAAAAGCTGATGCAGGATATCCGCGCTGCGATCGAGGCCGGCGCCTTCGAGGCGCGCGGCGCGGAAATCACCGAGGGCTGGGCAAGGGGCGATATCCCGTTGCTGTGAGGCCTCAAGTGCTGAGCGAATTCGAGGCGCGCAGGCTGCAACCGGTGATCTGGAACGTGCCGTCGGGCTGTTGCTGCAACGTGTAGACAGCCTCGTAGTCCTTGCCGTTGGGGCCGACGATCAGCACCTGCTGGACGATCGAACCCGGAGCCGTCTCCTCGACCTTGCCGAAGGAATAGGTCCGCGGCTTGCGCACCGGCGGATAGCCGTTGGTCACCATGTTCATGAAGGCGTCGACGGTCGGGAAGATCCGCTTCACATTCGGGGCGGCGAAGCTGTAGGCAGTGGCGCCGTCATCGGCAATGAGGGCCTCTAGCTGACTGTCGATGACGGACTGGCCCGCCTTGATCTCGGCATCGCCGGCCAATGCCGACGATACAAAGAGGAATGGAACGACTGCGATTGCGAAAAAGGCGTGGCGCATGGCCTGTCTCCGTTATCCCGCGAAATATCTTCCCTCAAAAATGGTGCTGTCCGAAGACGCATCATAACATACGCTTGGCAGCGCATCGCGGTTTCAGCGATTGCGAATAATCGCTGGCGATCGGCGGCAGGTTGCATGCTGGTGTAGCAGCTGCGGAAGGTCGCAGCCCAGGCCTGGGCCGGCTGGGTACGGATTCCAGCGCTTGAAAGCCCGCCTCCAGTCTGCCAGAAGGGCCGCTGGACTTGGACGTTTAGCGGGACGAAGCCATGAAGGCGTTTTTCGTGCAGATCAAATGCGAGCTCGGCAAATCCTATGAGGTTGCCAGCGCGCTTGCCGATGCCGAGATCGCCTCGGAAATCTACTCCACCGCCGGCAATTACGATCTGCTCGCCAAATNCAGCGCGCTTGCCGATGCCGAGATCGCCTCGGAAATCTACTCCACCGCCGGCAATTACGATCTGCTCGCCAAATTCTACGTCGACGATGAGGAAGACGTCGGCCATTTCGTCAATGAGAAGGTGCAGATTCTCCCCGGCATCAAGGACACGTTCACCGTCGTCACGTTCCGCGCTTTCTAGCTGGCAAACGCATTTGCCCGGGCACGAGGCAAAGGCTGACCAGGGTCATATTTCGACTGCCTCAATTTTAGGCAGGCGCAACATACTGATCGCCCGTATCTCCCAAATCACCGATTGCGCTTGATTTTCTCCGGCGACGCCAGTGAAATGGCGTCACAGGGGAGTATGCGATTGGCAGCGTTCGATGAAATGCTTCCGGAAGTCTCCGGATTGAGAAGACCGTATTCGGCTTATGATCGCTGGCTGAAGGAGCAGGACCCAGCCAGGTTGACCGAGAAGATGCAGGACGCCGAACGCGTCTTCCGCAAGACCGGTATCACCTTCGCCGTCTATGGCGAGCAGGAAGCCTCCGAGCGGCTGATCCCGTTCGACATCGTTCCCCGCATCATTTCAGGCAATGAATGGCGGCGCCTCACGCAGGGCATAGAGCAGCGCGTGCAGGCGCTGAACGCCTTCCTCGACGACATCTACCATCGCCAGGAAATCCTGCGCGCAGGGCGCGTCCCCAGGGAATTGATCGCCAGGAACGAGGCCTTCCTGCCGGAGATGATCGGGGTCAGGCCGCCGGCCGGCGTCTATACCCACATCATCGGCGTCGACATCGTCCGCATCTCGGAGGACGAATTCTACGTGCTGGAGGACAATGCGCGCACGCCGTCGGGCGTCTCCTACATGCTGGAGAACCGCGAGACGATGATGCAGCTGTTCCCCGAGCTGTTCCAGAAGATCAAGGTGCGGCCGGTGGAAAACTACCCTCAGCTTCTGCGCCAGTCGCTGGCGGCGGTGCGGCCGCAAAGCACAAAGGGTGCGCCGACCATTGCGGTGCTGACGCCCGGCAGTTTCAACTCCGCCTATTTCGAACACGCCTTCCTCGCCGACCAGATGGGCGTGCAACTGGTCGAAGGCCAGGATCTGCGGGTCGTCGACGGGCATGTCGCGATGCGCACGACCGAAGGCTACAAGCAGATCGATGTGCTTTACCGCCGCGTCGATGATTCCTTCCTCGACCCGCTGACCTTCCGGCCGGACTCCGCACTTGGCATACCCGGCATCATGGATGTCTATCGGGCCGGCAACATCACCATCGCCAACGCGCCGGGCACCGGCATCGCCGACGACAAGGCGATCTATTCCTACATGCCCGAGATCATCGAATTCTACACCGGCCGCAAGGCGATCCTGGGCAACATCCCAACCTGGCGCTGCTCGGAGCCCGACAGTCTGAAATACGTGCTCGAACACATCGACGAACTGGTGATCAAGGAAGTGCACGGTTCCGGCGGCTACGGCATGCTGGTTGGGCCGGCAGCAACCAAGAAGGAATGCGAGACGTTTGCCAAGAAACTCCAGGCAAAACCTTCGAATTACATCGCCCAGCCGACGCTCGCGCTGTCGACATGCCCGATCCTGACGGAAAAGGGGTTGGCGCCGCGCCATGTCGATCTCAGGCCTTATGTGCTGGTCTCCGACCGCATCCAGATCGTGCCCGGCGGGCTGACCCGCGTCGCGCTGAAGGAAGGCTCGCTGGTGGTCAATTCCTCGCAGGGCGGCGGGACGAAGGATACGTGGGTGCTGGATGATTGAAGTGAGTGAGTAAGGAATTAGGCAGTAGGCAGCAGGCAGCAGGCAGCAGGCAGTAGGCAGTAGTGGAAGCAGAGGACAGGGAAATGCCATATTCCATTGAGATTCAAACTCTTACTATTCCCTACTGCCTATTCCCTACTCACTAGCCCGAGGGGCCAATTCAATGCTTTTAGGCCGCACCGCCAACGGGCTCTATTGGATGAACCGCTATATCGAGCGGGCGGAAAACATGGCGCGCTTGGTCGATGCCGGCCTGCGCATGGCGCTGACCCGCACGCAGAGCGCCTCGGAAGAGTGGAGTTCGGTGCTGCTCAGCGCCGGTTCCGACGTCACCTTCAGCCAGAAATATTCTGACTATACCGCCGCCAATGTCGCCGACTTCCTGTTGCGCGACACGTCGAACCCGTCGAGCACGATGGCGTCGATCGAGACGGCCCGCAACAATGCCCGCATGGTGCGTACCGCGCTGACGCGCGAAACCTGGGAAAGCATCAACGAAGCCTGGATGTCGCTGAAGCGGATGCTGGCCAGGCCGATCGACGAGCGCGACCTGCCCAGCGTGCTCGACGCCATCAAGCGCGAGACGGCGCTGATCCGCGGCTCATTCTACGGCACCATGCTGCGCAACGAGATCTTCGACTTCTCGCAGCTCGGCACTTATGTCGAGCGCGCGGACAACACGGCGCGCATCCTCGACGTGAAATATTATGTGCTGCTGCCGTCGATCTCCTGGGTCGGCTCGACGCTCGACAATTATCAGTGGGAATCGATCCTGCGTTCGGTCTCGGCGCATCGCTCCTATCGCTGGGTCTACGATGCCGATTACAAGCCGACCAACATTGCCGATTATCTGATCCTCAACGTTCGTATGCCGCGCTCGCTGATGTTCTGCTATCGCTTCCTGTCGGAGCATCTGAAATTCCTCGGCGACGATTACGGCGAACGCCATGCCTGCCACGCAACGGCCGAGAAGACGCAGACAATGCTGAGAGCCGGGTCGATCAAGGGCATATTCGACGCCGGCCTGCATGAATTCCTGGCCAATTTCATTCGCGACAACACCAAGCTGGGCGAAGAGATCGCACAAGATTATCGGTTCAATTGAGCATGGTCCCGAAAGGTGGAGCCGGTTTTCTCAGACAAATGGAAACCGTTTGTCCGGAGATCGTGCTCACAAACGGAATAGAAGCATGCGGCTGAAGATCACCCATCGGACCGAATACCGCTACGATGCGCCGGTGCACTATCTGTTGCAGCGGCTGCGGTTGCTTCCGGTCAGCGGATCGACGCAGACTGTTCTGTCCTGGGCTCTGGCGATCGAAGGCGCGCGCGAAGAGGTCCGCTTCGTCGACCATTTCGGCAACGACACAAGGCTGTTGAGCGTCGAGGGCGAGCGCGACTTCATCACTGTGGAAGCATCAGGCGAAGTGGTGACGCGCGACACCGCGGGTGTCTCGGGACCACACCAGGGCTTTACGCCGCTCTGGCTGTACAGCCATGAGACACCATTGACGACGATCGGCAGCGGTGTTCGCGATCTCGCCGCGTCGGTCGGCAAGGGCAGCGACATTGAAAGGCTGCACCGGCTGATGGCCATCATCGGCGAACGCGTCGCCTACACGCCCGGCACCACCAACGCGACGACGCCGGCGGAGGAAGCCTTGGCGCTCAAGACCGGGGTCTGCCAGGATCATACCCATATCTTTGCCGCCGCCGCCCGCGCCATGGGCTTTCCAGCTCGCTATGTCAGCGGCTATCTGATGCTGGATGCCACGGTCGAGCAGGCGGCCAGCCATGCCTGGGCCGAAGCGCATGTCTCGGGTCTCGGCTGGGTTGCCTTTGATGCCGCCAATGGCATTTCACCCGACGAGCGTTATGTAAAGGTGGCAACGGGCCGCGATTACCGCGACGCCACGCCGGTGTCGGGAATTCGGCTGGGACAGGCGGAAGAACGGCTTGCGGTCACCGTCACGGTGGAGCAGTAATCCTCCGCACGATTGCTGCCGAGCGATTCATCGTTTCAAGGAACGCCGAACCGCTCTATCCCCTTGTTTTAACGCAATTCCGCACGGAAAACCGCTTCACACTTTTCCTGGAATTGCTCTAGAAGAGATTCCATGACCTATTGCGTTGGCCTGAAGATCGACCGCGGGCTCGTGTTCATGTCGGACACGCGCACCAATGCAGGCATGGATTCCATCTCCACCTTTCGCAAGATGCATGTCTGGGAAGAGCCGGGCGAGCGTGTCATCGTTTTGATGTCGGCGGGCAATCTGGCGACGACGCAGGCCGTGGTCAGCCTGCTCGACGAGCGCACCAAGGCGATCTCCGAAAGGCATTCTACGGTGCTCGAAACGCCGTCGATGTACCAAACGGTCCGCATTGTTGGCGACACGGTCAAGGAGGTCATCGCCAATTCGTCACCCGCTGGCGAAAAGGCGGATTCCTATTTCAATGCGTCCTTCATCCTCGGCGGTCAGATCAAGGGCAGCGAGCCGCGCCTGTTCATGATCTATCCCGAAGGCAATTTCATCGAATCGACCGATGACACGCCGTTTTTCCAGATCGGCGAGACCAAATACGGCAAGCCGATCATCATCCGCGCCTACGAAAGGACGATGAGCCTGGCCGAGACGGTGAAGCTGCTTTTGGTGTCGTTCGATTCGACGTTGAAGTCGAACCTGTCCGTCGGCTTGCCGCTCGACCTGCTCTTCCTGGAGAAGGACGCCTTCAAGGTCGGATTGAAGAAGCGGATCGGCCAGGATGACCAGTACTACCGCACGATCTCCGACGGCTGGTCGAATGCGCTGAAGACGGCCTTTGCCAGCCTGCCGGATTTCCCCGGCTGAGGCGTGCGGCATCCGTTGCTGGTTGCATATATTTCACGCGTTAATTAATAAAGAGACCAGCCGCGATGGATGGTAGCGATGGATCATGTCGGGAGGACAGGATGAACAACGATGATTTCCGGCAATGGTCGCGGCGCGCCGCCGACTGGGGCGCCGACTACCGCAATACGCTGCGCGAGCGGCCGGTGCGGCCGCTGGTCGAGCCTGGCGACATTTTCCGAGGCATAGAGGCGTCGCCGCCCGAAGACGCCGAACCGATGGACCGGATCTTCGCCGACTTCGAAGAGAAGATTCTGCCTGGAATGACACATTGGCAGCATCCGCGTTTCTTCGCCTATTTCCCGGCCAATGCGGCGCCGGTCTCGGTGGTGGCGGAATATCTGGTTTCGGCGATGGCCGCGCAATGCATGCTCTGGCAAACGTCACCGGCAGCGACCGAACTCGAAACGCGCACCGTCGACTGGATGCGCCAGGCGCTCGGTCTGCCCGAAGGGTTTTCCGGGGTGATCCAGGATTCGGCTTCGTCGGCGACACTGGCCGCGGTGCTCACCATGCGCGAGCGGGCACTCGAGTGGCAAGGCAACAAACAAGGCCTGGCAGGGCAGGCGCGGCTGCGCATCTATTCCTCCGATCAGGTGCACACATCGATCGACCGGGCGATCTGGGTGTCAGGCATCGGCGAGGACAATCTCGTGCGCATTCCGGTCGGCGGCCGCTTTCGCGCCATGGACACCGCAGCGCTCGAGGCGGCAATCATCGCCGACCGGGAAGCGGGCATGCTGCCGGCCGGCATCATCGCTTGCGTCGGTGGCACCAGCACCGGCGGCACCGACGACATCGCCGCGGTGGCAGAGGTGGCGCGGCGGCATGGGCTCTATCTCCACGTCGATGCCGCATGGGCGGGGTCGGCGATGATCTGTCCGGAGTATCGGCATTTCTGGACAGGCGTCGAAGGCGCCGATTCGATCGTCTTCAACCCGCACAAATGGCTGGGCGCCCAGTTCGACTGCTCGATCCAGTTCCTGCGCGACCCCGAAAGCCATGTGAAGACGCTGGCCATCAAGCCGGATTATCTGAAGACGCACGGTCATGACGGCATCATCAACTATTCGGAATGGTCGGTGCCGCTCGGCAGGCGCTTCCGCGCCCTGAAATTGTGGTTCCTGCTGCGCGCCCATGGTCTGGAAAACCTGCGCATGATGATCCGCAATCATGTCGCGTGGAGCGAAGGGTTGGCGGCGCGGCTGGCAAGGGAGCCGGATTTCGAGATCGTCAGCGAACCGATGCTGTCGTTGTTCTCGTTCCGACACAAGACCGCAACCGATGCGGACGAGCACAATCTGCGCCTGGTCAATGCGATCAACGACGATGGCCGCATCTACCTGACGCAGACGAAAGTCGATGGACTGATAGCAATCCGTTTCCAGGTCGGCCAGTTCGAGGCGACCGCCGCCGATGTCGATATGGCTTTTGTGGTGATTACTGATATCGCACGTGGCTTGGATCGCTGATTTCGTTAGCCGGCTTATGCCTTTTCATCGGTTTCGTTTTCGACTATAGACAAGAAAAACGAAAACGGGAGGTTGCCTATGTATCTGTCGCCGCGCCATGCCGAGATTATCCAGATGGCCAAGGATCATGGCCGCGTGCTGGTCGATGATCTGGCCGCCCACTTCAATGTGACGCCGCAGACCATACGCAAGGACCTCAACGATTTGTGCGACCAGCGGCTGCTCTCGCGCATCCATGGTGGCGCGCTGTATCCCTCCGGCATCGAGAACATGGAGTATGAGGCGAGACGCAAGATCGCCGCCGACGAAAAGGAGGCGATCGGCCGTGCGGCCGCCAGACTGATTCCCGACAATGCCTCGCTGTTCATCAACATCGGCACCACGACAGAGTCGGTCAGCAAGGCGTTGCTCGATCACAACGGTCTCATGGTCATCACCAATAACATCAATGTTGCCAATAGGATGCGGATATATCCCTCGATCGAGGTGGTGATCGCCGGCGGGGTTGTGCGCGGTTCTGATGGCGGTGTGGTCGGCGAAGCGGCGGTCGACTTCATCAGGCAGTTCAAGGTCGACTACGCGGTGATCGGTGCATCCGCCATCGACCATGACGGCGCCTTGCTCGATTTCGATTTTCGCGAGGTCAAGGTGGCGCAGGCGATCATCGCCAATGCAAGGCATGTCATCCTAGTTTCCGACCAGACCAAATTCGAGCGAACCGCACCGGTGCGCATCGGCCATCTGTCGCAGGTCAACACCTTCATCACCGATCGTTGCGACATCCCGTCGGTGCGCAAGATCTGCCAGGAGGCCGAGGTTCAGCTGATCGAGACGTCGCTCGCCTAGGCGGTTTTCACCCGATATCACGCGCTCGTGATATTTCGTTTGACATTCGTTATCATTTCGAAATAATTCCGACACGGTTTCGTAAAAGCCCAAAAATGGTGCAATGCGAAATCGTTGGAGGAATTGTGGACGCATCTCCGATCCGTGACATTTTCGTCATAGGTGGCGGCATCAATGGCTGCGGCATTGCCCGTGATGCCGTCGGTCGTGGCTTTTCCGTGTTTCTCGCCGAGATGAACGACCTCGCCAGCGGAACCTCCTCGGGTTCGACCAAATTGATCCATGGCGGCCTGCGCTACCTCGAATTCTACGAATTCCGCCTGGTGCGCGAGGCGCTGATGGAGCGCGAGGTTTTGTGGAAGAACGCGCCGCACATCATCTGGCCAATGCGCTTCGTGCTGCCCTATGCCAAGGGCCTGCGCCCGGCCTGGCTGATCAGGCTCGGTCTCTTCCTCTACGACCACATTGGCGGGCGCAAATTGCTGCCCGCGACCCGGACGCTGGACATGGCCAGGGATCCGGCCGGCAAGCCTTTGAAGCCACTGTTCAAAAAGGCCTTCGAGTATTCGGATGGCTGGGTCAATGATGCGCGGCTGGTGGCGCTGAACGCACGTGACGCCGCCGACCGCGGCGCAACGGTCCGCACCCGCACGAAAGTGACCGGCGCGCGCCGCGAAAACGGCCTGTGGGCAATCCAGATCGAGGATCTGCAGACCGGCGAGACCGAGGAGATCAAGGCGCGACTGCTGGTCAATGCCGCCGGCCCCTGGGTCGATCATGTGCTGTCCGGCGTCGTCGGGCTCAACGATGTGCACAATGTTCGTCTCGTGCAGGGCAGCCACATTGTCATCGCCAGGAAGTTCGACGATCCACGCGCGTATTTCTTCCAGAACAAGGATGGCCGCATCATCTTCGCCATTCCCTATGAGGAAGAGTTCACCCTGATCGGCACCACCGACCAGGATTATCCCGGCGATCCGCATGACGTGAAGATCAGCGACACCGAGATCGATTATCTCTGCGCCGCGGCAAGCGAATATTTCGCCCAACCCGTCAAGCGCTCGGACATCGTCTGGACCTATTCGGCCGTCCGTCCGCTCTATGATGACGGCGCCTCCAAGGCGCAGGAAGCGACGCGCGACTATGTGCTCAAGGCCGATGGCGGCGAGGGCGCCGCCCCGATCGTCAACGCCTTCGGCGGCAAGATCACCACCTATCGCCGGCTGTCGGAATCGATGCTGGAAAAGATCGAGGGTTTTCTCGGCAAGCGCGGCAAGCCGTGGACGGCAAACGCGCCACTGCCGGGCGGCGATTTCCCGGCCACCGGTTTCGATGCCGAAGTGGCGAAATTGAAAACCGCTTATCCATTCCTCGACGCGCGCCTGGCTCGCCGGTTGACCCGGCTCTATGGAACCCGCGCGAGGATGCTGTTGGGGCTGGCCAAATCGAACGTCGATCTCGGCCGCAACTTCGGCGCCGATCTCTACGAGGCCGAGGTGCGCTATCTCGTTCAAAACGAATGGGCCGTCACATCAGAAGATGTATTGTGGCGCCGGACCAAGCGCGGTCTGCATCTCAGCCGCGAGCAGGTGGCGGCGCTCGATGAATTCATGCGCGGCATAAGCCGGCGCCATGTCGCGGCTGCCGAATGAAGAGGGGTTTGAGCTGATGCGGAAGGCCTGGGAGGAGGCGTCATGCTGGAACTGAGAAACGTCACCAAGGCGGTCGGCGCGGTCGAGCATATAAGCGACGTGTCGCTGACGCTCCAGCACGGCTCGCTCAACGTCCTGCTCGGACCTACGCTTTCCGGCAAGACAAGCCTGATGCGGCTGATGGCCGGCCTGGACGTGCCAACCTCCGGTTCGATCTGGTTCGACGGCCAGAATGTCACCGGCGTGCCGGTGCAGAAGCGCAAGATCGCTATGGTCTACCAGCAGTTCATCAACTATCCGGCGATGACCGTCTATGAGAACATCGCTTCGCCGCTGCGGGTGGCCGGCATCGAGCAGGCCAGGATCGACAGCCAGGTGCGTGAAGCCGCCGCTCTTCTCAAGCTGACACCCTATCTCGACCGCACGCCGCTCAGCCTGTCGGGCGGCCAGCAGCAGCGCACCGCGCTGGCGCGCGCCATCGTCAAGAACGCAAGCCTGGTCCTGCTCGATGAACCGCTCGCCAATCTCGACTACAAATTGCGCGAGGAACTGCGCGCCGAATTGCCCAGGATATTCGCCGCCGCCGGCACAATCTTCGTCTATGCCACGACCGAGCCGCACGAAGCGCTGCTGCTCGGCGGCAACACGGCGACGCTTTCTGAAGGGCGGATCACCCAGTTCGGACCGACCATCGAGGTGTTCCGCAAGCCGGTAGATCTGGTGACAGCCAGGACGTTTTCCGATCCGCCGCTCAACACCATCGTGCTCGCCAAGAAGGGTCGGGATTTCCTGCTCGAGGGCGGCGTGAACCTGCCGGTGCCGGCCGAACTCTCCGGCATTGCCGACGCCATCTATACGATCGGTTTTCAGCCGCACCACCTGTCGCTCGAGCGGCCCAATGCGGCGGCGGTGCCGGTGCGTGCCAAGGTGACGATCACCGAGATCACCGGATCGGAGAGCTTCATCCATCTCGATTTTGCCGATGCGCGCTGGGTCATGCTGACCCATGGTATCAGGCATTTCGAGCCAGACGAGGTGGTCGAGGTGTTCATCGATCCGCGCCACATCATGGTTTTCGACGAGCACGGCAGCGCCGTGACTGCGCCGAAGCTGGCGGCTTGAGGGCAAAGAGATGGCACGCATCGACGTCAACCATGTCCGACATTCCTACCTGCCTAACCCGCAGAAGGATGCCGATTTCGCGCTGCGGGAAGTGCATCATGTCTTCGAGGACGGCGGCGCCTATGCGCTGCTCGGGCCCTCCGGTTGCGGCAAGACCACGCTGCTCAACATCATTTCGGGATTGTTGCACCCCTCGCATGGCCAGTTGCTGTTCAACGGCAAGGACGTGACCAATTTGTCGACGCAGGAGCGCAACATCGCGCAGGTGTTCCAGTTCCCGGTCATTTACGACACCATGACCGTCTACGATAATCTGGCCTTCCCGCTGCGCAACCGCGGCGTGCCGGAAGCCGATGTCGACCGCAAGGTTCGCGAGACGTTGGAGATGATCGATCTGGCGTCCTGGGCGAAGAAGAAGGCGAGGGGCCTGACCGCCGACCAGAAGCAGAAGATCTCGCTCGGCCGCGGGCTGGTGCGCTCCGACGTCAACGCCATCCTGTTCGACGAGCCGCTGACCGTCATCGATCCGCACATGAAGTGGGTGCTGCGCTCGCAGCTGAAGCAGTTGCACCGCCGCTTTGGCTACACCATGGTCTATGTGACCCACGACCAGACCGAGGCGCTGACCTTCGCCGAGCAGGTCGTGGTCATGTATGATGGCGGCATCGTGCAGATCGGCACACCGGCCGAATTGTTCGAACGGCCACGCCATACCTTTGTCGGTTATTTTATCGGCTCGCCGGGCATGAACGTCATGCCGGTGGCAATCGACGGCAAGACGGCGACACTCGGCTCGCAGCGCATCGAACTGCCGGGCGCGCCAAAGGCAGGCAGCGGCGCCGTCGAGCTCGGCATCCGTCCCGAATATGTCCGGCTCGGCCGCGAAGGCATGGCCGTGCAGGTCAGCAAGGTCGAGGATCTCGGCCGCCACAAGGTGGTGCGCGCCAAGCTCGAAGGCCGCGATATTTCTGCCGTGATCGGTGAGGACGAGACCCTGCCCGCCGATCCGAAGGTGCGGTTCGACCCGGCCGGCATCAACATCTATGCCGATTCCTGGCGTGTCGAGATGGAGGCCTAGATGGAGAAGACCTGGAACAACAAGGCCTGGTTCATGGTGCTGCCGGTTCTTCTGCTGGTGGCGTTCTCGGCGGTGATCCCGCTGATGACGGTGGTCAACTATTCGGTGCAGGACACGTTCGGAAACAACGTCTTCTTCTGGAACGGCTCGGACTGGTACACCGAAATCCTGGAGTCGGAACGCTTCTGGCTGTCGATGGTCCGCAACCTGATCTTTTCCGCAACCATCCTCGCCATCGAGATTCCGCTCGGCATCTTCATCGCTCTTAACATGCCCAAGAAAGGCTGGGGCGTGCCAGTCTGCCTGGTGCTGATGGCTCTGCCGCTGCTGATCCCGTGGAACGTCGTCGGCACGATTTGGCAGGTATTCGGCCGCATCGACATTGGCCTGCTCGGCTACACGCTGTCGGCGCTCGGCTTCGACTACAACTACGTCAACGATCCGACTGATGCCTGGGTGACGGTCATCCTGATGGACGTATGGCACTGGACAAGCCTCGTCGTTCTGCTCTGCTACGCCGGACTGGTCTCGATCCCCGATGCTTTCTACCAGGCGGCCAAGATCGACGGCGCCTCACGCTGGGCAGTGTTCCGCTACATCCAGCTGCCGAAGATGAACCGCGTGCTTCTGATTGCAGTGCTGCTGCGCTTCATGGACTCGTTCATGATCTACACCGAGCCGTTCGTCGTCACGGGCGGAGGCCCTGGCAATTCGACGACGTTCCTGTCGATAGACCTGGTCAAGATTGCGATCGGTCAGTTCGATCTCGGGCCGGCGGCCGCCATGTCGATCATCTACTTCCTGATCATCCTTTTGCTGTCTTGGGTGTTCTACACCGTCATGACCAATGTCGATGCGGAGCGCTGAGATGAGCGGCGCCAACGAAGGAACGACGAGGCAGGACCGAGTGCGTGAGACGGCGGTTTCGGACGGGCTCGCCAGCACATTGTCGCAGGACCAGCTTGCGCGGCTGATGCGCCGGCGCGGCGAAGAATCCCGGTTCTGGTGGTTGGTGCCAACGATCTACATCATCTTTCTGATGCTGCCGATCTACTGGCTGGTCAATATGAGCTTCAAGACCAATCAGGAGATTCTGGGCGCGTTTTCGCTGTGGCCGAAGAGCCCGACCCTGGCCAACTACATCGTGATCTTCACCGACCCGTCCTGGTACAAGGGCTACATCAATTCGATCATCTATGTCGTCATGAACATGGTGATCTCGGTTTCGGTGGCGCTGCCGGCGGCCTACGCTTTCTCGCGCTACCGGTTCCTCGGCGACAAGCACCTCTTCTTCTGGCTGTTGACCAACCGCATGGCGCCGCCGGCAGTGTTCGCGCTGCCGTTCTTCCAGCTCTATTCGGCGTTCGGGCTGATCGACACGCATATCGCGGTGGCGCTGGCGCACTGCCTGTTCAACGTGCCGCTGGCGGTCTGGATCCTCGAGGGTTTCATGTCCGGCGTGCCGAAGGAGATCGACGAGACCGCCTATATCGATGGCTATTCCTTCCCGCGCTTCTTCCTGAAAATCTTCATGCCGCTGATCGCAAGCGGCGTCGGCGTGGCCTGCTTCTTCTGCTTCATGTTCTCATGGGTCGAACTGCTGATCGCGCGCACCTTGACCACGACGGCCGCCAAACCGATCGCGGCGATCATGACGCGTACGGTCTCGGCCTCCGGGCTCGACTGGGGCGTGCTGGCCGCCGCCGGCGTGCTCACCATCCTTCCAGGCGCGCTCGTGATCTGGTTCGTCCGCAACTACATCGCCAAGGGCTTTGCCCTAGGGAGGGTATGACCATGAACCTCACCTGGATGGCATGGACGCTGCCAACGGCGATCTTTTTCATCACGATCCTGGTACTGCTCTGTGGCATGGCGGTCTGGGAATACGCCTCGCCTGGCGGCAATCCCCGGGTCGGCCTCCTGCGCTTCGAGACGACGCGCGGCGACCGCCTCTTTGTTTCGCTGCTCGGCAGCGCCTTTATCCATCTCGCTTGGCTGGGTCTTGTCGGACCCAACCTGTGGTGGGCTCTCGCTCTCTCCGTAGTCTACGCCGTCGGCGTGTTCCGCTACGTATAGAGGGGGAAACTGTTGGAGCGACCGCGTGCCGACGGCCGCTCCAGATCGCACTTGAAACTTGAAAAGTGGAGGAACGAAATGCGAAGGCAATTTTTAACATCAACGACTGCGCTTGTCCTGCTCTGGGGAGCAGGCCAGGCCTATGCCGGAATGGACGAAGCCAAGACTTTCCTCGATACCGAAATCAAGGACTTGTCGACGCTCGATCGCGGCGCCCAGGAAGCCGAATTGCAATGGTTCATCGATGCCGCGAAGCCTTTCGCCGGGATGGACATCAAGGTGGTCTCCGAGACCATCGATACGCATAGCTATGAGTCCAAGGTCTTGGCGCCCGCCTTCACCGCGATCACCGGCATCAAGATCACTCACGACCTGATCGGCGAAGGCGATGTCGTCGAGAAGCTGCAGACGCAGATGCAGTCGGGCGAAAACATTTACGACGCCTACGTCAACGACTCCGACCTGATCGGCACCCACTGGCGGTACCAGCAGGCGCGCAGCCTGACCAAGTGGATGGCGAATGAGGGCAAGGATGTCACCAATCCCAACCTCGACCTCGCCGACTTCATCGGCACCAAGTTCACGACCGCTCCGGACGGCGACCTCTACCAGCTGCCCGACCAGCAGTTCGCGAATCTCTACTGGTTCCGCTACGACTGGTTCAACGACGAGAAGAACAAGGCCGATTTCAAGGCCAAGTACGGCTACGACCTCGGCGTTCCGGTCAACTGGTCGGCCTATGAGGACATCGCCGAGTTCTTCACCGGCCGCGAAATCGACGGCAAGAAGGTCTATGGCCACATGGACTACGGCAAGAAGGACCCGTCGCTCGGCTGGCGGTTCACCGACGCATGGCTGTCGATGGCCGGCAACGGCGATAAGGGCCTGCCGAACGGTCTTCCCGTCGACGAATGGGGCATCAAGGTCAACGAGAAGTCGCAGCCTGTCGGCTCGTGCGTCGCGCGCGGCGGCGACACCAATGGCCCGGCTTCCGTGTATTCGATCCAGAAGTACCTGGATTGGCTGAAGGCCTATGCGCCGCCGGAAGCCCAAGGCATGACGTTCGGCGAATCCGGCCCCGTCCCGTCGCAGGGCACGGTCGCGCAGCAGATGTTCACTTACACCGCCTTCACCGCCTCCTTCGTCAAGGAAGGGCTGCCGGTCGTGAACGCGGACGGCACCCCGAAATGGCGCTTTGCTCCCTCGCCGCATGGCGTCTACTGGAAGGACGGCATGAAGCTCGGCTACCAGGACGTGGGTTCATGGACGCTTCTCAAGTCCACGCCTGACGATCGCGCCAAGGCCGCCTGGCTCTATGCGCAGTTCGTCGTATCGAAGACGGTCGACGTGAAGAAGAGCCATGTCGGCCTGACGCTGATCCGCGAGTCGACGATCCAGGACAAGAGCTTCACGGAACGCGCTCCGAAGCTCGGCGGCCTGATCGAGTTCTACCGCTCGCCGGCCCGTGTTCAGTGGTCGCCGACCGGAACGAACGTTCCGGACTATCCGAAGCTGGCACAGCTCTGGTGGCAGGCGATCGGCGATGCGTCGTCGGGTGCCAAGACGGC
Organism: Mesorhizobium sp. L2C084A000; assembly: GCF_000502875.1. GTDB lineage: Bacteria > Pseudomonadota > Alphaproteobacteria > Rhizobiales > Rhizobiaceae > Mesorhizobium. Next base: position 69,136 of record NZ_AYWX01000012.1, on the reverse strand, counting down.
ACAGGAGGCGATGGACTCGCTTTGCTCTGAGCAGGAAAAGGTCATGGAACGCCTGGAAAAGGCCGGCATCCAGGGCGATATCGGCCCGAAGATGGCCGAAGAGCATGACCTCGCCTACTGGAACGCCGACGCGGTCAAGAAGGGCAATCTCGCTCCTCAGTTGAAGATCGAGAACGAGAAGGAAAAGCCGGTCACCATCAATTACGACGAGCTGGTGAAGAGCTGGCAAAAGTAAGGCTGTTCTAAGCGGGCGTCTGCGCCCGTGTGAAATTAGGGGAGGCGGCTCGTTGCCGTCTCCCCTGTTTGTGTAAAAGACTAAGCGGGGAGGCAGAATGACCGGATACATCCTTGCCATCGACCAGGGCACGACTTCGACCAGGGCGATCCTGTTCGACGGCGAGATGAAGCTCGCCGGCAGCGGGCAAAAGGAATTCGCCCAGCACTATCCGGCTTCCGGCTGGGTCGAGCACGATCCCGAGGATATCTGGGCGAGTGTGGTGTCGACCGTGAAGGCGGCGCTGAAGAAGGCCGGCCGGAATGCTTCCGACGTGGCCGCGATCGGCATCACCAATCAGCGCGAAACCGTGGTCATCTGGGACAGAGCGACCGGCAGGCCGATCCACAATGCCATTGTCTGGCAGGACCGGCGCACCGCGCCGCTGTGCCAGAAACTCAAGAAGCAAGGGTTGGAGAAGACATTCACCAAGAAAACCGGGCTGCTGCTCGATCCCTATTTTTCCGGCACCAAGATCGCCTGGATGCTGGACAAGGTGAAAGGCGCCAGAAAACGCGCCGAGAAGGGCGAACTGCTCGCCGGCACCATCGACAGTTTCCTGATCTGGCGGCTGACCGGCGGCAAGGTCCACGCCACGGACGCCACCAACGCCTCGCGCACGCTGGTCTACAACATCGCTGAGAATGCCTGGGACGACGAGCTGCTGTCGATCCTCAACATCCCGGCAAAAATGCTTCCCGAGGTGAAAGACTGCGCCGATGACTATGGAATCACGGAGAAAAATCTCTTTGGCGCCGAGATAAGAATCCTCGGTGTCGCCGGCGACCAGCATGCGGCAACCATCGGCCAAGCCTGCTTCGAGCCAGGCATGATGAAATCGACCTACGGCACCGGCTGCTTTGCGCTGCTCAACACGGGTAGCGACCTGGTGCGCTCGAAAAACCGGCTGCTGACCACTATCGCCTACAGGCTGAACGGCAAGACGACCTATGCGCTGGAAGGTTCGATCTTCATTGCAGGGGCCGCGGTGCAGTGGCTGCGCGACGGCGTCAAGGTGATCGGCAAGGCCGAGCAGAGCGGCAAATTGGCGGCCGAGGCTGATCCGACGCAAAATGTCTATCTGGTGCCCGCCTTCGTCGGGCTGGGCGCGCCGCATTGGGATGCCGAAGCACGCGGCGCCATCTTTGGGCTGACCCGCAATTCCGGCCCGGCGGAGTTTGCCCGCGCCGCCCTGGAAGCCGTGGCCTACCAGACGCGCGACCTGCTCGACGCCATGCGCAAGGACTGGAAAGGCGCTTCGGCCAAGACAGTGCTGCGTGTCGATGGCGGCATGGTGGCGTCGGACTGGACGATGCAGCGTCTGGCCGACATCCTCGATGCACCGGTCGACCGCCCGACCATTCTGGAGACGACGGCGCTCGGTGCCGCCTGGCTGGCCGGCTCGAAGGCAGGTGTGTGGCCGGATGCCAAGAAGTTTGCGAAGAGTTGGGCACTCGAACGGCGCTTCAAGCCGGACATGGATGGCTCCGTGCGCGCAGCCAAGCTCGCTGGTTGGCGCGATGCTGTGCGCAGGACGCTCAGCGTGTCATAAACAGCCATCAGTGGCGGGTGATGGGGCGCGAGGAATGCAGCCAGACTGGTATCCTGCTTGGCGCGACGAGGCTATCGAACAGCTGAAGGCCAAGAATGCACGCTTGAAAAAAGATCTCCACCTCGGTAGCTGGTTGCGCTATGACTATGACCTGACGGCCGGAACGCTTCTGTTCTCGCAAGACGGGGTCGCCAAGGTCGTCACCGAAATCCAGATTGTCGGCTCAACGAGCACGGAGGCCGGAAGCTGGCTGTGGGCTTGGGCAAATTCCAGCCTGCCCAGCGAGCTCCTCAGCGATGCAAAGCTAGTCCGATCCTTCGGAGAGCAGAATGGCATCGACGAACTGGCCCAAGCCTATGCGACGGATGCGGACAATGCGCTGGAAGTGGTTGGTTGGGAACTCAGTGCGGTGATGGCCCGTATCTGCAATGGGTTGGGTATCTATCGTTGTCCCAGCAGAGAGGACGGCGGTGGCTTTTATCTGATGCTCAAGAGCATCAACTGGGCAAACTGACGGCAACTGTTCGTCTTCCGGCCAAACGATCAAAAGCCCGCGCCGCTGCCGGCGCGAGCTCCACTAACGCATCTCAGCTACTTAAACGCGCCTTGATCAGTAAGGCGAACGGCACTCCTTGCGAGGGCCGTAATTCGGCTGGAACGTGTTGTCCGAAGCACGGTAGCTGCGATAGCGGTCGTAGCACCATTGGACGTGGGCGTTGCCTCCGTAGACGCGGTTGTTTTCGTTGTTGATGATTGCGCCGGTAATCAGCGCGCCGGTAGCGAAGGCGGCAAGCGGGAACCAATAATCGCCGTGACGACGGTAGCCGGGGCGATATTCGCGATAGCCGCGATGGCCGTTCCAATACGCGCCGCGATTGCGGGAAAAATTGCGGTCACGCGAAAAACTGCGGTCACGCGAAAAATTGCGATTGTGGCGGTCCTTGCGCCACTCCCGGTACTGGACTGTCTGCACATCCGGCACCGCGACCTGGGATTGCGGCACATAGTTCGGTTGGGCATTAACGGACACCGCCTCCGCCGCAACGAATGTGACGGAGAGAGTGGCCGCCAGCAGGCTCGTTGTGATTCTGTTCATTGGTCTTCTCCTCGATAGTTTGGCGGACGTCCCTGTGCCGGGAAAACGAGCGGCGCATACAATTGTTCCCCAGACTGGATGCCGCTGTCGGGCAGAAATGCCAGTGTTCCCTTGGCTGTTCTCCCACCGATGGCGCGGCTGGCAAGTGTCGCGACAGGGCGAAGCCGCCCGTGTTTGCGAGCCCTCTTTTTCCGGTTGACCGGTCGAGGCACTCTCCCTATGTTCCGCGCAATTTCGAGGGCCGCCTTTCGCCCGCGGGAGCGCGTAGCTCAGCCGGTAGAGCAACTGACTTTTAATCAGTAGGTCATGGGTTCGAATCCCATCGCGCTCACCAAATCCACGCGATAAACTGTCACCCATCTCTCGGGAAGGGCACACCACAACTGGCTCGAAGCCGTCAGCGCTTCCAGAAATCGCGGTGCGGTGCGAGCATCTCGTCGGCGATTTCTGGGAAGGGGCCAAAGACCTCGATCTTTTTCTGGCCAGAGTCGAGGACGGTGCGCGAAGAGAGGCTCATCGTCGGATTCTCTGCGTGATCCCCGGTGAGCGCCAGCAGCTCGGTCTCCTCGAAGCCGTAGACCAGCCGGCCGATATTCGCCCAGTAGAGCGTTCCGGTGCACATCGCGCAGGGCTCACCGGTTGAGACCAGCGTGCATTGCCATAAGAACTCCGGCTCGTAGGCTGCCGCGGCGCGCCGGGCGAGCTCCGTCTCGGCGTGGCGCACCGTGTCGAGATTGCCTTGCCGCATCAGCACCCGATCGTCCGGCCCGACCAGCACGCAACCAAACGGATGATGCCCATGCGCCGCCGCCTCGCGCGCGACCGCGTCGGCGGATCGAAGGTGGGCGAGCATCGGATCGCGTGTCATGGCAAGATCCTGTCATGCCGACATCCACCGATGAGCGGCTGAGCGAGATTGGTGCCAACGGACGCGAGTGGCAAGAGCCAACTTTTGCTTGAGACCTTTGCCTCGGGATATCAGACCTTTGCCCTACAATCCGCCGGCCGGTCTTGGCGTCGAACAGATGAGCACAGGCGCGGCAAAGCGGAAAGCCGGCTGAAAAGGCCATCCTCGCCGAGCTTCTCGAAGGAGTTCGGCGGCGCGAAAATGCGAACAGCGTCAGACCGAAGGCTCCCCGAACACCAGCGAAACATTGGCGCCGGCGTGGCGTTCGAGCCGGCCGGCGAGGTCGAGTTCCAGCAGCACCATGAAGACCTGGGCCGGGTGCAGGCCGGTGTGGCGGATGATCTCGTCGACCGCCACTGGCGTCGGGCCGAGCGCCTCGATGACGCGGGCGCGGTCGCTTTCGCCGGGCGGTGGTGTGGCCGAGAAGTCGGGCGGCTCTTCGAACGGCGGCACGTCGGGCGCCCGCATGCCGGTCAGCGGGGCGATCGCCCTGGAAATATCCGATGCCTCGGTGACCAGGGTGGCACCATCCTTGAGCAGGCCGTTGGTACCGGCGGCGCGTGGATCGAGCGGTGAGCCCGGCACGGCAAAGACCAGCCGGCCCATTTCGCCGGCAAGCCTGGCGCTGATCAGGGAGCCGGAGCGTTGCGCTGCCTCGACCACCACCAGCCCAAGGACCGCACCCGCAACAAGGCGGTTGCGGCGCGGAAAATCCTGGGCGCGCGGCTGCCAGCCGAACGGCATCTCCGAAATGATGGCGCCACGCTCGGCGATTTCCTCGCACAGGCCGGCATTTTCAGGCGGGTAAGGCAGGTCGAGACCGCCAGCCAGGACGCCGATCGTGCCGGTCGCAAGACTGCCCTGATGCGCCGCGGTGTCGATGCCGCGCGCCAGGCCGGAGACGATTGCGTAGCCGTCGCGGCCGAGGTCGGCTGCCAGCATGCGTGCCATCTTGATGCCGGCCAGCGACGCGTTGCGTGCCCCGACGATGGCGACACCCGGCAGCCGGAAAACAGCTGCGTTGCCCTTTACCGCCAGCAGGGGCGGCGGATGGTCCATGTTGCGCAACAGGGGTGGGTAGTCTGTCTCACCGATCCCGACAAAGCGGGCGCCGGCCTTTCCGGCTAGTTCCAGTTCCGCCTCGGCTTCGGCAACGGAAGGGATGCGAGCGATCCGGATGGCGCCGCCCGAAATCATCAGTTCCGGCAATATCTCCAGCGCCACCTCGGCCGAACCGAAACGGTTGATGAGGTCGCGAAAGGATGCGGGGCCGACATTCTGGGTGCGGATCAGCCGCAGCCAGCTCAGCCGCTGCCGGTCGCTGAGCCGCGGCCCGGCGGCCGGCCCACTCACCACGGCGGCAGGCTCGCTCACCCCTTGGCTCCGATCTTGCCCTCGGTGCCGGTAAGCAGGCGCGAAATGTTTTCCCGGTGCTTGATGAAAACGATGATGCTCATCACCACGAACAAGGCCGCATTCTGTGGTGTGCTCAGCACATAGAGGGCGATCGGCACGATGACCGCCGCTGTCAGCGCCGCAAGCGAGGAATACCGGAAGAGGAATGCCATCACCAGCCAGGCGACGGCGAAGATCAGCGCCACCTGCCAGGCAAGGCCGATCAGCACACCGAGATAGGTGGCGACGCCCTTGCCGCCCTTGAAACCGAGCCAGACCGGGAAGAGATGACCGAGAAAGGCGCCGAGACCGGCCCAGATCGCCAGGTCAGGCGCGAAATGGCCTGCTATCAGCACGGCGGCCGTGCCCTTCAGCGCGTCGAGTAGCAGCGTCGCGGCGGCAAGGCCCTTGTTGCCGGTGCGCAGAACGTTGGTGGCGCCGATATTGCCGGAGCCGATCTTGCGCACATCGCCAAGGCCAGCGGCGCGAGTGAGCAGGAGCCCGAACGGAATCGAGCCAAGCAAATAGCCGAACACGAGCGCTGGGATGAGGCTGTAAATCATTGTTTCCCCCGCATTTCCCCAGTTCGGCCGGATCAGGCGCGGTGCGCCGTGGCCGGTTCAGGCGGAAAACACTGTGCGGCCCGCAATCAGCGTTTGCAAGACCTTGCCTTGCAGTCGCGCGCCTTCGAAACAGGTGTTTTTCGACCGCGAACGAATGCCGCTTTCGCTGACGATCCAGGGTCCGTCGAGGTCGACAAGCGCAAGATCGGCGACAGCGCCCGGCTTCAGCGTGCCGCCGGGCAGGCCGAACAGTTTTGCGGGAGCGGTGGACAGGGTTTCGATCAGCCGGAGCAACGGCACATCGCCATTGTGGTAGAGCCGCAGTGCGGCGCCCAGAAGCGTCTCCAACCCTATGGCGCCGGCCGCCGCATCGGCGAAGGGCAGGCGCTTGGTGTCGACATCCTGCGGATCATGCGAGGAGACGATGATGTCGATCGTGCCGTCCCTGACCGCCTCGATCATCGCCAACCGGTCTTCCTCGGCGCGCAAAGGTGGCGTCAGGCGGAAGAAGGTGCGGTATTCGCCGACATCGTTTTCATTCAGCGACAGATTGTGGATCGCCACGCCTGACGTCACCGTCGCGCCGTCGGCTTTCGCACGCGTTATGGCGTTTGCCGCCATCGCCGTCGAGATCTTTGCTGCATGGTACGAACCACGCGTCAGCCGGGCCAAGGCCAGATCGCGCTCCAGCGGGATGGATTCGGCTTCGCGCGGAACGCCGGAGAGGCCGAGCCAACTGGCGTAGAGGCCTTCATTCATCACGCCGGATGAACCGAGGTCCGCATCCTGCGTCTCATGCACGATGGTGGCGCCGAAGTCGCGCGCATAGGTCAGCGCGCGGCGCATCACCAGCGCGCTCGATATGGTGTGACGGCCATCGGTGAAGGCGACGGCGCCGGCTTCGCGCAGCAGGCCGAACTCGGTCATTTCGCGCCCGTCGAGGCCCTTGGTGATCGCCGCAGCCGGAAAGACGTTGACGATGGCCGTGTCCTTGGCGGTGCGCAGCACGAATTCGACCAGCGCCACATTGTCGATCACCGGATCGGTATCGGGCATCATGACGATGGATGTGACGCCGCCGGCCGCCGCCGCGACACTTGCCGACGCAATGGTCTCGCGATGCTCGCCGCCCGGTTCGCCGATGAAGACACGGCCGTCGATCAGGCCTGGAATGATCGCCTTGCCGGCGCAGTCGATAACGGTGGCGCCCTCGGGCGCGCCCTGGTTCAGCGCTGCTTTGCCGGCGGCTACGATCTTGCGGCCATCGACGAAGACGGCGCCGACTTCATCGATGCCGCGCGAGGGGTCGATAATGCGTGCGCGCTCAAAGACCGTTATGCTCATGCCCCGCGGCCCTCTTGATTACGGCGCGGGTCAAGAAGCGCTTCCATCACCGCCATGCGCACGGCGACGCCCATCTCGACCTGTTCCTGGATGACGCTCTGCGGACCGTCGGCGATTTCCGAGGCGATCTCGACGCCGCGGTTCATCGGCCCGGGGTGCATCACCAGCGCGTCGTCCTTGGCGGCCTTCAGTTTTTCCGCATCGAGGCCGAAATAGCGGAAATATTCGCGCACCGAAGGCACGAAAGCGCCTTCCATGCGCTCGCGCTGCAGGCGCAGCATCATCACCACGTCGGCGTCCTTGAGGCCTTCGGCCATCGAACGGGTTACGATGACGCCCATCTTCTCGATGCCGGTGGGCAGCAGCGTCGACGGAGCGACGACGCGCACCTGCGCGCCGAGCGCGTTGAGCAGCATGATGTTGGAACGCGCCACGCGCGAATGCAGGATGTCGCCGCAGATTGCCACGATGAGCTTCGACAGCGGACCCTTGGCGCGACGAATGGTCAGCGCATCGAGCAGCGCCTGTGTCGGGTGTTCATGCGCGCCGTCGCCGGCGTTGACGACGGAGCAGCCGACCTTCTGCGCCAGAAGGGCGGCAGCACCGGCCGATTGGTGGCGGATGATCAGGATGTCGGGCCGCATGGCGTTCAGCGTCATCGCCGTGTCGATGAGCGTTTCGCCCTTCTTCACCGAAGAGCTTGCCACCGACATGTTCATGACATCGGCGCCGAGCCGCTTTCCGGCAAGCTCGAACGACGACTGTGTGCGCGTCGAGGCTTCATAGAAGAGGTTGATCTGTGTGCGACCGCGCAGCGTCGAGGTTTTCTTCTCCGACTGCCGCGAGATCGCGACCGCCCGGTCCGCCCTGTCGAGCAACAGCTCGATATCGGCGGGGGAAAGGTCGCGGATGCCCAGAAGATGGCGATGAGGATAGGGGGACGAAGCGTCGGTCATCTCAAGGCGCTGCTATAGGGTGGAGACTTTGCGGCTGCAAGCGCCAGCTTTGCATTGTAGCCGTTCTCCTCAATTTTTTCGTGTAGATAGCCGATTGTATCGGCCGGTATTTTCATCGCGCGCGCTGCATGGCTTGGCTATATCTAGCCGACAGCCCCGGATTCGTGGCTTTCTGACGATAGAAGGATTGGGCGTGACCGACGACGTGACGAACCAGCCGCCGCCGCTGACGGGCGGCAACGCCTGGCGGGGCGATCCGTTGCTGATCCAGCTAGCGGAGCGTTTTTCCGATCCGGTGCGCCGGGAACTCGATGGTCTCGGCCGCTTTGTGCTGACGCAGGAGGCGCAGGAATTGGCGCGCCTCGCCAATGTCGAGACGCCGAAGCTCAGGACGCATGATCGCCAGGGACGGCGCATCGACGTGGTCGAGTTCCATCCCGCCTATCACGCCTTGATGCGCCGCTCTGTGGCCAACGGGCTGCATTCCTCGGTGTGGGAGAACGGCGACACCGAGATCGGCCGCCGCCATCAGGTCCGTGCCGCCCGGTTTTATCTGACGGCGGAGCTGGAGACCGGGCATCTGTGCCCCATCACCATGACCAACGCTTCGCTGGCGGCCTTGATGGCCAGCCCGAAACTGTTTCGCGAATGGGCGCCGCGCGTGACGACGCGCAAATACGACCAGAGCCAGAAACCGCCGGTCGAGAAGACCGGGCTGACCCTCGGCATGGGCATGACCGAGAAACAGGGCGGCACCGATGTGCGCGCCAATGTGACGAGGGCGGAACGCGCCGGCAGCGGTTTTTATCGTCTGAACGGGCACAAATGGTTCATGTCCGCGCCGATGTCGGATGCCTTCCTGGTGCTGGCGCAGGCGCCTGAGGGACTATCGTGCTTCCTCGTGCCGCGCGTTCTCGGTGACGGTTCGGGCAACGGCTTCCGCTTTCAGCGGCTGAAGGACAAGCTCGGCAATCGTTCCAACGCCTCCTCCGAAGTCGAATTTGTCAATGCCATCGGCGAGATGGTCGGCGAAGCCGGTGCCGGTGTGAAGACGATCATGGACATGGTCACCCTGACCCGGCTCGATTGTGCCATCGCATCGTCGGCGATCATGCGCGCGGGCCTGGCCGAGGCCGTTCACCACGCCCGCCATCGCCAGGTGTTCGGTTCGACCCTGATCGAGCAGCCGTTGATGCAGCGCGTTCTGGCCGACATGGCGCTCGATGTCGCCGCCGCCACCGCGCTGTCGTTCCGGTTGGCGCGCTCCTTCGACGAGGCGGCCAGCGATCGCGGCGAGGCGGCGTTTGCTCGGGCCATGACGCCGGTCGTCAAATACTGGGTCTGCAAGATCGCGCCGCCTTTGCTCTATGAGACTATGGAGTGCCTCGGCGGCAATGGCTATGTCGAGGAGGCGCCACTCGCCCGCTACTATCGCGAGGCCCCGGTCAACGCGATCTGGGAAGGCTCGGGCAATGTCATGGCGCTTGATGTGCTGCGCGTGCTCGGCCGTGCGCCCGGCCTGTTCGAGGATGTGCTGGCCGGCATCGACCGTGATCTCGGCGCCGGCGGACGCGGCACGATCGGCGTGCTGAAGGCGGCGATGCAGGTTGCCTCAACCGACGAAGGTTCTGCCCGGCTGCTGACCGAGCAGCTGGCGCTGTCGGCTGCGGCGGCGGAATTGCGCCGTCTGGGGGCAGGGCGGATCGCCGACGCTTTCGTCGAGACGCGTTTGGCCGGCCAATGGCGCAACACCTATGGCATGATCGATTCGCGCCACGATGCACGCATGATCATCGACACGCTCTATCCGCCGGTGAACTGAGCCGCGAGCATCGCAAAAACCGGCGCCATCCACAGTTTTGACGCGTTGGCGGGCATCTTCACGCGTATGGCTAATCGCCGTTAACCTTAACAAATGGTTTCCATTGCGATGGCGGACGGCAAGGCCCACTGTCCTAGTGCAAGCAGGGAATGGTTCAGATTGGCCGTCTCTTGCTTTGCGAAGCAGGAACACCGATGCGACAGGTACTGACCTCTTTTCTGGCCTTGCACTGGGCGATTGTTTTCGCCCTGCTTGCGCTAATCTGCATCGACGGAAACCGGGGTGTGGCGGCGGCGCTCGGCGTGCTGGGCACTACAATCGAGGGTACCCGCTTCGTCGACCTCGACAATTTCGTCGTCGTGGCGCCGCTCGCCACCGCATTGCTTGTCGTCGCGGTTCTGTTTTTCTGGGCCTTTGTCGAAGCCCTGGTCAACGACGCGACCAGCGCGGGCGCCGACAGCGTCGCCCGCATCGCCTTCATATGCGCGTCCGGCGTGTTGTCGCTGATCGTCGTCGGTGGCGCCGCGCAAGGCATCAACGGGCTGTTCATGGCTGTCGCCGTGCAACTGGCGGCACTTCTGGCGTCCTATGTCGCCATGCTTGCCGAGCGGCGGTCCGTGGTTGCGGCAGCGGCTTCCGGCGAAAGCGAGATCCATGCCGTCGCGCATGGCATGGCAAAAGCCGCGGCCCACAATTCGCTGCTTTCACTCATATCAGGCCGAACGGTCTCCAAGACCGGCTCCAATCCCAGGGGAGGCCGCTGATGCGCTACATCTTCGGATTTTGGGCGGCGCCGATGGCGATTTTCTGGGGCTGGTTCTATCTGTCGGCCAATGACATCAATTTCGGCTACACGATGCTCAGCCGACAGATGCACGACTTCTTCTTCCAACTCTATGGCCAGATGCTCGGCATCGATCCGGCGATCATTCCCGGCATGGTGGCGAAGACGTGCGTCTTCGACGGGTTGTTGCTGATGGCGCTTTGGGCCTTCCGCCGTCGCCGCGAAATCGCCGGCTGGGTCAGACAGCGCTGGGCGGGTCCGGTTCCGTTCGAGCGGATGCGTGGAGCGACTGAAGCCGGTCCAAAACTCCCTGCAGAATAAACGCGGCTGCCGCCGAATCGATCTTGCCGGCGCGCTTGCGGCGCGAGAAATCCATCTCGATCAGCGTCCTTTCGGCCGCGACCGTCGATAGTCTTTCATCCCAGAGCACGAAGGGCAGGTCGCTCATCTGGGCCATGTTGCGGACGAAGGCGCGCGATTTCTGCGCACGCGGCCCTTCCGAACCGTCCATATTGATCGGCAGCCCAATCACCACCGCGCCGGCATTCTCCTTCCGCAGCAAGGCGAGCAGCACCGCCGCATCGAGCGAGAATTTCCTTCGCATGATGACCGGGCGCGGATGGGCGAAGGAAAACCTCTGGTCCGAGACCGCGACGCCGATCGTCTTGTCGCCGAGGTCAAGCCCCGCCAGCGTCTTGCCGCCGGTTAGCCGCGCCGGCAATTCCTCGATCGTGATAATGCCCACCGGCCGTCCTTCGCCTTTCACCACCACGTGTTTTGTCAAACGCGTGGCGGACACAGTAACCCTTTGATCTCCGGGCCGTCGGCGTTCTATCCTTTGGCAAGATAAAAATCGAGGAATGCATTCATGAAACTGACCTGGTACGGCCACTCGGCCTTTCGCATCGAGACCGCTGATGCCAAGATCCTCATCGATCCCTATCTGATCGGCAATCCGTCCTGGACGGGCGGCTGGGAGGGACCGGCCGAGGGGATCACGCATGTGCTGCTGACGCATGGCCATAGCGACCACATCAGCGGCGCCGTGGAAGTGCTCGGCAAAAGCGGCGCCCAATTGGTCGCCAATTTCGAGATCTGCATGTATCTGGTCGGCAAGGGTGTCAGCGACAAGAAGATCAACCCGGGCAACATCGGCGGCACCGTCGATTGCGGCAGCTTCACCACCACTTTTGTCCAGGCGCTGCACTCATCCTCGTTCCCCGGCGAGGGCGGCCAGAACACCTATCTCGGCAATCCGGGCGGCCTCGTCCTGCATTTCCCGGAAGACAAGACGCTCTATCACATGGGCGACACCGACATCTTCTCCGACATGGCGCTGATCAACGAGTTGCATGAACCCAAGGTCGGCCTGGTGCCGATCGGCGACCGCTTCACCATGGGCGGCGCGGTGGCTGCACTTGCCTGCCGGCGCTTCTTCAAATTCGACACCGTGGTTCCCTGTCACTTCGGCACGTTTCCGATGATCGACCCGACCGCCGACAAGTTCGGGGCCGGCATGGAAGGGTCCGGCGTGACGGTGGCATTGCCTGACATCGGTGAGACGATTACGATCTAGGCACAGCTAAAGCGGAATGAAACCATGGCTTTGAGGAAATCTCTTTGTGTATCGATGTTGGTCGCGGCGTCGCCCGCGCTCGCCGCGAATGATTTCATCGAGGGCGTCTACCTGCAATCCGAGGAGCTTTGCAAACAGGCCAAAAAGGACACGCTGCAAACGCTGATCGACGCAGGGAACATCGTGCTTTCGGCGCACGGCCTGCAGAGCGTCGAATACAATTGCGAGTTTCTGCAGATCAGCAAGGCCACGGCTTCGCCGAGCTGGGCGGTGACGGCCATCTGCCAGGAACCGGGTTATGTCTTTCCCGACGTTCTCTCCGTGACGCAAATGAACGCCAAGCAGATCGATCTCGTGTCGGTTCGGCCCGTCGACGACGAAAGCGAAGCAAGCGGCAACAGCGGCAGCTACTATCTGTGCGAAGGCGTGGCTCTGCCATAGACGTATTCTGAGGGCCCACGAGCGGGCCGCCGGCACAGCCTGGTCTCTCGCACGATGCATGTTGCGCAGCGCGCGCGGCGCCGCTATAGCCCGAACTGGTTTTCCCCGAGGCAAAAACATGTCCGTAGATCTTCAGACAGTGAAGCGCGTCGCGCATCTCGCCCGCATCGCGGTGAGCGAAGAAGACGCCGAACGGATGACCGGCGAGCTGAACGCCATTCTGGGCTTCGTCGAGCAGCTGAACGAGGTCGATGTTTCCGGTGTCGAACCAATGACCTCGGTGACGCCGATGGACATGAAGAAGCGCAGCGATGTCGTCACCGACGGCGGCAAGGCGGCCGACATCGTCGCTAACGCGCCGGCGACCGAAGAGAATTTCTTCCTCGTGCCGAAGGTCGTGGAGTAAACCGGCCGATGGCAATCGAGATCGCCATTGAGAAGCCGCTCCAGGACGACGTGCGCAGGCTGGTCACGGAACTCAACGAGACCTTGCTCGAACTGACGCCGCCGGAGCATTGCTACCATTTGACGGTCGAGCAGATGGCCGGTGAGGACACGACGGTTTTCATCGCCCGCGATAATGGCCTGGCCATTGGCTGCGGCGCGCTGAAGCGTCATGACGGCGCCATTGGCGAGGTCAAGCGCATGTATATCAGGCCGTCGCATCGCGGGCAGAAGATCGGCGCGAAAATCGTTGAGCGGGTCGAATCGCTGGCGCGCAACGAGGGGCTGAAGCGCCTGGTGCTGGAGACGGGCGATCGTCATCCCGCGGCGTGGACAGTCTACGAACGCGCCGGGTTTTCGCGCTGCGGCCCGGTGCTGGATTACCCCGATTCTGAGTGGTCGGTGTTTTACGAAAAGAGCCTTTGATGAGCGACCTGACCCAGCTGACGATTTCACAGGCCCGCGCCAAGCTGCGCGACAAGGAAATCACCGCGACCGAGATCACCGAGGCCTATCTCGGCGCTATCGAGCGCGCCAATCCGGCGCTCAATGCCTATGTCGCCGTGACCGGCGACAAGGCGCGCGACATGGCCAAGGCGTCCGACGCCAGGCTGGTCAAGGGCGAGGGCGGTGCGCTGGAAGGCATTCCGTTGGGGATCAAGGACCTGTTCGGCACCGAAGGCGTCCACACGCAGGCTTGCAGCCATGTGCTCGACGGGTTCAAGCCGCGCTACGAATCGACCGTTACGTCAAATCTGTGGGCCGACGGCGCCGTTATGCTCGGCAAACTCAACATGGACGAGTTCGCCATGGGCTCGTCCAACGAGACGTCCTACTATGGCCCGGTCATCAATCCGTGGCGGCGCTCGCGCCTCGATACTGCGGTGATGCCCACGACGCATCAGGGCGACGGCGGCTTCGTTTCGGCCGGCGGCACGAGGACCGTGCGCAGCCTGGACAATGCGCAGTTGGTGCCGGGTGGCTCTTCTGGCGGGTCGGCCACGGCAGTCTCCGCCTTCCTGTGCGCCGGCGCGACCGCGACGGACACTGGCGGCTCGATCCGCCAGCCGGCCGCCTTCACCGGGACGGTCGGCATCAAGCCGACCTATGGCCGCTGCTCACGCTGGGGTATCGTCGCGTTCGCCTCGTCGCTCGACCAGGCCGGCCCGATCGCGCGCGACGTACGCGATGCCGCGATCCTGTTGAAATCGATGGCCTCTGTCGATCCGAAGGACACGACGTCGGTCGACCGGCCGGTGCCGGATTATGAGGCGGTGATCGGCAAGCCGATCAAGGGCATGAAGGTCGGCATTCCCAGGGAATACCGCGTCGACGGCATGCCCGAAGAGATCGAAGCGCTGTGGCAGAAGGGCATTGCCTGGCTGAAGGACGCCGGCGCCGAGATCGTCGACATTTCCCTGCCGCATACGAAATACGCGCTGCCCGCCTATTACATCGTGGCGCCGGCCGAGGCTTCGTCCAACCTCGCCCGCTATGATGGCGTCCGCTACGGCTTGCGCGTGCCGGGCAAGGATATCGTCGACATGTATGAGAAGACCCGCGCCGCGGGTTTCGGCCGCGAGGTCAAGCGCCGCATCATGATCGGCACCTATGTGCTGTCGGCCGGCTATTACGACGCCTACTATCTGCAGGCGCAGAAGGTGCGCAATCTGATCAAGCGGGATTTCGAGACTGTCTTCGCCGCCGGCGTCGATGTCATCCTGACCCCGGCAACGCCGTCCGCCGCCTTCGGCATCGCCGACGAGGACATGGCTGCCGATCCGGTCAAGATGTACCTGAACGACATCTTCACCGTCACTGTGAACATGGCGGGCCTGCCGGGCATCGCTGTGCCCGCCGGGCTCGACGCCAAGGGCCTGCCGCTCGGCCTGCAGCTGATCGGCCGGCCGTTCGATGAGGAAACCCTGTTCCAGACCGCTGCCGTCATCGAGCAGGCCGCAGGCACGTTCCAGCCGGAGAAGTGGTGGTAGGGACGTCGCTCGTCTAGCGCATGCCCTGAAAGTCGAATCGATTTTCGGAAGGATCCTGCGCAAAATCAAAGTGTTAGCGTCCTTTGAGCGCGCACGCCCGCGCGGCGCTGCAATGGGGTGAGCGATGTTCTTCTACCTGTCCAAGATCTTTTGGTTCTTCATCCAGCCGCTGAACCTGGCGATCTTTCTGCTGCTGGCGGGATTGCTCGCGGCCATGATCGGGCGCCGGCGGCTGGCGGCTACCGGCAGCGTGCTGGCATTTCTGGTCCTTGCGCTGTCAGCGTGGACGTCGCTCGGCGCCATGATGCTCAATCCGCTGGAAGAGCGCTTCGCGCGCCCGCCGCTGCCGGCAAAGGTCGACGGCATCGTCGTGCTCGGCGGCGGCTTCGAGGGCGCCATCAATCTGGCGCGCGGCGGCTATGAGTTGAACAGCAGCGGAGATCGGATGGTCGAGACCGCAGTTCTGGCCCGGCGCTTTCCCACCGCCAAGGTGGTCGTCTCCGGCGGCACCGGCGCGTTGTTTCTCGATGGCGAGGGCGATGCCGCAACCGCGCCGCGCCTGCTCACCGCGCTTGGCGTGGCCGCCGATCGTCTGATCCTGGAGAACAAGTCCCGCAACACCTATGAGAACGCGGTCTTCACCAAGGAGTTGGTCACGCCGAAGCCCGGCGAGACCTGGCTGCTGGTGACCTCGGCCTTCCATATGCCGCGCGCCAAGGCGCTGTTCGACAAGGCCGGCTTCGCCACCGTTCCTTGGCCGGTCGACTATCGCACCTCGGGCAAAGAAGGCATCGGGCTATTCCGCGACAATCCAGCCGATTCGCTGCAGGCCACCACCATGGCCATCCGCGAATGGATCGGGCTTTTTGCCTACTGGCTGTCAGGCCGGATCGATCAGCCTTTTCCAGGCGGCTGACCGATCACCGCCTGCCTGGCGGCCGAGAAGAACTGGCGCCGCACCAGCACCGCCAGCAGCAACAGCGTCGACAAGACGAACACCATGGGGTCGACGAACCAGCCGAGATAACCGATCGAGAAGAACACGCCGCGCAGGCCGGAGTTGAAGTGCTTTCCGGCCAGCATGTTCATTTGTGCCGCACGCCACACCGCCGTTTCGGTGACCGGATTGCGTGAGGCTTCGCCATGCGGGATCGGCACGGCGCCGATCAGGATCGTGCAATAGTTGAACAGCCGGTATGCCCAGCCGAATTTGAAGAACGAAAACGCCAGGATCAGCACCAGCCCGAACACCTTTATCTGGAAGGCCGCGCGCGACGGCGCGCCGCCCAGGGGCAGGTCGCTGAGCACTTCAAGAACCCGGTCGGACGCGCCGAGCAAGGCAAAGCAGCCGCCGATGGCGATCAGCGAGCTGGAGGCGAAGAAGGCGGTGCCTTGCTGCAGCCCGCTCATGATGGCGGTGTCGACGATGCGGATCTCGCGCTCGGCCATGGTCCGCATCCAGGCTTGCCGCTGTGCATTCATCGCCGTCGTCAGCGACACGCGGCTGACCAGCTTGCCGTCGGAGGCAAACGTGTGCAGCAGCCACGCGACGAGGAAGAAGGCCAGCGCCGCGAGATCGGCTGTCGAAAGATCGAGGGAATCGCCCATGGCCTGAATTTATCACATTCAGCGCGATCGCTTCGATGTCCGCATACAGCGATCGTACCAATGTCGCTGCCGGAGCAAACAAGGTCGGCGGGTGCAGCGCCGCGATTTCCAAAAGAGCGGAAACATCGTGGGAATTCCTATATATAGTCCTCGACCTGACGCCAGGAGACTACGCCGCGTGTTCCTTTCGGTTTTCGACCTGTTCAAGATCGGCATAGGACCCTCGAGTTCGCACACGATGGGGCCGATGACCGCCGCTGCGCGGTTTCTCGACGAGGTCGCGGGAAATGACTGGCCGCGTCCGGCGGGCGTCAAGGTTGACCGGCTTGGCGCGAGCCTGCACGGGTCACTCGCCTACACCGGCATCGGCCACGGCAGTGATCGCGCCGTCATGCTCGGCCTTGCCGGTCTGACGCCGCAGACGGTCGATCCCGACCAGGCCGATGGCATTGCCGGCCGCATCGCCGCCGAAAAGCGCATTTCGCCGCCCGGCCATCCCTCGTATCGCTTCGATCCGGCCACCGATCTGGTGCTGGATCGCAAGACGCCGCTCACCGGTCACGCCAACGGCATGGCGTTCTACGCCTATGATTCCGGCGGCCGCCTGCTGCTCAAGCGCATCTATTATTCGATCGGCGGCGGCTTCGTGGTTTCCGAAGAAGAGCTGCAGCGGATGAAAGCCAAGGGTTCGGTGACAACCGAAGGCAAGAAAGTGCCTTATCCGTTCAAGAATGCGGTCGAGATGCTGGCCATGGCCGGCAAAAGCGGCCTTTCCATCGCCGACATGAAACGCGTCAACGAGGAGACACAGATGACGCGCGAGGAGCTCGACGCCGGCCTCGACGGTATCTGGAGCGCCATGAAGGGCTGCATCGACCGTGGCCTGTCGCAGGATGGCATCATGCCGGGCGGGTTGAAGGTGCGCCGGCGTGCCCGCATGCTGCACGACAAGCTGCAGGAGCAGTGGCAGCAGAACAAGCCCAATCCCCTGCTCGCCAATGACTGGCTGTCGATCTACGCCATGGCCGTGAACGAGGAAAATGCCGCCGGCGGCCGCGTCGTCACCGCGCCGACCAATGGCGCTGCCGGCACGCTGCCGGCGGTGCTGCGTTACTGGCTGCATTTCCATCCCGAGGCGGACCAGCCGAGCATTCGTGATTTCCTGCTGACGGCTGCCGCCGTTGGCGGCATCATCAAGACCAACGCATCGATCTCGGGCGCCGAGGTCGGCTGCCAGGGTGAGGTAGGCTCCGCGTCGGCGATGGCGGCGGCCGGCCTGTGCGCCGTCATGGGCGGCACGCCCGAGCAGGTCGAGAATGCCGCCGAGATCGCGCTCGAACATCATCTCGGCATGACCTGCGATCCGGTTGGTGGTCTGGTTCAGGTGCCGTGCATCGAGCGCAATGCGCTGGGCGCGGTCAAGGCGGTGACGGCCGCGTCGCTGGCCATCAAGGGCGACGGCATCCATTTCGTACCGCTCGATGCGGCGATCGAGACCATGCGCCAGACCGGCCTCGACATGAACGAGAAGTACAAGGAAACCAGCCTTGGCGGGCTTGCAGTCAACGTCGTGGAGTGCTGAAGGCTGGCCTAAACCGCCACTGTGGAGAAGTCGATCCGGTCGTTGACGCGTTCGCGTGCAGGACTAACCTTAAGCGATGTCTCTCAATCTCATAAAACTCTGTGTCGGCTGCGACAGCGTCGAGGATCTCGAAGAGTGGATCGCCTTCCGCCTCGACGAGCGGCGGCGCGCCGGTGAGCCGGTCGAGCAGTATCACACCACCCGTATGATGCCGACGCGCGGCGCCGAGGTTACCGATGGCGGTTCGCTCTATTGGGTGATCAAAGGCAATGTGCAGTGCCGCCAGTTGATCACCGAAATCCGGCCGTTCACCGACAGTGAAGGCATAGGCCGTTGCCATCTGATACTCGACCCCGAGGTTGTACGCACCGACTGGCAGCCACGCCGGGCTTTTCAGGGCTGGCGCTACCTGAAGCCGGCGGACGCGCCGCTCGATCTGGGTAAGGGCAAGGCCGGATTGATCGAGATGCCGCCGAAACTCAGGCGCGAGCTGGCCGATCTCGGTCTGCTCTGACCCCAGGTGGCATCACCGCCTGGCCCTTTGCACTGCCCGATGTGGGGCTTGCAAGCGATGTGGCAACGCCACATCTTGTTTTTCATGAGCGATAAGAAGCAGCCTGTGCCAGCGGGGACCAATCCTGCGCCGATCAAGCCTCAATCCAACGCCGGCGAGATCGACGCCTTCATTCGTCAGGCGAGGACACTTGCCGCGTCGGCGACCGATTCGGGCAGGCTGATCCTTGCTCTCGACGCAACAATGAGCCGCCAGCCGACCTGGGATCTGGCTTGTGAGCTGCAGGGCCAGATGTTCGACGCTGTCGGCAAGGCCGGAACCCTCAGCGTGCAACTGGTTTATTTTCGTGGTCTCGGCGAGTGCCGTTCGTCCGCTTTCGTGAGCGACACCAATGCCTTGAAGCAGCTGATGACGCGGATCGAATGCCGCAGCGGCCACACCCAGATCGGCAAGGTCCTGACGCATGCGTTGAAACAGACGGCGGCCGCCAAGGTCAATGCGCTGGTCTACATCGGCGACGCGATGGAAGAGAATATCGACGATCTGGCCGAAAAGGCCGGCAGCCTCGGCCTTCATGGCGTTCCCGTCTTCGTGTTTCAGGAAAGCCATGATTCCGGCGCAGAAAAGGCGTTCAAAGAGATTGCGCGGCTGTCCAAGGGGGCTTGGTTTAGATTTGATCGGCGGGCTGCCGCGACCCTGGCAGGACTGCTTTCGGCCGTCGCCGTGTTTGCGACCGGCGGGTTGAAGGCGCTCGAAGCCAGGGGCAGGCCGGAAGACCGGCTGATGATCGAGTATCTGCGGGGCGGCGGAAAATAATGGGCGCGATCATCGCTTTTGGAGCGTTGCTTCTGCTGCTCCTCGGCGCGGTGACGATCTTTCTGCGTGCCGAGCCGGCGAAACTGGCGAGCACGCTGCGAACGCTCGGGCCGGCTCTTCTGGCACTTGTCGGCGTCGCCGTGCTTGTGGTCGGCCGGGAAGGCATCGGCGGCATGATTCTCACCGGCGCAATTGCCTGGTATGGTTCCATGCGCATGAAACGCCAGCCGGCCGGGCTTGCACCGGGCAAACGCTCGACGGTGCGCACAGCGGCATTGGAAATGGAACTCGATCACGACACCGGCGGCCTCGAAGGACTGGTCCTGGCTGGCCGCCACGAAGGCAAGATGCTTGGCGCGATGGGGCTGGCGGAATTGCAACACCTCTACCGCGAACTCTCCGGCGATCCGGAGAGCCGACAGCTGCTAGAGACGTATCTTGACGGCAGATTTCCCGTCTGGCGCAAAAACGCTGAGACGAACGGTGGCGAAGGGCTGGGTGTTGCGCCAGGTCCGGGCGCCATGACTAAGGAGGAGGCCTACAAGGTCCTTGGTCTTGAAGCGGGGGCCGCCGCGGCGGATGTCCGCAAGGCGCACCGCCGCCTGATGCAGCGCCTGCACCCCGATGTCGGCGGCACGTCTTTCCTGGCGGCGCGGATTAACGAAGCCAAGGACGTCTTGCTCTCCAATCACAACTAGTCTCCTTCGACGCAGAATTTTTCCGGGAGATGGCTTGCACGCCGTCCTACTGCTGGACGGCGTAGCACTCGATGTTCTTCTTCTTCAAAGCGGTACAGGCCTTCCAGGCGGCGGTCTTCGAACCGAAGCCACCGAAGCGGGCGCGGTAGTAGGTGACGCCATCCTTGTCGAAGGCGACAGTGAAACCGGAAGCGTCCGCCAGCACCTTGGGCGCCTGCTTGGTGGTCTTGTCGAGAAAGGCCTGGGCCTCGGACTGCTTGGGCGACGAGGCGACCTGAATGGCCCAACCCGAAGGCACCGACGCGGTGTTGACCGGGTCGACAGCCGCCGGCGTCGGCTCGGCATAGGCCGCTACAACCTGGGCCGTCGCGACTTGGGGGGCTGAGACGATGACGGTCTTGACCTTTCTGGTCTTGACGACGGGGGCTGCTTCTCCGGCCTGCGCGGTATCGTCTTCCGCGACCGTGGCGTCCTCGGCAACGGTGACATCGTCCTGCGCTATGACAGGCTTGTCGTCCGGTGTCGGAGCGTCATGCTTGGGCAGGAGAACCTTGGCAAGGGCGGTGATCGGGTTGTTGCCACCGGCCTTGGCGACCAGATCGCCACCACCGCGAGTCGACGCCCTCGGCAGATAGGTGTTGATCAAGCTGGCCATCTGATTGTCGCGGCTGCCGCCCGAGGTGCCGCCCATGACCACGCCGACGATGCGGCGATTGCCATCGGAAACCGATGAGACGAGGTTGAAGCCGGAGGCGCGGGTGTAGCCAGTCTTGATGCCGTCGACGCCCTTGATGCGTCCAAGCAGACGGTTGTGGCCGTTGATGCGCTGGCGCCCATAGAGAAAGGAGCGCTGCGAGAAATAGCCGTAATACTGGGGAAAATGCTCGCGCAGCGCGATGCCGAGCGTCGCCATGTCGCGCGCGGTGGTGAACTGGCCGGGGTCGGGCAGGCCATTGGCGTTGCGGAACACGGTGCCGTTCATCCCCAGCGCACGCGCCTTGGCGGTCATCATGCGGGCAAAAGTGGTTTCATTGCCGCCGAGCATTTCGCCGAGCGCGGTGGCCGAGTCATTCGCCGACTTGGTGACGATCGACAGGATCGCGGTCTCGACCGTGACGGAACCGCCCGGCTTCACGCCAAGTTTCGTCGGCGCCTCGGCGGAGGCCTTGGCGGAAAACACCACTGGCGTGTTCCTGCTGATCTTGCCCTTCGCCATCGCTTCGAAGGTCAGATACAGCGTCATCATCTTGGTCAGCGAAGCCGGATAGCGCCTGCCGTTGGCGTCGGCGGAGTAGAGCACTTTGCCGGTCTTGGCATCCACGACGATGGCCGCCTGCCTGGCCGCCAGCGACGAGGCAACGTCGCCAAAAACGAATGTCATCGCCAGGGCGATGATCATCATCGTTTTGAGAGGGGAGGTAGATTTGGAAACGATGCCCAACAACGCCTTACGCACTGGTACTTCCCTTGGATTTCTTCGTTGCGTTGGAGGCGGCAAAGGGTCCTGCCTCGCTTCCGGCCAAGCTACCGGCGCAGCGTTACCAATCCGTTTATGGTAACCGCCGCGTTCACCATTTTCTTCGGGCTTGTGGCTCTCTTTATTCGATTTTTAGCCATTGGCTGCGCAGGCGGGTCCGCAAGCCCGCGAAATCTTGACTTTTGTGCGGTGCACAATATATTATCTTGCATTGCACAAGGGCGCCCCGAAGAAGGACGCTTCAACCGTCAAGGGAATCGTGAAATGACCCAGACCTATGAGGACTTCAGCAAATACGGCAAAGAGTTCGCCGACACCGGATTGAAGAGCTTTGCGTCGCTGTCCAAGGGCGCGCAGGCGATTGCCACCGAAGCTGGTGAATACACCAAGAAGAGTTTTGAAACCGGCAGCGCCACGGTGGAGAAGCTGTTTTCAGCCAAGTCGCTGGAAAAGGCGATCGAGATCCAGTCGGATTACGCCAAGCAGTCCTATGAGGCGTTCGTCGCCGAGGCCACCAAGATCGGCGATCTCTATGCCGAACTCGCCAAGGAAGCTTACAAGCCATTCGAATCGATCGTTGCCAAGGCAAAGTAATTTTGCCCGGGCCAACTGATTTCGCCTGACGTGACCCCAGATTCAGCCTTTGAACCCGAGAAAAAGCCCGGCCACGGAAACGCGGCCCGGCTTTTTCGTGTCAATTTCCGTTCCAGAGCCTCGCGCCCCTTCACGATTGCGAAAATCGTCCAAGTTTGGTGACCTAGCCATATTGTCAGCTAACCAGAAGGGCTTAAAATCGTACATCGAACACCTACATGTCGAACTCGCATGGGGAATCGAAAGAGGCAGGAATACGTGACGATCGGTTTGACTGCCACGAGACGAGTGGTGCGGATGCAAGACGGCGACGGTAACGGCAATGGGGCCGGCCGTGGGACGGCCGTCATCACGCGCACCAAAACCAAGACCAAGAAGCCCAGCCTTTATCGGGTCCTCATCCTCAACGACGACTACACTCCGATGGAGTTCGTGGTTCACGTGCTGGAGCGTTTTTTCCAGAAGGATCGCGAAGCCGCCACACGCATCATGCTTCATGTTCACAATCATGGAGTGGGCGAGTGCGGGGTCTATACATTCGAGGTGGCCGAGACCAAAGTGTCCCAGGTCATGGATTTCGCCCGACAGAATCAGCATCCGCTGCAATGCGTGATGGAGAAGAAGTGAGGTAACATGCCGGCTTTCTCCCAAGGCCTGGAAAAGGCGCTTCACCAGGCGCTGACGCTCGCCAATGAGCGGCACCATGAATATGCAACCCTAGAACATCTGCTGCTCGCGCTCATCGACGACACCGAGGCGGCCGCCGTCATGCGCGCCTGCAATGTCGATCTCGATGAGCTCAAGCACACGGTTCTCACCTATATCGACACCGAGCTCGACAACCTCGTCACCGGTTACGACGAGGACTCCAAGCCGACCGCCGGTTTCCAGCGCGTCATCCAGCGCGCGGTGATCCATGTGCAGTCGTCTGGCCGCGAGGAGGTTTCGGGCGCTAACGTCCTCGTCGCCATCTTCGCCGAGCGCGAGAGCCATGCCGCCTATTTCCTGCAGGAACAGCAGATGACCCGCTACGACGCGGTCAACTACATCTCGCACGGCATTGCCAAGCGTCCGGGCGCATCGGAGACACGCTCGCCGCGCGGTGCCGATGACGAGCAGGGCGGCCAGAACGGCGCCGAGCCACAAGAGGAAGGCGGCAAGAAGAAGCAGCAGCAGGATGCGCTGACGGCTTATTGCGTCAATCTCAACAACAAGGCCAAGGCCGGCAAGATCGACCCGCTGATCGGCCGCGAGTCCGAGATCAACCGCACCATTCAGGTGCTGTGCCGCCGCTCGAAGAACAACCCGCTCTATGTCGGTGATCCCGGCGTCGGCAAGACGGCGATCGCCGAGGGTCTGGCCAAGCGCATCGTCGAGGGCGACGTTCCCGAAGTGCTGCACAACGCCACCATCTTCGCGCTCGACATGGGCACGCTGCTCGCCGGCACGCGCTATCGCGGCGATTTCGAGGAACGGCTGAAGCAGGTCGTCAAGGAACTCGAGGACTATCCCGGTGCCGTGCTGTTCATCGACGAGATCCATACGGTCATCGGCGCAGGGGCTACTTCAGGCGGCGCCATGGATGCGTCCAACCTGTTGAAGCCGGCGCTGTCATCGGGTGCGATCCGCTGCATCGGCTCGACCACCTACAAGGAATTCCGCCAGTTCTTCGAGAAGGACCGTGCTTTGGTGCGGCGCTTCCAGAAGATCGACGTCAACGAACCGACCATCGCGGACGCCATCGAGATCATGAAGGGCCTCAAGCCCTATTATGAGGAGTTCCACAAGGTGAAGTTCACCAACGAGGCGATCAAGGCCTCGGTGGAGCTGTCGGCACGTTACATCAACGACCGCAAGCTGCCGGACAAGGCGATCGACGTGATCGACGAGACCGGCGCCTCGCAGATGCTGGTTCCGGAAGCCAAGCGCAAGAAGACGATCGGCATCAAGGAGATCGAGGCGACGATCGCCACCATGGCCCGCATCCCGCCGAAGACGGTTTCGGCCGATGACGAGAAGGTGCTGCAGGGTCTCGATATCGAGCTGAAGCGCGTCGTTTATGGCCAGGACACCGCGATCACCGCGTTGACCTCGGCGATCAAGCTGGCGCGTGCCGGCCTGCGCGAACCGGAGAAGCCGATCGGCTCCTACCTGTTCTCCGGCCCGACCGGCGTCGGCAAGACCGAAGTGGCCAAGCAGTTGGCCGCGTCGCTCGGCGTCGAGCTGATCCGCTTCGACATGTCGGAATATATGGAACGCCACACCGTCTCGCGGCTGATCGGCGCTCCTCCCGGCTATGTCGGCTTCGACCAGGGCGGTCTTCTGACGGACGGCGTCGACCAGCATCCGCATTGCGTGCTGTTGCTCGATGAGGTCGAGAAGGCGCATCCGGACCTGTTCAACATCCTGTTGCAGGTTATGGACCATGGCAAGCTGACCGACCACAATGGCAAGCAGATCGACTTCCGCAATGTGATCCTAATCATGACCACCAATGCGGGCGCGTCGGATGCGCAGCGCGCGGCGATCGGCTTCGGCTCGACCAAGCGCGAAGGCGACGATGTCGAGGCGATCAACCGGCTGTTCACGCCGGAATTCCGCAACCGTCTCGATGCGATCATCCCGTTCGGCTCGTTGCCGGTGCCGGTCATTCATCAGGTGGTGCAGAAGTTCGTCATGCAGCTCGAGGCCCAGCTTTCCGAGCGTGGCGTCACCTTCGACCTGTCGGCGGATGCGATCGCCTGGCTCGCCGACAAGGGCTATGATGAGCGCATGGGAGCGCGGCCGCTCGGCCGTGTGATCCAGGAGCACATCAAAAAGCCGTTGGCCGACGAGGTGCTGTTCGGCAAGCTCAAGAAGGGCGGCACGGTGCGTGTCACCGTCGAGAAGAAGGAAACCGGCGAGACCGGCCTGAAGCTCGAATCACTCGCCGACGAGGCGCCGGTGAAGCCGAAGAAGGAAGAGCCGGAAGAAACAACGAAGCCCAGAAAGGCCGTGACGAAAAAGCCCGCGGCCAAGAAGCTGGTGGCGCAGAAGCCCGAAGCCAAGGGCAAGGACGGCGGCAAGCGCAGCCTCGTGCCGCAACTGCCCCGAAAGAACTGACCTTGACGAAAGTCGAAAAAAGCCCCGGAAATGAACTGACCCCATAAAGTTGGACGGTTCATTGAGTTGGTAGGTTTAAGGGCTGGTTCCTGTATTGCACAGGGGCCAGCCCTTTCAGTTTCAGTTTGATGCGGCGGTGGTTGTAATAGTCGATGTAGTCCGTGATGGCGTCGTCCAGGCTTTGAACGGTGTCGAAGGTTCCGGGATGGAAGAGCTCGGATTTGAGGATGGCAAAGAAGCTCTCCATTGGGGCGTTGTCGAGGCAATTGCCTTTGCGTGACATGCTCTGTTGGAGGCCTCTGGCTTCCAGCCTGCGTTGGAATGCCGACATCTGATACTGCCATCCCTGATCGGAATGCAGGATCGGCCTTTCGTTCTCACCAAGCCGGGCGAGGGCTTTGGTCAGCATATTGTCCACCATTTTGAAGCGTGGCCGCCGCGCCGTCTCGAACGCGACGATCTCGCCATTGTAGAGATCCATGACCGGGGACAGATAGAGCTTGTCGCCGGCCAGGCTGAACTCCGTCACGTCGGTCACCCATTTGCGTTTGGCGCGGTCGGCGCCGAACTTGCGCTGCAACAGATCGGGAGCGGTCCGCCCAGCCTCGCCCCTGTAGGAGCGATACTTCTTCGGCCTGACCAGCGACTTCAATCCCATCCCGGCCATCAGGCTCTGGACGGTCTTGTGGTTGACGCGCCGGCCCAACCGGTGCAGTTGCGCAGTCACCCGGCGATAGCCGTAGCGACCCTTGTGGCTGTCGAAGATGGCCTTGATCGCCGCCTTCAGCGCCGCATGGCGGTCCGAGCGCTTCGCTGCTTTCTGTCTGTAATAGAACGTGCTGCGCGCAAGCTTCGCCAGCTCGAGCAGCCCCTCAAGCGAATGCAACGGCCTTAACGCCTGGACGGCTTGCGCTTTTTGAGCGCATGTCCCTGCGTTAAGGCCTCTAGTTTTTTTAGGTAGTCGTTCTCCATCCGCAGATGCTTCAGCTCAGCCAGCAGTTCTTCGCGGCTTTTGGCCTCGTCACTGGCTGCAACAGGCACTGCGGGGGACGGCGGCTTTGACATGGGTCGTCCTCTGGGACGTGGGCCGAGCGCCTCTATCCCGCCCGCATGATAGCGCTTCTCCCAGCCCGTCAGGCAACTGGCATTGCGGATATTGAACAATGCAGCCGTCTGCCGATACGACAGACCTTCCTCCCACATTCGCTCAAGCACCGACAGCCTGAACGCCGCGTCGTAACGACCGTACTTACCAGATAGCCCGGCATCGCCATGCGCCTGGTACAACGCAACCCACTTGCGAACAGTGGCCGCATCAACGCCATGCATCGACGCCGCACTCGCGCAGCTCTCATCCCCGCCTAAATAGCTATCGACAACCGAGCGCTTGAAACTCTCGCTGTATTTGGACATGCAAAACCCCCGAAGGTTGTGTCCAACTTTCGGGGGGTCAGTTCAAAACGGGGCTTTTTTCATTGGAGCGGGAGGACGCATGGCCGGGCAGATCATTATCCTGAACGGCGCGCCGCGATCGGGAAAATCAAGCATCGCGAGGGCTATTCAGGAGAGCTTCGACGGCGTCTGGCTCAATCTCGGCGTCGACGTCTACGAGCAGGCCACGCCGGCACGCTATCGGCCTGGGATTGCGGCCTGGCGGCGAGCGTCCGGACCTTGAGGCCCTCGTGCCCGGATTATACGCCGCGCTCTACGAATCGATAGCCGCTCATAGCCGGTTGGAGCTGAATGTCGTTGCGGATGTCGGCCATCACGATGCCTATTCGAAACCGCTCCACATCCTGGCCGATTGCGCTCGCCGTCTCGCCGGTCTGCCGGTGCTGCTTGTCGGTGTTCGCTGTCCGATCGAAATCATCATGGAGAGGCGAGCGGTGAGCGCGACGGACAAGAGATATGTGACCGGCTCGCCCGACGATCCCGTGCCATTGCCCGTGCGTCTGTGGCAGGAAGAGGTTCACCGGCCAGGCATATACGATCTGGAGGTCGACACCTCGCTTCTGAACCCTGTGCAATGCGCGGATGCGATCCGCCTGTGGCTTTCTTCGGGGCGGCGGAGTTGACGGCGTTTCAAAGGCTTTCGGACCCGTCCTTGTTATGGCATCGGTCGTCCTGGGTCAGAATTGCCATCCGACGGCTTTTTTCACTCCAAATTAACGCCATCCGGCCATTTTTCGACAATGGTCTTACTTCCCGCAGAACGGACGATCCTGACTGTCGCGTTGGCGCTGGTTGCCGTTTGCATGTTCCTTGCCTGGGACAAGAACGTTACCCTCGCGCTTGACAGTTATGGTTTTCCGTCGGCTTTGCGGTTGTGATGATTGCCATTGGCCAATTCTACCGTCGTGTTCGCAAGGCTGAGCGGATCGCGCTCTCCACACACGTTCTGGCCCTGTTTGTTTTCTATTCAGTGCCGGCCGCGCTTTTCAACCTTCTGCTCTTGCCGCGGCCTTTCGCGCCGATCGACGCTACGCTCGTGCGGATGGATGCTTGGCTCGGCTATTCCTGGCCTGATGCCTGTGCATGGATTTCCCGCTATCCACGCCTCTCGGACATTCTCAGGCAGGTCTATACCCTGACGCTGGCCCAGATCCTGTTTGCCTTTCTCTTCCTGGGTATGGCCAACGATCGGCGGCGGCTGCACGCGGCAGCCTTGGCGACGGTATTCGGATCTCTGGCCACCATCTTTTGCTGGGCGCTGTTTCCGTCCAGCGGGGCGTCCGCCTATTGGACCTTGGCGCCTGAAATCGACCGGATCGTTCGGCCGGTGGTCAATTCAGCTTACGGTTCGGAATTGAATCGGCTGCTGGTTGAGGGCGTCACAGACATTTCGGAGTTGCAGGTGACGGGGCTTGTGGGATTCCCTTCATTTCACACGGTGATGGCGCTGATGTCTCTAATCGCAATCTGGCCGTACAGGCTTGCGCGTCTCGCGCTGATTCTCGTCAACACCGCTTTGCTGCCGGCTATTCTGATCCATGGCGGGCACAATCTCATGGATGTGCTCGGCGGAACCGTGATCACGGTGATATCCTGGTGGCTCGGGCTGCGGGTGTTCGAAGCACAAGATCGCCGTCTGCCTCGGCTTGGATACGCCGTGCCGGCGATCGAGACCTGACGTCAATTCGTCGTCAGCGCCGCCCGTATCTCACCGGCGTTTTCGGCCAACACCTCCGGCTTCTCCATCTCGCCCGTGTGCGGCTTCAGCGGGACGCCGTTGAAGCGCGGGATCACATGCACATGCAGGTGGTACACGGTCTGCCCCGAGGCCGGCTCGTTGAACTGCATGACGGTGACGCCGTCGGCACTGAAGGCCTTTTTTACCGCCTGTGCTATCCTCTGAACGACCGTGAAAAGCGGACCGAAAATCGACGGATCGGCGTCAAGCAGGTTGCGCGACGGCACCTTCGGCACCACGAGCGTATGGCCTGGCCCCTGCGGCATCACATCCATGAAGGCTATGAACGCATCGTCCTCGTAGACGCGGTGCGAGGGAATTTCGCCGCGCAGGATTTTCGCGAAAATGTTGTCGGTGTCATAGGCGGTTTCAGCCATGGCAATGCTCCGGATTGTGACTTTCGTGTAGCGAAGCCGTCGAAAGTCGGCAAGGCGATCGTCGACCCTGCCCCTCCGGGCAGCCGGTCGCTACTCTTCTAAATCCTTGCGGAACGGGGTGTGCCCCTCGAGATATTCGCTCATCCGCTCCACCTCGTGGCGTTCACGCTTGAGATAATCGGCGACGGCATTGCGCAGGCCTGGGTGTGCAATGTAGTGCGCGGAATGCATGGTCACCGGCCGGTAGCCGCGCGCCAGCTTGTGCTCGCCCTGCGCGCCCGCCTCCACCACCTTCAGCTTGCGCTCGATGGCGAAGTCGATCGCTTGGTGATAGCAGACCTCGAAATGCAGGAAGGGATGGTCCTCGATACAGCCCCAGTTGCGGCCATAGAGTGCGTCGGAGCCGATGAAATTGATGGCCCCGGCAATGTATCGCCCGTTGCGCCTCGCCATCACCAGCAGGATGTCGTCGGCCATGCGTTCGCCGATCAGCGAAAAGAATTGACGGTTGAGATAGGGCCGACCCCATTTGCGGCTGCCGGTGTCCATGTAGAAGGCGAAGAAATCGTCCCAGGCCTTCTCCGTGAGGTCCTTGCCGGCCAGCCGGTCGATCGAAATGCCTGGGGCAAGCGCTTCACGCCTTTCCTTCTTCATCGCCTTTCGCTTGCGCGAGGCAAGGGTGGCGAGGAAGTCGTCATAGGTCGAAAAGCCTTCGTTGAAGAAATGGAATTGCTGGTCGGTGCGGTGCAGGAAGCCTGCCGCTTCCAGCACCTCCACATCGCTCTCTTGCGCGAAGGTGACATGCGCGGAAGAGACGCCGAGTTTTTGCGTCACCGCCTTCAGGCCCGCCACGAGACCGGCCTTTACTTTGGCGCTGTCCTCGCCTTTGCTGACCAGCAGGCGAGGGCCGGTGACCGGGGAGAACGGCACGGCACTTTGCAGTTTGGGGTAGTAACGGCCGCCGGCGCGCTCGAAGGCATCCGACCAGCCATGATCGAACACATATTCGCCCTGGCTGTGCGATTTGAGATAACAGGGCACCGCGCCCAGCAATCTGCCTTGCCCGTCCTCCAGCCTGAGGTGATGGCCCTGCCAGCCGGTACGCCGCACGGCGCATCCAGAATCTTCGAGCGCACTTAGAAAAGCGAAGGAAACCAAAGGATTGTAACTGGTTTCTGAATCTCCGCGCGCAGTTCCGGCAAAGCCGTTCCATTCATCACAGGTGAAGGCGCCGATGCCCGCGGCGACGCGGATCGAATAGTCCGCATTGGCCGTTTGTCCGTCACCCTCGTCGCCCTGATCCATGAGGCTTATTTAAGCTCCGTCCGGCCTGGTACAAGTCACGTTTCAGACACTCAGGCGACTTTGACCAGATCGGGTTCGAACCCTTCGAACGTCATCTGGTCGGCATATCTGAAGGTCAGGTCGACCGCCGGCTGGTCATGCACCGTCCAGGTGATAACAGGCATTTTCAGCCTTTCACGCACGAAGCTGACAAATGGGTTCGGCAGGTCGCCGGCGGCGTAGGAGGTGAAGGCGATCTCATGCGCCAGCATGGCGAAATGCGCCTCGATCAACCCGACGTCCTTGCCGTAGGCGGTGAGCCCCCCTGGGATACCCGGCGCGTCCTTCGGAAAATCGCGGACCAGCCAGTGGTCGAACGACATGATCGCCGCTTTGCCCTTGTAGCGCTTGAGCATCTTGCCGACGCTTGCCACCAGGCCTTCGTCATAGCCGGGCGTGCCTTTCAACTCGACCACCAATGGCACGCGGCCGTTCACCAGGTCGAGCGCTTCCTGCAGCGTCGGCACATGGTCCGCCGTGCCACCGACCCTGAGCGCCGCGAGTTCAGCTGCGGTACGCTGCCAGACGAAACCATCCTGGCCGGTCAGGCGCTTGAGATCGCCGTCATGGATGATGACGGGAACACGGTCGGACGACAGGTGCACGTCGCATTCGATGGCATAGCCGCGCTCGGCGGCCGCGGCGAAGGCCGACAGCGTGTTTTCCCAGCGCGTCTTGTTCATGTCGTGGAAGCCGCGATGGGCGACGGGCCGGGCGGTCAGCCAGGATAGGTCGGTCATATCTATCCCCTGGCTCATTCGATTTCGAAGACGGCTTCGATTTCCACTGCGGCATTAAGCGGCAGGCAGGCGGTGCCGACGGCGGAGCGCGCATGCTTGCCACGTTCGCCAAGGGCCGCCACCAGGAAATCGGAGGCGCCGTTGGCAACCAGATGCTGCTCGACGAACTCAGGTGCCGAGGCGACGAAAACGGTGATCTTCACCAGACGGCTAATCTTCTCGAGGTCGCCGAGTGCTGCCTTGGCCTGCGCCAGGATGTTGATCGCGCAGTATTTTGCCGCGTCCTTGCCGCCTGCCGTATCCAGATCGCGACCTAACAGCCCGCTCGCCTGCAGCTTGCCGTCCTTGAGCGGCAATTGCCCGGCGGTGAACAGCAGATTGCCGGTCCGGCAATAGGGCACGTAGTTGGCGGCGGGCGCGGCGGCGACGGGAAGCGTCACACCCAGATCACTTAGCCGCTTTTCGATTGTTTCACTCATGGTATTTCCCTATTGCTTGGTGACGCCGCGCCGGCCGGGCCGAAATTGCTATTTTTGCCTCGCTTCCGCCACGACTTTTTTTAAGCTGGACCATCTTTCCCTGCGGCCTGCCATCAGTCGCGACGATCGGAGTACCTCATGCGCGCAACGCGCCTCGCATTCCATGCCGTCCTGTTGTCGGGAGCCCTCTCGATAGGCCCTGCCTTTGCCGCGCCGGCGCTGCAAGCCCACCGCGCCGTCTACGATCTTACCCTGAAAAAGGCTTCCGATCAGTCCGGCATCACGGGCATATCCGGCCGCATGGTCTATGAGTTCAATGGCTCGGCCTGCGAAGGCTATACGGTGAAATTCCGCTTCGTCACCCAGATCGTCACCGCCGACAACACCAGGTTGACCGACCAGCAGACGACCACTTTCGAGGACGCCGAAGGCAAGACTTTTTCGTTCGTGACAAAATCCTTCGTCGACCAGAATCTCGACAAGGAGGTCAAGGGCATCGCCACGAAAGAGACCAAGGGCCTGAAGGTCGACATCGACAAGCCTGAAAAGAACAGCGTCGAGCTGGCGACAACCCAATTTCCGACCCAGCACCTGGTCGAGCTGATCGGCAAGGCCGAAAAAGGCGAGAATTTTTACGAAACGAACCTGTTCGACGGTTCCGAAGACGCCAACAAGGTGATGACCACCACTGTCGTGGTCGGCAAGAAAACCGATGCCGACAAGGCCGACCCGGAAGCTTCGGCACTGGCAAAGCTCGCCACGGACAAATACTGGCCGGTCGACATCGCCTATTTCGACGACACCAACAAGACGGGCGAAGAGGTGCCGGAATACCGTATCAGCTTCAAGCTGCATGAGAACGGCATCACCCGCGATCTCGTCATGGACTATGGCGACTTCTCGATGACCGGCAAGCTGGTCAACCTGTCGCTGTTCGACCAGACGAAACCCTGCCCCGCCAAATAGTGCCGGTCTAGGCAGTTGATTTACCACGACACGGCGTGGTCGTTGCGATCGACTTGAACGTGCCGCAATCGTCTCTCAACCTCTCCCAGCGTCCAGGCGCGAGGGGGATCAGCTTGAGCAGGATCGATACATTCGTCGCGCCGCGGCCCAACCCGGCACTGATCAGGGCCATGACATCCGTCAACCGGATCGTCATGCTGCGCGGCATTCCCGGATTTCGGGATCTGTTGCCGTTCAATCGCCTGGCCGGTCTTCGCGGCGTCGCCAATGTCCGCCATATCGACTTTCCCGACGCCGATCTTGAGCGGCTGAAGGCCAGTTGCGGGGCAGGGAAGGCGACCTTCATCACGCCCAATCATCCCGAGTTCTTCACCGACTGGATGATCGACAAGGAGATTGTGTCGCAGGTCAGCCCGCTCACGGCCTCATGGGCAACCAACGGTGTCGTCAACGGCCTTGGCCGGCTGATGCAGAAGTTCTGGCTGGCCAACAATCTGATCGCCCAGATTCCGGGCAACAGCGGGGCAGCCAAGGAACACTCGATCGCCTGGGCCTTGAAAGGCCATGGCGTGCTGCTGCATCCCGAAGGCGGCGTCGGCTGGCATGCCAATGTCGTTGCGCCTTTGCTGCCGGGTGCCGTCGAGATGGGGCTCGAGGCCCTCAAGCGCGGCCGGGCCACGGATCCGGATTTCAAGGTCTGGATCGCGCCAGTCGTCTGGAAGCTGGCCTTCACCGGGAATGTCGAAGCGGCGCTGGCGAAGGAATGCGCCTATGTCGAGAAAAGCCTGAAAATAGAACGCCTTGCGACCGACACGCTGCCGCAGCGCATCCACCATGTCTATTCGACGCTGCTGGCCCGCGATGAAGCAGCATCGGGCATGCCATCCGACGAAGGCGCAACCTATACCGAGCGTCAGCAGGCATTGGTTGCTGAACTCGGCCGCCGACTCGGCGAAAGCATCTCGCCCGACACTGATGTCACCGACGCAACCGAACTTCTGCGGCGGGCGCGTCGTTGGCAGCGCGAAAACAGTGGCGATGCGGAAGGCCGAAAGCAGGTCCGCGCGCTCGCCGACACGATTCAGAGGCTGCAACGCGTCGGGCCCTGGGCCGCGGCCAACCCGCGCATCAGCCTGGAAGAGATCGCCGAACATCTGAAGCGGGTCCGCAACGACTATTGCCGGGGCGGACTGCGTGACACGATCAACCGGTTCATTCCGCAGCCGGCCGGACCGCGTTGCGCCCATATCCGGGCGCCGGAGGCGCTGGGCCTGCATGAGTATGCCGGCTCGATCGACGATGCGGTTGCCGAGTTGCATCGTCGCATGCAGGACACAATGACCAGCACCGTGGCTGAAGTCGAGGCCGGCGGCGGCTTCATTTTCTATCCGAATCCCTTCTATCATCGCTAGACGAGTGCCTGTCGGCGCAAGATGAAGGAATACGGCAAGCCTCATGGCAGTCTATGTCGACGCAGCGATCTGGAACTGGGCCGGCCATCGCTGGTGCCATCTGTTGGCCGACGACACCGACGAGTTGCATCGCTTTGCCGCCCGGCTCGGCGTCAAGCGTTCATCGTACCAGGGACCGCCCAAGACTTCGGCGCCGCATTATGACATAACGGGCTTCGAGCGTGATCGTGCGGTGCGGCTCGGCGCTATCGAATGCAGCCGCGAGGAGATCGTCGCGGTCTTCCGGCGGGTGCGGGTGCCGAACGGCAAGGTCAAGCGCTGACAGCAGGGCGCGGATCGTCGCACGCAACACCACGGATCCTGCGGCGCTTGCGTTTATCGCGCATCCCCTCTATATGCGCGCTCATTCCACACACGGACTTTGGTGTCTGCCCGGGAGAAATCCGGCTGAAACCTCCGGTGGCGTTCGAGGACAAAGTCCAAAAATGCCTGTGTCCGTGGAGGCTAACCGGAAAGGAACTTTGAATGGCACTGCCTGATTTCAGCATGCGCCAGCTTTTGGAAGCTGGCATTCACTTCGGCCACCAGACCCACCGCTGGAACCCGAAGATGGCGCCCTACATCTATGGCGCCCGCAACAACATCCACATCATCGACCTGTCGCAGACGGTGCCTTTGCTGCACCAGGCGCTGAAGCAGGTTTCCGACACCGTTGCCAAAGGTGGCCGCGTGCTGTTCGTCGGCACCAAGCGCCAGGCCTCCGACATCGTCGCCGATGCGGCACAGCGTTCGGCTCAGTATTATGTCAACTCGCGTTGGCTCGGCGGCATGCTGACCAACTGGAAGACGATCTCGAACTCGATCCAGCGCCTGCGCAAGCTCGACGAGATGCTGGCCGGCGAAGCGCAAGGGTTGACCAAGAAGGAACGCCTCAACCTCGACCGCGAGCGCGAGAAGCTCGACAAGGCGCTGGGCGGCATCAAGGACATGGGCTCGACGCCCGACCTGATGTTCGTGATCGACACCAACAAGGAAGCGATCGCCATCCTCGAGGCCAAGCGCCTCGGCATCCCGGTCGTCGCCATCATCGATTCGAACTGCGATCCGGACAAGATCGACTTCCCGATCCCCGGCAATGACGACGCGGCCCGTGCCATCCAGCTCTATTGCGACCTGATCGCCAAGGCTGCGATCGACGGCATCGCCCGCCAGCAGGGCGCGCTCGGCGTCGACATCGGCGCTTCGGTCGAAGCTCCGGTCGAACCCGCGCTCGACCCGGCTCCGGCCCCGGCGTCGGAAGCTCCCGAAGCTTGATAATCGAAGGCCGGTTGCGGCCTTCATCTTTCTCATATTCTGGCACGCTAAACAGACGCACCATCGAATACCGATGGTGCGTCGGTGCATTTAAAACAAAGAGGCGACAATGAGCATTTCGGCTGCACAGGTCAAAGAACTCCGCGACTTGACCGGCGCGGGCATGATGGATTGCAAGGCCGCGTTGACCGAGACCAACGGCAACATGGAAGAGGCCGTCGACTGGCTGCGCAAGAAGGGTATCTCCAAGGCCGACAAGAAGGCTGGCCGCACCGCGGCTGAAGGTCTGATCGGCGTCGAC
The DNA here is from genome assembly GCF_000502875.1 of Mesorhizobium sp. L2C084A000. GTDB lineage: Bacteria > Pseudomonadota > Alphaproteobacteria > Rhizobiales > Rhizobiaceae > Mesorhizobium. The sequence continues at coordinate 33,477 of NZ_AYWX01000012.1, read as the reverse complement.
AATGGCGTGCGCGAAGCTGCCGTCGTGGAAGTCAATTCCGAGACCGACTTCGTGGCCCGCAACGCCGCGTTTCAGGAAATCGTCGCCAACGTTGCCAAGGTTGCGCTGGCCTATGGCACGACGGAGGCTGTGGCCGCCGCAAAGTATCCGGGGTCCGACAAGTCGGTTGCCGACACCATCAAGGACGCTGTCGGCACCATCGGCGAAAACATGGGCTTCCGCCGCTCGGCCAAGCTCACCGTTCCGCACGGCGCTGTCGCTACCTACGTTCACAACGCGGTTGCCGACGGCCTTGGCAAACTCGGCGTGCTGGTCGCGATCGAGACCACGGGCAATGAGCATGCCGCCAACGCCTTTGGCCGCCAGGTGGCGATGCATGTTGCCGCCACCAACCCTCTGGCGCTGACGGCAGAGCAGATCGATCCGGCCGCGGTCGAACGCGAGAAGGCGATCTTCTCCGACCAGGCGCGCCAGTCCGGCAAGCCGGAAGCGATCATCGAGAAGATGGTCGAGGGCCGTCTGCGCAAGTTCTACGAGGAAGTCGTGCTCCTGAAGCAGGCCTTCGTGCTCAATCCCGACATCACTGTCGAGAAGGCGCTGAAGGATGCCGAGAAGGAGATTGGTGCGCCGGCCAAGATCACCGCCTACCTGCGCTTTGCGCTGGGCGAGGGCATCGAGAAGGAAGAGACCGATTTCGCCGCGGAAGTCGCTGCAGCGGTCAAGAAATAGCCCTTTCCAGGGCTCACGAACTCAGGCAACTCGGCCGGGTGTCCGCAAGGAGGCCCGGCCGATTTCTTGTGCGGTGTCGATAAAGGCCCTGAGCTTCGGCGCCATCGCCGCCCGGCGAGGGAAATAGAGGAATAGCCCCGGTTCCTCGATCGCCGTCTGCGGCAGCACCTGGACGAGGCGGCCCGCGGCAAGATCGGCGCGCGCCAGCGGCTCGAACACATAGGCAAGCCCGACGCCTGCAAGCGCAAGATCGATTGCTGCGAGCGAATCCGTCACGACAACGCTGCCCCGCGTCTCCATGGCGATGTCCTTGCCATCCTCGATCAAATCCCAGCGATAGAGCGCACCGGAGCGGACGAGCCGGTAGCCGATACAATTGTGGTTCGCCAGGTCGGCAACGCCGCCGGGACGGCCGTGCCTTCCGATATAGGCGGGCGAGGCGACGATGACGACGGAGAATGGCGGCGTCAGCCGGACCGCAACCATGTCCTGAGCGATCATCTCGCCAAGCCGGACGCCGGCATCGAAGCCTTCGCCGACGATATCAACCAGACCCTGGTCAGCGAAGACCTCGACCGTAACCTCCGGATAGCGCTCGGCCATCGCCGCGACCACCGGCGTCACCGCCAATGGTATCGCTATGTTGGAGGCGTTGATCCTGAGCAGGCCAGACGGCCTGCCTTTGACGCTGCGGATGCGGTCCATCCGCTCGGCAATATCCTGGAGGGCCGGAGCCGCCGTTTCCACCAGCGCCTTGCCGGCCTCGGTGAGCGAAACGCTGCGCGTCGTGCGGGCGAACAAGGGCTGGCCGATCCGCTCTTCGACAATGCGCACCGCATGGCTGACCGCCGAAGGGCTCATGCCGAGTTCGGCGGCGGCAAGCGCGAAGGCGCCACGCCGGGCAACGGCGACCACGACCGGAAGATGGCTGAGCAGATCGCGATCCATTCATGAATGATATCGCATGGTCTTTGCGAACAATGCAACCTTATCGATGCCAAGGCGGTGGTCCACATTGTCGCCAACTCATCGGCGATCGGCTGATGGCACTGAGGAGACGAGACATGAACACGTTAAAGCACGTAACTTTCACGGCAGTCATGGCGTTGGCGCCGATGGATGCCGGTGGGGCGGAGCCATCAGACTGGCGGGCCCTTGCAGACGAACGCGCGGTCATTCGCATTGCCGATGCCATCGACCGGGCCGTTGACGCCCAGGACTGGAAACTTGCACGCGGCTATTTTGCGGATCGGATCACCGCCGACTTCAGCAGTCTCTCCGGACAGCCGGCGGCCAACATCGCTTCCGACGATCTGGTTGGCGCTTGGGCGGCCAACCTCAAGGGCAGCAAGACAAGCCTGCATCTGCGCACCAATCACCAGGTCGCTCTCAAGGCGGACACGGCGACTGTCCTGTCGAACGGCTATGCTTGGAACCGGATGGAAGGCAATGGCGACCCGCTTTGGGAGGTCTGGGGCACCTATGAGCATCACCTGACGCGTTTTGCGGATGGCTGGAAGGTCGATGGCTTCGCGTTCCACATGACACACGAGCGCGGCAATCCCTGGGTCAAGAACACTCCGGGCCAGTGACGCGCGGGGTATCTATCACCAAGCATTGGAAGACGATCATGACCATGACCTACTACACTCTTGGCAACAGCGGCCTTAGGGTCAGCCGACTGGCACTGGGCACGATGACTTTCGGCAAGGAATGGGGCTGGGGAGCCGACAGGGATACGGCGCGGGCGATTTTCGACGCCTATGTCGAGGCGGGCGGCAATGTGTTCGACACGGCGGATCTCTACACAGATGGCACGGCCGAAGCCTGGCTTGGTGAATTCATCGCCGAGCGCGGGCTGCGCGACACGGCGGTGATAGCCAGCAAGTTCACCATGAACATGCAGCCCGGCAATCCGAATGCTGGCGGCAACGGCCGCAAGAACATCATGCGGGCCGTCGATGCTTCGCTGAAACGGTTGGGGACCGACTATATCGATCTCTATCTCATGCATGTCTGGGACAGGCTGACCCCGGCTGAAGAGGTCATGCGCACGCTGGACGACCTGGTCCGGATGGGCAAGGTGCGCCATGTCGGCCTTTCCGATGTGCCCGCCTGGTATGCGGGCCGCGCACAGGCGATCGCCGAATTGCGAGGATATGAGCCGGTTTCGGCGCTACAGCTCGAATATTCGCTGGCCGAACGCGCGATCGAGAACGAGTTCGTGCCATTCGGCACGCGCCATGGCGCCGGCATCATGGTGTGGAGCCCGCTGGCCGGCGGTTTGCTGAGCGGCAAGTATCGACCGGCCCAGACCGGAAACGGCCGCCTCGACGGATTTCGCAACTCGACGCATCCGGGTTTCCAAAAGTTCACGCAACGCAACTGGGCTATCGTGGCCGAACTCGAGAAGGTCGCATCCGAGGTCGGCCGCAGCATGCCTCAGGTCGCGCTCAACTGGGTGGCCACGCAGCCGGGGATCGCAACCGTCATCCTCGGTGCGACGACGCTCAGCCAAATGCATGACAATCTTGGCGCGCTGGATTTCGAGATTCCGAAAGCGCATCGCGACCGGCTGGAGAGAGCCAGCAGAACTCCAGCGCCGTTTCCCTATTCCTATTTCGGTTCGCAGATACAGGCGCGCGTTACCGGCGGCGCGACAACCGGCGACAAGCCCCCCAACTACGTGTCACCGGTGCTTATCGAAGGAGAGTCGGCCAGCGTGTCCACCAATTGATCAATGGGCAGGAAACCGGCAATTTGCCGTTTGGGCGCCGCGTGACATCGCGGCGCCCTTCGTGTATCGGAACGCCATTGTTTCGGATGGCGCGCCTGCGCCAGAGCAGCCACCCGGAACGCGCCACATGCAAATGAAGAGGCCCAGATGACGGTGAAGCCCCTCTACCGACGTGTCTTGCTGAAAGCGTCGGGCGAAGCACTGATGGGCGAGCAGCATTTCGGCATCGACGTTTCAGTAGTGGATCGCATCGCCGGCGACATCGCCGAGGCGCGTGCATTGGGCATCGAGGTCGGCGTCGTCATCGGCGGCGGCAACATCTTTCGCGGCGTGGCCGTTGCCTCCAAGGGCGGCGACCGTGTCACCGGCGACCACATGGGCATGCTTGCCACGGTGATCAACTCGCTGGCGCTGCGCACGTCGTTGAACAAGATCGGCGTCGACGCCGTGGTGCTTTCGGCGATCGCCATGCCCGAACTTTGCGAGAGCTTTTCGCAGCGCCAGGCGACCGCCTACATGAACCAGGGCAAGGTGGTGATCTTTGCCGGCGGCACCGGCAATCCATTCTTCACCACTGATTCGGCCGCAGCCCTTCGCGCCGCTGAAATCGGCGCCGACGCGCTGTTCAAGGGCACTCAGGTCGACGGCGTCTACTCGGCGGACCCGAAGAAGGACCCGAATGCGACGCGTTTCGAGCGCATCAGCCATGGCGAAGTCATAAATCGCGGCCTTTCCATCATGGATACCGCTGCGATTGCACTTGCGCGCGAAAACAACATTCCGATAATCGTCTATTCGATCCACGAAAAAGGTGGTTTCGGCGATATTCTGAGGGGCGGCGGCCGCTGCACGGTCGTCGCGGACGATTGATCGGCGGCCTGACCCGAAAAGGGAAGCCGGTTTTCGGAAGTTCGATTCGAAGACGGCCCCGAAGCAGTGAGCCCGCATTAGACGGTCGAGGAGATAAAGATGAGTGGTGAGTACGACGATCTCAAGCGGCGCATGGATGGGGCCATTGCCGCGTTCAAGCATGATCTGGCCTCGCTGCGGACCGGTCGCGCCTCCAGCAATCTGCTCGATGCGATCCAGGTGCAGGCCTACGGCACCACCATGCCGATCAATCAGGTCGCCAACGTCTCGGTGCCGGAGCCGCGCATGATCTCGGTATCGGTATGGGACAAGTCGATGGTTGGCGCGGTCGACCGCGCGATCCGCGAATCCAATTTGGGGTTCAACCCGATCGTAGACGGCACCAACCTCAGGATTCCACTTCCCGAACTTAACGAACAGCGCCGCAAGGAACTGGTCAAGATCTCGCACACCTACGCCGAGAACGCCCGTGTCGCCGCGCGCCATGTGCGCCGCGACGGCATGGACTTCCTGAAGAAGGCGGAGAAGGACGGCGACATCAGCGAAGACGATCAGCGCAAGCGCTCGGACCAGGTCCAGAAACTTACCGACGAGACGATCAGCAACATCGACCACCTGCTTTCCGATAAGGAAGCTGAAATCATGCAGGTTTAGGGTCATGGCCGCCGGCTGACCCGAAAGCAAGAACATGGCAACGCCCGCGCATGTCGCGATCATCATGGACGGAAACGGACGCTGGGCCAAGGCGCGCGGCATGCCCCGTCTTGCGGGCCACCGTGCCGGTGTCGAGGCGCTGCGCAAGACGGTGCGCGCGGCACCTGGGCTCGGCATTTCCTACCTGACCGTCTATGCTTTCTCGTCGGAGAATTGGTCGCGGCCGAAGTCCGAGGTCAGCGACCTGATGGGCCTCTTGAAAATGTTCATCCGCCGTGACCTTGCTGAACTGCACCAGAGCGGTGTGCGGGTTAGAATCATCGGCGACCGGGCAGGGCTGCAGTCTGATATCAGGGGACTGCTCGATGAGGCCGAAACGCTGACGGCCGCAAACGAATCGCTGACGCTGGTGATCGCCTTCAACTATGGCGGACGAGACGAAATCGTTCGCACGGCACAAAAGCTTGCGGCGGCCGTGGCGCGTGGCGAACTCGACGCCGAGGCGATATCAGCCGAAAGTTTTGCCGGCGCGCTTGATACGCAAGGCATTCCCGACCCGGAACTCGTCATCCGCACCAGCGGCGAGCTTCGGTTGTCAAACTTCCTTCTGTGGCAAGCCGCCTATAGCGAACTCGTCTTCCTGCCTTGCTATTGGCCCGACTTCAGCCGCGAGCACCTTGCGGAAGCTTTGCGTGAGTTTGCTGGCCGCGAACGCCGTTTCGGCGGACTTGGAGGCCAGGACGTCGCTTCGCGACCGGCCGCGGGATGAGCAATCTTCAACTCCGTATCGTTTCGGCGATCGTGCTCGCCATCATCACTCTCGGCTTGACCTGGATCGGCGGTTTGCCGTTCCGGCTGCTGTGTGCCGTGATCGTAGCGGCGATCTTCTATGAATGGACCCGCATGTCGCGGCCAACCGGGGCAACGGGTCTGGGTTTCCTGCCGGAAGCACTGCTGGTTGTCTTCATTGGCGCCTTGATTGGCGGCCTGGCCTCCTCCTGGCTGCTACCGCTTGTGGCGGCCATTGTTGCCGCAACGGCGATAGCCGCCTCGGTTCGCAAGACCGGACAATGGGATGCGAGCGGCCTTGCCTATGCCGCGGTTTCAGGCCTGTCGCTCGCCTTGCTGCGGGATGGCGATCGTTCAGGCCTCATTGCCATCCTGTTCCTGTTCGCGGTCGTCTGGGCCACCGATATCCTTGCCTATTTCGTGGGGCGCGCCGTTGGGGGGCCGAAACTGGCGCCGGCGATCTCGCCCGGCAAGACGCGCAGCGGCGCACTCGGCGGCGCTGTCGGCGGCGTCGTCGCCGGGCTGGTCCTCGCCGCAGCTGCCGGTGTCGGCAATCTGGTATTGCTCGGCTTGGTCGCGCTCGTGCTGTCGATTGTCTCGCAGGCAGGCGACCTGTTCGAATCCTGGATCAAGCGCCGCCATGGCCGCAAGGATTCGGGGGCGCTCATCCCGGGCCATGGCGGCGTCATGGATCGTGTCGACGGGCTTGTCGCAGCGGCATTCGCCCTATACGTCATCGGCTGGATTTCGGCGAACGCCGATCATCCGGCGCAGGGTCTGTTTCCCGTTTGAGCGATGTCATTTCAGGGTCCTATGCGCGGTGCGCCTTGGATTCGCCCGGATTGGTGTCACAGTCACGGCGCAGTCTGCGCCGTGGAAGAATTTGAGGGTTTGTCTTGAACGAGATTCTTCACGCGCTTTTCAGCACAGAAGGCTTTGTCCTGGGCACGCTGGTGCCATTCCTCTTCGTGCTGACAGTGGTCGTGTTCGTCCATGAAATGGGCCATTACCTTGTCGGGCGCTGGTGCGGCATCGGTGTCAGGGCCTTCTCGATCGGCTTCGGCCCGGAACTTTTCGGCTTCAACGACAGCCACGGCACGCGCTGGAAACTGTGTGCGATACCGCTTGGCGGCTATGTCAAATTCGTCGGCGACATGAACGCCACATCGAGCCAGCCCACGTCGGAAGAAATTGAAACGCTGACCGAGGAAGAGCGCAAGGTCGCCTTCCACACGCAGCCGATCTGGAAGCGCGCGGCAACGGTGGTGGCCGGACCGTTGTTCAATTTCCTGCTGACGATCGTCGTCTTTTCCGTGCTGTTCACCGCCTATGGCCGCTATGTCGCCGAGCCCATGGTGGCCGAGGTGACCGCCGACAGCCCGGCGGCGAAGGCCGGCATTCTTCCCGGCGACCGATTCGTCAGCGTCGACGGCAACAAGGTCGAAACCTTTGGCGACGTTCAACGCCTGGTCTCGGGCCGTGCCGACGACGCAATCACCTTCGTCATGCTGCGCGACGGCCAGGAGGTCACTGTGACCGCGGCGCCGCGGCTGATGGAACAGGAAGACGCGCTCGGCAACAAGGTCAAGGTCGCCGTGATCGGTGTCGTCAATAACAAGGAACTCGGCCAGCCGAGGCTCATCACCTACACGCCGGTCGGAGCGGTCGCGGCGGCGGTCGAGGAAACCGGTCACGTCATCCAGCGCACCGGCCAGTTCCTGCAGCGCTTTGTTGTCGGGCGCGAAGACAAATGTCAGCTGGGCGGTCCGGTGAAGATAGCCGACATGGCGGGCAGGGCTGCGAAACTGGGATTCGAATGGCTCGTGCAGCTGGTTGCACTGCTATCCGTTGGCATCGGAATTCTGAACCTTTTGCCGATTCCCCCCCTCGACGGCGGTCACCTCTTGTTCTACGGGGTGGAGGCTGTCATTCGCCGTCCGGTGTCGGAACGGATGATGGAAATGGCCTATCGGGCCGGGTTGCTTCTGGTGCTGTGCTTCATGGGGTTCGTTTTTTGGAACGATCTGTTTGGGTGCTGAAATCATGAAGAAATTTGGCTTCTGCATGGACGATGTTGAGACGCCGTTTACCATGCAAGGGGATATGAGTGACGCGAAAGCCACGCCGCAGGGTTAAGTAAATACAAATTAACCAGAAGCCTTGCGTGTAGGGAAAATCCGGTTAATACGGTAGGGGAAATTACCGCACGTCCGGTTTTCTCGCCGTGGGGACTACGAGAAAAGGTTATTAAGCCCGATGAAGGCAGCATCCAAGTTTCTAAGCGCCGCGTCCGCGGTGACCCTGTCCGCGGCCATGGTCGTGCCAGGCGCGCTCGCAGTGCAGTTCGTTGCCACATCGGCGGCTGAAGCCGCTGTCGTCAGCAGAGTCGAAGTGAGCGGCAATCAGCGTATCGACGCTGAGACCATCCGCAATTACATCACCATCAAGCCGGGCAAGGCTTTCTCCAGTTCCGATATCGACGGTGCGGTCAAGGCGCTCTTCGGCACAGGCCTGTTTTCGGACGTGCAGATCAACCAGGTCGGCTCGACGCTGGTGGTCAAGGTTGCCGAGTACCAGGTTGTCAACCAGGTGCTGTTCCAGAACAACAAGAAGCTCAAGGACAATGCGCTTGCGGCGGCCGTGCAGCTGAAGCCGCGCGGAACGTTCTCGCAGGCGACGCTCGATGCCGACGTGGAATCGGTCAAGGCTGCATACAGGCGCATTGGTCGCGACGATGTGACCGTGACCACGCAGGTCATGCAGCTTGGCGACAATCGCGTAAATGTTGTCTTCAACATCGCTGAAGGCGATCGCACGCAGATCGCGGCGATCAATTTCGTCGGCAATAGCGCCTATTCCAGCCGCCGCCTGTCGGATATCATCAACACCAAGCGTTCGTCCTGGGTTTCCTTCATCCTGCGCGACGACGTCTATGACGACGACAAGCTGCGCGCCGACCAGGAGCTGCTGCGTCGCTTTTACTACAATCATGGGTATGCCGACTTCCAGGTCGTGTCCGCTGTCGGTGAACTCGACAGTGCGACGAACAAGTACACGGTCACCATCACCGTCCAGGAAGGCGACCGCTACACGTTCGGTGACGTCAGCGTCGAGAGCTCGATCCCTGAAGTCGACGGCAAGTCGCTGGAATCGGTGATCGAGACCCACAAGGGTGACGTCTACAACGCCAAGAACGTAGAGGATTCCATCATCGCGCTGACCGAGAAGGTGGCCGGTTCCGGCTATGCCTTCGCGCAGGTCACGCCGCGCGGCGACCGCAATTTCGAGAACCACACCATTTCGGTTGTCTATACGATCGACCAGGGCACCAAGGCCTATATCGAACGCATCGAGATCCGCGGCAACGATCGCACGCGTGACTATGTCATTCGCCGTGAGTTCGACGTCAGCGAAGGCGATGCCTTCAACCAGGTGCTCATCCAGCGCGCGAAGAAGCGTTTGGAAAACTTGAATTACTTTGAGAAAGTCGACATCTCGACCGTGCCGGGCTCGCAGCCTGACCAGGTCGTTCTGGTGGTCGATGTGGTCGAGAAATCGACCGGCGAGTTCTCGGTAGGCGCTGGTTATTCGACCGGTGGCGACACGGCCGGTCCGTCGGTCGAAGGCTCGGTGACCGAGCGCAACTTCCTCGGTCGTGGCCAGTTCATCAAGCTGTCGGCGGGCGGCGGCAAGAATTCACGCGACTACAGCCTGTCCTTCACCGAGCCTTATTTCCTCGGACGGCGCATCGCTGCCGGTTTCGACATCTTCAAGCAGACCAGGGAATACGACAACTACGAAAGCGACACTGTGGGCGCGACGGTGCGCTTCGGTCTGNTCTGCCGATCACCGACAGCATCTCGACCCAGTTGGCGTACAACATCTCGCAAGAAAAGTATAAGCTGGAAGACGATTGCGTGACCGGCGGCGTTTACGATCCGGCGAAGTGTGACGTTTCCACGGCTATCCTGGATGGCATCGAACAAAGCCCTTGGATCAAGTCGTCGGTCAGCCTCGGGCTGGTCTACAACACCATCGACGATATGAAGAGCCCGCACGAGGGTATCTACGCCACCACGACGGTAGAAGTCGCAGGCCTCGGCGGTGATGCCAAGTTCGTGAAGGTCACGGGGCGCGGCAGCATCTACCAGACGTTGTCGGAGCAGTACGACCTAGTCGGGCTCATTTCAGGTGGCGCTGGCCATGTTGAAGGATACGGCAGCGATGGTCTGCGGATCTTCGATCAATTCCAGAGCACCGATCGCATGATCCGTGGCTTTGCCTATGGCGGCATCGGTCCTGTCGATATTGCTACGGGCGACCATCTCGGCGGCACGACCTATTTCAATGCGTCCGCAGAAGCTCAGTTTCCGTTGCCGGTCGTACCGGAAAGCTTCGGCTTGCGTGGCGCTGTCTTCGCGGATGCGGCAACGCTCTATGGAAGCAAGGTCGACACCGCTGGCGTCACCCAGGACTCGGTCGGCATGAAGTTGCGTGCCTCGGTCGGCCTCGGCCTGATGTGGGCGTCGCCGTTCGGTCCGATCCGTATCGACTATGCGATCCCGGTCAAGAAGGAAGCGCGCGACGACGTGCAGGAATTCAACTTCGGCATATCGACCCGCTTCTGATCGGCGGCCAACGATGCTCCCGGGTCTTCAGGGTCCGGGAGAAATGTTCCGACCTAGCTGGATATAGCTTCTGGAATGACCGATCCGGTGTTCTTCGCGCCATCACGCCGGTATACGGCGGGCGAAGTCGCGAATCTGACCGGCTCGGTGCTCGTCGATTCCGGCCACTCAGATATTTCGATCGAAGCACTCGCGCCAGCCAGCGAGGGCGGCGAGAATGCGCTCGTCTTTGTCGACGGCAAGCGCAATTCCGCGCTGATGCCGTCGCTGCGGGCAGCCGCGGTCCTGTGCCCGGCGGAATTTGCCGGCAAGGCGCCGGCCGGCGTTGCCGTTCTGGTTCATCCGCGTCCGCAACAGGCCTTCGCGTTTGTCGGGCGTCTGCTGTTTCCGAGGGCGGCGACACCAGGGCCGATGACCAGTGAAACCGGCGTCTCGCCGCACGCTCATGTCGATGCGACCGCGCATGTCGAAGCCGGTGCCGTCATCGAAGCCGGCGCGGTCATCGGGCCAGGTGCTTCGATCGGCAGCGGTACCGTCATCGCCCCAAATGCGGTCATCGGATCATCTTGCCAGATCGGCCGCGACGGCTATGTCGGTCCAGGCGCTAGCATCCAGTATGCCTTGATCGGCAATCGCGTCATCATTCATGGCGGCGCCAGGATAGGCCAGGATGGTTTTGGGTTCGTTGGCGGGGCCAAGGGTCCCGAGCGCGTGCCGCAGATCGGCCGTGTCGTTATCCAGGATGACGTCGAGATCGGCTCCAACACCACCGTCGATCGCGGCGCCATGTCCGATACGGTCATCGGCCAGGGCACCAAGATCGACAATCTCGTGCAGATCGCCCATAACGTCCGCATCGGCCGCAATTGCATAATAGCCGGGCTTTCGGGTATTTCGGGTTCTGTGGTCGTGGGTGACAATGTCACCATGGGCGGCGGCGTCGGGCTTGCGGATCACCTGACCATAGGGACAGGGGCCAAGCTTGCCGCCAGAAGTGGATTTATGAGCAATGTCCCTGCAGGCGAGATCTGGGGCGGCTATCCGGCACAGCCGATGGCGGAAGCCATGCGGGAGATAGCCATGCTGCGCAAGCTCGCCAGGACCCGCAAACAGGGCGAGGGAGGCAATGGCTGACATGATCGCGTCGACGACGCTGGAAGCGGTCGACATCATGGGGCTGATGAAGCTCCTGCCGCACCGCTATCCGTTCCTGATGATCGATCGTATCGTCGACATCGATGGCGACGAATCCGCCATCGGCATCAAGAACGTGACCATAAACGAGCCGCATTTTCAGGGCCATTTCCCTGAGCAGCCGGTCATGCCGGGTGTGCTCATCGTTGAGGCGATGGCGCAGACGGCCGGCGCCATCTGTATCCGCAGCCTGGGCACCGAAAAGCCGTCGCTGGTCTATTTCCTGACCATCGACAACGCCAAATTCCGCAAACCGGTCGTTCCCGGCGACCAGTTGAAGATCTATGTCAAGAAAATCAAGAAACGCGGCAATCTGCTCAAATTCGCTTGTGAAGCTATGGTCGACGGCGCCAAGGCGGCCGAGGCCGAGATTTCAGCCATGATGGTCACCAGCGACTGACGATCGAGTGCTTATGAAAATCAAAACATCCATCCATGCTTCCTCCGTTGTGGAGGAAGGCGCTCAAATCGGCCAAGGTGTGCGCATCGGACCGTTCTGCCATGTCGGTGCCGATGTGGTGATCGGCGACGACGTCGAACTGGTCAGTCATGTCTCGGTGATGGGCGCGACGTCGATCGGCGCCTCGACCAAGGTCTATCCGATGGCGACATTGGGCGCACCGCCGCAAAACACCAAGCACAAGGGCGGCCGCACCACCCTGGTCATCGGCAAGAACTGCACGATCCGCGAAGGTGTGACCATGCATCTCGGCACCGATTCCAGCCGCGGCGAGACCACGGTCGGCGACAATGGCAATTTCCTTGCCTACGCACATATCGCCCATGATTGCGTCGTCGGCAACAATGCGACGTTCGCCAATGGCGCAACGCTGGGCGGCCACTGCGAGGTCGGCAACAATGTCTATATCGGCGGCCTGACCGCTGTGCATCAGTTTGTTCGCATCGGCGACAACGCCTTTCTGGGCGGCTGCTCGGCGATCGTCGGCGATGTCATTCCCTTTGCCATCGCGGTCGGCAACCGCGCCAGCCTGCGCGGTCTCAACATCATCGGCCTCAAGCGTTCCGGTCTGCCGAGGTCCGAAATCCTTGTGCTGCGCAAGGCTTACAGGATGATCTTCGATCGTTCCCGCACCGTTGGCGAGAACATCGAATTCGCCAAGGCGGAGTTCGCGTCGTCGCCGACCGCCATGAAGATCATCGATTTCATCACCAGTCGCGGCAAGCGGCACTATGCTGTGCCGTCGCTCAAGGGCGGCGATGGCGACGATGTCGATGACGAAGACTGAGACAGCGGCAGCGCGTCTTGATCTTCCGCCGGGCTCCAGGGTCGGCATCATTGCCGGCGGCGGCAGTCTGCCGGTCGAAGTCGCGGCCGGTTCGGCTGAACAAGGTTATCCGCCCTTCGTCATCCTGATGGAAGGCGAAGTCGACCGCATCGCGGAACTCTCCCGATACGATCACGAAAACCTCGCTCTGGAAGGTATAGGCTCGCTCGTCCCATTGCTGCGGCGGCACCGGATCACCCATCTGGTGCTTGCAGGCGAGATCAAGCGCCGGCCGCGATTGCTTGCGCTGCGCCCCAGTCTCAGCCTGCTCGCGGTGATTCCTTTGGTCGTCATGGCGCTCGCGCGTGGCGATGATGGTCTTCTAAAGATCTTGGCACGGGGCCTCGAAGCGCGTGGAATAAAGGTCGTTGGCGCCCACGAAGTAGTGCCGAATCTTGTCGCCGCCGAAGGCGTGCTGACCAAGACCGAACCGCGAAAATTGGACTGGCGCGATATTGAGGCGGGCCTTGCGGCAGCAAAGGCCATCGGGGCGCTGGATGTCGGCCAGGCGGCGATCGCCGTTGGCGGCCGGGCAATCGCGCTGGAAGGCATCGAAGGAACAGCCGGCCTGCTTGATCGTGCGAAGCTGCTGCGCGGCCACGGCCGTATTGCGGGCAAGACCCGCGGCGTCCTCGTCAAGTGCGCCAAGCCTGGTCAGGAACTGCGCGCCGATCTTCCATCCATCGGTCCGCAGACGGTCGAGGCAGCGCACGCGGCCGGGCTCGCCGGCATTGCCGTCGAGGCGGGACGCTCGCTGATCCTCGAAGGTCCTGAAACCATCGCACGCGCCAATGCACTCGGCCTGTTCGTCCTTGGCCTGCCTGTCGCCACGGAGCCGCGTAATGGCTGACAGGGTATTGAAGATCGCGATCGTTGCCGGAGAGGAGTCCGGCGACCTGCTCGGCGCCGACATAGTACGCTCGCTCAGGCAGGCGGCCGGGCGCGAGGTGCAACTCGTCGGCCTCGGCGGCCGTCATTTGCAGGCGCTGGGACTGGTCTCGCCATTCGATGCCGGTGAGATCGCCCTCATGGGGTTCAGTGCCGTCCTGCGCGACCTGCCGCGCCTGATACGGCGGATCAGCCAACTGGCCAAGACCGTTGCCGACGAAAAGCCGGACTGCCTTGTCACCATCGACAGTCCGGACTTTTCGTTGCGCGTCGCCAAAAAGGTGCGTGCGGCCAACCCGTCGATTCCGATCATCCACTATGTCTGCCCGAGCGTATGGGCGTGGCGGCCGGGCAGGGCGGTGGCGATGAAGCCCTATGTCGACCACATCCTCTGCATCCTGCCTTTCGAGGTCAAGGAGCTCGATCGGCTCGGCGGGCCACCGGGCACTTATGTCGGGCATCGCCTGACCCACGATGCGGGCTTGCTGGCCGCAGCCAAGGCGCAGGAGCTGCCGCGCGACCTTTCTCCTGATCGCGTCAAGACCCTGCTCGTCCTGCCCGGTTCGCGGCGTGGCGAGGTACGGCGGCTGCTCGACCCGTTCGGCGAGACGGTGTCGATTCTGCGTGCGCGTGGCCACCGCCTACGGCTGCTGCTGCCGACCGTTCCGCATGTCGCCGACCTCGTCAAATCCTCCGTCAACCGCTGGGATGAAAAGCCTGAGATCATCGTCGATCCCCAACGCAAATGGCAGGCTTTCGGCAAAGCCGATGCGGCGCTGATCGCGTCCGGGACGGTATCGCTGGAACTGGCGCTGGCCGGCGTGCCGATGATTTCCTGCTACAGGCTCGACCCGGTCGCGCGCGTCTTGGCGCCGTACCTCGTTTCCGTCTGGTCGGCGCTGCTGCCCAATCTGATATCGGATCGAGCGCTTATTCCGGAATTCTACGACGGCTACATCAAGCCGAACAATCTGGCCCGGCAATTGGAAGCCCTGTTCGCCGACAGCGGCATGCGCGCCTGGCAGAAGAATGGATTTGCAGAGATCACGCGGCGCATGGCGACGGATAGACCGTCCGGCGAGATCGCCGCGCAGGTGGTGATGCGGTATATCAAGAGAGGGAATAGTCAGTAGGGAGTAGGGAAGTTGACCGTGCCTACTGCCTACTGCCTACTGCCTACTGCCCAATCCCCAATCCCTACTCCCAATTCACCGCTTGGCGATCGGCACGTAGTCACGCTCGGGTGCGCCGGTATAGAGCTGACGCGGGCGGCCGATCTTCTGGCGCGGATCCTCGATCATCTCTTTCCACTGGGCGATCCAGCCGACGGTGCGGGCGACCGCGAACAGCACGGTGAACATGGTGGTGGGAAAGCCCAGCGCCTTCAGCGTGATGCCGGAATAGAAGTCGACATTCGGGTAGAGCTTCTTCTCGATGAAATAGGAATCGGTCAGCGCGATCTTTTCCAGCTCCATGGCGATGTCGAGCAGCGGATCGTCCTTGATGCCGAGCTCGCCCAGAACCTCATGTGCCGTCTTCTGCATGATCTTGGCGCGCGGATCGTAGTTCTTGTAGACGCGGTGGCCAAAGCCCATCAAGCGGAACGGGTCGTCCTTGTCCTTGGCGCGGGCGATGAATTCGGGGATATGATCGACATGGCCGATCTCGCCAAGCATGTTGAGCGCCGCTTCATTGGCGCCGCCATGCGCCGGTCCCCACAGGCAGGCTATACCGGCGGCGATGCACGCAAACGGGTTGGCGCCCGACGAGCCGGCGAGACGAACGGTCGAGGTCGAGGCGTTCTGCTCGTGGTCGGCGTGCAAAATGAAGATGCGCTCCATGGCGCGCGCCAGCACCGGGTTGATCTTGTATTCCTCGCACGGCACGGCAAAGCACATGTGCAGGAAGTTGGCGGCGAAGTTGAGCTCGTTCTTCGGGTAAATGAACGGCTGGCCGATGTGGTATTTGTAGGCCATCGCCGCGATCGTCGGCATCTTGGCGATCAGCCGCATGGAGGCAACCATGCGCTGGTAGGGGTCGGAGATGTCGGTGGAGTCGTGGTAGAAGGCCGACAGCGCGCCGACCACGCCGCACATCACCGCCATCGGATGCGCGTCGCGGCGGAAGCCGGTGAAAAAGCGCGACATCTGCTCATGCACCATGGTGTGGCGCGTCACGCGATAGTCGAAGTCGTCCTTCTGCGCCTTGGTCGGCAATTCACCGTAGAGCAGGAGATAGCAGACCTCGAGGAAATCGCCATGTTCGGCCAACTGGTCGATCGGATAGCCGCGGTGCAGGAGGATGCCGGCGTCGCCGTCGATGAAGGTGATTTCGGACTCGCAGCTTGCCGTCGAGGTGAAGCCGGGATCGTAAGTGAAGGCGCCGGTGGTTGAGTAGAGCGAGGCGATATCGATGACATCAGGCCCGACCGAACCACTTCGCACCTTGAATTCATGGGTCTTGCCGGCGAATGCAAGCGTTGCCGTGGCCTCCTGGGTCTTGCCGCCCAAATCCATTTTTTTCGCAGCTTCGGTCATTGCAAACTCCTTCTTGTTTCCTCATGCCGGCAAAGGCAAAATTCTGCAGAGCGACACGTCGAAAATCACCGCAATGCGCGTATTCGCCACCGCATCTCAGGAGGTGCGTGCCAGATTGGGCCAAGGCCTAATGTTGCACTGCGAAACCCGCCTTTCAATGCCAATCTTCTTGGGCCAGTTTGCTCCTAATCGATTTGATCTGAGATGCGCGCCAGGCTTTCCTCGCGGCCGAGCACGGCGAGCACATCGAACACGCCCGGCGAGGTGCTTTTGCCGGTCAACGCAGCGCGCAAAGGCTGGGCCACCGCGCCGAGCTTGTGACTGCCGGCCGCTGCCACCTCGCGGATCGCCGCCTCCGCCGAGGCGGCTGTCCAGTCACCCGCAAGCCCGTTCAAAGCTTCGTGAGCACTGCGCAGGATCTTGCGGGCATCGTCGGTAAGCAGAAGGGCCGCCTTGTCGTCGATCGGCAGGGGGCGCGTGGCGAACAGGAAGGCCGCGCCATCGACGAGCTCGACCAGTGTCTTGGCGCGCTCCTTCAGGCCCGGAAGCGCTGCCAGCAACTGCGCCTTGGTGCTGTCGTTCAGGCGCGCGGCGATCGCCGGGCCACCTTCGAGATAGGGCAGGGTGGCGATGAAGATGTCGAACAGTTCGGCATCGCTCATGCGGCGCATATGCGCGCCGTTGATCGCCTCCAGCTTGGCGAAGTCGAAGCGCGCCGCGCCCTTGTTGACATCGCCGATGTCGAACCACGAGATCATATCCTTGATCGACATGATCTCGTCGTCGCCATGGCTCCAGCCAAGGCGCGCCAGGTAGTTGAGCAGCGCCTCCGGCAGGTAGCCCATGGCGCGATAGGCCTCGACGCCAAGCGCGCCGTGCCGCTTCGACAGCTTGGCGCCATCGGCGCCGTGGATCAGGGGGATATGCGACATGGACGGCACGTCCCAGCCCATGGCGTTGTAGATCACGGTCTGGCGAGCGGCATTGGTCAGATGATCGTCGCCGCGAATGATATGGGTGACGCCCATATCATGATCATCGACGACGACGGCATGCATGTAAGTGGGATTGCCGTCAGAACGCAGGATGATGAAGTCATCGAGATCCTTGTTGGGAAAGCGCACCTCGCCCTGGACACGGTCATGGACGATGGTCTCGCCTTCGGTCGGCGCCTTGATGCGGATGGCGCCCTTGACGCCTGCGGGCGCCTCAGAGGGGTCGCGGTCGCGCCAGCGGCCGTCATAGCGGGGCGGCAGCCCCTTGGCTCTGGCAGCCTCGCGCATGGCCTCCAGTTCGGCTGGCGTGGCATAGCAATAATAGGCCATGCCCATGCGCACGAGCTCCTCCGCCACCTCGCGGTGGCGCGGCGCACGCTCGAACTGTGACACCGGCTCGCCGTCCCAGCTCAGGCCAAGCCAGGAAAGCCCGTCGAGGATGGCAGCCGTCGCGGCTTCATTGGAGCGTTCACGGTCGGTGTCTTCGATGCGCAGCAGCATCGTGCCGCCAGTGTGCTTTGCATACAGCCAGTTGAACAGCGCCGTGCGCGCGCCGCCTATGTGCAGATAGCCGGTGGGCGAGGGGGCAAAACGGGTGACGACCTTGTCGGACATGGAACTCTCGGAAACCATCTGAAGCGGGTGCGGTTGCGCGGACTTTCGCGCGCCCGGCGTTCATGTAGCATAGGGTGTCGAGGGCGCAAGGGGCAGACCCGATGGCTGGACGAGGCTGGGGCTCGGATCAGGGCGAGGACGCTGCCATCGGCGTCAGCGAACGGTCCCTCTTTGCGCCTCTGCCATTGCCGTCGCCCCTCCTGCCGGATCCCGGCCAAGCGCCGTTACAAGCGGATGTCGCCGCCTCTGTTCCTGTTGCCGAAACCGGCAGGATCGTTCGCGTGCGCCGGCAAATCAGCCTGACATCACTGCCTCGCCTGCGCCACAGCGTGAACACGGCGGCGAGCCTGGAACTCGACCGGGGCGTGGCCTTCCTGCTGGTGCCGGTCTGCCTGGCGATCGGAGCGATCGGCTATTTTTCGCTGACGGCTGAACCCGACTTTGCGAGACCTGTCGCGGTTGTCATTCTGACGGGGATCTGTGCGCTGGTCTCGCGCTCATGGCCAAAGACCCATCTGTGTTTCATGGCGGCACTTTTGTGCGCCCTAGGACTGCTTGCTGCCAAGGTCGAGACGTGGCGTGCGGGCACACAAATGTTGGGCTCGGAAATTTCGACGCAAGTCACCGGCCGCGTCGTCTCGCTCGACCGGATGGAAACCGGCCGTATCCGGCTGACCATCGACGTGACATCGACCGCAAGACCGAAACTGCGCTATGCGCCGGAACGGGTGCGGCTTTCGGCACGCAAGATCCCGGCTGACGTGACCGCCGGCTCCCTCATCACCGGATATGCCAAGCTCTTGCCGCCGACCGGGCCGGTGCGGCCGGACAGCTATGACTTCTCCTTCGACAGCTACTTTGCCGGCATCGGTGGCAGCGGGTTCTTTCTCGGCAATCCAAAGCTTGTCGTCAACGATGACGGCGACATGCCGCTGCCGGCCCGAATTTCCTCTAGCGTGGAAAATGCCCGTGAAGGCATCGCCGACCATATCAGGGCGAGCGTCGGCGGCGCCGAAGGCGAGATCGCCGCGGCGCTGATCGTCGGCGTGCGCGCCGGCATTCCCGATGACATCAATGAGGCGATGCGACGTACCGGCATCTACCACATCATCTCCATTTCGGGACTGCACATGGCTCTGGTCGCAGGCACCATCATGGGTTTGCTGCGCGGCGCCTTCGCCTTGTTTCCCGACTTTTCCGCGCGTCGCCCGGTCAAGAAGTATGCCGCCGCCGCCGCACTGTTCTCGATCGCGGCCTATCTCATCATCTCGGGAGTCGTCGTTGCCGCCGAGCGCAGCTTCATCATGCTGGCGGTGATGCTGATTGCCGTGCTGTTCGATCGAGCAGCACTCACCATGCGCAATCTGGCGATCTCGGCGATCGCCGTCATCGTGGTGTCGCCGCATGAGGTGGTCGGCCCGAGTTTTCAGATGTCGTTCGCCGCGACCGCGGCTCTGGTCGGCGCCTATGCCGGCTGGGCGGATCACCGCGCGGGAAAAGCAAGACCGCCGCCGCCAAAGCGATCCGTGCCCGGTTTCCTGACGCGAAAATTCCTGCTGGCGGCAACCGGCCTTGCCATGACCTCGATCATCGCGGGAAGCGCGACGACGCTGTTTGCCATCTGGCATTTTCAGCGTGTCTCGCCGCTCAGCCTGTTTGCCAATCTCGCGGTAATGCCGATCGTCACCGTCGTCATGTTCCTGGCCGTCGCCAGCGCGCTGTTGATGCCTTTCGGATTGGATTGGCCGGCTCTCTACCTGATGGGTAAGGGCCTGACGATGATGATCGCCATATCAGGCTGGATCTCCGAGCGTTCGCCTGTCGATGGGGTCGGGCTGATTTCGCAGCAGTCGGTCCTGTTGGTGGCAATTGCCCTGGTCATCGCGACAATGGCGACAACTTGGCTGCGGCTCGCTGCTCTGCCATTCGCGCTGGCAGGCTTGCTGACCGTCTCGGATACGCGCACGCCGGATGTGCTAATCTCGGAAGACGCCCGGCTGGTGGCGTTGCCGATCGGTGGCGGCGAGCTTGCCGTCAGCCGGGAACGGCCGAACGAATTCACCGTCGACAACTGGAAACGCGCCCTGACATCAGAAACCATCGTCGTGCCAGAGGTGTTCGACAACAGCGATGGGCAATTCGATGTCGCGGATGCCGTTGATCTGCCGCTGGGATCGCCGTTCTATTGCTCCTCAGGCGTTTGCGTGGCCAGGCACATGTCCGGTGCGATCATTGCCTATGTCGAGGACCGCAAGGACGCCTGGAAAGCCTGCGGCTTCGCCGAGCTGATCGTCATCAATGACGCCACCGCGTATGACGCCTGTCACAATCCGCTGGTTCTCGTCATCACCAAGCGGCAACTGGCTCGCAAAGGCAGTGCCGCGGTCTTCTTCGATCGCCAATCGGCGACCACGCCGGCGACGATCAGCTTCGCGGTGGACAGCCCATATCGGCCCTGGCACACGCAACGCAAATACTCTCGTGAGGCAAGGGGGCTGGCACCCTTCAAGAAACCGGAGAAGCCAGCGGCCAACCCACAGCCGCCTCAGTAGCGGCGGATCAGGCCGACGAGCTTGCCTTGCACCTTGACCCTGTCCGGGCCGAAAATACGGGTTTCATAGGCCGGATTGGCGGCTTCGAGAGCAATCGAAGCGCCCTTGCGGCGGAACCGCTTCAGCGTCGCTTCCTCTTCATCGACCAGCGCCACGATGATCTCGCCGGGGCTCGCCGTGTCGGCATTGCGGATGATGACGGTGTCGCCGTCGAAGATACCGGCCTCGATCATCGAGTCTCCCTTGACCTCCAGCGCATAGTGGGCGCCGCCCATGATCATGTCCGGCGGCACCGAGATCGAATGCGTCTGATGCTGGATGGCATCGATCGGCACACCGGCGGCGATACGGCCCATGACCGGGATCGACACGGCGGAGACCGCATCGTCATCATTGCCGGGCGAGGGCATCCGCGAAGGCGCCGGCTTGATCTGCCGGCCAAGGGCGCCACCCTGACCGAGACTGCCCTGGATGACGCTTGGCGAAAACTTCTTTGCCGCGTTGAGACCGGGCGCGATCGAGTCCGGCAATCGCAGCACTTCCAGCGCGCGTGCCCGGTTGGGCAACCGGCGAATAAAGCCGCGCTCCTCAAGTGCGGTGATCAGCCGATGAATCCCGGATTTGGAGGCAAGGTCAAGCGCCTCCTTCATCTCGTCGAAGGATGGCGGAATGCCGCTCTCCTTCAGGCGTTCATGGATGAACATCAGCAGTTCATGTTGCTTGCGCGTCAGCATGGCGGCCCCCAGGTTACCTGAAACCAGAATCGAAAAACAAACCCAGAACAAACCCTATCTGTTCCAGTTGTGTTCTGCAACCGTTTAAAGTTTAATGAATTTGTTAAGGCTGCTGAAATTATTTGGCGCTTGCCAGCGGGTCGCGATCAACAGGCGCTAGGCACGGCGATGCGCCTGTTCCCATTGAAATTATTATGGTTAATGACCTGTGGCTCATCCTCGACCCAAGGCTTGGCATTATCAGTCTATCGACCTCCACAAAGGACGATATCAATCTTCGGGACGTTCGTTTGCCGTGAACGAAACGGAGCCAAAACGCCAACGTCTGTTGGCATTTGTGGCTGGAAATTCAGCCCTCCGTCATCTGCCAGGCAGTGAGGGCGGCGGCGGTGGATCGCGGGGATCGTTGCGTCAGGTAACGGCTTCCTTGACCGCGAAACGGCGGTCCTTCCATGCGCCCGTGCGCAGAATACCCTCCAGCACCTCAACCGCCAGCCACACATCCTTGTAGCCGACATAGAGCGGCGTGAAGCCGAAACGGATGGTCGATGGCGCACGAAAATCACCGATGACGCCGCGCTCGATCAGCGCCCGCATGATTTGATAGCCGTGATCGTGAAGGAACGACACCTGGCTGCCGCGCCTGGTCGCGTCGCGGGTGGTCTCCAGCGTGAGACCGTAGGCGCCGCACCTGGCTTCGACGAGCTGGATGAACAGTTCTGTCAACGCGACACTCTTCTTTCGCAATGCCGCCATGTCGACGTCATTCCAGATGGCAAGCGCGCCTTTGAGCGCCCGCATCGACAGGATCGGCTGAGTGCCGCACAAAAAGCGGCGGATGCCGGTGCCGGCAACATAACCCCGTTCGAAGGCAAAGGGCCGCGCATGGCCCCACCAGCCGCTGAGCGGCTGGCTGATATCGCCGTGGTGGCGCTGCGCGGCATAGATGAAGGCCGGTGCGCCCGGACCGCCGTTGAGGTACTTGTAGGTGCAGCCGATGGCGAAATCGGCATTTGCGTGATCGAGCTCGACGGGCAGGGCGCCGGCGGTGTGGCAAAGATCCCAGACGATCAGCGCTCCGGCCGCATGAGCTTTGCGCGTCAGCGCCGCCATGTCGCGCAGTTCACCCGATTTGTAATTGACGTGATTGACCAGCACCACCGCGACGTTTTCGTCGATCAGCTCTTCGATGGTCGGCGCGTCGACACCCGCGAGGCGCAGCAGGACGCCATCCCGGGTCGAGGCCACGCCTTCGGCGATGTACAGGTCGGTGGGAAAACTGTCACCTTCGGCGACGATGGCCGACCGGCCGGGCCGCATCTCCATCGCCGCGTGCAGCACCTTGTAGATGTTGGTCGATGTCGTGTCGCAGACAACGGTCTGGCCGGCCGCGGCTCCTATCAGGCGTCCGAGCTGGTCGCCGAGTTCGATTGGCATCTCGAACCATCCGGCCGTGTTCCAAGCTCGGATGAGATCCTGGGCC
Source organism: Mesorhizobium sp. L2C084A000 (assembly GCF_000502875.1). Taxonomy (GTDB): domain Bacteria; phylum Pseudomonadota; class Alphaproteobacteria; order Rhizobiales; family Rhizobiaceae; genus Mesorhizobium. The sequence continues at coordinate 10,786 of NZ_AYWX01000012.1, read as the reverse complement.
CATTCTTGGGTCGCCGCCTGCTGCAGCTCGCTGAAAACGGCATGAGACGCTGCCCCCAGTGAATTGCCGTCGAGATAGATCATCCCCTCCGGCAGAATGAAACGGTCGCGCATGGCCCGCAGCGGATCCGTGGCATCCATCGCTTCGACTGCGGCGAGATCAGGAATTCCACTCATGGTCGGTCAGTCCCCGGTTGTTCGCGAAGGGTTTTCCGCCACAGCGCGTCCCCTCGGTGTGCCTGTTTTCATTTCGACGTCAGAGCCGGGTGCGGACCGTCCACAGCTCCGGGAACAGCACGACCTCGAGCATTTTCTTCAGATACGAAGCACCCGACGTGCCGCCGGTGCCGCGTTTCAGGCCGATGATGCGCTCCACCGTGGTGACGTGGTTGAAGCGCCAGCGGCGGAAGTAGTCCTCGAAGTCGACCAGCTTCTCGGCCAGTTCGTAGAACATCCAGTAGCGCTGCGGATCGCGGTAGATGGTCTGCCAGGCGACCAGCACCTCTTCATTCTCGGTTCGCGTCTCACGCCAGTCCGTGCGCCTGGCATCGGCACCGATGTCGAATCCGTTGCGCGCCAAAAGCAGCAGTGCCTCGTCATAGAGCGACGGCTCGGCCAGGATCGCTTCCAGCTTCCCGCTCAGGTCGGGCCGATGCTTGTGCGGCCCGAGCATTGCCAGGTTTCGGTTGCCGGCCATGAACTCGATGGCGCGATACTGCCAGGACTGGAAACCCGAGGACTGGCCGAGCGCGTCGCGGAACTCGGTGTATTCGCTGGGCGTCATCGTCCGCAGCACGTCCCAGGCATTGTTCAGCTGCTCGAAGATGCGCGCAACGCGCGACAGCATCTTGAAGCTCGGCTCGAGCCGGTCGGCGCGGATGGAACGGATCGCGGCGCCAATCTCGTGCAGAGCAAGCTTCATCCAGAGCTCGGAGGTCTGATGCTGGATGATGAACAGCATCTCGTCATGCGCCGATGACAGCGGCGTCTGGGCCTCCAGCACTTTCTCCAGGTGCAGGTAGTCGCTGTAGGACATGCGCTCCTTGAACGACATCTGGGCGCCTTCGGACGCCGGATCGTACGGTTGGCTCAATTGATTTTCTCCGTGCGCAGCCGGAAGCGCTGGATCTTTCCGGTCTGGGTCTTGGGCAGAGCGGCGATGAATTTTACCGATCGCGGATATTTATAGGGCGCGATCGTTGCCTTGACATGGTCCTGCAGGCGCTTGGTGGTGAGGGCGTCGGGCGCGACGCCCTGCACCAGCACGACATGCGCCTCGACGATCTGGCCGCGTTCGGCGTCCTCTGCACCGATCACCGCGCATTCGGCGACGTCCGGATGCGCCAGCAGCGCCGCCTCGACCTCGGGACCGGCGATGTTGTAGCCGGCGCTGACGATCATGTCGTCGGAGCGTGCGGCGAAATGGAAGAAGCCGTCCTCGTCCTGCGTGAAGGTGTCGCCGGTGAGGTTCCAGCCGTCGCGCACATATTCCTTCTGCCTGTCATCGGCCATGTAGCGGCAGCCGGTCGGGCCGCGCACCGCCAGCCTGCCGGTCGTGCCGCGCGGCACCTCGCGCATCTCGTCATCGACGATGCGCGCCTCATAGCCGCCCACCGGCTTGCCGGTCGACGCAGGCCTCATGTCATCGAAGCGGTTGGAGATGAAGATGTGCAGCATTTCGGTGGCGCCGATGCCGTCGAGGATCGGCTTGCCGGTCTTTTGCGTCCACTCTTCGAAAACCGGGGCGGGCAAGGTTTCGCCGGCCGAAACGGCGACGCGCAGCGACGACAGGTCGGCACCTTCATCCATGGCCTTCAGCATGGCGCGGTAGGCAGTCGGCGCGGTGAAGGAGATCGTCGCTTTGTAGGTCTCGATGATGTGGATCATGTTGGGTGGCGTCGCCTGCTCCAGCAGCGTCGCCGCCGCACCGAAGCGCAGGGGAAAGATAGCGAGCCCGCCAAGGCCGAAGGTGAAGGCCAGCGGCGGCGAGCCGACGAAGATGTCGTCCGCCGTCACCTCCAGGATTTCGCGTGCATAGGCGTCGGCAATGATCAGGAGGTCGCGGTGGAAATGCATCGTCGCCTTCGGAACGCCTGTCGTGCCCGAGGTGAAGCCGAGCAGGGCGACATCGTCGCGGCCCGTGTCGACTGCGGTGAACGTCACCGGCTTGTCGAGAGCGGCACGATCGAGTTCGGCATCATGGTTGGCGGTGCCGTCGAAACCGATGACCTGCTTGAGGAACGCGCTGTCCTTGGCGCAGGCAGTCATCTCGTCCATCAGTCTGGTGTCGCACAGCGCAACGGTAATCTCGGCCTTGTCGACGATCTTGGCGAGTTCGCCGGCGCGCAGCATCGGCATGGTGTTGACGACCACGGCGCCAACCTTGGTGGCAGCCAGCCAGCAGGCGACCATGGCGGGGTTGTTGGCGGAGCGGATCAGCACCCGGTTGCCGGGCTCGACGCCATAATTCTCGACCAGCGCGTGGGCCAGCCTGTTCGTCCAGTCGGACAGTTCCTTGTAGGTGCGGCGGCGGCCATTGCCGATCAGGGCGGTGTGGTCGCCGAGACCTTTTTCGACCAGCCTGTCGGTCAGTTCGACACCGGCGTTGAGGCGTTCGGGATAGTCGAAGCCGTCGAGCAGGATTTCAGGCCATTGCTCCGGCGGCGGCAGGTGATCGCGCGTGAACGTGTCGATATGCGCTGAAGGCCCAAGCATGTCGCCGCTATCCCGTCTGCTGCCTGACCAGTGCGCGATGCGCCTTGGCCGGATGTAGTGGATCCTAAGGTCCTGCTCTGAGGAAGCTTCGTACTACCCATCGCACCTGCTGAGATGCGCCCAGAAAGGGTGAACATCTGCAGGTTCGGGCAGCACAGCAGACCTCCCATTGTCGGCTGTTCGTTGGGGCAGGATCGCACCAGTCGAAATTTGTTTCAAGCCTAAAATGTTTTTGCTCAGGGCATTGACGCATGGCATGGCGGTGGCCATTGCTAGCAAGTAGCGATGCCGTCTTGGGGAAGGGCGCAGATGTTCGAACGTCACATCGTCGATTGGGATGATGCCTATGCCAACGGTGCGAATATCGCCGGCAGTGATCGCTGGCCGGCCGCATGGGCGAAGCCGGCGCAAGCATTCCGTGATGCGCTGTCGGCGCAGGGCCGGGCACGGCTCGACATCGCCTATGGCGAAGGGCCGCGCAATCGGCTCGATCTTTTCATTCCTAGTGCCGCGCCCAAAGGGCTGGTGGCGATTATCCATGGCGGTTACTGGCTGGAGACCGACAAGAGTTTGTGGTCTCACCTTGCCAATGGCGCGGTCAGCAACGGTTTTGCCGTTGCGATGCCGTCCTACACGCTGTGCCCGGACATACGCATCGCCGGCATCGTCAGGGAGATTGGGGCGGCAATCGGCGAGGCAGCGGCAATGGTCGACGGACCGCTGATGCTGACCGGACATTCGGCCGGCGGCCATCTCGCCACCCGGATGGTGACGACAACCACGCCGTTGGCTGCCGATGTGGCGCGGCGCATACGCCACGTCGTTTCGATTTCAGGCTTGCATGACCTGCGTCCGATCATGCGCACCGGCATGAACAAGGAACTGGCAATCGACGAAGAGGAGGCGCTGGCTGAAAGCCCGGCGCTGCTGCGCCCGATAAATGGCGCCCGCATCACCTGTTGGGCCGGTGGCGGCGAGCGCGCCGAATTCCTGCGCCAGAATGCGCTGCTTGCCAACATCTGGACCGGCCTCGGCGCCACCACCAGCGTCGTGGTCGAGCCCGACCGGCATCATTACAGCATTGTCGACGGCCTTGCCGACCCGGCGCATCCGCTGACGCAGAGCTTGATCTCGAACTAGAGCCGGGATCACTTTCTCGTCTGTTATGAGTGGCTTGTCTGGGATTCCTCAGCGCAGCATCAAAACGCTGCAAGCCTCGCCAGCAGCTGCTGCAGGGGCAAACGGCGCCCGCACGATCAGCCCGTTGGCGTCGGCCAGCATTCTCAGCATCGAGGAATCCTGGATACCGAACGGCGTCGCCACCGGTACGCCGTCATCTTCCCTGACCACGGCTCGGACATAGTCCTGGCGCAAATCATTGGCCGGCATTGCGGCGCCCAATCGCGCTTGGCGAACGTCCTGGCGATGATTGCGGCCGCCGAGCCGCGCCAGCAGCGGCTTCAGGAACAACTGCGAGCAGACCAGGCTTGCCACCGGATTGCCGGGCAGGCCGATGCACCTGATGTCGCCGAGGCGGCCGAACATCAGGGGCTTGCCGGGGCGCATGGCGATCTTCCAGAAGCCGAGCGTCATGCCTTCGCCGGTCAGCACGTCGTGGATCAGGTCGTGATCGCCGACCGAGGCGCCACCAAGCGTCACGATGACATCCGCACCGGCCGCGACCGCTTGTCTGATCAGGGCAGCGATAGCCTCCTTGCGATCGGCGGCAATGCCGAGATCGAGCGCGCGGGCGCCGACCGAGTGTGCGGTGGCAGCGACGCCATAGGCATTCGATGAGATGATCTGATCCGGGCCGAGATCACTGCCCGGCGGCAGCAATTCGTCGCCGGTGGCGACGATGGCGACCAGCGGCCGTTTCACCACGCTGACCCGAGGATGGTTGGCCGATGCTGCCAGCGACAGTGCCGCCGGGTCGAGTAAGCGGCCTTTTTCCAGCAGCATGTCGCCTGTTGAAAAATCGAGCCCGATGCGGCGGATATTGCGCCATTGCGCCGTCGGCTCGGTCACTTCGATTTCGCCGCCGCCGAGGTCGCGGACATTCTCCTGGATGACGATGGTGTCGGCGCCTTCGGGCAGCGGCGCGCCGGTGAAGATGCGCACGGCCTGCGTCTGGCCGACCGTGCCGTCGAAGCCACGTCCAGCCGGCGCCATGCCGATCACCGACAGCCTGGATGGGACCGACGTGACGTCGGCGGCGCGCGCCGCATAGCCGTCCATGGCGGAAGCATTGAAAGGCGGCTGGGTGCGAAGAGCAACGACCGGTTCCGCCAGAACACGATCCACCGCCTCGAACAGAGGAACGCTTTCGCCGGCTAGAGGTGCCGCACCATCGAGCAGGCGTTCAAGCGCCTCCGCGATAGGAACCAGCGCCATCAGGCGCTCGCCTTGTAGTCACCCGACTTGCCACCCGTCTTTTCGACCAGGCGGATGCCGGTGATGACCATAGCGCGGTCGACTGCTTTCGCCATGTCGTAGATGGTCAGGCAGGCCACCGAAGCGGCGGTCAGCGCTTCCATCTCGACACCCGTCTTGCCGGTGACGCGCGCCAGCGCGGTGACCTTCAGGCCCGGCAAAGCATGGTCGGGCTCGATGTCGACGGAAACCTTGGTCAAAAGCAGCGGGTGGCAGAGCGGGATCAGTTCATGCGTCTTCTTCGCCGCCATGATACCGGCGATGCGCGCTGTGCCGAGCACATCGCCCTTCTTGGCGTTGCCGGCGAGGATCATCTTCAGCGTCTCGGGCTGCATCGCGACAAAGCCTTCGGCAATCGCCGTGCGCGTTGTTTCTTCCTTGTCGCCGACATCGACCATGTTGGCCTCGCCCTGCGCGCCGAGATGGGTAAGACCTGATACCATCGTCAGATAGCCCCGGCCAAAGCCTTGCCTGTCAGCAGCAGGCGCGTCGCCGCGGTGACGTCCTGTTGCCGCATCAGGCTCTCGCCGACAAGAAAAGTGCCGATGTCGCTCTTTTGCAGCCTGAGGCAGTCGTCATGCGAGAAAATACCGCTCTCGCTGACCAGCAAGCGGTCGGCCGGAACCATCGTCGCCAGCCGCACTGAAGTGTCGAGGCTGGTCTCGAATGTGCGCAGATTGCGGTTGTTGATGCCGATCAGCCGCGACGACAATTTTAGCGCGCGTTGCGTCTCGGCCTCGTCATGCACTTCGACCAGTGCATCCATGCCGAGTTCGAACGCCGTCGCCTCGAGCTCGCTCGCCAGGGCGTCGTCGACGCTGGCCATGATGATCAGGATGGCATCCGCGCCCCAGGCGCGGGCTTCGTAGACCTGATACGGATCGAACAGGAAATCCTTGCGCAGCGCCGGCAGCGCGACGGCGGCTCGCGCCCGGGTGAGAAATTCAGGCGCACCCTGGAAGGACGGTGCATCGGTCAGCACCGAAAGACAGGCAGCACCACCCTTGGCATAGGCCTGCGCCAGAGCCGGTGGATCGAAATCGGCACGGATCAGACCCTTGGAGGGGCTCGCTTTCTTGATCTCGGCGATCAGCGCGAAGGCGCCGGATTTGCGCTTCGCTTCCAGTGCGGCAAGAAAACCGCGCGGTGCGTCGGCATCTTTTGCCCGGACCTTGATTTCGGCCAACGGCACGCGTGCCTTTGCCGCCGCGATCTCGTCGCGCTTGTAGGCCTCGATCTTGCGAAGAATGTCAGACACGCTCTATCCGTTATCCGTTCGAAATCTCGACCAGCCTGTCGAGCACTTGCAGGGCACGGCCGCTATCGATGGCTTGCGCCGCCGCCGCGATGCCGTCGCCAAGCGTCGTCGCCTTGCCGGCCACAACCAGTCCGGCACCGGCGTTCATCAGCACGGTGTCGCGATAGGCGCCGGCGCCGCCGCCCAGCATATCGCGCAAGGCCTTGGCGTTGTAGTCCGCATCGCCGCCGCGCAACTCATCCTTGCTATGGCGCGCCAGCCCAACCGCTTCAGGGGTCAGCGTGAAGCTGCGGATTTCGCCGCCGATCAGTTCGGCGACCTGCGTCTCGCCGGTGGTGGTGATCTCGTCATAGCCGTCGCCATGGGCGACCCAGACATGCTCGGCACCCAGCGCCTTCAGTGTCTCGGCAACCGGCAGGATCCATTCCGGCAGGAACACACCGACCAGCTGCCGCTTGACGCCGGCCGGATTGGAGAGCGGCCCGAGCAGGTTGAATATGGTGCGGGTGCCGAGTTCGACGCGGGTCGGGCCGACATGCTTCATCGCAGGATGATGCGCGGGCGCGAACATGAAGCCAACGCCTGCCTCGTGGATGCAACGGCTAATGAAATCGGGCGAGATGTCGATCTTGACCCCGAGCGCCACCAGCACATCGGCTGCCCCTGTCAGCGACGACAGGCCGCGATTGCCGTGTTTGGCAACCGGCACGCCGCTGCCGGCAACGACGAAGGCCGATGCCGTCGAAATGTTGACGCTGTGAGAATTGTCGCCGCCGGTGCCGACGATGTCGACGGCATCGGTGGGCGCGTCGACGTGCAGCATCTTGGCCCGCATGGTTGCGACGGCGCCGGAAATCTCGCTCACCGTCTCGCCGCGCACGCGCAGCGCCATCAGGAAACCGCCGATCTGGCCGGGGGTCGCGTCACCCGACATGATGATGTCGAAGGCCTCGCGCGCTTCCTCAAAGGAAAGCGCGCTACCGGTCGCGATCTTGGCGATATGGGTTTTCAGCGCGCTCATCTTGTCGAGGCTTGGGCGACGGCGGCCTGATCGATGCGAACGTCGTACTGCGTCTGCAACTGCGCCACCAACTGATCGAGCAGATCATCCGACATGCCGGAGGTGAAGGATTTCTGTGCGTCATCCGGCACCGAGCTGGCATCGGCTCCGGCGGGCTCGAACACTTCGGCGACCTTGTACAGGATCTGCCCGTCCCCGGTGGGCGAGGGGATCAGGCCGGTGCCGCCTTCGCCAACGCCGAACATCGCTGCCGCACCCTCCTTACCGAAGTCGACGTCGTCAGCCTCACGCTTAACACCGCGCTTGGTCTGCTTTTCGAGCTTCAGTTCGCTGGCGATGACATCGAGCGTTGCGCCGGCCTTGAGCCGCTTTTCCAGCTCGTCAGCCTTGGCGGCCAGCCGCTTGCTTATTTCCGCCGCGGTCCAGTCGGTGACGGCTTTCTGACGAACCTCATCCAGCGTGCGGTCGCGAGCCGGCGTGATGGACGCCACCTCATAGAAGACGAAGCCGTTGTCGGCTGTGGTCAAGGCATCGTTTTCCGTGTTGGGTTCGGCGTCGAAGACCGCTTTGATCAGCTCCGGCGATTGCGGCAGGTCCTTGACGATGCTTGCATCTGGCCGCAGCCCACTGCGATCGATGGCGTCGATGGTGACGACCTTCAGCTTCAGCTTGGCCGCGGCCTCTGCCAGCGAACTGCCGGCGGCGCGGGTGTCATCGTAATTGTCACGCACGTCCAGAAGGATGCGGCTTGCCTCGCCCAGCGCCAGATCCTTGCGGATCTGATCGGACACCTCGGCCAGTGGCTTCACCACCTCGGGCTTGATCTCGGTGACGCGCAGCAGCACCGGACCGAAGGCGCCTTGCACGACCTGGCTGACTTCATTGGCATTGAGCGAAAAGGCCGCGCCGGCGACCGCCTTGTCGGCAATCTTGTCCTTGGCAAGCGTGCCGAGCAGCGTGTCGGCCGGGGTCTTGCCTTCCGCCGTGACCAGCTTGTCGAAGGTGGCGCCGGCCTTGAGCGAATCGAGTGCGGCCTTGGCCGCATCCGGCGTCTTGAATACAAGCTGCTCGACGGTGCGCAGTTCCGGCGTGGTGTAACGCGCCTTGTTCTTGTTGTAGTCGTCGCTGACCTGGCTGTCGGTGACGGCGGTCGTGTCCATGATGTCGACGGGTTCGAGGCGGACATAGGAGAATTTGCGGTATTCGGGTGCCGCATATGTCTTCTTGTTGGCTTCGAAATAGGCCAAGAGCACGCTATCGGACGGTGCCGCGATCGGCTCGACCAGTGCCTTGGGCAGCGTCAAATAGTCGATGGTGCGGTCTTCGCCGCGATAGAGTGCAACAGCCTTGAAGAAAGTGTCCGGAGCCTTGAGGCCATCCGAGACAGCCTCGACGATCTGCTGGCGCACCGCCACCTGGGCACGGTTCTTCAGATAGTCCTCGGGCCGCATGCCAATCTGCTGCAGCATGTATTCGAATGTTCTGCGGTCGAACTGGCCGCCCGGGCCCTTGAATGCCGGGTCTTCGCGCGTCAACTCGGCCAGCCGGTCCTTGGAAAGTCCGAGGCCCAGCTTGCGGGCCTGTTCGTCGAGAACGGCACCAGAGACGAGCTGAGCCAACACCTGGTTGTCGACGCCGAGCGCCTTTGCCTGTTCGTGGCTGAGACGCTGGCCGAACTGTTGCGACATGACGGCGAGCTGGCGATCGTAGGCGAGACGGTATTCGTTGATCGACACTTTGGTGCCGCCAGCCGTTATGACCGAATCATGGCCAGCCAAACCGCCCATCAGCCGTCCGGAAACGCCCCAGACCAAAAAGCTGAGCACCAGCAGCACCAACAGCCCTTTCGCGACCCAGGTGCCTGCCGCGCTTCTCAATATACCAAGCATTTTTACTTCCGATTTATGCGCATTTTCGCATGCGCCGAGTCTGAAACAAGCGCAATAGCGCCCTTCCGGCCCACTGTCGATTGCTTTGTGGCCTGATTTTGGTAGTGAGGGCCAGAGCCCCGATATCATCCGGAGAAGCAAACCCATGACGCCAGGAATTCGCCCGCTCGTCGCCGGCAACTGGAAAATGAACGGCACCAGTGCCTCGCTCAACGAGCTCAGGATGATCGGCAACGGCTTCATGAGCGGACTTGATGCGGAGACCGAAGCGTTGGTTTGCGTTCCCGCGACCCTGCTTGCCCACGCCGCGGAGATCCTGTCACGCACGCCGGTGCATGCCGGCGGTGAGGATTGCCATACCAAGGAGAGCGGCGCCTACACCGGCTGCATCTCGGCGGAAATGCTCAGGGATGCCGGTGCGAGCCATGTCATCGTCGGCCATTCCGAATGCCGCGAGCAACGCGGCGAGGATGACGCCACTGTCCAGGCCAAGGCATCCGCCGCATGGCGTGCCGGGCTTGTTGCCATCATTTGCGTCGGCGAAACGCATGAACAGCGTGAAGCGGGCGCCACGCTGGATGTGCTGTCGCGGCAGGTCGATGGTTCGGTCCCGCCAAGCGCCACCCCGTCCAACACCATCATTGCCTATGAGCCGGTATGGGCGATCGGCACCGGCCTGACGCCGACAGCCGGCGATGTGGCGGCAGCACATGCACATATCCGCGAAAAGCTGTCGGAAAAGCTCGGCGGCGTCGCGGCGAAGATGCGCATTCTCTACGGCGGCTCGGTCAAGCCCTCCAACGCGGTCGAATTGCTCGGCGTCAGGAATGTCGACGGCGCGCTGGTCGGCGGCGCCAGCCTGAAAGCGGCGGATTTTCTCGGCATCGCCGAGGCCTATCGCAATATTGCCTGAAGACATTCGCTGCGCCGGACAGGGCTTCCGGTACACGAAATCGTTGCAAAGGACGGGTTGCTTCCCATATTCCGGCCACGGGCTTGGAAATGCCGTCAAAGCATTGTATTGAGCCGCCTCCAATTCACCGGTCGTGTCCGCGGCCGGGCAAGGCCTTGCCAGGATAAACTATGGAAACCGTACTGATCGTCATCCATCTCATGGTCGTGCTCGCCCTTGTCGGCGTGGTGCTGCTGCAGCGTTCCGAAGGCGGTGGCCTCGGCATCGGTGGCGGATCCGGCTTCATGACCGCGCGTGGTGCTGCCAATGCGCTGACGCGTGCGACGGCGATCCTGGCGGCCGCTTTCTTCGCCACGTCACTGACACTGTCGATCGTCGCCCGCTACGGCGAGAAGCCGATCGATATCCTCGACCGCGTGCCGGCGACGTCGGACGGCGCAGGCAAAGGCGTGCTCAACCAATTGCCCGGCACGACCACCCCGGCGCCCGCCGGCAGCACCACGCCGACGGCGCCTTCCGGCAACGACGCCGCGGCTCCGGCGACTGCGCCTGCCGCCG
>NZ_AYWX01000011.1 GCF_000502875.1 Mesorhizobium sp. L2C084A000 | reverse complement strand
GCGGCGGGAGCCGCGGGGACCTCCGCGGCGGGCAGCCGCGCTTCGGTGCCGGGATCGGCCGATTTTGGCGCTGCGGGCGACGTCTGCGCCGCCACTTGCGCCGGCGGCGTGGGATTGAGATACGGGTCGAGTGCGCCCGATACATAGGCGGTTCCCGCGGCAGCAACGGTCCCACCCGCCGCGAACAGGAACGCCTTCAGTGGATTAATTGCCATATTTCCCTACCCCTTAGCCACCTAACGCCGGTCTAGCTTGTTTTGCCAATGCCGACAAGAAAAACGGGCCGACAAGAAAAAGCCCGGGCTTGTTGACCCTTGGGGCTTGACCACGCTTTCAGACCCAATCACCAATCATCGGCATGAACACGATTCGATCCGTCTGCGTCTATTGCGGCTCGTCTCCGGGCCGTGATGAAATCTATATCAAGGCCGGAAACCTGCTCGGACGCTCGATTGCCAAAGCAGGAATGCGGCTGGTCTATGGCGGCGGCACCAAAGGCATCATGGGCGCTGTCGCCGAAGGCGCTTTGCGCGCCGGCGGCAAGGTGACGGGCATCATTCCGCGCTTCCTGATCAACAGGGAGGCAACCGAAACCGCGCTTGACCGGCTCGACGAGTTGCTGATCACCGACAACATGCACGAGCGCAAACACAAGATGTTCGAGAAATCCGACGCCTTTGTGGCGCTGCCGGGGGGCATCGGCACGGTCGAGGAGATCGTCGAGGTGATGACCTGGGCGCAGCTTGGCCATCATCGCAAACCGATCGTCTTCGGCAATGTCGGAGGATTCTGGGATCCGATGCTGACGCTGCTCGATCACATGGCCGCTGAGGGCTTCATCCACACCGCGCAACGGGTCAAGCCGCTGGTTGTCGACGACCCCGAAGCGATCGTCGCCGCCATCATGGTGGCTGGATCCTCCGTAGACGCCCCGACCGAGGGCGTGCAGTCGGTGATAGACAAGATGTAGGGGAATACGGGAGTAAGGCAGTAGGGGAATATGTGAAGTGCCTGGGAACGGCGCCCCCTATTCCCCTATTCCCCTATTCCCCTATTCCCCTATTCCCCTATTCCCCTATTCCTCAGCTGCCTGCCGCAAATCGGCAATCACCGCCCGTCGGTCATGACGCCGCCAGGCGAGATAGATGGAGACCGTGCGGTCGAACCACGGCAGGTCGCGAAATACGATCCGCGGCGGCGCAGCGACACGCAGGCTGGCTTGCACCGTCGCAAGGCCGAGACCGGCGCTGACAAGGCCGAGCGAGGTCAGCGGGTCCGCCGTCTCATAGGCGATGTCGGGCAGAAAGCCGGCCTTGGCGCAGGCGGCAAGGAACTGGCCGCGATTGGTGTCGTCCGGCTGGCGCACGACGGTGATCCAGGTGCGACCGTCAAGGTGGTCGGGCCCAATCTCTGGCACTTCAGCAAGCGGATCATCTTCGGGGATCGCCAGCACCAGCGGCTCATGCCGCAGCGCTATCGCGGCGACATCCGGGTCATCATCGGCTGGCGGCGAGTAGACAAAGCCCAGATCCAGCGACCGCTGCCGTAGCCCTTCCAACTGCGCCGCCGAACGCAGGCTTCTCAGCTGCAGGTGGAAATCCGGCCGGTCGCGACGGAACTGGCGCAGCATCCCAGCGACAAGCCCGGCATGAACGGCGCCTTCGACATAGCCGATGGCGAGCCGGCCGACGGCGCCGCTGGCCAGGTTGCGGCCGAACTGCTCCAAACGTCGCGCATTGGACAGCAGCGCGCGGGCTTCGACGAGGAAGGCGCGGCCCTCGGCGTTGAGGTGGACCCGCTGCTTTGCCCGTTCGAACAAAGCGACGCCGAGTTGCTCCTCGAGCTGGATGATCTGCCGGCTGAGTGGCGACTGAGAAATATGCAGCATTTCGGCGGCGCGCCCGACATTGCCGGTTTCGGCGACGGTGACGAAATAGCGGAGCTGACGCAGATCGAACATTTTTCTCCGGGCTCCAGTCCCCCCAGGTCTCAACTTTAGCCTAACCAGTCTTGGACAGTCTGACCGGCGGGAGCGATAATTCGGCCATTCCAACCAAAGGAGACCGCCATGCAGTTCTTTGCCCTTCTCACCCGCAACACCGAAAAATTTGCCGATGCCGATTTCGCTCCGCTTCTACCCGGCGAAGCCGAACAGCGGCGCACGCTCTATGCCGAAGGCGCGGTACGCCAGATGTGGAACCGAGGCGACATCCCGGGCAGCGGCATGATGTTCGAGGCAGCCGATGATGCAGAGGTTCGCGCCCACCTCGCCACCCTTGCCGTTGGTCAAGGCCGGCATGATGGACATTGCCGCAATCGTATCCCTAAAGCCCTACCCCGGCTTCGGCCCGAAGCACTGACAGGGACACAATCCGGGGGTGGCGAAGGCCGTCACCACCGGATTGACGTAGGTGATCGACAGACCGTGATCGGCTGTCAAGAAACCGTCACACGGAACCGGGTTCGCTCGTGCTAGAAATCAAGGCCAGGCAGCCGCCGTGCGGTGCCATCTTCGGAACATGCATCTGGCACCGCCCCCATGGATATCACTGTCGCCCCGGAAGGCACCGACCTGTCGCCCTACCTGCCCGACGAGCACGGATTGTTCTTCATCTATCACTTCACCGCTGAGGGCGTGCGAACCAGGGACGCCGCCGCCGCGCACTGGACATGGCGCAGCTACCAGCTTTCCGACATGCGCGCTCGCCATGAGATCGGCACCGATCAGGCTTTGCCGGCACCGGTGCGTGAAGCTTTCCTGTCCGCCAGCCATGGCTGCCACATCGACCTCGAGGACGACTGGCTCTATGGCGACCTGCCGGATCTGCGCCATGACTATTCGGCGGAAACGGGCGGACTTGGCCATTTCCGCTTCGCCCTCAACGACACCATGCTGGTCGGCGCCCGCAAGCAGCCGCTGCAGTCTGTCGATAACATCCGCAAGGCGATCGAGAACGGATCGCGCAAATTCCGCTCGCCGGCCGCGCTGATCGAGGCGGTCGTCGGCCAGTCGTTCGACGGCATGGTGGCCGAACTTGCGGCACTTGGCGACAGTCTCGACGGCATCGAGGATCGCATCGTCTGCGACGCATGGCACAATGAGCGGCAGGCGCTGGTCGACGCGCGCCGGCACCTGGTGGTGATCCACCGGCAGATGGCGACGCTGACCAATCTGTTTCGCCATCTCGACCATTCGCACCGCAACGACCTGCCGGATTCCATCAACGACATGGCGGCGCGGCTGTCGCATCGTGCGCAGACGCTGCACTATGACGGCGAGCAGTTGCAGGCCCGCGCCCGGCTTTTGCAAGACGAGCTGATGGCCAAGCTGACAACGCAGTCGAACCGGCTGCTGTACGTACTGTCGGTGATGACGGCGGTGCTGTTGCCGATGACCATCATCTCCGGCCTGTTCGGCATGAATGTCGGCGGCCTGCCGCTGGTCGACACGCCAATGGGCTTCTGGGTGGTGACGGCGGTAGCGATGGTAATCGCGGGAGCGACCTATCTCTTTGTCAGGCGGCTCGGACAGATGTAGCACCCGCCGGCGGCTATCACGCCGTGGCGCGAAGATCCTCGATGACTGTGCCGGCGGCGGCCACTTCCGCTTCGTGATCGGACTCGCGCCAGATTTCGGCAAGGCCAGCCGCATACCATTCGCGCATCGCCGGTAGAGCAAGCAATTGCGCCGGATAAGCCGCAGCCGCACCCTCGAAGGGGAGCCCATAGGACTGGGCGCGGAACGCCACCGGAGCAAAGAAAGCGTCGACGGCGGTGAAATGAGCGCCGGCCAGAAACGGCCCGCCGAAACGGGCAAGACCATCATTCCAGAGGTCACCGAGGCGGAAAAGGTCCTGCTTCAGCCCATCGGACATCGGGAACGGCTTTACCCGCACGCCGCAACTCATCGGGCATGCCCCGCGCAATGCGGTGAAGCTCGAATGCATCTCGGCGGCGGCCGAGCGTGCCCAGGCGCGCGCCTTGGCTTCGACGGGCCACACGCCATGGTGGCGTTCGGCCAGATATTCGACGATGGCCAGCGAATCCCAGACCGCCCAGCCGTCCTCGATCAGGCACGGCACCCGGCCGCTGGGCGAAAACGACCGGTAGAGTTCCCAGCTCGATGCGGTCGGGAATGGCGTCAGCCGCTCCTCGAATGGGATATCCAGCGCGCGCATCAACACCCAGGGCCGCAGCGACCATGAGGAATAGTTCTTGTTGGCGATATGCAGCAGGTACATCGAAACTCCTTACCGTGCGGGCTGCGGCGCGGCGCGGCGCGCTGTCGTCAACATCGACCAGGAATAGACCGCCAAGGCCGCCCAGATCAGCGCGAACGCAATCGCCTGGGTGGTGCCGAAAGGCTCGTCGAAGATCAGAACGGCGATCAGGAACACCATGGTCGGCGCGATATATTGCATGATGCCGATGGTTGACAGGCGCAGCAGCTTGGCGCCGAAGGCGAACAGCAGCAGCGGTATCGACGTGACTGGACCGCAGCCGATCAGCAGCGCCCTATCGGCACCGCTGCTGGATACGATGTGGTCCTGCCCGGTCGCGATGAGATAAACGATGTAGCCAAGTGCCGGCACCGACAGCAGAAGCACTTCGAGCAAAAATCCCTGGCTCGGTCCGATCGGCAGCGTCTTGCGGAAGAAGCCGTAGGCGGCGAAGGAAAAAGCCAACGCCAGCGACACCCAGGGCAGCTTGCCGCCCTCGATGGTCAGCACCGCGACCGCGACGGCCGCCAGCACCACCGCCGCGATCTGCAGCCGGTCGAGGCGCTCGGCAAGCAGCAGCGCGCCGACAACGACGCTGACCAGTGGATTGATGTAGTAGCCGAGCGCGGTCTCGACAGTGCGGTCGACGGCAATCGCCCAGACATAGATGCCCCAGTTGACCGAAATCAGCGCAGCCGTCAGCGCGGCCATGGCGATGGTGCGCGGCGAACGCAGTGCCGCCTTGAAATCCGCCGTGCGGCCGGCCCAGATCAGGACGGCGGCGGCGATCGGCACCGACCAGACGATGCGATGGGCAATGACTTCGGCGAGCGGCAGATGAGCGACCGCCTTCATGTAAAAAGGCAGCAGCCCCCATAGCAGATAGGCCCCCAGTGCCAGCAGGAAGCCGCGACGGGCCTTGGAATCCGCATCCAGGGTGATTGTTTCAGTGGCCATGGGCCAACGCTATGGCCCAGCCACCTTGGCAAGACCATCGCAAAGTTCTGATGGATCAATGGACTTTCGCTGATGGTTCAACCCTATTCGGCGGCCACCAGTCCGGCCATCTCGCGGTTCTTCATCAGCTTGTAGACGATGGAATCCATCAGCGCTTGGAACGAGGCGTCGATGATGTTTTCGGAAACGCCGACCGTCCACCAGCGCGCGCCGGTGCCGTCATGCGATTCGATCAGAACGCGGGTGATCGCCTCGGTGCCGCCATTGAGGATACGCACCTTGAAGTCGGCCAGTTCCATGTCGGCGATCTCGCTCTGGAACTTGCCAAGGTCCTTGCGCAGCGCGATGTCGAGTGCGTTGACCGGGCCATGCCCCTCGGCCACCGACATCTTCTCCTCGCCGTCGACCACCACCTTGACGATCGCTTCGGAGACCGTCTTCAGCTGGCCGTTGGCGTCGAAGCGGCGCTCGACCATGCAGCGGAACGAGGTGACGTTGAAGAACTCCGGTAGGCCGTGCAGCATCTTGCGTGCCAGGAGCTCGAAGCTGGCATCGGCGCCCTCATAGGCGTAGCCCTCGGCCTCGCGCTCCTTGACCACTGATATCAGCGCGTCGAGCCGGTGATCATCTTTCGGCACGTCGATGCCGCGCCGCTTCAACTCGGCGAGGAAATTGGCCTTGCCGCCCTGGTCCGAAACCATGACGCGGCGGCGGTTGCCGACCGTTTCCGGGGGCACATGCTCATAGGTCGCCGGCTCCTTGGCCAGCGCGGAGGCATGGATGCCCGCCTTGGTGGCGAAAGCAGAGGCCCCGACATAGGGCGCTTGCGCTTCCGGGGCGCGGTTCAGGAGTTCGTCGAAGGCGCGGGACAGGCGCGAAATGCCGGTCAGCGCCTCAGCCGAAATGCCCGTCTCGAAACGATCGGCGAAGGTCGGTTTCAACGCCAGCGTTGGTACGATCGAGATCAAATTGGCGTTGCCGCAGCGCTCGCCGATGCCGTTGAGCGTGCCCTGTATCTGGCGCACGCCGGCCTCGACAGCGGCGAGGGAATTCGCCACTGCCTGGCCGGTGTCGTCATGAGCATGGATGCCGAGATAATCGCCTGAAATACCTGATGAAATAACCTTCTCGACGATGGCGCGGACTTCCGAGGGTTGCGTGCCACCATTGGTGTCGCACAGCACCACCCAGCGCGCGCCGGCATCACAGGCGGTCCTGGCGCAGGCCAGCGCATAATCGGGATTGGCCTTGAAGCCGTCGAAAAAATGCTCGCAATCGACCAACGCCTCCTTGCCGGCGGCGATCGCCGCCTCGACGGAGGCCTTGATGGCGTCGAGGTTCTCCTCATTGGTGCAGCCGAGCGCGACACGGACATGGTAGTCCCAACTCTTGGCGACGAAGCAGATGGCATCCGACTTGGATTGCACGAGTGACGCAAGGCCGGGATCGTTGGAAGCTGACACCCCAGCCCGTTTGGTCATGCCGAAGGCGACGAATTTGGCGCGCGACGTACGTTTCTCCTGGAAGAAGGCTGTGTCGGTCGGGTTGGCGCCGGGATAGCCACCTTCGACATAATCGAGGCCGAAAGCGTCGAGCAGTTTCGCGATAGCGATCTTGTCCTCGACGGAAAAGTCTATGCCCGGCGTCTGCTGGCCATCGCGCAAGGTGGTGTCGAAGAGGAACAGTCTTTCCTTTTTCATGACAGCAAGGTGCTTGAGCACCCCCCTGTGGCCTGCCGGCCATCTCCCCCGCAAGGGGGGAGATCGGCAGCTTTGACGATAGCGCTGGTCCTGCATCGTCGGCGATTGGCGAAAGCGAAGGCGACATCCAATCTCCCCCCTTGCGGGGGAGATGTCCGGTAGGACAGAGGGGGGTGTGAAGGATCGCCGTGCATCGACTATATCTTCCCTGCAAACCGATCCGTCGCCCGGATCAGTTGATCCAGAATCCCCGGCTCCGAATAAGCATGACCGGCGCCCTCGATCAGATGGAAATCCGCCTTCGGCCAGGCCTTGTGCAGCGCCCAGGCATAGCGCGCCGGGCACGGCATGTCGTAGCGGCCATGGACGATGGTGCCGGGAATGTCGCTCAGCTTGTGCGCGTCGCGCAGCAGCTGCCCTTCCTCAAGCCAGCCGGCATGGACGAAATAGTGGTTTTCGATGCGGGCGAAGGCAATGGCATAGTCGTCCTCACCAAACGGTCCACTGGTCTCCGGTTCCGGCAACAGCGTGATCGTTTCGCCCTCCCACAGGCTCCAGGCGCGGGCGGCTTCGATCTGCGCCTTGCGATCCGTGCCGACCAGCCGCTTGCGGTAGGCAGCCATCATGTCGCCGCGCTCGGCCTCCGGGACCGGCGCCAGAAAGCGCTCCCATTTGTCCGGGAACATTTCCGAGACGCCGAACTGATAGTACCATTCGAGTTCCGCACGTGTCAGCGTGTAGATGCCGCGTACCACCAACTCACTGACGCGTTCGGGGTGCGTTTCGGCATAGGCGAGCGCCAGCGTCGACCCCCAGGAGCCGCCGAACACCAGCCATTTGTCGAAGCCGGCCATTTCGCGCAGGCGTTCGATGTCGGCGACCAGGTGCCAGGTCGTGTTGGCTTCGAGCGAGGCATTGGGCGTCGATTTTCCGCAGCCGCGTTGATCGAACAGGATGACATCGTAGAGCTTCGGGTCGAACAGCCGCCGGTGCTTTGGCGAGATGGTGCCGCCCGGCCCGCCATGCAGAAACACCGCCGGTTTGGCGCCTTTGGTGCCGGAACGTTCCCAGTAGACCTGATGGCCGTCGCCGACATCGAGCATGCCGGACTCGAAGGCCTCGATCTCGGGATAGAGGGTACGCAATTGACTGCTCATAGTTGCAAACCTTTGGTCGGCCAGTCCGCTGTTTCATGGTCGGGGTGCTGGAAGGAGATGATGGATTCCTGCCTGTTATAGTAGTCGGGATCCTGGTGGACGGGCTGATCGAAGATCGTCTCCACCCAGGGCAGCCGCGCGGCGTAGTTGACCTGGATCTGCGGGGCGAGATCTGAGCGGTCGTCGAAGGCACCGATAGCGATCTCAAGTCCACCGGGCTGCCGGTAGGTCAGCGGCGTCCCGCAGCGGGCGCAGAAACCACGATCGATGTTGACCGACGACTGGAAATAGCTTGGCTCTTCATGGGTCCATTTGACGCCATCCCTGGGCACCGTGACCAGCGCACCGAAGAACGAGCCGAACTGCTTCTGGCACATCCGGCAATGGCAGATCGAGGGACGGCCGAGCGCCCCATGAATGCGGAAACGCACGGCGCCGCATTGGCAGCCGCCAGTTCTTACTGTCTCGGTCATGGTCTTTCCTTCGGCGGCCATTGTTCGGTGTCGTGGTCCGGATGCTGATAGGAGACGAGATCGGCCAGATAAGAGGCCGACGACACGTCGGCCATCGTCTCCTCGCCCGGCAATTGCGGGATCGTATCGACATAAGGCAGCTTTGCCTCGACACCCCATTGGATCAGCGGCACGATCTCCGCCGGATTGTCGAACGCGCCGATGGCGAGGCCAACGCCGTCCGGCGCGGTGAAGGTCAGCGGCGTGCCGCAATCGGCGCAAAAACCGCGATCGACATGGTTGGAGGAGCGGAAGTATTTCGGCTCGCCGCGCGTCCAGTCGAGCCGGGCGCCACGCACCGAAACCAGCGGCGCATAGAACGAGCCGAACGCCTTCTGGCACATGCGGCAATGGCAGACCGAAGCGTCGCCGAGCGCGCCTTCAACGCGAAAGCGCACCGCGCCGCACTGGCAGCCGCCGGTGTAGATCGGCCGGTTGTCGAGGCTCATCTCGGCTCACTCCGGCGCATGGCAGACGGCTTCGACATTGTTGCCGTCGGGATCGAAGACGAAGGCGCCATAGTAGTTCGGGTGATAATGCCGGCGCAGGCCCGGCCCGCCATTGTCCTTGCCACCGGCAGCAAGTGCCGCTGCGTGGAAGGCATCGACCTCGGCGCGGCTGCGCGCGGTGAAGGCGACGTGCTGGTGATCCCTGGGCTTGTCCTTGGCCGAACTCAGCCAGAACACCGGCCGGTCACGGCCATAGCCGCCGACCTTGGCGCCGCCGGTGTATTCCAGCGGCACCATGTAGAGGAGCGCTGCACCAAGCGGCGCCATCGCCTTGTCATAGAAAGCCTTCGAAGCATCGAAATCGGCAACGGTGATGCCAAGATGGTCTATCATGAAATTGCCTCCCTAGCTGGTTCGATCGCCAGCACTTCGGCAGCGGCCAGGCCGGCCTCGATGACGATGTGCTGGCAGACATTGTCGATATCGCGAATGACGTCGTCGTTCCAGAAGCGCAGGATGGTCCAGCCACTGCTCTTAAAATATGCGCTGCGTGTCTCGTCTTGTTGTAGATTTTCGCTATCCGCATGCTGGCTGCCGTCTACCTCGACGATGAGACGATAGGCCGAGCAAGCAAAGTCAACGATATAAGGTCCGATCGGCACCTGCCGTCGAAAGCTCATCCCCATAAGCTGGTGAGCACGCAACTCATTCCAAAGTTTCAACTCCGCATCGGTCATGACGCGACGCATGGATTTTGCATTCCGGCGGTGTCGTTGCGGAACGAGATCGTGTCCCATCAAACACCCCTTCGCCGGTGATTAGCGAAATCGGCGACGAGGGCTGATCTCCCCCCTTGCGGGGGAGATGCCCGGCAGGGCAGAGGGGGGNCCCTCTGTCCTGCCGGACATCTCCCCCGCAAGGGGGGAGATCGGCTGTCACCAGGGTCTCCGCCAACCTTTCAAAAGTGTTTCGCGCCAACCTCACCGCTTGACCTCCCACGTCGTCACTCGCTCGCCAGTGACCAGATCCTTACCGTCCTTCAACTGTACACCTTGCGCCAGCAGTTCGTCGCGGATGCGGTCGGCCTCGGCCCAGTTCTTCGACGCTATGAGGGCAAGTCGGGTTTCAATTGCCTCAACAATGGCATGTTCGGCAACTTTTGCTTCCGCAAAGTCAAAACCAAGAAATAACAAAGCTGCCTTTACCTCAGCAGCGGCATTCAACTTAAATTCGACGTCTATTGGATCGCCATCAATTTCAACAAAGGGCGTTTCTGAGCCCTCCGACCCCAGACCTTTGCTCGCGTCTGAAACGAGCTCCGCCAATATGTAAAAGGCCTGAGGTGTCGAAAGGTCGTCCGAAAGTGCCTTAACAAAGCTGCTAGGGGGGCCCGTTTCATAACGCGCTCCATCAGCTACTCGCTTCCATTTGCGCAGCGTGTTCTCGGCCTCTTCCAGCTTGCGCACGGAAAAGTCGATTGGTTCGCGGTAGTGCGTCATCAGCATCGCCAGCCGCAGCACCTCGCCCGGCCATTTGCGGCCGCCAAAGGTCTCGGTCTCCAGCAGTTCGTTGATCGAATAGAAATTGCCGACGCTTTTCGACATTTTCTGGCCTTCGACCTGCAGGAAGCCGTTGTGCATCCAGATGTTGGCCATCACGTCCGTGCCATGGGCGCAGCGCGACTGGGCGATCTCGTTCTCATGGTGCGGGAAGATCAGGTCGAGGCCGCCGCCATGGATGTCGAACACCTCGCCAAGATAGGCGGCCGACATTGCCGAGCATTCGATGTGCCAGCCCGGCCGACCCCTGCCCCATGGCGAATTCCAGCCGGGCTCCTCCGGCGACGACAACTTCCACAGGACAAAATCGCCGGGATTTTTCTTGTGCGCGTCGACGGCGACGCGAGCACCAGCCTGCTGCTCGTCGAGATTGCGCTTCGACAGCTGGCCGTAGTCCGGCATCGACGCCGTATCGAACAGGACTTCGCCCGCGGCAACATAGGCATGGCCGCGTTCGATCAGGCTTTGAATCAAGGTGATCATGTCGACTTTGCCGTCGGCGCGGGGCTCGACGAATTCGGTGGCGCGCGGCTCGACCGTCGGCTCCAGGCAGCCGAGAACCGCCACATCGCTGTGGAACTGGTCGGCGGTCTTTTCGGTGACCCGCCTGATCGCCTCGTTGAGCGAAAGTGTTCCGGAAGCGATCTCGCCGCCGAAGTCGCGCAGAGCGCGCGCGTTGATCTTGTCGTCGACGTCGGTGATGTTGCGCACATAGGTGACGTGCGCCTCGCCATAGACTTGGCGCAGCAGGCGGAACAGCACGTCGAAGACGATCACCGGTCTGGCATTGCCGATATGGGCAAAGTCGTAGACGGTCGGACCGCAGACATACATGCGCACGTTCAGCGGATCGATCGGGACGAAATCCTCTTTCGTCCGCGTCAGCGTGTTGTAGAGGCGCAGGCCCTGCGATGCGTCAGACATTCGTGCCTTCCCGTTTCAGATCTTTCATCTGGATGGAGCCAGCCCGCGCCAAGACGCAAATCAGGCTCCAGCCTGCTGGCCGGGGCGTTTGTCCAATCTGGGGAAAGATGAGGCGAAAACGTCCGGACCAGCGCGAGGCTAGCCAATAATGCAAATGCCACAAATGGCGAAAGACGTTTTCATGGGCGGCTTTATCGCCTTGGCGAGTGTTGCCGTCAAGTCGCTAGTTTCGGCAAAAACGTCGCTGGATCACAGGTAATGAGCCACTGAAACATTTTATTAAACATGTCGGCACAGTCATGAAACATTCGCCGGCTAGATCAGCAGGCGTCACGATTTGGTCAGAATCGGCCATCAAACGCAGACACGAAAATGTTACCTGGGAAGAGAGACATGCTCCGAAGCAAGCAGGAATCCAATCGCGCCAAGCAACCGGCGCTGGCCAACCACTATCGCGCCATAGGCCCGGCCGCGATCGTCGCCGCACTTCTCCACACCGCGAAGAAGAAGAAGCCGGCGCAGAAGATCGTATCGCCCCGCGCTGCCTGAAGCAGTGTGTGGCTGGCGCCAAAGGTGCCAGGCATGAGGGCGCTGACATGCGGCCCTGAAGAACAGCTCAGCTAAAACAACGTCAGCTGACTGTCGTCCGCGCCGGGCTTCTGGCGCTTGACTTTTTCGGGCTCCGGCCCGATCTCGCCCCGCTCCTGGATCTCCGGTCCGGTGTTGACGACCTTGTTGACG
This sequence comes from Mesorhizobium sp. L2C084A000, assembly GCF_000502875.1. Taxonomy (GTDB): domain Bacteria; phylum Pseudomonadota; class Alphaproteobacteria; order Rhizobiales; family Rhizobiaceae; genus Mesorhizobium. The sequence goes on along the minus strand of NZ_AYWX01000011.1, from coordinate 301,238 downwards.
AGGTCGGAGACGGGAATTGCCTCGAAGAAATCAGGCTGTGCCGGCCGCAACAGGTCGGCGACATCGCGCGGCTCGAGCGTGCGGCAATCCAGCCAGCGGGCGAAATCCCTGGGATCGATCACCACCGGCATGCGGTCGTGAATATGGGCGATGTCGGCATTGGCGTTGACGGTCAAGATAGCGCCGGTGTCCATTTCCGAACCGCCCGGCTCGGCATAGGTCTCGATCAAGCCGGCAAAGGCGAGCAACCCGCCATGCCTAGGCCTGATCCAGTAGGGCTGCCCCTTCTTGCCACCAGTTTGCCGCCACTCGTAAAAACCCGACGCCGGCACCAGCGCGCGGCGATGGCGCATGGCGGCTTTGAACGAGGCCTTCTCAGCTGCGCCTTCAGAGCGCGCGTTGAACAGCAGCGGAAATTCCCTGGTATCCTTGACCCAGGTCGGAATCAGCCCCCAGCGCACCAGCATCGGCTGCCGGTCCGGCAGATTGGAGCCCGGCGCCTGCGGGGGGCCGGCGACCGCCATCAGGATCGGTTGGGTTGGTGCGATGTTGTAGCGCGCCGGGAAATCCTCCAGTTCAGCCAAACCTAGCAAGGCGGCAGTCTGGTCCGGCGTCGCGGTCAAGGCAAAACGTCCGCACATGGTCGATTGGCGCCCTTCGAATGGTTCAGCTTGAAAGTGGCGATAGAACCGCCGTTGCGCAACCGCTAAAGCTTCCGCATGCTGGCGGTTCCACAACAGACCAGCTTCACGCCTGATCGGGAACCCATGAACAAAGCGCGCAAGACACTTCCGGCAGTTTCGGTCGCCGTCGTGCGCGCAGACACCGTGCTTCTGGTCAAGCGGGCGCGGCAACCCTCGCAGGGGCTCTATGCCTTTCCAGGCGGCAAGGTCGAGCCCGACGAAACGCTGGAGCAAGCCATCGCTCGCGAACTGTTGGAAGAGACCGGCTTGCGGGCCACCGATTATCGCCGGCTTCGGGAAATCCACATCGACGGCAGGGACGACAGCCACCCGGTTGACTATCTCCTCACAGTCTTCGGAGCCGTCTATGCCGGCGGCGAGGCGGTGGCCAGCGACGATGCAGAGACGGCGGCCTTCTATACGCTCATCGAGATGGCGGCGCTGCCGCTAGCAGGCTCGGTATTCGCGGTCGCAGAAGACTTGTTGGCCCCTGGCAGAAACGCCGGACTGCTGCCCTGAAAACCGCCTTGCAGGCGACAAATTGTTTCGCCACAAAGACTTATCCTGTTTGGCAGAGCCACGCCGTTGGGTAGAGAAGGCTTATGAACCGTCCATCCATGCTCCTCGCCGTGTGTCTTTCCGTCAGCACGACCGTTTCGATACGGCCCGCGCTCAGCGCCGAGTCGCCGTTCGAGCCTGGGTTGATGCGGCTGGCGGAGGTTCTGGGCTCGCTGCATTTCCTGCGCAATCTGTGCGGCGAGAAGGGCGAGCAGTGGCGTGTCGAGATGACAAAACTGCTCGATTCGGAAAATCCGGACGCCGAGCGGCGCGCCCGCTTCATCGCCAGCTTCAATCGCGGCTACCGCTCTTTCGGCGGCACCTATACGAGGTGCACGCCCTCGGCGACCGAAGCCATCAGCCGCTACATGAAGGAAGGCGAGACGCTATCTCGCGATATCGCCTCGCGTTACGGCAACTAGGCACTCGCTCATCAACAACTATCCGGATCATTGCTGGGCACAGCGGATATATCGGCTTGTGCCAGGCGATATCTTGGTGCAATCCTCATGTTGCACTTCTGCAACAGTATTAACGAAACCTTACCGCGCGAAAGCGGAATTAACTCAAACTGAAGGTTTTCGCCCCGCAGGCCGCCCCAATCGGCTAAGTTTGACTCGAGCTGAACGCAGCTTCGCACAAGGCAATCGGGCTTTGTAAAAGACGATCAAAAAAATGTCGTATTTACAAATACTTAATTGCCCCTGCGTGTGAAATGAACAGATCAGGCCTGATCCACATCGATGGATCGCAGCTTGAAAGGGTGGACATTCGCTTATGGAACATGGTGTCAACGACATCGACGCGCTGGTCAGGGAAGAAAAACGCCTGACCGCCGTGGAAAGCCACAGCGAGGCCTGGGCGGAAGGTCTCTCCGCCGGGATAGAGCCCGAGATCATCGCCGAAGCAGCGCTCGAAACAGCCTTCGGCGAGATGTTGCGTGCCAATGGCGAGACCTCGGCCCTTGCCCTGCTCGACCGTATGCGTGAAAAGGTGATTGCTGGCGCCTTCGAACCTGAACGGCTGCGGCACTGAACCGACGTCCGGTTCTTTGACGGGAACATGCCGCTCGGGCGTCATGCCCGGAAGCAGGGAGAAACGGGCAGTGAGTTTTTCGATGTCAGGCAAGCCGTGTGGCTTGATCCTTCGCATCTCCTTCGCCGCTTGCTGTGCCGCGATTCCCCTGCTTGTGTGTCTCGCGAGCAGCCCCGTGTATGCGCTGAGCGAAATCAAGCGCGAAGAGCTCCCCCCGACAGTCACGCCGCCGGCCGACGACGACATGTCGCCCCCCGGAAGCGCCGTGCCAATGCCCAACCCGGTCGGAACACCGCCGCCGGCCAGCCAGCCGACTGCTCCTGCCGAAGCCGAGCCGGACAGCCCGGCGGATGGCGGCGTGACCAGACCGCGCGTCGATCCGGAAACGCCGGTGCCTGAGGTCGTCTACGATCTCGGCAAGCTGCCGGAACCGGTGCGGCGCATGCACGATCTGATCGTCGAAGCCTGCAAGGGCGGCGATATCGAAAAGCTGCGACCGTTGATCGGCACGGGCGAGAGCATGACACAGATATCGCTGACCGACATAGACGGCGACGCCATCGCCTTCCTCAAGGGCCTCTCCGGAGACCCAGACGGCCAGGAGATTCTGGCCATCCTGGAGGAGGTGCTTAATGCCGGCTACGTCCACCTCGATGCCGGCACGCCACAAGAACTCTATGTGTGGCCGTATTTCTTCGCCCTGCCGCTGGACAAGCTGGACGCCAAGCAGCGGGTCGAGCTCTTCAAGATCGTCACCGCCGGCGATTTCAATGATATGAAGCAGTTCGGCGCCTATATCTTCTACCGTGTCGGCATCACGCCTGCCGGACAGTGGTCGTTCTTCGTCGCCGGGGATTGAGCTTTCTGCCTCTGCCCTTGCAGAGATCCGGGAGCCTAGACGGGCAATGCCTCGGAAAACTCCACCGCTTTGCCTTGGCCTGGCGTGACGATTTCGCCCTCCCACATGACACGTCGGCCTCGAATGACGGTGCCGACCGGCCAACCCGTCACTTCCCTGCCATCATAAGGCGTCCAGCCGGCTTTCGAGCCGGCCTGCGCATTGGTGATCATCTCGCGCCGCATCATGTCTACGATGGTGAAGTCGGCGTCATAGCCGGCGGCGATGCGGCCTTTCCTGGCCATGCCGAAGATCCGCTGCGGGCCATGACTGGACAGGTCGACAAAGCGCTGCAAGGTCAGCCGGCCGGCATTGACGTGGTCGAGCATGATCGGCACCAGCGTCTGCACGCCGGTCATTCCCGACGGTGAGGCCGGATACGGCTTGGCCTTCTCGGCCAGCGTGTGCGGCGCATGGTCGGAGCCGAGCACGTCGACGACGCCTTGGGCAATGCCGTGCCAGACGCCGTCGCGATGGCGGGCGGCGCGCACCGGCGGGTTCATCTGGATCAGCGTGCCAAGGCGTGCGTAGTCGTCGGCGCTTAGCGTCAAATGATGCGGCGTTGCCTCGCAGGTCGCGACATCCTTGTGTTGTTCGAGAAACACAATCTCCTCGGCCGTCGAGATGTGCAGGACATGAATGCGGGCGCGAACGCTGCGCGCGATGCGTACAAGCCGTTCGGTACAGCGTAAGGCGGCGATCTCGTCGCGCCAGACAGGGTGCGATGCCGGGTCGCCCTCGATGCGCTCGCCAAGACGCTCGCGCAGCCGGAATTCGTCTTCCGAATGAAAGGCGGCGCGCCGGCGCGTGTTTCTCAGGATCGACGCCACGCCCTCGTCATCCTCGACCAGCAGGTCGCCAGTGGACGAGCCCATGAAAACCTTGATCCCGGCAGCGCCCGGCAGCCGCTCAAGCTCGCCGACATCCCCGGCGTTTTCGCGGGTACCGCCGACCCAGAAGGCGAAATCGCAATGCATGCGATCCGTGCCGCGCCGGACCTTGTCGGCAAGCGCTGCCTCGCTGGTGGTCAAAGGATTGGTGTTGGGCATCTCGAACACGGCGGTGACGCCGCCAAGCACGGCCGCGCGCGACCCCGTTTCCAAATCTTCCTTGTGCTCCAGTCCCGGCTCGCGAAAGTGCACCTGGCTGTCGATGACACCCGGCAGGATATGCAGGCCGCGGCAGTCGATCGTCTCGCCGGCCGAGGCCTGGCGGAGACCGCCGATGGCAGCGATGCGCCCGTCCTTCACGCCGATGTCGCGAGCCCCTTCGCCGTCATGGTTGACCACTGTGCCGCCTGTCAGGATGAGGTCGTAGATCATGGCCATGCTCTCTTGCGGGGGGAGTGCCAGCGGCTTACGTAAAGGCCGACCATTTTGCAAGATCAGGTTGCTTTTCCGCCCATGCCCTTTGCCCAGCTCAAAGACCGCGCCCTCATTTCCGTATCAGGTCCGGATGCCGAGCATTTTTTGCAAAACATCGTGACCACCGATCTCGACATTCTGGCTCCCGGCGAAGCCAAGCCCGGTGCGCTGCTGACGCCGCAAGGCAAGATCCTGTTCGATTTCCTGATCTCGCGCACCGGCGAGAATGCATTCCGGCTCGAATGCCGTGCCGACATAGCGGACGATTTCATACGCCGGCTGACGCTCTACAAACTGCGCGCCAAGGTCGAGATTGCAAAATCCGATCAGGCATTTGTCACCGTCGCATGGGGACATGAATCAACACCCTCACAATCTGATTCAACGGCAGCCGCCGACACACGCTTTCCGAAGGGTGCCGTCACGCGTTCCTATGGCGAAACAGATGAGCGCAGCGATCTTGCCGCGTGGCAAGCCTTCCGCATTGCCGGCGGCATTGCCGAAAGCGGCAGCGACTACCAACTCGGAGACGCCTTCCCCCACGACGTGCTGCTGGACGAAACCGGTGGCGTCGGCTTCAAGAAGGGCTGCTATGTCGGCCAGGAGGTCGTCTCGCGCATGCAGCATCGCGGCACCGCCAGGCGGCGCGTGCTGATTGTGTCAGCCGACCGGCCCCTGCCCGCGCCCGGCTCTGAGCTGACCGTCGAAGGCAGGCCGGTTGGCACGCTTGGCTCGACTGCCGGCACGGCTGGTCTGGCGATTGTCCGTATCGACCGGATCAAGGCGGCGCTCGACGCCGATCTGCCGATCATGGCGGCGGACGTTCCAGTTACGCTGGCCATTCCCGGTTGGGCAAAATTCACCTTCCCGCAGGAAGCCGCCAGCGCGGAGGGGGTCTGATGGCGGCCGACCGCGTCGGCGCACCGGCACGCGCCTGGCAGCGCATGCTGTCGGGCCGCCGGCTCGACCTGCTCGACCCCTCGCCGCTCGACATCGAGATTTCAGACATTGCGCACGGGCTCGCCCGCGTTGCCCGCTGGAACGGCCAGACCAGCGGCGAGCATGCCTTTTCGGTTGCCCAGCACTCGCTGCTGGTCGAAGCGCTGTTCCGCGACCTGGTACCCGAGGCTTCGGCCGACGCCCGGCTGGCGGCTCTTCTGCACGACGCCCCCGAATATGTCATCGGCGACATGATCTCACCGTTCAAATCGGTAATGGGCGGCAGCTACAAGGATTGTGAGTTGCGGCTGCAGCGCGCCATCCATCTGCGCTTCTCGCTGCCGGAACCGGGTGCTGCGCTGCGCAAGGAGATCAAGCGCGCCGACCAGATCGCCGCCTATTTCGAGGCAACGCTGCTCGCCGGCTTTTCGACCGCCGAGGCGACCGAGTTCTTCGGCCGGCCGCGCGGCTTCAATGCCGACCGCTTCGATTTCACGCCACGCTCGGTGACCTGGGCGCAAAATGCGTTCCTGAAGCGGTTTTCCGCGATCGAGACGTCGCGGCACCAGGTTTCGGCGACCGCAATCGGCTAAAAACGCTAAATTAACCGGCGGCGGCCATAATAGCGCGTTCGATCACGGTCCGCAGGCGCGCTCATGCCCGTCGCTGATGCCAAGGATGGTCCGACCATCCCGAAACGGGAGGCCGAAGGCATGGACCACTCCCGCCACATGGAAGACGAACTGCGCGAGCAGAACCAACGCTTTTCGGCTGCGGTCGAGAACATGTCGCACGGCCTGTGCATGTTCGACGCCGACGAGCGGATGATCATCTGCAACGGCAACTACCTGAACATCTTTTGCCTCGAAGCCAGCGTGATAAGGCCCGGCATCCGGTTCCTCGACATTCTGCGCCACAGCGCCGATATCGGCATCGCCTCGCAAACCGCCGACGAACTCTACGCCATCCGCAAGCCCTATATCGATCAGGCAAAGCCGTCGACCTACGAAGAAACACTGTCGGACGGCCGCATCGTCAGCATCTCGCACCGCCCTCTGGCTCTGGGCGGCTGGGTCTCGATCTATGAAGACATCACCGAGCAGCGCCGCGCGCAAGAGGATCTCAAGGAGCAGCACCGCCGCTTCGACGCAGCGCTCGCCAACATGTCGCAAGGCCTGCTGATGTATGACGCCGACGGCAAGATGATCGTGCGCAACGGGCGTTTTCTAGAACTCTACAACGTCACCGCGGCGGACTTCCCGCTTGGAACAACGCACCGCGACGCGCTCGAACGATTGCTGGAGCTCGGCATCTATACGAAGATCGATGTCGACAGCGAAGTCGCCAAGACCGAGGCCTGCCTGGTGGCGAGAAAAATGCACTCGGCCTATCGGCATCTTACCGACGGCAGGACGGTTCTGGTCACCCGCCAGCCGATGAGCGGCGGCGGTTGGGTGGCGACCTTCGACGATGTTACGGAGCGCCGCCGTACCGAAGAGCGCATGACCCATCTTGCGCATCACGATATGCTGACCGGCCTGCCCAACCGCTCGATGTTCCGCGAACGGCTCGACCTTGCGCTGGAGGACACGGCGGCCACGCCGCTGGCGATCTTCTCGCTCGATCTCGATCGCTTCAAGGCGGTCAACGACACCTGGGGACATCCGGCCGGCGACTGGCTTCTGAAGAGCGTGGCCGAGCGACTACAGCGCTGCCTGCATAATGAAAACGACGTCGTCGCCCGCTTCGGCGGCGATGAATTCGTCATCATCCAGTTCAATTTCAAGGGCATTGCCAGTGCTGAAAAACTCGCGAAGCGCATCGTCGAGACAATCGGAAAACCGTTCCGCGACAAGAGCCGCGAGATGCATATCGGAATCAGCCTGGGTATCGCGGTTTTCCCCGACGACGGCCGAGATGCCGACACGCTGCTGAGGAACGCCGATACAGCGCTTTACCGGGCGAAGAGCGAAGGGCGCAATCTGTATCGGTTCTTCGAACCCGGAATGGACGCAATGGTACAGGCACGGCGTGCGCTGGAGGTCGACCTTGAGACCGCGCTGCCGCGCCAGGAGTTCGACCTCGATTTCCAGCCCATCATGAACATCGCATCCGGGGAGATCGTCGGCGCGGAAGCCTTGATGCGCTGGCATTCGCCGACACGCGGCACGGTGGCGCCGGACAGCTTCATTCCGGTCGCCGAAGACACCGGATTGATCGTGCCGCTTGGCGAATGGGCGCTGAGGAAAGCCTGCACGGCGGCGGCCGACTGGCCCGCCGGCCTGCGCGTCGCGGTCAATGTCTCGGCCGTGCAACTTAAAAGCGGCAGCTTCGCCCGCAGCGTCATCTCGGCGCTGGCTTTCTCCGGCGTGCCAGCCGGTCGGTTGGAGCTTGAAATCACCGAAACCGTGCTGATGGACGAAAGCGAGGCGGTGCTAAGGACGCTGCGGCAGTTGCGCGAACTCGGCATCCGTATCGCGCTGGACGATTTCGGCATCGGCTATTCTTCGCTCGGCTATCTCAGGCGTTTTCCCGTCGACAAGATCAAGATCGATCGTTCGTTCATCCACGACCTGGGCAATCGTGACGCCGCGGCGATCGTTCGCACCGTCATCGGGCTGGGCGCCGAGCTTGGCATCACTGTCACCGCCGAGGGGGTCGAGACCGAGGCGCAACTCGACATCCTGCGCGGCAATGGCTGTACAGAGGCGCAGGGCTATCTGATCGGCGTGCCGTCAACGGCCGCCGAGATCCAGCGTCTGTTGAAATCCCGAGCGCTCCACAGCCAGACCGGCTGAGGCCGGCCATCGTCAACGCAGCGTGTCGATGTATTTGCCGTGGAAGCTGACATAGCCGGGCTCGACCACCTTGAGATGCCGCTCGATCAGCGCATGAAACCGCGGCAGTTGATGAAACGGCACGCCTGGATAGGCATGATGCTCGGCATGGAACGGCATGTTCCACGCCAGCCTGCGGACCAGCCAGTTGGTCAGCGTGGTCCTGGTGTTCTCCAGCATGTTGGCGACGAACGGACAACGGCCGTGCTCGGCTAAGAGATAGAGGCGCAGAAACGGCTGCCCCAACAGAGCGGGCAAGATCCAGACATAGAGAAGCACCGAGAGCCGGAAATAGACGGCCAGCAGAAGGACCACGGCGTAAAAGGCAATCATGGCGCGTGCCTCGATGCGCACCTTGTCATAGCCCTTTGGCGGAACGTAGCTTTCCCGGCCGCGGTCCATCGCATTGGCATAAAGCGTCTTGAGGTGGCCCCACCACAAAGGGATGCCGGATATGTGGACGAGATATTGCCGCCATGTCTCCGGTTTGGGGAAGGCCAGTTCCGGGTCGTTCTGCGGGTCCTGCGTGTATCGATGGTGGGCGAAATGGAAATAGCGAAACCAGTCCGCCGGCAGCGCGATCGCCAGGCTGCACACCCGCGCCACGGCATCGTTCAGCCATTGCGACTCAAAGGCCGTGCGATGGACCGTTTCGTGCAGCAGCGTGAACAGGAAGACGATGAGGATACCTTGCGGCAGCATCAGCAGTGGCCAGAACGGCACCTTGACGGCGATCAGCGATCCGACGACCATGATCGCGCCCCAATGAGCAGCAAGCTGAACGAGGCCCGCAACATCAGACTTGGCGGTCAGCCGATTGCGCTCCTCCTGCGTCAGCGATGAAATTACGTCACGATGATCCACGTGCTTCGATCCAGACTGGAGTTTGATGAACCCACTGTAGCCAATGAACAACCTTTCCAAAAACGACGATTTCTGCAATCTAGATAAGCTGAACTTATCTATTCGGTGATTATGGCCGTACCTCCTTCTCTCAAAGGGCTTCAAGCTTTCGAGGCTGCGGCCCGTATAGGCAGCTTTGCCGCGGCGGCGGAAGAGCTTTCGGTGTCGGCCGCTGCCGTCAGTCAGCTCATCCGCACGGTCGAGGAGCAGATGGGCCGCAAGCTGTTCCACCGCGTCAACCGGCGCGTCGTCCTCACCGAGGCAGGCGTCGAGATGCTGCCCAGGCTGACCATGGCCTTCCAGGAGATCGGCAGCGTCGCGCGCCAGCTGGGCGGCGATACGTTCCGCCCACGCCTTGTGGTGTCGGTGTCGCCATCCATGGCCATGGGTTGGCTTTCGCAGCGTCTCGCTGGTTTTGCCTCAAGCCATGGCGTCGTCGACATATCGCTCAGAGGCGACGACGACCCGGTGCCGTTCGACCGTGAACTGATCGACATCAGGCTCTCCTATGGGCCGCATTATCGCGAGCACCCGACCGAGGACATCGTCCAGGACGCAGTCTATCCCGTGTGTGCCCCCGGGCTGGCGGACACAATCAAACCCGAGGGCCTGGCCAGCCTGCCGCTTATCCACACGGGCTGGGGACCGACTGGTGCGTCCTTTCCGTCCTGGCACAACTGGTTCGAGGCGGCCGGCATCGAGCCCGGCCGGGCAGCGCAGCGCGGCCTCTCGGCCAACTCATCGCGCGCGGCACTCGACCTTGCCATTTCGGGATTGGGCGTGGCGCTGGCGCAAGGGATCTACTGTGCCGCGGCGCTGGCAGACGGCCGACTTGTCAGGCCCCTCGCCCAGGCACTGGAGCTGCGCCAGCCCTATTGCCTGACGATCCCGGAGCGCAGCGCCAGGCGCGATGTCGTGGCGGCGTTTCGCCTGTGGCTGATCGACGAGTGTCGGCGCGCAGTCGGCTCGCCGGCACTGCGTTGACGTAGTGTGCGGCGATGATCAGAGGTGCCCGCTCAATGCCTCAGCCATGTCCTTGTTTGTCGCCACGGGAACGATCTCGAATTCCACCAGATCCGCCCATTCGATGACCCAGCGCTGCAGCAGCGTGACGTCATTGGCTTCCACCAGCAGGAAGCAACGGCTCATGTCCGCCGCGATCCAGCTGTGGTGCACGAGAAGCTCGTCCGGCTTCAGGCGGCCCCGGTCGCGAAAGCGACGGTAGATCTCCTTGCGATCGCAGCCGGTGAAATCCTCGATGACGATGAACTGCATGTTCTACCCCCGATCAAATTACCGCCCCGGCCGGTCCAGCCGCTCCAGGAACCACTGCGTCAGCCGCACCCAGACCTCGTCCTTCTCGCCGGAATCCTCCCAGCCATGGTCGAGGTTGGGATTGTCGTTGACCTCTATGACGAAGACGCCGTCCTTGGTCTCCTTGAGATCGACTCCATAGAGCCCGTCACCGATGCAGCGCGCCGCCTTCACTGCCGTCTCGACGACATGCGCCGGCGTTTCCTTTAGCGTGAAGGTCTTGATGCCGCCCTGGTCGGGCTTGCCGTTGGCCTTGTGGTTGACGATCTGCCAGTGCTTCTTGGCCATCAGATAGTGCACGGCAAACAATGGCTGGCCGCCGAGCACGCCGACGCGCCAGTCATACTCGGTCGGAATGAATTTCTGCGCGATCAGAAGGTCGGAATCCTCCAGCCATTCGGTGGCCAGCGTCTTCAGTTCCTCGAAATTGGCGCATTTCTTGACGCCGCGCGAGAACGACGAATCCGGGATCTTCAGCACCAGCGGAAAGCCCAGGGTCTGCGCCGCCAGTTCGAGATCCGAGGTGCCGGCGATCATCACCGTCGGCGGCACCGGCACCTTGTTGTAGGCCATCAGCTCGTTGAGATAGACCTTGTTGGTGCAGCGGATCATCGACAGCGGATCGTCGATCACCGGCATTCCTTCCTGCTGGGCGCGGCGGGCGAAACGATAGGTGTGGTTGGAGATCGAGGTGGTCTCGCGGATGAACAGCGCGTCGTAATTGGCGAGCTTGGCGAGGTCCCGTTTGGTGATCGGCTCGATTTCGACGCCCATCTTCTCGGCGATCTTGGCCCAATAGCGCAGCGACGATATCTCCGAGGGCGGCAATTCCTCATGCGGGTCGACCAGCGTGGCGAAGGTGTAGCGCGCCGGCGTGCGGCCCTTGGTGTCGCGCCATTCGCGGTTGGTGTAGGTCTCCAGGCACTGGATGAAGCTTTTTTCCTCGTCCTCGGTCATCCGCGCCAGCGGATGGAAACCGATCTTGCGGATCGAGGCCCATTCGGCGCTGTCCTTGATGTGGACTTCGAGCGCCGGCGCGCGGAACCAGTCGAACAGAAGTTTGGCGAAGCGGTCCCAGATTTTCGACGGGCCGATGCCGAAGAAGATGCAGACCTTTTGCGGAAAAACGTCGCCGAGGTCCTTGCGGCATTTGTTGAGCGCCAGCTCCAGTTCCGGCAGCGCGTGTTCATAGAGCTTGCGCTCCGAAAGGTCGATCATCGTTTCGACCGTCGGGATCACCTTGTGGCCGCGCGAGCTTGCCAGCAGCGACGCATAGTAGCCGCGGCTCTGGTAGGCGTAATTGTTCGACAGGTTGATGACCTTCGGCCGCTGGCCGCGAAACAGTGACGGATGCGCGAGATAGTCGCGATTGGTGATGATCTTGTGCGGTGTCGCCACCTGGTCGAGATCGCTCTGCCTGCCGGTAAGGATGACCCAGGTCATTATCTGTCACGCTTTCCCAGAGTGATGGCGGCACGCAGTCCATCGCGACCGAACTGCGCCATGTTCATGAAGATGCCGTAAGGCACGGGAATGTTGGCTGCATCAAGAATGGTCTCCTGCCTTTCATCCTCGACCCAAGGGTCGTGGATCAGGATATGGTCGCCGTCATCGCCGATCGCCAGCACCCAGTGCGGCACCTTCTTGCCGAACATCAGGAAGCCGCTGATCAGCACCAGCACCAGCTTTCCCCCAGCGATCGCAGCGCGGATATCGTCGATTGTGAATGCACGGTAATTCACCGGGATACCGTAAAGTTCCGCGCGTCGGCGAAAGTCGACCTGGGCCAGTTCCATCACCCTGCGCTTGTCCTCACTGCGCACCGATTGCAGGAACAGCGCGCCATAGAAGGAAACGTAGATCTCCACCGCGAGCCCGCTTTCGTAGCCCGAGACAGCAAGGCCGAACGGTTCGCAACCACCGGGACCCGACATCATGAAGACGGTCGTCGCTTCACGCCACAGGCGGATTTCCATGACCGGATCCGGCACGAAGCCGCGATCGAAATTGGCCATCGCCATCATCAGGCAGCACGGGCCGCAGGTGAATTCGCAGGTCTGCGGGTAGAACGGAACCTTGGTGGCGATCGGAATGCCGCCACGCAAGGTCTTTTCGTAGCGAAGTGCCGTTTCGCCATCCTCATAGTAGCCGGGCTCACGGCCGATCTTGTGATAACCGGCCCGTTCGTAGATGCGGATCGCGCGGCTGTTGTCCTCGCGAACTTCGAGGCGCAGCATCATGCGGTCGTGCTCGAAGGCGGCATCTTCGGCGGATCCGAGCAGCATGCGGCCGACACCCAGTCCGCCGAAAAACGGACTGGTCGCAATCGAGTAGAGGCGCGCCACGCCGCTGCCCTTGCGAAACAGCACGATCGCATAGCCGGCCACGCGGCCGTCGACTTCGGCGACCAGCGTCTCGGCGGTTTCACGCTCGATGAACAGGCGGAAGGAGCGGCGGGAAATACGGTCGCTTGAGAAAACAGCTTTCTCAATGGCGGCGAGATCATCGACGTCAGACGCGCGGGCCGTGCGGATCTCGGCAGGCATGCGGCTTCAGAAAACCTCGATTGGTGGTGGAAATGGCCCTACTCGAACACGTCCTTGACGCCAACCAGGGCGTTGGGAAAACCGGCGTCCACCTGGGCGCACGAAGTCCGCTCCACCACCTTGAATCTTCGCCTCGGGTTTCCAAAAACCGTTTCCGATTTTCGGGGCGATGCGACGGCATTCATCAAGCGCTATCGCACCTCGATTAGGGCCGAATTGTGACAAATCCGACGCCGGCCCGACGGGCGCAAAAGGTCCTTCGGCCGGATCAGCATTCGCGCATCGACGGCACCGGCAAAAGCGATGCCGTTCAGCTTGCCAGCCCGTTTACAAGTTGCGTGTAGGCGCTCCTCGCGACCTCGGCCAACCGCTCGCGCGGCAAGGAGCCGACCACGGCACAGCCATAGCCCTTGTCCAGCCAGTAGACGGCCTCGGGTCCGTCTTGCGCGGCGGCGTAGGTGCCCTTGGCATTCTCGGTCGATTCCGTGGTGACGAACAGCGAGATACGCTGCCCATTGCCGTCCTCGTAAAGCAGCATGGCGGCCTTGCTCTCGCCTGCCGGCAACAGCCGGCCGCCGACCAGCTGGAATCCGTCGGCGGTCAGGTCCGGCGCCACCAGCTTCAGCCCTATCCGGTTGGACAGCCAGGTCTGCAGATGGTCCTTGTCGCTGGCCGGCACCTCGACGGCATGCCGCTTTTCGGCGGCATAGATGACATGGGCCGCGATTGCCTGCTCGGCCAGCCGATCTTCCGCCGGGTCCTCCTGGCCGATGCCATCGATGCCGGCAAAGTAGCCACCAAGTCCGCCAGTGACCAGAAGCACGGCGGCAGCAGCGGCAAGCCACCAGCGTGAGCGTGGCACAGATGCCTTGACCGGCGTCTCGCCAAGCACGACCTTGCGCAACCGCGCAGGCACGGCTTCGTCCAGCACGTCGGCGAAGGCGGCACGCAGCGCCGCTCGGTCGGCGGTGAAACGGGCGCTCTTGGCCTTCATCTCGGGATTGGCGTCGAGCCAGGCATCGTAGGCCGAGCGCTCATCGCCGGGCAGCTCGCCATCGAGCGCCATGTGGATGTCACGTTCGGAAAAGTCGCGGCGGATCATTTCTCGACGATCCTTATCGCCCGGCGGCGCGCCGTGTCGTCCAGCAACCCGCGCAATTCCTCACGCCCGCGCGCAATGCGCGACATCAGCGTGCCCGCAGGCACGCCCAGAATGTTGGCGGCTTCGGCGTAGGAAAAACCTTCGATGGCAACCATGACAAGGGCTGCGCGACGGTCGGGGCTGATCGCCTGCAATGCGTCGATGATCTCGCGCGAGGCAATGCTCTCCATCTGCTCGGCCGGCTGGGCAACGGCCTCGCCCGCCTCCAGCGGCAACATCGCCGCCTCGCCGCGACGGTTCACCTTGCGCATCTGGTCGATGAACAAATGATGCATGATCGTAAACAGCCACCTCCGGGGGCTTTCTCCTGTCTGCCAATTGTCGAGCCGCACGAGCGCCCGCTCGAGGCAATCCTGGACGAGATCGTCGGCAGCGTCGCGGTCGCGCAAAAGCGAGCGTGCGTAGCGGCGCAGGCGCGGTATTTCGCCAAGGATTGCTGCCTTCTTTTCGTCCATGACCGCTGGTTTTCGAGGTCGCCCTTGTTGATCCGATTGAACGCGCCTTCCGGGCGCGGCGCAAGCGGCCAGCGCGAAGCGGTCCGCCGCTCCGGTCACCCAAGCAATGAGATAACGCTGGCTGGTGCCGATTTATTCCCGACCGGAAGGCAGCGGCAAATCGATTGCTTAGATACGTAAAATATGCACAATAGGTGAAATACGTATGAGGACCACCCGATGAAGCAGTTCACCTTTTCAGACATGAACCGGGCGTCCGGCGAAATTCTCGAAACGGCAATGATCGAGCCTGTCGCTCTCACGAAACGTGGCAAGGAGAAGCTGATCATCCTGTCAGCCACCCAATACCGGCAGCTCGTCAGTTCGCCTCATGCCGTAGCCTACACGCTTGAGGACGCGCCGGACGAGATCCACGATGAACTCATGTCCGGATTGGAGGCCATCACAACCGGCGACAAGCCGGATGCTTAAGCCCGGCGATTTGCTTCGATACTACTATCTATGGGCGCGGCAGGCTGATGTCGGCGAGGAGTCCGGCCGCAAGGCGCGGCCCGTCTGCATTGTGGTTAGAACGCCCGGCAACGCCTGCCGCACTCTTCTTGTTCCCGCTCACTTCGCAAAAGCCCGACCAGTCCCACACGCATGTTGCCGTGAGCGAAATCGAGTGCCGCAGAGGTGGGCTCGATTTTCCGTCGTGGCTGATTCTAGACGAGTACAACCGCGTACAAGTCGACGAAGCTTATGATCTGGTCACGACGAAGCCAATAGGCCCCTTCAGCCCGGCGTTTGTCCGCAAGATCGCGGGCCTCATCAAAGAGGCAGTCGTACAACGCCGCGTGCGTGGCACCATCCGAAAATAGCGAATAGGCGGTCCATGAACCGGTAAGAACTGTTCACGGAAGCAAGCGTGTCATCCCTCCTTCGCCGCCCGCGTCAGCAGCCGCTGATAAAACAGTCCGATGCCGATCAGCACCGCGCCGAGGCCGATGAAGGACAGCGCCCTGAGCACTCCCTCCAACTCCGACATGTCGAAGATGAAGACTTTCAGCACGGCGATCGCGATCAGCGCGGCCGAGGCAATTCGCAGCACCTGCGACTTCAGCCAGACGCCGGCGGTGAGCAGCGCCACACCGATGACCAGCCAAAGCGCCGAGTAGGTGTAGGTTTCCAGCTGGCCGAGGCCGCTCCACAAGCCGATGAACTCGCCCTTGAACAGACGCCTCACCGAGAGCGTGGCATAGGCGAAGGCAAGTGCGGCAGCCACCACAGCCAGCATCTGCGCATACCATTTCGGCCGCTTGTCCCTGGTGTAGAGCGCCAGTCCCCCGGCGGCGATCGCCGGCAGGAGATAGGCGAGGAACAACAGGTTGAACACCGGGATGCGGCCGGTCGATTCGTCGGTGAACAATGGGTTCAGCAAGACGAAATGCCTGACAACGATGAAGGCGACCGAGGCCACACCGGCGGCCATCGAACCATAGCGCAGCACCGAGCTTGGCGAGCGCATGTCGATGGCGACCAGGATGGCGCCGGCGCCAATGGCGATCAGCGTGTAGATCGACTGTTCGGCGAGCGTCATGGCACCCGTGTCGATGACGCCGCCGTGCATGGCGTGGCGCACCAGCATGGCGAGCGTGAGCAGCGCAAACAGCGCCGCAGCCGCCTCCATGGCAAGGCGCGGCCGGCCATTCGTGGTGCGGGCGAGCTGCCAGGCGGCGAAGCCGAAGGCCAGCGCCGGCACGCCGTAGCCGGGCAACAGCCAGTTGAAGACCGGTGTCCTCGACAGGAACCCGGCGCCGACAATGGTCGGGTCGAAAGCGACGCGGCCAAGCACCGCGATCACAGCGCCGACCGAAATCCAGCCGAGCACCGGATAGGCGCGCCGGCGCGTGGCCAGCGCCGGCACGATGGCCGCCGCACCGAGCAGGATGGTGGTCCAGCCGGAATCGAAAGCCATATGCATGAGCAGGAGCCCGGCGATGGCCGCGCCGCCCAGGGCAAACGACACCGCGACACCGCCCTTGAGCGGCGGCTCCTCGGCCCGCGCGATCCACTCGCCACCGGCGGCGAAAATGACGACCAGCAGTGCCGCCGCGGCAGCGTAGACAAAGTCACGGTCGAGATTGCCGAAAGTGAACCAGAGCGCCAGCAGGACGACCAGCGGGACGATGACGCCCCACGCTGCCCATGAGGCCGCGCGGATCTGCGTGCCGGCGGCGAACCGGCGTGCGGCCCAGAAGCCGGCGCCGATGAAAACCAGGCCAAGTACGATGCCGATGCGCAAGGTCAGCGCGTTGGACGTGGCCACCGGCAGTCCGTCGACGCCCAGGGCACCGCCCGAAAAATCGGAAGCGATCGAGGTTGGCGGGATGATGCCGAGATAGATCAGCACCATGACCAGTCCCGCGGCATAGAGGAGCGGCAGCGCCAGCGGACGATAAAGCGCGACAGCCACCATTGCGGCGATCACCACCGCGCCCGGCAAGGCATCGCCGGCGGCTGCAAAGACCGGGTCGACCGACAGGCCCAGCGCCGAGAATGCGATGAACAAGCCAGGCACGATAGACGGCCAGTCGAAAACCCTGGCCGGCCCGGTTTCATCGCCACGGCGAGCGAGCCAGACAAGGGCCAGCACAGCCAGCGTGACGGCGTCGATGAACAGGATGGCGGAGAGGTTCGCCCCCGGCGCATCGGTCATATAGAGGATGGTCCAGACACCGGTGCCGAAAAAGGCGGCCGCGATCAGTAATTTCCAGTCGCGCATGCGGGCGATGACGCCGGTCGCTGCGAGCACGATCGCGAGATAGCCGAACAGCGCCCAGGGACTGAGTGCCTGCGAGGCGACCAGCACTGGCGTCACCATGGCGCCGACAAGGCCGATGCCGGCCAGCGCCTGGCCATGGACAAGGGCTGCCGCGATCGTCGCCACCCCGATGACGCCAAGCAGAATGAAAGCAAGTGCCGGGCCGATGAAGCCGTAAATGCCATGCGCGGCATAGACGGTGCCGAACAGGATGAAGGCACCGGCCGCGGTCAGGATCGCCGGGATATAGGCGCCGGCAGCGCCTTGCACCGGTACTTTGAAGCCGGTGCGCCGGATGAACTCGCCGCCGGCGACCAGCACAAGGCCGAGCACGCCGGCCATGCTCAGCCGCACGCCGGGACCGAAAATGCCGGCTTCGATGGTGTAGCGGATTAGGAACAGGCCGCCCAGCGCCAGTGCGATGCCTCCGACCCAGACCGCCCAGCGGGTGCCGAGCGCGGTTTCGACATCGGATTGGCGGGCGGCTTTCGCCGCTCCGGGAAGCTCCGCGGGATCCACCGCCTTCGGTGCCGGTTCTGGAGCGGTCCACGGCCCGGAGACGATCTCGCCGGTCGAGTCTTCCGTGTCCGTGGCTGGCGCCGGGGCGGTGACTGATGCGCTTACCTCCGGCGGAACGATATCGGTCGCAGCCGCTGCGTCCGGAGCCATGTCGGCGGGCGCGTTGTCGTCCACCTGTTCGGACGACTGGGCCGCAGGCGGCACGGCACCGGAAAGGACCAGGCTGCGCAGCGCGCCAAGCTCGCGCTCGACAAGGCCGATGCGGCTCTGCTGGCGCGAAATGATGACGAACAAAGCGATGATGGCGACAAGGCCGATCAGGCTTTCAAACATGGCGGTTCCCCCAAACCAGGCCAGTTTTCACTGACATCCGTCGTACTGACATTCAAATGCGGCGGCCAAGCGGCCAGAAAATCCAAGCTCGGAAAACTCAATGCGCCGCCAGTCAACGCGCCGCCAGATTGGCGGCCGGAAAGATCGAGCATGTTTCGGTGCCGAAAGCCAGCAGCTTGCCGCCGGCATCCTTCAACGTCGCTTCCGACACCGCCAACGTGCGGCCCTTGTGAACAACCCTGCCCTCGCACACCACCTCGCCGGTCCTCGGCGTGATGGGACGCGTCAAATTCACCTTGAACTCCGCCGTCGTATAGGCCTCGCCCTTTTCGAGCAGCGTCTGCACGGCACAGGCCAGTGCCGAATCGAGCAGCGTCGCCGCCCAGCCGCCATGTACGCTGCCCAGCGGATTGAGATGGCGCTCGCTCGGCATGCCACGAAAGACAGCGCGCCCTTCCGAGACTTCGGTGAGAGTGAAATTCAGCTGAAAGGAAATCGGCGGCGCCGGATACTTGCCGTCGACGATGCGCTGCAGCAATTCCAAACCGGTGTATTTCAGGATGTCGGCGTGCGGAATGGTGCCGAGGCCGAGCGGTGAGACCCGGCCAGGATAAAGTTCGACCTCGCTCATGTGATGATTTCTCTGGCTGCGTCCTCGCCAGCTATGGCCTTGCCGCGCGCGTGATGTTTGCGCAAGGCGGCGAGGAAGCCGGTACGAGCGTCTGGCGGCTCGAAGCCGCGCGGCTCATAGACATGGCGGTTGAAGAAGAAGCCGGTGAGCCGGAAGGCGTCCTCGACCGCTGCCGCATCGGCGCGCAGGCCGGAGCCGCGCTGCAGGAAAGCCGGCAGAGTCAGCATCTTGTCGCGCCAAGGCAAACCGGCTTCGCGCGATACCGCGCGTCCCGACTTCGGCGAGACATAGGCCAGGTCCTGTCGCGTGCCGGTGGCGGCACATTGACTGAGATCGAGGCCGAAGCCGAGTTCGTCCAGCACCAGAAGCTCGAAGCGCGCCACCAGTTCGCCGGCAATTTCGGCATCGTCGAGATGGACGATCATTACGGCAAGCGTTTCGTAAAGACCTTCGTGCGCATCGCGCTCGGGCAGCAGGCGCAGATGCGCGGCCATGGTCTGCAAGCCGTAGACGGCGACGGCGCTGTCCATCAGCCGGGCCGCGTTCATCTCGATCGCTTCGGCCTGGAACGTGCCGAGGTGCTCGTCAAGGCGCGCTCGCCACAACAGGTCGACACGGTTGCCGGGCTGGAGAACAGGCTGCTGCTTGCGCGAACGGCCGCCGCGAACAAGGCCGAGATGACGGCCATGCGCTCGCGTCAACACCTCGAGAATGGCGCTGGTTTCGCCATGCTTGCGGGTGCCGAGAATGATTCCCTCGTCGCGCCATTCCATTTCAGGAGCTTTTCACCGATCGGGTGGCGAAATCAAGGTATCGGCTTGGCCCTGGGTAACTCTCATGCCAATGGCATAAAAAACCGCCCGCAGCGATGTGCTGCGGGCGGGCTGGTGAGGTCAGTCGATCTGTTAGAAATTGCGCTGGAAGCGAACGATGCCGCCGACGCTGCTCTTCTTGTCGGCCTTGGTCCAGTTGTTGAAATCGAAGTCGTCGAATTTTCCTGCATTGAGGTAATCGACTTCGGCCGTGATCGTGTAACCGGGGACGATGGTGTAGGCAACGTTGGCCGCGACGCCGAGGTTCTTCCAGTCGTCATAGGAGACCTGGGCGTTGAACGAGGTCTTGTCGTTGAACTTGTAGGTGCCGCCGCCCCAGATCGCCCAGTTTCCGCCCCATGGCTTGTATTGGGTACGGCCTGTGCCGAAGTCGTTGATGTTGTCGTTGGTGCCGTAGCCGCCCATGACGAACAGCGTCAGTTCCTTGCTGACGTTGACGTCCAGACGGACCTTGCCGGACACTTCCTCATAGTTGCTGTCATAGGCCACGACGCCGGTGATCGCACCCCAGTCGCCCTTGTACTTCAAACCGCCGACAACATGCGGAACGTAGCTGTCGATCGTGTTGACGGCGGTGCCTTCTTCGAGCGAGACCACGCCCGTGAAGCCGCTGCCTGCGTCGAAGTAGTAGCTGATGAGGTTGGTATCCTTGACACCATACGGGATGAGCGTGTCCTGGATGACATTGCCGGCATAGCCGATGAACTGGTCGTATACCGTTTCATCCTTGCCGACCCGCAGGCCACCGAGCTGGATCCAGGCGAAATTCAGCGAAGTCTTGCTGGTTCCATCTGCCTTGTTATTGCCGGCTTGCCAGCCAGTGCTTGAGCTTCCGTCATAGTCGCCAGAGGAGTTGCCGAACTGGAACCGGGTCTCGGTGAAGGTCTTCAACGTGCCGAGCTCGGTTTCCTGGCCGGTATAAGTCCTCAGCGTGAAGCGCATGTTCTTGTAATAAGTGTCGTGCCTATCGCCGTCCATGTGATCGGCAACGTTGTTGACACCATCGAACGTGCCGGAATCGCCGACGCCCATGTCGTAGCGAAGATAGCCGCCGATGCGCAGGCAGGTCTCGGTGCCAGGGATGTAGAAGTAGCCGGCGCCATAGACGTCGCAAATCTTGACGTATTCGGCAGGTTCCGGCTCGGCAACGACGACAGCGTCCGCGGCGCGCGCGCCGCTGGCCGCGATGAGGGCCGCGGCTGAGCCGAGAAGGAGGCTCTTGATGTTCATTCTCTGACCTCTCCAGTCATAGTTATAAATGGCTTCGGATTTGTGGCTGGCGGCAATGTTTTCCCGCCTCACCCCCACAGCGAA
Organism: Mesorhizobium sp. L2C084A000; assembly: GCF_000502875.1. Classification (GTDB taxonomy): domain Bacteria; phylum Pseudomonadota; class Alphaproteobacteria; order Rhizobiales; family Rhizobiaceae; genus Mesorhizobium. The sequence goes on along the minus strand of NZ_AYWX01000011.1, from coordinate 280,111 downwards.
AAAGGCTCGCATCGCTCGCCCTTTTCAGCGGCGAACATACCCATCGATCATCTGTCTTCAATGACGATTTCTCGAATAATGCCAATTCCTTGAACAGATTAATACTGTGTTGCACAAATAACACTTGCGAATCCGACGAGTGGCACAACTGGCACAATGTCATTTATTAAATATATATACCGATACTTTCGCGGCTAAATACAATTGTGACGTGCTATATTTCCAAAATGACCGTATAATGCGGAATATCTACCTGATTTACGCCGAAATCGCCTGAATCTTGCCGCCCCCTTTATCGTCAGATGCCGCCGATCCGCCAAACCCACTTTGATACCGAGGCGAAAAGCAGGATGACGCCTCCAAGCCTGTCTGCCTCTTCCAAAGCGATCGAAACCCCCTGGAGCGCTGTCGCGTCGCTGATTGTGACAGCAGTCAACCGTTGAAGGCGATTCCTTCGCGACGCCTCTCAGTCGACCTTGGCGACGCAGGCGACGTGGTCGCCCGCCTCGATAGGCGGATTGGCACACATAGGTCCTGGAAAGCATCGCTTCGGCCAGAATGTCCCTGGTCACGCCATGCGATGGCGGATGGTCCGGCGACAGGATCAGGGTTCTGGTTGGCTAGAGCGGCGTACCGTTCGGCACTTCACGCCCGCGCGCGTGATCGGCAAGCACTTCATCGGCCACGTGCCAGGATTTTTCAAACTCGACGGGGTTGATGCCGATGTATCCGCCGACCGTGATCAGCGCTTTGCACATCATCGCTTCGTCGGCGGGAAGGTCGGCGCAGAACGCTTCCCGGCTTTTGCCCTCGAAAAGCGTCCAGGCAATTGCCAGATCACAGGCGGGATCGCCCTTTTCCACCTCATCTCGTCGCTAAGATAGAAGCCTCAGCTGCCAATCTCGACCGGCCTGACCGCAAGATCACTCCTGCGTGGCGACCAGTCGGCTGACAAGCGCCGTGTCGATGTTCAGATTGCTGACCATGGACCTGGAGCGATTTATTTGAACTCTCCGAAAACCGCTTGCCGCTGTCGCTACGCGAACCTTCGGTCTAGCGCGGAAACTCGAGCCCCATCTCGCGATAGCGCTCGGGGTCGTCGCCCCAGTTCTCGCGCACCTTGACGAACAGGAACAGGTGCACCTTCTGTTCCAGGATACCGGCTATTTCCATGCGTGCCGCCTGGCCGATGGCGCGGATGGTCTCGCCCTTGTGGCCGAGCACGATCTTCTTCTGGCTGTCGCGCTCGACATAGATGGTCTGGTCGATGCGCACCGAGCCATCCGGCTTCTCTTCCCATTTCTCGGTCTCGATATGCGAGGAATAGGGCAGTTCCTGATGCAGCCTGAGATACAGCTTCTCGCGCGTGATCTCGGCCGCGAGTTGGCGCATCGGCAGGTCCGAGATCTGGTCTTCCGGATAGTACCAGGGGCCGACCGGCAGAGCCTCGGCCAGATAATCGAGCACGTCCTTGCAGCCGGAACCGGTCAACGCCGACACCATGAAGGTGCGCTTGAACGGCACCCTTTCGTTGGCTGCCGCCGATAAGGCCAGCAGCGCCTCGTGCTTGACCCGGTCGACCTTGTTGAGGATCAGCACCATCGGCTGGCGCACATCCTTCAGCCGCTCGAGGATGGCGTCGGCGTCGCCCCTGATGCCGCGTTCGGCGTCGATCAAAAGCAGCACGATATCGGCGTCCTTGGCGCCGCCCCAGGCGGTGGTCACCATCGCCGTGTCGAGCCGCCGCTTTGGCTTGAAGATGCCGGGCGTGTCGACAAAAACGATCTGCGCATTATCATGCGTGGCGATGCCGCGCACGATGGCGCGGGTCGTCTGCACCTTGTGGGTGACGATCGACACCTTGGCACCGACCAATTGGTTGACCAAGGTCGACTTGCCCGCGTTGGGCGCGCCGATCAGCGCGACAAAGCCGGAATGCGTGGCGGCTGCGGTCGCCGGCTCTTCGGTGGCGGTCATGCCGCACTCCCTTCACTTGAGCGCGCGCGCTCCGGTTTTTGGGCCGACGTGGTGGCCCAGACGCCTTCGCGCACAAGAAATGCCGAAGCCGCCGCTTCTTCGGCAACCCTGCGGGAGCCGCCAGTACCGCTTATCGGCGCAAAGCCGCGGACCTGCAAGGACACGGTGAAGACGGGCTGGTGGTCCGGGCCTTCTCGTTTCTCGATCACATATTCAGGGCGCGCATCGCGGGTCTTGGCAATCCATTCCTGCAGATCGGATTTCGGATTGAGCGGCTTTGCGATCACCGTATGCGAGCGCGGTTCCCAGTAGCGCAGGACGAACCGCCGCGCGGCCTCGATGCCACCGTCGACGTAAACCGCCGCGATCAGCGCTTCGACCGCATCCGCCAGATAGTTTCCGCCCGAGCCACGCGACCGCATCTTCAAGGCGGAATCGGCGCGGACCAGATCCTCCAGCTGCATTTCGATGCCGATTTCGGAGCATGTCCGCGCATCGACCAGCGCATTGAAGCGCGGCGCGATTTCACCTTCCGGCGCATCGGGAAATTTCTCGAAAAGCATATCGGCGACGACAAGCCCAAGCACGCGGTCGCCAAGGAATTCCAGACGCTGGTTGTTGCTGGCCGCCTTGACCGCACTGGAATGCGTCAAGGCGGTCTCGAGCAAACGGATATCCTTGAAGACGTGACCGGTCTTGGCCTTCACCAAACCGGCCAGAGTTTCGCCCGTCGGACGCTTCAAAGCCATCAATTGACGAAGTGGAACAGGCGCGAAGCGCGCATCAGCGACGGCCATTTCCAGATTTCGAGAGGGCTCGCCTTGCCGGCGATCGAGAAGAAGACAAGATTGGCGCGGCCAACCAGATTTTCCGCGGGAACGTAGCCGACGGTGAAACGGCTGTCGGCGGAATTGTCCCGGTTGTCGCCCATCATGAAATAGTGGCCGGCCGGCACGTCGAATTCGCGGGTGTTGTCGCCGATCGAGTTCGAATTCAGATCGAGCGTGTCGTAGCTGACGCCGTTGGGCAAGGTCTCACGATAGACGTCGATCGGGCGCGATTCCTCGGTGATGTCGGGATTGTCGATCTGGCCTGTTTTCACGCGCGGCACGCCGACGCCGTTGATGAACAGCTGGCCGTCCTTGACCTGGATCTTGTCACCCGGCAGGCCGACCACGCGCTTGATGTAGTCGACGGACGGATCAGGCGGGAACTTGAAAACCGCTACATCGCCGCGCTTCGGCTCGGAGCCCCAGATGCGGCCTGAAAAAATATCGGGTCCGAAAGGCAGCGAGTAGCGCGAATAGCCGTAGGACCATTTGGTGACGAACAGATAGTCGCCTTCCAAAAGCGTCGGCCGCATCGATCCCGACGGGATCGAAAAAGGCTGGAACAGCAGCGTGCGGATGACCAGGGCGAGCAAAAGCGCCTGGACGATGACGCTGACGGTCTCGCCAAGCCCGCCGGATTTCTTCTCGGATTTTTCAGCCACGCTCATGTCGTCCTCGATTGTGCGTTGGATGGTATAGAGTCTCGGCGCGCGCTGGGCAACGTCAATGCCGGTCGTCAGAGGCAATCAATGTGGCGCTTCTTCGACGGGCAGCGCCTCGATGATCACAAAGGCTTGAGCGAGCGGGAAATCATCCGTGATGGTGAGGTGGATCGCCGCCCGGTGGCCCTTTGGCAGGATTTTGTCCAGCCTGGCCTGCGCTCCTCCCGTCAGCGCCATGGTCGGCGCGCCACTGGGCAGGTTGACGACACCCATGTCGCGCCAGAACACGCCCTGCGCCAGACCGGTGCCCAGCGCCTTGGCGCAGGCCTCCTTGGCAGCGAACCGCTTGGCATAGGAGGCAGCACGCGCCCGCCGGTTTTCGGAGCGGGCCTGTTCGATCTCGGTGTAGATTCTCTGGATGAAGCGCTGGCCGTGACGCTCCAGCGACTTTTCGATGCGTCTGATGTCGATCAGGTCGCTGCCGATGCCGATGATCATCGCGCGGTGGAACCGATGCTTGCGCCGGGATGGGACGATTGCGCATGCCGGCTTGCACGCTCGGCCAGACGCTTGCGCCGCTGTTCGCGGAAAGCGTTCATGCCCCAGCGCGTGATGGCGTAGAACAGCAGCCCGAAGGCGAGCCCGAGCGGAACCGCGCCGATCAGCATCGGTTCGAGGACCGGTTTCCACAATTGCGCGAAGGAGAGATTATGCAGCATCTCGCCCAGATGTGCCGGCGGCCCATGCGTCGGCAGGCGGTCATGCAGGATGAGCTTGCCCGTTTCCCACGACGCGCCCCATAGCAACGGGAAGGTCAGCGGGTTGCCGAAAAAAACCGCGCCGAGAGCGGCCGCCACCAGATTGCCGGCGATCACCCAGCACAGGAGGGCAGCGATGATGAAATGGAAACCGACGGGAAAGAATGAAGCGAAGACACCGGCCGCAACACCGGCCGCAACCGCATGCGGTGTGGCCTTCAGCCGCAGGATGCGCTTGGAAAAATACTGAAGCGAGCGCGAAAACGAGCGGCGCGGCCAAAGGTAGGTACGCACCCGCTCATAAAAGCCATCAGGCTTGCGGCGTCGAAAAAGCACTCTGTTCCCGTTCCACAGCGCCCGCAACGGCACCTTCAGCCGGGCGTGGCAGCCACATCTTGCGCTTGACGATCACCCTATGGCAATCGCCACCTTATATAACGACGCGCTGGCGCAAGAACAACCAAACACCTTCTGTGCGCCGCGCTTGTCGCCGCCCTTCGGGGCGGCAGGTCTTGCTTCGAACATCGGATAATCGCGGCGAATTTAGGGAACCGGCAGTCGCATCGCCGAAAGGCGCATCGTCGCCGGCGGCTACGGCAGGTATTCGCTGACCTCGACCAGATTGCCGTCTGGGTCACGGAAATAAACCGACATCATCGGACCTCGGGCCCCGATACGTTCAACCGGGCCGAGTTCCACCACCACACCATTGGCCGCGAGCCGGGCACGGACCTCATCCAGTGGCCGGTCGGTGATCAGGCAGAAATCACCTGATCCTGATGTCGGCGACTTCGCCTTGGGCTCGAAAGTGCGGCCGACCTCATGCACATTGATCTTATGGGTACCGAAAGCCAGCGCCGTCGGCCGATCCGCCGCGTCGATGCGCTCAAAACCCAGCACGCGCTGGTAAAACTCACAGGTCACTTCCAGCGAAGCGACCGTCAGCACGAAATGATCGATGCCGGCGACCATTTCCAATCTGTCTTCACGCATGTCGCTTTCCCCAAAACCGCCGCACATTGTTGGGCGAAAAAAATGCCCCGTCAGATGTTGCGGCTGCCGGGCTTGATCGCCGGGATGGCGGCAAGCTCCGGCGGCAGCCGGTCGGCCGGATAGGCCGGGACCTCATACTCGGCAAGCGCGATGAGCGGCACACCGACATCGGTCTTGCCGGCCGAACGGTCGATGATGCAGGCCGCGGCCGCCACCTCGGCGCCAAGATCGCGCAGGCACTCGATGGTCTCACGGATCGACAGGCCAGTGGTGACGATGTCCTCGACGATGACGACACGCGAGCCCCTGGCGATCTCGAAGCGGCGCAAGCGGAACTCGCCCCCTTCCCGCTCGACCCAGATCGCCGGCACGCGGAGATGACGCGAGGTCTCGTAGGCTGGGATCAGCCCTCCGATCGCCGGGCCGACGACATAATCAATCTTGCCTGGCACGCCAGCGCGTATCTTCTCGGCCAACGCCTTGCACAGAAGCTCGGTCTTGTCGGCATGCATGAACACGCGCGCCTTCTGCAGGAAGACCGGACTGCGCAGGCCCGAGGTCAAAATGAAATGCCCTTCCAGAACAGCACCCGCCTCGCGGAAAATGCCCAGCACTTCATCGGTGTTCATGTCTGCCTCTTTTTGATTGACCATGACTTTGTCCGAAACCGGAGCATGGTCTAGCCATTGACGCGTCTTGCGTCGCTGACGCTCGAATTGTCCTTGAGCTGCGACAGCAGCCGGTTGAGGTGCTTGAGATCCCAGACTTCGAGATCGATCAGCATTTCGGTGAAGTCGGGAGCAGTGCGCACCATCGACAGTGTATGGATGTTGGCGTCGTTCGAGGCAACCACCTGCGCTATATCGGCGAGTGACCCCGGCGCGTTGATGGCGGTGACCGATACGCGCGCCGGAAAGCGTTCCTTGGTGCGCTCGTCGATGTCCCAGCGCACGTCGATCCAGCGTTCGGGCTGATCGTCGAACGCCTGCAGCGCCGGCGACTGGATCGGATAGATGGTGATGCCGGTGCCCGGCTGGACGATGCCGACGATGCGATCGCCAGGCACCGCCCCTTCCGGCGCGAAGCGCACCGGCAGATCGCCGCGCACGCCGCGGATCGGCACGGCGCCATCGCGTGGCTGGTCCTTGTCCTTGCGCGCGGCACGACCCGGAATCTGGAACAGCATGCCGGCGGCATTGCGGATCTTCGACCAGCCCTCCTCGCGCGGCTTGGGGACGGCCGTGGTGACGCGCTCATCCTTGTAGTCGGGGAATACCGCCTTCATGACGTCGGTGGAGGCGAGCTCGCCGCGCCCGACGGAGGCCAGCACATCCTCGATGTCCTTGCGCGCCAGCCTGTGCAGCACCTGCTTCAGGCTCTCCTTGGTGAAGGTCTTGCCGGCACGCTCGAAGGCGCGTTCCAGGATGCGGATGCCGAGACCCGAATATTGCTTGCGGATGGCATTCTTGGTGGCACGGCGGATGGCCGAGCGCGCCTTGCCGGTGACGACGACCGATTCCCACGCCGCCGGCGGAACCTGTGCCTTGGAGCGGATGATCTCGACCTCATCGCCGTTCTTCAGCTCCGTCATCAGCGGCATGATGCGGCCGTTGACCTTGGCACCGACGCAGGTGTCACCGACATCGGTGTGCACCGCGTAGGCGAAGTCGATCGGTGTCGCGCCGCGCGGCAGCGCAATCAACATGCCTTTCGGGGTGAAGCAGAACACCTGGTCCTGAAACAGTTCTAGCTTGGTATTTTCGAGGAAATCCTCGGGATTGTCGCCTTCGGCAAGCTGCTCGATGGTGCGCCGCAGCCAGGCATAGGCGTTGGTTTCCTTCGAAATCGCGTGGGCGGCGCCATTCGTCTTGCCGCCGGTGTCCTTGTAGATCGAATGGGCAGCGACGCCGTATTCGGCGATCTTGTTCATCTCTCGGGTGCGGATCTGCAGTTCGACACGCTGGCGCGACGGGCCGACGATGGTGGTGTGGATCGACCGATAATCGTTCTGCTTCGGCGTCGAGATGTAATCCTTGAAGCGGCCCGGCACCATCGACCACGCGGTGTGGATGGCGCCAAGCGCCCGGTAACAGTCCTCGACCGTATCGACGACGACGCGGAAGCCGAAAATATCCGAGAGCTGCTCGAAGGACAGTGCCTTGGCCTCCATCTTGCGGAACACCGACCACGGCTTCTTCTGCCGGCTCTTCACGCCGGCGTTGATCGCATGCTTCTCGAACAGCGTGGACAGCGCTTTTTCGATGTCCGTCAGCACGCCCTTGTTGCGCTCGAAGATTTCGGCAAGCCGTGCGGTGACGGCGCGATAGGCCTCCGGATTGATGAAGCGGAAGGCGATCTCCTCCAGCTCCTCGCGCATGCCTTGCATGCCCATGCGGCCGGCCAGCGGCGCGTAGATATCCATCGTCTCCTCGGCGATGCGCAGGCGCTTGGCTTCCGGCATGTGGTCGAGGGTGCGCATATTGTGCAGGCGGTCGGCGAGCTTGACCAGCAGCACGCGGACATCTTCTGAAATCGCCAGCAGAAGCTTTCTCAGGTTTTCCGCCTGCTCGGCCTTCTTCGAGACGAGATCGAGCTTCTTCAGCTTGGTCAGGCCCTCGACCAGCTTGCCCATTTCGGGGCCGAACAGATCGTCGATCTCGGCCCGTGTGGCGGTCGTGTCCTCGATCGTGTCGTGCAGCAGGGCGACCGCGATCGTCGCCTCGTCCATATGCATCTCGGTGAGGATGGCGGCGACTTCGAGCGGGTGCGAGAAATACGGGTCGCCGGAAGCGCGCTTCTGGTGGCCATGCTTCTGCATGGCATAGACATAGGCCTTGTTGAGCAACGCCTCGTTGACGTCAGGCTTGTAGCGCTGGACGCGCTCGACAAGCTCATACTGACGCATCATGGGCGGGATCTCGCGGTGCTGAAATGATTGATGCGCCGCACTAGCGTACGGCGCATCCCATAGATAGCCACGAAACTGACTGGACGGAAGTGCCGGAAACGTATTCCAGGCAGGTCCAGAGCGCTGGCTTAGTAGTCGTCGCTCTTTTCCGGCGGCACCAGGCCCTCGATGCCGGCCAGGAGGTCTTCCTCGGTCATCCGGTCGAAGGTGACGTTCTCCTCGGTGTCATCGGCGTCGGTGGCCGCAACGGCGGCGCCGGTCTGATCGGCAATCGCCTCGCCGTCGGCTTCGGGCTCGTCGACCTCGACATGCTTCTGCAGCGAATGGATCAGATCTTCCTTGAGGTCGTCGGGCGAAAGCGTCTCATCGGCGATCTCGCGCAGCGCCACGACCGGGTTCTTGTCGTTGTCACGCGGCACGGTGATCGGCGCGCCCTGGCTGATCTGGCGGGCGCGGTGGCCGGCCAAGAGCACCAGCTCGAAGCGGTTGTCGACCTTGTCGATGCAATCTTCAACGGTTACGCGGGCCATGGATTGCCCCTTTCATGCGATGGATTTGATGGAAAACAGGCGCGGTCCATAACCCGAACGCCGCCAAAATACAAGCATCATGGCAATGGCCGGGCTGCATGGCGCCCAAACCTTGGTTCAAACACCCGATTTGGCAAAACCTGTCTGTGGTTATGTGTTCGGTGTCCCGATCACAATTGCTTGCAGTACAGCACGCACCCTTGGATTGCCGCGAAACTGGCGCTATCTCGGATGGCATGGAGGTCAGCCGGTTTATTATGAGCCTGACCGAACGCTATCGCATTTCGTTTAGACGGCCGTTTATTTCGAGAAGGAATATTTTCCATGTTCGACCCTCGTGAAAAAATCGCCCTATTCATCGACGGCGCCAATCTTTACGCGACGTCGCGTGCACTCGGCTTCGACATCGACTATCGCAAGCTCCTGTCGAGCTTTCAGAAGCGCGGCTATCTGTTGCGCGCCTATTATTACACGGCGCTGGTCGAGGATCAGGAATACTCCTCGATCCGTCCGTTGATCGACTGGCTCGACTATAATGGCTTCAAGGTGGTCACCAAGCCGGCCAAGGAGTTCACCGACTCGACCGGTCGCCGCAAGATCAAGGGCAATATGGACATCGAGCTTGCGGTCGATGCGCTGCAGCTCGCCGATGTCGTCGACCACTACGTCATCTTTTCCGGCGACGGCGACTTCCGCACGCTGGTCGAGGCGTTGCAGCGGCGTGGCCGCAAGGTGTCGATCGTCTCGACCATGGCCTCGCAGCCGCCGATGATCTCCGACGACCTGCGCCGCCAGGCCGACCATTTCATCGACCTGATGACATTGAAGAACGAGGTCGGCCGTGATCCCTCCGAGCGGTCGGTGCGGCGGCCCGAGCCGGCCGAAGTCGACGAGGACGATTACTGAGGCCAGTCGCCTTGACCGCCCTTTCCGCCTCCGAACCCGGCCGCGATTGCCCGCTCTGCCCGCGGCTGCATGACTTCATCGCCGAATGGCGGCAGCGCGAGCCGTCCTGGTTCAATGCGCCGGTGCCGACTTTTTTGCCTCCCGAAGGTGACGCGACGGTCCAACTGCTGATCGTCGGGCTGGCGCCCGGCCTTCGCGGTGCCAACCGAACGGGCCGCCCGTTCACCGGCGACTATGCCGGCGACCTGCTCTACTCGACGCTGATTTCGCACGGTTTTGCACGCGGCGAATTCAAGGCCAGACCCGACGACGGATTGGAGCTTGTCGGCACCGCGATCACCAACGCGGTGCGCTGCGTGCCGCCGGAGAACAAGCCGGTGGCCGCAGAGATTGCCACCTGTCGGACATTCCTGGTGCCGACGATCGCGCGGTTCCCCAATTTGCGCGCCGTGCTGGCACTGGGATCGATCGCGCACCAGTCGACCGTGCGGGCACTGGGTGGGCGCGTCGCCGCCTACCCGTTCAAGCATGGCGGGCAGCTGCCGGCCGGTGGCGTCACGCTGTTTTCGAGCTATCACTGCTCACGCTACAACACCAATACCGGCGTGCTGACCGAGGCAATGTTCGTCAGCGTTTTCAGCCAGATAGCGGCGTTCTTGGGCAAGTAGGCACGATAAGCAATCAGCTTCTCCCCTTGACAATAGTCAACCATGGTTTACAGTTACCATGATGCAGGTTTTCGAAACCGATACATTCAAACGCTGGCTCGAAGACCTCCGCGACGCGCAAGCAAAAGCCCGCATTGTTCGGCGCATCGACCGACTGACTGTAGGCAATCCGGGAGACGTCAAGCCCGTTGGCGAGGGCATAAGCGAAATGCGGATCGACGATGGTCCTGGCTATCGCATCTATTTCCTCCAAGCAGGCAACTTGTGCGTGCTGCTCCTTTGCGGTGGCGACAAAGGAACGCAAAGCAGAGACATCGCAGCCGCAAAAAAACTCGCCAAGGAATGGAAGGACAAGGCAATATGGCAATGAAAGTCACAGCCTTTGACGGGGCCGAATATCTCGACACTCCAGAGGCAATCGAAGCATATCTGGCAGCGACGTGCGAAGATGGCACCGCAGCGGAGATTGCTCATGCGCTTGGCGTCATTGCGCGTGCGCAGAACATGACGAGACTTGCCGAGAAAGCCGGTATGACGCGACAGGCTCTCTACAAGGCCCTGAGCGGCGAAGGGAATCCCGAATTCGCAACGATCATGAAAGTGGCCGAGGCGCTTGGTCTGAAACTGACCTTCGTGAGCGCGCAGGCAGGACGGAACGCTGCGTAACACGAATCAGCGCGCCGACATTTGGTTCTCCATCTCGCCAGCGGAATTCGTCTGATCAAGGTGCAGCGAACAGCTCGGCCAATTTCTCCGGCCCACCCTGCAGCACATTCAGGTCGACATCGCCGTTGATGCCGTCGACGCGACCCCTGTTGTGGTACTGCCAGTAGACCCAGTCGTCGCGATCCGGCTCCAGGAGCAATGAGCGGAGCCAGAGCGGACGGGCAGCAATCCGCGCTGCATACGCTTCCGCTGCGTCGTCGGTCAGATAGACCACCGCCGGCTTGCCGAACGCCGCCTCGACTGGAGCGAGGAACGCGGCCAGTTCGGCGTTCAATTGTTCGGGCGTCGGCCGCTGCGGGCAGTTGCCGCCGAATTCGATATCGACCACGGGTGGCAGCAGGGGCTGATCGTGCGGCACCACCGAGATGAAATTCTTCGCCTGGTCCGCACCCGGCCGGCAAAAGGTGAAAAAGTGATAGGCGCCGACGGCGAGACCGGCGGCCCGGGCCTCTTCCAAATTCCGTGCGAAAGCATCATCGACATGATCGCCGCCTTCGGTCGCCTTGATGACGGCAAAGGCGACATCGTCGGCGGCTACGCGCCGCCAATCAATCTGGCCCTGATGATGGGAGACGTCGATGCCCCTGACCGGATATTTATCGCGATCCGGCGAGAATGTGCGGAAGTAGAGATAGCCGCCTGCCGTGATGAGGCACACCGAGACCAGGCTCGCTAGACCGAAAAGAACAATCCGGTTCGTCAAGCGAATGGCCCCAGCCTACCCACGCTCTTTTAAGAGCCGGCCCTTCTCGCGCGACCAGTCGCGCTGCTTCTCGGATTCGCGCTTGTCGTGCAGTTTCTTGCCGCGGCCGACGGCGAGCAACAGCTTGGCGCGACCCTGGTCGTTGAAATAGATTTTCAGCGGCACCAGCGTCATGCCTTCGCGGTCGACACTCTGCGACAGTTTCGCCATCTCGCGCTTGTTGAGCAGCAGCTTGCGGCGCCGGCGCGGCTCATGGTTGAAGCGGTTGGCCTGCAGATATTCCGGCAGATAAGAGTTGATCAGCCAGATCTCGCCGCCTTCGACCGAGGCATAGCTGTCTTGGATGTTGGCTTGGCCCTGGCGCAGCGACTTGACCTCGGTGCCGGTCAGCACCAGACCGGCCTCGACCGTGTCGAGCACCTCATAGGAAAACCGCGCCTTGCGGTTTTCCGAAACGGTCTTGTTGTTGGGATCGGCTTTTCTGACTTGATTCATGATGCGGAGAGGTGGCGCCTCATCCCTAATTAATCAAGCCGGCGTGCTTCATCGCCGCATCGATCTTGTCGGCGGTCGACTGTTCGACCGTCATTAGCGGCGAACGCAGCACATTTTCGACCTTGCCCAGCTTCGACAGCGCATATTTCGCCCCGGAAACGCCAGGTTCGATAAAGATCGCCTTGTGCAGCGGCAGCAGACGATCTTGCAATTCCAGTGCCTTGGCGCTGTCGCCGGACAGCGTCGCCTCCTGAAATTCCGCGCACAGCCGCGGCGCGACATTCGAGGTCACCGAGATGCAGCCGACGCCGCCATGCGCGTTGAATCCAAGCGCCGAAGCATCCTCGCCCGAAAGCTGGATAAAATCCATGCCGCACGTGGCGCGCTGCTCGGAGACCCGTTCGACCTTGCCGGTGGCATCCTTGACGCCGACAATGTTCTTGAAGTCGTGCGCAAGCCGCCCCATCGTCTCCGGCATCATGTCGATCACCGAGCGCGGCGGGATGTTGTAGATGATGATCGGCAGCTTGGTCGCCCTGGCGACCGCCGCGAAGTGCTCGTACAGGCCGCGTTGTGTCGGCCTGTTGTAATAGGGCGTGACAACGAGTGCAGCATCCGCACCGGCCTTCTCGGCATACTGCACGAGGCCGACCGCTTCCTCGGTGTTGTTGGAGCCGGCGCCGGCGACGACCGGAACGCGGCCCTTGGCCACCTCGATACACACCTTGACGACCTGGCGGTGCTCGTCATGCGACAGCGTCGGCGACTCGCCGGTGGTGCCGACCGGCACCAGTCCAGTCGTGCCCTCGCCGAGTTGCCATTCGACGAATGCGCGAAAGGCTTTCTCGTCGAAACGCCCGCTCTTTTCGAACGGTGTCACGAGCGCAGTAAGCGAGCCTCTCAGCATATCGTCCAACTCCTTGGCACTTCTATTTTGTGTCGGTGTTTTGTCGTGCGCGCCTTCTAGCCGAAAGCGAAGCGGCGCACCATAGTCTCGACATGGTTGCGCGGCAAGCATTGCCATGGTGCCAGCAAGCGCAATTCGAACAGCCTCGCTAACTCTTTGTTTACGGGCTCTTCACGACCTAAGTTTAGGCTTTGAGGCATCTTCGCCAGCTTGTGGAATGCCAGGACAAGGAAAGACTTAAGGATCATGCCGAGCGGTCGGCCTCACATTCTCGCGCTGCTTGGCGCCACGCTCGCGCTGATGCCGGGCATGGCGATCAGTGGTAGCGTGGACGTACGGGTCACCTCAGCCATTCCGATGCCAGGCGCGGCAATTGCGCTGCCTGACCTGCAGGGCAGGACCCTACAGCCCTTGCCCGACGTCGCCCCCTTGAAAAGCGGGCTGGATGCGTTGGCGGCGGGCGATAGTCCCCGCGCTCGTGGTGTGCGCGATGGCCTTCCCGCTCAGTCGCTCGACCAGCATATCCTTGCCTGGGCGATCGCGCTTTATGGCGGCGACAAGATTCCGAGCGGCGATATCACTGCTGCGGCCAAGATGCTGCCCAATTGGCCGGGCACCGTCGTCCTGCGCAAAAACAGCGAACGCGCACTCTATCGTGAAAATCCCGCCCCCGATGCCGTCATTGCGGCATTCGACGGCGGCCAGCCGCAGACATTCGAAGGCGTGATGGTTCTTGCCCGCGCCTATGTGACGTCAGGCAATATCAAGGCGGCACGTTCGGTGCTGTCGCCCTTCTGGCGCACCGCGATCCTGGAGGCCAGGGACGAGGCGGCGCTGATCAAGGAATTCGGCAGCTTGATCCCGGCCGCCGACCACCGTTTTCGCATGGAGCGCATGTTCTATGCCGACCGCGCGAATTCCGCCTTGCGCGTCGCCGGCCTGGCCGGTGCCCAGCAGCTCGCCGAGGCCTGGGCGGCAGCCGACAAAGGCGACAAGAACGCCGCCAAACTGCTGAAGGCGGTGCCGGCGGCGCAGCGTTCGGCCGGCTACTTCTTCGCGCAGGCCGAATATCTGCGCAAGCAAGAGAATTTTGCCGGGGCCGCCGCCATTGTGATGCAGGCGCCGACCGATCGCGACGCTCTCGTCGATCCGGATGCCTGGTGGGTCGAGCGCCGGGTGCTGTCGCGCGAATTGGTCGACCAGGGCGATATGAAGGCCGCGTACAAGATCGTCGCCACACACGCCGCCGAAAGTGCCGCCAATGCGGCAGACGCCGAATTCCATGCTGGCTGGTACGCGCTGCGTGGCCTGAACGACCCAAAAACCGCGGCCAGTCATTTCGCTCGCATCGCGGACCTCGCCCAGGGGCCGATGACGCTGTCGCGCGCCTATTATTGGCTCGGCCGTGCCGCGGAAGTCGGCGGTCCGGGCAATGCCAAGGACTATTTTGCACGCGCCACTGCCTATGGCACGACATTCTACGGCCAGCTTGCCGCCGAACGCGTGGGCCGGCAGGCGCTGAACATCGTCTATCCCTCGCCAAGTGCAGCCGACCGGCAGAATTTTGCCGGCCGCGAGGCCGTCAGCGCCATCAAGCGGCTGCAGGAGGCGGGCTACGACCGCTATGCCGAGACGCTCTATCGCGACCTTGCCGGGCAGTTGACGAGTCCGGGAGAACTGGCGCTGCTGGCTGTCCTTGCGGAAAAGCAAGGGAACCATTTCATGGCGCTGAAAATCGGCAAGATCGCCGGGGCGCGCGGCATCGATGTCGGCGCATTGTCGCATCCGCTCGGCGTCATTCCCGATTCGGCCGACATTTCCGGCTCGGGCAAGGCGCTGGCCTATGCGATCGCCCGCCAGGAAAGCGAATTCAACATCGGCGCCGTGTCGAGCGCCGGCGCGCGCGGGCTGCTGCAGCTGATGCCGGGAACCGCAAGGCAACTGGCGAAGAAGGCCGGGCTGCAGTTTTCGCAAACACGGCTGACCACTGATGCCGGCTATAACGCGACGCTTGGTTCGGCCTTCCTCGGCGAACAGCTCGACCGCTTCAACGGCTCCTACGTGCTGACCTTCGCCGGCTACAATGCCGGCCCCAACCGGGCCAGCCAATGGGTGGCCAGGTATGGCGACCCACGCGGCAAGGACATCGACGCGGTCGTCGACTGGATCGAGCGAATTCCCTACACGGAAACAAGAAGTTACGTTCAGCGCGTGATGGAGAATTACGAAGTCTACAAGATGCGTATTTCGGGTAAATATGACATCGTGGGAGATCTGGTGAACGGGCGGAGTTGAGGCTTTCTGTCCTTCTCCCCTTGTGGGAGAAGGCAAAAGAGCCTTTCATTTGACCATCCCTGCCCTCGCCTGTAGCTGTCCAGATCGGTACAGCGAGATCGAACATTCTGATGGCAAGCGAGCAAAGTTTCTCCGACTTCTTCTTCAGCGCACCCGATGGGCTACGCCTTCATGCGCGCATCTATGGTGAGGCCAATACCGGATCCTGGCCGGTTGTCTGCCTGCCTGGCCTGACCCGCAACGCCAAGGATTTTCACGAGCTGGCGCTCTATCTGTCGACGGATGCGGCAACTCCGCGAAAGGTCATCGCCTTCGACTACCGTGGGCGCGGGCAGTCAGCCTATGATCCCGACGTCAAAAATTACAATGTCGGCGTGGAGGCTGGCGACATCCTGGCCGGGCTGACGGCGCTGAACATCGGAGGAGAAGCGGCCTTCATCGGCACCTCGCGCGGCGGGCTGATCATCCATGTGCTCGGGATGATGCGGCCATCCGTCCTGAAAGCCATTGTTTTCAACGACATCGGGCCGGTGATCGAGACGGCCGGACTTGCTCATATCCAGTCTTATCTCGAGCGCGACCCGGCACCGAAAACCCGCACACAGGCGGCCGCCGCCCAGCGCAGCGTGCATGGCGAAGACTTCCCCGCCCTTGCCGGCCCCGATTGGGATCGGATGGCATGGGCTCTCTACCGCGAAACGGATGGTGGGCTGGTGCCGGATTTCGATCCGAAGCTGGTGGATACCGTGGCGAGCCTCGATCTGACGCAGAAGCTGCCTGATCTATGGCCTCAATTCGAGGCGTTGGCGGCCATCCCGTTGCTCGCCATACGTGGTGCCAATTCGAGAT
This sequence comes from Mesorhizobium sp. L2C084A000, assembly GCF_000502875.1. Lineage (GTDB taxonomy): Bacteria > Pseudomonadota > Alphaproteobacteria > Rhizobiales > Rhizobiaceae > Mesorhizobium. Next base: position 263,904 of record NZ_AYWX01000011.1, on the reverse strand, counting down.
TGCTGTCCATGGACACGCTCAAGCAGATGAGAGAGCGCCATTCCATGATCGAGACGATCACTGTCGAGGGCCAGGGCCATGCGCCATTCCTCGATACCGGCAGCCTGCCGAGCGACATAGCCGCTTTTCTCGACCAAGCCGAGCGGAAGAATATCCCCACGTAAATCCCATGACCAAACAAAGTCACGGGATAGCTACAATACTATAAGCAGAATTCTTCAGCCTACTTGGCTTTTGAATTTTTCCGAGCCGCTTTCGGCGACTCTTTTGCGGCGGCGGCTGCCTCATCCCTCTTTTTTCGCCCTGCCGTCGGCGACGAAGGCGTCGTCACGGGCGAAGAAAACATGGAGCCTTCAGCGCGATTGCCGCCCGGCTGAGTCGATCGAGGCGTTTCCAGCACGATGACGCAGCCATCGAGATCGTTGGTGGCCAGATGCGCGTAGCGCATGGTCATCGACAACGTCTGGTGGCCGAGCCACATCTGCACGCGCCGGATGTCGATGCCGCCCTGGACAAGGCGCGAGGCGCAGGTATGGCGCAGTATGTGGGGTACCACCTGGTCGTCGGCGCCGAGGCCGACTTCGGCCTTCGCGTCGTTCCAGATGGCACGAAACTGTGCCTGGCTGAGCTTGGTGAACGGTCCTTTGGGCCGGCGACCCTCAGTGGGAGGCAGCTTGATGACTTCTTTGACTCGCTCGGTCATTGGAATGGTGCGGCTGCGGCCGGATTTGGTGATCCAGAAACTGACGCGATGCTCCTGGATATCGTTCCAGATCAGCCCAAGCGCCTCGCCGAGACGGCATCCGGTGTCGACCAGGAAGACGGAAAGCCTGTAGGCATCCTCGCTGCGGTTCTTGATGGCGGCGAACAGGCGCGCCTCTTCGTCCCTTTCGAGGAAGCGAATCCGACCCGCCCGCTCCTTCTGGCGGCGGAACTCGGGCAGGCTGTGGATATCTCCCATCTTGTGAGCCTTGCGCAGCAGTTTGCTGAGGGCAGCCATTTTTCGATTGATGGTTGCGTTGCTGTTGCCGCGCTGGCGCAAGGTGCCGATAAGGTTGTCCAGGGTACTTTGGTCAAAGGCGCTGAAACGCTCCCCAAGGAGAATCTCGTCTATTTCGCCGATGAACGAGCTGACATTATACTTATGCCGCCCATCATCCCATAATATGTCCCGATATGCTGAAAAAAGATCTCCGACCCGATGCGACTTTACTTCTCTAATCTTGTTGTAGGTGTATCGAATCTTCGGACTTTGAGAAGAAAACATCGAAAAATGATCAGAGGTCTCGCCCTCTTGAATCGCTTCGTTCGTCATCATTTGCCACACCCCCGAGTGGGATAGGTCAGCCCTACCCGCTTGGAAGCGTCCTTTCAAGAGATTTTAATCACGCAGTTGTGATTTCATCCGCCCATCAGCGGATCCCACGAAATCACCCCACGGATTTATTCAGCTACCGTTACCCCCATCCTTCCGTTTGCCTTGATCCAGTCACGAAACAAAAACAGCCCGGGCGTTGTGCGCCCGGGCTGGATTTCACCTGTAAGGAACCAGCCCTTAGAACGAGCGCTGGAAGCGGAGGATACCGCCGATGCTGCTGTCATCGTCAGCGCCGGTCCAGTTGGACGCCGGGAAGCTGCCCGCATTGACGTAGTCGACTTCGGCCGTGACCGTGAAGCCGGGAACGACGTCATAGGCGATATTCGCCGCGATGCCGAGGTTCTCGTCTTCATCATACGACACCTGGGCGTTGAACGAGGTCTTCTCGTTGAACTTGTAGGTGCCACCGCCCCAGACTGCCCAGTTGCCGCCCCACAGCTTGTACATGGAGCGACCACCGCCGAAGTCGTTGATATTATCATCAGTGCCGTAGCCACCCATGATAAACAGCGAAAGTTCATTCGTGGCGTTCACATCCAAACGAACCTTTCCAGCAACTTCTTCGTAATTGCTGTCATAAGCAATGACACCGCTGATGCCACCCCAACCCTGCGTCCACTTCACGCCGCCAACGACATGAGGGACGTAGCTGTCGATCGTGAAGTCGCCATAGCCTTCTTCGAGAGAGACCACAGCCGAGAAGCCGTTCCCAGCGTCGAAGTAGTACTGAATCACGTTCGTGTCGAAGCCACCATAAGGAACGAGCGTATCCTGGATGACGTTGCCAGCATAACCGGTAAACGTATCGAACGCCGATTCGTCCTTACCGACGCGCAGGCCACCGAGCTGGATCCAAGCGAAATTAAGCGAAATGCCCTTATTGAAGGCTTCGTCGCTAAAATTCGTGTTGCCGAAATTGATACGAGTCTCGGTGTAGGTCTTCAAGGTACCGAGTTCGGTCTCCTGGCCGGTCCAGGTCTTCAGCGTGAAGCGTGCATTTTTTCTCCAGGTATCCTGGACGTCACCATCCATCCGGTCGATAGCACGAGCACCATTAAACGAACCAATGTCACCAGCGCCGATGTCATAACGGACATAGCCGCCGATGCGCAGGCAGGTTTCGGTGCCGGGGATGTAGAAGTAGCCAGCGCCGTAGACGTCGCAGATCTTGACGTATTCAGCGGGTTCCGGCTCGGCGACGACGACGGCGTCGGCGGCGCGCGCACCGGAAACTGCGATCAAGGCCGCAGCGGAGCCGAGGAGAAGGCTNACCGGAAACTGCGATCAGGGCCGCAGCGGAGCCGAGGAGAAGGCTCTTGATGTTCATTTTCTGACCTCCAGTCAAAAGTTAAAAAACGGGTCTGGGTATTCTTTGCTGAAGGACAGCGTTCCCTGCCCCATCCCCACTACCGAAAAAGATGCGCACCGCGCCGCTCCTTCGAAATCGACATTACCCATGAGGCGGCGGCGTTCAACCACGATCGTACCGGCGAAAGGGCTGCCTGGCTGCTATCCCCCGGCGTTGTTGCACAAATGACACGATTTGGCCTCACTCAGAAAGCTCTCGTTAACCATCAGGCCCGCCGCACCCCCTTGTTTGCCGCCGAATCCGGCGAAGGGCCGTCGGAATCATGGCAAGCTCCCGAGTCGCTAGCCAGGAAACAACCGCAGAACCGCCGCATCCATGGAAGGCCACGGTTCAGTGCATCTTATTTTTCCATATAATGATGCAGGCTTGTTGATTGTGCCGGCGCTTTTCTTTATCCACCGGCGCAACGGAGAGGTGGCCGAGTGGTCGAAGGCGCTCCCCTGCTAAGGGAGTAGAGGTCAAAAGCTTCTCGTGGGTTCGAATCCCATCCTCTCCGCCATCCTGCTTCGCTCTTCGAGCTTCGCAGGACAAGTCCAGACCTCTGCGCGAAGCAGGATGCCCTCCGAAGCCTCGGCGAAGGAGGGCTAAAACCCTAGCAAAACAAGGTTTTCTGCTTGCACTGTGCGCTTCGCAGGACAAGTCCAGACCTCTGTGCGATCCCAGCAAAAGCAGGGGTTGGCGGGCCGCCTTCCCCGAGCCAGGATACTCGCTTGGTTAAGGGGGTGGCTCGTGTGGTACGTATACCTGCTGGAAAGCAAGGCTACGGAAGGTGAGCGCTACATCGGCGTGACTTCAGACCTGAAGCGCCGACTTGCCGAACATAACGCCGGAAAATCCAGCCATACATCCAAGTTCATGCCATGGCGGATCGTCACCTATATCGCCTTCTCGAATCGAGCCAAGGCGACCTCGTTCGAACGTTATCTCAAATCCGGCTCCGGACACGCTTTCGCCAGCAAACGTCTTTGGTGATTGTTCGCGCGACGGCGGAAAATCCAGTATATTTTCGAAAAACTCTGGAGCCTCAATCACTTAACGCATAAAAGCGGTTTGCCGGTTCCGCTGTTTCGTTCGATTCTGACTGGAGGTCAGAAAATGAACATCAAGAGCCTTCTCCTCGGCTCCGCTGCGGCCCTGATCGCAGTTTCCGGTNTGACTGGAGGTCAGAAAATGAACATCAAGAGCCTTCTCCTCGGCTCCGCTGCGGCCCTGATCGCAGTTTCCGGTGCGCGCGCCGCCGACGCCGTCGTCGTCGCCGAGCCGGAACCCGCTGAATACGTCAAGATTTGCGACGTCTACGGCGCTGGCTACTTCTACATCCCCGGCACCGAAACCTGCCTGCGCATCGGCGGCTATGTCCGTTATGACATCGGCGCCGGCGACGTCGGCTCGTTCGATGGTGCTCGCAGCAACGACGTGCAGGACGGCAAGAACCAGGGAGCCTGGTACAAGAACACCCGCTTCACGCTCAAAACCTGGACCGGCCAGGAGACCGAGCTCGGTACCTTGAAGACCTACACCGAGACCCGCTTCAATTTCGGCAACAGCAACGGTGATCCCGACTTTGGCCCGAACGATGCGCACAACAAGGACGTATCGCTGAACTTCGCCTGGATCCAACTCGGCGGTCTGCGCGTCGGTAAAGACGAATCGGCCTTCGATACGTTCATCGGCTACGCCGGCAACGTCATCCAGGATACGCTGGTTCCCTACGGCGACTTCGACACCAACGTCGTCCAGTACTATTTCGACGCAGGCAATGGTTTCTCGGCCGTGCTCTCGCTCGAAGAAGGCTCGGGCGCTGGCTCTGTCGACGATCTCGGCAACGGCAAGTATGGCGTTGGCACGATCGACAGCTATGTTCCCCATGTCGTCGGCGGCGTGAAGTGGACCCAGGGCTGGGGCGCGATCACCGGTGTCGTTGCGTATGACAGCAACTACGAAGAAGTCGCTGGCAAGGTTCGCTTGGATGTGAACGTTTCCAACGAGTTGTCGTTGTTCATCATTGGTGGCTATGGCACCGACGATAACCTCAACGACCCGACCTACGATCAGCCCGCGGGCGGTCGAGGCTTCTACAAGCAGTGGGGCGGCAACTGGGCAGTTTGGGGCGGTGGCACCTACAAGTTCAACGAGAAGACCTCGTTCAACCTTCAGGCGTCTGCTGATGACTGGAAGAACGTCGGCGTCGCAGCGAACGTTGCCTATGACATCGTCCCCGGCTTCACCGTCACGGCCGAAGTTGACTATCTTCACGCCGGCAAGTTCGATGAGGGCAGCACGGATAACGTCGCCTGGACTCCGGCCGACAAGAAGAACAGCGTCGGCGGCCTGCTCCGCTTCCAGCGCTCGTTCTAATACATTTCGACTTGTCGAAATCGAAACCTGGCGGGCAACCGCCGGGTTTTTTCAGGACGTTGTACGACCATCGGATGCGGTGCTGATTCGGTATTAACAGCGAAAGTCTCGGACGCATTGCATGCACCCGCAAAGCTCGTCGGCAAATTACGGATTGGACTATTTGTCCGCTAGATCGCCCAACGCATCAATCAGCGTCTGAATTTCGTTTTCATAATTCTTCCAGCGCTTGACCGACGATTTGTAGATCGGTTGGCGGACCTGCCAGCGGCTGGGTGTGTTGACCGAACCATCCCTGTCGAAAAAACGCAGGCAGGCGTCATCCCAGGGCAAACCAAGGTAATCTATGAGGCGGCGTGACTGCGCTTCTTGATCCTCGACCAGCGTTTCGTAGCGGTTTTCGAAAATCAGGCCTGGAAAAATCTTATCCCAATGCCGCATCAGGCGGTCATATTCGCGATAATAGAGGCCCAGTGTTCTCAGATCGCTATTGTAGCTGTGCCCCTCGCTGAAGTTCTGGACAAAACAAGACACGCAATTGTCGATGGCGTCACGGCGGCAATGAATGATGCGCGCGCCAGGAAAAAGAAGACCAATAAGTCCGATCAGCTCAAAATTGTGCGGCGTCTTGTCCACCACCCGAAGTGCGGCAGGCGCTCGTTCCCTCAGATAGGACAGATGCTCTTCGGCCAGTGTTCTGGAGAGGTCCGCCGTGATCGACATGATCGGCCGGCTCAGATCTCCAGCCGATGACGTTTTGAGGCCAATCGCATTCGCAACTCGCCGAAGTTTGCTGAGTTCCCCTGCCCCATGAACATCGGGATGGCTGCCGCAGATCTGTTCCGTGAGCGTTGTCCCCGAGCGCGGCATGCCAACCACGAACACCGGCGCGTCCGAAGAATTTCCATACCCTGCCTTGGCGGCCAACATATCCGGCGTGAAGGTCTCAATCATCGAATCGACCCAGCGACGGTACAGTTCGATGTGGAACTTGTAGCCGGAAGCCTTTTTCGCCTCGTTGAAATGATCGAACGCTTCTTCATAGCGCTTGAGGTCATTCAGCACCTTACCGGCAGCGAAATGAAGCTTCTGAGCGCCGTCTGAATCAAGCTTGGGATTGCGAAGTTCAAGAAGGATGGATTGGAGTTCCACCGGCTCTTCGGTGAACTTCTGTGTCTGTACAAGATCGTTGTAAGCAGCGGGAACCGCGACGCGACGCTTGATTGTTTCCTTCAAGTGGGCGGAGGCGCTGTCCATGCGCCCCAGGCTGGTTAGCGCGCTGGCCAGTCCGACCAGCACCTTAGGGTGATGGCGGTTGATCTTCAGCGCCTTCTCGTAGACCGGCAAAGCCATGTCGGGTTTGCCAAATTCATTGTAAGCGCGCCCCAATGCGCAAAGCGCATCGACCAGATCCGGCTTCAACTGCAGCGCGTGCAGCATATGCTTGATTGCCGACGAATATTCCCCGACCTTCACATAGGCCTCGCCCAGGCTGAGGTGGTAGTAAGGGTTTTTCGGTTCCTCACCGACGGCCCTGGCGAAATATCGCAAAGCCGCCTCATCGTCGTAGCCGAGGCAAATGGTCCCCAGGATATACAGAGCGAGCGGATGATTTGGCGTGCGCGACAGAACTCGAAGGCACAGGTCTTGAGCCTCGTTGAGCCGTTTTGCCTGCTGGAAAGCGTATGCCTGTTTCAGCAGCGCTTCATCGACCTGCGCATGTGAAGGCGAATTTGCCACCGGCAAATTGGCTTGCGGTTTCGGCGCGGGACCGGGCTTGATGTGCTTGGACCAGGCAGGCGGCAGACGATTGTTCATTGCGTGTCGCTAGCAAAAAGGGACGAAAGAATCCAGCGCTACGGATCTGCCCAGCGGCAACTTGCACCGACCCATCCGGCGCGCTAGCAAGAAGGCCCTTTCAAGCGAGCTTCCACCATGCACCAGCGCCCTCCCCTCATGCCGCTCATCGCAGCGCTTCCCTCGACGGTGCCGTTTGTCGGCCCCGAAGCGCAGGAGCGCGAGAGTGGCCGCGCTTTTCGCGCCCGCGTTGGCGCCAATGAGAGCAGTTTTGGTCCCTCGCCGCGCGTCATCGCCCGCATGGCCGAGATCGCCGGCGACATGTGGATGTATTGCGATCCCGACAATCACGATCTGAAGGCGGCGGTGGCCGCGCATCACGGCGTAAAGGCCGAGAACGTCGTTGTCGGCGAAGGCATAGATGGCCTGCTCAGCCTGGTGGCACGCATGTATGTCGCGCCCGGCGATGCTGTGGTCACGTCGCTCGGCGCTTATCCGACCTTCAACTTCCACATTGCCGGTGTCGGCGGGCGGCTGGTGACAGTCCCTTACGAGAACGACAGAGAAAGCCTGGATGGCCTGCTGGCGGCGGTGCGCAAGGACAGGGCCCCGCTGGTCTATCTCTCCAACCCCGACAATCCGATGGGCAGCTGGTGGGAGGCGAGCGAGATCATCCGCTTCATCGAGGCGCTGCCGCAAACCACCATGCTGGTGCTCGACGAGGCCTATGGCGAACTCGGACCGGCCTCGGCGCTGCCGCCGATCGATACCTCCAGGCCAAACGTCATCCGCATGCGCACCTTCTCGAAGGCTTACGGGCTGGCGGGCATACGTTGCGGCTATGCGATCGCCGAGGCTCAGGTGATCCGCGACTTCGAGAAGATCCGCAACCATTATGGCGTCAGCCGCATGGCGCAGATCGCCGGCGTCGAGGCGCTCGCCGATCAGGACTATCTCAGAAGCGTGGTGGCGCGGGTCGCGGCCGGCCGCCGACGCATCGCCGGCATTGCCGAAGCGAACGGGTTGAAGCCACTGGCGTCGGCGACCAATTTCGTCACCATCGATTGCTGCGGCGATGGCGCCTTCGCGCTGAAAGTTCTGCAAGGCCTGCTGTCGCGCGACGTGTTCATCCGCAAACCGATGGTGCCACGGCTCGACCGCTGTATCCGCGTCAGCGTCGGTCTCGATCACGAACTCGATATTCTTGCCGAGGAGTTGCCTGGCGCGCTGGCAACGGCGCGGGGGAACTAGAATCGCGTCTGCAAGCAGCCCAGCAGCAAAAGCTGCCTACAAATCCATTTCCCAGGTCTGGCCGGTCAGATCCTTGCCGAAGCTGTGGTGGTGCTCCTGCGAGACCAGCGTGAAGCCGGCACGTTCGTAGATTGCACGCGCCGCAACGAGGATGTCGTTGGTCCACAGCACCAGCTTGGTGTAGCCGCAAGCTCGAGCCCGGTTCACGCATTCCGCGACCAGTCGTTTGCCGATGCCGAGGCCGCGCGCCGACGCCTCGACATGCAGCATTCTCAGCTTGGCCACCTTGTCGTCCTGATGAACAAGGAACACCGCGCCGACCGGCTGACCACCGCGCTCGGCGATCCAGCAGAAATCGCGGCCGGGCACGAAATTGCGAATGAAATCGGCGCCGATCTCGGCGAGCATGGCCTCGAACTCGATCGTCCAGCCATATTCCTCGGCATAGAGTTGGGCCTGGCGCTGCACGACCCAGCCGACATCGCCGACGCGATGCGGCCGCAACGTCACCTCGCTGCTTTCACGGGTGGGGTCGCCCAGCAATTCCCCCGCCTTGCGCAAGGCGCTGCGCAGTTCATGCAACCTGTCGTCGGGGACGCTTTCGATCAGCCGCGCCGTGTCCCGATCGGCCGCCGCTTGCAGTCTGGCAAGCGCTGCCTCGCCTCGTGAGGTCAGCGAGAGGACCCTTCGGCGCCGGTCAGCCGGGTCCGTTCTGGCCTCGGTCAGCCCCTGGCCCGCGAACTTGCGCAGGATCCGCGTCAGATAGGCGGCATCGACACGCAACTGTCTTGATATTTCGGAGGCCGCCGGGCCATTCTCCAGCCGAAAAGCCCCAGCCAGGAAACCTCGCTCGCCCGCGATTTCGGCGGAAGCCGGGTTGCTGCGGTGACCCAGTTCGAACAGCACGCGCGCCTCGGTCAAAGTGAATGCACTTTGTGTCAGCGTCTCGTCGAGAAGGCCGACGGTGCGCGTGTAGAAGCGATTGAAGCGCCTGACATCGGCCACCAATGCGTTGCGTTCGTCCAACATCCGCAGCCAACTCCCAATAAGGCAGCTCCATTTTTCAAAATTAATGGACTGAGTCAATGAAATTTAAAGCCAGAGGGCCCAGCTATTGCGTCGTGCGCGCAACTCTCATGTTGCATTCCCTGAGCCATGCACCAGATTTTAACGAGACAGGCTTGGAGAGATTCATGACTGGTCATCGCAGGAAAGTGCAGGCGCGCATCTACGGCAATGTGCAAGGCGTCGGCTTCAGAGCATGGGCCCGGGATGAGGCCGCAGGCCTTGGTCTTGCGGGCTGGGTTTGCAATGAAGCGGATGGGTCCGTAACGACGCAAATTGCAGGCCTTGATGAAGCGGTCTCGACAATGATCAAGCGCCTCTGGGAAGGGCCGGCCGGAGCTTCGGTTTCCAAGGTCGACATCGAGGAGCTGGTGGCAGAAAACGCCTCTGTTGGGTTCAGGATCGTTGCATGAAGGTGAATTTGGATCGGGCGCCTTGAATTAATTGAACGTTCGTTTTATTATTGCTCCGCAGAGGAGCTGACATGGCACGCACCACGGGGTCCGATGGCGAAAAGACCGAAGCGACTATCCGTGAGGCAGCGGTCAACCTCATCGCGCGCCTTGGTTACGAGGCGATGTCGATGCGCCAGTTGGCCAGCGAAGTCGGCGTCCAGGCAGCTGCGCTCTACCGCTACTTTCCAACCAAGGAAGAGCTTCTGTTCACGCTGATGCGCGAGCACATGGAAGGTCTTACCGATGCGTGGGAAGCCGCCCGCCCCGTCAGCGCAGATCCCGCGCAACGGCTCTCGGCCTATGTGCGCAATCACATCGCCTTTCACATCGAGCGACGGCACGCCACGCATGTGTCGAACATGGAATTGCGCAGCCTGTCGCCCGAACGGCTGACGCAGATTCTGCGCATGCGCACAGCTTACGAGAAGGAACTGCGCGCCATCCTGCGCGATGGCGACGAGACGGGCGCCTTCAGCATCGACGACACCGGGCTGACGGCCATGGCGCTGATCCAGATGATGACCGGCGTCATCGTCTGGTTTCGGCCGGGCGAACGGCTGTCGATCGCTGAAGTAACGGCGACATATCTTTCAATGACAATGCGGCTCGTCGGCGCGAAGATCGACGCCTACAGCGCCGCGCGTCCCTTCGGACGCGCAAAGGACGCTGCAGCATTTTGATTTCGCGCATGATCCCTTTCCGAAAATCAAAGGCGATTTTCGGGGTCATGCGCAGGGAGGACAAGCATGTACACGAACACACTCAGCTTCGGGCATGACGAGGAGATCGAGGCGCTGCGCGACTTGGTGCGGCGCTTCGCCCAGGACCGGATCGCTCCGGTCGCCGCCGACATCGATCGCTCGAACGAATTTCCGGCGCATCTGTGGGGTGAACTCGGTGCGCTCGGCCTGCTTGGGATCACGGCCGATCCCGATTTCGGCGGCAGCGGCATGGGCTATCTCGCGCATGTGATCGCCGTCGAGGAAATCTCGCGCGCTTCGGCCTCCGTCGGCCTCTCCTACGGCGCTCACTCCAATCTCTGCGTCAACCAGATCAACCGCTGGGCGACGACGGCGCAGAAGGAAAAATTCCTGCCGCCACTGTGCTCGGGCGAGCGGGTCGGCGCGCTGGCGATGTCGGAATCCGGCGCCGGCTCGGACGTCGTCTCGCTCAAGCTGCGCGCCGAAAAGCGCAATGATCGCTATGTGCTGAACGGCACCAAGATGTGGATCACCAACGGGCCGGATGCCGAGACCCTGGTCGTCTATGCCAAGACCGATCCGGAGCAAAACTCGCGCGGCATCACCGCCTTCATCGTCGAGAAGGCGATGGCCGGGTTTTCCGTGGCGCAAAAGCTCGACAAGCTCGGCATGCGCGGCTCCAACACCGGCGAACTGGTGTTCAGGGATGTCGAGGTGCCCTTCGACAATGTGCTGCATGAGGAAGGGCGCGGCGTCGAGGTGCTGATGTCTGGCCTCGACTATGAGCGCACGGTGCTTGCCGGCGGCCCGATCGGCCTGATGGCGGCGTGCCTTGACGTGGCAATCCCCTATGTGCACGAGCGCAAGCAGTTCGGCCAGGCGATCGGCGAGTTCCAGCTGGTGCAAGGCAAGCTGGCCGACATGTACACGGTGATGAACGCCGCGCGCGCCTATGTCTATGCCGTTGCCGCCGCCTGCGACCGCGGCCAGACGACGCGCAAGGATGCCGCCGGCTGCGTGCTGTTTGCCGCCGAGAAGGCGACGCTGATGGCGCTCGACGCCATCCAGCTGCTTGGCGGCAACGGCTACATCAACGACTATCCGACCGGCCGCCTGCTGCGCGATGCCAAGCTCTATGAGATCGGCGCCGGCACCAGCGAAATCCGCCGCTGGCTGATCGGCCGCGAGATCATGGCGGAGGGGGTATAGCATGGCTACGCTGCAAACCCAGATATCCCCCTCCTCCGAAACCTTCCGTGCCAATGCCGAGCGCATGCGGGCGCTGGTCGCCGACATTGCGGAGAAGGCGGCCACCGTCGAGCGCGGCGGCTCGGAGGAAGCGCGCGAGCGGCATGTTTCGCGCGGCAAGCTCCTGCCGCGCGAGCGCCTCGCGCAATTGCTGGATGTCGGTTCACCCTTCCTCGAGATCGGCCAGTTCGCCGCTTGGTCGATGTATGGCGAGGAGATTTCGTCGGCCGGCATGATCGCCGGCGTCGGCCGCGTCGAGGGCACCGAGGTGATGGTCGTCGTCAACGACGCCACGGTGAAGGGCGGCACCTATTACCCGCTGACGGTGAAGAAGCATCTGCGGGCGCAGGAGATCGCGCTGCAGAACAATTTGCCTTGCATCTACCTCGTCGATAGCGGCGGTGCCAACCTGCCCAATCAGGACGAGGTGTTTCCCGACCGGGAGCATTTCGGCCGCATCTTCTACAACCAGGCCAACATGTCGGCAGCCGGCATTCCGCAGATCGCCTGCGTCATGGGTTCCTGCACGGCGGGCGGCGCCTATGTGCCGGCGATGTCCGACGAGACGATCATGGTGGGCAACCAGGCGACCATCTTCCTCGGCGGTCCGCCGCTGGTGAAAGCGGCGACCGGCGAGGATGTCAGCGCCGAGGATCTCGGCGGCGCCGATGTGCACACCAGGCTCTCCGGTGTTGCCGACCACTATGCGCTGGACGACGACCATGCGCTCGCCATCTGCCGCCGCATCGTCAAAAACCTGAATCGGAACAAGACTGTAAGCCTAAACTTACAGAGATCGATTCCGCCGCTTCATCCGGCGGATGAACTCTACGGCATCGTGCCGACCGACCTGCGCCAGCCCTATGACGCACGCGAGGTGATTGCGCGCATCGTCGACGGTTCCGAATTCGACGAGTTCAAGCAGAATTACGGCACCACGCTGATCACCGGCTTTGCCCATCTCCATGGCATGCCGGTCGGCATCATCGCCAACAACGGCGTGCTGTTTTCCGAAAGCGCGCTGAAGGGGGCGCACTTCATCGAACTGTGCTGCCAGCGCAAGATCCCATTGGTCTTCCTGCAAAACATCACCGGCTTCATGGTCGGTCGAAAATATGAAGCAGGCGGCATCGCCAAGGACGGCGCCAAGCTGGTGATGGCCGTTGCCACCGCCCGCGTGCCAAAGGTGACGATCATCATCGGCGGTTCGTTCGGCGCCGGCAATTACGGCATGTGCGGCCGCGCCTATTCGCCGCGCTTCCTGTGGATGTGGCCGAACGCCCGCATCTCGGTGATGGGCGGCGAGCAAGCAGCAACGGTGCTTGCCATGGTCAAGCGCGAAGGCATCGAGCGCAAGGGCGGGGAATGGAGCGCCGAGGAAGAGGCGAAATTCAAGAAGCCGATCCTGATGAAATACGAGCATGAGGGCCATCCGCTCTATTCGTCCGCACGCCTCTGGGACGACGGCATCATCGACCCTGCGAAGACCCGCGACGTGCTGGCGCTCAGCCTGTCCGCTGCGCTCAACGCCGAAATCGAGGACACGCACTTCGGCGTGTTTCGGATGTGAGAATGGACGGTCAACTTCGACGGACAAACGGCGGAACTATACCAGCAGGCCGTTGCTGCCGTGCGAAAAGGCTGAACTGTATGGAACAACCGATTCATCAGCATAGGCGGCTTCGAATCTCAAACAGTGAACTGGCGGCGAGGCAAAATATTCGATACTGCTTATCCAGCATGGGGCAATGGGGACGGGCTGGAAATGAAACTGAAATATTGCCAGGGAACGGCTGCTTCGATACTTTCCATATTCCTAATATTAATGGCAACCGGCATCAGTTCGGCGGAATCGCTCGCGGGACGCAAGGGAGACGTGCGTTTTCCGCCGACCTTGGGTTCGGGCGAATGCAACGTTGCCTACAAGGGCTACGTCGCGGCGAGCGGCCATTCGGCCTACGCCACAACCTTTTATTCGCGTGTCGTCGACCTCTACATTGTCTGCGGGACGAAGCTCAACGCGCCGTCCCAGAAGGCGGCGGAAGAGACGGCGCTGCGCAATTGCCAGGCCGGCTTGACACGGTGGAAGCTCAAGACCGCGAGTGGCGGCTGCGCAATTTCGTCATCGAAATAGATACTACCGACCGCAAGGTAGAGCACTCCCTTGGTAAGGGGGAGGTCTACGCCGAGGGCTGGAATGGCTCGCTGGACAGTACCCCCCTCTGTCCTGCCGGACGTCTCCCCCGCATTGGGGGAGATCGACTGTCGCTATCGCTTTCGCCAAATTCCAACATTGAAAGTTCGCAGCGAGGGCAAAGCTGCCAATCTCCCTCCTTGCGGGGGAGATGTCCGGCAGGACAGAGGGGGGTGTTGAAGCGCCCTGCTTCCCATGGACTGCGAGCCTTACATGCGGAGGCTCCATGTTTGCCAAGATCCTGATTGCCAATCGCGGCGAGATCGCCTGTCGTGTCATCCGCACGGCTCGGAAACTGGGTGTGCGCACTGTCGCCGTCTATTCGGATGCCGACGCGAGATCCCTGCATGTCGAGATGGCCGACGAGGCGGTGCATATCGGCCCCTCGCGCGTCGGCGAAAGCTATCTGCGCGGTGATAAGATCATCGCCGCGGCCTTGACTACCGGCGCACAAGCCATTCATCCCGGCTACGGCTTCCTGTCGGAAAATCCCGATTTCGTCGACCAGGTGACGGCGGCGGGGCTCATTTTCATCGGCCCGTCGGCGGCCTCGATCCGTGCCATGGGGCTGAAGGACGCGGCCAAGCGTCTGATGGAAAAAGCCGGCGTTCCGGTCGTTCCGGGCTACCATGGCGAGGCGCAGGAGATCGTGCTACTTGCCTCCAAGGCACGCGAGATCGGCTATCCCGTGCTGATCAAGGCACGCGCTGGCGGCGGCGGCAAGGGTATGCGCCGGGTCGAGCATCCCGATGAGTTTTCCGAAGCGTTGTCCAGCGCGCGGCGCGAGGCGAAAGCTGCGTTCGGCGACGACCGTGTGCTGGTCGAAAAATATGTCGACAAGCCGCGCCATATCGAAGTGCAGGTGTTCGGCGACAATTTCGGCAACGCCGTGCACCTCTACGAGCGCGACTGCTCGGCGCAGCGCCGCCACCAGAAGGTGATCGAGGAATCGCCCGCGCCCGGCATGACCGAGGCTTTGCGCAAGGCGATGACGGATGCGGCGGTGAAGGCCGCCAAGGCGATCAATTATTCAGGCGCCGGCACCATCGAGTTCATCGTCGATGCCTCGCAAGGCCTGAAAGCCGACCGCTTCTGGTTCATGGAGATGAACACCCGTCTGCAGGTCGAGCACCCCGTCACCGAAATGGTGACCGGCACCGATCTGGTCGAGTGGCAGTTGCGGGTCGCCAGCGGCGAAAAGCTGCCGAAGACGCAAAGCGAGATCGCGCTTACCGGCCATGCCTTCGAGGCGCGCATCTATGCCGAGGACGCGGCAAAAGGTTTTCTGCCGGCAACGGGCACGCTGCATCATCTGAGATTTCCAGACGCGGCCCCGCCAGGCGCCACGATGCGCATCGAGACCGGCGTGCGGGCGGGTGACGCCATCTCGCCGTACTACGATCCGATGATCGCCAAGCTGGTCGTCCACGCCACGGACCGCCAGGCGGCTCTGGAAGCGCTTGGCGCGGCGCTATCCCGGACCGAGATCGCCGGCTCGACCGTCAACACCGCCTTTCTTGCCGCTCTCGCCGCCGATCCGGATTTCGCCGCAGGCGACGTCGACACCAGCCTGATTGGCAGACACCAGGCGGCTTTGACGATCGTCCCGCCGCCGAGCGGAGAAACCATAGCCGCGGCCGCAGTCGCAGCCTCGGGGGCCGGAGCATCGCCGTTGTCAGACGATCCGTGGTCGTCGCTTGCCGGTTATGCCCATTTCCACAGCGTGGCGCGACGCACATGGCTGAAGTTCGGTGAAGACGATATCGCGGCGAAGGTTTCGGTGCGGCCGGATGGGCGCTTCCAGGTCGCGCTGGAGAAGCCCTATGACGACACCAATTCGCATGATTTTCGCGCCGCGCCGCGCCTTGCCCGCTGGCCCGGCCACATCACCGTGTTCGAAGGCGCCGTTGGCTACACCTTCGCCGTGTCGGACCCGTTGGCACGGGCCGATGAGGCGGCGGCAAGCGCCGGCAGCCTGCGTGCGCCGATGCCGGGATTGGTCAAGCTGGTGCGCGTGGGAAAAGGCGATACGGTGATCAAGGGCCAGCCGCTGCTGATCCTGGAGGCGATGAAGATGGAGCACACCATCGCCGCGCCGCATGACGGCGTGATCGCTGAGATCGCCACCGAGGGCGCGCAGGTGACCGACGGGACGGTGCTGGTGCGGTTCGTCGGGGAACAAGCCGCCTCGACCGCTGTAGCCAGCTGACGGTTCGAAGGTAAAAAGAAAATGGCCGGGACGGACCCGGCCATTTCTCTACGCTACTTGGTCGCCAAGTCGGCGATTACTGCGCGATCGGCGCGTATTTGCCGTCATGCCACTGGTTGATGTCGTAGCTGGCATTCTTGAGATCGCCCTTCTCGTCGAAGGTGACATCACCGACAACGGTGCTGATCGGCGTGCCGTTCTTCAACGCTTCGGCAACCTTGGCCGGGTCGTCGCTGCCGGCACGCTTGATGCCTTCGGCGAATGCCTGGATGGTGGCGTATGAGAACAGCGTGAAGCCCTCCGGCACGAAACCGCCGGCCTTGATCTTCTCGACGGCAGCCTTGGCTTCCGGCTTTGCCTGCGGATCCGACGGGAAGACGAACATGGTGCCCTCGCCGGCCGGGCCGGCAACCTGCCAGAATTCGGGCGAGGCGATGGAGTCCGGCATGATCAGCTGGAACTTCAGGTTCTGTTCCGCCGACTGACGCAGGATCAGGCCAGCTTCAGGATGGTAGCCGCCGAAATAGACGACGTCGGCTTTCAAGTCCTTGAGCTTGGTGACGAGAGCCGAATAGTCCTTCTCGCCAGCGTTGATGCCGTCATAGTAGACCTCCTTGAGGCCGCCGGCATTCATCGTTGCCCTGACGGCGTCAGCCACGCCCTGTCCGTAGGCGCTCTTGTCGTGCAGGACGACGACATTCTTGCCGGCAAACTTCTTGGCGATCCATGGGCCGATGAAGGCGCCCTGCGCATCGTCACGCGTGTAAAGGCGCATGATCGTCGGCCAGCCGGCCTTGGCGGCCGCGTCGGTCAGCACCGGGTTGGAAGAAGCCGGGCTCATCATCAGCGCGCCGGCTTCGGCATAGACGGCCGAGGCCGGAATGCTCGAACCGGAGCAGGCATGGCCGTCGATGAACTTGACGCCATCGGCGACGACGCGGTTGGCAACCGACACGGCCTGCTTGGGATCGCACTGGTCGTCTTCGATATCAAGCTTGATCATCGACCCGTTGATGCCGCCAGCGGCGTTGATCGCGTCGGCAGCGGCCTGTGCGCCCTGCTTGAACTGATCGCCGATTGTGGCGAGCTGTCCGGTCATCGGGCCGATCACCGCAAAGGTGATGTCATCGGCGAATGCGACCGGCGTGCTCATCATCAGGCCGAATATGGCTGCGTTCAAAATGCTCAATTTTTTCATTGTTGTAGAACTCCTCCACTCACGCGCGGCCGCCCCGGCCGCGCTTCTTCCAGAGAGGCCGGACAATTTCATCCTTCATTCGGCCTGTCTAGGCGCATTGGCGCCGCTCGATTGGGCCTGCGAGACGTCATCCACGCAAAAAGCCACGCCAGCCTTGTTCCGGCTGGTCGTGGCTTTTTTTGCCCGTCGAGCAATCTCGAGGCGCCCCCGCGCCTAAGAATCCCGCTCAGCTTCCCTGTGTCGCGCACGACTGGGCCTTGCGGCCTGCCGCGTTCTCTTTCTTGACACCGTGACCGTCTTGCGCGGCCTTCGTTCCGCCGGGTCTGGCCGTCTGTGCGGCCTTGATCCCGGAGCTTCCCTGTCTTCGATAGCCTGTCTGCGATCGGCAGATTTCAGTGCATGGTCATCCATTCGCGGGCTTCGCGCAGCGCGGTGGCGATCTCGACCTTCGACATGGCCGCCGACAGTTCCGAGCGCAGTTCCGCGGCGCGGGCCGAGCCCTTGATGGCGGCGATGTTGAACCATTTGTGGGCGGCAACGACATCGGTCTCGCAATCGCGGCCGGTCGCATACATCATGCCCAGTTCGAAAAGGATGTCGGCCTGGGCAGTTGCTCCCATGGCGCCGAAACCTGCTTCAAGCATTTCAAAACGTGCCATTTCAATCCCCTGTTTTCCGGCCCCTGTCAGGCTCCCGAGAGCTGCCTTCTTTCGTCTTGCCGGCTGCTCTTCCGATGCTTTCGAGAATGCCGTGCAGGCTTGAATCCGTCGTTAAATGGCGTGCTTAATTTGAGGAAAACAAAGCTAAAACAAGAGGTAAACGCCGAAAATCGTTAAGGATACAAACCCAGCAATTCAGCCTGCTTGCGTCAAATTTGACGAGAGTTTTCTCACGCGGAGGCAAGACTTCGCTAACCACGGCAGACAAAGGCGATGCGCCGAACGTTTCATTTCGTCGTCGAGGAGGCGCTTTCAGGCGGCTTCAAAATCCCAAAGTCTTCCGCTACGGCACCGCTTTTGTTTTGCCGGGAGCTGGATTAGCTTACGTTTGCGTAAGCGGCAGACCGGCGAGGCGGAGCGTCCGGCCGGACATCCACAGGGAGGAAGACATGTTTCGAAAACTGAGCCTGGCCCTTGCGGCCACATTGATCGTGGCGGGTGCGGCATGGGCCGATCCGATCGAAGGCAATTGGAAGACGCAGGCCGGCGAAACCGCGGCCATCGCCGGCGGCGGCTCGTTTTCCATCACCCTCAGGTCCGGGAAATATGCCGGCAAGACCATCGGCTCGCTCAAGGCGACGGGCGACAACAAATATGCCGGCAACATCACCGATCCGGCAAACGACAAGACCTATTCGGGCAAGGCGACATTGTCGGGCAGCTCTCTCAAGATGAGCGGCTGCGTGCTCGGCGGACTGATCTGCAAGAGCCAGACCTGGCACAAGCTCTGATCGACCGCACCCTTACGACATGATGACGGGGCCTCGACGGGCCCCGTTTTCGTTTTGTCGACACATCCTGCGCCGGTGATGCTCGATACCCGCCGGCGGCTATCCAAACCGACGCCGGCGCCGTCGAAGCCCCGTCAACCATCTTGAACCGCAGATGAACGCCGGCATCAGAGCCGGTTCAGTTGCATCAGGGCATTCTCCGGCGTGTTGAAGGAGACCGACCCAATGCTTGCTCGCCGCTTCACCATCGTCTGCCTGCTGGTGAGCCTGTTTGGAATGTTCTTCGCCATCCTCGTCGCCGAAGCGGGCCGTCCGGCCCGCGCCTGGGACGAAGCCAGTTCCAGAACCTGCCGCCTCGCCTGCCCCACCCATCTTCGCAACTGAACAAAGAAACCAAGACCTCGAAAAGAAAAGCTGAAACACCATGAACCGCATCGCCGCCAACACTCTCAAGACCCTTCGGCTTCTGCCGCGGGCGGCGCTTATCCTGACGGTTCTGGCCGCTCCGGTTCTGGCCGTGCCGATGATGCGCTCCGATGCCGGCTCGACGATCGACGCACCAGCCCTGAAGAAGTCCGGCGTCGGCTTTGTGCTCCTGGTCAGCCTGCAGCGCGGTTGAAGAAAAACGGCGCTTTGGCCGCCTTCGGTCGCGACACCCCTCCCAAGTGCCGATCCAAGTCTCTATATTGAGCCATGGAAAAGCGAATCTACCCACAAGCCATCGAATCTGTCGTCATGCCGGAGCCTTTTGGCCGGCAAAGCTTTGATAGCGCCGAAAAGGCCGTCAAGGCACTGCAGGCGCTTTACGACCGCAACACCAAGTTCCTGCGCGACTCCTTCGCAGAGCTGGCGGCAGCAGGCGGCGACAATGGCAAGCGCTACCGGGCCTTCTATCCGGAGATCGGCGTCACCACCAACTCATTCACCCAGATCGACTCGCGCCAGGCCTATGGCCATATGCCGACGCCTGGGCATTTTTCCACCACCATCACCCAGCCGGGCCTGTTCGAAAGCTACCTCGTCGAGCAGTTGCGCCTGATCATGCGCAATCATGGGGTTGCGGTCACGGTGTCGGAATCGACCACACCCATCCCGCTGCATTTCGCCTTCCTTGAAGGCACCCATGTCGACGGCGCGACGGCGGAGCGCATCAAGCGGCCGATCCGCGACCTGTTCGACGTGCCGGATCTCGATGGCACCGACGACCAGATCGCCAACGGCACCTTCGAAGTCGCCTTCGGCGAGCCGAGGCCCCTGGCCCCTTTCACGGCGCAGCGCATCGATTATTCGCTGCACCGGCTGTCGCACTATACGGCGACCACGCCGCAGCATTTCCAGAACTTCGTGCTGTTCACCAATTATCAGTTCTACATCGACGAATTCGTCGCCCGCGCCCGCGACCTGATGGCCAATGGCGGCGGCGGATACACGGAGTTCGTCGAGCCGGGCAATGTCATCACCAAGGGCGGGCAAAGCGCGCCCAGTGAAGGCGTCGCAGTTCCCCGCCTGCCACAGATGCCGGCCTATCATCTGAAGAAATCGGGACATGGCGGCATCACCATGGTGAATATCGGCGTCGGGCCTTCCAACGCCAAGACCATCACCGACCATATTGCGGTGCTGAGGCCGCATGCCTGGGTGATGCTCGGCCACTGTGCCGGCCTGCGCAACACCCAAGCGCTGGGCGACTATGTGCTGGCGCATGCCTATGTGCGCGAGGACCATGTGCTGGACGACGATCTTCCGGTCTGGGTGCCGATCCCGCCGCTGGCCGAGATCCAGGTGGCGTTGCAGGAAGCCGTCGCCGAAGTCACCGGCCTTACCGGCTACGACCTGAAGCGCATCATGCGCACGGGCACCGTCGCCACCATCGACAATCGCAACTGGGAACTGCGCGACCAGCGTGGCCCGGTCCAGCGTCTGTCGCAATCTCGCGCCATCGCACTCGACATGGAATCGGCGACCATCGCCGCCAATGGCTTCCGCTTCCGCGTTCCCTACGGCACGCTGCTGTGCGTTTCGGACAAACCGCTGCATGGCGAGTTGAAGCTGCCCGGCATGGCGACCGAATTCTACAAGCGCCAGGTGGCGCAGCACCTGACCATCGGCATCAGGGCGATGGAGAAGCTCGCGGAAATGCCGATGGAGCGGTTGCATTCGCGCAAGCTCAGAAGTTTTTCGGAAACGGCGTTCCAGTAGGCCGATACCACGCATCGCGTAGGCATTTCTCATCTTGATTGGGCCGCATTTCTGCCGATAAGCAGGCGGCATGGAGAGAGCGAGCTTCGGGACATTGCTGATTTCGGTTGCATTCCTGGCAATGCTGGCCTGTTCGATCGCGCTGGTGGCCGGGTTTTTCGGAACGCTGCATCCCGCCTTCGATTCCTTCTCGCATTTCCGCGTCCACCTTGCCGTGCTGATGGCGCTTTGCGCACTGCCGCTGCTGGCCACGACATTTCGCCTGCAGGCGGCCGTGGCACTGCTTTTTGCCGTGGCGGCCTTCGCCACCACTTCCGGGTCGCTGTCCTTCTCCCGCCTGTGGCCGGTTCAGGCCGCCTATGAAGCCAAGAACGAAGACCGGGCGATCTACAAGCTGCTGCAGATGAACCTGCGCTACGACAATCCAACGCCGAAGAAGGTGCTGTCGCTGATCGGCCGGACCAGTCCCGACGTGATCACCCTGGACGAGGTATCGGCGATGTGGGCGACCGAGCTTGGCTATATCAGCAGCGCCTATCCATACCGGATCCTCTGTCCCTATCCCAACGGCATATTCGGCGTCGCGCTGCTTTCGCGGCGGCCCTTTGCCGCCGGCGCCGAGGCGCGTTGCGAAAGGCGCGGCGCCATGGCGACAGCGACCGTCGACTTCGGCCGCATCGACGTCGATGTCGCGGCGATCCATCTCAGCTGGCCGTGGCCACGCGAGCAGTACTGGCAGATCGGCGAGTTGACGGAGCCGCTTTCCGCGCTCGGCGGGACGGCCATCATGGCAGGCGACTGCAATGCCGCGCCGTGGAGTGCCGCCGTGCGGCGGGTCGCGGCGCTTGGCGGGCTGACCGTGATGCCTTCCGCCGGCCCGACCTGGATCCACATCAAGCTGCCGGACTTGCTGCGGCGCTTCGCCGGCCTGCCGATCGACCAGGTTTTCAGCAAGGGCGGTGTGACCATCCATTCCGCGACACGGCTGGAAGACACCGGCTCGGATCACCTTCCGGTCATGGTGGAGTTCTCGCTCAGGCCGAACCAGCAAAAGCCGCTCGATGAACATGAAACCGCGACCGCGGCCATTGTTCAGACCGGCAAGACGCCAGGCTGATGGATCAGGGCCTGACCAAAGCGATGACGAGATGCTGGACATGGCCGCCGTCGCGATGCTCGCGCGCATCGAAAGCGAGCTGCTTGGCCTCATATGCGGCATTGGTGGCCTTGATACGTCGCTGTGCCTCGCGACGTGTCTTGTAGCAGAACCGGTCGTCGGCAATCCTGAGGCCGGAGATCGATCTTTCCGTGGCCCGCATCATCTCCCTGGCGATGCGGCCATGGGTTTCCTCATGGGCGCGGACGCCGGCGAAGAACCGCGTCCAGCGCTTCCGGAGCGTCGGAGTGGTGGCCGAGGCGACACGCGGAAACGTATAGAAGAGATTGAGCGTGCCGTTGGCACGCCGCAAGCGGCAAACGCCATTGTCCTGGCTGGTGTCAAGGTCCCAGTCCACCGCGTAGCCGGTCAGCGCGATGGCATGCGTCATGAAGCCGTGCTTCGGCCCCTTGCGGTCCATAGCCTGCATCAGCGCCAGCCCCGTGTTCCCGGTGATGTCGTAGGTCCGCGTCTTGACCACCACCCTGGTGCCGGCCGAGGCCGCCGAAGCCAAACCGAACAGCGCACCGATCGCCACAAGGCATGCCAGAACCGCCAGGCGCATTGGCCATCTCCTTATCGTCAAGGAATGGAACCATAAGCGCGCGGCAGTTTCAACAGTCCTAATGTTTCACATGCCACGGGAGACCCCGAGCCGTCGTCGGGGTCTTTGCACGCTGTGGCCGGCGCGGGCCTACATGCCCTGGTAGACCGGGCCTTCTCCGCCTTGCGGCGGCACCCAGTTGATGTTCTGGTTCGGGTCCTTGATGTCGCATGTCTTGCAGTGGACGCAGTTCTGCGCGTTGATGACGAAGCGCACATCCTTGGCCGTGGGATCGGCGGCGGCATTGCCATCCTTGTCGACCCACTCGTAAACCCCGGCCGGACAGTAGCGCGTCGAGGGGCCCGCAAAGACATCGTGCTCGGACCGCTTCTGCAGTTCCATGTCGCCGACAAGCAGGTGGACCGGCTCGTTTTCCTCGTGATTGGTGTTGGACAGGAACACCGAGGACAGCCTGTCGAAGGTCAGCACGCCATCGGGCTTCGGATAGGCGATCTTCTTGTGCTGGGCGGCAGGCTCGAGCGTCGCATAGTCGGCCTTGCCATGCTTCAGCGTGCCGAAGGGCGAGACACCGAACAGCGTGTTCAGCCACATGTCGAGGCCGCCGAGGCCGACACCGACGATGGTGCCGAAGCGCGACCACAGCGGCTTGACGTTGCGCACCTTCTTCAAATCCTTGCCGATGTCGGTCGCGCGCCAGGCTTCCTCGTAGGAAGCGAGTTCGTCGTTGGCGCGCCCGGCACCGATCGCCTCTGCGACATGCTCGGCCGCCAGCATGCCGGACAGCACGGCATTGTGCGAGCCCTTGATGCGCGGCACGTTGACGAAGCCCGCCGCACATCCCATCAGCGCACCACCGGGAAAGGAGAGTTTCGGCACCGACTGCCAGCCGCCCTCGGTGATGGCGCGCGCGCCATAGCCGAGGCGCTTGGCGCCGTCGAAAGTCCCGCTGATCGCCGGATGGGTCTTGAAGCGCTGGAATTCCTCGAACGGCGACAGATAGGGGTTCTTGTAATTGAGGTGGAGGACGAAGCCGACCGCCACCTGATTGTCCTCGAGGTGGTAGAGGAACGAGCCGCCGCCGGTCTTCAAGTCAAGCGGCCAGCCGAAGGAATGCTGGACCAAGCCCGGCCGGTGGTTCTCCGGCTTGACCTGCCAGAGTTCCTTCAGGCCGATGCCATATTTGCCCGGTTCGCGGCCATCGGAAAGCTTGTATCTGGCGATCAGCTGCTTGGCGAGCGAGCCGCGAGCGCCCTCCCCGATCAGCACATATTTGCCCATCAGCGCCATGCCGGGTGCGAAACCCGGACCGTGCGTTCCGTCCTTCTCGATGCCCATGTCGCCGGTGACGACGCCGGTGACGGCGCCTTGCTCATTGTAGAGCAGGCCGACAGCGGCAAAGCCCGGATAGATCTCGACGCCGAGCGCCTCGGCCTTGGTCGCCAGCCAGCGGCAGACATTGCCGAGCGAGACGATGTAGTTGCCGTGATTGTTCATCAGCGGCGGCATCAGCATGTTGGGCAGGCGAAACGAGCCGGCAGGACCAAGGACCAGGAAATGGTCTGATGTGACCGGCGTCTTGAAGGGATGGCCGTCCTCATCGCGCCAGCCCGGCAAGAGCCGGTCGATGCCGATCGGATCGACAACGGCGCCGGAGAGGATATGGGCGCCGACCTCACCGCCCTTCTCCAGGACGACGACCGAAAGCTCGGGATTGACCTGCTTGAGGCGGATGGCAGCGGCGAGGCCCGCCGGTCCGGCGCCGACGATAACCACGTCGAATTCCATGCTTTCGCGTTCGATGTCGCTCATCAACCCCTCCGCACTGGCTTATCCCATTCGGGTATCTTGCTGGCTCCCGCGCTGCATAGCGCATCAATTGACGACAGGAAACCGGCGCATACGTGACAATGCCGTTTTGGCCAAAAAGTCGCGCATTGCGAGGCTGGAAGACTGCTTTTCGCCCGGCATTGCCTGCGAAGCGCGCGTTTTTAATTGTTCGACGGCTTGCTTATCGGCCATACTTCACGCCATGCGCATTCCTGGGCCAGCCGGCTTTTCATCGACGCGCTTTCTTTTCCCGCCCGGCCGGATCCGCCGGGCGCTCCTTTTGGCCCTTCTGATGCTGGCGCCGCATCACGCTGCCGCCGACGAAGTGAAGGTCTGGGCGGCAGGCGCCTACTCCTTCTCCGACGAGCTTGGCGGCTTTCGCATCACCGGCGCCTCGGGCATCGGGACGAAGGACGATCCGTTCGTCATCACCGAAGAGCTGAATTCGTCAACGCCGGTGACGCTGACGATCCGCACGACAAAGCCGATCCAGGCCTTCGGCAAGGCCGGCGAATTCGCCAACGGCATGATGTATATGCGCATCGAGGTGCTCAACAACAGCGGCCAGGCCTGGGTCGAATTCCAGTTCGAATTGCAGGAGATCCTGAATCGGCCGAGCGTGTTCGGCGACGGGCTTTCCTTCGACCAGCGCAACAAGACGCCGGACAATATTTTGTCGAGCAATTTCGCCGATTTCGATCGCGATTTCGAACCCTATGACCGGCTGCTGTTCCGGAATGGCAAGGTCGACCCGTTGAAAACCGCCAGGTTCGAATTCCTGATGACCGACTACACGCCGCGCTGGACCTTCTATCTGGTGCAGGATCCGCGCATACCGACGGGGTGAAATATGCCGATATCTAAGCGATGCCGGCACGCGAACGGTGGCTCCCTGCGCTCCCGGCTGCGGCAAAGATGCGGGCGCCGCTGCGGGAATATTCGACTGTGATCGCCAACTAGTTGGCCGTCTCCGGATCAACGCCAAGCGAGGCGAAACGCTGGGCAAGCAGGTTGGTCAGCGGCGTTGAGGTCGATCAGCCCCGAATCCCCTGCAGCCGCGTGACAACGGTCAGATCGCTGATCACGTAGGACACCGCTTCGAAATTCGGCTGCACCTCGATCTCGGCGCTACCGCTCGACAGACGCGTGGCCAGCACATTGGAAGGCGCGGGCCGGAGGGTGTGATTCCGATCCATCCGCTGAGAGACGCCCGTGGCGGTAGGGGCGGGTATTACATGTCGGCTATTTCAAGAGTTTTAAACATAAAACTAATACTGCCACGACCTCGCCCCCGGCCAGAGCTGCCGCCCCCAAGATTAAGATTAATATTTGCCAAAATCAATTCGCCTATGAGATTTGTGCTCATGTCTCCTATTCTTACTCCTTCCAAATCAATAACGTCTATGAAATACGCGGTTGCCCCTCCAAATATTAAGCTGCACGGTCTCTTAACATATCCACAGCTGCCTTCGTAATTCCAATTCATATCCGGTGTAACCAGCTTCGCAGTCTGACTATCGAAATCGATATTTATTCGGTCCAAACTAACATCGTGGAATGAAAAGGAATTTATGAAATCCTCTGGTTTGTCGATTTTCTCCGTTGCCATTACAATATCCGATCTGTGTAAGTGCAGACACCCGCACACTTGTCTTTTACTCCGAATCTCAGCCTGCCACCAGCGCGCCGCCCAAGTATGCGGTGAGAGTGCACTATTTCCTTTGACCGCTGTCCAGCAATTCCGTTGTTCGACTCATGTTTGGAACGCATACATTCGGTGAAGGTGCGCATTCCGGGTCCACTCTTGATGCATGGACACGTGGGATAAAAGTGCACGCCTTCCTGATGACCGACTATACGCCCAGATGGACCTTCTATCTGGTGCAGGATCCGCGCATACCGACGGGGTGGAGCAAGAGGCCAGCCTTGCAAATTGCCGCCACGCGGACGAATGTGAATCCATGACTGCTGCTTCCCCAAACAACAGACCTGATATTGCCGACCTGCTGGCCTTTTATGCCAGCGCGGGCGTCGACGAGGCGCTTGAAGACCAGCCGGTGAACCGGTTTGCCGAGGTTGCGCCAAAGCCGGCGGAGCGCGCGCCGACCGCGGCGCCTGCGGGCGGCACCGCCGCACAGCAGCGTTCGACAAATCGCCCCGAAGGGGGCGACAGGCCAAATGCGCCACCTGTTTTGCGCGCACCGTCGGCCACGGTTCCCGACGAAATTCAGGCAGCACTTGCCCGCCAATTGGCAACGACGGCAACAACGCTTGACGAGCTTCGCCAGCACATGGCGGCGTTCGACGGCTGCAATCTCAAGGCCACCGCCAAGGACCTGGTGTTCGCCGACGGCAACCCGGAAGCCGCCGTCATGCTGGTCGGCGAGGCACCCGGCCGCGACGAGGACATCGAGGGCCTGCCCTTCGTCGGCCGATCGGGCCGGCTGCTCGACCGCATGCTGGCGGCGATCGGGCTCGACCGCACTTCGGTCTATATCGCCAATGTCATTCCGTGGCGGCCGCCGGGCAATCGCACGCCGACGCCGCACGAAACCGAGATCTGCCGGCCATTCATCGAGCGGCAGATCGAACTGGTCAATCCGAAGGTGCTGATCAACCTTGGCGGTCCGTCGGCAAAAACCCTGCTCAATACGAGTGAAGGCATCCTGCGGCTGCGCGGCAACTGGCGCGTCCACACGACGGCATCCGGCATCGCCATTCCGGCAATGCCGACGCTGCACCCGGCCTATCTCTTGCGAACGCCCGCGCACAAGAAGCTGGCGTGGCGGGATTTTCTCGAGGTGAAGGCAAAGCTGCGGGAAGTTGGCTGAGGCTTGGCGAGTAGCCAATCTCCGACATGGATGCCGTACCGATAACCTCCGAGGTAATTGAAATACGTCTGCTCTCGACCTAATCATGCCTCATGACAACACCCCAAACGTCCGCCGGCAGCCTCATTCGCGAATGGCGCACCCGCCGCCGCATGTCGCAGCTCGACCTCGCCATGGAGGCCGAGATCTCGCAGCGGCATCTGAGCTTCGTCGAAAGCGGCCGCGCCGCGCCCTCGCGCGACATGGTGCTGCATCTGGCCGAGCAATTGTCGATACCGCTGAGGCAACGCAATCAATTGCTGCTCGCCGCCGGTTTTGCGCCCAGCTTCGGCGAACGCTCCCTGACCGACACGACGCTGGCGCCGGCGATGGCGGCCGTCGAGATCGTCCTCAAAGGCCACGAGCCTTTCCCGGCACTCGCCGTCGACCGCCACTGGAACCTGGTTTCGGCCAATGCCGCCATTGCACCCTTCCTTGACGATGTCAGCGAGGCTTCGCTGCTGACGCCGCCGGTCAACGTGCTTCGCCTCAGCCTGCATCCCGGCGGCATCGCACCGCGCATCGTCAACCTTCAGGAATGGCGAACGCATCTGCTCGAGCGCCTGAAACACCAGAACGACGCGAGCGGTGACCCTGTGCTGGTCGAATTGGAGCGCGAATTGCGCAGTTACCCGTCCGGCTTGAAAGGCAGCCGGCCGGTGTCCGTCGAGCCGAATGCCATCGTGCATCCGCTCAGGCTGGCGCATGGCGATCAGGTGCTGTCGTTCATCAGCACCATCACTGTCTTCGGCACGCCGCTCGACGTGACGCTTTCGGAACTGGCGATCGAATCGTTTTTCCCCGCCGATGAACAGACGAGGACAGTGCTGGTTCGGTTGGCGAAGGAGCGAGCCGAGCTGTCGTAATCACCCTTCAGGCAAAGACGCCTTGCGCGTGCGGGTGCGCTCCAGGCCAAGCTGGCGTTCGCGCCAGATGATGAAGATGCCGGCGGCGACGACGATCAGGCCGCCGACAAGCATATGGAGCGTGGCGACGTCGCCGAAGACGAGATAGCCGACGACGACGCCGAGGATCATCGAGGTGTATTCGAACGGCGCCACCACCGAGGCCTCGGCATGGCGATAGGCCGCCGTCATCAGGATCTGGCCGAGGCCGCCGCAGAAGCCGGCGGCAACAAGGAGAGCTGCCTGGAGCGGCGTCAGCGCCTGCCAGCCGAATGGCAGCGACAGCAGCGACATGACGCTTGCCGTCACCGAAAACCACAGCACGATGGTCGCTGTGCGCTCGCTTTGCACGAGATTGCGCACCAAGAGCATGGCGACGGCCGAGATCGCCGCCGCGACAAGAGCGGCCATGACGCCAAGCACTTCCTGATCGTCGAGCGCCTCGTCGGAACTCAGCAGCGTCAGTTCCGGCCAGGAGATGATCAGCACGCCGACCAGGCCGACCGCGACCGCGCTCCAGCGATAGACACGGATGGCCTCGCCGAGGAAGATCGAGCTGAACACCACCACCAGCAGCGGCTGCGCGTAGTTCAGCGTGATCGCTTCCGGCAGCGGCAGCCGGGTCAACGCAAAAAAGCCGAGCCCCATGGCGCAGACGCCGACAAGGCCGCGGGCGATGTGGTTGAACGGACGCCTGGTGGTGAAGGCAGTGCCGAGTTCTTTCCTGAAGGCCAGGAAGGCGATGATCGGGAAGATGGCGAAGAAAGAGCGGAAGAAGACAATCTGGCCGGCCGGAACCGTGCCTGCGGCTTTGATGCAGGTCTGCATTCCGACGAAGACCGCCACCGACACGATCTTGAGCATGATGCCGGTAAGCGTGTCGTGCCCGCCGGCATCATCGCCGGCTGTGGCCGAGGGGCTGCCGGGGCCTGCTCTCACGCTCCCGACGCTTCCCGGATCGTCGTCCAGATACGCGCCGGCGTTGCCGGCATGTCGATGTGCTTGACGCCATAAGCGCGCCAGAGCGCGTCGGTCACCGCATTGAGTGCCGCAGGCGTCGAGCCGATGGTGCCGGCCTCGCCCGCGCCCTTGATGCCGAGTGCATTGGTGGTCGAAGGCACGTTGCGGGTCTCGAAATGGAAGAACGGGAAATTGTCGGCGCGCGGCATGGCGTAATCCATGAAGCTCGCCGTCAAAAGCTGTCCATCCTCGCCATAGATAGTGTCCTCGGTCAGTGCCTGGCCGATACCTTGCACGACGCCGCCATGCACCTGGCCGGCAAGCAGGATCGGGTTCACGGTGACGCCGAAATCGTCGACGATGGTGTAGCGGACGATCTCGGTCGCGCCGGTGTCGGGATCGATCTCGACCTCGCAGATATGGGTGCCGTTGGGATAGGTGCATTCGTCCTGCACGAACTCGCCAAAGCCCTTGAGATCGTCTGATGTCTTGGCGGCCTTGGCGATAGCGGAAAAATCGATCGAGCGATCGGTGCCGACGATGCGGGCAACACCATCAGACAGCTCAATGTCGCCGGCAGAAGCCTCCAGTTCGTCGGCTGCGATGCGCTTGATCTTGTTGGCCAGATCCTCGCCCGCGCGGGAAGCCGATACACCCCCCAGCGGAATGGAGCGCGAGCCGCCAGTGCCACCGCCGGCCTTCAATTCGTCGGTGTCGCCCTGGCGGACATGGATCTTGTCGATGTCGAGATTGAGCTTTTCCGACAGGAACTGTGCATAGGCGGTGGCGTGCCCCTGCCCGTTGGTCTGGGTGCCGATCTTCAGCGTCACCGTGCCATCGCCATTGAGTTCGACGAAGGCCGGTTCGGAGCCCGGAAAGGCACTGGCCTCGATATAGGTCGCCATGCCGAGACCGCGGATTTTTCCGCCGGCCTTCGATTGCGCCAGCCGCTCCGGAAACGCTTTCCATTCGGATTGCTCAATGG
This sequence comes from Mesorhizobium sp. L2C084A000, assembly GCF_000502875.1. Classification (GTDB taxonomy): domain Bacteria; phylum Pseudomonadota; class Alphaproteobacteria; order Rhizobiales; family Rhizobiaceae; genus Mesorhizobium. The sequence goes on along the minus strand of NZ_AYWX01000011.1, from coordinate 233,764 downwards.
CGCGCTCCATATGGCCTTCGAATTCACCGGTGTCGTAGAGGCGGCCGGTTTGCGTCCGATAGGGAAATTGCTCCGGCCGGATGAAGTTGCGGCGGCGGATCTCCTCGACAGGCAGGCCGAGATCGTGGGCGCAGGCATCGACCAGCTTTTCCAGCAGGAAGGCTGCTTCCGGTCGGCCGGCACCGCGATAGGCATCGACCGGGCAGGTGTTGGTGTAGAGGCCGGTCACCGAGACGTCGAGCGCCTGGATATCATAGACGCCGGTCGACATGGTGACGCCGATATAGGGGATGAACGGACCGTATTGCGAGATATAGGCGCCGATGTTGGCGAGCAGGTCCACCTTCATGCCGAGAAAGCGGCCGTCCTTGTCCAGCGCCATCTCGGCCTTCACGAAATTGTCTCGGCCTTGCGCGTCGGTCAGGAAGTGTTCGGTGCGGTCGCCCGCCCATTTCACCGGGCGGCCAAGCCGCTTTGCCGCTTCCAGCACCAGCGGATATTCGCGGTAGACGAAGCTCTTCGGCCCGAAACCACCGCCGACATCAGGCGTGATGACGCGCAGCTGGTCTTTCTTGATCTTGAACACGCTGGCCAGGATATACTGCATGGAGTGCACGCCTTGCGACCCGGTGGTCAGCACGAAGCGCTTCTCCTCAACGTTCCATTCGCCGATCGCGGAGCGCGGCTCCATGTAGTTGCACACCAGCCGGTTGTTGACGAACTCGATGCGGGTGACATGGGCGGCCTTGGCGAAAGCCGCTTCGGTCTTTTTCCTGTCGCCCATGTGGTAGCTGAAGGCGCGGTTGGAACCAAGCTCCGGCCAGACCAGCGGCGTGCCTTCGGCAAGTGCATTTGCCGTCCCCGAGGCCGCGTCTTCGCCGTCGTAGTCGACATCGATCAGTTCGGCGGCATCCTGCGCCAAGGCTCGGCTGTCGGCGACGACGAAGGCAACGGCATCGCCGACATAGTTGACGCGGTCGCGGCACAGGATCGGGATGTCGCGCGTCGGAGCCTTGGTGCCGTCCGGCTGTTCCTGCATGACGCCGGATTTCAGATCGCCGAGATGGGCAAGATCCTTGCCGGTCAGCACCAGATGGACGCCAGGTGCCGCCTTCGCCGCCTCGGTCGAACCGATGGTGAAGCTGGCCTTGGCGACCGGCGAGCGCAGGACATAGCCATGCAGGACGCCAGCCGGCTGGATGTCGTCGGTATAGCGGCCCTGGCCCTGGATGAAGGCGGCATCCTCGCGCCGCAGCACGGATGCGCCCATGCCGAATTTCGGTGTGACGACGGTCATGGATGCCTCGTGATGATGACAGGAGAAGGAACGCCTGAAATAGGCATTGCCTCAGTTTTGTCGAGGGGCGGTTTCGTGTAAAGAGCGCGGACTTCAAATTTCTTGGACCAGCGGACACAATCCGCCGCCAACGCAATCGACAGGAAAACCCACGGAATGCGCACGGACACCGGCCAGGTCTTCAAACTCGAAGACTATCGCCCCAACGACTACCTCATTCCGAAAACCGACCTTACCTTCCGCCTTTCGCCAGACGCAACGCGTGTCACCGCCGTGCTCACGATAGAGCGTCGTGACGACGTCTCCGTGTCAGCACCGCTGGTGCTCGACGGCGACGGGCTGACCCTCAAGCGCATAGAGATCGACGGCAAGAAGGTAAAGCCGGCGGATCTGCTGGCGACGCCTGATCAACTGACCATCCTCAAGCCGCCGGCGGCGCGTCGCTTCCAGTTGCTCATAGAGACCGAGGTGGCGCCGGCCGGCAACGAAGCCCTGATGGGCCTCTACCGCTCGAGCCATGTCTACTGCACGCAATGCGAAGCCGAGGGCTTTCGCCGCATCACCTATTTCCTCGATCGTCCCGACATCCTGTCCGTCTACACGGTGCGCATAGAGGCAATACGTGACGAAGCGCCGCTGCTCCTGTCCAACGGCAACCCGGTCGACAGGGGCGACCTCGGCGACGGCTGGCACTATGCAGTGTGGCACGACCCTTTCCCCAAGCCGTCCTATTTGTTCGCGCTGGTGGCCGGCAATCTCGGCCAGCTTGCGGACAGTTTCGTCACGCTATCGGGCCGCACGATCGAACTCGGCATCTATGTCGAGCCCGGCAAGGAGAACCTGGCCGGCTACGCGATGGATGCTCTGAAGCGGTCGATGAAATGGGACGAGGAGGCGTTCGGCCGCGAATACGATCTCGACGTCTTCAACATCGTCGCCGTGTCCGACTTCAACATGGGCGCGATGGAGAACAAGGGCCTTAACATCTTCAACGACAAATATGTGCTGGCCGACCGGGAGACCGCGACGGACGCCGATTTCGCCAATATCGAGGCGATCATCGCGCATGAGTATTTCCACAATTGGACAGGCAACAGAATCACTTGCCGCGACTGGTTCCAGCTCTGCCTGAAGGAAGGCCTGACGGTTTTCCGCGATCACGAATTCTCTGCCGACCAGCGTTCGCGCGCGGTCAAGCGCATCGCCGAAGTGCGCACCTTGCGCGCCCACCAGTTTCCCGAGGACCAAGGTCCGCTGGCGCATCCGGTGCGGCCGCGCCGCTACCGCGAAATCAACAATTTCTACACGGCGACGGTCTACGAGAAGGGCTCCGAAGTGGTGCGCATGATCCGCACAATTCTCGGTGCCGACGTCTTTCGCGCCGGCATGGACCTCTATTTCGAGCGACACGACGGTGACGCGGCGACGATCGAGGATTTCATCAAGGTGTTCGAGGATGCGTCCGGCCGCGACCTGTCGCAGTTCGCGCTCTGGTATCATCAGGCAGGCACGCCGAACCTGACGATCAGTTCGACGCACAATCCGGCCGCGCAAGAATTCACGCTCGAAATCGAGCAGTCGGTGCCGCCGACACCGTCCGAAAGCCGCAAGCGGCTGATGCACATCCCGCTGGCTTTCGGCCTGATCGGCGCCGGCGGCAAGCCTGTGCCGTATAGCGGCGTCGAAGGCGCCAGCGTCGAGGACGGCGTCATCCATATCCGCAAGCGCCGCCACATGGTGCGGTTTTCAGGCGTCACCGAGCGCCCGGCCGTGTCGCTCAACCGCGGCTTTTCGGCGCCGGTGACATTGTCCGTCGAGCAGAAAGCCGACGACCAGTTCTTTCTCGCCCGCCATGACAGCGACGCCTTCTCGCGCTGGCAGGCCTTCAACACATTGCTGACCGATGCACTGATATCAGCCTTCCGCGAGGTCCTCGGCGGCAAGCAGCCGGCCTTTGCACCGCGGCTGATCGAACTCGCCGGCAGCATCGCCGGTGACGAGACGCTGGAGCCGGCCTATCGAGCACTGGCGCTGGCATTGCCCGGCGAAGCCGACATCGCCCGCGACATCGGCAGGAACATCGACCCCGATGCCATCTATGCGGCTCGCGAGGCACTGGCGCTGGCGATCGGCACTGCGAACCGGGACGTTTTTTCGGGCCTCTACCGCAGCCTTGCCGACAGAGAAGCGTTCAGCCTCGACGCGGCGAGCGCCGGACGACGCGCCTTGCGCAACACCTTGCTGGATTATCTGTCGCTGCAGCCGGGTGGAGCAGCACTCGCCGCCGGGCATTTCCAGTCGGCGACCAACATGACCGACCGCGCGGCAGCACTTGCCGTGCTCGCGCATCGTCACCACGGTTCGCCCGAGGCGGTCGAGGCGCTGGCGGCTTTCGAGACGACCTATGGGTCCGACCCGCTGGTCATGGACAAATGGTTCCAGATCCAGGCCAGCGTTCCGGGGCCGCAAACCGTCGACACCGTGAAGGCCCTGACCAACCACCCGGCCTTCTCGATGGGCAATCCGAATCGAGTTCGCTCGCTGATCGGCACCTTCTCCAGCGCCAACCAGACCGGCTTCCATCGTGCTGACGGCGAAGGCTACTGGTTCTTTGCTCAGACTGTGCTCGAGGTTGAAAAGGGCAACCCGCAAGTGGCAGCCAGGCTGGCGACGGCGCTCAGATCGTGGCGTTCGCTCGAACCTTTGCGGCAAGCCAAGGCCAGGGAAGCGCTGCTGTCGATCGCCGGCGCCGAAAACCTATCGGCGGATCTGCGGGATATTGTCGAGCGTACGCTGGCATAAGCGGGCGCCCGGCAAGAGACATTGGGCCGTTTCGGCGTTATTTTAGTCGATTTTTAATCTTTTTTCGCCGGACCACTGGACAAGGCGAATCACCTTTGATTCTTTACTGACGATTCGGATGTGCGGCGTTTGCCGGATCGCCAAGCAGCATAGGCAAATTCGGGGAGTGCCATTTATGGCGAAGGCGGACGCGTGGGGCGCGCCCGGAGGGACGGTTTTTGCGCATCGCGAGACGCGCGGCGACGGTCTTGCCGGGAATACGCGGCTCATCGCCGAACCGGCCTACCGGCGGCTTCTGGCCGCCGAGCCGCTGCTGCGCCGATCAATACCCGCCCTCATCATCACCTTCCTGATCGTCATCGCAGCGCTGCGCGTGCTGTCACTGATGAACGAGCGCGACGATGTCGAGCGCAATGCCAAGGCGATCCTGACGCTGGCGGCGGGCCAGTTGGCCAGTTCGCTCGCCACCACCTCGGAAACGGTGCCCGGCGCCATACAGGATCTGCTGGAGACCACCAGCCGTCAGGGCGCGATGGGCCGCAGCCATGTGCTTGTCATCACCGACAGCGCTTTCAAGATCGTCGCGGTGACGCCGCGCTCGATGCCATGGCAGGGCCATTCGCTGGACGGCCTCGTCGAGGGCGGCCAGCCCTTGTTCATGTTCGGCGATCGTGCCGGCGTCATGGACGTCAACATCGGCGGACGGGACTGGTACGCCGCGGTCAGCCTGGCGGATGGCGGAAAGGGCGCATCGGCGGCCCTGGTGCCACAGGACGCGGTTTTCGATGCCTGGCGCAAGACCGTTTCGCTGAACGTCACCCTGTTCGTGCTGACGGCCGGCGTGCTGATCGTCATCCTCTATGCCTATTTCGGCCAGGCCGCGCGTGCGCAGGCGGCCGACCGCATCTACCTCGAAGCGCATCAGCGCATCGACATGGCGCTGGTTCGCGGCCGCTGCGGCCTGTGGGACTGGGACATGGTGCGCGGCAAGATGTACTGGTCGCGCTCGATGTACGACATGCTCGGCTACAAGCCGTGCGAAACGATGCTGTCCTTCGGCGAGGTCGATCAGATCATCCATCCCGAGGACGGCGACCTGTTCGAGCTCGCCAACAGAATCGTCGCACGCGAGATCGATCACATCGACCAGGTGTTCCGCATGCGCCATGCCGACGGCCAATGGATCTGGATGCGCGCACGGGCACAGGTCATCGATCCGGAAGCGCCGGAGATCCAGCTGATCGGTATCGCCGTCGACGTCACCGAACAGCGTCATCTGGCGCTGCGTTCCGAGGCTGCCGACCTTCGCCTCAGAACGGCGATCGAGAACATCAACGAATCCTTCGTGCTGTGGGATTCGACGCAGCGCCTGATCATGTGCAATTCCAAATACCAGCAGGACAACGGGCTTTCGGACCGCGACGTGATGCCGGGCACCGCGCGCGCGGCGCTGGAAGAACGCATGCTGGCCTTTGCTTCCGAACGGCGGCTTGCCCACACCAGCGGCCTGCAGGGCGGCGCCACTTTCGAGCGGCAGCTGGCCGATGGCCGCTGGCTGCAGGTCAACGAACTGAAGACCCGGGACGGCGGCATCGTCTCGGTCGGCTCCGACATCACCCAGATCAAGCTGCACCAGGAGAAGCTGGTCGACAGCGAGCGACGGCTGATGGCAACGATCCATGATCTCAGCCTCGCGCGGCGGGCCGAAGAGGAGCGTTCGCGCGAACTGGTCGACCTCAACCGCAAATACATGAAGGAAACCGAACGCGCCGAAGCTGCGAACCGGGCCAAATCCGAATTCCTGGCCAACATGTCGCATGAGTTGCGCACGCCGCTGAACGCCATCATCGGCTTCTCCGAACTGATGGAACAAGGGCTGTTCGGCCCGCTCGGATCGGAGCGCTACGAGGAATATGCCACCGACATCAACAGCAGCGGAAAATATCTGCTGGGCGTCATCAACGACATTCTCGACATGTCCAAGATCGAGGCCGGCCAATTCTCGCTGGACCGGGAAGAGATCGATCTTGGCCCGCTGATCAGCGAAACGGTTCGCGTCGTCTCGCTGCAGGCGGCGCAAAAGGCCATCACCGTGGAAACGCGCATTGCCGATGCGCTGACGCTGGTCGCCGATCGCCGCGCGATCAAGCAGATCGTCATCAACCTTTTGTCCAATGCGGTGAAATTCACCGGCCAGGGCGGCCACATATCGGTCAGGGCCCGCAACACATCCGGCGCGCTGGTGCTGACGATCGAGGACAATGGCTGCGGCATTCCCAAGGAGGCGCTCGGCAAGCTAGGACGGCCCTTCGAGCAGGTGCAGAACCAGTTCTCCAAGAGCCATGCCGGGTCTGGCCTTGGCCTTGCCATCTCACGTTCGCTGGCCGAGCTTCAGGGCGGCGCGCTGAAGATCCGGTCGAGCGAAGGTGTCGGCACGATCGTGTCGGTGCGCATTCCGGTGAAGAGGGCCGTGCCGGCGATCAAGGTTGCAGCGTGAATATTTTATCACCATCCCAGGCCTGATCCCACCTCATGGACGCGAGGTGAAACGCTTTGACAAAGTTATCTATTTTATCCACCTTAGATAAGAAAGGTAGACTTTGTCATGCGAGTGACTTCAACAGAATTCCAGCAGAATGTCGGGCGTTTTCAGGACGCTGCCCAGCGTGCGCCGGTCGCAATCACAAAGAATGGCCGGACCCACACGGTACTCCTGTCGGCGGCGATGTTCGAGGTGTTGGTCAAGGGACGAGTCGCCCGTAACGCGGAAGAACTGGATGATGAGACGCTGAACGCCATCGCCGAAAGCGCCGTACCGAGCGAATATGCCGGGCTCGATGCGATGCTCAAAGACTGGACACCGTGAGCCTGCCCAAACCTATCCCGGGTCTGGTGATTTCCTATTCTTACCTCTGGGTGAGAGAACACGAAAGGGTGCCGAAGAAGGTCGCAAAAACCGACCATGCGCCATTGTCGCCGCGCGCCGGGTCGTGGAGGGCCGTGAAGTCATAACGGTCGTTCCGGTCACACACTCGCCACCGGCTGATCCTGCCGATGCAGTAGAAATACCTGCGCCACTCAAAGCCCATCTCGGCCTCGATGACACGCCGTCATGGATCGTCGTGACCGAAACCAATGACTTCCTCTGGCCGGGTCCCGATCTCAGGCCCATCGCGGGAAGCAAACCGTCCCGATTCGACTATGTATGCTGCCGCCGCGCTTCTACGCCTATCTGCGGGAGAGAATTTTGCAGGCTCACGCACGCCGCGCGCTCCGGCAGATTCGGCGAACAGAGTAGCTGCATGAGACTGGAAAACACGAAACGTCTTCAATTCCAAGGGGCGATCGCTTCACGGTGATCCCGAACGAAACAAAAGATCAAAGTCCTTCCTGACCTTCTGCGACGTCTCCTTGAGGTGTGCTTCCAGCACACCGAAATCCGGCAAGTCGGTCACCGCCAGAAGCAGATCCGAAAGCCCCGGCGGAACGTCGTCGCGCTCGAAGGCTCCGGTGAGGCACAGCCGCGTCATCTGGGTCAGTGCAAGATAGAGCGCGTAGGCATCGCCAAGCTCCTGCCTTATCCCGGCATCGGCGAAGCCCGATGCAAGGCGCGACAGGATCTCGGCGGTGCCGGTGGCGCGGCGCCCGGTCTCGACCTGCCCGGTGATGACGGCCACCTGGGCGATGAATTCCAGATCGATCAATCCTCCGGGAATAAGCTTGATGTCCCAGAGATCGCGCGGCGGCTTTTCCTTCTCGATCATGGCCCGCATGTCCGCAGCCTCGGCCATCACCTTGGCGGCGTCGCGCGGCTGTCCAAGCACCGTCGCCACTTCCGCTTCAACCTCGCCGCACAGGCTGGCGTCGCCGGCAATGGCGCGGGCGCGGGCCAGCGCCATGTGCTCCCAGGTCCAGGCCTCCTGGCGCTGGTATTTCTTGAAGGCATCGATATGGGTGGCCACCGGCCCCTTGTTGCCGGACGGCCGCAGGCGCAGGTCGAGTTCGTAGAGCACGCCCTCCGCCGTCGGCGCCGACACCGCCGCGATCAGCCTTTGCGTCATGCGGGTGTAGTAATGCGAAGGCGCCAGCGGCTTGTCACCGTTGGACTCTTCGGCATCCGGCGCGTGGTCGTAGAGCAGGATCAGGTCGACATCCGATCCGGCAGTCAACTCGCGGCTGCCGAGCTTGCCCATGCCGAGCAGCGAAACCACGCCGCCGGCAATGGTGCCGTGGCGTGCCGCGAATTCGGCCGTCACCGCCTTCAACGCAGCCTCGATGGTGAGATCCGCCAGATCGGAAAAGGCGCGGCCGGCCCGCGCCGGATCGATCGAGCCGGCGAGCAGCCGGACACCAATCAGGAATTTCTGCTCGGAGGCAAAAATGCGCAGCCGGTCGAGCACATCCTCGTAAAGTCGGTCGCCCTCGACGAAGGCGGAAAGTCGCGCCGACAGATAGGCGCGGTCCGGTAGTTCGGTGAGCAAGGCCGGGTCGAGCAAACCATCGAAGACATGCGGCCTGCGGGTGATGATCGCCGCCAGCCGGGGGGCGGCCCCCATGATCGTCGCCAGAAGCTTCAGCAGGGCAGGATTGGACTGCAGCAGGGAGAACAGCTGGATGCCAGCCGGCAGGCCGGCGAGAAACTCGTCGAAGCGCATCAGAGCTTCGTCGGCCCGGCGCGTCTGGCCGAAGGCGCGCAGCAGCGCCGGCGTCAGTTCCGTCAGCCGCTCGCGTGCCTCCGCCGACTGGGTGAGGCGATAGCGGCCGAAATGCCAGCCACGGATGACGCGGCAGATGTCGCTTGGCCGCTGAAAGCCGAGCCCGTGCAAGGTCTGCAGCGTATCGGGATCGTCGACATCGCCGGTGAAGACCAGGTTGCCGATGCCGGTCGATAGTTCGGGTGCTGTTTCGAACAGTGCCGCGTAGTGGCGTTCGACCTGCTGCAGCGAGGCACGGAACGCTTGGGAAAAGGCAGAAGCGTCGGCAAAGGCGAGCATGCGGGCGATGCGCTCCAGGCCTTCATCATCTTCCGGCAGTGTGTGCGTCTGCTCGTCGGCAACCATCTGCACGGCATGTTCGACGCGGCGCAGGAACCAGTACTGGCGGGCAAGCGCATCGCGCGCCTCGGTGGTGATCCAGCCGCGGGTCGCAAGCTCACCGAGCATCGGCACGGTCTCGCGGCCACGCAGTTCAGGGAAGCGTCCGCCGGCGATGAGCTGCTGGGTCTGGACGAAGAACTCGATCTCTCGAATGCCGCCGCGGCCAAGCTTGACGTTGTGGCCTTTGACCGCAATCTCGCCATGGCCCTTGTGGGCGTGGATCTGGCGCTTGATCGAATGGACGTCGGCAATCGCCGCGTAGTCCATGTATTTGCGCCAGATATAGGGCTGCAACTCCTTGAGGAAGGCCGCACCCGCGGCCAGATCGCCTGCCACCGGGCGTGCCTTGATCATCGCGGCGCGCTCCCAGTTCTGGCCGCGTGCCTCATAGTAGCGCAATGCCGCCTCGACCGGGATCGCCAGCGGTGTCGAACCGGGGTCTGGGCGCAGTCTCAGATCGGTGCGGAAGACATAACCGTGTTCGGTGCGGTCCTGCAGGATGCGCACCAGGCGGCGCGTCAGCCTCGAAAACAACTCGGTGGCGTCGAGCGGATCGACGACGGCGGGCGCTTCCGGATCGAAGAAAACCACCAGATCGATGTCGGAGGAAAAATTCAGCTCATGCGCGCCGAGCTTGCCCATGCCGAGCAGGATCCAGCCCGACTGTTTCGACGGATTGCCGACATCCGGCAGTTTGAGTTTGCCCTGGCCATGCGCGTCACGCAGCAGGAAGTCGACGGCCGCACGGGTGCAGGCGTCTGCAAGATCGCTCAATCGCCGGACCGTCAGCGCCGTTTCGGCCTCGCCGGCAAGATCGGCCAGCGCGATCAGGAAATGCGCCTCCGCCTTCCACTGGCGCAGCTCCATCATCAGGCCGGATTCCGAGACTGCTTCGGTTAGATGCACCTGGTCGATGGCGGCGCCGATCGCCTCCAGCCGAGCCTCGATCGTCTGCTCGAACAGCCCGTCCAGGATTTGCGGCCGGCGACGTGCGGTATCACGCAGGAACGGCGACAGATCGAAGACGGCGGCAAGGAAATCCTGGCCCTCCCCTTTGCCTGCCAGGAACTTGGCCAGCCGCGTCAGTCCTTCTTCGCGCGCGGCGGAAGCGATCTCGGCCAGTTCCAACCGCGCACGGTCCTTGTCGAGCGGAGCAAGCTTGGCAGCCGGCTTCAGCAGCCATCCAGTCTCCACCCGCTTCGCTGCAGTGCTCATCAGTGATCCTCCCGAGCCGGGAAACTCATGACCACGGATAGTCCAGGATTGCCAGGCAAGAGTTCAAGCCGGCCATTGTGGAACGTCATGACCGCCTTGGCGAGGCTGAGGCCAAGACCGGAACCCGGCTGCGAACGGCTCTTCTCCAGCCGCACGAAACGTTCCGTGGCGCGGGCGCGGTCGCCATCGTCGGGAATGCCGTGTCCATTGTCGGCAACGGACAGGCGAACGTCCGCACCGGCTCGCTCGAGCGTGACGCGCACCGCCGGCTGGGCATTGGCGCCGGTGGAATATTTGATGGCGTTGTCGACGATGTTCGACAGCGCCTGGCCGATCAGTTCGCGGTTGCCGTTGACGGACACCGCCTCGCGCGCGTCTGCTTCCAGTGACACGCCTGCCTCTTCCGCCACCGGCTCGTAGAGTTCGACGACATCGCGCACGGCCTCCGCCAGATCGACGCGGTTGGTGTTCTCCGAGGAGTAGCCAGCCTCCAGCCGGGAGATCATCAGGATGGCGTTGAAGGTTTTTATCAACTGGTCTGACTCGGCAATGGTGCCTTCCAGCGCCTGCCGGTAGTCGGTAGGCTTTTGCTTGCCCGAAAGCGTCGCTTCGGCCCGGTTGCGCAGCCGGGTCAGCGGCGTCTTCAGATCATGCGCGATGTTGTCGGAAACCTGCTTCAAGCCTTCATTCAGCGCGGCGATCCTGGCCAGCATGGCATTGAGATTTTCGGAGAGCCGGTCGAACTCATCGCCAACCCCCGTCACCGGCAGCCTGCCCGACAGATCGCCGCCCATAATGCGGCGGCTGGCTTCCGACACGCTGTCGATGCGCTTCAGCGCGGCGCGGCCGACAAAAAACCAGATCAGCAATCCGCCCAGCCCCATCATGCCGAGCGCCAGCATCAGCGCACGGCGGATGACCGCACGAAACCGCTCCGGCTCGCCAAGGTCGCGGCCGACCAGCATGATCATCTGGTTCGGCAGCCGCAGCACCAGCGCAATGGCGTTGTGGCCCTTTTCGCCCTGCGCCTGCGCATCGTTCTGCTCGGATTGGGTGGTGGTACCCTGCTCGGCGGGAAGGTTGCGCAGGCGCTCGAGCTCTCCCTCGCCAAAGCGCTGATAAGAGAACGGACTGCTGGTCCAGCCTTCGTTCTCGAGAACGCCCGGCTCCAGGCTCTGCACATTGCCGGTCAGGATTTGGCCGTTGGCGTCGGCGATCAGGTAAAGGTTGGCGCCGGGCTGGCGCGAGCGCTGTTCCACCACGCGCACCAGGATCGGCAGGCCACCGCGCTGGTAGGCGCGGGCAAGGCCGAGCACTTCGTCATTGATGGTCTCCTGCGTCTGCGCGGTCAGCATTCGCGCCGACAGCGACGTCATGTAGAAGACGAGCGCCACCGCGCACAGCGCGAAGAGCAGGAAGTAGAGCGCCGAAAGCCGGGCTGCCGTCGTCTTCATGATGGCTGGCACGGAAAGAGCCATGCCGCAGCTAGCCGCTCTTCAGCATATAGCCGGCGCCGCGAACCGTATGCAGGATGGGCTTGTCGAAGCCCTTCTCGATCTTGCCGCGCAGCCGGGAGACATGGACGTCGATGACATTGGTCTGCGGATCGAAATGGTAGTCCCAGACATTTTCCAGCAGCATGGTGCGCGTCACCACCTGGCCGGCATGCCGCATCAGATATTCGAGCAAGCGGAATTCACGCGGCTGCAGCGTTATCTCGCGTGACGCACGGCGGACCGAATGCGACAGCCTGTCGAGTTCGAGATCGCCGACGCGGTAGACGGTTTCGGCTTCCTTGGCACTGGCGCGCCGGTTCAGCACCTCGACGCGGGCGAGAAGCTCGGAGAAGGCATAGGGTTTCGTCAGGTAGTCGTCGCCGCCGGCGCGCAGCCCCGTGACCCTATCATCGACCTCGCCGAGCGCCGACAGGATCAGCACCGGCGTCGTGTTGCCCCTGGACCGGAGACCGGCAATGACCGACAGGCCGTCGCGACGCGGCATCATCCGGTCGATCACCATCACGTCGTAGTCGCCGGCGTCGGCGAGCGCAAAGCCGGTTTCGCCGTCACCGGCGACATGAGCGGTGTGACCCGCCTCGGCAAAGGCTTTCTGCAAGTAATCCGCAGCCTCGCGATCGTCTTCTATGACGAGAATCTTCATAGGGCTGTTATACGCGATTTCGCCGGAAGGTTGAGTGGCAGACATCTGCATTGTGGCCTTTGCCAAAGCGCACCGCCATCAAGATTGCCCGAAGCCGTGCGCGATAAAGCTGCTCGCCGCCGATGTCGTTTGCATCGGATCGCGGAAGCGCTTTAGAAAGTGTGCGGCAGCGGACGATGGGAAGCCCGCTGCCGCCGGGGGAAGGCGCGATGACTGACTAACGCGCGCTCCTCCATGCTTTCCCGTACGGCGGCTCGGGGTGTTGAAACTGCCGCACTGGAAAAGTCCAACCTGCCGCCGGAACGCCCTCACCCACCTGGAAAGGCCGAGAGAACGCTCCGGGACCGACCTCAGCCCTTGGCGACGGGCAGCGCGACGAAACGATTGGTGTCGTCGCGGGTGATCTGCATCAGCACTGCCTTGCGGCCGGAGTTGACTGCATCGGTCATCGCCTTGGTGACGTCGTCGGTGCCGTTCACTTCGGTCGAATTGACCGATGTGATGACGTCGCCCGGCTGGATACCGCGATCGGCGGCATCGCTGTCGGGATCGACATCGGTCACCACCAGTCCCTTGCCGTTTTCAGACTTGGTAACGGTCAGGCCGAGATCGGCCAGCGTGTCGGGCTTGGCCGGGGCGGCGGGCTGCTGCTGGTCGACAGAGGCCTGCTTGTCGTTCGAGGGCAGTTTGCCGAGATCGACCTTGACCGTCTGGCTCTTGCCGTCGCGCCACACGGTGACGTCGACCGACTTGCCAGGCGAATAGGCGCCGATCAGCCGGGCCAGTTCCTTCGGCGAAGCGACATCCTTGCCGTCGACCTGGGTGATCACGTCACCGGCCGTGATGCCCGCCTTCTTGCCGGGACCATCGTCCTGGGCACTGGAAACCAGTGCGCCGTTGTTGGACTTCAGACCAAGCGACTCAGCGATGTCGGAGGTGACCGGCTGGATTTCCACACCGAGCCAGCCGCGCTGCACGGAACCGCTCTTCATCAGGTCCTGAACGACCTGCTTGGCGGTCGAAGCGGGAATGTCGAAGGCGATGCCGACGCTGCCGCCTGACGGCGAGAAGATCGCGGTGTTGATGCCGACGACCTGGCCGTTGAGGTTGAAGGTCGGACCGCCAGAATTGCCGCGGTTGACCGATGCGTCGATCTGGATGAAGTCGTCATAAGGGCCAGCGCCGATGTCACGGCCGCGGGCGGAGACGATGCCGGCGGTGACGGTTCCACCAAGGCCGAACGGATTGCCGACGGCCACCACCCAGTCGCCGACGCGAACCTTGGAGTCATCGGCGAAGTCGACATAGGTAAACTTGCCGACGCCGTCGACCTTAAGCACGGCGAGATCGGTGCGCGGGTCGGTGCCGATCAGCTTGGCGTCGAGCTCCTTGCCGTCATGCATCACCACGGTGAAGGCCGAGCCTTCCGAAACGACGTGGTTGTTGGTGACGAGATAGCCGTCATCCGAGATGAAGAAGCCGGACCCTTGAGCAACCGGCCGCGGCTGGTCGTTGTTGCGGTCGCGGTGGCTGAAGCGCCTGTTGCCGCCACCCTGGCCGTCCTGGTCACCAAAGCCACGGAATTCCTTGAAGAAGCGGCGCAGCTGTGGATTGTTGGGCAGGTTGTTCATGCCATCCTGGTCGTCGGACGGGTCGGAGCCATCATCGGCGGCCGGGCTGATCTTGGCCTTGACCTTGACGCTGACAACGGCGGGAGAAACGCGCTCGACGACATCGGCGAAGCCCGGCACCTGCGGCGCCTCGACGCGCACGGCATCGGCCAGAACAGGGCTGGTTCCGCTGGTCAGCGCGCCAACGCCGATCGCACCGGCCACCGCGACAGATGCGACGGCAGCCATGAGACGCTTGCGGGTGACGGAATATGAATTGGGGGCAATATTCATGGATTTCTTATCCTCTTTCAACGGACGCTGCTTGGTCGGCATCCTCAGGAAAGGAGAATTAGAGCGGCACACATTACAGCGCCATTTCCGACACATGAAACTTTGGTAATGTTTGGGAGTCAGGGGACGTACAATCCCCTTGGCTGCGATGTCCAATGTGCTATCTTGTACACAACTCAGCACAAGGCTTTCATAAATGACAGCAAGCACCACCATGACCATCCGGGTCTCTCCCGAAACCAAGCTGAAGCTGGAGCGGATCGCCACCGACACCCGGCGTAGCAAATCGTTCCTCGCCGCCGAGGCGGTCTCGGCCTACGTCGATCGCGAACTCGATATCATTGAAGGCATCAAACGCGGCATGGAAGATGCGGCGGCTGGCCGTGTCGTGCCTCACGACGATGCGATGGCGGAAATCGACGCAGTCATCGAATCGGCGGAAGCCAGGCGCTTGGGCAAGGCGTGAAGCGGTTCGTCGCCTGGTCGCGAGAAGCGCTGGACGATTTTAAGCAGCAAGTTGCCTTTATCGCTCAGGACAATCCTGCTGCCGCCCGACGCCTGGCGGATCGTATTCGTGAAATGGGCCAGGGCCTTGGTGAGATGGCGACGGGCCGCCCAGGCCGAGTGACAGGCACATATGAGAAGCTCATCGACCGCCTGCCCTACATCATTGCCTATGAGTTGCGCCCGATCGCTAGCCGTCAGAGCGTCGCTATCCTGCGCGTCATTCACACGTCGCGGGACTGGCCCTCGGAGGAATGGCCGAGCTAATTGCCTAGTATCTTGTCCAGCGCCGCCTGTTCCTCAGTGGTCAACGCATTGGTCGCCAGCACGCGGCGCGACCGCGCGGTCAGCACGATGAAACCGCCTCCCACCAGCAACAGCAGGACGGGCGTGCCCCAAAGCAACGCATTGCGCAGGTCGAAACGCGGCTTCAGCAGCACGAACTCGCCGTAACGCGACACGACGTAATCCATCACCTGCTGGTCGGTGTCGCCGGCGACGAGGCGCTGACGCACAAGGACGCGCAGGTCGCGGGCAAGGTCGGCATCGGATTCGTCGATCGACTGGTTCTGGCAGACCATGCAGCGCAAGCCTTCCGAGAGCGCCCGCGCCCGCGCCTCCAGCGTCGGATCAGGCAGCACCTCGTCAGGCTTCACCGCCAGGGCCGTGCCGGCAAAGGACAGCGCCAGCAGCAGGACAATGGAGGTCAGCGAAAGCCGCGCGTTCATGGCAGGGTCGCGGATGGCACCGCGCTCGCCTGCTTGCGCCGCCGCGACGGCGCGCCGACGCGCAGGCGCCGGTCCATCAGTGACATCGCCGCGCCCGCCATCATCATCAGGCCGCCGCCCCAGATCAACGTCACCAGCGGTTTCCACCACAGACGGACGACGACGGAACCGTCATTGCCCTCGTCGCCGAGCGAGATGTAGAGCTGCGAGAAACCAATCGTCCTGATGCCCGATTCCGTCGTCGTCATCTGCCGCACCGGATAAAACCGTTTGGCGGAGCTGATTTCGCCAACAGGGCTGCCGCTGACGCCGATCAGTTCGAAGCGGCCGAGATCCTCGCTGTAATTCGGTCCCTGGGCCGGATGAAGCCCGACGAAACGCAGCGTATGGCCGGACAGTTCGACGGTCTCACCGGCATGCATCGACAGAATCTTCTCGGTGCCGAAGCAAAGTGTGCCGACGATGCCGAGCGTGGTCAGACCGAGGCCAAGGTGAGCGAAGGCGGTGCCGAAGACCGAGCGCGGCAGGCCGAGCAAGCGCCTGACCATGATCCCCGCTGCGACATTGCCGACCCCCGATTTGACGGCGAGGTCGGTGAGCGCGCCAAGGATCAGCCAGACGGCAAGGCCAACGCCCAGGGCTGCGAACACCGAGGCGCCGTCGATGAACAAAGCGGTGACCAGCGTCGCCAGCAGCGCCGCTGCAAAGGCCGCCATAAGGCGCTGCGCGACGGCGAAGACATCGCCGCGCTTCCAGGCCAGCAACGGCCCGAACGGAACCACGAGCAGCAGCGGCACCATCAGCGGTCCGAAGGTGAGATTGAAGAACGGCGCGCCGACCGAGATCTTGTCGGCTGAAAAGGCTTCGACGGCGAGCGGATAGAGTGTGCCGACGAGGACGGTCGCCGTCGCCGTCGTCAGGAACAGATTGTTGAGGACCAGCGCCCCTTCTCGGGAAATCGGTTGGAACAGGCCGCCGGTCGTCAGCCGGGAAGCGCGCAGCGCAAACAGCGCCAGCGAGCCGCCGATAAACAGCGTCAGTATGCACAGGATAAACACGCCGCGCGTCGGATCGGTGGCAAAGGCGTGCACCGAGGTCAGCACGCCTGAACGCACGAGGAAGGTGCCGAGCAGCGACAGCGAAAAGGTCAGGATGGCGAGCAGCAGCGTCCAGATCTTCAGCGCCGAGCGCTTTTCCATGACGATGGCCGAATGGAGCAGCGCGGTCCCCGCCAGCCACGGCATGAAGGAGGCGTTCTCGACCGGATCCCAGAACCAGAAACCGCCCCAACCGAGCTCGTAGTAGGCCCAGTACGATCCCATGGCGATGCCGCCGGTCAGGAACATCCAGGCGACCAGCGTCCACGGCCGCACCCAGCGTGCCCAGGACGCGTCGATGCGGCCTTCGATGAGAGCGGCAACCGAGAAGGAAAAACAGATCGAGAAGCCGACATAGCCGAGATAGAGAAAAGGCGGGTGAATGGCGAGGCCGAGATCCTGCAGGATCGGGTTGAGATCGCGGCCTTCGATCGGCGCCGGATTGAGCCGGATGAACGGATTGGACGTCGCCAGGATGAACAGGAAGAAGGCGGCGCCGATGGCGCCTTGCACCGCAAGCACATTGGCGCGCAGCGTCGCCGGCAGGTTGGAGCCGAAAGCGGCGACGAGCGCGCCGAAGAAGGTCAGGATCAACACCCAAAGCAGCATCGAGCCTTCATGATTGCCCCAAGTTCCGGTGATCTTGTAGATCAACGGCTGCAAGGAATGCGAGTTTTCCCACACGCTCGCCACCGAGAAATCGGAGCTTGCATAGGCACTCGCCAACGCTGCGAAGGACAGCGCCGTCAAGGCAAAGCCGGTCACTGCGACCGGACCGCCGACGGCCATGAGGCGCTGGTTGTTCAGGCGCGCGCCAAACAGCGGCACCACCGTCTGCACCAGCGAAAGCGCAAACGCCAGGACGAGGGCGAAATGTCCCGTTTCA
The DNA here is from genome assembly GCF_000502875.1 of Mesorhizobium sp. L2C084A000. GTDB lineage: Bacteria > Pseudomonadota > Alphaproteobacteria > Rhizobiales > Rhizobiaceae > Mesorhizobium. The sequence goes on along the minus strand of NZ_AYWX01000011.1, from coordinate 216,075 downwards.
ACCATGCCCGTGATCCATTGTCGCTCTCCTGCCGGAGCTATTCACTCTTGTTCTCCTGCCAGACGCCCTTGGCCTTGAGGCCGTCCGCAACCTCCTTGGGCATGTAGCGCTCATCATGCTTGGCCAGCACGCTATCGGCAACAAAAACCCCGTCCGGGCCGAAAGTACCCTCGGTGATGACGCCCTGCTCTTCGCGGAAAAGGTCGGGCAGGATGCCGGTGTAGGTGACCTTGACCGATTTGTGCGTGTCGGTCACCGAAAAGCCGACCGTGGCCCCCTGCCCGCGCTGGATCGTGCCTTTTTCGACCAATCCACCCAACCGGATGCGCTGGCCAGGCTGGACGCTGGCGGTGGTGAGATCGGCCGGCATGTAGAAATAGGAGGCCTTCTGGCCAAGCGCGTAAAAAGTCAGCCCGGTCGCGGCAGCCAGGAAGACCAGCCCGCCCGCGATCACCGACAATCGTTTCTGCTTGCGCGTCATGTCTTGTTCTACTCCGTCGCCGCAAGCCCAAGCGAAGCGGCAAAGGCAGTGAATTTCTTCGCCTGGTCGCTGTCGGCTCCAAAGACGGCAATGGCGCGACCGAGCGCCTCACGCGCCTGATCGGCCTTGCCGAGCACGACATAGGAACGAACGAGCCGCATCCATCCTTCCGGATCGCGCGGATTTTGCCGCAGTTTGTCGTCGAGGCCGGCAACCATCGTATTGATCATGGTCTCCCGGTCCTGCGGCGACATCGAGGATGCGGCGTCGACATCGCCGGCATCGGGACCGTTGGTGGCGCCGCCGGAAGCGACGTCGGAGCTTCCGGATTTGGCGAGCGCCTGCTCGACGGCACCGCGCCATGGCGAATCCGGCGGCAATCTGTCCAGCATCGCCTGCCATGCCGTGGTCGCTTCCTTGGCGCGACCCTCCTGCGCCAATGCCATGGCCAGGTAGAAGCTGGCCTTCGCATTGGCCGGATCGAGCTTCAGGGCTGCTTCGAAAGCATCCTGGGCATCGGCCGAGACAATGCCGCCTGCCGCGCTGGCGATCGCCTCGCCGAGACCGGCCTGGCGAACGGCGCTGTCGCCATCGAGCCGAATGGCGTTGCGATAGGCTCCTGCCGCGTCGGAAAAGCGCTGCATGCGCAGATAGACCGGTGCCAGCACGTCCCAGCCCCTGCCGTCAGTGGGATTGGCGGCCAGATGGGCTTCGGCCCGCGCCACCAGCTCGTCGACCGAACTGTCGGCAGGATTCTTGGCCAACCGCTCGCTGAGCGGTTGCGACGGCAGGTCAGGAGAGCCAAGCTTGACATAGAGCCCCCAACTGACCAGCGGCACCGCCAGCACGGCTACGGTTGCCACCAGCCTTGCCGTGACCGGCGCTCGGCCAGGGTTTGCGCCGCCGACGGCACCCGCATTGTCAAGGCGAAGGATGCGGCGAGCGATCTCGGCGCGGGCCTCGGCGGCTTCGGCCGGCTGGATCAAGCCACGCGCGGCGTCGCGGTCAAGCTCGGACAATTGGTCCCGATAGACTTCGAGATCATGTTCGCCGCTCGACGACGCGCCCTTGGCGCTGGCGGCCAGCGGCAGCAGCACCGCCAGGCTTGCACCCAGCGTGAGAATGGCGGCTATGACCCAGAACAGCATGGTTCTTCCAATACCGGCAGAGCTCTGCCGTGCCAACAGATGCATGCTGCGACGCTTTGACGACGCCAGCCGCCAATCGTCGGCAGACGGTCGTCAGGTCAGCGGCGTCCAGCTGCCATCGGCGTTGCGGCAAGCGGTTCCACGCGCCGTGACCCCGGCACCGGCGGAAAACACCGTCTGCGTGTACTGGCGGCAGTCCTGCGAACCGACGCGGTACGGCTGGGCCGGAACCACCTCGCCGTAGCGCGAAGCCTGAGCGCCCTTCCACGTCACCTTCTGGCCACTGGTCGTATATTCTAGCGCCTTGTATTCAGCCTCAAGCGCGCTGCGCTTCTCGGTCTCGCTGAGGCCGTTGCCGATCGCCCCGCTGATGAGGCCGCCGCCCATCGCCGAAATGATCGTCGTGGTCACCTTGCCGCTGGAAGGAGGTGTCGAGGCCGGTGTCACTGCCACGGTTGGACCCTTGCCGCTCAAGGTGGTGCAGCCGGAAACAGCCAGCAATGCGGAAACGAGAGCGACGCGAATCTTCATGCCAACAACCGATTTTCTTGAGTGGGAGCCTGCCATGGACGCGCCGGGGGCCGCGTCATCGGAGAAGTTGGCGTGGCCATAGTATTGATATTTGTCGGAAATTTGGCCGCTGGCCGCTGCAGGACCAATCGAAATGCCGCCAATAACATCTCCCGTCCCTCTATGTCGATTGGCCCTAGTGAACATCACTGAAGGCTCCGCAATCGCACCACCGCCTTCAATCCGCCCATACCGGACCGCTCGAGCGCCAGAACGCCTCCATACTCGTTGACGAGGTCTGCGACAATGGCCAGCCCCAGGCCTGTTCCGGGCTTTGTCTCGTCCAGACGCCGTCCCCGCTTCAGCGCGTCGCGCGCCTTGTCCTCGGGAATGCCTGGACCGTCATCCTCTATGCNTCGTCCTTGCCGGTCAAGGGCACGACCGAAACCTGCACCGCGCTCTTTGCCCATTTCATCGCGTTTTCAAGGAGATTGCCCAGCAACTCCTCAAGGTCCTCGCGCTCGCCGGCGAAGACGATCTCGGCCGCCGGCAGCGACAGCGACAGATTTGTCCGCGGATTGAGCTTCTGCATAACCCGCACCATGCGCTGCACCAGCGGCGTCACCGGCGTGCGGTAGACGACGCTGTCGCGTTGTGCCGCGACGCGGGCGCGCTGGAGATAGTGTTCAACCTGCTTCTGCATGGAAGCGGCCTGTTCGGCGATCAGCTGCCCCTTGGCACCGCCGAGCGCGCGGCCCTCGTTGAGCAGTACCGCCAGCGGCGTCTTCAGCGAATGGGCGAGATTGCCGACCTGTGTTCGCGACCGCTCGACGATGCGCCTGTTGTTTTCGATCAAGGCATTGGTTTCGTTGGCAAGCGGTTCGATCTCGGCCGGGAAGCGGCCGTCGAGCCTCTGGGCGGTGCCTTCGCGCACCATGGCTAGCGCGTTCCTGACCCGGCGCAGCGGCTGCAGGCCGAGCAGGATGGCGATCGCGTTGATGGCGATCATGCCGACGCCGAACAGGCTGAGATAGGTCAGCAGGCGGCGCTGAAAGGTAGCGATTTCCTGTTCGAGTTCGCTCTGGTTGCCCATGACGCGGAAACGCGCGGCCCGGTTCTTGGCGTCGAGAACGAATTCGCTCTCGAAAACTTCGAGTTGCTCGCCGTCGATGCCTTCGGCTGCGTAGCTGCGCTGAAAGCTGGCATTGAACGGCACCTCGGCAACGCTCGGCGACGGGATGTTTTTCAACATCGAAGACGAATGAAGATCACCATGCACACCTTCCGAAGCGGGCTCCACCGACCAGTACCAGCCCGAATTCGGCTCCGAGAACCGAAGGTCGCCGAGGTCTGGCGCGCCAGTCAGCGCCCCGCTGTCGGAGATGCCGATCGAACCGATCAGGTTGAACAGATGCGCCGAAAGCAGGCTGTCGAAGCCGCGTTCGCTGGCTTGGCGGTAGAGCGTGGTTATCAAGGTGAAGATGACGACGAGCGTCACGATCGCCCAGACCGTGGAAAAGGCGATGACGCGGAACGTCAGCGAACGCGGCCACAAACGCAGCGAAAGCGGCGTCCTTGCGGTTGGTTTGAGCGGTTCCGAGTTACGCCTCCGGCTCACGCATGCGGTAGCCCATGCCGCGCACGGTTTCGATCATGTCGATGCCCATCTTCTTGCGCAGCCGCCCGACAAACACCTCGATGGTGTTGGAATCGCGGTCGAAATCCTGATCGTAGAGGTGCTCGACCAGTTCGGTCCGCGAGACGACCTCGCCCATATGGTGCATCAGATAGGCAAGCAGGCGGAACTCGTGCGACGTCAGTTTCAGCGGCACGCCGTCGACATCGGCCTTGGAGGCCTTGGTGTCGAGACGCAGCGGCCCGCAGGTCAGTTCGGACGACGCATGGCCGGCAGCCCGCCGGATCAGGGCCCGCAGCCTCGCCAGCACCTCCTCGATGTGGAACGGCTTGGTGACGTAGTCATCGGCGCCGGCATCGATGCCGGAGACCTTGTCGCTCCAGCGGTCGCGCGCCGTCAGGATCAGCACCGGCATCTTGCGGCCGCCGCGTCGCCAACGCTCGACCACGCTGATGCCGTCCATCTGCGGCAGGCCGATATCGAGCACGACGGCGTCGTAGGGCTCGGTGTCGCCAAGGAAATGGCCTTCCTCGCCGTCGAAGGCGCGGTCGACGACATAGCCGGCATCGACCAGCGCATCCGATATCTGCCGATTGAGATCCTTGTCATCTTCGACGACGAGTACACGCATGCGGAGTTCGATACCTGTTGAAGAGCTTTACCTGTTGAAGAGCTTTGTCAGATTGAAGACTGGGGCAGATATAGGCCGATTCCGGCGGCCTGGGAAACGTAGCCTAAGGTTGATTAGATCAGTTCAGCGGAACGACGATTTCGGAACGGCGCGGACGTTGTCCGTCCTTGCCCGGAACGAGCACGACGATGACACAGACCGGCTGGCCGCCGCGCGTCGACTGCGAGGCCTTGGCCAGCGTTCCGCCATTCTGTTCGGCCACCTGTTGGCCGATGGCGTAGCAATCGGACGCCGCCAGTACGATCGGACTGGCCAGGTCGGGCGGCGCGATGACCGGTATCGCTATCGCCTGCGACGCGAACAGTCCGGCAGCACAAAGCGCCAGTGTCGCGGTTCGGAAGTGGGAGCGAAGCGTTTTCATGACCGGCGTTGTAACGCATCGGTGCTGAACGTGAAATGAACGGTGAACGTCGCTGAAAACATGCTCGCCACACCCCTGCAACGCGAGACAATCAACCTGGAATTTCACCGCCTCGAACAGGTGAAATCCCGCGAAAGTCCAGTCTAGACTCGGTTTTGACCATATTGAAAGCGCATCAGGCATTTTCCTGCGTTATCGCGCGAAAACGCAGCAGCCCGTGATGCACGAGCAGATCCTCGTCATGGCGGGCTTCGGCAAATTCCAGCGACAGTCGTGTCTGGCCGCGAGGGCCAATCACCAATGCTGCGTCGGCAAGGCGCGCCTGGATGGCGGCCATGATGGCAAGCGTTTCCGCGTCGCCATGGGCTTTCGACCAGACATGCAGCGTAATCAACTGATCGTCGGTGTTCTCGGTGCCCGTATCCCAGTCGAAAGCGGAGGTATGGCCCCAGGTCACGTACGGAAAAGCGGCATTATCGGTTGGCCGTTCGAGCAGTCCGGCGCCGCCCAGCAAGGCCGACAGCGATGCATCGCTTTTCAGCCTGAGAAACAGTGCCTGCTGTAAATCGCCTGGCGCGGTCATCGTCTTTTCCTCCGGTTCCTGCGCTGCCGACTATTGCTTTTCGGAAGCCTGTCCGCGTTCTGCGTGTTCTGACAGATATAGCCATTCGACGCGCGGAGGCGATGGCGATTCGTCATCGTAATGATGCCGATGATCTCGAAAGGCGACTTTACCAACACCATCGTCCGCGGGCACCGCGCCGGGAGCATAGACACTCGATTCCTGGTCACATATTCTCGCTCTACAGGGTCGCATGACGCAATGTTCCTTGCCGTTTTTGATCCACGAAGCCATTTCGGAAGCTGATGATGCTCGATGCAGAAAAGACCAGGGCTGCGTCTCGGTTGTTGGTAGGCCACTGGGACAAGGGCACCCGTCTCGACGCCATACCTGAGGCGTTGCGCCCACAAACACGGCTCGAAGGTTACGCCATCCAGTCGCATGTCATGGATCGCTCGGTGGCCCCACTTTTCGGCTGGAAGATTGCCGCGACCAGTCTGGCCGGACAAAGGCACATTAACGTCGACGGCCCGATGGCCGGACGTCTCCTGGCCGAAAAAGCGGTGGAGGTCGGCGGGACGGTTTCCCTGGCGACGAGCAAGATGCGCGTGGCCGAGATCGAGTTCGCTTTCCGCTTCGGACGCGAACTGCCGCCTCGTCCGGCACCCTATGAAATCGCCGAGGTGATGAAAGCCGTGGCGACCTTGCACCCGGCGATCGAAATTCCGGACTCACGCTATGACGATTTTTGCGCCGTCGGGGCGCCGCAACTCATTGCGGACAATGCCTGCGCCAATCTGTTTGTCATCGGCGAGGCGGCGGACGACTGGCGAGACGTGGACCTTGCAAAGCACCCCGTGGTCGCCTCCGTTTCCGGAAGGCCGCAACATAGCGGATCGGGAGCAGCCGTGTTGGGCGATCCTCGCATCGCGCTCACCTGGATCGTCAACGAGCTGTCGGGCCTGGGCATAGCGCTCCAACCGGGACAGGTGGTGATTACAGGTACCTGCGTGACGCCGATTGGGGTCGAGGCCGGCGACGAAGTCATTGGCGATTTGGGCAGGTTCGGCAGCGTCTCCGTGCGGTTTGTCTAATAGCCCCCACGCTGCCTGGCCACGAAACTGCGCACCGCCAGCACCAGAACGGTGATGATGATCAGGATCACCGAGAGCGCGGCGATCGCTGGGTCGATGTTGTCGCGCAGGCCCATCCACATCAGCCTGGGCAGCGTGATGGCGTTGACCGAGGTGATGAACAGGGTGACGCCGATTTCTTCCCAGGACAGCACGAAGGAGAGAAGCGCCGCGGTAATGATGCCGAACTTGATGTTGGGCATGATGATGCGGGTGGCGCGCTCCCACACAGTGGCGCCTAAGCCCCGCGCGGCAAGGTCGATGCGGCGGTCGAGCTGGCTGAGCGAGACCAGCATCAGCACCGTGGCGAAGGGCACGGTCATCACCGAATGCGCCATGGCGACGCCAAGCCAGGTGTCGTAGCCGAAGAACGCGCTGAACCCCGAGATCGAGGTCAGCAGGAAGTAGAGCGTGATCGCCGAGACCACCGGCGGCACCACCATCGGCAGCAGCACGAAGCCGACCAAGGCCGCGGTGAAGCGCGGCTGGAACATCCAGACGCCAAGGCTGAAGCACAGCGCGAGCACGGTGGAAAAGGCGCTGCTGACGACGCCGATGCGGATCGAGAGCAGGATCGATTGGAGCCAGCGCGGGTCCTCGACCAGCGCCCGGTAGTGGCGCAGCGATAGTTCGCCCGACGGCATAGCCAGCATGCGGCTCGGCGTCAGCGATACCGGGATGACCGCAAGCAGCGGCATCAGCAGGAACAGCGCCACGAAGGCGGCGATGATCAGCGAGACGGGACCGGGGCGGTAGGTCGGCATCAGATCAACTGCTTCGGTCTGACATAGCGGAACAAAAGCGCCATCAGCGCGCCGACGAACAGCACCAGCACGACGCTGATCGCTGCACCCAGCCCCCAGTCCGGGCTCTGGAAGATCCTGAGATAGATCAGCTCGGCGATCATGACGCTGCGGCCGCCACCGAGGATCGCCGGCGTGACGAAGAAGCCGAGCGAGAAGACGAAAACGATCATCGCCGCGCCGATGATGCCGGAGCGCGTCATCGGCACAAACACCGTCCAGAAGGTGCGCATGCGGCTGGAGCCGAGCCCGCGCGCGGCCAGGAGCACGCGGTCGTCGAGACTGCGCATGGCCGATGCCAGCGGGAAGACGGCGAACGGAATGAGGAAGTGCGTCATGCCGACGATGACGCCGAATTCGTTGCGCACCAGCGCCAGCGGTTCGGAAATGAAGCCGATCGCCTGCAGCCAGGTGTTGATCAGGCCGCGATTGGAGAGCAGCGCCACCCAGCCGAAAGCACGGGTCAGCACGGAAATCCAGAAGGGAACGAGAATGCAGAACTCGGCGATCAGGCGCTGTGCCGGGGTTCCACGCACCCAGACGACGGTGATGGCGTAGGCAGCTGCCACCGAAACGACAGTGACGACCGCCGCGATGCGCAGCGTGCGGATGAACACCGACTGCACGAGATCGTCGGTGAGCAGCGCCTCATACTGGCCGAGGCCGGGCGTCGGCAGTGTAAAGCTCCATTTGACGACGCCGAGGAACGGCCAGGCATAGGCCAGGACAAGAAACAGGAGCAGCGGCGCCATCAACAGCGCCGCGCCCATCCTGTCGGAGAGATAAAATCTCATTTCGACCCGATTACCCCGCCCCTGATCAGGCCGAGATGATCTTGGTGTATTCGTCGAGCGCCGGCCCGTAATTCTTGGCGTACCAGTCCATGTCGAGCGCGATCTGCTTCTTCATGTTCTCGGGATCGACCGGATTGATGCGCTTCTTGTCGGCGGGGATCAGCGCGTCGGCAGCCGGGTTTGCAGGACCTTGGCCGAGCTTGTCGAACATGACCAGCTGCTTTTCAGGGTCCTGGGCACTGGCGATGAACTTCATCGCAGCGTCCTTGCCGCCGGGGTTGCCCTTGAGCACGGCCAGCGCGCCGGGCGAGATCAGGCCCTGGTCCCAGATGAACTTGATCTTGCCGCCCGAATCCTGCTCGATCAGCGAGGCGCGGGTCGACCAGACGATCGCCATCGAGGCCTCGCCATTGAGCAGCACGCTCTGGCTTTCGGCGCCGCCGCCCCAATAGGCAACGACATTTTCCTTGAAGGCGGCGATCTTGTCATGGGCGCGCTTGAGGTCGAGCGGGTAGAGCGACGCAGGCGCGATACCGTCGGCGAGCAGCGCCGCTTCCCAGCTCGACACGCCCCATTTGTAGAGCGAGCGCTTGCCGGGGAATTTCTTCACGTCGAAGAAATCGGCCATGCCGGTCGGCGCGTCCTTGCCGTACTTCTCGGAATCATAGGCGATGACATAGGAGAAGAAATAGGTCGAGGCGGCGTATTCCCAACCAAAGCCGGGCCGCATCTTCTTCTTGTCGACGATGTTGTAATCGATCGGCTCGAGAGCCCCTTGGGCGCCGAGCGTGATGGCCGAGAACGGGTCTACGTCGACGAGATCCCAGGTCGGCGCGCCGCTCTTGAACTGTGCGGCGATGGCGCCTTCGGTCGGACCCGAACCGTCCATCTTGACGGTGATGCCGGTGTCCTTGGTGAAGGCCTGGCCATAGGCGGCATCGTAGGCGGTGATGGCATCGCCACCCCAGTTGACCAGCACAAGTTCCTTGGCCTGCGCAAAGGCACCTGTCGAGCGCAGCAGCATCGGCGTGCCGGCCAGCACGAGTGCCGCCAACTGTGTGAATTGCCGGCGCGAGATCTCGCCGCGACCTGCCCTGGCGGACAGGCTCTCGATGGCTTGTTTCTTGGTGTCATGTGTCATGTCAGTTCCCCTTTTTTGTTGTTGATAGTGCCGGAAAACGGTGCTGCGATATCTCGCCACACCGTTCGTCATTGCCCTCCATACGGAAGGAGGAAACCCTTTTCCGCCGGCCAGGTGAGCCAGACGGAGTTGCCCTTGCTCAAGGCCGCGGCAGCCACCTCGTTCGGCACCGAGACCGTGACCTTGGCGCCTTGCAGCGTTGTCAGGTCGAGCCGCGTTGCCGCGCCGAGATAGGTGGAGTTGGTGGCGGTAGCGGCGATGCCATTCTCACCATCTGCCGCCTCGCCCGATATCGACATGTATTCGGGCCGGATCGCCAGGATGGCATCGCCGCGCACGAGTTCGGCCTTGCAGCCCATGCTGACCGCGCGGTCTTCGCACAGGCCAGTCGAGCCATTGCCGGCGGGCTTGACCCCCTTTAGGGGCAGCATGTTGATCTCGCCGAGGAATTCGGCGACGAAGCGGTTGTCCGGCCGGTCGTAGACCTCGTCGGGCGCTCCGACCTGCAGCAGCTTGCCATGGTTGAAGATGGCGACGCGCGACGACAGCGCCAGCGCCTCGCTCTGGTCGTGGGTAACGAAGACGAAGGTGGTTCCGGTCTCCTGATGCAGCCGCTTCATCTCGGCTTGCATCTGGCCGCGCAGGCCCTTGTCGAGTGCGGAAAACGGCTCATCGAGCAACAGCACGCCCGGCTCGAACACCAGCGCTCGCGCCAGCGCCACGCGCTGCTGCTGGCCGCCCGACAGCTGCGCCGGCAGTTTCTTCTCGTGGCCCTTGAGGCCGACGCGCTCGATCATCTCGCCGACACGGCGCTTGATGTCGGCGGCCGATTTCTTGCGCACCTTGAGTGGGAAGGCGATGTTGGCTTCTACGCTCATATGTGGGAACAGCGCGTAGCCCTGGAACACCATGCCGGCGGCGCGTTGCTCTGCCGGCCGGTCGGTGATGTCGACGCCGTCGCTGAACAGCTTGCCCTCGGTCGGCTGAACGAAGCCGGCAAGGATCATCAGGAAGGTGGTCTTGCCCGAACCGGACGGCCCGAGCAGGGTCAGGAACTCGCCACGGCCGATATCGAGCGACAGATTGTCCAGCGCACGGAACGAGCCGAAGCTCTTGCCGATCCCGATTGCCTTGATCTCTGCGGCACGGCCGGGTTGCTGCATACTGCCCTTTCCCTAACGCTTGTCGAAATCGTAGGCAGGGTGCCGGCTCACCGCAACCGAATAGTTTTCGCGTGATCGGCAAATTCCATTCATCTATGGCGAGATGTCGCCAACTGCCCTCAATACGGCAGAATGCGGTTCTCCTGGAGTTTCGACCGCAGCCATCCCGCGAACGCTTCCAGAACCGGATGCGAAGCCTTGGCATGTTCGGAGACCAGGAAATAGGAGCGCGGCGACTTGATCGCGATGTCGAACGGCCTGACCAGCCGGCCCTCGCTCAGCGCCCGCCGGCTGGTCAGTTCGTCGCCCATGGCGATGCCCTGGCCGGCAATCGCCGCCGAAAAGACGAGGTTCATGTCCGAAAAGAAGATGCCGCCCTCAATGTCGGGGTTTTCCACCTTGGAGAGCGCCAGCCAGCGCGCCCAATCCTCGGTGTCATCGAGATGCAGCAGGTTGGCCCGCAGCACGTCCGACGGCCGGGAAAAACCGCCGATCTTGTTGAGCAGCGTCGGGCTGCAGAGCGGCGTGAACGAGATTTCGCAGAGCGGTTCGACCGCCCGGTTCGGCCAATTGCCGACACCAAACGCAATGAAGGCATCGGCATCGGCGTTGCTAACATCGTCGAGCCGCCGCGGCGTCAGAATGCGCAGCGCCACGTCAGGATACATCTGCCGGAACTCGCCGATATGGGTGCACAAGAACAGCGAGGCGAAGCCGGGCGTGCAACTGACGGCGAACGAGCCGCCGACGCCGGTGCCGGCATCACGCGTCACCGCGTCGCCCAGCACGGTCAACGCCTTGCGCACGTCGCTGGCGTAGCGCTGGCCGCGCGGCGTCAGCGCCACGCCCTTGCCGATGCGTTCGAGCAGGTCGAAGCCGAGGTCGCGCTCCAGCAGGCGAAGCTGATGGCTGACAGCGCTGCGGGTCAGGTGCAACTCGTCGGCGGCGCGCCAGACGCTGCCGTGGCGGGCGAAGCTGTCGAGCGCACGCAGCGCTTGTGTCGATGGTATACGCAAGGAGCCTCAGGTGAACCGAATTTGCACGAACCGGGAAAACATATCACTTTTTAGCGACCCGCTTCACTGCTTTCTTCTCATGCCATGGAGAAACCGGTGGCCACCTCGGCGCAAGCAACCGCCCTTGCCTGTCTCGACGGCATCCAGCCGTTGTTGTCCGCGTGGACACGCACCATCTTCGATTACGGCGAGACCGCGTGGCGGGAGTATCAATCAGCCGCCTGGTATGTCGAGCGGCTGAAACTCGAAGGCTTTTCCGTCGAAGAAGGTTCCGGCGGCATGCCGACCGCCTTCTGCGCGCATTGGACCAATGGCCCCGGCCCGACCATCGGCATGTACGCCGAATACGACGCGGTGCCGGGCAATTGCCAGGATGCCGCTACGGTCGAGCGTCCGCGCCGGGGACTTGGCAACCAGGCCGGCGGCCACACCGACCCGCATTCCGGACTGGGTATTTCGAGCCTCGGCGGGCTGCTGGCGACCAAGGCCGCGATGCAGCGCCACGGCATATCAGGCACGCTGCGCTTCACCGGCGAACCGGCGGAAAAGGTGCGTGGGTCCAAGCCGATCCATGCCGCCAAGGGTTATTATGACGGCCTTGCCGGCATGATCTCCTTTCATCCGTTCTATATGCTGCCGCTCTGCAACACGGCGCGCTGGGACACGCATTGCGGCGCGGCCTACGCGATGATCTATCGATTCATCTGCGACCAACCGGAGCGCTGGGCGCTGGCTGCGGGTGCCGCACCCATTCCGCAAGCACATTCGGCGGCGCGCGCGCCCGGCGCCAACGACGCATTGATGATGATGTACATGGCCTCCAAGGCTCTGCGCGATTCCATGCTGCCTCACCAGGGCGGCTGGTCGATCAGCGAGGCGATCCTGACGGCGGGGCAAGCGACCGCCGACAATTTGCCGGCGGGGCTGGCCGAGATCCAGTACATGATCCGCGTGCCGACGCTTGCCATGGCCGAGCAGGTCACCGCGGTGCTCGACCGCAATGCCGAGGCCGCTGCCAGCATGAGCGGCTGCCGCCATGAGCGGCATTGGGTGTCGAAGTCACGGCCGGGACTTGCCAACCATGCCATGGCCGAAATCGCCTATGAAGCACTGTCGAGCGTGGGGCCGCCGCGCTGGGACGAAGACGCCAAGGCAGTCGCGCGCGAAATACAGGTCAATGCCGGGCGCATGGCGAGCGACGAGCCGTTCATAGAAGAACTGGAGCGCCTGATCGAGCCGCAGGCGGCGGAAGCGATCCTGCGCCGCGATCTGCCGCCCTCGCAGGTCAATTCGACCTCCGACGATTACACCGACATGTCGTGGCATGCGCCGACGGCGCGCTTCTATGTCGCCCGCCCGGCGCTGCGTTCGGAGACCGGCTATCCCTATCCGTCATGGGTGATGAATGCGTTGGGCGGTATTCCCGCCACCATCGACCCGATGGTGGCCTGCGCCTCCCGCACGATCGCGCTCGCCGCCCTTCGCCTGCTCGAGGACAAAACCGCCCGCGATGCGGCGATGAATGAATTCGTCGCCCGCACCGGCGGCGGCATAGGCGGCTCGAACTGGATCGCGCCGCTCTGCGACTACGAGCCGCCGATTGGATTTCGTTGGCCTGAATATGTCACCACCCCACGCGGACGCGACTGGTGGATACCGAGCAATTAGACACCCTCACGAGGAGCACCCCATGACCGTTCATGACCGCATTGTCGCCGAGCCGTTTTCGCTGCAGCGCCGCAACCCTGCCGGCGGCACCAAGCCGCTGACCGCCTGGGGCTTCGCCAACGAGACCGACGTGCTGACCGACGTGCTGCTCGGCTCACCCAATTTCCTGCGTCATCTCTCGACTAGCTCGCTGTCGCGAAAGCATCTGCGCGAGGCACCCTGCAACGTGCAGATTGCCCAGGCGCAGCACAAGGACCTTGTCGCCGCCTACGAGCATTTCGGCGTCCACATCCACTGGCACGAGCCGACGCCGGAACTGCCGATGCAGGTCTATTCCCGCGATTCCAGCGTCATGACGCCCTACGGCGCCTTCATCACCGCCATGGCCAACTGGTGGCGGCGCGGCGAGAATTATGCCGCAATCCGCAGCTACGAAAAGCTCGGCATCCCGATCTACGACATGGTCACGGCTGGTACGTTCGAGGGCGGCGACTTCAACGTCATCGAGGACGGCGTCGTGCTGATCGGCTGCGGCGGCGCCCGCACGCAGGAGGAAGGCGCGCGCCAAGTACAAGCCTGGTTCGACAAGGAGGGCTGGGAAACCCGCATCGCCTTCATCGACGAATACTACGTCCATATCGACCTGATGGTGGTGCCGATCGCCGAAAAGCTGACCGCCGTCTGCCTCGCCTGCACCGAACCCGGCATCGTCGACTGGCTGAAGGGCAAGGGCCACGAGATCATCGACGTGCCGTTCCGGGACACGATGGCCCTCGGCTGCAACTTCATGTCGCTCGGCAAGGACCGGGTGATCGCGCCGACCTCCAGCCAGACGCTGATCGGCCAGCTCAAGGCGCGCGGTTTCGAGGTCGCGGCCGTCGACATGAACGAGATTTCCAAGACCGGCGGCGGCATCCACTGCATGGCGCAGGCGCTGAAGCGCGAACCGGCCTGAGGAGTGGGATAGCGCTACGCTGCTTCGCTCACATTCGCATCAGCATGATCGGCATCCTGGCGGCCGAGGGTGCAAGGTCGCGCGGGCAAAACGGCTGAGATCGCCGGCTGGCGGCACCATGTGCCCGGCTTGCGAGTCGGAACGCTGCCCGATGCGAAACTTGCGCGATAGCTAATATAAGCGCACAGTAAAACCGTCTTTTGGGATAGGACAGCTCATCTGCAAATCGGGAGGAAACCATGAACACCATGAGCCTCACCACGCTTGAACGCGGCAAAACGACAGTCGACGCCGCAGCCCTGGAAGCGTTTTCGGCACAATTGCGCGGCAAAATGCTGAGCGAAGGCGATGCAGCGTATGACGAAGCACGGACCGTCTGGAATGCCACGGTCGACCGGCTGCCCGGGCTGATCGTGTGCTGCGTCGGAGCTTCCGATGTCATCAGTGCCGTGAATTTCGCCAGGGAGAACAGGCTTCTCGTCTCGGTGCGCGGCGGCGGCCACAACATTGCCGGAAGTGCGGTCTGCGATGGTGGCCTGATGATTGATCTGTCATTGATGAAATCGGTGCGGGTCGATGTCGCTGCGCGGCGGGCATGGGTCGGGCCTGGCGCGACGCTTGCCGATGTCGACAAGGAAACGCAGGCCTTCGGGCTGGTGGTACCGACCGGCATCAACTCGACCACCGGCATATCCGGCCTGACGCTGGGTGGCGGCTTCGGCTGGATCACCCGCAAATTCGGCCTGACCATCGACAATCTTGCCTCCGTCGATGTGGTCACCGCCGATGGCAAACTGCTCCGGGCCAGCCATGCCGAAAATCCGGACTTGTTCTGGGCGCTGCGCGGCGGCGGCGGCAATTTCGGCGTCGTCACGGCATTCGAGTTCGAACTCCATGAGTTTGGACCGCAAGTGCTGGCGGGGCTTGTCGTCCATCCCTTCGCCGATGCCGAAAAGGTGCTGCGGGAGTATCGCAAGGCGCTCGAGACCGCACCTGACGAGTTGACCTGCTGGGTGGTCATGCGGCAGGCGCCGCCGCTGCCCTTCCTGCCCGCGGAGTGGCATGGCAAGGAGGTTCTGGTGCTGGCCATGTGCTATTGCGGCGACATCGAGGCAGGCGAAAAGGCGACGCAAAAACTTCGAGCCATCGGCACGCCGATTGCCGATGTCGTGGGCCCCAGCCCGTTCACCGGCTGGCAGCAGGCATTCGACCCACTGCTCACGCCCGGCGCCCGCAACTACTGGAAGAGCCATGACTTCACCGAGTTTTCCGAGGAGGCGGCTGCGGTCGTCAGGGGGGCAATAGCCAGGCTGCCGGGACCCGAATGCGAGATATTTATCGGCCATGTCGGCGGCGCGGCAGGTCGCGTCAAGGAGGACGCAACGGCGTTTCCACAGCGCAGTTCGCATTTCGTCATGAACGTTCACGCCCGCTGGCGCGAACCGACGATGGACAAGGCTTGCACCGACTGGGCTCGTTCAATCTGCGAGGCGGCCAAACCTTATGCCGCCGGCACCGCCTATGTGAACTTCATGCCAGAGGACGAGGTCGACCGGGTCGAAGCGGCCTATGGTGGCAACCATCGACGGCTTCTGGAAATCAAGCAGCGCTACGACCCATTGAACCTGTTCCGCATGAACCAGAATTTGCGCCCGAAAGAAAGCCTGCGAGCTGCTTGAGGCGCGCCCGTGCTGCAGTGATAAAAAAGCACACGTCGCCGCTGGAGGCGCGGGCTTTTACTGTCACATGCTGTTGGCGTCGAGTTGTATTCCCGGCCCGGCCCATCAGCAACAAACCCGATACTGTGTCTTCGCCGCCCTTGTGAGTGCTGGAAAAATGGAGGAATAGTCTTGCGGAATGCATCGCCCTGAAATTGCCGGTTTGCGGTTCTCAGGTCGTGCAATTGCTAGCCGGATATCGAATGGCCAGTCCCGAACCGCGCAAGAGAAGAGGTCCGATCGCCGCCCGGCTGCTGGCGCTCGACGCGTGGATCGATTCCTCGCTCTACGAGATCGGTTTCAAGGCGCGCCAGTTCTGGGAATCGGCGACGATCTTCTCGCGGCGCTTCCGCGTCAACGGCTGGCGCCGTGGCATCATCGAACTGTTGAGCGAAGGTTTCACGCTCGGCGCCGTCGGCATCGTGGTGATGCTGGCGCTGGCCATTCCGGCTTTCCAGGACACGGCCGGCGACTGGCGCGCCCAGGGTGACTTCGCCGTCACCTTCCTCGACCGCTATGGCAACGAGATCGGCCAGCGCGGCATCATCCAGCGCGATTCCGTGCCGGTCGACGAGATGCCCGATCACGTCATCAAGGCGGTGCTTGCCACCGAGGACCGTCGCTTCTTCGATCACTACGGCATCGATGTGCTCGGCCTTTCGCGCGCCATCTTCGAGAATGTGCGGGCGAACTCCGTCGTTCAGGGCGGCTCGAGCATCACCCAGCAGCTGGCCAAGAACCTGTTCCTCACCAATGAGCGCACGCTGGAGCGCAAGATCAAGGAAGCCTTCCTGTCGCTGTGGCTCGAGGCCAATCTATCGAAGAAGGAGATCCTGCAACTCTATCTCGACCGCGCCTATATGGGCGGCGGGACGTTCGGCATCGAGGCGGCCGCCGACTTCTATTTCGGCAAGAGCGTCAAGGACCTGAACCTCGCCGAAGCGGCGATGCTGGCCGGTCTGTTCAAGGCGCCGACCAAATACGCCCCCCACATCAACCTGCCGGCGGCGCGTGCGCGCGCCAATGTGGTGTTGTCCAACCTTGTCGATGCCGGCTTCATGACCGAGGGCCAGGTCCTGCAGGCCAGGCTGCATCCGGCCGACGTCGTCGATCGAGGCGAACAGAAGAGCCCGGATTATTACCTCGACTGGGCATTCGACGAGGTCAAGAAGATCGCCAAGCCCGGCCAGCACTCGCTCGTCGCCCACACGACCTTCGACGCCAACATCCAGAAGGCGGCGGAAGAATCGGTGGAATTCCACCTGCGCCAGTTCGGCAAGGAGTACAACGTCACCGAGGGCGCGGTCGTGGTCATCGAGACCAACGGCGCCGTGCGCGCCATCGTCGGCGGCCGCGACTACGGCGCCAGCCAGTTCAACCGCGCCACCAAGGCGCTGCGCCAGACCGGCTCGTCATTCAAGCCCTATGTCTACGCAACGGCGATGGAACACGGCTTCACTCCCAACTCCATTATTTCCGGCGGCCCGATCAGTTGGGGCAGCTGGTCACCGCACAATTACAACGGCGGGTCGGCGGGCAACGTCACCTTGATCATGGCAATGGCCAAATCGATCAACACCGTGCCGGTGCGGCTGGCCAAGGATCATCTCGGCATCGGCCCGATCAAGGCCATGGCCGAGGCGATGGGTGTGGAATCGCCGATCGAAGCACACAAGACGATGGTTCTCGGCACCTCGGGCATGACCGTGATGGACCAGGCGACGGGCTACAGCGTGTTCGCCGACAATGGCTTCGTCGGCTCCCGGCACGGCGTCAGCCAGCTCGTCACCCGCACCGGCGAGGTGGTCTATGATTTCGCCAAGGATGCGCCGCCGCCGCACCGGGTGCTGTCGGAGCAGGCACTGAAATCGATGAACACCATGCTGGCGGCAGTGCCGGTGATGGGCACCGCGCGGCGGGCTCAACTTCCCAACATCGTCGTCGCTGGCAAGACGGGCACGACGCAGTCCTACCGCGACGCCTGGTTTGTCGGCTTCACCGGCAACTACACGGCGGCGGTGTGGATGGGCAATGATGACTTCACGCCGACCAAGAACATGACCGGTGGCTCACTGCCGGCGATGGTGTGGCAGCGACTGATGGTCTACGCGCACCAGAATATCGACCTCAAGCCGATCCCGGGCATCGACAAACCTTTCGTCGACGAGGAGATCGCGGCCAAGGCCGAGGAAGCGCTGAAGAAGAGCGACGAACAGGCGGCGGCCAATGCGGCGGCCGAGCGGCCGCCGGTGCTGTCCAGCCGCACGACCCAGACGCTGCGGGACATGACCACGCTGTTCCAGTCGGCCCCCGTCCTCAGTACGCCTCAACCGCCGGAGACGCTGTCGGCGCTGTGATCTTTCCGACTGGGCAGGTCTTTCAACTGGTCCGGG
Organism: Mesorhizobium sp. L2C084A000; assembly: GCF_000502875.1. GTDB lineage: Bacteria > Pseudomonadota > Alphaproteobacteria > Rhizobiales > Rhizobiaceae > Mesorhizobium. The sequence goes on along the minus strand of NZ_AYWX01000011.1, from coordinate 197,902 downwards.
GCGGCAAATCCATCGGCCCGCTTGCCACAAGGCCCCGCGCCGCGATATCCCCGAGCGGCAACTCTTCGTGTTCCCGGCCCCTCATGCTCAAGAATGCCTTCCTGACGCTGCTTTCGCTTGCCATAGCCATCGTCGGCGGTGGCGGCAGCGTCTGGTATGCGCTGAAAGTCCAGGATGGTGTCGGCGCCATCAGGATCGGCCAATGGACGGCCTTTCCCGATATCGGCACGCCGGCCGCCGATCCCTATTCCAAAGCCCGCGTGGCGCGCGAGGGTGTGCTTGCGCTCGGCCGCGCCGAGGGGCTGTCCTTCGTCGCCGAGCGCGACACGGGCGGCGCCGAGCTCAAGCGCGAATGCACCTACACAATCGAGGGTGGTTTCCCGACGGCACGGTTCTGGACGCTTTATGCCGCCGACCAGTCGCTCGGCGTGGTCGAAACCGGCAAACCCCGGCTGGCGGCGCTGCAATCCTATGGGGTGGTGCGCCAGCCCGACAATTCGGTGATCATTTCCGCCGGCCATCACCCGATGCCGGGCAACTGGCTGCTGACAGACGGCTCCGGCAGGATGTATTTCGTGCTGACCTTCTACGACACGCCGATCGCCAGCAGCACCGGCCTGTCGGACGTCTCGCTGCCGCAAATCGTCAAGGTCGGCTGCAATGCGTAGTTTTTACGCTGCGATGCGCGGACTTCTGCATGCCGTCCTGCTCGGCCTGCTCGGCGCCGGCATCGTGCACATCGCCGTGCTGCTGCTGGTGCCCGAGTTTTCCGAACGCGATGCCTGGTCGCGGCTGTCCATGGCGTCGGACCTATACAAGATGACGCGGCTCGATGCCGAGGCCGGTGGCGCGCCCGTGGTGAAATCCGTCGACCCGCTGTTTTACGCGACGGCCTGCCGGTTCGATCTGGGCGAAGGCATGGTCCGCGTCAAGGCACCTGGACATGTCCCGTTCTGGTCGGTCTCGGTCTATGACCGCAGCGGCCACAACATCTATTCCTTCAACGACCACACAGCGACCGGCGGCGTTCTGGATGCCGTCGTGCTGACGCCGGCGCAGATGATCGACGTGCGCAAGGATCTTCCAGAGGATCTTCAGGGGGCGATCTTCGTCGAAGCGCCGATCGAGGAAGGCATCTTCGTCATCCGCGCCTTCGTCCCCGACGAGAGCTGGAAGCCGATCGTGTCGCACTTCTTCGAACAGAGTTCCTGCGAGTTGCAGGACTTCTAGCCATGATCCCGGACCAGTGGTCGGTGGCCGCCGAAACTCAGTGGTGCGGGACCGGTTTTGTTCCTGGCGAGCCCGGCTTGTCGGGATCGACCGGCCGCACTTCGCCGGCACACGGCCGCTCGTAGCGGATGCCGGGAAAGATGATCACCGCCGCCGGCATTTCAGCGGTTTGCTTTACTCTGGTGTTTGGTGCCGTACGCGGCACGAAAGACAGTACCATGCCCATGGTTCGCGCATTCCTCTCGGTTTCCCCGGAGCACAACGCAACGCCTCCAAATGTCATTAAGGCCGGCAGAGGGTTAACGGAACGCTAACGGATCGTCGCTAACTTGAACTTTGTTCTTGGCATTCTCGGAACCGACACGGTCCCGGTCGAGCGTCGTCAAGGTTGTGTCGAGTACGGGCGTATCCTTCGTGTCATCTTCGGACTTCAGGCAAATCGCGGTACGAAAAGACTCGGGAAAGGCCGAAAGGCTGTTCCGCGCCGCGGTGTCGGCGTTCTGCTCGCTCACCCGCCCTTCACGCCGTGAGATTGGCCAACTCGAAGACCTGACGCTGCCGCTGTTCGACAATGTGTCCGTCGAATCTCGCCGTTACGTGGCGGCCGCCCTTTCCGAATGCGAATACGCCCCCGCCGCCCTGGTGCGCCGCCTTTGCGAGGAACCGGTCGACATTGCCGCGCCGCTGCTCATCCGCTCACGCGCCGTCAGCGACATCGATCTCATCGCCCTGATCGGGCGACATGGCCTGCCGCATGCGCGTGCCATCGCCCGCCGCAAGGGCTTGAACCCGACCATTGCTGATCTGATCAGGGCCCTAGAGAGGCCAACCCTGGTGCGTGCGCCTGAACCGGATGCGAACGCCGCCGCGGCAGACAAGATCGCGCCAGCGAGCGCGGAAACCGCCTCCGGCGAGTTGGCCCGGGAACAGGCGCTCGGCATCGCAGCCGAGAATGCACGGCGCAGGCTGCGCTCGATGATGCGCCCGGGCGATGAGGCGGCAGCGACGAACGCCGATCCTTTCAAGGGCGCCGACACCTATGTGAAATTGCGCGAGACAGCTCTGACGGGAAACGCCGCGTTCTTCCAAACCGCGCTCGCCGATGCACTCGATATCGATTTCGAGATCGCGCGATCGCTCACCGCCAACCAGAATTATGCCTCACTGCTTGCCGCCTTACGCTCGCTCGACCTCAGCGAGGACAGGGCCTTCCTGATCGCGGTTGCCGTCTATCCCAGCCAGTTCCCGCATCCGCAGGCTATCCGGACTTTCCTCGACCGTTACCGGCTGCTGCATCGCGAAGCGGCCCAGGACAAGATGCGGTCGTGGCGGGCGGAAACCCTTTCAAGGGCGGTTCGCGGCGCAGCACCTGCCAACAGCGATACACGCACCGCCTCGAACAGCGACGATGCGGCTGATACCTCCGGCCTCAGGGCGTCTTCACGGAAATAAGCTCCTCGACAGGCACGGTGCCGGCCTCGATCTCGACCACCCAAATGTCGGGATCGAACTTTTTCTCCCTTTCCAGCCTGGCGTCGAGCACGGAGGCATCCTCGCCGGCTCCGAGCAGAGTGAAAAACCGGTCGTCGGGCTTGGCCGAATCATAGCTTGTCTGCGGCGCCGGCCCGAAGAGGGCAACCTCGCCCAGCCTGCCCCGCGCCAGGACGAAGATAGCGCCGGCCTCGGTCGCGCCGCGCTTGACCACGGCGGCAAATCCGCCGGCGCCGAAAACCCGGCGCAACAGGGCCGAGACCCACAGATCCGATGTGACACGCATGAGAAAACTCCGCGAATGCATGTCGCCCAAAAGGTGGGTTCCGGTTTTGGAACAACGGCATGCATGAGAACAAGGCAGGCGGGTTCTCTAAAGTAGTTTGCCGTTTCAAGGAAACGGCAAACTACTTTAGCCCTTGTTTGACGCGATTCCGGACGGAAAACCGTTTCACACTTTTCCTGGAATTGCTTTGTCGATATTTCCGCCGCTGGGCGAGCCGTCGTTCAGCCGTCAGTTGGTCAGGCCGATCTCGCGCATCTTGACGTAGACGATCTCATCGGGCTCGCCGGTCTGCGGCAGCCCGAACAGCGACTGGAATTCCTTGATCGCTGCCTTGGTGCGCGCGCCGACGACACCATCCAGCTGCATGTCGTCATTGCCGAACGCCTTGAGCCCGGCCTGGATCTTGACGATGCGGGCATCGGGCGCTTGCGTCGCGGCATTCGCCTGTCCGGAATTTGTCTGTCCCGAACCTGTCTGCAAAGACACCGGAACGGCGGCCGGCGTATCCGGACGCGGCTGCGGCCTGGGTACCACGGAAGCGGTTTTCGGCGTCGCGCCCAGTTGATCGAGCAGAAGCGCGTCGATCTCGCCGGACGTGTTGAGCCCAACCTTCTGCTGATAGTCCTGGATAGCCTTGCGGGTGTTGGGTCCGGAAATGCCGTCGACCGTTCCCGAATAGAAATCGAGATCCTTCAATATGCCTTGCACCTGCTCGACAACCGGATCGCCCTTGATCGGTGCCGGCGCGCCGGATGGCCGCACGATGTTGAACGTCGTTTCCGGCTCGTCGGGCGCCGCGTGCGGAAAACCCGCAATGCTGCGGGTCGCGAAGAATGCGCCGGCATGCGGGAAAGGCTGGTACCACAAGGCATTTGCGGAGACGTAGAACAGCGTCACCAGGAATGCCGTCGAGCCGCCCACCAGGACAGGGTTGCGCGAGATCATGCCGCCGACGGCGACAGCGCCGTCCTGAAAGGCGTTGCTGCGGCGCTTGACCGCCTTAGCCTGTTTTGCGGAGCGAGCCATTTCTGTCCCCTTTCGCCATCGCTACAGGCATGGTCAGCACGCCGGCCTTCTCCGCCTGATGTCCCTTCGGTCCGTTCACCGGCAGGCTGATGGTCACCGTGGTGCCCTCGCCCGGCATGCTTTCGATGGACATCGTGCCTTCGTGGAGCGCCACCAGACCCTTGACAAGTGAAAGGCCAAGACCAGTCCCCTCGAAACGGCGGGTATAGTCGTTCTGGATCTGCATGAAGGGCTTGCCGAGATTGGCGAAATCCTCCTCGGCGATGCCGATGCCGGTGTCCCTGACCCAGAAATGCAGGCGCGAACCGATCCGCTTGGCACCGACGACGACGTCGCCGCCGTCGGGGGTGAACTTGATCGCGTTGGAGACCAGGTTGATGAGCATCTGCTGCACGGCGCGCTGATCGGCATTGATGTCGCCGGCGTCCGGCGCGATCTGCGCCCGCAGATCGATGTTCTTGGCCTGCGCCTGCAGTTGCATCATCGACTGGCACATGTCGACCGCTTCCGCGAACCGGAACGGCTCGGGTTCGGTCGCGTAAACGCCCGATTCAATCCTGGACACGTCGAGTATCGAGGTTACGACGGCGAGCAGATGCTGGCCCGAATCCCGTACCAAGCCGACATATTCCTTCTGGCGCGGATCCTTGAAGGCGCCGAACATCTCGTGCAGCAGCATATCCGAGAAGCCGATGATGGCATTCAACGGCGTGCGCAGTTCGTGGCTGACCACCGCCAGGAAGCGCCCCTTCGCCACTTCGGCGGATGCGGCCGCCTCATTGGCCGCCGCGAGATCCTCGCGCAACCGGCTGATCTCGTCATTCTCGCGCAGGACGAGCGTAAAGACGTCACCCTGTTCCTCACCACGCACCAGATCAAGCGAGAACGGCCGGTAATTGTCGGCCGTCAGGCTATTGCCGTTCTGAGGCAGCCGGATGCGCAATTCGAGCCGGCGCGACAGCGCACCGTCGCGCATGTCGGCCATCGCGCTGAGATAGGAAACGCGATCCGACAGATGGACGCGATCGAAGAGGCCGTTTCCGGACAGCAGTTCGGGCGGCAGTTTCAAAAGCGTGCGGGCCTTTGGCGACGCGTCCAGTACCTCGCCATGACGGGCAACGCGCAAGACCACCGCATCGATGATGTCTTCGAGCCGGTCGGCAGTGTCGACCACAGCCGCGTCGGCGGTGTTTTGAAACGCCGATGCACGCGGCATCAGTGTCAGCGCCCACACCAACGGCACCAGCCAGTGCCACGCCGCGATCTGCGCTCCTGCGAAAGGAAATACGGTTCCAGCCAAAGGCTGAGCCAGGATGGCGACAGCGGCCGACACGGCTCCCCACAGTGCTGCACGTCGCGAGCCGCCGATCCACCAGGCTTCGAAAGGCAGCGCCAAGACAAGCATGGCGACAGGCGAACCCAACCCGCCCGCGGCGGCAATGAGACTGCCGAGCGAAATGCCGGCCAGCACCAGGGCGACCCGACTCGCCATCGCCATCTTGCCGGTCGCCGCCACCAGCAAGGCGACGAACCAGCACAGGCCAAAGGCGGCGAAGATGGCGGCCATGGTGACGGCAACGCCCATGCCTGAAGTGACCAGCGTGACCGCGGCGCCGGCGGCAAAGAAAGGAGCGGCGAGCATGACGCCGATGAAACGGCGCTGGCGCTCGCGGTCGCTCCGCCCAAGGATGGACGGATGGACCATACGTTCGCAACCGGCAGAAATCGCGCCAGGCAATTCAACGTATCTGGCCTTGATTGAACTCAACTCAACGCACTCGCACTTGTCGTGGACAGCTCTGCTTTGCAGATGGTTCTGGTTGGCTTTGAAACTCGCATCCAGCGTTTAAGGAATGGATAAGGCAGGGCCGACCAAGGCCCTGGCCTGCGGCAAATATCGGGATGCCGGCCGCCGAAAGCACGGGCAAATGCAGCCATAGTAAACGGAGAGTTATCCGGCGACGGCACCTATCGGACAGACGCACACGGCACTCGGACTTCCACATTCCAAGAAAAATACAGGAAAATCATGGGGATATATGGTTATTTGTTGTTAAGGAAAATCACTGGCAATTGAGACAAAACGATTGCAGAACGCTTCGTCTCGAATTTGCCTAAAATTTGAGGAAAATTCTCTCTTTGCCTGCAAGCCGTCCTTTGCGCCTGTGTGCCAAGATCCTGCCTACAAAAGAGGTCATGCCATATGGATGCATGATCCGGTCACGACGAGAGGGCAAGGGCATGGTCTTCCTCATAAGAATGGCTTTCTGGTTTTCGCTGGTGCTGCTGGCGCTGCCGCTGACTGTCGGCCCCGATGAATCGGGCCGCGAAAGCGTCGGGCCGATCCAGGCCTTGTTTGCGGCACGCGAAGCGGTTGGCGATATCGCCGGCATTTGCGAACGCAAGCCCGATGTCTGCGAGACCGGCAAGTCGGCAATGCACACCATCACCGCCCGCGCCAAGGAGACCGCCAAGATCGCGGCAGCGATAATGGACGACAAGTCCGCCGCCAGCCCCGACACATCCACGATGACCGGCAGCCTGCCCGAAGAAATCGTCTTGCCCGAGACCGTCAACCTGCCGCCTCAGAATTAAGCCGTTTCGACGGCGCACCGCGGGCTGTCTGCCCTCTCGACGCCCGCGGTGTCCTTGTTTTTCCGTGACGCGGCGCCGCCGCGTGACTATATCCGGGCCATGACCACCACGATCCAGACGATCCGCGACGATTTTTCGTTCCTCGAGGAATGGGAAGACCGCTATCGCTATGTCATCGAACTCGGCGAGGCGCTGCCGCCATTTCCCGACGAGCAGCGCAGCACCGCCAACAAGGTGCCGGGATGCGTGAGCCAGGTCTGGCTGACCACCGAACGCGGAGCCGGGACCGACCCGATCGTCACCTTCACCGGCGATTCGGACGCTCACATCGTGCGTGGACTGGTTGCGATCATGCTGGCGCTGTTTTCCGGCAGGACCGCCAGCGAAATCCAGCAGACCGATGCGGAAGCGACATTGAAAGAACTCGGCCTCGACGAACATCTGTCGCCGCAGCGCGCCAACGGCCTTCGCTCGATGGTCAAGCGCATCAAGCGCGACGCCGAGGCAGCGCTCAAGCAGACCGCCTGACACCTCCATACCCGATCCGCGCGTCGCGGCGCGCAAAAATCAAACGGCGCCCGAAGGCGCCGTTGATGTCGATCCGATCTGGCTTATTTTAACGCAATTCCCAAGGGAAAGCTCTATGCGCTTTCCCGGGAAAACCGTTTCACATTTTTCCTGGAATTGCTCTGGCAGCGATTACCGCGCTTTGCGCTTGCGGCCGAGGCCCATCTTCTTGGCAAGCTGTGACCGGGCAGCCGCATAGTTGGGTGCAACCATCGGATAGGTCGGGTCAAGGTTCCACTTTTCGCGATACTGATCCGGTGTCAGGTCATAGTGGGTCATCAAATGACGCTTCAGCGACTTGAACTTCTTGCCGTCTTCAAGGCAAACGATGTAGTCGTCATGAACCGACCGCTTCGGGTTGACCGCCGGCTTCTGCTTGTCGGCAGGCGGCTGTTCGGCGGTTCCGCCCACACGCCCGAGCGCAGCATGGACATCGGATATCAGGTTCGGCAATTCGCCGACCGGCACGGGATTGTTGCTGACATAGGCGGCCACCACATCGGCGGTCAATTCGATCAGCGCATCGCTGTTTCTGGAAGGTGTTTCGACAATATCCATGGTCTTCGGGCCCCAACAAGAGTTACATCGATCTGCGCCCTTTTTTACAAGCAGGGCATCGCACGAATTTTGTGCAGGTAGAGTTTCTACGATTCGTGTCGCGGGCACATCAATGGGCGCGCAGACCAAGTAAGTCAATTCGGCCCTTACGCTATATTGAACGATATTGATCAATTATTCCACGATCAGCTTCAATCTTTCGTGCATTGTGTAATTTATCGATATTTCGCGCTCCGCCGGCGGCGGCTGACGTAACGTCAGATCGCCGTTACATTCGTGGCAACTCACGACACGGGTTTTAATGTTTGATCTTGCTTGGCTATCGCCCGAGCAATATTGGTTGTTCACATTTATCCACAAAACCGTAGGTTGCCGTGGTCATACGCAAGCATCATGCATGCCTGTCATCCAACCGATCGGCTGATTGCTGCCGCGTCAATCAATGCGGGGTGATGTATTTGCCATAGGCCCAGCCGGTGATGAAATTGCCGTTCTGGGCCGGATCATGCCAGACTTCGCACCAGCGATAGCGAATCTTCTGTTCCTGCTTCCATGCCGGCTGGTTGGCGATGTCGAGCAGGTTTATTCCGCCGGTGCATCGCCCGGTCATCTGCAGAACGGTCCCGTTCGGATATCCCGCCTGCTTCTGGGATGTGCCCGAAGGGTATTTGCGTACGTTGAGCGTATCGCCGAACGGCACATTGGCCACTTGCCAAGCCGCGAATACGGTCGCATGAGACTGGCCGGCAAAGGCCAGAGTTAGTGAAGCAACGGCGAAAGCCGCAGCAGTCCGAGACCAAATAGTCATCATCTCTCCTCCCGGCTCATCTCCTGGAGCCGACACAACCCATACGCTGTGGCTCTTGAACCTGCCCTGAGTGGCGTGTTCATTCGCCGTTCAAGATCTTTCTCCATTTGAGATGGTCCATTCAAGATACTGGCCTATTCAAGATACTGGCCCATTCAAGATACTGCCAAAGCGAGACGCAATGACCAAGACATCCATATTTCCGATCGTCAGCCCGCCTACGCCCGAGAAGCGGCCGGTTTCCGACACGCATCACGGCATCACGCGAACCGACGACTATGCCTGGCTGCGGGCCGGCAATTGGCAGGAGATGTTCCGCGACCCGTCATTGCTCGATGCGGGAATCCGCGCAGAACTCGAGGCGGAGAACGCGTACCAGTCGAAGCTGATGGCCGACACGGCCGAACTGCAGAAGCAGCTTTTCAAGGAGATGAAGGGCCGTATCAAGGAAGACGATTCTTCCGTGCCGATGAAGGACGGACCCTATGCCTATGGCTCGTCCTTCAAGCTTGGTGGCGAGCAGCCGCGCTATTTCCGTATGCCACGCGACGGCGGTGCCGAGCATATCCTGCTCGATGGCGACGCAGAGGCCGCGGGCAAGGCCTATTTCCGTCTTGGTGGTGTCGACCATTCGGCCGACCACGCAAGGCTGCTTTGGGCATTCGACGACAAGGGCTCCGAATTCTACACGCTTCGCGTGCGTGACCTTGCCGACGGCAGGGAGCTTGAGGACCAGATCCCCGACACCGGCGGTTCAGGTGTCTGGAACGCCGGCAATGACGGCTTCTTCTATACACGTCTCGATCCCAACCACCGCCCGTCGAAGGTGCTGTTCCATGCGCTTGGCGACAGCCCGCAAAGCGACCAGCTGATCTATGAGGAAACCGATCCCGGCTTCTTCATGAATGTCGACGGCACCCGCAACAACGAGTGGATCATGATCGGCATCAACGATCACGAGACCTCGGAATACCGCCTGATGCGCGCCGACGATCCGTTTGCCGAGCCGAAACTGGTGTCGCCGCGCGAGATTGGCCTTCAGTACGAGTTGGAAGAAGGCGGCGATATCTTCTTCATCCTGACCAATGCCGACGGCGCCAAGGACTTCAAGATCATGACGGCACCGGCGGGCGATCCCGTGCGCGCCAACTGGCAGGAACTGGTGCCGCATGAGCCCGGTCGGCTGATCCTGTCGGTGATCGGCTTCAGGGACCACATGGTCCGGCTCGAACGCAAGGAAGGCCTGCCGCGCATCGTCGTGCGCGACCGGATCAGCGGCGAGGAGCATCTTCTGTCCCTCGACGAGGAGGCCTTCTCGCTCGGACTGTCGGGTTCTTATGAGTACGACACCGAGATCATGCGCTTTTCCTACTCGTCGATGACGACGCCGGCGCAGGTGTTCGACTACAATATGCGCACCCGCGAGCGGGTGCTGCTGAAGACCCAGGAAGTGCCGTCCGGCCATGATGCGGACCACTATGTCACGCGGCGCCTGATGGCGCCGGCCAGCGACGGCGAACTGGTGCCGATCTCGCTTTTGCATCATCGCGACACGCCGCTGGATGGATCCGCACCTTGCCTGCTTTATGGCTACGGCTCCTATGGCATCACCGTGCCGGCCGCCTTCAACACCAACTGGTTCTCGCTGGTCGACCGTGGCTTCGTCTTCGCCATCGCTCACGTTCGCGGCGGCAAGGACAAGGGCTATGGCTGGTACGATGAGGGCAAGCGGGAGAACAAGATGAACACGTTCACCGATTTCATCGCCGTCGCGCGCCATCTGGTCACGGAGCGTTACACGGCGCATGACCGTATCGTCGCGCAGGGCGGTTCGGCCGGCGGCATGCTGATGGGTGCCGTCGCCAACATGGCGCCGGATTGTTTTGGCGGCATTGTCGCCGAGGTTCCCTTCGTCGATGTGCTCACCACCATGCTCGATGCGACCCTGCCGCTGACGCCGCCGGAATGGCCCGAATGGGGCAATCCGATCGCGTCCGCCGACGACTACCGGACCATTGCCGCCTACTCGCCCTATGACAATGTCGCTGATCACGACTATCCGCCGATCCTGGCGCTGGCCGGTCTCACCGATCCGCGCGTCACCTACTGGGAACCGGCCAAATGGGTGGCCCGCCTGCGTGATCGCAAGAGCGGGGACAATCCGGTTCTGTTCAAGATCAACATGGATTCGGGCCATGCCGGCGCTTCCGGCCGGTTTTCGCGGCTGGAAGAGATCGCCTACACCTATTCCTTCGCGCTGAAAGTGATGGGCAAGGCGCAGCCTACGGGAGCAACCAACAAATGATCGACCTCACCACTCTGATCGCTTACATCGCGGTCGTTTTCGGCTTCGTCTTCATTCCAGGCCCCGCCACCCTGCTGACGATCGCCCGGGCAACGAGTTCCGGAACCAAGGTCGGCATCGCGACGGGCGCCGGGATCGCTGCCGGCGATGTCTTTCACACCGTCATGGCGATGATCGGCATATCGGCGGTCATCGCCGCGTCGGCGACGCTGTTCATCGTCATAAAGTACATCGGCGCGGCCTACCTGATCTATCTCGGCATTCGCGCGATCATGGAGAAAACACCGGCCAATCCGGCTGCCGGCGCGCTTGCGATCTCTGCCGGCAAGGCGTTTCGACAGGCTGTCCTGACCGAAGTGCTCAACCCCAAAACCGCTCTGTTCTTCCTCGCCTTCCTGCCTCAGTTCGTGCGGCCTGAAAACGGAACGGTGATGCTTCAGATGGCCGCGTTGGGGGTCATCTTCGTCGTACTGGGCCTTTTCAGCACGGTCGTCTTTGCCGTGAGCGCTGGCCGGCTCGGCACGCTCCTGCGCCGAAATCCGTCAGTGTTACGATGGCAGGGCAAAGTTGTCGGCGGCATCTACTGCGCTTTGGGCGTCCGTCTGGCGCTGCAGCAACGCTGACTCCAGACGATGATCGACGCGCCCTTTCCGGAGGGCTGGGTGATCAGGACTTTTTGAAGTTCCCGTTGCTCATTTTCACTCGCAATTGCGGTGACCGCGCGCTACCCAGTGCGCGGCTTTTCCCGGCCTGACAGCCTCCAATCGCGTAAAGGTCCATTATGCTGCTCGTCGACGTCTATCTCGACAAATCGCCTATCCAGGGAATCGGCGTCTTTGCCAAGAACCACATTCCTCGCGGCACTCTGATCTGGAAGCTGGACCCAAGGTTCGATCGGCTCATCGAGGTCGAGACTTATGAGCGCGTGGCCGGCCCGGTGAAGAGCTATCTCGATCGCTACTCCTATCCCGACCGCCGCGATCCGAACTACATCGTCTTCGAAGCCGACGACGCGCGCTATATGAACCATGCCGACGAGCCGAACTGCGACGTCTCCTCACCCGAGGAGAGCTTTGCGCTGCGCGACATCGCGCCTGGCGAAGAGCTGACCTGCAACTACAACCATTTCTTCGAAACGGGCTTCGATTTTCTCGGCGACCGCCACCTGTTATCCGCAGACCCGGTCTAGTTCGCCGTCTTCTTGCGGGCCGGATAGCCGTTTGGATGCGCCGGGATCGCCTTCAGATAGGCGGCGATGGCCGCACGGTCCTGCGGCGTCAGTTCGGCCATGTTCCGCTGGACGTCGACCATGGCGCCGCCGACCGAATCGAAATCGGGCGTGAAGCCGGTTTCGAGATAGTTGGCGATATCTGCCTCCGACCATTCGGCGAGACCGCCCTCGCCTGATGTGATGTTCGGCACGACGCCACTGCCTTCCGCGGCCACGGCGCCCGCCAGCCATTCGTTCTTCTTCGTGCCGCCCGCAAGATCGCGCGGCGTGTGGCATTCGCCGCAATGGCCTGGCCCTTCGACCAGGTAGCGGCCTGATATCACCGGATCAGGCGTGCCTTCGGGGAAGGCAACAACCGGCTGGTCGCTGAGGTAGAGCAATTTCCACAGGCCGATGCCGCGGCGGATATCGAAGGGGAAATCGAGCGAATTGCCCGGCGCCTTGCCGGCGACGGCCGGCAACGTCTTCAAGAAGGCATAGAGATCGCCAATGTCGGCCGGATTCATGCGCGCGTAGGATGCATAGGGAAACGCCGGATAAAAATGCTCACCAGAAGGCGACACGCCCTTCAGCATGGCATTGGCGAGGTCCTCGACAGACCATGCGCCGATACCGTCCTTGGGATCTTGCGAAATGTTGGGCGGCACGAAGGTTCCGAAGGGCGTCTTGAGTTCGAGGCCCCCAACGAGCTGAAGCCGCGTGTCGCCCTGTGAGCCCGGCTTTGCATGGCAGGATGTGCAACCGCCGGCATAAAAGATGCGCTTGCCCTTGGCAGCGTCGCCAGGACCGAGCTTGGCCAGAGTTTCCCTGTCGAGCCTCACCGGCGCCGACAGGACCCACCCGGCAACCGCGCCGACGCCGCCCAGAATGACGACGGCGCCGACAAGTTTTTTCAGCCACGCCATGGCTGGTGATCAGCCCTTCTTGATTCTGTAGCCTTGATGGCAGGTGCCGCAATCGGAGCCGATAGCGCCGACTTGCGCCTTCAGCGCGTCGGCATCGGCGGGAGCCGCAGCGACCGCAGCCTTGACGTCGGCGAGATATTTGTCCTCCGCTGCCTTGAAGCCAGCCATGTCTTCCCAGATCTTCGGCGAGGCCGTGGTGTCGCCGGTGTCGCTGCCGGCCGGGAACAGCGCATCGGCATCGAATTTGTCGGCATTCGCCTGCAGCGCCTGAAGTTGCGTCAACACAGCCGCCGCATCAAAGGGTTCCTCGCCCTTGACCACTTTCGACAGGCCGCCGACGATCTTTCCGCGTTCCTTCATCAGTGCCTGCCGATCGAGGATCGGGTCGGCAAAAGCCGCCGAGGCCGCGAGTGCGAGCATAGAGATGGCGATAACAAGCTTTCTCATTCAATTGGCTCCATGATGAAGGCATTTCGGGACAGGACGTTAACGGATGCATCAGGGGGAAAATTCCCTTCCCCCTGATGATTTTTGCCAGACCTTTGTTGTTACGGGAATCTCGACGCAGAAAAAGAAAAGCCCCGCTCGATGAACTGCCCCCCGAAAGTTGGGCATCAACCTTCGGGGGAGCAGTTCATCGCGCGGGGCTTCTCTACGATCGATCAGGACATCAAACGCGCTGTGTTCAAGCGGACTCGAACGACGCGGTTTGAGTCTTTGTTTTCGTGCATGTCGTTATCCCAAAACCGCTGCGCACTTTTGGGCAACATGCATCAGGCCTTTTCGTACAATTCGAGGACATGGTCCCAGTTGATCAGGCTATCGACGAACGCCTCGAGATATTTCGGCCGGGCGTTGCGATAGTCGATGTAATAGGAGTGCTCCCAGACATCGACGCCAAGGATCGGCGACGCGCCATGAACGAGCGGGTTCTCGCCGTTCGGCGTCTTCGAGATCGCCAGCTTGCCATCCTTGACCGAGACCCAGGCCCAGCCGGAACCGAACTGAGTCGTGCCGGCGGCAATGAAGTCGGCCTTGAACTTGTCATAGCCACCAAGATCGCTATCGACTGCCTTCTGCAAGGCGCCCGGCAGCTTGTTGCCGCCGCCGCCTTTCTTCATCCACTTCCAGAAATGGATATGGTTGTAGTGCTGGGCAGCATTGTTGAAGAGGCCGGCATTCTTGCCGAACGACTGCTTGACCACCTCTTCGACCGACAGATCACCCAAGCCGGCCTCGGCGGCGAGCTTGTTTCCGTTATCGACATACGCCTTGTGGTGCTTGTCGTGGTGATATTCCAGCGTCTCTTTCGACATGTAAGGCTGCAAGGCCTCATAGTCGTAAGGCAGAGCGGGCAATTCAAAGGCCATGGATAGTACTCCCTCGTGGAAAAATCCGGTGTCGATACCGGAGTAAGATAGGTCTGGAATGGATTGGGACAACTCCGGATGAAGCGTCGGTCGCCTTTTTATCCGCTCAAGCAGGGGAAGTCGAATGCGCCCAAGCCCAATAGAGTTCGCGCGCCTTTTTGGCCACCGGCCCGGGTTGCAGATTGCGATCCTCGATACGCGTGACCGGCACCACCTTGGAATGGTTCCCGGTCGAAAAAATTTCGTCCGCTTCGAGGAAATCTCGCACCGACAGCGTCTTTTCCGTGGTCCTGAAGCCATATTCGCCGAGCAGCGTTATCGTGCGCGAGCGGGTGATGCCGGACAGGAAGGTGCCGTTCGGCGCAGGCGTAAAGACGTGACCGTCCTTGACCAGGAAGATGTTCGAGGTTCCGGTCTCGGCGACGTTGCCCAGCATGTCGAGCACCATTGCGTTGTCGAAGCCGCGCATCTTGGCTTCGAGAATGGCCCGACCGTTGTTGGGGTAAAGGCAGCCGGCCTTGGCGTTGGTCGGCATGGTTTCGATGGTCGGACGCCGGAACGGCGACACGGTCACCGAAAAGCCAGTCGCCGGAATCATCGGTGATTCATAGAGGCAAAGGCAGAAGCGGGTCGAGGCGGGATCGGCCGGCACGCCCATATAGCCGCCATGCTCGGCCCAGTACATCGGCCTGATATAGACCGCCGTCTTGCCGTCGAACTTCTTCAACCCATCCCATGTCAGCCCGACGATCTTGTCGGCGCTCATGTTCGGCTTCAGGCCGAGCGCGATCGCCGAGGAATTCACCCTGGCGGCATGGAGGTCGAGATCCGGCGCCACGCCTTCGAACCAGCGGCCACCGTCGAACACGCTAGTGCCGAGCCACATGGCGTGGCTGCGCGGCCCCAGAATGGCGACGTTGCCCTCGTGCCAATCACCATCGACGAAAGTCCATGTCGCGGATTGCGCCGCAGCCGCCAGTGTCATCGTGTCGTCCCGCCTCAATCGGTCTCGTGTGACGGCCATTGGAAGATGCTTTGGCGGGCGCCGTCAACCGGCATCATGGAGTTTTGTTGAGGCCAGTGCCGGGGCGCAATGCAATCAAAGCTTGCACCTTGTCGCACCTGCCCTCAAAACTGTTGTCATGCAATACGCCGCCTATGTCTTCGACGCCTATGGCACGCTGTTCGACGTGCATGCCGCCGTGCGCCGTCATGCAGACCGGATCGGGCCGGACGGCCAATTGTTGTCCGAGATCTGGCGCGCCAAGCAGCTCGAATATTCCTGGGTGCGCACGCTGATGGGCGCCTATGCCGATTTCTGGCAACTGACCGAACAGGCGCTCGATTTCGCCTTGCGCAAGGTTCCCTCGGCCGACCCCGGTCTCAAGGCGATATTGCTGGATGCCTACTGGCGGCTGGATTGCTATCCGGAAGTGCCGGCCGTGCTCAAGGCGCTCAAGGCTTCGGGAGCGAGGCTGGCGATTCTGTCAAACGGTTCGCCCGAAATGCTGCAGGCAGCGGTCAAATCCGCCGCGCTCGACCAGGTTCTGGATGACATCTATTCCGTCGACAGGGTGCGGCGCTTCAAGACCGATCCGGCTGTCTACGATATGGTCGCCACCGGCTGGCGCCTCTACCCCGGCGCGGTTTCCTTCCAGTCCTCCAACCGCTGGGATATTGCAGGCGCCACCAAATTCGGCTTTCGCACGGTGTGGATCAACCGTTCCAACCAGCCCGAAGAATACCAGGATTTCCCACCGGCCCTTATCCTGCCGTCGCTCGAAGCCCTTGTGCCCGGCAGCTAGGAGACCTGTGTCTCTGGCGCCACAGTAGCGGCTCGGTCACAGCTTCGCCTTTGTTTGCCCACGTTCGGGCCAGAATCGGAACCGCCTATCGGCCCAGGTGTTGTCAGGCACCCCGCGGAACTGTCGGCGAATTCACGCTTTGTTGCGATTTGAGACTTAAAGAAGGCAACCATGTCCATAACCGAAATCGAATCTTTTCGCCTGAGCCGTCGCGGCTTTCTCAACGCCGCAGCCCTGGGCGCCGCTTCGATCGCGGTTTCCGCATGCGCCACTACCGGGCCGGGCCCGGTCGAGCCGCCGCCGCCAGCCTATGTCGAACCGCCCCTGACCGATTATGTGACGATGTACGCGGCAGTCAGCGACGGCGGCTTCGATTTGCCGGCCATCCCCGTCGACAAGATCGATCCGCAGTTCCTGCGTCAGATCGTTCCCGACCCGACGGGACAGAAGCCGGGAACCATAGTCGTCGATACCACCGGCCACTTCCTTTATCTGGTTCGTCCAGGCGGTCAGGCGATACGCTACGGCGTCGGCCTTGGCCGCGCCGGTTTCGAATGGTCCGGCGACGCCGTCGTTCAGTGGAAGCAGAAATGGCCAAAGTGGACGCCGCCGGACGAAATGATAGCCCGCCAGCCGGAATTGAAGCCCTACAGCGCCGACAATGGCGGCATGCCCGGCGGCCTGAAGAACCCGCTCGGCGCACGCGCGCTCTATCTGTTCCAGGGCAATGTCGACACGCTCTATCGTCTGCACGGCTCGCCTGAATGGCGGTCGATCGGCAAGTCGGTATCGTCAGGCTGCGTGCGTCTGATGAACCAGGACATTATCGACCTCTATGATCGCGTGCCCTCGAAGACGCCGGTCGTCGTGACCAGCGACGCCAGCCAACCCATGGTGGCGACGGCCAACCGACAGGCGATCCCGATCGACGCCGGCGTGCCGGACGGTTCGGTGCTACTTGGACCGGTCAAGGCGATTACCAATTCGATCTTCTGAGCAGGCGAAGGGGCGGCGGTTACGACGCTCCTTCACCGGATTGTCTCTCTGAAACGGAACCGATTCTGCATCGGCGGAGACCGGTCTGTCGCGTGGCGGCCCACTGCGATATTCTGTGGTGATGAAACTCAGCCAGAGCATACGGTTCTGCACGTCCGAGGACGGTACCCGCATCGCTGTCGCATCATGCGGGGAAGGCAAGGTGATCGTTCGGGCGGCGCACTGGCTGAGCCATGTCGATTATGATCTCGAAAGCCCGGTTTGGCGGCCATGGCTCCAGGCCCTTTCGGCCCACAACCAGTTTGTGCGCTACGATCCACGCGGTTGCGGTCTGTCGGATCGCCATGTCGCCGACCTCTCGATCGAAGCGTGGCACGCAGACCTGGACGCCGTGACGGCGACCATCGAGCAGCCAAGTTTCGTTCTGCTCGGTCTTTCGCAAGGCGGCGCTCTCAGCATCGCCTATGCGCTGCGGCATCCTGAGCGGGTGTCGCATCTGGTGCTGCTGAATGCCTACGGCCAGGGTGCGAGAGTTCGAGCGCAGACCGAGGCCGAGCGTTTGGAAGCCGAAACACTCGTCAATTTCGTGCGCATTGGCTGGGGACGCGAAAATCCTGCGTTCTGCCAGTTCTTCACCAATCTTTTCATTCCCAACGGGACACAAGAACAGCACCGCTGGTGGGGCGATCTTGAGCGCGTGACGGCAAGCGCCGACGTAGCCGCCCGCCTGCTCTGGCAGATGCAGGGGATCGACGTCCTCGACCTCGCGGTGAAACTCCGCGTCCCGACGTTGATCGCGCACAGCCGCGGGGACATGCGCGTGCCGTTCGATGAAGGCTGCAAGCTTGCCGCAGCGATCCCTGGAGCGCGCTTCCTGCCGCTTGAAAGCAAGAATCATGTTCTCCTGCCGACCGAGCCAGCCTGGAAGGTGTTCCAGGATGAACTCGATGCCTTCCTCGGAGATGAGCGGCCCAGGCAGCCGCGCGCAATCCGAGAGGCCGGCCTGACACCTGCCGAGGCGGCGCTTCTGGATCTGGTCAAACAGGGGCTGGACAACCGCGCGATCGCGCAGCGCTTGAGCAAGAGCGTGAAGACCGTGCGCAATCAACTGTCGATGATTTTCAGCAAGCTCGGCGTCCACAGCCGATCGCAGGCAATCGTGATGACGCTGTCCGACAGAGAGCGAGCGCCCCAGCCCGATTGAGTTCCTCGCAGACCACAAATAAGGGACTTCTGTCCCTATTTGCATTCGCTTTCACTTCCCCCACGGGACTGCTGCATCATGCCCATCATCAGAGGGGGTCTCATCCTCGGAATCGGCGGAGCGACAAGCCGTCGTCCGAAGATCAGGAGGAACCCGACATGACGCAACTCAATGAAACCAGGCTCAATGAATTGGTAGGCCGCGTTCTGGGCGACCTTGGTGGTGCGGTCAGCGTGCCGTTGGTTCGGATCGGAGATGCGCTGGGTCTCTACAAAACGCTCAAGGAAATCGGCCCTGCGAAGGCCAACGAACTTGCCGATGCTGCAGGATGCGCGCGTCGCTACGTTCGCGAATGGCTGTCGGCGCAGGCGGCGTCCGGCTACGTGCACTATGAACATGGACGGTTTTCGCTGACGCCCGAGCAGTCATTCGTATTTGCCGAACCCGACAGCCCGGTCCATCTGATTGGCGGTTTCGACACCGCGGCTGCTATGGTCGAGAACCAGCCAAAAGTGGAATCGGCTTTCAGGACCGGGCGAGGCGTTGCCTGGGGCGATCAGGCAGGGTGTCTGTTTTGCGCCGTGTCACGTCTGTTTCGGCCGGGTTATGTCAATGCCCTGGTGAAGGACTGGCTGCCGGCGCTTGACGGTGTCGTCGCCACGTTGAAGGCAGGGGCATCGGTGGCCGACGTTGGGTGTGGGCACGGTCTGTCGACGATCCTAATGGCGCAGGCCTTCCCCGCCTCCCGCTTCATAGGTTACGACTTCCATCCGGCCTCGATTGCCGCCGCGACCGCGCATGCCCGGTCGTACGGACTGACGAACCTGAATTTCGAGGTCGGCCGGGCGCAAGATTTTGGCGGGCGTGGCTTCGATCTGATCACCTGCTTCGACTGCCTGCACGATATGGGCGACCCAAAGGCCGCGGCGGTGCATATTCGCAAATCGCTAAAAGAGGGCGGCACCTGGATGATCGTCGAACCCATGGCGGGAGATACTCTGGAGGAAAATATCAATCCGGTCGGACGGCTGTACTACTCGGCCTCGACGATGATCTGCGTTCCCACATCACTGGCACAGGAGACGGGCCTCGCGCTCGGAGCTCAAGCAGGAGAGAACCGGCTGACGGAAGTGATCCGGTCGGGTGGGTTCTCTCGTGTCCGGCGGGCTGCCCAGACCCCACTCAACATGGTGCTCGAAGCGACCTGACGCAGAAAAGGTCGGTTCGGGCCCTCCTCGAACCGGCCAACCAACGTCTGTCCGCCAAAACCGGCTCAATGCCGCCTATCCGATGCGGCTTCAAGCCACGGGCATTTCGCCAAAGCGGATGCCTCTGCCTCAGATCCGAAGCTCACCGCCCCCTGGAAAGACTGCCCAATATCCCGCGCACGATTGCCCTTCCGACCGACGAGCCGACCGAGCGCACCACCGACTTGATCGCCGCCTCGGCCACCGTCTGGCGGTTGGACGGGCGCGGTGCAGATGTGCGCCTGCCACCCGATTGCGGCGCGGGATCGTCATTGCCGAAGCCCGGAATGGTCCAGCGCGAGCCGCCGCTGCCGGCCTGCTGGGCCTGCTCTTCGGCATCCTGCGCGTCCTTGGCCTTTTTTTGCAGCATTTCGAAAGCCGATTCGCGGTCGACGGCCTGATCGTACTGGCCGGCGACCGGGCTTTCCTGGATCAGCTTTTGCCGCTCAGCGGCAGTTATGGGTCCAAGCCGCGAGGATGGCGGGCGGATAAGCGTCCGCTGCACCATGGACGGAACACCCTTGGCCTCCAGCGTCGAGACCAGCGCTTCGCCTGTGGCAAGCTGGGTAATGGCGGTCATGCAGTCAAAATCGGGATTTGGCCGAAACGTCTCGGCTGCCGTCCGGACTGCCTGCTGCTCACGCGGCGTATAGGCGCGCAGCGCGTGCTGGACGCGATTGCCGAGCTGGGCCAGGACTTTTTCAGGGATATCCAAAGGGTTCTGCGTGACGAAATAGACGCCGACGCCTTTCGAGCGGATCAGTCGGACCACTTGTTCGACGCGATCGATCAGCACCTTGGGTGCTTCGTCGAACAGAAGATGCGCCTCGTCGAAAAAGAACACCAGCTTCGGCTTGTCGGGGTCGCCGACTTCCGGCAGCACCTCGAACAGTTCCGACATCAGCCATAGCAGGAAGGTCGCGTAGAGCCGCGGATTCATCATCAGCTTGTCGGCGGCAAGCACGCTGATGGCCCCGCGTCCGTCGCGGGTGGTGCGCATGATATCGGCGATACGCAGTGCCGGTTCGCCGAAGAAGTTCGCCGCGCCCTGCTGCTCCAGGACCAGCAGCGTGCGCTGGATAGCCCCGACCGATGGCTTCGTCACATTGCCGTAGCGTGAGCCGATCTCGTCGGCGCGCTCGGCGATGTTGGCCAAGAGCGCCTGCAGATCCTTCATGTCGAGCAGCAGCAGGCCTTCCTCGTCAGCCAGGCGGAAGGCGATGTTCATGATGCCTTCCTGCGCCTCGGTCAGGTTCATCAGGCGCGATAGCAACAACGGCCCCATTTCCGAGACCGTGGCGCGGATCGGATGACCCTGTTCGCCGAACAAGTCCCAGAAGATGACGGGGAATTCCTGGAAGTCATAAGGATCGAGCTTGACCTGTTCGGCCCGCTTGACGAGGAAATCCTGTGCCGTGCCCATCATCGCGATGCCCGACAGATCCCCCTTGATGTCGGCGCAGAACACAGGCACGCCGGCGTTGGAAAATCCTTCGGCCAGGATCTGCAAGGTGACTGTCTTGCCGGTACCGGTGGCGCCCGTCACCAGGCCATGACGATTCCCATATTGCAGCAACAGCTGCTCGGCACGCTGATAGCTGTCGTCGGGCTTGCGGCTGGCGCCGATGAAAATACTGCTGTCGTCAGCCATATGCACGGTCTCCGCAAACTGATGTGTCTAAAGCCAGGGGCCTTGCCGCAGGTATAGTGAGGCCATTGGACAGCGACAATGCCATTCGTCCAAATCGGGGCCATTCGTCCAAATCCGGGCCATTCGTCCAAATCACCCCATTCTTTCAAGTCGGGTTTTTGGAGCTTGCGGATTTTGCCGCTGTTTGGCAATCGTCGTCCACGCGGACCGACCTATATCTGATGGATCGAATCCGGTCTCTGAAAGCGCATTGCATTGCGATATCGGACCGGGGACCGTAGACTGAACCACTCCCGGCCGGTGCGGCCGCATGAAACGAGGAGGACGGATGGGCGCCGGAGCCTTGATCCAGGACGTGGAACCCGAAAACATCGAGCGCCAGCGATGGCTCGCCTTGGCGGAAAAGGCTTTGGCAGGCGCTTCTTTCGAGGAAAGGCTGGTCTCGCACAGCGACGACAACATCCGTATCGAACCGCTCTACGATCGCAGCACCGCGGCGGAACCGATCGTGCGCGCAAACCCGAAATCGCCATGGATCGTCAGCCAGCGAATCGACGATCCCGACACCAACCGCGCCAGATGCCAAGCGCTGGAGGATGTGGCACAGGGTGCCACGGGATTGTCGCTGGTCTTCGAGGGGGCGCCGAACGCGTTCGGATACGGCTTGCCGAGAACGGCGGAGGCGTTGGAGGCGGTGCTGGACGGCATACCGCTCAACCGCATCCAGGTTCGCATCGACGCCCATCCCTGGAGCCGCGCCGTGGCCGACTGGCTGGTCGCTTTCCTGAGCAAGCGGCGGTCGGACCCGGCAAAGCTCAACCTCTCCTTCGGCATCGATCCAGCGGCGATCTTCGCGGGAACCGGTCGGCTGCGCATGTCGATCGAGGCGCTGCAGGCCTCCATGCCGCAGTCGCTGGCGCATTTCTTCGCGATGGGCGTTCCGGGCGTGCTGCTGGAAGCTGACGGGCGCGTGTTCCACAATGCCGGCGCGACGGAAGCGCAGGAGCTTGGCATCATGCTGGCTTCGGCTGTCTCCTACCTCAGAATGTTCGAGACGGCGCGGCAGCCGCTTGTCTATGCCGCACCTCATATCGGTTTTGCACTCAGCGTCGACCAGGACCAGTTGCTGTCGATAGCCAAGATGCGGGCGCTGCGCAGGCTCTGGGCGCGGGTGCAGGAGGCTTGTTCGATCCCGACATCCACGGCCAGTATCCATGCCGAGACGTCGTTTCGCATGATGACGGCGATGGACCCGGAGACCAACATCCTGCGCACCACCATTGCATGCTTTGCTGCGGCGTGCGGCGGCGCCGATTCGATCTCCATCCTGCCGCACATGATCGCGCATGGTCTGCCGGCGGGTTTTGCACGTCGTGTTGCCCGCAACACGCAGCTGATCATGGCCAATGAAAGCCATATCGATCATGTCGCCGATCCCGCCTATGGTTCCGGCGCTGTCGAGGCGCTGACCATGGAATTGTGCAAGCTGGCCTGGGCGGAATTGCAGACGATCGAAGCCGAGGGCGGTGTCCTGTCCAGCCTTCAGGACGGACACATCCAGAAGCGCGTCCACGCAGCGGCGGAGCAGCGCAATGCAGCCTACCGCACAGGTGAACGGGCCATCATCGGCACCACGCTCTATCCATCAAAAGACGAACGCCCGGTCGAGACGCTGGCGGCGGAACGGCGACCGGCCTTCACCGAAGGCGTTGCCGTCTGCGAGCCGCTGTTTCCAGTCCGCATCGACCAATCGATCGGAGCCGGCTCTTGATCCCGGACTTCGGCCAGATCGGCTGGATCCCGCCACGCCGCACGCCTGTCGAGGTCAAAGGCCAGCGGACCACGCCGGAAGGGCTCATTGCCAAGCATCTGTACAATCAAAGCGATCTCAAGGGGCTGCCGCATCTCGACACCTATCCCGGCCTGCCGCCCTTCGTGCGCGGCCCCTACCCGACCATGTATGTCCAGCAGCCCTGGACGATCCGGCAATATGCCGGTTTCTCGACGGCCGAAGATTCCAACGCTTTTTACCGACGCAACCTTGCCGCCGGCCAGAAAGGGTTGTCGGTCGCCTTCGATCTCGCCACGCATCGCGGCTATGACAGCGATCATCCGCGCGTTGCCGGCGATGTCGGCATGGCGGGCGTCGCCATCGATTCCATCCTCGACATGCGGCAGCTCTTCGACGGCATTCCGCTCGACGAGATGACGGTATCGATGACGATGAACGGCGCGGTGCTGCCGATCATGGCGCTTTACATCGTCGCTGCGGAAGAACAAGGCGTTGCGCAGAAGGATCTCGCCGGGACCATTCAGAACGACATTTTGAAGGAATTCATGGTCCGCAACACCTACATCTATCCGCCGAAACCTTCGATGCGGATCGTGTCGGACATCTTCTCATACACATCGAAGAACATGCCGAAGTTCAATTCGATATCGATCTCCGGCTATCACATGCAGGAGGCCGGCGCGACGGCCGACCTTGAGCTCGCCTACACGATCGCCGATGGCATCGAGTATGCCCGCGCCGGCGTCGCGGCGGGCCTCGACATCGACCGCTTTGCGCCTCGCCTGTCCTTCTTCTGGGCCATCGGCATGAATTTCTTCATGGAAGTCGCCAAGCTGCGGGCTGCGCGCCTGTTGTGGGCGACCCTGATGCAGAAGAATTTTTCGCCCAAGGACGAGCGCTCGCTGTCGCTGCGCACCCATTGCCAGACTTCTGGCTGGTCGCTGACGGCGCAGGATCCCTACAACAACATCATCCGCACCATGATCGAGGCGATGGCTGCAACGCAGGGCCATACCCAGTCGCTGCACACCAATTCCTTCGACGAGGCGATGGCGCTGCCGACCGACCATTCGGCGCGGATCGCCCGCAACACGCAGCTCATCCTGCAAAAGGAATCCGGCACCACGCGCATCATCGACCCGTGGGGCGGTTCGGCCTATCTCGAACGGCTGACGCATGATCTGGCGGCGCGCGCCCTTGCCCATATCGAGGAGGTCGAGGCGCTCGGCGGCATGGCCGCTGCGACCGAACAGGGCATACCCAAGCTGCGCATCGAGGAAGCCGCCGCACGCACGCAGGCGCGCATCGATTCCGGTGAGCAGATGCTGGTCGGCGTCAATGCCCATCGGCCCGAGTCCGACATCGAGGTCGACGTGCTGAAGATCGACAATGCCGAAGTCAGGGCGCGGCAATTGTCGAAGCTGCAACGGCTGAAGGGCACGCGCGACGTCGCCGCCGTCGAAAGCGCGCTCGATGCGCTGACCCGTGCCGCGCAAGGCAATGAAAACCTGCTGGAATTCGCCATCCGAGCCGCGCGCGCCAATGCCACAGTCGGCGAGATTTCATTCGCGTTGGAAAGGGCGTTTGGGCGCCACGTCGCCACGGTGCAGACCATTTCCGGGGTCTATCGCAAGGCGCTTGGCGATCATCCCGTGGTCGAGGGTCTGCAGGACAAGCTTGACGCCTTCGAGAAGAAGACCGGCGGCAAGCCGCGCATCCTGGTCGCCAAGATGGGTCAGGACGGCCACGACCGTGGCCAGAAGGTCATCGCCACGGCCTTCGCCGATCTCGGCTTCGACGTCACCGTCGGCGCGATGTTCCAGACACCGGATGAGATCGCCAGGCTGGCGGTCGCACAGGACGTCCACATCGTCGGCGCCTCGTCGCTGGCGGCGGGACATCTGACGCTGATCCCCGAACTACGTGACGCGCTGAAAAAGCTCGGCCGCGGCGACATGCTGATCGTCGCCGGCGGCGTCATCCCGCCGCAAGACTATGACGCGGTGCGGCAGGCGGGAGCTGCCGAGATCTTCCCGCCGGGCACGGTCATACCGGAAGCAGCGGATCGTTTGTTGGACCGGCTGCTGGCTTGACATTCAACGCTTGTCGTTATAATCACTGTTGCAACAGCATATAGAGTGTCTCCTCCTGCACGGCTAGTGGACTTGAGCGTTAACTCAAGTCCACTAGCCGTGCAGGAGGAGACTGAAGGAGGTCACAAATGAACATTACCGTACGCAAAATCGGCAATTCCGAAGGCGTGATTTTGCCCCGGGAAATGCTTGACCGGCTAAATGTTCGAGCAGGGGATACGCTTGTTGCCGCCGAGAACGCAGGCGAGCTTCGGCTTCGTCGGCTTGCGAGCGATCCTGAAGAATTTGAGAACAAAATGAAGGTAGCTCGCGAACGGATGAAAAAATATGAAGTTGCTTATCGCGCACTAGCGAAGTGAGTCAGCATCATTCGCGAGAATTTGTCGAGGCGCTTCACACTGAGCAATTGCGCCTTCACGGTGGCGCGCCGGGCATCCGCGATGAGGGTATGCTGGAATCGGCGCTCCACCGGCCGCAACAGAGAGAGAGCTATGGAGAGCCCGATCTCTGCGAATTAGCATCGGCGTATCTCTTCGGTATCGCCAAGAACCATCCCTTCGTTGACGGCAACAAACGCACTGCTTTTGCCGCAGCAGACTTGTTTCTCTACTTCAACGGGTTGAGCATTGAAGCCGATCCTGCGGATATCATCCAGTTGGTTATGATGGTTGCCGCCAGCGAGATCGATGAAGCCGGTGCAGCCGCTTTCTTCCGCGACCATGTCGTCAAGCTTGAAGACTAGCCATCGGAAAGCTTGACGATTTCCCATTCCTTGCCGTTGACGCTGGCCAAGTCGCCGACCTTCTTGCCGAACAGGGCGACAGCCATCGGTGACACATGGGAAATCGTGCCCTTGGCCGGATCGGCCTCGTCCTCGCCGACGATCTTCCAGTGCACCTTCCTGCCGTCATTGCTCTCGATCGTGACGCCCATGCCGAAGCGCACAAGGTTACTGCCCGGCTCCGGTACGGAGAGTTCGGCGCTTTCACGCCGGGCGGTCCAATAGCGCAGGTCGCGCGACACGACCGCGATGCGCTCGCGGTCGGCTTTGCGTTCGGCCTTCGCCAAGATATCGCGCAGATCGGCGAGATTGTCCTCAATCTGCGTCAGGCCGCGTTCTGTCACCAGATTGCGATGGTGGCTGACTGGCCGTTCACCGACGCCGGCGATGGCATTTTCGCTGTCTTCCTCGCGCGTGAAAGCTCTGCTCATTTCCTGAACTTAGGCCCGCAGAAGCTGCTCGACAAGCCATTGTCGCGCGCTCGGCAGGAGAGACAGAACGGCTGGCACGATTCCTGCGATAAGCAGGCTTGAACGCTGGGATTCTGTGCCGATGTTGAACAGACGAACGCTGCTGACCGGGACCGCCGGCTTTGCCGTCATGGGGCTTGCGCTTGGCAAGGCGGTGGCCGCAAACCTGACTGGCATCGAGAAAGCCTCGATCCGCGGCTCGATCAATGCCACCGACCTCGGCGTGCAGCCCGGCACATCAGACGATCAGAGCAAGGCCTTCGCCAAACTCCTGCGTGACGCAAACAGCCGCGACATGCCGATATTCCTGCCGCCCGGCACCTATGTCGTCTCCAATCTTTCGCTGCCCGGCCGCGTGCGGCTTTCCGGCGTGCCGGGCGCGACGCGCATCGTTTACGGCGGTGACGGCCACCTGTTCATGGCCGAACAGGCCGACAATATCGAACTCAGCGGTCTGGTCTTCGATGGTTCGAACCGCACGATGGGCGATTACACGCAAGGGCTGCTCGATCTGCGCCGCATCGCGCACCTCGCCATCGACAATTGCCAGATCACCGGCAGCGGCAAGAACGGGCTGGCGCTGGAACACGCGATCGGCCGGGTCGAGCGCAGCGAGATATCGGGCGCCGCCGATGCCGGCATTTACTCGGTCGAGGCTGGCGGGCTGTCTATCACGGGCAACACCGTCTCCGATTGCGCCAATGGCGGCATCCTCGTGCACCGCTGGCAGGCGGCGGAAGACGGCACCATGGTCACCGGCAACCGCGTCCAACGGATCCAGGCACGCGGAGGCGGAACCGGGCAGAACGGCAACGGCATCAATGCCTTTCGCGCCGGCAATGTCGTCATCTCGGGCAACATCGTCTCGGACTGCGCCTTCTCGGCGATCCGGGCCAACAGCGCCAGCAACCTGCAGATATCGGGCAACACCTGCTCGCGCTCGGGCGAAACGGCGGTCTATTCCGAATTCTCGTTCGAAGGCGCCATCATCAGCAACAACATCGTCGACGGTGCCGCCAACGGCATCTCGATCGTCAATTTCAACGAAGGCGGCCGCATGGGCGTCTGCTCGGGCAACATTGTGCGCAATCTGTCGACCAGCGGCCCCTACCCTGCCGACGCGCCAGGGTTTGGCGTTGGCATCGGCGTCGAAGCCGACACAACCGTTTCCAACAACGTCATCGAGAACACGCCGCTCTATGGCATGCAGATCGGCTGGGGCCCGTACCTGCGCAATGTCGTCGCCACCGGCAACATCATCCGCAAGGCCGGAACCGGCATCGTCGTATCCGTGGTCGAGGGCGCCGGTACGGCCATCATTTCAGACAATGTCATCGACGGCGCCCTGAACGGAGCGGTTGTCGGGCAGCGCTGGGCCGAGCCGGCGACAGGCGATCTCGCCTCGTCAAACGATAGCGGCTATGCGCATCTGACCGTCGAGCGCAATCACGTCAGTTGAGGGCCGCTGTCGGCCTCAGCGCCCCGACCTTGGCACCGTTGCGGTTTTCGATGGGCGTGTTTGCCAATTCGCTCAGCTTGAACGCCAAGGCCTCGTCGGCGCGCAACAGTTTGGCAAGGACGGCGGCAGCCATGGCTTCGCCGGCGCGGCC
The DNA here is from genome assembly GCF_000502875.1 of Mesorhizobium sp. L2C084A000. Taxonomy (GTDB): domain Bacteria; phylum Pseudomonadota; class Alphaproteobacteria; order Rhizobiales; family Rhizobiaceae; genus Mesorhizobium. Next base: position 169,881 of record NZ_AYWX01000011.1, on the reverse strand, counting down.
GGCGCCATCGTCGCATTTGAGCGCGATGCCGAGACCGAGCTCCGGAATTGCGGCACAATGGACGCCCTCGGCGCCGCCTTTGGTGAAAATCCGCCCTGGTGCGGCCTGCATCAGCGCGACGTCTTCGCGGCCGCTGCCGGCAACGAAGAAGGGCTCGGCCATGCAGGCGAAAAGCAGCCGCTTTGCAGCCTTGGCTCGCTCTGGGCCAAAACCTGATGTCGTGGCCATGCGGGCAAAGCCGAGCGCGAAGCTCCTGAGCGGCACCGCATAGGTTGGGATCGAACAGCCATCAATGGCTCGCTGGTCCTCACCATGGACAGCGCCCGTCACCGATTGCATGGCGTCGCGCACCATCTCCTGCAGGCCATGTCCCGGCTTGACATAGCCGCGATGCGCAATGCCGGCGTGGACGCAGGTGCAGAGGAAGCCGGAATGCTTGCCGGAACAATTGTTGTGCAATGCGTTCGGCGAGCCGCCGGCGCGGGCGAGCGCAATCTCGGCGTCATGATTGGACGGCCAATGCGTGCCGCATTCGAGCGCCGATCCGTCCAGCCCGGCCTTGGCCAGCATGGATCGCGCAAGGTCGACATGGGCCGGCTCGCCCGAGTGGGAGGCGCAGGCGAGCGCCAGTTCGCGGTTGCCGAAGCCATAGGCATCCGCCGCCCCGCTTTCGACCAATGGCAGTGCCTGGATCGCTTTGACGGCGGAGCGCGGAAACACCGGCTTGGCCGTGTCGCCGATCTCCCAGACGGGCTTGCCGTCGCCATCGAAGACCGCGACTGAGCCGCGATGCGCGCTCTCGACGATCGCGCCGCGCAACACTTCGATCAGAACCGGATTTGTCATGAACCCTCCCGTAAATGCGGGCGGTTTATCTGATCCGGTCGAGAATGGAAACGTAGTTGGCCACCGCCGCACCGCCCATGTTGAAGATGCCGCCAAGTTTTGCGCCCGGCACCTGGATGCCGCCGGCTTCACCGACAAGCTGCATGGCGGTCAAGACATGCATCGACACGCCCGTGGCGCCAATCGGATGGCCCTTGGCCTTCAACCCGCCGGAGGGATTGACCGGCAGGCGACCATCCCTAGCCGTTGTGCCGTCCAGCGCCAGCTTGGCCCCCTCTCCCGGCTTGGCAAGGCCCATCGCCTCGTACTCGATCAGTTCGGCAATGGTGAAGCAGTCATGCGTTTCGACGAAGGACAGATCGTCGAGCGTCACGCCGGCCGATTTCAACGCCCGGGTCCAGGCCTGTTCGCAGCCTTCGAAGGTCAGGATGTCGCGCTTCGACATCGGCAGGAAATCCTGCACATGCTCGTTGGCGCGGAAGGCAACGGCACGGCGCATCTTCAGCGCCGTGGCGGTGTCGGCAAGGATAAGGGCGGCGGCGCCGTCGGAGACCAGCGAGCAGTCGGTGCGCTTCAGAGGACCGGCGACGAAGGGGTTCTTCTCGCTCTCCTGGCGGCAGAACTCATAGCCGAAATCCTTGCGCATCTGCGCATAGGGATTGTCGACGCCGTTCTTGTGGTTCTTGGCGGCAATCATGGCCAGCGCATCCGACTGGTCGCCGTAGCGCTGAAAATAGGCCTGCGCGACCTTGCCGAAGACGCCAGCGAAACCCGCCGGTGTCTCGCCGTCCTCGGGCAGATAGGACGCCTTGAGCAGGTTTTTGCCGATCTCCGGCCCCGGCGTTGTCGTCATCTGCTCCGCGCCGACCACCAGCACGATGCGAGCGGCATTGGCGTCGATGGCACGGATGCCCTGGCGGACCGCCGCCGATCCGGTGGCGCAAGCGTTTTCGACGCGCGTCGCCGGCTTGAAGCGCAGCCGGTCGTCGGCCTGAAGCACCAGGCTGGCGGTGAAATCCTGCGCCGAAAAGCCGGCATTGAAGTGGCCGAGCACGATCTCGTCGACCTCGTCCGGACCAATGCCGGCATGGTCGAGCGCGTCCGTAGCGACCTTGACGATGAGGTTTTCGAGCGTTTCGCCCTCAAGCTTGCCGAAGCGCGAATGCGCCCAGCCAACGATGCATGCGGTCATGGCGGTCTCCATCCTTGGCGCCAGCCTAGCATGTGGGCCACGGCGCATTTCGCCTCTATTGTTCAAATCTAAACAATCCTGCTCGCCTCGTGAAGGGCTGGAACCAGACAATCGCTTGGTACAGGCGACGCCAGTGCTGATTTTTTTGTTGATTGACCCGTCAATAAAAAATAATCCTTCTCGAAAGGGATCATTGCAAGATGCCGAAAATCGGAATGGAACCGCTGCGCCGCAAGGCGCTTATCGACGCGACGATCTCGGCGATCGGCGAGCGCGGCTCGCTCGACGTGACCATGTCCGAAATCGCCGGGCGCGCAGGGGTTTCGTCGGCCCTTGCCCATCACTATTTCGGCGCCAAGGACGAGCTGCTGCTGGCAACGATGCGCCACATCCTGGCCGAACTGACCGCCGACACGTTGCGCGCCCTTGGTTCGGCCAACACCGCGCGCGAGCGCGTCTCGGCGGTGGTCGCCGTCAATTTCTCCGACATCCAGTTCCAGCCGGAAACCATCGCCGCCTGGCTCGCCTTCTATGTCGAGGCGCAGAAATCATCGGCGTTGCGCCGACTGCTCAGGGTCTATGCGCGGCGACTGCATTCGAACCTGATGAGCGGGCTTGTCGGCATCTTGCCCAGAGCCGAAGCCGACCGCGCCGCCGAAGCGACAGCGGCGATGATCGACGGGCTCTACATCAGGCGGGCGCTGAAGGACGGCGTGCCTGATGCCGCGACCGCGATCGCGCTGGTCGAGGACTATCTCGAAACCAAACTTGGCGAGCGGCGCAAACAGTGACAATTAAGCGATCCAATTTCCTGATCGTCATGGTCGATCAGCTCAACGGAACCCTGTTTCCGGACGGGCCGGCGGAGTTTCTGCACGTACCGCACCTGAGGGCGTTGGCCGCACGTTCGGCGCGCTTTGCCAACAACTACACGGCGTCGCCGCTCTGCGCGCCGGGCCGTGCCTCGTTCATGAGCGGGCAATTGCCGTCGCGCACCGGCGTCTATGACAATGCCGCCGAATTCGCCTCATCGATCCCGACCTTCGCCCATCATCTGCGCTCTGCCGGCTACTACACCTGCCTGTCGGGCAAAATGCATTTCGTCGGGCCGGACCAGTTGCACGGTTTCGAGGAGCGGCTGACGACCGACATCTACCCTGCCGATTTCGGCTGGACGCCGGACTACCGCAAGCCCGGCGAGCGTATCGACTGGTGGTATCACAATCTGGGCTCGGTGACCGGCGCCGGCGTTGCCGAGATCACCAACCAGATGGAGTATGACGACGAGGTCGTGTTCCTGGCCACACAGAAGCTCTATCAGCTTTCGCGCGAACAGGACGATGCGAGCCATCGGCCCTGGTGCCTCACCGTCTCGCTGTCGCACCCGCACGATCCCTATGTCGCGCGCAAGCAATATTGGGATCTCTATGAGTATTGCCAGGCGCTGGATCCGGAAACCGGGTTCATCGCGCATGACGAGCAGGATGCGCATTCGCAGCGGCTGTACCACGCCAGCGACTATCCTTCTTTCGAGATCACGCCGGAACAGGTGCGTCGTTCGCGGCAGGGCTATTTCGCCAACATCTCCTATGTCGACGACAAGCTGGGCGAGATCCTGGATGTTCTCGAGCGCACCCGCATGGCCGACGACACAATCATCCTGTTCTGCTCGGACCACGGCGACATGCTCGGCGAGCGCGGCCTGTGGTTCAAGATGAGCTTCTTCGAGGGCTCGGCGCGGGTGCCGCTGATGATTGCCGGCAAGGGCGTGCCAGCCGGGCTGATCGAGGCGCCGGTTTCCAATCTCGACGTGGCGCCGACGCTTTGCGACCTCGCCGGCATCGACATCGCTGCGATCGCACCATGGACGGACGGCCAGTCGCTGCTGCCGCTCACCGAGGGCATTGAGCGCACCGCGCCGGTGTTGATGGAGTATGCGGCCGAAGGGTCCAATGCGCCTTTGGTGGCGCTCCGCGACGGCAGATACAAATTCGTCCACTGCGAACTCGATCTGCCGCAACTGTTCGATCTCGAAGCCGATCCGCTCGAGCGAGACAATCTGGCCGAGGACCCGGCCAATGTGGCCTTGGTGGCGGCATTCATGGACAAGGTCCAGGCGCGCTGGGACATGGCCGGCTTCGACGCCGCTGTCCGCGAAAGCCAGGCGCGCCGCTGGGTCGTCTATCCGGCGCTGCGCAACGGCGCCTATTACCCCTGGGATTTCCAGCCCCTGCAAAAAGCGTCCGAGCGCTACATGCGCAATCACATGAACCTCGACAATCTCGAAGAGAGCAAAAGGTATCCGCGAGGCGAATGATGTCAGACCTTCTCGTTCCCTCCCTCGACCACCTCAAGCAGGCCTATGCCGTTACATCCAGGGCGACACAGATCACGCCGCTGCTGGAATCGGCGGCACTGGCCCGAGAGACGGGGGCGGCCCGCGTCTTCATCAAGCCGGAATCGCTGCAATGGGCCGGCTCATTCAAGGTGCGCGGCGCCTATTGGCGGCTGAAACAGCTTTCGCCCGACGAGGCCAGGAAAGGCGTCGTCGCCTACTCCTCCGGCAATTTCGCTCAAGGGCTGGCGGCCGCCGGCCAGGCGCTCGGCATTCCCGTCACCATCGTCATGCCGATCGACGCACCGGCCGCCAAGCGTGACGCCACGGAGGGCTATGGCGCCCGCGTCGTGCTGACCGACCATGGCGAGCGCGCGCGCGAGGAAGTCGCGGCCGCCAAGGCACGCGAGATCGCCGAGACCGAAGGCTTGGCCCTGCTGCATCCGTTCGACGATCCGGAAATCGTCGCCGGCCAGGCGGGCGCCGGCCTCGAAGCGCTCGACCAACTCGAAGCCAAAGGTGCCAGCGCTGGTCTTTTGTTCTGTTCGGTCGGTGGCGGCGGGTTGATCGGCGGCGTTTCGCTCGCCTTCCACTATCTGTCGCCCGCCACTGAGATCATCGGCGTCGAACCGGAAGGTTTCAACGGCATGGGCTCGTCGCTGGCGCATGGCGCCATCGAGACGATGCCAATCGGGCCGAAATCGATCTGCGACGGACTGATGTCGCGACGGCCAGGCGACGCGCCGTTTGCCGCGGTCAAGACCGCGGGTGTTCGCGGCATCACCGTCGACGACGCGTCTGTCCGCCGGGCGATGCGGATCGCCTTCGAACGCATGAAGCTGGTGCTCGAACCGTCGGGGGCGGCGTCACTCGCCGCACTGCTCGGCGGCAAGGTGGATGTGAAGGACAAGATCGTCCTTGTTGTGGCTACCGGCGGCAATGTCTCGCTCGCCGACTTTATGGCACATACGAACCATGCTTGAAGCAGATTTCGTCATCATCGGCTCCGGCTCGTCCGGCTCGGCCATGGCCTATCGCCTGTCGGAGGACGGCAAGCATTCGGTCATCGTCATCGAATTCGGCGGGACCGATATCGGGCCGCTGATCCAGATGCCGTCGGCACTGTCGATCCCGCTCAACATGAGCCTCTACGACTGGGGCTTTGCCAGCGAGCCGGAGCCGCATCTCGGCGGCCGCGTGCTGGCGACGCCGCGCGGCAAGGTCATCGGCGGCTCGTCTTCGATCAACGGCATGGTCTATGTGCGCGGCCATGCCCGCGACTTCGACCATTGGGCCGAAGAGGGTGCGGCCGGCTGGAGCTTCGCCGACGTGCTCCCCTATTTCAAGCGCATGGAGGACTCGGATGGCGGCGAGGATGGCTGGCGCGGTCACGGCGGGCCGCTGCATGTGCAGCGCGGCTCGCGTAAAAATCCGCTCTACGGCGCCTTCGTCGAGGCCGGTCGCCAGGCCGGGTTCGAGCTGACCGACGACTATAACGGCTCCAAGCAGGAAGGTTTTGGGCCGATGGAGCAGACCATAAGCGGCGGCCGCCGCTGGTCGGCGGCATCCGCCTATCTGAAGCCAGCTCTCAAACGCAAGAACGTTAGCCTGCTCAAGGGTTTCGCCCGCCGGGTGATCATCGAGAATCAACGCGCCGTCGGTGTCGAGATCGAAGCTAACAAACAGATTCAGGTCGTTAAGGCGCGACGTGAGGTGATCGTTGCCGCATCATCGATCAACTCGCCCAAGATCCTGATGCTGTCCGGCATCGGCCCGGCCGAGCATTTGCGCGAAAACGGCATTGCCGTGGTGGCCGACAGACCCGGCGTCGGCCGCAATTTGCAGGACCATATGGAGCTCTACATCCAGCAGGAATCATTGCTGCCGATCACGCTCAATTCGGTGCTGAATCCGTTCTCGAAAGCGCTCATCGGCGCGCAGTGGCTGTTCCTCAAGACCGGGCTTGGCGCCACCAACCATTTCGAAGCGGCGGCCTTCGTGCGCTCGCGCGCCGGCGTCGACTACCCCGATATCCAGTACCATTTCATCCCTGCGGCTGTCCGTTATGACGGCAAGGCGGCGGCCAAGTCGCACGGCTTCCAGGCGCATGTCGGGCCGATGCGCTCGAAGTCGCGCGGCTCGGTGACGCTGCGCTCGCCGGACCCGAAATTGAAGCCGGTGATCCACTTCAACTACATGTCGCATCCTGACGACTGGGCGGAGTTCCGCCACTGCATCCGGCTGACGCGCGAGATCTTCGGCCAGTCGGCGTTCGACCCCTATCGGGGCAAGGAAATATCGCCTGGCAGCCACGTGCAGTCGGACGACGATCTCGACATCTTCATCAGGGATCACGCAGAGAGCGCCTACCATCCTTGCGGCACCTGCAAGATGGGCCGCGCCGACGACATGATGAGTGTCGTCGATCCGGAGTGCCGGGTCATCGGCGTCGAAGGATTGCGGGTCGCCGATTCCTCGATCTTCCCGCGCGTCACCAACGGCAATCTCAATGGGCCCTCGATCATGACCGGCGAAAAGGCTTCCGACCACATCCTTGGCCGCACGCCGCTGGCGCCGTCCAACCAGGAACCATGGATCAATCCGCGCTGGCAGGTCGCGGATCGATAGGGCATTGTCGAACGGACTTGGTAGCGAATACATCTGGAGAAAACCATGCGCGCCCAGCCCACGGCATCGCACTATGTCAATGGACGCTACATCGAGGACGAAGGCGGCGCGCCGCTGCCGGTCATCTATCCGGCAACCGGTGAGACCATCGCCATGCTACGTTCGGCGACGCCGAACGTGCTGGAGCTCGCCGTCGAGGCAGCGCGGGCGGCGCAGCCCGCTTGGGCGCGGCTGAAACCGGTCGAGCGCGGGCGCATCCTGCGCCGCGCCGCCGACATATTGCGCGCCCGAAATGCCGACCTCGCCCGCATCGAGACGTTGGACACCGGCAAGGCGATCCAGGAAACGCTGGTGGCGGACGCGCCTTCCGCCGCGGACTGCCTTGAATATTTCGGCGGCGCCGTCGCCGCCTACAATGGCGAGTCGGTCGATCTCGGCGGACCCTTCGCCTACACAAGGCGCGAAGCGCTCGGCGTCTGTGTCGGCATCGGCGCCTGGAACTATCCGATCCAGATCGCCGGCTGGAAATCGGCACCGGCACTCGCCATGGGCAATGCCATGGTGTTCAAGCCATCGGAAAACACGCCGCTTTCAGCACTCGCACTGGCGGAGATCTACAGCGAGGCCGGGCTGCCCGACGGCTTGTTCAACGTCGTGCAGGGCTATGGCGATGTCGGCGCCGGGCTTGTCGGCCACGATGTCGTCGCCAAGGTGTCGGTGACCGGTTCGGTGCTGACCGGCCGCAAGGTGCTGTCGCTGGCCGGCTCAAAAATGAAGCACGCGACGATGGAGCTCGGCGGCAAGTCGCCGCTGATCGTGTTCGACGATGCCGACATCGAGAACGCCATTGGCGGCGCCATGCTCGGCAATTTCTATTCGACCGGCCAGATCTGCTCCAACGGCACGCGGGTCTTCGTGCAAAACGGCATTCACGACCGCTTCGTCGAACGCCTTGTCGAGCGGACCAAAAAAATCCGCATCGGCGACCCGCTCGACCCCGAAACCCAGATGGGCCCGTTGGTCTCCAGGGCGCAGCACGACAAGGTGGTCGGCTATATCGAAATCGGCAAGCAGGACGGAGCTGTTCTCGCCTGCGGCGGCAACGTGCCTTCGTTGCAAGGTTTTCAGGGCGGTTTCTTCGTCGAGCCGACGGTGTTCACCGGCGTCACCGATGGCATGCGCATCGCCCGTGAAGAAATTTTCGGACCAGTGATGAGCGTGCTGAAATTCGATGGCGAGGACGAGGTGATCGACCGCGCCAACGACACCGAGTTCGGCCTCGCTGCCGGCGTCTTCACGCGCGACCTGCCGCGCGCCCACCGCGTCATCGCCGAGTTGCAGGCCGGCACCTGCTGGATCAACGCCTACAATCTGACGCCGGTGGAAATCCCGTTCGGCGGCTTCAAACAGTCAGGCATCGGACGTGAGAATTCACTGGCGGCGCTGGCACTCTATTCGCAGCTGAAGTCGATCTATGTCGAGACCGGCGACGTGGCGAGCCCGTACTGATCCAGCCTTCTACGCCTTCGGGTCGGCCGTGCTGTCCAGATACTGGGTCAGCGCACACACCAGATGATAGAAGATGCTGGCCGGCACGTCCGATGCCAGCGAGCGGCCGCGCTCGTCGATGCGGTCGATCCACAGGCCGAGCGGCGCCGGGTCGATGTGCCAGCGAAACAGCCGGCCGACGCGCGCTTCGATTTCCGGCTTGAGATCGGGGCCGCCCGAGCCATCCAGCGCGATCGCCGCCTTCACCGCTTCGGCCTGCGGCCAACTGCGGGATATCAGGTCGAGCGGCAGGCCTTGCCTGGAGACGGCGCCATAGGCAAGCCCGGTGGCGCGGTTGAGGCCATTGGCGGTAGCCGAGGCGTAGAGTTTCCTGGCAAATCCGCTCAACTCGGCCTGGCCGCTGCGTCCAGCGAAATCGACCAGCAGCGAGGCCCACTCGAAATGGTGGCCGGGCTCGGTCCATGACCCTTTCTCGCCGGTGGAGGGTTTCCATTCGGCATCGAAATACTCGCCAAGCGTCCAGCTTTCCGGATCGAAGAAATGACTGCGGAAGAGGTCGATGATACGCGCCGCGCGCCGCAGATGGGCGCGCTCGCCGGTCGCCTGGTGCCAGGCGAGAAAGGCCTCGAGCAGGTGCATATGCGGGTTGGAGCGGCGCTCGCCTTTGCCGTCCGATGTCTCAAGGAAGCCGGTCATACGGCTGTCTTCGAGATGCGCATCGAGAAAGGCGAAGGTTTCCTCGCCGAGGCGCAAGGCGTCGGGATTGCCCGACATATGCGCATGCGCCAGCGCCAGGAGCACGCAGGAATGATCGTAGGCATCCTCGGTGGCGTCAGCGACCGAACCGTCGACATTCAGCGTGCGAACCCAGCCGCCTTTGTCGGTGCGGCCCTTGCCGGCCATGAAGGCGATGCCGTGGCTGATCAACCGATCGGCCGGGCCGTCCCAGCCGCGCGCCCGGGCGACGGCGAAAGCATAGACCTGTCTTGCCATGGTGCGCATGCGCTTGGGCTTCATCAACGGCGAGGCGTCCAGGCCGAGCGCTTCGTGAAAGCCGCCATGGCGTTCGTCGACCCCCGATGTCGACCACAGCGGCAAGGTCTCCTGAAACAGCCAGTGATGCACGCGCCGGCGCCAGGCGCCGCTTTCGATGACGCGGTCATGCGCCGGCGTGAACCTGGTTTCCAGGCGACCCGATTTTTCGAGCTGCTCGACGATCTTCTTGACGTGTTGACTGTGGCTGACCGGGGCAACGAAGGTGGCATCCGATGTCGAAACGATGGCGATGTCCTTCATGCCGATCGCCGACAGCAGGCGGCCGTCACTGCGAATGTAGGAATTCTCGCAATCGATAGCGACGACATCGCCGATGATGACATTGCCCCGGTCGTCGGCGGGGCCGACATCGAGCAGCGACTGCCACGAGCCGAGATCGTTCCAGCGGAAGCCGGCCGGCACCATGGCGATGTCTTTTGCCCGCTCCATGATGGCGTAGTCGATCGAATTCGACGGAATGGCGGCGTAGAGTTCCAGCGGCATGTAAAGGCCGGACAGATCCGATGTCGCTGCCTTGTAGGCTGCTTCGGTGGCCTGCCAGATATCCGGCTGCAACGCTATGAAGGCGTCACGCATGGTGCGGGCGCGAAACAGGAAGATGCCGGTGTTCCAGTAGAAATTTCCGGCCTTGAGATAGCTCTGCGCAGTCGCAATATCCGGCTTTTCGACGAAGCGCGACACGTCGAAGGTGCCGCCGCTTTCGGCCGCGACCTCGATATAGCCGTAGCCGGTCTCTGGTTGCGTCGGCTTGATGCCGAACACCACCAGCCTGCCCTCGCGTGCTGCCTCGGTGCCGGCTTCTACGCTCTGCCAGAATTGGCTTGCGGTGGATATTTCGTGATCCGATGGCACCACCAGCACCAGGCTATCGCCGAATTCAGACAGTGTGCGCAGCGTCGCCAGTGCGACGGCGGCGGCTGTGTTGCGCCCGGTCGGCTCGAACAGCGGACCGCCGCCGGCGAGGTCGAGACCAGCAAGATCGGCGTGAACGCGATCAGCATGGCGCTCCGCGGCGATCAGGAAGATCGGCGTTCCGCCTTCCAGCCGGGCGGTCAGCCGACGCAAGGTCTTGGCCAGCATCGAGCCGTCGCCGGACAGATCGTGGAACTGCTTGGGGTTGTCCTCGCGCGACAGCGGCCACAGCCGCGAGCCGACGCCACCGCTCATGACAAAACTGACGATCCGCTCGGTCATTCAACTACCATTCAAAAGGTCTGGTTGTAGGCGCCCACCTCGGAGCTGCGGCGCAGCACGGCGTCGACAGCCTCGAACATCTCCCGTCGACGCTGCGACGACACCGGGCTTTCGACCACCACGACCAGTTCCGGTTTGTTCGACGAGGCGCGCACCAGCCCCCAGGTGCCGTCATCGGCGACGACGCGCACGCCGTTGACGGTGATGAGGTCTGCGATCTTCTGCCCAGCGAAAACCCTTCCATCCCGCTTCATGGCCTGAAAGTCGGCAACCACCCGTTCGACCACACCATACTTCACCTCGTCCGCGCAGTGCGGCGACATGGTCGGCGTGCCAAAGGTCAGCGGCAGCGCGCGATAAAGATCGGCCATCGAACTGCCCGGGCTGCGATCCAGCATCTGGCAGATGGCGATGGCGGTGACCAGGCCGTCGTCATATCCGCGCCCGATCGGCGGATTGAAAAAGAAATGACCCGACTTTTCGAAACCGGCGACAGCACCGAGTTCGGCGACGCGGCGCTTGATGTAGGAATGGCCGGTTTTCCAATAGTCAGTGACGGCGCCATTGGCGCGCAGCATTGCGTCGGTATGGAACAGGCCGGTCGATTTGACGTCGACGACGAAGGTCGAGTTGGGATGCTGGCTGGAAATATCCCTTGCCAGCATCACACCGACCTTGTCGGCAAAAATTTCATTGCCTTCATTGTCCACGACACCGCAGCGGTCGCCATCGCCGTCGAAGCCAAGGCCGATGTCGGCGCCTGATGCCAGCACCTTGTCCCGGATGGCATGCAGCATCCGCATGTCCTCGGGATTGGGATTGTAGCGCGGAAATGTATGGTCGAGCTCGACGTCGAGCGCGATGACCTCGCAGCCGATGCGCTGCAACGCTTGCGGCGCGAAGGCGCCGGCGGTGCCATTGCCGCAGGCTGCGACCACTTTCAGTTTTCGGGCGATGCGCTTGTCGCGGGTCAGATCGTCGAGATAGGTCGCGCGAAAGTCGCGGATGAAATCGTAGGAGCCGCCGCCGACAAGGTCAAAATCGCCGGACAGCACGATTGCTTTCAGCGCGCTCATCTCTTCCGGGCCGAAGGTCAGCGGCCGCGCCGCACCCATCTTGACGCCGGTCCAGCCATTTTCGTTGTGCGAAGCGGTGACCATGGCGACCGAGGGCGTATCCAAAGCGAACTGAGCGAAATACGCCATCGGCGACAACGCCAGTCCGATGTCCCTCACCCGTGCGCCTGCAGCCATCAAACCGGACACCAGGGCCAGTTTGATCGACAGCGAATAGGAGCGGAAATCATGCCCGGTGACGATATCGGGACCGGCGCCGAGACGGCGGATCAGCGTACCAAGCCCCATGCCGAGCGCCTGGACGCCGATCAGATTGAGTTCCGGTCGTTGCGCGGAGCCGGGATGGCCGAACCACCAGCGCGCATCATATTCGCGAAAGCCGGATGGCTTGATCAGCGCTTCGGTTTCGAATTCGAAACTGTTGGGCCGGGCGTCGCCAACGATGCTGAAGGACAAGACTGGAAACTCCGAATGGCCGAAATTACGAATTGTCGAGGGCTGCGGCTTAGCACACAAGGCTTTAAGCCACGTTTATTCCGGAAGGGAATCCGGGCCTTTCGGGCAATGCTCGACGAAAGCCGACGAAATGCGACAGAAGTGCCGCCGTGCCGCTTGCAGGAACCAAGTGTGGCGGCTATAAGCCCGCGGTCTGGTCACGGAGTGTAGCGCAGCCTGGTAGCGCACCTCGTTCGGGACGAGGGGGTCGCAGGTTCAAATCCTGCCACTCCGACCAGAAAAAACAGACACTTAGGTGTCTGTTTCTCCCGATACCCCACAGATTTCCCCACAGAAAAGCGGAAAGAACCGGGCGCATGCACCTCAGCAGCGTTTAGTCACCGACAGTTGTCGGATGACTGCTATGGGGCCGCTTCCTGCCTGTCCGGTTTCAGGCGGTAGCACTCGCAAAGCTGACACACTCGTTGACTGGTGCGACTGCTAAAATGCCGTTTGCCGGACACGCCTGCGGTGACAACGACAAACATTGGTTGCGCTCGGATACCGCTACTTCCCCCCGGGAACTTGGGCCGGCGTACAACCGTGAAAATATCAAAAATCACCGCTGTTGATTTCCTCGACGATCTTGGAGGTAGGGCCAAGGTGGGGAACTCCCGTGGCCAGTTATGTGGCCGGGCCGATGCGCCGGAAGCCCGCCCCCTGGATCGAGGACAGATCCGAGACGAAGACACGGAAGGCCGGTATCCAACCCGCGGATGAGAGTCTGATCAACCGTCGTCTCTGAGTTCAACGCCCAGCCCTGTGCAGCTTCAGCCGATCCGACTGCATGGCAAACCTGCCAAGCAGGCGAGCCTTCTTGCCTTCAACCTTGACAGGGAACATGAGAGACTAGTCGTTCAGCTTTCCGCTGCGGTGGCCCATCGTCATCTTGGAAGCGTACATTGTTGGTGAGCGCTTCCCCGGCATGTTGGCGTCAAGAACGAGCTGTTCAATGAAGCCTTGGTTCATCTCCAACTCCACGCATTCGTCGAGCTTATCGACGAGCCAAACCGCGTAGCCTTCAGGTTCCTTGGCGTCAAAATTCGAATCGTCGGCCGGAATCTTGGGCTCCGGAAACGCCGGGATGATCATTATCTTGGGCTTTGGCAAATCGTAGGTATGTCCCTCATAGGCATAACCGACAATTATCCCGCACGATGTTTTCTGCTCTGGAGATGATCCGAGCATGAAGGTACTGCCTACTGTTGAAAGAACCGCAGTGCCAAAATTCTTCAGGTCTATCTTGAAATGAAAGGAGACTCTGATTGGTATCTTTGGGAATGGAAGATTTCCATTTATTATATCTTGGCGGCCTTTGTTGCTGTCATATTTCTCCAACACTTCAAGTGCGTTGACACGTTGCTCATCGGTGATGGGTTCCCCGGGCGCGGTTTCGACATACATGCCCGTGTCCCCAAAGGGTGCTGGCGCACCGGGCACGCTGAGTCCAATTTCCGCCCCCAAGCCATAGAGCCTGACCTGTGTTGCGTTGTAAGCGCCTGATGGAAACGTTAGTGTCGGTCGGTGATAGTCGTCGCTCATTTTCCTCGCTCCTTTTTGCTGCATCCTTCAGTTCACAAGATCTCCCGCCAGCTAAAGTTCTCATCGAATTTTTCCGCGAGCATCGGCGCAACGCGATCGCTGGCATCCACCACCAACCCCGCGGCCTTTTCGAACGACAGGTCATCCGCATCGAGGCGTGGCCATGCCTGAGCAAGTGCGAGAGCCACCTCGTCCCTTGCTCTGATCAGCATGCTCTTGAACATGAAGGGCCGAGCGCGAAAGGCGCGGGACGTGAAATCCGAGATGCGCTGCATGTCGGATTGGTCGACATCCTTGATATCTATCCCCAGCAGCCGCTCGTCGGCCAACCCCTCGTGCACCAGTGCCGCGTGGTAGACGTCGACGATCGTGTCGAACACAGCCCCCGTGAATGGCCGTGACCTGTCATGGATTTCCGCCGTGACCTCCGACATGCGGCGTGCGTTGCTGGCGAGGCGGATCTGCCGATCGCCGGTCAGTTCGGCAATCCGGTTCAATTCATTGAGAACAAGCAGGTTGCCATCGCAGTGCCGCAACAGCCGGTCCATGCCGCTGTCGAAATTCAGGAAGGACAAGAGCGAGACCAGATCCGAGCTGGCCTCGTGGAACGGTCCGAAATCGCCTTGAGTCAGGCCGCCGGCTGGTGTCCCGAACAGCGAAAACAAGATTGCGTGGCCGACCTCATGTGCGATCACATCGAAGTTGAGCGCATAGGGATAGTTGCCTCCGTCGATGCCGCGCTCTCGGCCGAGCTCCAGATAGCCATAGCCTGATTGCGCATTCTCCCAGTCGACGAAGGGGATGATTTCGAGCCGCTCGTAAGTCTCGGCAAAATACCAGACGATCGGTTTGCCGAGGTAGCTTTCCCAGATGTCCAGCACGCGGCTGACCGAGGCGAAAGCGTGCGCAGAAAGGAACTGCCGCGAGGTCAGGGAAAGCTGATCGAAATGGCCGTCAAACCCAGCCTCTGCAGGCGGAAAGATTTCGCCGACAAACGGTGGCAGATAAGGGTAGTCGTAAGGCTCCTTGTCGAGGAGCGGATCGCGAACGTAGATGCGGTGATCTTCTGGGCCGGAGCGGATCAGATCGGGTGGAGTAGAAATCCATACTGTTTCGGGCGTTCCGTAACCCGAAAGGTGAGGGACCTGCGGGTAGACCAGGAACCGCGTTCCCAGCAACAGATCTTGCGCAACGACACGATTGACCGCGTCCAATTGCTTGGCCCCCTTTGACGCTACCACGCTATCACGGCACTTACGTTACGTAAATCGTCGGCCGCCAAGAGACTCAGGGCCTATAGCGCCAGCCCCGCATCATCCATATCCTTGGAGAAGGCCGAGGTTAGCTGTAATTCCGGCATGGGGTGTGCTTTTTCAAATGCTTGCTCCCGCAAAAGTTCGAGTGCCCGCAGGGCATCTTGCTTTTTTTGCTGGACGAAAGCCGCGCCGAGCTCCCTGCACAATTTCTCGACGTCGCCCTTGCCGTCGTGCGCATCCCGAACCATCCGTGCCAGGGTGCGCTCGCGAAAGTTGACGGCCTTTGCCGCACCCTCGAGCCTCGCCTGCTGTTCGGGTGAAATCACGCCGCGCCGGCAAGCAGCGCGAAGGGTTCGGCGCAGGTCAATCAGCGCATGCGTCAATTGAGCGAAATTCACTTCGGCCGGTCCATGCAATACCGCTACTGCGTCGTCGGGTGCAAAGGCGAAGCGGCGATACCATCGGTAGATAAGCCCGACGCCTTGCATATGGGGGAACAGCTCGGCTGCTCGAAGGGCACCCATGCTGGCCGCGCCGACGACGTGAATGCGGCGGCTGAGGGCCCACAGGATTTCCTTGTGCCGAACCGCCGGCTCGGTCTGAAAACCGCCATCTATGAGAAGGATCGCACTCGGGTCGAAATGCTGCACGGCCGAAACGATCGAGCCTTGCACGGCCGGGGGAAGGCATACCGCATCGACGACGTTCAATGCGTCGGAATGGGACACGGTAGGGCCGGTGAAGACGAGTTTCGGGCGCATAATCCTACCCCTGCAAGAGCGGCTGCAAGGCAGGGATGACAATCCTGACAACCGACAGTGCGTCGAGCGGTTTCGTTCCCAGCCGGATTAGGTGAACCGCATCGAACCCTCTCTCTTCGAGAATTGCCAAGAGGACCGACAGCCCATCCGACGCCGTGTTGAACTTCTGCTCGGCGAGCGCGCGGAAATCCACGCTGCGCGGGCCATCGCGGAGGAGCCGGCGATGCGCTGCAATCATCTGCCGATCGGGGTATTTCGGATAGGACGCGCGCGTCAGGTCATCGCGCGCGCCCGAGATCGCCGCCAGACGGGCCTGGGCCGCTTCGTAGATGGCGTGCGCCGCCGCGCCGGCAGGACTGAAACCGGCGGCCGAGCCATCAGCCGGGTGATCCAAAAGAACCGTTTCCGTCGGTTCGTCTTCCAGCAGATGGCACCACACCACCGGTATGCCCAACGGCGACAAAGCTTGCCAGAGGCCGACCAGCACGTTCTTGGCCGCCAAAGTTTCCAGGATATCGCGGAGCGACGGATCATCGATCGTCTCGGGATCGATGCGTTGACGGTGGAAAAACCCGTGAGTCCGATATGCCGTGGCGATCGCGTCGCGTTCGATGCATTCAAGCATGCCATGAACGATAGCATCCGGCTCCTCGAAGCCTGCAGCCAAACCGCTCGTCGATGCCGCGAAAATGCCGTCATGGGGCAGCGACGGAATCACATAGGCGGTGTGCACGAGCTCGAACGGGACCAGGTCGCGGCTGCCGGTAAGAAGATTGTCTGCGGCTACCCACGCCGTCTCCCTGCCACGCCATCCGGGCGCCGTGCCCCCCTGGAGATGCCGTTCGAAACGATCTGGCGGGATGCCCAAGTGATCGGCGCAGCCGACGACTGGTTTGAAATTCGCTACCTGCTCTGCAAAGAAGCTCTCGGCCGATTCCAGCATGGCCGATATCGCGGCTTGCGCTAGGATGGCGCCCTTGCCTTGCGCGACCGCGTTGGAGAGCGAGAAAGGTCTTGTCACCTGCACGACCGGGATGCCGAGCTGGTCGAGCCCCGTAATGTCGGCGATCCGCGTGATGCCCAGGCCTTCGCGCATCTTCATCAGGCTCGCCAGCCCCTCGTCGGGCGGCGGACCAAGGCGTTTGTATCGCTCCAGCATCGCGGTTGCTCTTGCAGGGCGGCTAGTGGCGAACGGCCGATTCGGGATTGACGATCAGCGCGGCGCCCGGCTCGAGAGCGGATTTCGCACGTTCGACCCGATCGCGATAGCGCGACGACAGTTCAGGCGACAGGCCTGATGATTGAAGGGTCTCGTATGTACTGACGAGGAAAGGCACGGCGCTTTGCTCCGCGGCTATGGCGATGCTCTTTTCGAGGGCAGCGATTACGTCCGCCTCCGCATCGCCCTGGAGAAGAAGTAGCTCCGCCCTTCGCCTGTAGAGCTCTGCCAGCCAGAAGCGGCTGCCGCCGGCCTCGGCCTGCGCCACAGCCGAGCCCAGCAGTGCGAGCGCCTCATCGACCTCGGCAGTTCGTGTCAAAAGCTCTGCCAGCATGCCGCAATAGACCGGTTCGTCCTCAGGCGTCTGGAACTCGCCATGGAGGCCAAGGCCTTGCCGCATTTTTGCCCTGCCGCTCTCGACCTGGCCGGCGTTGCCGTCGCACCAGCCTTCGAAGATTTGCGCTGCGGCGGCGAGAGCGGGCATATAATGGCGCTCCGTCAAGTGGCGCAGATCCGCTATCACGCTTCGCAGCATCGAAAAATCGCGGCGATAGCAATGCAGCATCGCCTCGTTGAGATAGGCATGCGCGATGCTGCCGGCATGTCCGGTTTGCTGAGCCCATCTCCTAGCTTCCGACATCGAATGGATCGCGCTTGCCGGCTTTCCGACGAACCAAAGCGACAAGGCGCGGTGGGCGAGCCCGCAGACCCTCGCGTCATGCCCGCCGAACAACGCAGCATTGGCTTTGCCCTGGCCGTGCTCATAGAGCGACAGTCCGGCGTCGACGGCCGCGATGCAGCGGTCGTGGCGGCCAAGATTGAAGTCGATTGCCCACACGCAATGCCTGGCCTGGAGTTGCACTTCAGCATCTTCGACATCCCTGAGATCGCTGAGCACGACTTCCGCGCGCTCGCCGTCCACGACAGTATCCGTGAACCACCAGCCCCAGTAGATCGGGAACCACTTGGCCCGCTCGGCCACCGGCCGACGCCGGGCGATCACCACGCCGTCCTCGTACAATTTGCGGGCGGGCGCCGAGTTCGGACCTTCGACACCGGTCAGGATGGGACCGAGCACGATCATTGCCGATAGCCGCAGCGCGTCTCGCATGTCGGCTGCCGCAACGCGCTCGCAGAGCGCCAAAGCATGCTCGAGTATCTGCCTCGCTTCCGCCATTGCCGAGCGGGACGAGCTTTCCGTGCCTGCGATCACGAACTGAGCGATCGCGTCCTCCAGAAGGCCTGCGCGCTCGGCGTGCTCGGCAACCTCGGCGGTGCCCAGCCACCCGGCCAGGTTTCGGTTGCGGCTCACCGCGGCAAACAGGCGGCGATGCAAGGTCTGCCGTCTCTTGCGCAGCGTTGCGTTGTAGATCGTCTCCTGGATAAGCGCATGGCGCACGCCATAGACCGGAACGCCGGAAGGCCGCACGCGCATCAGGAACCCGGCCTCGCTCAGCGAATCCAGCGCGTTTGCGATGATTTCGTCATCGAGCTCCGGCAACAGGGCGCGCAGCAATTCCTGATTGAAACGATTGCCCGCGACGGCTGCGGCGCGCGCGACTTCGCGGGCCGGCCCCAGCGTTTCGAGCCTGGCCTCGATCACGCTTTCGAACACCGAGGCATGACTGCGCATTGCGGTCTGCGCCAGCCGATCCGTTGCCGACGCCGCGTTCTCCGTCATCCACTGGCAGATCTCTTCGATGAACAGCGGGACGCCGCCGGTCACGCGTTCCACCATGTCGAGCAATTCCGGGGAAGTTGAGGGCTTGCCTTGCGGCCACATGGCCGCGATCGCCAGCCGGGTTTGCTCGCTGTTGAGCGGCTTTAGCGAGATATGCCTTGGATTCGATGCTGCCAGCCAGCTCCCGGATTCAGGGCGCGTGGTCGCGATGACAAGCGCCGGGAAGTGACGGGCTGACTGTGCAAGCTCAGCCAACAATTGTCTCGACGTTAGGTCGATCCAATGGATGTCCTCGACCACCAGGACGATCGGTCCGCTGGCGCACAGGGCTTCGAGCGAGTGGCGAACCGCCCAATTGGCTTTCGCGCGCATTGCCTCAGCGTCGATTTCCCTGAGCATCGGATCGGCTCCCGGAGCGCCGAGCAGGAACGAGAAGATGTCGATGATTTCGGGATCGTGGACGTCATGATCGCGGAATACTTCCGCCACGGCGGCAGCGCTCAGCTGTCCTTCGTTGCCGGCGAGATGGCCGCGTACGTTCTGCAGCAGCGGATGCAGCGCCGAGCGCAACCCGCCGGGCGTGCACTGGAAGAGCAGCAGTTTCGTGCGCTGTTGGCGCGTGCGCCGGCGCACTTCGTGAAGAATGCGCGACTTGCCGATCCCCGCCTCGCCCTCGATCACCACCACGCCGCCCTTTCCTGCAACGGCACTAGCCCATGTTTCGGCGATGCTGGCGAGCTCGGCCTCGCGATCTACGAGCGGACTGCTCAGCTGCCCGAATGCGAAGAAGCGGTCGACCTCGCGCTTGTGACTGAGCGCGCGCCAGACCAGCTCCGGCTCGGCAAATCCCTTGATCGCATGGGGGCCCCTGAAGCTGAACACATGCGACCGTCGCGCCAGGTTGCGCGTCGCGTCCGAGACCAACACCGTATCTGGTTGCGCGATGGCCTGGAGCCGTGCGGCCATCGCGAAGGCAGGGCCGGTGACATTATCCTGACCGGTGTCGGCGTCACCCTTGTGGATCAGCGTCATCGATGTCGCGATTCCGACCCGGACATGCAAATCGGCGCGGCCTTTGTCCGAACCGACGCGCCTGCAGGCGTCGATGATTTCGAGCCCGGCCCGGATCGCCAGCGATGCTGCGTCCTTGGCGTCTATTTCGGCACGAAACAAAGCAACGCCGCCATCGCCGACCTCGACCTGGACGGCTCCCGAACACGACGCGACCGCCTGTCTCGCGGCCCGCTGGAAGGCTGATATCAGTTCCTCGAACTCTTCGATGTCCAGGATGGCAAGAAGGTCGGTCGATCCGACCAGGTCGTAGCAGAGCGCGGTCAGGATCCGGCGCTCGTACCGGGCTTCGGACGCATTGTTGCCGTTGCCACCCAGAAAACCTGTTGCCATCGAGGCCGCCGGCAACGCGACCGGACCCTTTTCCGACATGCTGCGATTTCCTCGCCGAGCGCAGTGACGGCAATATTAGCACGATGCTGTTCACAAAACACTTGATCGGTGGTCAGGCAGGAAAAAGCCGATGCTGAGATCATTATGGAGATATGCTCATGGGGCCGCTTTTGGTGGGCGGCTGGGATGACGCGATGACCAAGATAGGTGCAAAGCTGTCCGGCAATTTTGGGCGGGAAGCGGAATGGCAGCGCTCAGGCCCGCAAGAAATAGGCGGGCTTCCCTTCTGTGCCTCAGCAAGGAGGGTTGTATTTCCTGGCGAAGGCCGTGATCGAGGCCCGGACGGGGACATGCCCCGTTAAATTCGCCGTGACCTGATGCCCTTCGGGGAACAATCAGATCGAGTTCCAGTTTGGCCGTCCAAGCAGACACGACCGATGGAGCATGCCATGAGATTTCCACACAGCACGACGGCCGCGGCCGCCGCTTTCATAGCCTTGGCCTCCCCGGCTCTCGCCCAGACGAGCGGAACACCAGCACCCTCGACACCTGCACCCGCTCCGGCGACCGAACCGCCGGGCGCCGGGCAGTTGCCGGATGTGACCGGACAAGCGGATGGAAAAATACGCGAAATGATCCGCCAGATGGTTGAGCAAGCGGTTCGGGATAGGATGCAGCAGGATCGCGATTCTGAAGAACGTTTCCGAGAGGAAGATAGCCGAGCCTACCAAGGCGATCGCAACGAGGATGCTGGCCGCCACGACGAAGCTAGCCGTCATGGCGACCGCAGGCGGAATCATGGTGACTGGGGCCGAGGACATAGAATGGCTGGACACCGGGACCATCAAATGATGCGGCGCCGGCATGCGGCTGACGTTCGGGCTGTTGGACACGGATGGCGACGGATCGCTGTCCGAGGACGAGGTTCATCGCGCGGTTGGCAGGATATTCAGCAGCGTCGACGAGAATGGTGATGGCAAGATCGATCTGGACGAAATCCAGTCCTTCATCCGTGGCTCCAGCATAAATGGCACTAATAGCGAAGACACGCCGTAGGTCGCGCGAAGGGGACGTCTCTTGGCTGTTAGGCGCCCGGCGGCCCTAACCAGCACCCCTTTCCAGTCTTGCTGCCAACGCGCTATTCCCGCAACCCCACCAGACGCCAGCCATCAACTAACGGCTGCGCATCACTCGGGCTCTTGAAGGGTGAGTTCGCCACCAAATCACCGACCTTCCAATTTGGATTGCCCGCCAGAAATAGGCGGGCTTCCTGCTGTGCCTCAGGAACGCGACCGGCAAGGGCAAGCGCGGGAACCAGGTGCTCCCTCGAACCCGTCCCGTACGTTTCCTCTCGGCTCAAGGACGCAACTGCTTCTTCGTAGTGACCGGCGGAAATCTGCGCCATGCCCATGATCCAGAAATACCAACCGGGTGGACGAGGATTTATACGGAGCGCTGCGCCACAAGCTATCAGCGCCGCTTGCGGATCGCCTAAGTAGATTTGCAGCTCACCCATCCACGCAACCGCATCTGCATTGTTGGGATTAAGCTGAACGGCAGCATCGAATTGGGATTTTGCTTCATCCCAGTTGCGCTCATAAAGCTGAACGCAGCCTAGGATTCTGCGAGCGTGGGAATCGTCGGGATCGATTTTCACGGCCCGTTTCGCGTGCATCAGAGCCTTTGCGCGGCTGGGTTCCTGTGGCTCACCCCAGATAATCCAGCCAAATAGCAGTGAGATGGCAAGATTGCTGTGCCCCTCGCAGTAGTTTGGATCGATCTGAACGGCACGCTCCAGGTCAGCACACGCCTCACGATTGTCTGAACTGGAATTGTTGCACTTGCCTCGCGACCTAACACAAAGATCATAGGCTTCGAGATTTGACGGTCGGGAACGGGCAACAAGTTTCTTTTCACCAAGCTTGCCAGAAATCGCTTCAACAACGCGTCGCGTGACTTCGTCCTGAACGTCGAATATGTCGGCGATTTCGCGGTCGAAGCGCTCGGCCCACACGTGATCGCCGCCTTCTGCCGCATTGATAAGCTGAACATTGACGCGCAACCGGTGGTTGGATCGGCGGGCGCTGCCCTCGAGAACATATTTGACGCCCAGATCGCGAGCGATCTGACGGACGTCGGTGGGCTTGCCTTTATAGGCAAAGGTGGAGTTGCGGGCGATCACGAAGAAGCCGGACACATTCGACAGATCGGTGATGATGTCCTCCGTCAGCCCGTCGGTGAAAAATTCCTGTTCGGAATCGCCACTCATGTTGATGAAGGGCAGCACAGCAATTGAAGGCTTGTCGGGCGGTGCGAGCGGCTGCGAAAGCTTCTCTAGAACAAGAGGCGCAGTTGGTGCCGCAGGCTTTGCCTTAGTTGGGACGCCGACCTGCAGCGAATAAACCCGGATCGGATAGGCAATGTTCTTGAGTTGCACCTCACCGCGATCGTTGATCGCGATATCGAGCCTTGACTTAACCTGCCAATAGGCTTGTTCGGAAAGACAGATATTGCCAGGTTCGCAGATTCCTTCCAGGCGCGCGGCGATATTGACCCCATCGCCCATAAGGTCGCCATCGCGTTCTTGCACGACGTCGCCCAGGTGAATGCCGATCCGGAACTCGATGCGGCGGTCATCCGGCACCCCGGCATTGCGCTCAACCATGGCATTCTGCACTTCGATCGCGCAGCGCACTGCTTCTACAACGCTGCTGAACTCGATGAGGCTCCCGTCGCCAGTGCGCTTGACGACGCGACCACGATGAATGGAGATGGTGGGGTCGATGAGGTCGCTACGCAGCGCGCGCAGCCGTGCCAAGATGCGGTCTTCATCCGCGCCGGCTAGCCGACTGTAGCCGACTACATCCGAGACCAGGATCGCTGCTATTTTGCGGGTCTCACTCATGTCGTGCTCCCTCCGTCCACTCTGGCACTACTGCCGAGCCAAAGGAAGATAGCTCCGAGCCATTGTTCGGATGGTCCGCGTAGGACCGACCCCAGTCGTTCGAGATGGATGTCGGGCGCACAACTTGCCTGTGGCCTGCAAATGTGTGATGTCCGCTTTGGTGGATGGACGGCGTCGTGGGAATGACACATTGAGGCGCATTGCTGACCGGCAGCCTTGGGGCCGAAGCGAACAGACGGCTTCTGGCTGCAATCTTTAGGAGCGAACATTACGGTCGGCGTGAGCATTGTCGCCGGATACCTCATCTGAGAAAGCCCACCTACCTACCTACCGCAACGGGCCGATCAGGCAGCGAAACGATCCAGACTAAGAATGACCCGCCGATCCGTATGGTTTTCCAAAGAAAAGGCTCCCAGCCTTTGGATCCTATTCACTTCGTGATGAACCGAGCGTCGCCGAGTCATCAGAGTCGGTCGAATAAGCCTCCCGAACCGGCTGCGCTGCCAACCATATCTCCATACTGGCCGAGGAGTGCATCCAATGCGTTGCCATCAAGCGGCGGCGCTAGGGTATTTTCATTATATTCTAGGACCCGCAGAACGCGGGTGTCCTTCAATTTGCCCATTTCTGAACGGAAAGCCCCACTGCACCTTTATGGTATCGAAGATGTGCGGATTCAGCTTTTGATTTGTGACAAGGTGCCAGAACTGCTCGTCTTCGATCCTGAAAAGCCGCTCATGGCCTGAACTGTCTCTGCCCTTCCATTGTCGCTGCTTGTCGCCGCGCTCCCAATTGGGCGACGTCACTTTGACGGTATCAATTGCAACATGCCATGGCCGGTCATCGAGATCCTTTTCCTTCGGCGGAAGCGCCACATGCAACCGCCCGAAGTCACCGCGCCTGATTGGAAATTCATCGGCATCAGTGAACCCAACTCCCTGTATTTTAGTATCTGCAGCACATGCTTCATAGAATTTGTTGCGAGCCTCATACCTTCTCGGAATTGCATCGGACGAATACCGATCTTGTTGAGTTCTGAAACGTCTTTTTGCAAGAATGATTTTGTACTCTCGCTTAGGATTAGTGCGCCCGTACGGCATTCTATTCGGGCGTCAGTGGCGGAAGGCGGTACTTTCATCTCGTCGGCGAGCAACTCGCCTACATAACCACCAGCGAGTTCCGACCAATAGACTGGTTCATGCCCGGTGAGCCCCTTGATGAATGCCGCTCCAATGTCGCTTTCGACAGCACCCCATGATATTGTCGCAGCGGTTGCAGCAGCTATTGCCAATCTGGTTTTGAATGTTCCGATTTCTGGCGGTAGTACTAGAACTTGATATTCAAGCCTTCCTTCAAACAGGTACTCATTGAGACCTGCTATAATCAGCTCTGTCTGTGCGGCAGTCTCAATGAAGGTTTTCAGTTCAAGGTGGTGTTCGGGTACGTCGAAGTGGATCGGGATGATTTCTATGGCACCCGCCCCGGTAAGCTCTGCCACGATATTCGCCCCTTTGCTGCACCCATGTCTAATATTTCCCCATTCACATGAGTACAGCGCAAACTAGTAATTGTGAAGCTAGCTCAACCAGCATGGCCACCCGCGGTGTCGGGTTCCGGGTACAAGGGGCGCGCATTTTCCCAAGGCATACCCACTTGGAAGAAGTGAGAAGGCTGTTAAGACAACGCGGTAGGAGAACTGCGCCGTGGACCCCACAAAGTCAGAGCCCCAAACTTTCACGACGGTTTGAACCGTCTCGCCAGCCTGCTTCGGGACGAAGATGAGCGTGGGCTTGTTCTGACCACGGCAGCATTTGCCTTATCCGCGCCTATCTGGTCGACGTAAAAGCCTCCGGCGAGATGCTCGAGGGCAGCGCTGGCGATCAGGGTCACAACGGCCATGAACCAGAAGCCGGAGACGATGTAGACAGTGGCTGTTGCGCCAATGCATTCGCTTTCAGCAATGAGGCAGCTCTGCTGAACGCCCTCATGAAGAATACCCGGCCACCACGAAAACAACGGCATCAAATGGAATGGCGAGCCAAAAGGGGAAACCGAACCGCAAGCCAATAGCGGAGGCAACGATCACGACTATTGGTGCAACGAAGGTGAGAAGTAGTGGGTCTACCATCCTCCATCCCTATAGAAGCGGATGTCCTCTTTCCACACCCATCTCAGTCATACCGCATTTATGAGTTCACGGCCTAGTACGGCGAATTTCGCAGACCTTCAAACTTCG
Source organism: Mesorhizobium sp. L2C084A000 (assembly GCF_000502875.1). Classification (GTDB taxonomy): domain Bacteria; phylum Pseudomonadota; class Alphaproteobacteria; order Rhizobiales; family Rhizobiaceae; genus Mesorhizobium. The sequence goes on along the minus strand of NZ_AYWX01000011.1, from coordinate 144,546 downwards.
GCACACACCCTTGAGGAAGAAACGGCTCAATTCCCTGCGAAGAGGAGCGCTGCGATGCTTGATTGAGAGTGGTCCATCGGGTGTTCCCAATCACCCGTCGCCCTTTAAGCCCCGGCGATCCGATCGCACTACAACCCTGTCGCGCTGACCCTCTTGAGCTAGCTCCTGAATGACTGGAGGGCTCGTCTCCGCGTGGCTTCGACTCCGGAAACGAAAGAGCAGCAGTGTCTGACCGGCGACGAGGATTGTGCCGCCGGCCAGCCCCTGGACCATACGGCAGACGCTGATCCAGGTGAGATCCACCGACAATGTCATTGCGGCAGATGCCAGCAGAAGGGTGACGATCCCAGCGCGCAGGCATGCTGTCGGCTTGACCGCCGCAACGAAAAAGCGGAGCGATAATAAAGGCCGTCAGCTTCGCCGCGGTCAAGACGATGCCGACGCGCGGCTGATTGGCGCCGCCCAGCGTCCTGTGAATCGAGCCGCCCTGTCCGACCGAACGGTTCGGGCGGCGTGGAAAACGATCCCGTCCTGGTCAATTTACGGCGCCGCAGACCGCAACATTCCGCCCCCTGCTATGGCTTTCATGGCCACCCGCGCCCATGCTCGGGAGGTCGTGGTCGTCCCGGACGCTTCGCACCTAGTAATGGTCTCCCACCCCCATGAGGTGGCCGCGCTGATCCAGGATGCGGCGAGCGCCATAGGGATATGTGATTTTCCGCGGGATGAGGACCTGCTCTTCATCCAGGGCGTCTTAAAGTAGGACGTCCCCTTTGAATGTTGGTCGCATTTGAATAGCCTCGACCGACCGGGTACTTATGCTGCATGTTGCCACGCTCGGCATGACGAACCGGATTCGCGAGCGAATTTGTGCGCCGGCGTCAAGCGATCACGAGGACTTTGTGTCGACTGCAAAGATGATGCCGCGGCTTTCAAGCCTTCACGGGGCATTGCAGGAGGGCTTGAGCTTCGCATCGCACGTCAATTGATGGTACGACGATAGCCCGATCGGATGCCTGCCGCTCCATGGCTCTGCATGAGGGAGAGTATTTCAGCCACAATCTGGTATCGAGAACGAGAATGTCGCCCCGGGACCGTCATTGGCTTGCGCCCAAAGCCGACCGTTGTGCCTCTCGACGATCGATCGGCTGACGGACAGTCCGATTCCCATGCCTTCGCTCTTCGTAGTATAGAACGCCTCAAAAAGCCGTTCCGTGCCCTCCGTCCCGAACCCAATGCCAGCATCGCGTACAGAAAAGCGAACTTGGCCATCTGCATCGCGGCTTGTGCAGACGGATAGCAGCCGCGGACGATCGTCGATGACGCTCATAGCGTCCGAGGCGTTGCGCAGAAGGTTCATGATCACCTGCTGCAGTTGCACGCGATCGCCGGCGACCGGCGGTAAGTCGTCAGCCAGTTCGGCACGGAGCATCACGCGGTTGCGCTGCAAATCGCTCGACGACAGTGCAATGACTTCTCGCGCGGCCTCGTTGAGATCGACGGGCTCATTGGTCACCTCGCGCTTGCTAAAGAGCGCACGTAATCGCGCGATCACATCCGTGGCACGATTACTGTCACGTATCGCACGTCGCGCTGTCTCTCGGGCGACTTCGATATTGGGTGGATCGCTTGCGAGCATGCGAAGGCAGGTGCTGGCATTGGTGAGTATTCCCGCGAGCGGCTGGTTGACCTCGTGAGCTATCGAGGCTGTCAATGCGCCAAGGCTCATTACGCGAGTGACCTGGGCAAGCTCCGATCGCAGCTTCTCCACCGCTTCCTCAGAGCGCCGGCGTTGCGTAATGTCGAGCACTGCCCCGATATACTCGACCTGATCTTCATCATCGCGAGCACGGTGGGCTATCAAACGTAGGTACTTGATGGAGCCGTCAGGCAGCACGATTCGAGGCTGGTATTCGAAATCGCTCTCACCGCGCTTGGCCCGCGCCACCATATCCTGCAACTGCGGCTCATCTTCAGGATGGATCCGGCTGGCAATCCGATCGAGCGTTACCCTAGTCCCCTGCTCGAACTCGAAGATCCGGTAGAGTTGTTCGGACCAGACGATGTCGCCACTCGCCACACGCCAGGAAAGGTTCCCCATTCGAGCCAGATCCTGTCCTTCTGCCAGAAATGCCTCGCTGCGCCGCAACCTTTCTTCCATCTGCTTTCGCTCGGTTATGTCGCGTGTGATTCCCAGTTGCGCGACTGATCGGTCTCCGTTGCGCAAGGGAGCCGCGTGGGTCTCCACGTGACGGCGAACGCCAAGCGCATTAATCAGGTCGAACTCGATGAAGGCTTTTTGCCCGGCGCAGATACTGTCGTGGAATGCCCTATACTTTTCGCGGTGCTCGGGAGCGACAAAGTCAAAGAAGTTCTGGCCGACCAGCACGTCGGCCGACGAAACGCCAGCCATGACCGCGCCGGCGGAATTTACACGCAGCACGGTGCCCTCGCGTGCAATCACCTTCACGGATTCGGGCGTCGTTTCGACGATTGCGCGGAAGCTTTCCTCACTGTGCTTCCGGTCTTCAATGTCAGTATTGACACCATACCATTTGACAATGTTCCCACTGTCGTCGTGCAACGGACTTACGCGGAAGATGAACCATCGATACTCGCCATCAAAGCGACGAAGCCGCGCTTCGGCCTCGCCCGGCAATCCCGAGGCGAGCAAAGACTTCCAGATTGCGGTAAGCGCAGCCAGGTCGTCAGGGTGGACAGCTGACGACCAACCCCAGCCTTGGGCTTTTTCTGCCGACACTCCAATGTAGTCGAGATAATGCTTACTCAAAAACTCGGCCGCACCGTCCGGTCGCGCCGACCATGCCAGGGCCGGGATAGTATCGATGGTCAGCCGCAGATTGCGCTCGCTTGCGGCCAGCGCGTCTTCGGCCCGCTTCCTTTGATCGATGTCCATGAGCAAATCGAGCCAACGTAGGATGTTACCTGGCTGGTCCGGCAAAGGCATGCCGAGGACGTTGTTCCAGCGGTACACCCCGTCGGCTCGGCGAAGCCGGCTCTCCATGTTGTATGCGCTCCTTGACCGGTGCGCCTCCAATTGGACAGCAATCGATTGTTCGAGATCATCTGGATGGACGACTTCGGAGGCTTTCCGTTCCTTCAGGTCGTTCAATGTCTTGCCAAAAAATTCCAGAGCAGGTCGATTGACGCCCTCGACTTCGCCTGTGGCCGTCGTCACCTCCGTGGGTACAGAGATGCTGTCGATACTCAACTGCAGGTCGAGCTCGCCTCGCCGCAGCTTTTGCTCTGCGCGCCGAACATCCTCGACGTCGGTCGCTACCCCCAACCATTTGACGACTCGTCCGGCCTTGTCCTGCAACGGGTTGAACTGCATAAGAAACCTGCGATACCTCCCGTCCAAGCGCCGCAAGCGCGCTTCCATCTCACCTGGCTTCCCGGATTTCAGGATCACTTGCCACTCTTCACGCAGTTGTGGCAGATCACTCGGCTCGGCCGCAGCCTGCCATTCCCAGCCACCGCTTTGGCCCATTCGAAAGCCCGTGTACTCCCACCAGAGTCGATTGATGAAATCTACAGATCCGTCCAGCAATGTTGTCCACGCCATGACCGGAAGCGCATTCAATATCTCGCTCTGATCAATCTCCATTGCTGCAGTCCTCTTGAAACTGCCACGAGACTCCGCAAGCCGTTCTTGCGTTTGCCTTCTATCGCGCCAGCGCCCCACCGCGCCTGTCGCCAAGTGCTCGGCAGGCTCGATCGGATGCCTCTTTGGCTTTGTTCGTGCGACCCTCTCTGTTCGGTTGATCTCGCCGCCAGGGGTGGTGCGTGAGGGCATTCGCATCGTCGAACCGTCTTGTAGCCTAGACGTCAGTTTCGCCGGTGATCGCACCTAGTCCGATCACCATTTCCAGGCACCACGGTGCAACGGCTTTGGTTGGCTGGATTCCGAAAGTAGTTTCTTTGTGAACAGCCCAAGAAAGCATGATCAACCCCTCGGCACGATGCCAGCCGATCCGGCGATCCAGAGCCGGCTCCTTTGCCCGCAGTCTGGTGCTAGGCTGCGGTTCGAGATCATAGTGGTTCCAGGTTGTCATCTTGGTCCAGGGCGAGCGATCGTGGTTCTGGTCTATCCTGACTAAGCCGTAGTCGTTTTCGCGAGCTCTGAAGGGCTCTCATTTGGTGACTAAAATGACGATTAATCGGCCGTGCGCTATTGGCCGCTGGGACTCGATAGTTCTCTTGTAGTCGACTGGGATAAGCTATCGTTTAGGAGGAGGGCATGCGTCTCTTCCGACGCGTTCTGAATTCACCGTGCCAAAGCACCGATCACATGGGGCAAGTGTCCATGTAAAGCTGGCGTCGATGACGCCAATTGCCCGATTACTGATGCCTAGGCTCGTCCGAAACCAAGTTCAGCGCACCCGCCATTCGGCTGAGTTCGGGAAGCGACTGCGCCCTCATTTTCCGCATCAGATTTGTCCGATGTACCTTGACGGTGGATTCGGAGATCCCGAGATCGCTGGCAATCTGCTTGTTCAGGCGGCCGGCAACGACTTCGACGAAGATCTCACGCTCCCGGGAACTAAGCGAGCCGAAACGCTCGCGAAGCGCACGCAGCATCTTGTCGCGATCCTTGTGGGCCCGATCGCGAGCAAGGCCGGCCTCAACGGCATCAAGTAGATCCTGATCGCGGAAAGGCTTGGTGAGAAATTCCAGCGCACCGCCCTTCATCGCTTGCACGCTCATCGTTACGTCAGCATGCGCCGTCATAAAGATGATGGGCAGTTGTCGATTGGCTGCAATTAGCTCTCGCTGAAACTCGAGACCACTCTGCCCCGGCAGCCTCACATCCAGAACCAGGCAGGTGGGGCCGTCCGTGGGATTAGCCTTGAGAAATTCGGAAACGGACGAAAATTGCCGTGTCTCTAAGCCGACCGTCCGCAACAGGCGCGCAACCGAGTCACGAAACTCAGGATCGTCATCAATGATCAGGACACTGGGATTTGCGTCACCCATCCGGTACTTGCCTTTAAGCGGAGTGCATCTTCCGACGATATCAGCTTCATCCTACAGGCAGTCGCCGAAGTCGAACAGCACCTCTCATCTAAGCGAACGGCTGAGCGATCTAAGCCATCGCTTAGGGATCGCGGCATTGCATCACAAGGAACTGCGGTTGACACTAGCGGTGTACGCAGGCGCGAGATCGAGGAGCGCCGTCGAAGCGAGGCTAAGATGCCTGATCCCGCCATATCAAAGCCAGCGCTGATATCGATTGTTGACGACGATCAGCTATTTCGCGACTCGATGCGGAGACTGATCACACTATTGGGCTACAATGTAGAGGCCTTTCCATCAGCTGCCGATTTTTTGGCCTCTCGTGTCTTGGCTGAGACCGCTTGCCTGGTCGCCGACATTCACATGCCCGGCATGACTGGCATTGAGCTCTATCGACATCTAGTCAAGGTGAGGTGCGCCCTCCCAACCATCTTGGTGACGGCATACCCCGATGAAGCAGCGAAAAAACAGGCGATGAAAGACGGCGTGGTTTGTTACCTTGGGAAGCCGATGGACGATGGCGAGCTTGAGCACTGCCTTAGCTTGGCCTTAAGCGCCAAGCCATTCGGAGAATATTCATGAGTCGTCCCGCGGAGGTGGCAGCGTAAACTGAAATAGGGCGCCGAAAGGCTTGTTCGGCTCCGCCCATAGCTGGCCACCATGGCTTTTGATAATGGATTGGCAGATCGACAGTCCCATCCCTACTCCGCTGTCCTTGGTGGTGTAGAAGGGTTCGAACATACGCTCAAGATTTTGCGGACTAATGCCTGGCCCTGTGTCCGCGACTTTGACGAGCACCACTCCGTCGGCTTCGCCTTGTTCAATTCTGATCGTTAGCTCATTTACTCGTTCGTTACCCGAACCCATCGCGTCCACCGCGTTGAGAACCAAGTTTACAATTACTTGTTGCAGCTGAACGCGATCCCCTTGAACAGGAACCTGTTCTTCCGGCAATCGAGCAGTGACCGCGATTTTATTTTTCGCAAATGCGCTGTGTACCATGGCAAGAGCCTCGCGGACCGCCTCGTTGAGATCGAAGGGTTCCTTACGCGGAGGCGCTTTTTTGATGTGATCGCGTACACGGCCGACAATGTCCCGAGCCCGATCGGCGTCTCTGACGACACAGCCGATCGCCTCCCTGGCTTCATCCAGATTTGGCGGATCCATCTCCAGAAAACGCATTCCCGCGCGCGCGTTGTTACGCGCCGTGGCAATGGGATGCAGGATTTCGTGAGATAGCGAAGCAGCCAGCTCTCCCATCGTGCTCACGCGATTGATGTGAGCGAAATCCGACTGCATCTGCTGCAATCGGACCAACGCTTGCGTGCGATCCTCGACATCGGTCAGCAAAACGTACCAGCGGGTAATGCGCTCCGATGCGTCGCGGACTGGAATGCCGCGGATGTCGAACCACCTGAATTCGCCATCGAATCGTCGCAAGCGCGCCTCGATCGAATAGGGAACGCCCGAGGCGATAGACTTGGTGAAAATCTCTAGAAGGCGCGACAGGTCGTCATGATGTACAATTCCGCCTAGGCCCGAGCTCCTCAGTTCATCCAAATGCCGGCCACAATAGTAGACGATTTGGCGATTCACGGCTTCGACTTCACCGTTGGGAGCCAAGATCGCAACGAGGCCGGGTATCCCATCAATTGCAGACCGTAAGTTTCGTTCACTTTCTCGGAGTGCCTCTTCGGCGCGCTTGCGTTCCGTCAGATCGAGTACGAAGGCGACGCCTCCGTTACGCCCTTCTTCAAATCGAGTGCCGCCAAGCAACACAGGCGTTCGACCACCATCCTTACGAAAAAACTCTTTCTCGAATGCTTGAAAGGTACCGTTTGCTCGGAGCTCTGCCATGGCACGTTCATCCCGTTCGCGCCACTCCGCTGGGGTCAGGTCCTTCCAACGCAACCGGCCGGACACGACATCCTTACGCTCGTAATGAAGGATACGCAGAAAAGCTTCGTTGGCTTCAACGATGGTGTCCTCGTCACTCCAAATGCAGATGCCCAGGATGTTGGCGTCAACGAGGCGCCGGATCTTTCCCTCTCGATCCGCCAGATCGCGATAAAGGCGCGTATTCTCGAGCAAAATTGCAGCTTGCGACGCAAGCATCTTCAGGACGGTGACTCGTTCCGGCGTGAACACATCTCGGATCAAATTGTTTTCAAGATAGAGAACGGCGATCAGCTTACCCTGGTTGACCAACGGGAGACAGAGGACGGAATGAACATGGCCTTGAACGATGTGAACATCGCCAGAAAATGGGTTTCGGGCCGCTGCATCGCCGAGGATCACGGTCTCTCCCGTTCGTATTGCGTAGCGAATTAGCGTCTCTGGCATCTGGGCCGTGCTGGGCGCCCGCTGTTCTGGTACTCGCACGACGACGACCTCGCCACGCGCGGTCGCTTCTGCGTCTATCCGCAATTCTCCACTCTCGGGAGAAATCAGAAGCCCCCGCTCGGCGCCTGCGTGCTCGATAGCCGATCGCATGAGCCTGTCGATTAGCGTTTCCAGTACCATCTCGCCCGATAGCGCTTGCGAGACTCGGATGATCGTCGCGAGATCGAGATGCTCGACCGGCGTCGTGATCGTGGAGGTCGGACCGGCGATCGGGTGCTCAGGCCTGAGCCCAGGAAGCAACCGATCGAGTTGCCTCACCTTTCCATCGGCTCCCCAGCGGAGATAGCAGTCGCGGGCATTTCGAAAATACGCGTTCGCAATCGTCTCGAAGCCGCGGGCAGCCCAGAATCGCGCGGACAACTCGTTAGCCAGCCCTTCATTATGTAAGAAGCCTTGCTCGCGAGCCAGGCGAATTGCCCGTTCGTAAAGCTGCATTGCATCATTTTCTCGTCCTTCAAGCCTGGCCAGTTCAGCGCCGAGGAGTGCTGCGCGATTGGCGAAATTCTCGGGCCCGCTCTCGGCCCAATGAGCGATCCGGTCGTGATGAGAGCGCAATTCCTGCAGAGCATGATGCCGGCCCTCGGGAATAGCGGCTTCGCAATGTCCAGCCCAGGCGAGCGCTGTATAGAAGTGGTATTCAGGCAGCTCTTGCTGGGACGGTAGCGTCCAAAGAAGCGACTCCGATTTCGATGCGGCCTCCACCGCACCAACATAGTCGTCGGCGTGGACCTTGGCCTGCAGTTTTCGAATCCAATATCGCGACGCGGCGATAGCCAGGCGAGCATCGCCTTCAAGACGCTGCTCGAAAGATCTTTCGCGGAATTCATCATCCTCGAACGAATTCAGATCATTTGTTTGTCCTCGGAGCGCCCGGATCAACCTGATTTGCGCTACGATGACGTCGCCGATCTGCCCGAAGCCCACGCTTTGCACAAAAGCGAGAGCGCTGTTGGCCTCGTCCTCGACCTCCTCAAGTGGGTGTCCCGTTGCCAAAAGATTTGTAACCAGGTCGACCCGAGCGAAGGACGCAATGGTCAGATCGCCGACAGCCCGAGCGGACTCGAAGGCGCGTTGGAACAGTTCCTGACAGGTGGCCAGGGGCTGTATCCAATGCGCGATGAAAAGTGTAAATCCATAGTGGGTGATACCCCTGCTGCGATGGAATCCGCGCTTCTCGACTAATTCCAAGGCAATTTTACCCACCCGGTATCCAGCCTGAGCTTGGTCCGGATACGGACTTGGCACGCTGCCTAAGACTGCGTACGCAAGACACGAGCCTTCGGTGTTTCCGTATTCAAGGCTGAGAGCAGCCATATGGATGATGATGAGGTGAAAAAGATTCACGTCGGTGAACTGCGCTGCTCCAATCACCGCCGTTAGTACGTTCATCGTTGCCTGCTGGTTCGGATCGCTCATCGCTGGCAGATCAAGCAGCGACTCGATGGATAAGGTCTCGATCTGCCGCCACAATCGACCGCATTCCTTCCTGACATCTTCTGCTGTCGGGTTCAGCCGCCATCGAGGTTGATGCCGACGCAGATAGGCGTGACCCAAGGCGACGGCATCGTCGCTTCGATCCATTACCATGTAGAGGTTGACGCGCAGAGAGACGACAGCGCCGGCATCGACCGGGTTTTGAGCGCGCTTCGACAGCGCTGAGAGGCGCCGTTCCGCTTCCGCCAGTCGCCCAACCAGATACTGGCACTCGCCCAATTGGAGCTCCATTTCGAAGACGAGCCTGCCGTTCCGTGCCCATGCTGCTTTCCCAAGCAGAGAACGGCCGGCCGAGAGATATCTCAGCGCCGCCATTGAGGCGCCTGCCGCTTTTGCCCTTTTCCCCGCAATCAGGTTTAGTTCAGCGACTTGTTCGCGTTCCGGCTCGGTGGTGATCAGTCTCGCGGCTCGATCAAACTGGTTGACTATGTTGAAGATCACCTCGCCTCTCTCTTCCGGTGGGATACCGGATGCGAGCAGTCGACCGATTTTCAAATGTGCGCTGGCTCGCGACCTTCTCGGGATCATCGCATAAGCGGCTTCCTGCACGCGGTCGTGAGCGAACCTGTAACTGCGATCAAGGCGGTAGATCAGCTGATCGCGCAGCGCCCCCCAGAGGACGCCATGCATCTGTTCCTCGGGCATCTCCAGAATCATCGAGAGCGTCGCCACTTCGGCAAAGTTACCGAGGCAGGCGAGCTGCCGTAACGCGTCCTGCGTGTCGGGCGGTAATCGCGCCAGCTTCGGGGCGAGAAACTCCACGACATTGTCGGTATATTGCTTTGCGCTGATACTAGTAAGGTCCCAGGTCCACTGCCTCTGCTCGTGATCGAAGGTTAGGAGGACGTCCTCCCTGGCCCAGCTGGTTCATGCCAAGACGAACGGCAATCCTTTCTTTGCGGTCCAGTTCCTGCACGTATTAGCCGACGAAGGCCGCAAGTTGGACATGATGCGTCCCCTCGGCAGGATTGAGGAAATTAAGCTCAACCCGCTGGCCGTACCGGATCTGGGGGAACTTGTTGCTGCCTCGTTCCATTGCGAAGTCGAGCGGGCGGCGCATGAGGGGGTGAGCCGCCGTGACTTCATTGTCGCGGTACGCACCGATGAGAAGGAGATTGTGCAGGTTGGACCGGCATAACAGATCCTCAAGGAAGTCGAGAGTTGCGGCGTCGAGCCACTGCAAATCATCGAAGAAGAGGGCCAGGGGATGCTCAGGCCGCGCAAATACGCCAATGAACTGCCGAAGCACCAGATGGAAACGCCGTTGCGTGTCCTGAGGCGGCAGCTCAACCGCCGGAGGCTGCACTCCGATAATGAGCTTTATTTCGGGAACGAGGTCGACAATTAGTGCTGCGTTTTGGCCCAATGCTTCGCGGAAGGCATCGCGCCAGGGAGCAAGTTCGACCTCGCTTTTGCCGAGTAGCGGCCGGATCAGGCTTTCGAAGGCTTGTGCAAGCGTTGAGTAGGGAACGTCGAGTTTGTGCTGATCAAACTTGCCAGCGGCAAAAAGCCCCCGCGGAGGAACGAGTACCGGCTGAAGCTCGTTGATAAGCGAGGATTTGCCGATGCCGGAATAGCCGGAAACCAGCACCAATTCGGGCGCGCCACCTTTCACAGCCCGGTCGAACGCGGCAAGCAAAGTCCCGATGTCTCTCTGCCGACCGTACAGTTTTTCCGGAATCAAAAGGCGATCCGGCGTATCATGTTTGCCAAGCGAAAAGTCGTCAATCCGGCGCTGCGCCCTCCAATCGTGCGCGCAGCGGCGAAGGTCGCTCACAAGGCCGGACGCGGTTTGGTAGCGGTCTTCAGCCGTCTTCGCGAGCAACTTCATTACTAAGGCCGAAACGATGTCGGGGATATCGCCCAACCGTTCAGCAGGCGCGACGGGCCACCTAGCGAGGTGGCAGTGTACCCATTCCATTGGGTCTTCGGCCGTGAACGGCAAAGTTCCGGCGAGCATTTGATAGAAGGTAATGCCGAGAGCGTAGAGGTCACTGCGGGAGTCGATCGACCGGTTCATTCGCCCGGTCTGTTCTGGCGACATATAGGCGAACGTACCGGCGATCATGTCAGCAGGGTGGACTGGCTGGCGCTCCCGCGGTAACGGCGATGCGATACCGAAACCCGTCAGCCGCACTTGATCAGTCGCAGCGTTAACCAGGATATGGGCGGGTTTGATGTCTTTGTGGATCAACCCGCTGCGGTGCAGCCTCTCAACAGCCTCTGCAATTCCGATGGCCAAGCGCAGAAAGTGACCTACTTCCATAGGCCCCGTTAACAACCGGTCGAGTGGCTCGCCCCTCTCATCGTCGAGTATCAGTGTGGTTCGACCACCTTCGCGTACGAAATCCAGAGGTCGCGCCGCCCATACCTCGTCGAGCTTATCCCGAAGCTCGTATTCATGGATGAGGCGGTCGACGCTTGCGCGTGATGGGCGCCTCGCGGCAAGCTCCACCATGAGGATAGCACGGTGTTCACCACTGTCGGTCGATCGCAGGCCGCGACGGAATATGCGCTCCCCGTCCTCCCACAAAATCTGAGAGTTGTTGCGTGAATAGTCTTGGCCGATCGGTGGCGGCTCCATTCGTCAGACTCCGGGCCACACCGGATCGGCCGCGGGCACCTTCCATTGAGTTGCCTGAGGCACGCCGATACGGCAGCTAATAAGCAACAATCTGACGCGTTTAGGGACGTTTTGCTAGCCGGGCAGCGCAGATGGTGGCTGATGCCGACATGGCCTTTGCCAACTATCGGCAGGATGGAGCGCGTTGTTGCGTTCGAGCGTGAGAAATCGGGCTGCCCGAAACAAGGCAAGACGGCACGGCGCGGCTTGGGACGGCGCAGAAGCCCGCTTGAATCACCGTCGGCCCTGCTCTGCGGGACCGACACTATGGTCTTGACGATACGTTGGTCCAATCGCGTGCCGGAAGCCAGTGCCTCATGTTGAACAGATCCAGGATGCAAACACCGAAGGAGGGTCAAGTGGACGCCAAGACAATCACCTCGCAGATTCGCCTGACACGCCGAACGCCCGCCTATTGGCGAGTTACGTTCGACAATGCTCCGCTCAATGTCATGGGTCCGCAGATGGTACAAGAATTCACACATCTGATTGACGCCATTGAGGCTGACGAAGACGTTCGAGTTGTGGTATTCGACAGTAGCGTCGACGGATACTTCCTCAACCATTCAGACTTCAAGGCACGGATCGAGGATATGCTCGCGCTGCCGCCTGGGTCTACAGGGCTGCCGCCCTGGCCGGATTTTCTTGTGCGACTGACGCGCGCGCCTGTGGCCTCGATCGCTCTAATCCGAGGTCGCGCGACGGGTAACGGGAGCGAAATCACCCTTGCCTGCGATATGGCTTTCGCTAGTAAGGAAAAGGCCATCATCTCCCAGTGGGAGGTTGGCGTGGGTATGGTCGCCGGCGGCGGGCCGATGGCCCGTCTGCCTCACCTGATCGGTCGCAATCGGGCTATGGAGGTCCTTTTGGCCTCCGAGGACATCCTCGGAGATCAGGCCGAGGCGTATGGGTACGTGAATAAGGCGCTGCCTGACGCAGATCTTGACGCGTACGTTGATGCGCTCGCCACGCGCATTTCCAGGTTCGATAAATGGGCGATCGCGCAGACCAAGCGCTTGGTCAACGCCAGCCTTCCACCAGATGTCGAGCTGGGCGCGGGCTGGGAAGCCTGCATCGCCTCGCTGAGCCGACCCGCCGCTCAGGAAGGGATCAGAACGCTTACCGCTAAGGGCTTCCAGGCGCCCGGAGATGTCGAGAATCGGCTGGCTTTTCACCTAGGCGAGTTGCCGCCGCGATAACCGCTGTCGATGGCAACGGCGTCCTCTCAAACAGAGGCTAATCCCATGGATCTGCCCAAGAAAGCGAAGTTGGTTGCCGAACGTGTGGAAGCGGAAGCGACAAAGGCCGACGTCCAGTCGCAGTATGCATCATCGACGTTCACGGCAATCTGGTACTCCAACACCGGATGAACGGCGCGCCTATCTTCGCGCTCGAGATTTCCGAGCAAAGGCGTATACTTCTGCCCTCGTGCGCCTGCGCACGGCGGACATCCTGCCGCTCGTCCAGCCAGGCCAATCGCTTCTAGGTGGCGGCTCACGGAAAATGGCCTTCGGTGGTATGATGCTGTCGTCCTTTGGGCCTTGGCCGCTCGTGGGCCATGCGGCATGCATCTACCGAGATCCTGCATAGCCGCTGCTATCGAAGAGGACGCCCACGCAGTCAGCCGCAGACGAACAACCAAAAAAGCAATGTAGGGCCGCTCCAGCACGGCCAGCACGCGACGCGGTTTCTGGCCAGAAGGTCCAGCAGTCGCATGATCGTGATCGCGCGCCACATCGCGGCAACTTCGAACACTGGTTCTGTTCCAGCACTGTCTATTTGTCTTTCATACATGCTCTCAATCGCTCAAGCGGGCGAACTCTCGTGCCTATTAGACGGCAGTTTGTCCCAAGCTGACTTCTATCGAGGGGGGTTGAGTCCACTTTGTGGGCCGCGGCACAAAGCAGCACTAAAATCAAAATGTTATAAGTGAATTTTGGTGGGCCTGGAGGACGAACAAGAAGTGCGATGCAAAATACGGCTTTGCCGGCACCTTGAGAGCGTCTTGCCGATGTCAGGATGGCATACCATCGAGGGTCCATGAAAGTCGACGGCTTGGGGATCCACCGCAGCCGGCGCGAGGAACGCAGTTGGGGTGTGGAAAAAGCGATATGACGTAACGAACGTTCGAGGCACTCTCAGGAATGTCGATCAGCGTGCTTCACCCACGCTTGGCCGACTTAGCCGGAAGGGCGGCGCGGTTAACGCCGTGACGTCGAGGTTGATAGTCTTCTCCAAAAAGCCAGCGCGAGGCCTACGAGCAGTTCCCAGGGCGTTGGCGTCCCGCACGACGATCCGTGGACCAACCTGGCGGAACCGGCAGCGGACGAAACCGCTAGAAAGAACTCAATCATGGCGCCCCTCGTATTCTTCCCAACCATTCGGAAAGTGCAGGACAAATTGACGACCTGATGCGCAAATCCATTGCACCAACGTGTTGCCGATACCTTCGGAACTCGCCGCACCAGAGATAGCAAAGCATCGATTGGGTAGCCTGCACACCAACCAACGCGCCGTAGTCGCCGAACCCAAAAATCGACAGCTTTGATCCCTCCACTTGCTAATCCCGCTTTTGCTCGGCTCGATCAAAGGGGCACGGGGATGGGCGACAGCTTCGTAATCAGCCAAAAGTGAAGCAGAATGCCTCGACGCCAGGGCCAAAAAATTCGATATCGAATTGGCGGTCTACGATGGGCCCTAGTTGCCGGATAAGCTGGTACAGGCGTTGTTCGCTTACCGTTCCGTTGCCGTGTTCATCGACGTCAAGTCCGTGAGATCCGCCTGGTGGATGACCATCGATAAGGACGCGGAATTTCACGGACGTTCCCGGCGATGCCGGCCCCATCACCAGATGCAGATCGCGGGCGTGAAATCGGTACGTTATGCGGCCGTTGGTCCTTTTCACCGACACGCCGTCGCTTGCCATGATCCAGTCGCCCGAAAGCGCCCATTCGTTCAGGCGCAACTGTGCCGGCGCTTCAAAGAGATGCGACTTGTTGCGAATTACTCCGCCCAGGGAAACAAAGCCTTGGGTGCGTTCATAGCCGACATAATTTTCCCGAGACTTCAGGTTGGCTTTGTCCGCAGCGGCTTCGAGGCCGCGCGCATCGACCGACACCAGATCACTGCCTACGACCTCGTTGCCACTTTCTGCGAGCAATCGCTGAACGATCTTCTCGGACTCGTCGTATGAACCTTCACCGAAATGCTGATCACGCACTCGCCCTTGAGCATCGATGAAATAGAATGCCGGCCAGAAATTGTTGTTGAAAGCGCTCCAGATCGCTCCCTTACTGTCGATGGCGACGGGATAGTCGACCCCCAGCGCTTTCACCTCGCGGCGGACGTTCTCGACGTTCTTCTCAAACCGGAACTCCGGGGAGTGGACGCCAATTACGACCAGCCCCTGGCTTTGGTATTTTTTCGACCAAGCGCGGAGATAGGGTTGTGCGCGCATCCAGTTGATGCAGGTGTAAGTCCAGAAACTCACAAGGACGACTTTTCCACGGAGTGCCGTCGGCGTCAGTGGTGGCGAATTGAGCCACTCGTCGGCTTGCGTGATTGACGCCAACTCCGATTGGCCGGCAAACCAGCCGAAAATCGAGCCCTGGACGGATAAGCCGTGTGATCCTTTGGAACTCATCGATAGACCCATAGCGTCGGCCCCAAAACTGCCATTCGGCAGCCCAATCGAAGTGATGAGTAGGAACGAGGCCAACAAGAGATTCGTCTTCATGCGCGAACTCCCTCCATGGTTTGATTGTGGTCTTCGACGCGGAAAATTGATGGCGGGCTTGCCCGCCACCATTTTAGGCGCCGTTCGCGGGGGCAATGACGGGGGACTATTTCATCCCGCCGAGGGCATTCACGTTGGCGCAGAACTCGGCATAGGGCTTGCTCATCGCTGCGTCGTTGCATTCGCGCATGATCATTTCGCGCATGGGCTTCGGCTTGGCCATGAAGACCGCCTTGAACTCAGGCATAGGCTTCAGGGTCTTCATCGAGGCATCGGTGTAGAATGGCCCGATGTTGTCGACGACATCGAGTGCGCCGGCGAGGGCTGTGCTGCCGACACAAAAAAGTGCAAATGCACCGAGACCAATCGCTTTGATGTTCATGGTGTAGACCTCTCTTGGGTTTTCGCCATCGTCCCAATGACGATGGGCGTCCAAAGGTACATCTGACGAGGGTCAGAAGTGATATGCAGATGACCTAAGCGATCTATTGGATGCTATTGCACGTTGGTATCGGCGATACTTTTGTACCGACACCCACATCGGCCGCCCGATTGCCGTCCCGAATGGAACGCCGCGCAATTTCCAGCGCTCCATCCACGTTTTGTGGATCGGCCGCCAGTGCCCGGAGGCAGGCGCCGGCATTGGTGATAATGCCTGAAAGCGGCTGGTCTACCTCGTGCGCAATCGATGCTGTCAGAGCAGCACAGGCTCATGATAGTGCGTACAAGTTCGGATTGGACTTTCTCAAGCGCTCCTGTCCAAATACCTACAGTAGTGCCGGTGAAGGCAAGGCAGTCAGTCCGAATGCTGGTCCGTGGGGGCTGGCAGTCCGTGAGAATATCCAGGTTACGCTTCGGATGTCGCTGCGGACCCGAGATGGGACGGAACAAGCTGGCTGGCACTCGCCCTTCCCACTGCCTTCTACCAGTCCCTTACGGTTCGTCGGCAAGAGTTTGGGAAAAGGACCTACCGTACGGATAGAATTGTTCCTTGCGGCCTTGTTTCCAAGCGGTTCGAAGCTCTGGTTGCGTAATGTCCCAGTCCGGGAAACACTTCCGCCCAACGGCCCGGAGGTCTTGCCGCAGCTCCTCGATTGTGGGGCGGCCGAAGTACCAGTAGCCGTTATACACACTGTAAACGATCAGTCCGGGCTCGAGAACAACGACGTGTGGTATCATTGGGTTGTGCGCCGGATCCGTGTACTCCGCGATATCTAAATCCTTTTGGATGGTACGTCGCGGGTCTGACAGGAAAGGCCAATGCGCCCCTACGCCGCTCCGAAACTCGTGGGTTTCCGCGACGGTGTCAGTGCTGATGGTGACCATCTTACAGTATCCTACCTCCATCTCACGATGAAGCTGAAGCAGGCGTTCCGCTTGGCATCTGTCCTTGGGGCAGAAGCTGCCACGGCTAAGGACAATCACCATCGGATTCCAATCTTGGAGTTCAGACAGCCTACGTCGCTTTCCCGTGTGATCGCTCAATTCATAGTCTGGAAATGGCGCGCCCGGCACGATGTCCGATCTCATATTGTTTCCCTACGGGTTGGCATTCGCGAGCCAGCCCTGCGAGGGCAGGTAGCCCGTATCCGCCGTCGCAGTCCACCCGGACCGTCTCAGTGAAAATAGCGAACAAAGCCATTGGCAATCTATAATACGATCGTATCGCCGACCGGAGTAGGTGGCTATATCTTGCCGGTGTGACGGTGCCCTCGTGAGAATCCCTGGCGGGAAGCGTCACACGCTCTGCGCATTCGAAAGCTGGCGTCACTCATCCATGTCGCCTGCCAACTCCTAAAAGACGTCGGCGTCGCCTAGGTGGACTTCACTGCTCGGCATTGATGATGCCGAGGCCCAGTCCGAACCGCACGTCCTGCGCACTCGCCGATGCTCCTCGCTGGAGCCTGCCCTCAGCTTCCTTGATCGGATCCGCTCCGAGAAGGTGACGCAGCCGAATACTTTGTCTCGGCGATACCAAGGTTCAGTAGCGATATGGCTGCTGCCGCCGCAAACTCCCAGTCATTCCAACCTGACACAACTCAACAGGGGAACAGTGACATGGACATGCTTGCTCTGGCGAAGGACATCGCCGGTCATGTGAAGACGGAATCTCTGCGTGCCCAAGTTCCGATGGGCGTCAGCGTGATCGATGTTCACGGGAACACTGTGCTCCAGCATAGGATGAACGGCGCCCTCGCCTTTTCGATGCTGATTTCAGAGCGCAAGGTTTACACCTCCGCGCTCACGCAACTACGAACATCAGCATTATTCGATCTCGTGCAGCCCGGTAAAGACTCTTTCATTTGATGTCACAAGAACGCTTTTGCGCGATGGGTGGTGGCGCACCTCTCGTGCAAAACGGCGTAGTCGTCGGCGGCGTCGGTATAAGCGGCGGCACTGTTGCCCAGGATGTTGGGATACTGGAGGCAGCGCTTAAGCTTCTCAGGAACGCTGACCCGGAGACTCTCGCCCCAGCCGTGGTGACCTAGTTTCCTTGCGACGCCGCTGGCTCTCTTTCGTCTCCATTCATCGCAGGACTTCGGCTTTGAGCGGTTGGTACTGCCGAGAGATTTGTGAGTCTCTCGAGGAGCCACGCACAAAAAAACCTGCACCACTACTGGAACGGTGACTTGCGGCATAGGTAACTCGCGGCATAGAGGAAGTCCGCCGACGTCCTCCGTGCAAATATATCGCCGGCTAAGGTCCTTGCCAGAATCGCCTCCTGGAGCGCGCCAATTTTTTCCACCACTAAGTCGCAAGGCCGCGCGACACTGGTCCCGCGACCTCTCTCTTTTCGCCTCACGGTTAGGGCTATGCGGCGGTAGCACTGGCCGCCGCGCTGTTCAGAAGCTTTACGAGCGCCTGCGCTCCTGCGGTGGAAGATGCCGGGTTCTGTCCGGTAATCAACCTGCCGTCGGTAATTGCGAAAATTTCCCAGTTCCCCTTTTTTTCATAGAGACCGCCGAGCCGCTTGAGTTCGTCTTCGACGAGGAACGGCACGACCTTCGTCAGTTGCACTTCTTCTTCTTCACCGTTGGTGAAGCCCGTCACCCGCTTCCCCTTGACGATCGGAGCACCTTGATAGGTCACGCGATGCAGGACAGCGGGCGCGTGGCAGACGGCAGCCACTGGCTTGCCGGCATTGTAGAAGGACTCGATGAGCTTGATGGAGTCGGGATTGTCCACGAGGTCCCACATTGGACCATGGCCGCCTGGATAGAAGATGGCGTCGAAATCATCGGAACGGACTTCGCTCAATTTCTTCGTGGTGGCGAACACTTTTTGCGCGGCCTCGTCCTGCTTGAACCTCGTCATGGCAGGCGTCTGGTTCTCTGGCAGATCGCTCTTCGGATCGACCGGGGGTTGCCCACCCTTGGGTGACGCGAGCGTCAGATCGAATCCCGCATCGCGGAAGACATAGTAGGGTGCAGCGCCCTCCTCGAGCCAGAAGCCCGTCTTTCGCCCGGTGTTTCCAAGTATGTCATGCGAGGTGAATACCATGAGAATCTTCATGTGTAAGTTCCTTCCATTTCTGTTTCACAGCGGGTGGCCGTACGAATGGAATGTTGTCTGGGATCATCCTGCTTTGCATCTGCACATTGGTATCGCCAGCACCTTGGTATCGGTTGAGCAACAGCGTGGTCCGAAGCAGATGGTCTTGAGCCGCAACAATGTCGCTCAGACTTTCATGGGCTTCAAATTTCGAGAACGGGACCCCAATCCACACGGCCAGTCAGCAATCATTCCCGATCTCGCTGCCAGGAACTGGTCTCCGCCTTTGCCGAAACGCTCCATCTGCAGCAGGATCCTACAGACAGAAGCGAACGCTACTGCACGATGGTATGCCCGATGCCCGGAGCGTTCTGTTGAAGAACTACTCGAACGCAAGAGCTTCGCATCCTTTGGCGCTCCGCGCGGCGGAACCAAATGCCGCCGGGCCGCCGGCGGCGTCATGTTAGCTTCACGAGATCAACTCGATGTCAGGCTTTCCCTTCGGCCTTAGTCTTCCGATACTGGACGGTTGGAAGACCTCCCCAGCCCCAGTTGTCGAGCTCGAACTCTTCGATGACCACGTAGGTTGATTCGAGCGGCTTATTGAGGACGTCGAGCATGACTTGGCTGACGCCCGCGATGATGGCGGCCTTTTCTTCGGCCGTGACCGAGTTGCGATCAGGAGCCGAGCCCTCACGCGTTACCTGTACAGTGACTATGGGCATTTCGTAATATCCTCGTTCAAGATTTCGAATCGTTTTTCTAGGTTTCTAGGCGGCCATTGCCGCAAGATGCTTCTCCAGTTCATCGACATGCGCATAGCCAGCGCCGACCCTTCGCAGAGTTCCACCCTTCTTGAGGAACAGCGTGGGAAAGCTAGAAACGCCTATGGCACGAGCCGTCGCGAAGTCTGTCGCGACCTCTTCGATGGTACTCCGCTTCCTGTAGGCCTCGAGGAATTCATCGGGGTTGACGGGTGACTAAGTCCTTGAAAGCGCGGGATCCCACCTCCGCCAGTACGAAGCCGTTCGTGGTGTTAAGCGCATCGACGTAAAACGCGTGCTGGAATGCACGGAAAACCTTGAGAAGATCCGCCTGCGGGCGAAGGATCCGGGCGGTAACGACCGCGCGGCATACAGGCTCGGTGTCGTAGACGAACCCAGTCCTTGCAAGCAGGCCTTCACGGTTGAACGGCACCTCGCTGGCCTCCTCCACCTTCGCCAATGGTGCAGTCTGAACTGCTTGCCCGCGTCTCGGTCGCTCCGGCGCGCAGTCCACCGAGGATGATCGTCAATGAGACGTCCCGACGCCGATGCATCCGAAGTTCCATTTGCTTGGCAAATCCATAACACCAAGAGCACATCGGATCGGCGGCCAGCACGAGTTCCATTTTTTTCCTTTAGTTTGTCGGCAGGGCCCGCGGCGTAACCACGCCACGTGACCCGCTTCCTGGTGAACCTACTAGCGGCCAGCGTTCTGGCCACCGTCGACGTGTAGGATCTCTCCCGTGACGAAATTTGCGTTCTCGAGGTAAATCACGGCGTCGACGATGTCGCTGATCTCGCCCATGTGGCCGACCGGGTGGAGAGCGGATAGGAACTCGTGAGTTTCAGGCGCGTGCATCGGAGTCTTGATGATGCCGGGAGATACGGCGTTCACCCGGACCCCAGTCTTGGCGAATTCGATCGCCAGTTCCTTCGTCACAGCGTTCAATCCGCCCTTTGTGAGCGAAGCGAGAGCCGTGGGAACGCTCGACACCGGCTGGTTCACAAGGCTCGTCGTGATGCTGACGATGTGGCCGGAACCCTGCTTGAGCATCTCCCTCGCAGCCCGCTGCGTGATATGGAAGAAGCCCGAAACGTTCACGCCGAAGTTCAGGTCGTAGTCTTCCTGCGTAAAGTCGACGAAAGGCTTTGCAGTGAAGACGCCTGCGTTGTTGACCAACGTGTCGATCCGACCGAAGCGTTGGATCGCCTCGCGGACGACGCGCTCGGCGGTCTCTGGATTGGAAATGTCGCCCGCTACGGCATGCACGCCGTCATCGGAACCCGGCTTGATCGAACGCGAGGTGGCGACCACGCGGTAGTTCCGCTGGCGATAGGCGCGGACAAGACCTTCGCCGATGCCCTGTGATGCACCAGTGATTATAGCGACCTTCTGCTGATTGCTCATAATATATATCCTTTTCAATTGCTGCGGCCCTTGCTCGAGCCGCCCGGCGCCCTCGGCGTTGGTGCGATTGATTTAAGGGCTCACAATCATCGGGAGAATTGCTGAGCAGCGGCATTCACTTCACCGCTTTTCGGCAGAATGTCTATTGCGCGTAGTTTATCGGCGCTTCGCGATTCAGGCGTAACGAGTGGGCCGCAGCCAATACCAAAGTGTCGGGCACACCTTCGGACAATACCGGTCAGAATCCACCTTGTTTACCTGACGTCACCGCGAAAAGACCCTGCGGCGGGCTAACAATAGGAGCCGACATGACCGACCCGACGCTGCAAGCGAAACCACCGGCTAAGACATTAGACACCAGTCCGCCCAGCATGAATCTTGAACTCGTTGTAATCCCGGTATCCGACGTGGATCGTGCTTTAACGTTCTACAAAAACCTGGGCTGGCGGCTGGACATCGACCACGGCAAGGGCGACGATTACCGCATTGTCCAGTTAACCCCAGTCGGCTCAGGAGGCTCCGTGATGTTCGGCCAGAACATCACCACGGCGGCGCCCGGCTCTGCCCAGGGCATGCATCTAGTCGTGCCCGACATCCTTGCCGCGCGCGACGACCTCGTACGACGCGGCGTAAAAGTCAGCGACCTTTTCCACGACGTCGGCGGAATCTTCCATCACTCTAACGGCAAGGGAATTGCCAAGGGGCCGAATCCCGATAGGAAGAGCTATGCCTCTTATTTGACGTTCGAGGATCCCGACGGCAACGGATGGACCTTGCAGGAGGTGACGGCGCGTCTACCTGGAGCTCCTACCGACACCAGCTTCACGACGCAGCTTCACGAAGCCGTCTGGGGATCTGAGCGGTAAGCGAATTTGTTGATTCAGGTTCGGCTCGCGCAGGGCTCGACTACGTCACCACGTCCCACGCCTATTGCAATCAAATCTCGTGCGATCTGACTGAATGCATTGCGTGGTTTTCATTGCGCTTCAAGGAAACGCAGGACGTGGTGACGGTTTGCTCGACTTAACACTGGCGCTAAACGTTTCGATAAATCACGAAGGCCGGCGCATCCCCGCCTGAGGGCGTCCGCTCGACTCACCTTGGAGTGACCCTGGCTCGAAACGCTTTGAAGCAGAACGGCGATCTTGCAAGTCGCATCGTCGAAGACAAGGCGGGGAATTTTGGGCGCATTGAGCCCTGACCGGCGGACGCAGGTTCCGTTCGCTTTACAAACACGGTCGTTCCCTGCACCGCCGCTAAATGCGAACGCACGTCGCAGAGGCAGACCGCGACGGCCGCTACAAGATCCATTTGTTCATCAAACATGGTGCAGCGTCCAGCGGCGGGCCCTCCGACAGCAAGGCAAAATCACGACGGGCGATACCAAAGTGCACTTATGCAGGGGCGGCGTCAGGGATAGCGTCTAGACATCGCCTCCGTCTTCGACAAGGCGATCCGCTGCAAGCAGCGAAACGCTCCTGCGTCCTCCCCTCCGCCGGAGCGCGCGGATTTAGCCAAGATCCGCCTTGGGGCCGTCTCCTTCCGCCGGGAGACGGCCTCTTTCAAACGCCCCGCCCAGTGACATGCAATGGCAGCGGACGCCGCTTTAGGTCGAATAAACCGTTCAAGGAAAATAAAATGAAGAAGACCCGCCCCCCGGGTATTTTGCGCTACGACCATCCGGCAGGTGGCTGGGATGCGTTGAAGGCGGTTGCCAAGACGCTGGCCCGCCAGCAGATTGCCGTGCAGGGCAGCAGAACCTTGCTGAGGGCGAACCAGCCGGAAGGATTCGACTGTCCCGGATGCGCGTGGCCAGACCCCAAGCACACCTCGTCGTTCGAGTTCTGCGAGAACGGCGCCAAGGCGATCACATGGGAGTCCACCGCGAAGAGGACCGATGCGAGCTTCTTCGCGGAACACACCGTGTCAAAACTCTGGACCTTGAAGGATCACCAGTTGGAAGATGCCGGGCGTATCACGCTCCCACTACGCTACGACGCCTCCAGCGACCGCTTTGAACCAATCGATTGGGAAGCGGCATTCAAGTTGATCGGCAGCGAACTGAATACTCTCGTCTCGCCAGATCAGGCGGAATTCTACACGTCTGGACGGGCTTCCAACGAAGCTGCGTTTCTATATCAGCTTTTCGTTCGCGCCTACGGCACCAACAATCTCCCGGACTGCTCCAACATGTGTCATGAAGCCACCAGCGTTGGCCTTCCAAAATCCATCGGCGTCGGCAAGGGGACAGTGACGCTCGAAGACTTCAATCACGCCGACGCGATCTTCAGCTTCGGACACAATCCGGGTACCAACCACCCGCGAATGATGACGACTCTTCATCAGGCGGCGCGCCGCGGCGTTCCAATCATAGTCTTCAATCCCCTTAAGGAGCGCGCGCTCGAACGGTTCGCGGCGCCCCAAGACCCCGTCGAGATGGTCACGATGTCCTCGACGCCGATCGCCTCGGCCTATCACCAGATCCGCGTGGGCGGCGATATGGCCGCTCTAAAGGGACTCATGAAGGCGGTTTTCGAGCTCGACGCAGCAAGTCTTGCCGCAGGCCGCGGCGGAGTCCTCGACAGGCAGTTTATCGGCGAGCATACCTCCGGTATTGATGCACTTCGCGCCGACGTCGAAGCCACCCGTTGGAACGAGATCTTCGAGGCCAGCGGCTTGACGAAGCAGGCCATCGAGAGCACTGCGGGCGTCTACGCGAAGGCAGAAAGGGTCATCGTCTGCTACGGCATGGGGATCACGCAGCATGCGCGGGGCACCTACAACGTCCAGCAGATTGCAAACTTTTTGATGCTGCGAGGAAACATCGGCCGCGAGGGCGCAGGCATCGCGCCTATCCGGGGTCACTCGAACGTTCAGGGCGACCGGACAGTCGGCATAACCGAGATTCCGAGCAAGACACTTCTCGACGGCATGGAACGTGCGTTTGGATTTCGACCGCCAAGCGGGAAAGGCCACAACGCGGTCGACGCCGTGGAAGCCGCTATCGATGGCCGCGCCAAGGCGCTGATCTGCCTCGGCGGCAATCTCGCTGTCGCAATGTCTGATCCAGAGGCCACGTTTCAAGGCATGCGCAAACTCGACCTTTCGGTGCATATCGCAACGAAGCTCAACCGCTCCCATCTGCTAACCGCGAAGACTACCCTCGTGCTGCCGTGCCTCGGTCGCACCGACCTCGATATGCAGTCATCGGGACCACAGTTGGTTACCGTCGAAGATTCGATGTCCATGGTTCACGCGTCGCGAGGCTTCCTGTACCCACCGAGCGATCTCGTCCGATCCGAGCCGGCAATCATCGCAGGGATCGCCAAAGCCACGCTTGGCGATCGGCATGGCATCAACTGGGACGGCATGATCGCAGACTATGACGTTATCCGCGACAAGATCGAGGAGGTCTTTCCCGACTTCTGTGAGTTTAACAAGCGCGTGCGCAAGCCAGGCGGGTTCAGGCTGGACATCGCGGCGTCGTTTCGCCGGTGGGACACCCCTGGGGGCAAGGCAAATTTTCTGACATCTCCAGGCCTTTGGGAAGATCCTCTACCCGACGGTCATGACTCACTAATGCTGACCACGATCCGTAGCCACGACCAGTACAACACGACCATCTATGGATTGGACGATCGTTATCGCGGTGTGTTCGGGCGGCGCGACGTGGTCTTCATGAATGGCGAGGATCTCGCCGGCCGAGGACTGAAAGACGGAGATCGTGTCGACGTCCAGGGGATGACCGAAGGGGCAGACGACAAGCATCTCGTGCGCGGATTCACGGTTGTCGCCTATGACATTCCCAGAGGTTCGATGGCGGGCTACTATCCGGAGATGAACGTGGTCATGTCGCTCAATCACTACGATCGATTGTCAGGCACGCCATCCTACAAAGGCGTTCCGGTTCGAGTATCACTAGCTTCATCCTGATCGCAAAAGAAATCGTCTCCGTCGTGTCGTGCGCCTCCAAACAATCAGTTCGGCAAGAGAAGGCGACGAGGCCGTCACCGTCAGTCACTCCCGACACCTTCGTCTACTAGCGGTTTTGACCCGTCAGTCTCAAACTTCGCTGGTCAACCGCCGCGCTGCGATAGAATTTTGAGCGGCAGCCATTCATCGTCCATCATCAGAGAGGCAATCATGCGCAATCTTGAATTTGAGAACCTCACACGTCGGTCTTTCGGCGGGGTCGCACTAGGACTGACGGCGGCGGGTATCCTCCCCGGACGCGCCGCGGGTGCGGACCAGGGAAAGAAGGCCGTTCGTAAGAATAGCCATGAACTGGTTGCCGACAAGCGTATAGACGCCGGAGACCTCAATATCGGATACGCCGAACTGGGCCCTGCCGACGGCTCGCCCGTGATCCTTTTTCACGGTTGGCCGTATGACATCAACGCCTTTGCCGAGGTGGCCCCGGTGCTCGCAGAGAGGGGGCATCGTGTGATCGTGCCACATCTGCGCGGATACGGCAGCACGAGGTTTCGTTCCGACGACAGGATGCGCAATGGCCAGCCGTCGGCCCTTGCCGTAGACGCCATAGAGCTGATGAACGCACTTAAGATCGGCAAGGCGACGTTGGGCGGGTTCGACTGGGGTGCGCGGACAGCCGACATCGTAGCCGCGCTCTGGCCGGAACGATGCAAAGGCCTGGTTTCCGTCAGCGGTTACCTGATCGGGAACCAGACCGCCGGAAAGTCCCCCCTCCCACCCGCTGCCGAACTCCAGTGGTGGTACCAGTTCTATTTTGCGACGGATCGTGGCCGAGACGGGTATGAAAAATACACGAGCGAGTTCGCTAAACTGATCTGGCAACTCGCCTCCCCGCATTGGAAGTTCGACGACCCGACGTTCGAGCGAAGCGCCAAGGCGTTTGCTAATCCGGACCACGTCGCGATCGTTGTTCATAACTATCGCTGGCGGCTTGGTCTGACGAAAGGCGAGAAGCGGTTCGAGGAGTTCGAAACCAAGCTCGCTTCCGCTCCCGAAATCCACATTCCCACGATCACGATGGAGGGCGACGCTAACGGAGCCCCCCATCCGGATCCTAAATCCTACGCCGGGAAATTCAAAGGGAAGTACGAACACCGTCTGATAACTGGCGGGGTTGGCCACAACCTCCCGCAGGAGGCCCCCGAGGCCTTCGCCAAGGCGGTCCGGGATGTCGATTCCTGGGCGTGACCGATCACGAAGGGTTCAACCTGCGCCCTGTCCCACGGATTGGTTATCCAGTGATACCCATTATAAAAACAGGCTGGCGCGAGGCTCGCCAGCCGTGTGCTAGCTTGCGTGTTCATCCGCGTCGCTCAACTACTTAAGCGCCTCGTCGTCCCCAAAGGATTTATGAATTGGAAATCGGAATCGACAGTTTCGCAATGCTGCTGACCGACCCCGCTACAGGTCAGTTGCAGTCAGCCATCGAACGGATGGCGAGCGTGCTCGCAGAAGTCGAGCTCGCAGATCAAGTCGGACTCGATGTCTTCGGAATGGGCGAACATCACCGGGAGAACGCGCTCGATTCAGCACCTGCGGTGATCCTTGCCGCGGCTGCCGCACGCACGACGTCGATCAGGCTTACAAGCGCCGTCGCCGTTTTGAGCGCCGCCGACCCCGTGCGGCTTTTCCAGGAGTTCGCCACACTGGATCTCATATCCCGCGGACGAGCGGAAATGGTGGTCGGTCGCGGCTCCTCCGTGGAGGCTTACCCTTTGTTCGGACTCGACCTGCGTAACTATGATGCGCTCTTTGCGGAGAAACTGGACCTGTTGCTGAAGATTAGGGAGCAGCCCAACATTACGTGGACGGGCCGTTTTCGCCCTGCGATCAATGGCGAAGGTGTTTTTCCTCGCCCGCACCAGCCAGCCTTGCCCATTTGGCTGGGCGTCGGCGGGACGCCCGAATCGTTCGTCCGTGCCGGAACGCTCGGTCTGCCGCTGATGGTCGCTATCATCGGCGGAAGTTTCGAGCGTTTCCTGCCCCTCGTCGAACTCTATCGTCGCGCATGGCTGGCCGCCGGCCGTCCTCCAAAGAACCAGAAGATCGGCATCCACGCTCTGGGCTTCGTCGGGGAGACTGATGTCGCTGCCAGGGAAGCGTTCTTCCCCGGGTGGTTCCAGATGTTCACGGAGGCGGGAAGGGAGCGCGGCTGGCCGCCGCCAACACAAGCTCAGTTCCAGCATATGTGCGGGCCAGGTGGCGCGTTTCTGGTCGGCAGCCCGCAAACTGTTGCTGCGAAGATATTGCATGTTAACGGGACGTTGGGAGGGATCGCTCGAATCACCTTCCAGATGAGCACTGCCGCCCTTGAGGCGAAAGCGATGCGTCGTTCGATCGAACTGCTGGGAACCCACGTTGCGCCTTTGGTGAGAGGACAACTTGACGACTAGCAAGAGCGCTTCTACGGCGGGCGCCGACATCGGGAGGCGCCCCCTCTTTCTCCGATCTTTTATCCGAAAATCAATCTCTGGTAATTGGCCAGCATTTTCGGATCCTCGACCGACCCGTGATGGTGTAGCTGCCGCCAGGCCCCGTCCCTGCGTACGAACCACCGGGTCGTCCGGAAGGCGACGTCGAGCTTTTCCTTCGCCGTGCTGCATGCTCCACGCTCGCGACCGACGAACAGATGCCAGTCGTC
Source organism: Mesorhizobium sp. L2C084A000 (assembly GCF_000502875.1). Classification (GTDB taxonomy): domain Bacteria; phylum Pseudomonadota; class Alphaproteobacteria; order Rhizobiales; family Rhizobiaceae; genus Mesorhizobium. The sequence goes on along the minus strand of NZ_AYWX01000011.1, from coordinate 116,955 downwards.
GGCGCCCTGGCTGGTGAAGTCATGGAAGGTCACGTGAACCTTCGCCTGACCTCTGAAGACCTTCGAATACCCGTCTGCGATCTCCTGCCATCCACGGCGGATACCACCGATAGGGTTGTCCATGCTGGGCTCCGAACCGCCGAGCCACACGGCTTCGAGCCCGGTGAGATCGCCATCATTGAAGGCTCGGTAGAATTCGATCAGCGCATCCAAGGGACTGCCTTCGCCCGGCTTCGTCTCGCCGCCGTCGACTTCTGTAAGATTCGGGTTCATCGGCATCGTCATCGCATCTAAGTCCACGGCGGTATCCTCATTCGTTCGCATGGGCATGCAGCCATATTTCGGTCAGACAGACGGGCGGGCCGAACCTCGTATCGCGCCCTTCGTCCGCTCTGGAAGCAATGCTCGATGGACATCGCCGATTCCATTGTACGATGGTGTCGTCGGTTTTCTGAGGGACGAACGTGCGCTTAGGGCGCAAGCAAAGCTCTCATCGCATCGGTGCGGCCTTACCTTCGGCTGAAGTTGACGTTGACCGCAGCCGTTGTCGCCGTCCTAATTTCGGTCAAGGCCTGCCGAAGTCCCTCAACGTTTACCTGTGGGCTTGGAAGGGAACCGAGAGCGCCGGCCTTGTCAGCGGCGACGACCATGTCGACCGTCGTTGCGCCAGCCATCGGCGCCTGGATGATGGAAAGCTCGACTTCCGAACAGGTCGAGAAATAGGCGATCCGGCCAGCGGGTCATGGGGACTCCCTACCGAGCGTGACGTTCCACGCTGATAGCTCCGGACCCCCTGCACGTCCACTAGACCTTGGTGTGCTGACGAAACTTCCGATCCCAAGGTATCGGAGACACCTTGGTACAATATCGGGTCTGGATTTAATGCGCGATGGTTTTTGACAGAGGGGAAGACGGCACGACCGTCGGAACACTCCCGGCTCGTGGCCGTCCAACGAACACTCAACACCAGAGCGACCGACCGCCACCTGGCGGCCGAGGGTACCCGCGTCGCCAGAACGGAGGTAGGCATGAGCGTGCATAAGACTGTGATCGGCACCGGCACGTCACAAGGGATCGGAGCAGGCCTGGTGAAGACAGGCGACGTCGATGGCGTGGTCTATCTGACAAAATCGTCAAGCATTTCCGGGGAGGTGCTGCACGTCGACAACTGCGCACATCACGTCAAATGGTAGTCGCGAGCGCGGAAGCGCGTTTGAAGGAACTCGATCTGCTCGTACCGGCGGCACCCACCCCGTTCGGCGCTTACGTCCAGTCAGCGCGGGCCGGCTCCCTGCTGTTCTTGAGTGGCATGCTTCCGGTGGTCGACCACGTCCCCCGTTACACTGGTCTTGTCGGCAAGGACTTATCGGTCGCCGAGGGCTATGACGCCGCGCGAACCGCGTGCCTCAGCGGTCTTGCTGCTGCGCGGTCTCATATAGGATCGCTGGATAGGATTCGTTCAGTTGCCAAACTGGGCGTTTACATCGCCTGCCCGGCGGAATTTCACGAGCATCCAAAGGTAGCCGACGGCGCCTCAGAGCTGTTGCTCGAGGTTTTTGGTGCCGCCCGGCTTCCGCCCCGGATCGTGCTTGGCGTTTCTAGCATACCGCTTGGAATGCCCGTGGAGATCGAACTCGTCTTCGAGATCGAATCTTAGCGAGGCAACTTGCTCTAACCCGAAACGGAGGCAGTCATGAAGATCAGACCCCCTACTACGACAAGCTCCATCGCCATGTCGTCAAAATTGCTCACTGCTACTGCCGTGCTGCTGATTCCGGCGCTTGCCCTCGCGGGGGAGATGAAGGCGCCCGAGAAGATCTATCGATCTCTGGACGTCAGAGCCGTGGCCGGTCAGGAGAAGGCGCTGATCAAGCTTGAGAAGCGGACGGCTGCCTATTGGCGCGTCACCTTCGACAATCCGCCGTTCAACATTTTCGGGCCGGAAACAATCCCGCAGATGGAAAAGGTCGTTTCTCAGATAGAGAAGGATCCCGATCTCCGCGTCATCGTGTTCGATAGCGCGGTGCCCGGCTTCTTTCTGACCCATTATAACTTTACGCCACCCCTTGCTGAATCCACCGGCCTCCCCTCTGGACCGACCGGACTGCACCCACTCCCCGACATGCTGGTCCGCATCAGCAAGGCGCCCGTGGTTTCCATCGCCCTGATCCGCGGCCGCGCGACGGGGGTCGGGAGCGAGCTTGCGCTGGCTAGCGACATGCGGTTCGCCAGCCGCCAGAAGGCGATTCTGTCGCAATGGGAAGTCGGCGCGGGCCTCGTCCCTGGTGGCGGCCCGATGGCACGGCTTCCCAGACTGATGGGGCGTGGCCGCGCCCTCGAAGTCCTTCTTGGATCCGACGACATCAACGGCGATCTCGCCGAGGAGTACGGCTACGTCAATCGGTCCTTCGATGACGACAAGCTCGATCCGTTCGTCGACGGGCTGGCAACCCGGATCTCCGGGTTCGACCGCCAAGCGATCGCTGACACCAAACGCCTCGTCGATTTCGCGAGCCTTCCGAGCGATCCCGAGATCGCGGCAGGATGGGACGCCTTCATAACATCGATCCAGCGCCCGGTCGCGCAGAAGAACATCGGCCGTCTCATCGATATGGGCCTGCAGAAAGACCCGGACGTCGAAGCAAGACTGGGACATTACACGCAGTCTCTTGCCGACAAATAGCTATGGCGGAGCCCGCCAGTGACGGCAGGTCGCGCGGGCACCAATTTGAACTGCCAAACCCAGTCGCGAAGTCGCACTTCGCCTTGCGATAACGCGATAATCGCAACCCGTAAAAACCCCGTTAAACCATGGAGAGACACATGCACAGCATCGAAAACCAGATCGTCGATTCAAGCTTCTCGGCGATTATCAACGCTCCGATCGAGAAGATCGACATTCCGAAGTGGTGCTTCAATCTTCCGGAAAAAGAATACCAGGGATGCTCCCCCGCGCACATCGCAGCAGGTTTCACGACTGCGGCGGACGGCACCCGGATGTCGATCAACGTCGAAACTATCGGCGGGAGCCTGATGGTCCAGCATTATCACGAGACCTTGGGTGAAAAGAATCGTCTGATCCTCGACTCCGATTCCGACGTCTTCACGTCGAACGGCCGAGTGACCATCCACGTCACCTGGGAACTGAGCGTGAAGAAGGTCGATGCCGTCCGCTGCGAGTTTACGAATCGCGTTAGATCCTACGCGACCGACGAAATGATTGCCTACCTCGGGAGCCAGGGGATTCCGTTCGATATCTTCCGCTCTCAGCGGCAGCCGATGTCGATCGCGCACAATAAGGGGGAGACACCTCTGTTTGCGGCAAGCATCGAGCGGGCTGCACTTCAGAACACGTCCACGAAGGCAGCCTGAGCGCCGAAGGAGGTATCCCATGACAGAACTGTCGTTCGACCGGAGCAACACTGGCTTGGTGGTGGTGGACCCATACAACGATTTCATCTCCGAGGGCGGCAAGATCTGGCCTCGGATCCAGGAGGTCGCGGAGGCGAATAACTGCATTCCGCACATGCTTGAGGTGTTGACGGCCGCACGCAAGGCCAAGTTCCGGGTCTTCTTCGCGATGCATCATCGCTATCGTGCCGGCGACTATGAGAACTGGAAGTTTGTGGCGCCCATCCAGCGGGCGGCCTGGCACCGCAAGAGTTTCGAATTCGGAACGTGGGGCGGTGAATTCCGCGCCGAATTCGTGCCGATGGCTGGCGAGGTCGTCGCCTCCGAGCACTGGTGCTCGAGTGGCTTTGCCAACACCGACCTCGATCTGGAACTGAAGCGGCATGGAATCCAGAGGGTCATCGTGATCGGGCTCGTCGCTCACACCTGCATAGAGGCCACGGTACGATACGCCGCGGAGCTCGGCTACGACGTTACGGTCGTAAAGGACGCGGTTGCCGACTACTCGCCAGAGATGATGCATGCGGCACTGGAGGTCAATCTCCCAAGCTATGCCAGCGCGATTGTCGACACTAAGGAAACCATCGCGGCGATCGCCCTCACGCAGGCGGCGTAGTCTCGCGGTAGCGCCGTCTCCACAATCCGGCAGGCGTCTACGCGCACGCCGGATTTTTTTTGCCCGGAACAAGTATTATGCGGGTCGAGTGTTGGGATGCCTTTTCGATGCTTACTTGGGTTCGGAAGCCATGCGTCGAGGCCTGCGCGGCGTGGCTGCGATTTACCGCAATCGCGCCGGCGAAGTGCGGTTCCGTCGAAGGTCGGCTTATTGCACTGGGCGATGTTCTCGTTCTGTAAGCGCTGCACGTGGACGCATCAAAGTGAGCGCGCTAGTCCGTGGGACGGCTTCGCCTCTTCGCGAAAGGGGTCCGCGACGGCAGTTTGCAGGAAATCGCGGTGTTCGAGCGTCGAAGTTTCCACTGGCGTCTTCGGTCGTCGGCGGTAAAACCGCGTCTGCCCTCGCCGCCGGCTGTCCGATCATCTTCAAGACTTGCACCGCCCTTCACGAAACCTCCGCGCTGGTCGGCAAAGCCGCCGCCCGCGCCGGTCGCGGGGTTGCGGCTCCAATCGGGGACTTTTGCGCTTTTGTCGGTGCCGGATTCGAGGTTGGCCAGACCCTCGTCGCCGAACTGCCTTTCTGGCTGCACAGATACAATTGGCATCGCCCACACGGCAGCCTAAATTCCAAACTACCCATCAGTCGCCTCGATCTAACCCTGGACAACCTGTTGAGGTTCCACAGCTAGGCGGGCCGTCCCCGCGCCAAGAAAGACGATATCAATGGCGGGGGCGGCTCATGCCCCCGCGACATCCGAATCCCACGTCAGGCGCCTGCAGTCTTGGCGGCCATCGTTGCCCCCGCCCACCAGACAAGTTCGTCGAGCGCAGTCTTCGCCGACGGCAGGAGGTTGGCTTCGATCTCCTCGATCGGCTTGTTGGCGCCCATTGAGGAGACTGTGAAGAAATCGCTGCCGCCGATATGAACAGCCGCATGGGTAGAGACCATCTGCAGCTCGACCCCGATCCCACGCAGATGTTCGAGCGCGCGTGAACCGCCTGCAGTGCCGTATGCGATCGCGGTAAACGGCTTGCGAGCCCATTCCGTGTAGGACTGGTCGAGGGCATTTTTCAGTACGCCGGTGATGGAGCGGTTGTATTCCGCGACGACGAATATGTAGCCGTCGTAGCGACCCACAGTCTGCTGCCATCGGACCGCTTCCGCGTTCTGGCTGGGAGCATAGGCATTGGATGCCACCTCGTCGAAAAACGGCAAGGGATGGTCGCGCAGATCAACCACTTCAACGTCGATGTCGTTGCGGCCCCGCGCCTGCTCCAGGATCCACTGCGCCGGCTTGTCGGCGAAACGAGTAGGCCGCGTGGAGCCGATGATGATGGCGATTTTTGGTTTCATAGCCATAGTATTCCTAATTTTTTGAGTTGAAAATGATTACCTCTTGAAGAGGATCAGTTGCTGTTCAGGGCGTCTGCGTAAGCAAAAAGCCCGGGGGAACCTCCCGTCATGATGAACAGGACGTTCGATCCAGGGGCGATGACTTCGGTTTCAATATCGGAGAGCAGACCCGCAAAGGCCTTGCCTCCGTAAACGGGATCAAGGAGCAAGCCTTCCGAGCGGCCGACGAGCTTGACCGCTCCAACCATTTCGGAGGTCGGTATGCCGTAGCCACCACCGAGCTGCGTGCCGTTTATGTTCAGATCTTCCGCTTGAATACGGGCTTTGCTCCCGAAAAGCTCAAAGACAGCGTTGACTTTGCCGGCCGTCGCGGCGACGCATGCGTCCGCTGGCGACAGGACGGTATGTGCCCTTATTTGGAAAGGATCTCTTCCCGAGATAGCTGCTCCCGCCACAAGGCCTGCGTGCATGCCGCCGCTGCCGTTCGGGATGACGACCTGGTCGAACGGAGTGCCGATTTCAGTCGACTGCGATTCGATTTCGAATGCGCAGCCGACGTAGCCCAGAGCCCCGACCGGAGTCGAACCGCCGAGCGTGCCCACGAAAGCCTTCCCCCCAGACGCCGCTATCTCCGCCGCCCGGCGCAAAGCGAACCCGCCCGCATCGTCTCCCAGTTCCAGAATATGGACGTGCGCACCGAACAGTCGGTCCAATACGACGTTGCCGTTGGCCTGATAGATCTCGGTCTCGCGGGGCACCATTTGAGCCAGAACGACTTCGCATGCCAGACCGGTTCTGGCGCAGGCGGCGGCGGCTAATCGGGCGAAGTTGGACTGAATTCCGCCGGTCACGACCACGGTATCGCAGCCTTCCGCCATCGCCTCCCCGAGGAGAAACTCGAGCTTGCGGAGCTTATTACCGCCCCCGCCGAGTTCCATCAGATCGTCACGCTTCACCCAGATCGAGACGCCTTTGCGTCTTTCGCCAAGAACCTTCTCCAGATGACTGAGCTGCTGGATCGGCGTTGGTCCATTCATGAGACGTACGCGCGGAAACCGGTTCACTAGATCGCTATCGGGCATTGCTCGCCTCGCAGTTCGTAATCAAGGTTCGTGAGAGCAGCGTTCGACGCTTCAACGCAGGGTTTTGAACGCCGCACGTAGTTCATATGTGAAGAGTTCAGGCTGTTCCCACGCGGCGAAATGGCCGCCCTTATCGACTTTGTTGTAGTAGATGAGGTCGTGGTAGGCCTTGTCGGCCCAACTCTTGGGCGCTTGGTAGATCTCGCCGGGAAACACGGTGATTGCCGCGGGGATATTGATGTCGACAGCGTTGAAGTTGTTGGCGTTGTTTTCCCAGTACAGACGCGCGCCCGAGGTTGCCGTCCCGGTGAACCAATAGAGCGAGATGTCGTCCAGCATCTCGTCTTTAGTCAGCGACTTCTCCGGATCACCTCCGCTGTACGTCCAGTCTGCGAACTTGTCGTAGTACCAGGCGGCAAGACCGACCGGTGAATCCGTCAACGCATAGCCCAAGGTTTGCGGCCGGGTGACCATCATCAGGGCGTAACCCGCTCCCTTCGTGTAAAGAGCGCTCATCTGCTCGTATGCGACTTTTTCGTCTGCGGAGAGACCGTCGGGAGCGGGCTCGCCATCGGCAAGAGCCTTCGCGATCTCCGGAGGGACCGTGGCCGGCATGTTAGTGTGGATGCCGAGCAGGCCTTCCGGCGCTTGGGCGGCCATCTTGTCGGAAACGACTGCGCCCCAGTCGCCGCCCTGCGAGACATAGCGGTCATAGCCCAACCGCTTCATGAGCGCGTGCCAGGCACGTGCGATGCGGTCCGGTCCCCACCCAGTCTCGGTCGGAACCTCGGAGAAGCCGTATCCTGGCATAGAAGGTATGACCACATCGAAGGCGTCCTCGGCGGCACCGCCGTACGCGGTCGGATCGGTGAGCGGTCCGATCGTCTTGACAAGTTCAAGGACAGATCCCGGCCAGCCATGCGTCATGATCAGCGGCAGCGCTTTCTCATGCCTGGACTTGACGTGAATGAAGTGGATGTCCAGGCCGTCGATCCTGGTCATGAACTGCGCATGCGTGTTCAGCTTCTTTTCGCACTGGCGCCAGTCGTAATCTGTCCCCCAGTATTCGATGAGCGGCTTCAACCTTTGAAGCTGAGCGCCTTGCGTGCGATCGGAGACCGTCTCCTTGCCGGGCCAGCGGGTGGCGCGAACGCGGCGACGGAGCTCGTCGACGTCCTGCTGCGGAATCTCGCACTTGAACTGACGCACTGCGTCGCCTCCCGCTGCCGCGCGGGCAGGTCTCGGGAGAGCGCTGAGGGCGGCGGTTGCGGCTGTCGCGGCGAGTACTTCGCGCCTCGTCGGCGACAGTACGGTCTTGGTCTCGACTTCTGCTGACATGACGTCCTCCATCTGGATCGAAGTGGTTGTGATGTGGTCCAAGGATCGTCTGGCAGCAGGGCTGCCGAAGATATTGTGCCTAGGTATCGCCGATACCTAAGCACCGGTTGTCGGGGTGAGCGGCGGGTCGACACCTTCGAACAATGGACGCTGACCTTGGCAATCGCAGATCGTTCTCGGATCTGGTGTAACTGCCCCGTGCGACGGAATGGTCCCAGAACCAAGCTCACCGACGTCCGTGCACGCCGACCACATCGACATGAAGTTCAACGCCGTCATTCGCATTGTCCGACGTCGATCGCGCCAATTCCTTCTACACGGGCTTGCGCTGGCGGCCTCGATGCCGACGTCTCCGGAAAGGACGGTTTCGGCGTCTCCGAAGGGCTGCGCCGCAGGCGCCCTCCCCGCCTGTGCGGCGCGTGAAAGGGTCGATCCGATCGGACCGCGTGTTCCCCGCTGGCTACCTGCGACAGCGCTTGTGTCCGCCATTCACGTCAGGCGCTAAGCTGACATCAAGCTCGCCATGTTGGTTAGGGAGTTACACGCGTCCGCTGTTCTTCAGAATTGTCACTTGCCTAAAGACGCCCGCCGCAACTCAAATCACCCAAGGCTACCGGATTCCGCCGCGATGCGTCCAATTTCTGATCGAAGACGCGGAACAGCGAAGTCAATGAACGTTCGGACTTTCGGAACGGCTGCACGGCCTTGAGGGGTCAATATATGAACGGGCAGAGCCGGCGGCTCGGCGTGCGGAAGAATGATCTTGAGGCGGCCGTCGCGGACGTACTCAGCGACGTGATAGGAATAAAGCCGTGTCACACCCATTCCCTCCGCAGCCGACGCGGCGGCCGCCCTAACGCTGTTGACGAGATACCGAGGAGCGAAGTGCACGGTTCTCGGGATGGACGAATCCTGGGGCGGTGCGAAGCTCCAGGATTCGAGACCGAAATTCGAGAAGGCGATGAGGTCGTGTTTGGCCAGATCGGGAAGCTCGTTGATGTCGGGGTGGCTTTCGAGGTATTTCGGGGCGGCTACAACCACGCGCCGGACATCGCCTCCGATGCGCGTGGCGATGTGTGTTGAGTCTGTGAGGTTGCCGATCCGAAGCGCCGCGTCCACGCCTTCGTCGACCAAATTTACGAGCCGATCAAGCATCAGAAGCCGAACCGAGACGCTCGGATTCTCGCGCAGAAAGCTGTCAAGAATGGGCCGCAGCACTTCCTCCCCCAATATGGGAGGTGCGGAGATGGTCAACGTTCCCCGAGGAGAGGATCGTTCCGAACCCGCTACCAGGTCCGCCTCCTCAAGGTCGACCAGCACCCTCCGGCATGCTTCGACGTAGCGCTGACCAGCCTCGCTTAGTTTCAGGCTACGCGTCGTACGATGAAGAAGTTCCACGCCGACATGTCGCTCCAGCAGTCCCAGTGCGCGACTGATTGCAGTTGGGGATCGCTTCAGTCTGCGGGCCGCTGCCGCGAGGCTTCCTTCCTCGACGGCCGTGACGAAGACCTTCATTGCGTCGATACGATCCATCAGGGCAGTCCCTCTGCTTGTGCAAACGTACGGCAGCCCAAGCCGTTCGTCTCGACGAAATACGCCCAATTCTCTTCAAAGGCATAGCGGACACCTTGGTGCATTGCTCGCAAAAGCCGTGGATGCGAGGTCCCGAAAGTCTCAAGGTCCATCCAAGGCCGCTTGACGAGGTCTTCGCGGGCGGGAAATAACCGCCCGCCATTTTTTCGACGACGATAGCTGTTGGGAGTATCGACGCCCTCGTAGCCCATCGGAACAAGAAACATGGTTTATTGCCGTGATCGTTAGCTTAAGCGAGCAACTGGCATCCCGGAAATTCATGTCCGGTTCTGCGATCTATCGCGAGTGCCGGTCCAATCCGACGTATGTCGCGAGAACCAGATCATGCAATTCGTTACCGTGCATTTGACCCGCGAAGCGAGAATCTTCCGACAGGCGGAGGACGGTGCTCTCCTCGCCGCGACCTACACCCGCCTCCATTCGTCACGGCCTCCCGAGTCATGGCGCGGCTTGGCCGAGGTAACGCATTGCAGCGTCGAGCTAGTATTTCCGGATCGTTCCAAGCTTCGCGACATCTAACTCCAGGCTGAACTGGCATCCGCGACGTTGCTTTCGGGAATGCCCCGTGGCCTATGTCGTGCACGAGGCAGTGTTCGGCCGGGCAGCGAATCGACCAGGTACCCGCCGCGTTGCGCGAAGTGAGATGCATGGTTGCCTAAGCTCAAACCTGCGCTTATGGCCCAGACGTCTCTCATTCCCATCCCGCGCCGCAGTGAGCGGCAGAAGGCCATATTCACCGGCATTGGAGTCATCTGTTTAGAATGCCATTGATCAGAGCGACGCGCTCGATGCTTGCCGCGAGTGAAGGTGTTCGTGCAGTATTATGAGTCGTACACCAAAGTTGCTGTTGTGACCGTATCTGATCGAACGAAATACCTTCGCGCCCGAGATAAGAGAGGAAGTCGTCTGTTGCGCGGGAACGCAGGCGGTTTGTAAACGCGCATCGGCGGTTGTCGACTGCATTGACGCTGAGGTCCCACTCGGTGTCGATCGTAGTACGGCCCGAAGGCGTGAACATTTCGGAGACGGACTTCAATATGAGACGATCGCTGCGGTGAACTGTCTCAACATAGTGGTGGACAAGAAGGGTTTTCCCGGCAGCTGCGACATGAATTGACATTCGCCGGCCATCTAAAGCTGTCGTGAAGCACGGCGGCGATGTGGTCGGGCGAGCATGCGCGATACTCGTCTTCGGGAAGGGAAAAGCACCAGGTTAGGAATATCAATTGCCTGGATAGGCGCGTTGACCATCGCCGTGAAACTTTGATCGTTAGCTCCCGATGGTCCAGCCTCGTCCCCGGTGAGCGGGAGGCAATAGATGTGTGAACAGGTCCGATAGCCGGAAACGAAGACATGCTCTCTCTCCACGTGAAGCCATACGGAAGAGAGCAAGTAACAGGCGTTGTCGCTATGCACTTTGCGAAACTCAAGGGGTTTCGTTTCTGCATAGCCGACTCCCAGGCAGTCGGCGTTTATCCGCGTGCAGGCGCGGAGTGGATGATCTCACGTCATCTCACGTTGATGAAATCACGTATTCAACATAGCATGCAGGCATAGGTTTGACCTGCGGTTTGCTCTGGAGCTTGCTCATGGAATTCTTGTCCTCCCATCATGTGTTCTCAAGCGGTGATCTCGAGGAGGGCGCGAGCTTTGCTGGCCAGGTTTGGGAGCGCAATCGAAGTATAAAGACCGATCGTCGCCGATATGGCATCCGGTGGAACCAGTTTGACATGGAAAAAATCGGGTTCTCTGACGTCGAGCATGATTGCGCCGTGGATCTTACGGCCCAGGGACCGTTATCCGACCATTTTCGCCTATTCTTCCACGAGTATGGATCGATCAATTACACCGTTGACGGCAAGGCATTTGAATCCCATTCACGCAACCCGCGTGATGCATGCGCCAGACACTGACTTGCGTCTCGGCATCAACCCGTTCGGACTCCTCCTTATGACAGTTGACGGGGCCGGCATCAGGAAGGCGATGCGCCAACGGTTCCGAAAGCTGGCGCCTTTCCGAGAATGGGTAGGCTTATTGCCGGAAAGCCCACGACTAGCGACGCTGCAATCTACGGCAAGATGGATTGCCTCCGAGGCGGATCGCGTGGGTTCACCGGTGGCTACGCCAGGCAAACCCCGCCTATTTGCGCAACGTCTTCTCTTGAGCTTGATCGTCGAGTGCCTATCTGAGGCTTCCCCGTCTGAATCGGAGCTAGTGCAGGACCTCAGTCTCGCACAGGTCCGACGTGCCGAAGATTGGATCAACGCGAATTTGAGCGAAGTAATCGGAGTGGACGAAGTCTCATCGGCTACAGGCGTGGGGGTTCGTTCCCTGCAGTTGAGCTTCAATCGTGTCCATGGATGTCCGCCGCAGGAATTCATTATCAATCGACGCCTTGATGAAGCTCGGCAACAGCTGCTCGTTGCCACGCACGAGGCAACCGTCACGTCGATTGCGACAGGTCTGGGTTTTTTCGAACTCGGGCGATTTGCTCAGCCCTACCGCCGACGCTTCGCCGAGAGCCCCTCGGCAACGCGTGCGAGAAGTCTCGGGCCGCGGATGTCCTCGGAAACTTGAACATCCTTTTGTCAGCCTCGGCCTTATTTCGATATCCATCCTTGGACGACGTAGGCACAAAATCTTCTGTCACGGTCGACCTTGATCTTGCGCATGGGGTCGTTGGAGCCTGGGCGCGTTCGACCAGGCCTTCGCAGTCTTTTGACTAGTTGATCACAAGGGGCGCGGGGCTCGGTTCATTGTTCCGTGCGAGGGTCGTCTTTCAGATCCACATAATCCAGCCCCAATGGGCCGATCGCAATTACCTGTGTCACATAGTCTCCCGATTTGGCCCAATGGAAATGTGGTTGGCCACCCGGAAGGAAGATCAAGGTTCCCGGCGCAAAAGCCTCCAGCTTATCCTCATCGAAGACTTCCCCGCGGCCTATATAGAAGACGCCGGAAATCACGGTGTAGAGACGGTCTTCAGGATGGCGGTGCGGCGCCATCCGAGTCCCCGCAGACAACCTGACTCGGACGGCGTAGGGCCCTGACCGGGTAGGGTCTCCCACCAGGGTCGCTACGCGGGCGGCGTTCGGGTATCCGGGGAATGATTCCCAAACGATTTCCTCTGGTCGGATGGCCAAGAAGTGCTCTTGGCCAGGCTGATAGGGACGAGGCGACCCTGGCGGGACATTAGATGCTATGGACATGGAAAACCTCACTCGATGTGGTCGGATGGGAATGCTGAAGTCGCATGGAAATCAGGGGCGCGGACTTCCTAACCCACTACTGCTGCGATGCCGCGATCAGGGTAGCGCAGAGGCGAACTCTTGACCTATTGTCCCAAGGTGTCATCAATACAATTGGATCGGTCCCGGCATGCATGGTCAATGGTTGATACCAAGTGTAGCGGCCATGGTGACGAGATCCGGCAGCGACTTGGCGTGCATCTTACGCGTCATCTGCCCCCGATGCGCCTTGACTGTAATCTCGCTGATGCCGAGTTCAAAAGCGATCTGTTTGTTCATCAGACCGGATACGACAAACGACAGAACCTGCTGTTCACGCCGACTGAGCGAAGCGTATCTTTGCCTGAGCACCTCCAGATCAGATTGCGATGAGAGCGCGGCCCTACTGCGGTTGAGGGCGTGCTCAATGGCCGACAGCATTACATCCTCACGGAACGGCTTTGTCAGGAATTCGGCGGCACCAGCCTTTATCGCCTTGACGCTGGTGGGTATGTCGCCGTAGCCGGTTACAAAGATTATGGGGGTCTCGGTACGCTCGGCAGCGATGAGTTGCTGCAGATCAAGCCCATTCAACTCGGGAAGATTGACGTCAAGGATAAGACAATTTGGCACTGCCATCCGGGGTTGAGCAAGAAACTCCGTGGCAGATTCGAATATCCCCGGCTGCCAGCCGGCGGATCCAATGAGCAGTTCGAGGGATTCGCGGATTGAAATGTCGTCGTCGACGACGAACACCACAGGCGTCTCATTCGGCATGGCTGGTGATCCGATATGGTTCGGTGTGTAACCTAAATCCCTAAGCATTGCGCAGCTCCAGTCAACAAATCTCATACTCGATCGAATTGCTCAGACGGATGGAATTGCCTTTGCTAGGGCCATTTGCAACGCAGCGTCGCTGAACGGCTTGTAAAGGCAGGCTACGGCGCCATCGGTCATTAGTCGCCGCCTGACGTTTTCATCGCGATGTGCGGTGATGAAAATAGCTGGTATCTTTTCACCCTTGTTGTACAAATTGCGCAGCAACTCGGGTCCAGTCATGCCCGGCATTGCAACATCCAGTATCAAGCAATTCGTCCGGATCTCGCTACCTGACGCTAGAAAGCTTTCGGCCGACGAGAACGCCTCGACACCATAGCCCAACTCCCTCAGAAGGTCAGGCAAGGACTCGCGTACGGAGTCGTCGTCGTCGACGATCGACACGAGGGGACTATTTATGTTCATCAAGACCTCACCGTAATGCCTTGCTTGTTGGCCGTGCGGCATCGAACGGGATCGATAGATCGCCGATCATCGTCGGGATGGAAAGTGTGAAGATCGCGCCCGGTCCTCCGGTTGCTTCAGCCCAGAGCTTCCCGCCGTGGCTCTCGATTATCGCCCGGCTCACTGACAGTCCGATGCCCATGCCGTCGCCCTTAGTAGAGTAGAACGCATCGAATACTCTATCCGGATCGACGTCGCGCAATCCGATGCCAGAGTCGGATACCGAAAGGCGAACAGCGCCCTCTTCTCCAACTGTGGTCGTCAGGACGATGTATCGTGGCGCGTTGTCGATACCTGCTAATGCGTCAGCCGAATTGCGCAGCAGGTTCATGACCACTTGTTGGAGTTGGACACGGTCGCCTGAAACGAGCGGAAGCCCTTCCGCCAATTCGGTCCTCAGACTTGCCCGGACTCGCTGCAGATCGTTCCAACAAAGGGCGACAACCTCACGCGCCGCTTCGTTGAGGTCGACCTGCTCGACTTGGGGCACACGCCTGTCGAATAAGGCGCGCAAACGCGTGATCACATCTGCCGCACGATTACCGTCGCGGATGGTGCGACGCGCGGTTTCCCGGGCACCCTCGAGGTTGGGGGGATTTGCTGCCAGCATCCTGAGCGACGTGCTGGCGTTCGTGACGATGCCTGAAAGCGGCTGGTTGACCTCATGCGCGATGGAAGCCGCCATTGCGCCAAGGCTTGTAACCCTGGTGACATGGGCAAGTTCTGACCGCAGCTCGTCGCGGGCCTGTTCAGCCAGCCGCTTAGGTGTAACGTCTTGTACAGCTCCGATACATTCCGATCGACCGTTCTTAATCAAGCGACCAATCACCTTGAGATATTTGATGGTGCCGTCAGGCATACATAGTCTGATTTCGTACTCCGGATTGTCGCCGCCGGAGCGCACCTCCGCCATTTTTCCGGCAAGTAGCGGGAGATCTTCTCGATGAACACGGCTTTGAATAGCCTCGAATGTAACCCGCGCGCCCGCATCAAATCCGAAGATACGGTGAAGTTCTTCGGAGAATGTCAATTCGTCCGACTCGAGCAGCCATGAAAAAGTACCTGAGAGGCTCATTCGCTGGCCTTCGGCTAATAGCATTTGGCTGTGCTTTAACTTCTCCTCCGCATGTTTCCGATCGTCGATGTCGGTGAGGAGGCCGTACCAGCGAATGATCTCTCCCTGGGAATTGAAGAGCGGGAGTCCGCGTATCTGAAACCAGCGAAAGACGCCGTCGAAACGACGAAAGCGGGTTTCGAAGTCGTACGGTTCTCCCGAAGCGACAGATGCCATGAAACTCTCGCTACAATGCTGTAGGTCGTCGGGATGGGTGATCCCGTTTGTCGCCCATTTCATTACTTCTTCGAGGGGCAGTTTGAAGTACTCTAGAAGTCTCCTGTTGCCGCCGTTTAGTACGCCCTCCGGTGTAAAGAGGCAGATCATACCGTCGATGCTATCCACGGCGAGGCGCGCTTCCACCTCGCTTGCGGCAAGAGCCTGCTCAATGCCCTTCCGGTCCTCGATATCGGTTATGAAACCGTAGAATTTGACCACGTTCCAATTCTTGTCGCGAACAGAACTGGACCGAAACAGAAACCATCGATACGTTCCGTCATGGCGGCGTAGGCGGCCCTCCGCTTCCTGAGGAAGCCCTGCATCGATGCCTTCTCGCCATACCTTGGCCAGTCCTTCGATGTCGTCTGGATGGACGGCGGCCACCCAGCGCCAGCCGAGAAGCTCTTCCAGGGGCAGGCCCGTGAAGTTCAGGGAATGTTGATTCACAAAATCCACCCAACCGTCTGGTTGGGCTGACCATGCAAGGGCTGGGATCGAATCTATTATGTTGCGAACATCGACTTCATTCGCTCGCGATGCCGCCTCCGCACGCTTTTGGGCCTCGATGTCAGTGTTGACCCCGTACCATTTAACAATGTTTCCCGATTCGTCGAACAACGGCTCCATGCGGCACAGAAACCATCTGTAGGACCCGTCGAAGCGCTGTAGCCGCGCTTCGCATTCACCGCGTCGAGCGGCAGCCATAGTCGCGGCCCAGGCAGATCTCAAAGCCTCCACGTCATTCGGATGGACAGCTGCTATCCATCCACTGTCTCGGACCTTCTCAAGGCCGAGACCGACGTACTCCAGGTAGTGTCGGTTGAAAAATTCGGCCGTCCCGTCAGTCTTCGCAGACCATACAAGGGCGGGTATCGTATCGATAATAGTCTGCAGGTTGTTTTCGCTTTTCCTCAGTGACTCCTCGGCCCGCTTTCGGTCGTCGATGTCGATGAGCAGATGAAACCAGCGCAGGATATCCCCGCGAGCATTTCGTAACGGCAATCCTAGGACGTTGTGCCACCGATAGACACCGTCGGCGCGTAGGTGGCGGCTCTCAACATCGTAGCTATTTCCCTGGAGGTGAGCATCGGTCTGCGCGGCGATCGTTCTCTCTAGATCGTCTGGATGCACCACGCCGGACGCTTTCCAGCCCTTTAAATCTTCCAAAGTCTTCCCGAAATAGTCGAGGGTTGGCTGGTTCAGCCATTCGACAGCGCCTGTCGGCGACGTTACAGCGACTGGGATCGGGATGCTGTCCACGATGTGCTGAAAAGTAGTCGCCTGCTCCAAGGGGCCTTCTGCTAGAGGCTGCAGTGTCTCCAACTCCGTACCAAGGCCGCACCATCGTTCGACTTGCCCCTGATCATCAAATAGCCGACTGCACCTAACGAGGAACCTGCGGTGGACACCGTCGAAGCGGCGCAGGCGAACCTCCAGTTCGGTCAGGTCTGCCGTCTCAGACATCGATTGCCACCATTCGATAAGCGTGGGCAGATCGTCGGGGTGAACGATCGACTTCCATTCGCTGCCGTGAGCCTCATCGAGGCCGAGACCAGTGTATTCGGCCCATTGTCGGTTGACGAAATCGATACGGCCGTCTCGCAATGCAGTCCAGACCAGTCCGGGCAGTGCATACAGAACGCGGCCTAGGTCCATCTTCATTGCCGTTCCTTCGCGAAAGTCGCGCGGTCCGATTCTGCGCTAGGCGGGCTCTGACGTCCATTATGCCTTGGTGTTGGTTTTGCCACGGGACTCGGGCCGCCAGACGCAGGCAATACAAAGGTATCGCCAATACGTTGGTGCAATCGCATTCCGGCTCACGACGAGCGAAATGTTCACCCATCGACTTGAATGGGAAACAGAGGAGACCGCGATGCCAGCAAAATCGATAATGCCCAACCGACGCGAAGTCATTGCCACCACAGTTGCCTTGGGAGCGGTTTCCGTCCTTCCGAGCGCTTTGAAGACGGCCGCGGCAGACACCTCAATCCGCAAATTTTCCCCCAATTTCCCGCAACACCAGCTTCACGATCTGCGCAACAGGGTCAGAGCGACGCGTTGGCCTGACAAGGAAACTGTCGCTGGCGACACGCAGGGCGTTCAATTGGCCACAATCCAGAAACTGGCAGCTTACTGGGCGTCAGACTACGACTGGAGCCCAATGCAGGCGCGGCTCGACTCACTGCCTCACTTCATTACGGGCATAGATGGGTTGGACATTCACTTCATCCATGTCCGGTCCAAGCACAAAGATGCCCTGCCGCTGATTGTCACGCATGGCTGGCCGGGTTCGATCATCGAGCAGTTGAAGATCATCGAGCCACTGACGGATCCAACAGCTCACGGAGGCAGCGCTTCGGACGCCTTCCACCTGGTCATACCGTCGCTACCTGGCTATGGCTTCTCCGGCAAACCAACGGCGCCGGGCTGGACGCCGACGCGCATCGCGAGGGCCTGGGCGGAGCTTATGCAAGGGCTTGGGTACACGAAATACGTGGCGCAGGGCGGCGATTGGGGCAATGCGGTTACTGAAACGATGGCCCTGCAGCAGCCTCCCGGACTGCTGGGTATCCACACCAACATGGCAGCCACGGTTCCAGCCGAAATTTCGAAGGCGCTTGCCGCTGGGACGCCGCCGCCGGCAAGTCTGACTCCGGACGAAAGGCGTGCCTGGAACCAGCTCGACGACTTCTACAAAAACGGGCTTGGCTACGCGATTGAGATGAACAATCGTCCGCAGACGCTCTACGGCATTGCTGACTCGCCGGTCGGCCTCGCGGCTTGGATGCTTGATCACGACATTCGCAGCTATGAAATGATAGCGCGTGTCTTCGACGGACAAACCGAGGGTCTGACACGTGATGACATCCTGGACAACGTCACACTTTATTGGCTGACCAACACCGCGATTTCGTCGGCCCGTCTCTACTGGGATAACGCACACTTCCCTGCAGGAGGATTTTTCGATCCTCGGGGCATACAGATCCCAGTGGCCGTCAGCGCGTTTCCCGACGAGATTTACCAGGCTCCGCAGAGCTGGGCCGAGAAGGCTTATCCGAAGCTCATCCACTATAACCGGCTTCCTAAAGGCGGTCATTTCGCCGCCTGGGAACAGCCGGCGACCTTTAGCGCCGAGCTTCGGGCTTCGTTCAAGACGCTACGCGAATCTATCTAACGCGAGCACAGGCGCCTCCCACGCCTCCTCGCAAGGGCGCGGCTGGGTTCCCCGGCCCGGCCGCGCCAATGTCAAGCTGCACCTTCAAGTGGAGAACACCATGAATACGTCGGCAAAAGGAACTGCATTGATAACGGGCGCGTCCTCGGGCATCGGGGCCATCTATGCCGACCGGCTCGCACGCCGCGGCTACGATCTCATTCTAGTGGCGCGGAACCAGAAAAAGCTTGACGGCGTGGCGCGCCACATATCGGGCGTAACAGGCCGCGCCGTAAGAACGGTTGCGGCCGACCTTAACGACAAGGCTGACCGCGGCAGGATTGAGGCGCTCCTTCGCGGTGGAAACGGGATCTCGATGCTTGTCAACAATGCAGGTCTCGGAGCCGTCAGCTCCATACTCGAGACCGATGTCGACGCCATGGATGACATGATAGAACTGAATGTCACAGCGGTGACCCGCCTGACCTATGCGGCGGCGCCGGCTTTTGTGGCACGGGGAGGCGGGTCCATCATCAACATCAGTTCGGCTATGGGCCTCTGGCCGGAGCTGCTCAACGGTGTCTACGGCGCAACGAAGGCTTATGTCACGGCCTTCACCCTTTCACTGCACAAGGAGCTTGCGGACAAGAATATCGCCGTCCAGGCGGTGCTCCCAGGCGCGGTGCAGACCAACTTCTGGGATGTGGCCGGCGGTGATCTTTCCAACTACCCGGACGAGCGGGTGATGCAGGCAGAAGACCTGGTCGACGCCGCACTGGCCGGCTTTGACCAGGGAGAGCTTGTCACGATTCCGTCGCTCCCGGACCGTTCGGATTGGGATAGCTACGAGGCGGCGCGCCAAAAGCTCATCCCGAACCTGTCCCGAAAAGTGCCGGCCTCCCGTTATAGGGTTGCTGTCGACGCATAGCAGCGCAACCGGGATCCTTCTGCGCCTTCGAATCGACGAAAGGAGAATACTATGACCCTTGCCGAAGTTGTTAGCGGCAATGCCGCACCGACCGTGACGAGCGATATGAAGCTCGAAGTTGTTGTGATCCCGGTGTCGGATGTAGATCGCGCCAAGGCCTTTTACGGCCGAATCGGGTGGCGGCTCGACGCCGATTTCGCGGTAGACGAGTCGTTCCGCGTTGTGCAATTCACGCCCCCGGGTTCCCCCGCGTCGGTGCACTTCGGGATAGGGCTCACATCTGCCAAACCCGACGCCGCAAGTACAACCTATCTCGTCGTATCTGACATCGAAACCGCACGCGCCGAGCTCTTGGCAAAGGGGGTTGAGGTCAGTGAGGTGTTCCACCGGGCCGGGCCAGGCCAACCGCCTATCCAGGGGCGCGATCCCGAAGGACGTAGCTACGTCTCATTCGCGACATTCAACGATCCTGACCGCAACACATGGCTGATGCAAGAGATCACCAATCGTTTTCCCGGTAGGGTCGATGCCGATGCGACAAGCTTTGTCTCCTTGGCGGATCTCGCAGGCGCACTGCGCCGCGCGGCTGCTGCACATGGAAAACACGAAGAGCGGGACGGTGGCCGGCATGATGAGAACTGGCCGGATTGGTACGCCGAATACATCGTTGCCGAATATAAGGGCAAAACGCTGCCTCTTTAGCCTTCTGAGCGGGTGGATAAGGTGCCGGGCGGCCTTCTGAAGCCGAGGCAATTTGATTTGGGACATAAGACGGTGATCCCGACCAGTCGCGTAAGGAGTATCAATGGCTACCGCGCCCCTTTTCGGCAGGTGCAAACCCCACCTGCTTGGCCAGACTGTTGTTGTCATTGGAGGCAGCGCCGGGATCGGGCTAGAGACAGCCCGGCGTGCCCGCTCGGAGGGCGCCAGCCTCATCTTGGCAGCCCGCGACAAGAATCGTCTCGAACTGGCAGCGCAAGAGACCGGCGCGAAACACATTGCTACTTTCGACGCCAACGATGCCGACGCGCTGGAGGCGTTTTTCCGGAATCTTCCAATGTTAGTGGATCACGTCATGGTCACAGCCGGCGCGCCCCACTATCGCCCACCGCTTGAAGTGTCGCCTGAGGAGGGGCGCAAAGATCTCACGGAGCATCTGCTGCTCGCGATTAATGTGGCCCGATGCGCCGTGGGCAAGCTAATGCCAGGTGGATCGCTGACATTCATGGGCGGCACTGGCGCACGTCGTCCTCGTCAGGGCCTTGCAATCGTTTCGACGGTCACGGTTGCATTGCCTGCGCTCATTGCCAATCTGGCCCTCGAGCTGGCCCCCGCCCGCGTGAACCTAATCGCGGCCGGCTTCGTCGATACGCAACTCTCGGCGTCGTTGTTGGGCGACAATCTTGAAAAGCGGCGTGAAGAGCTGAGGCAAATTTTGCCTATCCGGCGTGTCGTGGAGCCGGCCGACGTCGCAGCGCTCGCCGTTCATATCATGAGTAACAAGGCGCTGACGGGCGCGACATACGACATCGACGGCGGTCAGCAACTTGTCTCGTAGTCATGCCGAGCCTTCTGCTGACTTCTTATGTCTGATGAGCCTTGGCTAGTGCGCTTCGAAATGGAACGCGCCGTTTGCGGACGCCAGGACCACAAGCGGCAACAGCACCTTGAGACTATCTTGGCTTGGCCGGGTCGATCGGGAAAGATGGCGTTGAACGCGGCAGTAAATCCATAACACCGCCGCGTCGGCGCGATAGCCGCCAAGCAGGCCGCATGCATAGATGCAAATGCCCATCCATAAAGGCCACGAGTAGCGGTTGACGGCAACCTTCGCGATCATCCGATGCAGATCGGCGAAGGTCAAGGAGCTGAGAGGAAATCGGGCGAAAGCACAGGGCTAATGTTTGGCGGCTGCGGTCACGGCCGGGGCGTTTCTTCATCCGAGGATCATGCCTGCGGCGGAAACCAAGATCCATAATCCGAACAGCGGAACCAGGATCCACCGCGCTTGGTTGACGCTGATTTCGTTCTTCGTTTTGACGATTGCTGCGACGCGAGAATTGCTCAGCCGTTGATCGCGCATGACACATCTCCTGTGTTGAATGCGCTATTGATCGACTGACGGCCCCCCGCAAATCCATTGCACGATAGTGTCGGCAATACTTTTGTGTTGGTCTACGAAACAGCGTCTTACGCCTTATAATGAGGCACGACAGATTGTGCTTGGAAGGGTATCGCTTCGGAGAGAATACCTCAGCTACAGTTGATGATCACCTGGCGAACGCCGGGCGTCGATCTGGATGCAAACGTCGTGTCGCGCTTCGTCGGCCACCCGGCCACCTACGGCGTGGCGGTCTTCAGGCGGCGTCTCTGACAGGCGCAACGAGAGCGGCTACAGGAATCGCGACGACCGACACCATGGTCCTATGGACGCGTGCGGGTCGGCTCTGCATTCTCGTCAACCGGGGACGGCATGAAAGTCAATGATGGAGACGGATCAGACTCGCCTGCTGGACGCACTGCCAGGGATGGTATGGACTGCCACGCCAGACGGATCTTGTGACTTCGTCAACCGACTTTGGCGCGAGTACACGGGAACTACGGTTGAGCTGGCGAACGCTTCCGGCTGGATCTCGCTCTTCCATCCGGATGACTTGGCGGTCGTTGAGGCGGCGTGGAAAGAAACCCTTAGCGTCACGGCGCCTGAAGAAATCAACGTGGCGGCTCGGCTCCGCCGACACGATGGCGTCTATAGGCGCTTCAACCTGCAGACCCGTCCACTCAGAGACATGGCGGGAAACCTGATCGGTTGGTGCGGCGTGAACACCGATATCGAGGACCGCACGCGGGCCGAGGCTCAGTTGGCGGCGGAAAAGCGTCTGCTTGAGCTCGTCGCACGTGGTCTGCCGCTTCCTAGCGTGCTTAACGAGCTTTGTCTTCTCGTTGAGGATCTCTCGTCTGGCTCCGTGTGTAGTATCCTCTACGTCGACCACGACGGGCAGCGATTCCGGGTTGCGGCGGGCCCAAACCTTCCGGCAGACTACAACGCCGCGCTCGAAGGCTTGAAGATCGACCCGGAGTACGGCCCCTGCTCGCTGGCGGTCGTATCTCGCGCGACCATTATCGCCGCCGACCCGCCAAGAGATCCTCGTTGGGCAGCGTCGCCCTGGCCGCAACTCGTCACGGGTTTCGGCTTGGCATCGTGCTGGTCTGCCCCGATCTTCGACAGTCATAGAAACGTGCTCGGGATTTTCGCGATCTACAAGCATGTGCCGCAAGGCCCCACCTGCCAGGATGAAGAACTGGTGGACCGCTTCGCGCGCATCGCCGGCATCGCCATCGAACGCACCAGATCCGACCTCGCCCTGAAGGCCAGCGAGGCCAACCTCCGCCGGGCCAATCACTTCCTGGTGGGGGGGCAGCGGCTCAGCAAGACCGGCAGTTTTTCGCTGGATACGGATTCTCACGAGCAGGTGTGGTCGGAGGAGAATTATCGCATCTGGGAGTTCGACCCTGCCGTGCCCCCGACCATGGAGATGGTGGCCGCCGCCATCCACCCAGAGGATCGCCAGCAGATGCTGAAGGTCTTCGCCGCTGCTACGCAGGCCAAGGAAGGGTTAGATGTCTTCTATCGCATCGTCACGCCCGTAGGGGGCGTGAAGCACCTGCATACTGTGATGGAGATCATTTCCGAGATATCCGACCGGGTGGTTTATCTCGGCAGCTCGCAGGATATCACCGAGAGCAAGCTGGCCGAGGCAGCTCTGAAAACGGGCGAAGCGGATCTAATGCGGGTCAACATGTACTTGACCGCGGCGCAAAGGCTCAGCAAGACGGGCAGCTTTACCTGGGGTGTTGAAACGGGCCACCTCGATTGGTCAGCCGAGTCCTACCGGATCTGGGGCATCGACCCGTCGCTCCCTCCGGCAATGTCGATGGTTTTGAACGGGATCCACCCCGATGATCGGGAACGGGTCACGGCGGGCATGAGCGAGGCGGTGCAGGCAGGCGCAAACTTCGAGATGGTGCACCGCATTGTAACCCCTGCGGGTGTGGTCAAGCATATTCGCTCAGTCGCCACACGCATGCCGGAAACCACGGATGGGCCGGCCTATTTCGGTGCACTTCAGGACATCACCGAAGCCAAAGTTTCCGAAGAGGCGCTGAAGGCGAGTGAGGCCGGTCTGCGGCGAGCCAACCGCTACCTCAAGGCGGCGCAGACCCTCAGTCAGGTGGGCAGTTACACCTGGGATGTCGATTCCAACGAGCTTGACTGGTCAGACGAGAACTATCGGATCTGGGAAGTCGACCGGGCCGCCACGCCGACGGTAGACATCATCCTGAACGCGATCCATCCGGATGATCTAGATTTGGTCGTGAAGACCATCGATGGGGCGCGCGGGTCTGGCGAGAACTTCGATGTCACCTACCGCATCGTCACGCCGGCAGGCGTCAAGCACATCCACACCGTTAGCACCCGGATTCCGGAGATCACCGATCGTCTCGTTTATATCGGCAGCAACCAGGACGTAACGAAAGACCGGCTCGCTGAAGCCGCCCTTAAGGCGAGTGAGGCCAAGCTTGCGAGGGCCAACCGCTACCTGAAGACCGCTCAGTCGCTTAGCCAGATCGGTAGCTTCACGTGGGATCTGGAGTCCGATGACATAGACTGGTCAGACGAAAACTATCGGATCTGGGGCGTTGATCCGGAGCAGCCTCCCACGATAGACACGATTTTAAACGGCATTCATCCCGAAGACCTGCCCCGGGTTGCGCAGGTTATCGCCGACGGTAAGCGTTTCGGGGCCGACTTCGACGTCTTCTATCGGATCGTCACGCCAGCCGGCGAGACCAAGTATGTTCATACTGTCAGTACGCGCATCCCGGAAATTACCGACCGCATCCTCTACTTGGGCAGCACGCAAGACGTCACCATCAGCAAAGTGGCGGAAGACGAACTGGCACGGACCAACACTTACCTCACCGCGGCCCAACGCTTGAGCCAGACCGGGAGCTTTACCTGGGACGTCCATGCTGATGAGCACAATTGGTCTGAGGTCATTTACAAAGTGTTCGGGTTAGAGCCCGGTTGCAAGGTCACGATGGACATGATGATGACGGCGATTCATCCGGACGACCTGGGTCAGGTCGAGGCCCTGATCGGCGGCGCGCAGATAGGCGAAAACTTCGAGCTCGAATTCCGTGTTATCAACACCGATGGGGGTATCCGCCACGCTCAAGTGGTCGGCCATCGGATCGACCAGATTCCCGATCGCCCGGTGTTCATGGGCGCGCTGCAGGATATCACCGCCAGGAAGCTCGCCGAAGACGACCTCAATCGGGCGCGTGAGGACTTGGCTCATGTCGCGCGCGTGACGGCGCTTAGCACGCTCACGGCATCCATAGCCCACGAGGTCAGCCAACCACTGGCTGGTATAATCACCAATTCAAGCACCTGCCTGCGCCTGCTCGCGGCCGAGCCGCCTGACGTGGCGGGAGCCTTTGCGACCACCCAGCGCACTCTCCGTGACGGCAACCGCGCATCGGAAGTGATCAAGCGCCTGCGCTCGCTCTACGCTCGTCGCGCCCCGACCCTTGAACCCATCGACCTGCAGGAGATCGCTCGCGAAGTCTTTGCCCTCCTCGCAAGCGAACTACAGCGTCGCCGTGTGATCGTGCGAACGGCCTTTGCAGGAGACCTGCCCCCCGCGGCCGCGGACCGAGTCCAGATCCAACAGGTTATTCTGAACCTCGTCCTGAATGCCGCTGAGGCCATGAGCGAGGTCACGGACCGTGTCCGAATGCTTCGGATCGCGACCCGGTGCGAACCCGATGGCCATATTTCGCTCGAAGTCCGCGATTCCGGGCACGGTATCAACCCACAGGAGACCGAAAAGCTGTTCGAGGCGTTCAGGACGACCAAACCCGACGGCATGGGTATAGGGCTGTCCATCAGTCGCTCGATCATCCAGGCCCACGGTGGCAGCCTCACGGCGGTACCCAATGGGAACGAGCCCGGAGCGACGTTCACATTCTCTCTGCCGTGCAATGCCGTAGAGGTTGCAGGTCTCAATTCAAGGCAAGCGTAATGATGCACAGTAATTTGGTCTGCGTGGTGGACGACGACGAATCCGTTCGTGAGTCCCTTCCTGGCCTCCTGAACTCCTACGGGTTCGTCACGTGCCCCTTCGAGTCGGCGGAAGCTTTTCTCGCTTCCGACGAACTGACGTCGGCTGGGTGTCTGGTTCTTGACGTCTCGATGCCGGGGATGACAGGCCCCGAACTGCAGATTCAGCTTCTGAACCGACAGATCGACGTAGGCATTGTTTTCATAACGGCCCACGCCGATGCAATGTTGGAAGCGCAAGTGCTCGAGCGCGGCGCGGTGGCTTTTCTGCTCAAACCTTTTACGGAGGAGGCGATCGTCAAGGCCGTGGAAGCTGCGCTAGGAAGGGGATGAGGGTTCTGCAGCAAAGCCATTCAACGCGACGATGACCTCTCACCCGCTCTTCGCCATAGGAGTACCCCGGCCTGACACCGCTCGAACGGTCTATGTCATCGACGATGACATCTCTGTTCGCGAGTCCCTCGAAGGCCACATCCGCGGAACGCCCTATCGGCCGATTTTGGGCGCAAAGCGGCCACATCGTTGGGCCTGCATAAGAGGTCTGATGCTGGCGCCGTCAGTGATACGCAGGATGGTCGAGCACGGCCAAGCGCTGCATTAGGCCTCGCTCCCGCCACGGCGCCTATCCAGGTAGCGGGCAAAAGGCTGAAGCGACCAAGGCGGATTTTGAGTGGGGAAACTCCAAGAGCCGTGCGACTGGCGGGCGGCGTACGCGGACGGCGCGGCGCCGTCGCGCCAGCCTCTGACCTGCCACTGAGTTTTTCCTCCATCTGAGATTAGAGTCCGGCCCTTGATTGAAGGACGGACTGATGAAGAGANTGACCTGCCACTGAGTTTTTCCTCCATCTGAGATTAGAGTCCGGCCCTTGATTGAAGGACGGACTGATGAAGAGAAAGCGTTTCACGGAAGAGCAAATCATTGCGGTTCTGCGCGAGCATGAGGCGGGTGCGAAGGCGGGCGATCTGGCCCGCAAGCACGGGGTCTCGGAGGCGACGCTGTATAACTGGAAGGCCAAGTATGGCGGGATGGACGTCTCTGACGCCAAGCGGCTGAAGGCTCTGGAAGACGAGAACGCCAAGCTGAAGAAGCTGCTCGCCGACCAGATGCTCGAAGCCTCGGCGCTGCGTGAGCTTCTGTCAAAAAAATGGTAGGGCCCGCCGTTAAGCGCGAAGCCGTCGCGCATCTGCAGGCCGTCATGGGCCTGTCGGAGCGTCGGGCCTGTTCCTTTGTGGGCGCTGATCGCAAGATGATCCGCTACCAGTCCCGGCGTCCGCCCGAGACGGAGTTGCGCGGCAGGTTGCGTGACCTCGCCAACGAGCGCCGACGCTTCGGCTACCGGCGGCTGTTCATCCTGCTCAGGCGCGAGGGCGAGGCATCCGGGGTCAACCGCATCTATCNGACGCTTCGGCTACCGGCGGCTGTTCATCCTGCTCAGGCGCGAGGGCGAGGCATCCGGGGTCAACCGCATCTATCGGCTCTACCGCGAGGAGGGCCTGACGGTGCGCAAGCGCCGGGCAAGGCGGCGAGCGGTCGGCACGCGGGCGCCGATCCTCGTCGAGGCAAAGCCGAACGCGCGCTGGTCGCTGGATTTCGTGCACGACCAGTTCGCCTGCGGCCGGAGGTTCCGCGTGCTCAACATCGTCGACGACGTGACGCGCGAATGCCTGGCGGCGATCCCGGACACCTCGATCTCCGGCCGTCGGGTTGCCCGTGAACTGACGGAACTGATCGCCCAGCGCGGCAAGCCAGGCATGATCGTCTCCGACCACGGCACCGAGTTCACCTCGAACGCCATCCTCGCCTGGTCGAAGGATTACAGGATCGAATGGCACTACATCGCGCCAGGCAAGCCGATGCAGAACGGTTACGTCGAGAGTTTCAACGGCCGGATGCGCGACGAGCTGTTGAACGAGAGCCTGTTCTTCGGCCTCGACCACGCTCGCAGCGCCATCGCCGAGTGGCGGGAGGACTTCAACACCGCCAGGCCACATTCCTCGCTCGGCTACCAGACCCCGGCAGCCTATGCCGAGGTCATCACCGCAACCGGCTCCGACGCTGCGCCGATCGAAGGCTCCGCGCCTCCGCCGGTTGCTTTACCCGCGCCAAACGGCGTAACAGAAATGGTCGCGGCTCTAATCGCCACTGGATGACAGTTCAGTGGCAGGTCAATCGGCAACAATCCATGCGCGGCTAATTTCTTTAGCCGTTCTAAATCTGCCTCACATTCGTCTTGAGCAAGAAATCCCCGCCAGTTGCCAACCATGGTGCATTCGGCGGGTTGTTGGGGGGTGCCCGAAATAGATGCACATGACAACACCGAAGAGAGTCACCGGTTCATCCTCCCCGCTTCTTTTAGTTTTGGCTAAAATTAGCAGGATGTTGCCTTAACGCAAATCCGGGTCTGTGGGCCAAAGCAGCGCATTGCCCGGTTGAAAGGCACCATTCCTCCTTGCCAACAGCGAGAAAATTAATCTAGAAGCTAGGACAACTTCCAAAATTGGCCTGCTTCGCGATGAAACCAATAGTCACCGAATGGACGGTTGTCGCTGTTGGTAGCTGGAATTTGGCGATCCTTAATCCAGATTGGTTCGCAAAGAATGTGTTCGACACCAACCAACTCAATGTCGAACTGATCCTCGAAAATTTTGCGCCCCGCCTTCGATTTGTCCATGATGACGCGATAGTCATTCCGAGTGCCGATAGGATGATAATCGGCTCGCGGCGCCCCACCGATTCGTCCCTCGCTGTTTGCGAGAAAGCAATGAGCAAGCTGCTCCAATTATTGCCTGTCACTCCAATAGCAGCTGTCGGTGTCAATTTTGGATACGACGAAGCCGATCCGCCGCAAAGGCTTTTTGACATATTCAAGTTCAGCGACGCGTCTAAATTCATCGATCAAACGATCCAAATAATCGACTCGACGATTGCACGGCAATTTTCATACGACAAATACCTTTGTACGATGACTACGCATCTGTCCGATGCTGGATCGGTACAATTCAAATTCAACTACAATGCAAATGTTGAAAATTCTAATGACGCTAGGGCGGCGCTAGACGATAAGGTTACCATGCTGCGCGAGTATACGGAGCGCCTGCTAGGTGATATATATGGGATAACGGGGGAGCAAGAGAATGACTAATACTACAGTCAAAGTTCGAGGAACGAGTGACCGCGATCACGGACCCGGCAGACATCTGGATCAGTTTAGGGAAGGCCGTGCAGTGTCCACTGCAGATGGTTGGGCCATCTCGACAGCCGGTCTAATGACCATAAGGGTGAATAAAGAGAAGAAAATCAAATTCGTCTACGATACCGAAGTGATGGACAACCGTAAGTCCAACGTGCGCGCTAACGCCTCGCGAACATTGGCAAAGAAGTCGACCGGCACTTACTAACTGTTGTCGATGAAACCATGCACTTCACCTATGCAGCGCCGCCGCGCGGAGACTTGCAACAGGGCGACATTATTCGCCGCACGCCTGCATTGGAGCGGCTTCTAGAGACCGTTCATCCATTCTATCTGAACGCTGACTATCGGTATTTCATGGTTCTCACGCAGACGTGCGACCTTGTTTCGCGCGACGGAGCGATAGCGACCCCGTACATTTCTTTGTGTGCCATCCGGCCCCTTCAAGAGGTAATAAACAGAGAGGCGAAAAAATATCAAACAAATAATGTCTTGAAGAAGGCAAACGCGATAACTGAACAGGGCCAGAGCAGGGTTAGAATGTTCTTGAAGAGCCTGCTTAACAATAACAACCATGAGTATTTTTATGTACACGAACAGGTAAACAAGGGGATTGGTGATCGAATGTGCGCCTTTCTTCGCCTGTCGATTTCCCTGAAGACCGAACACTACGCCATAGTAAAGAAGGCCCGCATATTGAGCCTGAAGCCTGAATTTCAAGCGAAGCTTGGCTGGCTCGTTGGTAACATTTACTCACGGGTTGGAACAGATGATTGGGTCCCAAGGGCGCTCCCAGAAAACGAATGGAATGAGCTGATCGAAAATATTGTTAAGGAGAATGTCGTTACATTGAACGACAAAAAGGTGGAATCTGTAAAGAAAAATACCCCGGCGGATGTTGTCGATGCGTGGGATACCGTAACCGCTAGAGAGGCTGTAAATGGCGCCCAAGGTCGAAAACTGAAGGATGAAGTTATAGAGATTGTTACGACGGTATTGCGAGATGCTAATATAATCCCTGAAGATCTTATGGGGAAGGCCGTTCTGAATCTTCAGCAGAGCCCTGAATTGAAGGCCAAGGTCAGGAATTAACGCGCTGCCAATAGCCGGCCCAAACCCGACTCACAGAATGATTGAGCGCGCCGCCAAGCAGGGCGTATGCGTTGCCGCCATTTGACCGGCGACGGTGATCTTCCAGCCATGCGGCATGATTGGCATACTGGTAGAGATAGCGGTGCGAAACGTGGTGGTGCTGACCAGCGACCATGCGGCGAAGGCGGCTGAAATAGCTTTCCACCATGTTGGTATGCTTGCCGTGGCCGTCGCTGTAGCTTTCCGAGTGATTGATACGGGTCGAAGCGTAATCAGCCTCCAGCGCGTCCCAATGGTTCGCTTCATCCGCGAACAGCTTGGAACCGGCCAGCATGCGAGAGCGGGCGATTTCGACGCCTTCGGCCTCACGATGACGGACGAACGTCAAGGTGCGGCCAGCGCGTTCGCGCAGGGCGATCACAACGCGACGGCGGTCTGACTGGTTCTCCTTCATGCGACGGTCCTTGCGGTCCTCTACGCGGTTCTCAGGGCGCACCACGCCGCCGAAATAGGCGCCGTCAATCTCGACCTCGCCTTCAAGGGTTTCGTTCTTGGTTTCAGCCGACAGGGCTTCTCGCAGCTTGTGAGCCAGCACGAAGGCGGTCTTGTATTGAACGTCCAGATCGCGGGAGAACTGGACCGCCGACATGCCCTTCGCGCCGTTCACGAACAGGCATATGGCGGCGAGCAGATCGACAAACGACAGCTTGCGCGAGGCGAAGATCGTGCGCGACGTGACGGAGAACTGCGCACCGCAAGCGGCGCACTTGAACTTGCGACGGGTCGGAATGTCGTAGTGATCCAAGCACCCGCATTTCGGGCAAACCGGCTCGGCTTGCGTCGAAGCCCAGCGAAGGCGCTTGAACGTGTCGTAAGCCTTTTCCTCGCCACCTTTGTAAATCTCTTTGAGGGAGAGGGTGCGGCTTTCGGCGGAAAGGAGGAAGTGTTGTGCCATTGCCCCAGGCCGACGGGGGTGACATCCGTAAAGTCGGGACCGTAGTACACCGAGAGATACCACTCGCCCTCTGTAAGAGCGTTGGGGGCTTGCCCGAGCCCAAGGCGCTGCATGCTCTTGTCGATGACAGTCCGAACGACGTTGGACGTGCCCTGCTGGATGCCTTCGCCGAAGCCGGTCCAGATGAAGGCGCCTACGGCCAACACAGCCACACCCAGCAGGCCGAACCTCGCACCTGTTGACTTCGTTTCACGCCCGGGCTCGATTTCCGGCTGGTCCTGCATCCGCCCCTCGCAACGCTCGTCGGGAACAACTTGGGACCCGATTATGGGCCCCAAGGGATCGGTCAGCAGGCTTCCAGATGAACTTTCTTCTTCATGTGCATTCCTCCTCGACTCAAGGGCACTTGCCGTGCGGAGCCGAACACACGCAGTATGGAAATGATAACCCGATTGCGGCTTTCAAGTGTCCTCGCATCCCCCGAGGGCGCCACCTGATCTCTCGGGCAACCTTGTTCGGCGCCGCAGTTATTGAGGCGGTCGGCTTGGAAGCAGTTCCTTATGGCCCTCATGCATAAACCAGAGCACCCGTTTGAGATGACTGCGAAGGGCCTTACGGGCGCGGATTGGCTCTTTGACCGGATCGATACCCAGTACATCCAGCGCCATCTCCTCTTCGCTGGCACTGTCGGCGCAAGCGTCCATGAGCTTCAAATAGAGCTCGAAATGCTTGTCATCATATGCGGTTAGGCTTTCCGACCAGGGGACTTCCGTTGCAATGGTTGGATCAGGCGTTGGGCGCGATCTGCTTTTCATCCATGTCTCGCTTTGGCGATGAACCAGGCCCCCGTTCCAATTCAGAATATCTCCATCTAGCGCACTTTCAACCGTTCTCGGCCTTCTTCGGACAGTGCCCAATCGTTGCATATGGTCGTGGGTTCCAAATTGGCGCGCGGCTGCTCGCGACCAATACATCCTCAACTTGGCGAGGCGATGTAACGCCCGGCTGAACCAGAATGGCGCGGCTATTGAGCATCGCCGATTGGATCGAACCTCTTATTTTAGCTTCGCGATAATCTTGTCTGGATGCTTGCAAGCGTCCCATCATGCCGCCGTACATACGCTTAAGGATCTCGCCCATCACCGTACGAGCAGCAAACATTTCCAAACTCGATCTTGCAACTTGAGGCTTTGCGTTACTGCATAGCTGCATTGCACAATATGTGTTTGGGCATTGCACAACTTTTAGCGATTAAGCTTACAGCTGATGCACGCGATGGTTTTCTCCCATTCCATCGTATCAGCTGTTCCCCTCTGAAGGTTTTGACTTTACACCTAAAGGGCCTCGGTTTTCCGATGGCCCTTTTTTTTGGCGGTCGCCATGTCGTTAATTGCAACGAGGCGCGATCGCCGGTTCAGCCATTAGGCTTTGGAACCATTTCTGCCCGGCTGACCCCTCCCGACAAAAGTCTGACCTTTGCCAGCCTTCTATGGGCAAGCGTTCGCGCCAGAAGTTCAAAGCCGCGTCCGTAACATTCGACAATGAAAGCCAATGTCATCAGGTCGAGCAGAAACTCGTCAATCGCACGTGTGAGCGCATCAGACTTTTGTTCGAATTGAAGTAGCAGGGCGCGGGCGTCTTCGATCGCGGCCTGGCAATCGTCTGCGTCAATCAGGGAACTGATCCTGTCAAAAATCTGCAAGCGTCCTCACTTTTCAAAAGCCACACTCAGCATCGAACGCCGCTGATGAGTGAGTTTCCAACAAAAGAACAACGTCGCGTTTCCCGAAAAATCGCTCGGCAGCGCTCGAACGAGCATGATGCCTCAAATGACATGTGAATCCCGGCTCACCAAGATGTGGTCGAAGGCGAGTGAGCCGGCCCATTTCTGCGTCTCGGCCGCCAGACCACTGGTCAGGAGGAACTGTGGCCACATCGTCGGAGACAAATGGGTCATCTATTCTTCCAGCCGCCACGGTTCAGCCTAGATTACATGGGAAGCGACAATAACGGAAAGCAAAGGATCGCAAAATGAGTAGGGTGGCTGGATCAAACGAAGATTTGGCTGCACCAACGACCTTTGGGCCACTTCTGCAGCCCACCTTTC
Organism: Mesorhizobium sp. L2C084A000; assembly: GCF_000502875.1. Taxonomy (GTDB): domain Bacteria; phylum Pseudomonadota; class Alphaproteobacteria; order Rhizobiales; family Rhizobiaceae; genus Mesorhizobium. The sequence continues at coordinate 84,167 of NZ_AYWX01000011.1, read as the reverse complement.
GCTCGATCTGGCTCGCCACGCAGGTTTCAAGCCTCGGCTGGTTGATGCAGACTGTTGCCATCAGCTGGCTGATGGCAACGATCTCGGCTTCCGATCTGATGGTTGCGTTGGTGCAGGCTTCATCGAACCTGCCCGCTTTCGTCCTGTCCGTTTTTGCCGGAGCTCTCGCCGACAATTTCAGCCGGCGCCGGGTCATGTTCGCCGGTCGGTGCCTTATGGTGATTGCCTCCGCGATGCTGACCGCGTCCGTGGCGCTGGGCTTTGTCAGTCCGTGGATGATCCTCGGCTTCAGCTTCTTGATCGCAAGCGGCGGTGCTCTCAATGATCCGGCCTGGCAAGCGTCGGTTGGCGATATTGTGGATCGACGAGATGTTCCCGCTGCCGTCACCCTGCTTTCTGTTGGATTCAATACCGTCCGGACTGTGGGCCCGGCGCTCGGCGGCATTGTAGTTGCCTCGTTTGGCCTTATGGCGGCATTCGCGGTGACCACGCTCACCTATTTCGTACCCTTGGCCACTATTTGGCGCTGCAAGTGGAAGGTTCGTTCTTCCCCTCTTCCACGCGAGTCGATGAGGACGGCGATCTATGACGGGCTGCGCTTCACGGCGATGTCATCGGAAATCAAGGCCGCGATCGCGCGCGGAACCCTCTTTGGCTTGGCGAGCATCGCCATACTCGCGCTGCTGCCGGTGGTTGTCCGCGATCAGCTGGGAGGAGGCCCGCTCGCCTATGGCGCGCTCATGGCCGGCTTCGGGACCGGAGCCGTCTTCGCTGGCCTCTCCAACAGCCTGTTCAGACGGAGCTTGTCGCAGGAGCGGCTGATGAGGCTCTCCTGCGTCGCCTGCGCGGCGTGCTCACTTTCCCTGGCACTGACAACTTCGATCGGGGTGGCGGCAATTGCACTCGCTTTGGGCGGCGCGGGTTGGGTCACCGCCTGGTCAGGGGTCGGTGTGAGCGTGCAGCTGGCAAGCCCGCGCTGGGTCGTGGGGCGCACCATCTCGATCTACTATGCTTTGATAGATGGTGGCATCGCGCTCGGCAGCTGGGTGTGGGGCACGGTGGCCGAAAACCATTCGCTGGCCCTGGCGCTGGAGGGTTCCGCTGCCTCCCTGATGTTCGTCGCTGCAGCCGGCGTTCTGTTTCCTCTTCGCGAGCGCCGCGACTCAGAGCCCGATCCTCTGGAGGAATTCGATGCCCCCGCTGTCGCTCTCAATCTGAAGCCGAGAAGCGGCCCGATCGTGGTCAAGGTCGAATATCTGATAGCCGAGAGAAATCTCGAGGCTTTCCTCGACCTCATGCGGCAGCGGCGTCATGTACACAGCCGGGTCGGTGCTCGGAATTGGACGCTCCAGCGGAACTTGCAGAAGCCTATGCATTGGACGGAAACGTTCCGCACGCCAACCTGGACGGACTACCTTCGCCTCAATCATCGTCTGACGGAAGTGGACAAGGAACTGGACGAGCGTGTCTTCCAGTTGCACGCGGGAGAGGAAGCGCCTCAGATGACACTTTCCATCGAGCGACCGACAAGCTCGGCCCGCAAGCCCGAGCACTCAGCTTTTCGCCATCCCCGTCATTGAAGCCCGGCCGGCACAGAAAACGCGATTCTTGTCTATCGCGCTCAAACCGGTGCGGGAGACGGACAATCCACCAAAATTCGATGATGGGTGGCAGAGAAGAACCCCAGGCTGAGAGTGCGACCGATCGGTCCCCACGGTGAAGCGGAGCCTGGGGCTACAGCGGCACGCGACTATTGCCGCGTGTCACCTTTTGAAATTAAAGTCTTCCTCAGTCCGCCTCGCTGATCCGGGCCAACGCTATCTTGAGGTTGGCATTTTGTCCCGCCAGCTCGCTGAGACGATCACGTTCGGCGGCGACCACATCCGGACTGGCGTTGGCAACGATGCACCCGCGCGGAGCGTGCTGTTGCTGGAAGCAGGAAGGCATGATCGGCCAAAGCCGGGAGAGGTGCTGCCGGCAGTAGCGAATGGGCTGCTGCGTCAGCTTGGTGTCTGGACGCCGTTCGCCCAGGCCGGCTTCGTTGAAAATCGTGCGCTTGTTTCGGTGTGGGCCAATGAAGTTCCCAGCGAGCGGCACGGCATGTTTTCCGCTCAAGGTGCCGGCTGGCAGCTCGACCGGACGCGATTCGACCGGCTTATGGTGCAGGCGGCCAAGGCGGCAGGTGTGGACACGCGGTTTGGCTCGGCCGTGGGTTCGGCAGTGCGCGACGATCAAGGCTGGCTGCTCAAGCTGGCCGATGAAGCTATCGTTGCCCGCGCCGTGGTTTGGGCGACCGGTCGCAGTTGGAGGCTGGCGCGATGTTTCGGCGCCAAGCTCACCATGCACGGACATCTTGCCGCCTACACACGCTTTTTCGACCGCGCACCGGGCGATTGCAGCATGGTCGTCGAGGCGCGTCCCGAAGGCTGGTGGTACAGCGCCGACTTGCGCGTGCCTCACCGATCCGGATCTGGGCAGCGAACTGCGCAAAGCCGGACATTGGTACCGCGCTTTAGCCGCAACGCAGTCCATCGCGCCGCTCGTGCCGCCCAACGCAATCGAGACCGCCAGCATGATCAAGGCGGCGGGAACCGCAACGATCGATCCCGCCGCCGGTGACCGCTGGGTCGCGGCGGGCGACTGCCTGTTCTGTGCCGATCCACTATCATCACGCGGGATCGTGCATGCACTCCGCTCAGGGATCCTGGCGGCCTACGCGGCATCGGACATGCTGGACGGGCGTGGCGATTCGCCTGCGCCCGCTATCCAAAATCGCCACACGCGGCTTTGCCGATTGGCTCCCGGCGCTGGCTGCCCACTATGCAGCCGCCGCGCGATGGGACACGCCTTTCTCGCAGCGGCGGCGCAGCCATGTCTTCCACGCGTCTAGCATCGAAGGAGGGAGGTCAGAGGTGGTCTCGGGACGGGGTGCTCGGCATTTATGAACCGACCGAGCGCCAGCGAGTGCTCGTCGGCGGGCTCGATGGCGGCATCAGGCCAGGGAACTCGGCATCCATGATCATCTCCGATTTAATTCAAATTTGTCTGTATATATTGACGATTGCACTACCTTCACCTCGTAGACGGCAATGCGGGCGGGTAGAGAGGGTTCTATGATATGACAAGCGATTTTTCCGCCGCCCGAGTGCATTTAGATCGAGCGTATGACTACCTTTGTGGGGATGACCCGATGAGTCAAAGGGGCCGCGAAGCCTTGGACCTGCTAATTGAGGCGGTTGCCGTCGAAGAGTTCAAGCAGCCACGCCAAAGCGCTGAGGTGATAAGGTTTCCGATCGGGCGCCGCTGCTGAGGTAATCTCCACGGCCGCCATGTAGCCTCGCGGGTGAGGCGCTCACGGCAGGGACTCGCCGCCCCGTGAGGGCCGGGAACGAACAATTGGCAAACGGAAAGCCCACTTGCCAGACCAGCGCCCGGCCGGCGTGGCAAGTAGGCCGGCGGTTCCAAGCGGAGACATTGATGCCGGACTATGTCGTGCTTTGCATCGCATTAAGCTGCTGCGGGATATACATAACGCCATCCCTAAAAACATCGAATGCGGCAGCGACAGCGCGAATCCCAAAGCGATGCTCCCGCCGTACGCGGACAAAGCCGTTTTCGATGTCCACTATCCCGTCCTTGGCCAGCATGGCCAAGCGCTCAGCCGAATCGCGAAGACGGATCGGATCAGATCCGTGGGCGACACAGATTGCCGGCACGTCAGCCTCGAAATCGCACATTAATCGCTCGATAATTGCGGCTCGCACGCGGTCGTCGTCTGTGAGGCGATGGCCCTTCGATGTAGCCAGTCGGCCAGCTGCGATGTGCTGGATGTAGGAATCCCGTGTAACTTCGTTTTGAACGTATCCCTGGCCGATGCGGCCGATAGCCGACGCGCCGAAACCGATCAGGGTTCTGCAGGTATCGGCCGAGTAGCCCAACGAGTTACGTCGCAGGCGACCTGTTTCCTGTGCCAGCGCGAGCTCGTCGTCCGGCAAGGCGAAATGGTCGAGCCCGATCTGTCGGTAGCCGGCGGCAATCAGCGTCACGGCGACAGCCGCATACTGTTCAGCGCGGGCAGCGCTGTCGGGAAGAAATTCCGCCTCGATGAGGCGCTGATTCTTTACTTGAGATGGGATGTGCGAGTAGCCGAACAAGGCAAGCCGGTCGGGGCGCATGGCGACCGCCGCCCTCACTGTTTCGACGCACGACTCCACCGTTTGACGCGGCAGGCCGTAGATGAGGTCGAAGTTGATGCGGCTCACTCTATGCCGGCGCAGCACTTCCACGGCAGCCGACGTCTGGGCCTCGCTCTGGATTCGGTTGATCGCTTTTTGAACAATGGGATCGAAGCTCTGTACGCCCAGGCTCGCGCGGTTCACGCCGGCCGCTCCCAAGCCTTCCGCCATCTCGGGCGTGAGCGTGCGTGGATCGATCTCGATGGCGACCGTAGCTGTTTTCGAGATGGCGAAGCGGCATCGCAGGAACTCCATCAGAGCGAGGAACTCGGCTGGTCCGATGAGAGACGGCGTTCCGCCGCCGAAATGTATGTCGCTCACGGGCAACGTCTTCGGCACTCGCTCCGAAACCAGACGGATCTCGTCACGCAGCGCCGCCAGATAGTTGAGGATGGGCGCATCACGGCGGGTGATGGTGGTTGGGAAGCCGCAATACCAGCAGGCTGATCGGCAGAACGGAACGTGCAGATAGAGTGACACCGGATCATCAGCCGGCAGGTTCCTGAGCCATTCCTCATAAGCCTCGGCGCCGACCGCCCCAGAGAACTCCGACACAGCCGGATAGATAGTGTACCAAGGTAGCCGGGCCTCTCGAAATTTCGTGGTCTGCAACGGTCACCGTCCCATGCTGATAACATCCAACCTTACCGCTGCGCTCGCCTGCGTCTTTGCGCTATGTCAGTCCGTTCCGCTTTGGGCTCGAAATTTTTTAGCAAATGGGCGCCGTTCAGTCTTGGCTGGACAGCGATGGTCTGAGCGCACTCGGTCAGCGACTGACGATGGTGTTCCCGCCGAAACCCTCACGCGCATCGTTTTGTTCCACCGTCCCTTCCCTTCATCTGCGCGTGGGAGATTCTTCTGAGCGCAGATGCCGCATCCGATGAGACAATACGGTGTTGGGTCCAGACTTTGCACGCCAGCTAGCGCCGCCCATAATGATCTCTGCCGTCTCGATGAGCTCGTTGTGTGAATTGCTGGCAAGAAGCATTAGCTGTGCCGCGCCGCTTTCAGCACGAAAACCTGCTCGACGCGACCGTCAGGTCCGCCGCAATGCCAAGGCTGGCGCCTAGGACTAAGTGGTGCAAGGCTGCGGCGCGTGGTTATCGACCATCAGCTCGCCAAAGTGACGGCGTCGTACCGAGCGGTGGCCGCCGCATGATGCCTCAACGGCGGGGCTCACAGGAAACAATGCCGTCGCCATTAAGCCAAACTGTCGCGAAGCGAACAGACGAACCGTAGCCGAAACGTTTGCCGTTCGTGCTTGGGTGGATCCGCAAGGCAAAAAGAACGGAAGCGCGAACCAAGGTCCGCCCGCACATTTGAGCTTCAAGCCGCAGCTGGGTCGTCAGGGTGGCACGTCATTTGCAGTAGTACCCTTTGTGAGGCCCGCCGCGGAGGTGAAAAGGGTAATTGTACAAAAATGTCGTATGATCGTCTGGAGTGATAACTACTTAACAAATGTGACAGCAAGTCTCAACCACATTCTAAATTCTCCTAAGCATTAGCACGGCAGGTGCAGCAACACTCCTAGAATTAAGCTTGATTCGCTATCAATCGTTCGCTTAGCAAAAATCATTTATCGGTCTCGATTCCTTTTACTATTTAGACGGAGATCAACAATGACCATTGGGAGCCTCCTCCTCGGCTCAACTGCGGCACTGATCGCCGCTTCCGACGCTCGCGCCGTGATCATCGTCCCCGAGCCTGATCCCACTGAGTACCTCAAGATCTGCGACGTCTACGGCTCCAGCTACGTCTTTATTTCAGGCACCGAGACCTGCCTGCGCATCGGCGGCTATCTCAGCTACTACGTGGGCTTGGGCGATGTCGGATTGTTTTACCACGCAAGAACCTCAGATGTGAGGACCGGTGAGGATCAGGGTACATGGCAAAACAACACGCGCTTCACACTGAAAGCTTGGACCGGCCAGGAGACCGAACTCGGCACGTTGAAGACCTACACCGAAACCCGCGTGAATTTCGGTAACCGCCACACTTCGGTTTCGGACAGTTCTCGGTCCTATGCCTTCAACGGAGACAGCATCTTGACTTTCGCCTGGATTCAGCTTGGTGGCCTCCGAGTTGGTAAGGACTGGTCGGCCTTCGACATGTTTATTGGCGGCGCGGGTGACGTACTCAACCAGACGCCGGTTCCGTACGGCGCTTTGGATACCAATGTGGTCCAGTACTACTTCGACGCCGCGAACGGCTTTTCCGCCGTGGTTTCGCTCGAAGAAGGCTCAGGCGTGGTGGGCACAATCGACAACTACGCTCCGCACATAGTCGGCGGCTTGAAATACACACATGGCTGGGGAGCGATCACCGGCGTTGCTGGTTATGATAGCAACTACGAATCGGTGGCCGCCAAGGTCCGTGTCGACATCAATGTCACCAACGAACTGTTGCTGTTCGGAATGTTCGGCTACCGTTCCAATGGCAAGCTCAACGACGACTCCATGAACGCGATCGACGCTCATGGTCGCGGCTTCTATAAGATTTGGGGCGGGAACTGGGCTTTCTGGGCTGGCGCCGCTTACGAGGTCAACGAGACAACTTCGTTCAACCTTCAGCTCTCGGGTGATCAGCTCAAGAACTATGGTGTCGCTGCGAACGTCGCCTATGCGCTTCTTCCAGATTTCACAGTTACGGCTGAACTCGACTACGACCGCTACGGAGGCTCCGCCGTCGGAAAGGTGAAAGCTTCCGAAGTGAACTGGGCCAATGCCAACAAGAAGAGCAGTGTCGGCGGTATCCTGCGTTTCGAACGCTCATTCTAATGCGATGAAGCGTTGAGCTCCGAGGTGCAGTTGATGCGCGGACATTTCCCCTACATTCCGTTTGATTGTGGATGCACGGCTCGGACGGCCGTCGTACGCGGCGACGTCATGGAGCTCGGGTTTGACGCCGTGCTCCTGAACACGGCGGTCCCGAGGGCGGCCGATCCGGTCGGGATGGCGCGTGCGTTCGGCAAGGGGGTCGATGCCATTCGTGAAGCTAGCACTGGAATGCTCGAACCGCGCTACTCACCGAAGGTCGGCAGGGCTGTCTTCTCATGAAGCTCGATCCCTTCTATCTGAATTTCGACGTGCCGGCTGGGTTGACCGGCTGGCGCCGCTCGGCGTGCGTCTGCTGCAGCTCCGGATAAAGGATATGGACGAGAAAGGACTGCAGACGGAAATCCGCCGCGCGAACGACGCCTGCGCGGTCCATGGTTGCCAAGTGAGCGTCAACGACAATTGGCGCACGGCAATCGAGGAAGGCTGCGACTTCGTCCATCTTGGTCAAAAGGATTTGGCTGCCGCCGATGCTGACGATTAAATATGCCGGATTGAAGCTCGGCCTTTCGATCCACGATCACACCGAACTGGAAACGGCGCCAGTGGCCGAGCCGGAGTATGTGGCGCTCGGTCCAGTCTATCCAACTAGCCTCAAGAAGATGAATGGGCGTCGCAAGGGCTCGAGCGGATCAGCGAGTGGAAGCACCAGGTCGCGCCGATCCCATTGGTCTCCATCGGCGGCCTCAACCTGACCGGCTCGAACGCGTTTTTCGAGGCTGGCGCGGAAAGCGCAGCCATAGTCACCGACTTTGCGCTGAACGACGCCCCAGAAGCGCGCACGCGAGAATGCATCGAAAGACAGAACAATGGCGCTGGGGCGAGAACCGCATCTGCTCGTTGTTATCGGGTCAGATTCCCGCGGTGGGGCTGGAATTTGCCCGCGAGATCGAGACGATCGCTTGCCTTGACGTGCGCACCTGCCTTTGCTGTCAGCGCGCTGACGGTTCAAACCCAGGAAGACGCCTTGGAAATCCAAGTTACGCAACCCGGTCTGGTGACGGATCAAATGCGCGCTGCGCTTCAAGCTAACAGAGTGGCCGGCACCAAGGTTGGCATGCTCGCAACGGCTGAGATCATCGTCGCTGCGGTTGCCGCTGTGCTGCGCGAATATCGGGGGCATACCGACAATCCAGATCCGGTGCTGGCTTCCACGTCAGGCCGAGCGCTTCTTGAAGCAAGCGCCATCCCGCATCATGAAGTAGCATCTGATGCCGCTTTGCCGTGTCGACACCCAATGTCATTGAACTGGCGCTTCTTGCCGGCTCAGAGCTAGCGGCCAATGAGGTCGGCGCGCTTCAAGAAGGACCACAAGCCACCCCGTCTGCTGGACTACTCCTCCACCATTCGAGACACGGATGGTTCCTATCCAGACAATTGATTTTATCAATCTGCGACAATACCGCATAGCGACGCCGGCGGAATGATCATCCGTAGCAAGACGAGCTGCTTTCGGCGGCCTGCAGGACGCGCACCGCGACCGAGTACAAGCCGGCTCGTCTGCAGCCATGTTCGGATCGGCCGCATCGGTGCGCCGAATGAGATTGCCGGCGGAACGCTCTATTCGTGCAGCTGTGACGGCAGTCATCTCACCGGGGCCATCCTGCCGATGGATGGCCGGCAGTCGGTGCAGCATGGCTGACACTGTTCACGGAATGAAGCCGCTCGCGCTTCGGACGGTTGAAATGGAGGACATTAGCTTGGAACCGATCAGTCTCGACGAGCTTCTGGCCAGCGTCGGCAAGGAAGTCGGCGTGTCGCCGTGGCGGGTGGTCTCGCAGCGGATGATCGACCAGTTCGCCGAGTCCACCGATGACCACCAGTTCATCCACTGCGATCCGGAGCGCGCCAAGCGCGAGACGCCGTTCGGCGGCACCATCGCACATGGCTTCCTGTCGCTTTCGCTTTTGTCGGCGATGACTTTCGAGACCATGCGGCCGCTCGAAAACTGCAAGATGGGTGTCAACTATGGCTTCGAATCGCTGCGCTTCCTGGCGCCGGTGAAAACCGGATCGCGCATCCGCACCCGTTTCGTACTGGCCGACGTCAAGGTCAGGCCGTCGGGCTGGGTGCAGACGGCGCTGGGCGTGACGATTGAGATCGAGGGCTCGAAAAAGCCGGCGCTGACCGCGCGCTGGTTGACGCTGACGCTGATCAAACGCCAGCCGGAGGCGGCCTGAATTGTCAACGAGCGTCAGCAGAGACGATCTTCACGTGCCGGGGCGATGTAGGCGACCAGTGCGCACCGATCGGCAACGCGGCCACGGGGGTCGGCTAGATAGAGTGGCAGGAATGCCTAATCGGGGCTCCGTCTCGGAAGGGGCGTCGATGTATCGGAAGCGCTTCGGCTTTCGGCGCTGCATTCCTTCTTCACGAAGTCCATGGAGAATTCCCGACCACGGGGTTGAAAGATCGGCTTGTGATCGGAGTGAGCAGATCCTCCCCGACTGAATCTGCCAATAGGGTGTTATCGAGTCAACCGGGTCGAACTTGAGGTCGCGGGTCATCGCTGATCGGCTGCTCGTCGAGCTCGAGAGCTGCCAGCTAAAGGCAGAACACGGCGATGCCAAGAGCTCCGCAGTTGATGTGGACTCCCAGAGCTGGGAGTACAGACCGACGAGTTCCCGGCGGGCGAACTTGCCATTGGTAGCGCGCCAGACCAGTCGCGAGAAAGCCTCGATGAGAAGGCCCCGAGCCGCGCGCGGCATCGCCTACAGTGGCGTGTGGCGAGAGGGCTTCGAAGACGAGATCGAGTGTAAGATGGACGAGCTCGACACGCATATCGCGCAGTCCCTGCGATCGCGCCTTGTCCGCGGCGCTCGTGCGTGCGAACTGTTGGTAGATCGAGCTGACTAGATGAACCGGGATGGCATTAAAGCGGAACTGGAAGAGACGCCATGGCCGAACTAAGCAAGATCAATCCAGCCATCGCTAAAGGTAGGCGAACACGAGACGTTCGGACTCCGTGCCGCTGAAATCCTCAAATTGAATCGGCCGGACCGTTGGAGCTATCATCACCGGCTTGGCTTCCAGAGCTACGGAGCGGGTTGATTATCTGAACGTCCTCGAAGTCCTTTCCATTGTCGCTCACTACGACACACTCGTTGGCTTCGGCTACAGCGGCAATGATTGTGTCTAGGGCGCTCCGCGAACGGCCTCTGGCTTTGCCGTTGGCCATCAGCCGCGCCCACACGAGGCCGGCTTTCTCGTCGAACGATAGCACGCGGCCAGCGAACAGCGCTTGCGGGCCTTCGGAGCCCTCGAACCAAGTTTCAAGGCTGCTGCGCGTTTTCCCCTTCGGCTTCTCTAGGATGACTCGGCGAATTTCGGCGACAGTAAGCGAAGCAATGAAGAGGTCTTCGTCCTTCTGCGCGCCCATCCAGGCCAGCAACGAGCCCGAAGGCTCCGGCTTTATGACGTTGCTGATGATATTGGTATGAAGAAGGTAGCGCGTCACAGGTCGATCTTGCGCCCCTCTTCGCGCGGCCGGCTGAGGTCGAGATTGGAGCCAACCAGAGGCGAGCGACGCAACGCGGCGAGAATGCTGCCCGCTTTCGGTGGCTCACCCGCCACGGCTTGCTGTATGGTCCGACGAAGCTGTCGGGCATCCGGCCCGCTCTCCGTTAATTTTCGGGCAAGAGTTCGCAGTAGATCGCGGTCTGCGTCGAACGCCTGGATCTCGAACCGCGCGATGCCGCGCTCAGCCAGGCGAGAGCGATAGTTCTCGATGGCTCTCTTCTGTGCAGTGTTGCCCATCGCGTGCCTCCGGTTCTCTATCCGGATATATAGCCTTGGCTTCTTCGGAGCACAAGGTGCCCCGTCATCGGCCAGCACTGGCTCCTGCGCGAGGCGCGTTATTGATCAAAAACAATTTCCATCTTGTCGAAGCACTGTGATTGGCATCATTGTCGCGAAACGGAGTATTTCGCGTCAGGACAGGAACGCGATCAAAGCGCGACCGAAACGTGCAACAGCCGAAAAGCTTCGTGTGGTCGCCGGCGCGGCCCGCGAATCGGCTGTGCCTGCGTTGCCGAAGCCCGATCGACGCTTCGTCAATCTGGTCCTTGCTGGCGCGACAGGCCGCACGGGATTTCGTTCAAGCCGAAACGGATAGCCAAACGCGAGACCGCGTCCCGGAGTAAGGGGCCGCCTCATGAAGGTCGCGCTTGGCGCTCGCTAGTCAACTGGCAAACACCGAGACGCCTCGATCGAGGATCAGTTGCGGCTCTGCTGCTTGCGTGCTGAAAAGCAAGGCTGGACAGTCGTAGACAGCAATACCCACCCCGCGATCTGGGGCGCGTCGCTGTTGCGTCCCGGCCTTCAGGAGCTGATCAGCGATGCGATGGAGGGCAAATTCCTGATCGTGCTCGCAGAGGCGATGGATCGCCTGACGATGACCGCTGCAAACCGGGAGCAGGCCAGGCTGGGCAAACGTTGCAACAGATCCTTCAAGGAAATTCATAGACTCTTAGCAACTCCGGCTTGCTGTGAATGGTAGGCTTATTGCAACGTCTGAGGTCAGTGGTTCCAAACCGTCGCCCCGCTTATCTTCGACTGGCCCAACTGCCTGCAGGTTCGGCTAAAGGCAGGAAGAGCGCCCATTTGTTTGTTGGACACAGGATATCGACGGTCGTCACGGCCACCGAGATTTGTCCGGTCGTTGGACAACCTTCGAAATCTGCAGCTTCTGTGGAGACGCGAAATGAGAAATTCGGTAGGACTTGGTCCTGAGCCATGATGACACTGGTTAGTCGCCTACGCATGGCAGCGCATCCAGACCGCCTTCGAATCCTGGGCCTTTGTGCGCATGCGGACCTAACTGTCTGCGAGCTAGCGGAGATTCTGGGCGTGTGTCGAGAGCGGGTTGCGCGACACGTCCGGCTGCTCGCCAGAGCCGACTTTCTTTGCTGCAACGAACAGCCTCCGTGGCGCTCGTACCATCTCAACGTAGGATCCAACGACGGCGGGCTGGTTCAATTATTGGTCGATCTCCTGCCCCATCGCGACGGCTATCATAAACAGGACCTGCAGCGGCTCGAAGCGGTACGAGACACGCGGCCGAAGGGGACCGCGTGCTCGTGAAATAGGTCAATCCAATTGGAGCGCGAAGCTACCATGGACAACTCCGCAGACGGTGCGATCGCACAGCCCGACACCCACGGGCGGTCTTCCTTGGCCGCGGTTGATTGCCGCGTTCACGAGCTGCTTCTGAGACAGGAGCGGCAGGAGCGGACGACCCTCAAGCTCATCGCCTCAGAGAACTTTGCGTCCTCGGCCGTGCTGGAAGCGAACGGCTCGATTTTCACGAACAAGTACGCCGAGGGGTACCCCGGTGCGCGCTACTACGCTGGAAACGAGATCGTTGATGAGCTTGAGAATCTAGCCATTGAGCGCCTGAAATCACTATTTGGCAGCGAGCATGCCAACGTCCAGCCTTATTCCGGCTCGCCGGCCAACCAGGCTGTCTATCGTGCGCTTTTGAGTCCCGGTGACAAAGTCATGGGCTTGCCCCTTCCGGAAGGGGGCCATCTGACTCATGGTTGGGCCATCAACTTTTCCGGTACTGACTATCAACGCGTGCCCTATGGGTTGGATGAAACGACACAGCAGATTGACTATGACCGCTTGCGCGAGACAGCCAAGCGGGAACGGCCGCGGCTCATTTGGGTCGGCGGAACTGCTTACCCGCGTGTCTTTGACTACGCGGCAATGGCAGAAATTGCCCTGGAAGCGAACTCCTATCTCGTAGCCGACATTGCGCACATCAGCGGCCTGATTGCCGCGGGAGCGCACCCGAATCCCGTGGGCCATTGCGACGTGGTCAGCAGCACGTCCCACAAGTCGATCCGCGGTCCCCGCGGTGGCTTCATTTTGTCAAGGAACGAAGATCGCTATCAGGCCCTGTATCATACAAAGAGCAAATACAATCTCGCCAGACGAATAGACCGGGCGGTCTTCCCTCACCTGCAAGGCGGGCCTCACATGAATGCCATCGCTGCGCTAGCGGTTGCCTTGCACGAAGCCGCGAACCCGTTCTTCCGAAGCTACGGCCAACAGACGGTCAAGAACGCCAAGGCTCTGGCACATGCACTGCTTGAGCGAGGCCATGACCTGGTGACCGGGGGGACGGACAATCACATGCTGATCCTTGATCTTCGCAATCGGCCACTATCGGGCAAGGCCTATGCCGAGCGACTAGCAAAGGCAGGAATCATCACAAACTTTAATATGGTGCCTGGCGACCCGCGGGATCCGGCGGTCACAAGCGGAATTCGCCTGGGGGCACCAGCAGTGACGTCAATGGGCATGCGCGATGTGGAAATGGAGCAAATTGCTGGCTTCATTGACTCCGTCCTCCAGCGGCCAGACGACGAAGATCTCCATGCCTGCGTGCGAAGAGACGTTGCCGACTTGTGCGCTGCGTTCGAGGTCCCGGGCATCTCCGACAAGTAAGGTGGGCCAAGCAAAATGCCCATACCACATCCAACACCCGAAGCGAGGTATTCATGGCTAGGCAGTTCGTGTTCTCTTCCGAATCGGTTGGCGCGGGGCACCCGGATAAGTTGGCCGACAACATCTCGGATGCCATCCTCGACGCCATCCTCCGCACAGATCCCAAGGCGCGCGTCGCCTGTGAAGCGTTGGTAAAATCAGGGATAGTCGTTCTGGCTGGCGAGATTACCAGCGATGCCCAGGTGGATTACAGCCAAGTTGCGCGCGATACGATTCTCGACATTGGGTACGACGACGAGGCCGTCGGCTTCGACGGCCGGCGTTGCTCCGTCGTCCATGCCCTCACCGAGCAGTCGCCCGACATCAGCCAAGGCGTTGACGAGGGAAGAGGGCAAGACCTCCAGCAGGGAGCGGGAGATCAGGGCCTCATGTTCGGCTACGCATGCCGCGAAACCGATACCCTGATGCCTTTGCCGATCCAGCTCGCTCATCGCTTGACGAAACGGCAGGCGTATGTCCGGAAGGCACAGCTTGGCTGGTTGCGTCCTGACATGAAATCCCAAGTCTCAGTGCGCTATGAGGGGTTGCGCCCGGTCGCCCTGGATACCATCGTCGTGTCGACGCAACATGACGAGCAGGTCTCGCAAGAGACTGTCCGCGAGGGCGTCATTGAGGAAATCATAAAGCCTGTCCTGCCGACCCACCTGGAGACGGAAGGCATCAGAATTCTGGTCAACCCGACGGGGCGGTTCGTAGTCGGCGGGCCGCGCGGCGACTGCGGTCTCACTGGACGCAAGATCATCGTCGATTCCTATGGCGGGATGGGTCGTCATGGCGGCGGCGCCTTCTCGGGCAAGGACCCGTCCAAGGTTGACCGCTCGGCTGCCTATGCAGCCCGCTATGTCGCAAAGAACATCGTCGCTAGCGGACTTGCGGACGTGTGCGAGGTGCAGCTTGCTTACGCAATCGGCGTGGCCAGTCCGGTTTCCGTCATGGTCAACACGTTCGGGACAGCCAGGGTTGAGGAAAGCAGGATCGAGCGCCTCATTCTTGAGTTGTTCGATCTCAGACCGAAAGGCATTATCAAGATGCTTGATCTCTTGCGCCCTATATACCGCAATACAGCCACCTATGGCCATTTCGGCCGTGAAGAGCCTGATTTCACCTGGGAGAAGACAGACAGGGCGGACGAATTGCGTCGCGAGGCAGGACTAGCCGCCCCGTGAAGCCGCCGGCGAGCGAATTGGCAAGCGGAAAGCCCAAGCGGAGACATTGATGCCGGATTATGACGTGCTTTGCATCGGCAATGCCATTGTCGACATCATCGCCCAGTGCGACGACGCTTTTCTGGTGACCAACGGCATCATCAAGGGTGCCATGAACCTCATCGATACCAAGCGCGCCGAGCTGCTCTACAGCCACATGGGGCCGGCGATCGAGGCCTCCGGTGGCAGCGCCGGCAACACGGCGGCCGGCGTCGCCAGCTTCGGCGGCCGCGCCGCCTTCTTCGGCAAGGTGTCCAACGATGCGCTGGGCGAAATCTATGCGCACGACATCCATGCGCAGGGCGTTGCCTTCGACACCAGGCCGCTCGAGGGCGAGCCGCCGACGGCGCGCTCGATGATCTTCGTCACCCCGGACGGCGAGCGCTCGATGAACACCTATCTCGGCGCCTGCGTCGAGCTTGGGCCGGAGGATGTCGAGGCCGACAAGGCGTCTGGCGCCAAGGTCACCTATTTCGAGGGCTATCTGTGGGACCCGCCGCGCGCCAAGGAGGCGATCCGGCAGACGGCGAAGCTCGCGCACGAGGCCGGGCGCGAAGTCTCGATGACACTGTCGGATTCGTTTTGCGTTGACCGCTACCGCGACGAGTTCCTCGATCTGATGCGCTCGGGCACCGTCGACATCGTCTTTGCCAACAGCGACGAGATCAAGTCGCTCTACCAGACTTCGTCCTTCGACGAAGCGGTGGCGCAGATCCGCAAGGACTGCAAGATCGCCGCCGTCACACGCTCGGAAAAAGGCTCGGTTATCGTGCGCGGCGACGAGACCGTGGTCATCCATGCGACCGCCATCAAGGAGCTGGTCGACACGACGGGCGCCGGCGATCTCTACGCCGCCGGTTTCCTGCATGGCTACACGCAGGGCCGCGACCTCAAGACCTGCGGCGACCTTGGCTCGCTGGCGGCCGGCCTGGTGATCCAGCAGATCGGCCCAAGGCCAAGGCAGAATTTGCGCCGCGAGGCGGAACGGGCTGGGTTGCTGTAGATGCGCGGGCAACTAACCAGCCGCCCTACTGACGCGATCATCGCAGTGGCGGAACTGTGTCAAAGCTCGCTGATAGCGACAGCCATTCGCTTCGGAGAACTGACCGATTCTGCTGCCGTGAAGCTCGCTGGAAGAGCGGTGCAAGGCGGGCTTGCCTTGACGGCATTCACCGTCATCGAGATCGCCACCGGCATTTTCCAGAAGCTCAGCTTGGGGAAGGCCAGTAAGGTTCCTGAGGTAACGGAGAACTCGCGGCGTCCGTCGGAGCACTTGACTTGCGATCACGTCCCACGATGCCGAATGCGGGCAGACTGGTTCGCCATTGGTATGGGACCAGCGGAATTGGCAGCAGGGCTTCATCTTCGTCAATCTCGACGAGGCGCCGGATGTGGAGCCCGGCATTCGCGGATTCAGGAAGTGCTCGCCTGGCTGGTATTCACATCGCGGTCTGGCTTCCACGATTTTGGGATCGTCGAGGGCAACGAGGAAGGGATTCAAAAACGGGCCCTGACGGGCGGAAAGGGACTATCCCGCTCTCTCCGATCTCCGTGTCAAAACTCTTCGGCAGACGCAGGATCGCATCACGGTGCCCGGCGGCCTTGGCGGCAGCGACATAGTTTCAGTTCATTTCAACAGGTGCTGGCATCTACTGGGTGTATCTCTTATCCGAACAATCCAACAATTACCGCAAGCACGGTCCGCTCGATCGGGTCGCCAGCTATTTTCGCGATAAGCCGGTTCTTGAGGGCGCCGAAGCCGAAACGCGACAATCGGTCGCCATTTGCTCTGACGCTCGTCAGATTCTCGTCAGCAGGGGGTGTGCCAATCTGGGAATGCCAGTTGCTCCATCATGGGGAATATTCAACGGAGGCATGAAATGGACGCATTGAACAACGCCAACTCGCCGCGCCGGAACCTCACATGGCAAACTGGGGCTGTTCACGAACTAATCGCTTTTGAACAACCCCTGAGAGACTTGCCACAGGAGCGAGAACAACAAGCCGAAGTTGGCCCGTCCCGTCCTGTTGTCTCAGCCGCAGACCAGCGCTTCAACACGGCGGCCCAGCAGCCACATAGGAGTCTTATCGCAATTTCCAACCGCGGTGCGACTGTCAATTCTGATCAGCCCAAGACAGGCGGGCTTTCGGCGGCCCTGGAGTGCGTCGTGGAGCGTTCCGGCGCGGTCTGGGTAGGTTTTTCCGAGCATCTGGGCGACGGGGATAAGCAACAGGTGCCCCTCGTGCAGCGTGGCAAAGGTCAAATCGGGTGGCTCGATGGGCCGGCAGCGGACTATTCTCGGTACTATCAAGGTTTTGCAAATTCAATATTGTGGCCGGCGCTCCACTCGCTGCCGGACCGGATCTCAGGCTCGGAAGAGGATTATGAAAGTTATCGCGACGTCAATGCCTTCATGGCGCGCGCGGTGTCCGAATTGGGAGATAACGCAGTCTACTGGGTTCATGACTACCATTTCCTGCCGCTCGGCGCTGATTTGCACAGACTCGGCATTGACCGGCCGATCGGCCATTTCCTGCATACGCCATGGCCCGAGTCTGACATGATGGAGCGCGTGCCCAATTCTCGCGAGCTAATGAAATGTATGCTCGAGTATGATCTGCTCGGATTCCAGACCGACCGTGATGTGAGCAATTTCCTCGCCTGTGTCCAATCTCATTTGGGGCTGGAGAGCAAGAACGGGGTCGTTTTCTCGGACCATGGCCAGACGCAATGCCAAAATTTTCCTATAGGTATCGATCCGAAGCAATTCGAACAGTGTGCCGCAGATTCGCTTGAGGCGCAGAAAGCCTACATTTCGCAGTTGAAACTCGGCGGAGCAAAGCTAGTTATCGGCGTCGATCGGCTCGACTACACCAAGGGCATCGACAATCGGATTAAAGCTTTCGATCTGCTGGCAGTCGAGCCGCAACGTGTCTCGCTCTTGCAAATCGCAACTCCCTCACGTGGCGACATCCAAGCGTACAGCGAATATCGGCGCGACGTCGAAAGACTCGTCAATCAAGTCAACAACCGGCATGGCACGGACGAGTGGATGCCGATTATCTATGAGAACAGGTCGTTCACCCAAGCTGAGATATCGGGTCTTTACAGAGCCGCGCGTGTTTGTGTTGTGACGCCGTTGCGCGATGGCATGAATCTTGTGGCGAAAGAATACATTGCTGCACAAGATCCGAGCGACCCTGGCGTTCTGGTGTTATCGAAGTTTGCCGGCGCGGCCGAAGACTTCGGCGAGGACGCCCTGCTGGTAAATCCGAGGCTCTCCGACGAGATAGCTACCGCGATCTCAAGAGCGGCCAGCATGCCGCGCGAAGAACGCATCCAACGCTGGCGGAGGATGATGGACAAACTTGAAGCGTATACGATCCACCATTGGTCAGCGGACTTCGTTCGGCAACTGGACAGCAGCCGGGTTACGGTCCCTGCGGATCACTTCCACTATGTTGGCTTGGGCTGGATCAGCGAGGCCCAAATGCCTTCGTATCGGACCGAGCCAGAATTGCACACCGCGCTGACGCGTGCACTGGATAAAAACTGGGTCCTGCCGATCGTATGATGCAGAATATGAAGCACGCGAGCTTTGCCTGCATTTGCGCATCCCTCAATGCCGAGCGCTTGGAGAGAGAGATACTTATCCTGACCGCCTGAATGCGGCTTAAGCGGCTTATCGGGACCACAGTCGGGCTTTGCATCAGACCCTTGAGCCAGGCTCCGTCAGTGTGGTCTCTTGCCGCCGAGCGGAGTCATCACGATTGCCTAGTCACCCGTGATGACGACTGGCGTGCCAATTCCCCTCGGACCACGGTTTGGCGCTCACTCCGAGAAAACCGCTTCTACCACGCACGCACGGCTTGCGGCCGCATCGTTAAACATCGCCACCAATGCGATCTTCTGCATTCTAATGACGTTGTCACGCGCTTGAAGTCTTGTCCGAAATCCTTCATCGGCGACCTGCGAGGGATGTCGCAGCCCGACAGGGATCCATTAGTTGGACAATGGTGGCAGCGGAGCAGCGCCGCCAATGGGCGACTGAATATTTCACAATGTTAGACAAGCGTAAAAGCGAAATCACATAACGACATAAACATTTCGTTATGCGTCATTGACAAAAGAGCGGACTGCTGTGATTGTCTGCGTGTCGTGGTTCTCGCGTGCGGCGCTGCCGCAGCGGAGCTAAGAGGGAAGCCGGTGCAATGCCGGCGCTGCCCCCGCAACTGTTAGCGGCGAGCCAACCCCACTCATGTCACTGAGGCGAATACCCTCAGGAAGACGGGTAGAGGCTATGACCCCGCGAGCCAGGAGACCTGCCACGGCGAATTACGTCCACGGGCGGGGTGTCTCGGTGGCCGCTGCAAGCCGGCGTTCGTGCCGGCCTGCTAGCGCCTTCCTTGTCATCGGCGCCCCAACCATCGGGGTATGACATGACTGACTCTCAGGAAATTCCTGTAGCAACGCTCGGCGTGCCGCGCTTCGGTCGTCGGCGAGAACTGAAATTCGCGCTTGAAAGCTACTGGTCCGGAACATCGTCCGCTGGCGACCTTCTCACGACGTCGAAGGCGCTCCGTGCCGCTAGCTGGGAAGAGCAGCGCGATCGCGGCGTGTCGAAAATCCCGTCGAACGACTTCTCGCTTTACGACCATGTGCTCGACACCGCAGCCATGGTTGGGGCCGTTCCATCCCGTTACGGCTGGAATAGCGGCGAGGTCCCACTTGACATCTACTTCGCAATGGCGCGCGGCAACCAGGGTCAGACGGAGGATTGTGGACACGCTGGTCACCAGGAGGAGGCTCATGGACCTGGTGTAACCGCGATGGAAATGACCAAGTGGTTTGACACCAACTACCACTACATTGTGCCGGAACTCGATGATGATCAGACCTTCGCCCTCTCGTCATCGAAGCCGGTCGATTACTTCCTCGAGGCTAAAGCTCTCGGCATTCACACACGCCCAGTCATCCTTGGACCCATCACCTTCCTCAAGCTGGCGAAATCGCCTGCCGAGGGGTTCGGTCCCATCGCGCTCCTACCGCGGCTGCTGCCCGTTTACGAGCAAGTCCTGCAGAAGCTGAAGCTGTCGGGAGCCGACTGGGTGCAGATCGATGAGCCAGCGCTTGTCCTCGATCTGAACCCGAACGAACGAGCTGCGTTCGAATTCGCCTATGGCCAGCTGTCGAAAGCCGCGCCCGAGCTGAAGATCATGCTGGCTACGTATTTCGGGTCGCTGGGAGACAATCTCGAAACCGCGGTTTCTCTGCCCCTGGCCGGGCTGCATATTGATCTCGTGCGCGCTCCCGAGCAGCTGGAAACGGTGGGTCGGCTCGCTCCGAAGGATCTGGTGCTCTCGCTTGGCTTGATCGATGGCCGCAACGTCTGGCGTGCGAACCTGCCCGCCATTCTCGACCGCATCAAACCGATCGTCGCCGGCTGGCCCTTGGACCGCGTCGAGATCGCGCCTTCTTGCTCGATGCTGCATGTGCCGATTGATCTGCGCATGGAGACGGAACTCGACGCCGACATCAGGTCGTGGCTCGCCTTCGCGGCCCAGAAGACCGACGAGCTGGTCTTGCTGGCCCGGGCCCTGTCCCAAGGCAGGGATGCGGTGGCAGGCGCGTTGAAAGCGTCTGCCGAGGCTGCCGCCACGCGCGTGACATCCACGAGGATCCATGACCCGCTTGTTCAGGGGCGGATCGCTAGCATTGAGGACAGCGCGAAGCGACGAGAGAGCGCTTTTGGCGAGCGCTCCAGAGTCCAAGCCGGCTCACTCGGGCTGCCGCCGTTCCCGACGACGACCATCGGGTCCTTCCCGCAGACGCCGCAGGTACGCAAGGCGCGGGCCGCTCATGCGAAGGGCCAGATGAGCTATGTCGACTATGAGACGTTCCTGAAGAAGGAGATCGAGGCTGCAATTCGCTGGCAGGAAGAGATCGGGCTGGACGTGCTGGTGCACGGTGAGTTCGAGCGAAACGACATGGTACAGCATTTCGGCGAGCAGTTGTCCGGCTTCGCGCTCACCCAGCATGCCTGGGTACAAAGCTATGGGTCGCGCTACGTGCGTCCCCCCATCATTTTCGGCGACGTATCGAGGCGCAATCCGATGACAGTGCGCTGGTGGCAATTCGCCCAGTCGCTTACGGAAAAGCCCGTGAAGGGAATGCTCACAGGCCCAGTCACCATTCTCAACTGGTCTTTTGTTCGCGACGACGTACCCCGCTCCGAAGCCTGCCGCCAGATCGCGCTCGCCATCCGCGACGAAGTGACGGATCTCGAAAGGTCCGGCGCAAGGATGGTCCAGATCGATGAGGCCGCGTTTCGCGAAGGATTGCCACTGCGCCAATCTGACTGGAAAGTCTATCTCGACTGGGCTGTCGAATGCTTCCGGATCGCTTCAACGGGTGTAAAGGACGCGACTCAAATTCATACCCACATGTGCTATTCGGAGTTCAACGAGATCATTCACGCGATCGCTGAAATGGATGCGGATGTCATTTCGATTGAGACGTCGCGCTCGAAGATGGAGCTGTTGGACGCCTTCACGAGCTCCAAATATCCGAACGAAATCGGTCCCGGCGTCTATGATATTCACTCACCACGCGTCCCGGAAGTCGGCGAGATTTCGGACTTAGTCATGCTTGCCCGCGAGCGACTGTCCGACGGCCAACTGTGGATAAACCCGGACTGTGGCCTCAAAACACGCAAATGGGAGGAGGTCCGCCCTGCCCTCATGAACATGGTCGCTGCAGCACGCGCGCTCCGGCAGAAAGTGCAGGCGTAAGGCTTCTCTTCCTCACCGTGTGGGGAGTTGCCGGCTGGCAGATGTCGGCCGGGAATATGCCAAACCGATCACACTCTTGAAAATAAGCCACACGGCGAAAATGTGCAATTTTACTTCGGCACGTGTCCTCATCCCGCAGAAATATAAATGTGACACCACGCTATAGTTATTGGTCCTTGGGAACATACAGGCCCCGCGCCTCGAACAAATCGTACACACGTCGTTTCTCAACGTAGACTGCTTGGCATGTTCGCTCAGGCGGCGACAATATATGATGCTGCATATGATGCTGCGCGTCTGTCCGCTTCCCCAGTTGATTTGCGCAGACTACGGGCGAGGTTGCAGGTTTCGGGTATTGCTAGCGTGTCCCGCCAATTCGGAGATGGACGTGGCAATTCGTGTGGCCCAAGTAAAAGCCGCAATCATTTTCGATTGCGACGTCCGCAGCCAGTTGGCCCTTATTTTCCTAAGATCTGCGTTACAGGCCGGGGCGTTGTCGCCGTTTCGGAGGGTAAGATGGGATAGGTGACCTCGGGTGCCTCTCCGGTCAGCGAGTTGAGGAAGGCAACAAGCAGATCAACTTCTTCGTCCGCCAGTACTACGCCAAGCTGGGTGGTCCCCATAATAGCGACGGCCTGTTTCAGATCCCAAACCTTGCCCGAATGAAAGTATGGCGCGGTGAGTGCAACGTTGCGCAGCGGCGCCACGCGGAAAACATAGTAGTCATCGGCTGCATTGGTGACCGCGAATCGGCCCTTGTCTTTGTCCGGCAGGACCTCGGCGCTGGG
Source organism: Mesorhizobium sp. L2C084A000 (assembly GCF_000502875.1). Lineage (GTDB taxonomy): Bacteria > Pseudomonadota > Alphaproteobacteria > Rhizobiales > Rhizobiaceae > Mesorhizobium. The sequence continues at coordinate 61,800 of NZ_AYWX01000011.1, read as the reverse complement.
CTGTTCCACGAGGCCAAAGGGGAAATAGGCTTGCCCACCAACGTTGATGCCGGCATGGCAGGACGAGCAGCCTTTGTCCATGAAAAGCGCCAGGCCCTGTTTCTGTTCGGAAGTCATGGCAAGCTCATCACCATTCAGGAAGCTGTCGAACGGGGCCGGTGTGACCAATGTCGCCTCGAAGGCTTCGATCGCCTTGGCGAAGTTGTCGAAGGTGACCCGATCGGCTTCAGCCGGAAAAGCTGCATCGAACCACTCGACATATTGCGGCATGGACTTGAGCGTGGCGATGACTTGGTCCGGTGTATTGGCCATTTCGATGCCAGCTTGGACCGGTCCCTTCGCCTGAGCCTTCAGGTCTGCGGCACGACCATCCCAGAACTGAGCGATGTTGAAGACAGCGTTCAGTACAGTCGGCGCGTTGCGCTGTCCCTTCTGCCAACCATGGCCGATCGAGGTTTCGTGATTGTCGTCGCCGCCCGTGGCCAGGTTGTGGCACGAGTTGCACGACAAAACGCCTGACGCCGAGACGCGTGGATCGAAGAACAGTGCCTTGCCGAGAGCGATCTTTTCCGGGGTGTTCGGGTTGTTGGCTACTGTCGGCGTGGTGGATGGCAAAGCCCTGAAGGTGGCCAATGCCGTATCTCTGAGGTCGGTGGGGATCGAATCCGCAGCAAAGGCGGTGGGTGCCAGCAAGGTGACAGCCATCGTTCTGAATAGGATTTTCATAAATGGTCTTCCTGCGTCGTGCACGCAGCCACTATGCGATCTGCGGCTCATGAACGCCCTGAGCTAGATCAGTTGAGGGAGAGGATCGGGGTCTGGCACCTGTTTTCGCGGCTGAGCTGGGACCCTCTTGGAAGTGATCGCTCTTCTCGATTGGACTTCAGGGAGGAGGAGTATCCCTGCTCGACAACCGTTTGTATGCATCAAAGCACGCCCTGGCGGCGGCTTCGTAGATTCGGTCACTGCGATCTTCCCGCCATCGTTGAGAAAGTCGAGAGCACCCGCAAGACTGGCAATCTCTTGCACGATGTGCGCTGCACGCCTTGCGAAAAGTGAGCTTTTGAAACCTCAGGGTTCATTCGTTCCTCCGGACCTGCTGATTGCGTGAATCGACCTTATCGACACCCGCCGACTGCACATTGTGATGTCACCAGCGATGGCGGTTTCAATACCTAAGCAGCGACGGTCTATGCGACAGTATGGATGTCCTATCGGAATAGCCGGTCCGCCTTGTCGATCGTCACACCGGCATATAGTTCCGCTTCTACGAACATCCCATCACGCGAGGAAAGACATGGCCAATACGCGCAGTATCGCCAATCTAGCCCTTGTGCCGGCGCGGCGCTTGAGCAGGTCCACCGGCTGTAACTGCCTCACACCTCGATCCACAGATCCTAGGCGATGACCACGTTGTCGTCGTCATTTGACGGACGCGGGGCAGTGGCCCATAAGCGAGCCACCGCAAACTGTGCGGTTGCCAATGCGTAATGAAGTGAATTGGAATGAATCTCCGGTTTGCGAAACACGCACGTCCGACGCAGCTTGCGTTGACAGAGGCGGTTTTACGCGCAATAGCACTTCCGCCGGCCTATTTTTGTGGAGTTCAATTGTGGTTCGGCCAAGGGAGCTGGGCGCCGGACCGGCCCCGTGTAAACCTCATCAAAGAGAGAGAGACCCTGCATGGAAGAATTCTTACCGCGCATCGCCACTGGTGCCGGCATCGGCCCGGCTCTCGCAGAGAAGGGCGTTGGGTTAATGCTGGGTTTCCTGCAAAGCCACGCGGCCGACGGTCCCGTTGCGCGCATGATCGAGGCCATTCCGGGAGCTTCGGAATTAGTAGCGAAGTATCATGGCGACGACCCAGAGGGTGGCGGCCTTATGGGGCTTGGCCAGCAATTGATGAGTGAGGGTCTCAGCATGGCAAAGATCGCCGGCCTCGCCAACGAGACGATCGCCTGCGCCAAGGAACATGCCGGCGACGAACTCGTGGACGAGGTCCTCAATTCCGTTCCTGGCCTTCCCCAGTTCGTCTGATCAGCGGCAGCCGGGGGCGCATGACCTCGTGCGCCCGTGCCGGCCCGTCTGCGCAGCAGGCATTCTCCGCCGAGCGTTCCGTACCGATCTCGCCAGACCACCGACCGCCGGGCACGCGAAGCGAGCGTTGGAGTACTTCATTCGTCTATTCCAAAATCGACCTCAGGCGAATCGATGTGTATAATTTCCGGCGGTAAGGGTTTATCCTGAACGCTTTCGATGAAGCCCGCGAGATAAGCAAACGTATTGTATTTCTCGAGGACCAACCGCTTCGCCTCTCTTATTGCGCCGCGACGTTCCTTCCAGAGGTCCGAGTCGATGATTTCTTGAATTTTTGGGATTACGTTCTTGTCCTCTGGGTCAATCAGAACCATAGAGTCCGAAGGGAAGAACCTCGTGATTGCCGGGCTGCCGTAATAGATCGGCATTGTTTCAGCAACGAAGCAGTCCATAAGCTTCTCTGTAAAATAGTAATCAGCACGAGTATTCTCGAACGCTATACTGTAACGGTAAGGTGCGAGTGCGTTCCATTTATCTCCAATCAGCCGAAAACCTCGGCCGAACAGGTCAAAATCGAGCTCCTTTCTCAGCCGTTCCAGAAACGCCAGCCGATATCGATGTCCTTTAAGCAGGGCGATGTCACTGGTAATCCATGAGAGCCGAAGCGGCTTATCCACGACTTCGCTGACCAGAAGTTGGTCATATGTCTTGTTTACAGACCAAGACCGAGTGATAGGTGGAGACAAAACGAATCGGCGCGCTGCATTCTGCCGAGCAGCCAGCTCTGCGTCACACGTCAGGACGATAGTATTTTTCCCCTGCCCTTCATGAAACGCGCGATGAGCTTTCGTCGGCGGTTCGCCGATTGCAAAAATTGTCCTGTTTGGGCTCGCCTCGATATCAACAGGGAGCCCGAAAAGAGAAGCAGAGTTAAAGACGATGTGCCAATCGGGCACGAAGGATGTCGTGCGAACAAAAGCGACATTGTTCCAGATTCCACTGCCCTTTGGAGTGAGATGGTGGATTGCATCATCCAAAACGCCCCAAGAATCTAGACATGTAGCAACAATGGGCGCCGGGCGTTCCGTCAACAATTTGGCCGACAAAGAAGTTTCACTCCCTTCACTCGTGAAGGTACTCAATCGCCATTCCGGATTGCGGTAACATTGGGCAGCATAAACCTTCCGGGACCCGCTGTCGAGGCAATTGTCGCTTTGCACTTGACTAGGTTCTTCCTCGCTTTGTGTGGTGATCAGGCCGGCTGAGTGGCAGCATGTGTGCCCTAATGAGTTCGCAGCCCGCTCTGCCCAATGGTACGTTTAATCGTCTTCAGGCGGTTGATCAGCCCTTCCGCCTGGCCGTTGCTCCACGGTAGTTCAATGGCATCGCGAACGGCGTCAGCTGGCGTAGGACCCGACCGAAACGCGTGATGGCGACGGACCCGGAGTTGACGCCACGTCGATCGAAGTGTCGAGCTTGCCCAATTCACAGGCCCCGCAAAATGCCGCGGCAGCGCATGGCAAGCCTGCGCATAGTGGCAAACTCATGTGATCCCTGCTTCAGGACGTCGACCTTTGTGGCCTGGTTGATCATCAGCACATCCCGAGGCTTCGTGCAGAGGGCCGGGGCGACTACCGACGAGATCACACGGCCGGTCGCGGGATTCGTATGGGACAGCGTCGCTGGCTGGTTGACGCGTATGATTGAAGCAGGCGACGCACTGTCCTTGCCCGGCCTCTCAGCGCGGCGCCAACTTGCGAGAAGCCGCTCCAGATTCGAGAAGCTGCCTGTGTCGCCGCGCTGTTCGATATCGTGGAACAGGTGTCGTCCGCAGCGATTGCCGTCTCTCGAGGACCGGCTAAGAAACGCCTCGAAATACATTGATGTCCTTGGTTACCAGCGGCGGTTCCCAGCCCTTTGGAAGAGCGGCTCACCGGGCGATGAACTTACATTTGGCCATGGCCAATGAACGTCCATCGTCCCTGATGCCACCAGCAAGCGATCACGATCCCTCGATTTCACAGTCAAAAGAAGTAATACCGAGCCAAAAAACCGCGCTTAGGCTCAAGACTACTAGCAATTCCGACGCAAAGTTACAGCCGGGACGCGCCACGCACCTCGGCAGGGTCGCCAACAACGAGTGGCTCAGCGTCACGACGGGAAATATGGCGCATCGACGTCGCTTCTGGACGAGCATTGGCAATAACGCTGTCGAGACATTGTTGCTTTCAGCGGCAACCGGCCCTATGAAGCGACGCTTCGCTGACTATGTTTCACCGCCTGGAGAGTTTCATGACAGAAGAAGCCGGAAAAAACGTCGACACCCTCATTGAGCTTGCCGCCGATGTCGTGTCGGCCTACGTCTCCAACAATCCGATCCCGGTGGGGGATCTCCCTGCCCTCATCGGCCAAGTGCATGCGGCTCTGAGAGCGACGGCCGGAGGTGTCTCTGCGCAAGAGCCGGTTGCCCTTACGCCTGCAGTCCCGATCAGGAAATCGGTGACACCGGACTACATCATCTCCCTTGAGGACGGGAGGAAATTCAAATCGCTAAAGCGCCATCTGTCGACCCACTATGGGCTGACGCCGGATGGATATCGGGCCAAATGGGGCCTGCCCGCGGATTATCCCATGGTCGCGCCGAACTACGCCGCGGCGCGCTCGTCATTGGCCAAGACGATGGGGCTCGGCCGCAAACCGAAGGCGCCCGAAGCGCCGGAGCCTGCACCGACGAAGCGAACCCGCAAGAAGGTCGCGGCTTGATTTCGGCACTCGAGATTCGTTCTGGAGCGTTGCAGCCATCGGCTTAATCTGTGCGTCATATAAAAAGGCGGGGCCAACCCCGCCTTCCTTTCAAACAACTTTGTTTCATGAGGAATTCGCGACGCCTACAGCAATCTGCTGCCCTCAGTTTTACCTCGCTCCTATCGAGCGGCCGTGAGGACCTCCGGACCTACGTGCCTACTCTTGCAAGGACGCAGGAGAAAATTTCAACCAGCTTTGCTGAGGCTGCCAGCGGAGGACTTGCCAGTGCGGCGATCCTGCTCGATCTCATAGTTGATCTTCTGGCCGTCAGCGAGGGTCGAGAGGCCCGCGCGTTCGACAGCGGAAATGTGGACGAAAACATCCGGACCGCCATTGTCGGGCTGGATAAATCCAAACCCCTTGGTGCTGTTGAACCACTTTACCGTTCCAGTCGGCATATACTTGTTCCTTCTTTTACAACGCAACGTGGGCAGGCCATTAGGCCTGTCCGAGTCATAGCCGAGAGTTGGGCGCAGCAAAAAGCGAAAAATTGTTAAGCCCCGATCAGCTGGCGCACTCCATTGTGGGCGTAGTCGCCAGCAAGCACTGTCCTACACTACCGCTCGAGCGTGGCCGGAAGCGCCCAATTTCTTCCAACGCTCCTCAGCGCCACGTCGATGGCTCGTGTTTGGAGGCACGGGACGTAAGGCCGACCGCTGCTCGTGCCGCAGGTCAAAGGCCGGGTAGTTCACGGAACTGCCTTCGAGCATAACGGCTTGGCAAGCGCATAAAGGAGTTTCGATTTGGATTGTTTCAAGAGGGTCGAGCGGTTGATTGATGCCACCAGCGTGGAAGCGATCGATAGCGCGCGCGTTTTGCTGGACCAATTCAACGGCAAGTCAGAAACAATCTCCCAGGCGATTGACGACTTCCTGCTTGATTTCATGACCTTGCTGTTTGTGGTAGAAGCCACCCGCGAGCAGTTCCACAATCCGGCGAGGCGGTTAGCGCGCATCAGATTGAGCAAGGTCAGGCTGTTACTCACGCGATGCTCTTGACCTAAGCGACCACTCCGCCAGGCATGCATTTGCAGCCGAGCGCACCAGGCGGTATTTTACGCACATGAAATCAATCGCGACTGCTAATTCTCCTGTTTGGTGCCCAGGGACAACGGCAAGCGCGCACAGCTTCGGTGCTGCTGTCCTGCAGCGACAAATGTTGCCTGCATGCCCCCACGGCGAGCGCTGGAGCGACAACATCTCAATTCTGTCCGTCAGTGCAGCGGCCTTCGAAGCGCATCGTGTACCCCTCCCCGGCAGCGCGCCTCATCGTCTTCCGAAGGAAGACGATACTCTCAGCCATGCTCGCGTCGCCTTCAGCCCTGTTCGATGGCCCATAATGTCGGATGCGCAACATGTCAGACCCGACTTGTCTTCATGCCTCGAATGGTTTTCTGATCTGGCACGGTGCATGCCTGGTCGTCCGCAGACGTCGCGGACCAAGGAAAATCCGTCCAATGACCACCTCGCCAAGAACACCGCCGCAGGTCTCCTGGGTCCATCCGAAGATGAGGCTCGAGTGAGGCCTGGCCGCATGTTGGTCTGGCTCGGCGCTGCCCGCCGATCCTCCCCACGGGGAGGCGAAGACGCAACGCGTTCATCAAAATGAGGAACAAATCACTTTGCCTCGAACCTTGCCTTTCCAACCGGAGCCATCGATCGCTCCCCCTGGCTGCGCACGGCGTTCACTGCCACCGCCCTGGCCCTGGTGACGACCGCTCCGGCTCTGGCCGCCACCGACGGCGGCAAGATCGCGGATTTCCTGCTCGACTATGGCATGGAAGGATCGACATACGCGATCACCGCGCGCCAGTCGTCACTCACATGGTACAAGGTCAGCAGCGCCGACGAGCCACCCGGCAAATCCGGACTTGCCCATTTCCTTGAGCGTCTGATCTTCAAGGCGACCACCAACCGCGCCGGCAGCGAGTTCGACCGAGCCGTCTCAGTCAGCGGCGGCTACAATAACGCCCCCAACGCTATGACTAGCTTTGGGCGACATGATTGGCTTCGAGGCCGATCGCATGTTCAACCTCATCCTCAACGACGATATCAAGACCGAGCGAAACGTGATTCTGGAGGAGCGCCGTTGGCGCAGAGAGACGAACCCGCAGGTCTGCTGGACGAGGAGGTCAACGCGACGTTGCGGCCGATCAGCCCTACCGCATTCCGGTCAACGGCTGGATGCAGGAGATGGACAAGCTGAACGGCAGCGACGCATTCACGATCTACAACAAATGCTGCCGACCCGAACAACGCCGTGCTGGTGGTGGCCGGCGACGCAGAGCCTGAGACGGTGAAGGCGCTGGCCCGCGAAGACCTATGGCAAGGTTGCGCGCGGGCCGGTCCTGCCCCCGCGCACCTGACCGGCCGAGCCCGACTAGTAGAACCGCGAGCATCTTCTAGCGATTTCAGGGTATTCTCCTTTCCACTTGGGTACCGTGGTCTGCTAGCTGTCTGGCCGAGGCCCTATAAGGAACTTGGCATCCGGAATAGACACCGCACTTGCCATATACCCCTGCTGCGTTTGAGGAGGAATCCGGTATTGCCCCTGTGCCTGCCGATGACCCGTCACCTGAGATCCCCTGACCTGTTTCGATCCATTGATCGCCTGCCGACACTTGGCACGCGGATTAGCGAGCGGACATTCGAGGTTCTCAACCCGTCGACCGGCGAAGTGCTGGCAGAACTACCCGACATGGGTGTCGAAGAGACATGCGTTGCGATCGACAAGGCCTATGTCGCGCAGCCTGGATGGGCAGGGTTTACCGCCCGTGAGCGCAGCGACGTTCTATGGCGATGGTATCAGTTGATCATCGACCACGCCGACGATCTCGCTGCAATTCTCACCGCGGAGATGGGCAAGCCGCTTGCAGAGGCCAAATCGGAGCTATCGCATGCTGCGGCGTATCTGCAATGGTACGCCGAGGAGGCAAATCGCGTCTATGGCGAGACGATCTCCGCACCATCGATGGACCGCCGAATGTTGGTGATCAAGCAGCCCATCGGGGTCGTCGGCACGATAACGCCATGGAATTTCCCAGCCTCGATGGTGGCGCGCAAAATCTCGCCAGCCTTGGCAGCGGGCTGCACGATCGTCCTCAAGCCCGCTGAACAGACGCCGCTCGTGGCTGGAGCAATGTTCGCCCTCGCCCATCAGGCAGGCTTCCCCGAAGGCGTCGTCAACCTGATCTATGCGTCCGAAGGTGACGCGGTCGGCCGCGAACTTTGCACAAATCCCAAGGTCCGCAAGATCAGCTTCACCGGGTCTACGGAGATCGGGCGCCTACTCATGCGCCAGTGCTCGGACCAGATCAAAAAAGTCAGCCTAGAGCTCGGCGGCAATGCACCTTTCATCGTGTTTGATGATGCGGATGTCGATGCCGCAGTTGACGGTGCGATCCAGGCGAAGTACCGCAATGCCGGCCAGACCTGCGTTTCAGCGAACCGCCTTTACGTCCAGTCGGGCGTTCACGACGAGTTCGTCGAGAAATTCGTGGAACGGGCTCGCCAACTTCAAGTTGGTGACGGTTTCGCGCCCGGAGTGGACATCGGACCCCTCATCGACAAGCAGGCTTTGGCCAAGATTGAATCCCATATTGCCGATGCCGTAACTAAAGGCGGCGCAATTCGATGCGGGGGCAAACGCCTCGGCACGAATGGAACGTTTTTCCAACCAACGGTCCTGACCGGTGTCACCAGCGAGATGACCGTCGCGCGAGAAGAGACATTCGGGCCGCTCGCACCGATTATTCGCTTCAAAGATGCGGATCAGGTCGTGCGTGATGCCAATGAAACGATCTACGGCCTCGCGGCCTATTTTTATGCCTCGAACCTGAAGCGTGTCTGGCGTGTCGCCGAGGCCTTGGAATATGGAATGGTCGGGGTAAATACCGGCCGGATGTCTTCGGAAGCGGCCCCGTTCGGTGGGATAAAACAGTCCGGCATCGGTCGTGAGGGATCCCGCCATGGCCTCGAGGACTACCTCGAAATGAAATACCTCTGCATGGGCGGCATCTGAAGCATCGGCTTGCAGGGTTCACAGACGGGTTACCTAGCGAGCGATCTCCAAACATGTGAATTGTAGAATCGCTCCTCGATTGGAACTGAGGGGCGGTCCGCACCCGAGCAAACACGCAACCCTGATGAGCCCCCTAAAATAGCTGGATGTATCTCTCGACGAGACAAGCGTCTGCATTGTCGGCGAAGACGGCGCGCATGCGACGGAGGATACGCTTGCGATTTGGCGGCCCTCGCCGACTATCCTCAGGCGACGGGCTGTCGTTGCGCGGTCTGGTTGGAAGCTTGTGCACCCAAGCCATCGTCAACGCTGATTGAGCAATATCCGGCTTCAGGGGCAGAATTTGGACCTGCTACATTCCGATATCAGTAGCTCAGCTGTTCTTCGGCTGACTGCCGCGCCGGTACACGCTCGGACAGAATCGAAGGAACCATCACATTCGCATCCACATTGGTGATCGGCGCATGGTCCAGGGCGCGCCAGGTTGACCAAGCGGGTCGAACCGAATGACAGCCTGGACCGGCTGGAGGACGGAAATCCCGATGCCGAAGAGGTTGGTTCGGCACGAACAGCAAGGGCTGGGAAGCGATCGGCCGAGCGGTCCTTGAAGGGGCGGGCCAGGGTTGTTTGACGACGCGTTGGTTCAGGTCAGCTAATCTAGTCTCTGCCATTCAGAGCGGCTTCCCTCGCCAGTGACAGCGAGTCAAGATATTTGGCATCGTCGGCTTTGATTGCCGCGCAGATCTGGTCGAGATGGGGACAGCTCACTGGTGCACCTTTGGGCTCATAGTGTTTCCTCGTCATCGAGATGAGGATTGCCGGATTTGGCGTAGAACACCAACACGGGTCCGAGATCAAAGCGCGTCCCGGGCGCAAGGCGCTGGACGGACCGGGGCCATGTTTCGGTTGAGGCGCCATCGATGCCTCGCGCCAGCGTTCTGGCGAAGCGGGGCATCAGCGGAGCGAGTGTCGGTGCCAGGATCGCAGCGGCCGTCGTCTGAAGGGCTAGCGAAGTCAGATTGCGGGCGGGATAGAAACGTCGCGCCGCCGCAAAGTCTCGCGCCCCGCGGTAGATCACGCAATCGCGCACGAATTCGCAGACCTGAGTGGCCGCGCGCCGAACCGAGAAGCCTTCGTCCGAATAGGCGCGCTCCATCGCAGCGCGATAGATCTCTATGCGAGCAAAGAAGGCGCGGTCGACCGGGCTCCAGTCGCCTGCATCGGGTACACGGCCGGCAAAATCCTGCTTGATTTCCTGGTTCAACGCCTCAAGCCAGTTCAGCCAGATGCTTTGGAACACCTCGTTCTCGGTGCGGCGCAGCGCGTCCAGCGTGAAATCCGTCCGCTCACCTTCCGGGCGTGTCAGGCCCAAATGAAGGCGCACGACGTCGACGGTCTTTGGGCTCAGAACCTCCTTGCCCCAGACCGCATGGCGGCAACTGGTTGAGAATTTCTTGCCGTCGAGCAGGTAGAACTCGTTGACGTGATAGCGGATGCGTGGCGTCCAGTGGGAGAAGACCTCGGCGTAAAGAGCGGGGTAGAGTAGCGCGTGGTAGAACGAATTGTCGAAGCCGAAGAAATGGACAATCTGCCAGTCGTTGCCGGGCATCTTCGCCTTCCAGTCGCGACCCATCGAGCGGCCGAGCGCCTGGATTTTGTACAGAAAACCGAATGCCATCTCCGGCCACACCCAGATCACTTGCCCCGGGAACCCCTCGGCCGGCAGGCCCCAGTCCGAGGGGTGGGTAATGGGCACTGAGAAGTCGCCGCGTTGGCGCAGACGCGCGAAGAGATCCAAGATCCGTAGCGGGACGCCCGACGCCCTTAGATGCCGGTCGATATTGTCGTAGCATTGGTCCATGGCAAGTTCCGGACGGCGGAGGGAGCCGACCACCGGCGCCTCGGCAGACTTCCGTGACCGCGGCGCACCTAAGTCGTGGCAAAGGTTTGGGGCACCGCATTCCTCGCAGATGTTGCCAGCGGCGGAGCCGCCGCAATCGGGGCAGAGGCCGCCAACATCCGGCTCGTAAAGATAATGGCCTGTCACGGCATCAAAAAGCGCAGGGCTCTGGCGCAAATCTACCGCCGCGCTGCTCAGAAGACTCCGGAAACACGCGGTTTGGAACTCGCCGTAGCCGTCATCGCCCATTGTGGCTTGGAAGCTGTGGAGCTCACAATCGAGAAGTGCAAGCGTGGCGCGTATCTCGTCGGCGTAGTAGCGCGCCACGTTTGCAGGAGTCGATTGATCGGCATCGGCGCGTGTCGCGACGTAGCTCTGGTAATCGTCACTTCCGGTCAGGTGATAGGCCTCGACTCCTTTCATGCGCAGGAAACGAGTATAGACGTCAGCGCCGAAATAGGGGCCAGAAAGATGCCCCAGATGCAGATCGCCATTTGGCGTTGGCGGCGTGGAGAAGACGAAGATTGGGCCGCGTGGGGTCGTGGTCTTTGCAGCGGCATCAAGGGCGGCCTCGCCGTCTCGCCAGTAGACAGCGACGAAATCTAGGTCTTTGTTTCCGTCATTGCGCAGCACATGCGCTTCAAAAGGATGGAACAGAACGACATCGCCCGCCTCGACCGAGATTTCCCCCCGGTCGGTGGTGACATTGCCCGATCCTGACAGGATCACGAACGCCTCGATTTCGTCGTGCCGATGGGGCTCGGATGTGACGCCGGGTCCAACCTTTCCGAATGAAAACCCCGTGCGAGCGCTTCCCGTTCCAAGCGTGGCCATGTCGATACCGAACGCCCGCGACAGCTCCGTTCGAGAAAACTTGTATTTGCGCATGATAAGGAACCCTAGCTGTAACAGTGGCACCTTCGGCTGCCAATGCAACAGCCGCCCGTGCATTTCGTGGACAGAAACAAGCCCGGCCCGTTGGCAGCCCCGTCCGGGATAGTGCAGCTCTGGGCCGCCAGGCGAGGCGACCAGGTGGGCACCAGTCGGGTTGCAGCGCCACAGAGGATCGCCCTGCGGCACCTCTAATACACGTGCCGAAGCGCCTTAACGGGCTGCGGTCGATTCTCCGCGAGCCCGCAAATCAGACGGCCATACCGTCCGCGCATTTTTGAGCGGTCGATCAGTCGTGTGCACGCCTCCGCCTGGCCTGCGTGAGCTCAATCGCGATAGAAGATGCCATTTGGGGGCTTGAGATTGTCGAGATCGGCCACTTTGCCCTCGGGCGGGTTAAGGGCGCGCTTAAGCACGTTATATTCAGCGCGGGTCGACCCGCCGGTTGAAGCACGCTGGAACACGAAGTAGAGCGTCCGCCGAGAACGATTGCTTTTGTTCGGTCGTGAGTAGTGCGGTGCGTAATCGTCGAAGATGAAGATGTCGCCAGCCTTCCATACTATGGGTTCCCAGGAGAACTTTTCGGCAACTTGAGGATAGATCACCCCACCGGCATCCATAGGAAACACCCCCTTTTCGTGGTTGCCGGGGCTGAAGAAAAGCCCGCCGTTTTCCTCGTCGGAGTCGTCGATGCCTATGGCAACCACCGCATGGACCATCCGATCCGGGAGTTTGTGTGGAATGTGATAAATGTCCTGATGCGGGAGATAGCCGCCGCTGTCGGGGTAGTGGAAAATCAGCAACTCCTTGAGCCTGCGCGAATCTTCGCCAAGCAACTCCTCGACCGCTGACTTTATGCGCTGATCTTCTAAGAGCAAACGATGCGATGGATCATGGAAGTCGAGAAAATTCTCCATCTTGGAGGTGATCTTTCGATTGTCCGTCGTCTTCTCGAACCACATGAGCCATTTATCATCGCTGACGGCCCAGCGTGACATATCTTCGACAAAGGTAGAGATATCTTCCTGAGCCGCTGGATCGAAAAACCTTTCGAGCCTGACGTATCCGTCCTTCTGCCACTTTTCTCTTTGTGCATCAGTCAACATGCGAAAAGCCTCCTGTTGGAAACACTGGTTTGGTTGGACATGCCAATTAGGGCGGTCGGGCGCTGATCAAGTTGCGGGTCCACAGAGACGGAGTCACGTGATGAGGGAGGCGATGCTAAGTGCGTTCCGCTCCGGCGGATATTGTCCGCAGAAGCTCGGCGCGAGACTGCCTATGTCAGGCTCAGCCGGGTCTAGGGGTTCCGCAAACTGGGCCGGATCAATCGCTTCACCCGGTTCAACCACGACACGCATCGCCAAAGGCCGGCACCATCCGCTACCTGCCGACCCAGCCATGGCCGCCAAGACCACGGCGGTCTTTCGAGTGAGCGACTTGGTACGGCCTTGGCAACCGTAGGGGAAATGCACGCCCCCAGAGTGATGCGATGCGCCGCTTGGTCCAAGGGCTTGGTCGGTCACGATGATATCGGAGAAGCCTCCGGGGTTCGCCGCAGCGCAGGCGGGCATCATTCCTAGGATGCCACCGCCGATGATCAAAAGCATACGAGTCATATTCCACTGCCCATTTCTTCGGCTGCGTGGTCGGGCCAGCTCTCGATCGAGGTATGAGTGATGAAGCCAGGATGCTCGGGGTTCGCGCATGGCGCGCGCCCAAGTAGGCTATCGAGGATGCGACGCGCGCGCCAGGCCAGCAAGCTTAGGTTCGGATCGGCCAGGCCGCGCTGCCCGAGGCTCGCATTTTGTACGAAGATGCGTCTGTCACACGGTCCGTCCCAGCTCACCGAAAAATCCTCGCGAATAGCTAATTCATTGTCGATCTGCTCCAAGCGGCCCATGATCGGTTCCAACAAGCTTGGGACCGCGTTCTCGTAACCGGTGGCCAGGATGACGATGTCAGCCGTGACTTCTTCGACCTCGTCCATGCCATGCTGCAGGGTCAGCCTGTGACCCGGTCCGGCGTTGATGCAGTGCGAGACGGTGCAGCCCGGCCGCAGTGTGATGTCGCATCGGTATGGCTCGAAAAATGCATGGCGGTACAGCGCCTGATAGATCGCGCGCAACGTGCTTTCCGAAATGCCGTCCGAAGCAAGCACGAAACGCCGCAGGAGCAGCTTACGCTGCGACTCGCTCATCGCCGCGAAGCGATCCGAAAAGCAGGGCATGAACAACTCGTTTGTGAACGGGCTGTTGTCCAGAGGCAGATAGTTTTCGCGCTGCGAGACCCAAGTGATCGAGGCAGGCCGCCGTTCGTTCGGCAGGCCGACAAGGTGCAACATCACCTCGGCTCCCGACTGGCCTCCGCCGACCACGCAGACATGCTTTCTCCGCACCTCAGGGTGGATGTGCAGTAAAACAGATGAGTGGAACAGGTTGCGTCCAATCCAGCCCTGAAATTGAGGCGGAATTTGCGCCTGCTTGCCAATGCCGACCACAACGTTTCTGGCGCCGAGAACCGCCTTATCCGTCCGCACCTGAAACTCGCCGTCAAAGCGGATTTCGCGCACTGTCTCGCCGCCACGCACAAGTGGGTTCCTGTGGAAGACCCAGTTCAGGTATTGTTCGAACTCCACTCTGAGCACGGCTTCGAACTGTGCGTTCAGGAAGTGATACAGACGCCCGTTCTCGTGCAGGAAGTTTACGAAAGTGTAGGCTGATCGCGGATTCACCAGAGTGACCAGGTCCTTGAAGTGGCTGACCTGGAGCTCCGAGGAATCGAATGCGATGCCTGGATGCCAGCGGAAGTCGACCTGCCGATCCAGGAACACTGCCCCTTTCCCAACTTGCTCGTGTATCTGACACGCAAGGCTCAAATTGGACGGGCCAGCACCGATCCCAACGCAAGATAACTCCACCTGGTTCCTCCTATAGCGTCTTCCCACTAGGCGGCTTGTTCGCGGCGAATATCGGCCATAGCCATTATCCTCCCCTCACGGACTTCGAGCCCCAGTCCCGACCGGGCTTGCGAGAATTTGTCCTGCGCGTTCGGGTCTTCGCATGTAGACCCGAGCATTCCAGCGCGGTGACAATCGACGGGTGATGCCCGGCGACGTGGGGCAACGACGTTTGTCCTTTCCGCCCGTCTGGATGCCCCCTCGCCGTCACGCGAGGAGCTTTCCAGGCCCACTAAGGTGTTTGAAGCCGGCGCAATCGCCCGCCTCGACCATGACGCGCCGGCCTTTCGGCGGCTTGATGGCAGGCGAGTGCGCGGTTTTCACTGCGGCGACGGCATTTTCGGTGCGCATGATCATGGACGAGGTCTCGCTGATGCGTTCGCAGAGTCCCATGCATGGGCCGTGCCAGAGAAGGAAATTTTATTAAACAATGGGTTGGCGGATTTACGATCCTGTCGAAAATCCGACATTGGGGGGGACACCTCACTGCGGCGCCCGATTTGCACGTCGATGTCGCCTTTTTCCGATAGCTAATCGGGCACCTTCTGCACCAGAATACTTCTCTTGTGGAGACCAGCACGAAGTCTTCCTGAACGGACAGTGCAGGACCTTGCGTCTCTGCCGGACAGAGTACCCGCACGATCGGCAACTGTTGCCCGCCGACCAGCCGACCGCGTGGCAAAGATTGAGAGCGGCGAAGCTTGCGCTAACGGCCACATTTCTCCGGTATTTCAGCGGTGCATTCCTCAAGACGCTTCAGGCGGCACTTCGCATTGCGAAGTTCATGTCCGGCTTCGAAACGCCGATGGCGCCCCTGAGGTGTAATCGCCACGAGATCGCGCTCCAGTTCGGCAATGCGCGCACGCAACCTGCCGAGCCTCTTCCTGACGCAATGCATTTATCCATCCACGCCCGCGAATCGGTCTTCCTGGCAACACCCTAAAAGCTACGCGGGTTATGCCACCGAGACGTAATTTCCGGCAAGCCCACGCTCTAAACATCCGCTAATGCAATCTAGAGAAAGCGTTCTTCGGGAAGAAGGCTGACGCTGCTTGGGGGAAAGCACTAGGAACCCTCGGATCTGACGCGTCGCGTCGGCCGATTGCGGCAGCTCAAAAGCGCAGGGACAGGCCGTCAAGCGCCGGGCAGCGTGCCCTTCATCGACATTGCGAAGACATCGAGCAGGATGGCCAGCCCGACGCCGCACGCGGTCAGGATAAGGCCGGCCATGAAGATGCGGTTGGCGCGTTCGTAGATGGGTCGGCGCAACGAACTCATGTCGAGTAGCAGGGACAGCGCCCGCAACTGCAACGTGATGCCGACCAGGATCGGCACAACGGCGAACAGGTCGTAGAGCCGCCATGGCATGGGGTTCGCCGCCCAATGCGTGACGAAGCCGAGCGAAAAGGCAAGCAGAATGCCGACGACGGTGATTGTGCCGTTGCGAAAAATCGTCTCGATCAGCTCTTCCTTCGGATCGTGTTCGTCCAAGCGTCCCTCCTCTCACTCAGCAGTTGCAGGCCTTTGCACGGTCGACGTAGGCTCTCGGGAAATCCCTGTACATCGCCGCCAACTAGTCAAGGGCAGGACCGAAGCCGCGAGGCAAACGTTTTTGGTTGCGCTGCCCTCATCACTTCCTGGGGCGCCATCGGCCTTTGCCGCGAAGTGAACGATGGAAGCGCCGCCTGCCACGGGTGCTGCGCTCAGAGCGGCAGGGTCAAGGGCGTCATTTCAGCTGGAGTGTCTACAATGAAATAAAAAAAGCTGAATGGCATTCTAGGTGTTTGGTTCCGAGCTTTGATGGTGCATTATTTTCTTCCGAATGGAAGGAGGCACTATGGGCCAGGTTCTACACGGCAGCGCCACGACGACAGAGGCAGTCCGTCGAGCAATACAAAATAGTCATGTCTGGACGGCCCGCTGATCAGGGGTTTGTTTTCAGCGATGGGATGGTCGCGGGTGCGGTCATGTCTCCGGCCTGTTGCTGCGGTCTTGTGACTGCTGGCCCTGATGGTATCCGCTGATCCCTGGCCTGATCAAGAGAGCGAGCTCGAAGCTCCGACTATGCTGCAGGCTTTCAGGATCTGTCCTCGTCTGTTCCCATCACGTCATTGTCACCCTCGATTCCGGTTCGCGGCCTTTGCCGATGCTATTGGTACGCCGGTGTGCCGGCATAGTGTGTTGCGTCGCGCATAAGTGCGAAGACGATACGGGCGAGCTTGTTGGCGGTCGCCACGGCGACAAGCATGGAGGGCTTGGTCTCCATCAGGCGATCCGCCCAGTTTCTCAACGCACCGCCGGAACGCTTGCGATGGAACAGAACGGCATGAGCGCCGACTACGAGCAGCTTGCGCAAATATCGGTTACCCATCTTGGAGACGCGTCCCAGCCGTTCCTTTCCGCCGGAGGAGTTTTGCCGTGGCGTGAGCCCTAAGAAGGCGGCGAATTCGCGCGGGCCCGAGAAGGTGGAGATATCCTGGATGCTCGCCGCAAGCGCGGAAGCAGTAATGGGGCCGATGCCGGGAACGGTCATCAGACGGCGTGCCATTTCATCAGTCTTGGCGAGGGCCAGAATAGCCTGATCGCTCTGCCTGATCTCGGCATCAAGTCCGCTCAGTTGGCGCACCAAAGGCAACAGTGCCGAACGCACGGTCGCCGGGATCATGTCGTTGCCCTCAATGACGAGGTAAAGGCAAACCCCAGACCCGTCCCACCAAACGATCTTTACCCTGTCAGCTCTTTTGGCGCGGTAGACGTAAAGCGCGCCGTTGAACGGGTCCGAGCTGGCATCGCGCACCAGTGCCAGAAGGCCGTCGGGGCCTTTTCTAAAATCGACCGGATGGCTGGCGACCAACACCTTCACGCCGGACGGGATCATGCCTGGCGGACCGCGCGAATAATCCTGGCCAAATGATCCTGGCCGACATCGGCGCCAGCCCGAATGACCACATCACCCAAACAGATCTCCACCGTTGAAGACGCCGCTTGGGTGACCTCGACAAAGCCATTCGATCCGCATCCCGCTGCGGCGTCACCGCACCGCTCTTGATCGCCTTGCGCCGCCAGCCGAACAGCTGCGAGGTCGCCACTCCAGCCTCTCGCGCGATCGCCGACACATTCGCGCCCGGCTTCAGCGTCGCCTCGATCAGAGCCGTGCCTTCGCTTGCGCCGACCAGCGCCGCAGACGCTGCGGGCTTGCCTCCGGTTCGGAACCGCTTCAAGAAGATGGAAACTTTTATCATCAGACATAGGCGCAGACATAGAAATTGACACCGCAAGCTCCTCGCTCCTTCAGTGTCATCATCTCTCACCCATCATCTGATGCCGCGCCAGATGGGATTGGCTCCGCGCTTACACTAGATCGATCAGGCGCCTACCGTCGCAGTCATTGTCGGAGCTACGACGATGTCGGACATAAGACACAGCGCTATCAAAGTGATCGTATTGTTCTGAAAAGATTTTCCTGGTTGGCACGACACATGCAAGTCCTATGCGCAAACGCACTGCCGCGCCGCACCAACTGAGAAGACCTCATCCCATGATCACGCTCGCCGAGCATGCGGTCGCCGCCGCGAACACTCAGCTTTCCCGAGCGGAAGGAGGCCTTTGCGCTGTCATTCTTCAGGTTGTACGGACATGACCGCGTTCGATTTCCGTCCAACTCTGAATGCTCCCGACGATGATCCCTATCTTTGGCTTGAAGATATAGAAGGCGAACGGGCACTTGACTGGACCGCCAGCCAGTCGGCCAGGACACTGGGGCACTTCGATGGAACGCAATTCGAGCGCGACCGCGCGGCTCTCACAGCGATGTTCGACCGTCCGGACAAAACTCCCCAGATCAAGCGCCACGGTCATTACCTCTACAATTTCTGGCAAGATGCCCGCAACCGGCGCGGACTGTGGCGCCGGAGCACCCTTGCCGCCTACATGAAGGCGGATCCCCAATGGGAGGCACTGCTCGATCTGGACGCCGTCGCCGTTAGCGACGGAGAGGACTGGATCTGGGGCGGCGCGTCGATCGAGCCGGAGAGATGGGAAAGAGCCGTTCTGCGCCTGTCGCGCGGCGGAAGCGATGCGGTCGTGCATCGCGAATTCGATCTGAAGTCTCTTAGCTTCGTCGCCGACGGTTTCAACCTCGCGGATGCCAAGGGCGGGGTTAATTGGCTCGACCCTGACACGCTTCTGCTTTCTAGCGCGTTTGGTGATGGCAAGGCCACCCGCTCCGGCTACGCGCGCACCGTGCGGCTGTGGAAGCGTGGCGCGGATCCGCTCACCTCAGCGGTAATCTTCGAGGCCGATTCCGAATCCCTCGGCGTATCTGGTCATTTGGACCGTACTGCCGGGAGCGAGCGCCTTTGGTTCATCGAGACGCCGGCCTTCTTCGAAATGATAGGTCATATCGGCGACAGGAGCGGGCCGAAGATACAGATCGACCTTCCACGGGACGCCCGCTGGAATGGATTCGGCGACTGGCTGGGGGTAAGGCCGCGCAAGCCGTGGACGGTGGGAGGGGCGACCCATGCCGCCGACGCGCTGATCGGCATCTCGCTTTCCTCGTTCATCGCCGGCGAGCACAGTCTTGCAGCCCTCTTTGAATCAGGCGACAGGCGCTCCTTGCAGTCATTCTTCTGGAATGACGGGAAGCTCATCATCTCCTACCTCGTCAACCTCGTTCCGCATTTCGAGATGTTCACCCCCAGCCGCCAGGAATGGACGCGCCGAGCCCTGGACACCGTGCCCGCCGAAGGGACTGTTCACCTCTGGTCATTCGATGCGGAACGTCACCAGACCAATGGAGAGGTCCTCGTTTCGGCTCAAGACCCGATCACGCCGCCGCAGCCTTTTCTGATCGACCTCAATACCGCGCCACCTCTCAGCGCCCCAGTGATCCTGAGGCGCAGCCCGGAGCATTTCGACGCATCCGGACTGGTGGTCACGCGCCACGAGGCAGTCTCGACCGATGGGGAGATGATCCCCTATACGCAGGTCGGCCCGGCGAGCGGGAACGGAGATGCCCCGGTTGATCTCACCGCCTACGGTGGGTTCGGCGTATCGGTCCTGCCCTACTACAACTCCTCGATCGGCAAGCTGTGGTTAGAACGCGGCGGCACGTGCGTGGTCGCCAACATCCGGGGCGGTGGCGAGTTCGGCAGCCGTTGGCACGACGCCGGGCGCAGACAGGGCAAACGCCTCGCCCATGACGATTTCGCCGCTGTTGCCACCGACCTGGTGCGAAGGGGCATTACGCGGCCGAGGCGGATTGCCGCCGAGGGCGCCTCAAATGGCGGCCTCCTAATCGCCAATATGCTGACACGCTATCCTGATCGTTTCGGCGCACTGTTTGGCACAATCCCACTTACCGACATGCATCGCTACACCAAGCTTTTGGCGGGTGTGAGCTGGAAATATGGCGATCCTGACAAGCCGGACGATTGGACTTTCCTGAAAGAAATCTCCGCCTATCACGCCGCGGCGCCGGGACAGCCCTATCCGCCTATCCTGCTCGCCACCACGAAGCGGGACGACCGCGTCCATCCGGGCCACGCGCGTAAGATGGCCGCGAAGCTCTCGGCTATCCGGCCGCGCGGGCGGGCATGGCTACGGCAAGGACAACCGGGAGCGGACCGCGTTCATTGCCCTGGGTACAATTCCTTCGCAGTTCGATCGGCTGGCAAACCGATATCGGTCGATAGGTGACCGGTGCCAACACGAGCAACATTTCAATAGTGAGTACAGATTGCTGATCACGAGCACGGTGCAAATATGTGTGCACAGTCACGCAGTTGCTCCGTTAATATCAAGCAATTCCAACAGGGTTTTCATACTGCAATCGACCATTTCTGAAGAGCAAGGAGAGATATCATGGCGAGAAAGCAAACGGGCGTGGCGCGGGGAGCAACAGCGGCCGTCGTCCTCATGGTGGTGGGACAGCAAGCCGTTGCGGCCGACCTTGTGCAAGCCCCGAGCGTCCCGCAGGCAGGAGCCTCGGTCCCGGAACGGCCAAGCCCTTGGCAGATCCGCCTGCGTGCGTTGGGGGTCGTCACTGAGGATTCGGGATACGTCAATGCAGTGCCCGGCTCCGGTCTCTCCTATTCGGACACTGTGACGCCGGAACTCGATATCTCCTATTTCTTCACGGGCAACATCGCCGCCGAGCTTATCCTCGGCACCACCTACGCCAACATCGAGGGCCAAGGAGCGATCGGCGCGCTGGGCAATATCGGCAAGGTTTGGCTGCTGCCGCCCACGCTCACATTGCAGTATCATTTTACCGATTTCGGCGCGTTCAAGCCCTATGTAGGCGCCGGCGTGAACTACACGATCTTCTATAACCAGGGTGCCGGCAGCGCCGATGCTCTCAAGGTTAAGAATACGTTCGGCACGGCGCTGCAGGTCGGATTCGACTACATGGTGGATCAGCACTGGGGTGTTAACTTCGACGTGAAGAAGCTGTTCCTCAAGCCAGGCTTCGACGTAACGGTCGACGGCGCGAAGCTGACTGGAAAGGCGAAGCTCGATCCCTGGTTGATAGGCGCAGGTGTCACCTACCGCTTCTGATGCGCAACGCGAAGGCGGGCTGCTGACAGCCTATCTAAAATGAAGGGCGCCTCGGGCGCCCTTTTCCACGCCGGCGCTGCACGGGCCAGTGACCGGATCATTAGGGGGTGGGCCTTGTAACTTTGGGGGACGTGTCCGAATCGGAGGAACGTTCTGATGAACTTTATGCAATGGCCATCCAACGCATAGCAGCCGATTGTTGGGTTACTTGAAGAAGCCGTTGTTGAGTGGGCGTTCCGGCTGCACCCGACAGGTACTTGCCAGTAGCAGCCGACAGGCTGCCCCGCGCCAGGGGCGCGATGCCGAACGGGGTGAGATCACTTAAGCCTCTCGAAGAAGGCGGGGCGCGGTTGACGAACATCCCCGCGCGCCGTCAGGCGCGCGGTGCCGTAGCAATTACTTGGAAGTCGGGTGCGTCAGGCCTGTTTGTCGGGCCTAACCAGATCCGTGTGGCTGACGCCGAGGGCCAATGCCAGTTCATAGATCGTTATGATCGTCGGATTTCTTCGGCCTTTCTCCAAGCCGCTGATGTACTGCTGGCTGAACCCGGAAATCTCGGCAAGCTGCTCCTGCGTCAGACGCTTCCTTAGCCTGATCCTCTGCACATTACGTCCGACCAACCTGCGCATATCCATGCACGACAGCCAGCGGATTACGCAGCTTGAGTTTATCAACTATAATATGTAATCCACATCGAGCTTCTAAATCCGCTGGCGGAGGGCTTCGCGGAGGCCGTTTTCCGGAGGTATAACCAGCGATGTTACAGCCTAAGTCGAACACGCCAATTGCTGACGAAGTGCACTGGTCGGACAGCCTCACGGCCTACGATAAAGCGCATTTCACGACTTATATGCGGCTCCTAGACGCCTCCGCCGATGATGCGAGCGAAGAAGAGATGGCCCACGTCATCCTCGGCATCGATCCAGCACGCGAACCGGAGCGCGCCAGGAAGACTCTTCGTAGTCATCTCGACCGTGCGAACTGGATGGTCACTACTGGCTACAAGAAATTGTTCGCCGGCTGAACAATTACACCGTGCGCTCCATTTCGCCTCAGCAGGAAATCCCTGTACTCGTCTCTATGAGCGCGTNATGAGCGCGTGTTGTCCTGGATGGCGCGGCGAACGCCTCCACGCAGATGATCGGCAGGATTCTCACCGGCCCGCCTGAACCCGTGGCTCGCCGATCAGGGTTTCGGCATTTCCCGTTCCACCCCCGGCAGGCGAACCGCCGAGCGCCTGGAGGACGAGGCAGAGGCGACGGCCACGCGCTTGCGGTGGACACAAGGATCTCGCAGTCATCCGGGCGTAGCTAAACAGATGATATACACCTAAAGGCACACAGCCGGTGTCTCAACTGCCAGGCGGGCAGATCGATAGTGTCCATATGGCGACGTACGGATTGAGTACCACTCCTCGAACCCGGGGATTGGAGATGTCGGTCAGGGCCTGGACACCAGAATACGGCCCACGCGCCTGAGAGAGTCCGAGACAGAATCGCCTCAACGCGCCAGGTCGACGCGCGACGCGACGATGATGTGATAGTCTTCCACCGGTCCGGCCGGCCGGCGGCGCTGCCTTCTGCCCAGTCCATGGCCCAGGCACGCTAGGATCACGACGGCCCGTCATCACAGCGCCGGCTCATGAACCCCGCCATTTAGCCGAACGGCATTCACCGTCTCGTTGGAGCCGTTGATATGCGGCCACGCCGCGGGTTTTTGTGTGGGTTCTCCGATCGGCGCGGCCGGCGCGGCGAAGCATGCGCTCCATGCACATGGGTGACGGTGACAATTCGGCCGGCACAGCGCGACGGGCCGAACTCGATCATATCTGTGAAGAGCTCGTAACACCAACAGAACGCCACCCGCCCGCTTCGGGGGTGGATGACGTAACATCGAGCGCACGGCGGTGCTTTCCCAGACGCTCGGTTCCTTGGGCGCCGTCTTTCCGTCAACAGCACAAACAGTATCGCGAAACATGGTCGGCCCGCCTGACATTCGTCCGCACATCCGTAGGGCCTCCCCTTTAAAACGCGGTATCGTAGAGGGTGCATGTAATTCGTTGCCAAGTCACCGTACCAACCAGCTGTAATAAGTTGCATCATGATGCGTCTAGAGGAAGGAATGACCTTGCATTGGAGCCGAATGGCCAGCCGAAAACAGCCTGTGCTCATGCTCAACAGAACCAAAGACGAATTCAGCTTCTCAGAGAATTGAAGATCGGGAGGAGGCCAGCAGGGCTACGGCCTGATCCTTGGTGTGCACGCCGAGCTTCTTCTTCGCATTGTCGAGGTGGAAATCGACGGTACGCGGCTTGATGCCCAAGATGCAGCCGACAGCCCAAGAGGACTTGCCGCGCGCGGCCCATTGAAGGCATTCATATTCACGAGGTGTCAACGAAACGCCGTCCACTGTTCGATTGCCGGATAGCTTTCGACGAGCATAAATGTGAAAACATGTCGCCATGAGTTGGAGCGCCTGTTCGTATCGCCCAGCAACGCGCAGGGAGGCGGAATTGGGCTTATCAGCGGCAAAGGTCATAGCTGCAACACAGCCTCTGCGATCGATAATCGGGATCGTCAAACCGCACCGGATGCTGAACTGGGCCGCCTCATCGAATAGCTTCTTTTGAGCCGGCGACATCTCAACGCAACCCAAATCCGACCCCGGCCATTGAAACGGGGAGCCGCCACACCGCGCACGCATAATGACGGGATCGACTTTCTGATACTGGTTTTGCAGATAGTGCGCGGTCCAGGGAGGTGGATAATTTGAGATCAGCTTGGGCTCGCCACAAGACTGCAATGGCAAAGACAGATAGGCAAAGGTGAGTAGGTCAAGTGCTGCGGCCGCCCCAGCCATGGCATCCCGGAAATCTGTTTCATCGACACTCTCCGACATGTTTTCCAGAAATGTCTCGAAGAGAGGCGGCATGTTCTTCGTCATTGTCCTAGCTCGATCGCTTTGTCCGTCTGCTGCGCGCCGTTCTGACCTGGAGACTCCGCCATAAGCCGGGGCCGCATAACTGCGGCCGGTCTTAGCAAGCAGAGCTGGCCGCTTTAGAATGCCACAAGGCGCTGCGTGATCTTCGCATAGTCGTCACCAATCGCAGCTGCGCTGGACTGTTCGAACGGCCATCACGGAGAAGCTACAGCATCTTCCGAACGCAATAACGCAATCGGAGAGATCTTCTTGTGAAATGAAATCATCGCCGCCCCCGCATCATGCAGTCGTGAGAAGTCATCCTGCGCCACCACGGTCGGGGCGGCATCAAAGCCGTCATCAATCCAATGGTTGGCGCTGTCGACACGGAAGAGAACAACGGATAAGCCCATCTCGCCGCTTTGAGCGCTATGATCCGGACGTACCGTTGCGCCGCTTTCCGATTCTTGGTGGGCAGATCGACTCCAAACATTGGCATGGATAGGGGCGCCGCTATTCTCCGCTAAATTCAATACCAAGCGTCATCTTAAGCCGGACCCAACCCAGGCCGGCACTATCGCTCGACACTGCTGCGGCGACATTCCATTGAAGGCTCTGAAGCACTTCGCGAAATGCGAAGCAGACGTAAACCCGCAGGCCATGGCAATGTCGATGATGGGCATCCGCGTGCCTTCGATCAGGCGCTTCGCATGGTCTGTGCGGATCCGGAGATAGTGGCGCACCGGCGGAAGTCGGACATGGGAAGCGAACAAGCGTTCCAGCTGGCGCCGCGATACTCCGGCCCGTTGCGCAACCTCTTCCATTGTCAGCGGGAACTCCACATTTTCTTCCATGATCCGCATTGCCATCAAGAGCTTATCGCTCACACCGGCAAAGGCCAGACCTGACGGCCCAGTCTGGCGGTTTGATCCTGAGCGCTGACCTTGGACAGTCGCGTGGCGGCAGACCTCCTGTGCAATATACCCGCCGGCATGGCTGCCGATCAGATCCACCGCCAGGTCGAAGGCTGCCAGTTCTCCTGCGCAGGTTGAATACTGGCCGTCCTTGACAAACAAAGAATCGCTTATGCGGGGTTGGTTGAACACTTCGGCAAAAGCAGCGAGCCGCGACCAGTGTATCGTGCAGCGTGTACCTGCCAGAAGGCCCGTCCGAGCGAGCAGCCATGTCGCTGTCCCAACCGCAGATATCGGCACCGCGCGACGCGCCATCGTTCGCAGAAATCCGTTGAGCTCAGGCGTCAGTTGCTGTTCTACCGGTTCGCCCGTCACGATTGCGAGCTGGTTCGGTCTGCGATCGTCCGAGCCGAAAGCCAACTCGTCTATCCCGACATCGACAGCAACCGAAAGGCCGTTGGCGCCCTCGATTGGCCGAGCGTCAAGCCCCGCGATTCGCCACCGGAACAGCGGCAGCCTCGATACCGTGTTGGCGATGCGAAAGGGTTCGATATATGCGTGAAGCGCCAGGTGCGAGAACCCGGGTAACAAAAGAACCACCAGGTCAAACGGTCGATCGGCCGCCGCCAAAATTTTCGGCGTGGCCAACGACGTAATTGCGCTGATGTTGGCGGGTGCGTTCACTAGGATGCGTACGAGGCTACTGGCTGACCGAACATGCCGGGTTCCGGTTTGACGCCGAGGCCAGGCAGCTGCGGCACCGCGATGTGACCATTTTCGATGACAATCGGATTCTTCGCGTCGAAATGTCCTTCGATATATTCCTGCGCGATCCAGGCGCCCTCAAAACGGCGCGGCTCCACAGTGGAAGCTAAGTGTACGCAAGCCGCCGCGATTATGTCGCCACCCCATGCGTCATCACAGCTGTGAGGTAGCGAGCGGATGGCGCAAACGTCGCGGATTGTCGCCATTTTGGTGAGGCCGCCGAGACGCGTGACCTTGAAGCCGAAGCCATCCGCGATGCCGAGGGAGATCGCCCTGAGTACCGCGTTCTGATCTTCGGTGTTCTCGTCCAAATATACCGGATGCGTCACCCTGCCCTTCAGGGTGGCGATCTCATCCATAGTGTTGCAGGGTTGTTCGAAAACGAATGGGATCGCCTGGCAAAGCCGGTCAAGATGAATGGCGGCAGCGACAGTGAGGCCCCTGTTGCCATCCACTGCGATACGAGCTTTGTAGCCGACCGCCTCCCAGACCTTGTGAACGACGGCCACATCCTCTTCGAGATTTCGCCCCGAGATTTTGACCTGCAGGCGTGGATAACCTGACTTCACCTTGTCGGCGGCTATCCTGGCCGTTTCGTCAGGCGGGCCAACAATGAGCGAATAGTAGGCCGGAACACGGTCGGTAAGCGCACCGCCCAGCAGCGTCGAGACCGGCACTCCAAGCCGCTGGCCGAGAAGGTCAAGGAAGGCTATGTCAAACGCTGCCTTGGCATAGCCATGCCCGTTCAAGCGCTCGTCCATGCGTTTGGCGAGAAGCCTGATCGAGGCAATCTCGGCACCCATAAGACCTGGGGCGATTTCGGCAATCGCCGCGCGCGCGCCGAGTGCATGATGCGGCTGATAAACCGGCCCGACCGGGCAGGTTTCGCCCCAGCCAGTCAGTCCGTCATCTGTCCCAATCTCGACAATAGTGCTGTCAAGCGCGTCTACGTCGTCGCTGGCCATTCGGTAGGTGCCACCTTTAACGGGTAGCTGGACGTTATAGACGTTGATCTGGTCAATGCGCATGAGGATGCTCAGTATTCCTCGTTGAGCGCGTCGACAGCGGGGATTTCCCGCGAGCGCCGATCGATATACGCGCGCAATTCCTCGTCCTTCGCGATGTCGAGCTTTGGTTCTTCATATTCGGCCAGAAGGCGGCGCGCATGCTCCAGGGCACGCTGCTTGATGTCCTTGGAGCCATCAGCGTACCACTGCTCGACTGAGTTATTGTCGAAGAGTTTCGGAATAAAGAAGGCCTTCTCGAAGTTGGCCTGTGTATGGGGATGTCCAAAGTAATGGCCGCCCGGCCCGACATCGCGGATGGCAGCCAGGGCTTCATCGAAATCGTCCCACTGGATGCCTTGCGTCATGCGATAGCCCATGGCGCAGACTTCGGCGTCGACGACGAATTTTGCGATCGAGCAGTGCATGCCGGCTTCATTCCAGCCAGCCGAATGCCAAATGTAGTTTGCGCCTGACAGCAGCACGGCCATCATCGTCATCGCACTTTCATAGCCTGCTTGCGCATCGAAGATCTTGGCGCCGCCAAGCAAGTTCGAAGTGCGCCAGGGCACGTTATAACGGCGAGCCATCTGGCCGATCATGAAATTCATGAGCGAAATCTCTGGCGTTCCCGCCATCGGCGCTCCCGATTGCATCGACACGGTCGATAGGTAATGCCCATAAATAGCAGGGCAGCCCTCGCGCACCACCTGCGTGTAGGCAAGTGCGGAAAGCGCTTCCGCATTGAGCTGCGCCACTGCCGCCGCGGTGGAGGCTGGCGTGTTCGCGCCGCCGAGAACGAAGGGCGAGCACAAGACGGGCTGGTTGCGCCGGCAGAAAGCACGCATGCCGCCCAGCATGACCTGGTCCCACACCAGCGGCGAATTGCCATTGCAGTTTCCGGTGGTGACTGCATGATTCTCGAGGAAGCCTTCACCGAAAAGAATCTCGCACATGTCGAGCACGTCCTCGGCATTCTTGGGCGAGGTGGTCATGCCCATGAAAATCTTGTCGGAATGCTTTATTGACGAATAGGTGATGTGCAGGTGCCGATGCGCGACAACAATGTCCATCGGCTCGACGATATGGTGAGCCGACGAATGTAGTGCCGGCATCATGTGGGCAAGCTTGTGGAAGGTCCCAAGGTCCGCGATCGTCGGGCCACGCCTCACATCATCGAGATCGCGCATGTACGGCGCGCCTGTCATCGGCACGAAGATTGATTTGTCGCCTCCGAGTTCGACATTCTTCGCCGGATCGCGCGCGAAATATTCGACGTTGGCGGGAATGGTCTTGATGAGCTCCATGACCAGGCCGCGGTCGAGATGAACGCGGTCATCGGCGCGCACGTCCGCTCCGACTCTCTTCCAGTCCTCAATCGCAATCGGATCGCGAAACACCACGCCTACTTCTTCCAGGATTGAGAGAGAAGCCTCGTGAATGCGTTCGACCTGCTCGGCATCCATCGGCTCTACCACCGGCAGGCCGCGCTTGAGCGTCGGCAACATATCGACCTTTGGCGCGGTGCGGATCGTCCGCCTCGCTTCCCGCCCGCCTCTACGAGAGAGCTGTAGTTGAGCAGTCATGCCGGCCTCCAGACGAATATGTCGCGACCGAAACTGGACCGCACTCAACTATTGCCGCAGCTTTGAGCCTTGACCTACTGCAAAAGTCTCACGCGAGTGTTGACTAAAGGGCAGGCTGCGCCGCCGGCTCGCCCACCCGGACTCGAGAGATGGTCGAGTCGAGCAGCGGCGGAGCTTTCCACGTCGCAGCTCAGCCTTACGCATGTCGCGGAAACTTGGACGTAATCGGCCAAGCCCTACAGGCAGAGACGATGATGCATTGCCGCAAGCGAGCGAAATAAAGTCAATCGGGAGGCGACTTTTTTGCGTCGACTGGCTCCCGCGGTTCCGTGGTAGCACGTTTCTTGCTTGGTGCGGGGCAAGAACAGAACAGCCCATTCCCGGATCAGGCGAGGTGAACAAAAACGACAATCTCGGACTCACATAGGCATCAGATGGGTAGCGACAGGAGGATTTGAATGCCAAGGCCAAATCTCGTCAATAATGTACTCAGCGCGAGCACGTCGCGCAGAACCTTGCTGAAGGCCGGCGGCGCCGCCGCGCTTGTCATGAGCGGCCTGACGACGGGCGCCAGGGCCGACGCCTCCCGGCCGCTGGTCTATGCCTTCGCGGCATGGTCCGACGCGCTGGCCATCACCTATGTCGGCGCGAAGCTCATCGAGGACAATGTCGGCTACAAGGTCCAGCCGCTGCAGGCGGAGCCGGGCGTGATCTATGCCTCACTTAAAACCGGGAAGGCCGACCTCTATTCGAACTCGTATATGCAGGGGATGGGCCCGCTGAAAGGCGACTATCACGGCGGCCAGGCGGACTATGTAAAGAAAGTCGCTGGTTCCATCAAAGTCGTCGGCGTTTCGGAAGGCCCAATGACGCAGGGCCTCGCCGTTCCGGACTATGTTGACATCGAGAGCATTGCCGAGCTCAACGACCACGCCGACAAGTTCCCAAGCGGCATCATCGGCATCGACGCCGGCTCCGGCCTCATGCAGGCCGCGGATGCAACGGTGAAGGCTTACGGTCTCAAGCTCAACCTGGTCCCGGGCAGCGAAGCTGCCATGGAAGCAGCCTTCCAGCGGGCTTACTCTAAGAACGAACCAATCGTGGTCACCACTTGGGAACCGCTCCCGATGTGGAGTAAATTCAGGATGAGGTATCTCGAAGATCCCAAGAAGACGATGATGTCGGAGCCCTACTACTGTTTCCACGTCACGTCGAAGGACTTTGAATCCAACTTCCCGAAGGCCCAGGCATTTTTGACAAGGTTCCACATCCCGAATGACGAAGAAGCCAAGATCATGGGCTGGATCGACGGCGGGATGAAGCCTGAAGACGCCGCCTCAAAGTGGATCGGCGAAGTGAAAGGCAAGGGCATTATCGAGCCGTGGCTCGCCTGATCCCGCAGCACGCATCCTCCCAATGAGTGCGGGGGTCCGCGCCGATCCCTGCGTTACCACATGTTTATGCGCGGGAGCCTTGCATGAGCACGCGAAAGCCGGCCATCGAGATTAAGGCCCTCTACAAGATTTATGGCGGCAACCCCAAAGTGAAACTCGACAGACTGCGTTCGGGCGCCTGCGGCCCGGACAAGGGCAGCGGTTTCGTCGCGCTCAACAACATCAACATGACCATTGAGACCGGAAAAATCTTCGTCGTAATGGGTCTCTCAGGCAGCGGGAAATCGACCCTTCTTCGCTGCATCAACCGCCTTATCGACCCCACCGCCGGCCAGATCGTGGTCAATGGGCAGGACGTCACGATAGCCGGCAAAAAGGAACTCCGCCAGATCCGCTCCAGCATGATCGGAATGGTGTTCCAACATTTTGCGCTCCTGCCGCACATGTCGGTCATCGACAATGTTGCATTTGGGCTCCGTGTCGCCGGGGTCGGACGCAAGGAGCGACGCGAGCGCGCAGGCAAGGCACTCGAGCTCGTAGGGCTCAGCGGATGGGACAACCGCAAGCCGTCCAACCTTAGCGGCGGCATGCGCCAGCGCGTTGGCCTGGCGCGTGCCCTGGTGATGGACACGCCGGTGCTGCTGATGGATGAGCCGTTCAGCGCGCTCGACCCGCTCATTCGCGAGGAGATGCAACAGGAGTTGCTTCGGCTTCAGAGCACTCTGAACAAGACGATTGTCTTTGTGACACACGACCCGAACGAAGCGGCAATGATCGGTGACCGCATCGCTATTCTCCTCAAGGGAGAGGTCGTCCAGGAAGGCCAGCCGATCGACATTGTGCTCTCCCCTGCCAGCGACTACGTCAGGGACTTCGTGCGGGGCATCGATGTCTTCAAGGTGCTGTCGGCCGGCCAAGTTATGGACGCCGTCTGTCCGCCGATGGAACTGGCGAACAAGCCGATCTCGGAATGGACGAAACATCTGTCGAAAGACTTCGTAAAACTCGCGCCCGACGATCTGATCGCCCCCTATCTCGATGAGTTGGCGAAAGAGCAGCGCGCTTTAATCGTGGTTCAAAACGACGGAACGCCCGTCGGGACGGTCACACCCAAGTCCGTTCTCAGAGCCCTCGCGGCCCATTCCTCATTATCGGGCTCGACGCCTAAGATGGAGAAACCGAAAGCTGCCGACACGACGAGGGCAAACGCCGCGGCAGAACGGGCGACACAATAACGAACCTCAACCTCACACGGCTCTAGCTGAGGATTCATGACGATGGATTTTTCGGAGTTTGCAGGCACGGTTGCCACGTCAATCGACGACTTCACGACCTACCTCTCGGCGCATTTCGGACTTGTCTTCGATTCCATCTCGACGGTGATCCTGGGCATCCAACAGCCCTTGGCCACGCTTATGACGAGCGCGCCGGCCTTGCTGATCATCACGACCGTTATGGTCGGTGGTGTCCTACTTGGGCGGCTCTCGCTGGCTATCCTCAGTGGATGTGGGCTGGCCTTCATCTTCGTCATGAATCTCTGGGCGCCGGCGATGGTGACACTGTCCCTGGTGCTTACGGCAGCCGTCGTCGCCCTGGCCATCGGGATACCAATCGGTATTCTCATTGCTGAATCGAAGCGCCTGAACGCGGTGGCCGAGCCAATACTCGACTTCATGCAGACGATGCCTCCGTTCGTGCTGCTCGTTCCAGCCGTGTTCTTCTTCGGCGTTGGAACGGTTCCGGGCATCGTTGCTACGATCTTCTTCGCCATGCCGCTGCCGATTAGGCTCACGGCCCATGGTCTCAAGATGGTCGAGCCGGAAATGGTCGAGGCGGGGGAGGCCTTTGGCGCAAGTCGCCTGGCCGTGCTGTTCCTGATCAAACTGCCGCTGGCGTTCCGCTCTATTATGGCTGGTGTCAATCAATGCGTGATGATGTCATTGTCGATGGTCATCATCGCGTCCATGATCGGCGCTGGCGGCCTGGGCGACGAAATCATTCGGTCGATCTCTCGTCTCCAGGTTGGGAGGGGCGTCGAAGCTGGACTTGCGGTCGTTGTTTTGGCAATCCTGATCGATCGCATCACCAGGCGAATTAGCGAGAAAGTTGATCCGACCGCCTGACAAACATAAGCCCGGTCAATGACCGGGCCTCTCCTCTTCACGCAGTCGGCAGCGGCAGTTTCTTGGTGCGTCCGCCATCGATGACGTAGACCTGCCCGGTCACGAAGGAGCTCTCTTCGGAGGCAAGCCAAACGGCAAGGTTTCCGACATCAGTCGGCTCACCAAGCCGCCCAACCGGATGCATGGCGAGCAGTTCCCTGCGGACGCGCGAACTGTCAGCCATGCTGTCGATGTAGATCTCACTAAGATCAGAATTGATCCAGCCCGGCGCAATGGCATTGCATCGGATACCCTCGTGCCCATGGTCCACGGCGACGGCTGCTGTAAAGCCGTGAATGCCCGCTTTCGAAGCGGAATATGCAGGGTGACCAGGATTGGACGCCAGGCCTTCGATCGAGCCCATGTTGACGATGCTTGCAGTGCCTCGCTTGCGAAGATGCGGCATTGCCGCCTTCGTCAACAGAAATGGGGCTTTCAGGTTGATCTTCATCATCTGATCCCAGTCCATCTCGGTCATTTCTTCGACGGTCTTCTCGAACATGATCCCGGCGTTGTTGACGAGGATGTCAAGACCGCCAAGTCGCTCGACGACGGCCTCAACGACCGAAGCGATGTGCTCGGAGTTCGCAAGGTCCGCCTTCATGTAAATGGTGCGATCGTTGAGGATCTCGTCGGGTGGCGGGTTCCTCTGCACAATGGCAACCTTGGCTCCCTCCTCCACGAAACGTCGCGTGATGCCGGCGCCAATGCCACGGCCGCCGCCAGTGATGATAGCGATTCTTCCTGCAAGTCTGTCAGCCATAGGGTGTCCTCAATAGACCGGCTTCGCGCCGTTCACTTCAACCGTTGTGCCGGCGATGTAGCGGGCGGCATCGGAACTCAAGAAATACACCGCATCGGCGATGTCTTCCGGCTCGGCAATGCGCCCGAGCGGAACCGTCTTGTTGAGCTCCGCTATGGCAGTGTCGGGATTGAAACCGCGCTTGGCGAAGCCGGTGCGCAGCATCGGCGTGTTGACCTCATTCGGACACACCGCGTTGACTCGTATCCCGTCACGGGCATGGTCGCGGCCAAGGCACTTCGATAACGCCGCCACGGCCGCCTTGCTGGTGCAGTAGGCGGCATGCCCGGGTCCGGGATAGAGTCCCCAGCAGGATGCGATGTTCACGATCGCGCCGCCGCCGTGGCCCTTCATATGACCGATAGCCCTCCGGCAAGTGTAGAATATCGACGTCAGGTTGATATCGAACGTCCGCTTCCAATCCTCATCGGTCGTCTCGAGGATATTGCCCCTCGTGATGATCCCGGCATTGTTGACGAGCACGTCCAGCCTGCCTGTGATCTGGATGGAATAGTCGATCAAATCTTCGCAATAAGCCTTGTTCCTGAGGTCGCCGGCCTTGCTCCAGACATTCTGTCCGATTCGGTTGAGTTCGGCCTCGAGCCGGTCCAGGCCAGCCTGGTCGGCGTCGCCGGCAATCACATGAAAGCCGTTCGCGACGAACTGCTTGGAGATCGCTTGCCCGATACCTCCCGCCGCGCCTGTTATCACCGCAGTTTTCTTTTCAATGCCAGTCATAGCTCAAGCCATCTCTGAGAGGGAAGTTCGGCTCATAATCTCTCAACGGCGGGCGAAGACCAGTGGGGCAGCCCTGCAAAAGTCTCACCCCCTTGTTGAGTAGCTGAGCCCAGATATCGCCCCGGACATGCTAAGGTGTAGCTGCGTCGGACATGGGATTGCGCAGCGTCGCAGATCGCGCAGCATGGTGCTACAGTTTCCTATGTTGTGGAGGTGGCTTGAGGATCGCGGCCATAGTCCGTCGCAACGCGGGCCATCGCGTCGTCTTTTGAATGATTTGGGCGATATCTTGGGGTTCGCTTGCCCAATCTGTCGCGCCGGGCGAATATCGAAGTGTTTGGAGCTTGAGATGGTTCGCCGCTACTACGACCTTCCGTCCCTGACTGCTTTGGCTGTGTTCGAGGCGTCTGCCCGGCATTTGTCATTCAAATTGGCTGCTGCGGAACTGAACGTCACTCCCGGCGCCGTGAGCCGGCAGATCAAGGCAATCGAGGACGAACTCGGGGTTGCGCTGTTTACCCGATTAGGAACCGGTGTGGCGCTGACAAGCGCCGGCGAAGACCTTTACGGCGTGTTGGCTACCGGTTTTTCGCGGGCCGCAGATATCGTCCGAAATGTGAAACACGGTGACCGTTCCAAGAACGTCACGCTGGCGTGCACGGACGCCTTCGCGTCGACGTGGCTGATCCCGCGGATGCCAGATTTTTGGACGAGGTACCCCGATATCGCGGTTGACCACCTTATCTCGGACAATCCCCGCGATTACCGCCGCGCCGAGGTCGAATTGCGCATCCGCTACGGGTTCGGATCGTGGTCGAATGAAGATGCTGAGCTCCTTTTCAATGAAACAATCTACCCGGTATGCGGGCCTGGGTTTGCAAGCAAGCACCGCGATGCAACGGCGGAATCGCTGGCCGACCTTCCCCTGCTGCATGTAGATTGGGTGGATCCCGATTGGGCTGGCTGGGACGAGGTCCTTCGGCGCGCGGGGGTCTCGCATGGTCCGACCCGCGGTCGGCGTTTCGGCAAGTTCTTCGTGGCGCTTCAGGCAGCTCAGGCCGATCAAGGGGTGGCTGTTGGGTGGCATCGCCTTGTCAAGGCGCAGATTGACGAGGGGAAACTCGTCAGACTGACGGATCTCGAGCTCCCAGCCCCTGGCGGCTACTATCTCACCTGGTATCAAAATCGTACGCTTTCCCCTGCCGCCCAGAGCCTGCGTAGCTGGATCCGCGAAGTGGCGGCGCAAGAACGAGAAAGCTAGAGCTCTTTGCCGGCGCGCTTCTGCATCGCCCACAACTTCATCGGCGCGCCGATCAACATCAGCGGTTCTGGATAAAGCTGAATCGGGGCTGGCTCTTTCAGGGCGTCTGCAACCATTGGCTCGTTGCTGCCAACGGCAAGATCGGCAGCCAGCATCCCGTAGAGGGTGCCCTGCACCGTTCCCAGGCCATTGCAGCATCCGGCAACGAAGACTCTGTCTTCAATTTCGCCGAATGCAGGCGCGGAATTGAGAGAGAGACACAAGTGGCCTCCCCAGCGAAATTCCATCGGTGCTTGACCCAGCATCGGGAAGCGCGCCTGGAAAGATCGATCGTGCACGGCGCCGATCCGACGGATCTGCTTCTCGCTGGTGGACATGTCTGGATTATAGGTGAAGGTGTTGCGGACGACGATCCGATCGCCGATCCTCCGGATGGTTGATCCCATCGGATCGGCCGGGATCAAGCCCCAATACGGGTCACCGCCCAGCGCTGTCTGTTCGCTCTTGGAAAGCGGCCTTGTCATGCTGGCGTAGGTGAACACATGCAGCAGGTGTTTCTTGAACAAGCCAAAGCTTTCGAGATGACCGTTAACGGTGAGGATCAACCGTGGCGCGGTGATCTCACCCTCAGCCGTCTTGGCAGTGTGCAGTTTGCCTGTTTGCAGAGAAGTCACCGATGAATTCTCGAATAGCTGCACACGCCTCGACAAGCCTTCGGCGAGCCCTCGGATAAAGCCGGCCGGCTGTGCCATTACTGTTCCTGGCGTGAAGGTGCCGCCGACGAAGAAATCGGTTCCAGTGATTTCCTTCAACTGCGGCCCGTCGAGCCGCTCGAATGGCTCGCCTAGCCCCGTCAGGTGCTTTTCGAATTCGCGCAGGACCGCAACACCGTGACCAGTTGCAGCTCCATGGTACTTGCCGGCTCGAACGAAGTATTTCTGCAACCCGTATTCGTCCGCAGCCGAAGCAGAGAATTCGATCGCGGCCCGGTTCATGCGGATGCGCTTGCGGTCTTGGTCCTGCCTTCCGCCGTAATGCTCCCCACCGAGCTCGTGCGGAAGGTCGATCATGAAGCCGGAGTTGCGCCCGGCAGCACCCCAGCCGACGCGCTGAGCGTCTACCACCACTATGCGCTCGTTCGGCACCAGTTGTGAGAGGCGCCGCGCGGCCGCCAAGCCAGCAAACCCAGCTCCTACAATGAGCCAGTCCGCCTTATGACGGCCGCGCAGCACCTCAGGTGCCTTGGGAGGCGGCAGAATACCGTACCAACCGGGCATGGATGTATCCGAAGGCGTGCGGACAGCCTCATAATCGCTCATCGGTGCGACCAGGCTAGTCTAGCGAACGAGAGACTTTAGGATCGGAGATGTCCGCCCAGATGGTCTTCAGTTCAGTATATTGGTCATGGGCATGCAATGACTTGTCTCTTCCCCCGAAGCCCGAAAGCTTGAAGCCGCCGAAGGGAGTCGAGACATCCCCTTCGCCGTAGCAGTTGATGGTCACCGTCCCGGCGCGGATGTCCCTAGCGATGCGATGCGCCTTGCCGAGATTGGCGGTAAAGATTGAAGCTGCAAGGCCGTATTGCGTATCGTTAGCGACCCGGAGCGCCTCGTCAGCGTTGGCCACTTTGATTACCGACAGCACTGGACCGAAAATCTCCTCTCGCGCAATCGTCATTTCGGGCGTGACATCGTCGAATACGGTCGGCTCGATGAAATAGCCTTTGCCATGCTTGTGGGCGTTGCCGCCCGTGACGATCCTGGCGCCTTCCGCCCGCCCCTTCTTGATGTAGCCCATGATGCGGTCGAACTGCTCCTTCGACACAATGGCGCCCAGCCGATTGCCCGGATCCAACGGCTCGCCCATAGGCCATTCCTTGAGCTTGTGGAGGACCGTTTCCACCAAGCGGTCCTTGATCTTCTCGTGCACGATCAGGCGGGAATTGGACGAGCAGTTCTCGCCCATGTTCCAGAAGACGGCCTGGGTGACATGCTGCGCCACAACATCAAGGTTCTCCGCGTCGTCCAGGACGATGCAAGGGTTCTTCCCGCCGCATTCGAGCACGATACGCTTGAGGTTAGACTTGGCGGAATATTCCAGGAATTTCCGGCCTACGTCAGTTGACCCGGTGAAGGCGACCATGTCGATATCGGGATGCACGCCGAGTGCCTTGCCGGTCACTTCGCCCGGACCGGTGAGGATTTGCAGGACGCCTGCGGGTATCCCAGCCTCATGCGCCAGCTCGGCAATGCGCAACGTCGACATATTGGTCTGCTCGGCCGGCTTGACAATGACGGCATTGCCCGTCGCAAGTGCCGGCCCGATCTTCCAGGCCAACATCAGGATCGGGAAATTCCAGGGCAGAAGGCAAGCGACCACGCCGAGCGGCTGGCGCACGATCATCGACACCACATCGTCGCCGGACGGCGACGTCTGACCGTAGAGCTTGTCGGTGGCTTCAGCGTGCCATTCCAGACAATGCAACGCCTCGGGGATGTCAATGGTTTCGACATCGTAGATCGGCTTGCCGCTTTCGAGCGTCTCAAGCACTGCAAGCTCATGGGCGTTTCGCTTCATCAGTTTCACGAGCCGCCGCAGAACGCGCTTGCGCTCGCTCGGATGCGCACGCGACCAGACCCCCGATTCAAATGCCAGTCGTGCCTTCTCGACAGCGAGATCGACGTCGGCCTGGCCGCAGGAAGCGATCCTGGCGATGACCTGCCCTGTCGCGGGATTGATGGTCTCGAAAGTATCCCCAGATTGTGCCGCCCGCGCCTTGCCGTCAATCACTGCGCTGGTCGGCAGTGGCAGGCTGTCGGCCAGGTTCTGGTACTCATCACGCGTTAATAGCGATGACATTCTCGGAAGCCCTCTTCTGGGATTTTGCAGTGATTGACGCGATGACTGCCTTAAGGGTGCGGATCGTCGACTCGAGTTCCCGCTTCTGTTCGTCGTCGAGTGCCCGCATCGGCCGACGCACGGGCCCAGCCGGCAATCCAGCCAATTCGCACCCGAACTTGATGCTCTGGACGAACTTGCCGCCCTGCTCGAGAAGCCTCATCAGGGGCAGAAGCGCCGACATGATCTGCCGGCCCTTGGTGAAGTCCTTCTCGATCACGCACGCTTCGTACAGCGCGAGGTGCTCTGCCGGCAGGCAGTTGCCGGCGCCGCAGACCCACCCTTTTGCGCCCCAGGCGAAGAATTCGATCGCCTGATCATCCATGCCGCAAAACAGATCAATGTGAGGATAGTCACGAGCCAAAGCGTGCAGCTGGTTCATGCTGCCGCTGGATTCCTTGATGGCACAGAAATTGGAGCTGCGGCCGACGCGATCCAGGAACTCTAGGTCCATCATCGTTCCGGTGCGACCGGGGTAGTTGTAGAGCATCACCGGGAGATTGGCGGCCTTGTCGATCGCAAGTGCATGATTGGCAAGTTCGAGCTGCGTGGGAACAGCGTAGTACGGCGAGCCGATTAGGATCCCGTCGTACTTGAGGTCCTTTGCAATTAGCGCGTATTCGATGCAGTCGTCGGTACGAATGGCGCCGACGCCGGCGATCAGGGGCATCTTCCCTTTCACCACGTTCCTGGCAAGCTTAAGCAGGCTGACACGCTCGTCGCGTGACTGGGCGTAGTACTCGCCTGTCGTGCCGCCGACAATGATACCGTGGACGCCAGTCGAGACCAGGTGCTCGACCATGACGCAGAAGCCGTCACGGTCGATCGATCCGTCCGCATGAAAGGGCGTTGTGACGGGCGGAATAACGCCTTTGAACGACATCTGCCTGGCTCCAATTCGGGCTACAGGTCAGTGTTATATGCAAGCTGAGGAGCGGGAGCAGCCGAAATAAAATCACCCGGCAGGCAACTTTTTTGCGGGTTAGGCTATGATCGAGCATGTCCACCAGAATCGGCGTACCGCCGGACCCCTAACATCGACTATTCGCTCATCGGACAGGCTAATAGTTGTTGCTATCTCTTGGCCAATGGGAGGCTACGCCCTCATCAGCGTACATCTCTCGCTCGCTCCGCTGCTGGACTCGTTCTTCCGCAATCGGCTGACCAAGCAAAGGAACGCAAGCCCCTCAATCATCGCCAGCTACCGCGACGCCATGCGTATGTCGGTGCTCTTCGCTGCCCAACGCACCGGGCGCAAGCCGTACGCATTGGCCATCGAGGCCCCCTCCGCTCCTTTCCGGAAGTCGACTGGCTTTGTCGCCACCATGACTTGACCGCAGCCGACTGCGCCACGCGTTCCGAAATCTTCATATGTCGAAGCCCTCAAAGGCTCCGAACATCGTCCTTCCGCCTAAAGTCGACCGTGTTTGAGCATGAAGGCGCTCACATGCTGCCGGCGCACGCGGAGTGTCTCGACCGCAGCTGCCCGGGCGCAACAAGATCCCGCATGGCTTCGTGACCTTCATCGGGAACCCAGACCGCCGTCAATTCGCCGGCGCGCAGCAGCCGGGCCAGAGAAAGAGCATCCCGGCGGTTCGTCTTCACCCGCTCGCCAGGCTTTCTTGGGATCAGCGACGGCGCAATCACTGTGCTTTCGTGCCGAGCGAACGTATCAGCCGATAGAGGCCATAGCCGGTCGGGCCGGCCATGCAGAAATGCACATGATCAAACTTGGCGGCGATACGCTGGATAACGCGGCGCATACGCCCAGGGGTCGGTATTGTGTTTCCTATGGGTTCCGGCCCGGAAGGAGCAGCTATGGCGCTTTTGTCCACCTCTCGTAACGCTCCTCGATCGCACTAAGCACGATATTGGAGAGCAACGGTGAAATGATTCCGCCTTGAGCCGTGCCATATGTCCGACGAATCGAGC
This sequence comes from Mesorhizobium sp. L2C084A000, assembly GCF_000502875.1. Lineage (GTDB taxonomy): Bacteria > Pseudomonadota > Alphaproteobacteria > Rhizobiales > Rhizobiaceae > Mesorhizobium. The sequence continues at coordinate 22,255 of NZ_AYWX01000011.1, read as the reverse complement.
TCGCCGAAAACGCGAACCTCTCCCCTCCCGGCCGGCGTCCGCAACCTCGATGGCATTCCTTAGCTTCGCGACATCAATTCCGACTAATGCTTCCCTATAATTTGCCACGGCGAGCCACCTCACCGTCAGAGGGGGTCATACGGTCTTACAGTCAGGCCATGAGCCGCAGCCCGAGAGGATGCGCATTCGACTTCAGCGCGCCAATAGTCGCGCGAACTGTTGGACATCACATGGTCAACTCTGACATCGGCGTGCAGTGCCAAAAGCGCGGCATGCGCGGCATCAACCACGCCGACGCGAACGCATCGCTGGAGGCATCGTGACGTTCCGGGAACGATCGCGTTTAATGGTCCTGACGACATCGGACGCTTGGGAAAGGCTGCATGCCAGCACGCTGTAGATGTCTTTGCCAGCGCTGGTAAGCATCACGTCGGTTCCTCGCTTCACAAACAGCGGAACACCAAGGTCGTCCTCAATGGCTTTGATCTGCCGACTGATTTCTCCCGATGTCACGCCCAGCTCGGAAGCCGCAAGCTTGAATGAGAGATGGCGTGCTGAGGCCTCGAATGCCGTGAGAGCAGTCAGCGACGGGAGATCGTAATACTGAGGGACCATTGAAGAATCCAATCAGATCGCGAGTCGCGAACCAAACAACAGGGTATCCGCTCGTCCTCTGGCCCGTAAAAGACCGCCGCCATTTTGAACAATCACAGTCCTTAATGGATTGCGACCGCCGCCGTGATCTAAGCAAGTTGCGTGCCGAATTGGCGCACCGTTTTAGCTGCACGCCCCAGACCGACGGCCCGCCCCTGGCGACCTTTTCGTCGGGTTTCCGACATTCTTGTCCAGCTCCAGACCCAAGGGTTGTGGAGAGACATGCGCGGGACTGTCACATTGACGATGTGGGATCCGGCCACTGTATCAGGAGCATGAAGAAGCCCCGCGCTCAGGTTACATCCGCCGTCGTTTCCCTGCCGAGGTGGTCAGCGTGGCGGGCAGCCACGACACGGTTCCCCGTAGCGAGAAGGTCGGATATAAGCCTAGCTGCGGCCGGTATTGGCCTTGCCGCTCGCCAGGATCGTCACGGGGTGCCGTCATCATGTAGACGCTTTGCAGCAAGCACATGCGCCTCGATCAGCGCGCGCACCGGCTTCAGCAACGCGGCACAGGCGTCGACGTGCTGCGCCAGGCCTGGAGAGGCTCAATCGATGCCGCTGCAGTGACAGCGCGCTCCGCCGGTTCAAGGGCTAATGCTGGGACTTCTTAAACAGGATAGCCGACAGGTTCGGCCCGACAAAGCCGCGCGACGCCACGCGGGAGGGTGCAGGCGGCCTGCGTGATCGCCTCGCATTCTACAGGTGAACTTGTCGCGGTCGGCCTGGATCACTTTTCACTGGCGCGGGATCATTTCTCGGTGATGTCCTCGCCAAGCTCCGCCCGTCTGGCCCTTAAGTGCGGCTGCCAGTGTCACGTGAATAACTGCCTGTCCGCTCTCATCACGCTTTGGCCAAGTGAGCGTAACTTGCTGCGAAACGCGCGAATTTGTGCTCGCCGCACGTCACCCGCTTGTAGCGAAGCGGGTTGCTGTCTGTGACACATGAGGGCAATGGTTTGATGATCGCATTGAAATCAGCGTCGATAAAGAAGGGCATTGAGTATCGCTCGCGTCCAGAGGTATTCACCACGCGGTGCATGTTCGCCAGGTAGACATCATTGGTGAGCCGCTGAATCAGATCGCCAATGTTGATTACGAATGTCCCGGGGATCGGAATGCCCTCGATCCAATCGCAATCTCGGTTCATGACCTGAAGACCACCCACGTCGTCCTGCGCCAGGATGGTCAGATTGCCGTAATCCGTGTGGGCGCCAATGCCGATAATCTCTTCTCCGATATAGCCACTCTGCGGGGGGTAATGAAGCAGGCGCTGAATGCTGATCGGTTGCCGCATGCGGCTTTCGAAATAGCGTTCGGACAGGTCCAGACTGAGCGCAATGCCCTGCAAGAGTTTTTTCGCGAGCTCCACCATTTTTTGATGGTACCCGTATGTCAGTTCCCGAAACTCGGTCAGATTTGAGGGCCACTGGTTGGGGCCAAAGAACGGACCTTCCAACGTGGAGCGTTCAGGACCGATGTCAAAGCACTCCTTGAGGTCTCTCGTCTTGCCCGGATCTGTGTTCTCCCCGAACGGCTCAATGTATCCGCGGAGGGCGACATCGGATTTGCTAACATGCAATGACATCTTCTGCGACATGGGCAGATCAAAGAACCGACGGCTCACATCGAACACCGAATCCACAAAATCCAGCGGAATCCCGTGGTTCTTCACATACATGAACCCAGTGTTGGACAATGCCCAACGTATCTCCTTGGCCACCCCCTGCTTATTGCTGCCATTGAGAAGCGGCGCGATGTCAATCACCGGGATCTTGTCGAAGCTTTCGCGTTTCGCGCGCAGCTTGTCGTCCAGTTTGGCAACGATATCCTTGGACATGGGTACACCTTTGTTTGGCAACGGGAGCCGGCGCGACGATTGGCGCATTTTGTTGTTGGACTGGTTGCGTGAAGAACCGTCAGGAAGCGTTGGATAGCCTTGTGCGGTGCATTCTTTTGGGGGTGCCGTGCTCAACAAAGTAGAAGAGCCCGAACTCCTGGCAGGGCATAGGCAGGGGGCTTGCTTGTCGTGTCGTGTTGCATCGGCAGCCAGCTTTCCGTCAGCGAGTTTTGCGGTAACGTTGTCATGACCGGTCCTCCGTTGGTGCACTGGCCTGCTCGGGCACCTGGAAAACCCAATAGTGTGCGCCCTCCTCCGCAACGTATCTGCCGTCCTTAAGACGCTGTGTCGGCGCAAGTATGCCCTCATGCTCCAGACGCCGCACCTCCTCTTCGAAGCATGCCGTCTCGGCATAGCTCTTGCGGGTGCTTGCGATAACGAAACCGTTCGGGCGCGTGACGCGAGCCAGTTCGCGCAGTGCTTCCGGTCGGACATGCCCGAGCGTCAAGACGCCGCAGCAGACCGTGATATCATAGCTCGCGCTGGAGTAGTGGGAGAGCGGCCCGTTGAGGTCGACACCGCCCCGGACATGGCGGTAGACGCGGGTCTGCCGGGCCTTTTCGGCCATCTCCTCGGAGAGATCGAGGCCTTCGATCAACCGGAACCCGAGGCGTTCCAGCTGGACTCCGAGCAGGCCCGTTCCGCAGCCAGCGTCCAGGATTGTAACGACTGCTCGCTCCTTGGCCAAATAGGCTGTCTGCACGGCGCCCGCCAGTTCGGCCACGATCATCGGCCCGCAGTATCCGTCGCGGCCGACATCCAGATCGTAGGCACTGGCCCATCCGCGATAGAAGTGGGCCAAGCGACCGGCGTCGCCGTCGAGGGCGTGGGAATCCTTGATGCGCTTTCGTGCGGCTTGCTCCAGTGCTGTCTGCTGATCGATGGTGGCCATGATAGTTCCTCCGTGTATGAGTGATGCGGTACAGTTTGTCATTGGAGCGCATTGGCCGCGGCTTAACCCATGAGCTGTTCGTTCCGTTGCAGAGCCTAGCTGACGCGGGCGCTTTCATCGAAATGCACCCCGACTGCTGCCGCCGGACGGGCGATCTCAACCGTCTTCAGTGGGATGTGTCGACTTGAGCGCAGTCCGGCCCATTCCGGCCAAGGCGCCCTATTCGCCTACTAACTTGTCGAAAACGTTGAGTGGCAGCGGCGGGTAGATGACGACAGATCCCGTAATCGTGGGTCGCATCGCGATGCGTCTTGTCGCCGGGTTTCCTTTTCAAGCAAGTCGTTCGCGGCCGCGGGATTGATGTCTTGTTTACCTGATATCCGGCGTCCAAGAGCTTGGCTGCCGGTCGGCACAACGCTACCGTTACCAATGAATCCGTTTCATTGGGGAAACAAGTGGCGCGCCCGCGCTGCCTCCAGCCTCGACAGTACACATGCGACTTCCTTCTACAAGTCAATCGGAGAGATTTATATCTTCATGGTCGATAGGAATATCACCGGACTTTCGCCATCAGCAAGCCACTTCATATTAAGAATATATTTTAATAACTTTAAGGTAATTTACTTCTGTTTTACTTTTTTTCACAATGAATTCGCCCAGAAGGGTGATCCGGATCGTTCCCCTGGGAACGATGGGCAAGGCGATCTCGCTAGTGGATGGAATCTAACATTTGGTGCCCGCGTTTGACGCAGCGATGATCTTGTCTGGATCGGCGGTCCAAGTGAAGGGTTTGGGTTGCTGGTTGTGCTCTGCAACGAAGCGGTTGATCGCCGCCTGGCGGTCGACGACGGAGTGGAAGACGCCGCGCCTGAGACGACGCTTCGACAGTTTTGCGAAGAAGCCCTCAACCGCGTTGAGCCACGAGCATGAGGTCGGTGTGAAGTGGAAGGTGAAGCGCTGATGGCGGCCGAGCCAGGCACGCACCTTGGGGTGCTTGTGAGCGGCGTAGTTGTCGAGGACGACGTGGATGGCCTTGCTGGCCGGCACCTCGGCATCGATAGCGTTGAGGAAGCGGATGAATTCCTGATGACGATGGCGCTGCATGTTCCTGCCGATGACGGTGCCGTCGAGCACGTTGAGGGCGGCAANATCGCCGAAATCGTGCGAGCCGGCATCCAGTGAGGAAGCGGATGAATTCCTGATGACGATGGCGCTGCATGTTCCTGCCGATGACGGTGCCGTCGAGCACGTTGAGGGCGGCAACAGGGTGGTCGTGCCGTTGCGCTTGTAGTCGTGGGTCATGGTGCCGAGCCTACCCTTCTTCATGGGCAGGCCGGGCTGGGTGCGGTCGAGCGCCTGGATCTGGCTCTTCTCGTCGACCGACAGCACGATGGCGNGGATGAATTCCTGATGACGATGGCGCTGCATGTTCCTGCCGATGACGGTGCCGTCGAGCACGTTGAGGGCGGCAAACAGGGTGGTCGTGCCGTTGCGCTTGTAGTCGTGGGTCATGGTGCCGAGCCTACCCTTCTTCATGGGCAGGCCGGGCTGGGTGCGGTCGAGCGCCTGGATCTGGCTCTTCTCGTCGACCGACAGCACGATGGCGTGAGCCGGCGGATCAACATAGAGGCTGACGACGTTGCGCAGTTTGTCGACGAACTGCGGATCGTTGGGGAGCTTGAACTGGCGCCAGCGGTTGGGCTGCAGCCCGTGCGCCTTCCAGATGCGGCGCACCGCGCTGNCGTTGGGGAGCTTGAACTGGCGCCAGCGGTTGGGCTGCAGCCCGTGCGCCTTCCAGATGCGGCGCACCGCGCTGGCGCTGATGCCGGCCGCGGCCGCCATCATGTCGGCGGTCCAGTGCGTCGTCTCGCCAGGCGGGTCCTGCAACGTCAGTGCCACCACGCGCTCGGCGACTTCAGGCCCGAGTGGGGCAATGCGCGAGGGGCGCGTCTTGTCGCGCAACAGTCCCTCGAAGCCCTCCGCGGCGAAGCGCTCCTGCCAGCGCCAAACGCAGGTCTTGGACTTACCAGTTTGCCGCATGATCTCGACGGTGCCCACGCCGTCGCTGCTCAACAGAATGATCTCGGCGCGCCAAACGTGCTTCTGCGGCGCATTGCGATCTCTGATCAGCGCGCCCAGACGCTGACGATCAATCGAAGAAACGGTGAGCAATATTCCTGTGCGCCTGCGCCAGACTCGCATGCGCACTCACAAAAGGGAATCCCCAACGGACTCTTATGTCAGGCGTAAACCACTAGCGCGCAGAATTCCTGACCAGTCCGGGCGAACATCTTCACGCTTCTACCAATCCGAGAGGGTGGGAATGCGCCACAATTCTTGCTGCCTCGCGGGACAAATCGTCGGGAAGAACGATGCGGATGTTTCGCCGAGGCTTCATCGAATGCCCAACAATTTGTTTGGATGTTCAAAACCGGCGACATCGCTATACCACACCCTTTTACCTCATCACGTTCTTGCGTGTTTCCTGACCGGAGCCAATTGACTCCGTCGCTTCTCCGCGCAATTGCGGTGCCAATTCCTTAACAGCGCCGGCGAACGCGCCGATTGTGAAGTCAATGTCGGCCTCGTTCATCGGCGAGGACATAAGAAAACTCAACCTAGTCGCAATCACATTTCGCTTCAGCAGCTCCTCCTGCAAGGGCGCGACTTTGCTGCGCTGATGTTTCTCGTAATAGACGTAAATGTCTCGATAATTCCGAATCGGCTCTGATCCGAAGACCAATTTAGCGGATCCGGTGCAATACTGCTCCAGACGACCATTTACACCATATGTCGCCAGTACCGACGACATCCCCTGGCATAGACGGTCTGACAACACTTGAAATCTCTCGAAGACCCCGCTAGTGAGCAAGCGCATCGCCGCCACGCCGGCCGCCAGGGTAAGTGGATTTGCCGAAAAGGTGCCGCTATGCAAAATGCGAGGACCCCCTCCCGATAATTTGAAGACCGACATGATGTTGTCGGGTCCGCCGACGGCGCCGATGGGCAGTCCGCCGCCGATGAACTTGCCCACCACCGTGATGTCTGGCGACACGCCGACCTTCCCCTGCGTGCCGTGCAAGCCATTTCGAAAAGCAACCACCTCGTCGAAAATGAGAATTGCGCCAAGCCGACTGGCTTCGTTGCGGAGCATGCGAAGGTATTCTGGATCCGGCTTCCCATATCCGAGCTGAATCTGCATAGGATCGACTATGATCGCGGCGAGATCATCCTTGTTGGCCGCAAGGATCTTTCGGCTCGCCTCAAGATCATTGCACGGCAATACGATCAGCTGGTCGAGCATATAGCTCGGCGTGCCAGCGTTGCGGGCAACCGTAGCAGGCTCCGTTGGACTTCCCCACGCTTCGGGGGTCGACTCGAAGCTTGAATCGATTAATTCATACTGACCATGGTAGTTGCCTTCGATCTTGGCGATCTTAGCCTTTCCCGTCAGGGCGCGCGCCATCTTGAGCGCCAGCATCACAGCCTCGGTGCCCGTGTTGCTGAACCGGACCTTGTTCACGCTTGGAAGCCTGTCCGATAGAATCTCAGCCAGTTCCGCCTCGAGTGCGGTGGGCATGGTGGAACAGGTGGCGCGGGCCGCTTGGGTGGAGATGGCCTCGACAATTTTCGGATGAGAATAGCCGTGAATTAGGGCTCCGAAATTGTTCGTGAAATCGATACGCCTGTTGCCGTCGACGTCGGTCGTCCAACACCCGTGACCAAAGTCCAGGTAGAATGGATTCGGCTCTCGAACCACTGGCCTGCAATAGCCGTCGACCAAATGCTTCTGAGCATGCTCGAAGAGCGCAGCCGATGAAGTGGGGCGCTTGGAATTCAGCGGCCAATTATCGGAAACGGGCTGCTTTGTTGAAGGAGGTGTCAATGTTGTCTCCGGGGCAAGAGGCGGTGTGGCAAGAAATCGACTACTTGCAGAATACGGTTAATCGCGTTCACAAGACAGCAGCAAAGAGTTATAGTTTTTAGTTCTATTTATGGGCCTTGTGAGCCGGTGAGACGCAGCCCCGAACCAAATGGATTTTGGGTGCGGATTTGACGTCGGCTCTCGGTTGCGCCGTTGCCGCCCGCTCGGCATAATTCGACGGTCGGCATAAACCTGCAAGGTCAATGGCGTTGAGCCGCTCGGCTATCTCGCCGATGTACTCACGAGGATCGTCAACGGCCACCCGCTCCCTCATCGCTGATTTCTTCGCCCGGATCGCCTTTCTGGAGGCGGCCGTTTCCGCCCGTGAATCACCATCGCCGAACGGGATGAGCAGATGCGAAGAGCGCGCCGAGGCCCCGCACTTCACATCGGGCGCCTGCAGCTGCAGATCGATCGCTTGAACCGCAAAGCCTTCGGCCGCTCGTCCGAGAAGCTGGCCAGATGCGGCTCGAACTTGAAGATATCGAGACCGATTTCGCCGCAAGCGTGCCCGATACCGAGTTGCCCATCGTCGCTAATACCGACAGGTCCGGGTGTTGCCGGCGCGTAAGCTCAACCCCAACCTGCCGCGCAAGCGGATCGTTCGCGAGCCCTCTTGCGCATGCTGCCCGGGCTGCGGCGGCGATCTGCACTCGATCTGGTCGCCCAAGCTTGGCAGGTGATGGAGACCATTCGACCCAAGTACAGCTGCCGGACCTGCAATAATCATCCAGGCGCCGGCACCAGATAAAGCGGTGCTGTCACATTGATTGAGCGGTGAGGAATTTGAGGTAGCAGCGCGCCCATGACCGTGAGTGCACCGACCTACAAGAACCACCTATCCGATCGAAATCCTGGCCCGTGCTGTCTGGCTCTACTTCCGCTTCAATCTGAGCCTGCGCGATGTCGAGGAAATGCTGCTCGATCGCGGGATTGTCGTTNGTCTGGCTCTACTTCCGCTTCAATCTGAGCCTGCGCGATGTCGAGGAAATGCTGCTCGATCGCGGGATTGTCGTTTCCTACGATACCATCCGGCCGATGGTGCCGAAAGCACGGTCCTGACTATGCGCGCCGCATACGCGCCTGGCGGCCTTGGTGTGCGGCGCGTCTGGACGTCGCCGCAATGCGCCGACGAAAGACGATGTCGGCACCTCGATGAAGTCGTGGTGCGCATCAACGGTCAAAAATGCTGGTTGTGGAGAGCGGTTGATCAGGACGGATATGTGCTCGACGAGATCGTGAGCGGTGAAAGATATGCCAAGCAGCGCTTGAACGGCCTCGCGGCCGTTTCCGAATTTTACCGCAAGATCCCGAATGGCTACTGTGGGGTTGGAGCCGCCATCAACGGGAGACCGCATCGCGCACTCCCTCCCCGATCAAATTGGAGCCAAGACTGAGAAGCAGGATGGCCGCTCCGGGAACAGTCGCCACCCACCATTGCTGGTAGAGAAAGTCCCGGCCCTCGGCAACCATGGTTCCGAGCTCTGGTGCGGGCGGCTGGGCACCGAGTCCGAGAAATCCGAGCCCCGCGGCCGTCAGAATGATGGCGGCGACATCTAATGTGAGGCGCAATAATATCGTCGGCGTACAAAGCGGCGCGATATGGTGGGTCAGAATATAGAGCGGCGATGCGCCTTGTAGCGTGGCCGACTCGATAAACTCCGAGTCTCGAATCAGCAACGTTTCGGTACGGGACAGCCGCGCATAGGCGGGCCACGATGTGATGACCATCGCGAATACCGTGTTGCCAAAACCCGGTCCGAGTGCCGCAGCCAGGGCAAGTGCCAACACCAGCCTAGGGAAAGCCAGGAAAACGTCGGTGAGCCGCATCAATACGACATCAAGCAATCCGCCGAAATAGCCAGCCACCATGCCGACCACCAACCCTATTGGCGCGATCAGCGCGCATACGATGGCAATCATCAACAATGCGGATCGGCAAGCCAGCGTAATGCGCGCGAGAATGTCGCGCCCGAGGTCATCGGTGCCGAAAAGATGGGCGGGACTGGGCGGTGATAGCCTCTGGGCGAGATCTTGCACGGTCGCACTGCCTGTGACCATCGGGCCAATGACTGCCTGGACAAGGAAGGCAGCCACGATGGACACGCCAATATGACCTGGCCGTTGCGCAGAATCACCCGCACCAGCCCTCACCGTCGGATCGATCGCCGCTGTCAGGGCATCAGCCAGGAAACTCAAGCCCACATAGATAATGCCGACCAGAAGGGTCGCCCCCAGAACTGCATTGAGGTCACCGTTGAACAATGAAAGTTTCATGTAGAGACCGAGACCAGGCCAGGAGAACACCGTCTCGGTCAGGATTACGCCTTCGAGCAGTCCACCCAGCGACAGGGCCAACACTGTGATCAGCTGCGGCCGGATGTTGCGAAAGGCGTGGCGCCATAGAATGGTTCGGGCGGAAAGTCCCTTCGCCCGCGCCGCGACCGCATATTCCTGATCGAGCTGCACCACCATGAAGCCACGCGTCATCCGGGCAATGTAGGCCATTGTTGCAAACCCCAGGACCGTGGCTGGCAAGGCAATGTGAGAGACAGCGTTGCCGAACATCCGAAGATCGCCAAGCAGGAGACCGTCGATCAGCACGAAGCCAGTAATGACCGGTGCGAAATCGAAGCCGATATCGATGCGTCCGGGTCCTTCAACCCATCCGAGCTGATAGTAAAAAACCAGCAAAGTCACAAGCCCGAGCCAGAAGATGGGCGTGGAGTAACCCACCACGGAAAACAGGCGCAGCATCTTATCCTGCCATTTGTCACGATGGTGTGCAGCCCAGACACCCGAGAGGACACCGCCGACTGTTCCGATCGTCATTGCGATCATCGACAGCTCGACAGTTGCGGGAAAAACCTGAAGCAGATCGCTCAGCACCGGGTTTCCTGTCACCAGCGACGTGCCAAGGTCGCCGGTGACCAAATTGCCCAGATAATGGAAGTAGCGTTGATAGAGCGGCAGGTTCAGCCCGAGTTGCTCGCGAGCCAAATCGTATGCTTCGTTGCTCGCACGATCGCCGACCATCGTTAGCGCAGCGTCGATCGGGATGACGTTTCCCACAATGAAAGTGACGACGGTCAGAAGAACTAACGTGGTCGCAAACCCGGCTGTTTGACTTAGAAAGGATGCCGCCAAGGTGAAACGGTTCGGCAATACGTCAACATATTTAACCGTGCCGACCATCCTCGTCACTTTACTTCGTTACGTTCTGATAGAAGACCAGGTCGTTGGACATTCCTATCACGAAGCCATTTACATCATTCCGCATTGCGATCTGGCGAGCCGATTGGAACATGCAGATATAGGGGCCGGTGTCGGCCACCTTACGCTGCAGTTCCTCATAGAGCTTGGCGCGCTTGGCACCGTCGACTTCGCGCGAGGCCGCAACCATCAAGTCAGACAATTCCGCCGGCACTTCCCAATGATTGCGCCATGCAACCGGCTTTTCCGCAGGCGCATCCGAGTTGTCTGGATTGTAAACGAAGCTGCCGGCATTGCCATGAGGATCCAGATAATCGGGTCCCCAAGGGATCAGAACAGCTTGATGCTTGCGCGCCCGGTAGAGCGTGAGGACCTGCTTCTGATCGGCTTGCGCAATCTGGACCTTGATCCCCGCCTTCGCCATGGTCTGCTGAATTGATTGTGCGATCTGTGGCATCGGCGATGTGTTGTATGTATCGATTTTTAGCTTGAAGCCATTGGAATAAACGGCATCCGCCAGCAATTTCTTGGCCTTTTCAACGTCGAGCTTGTAGTCGGTGATCTTCAGTGCCCCAAAAAAAACCGACCGGCACGATCGATTGCTGGATCGTATAGCGCCGCTTTAGGAAGGTATCCGCCATCCCTTCGTAGTCGACAAGATACCGCATGGCCTCGAGAACCTCTGGTTTCTTGAGCTTCTCATCGCTCTGGTCGAACGCGCGATAGACGGTGTCGGGACCGCCCGCTTCGAGTATCTTGATCTCCGGTTTCGCCGCCAGCGTGGTGAGTTGATCAGTAGTGAAGTCCCGGGCCATATCGATGTCGCCCTTTTTGAGCAGAAGCATCTGGACCGATGGTTCGGGAATATTGCGTATCACGACCTGTTTCATGGCTGGGGCCCCCAAGCGGAAATCGGGGTTGGAAGCCATACTTACCGATTTCTTCAGCTTCCATGCCACGAGATGGAAAGGGCCGGAGCCAGCCGAGTTCTTGGATAGCCATGCGTTGCCTAGATCAGAGTTAACCTCGTGGGAAAGAACTCTCTTGCCGTCCACGACTGAGGCGACGACCGACGATAGAAGTTTGAGCACAAGACTCTGGGCCAGGTCAGCGGTGATGGTGACCTGAAGCGTGCTTGCGTCTGGCGCGGTGACGAGCCCGGCGACATTGTTAGGCGTCCAGCCGAGTTGGCCGATAAGAAAGGCTGGCCCTTTGTTAAGGGTGATCACCCGACGCAAAGAAAAGGCAACATCATGAGCGGTCAAGGGATTGCCACGCTCGAATTTCAGGCCGGAGCGCATCTTGAAGGCGTATGTCTTCGAGTCTGGGTTGACTGTCCAGCTTTCGGCAACGCCGCCGACAAGCTTGCTCGGATCATCCGCCTCGAATTTCATTAGACGGTCGTACAAATTCCCAACAACTTCAAAGCTCGTCGGCTCGTATGCCTCGGCTGGGTCCAAGCTTATGAGGTCATCGATCTGCTTTGCGACAACCAATGTGTCCGCCGGCGTCTTGGCATAGGCCTGAGTTCCCCCAAGTAACGATGCCGCTGAGACGGCCGTCATGAAAAGCTGTAATAGGCGCATTTCGTGCTTCCTCCCTTTTGTTGTTTGGCGATCAATTTGCGATCAAATCAATCACGCGAAAACTGCTGTTTCACAGAACTGAGCTGCAAAGATGCGCGTCTTCCCAAGCGGGTCCGGATCGTCCCGCGAAGCGCAATTTGGCGATTGAGCCATAACCACGATCTTGCTCCTCCACTGAGGCCCGCCTACCCAGCGGGCGACGTCAAAGTGTCCCGCAAGGCCAAGGTCGCAGGGAGATCGATACTTTTGGTATTCTCTGTTAAGATGCAGCCGTAGATCTCTCGTGCCGCCTTTTTGCTTATGATCCCGTCATTGACATCGGCGACCACGGCATCCGGGTGCCGTGCAAGCGGGTCTCCATAACCACCGCCGCCGCCTGCCAAGATGGTCAAGCGCATCGAAGGCATCTGGAAAGTGCCGTAGCGAGGCAGTCGTGTGTCGGCGCACTCCCCGTTCTTGCGGATGTACACGTCGCCGCCTGCGCCGGAGCCTCCCCCTTCAAGCCCATAAGACACAAGTGCGCCGACACCTTCGCTTCTCGTGGTCAAGGTAGAGGGTTCCAGCATCTCGACCTCATAGTCGATGCCCGCACCGCCGCGATATTTGCCGGGGCCAGCCGAGTCCTGCCGAAATTCCTGATGAATGATGCGGACCGGGTAAGTATGTTCGTACTCCTCGGCATTGGGAAGTGTGAGCCCGCCCAACGTCGTGACGTGACCTGAAATGTGAAAGCCATCGCGTCCATTGACTGCGCCGCCGGCGGGAGAGCCATGCCAATGATACATGACGTAGGTTTCACCCCGGCGCTGCCCCGAACTCACCCCATAGGCGACCTTGGACCAACCTGCGCAGCCACGCACGGGATCGGCCGCGGCGAGTGCTTTCCAGCATGCGAAGATGATCTCGGTTGCCGGAAAAACCGTATTCATGGTCATCGGAGCGGGCGCATTTGCATTGACCACCGTGCCGTTGGGAGCCGTGATGCTGACGGCCCGATAGGTTCCCTCATTTCGAGCGATCGAGGGATCGAAATAGGCCGCCACAGCCAGATACACCGCGGAATGTGTATTGGCGACTGAACTGTTCTTGAAACCTTTGGACTGCGGCGCAGAACCGGTGAAATCGAAATGCAGTTCACCATCCTTGACGGTCAGCTTGACTTTGACAGGAACGTCAAGTTCTTCGAAGCAATTGTTATCGCTGGAATCCTCGCCAGAATATTCACCGGCGGGTAGCGTCTTGATCGCCCGCCTCAACGCAGCGCAACCGGCGTCCAGAACGGCTTCGAAGTAACTTCGAACTACATCGACGCCCAGCCGGCGGGCGATTTCGGCCAGCCGCTCCCCGCCGACCAACGTCGAGCCCAGCATGGCAAGCAGGTCGCCGTCCATCAGTTCGGGACAGCGAGTGTTGAGCAAAAGGAGATCCCAAAGATCGCGACGAACTTTGCCCTTCTCCACCAACTTGAGAACAGGAAGCCGGATACCCTCATGGAATATCTCGGTGGCTCCGGCATTGTAGGTGCCAGCCACGCCACCGCTGATATCGGACTGGTGAGCTCTGTTGCAGGCGAACCCGCACAGCGTCTCCTCGACGAAGACCGGTCGCACCAATGTCCAGTCAGGGAGATGATTGCCTCCCGCGACATAAGGGTCGCTCAAAAGGAACACGTCTCCATCAGAGATCGTTTCAGCTTTCGCCAGAACAGCGCGCACAGCAAAACCGCCACCGCCCGAATGAATCGGTAAGCCATCTGCCTGTGCGATAACCTGACCTTGTGAATCGGTCAGAAAGCAGGAAAAGTCGTGACTCTGGCTAAAGATGGGACTGCGCGCCGTACGCGTCATTGCCCAGCCCATCCGTGTCGAGACATAGTCAAGTTGCTTCTGGATTATGGCAAGCCCCACCGGATCGGGACGCGCGGGGGCATTTGTCTCACTCATCGAGGACCTCATGACACAAAGACGTCAATACAGTAGCTACCGTCCGACAGAACGTGGAGTTCGTCCTGGTAGCCCAAAAGTACGGTTGTCGTGGCAGCGTCGATCAGGGCGGGGCCCTTGATACGGTGACCGTACTCGAGGACGCGAGCGTTGTAGACCGGTACGTTGAGCGCCCCGCGCTCAGAATCGATCCAGGCAACGCGCCACTCTTGCGGTTCGGCCTTGGTGGTTGCCTTTGGAAGCGGTGGCTCTGCTAGAATTGGCAGTTTGCCGATCGATGCCAGTTGCAGGCTAAGCGTCTCGATCGTGCCGTTCTCTTGCGCATAGCCGTAGAGGTAGCGATGCGCTGCTTCGAACCGTTTGCGGATATCGATGGCGTCGATGGCTTCAAACCCGACATCGATGCACCATTGCTGTCCGACATAGCGGCATTCAATGCTGGTGAGATGCTCGTGATCCTTGATATCGAACCCTTCGCGCAAGAGCACGGCCTGGGCTGCGGACTTCATCTCAGCCAGTTGTTCTTCCAGGCGGCCCATTGCGCCGGCCTCGCCGATTTTCGATACGAAAGACTTGCGCTTGTCATGGCGTACGTTGGTGCTGCACATCCCAAGAGCGCAGAACACACCGGCCATTGCCGGAATATAGACTTTTTGGCAGCCGAGCAGTCGTGCGACATTCACCCCATGCAACGGCCCCGCGCCACCAGCCGCGACCAGCGCAAAGCTTCTGGGATCGTGACCGCGACCAAGAATGACCTGCTCGACCGCGTGCCACATCTCCTGCTCGACCAGCCGAATGATACCGGCTGCCGCTGTCTGCAGATTGACACCCAGCGGCTCCGCCACACCCCCGGCAATCGCACTGACAGCCTTTTCCATATTCAAACTCAACTTACTTTCCAGCGAGGCGCCTGCTTTAAGGCGCCCGAGCACAAGGTGAGCGTCAGTGACGGTTGCTTCGGTGCCACCCCGTTCGTAGCAGGCCGGCCCCGGACGCGAACCCGCACCATGTGGACCGACCGTGAAACGCCTGTCGGCGTTGACCCGGGCAATGGTGCCGCCGCCAGCGCCTACCGTGTGGACCTCCACGGAAGGTATCATCAGGACATGCTGGTCGACCTCGAGGCGCTCAGTCATGCTGAGTTCTCCCCCCGACACGACCATCACATCGCAACTCGTTCCACCTACTTCGATCGAGACAAGATTGCTGGCCTGAACCTTATGGGCAAAGGACCGCAGCGCACTGCTTCCGGCGGCTGGACCCGAAAGGATCAGATGCACCGGCGTGGATGCCAATTCTTCAAGCGTAGCGACGCCGCCGTTGCTTTTGGCCATAAGGAAGCTACCTTTAAGGCCGCTACTGCCGAGCGCAGACCTGAGGGCCGAAAGGTAGGGCAACAC
Source organism: Mesorhizobium sp. L2C084A000 (assembly GCF_000502875.1). Classification (GTDB taxonomy): domain Bacteria; phylum Pseudomonadota; class Alphaproteobacteria; order Rhizobiales; family Rhizobiaceae; genus Mesorhizobium. The sequence goes on along the minus strand of NZ_AYWX01000011.1, from coordinate 6,741 downwards.
TTTCCTGGAGATGTAGGAATTTACGACCGTGGTGCTGGTTCTTTCATACTCACCCATGACCGCCGCAACATCGGACGAGCATGATATTTGAAGATAGGGGCTGCGCTCGTGAAGAATGTCGTGGACAGCGCGCTCATTCTCGCCGTTGGCAAAGCCATTGATCAGGCAGATTGCGACGGCTTCGACGCCCGCGTTTTCAAAGACGTCGGCCGCGTTATGGACCGTCACCTCATCGACGGCTCTTAGAACAGCGCCATCGGCACTGGTTCGCTCCAATATCGGCTGGCGCAACGAACGTGGGACAAGAGGGGTTGGCGGCGGCGCGCGGTGATCCCAGACATCGACACGGATTCCGCGACGGATTTCGAGCGAGTCGCGAAACCCTTCCGTTGTCAGCAGGCCAACCTTGCAGCCCTTGCGCTCAAGGAGTGCGTTAGTCGCAATGGTGGAACCATGCACGAAAAGACCACACCGGCTGAGCAACTCAACCAGGGTCATCCCCATTTCAGCCGCCGTACGCTTCAGCGCGGAAATCACCCCATCCGACGGGTCGAGCGGGTTCGACAGGGATTTTGAGACTTTGACCGAGCAGTCATCACCGACCAAAACGACGTCTGTAAAGGTGCCGCCGACATCGACGCCGATTCGATAGGATGCCGAATTCATTTAACACTCTCGATTTTCATATGACACATCCATCATAGAGACAGTCGGAACTCTCGGAGCCTTACCGGCAAGCCAGCCCGCCAACAGCCCAGCGACCGGTGCCGACAAGACGAGGTGCTGCTAGGCGTCATCGACCGTAGCTTTAAGAGCAGCGACCGAGACTGGCGGGACCTGTCAGAAGCTTCCTTGAATAGATCAACATCGTACGCGGCGGCGCCGGGCGCGGGATCGCTTACATGAACATGGACGACCGCTGCGCCAGCGCGCGCGGCTTCAATGGCCGGGTCAGCGATTTCCTTGGGGGTAATCGGAAAATTCGGGTGAGCGCGATTGTATTTTGACCCGCCCGTTACGGCGCACGTAATTATGATTTTGCGCGTGCCGAATGGCGCTATTGGCATAAAACTAGACCCTGTGTTGCTGATACCCGACGGTAAGACGTTGCTGACACCCGACAGGGAGACCGAATTCTGGAACAGCGCCACCGCTGTTGGTTATGACAATCTGCTACTCGTTATGCTGGGGAGATGCATGACAAGATCAGCCCGTACCATCTGAAGCGTACGCGTCCGAGGAGGGCCGCCTTGCGGGCAAACGGAGGGTGTAGCTGAGTGTCGGTATGGATATCGCTACTGGCTGTCGCCAAGTCACTCGTCTCGAGATTATTGACACTGGCCGCCGGCGCCGCTGGTCGGAGGGGGAGAAGGTGCGGATCGTCAAGGCGCACTATTCGGCTCCGCGGCAGGCATCCGCGACAGCGCGGCGTCACGGGATTTCCACCCCACTGCTGTTTGCCTGGCGCAAGGCGCATCGCGAGGGTCGACTTGGCGAAGGGCGAAAGTGGCGTCTGCGGTTTCGTGCCAGCGATGATAATACCGGAGCAGCCAAAGAAGAGTCCAGAACCGGCTTGCGGGCGCATGGAAGCGGTGAGCGTGAATGGCCGCAGGATCATCGTCGAGCCCGAGGTGGACCTGGAAGCGCCGCTTCGGGTCATGCGCGGCTGGGAACGCTGGGATGATCCCAATTCCGACGGCGGTGCGAGTGTGGCTGGCGACGGGTCACACCGACATGCGCTGCGGCTTTCCCAGCCTTGCTCTACGCCTGCAGGAAACGTTGAAGAAGGATCCGCTGAGGGTTTTGTTACAACGGCTGAATGGGAGCGCAAAGAGGTCTGACGCGAGGTCAATCACGCGCAAGAATTTGGAACNGGTTTTGTTACAACGGCTGAATGGGAGCGCAAAGAGGTCTGACGCGAGGTCAATCACGCGCAAGAATTTGGAACTGCTCGGCCAGGATGGATTCGGATTGAAGGCGAACCTGGCCTGTTGCTTACGCATCATGCGAACCATTTCGATGCCGTTTAGGATGATCGCGGCTGATGCTGGTGATTTGAAGCCGAGCATTGACCGGATGCGGCGCTTGATGCGCCGATGGTCCTGTTCGCTCCGGTTATTCAGGTATTTACTCTTTTGGATNATTGACCGGATGCGGCGCTTGATGCGCCGATGGTCCTGTTCGCTCCGGTTATTCAGGTATTTACTCTTTTGGATCCGAACCGGGTTCAGCCGACGCCGGGAACGATCCTGCAAGCGATTTGTGATGTCACAGGAAACGATGGCCTCCTGGTTGGTCTGGCGACCATCGATGACGACGTGGTCGGGCCGGCCATGACGTGCCAGCGCTTTTCTGAAGAACCGCTTGGCCGAGGACAGGTCACGCTGCTCGCTGAACCAGAATTCGACTTTGTCGCCGACACTGTCGATGGCGCGGTAAAGATGCATCCACTGGCCGCGGACCTGTACGTCTCGTCGACATGCCACTTCCCGGTCACGCTACGCTTGCGCCGGTTGAAATGCTCCAGCAGTAGCGGTGCGAAACGAACGGTCCAGCTGTGAATGGTCGTGTGGTCGACGGCGATCCCCCGTTCGGCCATCGTCTCCTCAAGATCACGCAGGCTGAGATTGTAGGCCAGGTACCAGCGCACGCAGGATCTGACTGGTCGAACTGGCGGCCCTTGAACATCTAATCCGGGTCGATCTGCATCCCGGCCGGAGACAAACCAGCCCTGCGGCTTCGCCAGCCGCCAATGGGCCCGCAGGATGCGCAGAGGCTGCGCCGACAGCATACGGTGCGATCCTTGCCACCCTTGCCGCGCTCGACCCGGATGATGCCGCGTCCGCTGTCGATGTCGCCGACCTTCAGTCCGACAGTCTCCGAAGCGCGAAGGCCCGCGGCATAGGCCGTCGTCAGGGCGGTGCGCGTCTTCAGGCTCGGCACCGCCTCGAGAAAGCGGACAACCTCGTCAGCGCTGAGAACCACCGGCAGCATGCGTGGCGCGCGGGCATAGGCGATCCGTTCAGGGATCTCGGCATGACCCAACGTCACGCCGTAAAAGAACCGCAGCGCGCACACCGTCTGGTTCAGCGCTGGCCACGAGATTCCGGTAGAGACCAGATGCACCTGGAAGGCGCGAAGTCCTCCAGGTCAAGCCGGTCCGGGGATCGGCCACAGTAGCGGGAGAACTTCGCTACCGCTTGCACGGAGGATCGTTGCGTGGCCGGCGACAGTTTGCGGATCGTCATGTCCTCGATCATGCGCCGGCGAAGCGGGCTCAACTCGGCCATCTCATTGCTCCTGTTCTCAAGGTTGCGCTTCAACAGCAGCAATCCTTCAAAACAGAAGCGTCATCCGCAAACCGGTGCACCAAATGCCGCGCCAGCGGCTTCGTTCAATCCTTCAATCCACTTTATGGGTGTATGGCCTAATCCGGTTCTTCCCCTCAACTTAGGTCAGTTAAAGTTTACGAGACGCCTATGTGCTGGACTGAGCACGAGGGCTGACACGATGCAATAAGATCAAACAACCCCATCCGTTCGCTTCTCAGGCGGACCAGATTCGATACCTGCGCGTAGCCTGGGCACTTGGGAGATTCGAGCGCGTTGTCCCGGCTGGGATGGCCGAACGGCAATCAACAGCCGACTGCCTCGATTTGCTGAGCTGGCCCTCGACCGAACTTGGAGCGCATCACCGGCACGGCGGGACTGCGAAATCTGTCGAGCGTCAGCCGTTGCGAAAGGTGTAGCGGTAGCCGTTGATCGCCGGCGCACCGCCGAGATGCGCATAGAGGACCTTCGATCCCTCTTGAAAGAAGCCTTTCTGGACAAGGTTGATCATCGCTTGCATCGATTTGCGCTCATAGACGGGATCGGTAATTATACTCTCGAGGCGCGTGCACTGACGGATGGCATCCTTGGTTTCCTCGGACGGAATGCCATAACACGGGTACGCGTACTCCTCGGGCAACACCATATCATCGTCGTCGAGTTCCATTCCGAGATCGACGAACTCCGCTGTATGTTGGGCAATGTTTAGCACCTGCACCTTGGTTTGGACGGGGGGTGGCGGAGGCATCGATACCGATGACGTTGCGCTGTCGACCGTTCTTGGCAAATCCAACGAGCATGCCGGCATGCGTCGAGCCTGTGACCATGCAAACAATGATGTAGTCGAAGGCAAACCCAAGCTGTTTCTCCTGGGCACGCACCTCCTCCGCGAACCCCACATAGCCGAGGCCTCCATTCGGGTGAACGGACGCGCCGGCTGGTATGGCCTAAGGTCTGCCGCCCCTTGCCTTGAGCTCATAGAGCGCTTTTTCCCAACTGCGGCGGATGCCGATGTCGAAGCCCTCGTCGATGAGGCGCACCTCTGCTCCCATGATGCGGCTCAAGAGAATATTGCCGACCCGGTCGTAGACGGCATCCTCATGTGGAACCCAGCTCTCCTGAACCAGGAGGCATTTCATGCCGATCTTGGCGGCCACCGCGGCGACCATCCGCGTGTGGTTGGACTGCACGCCACCGATGGAGACAAGCGTATCGGCATTTGACGCGATCGCGTCGGGGATGATGTATTCGAGCTGTGCGGAGCTTGTTTCCGTCAAACGCGAGACCGGAGTTGCAGTCCTCGCGCTTGGCGTAGATTTCCACCTTTCCCCCGAGATGCTTGCTGAGCCGGTCGAGCTTCTCGATGGGCGTTGGTCCAAAGGTGAGCGGATAGCGTTCGAACTTTTCCAGCATGTTCTCTCCGGCAACACGTAATTGAGCTGAAATTTGCTTGCACGAGTCATTCTGAATGGGGCGTGTTTGATTTGAGGTCAGCTGCGTTCTCCGATGGCCCAGAAAAGTCCATCACATTTCCAGCCCTCGTTCGACATCGAGACCAAGCAACGCGCATGCCGGCGTGCTGTGATAGGCTACCGATGCCTATGAAACCGAAAACTGCATCTCCCGGGATTGGACGACCGGAATGCGGTCGCCTGCGACCCTACCAAGCATAGTATTCCATGAACGATCCGCTCAACGTTCATGGTTGATCCAAAGTGGCGCGAAGCTGAGTTCTGATCTTGTCACCGCGCCTCAACGGAGCAGCGATATGCCGCCCATCGGGTCCCCATCGGGTCGCGTCCCCACAGGTGGTGTAGCTCGGCGGTAGCGAAGCCGCTCGCGAGCGCGCTCTCGATAGCGCTGTAGCGAGCGAGTGGCTTTGCGGTGGTCATCGACGGTTCGCCGGTAAGGTCGGGTTGCTGACACCAACCTGATTCGAAGGAACCATCGATGACCGACGACATGATGAACCTGCGCGCGCTCGTGGAGAAGACTCCGGATTCCGATCTCTTGCGCGAGATGATCGGCTTTGCCGCCGAGCGGCTGATGGAGCTGGAGGTTGGGGCCGCCACCGGCGCCGCCTATGGCGAGAAGAACCCATTGCGCACGGCCCAGCGCAACGGCTATCGCGAGCGCGACTGGGAGACGCGGGCCGGCACCGTCGAGCTGCGCATCCCCAAGCTCAGGAAGGGCTCCTACTTCCCCGGTTTTCTCGAACCGCGCCGCATGGCCGAGAAGGCGCTGACCGCTGTCATCCAGGAGGCCTACGTCCAGGGTATCTCGACCCGCTCGGTCGACGACCTAGTCAAGGCCATGGGCATGAGCGGCATCTCCAAAAGCCAGGTCAGCCGGCTGTGCGAAGAGATCGACGGCAAGGTCAAAGCGTTCCTTGAAAGACCCATCGAGGGCGACTGGCCATATCTGTGGATCGACGCCACCTACCTGAAGGTGCGCCGCGGCGGCCGCATCGTCTCGGTCGCCGTCATCATCGCTGTCGGCGTCAATGCGGACGGCCGACGCGAGGTGCTGGGCATGGAGGTCGGCACGTCTGAGGCCGAGCCGATCTGGACGGAGTTCCTGCGCAAGCTGACCCGCCGTGGCCTGCGCGGCGTCAAGCTTGTCGTCTCCGATGCCCATGAAGGCATCAAAGCGGCCGTCACCAAGGTGCTGTGCGCGACATGGCAGAGGTGCCGCGTCCACTTCATGAGGAACGTGCTGGCCCATGCCGGCAAGAGCGGGCGCCGCGTCGTCTCCGCTTTCATCGCCACCGCCTTCGCCCAGGAAACGCCCGGGGCCGCAAGCACGCAATGGCGCGCCGTCGCCGACCAGATCCGGCCGAAGGTGCCGAAGCTGGCGACAATCATGGACGACGCCGAGCCCGACGTGCTTGCCTACATGACTTTCCCCAAGGAGCACCGCGCCACGCTGCACTCGACCAACCCGATCGAGCGCCTCAACGGCGAGATCAAGCGGCGCACCGAGGTCGTCGGCATCTTCCCAAATGATGACGCCATCGTCCGCCTGGTTGGCGCGATCCTGCTCGAACAGAACGACGAATGGGCCGTGCAGCGCGCCAGATACATGACGCTGGAAACCATCAGCCAAATGAGCGATGATCCTCTGATCAGCCTGCCAGCCGTGGCACGCTGATCAGCCCGGCCCCATGCCGGAGAGCGCGGCGACCAAGCCGTCAGCTACACCACTCCCTGGGACACGATCCTCGGAACGAGGGGGCGAGATCATTTCGGAATCCGGGGGGCGACATCCCTCGGAATTTGCACTGTGACATCACAAATCGCTTGCAGGATCGTTCCCGGCGTCGGCTGAACCCGGTTCGAATCCAAAAGAGTAAATACCTGAATAACCGGAGCGAACAGGACCATCGGCGCATCAAGCGCCGCATCCGGTCAAT
>NZ_AYWX01000010.1 GCF_000502875.1 Mesorhizobium sp. L2C084A000 | reverse complement strand
TGGAAACGAATCTCCATCCTGTTCGATAGGTCTTACCAGATCCTCATCCAGCCCAACTTAAGTGAACTGCATTAGGGCGCGAGGCCCGGCTTTTTCGTGTCGTGGCTTGAACGACTTAGAACTTCATACCGACGCCGAAGGTGACGCGGTTGTCGGTGGCCTTGACCTTGCCGATGCCGTCGAAGCTCTTGCTGCCGAAGTCGGTGTAGCGGTACTCGACGCGGCCGAAGACATTGTCGGTCAACTTGATGTCGGTGCCAACACCGGCGGTCCAGCCGAGCATCGTTGCGCGATCGCTGGCCCCAAGGACGGTGTCTTCCACCTTCAGGCTTCTGCCGGCGAGACCGCCGGTGCCATAGAGCAGGATTTCTGGGCTGACCGCGTAGCCGAGACGGGCACGCAGCGAACCTTCAAAGCCGGCCTTGGAGTCGATGCCGTTGTCGTCGCCCTTGACGCCGTTGTAGCCGAGTTCGGCTTCAGCGCCGTAGACGAAGTTCTCCTGCTGCCACTGATAGCCGCCGAAGACACTGCCGACGAAACCCTTGGTATCGGTTTCAACGTCGAAATCCTTTTCCTTGGTCCGGCCGCTGAAGCCATAGCCGACGTTGAGACCGGCGTAGGGGCCGGCCCACGAAGCGACCGGAAGTTCAGCGATCGGCGCAGGTGCCGGCGGCTCTTCCGAAACCACGTCAGCAGCATAGGCGGTTCCGCTGAGGGCGAAGAGGCCGAGCGCAACGGCCAGCGGCCGTGCGAATTTGAGATTGGCTTGCATTGTTCTTTACTCCTTAAGCCACAGGACACAGGCTTGTTTCTCACGATCGCCATCTACCCGTCCGGGGGGTGAAACGGATCTGGCGTTCGTCGGTTCCAAATGTCGTGTCAAAATGCGGCTGAAGCGAACCTGAACTTGGGTCATTCCCCGGCACGAATGAGGCAGAACCTTGACGTTGCATCTTCGCAACAGCGAAATGGCAGGAACCATCCCGTGCTGCGCTGCACACCGCTTGGTGCAAGGACTCCAGCACCCTATATTGCGGTCGGGCGCGCCCGAGTCCAGGGCGGGCCGGGATGTCCAAACGGCCGTTTCGCCACAATGCTGCCCAAGGTGCGAACACCATTTAACGCATGCCGGGCCATATTTCGCCGGCACCGCTTTTTCGGCCCGAAATTGAGGATTGACACCATATGAGCAAAGCCACTGTCACGGCGCTGGTGACGGGCGGGGCCAGGCGGATCGGCAGGGCGATCGTCGAGGATCTCGCCGCCCACGGTTTTGCCGTCGCCATTCATTGCAACCGCTCGCGCACCCAGGCCGATGTGTTGGCTGCCGAAATCATCGCCGGAGGTGGCCGTGCCGCCGTGGTCGCCGCCGACCTGACCGATATGGACGCCGTTGGCGATCTCGTCGGCCAGGCGCAAGCAGCGCTCGGACCGATTCCGCTGCTGGTCAACAATGCGTCGCTGTTCGAGGACGATTCGGTTCTGGATTTCGAGTGGCGGGCCTGGGACCGGCACTTTGCCGTCCATGTGAAAGCGCCCGCGCTCCTGGCGCAGAATTTCGCCCGGGCGTTGCCGGCAGGGCAGGAGGGCCTGATCGTCAACATGATCGATCAGCGCGTCTGGCGGCCGACGCCGCGCTACTTCTCCTATGCGCTGTCCAAGTCGACGCTGTGGACGGCCACGCAGATGATGGCGCAAGCGCTCGGCCCCAGCATCCGCGTCAATGCCATCGGCCCGGGGCCGACCCTGAAGAACGCGCGTCAGGATGACAGCGATTTTGCAGCCCAAGTCGATGGCTTGGTCCTGAAGCGCGGCCCGGATTTGCCGGAATTCGGCGCCACGATCCGCTATCTCTGGGAAGCGCGCTCGGTCACCGGCCAGATGATCGCGCTTGATGGCGGCCAGCATCTTGCGTGGCAGACGCCCGATGTGACAGGCATGACGGAATGAGTCCCGTAGACCACAAAAGCAAGCCGCGCGGCGGCGCCGACGATCTGCCCCCCGATATCGACGTCGAGGACGAGGCAGTCGAGGAGATCGTTGAAACCGTCGGTCCCGATGTCGCCTTCACCGCCATCGACTGGACGCCGCATGCCGGCGACGCGGAAGGCATGATCGGCGCCGAGGTGATCCAGACGCTGGTTAAGCGGCTGCCCAACGCGCCCGGCGTCTACCGCATGATGAACGCTGCCGGCGATGTGCTCTATGTCGGCAAGGCGCGCAGCCTGAAGAAGCGCGTCACCAACTACGCGCAAGGCCGCTTCCACACCACCCGCATCGGCCGCATGGTGCGCGAAACGTCGACGATGGAGTTCGTCGTCACCCGCACCGAGATCGAAGCGCTGCTGCTCGAAGCCAACCTTATCAAGCGCTTGCGGCCGCGCTTCAACGTCCTGATGCGCGACGACAAGTCGTTTCCCTATATCCTCTTGACCGGCGACCATGTCTCGCCCGGCATCTACAAGCATCGCGGCGCGCGCTCGCGCAAAGGCGATTATTTCGGGCCCTTCGCCTCGGCCGGTGCCGTTGGCCGCACCATCAACTCCCTGCAGCGCGCCTTCCTGCTCAGGAGTTGCACCAACTCGTTCTACGAGAACCGCACGCGGCCATGCCTGCTTTATCAGATCAAGCGCTGCGCCGGCCCCTGCACCGGAGAGGTTTCGCACCAGGACTATGCCGAACTGGTCAATGAGGCGAAGGACTTCTTGTCCGGCCGCAGCCAAAAGGTGAAGACGGAAATCTCGGCCGCCATGCAGCAGGCGTCGGAAGCTCTCGATTTCGAGCGCGCCGCGATCTATCGCGATCGACTTGCGGCCCTGTCGCATGTGCAGAGCCACCAGGGCATCAATCCGGCTACCGTCGACGAAGCCGATGTCTTCGCCATCCATCAGGAAGGCGGCCAGGTCTGCATCCAGGTGTTCTTCTTCCGCACCGGCCAGAACTGGGGCAACCGCGCCTATTTCCCCAAGGCCGATCCGGCGTTGGAAGCAGCCGAGGTGTTGGGTTCGTTCCTGGCGCAGTTCTATGACGACAAGCCGACGCCGCGGAACATTCTTCTGTCGCATGGCGTCGAGGATCAGGAACTATTGGCCGAGGCGCTCTCCACCCGCGCCGGCCGCAAGGTCGCGATCTCCGTGCCGCAGCGTGGCGAGAAGAAGGACCTGACCGACAACGCCCTGCAGAATGCCCGCGAGGCGCTCGGACGCCGGCTGGCTGAAACCTCCACCCAGGGACGCCTGCTTGCGGGTTTCGCCGAGACATTCGGCCTGCCGAAGCCGCCGGTGCGCATCGAGGTCTACGACAATTCGCACATCATGGGCACCAATGCCGTTGGCGCCATGGTCGTCGCCGGGCCGGAAGGTTTTGTGAAGAATCAGTACCGGAAATTCAACATCCGCTCGACCGAGATCACGCCTGGTGACGATTTCGGCATGATGCGCGAGGTGATGGAGCGACGGTTTTCGCGGTTGCTCAAGGAGCATGGCGATGTCCCGGCTGGCGATGCAGTTGATGGTTCGGCAGACGATATGGAGGACGATATCTCCGGCAGCTTCCCGGCCTGGCCCGATGTCATCCTGATTGACGGTGGCCAGGGCCAGATGACCGCGGTGCGCAAGATCCTTTCGGATCTCGGCATCGAGGACCGCGTGGTTGCCATCGGCATCGCCAAGGGCCAGGACCGCGACGCCGGCCGCGAACGGTTCTTCGTCAAAGGCAGGGACTCGTTTTCGCTGCCGGTTCGCGATCCCGTGCTCTATTTCGTCCAGCGGCTGCGCGATGAGGTCCATCGTTTCGCGATCGGTTCGCATCGGGCGCGCCGCAAGAAGGAGATGGTCAAGAGCCCGCTCGACGAGATCAGCGGTATCGGTCCAGGCCGCAAACGCGCCTTGTTGTTGGCCTTCGGCACCGCCAAGGCGGTCAGCCGCGCCGCCATCGAGGATTTGAGGAAAGTCGACGGTATTTCCGAGCAGGTGGCGAAACTGGTCTACAATCATTTCCATGAGAGCTGACAGCAAGGATGCTATTTTCGTCTGGTCAATCGATTCTCGCCTGTTGACCCCCTACATTCGCTTCTGATTTGAGTAGGCAGGCAGAAAGAGTTTCCCAGATATGGCCAAGCGCGCGTTCAACCTGCCCAATATGCTCACCTACGCCCGCATCGTCGCGGTGCCGCTGGTGGTGCTATGCTTTTTTCTCGAAGGACATCTGAAGTCGAGCGACTTTGCCCGCTGGTCGGCGCTGATCATCTTCCTGCTCGCCTCGATCACCGATTATCTGGATGGCTATTTGGCGCGCGCCTGGCAGCAGACCTCCAACATCGGCAAGATGCTCGACCCGATCGCCGACAAGCTGCTGGTCGCCACCTGCCTGCTGCTGCTGGCCGCCGACACCGATCGCCATGCGGGCATTGCCGGCTGGTCGTTGTGGGCCGCGATCATCATCCTGTGCCGCGAAATCCTCGTCTCGGGTCTGCGCGAATATTTGGCGGCGCTGAAAGTTTCGGTGCCGGTGACGCAGCTGGCAAAATGGAAGACCGCCATCCAGATGGTCGCCATAGCGTTCCTCTTGGCCGGACCGGCCGGCGACAAGATTTTTCCGCTGACCACCCAGACCGGGCTGGTGCTGCTGTGGATCGCGGCGCTGGTTACGCTCTATACGGGCTACGACTATTTCCGCGCCGGCCTCAAGCACATCATGGACGAGTGAGATGACGACCCGGCTCATTTATTTTGCCTGGGTGCGCGAACGCATCGGCCTGCCTGAGGAGGATGTCGACCTGCCTGCCGGCATCGAGACGGTCGCCGATCTCCTGCGCTGGCTGAAATCGCGCGGCGAGGGCTACGAGCACGCGCTGCGATATCCCGACGTGATCCGCGTCGCCATCAACCAGGAACATGTCGAGCACCGCGAGAAGATCGCGGGCGCCCGCGAAATCGCGCTGTTCCCGCCGATGACCGGGGGCTGACATGAGCGGCGGGGTCTTACCTGTCGTGCGCATTCAGCGCCAGGATTTTGACGTCGCCGCCGAGATCGCCAGACTGACGCAAGGCCGCGCCGATATCGGCGCCGTGGTGACCTTCTCAGGCCTTTGCCGCGACGAGCAGGGCGCGCTCTCAGCGCTCGAGCTCGAACACTATCCCGGCATGGCCGAAGCGGAAATCGCCCGCATCGCTGCTGAAGCGGTCGAGCGTTGGCCATTGCAGGGGCTCACCGCCATCCACCGCCACGGGAAGATCGCGCCCGGCGAGAACATCGTGCTGGTCGTGGCAGCCTCGGCGCATCGCCATGCGGCGTTCGAGGCGGCGAATTTTCTGATGGACTATTTGAAATCGCGCGCGCCCTTCTGGAAGAAGGAGCATCGGGCTGACGGCTCGGAGGGTGGCTGGGTCGAGGCCAAGGAGGCCGATGCAACGGCCGCGCAACGCTGGTCTCAGTCCGAATAAGATCCGCCGCAGCCATGCATTGACCGCAATCCTTTGGCCAATTGGCAGGATTGGTCAGCCTGGGGCATTGGCAGCCCGGGGCATTGGCAGCCAGGGGTGAGGGAGATGGTCATGCTGGACAGGATCGCGGAGTTCTTCATCTTCGGTTTCGTGCCTCTGGTCGTCGGCATATTGGCCGTTCCGGACCAGTCTGTTGCCGCCGAACAGGCCGTGAGGGGCGAGGTCATCTATCGCGAGCGCATTGCCTTGCCGCCCAGTGCCGTGCTGTCCGTACAACTTGCCGATGTGTCGCTGGCCGATGCGCCTGCCACCATCATCGGCGAGCAGAAAGTGCAGCCGGCCGGCCAGGTGCCGATCAGCTTCGAGATCAAATTCGACCCTTCCGTCATCCGGTCGCAGATGACCTACGCGTTGCAAGCCCGCATCACCGTCGATGACAAGCTGCTGTTCATCTCCGATATGCGCCATCAGGTCGATCCGCTGGCCGACGTGCCGCAGACCATCATGCTGAAGATGGTCACCCCGAGCGCCGAGCCCATGGTTTCGGTCTTCGATCAGCTCTGGCTGGTCGACTATGTCGACGGCATCGGCGCCATTGCTGCCCCGCAAGCGACATTCAGGGTCAGCGAGGCCGGCAAGGCGGGCGGCAGCGGCCCCTGCAACACCTATTTCGCCACTGCCAAACTCGATGGCCAAACGATCGTGATCAGAGACATCGGTTCTACCTACAAGGCCTGTGCGCCCGAGGTGATGGCCGAGGAAAAGGCGCTGTTCGATGCGCTGGCCAAGGCGGCGTCATACCGTGTCGATGCCGGCAAGCTCATCATATCGGACAAGGACGGCCGCGAGATCCTGCGCTTTAGCGCGGCGAGCTGACCCCCCAACGAAGAAGGCCGGCGAAACGCCGGCCTTCTTTTTACGGGATCCAAGGTCTGGACTATCGGCTCAGCCGACGATCTCGGTGTCCGAGAACCAGTACTTGATCTCTTCTGCCGCGGTCTCCGGTGCGTCGGAGCCGTGCACGGAGTTTTCGCCGATCGACAGCGCATGAACCTTGCGGATGGTGCCTTCGGCGGCGTTAGCCGGGTTCGTGGCGCCCATCACTTCGCGGTTCCTGGCAATGGCGTTCTCGCCTTCCAGCACCTGGACGACCGTCGGTGCCGACGACATGAATTCCACCAATTCGCCGAAGAAAGGGCGGTCCTTGTGGACGGCATAGAAGCCTTCCGCTTCGCGGCGGCTCATCCAGACCCGGCGCGAGGCGATGACGCGCAGGCCTGCCTCTTCCAGCATCCTGGTGATGGCGCCGGTGAGATTGCGCCGGGTTGCGTCCGGCTTGATCATGGAAAATGTGCGTTCGAGCGCCATGGGTCGTCCTTGTCTGAGAATGGAATTGAGAGTGGCGGGCTCTATACAAGCCGCCCGGCCCATTGCCAAGGGGTGAGGAACGGTCCGCGCGGCGGACGGAAAGCCAACTGCTTGGCTTTCCGAGTGACGAACGGTGAAAGCCCGGTCCGCCTTCGGGCGGATTGAAAGGTCCAGTGGACCTTTCAAAGGGTTTGAACGCCCGAAGGGCAGGGAGCGGGAGCGAAGGGCCGGACGGCTGCGCGTTTCTGCGGCAAGCCGGCCCCGTTCAGACGGCTGCACAGCAACGCTTTGCTTGCTATAGTCGCGTGTCGGCGCCGCGCTGAGGTCGGGCCGTATGGAGACACCATGACCATGACAGACGATCGTCAGGAACGCATTCGCAACCGCGCACACCAGATTTGGGTGCAGGAGGGCCAGCCGGCTGGCCATCATGAGCGCCATTGGCATCAGGCGGCCACCGATGTCGACCAGGAGGACGCCGCAGGCAAGTCGGCAGCCAAAAAGCCAACCAGGAAGGCAGCTGGCGCAGGCAAGGCAAAGGCCGCCCCCAAGGAGGCAAAGGCTGCCACGAAGGCCGGCAAGCCAAAGAAGGCGGCCAAGTAAGTTACTGCTTTACGGCGTCAAGCCGCGGCGGCGACCTTTCGTCCCAGCCCGCCATGCAGGTCGAGGCAGCGAACGAACCACTGCGCCACCACGTCGCCATCGTCGAGCAGTTGGTAGGGAGAGGCTATGCGCGCCCATTGCAAGGCGCCGAAGACGATATAGTCGCTAAACAGCGGCGACGCGGCGCCGATGAATGGCTGATAGCCGAGCATTGAACGCAGCGGCTCCAGCGCGGCGCGGAATGTCGCCAGCCCGGCGTCGCGCGCGGTGACGACGTCCTCCAGCGTCTTGCCAAAGCGTTGCTCGCGGCTCCGGCGGAAATAAGCGGCGTTCTCCTCGTCCTGCATGGTGTGGAGGTCGATGATCGCGGCGGTGGTCACGTAGGGATGGATGGTCAGTTGCGACCAGCGCTCGACGAAACGAGCCATCGCCTTGCCGCCTTCACCGCCAAACAGCGTCGGCCGGTCCGGATAGGCTTCATCGAGATAGAGGGCGATGGCGAAGGAATCCGCGAGGACCGTCTCGCCGTCGCGGATCACCGGGACGGTTTTCGAAACGCCGCCCTCGACAGCGGGCACCTCGAGAAAGCGCGTCGGCACGGTCGATATGTCGAGCCCCTTGTGGGCGACCGCCATCGCCACCTTCCAGCAATGCGGGCTGAACGGACGTGTGCTGTCGCGTCCGACGAGATCATAGAGCAGAATGGTCATTGGCGGCAGGCCCTTCAAGCGTTAGGTAGGCCCCGCATCGACGCGAGCCGAGGGGAAGCCATGAGACAGCATTTCATGATGTTTGCGGCCTATAATCAATGGGCCAATGGCCGCATCTATGAGGCCGCCGCCGAGCTCGATGATGAGGAATTCAACCGCGATGTCGGTGCCTTCTTCGGCTCGATGATGGGCACGCTCAACCACCTTTTGACTGCCGACCGCATCTGGATGAAGCGCTTCACCGGCGAGGGCGACGCGCCGACGACACTGGATGCCATCCTGCATCGGGGGTTGACCGGCCTGCGGGCGGCGCGTGAAGCCGAGGACAGGAGGATCATCGATTGGGTCGGCGGCCTCAATGACAAGGCGTTGACGGGCCGCTTCACCTACATGACCGTCTCGGATATGCGCACCGTCTCGCAAAGGCTGGCGCCGGCGCTGGACCACGTCTTCAACCACCAGACCCATCATCGCGGCCAGGCGCATACGATCCTGACCATCCTGGGACGGCCAAGCCTGGGGTTGGACCTGATGCTTTTCCAGCGGACCGAGGAGGGCAGGGCTTTCGCCTGATCCGGTGGCGTTTTGCGTAGTCGGTCCGGGGTTGAAGAGCTTGCGCCACTATCGCTGCATTTTGTGCTGCAGCATCGTCTTTACCTCGGGCCACTCGGAATCGATGATGCTGAACCGGACGGAATTGCGCTTCCGACCGTCCGGCATGATCCGCTCGTTGCGAACGATCCCTTCCTGCTTGGCGCCAATTCGCAGGATGGCTGCCCTTGACGCGTCGTTCAGTTCGTCTGTGGTGAATTGCACACGGACACATCCCATGAACTCGAATGCATGGGCCAGGAGAAGATACTTCGCCTCGGTATTGACCCCGGACCGCTGAACCGAACTGCTGAGCCAGCTATGCCCGATCTCCAGCTTTCTATTCGTGCGATCGATCTTCCAAAACCGCGTACTTCCGCAGATCACTCCCGTGCTGCGCATGACGATTGCATAAGGCATGACAGTGCCGGCCCGTCGTCCAGCCAGGGCATTGGCAATATATCCATCGATCGTGTCTGGCCCGGGGACCACGCTGGCCCTCAGGTTCCACAACGCACCATCCGCTGCCGCGCTCAGAAGCCCCGACGAATGTGCCTGCTGAAGTGGCGTGAGCTCAACAATCTTTCCGACCAAGGCGGGCTGTACGGATTGCACGTCCATTTCAGGCAGCCGTCGAAGCTTCGCCCCTGATTTCGCTGTCCAGCTGGCACTGCGTCAGAGCCGCTTCCGCCATCACCCACTGCTTGAACAACTGGACCTTGCGTGCGGCAAGGCCTTTCTGCGGAGAGACAAAATACCAGCCAGCCGTGTTGGGATGGTGGACGGCGAAGGGAGCCACCAGCCTTTCGGCGCGGATGTCGCTGGCCATATAGGCACGGTTGGCCACCGCAAATCCCATCCCGGAATTGGCTGCCTCGTAGGACATCATGCACGAGTCGAAATAGATGCTCTTGGTCTCGCTGAGCACGAAGCTGGCGCCGGCGAAACCAAGCCAGGATTGCCAATTCTGGGTGCAGGTGTCGGAATGCAGCAGGGTGAAGTGCTTGAGGTCGTCCGGTGTCACCTTCGACAGCCGCTTATCGCCGAGGACTTCGTGGAACAGCTTGCGGCTGCACACCGGTGTCAGGTCTTCGCGAAACAGCAGATCGGATTGCAGCCCGTGAAAGTGACCGTCGCCATAACGGATTTCGAGATCGAATTCCGAGGCCGTGAACTCATGCGTCGCGTAGGAGGTCGAGACCCGCATCACGATATCGGGATATTGCTGCTGGAACAGCGGCAGGCGTGGAAATAGCCAGCGTGCGGCAAAGGTCGGCAGCACCGATATTTTTAGCACATGCTCCTGCGATTGCCCGGTCGCTTCCATGCTGGCGGCGACGATTCGCTCCAGCGCCTCGCGAACGCGCGAGACATAGGTCTCACCCTCCGGCGTCAACGAGACCGCATTGCCGCCGCGCTGGAAAATCTTGAAACGAAGCTGATCCTCCAGGCTTTTCACCCGCTGGCTGACCGCTGAAGCGGTAATGAACTGTTCTTCGCCGGCACGCGTGAAATTACCGTGCCTTGCAGCACTTTCCACGATTTTAAGCGAATTGAGGTTGACCTGACTGAGCAGACGCACGGTTTCGACCTTAAGCTTGGCTTACACTAGCACCAGCATTCCTAATTTTACAGGGGTGGGTGAATTAATCGACTGTTTACCAAGTGTTGCCCCCATCCTGGAGAAGTACAATGAACGCCCATACCATTCCCGAACTGCGTTATGCGATGAGCCGCGAAGCCATTATAGGCCATGAAACCGCCTGGAAAGTGTCGAGTTTCGGTGTCGCGCAATATCTGCACGGCTATGACCCGGCACTGCTTGCCGCGATCGAGGAGGCTGCCCTGAAGCTCAAGGCCAGCCATGCCGTGCACAAGCACCTCGATCTGACCTTCATCACCGGGGCCGACCGTTTCATCCCCGAGATCAAGGAATTGCTGCATGACAAGCTGCGCCTGGAGCGGCTGTCCGACATGATGGGCACCAAGCTGGAGCCCTATCCGCTGTCGATCGTCGGCTCGACGGTCACCTTCATGAATCCCAAGGACGGCGCCGTGGAGTGGCATTGCGATGGCGTTCCGGTCACCGAGCTCATTCCATTGTCGATCAGCAATCCGCTGGTCGGCGGCCACCTCGAAATCTACTGCGACGACTCCGAAACCGGCCGCGCCATTCTCGAAGCCGGCCGCGAGATCCCGCGCAACAGTGTCATGCGCATCGATCACAAGATGAACTACGCGACGCTCGGGCAATTCCTGGGCGTCCTGCATCGCACCGCTCCGATCCGGTTCGGCGAGCGCGTCACGCTGGTGCTCAACCAGCGCTCGGTGGCCAAGCCCTATGTCGACGACAACAGAATGTTCTATCTCGCCGCCGACAATGACCACGACCGTGAGTGGGTCAGCGAACTGGCCGAAGATGTCTGGACCAACCAGTTGCCGGCCTATCGTCGGTTCGAGGCAGAGCATCCCGTGCCCGCGGCCGTCGATGCACCGGTTCCGGGCGGCGCCAGGGAATCATGGTAATGAACCAAGATCCCGAAAAGTCGGAACCGGTTTTCGGACAGGATCATGGTCGAACAGCAAAATAGAATCCCATGCCGATTGTTTCGGCAGGGATCCGGCTCGATATCCGCGTTGGTCTTCGCTGCCGGTGCGGTGGCGTTGTGGTCCACCAATGCGCTGGTCGGCAAATCCCTGCTGGCCAGCCACCCGGCGTCGCAGGTCCAGTTCCTGCAATTTGCAGGCGCTGCACTCGTCTTCGCCGCCATCCGATTGATGAGCCGGGAAAGAGTAGCACCGGTCACGGCCGGGGCGGCGCTCATCTCTGTCGCAGTCGGATTCATCGGTCTGGTCGGCACCATGGTGCTGCAATACATCGCCTTCGCTTCGATGCCGGTCATCGAGGCCAATCTGATGGCCTACACCTGGCCGTTGATGGTCGCGGTGGCAGTCATCGCCTTGGAAAATCCGCGGCATCCGGCCCTGTTGGGTCTCGCCACGGTGGTAGGCTTCATCGGCGTCGCACTGGTGATTTCGGGAGGGCGCAGCCAATCCTGGTTCCAGGGCGATCTGGTCGGCTATCTCGCCGCATTCGGGTCGGCGCTGTGCATGGCCTTCTACTCGATCATGGTGGGACGGGTCGCCACCCCAGCGGATCGCCTGTTGCTGCCATCGTCTTTGATTGGCGTCGCTTTGACGTTTCTATGGTGCGCTCGCGACGGTTTCACCTGGCCCGTCGGCGCGGACCTGGCTCTCGGCCTTTATCTCGGCGCCGGTCCGATGGGCTTGGGCTACTATTTCTGGTCGCGCGCCTTGAAGCTTGAAGGCAGCGGCAGGGTCGCGGTGGTCGCCTATCTCACGCCGATCGCCTCGACCCTGCTTTTGACCTTGTCCGGCGAGCGGCTGACGGTGACGGCCATTGTCGGAGCTATCCTCGTCATCGGCAGTTGTGTCGCGGTCGGTGTGGAACGTTCGGAGGCCGAAAACCATGTTTGACGAGAATGAGCGTCTGGCTATTCAGGAAGCGAATTGGCTGATCGATGAATTCGGCGCCGAGGCACCGCTTTACGCCGCGATGAGGGCCGAAAAGGCGATAGAACAAAAGGATTTCGCGCGTTGCGCCCGCTGGAAGCGTATTCTGGAGATATTGGACGAAAGTCCTGCCTCTAAGTCTGCTGGTTCCAAGTATTAGATTTTCTAATTTGCACAGCGTCGATTTTGCATGAATGCTATTTTTGCTGATTCTTGATTCTTTTATGAGGCTTGGCGGTCCGTTGGGGGACGCGGTTAAAGAGATACATCGACACAAGTCTTCGCTGGGGTGGATGATTTTGTCGCAAATAAGGTGAAAGAATTGTCAAATATCGATGATAAGACCGTTATCGAGCTGACGGCCGATATTGTCTCGGCCTATGTAGGCAACAATCCGCTTCCGGCTGCCGGCCTGCCCGAGCTGATTGCCAGCGTCAGCGCCTCGGTTCGCAAGCTCGCCGGTGCGGCTGTCGCGGAAGTCCCAAACCTGGTTCCGGCCGTCAATCCGAAGAAGTCGGTGTTTCCCGACTACATCATCTGCCTTGAGGACGGAAAGAAGTTCAAGTCGCTCAAGCGGCATCTGCGGACCGACTACGGCCTGAGCCCGGACGACTATCGGGCCAAATGGGGCTTGCCACCGGACTATCCGATGGTTGCACCAAACTACTCGGCGACGCGATCGGCGCTGGCAAAGTCGACGGGACTTGGCCGCAAGCCGGCAGCAGCGCCGGCCGCTGTCGCCAAGGCAACGAAGCGCAAGGCGACTGCCTGAGAGCAGGCAAGCCACTGTTCGGCTGCTTTGACGGCGCCCTAGCGGGCGTCGTTTCGAGGCCTTGTGCGGCCAACTGGCCCGCAAGGCCTTGCGAAGCGTTGATGTCCGGTGCAAAAGCGCGGCCATGCTGATCATCAACGACCTATCGCTCCGCATGGCCGGACGCTTGCTTCTCGACCATGCCTCGCTGACCTTGCCGGCCGGCACCAAGGCCGGCCTTGTCGGCCGCAACGGCACCGGCAAGACGACACTGTTCAAGGCCATCACCGGCGATTTCCCGTCCGAGACAGGATCGATCAGCCTGCCGAAGAGCACCCGCATCGGCCAGGTGGCGCAGGAAGCGCCGGGCACCGAGGATGCGCTGATCGAGATCGTGCTCAAGGCCGATCTCGAACGCACGGCGCTGCTCGAAGAAGAAAAGACGGCGACCGATCCGCACCGCATCGCCGACATCCATATGCGGCTGGCCGATATCGACGCGCACTCAGCCGAATCCCGCGCCGCCACCATTCTCGCCGGCCTCGGCTTCGACGACGCTGCCCAGAGGCGTCCGGCATCGTCCTTCTCCGGCGGCTGGCGCATGCGCGTGGCGCTCGCTGCGGTGCTGTTTGCCGAGCCCGACCTTCTGCTGCTCGACGAGCCGACCAACTATCTCGATCTCGAAGGCACGCTGTGGCTGGAAAACTATGTGTCGAAATACCCGCACACAGTGCTCTTGATCTCGCATGACCGCGACCTGCTCAACCGCGCCGTCAACTCGATCGTCCATCTCGACCAGAAAAAGCTGACCTTCTGGCGCGGCGGCTACGACCAGTTCGAGCGTCAATATACAGAGCAGAAGGAATTGCAGGAGAAGGGCCGGGTCAAGCAGGAGGCCGCCCGCAAGCACATGGAATCCTTCGTCGAGCGGTTCCGCGCCAAGGCCTCCAAGGCGAGACAGGCGCAGTCGCGCATCAAGGCGCTGGAAAAGATGAAGCCGATCGCGGCCCTCGTGAACGATTCGGTGCGGCCGTTCTCCTTCCCCGAGCCGGTGAAGACGGTGGCCTCGCCGATCGTGGCGCTGAACAACGTCAATGTCGGCTACACCGAGGGTCAGCCGATCCTCAAGAAGATGACGCTGCGCATCGACGCCGACGACCGCATCGCGCTGCTCGGCGCCAACGGCAACGGCAAGTCGACCTTCGCCAAATTGCTGTCGGGCCGGCTGAAGCAGGAGAGCGGCACCATGACGGTGGCGCCCGGGTTGAAGGTGGCGATCTTTGCCCAGCATCAGCTCGACGATCTCCGGCCGGACGAAAACGCCTACGAGCATGTCCGCCGGCTGATGCCGGAGGCCCCGGAATCGAAGGTACGCGGCCGCGTCGCCCAGTTCGGCCTCACGACCGAGAAGATGAACACCGCCGCCAAGGATCTGTCGGGCGGCGAGAAGGCGCGGCTGCTGATGGGGCTGTCGGCCTTCGAGGGCCCAAACCTGTTCATCCTCGACGAACCGACAAACCATCTCGACATCGACAGCCGCGAATCGCTGATCCATGCGCTGAACGAATTTCCCGGCGCCGTCATCCTGATCTCGCATGATCGCCATCTGCTGGAGGCAACCGCCGACCGGCTGTGGCTGGTCAAGGACGGCGCGGTCAACCCGTATGACGGCGACTTGGAAGACTACAAGTCGCTGGTCACCGGCGTCTCCGGCGACCGCCGCGGCAAGCGCGAGGCCGACAAGGCGTCAAAAGCCGACCGCCGCCGCGATGCAGCGGCACGCCGCGCCGCCTTCGAGCCGCTCGCCAAGGAGATCCGCGCCACCGAAGCGCTGATGGACCGCATTCGCAAGCGAATCGACGGCATCGAGGACGAACTGTCCAATCCGGCGGTGTACGAAAAGGATCCCTCGACGGCGACCCGGCTGGCCAAGGAGCGCTCGCAACTGGCCCAGACACTGGCCGGCCACGAGGAAAAATGGCTGACCATGTCGGCCGAGTATGAGGAAGGCACGGCGGAGTGAGCAGCCGGCTATGCAAGCGAATTCATCGTGCCAGCCGCACGATGAATTGCCTGTGAACGCCGGGACGGTGTAGAGTAGCGGCGGATCCGGCAGATGGCTGAAAGGCCTGTGGCACAGATGCACTTGCTGCGGCTATTTTGCTCGACCGGACGACGCTGCCCGGCATCTATTGCCGCCTTTGGCGTTTAGAAGCGGACCGCGGATCACAAACTCTTCCGCGACCATGCACGAGTTCCTGCTTTTTTCAGGCGGCTTTCCGCTCGTCTTTCCATGTCTCGTGCCGCTTTCCCCATGCCGACATAGCGGTGACCGCATCGTTCAGACTCATGCCCAGGGTCGTGACCGAGTATTCCACGCGTGGCGGTACCTCGTCATAGGCGCGCCGGCTGACGAGTCCGTCGGCCTCCATCTGTCGCAATTGTTGCGCGAGCATCTTCTCACTGATTCCAGGCAACCGCCGGTGCAGTTCGGCGAAGCGGTGCGGCCGCAGGTGCAATTCCCACAATAGCGAGGTTTTCCACTTTCCGCCGATTGCCTGCATCGCGGCGGCAAAGCCGCAACTGTCTGGCTCCTTGCTCCTCATGTGACAACTCCTGACATGATTCCAATAGCTTACCTCAAGGTGCGTACTTCTCAACACAGCAAGAATATATATCTTTGGATCAGCGCGCCAAACACAAACCAATCCCTCGTCGAGAGGGCTATCGGAGAAGTCACCATGAAATCCAATGTCTGCGTGCTCGGCGCGGGCCGCATGGGCTCGTCCATCGTTCGAACGTTGCTCGACCGAAATTATCCAACATCCGTGTGGAATCGCACTGCAGCCAAGTGCCAGCCCCTGGCTGCTCTTGGCGCGAGGTTGGCCTCTTCAGTAGAGGACGGAATCCGGTCGGCCGATGTCTTGATCATAAACGTTCTGCATTATGCCGCCAGCGATGCGCTGCTCAAGCAGCGCAATGTCGCTTCGGCGCTGGCCGGCAAAGCCGTCATACAACTCACCTCCGGCTCAGCGCGTTTGGCGCGGGAGGAGGCGCGCTGGATCGAAGCGCATGGCGCCGGCTATCTGGACGGCGCGATCCTGGCGACTCCGGATTTTATTGGCAAACCGGACACCGCATTGCTGTATTCAGGATCCCACGCCGTCTACGAAGCGAACAAGACCCTGCTTTTTGCCCTTGGTGGCGGCACGAGTTATGTCGGCGAGGTGCCTGGCCAAGCCTCCGCGCTTGACACCGCGCTGCTCACCCAGATGTGGGGCGGGCTGTTCGGCGCGCTCCAGGGCATGGCTGTCGCCGAGGCCGAAGGTCTCGATCTGGATACGTTCAGGAGCCATCTGTCCGCATTCAAGCCGGTTGTCGATGCCGCTTTGTTCGATGTGGTTGACCGGACAAAGGCGCGCCTCTTTGCCGGCGACGACGCAACGCTCGCGTCATTGGGCGCCCACTACAGCGCCATCCGGCATCTTCTCGAAGCATGCCAGGAGCGAGGTCTTGACGCGGCCATGCCGCGCGCAATGGACGGGATTTTTCAGCAGGCGCTCTCGCGCGGGCGCGCGGATGATGATTTTGCATCTCTCTCACCCCTGTTTGGAAATGGCTCGCCCCGTCCGGGCAGGGAGCCCGCGAATGCGTGATGGCAAGACAGAGCGAAGGGCGACCTGCTCGTGTCGCGGCGCGGAACTGGTTCTCGCCGGAGAGCCTCGGCGCGTCTATGCCTGCAGTTGCCTGGAATGCCAGAGATGCACCGGGGCAGCGTTCTCATACCGAGCCATCTATGCCGACTCCGCCATAGTCGCCCAGAAAGGCGAGACGAAATCCTGGCGACGAACCGGTTCGTCGGGGCAATGGCTGGAGCAGACATTTTGTACCACATGCGGATCGATCGTCTTCATGCGTGCAGAAGGCCTGACGGAAGCGCTGTCGGTATCTGTCGGCTGTCTGGAGGACCTGGAATTTCCGGCTCCGGCAATTCTCCATTGGCCCAACAGGAAGCACAAATGGCTCTGCCTGGAAGGCGTGCCCCTGGCGGAAGTCTCCTGAAGCAGACTGCCCCAGCATTGAGTGGCCGATCGGCTTCTTCCAAAGAGGAGAAGGCAGGGGGCTTGCTCGCCGAGGCAAAACCGTGCGCCGCATCTGGCCCTACACGCGGCGTTCTGAACCCGTTAGTCTTGCAGAATGAACCAGCACGCGCACCTCCGCATCGGCCATTCGGCCTGTCCGCATGATTGCCCCTCGACCTGTGCGCTCGAGGTCGAGCTGCTCGACGGCAAGCGCATCGGCCGCGTCCATGGCGCCAAGTCCAACAGCTACACGGCCGGCGTCGTCTGCGCCAAGGTCGCGCGTTATGCCGACCGCGTCCACCACCCCGACCGTTTGCTGAAGCCGCTGATCCGCGCCGGCGCCAAGGGCGACGGCGCCTGGAAGGAAGCAAGCTGGGAGGCGGCGCTCGACCTCGTCGCCGAAAAATTCATCGCGGCCGAGGAGAAATACGGCTCGGAGACGGTCTGGCCCTATTATTATGCCGGCACGATGGGACTGGTGCAGCGTGACGGCATCGACCGGCTGCGCCACGCCAAGAAATATTCGGGCTTCTTTGGTTCGATCTGCACCAATCTCGCCTGGACCGGCTGGATGATGGGCGCCGGCGCCTTGCGCGGGCCGGACCCGCGCGAGATGGCGAAATCCGACTGCGTGGTGATCTGGGGCACCAATGCGGTGGTGACGCAGGTCAACGTCATGACCCACGCCATCAAGGCGCGCAAGGAGCGCGGCGCGAAGATCGTCGTCATCGACGTCTATGAGAATGCGACGATGAAGCAGGCCGATCTCGGCCTGGTGCTGAAGCCGGGCACCGATGGCGCGCTGGCCTGCGCGGTCATGCATGTCCTGTTCAGGGAAGGCATGGCCGATCGCGCCTATCTCTCGAAATACACCGACGACCCGAAGGGGCTGGAAGCGCATCTCGAGACGCGCACGCCGGAATGGGCGGCCGGGATCACCGGCTTGACGGTCGCCGAGATCGAGGCCTTCGCCCGCCTCGTCGGCACGACGAAAAAGACCTATTTCCGCCTCGGCTACGGCTTCGCGCGCCAGCGCAATGGCGCCGTCAACATGCATGCAGCGTCCTGCATCGCGGCTGTCACCGGCAGCTGGCAATATGAGGGCGGCGGCGCCTTCCATTCCAATTCCGGCATCTTCAAGCTCAACCAGGATGTGCTGGAAGGCACGAAGATGCGCGATCCTTCGATCCGCCATCTCGACCATTCGCGCATCGGCCCGGTGCTGATGGGAGCCAGCGACGCGCTCTATGGCGGCCCGCCGGTGACGGCGATGCTGATCCAGAACACCAACCCGGTGAATGTTGCACCGGAGCAGCGGCTGGTGACGCAGGGTTTTATGCGCGACGACCTGTTCACTTGCGTGCATGAGCAGTTCATGACCGACACGGCCAAGCTTGCCGATGTCGTGCTGCCGGCGACGATGTTCCTCGAGCACGACGACGTCTACAAGGGCGGCGGCAACCAGCACATCACGCTCGGCCCGAAGCTGATCGAGCCGCCGGACGGGCCGCGCACCAACCATTTCGTCATCGAGCAATTGGCTGATCGCCTCGGCGTCGCCGATCGCCCGGGCTTCGGCCTGACCGAGCAGCAGCATATCGACATCATCCTGGGCAAGCGCGGGCTGGGCAGCTTCGACAGCTTGAAGGAAGAAAAGTGGGTCGACCTGCAGCCGGATTTCGACACCGCGCATTTCATCAGGGGATTTGGCCATGCGGATGGAAAATTCCGCTTCCGTGCCGACTGGACGGGACAGGCAGCGCCCAATCGGCCGCCGAAAAGCATGGGCCTGTTCGGCCCGGTGGCGCGGCTGCCGGAATTTCCTGATCATGTCGATCTGATCGAGGTTGCCGACGAGGCGCACCCGTTCCGGCTGACGACGTCGCCGGCGCGCAACTTCCTCAATTCGACATTCTCGGAAACGCCGGTGTCGAAGGCCAGGGAGGGCCGCCCGGAACTGCTTCTGCATCCCGACGATGCCGCAGCCCTTGGGTTGGCCGACGGCGATCGCGTCGAAGTCGGCAACACGCGCGGCGAAGTCGTGCTGCATGCGAAGCTGTTCGACGGCATCAAGCGCGGCGTGGTGATCGCCGAAGGCATCTGGCCAAACAGCGCCCATGAGCGCGGCGAGGGCATCAACGTGCTGACCGGCGCCGATGCGCCGGCGCCCTATGGCGGTGCTGCCTTCCATGACAACAAGGTCTGGCTGCGCGCGGCGGGGTGAGGGCGGCATAGCCGGTCAGGGATTTCCTGGTCGTGCATCTGGCGATGCGGCAACAATAACAAGTATTGGCCGCGCGCCGTGCATAGCTGCGACGTTAATATTGTTGAGATTTCAGCGGGGGCTATGTATCGCGGAAGTTAGGAGGGATTCGAAATAATTTCGCTTTGGGATGGATGCACGTGAAGTTCATTTTCAAGAAATATTAGAATATTTTTTATTTGGTTGTTGAATGAAATCGAAATTATTAGGTGGAAAACCGCAAAAAATATGAGGTAGAAAAACATATCGGCCCCATTTTCATTGGTTACTAAGAAATATACCCATCCAAAAAAGGCTGAAATTAAAATAGGGTATGATATCAATGTCCCACTATTAGTAAATGAGCCACGTATAAAATTACCATTTTTGCCTTCAATAAACTGTGCCTTAAATGTTGTTATGTTTCTGTATACTCCAGCTTCAATCCAGAATTTCTTGTTAACTTTGTCTAAAAGCACACTGCTTACCAGGTTGCCGTGTTTTTCATTCGAATCAGAAATTTTAAAGAATAGATCTTTTTCTAATGTCTCATATTTAAAATCCCCAACCATTCTAGGGAGGACTAAAATTCTTAGGAAATTGCTATATCTGGGAGATTTCATGAAGCGCCGCTTGCTCTCTTTTACCAAATAAGAGGTTTCGCATAAACTCCCAATTTAAAGCTACGATTTTGTACCAGAGCTTTGCAACACCCTTTAGCGGGCTTTGCGTCATCTCACCACCATCACCCAATATTCTGGCTCTTCCGGCCGTGGCTGGCGTTTTTCCCATTCGACCGTAAATCCGGCTCCAGCTAGGGCCGCCCCCGCCCCAAACCAGGATCTCTAAAACACGATGGCGCTTGTCGCCGCCAAGCTGACGAAGGAGATTGCCAGCATGATGCTGACGACTGCGCTGGGATAGGCAGACCGCAGATCAAACCGGCAGGATTTCAGCCGCCTTGTTTCGGTCTCGTCGGAGGCTGATGTCGTCGGCGATCTGCTCTGCCTCGATCGAGATTTCGCGCAGCAATCCGGTGACCGGATTGTGAAACCCAATCAGATAAAGACCGAGGTCCGAAGCCCTCGCATTGACGCCGCTACCGCCTGGCTGGACGCCGGGCTCCAGCAATCTGGCATAGCCCGGCCGGAAACCGGTGGCGAAGATGATCGCATCGAACGCGCCATGCTTGCCATCGACAAAACGGGTGCCTTGTTCGGTGATCTCGGCAATATCGGGTGTGACCTTGATCGCGCCTTCGCGGATCTTGCCGACCGTACCGATATCGATCGTCGGGATGCGCGACGAGAGCGCGATCTGCTGCAGCATTCCTTGCCGCGGCCGCTTCAGCCCATATTTCCCCAGCCTGCCCAACGCCAGATCGAGAATGATAGGGAACAAGGCATCGTTGATGCGTTGCGGCATCAGGCGAGCCGCCATGCCGATCATCTGGATGGGCACGCCGAGCAGCTCGC
This sequence comes from Mesorhizobium sp. L2C084A000, assembly GCF_000502875.1. Classification (GTDB taxonomy): domain Bacteria; phylum Pseudomonadota; class Alphaproteobacteria; order Rhizobiales; family Rhizobiaceae; genus Mesorhizobium. Next base: position 189,206 of record NZ_AYWX01000010.1, on the reverse strand, counting down.
GCGGCACGATATGGACGCCGCCGCGCACCGAAATCGTCGGTCGCGCACCGCCTTCCACCAGATCGAGCGCAATCTCGGCGCCGGTGTTGCCCATGCCGACGATCAGAACCGACTGGCCGGCAAAAGGCATGGCGTTGAGATAGTCGGCGCTATGCAGCCTTTTGCCCCTGAAGGCATCGGCGCCGGCAAATCCGGGCATCAGCGGCTCCGCGTTGTTGCCCGACGCGATCACCACGTTTGAAGCGTGCAGGGGGCCGGTTGTCGTGTCCACGAGCCAGCTTCTGCCTCGCCGGCTGATCGCCCGCACCGTTTCTCCAAATCTGGGCCGCAGATCGAAGCGTTGCGCGTAGGCATCGAGATATGAAGCGAACAGATCGCGCGGCACATAGCGCGGATACTCCCTGGGAAAGGGCACGAAGGGCAGCGACGAATAGCGTTTGGTCGTGTGCAAATGGACGCGCTCATAGTGGCGTCGCCACGCGGGTGCGGCCTGCTCCTCTTTTTCGAGCAGGACGAAATCCTGCCCTGCCTGCCGCAGGCACGCGGCAATGGCCAGGCCCGCCGGCCCGGCACCGATAATCGCAACTGGTGTGGTGTCGTCCAAGCGCGCCTCCCCCGACAAATTCGCTTCCGGAGAATGGCAAAAGCATGGCAGCCGGAGCCTGCCATGCCTGCAACGCTCAGCCGGGCAAGGGCACCGTCAACCCGACCTTGACCCTGTCCATCGCAACAAACGTGCGGAACTTGCGGACATTGTTGCTGTCGAAGAACAGTTTTCGCGTCAGCGCTTCATAAGCGCCCATGTCGGCCACGGTGATGACCAGGATGAAATCGGCCTCGCCGGTGACATAGTAGCATTGCTGGATTTCAGGGGTCGCCGAGAATTGCCGCTTAGCCGCGTCGATCAGTTCGGCGCGTTCGCTCTCGAGTTCCACCTCGACGAAGATGGTGATCGGCTGGCCGACCGCCGCCGGCTCGATCACCGCGACATTGCCGGCGATGACGCCGGTCTGTTCCATGCGCTTGATGCGGCGCTGCACCGCCGGCGCCGACAGGTTCACAGCTTCGCCGATCAGCCGCTGCGGCGTCGTGTTGTCGCGCTGCAGGATGGCAAGGATGGCGAGATCGAAACTGTCGAGCGAGGGCGGGATTGCAGGCAATGAGATATTCCTGACGAAACAAATTTGCATTCGGGAGGCCATATTACAGCGCTCCTTGCGCCGATCCTGCAATATATTCTCGCTGAATGCCAAGGAGGCCTGCCAGTGTTCCTGCTCAACCGCAATGCTTTGCATCGCCTGCCACTCGATCCAACCGATGCCGAAACTCTTGGCGTGGCCGGCGCCGACACGGTCGAGCGTTTTCTCAGCCATCGCGACAATCACCTGATGACGCCGCTGCATGCGCTGCCGGCGCTCGCCGCCGAATTCGGACTTGGCGCCGTCCACATCAAGGATGAGGGCTTTCGCCTCGGCCTCGGCAGCTTCAAGGCGCTTGGCGGCGCCTATGCCGTCTTCCGGCTGGTGCTGGAGGAGGCAGGCAGCCGGCTTGGTCGCCCTGTCGACGTGGCCGATCTCGATCGCTCTGATGTGCGGGCCGTCGCCGCGGCGATGACATTTGCCTGTGCGACCGACGGCAACCATGGCCGCTCCGTCGCGCAAGGCGCGCAACTCCTCGGTGCGCGGGCGGCGATCTTCGTCCACGCCGGCGTCAGCGAGGAGCGCATCGCCGCGATCGCCCGTTATGGCGCCGAGATGATCCGCGTTGACGGCAACTATGATGATTCGGTCAGGCAAGCTGCCCAGGTTTCGGCCGAGAAGGGCTGGACCGTTGTGTCCGACACCTCGTGGCCCGGTTATGAACGGATTCCTGGCCTGGTCATGCAGGGCTATACGGCGATCGTGCGCGAAGCCTTGCGCCAGCTCTCTCGGACGCCAACCCACGTCTTCGTGCAGGCCGGTGTCGGTGGCATTGCCGCCGCGCTGGCCGGCCATCTGGCCATCGTGCTCGGTGACGCCAGGCCGACCTTCATCGTGGTCGAGCCGGCGCGTGCCGGCTGTGTTTTTGCAGCCGCCCAGATTGGGCACCCGGTCAAAGTCGCGCACGGCCAGCCGACGGTGATGGCCATGCTTGAATGCTACGAGGCGTCGCCCGTCGCCTGGCGGGTGTTGGCGCGCGCCGCCGATGCCTTCATGACGGTGGATGAGGCCGACGCCGTCGCGGTGATGCGGCGGCTGGCACGGCCGGCCGCCGGCGATCCGGCGATCGTCGCCGGCGAAAGCGGCGGTGTTGGTCTTGCCGGGCTGATCCGGGCGATGGCCGACAACCCGACCGAGCTTGGACTGGACGGCAAATCGCGGGTGCTGGTGATCAACACCGAAGGTGCCACCGACCCGCATCGCTATGCCGAGCTGGTTGGCATGAGCCCGGCCGATGTGCTGGAAGGCAAGATGAAAGCCGAGGCAACGGCATGACCGCGATCGATGCACAGCGCCTGCTTGGCCGTATCCGCGAACTCGGTGCCGTCGGTCGCGACGGCGAGGGCAGGCTGATCCGGCTGGCCGCCTCCGACACCGACAAGCAGGGCCGCGATCTCTTCGTCGGCTGGCTGCGGCAGGTGGGGCTCGATGTCGCCATCGACCGGGTCGGCAATATTTTCGGCATCTGGCAAAGCCCGGACAACAGGGAGCAGGCGCCGCTGCTCATCGGCTCGCACATCGACACTGTCATCGATGCGGGCATCTATGACGGCTGTTATGGCGTGCTTGCCGGGCTGGAGGTGATCGAGACGCTCAAGGGATCAGGCTTTTCGCCGTCGCGTCCGGTCGCGGTCGCCGCTTTCACCAATGAAGAGGGCGTGCGCTACACTCCCGACATGATGGGCTCGCTGGTCCATGCCGGCGGCATCGATGCCGAAACGGTGCTGGCGGCTGTGGGCACCGACGGCAGCGTGCTGGGCCAGGAGCTCGCCCGCATCGGCTATGCCGGCGACCGGGAACCTGGGTTCCTCAAACCGCATGCTTATCTCGAACTGCATATCGAACAGGGGCCGGTGCTGGAGCGTGAAAGCGTGCCGATCGGCGCGGTGGAGAATCTGCAAGGCATCTCCTGGCAGCGTATCACCATAGACGGCGTCGCCAATCATGCCGGCACCACGCCGATGTCGATGCGCAACGATGCCGGCCATGCCGCCGCCCGGACCATCACCTTCCTGCTCGACCGGACCAAAGCCTCGAACGCGCCGACGGTGGCGACCGTGGGTACGATCCGCTTCGAACCGAATGCCATCAACGTCATTCCCTCGCGCGCCGTCTTCACCATCGATCTGCGCGATCCCGACGAACAGCGCCTGCAGGCGGAGGAGGCGGCGCTTGCCGCCTATCTCGAGCAGCTTGCCACCGATGGGAACGTGACGATCTCGGTCGAGCAACTGGCCCGCTTCGAACCGGTGATCTTCGACCTTCGCATCGTCGAGCTGATCGAGGCCGCCGCGAAGAACCGTGGCCTCGGCGTCCGGCGCATGACGTCCGGCGCCGGCCACGATGCACAGATGCTGGCGCGCATCGCACCGGCAGCGATGATCTTCGTGCCGAGCACCGGCGGCATCAGCCACAGTCCGCGCGAGCACACCGAAGATGCCGAGCTTGTTGCCGGTGCCAACATCCTGCTTGATGTGGCCGCGCAACTTGTGAAGTAACAGGGCGAAAAATGTCTGAACTCGATCGCGACGCGCTGAGGCGCGAGATGATTTTCTGGCGGCGCGATCTGCATGCGCATCCCGAATTCGGTTTCGAGGAGAAGCGTACCGCAGCCTTCGTCGCCGCCAAACTGCGTGAGTTCGGCCTCGACGACGTCAGCGAAGGCGTCGGCGGCACCGGCGTCGTCGGCACGTTGAAGCGCGGCAGCGGCAACCGGGCGATTGCGCTCAGGGCCGACATGGATGCGCTGCGCATATCAGAGCGGTCGGACGCATCCTACCGTTCCTGCAACCCTGGCATCATGCATGCCTGCGGCCATGACGGCCACACAACCATGCTGCTCGGCGCGGCAAAGCTGCTGGCAGGTGAGGGCGGTTTCGACGGCACCGTGCGCTTCGTCTTCCAGCCAGCCGAGGAATGGGGCAGGGGCGCGCTCGCCATGCTCGACGATGGGCTGATGCAGCGCTTTCCCTTCGACGAGATCTTCGGCCTGCACAACATGCCCGGCCTGCCGATCGGGCATTTCGAGACCCGTGCCGGCCCCATAATGTCGGCCGAGGATATCTTCGAGATCGTGCTTAAAGGGCTCGGCGGTCATGCCGCGCGACCGCATGCGGGCAACGAGACGCTGGTCGCCGCCTGCGCGCTGGTCACCAATCTGCAGACCATCGTCTCGCGCCGGCTGAGCCCGGCCGACATATCGGTGGTTTCGGTGACCGAGCTGATCACCGACGGCACCCGCAACGCTCTGCCCGGCCTTGCCCGCATCCTCGGCGATGCGCGCAGCTTCCGGCCCGAGGTCAGCGCCGAGATCGAGCGGCAAATGCGCATCATCGCCGAGGGCATCGCCGTCGCCTACAATGTCACCGCCGAGGTCAAGTACAGCAGGGAGTTCGTGCCGCTGCGCAACGATGCCGAACTGGTCGATGCGGCATTTGCCGCCGCAAGGCACGTCTTCGAACCCGGCAACATCGCCGTCGCCCGCGAGCCGATGACCGCCTCCGAGGATTTCGCCCGCTTCCTCGACCATGTGCCGGGTTGCTTCGTCTTCCTCGGCAATGGCGAGGCTTCCGCGCCGTTGCACAATTCCAGCTACGACTTCAACGATGAGGGGCTGTTGTTCGGCACGAATTTCCATGTCGCCGTGGTCAGGCAAAGGCTGAGTGGCGAGGCGGGAAGATGATCGAGTTTTGATCCCCAGGCCGCGCTCGCCGCTAGCCCAAACACCACCGCTATTGCCAACCAGCTCCGGAGTTTATTGAGATTGCGGGGATGATGGTCAAGACAAGCTTGTGACGGACCGGCGACCGATAGGGCCGTGCGCATAGGTACGTTTTTAACAAAGATAATCCCCCAATGACGCAGGGGAAAGACTCAGCTAGCCTCACCTGTGCGGCGGACCTCATTATCCGCTTGGCCGGCGCTTCATTCCTCCTCCCAAGCGGCGCCGGCCTTCTTCCCCAAAAGCCTGTCCGGGACGCCACAGCGGCATGCGGCAGTGCACGAGCCCCGCAAACGCCAAGTTCCGCCTCCGGTGCTCCGAGAATGCATCGGGAAAGCGCTGGCGAAACCCATAGCCGTCCTCCATCTTCGACTGCGCGCGTGGACGATTGGCAAGGGAACCAAAGGCGGTTTCCCCGGTTGGTTCTGCTCCAAAGGAGTGTTGCACCATGTTCCGTCTGCTCGTCGTCGGCGCCTTCGCCTATGTCACCTATCGTATCGCCAGGAAGATGGTCGAAAACGTGCCCGATACGGTCGACCCGCTGCTGTTGCCGCCATCGCAATATGATCGCGAGACCTTGCGGCGGCAGTCGGCCGACATGGGTGTCGATCCGCAACGCTAAGACACGGACGTCACGCTTCGGCCTGTCGAGCACGAGGCCAGCCTCGCATCGACGTTGCGAACAAAGCAGAAACGATGCTTGATGGGCGATGAACCTCGCCACTGCTGATTCGACCTTTCGGGACCCGACCGTCCAGCCTGCCTATCTCGCCCGGCTCAACGATGCCCAGCGCCAGGCAGTCGAGCACGGCGACGGCCAAATAGCCGGTCCGCTGCTGGTCATTGCCGGCGCGGGTTCGGGCAAGACCAACACGCTGGCTCACCGCGTCGCCCATTTGGTCGTCAAGGGGGCCGACCCGCGCCGCATCCTGCTGATGACTTTCTCGCGCCGCGCCGCGTCCGAAATGGCCAGGCGCGTCGAGCGTATCGCCGGCGAAGTGCTCGGCCGCGATGCAGCTGTCATCACCGATGCGCTGACCTGGGCGGGAACCTTTCACGGCATCGGCGCGCGGCTGCTTCGCGACTATGCGCTGGAGATCGGCCTCGACCCTGCCTTCACCATCCATGATCGCGAGGATTCCGCCGACCTGATGAACCTGGTCCGCCACGAACTCGGCTTCTCGAAGACGGAAGCGCGCTTCCCCACCAAGGGAACCTGCCTTGCCATCTATTCGCGCGCCGTCAACGCACAGGCGCCGCTCAACGAGGTCTTGGGTTCTGCCTTTCCCTGGTGCGCCGGCTGGGCGGAGCAACTGAAAGAATTGTTCGCCGGTTATGTCGAGGCCAAGCAGGCACAGAACGTGCTCGATTACGACGATTTGCTGCTCTACTGGGCGCAGATGGCGGCGGAGCCCGAGATAGCGGCGCATCTGGGCGGGCGTTTCGACCATGTGCTGGTCGACGAATACCAGGACACCAACCGCTTGCAGGCTTCGATCCTGATGGCACTGAAACCCGACGGCGCCGGGCTGACGGTGGTGGGCGACGATGCACAGTCGATCTATTCGTTCCGTGCCGCCGAGGTGCGCAACATCCTCGACTTCCCCAACCAGTTCGCGCAAGCCGCCGATGTGGTGATGCTGGAACGCAATTACCGCTCGACCGAAACCATCCTGGCGGCCGCCAATGCGGTGATCGGCGAAGCCTCGGAGCGCTTCACCAAAAACCTGTGGTCGGAGCGCAAGTCGACCGACAGGCCAAAACTGGTGAGCGTGCGCGACGAGGTCGAGCAGGCCAATTTCGTCTGCGACACCATTCTGGCCGAGCGCGAGGCCGGCACGGCACTGAAATCTCAGGCGGTGCTGTTTCGCGCCTCGCACCACAGCGGCCCGCTGGAGATCGAGCTGACGCGGCGCAACATTCCCTTCGTCAAGTTCGGCGGGCTGAAATTCCTCGATGCAGCCCATGTCAAGGACGTGCTGGCGGTGCTGCGCTTCGCCGAGAACCCGCGCGACCGCGTCGCCGGCTTCCGCGTGCTGCAGCTGATGCCAGGCATCGGCCCTTCGGCTGCCGCGCAGATCGTCGAGACCATGACGACGGCGCTGGACGAAGCCATGGGGCTGGCCGGCTGGCGTCCGCCGCAACGCGCGGCGGATGACTGGCCGGGCTTCGTCTCGCTCTATTCCGGCCTGCGCGCCGGCGCCAAATGGCCGGCCGACCTCGAACAGATCAGGCTGTGGTATGAGCCGCATCTGGAGCGCATCCACGAAGATGCGACGACGCGGCGCGCCGATCTCTTGCAACTTGAGCAGATCGGTTCGGGCTATGCTTCGCGCGAACGCTTCCTGACAGAATTGACGCTCGATCCGCCCGATGCCACCAGTGACCAGGCCGGGCCGCCGCATCGCGACGAGGACTATCTGATCCTGTCGACCATCCATTCGGCCAAGGGCCAGGAATGGAAGAACGTCTTCGTGCTCAACACGGTCGACGGCTGTATCCCGGCCGATCTCGGCGTCGGCACCAAGGAAGACATCGAGGAGGAGCGCCGGCTGCTCTACGTGGCGATGACGCGGGCCAAGGACAATCTCAACCTGGTCATGCCGCAACGCTTCTTTCCGCACGGCCAGGCGGCGCGCGGCGACCGCCATCTCTATGCGTCGCGCACCCGCTTCATCCCGGCTTCGATCCTGGCGGCGTTCCAGCAGGTGTCATGGCCGAGCGCACAGGTGGCACAGGGCAGGGCGGCCCGGCCGGAGGTGCGCGTCGATATCGGCGCGCGCATGCGCGGCATGTGGAAATAAATAGCCGCGGGATAGCGCCATGTCGAAACCACCGGTCAGGGTCGCCATCGCGGGTGCGCTGGGCCGCATGGGCCGCGAGATGGCGGCCGCCGTGCAGGGCGACGCGCGGCTGGCGCTCGCCGCCCGCTTCCACCGGCCGGGCAGTATCGGCGNGCCGTGCAGGGCGACGCGCGGCTGGCGCTCGCCGCCCGCTTCCACCGGCCGGGCAGTATCGGCGAAGGGCTGGTGAGCCGCGACGAGGCGCTTGCCGTGGCCGACGTGGTCATCGACTTTACCACGCCGGCTGCCTCGGCTGATCTGGCCAGCATTTGCGCCGAACGCGGCGGGCCGGCCCTGGTCATCGGCTCAACGGGCTTCGATGCTGATGAATCGGCTGCGATCGCCGACGCCGCGAAAACAATTGCCATCGTGCGCTCCGGCAGCTTTTCGCTCGGGCTCAACATGTTGATCGGACTGGTCGAGCAGGCCGCGCGGGCACTCGATCCCGATGACTGGGACGTGGAGATTGTCGAGGCGCATCATCGCCACAAGGTCGATGCGCCATCGGGAACGGCGTTGATGCTGGGGCATGCCGCAGCCGGCGGACGCGGCATCGATCTGGACACGGTCGCAAGGCGTGTACGCGATGGCGTCATCGGCTCGCGGCCGACCGGCGAGATCGGCTTTGCGGTGCTGCGTGGCGGCAGCATCGTCGGCGAACACAGCGTCAGCTTCTGCGCCGAGGGCGAGACCTTGACCTTGTCGCATGCAGCCGGCGACCGCATCATGTTCGCCCGCGGCGCGATCGCCGCCGCACTCTGGGTGGCTGGACGTCCGCCCGGCGAATATGACATGCGCGACGTGCTGGGCATGACCGGCCTGTAGCGGCCGGTTTGTCGTCCCGGTTGGACGTACGCACCCATATCTCGTCCGCCTCCGCACCGTAAAAAAGAATGCTGGAGGGGTCAGGTCTATTCAAACCGAACCGTTCGGTTCGATTTCTGTTGACGGACTGTATAGCAGATGGTGAACGCTGGCTTGGTTGTCGGCCTCGTATGGTGGGAGAAGAATCTCACTAACGATTTGATTTCGAACAGTAAAGTTATGACCGCCGAGGCCCTGTGCCAAATTTCAAGGTCCGAATTCGAGCCGCGGGGGAACATCTTCGTGATTGGAATCCGCGGCAGGGCAAGCCCATCTCGGGGTGGTCCGAGTGACGCGAAATTCCTCCCAAGGGCACGCCACTAGACGGACAGAACAAAGAAATACTGGAGTAAATAAAATGACCAAGATCGCTCTTACCGCCGCCGCCATCCTCGTTGCCACGGGCACTGCTTTTGCCGGCAGCGACAACTATGGCTCGGCCAACGCCAATCAGCCTGCCGTCGCTGNCGTTGCCACGGGCACTGCTTTTGCCGGCAGCGACAACTATGGCTCGGCCAACGCCAATCAGCCTGCCGTCACTGTCGACCATTCGGTCACCGCTTCGACCTCGAAGGTGACACAGACCGTCCAGGCCCCCGCTTCGCAGGGCGCTGACCGCAATCTCTTCGGCCGCTAATCGCGACTGCCGATATCAACCCAATCTTGAATTCAGGAGTAAATAAAATGACCAAGATCGCTCTTACCGCCGCCGCCATCCTCGTCGCCACGGGCACTGCTTTTGCCGGCAGCGACAACTATGGCTCGGCCAACGCCAATCAGCCTGCCGTCGCTGTCGACCATTCAGTCACCGCTTCGGTCTCGAAGTCGACGCAGACCATCCAGGCCCCAGCGTCGCAGGGCGCTGACCGCAATCTCTTCGGCCGCTAATCGCGACTGCCGATATCAACCTAACCTTGAACTCAGGAGTAATTAAAATGACCAAGATCGCACTCACCGCCGCCGCCATCCTCGTTGCCACGGGCACCGCTTTTGCCGGCAGCGACAATTATGGCTCTTACAATGCCAACCAGCCGGTTGCGAACCAGTCCGTGTCCAACATCGACACCACGCACACCGGCTCGATCCCGAAGTCCGTGAAGACGCAGGGTGATGCCAATGCCAACGTGCCGGCTCAGTCGGGCCAAGGCATCTGGGGTCGTTGATTTTCTGAAGTCTGCGACCACAAAGAGCGGTGGGCTTTGCCCGCCGCTCTTGTTTTTATGCATGAGCAGGATTTCGGCCGACGGCGCCAGTGTCGGGCGCCGATCGTAATCGAACCAACTGGTTCAATTTATGTTGACGAATCGTGAACGGATGGCGAGCGCTGGCTCGACGAACCGCCGCACCGTGCGTCAGGTATCCCCCTTATAAGCGTTTGAGATCAATTGATAAAACAGGGTGAGCTCAACACCTTGGCCCACGTTCGAGGTCCGGATTTCGCGCGTGAGGGAACGTCTTCGTGATTGGAAGTCGGCGCACGAAAAACCCAGATCGAGGCTGTCCGAGCGACGCGAAATTCCTCCCAAGGGCACGCCACTAGACGGACAGGAACAGGAATACCGGAGTAAATAAAATGACCAGGATCGCTCTTACCGCCGCCGCCATCCTCGTTGCCACTGGCACCGCTTATGCCGGCAGCGACAACTATGGTTCGGACAATGTCAATCAGCCGGCCGTCACCTCGCGCGCGGTCAATGTCGACCACAGTTACACGGCTTCGACCCACAGGCTGGTCAAGCACCGCGACCTCACGCTGAGGCCCGATTCGGTCCAGCCGGAATCCGGCCAGGGCAACTGGGGAAACTGACGGCTCAAGCGGGCGTGCGGTGGGCTTGGCCTGCCGCACCTGCCATGGACGCTAGCCAAGGTCCTTCGGCCGCAGGCAATGTGTCAACCGGGCGGGGGACACGACGGACCAATCGCCTTCGAAGACCACCCGGGCCAGGGCTGCCGTCGGGAATTTCTCCTCAAGTCTCTTGAGCGCCTTGGCGTCTGACCCCGGCCCGGCAAGCTGTCTGGCCAAATGTTCCAGGCCCGGATTGTGGCCAATTACCAGCAAGCTGCCGCTTGAAGCGTCGGTTTGACCAATCTGGCTCAGAATGTCCGCCGCTGAAGCATCGTACAGCGCCTTGAATGCGATCCGGGGTGGCACGGGCAGCTCCGCCGCCACAAGCCGCCAGGTGTCGCGGGTGCGCAGTGCCGGCGACACCAGCGCCAGGTCCGGCAGCCAGCCGCGCGCCGCAAGCTCGCGTCCCATCAAGCACGCCGCCTTAACCCCGCGTTCGGCCAAAGGCCGGTCGAAATCATCGAGATCAGGGTCGTCCCAGCTCGATTTGGCGTGACGGAGGAGGAGTAGTTGTCTCATCGATGTCGGTCAGGACCAGGGAGACTGGTCAGACGAGTGCGGGCCTTTTGTTTGATCGCTTCAATGTCGAAGGGATCTAACGGGCCGCTTTCCAATCCTTCCAGCCAAGCTCTGCGCAGCCGGTCCGTTTCGGCCTGGCACCGAGTCTGATTTGGCGGTTCCAGGCTAAGTGCCGTTGTCATTCCCGATCTAGGTTCAAGGCGTGATGCGCGCCAGATGCTCGAGGTCGGCTTCCTCGCGCAGCGGATCCGGGGCCATCACCACCGAGGTGCCGTTGTCGGCATCGTCGGCAAAGTGGGCAAGCACGGTGCGGCCGGCCTCCATGCGCGCCTTGCCTTCGGCAACCAGTCCCAGCGCCAGCGGATAGAGCCGGTGTTCGGTCTTCAGCACGCGGGCTGCCAATGTATCGGCGGTGTCGCCGACCATCACCGGTACGGCCGCCTGTGCGATGATCGGACCGTCGTCCATCTCGGAGGTGACGAAGTGCACGGTGCAGCCATGGATGCGGATGCCGGCGGCCAGTGCGCGCACATGGGTGTCGAGCCCCTTGAACGCCGGCAGCAGGGCAGGGTGGATGTTGATCATGCGGCCCTGCCATCTCTGGACGAAGCCGGGGGTGAGGATGCGCATATAGCCGGCCAGCGCCACGATCTCGGCGTTGAAGGCCGCGAGCGCCGCGTCTATTGCCGCGTCATGCGCCTGCTTGCTGCCATGGTCGGCACGCGAGACGACCTGCGTGGCGATGCCGCGCGCCCTGGCGATGCCGAGCCCGGCGGCATCCGCCTTGTCGGAAATGACACCGACGATCTCGGCCGGGAACGCCGGGTCGCTGGCCGCGGCAATCAGCGCGGTCATGTTGGAGCCGCGTCCCGAGATCAGGACAACGGTGCGTTTCCTCTGCGCGCTCATAGGCCGATCGAGCCCCGATAGATGACCCCGGCGTCGCGGCGCGGCACGATGCGGCCGATCGGCGTCACCGTCTCGCCGGCCTCCTGCAGCACGGCGGCGACCTGTGCTGCCTGGCCGGATGCGACGGCCAGAATCATGCCGATGCCGCAATTGAAAGTGCGCATCATCTCTTCCGGCGCCACGCCGCCGGTCTTGGCCAGCCACGAAAACACGGCAGGAACGTCGATCGCTTCGAGGTCGAGTTCGGCCGAAAAATCCTTGGGCAGCACGCGCGGGATGTTTTCCGGGAAGCCGCCGCCGGTGATGTGGGCGAGCGCCTTGATACCATGCGTGTTGCGGATCGCCTTGAGAATCGACTTGACGTAGATGCGGGTCGGCTCGAGCAGCGCCTCGGCCAGCGTGGCCTCGTCGTTGAACGGCGCCGGATCGCTCCACGACAGACCGCTGACGGCGACGATGCGGCGCACCAGCGAATATCCGTTCGAGTGCAAGCCAGAGGAAGCCAGGCCCAGCAGCACGTCGCCTTCGACAATATCGTCGGTGGGCAGCAATTGGCCGCGTTCGGCGGCGCCCACCGCAAAGCCGGCCAGGTCGTAATCATTGCCGTGATACATGCCGGGCATCTCGGCCGTCTCGCCGCCGATCAGCGCGCAGCCGGCCTGGCGGCAGCCCTCGGCAATGCCGCCGACGATCGCGGCACCCTGGTCGGGATCGAGCTTGCCGGTGGCGAAATAGTCGAGGAAGAACAGCGGTTCGGCACCTTGCACGACGATGTCGTTGACGCACATGGCGACGAGGTCGATGCCGATTGTGTCGTGCTTGCCGGCATCGATGGCGATCTTGAGCTTGGTGCCGACGCCGTCATTGGCCGCCACCAGCACCGGGTCGGTAAAGCCCGCGGCCTTGAGGTCGAACAGGCCTCCGAAACCGCCGATCTCACCATCGGCGCCCGGCCGGCGCGTCGCGCGCACCAGCGGCTTGATCTTCTCGACCATGAGATTGCCGGCATCGATATCGACACCGGCCGCGGCATAGGTGAGCCCGTTCTTGCGCTTGTTCACGTCGCGCTTGCTCATTTCTGGTGCCCGTTCAACAATTTTCCTTGTCGCGGGCTCTTCGCATGAACGGTTTCTGTCCGCAAGGATAACGGCCATCTCGACCTACAAAACCGTGGACAGGGCGCGCGTAGGGGCTCGTGATTGGCGAAAGCCGGGCTGAAAACCGCTCTCCCATGCGGGGAGATCGGCAGCTTCTCCCTTGTTGCCACTCACCATCTTCATCATCTATCTCCGACCAAGAGGAGGTGCCAAGCATTTGACCATCCCCAACCTGATCACCATCCTGCGCCTTATCCTGGTGCCGGCGGTGGTGCTGGCGATGCTGCAGGCGCGCTGGGACTGGGCTTTTGCCGGGTTCCTCGTCGCCGGTATTTCCGACGGCGTCGACGGGTTCATCGCCCGCCGTTTCAACCAGCAATCCACCCTCGGCGCCTATCTCGACCCGGTGGCGGACAAGCTGCTGCTGGTTTCGGTGTTCGTTGTCATGAGCTTCATCGGGCAATTGCCGCTGTGGCTTGTCGTCATCATGGTGTCGCGCGACGCGTTGATCGTCTGCGCGGTGGTGTTGTCCGCCGTCATGACCCATCCGGTCGAGATGAAACCGTTGTTCGTGTCGAAGGCCAACACCGCGATCCAGATCGTGCTGGCCGCGCTTGTGCTGGGAGAACTTGCCCTTGCCGTTCACCTCGACCCGCTGAGGTCAGTTCTCATATTGCTGTCCGGGGTCTTGACCGTGGCTTCGGCCGCAGCCTATCTCGTGACTTGGCTGAGGCACATGAGCGGCTATGGCGAAGGCTCCACTCCGGACATCTGAGACAGAAGCGGCAGCGATCGAGGCCGCGGCCGCCGACACCGCCGCGTCCGCGACCTTTCGCCGCCAGATCTTCTTCTGGCTGGCCGGCGCCGCGCTGCTGGCGCTTTTCCTCTATGTTTTCAGCGCGATCCTGCTGCCCTTCGTCGCCGGCATGGTGCTTGCCTATTTCCTCGATCCCGTTGCCGACCGGCTGCAGCGGCTCGGCCTGTCCCGTTTCATGGCGACGGTGGTCATCCTCATCACCTTCCTCATCGTGCTGGTGCTGGCCTTCGTCATCCTCATCCCCGTTCTGGCCACGCAGATGGCCGATTTCGCCGGCAAATTGCCGGAATATCTGACCCGGCTGCAAAGCCTGATCACCTCGTTCGATCCGAAATGGCTGGAACAGAAGTTCGGCGTCAACGCCAATAGCTTGCGCGACGGGCTGAATTCGCTGCTGACCTCGGGCTTCGGCCTGATCACCACCGTCTTCACCTCACTGTGGAGTTCCGGCATGGCGCTGGTCTCGGTGGTCAGCCTGTTCGTGGTGACGCCGGTGGTCGCCTTCTACATGCTGCTCGACTGGGACCGCATGGTGGCGGTCATCGACGGTTGGGTGCCGCGCGACAACGTCGCGACCGTGCGCGCCATCGCGCGTGACATCAACACCGCCACAGCCGGCTTCGTGCGCGGCCAAGGCACGCTGTGCCTGGTGCTGGGCGCCATTTATGCCACCGGGCTGACGCTGACCGGACTGAATTTCGGCATCCTCATCGGCCTGTTCGCCGGGCTGATTTCCTTCATCCCTTATGTCGGCTCGCTGACCGGGCTGGTGCTGGCCGTCGGCGTCGCCTTCGTCCAGTTCTGGCCGGACTGGACGATGATCGTCGCCGTCGCGGTCGTGTTCTTCATCGGTCAGTTCATCGAGGGCAACATCCTGCAGCCGCGGCTGGTCGGCAAAAGCGTCGGCCTGCACCCGGTATGGCTGATGTTTTCGCTTTTTGCCTTCGGTGCGCTGTTCGGCTTCGTCGGCTTGTTGATCGCGGTGCCGGCTTCTGCGGCCGTCGCCGTGCTGGTGCGGTTCGCCATTGCCCGCTATCTCGAATCGCCGCTCTACAAGGGTCGCGGCACGGCACCTGTGCCGCAGCTTCCGGCCGATCGCGGCGGCGGCCACCGCACGCAACCGCGTCGCTGAAGTGACTGCCCAGCCAACCGACCCGCCACGCCAGTTGCCGCTCGATCTCGGCCATGGCACCGGCTATTCGCGCGACGAACTCGTCGTCTCCGGCACCAACAACCAGGCGGTGGCGCTGGTCGACCGCTGGCCGGACTGGCCATCGCCGGTGGTGGTGCTGGCCGGTCCCGCGGGTTCGGGCAAGACGCATCTGGCCTCGATCTGGCGCGCGCGTGCCGATGCGGTGGCGGTCGACGCCAGGCGCATCGGCGACAGCATTGCCAATCTCGGCGCGCGGCCGGCGCTGATCGACGATGTCGATACCGGCGCGGTCGATGAACAGGGCCTGTTCCATCTGATCAATGCGGTGCGTGGTGCCGGGTCGACGCTGCTCCTGACGGCGCGCCGCTTTCCGTCCGCCTGGGGCGTCACGCTGCCTGATCTCGCCTCACGGCTGAAAGCAGCGGCGACAGTGGAAATTCATGAGCCCGACGATCTCCTGCTCGCCGGCGTCATCACAAAACTCTTCGCCGACCGTCAGATCGAGGTCGAACCGCATGTCGTGCAGTATCTGGTCCGCCGTATCGAGCGCTCGCTGGCGACAGCGATGCGCGTGGTTGAGCGGCTCGACCGGACCGCGCTCGAACGCAAGACGCCGATCACCAGGGCGCTGGCAGCCGAAACCGTCAACGCCATGGACGAAGGGCAGGGCGAATTCGAGATTTAGCCTGAGAGGCCAGTCTCAGAGCCACATTCTGGCGAAATGACGGACCGCGAGGTAGACGGCAGAGTGAGCGGCGATATAGCCGGCGGCGACCAGCACAAACATTCCGATACTGATACGCCAGGAGCGGGAGACGACAGCGCCTGGGGCCTGCCTCGCCTGTCTGCGGCTTTCACGGTTGTTCCACATCGCCAGCGCGGCGCAGGCAATTGCCCACGTCACCATGAACGGAACGGTGATGCCGGCATAGGCAAAGTAGGCCGGTCCGAAAAGCGACACCCAGGCATCGATTCCAAGCATCTGAACCCCCTGTTTGCCGAACCGGCCCGCGGCTGCCGGATGCACGACCGGAGCCGGAGCAAGTGACCATATGGCTGCGCCGGGCATTGGGCTGTGAGGGGATGGTCGGAGTGGAGAGATTCGAACTCCCGACCCTCTGGTCCCAAACCAGATGCGCTACCAGGCTGCGCTACACTCCGAACGGTCTGTTGCCTATTCATTTCGGTGGTGCATGGCAAGTGCAAAAACCCGCGAGAGCAAAAACCTTGCCGCCGTGCGCATTGCGCAGTAATGACGGGCGAAGGGTGGCGATGCTGCCTTGCACAAGAACGAGGTGGCCATGTCCGCGCGCATTTTCAGCCCAGCCAAAACCGCGATGCAGTCCGGCAAGGCCAAGACCGGCCACTGGGTGCTGGAATTCGATCCCGAGACGCGCAAGAAGATCGATCCGCTGATGGGCTATACGACGTCGGCAGACATGAGAAGCCAGATCAGGCTTAGCTTCGACACGCGGGAAGAGGCGGTGGCCTACGCCGAAAAGCAAGGGCTCGCTTTCCGCGTCGAAGAGCCGAAAGAGACCAAGCGCCGCCAGATTTCCTATGCGGAGAATTTCCGCTATGACCGCAGGACGCCCTGGACGCATTGAACGGCGCCCAGCGCCAGAATATCCAGCCGGTCCAAAGGCCGGCCAGCGGTCCCGTAGCTCAGCTGGATAGAGCACCGGCCTTCTAAGCCGATGGTCACAGGTTCGAATCCTGTCGGGATCGCCAAAGCCTTTCGGGTCCATTCCGGACACATAGGTCGCGGACATGGGCTTTCAGAGAGCGTCACCAGGCCTCGTGCGCTCAAACCGCCGCCGCCAGAAGCAGCGTTACCCCCAGGACCGTCGACGCATAGATCGTGGCTAGAAGCACGATCGGGCGAGGATATTCGGCGGGTGTCGCGAGGCCGGCAAAGTGGGGATTTCGAAATGTTTCGGTGCCGGGCGACGGGCCGTCGGCGGCAGCGGGAGTGTTGTCATTGCAAGCGAGTAGAGAAAGACGCTGGGCAATATCGGCGGCGATCAGAGGATCGTCCGCCACCAATTTCGACCAGTCCGAAACAATGCCGATTTCACCTTTGAACATCGCGCGCCTCCCGTTTGGGATCTAACAGCGATATCTAAATTATGTTCCGCCGATAGTTTGACGAGGCGGACCGCTCTTGGTCCTTGCAACCTTCTGATCGATGAAAACCACGCCCGCTGCCTCCAACCCTCGACGGATGGCAGCCAGCTTGGCCGAGCTCGGAATCCTTCGTCCGCTCTCGAAACTGCCGATCGTTCCTTCGCTAAGGCCGCACTTCGCGGCGAGTCGCACCTGCGACCATTTCAGCATCGCTCGTGCGGCTCTGCACTGCTGGGACGTAAGGGGCTGGATCCCTGAGACGGTGGAGCTTCGCGTGTTCACATCCTCAGATCCCTTCGCTTCGGCGGGAGGTGGCTTTGCACCAGGTGCACCTTGTCCAGACCCACGGTGACCATTGTCCGAACGACACCGTGACCTTGTCGCCCTCGATCTGCGTAACGTCGCCGGATAATTCCATCGGCTGGCCCTCGGTCAGCTTGGTCGCTGGACCAATGACCGAATGCGAAAAATCGTAACCGGGGATCGACACGCTGACGCGGTCTTCCGTGACGCGCTTCAGCACCGTCGCCATGACCGCCACTTCGTCGCCGACCTTTATTGCCATGCTTCTGATTCTGGGGCGGCATCCGGCTGGCGTCAAGGATTAGCTATGCCTTATATAGCAAGTCACGGAATCACCTCTTTCCATCCAGGAACGCCACGACAGCGGTAAATACCGCAAGCTGTTCAGCTCTATCATGGTGATGAGGGGATTTAGCGTGGCCGGGCAGTCGTGAACTGACCCCCGAAAGTTGGACATCCACCTTCGGGGGTTTTCATGTCCAAACACAGCGAGAGTTTGAAGCGCACTGTTGTTGATCGTTATTTGAGTGGTGAAGAGAGCTATGCGAGCGCCGGTGCAGCCGACGGCGTAGATGCTGCAACGGTGCGCAAATGGGTTGCGAGCTATCAAGCGCACGGGGTTGCCGGCCTCGCTCGCAAGCTCAGCCACTATGACGGCGAGTTCAAGCTGTCGGTTCTGCACCGGATGTGGGAGGATGGACTGTCCTGCCGACAGACGGCCGCGCTGTTCAATATCCGCAACGCCGGCTGCCTTCCGGACTGGGAGAGGCGCTACGAAGCCGGTGGGATAGAGGCGCTCGCGCCGCGCCGCAGAGGAAGGCCGCGATCGATGTCAGACCAGCCGTCGCCTGGCGAGCCGCCCGTGGCGCAGAGTGATGAGACCAAGAGCCGCGAAGAGCTGCTTGCGGAACTGAACCATCTGCGCATGGAGAACGCCTACCTAAAAAAACTGGAGGCCTTAACGCAGGGACACGCGCCCAAAAAGCGCAAGCTGTCCAAGCGTTAAGGCTGCTCTATCCGCTCGATGGTCTGCTCAAACTGGCAGGGCTTTCCCGCAGCACGTTCTACTATCGACAGAAGGCGTCCCGCGTCGACCGCCATGCTGGTCTCAAGGAGAAGATCAGAGCCGTCTTCGACAGCCACAAGGGCCGCTACGGTTATCGCCGGGTGGCTGCTGCACTGCGCCGGCTCGGTCATGTCGTCAATCACAAGGCGGTGCAGTGTCGGATGGTGGAGATGGGATTGAAGTCGCTGGTCAGGCCGAAGAAGTATCGCTCCTACAAAGGCGGCATCGGAAGGACGGCTCCCGATCTCATTCAACGCCAGTTCAACGCTGACAGCGCCAACCATAAATGGGTGACCGATGTGACGGAGTTCAACCTGGCGGGCGACAAACTCTATCTCTCACCGGTCATGGACCTTTATAATGGCGAGATCATCGCCTTCGAGACCGCAAGGCGACCACTCTTCAAGCTGGTGGAAAATATGCTCGCCAGAGCGCTGGACCGGCTCGACCAAACCCAACGGCCCATCCTACACTCCGATCAGGGATGGCAGTATCAGACGCCTGCCTACCAGCGCAGGCTCCAGGCACGAGGCATTGCCCNCCTACACTCCGATCAGGGATGGCAGTATCAGACGCCTGCCTACCAGCGCAGGCTCCAGGCACGAGGCATTGCCCAGAGCATGTCACGCAAAGGCAATTGCCTCGACAACGCACCTATCGAGAGCTTCTTCGCAACACTCAAATCCGAGCTCTTCTACCCCAATACCTTCGAGAACGTTCAGAGCCTCAAGGCCAGCATCGAGGATTACATCCACTACTACAATCATGATCGCATCAAACTGAAACTGAAAGGGCTNGAGCCTCAAGGCCAGCATCGAGGATTACATCCACTACTACAATCATGATCGCATCAAACTGAAACTGAAAGGGCTGAGCCCTGTGCAATACAGAACCAGCCCTTAAATCTGCCGCCACCTTAAACTGTCCAACTTTAAGGGGTCAGTTCAGTACGGCGGGTCGTCGGCGCAAGTCAGCACCATACCGAAATTGTTAGCATAGCTGCCCTCACATGTCAATGAAAAGCCACCCGACCGACTGTCGTCCGGCCTTCTGTTGACCTGAGTTTGGAGTCTGCAAATTCGCGTATGGCGATTGCGATCCAGCCATGCGCATTCTATCTCTGAAAGGCCCCTCGGGAGGGGGACCAGCCCGGAGGAGGGTTCTGATGTTTCGCTTCGTCTTTCGTCTTGCCGCAATGATCGCGCTGTCGATTTCCGTCATCATGGCGGTGCTCGACGCGACACGCACCGTGGCGGCCTCCGTGCTGGTGCTGACCCCGCTCAACACCAGTTGGCTGGCGGTCTCGCCCGACACGAGGGCCGCCTTCGAAACCTTCATCCGAACCAAGGCCAGCCCGCTGCTGTGGGACAGCGCCATCGCCTGGGTGCTGAACCAGCCGGGCTTCGCCGTGTTCGCGGTGCTGGCTTTCCTGCTCTATGCGATAGGCTACAGGCGGCCACCGCGTGCTGGGCAGTTCGCCGCCACCTAGAGCATCGGACCCAAAAGCGGTTGCCGGTTTTGGGAAATCCGATGCTCAAACAAAGCCGCCATCATGCGGCATCTTATGTTTCACCCGGAGAGGAGCCGCGCATGTTCTTTCTCAGCGACATGCTGAACAAGAAGCTCAATCTGCCGAAGCCCTCCGAGGCCCTGCCGGGCCGCGCCAGGGCGATCCCGACCGCATCCAGGCACAAGGTCTTGAAAAGACCGCTCAAAGGTCCTTATCCCGAGAGGCTGGAGACGGCGATGTTCGGACTGGGCTGCTTCTGGGGTGCGGAGCGGCTGTTCTGGCAGATCGAAGGCGTCTGGGTCACGACCGCCGGCTATGCCGGCGGCTTCACGCCCAATCCGACCTATCAGGAGACCTGCACCGGGCTTACCGGCCATGCCGAAGTGGTGCTGGTGGTCCATGACCCCGAGATCGTCTCCTATGCTGGGCTTCTGAAGCTGTTCTGGGAAAGCCACGACCCCACGCAGGGCATGCGCCAGGGCAATGATGTCGGCACCGCCTATCGCTCCGCGATCTACACGAGCGACGAGGCGCAATTGCGGGCGGCGAGCGCCTCGCGCGATGCATATGAGACCTCGCTACGCGGTGCCGGCCACGGCAGGATCACCACCGAGATCGCGCCGGCGGCCGAATTCTACTTCGCCGAAGCCGATCACCAGCAATATCTGGCGAAGAACCCTTACGGCACGTGCAACCTCAAAGGCACCGGCGTCGCTTGCGTCATCCCTGCCACCGCGTCCACGTAACACTTGGCGCAAGGACAAGCTGCGGTGCAGCTTGCCCGCATCAAGCTTTTCCAAAAGGTCAAAATTCCGCGTGAATTTTGTTTCGGGCCATGCCAGATTGCCGCCGAGCGGGAGGGAGTACACTCCTGGCTGACGTCGTATGCCTGCCGGAGAACCGGGCCGGCATGCGGTGCATAACGGAAAAATAACCGACAGGGTGTGGATCACATGAAACGTATCGTTCTCGGCCTCCTGGCCGCAACCGCAATGGTTCTTCCGGCTTTCGCCGCGGATGTCCAGCCGGCCATCCTCTATGATCTCGGCGGCAAGTTCGACAAATCCTTCAACGAGGCTGCCTACAACGGCGCCGAGAAATTCAAGACGGAAACCGGCACGGCCTACGTCGAATTCGAGGTCTCCAATGCCTCGCAGCGTGAGCAGGCGCTGCGCCGCTTCGCCGAGGACGGCCGCAACCCGATCGTCATGGCCGGCTTTGCCTGGACGGACGCGCTGGCCAAGGTCGCCGCCGAATATCCCGACCTGAACTTCGCCATCATCGACGACCAGGTCGATCTGCCGAACGTGCGGTCGCTGAAGTTCAAGGAACAGGAGGGCTCCTACCTCGTCGGCGTCCTGGCGGCCATGGCTTCGAAGTCGAAGAAGGTCTCCTTCGTCGGCGGCATGGATATCCCGCTGATCCGCAAGTTCGAATGCGGCTATGTCGGCGGCGCCAAGTCAGCGGGCGCGACCGACGTCATCCAGAACATGACGGGTGATACGCCGGCTGCCTGGAACGATCCGGCCAAGGGCGGCGAGATCGCCAAGACGCAGATCGACCAAGGCTCCGACGTGGTCTATGCCGCGGCAGGCGGCACCGGCGTCGGCGTGCTGCAGGCGGCGGCAGATGCCGGCAAGCTCGGCATCGGCGTCGATTCCAACCAGAACGGCCTGCAGCCGGGCAAGGTGCTGACCTCGATGCTGAAGCGCGTCGACGTCGCCGTCTACACCGCCTTCATGGACGGCAAGAACGGCACCTTCAAGGGCGGAGTCGAGAATCTGGGCCTCAAGGAAGGCGGCGTCGACTACGCCATGGACGACAACAACAAGGCGCTGGTGACGGACGAGATGAAGGCGGCCGTCGAAAAGGCCAAGGCCGACATCATTGCCGGCAAGGTCGAAGTACACGATTATACGGCTGACAACGCTTGCCCCTATTGAGCGGCACGAACACACAGCCATGATCTGCAAACCGCCGGGCGCCAGCCCGGCGGTTTTGTCTTTACCGGATCGAGCGAAACGTTCGCTCCGTGCCGGACACCGTTTGGGGATACAGATGCAGCCGAAGATCGGACCCATGGGCGAGCACGACGTAGCAGCGGTAGCCCAGCTGCGCCTGGCTGCCTTTTTCGAGGGAACCGGAAGGACCCTCGGGGAAGATGCGGCAGGGCTTCGTGGCTTGATCGCCGGTGACGGCTTCGAGGCGGCATTCGTGGCCCGGATCGGCGACACCCCGGTCGGGGCATGCCTGCTGGTCCGCCACGAGCTGGAGCCCGCACATGATCTGACGCCATGGCTGGCCGGGTTGGTTGTCGACGCAAGGTATCGACGCCGAGGCATCGCCACCGCGCTGGTCAAGGCAACGGAAGCCCATGCGGCGTCACGGGGCGTCGAGATGCTCCATCTCTACACGTGGGATGCGCGTGATTTCTACGCGGCTCTCGGCTGGAATACCGTTGAGATAAGCGGCTCGGACGGCGAGACGATGGCGCTGATGTCGCGCCGGCCTCGCCTATAGCAGCTTCGCGACGAGACAGCCCAGCGCAAGCGCCACCATCAGCCCGGCGGCAACGACAACTCCGCGCCGGCCGCCAAGCGCGTGCACGCCAATGCCGTATGGTGGCCAGGACAGGCTTCGGATCACCGTGCGCGGTTTGACCTCATTGCCGCCGAGCTCGACGCTGCGCATCTGAGGTAACTCGGCTAGGCGTTGGGTAACCAGTTCCCAATGCCTGCCAGGCAGCAGGCCGCGTTTTCCGTAACGGTCGAAGAAATACATCTGCTCGGCAAGTCGCACGACCGCGTCGCGGAAGGCGGGATCGACCTCCAGGTCACGTTCGGCCCGTTCGCGGTCTTTATCGTTCATAAGACCGAGCACATAGTCGCCGGCCCGCGCGATGCGATCGCTTTCACCGACCACGGCGTGCACCTTCCCTTTTTCCTCACCAGTGCGGTGGCTTGGCTACCGGCACTTCATCTCCTGTCTGCTCCTCCAGCGCCAGGAAGCGATCCGTCAGCGCGTCGAGCTTGCGCTGCATGCGCTCGATCACTTTCCACTGCTCGGCGATCTGGCCGGACAGTTCCTCGATGGTCTTCTCCTGCTCGGCGGCGCGTATTTCCAGCGTCGTCAGCCGGTCGGCGGGCGTGATCATGTGAATTCCCCAGTCTTCATCGCGATGTCTTGCGCCGCGATGCGAATTTCGGCTCCGTCATACTAGCGAATGTGAAGGCCCCCGGCCACGTTGCAAATTGACAAGCGCACCGGGATTTGTCGAGAGTGAACCTGCTCCGCCAATTGGCACGGGCGGAGCGTCATGCTAGGCGTTTTGACCAAGCGATAAAAAAATAAGAGTGGGACAGGCTGCATGGCGCAAGCCGCAATCGAGTTGATCGGCATCAACAAGAGTTTTGGTGCGGTGCGCGCCAACCGGGACATCAATCTTGAGATCGGTCGCGGCACGATCCACGGCATTGTCGGCGAGAACGGAGCTGGCAAATCGACGCTGATGTCGATCCTCTACGGCTTCTACCAGGCCGACAGCGGCGAGATCCGCGTTGGCGGCCAGCCGGCCTCGATCAAGACCCCCAATGACGCCATCGCGCTCGGCATTGGCATGGTGCATCAGCACTTCATGCTGGTGGACAATTTCACGGTGCTGGAGAACGTCATCCTCGGCGCCGAAAGCGATGCGCTGCTGAAGAAGAGCATCGCCAAGGCGCGCTCCGAACTGGAGCGGCTGGAGCGTGAATACGGGCTGGAAGTCGATCCCGATGCAGTCATCGAGGAACTGCCGGTCGGCCTGCAGCAGCGTGTCGAGATCCTGAAGGCACTCTATCGCGGCGCCGAGATCCTGATCCTCGACGAGCCTACGGGCGTGCTGACACCGGCCGAGGCCGACCATCTGTTCCGCATCCTCGGGCAGTTGAAGGACCAGGGCAAGACGGTGGTGCTGATCACCCACAAATTGCGCGAGATCATGGCCATCACCGACACCGTGTCGGTGATGCGCCAGGGCACGATGGTGGCGACGCGCGAAACCAGGAAGACCACGGTCGAGGAACTGGCCGAGCTGATGGTCGGGCGGCGCGTGCTCTTGCGGGTCGAGAAGGGCGAGGCCGAGGCCGGCGCCGTCAAGCTCGCGGTCAAGAACCTGACGGTCAGGGATACGCGCGGCGTCACCATGGTCGACGACATCTCCTTCGATATCAGGGCCGGCGAGATCGTCGGCATCGCCGGTGTCGCCGGCAACGGACAATCCGAACTGCTCGAGGCGATTTCCGGCATCAGGCGCGCGGTGTCCGGCTCGGTCATGCTCGACGGCAAGCCGATCGACCTGACCGGCGCCGCCGACCCCGGCGAACTGCGCGACCGTGGCCTCGCGCATGTGCCGGAGGACCGTCATCACGTTGGGCTGGTGCTGGCCTTCGAGGAGAACGAGAATTCGATCCTAGGCTATCACGATGATCCCCGGTATTTGAAGGGGCCGTTCCTCAACATCGATGCCATCCGCAACGATGCCAGGGACAAGATCGCCAAATACGACATCCGCCCGGCCGACTGCCGGCTGAAGACCGCCAATTTCTCCGGCGGCAACCAGCAGAAGATCGTGCTGGCGCGGGAGATGGAGCAGGACCCTGGTGTTCTGATCGTTGGCCAGCCGACACGCGGCGTCGATGTCGGCGCCATCGAATTCATCCACAAGCGCCTGATCGCCATGCGCGACCAGGGCAAGGCGGTGCTGGTGGTGTCGGTCGAGCTTGACGAGATCCGTTCGCTGTCCGACCGTATCCTGGTGATGTTTGCCGGCCGCATCGTCGGCGAGCGCGGCCCCGAAGCGACCGAGGGCGAGCTCGGCCTGCTGATGGCCGGCATCGAGCACCAGGAGGCCGCCGAATGAGCGCGCCTTACGCCAAACTGCCGGCCTGGGCCGACTATGGCCTGATCCCGCTGATCAATCTGTTCGTCGCCTTCGTCGTCGCCGGCTTCGTCGTGCTTCTGGTCGGCGAGAATCCGTTGCGCGCAGCCGTCATCCTGGTCGAAGGCGCCTTCGGCAAAGGCACCGGCATCGCCTTCACCCTCTTTTATGCCACCACCTTCATCTTCACCGGGCTTTCGGTGGCGGTGGCCGCGCATTGCGGCCTGTTCAACATCGGCACCGAAGGGCAGGCCTACATCGCCGGCCTCGGCATCGCCATCGTCTGCCTGAGCTTCGACAGCACACTGCCATGGTGGCTGACCTTCCCGCTGGCGATCATTGCTGCGGCGGCGGTGGGCGCATTGTGGGCGCTCATCCCGGCCTATCTGCAGGCCAAGCGTGGCTCGCACATCGTCATCACCACCATCATGTTCAACTTCATCGCCGCCTCGATCATGGTTTACCTGCTGGTCGGCCCTTTGAAACCAGCTGCCTCGCAAGCGCCGCAGACGCGCAACTTCCTCGCTGGCGCGGAATTGCCCAAGCTCAACTGGATCATCGAGCTGTTCGGCGCCAAGATCCGTTCGGCGCCGCTCAACGTCACCTTCCTGCTGGCGCTGGTCATGGCGTTCCTGGTCTGGCTGCTGATCTGGCGCACCAAGCTCGGCTATGAAATGCGCACCTACGGTCACAGCCCGAAAGCGGCACGCTATGCCGGCATTTCCGAAACCCGCATCATCATCACCGCCATGATGATCTCGGGCGGGCTGGCCGGCATGATGGCACTCAATCCGGTGATGGGCGATCAGCACAATGTCGCCATCGACTTCGTTTCCGGCGCCGGCTTCGTCGGCATCGCCGTGGCGCTGATGGGCCGCCTGCACCCTGTTGGCATCGTGCTGGCGGCGATCCTGTTCGGCATGCTCTACCAGGGCGGCGCCGAGCTCGCCTTCGAGATGCCGGCAATCAGCCGCGACATGATCGTCATCATTCAAGGCCTGGTGATCCTGTTTGCCGGTGCCCTCGAGCACATGTTCCGGCCCTACATCCAGGCGCTGTTCGCCTCGTTCAGTCCGCGATCGGTTGGCATGGAAGCGGTCAAGGGGAAAGGTGCCTGAGATGGATGTGTTCAACGCGATCATCCAGACATTGGACTCCACCATCCGCCTCTCGGTGCCGCTGCTGCTTGCCTGTCTCGCCGGGCTCTATTCGGAACGCGCCGGCATCTTCGACATCGGCCTCGAAGGCAAGATGCTGGTCGGCGCCTTCGCCGGTGCGGCCGCCGCTTCCGTGTTCCATTCGGCCTTTCTCGGCCTCGGCATGGCCATCCTGATCTCGGTCGCCTTTGCCATGATCCACGGCTTTGCCTCGATCACCCATCGCGGCAACCAGATCGTCTCCGGCGTGGCGATCAACTTCATCGCCGCCGGCTCGACCATCATCCTCGGCCAGGCCTGGTTCCAGCAGGGCGGGCGCACGCCGGCGCTGCAACCGGGCGAGCGCTTCGAGGCCATCACCTTGCCGGGCGCCGAGGCCATCCGCGACGTGCCGGTCATCGGACCGATCTATGCCGAGCTCCTGTCGGGCCACTCGATCCTGGTCTATCTTGCCTTCCTGATGGTGCCGTTCACCTGGTGGGTGCTGTTTCGCACCCGTTTTGGCCTCAGGCTGCGCGCCGTAGGCGAGAACCCGGCCGCCGTCGATACTGCCGGCATATCGGTCGCCTGGCTGCGCTACAGGGCGCTGATCTGCACCGGCATCCTCACCGGCATTGCCGGCGCCTACCTGTCGATGGTGCAAAATGGCGGCTTCGTGAAGGACATGACCGCCGGCAAGGGCTATATCGCGCTGGCAGCCCTGATCTTCGCCAAGTGGAAGCCGGTCAACGCCATGTTCGCCTGCCTTCTGTTCGGCTTCCTGGACGCGGCGTCGATCCGCCTGCAGGGATCACCGCTGCCCATCATCGGCAAGGTGCCGGCGCAGTTCATGCAGGCGCTGCCCTACATCCTCACCGTCATCCTGCTCGCCGGCTTCATCGGCAAGGCAATCCCGCCACGCGCCGGCGGCGTGCCTTATGTCAAGGAACGTTGAGCGGCAGGTCGGCTTTGCGCCGGGTTTTGAACACGATCATCGGAGAGAACACCTGAATGTCGCATGATCTGTTCGAGGCCGCCAAGGCCGCCATGGCCAGGGCCTACGCGCCCTATTCGAAATTTCCGGTCGGCGCTGCCTTGCGAACCGAAGACGGGCGCGTCTTTACCGGCGCCAACATCGAAGTCGCCTCCTATCCGGAAGGCTGGTGCGCCGAGACCACGGCGCTCGGCCACTACATCATGGGCGGCGGCGGCAAGATCGTGGAAATCGCCGTCATCGCCGAACGCATGGCGAAATGCTCGCCTTGCGGCGGCTGCCGGCAGCGGCTGGCCGAATTCTGCCGGCCGGAAACAAAGCTCTATCTCTGCGACAATGCAGGTGTGGCCGAGACCGTGACCATGGGCGACATGCTGCCTTACGGCTTCCGCGGCGATATTTTGAAATGAACAATGGGCTCAAATGAACAGCTGGCAGCGATGACGGAAAAAGCCCTGGATCATCTCGTCGAAAGGCTGGACGGCCTGGCGCCGGCCACGGCACTGGTGCTCGGTTCGGGCCTCGGCGGTCTGGTCGACCAGATCGAGGACCCGATCCGCATCTCCTATGCCGACCTGCCCGGTTTTCCCAGAAGCGGTGTCACCGGGCACGCCGGCGAAGTGGTGGCAGGGCTGTTTGCCGGCGTGCCGGTGCTGATGCTTTCGGGCCGCGCCCATTACTACGAGCACGGCGTTGCCGCGGCGATGCGGCCGGTGCTGGAAGTGCTTGCCGGCATCGNGGGCCGCGCCCATTACTACGAGCACGGCGTTGCCGCGGCGATGCGGCCGGTGCTGGAAGTGCTTGCCGGCATCGGCATCACGAAGCTGATCCTCACCAATGCCGCCGGCTCGGTCGATCCGGACATGCCGCCGGGCTCGGTGATGCTGATATCGGACCACATCAATTTCTCGGGCACCAATCCGCTGATCGGCGAACCAAGCGACCGGCGTTTCGTCGGCCTGACTGAAGCCTATGATGCCGGCATCCGCCAGGCCATCGAACGGGCGGCAAATGCGACCGGCACCACCCTGCACAAGGGCGTCTATATGTGGTTCTCCGGCCCATGCTTCGAAACGCCGGCCGAGATCCGCATGGCGCGCATCATGGGCGCCAATGCGGTCGGCATGTCGACCGTACCGGAGGTCATTCTCGCCCGCTTCCTCGGACTGCGCGTCGCCGCCTGTTCGGTCATCACCAATTTGGCGGCCGGCATGACCGGGGCCGAGCTATCGCACCAGGAGACCAAGGACATGGCACCGGTAGGCGGCGCGCGGCTGGCGACGATCCTGCAGCGCGTGTTTCGCGACGGACTGCTGGAGATCTGATGCTTCCCCAGGAAATCATCCGCCGCAAGCGCGATGGCCTCAGGCTGTCGGAAGAGGAGATCGCCGGCTTCGTCGAGGGCGTGACGTCAGGCGCCGTTACCGATGGCCAGGCTGGCGCCTTCGCCATGGCGGTGTTCTTCAACGGCATGAGCCGCGACGAGGCCGTGGCGCTCACGCTGGCGATGCGCGATTCCGGCGACGTGCTCGACTGGTCGGACCTGCCCGGCCCGGTCACCGACAAGCATTCGACCGGCGGCGTCGGCGACAATGTCTCGCTGATGCTGGCGCCGATCGTCGCCGCCTGCGGCGCCTATGTGCCGATGATCTCGGGCCGTGGCCTTGGCCACACCGGCGGCACGCTGGACAAGATGGATGCTATCCCCGGCTACATCAGCCAGCCCGACGTCGCGCTGTTTCGCAAGGCGGTGCTCGAAACAGGCTGTGCCATCATCGGCCAGACCGCCGACCTCGCGCCCGCCGATCGGCGGCTCTATGCGATCCGCGACGTCTCCGGCACGGTCGAATCGGTGCCGCTGATCACCGCTTCGATCCTGTCGAAGAAGCTTGCGGCCGGGCTGCAATCGCTGGTGCTCGACGTCAAGGTCGGCAACGGCGCCTTCATGGAAAAATCGCGCGACGCCACCGCGCTCGCCAACAGTCTGGTCGAGATCGCCAACGGCGCCGGACTGAAGGCCTCGGCGTTGATCACCGGCATGAACGAGCCGCTGGCGTCGGCCGCCGGCAACGCCGTCGAGGTGCGCAACGCCGTTGATTTCCTCACCGGCCGGTATCGTGACCGTCGGCTCGAGGACGTGACGCTGGCGCTGGCCGCCGAAATGCTGCAGTCGGCCGGGCTGGTATCGTCCAACCAGGATGGCATGCGGCGCGCCACCGAGACGCTCGCCAGCGGCCGCGCCGCCGCCACTTTCGCACGCATGGTGGTCGCGCTTGGCGGCCCCGCCGACTTCATCGAGAAGCCGGAAAAGCATCTGCCGGCGGCGGCGATCGAATTTGCCGTCAAGGCAACGGCAAACGGCTTCGTCACCGGCATCGCCACCCGCGATATCGGGCTCGCCGTGGTCGGCCTGGGAGGTGGACGCACGCGGCCGGACGATAAGATCGACCCCGAGGTCGGCATCACCAGGCTGTTGCCGGTCGGTGCGGAGGTTGGGGCCGGCGAGCCGCTGGCGCTGGTCCATGCCCGCTCATCGGCCGATGCTGAGGCCGCCGCGGCAACCGTGCTTTCGGCCTATACGGTCGGCGCCTCGAAGCCGCCCGCCGACAAGTCGGTCATCCGGCGGATTCTGCCGCGCGGCTAAAGCAATTCCAGGAAAAGTGTGAAACGGCTTCCCGGGAAAAGCGCATAACGCTTTCCCTTGGAAATTACGGAGAACGAACGGCCTTACTGGACAAGCAGCAGCGTGCCGTTCTCGACCTGGTATTTGTCGAGCCGGTTGAGGAAGCTCATGCCGATCAGATTGGTGCGCAGCGCCCTGTCGTCGAGCACGATGGTCTGGACGTCATTGACCGTGATGTTGCCGATCTGCAGGCGGTCGATCATGGCCACGGCCGCCTTGATGGTGCCGTTGGCGGTGTTGACCTCGTGGCTGAAGTCCGAAGCGTTCAGCGACAAGCCGATCCTGCGCGCCGTCGAAATGTTGATGGCGACCAATGTCGCGCCGGTGTCGATCATGCCGTCGATCTGACGTCCGTTGAACTTGAAAGCCGATGAGAAATGTCCGCGCTCGTCAGCCGCGACGACCACCTTGCGGCCCATCGGCAGCGGTGCCGCGGGCTTGTTGGGCATCGATGCCAGATTGACGTCTGGTTGGGCTTCGACCGCTTGTTTGCCCGGCACCGCCGACCTCAGCAGGTTTTCGACGAGTTGCGGATTGGACTGATACACAATCGGTATCGATGCCGATGAACCGGCGAAAACGGCAAGGATGAGAAGTTTGCGCAGCATGGATCGGCCTCGCCGCATGACCCCGAAAATCGGGATCGATTTTCGGAAAGGCTCATGCGCAAAATCAAAGTGCTACAGCGCCCTTTGCGCGTCCGAAATGGACGCGCGGCGCCGTAGTGACAGCCGATCGTTAGACCCGGATGGTGTTTGCCGCTTTAACGCGCGCCAAAACCGCGCCTTTGCGTAAACATTTGGTAAATCGGACCAGGCGACTTCGCCTGATATTACTTGGTCCCGTACATGCGGTCGCCGGCGTCGCCAAGGCCGGGCATGATGTAGCCCTTCTCGTTGAGCTGGCGGTCGATCGAAGCGGTGAAGACGGGAACGTCCGGATGCGCCTTGATGAAGCGCTCGATGCCTTCGGGCGCCGCCAGCAGGCAAAGGAAACGGATGTTGGTGGCACCACGCTCTTTCAGCTTGTCGATCGCCGCGATCGCCGAATTGGCGGTCGCCAGCATCGGATCGACGACGATCACCAGCCGGTCGGCGAGGTCGCTCGGCGCCTTGAAGAAATATTCGACCGCTTCCAGCGTTTCGTGATCGCGGTAGAGACCGACATGGGCGACGCGGGCCGCCGGAACCAGGTCGAGCAGGCCTTCCAGCAAGCCGTTGCCGGCGCGCAGCACCGAGGCGAAGACCAGCTTCTTGCCCTCAAGCGTCGGCGCTTCCATGGTTTCCATCGGCGTCTCGATGGTCGTCGTCGTCAGTTCGAGGTTGCGGGTGACCTCGTAGCCGAGCAGCAGCGAGATTTCGCGCAGCAGCCGGCGAAAGCCGGCCGTCGAGGTTTCCTTCTTGCGCATGATGGTCAGCTTGTGCTGGACAAGCGGGTGGTCGACGACGGTGACGCCCTTCATGGTGTTCTCCTGATGCCTGCGCCCGAAAATGCGCACATGGCCCTTTCGGACGCGCCGCGCTTCAAACTGCATGGGCGAACCCTAGCGGCAATGCGCCGGCCAAGGAACCGCTTGGCCCGCACCGACCACAGCTTTGTCGGCGGAAATCAGCGTGCCGCGCTGCTCAACCGGGCAAGAAGTGCCGTCTTTGTCTTTCTGTCGACGAAAGCGGCCTCGATGGCGGTGCGGGTAACGGCGGCCAGCGCCTTTTCGTTCATCGAGAAATGCTCGGCGGCAATCTCGTATTCCCGCTTCAGCGAGGTCCAGAAATAGGGCGGATCGTCGGAATTGAGCGTCACCTTGCAGCCGGCCGCCTGCAGGGCAGGAAACGGATGACCGGCGAAACTGTCGAACACCTTGAGCGCGATGTTGGAACCGGGGCAGCATTCCAGCACGACGCCCTCGTCGGCGATGCGCCGGACCAGGTCCGGGTTCTCGATGGCGCGCACGCCATGGCCGATGCGGGACGGACGGATATGATCGAGCGCCGCCTGGACGGTCTCCCAGCCCGTCAATTCGCCGGCATGGATGGTGATGCCGAGCCCGGCCTCGCGGGCGATCTCGAAAGCCCTGACATAGTCCTCCATATCGCCGATGCGCTCATCGCCGGCGACGCCGAAACCGGTGACCAGCGGATGCCCGCAGCGCGCCGCGAAGCGCGCCGCCTGCTCGATCGACTCGACGCCGACATGGCGTACGCCGGTGACGATCATGCGGCCCTCGATGCCGGTCTTGGCCTTGGCGCGGGCCATGCCTTCGCCGAGCGCATCGGTATAGGCCTTGGGCGACAGGCCGGCCTTTTTCGCGTGGTCCGGCGAGGTGAACACCTCGGAATAGATGGCGCCATCGCGAGCGAGACTGGTCAGATAGTGGTCGGCCAGCCGCGCATAGTCCTCCTCGGTCCGGAACAGATCGGCGGAAAAATCATAAGCCGCCAGGAAGGAGGTGAAATCGTGCCAGACGAAGGAACCGTTCTGGATATAGGGCGAGGTGTCCTTGCCGTATTTCTGCGCCTGGCGGATGACGAGTTCGGGCGCCGCTGCCCCTTCGATGTGGCAGTGCAGTTCCGCTTTCAAAGGCATTCAACCATCCCGTCGGTCCGTCCAGGTCTCGAAAACCCGCCACCTGGAAGCGCGGCTGAACACCGCGCCTTAAACAATAGCGCCCGCACCATCGATCGGCTATGGTCCCGCCGGTTTTATGACGGATCAAAAAAATGTCAGTTGAGAGAACCACGGCTGCGGGCGGCATGGAAACCTCCTATGGTTTCAAGCGTGTAGGGGCTGCCGACAAGCAGTCCCTGGTCAACGATGTTTTCCACAAGGTCGCCAACCGCTACGACCTGATGAACGATCTGATGTCGGCCGGCCTGCACCGGCTGTGGAAGGACGCCATGGTCACCTGGCTCAATCCTCCCAAAAGGATCGGCTGGCGCGTGCTGGACGTTGCCGGCGGCACCGGCGACATCGCCTTCCGCATCGTCGATGCCAGCCACGGCAATGCCCATGCCACCGTGCTCGACATCAATGGCTCGATGCTGGCTGTCGGCCGCGACCGGGCCGAAAAGAAGGGCCTGTCCGGCAACACCGATTTCGTCGAGGCCAACGCCGAGGAACTGCCCTTCCCTGATGCCACATTCGATGCCTACACCATCGCTTTCGGTATCCGCAACGTACCGCGCATCGAGGTGGCCTTGGGCGAAGCGTTTCGCGTGCTGAAGCCCGGCGGGCGCTTCCTGTGCCTGGAGTTTTCCGAGGTCGAGATGCCGCTTCTCGACAAGGCCTACGAAGCCTGGTCGTTCAACGCCATTCCAAAGATCGGCAAGATGGTCACTGGCGACGGCGAACCCTATTCCTATCTGGTCGAATCGATCGCCAGGTTTCCCAATCAGCAGAATTTCGCGACGATGATTTCCCGCGCCGGCTTCGACCGCGTTTCCTTCCGCAACTATTCCGGCGGTATTGCAGCACTTCATTCGGGCTGGAAGCTTTGAGGCCGGGCCGCATTTCTCACAACCGACGCGTGCTATGCCGGTTCAAAGAGCCGGCAGGATCGGCGCTGCCATGAGCAATGTCAGTGCAGGATTCCGGCTCGTAAGGGCCGGCTGGGTGCTGGTCCGCGAGGGTGTCGTCGCCGCTCTGCCGGGTGAGGAACTGTCCGGCCTGCCGAAGTTCGGATGGCGGATGGCGCGGCTGCTCACCCGCCGCCGCGCGCTGGCCTATGAGCGCAGCGACCGGCTGGCCAAGGCGGTCGTCCGGCTCGGTCCATCTTATGTAAAGCTCGGCCAGTTCCTGGCGACGCGGCCCGACGTCGTCGGCAACGACATGGCGCTCGATCTCGCCACGTTGCAGGACAAGATGCACACCTTCCCCCGGGCCGAGGCCATCGCGGCGGTCGAGGCTTCGCTCGGGCGCAAGATCGGCGCCCTCTATACGCAATTCGGCGACCCGGTCGCCGCCGCCTCCATCGCCCAGGTCCATGCCGCCGACGCTCTCCATGACGGCATTGCCACCAAGGTGGCGGTCAAGGTGATCCGGCCAGGCGTGCGCCGCCGTTTTTTCCAGGATCTCGAAAGCTATTTCCTCGCCGCTCGCCTGCAGGAGAAATACATCCCCTCGTCACGCCGGCTGCGGCCGGTCGAGGTCACCCAGACGCTGGCACAGACCACCAAGATCGAGATGGATCTTCGCCTCGAGGCGGCGGCTCTCTCGGAGCTCGGCGAAAGCACCAGGGACGACCCCGGCTTTCGCGTGCCGTCCGTCGACTGGGAGCGCACCGGCCGCGACGTCTTGACCATGGAGTGGGTCGACGGCGTCAAGATGAACGACATTGCCGGCCTGGAGGCCGCCGGCCACGATCTGAAGGCGATCGCAGCCAACCTCATCCAGTCGTTCCTGCGCCACACCCTGCGCGACGGCTTCTTCCATGCCGACATGCATCCGGGCAATTTGTTCGTCGAGGCAAACGGCACCATCGTCGCCGTCGATCTCGGCATTGCCGGCAGGCTCGGCAAGAAGGAGCGCCGCTTCCTCGCCGAAATTCTCTACGGCTTCATCACGCGCGACTATCTGCGTGTCGCCGAGGTCCATTTCGAGGCCGGCTATGTGCCGCGCCAGCACAATGTCGCAGCCTTCGCGCAGGCGATCCGGGCGATCGGCGAGCCGATCCATGGCCAGCCGGCCGAGACCATCTCGATGGCCAAGCTTCTGACGCTGCTGTTCGAGGTCACCGAACTCTTCGACATGGCGACGCGGCCCGAATTGATCCTGCTGCAGAAGACCATGGTGGTGGTCGAGGGCGTGGCGCGCACGCTCGACCCGGCCTTCAACATGTGGAAGACGGCCGAGCCGGTGGTCGGCGACTGGATATCAGGCAATCTTGGGCCGCGTGGCATGATGATCGATGCGCGTGACGGCGCCAGGGCGCTGCTCACGCTGGCCCGCCAGATTCCCGAGCTTGCGGCGCGCACCGACCGGCTGTCGCGCGAGATCGACCTGATGGCCGAGCACGGCCTGCGCTTCGACGAGACCACCGCCGACGCCATCGGCAAGGCCGAGGCGCGCTACAGCCGCTCCGGCCGCTGGGCACTCTGGGTAATTGCGCTGACGCTGGTCTACATCGCCTGGAAGCTCATCTGAGTGCAGGCAATGACAGCAATGCTGTCATTGCATGCACGCTGCTTGTTGCCTATATTAAGCGGCTTGGAGCAAGACCATGAGCACGATAACAGTCCGCAACCTTGACGACAACGTGAAGCAGGTGCTCCGCGAGCGCGCCGCCGCGCGCGGCGTTTCGATGGAGCAGGAAGTGCGGGATGCCTTGCGTGAGGCGGCAATCCCAAAAACCAGGCTTGAGAATGGGGCGTGGCGACTGAAGGCTTCCCGTGACGAAATCTTGGCGCTCGGGCGGAAGCTGGAACGCCC
The DNA here is from genome assembly GCF_000502875.1 of Mesorhizobium sp. L2C084A000. Taxonomy (GTDB): domain Bacteria; phylum Pseudomonadota; class Alphaproteobacteria; order Rhizobiales; family Rhizobiaceae; genus Mesorhizobium. Next base: position 154,077 of record NZ_AYWX01000010.1, on the reverse strand, counting down.
TTTTGATCTCAAAGCGATTACTGACCATATGTGGGACGAGGGACTTCTGTGACAGTCGCGGTCGATACCTCGGCGTTGATCGCAATCCTAGGCTCGGAGCCGGATGCCGCTGCATTCGTCGACGTTTTCGGTACCTCATCTGTTGCACTGGTAAGCGCAGCGACGCTGCTGGAGGCGCATTGTGTCGCGAGCCGGTCGAGTGATGGCGTTAACGTCAACGAACTCAAACTGCTAATCGATCTTCTCGAGTTGACGGTAGTTCCTTTTGATTTAGCGCAGCTTGAAGTCGCACGGCTTGCCTACTCTCTCTATGGCCGTGGATCTCATCATCGTGCTGATCTCAACATGGGCGACTGTTTCGCTTACGCCTTGGCCAAGACGCGAAACCTGCCGCTGCTTTTCAAGGGCAATGATTTCATCCATACCGATATCGAACCGGCGCTGAAGCCGGCATGACACTCGATAAGAACTGGTCTTGGGCATGAGCCTCTTCGGCAAGCGCATCCTGCTCATCATTGGCGGCGGCATCGCCGCCTACAAGGCGCTCGATCTGATCCGCCGGCTGCGCGAGCGTGGTGCGGCGGTGCGGGTGATCATGACATCGGCGGCACAGGAATTCGTCACCACTCTGTCGGTCGGCGCGCTTTCCGCCGACCATGTCTTCACCGAACTGTTCGACCGCCAGGACGAGCACGATGTCGGCCATATCAGGCTGTCGCGCGAGGCCGACCTTCTGGTCGTGGCGCCCGCCACCGCCGACCTGGTGGCCAAGCTCGCCAACGGCCACGCCAACGATCTGGCCTCCACCGTGCTTCTCGCCACCGACAAGCCGGTGTTGATGGCGCCGGCCATGAACCCCAGGATGTGGGCGCATCCAGCCACCCGCCGAAACCGCGCGACGCTGCAGAAGGATGGCATTGCCTTCATCGGCCCGGCCAGGGGCGAGATGGCCGAAAGCAATGAGGCGGGCGAAGGCCGCATGGCCGAGCCGCTGGAGATCGTCGCCGCCATCGAGGCGCTGCTCGATGGCGGCCCCAATCCGCTGTCGGGGCGCAAGATCATCGTCACCTCCGGCCCGACGCATGAGCCGATCGACCCGGTGCGCTACATCGCCAACCGTTCGTCCGGCAAGCAGGGCCATGCCATCGCCGCGGCACTGGCCAGGCTCGGCGCCGATGTGCACCTCGTCTCCGGCCCTGTCGGCATCGCCGATCCGGCAGGCGTGAAGACCATCCATGTTGAACGTGCGCAAGAGATGCGCGACGCGGTGGAACAGCTCCTGCCCGCAGACGCGGCGGTGTTCGTCGCCGCCGTGGCCGACTGGCGAACCGAGAATTCAGCCGGTGAGAAGATCAAGAAGGTCGCCGGCGAAGGGCCGCCGGTGCTGCGCATGGTCGAGAATCCCGACATTCTCGCCGGCGTCGGCCATCACAGCCAGCGACCCGGCCTGGTTATCGGCTTCGCCGCCGAGACGCAGGATCTCCTGCGCAACGCCGAGGCCAAACTCAAGAAAAAAGGCGCCGATCTCATCGTCGCCAACGACGTGTCGCAGGGAAGCGGCGTCGGTTCTTCGGGCGTGATGGGCGGCGATCGCAACCGGGTGCGGATCGTGTCAAAGGCTGGCGTCGAGGAATGGCCGGAGATGAGCAAGGATGATGTGGCGGCGCGGCTCGCCGCCCTGATCGCCGAAAGGCTTAAAACGATCGTCGTTTGAGCTGAAAGACGTTCTGCTGCAGTAACGCACCGCCCTGCCGCGAGATGGCATTCAGGCGGCGCGCTTTAAGTCCTGCGGCTCTACATCAATTGGTCAAAAGCTCGGCGGTTCGGGCAAGCGCGCCGGCGAAGCCGTTGAGCGGAATGGAAAAGCTCACCGCTTGTCCGGTGTCTGCCGCGAAAGCGTCGATCTTCAGTGTGGTGCCTGATTTCAGCAGTGGCGTGACAGTCGCATCGAACACCACCGGCACCAGACAGCCGACGACCTGGCAGGTGTTGAACGCCAGGCTGCCGTCCAGCTTCTGATCGTCGATGGTCAGGCTGACCCCCTTGGCCAGCGCCAGGCCGAACGGCAACGCAAGCGTGCCCGTGGCATCCTCGCCGGTCTTGCTCGACAGCTCGATCGCCAGCAGCCGCTGATTGCTTTGCTTGTTGAATTGCTGATGCGACAGGCTGCAGGTCTTGGCCGTGCCCGATATCTGGCAATTGACCGTCCAGTCGCCGTGGGTTTCAGACAGTGCCGACGCGCCGCCGGGCAACTGCGGCGCATCCGCGGCAGCGGGTGCCGCGACCGCCTTGTCGCTCTTGGTTTGTGCCGCCACGGCCGCCACGCCGACGGTGCAGGCAACACCCAGCATCGCCACGAAATGCGCGTACTTCCTCATCAAGATCCCTCCCGCCCGGCTCCGCCTCGGGCCAGCTAGAAACCGACCTTGAGAGACGCGCTGATCGCGTTCTGTTTAACCGTTTCGCCGAAGGCGCCATTATATCTGACGGACATGCCGACGCCATTGACGCCATTCAGCTCAAGGCCGGCGCCGACCCGATAGAGCGGCGAATCGACGGCCTCCGTCAAGTGCAATGCGGGGTTGCCAGGCAGATTCTCCGCCGCCGCGAAGCGACCTTCGGGGGTGACAAGCAGATTTGGTCGCTCGACCCGCTGGCCATGGCATCGCCGCGCAAACGTCCTATATCAGTGGGCAGAGTTTTTTGCGCGGGAATGAGCGAATGTCGGCACTTCGGCCATCAACGATCTTCACAGTGGCAATGCTGGCCACGGCAGTGCTGGCGGGCGTTTGCCTGCCGGCTTCCGCACAAGCGCTCAATTCCGCTACCGGCAACAATGCGCTGATCCGGCAGAACGACCTGCAAATCCTGCAAAACAGGATACAGCGGCAGCAATATCAGCAGCAACAGCGGCAGTACCGCGCCCAGGACCGCCAGATCGTTCAGCAACCGCCCCCGGTCGTGCAGCAGCTCAAGCCAAGCTGCCAGACCCAGATAATCGGCACCACCGCCGTGAGCAATTGCCGCTGACAACAAGGCCTTTTTCATTTATTTAGCCGACTTAGGTATTTCGAGTGTCTTTCGGCATATGCGAAAGTTTTGGCGGCACATGCGAAAGTTTTGGTTTTGCAACGACGCCTTGTCGCGCTATGCGGCATTGCATCGACTGGATTGACGAATGGCAGCCACCAAGAAGAAAGCCGTACGCAAGGCAAAAAAGGGCGAAAGAATCCGCCAGGTGGCGGCTGTTCCCTTTCGGCTGATCGCGCGCGGCGACATCGAGGTCATGCTGGTTACGTCGCGCACCACCAGGCGCTTCATCGTACCCAAGGGCTGGCCGATGAAGGGCAAGAGCGGGCGCAAGGCGGCCACCATCGAGGCGCAGGAGGAAGCCGGCGTACTCGGCAAGACGCTGAAGCAGCCGGCAGGCACCTATTCCTACTGGAAGCGGCTGGCCAATCGCTTTGTCCGCGTCGACGTCATCGTCTATCTGCTCGAGGTAACGGAGGAACTGGCCGATTGGCAGGAAGCCAAACGACGCCAGCGGGCCTGGCTGGCACCAGCCGATGCGGCCATGCTCATCGACGAGCCGGATCTTTCAACGTTGGTGAAGACGCTGAAGCTTCCCCAGCCTATGCAGGTGGACAAGGCGTAAAGCCTCACTCGCCGGGGTCATCGCTTTCGGGAAACGGCCGCACCGGCGTGCCGGTATAGGCCCACAGCCACTCGCGCGGCAGCGGCCCCTTGTTTCGCTCGGCCTGCTGCGACTGCTCCCAAGCATGCGCCAGGATGCCGACCGAGCGCGACAGCACGAAAAGCCCTCGCGTCAGCGGCGGCGGAAAACCGAGTTCGCCATAGATGACGGCGGTGGCGCCATCGATGTTGAGCGGTATTTTTTTCCCCTTGCGGCGTTCGACGTCAGCCTCGATCGCAGCGGCGATGTCGGCGAAACGTCCATTGACGGCACCGCGTGCGGCGAATTCGCGGATCAGTTCCAGCAAGCGCGGCGCGCGCGGGTCGACGGGATGGAAGCGATGTCCGAGTCCCGGCACATAGCCCTTCTCCTCGGCGAAGAACCGGTCGAGCCGCGCCGAGACCGCCTCATTCAGCGTCATCCCGGCATCGATCGCCACGGCAATGTCACCATAGAAGGAAAGCGCCTGCTCGCCGGCGCCTCCATGCACGTCGCCGAGAACGTTGATGGCCGAGGCCATGGCGCTGTTGATACCGACGCCGCAGGTTGCAGCCATGCGCGCGATGGCGATCGATGGCGCCTGCGGTCCGTGGTCGACGGCGGCACCGAGCGCAATGCCGAGCAGCGCGGCCTGATCCTCGCTGGGCAGTTCGCCGCGCAGCATCAGCCAGATCATCGCCGGGAAGCTGACGCGGCCGATCAGATCCTGGATCTCGTAGCCGCGCAGCCGGATGACACCAGGCCGCATCTCGATGATGTCGGTCTGCCACCATTCCTCGCCGCGCTCACGGCCTGTCTTCTTCTCCGTGCCGCTCATGCGCTTGCCTTTGTGTTGACGCGCGGTGGCAGGTCGGCGAACACCTCGCCCATATGTTCGCCGAGCGCCGGCGGCGGCTTTGTCGGCAAGGGCGCCTCGCCATCGACCATGAAGCCGCCGCGCAGAACGGTCAGCGGTTTGTCCATACCAGCCACATCGTCGAAATTCGCGGTCACCTGGCGTTCGAGGACTTGCGGCTCGGCCAGCACTTGCGGGATCGTCAGCACCCTGCCGGCAGGCACGCCGGCGCGATTGAGCATCTCTTCCCAGGCCGCAGCCGGCGCGCCCGCCAGGGCGTGCTCGATCTCGACTTTAAGCGCCGCACGGTTGCGCTTGCGCGTCTCGCGCTCGGCAAAGCGGGCATCCAGGGCCAGTTCCGGCCGGCCGATCAGCCGGCACAGCGTCACGAACTGTTCCTGCTTGTTGGCGGCGATATTGATGAGCCCGTCGCCGGTGCGAAACGCACCGGAGGGTGCCGCCGTCATGTTCTCATTGCCCATCGGCTTGGGGTCGATGCCTGCGGTCAGATAGTTGGAAACCGGCCAGCCAAGCGCGGAAAGTGTGCATTCGAGCATCGAGACGTCGAGAAAGGCACCCTCGCCGCTCGTCTTCTGCCGCACCAGCGCCGAGGCGATGGCGAACGCGCCGACCAGTCCGCCAAGCGTGTCGGCCACGGGATAGCCGACCCGCAGCGGCGCCGTTTCCGGTGTGCCGGTGATACTCATGATCCCCGACAGGCCCTGGATTATCTGGTCATAGGCGGGATTGTCGCGCATCGGCCCGGTCTGGCCGAAACCCGATATCGCGCAATAGACGAGGCCTGGACGCACCGTCTTCAGCGCCTCGTAGCCAAGCCCCAGCCGATCCATCACGCCCGGGCGGAAATTCTCCACCAGGGCATCGGCGCTGGCCACCAGATCGAAAAAGCGCTCGCGATCGGCTTGCTTCTTGAGGTCGAGCACCACCGACCGTTTGCCGGCGTTCTGCGCCAGGAACGATGCGCCCATGCCGGCGCTGTTCAGCTTTGGCGAGCCGCCGAGCTGGCGGGCCAGGTCGCCGCCTTGCGGCGCCTCGACCTTGATCACATCGGCGCCAAGCAGCGCCAGCTGATAGGCGCAGTAGGGACCGGCCAGCACATTGGTCAGGTCAAGGACGCGGATACCGGAAAGCAGTTCTGTCATGGCATCATGGATCGATCAGGCATCGCCGGGCACATGCTCCGGTCCGCGCCGACGCCGATGCTCGATGAAGGCCCAGATATGCGGGCCGGCGAGGCCGATGAAGGCGAGCGTCAGCAGCGTCAGCGACAGCTTGTGGGTGTAGAACACCGACCAGTCGCCATTCGAGATGGTCATCGCCCGGCGGAACTGGGTTTCGGCGAGCGGCCCAAGGATCATGCCGATAATGACAGGCGCGGTCGGGAAATCGAACCGCCGCATCAGGAAACCGGCCGCTCCCAGCAGATAGAGGATGACGAGGTCGATGGGCGACTGCGAAATACCATAGGTGCCGACCGTCGCGAACACCAGGATGCCGGCATAAAGCTGCGGCGCCGGGATTTTCAGCAACCGCACCCACAGCCCGATCAACGGCAGGTTGAGGATGACCAGGATGACGTTGGCGATGAACAGGCTGGCGATCAGCCCCCAGACGAGATCGCCCTGGGTCGTGAGTAGCAGCGGTCCGGGATTGATGCCGTAGCTCTGGAAGGCCGACAGCATGATCGCCGCCGTCGCCGACGTTGGCAGGCCGAGCGTCAGCATCGGCACCAGCACGCCGGCTGCAGACGCATTGTTGGCGGCTTCCGGGCCGGCGACGCCTTCGATGGCGCCGACCGTGCCGAACTCCTCCTTGTGCTTCGACAGCTTCTTTTCGATGGCGTAGGACAGGAATGTCGGGATCTCGGCGCCGCCGGCCGGCATGGCGCCGATCGGGAAGCCGATAGCAGCGCCGCGCAGCCACGGCTTCCACGAACGCCCCCATTCGGCCGCCGTCATGTAGAGCGAGCCCTTCAGCGGCACGATCTCGTCCTTGCCTGCATAGCGGCGCGAGGCCATGTAGAGCGTCTCGCCGACGGCAAACAGGCCGACCGCGGCAATGATGACATCGACGCCATCGAGCAGTTCGTTCGTGCCGAAGGTGAAGCGCGGCTGGCCGGTCTGCAGGTCGACGCCGATCATGCCGATGACGAAGCCGGCGAACAGGCTGGTCAGGCCGCGCACCGACGACGAGCCGAGCACCGCCGAAACGGTGATGAAGGCCAGCACCATCAGCGAGAAATATTCGGCCGGACCGAAGGCCAGCGCGAATTTGACCACCACCGGCGCCAGGAAGGCAACGCCCATCGTGCCGATCGTGCCAGCGACGAACGAGCCGATCGCCGACGTGGCGAGCGCCGCACCGCCACGGCCGGAACGCGCCATCCTGTTGCCTTCCAACGCAGTGACGATGGTGGCGCTTTCGCCGGGCGTGTTGAGCAGGATCGACGTCGTCGAACCGCCGTACATGGCGCCGTAGTAGATGCCGGCGAACAGGATGAAGGATGCCTCCGGCGCCACCTGATAGGTGATCGGCAAAAGCAGCGCGATGGTCAGCGCCGGCCCAAGACCGGGCAGCACGCCGATGGCGGTGCCAAGCGTGGTGCCAAGCAGGCACCACAGAAGGTTGACCGGGGTGAAGGCGACCGAGAAGCCATGTGCGAGATGTCCGAGCGTTTCCATGGCGTCAGCCCCTCAACACGGTGATGAACGCATCGATGACCGTGTTCAGCTGGTTCTCGATGAAACCGGCACCGATGTTGACGCCAAGCGCCCTGGCGAAGCCGAAATAGGCGGCCAGCGCCAGGATCAGGCCGAGCACTGCGTCACGCAGTGTGCGCTTGCTGCCGAAGCCGTAGCAGACCAGAACGAACATAATGACCGAGGCGGCGGTAAAGCCGAGCGGCTGGATCAGCACCAGGTTTGCCACCAGCCCGATAACGACGATGCCCATCGCCTTCCAGTCGGTCGGCGTTTCCTTTTCTTCCTCCGGCTGCCAGCCGCCGCGCAGCGCTGCGAGGATGAGCAGCAGCGAAAGCACGATCATGCCGGTCATGGTGATATAGGGAAAGACGGTCGGCCCGACCTTGGAATAGAGCGGCGACACCGGGATCGCCAAGGTCTGCCAGGCTACGGCCCCGGCGCAGGCGAGAAGCCCGACGCCGATCAACAATTCGGGCATGGCAAGGCGCGGCGCCGCCGCCTGAGGGTCGCTGGTGCTCATCGGTGTCCTCCCAAGGTGGCCGGCATCCTCCAGCCGACCGCATCCGCAGTTTCGCCGCATCATATGTCCATGCGGCAGGCGAGATGGGAAGGGGGCGGCACTCTAACCGCCCCCTGAAGACATCAGGCGAGGCCGAGATCCTTGAGGATCGCGGTGATGCGGGCCGTGTCCTCGGTGAGGAATTTTGCGTAGTCGTCGCCAGTCAAAAGGATGGGCGTCCAGTTGCGGTTTTTGCACTCGGTTGCCCATGCATCGCTCTTGGCCATGGTCTCGATCATTGTGACCATCGCCGCCTTGTCGGCGTCGGAAATGCCCGGCGGTGCGAAGACGCCGCGCCAGTTGAACAGCTCGACATCGATGCCGGCCTCCTTCAGCGTCGGCGCATCGATGCCGTCCTGGCGCTTGTCTGCCGAGATGGCGAGCAGCCGCAGCGCGCCCGCCTTGACCTGCTCGGAGAACTCGCCAAAGCCGGAGATGCCGGCCGCGACCTGGTTGCCGAGCAGCGCCGACAATGCCTCACCGCCGCCGGCGAACGGCACGTAGGACAGGTTTGTCGCCGGCACGCCGACCGTCTTGGCAATCAAGCCGAACAGGATGTGATCCGAACCGCCGGCGGAGCCGCCGGCGACGGGAACTTTTGTCGGATCGGCCTTGAGCGCGGCGACGAAATCAGCGGCCGTCTTGAACGGCGACTCCGCCGGCACGACCAAGGCCTCGAACTCGCCGGTGAGGCGGGCGATCGGGGTGACTTGCGTCAGATTGTTCGCGGCCTTGTTGGCAATGATGGCGCCAACCATGACCATGCCGGCAACCATCAGGGAATTGCCTTTGCCGGTCCACTGGCTGATGAATTGCGGCAGCCCGACAGTGCCGCCGGCGCCGCCGACATTGGTGATCTGCGAACCCGAGATGAGCTTTTCACTGCGCAGCACCTGGTCGATCGTGCGCGCCGTCTGGTCCCAGCCACCACCGGGTGCGGCAGGCACGAAGAGCTGTATCTGGGGCGCGCCTTCGGCGAAAGCGGGAGAAAGATGCGACGTCATCAGCCCGGCACCCACGGCTGCGGTGCTCATCAAAAATCTGCGTCTGTTCAGCATGGGGATTCCTCCAAATCACGACACCTCCTCCGGTGCCCGCCAAAACGCGCCTGCATCCAGACCCGTCATCGATTTCAAGCAGATGTTACGGAGTTCTGTCAACGGAAACGATATTCTACTGGACAGAACGATTTGGCGGCGCGACAGAGTGGCGTGCTCGGCTTTCTTCAAACTGGAACCGCCATGGACTCGCCAAGCAAATCGGCAAATGGGGAAATAGATCGCACCTCGGCGGACGGTGTTGCCGCGCTTGATCGGGCCATTGCCATCCTCGATGCCTTCACCACGGATGACCGGTCGCTCAGCCTGGCCGAAATCGCGGCGCGCACCGGCCTCTACAAGAGCACCATCCTGCGGCTTGCGAATTCCCTTTTGCGCGGACGATTGCTCGAGCGCCTCGACAATGGGCGCTACCGCGTCGGACCCGCGACCTTTCGGCTCGGTGCGCTCTACCAGCGTTCGGTCGTGGCGGTCGATATCCTGCTGCCGATCATGCGCGATCTTTCCGAGCGAAGCTGGGAGAGCGTTGCCTTCTATGTTCGCTCGGGCGATGTCCGCACCTGTCTCTACCGCGTCGAATCCAAGCACCCGATCCGCTACACGATACGCGAAGGCGACGTATTGCCTTTGCTGCTCGGCTCGGGCGGCCGCGTGCTCGCAGCGTTTTCGGGCCAGCAGGGCGAACCCTACGAGACCATCCGCAAGACCTGCAACTGCCTCGCCGTGGGCGACCGGGACCCCGAGACGGGGGGCGTGTCGGCGCCGGTGTTCGGCCCGGGAGGCGTCCTGCTCGGCGCCTTGACTCTGGCTGGGCCCAGCACGCGCGTCGACGCGGCATTTCTGCAGCGCATGAAGCGTCCGCTGCTCGAGGCGGCGGCCCGCGCCACCCGCGCCTTCGGCGAGGACGCCTCCATGCTGGAGCGGGCAAGCCTGGCAGCGGACGCCATGCCGTAGAATGCGTCCTGGTTGGAAGGCTCGCTCAGGGTCAATTTGACCAGAACCACACGGCGGTTCTTGGCGGGGCCCGCCTGTCATTATTGCTGGCGACAGGCGCCATCATGCCGGCGCCGGCAGCGGGCAGCCTCGCCGCTCAGGTCACCGCGCCAGCAGGACGGTCGGAGTGTCATGATAGGTGGTCTTCACCACTTCCCGGTAACCGCACTTGGCAGCCACCCTCAGCGAAGCGCCGTTTTCCGGATCGATGATGCAGACGGTCTTCTCGCGCCCGAAAATCGCTTCGCCCCACGCCAGGACGCGGGCAACCACCTCGGTGGCGAAGCCCGCCCCGTGCACGGCCGGAACCAGCGCCCACCCGGCCTCGGGAATGCCTTCGATCGATGGTTCCATGTCGCGCTTCAGATCGTGAAACCCGGCCTCGCCGATGAAGCGCCCGGTCGCCTTCTCCTCGATCGCCCAGAAGCCATAGCCGAGCAGCGACCACAGGCCGGCGTGACGCAGGAAGCGCATCCAGCTCTCTTCGCGCGTGCGCGGCTTGCCCCCGATGAAACGGGTGACCACTGGATCGGTCCACATCGCGGCATAGGCGTCGAAATCGTCCAGCCGGTGTGCCCGCAGGATGGTTCGCTTCGTTTCGATGACAGGAGCGCTGGTCGCTTGTGGATTGTTCATGGGATCTGCCTCGCACGGATCGCCAGCGATTAGCAAATCGCCGATGCGGCGCAAGGGGCCAGGGCAACACGGCCCATCATCCAGGCGCCGCTATGGGAATTTTGCGAGACGGTGTTATTTTTCACCGCAGGCCGATTTCAACACCTGCCGGCGCGACTTTCAAGCGCGCATTGGCGCCGTCAAACCCAGGGAAAGAGCATGGACACCGCCGATCTTGCGCTTGCGATCTTCCATCATCTGCTGGTGTTTTCGCTGGCGGGAATCATCGGCGCCGAATTCGTCCTGATCCGCGGCGATCTGGGTGCTGCGACGCTCAAGAGGCTCGCCGGCATCGACCGCCATTACGGCGTCATCGCCGCGCTGATCATCGTCGTCGGCATCGGCCGCGTCTTCTATGGCCTCAAGGGCTGGGAATTCTACGTCTACAACTGGGTGTTCTGGGCCAAGATAGCGGCGTTCGGCGCTGTCGGCCTGCTGTCGATCATCCCAACCGTCCGCTTCATATCCTGGAACAGGCAGGCGAGCGGCAATGCCTCGTTCCAGGTGCCGGCGGCCGAGCTTGCGTCCGTGAAGACCTACATCCGAGCCGAAGCTTTCATCTTCCTGCTCATCCCGGTCTTCGCGGCGGCGATGGCGCGCGGCTACGGCTACTAGGATAGGGCTGATCAGCAGTTTGCCGTTTGCCTCCGGTTGCAATCTGCTAGCTTGCGCTAGTTGTTGCTTCATCCGCAGGCGGTGCTGAGAGGGACCCCGCGCAGCGGTTGGAGATTGATACACTGGGAGGAGATCACGATGAGAAGATTTGTCGCCACTCTGGCTGCTGCCGCGGCCGTCACGCTTTATGGGTTCACTGCCGGCGCGCAGACCTATCCCGAACGCACCATCACCGTTGTGGTGCCGTTTGCGGCCGGCGGCCCGACCGACACGGTCACGCGCCTCGTCGCCGAAGCGATGTCGAAGGATCTCGGCCAGCAGGTCATCGTCGAAAATGTCGGCGGTGCCGGCGGCACGCTGGGTGCCGGCCGCGTCGCCAACGCCGAGCCTGACGGCTATACGCTGCTGCTCCATCATATCGGCATGGCGACAAGTGCGACACTGTACAGAAAGCTCGCCTACGACACGCTGAACGCCTTCGAATATGTCGGCCTCGTCACCGAGGTGCCGATGACCATCGTCGGCCGCAAGGACCTGGAGCCGACCGACCTCAAGGGGTTGGTGGAGTACGCCAAGGCCAACAAGGATTCCATAACCGTCGCCAATGCAGGCATCGGTGCGGCCTCGCATCTATGCGGCATGCTGTTCATGAGCGCCATCAAGACGCCGCTGGTCACCGTACCCTACAAGGGCACCGGCCCGGCCATGACCGATCTCCTCGGCGGCCAGGTCGACATCATGTGCGACCAGACGACCAACACCACCAAGCAGATTCAGGGCGGCACCATCAAGGCCTATGCCGTCACCTCGCCGGAGCGCCTTGATGTGCTGAAAGACGTGCCCACGACGGTGGAAGGCGGCCTTCCCGAAGTGCAGGTCGGCATCTGGCACGGTCTCTATGCACCCAAGGGCACGCCGGCCGGGATCACCGAACGCCTGTCGAAATCGCTGCAGGTCGCGCTGAAGGACCAGAACGTCGTCGCCCGCTTCGCCGAACTCGGCACCAAGCCGTCGCCCGAGGCCGATGCGACGCCCGCCGCACTGAAGGCCAAGCTGGAAAGCGAGATCGCGCGCTGGAAGCCGATCATCGAAGCCGCCGGCCAGTACGCCGACTGAGGTTTGAATAGGGGCGCCACCAGCGCCCCTATTCGCTTGGCATCCGCTACCCACTGCGGGCTTGGGAGAACCATCATGAAACCTTTCGCGATCGACAGGGCCAACGGCCTGTGCGCCGCCCTGTTCATCGGTTTCGGCGCATGGTTCGCGCTGCAATCGCTCGGCCTCGAAATCGGCACCGCGTTGCGCATGGGTCCAGGCTATTTTCCGCTGGTCCTGGCGATCGTGCTGATCCTGCTTGGCGCCGTCATTCTCGTCCAGGCCGTACGCGTCGAGGGCGAAGCGATCGGGCATATCGCGTGGCGCGGCATGCTGCTCATCCTGCCTGCTCCGATCTTCTTCGGCCTGACGGTGCGCGGCCTCGGCTTCATCCCGTCGATCTTCCTGACGGCGTTGATCGCGTCGTTTGCCAGCCGCCGCATGAAGCCGTTGACCGCGCTCGTGCTGTCGGCCGGCCTGACATTGTTTGCGTACCTCGTCTTCAGCTACGCGCTCGGCCTGCCGTTCCGCCGCTTCGGCCCGTGGCTGGCCCCATGGTTGGTGTCGTGAGGCGATGAGCATGGATCTGCTCGACAACCTCGCGCTCGGTTTTTCGACGGCGACGTCGCTGACCAACCTCGGTTTCTGCCTGATCGGCGTCCTTCTCGGCACGCTGATCGGCGTCCTGCCCGGCATCGGCGCCACCGCGACCATCGCCATGCTTTTGCCGATCACCTTCCAGATCGGCGACCCGGTTTCCTCCCTCATCATGCTCGCCGGCATCTATTACGGTGCCCAATATGGCGGCTCGACCACCGCCATTCTCATCAACATGCCGGGCGAATCCTCGTCCGCCGTCACCGCGATCGACGGCTACCAGATGGCCAGGAACGGCCGCGCCGGAGCGGCCCTCGCGATCGCGGCCATCGGCTCGTTCTTTGCCGGCACGGTGTCGACGTTCCTCGTCGCCATCTTTGCCCCGCCGCTGACGGCGATCGCGCTGAAATTCGGCGCGGCCGAGTATTTTTCGCTGATGATCGTCGGCTTGGTTTCGTCCGTCGCGCTCGCCCACGGCTCTATCGTCAAGGCGCTGGCCATGGTCGTGCTCGGCCTGCTGCTCGGCATTGTCGGCACCGACATCTACACCGGCACGCCGCGCTTCACGCTTGGAATCCGGGAATATGCCGACGGATTGAATTTCGTTGCGGTGGCGGTCGGCGTCTTTGGCGTCGCCGAGATCCTGCGCAACCTCGAAAACGAGGATGAGCGTTCCGTGATGATCCGCAAGGTCACCGGCCTTATGCCGACCCGTGAGGACTTTCGGCGCATGGCAGCGCCCATCGTGCGCGGAACAATCATCGGTTCGGCGCTCGGCATCCTGCCGGGAGGCGGCGCGATCCTGGCAGCTTTTGCGTCCTACACGGTCGAAAAACGCGTCTCGAAAAACCCGCAGGAGTTCGGCAAGGGCGCCATCGAAGGCGTCGCCGGACCGGAATCGGCCAACAATGCCGGTGCGCAGACCTCCTTCATCCCGATGCTGACGCTCGGCATTCCAGCCAACCCGGTCATGGCGCTGATGATCGGCGCCATGATCATCCAGGGCATCGTGCCCGGCCCCAATGTCGCGACCGAACAGCCGGCGCTGTTCTGGGGCATCATCGCCTCGATGTGGATCGGCAATCTGATGCTGATCATCCTCAACCTGCCGCTGATCGGGCTTTGGGTGAAGCTGCTGACGATCCCCTACTACGTGCTTTTCCCGATCATCATGGCGTTCTGCTCGATCGGCGTCTACAGCGTCAACAGCAACGTCTACGACCTCTACGCCGTCGCCTTCTTCGGCTTCCTCGGCTACCTCCTGACCAAGCTGCGCTGCGAACCGGCACCGCTGCTGCTCGGCTTCGTGCTCGGCCCGCTGCTCGAGGAAAACCTGCGCCGCGCCATGATCCTCTCGCGCGGCGACCCAAGCACCTTCGTGACGAGACCGATCAGCGCCGGCCTGCTGCTCATCGCGCTCGCCGTGCTCGTCATCGTCTTCCTGCCGGCGGTCAAGAAAAAGCGCGAAGAGGTGTTTGTGGAGGAGAGTTGAACTACGTCGTCGTTCCGCTTCGGTCCTGGATCTCTTCGACAGGATCGAGCGGTGCGATCGGCACCAGCGGTGCTGGCACATCGGTCGTCTTGACCTCGGCCTTGCAGATGTCGGCGATGACGCAGGCCGGGCAATCCGGCTTGCGCGCCTTGCAGACGTAGCGGCCATGCAGGATCAGCCAGTGATGTGCATGGCGCATATATTCGTCCGGAATGATCTTCAACAATCCCTGCTCGACCTGTTCCGGTGTCTTGCCGGGCGCCAGCCCGAGCCGGTTGCCTATGCGGAGAATGTGCGTGTCGACCGCCATCGTGTGCTGGCCGAAGGCCATGTTGAGCACGACATTGGCGGTCTTGCGCCCGACCCCGGGCAGCTTGACCAATTCATCGCGACTGTCGGGTACCTCGCCGCCATGGTCGCGGATCAGCGCCTGCGACAGCGCAATCACATTCTTCGCCTTGTTGCGCCACAGCCCGATGGTGCGGATATATTCGCCGACCCTTGCCTCCCCCAGCGCCAGCATCTTGTGCGGCGTATCGGCGGCCTTGAACAGCGCCCGCGTCGCCTTGTTGACGCCGGCATCCGTCGCTTGCGCCGACAGCACCACCGCGACCAGCAGCGTGAAGGCGTTGACATGTTCGAGCTCGCCCTTCGGCTCGGGCCGCTGGACGGAAAAGCGCCGGAATATCTCGTTCACTTCGGCCGGGCTGTAGCGTGACGCGCTTCGCACCGGCCGCGGACGCGGCTTGGCGTTCGACCCATCGCTTCGTGCGGGCAACAGCTCTTTTTTGGACAGGGAAGAATCTTTGGACTTGGGGCTTGCCATTTCCCTCCTATAATATCCCCTCATGAGCGACACAAACGCCTCGTTTCAGGCCGACGAGCCATTCTTTCAGGCGCTACTCACCCCGCACCGGTCTCTGGGCCGGACAGGATTCTTCGTCCTGATCGGTGCGCTGCTGTTCGGCTGGCTTGTGACAGGCGCGTTTTTCCTGTCGCGCGGCGCCTGGCCGGTGTTCGGCTTCTTCGGCCTCGACGTGGCCGCCGTCTACATCGCCTTTCGCATCAACTATCGTGCCGCTCGTGCCCGCGAAGAAGTCTCGGTCTCGCGCACCAGCCTCGACATCCGCAAGACAGCCCCCTCGGGGAAATCGGAAGCGCATCGCTTCAATCCGTTCTGGGCGCGGTTTTCGGTGGCCCGTCACGCCGAGATCGGCATCACAGGGATGACGGTGGAAGGCCAAGGGCAGAACGTGCCGATCGGATCCTTCCTGGACCCCGATTCCCGCGAGAGTTTTGCCACCGCCTTTTCGCGGGCGCTGGCGACCGCCAAGGCACGCTGAGCCAGCCACGAGCGACTCCAGGGCTCGAATCCTGTGTCCATCTGGGATGCGCCGCAAGAAAGCAAGTTTCGGGTGGCGATCGACGCCCCGAGGGGCGATATTCCGGCTCAAGGAGACAGTTCCATGAGCACACACACCGCGGTCCTCAAAAAGGACATCACGCCTGAAGGCAGCGACTACGAAATCGTGCGCCGTGCCATCGAGAAGATCAGTCTCGACTATCGTGATCAGCCTTCCCTTGAAGAACTGGCCGAGGAGGTCGGCGAGACGCCAACCGGCTTGCAAAAACTCTTCACCCGCTGGGCCGGCCTGTCGCCCAAGGCCTTCCTGCAGGCGGTGACACTGGACCATGCGCGCAGGCTGCTCGATTCCGGCATGCCGCTGCTCGAGACCTCGTTTGAACTGGGCATGTCCGGCCCGGGCCGGCTGCATGACCTGTTCGTCACGCATGAGGCGATGTCGCCGGGCGACTACAAGACACGCGGCGCCGGGCTCATCATCCGCTACGGCTTCCATTCCTCGCCGTTCGGCACCGCCCTGATCATGGCCACCGAGCGCGGACTCGCCGGCCTCGCCTTCAGCGACCCCGGCGAGGAACGCGCCGCCTTCGCCGACATGTCCAGCCGCTGGCCGAACGCCATTTATGTCGAGGACATGATTGCTACCGGCCCCTATGCCGCCCGTATCTTCGACCCGGCGCTGTGGCGCCCCGACCAGCCGCTGCATGTCGTCATGATCGGCACCGACTTCCAGGTTCGCGTCTGGGAGGCGCTGCTCAAGATCCCGATGGGTAAGGCCCGCACCTATTCCTCGATTGCGGCCAGCATCGGCGCACCGTCCGCCAGCCGTGCGGTCGGTGCGGCCAACGGCGCCAATCCGCTCTCTTTCGTGGTGCCTTGTCACCGCGCCATCGGTAAATCAGGCGACCTCACCGGCTATCACTGGGGCCTGACCCGCAAGCGCGCCATTCTGGGCTGGGAAGCCGGACAGGTATCATAATATCGATTTTTTTCGATATTAGGAAGAAAACCATGGGTATGTCGGCGTTATTAAGTATAAGCGCGATTTCCACTGTGGTTTTCGCCTTTGCAACCGAGGACAACCTCCGGTTCCTGTAATTGTTATTTCGAGCCTTTATTTTAGGTAACTCTAAATTAACCACGATAAAGTGATGATACCCCATGTTAATCCGGACGATCCGGCTTGATAGGAGGTCCCGATGACGTTGTTTCGCGCCGTCTGCGGCGCAGCTCTGCTGGTTGCCAGCATCGACGAGGCCGCGCTGGCCACGACGCAGAATGTCATATTCAATGGTACGATCGCGCCCACCTGCACACTTGTCGTTGCCACCAACGGCACGATGACGGCCAGCCCCGATCTCCAGTCCCTCAGTTCGCACAACAGCGGCGGCTCGGCTGGAACCGTGACGCTGACGACGACCGGAGGTGTGTCGCTGAGTGTCGACCCGGTCACCACCATGACGGTGCCATCGGCAGACAGCACGTCGACGACCTGGACGCCCACCTACTCAGCCGCCGGCGCGCATGCCATCGGTGAGACCGGCTCGGCAAGCAGCATCACCACCCCCGGCGCCGACCTCGTTTCGGTCCACCTCGCCGGCACCAAGGGCGGCAGCAATCGCTTCGCCAACGGCAATTATCAGGCAACGGTAACGCTGCGCTGCGAATGACGCGAGCGAAGGAGGGGGTCGTGAAACATGCTCGAATCCTGGCGACGGCACTGGCCGTCGGATTGGCGCCCATTGCCGCCAAGGCCCAGTCGATGTCGCCGATGCGTGGCGAGATCAACAGCTTCACCGACGTCTTCGCGGTTCGCGTCTTCCCCGCCAATCCCTACGACCGGAAGATCCGGGTCGAAATCCATGTCTACGATCAGGATTTTCAGCCGGTAGATGCCAGAATCTCTCCAGATATATTCCAGCTGGCTTCCCAGGCCTCCCGTTCTGTCCTTGTGGTTGTGCCTTTTGACGGCGCTGCCGAGCGTAAAGTGCGTATCTGTACCGAAAGCATCCCCTTTCCCAATCAACAGACGCAGATAAGGGCACAGATATGCGGAAAGTTTTTTGGGCGCCGCAAGTCCTGACACTGGCGCTCGCGGCTGCTTGGGCGGGTGCGTCGCCGGCCGGGGCCGAGGACGTCTATAACCTTAACCAGAATGAGAGCGGCTTCAACCTGCCCGGCGTCACCTTGCCCCAGGGCCAGGACGAGGTCCATGCCGCGGACGGTACCACTTGCCGTTCCGCCGTCTCCGGTTCCGGCGCTTATGTCGATCTCGGCGTTATCAGAGGCAACAGCCAGTCGGACAACAGCGTTGCCACCTATGGTCGGGTGGTGATCCCGATCGGGCGCACGCCGAAGCGCGTCGATTGCAGCCGTCTCTATGAGCTTGAGGTCGAGCGCCTGCAGTTGGAACTGAAGCTCCTCAAAATGGGCCTCGGCGCCGACGGCCAGACGGCGAGCGTGGCTGCCAGCACTTCTACGGCCGCGTCACCGGGGTGGGCCAACGAAGGCTGGAGCATCAGGACCGGAAGTGGTGATGGCAAGAAAAAGAAGAAGCAGTAGTCGCGCGCTGCTTGCGATGGCAGCACTTGCCGGTTCCTGCCTTCCGGTGCAGGCGGCGATCATCGGCACCTGCACCATCATGGTCGGGGCGTCCGGAACGATGAAGGCCAATCCCGCCATCAGCATACTGGGCTCCAAACAGGCAGGCGGATCGAGCGCCAGCGCCACCGTGGTGGCAAGCTCCCTGTTGTGCTCGATACTTAATTTGCTTGACTGCTATTCGGTTTCGGCGCCGGCGCCTGCCGCATTCTCGTCCGCGCCGAGCGGCGGCGGCACCAACGTGACCTTCGCTTCGGTCTTCCGCCTCGATGGCTCGGGGGCCGATGTCAACGGAAGTGTGCCGCAGAGGGTTGCCAACGGCACCCACACGATGCAGGTCGACCTCACCGCCACCAGGTCGAGCGGTATCTTTCCCGCCGGCAACTATCAGGGCACGGTCACCCTGCGCTGCGAATAAGGCCACGACACCCCAAATCGGGCTGGACCATGCGCGTGGTCTGGCAAGCCGCGGCCTTACAGGTTAGCTTCCGCGCAATCGGAACGACCTGGGTTCGCTTGGACGCACAAGGATGCTCCGACATTTGAATTTGCGTTGCCAGGAGGCCTTGCTTGATTATCGTCATCGGTTCGATCAACCTCGACCTTATTGCCAAGGTCGACCGCTTGCCTAGCCCCGGCGAGACGGTAGGCGGCTCGGCCTTCACCACCGCGCCCGGGGGCAAGGGCGCCAACCAGGCGCTGGCCGCCGCACGCGCCGGCGCCTCGGTGCGCATGGTCGGCGCCGTCGGCAGGGACAGCTTCGCCGCCGAGGCACTGGCATTGCTGCGCGACGGCAAGGTCGACCTGTCCGGCGTTGCCGAGACTCACGCCTCGACCGGCACGGCACTGATCATGGTCGCCGACGACGGCGAGAACATCATCGCCGTGGTGCCGGGCGCCAACGCTTCCGTAGTGCCCGGCGATCTCTCCAAGGCCTTTCTGAAAAAAGGCGACGTCGTGCTGCTGCAAAATGAGATTCCGCTGGCCACCGTCGATGCCGCCCTCGACCAGGCAAGGGCGGCCAGCGCCATCACCGTGCTCAACACCGCCCCTTTCCAGGGGCAGGCAGCCGGCTTTCTCGACAAGGCCGACTATGTCGTCGCCAACGAAACCGAGTTCGACCTCTATGGCGAAGCGCTGTCGCTGCAAGGCCGCGACCGGGCGGCCCGCATGCGCGACTTTGCCGGAAAGACCGGCCGCACCGTCGTCGTCACGCTCGGCGGCGACGGCGTGATGGCGGCGACACCGAGTGATTTCCTCACCGTTACGGCACGCAAGATCACCCCTGTCGACACGGTCGGGGCCGGCGATACGTTCTGCGGCTATTTCGCCGCCAGCCTGTCGTCGGGCCTCACGCTCGAACAGGCGCTGGCGCGCGCCGGCGCGGCCGGCTCGCTGGCCTGCCTGAAGCCTGGCGCCCAACCGGCGATCCCGCTCGCCAAAGACGTCGATCAGGCGCTGCAGGAAACCCGTTAAAATGCTGCGCCCTCAAACGAAACATGCCGTGCCGCCGGCAGGCGACATCTGCCGCCTGTCCGCGGTCGAACTCGCCGGCGCGATCCGGGAGAGAGAGCTTTCCGTGCGCGAGGTGGTGGCGGCATTCCTCGACCGCATCGAGGCGGTCAATCCGCTGGTCAACGCCATCGTCTCCTTGCGCGATCGCGCCGATATCCTGCGCGAAGCCGATGCGGCCAATGCCAGCCCAGCACGAGCCAAAACCGGCCCGCTCTTCGGCCTCCCCATCGCCATCAAGGATCTCGCCTCGACCACGGGCCTCAAGACCTCCTTCGGCTCGCCGATCTTCGCCGATTTCGTGCCGCAGGAAGACGATTTCTTCGTCGAGCGCATCCGCAATGCCGGCGCCATCATCATCGGCAAAACCAACGTCCCCGAATTCGGGCTTGGTTCCAACACCTACAACGCCGTGTTCGGGCCGACGCTGAACGCCTTCGATCCGGCCCTGACCGCCGGCGGCTCGAGCGGCGGCGCGGCGGTGGCCCTGGCGCTCGACATGGTGCCCGTCGCCGATGGCAGCGACTTCGGCGGCTCGCTGCGCAACCCGGCCGCCTGGAACAATGTTTTTGGCTTCCGCCCGTCGCAAGGACTTGTTCCCGGCGGACCCGATTTTGAAGTCTTCCATGCGCAGATGGGCGTCGACGGACCGATGGGCCGCAACGTCCGTGACATGGCACTGCTGCTCGATGTGCAGGCCGGTTACCACCCGCACGCGCCATTGTCCTACGAGAAACCCGGCTCGTTCCTCGAAGGGCTTGGAATACCGGCAACTGGTGGCCGCATCGCCTGGCTCGGTGACCTCCGCGGTCATCTGCCGGTTGAAACAGGCATTCTCGGCCTGTGCGAGGCGGCACTTGGCCGCTTTGCGGAAGCGTCCTTCACGACCGAACCCCTGCTGCCGGATTTCGATTTCGAAGCGCTGTGGCAGGCCTTCGTGACGCTGCGCCAGGCCAGCAGCGGCTGTGCGCTCAAAACCCACTATGACGATCCCGCGAAGCGCGGTCTGCTCAAGCCGGAAGCCATCTGGGAAGTGGAGAACGCAATGCGGCTGACGGCGCCGCAGATCCGCGCCGCCTCCGTGACCCGTACATCGTGGCATCGCATGCTGCTGTCGATCTTCGACCGCTATGACCTGATTGCGCTGCCGACGGCGCAGGTCTTCCCCTTCGACATGGGCACACATTGGCCCCGTGAGGTCGCCGGACGCGCAATGGACAGCTATCACCGCTGGATGCAGGTTTCCGCCTTCGCGACCTTGGGCGGCTGCCCGGCAGTCAACGTGCCGGTCGGCTTCGACGACAAGGGTAGGCCGATGGGCATGCAACTGATCGGGCGGCCACGCGGCGACCTCGCCGTGCTGAAGGCGGCGGCCGCCTATGAGGCAACGCTGCCCTGGCCGGCCGGCGCCTGAATCGGGCGGACTGGCGTGTCGCAGGGCGCCGCGTAACGGCTTGCACCGGCTGCGCTGCTATGCATGATTATCATCGGTTGCGCCGCATCGGCGGCATTCTTGGGGAAAAACCATGTCGCTGGAACTCTACGCCGCTTATGTGCTCGCTTGCGTCGTCATCATCCTGGTGCCGGGCCCGACGGTCACGCTGATCATCGCCAACAGCATTCGCCATGGTTCCCGCGCCGGCCTCGCCAATGTCGCCGGCACGCAGGCCGGGCTTGCCGTGATGATCGCCATCGTCGGCATCGGCCTCAACACGCTGATCGCAGGCATGGGCCACTGGTTCGAATGGGTCAGGCTGATCGGCGCCGCCTATCTGATCTGGATGGGCGTGCAGATGTTCCGTTCCAAGGGCACGCTGAATGCCGATGGAACGGCGAGAAAGCCGCGCGGCGGCTTCTTCCTGCAGGGCCTGCTGGTGGCGCTCAGCAATCCCAAGACGCTGATTTTCTTCGGCGCCTTCTTTCCGCAGTTCATTTCGCCGCAAGGCAACTACTCGCTGCAGATCGCCGTCATGGGCCTCACCGCCATGATCTTCGCCGCCTTCTCGGATTCGACCTATGCGCTGGCCGCCGGCCGCGCCGGGCGCCTGTTGTCGGCCGGGCGCATAAAACTTCTGTCGAGGATCAGCGGCAGCTTCATGGTCGGCGGCGGCCTTTGGCTGGCGTTTTCAAAGGCGAAGTAAGGTGTGCCTCTTCCCTCGCCCCGTTTATGGGGAGAGCGTGGTCGCGAAGCGATCGGGTGAGGGGCAACGCCGGGTCTGCAGACAAAATATTAACGTTTGTGCCGCCCCTCATCCGCCTGCCGGCACCTTCTCCCCGTGAACGGGGAGAAGGAAGAACCTACAGCCNCCCCTCATCCGCCTGCCGGCACCTTCTCCCCGTGAACGGGGAGAAGGAAGAACCTACAGCCGCCCCAGCCTCTCCACCAGCAACGCGAAAAAGCCGTCATGGTCGATGTCGCGCATCACCATGGCGTTCTTCGGCCGTTTGGTGACGCCCCACCAGTCGATCACGGTCATGCCCATGGTGAGCTCGGAGGCCGTTTCCACGCTGACGTTGCAGTTGCGGCCCTTGAACAGGTCCGGCTTCAACAGATAGGCGATGACGCAAGGGTCGTGCAGCGGGCCGCCGTCGGTGCCGTATTTCTCCTCGTCAAAGCGCTCGAAGAACTCCAGCATCTCGGCGGTGGCGGTGCCGACCTTGGTGCCGAGCGTGCGGAAGGTTTGCGTGCGCTTGGCAGTGGTCAGCGCCTTATGGGTGACATCGAGGGGCATCATCACGATCGGGATGCCGGATTTGAGCACGACATCGGCGGCCTGCGGATCGACGTAGATGTTGAATTCGGCGGTCGGGGTGACGTTGCCGCCTTCGAAGAAGCCGCCGCCCATCAGCACGATTTCCTTGATGCGTGGTGCGATGCGCGGCTCGCGGATCAGCGCCAGCGCAATGTTGGTGAGCGGGCCGAGCGCGCAAAGCGTGATCGTGCCGCTTTCTTCGCTCATCAGCGTCTGGACGATGAAATCGACCGCGTACTGGTCCTGCAGCTTCATCGTCGGTTCGGGCAGTTGCGGTCCGTTGAGACCGGTCTTGCCATGCACTTCCTCGGCGGTGACCAATTCGCGCATCAGGGGCCGGATGGCGCCGGCATAGACCTTGATGTCCGGACGGCCAGCCAACTCGCAGATCTTGCGGGCATTCTTTTCGGTAAGCTTCAGCGGCACGTTTCCGGCAACGGCTGATATGCCGACGATCTCCAGTTCGGAGCTGCCGAGCGCCAGCAATATGGCGACGGCATCATCCTGACCGGGATCCGTGTCGATGATGATCTTGCGTGACTGGGGCATTTCAATTCCTTGTTTGGCGAGGTCGTGGGCTTGAACCGATCCGATCGAAGCATCCAAATGACGCCGAAGCGGCCGCGAGCTGCCACGCCGAACCGCTCGACCGGGGAAGACAATCCCCGACCTGCGCGCTTCTCCTTGCATCTGCTCGCCGTTTCAAGCGCCATGTCGGTCATTCCTGTGAGTCCACGCCTGGTCTTTTTGGGCGGGTCTGTTGACGGCTTGAACTTGGTCGCGGGGCGGACCATATCAAGGCCATCGGGAAAAATGCCATCTGGGTTTTTCCACTTTATGTCGCTCTTGAGAGGACAGTGTAACATGAGCCGAATGACGCCCTTTTCCAGCCCGCTTCTCCTTGGTTTCGACGCCATGGAAAAGACCCTGGAACGCTTGGCGAAATCCGGCGACAGCTACCCTCCCTACAACATCGAACGCCTCAGCGGCGCCGACGGCAAGACCGAAAGGTTGCGCATTACATTGGCGGTCGCCGGTTTCGCCGAAAGCGATCTCGATGTCACCACGGAGGAAAACCAGCTGGTCGTGCGCGGCCGTCAGACCGACGACACCGAGCGCGAATTTCTTCATCGCGGCATCGCCGCGCGCCAGTTCCAGCGCTGTTTCGTGCTGGCCGACGGCATGCGGGTGATCGCGGCGGAGTTGAAGAACGGTCTTTTGTCGATCGACCTCGATCGGCCGGAGTCCGAACGGCTGGTACGGAAAATAAACATATCGGTGAAAGACTGATCGTTACCACTGCATCGGCCGGAAAATCGGCACCGATTTTTCGAAAGCACGATGCAGCAAATTGAATGGCTCTCATGCGGGATGGCCTTGAGCGGCGTCCTCGCGCCAAGGAGGCTTTGAAATGACCAGAACTGAAAACATCACCATGACCAATGGCGAATTCGCTCATCTCGGCGAAGGCTCGGTCGCTTATCTCAGAAAGGTCTCGAGCGACGAATTGCTCGGCCGTTTCCCCAATCTCGGCGAAATCGCCCCCGGCATGGAACTGTGGGCGCTGTTTGCCGCCAATGGTCAGCCGATCCTGCTTTCCGATGCGCGTGACCGCGCTCTGGCCGGCGCCATGGAAAACGACCTGACCACCGTCGCCATTCACTGACAGCGATTCCGGCTGAAACGGAAAAGGGCCGCCCATGGCGGCCCTGTGGCGATATCATTCTCGAAATTCAGGCCGCGTGCGAAGCCTGGGTGTCCGACAAAAGCGCGTGGATAGCGGCGGCGTCGCGCGTACCCCTGATCTTGGCCACCGTGTCGGCATCGCGCAGCACCCGCGCGATGCGCGACAGTGCCTTGAGGTGGTCGGCGCCCGCCCCTTCCGGCGCCAATAGCAGAAACACGAGATCGACGGGCTGATCATCCAGCGATTCGAAATCGACAGGCGTCTCCAGCCGGGCGAAAACACCTGCGATGCGCTTCACGCCGGCCAGCTTGCCGTGCGGAATGGCGATGCCGTTGCCGACGCCGGTCGAACCCAGCCGCTCACGCTGCAGGATGGTGTCGAACACCTCCCGCTCCGGAATGCCGGAAATCGCCGCTGCCCGTTCGGACAGCAATTGCAGCAGCTGCTTCTTGGAGTTCGCCTTCAACGCCGGCAGTATCGCCGGAACGTTGATAAGATCGCTCAGATCCATGCTTGAAAATCCCTTGTTCGCCTGCCGTCACCAGTCCCCACCCCTCGTGCGGCCGGCTCTTATCCCAGTGCGACCGTGGTCGTCACGTCCGTGCGACCTTTGTCGTCACGCTTGCGCGACCTTGGTCGTCGACGGGTCGATCCAGCCGATATTTCCATCGGGTCGGCGATAGACGATGTTGAGATGGTCGGTTCCCGCATTGCGGAAGACAAAGACCGGGCTGTCCTTGGTGTCGAGCTCGATGACCGCCGACGCCACCGACATGGTCTTCAGCGTCATGGTTGATTCGGCGACGATGGCCGGCGCGAAATTCTCCGGAATGTCCTCGTCGTCATCGGCAAGCGGCGCCATCACCGTGTAGGCTATGTCGGTCGGCTGGCCGTTGGCGGCGCCCGAATTGTGCGATTTCAGCCGGCGCTTGTAGCGCCTCAGGCGGGTTTCCAGACGGTCCGCCGCCGCCTCGAAGGCAAGCGTCGGATCCTGGGCATCGCCGGTGGCCTGCAGCGAAGCGCCGGAATCCAGCCGGATCATGCAGTCCGCCGAATAGCGCGAGCCCGATTTGATGACCGTGACATGTCCGGCAAAGCCGCGATCGAAATATTTGCCGATCGCTTCGCCGACGCGATCATTGATGCGTGTCCGAAACGCATCGCCGATGTCCATGTGTTTTCCCGATATGCGCAGATTCATCTGAAAACTGACCTTCCTTGCTCAGGCTTCAAACTGGCCAGAGTTTATACTCGTGATCCGTGCGCACAAGCTTTGCGGCGTCACTTGCGCCGATTTTAAATCCAAACTTTCCGGTTGATCACAAGCCGCCCTTTGACCGTCCCGAGGCCAACGTCGTGACGGACCATCCGCATGCGGGCATCTAGCCCGTCTCATGCGGGCGGGCTTCTAGCCACTTCACCGCGGCTTGTCAATGAAGTGCCGGCCTGTGGAAAATCGACCCGCTCAGCGCCCGGCGCTGGCCATCGCCCGTTTCTCGCGTCGGCGCTGCACCGAAGAGGGGATATTCATGCCTTCCCGGTACTTGGCGACCGTACGCCTTGCAATGTCGACGCCACTTTCACGCAACATGTCGACGATTGCGTCGTCGGAAAGCACGTCGACGGGTTTTTCCTCGTCGATCAACTGCTTGATGCGGTCACGCACGGCTTCCGAGGAA
The DNA here is from genome assembly GCF_000502875.1 of Mesorhizobium sp. L2C084A000. GTDB lineage: Bacteria > Pseudomonadota > Alphaproteobacteria > Rhizobiales > Rhizobiaceae > Mesorhizobium. The sequence goes on along the minus strand of NZ_AYWX01000010.1, from coordinate 128,146 downwards.
TGCGCATCGCCGCCGCCCGAGGCGGCGATCGAGGCGGTGAAGAAATACCGGAGCTCGAACACGCCGCGCGGCGTCAGCATGTATTTGTTGGCTGTGACCCGGCTGACCGTCGATTCGTGCATGCCGATGGCGTCGGCCACCGTGCGCAGATTGAGCGGCTTCAGCTGCCGCACGCCATGGACGAGGAAGGCATCCTGCTGGCGAACGATTTCCGAGGCGACCTTGAGGATGGTCTTTGCCCGCTGGTCGAGGCTGCGCGTCAGCCAGTTGGCGTTCTGCAGGCATTCGGCCAGAAAATCCTTTTCCGCCTGGTTCTTGGCCTGCGGTGAGACCTGGGCGAAATAGATATGGTCGACCAAAACCCGCGGCAGCGTTTCGGCATTGAGTTCGACCGTCCAGCTGCCGTCATTGGCCGCGCGCACCTCGACATCGGCGACGATCGCGTCGCTGGCGCCGCCCGAAAACGCCATGCCCGGCCGGGGATCGAGCGCCCGGATCTCCGCCAGCATGTCGAGCAGATCCTCCTCGTCGACACCGCAGATCCGTTTCAATGCGTGAAAATCACGCCGTGCCAGGAGTTCGAGATTGGCGACCAGCGCCTTCATCGCCGGATCGAGCCGGTTGCGCACCGCAAGTTGCAGCGACAGGCATTCGGCTAGGTCGCGGGCAAACAGGCCGGCCGGCTCGAAGGTCTGACACACCGCCAGCACCTTCGCCACGGCAGCGGCATCCGCACCGAGACGAGCGGCGATCTCGGCCAGGTCGGCACGCAGATAGCCGGTCTCGTCAAGGCCGTCGGCGAGTTCGGCGGCGATCAGCCGTGCAGCCGGATCGGCGAAGGCTAGCGCCACCTGTTCACCGACATGGTCGCGCAGCGTGATCGTCGCGGCCGCCATATCGCCCGCATCAAACCACTCGGATGAGGAACCCGCGCCATTGCCCGAAGCCGACTTCCATTGTGCCGTCAGGTCGGGACCGAGCCGCTCGCTGGTGCCCGGGTCGTCGGGAAACAGGTTTTCCAGCGACGTGTCGAGCTTGTCCGAGATCGCCTCGGCGCTCCACTGCGTCTCGTTTTCGAACCAGTCGCCTTCGGCGGTGGCTTGCGGCTCCGCCTCGATCTTCTGCGCCTGGTCGCTGGCGGCATCGTCCTGCGGCTCGGCGCGTTCCAGCAGCGGGTTGCGCTCGATTTCCTCGTCGATGAAATGCTCAAGCTCGACATGGGTGAACTGCAGCAGCCGAATCGACTGCATCAGCTGCGGCGTCATCACCAGCGACTGCGATTGTCGTAGCTGTAGTTTGGCCGCCAACGCCATGGTTCGGTTTCAAACGCCTCGTCTACGCATCCCGACTTCCGGGCAAGAATTTTGCAGCCGGCCATAAAAACTGGCCCGGCTTTTGCTTGTCAAGGCAATTGGTAGCAAAACGCGCTTACCGGAGCGTTATCCCGGAGCAAAATCGAGAAAAAAGCGCCGCGCGAACCGCAAAAATCGTGTCAGGAAACAAATTTCACGCTCAGAGCAATTCCAGGAAAAGTGTGAAACGGTTTTCCCGGAAAAGCGCATAGCGCTTTCCCTTGGGAATTGCGTCAAGACGAAAAGACGGAGCGGATTGGCGTTTTCCGCGAAACGACGAACCGTTCAGAGCGTAAAACCCTCGCCGAGGTAAAGTCGCCGCACATCCGGGTTTGCCACCACTTCGTCGGCCCTGCCATGGGTCAGCACCTGGCCGGCATGGATGATGTAGGCGCGGTCGATCAGGCCGAGCGTTTCGCGCACATTATGATCTGTGATGAGGACGCCGATGCCGCGCGCTGTCAGGTGGCGCACCAGTTGCTGGATATCGGCGACAGCGATCGGATCGATGCCGGCGAAAGGCTCGTCGAGCAGCATGTAGGCCGGACGCGTCGCCAGCGCTCGCGCGATTTCCAGGCGTCGCCGCTCGCCGCCCGAAAGCGACATGGATGGCGCCTTGCGCAGATGGCTGATGTGGAATTCCTCGAGCAGTTCGTCGAGATTGCGCTCGCGCACCTTGCGGTCCTTTTCGACCACTTCCAGCACCGCGCGGATATTCTGCTCGACATTGAGCCCACGGAAAATCGACGCTTCCTGCGGCAGATAGCCGATGCCGAGGCGTGCGCGACGGTACATCGGCATCGACGTGACGTCGAAGCCGTCGATCTCGATCGTGCCTTCATCCACCGGCACGAGGCCGGTAACCATGTAGAAACAGGTCGTCTTGCCGGCGCCGTTGGGGCCGAGCAGTCCAACGGCCTCGCCGGCGCGCACGCCGATGGTGACGCCGCTGACGACCTTGCGGCCCTTGTAGCTCTTGGTCAGCCCCTTGGCGATCAGGGTTCCCTTGAACTTTCCCGCATCGACGGTCACCGTGGCCGGCGCCGAAAGCTTGCCGGCGGCCCGTCCCGGAAGACGCGCCGTCAACGACGACAGGCTGGCCATCAGGGGTTCGTCGCTCCCGATTTCGGCGGCGGCGTGATCGACATCTGGACGCGTTGCCCAGCACATGGATCCACCTGAGCCAGTCCGCTTTTCATCTGCACCGTAAGCTTGCAGCCCACCAGAACATTGTCGTTTTGCGACAGAACGACCTTTTTGCCCGAAAGCACCAGCACCTGGCTCTTCATATCGAAGCTGCCTTGATCGCCGGTCGCGACCTGCGCATCCGACTTGATGTAAACCTTGTCGGAGATCTCCAGGTGATCGATGTTGGCCGAGCCCGTCATCGCCGCACCCGCGGCCTCCGTGCCCTTGGCAGCGGCGTTGGGGTCCTTGACGTAGTAGACCGTCATCTTGCCGGCCTTCATCAATGTCGGCCCCTGGACGACGCTGACATTGCCCGTGAAGATGGCGACACTGTCGGCCTGGCGGACTTCCAGCTTGTCGCTCTCGATCTGGATCGGCTTGTCGCCGGACAGTTTGAGGCCTGATTGACTGGTCGTCTGCGCCCATGACGGCACGAGTCCGAGCAGCAGCAACGCTGAAGTTGCAGCCGCGAGCCGCGTCGAACTACTGAGCCGCATTGGTTTCTCCGCTGTTTCCCTGTGCCGCCTTCAAGGCGGCGGAATCGATGTTGACGCGCACTTTGTTCTCGAAAACCAGAACCTTGCCATTGTCCTGGACCGACATCGTATCCGCCGTGATCCGTGACCCGCCACGGCTGACATCGACGGGATCTCCCGTCTTCATAGTGCCTTTGCCCATGTCGAGGAAGACCGATTTGAACTTGGCCTGCATGCCGTCGGTCGTGGTGATCGTCACGTCGCTGGTCAGGTTCATCGTATTGCCGTCGCGATCGTAGGTGCCGTGCGAGGCCTTGACCGCCGCCACATTGTCGGGCGCGATCGGCACCTTGGCGTCGATGCCTTCCAGCTCGATGATACCTTGCGTGCTGACATCCTGAATGGCACGCAACGCCGTCATCGAATAAGGCTGCTTCTGCTTGGTGAAACCGTTGAGCTTGGGATTGGCCATCACCAGCTTGCCGTTGGAAAAGGCAGTGCCTTCCGCCTGAACCTTCACGGCGACGGGTGCGGCGAGATAGGAATAGACCGGGAAAGCGACCGCTATCAGTGCCGCGGCCACTGGCACGGCAAATTTGAGAACGCGCACGCGGCGCGAATGACGCTGTGCACGGTCGAAAGCATCGCCGCGCGTCCGGCCGTCCGCCGGGGGAGCCAACACCGCCTCGGCGTTGGTTGGTTCAATAGGTCGCCCTAACATTCACTGCTTTCTTCTAACCCTGCCCGCCCTTGAGCACCGCCTATAGGTGGGACGCCGGCGCTTTCAAGCAAGCACAAGCCCACGAAAACTGCAAAAGTGTGACAACCGCCTTTGTACAGACGAAAACGAAGTCCGCACAACTGCGTGTTCTCCATAGCAGAAACAGACACGCGGCGTAAAATTTATCAGCGCCTGTCTCGCCGCCCGACCTCGCGGTAATTGCCCAAAAACGTGAGGGGAGATGTCGGATGCCCCGCCTGGCCAGCCTGGCCGATCGTGTATGCGGCGTTGCCGATCACGTCGGCGGGACGCTTTTGGCTTTAGATCCGGTCGGCGTCAGGCCGCCTTCCTCTGTATGAGACCAACAAGAACGGTGCGCATTCCCGAATACGATGGGCTGCCAATTTTCACTTCCCAATCAGTGTTGCGTTTCCGAGGGTGCTTCACATTACGCAACGCTTGGCGGAATGTGTTCGGGTCGACGCCTACAGTTCGAGCCATATCTTCGGCGGTTGTGTGTTTGGCGATCATGAAATCTCCTATGCCTTTTGCCGGTATATAGGGCGTTTGCGCAACTCGGCCAAAGGATTAGCCGTTTGCGCAAACTTCAGACTGAGACACTGCCGGAAAGAGAACTGCTTCCCGATGAGAGGATCATGGTCTAAAAGCGTCCCCTTCCGCCGACTGAAAGGCTGACCATGGCACTGAGAGCCGACGACCTGATCGACCGCCGCCGTTTGCGGCGCAAGCTGACATTCTGGCGCGTTGTCGCCATAGGCATCGTAGCCCTTGGGGTGATTGCGCTTTCAACCTGGTTCTATGGCGACGATTTCGGCGGCTCGACGGTCGACCATATTGCCAAGGTCAAGATCGAAGGCACGATCACCGAGGACGAGGAACTGATCAAGCGCCTGGAAACCATCCGTCTTTCATCGAAGGTGAAAGGGGTGATCCTGTCGATCGATTCGCCTGGCGGCACCACCGTTGGCGGTGAATCGATCTATGAAGAAGTGCGCAAGCTGGCCGCCGACAAGCCGGTGGTGGCGGAAGTCGGCACGCTCGCCGCATCGGCGGGCTATATGATCGCCAGTGCCGCCGATCACATCGTTGCCCGCAAGACCTCGATCGTCGGCTCGATCGGCGTGCTGATCCAGTATCCCGACGTCAGCGGCCTGATGGACAAGCTCGGCGTCAAGCTGGAGGAGGTGAAATCCTCGCCGCTGAAAGCCGCGCCCTCTCCCTTCAAGCCGACCAATGACGACGAGCGCGCCATGGTTCGCAAACTCATCCTCGACAGTTACAACTGGTTCGTCGACATCGTCGCCGAACGCCGCAAGATGACCCGCGAACAAGCGCTGGCGCTTGCCGACGGCTCGATATTCACCGGGCGCCAAGGCGTTGCCAACGGGCTGATCGACGCCGTCGGCGGCGAGGCCGTAGCGGTCGACTGGCTGGCCACCAAGGGCGTCGATGCCAAGCTCAAGGTCGTCGAGTGGAAGGATACCGAACGGCGCGGCAGCTTCCTGTTCTCGAAAGCGATGGCGCAAACCATCGGCAGTGCGCTCGGCCTGCCCGCCTACAGCGGCGACGTCATCCATGAACTCGGAGCCGACCGCTTGTTTCTTGACGGTCTCGTTTCCGTCTGGCACCCTTGAGACGCCGTTTGGGGCAAGTGAAAAAAGCAAATAAAATCATCCTCATAATTTTGACCGCACTGCTTTCACGGGGACCCGTCTCATGATCAAGTCCGAACTTGTGCAGATTATTGCCACGCGCAATCCGCATCTTTTCCTGCGCGACGTCGAAAACATCGTCGGCGCCATCTTCGATGAAATCACCGACGCCCTTGCCGAAGGCAACCGGGTCGAGTTGCGTGGCTTCGGCGCTTTTTCGGTGAAAAATCGTCCCGCCCGCACCGGCCGCAATCCGCGCACAGGCGAATCCGTCGAGGTCGAGGAGAAATGGGTGCCGTTCTTCAAGACTGGTAAGGAACTGCGTGAAAGGCTGAACGGCGGCAAGTAGGCGCGACGTCAGCGCCTGACGGCCTTCGGACAGGCCAGCTTCCGACGGAAAACATCATGTTCAATCGCTTCATGCTCATCGCGATCTTCGTGCCCCTGGCGATCATCCTGATCGCACTCGCCGTTGCCAACCGCGAACTGGTCGCCTTCACGCTGGATCCGTTCAACCCCGGCAATCCGAAGCTGACCCTGACTTTGCCGCTGTTCATCTTCCTGTTCCTGGCACTCGCCATCGGCATGATCGTCGGCAGCCTGGCAACCTGGGTCAAGCAGGGCCGCTATCGCAAGCTGGCGCGCCAGCGCGGCGTCGAGGCCGAGAACCTGCGCCAGGCGGTCAGCCGTGCGCCGGCGGTATCACAAAGCCAGGCTCCGGGAACGGCCCCAGGCTCCGCCCACGGGTCCGCCCAAGGGTCCGCATTGCCGAAGCCGACCGCTTGAACCGCCTGTTGGCGGTTTTGTCCCCACGGAGTTTTGCATGCTGACCATTTCGGCCGCAGAGGTTGACCATGCCCTGAGCTTTGCCAGGCTGGTCGAGACGCTGCGCATGGCGTTTCGCGACGGTGCGGTGCAGCCGGTCAGGCATCATCATACGATCGAGCGGCCAGATGGTGCCGCCTCCACCCTGCTTTTGATGCCGGCCTGGACCGATCTCAACGCGGCCGGCACGTCGGCCGGCGGTCACGTCGGCGTCAAGATCGTTACCGTGTCCCCCGACAACAATGCCATCGGCAAGCCGGCGGTGATGGGGCTCTATCTCCTGCTCAATGGCGCCACCGGCGAACCCGAGGCCTTGATCGACGGCCAGCGGCTGACACAGTGGCGCACCGCCTGCGCTTCGGCGCTCGCGGCCTCCTATCTCGCCCGCGACGATGCCTCGCGGCTGCTGGTGGTCGGCGCCGGCGCGCTGTCGCCCTTCCTCGCCAAGGCGCACTCGGCCGTACGGCCGATCAAGACCATCCGCATCTGGAACCGCACTCCGGCCAATGCCGAGAAAGTCGCCGCCGACCTGCGCGCCGAGGGTTTTGCAGCCAGCGCGGCGAGCGATCTCGATGCCGAGCTTGGGCAGGCCGACATCGTCTCCTCGGCGACGATCACCACCACGCCGTTGATCAAGGGTGCGCTGTTGCAGCCGGGAACCCATGTCGACCTGGTCGGAGGCTTTACGCCGACGATGCGCGAGAGCGATGACGACGCGATCAGGCTTGCCCGCGTCTATGTCGACACCCGCGCCGGCGCCACCAAGGAAGCCGGCGACATCGTCCAGCCGCTGGCCTCCGGCGTGCTGAAGCCGGAAACCATCGTCGCCGATCTGCACGAATTGGCGCGCGGGCAGAAGAAGGGTCGCGAGAGCGCCGGTGAGATCACGCTGTTCAAGTCGGTCGGCGCGGCGCTCGAGGATCTTGCCGCCGGCATTGCCGTCTACAAGGCGATGAAGACTTAATTCGCCGCCGCAGCCGTTTTGGCGCCCATCGCCTCTGCGATCAGAGCAAAATCGGCCGCGCTGACCGAAAACAGGCCAAAGCGAAGCTGATAACCCCAGTTCGACTTGCCGACGGTGAATTCGAGCTTGTCGAGCAGCGGCTTGATCGGCGCTTCCTCGGCCTTAGCCCACGCAACATCGCGGCGGAACGGCGTGAAGCCGGCGCCCATATCGCCCTGATAGGGCCCGCCTTCCCGCACCGTGCCGATCGCGGTGAAGGCCTGCAGGCCATCTTTCTCGCCCAAAACAGTGGTCGGCGAATAGTAGACGATGCCATCGCCTGGCTTGACGCGACGCAGCGGTGCCGCCTTGCCGTGATTGACCTGCATGAAGCCGGCTGCGCGACCCCGCCGGACATGTTCGGCCGATGCCACCGCGATCCAATACGCGCTCATTTCTGGTCACCATCGGCTTGTGCGCCGTCGGACAGCCAATAGACGCGCAGGCGATGATTGTCGGGATCGAGCGCGACAAAAGTACGGCCGAAATCCATGTCGGTCGGCGTCTGCAGGATTGTCAGCCCGCGCCCGGACCAGTCGGCATGGGCGGCATCGACCGCATCGGGCGTATCCAGCGCAAACACGATTTCGGCGCCACCGCCTGACGTGGCGGCTGCCGGCTCCACCGTATGGCGCGACCACAGGCCGAACTTGAAGCCGGCATCGAGCACGAACAGCACGAAGGTCGGCGAACTTTCGACCAGCTGACGGCCGAGCAGCGCGCTGTAGAAGGCGCCGCTCTGCTGCGGCTGGTCGACATAGAGGATGACGAAATTCGGGGTGGTCATGTCTGCTCTCCAAGGTTCAGCGTTTCGACTTGGCGAACATAGGATGCGCTACTGTCAGTTTCTGGCAGTAGCCGTCACGAACCACGCGACGTGTCGAGCGTTGCCCGCCATTCCTTGAGCAGCGCCTGGCGACGATGGGATAGCGCGTATCTGTTGCATGGAGTTCGGTAATGCGATCGGTGCGAAAATGCCGGAAATCGTGCCGCATCTCGCACCACGCCACCACCACCCGCACCTTGTCGAAGAAGCCCAGCGCAAATGGCCACACGACACGCTCGGACGCAGCGCCGCCAGCGTCGCGGTAAAGAAAGCCGAGCTTGCGCTCGTTGCGGATGGCCTGCCGTACGAGGCCAAGGTCGATGGTCTCGATGGCCATGGCGGGAGGGCCGACCAGCAGTGTGCTCGCGTCGAGATCCTCGCGCAGATCGTCCGGCAGGACAGCCGCGATCTTGGCCAACGCGTTGGCAGCGGCGGCCGAAAGACGCTGGTCCGGCTGCTTGGCGACCCAGCGCGAGCCGAGCACGATGGCTTCGATCTCCTCGTCGCTGAACATCAGCGGCGGCAGCATGAAGCCGGGCTTGAGCACATAACCGACACCCGCCTCGCCCTCGATCGGCGCGCCCTGGCCCTGCAGCGTGGCGATGTCGCGGTAGAGCGTGCGGATCGAAATCCCGAGTTCATCGGCCAGCGCTTGCCCGCTCACCGGCCGGCGATGCCGGCGCAGGCACTGGATCAGGTCGAGCAGGCGTTCGGAGCGGGACATCCGGTAGATTTGCCTGTTTCTTTGACATTGGTCCATCGCGGCCAACCTGAACCGGAGAGGCCGACCTGTCGGACTTGGTTGCGAAGCCGGTTGCCCTATGTCAAAAGCGGCCACCCCGTTCGGAGTTGCCCCCGCTTGAAGTCTTTTCGCGACAAACGCCGCGACAACCGTCCACATCCATCCGCGAAGGGTGCGGCGGACGTGTCACGTCCGCGTCCCGGCCAGGCTCCCGCCAGACCGGAAGCGCCACCGCGCGAGCGCCATGAGGCGAAGACGGAAAGTCGTTCCGAACCGAACTCGGCGCCGCGCATCCTGGCCCGCCGCGAAGGCGCTCTGCCCGCCGAACATCTTCCCGTGATCCTGGAAGTGGCGCCCAATGCCGATTATGCGCTCCTCGACAGCGGCACCGGCCAAAAGCTCGAACAATATGGCCCCTACCGTATCGTGCGGCCCGAGGGCCAGGCGATCTGGCAAAAGGCCTTGCCGGCAAAGGAATGGGAGCGCGCCGACGCCGTCTTCACCGGCGACACCGACGAGGAGGGTATCGGCCGCTGGCGTTTTCCCAAGCTGCCACTCGGCGAGACCTGGCCGATGAAGCATGACGGCATCGACTATCTCGGCCGTTTCACCTCGTTTCGTCATGTCGGCGTCTTTCCCGAGCAGGCCTCCCATTGGGATCACATGGCCGGGCTGATCGCGGCGGCGAAGCGGCCGGTCAAGGTGCTGAACCTGTTCGGCTATACCGGTCTCGCCTCATTGGTGGCGGCTCGCGCCGGCGCCGAGGTCACCCATGTCGATGCCTCGAAGAAGGCAATTGGCTGGGCCCGTGAAAACCAGGAGATGGCCGGCCTCGGCAGCAAGCCGATCCGCTGGATCGTCGACGACGCGGTCAAATTCGCCGAGCGCGAGGAGCGTCGCGGCAGCCGCTACGACATCATCTTGTTCGACCCGCCGGCCTATGGCCGCGGCCCCAAGGGCGAGGTCTGGCAATTGTTCGAGGACCTGCCTGATTTGACCGACCTTTGCCGCGCGATCCTGACGCCGAAGCCGCTCGCCGTGGTGCTAACCGCTTATTCGATCCGCGCCTCCTTCTTCGCCATCCACGCCTTGATGCGCGATACGTTTGCCGGCATGGGCGGCAAGATTGAATCGGGTGAGCTGATCATCCGTGAAAAGTCCGCCGGCCGGGCGCTCTCGACCTCATTGTTTTCGCGTTGGGTGGCTGAATGAACGAGCGGCATGCAGGCGCACCTGGCCAGGTGAAGGAGGTCACCAGCCTCGCCAATCCGCTGGTCAAGGACATCAAGGCGCTCGCTCAGAAGAAGTTCCGCGACCAGCAGAACGCCTTCATGGCCGAGGGGCTGAAGCTGGTCATCGATGCGCTCGATCTCGGCTGGCAGATCAGGACATTGGTTTTCGCCAAAGCCGGGCGCGGCAATGCGGCGGTGGAGAAGGTGGCCGCACGCACCGTTGCCGCAGGCGGCATGGTGCTAGAAGTGTCGGAAAAGGTGCTGGTCGCCATCACCCGCCGCGACAATCCGCAAATGGTGGTGGGCGTCTTTTCGCAGAAATTCCTCGCCTTGAAGGATGTGCGCGCCGACAATGGCGACGTCTGGGTGGCACTCGATCGGGTACGCGATCCCGGCAATCTCGGCACCGTCATCCGCACCGTCGATGCCGTCGGCGCCAAAGGCGTCATTCTGGTCGGCGATACCACTGATCCATTCTCCGTGGAGACGGTGCGCGCCACCATGGGTTCGATCTTTGCCGTGCCGGTAGCCAAGGCGACAACCGAGGCTTTCCTTGCCTGGCGGGGCGGCTTCTCAGGCCTCGTCGCCGGAACCCACCTGAAAGGCGCCGTCGACTACCGCTCGGTCGATTTTTCCCGCGGGCCCGTGCTGCTGATGATGGGCAACGAGCAGCAGGGGCTGCCCGAAAGCCTGGCTGCGAGCTGCGACAGGCTGCTCAGGATTCCGCAAGCGGGCCGTGCCGATTCGCTCAATCTGGCCGTCGCCACCGGCATCATGCTGTTCGAGATCCGGCGCGGCGCGCTGAAGCTCGAGCCAATCCTGGACCAGCAATGAAGGTTGCCTGCCCGTGAGATCATGGTCTCCCTACGCACTGCTCGTCGTCGCGGCCATCGCGCTCGACCAGTGGATAAAGTACCTGGTCGAGGCCGGTCTGCCTTTTCAGGAAAAGGTTGATCTGTTGCCCTTCCTGGCGCTGTTTCGCACCTACAATACCGGCATCGCCTTCTCGATGTTCTCATCCTTCGGCGACACCGGGCTGATCGTCATTTCGCTCGCCGTCGTTGCCTTCGTGCTGTTCCTGGCGACGCGGATCGCGCCGTCCCAGATCCTTGCCCGCACCGGCTTTGCGCTGATCGTCGGCGGCGCGCTCGGCAACCTGATCGACCGCGCCGTCTACGGCCACGTCATCGACTACATCCTGTTCCACACGACGGTCTGGTCGTTCGCCGTCTTCAACCTTGCCGACGCCTTCATCTCGGTGGGCGCGGCACTGGTCGTCTTCGACGAGCTGTTCGGCTGGCGGCGCGAGCCCGGGCCGTCCAACGCCAAGCCTTCCAAAGCCATGCCTTCCAAGGCCAAGTCTTCGAAGGCCAAGTCTTCGAAGGATTGACCCCGTGCCGCCATCGCCGCACAGTTCATGTCGCCAAACACGATCGCGGAGAAAGACATGTCCGAAACCTTCAAAGCCATCCTCGTTTCGCGTGACGCCGAGAAAAAGCAGTCGGTAACCGTGACCGATCTCACCGACGCCGACCTGATGGAAGGCGATGTCACCATCGCGGTCGAGGCAACGACGGTGAACTACAAGGATGGCCTGGCGATCACAGGCAAGGCGCCGGTGATCCGCCGCTGGCCGCTGGTGCCGGGCATCGATTTCGCCGGCACCGTCATCTCGTCTTCCCATCCCGACTGGCGCGCCGGTGACAAAGCCATCCTGAACGGCTGGGGCGTCGGCGAAACCCATTTCGGCGCCTATGCTGGCCGCGCCCGTGTCAAAGGCGACTGGCTGGTGCCGCTGCCGCAGGGCATCAGCCCGCATGACGCGATGGCCGTCGGCACCGCAGGCTATACCGCCATGCTCTGCGTCATGGCCCTGGAGCGGCACGGCATCCTGCCCGATCGCGGCCCGGTGGTGGTGACGGGGGCGGCCGGCGGTGTCGGCTCGGTCGCGGTCTCGATCCTGTCCAGCCTCGGCTACCATGTCATTGCTTCCACCGGCCGCAATGCCGAAAGCCCCTATCTGATCGACCTTGGCGCCGCCGAAGTGATATCGCGCGACGAGCTTGCCCAGCCGGCCAAGCCGCTGGCCAAGGAGCGCTGGGCCGGCGGCATCGACGCAGTTGGCAGCCACACGCTGGCCAATGTGCTCTCGATGACCTCCTATGGCGGCGCGGTCGCCGCCTGCGGCCTGGCCGGCGGCATGGACCTGCCGACCAGCGTCGCGCCCTTCATCCTGCGCGGCGTCTCATTGCTCGGCATCGATTCAGTGATGGCGCCGAAAGCAGTCCGCCTCGAGGCATGGCGCCGCATCGGCACCGACCTCGATCTTCAGAAGCTCGCCAGCCTGTCCAGCACCATCGGGTTCGACGGCATCGTCGATGCCGCGCGCGACATCGTCGACGGCAGGATCCGCGGCCGCGTCGTCGTGGATATGTGACTCCGCCCAACTGCCGGAAGGATGGAATCGCCAGATCTGCGGCAAACCCGCCGCGCCTCGGCAAAAAGCGCTCATCCGCTAAAATTCGAACGATCCGCCGCAATTTTCCATAATCTCTGTCTGGCAAGGATTTCGCATGATCGCGGAAAGATCGGAAGAGCACACGTCNGCGCGGCGCTTTGTCGCCGCGCCGCCGCTGGTGCCCGAGCCGGAATTCTCCAGGCGCGAAAGCCTGCCCTTTCTGACATTCGTCGCCATCGTGGTGGTGGCCGGGCTGGCGCATCTGACCGGGGCACCAATCTTCATTAGCGTCGCATTGCTGGCAACCGGTCTTGCCGGTCTTGCCCTGCATCTGCGCGCCAGGCGGAGCGAACATCGCACCTCTGCCCTTCTTGACGAAACCACTGCCCGCAGCCGCGCCGAGATCGAGACGCTGGCCGACCGCATGTGGGAGATGCAGGAGAGCGATGAGCGCTTTCGCGGCCTGATCGACGCGCTTGGCGATCTCGTCATCCATCGCGACCGCGATGGCTACATCGTCTATGCCAACAAGGTCTTCGCCGATCTCGTCGAGATCGACCAGCGCGACCTTGCCGGCAAGACCCTGGCAGAACTGGGCATCGAGGTCGGCATGGTTCCCGATGCCGCCTTTTCCGACCATGAGTGCCTGAGTTCCACCGATGTCTCTATCAGCACGCCGAGCGGGCAGCGCTGGTTCTCCTGGATCGAACTGTCGGTGCGCGACAAGGACAGCGGCGCGGTTTCGCACCGCGCCATCGCCCGCGACATCACCGCCCGCAAACGCGCCGAATCCTCGCTGATCACCGCACGCGAACGGGCCGAATATGCCAGCCAGGCCAAATCGCGCTTCCTCGCCACCGTCAGCCATGAAATCCGCACCCCGATGAACGGCATCATGGGGATGGCCAGGTTGCTGGCCGACACCAGCCTGTCGCCGGAGCAGCAAACCTATGTCGGCGCCGTCTCGACCTCGGCCAGCGCATTGCTTGCCCTGATCGAGGATCTTCTCGACTATTCCAAGATCGAAGCCGGGCGTTTCGACCCCGAGCCGCAGCCGATGTCGGTGCGCGAGATCGCCGACAACATCATCGAATTGCTGGCAGCGCGGGCTTTCGCCAAGGATATCGGGCTGGGTTGCCATGTCGAACCCGACGTGCCGCAATTGATCACCGCCGATCCGGGCAAGGTGAGGCAGGTGCTTCTCAACCTCATCGGCAACGCCATCAAGTTCACCGACAGCGGCGGCGTGCTGGTGAGCATAGCACGCGCACGCACCGAAACCAGCGACCGCATATGCTTCACCATCGCCGATACCGGTCCGGGCCTGCGTGATGCCGACCTGGAGCGCATTTTCGAGGAGTTCGAGCAGGCCGACGGCACGTCGACACGCACACATGGCGGGGCCGGCCTCGGCCTTGCCATCTCCAGACGCCTGGTGGCCGCCATGGGCGGCACGATCTCGGTATCCAGCCGGCTCGGCCAGGGATCCGAGTTCGTCTTCGAAATCCCTGCGATAGCGGCCACCGAAGCGCCGCAGGGCCACCAGAATGCTCTCTCGGGCAGACGCGCGGTGATCCTGTCGAAGAACGCCGTCGAGGCCGACGCCATCGCCCGCACCATCCGCGCCAATGGCGGCGCGGTCGACATCGCCACCACTGCCGCACAGGCCGCGCCTTTCGCCGCCGGCTGCGATGCGATCCTGGTCGATGCAGCGATGGAAGAAGGCGACGGAAGGCTGCTCAAGCGCCTGCGCCAAAGCGGTTTCTCCGACTGTGAGGCGATCACGCTGATCGCGCCGACCGATCGCGGCATGCTTGGCGAGTTCCGAGCCAGCGGCTACGCAACCTTCCTGGCCAGACCGGTGCGTGGCGGAACACTTCTGCGTGTGCTGTTGAGCAGCCATGCTCCGAGCCTCGGCCCGCCGCAGCCGGAAAGGCGCGGCGCGCCGACGCTGCGCGCCGTCGGCAACCGCCAGCGCGGCCTGTCGGTGCTGATCGCCGAGGACAATGACATCAACGCCATGCTGGCCCGCGCCACGCTGCTGAAGGCCGGGCATCGCGTCAAGGTGGTCGGCAACGGCAAGGCCGCCGTCGAGGCTGTCACCGGCGCCGCGCACAAGGACCGCTTCGACGTGGTCTTGATGGATCTGCACATGCCGGTCATGGACGGGCTGGACGCGATTGCCGCCATCCGCCGCCATGAGGAAGAAAGTGCAGTGCGGCCGGTGCCGATCATGGTGCTGTCGGCCGACAGCCAGGAAAAGACCCGTCATGCGGTGTTGGCCCATGGCGCCAGCGGCTTTGTCACCAAGCCGCTCGACCCCGAGGCGCTGGTCAATGCCGTCGAGGGGCAGGTCGTCGCGGCCTGAGCTTTCCACCGCCATTCGGCACGGGCGATCACTTAAACGTAGCCGGTTGATCGTATTCGCCAGCCGACGAAGTATTGCCCATGACGTCGTATCACGGTACTGTCACAATCCTGTTGCACCTACACCGTATCCCCGTGCCAAGAGGGATGGCTCGAAGGAGAATCACTCGTGCATACAGTTATGCCGGAATGTGACACTCGGCCGAACGCCAGCAGCGCCTTGCTTGCCGGACGTAACGTCGATTCCGTCATAAAGGGCGCGGCGCTGGGCCGTATAGGCAATCTTGAAGTGCGGCTCGCTCGCAACGAGGCCGAGATCGCGGCCGCGCAGGAAGTGCGCTACCGGGTGTTCTACGACGAACTTGGCGCCAGGAAGGACCTGTTCCAGGCCCATGACCGCCGGGACGCCGATCGGTTCGATCCGCTCTGCGACCATCTGCTGGTTTTGGACACCACGCTTTCCGGTCCCGAACATCGCCGCATCGTCGGCACATATCGGCTGCTGCGGCAAGAAATCGCGGCCACGGCCGGTGGCTTCTATTCCGAAGGTGAATTCGAGCTGACCAAGCTCATCGCCCGCCACCCCGGCCAGCGCTTCCTTGAACTCGGCCGCTCCTGCGTGTTGCCGGAATACCGCTCGAAGCGCACCATCGAGGCGTTGTGGCAAGGCATCTGGGCTTACATCAACCATTACGAAATCGGTGTGATGACCGGCTGCGCGTCCTTTCACGGCACCGTGCCGGCGGCGCATGCCGAGGCGCTCACCTACCTAGCCCACCACTGCCGGACGAACTCGGCCTGGGACGTGCGCGCGGTGTCCGGGCGCTATTGCTCGATGGATCTGATGCCGATCGAGGCCGTCAATGCCAAGGCGGCGATCGCCGCGATGCCGCCTTTGGTCAAGGGCTATCTGCGCGTCGGTGCCCGCATCGGCGATGGTTGCGTCATCGATCGCGAATTCTCGACGGTCGATGTGTTCGTCGTGATGCCGGTCAAGGAGATCGGCGCACGCTACGTCAACTATTATGGCGGCGAAGCCCAGCGCTTCGCGGCGTGAGATTGAGTAGGCAGTAGGCAGTAGTGATGACGCCACGATTAAGCTCCTGTGACTACTGATTATTCCCTATTCCCTATTCCCTATTCCCCATTCCCTATTCCCTCTCTTCACGGAATATCTTCCGGCCGCCTGCCGGGTCGGCTCTTGTAGGACGGAAACGACCAGCCGAATTTGAGCGCACCACCGCGCACGAGGAACGCCGCCGCAAAGCCGGCAAGGTCCGAGGCGAGCGGCGGCAGGCCGGCAAGATCGCCAAGCGTGTAAAGGCAGGCACCCGCAAGGGCCGCCGTAACGTAGATTTCGGGCCTGAGCAGCACCGATGGCTCGCCGGCGAGGAGATCACGCAGAATGCCGCCGAAAGTGGCGGTGAGCACGCCGGTGATGACGGAGACGACCGGCGAACCGGTAATCGCAAGCCCCTTGGCCGCGCCCATCACCGAAAAAGCGGCGAGCCCGACGGCGTCGAGCCAGAGCAGCCATTTCCAGCGCGATTCGACACGATGCGCGCTGAAGAAGACCAGCACCGCAACCGCGGCGCAGACCAGCACATAGCCGGAGTTGGCGACCCAGAAAACCGGCAGGTTGAGGATAACGTCGCGAAGCGTGCCACCGCCTATCCCGGTGACGC
Organism: Mesorhizobium sp. L2C084A000; assembly: GCF_000502875.1. Classification (GTDB taxonomy): domain Bacteria; phylum Pseudomonadota; class Alphaproteobacteria; order Rhizobiales; family Rhizobiaceae; genus Mesorhizobium. The sequence continues at coordinate 111,598 of NZ_AYWX01000010.1, read as the reverse complement.
TGGCCAGGAACAGGAAGCCGATAATGTCGAGCTGCTTACGCGAAGCCGCCAGCGCCCCGGTCGCCGCGAAGACGGCGACACCGGCATAATCAAGAAGCGCGATAGGGTTCATGAGGCCAAGGCAGTAGAGATTAGGGATTAGGGAGTATGAATAGCACGAAGCCGCGCGATTGATACGACTGCCCTAGTTTCCTACTGCCTACTGCCTACTGCCTACTGCCTATTCTCCTGCCTCACGCATCTTTCTCGGCCTGTTCGTTCACCGGCCCCGGCTCGACCGGTGCTTCAGCGGCGGTGAACTTTGGCCCGCCCTTGGCGACGCCCACCATGGCCGGGCGCAGCACGCGGTCGCCGATCGAATAGCCCGGCTGCACGACCTGGACCACGGTGTTGGCCGGGACATCGGGATTGGGCACTTCGAACATCGCCTGGTGGAAATTGGGATCGAACTTCTCGCCTTCAGGCGCGAGCTTCTTGACCCCATGCCGTTCCAGCGCCGACAGCATGGCGCGCTCGGTGAGGTCGACGCCTTCGATCAGCGCCTTGAAGCCGGCGTCACCCGATGCCTTGGCCTCGGCGGGAATCGCATCCAGCGCGCGGCGCAGATTGTCCGACACCGACAACATGTCGCGGGCGAAATTCGCGACCGCGTAGGTGCGCGCATCGTGCACATCGCGCGCCGTGCGGCGCCGCAGGTTTTCCATCTCGGCCGCCACGCGCAGCGCGCGGTCCTTCAGCTCTTCATTTTCCTTCAGCAGCCGCACAAGGGCTTCATAATCACCGTCGGTGCTGCCTTCCGTGCGCTCGGCTGTGGGCTCGGTCGCCTCGACTTCATCGGGCGCGCGTTCGTCTTTTGCCTGGTCGCTCATCGCCGTTTCCCGTCAATCTCGAATGATGTGGATTTTGTGCCCGATATCGATGTTTGGCGGCCAAAAATCAAGGGGTAAGCGACTATGGAAGCCGCCGGCCAAGGCGGGACAATGACAGGCAAGACATTTCGACTTTAATTCAAATTTTACCTTAACCGCCGGCTTTGCTTGCCACACAGGCATGATGGGGGAACCATTCTCTTGCTGCAGGAGTTTCGAAGCCGAGACAGGATTTTGAGATGATGACCCGCAACATGGGCGAAAAGGCAGAGGGGCTGGCCATCGAGATCAGGCGCCAGTTCGGCGCCGAGGCGGTGACCCGCTTTCTGCGCACCTTGCCGGCCTTCCGCACCGAAGCCGACATCCCCGACCGGCTCAGAGAACTGCTCGACCGCCTCGATGGGGCGGAGCGCGGTGACATCGGCTGGCGCCGGCCGTAACGCAACAATCGATCTTGGCAGCAAACCTCCTATCGGCAATAGCCGGGGAGAGCCGAACCATCTAAGGATAGATGGGTTGGTTCAAATGGAGGACGTAATGCGCAAGGTTTCGATTACCTCATCGCTGATGGCGCTTGTCGGCCTCGGCGCCATAACTTTGGCGGCCTTTCCGGCACAAGCAGACAATCTGCAGCTGCAATTGGGCAAACATGGCCCGCGGCTGAAGCTCATGGAAGATTGCGACCCCGCCTACGACGATTGCGAAGGTCCCCGTCGCGACGATCGGCGCGACCGGCGTCAACGAGGCTGCACGGAAGACCGGGCTCTCGACAAGGCAGAGCGAATGGGCATCCGCCGCGCAAGAATTGAGTCCATCGGCCGCCGGGAGATCACGGTCCGCGGCAGACAGGGTGGCGACCGCGTGCGCGTGACTTTTGGCACCGAGCGCGGCTGTCCTATCCTCGATCGCGAATAGCGGTCGACGTCATCAGCAGGTTGAGCTGGCGGTTGGCTGGCTCGACCGCCAAGCCACGCGACAATTACGCACAGTAATTTTGCGTGATGTTGCCTTGCGGCGGCGAGGCACCGCGCCTATGCTTCCTGATGAACATGATTTCCCCTGAGGCGGTGGCCAACAGCAAGCGCGCCTGGCTGAAGATTCTCGCCCGCTACAAGAAGCCCGACAGGCGGCGCAGCGCCGTCGAACTCGCCATCACCCTCATTCCATTCGCCATACTCTGGGGACTGTCCTCGGCGGCCTATGCCTATGGCCATTGGTGGGGACTGGTCCTCATCCTTCCCGCGGCCGGGTTTCTGGTGCGCATCTTCATGATCCAGCACGACTGCGGCCACGGCTCCTTCTTCGCCAATCGCTACGCCGACGACTGGATTGGCCGCGCGCTCGGCATCCTGACGCTGACGCCCTACGATTGCTGGCGGCGTGCCCACGCGACGCACCACGCCAGCGCCGGCAATCTTGACGAACGCGGCATGGGCGACATCCGGACGCTGACCGTTGCAGAATACCGGCAGATGTCGTGGCGAGGCCGCCTCGCCTACCGTCTCTATCGCCACCCGCTGGTGATGTTCGGGCTCGGTCCGATCTGGCTGTTCATCTTCGAGCAAAGGCTCCCCGTCGGCATGATGCGCGGCGGCCTGACCCCTTGGGTGTCGTCGATGACCACCAATCTTGGCATCGCGGTCGCGGCAGCCATCCTCATCTGGTTCGTCGGCCCAGGCGCTTTCCTGGTGGTCCACCTGCCGATCGTCATCCTCGCCGGTTCGGCCGGCATCTGGCTGTTCTACGTCCAGCACCAGTTCGAGGAAACGGAATGGGCGAAGGATGCCGACTGGGAATTCCAGCACGCTGCCCTGCACGGATCGTCCTATTACGATCTACCGCCGGTGCTGAACTGGCTCACCGGGAACATCGGTGTCCATCACGTCCATCATCTCTCCGCCAAGGTGCCGTGCTACCGGTTGCAGGAAGTGCTGCGGGATTATCCCGAGTTGCGCGACATCGGCCGTGTCACGCTGCTCGAAAGCTTGCGCTGCGTCAAATTGGCATTGTGGGACGAAAACCGCCGCAAGCTGGTGTCGTTCCGCGAGGCACGGGCGGCGGCTTAAGCAATTCCAGGAGAAGTTTGAACGGTTTCCCAGGGAAAGCGCGTAACGTTTTCCCTGGGCAATTGCGTCATAACAAAAGGACCGCCGCGCTATGGGCGCCGCGGCCTGGAGCTCCGATCAGGCAGCCCTGATCATGTCGGCGGCCTTTTCGGCGATCATGATGGTTGGGGCATTGGTGTTGCCACCAATCAGTGTCGGCATCACCGAGGCGTCCACGACACGCAAGGCTTCAAGCCCGCGCACCTTGAGTTGCGGATCGACCACCGCCATCTCGTCGACCCCCATCCGACAGGAGCCGACCGGGTGATAGACCGTGTCGGCGCGGGTACGGATATGGGTCATCAGATCGGCATCGCTCGGCTCGCCGGCGATGTGCATTTCCTTGTGCCGGTAGCGCGTCAGCGCCGGCGAAGCCAGCACCTGCCGGGTGATCCTCACGCCTTTCAGCAGCAGTTCCGCATCGCGCTGGTCGCCGAGAAAGCGCGGATCGATGCGTGGCGCGGCAAATGGATCGGCGCTGGCCAGCCCAACCTCGCCACGTGAGTGCGGCCGCAATATGCAGACATGACAGGAAAAACCGAAGCCGTAGTGCAGCGTGCGCGCATGGTTTTCGACCAGGCCGATGACGAATTGCAGCTGCAGGTCAGGGCGTTCAAGCGCCGGGTCGGATTTGACGAAAGCGCCGCTCTCGGCCGCCGGCGAGGCGATCAGCCCGGTTCCATCCCGGCGCCACTGCGCGATGTGCCTGAGGAAACCCAACGCGCCGCGCGGGCTCATGCCAAGCATATCGGTGTCCTTCGATCTCCAGCCGACGATGAAATCGAGGTGATCCTGCAGGTTCTTGCCGACGCCCGGCAATTCGTGGACGACGGGAATGCCATGCACGGCAAGTTCGGCCGCCGGGCCGATACCCGATAGCAACAGAAGCTGCGGCGAACCGAAGGCACCGCCACAGAGGATCACCTCGCGCGACGCCTGTGCCACTGTCTCGCCTTTGCGTGTCCGGTAGCGGATGCCGGTGGCGCGCTTGCCGTCAAGGACGATGCCTGTGGCGTGCGCCCGCGTGACCACGGTCAGATTGGTCCGCTGCATCACCGGATGGAGATAGGCGGCGGCAGTCGAACAGCGCTCGCCATTACGGGCGCCACCGGCAAACTGGGTCACCTGGAAATAGCCGGCGCCCTCTTGTTCCGGTCCGTTGAAATCGTCCGAGGCGCGAATCTGGTTTTCGCCACAAGCCTCTATGAAGGCCTTGGCGATCGGCCTCGGCGAGCGCTGGTTCGACACTTTCAGCGGGCCGTCCCCGCCATGCAACGCATCAGTGCCGCGCTCATTGCCCTCGGCGCGCCGGAAATAGGGCAGCACCTCATCCCACGACCAGCCCTCGCAGCCTAGATTTGCCCATTCGTCATAGTCGCTGCGATGGCCCCTGACATAGAGCATTGCATTGATTGCGCTGGAGCCGCCCAGCGCCTTGCCGCGCGGCTGGTAGCCCTTGCGGCCGCCAAGACCTTGCTGCGGCACGGTCTCGAAGGCCCAGTTGTTGATTCTGGGCCGGCCGGAAAGCATGCTGATAATGCCAGCAGGAGCGCGGATCAGCATATCCCTGCCCTCGCCGCCAGCTTCGATCAGGCAGACCGTTTTCGATGGATCTTCCGAAAGCCGCGCGGCAAGCGCACAGCCGGCGGACCCACCGCCGGCTATGACATAGTCGTAACGCATGAAGACCCCTCCCCGATCGTCCACGGATTTCCATCCGGATGATCAAGAAAAGGCCTGAACACGACTGATGTAAAGACGCGCGGAATTACCGCAACGTCAGCTGCTGCGAACGCGCCGCCAGGAGTATTTCGGGCCTTTTGGTTCCGGCACGGCGGCTGGCTGGTAGTAGAGCCCCAATCCGCCGGTACGGTCCTCCTCCAGGCGCTTCAACAGCACCGGATTGGAAATCTCGAACTCGTCGAAGCCCAGCCGCAGCATATGCGGCAGCTGGTCCACCAGCACCTGGCCCGTGGCGCGAACGGCACCTTCGAAATGGTAGCGGCCGCGCAGCAGTTCTCCCTTGGAGAACGAGCGGCCGTCGCTGAAGGCCGGGAAGGCCAATGCCACCAGCGACAGCTGGTCGAGCAGGTCGGCAATCTTCTCGAGCTGATCACCCGGCTGCAGCACGACGCCGAGCCGTTCCTTGGCCGAGCGGCGTACCTCCGGATCGAGATCGAGGAAGGCTTGCAACGGCAGGATGAAGCGGCCGTTGCCGGACAGCGCATCGGCGCTTTCGGCATGCGTCCACTCATCCTCGTGAAAACCCGCAGTGGTCCAGAGTCGGGTCTCCGGTGTCGTCGGTCCAGTCATAAAGATTCCTAAAGCCCCAAGATCCAGGTCCGCTGAAAGTCCATCCCACGCAAAGCCGGCGGTCTCCGGACGAAGGTCGCCGTTTGCAGGCCGGCTGAATTTCAGCATACCCTATAGTGATGCGTCGGTCAGCGACTTCTCCAGCCCCGACAGGTGAATGCCGCACTCGGTCTTGGCATGACCGGCCCAGCGGCCGCTGCGCGCGTCCTCGCCCGGCTGCACCGGCTGCGTGCACGGGAAGCAGCCGATCGACAGATAGCCATAGGCGACCAGTGGATTTTCGCGCAGCGCATGCGCGCGCATATAGTCGGCCTGGTCCGATGTCGTCCAATGCGCCAGCGGATTGATGCGGATGCGTGGACCGACCGCCTCGAACACCGGCAGCGCTGCCCGCGTCGCGGCCTGGAAACGCTTGCGGCCGGTGAGCCAGGCTCGAAATGGCGCGACACCGCGCGCCAGCGGCTCCACCTTGCGCACGTCGCAGCAGGCGTCGGTGTTGCTCTGATGCAGATTGCCCGTCGGATCGATCCGTTCGAGTGCTGCTTCCTCGGGTTTGATCACCCTTATGTTGGTCAGCCCGAAATCGGCGGCGAGCGCGTCGCGATAGCCGAGCGTCTCCTCGAAATGCTTGCCGGTGTCGAGGAAGATGACCGGCAGTGTCCGGTCGATCTTGGCGATCATGTGCAGCAGCACAGCCGAATCCGCGCCGAACGACGACACCGCAGCGATCTCGTCAAGGAACAGTTCGCGGGCCGAGCGTTCGATGATCTCGAGCGGCTTCAGATGACCGTAGAGCGCATCGAGCCCCGCCGCTTTGGCGGCGATGCCGTCATCGACGTCTCCAATACGGTCAAGCGGCCTTGGCTTCGCCAGCATAGAGCGCCTCCTTGAACGGCGCGGGACCGACTCGGCGGTAGGCGTCGATGAATTTCTCTTGTGGGTCGAGCCGAAGGCCGAGATAGGTCTCGACGATCTGTTCGATGGCGTCGGTGATCTCTTCCGACGAGAAGCCGCGGCCGATGATCTCGCCGACCGAGGTGTTCTCGTCTGCCGAGCCGCCCAGCGTCACCTGATAGAGTTCGGAGCCCTTCTTCTCGACGCCGAGGATGCCGATGTGGCCGACATGGTGATGACCGCAGGCGTTGATGCAGCCGGAGATCTTCAGCTTCAGTTCGCCGATCTCGCGCTGCCGTTCCAGCGAGGCGAAGCGTTGCGAGATTTCCTGCGCGATCGGGATCGAGCGCGCCGTGGCCAGCGCGCAATAATCGAGGCCCGGGCAAGCGATGATGTCCGATATCAGGTTGGAGTTGGCTGTCGCCAGACCGATGCCGACCAGCGCATCATAGACTGCCTTGAGGTCGGCGCGGGCCACATGCGGCAGGATCAGGTTCTGCTCATGGCTGACACGCAGCTCGTCAAAGCCATATTTCTCGGCGATGTCGGCGATCGCTTCCATCTGGCTGTCCGAAGCGTCGCCGGGCACCTCGCCGATGCCCTTCAGCGAGATCGTCACCGCCGCATAGTCGGGATGGCGGTGCGTCACGACGTTCTGGTCGAGCCACTCCGAAAACCCCTTGGAATCGAGCCGCGCCAGCTTGACCGCCTGGTCGCCTTCCGGCCGCCCAGCGAGCACCGGTGGCGCGAAATAGGCCTCGATCGCGCGGATGTCGGCTTCCGGCAGCTTCAGCTCGGCGTCCTTCAACTCCAGCCACTCGGCCTCGACCTGACGGGTGATCTCCTCGACGCCGGTCTCATGGACGAGGATCTTGATGCGCGCCTTGTACTTGTTGTCCCGGCGGCCATAGAGGTTGTAAACGCGCAGGATCGCCGTGCAGTAAGACAAAAGATCGGCTTCCGGCAGGAAGTCGCGGATTTTCCGGGCAACCATCGGCGTGCGGCCCTGGCCGCCGCCGATATAGACGGCAAAACCGAGTTCGCCGGCGGCGTTCTTCTTCAGGTGCAGGCCGATGTCGTGGGTCTGAATGGCGGCGCGGTCGCGCTCGGCGCCCGTCACCGCGATCTTGAACTTGCGCGGCAGGAACGAGAATTCCGGATGCACCGACGACCACTGGCGCAGGATTTCCGCGTAGGGACGCGGATCGGCGACTTCGTCGGCGGCAGCGCCGGCGAAGTGGTCTGCGGTGACGTTGCGGATGCAATTGCCGCTGGTCTGGATGGCATGCATCTCAACGCTCGCGAGATCCGCCAGGATCGCCGGAATGTCAGACAGCGCCGGCCAGTTGAACTGGATGTTCTGGCGCGTGGTGAAATGGCCGTAGCCCTTGTCGTATTTGCGGGCGATGTGGCCAAGCATGCGCAACTGCTTGCCGTTCAGCGTGCCGTACGGCACCGCGATGCGCAGCATGTAAGCATGCAGTTGAAGATAGACGCCGTTCATCAGCCTCAATGGCCGGAACTGGTCCTCGGTGATCTCGCCGGCAAGACGACGCTGCACCTGGTCGCTGAACTCGGCAACGCGGGCCTGGACAAAATCGTGGTCGAACTCATCGTAACGGTACATGCTTGGTCTTTCAGGGCGCGTCCGCCCATGCCTGGTGTCTTGGTTATGCTGCCCGCGCAGCCTGCTTGCCGAGATCGTTGCGAATGGTCGGGCCGGCGGCGCGGATCTTCTCGCGCAGCCGCACCGGTTGGACGACGCCGTTGACGACTTCAGCGTCGATCAAATTGACGTCGACCACTTCGTTGGCGGCATAGGCCTTGGCGCCGGTCGCCTCGAGCCTGTCCTCGGCTGCCTTGTCATGGGCGAGGTCGGCATGGTCCACCGTCTCGGCCCAGCCGCCATCGGCGTACCAGACGGCAATACCGTCGGTGAGGCGGTTGGCGGTCAGTATCTTCATTGCTGAACTCCTTCGGCGACCGAACTGGACGCGCCTTCATGCCTGTGTGCCGCCAGCGGCTCGGACCGTTCAAAGTTGGCGCCGGCGACCGCATCGCCGATGATGGTCATGACCGGGCCGGAAAGATCGGCGCGCGTTTCCAGCGACGGCAGGTCGGCAAGCGTGCCGTGGAAGCGACGCCGGTTGGCGAGGCTGGCATTCTCGACCACGGCCACCGCCGTATCTGGCGACAGACCCGCCTCGATCAGCCGTCCGGCAACCTCGGCGGCCACCGAGCGGCCCATATAAACGGCGACGGTGGCGCCGGAAATGGCGAGCTTGGCCCAGTCGGGCAGCGAATTGCCCTTGAGGTCGTGGCCGGTGGTGAACACCATCGACGAGGAGACACCGCGCAAGGTCAGCGGCAGTTCGAAATCGGCGGCGGCGGCAAAGGCCGCGGTGACGCCCGGAACCACCTCATAGGCGATGCCGGCATCGCGAAGTGCCGCCATCTCTTCGCCGGCCCGGCCGAACACCAGCGGATCGCCTGACTTCAGCCGCACGACACGCTTGCCTTCACGGCCAAGCTCGACCAGCAGCGCATTGATCTCAGCCTGGCTCTTGGTGTGACAGCCCTTGCGCTTTCCGACCGGCAGACGCTCGGCATCGCGGCGACCCATGGCAACCACCGCCTCCGGCACCAGCGCGTCATGGACGATGACATCGGCTTCCATCAGCAGGCGGTGTGCGCGCAAGGTCAGAAGATCCTCGGCGCCCGGACCGGCACCGACCAGCGCGATGTGGCCGCGAGCCGGCGCATTCGAAAGCAGGAGATCGACGGCAGCATCATGCGCCTGCGAAAGCTGACCGATTTCAGCCGCGCGTGCAGGAGCACCAGTGAAGAAATCATTCCAGAAGCGGCGCCGGGCATTGCCTCTCGGCAGCAGCTTCTCGGCAGCCCCGCGAAACGAAGCGGCAAGCGTTGCCAGCGGCCCGAGCGACGGCGACAGCATACGGTCGATGCGGCCGCGCAGCATCTGCGCAAGCACCGGCCCGGCGCCTTCGGTGCCGATGGCGATGGCGACTGGCGCGCGGTTGACCAGCGCCGGGGTGAAGAAATCGCAAAGCTCAGGCCGATCGACGGCATTGACCGGAATGCTTAGGCGGCGCGCATCCGCAGCCACCCGACGGTCGAGTTCCTCGTCGCCGCTGGCGGCAAACACCATGATCGCGCCTTCGAGCTGCGATGCGTCGTAAGCGGCGGCAAAATGGCTCGCGCCGGCCTGGGCGACGAAGGCGAGCAGGTCAGGCTCGGCGTGTTCCGCGATAATCCGCAGGACCGCACTCGACTGTCCGATCAGCCGCGCCTTGGCCAGCGCCTCTTCGCCGCCGCCAACGATGGCCACAGCTTCGCCCTCGACCCGCATGAACACGGGGAAGGCATTGAGCTTGGGAGCAGTGTGCGACATGGACGCGAGCGGAATCCTGAATGAGCTTGCAGTTCTACGCGCGGGCGCGAGAAACCAGAAGGAACGCACTCGCGCATCCCTTATCGGGATGCAATTGCTTTTCTGAAAGCATCCCGGCCAAGAGAAAAATATTTCTCGTTTACAGATGGAGCGGATTCAAGCTGCTGTCGCAGGCCTTGTTTTCCGGGTCTTTTAGCGCCCGGGGAGAAAAGCCGCAAAACCGTTTTTTCTAAATTCTACCAAATTAGTAGATTAAAGCCGCGAACTCTGGATAGCCAGAATGTCCAACGCCGACGCGGCTGCCGACTGGAACATTAGTGGCTCGGGGCGCGTTCTCAAAAGGCCTGTCATATCGGATCGAAACCCCGGCTGCGGAACGCCACGAAAGGCCACCACGCGGCTGAAAAGGAGCCTGTCATCATGAACACAATCATACTCAAGCACGGTATCTGGGTCATGGTGGCCGATGGCGAGAAGGCGCTTTTCCTCCGAAACGCCGGCGACAACAAATATCCGAATCTCGAGGTGGTGCAGGAAATGCAGCAGGACAACCCGCCCACCCGCGAGCAAGGCAGTGACAGCCCGGGCCGATACAATGATGGTCCCTCCGTACACCGCAGCGCAGTCGAGGATACGGACTGGCACCGCATCGGCAAGGAGCGTTTCGCCGATGAAATCGCCGCCCGGCTCTACAAGCTCGCGCATGACGGCGAATTCAGCGAGATCGTGCTCGTCGCACCGCCGGTGGTGCTTGGGACAATGCGCAAAAAGCTGCATAAGGAGGTCGGGGACAAGGTGACCGCCGAAATTCCCAAGACATTGACCAACCATGCCATACCGGAAATCGAGGCCTTGCTGCAGGCAGCCTGATCATTGTCGATCGGCCCTGACCGATCGAGACGAATAGCACCGCACAAATTCCGATTTGACCGGCAGCTTTCTCGGCTGCCGGTCAAATATTTGCGGCAGCGCCGTCGATTTCATGGCTTTGCGGGTTGCATCGCCGACATACCATCCACCATATTGCAAACAGGCGGCGGCTTTGGGCGGCGCTCATCCAACATCGCTGTTTTTGAAAGGCGCTCCATAGACAATGCCGCATGACACGCCCCTTATCGCCACCATCGTCGCCGGTCTGGGGCTGGCTTTCGTCTTCGGGGCTCTCGCCAATCGCTTCCGCATTCCGCCGCTGGTCGGCTATCTCGTAGCCGGCGTGCTGGTCGGGCCGAACACGCCTGGCTTCGTCGCCGATGCCGGCCTTGCCAACGAACTGGCCGAAATCGGCGTCATCCTCCTGATGTTCGGCGTCGGGCTGCACTTCTCGCTCAAGGATCTGCTGTCGGTGCGTGCCATCGCCGTGCCGGGCGCCATCGTCCAGATCGGCTTTGCCACCGCACTTGGCGCCGGTCTTGCCTGGATGCTTGGCTGGTCGATGGGCGCGGGGCTGGTGTTCGGCCTGGCGCTGTCGGTGGCCTCGACCGTGGTGCTGCTGCGTGCCCTGCAGGAACGGCGGATGATCGAGACCGAGCGCGGCCGCATCGCCGTCGGCTGGCTGATCGTCGAGGATCTGGCCATGGTGCTGGCGCTGGTGCTGCTGCCGGCGCTGGCCGGCGTGCTCGGCGGTCAGGAGCAGGCTGACGCCCATGCGAGCGGCCTGCTGTCGCTGCCGGCCAGCTACGGCATCTGGGGCGTCGTCGGCATCACGCTGGCCAAGGTCGCCGCTTTCGTGATCGTCATGCTGGTGGTCGGCCGCCGGGTCATTCCCTGGATCCTGCATTACGTCGCCCATACCGGCTCGCGCGAACTGTTCCGGCTGGCGGTTTTGGCCATCGCGCTCGGCGTCGCCTTCGGTGCGGCAAAACTATTCGGTGTCTCGCTGGCGCTGGGCGCCTTCTTCGCCGGCATGATCATGAGCGAGTCCGAGCTCAGCCACCGCGCCGCCGAGGAATCGCTGCCGCTGCGCGATGCCTTCTCCGTGCTGTTCTTCGTCTCGGTCGGCATGCTGTTCGACCCGTTCAGCCTGATCAGCAATGGCTGGCCGATCCTGGCGACGCTGGCCATCATCGTCATTGGCAAATCACTGGCCGCATTCGCCATCGTTGTCGCCTTCGGCTATCCCATCGCCACGGCGCTGATAATTTCGGCAAGCCTTGCCCAGATCGGCGAATTCTCCTTCATTCTGGCTGAACTCGGCGTCGGGCTGAAGCTGCTGCCGGAACAGGGCCGCGACCTCATTCTGGCCGGTGCGATCCTGTCGATTGTCCTCAACCCGCTGATGTTCCTGGCCATCGACTGGATGAAGCCGTGGCTGGAACGGCGCGCCGCCAGGACGGCACCACCGGTCGAGGCAAAACCGGTTGGTCCGGCGACGGAGCCGGGCCAGGTAGCCTCTGTCGCGGCAACGACGAAAAAGGAGGACGGCCCGCCTCCAAAGACGGCACTCACNCGGCACTCACCGGCCATGCTATCCTGATCGGCTACGGCCGTGTCGGTGGCCTGGTCGGCTCGGCGCTGAAAGACGCGGCAATGCCCTTCCTGGTCATCGAGGACGCCGACAAGACGCTGGCGAAATTGAAAGCGGACAGCATCGAGACCGTCGCCGGCAATGCGGCCAATGCCGAAGTGTTCGCCGCCGCCAATCCCGAAGGCGCCAGCCGGCTGATCCTTGCCATCCCCAATGCCTTCGAAGCCGGCCAGATCGTGCTCCGAGCCCGCACCGCCAACCCTGGCATCAACGTCATCGCTCGTGCCCATTCCGACGCCGAGGTCGAACATCTCAAGGGTTTGGGCGCCGATACGGTGATCATGGGTGAACGCGAGATTGCGCGCGGGATTGTGGAAGAAGTTCTCGGTCCCAAACCGGAGTTGAGGCGCGAAACCGCCGAGCCATCGGTGGCCTGAGTTCCAAAGCCCAGGCTGCACTCTCGCACGCTGGCACCGTGATCGGCTCGACCACCCTTTCAAGCGAGCATCACGCCACGAATGCAGAGCCGCCATTTTGCGCGATACCACTGAGGTATTTGGCCGGCGGCTTCCCAAGCGCCTTCTTGAACATGGTGATGAAGGCCGTAACGGAACCATAGCCGAGATCGCCCGAGACCTGCTGGACACTCTTGCCGGAAGCCAGTTCCCGAATTGCAACGATCAAGTGCAATTGCTGGCGCCAGCGCCCGAAACTCAGCCCTGTCTCCTTTGTCACAAGGCGGGCGAGGCTGCTTTCGCTGAGCGCGACGCGATTGGCCCATTCCGCCAGTGTGCTGCGGTCGGCGGGGTCCTGCGCCAACGCTTCGGCGATCCTGTTCAAGCGCGGCTCGGATGAGATCGGCAGGTGCAATTGCTGGACAGGCATGCGTGGCAACTCGGTGAGCAGTATCTTGGTCAAGAGCTCGCCCCTCGCCTCGTCGTCCTGCAGCCGATCGGAAAGCTCGATGATCAATTCGCGCAGCAGTGGCGAGATCGAAAGTGTGCAGCACCGCTCCGGCAGGTCGGCGGCGCCCGGCTCTATGTAGACGAAAAAAATCCGGGCGTTGGCGGTTGCGACATTGCTGTGCTCCATGCCGCCGGGGATCCACACCCCGCAATGCGGCGGCACCATCCATAGACCGCTTGGAACGCGGCATGTGACGCCGCCGCCGAGCGCGAAGACGAGCTGGCCTTTGCGGTGCCGATGGGCGGGGACTTCCGCTCGGGTGTCGGGGATGTCGACGCGCACGGCAATCGCCAGCGCGGCTGGGTCATCCACATCGAGATCGAGCCAGGGGTAGCTGAGGGGCTGTCTCATGATTGACTGTTATTAGCGATGAAACGCCACGATAGCTAAATTCTTTAACCGCGAAAGTCGATAGGCTTCGGTTCGCGCAGGGTTGATCTCGTGACGCTGCGCGCCCCCGGCGGTATGGCCCGCTACCTACGTGGGTACTCAGCTTGCAGTGCTTTCCAACGCAAGCTGGCACCGACAAGCCAGCAACAAGGTACGCCCATGCTTGCCCTGGTCATCTCTCCAGAAAACGCGACCGGGTTGAGGCTCGCCGACGTCGCCGAGCCTCAACCGGCCTCGAATGAAGCACTTGTCTCGGTCCACGCGACTTCGTTGAATCGCGGCGAACTGCGCCTGCTTGCCATACGCCCCAAGGGTTGGATACCCGGCCAGGACATTGCGGGGATTGTCGAACGAAGAGCAGCCGATGGTTCCGGGCCAACCGTCGGCGCCCGGGTTGTCGCGTTGGTCGACGAGGCTGGTTGGACCGAACGCATCGCAGTCCCAACCGACCGTCTCGCCGTCCTGCCGGATGACGTCAGCTTCGTTTCCGCAGCTACGCTTCCGGTCGCCGGTACGACGGCGCTGAGGACTCTACGCCATGGCGGGGACCTCGCCGGCCAGCAGGTCTTGATCACCGGCGCAAGCGGTGCGGTCGGTCGTTTCCAGATCCAGCTCGCCCGCCATCAGGGCGGATTCGTGACCGCTGTCGCCGCCGCCCGGCACGCCGAGGATCTCCGCGGCCTTGGAGCCGAGCAGGTTGTCGAAGCGATCGATCTGGCCGAGGGACCGTTCTCGCTGATCACGGAGTCGGTGGGCGGCAAAAGCCTCGCTCACGCGATCGAGCGCGTCGCCCCTGGCGGGACCATCGTCATGTTCGGTTCGAGCAGCGGCGAACTGACGCCCATTGGATTTCGCCAGTTCGTTCCGAATCACGAAGGGGCGAGGCTTCAGACTTTCGCGTACTACACGTCTGGTCCAGGCATTGGCGAGGACATCGCCTCGCTGCTCGCTCTGGTCGCAGCCGGCCGGCTCGAAACGCGCGTGGCCTTGACCGTGCCGTGGACAGACATCGCCCAAGCGCTGAACGCACTGCGACAGCGCAGCTTCAGCGGCAAAGCCGTTCTCACAATAACCGGATGAGCACCCTCTTTTGTCACACGTGCTGACCGCCATTGATGTGGATTTCCGAGCCGGTCACGTAGGACGCCTGCTGCGAACACAGGAAGAAGATGATGTCGGCGACTTCCGCCGTGGTGCCAAGGCGCCTGAGAGGAATGGTCTCGACGATCTTGTCAGTGCCCGGCGACAGGATCGCGGTGTCGATCTCGCCGGGCGCAATGGCATTGACGCGGATGCCGTGCGGGCCGAAATCATGTGCCATCTCGCGCGTCAGCGAGCCGAGTGCCGCTTTCGATGTGGCGTAGGCCGTGCCGGCGAAGGGATGCACGCGGGTTCCGGCGATCGAGGTTACGTTGACGATCGAGCCCTTGGCCGCCGCCAGTTCCTTGAACAGGCCGCGCGCCAGCATGATCGGCGCGAAGAAATTGACCTGGAACACGTCGCGCCAGACATGCATCGGCGTGTCGATCGAATCCATGCGGCTGTTGCCGTCCTTGAGCTTCGGCGAAATGCCGGCATTGTTGACCAGTGCATGCAACTGGCCGCCATGCGCTTCCAGCCGGTGGCGGATTTCGGAGACGGCGATGCCGACATCCTCCTGATCGGCGAGATCGACCTTGATGTGGTCTTCCGGCCCGGCCGGCCACGGGCAATCCTCGGCGAAAGCCTGCCTGGAGCAGGTGATGACGCGCCAGCCCTCGCGCGAAAAACGCTTGACGGTGGCGTGGCCGATGCCGCGGCTGGCGCCGGTCAGCACGATGGTCTTTCTGGTGTCGAGTTCAGTCATTTCAAGGTCTCCGGCCGGCAGATGTAGCCGAACGCCGCCGAGGTGGCGAGAGGCCGAAATGTCACCATTCACGTCAAAGGAGGAACCGGGAAGCCAACTCGCCGTTGGTTCGGGAGTGCAGGACAAGGGTGCGGGGTTTCACATCAAATCAATCGGACAGAGCCATGACACAGACAGCACCCCTCGACATCGCCACGGCCTTCACCAAGGCGTGGACAGGCCACGACCTCGAAAAGGCAGCATCCTATGTCGCCGACGACGTCGTTTTTGATGGGCCGATGCAGCAATCGACCGGCAAGGCCCCCTACCTGAAGGGCCTGACCAAACTTTCACAGGATGTGACCGGTGTGCGCATGATCGCTGCTTTCGGCGACGATCACCAGGCGCTGCTGATGTATGACTTGATGACAAAGTCGTCCGGCGCGCTTTCCTGCGCCAAGCACCTTACCGTCCGCGATGGCAAGATTCACAGCGACAAACTGACCTTTGACAGCAAGAAATTGGGCAACGCCAAACCACGGAATTAACGGATCGGATCAGCCGCCAAGGAGGTCGAGGATCGAGGTCTGCCGCTTTTTGCGCGGACCGCCGACGTCGCCTGGCGGCACCGGGTGCTTGATCGATGCGGTGGCGCCGTCATCCTCTGGCATGGAAAGGCCATCGGCATCGACGGTTTGGGCGGGACGGGCCGCGCGGGACGGCGCTTGGGCAACCGGCGCTGCTGGCCGCGCCGGAGCCTGCTGGCCGACCGACGTTGGCGGAACCGGCGCCGTGTTGTTCGCCGAGGGGATCTCGTCGGGGACGATTGTGTCGGCCGGCGTCGATTTCCAGGTGCCGGGCAGCGGCCGCACCGGCACACCCTCGTGGGCCGCAACCATGAACTCGTGCCAGGCCTGCGCCGGCAGTGCGCCGCCGGTGACCTTCTTCATCGGGCTGCCATCATCATTGCCGAACCACACACCGGTGGTGAGGTTGGCGGTGTAGCCGACGAACCAGGCGTCGCGCGAATTCTGACTGGTGCCGGTCTTGCCGGCCGATGGCCAGGCGAAAGCCGCTTTCCGGGCAGTGCCGATCTCAACCGTGCCCGTCATCATCGAGTTCATCATGCCCACGATCTCAGGCTTGACGACGCGCGGCGCGCTGCCGCCGCCGCTGTCGTAAAGCACTTTGCCCTCGGTGGTCGTCACGCGCCGGATGAAGTGGATGTCGGGCTTGTAGCCGCCATTGGCGAATGGGACATAGGCCGAGGTCAGCTCCAGCGGCGTCACTTCCGAAGTGCCGAGCGCGATCGAGGTGTTGGCTATCAGGTCGGACTGGATGCCCATGCGGTGGGCCGCCTCGACTACCGCGTTCGGCCCGACCTCCATGGTCAGCTGCGCGGCCACCGAGTTCAGAGACTTGGCCAGCGCGGTGGCCAGCGTCACCTTGCCGAAATACTTGCCGCCGTAATTGTCGGGTGTCCAATTGCCGATCTTGATCGGCGCATCGTTGCGGATGCTGTCGGGCGTGCGACCGGCTTCGAGCGCGGCCATATAGACGAACGGCTTGAACGCCGAGCCCGGCTGGCGACGTGCCTCCGAAGCACGGTCGAACTGGCTCGTCGAATAGTCGTAGCCGCCGACCATGGCGCGCACCGCGCCGGAATCGTCGATCGACACCAGGGCGCCCTGGCTGACGTTGAGCTTCTTGCCGCTGTCGTCGATCAGCCTGCGGATCGACTGTTCGGCGAGCTTTTGCAGGTTCAGGTCGACGGTGCTGTCGATGACGATGTCGCCGCGCACGTCGCCGATCAGGTCGGGCAATTCTTCCATGATGGTGTCGGCGACGTAATTCTCCGAGCCGGTCCAGTAGGACGGCGCACGCGTTGCCGGCGCGCTCATTGCCGAGGTCAGTTCATTGGCGCTGATCTTTCCCTCGTCGCGCATGGCGGCAAGCACCAGTTGCGAGCGTTCCTCGGCGGCCTTCGGATCACGTGCCGGCGACAGCCGCGACGGCGCCTTCAACAGGCCGGCAAGCAATGCGGCTTCCGACAGGGTGACGTCACGCGCGCTCTTGCCGAAATAGCGGCGCGAGGCGGCCTCGACGCCATAGGCGCCGGAACCGAAATAGACCCGGTTGAGGTACATTTCGAGGATCTGGTCCTTGGTGTGCTTGTGCTCCAGCCACAGCGCCAGCAGCACCTCCTGCACCTTGCGCTCCAGCGTGCGGTCGGGTGTCAGGAACAGGTTCTTGGCCAATTGCTGGGTCAGCGTCGAGCCACCCTGCGAGAAATGCCCGCCAAGCACATTGGTGACCATGGCGCGAGAAAGCCCGATCGGGTCGATGCCGAAATGCGAGTAGAAGCGCCGATCTTCGATGGCGATCACGGCTTCCGGGATATAGGGCGACATTTCATGCAGGCCGACGGCCTCGCCACCGCTCATGCCGCGATTGGCGAGCAATTGGCCGTCGGCAGAGACGATCTTGATGTTGGGGGCGCGGTCGGGGATCGACCAGGTCGTCGCCGCCGGCATCTTGGCGCCATAGTAGATGACGATGCCGGCCCCCGCGATGCCGCCCCAGATGGCGAACACGAAGCACCAGTAGAACAGCCGGCCGAGCACACCGAACAGGCCGCGCCGGCTTCTGCCGCGCTTGGCCCGCGACGATTTCCCTTTGGCCGGCTTGCGTTTTGCGGAGACTTTGCGATTGCTCGGCACGACGCGATCCTCCTCGTTCACCGAAAGACCCGCCGAGGACCGCGCCTGCGGCGGCCCCTCGAAACTGGGTTCGATGCGACTGTCTCTGCGGTTCGCCATGCGCTGTGCTTGATATCCCCGATGCCTATGGCGTTCGGGTTGAAGAGTAGATGCGGCGATTTAAGGGCGGGTTAAGTCGTGTTCGAATGCCGGCCTTGGGGGTTGGGCAGCCAAAAAGGCCAGCGTCTGCTCTTTGCAGGTCACTGCCACCACGCTGTTCGGTGTCTCGTTCAGATGGGCTCGAACTTCACATCCGGCTGGTCGGGACCGCCGGCTTGCCGCAACAGCGCGAGAATGTGTTCGCCCCTGTCAAGCTGCTGTCGTCTCCAGTTTGAGGCGTTCGTCACGTGCAGCCAGCCATCGACCACCATGAAAAAATCCTCGGATTGATCATGTCCAGCGCCGAAGCGAAGCGATTTGTTTTCAGCGAACCGAACCAGCGCCGGATCGATCGACCTGTAGAGCACCGGCCAGTTGCCGCCGCCGGAATCCATATGAAACTTGTAGCTCGGGGCGAAATCCAGCCGCCGCCGCAACAGGCTTCCATCGAAAAAACAGAAGCCGGGCCACAGGAACCAGCCCCCTGGCGTCGGCGTATCGCGCCGCACGCTGCCGTAGAGGCTTTTGTCCTCCATCCGGGCGCGGATCGAAAATGGTTCAGTCGGAAA
Source organism: Mesorhizobium sp. L2C084A000 (assembly GCF_000502875.1). GTDB lineage: Bacteria > Pseudomonadota > Alphaproteobacteria > Rhizobiales > Rhizobiaceae > Mesorhizobium. Next base: position 92,933 of record NZ_AYWX01000010.1, on the reverse strand, counting down.
GATGTCATGATCGATGAAGCCGAACAGCTTCGGCCCGAACCCAGGCAAGAAATTCCGCACGATCCAGTTGAGCGCTTGGCCGTGCGATCTGCTGACGACCAGCCTGTTCCTCGGCAATGCCACATAGGGGACATGCTGACGACGGCAGAGATCGCGGATTGCTTGCCTCGCCTCGTCCTTCTTGCTGTTGTCGAAGACGATGTAGCTCTCGTGCTCGGCAAGGTATCGGCGCACCAGGTGGATCTGCCATTCGATCACGTCTGGCCGGTTGAAGGCCACGGTGGCGACGACCGCATCACGGAATACCTGCTCTTGCCCCTGCAATTCGCTGACCGGCGCGGACGCTCTCAGGAAGCGAAACACCCGCCAATGATAGCGCAACAGCGCCTCGCGCCTCGGCGGCCTGTTCAGCCTCTCCCATTCCGCCACGGTAATCCCAGGCTGATCGACGCCTTCCGGGGCGTCAGAAGCAACCATGTCGCGCTCCCGCATGGCTTAGTTCTGCTGGATCGAAATGCCCTTGTCGTCGATCTTGAGTTCGACGCCTTTGGGTTTGGTCTGCTCGCGATAGACGTAGATGCCGAGCGCAATGACCACGACGACGAGCGCGCCAATGACGAGATAGAGCGTATTCTGTTTCATGGCGCGCTCTTTGCGTTGTCGAGCTTCAGGCTCGTTTCAGGACCTTGACCAGCACCAGCAGGATGATGGCGCCGATTGTGGCATGGATGATCGCGGCGAGAGTGCCGCCGCCGATGGAAAATCCGATCCTCGGGAACAGCCAGCCAGCGATGAACGCGCCGACGATACCGACAATGATGTTGCCGATCAGACCGAAGCCGAAGCCGGAAACGATAAGACCGGCGAGCCAGCCGGCGATGGCACCGATGATGATGAAGACGAGCAGGCTTTCGACACCCATAGAGAGTTCCTCCGAGCAAGAGGACGACGGCGGAACGGAAAGCTCCGAATCGGCCTCGATATCAACAGCTTCAGGCTATTCGAAAGCGGCCGGCCTCACCAGCGGCGCCATCATTGATCGTCATCGTCGCTTGCGGCAGGGCGCCAACTGGTCGGCTCGACCTTCTTTCGCGTGTGACTGTCGATATAGACCCACCAGCCGTCGTCGCGATATTGCGCGATGGATTCGTTGATGACGCCGTCGCTGTCCTTCCAGGTCACGGAGACCTTGGAGCCATCTGTCGGTGCGGTCGCAATCGGCTTTCTGTCCGCCATGTCATCATCCCCCAATTGCACCGACAAACTGAGCCGACAGAACGCGGCGGCCTGCATCCGGTTCCAAACGCTCACCGGCCGCGGAGCGCGCTGACGACCGTCAGCTATGGGCGAAGATATCCTCTTCGTCCCAGCCCATCAGGTCAAGCTTGGCACGCGTCGGCAGGAAGCGGAAGCAGGCATCGGCTTCCTTGATCCGCCCATCGCGCGCCAGCCGTCCGGCAAGCACATCGCGCAACCGGTGCAGATAGAGCACATCGGAAGCTGCATATTCGAGCTGTTCGGGCGACAGCGTCTCGGCCGCCCAGTCCGACGATTGCTGCGCCTTGGAGAGGCCGACGCCAAGAAGCTCGAAGCAGATGTCCTTCAGCCCGTGGCGGTCGGTGTAGGTGCGGGTCAGCCGCGAGGCGATCTTGGTGCAGAACACCGGCTCGGGCATGACGCCGAACGCATTGTAGAGCACGGCAAGGTCGAAGCGTCCGTAGTGGAACAGCTTGGTTACGCCGCGGTTCCGCAGCAGGCTGACGAGGTTCGGCGCCTTCTTCTGGCCGGGCGCGATCTGGATCACATCGGCCGTGCCGTCGCCAGGCGAAATCTGCACCACGCACAGCCGGTCGCGATGCGGATTGAGCCCCAGCGTTTCGGTGTCGATGGCCACTGCCCCGACATTGTAGTGCGAGAGGTCGGGCAGATCATGCTTGTGGAAACGGATATCGGCCATTGTCTTCTCCGGTCGAGCCTTGCGCGTCCCTTGACCCGCAAGGGACGCTGTAGCGCTTTGTCTTGTGGCCCGTCCTCGCCGCGTTCCGCTGAAAAATCAACTGAAAGTTGATTTTCACGCCGCGTCAGCGGGTCAGCGCATCGAGAATCCGCGCCCAGGAGCGCTGGCCCTTGTGGAAGGAGCTGAGCTCGTATTTCTCGTTGGGCGAGTGGATGCGGTCGTCGTCGAGGCCGAACCCGACCAGCAGCGATTCCATGCCGAGATAGGTCTGGAAGTCGCCGACCACCGGGATCGACCCGCCGCTGCCCGTCGTCACCGCCGGCTTCGGCCATTCGTCGGACAGCGCATCCTTGGCCTTGGCCAGGAAGGGCGAGTCGTAGGAAAGCTGGATTGCCGGCGAGCCGCCATGCGGATGGAATTCGACCGAGCAGTCGGCCGGAATCCGCTCCTTGACGAACTTCTGGAACGCGGCGCGGATTTTCTTGGGATCCTGCTTGTGGACGAGGCGAAACGACACCTTCGCCGAGGCTTCCGCCGCGATCACCGTTTTGAAGCCCTTGCCGGTGTAGCCGCCGATGATGCCGTTGAACTCGGCCGTCGGCCGCGCCCAGGTCAACTCCAGCACGGAGCGGCCCTTTTCGCCCGACGGGATCGACAGGCCGACCGGTCCCAGGAACGTCTCGGCGGTCTCGCCCAGCGTCTCCCAAGATTTCAGGATCTGCGACGGCGTTTCCTCGACGCCGTCATAGAAGCCGGGAATGGTGATGTGACCGTCCTTGTCGTGGATATCGGCCAGCACCTTGGCCAGGATGCGGATCGGGTTGGCGGCGGCACCCCCATAGAGGCCCGAATGCAGGTCGCGATCGGCCGCCTTCACCGTGATCTCCTCACCGACCAGCCCGCGCAGCCCGACGCAGATCGACGGCGTGTCGCGGTCCCACATGCCAGTATCGCAGACCAGCGCGAAATCGGCCTTGAGTTCGTCGGCATTGGCTTCGAGGAACGGCTTCAACGAGGGCGAGCCGGATTCCTCTTCGCCCTCGAACAGGATGGTGATGCGGCAAGGCAGATTGCCGTGCACCTGTTTCCAGGCGCGGCAAGCCTCGACGAAGGTCATCAACTGGCCCTTATCGTCGGCCGATCCCCGACCAGTGATCACCTTGTGGTCCGGCCCGACCTCCTTGACAGCAGGCGCGAACGGGTCGCTTTCCCACAATTCGATCGGATCGACCGGCTGCACGTCATAATGGCCGTAAAACAGCACATGCGGCGAACCGGCCGGGCCATCGTGATGGGCGACCACCATCGGGTGTCCGGGCGTGTCGCGCACACTGGCATCGAAGCCGATCAGCTTGAGCTCCGCCACGAGCCATTCGGCCGCCTTGCGGCAGTCGGCGGCATAGGCCGGATCGGTGGAGATCGACTTGATCCTGAGCAGGCCGAACAGGCGTTCGAGGCTCTGGTCGTGATTCTTGTCGAGACGGTCGAGGACGGGGGAAACTGCGGACATATGTGAAGCCTTTCGATTCAGAACCCGAACCGTAAAGGCAGGACAGCAAAACGAAAAGCCCGCGATCATTGGACCACGGGCTGCAAACGTCTGTCTGGGATAAAAAAGACCGCCGTGGTGGAGGGGGAACCACGGCGGCCTTCTACTCGAAACGATGCGGCAGCCCGGAGAGGGGGGATAGGCTGCCGCAGGTGTCCGGGATAGGCGGGGGACGGGCCTTGCTCCGGACTCGGCGAAAACTGCCGATGACGTGTATTTGGGTCTCTGAACGTGGCGATTCAAGGGCACGAAAATTACAGTTTTGTAACATAGGCGTGAGCGGGGTGACGGCGATCTGTCAGGGTGTTGCCGGAACCGATAGTCGAGGCTGCCTTTGGCATGGACCAAGCCGCCGCGCCGCGCTATCCCTGCCGACATGAAAAAAGGCGATCATCTCTTCCTTGTCGACGGCTCCGGCTACATCTTCCGTGCCTATCACGCGCTGCCGCCGCTGACCCGCAAATCCGACGGCCTGCCGGTGGGCGCCGTTTCCGGCTTCTGCAACATGCTGTGGAAGCTGATGCTCGACGCCCGCAACACCGATGTAGGCATTGTGCCAACGCATTTCGCCGTCATTTTCGACTATTCGTCGAAAACCTTCCGCAACGACCTCTACCCCGAATACAAGGCCAACCGCTCGGCACCGCCGGAAGATTTGATCCCGCAATTCGGCCTGATCCGCCAGGCGACCAGGGCGTTCAACCTGCCCTGCGTCGAGATCGAAGGCTACGAGGCCGACGATCTGATCGCCACCTATGCGAGGCTGGCCTGCGAAGCTGGCGGCGACACCACCATCATCTCCTCCGACAAGGATCTGATGCAGCTGGTCGGCGACACGGTCGCCATGTACGACCCGATGAAGGACCGCCAGATCGGCATTCCGGAAGTCATCGAAAAATGGGGCGTGCCGCCGGAGAAGATGGTCGATCTGCAGGCACTGACCGGCGATTCGGTCGACAATGTGCCTGGTGTGCCCGGCATAGGGCCGAAGACGGCGGCGCAACTGCTCGAACAGTTCGGTGACCTCGACACGCTGCTGGCCCGGGCCGGCGAGATCAAGCAGGACAAGAGGCGCGAATCGATCATCGCCAACGCCGACAAGGCGCGCATTTCGCGTCAGCTGGTGACGCTGATGAACGATGTGCCGGTCGCCGAGGGACTGGACGATTTCGTCCTGCACGCGCCGGACGGCCCGAAGCTGATCGGTTTCTTGAAGACCATGGAATTCACGTCACTGACCCGCCGTGTCGCGGAGGCGACCAGCACCGAGGCCGGCGATGTCCAGGCCGTCGCGGTCACCGTCGAACGCGCCGACCATGCCCATGGCCCGGATGTTGGGGCCGGTTTGCCGCCGGTTGCCCGAAACGCGTCCGGCACTGGATCGGACGAAGCCGGCGGGACGGCGGAGACGTCAAAACAAGGCGATACCCCTTCCCTGCTCGCGGCACTAAGGCTGGAGCGCGCGGCCACCGGCAAGATCGACACTTCGGCCTATCACTGCATCCGCGATATCTCGGCCCTGAAAGCCTGGGTCGCCGAGGCGCGAGAGGCCGGCATCACCGCCTTCGATGTCAGGGCAACATCGGCTGATCCGATGCAGGCCGAACTGATCGGCATGGCCATCGCCACGGCGCCCGGGCGCGCCGCCTATATCCCCTTTGCCCACATGAGCGGCAATGGCGACCTGCTCGGTGGTGGCGCGCTCGAAAACCAGATACCGCTTCGCGAGGCGCTGGCTGTGCTGAAACCGCTGCTCGAAGACAGATCGGTTCTCAAGATCGCGCAGAACCTGAAATACGATCTTGTCATCATGAGCCGCTACGGCATCGATGTCGCACCGTTCGACGACACCATGCTGATCTCCTACGTGCTCGATGCCGGCACGCCCCATGGTCACGGCCTGGACTCGCTAGCCGAGAAATGGCTGGGTCATACCCCTCTCCTGCTCAAGGACGTCACCGGCTCCGGCAAAAGCTCCGTCGGTTTCGATCAGGTCGACATCGACAAGGCGACCGCTCATGCCGCCGAAGACGCCGATATGACGCTGCGGCTCTGGCTGGTGCTGAAACCGCGGCTTGCCGCCAAAGGCCTAGTGTCGGTCTATGAGCGGCTGGAGCGGCCGCTGGTGCCGGTGCTGGCGCGCATGGAACAGCGCGGCATCTCGGTCGACCGGCAGATCCTGTCGCGGCTCTCGGGCGAACTGGCCCAGGGCGCCGCTCGCCTCGAAGAGGAAATCTACCAGCTCATCGGCGAGCGCATCAACATCGGCTCGCCAAAACAGCTTGGCGACATCCTGTTCGGACGCATGGGCCTGCCCGGCGGTTCCAAGACCAAGACCGGCCAGTGGTCGACCTCGGCGCAGCTTCTCGAAGATCTCGCCGCCGAAGGTCACGAACTGCCGCGCAAGATCGTCGACTGGCGCCAGCTGACCAAGCTGAAATCGACCTATACCGATGCGCTGCCGGGCTTCATCCACCCCGACACCAAGCGCGTTCACACCTCCTACGCGCTGGCCGCGACGACGACGGGACGCCTGTCGTCCTCCGATCCGAACCTGCAGAACATCCCGGTGCGCACCGCCGAAGGCCGCAAGATCAGGACCGCCTTCATCACCGACAAGAGCCATCGGCTGGTCTCGGCCGACTACAGCCAGATCGAACTGCGGGTGCTCGCCCATGTCGCCGAGATCCCGCAATTGCGGCAGGCTTTCGCCGACGGCGCCGATATCCACGCCATCACCGCGTCTGAGATGTTCAACGTGCCGGTCGAGGGCATGCCTTCGGAAGTCCGTCGCCGCGCCAAGGCGATCAATTTCGGCATCATCTACGGCATTTCGGCCTTTGGTCTCGCCAACCAGCTGTCGATCCCGCGCGAGGAGGCCGGCAACTACATCAAGAAATATTTCGAGCGCTTCCCCGGCATCCGCGATTACATCGAGGAGACCAAGGCCTATGCCCGCGAGCATGGCTTTGTCGAAACGATCTTCGGCCGTCGCATCCATTACCCCGACATAAGATCGTCCAACCCCTCGCTTCGCGCCTTCAACGAACGCGCCTCGATCAACGCCCGCCTGCAAGGCACCGCCGCCGATATCATCCGCCGTGCCATGATCCGCATGGAGGAGGCGCTGGAAAAAGCAGGGCTTTCCGCACGCATGCTGCTGCAGGTGCATGACGAACTGATTTTCGAGACCGTCGAGGCGGAAGTCGAGGCGACGATCCCGGTCGTGCGTCACGTCATGGAAAACGCGGCGATGCCAGCGGTATCGATGTCGGTGCCGCTGCATGTCGATGCGCGCGCCGCCAACAACTGGGACGAGGCGCATTGACGCTCCGCCTCTTCGTCATCCTAGGGCGAAGCAAGGAGCGAAGCGACGCGGCGTAGACCCTAGGATGACGAAGCGATGGGCCTCAAGCCGCTTCGGCCAGGCACTTGGCACACGTCCCGCGAAACTCGATCACCGCCTTCTTGGCGGCGAAGCCTGTCGAGCGCACCCATTCGTCCAAGCTGTGGCCGACATCGTGGTCGGACATTTCGGTCACCTGCCCACATGTGTCGCATATCGCGAAGGCGGTCATCGAATGGCTGTGGTCGTGCGGCTCGGCGCAGGCGACGAAAGAATTGATGCTTTCGAGCCGGTGCACGAAACCTGACTTCACCAGCGTGTCGAGCGCTCGATAGACCTGCAGAGGCGCGCGAAAACCGCGCTCGCGCAGTTGGTCGAGCAAGGTATAGGCACTGAGCGGTCCGCTGGCGGTCTCGAGTTTCTCGAGCACGCACAGCTGGTTCTTCGTCAGCACATCCCTTGCCGCCATGATCCTGTTTCCAACTCGCCTTCCGTCGCTTGCGCCGCGCACAAACTATCCATGTACCCATCCAGATAGCGACGAACAGGCATTTTTGCTACTGTTTCCAGCATTCTGCCCGCAAGGCGGTCGAGAACATCGATCGGAGCGGGGCAACAGGCAGGTTGCTCTGCGATGTAACGTTCAAAATACTGACAATATCTTCAGCGAGGATTGCCGCGCTTGGAATTTCGGTCGGGCTTGGGGAAGCAATCATGATCAAATTGACGCGGCGGACGCTGCTGGTCGGCACGTCCGCTTTGACCATGGCCGGCATGGTGTCGTTCCGGACCATGGCCGCATCGCGCACCTATCATGCGCTGCTGGTCGCCTGCACCGAATATCCCAACCTTCCGCAGAGGAATTGGCTGGTCGGGCCGAAGAACGACGCAGCCCTCGTCCGCGACTATCTCCTGAAGAATGTGCCCGACCCGGTGCGGTTCGCGCCGGAGAACGTCACGCTGCTCGCCAAGGATGTCCCCGGCGCCAGTGGCCTGCCGACCCATGCGGCCATCAAGGCCGCATTGGCCGACCTTGCCGCCAAGGTTCAGCGCGACGATTTCGTCTATCTGCATCTGTCCGGTCACGGCGCCCAGCAGCCGCAGATGGTCAAGGGCGACGAAACCGACGGGCTCGACGAGATCTTCCTGCCCGTCGATATCGGCAAATGGATCAACCGCGATGCCGGCGTGCCCAATGCGCTGATCGACAACGAGATCGGCGCGGCACTCGACGCCATTCGCGACAAGGGCGCTTTCGTCTGGGTCGTGTTCGACTGCTGCCATTCCGGCACCGCGACACGCGCCGTCGAGGTCGATGACGAGTTGGAGCGCAAGGTCGAGTTCGCCGACCTGGTCGGCGGCAACGAGGCCGAGCGGGCTGCCGCGATCAAGGCCTATGACGAGGTGATTTCGGTCGCCGGCTCGCGCGGCGTCGACGACAATGGCACGCGCAAGCCCGCCTTCACCCTGACGCCGACCGGTGGCGAACCGATCACCAAGGGCAAACTGGTCGCCTTCTATGCCGCGCAGACGGTGGAGACGACACCGGAAATGCCGCTGCCTAAGGGCATCGCGGATGCGCCGCGGTTCGGCCTGTTCACCTTCACCATCCTGTCGAAACTGGCCGAGAATCCCAACGTCACCTATCGCCAGCTCGGCCAGGCCGTGCTGCAGCAATATTCGGCCGACAGCCGCACCCGGCCGACACCGCTGTTCGAGGGCGAACTGGATGCGCGGGTGTTCGGCACCGACAAGACCGACGCGGTCATGCAGTGGCCTGTCGTCATCAAGGACGGCGAAGCGACGATCGGCGCCGGCCTGCTGCACCGCCTCACCCCCGGCAGCAAGCTCGCCATCCTGCCGTCGGCGCTATCGCCGCTGTCCGACGCTGTCGGATTTTTGGAAGTGCAGTCGGCAAAAAACCTGGAAAGCCGCGTCAAGCCGGTCGAGTTCGACAAGAAGCCGGCGCTCAAAGTCGTCGACATTCCCGCCAATTCCTATGCGCGGGTGGCGGAGATCGCCGTCGACTACAAGCTCGTCTTGGCGCGGCCGGCCGCGGCCAAGGGACTTGAGAAGGAAACCGCTCTGGTCAATGCGGTTCTCGACGAACTGGCCATAGCCAGGGAGACCGGCTTCAACATCGAGCTGGTCGAGCCCGGCAAGAGCGCCGACCTCCGCCTCGCGGTGATGCGCGAGAATGCCGTTCCCGGCGCCGCCAAGGATGCGACCGCTAAGCCGGCGCTGTGGTTCCTGCCGGCGTCGGGCGACGTGACCTTGAAGGAGGGCGGCAAACCGCCGCTGATCATCATTCACGACCGCCAGAAACTGGCCGATGCAACGACCAGGAACCTGCGCACCATCTTCCGTGCCACCGGGCTTTCGCGGCTGGCGGCGGCCTCAGACTACAAGCCCGAGGTCGACGTCCAGTTCCAGGTCAAACGCCGCGACAAGAATGGCCTCGAACCGCTGCAGGCCTCGGTGGTGCCGCGCGTCTCGCCGGGCGACGAAGTGCATGTGCTGGCCAAGAACGGTTCGGATCTGCTGGTCGACATCAATGTGCTCTATGTCGGCAGCGATTATTCGATCACCCATATCGTTGCCGAACGCCTCGCCCCGCAAGCCATGCTCGAAGAGGGGCTGCTGGCTTTCACCGACACCAGTTTCGGCATGGAGCGGATGATCGCGGTTTTGACCGAGGCGCCGCCGGAGAGCGAGAAGCAGGATCTGAGCTTCCTGGCACAGGACGGCGTCGCCTCGGCGACACGCGGAATGGACTCTGCCGGCTTCTCCGACATGCTGACCGATCTCGGCATGGCGCCGGCAACCCGCTCGGTGATGCGGCTTGCCGACAAGAGCGGCCCGAAGGGCGCGGTGATGATCTTCCCGATGGAGACGGTGCCGCGCGCCTGAGCGGATGCCGGCGCGCAGGGCTCTGCGGCGGCTCTTGCGCGATCGGCGCGATATGAGAACATTCCCGGCCGCTGACGCATGACGGCCGGATGAAACGGATAGGATCGATTGTGAAGAATTCTGTGTTTTCCTGGCGTGGAACGGTAGCCGGCCTTGCCGGCGGCCTGCTGCTGATCGCCAACGCTTCGGCGGACGATGCCTGCGGCCTGTGCGTCAAGCAGATCGTCACCAACTCGGAACTGGCGACGTGTTTTCTCGATCAGTACGACCAGTTCGCCAAAAGCGGCAGCGACGCGGTTGTCGTCGATCTCAGCAACTGCGCCTCGCGCGGCGTCGTCGAAGCCTTGCCGTCACCGAACAAGGGTGCGGCGGACCCTGATGTCCAGTTCATGATTTCGCGCCTGCAGCTGGAATGCCTGAAAAAGAAGCTGGAGGCGCCAGGCATCGTATTGGATCCCTCCGCCACCATCGAACTGGACACCTGCGGATGAAGAAGCCGGCGGGCAACACCAGGCAAACAGCGGCTGCCGCGCCTGCAAAGGCGCCAACGGCGAAACAGACCTTGCCGGAAACCACGGAAGGCTTTCCGTGGCCGAGCAGCCACGAGATCAAGAAGGAGGGCAACCCGTTCACCGACCGCGACTGGCGCATGCTGGTTTATGCCTGGTCGGGCATGGCCGTGCGCCTCGCCATCATCTTCACCCTGATGTTCTCGGTCTACCAGTTCCTGGCCAACCAGGAGCAGAAGCGCGTCGAGCAGACCATGTCGCTTGTCGAGCTCTGGGAAAACAAGGACTACCAGCAGGCGCAGCGTGCGCTGAAAGATCGTCTGACGGCGCTCAACGCCAAATATGACAATCTGCTCAGCGCCAACCCATCGCCGACCGAGGAGCAGGTGTTCCGGCAACGCATCGGCATCGAGGCGATGACTGCCTCCGGCGGCGACATGCCGCTCGCCGATTTCAGCGAGAATTTCGATCGCATCGTCTATTTCCTCAACCGGCTGTCCTTCTGCATCGACGGCGATTTGTGTTCGCGCAAAGTGACCGATGCTTATTTCCGTGACTATGCCGTCTCTTTCTGGAGCTATTTTGCCGGCTACATAGACAAGCAGCGCAAGGCGGGTTCTCCCACTTTCGCTTCGGCAATCGAGAACTATGTGCGCAACGGCCCGCCTGCATCCGCAGCCAAATAGCGGCGAAAAAGGCGGCGGGATTGCGCCGCCGCCTTTGTCTCCATCGCGAATGCGCAGCGATTACTTATACAGGCTGTTGATCCACTGGACGTTGGCAGCGTTCAGGCGCACGGCGGTGTTCGCGTCGGGGCTTTCCGCCACGTTGACACCGGTGACGATGCGCTGCTTGGCCTTGTTGTCGTAAGCATAGACCGAGCTCCCGCTCGACCCTGGGAACGTATCGCAGTCATACTGGAAATATTCCGGCGCGATGTTTTCGGCGTGCACTTCGCAGTTTGCCTTCCACATCGTGCCCATCGGCTTGTCGCCGGGATAGCCGACGAGATTGGCGGTGAAATCGCCGAGATCCTCATAGTTGGCATAGCCCAGCCAGCCGAGATTGGTGCCGACATCCTGCTTCAGCGTGACGATGCCGAGATCCCACAGCAGGACCCACCCGTAATAGCCCTGGTAGTTGTCGATGAAGCCTTGCAGCACATAGGCGCTTTCGAAGGCGAAGGCGCCGAACGGTGCGTCGTCGGCCGTGCTGCCGTTAAGGCCCGGCACGAACAGGTAGTCGGAGAGCCAATCCTTGTCCTCATGACTGTAGAGGCAGTGCGCGGCGGTGAGTACGGTTCGCGGACCGATCAGCGTTGCCGAACAGCTGCCGAAGCTGCCCGTCTTCGGCGATTTGGCTTCGAGATAGCCTATTGCCGAGAACGGATAGGTCTTGGTGTTCTTGACCTGCTCGCGATCGTCGGTGCCGAAAACCTGGCGGCCGGCTTCGCCTTCGCCGAGGTCCGGATCCTCGGTCTTGCGCTCAGCCCCGTCTTTTCCAGTGGCCGGAGCGTTCAGTTCCTTGATGATAAGCTCCCGCAGCGCTTCGCTCGGCTCGATCTTGATCTCCTTGCCATCGGCGGACCGTCCGACGATGCCGTAGGATTTGACAGCCGTTGCCTCGTCGGCAAGCGGCGCGGCGCGGCTGTCTTCGTCGGTCAGCTTCGGTGGCGCGATTGGCTTTGCCCGCCCGGGCTTGTAGTCGCCTGAAGTCGCGTCGCGCGCGCTTTCGCCATTGCCGGCACTGGCGGAGCCAGGATCGGCGGCGAAAGCTGGAACCGCCCACATTGCGGTGGAAAGCAATGTGGACGCAACAAGTGCGTTTGTCAGTTTTGTCATGGTGAGACTCTCCCAAAAGTCAGCAAGGACTGGATCAAGATACAGAAATATTGTCGAGATCGTGGTGAGGCCAAAAAAGGAGTTTTTGATTACCGGTGCCTGACCTGATCATTACCCCTACAGTCTGTCGAGGTCCCGCCAGAGGCACTCGCGCGGATATATTGCCTAAATTAATACAACATTGGAATGACAAATCGCTTCCACATAGCCCGTGGGGGGCTATAGGATTTTGAGCGAGGTCTGCACAGGAACGCGATCCGCGAAGCGGTGCCCGACTTGGTGTTCCTGCCGTGCCGCAACAACTGTGCTGCGCGGTCTGATCCCCAGGCTGAGGCTTGTTTCGTTGATCATGTGCCGGGGCTGGTCCGCTCGGGTACATGTCTCAGGAGGGCTTCAGGTGAACATCATCCATCGGTTCAGGCCGATCGCCGCCGCATCGCTGCTCGGCATCGCGGCCGTCCTTGCGGCAGCCAATTTCACCCAGGCCGACGAAGCGGTCGCCCGACCGGAGGCAGCGGTCTCGCCAATGAAGCGCGTGACGGAAGCCAGGGCGATTGCAGCGGCGGAGAACCCCGACGCGGCCGACCGCGTCTATGGCGGCAACCAGGCCGAAAAGGGAGTCTACCCGTTCCAGGTCGCGCTGCTCACCACCGACAGGCTGGACGAGAATCCGGCATCGCAGGCCAACGCCCAATTCTGCGGCGGCAGCCTGATCGCGCCGCAATGGGTGCTGACGGCAGCACACTGCCTCAACGACAAGGGCCAGCCGGTTTCGCCCGAGAGCGTCACCGTGCTGACCGGTGCAACCGATCTCAGCGAAGGCAAGCGCCACAAGGTGGTGGAGGTCATCGTCAACGAAGGCTACAGCGAGCAGACCCTCGACAACGACCTCGGGCTGCTTCGGCTTGCCGAACCGGCCGACGCGCCGACCATCAAGGTCGCCCATGAGGCAACGCCCGACACCGGCAAGACGACCGTCACCGGCTGGGGCAAGATGCAGGACGGCACCTTTCCGACCACGCTGATGGTCGCCGATCTCGACCTGCAGCCGAACCAGGCCTGCAACAGCGGCATCAAGGCCATCTATGCGCGTGATCTGAAGGCAGCACTTGGCGATCTGTCGCGCCGTATGCGCTATTCGGAAAAAGGCATCGACGCGGCCGCCAATGCGATCGCCGCCGACATGACCGACCCGCTGACCGGCAACATGATCTGCGCCGGCACCACCAGCGGCGTGCGCGATGCCTGCAACGGCGACAGTGGCGGCCCGCTGTTCATGACCGGTGCCGAAGGCCCGGTCCAAATCGGCGTCGTCAGCTGGGGCGAAGGCCCGGCTGACGGCAGTGCGGCCTGCGGCCACAAGGACGCCTACGGCATCTACACGCGGCTGGCCAACTACACCGGCTGGATCGAGGCGAAGATGAAAAGCTCTGCTCCGGCGCCTGCCAAACCCAAGGCGGGACTCGGCACGGCGCAGAAACCGAAAACGCCCTGAACCGCGGCCATTTGGCTTCCCATGAAAAACGGCGGGAGTGCCCGCCGCTCTTATTTTGCCGGCTTGAGTGGTTTATTTTCGCGGCGGGCCTTTGCGCTCGGCCGAAGCTGCCCACAGATTGATATCGGACTCCCGGGCGTAGGTATCGATCTCGGCGAGTTCGGCATCGCTGAAGTCGAGCACCTTGAGCGCGCCGACGCAGTCCTCGACCTGCTCCGGCCGGCTGGCGCCGATCAGCGCCGAGGTCACCCTGCCCTTGCGCAGCACCCAGGCCAGCGCCATCTGCGCCAGCGTCTGCCCACGCTTGCTGGCGATGGCGTCGAGCGCCTTGATGTTGGCGATGGTCTTGTCGTTGATGAAGGCTGTCTTCAGCGACTTGCCCTGGGAAGCACGGCTGCCGTCCGGAATGCCGCCGAGATACTTGTTGGTCAGCATGCCTTGCGCCAGCGGCGAGAACACGATGGAGCCGACGCCGAGCCCTTCGAGCGTGTCGAGCAGGCCGTCTTCCTCCACCCAGCGGTTCAGCATCGAATAGCTCGGCTGGTGGATGACGCAAGGCGTGCCAAGCTGCTTCAATATATCGGCGGCCTCGCGCGTGCGCTGCGAATTGTAGGACGAGATGCCGGCATAGAGCGCCTTGCCCGAGCGCACCGCATGGTCGAGCGCACCCATCGTTTCTTCCAGCGGCGTGTCGGGGTCGAAACGGTGCGAATAGAAGATATCGACATAGTCGAGCCCCATGCGCTTCAGGCTCTGGTCGAGGCTGGCCAGAATGTATTTGCGCCCGCCCCATTCGCCGTAGGGGCCGGCCCACATTTCGTAGCCGGCCTTCGTCGAGATGATCAGTTCGTCGCGGTAGGCGGCGAAGTCGGTGCGCAGGATTTCGCCGAAAGCGGTCTCGGCAGAACCGGGCGGCGGACCGTAATTGTTGGCGAGGTCGAAATGCGTGATGCCGAGGTCGAAGGCCTTGCGCGCGATCGCCTGCTTGGTCTTGTGCGGCGTGTCGTTGCCGAAATTATGCCACAACCCCAGCGAGATTGCCGGCAGCTTCAGGCCGGAGCGGCCACAGCGGTTGTAGATCATCTTTTCATAGCGGTTTTCGGCAGGCGTGTAGGGCATCGGAAAATCCTCAAATGGAAACGAGCCGGTCGGCTGCATCGCGACAACGCGGCGAGTTGGCTCTGCCCCTCACCCTTACCCTCTCTCCGTCGAAACGGAGAGAGGGTTGAGGTGTGCTGCCTATTTCTTCTTCGCCAAAAGCGCCTTGGCTTCCTTGACGCCAAGTGCCGCCGGCCGTTCGCAGGTGGTCTGCATGGCGACGAACTTGCCGGTTTCGCCGGAACGCAACAGCCCGGTCATCACGTCGACGGCGTGCAGCGCCAGCTCCATCGAACAGCGGTGCGGCCGGCCTTCCGCGATTGCCACCGCCATATCGGCGAGGCCTGATGTGCGGTAGTTGGCCATCATGCCTTGCGAATGCATCTCGTTGGGCACGCCGAACGGATGCGGCCAGTTCGGCAGCTTCTTGACCGGCTTGGCCGCGTCGGTGAAGCGAACGTCACCGCCGAAGAAATTCGGATCCGGCACGAACACCGTGCCTGTCTCGCCATAGAGTTCCATCGGCGCGTGGCCGTGAGCCCAGACGTCCCAGCTGGTGTTGAGCGTGATAACGGCGCCGTTCTCGAACTCCAGCAGCCCATGGATGGTCGTCGGCGTGTTGACCGGTATCTTTTCACCCGCGCGCGGCTTTGAACTGATCGTCCGCTCCTTGGCCGGCGTCGTCGCGAAGGCCGCGACCTGCTTCACCGGCCCGATCAGCTGGATCAGATTGGTGATGTAATACGGTCCGATATCGAGCACGGGACCGGCGCCCGGCTGGAAGAAGAAATCCGGATTGGGGTGCCAATGCTCCATGCCGTGGCCCATGACATGACAGGTACCACTCGTGACCTTGCCAAGCTTGCCGGTGTCGATCAGGTTGCGCACCAGCTGGTGCGCGCCGCCGAGGAAAGTGTCTGGCGCCGAGCCGATCCGAAGACCCTTTTTCTGCGCCCGCTTCTTAAGGTCGAGCCCTTCCTTGACCGACAGCACGAACGGTTTTTCCGAATAAACGTGCTTGCCGGCGTCGAGTATCTGCTTCGACACCTCATAATGCACCGCCGGGATGGTCAGGTTGACGATGATGTCGATGTCGTCGGCCCTGAGCAGGTCTTCGACGGTCTCGGCGCGCAGCTTGAACTCCTTCGCCCGAGCCCTGGCCGCCTCCATGTTGATGTCGGCGCAGGCACGCATCTCGATGCCGCGAAACAGCGGCGCCAGCGAAAAATACGCTTTCGAGATGTTGCCGCAGCCGATGACGCCGATGCCAAGTTTCTTTGCCATGCTGATTGCTCCTAATAGGTTTCGGCGGCTGCGATGGAGCGGCGGGCGAAACGCTCGATGTCGTTGGGGTTGTCCTGTTCCATGACGTAGTATTGGGCAGCACTCTTGGCACGCAGCACCTTGATCAGACCGGCCCAGTCGATGGTGCCATGGCCGACATCCGACCAGCCATCCTCATCCAGCCCCTCGCCCGGCTTGGCCATGTCCTTGACGTGGACGGCACTGATGCGCTTGCCGTGTTTCTCGATCCACGGCAACGGATCATCGCCGCCGCGCACCACCCAGGCCACGTCCATCTCCCAGCTGACATCGGGCGCGGATGACAGGATGTGGTCCTGCGGCACCGATCCGTCGGCAAGTTTCTTGAACTCGAAATCATGGTTGTGCCAGGCAAAGCCGTAGCCGGCCTTTTTCGCGGCGTCGCCGACCTTTGCCAGACGCTCACCAAAGCCGCTCCAGCCGGCGGCGTCGGATGGCCGCTGGTCGGGCATCAGGAAAGGGCAGATGAGCAGCGTGATACCGAGTGCGTCGGCGGTTCTGCGCACGCCGTCGAAATCGTTCTCGAGAGCGTCGATCGAGAAATGCCCAGTCGGCATGGCAAGCCCGTTCTTGTCGAGCTCGGCACGGAATGCCTCGGGATCATCATAGACGCCGCCAAAACCTTCGACCTGAGCGTAGCCGAGCTTGCCGAGCGTGGCGAGCACACCGTCCCAGGGTTGGAAATTGCGGGCGCTGTAAAGTTGGAATGACCAATTCATCGTCTCTGTCCGTTTCGCTTGGGGATTGTCGTTGGAAGGTTGGTTCTCGGAAGCTAGATGCGTGTGCCGGTTGCCGTGTCGAAAAGCGAGGCGCGCATCGGATCGAAGCCAAGCGTCACCGCCTCGTCGTTCTTGGGCGTGCGTTCCGAGGTCACCCGGACGCTGAAATTCTGCTGGGCAAGCTTCAGCCAGACCAGCGTGTCGGAGCCCATGGGCTCGACCACCTCGACATTGGCGGCTATCGAGAACGGCCAGCCGGTGCCACTGTTCAGGCTGACATGCTCGGGCCTGATACCGAATGTGACGGGGCCTGGAGCCGGAGGCTTGGCAAAGTCGTAAGTGCCGAGCGGGATCTTGATATCCTCGGCCGCGAACCGCCAGCCGCCGTCCGCGTCTTCCAGACGGCCATCGACGAAGTTCATTGCGGGCGAGCCGAGGAAGCCGGCGACGAAGCGGTTGACCGGACGGTTGTAGATGGTCTGCGGCGCATCGAGCTGCTGGATGACGCCGCCCTTCATCACCGCGATACGGTCGGCCAGCGTCATCGCCTCGATCTGGTCGTGGGTGACGTAGATCATGGTGTTCTGCAGCTTGCGATGCAGCAGCTTGATCTCGACGCGCAGTTCGGCGCGCAGCTTGGCATCGAGATTGGACAGCGGCTCGTCGAACAGGAACACGTCGACATCGCGCACCAGCGCCCGTCCGATGGCGACGCGCTGGCGCTGGCCGCCGGAAAGTGCGGCCGGCTTACGCTGCAGCAGCGGCTCGATCTGCAGGATTTCAGCCGCCCGCGCGATCCGCTTGGCGATCTCTTCTCTTGGCGTGCCGGCGACACGCAGCCCGAAGGACAGGTTCTTCTCCACCGTCATTTGCGGATAGAGCGCATAGGACTGGAACACCATGCCGATGCCGCGGTCCTTGGGCTCTTCCCAGGTGACGTTCTTGCCCTTGATGAAGATGCGGCCTTCGGAGACATCGAGCAGGCCGGCAATGCAGTTGAGCAAGGTCGACTTGCCGCAGCCGGACGGCCCGAGCAGCACGATGAACTCGCCATCGGCGACATCGAGATTGAGCGTCTCCAGGACGGTCACCGCGCCGAAATTCAGCGACAGGTCCTGGATCGAAACGCTGGTATCGTTGGCTGCCGTCATCGCCATCACCCCTTCACCGCGCCGGCGGCGATGCCGCGTACGAAAAGCTTGCCGGAAATGAAGTAGACGATCAGCGGCACAAGCCCGGTCAGGATGGTTGCGGCCATGTTGACGTTGTACTCCTTCACGCCTTGCACCGAATTGACGATGTTGTTGAGCTGCACCGTCATCGGATAGGTGTCGGGGCGGGTGTAGACGACGCCGAACAGGAAGTCGTTCCAGATGCCGGTCACCTGCAGGATGATGGCGACGACGAAGATCGGCAGCGACATCGGCAGCATGATGCGCAGGAAGATGCCCCAGAAGCCGGCGCCGTCGACGCGTGCCGCCCGGAACAGCTCTTCCGGCATCGATGCGAAATAATTGCGGAACAGCAGCGTCAGGATCGGCATGCCGAAAATGGAATGGACGATCACCAGCCCGCTGAGGCTGCCGTAGAGGCCGATTTCGCGCAGGATGATGACGATCGGATAGATCATCACCTGGTAGGGAATGAAGGCGCCGACGATCAGGATGATGAAGAACGTGTCGGCGCCCTTGAAGCGCCAATTGGCCAGTGCATAACCATTCACCGAGGCGATGGCGATCGACAGCAGCACCGACGGCACGGTGATCCGCACCGAATTCCAGAAACCGCGCGAGAGCCCGTCGCAGTTAAGGCCGGTGCAGGCCGTTGACCACGCCTTGACCCACGGCTCGAAGGTGATCTCGAGCGGCGGTGAGAAGATGTTGCCGAGCCGGATCTCCGGCATGCCCTTGAGTGAGGTGACGACCATGACATAGAGCGGCAAGAGGTAGTAGACCGCCATGACGAACAATGTGCCGTAGAGGAAGACGTTGCGGCGCGAAATCACGCGGCGCGGCTTTGGACCGTAGGGCCCGGCGATGTCCTGGCGCGCGCCGGCGGCAGTGCTTGCTTGAGCGGTGATGTCTGCAATGCTCATTTGCGTCGCCCGAACTCGAGATAGGCCCAAGGCACGATGACGGTCACCACCGAGAGCAGCATCATGGTCGAGGCGGCAAAACCCTGGCCGAGGTTCTGGGCGAAGAACATATAGTCGTAGACGTATTTGGCCGGCACTTCGGATGCGATGCCCGGGCCGCCGCTGGTCTGGGCCACGACCAGGTCATAGACCTTGACGATGCCGGAAGCGATGATGACGAGCGTGGTGATGAAGACCGGCCGCATCATCGGGATGACGATGAACAGATAGGTCTTCCACATCGGGATCCCATCCACGCGCGCCGCCTTCCAGATGTCTTCGTCGATACCGCGCAGGCCGGCCAGCATCAGGCACATGATGAGCCCGGTGCCTTGCCACAGCGCAGCGATCGATATGCCGTAGATGACGATGCTGGAATTGTAGAGCGGGTCGAAGCTGAAGCTCGTCCAGCCCAAGTCCCGCACGACATGCTGGATGCCGAAATCCGGATTGAGCAACCACTGCCAGACCAGGCCGGTGACGATGAAGGAGAGCGCGAAAGGATAGAGGAAGATCGTGCGGAACGTGTCCTCGAAGCGGATCTTCTGATCGAGCAGCGCGGCAAGCAGAAAACCGATGACCAGCGAGAACACCAGGGAGATCGCGCCGTAGATCAACAGGTTCTCGATCGAGATCAGCCAGCGCGGCGCCGCCCACAGGCGGTAATACTGGTCGAGCCCGACGAAATTCAGGCGCGGCAGGAGCTTCGAATTGGTGAAGGAATAGAGCACCGTCCAAACGGTGCCGCCGACGAAAACCACCATGGCGGTGAGGATCATCGGGATCGAGGCGACCTTCGCATTGAGGTTGCGGAACAGAAGGTTGGGGCGTTCGCTCTTGCTCATCTCGTCAGCCGGCTGGGTAAGGGCGGTGCATTCCCGGCCCTGCATTCGCAAGGCCGGGAATGAGGCGGGTTGCCTCCAGCGTCAGTCCGCCGAAGCGATGAGGTCGGCGAAGCGCTTCTGCGCGTCTTCGATGGTCAGTTCCGGCTTGGCGAAGAATTCGGCGAAAAGGTCTTCCTTCTGTTTCTGGGTGTCCTGTGAAAGCAGTTGGTCCGTCCACGGCATGACGGCGCCCTTGGCAAGAATGGCGAGGCCCTTCTTCATGCAGTCGTTGGCCGCATTGAGATCGACGTCGCCGCGCACCGGCAGGGATCCCTTCTTTAGATTGAAGGCAACCTGCGTCTTGGGATCGAGCAGCGTCTCGGCCAGCACCTCCTGCGCCTTGCTCTTGTCGGCATCCTTGAGCAGCGGGAAATAGAAGGCGTCACCGCCCGTGGCTATGACCTCGTTCAGCCCAAGGCCCGGCAGGCAGGTATAATCCTTGCCGGCGGTCTTGCCGGCAACCTGGAACTCGCCCTGCGCCCAGTCGCCCATGATCTGGCCAGCGGCCTTGCCGGTGATGACCAGGTTGGTCGCCTGGTTCCAGTCCTGCACATTGGTGTTCTTCGCCATCTTGCGGGCATCGTCCGCGGCCTTGAAGACCTTGGCGACTTCGGGCCCGGCGGCGAACTTGGCATCCTTGTCCTTGTAGACCTTGAGGAATGTGTCCGTACCGCCCACAGCCGCAAGCAGGACGTCGAAGGCACCGGAGGATTGCCAGGCCTGACCGCCGACGGCGAGCGGGATGATGCCGGCCTTTTCCAGCGCCGGCGCTGCCGCCACGAATTCATTCCAGTCCTTCGGCAACGGCACGCCGGCCTTCGCGAAGGCTTCGTTGGACAGCCACAGCCACTGCCAGGAATGGATGTTGACGGGCACGCAGTAGATCTTGCCGTCGATGGTGCAGCCGTCGAGCAGGCTCTTCGGCCGGACGACATCAGTCCACTTGCCCTTGGTGGCGACGTCGGTGAGGTCGCGCATCAGGCCGGCCTGCACCAGTTCCTCCGCCTGCCGGCCATGGTTGAACTGCGTGGCGCCCATCGGATCGCCACCGGTGATGCGGCTGATCATGATTGGCCGCGCCGTGCCGCCGGAGCCGGCAATGGCGCCATCCACCCAGTGGTTGCCGGTTGCATCGAATGCCTTGGCAAGTTCCGCAACCGCCGCCGCCTCGCCGCCCGACGTCCACCAATGGGTGACTTCCAGGTCCGTCGCGGCCGCCTGGCCGGCAAACTGCAACGCGGCCGTCGCTGCCAGCGCAGCGGTCAAAAGTTTGTATCGCATTTCGGCTCCTCCCAGAATCTGAAACGTTACAGATTTTCGATACGGCAATTGCGCGGGCTGTGCAACCCATCAACGAAGCGCCCTCGATATTTTTTCGGACCGCGAACAAATTCGCATGAATGATCGCGCTTCCCATGCACTGCAGCATGGTTTGCTGCGGCGCAAACACCGAAATGCCGCCTGATACGGACAAAAGGCGGCGGCAGAGGCGATTTCTCCTGGAATCCCAATGCGTTTCGCAAAAGAACCATCCACCTCGTGGCGATGGACATGTAACTCGATATGGCAATCTGTAACGTTTCAGTATATTGAGCTTTGCCGGGGCTGGAACGCATATCGTACCGCTATGGCGGCGATTGCCGACATGGCTCGCGGCTGCTATGCGCCTGACGGGCGGGACGAATGGACAGACAGCGTACGGACAAGAACGGGGAGACCTCGGCACAGGGACGGCCGACGTTGAAGACGCTTGCCTTCATGACCGGGCTCGGCGTCACCACTGTGTCACGCGCCTTGAAGGATGCCCCGGAAATCGGCGCCGAAACCAGGCGTCGCGTCCAGCTCGTCGCCAAGCAGATCGGCTACCGGCCGAACCGCGCCGGCGTGCGTCTGCGCACCGGCAGGACCAATGTCATCAGCCTCGTGCTCAACACCGACCGCGAGATCATGAGCTTCGTCTCGGACATCATCTACGGCGTTTCGGAAGTGCTCGCCGAAACGCCCTATCACCTGATCGTCACGCCCTATTCCCGCTCGCAGGATCCGATGGAGCCGATCCGCTATCTCGTCGAGACCGGCTCGGCCGACGGAGTCATCATTTCGCGCACCCAACCGAACGATCCGCGCGCCCGCTACATGCTCGAGCACGGCATGCCCTTTGCCACGCATGGGCGCACCGACATGGGCCTCGTCCATCCCTACCATGACTTCGACAACCATGTTTTCGCGATGGAAGCCGTGCGCCGCCTGGCGAGCATGGGCAGGCACAAGCTGGCGCTTCTGTCGCCGCCGCCCGGGCTGACCTATTATGGCCACACGCTGAACGGCTTTGCCGATGCGCTAAGCGAGGTCGGAGCCAGCGAAATTCCGTTCAACACCGTTTCCATCGATCACACGATCGAGCAGATCAGGACCAGAACCGCGCAGGTGATGCGCCGCGAGAACAGGCCGGACGGCTTCGTCAGCAGCGCTGCCGCCGCGACACTGGCGATCGTCGCCGGCATCGAGGATGCCGGCCTCAAGCTTGGCCGCGACGTCGATGTCGTGTCCAAGCAGTCGTCGGACCTGTTGCACCTGTTCCGGCCGGAATTGCTCGTCGTCAACGAGAACTTCCGCCTGGCCGGCTCCGATCTCGCCCGCTCCGTGCTCGGCTGGATCGGCGGCGCCGCACCCGGCTCGTTGCAGCGCCTGGTCGCCACCAGCGAGGTTCGGGCGTTCAGCCCGCCGGTTTCCGTTTAGGCCCTTGGGCTAACCAGCCGCACCGCTTCCCCACGGCCCATGGAACGCGCCTTTGTCGTCGATACGCTCGAAGCCGTGCGCGCCGAAAAAGTCGCGCTGCGCCTGGATCAGGTTCGACGTGCCGCGGCCCTGGCGGTAGCTGTCGAAATAGGCAAGTGCGGAAGACAGCGCCGGAACCGGCGAGCCGGCCTCCGAAGCCCTCGCCACGATGCGCCGCAGCGACGGATGCGCTTCCTGCATCAGCGCAATGAAGGCCGGGGCCATCAGCAGGTTGGTCGAGGCGCCGCCCTTGCTGAAGGCCTCCGCCATGGTGTCGAGCATCTGCGAGCGGATGATGCAGCCGGCGCGCCAGATCCTGGCGATGGTCGGCATTGGCAGGTTCCAGTTGAATTCCTTGGAGGCGCCGCTCATCACCGCAAAACCTTGGGCGTAGGCGGCGATCTTGCCGGCGAACAGCGCCAGTTCCAGATCTTTCAGCAAGGCGTCCTTGTCACCGGAAATCTTCGTCACGCCGATGTTGCCATAGGCCTTTTCCGCCGCCAGCCGCTCGTCCTTGATCGACGATAGAACGCGCGCCGCCACCGCCGCCTCGATCGCGGTGGCCGGGATGCCGAGCTGCTGCGCCTCGATGACAGACCATTTGCCGGTGCCCTTCTGGCCGGCGCGATCAAGGATGATGTCGACCACCGGCTTGCCGGTCTTCGGATCGTCTGATGCCAGCACCTTGGCGGTGATCTCGATCAGGTAGGAATTGAGCCGGCCCTTGTTCCAGTTGGCGAACACCGTGCCGATCTCCTTCGGGTCCATGCCCAGGCCGTCGCGCAGGATGCCGTAGATCTCCGCGATCATCTGCATGTCGGCATATTCGATGCCGTTATGGATGGTCTTGACGAAATGTCCGGCGCCGTCGGTGCCGAGCCATGCCGCGCAGGGTTCGTCCTTGAACTTGGCGGAGATCGCCGTCAGCACCTTCTCGACGCGTTTCCATGAGTCCTCCGTGCCGCCGACCATGATCGACGGTCCGTGGCGCGCACCCTCCTCGCCGCCGGACACGCCCATGCCGATGAAGGTGAGACCCGAGCCGGAAAGCTCGGAGAAGCGCCGCATCGTGTCGCGGAAATTGGCGTTGCCGGCGTCGATGACGATGTCGTTGGCCGACAGCACGCCGCGCAGAGCCGCGATCTGTTCGTCGACCGGCTTGCCGGCCAGCACCATGATGATGATCGGGCGCGGCGGCCGGATCGCGGCGGCAAGCTCTTCCAGGCTGTAGCAGGGCACGACCATGTCCCTGAGCGCGCCGGCATTCTCGATGAAAGCGTCCGTGCGCGCCCTGGTGCGGTTGAAGACGGCGATGCGATGCCCGTGCTCGGCGATGTTGAGCGCCAGGTTGGAGCCCATCGTGCCAAGGCCGATCAGGCCGATTTCGGCTTTTTCCATCGTTTTTTTCCTGCCTTCGGATTTTGTTGAGATCGCGTTTTGCCGCGATGATTGACGGGCCTTTCGGGCTGCGTCAACCGCCCCGCCGAATTGTGTTGATGCCGCGGCGTGTGAGATTCAGGTCAGGCCGAGTCGAGAATGGTGGTTTCCGAGAACCGGAGCGGAGCGTACTTAAAGTACGTGAGCACCGGAAGCGCAGGAAGCCGCCGTTCGCAGGCCGGCATCACCTGAATATCACTCGGCGCGGATGTCGACGGGCGCCTCGATCTTCACCATCTCGAAGTCCGAGACCAGTATGTCGATGCGCACCGTCCACCGGCCGGCCACCGGGATGACGAGGTTGTCGACACGCCAACTGCCGTCGCCGGGCTTGGCCGCCGCGCGCTTCAAGGGCTCGATGCCCGAATCGGGTTTCGACAGCACAAGCGTCACCTCCTTGGCGTCGAGCGGGCCGAAATCGCCGCTCATGATGATCATCGAGGCGACGACCGGTCCGGCATGGCCCGGCGTGATGCTGAGATCGGCCATCGCTTTCAGCGCGTGGATATGGACCGACACCGGTTGCGCTGCCGCAATCGCGAGGGCTCGTGGCGGCGGCGTGAAGCGCCAGCCCGCGGCAACGCCGAAAATCGCCAACACGATCAACATCTCGACGCCGATCGAGCGGACCAGCCTGCGTTGAACTTCCGTCGATCCCGCCTCGGCCGATGCCGTGAGTTTCCAGCGGTTGACGGCGGCGAGCGTGAACAGAAAGACCAACAGCCCGAGTTTGATCAGCAGCAGCCTTCCATAGGCGGTGTCGACCAATGCCGCGGGTGTTTGCACCTGGATGACGGCAAGCACGATGCCGGCAGAGGCAAGCACGGCCACCACCGGCAGGATCGCCCAAGAAAACCGCCGCAGGAATGGCGTGGCCCCCGCCGATTGCCCCTTCAGCGCCAGCCCGAGTGGGACCAATGCGCCGGCCCACAACGCGATGCCTACGCCGTGCAGGAACACCATCGGCCGCGTCAGCCATTGCGGTTCGGCGGCACTGGCATGGCCGCTGGCGGCAAGGGCAACCCCCACCCCGGCCAGACCTGCCAGCGCAAGTGGTTTGGCGGTGGCGCGGGGGCCGGCCAGCGACAGCAGGCCAAGCCCCAGCGCAATCAGCGCGACCAGCACCGTCCAGCCGAAACTGGTGCCGAGTCCGGTCCGCCAGATAACCGCCTGTGCCAGATGGGAGAGCGGTGCCCCGAGCGCATCAAGCCCCTGCAAGCCGAGCGACAAGGGCGCCGCGACAAGTCCGCCCAGGATTGCGGCTGCAACGAAGCGCTGTCCGGCGCGGCCACCTTGGGACAGCCAGGCGAGGGCGAAAGCGCCGCCGACGCCGAGAAAAAGGCCGAGGTAGAGAAAAACCTTGCCGAGCCAGATCGCCGACCGCAACGGCCAGTCGACGGCTTCGGACACGGCGGGCGGCTCGCTGGGCGCGCCGATGGAAAACAGCAGCGATCCGCCGACGGGATGACCGTCTGCGGAGATGACGCGCCAGCTCAAGACATGCGTACCGGATTTGAGCGGTTGCGGATTGTCGATCTCGAGCGTCTGGTCGCTGAGCCGGAATGACGTCAGAGCAACCGGCGTGCCGTCGGGCTTCACCAAGGTCAGCACCAGCGGCGAGACCGGCTCACTGAAGGTCAGCGAGAACTGTGCCGGCCCCTGTTCCAGCACCGCGCCGTCGGCCGGATCGGTCTTGATCAGCGCGGCATGGGCAAAGGCCTGATCTGACACGGCAAGGCTGGCAAGAAACACGATCACGGCCAACAGGCCGGCGGCAAGCCGGCCGGCAGGTTTGCAGGCCATGGAAGCCGTTTGCAGGAGGGGGGTCGTGCTCATGTCACCGCCACGAAAAAGAGCGGCGCGCTCGAATGAGCGCGCCGCCTTGGAGATCATTTCTTCGGCAACAGCTTGATGCCGGGTGCCGGGTTTTCCAGCGCGTCCTCATCCTGGCCGGCTGCCGGGATTTCGATCCAGCGGTCGGCGGCCCCATCGCATTCCTGCACAACCGGGAAGTAAAGCTTCTGGCCGACAGGGAGATCCGCCGTCAGCGTCGCGCGGAAGACGAACTCGTCGTAGAATTCATCTGGCAGGCTGCCGCCGCTCCAGTCGACCTCCTTGACCCCGTCGGCAACCGCCTGACCATAGAGCTGGTAGGATTTGTCGTACTTGCCCTTCTTGGTCTGCAGCGTCCAGCCAGGCTTCGGCATCGGCTTCACCGCGATCACCCCTTCCGGAATCTGCACGCGCACGGCGATCGTCGCCTTGCCCTCGCAACCATGCGGCACGCGCAAAACGGCCTTGTAGGTCGACCCAACGGCCGCTTCCTGCGTTTCGAACGTGATATGCGCGAAGGCGGCACTGGTTCCGAGCACGAGAAGTACTGCGGCCGACAAAAGATACTTGTTCATGATGGTCCCTCAAATTTCAAACTGGCCGGGTCAATTGGCGTGATCGTCCATGGCGCCACCGCCCATGCCTTCGACAGCGAAATCGACGCTGACGGCGCCGGCCTTTTCGAAGGTCAGGACGGCTGAGAACTTTTCACCCTGTTTGGGTTGTCGCTTCAGGCCGATGAACATCAAATGATAGCCGCCAGGCGCAAGGGCTACCTTGCCGCCGGCCGGAATTTCCAGGCCACCGGCAACCGGACGCATGGTCATGACGCCGTCCTTGACGCCCATCTCATGCAGCTCGGCCTTTTCAGAGACATCGGAGGAAATCGACACCAGCCGGTCCGGCGCACTGCCGTTGTTGGTGATGGTGAAATAGCCGCCGGCGACCTTGGCGCCGGCCGGCGTGGCGCGCGACCAGGGGTGGCCGATCTCGAGATCGCCAACCTTGAACTCATGCGCGAGGACGGACTGGGCGCCTGTGAACAGCAGCGCAAGAGCCAGCACGGCAATGCCGACACGCTCTTCGATGCCGCGTAGAATGCCGCCGGGCATAAGACGCGCCGCGTCGGGGAAAAAATAGGACATGGTTGCTCCATGAAGTGAAGGTCGCGCCGTTGCCGGTCGCGAGCAGTTTGATCTTTGGATGGGTACGCCCACGAAAGGTTCCGCCGGGCAAACAGGCTCAGGCCGTCAGCGGCGGCGCGCGCGGGTTCGACGGCGAGCGCTCACGCGCAAAGTCGAGATGGATGGCCGCCGGAAAAACAAAGGCGACCGTTTTGAAGGAAAGGCTGCCCAGCGCCAGGCCAGCACCGGGCGGCGGCGCAAAGGCCGCCGAAACCATGCTGCAGCCGAGCACGCAGCATGCCGGAAGATGGGACGGCGGCTGGTTGTCGCCGGGAAGCTGGGTTGCGCCCTCATGGGTGCAGATGACGTTGCCGAAGGCGTCGAGCTGCGATGCATTGGGACCGGCGCCGAAGGCGAATGCACCAAGCGTCGACTGGAGCAACAGCAGATAGGCCGCGACAAGCGCGACCGGCATGCTCCATCGTCTCCTCGATACGCCCAAAGCCCTGCCTCTCGCAGCAACGAACCATATCTAGCACGGGGCTGGCGGGTGGAAAATCGCCAAATCGCCGCGGCGCCGACGCGGCAGGCTCAACGCATGCCGCCCAAAAGCGTATAGCGGTTTTGGGACAACGACATGCATGAAACAAGGCTCCAAGCCGCGATGCGGCTCAGGATTTTTGCAGCGACCGGCTCTCCGGGATCGAGGTCAGCAATGTCTGGCGCGCCGATTTCAGGTGCTTGCGGCAAGCGGCGTCGACCTTGCCGAGATCGCGTGATTTCAGCGCCTCTATGTAGACCAGATGCTCACCGATGGCGACTTCGTTGCGCTCGCGTTCCTGCGCCTTGTTCCACTGGTAATGATAGTGGAAGATCATGGCGATGACATCGTAGAAATCGACGATGAAGCGGTTGCGCGACGCCCGGTGGATCAGCCGGTGGAAGCGCTCGTCGAGTTCGGAGAACTCGGTGAAGCGGGTGGCGATGTCGTTTGCCAACTGGCGATGCTCGTCTTCCAGGCGGTCGAGATCGGTCCAGACCGCGCTGTCCTGCGGTAAAACGGCAAAGGCGGCCGCCGAGCGCAGTTCGAACATTTCGCGGATTTCGGTCAGCTCCAGCGCGAAGGCGCGGGTAAAACCCTTCAGCACCCAGTGACTGTTGCGACGCTTCTCGATCAGGCCGAAGCGGGAGAAGCGGATCAGGAACTCGCGCACGCTGGTGGTGCCGACGCCGATCTCACGCGCCAGTTCGAGTTCGTTGATCTGCATGCCGGCTTCGGCACCGCCGGCGAGCAGCCGACGCATGAACGACCGTTCGATGATCTCGGCCAGCGTGTCGGTCTCCTCCTCGGGGAAGAAATCATCGGGACGCGTCTCGCGCAGCACCGTCTTGGCGCGCTTGTTCCAGGCGATCAGCCCAGTCTCTTCCATGCGCGCCAGAATGGTGCGCACCGTGGTACGGCTGACGCCAAGCAAGGTACCCAGTTCCGGCTCCGAAGGCAGGCTGCGCGTTTCGTCGAGCAGCCGCAGGCAGCGGTTGTAGGCATCCTTGTAGACGTTGTTGCTCTTCGACATCCCTGATCCGTTGCACCCGTCGCTTGCCGCGGCCGGTTTGAAGCGCGATATGACGTTCCCATGGCCCTGAAAAGCGAATTCGCTTTCCGGAACACCCAAGGCATGCGGAACTCCCCGGTGAAAAAACAATTGACGCAAAACTGTTTTTTCACGATAAAAGACAATATCTCTAAACAGACGCGTGTCAATCCGTCCGCGCAACCCAGGATCACCCAGGAAACCGCCCGTGAACGCCTCCAACTGCATTCTTCTGTCCCCCGCCGACAATGTCGCCGTCGCCAACGGCCGCATCGAGATCGGCACCGCGCTGCCGGGCGGTGCCGTCGCCAGTGTGTTGATCGAGCCCGGCCACAAGGTGGCGATCAAGCCGATCGCCGCCGGCGAGGCCGTGGTGAAATACGCCCAGGCGATCGGTCGCGCGACACAGGATATTGCGGCGGGCGAGCACGTGCATTCGCACAATCTGGTGTTCGAATCCGGCCGCTTGCCGGTCGTGCCCCCGAGCGAGGCCGAGCACGCGACGGAGGCCGACCGCGCCCGCACCTTCATGGGCTATCGCCGCGCCGATGGCCGCGCCGGCACGCGCAACTTCATCGGCATCGTCGCCAGCGTCAATTGCTCGGCCACCGTCTGCCATTCCATCGCCGACACCGCCAACCGCACGCTTTTGCCGAAATATCCCGGCATCGACGGCTTCGTGCCGATCGTGCACGGCCAGGGCTGCGGCATGAGCGGCACCGGCGACGGCATGATGGTGCTGCACCGTACACTCGCAGGCTACGCCCGCCACCCGAATTTCGGCGGCGTGCTGATGGTCGGCCTCGGCTGCGAGGTCAACCAGCTCACCCTCTACGGCCAAAAGGGCGTCGCTGCCGGCAAGCGCCATTTCAACATCCAGGACGCCGGCGGATCGCGCAAATCGGTGGAAAAGGCGATGGACGTGCTGGCCGAGATCGCCGAGGAAGTGGGCCAGCTGAAGCGTGAGCCGATCCCGGTCAGCGAGATCGTCGTCGGCCTGCAATGCGGCGGCTCCGACGGCATGTCGGGCATTACAGCCAATCCGGCACTGGGCGCGGCTGTCGATATCCTGGCTGGCGTCGGCGGCATCGGCATCCTCTCCGAGACGACGGAGATCTATGGCGCCGAACATCTGCTTGCTTACCGCGCGGCAACGCCGGAGATCGCGCAGAAGCTCGACGGCTTTGTGAAATGGTGGGAGGACCATGTCGCCAAGCACGGCGCCTCGATCGACAACAATCCCTCGCCCGGCAACAAGCGCGGCGGCCTCACCACCATCCTGGAGAAGTCGCTCGGCGCGGTCGCCAAGGGCGGCCAGACGCCACTCAACGGCGTCTTCGGCTATGCCGAAAAAGTCACTGGCAGCGGTCTGGTGTTCATGGACACGCCCGGCTACGACCCGGTTTCGGCGACCGGCCAGGTGGCGGGCGGCGCCAACGTCATCGTCTTCACCACCGGCCGTGGCTCCTGCTTCGGCTGCCGTCCGACGCCGTCGATCAAGGTCGCCACCAACTCGACGATGTACCACCAGATGGAAGAGGACATGGACGTCAATTGCGGCGTCATCGCCTCGGGTGAAAAGACCATCGCCGGCATGGGCCGCGAGATCTTCGAACTGATCGTCGAAACGGCTTCCGGCCGCAAGACCAAGAGCGAGGACTTCGGCTACGGCGACAACGAGTTCGTGCCCTGGCATCTGGGCGCAACACTTTAGATTTTACTGATATAAAGTAGACTGCGCGCCGGCCAGTTGGCTGGCCACGGGGAGGTTGTGCATGGAAAGACGCCGCATCGGCCAGACAGCGCTGGAAGTCACCGAGGTCAGCTTTGGCGGCGCTGCACTTGGCGGCCTTTACCGCGCCTGTTCGCGCGAAGCGGCGATGGAGACGCTGCAGGGCGCCTGGGATGCCGGCCTGCGCTATTTCGACACCGCACCCTTTTACGGTTTCGGACTGTCGGAGCGCCGCTTCGGCGACTTCCTGCGCTACAAGCCGCGCGATTCCTATGTGCTGTCGACCAAGGTCGGCCGGCTGTTCCGCCCGGTGTCGGAGGATCAGGTTCCCGATCACTCCTATGTCGATCCGCTGCCCTTCGCGCTCGACTACGACTATTCCTATGACGGCATCATGCGGTCGGTCGAGTTCAGCTATGCGCGGCTTGGCCTAAACAGGATAGACATCCTGTTTGTCCACGACATCGGCGCCTACACCCATGGTGTCGAGAAGACCAAGCTGCACTTTCGCGACCTGATGGACGGCGGCCTCAAGGCACTCGAAGAGCTGAAACGGTCCGGCGTCATTTCCGCCTATGGGCTTGGCGTCAACGAGGTGCAGATCTGTCTGGACGTGATGCGCGAGGCGCCGCTCGACTGCATCCTGCTCGCCAGCCGCTATTCCTTGCTCGACCGCAGTGCCGAAGCGGAGTTGCTGCCCCTATGCCGGGCGCGGCAGACCTCCTTGGTCATTGGCGGCGTGTTCAACTCCGGCATCCTGGCGACCGGACCGGTGCAAGGCGCACATTTCGACTACCGCCCTGCCAGCCATGACGTGCTCGACCGCGTCGGCGCAATGGAGAGGATCGCCGCCGAGGGTGGCTATCCGCTCGCCGCCGCCGCGTTCCAATTCCCCTTGCATGAACCTGCCGTCGCCACCGTGCTGACCGGCACCGCCAAGCTGGCGAACCTGACGCGTAACCTCCAACTGCTCGACATCGACGTGCCGGAGACGGAATACGCCAGATATCGTCCCCACACGCTGGTGCAGGAGCTGGCGTGAAACTTCATATTCTTGCGGTCACACGAAGGAATGGATATTCCATATTGACGAAATGGTGGAATTAATATTCCATACATTCCCGGAATGGAACGGAAGCGTGACGGCGTCGATGGGGAGCAGCGCGGTGGATTTGCTTCTGCCAGACCTCGCAAGGACTGATCAAACACCGCTTGCATCGATCTGTTCGATGCATTATCAAAACATGGCAATTGTTTTTTATTGATAAAGTTCTGTTTGGGCCGCGCCTATCCGGACGGAGCTTCCGTAACGTTCACCGGGCGACTTTAGGGAGGAAACCTCATGAAATTCGCGACCAGCATTCTCAACCGCCGCGCCGTCATGGCGCTGGCAGCAGCTTCGATGCTCGCCGGCGTCATGCATTCGGCGCCGGTTTCGGCGGCGGACGTCACCATTCCGATCATCGTCAAGGATACCACGTCGTTCTACTGGCAGATCGTTCTGGCCGGCGCCCGCAAGGCCGGCAAGGATCTCGGCGTCAACGTGCCGGAACTCGGCGCCCAGGCTGAAACCGACGTCAACGGCCAGGTCTCGATCCTCGAGAACGCCGTTGCCAGCAACCCGGCGGCCATCGTCATTGCGCCGACCGAGTTCAAGGCGCTTGGCAAGCCGATCGATGAAGCCGCTGCCAAGGTCAAGGTCATCGGCATCGACTCCGGCGCCGACTCCAAGGCCTTCACCTCGTTCCTGACCACCGACAACGTCCAGGGCGGCCGCGTCGCTGCCGACGGCCTCGCAGCCGCCATCGGCGCCGCCAACGGCGGCAAGATCGAGGGCGACGTCGCCCTGATCACCAACGCACCGGGCGCCGGCTCGCTCGAACAGCGCAAGCAGGGCTTCACCGAACAGCTGGCCGCCAAATATCCGGGCCTCAAGCTGGTCGCCGATAAATATGCCGACGGCCAGGCCACCACCGGCCTCAACATCGCCACCGACCTGATCACCGCCAACCCGAACCTCAAGGGCATCTTCGCTTCCAACCTGATCATGGCGCAGGGCGTCGGCCAGGCTGTCGCGGAAAACAGCCTTGGCGGCAAACTGGCGCTGGTCGGTTTCGACAGCGACGAGAAGCTGATCAAGTTCCTCAACGACGGCGTCATTTCCGCCCTCGTCGTCCAGGATCCGTACCGGATGGGCTATGACGGCATCAAGACCGCACTCGCCGCCTCCAAAGGCGAAAAGGTCGAAGCCAATGTCGACACCGGCGCCAATCTGGTGACCAAGGACAACATGAAAGACCCCAAGATCGACGCGCTGCTCAATCCGAAGCTCTGAGCCGCATCCGCAATCGTCTCCGGGGCACCTCGCCCCGGAGACACAAGCTGCCGCACAAACGGCTTGGCAATCCGCACGCCTGAGCTAGGCTGTTTTCGAGGCATATCCTTGCCTCGCCGCGTGCCAATCGTGAGGCCAGCCTGGGAAGCCAATCCGGGAGGCCAATCTGGGAGGATTGTCATGATTTCGACGGCGCAGGAACTGCATCCCACACCCGTTCTGGAACCGGGGCGGACCATCCTCGAATTGCGCGGGCTGGAGAAGCGCTATCCCGGCACCCACGCGCTGAAGCCGGTCGACCTCGCCTTCAAGTCCGGTGAGATACACGCCATCGTCGGTGAGAACGGCGCCGGCAAATCCACGCTCATCAAGCTTCTGACCGGCGTCATGCCGCGCACCTCCGGAGAGATCGCCTGGGAGGGCCAACCGGCCGCCCTGGCGACGCCGCACGAGGCGATGGCGCTCGGCATCAATGCCGTGCACCAGGAAGTCGTGCTGTGCCGTCACCTGACTGTCGCCGCCAACATGTTCCTAGGCGAGGAGAATTCACGCTTCGGCATCCTGCAGCAGCGCGCCATGGTCAGGCAGGCGCAGACGATCATCGACGATCTCGGCTTCGACCTGCCGGCGCATGTCACCCTTGGCGACCTGACCATCGGCCAGCAGCAGTTGATAGCCGCCGCCCGCGCCACCGTGCGCGGCACCAAATTCCTGATCTTCGACGAGCCGACCGCCTACCTCACCCGCAAGGAGGCCGACCAGCTCTTCACCTTGATCCGTCGGCTGAAGGATGAAGGCGTGACGATCATCTACATCAGCCACCGCATGGAGGAAGTGTTCGAGCTCGCCGACCGTGTTTCCGTGCTGCGCGACGGCACGCTGGTCGGCACCCGCAACATCGCCGAGACCAACGATGCCGAGCTGGTCAAGATGATGATCAACCGCTCGATCGAGCAGGTCTATCACAAGGAGCATTTCACGCCGGGCGCCGCCATTATCGAGGCGAGAAGCCTGTCCGGCAAGGGCTTCGAAAATGTCTCGATGACGGTCCGCGCCGGCGAGATCGTCGGACTCTATGGCCTGATCGGCGCCGGACGCAGCGAGTTCGTCACCACGCTTTACGGCCGCCACCGCAAATCCGCCGGCCAGATCCTCTGGGAAGGCAAGGAGGTGCAGGTCAATTCCGAGCATGACGCGATCAAGCTCGGCATGGCGCTGGCGCCGGAAAGCCGCCGCGACCAGGGCCTCTGCCTCAACCTGCCGGTCGGCTTCAACCTCAACCTGCCGATCTACAAGCGAATCTCGAACAATCTGCTGATTTCGAGCACGCAGGAGAAGACGCAAGCTGATCGCCAGATCGCCGATCTGCGCATCAAGACACCGACGCGCGGCGCGCTGGCATCCAGCCTGTCGGGCGGCAATCAGCAGAAGATCGTCATCGGCAAATGGCTGGCGCACGGCGCCAAGCTGTTCATCTTCGACGAACCGACGGTCGGCGTCGATGTCGGCACCAAGGCCGAGATCTACCGCCTGTTCGGCGCACTTTTGTCAAAGGGCGCCGGCATCATCCTGATCTCGTCCTATCTGCCGGAAGTCTATGAACTCGCCGACACGCTGCATGTGTTCCGGCGCGGCAAACTGGTGGCGACGCACGGTTTTCACGCCGCCAGCCACGAGGATATTCTTACTCAGGCGCTCGCCGAGAAACAAGAAAAGCTGGGAGGACAAATATGAGCACCGAGGCGATTGCCGTCGAAAAACCGAAGCGCAACTATAATGTCCTGTTTGGGCTGACGCTTTTGGCGCTGCTGGTTCTGCTCTGGATCCTTCTCTCCGTGGCGACGACGAGCTTCGCCTCCGCCAACAACATGGCCAATCTCTTGCGCCAGGGCTCGATGATCGCCATCATGGCGGTCGGCCAGACTTTCGTCATCATCACCGGCGGCATCGACCTGTCGGTCGGCGCCGTGGTCGGTTTCGCCACCGTGGTCGTGGCCATGATGATCAATGCCGGCTTCCCCATCTGGCTCGCCATTCTGGTGACGCTGCTGGTCGGCGTCGCCATCGGCATGTTCCACGGCTTCGGCATCGTCAAGATGGGCCTGCCGCCCTTCATCATCACGCTGGCAACGCTGACCTCGCTGCGCGGCATCGGCCTTTTGATGACCAACGGCAATTCGATCAACATCAACAGCGACACCTTCACCGCCTTCTCGCGCAATTCCTTCATCGGCATCCCCAACCTGTTCTGGATGGTGATCCTGGTCGGCATTCCGGCCTATATTTTCCTGCACCACAGCCGCTGGGGCCGATACCTGTTTTCGGTCGGCTCCAACGCCGAGGCCTCGCGCCTGTCCGGCGTCAATGTCCAGCGCACCATCTACATGGCCTACACGCTGTCGGGCCTGTGCGCCGCCTTTGTCGGCGTGCTGCTGGCGGCCCGCATCGGCATCGGCAACCCGACGCAGGCCGAGGGCTGGGAGCTGCAGGCGATCGCGTCTTCGGTCATCGGCGGCACCTCGCTGTTCGGCGCCGTCGGCTCGGTGCATGGGCCGCTGCTCGGCGCCTTCATCCTGGCCACCATCAACAACGGCGCCAACCTGCTCAACGTCAACTCGTTCTGGCAGCGCATCATCACTGGCGCGCTGATCATCATCATCGTCTACTTCGACGGCCTGCGCCGCCGCGGCAAGTAGCGATCCCGCAATCAACCGCCGGCCCGCCACACCAACGGGCCGGCGATTTCATGACTGGATTAGCGCATGAAAGCCGTCCTCTGCCGTTCGCCCGGCGATCTTGTCCTTGAAGACCGGCCCGCACCAGAGGCACCGCCTCCCGGCTGGGCGCTGGTGGCGGTCAGCCATGTCGGCATCTGCGGCACCGACTACCACATTTTCGAGGGCAAGCACCCCTTCCTCGCCTATCCCCGCATCATGGGCCATGAGGTGTCGGGAACGATCGTCGAGGCCGGCGACGGCGTCGATCTTGCCGTTGGTGAGCCCGTGGTGATCAACCCCTATCTTTCCTGCGGCAAGTGCATCGCCTGCCGGCACGGCAAGCCCAATTGCTGCGTCAGGATCGAGGTCTTGGGCGTGCATCGAGACGGCGCCATGTGCGAACGGATTCTGGTGCCGGCGCAAAATCTCTATCCCGCCAACGGCCTTTCGCTGGCCGACGCCGCCGCAGTCGAGTTCCTGGCCATCGGCGCGCATGCAGTGCGGCGCGCCCGCGCCGACCCCGGCGCCCGCACGCTGGTCATCGGCGCTGGCCCGATCGGGCTCGGCACCGCCATCTTCGCCCGCATCGCCGGGCTCGACGTGACGCTGCTCGACATGAGCAGTGAAAGGCTCGCCTTCGCCGCAAATGAGCTTGGTTTCCAGACCCTCGACGGGTCGCGCGGCGCGGTGCCCGATCTGGTCAAGGGAGCGACATCAGGCGAAGGCTTCGATGTCGTCTTCGACGCCACCGGCAACACCCAATCGGTGCAGTCGGCTTTCGCCCATGTCGCGCATGGCGGAACGCTGGTGCTGGTCTCCGTCGTCAAGGACGACATCAGCTTTTCCGATCCGGAATTCCACAAGCGCGAGATGACGCTGATCGGCAGCCGCAACGCGCTGCGCGCCGACTTCGATCACGTCGCCGCCTCGATCCGCAACGGCGCCGTGCCCCTGGCCAAGCTCGTCACACACCGCACCACACTCGCCGGCACGCCGCGCGATCTCGCCCGCTGGGCACACGAGAAATCCGGCCTGATCAAGGCTGTGATCGAGGTCGGATAGAGGCGCCTGTTCGACACGAATTCGGAGATCGTTGAGCGCCCAACTTGGTAGATCTGATGCTTTGGCGACTAGCCGCAACATCCATCGCTTCGTCATCCTATGGCGGAGCGAGGAGCGAAGCGACGCGGCGCAGACCATAGGATCCATGCCGTGACCTGAGAGCGTTGCTTCGGTGCAGAATTCTGCGCCGCTGCGCTCTTCGCCCGAGATCGCGGCATGGATCCTTGGGTCTCCGCGACGGAGCTGCGCTCCTGCTTCGCCCAAGGATGACGACGTTAGCTACAGCGCCGACAGCTTCAGCTCCACCCGCTCGGCCGGGAAGCGCGACTCGGAAAACTGGATCGGCTGGCCGTCCGGCGTGACGTTGACGGCAACCGTGACCAGCACGATGGCGCCCGGCAGCAGGTCGAGGTCGGCAAGGTCCGCCGCATCGGCATGGCGCGCCGACAGCACGGTCGATTGCCGGAGATAGTCGTCGATGCCGAAACGCGCCAGCGATGCGGTGATCGAGCCGGTTTGCGCCATCGCGGCATCGATGCCGGCAAAGCGCCGGGCCTCGAACCAGCCGGCAGCACGCGACACCGGCCGTCCGTCGGCTTCGCCGCGCGTTTCCAACCGGATCACATCGGCTCCCCTGGCAAGGCCAAGGCCCTCGGCAACGCGCTGGCTGGCCGGCTCGATCGACGAGGCGAGCAGGACGATGTGCCGTTCCGTCGTTTGCCCTTGCAGCCCTGTCGAAAAGCGTGTGCGCGCGCCGATCGGATAGGACAGCCGCTTGCGCGACAGTACGAAGGTGCCGCGCCCCTGCTCGGCCCGCAGCACGCCTTCCCTTACAAGGGCCGATATGGCGCTGCGCACCGTGTGACGGTTGACGCCATAGCGTTCTGCCAGCGCCACCTCCGGCGGCAACGCTGCATTCTCCGTGAAATCGCCGATGGCGATCGCATGCAGGATCTTGTCGGCGATCTGCCGCCACAGCGAAACGCCACTGCGCCGCTCGATGCTGTCCGCTGCCAGCCGCCCGACTATCATTGCCCCAACCTTCCAGCGCCCAGTCTTATATCGCTGTCATCCACCCGTCATGGACACGCATTAGATAATAGGTATAATTTGTATAGTTGTCTATATCAATAGACAAATTGACAAAGAGGAATGCTGCTGATGCGAGGACAGGAAGCCCGCGACCAGGCCGAGCGCAAGGCCGCCATGGCGACACTGGCGCAATCCAGCGGCGATGACATCGTCCGGCTCTGGAATGAAGCCGGATTGCCTTCGGAAGCAGAACTGCTGCGCGGCCCCGAGACCGGGCTGGTCACCGTGCGCGGCCGCATCGGCGGCGGCGGCGCGCCCTTCAACGTCGGCGAGGCGACCGTCACCCGCGCCACCGTCCGGCTGCCCTCCGGGCAGGTCGGACATTGCTATGCGCTTGGCCGCGACAAGCAGAAGGCGAAGCTGGCGGCCATCGCCGACGCGCTGTGGCAGGACCCTGCCCGCCGCAATGAAGTCGAGACCGGACTGATAGCGCCCCTGCGGTCGGCTCTGACCGCAGCGCATGAAAAACGCCGCGCCGAGACGGCGGCAACGAAGGTGGATTTCTTCACCATGGTTCGCGGAGAAGACTGATGGACATTGCAGCGCAATCGATAGAGGGCGGTTTCGCCGATCCGGTCTTCAATGCCCAGACGGTGTTCCGCGCCGTCATGGACGCAATGGCGCGGCCAGGCAGCGTGCAGCCGCTGCCGGCCTTCGCCCGCCCGCCGGCGCCGCTCTCGGCGGCCGCCGGCGCCATCGCACTGGCGCTGTGCGATAACGACACCCCGCTCTGGCTCGACCCGGCCCTGCAAGCTTCCACCGCGATCAGATCCTGGCTTGGGTTCCACACCGGCGCGCCCGTGGCCAACACACCGGCCGATGCGCATTTCGCCTTCATCGCGGCCCCGGCCGAGATGATGTCGCTCGATGGTTTTTCGCAGGGCACGCAGGATTATCCCGACCGTTCGACCACGCTGATCCTGCAAGTCGGCGATCTCGTCTCCGGCACGCCGCTGTTGCTTGAAGGTCCCGGCATCGAAACCAGCGCCACGATCGCGCCGGCACAGATGCCGCGCCATTTCGTCGAGCAGTGGAAACAGAACATCAAGCGCTTTCCCAGAGGCGTCGACATCATACTCGCCACCGCTGATGGCATTGCCTGCCTGCCGCGCACGACGCGCATCAAGACGATGGAGGCGTAAGATGTATGTCGCGGTGAAAGGTGGCGAAGCCGCAATCGCCAACGCCCACAGCCTGCTTGCCGACCGCCGCCGCGGCGACCGTTCGCTGCCGGCACTACGTCTCGACCAGATCGTCGAGCAGCTGGCGCTCGGCGTCGATCGGGTGATGAGCGAAGGCTCGCTCTATGATCGTGAACTGGCCGCACTCGCCATCGTCCAGGCGCGCGGCGACATGATCGAGGCGATCTTCCTGGTGCGCGCCTATCGCACCACGCTGCCACGCTTCGGCTACTCCAGGCCCATCGACACCGCCGGGATGCTGGTCGAGCGACGTGTGTCGGCGACCTACAAGGATCTGCCCGGCGGCCAGTTGCTCGGGCCCACTTTCGACTACACCCACCGGCTGCTCGATCCCGAGCTTGCCGCCGGCGCTGACGTCGCCCAGCCCTTGCTGCGCGAGACGGAAGCGCAAGCCATGCCGCGCGTATCGGCGATCCTCGACCGCGAAGGCCTGATCGAACCCGACGGCGACATGCCGCAGGATCACGTCCCCGGCGACATCACCCGCGAGCCGCTCGAATTCCCGATGGCGCGCGACATCCGCCTGCAGGCGCTGTCACGCGGCGATGAAGGGTTTCTGCTGGCGCTCGGCTATTCCACCCAGCGCGGCTATGCCCGCAACCATCCCTTCGTCGGCGAGATCCGCATGGGCGAGGTCGAGCTCGAGCTCGACGTGCCCGAGCTGCCCTTCGCGGTGCCGCTCGGCACTGTCCGCGTCACCGAATGCCAGATGGTCAACCAGTTCAAAGGCTCGGCCAAGGCGCCGCCGCAATTCACCCGCGGCTACGGCCTGGTCTTCGGCCAGAGCGAGCGCAAGGCGATGGCGATGGCGCTGTGCGACCGGGCGCTGCGCGCGAAGGAGCTCGGCGAGGATGTCGTCGCCGCGGCCCAGGACGAGGAGTTCGTCATTTCGCATTCCGACAACGTCCAGGCGACCGGCTTCGTCGAACATCTGAAGCTGCCGCACTATGTCGACTTCCAGGCCGAACTCGACCTCGTGCGCCGTATGCGCGCCGAATACGACGCCCGCGGAAATGCCGACATGCTGGAAGACAAGAAGGAGGCGGCGGAATGAGCCTAGTCGCCCGACCCGCCATCACCGCCACCGCTGTCGTGCGAATGGTCGCCATGCCCGCCACTGTAGCCGCCGCCGATGCCAACGCTCTCGCCATGCGCGCCTTCCCTGGCTGCGGGAAAAACCATTCTTCGGAGGATAAACGCGACCACGCCGACGAACGCCAGCAGCAGAATTCCGATATGCAGCCAAGCGGTCTGGGTCATCCGATTTCGCCCCTGTTTCCGCGTCCTGGACGCCAATTCAATAGCACAATGTGGATGTGATCGCCATGACCGACATCGCCACCTACAACTTCGCCTATCTCGACGAGCAGACCAAAAGGATGATCCGCCGGGCGATCCTCAAGGGCATCGCCATTCCCGGCTACCAGGTGCCGTTTGCCTCGCGCGAAATGCCGATGCCCTATGGCTGGGGCACTGGCGGCGTCCAGGTCACGGCTTCGATCATCGGCCCGGACGATGTGCTGAAGGTCATCGACCAGGGCGCCGACGACACCACCAACGCGGTCTCGATCCGCGCCTTCTTCAAGAAGGTCGCCAACATCGCGGTGACCACTGATACCGCCAGCGCCACCATCATCCAGACCCGCCATCGTATCCCCGAACATCCGCTGACGGCGGGCCAGGTGCTTGTCTACCAGGTGCCGATCCCGGAACCCTTGCGCTTCCTCGAGCCACGCGAGACTGAAACGCGGAAAATGCATGCGCTGGAGGAATACGGCCTCATGCATGTGAAACTTTACGAGGACATCGCCAAACACGGCCGCATCGCCACCACCTATGCCTATCCGGTCAAGGTCGAGGGCCGCTATGTGATGGACCCGTCGCCGACGCCGAAATTCGACAATCCCAAGATGCACCGCTCACCGGCTTTGCAGCTGTTTGGCGCCGGGCGCGAAAAGCGCATCTACGCGGTGCCGCCCTTCACCGACGTGGTCAGCCTCGACTTCGAGGACCATCCGTTCGAGGTGCAGACCTTCGACCAGCCCTGCGCGCTGTGCGCGGCAGAGAATGTCTATCTCGACGAGGTCATCCTCGACGACCATGGCGGCCACATGTTCGTCTGCTCCGACACCGACCACTGCGAGAAGCGGCGCAACGCCCCTACCTCCCCCTTGTGGGGAGGTCGCGCCGAAGGCGCGGGTGGGGGTCTTGACCAATCCACGCCCCACTCAACCCCCACCCCGGCGCTGCGCGCCGACCCTCCCCGCAAGG
Source organism: Mesorhizobium sp. L2C084A000 (assembly GCF_000502875.1). Classification (GTDB taxonomy): domain Bacteria; phylum Pseudomonadota; class Alphaproteobacteria; order Rhizobiales; family Rhizobiaceae; genus Mesorhizobium. The sequence goes on along the minus strand of NZ_AYWX01000010.1, from coordinate 51,993 downwards.
GGGAGGGTAAGGAGATACAATGACCGACGAACCGCTGCTGCGCGTCTCGGCGCTCTCCAAATTCTACGGCTCGCGCGTCGGCTGCGACAACGTCTCCTTCGACCTGTGGCCGGGTGAAGTCCTGGCTGTCGTCGGCGAGTCCGGCTCCGGCAAGACGACACTGCTCAACTGCCTGTCGACCCGGCTGCTGCCCAGCTCCGGCACCGCCAGCTACCGCATGCGTGACGGCCAGTTCCGCGAACTCTACCGCATGAGCGAGGCCGAGCGCCGCTTCCTGATGCGCACCGACTGGGGTTTTGTCCATCAGAACCCCGCCGACGGCCTGCGCATGACGGTATCGGCCGGCGCCAATGTCGGCGAGCGGCTGATGGCGGTCGGCGACCGTCATTACGGCAAGATCCGCGCCACCGCGGTCGACTGGCTGTCGCGCGTCGAGATCGACGAGGACCGCATCGACGACGAGCCGCGCGCCTTTTCCGGCGGCATGCGCCAGCGCCTGCAGATCGCCCGCAACCTCGTCACCGGCCCGCGCCTGGTGTTCATGGACGAACCGACGGGCGGCCTCGACGTCTCGGTCCAGGCGCGCCTGCTCGACCTGCTGCGCGGGCTGGTCACCGACCTTGGTCTCGCGGCCATCGTAGTCACCCACGACCTTGCCGTGGCGCGGCTTCTGTCGCAGCGCATGATGGTGATGAAGGACGGCCGCGTCGTCGAAAGCGGTCTCACCGACCGCGTGCTCGACGACCCGCGCGCGCCTTACACGCAGTTGCTCGTTTCCTCGATTCTGCAGGTTTGACGATGAAGTCTCAAAGCGCGTGTTCGCGAAACCTTGGCGCGAGGCACCCCCCTCTGGCCTGCCGGCCATCTCCCCCGCAAGGAGGGAGATCGGCTGTCCCTGCTGCGTTCACCAATTACCAAGGCTGCAAGAAAAGCGCTGCGGGTGAAGCTGCCAATCTCCACCCTTGCGGGGGAGATGTCCGGCAGGACAGAGGGGGGTGCCTCGCGCCGACACCTCGCAAACACCCGCTTCGAGATTTCACCGTTATTCCGCACATGCAATTGCATTGGCCAGAGGGGGGTGCTGGCCCGCAAACCAACAGCGATTGGAGGACCTTCTGATGCCGACGCCCCTCGTTGTCTCAGACGTCGCCAAGAGCTTCACCATGCATCTGCGCGACGGCATCAAATTGCCTGTTATCGCCGGTGTCTCGTTCTCGATCAGGGCCGGCGAATGCACCGTGCTCGGCGGCCCGTCCGGTGCCGGCAAGAGCTCGATCCTGAAGATGCTCTACGGCAACTACGCCGTCGACGAAGGCCAGATCATCGTCAGCCACGATGACGGGCTGATCGACCTCGCCACTGCCAGCCCGCGCACCGTGCTTGCCGTGCGCCGGCAAACGATCGGCTATGTCAGCCAATTCCTGCGCACCGTGCCGCGCGTTTCGGCGCTGGATGTCGTCGCCGAACCGCTGGTCGAGCGCGGCGAGGATCGCGAGATTGCCCGCGGCAAGGCACGCGCCTTGCTGGCGCAGCTCAACCTGCCGGAGAAACTCTGGGCATTGCCACCTGCGACCTTCTCCGGTGGCGAGCAGCAGCGCGTCAACATCGCACGCGGCTTCATCACCGAGCATCCGATCCTGCTGCTCGACGAGCCGACCGCCTCGCTCGACGCCAAAAACCGCGATGTCGTGATTGAACTCATCGCCGCCAAGAAGGCGGCTGATGTCGCGCTGCTCGGCATCTTCCATGACCACGACGTACGCGAGGCGGTTGCCGACCGCATCATCGACGTCACCGCTTTCGCTCCCGGAAAAATCGCCGCATGACCAGGAAATTGTCCGAGACGCCGCTGGTCCATCCGACGGCGGATGTGCAGAATTCGACGCTCGGCCGCTGGACCGAGATCGCCGACCGCAGCCGGGTGTCGGAAAGCGAGCTTGGCGACTATTCCTACATGATGCAGGACTGCGCCGTCTGGTGCGCGACGATCGGCAAGTTCGCCAACATCGCCGCCAGCGTGCGCATCAACGCCACCAACCACCCGACCTGGCGGCCAACGCTGCACCATTTCACCTATCGCGCCTCGGACTACTGGGACGACGCCGAGCACGAGACAGAATTCTTCGCCCAGCGTCGCGCCAGGCGAGTCACCATCGGCCACGACACCTGGCTCGGCCACGGCTCGACCATCCTGCCCGGCGTCACCGTCGGTGACGGCGCGGCGATCGGCGCCGGAGCCGTCGTCTCGAAGGACGTCGCCCCCTACACCATCGTCGCCGGCGTGCCGGCCAAACCGATCCGTGAGCGCTTCGACCGCCGCACCGCCGACCGTTATCAGGCGCTTGCCTGGTGGGACTGGGATCATGCCAGGCTGCGCGCTTCGCTCGACGATTTCCGGGAACTATCGGCCGAGACCTTCCTGGAAAAATACGAAGGATAATTCTTCACATCATCGTCATGGCAGCCACATGGCAGGACCTGTTCGATGACTCTCTCAAGCTTTTTCGAGCAGCAGGCTCCCGTGATCGAAATCAAAACTCCCGCCTTCTGCGGCTTCAGGGACATGGAGCACTTCGAGGACCTGCTGGCCCTGGGCCGGCCATAACTCCACACCTGTGGAGCGTAACAAAACTGACATCACCGCGACACGGCAGGTTCATGTGGCTGCGTTAGGCGAGTGCCTGACGATCAATATGGTCCAGACTGGAACCTGCCCCATGTCAGCAAATTCCGCCACGCTCGAAATCCGCGGTGTCAGCCGCCGATTTGGTAAGAACACCGCCGTCAGCGACATCAACATCGCCATCCCACAGGGTCAGATGGTTGGCATTATCGGCCGTTCGGGCGCCGGCAAATCGACCCTTCTTCGCATGATCAACCGTCTCATCGATCCCAGCCAGGGATCGATCTTTTTTGACGGCGCCGAGGTTTCCCAGTTGCGCGGCTCGCCGCTGCGGCGCTGGCAGCGTGACTGCGCCATGATCTTCCAGCAGTTCAACCTGGTGCCGCGCCTCGACGTGCTCACCAATGTGCTGCTCGGCAAGCTGAACCACCGCTCGACCATGTCAAACCTGTTCGGCATGTTCTCCCGCGCCGAATGCGCCGAGGCGGTCGCAGCTCTCGAGCGGCTCGACATCGCCCGCACCGCTTTGCAACCGGCCGGCACCTTGTCGGGCGGCCAGCAGCAGCGCGTCGCCATTGCCCGCGCCATGATGCAGCAGCCCAAAGTGATCCTCGCCGACGAGCCGATCGCCTCGCTCGACCCGCTGAACGCCAAGGTGGTGATGGATTCGCTGCAGGACATCAATCTGCGCGACGGCATCACCGTCGTCACCAATCTTCACACGCTGGACACCGCCCGCACCTACTGCAACCGCATCATCGGCATGGCCGCCGGCAAGGTCGTCTTCGACGGCCCGCCGGAAGAACTCAACCGCGAGGCCGTGCGTCTCGTCTACGGCGCCGACAGCAATGGCCAGGAAATCTCCGAGGCCATCACCTCGACCAGCGTTGCCTTCAGCCGAAAGATCGCCGCATCCGCCGGACCGCTCGAGCCCGCATTCCCGGGATACTGAGAGCGGCCTGGATCGACAGCCCGCGTCAAGGGCACCTGTCAAAATCGAGAACGCTGCCGGCGCGGGGCCGGAACCTACAGGAGAGATTACAGATGTTCAGGAAGATGGTTTTCAGCGCCGTTTCGGTGCTCGCCATGGCGACCAGCATGGCCCAGGCCGCCGACATGAAGGAATTTCGCGTCGGCATCCTCGGCGGCGAAAACGAAACCGACCGGCTGCGCAACTACCAGTGCCTCGCCGACCATCTGAAGGCCGAATTCGGCTTCGAAAAGGTTTCGCTGTTCCCCGCCGCCGACTATGACGGCGTCATCCAGGGCCTGCTTGGCGGCACGCTCGACTTCGCCGAACTCGGCGCTTCCGGCTACGCCAGCATCGCTCTCAAGGACCCGAAGGCGGTCACCCCGATCCTCACCACCCAGCAGACCGACGGCGCCACCGGCTACTATTCGATCGGTCTGGCGCTGAAATCCTCGGGGATCACCGATATCAAGTCGGCCAAGGGCAAGAAGCTCGGCTACGCCGATCCGGATTCGACCTCCGGCTATCTGATCCCGCTGACCCAGATCCCGAAGGACACCGGCGCTTCGAACGAAACCTTCTTCGCTTCGACCCAGTTCAACGGCGGCCACGAGAACAACGTTCTGGCCGTGCGCGACGGCAAGGTCGATGTGGCGGTGGACGATTCCTCCGGTATCGGCGACTTCAAGGACGGCTACACCTCGGGCACCTTCCACAAGGAAGTCGCCAAGGGCGCCGTCGACCCCAACGACTTCGTCGAAGTCTGGCGCTCGGGCCTGATCCCGAACGGCCCGCTGGTCGTGCGCACCGCGCTCGGCGACGAGATGACCGCCAAGCTCGCCGACTTCTTCACGCAGTTGCCGAAGAAGGACAAGGCTTGCTTCGAAGGCGTCGAAGGCGGCGACTTTACCGGCTACGTCCCGGTTAAGGCGGACTTCTACAACGTCATCGTCGAAGCCCGTAAGGCAGCCATTGGCGGCTAACGGCGAAATCAGGAAGGGCGGCGTCGAGAAAACGCCGCCCTTCTTGCATGTCCGATCATGACCCTTTCCGTGACAGCCCCTTCCGGCGCCACTCACCAGATGGCCGACGCCTGGCGTCGCAAGACGTCCTTGCGCCGGCTCTACACCGCCATCGGTGTCGGCCTTCTCATCATCGCGCTCGGCAGCACAATGTGGTTCGCCGACGAGGCCAATGCCGGGCATTTCTTCGACCGGTTGCCGCATTTGCTGGACTTCCTGAGCTGGCTCGTCCCCAAGGACTGGAACGATGTCTGGCGGGCGATGTTCGACATCGCTTCCCCGCATGACACCGGCACCCAGGAATTCAACTTTCCGCTTGGCCGCTCCTATGTCTGGGGCAGCTTCTACATCCCCGAATATTTCGAGCTGATGCTGACCACGCTCAACGTGGCGCTGGTCTCGACCTTCATCGGCTTCGTCTTCGCCGTGCCGTTCTCCTTCATCGCGGCGCGCAATCTGACGCCGCATCCGGTGCTGCGGCAAATCGTCAAGCGCCTCATGGAGCTGCTGCGCGCCTTTCCCGAGATCGTCATCGCCGGCCTGTTCGCCGCCATCGTCTCGATCGGCCCGATCGCTGCCATCATCGCCATCGGCCTGCATTCGATCGGCGCGCTGGGCAAGCTGTTCTACGAGATCAACGAGAACATCGACATGCGCGCCGAAGAGGGCCTGAGGGCTGTCGGCGCCAACTGGTTCGAGCGGGTGCGCTTTGCCAGCCTGCCACAGGTGCTGCCCAACTTCATGTCCTACACGCTGCTGCGTGTTGAGATAAATGTCCGCATTTCCACCATCATGGGCGCGGTCGGCGGCGGCGGCATCGGCGAGGAGTTGAAGCTGTCGATCTCGCGCGGCTTCGGCGCCAAGACGATAGCCCTCGTGCTGCTCCTGTTCACGACGATCTTCATCGTCGACCAGTTCTCCGCCTGGCTGCGCCGCAAGCTGGTCGGCGAGCAGGCTTTCGTGGTGGGGGCTTGACCATGGCTGCCTTGACCGCCGATCAAATCCAGTCGATCGAAGAGCGCTTCCCGCAGGTGTTCCAGCGGCCGTTCCACAAGCGCTTCGGGCCGCTGATGCTGCTTGGCGGCATCTTCCTCTACCTGCTCTATGCCTTGTGGTTCTTCAACCTGCCGCAGGTCATGCGGGAATCGCACTGGGAGCGGCTGCCGCTGTTTCTAACCCAATGGATCAGCTACGACGTGCAGCCGATCTTCCGCCTCGACGAAACGCGGATCACCGCCAAATATCCACGCTTCTCGGTGCTCGGCCCGAACCCAGATCCGGACTGGGTCAAGACCAATGCCGATGGTTCGGTGACGGTCCTTATCGACGGCGCCGCCAAGTCGGTCACCTTCAGCAAGACGCAAGCGACGATAACTGCCAATGGTGAGACCGTTGCGGTCGTGCTTGGCACCGGCAAGCCGCTGATCTCGGGGCCGGTTCCCGGCTGGATCACCGCGCATGAAGATGAGGTCGTCGCCGACATGGGCTTTGCCGGCGAGGCCCGTGTCGCCGTTGACCGCGTCAGGATCCGAAAGCGATTTCTCGGCTGGGCAAACTTCGTCTTCGACACCCGCTCGCCGTTCTTCGGCAAGTCGGCAAGCGAAGTCGCCTCGCTGATCGTCTCCGGACCGGAACTGAAACCAGGCACGTCCAACCTGGCACTGGCCGGCGACAACATCTGGAACAACGCCCAGTGGCAGCATGGCGATGTCTGGACGAAGCTCCTGCAGACCATCGTCATGGCCTTTCTCGGCACCATGCTGGGCGGCATCGTCGCCTTTCCGCTGGCCTTCTTCGCCGCTCGCAACATCACGCCCAGCCGGCTGGTCAACCAGGTGCTCAAGCGCTTCTTCGACTTCATGCGTTCCATCGACATGCTGATCTGGGCGCTGTTCTTCACCCGTGCCTTCGGGCCGGGACCGCTGGCGGGCAGTGCAGCCATCTTCTTCACCGAGATCGGCACGCTCGGCAAAACCTATTCCGAGGCGCTGGAGAACATCGACGACAAACCGCGCGAGGGTATTACCTCGACCGGAGCCAACGGCCTTCTGGTGCAGCGCTACGGCGTGCTGCCGGAAGTGGTGCCGGTGTTCATCAGCCAGACGCTCTACCAGTGGGAATCCAACACCCGCGGCGCGACCATCATTGGCGCTGTCGGCGCCGGCGGCATCGGCCTGAAGCTGTGGGAAGCGATGCGCACCAACTCCAACTGGGCCAACGTCTTCTACATGGTGCTGCTGATCCTGGCCGTTGTCTTCATCTTCGACAACATCTCCAACTTCCTGCGCCGCCGGCTGAGCCAGACCATCCACGACTACAACAGGATCCAGACTGAGCAGGGGTAGGCGCCGGCTGCCGTCTCATGAGAAGCCGGCAGGACAGAGGGGGGTGTGAAGGAACGCGGCGGCAGGTGTTGGGCGGCTTCGCTCAGTCCCACTATAAGGAAGGCGCCTACGCCGCCTTCTTCCACCCATTTTTGATATGCCTATACCCTTCCCGATAGACCGCTTCCGGTGTCTCGGAAAAATCGCGCCACACCTTGGTCGCCGCCGCCAAATCTTTCAGCGAACGGCCGAACGCTTCGATCGTCAGCCAGTCGTTATAGCCGCTCTTGCGGATGGCCGAGAATGTTTCCTTCCACGCAATGTTGCCGCGCCCCGGCACGCCGCGATCATTCTCCGAAATATGGATATGCGCGACATTCCGGCGGTGTTTCGTGTAGGCGCCGATCGGATCGGCCTCCTCGATATTGGCGTGGAAGGTGTCGTACATCGCCTTGATGTGCGGCCGGTCGATGGCGTCGATATGCTCCGACAGATCCGCCATCGTGTTGAGGAGATAGCATTCGAAGCGGTTCAGCGCCTCGAGCCCGATGGTGACGCCCTTGTTGCCGGCATGGTCGCCGATCGCCCGCTGCGAGGCGACGGAGCGCTTTTTCTCGGCAGCGGTCGGTCCGGAGCCGGAAAAGGCGCCGAGCGTCGAATGCAGCGGGCCACTCAGCGTGTCGGCGCCAAGTGCCTGCGCGCAGTCGATCGCCCATTTCATGTAGTCGACACCGGCCTTGCGCGTCGCCGCGTCGGCCGAGATCAAATTCATCGCCGGATCGCCCATGGCCGAAACAGCGGTCCGCTCCAGCCCGATGCGGTCGAGCAGATCGCCGAGTTTTTTATAGTCGTCCGGCGCGCCGGCGAAGATCGGTATCTCGACGCCATCGAAGCCGGTCGCCTTGATGTCGCGCAGCAGCGGCTCGTGTTTCTTCGACACGGCCGTCGTCCACAAGAACATGCACATGCCGATTTTCATCGACACTCCCTCCCCTTGGCTCCCCGGACCGCCTCTATTTCAGAGCTTCGTCCACGCCCCATTCTTCTTCGACGACTTCACGCAGGCCTCGATGAAGGCCATGCCCTCGACGCCGTCCTGGATGGTCGGGAAGACGACGTCCTTGGCCGGCTTGCCGCCCTTGCGGCGTGCCGCGCGGATGGCGCGCGCGGCCTCCTGGTAGATGTTGGCGAAACCTTCGAGATAGCCCTCGGGATGGCCTGACGGCACGCGGCTGACACGGCCCGCCACCGGCAGCGCGCCGGCGCCATTGCGGGTGATCAGTTGTTTCGGCTGGCCGAACGGCGTGTACCAGAGATAGTTCGGGTCGGCCTGCACCCATTCCAGCCCACCCTTCGAACCGTAGATGCGCAGTTTCAGCCCGTTCTCATGGCCGGGCGCCACCTGGCTTGCCCAGATCATGCCTTTGGCGGGATGCGTCTTGCCGATAGGCTTGAAGCGCAGCATGACGTTGACGTTGTCGTCGAGTAGCCGGCCCGGCACGAAGGCGTCGAGATCGGCCGACAGGGAGTCCAGTTCCAGCCCCGAGACGAAGCGGGCGAGGTTGTAGGCATGCGTGCCGATATCGCCCAGCGCACCGCCGGCGCCTGCCTGCTTGGGGTCGGAGCGCCACGCCGCCTGCTTCTGACCTGTCGCGGCCAAATCCTCAGTCAGCCAGTCCTGCGGATATTCGGACTGCACGATGCGTATGTCGCCGAGCACACCCTTGGCGACCATCTCGCGCGCCTGGCGGATCATCGGATAGGCGGTGTAGTTGTGCGTCAGCACGAACACCTTGCCGGTCTTCTCGACTATCGCCGCAAGCTTTTTTGCTTCGGCGAGCGTCGTCGCCAGCGGCTTGTCGCAGATGACGTGGATGCCGGCCTCGAGGAAGGCTTTTGCCGCCGGCACATGGACATTGTTGGGCGTGACGATGGCCACCGCCTCGATGCCGTCGGGGCGCTTCGCCTCGGCCATGGCCATCTCGGCATAGGATGCATAGCTGCGTGCGGGATCAAGCCCCAGTTCGGCCGCTGATGCCTTGGCACGGGCCGGGTCGGCTGACAAAGCGCCGGCAACCAGCACGAAGTCGTTGTCCAGCCGCGCCGCGATCCGATGCACCGCGCCGATGAAGGCACCTTGCCCGCCGCCGACCATGCCGTAGCGGATCGGGCCGCCTCCCGTTTCCGACTTTGATGCGCCGACCATGTCTTTCTCCCTCGTTGTCTCACCTCCCTTGAGGGGAGGTCGATCCGTGCAGCGGATCGGGTGGGGTTGCCGGACGTAGAGCTCGGCATGAACCGACCCCTCCCGGCCCTTCAGGCCACCCTCCCCGCGAGGGGGGAGGGAAAGTCGAGCTAGATTCCCATCATGGCGCGCAGCAACTTCTTGTCGGTAGCGCCGCCGGCGAAGTCGTCGAATGCCTTTTCCGTCACCCGGATGATGTGATGCTCGATGAAAGGCGCGCCCTCGGCCGCGCCGTCCTCCGGATGCTTCAGGCAGCACTCCCACTCCAGCACCGCCCAGGAATCATAATTGTACTGGGTCAGCTTGGAGAAGATGCCGCCGAAATCCACCTGTCCGTCGCCCAGCGAACGGAAGCGGCCGGCACGGTTGGTCCAGCTCTGATAGCCGGAATAGACGCCTTGCCGGCCGGTCGGGTTGAACTCGGCGTCCTTGACGTGGAACGCCTTGATGCGCTCGTGATAGATGTCGATGAATTCGAGATAGTCGAGCTGCTGCAGCAGGAAATGCGACGGATCGTAATTGATGTTGCAGCGCTTGTGGCCGCCGACCGCATCGAGGAACATCTCGAAGGTGGCGCCGTCGAACACGTCTTCGCCGGGATGAATCTCGTAGCCTATATCGACGCCATTATCCTCATAGACATCGAGGATCGGCTTCCAGCGCTTGCCGAGCTCCGCGAACGCTTCCTCGATCAGCCCGGCCGGCCGCTGCGGCCAGGGGTAGAGGTAGGGAAAGGCCAGCGCTCCCGAGAAGCTGACCGAGGCCTTGAGGCCAAGGTTCTTCGAGGCCTTGGCCCCGAACTCCATCTGTTCGACCGCCCATTTTTGCCGCGCCTTGGGATTGTTGTGCACTGAAGCCGGCGCAAAGCCGTCGAACTGCGCGTCATAGGCAGGATGCACCGCCACCAGTTGCCCCTGCAGATGCGTCGACAGTTCGGTGATCTCGACGCCGGCATCCGCGCAGATGCCCTTCACCTCATCGCAATAGGCCTTGGAGGAAGCCGCCTTCTTGAGGTCGAACAGCCGCGCGTCCCAGGTCGGGATCTGCACGCCCTTGTAGCCGAGACCGGCCGCCCATTTGGTGATCGACGCCAGTGAGTTGAACGGCGCGGCGTCGCCCGCGAACTGCGCCAGAAACAGCCCAGGGCCCTTCATTGTCGTCGGCATCGGCATCCTCCCTCATTTCTCTCGACCGAGCATAGCGCCGATTGGAAACAGGGCCAGCCACTTTGGTCTTTTCTCAACGGGTGCTTGCACGCACCGCCATTCTGGTATTACCAAATGTGGAAATTTGGTCAAGCCATGCAATGCGCCACCAAGACCCCAAAATCACCCGGTGCAGGCCTATATATCTCAATATAATCAAGCAAATAATCCACAGCGAAAGTTGCATCCCAGCGCTTCTTGCCGATTTAGAGAATTTGCTGTAGACCTCGCTTCAGGCCCAATTGGTCGAACCAGTTTGCGAGAAAAGGCTGGGAACGCCTTGGGGAGGAACCTTTGTGTCGCCTTTTGGCGATGCATGTCGCAGGCGAACCATAGAGACGATTTGGGAAGGACAGACCATGCATCTTTCGACGCACAACTGGATGCGCGCGGAACCCTTGGAGACGACGCTCAAGCGCATCAAGAAATTCGGCTATGAGTCGATCGAGATTTCCGGCGAGCCCGAGCAGTACAAGACCAAGGAGACCCGGGCGCTGCTGAAGGAGCATGGTATTCGCTGCTGGGGCGCGGTGACCCTGATGCTGGGCGAGCGCAACCTTGCCGCCAGGAACCAGGGCCAGCGCGAGCGTTCCGTTCAATATGTCAAGGACGTGCTGACCATGGTCAGCGAACTCGATGGCGAGATCATCACGCTGGTTCCGGCGACCGTCGGCAAGGTTGTGCCTGACGGGACCGAAGAAGAGGAATGGAAGTGGGTCGTCGACGCCACCCGTGAATGCTTCACCCACGCCAAGAAGGTCGGCGTCAAGATCGCGGTAGAGCCGCTCAACCGCTTCGAGACCTATCTGTTCAATCGCGGCGCCCAGGCACTCGCTCTGGCCGACGCGGTCAGCCCCGAATGCGGCGTCTGCCTCGATGCCTATCACATCCACATGGAAGAATTTAACGTCTATGACGCGATCCGGCAGGCCGGAAAGCGCCTGTTCGACTTCCATGTCGCCGACAACAACCGGTTTGCCGCCGGCCTCGGCCAGATCGACTGGCCGAAGATCGTCGCCACCTTGCGCGAGATCGGCTACGATGGCGCGCTGACCAATGAGTTCGTCGCGCCCGTCGACCGGACGCCGGCAGCCCCCTATCCCGACATGGTCGAGCGCAATCCGGTCGACATCTCGCCCGAGCAGCTGAAGTTCATCCAGGACCACGGCTCCAGCGTGCTCACCGAGAAATTCTACACCGACCAGATGCGCATCAACGCCGAGACGTTGCTGCCGCTGATCAAGTAGCCGACTGCCTCTGGGAAATTCGCCCTTCCGCCCTGACCGGCGGCGGGGCTGGGGAAGAATATGCGCATCAAGTCCGTCCAAGCCTGGTGGATCCGCGTTCCGATCGAAGCCGCTCGGCAGCACCGCAGCGACTTCGGTCAGGTGACGACCTTCGACGCCGCCATCCTGCGCATCGAGACCGATGACGGGCTGGTCGGCTGGGGCGAAGGCAAGAACGCCGCTGGCAGTGCCGGCAGCTACGGTGCGCTCGTCCACATGCTGAACCATGAGGTCGGGCCGCAACTGGTCGGCCGCGATCCGGCCGACATCGGCGTCATATGGGAGATGCTCTACAATGGCGTGCGCCACGACAGCGCCGCGCGTGGCGGCCACGCCATGCCGCAACTGGCGCGGCGCGGCATGAGCATCGCCGCCATCAGCGCCGTCGACATCGCGCTGTGGGACATTCTTGGCAAATCGCTTGGCGTTCCGGTCTGGCGGCTGCTCGGCGGCCGCAAGCTCGATCGCATGCCGGCCTATGCGTCCGGCGGCTGGGCGGCCGCCGACGCCATCGGCGAGCAGTTGAAGTCCTATATCGCCAAGGGCGGTTTCAAGGCACTGAAGATGCGCGTTGGCGCCATGGATGGCGCGGCACACATTTCCGCCACCCGCGTGCGGGCCGCACGGCAGGCGCTCGGCCCCGATGTCGAACTGATGGTCGACGCGCACGGCACCTACACGGTGGCCGAGGCCAAGCGCTTCATCCACCTTGTCAACGATTTGGACCTCGCCTGGTTCGAGGAACCTATTATCGCTGACGACAAGCCCGGCATGGCTGAAGTGCGGGCGTCAGGTGCCGTCCCGATCGCCACCGGCGAAAGCGAGGCGACACGCTATGCCTTCCGCGACCTTGCCGTGCTCAAAGCCGCCGACATCTTCCAGCCTGATCCCGCTTTCTGCGGCGGCATCAGCGAGGCGATGAAGATCGGCACCATCGCCAGCGCCTTCAATTTGCGCTTTGCACCCCATTTGTGGGCCGGCGCGCCCTGTTTTTTCGCAGGCTTGCATGTCTGCGCCGCCTCGCCGTCGAGTTTCACCGTCGAATATTCGCTTGGCGCCAACCCGATGATCCATGATCTGGTCGAAGAGACTGTCGAAGCCAGGGACGGTATGATAGCGATCCCGGAAAAACCGGGTCTGGGATTCACCATTTCGGAGCGGTTCCTGGAGGCGCACGCGCAACGCGGTTGACGATGAAAGAAAAGAACCTCCTCGCAGAACTCGCTGCCTACCTGTTCTCCCATTCGGACAAGGAGAGCGGCCGAACGCCTTCGGAACGCGAACTGGCGGAGCATTTCGCCGTCAGCCGCGGTCAGATCCGCGAGGCGCTGGCCATCCTGGAGGCCATGCGCATCGTCGAGCGCCGGGCCAAGTCCGGTATCTACATCGACACCAAGCAGGCCAGTGTGGAGGCCATGGCGCTTTTTGCCCGCGCAGGCCTGCCGCTCGACCCGATCCAGATCTACGAGACGGTCGAACTGCGCAAGATCCACGAGATCAAGGCGGCCGAACTTGCCTGTTCGCGTGCCACGGAGGAGAATTTCGAGCGGCTGCGCGAAATCCTGAAGGCTTCGGAAGAGCGCATCGCCGCCGGCGAAGGGCTTGCCAGGGAAGACCGCGAATTCCACCTCGAAATCGTGCGCGCCACCAAGAACAGCGTCTTCCACAATGTCTGCAGCGTCTACTACATGATGGGCGAGCAGCGCCTGCCGATCTATTTCAACGACCCCGAGCGCAACCTGCGCTCGCATGCCGAGCATATCCAGATCTATGAGGCGCTGCTGCGCCGCGACGGCAATCTCGCCCAGGCGCTGATGAGCGCCCATCTTCAAGGGGCTGAGAGCTACTGGAAAGGCCTGATCGAGGGCCATGGCGAGGAGCCGCAAAGCCCGGCGCTCGAAAGAGCCTGATCGACATGGCCCGTATCCTCACGACCCACGCCCTGCACCCGCGCGCCTCGGCCATGCTCTCAGGCGCCGGCGAACTCGTCGTCGCCTCCGCCATCGATCCGGCCACGCTGGCCGCCGAGGCTAAAAATGCCGACATCGTCATCGTGCGCGCGTCGCTGCCACCACAGCTTTTCGACGGCGCAAAGCTGCTGCGGGCGGCAATCCGTCATGGCGCCGGGCTCGACATGATCCCCATGGAAGCAGCGACCACCGCCGGCGTGCTGGTGGCGAACGTGCCGGCGGTCAATGCCCGCTCGGTTGCCGAGCACGTCATGTTCGTGGCCCTTGCCTTGCTTCGCAACTTCCGCGTCGTCGACCGCGACCTGCGCACCAAAGGCTGGCTCGCCGGCCGCGAGCATGCCAATGCCAACAGCGAGCTTGCCGGCAAGACGATCGGCATCGTCGGCCTTGGTGCCGTCGGCCAGGCGGTCGGCCATATCGCCGCGCACGGCTTCGACTTGAAGGTGGTGGCAACGACGCGCAGCATGCAGCCGGCGCCGGACAAGGTCGGCTTCCTGTCGATCGACGCGCTGGTCGAGCAGAGCGACATCATCGTGCTGTGCTGTCCGCTGACCCCGGAAACGCGCGGCCTGATCAACCGTGAGCGGATCGCCCGCATGAAGCCGCAGGCGCTGCTGATCAACGTGTCGCGCGGACCGGTCATCGACGACGACGCGCTGATCGAGGCGTTGCAGAAACGCCGTATCGGCGGTGCCGCGCTCGACGTTTTTGCCACGCAGCCGCTGCCGTCGAACCATCCCTATTTCGGCTTCGACAATGTCATCATCACGCCGCACATGGCCGGGATCACCGAAGAATCGATGATGCGCATGGGCGTCGGCGCGGCGGGTGAAGCCTTGCTGGTGCTGGCGGGCAAACTGCCGGTCAATCTGCGCAATCCCGAAGTGGTCGATCACTACCGGCGGCGGTTTCCGGCCGATAGCTAAAGCATCGCGGTTTCGCCCCAATTCTCCGCGACGTTGAGCACCATGTTCGGTCTTCGCCTCAAATGTCTGACTGTTGCCGCATCTTCGCTCTGCGCTATGCCGTCATTCGCGGCCGAAAGCAGCTATGTCTATTGTGACAACGGGCTGCGCTGCTTCAAGGCGCCCTGCCCATCCAACAGCGCACTCGACCTTGCCACCGGGACGATCATCAAGGGCGTGTCGATCGACCCCAGCGGATTGCCTCGAGCCGACAAGGCGATAACCGATCTTTCCGACGCGCTTTATGCTGGCAAGATCGTCGTCAGGGGCTCGATCGAGCAACGCACCCAGTCGATCACCGGCAAGGAGTACAATCTGCCCTGGCTGGTCGCGACCCGTATCGTACGCACCGCCAAGGACAGCGAACGCAAGCACTGTTCGTCGCGCTGATAGGCAGGTCAGCCCTGGTCACGCGCCAAGCAGCTGTTCTATTTCAGCCGCAATCCGCAGCAGGCGCCGGTCATGCCCGTTGCGCGCCACCAGCATCAATCCGGCGGGCAGCGGAGTGCCCGGCATCGGCAGCGAGATTGCGCAGAGATCGAACTGGTTGGCAACCTGCGTGTTGCGCAGCAGCAGGCCTTCGGTGCGGTCACGCAACTCGGCATCGTCAGACATCGAGACGATGGTCGGCGCCGTCACCGGTGTGGTCGGCAGAGCCAGCACATCGACCGAGGACAGCCGCTCGTCCATGGCAACGACGAGTGCTGTGCGACGGCGCATTGCCCTGATGTAGATAGGCGTCGGCAGCATTGCTGCCCGCGACAAAGGTCCGCTGACATGCGGGTCGACCGGCACCGAAGCCCCAGCCGCCAGCCAGTCGGCATGCACTTCGGCCCCTTCCATGGCAGCGATTGAGCCACGCTTGGTGGCGGCCCGCAAATCGGCAAGCAGATCATCGATCGATAAGCCCGCGATCCGCGCGCCTGTCTGTTCGATCTTGCCAAGGCAGCGGTCGAACGCGGTCGCCACCTCGTCTTCCGTCTCTTCGAAAAGAACGCCGCGTGGAATGCCGACGCGAAGCCCTGCAAGGGCAATCGGCGTCAGCGCGGTCGGCACTTCACCGGCCATCACGGCGTCGGCGGCGGCACATTGGGCGACGGTTCGGGCAAGCGGACCGATCGAGTCCAGCGTGGCGGACAGCGGGAACGCGCCGGCGAGCGGCACGCGCCGCGCTGTCGGCTTGAAGCCGACGACACCGTTGAGTGAAGCCGGAATGCGTATCGAACCGCCGGTGTCGGAACCGATCGATATTTCGCTCGTCGCCTCACCGACCGAGACGCCGGCGCCTGAGGAAGATCCGCCCGGAATGCGGCTGGCGTCCACGGCATTGCCGGGCGTGCCATAGTGCTGGTTGTCGCCGATCGCGGTGAAGGCGAATTCGGTCATGTTGGTCTTGCCGATAATGACCGCGCCGGCTTGCCGCAGCCGGCTGACGATCACGGCATCGCCCAGCGGAGGTGCTGCGGTCCTAAGCATCAGCGAGCCGGCCGTGGTTGGCTCGCCGGCGACATCGAACAGATCCTTGACCGAGACGATGGTGCCATCGAGCGGCCCAAGCGTCACCCCGGCTTGGCTGCGCGCATCGCTGGCATCGGCCGCGGCACGCGCGGCTGCGGCATAGAGCTTCGTGAACACGCGCTCTTCACCGGCACGGGCGGCGAGGCGCGCGAGAATGGTTTCCAGATGATCACGAACGGATTGCATTTTCGGTGTCGGACTCCGAACGCCTTGAACGTCCTTGGGGCATGGGTTGCCGAGACTTAACCCGGCGCAGGCGGTTTTGCACCCTGTCTAATGCGAGGAAAATCCGATGCTCTACAAAGGCAGCTGCCACTGCGGCAAGGTCGCCTTCGAATTCAAGGCCGAACTGACGGGCGCCTTGCGGTGCAATTGCTCGATCTGCTCGCGCAAGGGCGCCCTGTTGTGTGCCATCCCGCACGGGACCTTGCAGGTCCTGGCCTGGGGCGACGATCTCGGCACCTACACATTCGGCAATCATGCCATCGCGCACCGGTTCTGCCGGGCCTGCGGCATCCATCCCTTTGCGGAGGATGTCCGCGAAGGCAGCGAACGCAGTGCCTACATCAACATCAACTGCGTGGCCGATCTCGACCCCTCGACCCTGTCGGTTTTCGATTTCGACGGGCGGTCGGCCTGAGTTTGTTCGCCCCTGCCATCACAACGGCAGCGGCCCGAGAACCGTGACAGTTCTCAGGCCGACGCGCAGTGTCAGGGAAGCCTGATCGCGTCCAGGCTACTTGGCGCACTTCGGGCCGCGCAGGAACACCACGATGGCCGCCAGCAGTGTCGCCGCGCCGCAATAGGCGAAGGCACTGGCCACGCCGGCATGGTCGACCAGCAGGCCGCCGAAGACGGCGCCGAGCGCGATCGCCACCTGGAACGTCGCCACCATCAGTCCGCCGGCGCTTTCTGCCTGATCGGGCGCTGCCCGCACCAGCCAGCTCTGCAGCCCGACCGGCACCGCGCCGAAAGCAAAGCCCCAGACCGCGACGGCGGCAGCGGCGATCGTCGGCGAAGCCCCGAAACCCAGCATCGAGGCGGCGGCCAGTGCGATCAGCAACGGCGCCAGCGCAACGGCTGCCTTGAGGCTGCGCTCGGCCAGGATACCGCCGGCGACATTGCCGAAGAAACCGCCAATGCCATAGGCCAGCAGCACCAGCGAGATCGTCTCGATGTCGAGCACGGGGACCTTCTCGAGGAAGGGACGGACATAGGTGAAGCCGGCAAAGTGTCCAGAAGCGACCAGCAGCACGACCAGCAGCGCCACCCTGATCGACGGACGCTTCAGCACGTCGAGCAAGGTGCGGAAGCTTGCAACACCCACGGGGGGCAATTTCGGAATGGTGGCCAGCTGCACCAGCAGCGCCAGGGCGGCGACGACGGTCGCAATCATGAATGCCGTGCGCCAGCCCCAGATGTCACCAACGTAAGCGCCGACCGGCGCCGCGCAGACGGTCGCCAGCGAGACGCCGGTCAGGATGATCGACATGGCGCGCGGCATCAATCGCATCGGCACCAGCCGCAGCGCCATCGCTGCCGACATCGCCCAGAAGCCGCCAAGTGCTACGCCGAGCACGACACGGGCAAGCAGAAGCACGGGCAGCGATGAGGCAAAGGTGGCCAGAAGATTGGACAGGATCAGGAATACGGTCAGCATCCACATCACCAGCCTGCGATCCATACGCCTGGTGATGATGGCCATGGTGGGTGCGGCAATGGCTCCGACGATCGCGGTTGCCGTCACCGCCTGTCCGGCCACGCCTTCGCTGACGCCGAGATCGCGCGCCATCGGCGTCAGCAGGCTGGCGGGGAGAAATTCAGCGGTGACGAGGCCAAAAACACCAAGTGCCAGCGAAACAACGGCGCCCCAGGCCGGCTCGGTTCGTTCGTCGGAGTCCGCAGGGTTCAAAAGTGTGGCGTCGATGACGCCTGTCGCCTGTTCGGCCATGGTCAGTCTCCGAGTTGTTTTGCAGCGCAGCATTTGGCTGCAACGCAACATAGGGAGTGACCACCTGGAGTTTCCATGCTAGAAACCCCATCATGCTTGACAATTCGTCCAAAATTCCGATCACTGGCGACCCGCTCACCGACATTTTGCGCGGCTTGCGCCTCGATGGCGTCGAATACGGCCGCTTCGAACTGAAGGAACCCTGGGGCATTCAGTTTCCAGCCCAGCCAGCGGCGCGGTTTCATTTCATCGGCCGCAAAGGCTGCTGGCTGAAGCAGCCATCCGGCGAATGGGTGGAACTCAAGGCAGGCGACGCGGTGCTGCTGCCGCGCGGTGCGGCGCACGTGCTGGCCAGCGAGCCCGGCGCCCAGGCCTGGCCGATCCACGGCTACGAAGTCGAGGAGGTCTGCAAGGACGTCTACTGCATGTCGAACGAAGGCATGTCGGAATGCTGCCGGCCGGGAACCCTGTTGTTTTGCGGCAGCATGTACTTCAATCTCGATGGCCTGCATCCCCTGCTCGGCATGATGCCGGATGTGATGCGCACGCATGAGTTGGAAGCCGATGAGCCCGGCATTCCGCATCTGCTGGAATCGATGGCGCGTGAGGTGACGATGGAGCGCGTCGGCTCCGGCGGCATCCTGGCGCGGCTGGCCGACGTACTGGCCGCCACCGTCATCCGTTCATGGGTCGAGCGCGGCTGCGGCGACGCCTCCGGCTGGATCGCCGCCGTCAGGGACCCGGAAATCGGCCGCGTGCTGGCCGCCATCCATCTCGAGCCAAACCATGACTGGACGGTCGAGTCGCTGGCCAGGATGCTGGGCGCCTCGCGATCGGGATTTGCCGATCGCTTCGCCACCATCGTCGGCGAAACCCCGGCAAAATATGTCACCCAGGTCAGAATGCATCAGGCACGGCAATGGCTGGTCCGCGACCGGATTAAGATCTCCGTCGTTGCGGCGCGTCTCGGCTATGAATCGGACGCCGCCTTCAGCCGCGCCTTCAAGCGCGTCATCGGCTCGGCGCCCAGCCATCTCCGGGCCGAGGAACAGGCCGATATCCGCCAGGCCAGCTGACGCACAGGGTTCCGAACTCAGCTTGACAAAGGCAGCACCCAGTTCGGCGGTCCCGGCAGTTTTTTTGCCGGCAGCTTTTCGCGATAGGAATTTTTTCTTGACTCGGTGACCTCAGCTATGCTACATTTTTGCCCATGGTGCTGATTTGCGCCGGTGACCCGCCGCACAGGTGGGTTTTGCGTCTGATGCTACGTCAGCCGACGCCCCGGCGGAGGAACCCGTTGGCCCGAGTTTGTTGCCCCTGAGCTGACGCATGGAGGCCGTGACGGACTGGTGATTCCAGGCTAGAAAAATCCGCATGGTTTTCACCTCGCCCAAGACTGGCCTGCCGGCCTCGGACGGTCCGCTAACCGACATCTTGCGCGGATTGTGGCTTGATGGCGTCGACTATGGCCGCTGCGAACTTTCAAACCCATGGGCCGTGTTGTTTCCTGCCCAGAAGGCAGCAAGGTTTCACTTTATCGGCCGCCGCCAATGCTGGCTGTTTTCGCCAGCCGGGGAATGGATTGAGATGACACCCGGCGATGCATTGCTCTTGCCGCGCGGTGCCGAGCATGTCGTTGCCAGCGCGCCTGGCATTCCGGCCGTGCCGATCGAAAGCTACACTGTCGAGCCTTTGCAGGACAATGTCTTCAATGTCTCCAACGGCGGCCACGGCCCGAAAACCTTGCTGTTTTGCGGCAGCATGCACTTCAACCTGGACGGGTCGCACCCCTTGCTGGGCATGATGCCGGACATGATGCGCGCCAAGGAATTGATGGCTGGCGAGCCAGGTATTCCGCATCTGCTGGAAGCTATGGCCGGCGAAATCACCATGAACCGGGCCGGCTCTGGCGGCATGCTGGCGCGACTGGCCGACGTGCTGGCTGCAAGCATCATCCGTTCCTGGGTAGAAAACAGTGGCGGCGACACCAGAGGCTGGACCGCGGCGATCAAGGATCGCGACATCGGCCGCGTACTTGCCGCCATTCATCTGCAGCCCGACAGGAACTGGACTGTCGAAGCGCTGGCGCGCGAAATGGGCGCCTCGCGATCGGCCTTCGCCGAACGCTTCACGGCCATCGTTGGCGAAACACCGGCGAGATATGTCGCCCGGATGCGCATGCACCAGGCGCGGCAATGGCTGATCGACGATCGGATGCGGGTTTCAGTGGTCGCCGCCAGACTGGGTTACGATTCCGAAGCATCGTTCAGCCGGGCGTTCAAGCGCATCATAGGCATCGCGCCCAGCCACCTGCGCACTGTCGACGGCACCTCCGAAAACCGCTGAGGCGATCCCGGATCCGCGGCCGTGGATTGCCGGGTCTGGATGAATTGCCGGGTCTGGATGAATTGCCAAGCCTTCCGGACGCAATGCCATTGCCGGGCCACCCGCATGTAATAGCTTGCCAGAACCAAGCAGCGAGAGGCCGGCGTCCAGTCGGTCCGAAGAGGAGAACCAATGCCAAATTATCCGAAGGTCATCGCACTCGCCGTCATGCTTGCGGTTCCCGGGCGCGCCTTTGCCCTCGAGGACAGCTACCTGCCGGCCGACAAGATCCCCTATGTGGCGGAAGTACCCGACCAGCCGCATCGTCTTGGCCTATTGTGGGGCGAGCGGGCCAAGGGCCCGGCAGGAACGTTGCTGAAGGTTCCCGGCAACTGGCGTGCACCGGTCCATGCGCACACCGCGGATTATCGCGCGGTGGTCATAAAGGGGCTGTGGGCGCACTGGCAGATGGATGGCGGCGAGGCGACCAAGGTCGAACTGCCTCCTGGATCCTATTGGACCCAGAAGGCCGATGAGATGCATGACGACGCCTGCGTCTCCGACACGGAATGCGTGATCCTGCTAATCAACGACACACCCTACGAAACCTACTTCCAGAAATAGGCTCGGATGCAGCCTATGAGGCGTGTCGCAAGCTGACGCCGCTGCCCTTGTCGAACAGCACCACCTTGTCGGGGTTCCAGGCAAAGCGCACCGCCTGCTCGATGGCGACGTCAGTCCTGGCCGGCACGGTGGCACGCAGCGTCGCGTCGCCGACGCGCAGCGTCAGGATCTTTTCGACGCCGTGGTTCTCGACGTCGTGGACACGCGCCTCGACCGGCGCGCCGCTCTCGAGATAGACGTCCTCGGGACGAATGCCGAAGACGAGTGGGCGACCGTCGGTCGCCGCACCCGCCTTTAGCCCCCCAAAAGTTTTGGCTCCCCCTGAAAATGGCAGTTCGAAATTCAACGGCGCCATCACCGCGCGGCCGTTCACGAGCTTGCCGTCGATGAGGTTCATCGGCGGCGAACCGACGAAGCTCGCCACATAGGTGTCGCGAGGATTGTTGTAGATCTCGTGCGGCGTACCGGTCTGGACGATGCGGCCATGGTTGAGCACGCCGACCTTGTCGCCCATCGACATCGCCTCGATCTGGTCGTGGGTGACGAACAGGAAGGTGGCGCCGAGCTGCATCTGCAGGTTCTTCAGTTCAGTCCGCAGCGCCTCGCGCAGTTTTGCGTCGAGCGCCGACAGCGGCTCGTCCATCAGGAACACGCGCGGCTTGCGCACGATGGCCCGGCCGATCGAGACGCGCTGCATCTCGCCGCCGGACAGCCGATCCGTCTTGCGGTCGAGCAGATGCTCGATCCGCAGCGTACGGGCGGCACGGTCGACGCGATCCTTGATCTCGGCGTCGGGCAGCCGGCGGATTTTCGGCTTCAGCGGAAACTCGAGATTTTCGCGCACGGTGTAGCGCGGATAGAGCGAGTATTGCTGCAGCACCAGCGCCACGTCGCGCTCGGCCGCACCCCAGTCGGCGACGTCGACGCCGTCGATGAAGACCTGGCCTTCGCTCGGCTTTTCCAGGCCGGCGATAAGCCGCAGCGTCGTCGTCTTGCCGGCGCCCGTCTCGCCCAGCAGCACGAAGAACTCGCCATCGGCAATGTCGAGATCGAGCCCGGTGAGCGCAGTGTGGTTGCCGAAGGTCTTCGAGATGTTCTTGAGCTGGATATGGGCCATCAGAGTCTCACCTCAAGCGACTTGCCGCTTGCCTTGTCGAAGAAGTGCGCCTGGGTCGGGTCGATCCTGGCGAAGACCCTTTCACCGGGTCCGGCAACGAAGCCGCTCTTGGTGCGGGCCCGCAGCAACTCGGTTCCGACCTTGAGATCGACGATGTCGAAGGAGCCGAGCGGCTCGACGATATGCGTGTCGACAGGCACGAAGCCCTCGGTCGCCTCGCGCCGAATGAGCACGCCCTCCGGGCGGATGCCCAGCGCGAGCTGCCGCCCGGCATGGCCGTTGAGCTTCGACAGCAATGCCTGCGGAAATTCGAAGCCGGAAGCCGCGCCGCCGACCGTTACCGAGACCGCGGATCCGGTCTCGGCGACCGCGGCATCGGTGACATTCATCACCGGGCTGCCGACGAATTGCGCCACGAACAGATTTGCCGGCTGCGAATAGACCTCGTCGGGCGTGCCGACCTGCTGCAGGACGCCTGCGTGCATGATGACGATGCGGTCGGCCAGGCTCATCGCCTCGATCTGGTCGTGCGTGACATAGATGGTGGTCGAGCCCTGCTTGATGTGCAGCCGCTTGATTTCCGCGCGCATCTCCTCGCGCAGCTTGGCGTCGAGCGCGCCGATCGGCTCGTCCATCAGCATGGCCTTCGGCCGCCGCACCAGCGCCCGGCCAATGGCGACGCGCTGCATGTCGCCACCCGACAGCGCCGACGGCTTCTTGTCCAGCAGATCGGTGATCTGCAGCGTCTTGGCGACGGAGCGAACCTCGCTGTCGATTTCCGTCTTGCTCTTGCGCGTGGCACGCAAGGGGAAGGCTATGTTCTCGTAGACGCTCATATGCGGATAGAGCGAGAACGACTGGAACACCATGGCGATGTCGCGGTCGGCGGCCTTCAAATGCTGCACCGGCTTGCCGTCGATGAAGATGTCGCCCTCGTCGATGGTTTCCAGCCCGGCGATGGCGCGCAGCGTTGTCGTCTTGCCGCAGCCCGACTGGCCGAGCAGCACGATGAACTCGTTGTCGGCGATCTTGAGGTTCAGGTCCTTGATGACCTGGACGGCGCCGAAGAATTTCTGGACGCCGCGAAGCTCGATCTGGGTCAATGCTGTGCTCCCGGATTGCGCACCTGGCCGGTGCCGGCCTTTTCCTCAGGCGCGATCTTGGAGGTTACGTTGAAGCCGACAAGTCCGATCAGGATGATGGTCAGGCCATATGTGTGCAACAACAGGTTCCAGGGCTGGCAGAGTGCTATGATGCCGAGCACCATCAGCACCTGCGAACTGGGCTCCAGATATTTCTGGTTGATGGCACGAAAGCTCATTTGCGAATCGCTCCGAAGGACATGCCGCGCAGCAGATGGTTGCGGAGCAGGAAGGTGAAGATGGCGACCGGCAGCAGGAACAGGAAGGTTCCGGAGGCGATCACCGTCCAGTCCGGCAGGCCCGAGCCGACCTGGCTCGGGATGAAGGGCGGTGCGGTCTGGGCGCGGCGGTTGGTCATGATCAGTGCGAAGGCATATTCGTTCCACGCGGTGATGAAGCAGAACACCGCGGTGGCGGCGATGCCGGTGGCCGCCTCGGGCAGCACGATCTTGAAGAAGGCCTCCATGCGCGTGTAACCGTCGACCAGGGCCGCCTCTTCATACTCTTTCGGTATCTCATCCATGAAACCCTTCATCAGCCACACGGAGAAGGACAGGTTGAAGGCGGTGTAGAGGATGATCAGGCCCACATGCGTGTCGTTGAGGCCGACCGCCCGGTACATCAGGAACATCGGGATCGCCACCACCACCGGCGGGAGCATGCGTGTCGACAGGATGAAGAAGAGCAGGTCAGCCTCCCCCTTCACCTTGAAGCGCGAAAAGCCATAGGCGGTGAAGGTGCCCATGCCGACCGCCAGCACCGTGGAGGTGATGGCGATGATCAGCGAGTTCATGAAGCGACTCGGATAGCCGGACCATTGAACCTGGCCCTTGCCGTCGCGCACGATCTTTTCACCGCCGTCGAAGACGACGCGCTCCCACCAGGGCGCTGCCGCATACTCTTCCGGCGTCGGCGCGCTGCGCAGTTGCGAGCGCTTGGTGAACAGCTTGACGAAGGGCGATATCTCCGGCTGGAACACCACCGTCGGCGGGATCGTGGTGGCGAGGTTGCGCGGCTTGAACGCCGTCGAGGCGATCCAGTAGATCGGCGCCAGGAAGATGATCGTCACCAGCAGCACAGCGACGATGGCGACGCGATTGAAGCCGATTTCGGAAGAAGTGCGGACGGCGGCCATCTCAGCGCTCCTTCACCTTGTTGAGGTATTTGACGTAGATGTTGGTGATAGCCAGCACCATGATCAGCACGATGTAGGCAAGCGCGCAGGAGCGCCCGGTCTGCCATTCCTGGAACGCCATCTTGTAGAGCCGGATCGAGATCACCTCGGTGGTTGGCTGGCTCGTCAGGATGTAGGCGAGATCGAAGGTCTTGAACGCCTCCATGGTGCGGAAGATGATCGCGATCATCAGAATCGGCGCGACCAGCGGCAGCGTAATGCGAAAGAAGGTATAGAACGAGCCGGCGCGGTCGATCGCCGCCGCCTCGTAGAGGTGCTTCGGCACTGCCGACAGGCCGGCAAGCGACAGCAGCATGACGAAGGGCGACCACATCCAGATGTCGGTGATGGCAACCGCGTAGAGCGCCATGTCAGGGTTGGACAGCCACTCGAAATTGCCGAGGCCGAGTGCATAGTTGATGACACCCCATGACGGATCATAGAGCAGTTTCCAGAACAGACCGACGACGGCCATCGACAGCATCATCGGCAACAACAGCAGTGTCGTCAGCAGGCCCTTCAGCGGGATATCGCGGTTGAGCAGCAACGCCACGCCAAAGCCGACGATGACCTGACCGACCACGGAGACGATGACATATTTGGCGGTGATGGCGAAATTCGACCAGATGAACGGGTCGTTGAGCAGTTCGCGGTAATTCTGCAGTCCGACGAAATTGGCCGCCGCCGGGCTCGACGCGCGAAAGTCGGTGAACGAATAGCCGAGCGAATAGAGCAGTGGAAAGATGTTGAAGACGATCAGGAAAACGATCGTCGGAATGATGAAGAGATTTCGGATCGTGAGATCGCTCATGCCGCGGGTGGCGGAGCGCGAGTTGGGATCCAGCGTGGTCATGACTGCAGTGGCCAAGGCCAGTTCCTTCCTTGAGAAAAGAAAACGGAAGGGGTGGGCTCCCACCCCTTCCGAGCGTTAGTACCGCTTACTTCACGCGGTTGTACTTCTTGAACGTCGCGTTCCAGTCCGCGGCGAGCGAATCGAGCACTTCCTTGGCCGTGCCCTGATTGCCGGTGATGTACGGATAGACGCGTTGGTTCATCGCGATGAGCAGCTCGGCATATTCCGGCGTCGCCCAGAAGTCCTTCACCTTGAACATGGTTTCGTAGAAAGCCTTGTTGTAAGGCGTGGCGTTCTGGAATTCAGGCGACTCGAGCACCTTGGCACTTGCCGTGTAACCGCCGAGTTCCGCCCACTTCTTCTGCGTCTCGTCTTTGATGAACCATTCCAGGAACTTCATCGCCTCTTCCTTGTTGTTGGAATAGGAGATGACGGAGATGCCCTGGCCGCCGAGCGCGGCGAACTGGTCGCCGTTCGGGCCGGCCGGGTTGGCGAAGAAGCCTGTGTTCTTGGCATTCGGGTTCGAGGCTTCGTTGATGAGCGCCGGGAAGAAGGCGAAGTAGTTCATGCTCATCGCAGCCAGATTCTCGGTGATCGCCTGGTTGTCCTCGATGAAGAAGCTCTTGGCCCAACCAGGAGGTGTGAAGGAATAGAGTTCCTTGTAGACCTCGAGCGCCTTGACGTTCTGATCGGAGTTGATGATCCCGTCGACCTTGTAAGTGGCATAGTCGCCAAGTTCGCCGCCGTAGGAGAAGATGGCGTTCTCGACGCCCATAACCAGGGCATCATATGAATTGTCGGTGTAGATGGCGACGCCGTAGCGCTTCTGGTCGGGACGGTGGAAGAATTCGGCAATGTCGCGCAGCGCCTTGAAATCCTTCGGCACGCCGAGATCGTAGCCATACTTGGCCTTGAACGCTTCCATTTCCTTGGGGTCCTCGAACCAGTCCTTACGGTAGGACCAGCCGACTGCGTCACCCTCGGCCGGGATCGACCAGTACTTGCCGGAGGCCGACGGATATTCGGCGTAGTACTTGACAGTCGCCGGCGCCATCACCTCCTTCAAATTATGCTTGTTGAAGAAGTCGGTAAGGTCGACATAGTGGCCCGCCTCGGATGCGGCACCGATCCACTGCGAGTCGCCGACCACCATGTCGTAGGCGCTGCCCTTGGCGTTGAACTCGGTGAATGCCTTGGTCTGGAAGTCGGACCAAGGTGTGGTTTCGACCGTGACCTTCACGCCGGTCTCGGCCTCGTAGAGGTTGACGAGTTCCTGCAAATAGTTCGCCGGATCCCATTCCGCCCAGAATATGGTGAGTTCTTTGTCCTGCGCGTAAACGGACGTTCCGCAGGCAAGCGTTAAGCCGATACCAGCAAGTGCGCTGGTCACTAACTTGCGCATAATGATTTCCTCCCTTGTGCGCGTTCTACCTTATCGTGCGAGCCGGCAACGGGGCCGGCCCTGGTAGTTCCTCCCGTGATCGCACCTTCCCGGTTTCGAGCCTCCTCGCCCCTGCCGGAAAATGGATCGCAGCCCTCACTTTCGATCCGCTTTTCTGATCCAATCTGGTATTACCAATTTTGCATGCACGTCAAGCCCTTTCTTGACAGCTTGACGTGGTCATTGCCATCGGATTCCGGCTTTATCTGCCTGTTTTACCAAGATTTTCCTACTCAGTGATATGATTGGGTATTGTCCGACACCCCACTCAACGGCTAAGATCAGTAGCGTGCATGCCAATCTGGTCGAACCAGATAGGCTCTATTTCATGACTGCCTTCGGATCGGGGCTGCCTCCTTCATCGACCGATTCCGCGACTGCCGCACGCACCAGCGCCCCGGCTGCCCACTGTGCGACCGCCCTCGTCCGGCGGCTGTCCAGTCCCCAGATATCCTTGAGCACAATCAGCACCTCGACGCCGAAGATCAGCGACAGCGCCTGCGCCAGCCGCTTGAAGTCGCGCGGCGGCAAACGGCCCTCGAGCGGCGCGATCGCATCTTTCAGCAAGTCGATGCGGTGGCCGCGCGTAAAGGCGGGCTCGCCGCCCAGCGTGCCGGCCTGACGCCGCGCCCATTGATCGAGCGACAGCTTCAGTGCTGCCTTGAACGTGGCCTCGAAGGCCTCGATGCGCGGCATGGCCGTATCGAACAGCTCCGCGACCCGGCGCTCGGCATCGGCGGAGGTCGATTGCCAGGTGAGGATTGGCCCCAGCCCCTTGTCGACGACGGCCTGCACCAGTGCCGACTGGCTCGGGAAGTAACGATAGGCGGTGGCACGGGAAACCTCGGCCGCCTCGGCGACCTCGCTGACCGAGGGCGTGACGCCCGCCTGCATCAGCCTTGTTGCCGTCTCCAGCATCAGCCGTTTGGTCCGCGCGCGCGGACCACGTTCGGGCACCGGGCCGGTTGCCCGTTCAGCGTCGTCGCTCGCAGCGGATTGTTGACGTGAGACATTCATGCCAATACGATACGCGCGTCTCAAAAATTTGCAATGGTGTCCGCATCGTCGAGTGGCCCGGGCAATGAGCAATGGGGGCGGCATCGCGCCTGCCAGGATCGGGGGAGCGCAAATGAAGCGTATTTATGTGGTGGGTACCGCGGACACGAAGGGCGAGGAGCTCGCCTTCCTGGCCGATGCGATCACTGCTGCGGGCGCCATCGTTTGCCGTGTCGATGTCGGAACGCGCGACGCAACCATCCCCGTCGATATCGGCGCGAGGGAAATCGCCGACCATCATCCCGGCGGCCGTGACGCCGTGCTCGGCGGCAATGACCGTGGCGCCGCGGTCGCCGCGATGGGCATCGCCTTCGCCCGCTTTGCCCAATCGCGCAACGACATCGCAGCCATGATCGGCATCGGCGGCGGTGGCGGCACATCGATCGTCACATCGGGCATGCGCGCCCTGCCGCTCGGCTTGCCCAAGATCATGGTCTCGACGCTCGCCTCCGGCGATACCGCTCCCTATGTCGATGTCTCCGACATCATCATGATGCCGGCGGTGACCGACATGGCCGGACTGAACCGGATCTCCCGTGTCGTGCTGCACAATGCCGCCCAGGCGATCGTAGGCATGGCAACCAAGCCGGCGCCGCCACCCGACGGCAAACCATCGATCGGCCTCACCATGTTCGGCGTCACAACGCCTTGCGTGACCGCCATCGCCGACCAGCTCCGTTCCAGATATGACTGCATGGTCTTCCACGCCACCGGCACCGGCGGCCGCAGCATGGAAAAGCTGGCCGACAGCGGCTTGCTGTCCGGTATCGTCGACATCACCACGACCGAAGTCTGCGATCTGCTGTTCGGCGGCGTGCTGCCGGCGACTGACGATCGTTTCGGCGCCATAGTTCGTACGGGGCTGCCCTTTGTCGGCTCCGTCGGCGCGCTCGACGTGGTGAACTTCTGGGCCCCTTCGACCATTCCGGAGCACTATCGCGATCGGCTGTTCTACGAACACAATCCCAATGTCACGCTGATGCGCACCACGGCGGACGAATGCCGCGCGATCGGCGAGTGGATCGGCACCAGGCTCGCCCGCTGCGGGGGGCCGGTGCATTTTCTCATTCCGGAAAAAGGCGTCTCGGCGCTCGACATCGAAGGCGGCGCCTTCTTCGACCCGGAAGCCGACGCCGTTCTGTTCGATGCCATCGAGCGCACCATCAAGCCCAACAGCAAGCGCCGCGTGACGCGCCTGCCGCTGCACATCAACGATCCCGAATTCGCAAAGGCTGCAACATCAGCCTTCCTCGACATCGCCAGACAGTGAGAGATCTCAAAAAATGCCCGCCATACCGCGCAAGGACATATTGAAGAAATTCAGGGGAATGATCGACAAGGGCGTGCCGATCGTCGGTGGCGGCGCCGGCACCGGCCTGTCGGCGAAAGCCGAGGAAGCCGGCGGCATCGACCTCATCATCATCTACAATTCCGGCCGCTACCGCATGGCCGGGCGCGGCTCGGCCGCCGGCCTGCTCGCCTATGGCAATGCCAACGAGATCGTCAAGGAAATGGCCTATGAGGTGCTGCCGGTGGTCAGACACACGCCTGTGCTTGCCGGCGTCAACGGCACCGACCCGTTCGTCATCATGCCGCTGCTGTTGGCCGAGCTGAAGACCATGGGCTTTTCCGGCGTGCAGAACTTTCCCACCATCGGTCTGTTCGACGGAAGCATGCGGCAAAGCTTCGAGGAAACCGGCATGGGCTTCGGCCTCGAGGTCGACATGATCGCCTCGGCGCACAAGCTCGATCTCTTGACCACGCCCTATGTCTTCAACCCCGACGAAGCCCGCGCCATGACAAAAGCCGGCGCCGACATCGTCGTCGCCCATATGGGTGTGACGACAGGCGGCTCGATCGGCGCCACGTCAGCCAAGTCGCTCGACGACTGCGTTCAGGAGATCGACGCCATCGCCAATGCCGCGCGCTCGGTGCGCAAGGATGTCATCCTGCTTTGCCATGGCGGCCCGATTTCGATGCCCGACGACGCCCGTTACATCCTCTCCCAGGCCAAGGGTCTGCACGGCTTCTATGGCGCCAGCTCGATGGAACGGCTGCCGGCGGAAGCTGCGATCGCCAGACAGACCGCTGATTTCAAATCGGTGACGCTTGGTGGCCAGGAGACCACGAAGAAAAAGAAGGGATGAGAGAGATGACCGACAAGAGCAAAATGTTTGTCTACCCGAAGGACGTCAGCGCCCTCGGCTTCGACTGGGGAAAATTGGCGCTGACGGTGGCGCCCGAAGTGAATGGCGCGACCCGCTTTTCCGGCGGTGTGGTGGACCTGCCTTCCGGCAAGGGTCACACGCGCCACAATCATCCGGGCGCCGAGGAAATCATCTTCGTCATCTCCGGTCATGGCGAGCAGATGGTTGAGGACGAAAAGGGCAATCCGGTGGTCGCAAAAGTCGGCCCCGGCTGCACCATCTATGTGCCGGAAAGCCGCTTTCATTCGACGCTGAACACCGGCGACGGGCCGATGCAGCTTTTCGTCGTCTATTCGCCGACAGGGCCCGAACTGGTTTTGCGGGAATTACCGGACTTCAGGCTGCTTCCGGCGGGGCAGTGATCTTTCCTCCGTTCCCGCGTTTGCTGGGAGGCCCCCTTCATCCGGCCGCTTCGCGACCACCTTCTCCCTGAGGGGAGAAGAGACGAGCATCATCGCCGGCTCCCTCCTCTCCCCTCGGGGAGAGGTCGGATTGCCCCGAATTGCTCTTCGCCAATTCGGATGGCAATCCGGGTGAGGGGGCAGCGCCCTTCAGTACCAGCTAGGCCGCACCACCCCTGTTCCATCCCCTGCCACGATCACCGAACATCACATAGCCGGTGTCGGTGACCGCCAGCGTGTCCTCCAGCTTGATGAAGCCGCGCGTCGGGTGGAGCATGGTTGTCTCCACCGACAGCACCATGTTCCTTTCCAGCGGCTTGGCCGCATAGGTGCCTTCATAGGTCACCGGGTGGTTGGTCATCAGGAACGGCGCCTCATGTGTGATCAGGCCCATGCCATGGGCGAAGAAATCCGTGTAGGGCGCGACCTTCGAAGCCTTCAGCACGCCCTCGGCATGCGAAATCATGTCGCCGCCCAGCGTGCCCGCTTTGACCTTGGAGAAGGCCGCCTGCTGCACCGTCTCGACCTCGGCCAGCAAATCTCTAAGTTCGGCATCCGGTTCGCCGAGGATGCCCATGCGGCAGAGGTCGCCGATATAGCCGTGATAATTGCCGCCGGAATCGATTGACAGCACCTCGCCTTTTTTCCACGCCTGCGGTGAAGCGGCGCGGTTGTGGCTGGAGCCCAGCGTCAGCAGGCAATATTCGAAATGAATGCCGCGATTGGTTTCCTCGCGCCGCAGTTGTTCGATCATCTCGCCCTTGGTCGTGCCTTCGCGCGCCCAGGCAATGGTCGCCAGCATGGAATCGGTGATCAGTTCGGAGGCCGTGCGCAGCTTCTCCAGTTCCGCATCGGTCTTGATGGCGCGCATGCGCTCCAGCATGTCGGTCGCGTCGATCAGCCTGGCATCCGGCAACGCCTTGCGGATCAGCGTATAGGCGTCCGACGGCAGGAAGCCAGGCTCGATGCCGATGCGGGCGCCGGCCTTGCCGATCTTCTGCAGATGCTCGACCGCAAGGTTGGCGGCGTCGAGCGTGCCCCAGCAGGCGGCGTGCAGCGTCGGCGTCCAGAACGGGTTGTTCTGATGTTCGCCGCCTTCCATGCGGTTGCCGATATAGGCGGCATGGTCCNCAGCCGGTCGAGCCAGGCCCCAGCAGGCGGCGTGCAGCGTCGGCGTCCAGAACGGGTTGTTCTGATGTTCGCCGCCTTCCATGCGGTTGCCGATATAGGCGGCATGGTCCGGCCCGCCCTTTTCGTACACGACGATCGGCAGATACCGGCTGTGGCCGATCGCATCCATGGCGGCGAAGAAGATGAACTTGTAGCCGCCCAGCAGGTATTGCGTGTTGTGCTTGGAGGTGGCGAGCAGCACATCGATGCCGGCGTCCTCCATCAGCCGGTCGACCCTTGCCTGGTCGAACGGGATATTGCCGACCGCATTCTTGCCCGGAGCAATGTTCATCTCTCTCTCCCTGAATAGCCGGATCGCCGCTGTTCCGCTCCCGATCCCTTGGCAGTGGTCAAATCTGCACCATTTTGCCCGTTCTGGTCCAGCCAGAAAGAGATGAAATGTCGTCTCTCTATGTCTCTTTGTTGTCATTCGTCGCATATTCAATCAATCTGGTCCTACCAGAATGATCAAATGAGCCACGCCCTCCAAACTGGTCCAGCGGACGAAAATTTCAAAGCCAAGCGAGGATGCGCCAATTCCGTCTCTGGCGAAACCCTCGGCAAGGCTCATAATCGCCGCCGCAAGGGATGCTGGCGGGCTTGCCGGCGTCCGAGGGGTATTGGCGCACCCGACCGGGTCGCGGAGAGGACGGAGTTCGATCATGTCAGGTTTCACGATTTCCAGACGCACGATGCTTGCCGGTTCGGCAATGCTGCTGGCCTCCACCGCAATGCCGGCACCGGGCTGGGCGCAGACGCCAAAGAAGGGCGGGCGGCTGGTGCTTGCCGCCGATTCCGAACCGCGCAACCTCAACCCGGCGATTGTCGCCTCCAACGGTGTGTTCTTCATCTCCAGCAAGATCGTCGAAACGCTGGCCGAAGCCTCCTTCGACGGCAAGGACGGGCTTGCACCACGGCTGGCGCTGAGCTGGGAAGGTGCCGCCGACGGGCTCTCGGCGACGTTCAAACTGCGCGACGGCGTCAAATGGCATGACGGCAAGCCGTTCACTTCGGCCGACGTCGCCTTTTCGGCGCTGCAGATCTGGAAGCCGCTGCAGAATCTCGGCCGCACTGTGTTCAAGGATCTGGCCAGCGTCGACACGCCCGACGATCTCACCGCCATCTTCAAATTCGCCAAGCCGACGCCGTTCCAGCTGATCCGCAACGCGCTGCCGGCGCTGAGCAGCGTGGTGCCGAAGCACATCTACGAGGTCGGCAAGATCGAGGACAACCCGGCCAACAACGCGCCGATCGGTACCGGGCCGTTCAAATTCGGCGAGTACAAGGCCGGCCAATATTACCGGCTGACGAAGAACACGGATTACTGGGGCAAGCACGAGCCCTATCTCGACGAGATCATCTATCAGGTGCTGCCGGATCGCACGTCAGCGGCGAGCGCGCTGGAGGCCGAGGAGATCCAGCTCGCAGCCTTTTCCGCCGTGCCGCTGGCCGACCTCGACCGCATCTCGAAAGTGCCGGGCCTGAAGGTGATCTCCAAGGGTTACGAAGGGCTGACCTATCAGCTTGTCGTCGAGATCAACCATCGCCGCAAGGAACTGGCCGACCTGAAAGTACGCCAGGCGATCGCGCATGCCATCGACAAGGATTTCGTCATCAAGACGGTGTTCCTCGGCTATGCCGCCACGGCCACCGGTCCGGTGCCGAAGAACGATCCGCAATTCTACACCGCCGATGTGCCGACCTATGCCTTCGACGTCGCCAAGGCCAACGCGCTGCTCGACGAGGCCGGCTACAAGAAAGGTCCGGACGGCAAGCGCTTCACGCTAAAACTGCTGCCTGCGCCCTATTTCAACGAGACCAAGCAGTTCGGCGACTATCTGCGCCAGGCGCTCGCCGCCATCGGCATCGACGCAGAGCTCGTCAATAACGACTCGGCCGCGCATATCAAGGCGGTCTACACCGATCACGCCTTCGACCTCGCCGTCGGCCCGCCGGTGTTCCGCGGCGACCCGGCGATTTCCACCACCATCCTGGTGCAGAGCGGCATTCCGGACGGCGTGCCGTTCTCCAACCAGGGCGGCTACAAGAACGACGCGCTCGACGCGCTCATCGCCAAGGCATCGGAGACGCTCGACGCATCAGCCCGCACCGACCTCTACAAGGAATTCCAGAAGGAGGTGGCCACCGACCTGCCGCTGATCAACGTCGCCGAATGGAGTTTTATCAGCGTCGCGCGCGACACTGTCGGCAACATCGCCAACAACCCGCGCTGGGCGGTGTCGAACTGGGCGGACACGTATTTGGAATCGTGACAGAATTGCGCGGATGAGAGTTTGCGAGAAAAGGGGAATTTGGCCGAAGGCCGAGTTCCTTCACACCCCCCTCTCACGATCAGGCCGGCGTCCTTTTCCCATGACCCGCACCCTCACCCTCATCCGCCGTCGCCTCGTCGGCAGCATCTTCGTGCTGCTGATCGTCGTCATCGGCACCTTCCTGCTGCTCGAAGCTGCCCCCGGCGACGCGGTCGACGCCTATATCGTCTCGACCGGCGGCGACGCCGGCATGATCGAGCTGTTGCGCCATCGCTGGGGCCTCGACCAGTCGGAACTGACGCGGCTGGCCAACTATCTCTGGGCGCTGCTGCATCTCGACCTCGGCCAGTCGGTGACCTTCTCCCGGCCGATCCGCGACGTCATCCTCGAGCGCCTGCCCAACACGCTGCTGTTGATGGTCAGCGCCACCGCGCTCTCCTTCGGGCTCGGCTCGGCACTCGGCATCTATGCCGGCGCGCGGCCGGGCAGTTTTCGCGATCGCTTCCTGTCGATCGGTTCGCTGGCGCTTTATGCCGTGCCTGGGTTCTGGCTCGGACTGGTGCTGATCGTCGTCTTTGCCGTCGATCTGCGCTGGCTGCCGATCGGCGGCATCGAGACGTTGGCCTCTGACAAGACCGGCCTTGATCGCGTCGCCGACATCGCTGTCCATCTTATCCTGCCCGTTTCCGCCCTCGGCTTCATCTATCTGGCGCTCTATCTGCGCATGATGCGCGCCGGCATGGCCGAGGTCTGGCGGCAGGATTTCGTCCTGGCCGCACGCGCCAAAGGGTTGTCACGCCGTCGCATCGTGCTCGCCCACGTCGCCCGCAATGCGCTGCTGCCGCTGGTCACCATGCTCGGCCTGCAGTCGGCGCAGATGCTCGGCGGCAGCGTCGTCATCGAGAGCGTGTTTTCCGTGCCCGGCCTCGGCCGCCTGGCGCAGGAGGCAGTCGCCTCCCGCGATACGCCGCTTCTGCTTGGCATTATTCTCACCAGCGCCGTCCTGGTCATTGTCATCAACCTTGCCGTAGACATCGCCTATGCCTTCCTCGACCCGCGCGTCGGCGCCGGCGAGGCCGACGCATGAGCCCGCTCCGCCGCTTTCTGCGCACGCCCGAGGCGGTCGCCGGCGCCCTCCTCCTGGCGATGCTGATCGCCATGGCGCTGTCGGCGTCGCTGCTGTTCCCCGGCGATCCGCAAGCGATTGCCGGGCCGGCGCTGCTGCCGCCGTTCCAGGACTGGTCGCTGCCGCTCGGCACCGACCGGCTTGGCCGCGACGTGCTGGCCGAGCTTTTTCATGGCGCCCGCACATCGCTGGCTGTCGGGCTTGCGGCCGCGGCCGCGGCCCTTGTCGTCGGCGCCGTGGTCGGCACATTGGCCGGCTTTGCCGGCGGCCTCGTTGACGAGGTGCTGATGCGCATCACCGACGCCTTCCAGACCGTGCCGAGCTTCCTGCTGGCGCTGGCCTTCGTCAGCGTCGTCGGACCGTCGCTCGGCGTCGTCGTGATTGCCATCGCGCTCGGCACCTGGACGGGGCCTGCCAGAGTGGCCCGCGCGGAAGTCCTCTCCATTCGCGAACGCGATTATGTCGCTGGTGCAAGGGTCATCGGCATGCACCCGCTGGCGATCGCCTTTCGCGAGGTGCTGCCCAATGCCTTGCCACCGGTGCTGGCGATGTCGTCGGTGATCGTCGCCGCCGCGATCCTCACCGAGGCGGCGTTGTCCTTCCTCGGCCTGGGTGATCCCAACCGGGTCACCTGGGGCGGCATGATCGCCGAAGGCCGCGCCGTCCTGCGCACCGCACCCTTCCTGTCGATCGTCCCAGGCATAGCGCTGGTGCTGACCGTGCTCGGCGTCTATCTCGCCGGTGAAGGCATCGTCGAGACGACGGCGGTCAGGAGAGGCCTGTCGTGACCACGCTGGCTTCAATCCGCGACCTGACGGTGACCTACCGCCGTGACGGCAATGAGGTGACGGCGCTGAAGGGTGTCAGCCTCGACATCGCCGCTGGCGAACGCCTCGCCATCATCGGCGAAAGCGGCTCGGGCAAGAGCACGCTGGCACTGGCCATTGCCGGGCTGCTGCCGGCTTCTGCCAAGGTTGGAGGTCGCATCGATTGGTTTTTGTCCTCATCGGGCGCCAAGGCACC
Source organism: Mesorhizobium sp. L2C084A000 (assembly GCF_000502875.1). GTDB lineage: Bacteria > Pseudomonadota > Alphaproteobacteria > Rhizobiales > Rhizobiaceae > Mesorhizobium. The sequence continues at coordinate 15,982 of NZ_AYWX01000010.1, read as the reverse complement.
CCCCTCTGTCCTGCCGGACATCTCCCCCGCAAGGGGGGAGATTACGCTCTCACCTCTGCCTTCGCCAATCACCAATGTCGCGGAAGGGGAGCGGTCGGCGAAGCTGCTGATCTCCCCCCTTGCGGGGGAGATGTCCGGCAGGACAGAGGGGGGTGTGACGGAATGCCAACCTTTCAAATCCGAACTCAACAAAATCCCCCGCCTCGGCCGCGACATCGGCTTCGTCTTCCAGGACCCGTCCGCCAGCCTCGATCCGGTGATGACCATCGGCAAGCAAATTGCCGAAGTAGCGCGCACGCATCTCAGCCTCACCTGGTCCCAGTCCTATGCCAGGGCCAAAAGCCTGCTCGAGCGCGTCCGCCTGCCGGACCTGGACTCGGCCTTGCGCGCCTTCCCACATCAGCTCTCCGGCGGCCAGAAGCAGCGTGTGGCGATCGCCGCTGCCATTGCGGCCGGTCCGAAATTGCTGATCGCCGACGAAGCGACCAGCGCGCTCGATACCATCGTGCAGGCCGAGATCGTCGCCTTGATCCGACGCCTGGTGACCGAGGACGGCATGACGTTGCTGTTCATCAGCCACGACATCGCGCTGGCGGCCGAGCTTGCCGAGCGCATCGCTGTTTTCCGTCATGGCCAGTTGGTCGAGCTTGGCATGAGGGCGCAGATTGTCGGCGCCCCAGCCCAGCCCTATACGCGCGCATTGCTCGATGCCCATATCGGCCTCGACACCAGGCCATTGCTGAACCGAGCCAGGCTCCACGCATGAACCTGCTGGCGGTGTCCAACCTCACCAAGCGCTACCGTCGCGGCGGCAAGACCATCGCTGCCGTCGACGATGTCTCCTTTCACATCGACCCCGGTGAGACGCTGGCGTTGGCCGGACCTTCGGGCAGCGGCAAGTCGACGATCGCGCGGTTGGTGCTGCGATTGATCGAGCCGGACGACGGACGCATCGAATTCGAAAGCGACGATTTCCTGGCCTTGAGCGGCGCCGCGCTGCGAGCACGCCGCGCACGCCTGCAAATGGTGTTCCAGGATCCATTGGCCGCCTTCAACCCTCGCGCCACGGTGGCGCGTGTGCTCGACGATCCCTTGCGCATCCATGGCATCGCCTCCCGCGCCGAGCGCCCGCGCCGCATCGCCGCGTTGCTGGAGCGCGTCGGGCTGACGGCTAATCTCGCGCCGCGCGCCATTCATGAAATCTCCGGCGGCCAGCGGCAGCGTGTCGCCATTGCCCGCGCCATCGTCACGAAGCCGTCGCTGATCGTGCTCGACGAGGCGGTGTCGGCGCTTGACGTCTCCGTGCGCGGGGAGATCCTCGAGCTTTTGCTCGACCTGCAACGCCAGGAAAAGATCGCCTATCTCTTCATTTCACATGATCTCGGCGTCATCAGGTCGGTCGCCCACCGCGTCATCCTTCTCGACGCCGGCCGAATTGCCGAAAACGGCGATGCCCAAACCGTCATCGGCGCGCCGCAATCAGCCATCGGCAAGGCGCTGGTGGCGGCCGCGCCAAGATTGAACCGGGCCGGACCATGATCCCGAAAAGTGAGATCGCAGGCATGACAGCCCAGCATTTGCTTTGCCCAAGGCACCGAGACGGGACGGCGTCGTCACCGATGACCTACCGGGGCGTCGCCGTCCGCGAAATCTTGATGCGGCTGGCGTCGGCCGGCCTCGATCGAGCTCCGGCCGCCATCACCCGTTCGCTCAATAGCCGACGGTGAAGCGCTGCCTGATGTGGGCCGGCTTCTCGATCTCGTCGACCATGACGATCGCGTAGTCTTCGAAGGAAATGCTGCTGCCCTTCTCGGAGGCGAGAAGCGTGTCCTTGCCGAGGCGGAATTTGCCGGTGCGCTCACCAGGCACGAACATGGCGGATGGCGACAGGAACGTCCAATCGAGGTCGCCGACCGTCTTCAACTTGTCCAGGAGGTCGGCGCCTTTCTGCGCTTCGGCCTTGTAGATATCAGGGAATTCGGGGGTATCGACCAGCCGCTTGCCGGGCGCGACTTCGAGACTGCCGGCGCCGCCAACGATGAGATAGCGCTTCACGCCGGAGGCCCGCACAGCGGCAATCAGCGTGTCGGCGTCGCTGTCCAGAAAATGCACCGTGCTGATCACCACATCATGGCCGCGGATCAGATCGGCAAGACCCTGCTCGTCGAAGACGTCGCCCTTCCTGGCCGTCACGCGTGGCAGCGCCGCGATCTTTTCCGGGTTGCGCGCAATGCCGGTGACGGTGTGGCCGCGATCGGAGAGTTCTTTGAGAAGGCGCGAACCGACAGCGCCCGATGCACCAATGAGAGCGACTTTTGCCATGTCTATTTCCTTGTTCCTTGTGGAGGTTTTCTGGAGGGTGGGATCACGCCGCCGAGATATGGGCGACAAGGTTGTCGAAGCTGCCGAACAGCGCGTTCGAACCGATGAGCCGGGGCGCATCGTTGCGGATGACCGCCAGCGAAGGCACGCCATCGGCATGCAGGCGCTGGAACAGCGCGCGGCCGCGGCCGACCATCTCGCGGTGGGCCGTCAGCAATGTTTCGGTCGGCGCCTTGAGCATCTCGGCGGCGTCCGCCATGCCGGCGGCGGCGAGCACCTCGGCCACACCGCCGATCGTCACGACATCGCGTCCTTCTACATAGCGCGCATGCTGCATCGTCTTCAGCGCGGCAAGCCGGCGGCTGGGATCTTCCAGGCCGGCGGCAGTGATACCGAGTGTGGCGGCATGTGAGTCGAGCAGGGTCCCACGGACATTGAGGACATTGTGCCGGTAGGCCGGGGTGAACACTTGTCCGGTCAGGCGCTCGATGCGCTGGTCGTTCGCCCAGGCATGCGCCGCAAAACCTTCATCCATCGGCCGCGCGCCGGCGCCGGAAAACAGGCCGGTCGGCAGCAGTTCGACGTTCAGGCCGGCGGCCGGCAACCGGTCGAGCATCGGGGTGGCGCCATAGCACCAGCCGCAGAGCGGATCGAAAAGATAGGTCACTTCTGAATTGCTCATAGTCGCTGCCATTCCTGTCCGGCCACCGGACTCATCGAGGCCGTCGTTCATATGTGGCAGACGGCGGCCTTGCGATAAATGGCACCCAATTATACAAACTGTCTGATCTAATCAGACAAAAGGCAGCCAGCTTGGCCGAACTTCTGAACCTCAATCGGCTGGCTTATTTCACCACGGTGATGGAAACCAGCTCGTTCACTGCCGCGGCCGACCGGCTTGGCGTCGCCAAGGCCGTGGTCAGCCATCAGATCGGCAAGCTCGAAGAGGAGCTGGGCGCAACGCTGCTGCAGCGCACGACCCGGCGTGTCACGCCGACCGAAGAGGGTCGCCTCTTTTATGACCGCGCGATGATCATCCTGCGCGAAGCGGAGGCGGCCTATGGCGAAATCTCGCGCGGAGCCGTCGAACCGAGCGGAACGCTGAGGCTGACGGCGCCACTCGACTACGGCACCAAGATGGTGGCTCCGGTCATGGCGGCCTATCTCAGAACCTACCCGCATATGCGCGTCGAGGCGATCTTCGACGACGCCGTCAGCAATCTGGTGGACGAGCAGATCGATCTCGGCATCCGCGTCGGCTGGCTCACCGATTCCTCGAACCAGGCGCGGCGCCTGGGGACGATCCGGCAGATCGTGGTGGCGAGCCCTGGCTTCGCGGGGAGCCTGCCGCCCGACGTGACGCCGCGCCAGGCAAGATCGCTGGCCTGGGTCGGCAACACCCAGTTGCGCGGCATCGGCCAATGGCTGTTTTCCAGGGACGGCGAAACGGTGCTGACCGAACTCAATCCGGTCATCATGTGCGACAAGAGCCCCGCCGCCCTGGCTTGTGTGCTCGTCGGCATCGGGCTCGGCGTCTTTCCGGACTACAGCGTCAGCGACGATATCGCCGAGGGCCGGCTGGTGCCGGTGTTTGCCGACTGGAGCCTGCCGTCAGGCGGCATCCACGCGGTCTTTCCGCCGGCCCGGTTCCGGCCCGCCAAGGTGCGCACCTTCGTCGATCTGCTCGCGGCGGCCGAGAGACGGCGATCGCGCGGTGTTGCCGCGGCTTGAAGCCGATGGCAGTCAGCGGGCTTCTTGCAGGATCATCTCGGCTGCCTTTTCCGCGATCATGACGACCGGCGAGTTGGTGTTGCCCGAGACGATTGTCGGCATGATCGAGGCATCGACCACGCGCAGCCCGCCAAGCCCGTGAACACGCAGGGCCTCGTCGACCACCGCCATCGTATCCGAACCCATCTTGCAGGTGCCGACGGGGTGGAAAATCGTCGTGCCGATATCGCCGGCCTTGCGGATGAGCTCTTCATCGCTGTCATACTGCGTGCCGGGCAGCATCTCTTCCGGCGCAAAGTGCGCCACCGCCTGTGCCTTCATCAGACTGCGGACATGGCGCAACGACGCGACGGCCACGCTGCGGTCCCCCTCGGTGGAAAGATAGTTCGGGCGGATCTTCGCCGCCTCCCGCGCATCGGCTGAACCCATGTGCACGCTGCCCCGGCTTTCGGGGCGCAGATTGCAGACCGAGACGGTGACCGCGGGAAAGCGATGCAGCGGCTCGCCCAGACGGTCGGTGCTCAGCGGCTGCACGTGATATTCGAGATCGGGCGTTGCGAGGCGTGGATCGCTCCTGGCGAAGATGCCGAGCTGGCTCGGCGCCATCGACAGTGGCCCGCTGCGCTTGAGCGCGTATTCCAGCCCCATCGACGCACGGCTGACCAGATTGTGGTAGCGCTGGTTGAGCGTGGCGGTGTTGACGACCTTGAAGACGGTGCGAATCTGCAAATGGTCCTGCAGGTTCTCTCCAACGCCCGGCAAGGCATGACGAACATCCACGCCGATGCTCGAAAGCAGGTCGGGGCGGCCCACCCCCGACAGTTCGAGCAGCTTCGGAGAGTTGATGGCACCGGCCGCAAGGATCGTCTGTCCAGCGCGGACCTGGTGCAGGCGGCCGCCCTGGCGGAAAACCAGTGCGGTGACGCGCCGGCCGTCGAATTCGAGCCGTTCGGTCTCCGCGCCGAGCACCACGCGCAGGTTCTTGCGCCCCGCTATACCGCGCAAAAACGCCTTCGACGTGTTCCAGCGCACGCCCTTCCTTTGGTTGACCTCGAAATAACCCGAGCCTTCATTGGTGCCGGTGTTGAAGTCTTCGGTGCGCGGAATGCCGAGTTCCTCGGCAGCGTCCCGAAAGGCGTCGAGGATCGGCCACGACAGCCGCTGCCGTTCGACCCGCCACTCGCCGCCGCTGCCGTGCATGGCGCCTTTACCGCCGTGATAGTCTTCCGATTTGAGGAAATAGGGCAGCACGTCGTCCCAGCCCCAGCCGGCATTGCCGGCCTGACGCCAACCATCATAGTCGGCAGCCTGGCCGCGCATGTAGATCATGCCGTTGATCGATGAACAGCCGCCGAGCACCTTGCCGCGCGGATAGTTGAGGCTGCGTCCATTGAGACCGGCTTCCGGCTCGGTCTTCATCATCCAGTCGGTGCGCGGATTGCCCATGCAGAAGAGGTAGCCGATCGGGATATCGACCCAGTGATAACGGTCACTGCCGCCAGCCTCGAGCAGCAGCACATTGTTGCGCGGATCGGCCGAAAGCCGGTTGGCGAGCACGCAGCCGGCGGAGCCGGCACCGACGATGACGTAATCGTAACTGCCGAACGGGGACGGTGGAGCTTCGGTCACGTGCGCGCCTGCTGTCCGGCGATGCGCTCCCACATCGGGGTCATCGCCTGGTTGATCTCGCCGTACAGTCGATACCGCCGTGCATACGCGTCGGCAACCGCCTCGTTGGGTACAAAATGTCGAGCGGCCGCAGTCATGGCGGCGGCACCTGCGCTGTAGTCCGCGAAGATGCCGACCCCGGTGCCCGCCGCGATCGCCGCTCCCAGCGCGCCGGTTTCGCGGCTGCGCGCCACGGTGACGGGCACGCCGAGCACATCGGCGAATATCTGCGGCCAGACGCTGCTGCGCGAGCCCCCGCCCGACAGCACCACCTGGTCGAAATCGGCGCCCGCTTTGTGCAAGGTCTCGACATGGCGCTTGTGCTCGAAGGCGACGCCCTCGAACAGCGCACGAAGCAGATGTGCTCGGCTGTGCCAGCCGGCGATACCGTAGAAGCCGGCGCGCGCATGGCCATTCTGCTGCGAGCCGTAGAGGAAGGGATGATAGATCGGGATGTCACTGTTAGGATCGACTGACGCCACCAGTTCGCTGCACAATTCGAACGGCGACTTGCCGGCTTCGCCGCCATGTTCGAGGAATTCGCGAACGATCCATTCGAGATTGGCGGCCGAGGTGGCACTGGATTCGATCGCCAGATAGCGCTGGCGATCGAAAGTCGACAGCATGAAGATCGAAGGGTCGCGGATCGGTTCGTCGGTGATGACCTGATTGATGCTCCAGGTTCCGGCGATGACCGAGGCGGCACCGGTTCTGGTCACGCCCGAACCGACCGCGCTGGCGACGACATCGAACAGCCCGGCGACGACAGGCGTGCCGGCGCGCAGTCCCGTCAGGGCCGCCACGTCCTCGCTGACATGACCGGCAATGTCGGCCGATTCCAGCACTGGCGGCAGCAGGTCCGCGCAGTCGCCGAGCCCATAGGCGGCAAGCAGGTCCGGCTCGTAACGCCGATCCCGCATCTGCAGCAGGCCGCAGCCCGACATGTCGGAGGTATCGCTGCTGCGCGCACCTGTCAGGCGGTTGACGACGAAATCCTTGCACAGGAAGACGGTGCCGATGCTGGCGAACAAGGCCGGCGAAAAGCGCTTGAGCCAGGCAAGCAGGGTCGGTGTCTGCGCCGCCCACGGCCGTTGCAGGCAATGTGTATAGGTGCGGTCGCCGACATTCTCTTTTGCCCATTCGGCAACGATGCCGACCGCGCGTGTGTCGAGCGACTGGATGCCGATCAATGGCGCACCATCGCGATCGAGCGCGTAGAGCCCGTTGCCATGACCGGCGCAGCCGATGGCAACAATCTCGCCGGCGTCGATACCGGCTTCAGCAATGCATTGACCGATGACCGAAACCGCGTTGCGCCAGAGTTCGTCGAGGTCGCGTTCGACATGTCCGGGCTTTGGCATGGACGAGCGGCCGTCACGGGCGGCGAATGCCAGCTCGCGGCCGGACAAGTCGAAGAGGATGGCCTTGATGACGGTGTTGCCGGCATCGAGGCCGAGGATGTAGCTTGCCATTGGCGCCTCCCGAGGCCGCAGCCTATGCCTGGTTGTACAGATCCCAGGCCACGCCGCCATTGGCATCGTCATGAATGATCGCCATCAGCCCGCGCACGACGGCGCTCGGGTTGGCATGCTGGTAGATGTTGCGGCCATAGACCATGCCAAGCGCACCCTGTGCCATCAAGGCAGCCGACTTGTCGAACACGGCACGCAGATCCTCCTTGCCGCCGCCGCGCACCAGCACCGGGCAGCGCGCCGCCTCGACGACGCGGTGGAAGTCGTTGGGATCGGTGGTCGGATCGGCCTTGACGATATCGGCACCCATCTCGCGGGCAAGCCGGGTCAAGGTGACGATCTTTTCGGCATCGCCGTCGACCATGTAGCCGCCATGCTCTGCGACCGGCAGCATGGCCAGCGGCTCGATCATCAGCGGCAGGCCGTATTTCTCGCAATCGGCGCGCACGCGGGCGATGTTCTGCACGCATTGCCGGAACAGGTCCGGCTCGTCGGGCAGCATGAACAGATTGACCACGACGCAAGCCGCATCCATCTCGATGGCGCCAAGCAAGGGCTCGGCTTCGTTCTGCAGCACCGCCCACATCGCTCGGTGGCGTATCCTGTTGTAGGGATTGCCCATGTCGATGCGCATCACCAGCGCCGGCTTGTCCTTGCCAGGCACGGCCTGCAGCAGGTCGGCCTGGCCGTAGTTCATCTGGATGGCGTCGGGGCCGGCCTTGACCAGTTGGTTGACGACGCTGGCCATGTCTTCCAGCCCGGCAAGGAAACTCGGCTCGTTGCAGACGCCGTGATCGATGGCGACGTCGAGACAGCGGCCGCCGCCGAACAGACGGTTCATGCGGACTTTCTTGTTTACGCGCATAGGGCGCTCCTTTGATGCGTCTGGAGATCGATGCCGTGCCGGTAGGCCAGCAAGGTGAGGAAGGTCGAGCGCTCAATGGCGGCCTCGCTGGCGCTCCAGCCCTTGTGCGCCGCCAGCATGTCGAGAACGGCATTGACGAGGTCGAAGCTGAGACCGCCCGAAATGGCGATGGTGGTGCGGCGCAGGAACAGGTCGGCGAGGCACTCGACCTGCTCGCGCTCGATGATGCGCCCTATCTCGCTTGCCGAATAGTCCGACCGCGGCAGCATCTGTTCGCCCGCCGGGTGCGAAACGAAATCCCTGGCCGACGTGCCATAGCGTTGCAGAAGTGTGTGCGCGCGCTCGACCGGCAGGCCATGCTCGGCAGCGAATGATGCGCACCAGGCGTCCGGATCGGTGGGAAAATCGCGGCCGCCACCGATGGCCATGTCCTGCGTTCCCTGGCTGCGCGCGAGGCCGAGCCGCTTCAGCGCCATGTCGGCGGCCAGCGCTCCAAACGAACGGAAGGTGGTCCACTTGCCGCCGATCATGCACAACGTCGCCGGCAGATGCCCGCTCGCTTCCACGAACTCGCAAAAATGATCGCGCGGTATGCGGCTCGTAAAACTGTCCTCGCTGGCCGGCAAAGGGCGCACGCCGGCGAAGCGGAACACGATCTGGTTTTCGGTAACCTTGATCGAGGGAAAGACGAAAGCGAGCGACTGCAGGATGTAGCGCTGCTCGTCCTCCTCGCAACGGACTAGGTCTGGATCATCGACCCGGATGTCGGTCGAGCCAATCAGCACCTTGCCCAGATAGGGAAACAGGATGCAGATGCGACCGTCCTCGTTTTCGTAATAGACCATGTGGCCGCCGAGCGCGTCGAACAGTTCGCTGTTGTCGACGATCAGATGCGAGCCCTTGGTACCGCCCATCATCGTCTGCGCCGTCGCCCCGATGGCCTTGTTGGTCAGGTCGATCCAGCCACCGGTGGCGTTGATGACCAGTTGCGCCCGCACCGGCAACTTCTCGCCGGTCAACGTGTCGGTAATGGCAAGGCCGTCGCCGGTCGACGACGCCTGAGCGTAGTTCAGGGCGCGCGCGTTCGCCCCGCTCGTCGTGGCGTCCAGCAGCATCTCCAGGCCGAGGCGCTCGGGCCGGCTCACCCAGGCGTCGTAATAGGTCGCCGAATTGCGGATCGCCGGGTTGATCGCCGGCCATGTCTTCAGGGTTTCGGCGCGGCCCCTGAACCGGTGCGTCGGCATCAAACGCCGTGCAGCGGTGAAAAGGTCATACATGGCAAGCCCGGCTTTGATGACCAGCGCCCCGCGCCGGCTGGGCCGCCGCGTCAGCCCCAGGAAACGCACCGCACCGTTGGCGAGACCGGAGAAAATGTCGAAGACCGGCACCGTCGTCGGCAGCGGAGCCACATAGTGCGGCGCATTCCTCAGCAGCCGGTCGCGTTCGAGCAGCGATTCGCGCACCAGTTTGAATTCGCCGTTTTCGAGGTAGCGCAGGCCGCCATGCACCATGCGCGACAGGGCGGCACTGGCACCACTGCAATAGTCGCCCTTTTCCGCCAGCACGACATCGACCCCTTGCAAGGCCAGTTCGCGAAAGACGCTGATGCCGTTGATGCCGCCACCAATGACGAGCACGGTAATGTCCGGCCGGTCGCGCAGACCGGCGATTGTATGACTACGCTTCATCGGGGCTGTTGCCTTTTTCTCAGGCATCCATCGCGGTGAGATGTGCGGCTGCCGCGGCGTCGATTGCCGCAAGCTCGCTTGCGGCAAGCGTGATCTCCCCGGCCCGTGCATTGTCGAGCGCCTGCTCAGGATTGCGTGCGCCGCACAGGGCGAAGGTGATGCCCGGCTGGGCGAGCGTCCAGGCGATGACGATCTGCGCCATCGACGCCTGGTGGCTTTCCGCGATCGGGGCGATTGCCTCTTTCAGCTTTGCGACCTTCTGCCGGTTGGCCGTGGAGAAGCGTGGGTTGTCCTTGCGTTGGTCGTCGCCGCCGAATGTGCGCTCAGGGTCGACCGTGCCGGTAAGTAGCCCCAACCCCAGCGACGAGTAGCTGAGGGTGGCAATGTCATGGCGGCGGGTGATCGGCAGCAGGCTGCTCTCGATGTCGCGGTCGATCATCGAATAGCGCTCCTGGATCGCATCGAGCTGGCCGGCATCGATATACTGGCCAAGATCCTCGGCGCTGATGTTGCTGGCGCCAATGGCGCGGATCTTGCCGGCCGCCTTGAGCTTTTCCAGCGCCGCCATCGTCTCGGCGATCGGGGTCGTCGGATCCTGCCAATGGGTGATGTAGAGGTCGATGTAGTCGGTGCCCAGACGCCGCAGGCTCTGCTCGACCTCATAGGCGATGCCATCGGCGCCGAGATAGCGATGCACAGGCTTGTCGTCCTGATCGAAGAAATGGCCGCCCTTGCCCGAATGCCAGTTCAACCCGCATTTGGTCGCGATCACCACTTTGTCGCGCTTGCCCTTGATGGCGGTGCCGACGATCGCCTCGCTGCGGCCAAGACCGTAGGCCGGCGCTGTGTCGATCAGGCTGAGGCCGGCATCGATCGAGGCTTCGATCGCCTTGACCGACTCCTTCTCGTCGGTGCCGCCCCACATCCACCCGCCAATCGCCCAGGTGCCCAGGCCTACAGCCGACGCCGATATGCCGGACTTGCCGATCTGCCGCTGGATCTGTCGAGAATTCATGCTACCTCCTGTTCGGCCAGCTCGAGGATCTGGAGCCCCGTGGCCTCGTCCGTGACGATGGTGTCGAGATGGTTGCCGCGCAGGGCGGCGAGGATCGGCGCGACCTTGCTGGGGCCGCTTGCAATGCCGATCGAGCGCGGGATGGTCGCGAACTCGTCAAGCGTCAACGAGACCAGCGAACGGTTGAGCGAGTAGTTGCAAAGCTTGCCCTGGCGGTCGATGAGATGAGCGAGCAGCTCGCCTGTCGCCCCGGACTTCTCGATCGCCTGGCGATCGGCATTCGAGGACGGATGCAGGTCGTAGTAGCTGGAATCGTCGGTCAGGATGGAGCCGACACCCACCACCGCGACATCCGCCTCGCGCGCCTTGCGAAACACGTCGGCGACGGAGCTGATGCCCATCAGCATTTCGCGCTGCTGCGCGGTGTCGGCAAACAGCGGCGCATGGATCTGGTAAGCGCGGCCGCCGAGCTTGTCGGCCATCAGCGAGGCGACGTGGTTGACGTCGGTATAGTGCTTGCCCTGCACCAGGCCGGTTGCGGGAATGATCTCGACGTCGTATCGGCGCCCCGGCTTGAGACCGGCGACCAGCGCGCTGACGCCCTTGCCGCCGGTGATCGAGATCGTGTCGCCGTCCTTGATGGTGTCGAGCAGCAGCCCAGCCGCCGCCTCGCCGACCCGCTGCAGGGCCGTGTGCGGATTTTCGGAAACCGACGGCACCACCATCGCCCGCTCGATGCCGCCCAGCGCAACCAGCCGCGCTTCCAGGTCGACCAGATGGTCGATCGGCGACTTGATCTTGATCTCGACGAGGCCGAGCTGGTGGCCGCGCTTGATCAGCCGGTTGACCGTGGCGTGCGAGAGGCCGAGTTCCCCGGCGATCTCGGCCTGGGTCTTGCCTTCGATATAATGCAGGACAAGCGCCTGGTGCATCTGACGAACAGCGGCGATGTCGTCTCGGGTGTTGGGAGGGGCCATGGTCTTGCTTCGCCGCCTTTGAGGTTCAGGACTTCTTGCGGTGCAGGAAGTGATCGATCGACACCGCCGCCAGCAGGATGCATCCCTTGATCATGTCCTGCCAATAGACCGAGACATCGAGCAGGATAAGCGAGCTCGTCACCACCGACAGCAACGCCATGCCGAGGATCGCTCCGAAGATGGTGCCCGAGCCGCCATTCAGCGAGGCGCCGCCGATGACGGCCGCGGCGATGATGTTGAGCTCCATGCCGGCGCCGAAGGTCGGCGTCGCCGCGCCAAAGCGCGCCATGTAGATGACGCCGGCCAGGCCGGCGAGGGTCGAGCACAGCACCGTGACCCAGAACTTCACCTGATTCGTCCTGATGCCGGAGAACTGCGCGGCCTTCTCGTTGGAGCCGGTGTAGAAAACCTTGCGGAAGGCCGTGGCGCGGCGCAGCAGGAAGTCGAAGATCGCCACCACGACGATGAAGATCAGGATGACATAGGGGATGTTGTTGAAGCTGCCCTGGCCGATGGCCTTGAAGGCCGGCGGCAGTGTGAACAGCGACAGCGGCGTGCCCTTGGTGACCACCAGGCACATGCCCCGCACGATGACCATGGCCGCCAGCGACGTGATGAAATGATTGAGGCCTATCACGGTCACGAAGAAGCCCATCGCCGCGCCGATCAGCGCGCTGACGCCGATGCCGATCAGGCTTGCCGTCCAGGGATCGAGGCCGGCGAGGAACAGCGCACCCGAGACCACCATCGAGAAACACACGACCGAGCCGACGGAAAGGTCGATGCCGCCGACGATGAGCAGGATAGTCATGCCGACGACGACGATGCCTTCGATGGAAAAGCTCATCAGCATGGCGCGGAAATTGCCCCATGTCAGGAAGTGCGGCGAGGCGAAGCTCATGGCGATACACAGCGCCAGGATGATGACGATCAGTCCGGCCTCGCGCATCGAGGCGAGCTGAGCGAAATTGACGCGCCGCCCGGCGGCCTTGATCTCGGCGTGCACGAGCGCTTCTCCTGATTCCCTAGGCGACATTCTGGGCCTGCCTTTGATTTGAACTATCCTGAACGCCCGAGGCGAGCATGATGATGGCTTCCTCGCCGAGCTCGCCGGCGGTGAGTTCGCCGGCGATCCTGCCTTCGCGAACCACCAGGACGCGGTCGCACAAGCCAATCAGCTCCGGCAGTTCCGACGAGATAACGATGACGCCGACACCGCTGCCGGCAAGCTGGCGCAGCAGCCGGTGGATCTCGACCTTGGCGCCGACATCGATCCCGCGCGTCGGCTCGTCCATGATGATGACCTTGGGACTGACGGACAGCTGCCTGGCGATGGCAACCTTCTGCTGGTTGCCACCGCTCAGCGTCGAGACGGTGGCCTCGATGCCGGCCATGCGCACGCCGAGCCTGCCGGTCAGTTCCCGCGCCTGACGATCCTCGGCCTTGCGGTCGAGCAGGCCAAGTGGCCCGGTCAGCCTGCCGAGGTCGAGCGCGGAGATGTTCGCCGCGATCGGCAGGTCAAGGAATACGCCGGAGCCTTTGCGATCCTCAGAGAGATAGACCAGCCCCGCCTTGACCGCATCGCCATAGCCGCGCAGCCGGAGCTGCTTTCCGTCGAGCGCGACGGTTCCAGAGGTCATTGGCCTGAGGCCGCAGACCGTCTGTGCGATCTCGCTGCGACCGGCGCCGATCAGGCCGCCTATGCCCAGGATCTCGCCGGCGCGAAGCTGCAGATCGACGTCGGCGAAGCGGCGCCCATCGGAAAGCCCCTCGACCGAGAGGAGCAGGCGCCCAGGCGCCTGCGGCGCCAGCTTGTCGGGATAGAGCTGGGTGATTTCGCGGCCCACCATCTTGCGCACGACATCGTCCGGTGAGACGGCGGCGACCTGATCGGTCGCCACGTAGCGGCCGTCGCGGAAGACGGTGACTCGGTCGCACAGCGAGAAGATCTCGGCCATGCGGTGGCTGATATAGACCACCGAAATGCCACGCTCCTTGAGCCCGCGCACGATCGAGAACAGGCGCTGCGCTTCGCTTTCGGTCAGCGCCGCAGTCGGCTCGTCGAGCATCAGCACCTTGCAGTCGAGCGTCAGCGCCTTGGCGATCTCGACAAGCTGCTGGTTGGAAATGGAGAGATCGGCAACCCTGGTGCGCACCGGAATGGGCGCGAGCAGGTCCATGACCTTCTGGGCGTCGGCGTAGAGTTTTTGGAAATTCATCAGCGGCGCGCGCCGGCTGTTGATCGCGGCCATGTAGATGTTTTCGGCAACCGTCGCGTCCTGACAGAGCGCGATCTCCTGGTGGACAAGCGCAATGCCAAGACGTTGGGCGGCCGCGGGCGAGTGGATCGAAACACGCTCACCATCGATCAGGATGTCGCCCTCGTCGGGCTGCAATACACCGGCGATCATGTTCATCAGCGTCGACTTGCCGGCGCCGTTCTCTCCGCACAGTGCATGGATTTCGCCGCGCCGCAGCTCGAACCGTACGTCGCTCAGCGCCTTGACCGGGCCGAACGCCTTGGACAGGCGACGGATTTCAAGAATGGGCGCCTGGGTCACGCCGTGCTCCTGCGATGAACCTGCGGGGGAGGAAGGAGGCCGAAGCCTCCTTCCCGGTTAATCCGGCCATGCCGAGGCCGGGCAGCGGGATCGAGACTATTCCTCGATGCCCTTGGTGCCGCGACGCTTGAGGTACTTGTCCCAGTAGAAGTCGTCCGCATTGTCCTTGGAGACGATGGAGAAGCCATTGTCGACGAAGGGCACGCTCATCGGGTTGAAACCCGAACGCTTGGCGTCGTTCATCGGGTCGATCAGGCCGGGATGCTTGGCCATCCACAACAGCATGAAGCCCATATAGCCCTGCATACCCTGGTTTGGATTGACCGAGCCGAAAATCTCGCCGGCCTTGATCATGTCGAGGATCTTGGCATTAACGTCGGCGAGCATGACGCGGATCTTGCCACCGCCTTCCTTGGCGGCCTGGGCAGCGCCGATGGCCGAGTTGGCCTCCGGCATGAACACGGCGCCAAGATCAGGATGCGCCTGCGCCAGGCTCAGAACCGCCTGATAGGCCTTGGTCGGATCCTGGTTCGAAGCGGCGCGGCCGACGAGCTTCATGTCAGGCCATTTGGCTTCCATGCGGGCAACGAACGCGTTGACGCGCTTGTCGTGGTTGTCCTGACCGGGATTCTCCAGCACCGCATATTCGCCCTTGCCGTCCATCGCCTTGGCAACGGCGTCGGCGGCATAGGTGCCTTCGGCATTGTTGTCGGAGGTGATGTAGGAGACGCGCTTGGAATTCGGCGAGTCGGCGGCGAAGGTCACCACTGCGGTGCCCTGTTCGATGGCGCGGTTGATCGGCTCGATGAACGGATCGGAATTCATCGGGTGTACCAGTATGCCGGCAGGCTTCTGCGCCAGCGCCTGGTCGAAGGTCGCGATCTGCTTGTTGACGTCGTATTCCGGCGTACCCGTATAGGCGGTCTCGCAGCCGAACTGCTGGCCGGCCTGCTTGAACATTTCATAGACCGGGAACCAGTATTCGACGCCCGAGACCATGACGTTCATGACGTATTTTTCACCCGGCTCGCATTTGAACGGGGGGGTTTCGGCGCGTACCTGCATCGACCCAAAGCAGGTCGATGCAGCCGCCGCGATTGCGAGCGTGCTCAGAAATTTGCGCAAGTTTCCTCCCTTGGCCGAAGCCATCCTCAATGACCGTCGCAGGCACTCGGCGAGCGCTGCCGTATGGATTTGATGATGCCGACCTTCCTCCGAAAGCCGACGATCGGGACATTACAGCCTCGGCGCATGTTGTCAATATAATTCACATATTGAAATATATTTCACGACCTCCTTCGGGGACCTATACGCTCCGATCGACGAAGCTGGTCGCGGGCCGCCAAGGTGCCGTACGGGCTAGGCAGGGCCTTTCCGGCCTTTGGCCGCGAACCGCGGAGAGTGTGGTTAGAGTATCGGCACCCAGGAGCTCGCGTGGTGCCCTCCCGCCGGCCGCGTCTTTATCGCGTGAAGCCACGATCTTGTCTTTGATAGCATCTATTCCGGGCGCGGCGTGACGCTCTCCATGTCGCTTAGCCAAGAAGTCTGCTGCTGCGTCGGCTTACGGCAGCCTTCGGACCATCCGGCGTATTCCGAGAAGCTTCGGCAGTCCCCCGAATGCGAACGGCCCGCTGGCTGGTGCCTGGGGGACTGTTGCTTGGTGGAGATTGGTTTGCGGGGGAC
>NZ_AYWX01000009.1 GCF_000502875.1 Mesorhizobium sp. L2C084A000 | reverse complement strand
GCACGGGCGGGGTGGGATTGGTCTTCGGTCCCGTGACGGCGGTGTGGTTCCTGGCGATCGGCCTTTCAGGTCTCAACCACATCATCGCCGATCCGGAAATCCTGTGGGCGGTGAGCCCGCACTACATCGTCGCCTTCCTGATCAATTCGCCCGACGTCGCTTTCGTGACCATCGGCGCCATCTTCCTCGCCGTCACCGGCGCCGAAGCACTCTATGCCGATCTCGGCCATTTCGGCCGCAAGCCGATCGTGCTGGCCTGGCTGGCGATCGTGTTTCCCTGCCTGCTGCTCAATTATGCCGGGCAAGGCGCCTTCGTGCTGGCCAAGAATGGCGTCGTCGGCCATCCATTCTTCGAGATGAACGAAGGCTGGACGCTGATCCCGATGGTCGTGCTGGCGACGGCCGCGACTGTCATCGCCAGCCAGGCGGTCATCTCCGGCGCCTTCTCGCTGACCCGGCAGGCGGTGCAGCTCAATATGCTGCCGCGCCTGGAAATCCTGCACACCTCGGAGAAGCAGTCGGGCCAGATCTACATGCCGCGCGTCACTCTGTTGCTGGCGCTGGCGGTGATGCTGCTGGTCGTCGGTTTCGGCGAATCGAGCAAGCTCGCCTCCGCCTATGGCATCTCGGTGACCGGCAACATGCTGGTGACGACGGTGCTGCTGTTCGTCGTCATGACCCGGATCTGGAAATGGCGGCTGTGGGTGGCGGTCGCCATGACGGCGCTGTTCGGCTTCATCGATGTCGGCTTTTTTGCCTCCAACATCGTCAAAGTGTTCGAGGGTGGCTGGGCTTCGCTGGCGGTGGCCTTCACCATTGTGCTGGCTATGTGGACCTGGGTGCGCGGCAGCCGCTATCTGTTCGACAAGACCCGCCGCAACGAAATCCCGCTCGATTTCCTCGCCGGCAATCTCCTGAAGAAAAAGCCGCAGCTGGTGTCCGGCACCGCGGTGTTCCTGACGAGCGATCCACTCAGCGCGCCAACCGCGCTGATGCACAGCCTGAAGCACTACAAGGTGCTGCACGAGCAGAACGTCATCCTTTCGGTGGTGACCGCGCCGCAACCGGTGGTGCCCGACAGCGACCGGGTCAAGATGGAGACGGTCAACGAGCTGTTCATGCGGGTGACGCTGACCTTCGGCTACATGGAGCAGCCGAACATCCCGCGCGCGCTGGCGATCTGCCGCAAGCAGGGCTGGAAGTTCGACATCATGACGACCTCGTTCTTCCTGTCACGGCGTTCGCTCAAGGCCTCGCCCAATTCCGNGGCTGGAAGTTCGACATCATGACGACCTCGTTCTTCCTGTCACGGCGTTCGCTCAAGGCCTCGCCCAATTCCGGCATGCCGGTGTGGCAGGATCGGCTGTTCATCGGCCTGGCGCGCACGGCGGCCGACGCGACGGAGTATTTCCAAATCCCGACCGGGCGCGTGGTCGAGATCGGCACGCAGGTGGCGATCTAGGACATGTCCTGGCGGATCGGCGAATGGACTGTGCTTCACGGCACAGTCCATGTCACTCCGCTTCAACCGGCCAGCGCGGCCTTGTTTGCCTCGAGGAACTGCTTCAGCGTCTTCGACTTTCGGCCGGAAAGCGTCTCGACCGCGTCCGTCACCATGGCGATGCGGCCGGAACGCGTGTTGGCGTCGAATGACACGATGATGCGGGCAAAGTCCTCGGGAACGCCAGCCGCCTTCACGCCCTCGGTCAGGGCTTCATCCGGAACCTGCACGACATCTAGCGGCTTGCCGGTGACCTCGCTTACCAGGGCGGCAATCTCGGCCGTCGTGTAGGCCTGCGGGCCGGTCAAGGTGTAGGTCTCGCTTTCGCTTGATGCGGCAGCGAGGCCGGCGGCGATCGCTGCCGCCATATCGTCGCGCGCACCGTGCGCCATGCGGCCGTCGCCGGCGGACGTGTACCATTTTCCCGAAGCGATCGCGTGCGGCAGGGCCATGAACAGGTTCTCCTGGTACCAGCCGTTGCGGAAGATCGTGTAGGGGATGCCGCTCGCCTTGATCGCCTGCTCGGTGCCGTAGTGATCATTGGCAAACAGCACCGGCGAAACCGGTTCTGGATTAGGCATCGAGGTGTAGAGAAGGTGGGAAACACCGGCCTTCTTCCCGGCGGCAACCGCGTTCTCGTGCTGCCTCAGGCGCTTGCCGTGAAGCAGGTCGATCTCGCCGGTCGAGATGATCAGCACCCTGTCGGCGCCCTTGAACGCAGCCTCCAACGATAGTGTGTCGTCGAAGTCAGCCGCCCTTGTGATGACGCCTCGCGCCGCAAGGCCGGCGAGGTTTTCCGGATTGCGGGTGGCGGCGATGATCCGTGCCGCTGGAACCTTGAACGTGTCCAGCAGATGGTTGATGACGCCGCGGCCGAGCTGGCCGGAAGCGCCGGTGACGAGAAGGGTTTCGGTCATGGAAGATCCTGACATTGCGCCGCTAAGGCGGCTCGAGTGGCAGTCTCAAAAAGAGACCAGCACTAAAATAGGAATTGACCCTGGGCCGTAAAGAAGGCAGTTTTTCGGGAGGTAGGCAGGCGCAGGGAACCAGCGGTGGACAGCAAGATCGTCAATCTGAGATCGAAGATGGAGGTCTACAAGGCAATCTCCGGCGGCGGCAATTTTGCAAATTGTCCAGTCCGCGATGTCATCCAGGGGGTGAGCGGCAAATGGAGCTCGCTGCTGATGATGGCGCTGACCGAAAAGCCCTATCGGTTTGGCGAATTGCGGCGGCTGGTGCCCGATATCTCACAGCGCATGCTGACGCAGACGCTCCATGATTTGCAGCGTGACGGCTATGTGCATCGCGAAGTGTTCCCGACCAAGCCGCCGAGCGTCGAATACAGCCTGACCGATCTCGGACACTCGATGTTCGGCGCCTTGCATCAGCTGATCCTATGGGCCGAACTCAATCATGACGCGGTGCGCGACGCGCGTTCCGGCTTTGATGCCATGCAGGCTTGAACGGCAGTTAAAACCCGCGGCTTGATTTCGTCGGGCGGCTGAAGGATTGTCCCGGCCAGTTCGGCTTGGGGGCATTGGCATTTCCTACGACATAGCAATTGCCGGCGCCGGGCCGGCGGGATTGGCCATGGCGCTCTATCTCAAGCGTGCCGGGCATCGGGTCACGGTCTTCGAGCGCTTCGATGAGCCGAAGCCGGTCGGCTCCGGGCTGATTCTGCAGCCGACAGGGCTGACGGTCCTGGCCGATCTTGGCCTGCTTGACGACATACTCGCGCTGGGCAGCCGTATCGACCGCCTGCATGGCGCCGATGCTTCCACGGGCCGTACGGTGCTCGATGTCCGCTACGATGCGCAACGCGGTGGCCGCTTCGGGCTGGCGGTGCACCGGGCGGCCTTGTTCGGCGTGCTTTTCCGCGCCGCGCAGCGCGAGGCGATCGCCATCGAGACCGGCGTCGAGATCGAGGCTCTGGAGACCGGCGAACGGGCGACGCTGATATGCGGCAACCGACGAAGGGCAGGGCCGTTCGACCTCGTCATCGACGCCAGCGGTTCGCGCTCGAAACTGCGCCGCGCGAGCGCTCCAGGCGAGCCAAGAGCACTCACCTATGGCGCGTTCTGGGCCGCGCTTGGTTGGCGCGGCGACGGTTTCGATGAGCATGCGCTGCTGCAACGCTACGACAAAGCGAGCGTGATGATCGGCGTGCTGCCGGTCGGCCGGCCGCAGCCGGGCGCTGAAAAGATGGCGGCCTTCTTCTGGAGCCTGAAGCCGTCGGATGCCGATGAGGTGCGCGTCCGCGGCCTGAACGCCTGGAAGGAAAGGGTGGTCCGGCTGTGGCCACAGAGCGAGGCGTTCACCAGCCAGATCGACAGTTTCGACCAGCTCTCGCTGGCCCGCTACGGCCACCACACGATGAAGCTCCCGGCCGGTAGGCGATTGGCCGTCATCGGCGACGCGGCGCATTCCACCAGTCCGCAACTCGGGCAAGGGGCGAACATGGCGCTGCTCGACGCGGCGGCGCTCAGCCATGCGCTGGTGCGGACAACGAGTGTCGACGCAGCACTGGAGGCCTATGCGAAGGCGCGGCGCTGGCATGTCCGCATCTTCCAGGCGCTGTCGCTGGCATTCACGCCGTTCTACCAGTCGGATTCGGTGGCGCTGCCCTTGATCCGCGACAGGCTGGTGGCGACGGTGGCAAAAATCCCGCCGGCGCCGCAGTTTCTCGCCTCGATGGTGGCCGGTACGGTGATCGATCCGTTCAAGCGGATTGGGCTGACCGAAGCGCGGTGGCTGGATCGTTTTTCCGGATGAGGCCTGAAAGGTGCGATCCCTTCGCTTGCAGGAAAGCATGCAGGCGCTGCGGATAGTCCGGCGCCACGGCTTGCCTGATCGACGGGCGTTCACTCAACGCCTTGCGCCAGGCTCGGACGAGCGGTTTGCCGTCCAGAATGCCGAAATCACCGATGCGGTCGAAGACATCGAGATAGCGGAAGACCGGACCGTAAACGGCGTCGACCAGCGAAAAGTGCTTGCTGGCGAACCAGGGTCCGCCGGGCTCGTCCGCCAGCTCGGCTTCGAGGCGATCGAACATGGCGGACAGCGCGCTGGATTCGGCAAGGAAGCCAGCCTCGGTCGAGGCTGAATAGAACCGGCCGATGGCGTTGAGGGTTGCCGAACCGAACTCGATCCAGGCGCGATGACGGGCGCGGGCATAGGGATCGACAGGGTGGAGGGGGTTGGCCTGCGTCTCTTCGAGGAATTCGAGGATGACGGCCGATTCGAAGATCGCCGTTTCCTCACCATTTCGCTGTACCCGCAGCAGCGGCACCTTGCCGAGCGGCGAGATCGCCTTGAACCAGTCCGGTTTGTTGGCGAGGTCGATATCGACGCGCTCGAACGGCACGCCCTTTTCGGCCAGCGAAATCGCGGCGCGCTGCACATAGGGGCAAAGGTGATGGCTGACGAGAATGAGCTTGTCGGCGCGTGTGCAGGTTTCGTGTTTCATCGGATCGGCTTTCCAGGGTTAATGCAATTGCATCTATATAGATGCACATGCATCGACCGTCAAGCTTGATGCAATTGCATCTATCGTCTAGGAATGCGCCATGACCGAGAAAGCCACGCCTTCGCCCGAAGCCATCAAGGCCTGGGCTCGCCTGATGCGCGTTTCGCGCCAGCTGATGGAAAGCGCCGAGGAGGCGTTGAAGGCCGCCGGCCTGCCGCCGCTTGCCTGGTACGACGTGCTGCATGAGCTCGCCGAGGCGGGTGAGGGCGGGCTGCGGCCGTTCCAGCTCATCGAGCGCACGCTGTTCGCGCAATACAACATCTCTCGGCTTCTGGCCCGCCTAGAGGCCGACGGACTGGTGGAGAAGCTGCCGGTGGCCGATGACGGCCGTGGCCAGACCATCCGCATCACCGCCAGCGGGCGAGAGATACGCCGCCAGATGTGGGCTGTCTACGGACGCTCGATTGCGGAACTGGTAGGCGCCAAATTGTCGGCGGATGAGCTGACCATGGTCTCGGCATTGCTTGGACGGCTGCGTCAACCGCCAGCCGGCGACTAGGCGAGGCTGTCGCGCGCGGCAACGCTCATCCACTTGCAGATATTTTGCTCTCGTCCTCTTGCGTGCGGCCTTGGAATGCGCAATATGCCGAACCGTAACGTACGGTACGGATTGCCGAGTGATCGGCGGCCTGCCTTTCGAGAGAAGAGCGTGTTGCACATCTTGCCCGACATCGACACCAGCGAAGCGCTGACAGAACGGCAGAAGGCCGTCCTCGACGCGGCGTTGCGGCTGCTGGTCGAGGAGGGCGATCATCTGACCATGAACGCCGTGGCGCGCCGCGCTAGCTGCTCCAAGGAAACGCTCTACAAATGGTTCGGCGACCGTGACGGGCTGCTGACGGCGACGGTGCAGTGGCAGGCCTCGAAAGTGCGGGTGGCGCCGGTTGACGGCAAGGGGCTCGATCTTGCCTCGCTGACCGCAAGCCTCGAACGCTTTGCCTCGGACTGGCTTAAGGTGATCTCCAGCGACACGTCGATCGCCCTCAACCGGGTGGCGGTCAGCCATGCGGGCTCGGGTAAGGACAATCTCGGCGCCGTCGTGCTTGAGAACGGCCGCTTCGCATTGGCCAAACGGTTGAAGCCGGTGCTTGAGGCCGGCCGACGGACCGGTCTTTTGGATTTCGCGGATGCCGAGACGGCGTTCCGCACCTTTTTCGGGCTGGTCGCCCGCGACGTGCAGATCCGTCTGCTGCTTGGCGACCGGCTGGAATTGACTGAGGCGGCGATCGGCGGCGATGCCGCGCGCGCGACGCAGCAGTTTCTCGCTCTTCATGGAGCAACAACCGGCCGCAAGGCCCTCTGATTTGTAAAAACGGGAAGGAAGACAAAATGCGCGTCTATTACGATCGTGATGCCGATCTCAATCTGATCAAGGGCAAGAAGGTCGCCATCATCGGCTATGGCAGCCAAGGCAGGGCGCATGCGCTCAACCTCAAGGATTCCGGCGCCAAGGAGATCGCCATCGGCCTCAAGGCCGGCTCGGCGACCGCCAACAAGGTCGAGGCCGACGGGCTCAAGGTGATGAGCGTGGCGGACGCCGCCAAATGGGCCGACCTGATGATGATGGCAACGCCGGACGAACTGCAGGCCGACATCTACAGAAACGAGATCGCGCCGAACATCCGCGACGGTGCCGCAATCGCCTTCGCGCACGGCCTCAACGTGCATTTCGGCCTGATCGAGCCGAAGTCGACGGTCGACGTCGTCATGATCGCGCCGAAGGGTCCCGGCCACACGGTGCGCGGCGAATACCAGAAGGGCGGCGGCGTGCCGTGCCTGGTCGCCGTCAACCAGGACGCTTCGGGCAATGCGCTCGACCTGGCGCTGTCCTACGCCTGCGGCGTCGGCGGCGGCCGTTCGGGCATCATCGAGACCAATTTCCGCGAGGAATGCGAGACCGACCTGTTCGGCGAGCAGGTCGTGCTGTGCGGCGGTCTGGTCGAGTTGATCCGGGCCGGTTTCGAGACGCTGGTGGAAGCCGGCTACGCGCCTGAGATGGCCTATTTCGAGTGCCTGCACGAGGTCAAGCTGATCGTCGACCTGATCTATGAAGGCGGCATCGCCAACATGAACTACTCGATCTCGAACACTGCCGAATGGGGCGAATATGTCTCGGGTCCGCGCATCATCACCGCCGAGACCAAGGCCGAGATGAAGCGCGTGCTGAAGGACATCCAGACGGGAAAATTCACCTCGGAGTGGATGCAGGAATATCGCGCCGGCATGTCCCGCTTCAAAGGCATCCGCCGCAACAATGACAGCCACCAGATCGAGGAAGTCGGCGCCAAGCTGCGCGCGATGATGCCCTGGATTTCCAAGAACAAGCTGGTCGACAAGGCCAAGAACTGAGCGAAATCCACAAGCGCTCGAAAACAGCGGCTTCCATGAACAAAAAACGGCGCCAAGTGGCGCCGTTTTTTCATTCTGTCGGTCGGCTCAGCTACAGGTCAGCTCAATAGGGTGAGTAGCACTGCTGGCGCGGGCCGTTGTAGGGCTGGAAGGTGTTGTCGTAGGCCCGGTACGACCGGTAGCGGTTGTAGCACCATTGGACATGGGCGCTCGAAAGCCGTCCCGCGCGGTAGTAGCGGCGCGGCGCCGGCCGGTCATAGTAGTCGTAATTGTTGTACATGCTGCCGAGGCCAAGCCCCAGGCCAAGGCCCAGGATCGCGGCACTCGCGCCATCATCGTAGTAACGGCCGCCGCGATAGTGATGGCGACCATGGCGCCAACGCCAGTTGTCTCCACCATTCCAGTTACCGCCGCCGCCCTGCCAGTGTCGACGGCCGCCGTCCCAATTGCCCGACCGGCGCCATCTCCAATCGTCGTTGTTGAACTGACGGTTGTTGCCGCCGGCCCAACTGTCGCGAACCGGCGTGACATTCGGCGCCGCCGTGCTGGTTGGTATCGACAGATCCGGCTGCATGATCGGTCCGGCGGCGGACGGTGCCGTGACGCCGGACAGGATACCGAGGGCTATCAGCCCCGATTTGACCGTGGAAGAAAAGAGCGAACTCATTGCACTCTCCAAGAGTTACAGGCCCCACGCCCACCCGAGGAATGGGCAACAATGGATGTTTGCATCTGAACGGCGGATGAACGGAAAGGTTCCGTCAACCATGACGCGAACGCGCCCAGGACCAATCGATCTCAGATGGTGGTTTTGCGCGCTTGTTTTCCGAAGCACTTGCGGGCAAAGGTCATGGCATGTCGCTGCGCCTTGCCACCTTCAATGTCGAGAACCTGATGAACAGGTTCGATTTTTCCGGCTATCGCAACCAGCTCAACGAGGATCGAACGCTGGCGCTGTTCGATATCCAGAGCGAGGCGGAATACAGGATCCTGGAGCAGGCCCGCGCCATCGCCCAGTCCGACGACACGCGCCAACTGACGGCGCTGGCAATCGCTGCCACCCGGGCCGACATCATCTGCATGCAGGAGGTCGACAACATCGAAGCGCTGAAGGCCTTCGAATACGGCTATTTGTTCAAGATGGTGGGGCAGGGCTACCGGCAGAAATACACCACATCGGGCAATGATTCGCGCGGTATCGACGTTGCCGTGATGATGCGCAACGAGACCGCGCAGGGCCAGCCGATCGAATTCGTGCGCATGACCAGCCACGCCTACGTCACCTACGAGCAGTTCGGGCTGCACACGCCGGAACTCGAGGTACTGGGCAATCAGGCCAATGAGCGCATTTTCCGGCGCGACTGCCTGGAGATCGACGTCACCGTGGGCGGCGTGCCGCTGACGCTCTATCTCGTGCATTTCAAGTCGATGGGCTCGCCGCGCAACGGACTCGACGGGCGCGAGGCGACGATGCCGGTGCGCATCGCGGAGGCGCAGGCCGTGCGCCGCATCATCGAGGAGCGCTTCGGTGGGGACACCGCTGACAAAAGTGGGGCCGCCGACAAACGCTGGGCGATCTGCGGCGACATGAATGACTATCGCCAGCGCGTGAAGGTAGCAGGCGATGCGATCGACGGTTATCGCTTCGAGGTGGTCGACGAAGCCCTGTCCTGCATCAACGTGCTGACGGCAGGCGGCTTTTGCGAAAATGTCGTCGAGCGGCGGCCGGAGATGAACCGCTGGAGTTTCTACCACACGCGAGGACCCGAAGAGCGGCATCTGTGCCAACTCGACTACATTCTGTTGTCGAAGGGGCTCGCCGCCAGCAACGCAACGGCCGTTCCCGACATTATCCGCAACGGCCAGCCCTGGCGCACCATTTTTCCGCCCGGCCAGGAGGTCGAGCGGTTTCCGCGCGCCGGCTGGGACCGGCCGAAGGCATCGGATCATTGCCCGGTGGCGATCACGCTGGACATTGTCCGGTAAGCAGTATTGGGGCCTGATACGGTATGAGTTTCGACCTGCCGCGCAACGTCATCCTGCCGGTCGACGACATCGACGTCCGGCTCGATCCCGGTCCGCACCCTTTCGCAAGGGACAATGCAGAGGCGATCGCCGAGAACTGGCAGCACGAAATCGCCGCCAATCCGGCGCTGTTCGACGGCATGGTGGTGCTGCTGTCGCAACTTGCCTACCGCGACAGCCGTCTCGTCGGCCGCTGCCATGCGGTCAATTACTCGACGTTCATGCTGTGGCGGAAGCGGCGCGAGAATTCGGGCGCCGAGCATGCCTATGCCCATGCCATGCTGGTGGCCGGCGACAATGCGCTGGTGGCGATCCGCATGGGGCCGCACACAGTCAATGCCGGCCGCGTCTATTTCGCTGCCGGCTCGTTCGAGCCGATCGATTTTCGCGATGGGCTGGTCGATGTCGATTTCAACATGATGCGTGAGGTGCGCGAGGAAACTGGGCTCGACCTGTCAGGTGCTGAACGCGGCAAGCGATACCACGCCATGTCGACCAGCAGCGGCACGGTGATCTTCCGCCGCTATCACGAGACGGCGCCCGCAGACGAGATCGCCAGGCGCATCTCAGCCTTCGTCGCCACCGAGACCGAGCCGGAGATCCAGGGGCCGGTGATCATCCGCCATGCGGCCGACCTGCCGGATGGGCTCTCGCCGCACATGAAGCCGCTGATCGAGTGGCATTTCGCAAACATGGATTAAGGGCGCGTTTTGTCCTGTGCCGCCTTGCGATCGTTGTGGGCAGCGACGAGGAACAGGATGAAGCCGATGCCCAGCAAGCCGCCAATCGCCATTCCCATCGTCTGGCCGACGACTGCCTGGAAATCCGATGTGACGCGGTCGGGATTGGCCATGCCGTAGCGGGCGAGATACCACCAGATGCCTGCAAGAGCCGCCTCGATGATGACCATCGCCAGGATCAATCGCGCCTTCTTGCTCATCCCGCTATTCCTCCACCCAAGGTCAATTGCCCTAGCATCGCGAACAGTGTGGGGACAGTGGCGGGCCGGGTGGAAACGTCGAAGACTGTGCAAAACCGGGTCGGAGCGCCGGCCGCGTTCTGGCCGGGTTGCCCTATTCGTGCCTTAGCGCGTCGATCGGATCGAGCCTGGCGCCGCGCAATGCCGGGAAGAAGCCGAAGACCATGCCGATCAGGGCGGAAAAGCCGACGGCGAGCAGGATCACCGCCGGGCTCGGCGCAAACGGGATGGTCAGCGTCACCGCGGCGAGGCCGGCCAATGCCAGGCCGATCAGGATGCCGATGATGCCCCCGAGCAGCGACAGCACCGTCGCCTCGACCAGGAACTGGATCAGGATGTGCTTCTCATGCGCGCCGATGGCCAGCCTGATGCCGATCTCCCGGGTGCGCTCGGTGACCGACACCAGCATGATGTTCATGATGCCGATGCCGCCGACCAGCAGGCTGACGCCGGCGACGGCGCCCAGCATGCCGGTCATGGTGGTTGTGGCGCTGGCCATGGCGTCGGCGATCTGGGTCATGTCGCGGATGGCGAAATCGCTCTCGCGGTCCGGCGTGATGCGGCGCGCATCACGCAAAATATCCTCGACGCGCGGCTGCAATTCGCTGGTCGGTGTGCGGTCGTCGGCGGCGATGTAGATGTTGTCGATGTCGCGGTTGCCGGCGATGCGGCGCTGGTAGGCGTGCAACGGCATCAGCACGACATTGTCCTGGTCCTGGCCGAAGCCGGTATAGCCCTTGGGCTCGAGCAGGCCGATGATCTTGCAGGAGGTGCGGTTGACGCGGATGATCTCGCCTTCGGGATCGCCGGCGCCGAAGAATTGCTGGCGCACGGTCTCGCCGATCAGGCACACGCCGGTGCCCGAGCGGGTTTCGGAATCGCTGAACGGGCGGCCCGACACCAGCTTCCAGTCGCGCGCATCGAGATAGGCGCTGTCGGTGCCGGTGACGCCCGAGGTCAGGCTCTCGGTGCCGAAGATGACGCGGACCTGCTTTTGCGAGGCCGGTGAAATCGCGCGCGCGCCGCTGAGATGCGCCACAAGTGCCGCAAGGTCCTTTTCCGCGAGCGGACGCACCACCTGGTCGAGCCCGCCCGGTCCGCCGGGGCCGGCCGGACGGCCGGAGCGGACCACCAGTAGATTGCTGCCGAGCTTGGAGATGTCGGCCTTGACCTTTGCTGTGGTACCCGAGCCGATGGTAAGCATGGCAATGACGGCGGCAACACCGATGACGATGCCGAGCAAGGTCAGGAACGAGCGCAGCACGTTGCGGCGGATCGAGCGCAGCGAGAGGCGGACGGTTTCCCAGATCATGGTTATGCCGTCTCCAGCTTCATTGTGTCGGAGGCGACATGACCGTCGAGGAAGCGGATGGTTCGTTCGGCATAATCGGCGACGTCGGCCTCATGCGTAACCATGGCGACGGTCAGGCCAAGCCCGGTGTTGAGCCGGGTCAGCAGCTCCATGATCTCGTGCGTGCGGGCGGTGTCGAGATTGCCGGTCGGCTCGTCGGCGACGAGCAGTGTCGGGCGCGTGACGATGGCGCGCGCGATCGCCACGCGCTGCTGCTGGCCGCCGGACAGTTCGGCCGGCGTGTGGTGCTCGCGGCCGACAAGGCCGACCTGCGCCAAGGCCTGCATGGCCAGGTCGCGGCGCTCGCGGGCGGCGACGCCGCGATAGATCAGCGGCAGTTCGACATTTTCGGCCGCCGTGGTGCGGGCCAGCAGGTTGTAGCCCTGGAAGACGAAGCCGACATAGAGGTTGCGCAGCATGGCACGGCGGTTGCGGTCGAGGCGGCCGGCGTCGATGCCCATGAAGGAATAGGTTCCGGCCGTCGGCGTGTCGAGGCAGCCGATGATGTTCATCGCCGTCGACTTGCCGGAGCCGGACGGACCCATGATGGCGACGAATTCGCCACGCCGGATGGCAAGATCGACGCCGGCCAGCGCATGCACCTTGGCCTCGCCCTGGCCGTAGCTCTTCCAGACCTTGTCGAAGGTGATGAGGGTCGCGCCCGCAGCCACGGCATCAGCTCCGCTGCTGCGACGCGGTGATGATTTGAGCGCCTTCGTCCAGGCCCGAAATGATCTCGGTCAGTTCGCCGTCGGTCGAGCCGATCTTGACGTTGACCGGGTGCGGACGCCCGTTCTCCAGCACGTAGAGCGTGCGCGAGCCGTCGGTGGGCACTGTGGCGGCCTGGCGCTGGCGGTTGCCGCCGGGGCGCCCCATGCGGCCGGTGAACAGGTCGCTCAGGCTCCAGCCGCGGGCGGCCTGCTGCGCCGGACGATAGCGGAAGGCGGTGGCCGGCACGGTGAGCACGCCCTTGGCCTGTTTGGTGACGACCGAAACGGTTGCGGTCATGCCGGGCCGCAGCAACAGCTCGTTGTTGTCGACCTCGAGCCGCGCATTGTAGGTGACGACGCCGTCGGTGGTGACCGAGGCATAGGAGATGTCGCGGATCTCGGCGTCGAACGGCCGCTCGGGGAAGGCATCGACGGTGAAGCGGGCATGCTGGCCGGATTTGACCGCGCCGATGTCGGCTTCGTCGACCGCCGCCACCAGTTCCATGTTCCTGAGATCGGCGGCGATGATGAACAGCACCGGCGCCTGCAGGGAGGAGGCGACCGTCTGGCCGGGATCGACCGAGCGCGTCAGCACGATGCCGTCGATCGGCGCATAGATGGTGCTCTTGGCAAGGTCGGTCTGCTGCGCCTTGAGGTCGGCCTGGGCGATGGCGAGGTTGGCCTGCGCACTGTCGAGCGCTGCCTTGGAACGGTCGCGCGTGGCGGTTGCTGCTTCAAGCGACTGGTCGGTCGCCATGCCACGCCTGGTCAGTTCGGCGGCGCGCACCAGCGCCTTCTCGTTTTCGGTCAGCGTAACCGTGGCGTCCTCGACATTGGCGGCGGCGGCCTTGGCCGAAGCTTCGGCGCGCTCGATCTGGACCTCGAGTTTCACCGTGTCGAGTGTCGCCAGCACGTCACCCTTCTTGACCTGCTGGTTCTCCTCGGCCGAGACCGAGCGGATGATGCCGGACAGTTCGCTTGAAATGTCGACCTGGGTGAGCGGCTGCAGCGTGCCGGTCGCCGATACCGCGACGGTGAGATCAGCCTTGGCGGCAGGCACGGTGGTGTAATCGATCCTGGCCGGCGAGCCGGCATACCACTGATAGACGCCGAGCGCGGCGGCGAGCACGATCAGCGCCAGCAGCGCATAGAGCCAGCCGCGCCGACGCGACTTGCGCCGCCCCGTCTGGTCGAGCCCAAGCGCCGTCTCGATGGCGGAATCCGATTCCGTGTTTGGCAGATTGACAATCTGGTCCACGCTGGACCCCTATAATGCGCAATGTCCCTATCTGTGCACAGATCAGGCTTACTGGTTCAAATATCAAATTAAATTTCGCCCATGTTGGGATTGAGGCAGGAATGAAAACTCGGAATTACTTGCTTTACGATGTGTTTACGACCGAGCGACTGGCCGGCAATCCTTTGGCCGTCGTGCTGGACAGCGAGGGATTGGACACGGCGGCGATGCAGGCCATCGCGCGCGAATTCAACCTGTCCGAGTCGGTTTTCGTGCTGCCGCCGGACAATCCCAAGCACAGAAACCGCATTCGCATCTTCACCCCCGACTATGAAATGCCATTCGCCGGCCACCCGACCGTGGGCGCCGCGATCGCGCTGGCCGAACTGGCGGAAGAGGGCGGCGCCGGCATCTTCGTGCTGGAGGAAAACATCGGCCCGGTGCGTTGCGCCGTCAGCAAGCACGACGGCAACACCTTCGCCGAGTTCGACCTGGCGAAGCTGCCGGAACCGCTGAAGCTCGAGGCCGATCCGGAGGCGATCGGCGCCGCCCTTGGGTTGACGCCGCATGAAATCGGCTTCGAGAATCACCGCGTCGCGTTCTGGTCGGCCGGCGTGCCCTACGTCACCATTCCGGTTGCCAATCTCGAGGCGGCGGGCCGAATCCGGCTGGACAACCAGGCCTGGTCGGAACTGGCGCCGCGCAAGAGCGAATGGGCCTTTGCCAGCCCCTATGTCTATTGCCGCGAAACGGTGAACCACGAAAGCGCCTTCCATGTGCGCATGATCG
Organism: Mesorhizobium sp. L2C084A000; assembly: GCF_000502875.1. Lineage (GTDB taxonomy): Bacteria > Pseudomonadota > Alphaproteobacteria > Rhizobiales > Rhizobiaceae > Mesorhizobium. Next base: position 571,968 of record NZ_AYWX01000009.1, on the reverse strand, counting down.
TGCCTGGCACGCCTTCCTACGAGGATCCGGCGACCGGCTCGGCGGCTGCCGCCTTTGCCGGCGCCATCATGCATTTCGACGCGCCGACCGACGGCATTTCGCAGCTGTGGATCGAGCAGGGGCTGGAGATGGGCCGGCCATCGCGCATCCGCCTCGAACTGACCGTGCAAGGCGGAAAACTGGCCTCGGCGCGCATCGGCGGCAATGCGGTCAAGGTGGCGGAGGGCAAGCTGTTCGTCTGATCGAACGCATGCTCGGTCGATTTGTCGGGAAATGATTCCGGCAGGGCTGGACAGGACCGGTGGTGGCGGCTATATGCCCGCCAACGCCGGTTTTTGCCGGCCGAGTGGGTGCGTAGCTCAGTTGGTAGAGCAGCTGACTCTTAATCAGCGGGTCCACAGTTCAATCCTGTGCGCACCCACCAAATTCCTAGAAGAGTTGGTGGAAAGACCCTGAAAGCGAGACGCGTTTGGCGCGTCTCGGGCATGCGTCTGGCCGTGATTCTTCAACCGCTATCCGGATCTCGTGGCGATTCAGCCGCGTTGAAAAATGCGGCTCAGAAACCGGCCGAATCGAAAAGCAATGCTCTTTTCCCCGGTTGAGAATCGCCGATGCCGGAAGATGCTTCCTTTGTCGTGACAACGGCTTCTTTGTCGGTCGATACGGGGGTTGGATACCTACTTCTCCGAAACACCCGCTTCTGCAAAACTTGCCATGCGGGCATGGCACTCCAGCGCCGAGCGCACGATGTTGACGGCCAGACACGCGCCGGAGCCTTCGCCGAGCCGCATGCCGAGATCGAGCAGCGGCGGCAGGCCGAGCGCTTCCAGCAGGCCACGGTGGCCGGATTCGGCCGAGACGTGTGCGGCGATTGTGTGGGCAAGCCCGGCCGGGTGCAGCTTTGCCAACGGGGCTGCGGCGGCGGTGCAGACGAAGCCGTCGAGCAGCACGGGTATGCCGAGATGCCGGGCGGCCAGCGTCGCGCCGAAGATGGCAGCGAGTTCGCGGCCGCCGAGTGCTGCGGCGATAGTCAGCGGATCGGCGAAGGCGGCAGCGTGGCGCTTCAGGCCGGCTTCGATGGCGACCACCTTGCGCTTCAGCCCGGCGTCATCGACACCGGTACCGCGTCCGGTCCATTTTTCCGCACCGCCGCCGAACAGGGCTGCTGAGATGGCAGCCGCCGGCGTCGTGTTGCCGATGCCCATTTCGCCGAAGCAGATCAGGTCGATGTCTTTCGTCACCGCGTCGTAGCCGGCCGAGACGGCGGCGAGAAAAGCTTTCTCATCCATCGCTGGCCCTTGCGTGAAGTCGCCGGTCGGATGGTCGAGATCGAGCGGGATGACGTCGAGTTCGGCGCCGGCCATGCGGGCAAGCTGGTTGATGGCGGCACCGCCGCCGGCGAAGTTCGCCACCATCTGCACGGTGACTTCCGAGGGATAGGCCGACACGCCTTGCGCGGTGACGCCGTGGTTGCCGGCGAAGACGAAGACTTTTACGCGGTCGAGTTTCGGCATGTCGCGGCCCTGCCAGCGCGCCAGCCAGGCGGCGATCGTCTCCAGCCGACCAAGGCTGCCTTGCGGCTTGGTCAGCGTGTCCTGGCGGCGGACGACCGCATTGGCCGCGGCATCGCTGCCGGCCGGCAGGTCGAGGCAGGCGGCGCGCAATTCACTAAGCGATTTGAAGGGCATGGGGGCAAAGTCTCCGAAAAGGAATCAGGCCAAGGGATCAGGCCAAGGGATCAGGAAAGCGCTACGGAAGCGACGAGCAGCACCGCGATCTCGCTTGCCTGCTGCAAGGCGCCGATCGTGTCGCCGGTCTGGCCGCCGATCTGATTGAGGCAAAGGACACGGAAGGCGGCAAACAGCAGGCCAAGCAGGATGAGCGCGAAAACGGCGCCGCCCAGCCCGAGCAGCAGCAGCAGGATCGCGCCGAGCACGGCGCCGGCCATGGCGGTTTCCTGCGAGACGGTGCCGGCGTCGGCCGAGAGGCCGTCGACCCGCGCTGGGGGCAAGAGGTGCATGAAGGCGCCGATCAGGCCGCGCGAGGCCGCGTGCGCGGCCAGGAGGGCGAACAGGGCCTGTGTAGGGTCGACGAGTTCCGACAGCGCGCTCCAGCGGATCAGCAGCGACAGGCCCAGCGCCGCCGCACCATAGGCGCCGATGCGGCTGTCGCGCATGATCTCGAGTTTGCGGCCGCGTGATTTGCCGCCGCCAAAGCCGTCGGCGACGTCGGATAGCCCGTCCTCATGCAGGCAGCCGGTGGTGAGCACGGTTGCCACAAGCGCAAGTGCGGCCGCCGGCCCCATGGCCAGCCCAAACCGTTCCGCCGTGGCGAAGACGATGGCGCCGATCAGGCCGACGACAAGTCCGGCAATGGGGGCTGCCCAGATCGCGGCGGCAAGGCTGCGGCCGCGAAAATCGAAAACGGGCAGCGGCAGCCTTGTGAAGAAGACCAGGCAAAGCGCGATGTCGTCGACGACCTGCCGCGGTGAAAGGGCCAGATTCTTGAACTTCATGCTCTAGCCCCTCGCAATCGCGTGGAAGAAGGTGCCGCTGACATGGCCGCGCCGATAGCCCGAGGCGCCGATCGGATTGCCCTGGCCGTCGGCGAGGTCGGCCAACGGCTCGTCATTGCCTGTCGCCGTCATCTGCGCATAGTGGAATTCGTGGCCGCGGATCAGCGCGCCTTGTGAGCCCAGCGGGCAGTCGGCGCGCAACCGCGCCTCGCGGTAGCCGAGATTCATCTTGCGCCTGGCGAAGCTGGTGGCATGGCCGAGCAGGCCGAGCATCGCATGCGTTTCGCCCGATGCGTCCTCCAGCGCTTCGCCCAGCACCATGAAGCCACCGCACTCGCCATGGATGGGCTTTGTTGCTGCAAAACGCGCCATCCCGGCGCGGAAATTCGCGGCGGCGGCGAGCTTGCCGGCGTGTAGCTCGGGATAGCCGCCGGGCAGCCAGCAGACATCGCAAGCCTCGTCGGGCGCTTCATCGGCAAGCGGCGAGAACGGGACGATTTCCGCACCCGCCTTGCGCCAGTAGGCGGCGACATGTGGATAGAGGAAGGTGAAGGCGGCATCCTCGGCCAACGCGATGCGCTGGCCGGGCGGCGCCAGCGCGTCGTCGAAGCTGCCGGGCGCCGGGGTGAAGGGTGTCGCCAGGGCCATGATGGCGTCGAGGTCGAGCGACTTTTCCGCCATGTCGGCCAGCCGGTCGAGATGCGCCATCAGGTCGTCATATTCGCCGGCCTGGACGAGGCCGAGGTGGCGCTCCGGCAGGTTCAGCGAGGGATCGCGCAGGATGGCGCCGACGACCGGCAGGCCGATCGCCTCGATGGCGTCGCCCGACAGCCGCCGGTGCCGCTCGCTGCCCAGCCGGTTGAGCACGACGCCCGCCATGCGCACGTCCGGATCATAGGTGGCAAAACCCTTGGCGACGGCGGCCGCGGTGGTCGACTGGCCGGAGACGTCGAGCACCAGCAGCACCGGCAGGCCATAGAGCCGCGCCAGGTCGGCCGCCGACCCAGTGCGCCCCGGCGAGGCCGGAATGCCGTCGAAGAGGCCCATGGCGCTTTCGAGGATGACGAAATCGGTGTCGTCGGCGGCTTGCGCGGCGAGTGCGTTGAGCAGCGATGGCGGCATCGCCCAGCTGTCCAGATTGACGCCGGACAGTCCCGTGGCGGCGGTGTGGAAGCCAGGGTCGATATAGTCGGGGCCGGATTTGGCGCCGCGCACTTTCAACCCGCGCCGGGTGAGCGCGCGTAAAATGCCGATGGTGACACTGGTCTTGCCGGAGCCGGAGCGCGGCGCGCCGATGATGATGGCGCGGGCCGTCATGCTTGCCCCGCAAGGGCCGCGCGCATGGCGACGATGCCGCCAACGACGATCAGCGCCGGCGAGGCGAGACCGGCGGCTGCGGCTTTCTCGGCAATGGTGGCGAGCGTTGCGACGACGGTTCGTTCCTGCGGCGTCGTCGCGGCGACGATCACTGCCGCCGGTGTCGAAGGCGCCAGCCCGCCGTCGAGCAGTGCCGCCGCGATCAAAGGCAGGTTGGCCATGCCCATATAGACGACGACAGGCTGGCCGGTGCGGGCGATCGCCGCCCAATCGAGATCGTCATCGGTGCCAGCGGCGTGGCCGGTCGCCAGGATCAGCGCCTTGTTGATGCCGCGCATGGTGGCCGGAATGCCGGTCGCGGCCAGAGCGCTGAGGCCCGAGGTCAGGCCTGGCAGCACGCGGAACGGGATGTTTTCACGCGCCAGCGCCAGAGCTTCTTCGCCGCCACGGCCAAAAATATAAGGATCGCCGCCCTTCAGCCTGACGACGCGGCGGCCGTCGCGCGCCAGTCGCACCAAAAGCGCGGTGATGTCGTCCTGTTTCATCGACGGTTTGCCGCCGCGCTTGCCGGCAAAGAAAAGCTCGGCATTTTCGGCAACGGCGACGACATCCGATGAGACCAGCGCGTCGTAGACCAATGCATCCGCCTCGGCCAAAGCCGCCAGCACTTCCAGGGTCAGGCAGCCGGGGTCGCCGGGGCCGGCGCCGGCCAGCCAGACATGGCCCGGTTCAAGCCGGAGCGGCTTGAAATTCAGCCGGGACAAGGCTTTTTCGAGCGTGGCGTTTTCGCCGTTGTTTTTGGTGCTGCCGTTCACAATCCGTCCCGCCCGCGAAAACGCCGCTGATAGTGGGCGTCGTACAATGAACTCTCGCCAAAACCTTCCGCTGCCAACGAGCGGCCTACGAAGATGATCGCCGTGCGCTCCATCGGGTCGGCAGCGAGCTGCGCTTCGATGGTCGCCAGAGTGCCGGTCAGCACGCGTTCGTCCGGCCAGGAGGCGCGGAAGACGATCGCCACCGGGCAATCGCCGCCATAATGCGGGGTCAGTTCGGCGACGACGCGGTCGATGGCGTGGATGGCCAGATGAATGGCAAGCGTGGCGCCGGTGCGGCCGAAGCCGGCCAGCGTTTCGCCGGGCGGCATTTTCGAGGCGCGTCCGGAAATGCGGGTCAGCACCAGGCTTTGCGCGACCTCGGGAATGGTCAGCTCGCGGCGCAATGCGGCGGCGGCAGCGGCGAAAGAGGGGACGCCGGGCGTCAGCGTATAAGGGATGCCGTGCTTTTCCAGCCGGCGGATCTGCTCGGCAACAGCGCTCCACACCGACAGGTCGCCGGAATGGAGACGGGCGACATCATGGCCGGCCTTATGGGCCGCGACATACTCGGCCTCGATCTCGTCGAGCGACATCGGCGCGGTGTCGATCAGTTCTGTCCCCGGCGCGCAGTGCTGCAGCAATTCGGGCGCGACGATCGAGCCAGCATGCAGGCAGACCGGGCAGCTCGCCAGCAACCGAGCGCCGCGCAGCGTGATGAGATCGGCGGCACCGGGACCGGCGCCGATGAAGTGGACGGTCATGGCGCATCTCCGCTGATGGCGATGGCGCAGGTGACCGGGCCGAGCACCGTGCGGGGCCCGAGCAGTCTGGCGCCTTTGCCGGCGACGGCAAGGGCGGACGCTTCGGAAACCGATGGTGTGCCGGCGAGTTCTTGCGAGAGCTCGGAATGGCTGAGCGTGTCCGACGAGGCGGCCTGAAGTGTCGCGTCGTCGACGATGATGACCGGAAGGTTTAGCGCGCGGCTAGCGGCGGCGATCGCTTCTTCATTCTTCTTGAACTCGGCAGTCGCCAGTGCCGAAAGGGCCGTCATCGCCAGCCCGTAGGCTTCGAGGGCGGTTTCGATCGCGGCAAGCACGTCTTCGACGCTCACGCCCTTTCGGCTGCCAATACCCGCGACCATCATGGCTTCACCCAGCTCCAATGCGTGACTGGCATGGCTGGCCGCCATGCCTGCATCGCGCCGACCGGCGACGCGCGAGAGATGGCGATGCGGGTGAGATCGCCGCCAAGCGAGACATGGCGGGCGAGAAGCAAGGCTTCCATCTCCAGCGTCACCGCATTGGCCACAAGACGGCCGCCAGTGCGCAGCGCTTTGATGGCAGCGTTCAAGACACCGGCATCGCTGCCGCCGCCGCCGATGAAGATCGCGTCCGGCGTATCCAGCCTGGCAAGCGCCTTGGGGGCGCTGCCTTCCACCACGACAAGGCCGGGAACGCCGCAGGCGGCCGCGTTGCGGCCAATGCGGGCGGCGCGGATCGGATCGGCCTCGATGGCTATGGTGCGCATCGAAGGATGGGCCAGCATCCATTCGATGCCGATAGAACCGGAGCCGGCGCCGATGTCCCACAGCAATTCGCCGCGCCGCGGCGCCAGCGCCGACAGGGTGACGGCGCGGATCTCGCGTTTGGTGATCTGGCCGTCATGGTCGAACAGATGATCGGCAAGGCCTGATGTGAGCGGCAGGACGCGCGCATCCGGACCCGAGTCAATTTCGACCGCCAACACGTTGAGCGGATGGATGTTTTCGAGATCGAAGGCATCGGCGCGGGTCGAGCGCTGGCTCTCGCTTGGCCCTCCCAACGCCTCCAGGATCGTCAGTCGTGAGGCGCCGAAGTCGAGTTCGGTGAGCAGGCGCGCTATTGCCGCCGGCGCATCGCTATCCGACGTCAGTGCCAAAATGCGCGCGCCTGGCTGCAGCAGCGGCCGGATCAGATCGAGCGGCCGGCCGTGCAGCGAGACGGTCTCGATGTCCTGCAGCGCCCAGCCAAGGCGCGCGGCCGCCAGCGAAACGGCCGACGGTGCGGGGATGACATGCATCTCCTGCGGCTTGACCTTGCGGGCGAGGGTGGCGCCGACGCCGTGGAAGAACGGATCGCCGGAAGCGAGCACGCAGACGTTCCTGCCTACAAGGGCGAGTACGTCTCGCATCTCAGCATCGAACGGAACCGGCCAGGTGCGAGCCTCACCCTTGGCGAAGGAGGCGACCAGCGCCAGGTGCCGCTTGCCGCCCAAGATGATCTCCGCCTGGGCAATCCGCTGCTTGGCCTCGTCGCCGAGACCCGCTAAACCGTCCTCGCCGATGCCGACGATTGTGAGCCAGGCGGCGCTCGATTGACCCCTAGCAGGCATGATGACCCACCGCATTCTGATCCTCGGCGGCACCACCGAAGCCCGGCAACTGGCCGGAAAACTGGCGGCGCGAGCCTCGGTCACGCTGTCGCTGGCTGGCCGCACTGAAAGCCCGGTCGCGCAAGGCGTGCCGGTGCGAAGCGGAGGCTTTGGCGGTGCCGATGGGCTGGCCGCCTATCTGCGGGAGACGGGCACCGACCTGCTGATCGACGCCACGCATCCCTATGCGGTGCAAATCTCCGCCAATGCCGCGCAAGCGGCGCGCATTGCCAGTTTGCCGATCCTTGCCCTGCGACGCCCCGGCTGGGAGCCTGTCGAAGGCGACCGCTGGACTGAGGTCAATACATCCGGCGATGCCGCGCGAGCGCTTGGACCGGCGCCGCGCCGTGTTTTCCTGGCGCTGGGCCGGCAAGAGGTCGCTGCTTTCGAAGCTGCGCCCCAGCATCATTATCTCGTCCGCAGCGTCGACGCGATCGAGCCCAAGCTTGCCGTGCCGGATGCGAGCTATCTTCTGGCCCGTGGCCCGTTTCGTGAGGCGGAGGAACGCGCGCTGCTCGAAAAGTATCGCATCGATGTCATCGTGTCCAAGAACAGCGGCGGCGCGGCGACTTATGGCAAGATCGTTGCGGCGCGGGCGCTTGGGATTGAGCTGGTCATGATCCGCAGGCCGGCTTTGCCGGATGTTGCTTCGGCTGAAACCGTCGAACAACTCGCCGCGATGATCGATCATTTTGTCCGTCCCGTGGACGAACGCGGCGTGTAGACCAGCGCCGGCTTCTCCGCGCGCTTGATGATCCTTGTTTCCGGCGAGCCGATGATGATGCAGGTCGCCATGTCGGCCTTTTCAGCCTCGACATCGGCCAGCAGAGTGACCTCGATGCGCTCGTCCGGGCGGCCGGCGGCGCGGCCGAAAATCACCGGCGTGGTGCCGGGCAGAATCGCGGCCAGGCATTCGAAGGCGCGGCCGAGCTGCCAGGGGCGCGCCTTGCTGATGGGATTGTAGAGTGCGATTACGAAGCCGGCGCCGGCCGCCGCCAGCAGGCGCAGTTCGATCAGCTCCCAGGGCTTGAGATTGTCGGACAGCGAGATGGCGCAGAAATCATGGCCGAGCGGCGCGCCGATTCGGGCGGCGACCGCGAGCATTGCGGTGATGCCGGGCACGACGGCGATGTCGACCGCGCGCCATTCGGCCGGGCCGGCCTCGATCGCTTCGCAAACGGCCGCAGCCATGGCGAACACGCCGGGATCGCCACCAGAGACGACGGCGACATCGTGGCCTTCGGCCGCCTTGATCAAGGCGTCCTTGGAGCGGGCGAGTTCCTCGCGATTGTCGGAAGCGACGCGGGTCTGATCCGGGCGCAGCTCCAGCCGGTCGAGATAGGGTTTGTAGCCGTAAAAGAATTTGGCCTCGGCGACGGCGCGGCTGGCTTCCGGGGTGACCTGATGGGCATTGCCGGGGCCAAGGCCGATGACGGTGAGACGACCGCTCATGCCTGCGCTCCCAAGACGCCAGGCCGGCCGGACCAGCCGGCGACCAGCACGATGGCGAAATAGGGCGCCTTGTCGTCCGGCTTGTCGGCCAGCTTCATCGACACGCTGCCGGCCATGGTGCCGCGCTCGACATAGACGGCGCGCGACAGCTTGGCCGTAGCCTCCAGCGCCCGCCTGATCTTGGGCAGGTTACGGCCGACCTTCATGATGACGGCGGCATCGGTGTCAGCCAGCCGGCGCGTCAGCTCGAACTCGCTCATCGTGCCGGGCAGCACCGTCAGCACATCGTCGCCCTGGACGATCGGAACACCAGTCTGCGACCAGCAGCCGGACATGGCGGTGACGCCGGGAATGACCTCGGTCGGAAAACGATGGGCGAGGCGCACATGCAGATGCATGTAGGAGCCGTAGAAAAGCGGGTCGCCCTCGGACAGCACGGCAACCATCTTGCCTGCCTGGAGATGCTCAGCAACTTTCTCGGCCGAATCCTCGTAGAAGGCCGTGATCTGCGAGCGGTAATCGTCGTGGTCCTTGTCGATTTCGGTGGTGACGGGATAGAGCAGCGGCAATTCCGTCATTTCGGGCCGGAACTGCGCTTCGACAATGGCACGCGCGTTGCTGTTGTTGCCGCGCTTGGCGAAATAGGCCACGACATCGGCTTCCGCCAAGACGCGCGCGGCTTTTAGCGTCAGCAGTTCGGGGTCGCCGGGACCGGTGCCGACGCCGATGAGACGGCCTTTGAGAAAGGCGTTCACAGGCCCGGCCTCGCCAATGAATTGAGCGCGGCGGCGGTCATGGCGCTGCCACCGAGCCGGCCGCGCACGATGGCGTAGGGAACGCCATAGGAATTCTCGGCCAGCGCGTCCTTGGATTCCGCAGCGCCGACGAAGCCGACCGGCATGCCGATGATGGCCGCCGGTTTCGGCGCGCCGTCGCGCAGCTTTTCCAGCAGGTAAAAGAGCGCGGTCGGCGCGTTGCCGATGGCGACCACCGAACCGGCCATGCGGTCGCCCCACAGGTCGATCGCGGCGGCCGAACGGGTGTTGCCGATCTCCCTGGCGATGTCGTGCGTGCGCGGGTCGCGCAAGGTGCAGATCACCTCGTTGCCGGCCGGCAGCCGGGCGCGGGTGACACCGTGCGAGACCATCTCCGCGTCGCAGAAGATTGGCGCGCCAGCCGCCAAAGCGGTGCGCGCGGCGGCAACGAAATCGGTGGAGAAGACGAAATGACTGGCGGCTTCGACCTGGCCGCAGGCATGGATCATGCGGATGGCGACATCGGCCTCGGCTTCGGAGAAGCGCGACAGATCGGCCTCGGCGCGGATGATGGCGAAGGAGCGCTCGTAGATCGCCGTGCCGTCATGGATATAGTCGTAGGCGGCCATGCTCATTTCCGTTTTTCAGTTTGGGCCTGTCGGTAAGCCTCGGCGATTGCCACCGGCCCGAGCCTTGTCAGGCAAGCGGCGGCGGTTTCGCCTTGATATCGTGCGCTGCGGATCATTGCCGCCACGCGGCCAATGCCGCGCGCGGCGTCATAGCCCGGCCTGTAGCCGGCAGGAAGGCCCTTTGCCGTCGCGTTCACGACAAGTCCGGCTCCGTTTTCGCCGCCGACAATCGTCAGCGCCGCCGAGCCGGGGTGGGCGCAACCCTTGGCGCAGCCGGAAACGTGCAGGGTGAAGTCGAGGATGTCGGCATTTTCAGCGGCAATCGTCTCGGCAATGTCGCGCGTGGCGATGCGGCCGGAGGCGCAGGCTGGTGTGCCCGGGCAGGCGGCAATGCGCGTGCGCGGGTCGGTGGAGGAGATGACGAAGCCGAGGGTGGCGGCGGTGTGTTGGAGCGATGAGTTGGCGGCCGGTGGCTGACCTAGGAAAAGCAAGACGCGGCCTGGGGCTAGGCGGATCTCTGACGTGCCGAAGGTGAGGGCGTGTTGAGCGAGGGCGATGAGTTTGTCGGCCGGCATGCTGCCGTAGGGGAGGGCGATGCCGAGGGCCATGGCGTGGCCGCTCAAAGGGAAAAGACCGATGGGTCGGCGATCCTGCACACCCCCCTCTGTCCTGCCGGACATCTCCCCCGCAAGGGGGGAGATCGGCAGTTCCAGCGCCGGCACTCGTCCTGCCACCTCGGCGGTGGGCGTGACGTCGGCAATTGGCGAAAGCGCCGATGACGGCTCAATCTCCCCCCTTGCGGGGGAGATGTCCGGCAGGACAGAGGGGGGTGTGACGGAGTGCCAACCTGCGAGAGAGACCAATTGGCGCTCCGTCAAATCCCTCGCATGGGCCTCCCGACTCTTCTCGGCAATCATCCTGAGCACCGCAACGGCAATATCGCGCGCTACATCGTCATCGACCGTCGCAAGCGGCCTCGCGCTTTGGCCGTCACCTGAAACAGACACAGCCCACAGCACGCCAGCGCTGGCCCGCACCGCCTTCAGCCTCACATCGGCCGTGACCGCATCCAACCCAAGCTGCCCGCCACCATCGACAATCACCGAAACCTTCGGCCCGAGCCGTTGCGTCAGCCCAGCCTCTTCAATTGCCGCCCTGATCCGCTCCGCCAGCGGCCGGGGATCGGCAATCTCTTGCGGGTCGATGCCGGCCAGCGGCCCGGTCTCGACCGGCACGCCGGTGCGCACCGCGATATCAAGCGCATCGACCTCCGTCCCCAGCAGCGCCGCGCTTTCCCCCGTCAGCCCACGTATCTGTAAACTGCCGCGCGCGGTGACTTCCATGATGCCGTTACCGTGCCGCAAGGCGGATTCGGCTAACCCGATCAAAAGCTTCGGCGACAATCCTCCAGAAGATGGGCCTCCAGCGACCGGGTTGAGCCGCACCAAAAGCCCGTCGCCGGTTTGCATTGGCGCCGACAAAGCCGGGCAGGCGCCGCGGCGCGAGAAGGCGTTCATGCCGCCACCCCAAGCGCCTCGGCCTCGGCAATCATGGCCGTCAAGTCGTCGTCGATGGAATTGCGCAGGGGATGCCAGAGGCCACGCCGTCGCGCCGACAGGAAGCGCTCGGCGATGACTTTGGCAGCGGCGGGGTTCTCGCGCAGGATGAAGGCGCGGACCAGTGGATCGCCGAGATAGGCGTCATGAACCGCCTCGATCAGCGTGCCCGATATGGCATGCGTGGTTTCGGCGAAGCCGACCAGCCGGTCGACGGTTTCGGCAAATTCGGAGGCGCCACGCGGGCCGTGGCGCATTTGTCCCGTTATGAAGCGAGGATTGACGGCGCGGGCGCGCACCACCCGCGATACGGCTTCGCTGACCGAGCGCGGCTTCGGCTTTTGCGGGTCCGTGGTGTCGAGCACGATGACGTCGGCATTCCTGCCGAGCGTTGCCAAGGCGGCCGAAAAGCCGCCGATGAAGGCGACGTCGGCGGAGCCCTCGAGGATGTCGCGGGCGGGGTCGTCGCCGGTGTGGACGAGAAGATCGGCTTCGGCGATGCGGCCTTCGAAGGCGCCGGGCGCCGAGATGCCTTCTCCTTCTGCGCCGCCATAGGCGTGCGAGGTGGCGTCGAGATAGGCGCGGCCGATTTCTTCGCGCGCGGCCCAGTTGCCGGAGGACAAGATATCCTCGACGCCGGCGCCATAGGTGCCGGGCGAGGTGCCGAAGATGCGCGGGCTGAGCTTGCCATCGGCACGGGTTTTGGCCGCGAGCGGGTTTTCCGTATCGTCCTCGTCGCGGGCGGCTACCGCGTTGGCGGCGGCATCGATCAGCGCGATCTGGGTCGGGAACATGTCGCGAAAAAGGCCGGATATGCGCCAGGTGACATCGACGCGCGGGCGGCCGAGCGCGGCCGGCGGTAGCACCTCGATGCCGGTGATGCGGCCGGTCGCCGAATCCCATTGCGGTCGGCAGCCCATCAGCGCCAGGCCTTGCGCGATCTCCTCGCCGCCGGTGCGCAGCGATGCCGAGCCCCAGAGATCGATGACCAGCGAGCGCGGCCAGTCGCCATGCGACTGCATGTAGCCGCGCACGACTTCCTCCGCCGCTGCCTTGCCCAGATCGTAGGCGGTCGGCGTCGGTATGGTGCGCGGGTCCGAGGTGAACAGGTTGCGGCCGGTGGGCAGAACGTCCGAGCGACCCCGCGCGGGCGCGCCGGCCGGGCCGGCCTTGACGTGGCGGCCATCGAGCGCCGCGAGCAGCGCCGCTTTCTCGGCTTCAGCACTTTGTCGCCGCATGGCGTCGGGCTCATCCTCCGGAGCGCGGCCGTAGATATGCAGCCCGTCCTTGATGGCAAAATCCTTGAGGTCACAGAGCCAGGCGTCGATGCGGCGCAACGCTTCGTCGGGTGCGTCGGTCGTGGCGACGCCGGCTTCGGAGGCGAGACCGGTCTTTTGCGCGGTGTCGACGATCAGCTCTGCCAACCGGTCGCGGCGGCGACGGTCGAGTCCGTCGGCCTGGGCATATTCATCGACCAGCCGCTCGAGCTTGTGTTGGTTTTCGTCGAGCCCGGCGCCGGTCAGCGGCGGCGGCAGATGGCCAAGGGTGACGGCGGCGATGCGGCGCTTGGCCTGCGCCGCTTCGCCTGGGTTGGAGACGATGAAGGGATAGATGACGGGCAAGGCGCCGGTGACGATCTCGGGAAAGCAGTTCTCCGAAAGCGCAACGGTCTTGCCCGGCAGCCACTCCAGCGTGCCATGCGCGCCGACATGGACAAGCGCGTGGACGCCGAGCGACTTGCGCAGCCACAGGCCGAAGGCGATCAGCGCATGGCGCGGCGGCAGCGTCGGGTCGTGGTAGTCGGCGCGGCGGTCGACGGAGCGGCCGCGGTCTGGGGCGAGGGCTACGGTGATGTTGCCGAAGGTGGCGGCGCGGAAGGGGAAGTGGGCGGCGGTTGGCGCTTGAGCACCCCCCTCTGTCCTGCCGGACATCTCCCCCGCAAGGGGGGAGATTGAGCTCTCATTGCCGCTTTCGCCAGCTACGAACGTCGCAGAATGAGCGCCGATGGCGGAACTGCCGATCTCCCTCCTTGCGGGGGAGATGTCCGGCAGGACAGAGGGGGGTGCCTCGCACAAACCTATCTCATATTCAGCCTTCCAAGCTGCATCTACGGCAGCAATTGCTGCAGACGGCAGTGCCTTCGAGAACTCCACATAATCCCTCAAGGCCAAGCCATGCCCGCCCTGGCCCAGTCGCGCCAGCAACTCACGCGGCGTTTGCGGAATCCCCTCAACGACATAGCCCTGTTCGCTGAGGTCCTGCAGCATGGCCAGCACGCTGGACGGGACATCCAAACCCACGGCGTAGCCGGTGCGGCCGGGCGCGCTCGGATAATCCGGGATCAGGATGGCTAGCTTGCGCTCGGCGCGGGGCGTCTCTTGCAACTTGATAAAGGCCGCGACGCGGTCAGCCACTTGCGCCACACGATCCGGTTCCGGCCGGTTGGCAAAGGCGCGGTGGCCAAGTGCTGGATCGGTCTCGCTCTCACCCTTAAAGGAAATGGCGCCGGCCAGGATGCGGCCGTCGAGTTCGGGCAGCACGACATGCATGGCAAGGTCGGCGGGCGCCAGGCCGCGCTGGTTGGTCTCCCAGACATCGTGGCGGGTGGTGGCGACGATGACCTGGAAGACCGGCATGCCGGCGCGGTCGAACAGGGTCTCATTGCCGGGTTCGGCGCCGGACGCGAAAGCGGTCGCGGTGATGATGGCGGCGGGTTTCAGCGAGGCGAGTGCTGTTTCCACGAAGGCCAGGGATGCGGGGTCCTTGAGGCTGGAGACGAAGATGGGAACCGGCTTGATGCCGCGCTGGCGGAGCGCTTCGAAAAGCGCATCGATGGGCGCGACATCGGCGGCCAATAGCATCGAGCGATAGAACAGGATGGGGATGATAGGAGCGTTGACGTTGTCAGCGTCGAGTTCCTTCACACCCCCCTCTGTCCTGCCGGACATCTCCCCCGCAAGGGGGGAGATTGCGCTGTCATTGGAGATTTCGCCAATTGTCGAGGTTGCGGACGCGTCAGCTTCTAATGAAACGGGAAAAGAGCCGGCTTTGATGAAGTCCGATCTCCCCCCTTGCGGGGGAGATGTCCGGCAGGACAGAGGGGGGTGTGAAGGATCACCAACGACCCCAAGTCCTGGCTCATAAAACCCGGCTTTCGGCACTGGAACCGGCTCTGCAAAAGCCGCATCCTGTCCCGCCAGTCGCGCCAGCCTCCGCACCAGCGCGCTCATATTCGCCGGGCCGCCCTCGCGGAAATAGTCGAGCAGGCCATCGAGCTCCTCGCGCGGCAGCGTCGAGGCTTCGATCAGGCGCAGATCCTCGTCGCGGCATTCGCCGGGCAGCAGCGCCAGCTTTATGCCGTGTGCGCGGGCGGTCGAGGCAAGCTGGTCGCAGCCGTAGCGCCACCAGTCGTAGCCGCCGAGGATGCGCACGAGGATGACCTTGGCGTGACGGGCGACGCTGTCGACCCAGAGGTCGACGGACATGGGATGGCGCAGGTCACGCAGGGCAGCCAGCCGCATCGAGGGCAGGCGGCCGGCATCGGCCTTCCAGGCTGCCGCCAGTCCGGCGAGGTCGCTGTCGGTGAAGGACAGGGCCACGATATCCGCCGGCGCCTGCCGCAGATCGACCGGCTCGGCGAGGTCGTCGAGCGAGGCGGATGTCGTGGTGAGGATGTGCATCGCAACCCGTGTCCGAGATCAGCCGGCGAGTATACGCTCGATCGCCGGGCGGTTCAGCCCCTTCAGGCCGATGACGACGAGACGCGAGCGGCGGTCGTCCTGCGCGGTCCAGGCGCGGTCATAGTAATGATTGACGCGCGGCCCGACGGCCTGCAGCAAGAGCCGCATGGGCTTGCCGCCGACCTCGACGAAGCCTTTTACGCGCAGCACGTTCTCTTCTTCGGCGACGGTGGCGACGCGCTTTGCCAACTCGTCCGGATTGGCGATCGAGGCAATGTCGACGATGAAGGTGTCGAAGTCGTCATGCTCATGGTCGAATGCGCCGTCATGGTGGGACTTGCGGTTTTCGATGTCGTCCTCGACGGCGAGACCGAGCCCGAGTAGCACGGAGGGATCGACCTTGCCATGCGACGTCGGCACGATCTTCACCGCGCGGGCGGAATGTTCGTTGATGATGGCGTTGGCGCGGGCGGTGCCGGCGGCGTCCATCAGGTCGCTCTTCGACAGGATGATCAGGTCGGCGCAGGCGATCTGATCCTCGAACACTTCTTCCACCGGATCGTCATGGTCGAGCGTCTCGTCCCCGGCGCGCTGCGCCTGCAAGGCGTCCATGTCGTTGGCGACGCGGCCTTCGGCCAGCGCCGGGCCGTCGACCACGGCGATGACGCCATCGACTGTGACGCGGCTCTTCACGCTCGGCCACTGGAAGGCCTGGACCAGCGGCTTGGGCAGCGCCAGGCCCGAGGTTTCGATCAGGATATGGTCGACCCTCGGCGTCAGCGACAGGATCTTGTCAAGCGCCGGCACGAAATCGTCGGCGACGGTGCAGCAGATGCAGCCATTGGCCAGTTCGACGATGTTTTCCTCCGGGCAGGTGTCGATGCCGCAGCCCTTCAAAATCTCGCCGTCGATGCCGATGTCGCCGAATTCGTTGACGATGATGGCAATGCGTTTGCCGCCGGCGTTTTCCAGGAGATGGCGGACCAGCGTCGTCTTGCCGGCGCCGAGGAAGCCGGTGACGACGGTGCAGGGAACGCGCGAGACGGAAGCAGTCATGATCAGTCCTTCAACAGGTCGAGGGGAGGGATGCGGGCAACGAGGCCACGCTTCAGGCTATCGGGGCGGCCGCGCCATGGAATCAGGCCGTCCTTCGAGGTGGCGAAGAGCTTGGCACCCGTGATGAGGTCGGCGCCGCTGGTCGTGGTCAGGTCGCCGAAGACATAGCTCCAGCAGCCGTCGCGCAGGATGGCGGCGCTGAGGCGCCGCTTGCAATTGCCGAGGCATTCGACGCTGCGGATGCGAATATCGTCGCCAGATGCGGCGCGGCGCGTGTCGTCCGCCAGCAATTCGCCGGCGCGGGGATGGGCGTCGGCGCCGGTCTCATCGCGGCAGGAGGCGCAGACGATGATGGTGACGCCGGCCAAGGCATCATCATGGCCGGACGAGATATCCGCTGTGCCAGCCGAAAAACTGCTGTCGTGGTCCAAGATCGGGCTCCTTGCCCGGAAACCCGCCGGGCGATCGGATTCTAAAGTCGCAGACGGCAGGTCTCCTGGCTCGCGGGTCATCGCCTTGGGTAGCCGCCTTCCCGGGAACTCCCCAGTGGCTTTCGGCCTTGGCTCTTCGCTTACAGTTGCGGGGACAGCCGCGGATTTGGGATTTTGCCCCGCACCGCATTCCCTCTTAGCCCTTGCCGTTGCGGGCAAGGGACCATCTGAACCGGATTTAGGCTTTTGCGGGCAGCGGTGTCAACGCAACGCAGGGGCAATCTGAAATCAGGGGCGGGGACGCTTCACTACCACTGACCGCTCTTCGCGAATGCCATCTTCGTTGTTGGGATCAGGAAAAGCTGTAACGAAAGCCGTCAGAAGGATATCTCCATCTTGCCGGTCCAGCCATCCGGCGCTGTCACCCACATCGAAGTAAATGCCATCAACTTTGAAGCCAAATGTGTCTCCAGCAGGTCTAGGGTAGCGTTTTCGGATTGCCTGCGCATGTACGTCCCATGAAAAGGACGAAATCCTATCGAGGCACTCCTGCACCTCTTGGGTCAGCCTGGCTTGATATCCATTGTTTATCCGCTAGCCTGTGTACGTTGGCTCAATTGTTATCTCCCGGCAACGCAAGGATGACCTGACGCAGCGCCTGGTACCCGTCGCCGTGGTGCCAGTCCTGATCAACGAGGAGCTCTTGACCTTCCGGCCAAGTTTCGTTGTCCAGGAGAATTTCGTTGCCGACCAGTGCTCCGCCATAGCTCGCCAGGAATATCCGGATGAAATGACTGCCAGGGCGAACCTTAGCCGTGAACAGTTTTTCCAAGCGGGCATAAAACGCTGGATATGTCCGGTTGAGAGTGCATTCCACTGCAGCCTGTGTGATCACAGGTCCACCGTAGATCTTCCAGCCAGCATCATTCCGTTGCCAGAATGCAATCTCGGCTTGCATGTTCTCGCAAACATGCTCCGCAAGGCCCTCGATCAGCACATGAAATACACCGATCAGGAATTTTCCGAATGCTTGGAAAATCGCCTGTTCACGCGTGTCGCCCAGTCCAACAAAAGATTCGATGACCGGCTGAGTGCCTAGCAACGGTGAGAAGACGTAGATTTCGAGAACAAGCCTGCGACCCGAGCCTGACGGCTCCTTGTCGAAAACTTGGGCTTCAAAGCGCAGGTCTTCCAGTTCAATCCTGACATCGTTCTGTCCACGGATGGCGCTGATCCCATGCGCAATCAACGCTTCGTGAATCAGGTCGAGAACCTCTTGCGATGCCATCATTGAACCTAGGCCGACAAAACTCCCTCAAACGGCTGCAGCCGACGGCTGATGTCAAGAGCGCCCGTCGCTGATCACGCTCAGCAGCGCCGGACCCAAATCCCCGGCAGGCGTCACTTCGATGCGTTCGAGTCCGAGCCAGCCCTGCATCTGCTTCAATTCCTCGAACAGCTCTGCAGCGGTTTCAGGCGGTGCACCGGGCTCCGCATAGGCCGCATGGACGCGCAGTATGCTGGCCGGACGGTCGGCCTTGAGGTCGACGCGTGCCACGATCCTGTCGCCGAGCAGGAACGGCAGGACATAATAGCCATATTGCCGCTTGTCGGCCGGCGTGTAGATCTCGATGCGGTAGTGGAAATCGAACAGCCGCTCGGTGCGCGACCGCTCGAAGACGACCGGATCGAACGGCGCCAGCAGGGCGCGGGCCTCGACTTTGCGCGGCAGGCGGGCGTCTTTGTGAAGATAGGCGGGCTTGTCCCAGCCTTCGACACGCACCGGCAGCAACTCGCCCGTTTCAACCAGTTCCTCCAATCGGCCTTTCATATCGGCCGGCGACAGGCGGAAATAATCGCGCAAATCGCCTGAAGTGCCCACGCCGTGGGCGCGGGCGGAAATGCGCAGCAATTCGCGGTGCGCGTCCTCGGGCGTGGGCACCGGCAGGTCGAGGACCGCCTGCGGCAGCACGCGCTCGGGCAGGTCATAAAAACGCTCGAACCCGCGACGGTGCGCCGTGGTGATGCGGCCGGCCCAGAACAGCCATTCGAAGGCGTGCTTGGCATGGCTCCAGCCCCACCAGCCGCCCGAGCCTTTCTGGCCCTCCAGCGCGGAAGCGGCGATCGGGCCGCGCTCGGCGACCTGGCGGTAGATCTCTTCGATGTAGCCGGCGTGCTCGCGGCCCCATTTGGCGAGCCCCAGATACATTTCCTCGCCGCGCTCGGCGCGCTGCATGCGCCAGCGCATCAGCGGGTATGTCTCGACCGGCAGGAAGGAGGCCTCGTGCGCCCAGTATTCGAAAACAGTGCGCTTGCGCGTCACGGCCGCGTTGTCGAGCAGCGAGAACGGGTAGGGGCCAAGGCGCGAATAGAGCGGCATATAATGAGCGCGCACCACGGCGCTGACGGAATCGATCTGCAGCAGGCCGGTGCGGGAGAGGGTGCGGGCAAAATGCCGGCGGTCGGGCGTACCGGTCGGGCGGGGATCGAGGAACCCCTGGGCGGCAAGCGCGATGCGACGGGCCGTGGGGAGCGAGATCTTTTCCTTCATGCAGGCATCACTTTGAAGTGTTTTGACCGAGGGTCGAAAGGCTGATTCCAACCCATGCTAGCAGGGTTTTGGCGGCATCCATGTCAGGAGAGAAAAGTGGAGTAATAGGCGCAGGAAATCAAACAGGAGCGGATCGGACCAGTTTGCCGCGATATGCCGTCCAGGTCGGTGTTTTGAACAAGGTTTGACTTGCTTCGCTGGAAGTGCTGCGCTAACCCTCGCCGCGTTGCAGCATAGGCCCTTAAAACGGTTCAGCGGTTAAACTGTCACGCTTCCGCATTAGGGTCCGGTGCTGTAATCAAAGTGGATTGGCGCCAACGGAAAGCCGAGCATGAACGCACTCTTGAGCTCATACCTGCCCATCGTCCTGTTCATAGGCGTGGCGCTGGTTGTCGGCCTGGCGCTGCTGGCCGCGCCCTTCCTGGTGGCCTACCGCAATCCAGATCCCGAAAAGCTTTCCGCCTATGAGTGCGGTTTCAACTCGTTCGACGACGCGCGCATGAAGTTCGACATCCGTTTCTACCTGGTGTCGATCCTGTTCATCATCTTCGACCTGGAAGTGGCCTTCCTGTTTCCGTGGGCGGTGTCGTTTTCGAAGATCGGCATGCTCGGTTTCTGGTCGATGATGGTGTTTTTGGCGGTGCTGACCATCGGCTTTGCCTATGAATGGAAAAAAGGAGCGCTGGAATGGGATTGAACGACAGTTCAGGCACCCTCGTCGCGCCGAAGCCCAAGGGTATTATCGACCCCAACACCGGCAGGCCGGTGGGGGAGGACGATCCCTTCTTCCTCGAGATCAACAATGAGTTGGCCGACAAGGGCTTTTTGGTCACTTCGACCGAGGCGCTCATCACCTGGGCGCGCAGCGGGTCGCTGATGTTCATGACGTTCGGCCTCGCTTGCTGCGCGGTCGAGATGATCCACACCTCGATGCCGCGCTATGATTCGGAGCGGTTCGGCGTCGCGCCGCGCGCGTCCCCGCGCCAGTCCGACATCATGATCGTCGCCGGCACGCTGACCAACAAGATGGCGCCGGCGCTGCGCAAGGTCTACGACCAGATGCCGGAACCGCGCTACGTCATCTCGATGGGCTCCTGCGCCAATGGCGGTGGCTACTACCACTATTCCTATTCGGTGGTGCGCGGCTGCGACCGCATCGTGCCGGTCGACATCTATGTGCCCGGCTGTCCGCCGAGCGCCGAAGCGCTGCTCTACGGCATTCTTCTGCTGCAGAAGAAGATCCGCCGCACCGGCACGATCGAACGGTAAATCCATGACCGCATCCCTGAGCGAACTGTCGACCTATCTCGGCGAGAAGCTGATCGGCCGCGTGAACGAAGCGGCGATTGCCTATGGCGAGCTTACCGTTCATGTAGAGCCGCGCGACCTGGTCGAGGTCATGACCTTCCTGCGCGACGATGCGCGCTGCCAGTTCATCTCGATCATCGATGTATGCGGCGCCGACTATCCGTCGCGGGCCAAGCGCTTCGACGTCGTCTATCATCTCCTGTCGCCGAAGCAGAATGTGCGCGTCCGCGTCAAGGTTCTGGCCGACGAGGAGACGATGGTGCCGTCGATCACCGGCGTGTTTCCCGGTGCCGACTGGTTCGAGCGCGAGACCTACGATCTCTACGGCGTGCTGTTCTCCGGCCACCCGGATCTGCGCCGCCTGCTGACCGACTACGGTTTCGAAGGCCATCCGCTGCGCAAGGATTTCCCGCTGACCGGATTCGTCGAGGTGCGTTACGACGACGAGGCCAAGCGCGTCATCTATGAGCCGGTCGAGCTCAAGCAGGAATTCCGCAATTTCGATTTTTTGTCCCCGTGGGAAGGTACGGATTACGTGCTGCCGGGTGACGAGAAGGCAAAGCAGTAAATGGCTGAAACCTCGGTCCGCAACTTCAACATCAATTTCGGCCCGCAACACCCTGCGGCGCACGGCGTTTTGCGCCTTGTGCTGGAGCTGGACGGCGAAGTCGTCGA
The DNA here is from genome assembly GCF_000502875.1 of Mesorhizobium sp. L2C084A000. Taxonomy (GTDB): domain Bacteria; phylum Pseudomonadota; class Alphaproteobacteria; order Rhizobiales; family Rhizobiaceae; genus Mesorhizobium. The sequence goes on along the minus strand of NZ_AYWX01000009.1, from coordinate 550,819 downwards.
TCGCGTCGATCCGCATATCGGGCTCTTGCATCGCGGTACCGAAAAGCTGATCGAAGCCAAAACCTATTTGCAGGCGATCCCTTATCTCGATCGGCTCGACTATTGCGCGCCGATGAACCAAGAGCACGCCTTCGCGCTCGCCGCCGAGCGCCTGCTCGGCATCGAAGTGCCGAAGCGCGGGCAGCTGATCCGCGTGCTCTATTGCGAAATCGGCCGCATCATGTCGCACATCCTCAATGTGACGACGCAGGCTATGGACGTCGGCGCGCTGACGCCGCCGCTGTGGGGCTTCGTCGAGCGCGAAAAGCTGATGGTGTTCTATGAGCGCGCCTCCGGTTCGCGCATGCATGCCGCCTATTTCCGTCCCGGCGGCGTCCATCAGGACCTGCCGCAGAAGCTGGTCGAGGACATCGGCAAGTGGATCGACCCGTTCCTGAAGTCGATCGACGACCTCGATCAGCTGCTGACCGGCAACCGCATCTTCAAGCAGCGCAATGTCGATATCGGCATCGTCTCGCTGGCCGATGCCTGGGCCTGGGGTTTTTCGGGTGTGATGGTGCGCGGCTCGGGTGCACCCTGGGACCTGCGCAAGTCGCAACCCTATGAATGCTATTCGGAAATGGATTTCGACATTCCGATCGGCAAGAACGGCGACTGCTTTGACCGCTACCTCGTGCGCATGGAAGAAATGCGCCAGTCGGCGAAGATCATGCGCCAGTGCGTCGATCTCCTGCTCGGCAAGGAAAGCACCGGCCCGGTGTCGAACCTCGACGGCAAGGTGGTGCCGCCCAAGCGCCAGGCGATGAAGCGCTCGATGGAAGCGCTGATCCATCACTTCAAGCTCTACACCGAGGGTTATCGCGTACCCGCCGGCGAGGTCTATGCCGCCGTCGAAGCGCCGAAGGGCGAATTCGGCGTCTATCTGGTTTCCGACGGCTCCAACAAGCCCTACCGCTGCAAGCTGCGCGCGCCGGGTTTCGCGCATCTGCAGGCGATGGATTTCCTCTGCCGCGGCCACATGCTGGCCGACGTCACCGCCGTTCTCGGTTCCCTCGACATCGTGTTTGGTGAGGTCGATCGCTAAATGTCAGTCCGCCGTCTCGCAGAAGCCAGCGTCCAGCCAGCCTCCTTCGCCTTCAACCGGGCGAATGCGGCCGCGGCGAAGCAATGGATCAAGAAATATCCGAAGGGTCGCGAACAGTCGGCCATCATTCCCTTGCTGATGATAGCGCAGGAGCAGGAAGGCTGGGTGACGAAGGCGGCGATCGAGACGATCTCCGACATGCTCGGCATGCCGCGTATCCGCGGGCTCGAGGTCGCGACCTTCTACACGCAGTACCAGCTGAATCCGGTCGGCACGCGTGCGCATATCCAGGTCTGCGGCACCACGCCCTGCATGCTGCGCGGTTCGGAAGCGCTGATGGATGTCTGCCGCTCCAGGATCCATCACGACCAGTTCCACGCCAACGACAAAGGCACCTTGTCCTGGGAAGAGGTCGAATGCCTTGGCGCCTGCGTCAACGCGCCGATGGTCATGATCTTCAAGGACACGTTCGAGGATCTGACGCCGGAACGCCTGGCTGAAATCATCGATCTCTATGACGCCGGCAAGGGTGCTTCGGTGGAACCGGGGCCGCAGAACGGCCGTACCGGCTCGGAGCCGGCCTCCGGCCTCACCACGCTGAAGAGCGAAAAGGCGATCCTCAAGTCGACCCGTGAAAGGGAAGCCAGGGAAGCGGCCAGGGCTGCCAGGGCGGCGCCCGACGCGATCATCGCAGGGCCCGTGCCGGCACCGGCTGCGGCCCCTGTCGCGCCGTCCAACACCAGCAAGCCGAAGACCGACGCCCCTGAAACCAGCCCGGCATTGAAGACGCCTTCAAAAACCAAGGTCGCGCCGACGGTTGAAAAGGCGGCGAGCGTTGCCGCCCCACTGCATTCGGCCGCCAATGCCAACAAGGCAGACTCCAAGGTCGAGCAGGTTTCCAAGCAGCGCAACGGTCCAATAACCAAGGCCGAGCCGGCATCCGCCTTCAAGGCGCCGGAGGTCAAGGTACCGGCAGCCAAGCCGGCCAAACCGTCGCTCGAGGACAAGAACCGTCCGGCCGGCATCGATAAACCGGTACAGGTCGATGACCTGAAGCTGATCTCCGGCGTCGGCCCCAAGATCGAGGGCATCCTGCATACGCTGGGCATTTTTACCTTCGCGCAGGTCGCGTCGTGGAAGAAGGCCGAACGCGAGTGGGTGGATGGCTATCTCTCTTTCCAGGGCCGCATCGATCGCGACGACTGGGTCAAGCAGGCCAAGGCGCTCGCCAAGGGTGGCGTGGCCGAATACATCCGCGTCTTCGGCAAGAAGCCGGTCTGAGGGACGAAAAATGCTCGGGGATAAAGACCGCATCTTCACCAATATCTACGGCCTGTTCGACAAGTCGCTGGCCGGCGCGATGGCGCGCGGCGCCTGGGACAACACGCCCGGCATCGTTGCCAAGGGGCGCGAGTGGATCGTCAACGAGATGAAGGCGTCGGGCCTGCGCGGTCGCGGCGGCGCAGGCTTCCCGACCGGGCTCAAATGGTCGTTCATGCCCAAGCAGAGCGACGGCCGGCCGAGCTATCTGGTCATCAATGCCGACGAATCCGAGCCCGGCACTTGCAAGGACCGCGACATCCTGCGCAACGACCCGCACACGCTGGTCGAGGGCGCGCTGCTTGCCGGTTTCGCCATGGGCGCGATTGCCGCCTACATCTATGTGCGCGGCGAGTTCATCCGCGAGCGCGAGGCGCTGCAGCGCGCGATCGAGGAAGCCTACGAGGCCAAACTGATCGGCAAGAACAACACGTCCGGTTACGATTTCGACATCTACATGCACCACGGCGCCGGCGCCTATATCTGCGGCGAGGAGACAGCGCTCCTCGAAAGCCTGGAAGGCAAGAAGGGCCAGCCCCGGCTGAAGCCGCCATTCCCGGCCAATGTCGGTCTCTATGGCTGCCCGACCACGGTCAACAATGTCGAATCGATCGCGGTTGCGCCGACCATCCTGCGCCGCGGTGCGGCCTGGTTCTCGTCCTTCGGCCGGCCCAACAATGTCGGCACCAAGCTGTTTTGCATCTCCGGCCACGTCAACAATCCGTGCACGGTCGAGGAGGCGATGTCGATCCCGTTCCGCGAGCTCATCGAGACGCATTGCGGCGGCATTCGCGGCGGCTGGGACAATCTTTTGGCGGTCATACCGGGCGGCGCCTCGGTGCCGCTGGTGCCTGCCGAGCAGATCATCGACGCGCCGATGGATTTCGACGCCTTGCGCGACCTCAAATCCGGCCTTGGGACCGCGGCTGTCATCGTCATGGACAAGTCGACCGATGTCGTGAAGGCGATTGCGCGGCTTTCCTACTTCTACAAGCACGAGAGCTGCGGCCAGTGCACGCCATGCCGCGAAGGCACCGGCTGGATGTGGCGGGTGATGGAACGGCTGGTGCGCGGCGAGGCGCAGAAGCGCGAGATCGATATGCTGCTCGACGTCACCAAGCAGATCGAAGGGCATACGATCTGCGCGCTGGGCGACGCGGCGGCATGGCCGATCCAGGGCCTGATGCGGCATTTCCGCGGCGAGGTGGAGCGGCGCATCGACGAGTTTTCGCGCAATGCGCACCGGGCGGAGCCTGTGATGGTGGCGGCGGAATAGAATAACGTTTTATGCGGATGAAAGTCCGCAGCGAAGGGCGGGGCGAACGAAGAAAAGACCAGGAGAACTCTATGGCGCCGTATTCGAACCCGCTGATGCCCAATTTGGACCAGATCGAGAAGATGAACCAGGACTTGACCAGGATGATGCCGAAGGAGATGGCCAGCGCCGTCAACCTTTTCGTGCATCCCGTGGCGGGTGCGGCGGCGATGTCGGCGCTTGGCCTCGGGCTCGCCAACCACGCTTTCGGCGTCTGGCTGGGCGCGCTTTCGGGAGCGACTGAGGCCTCGCAACGGCTGCTGCAGCCGATCGTCGATGATTTCGAGGCGCGCGTCGCGCAGTTCGACGATCCGAACTCTTCCTCCACCAAGGCGCGGGCGACGGCGAAAACCATGATCGCCGAGGCGCAGTCCTTCGCCAGGGAGGTCACCGATATTGCCGCCAAGGAAGCCGCCACTGCCGTGCCGGCCGCGAATGCCGCTCCGGCTGCGGGCGGCGCCGGCGATGCGCTGATGCCCGAGGATTTCAGGCAGCCCAACGCCATGGAGAAGCCGGCCAAACCGGCGGATCTCAAGGCCATCTCGGGCATCGGGCCGAAGCTGGAAAAGGTTCTCAACGGCCTCGGCATCTGGACGTATGCCCAGATCGCGGCATGGACGCCGCAAGAGGTTGCCTGGGTCGAGGACTATCTGTCGCTCGGCGGCCGCATCGGCCGCGACGATTGGACAGCCCAAGCGGCGGCGCTCGCCGTCAAGAAGTGAATGAAGTGCCCGACGTGGTCTCGACCGCGTCCGGAAAAAGAGATTGCGGGAACTCCGCAGGGGTTTGAGGCGAATGGCAAAGCTCAAGGTCGACGGGAAAGAGATCACTGTACCCGACCACTACACGCTGCTGCAGGCGGCTGAAGACGCTGGCGCGGAAGTGCCGCGCTTCTGCTTCCATGAGCGGCTGTCGATCGCCGGCAATTGCCGCATGTGCCTGATCGAGGTGAAGGGCGGGCCGCCCAAGCCCCAGGCCTCCTGCGCCATGAACGTGCGCGATCTGCGTCCCGGGCCGAATGGCGAGGCGCCGGAAATCTTCACCAACACGCCGATGGTCAAGAAGGCCAGGGAAGGCGTGATGGAGTTCCTGCTGATCAACCATCCGCTGGATTGCCCGATCTGCGATCAGGGCGGCGAATGCGACCTGCAGGACCAGGCGATGGCGTTCGGCGTCGATTCCTCGCGCTATCACGAGAACAANTGATCAACCATCCGCTGGATTGCCCGATCTGCGACCAGGGCGGCGAATGCGACCTGCAGGACCAGGCGATGGCGTTCGGCGTCGATTCCTCGCGCTATCACGAGAACAAGCGCGCGGTCGAAGACAAATACATCGGACCGTTGGTGAAGACGGTGATGAACCGCTGCATCCACTGCACGCGCTGCGTCCGCTTCACCACCGAAGTCGCCGGCATTTCCGAACTGGGCCTGATCGGCCGTGGTGAGGATGCCGAGATCACCACCTATCTCGAACAGGCGATGACGTCGGAGCTGCAGGGCAATGTCATCGACCTTTGCCCGGTCGGCGCGCTGACCTCGAAGCCATTCGCCTTCCAGGCGCGGCCGTGGGAGCTGACCAAGACCGAATCCATCGACGTGATGGATGCGGTCGGCTCGGCGATCCGCGTCGATAGCCGGGGCCGCGAAGTGATGCGGATCCTGCCGCGCGTCAACGAGGCGGTGAACGAGGAGTGGATCTCCGACAAGACCCGCTTCATCTGGGACGGCCTGCGCACGCAGCGTCTCGACCGCCCCTATGTGCGCAAGGACGGCAGGCTGGTTGCCACCAGCTGGGCCGAGGCCTTCGCCGCGATCAAGGACGCGGTGTCGAAGACGGCGCCCGAAAAGATCGGCGCTATCGCGGGCGATCTCGCCGCCGTCGAGGAAACCTATGCGCTCAAGCTGCTGATGGCTTCGCTCGGCTCGAAGAATACGGATTGCCGCCAGGATGGCGCCGCACTCGACCCGGCGCTCGGCCGTGCGAGCTACATCTTCAACCCGACCATCGAAGGCATCGAGCAGGCCGATGCGGTGCTGATCATCGGCGCCAACCCGCGCTATGAAGCCTCGGTGCTCAACGCCCGTATCCGCAAGCGCTGGCGGACCGGCAATCTGCCGGTTGGCGTCATCGGCGATGTCGGCGACACACGCTACGACTACGAACAGCTGGGCGCCGGACCGGATTCGCTGAAGGATTTGGCTGACGGCAATGGCAAGTTCTTCCAGGTGCTGAAGAAGGCGACGCATCCGCTGATCATCGTCGGCCAGGGCGCGCTGGCGCGCGCCGATGGCGCGGCCGTGCTCGGTCAGGCGGCCAAGCTCGCCGCCGCCGTCAACGCTGCCCGCGCGGATTGGAACGGCTTTGCCGTGCTGCACAATGCGGCCGGGCGCGTCGGCGGTCTCGATCTCGGCTTCGTGCCGGGCGAGGGCGGCAGAAACGTTGCCGGCATGCTGGGCGAAATGGAGCTCCTGTTCCTGCTCGGCGCCGACGAGATCGACATGGCCAAGACCGGCGGCGCCTTCGTCGTCTATATCGGCACGCATGGCGATCAGGGCGCGCACCGCGCCAATGTCATCCTGCCGGCGGCCGCCTACACGGAAAAGTCGGCCACCTATGTCAACACCGAAGGGCGTGTGCAGCAGACCAACCGCGCCGGCTTCGCGCCGGGCGAGGCTCGCGAGGACTGGGCGATCCTGCGGGCACTGTCGGATGTGCTGGGCAAGAAACTGCCGTTCGATTCGCTGCCGCAACTGCGCGCCAAGCTCTATGGCGAATACCCGCATCTGGCCCGTATCGACCAGGTCGCGGCCGGCAATGCCGAGGACATCGCTGGGGTGGCGAAGCTCGGCGGGCGGCTGAACAAGGGCACCTTTACGTCGCCGGTGACGGATTTCTACCTGACCAACCCGATCGCGCGGGCATCGGCCGTGATGGCGGAATGCTCGGCACTGGCCAAGAGCGGCTTCAAGCAGGCGGCGGAATAAGCATGGACACTTTCTTCTCCTTCTACGTGCTGCCGGCGCTGATCATTCTGCTGAAATCGGTCGTGCTGATCGTTATCCTGCTGATTTTCGTCGCCTATATCCTCTATGCCGACCGCAAGATCTGGGCGGCGGTGCAACTGCGCCGTGGCCCGAACGTCGTCGGCCCCTGGGGCACGCTGCAAGCCTTCGCCGATCTGCTGAAATTCGTCTTCAAGGAGCCGGTCATCCCGTCCGGCGCCAACAAGGGCGTGTTCCTGCTGGCGCCGCTGGTCTCGGCCGTGCTGGCGATCTCGGCCTGGGCGGTCATCCCGGTCAATCAGGGCTGGGCGATCGCCAACGTCAATGTCGGCATCCTCTATGTCTTCGCCATCTCCTCGCTCGAGGTCTACGGCGTGATCATGGGCGGCTGGGCCTCCAACTCGAAATATCCGTTCCTCGGCGCGCTGCGTTCGGCGGCACAAATGGTGTCCTACGAAGTCTCGATCGGCTTCGTCATCGTCACTGTTCTGCTCACCGCCGGCTCGCTCAACCTGTCCGACATCGTGCTGTCGCAGCATGATGGAATTGGTACGCGGCTTGGCCTGCCCAATACGTTCCTCGACTGGAACTGGCTGGCGCTGTTCCCGATGTTCATCATCTTCTTCATCTCGGCGCTGGCCGAGACGAACCGCCCGCCCTTCGATCTGGTGGAAGCCGAATCGGAACTGGTCGCCGGCCACATGGTCGAATATTCGTCGACGCCGTTCCTGCTGTTCTTCCTCGGCGAGTATGTAGCCATCGTGCTGATGTGCGCGCTGGCCACCATCCTGTTCCTCGGCGGCTGGCTGCCTCCGTTCGACTTCGCGCCGTTCACCTGGGTGCCGGGCGTCATCTGGTTCGTGCTGAAAGTCTGCTTCGTGTTCTTCGGCATCTCCATGGTGAAAGCCTTCGTGCCGCGCTACCGCTACGACCAATTGATGCGGCTTGGCTGGAAAGTGTTCCTGCCGATCTCGCTGTTCATGGTGGTCGCCACCGCGGCCTTCCTCAAGATCACGGGGTTTGCGTGATGTCCGCTCTTTCCCAAGCCGCCAAATCGCTGCTGCTGCAGGATTTCGTCAGCGCTTTCTTCCTGTCGATGCGCCAGTTCTTCGCGCCGAAAGAGACGATCAATTATCCGCACGAGAAGGGGCCGACCAGTCCGCGCTTCCGCGGCGAGCATGCGCTGCGCCGCTATCCCAATGGCGAGGAACGCTGCATCGCCTGCAAATTGTGCGAGGCGATCTGCCCGGCGCAGGCCATCACCATCGAGGCCGGCCCGCGCCGCAATGACGGCACGCGCCGCACGGTTCGCTACGACATCGACATGGTGAAGTGCATTTATTGCGGCTTCTGCCAGGAAGCCTGCCCGGTCGACGCCATCGTCGAGGGGCCGAATTTCGAATTCGCGACGGAGACGCGCGAGGAACTCTACTACGACAAGGACAAGCTGTTGGCGAATGGCGACCGGTGGGAGCGCGAACTGGCGCGCAACATCTCGCTGGACTCGCCCTACCGCTGATATTTGACGCATGGACGGGGCAGGGGCCTCGTCCAGAGGATGATCCCGAAAAGTTGCGGACTTTTTCGGACCAGATCATGCTCCGGAATACAGAGTGGCCCATGTTTCTTTCGATCGGGCCTTTCAACCCGATCGGAACATGGGCTAGGACAACGCGGCTTTGGAACCGGAGGCGGAACCAGGCCAGAGACAACAAACAGGACGAGCGTCCTGTTCGTACAGGAACCCGGGGGATCCCCAATGTTGAGTGGACTAGAGGCGGCCTTTTTCTACCTCTTCGCCTTTGTCGCGGTGGCGTCGGCGTTCATGGTCATTTCGTCGCGCAACCCCGTGCATTCGGTGCTGTTCCTGATCCTGACCTTTTTCAACGCCGCCGGCCTGTTCATGCTGACCGGGGCCGAGTTCCTGGCGATGATCCTGCTCGTCGTCTATGTCGGCGCGGTGATGGTGCTGTTTCTGTTCGTCGTCATGATGCTCGACGTCGATTTCGCCGAGATGAAGGAAGGCGCCCTGCAATATGCGCCGATCGGCGCGCTGGTCGGGCTGATCCTGGCGGCGGAGCTGATCGTCGTTCTCGGCGGCTACACTTTCGCGCCGCAGCTCGCTTCGACGGTCTCCAAGCCCATTCCGGATCTCGCCACGCGGACCAACACCGCCGCGCTCGGCGACATCCTGTATACCGACTACCTCTACTACTTCCAGATTTCGGGCCTCATCCTGCTGGTCGCCATGATTGGCGCCATCGTGCTGACGCTGCGCCATAAGCCAGGCGTCAAGCGGCAGTCGATCGCGGCCCAGGTCGGCCGCACGCCGGCGACCGGCATGGAAATCCGCAAGGTCAAGACAGGCGAGGGACTCTGAGATGGTTGTCGGCATCGCACATTATCTGACCGTATCGGCTGTTCTGTTCACGCTCGGCGTGTTCGGCATCTTCCTGAACCGCAAGAACGTCATCGTCATCCTGATGTCGGTTGAACTGATCCTGCTGGCGGTCAACATCAATTTCGTCGCCTTTTCGGCGGCACTGGGCGATCTGGTCGGCCAGGTGTTCGCGCTGTTCGTGCTGACGGTAGCTGCGGCCGAGGCCGCCATCGGACTTGCCATTCTCGTCGTCTTCTTCCGCAACCGCGGCTCGATCGCGGTCGAAGACGTGAACATGATGAAGGGTTGACGGAACCACCATGTATCAGGCCATCGTCTTCCTTCCCCTGCTCGGCTTCCTGATCGTCGGCCTGTTCGGCACGTCGCTCGGCGCCAAGGCGTCCGAATATATCACCTCCGGTTTCCTGGTGATCGCGGCCGTGCTGTCGTGGGTCGCTTTCTTCACCGTCGGTTTCGGCCATGGCGAGGTGTTCACCGTGCCGGTGCTGCGCTGGATACAGTCGGGCGGACTGGAAGCGTCCTGGGCACTGCGGATCGACACGCTGACGGTGGTCATGCTGGTGGTGGTCAACACCGTCTCGGCGCTGGTCCACATCTATTCGATCGGCTACATGCACCACGATCCGAACCGGCCGCGCTTCTTCGCCTATCTGTCGCTGTTCACCTTCGCCATGCTGATGCTGGTGACGGCGGACAACCTCGTGCAGATGTTCTTTGGCTGGGAAGGCGTGGGGCTGGCGTCCTACCTGCTGATCGGCTTCTGGTACAAGAAGCCGTCGGCCAATGCCGCGGCAATCAAGGCCTTTGTCGTCAACCGCGTCGGCGATTTCGGCTTCGCACTCGGCATCTTCGGCGTGTTCGTGCTGTTCGGCTCGGTCAATCTGGGCACGATCTTCGCCAATGCGGCAACGTTCATTCCGGCCGAAGGCGCCCCGCACGGCGCCGCCGTGCTGACCTTCCTCGGCTATGCGCTGGACAAGCAGGCGGCCATGACGATCGTCTGCCTGCTGCTGTTCATGGGCGCCATGGGCAAGTCGGCGCAAGTGCCGCTGCACACCTGGCTGCCGGATGCCATGGAAGGCCCGACACCGGTTTCCGCGCTGATCCATGCCGCCACCATGGTGACGGCCGGCGTGTTCATGCTGGCACGGCTGTCGCCGCTGTTCGAACTCTCGCATTCGGCGCTGACTGTCGTGACCTTCATCGGTGCCTTCACGGCCTTCTTCGCGGCCACCGTCGGTCTCGTCCAGAACGACATCAAGCGCGTCATCGCCTACTCGACCTGCTCGCAGCTCGGCTACATGTTCGTGGCGCTCGGCGTCGGCGCCTATGGCGCGGCGATCTTCCACCTGTTCACGCATGCCTTCTTCAAGGCGCTGCTGTTCCTCGGCTCGGGCTCGGTCATCCATGCCGTGTCCGACGAGCAGGACATGCGCAAGATGGGCGGCCTCAGGAAACTGATCCCGACCACCTACTGGATGATGGTGATCGGCACGCTGGCGCTGACCGGCGTCGGCATTCCGGTGACGGTCATCGGCACCGCCGGCTTCTTCTCCAAGGACGCCATCATCGAGAGCGCCTTTGCCGGCCACAATTCGGTTGCCGGCATGGCCTTCGTGGCTCTGGTCGTCGCCGCTTGCTTCACCTCCTTCTACTCCTGGCGGCTGATCTTCATGACCTTCCACGGCAAGCCGCGGGCGAGCCATGAAGTGATGCACCACGTCCATGAATCGCCGCCTGTGATGCTGGTGCCGCTGTTCATCCTGGCCGCTGGCGCACTGTTTGCCGGCATCATCTTCCACCGCGCCTTCATCGGCGAGGGCTATGCCGAGTTCTGGAAGGCATCGCTGTTCACGCTGCCTGACAACCACATCCTGCACGACATCCACGAATTGCCGCTGTGGGTCGAACTGTCGCCCTTCATCGCCATGCTGATCGGCTTCGCGCTGGCCTGGAAATTCTACATCCGCTCGCCGGAAATGCCGGTCAACCTCGCCGCGCAGCATCGCGGGCTGTACGCCTTCCTGCTCAACAAGTGGTATTTCGACGAGCTCTACGACTTCCTGTTCGTGCGGCCCGCCAAGCGCCTCGGCCATTTCCTGTGGAAGACCGGCGACGGCACCATCATCGACGGCCTCGGCCCGGATGGCATTTCGGCGCGCGTCGTCGATGTCACCGACCGCGTCGTCAAGCTGCAGACCGGCTATCTCTACCACTACGCCTTCGCCATGCTGATCGGCGTTGCCGCACTCGTCACCTGGATGATGCTCTGATGACCGCCTGGCCAATCCTCTCGCTGGTCACCTTCCTGCCGCTGGTTGGTGTGCTGCTTATCCTGTTCATCAATGACGACAGCGAAAATGCACGCCGCAACATCCGCTCCATCGCGCTGTTGACGACGACGTTCACGTTCATCATCTCGCTGTTCATCTGGACCGGATTCGACAATTCGCAGTCCGGCTTCCAGTTCGTCGAGAAGGTCGCGTGGCTCGACTCCGGCATTTCCTACCATATGGGCGTCGACGGCATCTCGATGCTGTTCGTCATCCTGACGACGTTCCTGATGCCGCTGTGCATCCTGGCGTCGTGGGAATCGATCGAGAAGCGCGTGAAGGCCTACATGATTGCCTTCCTGCTGCTCGAAACGCTGATGATCGGCGTGTTCTGCGCGCTGGACATCGTGCTGTTCTACGTCTTCTTCGAAGCCGGCCTGATCCCGATGTTCATCATCATCGGCGTCTGGGGCGGCAAGCGGCGCGTCTACGCCTCGTTCAAGTTCTTCCTCTACACGCTCGCCGGCTCGGTGCTGATGCTGCTCGCCATCATGGCGATGTTCTTCCAGTCCGGCACAACCGACATCCCGACGCTGCTGACCCACAACTTCCCGGCCAACATGCAGACCTGGCTATGGCTTGCCTTCTTCGCCTCCTTCGCGGTGAAGATGCCAATGTGGCCGGTGCACACCTGGCTGCCCGATGCGCACGTCGAGGCGCCGACGGCGGGCTCCGTCATCCTGGCCGGCATCCTGTTGAAGATGGGGGGGTATGGCTTCCTGCGATTCTCCTTGCCGATGTTCCCGCTGGCGTCGGAAATGTTCGCGCCGCTGGTCTTCGCGCTGTCCGTCGTCGCCATCATCTACACCTCGCTGGTGGCGCTGATGCAGGAAGACATGAAGAAGCTGATCGCCTATTCGTCGGTTGCTCATATGGGCTTCGTCACCATGGGCATCTTCGCCATGAACCAGGAAGGCGTGCAGGGCGCGATTTTCCAGATGCTCAGCCACGGCCTCGTCTCCGGCGCGCTGTTCCTGTGCGTCGGCGTCATCTACGACCGCATGCACACACGTGAGATCGCCGCCTATGGCGGCCTGGTCAACAACATGCCGAAATACGCCACGGTGTTCCTGATCTTCACCATGGCCAATGTCGGCCTGCCCGGTACCAGCGGCTTCGTCGGCGAGTTCCTGACCATGCTGGGCGTGTTCCGGGTCAACACCTGGGTGGCGTTCTTCGCCGCCACCGGCGTCATCCTGTCGGCCGCCTACGCGCTCTGGCTCTACCGCCGGGTGATCTTCGGCGCACTGACCAAGGAGAGCCTGAAGGGCCTGCTCGATCTGTCGCCGCGCGAGAAGGTGATCATCTACCCGCTGGTCGTGCTGGTCATCTTCTTCGGCGTCTATCCCGCCCCGGTCTTCGACGCGACGGCCGAATCGGTCAAGTCGCTCGTCACCAATGTCACTGCATCCATCGGCGCCGCGCAGACCGCGGCGGCGAACTGACCAGAGGTTTTGCGAACCATGACGCCGGACCTTCTCTCCAGCCTGTCGCTCTCGACGCCAGAGCTGATCCTTGCCGTCGGCGCGCTGGCGCTGCTGATGGTCGGAGCCTATTCGCGCGCCAACACGGCCAACACGGTAACCGGCCTTGCGGTTGCCGTTCTGGCGATCGCGGGCGCCTGGCTGATCTTCCGGACCGGGCAGGGCAGCGCTTACGGCAATGCCTTCATCCAGGATTCCTTCGGCCGCTTCATGAAGGTGCTGGCGCTGATCGGTTCGGCGGTGACGCTGGTGATGTCGATGCGCTTCGCCAAGGCTGAACGCTTCGACAAGTTCGAATATCCGGTGCTGATCCTGCTCTGCACGCTCGGCATGATGCTGATGATCTCCGCCAATGGCATGATCGGCCTCTATCTCGGCCTCGAGCTGCAGTCGCTGGCGATCTACGTGCTGTGCGCGATCAACCGCGACAATCTGCGTTCGACTGAGGCTGGCCTCAAATATTTCGTCCTCGGCGCGCTGTCGTCGGGCATGCTGCTCTATGGCATCAGCCTGGTCTACGGCTACACCGGCAACACCGGCTTCCAGGAGATCGCTTCTGCGCTCGGCAGCGGCGAGCGCCAGCTCGGTCTCGTTTTCGGCCTCGTCTTCGTGCTGGCCGGCCTTGCCTTCAAGATCTCGGCGGTGCCGTTCCACATGTGGACGCCAGATGTCTATGAGGGCGCGCCGACACCGGTGACGGCCTTTTTGGCGGCAGCACCGAAGATGGCGGCGATGGCGCTGATGGTGCGCGTCACCATGGGTGCGTTCAAGCCGATCGCCTCCGACTGGCAGCAGATCATCGTCTTCATCTCGATCGCCTCGATGGCGCTTGGTGCTTTCGCCGCCATCGGCCAGACCAACATCAAACGGCTGATGGCCTATTCCTCGATCGGCCATATGGGCTATGCGCTGGTCGGCCTTGCCGCCAACAGCCAGGCCGGCGTGCGCGGCGTNCTATTCCTCGATCGGCCATATGGGCTATGCGCTGGTCGGCCTTGCCGCCAACAGCCAGGCCGGCGTGCGCGGCGTTGCCATCTACATGCTGATCTATCTGGTGATGACGCTCGGCACCTTCGCCTTCATCCTCGCCATGCGGCGCAAGGAAGGCAATGTCGAGCAGATCAGCGAGCTGGCCGGCCTGTCGTCGACCAATCCGATCATGGCGACGATCCTGACCATCCTGATGTTCTCGCTGGCCGGCATCCCGCCGCTCGCCGGCTTCTGGGGGAAATGGTACGTCTTCCTCGCCGCCATCAACGCCAATCTCTATGCGTTGGCGATCATCGGCGTGCTGGCCTCGGTGGTGGGCGCCTATTACTATTTGCGCATCATCAAGATCATGTGGTTCGACGAACCGGTCGGCGGCTTCGTGCCGATGGCGACGGAATTGCGTGTCGTGCTCGGCGTCTCCGGCGCCTTCGTGCTGTTCTACGTGCTGATCGGCGGGCCGATCGGCACCTATGCCGAAGCCGCCGCCAAGACGTTTTTCTAGTCGGCATGGCATTTCGGCTGGCTCCAACCTCGGCGTCGGATGGGTTCCGGCTCGAGGCGCATGAGAGCGTAGGCTCCACCAATGCGCTGGCACTGGACCACGCAAGGGCAGGCGACCCCGGCAAATTGTGGGTCGTTTCCAAGAAACAGGAAAGTGGGCGTGGCCGGCGCGGCCGCGTCTGGGCGACGCCAGAAGGCAACCTCGCGGCGACGCTACTGGTCATCACCAAGGCAGAGCTTCGCCTTGCCGCGACGCTGGGCTTCGTCGCCGGACTGGCGCTGGCCGATGCACTCGATGCCGTGGTGCCGAAGGGCCGGATCGCCATCGGCCTCGACGGTGGCAGCGAAGGGAAAAACCGTTTCGAGCTGAAATGGCCGAACGACGTGCTTGCCTCCGGCGCCAAGCTGGCCGGCATCCTGCTGGAATCGGCAATTCTGGAAGGCGGCCGTTTCGCGGTGGCGGTCGGAATCGGCGTCAATGTGGTGGCATACCCCGAGGATTTGCCCTATCCCGCAACATCACTCAGCGCGCTGGGTGCGGCATGCGATGCGGAAACACTGTTCCTGGCGCTGTCGGATGCCTGGAGCGAGAATGCCCGGTTGTGGGATGAGGGGCGCGGACTTGCCGCCGTCAGGCGTCGGTGGCTTGATCGTGCTGCGGGGCTCGGCGGCGAGGTTGCTGTCAGAATTGACGGTAATGTGGTGCGTGGGGTGTTCGAGACCATTGACGAGGACTGCCGTTTCGTGATCCGCGACGATGAAGGTTCGGTTCGGACGATCGCCGCCGGCGATGTGCATTTCGGCGCGGTCGCTTCGGCCAGGGCATAGGGCCGTTCATGAACGGTTCTAACTGTTTGTTTTTGCGCAACTCCGGTGGGAAAACCGTTACACACTTTTCCCGGAATTGCTTTTTGGGCTTGGCCTGAGGGCCAGGAAGGGAAAAATCATGGCGAAAGCGGAAACCGCCGAACTCGTCTTCGTGCCGCTCGGCGGCGTCGGCGAGATCGGCATGAACTTCGCTCTTTACGGCTACGGGCCGCCCAATGCGCGCGAATGGATCGTCATCGATGTCGGGGTGACCTTCCCTGATGCCAGCCTGCCGGGCGTCGACCTTGTGCTGCCCGACACGCGCTTCATCGAGGAGAACCTCGCCAATCTGCGTGGCATCATCATCACGCACGCGCATGAAGACCATTACGGCGCGCTGCTCGACACATGGCCGAAGCTGAAGGCACCGGTCTGGATGACGCCGTTCAGCGCCGGCCTGCTGGAAGCCAAGCGGCAAGGCGAGCAGGGCGCGCCGAAAATACCGGTGACGATCTACCGGGCGGGCGAAAAATTCACCGTCGGCCCGTTCGAGATCGAAGCCATTCCTGTCGCGCACTCGATTCCCGAGCCGATGTCGCTGGCGATCACCTCGCCGGTCGGCACTGTCATCCATACCGGTGACTGGAAGATCGATCCGGAACCGACCATCGGGCCGAAGACCGACGAGGCGCGTTTCCGGGCTTATGGCGACAAGGGCGTTCTGGCGCTGATCTGCGATTCGACCAATGCGCTGCGCGAAGGTGAGTCGCCTTCGGAAGTGGCTGTGGGCGAGGGCCTCAAGGGCGTCATCCAGGCGGCCAAGGGCCGTGTCGCCGTCACCACGTTTTCCTCCAATGTCGGACGCATCGTCTCCATTGCCAAGGCGGCGCGCGATGCCGGACGCCAGTGCCTGGTGCTTGGCCGTTCGCTGAAGCGGGTCATCGATGTGGCCGGCGAACTCGGCTACATGGACGGTCTGCCGGAGTTCATCGCCGAGGAGGATTTTGGTTTCATCCCGCGCGAAAACCTGGTCATCATCTGCACCGGCAGCCAGGGCGAGCCGTTGGCCGCACTGGCCAAGCTGTCGCGCGAAGAGATGAAGTCGGTGTCACTGACGGCAGGCGACACGGTGGTGTTTTCCTCGCGTACCATTCCCGGCAACGAGAAGGCGATCCTCGAGATCAAGAATCGTCTCATCGACCTCGGCGTCAAGATCATAGAGGACGGCGATGCACTGGTGCATGTCTCCGGCCATCCGCGGCGCAGCGAATTGCGCAAGATGTATGAATGGGTGCGCCCGCAGATCGGCGTTCCCGTGCATGGCGAGGCGGCACATCTGGTGGCGCAGGGCTCGCTGATGTCGACATCGGGCATCGGCCAGGTGGCGCAGGTGCGCGACGGCGACATGCTCAGGCTTGCTCCCGGCCCAGCCACCATCATGGATCAGGTGCCGTTCGGCCGTATCTACAAGGATGGCAGACTGATCGGCACCGATCAGGCGATGGGCATCCGTGACCGGCGCAAGCTGTCCTTTGCCGGCCATGTCGCGGTCAATGTCGTGCTCGACGACAAATATGAGCTTGCCGGCGATCCCGACCTGGTCGCCATCGGTGTCGCAGAGGCCGATGGCCGTGGCGAGTCGCTGGAAGATCTGATGATCGATGCGGCAATCGGCGCGGTGGACTCGATCCCCCGTCAGCGCCGAAAAGACCTCGACCTGGTGCAGGAAGCAGTGCGGCGCGCCGTGCGCGGCGCCGCCAACGAAGCCTGGGGCAAGAAGCCGCTGGTGACTGTATTCGTCACAAGGTGACGAAAGGGAGTAGGGGAATAGGGGAATAGGGGAATAGGAAGAGCAAGCAGCTGATATATCTGTCTTCCCCTACTCCCTTATTCCCCTACTCCCTTACCTGGGAGTGCCAATGCTCGGACGTCTCAACCATGTCGCGCTTGCCGTGCCGGATCTGGCGGCCGCCGTCGCCGCTTATCGCAACACGCTGGGTGCCGAAGTGACCGCGCCGCAGGCGCTGCCGGAGCATGGGGTGACGGTGGTGTTCGTCAATGTCGGCAACACCCAGATCGAACTTCTGGAGCCTTTGGGCGAAGAGTCGCCGATCGCCGCCTTCCTGGAGAAGAACCCCTCCGGCGGCATGCACCATCTTTGCTACGAGGTCGATGACATCCTGGCCGCGCGCGATCAGCTCAAGGCCGCCGGCGCCCGCGTGCTGGGCGACGGCAATCCGAAGATCGGCGCGCACGGCAAGCCGGTGCTGTTCCTGCATCCGAAGGATTTCTTCGGAACGCTGATCGAACTGGAGCAATCATGAGCTGGGTTTCGTTCACCGCCCTGTTTTTCGCGACCTGGTGGGTGGTGCTGTTCGCTGTGCTGCCGTTCAGCGTGAGGACGCAGGACGACGATCGTGACGTGACGCTTGGCACGGTTCCGAGCGCGCCGCGCGGACCTCACATGCTGCGCGCCGTGATCCGCACCACCATCGCCACCGCGATCCTGATGGGCATTTTCTATGGCCTGACGCATGGGCTGGGATACAGCCTCAACGACATCCCGCACATCGTGCCGGAATTCAGCCAAACCCCAGCCAAATAGCCGATCCCGGCCCAAGAAGATTTGTCCGGCAAAGACGTTTTCATCCGTCGGAACAGCTTGGTTCCAGACAGGAATGCCGTGCCGTTTTGCGGCCGGACGAGCGCTGACGCTAGGTAAGGTGGTTTGGCAACGCATTGCGCTAAGCAGATGATTGCACAAAAAAAATGCAAGGCACGAGGCCTTGCAATTTAAACGCGTCCGATCTGTTTCCGGTTTCCGGCGGCAGCGAGTAACCGCGCCTAGATCGCATCCTCCCAAGACTTTGACCGCGTAGGAGAGCAGATTTTTTTCTACCCTCTCGGTTATCGAGGTACATTAGCCTAAGGCGAATGAAAATGTCACGAAGAATTTTGCCTTGAAACGGGCATTCTCGTGCTGCACTGCACAATAGTGTGGCAGGCGTTGCTTGGCGAACGATCATCAAGACGCGCGCGGTGACCGGGAGGCCTTGCAGCGCCGTGGGTCTTCTAGGCGGGCGAAGGACGGTGCGACGCTTCTGATCCCGGCTATCCCGTGCTTTTTGAAAATCGATTGCCGCTTTCGGGCCGAAGCGTCCGGGTTCCCATTCCGCCTTGAAATGGCTATGAAGCCGGGTCAAGCAAGCCAAAGTCGCGCCGATTCTGACGCGGCCATCCTCACTCACGGACCAGTCCATGCGTTTGTCGCGCTATTTCCTGCCTATCCTCAAAGAAAATCCGCGCGAGGCCGAGATCGTCTCGCACCGGCTGATGCTGCGCGCCGGCATGATCCGCCAGCAGGGGCAGGGCAGTTTCTCGTGGCTGCCACTCGGCAAGCGAGTGCTGGACAAGGTCTGCCGCATTATTCGCGAGGAGCAGAATCGCGCCGGTGCGCTGGAAATCCTGATGCCGACCATCCAGTCGGCCGATCTGTGGCGCGAAAGCGGCCGCTATGACGACTACGGCAAGGAGATGCTGCGCATCAAGGACCGGCAGGACCGCGACATGCTCTACGGCCCGACCAATGAGGAAGTGGTCACCGAGATCGTCCGCGCCTATGTGAAGTCCTACAAGGACCTGCCGCTCAATCTCTACCACATCCAGTGGAAGTTCCGCGACGAAGTGCGGCCGCGCTTCGGCGTCATGCGTTCGCGCGAGTTCCTGATGAAGGACGCCTATTCTTTCGACCTCGACTTCGAGGGCGCCAGGACGGCCTACAACAGGATGTTCGTGTCCTATCTCCGGACTTTTACGCGCATGGGGCTGCAGGCAATACCGATGCGGGCCGACACCGGGCCGATCGGCGGCGATCTCAGCCATGAATTCATCATCCTGGCCGACACCGGCGAGAGCCAGGTCTATTGCCACCGCGACTATCTTTCGCTCGATGTGCCCGGAGAGAAGACCGACTTCGCCAATGCCGCCGAGATCGGCGATATCGTGAAGACTTGGACGACACCCTACGCGGCCACCGACGAGATGCATGACGAGGCGGCGTGGGAGAAGATCGGCGAGAGCGACAAGGTTTCGGCGCGCGGCATCGAGGTCGGCCACATCTTCCATTTCGGCGACAAATATTCGAAGCCCCTGGGCGCCAAGGTGACTGGGCCCGACGGCAAGGATCATTTCGTCTCCGGAGGCTCCTACGGCATCGGTCCGTCGCGGCTGGTCGCGGCGATCATCGAAGCCAGCCATGACGACAACGGCATCATCTGGCCGGAGGCGGTGGCGCCGTTCGACATCGGGCTGATCAACATGAAAGCGGGCGACGCCGAGTGCGACCGCGTCTGCGACGAGCTGCATGCCGCTTTCGTCGCCGCCGGCAAGGACGTGCTCTATGACGACACCGACCAGAGGCCCGGCGGCAAGTTCGCCACCGCCGACCTGATCGGCCTGCCCTGGCAAGTGATCGTCGGCCCGCGCGGTGTCGCCGCCGGCGAGATCGAGATCAAGAATCGCAAGACCGGCGAGCGCGAGACGCTGCCCACCGCAGACGCGAAAAAGCGCTTCGGTGCCGCCGCATGAGCGAGGCGGTGGCGGCAAGATCGGTCGGCGCCGGACCCTTTTCCATCTTCGAGCGCATGGTCGCCTGGCGCTATCTGCGTTCGCGGCGCAAGGAGACGGTGATCTCGGTGATCGCCTCGATCTCCTTCCTCGGCATCATGCTGGGCGTCGCCACGCTGATCGTGGTCATGGCGGTGATGAACGGTTTCAGGGCGGAGCTTTTGACGCGCATCCTCGGCGTCAACGGCCACCTGATCGTGCAGCCGCTCGATTCGCCGCTGGAGGACTATGCGCAGGTCGCCAGCCGCATCAACGGTGTAGCAGGCGTCAAATACGCGATCCCGCTGATCGATGGCCAGGTGCTTGCGCAAGGCAATGTCGGCGGCGGAACCGGAGCGCTGGTGCGCGGCATCCGCGGTGAGGATCTGAGCAAGATCGCCATCGTTGCCGGCAACATCAAGCAGGGCTCGATCGCCGATTTCGACTCCGGCGACGGCGTTGCCATCGGCAAGCGCATGGCCGAGAATCTCGGCCTGACGCTTGGCGATACCATCACCTTGATTTCGCCCGACGGCGACGTGACGCCGATCGGCACCACGCCGCGCATGAAGGGCTACAAGATCGCGGCGATCTTCGAAGTCGGCATGTCCGAATATGACACGTCCATCGTCTACATGCCGTTCTCGGAAGCGCAGCTTTATTTCAACATGGACGGGCGGGCGCAGACGATCGAGATCTATGTCGACAATCCCGACGATGTCGATGCGCTGAAACCGAAGGTGGAGGCGGCGGCGCAGCGGCCGATCGACATGGTCGACTGGCGCCAGCGCAACGAGACCTTCTTCTCCGCGCTGCAGGTCGAGCGCAACGTCATGTTCATGATCCTGACGCTGATCGTGCTGGTGGCGGCGCTGAACATCATCTCCGGCCTGATCATGCTGGTGAAGGACAAGGGCCACGACATCGCCATCCTGCGCACCATGGGAGCGTCGCGCGGCGCCATCCTGCGTATCTTCCTGATGACGGGCGCGGCGATCGGCGTGACCGGCACGCTTGCCGGTGTGCTGCTCGGCGTGCTGATCTGCACCAACATCGAATCCATCCGCCAGTTCTTCTCATGGATGACCGGCAAGGTGCTGTTCAATCCGGAGCTCTATTTCCTCAGCCAGTTGCCGGCGAAGATGGATCCGCGCGAGACGACCTATGTCGTCCTGATGGCGCTCGGCCTGTCCTTCCTGGCAACGGTGTTCCCGGCATGGCGGGCCGCGCGTCTCGATCCGGTCGAAGCCTTGAGGTACGAGTAGTGGCCGAGGTCATTATCGAGCTGAAGAGCGTCGAGCGGCACTATGTCCAGGGGCCGCGCAAGCTCACCATTCTCAATGGCGCTGATTTCGCGCTGAAGCGCGGCGAGATGGTGGCACTGGTGGCGCCGTCGGGCACCGGCAAGTCGACGCTGCTGCACACCGCTGGCCTGCTGGAGCGGCCCGACGCGGGTGACGTCATCCTCGCCGGCCGTGCCTGCGGACGGCTCTCCGACGACGAGCGCACGGCGATCCGCCGCAACGATGTCGGCTTCGTCTACCAGTTCCATCACCTGCTGCCGGAATTCTCGGCGCTGGAAAACATCATGATGCCGCAGCTCATCAAAGGGCTGAGCCGCAAGGACGCGGCCGAGCGCGCGGCGCAGCTGCTCGATTACATGCAGATCGGCAAGCGCGCGTCGCACCGGCCGTCCGAACTCTCCGGCGGCGAGCAGCAGCGCGTCGCCATTGCCCGCGCGGTTGCCAATGCGCCGCTGGTGCTGCTGGCGGACGAGCCGACCGGCAATCTCGATCCGGTCACCGCGTCTTATGTGTTCGAGGCGCTGGCGGCACTGGTCAAGCAATCGGGCCTCGCAGCGCTGATCGCCACCCACAATCACGAACTGGCATCGCGCATGGACCGGCGCGTCACCCTGGCCGACGGCAAAGTGGTGCCGCTTTAGTCTCCGATGTCGTCATCCTAGGGCGGAGCTCCGCGGAGCGGAGCGTAGACCCTAGGATCCATGCCGTTACTTTCGAGACAAATGCAGGGGTCGAGGATATGCGACCTTTATCAGAGCGATAATTCTGCACCGTAGCATCGCCCCAAGGTCACGGCATGGATCCTAGGGTCTGTGCGCGTCGCTCCGCTCCTTGCTCCGCCCTAGGATGACGAAGCAATGGGTGTATTGGCTAATCGCAAAGGCTGCGATCTCACCACGTAGCACCGTCCGACGCCCATCAACCTTTTCTTAACCCTGCCGATCTGATCGCCGCAAAAATCCGGATGCGGGCGGATCGTGCCCGTTGACTTTGAGACAAAACTAGAACAAAATGCGAACATATCAACAACAGGAGAGAGTTATGACCGATCTGGTTCAGGATGTCATCTCACTGGTTTGCATGAGCACGTTCCTTGTTTCCATGGCGATCTGGATCGGAGCCATGTGATTTGGCGGCGTTCGCCGTCGCTGTTCCTGCACGGTCGAAGGCCGTTCCGCCGTTAAGCTTTTCTTGCCGTCGCGGCGTTAGGGTGCGCCGGCAAGACAGGGAGCAACGTCCAGGTGTCGCCCATCGTCACGGCCATTCTGGTGGCCAGCAATCTCGGGCTGATCTTTTTGTTGATGACCGTGCCGCTTGGTTTGCGCACGGTCCGGCTGACCCGTCTGGTGGCAATGGATCGTCAGCGCCTCTGGCAGGCGCTGTGGCCGCTCGGCAGCGATGCCGGCTGGTCCGGTGAGATCCTTTCCGCCGAGGCGCCGGACGGCGAGGGCGTGGCCCGCATCACGCTGTCGTGGGAAGGTCGCGACGGCAAGCCGATCGAACGCAAGTCGCGGTTTGAGGACGTCGTCGAAGGTATCAGCTTCTCGATGCGTGTCATTGAGGACACCGCGCTCGATGCTTCGTTCTGGAAGGACTTTTCCGAAACCGCCGAACTCGTTTCCGAAGGCACCAGCACGCGGGTGACGCTCAGCCAGACCGATCGCTATCGCGGCGTCGCCTTCCTGGTGTTCCGCTATTTCGCCCTGTGCCGCGAACTCTCCAAGCTGCAGCGCTGGGCGCGGACCGGGGAGTATCGCAAGGGCGGTTGGTTCGAGCATCCGTTGAGCCAGGTCGGTTTCGCCGGGCTTTCGGCGCTGATCCTGTGGCCATTCTTCGGCCTTCACTTCGGCGGCCTGGCACTGGCCGCGATCCTCACATCGGTGGTCGCCCTGCATGAGCTTGGCCATATGGCGGCGTTTCGGCTTATGGGCCACAACCGGGCACGGATGATATTCATTCCGCTGCTCGGCGGCATCGCCATTGGCGGGCGGCCCTATGACAGCCGTTTCGAGGTGGCCTTCGTGGCGCTGATGGGCGCCGGCTTCTCCGCATTCCTGGTGCCGGTTGTGATCGCTGCCAGCACCTTTGCCGGCGCGGAAGGTCACCGGCTGGCGGCGGCCCTGCTGGCGACCCTGGCCGGCTTTGCCGCACTGTTCAACATCGCCAATCTGGTGCCGGTGTGGAAATTCGACGGCGGTCAGGTGCTGCGCCAGATCTGTCCGGGGCCGGTCGCGCTGGCGCTGGCTTCCTTCTTCCTGCTCTCGGCTTTCCTGGCCGTGGGTTGGCAGGCCGGCTTTTCCTCCAACTTCCTGCTCGCGACGGGAGCGGTGTTTTCGATCCTCAGCCTGCTGACGATGAGCAGCGGAATAAAGCCGCGTCACGAGCTGAAGCCGATCCGCACCATCGACCGCTTCGCCATGGCGGCAGCGTTGCTGGCGGTATTCGACATTCATGGATACGGCGTCTTGTGGGCCTCCGCTCAGCTAATTTGAGCCGTACCGGATCAGCAGAAATCAACCAGCCTTGCGCTCGGCTTCGACAGACAAGACCGTGGCGGGACCGAACACATCCTCGAAGGCGGATTTCAGCGCCAGGTCAAGATCGGCCATGGTCAGGGGAAGGCCGAGGTCGACGAGGCTGGTGACGCCGTGGTCCTGCACGCCGCAAGGCACGATGCCGCTGAAATGGTCGAGATCGGGCTCGACATTGATGGCGATGCCGTGAAAACTCACCCAGCGCCGCAGCCGAATGCCTATGGCCGCGATCTTGTCCTCCGCCGGCGAGCCGTCCGGCAGGGCAGGGCGATTCGGCCGCACGACCCAGACGCCGACCCGGTCCTCGCGGCGTTCGCCATGCACATTGAAGGCGGCGAGCGTGCCGATGATCCACTGTTCGAGCGCCGCGACGAAGGCGCGGACGTCCTCGCGCCGCCGCTTCAGATCAAGCATGACATAGGCGACCCGCTGGCCCGGCCCATGATAGGTGTATTCGCCGCCGCGTCCCGCCGAAAACACCGGGAAGCGGTCGGCGTCGATCAGATCCTCGCCGCGGGCGCTGGTGCCGGCCGTGTAGAGCGGCGGGTGTTCGACCAGCCAGACCATCTCGCCGGCGGCCCCGCTGCGGATCGCCTCGGCGCGCGCCTCCATGAAGGCAAGTGCTTCGGGATAGGCGGTAAGGCCGGGCTCGATCAGCCATTCGACCGGTGCTGAACCGGGGAGCGGCAGGAACGACGTGGCGATCTGGCTGCGTTCGGGCATGGCGTATCGTCTTTTCGCTTATGCATGTCGCGTCCCAAAACCGCGCCGCACCTTTGGGTGACATCAACCTGCCTTCCATATGGCGACATTAGGCGCAAACGTCCAGTTCCGGGGCTGCATTCGAGCCCTGTGGAGCATTATGCCAATCGCCTGACATTATTGCTTGCCGTGCACTTGTTTCGCCGGAAACGATTTGCTACACGCCGCGAGCCGGTCGGTTCCGGCTCTACCACGTGCGGTCGTGGCGGAATTGGTAGACGCGCAGCGTTGAGGTCGCTGTGGGGCAACCCGTGGAAGTTCGAGTCTTCTCGACCGCACCATTCTCTTCCCAGAGTCCGATTTGTACCGGTCTCGCCCGCTGCGGGCCGGGCGCATTTCGTTTGATATTCCCGCACTTTACGCCACTTTCTTTCTGAGCATCGGATTCTCCCAAAACCGGTTTCCCCTTTTGGGTCCGATGCTCTAGACCTGATTTGCACCTTTTCCGGGATTCTTGTGGCGGGAGGCGCTGGTGGAAGGCGAGCACGAACGGACGACCGGCGCCAGGGCCGCCGAGGACAACCACGCCGATATCTATGGCGAGGACGGCGCCGTGCTTTCGTCCTTCCTTGCGCGGATTGGCGCGGCGATCGCCGACCGCGACACGCTGACCCTCAAGCATGAAGTCGACGACCTGCACCAGTCGGAACTCGGCGACCTGCTCGAGGCGCTGCATCCCGAACAGCGCCGCGCGCTGGTCGAACTCCTGGGCGCCGATTTCGACTTCTCCTCGCTGACGGAGGTCGACGAGGCGATCCGTATGGAGATCGTCGACAATCTGCCCAATGCGCAGATCGCGCAGGCGGTGCAGGAGCTCGATTCAGACGACGCCGTCTACATTCTTGAGGATCTCGACCAGGAAGACCAGGACGAGATCCTGTCGCAACTGCCGTTCACCGAGCGGATCAGGCTGCGCCGCTCGCTTGATTATCCCGAAGAGACGGCCGGCCGCCGCATGCAGACCGAGTTCGTCGCGGTTCCGCCGTTCTGGACGATCGGCCAGACCATCGACTACATGCGCGAAGACAACAACCTGCCCGAGCGCTTCAGCCAGATCTTCGTCATCGATCCGAGCTTCAAGCTGCTCGGCGCCATCGACCTCGACCAGATCCTGCGCACCAAGCGTTCGGTCAAGGTCGAGGAAGTGATGCACGAGACGCGGCACGCCATTCCGGCCACCATGGACCAGGAAGAGGCGGCGCGGGAATTCGAGCAGTACGATCTTTTGTCGGCCGCAGTCGTCGACGAGAACGAACGGCTGGTTGGCGTTCTGACCATCGACGATGTCGTCGACGTCATCCAGCAGGAGGCCGAGGAAGATTTGATGCGCATGGGCGGCGTCGGCGACGAAGAGCTTTCCGACAGCATCTTTTCGACCTCGCGATCACGCGTTCCGTGGTTGCTGATCAACCTTCTGACCGCGTTCCTGGCGGCGTCGGTGATCAGCCTGTTCGACCGCACGATCGAACATATCGTCGCACTGGCGGTGCTGATGCCGATCGTCGCCGGCATGGGCGGCAATGCCGGCTCGCAAACCATGACCGTCACCGTGCGGGCGTTGGCGACCAGGGATCTCGACATCTACAATGCCGGCCGCATCATTCGCCGCGAGATGGGTGTCGGCTTCATCAACGGCATCGTCTTCGCCATCCTGATCGGCATCGTTGCGGCAGCCTGGTTCCGTGACCCCAATCTGGGCGGCATCATCGCGGCGGCGATGATCATCAACATGTTCGTGGCCGCCCTGGCCGGCATCCTGATTCCGCTGCTGCTCGATCGTTTCAAGATCGATCCGGCGGTCGCTTCGGCGGTCTTCGTCACCACGGTTACCGACGTCGTCGGTTTCTTTGCATTTCTCGGCATTGCCACGTGGTGGTTCGGTGTGCCCTGAAGGCACGCCTTTTGGCTTAATTGACTTTTACGTAAATGCCGTGCGAGGCTTGCGCGGGGCGCCATGTCGATTCCGGCATGGCATGGGTTTTGGTTCGGGACATAAGGGTGACGCCGGCATGGCGATCGCCCCTTGGTTTCGGCGTGCGGGAGTGGCAATGCGAGAATATTATTCGATCACCGAGTTGACCCGTGAGTTCGATGTGTCGACGCGGACGCTGCGCTTTTACGAGGACGAAGGGCTGGTGCAGCCGGTGCGGCGTGGCCGCACGCGGCTGTTTCGCCCCTCCGACCGCCACCTCATCCGTCAGATCATGCGCGGCAAGAGGCTTGGTTTCTCGATCAACGAAATCCGCGAAATCATCCAGATGTACAGGGAGCCGCCCGGCGAAGTCGGCCAGCTCAACCTGATGATCAAGCGCATCGAGGAAAAGCGCGAGGATNCCTGAGCGGACTGGATTCTATCGCGCGTTAGCGTTCGGAATGAGCGGAAACGTCTATTCCTTCTGCAATGCACCGCGACGGCGCAGAACTTTGCTCCGCTGCACTCCTAGACCGAGGTCACGGCATGGATCCTAGGGTCTCCGCGACGGAGCTGCGCTCCTGCTTCGCCCTAGGATGACGAAGTTCGCAAGACTTAGGCTAATCGCCGAAGTGTGCACCTGTCAAAACCTCTCCGCGATGGAAACCGGAGCGCCAGCTCAAATCCAGCGGCGCACGCGTTTCGCGTAGTCGCGGTATTTCTTGCCGAATTTTGCCGCCAGCATCTTTTCCTCGCCTTCGATCGCCATTTTTTGCGTGGCATAGGCGGCGATGAAGGCGAGCGGCAGGAACCACACGATGCCCGAGACAAAGGCGACGCCGATCAACAGCAGGGTGTTGGCCAGATACATCGGATTGCGGGTGATGCCGAAGGGACCCGTGGTGACCAGGTGATCGGGCACAGCGTTCGGGTTCAGCGTGGTCTTGGCGCGGACCATGGTGCGGATCGCGGTGACCCAGAGCGCTGCAACGGCAAGCAGCACCACCCAGCCGGCGGCGAAAAGAATGTCGCCCAGGAGGTCACCGATCCAGGGCAGGGGATAGAGCAGGCCCAGCGCGATGCTGATGGCGATGGCGGCGGTGTAGATCAGCGGCGGCCACGGTATGAGCCCCGGCTTCGGCTGGTTCTCGGTCATTTGACCCCTTCCTCCATCAACTTGCTGTCCGTCTTGGCGGTACACATGCCGGCGAGATCGGACAGATGCGTCTTCCATTCCGCAGTCTGGTCGTTGTTGTAGAGCCGATCAAGCGTCGCCTCGCCCTCGAGCGTATCGAGCATGCAGACACAGTAGCTCGTACAGAACTCGGTGTCGCGCGACTGCTCGCAGGACAGCTGGCAGGTTTTGAGGAAATTCACCTGCGGGGTTTCGACCTGCGCCGGCATGATCTGCGAGAACAGCCAGACGCAGCCGATCAGCAATGGCTGGTGGATCAGGTAGAACGCCAGGCTGTGCCGGCCGATAAAGACCAGCGGGTTGGCCCAGCGACCGGGCGCCAATTCGGCAAGCCGGGTAAGCACGCCTGAACCGGCGGCGAGTTTCGTCACCGCGATGCCCGCAAGCACGGCGCCGAACCATGGAAACAACGGAACGTAGTCGTTGGAGCGTGGATTGTTCGCCGACAGGCCTACCCACCACAGCCATGGGTGATCGAACGCCTCGAGGCGCAGATAGACAGGCGCCGCAATGACGAGCGCGGCGACGACAAGCGTCAGCAGTGCCGGCAGCCGCAGAAAGGCGAGGCCGAGCAGGCTGGCCAGCGCGATCTCGTGCAAAATGCCGAAGAAGATGAATCCATCCGGCGTGGCGATACGGGTGACGACCGATATCGCGATCGCGGCTCCGGCGACCATGGCGAACCGCTTCCAGAAGCCGTTCCAGCGGATTTGTCGGCCATGGGCGAGATACAGGCTGACGCCGACCAGGAACAGGAAGGTCGAAGCGATGCCGCGCGCGTAGATCTTCCACCAGCCGAAGGCGGTCAGGCCGGGATCGGTATAGCCGAAGAACTCCAGGTCCCAGGTGAAATGGTAGCTTGCCATGGCGATCAGCGCGGTGCCGCGCACGATGTCGATGGCGACGATGCGCTTTGGTCGATCCTGAACGGGTGCGGTCGGCGTTTGGATGCTCATGGTCTCGCATTCTGATTCAGCCCCGCTGGAGGACTATCACGGTTGCCCCGCACAAAAGAAGACCGGCAATCCTGCCGATAACGCCGGATCGGCCGCGGCATTGGGCCAGTGCCGGGAAGCCTTTGGCCGGCTTCGCTTTTGCCGGATGCACGTCGGTTTCCTCTTATTGGCACTGGGGTCGCCACGTCAGATTTCACCCGGTGAATCTGCTTCGGGGAAAGCAATGTCCACCCATGTGCGCCATCCGATCTGGCTGCCGGCTCTCAAGGCCGCGGACGCGCGCACCTTCGCGTCGCTCTATGCGGTTGAATCCTTCGCCCGCGCCACGGTGTCGAGCGTCATCCCGATCCAGGCCTACGAGATACTGCACAACGAGCAGATCGTGTCGATGCTCTACACAGTCGTGGCGATGCTCGGCCTGTCGGTGACATTGTTCATGCCGATGCTGATCCGCCGTTTTGCCCGCCGCTGGGTCTACACATCAGGCGCCTGCCTGCTGGCCGTCGGCTCGCTGTTCTTCATCACCGACACGCTCGCCGGGCAACTGGCCGGCATGCTGTGCCGGGTGATGGGCGCCAGCGCGCTGTCGATCACGCTCAACCTCTACATCATGGACCACATCCGCAAGACCGACTTCATGCAGGCCGAATCGCTGCGCATGGCGTGGTCGATGCTGGCCTGGACCGGTGGGCCGACGCTCGGCATCTTCCTCTACACGCGCTTCGGCATCTATGCCGCGCATGGTGCGGTCGCGGTGTTCGCGTTTGCCCTGCTGGCGCTGTTCTGGACCTACCGCCTCGGCGACAACCAGTCCATCCGTCCGGGCAAGACGCGCCCTGTCAATCCGCTCGCCAATATCGGCCGTTTCGTCGCGCAGCCCAGGCTCAGACTGGCCTGGCTGATTGCCTTCGGCCGCTCCTGCTTCTGGACGACGTTCTTCGTCTATGGGCCGCTGTTCATGGTCATCACGGGCGAGGGCAAGCTGGCCGGTGGCCTGCTGGTTTCGGCCGGCAACGCGCTGTTGTTCATGGCGATTTTCTGGGGCAAGGCAGGAAAGCGCTTTGGTGGCCGCGGAACCATGACATTTGCCTATTTCGCCATGTCAGCCGCGCTGCTGGCGGCGGGCTTCGTCGGCGAAACCGTGCCGTTGCTTACCGGCGCCTTCCTGCTCTGTGGTGCCTTCTTCACCATTGCGCTCGACGCCCTCGGCTCGACCGCCTTCATGCGCTCGGTGCGCTCCTATGAAAGATCTCAGATGGCAGCGGTCTACCGCACCTATCGACTTTTCCGAGTTGACGCCGCCGCTGGTCTATTCGGTGGCGCTGGCCTTCTTCGGCCTGGGCTCGGTGTTCGTCACGCTCGGCCTGCTGGCGGCGGTCTGCGGCTTTGTGACGTGGCGCTATCTGCCGAAATCACTTTGACCTTCATGGCGCATTCGCAATGGTCACCGGCGGAATTTGGTTTGCCGGAAGCGAGGATTCTGCCTATAGTCACCGGTGTCGCCGGTTCCATTTTGGAGCCAAGAGGGAATGCGGTGAGGGCGAATTTCGCCCAATGCCGTGGCTGCCCCCGCAACTGTGTGCGGTAGTCCTCTCCATAAACCACTGAGGATTTTTTCTTCGGGAAGGTGGGGAAGGACGCTGATCCGTGAGCCAGGAGACCTGCCGGCGACAGGAAACTGACTTCGATGCCCTCGGGTGGAGGGCGAAAGGACAAGACATGACTACCGCTTCCGTCTCCCTCGGCGCCTCCGTCTCCTCGCAGTCGCGCTTCATGCAGCTCGCGCTTGCCGCGCTGCTCGGCATTTTCGTGATGGGCTTTGTCGGCTTCTCGCATATCGATGCCGTCCATAATGCGGCTCACGACTATCGCCATTCGATGGCGTTTCCCTGCCACTGACGAGGGGCTGACATCATGAATCTGTTTCGCAACGTCGTGTTCATCGCGGCGATCGCAGGGCTCGTGGCCGGCGTCGTCCTCGCCTGCCTGCAGGCCTATGCCACCGTGCCGCTGATCCTGAAGGCGGAAGTTTACGAACAGGCGGGCGGCGGGCATCACCATGACCATGGCGCTCCGGCCGCAACGGATAGCAATGCCATGAGCACAACTGCTCCGGCGGGAGATGCGATGAGCTCTGCTGCCCCGGCTGCGGCGGAAGCCGCTCCGGCAGACGAAGGTTGGGCGCCGGCAGAGGGTTTCGAGCGTTTCGCCTTCAGCGTGCTTGCCAATATCGTCACCGGCATCGGCTTCGCCTTGATCCTGGTCGCGGTCTCCGAATTCGCCGGCGGCATCGGTGGCTGGCGCCAGGGCGTGTTCTGGGGCCTTGCCGGCTTTGCCGTGTTCACGCTGGCGCCGGGCCTCGGCCTGCCGCCGGAACTGCCGGCCATGCCGGCCGCCGATCTCACCCAGCGGCAGATTTGGTGGTGGGCAACGGTGGCGGCAACCACTGCCGGTCTCGGCCTGATCGCGTTCCGCAAGTCGCTGCCGCTGGCGATCCTTGCCGTCCTTTTGATCGTCGCACCGCATGTTGTCGGTGCACCGCAGCCCGACAGTTACGGGACGGCGATTCCGGAAGGGCTGCATCACCAGTTCGTGGTGGCGGTGACCGTGACCAATCTGGTGTTCTGGCTGGTGCTCGGCGCGGTCGTCGGTGTGGTGCGTGGCCGCTTCACCGGCACCGCGACCAGCCTGCGCGACAGCTTTGCCTGATCGCAAGACACTGACCTTCCTCATCGGCGGCGCGCGCTCCGGCAAGAGCGCGCACGCCGAAATTTTGGCGACCGCCTTGCCGCCGCCCTGGACCTATGTCGCCACGGCGCAAGCCTGGGATGACGAGATGCATGAACGCATCGCGTTGCACCGATCGCGGCGTGGCGAAGGCTGGACGACCATCGACGCACCGCTCGATCTCGCCGGCGCGCTCGGGGCCTTGCCCGACAGCCAGCCTGTGCTTGTCGACTGCCTGACGCTGTGGCTGACCAATCATATGCTGGCCGATCACGATCTCGAGCTTGAATGCCGTCGGTTGGCGGACGTGCTGTCGCGGCCGCGCGGGCCATGGTTCGTGGTGTCTAATGAAGTCGGCCAGGGTATCGTGCCGGACAATGCACTGGCGCGCCGCTTTCGCGATGCCGCCGGCCGGCTCAACCAGCAGGTCGCCGCTGTCGCCAATACGGTGCTGCTGATGGTGGCGGGGCTGCCGCTCAAGGTGAAATGACATGACCGACATCGACGATAAGGGCGAAGAACGCCACCGCGCCAAGATGGCCAAGCGCAAGGCGGTGCAGGATGCCGAGGTGGCGAGCAAGACGGTCGAGAAGGGCTTGCTCATCGTCAACACCGGACCGGGCAAGGGAAAGACCACAGCTGCCTTCGGCCTGGCGCTGCGCATGCTCGGCTACGGCAAGCGCGTCGGCGTCGTCCAGTTCATCAAGGGCAAGTGGCACACCGGCGAGAAGGATGCTTTCGCCGCCTTCGGCGACCGCGTCGTCTGGCACGCGATGGGCGAGGGGTTCACCTGGGAGACGCAGGACCTGAAGCGCGACATCGCAGCCGCCGAAGCCGCGTGGGTCAAGGTGCTCGAACTGATGGCCGATCCGTCGATCAGCCTGCTGGTGCTCGACGAACTGAACATTGCGCTGCGCTACGACTATCTCGACCTCGACAAAGTGGTTGCGGCGCTGAAGGCGCGACGCGAGGACCTGCATGTCGTCGTCACCGGCCGCAATGCCAAGCCGGCGCTGATCGAGGCGGCCGACCTCGTCACCGAAATGGGCGTGACCAAGCACCATTTTTCCGCGGGCGTGAAGGCCCAGCAGGGGATCGAGTTCTGAGGCTTCTTACCCCCTTTGAAGGCAGGGCTATCGCATATGGATTCTTGCGAAGAGGGACCCCCACCCTAACCCTCCCCACAAGGGGGAGGGAACGCTGCCGCGTGCCTTTAATTCTTCTTTGGCGCCGAAAAGACAGGCGATTCGCTTGGGTCGGCGCCAGCGGAAGTCTCCCTCGCCCTTGTGGGGAGGGGCTAGGGGTGGGGGTCCGTGCCGGGCAGACATCTCAGGAATTCCATATGCGATAGCCCTGCCCACAAGGGGGAGCGTGAGATCACGTCACGATGACAACGACCGAAACCAACCCGAACAGGGCGATCAGCAGATAGTCGGCAACGCGATAGAGTTTCAGCGCCTGCCTGATGTCGAGGCTGTCGGCTTCGCGCCGCCCACCTTCGCCCATGAAGACGTCGTCGACCAGTACGCCGCCGTAGCTGCGCGGCCCGGCGAGCGACAGGCCGAGCGCGCCGGCCATCGCCGCTTCCGGCCAGCCGGCATTGGGTGAGCGATGTTTTTTCGCGTCGCGCAATACCGCATGCCAGGCATTTTTCGCATCAGCGCCTTTGACGAGGAACGCCGCCAGCACGATCAGCAGCGCCGTCAGCCGCGACGCCGGCAGATTGATCCAGTCGTCGAAGCGCGCCGCTGCCCAGCCGAACGCCTCGTGGCGCGGGGTGCGGTGGCCGATCATCGAATCGGCGGTGTTGGCGGCCTTGTAGGCGGCGCCGCCGGCCAGGCCGCCGACGCCGGTCCAGAAGGCGGGGGCGACGATGCCGTCAGAGAAATTCTCGGCCAGGCTCTCGATCGCCGCGCGGCAGACGCCGGCCCTGTCGAGCGTTTCAGGGTCGCGGCCGACGATCCGCGAAACGGCAACGCGGCCCAAAGCCAGGCCGCCGGTGTCGAGCGCGTCAGCCACCGCCTCGACATGCTCATAGAGGCTCTTTTGCGACAGAAGCGACGTTGCCAGAAGGGCCGTGATGACGAGGCCCATGGGAACAAACCAGAACAGGATCTGCACGCCCAGGCCAATTATCGCCGGCACCAGCACGATGACCAGCAGCGCCTGGACACCACGCTTGCGACGCAGCGCGTCGGGATCAGTGGCGCGGTTGAGCCTGTGGTCGAGAAAGGATATCAGCCTGCCGAACCACGTCACCGGATGGCCGATGGCGCGAAACAGCCAATCGGGGTAACCGAGGGCGAATTCGACGGCCAATGACAGGAAAGCGATCAGGACTGACATGAAGCTTCTTAATGGGGCGGTTGTGGACCATGGTGGAAGTCTTGGCCGCGCGAGGGGGCTTTTTCCCAACGCCCTGCTGCCATTCGTCGACCTCTCGACCGGTATCAATCCGCACTCCTACCCGCTTTTCGACCTGCCCGCCACCTCGCTGTCGCGGTTGCCGGAAGCCGCGCGCACGCGTGAGCTGACAGAGATCGCTGCCAGTGCCTATGGGGCGCCGTCGCCAGCCAACATCGTGGCGGCACCGGGCACGCAGATCCTGTTGCCGCGCGTCGCCTCGCTGATTACCCCCGGAAGGGCGCTGGTGCTGGGTCCGACCTACGCCGAACATGCCCGCGCAGCAGTGATCGCCGGGCACGCGGTGACCGAGGTCGGCGATTTCGCTGACCTGGCGGACGCCGACCTTGCCATCATCGTCAATCCGAACAATCCGGATGGACGTGTCATCGAGCGCGACCGGTTGCTGGCTCTGGCTGCCGGATTGCGCGCCAAGGGCGGGCTGCTGGTTGTCGACGAGGCGTTCATGGATGTTGGGCCGCGCGAGCATAGCCTCTGCGGCGATGTCGGCCAGGGCGGTATCGTCGTCCTGCGTTCGTTCGGCAAGTTCTTCGGCCTGGCCGGGCTGCGGCTCGGGTTTGCACTTTCCGATGTAGCGACGGTCGAACGGCTTGAGACGCAATTCGGGCCATGGGCCGTCGCCGGCCCGGCGCTGGAATACGGCATCCGCGCGCTTGCCGACATCGACTGGCAGGACGCGATGCGATCATCTCTTGCCGGCGCATCGGCGCGGCTCGACGCGCTGTTGGCCCGCTTCGGCGTACCCGTAGCGGGCGGCACCACATTGTATCGTTTCCTCAGTTTGACCAATGCCGCCGATTTGTTTGCCGCGCTCGGCGAGCGCGGCATCCTGCTTCGCCATTTTGCCGATCGGCCTGACGTTCTGCGCGCCGGCCTGCCGGGAAGTGAGGAGGAATGGCAGCGGCTCGAGACCGCTCTTGCCGAATGGGCGTCGCGGCGCGAGGATCAATCGAAGGGTTCGGAACAATGATCCATGTCTGTTCGCTGGCAAAGATCGAGGAAACGGTGGCCAGGACCGGCGCCGACCGCATGCTGTCGCTGCTTGCCGCCGGAACGGAGGTGGTCCGTCCGGCGTCGATCGCCCGAGAAAACCATCTGCATCTGGTCATGCATGACATCGCGGCGGCGCAGGACGGCATGACCATGCCGGGCGAGGAGCATGTCCGTAACCTGCTCGATTTCGCGCGCCGCTGGGACCGGGCAAGGCCGATGCTCGTGCATTGCTATGCCGGCATCAGCCGCTCGACCGCCTCCGCCTACATCATTGCGGCGGCATTGGCGCCGAAACGCGATGAGGCCGAACTGGCTCAGACATTGCGGACGCTGTCGCCATCGGCGACACCCAATCCGCGGCTGATTGCGGTGGCCGATGCGCTGCTTGATCGCAACGGCCGCATGATCGAGGCAATCGAATCGATCGGGCGCGGTGCGGATGCCTTTGAAGGCACGCCCTTTGCGCTGAGGATCGACAGCTAGCTGCCCCATGTCGTTGTTCGATTATCGAGTGGCCTTCATTCGCCCAATCTTCATGCCCGTGGCGTACCCGGACAATGAACACGTCGTCGTCGGCTTCGATCCGGTAGACGACAAGATGGGCTTTGAAGGGATGGATACGCATCGGTGGCCTCAATTCAAGCCGCTCTCGCGCTATTCGGGGACTGGCAGCGATCAGGTCAAAGATCGTGAACAACTCGTCATGATACTGTCTGGCCTGCACAGCGCCGAACAGGCGCACCCCTTGCTCGGCAATACCGACGATGTCCTCTTCCGCGGCTAAAGAAAGGCGAAATCCCACTACCTATTGCCGGATGGCTTTTCAGCGCGTTTAACCGCCTCCGTGAAAAGCGCGTCCCTGGATCGATTGCCGATGCCACTCTTCAAGCCATCATCGACAAAGCGCTGCATGGCGGCAATCTTGTCGTTGCGCTCCTGATCCCGACGGATCAAATCGCGCACATAATCGCTCGCGTTGGCGTAGCGGCCCGTTTCGGTTTGCGCCTCAACCCAATCTTTCATCGGATCGGGCAATGATACGTTCATCGTTGCCATACTGGCCTCCATATCCCGTCCAGTATGGCCCATTTGGCAAAGTTTGTCAAAATCTCTTGTGCGGAAATCTCTCTGTGCAAAAGCGTGATCGTCTGATCCGCCCTCCGTCGCCTGGTTTGTTCAAGAGGACAGCGTTTGCCTTTCGATGCCAGACCACTGGTTTGGAGGCTACGTCAACCAGTCCGCGAGCTTCGCCTTGCGGACATCCCGCAGCAGGCTGATGAAGCCGTCGGCCTGATATTCTGCCGTCAGCCGGCCTTTCTCCGCCGTCGCGATGCTGGCATCGCCGACGACGCCGTTCGGGTTGAGATCGCCAGCTATCCAGGCGAAGGCGTGGGTGCCGGTGTGGCGCAGCAGCGAGAATTCCTTCTCGGCCTTGGCGACATTGGAAACGAAATTGTCGGCCTTGGCCATGTCGACGAGGTCCGGCCGGAAATGCAGCATCAGCGAGGTCTCGACATCGCCGCCATGGATGCCGTGGCGGTCCTCGAGCTCGGTGTACATGCCGGACGGGCGGCCGAAGCGTTGCCAGCTGGTCTTTACCGCCAGCATCTTTTCACGCACGCGCAGTTCGCGCGTGACAATGCCCATGATCTCTTCGTTGCCGCCATGCGAATTGACCACGATCAGCTTGCGCACCCCGGCGCGCGCGATCGACAGGCCAAGCTCGGTCCAGGCTTCTATCAGCGTGGTTGCCGGCAGAGTGAGGGTGCCCGGCGCGTGCAGATGTTCGTTCGACTTGCCCACTGCCTGGACCGGCAGGATGCGGATGTCGAGATCGTCGGGCAGGCGCGAAATAACCGTGTCGAGCATGCCGTTCATGATCGAAGTGTCGGTAGAGACCGGCAGATGTGGCCCATGCTGCTCGATCGCCGCCACCGGCAGCACGGCGATCGTCGCCTCCGGATCGATCGAGGCGTATTCGGTGGTCCGGTAGTCGCCCCACCACACACGTCTTTTGGGTACGGTCATGTCATGCCTCTTCAATGGTCCGGCAGACCTAGCGCGGCAAGCGCGGTCTGTCGATCACCCGGCCGCGATGGCCTCGACCTCGACCTTGAATTCGGGGCGGGCAAAGCCGGAAACGATCATCAGCGTCGAGGCCGGCGCGGGGCTGGAAAACAGCCGGTCGCGGACATCCATATAGGGCCGCAGATGCGCGCGATCGGTGACATAGGTGTTGATGCGCACGATATCCCTCAGACCCAGGCCGGCTTCGCCGAGAATCGCCGCGATGTTTTGAAAGCAGAGTTCGGCCTGCGCGCCGGCGTCTTCGGGAATCTGGTCGTCCGCGGTGATGGCGACCTGACCCGAGCACAGCACCAGCCGCTTGCCAGCCGGCACCTCGACGCCGTGGCTGTAGCGGGCAAAGGGCGGCTTGATCGACTTCGGGGTGAGGAATCTGAACATGGCAATCTCCTGGATGCCGTCAGCCTAAAGCCGGACCCACTACACCTTCAAGATGGCGGTGCATGTTGCCCGGGCGATTATGGACAGCCGTTCAAAAAATAGGCACGATGCCTTCCGTACAGCATGACCCGTCCGCGCTTGGCATGGCAACGTCTTTCAAGCGGGCGGCCCCGGCGCCAGACGCCGGTGGCATGTGTCTTGCTTCTTGAATCTTTGGTGTCGAGCCTGGCGCGTGGCGCGCCGGAGCAAACAGAGGGTGGTGTCGATGTACGGAAAACAGAAGATCTCGGTGGCGATTGTGGCCCTGCTTGCAGCCAGCACGCTGGGTGCTGCTGCGAATGAGAAAGTCACCTTCGGCACCAACTGGTTGGCCGAGCCGGAGCATGGCGGATATTACCAGTCCGTGGCGGACGGCACCTATGCCGCCTGCGGCCTCGACGTCACCATTATGCAGGGCGGTCCGCAGGTCAGCGGCCGGCCGATGCTGCTGGCCGGCAAGATCGATTTCTACATGGGCGGCAATCTGCTGTCGGCTTTCGATGCCGTGCAGCAAGGCATTCCGATGCGGGTGGTGGCGGCGGATTTCCAGAAGGACCCGCAGGTCATGATGTCCCATCCCGGCGAAGGGCTCGACAAATGGGAGGACCTGAAGAACGCCGACCAGTACATATTGGGTGACGAGGGCGTGCAGACCTTCTTCCAGTGGATGGTCATCGAACTCGGCTTCGATGCCTCCAAGCGCGCGCCCTACACCTACAACACCGCTCCCTTCCTCGCCAACAAGAAGTCGATCCAGCAGGGCTACGTCACCTCCGAGCCGTTCGCGGTCAAGAAGGAAGGCGGCTTCGTGCCGAACCAGTTCCTGCTCGCCGACTATGGCTGGGATACCTACTCGACGACGATCGAGGTGATGCAGGACACGATCGACAAGAAGCCGGAGGTGGTCCAGTGCTTCGTCGATGGCTCCGCCAAGGGCTGGTACAAATATCTCTACGGCAACAACAAGGCCGCCAACGACTTGATCAAGAAAGACAATCCCGACATGAGCGACGAGCAGATCGCGTTCTCGATCGAGCAGATGAAGAAGTTCGGCCTGGCCGATTCCGGCGACACCGAAAAGCTCGGCATCGGCGCCATGACCGACGAGCGGATCAAGAGTTTCTACGACAAGATGGTCAAGGCCAAGGTCACGCCAGCCGGCATCGACATCAAGAAGGCCTACACGCTGACCTTCATCAACAAGGGCGTCGGGCTCGAGCTGAAGAAATAGGCCGGTCCCGGCATGATAAGGGAAAAAGTGGCGCCAGCGCCGGCTGTGTCGGGTACGGCCCCGACGCTTCTGGCGCTGCGCGGCGTCGGCAAGGTATTTTCCAACGGCGTGACGGCGCTCAGCGACGTCGACCTGACCATCCGGGAAGGCGATTTCCTCAGCCTGCTTGGGCCGTCGGGGTGCGGCAAGTCGACGGCGCTGCGGCTGATCGCCGGCCTGTCGACGCCGACCTCCGGCGTGCTCGACTGGCGCGGCGGCGGCTCGCTTGACCGTTCGAACATCGGCTTCGTCTTCCAGGAGCCGACGCTGCTGCCCTGGGCCAATGTTTTCGACAATGTCTGGCTGCCGCTTCGGCTGAAAGGCATTTCGCGCGCCAAGGCGACACCGGCGATCACGGAGATGCTGGCGCGGGTGCACCTGACCGGTTTCGAAGACGCGGTGCCGCGCGAACTGTCCGGCGGCATGAAGATGCGCGTCTCGATCGCGCGGGCCATGGTGACCAAACCGCGCGTGCTGCTGATGGACGAACCGTTCGCGGCACTCGACGAGATCACCCGCTTCAAGCTCAACAACGATCTCCTGGAACTGTGGCAGGACGAACGCTTCACCGTCGTTTTCGTCACCCACAGCGTCTTTGAAAGCGTGTTCCTCTCCAACCGCGTCGTCGTCATGGCGGCGCGGCCGGGCAGGGTGTTCGACGAACTCGCCATCGAGGCCACCTATCCGCGCGACGAGGCGTTTCGCACCTCGCCCGACTACGCGGCACTGTGCCGTCAGGCCTCCGATGTGCTGGTCAAGGCCATCAATTCAACAGCAGGCGCGCATCATGACGGCCATTGACGAGCGTGTGCTCAAACTCGACCCCGAGGAAGCACGCCGCGTGCGCCAGGAGCGGTTCGAACGGATCGGCCGCTGGGTGCTGCCGCTGGCGATCATGATCCTGGCGATCTGGCTGTGGGATCGCATCTGCGTGTGGAACGCGATCCCGCAATACATCCTGCCGCGTCCCGGCGTGGTGCTGTGGACACTCTACAACGATGCCGGCCTGCTGTTTTCCTCGCTGCTGGTCACCTTGCGCATCACCTTCCTCAGCCTGGCTCTGGCCGTCATCGGCGGGGTCGGGCTGGCGGTGCTGTTCGCGCAGTCGAAATGGGTCGAGATGTCATTCTTCCCCTTCGCCATCGTGTTGCAGGTGACGCCGATCGTGGCGATTTTCCCGCTGATCAACATCTATGTGAACGACCAGACGACCAAGCTTCTGCTGTGCGCCTGGATCGTCGCCTTCTTTCCGATCCTGTCCAATACCACGCTTGGCCTCAACTCCGTCGACCGCAATCTGCGCGATATGTTCAAGCTCAACGGCGCGACGCGTTGGCAGCAGTTGCGCTATCTCAGGCTGCCGGCGGCGATGCCCTATTTCCTCGGCGGATTGAAGATCGCCGGCGGCCTGTCGCTGATCGGCGCCGTGGTGGCCGAATTCGTCGCCGGCACCACCGGCCAGTCCTCTGGCCTTGCCTCGCGCATCATCGAGGCCGGTTACCGGCTCAACGCGCCGCGGCTGTTCGCGGCGCTGTTCCTGATCTCGCTGACCGGCATTTTGATCTTCCTCGTGCTGTCGCTGATTTCGCATCTCATTTTGCGGCGCTGGCACGAAAGCGCACTGAAGCAGGAGCGCTAGGCCCTTGATTCCGAACACAGGTTCATACCGGCTCGCCAATGTCAGGCTTCACGCATCCCTGACCCCAGGCCTTGGCGCTGCTCTCGACAGGGATGGCTTTGCGCTTGCCGACGTCACTATCGCGGACGGCAAAATCGCAGGCATTGCCGCCCACGGTCGTGCAGCGCCTGCTGATGCCGTCGATCTTGGCGGCCGCATCGTGCTGCCATGCTTCGTCGACTGCCACACGCATATCGACAAGGGCCATATCTGGCCGCGAAAGCCCAATCCCGACGGCACGTTCTTGGGCGCGCTGAATGCCGCCGGCGCCGATCGTGTGGCACGCTGGAGCGCCGAGGACGTTGCGAAACGGATGGATTTCTCGCTGCGCTCAGCCTACGCCCATGGCACCAGGGCAATGCGCACGCATCTCGACAGTGTCGCGCCGCAGGAAGAAATCTCCTGGCCGGTGTTCGAGACGATGCGCGAGGCATGGCGCGGCCGCATCGAGTTGCAGGGCGCCTGTTTGCTCGGCATCGAAGGCGTACGCGACAAAAAGTGGTTCGACAGGCTGGCAAAGAGGGTTGCCGCGGCAAAGGGCGTGCTCGGTGTCGTCACCTATATGGTGCCGGACCTCGAAGAACTGCTCGACCATGTCTTCGCGCAAGCGATCAAGCATGGCCTCGATCTCGATTTCCATGCCGACGAGACCGATGACATCTCCGCCATATCGCTGAAGAAGATCGCCGAGGCCGCTCTTTGGAACGGTTTCGAAGGAAAGATCCTCGTCGGCCATTGCTGCTCGCTTGCGCGCCAGCCGGACCTCGACGTGCTCGACACGCTGGACAAGGTGGCGAAGGCAGGGCTAGCCGTCGTTTCATTGCCGATGTGCAATCTCTATTTGCAGGATCGGCGCGGCGACGGCACCACGCCGCGCTGGCGTGGTGTGACGCTGCTGCACGAAATGAAGGCGAGGGGCATTGCGGTTGCCGTCGCATCCGACAATACGCGTGACCCATTTTATGCCTATGGCGATCTCGACATGCTGGAGGTTTACCGCATGGCGACGCGCATCCTGCATTTGGACCATCCGGTCGCCGACTGGCCGCAAGCGGTCACCGCGACGCCGGCCAAGGTGATGCGGCTTGATGGCTTCGGCACGCTTGCCGCCGGCGGCGATGCCGATTTTGTCCTGTTCAAAGGCCGAAGCTGGACGGAATTGCTCTCGCGGCCCGAATCGGATCGCATCGTGGTGCGCGGCGGCAAGGCGATCGACCGGCAATTGCCCGACTATGCCGAACTCGACGAACTGATGGTGGAATGATGGACGTTTCGGCGCTCAAACGCGATCTTGACGGGCTCAAGGTCGACGACAATCCGGCCATCGTCCAGCAGAAGAGCCGTGACTTCTACTGGTACAGCCCGGTGCTGAAGCAGCAACTGGACCATGTCACCGGCGATCTGATCGTGACGCCGAAGAACGAGGCCGAACTGATCCGCGTGCTTGCCGCCTGTCATCGCCATGGCGTGCCGGTGACACCGCGCGGCAGCGGCACCGGCAATTACGGCCAGGCGATGCCGCTCTCCGGCGGCGTCGTGCTCAACCTTGCCGAGATGAACGAGATCAAGTCGATCGCCCCGGGTCGCGTCGTGACCGGACCGGGGGCCATTCTGGCCGATATCGACAAGGCAACGCGAGCGCATTCCGGGCAGGAACTCCGGCTATCGCCCTCTACCTACAACACCGCTTCGATCGGCGGCTTCATCGCCGGCGGTTCGGGCGGCGTCGGCTCGATCAATTTCGGTGGCCTGCGTGATTTCGGCAATGTGCTCCGGCTGCGCGTGGTGACCATGGAGGCCGAGCCGAAAGCGCTCGAACTCACCGGCGAGGATCTGCACAAGGTGACCCATGCCTACGGCACCAACGGCATCATATCGGAGGTCGAGATGCCGCTGACCGCGGCTTATGAATGGATCGACGTCATCGTCGGCTTCGACGCTTTCATGGATGCGGCCCGCTATGGAAATGCACTGGCGTGCCAGGACGGTATCCTGACCAAGCTGATCACGCCGATAGCGGCACCCGTGCCACAGCTTTATTTCAAGCGGCACCAGAAATTCCTGCAGCAGGGGCAGAGCATCTGCGTCGTCATGGTGGCGCGGCATGGGCTGGACGCTTTACTGGCCTTCACCGGCCGGGCCGGTGGCGAGGTGATCTACAATGCCGCAACCGCAACGCTGGACGAAAAGAAGGGGCTGCCGCCGGCCTATGAGCTGGCCTGGAACCACACGACGCTGAGGGCGCTGCGCGTCGATCCTTCGATTACCTATCTGCAGTCGCTCTATCCCTTTCCCAACCAGCTCGCGTTGGTCGAAAAGATGGACAAGATGTTTCCGGGCGAGGTTTTCTCGCATCTGGAATTCGTGCGGCTGGACGGCAACATCACCTGCTTCGGCCTGCCGCTGGTCAAGTTCACCAGCGAGGCTCGGCTCGACGAGATCGTGCGCCTGCATGAGGAGAATGGCTGCCCGATCTTCAACCCGCATCGCTACACGCTGGAAGAGGGCGGCATGAAGCAGACCGACGCGGTGCAGCTCGCCTTCAAGCGCGAGACCGATCCGCAAGGCCTGCTCAACCCCGGCAAGATGATCGCCTGGGAGAACCCGGACTACGACTACCGTTCGGGTCGGACTTTTTTGTTCAAGGGGCTGCAGAGAGTGGGATGAGGAGAGGTTTGCGCTTGAGTACCCCCCTCTGTCCTGCCGGACATCTCCCCCGCAAGGGGGGAGATTGGCAGCCTTTGAGTCGCGACCATTCTGCGGCGTCGACAGTTAGCGAAAGCGATACGGCAGTCCGATCTCCCCCCTTGCGGGGGAGATGCCCGGCAGGGCAGAGGGGGGTGCCTCGCACTGACCTAGGGGATATTCCCCTGTGAACATCCTCGTCCTTTACGCCCATCCGGTCGAGACCAGCTTCAATGCCGGCCTGCACCGCATGATCGTAGAGCGGTTGACGGCGGCGGGCCATACGGTCGATGACTGCGACCTCTACGCGGAGGATTTCGATCCGCGGATGACGCGGCAGGAAAGGCTGGACTACCACAATCCGCGCGGCGCCGCTGACGCTGCCGCACCTTATGTCGAACGCCTGCTGCGAGCCGATGCGCTGGTGCTTTCCTATCCAGTCTGGAACTATGGCTTTCCAGCGATACTGAAAGGCTTTTTCGATCGCGTCTTCCTTCCCGGCGTGTCGTTCAAGCTGGTCGACGGCATGGCGCAGCCGTCGCTGCACAACATACGCAAGGTTGCGGCGGTGACCACTTATGGCGGCAGCCGGTTCCGCGCCATGCTGATGGGCGATCCGCCGCGCAAACTGATCAAGCGCATGCTGCGCGCCACCGTCAAACCGGGCGCGCCGGTGACCTACCTCGCGCACTACGCGATGAATCTCTCGACCGATGACACACGGCGGAAATTCATTGCCAAGGTCGCGGCCAGCATGGATGCCTTCTGATGCGTGCGCTGGTGGTCTACTGCCATCCGGTGCCCGACAGCTTCTGTGCGGCCATTCGCGACAGCGCCGTCGAGGTGCTGATGCGACGAGGCTGGGAGGTGCGGCTGCTCGACCTCTACGCCGATAAATTCGACCCGGTGATGGGTTGCGACGAGCGACGCTCCTACAATGACCAGGCGCCGCAGGACCCGGCGCTGAAGCCGCATTTCGAGCTGCTCAACTGGGCCGAAGCGATCCTGTTTGTATATCCGACCTGGTGGTACGGACTGCCGGCGATGCTGAAGGGCTGGCTCG
The DNA here is from genome assembly GCF_000502875.1 of Mesorhizobium sp. L2C084A000. Lineage (GTDB taxonomy): Bacteria > Pseudomonadota > Alphaproteobacteria > Rhizobiales > Rhizobiaceae > Mesorhizobium. The sequence goes on along the minus strand of NZ_AYWX01000009.1, from coordinate 506,966 downwards.
ACCGGGTGTGGGCGACGGACGTCGCCTTCAAGCTGCCGGCCGGCAAGGGGCGGATCAAGTCGCTGATGACGCATGTGACCAAGGTCGGTGTCATCACCACCTGCGGCGCCCCGACCTGGTGGAGCGTCGTCGTCGGCCAGCCGGGACGCAAGACCCTGCTGCGCGGCATGCGGGCGCTGTGCGCGACGCGCTGCCGGACGTTTTTCCTGGCGCACTATTTGATGGATGCCTCGACGCCGGCAACAAGGGCGGCGTTTCTGGCGAAGGTGCGGGCAAAGCTGGAGCGGTTTTGAGAAGCGGGGTCTCGTAGGGCGCTATCCCCACCCCGTCCCGCAATCTCCGCTCTGCTCCGACCGCGAGCCGACCCTCCCCACAAGGGGGAGGGTAAGAGGCGCTACATCTTCACCCGCTCGGCCTTCGGATCATACATCGGCTTCAGCGAGGCTTCCGCCGCAAAGCGCTCGCCGGCGATCTCGATTTCGTAGGATGAAGCCAGCACATCCGCTTCGCTCTCGCCCTCGGATGGCACATAGCCTAGCCCGACCGCGCCGCCGAGATGATGGCCGTAATTGCCTGAAGTGATCGGGCCGACGATCTTGCCGTCGCGCAGGATCGCTTCGTTGTGGAAGAGCAGGGGCTCTGGATCCTTCAGGCGGAACTGGACGAGCCGGCGTGACAGGCCGGCTTCCTTCTTGCGCAGCACGGCATCGCGGCCGATGAAGTCGCCCTTGGCGGTCTTCACCGCGAAGCCAAGGCCGGCTTCCAGCACATTGTCTTCATCGGTGATGTCGTGGCCGAAATGCCTGAAGGCCTTTTCGATGCGGCAGGAATCCAGCGTGTGCAGGCCGCAGAGCTTCAGGCCGCCTTCGGCGCCGGCCTCATCGATCGCCTCGAAGACATGAGCCGCCTGGTCGGTCGAGACATAGAGTTCCCAGCCGAGTTCGCCGACATAGGTGACGCGGTGGGCGCGGGCCAGGCCCATGCCGATCTCGATTTCCTGGAACGTGCCGAACGGATTTTTATCATTGGAAAAATCGTTGGGGCTGACCTTCTGGATCAGCTTTCTTGCGTCCGGGCCCATCAGGCAGAGCACGCTTTCGGCCGCCGTCACGTCGGTGACGACGACGAACTCGTCGGCGACGTGCTTGCGCAGCCAAGCCAGGTCGCGCTGCAGCGTGGCGCCGGGGACGACGAGGAAGAAAGCCGTTTCCGACAGCCGCGAAACCGTCAGGTCGCTCTCGATGCCGCCGCGCTGGTTGAGCATCTGGGTGTAGACGATCTTGCCCGGCGCGACGTCCATGTCGTTGGCGCACAGTCTTTGCAGGAAAGCGCTGGCGTCGCGGCCCTCGACACGGATTTTGCCGAAGGAGGTCATGTCGAACAGGCCGACGCCATTCCTGACCGCGAGGTGTTCTTCCCGCTGGTTGTCGAACCAGTTCTGGCGCTTCCAGGAATAGCGGTATTCGCGCTCCTGGCCCTCGCGAGCGAACCAGTTGGCGCGCTCCCAGCCGGCGACTTCGCCGAACACGGCGCCGCGCACCTTCAGATGCTCGTGCAGCGGCGAACGCCTGACATTCCTCGAGGTCGCCATCTGCCGATAAGGGAAATGGTCGGCATAGAGCAGGCCGAGCGTTTCGGAGACGCGTTCCTTGAGATAGCGCCGGTTCTTCTGGAACGGCTGGGCGCGGCGGATGTCGACTTCCCACAGGTCGAACGGGGCTTCGCCGTCATTGATCCACTGCGCCAGCGCCATGCCGGCGCCGCCGGAGGAGACGATGCCGATCGAGTTGTAGCCGGTCGCCATCCAGTAGCCGGACAGCTCCGGCGCCTCGCCGAGATAGTAGCGGTCGTCGGGCGTAAAACTCTCAGGACCGTTGAAGAAGGTGTGGATGCCGGCGGTTGCCAGCATCGGCATGCGGTTGACGCCCATTTCGAGGATCGGCTCGAAATGCTCCATGTCCTCCGGCAACTGGTCGAAGCAGAAATCCTCGCGGATGCCGTCCATGCCCCAGGGTTTTGCCACCGGCTCGAAGGCGCCCAGCATCATCTTGCCGGCGTCCTCCTTGTAGTAGGCGCACTCGTCCGGCACCCGCAGCACCGGCAGACGGGTGAGGCCGGGGATCGGTTCGGTGACGAGGTAAAAATGCTCGCAGGCATGCAGCGGGATGGTGACGCCGTTCTGCGCTCCCAGTTCGCGCGCCCACATGCCGGCGCAGTTGACGACGATGTCGGCTTCGATCGTGCCTTGGTCTTCGCCCTGTGCCCAGGACACGCCGCTGACGCGGCCGGCCTTGGTATGGACCTTGGTGACCTTCACATTCTCGACGATGGTGGCGCCGCGCTGGCGCGCGCCCTTGGCCAGCGCCATGGCGATGTTGGCGGGGTCGCACTGGCCGTCGAGCGGCAGATGAACGGCGCCGACGACATCGGAAACATTGAGATGCGGGTACATCTCGCTGACTTCCCTGGGCGAAATCTCGCGCACGTCGACATCGAAGGCACGCGCCAGCGACGCTTGCCTGTAGATCTCGTGCTTGCGCTCCTCGGTCAGCGCCACGGTGATCGAACCGACCTGGCGCATGCCGGTGCCGACCTCCGTCTCGGCCTCCAGCTTGACGTAGAGGTCGGCGGAATATTTCGCCAGCCGGGTCATGTTCTGCGAACCGCGCAACTGGCCGATCAGGCCGGCGGCGTGCCATGTCGTGCCCGACGTCAGCTGTTTGCGTTCGAGAAGCACGATATCGGTCCAGCCGAGCTTGGCCAGGTGATAGGCGACCGAACAGCCGGAAACGCCGCCGCCGATGATGACCGCTTTTGCTTTGGCGGGAACTGCCTTGGCGGTCATGCTGCCTCGCGACGGTAGCTGGAAGCAAAGCGGCGCAGACGACGTGCAGCTTCCCGCAGCACGGGTTCGGGCTGGCAGAGGCTGATGCGAATGTGGCCGGCGGCCGCCTCGCCGAAGCTGGAGCCGGGCATCACGCCAACCTTTTCGTTGTCGAGCAGGGCCCAGGCGAATTTCTCGTCGTCCGGTTCGACGGCCGAGATGTCGAGCATGACATACATGCCGCCCTCCGAACCGCGCACGGTGACATCGTTCATGCCGCGCACGGCATCGAGCAAGACGGTGCGGCGTGCCGCGTAACGTTCGGCGATCTCCTTGACGCCGTAACGGTTCTCCAGCGCCTCGGAACAAGCGATCGAGATGAAGGCCGGCAGGCCGTAGGTCGTCACCAGATTGAGATTGATCATGAGTGTGATCATCTCCTCCGGCCCATTCAGCCAGCCCATGCGCCAGCCGGTCATGCCGTGGCTCTTCGACATCGAATTGATGACCAGCGTGCGCTCGGCCATACCTGGCAGCGAGCGCGGCGAGACGTGCTCGCCGCCGCCGAGCGTCCAGTAGACTTCGTCCGACAGCAGCCAGAGGTCGTGCTCCCGGCAGACTTCTGCCAACTGCTCCAGCCGCTCGCGCGAATAGACAGCACCTGTCGGATTGTTCGGCGTGTTGATCAGGATGGCGCGCGTGTTCGGCCGGATTGCCGCGCGGATCATGTCGGCACGCGGCTGGAAGCCATCCTCGGCCGGTGTCTCAACGACGGTGAAATCAGCGCCTGCGGCGCTGAACGTGTTGGGATAGGTGGCATAATAGGGCGCCACGACGATGGCGTGATCGCCCTGGTCGAGCACGCCCTGCACGGCGGCGTAGAGTGCGGCCTGGCCACCCGGTGTGGCGATCACCTGATCCGGCGACGTCTCGACGCCGGTGCAGGCGGTCGAGGCCGCCGCCATCGCCCTGCGCAGGCGCGGCAAGCCGGGAAGCGGGGTGTAGTGATGATTGCTGCCGCGAACCGCGGTCACACAGGCTTCGATCGTCTGCGAGGGCGTGTCGAAATCATGGTCGCCAACCGACAGCATGATGATGTCTTCGCCGGCCTCCTTGCGCGTCCAGGCGGCGAAATGGACTTCCCAGCCGTCCTTGCCCGAAGGCACGATGCCGGAAATACGCGATGATGGTCTAGGCATGCAAAACTCCCGAAATTTCGTAGCCGGCCTGTTCGAGCCGGTCGCGCAGGGCGGCGATGTGCGGCGGTCCGACTTCGCAGCAGCCGCCAACGATGCTTGCCCCAGCCTCGACCCAGCCGATCGCCTGGTCGGCATAGGCATCCGGGCCAAGGTCGTGACGGGCGTGCAGCACATCGACGGTGCCGCCGTGCTTGAGTGCTTCGGTTGAAGTGAAGCCATTGGCGTAGGCGCCGACCGGGCCGCCGAGGTCGATCAGTTCAGGCAAAGCCGCGGCGATTGCTTCCGGCCGGCAGCAATTGACCAGCCGCGCGGCGACTGCCAGGCCATCGAGCGCGCCTGCCGCGGCGGCTATTGTCTCGCCGCTGCGCAGCCGTGGCTTGCCGTGGTCGGCCAGCGTCCACGACACCCATACCGGCTTGCCGCTTTCCGATGCCGCGGTGACCGCCGCGCGGGCTTCGTCCGCCGACGCCATGGTTTCACACAGGAACAGGTCGACGCCATCGGCCTGCTCGGCAACGATGCGGCGGTAAATATCGAGCGTGTCCTCGAAGGAAATGGTCAGTGCCGGTGCATAGCTGCCGAAAAGCGGCGACAGGCAGCCGGCGATGGCTGCATCGCCGGCCTCGTCGCGGGCCTGCCTGGCCAATTCGATGCCGCGCTTCTGCAATGGCTTGAAGAGGTCTTCCGCGCCCTCGCGCGCCAGGCGTTCGGGTGTCGCAGAATAGGTGTTGATGGTGATGACACGTGCGCCGGCACGGATGAATTCCGCGTGCAGGTCGCGCACCAAATCGGGTTCGTCGATCAGCACCCTGGCCGACCAAAGCGGTGTCGGCTCGGATTTGCTGCGGCGGACCAGTTCCTGGCCCATCCCGCCATCGGTGAGGATGATTTTCTTCATGCGCGCAGCCTTTCGTTCTTCGGATCCCACAGCGGTTCATCCTTCTGCACGATCGCCTGAAAGCGGTCACCGAAGATTTCGACCTCGACTGATGTACCTGGTTCGGCCAGGTCGGCGCGCAGCATGCCGAGTGCGATCGACTTGTCGATGCGATGACCCCAGCCGCCCGACGTCGTCTCGCCGACGATCTTGCCGTCATGCCAGAGTGTAGAAACTGACGGAGCGTCGCAATCGCCGGGGTTTTCCACCACCAGCGTGACGAAGCGCTTCTTCACGCCTTGCTGCTTTTCGTTCTGGAGTGCCGCCTTGCCGCGGAAGTCGGGCTTGTCCCATTTGACGAAGCGCTCCAACCCGCCCTGCAGGATCGAATAGTCGGTCGACAGGTCGCCCTTCCAGGTGCGGTAGCCTTTTTCGAGCCTGAGCGAATCCAGCGCATACATGCCGAACGGCTTCAGCCCATGCTGTTGTCCCGCCGCGCAGATGGCATCGAAGATGGCGGCGGTGTCGTCGATCCTGGTGTGGATTTCCCAGCCGAGTTCGCCGGCGAAGGAGACGCGCACGAGCTTGGCCCAGCGGCCGGCGATCTTCGTTTCCTGATGCGTCAGCCACGGCAAAGCGAGGTCGGCTTCGCAGACATCGGCGAGGATTTTTCGCGAGTTGGGGCCGGCCAGGATCTGGGTGGAAAATTCCTCGGTCCGGTCGATCAGCTTGAACGGGGCGTCCTTGGGCAGGCGCGATTTCAGCCATTCGAAATCATGCCATTGGGCGACCGCCGCGGTGATCAACGTCATCACGTTCTCGTCGTGGCGCACGACGGACATTTCGGTGACGATGCGGCCCTTGTCGTCGGCAAAATAGACGAGACCGATGCGGCCGGGTTTTGGCACCAGCCCGGTGACCTGCAGGCTCAGCCATTCGGCAGCGCCCGGACCCTCGAGGTTGAAGCGCGAGAAACCCGGCAGGTCCAAAATGCCGGCGGCATCGCGCACCGCCAGGCATTCATCGCGCACGCGATGATGCCACGGTCCGTCGCGGCGGAAGGTCAGCGTCGCTTCCTCTGAAATATCATCGCCCTCTTGCGCATACCAGGTGGCGCGCTCCCAGCCATTATAGGCGTCGAAGCGGCCGCCGAGCGCCTTGATGCGATCGTGGATCGGCGACAGCTTGCGGTCGCGGCCTTCCGGCCAGGCATGGCGCGGGAACTGGATGGCGTATTCGTTGCCGTAGATCTCCATGCCCTTGGCGACGCAATAGTCCGGCGCCGCGGCAAAGGAGGTGAAGCGGCGCGGGTCGCATGACCACATGTCCCATTCGGTCTGGCCCTCTGTCACCCATTCGGCCAGCACCTTGCCGGCACCGCCGCCCTGGGCGATGCCGAAGGTGAAGACGCAGGCCTCGAAGGCATTGGGAACGCCGGGCATCGGGCCGATCAGCGGATTGCCGTCCGGCGTGTAGGGGATCGGGCCATTGATGACCTTGGACAGGCCGGCGGTGCCCAGGATCGGCACGCGGGCGACGGCGTCGGCCAGATAATGTTCGAGCCGGTCGAGATCGTCGGGGAACAGCTGGAAGGAAAAATCCTCCGGCATCGGGTCGTTGTGGGTGGCCCAATGCGCGCGGCAATTGCGCTCATAGGGGCCGAGATTCATGCCGTTCTTCTCCTGGCGAAGATAGTAGGAGGTGTCGACGTCGCGCAGCAGCGGCAGTTTCTTCCCCTGTTCCTTCGACCATGCCGCCAGTTCGGGAATCTCCTCGAACAAAATGTACTGATGGCTCATCACCATCATCGGCACGTCGCGGCCGAACATCCGGCCGACTTCGGCGGCGCGGTAGCCGGCGGCATTGACGACGATCTCGCAGCGGATCTCACCTTGTGCCGTCTCGACCACCCATTCGTCGTTCTCACGGCGCACGCCTGTGACCGGGCAGAAGCGGATGATCTTCGCGCCCATGTCGCGCGCACCCTTGGCCAGCGCCTGGGTGAGCTGCGCCGGATCGATGTCGCCGTCGCTCGGGTCGTAGAGCGCGCCTTTCAGGTCATGCGTCTCGATGAAGGGATAGCGACGCTGGATCTCGTCGACACCGACAATGTCGATGTCCATGCCCTGGTAGAGGCCCATGCCCTTGGCGCGCTGAAATTCCTGCATGCGCTCTTTCGTGTGGGCAAGGCGCAGCGAGCCGGTGACGTGATAGTTCATGGGATAGTCGACCGCGTCGGCCAGCCCGCGATAAAGCTCGGTCGAATAGCGCTGCATGTTCATCAGCGACCAGGACGAGGAGAAAGTCGGCACGTTGCCAGCGGCATGCCAGGTCGAGCCCGAAGTCAGCTCGTTCTTTTCCAAGAGCACGCAGTCGGTCCAGCCCGCCTTGGCGAGATGGTAGAGCGAGGAGGTGCCGACGGCACCGCCTCCGATGATCACCACGCGCGCCGTGCTCGGCAAACCCGCCATGTTCTTCTCCAAACTTGAACTCAATAGACGGGTGGTGAAACCACCCAGATGACAATTGCCGGCTCGGCACCCGGATTGCGCCAGCGGTAGGGCTTGCCTTCGAAGCGAAAGGAGTCGCCCTCGCCAAGCCGATGCCAGACACCTCCGATCTCGATGTCGAACAGTCCGGACGCGACGTATCCGGCTTCCTCGGTCGGCCGCTGCGCCTCGGCCTTCAGTTCCGCGCCCGGCGCGAAGACCGAACGCACCATCTCGAAGCTACCGCCGAGATCGGGCGACAGAAGCTCCTCCACCAGGCCGGATTCGCTTGTGCCAAGCGTGCGGCGCCTGCCGGCACGCACGACCACGCCGCGCTCGCTTTCGACAGGCACGTCATGGCTGAAGAACAGGCTGATCGGCACGCCGAACAGTTCGGCGAAGGCTCGGAGGTCACCGAGCGATGGAATCGACAGGCCGCGCTCGACCTGGCTGACCCAGCCGACCGAACGGCCAAGCTTCAGGCCGATCTCGGCGAGCGTCAGCCCGCGCGCCTTGCGCAGGGCCCTGATATCGCCGGCCAGCACGCGTTCGTCAGGTCCCTGCAATGTTCTTGCGGTAGTCGAAGGCAAAACGCTCTCTTCATGAAAAAATACCGTCAAATTTCATGAGAAATCAAGCTCATGAAAAAATCAAGTAGATTTTCACGGATGCACAAGATTTGCTTGCGCGATTTTGACGGTTCATGCAAAGGCTCCGCCGAGAGCGGCGAGTGGGGACGTCCGATCGAGACAAAGGGTAAGGGACGGCCCATGCTGGAAAATAACCCCCGAATCGCGGGCGATGCCGAGATTGTCGACGAGGCGATCCTGTCGCGCCGTTCGGTGCGCGCATTCCTGCCCGACATGGTCGACGACGACACCATCCGCGCCATTCTGGCGGTTGCGGCGCGCGCCCCATCCGGCACCAACATGCAGCCATGGAAAGTCTATGTCACCAAGGGCGAGAGCAAGCAGCGGATATCAGACGCCATTCTCAATTCCGGCATTCGCGCCGAAAAAGCCGATTGGGACGAGTACCGGTATTATCCCACCCAGTTCTTCGAGCCGTATCTGACCCGCCGCCGCGCCAACGGTTTCGGCCTCTATGGCGCGCTCGGCATTGGTCGCCGCGAGGTCGACAAGATGCGCGCCCAGCACGACCGCAACTTCGTCTTCTTCGACGCTCCGGTCGGCATGATCTTCACCATCGACCGCCGCCTCAACCAGGGCTCGTGGATCGACTACGGCATGTTCCTGCAGAACATCATGGTCGCAGCTAGAGGCAGGGGTCTGCACACCTGTCCGCAGGCGGCCTTCGCGCCCTATCACCGGCAGATCAGGCCGGTGCTCGACATTCCGGACGAAGAGATCGTCGTCTGCGGCATGGCGGTTGGTTACGAAGATACGTCAAAGCCTGAAAACGCCTTCCGCACCGACCGCGTGCCGCTGGAAGAGTGGGTGACGTTCAGCGAGTAAGCCAGCCAGCTTCATTCCGTGTTCATCTGTGCGCCGTGGCCGCTGACATGGACGCCGTCTTGCGGCGTCAGCTTGAGGTAGGCAAGCAGCGCGCAGAGCGTGATGACGCCCTCGATCACGAACAGGATGCGAAAGTCGTCGGCGACGGCAGGGCCGCCGCCCGCCAGAAACGACAGTGCCGCGGCGGCCAGGCCAACGCTGATCGCCACTGCCAGCTGCCATAATATGTAATAGAGCGCGCTGAAACGGGCGAGCTGCTCGGGCGCGATGTCGGAATAGGCGAGGTTGCCGGTCGAGGCCCATTGCGCGGAGCGGAAGACGCCGAAGACGAAGATGTAGGTGAGCACGATCCATACCGGCGTCGTCGCCTGCATCAGCGCGAAGCCGGCAACCAGGGCGGCGACGATGGGCGTGTTGTAGACCAGCACGCGGCGAAAGCCGAAACGGTTGAGGACACGCGGCATGAAGAACCGCATGGCCACGGAGCCGACCGCGGCGACGAAGGTCAGCGATCCCGCCTGAACCGCGCTCATGCCGAAGCCGAGCTGGAACATCAGCGGCAGCAGGAAGACGACGGAGCTGAGGCCGATCGTGTCCAGCCCGCCACCGGTGAGGAACGAAATGCGGAAGGTACGGATGCGCAACAGCTTGAGATCGAGCAGCGGATTGCGCACGCGCAGGCAGTAGAACGAGGCGATGGTCAGGATAACGAGCGCCAGCGCCAGTTCGGCGGCGATGATGCCGCCCGCGGCATCCTTGGCGGCAAGCGAATCCATGCCGAAGACCAGCAGGACCATGCCGCTGCCGACCAGCAGGAAGCCCGGAAAATCGAACGGCGTGCGCACCGGCTTGGTCATCGTCGGAAACAGCGAGGCGGCAAGAATTGCCGCAGCCAGCGCGAACGGCACGTTGATGAAGAAGATCCAGCGCCAGGAAATGTAGGTGGTCAGCGCGCCGCCGACGAGCGGACCGACCAACGGTCCGGACTGGCCGGCCAGCGAGATGTACATGTTGATCTTCAGCGTTCGGCTGCGCGGAAAGGTCGACAGGATGACGACCTGGCCGAGCGTGCCCATCAAGGCGCCGCCAAAGCCTTGCAGCGCGCGGGCGCCGACCAGCGTCCAGATGTTGTCGGACAGCCCGCAGAGCGCCGACGAGGCGGCGAACACCAGCAAGGCAAAGCAGTAGACGTTGCGCAGTCCGAAGCGGTCGGCGGCCCAGCCGCCAAGCGGCATCGAGATGATCAGGCTGGCGACATAGACGGTAATCAAGAGGCCGAGCTGGCTGGGCGGACGCCCGAGGCTTTCGCTGATGCCCGGCAGCGCGGTCACCACGACATTCTGGTCGAGGCTGGTCATGAACACGCCGCAGGCGACCGTTAGCGGCAGCAGGAGCAAGGCTCTGGCCGGCACATCGGCGCAATCCGTGGCGCCGGCGGATAGTTCTGCGGTCATGGAGATGTTCGAACCAAACGAATGTGCCGACTCTGAGACGGGATTTACCCCTTGGACCGGCCTGGCGGTCATGTTTCCAACCATGAGCGCCCGAGGCGCGATTCTCTAGCGGCAGAACCGGCTGGCGTTGATGCCAGAAGTGACGCGGCGCCCTGGCCGACAGGGCGCCTACTGCACCTCGTAGCCGACTTCCTCGCTGGCATGGCAGAGCGCCTTCCAGAACGAGCGTGCGAATGAGCGGAAGACATAGATGTCGAACTGGTCGGCGCCGGTGCGCTGGATCTGGGCGAAGATGTCGTGATGGGTGGTCGAGCGGCCGGCGCCGATGGGAAAGGCCGGCAGCGAAAAGTCGATGGCGAAGAATTTCGCCAGCACCCATTCAGCCTTAGGCCCGGCAATGCGGATGGCGGTGCGGCCATGTGAAAGATCGGTCACGGTGCCGATGGCCGGCGTTACCACTTTGGCAAAGGCGGGGGCCAACCCTTCGGCCTCGTCGGCGATAGTGAACTTTCCCGGCGCGAAGCCGAACACCGATTTCACGCCGTCGCTCAAGCCGCCGCCTGCGCCATCGGGCAGAGCAAGCCCGGTGACGGTGCGGATGGCTGCTATCAGCTTCTTCTCCTCGCCGGGCCACGCTGCCAGCTGCACGATCGAGCCAGGCCGCGTCTCGGTCAGGATGATCTCGACGCCATGCTCGAAATTGCCGTGTGAGCCGACGTGAAATTCCGGTTCGAGTGGCGACAAGGGTTCGGGTGACTGGCGCTCAACCATGCATGCGGCTCCCGTCCGGATCGAAGAAGTGGTTGGAGACGATCTCGACCGGTCCAAAGCGGTTGCGCAAGGGATCGGAGACATGGGCGCGCGTGCCCTGCCGTGCCTTGCCGCCCTTGACCAGCGCCAGCGCGATATGCTTGCCGAGCGCCGGCGAATAGCAGCAGGCGGTGATATGGCCGATGGAGTCGTGCGGATTGGCTTCGTCAACCTCCTCGACGATGTGGGCGCCACCGTTGAGTGGCCGGTTATCGAGGGCGATCAGGCCGACCAGTTCAAGGCGGTCCGATGCGATCAAGCCTTCGCGGTCCATCATCGCCGAGCCGATGAAAGGCTTCTTCTTCGACAGCATCCAGTCGAGATGCAGGTCGCGTGCCGTGGTGCGGCCGTCGATCTCGGCGCCGGTGACATGGCCCTTTTCGATGCGCATGGTGCCCAGTGCCTCGAGCCCATAGGTGGCCAGCCCGAACGGCTTGCCGGCTTCAATAAGCGCTTCCCAGACATGGGTGCCGTGGCCGGCGCCGGAATAGACTTCGAAGGCCATTTCACCGGAGAAGGACAGCCGGCAAATCATCACCGGCACGCCTGCTATATCGCCACGCACGATGCCCATGAAGGGCAAGGCGGCGTTGTCGACCGACGTGCCGGTGACACAGGCGGCGAGGATCTGCCTGGCCTTCGGCCCGCCGATCGCGGCACCCGCCCATTCGTCGGTCACCGAGGTCACGTGGACTTTCAGCTCCGGCCAGATCACGTCGAGGAAATACTCCAGATGCTGCATCACCTTGCCGGCATTGGCCGTGGTGGTGGTCATCAGGAAATCCTGATCGCCGAGCCGCCAAGTGGTGCCGTCGTCGAAGGCTAGGCCGTCCTCGCGCAGCATCAGCCCGTAGCGTGCCTTGCCGGCGGCGAGCGTCGAAAACATGTTGGTGTAGACGCGGTCGAGGAATGCGGCGGCGTCAGGGCCTTGCACGGCAATCTTGCCCAGCGTCGAGACATCGACGATCCCTGCGCTTTCGCGCGTCGCCTTGGCTTCGCGCACATAGGCCTGCTCGACCGTCTCGCCGGCATGACCGTAGATCATCGGCCGGTACCAGAGGCCGGCGGAATACATCGTCGCGCCACTGGCCAGATGCCAGTCATGCATCGGAGTCAGCCGCTCGGGCTTCAGGTCGCCAAAACGCTCGGCCGCCAGCGAGCCGATCGACACCGGTGCAAAGGGCGGCCGGAAGCGCGTCGTGCCGACCTCGGGGATCGGCTTGCCCAGCGCTTCGGCCATGATTGCGAGGCCAGGCACGTTGGAACTCTTGCCCTGGTCGGTCGCCATGCCGAGCGTGGTGTAGCGTTTCAGATGCTCGACCGAGACGAAGCCCTCGCGGTGGGCCAGCCGCACGTCCTCAGCCGTGACGTCGTGCTGGAAATCGACAAAGCTCTTGCCCTTGGCCCTGATCTCGAACACCGGGGCGGGATCGGGATCGCCGGGCACTGCTTCGACGGTCGGCAGCATGGACGGTGTGCTCTGCCCGCCGGCGGCGGCGAGGCCGGCGGCGCGGCCTTCGGCGATGGCTTCGGTGGTGGAAAAACTGCCGGTGAAGGCACCGGCGCCGATCCATTGCTGTGGGGGCCACTTTTGTGTCGGCTTCGGCGGCAGAAAGGCTTGCCGGGCGGCGTTCCATTCCGCCTTGGCACCGGCCTGGCTGGCCAGATGGATGGTCGGCGACCAGCCGCCCGACATCAGCAGGCAATCGGCATGGATGCTGCGTGCATCACCGATGAGCGTGCCGTTGGTCATGTCGAAGCGCTGCAGTTTGAGGCCGGACAGCGCCTTGCCGCCTTCGGTGGCGACGACGGCATGGCCAGCGAAGATCTCGGCCTCGGCTTCCGCGGCCAGCTTGCGCATCTCCGGCGAAAGTTCCGGCCTGACATCGGCGATGGCGACGACCGCGGCACCGGCCTTCTTCAAGGCGACCGCCGCCCGATAGGCGCTGTCATTGTTGGTGAACAGTGCGATCCGCTCGCCCGGCAGCACGCCGAATTCGTTGGCGTAGCGCTCGGCGGCATGCGCCAGCATCACACCGGGCCTGTCATTGCCGGGGAAGACCAGCGGCCGCTCGAACGCACCAGTGGCCAGGACCACGGATTTGGCGCGGATCGCCCAATAGCGATGGCGCGGCTCGCCCTTGCCTGGCTGATCCTTATGGTCGCTGACCCGTTCGAGCGCGGCAAGCGTGTTGTTGTCGTAGTAACCCCAGACCGTGGTGCGCGGCAAAAGGCGGACATTGTCTCGGCCTTCGAGCTGGGCGACCGTGCGACGGGCCCAATCGGCGGCAGGCGCGCCGTCGATCGTTTCATCGGACCAGTTGGCCGAACCGCCGAAACGCGGCTCGAGATCGGCCAGCATGACGCGGGCGCCCTGATCGGCGGCAGCCTTGGCGGCCATCAGGCCGGCGGGGCCGGAGCCGACCACCAGCACGTCGCAAAAGGCGTTCATGCGTTCGTAGCGGGCCGGGTCCTTTGCCGATCCGGCGCTGCCGAGGCCGGCGGCGCGACGGATGAAGTGTTCGCAGAACATCCAGAAGCGCGTGCCTTTGAGCGGACCGAACACCGGTCCCATGAAGGTCTTGTAGTAGAACCCGGCCGACAGGATCTTGCCGCCGAGCTGGTTGACGGCGTTGATGTCCCAGGCAAGCGAGGGAAAGCGGTTCTGGCTGATGGCAACCAGGCCGTCATGGATCTCGACCATGGTCGCTGGGATGTTGGGTTCACGAACCTCGCCCTTCAGCACCGTCACCAGCGCGTTGGGTTCCTCGACGCCGGCTGTGAGCAGGCCGCGCGGGCGGTGGTATTTGAACGAACGTCCGTAAAGCGTGACGCCCTTGGCCAGCAGGGCTGACGCCAGCGTGTCGCCGGCATGGCCGGTGTAGGCCGCGCCATCGAAGGTGAAGCGGATGGTTTTCAGCCGGTCGATGCGGCCGCCGGTGTCGGTGCGGCGCGGGCTCATGACTTGTCCTCCGCCTTGCGGCGCGCGGCGGAGCCATGATCGCCGCGCCCTTGATGATCACCGCGCACAAAAGCAACGCTGGAAATCTCATGCGTCAGCGTGTTGCGCACGACGCGCAGATGCGTGCGGCAACCGCCGGAATGCTGCCAGATCTCGTTGTGATCCCCGGCCGGGTTCAGCCTGTCATAGACATAGGCGTTCCACGCCTCGAAATTCTGCGAGGCGGGGTCGGGGCGCTCACGGTTGCCGTCACCCTGATAGGTGAACTCGATGACGTCGCGCGGGCCGCAATAGGGGCAAGTGATCAACATTGAACTCTACCTAATGCCTAATGCAGCCGCGGGTTTGCACCCTGGCCCTTGTCGTCGATCACCAGGCCGCGGTGGAAGCGGTCGAGGGTGAAGGGGGCGTTGAGATCGTGCGGCTGGTCCTTGGCGATGGTCCAGGCGAAGCACCAGCCGGAAGCCGGCGTCGCCTTGAAGCCGCCATAGCACCAGCCGCAGTTGAGATACATGCCGGGCAGGGGGCCGGTGGTGATGATCGGCGAGCCGTCCATCGACATGTCGCAAACACCGCCCCAGGAGCGCAGCATGCGCACGCGCGCAAGGCCCGGAAACAGCGCCAGCATTTCGCTCATCACCTCGTCGACGACGGGCAAATTGCCGCGCTGGGCGTAGCTGTTGTAGCCGTCGATGTCGCCGCCATAGATGAGGCCGCCCTTGTCCGACTGCGACATGTAGAAATGGCCCATGCCGAAGGTGACGACCGTGTCGATGAAGGGTTTCAGCGATTCGGTGACGAAGGCCTGCAGCACATGGCTCTCGATCGGCATTGTCTCGATACCGGCAAGCTGCATGACACGCCCGGTGCTGCCGGCGACCGCAACGGCCACCTTCCTGGCGCGGATGTCGCCACGGGACGTCGTCACGCCTGAAATGCGGTCGCCGTCGCGCAGGAAGCCGGTGACCTCGCAGTTTTCGATGATGTCGACGCCGCGACGGTCGGCGCCGCGCGCATAGCCCCAGGCCACCGCATCATGGCGGGCGGTGCCGGCGCGTCGCTGCATCAGGCCGCCAACCACCGGAAAGCGCGCGCTGTCGGAGATGTCGAGCGCCGGAATCAGACGTTTGATCTCAGCCTTCGTCATCAGTTCGGCATCGACGCCGAGATGGCGCATGGCATTGCCGCGTCTTGCATAGTCGTCGAACTGGGCCGGCGTGTGCGCCAGGTTCAGGCAGCCGCGCTGCGAGAACATGACATTGTAGTTGAGCTCGTGCGAAAGGTTTTCCCACAGCTTCATCGAGTGTTCGTAGAAGCGGGTGTTGGCCGGCAGCAGATAGTTCGAGCGCACCGCCGTTGTGTTGCGGCCGACATTGCCGGAGCCGAGCCAGCCCTTTTCCACAACGGCGACATTGGTGATGCCGTGTTCCTTGGCAAGATAATAGGCGGTCGCCAGCCCATGACCGCCGCCGCCGATGATGATGACGTCATAGGACGCCTTCGGGTCCGGCTTGCGCCATGCCGGCTTCCAATCCTTGTTTCCCTTGAGCGCGTTCGCGAGCAGCGAAAAGGCCGAGTACTCTGCCATTGATGTCATCCGGTTCGGGCGATGCGGCAGACTATAGAGCAGGCCGCACCGGCAAAGCCAATATTGCGCCATCGCCTTTCGACTGGCCGACGCATCGGTCAGGGGATCAATGGGGTCTGGGCTCAATGAGAGTCAGGATCAGTGAGGTCAATGATCGGATGAGTCCGCGATGCGACGGCTTGCCCCATGATAGGGCCGTCTTTATCAAGGACAGGCTTTCAAATTGCCTTCGCCGCCGATGAGTCGCCAACAAATCATGCTTTTCCGATTGCTTCGTCTCATTTTGATCCTCACGCTTGTCGTCTCGGCGCCGCTGTCGTTCGATGCGGTGGCACAGGGGCTTGGCCAGGCGCCTGCCGGACTGGTCGCCGACCAGCAGAAGATCATCCAGGCGCTGACGACCAAGACCGACAATTTCGAGAAGCAGATACAGCAGGACGGCGAGGAGGATAGCAGCCTTGTCGATATCCGCTTGCAACTCGAGGAGCTGTCGCGGCAATCGCTGAACAGCGCACTGGCCTTCCGTACGCGTCTTGGCGAGATCAACAGCCGTCTTGAGCAGCTTGGCGCGGCACCTGCCGCGGGTCAGCCGCCGGAGCCCGACATCGTCAGCGGCGAACGCGAGGCGCTGGTGTCGGAAAAGGCGGAGATCAATGCCGTCATTGCGCAAGCCCAATCGCTTTCGATCCGCATCAGCGGGCTGATCGACAAGATCGGCAACATGCGCAGCGAGCTGTTCCGCAATGTGCTCACCAAGCGCTATGTGCTGTCCGACGCGCTCAGCCCGCAGGTCTTTTCGGACGCCAGGGACGAATTCGGCAATTTCTACAAAGCGGTGTCGTCATGGCTAAGCTTCGCTTTCAAGTTCAAGTTCCAGGCCATTCTGGCGGCAACCTTCGTGGCGCTCGGGCTGGCGCTGGTGCTGCTGGTCGGTGGCCGGCGCCTGTTCGGGCGCGTGTTCGAAGCCGACCCTGCCAATGAGGATCCATCCTATCTCAGCCGCTTGTCGGTGGCCTTCTGGTCGACCTTGCTGCCGACGCTGGCGGTTGGCGTGTTCTTGGCCTCCACGGTGTTCTTTTTCAACTATTACAATGTGTTGCGTGGCGACATCGGCCTCTTCCTGAATGCGCTCGCGGCCGTCATCGGGGTGGTGTTCTGCGTCAACCGATTGACCAATGCGGCGCTCGAGCCGCGGCTGCCGAATTGGCGCCTTATCCCCGTCGAGACAGGTCCGGCGCGCTGGCTGGTGCGGCTGACGACCGCCATGGCCGTGGTCATCGGCGTCAATTATTTCCTGTCGGTCATCAACGACAAAATGGGCTCGCCGCTGTCGCTGACCATCGCCCGCAGTTTCGGCGCCACCATCATCGTCGGCGTCATCCTGATCCTGATGGCGATGCTGAGGCCGTTCAAGGCGCGTGACGGAAGCTGGCGGCCTTGGCCGGCATGGCTGCGCTATACGGCGCTTGCGCTCGGTCTTTTCACCATCGTCGCGGCGCTGCTCGGTTACATCGGCCTTGCTCTGTTCGTTTCGTTGCAGGTCGTCGTTACCGGCACCGTGCTGATCACCGCCTATATCGGCTTCCTGTCGGCGCAGGCGATCGGCGAGGAGGGTGCTTTCGCCAACACGACCGTCGGGCGCTGGCTGTCGGCCAAATCCAGCTACGAGGATACAGCCCTCGACCAGCTCGGCCTTGTCGTCAGCGTTGCCATCAATGTGATGATCGTGCTGGTGTTCCTGCCGTTGATCCTGCTGATGTGGGGTTTCCAGCCCGGCGATATCCAGGCCTGGGCCTACAAGCTCGCAACCGGGATCAACATCGGCTCGGTGACGATCTCGGTCACCGGCATCCTCTCCGGCATCGTCGTCTTCGTCATAGGCTATTTCCTGACACGCTGGTTCCAGGGCTGGCTCGACGGTTCCGTGATGGCGCGTGGCAAGGTCGATACCGGCGTGCGCAACTCGATCCGGCTGGCGGTCGGCTATGCCGGCGTCGCGCTCGCGGCACTGGTCGGCATCTCGGCGGCGGGCATCGACCTGTCCAGCCTGGCGCTGGTCGCCGGCGCTCTTTCCCTCGGTATCGGCTTTGGCCTGCAGAACGTGGTGTCTAATTTCGTTTCCGGCCTGATCCTGTTGGCCGAACGGCCGTTCAAGGTGGGCGACTGGATCGTTGCCGGCGATGTCAGCGGCACAGTCAAGAAGATCAGCGTGCGCGCCACCGAGATCGAAACCTTCCAGCGGCAATCGGTGATCCTGCCCAACTCGAACCTGATCAACAATGCCGTCGGCAACTGGACGCACCGCAACAAGCTCGGCCGCATCGACATCAAGGTCGGCGTCGCCTATGGCAGCGACGTCAAGCAGGTTCATGCCGTCCTGCTGGAGATCGCCCGCAGCCACCCGATGGTGCTGAAGAACCCCGAACCCTTCGTGCTGTTTTCCAATTTCGGCCCTGCCGCCCTGGAATTCGAGATCCGCGTGTTCCTGGCCGATGTGATGAACGGCAACATCGCGCAGAACGACATCCGTTTTGCCGTGCTTGAAAAATTCAGCAGCGAACACATCGAGATGCCCTCGACGCCACGCGCCGTGGTCGAGGCCCACAAGCCCAAGGCCTGGCCGACAGACGACGACAAGATCGAGGCCGACTTCGCCGAACAGGAGCAGGTGAAGGCCGAAGCCGAGGCGGAGAAGAAGCGACTAGTCAAGTCCCGCAAAACCAGGAAGCCAGATCCGGACTAGGCTGGGAATCGGTGGGTCTCAACCATCGAAAGCCGATTGCGGCATGAATGGGGCATTCAGTTGCGGTTCAGCTTCCATCTCATATAAGCTCCATGCAAAGGCGAAAATGCCTTGCGAAATGCAACAGAGGCGGTGGGAACACCGATATTGCACCATGTGGAAGTCTCTCGTCGCTGCCGTCGCCCTGGTCGCCGCTATCGGCTCGGTCCATGCCGCGAGCGCGGTCAACAAGGACGCCGAGACCCGAACGCTGGTCGTCACCGAGGGCGGCAGCAAGACCGACCTTGCGTTGGCCGGTGGCGAAACGGTTGAGTTCTGCCCGAATGGCTGCTTCGTCACCTTGCCCAATGGCGACCTCGAAGCCCTGACCGGTTCGGAAACCGTCGAGATTTCGGGCGGTGTCGCCCGCATCAAGTAATCCTGGCGTCACGATTGCGGAGGCCGGGAATTTGCCCGGCCTTTTATCGTTTCCGGTAGCGGTTGTTTAACAATGACGCCGGAAATACCCCCATGGCAGCCGTCTGCAACCGTGCGTTTTAACGTTCGCTACGTCATCGCCCGCTATACCAGCCTCAAGACGCCGAAAAGCGGCGCGCAACTCTACGCGGGCAGGGTAGGACATGGATGCGCGGTCGGACAGGAACGCAATACCGCTTGCGGTCGATCTCGACGGCACGCTGATCGCGACCGACCTGTTGTGGGAAGGGCTGTTCATCCTTCTCAAGAAGAACCCGCTCTATATCTTCCTCGTGCCTTTCTGGGCCGCCGGCGGACCGGCGCGGCTGAAGCAGGCAATCGCGCAGCGCATCGACATCGATCCGGCATCGCTGCCCTATCGCGAGGTGCTGCTTTGCCGCCTCCGGACCGAGCATGCCGAAGGCCGCAAGATCGTGCTGGCGACCGGCACGCCGCGCAAGTTCGCCGATGCCATCGCGGTCCATCTCGGCATTTTCGACCAGGTGCTGGCCACCGATGGTCTCGCCAATCTCACCTCGGGCAGGAAGCGCGCTTCGCTGATCGCAGCCTATGGTGATGGCGGTTTCGACTATGCCGGCAACAGCCGTCACGATCTCCAAGTCTTTGATGCAGCGCGCAACGCGATCGTCGTCGCGCCCGACCGCCATGCCGCGCGCTGGCAGGCGGCACATGGCGCCGAGACGATGCCGGCGCCGAAGCCGACTTTGCGGACCATCGTCAAGATGCTGCGTGTCCATCAGTGGCTGAAGAATTCGCTGATCGCAGTGCCGATGGTGCTCTCGCACGAATATTTCAACACCGACATGATCTGGCAATGCCTGCTGGCATTCGTCTCGTTCAGTGCGGTGGCATCGGCCATCTACATCCTCAACGATTTCTTTGACCTCGCGCTCGACCGCAAACACCTCACCAAGCGCAACAGGCCGTTCGCCAGCGGTGCGCTGTCCATCCCGTTCGGACTTGGCGCGATTGCGATGCTTTTGGCGATCGGCTTCGGCACCGGGCTGTTCTTGTCGCACGAATTTCTGGCTGTGCTTGGCGGCTACATGGTCGTCACCACGGCCTATTCGCTGTCGTTCAAGCGCATGCTGCTGGTCGATGTGCTGACGCTCGCCGGCCTCTACACGATCCGCGTCCTGGCCGGTGCGGCGGCGACCGGCGTCGACGTCTCGTTCTGGCTGCTGGCCTTCTCTATCTTCTTCTTCCTGTCGCTGGCGCTGGTGAAGCGCTTCGTCGAATTGCGCACCACCGCCATTCCGCCTGGCGAGCGCATTGCCGGCCGCGGCTATCGCACCGAAGACCAGGAGATCGTCGCCCAGGCCGGCATGGCCTCGGCCTTCTCCTCGGCGCTGGTGCTGGCGCTCTACATGGACAGTGTCGCGGTGCGGGAGCTCTATCCGCATCCATGGCTGATCTGGCCGCTGGCGCCGATCGTGCTTTATCTCACCATGCGCGTCTGGATCCTGGCGCGCCGCAACGAGATGCATGACGATCCGGTCGTGTTCATCATCCGCGACTGGCGCAGCCAGATCGTGGTGCTGATCGGTGCGGTGATGCTGGTCATCGGGGGCTGGTAGGCATGGCCGCCGGACGTTTCCCAAGCTTTGGCCTTGCCACACCGCCGGCGCCGCGCGCCATCGGGGCCGATGAGGCGATCGCGCTGCTGAAGGGCGGTCGGGCCAAGCCGGCGTCGCTGCTTGCCTATGGCAATGGCCGCTCCTACGGCGATTCCTGCCAGAACGAGGCCGGAGCGGTCGTCGATATGCGATCGCTGAACCGCATCCACGCCTTCAACGCCGAAACCGGTGTTCTCGAGGCGGATGCCGGCGTGCTGTTGTCCGACATCATCGCCCACGCCGCCCCTTACGGCTTCTTTCCGGCGGTTGTGCCAGGCACGCAATTCGTCACGCTCGGCGGCGCCATCGCCAATGACGTGCATGGCAAGAACCATCACCGGCGCGGCACCTTCGGCTGCCATGTCGAGAGCTTCACGCTGCTCAGGTCCGACGGAAGGACCTATCGCTGCTCGGCAGCAGACAATGCGCGCCTGTTTGCGGCGACGATCGGCGGCATGGGGCTGACCGGTCTCATCCTGTCTGCCTCGATCCGGTTGATGCGGGTTCATTCGCTCGACATCGTCGAAAAGGCGACGCCGTTTCGCGATCTCGACGAGTTCTTCGGTTTGGCCGAGGCGGCCGATCAGGCCAATGAATATGCGGTCGCCTGGATCGACCAACTTGCCGGCGGCCGCAATAGCGGTCGCGGGTTGCTGTTTACAGGCAATCATGCCGAGCACGGCTCGCATGCCGCCTCGCGCGCCGGTGGCAATCTCTCGGTGCCGGTCCAGCCGCCGTTCAATGTGCTCAACCGGCCGTTCCTGACCGCCTTCAACGCCGCCTACAGGTGGAAGAAGGGGCGGTCGACGGCGCCGCGCCAGGTTGGCTACCAGGGCTTCTTCTTCCCGCTCGACGGCGTGCGCGACTGGAACCGGCTTTATGGGCCGAAAGGGCTTTTCCAACACCAGAGCGTGGTGCCGGAAGCGGCGGCGCGCGAGGCCGTGCCGGCATTGCTTGCGGCTGCAAGGCAAGCCGGGCAGGGCTCGTTCCTCACCGTATTGAAACGCTTCGGCTCCATCCGCTCGCCGGCGCTGCTGTCGTTCCCGCGTCCCGGCTACACGCTGACGCTGGATTTCCCCAACAGGGGGGCTGCGACGCTGGCCTTGTTGCGGGAACTCGATCGCATCACCGTCGAGGCAGGCGGCGCCGTCAATCCCTACAAGGATGCTCGTATGGGCGCAGACATCTTCGCTTCGTCCTTTCCCGAATGGCCGCGGCTGGAGTTGCTTCGCGATCCCGCCTTCCTATCGAGTTTCTGGGCGCGGACGGCAAGGAAGCTCGACACGCGGCGCTGCGTAGCCGAGGCAGCGGAATAGATATAACTTGAGTAATTCTTGGTTATCGATCGTTAAATCCATGATTCACTCAAAACATTCTTGTGGCTTCACGAAATGTTTGCTGGTTTGTAATAGGAAGCATGAAGGGGTGGCTCGGAACACATGAAATACATCGTCTTCATTCTCTTTACGGTCATGACCAATGCCGCCGCACAGCTGATGCTGAAGCAAGGCATGATGTCGCTCGGGCCGATCTCGTTCGAGGGCGTCAATCCGCTCGTCAAGCTGTTGCAGATCGTTTTCAGCCCCTGGGTGTTCCTTGGCCTCTGCACCTTCGTCATCTCGATGGCCTCGCATCTCTATGTGCTGTCCAAGGTCGAGCTCTCCTTCGCTTATCCGTTCCTCAGCCTCGCCTATGTTGCCGTCGCCATCTTCGCTTATTTCGTCTTCCGCGAGGACCTCAATGGCTGGCGGATCGCCGGCATCGCCTTCATCTGCGTCGGCACGGTGCTGATCGCGCAAAGTGGCCGGGATTTGGGTAAGCAAGGGCATGAGGACCAGACCGCTTCCATCATGCCCGACAAGATCCAAGCAAACGAGATCATTCGATGAGACATGTGATTTTCGGCGGTGACGGTTTCGTCGGCCGCCACCTTGCTCCGAAGCTTGTGGCCGATGGTGAAGAGGTTGTCGTCGCCGACGTCGTCAAGAGCGACCTGCCGCAGTACCGCACCGTCCGCTTTATCCAATGCGACGTCACCGATCCGGCGTCGGTCGCGGCGGTCGGGCTGAAGGCCGATGATATGGTCTACAATTTGTCGGCCAAGATGCTGTCGCCGATCCAGGTGCGGGCCAAGCGGCACGATTTCTTTTTCCCGGTGAATTTCCACGGCACCGAGCACATCATGCAGGCCATGGACAGAGCCGGTGCGACAAAACTCGTCCACTACACGACCGACATGATCTACGGCCACACGGTCACGCAGCCGATGACCGAGGAGCACCCGGTGGCGCCGCTGGGCGAATATGGCTGGTCGAAGCAGAAGACAGAGGAGTTGGCGGCCGAATGGCGCAAGCGCGGCATGTCGATCTCGCTGTTTCGCCCGCGCCTGATCATCGGCCCAGGCCGGCTCGGCATCCTGGAAAAGCTGTTCAAGCTGATCGACTGGAACCTTCCCGTGCCGATGATCGGTTCGGGCAGGAACCCCTATCAGTTCATCTCGGTGTTCGACTGCGCCGAGGCCGCGCGCGCGGCCTGGAAGGCCGGTGTGCCTAATGAGGCCTATAATCTGGGTTCGCTCAACCCGCCGCCGGTCAAGAAATTGCTCGGCGATTTGATCCGGCATGCCGGCTCGAAATCGATCCTGATCCCGACACCGGGCTGGGCGGTCAAGCGCACGCTCGACCTGCTCGACCTCTTCAACATGCCGATCATGGACCCGGAACAGTATCTGATCGCCGACGAGGACTGCGTGCTCGACGTGTCCAAGGCCGGGCGCCAGCTCGGCTGGGTGGCGCAATATCGCGACGAGGACATGCTGATCGCCGCCTATAGCGAGTACCGCGCAAAGAAAGCCGGCCACGCAGTCGCCACCAAACATGTGCCCGCCGAATAGCGGCTCGCAAAACAGCTTTCGTTGCGCCCGATCCTGGTCGTGCGTGCAGACAGGAGATTGAAATGACCGTCATGGCCAAGCCCGAACAGACCAATTTGCGCACCATGGTCAGCGCGCCGTCGCTGTCGCCAGCGACCATCGCCAAGCCCGATTTGATCAGCGTCGAGCAGGCCAAGGCGATGGACGTCGCCCGCATGACCGACCTGTTCAAGGCGCATCTCAACCCCGGCCAGCTGCACTTCATGAAGCTGCTCGGCTTCCACAAGATCAAGATCGAGCGTGCCGAAGGCATGTTCTACATCGACCAGAACGGCCGCAAGATCCTCGACTTCTTCGGTGGTTTCGGATCGCTGGCCTTCGGCCACAATCATCCGCGCATCCTGGAAGCACGCAAGAAATTCCAGGAGGAGAAGCGCCAGGAAATCGCCATCGCCTTCATGTCGCAATATGCGGCGGCACTTGCGCACAACATCGCCAAATGCTCGCCCGGCGATCTCGACATGGTGTTTCTGGGTTCGTCCGGCTCGGAGGCGATGGAAGCGGCGGTTAAGCTCGCCGAGCGCGCCGCCGGTCCGAAGCGACCGAAGATCGTCTATGCCGAGAATTCCTTCCACGGCAAGACCAAGGGCGTGCTGGGCATCACCGACGGCCAGCTCTACCGCGCCGACTTCAAGGTGGCCGAAAACACGGTCCGCATCCCGTTTGCCGACATCGAGGCGGTCGAGCGCCTGTTCCGTTCCGACCCGGAGGTCGGCGTCATCGTGCTGGAAACCATCCAGGGCGGCGGCGGCATCATCCAGGCGCCTGCTGAATATTGGCAGAAGCTAAGGGCGCTGTGCGACCAGTATGGCGTGTTGTGGGTCGCCGACGAAGTGCAGTGCGGCTATGGCCGGTCAGGCCGCTTCTATGCCTTCGAGCATTACGGCGTCATTCCCGATGTGACGGCGCTGGCCAAATCGCTTGGCGCCGGCAAGGCGGCGGTCGGCGCGATGATCGCGCGGCGCGAGGTCTACATGAAGGCCTATGGCACGCCGAAAACGGCGATGATCCATGCCATGGCGACCTTCGGCGGCATGGGCGAGGCCTGCGTCACCTCGATCGAGGGGCTCAATGTACTCTATGATGAAGGGCTGATCGACAATGCCGCCATCACCGGCGACTATTTGCTGCAGCGCCTGCAGACGCTCAGGGAAAAGTACCCGAAGATCATCAAGGAGGTGCGCGGCAGGGGTTTTATGATCGGCCTGGAGTTCCACGACTTCTCGCAGACCTTGCCGATGGTGTTGCGGCCGATCGTCAGCGTGCTCGACGACAAGCTGAAGGGTTCGCTGTCGGGCTTCATCGGGGCGCTGCTGTTGCGCGACTACGATGTGCTGGTCGCCTTCACCGAATACAACCGCAACGTCATCCGGCTCGAGCCGCCGCTGATCTGCCAGCGCGAGCATGTCGACCGCTTCGTCGACGCCTTCGACAGCCTGCTGTCGCGCGGCATCGTGTCGATCGTCAAGGATTTCGTCAAAAGCCAGGTTCGTTAAGCGAGTTCGCTGGGTACAACGATGCTGACCAAGTCGCCCGATCCACAAAACCCGCTCGACCGCCTCATCGGAGCCGGTCTGGCGTGGGGCGAGGGGACTTATGCGCGGCTGGCAGCACCGATCGGCGCGGCGGCCTTCGCGCTCTACATTCTTTTTACAGCGTTCACCGCCTGGGTGATGCCCGACGCCAACTGGGACATGCTGCCCTATCTCGCTATATCGGAGGAAGGCACCTATCCCGATGCGCAGGCGCTGCATGACTATGCCTACAACACTGTCAAATCGGGCGTGTCCGCAGGCGACTATAAGGCGCTGACCGACGATGGAGGCGGCTTCCGCAGTCACATGACGGAGAATGCCGCCGACTTCCATTCACTGCTCGGCATGTACCGGATCAAGTTCCTCTATGCCGAGATCCTGTCGACACTGAGCGCGGTGATGTCGCCGGTCGAGGCAATGCGACTGGTCTCAGTGTTCTCCGTGCTGCTGTTTGGCGCGATCGCGTTGATGTGGCTACGCTCCACAGGGGCATTGGCGTTGGCGCCTATCGTCGGCGCGGTGCTGATCATGGCCGATTTCGGCGATGCGGCACGCGCTTCGACACCGGATCTGCTCACTTCAGCGCTGCTGCTCGGCGGGCTCTATGCCTATGTCCGCGGCCTCGAGGTGGCAACGGCGATCCTGCTCTTCCTCGCCTTCATGGTACGGCCGGACAACATTGTTTTCCTGGCGATTTTCGCTGTGCTGCTGGTCGCGTACCGGCAGAGGGCATGGGGTGCGCTGGCCGGTTTTGCCGCTTCCTTCGTGGCCTACTTCGCCATCTCTCACTGGGCGCATCATCCCGGCTGGGCGCCGCATCTGTGGTTCTCCAGCATCGAGCAGCACTTCAATATGGACGGATTCGAGCCGCCATTCTCGGTCACCACCTATCTCAGGGCGTTTGCCACCTCGCTGCTGCGCGCCGTCAGCCTGAACAGTTGGGTCGGCGTGTCGGTGCTGGCACTGGCCGGCTGGTTTGCTGCCGCCCGCGCCGGCTTCCGCCTCGATCGCCGCGCCGGCATCCTGTTTGCGGCGCTGGTGCTCGGTGCGCTGGCGAAGTTCACCGTCTTCCCGATCCACGACACGCGCATCTATTTCCCCCATCTGATTCCGCCATTCCTGCTGCTGGCGACGCCGTTCATGGCGCTGTGGGCAGCCGTGGCTCGCGGCCAGAATCGCGCTGCCATGCAAATCATTCCCGGAGACAAGTCATGAGTTCGCTATCCAGCCTGGCGCGCGTTGCCCTGTCGCTTGCTCTTCCCAAGGGCGTTCTCGATCGCGGCCCGTCGCTGCGCGGCACCAAGTTCCTGGCCAGGGCGGCGCTGAAGGCGCGTTTTGGTGGTGCAGGGCGACCGTTCCAGATGGTCAATGTCGGCGCCTGCGACGGCGCACTGTTCGACGATGTGACGCCTTGGCTGCACAGGATTCCCGGTGCACGGGCCATGCTGGTCGAGCCGATCCCGTACAACCAGAAGAGACTGCGCGCCAATTATCCAGACACGGACCGCTTCATCATCGAGCCGGTGGCGGTGACGAAGACAAAGGGCACGATAACCGTCCACACCTTCGATGCCGCCGCCCTCGAGGCCGGCACGTTGCCCATCGAATTTATCGGCTGCTCGTCGGTCACCGACACCAATCTGATGTCGGGCAAGAATGCCTGGGGCGAGGCCGACGCCAATTTCAACAAGTTCGCGCCGCATCTCAGGGACATCGAGGTGCCATCCGAGACCTTGCAGACGCTGCTCGATCGCAACGGCATCAGCCATATCGACGCTTTCCTCGTCGATTGCGAGGGCGCCGACTGGATCGTCTTCGAACAGCTGGACCTCAAGCGCTACCGCCCCGGCATGATCAAGGTCGAGGTCGGCGCGCTGCCCGCCCCGGAGATCGGCCAGGTCGTGGTCAAGCTGAAGACATCAGGTTATCAGGTCGGCTTTCAGGCCGAGGACATCTGGGCCTTCGCCTGAGTTAGCCCACCGAAAAGCGAACCGCCCCAGGCGCCGGTGTGAAGCATTCTGCCGTCTGGTCGCTCGGCTTTTTGCCAATGTCGCAAACAGGCTTCAATCGGCCTGCCGCTCCGCCCTATAGTCCGCCCGCTTTATCACTTTGGAGTCGCGGGCAATGGCAGAGTTTCCGAAAAAGGCGAAGGTCGTCATCGTCGGCCTGGGCGGTATTGTCGGCGCATCGATCGCCCATCATCTGATCGAACGCGGCTGGGACGATATTGTCGGCATCGACAAATCAGGCATCCCGACCGATATCGGCTCGACCGCGCACGCCTCCGACTTCTGCTACACCACCAGCCACGATTTCCTGTCGTGCTGGACGACGCTCTACTCCATCGATTTCTACGAGAAGATGGGTCATTACGCGCGTATCGGCGGCCTTGAGGTTGCGCGTGTCGGCGACGACAGCCGCATGGAAGAGATCAAGCGCAAGATCGCCTCCGCCAAGGCGTTTGGCACGCGCGCCCGTCTGATCGAACCGGCCGAGATCAAGGAAAAATTTCCGCTGATCGAAGAAGCGATGGTGCAGGGCGGCCTGTGGGATCCCGATGCCGGTCTGGTCATCCCGCGCTCGCAGACGGTCGCCGGCAAGCTGGTCGACCAGGCGGAAGCCTCGGGCAAGCTCAAATCCTTCGCCAACACGCCGGCTCGGTCGCTTGTCGTCAAGGACGGCCGCATTTCAGGCGTGGTGACCGATCGCGGCACCATCGAGGCCGACTATGTCATCGTCTGCGCCGGCATATGGGGCCGGCTGATCGCGGAAATGGTCGGCGAGGATCTGCCTGTCATGCCGATCGACCATCCGCTGACCTTTTTCGGCCCCTACAACGAGTTTGCCGGCACCGGCAAGGAGATCGGCTGGCCGCTGCTGCGCGACCAGGGCAACTCGGCCTATATGCGTGACACAGGCGATCCCAGGACCGCCGAGGGCGGGCAGGTCGAATGGGGTTATTACGAAGAGACCAACCCGCGCCTTTGCCATCCGCGCGACCTGCTGGAGAAGGACCAGGCGCGGCTTTCACCCTCGCAGCGCGATCTCGACATGGAACAGATCCTGGCGCCGCTCGAACGCGCCATGGAGCTGACGCCGATTCTCGGCGAACTCGGCTATAACGAAAGCCATTCCTTCAACGGTCTCTTGCAGGTGACCGCGGATGGCGGCCCGTCGATGGGCGAAAGCCAGAAGGTGCGGGGCCTTTGGTATGCCGTCGCCATCTGGGTCAAGGACGGCCCCGGCATGGGCAAGCTGATCGCCGATTGGATGACCGACGGCCGAACCGCGATCGATCACCACGCCGTCGACTATGCGCGCTTCTATCCGCACCAGACAAAGGAGCAGTTCATCTGGGATCGCTGCACCGAGACGGCGATGAAGGTCTACAATCCGGCAGTGCATCCGCGCGAGCCGTTCTCCAAGGCCCGCAACATCAGGCGCTCGCCGTTCTGGGAACGCGAGAAGGAACTCGGCGGCTATTTCATGGAGCTTGGCGGCTGGGAGCGCGCCCATGGCTACGCCGCCAACGAGCATCTGCTGGAGAAATACGGCAACCGGGTGCCGGTGCGTGAGAACGAGTGGGACAACCGCCATTTCTGGCGCGTCTCCAATGCCGAACACCTCGCCATGAGCGAGGATTGCGGCATCGTCAACCTGTCGCATTTCGCCATGTACGACATCGAGGGTCCCGACCATGTCGCGCTGCTGGAATGGCTCTGCGCGGCCAAGATCGGCGGCGACAACAACATCGGCAAGGGTATCTACACCCACTTCCTCGACGAGGAAGGCATGGTGCGCGCCGACTTTACCGTCATCCGCATGGCCGACCGCTGCCGTTTGATCGATGGCGCCGACGCCGGTCCGCGCGACTTCCAGTACATGCGCCGCACGGCACAGGACAAAGGTTTCGATGTCACCATCACCGACGTGACCGAGAAGTATGTCACCATCGGCATCTGGGGGCCGAATGCCCGGGCGACCTTGCAGAAGGTGGTCGAAAGTCCGGACGGGCTCTCTGTTGAGAACTTCCCATTCGCGGCGATCAAGCCGGTCCGGATCGGCGGCAAGGATGTCACCGCTTTCCGCATCTCCTATGTAGGCGAGCAGGGCTGGGAACTGCATATGCGCTACGAGGACGGTCTCGCTGTCTGGGACGCGCTGCGATCGACCGGCGTGATGCCCTTCGGCGTCGAGACCTATGCCAACACCCGCCGCATGGAAAAGAGCCTGCGCCTGCAGAACGCCGACCTTTTGACCGAGTACAATCTGCTCGAAGCCGATCTTGCGCGTCCGAAGGTCAAGGAGAACGACTTTTGCGGCAAGGCCAAGCATGTCGAATACCGCGCCCGCGAGCGCCAACCGGCCATGCTGTGCACGCTGGTGATGACCAGTAATGTCGATTCCAAAGGCGTTGCCCGCTATCCTGTCGGCACGATGCCGGTGATGGACCCGAAGACCGGCGAGACGCTGGTCGACGAACTCGGCCGCCGGTCGTTCACCACGTCGATGGCCTATGGCCCGACCATCGGCAAGAACATCGGCCTCGCCTATCTGCCATGGGCCTACGCCCAGGAAGGCCGCAAGCTCATTATCGAGTATTTCGGCGAGACCTATCCGGTTGAAGTCGCCGCTGTCGGTTACAAGCCGCTTTATGATCCGGAGAATTTGAAGCCGCGCAGTTGAAGCCGCAGAATTTGAGAACGAAAAGCCCGGCCTTGGCCGGGCTTTTCCCTTTTTAAACAGGCTGTTTTCGCTTACCCTTGCGGCATGTCTGCTTTTGCCTGCGCAAGACATTTCCTTTCAAGCTGCGCCGCGTTCGCGCTGACGCTCTGGTTGACGCCCGCGACCCAAGCTGACGAGCCCGTCGATGTCGAGTTGGTGCTGGCCGTCGATGTCTCGCTGTCGATGTCTCCGGACGAACTCGAGATCCAGCGTCACGGCTACGCAGCGGCGCTGACGCACGACAATGTGCTGCAGGCCATTGCCGACGGCGCCCATGGCAAGATCGCCGTTACCTATGTCGAATGGGCCGGTACCACCTGGCAGCGCGTCATCGTGCCGTGGACGGTGATCGCCAGCCGCACCGACGCCGAGCGCGTGGTTGCGCAGTTGTCGGCGCAGCCGCCCAACAGCGCGCGGCGCACCTCGATCTCCGGAGCGCTGGAGTTCGGCAACGACCTGTTCGCCGAAAGCGGCTACCGAGGCACGAAGCGGGTCATCGACATTTCGGGCGACGGCCCCAACAATCAGGGCGCGCCGGTCAACCTGACCCGCGACGAGCTGATCAAGCAAGGCATCGTCATCAACGGCCTGCCGCTGATGACGCGAGGCGGCTTCATCGGCGCCTACGACGTCAGCAATCTCGATCGCTACTACAGCGACTGCGTCATTGGTGGTCCCGGAGCCTTCATGATCCCGGTCAATGACTGGACGCAGTTTCCCGAAGCCATTCGCCGCAAGCTGGTGTTGGAACTCGCCGGTCCGGCCTCGCCGCAATGGGCGGCGGAAGAAGCCGCGCATCCGCCGGTGATATTGGCACAGGAGAGATCCACCACCGATTGTCTGGTCGGCGAGAAAATGTGGCGAAACCGCAGCTGGATGTTCGACAGCCGCTAAAGCTCTTCCCCATTGAGCGTGATCTTTGCCGAACCGGCTCCCGCTCTTGCCCCGCTGCCTACCTGTTCGGGCTTACGCTCCAGGCTTGCCTCCGCGACCGAAGCAGTGGCAAACTGGGCAGGCCGCGTGACCCAGCCAGGAGCGCTGCCGAACCGAGGAAAAACCGATGAGACGTCTTGCCATCCTGACCGCAGTCGCGTCCGTGCTGTATGCCGACGTCGCCAGCGCCCAATACAACCAGGCTGCCTGTATCATGTTCGAGAACGGGAATTTTCGCGGGCGGTCCATCGGCATGGGTGCCGAGGATTCCGTAAATTTTCGTGGCGGCCAGTTCTGGAATGACCGTGTGTCGTCGGTGATCGTTCGCCGCGGCTGCACGCTCGTGGCCTATGAGGATTCTAGGATGGGCGGCCGCTCGATCGAGATCACGCGCAGGATCCGCAATTTGGGCGGCAGCGACTGGAACGACCGTATCTCCTCGGCGGAATGCACCTGCGACGATTACTGAGGTTGGTTCCAGGCAGCGGGGCGCCGCTGCCTGACGATATCATGACACTAGCCTGTTTGTCCGTGGGCGTATCGGATCAGGCCGCCAGCAGTTGCTTGCGGTCGACGCGCTCCTGCTGCGGCGAGCGGGCGTAGAGTTCTCGGTAGCATTTGGAGAAATGCGATGCCGAGACGAAGCCGCAGGCGACCGCCACCTCGACCACCGGCATCGAGGACTGGATCAAGAGATGCCTGGCGCGGTCGAGCCGGATTTCGAGATAATAGCGGGCGGGGGAGCGGCCCATCTCGGTGCGGAACAGCCGCTCGATCTGGCGGCGCGACAGGTCGACATGGTCGGCGATCTCGATCAGTGACAGCGGCTCCGACAGATTGCCCTCCATCAGTTCGATGATGGTCAGCACCTTTGAGTTCTGGACGCCGAGGCGGGCGCGTAACGGCAGGCGCTGGCGGTCGGTGGGGCTGCGTACGCGGTCGGTCAGCACTTGCTCGCAGACGCGGTTGACGAGGTTCTCGTCAAAGTCGTCGCCGATCAGCTTCAGCATCATGTCGAGCGCGGCAGTGCCGCCGGCGCAGGTGTAGATATTCTGGTCGATCTCGAAGAGGTCGGCAAAGACATTGGCCTTCGGAAACGCCTCTGAAAAGCCCGGCAGGTTCTCCCAGTGGATGGCGCAGCGCTTGTTGGACAACAGGCCGGCGGCGGCGAGGATATGCGCGCCGGTGCACAGGCCGCCGACGGCGACGCCGCGATTGTATTCCTCGCGCAGCCAGGCGAAGGCGGACTTGTTCTGGTAGCGCTCGACGTTGATGCCGCTGCAGACGATGGCCATGTTCGGCCGGTCGGGACCTGCCATCTTCTTGCGCTCATCCTCGAGCGAGGTGTTGACCGCGCATTCGACCCCGTTCGAGGCGCGCACCGGCTTGCCGTCGATGCTGGCGAGGCGCCAGCGATAGGCCTCGTAGCCGAGCATGCGATTGGCCGAGCGCAGCGGGTCGAGCGCGGTCGCAAAAGCGATCATGGTGAAATCGGGAATAAGGAAGAATACAAACGATCGCTTGATCGGATGCTTTACCGCGTTCAAGGGAACCTCACACAGCCATGGCGCGAACAGGATGTCGCGAATAGCATAGCGACATCAGGAAAAACCATGTCTGTCAATCGGCTACGCCGCTACGACAAGATTAAATTTGCGACATGGGTCGCAAATGGGCAATCGGCGTGCAGCGAGCCCTGGAAGTGGCACGAACTGTTCAAGGGACGGGCAACGTACGGCCTGCGCACAGAACAAAACGCCGCTCTGGCTGGAGCCAGGCGGCGTTGCAATTTTAAAGCAGCGGCAGGGATGCGCTGCCTCTAGAAATCTTCAGGCGATGAAGCCGAGGCGCGCCGCATTCATGGCGCCGGTCTGGCCGGGCATGGTGTTGGCAAGACGCTGACGCTCGAGAGCGGTGGTCAGGTTCATTTCGCGGCGGGCAAAGAGGCGTGCAAAAAGCTTCATAATCATCTCCATTTGTTGCTTAGACGGGTCGCCTTCGCTTGATGGAGTGGGGCAGCTCGTTTGCTGGCGCTGATATAGGCTTGTGTAAGTAGAAACTAAATCGCAAAAGCGAAGCGCTTGATATGAAATGCGACATCGATTGCGACAGATTTGAGCAAGGTGCCCAAAATTTACGATTATTTACAAGGCATTAATTGGAAACAGGAGCCGCTATGCGGCTTTCTCATATGCGTCATGCGCCGGCGACATGGCTCCAAAGCTCAGTTGAATACAAGTAAAACAGAGAAGGCCTGCCGGGCGGGCTGCGCGGCAGGCCTTCAGCACATGGTACACACGATCTACTTTGCTCCAGCCCAGGATCCGATGCCATTGCGAGTACCGGTCTTGGTGTCGGAAGCTTCAGGCCAGCCGATGTCCTTCTGCAGTTCGATCGGCAGGGAGCGGATAGCGCGCTCGGTCTGATAGCGCGCGCGTGCCGCGCTGAATTCGGTCGCGATGCGACCAAGGGACGACAGGATAGACATCTCTTTCTCCTTTGGGTTGGCTAGTGCCAGACAGCGAGTTGGCTACTGCGGGTTTGTTTCAACTTCATTTCGTGTCGAATGCAGGTCTGTGTCGAGGTCGTTTCATGGCTGCTTGGGGCAGCTACTGCTTCGATGGAGTTGACTATCCACCCATTCTGATGTTCAATCAAACGAAATGGAATGATGTTTTGTATCAGAAAAATTGAAGGTCGGTTGCCATGAACGCCCCGCTCAATCATCCGCTGCCACTGCTCGATCTCGATGTTTTGCGCACGTTCGTGGCGATTGCCGAGACCGGCAGCTTCACCACCGCCGCCAATGCCGTGTTCCGCACGCCGTCGGCCGTTTCCATGCAGATCAA
Source organism: Mesorhizobium sp. L2C084A000 (assembly GCF_000502875.1). GTDB lineage: Bacteria > Pseudomonadota > Alphaproteobacteria > Rhizobiales > Rhizobiaceae > Mesorhizobium. Next base: position 473,478 of record NZ_AYWX01000009.1, on the reverse strand, counting down.
GAAGCTCGAGGACATTCTCGGCCGCTCCGTGTTCGCGCGCGACGCTCGCTCGGTGTCGCTGACCACGGACGGCGAGATGCTGCTCGGCTATGCCCGCCGGCTGCTGTCCATTAATCGCGAGGTGGTGTCGAAGTTCATCATTCCCGAGATTGTCGGTGTGGTGCGGCTTGGCTCGCCGGACGATTACGGTGAGCGCGTGCTGCCGCATGTGTTGAAGCGTTTCGCGCAGTCGCATCCGTCGATCGCCGTCGACGTCACCATAGACCAGAGCAGCAATCTGCGCCGGCGCATGGACGACCGGGCGCTCGACATCACGCTGTTGACCAATTCCTACAAGACCAGCGCGCTCGGCGCCGAGGTGCTGCTGACCGAGCCGATCGTCTGGGCCGGCGCCAAGGGCGGCTGCGCGCATTTGCGCGAGCCCTTGCCGGTGTCGCTTTGGGAAGAGGGCTGCGCCTGGCGTGCCGGGGCGCTCGACGCGCTTGGCCGCGAGGGCCGCAACTACCGCATCGCCTATATGAGCGCACACACGGCCGGCCAGCGCGCCGCGATCATGTCCGATCTCGCCGTGGCGCCATTGCCGAAGTCGTTCCTCGGCAATGACATGGTCGAACTCTGCCCGAAGGACGGCATGCCCGACATCGGGACCTACAATCTGGCGATGGTTGTGGCGCCGGATGCCAGTGCCCCGGTCAAGGCCGTTGCCGACCACATTCGCGCGACCTTCGAAGTGTTTCGGGAAACCGGCAAGTTCTGACCGGCTGGTAAGGACGATTATATAAGCTACTCCGCCGCTTCGGCTGGGCGCTGTTCAGGCCTTAATCTCGTATCTTGTACGATCCGGCTCTCCCCGAGAAATTCGACGATGCGCTCGCGGGCGCGCCGCGCTTCCGGCATGTCGATCAGCGGCCAGACGTGGAACATGCCTTCCTCATAGACAAGATCGATTTCAACGCCGGCTGCGCGGGCTTTTTCGGCGAAGATCAGATTGTCGGGAGTCAAAAGATCGCGCGAGCCGGTCAAAAGCAGCGTTCTTGGCAGCACGGACAAATCTCCATAGACCGGGCTGATGTGCCAATCGCTGGGATCGATGCCGGCACTGTACAGGCGAATTGCCTCTCGTCCGCCAGCTATGCCCAGCCAAGGGTCGTTGCGTTCCGCCTCGAACACTGCGGGATTGGTGAGCGACACGTCGAGACCCGGCGAAATGAGCACATGCCGCGACGGTAGGGGCAGTCCTTCTTCGGCGGCCATCATGGTCAACACCACAGCCATATTGCCGCCGGCGGAATCGCCCATGAAGACGATGTCTTCGGCTTCCGTCTCGGTGAGCATCTGCCGGTAGACATCGCCAACCATTCCGAACATGGCATGGAAATCGTGTTCGGGAGCGATTGGATAGATCGGCACCGTGATCCCGTAGCCCAGCCGATCCGCCATCTCGGCGATTAGGTGCCAATGATAGGGTGTGATTTCAAAGACATAGGCACCACCGTGCAAGTAGAGAATCCGCTTCTTTTCGCCGGTCCTGGGTGCGATTTCGTAGACGGGGAAGCCATCGACCGTATGCATCTCGATGTCGAGACGCTGGTGCAGCGAGGCGGGCGGCCGGTGGTTCTCGGTCTTGCGCGCGGCCGCGATCCAGCGCTGCAGATTTTCCGGACTGGCAAATGCCTGCTTGCGGCTGTGCCGCAGGACAAAAGACACGACATGGCTTTTCAAACTTGGCATGCGGATACGCGAACTTCGGCCAAAGCCGACTAAGAGAACCCCCACTATCTTCGAAGATCGTGCCGTGGCCGAAAATGTCAAGATTCGCGCCGTATCTACACGGTGGTGTGATCCGCGCCGCGGTGCTCAGCGGCGCGGCAAAAGTGCGGCACGCAGCCGGTTGCTGGTGGTCGCCGGGGACATGCGAGATCCCCGGCGCATGCCGAGCAATTTGCATTTGTCGGCGAAGGTCATCAGCGCGCGGCGCTCCAGATGGTGTTGATGAGTGCTGCCTTTTCGCTGGACCGCGGCGACACCGGCCAGCCGATGTCCTTCTGAATCTCAGGCGGCAGGCTGTTCAACAAGCGCCGCGCCTTGCTGCGGTCGTGAGCATTCTTGATGGCCGTGCCATGGCGGCCGAGGCTTTCGAGCATTGACATCGTTGTCTCCTCTGGAGCGTTGCGACGGCTGAAAGATATCTCCAGCCTGCCATTCGATGCCGGTTGAATGCGCCTGCCATGTATCTGGCGAATTTCACGAAAACAGCGTTTTGGTTTCCGGATCAAGCGATCCGGAAACATTTGCATGCAAATGAGTTTGGAAAGGCGGTGGGCGCGGCCGCTTATTCCCGTCCACGCCTGGCGGCGTGGCCTTCGCGCGAACGCCGTCGCGGAGCAGCGTCGCCGGCAACACCGTCCTCGCTGACCGTCTTGCGCGGCGGCAGTTTCACCGCTGCCGACAGTTTTGGGAACGGATCGACCTTGTTGGGCAGCGCCATGGCGTAGACGAAATGCTCCTGGAATTTCGGTTCCAGCGCCGTCTCGATCTTCTCGATCTTGCTGACCGTGTCCTCGATCTCGCGGCGGTAGCCGCGATTGAGCAGCGCCATGCGGGCGCCGGCACCTGCGGCGTTGCCGACGGCCGAGACCTTGTCGAGGTCGCAATCCGGGATCAGCCCGAGCACCATGGCGTATTTCGGATCGATGAAGGAGCCGAAGGCGCCGGCGAAATGGATGCGGTCGACATGCTCGGTGTTCTGCTTTTCCATCAACAGCTTGGTCCCGGCATAAAGCGCTGCCTTGGCAAGCTGAATGGCGCGCACATCGGTCTGGGTGATGGTGATCTTCGGCCCATCTTCCGTCAATGCGGCGGAGCCTTCCTTCAGCACATAGGAGAAGGTGCGGCCGTTGGCGGTGACGCGCGGCGAACGGGCCGAAAGCCCGCCGTCGATGACGCCGTCCTCGGAAATGATGCCGGCGAGATACATCTCGGCCACCACCTCGATGATGCCGGAACCGCAGATGCCGGTGACGCCGGTTGCCTGGACGCTCTCCAGGAAGCCCGGTTCGTCGGACCACAGTTCCGAGCCGATGACGCGGTATTTCGGCTCCAGCGTGTCTGGGTCGATGCGCACGCGCTCGATGGCGCCGGGTGCTGCCCGCTGGCCGCCGGAGATTTCGGCACCCTCGAAGGCAGGGCCGGTGGGCGAGGAAGCCGCAACCACCCGCTGGCGATTGCCGAGTACGATCTCGGCATTGGTGCCGACATCGACGATCAGCATCATCTCGTCCTGGCGATGCGGGCCTTCCGACAGCGTCACCGCCGCCGCGTCCGCTCCGACATGGCCGGCGATGCAAGGCAGCATGTAGAGCCTGGCGCCCTGGTTGAGCTTCAAGCCGATGTCGGATGCCTTGATATGCACGGCGCCCGAAACGGCCAGCGCAAAGGGCGCGCCGCCAAGCTCGGTCGGATCGATGCCGAGGAACAGATGGTGCATGATCGGATTGCCGACGAAGACGCTGTCCAGGATGTCGTTGCGCTGGACATTGCCTTCGGCGCAGACCTTGTCGACCAGGCCCGAGATCGCCTCACGCACGGCAACCGTCATGCCTTCGCGACCATCCGGGTTCATCATCACATAGGAGACGCGGCTCATCAGATCCTCGCCGAAGCGGATCTGCGGGTTCGACGTGCCGGACGAGGCGGCGACGCGGCCCGACAGCAGCGATACCAGATGCATGGCGATGGTGGTCGAGCCGATGTCGCAAGCCAGCCCATAGGCTTCGTTCTTGAGGCCGGGCCACAGCGCCACGACGCGCGCTGTCTCTGAGTCGGCATCCTTGTAGATGGCGGCGGTCGCCGTCCAGTTGCCCTTGCGCAGGATGCCTTGCACCTGCGGCAGCAGATGAAAATCGAAATCAAGGCTTTTCAAGCCCCAGTCGTGCATCAGCGCGATCTTCAGCCGGTCGAGATCGCCGAGCGGCTTGTGCATGTCGGGTTCTTCGATCTCGACATAGCACATGCGGATCGCCGCATCGCGGGCGATCACCCTGGTGTCGGCATCCTTGCGGATGGTCTGCGCGTTGATGACCGTATCCTGCGGCACGTCGATGACGAGGTCGCCGAGGATCTGCGCCGAGCAAGAGAGGCGGCGCCGTTCGGGCAGGCCGCGGACGCGCTCATAGCGCTCTTCCTTGGCACCCTTGGGCGTGATGTGGTCGTTGGAGGAGGTGATCTTGTGCTTGGCGAAATTGCCTTCCTGCACTTCGATCTGGCAGCGCCCGCAGGTGGCGCGTCCGCCGCACACACTTTCGACATAGACACCAAGCTGGCGCGCGGCATCAAGCACCGGCGTGCCGACAGGAAACCGCCCGCGCTTGCCGGACGGCATGAAAAGCACGAGCGGATCGGTGATGTTTGCAGGTGAGTTCACGATTGCGCGCTTATCCTCGGCCCATCCGGGCTTCACGACCGCCACGGCGGCGACCGCCATTGCCGGCGCCGTCGCCCGGCGCATTGACCTGCGTCGGGGCGGCAACGGCCTGGCCGCCTTCTGCCGGCTTATAGTCCTTGTAGGTACGGATCCAGTTGGTGCAGTTCTCGTCGGTGCCGTTCAGCACATTGGCGCCGCGCACGGCTTCCATTTCCTGCGGACGCACCGGGTTCATGATGGCTGACGTCATGCCGGCGCCGATCACCATCGGGATGAAGGCGGCGTTGATGCCGTGGCGATGCGGCAGGCCGAAGGAGATGTTGGACAGGCCGCAGGTGGTGTTGACCTTGAGCTCTTCGCGCAGGCGTCGCAGCAGCGCGAAGACCTGGCGGCCGGCATCGCCCAGCGCGCCGATCGGCATGACCAGCGGGTCGACGACGACGTCATGCGCGGGGATGCCGAAATCGGCGCAGCGCTGCACGATCTTCTTGGCGACGGCAAAGCGCACGTCCGGGTCCATCGAAATGCCGGTCTCGTCGTTGGAGATGGCGACGACAGGCACATTGTACTTCTTGACCAGCGGCAGGATGGCTTCGAGCTTTTCTTCCTCGCCGGTGACGGAGTTGACCAGCGGGCGGCCCTTGGCGACCTTCAACGCGGCTTCGATCGCGGCGGTGACGGAGCTGTCGATCGACAGCGGCAGGTCGACAAGCCCTTGCACGATCTCCAGCGTCTGCACCAAGAGGCCGGGTTCGGTCTCGTTCGGATTGACCGAGGTGACGCCCGCGTTGACGTCGAGCATGGTGGCGCCGCAGGCTGCCTGCTCCAATGCGTCCCTGATGACGGTCTCGAAATTGCCCGCGATCATCTCGGCGGCCAGCTTCTTGCGGCCGGTCGGATTGATGCGTTCACCGATCACGCAGAACGGCTGGTCGAAGCCGATGATGATTTCTCGTGTCGCCGAGGCGACAATGGTACGGGTCATGAAGTCTCTCCGCCGTGATATAAAGATTTCTTTATATCGTTGTCTGTTTTCGTTCAAGCGAATGGGTGGCCGTCCGCGCCGTCAGTGCGCGGTCTTCACCATATCCACCTGCGTTTCGGTAATGTCGTCGTGCAGTATGTGCTCGAGCCGATCGGCGACCATCTGGTCGTCGCGGCGAATCTCACGCTTCCACGGCTGGCGGCCCTTGAGCACGCCCGATTCATCGACGATCTCGGCGACATATTCCTCCTGCCGGTAGGCCATCACATGGACGCCGGAAACGCCTGATATTTCCTTCACCTCGTTGATGATGTCGATGCAGAGCTGCTTGCCTTCCTTCTTCTGGTCCTGGGCGCCTTCCAGCCGCTTGATGACAGAATCGGGGATATGGATGCCAGGCACGTTGGAGCGGATCCATTTGGCCGTCTTGGCCGAGGCCAACGGGCCGACGCCAACCAGGATGAAGCATTTTTCGGTGTAGCCGAGGTCGCGCACCTTTTGCATGTAGGTGCGGAACATCGGCACGTCGAAGCAATATTGGCTCTGTACGAATTGCGCGCCGGCGGCGATCTTCTTGCCCAGGCGATGCGGCCGGAAATCGATCGGCGGCGCGAACGGGTTGATCGCAGCACCCAGGAAAAGCTGCGGCGGCGTCGTCAGCTTGCGGCCGGACAGGAACTTGCCGTTGTCGCGCATGATGCGGCAGGTTTCCAAGAGCGACATGCAGTCGAGATCGAATACCGGCTTGGCGCCCGGCTGGTCGCCAGCCTGCACACCGTCTCCGGTCAGGCACAGCATGTTGGCGACGCCCATCGCGGCCCCGCCCAGCACGTCGCCCTGGATGGCGATGCGGTTCTTGTCGCGGCAGGCGATCTGCATGATCGGCGCATAGCCCATGCGGGTCAGCAACGCGCAGATGCCGACTGACGACATGTGGCAATTGGCGCCCGAGGCGTCGACGGCGTTGATGGCGTCGACCCAGCCGTCGAAGATTTTTGCCCTGTTGTAGACGTCTTCCGGATCGGCGCTGTCGGGCGGGTTGAGCTCGGTCGTCACCGCGAACTCGCCGCGCCGAAGCACGCGCTCCAGCCGGCCGCGCGAAGTATGGCCGGGCAGGGGATCGAGCGGCAGATCGATGCCGGCCGGATTCTCGTCGCGCTGGCGGCCGATCATTCCGATGCCCCGGTGTTTGCCGCCCCATTCTTGGCGGCAGCGGCGGCTTCGCTCGCGGCGGCCGCCTGCGCGGTCACCCGCAGCCAGGCCGAGGTTTCGCGCAGCGACTGGTCGACCGGCTTCTGCACGGTCAGGATCCTGTCACTGTGCACCATGTTCTGCGAGCCTTCCCAGGCCTTGACCCAGACGCACGGCATATCGGGTTCGACCTCGCAATTGCCGTTGGCGCGGACACCGCCGCAAGGGCCGTTGCGCAATTGCTTGGGGCAGTTCATCGGGCACGACATGCCGGTCGAGGACAAGATGCACTGGCCGCACATGCGGCAGTCGAACATGAAGCCCTTGACGCGCTTCTCGACGAATTTGATCGGTCCTTCGACACGGCCGTAGCCGATGCCTTTCCACAGGGGATGAAGGAGCAGGAACATGTCGGCGAACTTGCCGTAGAACCATTCGAGCAGGCGCGAGTGCCTGATCGACCACAGCCGGACCGCAAAGGAACGCTGCACGCGCCGCTGCGGCGACACGTCGGCCGGCTTGTAGTCGGATTTCGGCGCTGCCTTCTTGACCAGAGTGGCTTGGGTAACCGGCTGGACAACCCTTTGGCCATCCTTGGCAGGAATGGTTTCAGACATTTTCTTTGCCGCCTGCCTTGACCAGGGCGACCAGCCGCTCGCGGTCGTATTTCGTGTCGATATCGTTGAATGCCTTCTCGACCTCGGCTTCGAGGTCGTCGCCGACCGGGACGGGATCGGCCTTGCGCCATTCGGCCAGATAATCGTCGGTGCCGCCGGCGCCAGTGCGCATCGCGCACATGTCGATCGCCTCGGTGAAGCGCAGCGGCAGTTCGCGCTTGGCGTTCTGCCGGCCCTTCTTGACGATGATTTGGGCTGGGATGTCGCGCCAGTAGACGACGATCAGATCGGCCATGAATTCTCACTCCTCGATCTGCGAGCATTGCCGGAAGCGCAGTGGGGCCGCTTGTTATGGGACGACGCGCGCGCATTCAAAAGCGACGCATTTGGATGTCGTAAAATGAAAGGTGGGTTTATTCGTTTGCGGCGTGTGCTGGCGGCAGGTTCGACGCGCCGGAAGAGCCAGCGTGCGGCATGCGGATACGGGCGAGGAACTCGCTACCAGATGCCGGTTCTGAGGCCCGTCCAGACGTAGAACCAGATCGTCGGATGATACCACAGCTTCGAAGGCAGGCCGGGATCGATCGTCGTGAGTTTTCCAGCCAGTGCATCGCTGACGGCCTCGACGCAGATGTCGCGTGAGAACGCCGTCTGGCGTAGCGCGTGACTTGAGATGGTGTCGCCCTTTTTCGATCGTCCGCGCGCCTGCTTCAGCACGCCACCGGTGTCGACGCCAGCGTCGACGAGGTGGACAGTCGTGCCGAAATTCTGCGCATCGCCTGATACCAGAGCCCAATAGCCGCCATTCATGCCGCGATATTTCGGCGTGATGCCCGCATGGTAGTTGAGCACCGGGCAGGGCATTTTGCTCAGCATCTCAGCCGAGATTAGTCGGCAACCGTTGAGCAGTACAACGCCTGGCCGGATCTTCTGGATCGCCTGCAGGCACTCAAGCCCATTGGCGGAGGCTACTTGGATGATCTCCTGGCCTGGTCGCGGCTCAACCTCCAGCTTCTCCTCGGCAATCAAGCGCGCGCTGTGGCCGGCCAGGAATCGCTTGCCCAACCTGCTCAGCACCATCGTGCCAAGCTGGCCCATGGCGGAGATCCAGCCCTGGCGGCGAGCCCGGCCACGCAGCAATTGCTTTTTGGATTCAGGGGTTTCGAGGACGACGCTGACAGGACCAACGCGATCGGCGATTGCATTGATCATAACCCAGACATGCTGGCCGCCGCCGGTGACGACCACGATCGGACGCGTACTGGATTCTGATGCTGCCATGGATCTTGCCCCCTCCAAGCAACCGTTCTCGACAATGGGCGGGATGCTAGGGCGTCCGGGTTAATCCTTGGTGATCAGCATCTTCGATGCCGGTCAGCGCTTCAATTCGATGATATCGAGCTTCGATTCGTAGTAGGGCGCCGGGAATTCGATGCGCCATTCCTTGGCGCTGTTGCGGAAGGCGTAGCCGACCTGGTCGGTTTGCGGGGCGCTGCCATAGGGCTTTGCCGGATCGTCGTTGACATAGAAGGAGCCGAGATAGATCGCGCGTTTCTCGCCATCGTCGAAGAAACGGCCCTTGGTGCGCTGTGAGCCGCTGATCTTCTCCAGCCGCCAGCCGGAACCGTCATCGGTCACCTTGCACTTGAACCAGCCATAGATGACGAGCGGCAAAGGTCCGCCGGCCTTGATCGTGCGGCACCGCCAATTGCCGGTCAGGTCCTTGTCGGAGAAGGCTACCAGCGGTTTTGCCAGCAAGGCGTCGAGTTGTTTGACCTCGGCGGGGTTTCCCGCTTTCGCCTCGGCGAGCGCCGCCTTGCGGGTCTCGCCATATTTGTCGAGCCGTGCCTTGTCGGCTGGGGTGATGAGTTTCTGCACCTCGCCGTCGGCATGAGCGGGCAGGGCGAAACAGAGGAGACCGAGTACGGCTATCAAGAGGTGAGGGGTCATCGTGCGTTTCCACGTTCGAATGGCTGGAGGGCCTGTTGCCTTGTGGCGCACAACTTACCCGTTCTCGATGGCCTGTCATCCAGGGTTGGAGCATGGCGGGTCAAGAATTGCTTCAGGCGTGTGCAGCCGCCAGCGCCATTCCGGCCGTCAGGTCGCCGTAGCCGGTTGCGCGGCGTTCATAGACGAGACCAAGCATTTTGGCGGCCTTTTCGGCGACCTTGTCGAGTTCCGGATCGTTGGTCTGGGCCAGATAGATCAGCTTCTCGTAGTTGCCGAAATAGTCCTTGATCAACTCCGGATGCTTGTCGAGGCCGAGCGGCCTCATGAAGAAGGCGTCGAACTGCCGGCAGAGGAAGTCGGTCATGTAGAAGGACATCATGTCGTCGTCGGCGATTTTCGCATAGGCCTCCATGCCTTGATAGAAGGCAAAGCAGTGCGGGCCGGCCATGCGCTCGACGCCATGCTTCTCGCACACCCTGTCGAGCAGGCCGCCGGTGCCGCAATCGGCATAGCCGACGAAGATGTTGCTGTAGCCGTCGGCCTTGGCCTTTTCGATTGCCTTGTCCATGGCCGGGGCGATGCGGTCCGGATAGAAATGGAATTCCGCCGGCAGGCAGGTCAGGTCGAGGTGATCCAGTCCGAGCTGTTCCTTGACGGCCAGAATTTCGCGCGCAATCATCCCACAGGCGATAACGAGCAGCCTGTCGTCTTGATTCGGTTTCGTTTTTTGCGTCTTGGCCATGGAACCCGTCGAGCCGGCCTTCGTTGCTGTAGCGCTAATTTATCTATTGAGGGAGACACCGTCCATGAAACTGCTACGCATCACGCCAATTGCCATCTTGACCTGCGCCCTGGCCCTCACGGCTTGTGCGAACACCGTCCGAGGCGTCGGCAAGGACGTCAAATCAACCGCCAATGCGGTCGAGGACACCGTCAACAATCCCTGATCCGCACCCGGCCTTTCTTCATCTGGGAACAAAAAAGCCGCGCTGCAAGGCGCGGCTTCCTGTTGTCCATTCTGAATTGGCCAATCAGGCCGAAGCGCGCACATTGTGCTTGCGCTTCATGTAGTCCTTGGCGGTCTCGACCGCCACCGCCGCGTCTCGGCAATAGGCATCGGCGCCGACGGCCTTGCCGAATTCCTCGTTCAGCGGCGCGCCGCCGACCAGCACGACATAGTCGTCGCGGATGCCCTTTTCCTTCATCGTGTCGATGACGACCTTCATATAGGGCATGGTCGTGGTCAGCAGGGCCGACATGCCGATGATGTCGGGCTGGTGCTGTTCGATCGCATCGAGATATTTCTCGACCGCATTGTTGATGCCGAGATCGATGACGTCGAAGCCAGCACCTTCCATCATCATGCCGACGAGGTTCTTGCCGATGTCGTGGATGTCGCCCTTGACGGTGCCGATGACCATCTTGCCCTGCTTCGGCGCGCCGGTGGCGGCGAGCAGCGGACGCAGGATGAACATGCCGGCCTTCATCGCATTGGCCGACAACAGCACTTCGGGCACGAACAGGATGCCGTCGCGAAAATCCTCGCCGACGATGCGCATGCCTTCGACCAGCGCCTCGGTCAGCACCTTGTAGGGCACCCAGCCGCGCTCGAGCAGGATGTTGGTGCCTTCCTCGATCTCTTCCTTCAGCCCGTCATAGAGATCGTCGTGCATCTGCTGCACCAACTCGTCGTCGGAAAGTTCGGAAAGGATGATCTCGTCGTCGGCCATTTGTATCGAGCTCCTGCCGGCATCGCGACGTGCGTCGCAAGGCACAATATATTCGCGTTCATACCTAACCCGCTGGGGGCAGGTATCCATAGCTGATTTGCGACTTCCCGCAAAAGGAAAGCGACCGTAACTCTCTTGGAATTCTTGTCGATTTTGCGACAGGCGTTGGCGCTGGCGGGCCGTTTCGAATAGGGTGCATGGCTACGATCTGGCAAGAAGCGGCGAGATGCAGCCGCTATGGATTCCAGACAAGAACAGATTCAGGGAAGAACCACCATGAGCGAACACGCGGCAGTCGATCAGGAAGCGTCAAACGCGCGACGTGGGCGTGGCGCCAGTGGCGGGGCTGCAGCCCGGCGGGCAGCACGTTCGGGCGGTGGCCCGGGTACACAGCTCACCTACATCAAGCGCAAGATCAACGTTTACGAGGTGCTGGACGAGGAAGGCCTGGCGCTGATCGAGAAGAACACCGACACGGTGCTCGAGGAGATCGGCATCATCTTCCGTGATGACGCGGAAGCGCTGCAACTGTGGAAAGAGGCCGGCGCCGACGTCAAGGGCGAGCGCGTGCACTTTCCGAAGGGGCTGTGCCGTTCGCTGCTCAAGACCGCGCCGTCCGTCTACACCCAGCATGCGCGCAATTCCGAGCGTTCGGTGCAGATCGGCGGCAATGCCACCGTCTTTGCGCCGGTCTACGGTCCGCCCTTCGTGCGTGACCTCGATGGCGTCAGGCGTTATGCGACGATCGAGGATTTCCAGAATTTCGTGAAGCTCGCCTATATGGCGCCGTCGATCCACCATTCGGGCGGCACGGTGTGTGAGCCCGTCGACGTGCCGGTCAACAAGCGCCACCTCGACATGATCTACAGCCACATCAAATATTCCGACAAGCCGTTCATGGGCTCGGTGACCGCGCCGGAACGCGCCGAAGACACCGTCGCCATGGCCAAGATCGTCTTCGGCGACGATTTCGTCGAGAACAACACGGTGCTGACCAGCCTGATCAACGCCAACTCGCCGATGGTGTTCGACGAGACCATGCTCGGCGCGCTGAAAGTCTATGCGCGCCACAACCAGGCCTGCATCGTCACGCCGTTCATCCTTGCGGGCGCGATGAGCCCGGTGACGGTGGCCGGCACGCTAACGCAGGTCCTGGCCGAAGTGCTGGCCGGCGCCTCGTTCACGCAGTTGATCCGTCCCGGCGCGCCGGTGCTGTTCGGCACCTTCGCCTCGTCGATTTCGATGCAGTCGGGAGCGCCGACCTTCGGCACGCCGGAGCCGTCGCTGGTGTCTTATGGCGCCGCACAGCTGGCGCGTCGGCTGGGCCTGCCGTTCCGCACCGGCGGCTCGCTCTGCGCGTCCAAGGTTCCGGATGCTCAGGCGGCCTATGAAAGCGCCAACACGCTGAACTCGACCATCCTGGCCGGCACCAACTTCGTGCTGCACTCTGCCGGCTGGCTTGAGGGCGGGCTCGCGTCCTGTTATGAGAAGTTCATGATGGACATCGATCAGCTCGGCATGACGCAGAAGTTTTCCGAGGGCGTCGACCTGTCGGAAAACGGCCAGGCGATGGACGCCATCCGCCAGGTCGGCCCGGGCAGCCACTATCTCGGCTGCGACCACACCCAGGCCAATTTCCAGACCGCCTTCTACCGCTCCAACATCGCCGACAACAATTCCTACGAGCAGTGGCTGGCCGAAGGCGAGAAGACCGCGCCGCAGCGTGCCAACGAACTTGCCCGCCGCTGGCTGGAAAGCTACGAGGCGCCGTATCTCGATCCGAGCATCGACGAAGCGTTGCAGGACTTCATCGCCAAGAAGAAGGGGTCGATGCCCGACGCCTTCACTTGAAAGGAGCCCGAGTCAGGCGGGGCTAAAGTCGCCAACATCATCCACAAGGAAGTCTGGCGGAGCGCGTTCTCCGATCCGGTCAAGAAGGAATGATTGCGCCCGCCGGCAGCGTTGACCGCATTGCTGCGGCGCTTCACGCCAACGGCCTTGTTCTTCGCGGCGGCTTCAATTTTACAACAGGCAATGCGCCGCCAACGGGATCATCTGGTGCGCCGGCAGCGGCCGTCCTGCTGGTAGGGCAGGCGGGCGCGGCACCCTGGCCGTATTTCCTGCGTTGGCGGGGGCAACAGCCACAGGCAATCGCCAATCCGCTCGACACGTGGTCGCGCGAAGTGATCGGAGCCGTGGCCGAGGCATTCGGGGCGCGAGCCGTTTCCCCTTCCGACAGACCTTATCTGCCGTTTCAGCAATGGGCGATGCGGGCGGAGGGACTGAAGCCGTCGCCGCTCGGCATCCTCATGCATCCGCAATACGGGCTATGGCATGCCTATCGCGGTGCGCTGCTGTTCGAGGACGAGCTTCCGATTCAAGCCGGCGAAACGGCGCCTCACCTTTGCGATAGCTGCGTCGAGAAACCTTGCCTGAAATCTTGTCCGGCCGACGCCTATTCCGCGCAAGGATTTGCTTATCAATCCTGCCTGACGCATGTGCGTGGAGCCGGCGGCTCGCCTTGCCGCAGCGGCGGCTGCCTTGATCGCAATGCGTGCCCCTATGGCACGGAGTATCGCTATCCGCCGGAGGTTCAGGCCTTCCACATGGCGAGCTTCGCACGGGCCACCAACTGATCCATTCCCATTGCGTGGTGCTCGTTCGCTTCGAGCATCTTGACGGCAGTTAGAAGCAAGCCTATTCATCAAGTCATCTGATGACTTGATGAATAGGCCGATGCAACCTGCTATCCGAACCAATCTCACCGACAGCGCCACCGAGAGCCTGCGGGCTGAAATCGTCAGCGGCCGCTGGGGTGTCGGCGAGCGTATTCCCAACGAGGCAGCTCTGACCGACCTTCTGTCGGTCAGTCGGGGCACCGTCCGCGAGGCGGTGCGGGTGCTGGTCTCGCAGGGGTTGCTGAATACGCGTCAGGGCTCGGGCACCTATGTGCGCTCCGCCGTCGATACTTCTGCCGCGCTTGACCGGGTCAAACGCAGCGGCTTGCGCGATCAGTGGGAGGCGCGGGCGGCGCTGGACCTCGAGGCCGCGAGGCTCGCCGCCTTGCGTCACACGCCAGCCGACCTCGAGCGGATGCGGCAATTGCTTGCCGCGCGCGGCACCGTCGCCGACGGCGGAAGCGAAGCCTTCATCCGGCGCGATCTTGCTTTCCACAAATCCGTCGTCGCGGCGTCCGGCAACAGGGCGATGATGGAGCTCTATGACTTCTTCACCGCCGCCATCACCGAGACCATCCATGCCACCATCGACGGCGATCTGCCCGAACCGGACCACCAGGCGCATGCGGCAATCGTCGACGCCATTGCCGCGAGCGATCCCGAGCGCGCCGTTGCCGCCGTCCGAGCCTTCATGGCGCCGGTGTTGCCCAACTTGAAAGACTGCTTTCGCAATGAACCAGAGTTTTCGTCAGCCTGATCCGAAGGCCGAGGTCGAGGGTCTGGAACTCGTCGATGCCGAGGCCGACAGCCTGCCCATGCCGCAGCCGCCTGAACTGCGCAGCCGTGCGGCGCGCATCATGCTTGGCGCAAGCCTTGTGCTGATCGCCTTCAGCTTGAGGCCGCTGTTTTCCAGCCTGTCGGTGCTGTTGCCCGAGGTGATGCAGGCAACCGGTCTTTCGACGACGGGCGCCAGCCTGCTGACGACGCTGCCCGTCCTGTGCCTCGGCCTGTTCGCGCCCTTCGCGCCAAGGCTTGCGCAGCGCTATGGAGCCGAGCGCACTTTGCTCGGGGCGCTCGCCTTGCTGGTGCTGGGAACCGGCCTGCGCTGGTTCGGTACGGTTCCCCTGCTGTTTGTCGCCACATTCCTGGCCGGTGGCGCGATTGCCATCGGCAATGTGCTGCTGCCGGGCCTGGTGAAGCGCGATTTCGCCGACAGGGCCGCTATCATGACCGGGTTCTACACCATGGCGCTCTGCGCCGGCTCGGCTGCCGCTGCCGGCTTCACGCTGCCGATCGAGCATTTTGTCACCGGTTCATGGTCGGGAGCGCTCGCTGCCTGGGCGGTGCCGACGCTGATCGTGCTGCTGATCTGGATCCCGCAGGCGCTGGGCAGCCGTCGGCAGGTCAGTCATCGCGGCTTTCACGTCGTCGGGCTTTGGCGCGATCGCCTGGCTTGGCAGGTGACGCTGTTCATGGGGCTGCAGTCGGCACTTGCCTATTGCATCTTCGGCTGGCTGGCGCCGATCCTGCGCGAGCGCGGCTTTGACGCGGCCACCGCCGGCGCGATGGTTTCGGTGTCGGTGATGGCGCAGGTCATCACGTGCCTCGCCGTGCCATCCTTTGCGATGCGGCTGAAGGACCAGCGCGGCATCAATGTGGCGCTCGTTGCCATAGCGGTGATCGCGCTGCTCGGCATTCTCTTTGCGCCGACCTCGACGGTGCTGTTCTGGGCGGTCCTGCAAGGCATTGGGCAGGGGGGCCTGATCGCGGCTGCCATGAGCTTGATCGTGCTGCGTTCGCCGGATTCGCATGTCGCCGCGCATCTTTCAGGCATGGCGCAAGGCGTCGGCTATGTACTGGCGGCATTCGGCCCGCTGCTGGTGGGCCTGATCCGCGATTGGACCGGCAGTTTTTCGGGGACGGCGTTCCTGTTCGTCGCGCTCGGGCTTGGCGTAGCCATCATGGGGCTCGGTGCCGGCCGTGCGCTGCATGTCGGCGCGCGGACCGTGCGCGAGGGCGAGCAATAGCGTCACGCAATCCTGCACGAAATGTTGACTGCCATGCCCGGGGAATGCCTTGCCGTATGGCCTCGCGCGGATATGTATCGCGCATCAGTCGAACGGAGCGGGCGATGACGAAACACGACCTTCAAATCAAGACCAGGGATGGTGTTGCCAATGCTGGGCTTTTCCGCTCGGCAAACGCATCTCCTGCCAAGGCCGGCGTCATTCTCTATCAGGACGCCTTCGGTCCGCGGCCGGCGCTCGACAGTATGGCCAACCGGCTGGCGAATGAAGGCTATGCGGTACTGGTGCCCGACCTATTCTACCGCAATGCGCCCTACGGGCCGTTCGACGCCAAGACCGCCTTCGCCGAGGAAAAGACCAAAATCCCGCTGATGGCGCTGGTCACCGGCACGACACAGGACATGACCATCAGCGACAGCGATGCGTTCCTCGATGCGCTTGCTGCCGAGGGCATTACCGGGCCGATCGGCACCGTCGGCTATTGCATGGGCGGCGGTCGATCATTGAATGCGGCTGCAACCTATCCCGAACGGATAAAAGCGGCCGCAAGCTTCCATGGCGGCAATCTGGCCAGCGACGCCGCCGACAGCCCGCATCGCAAGGCAGCCTCCATCAGGGGGCGCGTCTATGTCGGCACATCCGGCGTCGACAGGAGTTTCCCGCCGGAACAGTCGGCGCGGCTGGCCGAAGCGCTGCGGGTCGCTGAAGTCGATCATGTCATCGAGAACTATGCCGGGATGGCGCATGGCTGGTGCGTACCCGATCATAGCGTTTTCAATGCCGCCGGCGCCGAACGCCACTGGAAGCGGCTGACGACGTTGTTCGCCGAGACGCTGATCTAAGGTCAGGGGTCGCGCCCCTGAGCAGGACGCTACGTGACTTTGAACCAGAATGGCAGCCGATGCGGCGAAGAGTGAGCGATGCTTGCCCTTTCGACGGCGGCAGATGACTGTTCACCTTGCCGCCGCCGGATCAGGCTGCGCCTAGGCGTTTGCCTTGCGATAGGCTGCTACGACAAGCCAAATTGCGGAGAGCAGAAAGTAAAACGCGCCGAACCCGGCATAAGGGGCGATGTCCAGAATCGTCGGCGCAGCCGTGCCGAGGGATCGGCTGATCATGAAGCCGCCAGCGAGGGCCGACTGCGCACCACTCAGGATCATCGCCCATTGTGCGCCTTGGTAGCGCCAACGCTTTAATCCCGTGTTCAGCTGTAGCAGGCCCGAGAGGATCGCCCAAACCCCAAACACGGCCAGAACGGCATACATGCTGTTGGCGACCGCCACGATGACAGCGAGCGTCGTTATCAGGCTGACCACGACGTTCAATGCCTGGGACGAGTTGGCTTTCAGGCCGCCATTTACCCTGGCGTCAACCAGATTGGCGAGGGCGTCCCATGCGGGGTAGATCACGAGCAGAAGCGCGGTGGGACCGGGTTGCCCGTTGAATAGGATGGCGGCAGCAACCCAGGCGATAGAAAATATGGCGCGTACGAAATAATAGGATCGTAGCCATCCGGACTGGGTGAAAGATTGGTTTTGCATCGGCAGATTCCTTATTGCTATCTACCTATTAGTAGGTAGCCAAAACCTCTAAGTCAACCCGATCTCCGGACACCTCCCTGTGAGAATCGGGAACGATGCATAACCTTGACAGTTCGCCTACCAGAAGGTAGGCAGCGATATGGAATCAATGGCTTCGACTTCAGAAAAGATCCTCGATGTCGCGCAGTCTCTCATCGTCGCGGGAGGCTACAACGGGTTCAGCTATGCCGATATCTCGGCTGCCATCGGGATCAGGAAGGCGAGCATCCACCATCATTTTCCGACGAAGGCCGAGCTGGTTTCGGTGCTGGTGGATCGTTACAGGCGGCAGGCCGAAGTGGGTTTGGAGTCTCTCCGGGGAGAACTCTCAAGCCCTGCTGAACAACTGCAGTCCTACATGAACTATTGGCGGACATGCATTCGCGATGCCTCGCCGTCCTTCTGCGTCTGCGCGATGCTCGCCGGCGAGATGCAGATGCTGCCGGAAGAGGTCGCATCACGCGTTCGTGCCCATTTCCAAAATCTCGCGGGATGGCTTACGTCGGTGCTGCGGGCTGGAATGGAGCAGGACTTGTTCCGCTTGAACAACCGGCCGGAGGAGGAGGCCCAGATGCTGATGGCATCGGTTCATGGGGCAATGCTGTCCGCGAGGGCTTTCAGTGATCCCGGGCTGTTCACCACAATCGTCACCCTCCAGATCACCATGCTGCTGGGACGGAATTGCTAGAAAACTGTCGGGCCAAAGTGGTATCAGGCAGCACAAATGGCGCGGCCCCGTGTGAGTGGGTCGAGCGGAAACGAATAGCCTGATGCAATCCTATGATGTCGTGATCATCGGCGCGGGTGCCGCCGGAATGATGTGCGCCGTGGAGGCGGCCAAGCGCGGCCGTTCGGTGCTGATCCTCGATCATGCGGCAATGCCTGGCGAGAAGATCCGCATCTCCGGCGGCGGCCGGTGCAATTTCACCAACATCCATGCCAGCCCGAAGAATTTTCTGTCGGGCAATCCGCATTTCTGCATTTCGGCGCTCAGCCGCCACACGCAGCGCGATTTCATCGCCCTCGTCGAACGCCACCGCATTGCCTATCACGAGAAGACGCTTGGGCAGCTGTTCTGCGATGGCTCCGCACGCCAGATCATCGACATGCTGGTCTCGGAAATGCGGGGCAGGGGCGTGGAGCTGGCGCTCTCGGCCAGCGTTGAGGATGTCCGCAAAACCGTGGAGGGGTTTGCGCTCACCCTCTTCACAGGCTTGGTTACTTGCCAGTCGCTGGTCGTGGCCTGCGGCGGCAAGTCGATCCCCAAGATGGGGGCGACCGGTTTCGGCTATGAGCTTGCCGAACGGTTCGGCCTTGCTGTTGTCGAAACGCGGCCGGCGCTGGTTCCGCTGACCTTCGACGCAAACACGCTCGAGCGGCTGGCGCCGCTGGCCGGCAATGCCGTGGACGCGGAAGTCGCCTGCGGCAAGACGCGGTTCTCCGAAGCGATGCTGTTCACGCATCGCGGCGTCAGCGGACCGTCCATCCTGCAGATCTCGTCCTATTGGCGCGAGGGCGATGAAATCCGCATCGCCATGCTGCCGGGAGTTGACGTGGCGGACCTCATCCGCGTGGCCAAGCGAAGCAATGGGCGGCAAGCGGTACAGACGGTGCTGGCAAATCATCTGCCGAAGCGGCTTGCGCAGTCGATCGCCGAGCGCACCGGGATCGACGGCAACCTTGCCGATCTTTCCGACGCCCAGATGAAAACCATAACTGCCGCAGTCAATGACTGGCGCATCAAGCCTGCCGGCTCGGAGGGCTACCGCACCGCCGAAGTGACGCTGGGCGGGGTCGACACCAACGGGCTGGACCAGAAGACGATGCAGGCGAAATCCGTGCCGGGCCTGTTTTTCATCGGCGAAGTCGTCGATGTCACGGGTTGGCTGGGCGGCTATAATTTCCAGTGGGCATGGTCATCGGGCTGGGTGGCGGGGCAGGCGGCCTAGACTTACGTCCGTGGCTTCGTCCCAGCAGCCGCCTTCTTCTTCTTTTTGGCCTGGTTGTAATCGATGGCGGCACGGACGAGGTCTTTCAGGGCGCCCTCGTCGAGCTTTTCGCCCTCGAACATGTCGATTGCCCGCCACACCTTGCCGCCAAAACCGTTGTTGAACAGCTTGTCGGGGTCCGGCAGGCTGGCGCCATGGGAAAAGGTCAGCTTCACCTTGTCTTTGTGGGCGTTGCCGACCACGATGTTGCCGTCGAGGCACCATACCGGGCTGCCCATCCACTTCCACTCCTCGACGATGTCCGGGTCGGCTGCAAGGATGGTCTTGCGGATGCGGGCGAGCGTCTCGCCGCGCCAGTCCGAGAGGCCAGCGATCAATTGGTCGATTTGTTGCGAGGGGGTCATTGGGTGCCTTCCTGTGCCTCGACGCGTTCAACCGCTGCCTGTCACCAGCGCGTCAGTTGGGTGATCTGAACGAGATTGCCGCAGCTGTCGTTCAGCTGGACGATGGTCGAACCGGTCACCTCGGTCGGCGGCATGGTGAACGCGCCGCCCTTCGCCTTGATGCGCTCGTAGTCGCCCTTGACGTCGTCGGTGAAGAACATGATCGCGGGCTGGCCCTGCTCGAAGATGGCTTCCTGATAGGCCTTGGCGGCCGGGTTGTCGTTGAGCGCGAGTTGCAGCTCGGTTCCATCAGGCTCGTCGGCTGAGATCACTGTCAGCCAGCGAAAAGGCCCGTTGCTGAAATCGGCTTTTTTGGCGAGGCCCAGCACGTCGGTGTAGAAGCGCAGTGCGTTTTCCTGGTTGTCCACATACACGCTGGTCAGCTTGATCTTCATCGCTCTTTCTCCTGTGTGTTATTCGGCCGTTACGGGATCCAGCCGGGCTGCGCGGCCGCCTGCTTGACCCAGTCCGCCATCCGCGCCTCGTCGAACTGGTCTTCGCGGATGTCGATCCAGCGCACATCCTTGCTCTTTGCCGTGCCGCCTGGTGGGATCGGCTGCAATGAGATGCCACTGAAAAAGGTCACCTTCAAATAGTGGGTGAAGACATGAAACGACACGAACCAGCCCTGGCCTTCGATGCCGTAGAAGGGCGAGTTCCATCGCACGGCTTTGCGGACGTCCGGCACGTTGCGCTCGATGAGCGCGTCGAGGCGTTCGCCCAGGCCGCGCTTCCAACCCGGCATCGCAGCGATATAGGCCTGCCCCGGGGCGTCACCATCGCCCTTGGCGATTTGCGGGTTGCCGCCCGAGAGCAGCACTGGCGCAGCCTTGGTCAATTGACCCTGTGTCTTGACCATTCTACCCACTCCTATCCGCGCGCACGCTGCGCGCCGCGTCCCTTGGCGGCATAGGGCAGCACGAACATGTACAGGCCGCTGAACAGCAGCAGGAAGAGCGGCAGGAGCGGCGAGTAGACCACCCAGGCGGGAGGCTGCCCGAATGCCATGGTGGCGAAGTTGGCGATGACGGTCAGCGTAAAGATGATCGACAGCCAGCGATGAATTTGCCGAACCCACATGTTCCAGTCCAATAGTTCCTCCTGTCAAAACAGCCGACGCGGACCACCGATCCGCACCGGCGGGTTTCAATCTATCCGCGCCAGGACTTGACTCAGATTTGCAAGGTACTGCCGCCACCCGCTCGTCGCGCCCCGGTACGCCTGCTCCTGATCCGGCCGGAAGCCGGACTGTTCCATGCGCAACCGGGTGCCCGTGCTGGTCGGCAGGAGAGTCCAGGTGACGACACTCTCAAGGCCATAGGCCTGCCACGTGTAGGACAGTGTCTTGTTCAGCTCGACGGCTGTTACCTGACAGTCGACAACGATGCTCACGTCAAGTTGCGGTTCCTTTCGCAGCTTGAAACGGTGGTCCACGACTGGCTGGAAGTCGTTCTTCATCAACCATTCCTCGATGAGATGCGGCTGGGTCAGCGCGCGCCAGATTTTTTCCGGCGGATAGGGGATCTCACGTTCGACGATGACGGAGCGCGTTTCGGTCGCGATGTTGGTCATTGGTCCATTCTTTTGAGCAAATTTTCGAGATCATCGAACCGGCTCTGCCAGAACGCATTCATCTGGTTCGTCCAGTCGGTCAGCGGGGAAAGTGCTGCGAGCTGGGCGCTATAATGGGTCTGCCGTCCTTGATGGCGGTCACGCACGAGCCCGGCCTGCCTGAGCACGCCGAGATGCTTCGACACCGCCGGCTGCGAGACCCCCGACTGAGCCGTCAGGGCACCGACCGTCTGCTCGCCTTGCCGGCACAGGCGCTCGAAGATCGCACGACGCGTCGGATCGGAGAGCGTTCTGAAGAGGACGTCGTGAGCGTTGTTCATTTTGGATCGATAACCCGGTGGCTATTGATTGACGTATAACCGCCGAGATATGGATGTGTCAAGCGGGGTGCCGGCGGTCACGATCCGGCGGTTTCCAAAAAAATCTTTCCATTGCCCCAAGGATTAGCCATTAGCCTTCGTCCAACAGGCAAATGATGGCGATGATGCTGGATGAGAGCGAAGCCTCCGACGCCGAACTGATCGGGCGGGCGAAGGGCGGAGACAGGGGGGCCTTCAGCACATTGCTGGAAAGGCACTATGACTTCGTCTATCGCGCTGCCTATCGCTGGTGCGGCAGGAAGGCCGATGCCGAAGACATAGCCCAGGAAGTCTGCGTCAGGCTGGGCAAGGCGATCCGCGACTATCGCGGCGGCGGCGCCTTCACCACATGGCTCTATTCCGTGACCCTGAACGCCGCGCGCGACATGATGCGCAAATCCGCCCGCGAGACAGTCAAGACAGAGGCCTATTGCGTCCATGCACTGATCTCGGGCGAGGCGTCGATCGAACCGGAAGACCCCGCCGAAGCGCTATGGGCCGCGGTGCGGCAATTGCCGGACAAGCAGCGCGACGCCGTGCTTTTGGTCTATGGCGAAGGATTGAGCCACGCGGCCGCCGCCGAGGCGATGGCGATCTCGGAGACGACGGTTTCCTGGCACATCCATGAAGCGAAGAAACGGCTGAAGACGCTGATGCGCGCGGCCGGGGAAGTGTGACCATGGTCGACGACAATGAACTCAACAGACTGCGCGATATCGCAGCACCGGCGCCCGCCAAGGATGCCAAGGCACGTGCCTTCGAGGCCGCCCTGCGCGCCTATGATCAGGAAAATATTTCTGCTGTCTCCCAAGGATCGGTTGGCGGGCTTCGTCTCACAGAGCGAGCACAAAAGCTCTGGAGCGAGATCATGCAAAAGAAACTTATTGCCACGCCGGCCCTTGCCGGGCTCGTCGCCCTGCCGATCGCCGGATACGCCACCTTCCATTTGCTGAGGGAACAGCCGCCCAAATTCGGCGGCGACGAGAAGATCAGCGAGACGCTGGCCGACAAGCCGACGACGGTGAAGCCGACGACCGCCGAGCCGAAGCCGGCTCGCGGCGAGTTGGAGAAGGACAAGAAGGCGGACGCCGATGTGGAAAGCCGCGACGCCACCGATGCGCTTGTGGCGCCGGCCTCGCCGCAGAAATCCGAATCGACCGTTGCTGGGGGCGCTGCACAACAAAATGCGCTGGAGCGCGGTGTGCTGGCCGAGCCTGCGCCACCGGCACCGACAGGTGAATTCGCACTGGATGGCGCTGCAAGTGTACCCAGCACCTCGCGAGCCCGCATGGCGGCGGAGTCGAAGCTGATGGCGCCGCAGCAGCCGGCTATGGCGCCGGCCGACCAGATGCTGCCGCAGGAGGAAAATCGCGACCGTATCGAGGATTTCAAGACCAATCCGGTGCATGCGGCACTCGAGGACCCGGTCTCGACCTTCTCGATCGACGTCGACACGGCGTCCTATTCCTTCGTGCGCAGTTCGCTGAAGCAAGGCACTCTGCCGCAAGCCGATACTGTTCGCGTCGAGGAGATGATCAATTACTTCCCCTATGACTGGAAGGGGCCGGACTCCGCCGCGACGCCGTTCAACTCGACCGTCAGCGTCATGCCGACGCCGTGGAACACGCAGACCAGGCTGATGCATGTCGCCATCAAGGGTTTTGACGTCAAGCCGACCGAGCAGCCGAAGGCCAATCTGGTGTTCCTGATCGATGTCTCGGGCTCGATGGACGAGCCGGACAAGCTGCCGCTGCTCAAATCGGCCTTCCGGCTGCTGGTCAGCAAGCTGAAGGCCGACGACACCATTTCGATCGTCACCTATGCCGGTGACGCCGGCACAGTCCTGGAGCCGACCAAGGCGTCCGAAAAGGACAAGATCCTCAGCGCCATCGACAATCTGACGCCCGGCGGCAGCACGGCCGGTGAGGCGGGCATCAAGGAAGCCTACAGGCTGGCGCAAAAATCCTTCGTCAAGGACGGCGTCAACCGGGTGATGCTCGCCACCGACGGCGACTTCAATGTCGGCCAGACCGATGACGACGACCTTAAGCGGCTGATCGAAAGCGAGCGCAAGAGCGGTGTCTTCCTGTCGGTGTTCGGCTTCGGCCGCGGCAATCTGAACGACCAGATGATGCAGACCATCGCGCAGAACGGCAACGGCACCGCCGCCTATATCGATACGCTGGCCGAGGCCGAAAAGGTGCTGGTCGAGGATGCTTCGTCGACGTTGTTCACTATCGCAAAGGACGTGAAGATCCAGGTCGAGTTCAACCCGAACAAGGTCTCGGAATATCGCCTGATCGGCTACGAGACCCGCGCCTTGAACCGCGAGGATTTCAACAATGACCGCGTCGATGCCGGCGACATTGGTTCGGGCCATTCCGTTACCGCGATCTATGAAATCACGCCAAAGGGCAGCGGCGGCGAGCAGATCGATCCGCTGCGCTACGGCCAGGCGTCGGTGGACAATGGCGGCGTCGCCAACGCGGACGAATATGCCTTCGTCAAGATCCGCTACAAGCTGCCGAATGAAGACGTCTCGAAGCTGATCACCACGCCGGTGACCTCGGCCAACGAGATTTCGTCCTTCGACCAGGCCAGCGCCGATCAGCGCTTCTCCGTCGCGGTTGCCGCCTTCGGCCAGAAGCTGCGCGACGAGGATGCGACCGCGAAGTTTGGCTACGACAAGATCATGGAGATCGCCACTGCCGCTCGAGGAGCCGACCCGTTTGGGTACAGGTCCGAGTTCCTTTCACTTGTGCGCCTTGCCTCGGCGCTGGGCGGTAACCGGTAGTGGTGATGACGGCCGGTTTCTTTCAGATGGGATCGTTCTGACAGGGGAAACCGACCTACGGGCGGGTGAGGCAGGCCGGCGAGGGAAATCTTGCCGGCCTTTTTTCGCGGATTTTCCGGGTCGTTAAATTGCGCGGCATTTCCGGTACTGGATGGCAACCCTCTCCTTGTTACGCAGGACAGGTGTACTGGGCTTGAGGGAGCCGAAATTGCAGATCAGGACTATCGCCAACTCGATACCCCCAGCGCCAGACGCCTCGGCGGTTTCATCGGCCCCATCATCGGAATCCAGGCGTATCAGTGACGATGTCGCGCAGGCGCGCCATACCGCCCTGTCGGCACTGACCAACGACCGGTTCCGCATCATGCTGGAACAGATCACCGACCCCAGCGCTTCAGGCGCGCTGATGACGATGCGCGGCGACAATGTGGTCGACTTCAAGTCGGCGCAGTCGAGCTACGCCGACAACAGCGAATAGTCGAAAACCGATGGGTCAGGCCCGGCTGCGGCGGCGCTCGCGGCGGGCTTCGCTGGTCTCGGCGGTGTTTTCCGTCGCCACCTTGTTGCGCATCGGACCGATGCGTTCGACGATCGCGGCAACCGTCGGACGATCCGCCCTGGTGTGCGCGTCGAGCGCCTTGCGCATGGCGGCGAGGTGCTGGAACGAGGTGCCGCAGCAGCCGCCGATAATTTTGGCGCCGCCATCGACGGCGAGCCTGACATAGTCGGCCATCAGTTCGGGTGTGCCGGAATAATGGATCTCGGTGCCGCGGAATTCGGGAATGCCGCAATTCCCCTTGACGATCACCGTCGCTTCCGGCTTCGCCTCGGTCATGTCGAGCAGCGAGGCCAGGATGTCGGAGGCGCCGACGCCGCAATTGGCGCCAACGCCGAGCGGCGCCTGCGACAGCCCGTCGGTGACGCCGTGGATATCCTTCGGCAGCAGACCCATCATGGTGCGGCCGGCGGTGTCGAAGGAACCGGTGTAGGTGTAGGGCAAGCCGACGCGGATGGCCGCCTCGGCGGCGGCGCGGATCTCGTCGGGAGCCGACATCGTCTCGATCCAGGCAACTTCGGCGCCGCCGGCCTTGAGACCCTCGATCTGTTCGGCGAAGGCGTCGACCGCCTCGTGATAGGTCATGGCGCCCAGCGGCACCAGCAATTCGCCGGTCGGGCCGACCGAACCGGCGACGATCACCTTGCGGCCGGCTCTGTCGGCGACGGCACGAGCAAGCTCGGCGGCGCGCTTGTTCAGCGCATGCGCGCGGTCCTGCGCATGGTGAAGCTTCAAACGGTGACGGGTGCCGCCGAACGAATTGGTGAGGATGATGTCTGCGCCGGCATCGACGAAATTCTGGTGCAGGCTGGTGATGGTGTCGGGCGCCGTCTCGTTCAGCAGTTCGGGCGCCTCGCCGGCCTCCAGACCCATGGCGAATAGATTGGTGCCGGTGGCGCCATCGGCCAGCAGCACGCCCTTTTCAGCCAGCAGCGCATCGATCGGGTTGGTGGTCGTCATCGGATTGGCTTTCATGTTCGAAGTCGGATAAGGATATAAAGAAGTCTTTATGTGTAGTCAATGAATAGCTAGGACGGAGTTCGCCCATGCGGCGCCTTGAGCCATGGCGCGGTGGTGATCTTGGCTGCCGAAAATCAGACAGTGCCTGTTGGGAACGACATGCCGGCCAGCCTGTGCGCAAAGCCGGACGCCTCGTGCGCATTGATGTCGGCAGCCCGGATCAGATTGTCGAAATGCTGGATCAGCGTCTGGATCGGCTGGGTGGCGTTGAGCACCAGATACATGTCGCCGACATAGATGGCGGCACGATAGGGGCCGAAGATGGTGTAGGGGATCGAATAGCGCATCCGCCCATCATAGAGAAACAGCCGGAAGGTCGGGTAGAGGTCGTCGAGCAGCGTCGCCATGTGCAGCAACTGGGCGCGCCGGTCGGCTTCGGGGAAACGGTCCCAGACACCCAGCCCGCGGGCGAAGATCTCCAGCGTGTGGCGCGGCATGCAGACTTCCATGTCGGTTTCCGGGCGCCTGTTGTAGTCGATGCGGTATTGCGTTTCTCCGGCCTGCGCCAGGCGGCTCTTGTTGGTGATGCCGGCTTCGTAGTCGACCAGCGCTTCGGTGCGCAGAAGATCGGGAATGCCGGCAGGCACGTAGCGGATCTTGGTGCCGGCCGCCTCGGCATGCCATTTGGCCAGCAGGGTGCGGTCGAAGCCGTCGGGTGCCTCCTCGATCTCCAGGCTCTCGCGGATTTCGCCGGTGAGGCCCTCGTCCTGGCTGAGACCGAGTAGCCAGTCCAGCGACACTTTGAACTCGGCGGCGATGTTGAGCAGCGTTTCGGCGCGGGGCAGGCGGGTCGAGGCGCCGGACAGCAGCTGCGATAGCGCCGAGCGGTCGATGCCGACCGCGGTCGCGAAGGCCGACTGGTTCAGGTCGGAGCGTGTCAAGAGCATTTTCAGGCGTTCGCGGAAGATCGTCGACAGGTCGCGCTTGTCCATGTGCGGGCTCCACCTCGATTGAGGAAAAATTTGCGCCGAATCGCTTCCGAGCGCGCCTCAGGCGTAAATGAATCCCTAAGTTTGTTTACAATGTATAACATGTGCGGCCGAAAATGCGCAATCGCAACAGTTTGTGCACTTTGTCTCGTTGAGTGGAATCATTTCTCCTGACACTATGCTGTCAGGAGCCAATTGGGGTTTCCGGCGACTGAGGGACAGTGGTCGATAGCATGACGAGCAAGAGCATCAGGCGACACAGCGCACCGGCCATCGAGTGGCCGACCGTGGTACTCGCCTTTTTCTGTTACGCAACTTGGCTCGCCACCGGTTTCCTGCTCTGGCCATCCTACCCCGTCCTGGCGCTCGCCATCCTGGCTTTGACCGCCGCACTGCAATCGTCGATCATGCACGAAGTGCTGCACGGGCATCCGACACGCAATGCACGGGTCAACGAAGCCTTCGTGTTCCTGCCGATCGGTCTGGTCTGGCCATTCCGCCGCTTCAAGACCATCCATCTGCGCCACCACGCCGACGAGCGGCTGACCGACCCGTTGGACGATCCAGAGAGTTATTACCAGGCGCTCTGGCAGCATGACGAGCTGCCGCCGACGATGAAATTCCTGCTCAAGATCAACAACACCATGGCCGGCCGCTTCGTGCTCGGCCCGTGGCTGTCCTGCGTCGGCTTCTTCATCGACGACGCCAAGCAGATGTTCGCCGGCGACAAGGCGATCCGCAAGGCGTGGCTGCTGCACGCGATCGGCCTTGCCGTCGTGCTGCCGATCGTCCAGTTCGGCTTCGGCATCCCGCTGTGGCTTTACATTCTCGTGCCGGTCTGGCTCGGCCAGTCGCTGATCTCGATCCGCACGTTCGCCGAGCATCAATGGTCGGAACATCCGGAAGGTCGCACGGTGATCGTCGAGCGTTCGCCGCTGTCGTTCCTGTTCCTCAACAACAATCTGCACTTCGTCCACCACAAGACCCCGACCGTGGCCTGGTACAAGCTACCCAAGCTGTTTCGTGACCGCCGTGAGGAATGGCTGCGGATGAACAATGGCTATGCCTATCCGAACTATTTCGCGCTGATCAAGGCTTACGCCTTCAAGGCAAAAGAGCCGATCGTGCACCCGGTGCTGCGGCGTCAAGCCGAGCCGGGCAGGGCCTTCAAGCCGCGCATCAGGGCGCGCAGCATCAGCGGGCTTGGCAGTGCGCCGGTTCCCGCCGAGCCGCCCAAGGAATAATCCGGCCTATCCGGGGGTCCGTGTCGGCCAATTCTGATTGGACGCCGCGTTTTTGCGATCCTTTTTCCCGACATGATGATTTGATATCGGCATGAGTGAATTGGTTGCGGCGTTGCCGATGTATGATTGGCCCGAAGTGCGCGGCGAGGTCGACGCGCAATGGGTGCTGCTGCGCGATGCTTTCCGGGGAAAGGGCATTGACGCGCCGGAAACCATCGCGCGTCGCAATGGTGACCTGCCGCCGGTGCCGGGCGGAATTCGTGATGCTGCCGGTGCATTGATCGCACCCGATCCAGCGACATTGCCGCCGGACGAACTCGATTTTCACAGACTGTGGCTGCACCCGGCGCTGCTGTTCGCGCAGACCTGCTGGGGGCCGATGGAACTCGGCCTGTCCAGGCATGTGCAGGTGGTCGCCCAGCCAAGCTACGACGCCTACGAAGGCGGGCAGGGCGAGCTCTATTCCAGCGCTATCGTCATGCTGGCGGATGGCGCGCCGTCGGTTGCCTCGCCCAATGACGGCAGCCCGCTGGTCCCACTCGATCGCATCCGTGGCAAGCGCTTCACCTTCAACAGCCTCGATTCGATGTCGGGGTTCCTCGGTTTGACGCGCGACCTGGAGGCGATGGGCGAGAGCCTTGACCTCTTTGCCTCGCGCAGCGAAAGCGGTGGGCACCGTTCCTCGATCGTGGCAATTGCCGAGGGCAAGGCCGATATAGCGGCCATCGACTGCGAGAGCTGGGCACTGGCGCAGCGTTTCGAGCCGGCGGCGAAAAAGGTGGTGGTCATCGGCTGGACCGGGCGGCGCAAAGGCCTGCCTTACATCACCGCCGCGGTGACACCGGAAAAGACGGTTGGGGCGTTGCGCGAGGCCCTTGCCGGGCTAGCCGAGCAGCCTCGCATCCAACGGGTAGGTTGAGAGCTGTTCGTTGCCGGTCTCGGTAATCAGGATCTGTTCCTCGATCTTGACGCCTTCGCGCCCGCCAAGCCGGCCGATATAGCTTTCCACGCACAGCACCATGCCCGGTTCCAGCACGCCGTCCGGCGTGTCCGATGTCCAGTCGCTGGCATGCGGTAGTGTCGGATACTCGTCGGCCAGGCCGACGCCATGATAGAGCACGCCGTATCGCGTCGGGAAGCAGTCTCCCGGTGGCACGGCCGAGCGCTCGACGAGGTCGCGAAACGAGATGCCCGGCTGCATCAGTGCCGTGTTGTGCTCGATCTGATCGGCGGCGATACGGAACAGGTCGCGCTGTTCATTGGTCGGCTTTGCATCGCCGCACAGCCATGTCCGCGACAGGTCGGCGCAGAAGCCGTAGGGGCCGATAAGGTCGGTGTCGAAGGCGACGAGGTCGCCTGATACAATCTTGCGTGACGAGCATTCCTGGAACCATGGGTTGGTGCGCGGACCTGACGTCAGCAGCCGGGTCTCGATCCATTCGCCGCCGCGCGCGATGTTGCCGCGATGCAGTTCCGCCCACAACTCATTTTCGGAAATGCCAGGCTTCAGCGCCTGTTCCATTTCGCCCATCGCCGCCTCGCAGGCGACGATGGCGCGGCGCATGGCGAGGATTTCGTCAGGCGACTTGATCAGCCGCGCATTTTCCATCACCGCTTCGCCATTGCCGATGGAGATACCAAGCCGCGCCAGTTCCTCGACGCCTTCCGGGTTGATGTGATCGACGGCGATGCGGCTGTTGCCGCCGCCATGCTCTTTCACCAGATCGGCGATCCCGGCGGCCCAGCGGCGGACTTTTTGCTCGGTCAACTCGCCGCTATAGAGGTACATCCACGACACCGCCGGCCGCACCTCGTCGACGACGCCGGAATGATCGGACAGGTGCTCGCAGGAAAAATAGTCGAACAGCACCACCGGGCCGTCGGTGGCGACAAAGCAATGCCGCGTCGGGTTGTGCGCCACCCACAGCTGCATGTTGGTCGAGTCGGTGGCGTAGCGGATGTTGACGGGGTCGTAGAGCAGGGCGCCGGCATAGCCGCGCCGCTTCAGCTCGGCGCGGATACGCTCCAGCCGGTATTGACGCATGGCAGGCAGATCGGGCGCGGCAATGCCTGCCGCGGCCCATTCAGCTTCGGCCTGCGCGCCATAGCCCAGCACATGCTGGTTGAGCGAAGCCGCCTTCCGGCGGGAGGCGTCGCGGAGGGCCTCGATCGAGCCTGGCTCGAACGGCATGATCTTGCGATGGCGGCCAAAGCTGCCCTTCGGCCCCGCGCTGTCCATGGTCGAACCTCAGGTCCGCATCTTCTCGCCGCTCGGGTCGAAAGGCGCTTCGACGTTGATGCGGGCCGGCCGGCGGTGTCCGAGGATCTCGATCTCGAACAGGCCCGCGCTTTCGTCCTCGGCAAGAGCCGCCGGCACATAGCCTTGCGCCATCGACTTCTGCACATAATGCGCATAGCCGCCCGACGTGACCCAGCCAACCACGCGCCAGTCGCCGTCGACGATGCCGCGCACGGCGGACGCGCCTTCGGCAGCCTTGGAGCCGCGTATTTCCTTGCCGCCCTTGTCGAAGCGTGGCGCGCCATAGCCATGCGGCTTTTCCACCGTGCCGTAGTCCTTGCTGACCTTGGCCCAGATCGGTTCGTCGCCCATGACGTCGGCGTCGGCGGCATCGACGATGAAGGAGACGCGGCGCAGCTTCGGACCCTCGACCTGTTCCTTGGCGGCAGCCTCGCGGCCGATGAAGTCGTTCTTCTCCAGTTTGATGAAGCGGTCCATCGCCCCTTCGAACGGGCCGTAGATCGGCCGCAACTCGCGGAACCAGGTCGGAAAATTCTTTTCGAGGCGCATGGAGAGCAGCGCGCGCATGCCGAAATCGACAAGGCCGAATTCCTCGCCGGCGTCCTTGATCGCTTTGTAAACCAGGCGCTCGTAGGCCGGCACCATCCAGATTTCATAGCCGAGGTCGCCGGTGTAGGTGATGCGGTTGACCATGCAGGGCGCCCCGCCAACCGCCATCTCGCGGAAATCCATGAAGCGGAAGGCTTTTGTCGAGACGTCGACATCGACCAGTTTCTGCAGCAAGTCCCGTGATTTCGGCCCGGCGATCGACAGGCCGACCAGGGTCTGGTCGAAGCGGTGGATGCGCACCGTTCCGTCCTTCGGCAGGTGCTTCTCGAACCAGCGCATGTGGTATTTCTGCGCCGCCGACGAGCCCCAGATCATGAAGCGGTCTTCTGCCGCCTTGGCGATGGTGAAGTCGCCGATCAGCTTGCCGAATTCGTTGAGCATCGGCGTCAACACGATGCGGCGGGTCTTCGGCATGCGGTTGGTCATCAGCCGGTTGAGGAAATCCTCGGCCGCGGGTCCCGAGACTTCGTATTTGGCAAAATTGGCGATCTCGGTGACACCGACACGCTCACGCGTGGCGCGCACTTCCTCGCCGATCGGCCCAAAATCGTTGGAGCGGTGGAAGGAGACGATATCCCTGGGTTCCTTGCCTTCAGGTGCGAACCAGAGCGGTGTCTCAAGTCCCCAGCTGTCGCCCATGACGGCGTTGTTGGCCAGCATCGTGTCGTAGAGCGGGGTCGTCTGCGCCGGGCGTGCCGCCGGGAGTTCCTCATTGGGGAAGCGGATGGAGAAGCGGCGCGAATAGTTTTCGCGCACCTTGGCGTTGGTGTAGCGCAGGCCTGCCCATTCGCCGAAACGGGTGACATCCATGCCCCAGACGTCGAAGCCGGGATCGCCATGGACCATCCAGTTCGACAGCGCCAAGCCGACGCCGCCGCCCTGGCTGAAGCCGGCCATCACGGCGCAGGCGCACCAGAAATTGGTCAGGCCCTGCACCGGGCCGACCAGTGGGTTGCCGTCGAGCGCGAAGGTGAAGGGGCCGTTGATGATCTGCTTGATGCCGGCCTTCTCGATGCCGGGGAAATGCTTGAAGCCGATTTCCAGCGACGGCGCGATGCGATCGAGGTCCGGCGGCAGCAATTCATGGCCGAAATCCCACGGCGTGTTGACCGGCGACCACGGCTTGCAGGCCTTCTCATAGGTGCCGAGCAGGATGCCGTTGCGCTCCTGGCGGGTGTAAATCTCGCCCTTGAAGTCGAGCACGCCGATCATTTCGCGGCCGGTCGACTTGTTGAACTCCTCGACCTCCGGCATCGGCTCGGTCAAGAGATACATGTGCTCCATGGCCAGAACCGGCAGCTCGACGCCGACCATGCGGCCGATCTCGCGCGCCCACAGGCCGCCGCAGTTGACGACATGCTCGGCCTTCACCGTGCCCTGTTCGGTGACGACGTTCCAGGTGCCGTCGACCTCCTGTGTCAGTTCCACAACGCGATTGCGCAGCACGATCTCGGCGCCGAGTTTTTTTGCCGCCTTGGAGTAGGCGATGGTGGTGCCCGACGGATCGAGATGGCCTTCCACCGGATCCCACATGGCGCCGACGAAATTGGTCTCGTCCATCAGCGGAAACATCGCCTTGGCTTCGGACGGGGTGATCAGCTCTGTGTCCATGCCGAGATAGCGGCCCTTGGCGTGAGCCAGCCGCAGGAAATCCATGCGCTCTGGCGTATCAGCCATCATCACGCCGCCGGTCAGGTGCAGCGAGCAGGACTGGCCGGATATCTCCTCGATCTCCTTGTAGAGCTGCACCGTATAGGCCTGCAGCTTGGCGACGTTGGGGTCGCCGTTCAGCGTGTGGAAGCCTCCCGCCGCATGCCAGGACGAGCCGGAGGTGAGCTCCGAGCGCTCGATCAGCATGATGTCGGTCCAGCCGGCCTTGGCCAGATGGTAGAGAACCGAGCAGCCGACGACGCCGCCGCCGATGACAACCGCTTTTACGTGAGATTTCATCTAGATAAGTCCGTTTTTGAAGAGATTGAATCGGATGACCCCTCCGGGGGGAGAGGAAGGGCGCCAGCCGGCATAAGCTCGCGCCTTCCCTCTCCGCCGTCGATTGGAGGAGAGGTGTCGAGCGCAGCTCGACGGAGTGGGGGTCGACTGTTCATCAACAACACGGCCGATCAAAAATCGGTCGGCGCGCCGCCTTCGGACCGCCGCTTGGCGACGAAGGCGTTGAGTTCCTCGCGGATGGCCGGGTCCATGTAAGGCTCCTCATAGGACGCCAGCCGCTCCTTCCAGACCTTGTTGGCCTTTTCGAGCGCCGTCGGCGAGCCGGCTTCCGCCCAGGTCTCGTAATTGCGCCAGTCGGAGAGGATCGGCGAGTAGAAGGCGGTCTTGTAGCGGTCCTGCGTGT
Organism: Mesorhizobium sp. L2C084A000; assembly: GCF_000502875.1. Lineage (GTDB taxonomy): Bacteria > Pseudomonadota > Alphaproteobacteria > Rhizobiales > Rhizobiaceae > Mesorhizobium. The sequence goes on along the minus strand of NZ_AYWX01000009.1, from coordinate 440,209 downwards.
GCTGCGTGCCGAAGAAATGGCCGCCAGGGCCGACCGACTGGATGGCGTCGAAGCCGAGTGCCTCTTCGGAAAGATCGAGGGGGGTCAGGAATTCGGCGACCATCTGCAGCAGGTCGATGTCCAGGATGGTCTTCTCGTAGGAGCAGCGCAGGCCGCCCTCGAGCCAGCCGGCGGCATGCATCATCAGATTGCCGCCGCCCTGGATGGCGCCCCACAGCGAGAACACGCTTTCATAAGCCGCCTGCGCGTCGACCGTGTTGGCGGCGCAAGTGTTGGAGGTGCGGTAGGGGATGTTGTAGCGGCGGGCAAGCTGGCCGCCGACAAGCTGCGCCTTCATGTATTCCGGCGTGCCGAACGCCGGCGAACCGGACTTCATGTCGACATTGGAGGTGAAGCCGCCATAGCCGACGGGCGCGCCCTTGCGCACCATCTGGGCGAAGGCGATGCCGGCAAGCGCCTCGGCGTTCTGCTGCACCAGTGCGCCGGCGATGGTGACAGGCGCCATGGCCCCCGACAGGGTGAACGGCGTGACGACGACGACCTGGCCCTTGCTCGACATCTGGATGATGCCTTCCATCATCGGCACATCGAGCTTGAGCGGCGAATTGGTGTTGATGATGGTGAAGACGGACGGCTCTTCCAGCATCTGCTCGTGGCTGATGCCGCGCGCGATCCTGGCGATCTCGATGCCGTCGACATTGCGCTCCTTGCCGAGCGAATAGATGTGGAACACCTTGTCGGTCAGCACGCTGAGATCGCGGATACATTCGAGGTGGCGGACGGACGGATGGATATCGGTCGGCTCGACCGGGTAGCCGCCCGTGCAGTTCAGGATGTTGTGCATCTGCGCAAGCTTGAGGAAGTTGCGGTAGTCCTGCTGGTTGCCGGGCCGGCGGCCGCGATCGATGTCGGAGCAATTGGGCGCTGACGCCATCATCGAGATGATCACATTGTTGCCGCCAAAGCGCACATTGTGAGCGGGATTGCGGGCATGGATGGTGAACTCCGACGGGCAGTGCGACACCAGTTCCAGGATCATGTCGCTGTCGAAGCGCACCCGTTCGCTGCCGTCGCGCACATCGGCGCCATGCGCCTTCATGATGCTGCGGGCCTCGTCGTGCAGCACGTCGACGCCGATTTCCCGCAGCACGCGCAGGGAAGCGAGGTGGATCGATTCCAGCTCGTCGTCGGAGACCAGCCTGGTTGGCGCCAGCGGGTTCTTCAGCTGGCGAAAAGCCGGCTGCTCGAACGCGGCCGAGCCGCCGGCGCGCTTTCCGGCGCGGCCGCCGCGACGGGCGCGGTCAGTGGCCAATGCCGGTTCCAAGGGTTGTAGGGCGGCGGTCATGATGGTCCTCGTAGGATGCGATAGCGGGCGGCATAATGGACCGGCGGCTGCCCAGCCATTGCGGAGGCGGCGACCACTAGGGCGAGGGAAGCGACATGTCGGAACGGCAGTTGCGCGGCCACGACATCGGCCTGATCCCGCCGCCTCGTTGGCTTAAGCGGATTTCGGCGGCCGGCCCTTCCTTTCCCGGGATCGAACCGATAGCTACTCGGCTTGCCGGCCGGATGGCCAGCAGTTCATTTGGATGGCAGCATGGTCGCGACCGGCTCGAGCGAAGGCGAAGCAGGAACGCAATGGGCAGCGCTTGCCGGCGTCACCGCGGCACTTGCCATGTTCGGCGCTGCGCAGGGGTTGAGCTCGCCGCTGTTCACGCGCTGATGCGGAAACAGGGCATGTCGCCGGCGCTGATCGGCTTGTCGGCGGCGATGATACCGCTCGGGCTGATCCTTTCGGCTTCCTTCGTGCCGGCCGCGGTGCGGCTGGTCGGTGGGCGCAACCTGGCGGTCGGCTGCTCGCTGATCGGCGCGCTCTGCTTCCTGGGCATCGGCTATCTGCAGGACTGGGTGGCCTGGTTCGTCATCCGCTTTATCATCGGCGTCGTCATCAACCCGCTCTACATTCTCGGCGAGGTGTGGGCACTGTCGCTGGCGCCGCCATCGCGGCGCGGCAGGGTGATGGGCGTGTTCAACACGCTGATGGGCGCCGGTTACGCCGCCGGACCATTCGCGCTGACCCTGCTCGGTACGTCGGGCTGGGCGCCCTTCATGGTCGGCGTCGCCGGTTTCGCGCTCTGCGCGGTGATCCTGCACGCGGTCTCGTCTAAGCTCACCGGTTTCGAGGATGACGGCCAGCCTGCCAGCGGCCTCGTCGGCTTTGCCAGGATGGCGCCGGCGCTGCTGCTTGCCGTGCTTGTCTCGGCGGCGGTCCAGCAGAGCACCTATGCGCTGGTCCCCGTCTTCGGCGCCAGCTACGGCCTGGCCGAAGCCGTTCTGGCCTCGCTGGTGATGGCGCTTTCCCTCGGAAACATCCTGCTGCAGATACCACTCGGTCTTCTGGCGGAGCGTTTTGGCGCACGCGCCATGATCATCGTCTGCGCGCTGGCAACAACCGTTTGCGCGCTTTTGCTGCCTCTGCTGATCACAACGCCGTTGATCTGGGTCGTGCTGCTGGTGATGGGCGCGGTCGGTTACGGCGTCTACACCATGGCATTGGTCGAACTCGGCAGCCGGTTCAAGGGCTCTGTGCTGGTCGCCGGCAACGCTGCCTTTGCACTGATGTGGGGCATCGGTGGCATCGTCGGCCCACCCGGTGCCGGCCTGCTCATGCAAGGCATCGGCCCGCTCGGGCTGCCGGTCGTGATCGCCGGCCTCGACGCGGTGCTGGTGATGTTCGCGCTGTACCGGTCGTCCGTGCGCCGAGCTTCCTGACGAGCCCAACCTCCTGACAGGCCCAACCTCCTGACAGGCCCAACCTCCTGACAGGCATTGTCCGGAGAAAGCCGTTTTCCCCTGCCAGGGGCTTACCACCACGTTGCTCAATCGCTAATCCTGCAGCCTCGATAGCGGTGCGCACATGAATTTGGTTGAATCGAACAAGGACGAGACGATGCAATGGGCAGCGATCACCGGTGTGATCGCGACCGTCTCGGTGTTCGCCATCGCGCAAGGGTTGTCCTATCCGCTGCTGAGTTTCATCCTGCAGCGCCAAGGCGTTTCGCCCGCGATGATCGGCTTGTCGGCAGCCATGACGCCGATTGGTTTCATCCTGTCGTCGCCATTGATCCCGGCGCTGGCGCGGCGGTTCGGGGCAGGGCGCACGGCGCTTACCTGTGCGGCCCTTTCGGCTGTCGTGCTGGCGCTGATCGGCTGGACGCAAAATGTTTATTTGTGGTTTCCGCTGCGCTTCCTGATCGGCGTGGTGACCAACCCGCTCTATGTGCTGAGCGAAATCTGGGTCATCGCGCTGGCGCCGCCGGCGCGGCGAGGGCGCGTCATGGGTGTCTATTCGACGATCATCTCGGCCGGTTTCGCGGCCGGGCCGCTATGCCTGCTTGCAGTCGGCACCGAGGGCTGGCCGCCCTTCCTCGTCGGCATCTCCGCCTTCGTGCTGTGCGGCATCTGCCTGGGCTTGGTGCTGCCGCGCTTGCCCAAGGTCGACGAGGCCGGGCATCAAGTTTCCGTCCTGGGTTTCGTGCCGCTGGCGTGGCTGCTTTTGTTTGCCGTCATAGTCGCCGCCGGTTTCGAACAGGGCGCGCTGGCGTTGCTGCCTGTCTATGGCACCCATCACGGCATTACCGAGATCCGCATGTCGGCGCTGCTGTCGGTGATGATTGCCGGCAATATCGCTATGCAGGTACCGCTAGGCCTGCTGGCGGAAAGGCTTTCCGCGCGCCTGGTGCGGCTCGCCTGCGTCGCGATCACGGTGCTCGGCTGCGTCCTGCTTCCGCTTCTCATCGAATCGCCGCTCATCTGGCCAATGATCTTTGTCTGGGGCGCGGTTTCCTACGGCATCTACACGATGTCGATCATTGAGCTCGGCGAACGCTTCACCGGCTCCGCACTGGTTGCCGGTAATGCGGCCTTTTCCTTGATGTGGGGCGTCGGCGGTATCGCCGTGCCGCCGCTGGCGGGCGGCGCGATGGATATTTTGGGTGCCGGCGGGCTGCCGATCACGCTTGGGCTGCTGTGCCTGGCGCTGGCTATTGCTAGCCTCGCTGGTCGGCGGAAAGCCTCAATCGTGCGCTGAGAATATCGATACAGCCTGTCGGCGTTGGCCTTTTCAAAGCAACGCGTTTATCGGAGACCTCATGACCAAGCCTGCCACCCAGACGCCGAATTCCACCCCCTCGACCGACGATCCCTTCCTCTGGCTGGAGGACAGGACGGCCAAGCAGTCACTGGACTGGGTACATCGCCAGAACGAGGTCACGGTTGGCGAATTGCAGGGCGATCCGTCCTATCAGGCGTCGTTCCAGACCGCGCTCGACCTGATGACGGCCGAGGACAACATCGCGGTCGGCGCGGCAAAAGCCGGCCATGTCTACAATTTCTGGCAGGACAAGACCAATGTGCTCGGACTCTGGCGCCGCACGACCGTCGCTTCCTACAAGACCGAGAAGCCCGACTGGGAAACGATCATCGACTTCGACCAGCTTGCGGCGAAGGAGGGGGTAAAATGGGTTTTTGGCGGCGCAAGCCGACTCTATCCGGACTTCAACCGTTGCCTGGTGAGTATGTCGCCGGATGGCGGCGACGCCAGCGAGATGCGCGAATTCGACATCGCGACCAAGTCGTTTGTCGAGGGTGGGTTTCGTGCACCCGCTTCCAAGTCGGGCTTCAGCTGGCTGGATAAGGACACCTTGATTGTTTCGGCCGCTTTCGACGAGGCCGACAAGACCGAGTCCGGCTATCCGCGAGTCATAAAGCTGTGGAAGCGCGGTACCAAGCTGGAAGACGCGACGCCGATCTTCGAGGCGCAGAAAGAGGATCTCGCCGTTGGTGCCGCTGTCGAGTACGACGGTGACAGACGTTATCTGGTCCTGGCTCGAACGCTGAATTTCTTCGCTTCGCACATCTTCCTTCGGCTGCCTTCCGGCGAAAACAAACAACTGCCGCTACCGGACGACATGACCGATACGGCAATATTCAGGGATCAGCTCGTGTTCGGCGTGCGCAGTCCATGGACGGCGCCCGACGGCACGGTTTGCAAGCCCGACGGCCTCTATTCGCTGGATCTCGCGCACTGGGTCAAGATCGGCGCGCTCGGGCCTGTCGAAACCTTGTTCGAGCCGGCATATCGCGTTTCCATAGCCGGCGTTGCCCGCACGCGGGACCGGCTGTTCATCAGCCTGATGGACAATGTGCGCGGCAAGGTCGTCGTCTGCGAGCGCAAGGATGGCAACTGGTCGCTGAAACCGGTGGCGCTGCCCGAAAATGGCAATGTCGGCATCAGCCATGCCGAGCAGTTCGGCTCGAGCGTGTCCTTCTCCTTCACCGATTTCCTGACGCCGAGTTCGATCATCTGGTCTGACGACAATGGCGAGACGCTAGAAACCGTGAAGTCGCAGCCGGCGCGTTTCGATGCCTCGCCGCTGATCTCGGAACAGTTCGAGGCGCGCTCCAAGGACGGCACGATGATCCCTTATTTCGTCGTCAGGCGGCGCGATCAGAAGGGGCCGGTGCCGACGCTGCTTTACGGCTATGGCGGTTTCGAAGTGCCGCTGCTGCCCGGCTATGCCGGCGTGCGCGGCAGGCTATGGCTGGAAAAGGGCAATGCCTATGTGCAGGCCTGCATCCGTGGCGGCGGCGAGTTCGGCCCGGCCTGGCATCAAGCGGCGCTCAAGGGCAATCGCCAAAACGGATTCGATGATTTCGCAGCGGTCGCGCAGGACGTCGTCAAGCGCGGCATCGCGACAGCAAGCTCACTCGGCATCCAGGGTGGTTCGAATGGCGGCTTGCTGACCGGCGTTTCCTTGACGCAGCATCCCGAGCTTTTCGGCGCCGTCATTATCGAGGTGCCGCTGCTCGACATGCTGCGTTACGCCGAATTGCCGCCCGGCGCCTCGTGGATGGCCGAATACGGCGATCCGTCGAAACCCGAAGACGCGAAGTGGCTTTCAGCCTACTCGCCCTACCAGCATGTCGACGCCGCTGCCGCCTATCCGCCGGTGCTGCTGACCACATCGACCGCTGACGATCGGGTCCATCCCGGCCATGCGCGCAAGATGGCCGCCCGCCTGCAGGAAGCCGGCCATGCCAGGACGCTGTTCTTCGAGGAGACCGAGGGCGGCCATGGCGGGCGTGGCGACCGCCGGCCGCAGGCGGCGCAGACGGCGATGAAATATGTCTTCCTGCAGAGGGCGCTGACAGCCAAGGCCTAGACTCATTCCGTTATGGGCCAAGCAAAGGGTGGTTCTCCTCGACCAGCCTTTGCTCTAAGATGGCTTCCATGGCTCTCGTCAGGATGTTGATTGACGCATTTGAGGCTCGCGCATTGCGGGTCGCGGTGACGCCGTCACCGCGTACGCTGCGCGCCGAGCTTTTGCGGCTGTGCGCCCGCATCGGCTATTCGCCACCTCTCTGCCTCTGAAGCATTCGCCCCGGCTTGCCGGATAGAATCCAGAGGAAAGATCAGACATGACCTATCAGAATTATTCGCTGAAGCAGCTTCAGCAGATCGACGCCGCGCATCATCTGCATCCGTTCACCGACCACAAGGAAATGCGCGGGGCCGGGTCGCGCATCATCACCCATGCCAACGGCCCTTTCATCTACGATTCCGAAGGGGCTGAAATCCTCGACGGCATGGCCGGGCTGTGGTGCGTCAACATCGGCTATGGCCGTGACGAGCTGGCCGACGCCGCCTATGCCCAGATGAAGGAACTGCCTTATTACAACTCCTTCTTCAAATGCTCGACGCCGACGCCAGTGCTGCTGTCCAAGAAGCTGGCGGAGATCGCGCCGAAGCACGTCAACCAGGTGTTCTATGGCTCGTCGGGCTCGGAGGCCAACGACACGGCCCTGCGTCTCGTGCGCCACTATTGGGTGCTGGAAGGCCAGCCGGAGAAGAACCGCATCATCTCGCGCAAGATGGCCTATCACGGCTCGACCGTTGCCGGCACCTCGCTCGGCGGCATGGATGGTATGCACAAGCAGCTCAACGGAGCGGTGCCCAACATAGTCCATGTGATGATGCCCTACGCCTATGAACTGGCGCTGCCCGGCGAGAGCGATCATGATTTCGGCCTGCGCGCGGCCGGGGCTGTCGAGGAGGCGATCCTCGAAGCCGGCGCCGACAAGGTTGCCGCGTTTATCGGCGAGCCGGTCATGGGGGCGGGCGGCGTGAAGATACCGCCGGCGAGCTATTGGCCGGAAGTGCAGCGCATCTGCCGCAAATACGATGTCCTGCTGATGCTGGACGAAGTCATCACCGGTTATGGCCGCACCGGCGAATGGTTCGCCGCCCAGACGCTCGGCATCGAGCCCGACACGATCACCACCGCCAAGGCTCTGACCTCGGGCTATCAACCGCTGTCGGCATTGCTGGTTGGCGACCGCATCGCCTCGACGCTGGTCGAGAAGGGCGGCGAGTTCAACCATGGCTACACCTATTCCGGCCACCCGGTGGCCTGCGCCGTGGCGCTGAAGAACCTCGAGATCATCGAGCGCGAAGGGCTGGTCGACCGCGTCAGGAACGACACCGGTCCTTATTTCGCCAAGGCGTTGCAGGAGCGCATTGCCGGACATGATCTGGTCGGCGAGGTGCGTTCGATCGGACTGATGGGCGCGATCGAGATCGTCAAGGACAAGGCNCAAGGCGACCAAGGAGCGGTTCCTGCCGGCTGGAAGTGCGGCGGTGACCGTGCGCGATCATGCCATCGCGCACGGCATGATGCTGCGCGCTACCGGCGACACGATGATCCTGTCGCCGCCGCTGATCTGGACCCGCGATACGATCGATATGGCCTGCGATCGCATCTCGAAGGCGCTGGATCTGGCGCAAGCCGATCTGCGCAAGCGGTAGAACTCGACCCCTCGGCTGGGCGCTCCTCGGCGGGAGCGCCCAGCCTTGAGGCCATGCTGACGCGGGGAGCGAACGAATTCCACCACAAGCGCGTAGTGTGTGGGGCTGCGGCTGATTCGGCCGCGACAAGGGGTTTTGTTTCCATGAGAAAGACCGGCAAGAGCCGACGGACGCAAGAAGCGGCCAGCATCGGCGGCGACCTGATGCTGGCGCCGCTGGTGGCGATGATGCGGCTGCCGTTGATGACCATGGATGGCGGGAGCAGCCAGCCATGGAGCACGGAGACCGCGCGTGCGGTAAACGAGAAGACCGCCGCTATGGCCGAAGGCGTGTTTGCGGCGCAAATGTCCTTCCTGCAATCGGCATCGCGGTTCTGGCCGGAAATCTTTTCCGGCCGCACGCCGTCGCTGTTCAACGGGGTCGCGGCGGAGCGCTCGATCAGCGCCGCGCTGAAGCCGGCAAGCCGTGCCGTGAAAGCGAACTTTCGCCGGCTGTCCAACAAGACCTGACAGAAGTTGCAGAACTTTGATTTTGCGCATTGACGGGCGCATGCGCTAGAATCAGTCAGTACGTCACCGATGGGGGACACGATGGCCGGACAACCGCTCAACCAGCCGGCTGAAATTCCAGCCGAACTCGACCGCTGGAACTGGGGCGCCTTCTTCCTCAACTGGATCTGGGGCATCGGCAACAGCACTTTCATCGCGTTGCTGGCGCTGATCCCTGTCGTCAACATCATCATGATCATCGTGCTGGGCGCGCGCGGCAGCCGCTGGGCTTGGCAGAACCGCGCCTGGCGTGACGCGGAACAGTTTCGCAAGACGCAGCGCAACTGGGCAATCGCCGGCCTTGCCGTCTGGGTTGTCGGGATTGGCGGCTGCGCGACGATGGTGGGCAGCATTCCCTACGTCCTGAAAGGCAGCGATGCCTATCACATGACGATGGACAGGCTTCGCGCCGACGACCGCGTCAAGGCGGCGTTGGGTGATGATTTGACCGACAGTTTCTGGGTCGGCGGCCATCTCAACGTCAATGCAAATGGGGCCGGCGACGCCCAGTTCGGCATTCCGGTCCACGGCGCCAAGGGCAAGGGCACGGCCTATTCGACCGCTGTCCGGACAGCCGGCACATGGAGCTTGCGCCTGCTGGTCGTCAGGGTCGAGGGAACCAATGCGCCGATCGTGCTGATCAACGAAGATCATGTCCCGATCCCGAATGCTGCAATCGGAATATAGCTGGGCAAAACGCAAAAAAAGCAGCCTAAACACGGGCGCGAAGGCTGACAGTTCGGTCGGCTTTGTGGCCCAACAATCGGGTCACCACTGCTGCGTTCCAGACAAGGAAATATGCTGAAAAGCCGGATGCTGTCTGACAGTATGCGCATGCGTTCATGTGGGCCGGTGGCAATTTCATACAAGGGCACGCGCATATGGTGAGTTCCTTTCGTGCGGTCGTGGTCGGTGGCGGCTGTGTGGGTGCCGGCATTCTCTACGGCCTGGCAAAGCGCGGCTGGACCGATGTGGCATTGTTGGAGCGAACGCAGCTTACGGCCGGGTCGACATGGCATGCCGCGGGGCTCATCCCCTCTTACGCGCGCAGCCGCAATGTCGGCCGCATGATCGCCAGGTCGATCGAAATCTATGAGGGGCTGGAGGCGGAGACGGGCCAGAACGTCGGCTGGCACAAATGCGGCCAGCTGCGCATTGCCAACACGCGCGACAGGCTGGACGAGTACAGAAGCTACATGGACGTTGCCGAGGTCCAGGGTGTGCGGGCCCGGATCGTATCGCCCGCGGAGGCGCGAGAGATCTGGCCGCTGCTCGACAACAACAGCATGCTGGGCGCCCTCTACCATCCCGATGACGGCCACATTGCACCCGCCGATGTCACCCAGGCCATGGCCAAGGGTGCACGCGACCTCGGCGCGAAGATCCATCTTGATACCGAGGTCGTGGGTTTCGAGCGGATGCCGAGCGGCGAGTGGAGGGTCAAGACCTCGCGCGGTGACATCGTTTGCGAACATGTCATCCTTGCGACCGGCAATTACGCACGCCAGACAGGCGCCATGCTGGGCCTGGACATTCCCGCGATCCCGATCCTGCATCAGTACTGGATCACCGAGTCGGTTCCCGAGGTGGTGGAACGCAAACGGCTTGGTCTTCCGGAGATGCCGATCCTCAGGGACGAGGGTTACGAGGGCTATCTGCGCGAAGAGGGGGACGGGCTGATGTTCGGCCCCTATGAGCGTACCGAGCAGCTCAAGCTGTTCGCCGAAAACGGCGTCCCGGAATGGTTCGGCGCCGATCTGCTCGATGAAGATTTCGACGCCGTTTCCTGGAACTGGGAGCGCGCGACCGAACTGGTCCCCGCACTAGGCCGCGCCGGCATCAAGCGGAATGTGCGAGGGCCTTTCCAGATGACGGCCGATGAACTGCCGCTGATGGGGCAGGCGTGGGGCCTAGAGAATGTCTGGCTCGCCGAAGGGGTGCCGGGGGGCATCCTTTGGGGCGGTGCGATTGGCTACTACCTCTCCGAACGGATCGTGGAGGGTGGCAACAGCATCGACACGGCGGAGCTGGATCCCCGTCGGTTCGGCCAATATGCCAACAAGAACTGGACCCGGGCAAAGGTCCGGGAAGCTTGGGGCACCCACGCCGCACAGCACTATCCTGGCCAGGACATGCCGGCGGCGCGACCGCAGAAGACGGCCCCGTCCTATGACCGTCTAAGCCAGCTCGGCGCGGTATGGGATGTGTTGAACGGCTGGGAGATGCCGAGCTGGTTTGCGCCCGCGGGTGTCGAAGCGCGCAATGTCTACAGCTGGCGCTGGACCCCCAAAGGGAACCACGTCGCCGCAGAGGTCCAGGCTGTCCGCCAGGCCGCAGGCCTGGTCGAGATGACACCGATGACCAAGTTCGAGGTCAGCGGGCCGGGCGCCAAGGGCTGGCTCGACGGAATCCTGGCCAACAACTTGCCTCGTCCCGGCCGTGTCGCTCTTGCCCATCACCTGACGCCGGCCGGCGGCGTGCAGGCCGAGTATGTGGTGGCACGGCTGCAGAGCGACCTGTTCTATCTCATATCGACGCCGCGCGCCGAGCGCTGGAACCTTGACGAACTCAGCCGGCTGTTGCCGAAGGACGGCAGCGTGCATCTGCGCAACGTCACGGAGGATCGCGGCAGCTTCACGGTGGTTGGGCCGAAGGCGCGCGACATATTGCAGCCGCTGACGGAGATAGATCTCTCCAACGAGGCCTTCCCCTGGTTCAGCGTGCAGTCCGGCACTGTCGGCATGGCCAGCGACGTGCGACTGCTGCGCGTCAACTATTCGGGCGAATTGGGATGGGAACTCTATCATCCGCTCTGCTACCAGCGGCATTTGCTGGATGCGCTCCTGGCATCGGGAGAGGCGCATGGGCTGAGGCTGGTTGGACTTCAAGCGCTGGAATCGCTTCGTCTCGATAAATCCTACCGCGCCATGTATCGCGACATGAATCTCGAATTGTCAGCCTGGGAGAGCGGCCTCGACCGATTCATGAGCCTCGACAAAGGGGACTTCATCGGCCGCGCGGCACTGGTCGCAAAACAGAAGCAGGGGGCGGCACGCCGGATCGCCACGCTGTCGATCGATACGGACGGTGCGAGCGCGTTCGCCTTCGAGGGCGTCTACCGCGAAGGCGAGCTCGTCGGCCACATCACCTCTGCGGGCTACTCCTACACTTTCGGTCACGACATCGCACTTGCGCTGTTGCCCCTGGAACTTGTGTCGCCCGGTATCGAGCTCGAGGTGTCCATCCTCGGCGAGCGCCGCGCGGCCAAGGTGATCGCGGACTCGCCCTATGATCCGGAAGGTGCCCGCGGGCGCATGTGAGGCATCCCGGAGTACAGTTTCCGGGTTATCGATGTCTCAAAACGTGCTGCAGGGCAAAACGCAAAAACCGCGCTCCATCAGGAACGCGGCTTTGCCAGATACGCATGGCGCTTCGCTACGCAAACACTTTGCGAAACTTATGGCACTTGTCGAAACTTACGGGCTCCGGTACGCGAGACCTGATCCGGAGCGCCGGGCGGATGAGATATGTCCGCCTCGCAGTCCGTTTTATAGGGACATCGTTACCGCGGAGTTATCGAGAGCTTAAGCAAATCTAAATTTGCATTTTTTCCACCGAAGGAAACCGGAAAAACCCGCCAAATCCAAGGGTTACGCTGGGTTACCCCTGAGAAAATTAATTATGCCGGAGAAATCGACGCCGCCATGTCCCTGGGCGTTGAACAAGGCATAGAGCTGGGCTGCTTCGGCACCAAGCGGCGTTACAGCACCCGCACTTTGCGCGGCTTCCTGGGACAATTCCAGGTCTTTCAGCATCAGTGCTGCTGCAAATCCTGGGTTGTAGTCCCTGTTTGCGGGCGAAGTCGGCACCGGGCCGGGCACCGGGCAATAGGTGGTCAAGGACCAGCATTGCCCCGACGAGGTTGAGGCGACGTCGAACAGCGCCTGGTGTGACAGGCCGAGCTTTTCCGCCAGCACGAAGGCTTCGGCGACACCGATCATCGAAATGCCGAGGATCATGTTGTTGCAGATCTTTGCCGCCTGGCCGGCGCCGTCGCCGCCGCAATGGACGATGCGGCCGGCCATCGGCTTCAGGATCGGCTCCGCGGTTGCAAAGGCGTCATCGGAGCCTCCGGCCATGAAGGTCAGCGTGCCGGCTGCGGCACCGCCGGTGCCGCCTGAGACGGGCGCATCGATGGATAGCAGGCCGTGTTTGGCGGCTATGGCGTGCACCTTGCGCGCCGACTCCACATCGATGGTGGAGGAATCGATGAACAGCGCCCCCTTTTTCGCCTTGGGCGCGATGTCTTCGTAGACGGAGAGCACATGCTTGCCAGCGGGAAGCATCGTAATCACCACATCGGCATCCTTCGCTGCGGCAACGGCATTGGCCATCACAGTCACGCCATGCTCTCGGGCGACGGTGAGGCTTTCCGGCACAAGGTCGAAACCATTCACCGCATGCCCCGCCTTGACCAGGTTAGCGGCCATCGGATTACCCATGTTCCCTAGGCCGATGAAGGCAATGGTGCTCATAATGGTGCTCCGTGATTTGGGCTAGGCAGTAGGCAGTAGGCAGTAGGCAGTAGGCAGTAGGCATGTCTATTCCGGTGTAAGTCTGACAATGAGTTGGCGAAGCATTTTGCCGATGCCCTCGGTCGATATCAGCAAGTGATCAGCTTGATCATGCGTGGCAAGGCCAATGCGTTCGGCGATCTGGAGGTGTGTCTCGAACTCCTTCAGCGAGCCTTGGGCGATCCGGAGAAATTGCTGATAAGAGCCTCTGTTGTCTCGACCATAACCTTCGGCGATGTTTGCAGGGATAGAGGTCGCTGAACGGCGGATTTGGCTGGTCAACCCGTACAATTCTTCCTTGGGCCATGCCTTGGTCAAAGAATAGGTGGCGACAGCCAGATCCATCGCCTGCTGCCACACGATAAGATCCTTGTACGAACTGATCTTGCCGGTCATCTCACTGCCTACTGCCTACTGCCTACTGCCTACTGCCTACTGCCTACTGCCTACCAATCAGCGCCCGCGCGATGATGACGCGCATGATCTCGTTCGTGCCTTCCAGGATCTGGTGTACCCGCAGGTCCCGCACCAGCTTCTCGATGCCGTAGTCATGCAGGTAGCCATAGCCGCCGAGCAGCTGCAGTGCGTCGTTGGCGACGTTGAAGCCGGTATCGGTGACGAAGCGCTTGGCCATCGCCGACCATTTGCCGGCATCCGGCGCCTTGCTGTCGAGCTTCGAGGCGGCGGCATAAAGGAAAATACGCGCCGCCTGCAGCTCGGTCTCCATGTCGGCCAGTCTGAACTGCAGCGCCTGGAACTGGTTGATCTTCGAGCCGAAGGCCTTGCGCTCGGCGGTGTAGGAAAGCGCCTTGTCGAGCGCCGACTGCGCGCCGCCCAGCGAACAGGCTGATATGTTCAGCCGGCCGCCGTCGAGCCCGGCCATGGCGATGCCGAAGCCCGCGCCTTCGCCGGACAAAAGGTTTTCCGCCGGCACCTTGCAATCCTCGAAAATCACCTGGCGGGTCGACTGCATGTGCCAGCCCATCTTGTGCTCGTTGGCGCCGAAGGAGAGGCCTGGCGCGTCTTTCGGCACGATGATGGTGGAAATGCCTTTCGGCCCCTCGGCACCGGTGCGCACCATGACGGCGTAGACATCGCTGTCGCCAGCGCCGGAGATGAACTGCTTGGTGCCGTTGAGGACATAGTCGTCGCCGCTCCTGACCGCACGGGTCTTGAGCGCCGCGGCATCGGAGCCGGAGCCGGGCTCGGTCAGGCAGTAGCTCGCCAGCCATTCCATCGACGTGAGCTTGGGCAGGAAGCGCTGGCGCTGCTCGTCATTGCCGAAACGGTCGATCATCGAGGCCACCATGTTGTGGATCGAGATGAAGGACGAGAAGGCCGGATCGGCGTGCGCAAGCGCCTCGAAGATCAGTACGGCATCGAGCCGGCCGAGCGCGGAACCACCGACGTCATCGCTGATATAGATGCCGCCAAGGCCGAGCGGCCCGGTCTCGCGGATCACGTCGGCCGGGAAATGCTTGTTGCGGTCCCAGTCTAACGCATTCGGCGCGACACGGTCTGCGGCGAAGGCCTGCGCCATCTCCTGGATGGCGCCCTGCTCCTCGTTAAGTTCGAACTGGCTGGTGCTCGCATCGACCGCGGCGTCCATGGCGTGCTCCCTAATCTTCGACCTGTTGGCCTGTCGTTTTTGGCTTTGCGCGCGCACCAATCTAGACCAATGATGCCGCCGCGCAACCCGAGCCTATCAACCGGCCCTTTGGGGAGCGGCTGTGCATCAATGCATGTCCGGAGCACAATGTGACGACAAAATTCGATGAACTGCTGGGCCGGTTCCACGCATACCTTGCGTCCGTGGATCACGCCTTGGTGCGCGAAGCCGTGGCGCGCATTGGCTGGGGCATGCCGGCCCGCACGCTGGAGCCACATCCGCTTGCCTGCCTGCGCCATCTTGATCGCGCCGCCGAACTGGCGCCGTCGGATGCCAAGCCGCTGGTGCAACTGCTTGCCGAGCGTCGGAATGATTTCCGCTGGGGGCAGACCTACAGCGAGGCGGATTTCGGAAAAGAGTTCATCGACAATTACGGCTGGCTGGAAGTGTTCGGCAACCGAGGCCACTTCGCCAATGACGCGGTCGCCGCCGGCGTGCTGATCCTTGGGCCTGATATCGTCTATCCCGACCACCATCACATTGCCGAGGAAATCTACATTCCGCTGACCGGCGGTACCGAATGGCGCATGGGCGAGAGCGGCTTTTGCATGCGCACGGCCGGCGAGGTCGTCCACCACGCGTCCAACGTCAATCACGCCATGCGCACCGGCAAGGACCCATTGCTGGCGCTCTACATCTGGCGCGGCGGGCCGCTGGCGCAGAAATCCGATATTACCGGAACCGTGGCGCAGGGCAGGGGCTGATGGCCAAAGCGATCATGCTGCAAGGCACGGGTTCGGATGTCGGCAAGACGGTGCTGGTCGCCGGCCTCTGCCGGGCGGCAAAAAAGCGTGGGCTGAAGGTGCGGCCATTCAAGCCGCAGAACATGTCGAACAACGCCGCCGTCGCCGACATTCCGGGCGACAACAATCATGGCGGCGGCGAGATCGGCCGCGCGCAATGGCTGCAGGCGATCGCTTGCGGTGTTGCGCCATCGGTTCACATGAACCCGGTGCTGCTCAAGCCGCAGACCGATGTCGGCGCGCAGGTCATCGTGCAGGGCAAAATGTTCGGCGAAGCGCGGGCGCGCGACTACCAGGCGATGAAGGGCCGGCTGATGGATGCCGTGCTGGACTCCTGGGGCAAGGTCGGCGAGGGCGCCGATCTGGTCATCGTAGAGGGCGCCGGTTCGCCGGCCGAGATCAACCTGCGCAGCCGCGACATCGCCAATATGGGCTTTGCCACGCGCGCCGACGTGCCCGTGGTGCTGGTCGGCGACATCGATCGCGGCGGCGTCATCGCTTCGGTCGTCGGCACGCATCTGATCCTGCCGGAAGAGGACCGGCGCATGATCGTCGGCTACCTCATCAACAAGTTTCGCGGCGACGTTTCGCTGTTCGACGACGGTCTGAAGTCGATCGAGACATTCACGGGATGGCGCTGTTTCGGTGTCGTGCCGTGGCTGAAGGCGGCGGCACGCCTGCCTTCGGAAGATTCGGTGGTGCTGGAACGGCTGGCATCCGGCGAAGCGCGCGCGCTGAAGGTGGCGGTGCCGATGCTTGGCCGCATCGCCAATTTCGACGATCTCGACCCGCTCAAGGCCGAACCGCAGGTCGAGGTGGTGTTCGTGCCGCCGGGAAGGCCGCTGCCGGCCGATGCCGGACTGGTGGTCATTCCGGGCTCCAAGTCGACCATCGGCGATCTCCTGAAATTCCGCGAGAACGGCTGGGATCGCGACTTGCTGGCCCATCGCAAGCGCGGCGGCCATGTCGTCGGCATTTGCGGTGGTTTCCAGATGCTCGGCCGTGCTGTCCGCGATCCCGACGGCGTCGAGGGCAGCGTCACCGAAGCCGAAGGGCTAGGCCTGCTCGACGTCGAAACGGTGATGGAACCGGAAAAGACGGTGCGCAATATCAGCGCCCGTTCGGTGCAATTCGACCTGCCGCTCGAAGGCTACGAAATCCATCTCGGCCGCACCACCGGACCGGATACGCTGCGGCCGTCGGCAATCATCAATGGCATCGAGGATGGGGCGGTGTCGGCCGACGGCAAGGTGTTGGGTACTTATATGCATGGCCTGTTTGGCGCCGATGGCTTTCGCGCTGCCTACCTTGCGAGCCTTGGCGTCAGCGGCGGCGGCGTCGATTATCGCGCCGAGGTCGAGAAAGCGCTGGACGAGATCGCGGCCGAGCTGGAGACTAATCTCGACTGTGACGCGATTTTTGGGTTGGCTCGATAGATCCCCGTTGGCGAACCACCTTGGCAATTAGCGATAAACGCCGATCACGTCGTCATCCACGGGCGGAGCAAGGAGCGTAGCGACGCGGCGCAGACCCGAGGATCCATGCCGCAACTTCGAAGCGTTGCTTCGGTGCAGAATTCTGCACCGCTGCACTCTACGACTGAGGTCGCGGCATGGATCCTAGGGTCTCCGCGACGGAGCTTCGCTCCTGCTTCGCCCTAGGATGACGAAGTTGAGGACGCCTCGGTCAATCCCCAGCCAGCAGCGCAATAACTCAGGCCTTCTCGCCAGCCTTCGGCCAGTAGGTGCCAAACGACCAGACATTGCCTTCCGGGTCGCGGCAGATGAACTCGCGGCTGCCATAGTCGCGGTTGGTCAATTCCTGGATGATTGTGGCGCCGGCCTTCTTGGCCTTGGCATAGGCGGCATCGGCATCATCGACTGCAATGTAGATCGACTTGCCGCCGCCTGAGCCGGGCTCGCCGACCATCTTGCCGTAGTCGTCGTCGCGCACCGTGCCCAGCATGATCATTGAGGAGCCGAAGACCAGTTCGGCATGGTGCACGACATCGCCTTCGCCATAGCGGGCCCGGACGCTGAAGCCGAAAGCTTCGCCCAGCCAGTCGATCATTCTTGCCGCGTTCTTGTAGCGCAAAGCGGGATAGAGGCGGGGCGTTTCAGTGGTGGTTGGCATGGGAACCTCCTTCATTTGGGTTGGTCGACAACCCACCCTGCTCAAAGGCCGTTCCGGCGTCTTGAAGAAATGTTACCTGACAGAGAGCGCGGTCGGCGTTTCGCCGGCGAGGTCGCGAAACTCGCGCACCAGATGCGCCTGGTCGGCATAGCCGCAATCGGCGGCGATATCCGCCCAGTCGGCTGCCGGCTGTCTCGACAGGCCGAGCGCCCGGTTGAAGCGGACGATGCGCGACAGCGTCTTGGGGCCGATGCCGATGGCGTTGGAAAAACTGCCGGCGAGATGTTTGCGGCTCCAGCCCAGTCTTTCGGCGATCGATGCAATGCGGGTCCGGCCGCCGGATGTGATGATGCGGTCATAGGCCCAGGCGATTTCGAGCGGCGTTTCCGCGGCGTTCTCGAGACGGGCGGTGACGAAGGCTTCGGCCACGTCGAAACGCGTGGCCCAGTCCGGCGCGTTGCCAAGCCGTTCACGCAGCGCCATGCCTTGCGCGCCAAGCACGTCGTCGAGGGCGACCATGCTGTCAGCCAGCTCGCTCATCGGCAGGCGGAAGAAACGGCGTGCGCCAAGCGGCGTGAAGTTGACCTGGACGCAGCAGGCGCCGCCGAAGGATTCGATCACCACCGGTCCGGCATAGAGACCGGCGGCGAAACTGGCGAAGCGGTCATTGTCGCCGGGCGCCTTGCCGAGGCCGATGGCGAAGGGTTCGGCGAAGCTGATGACCAGCGGTACGGTGAGCGACGCGTATTCGACGTTGCGCATATGGCCGGGCGCCATTTCGCGATAGCCGCAAATGTCTGACACAATGCCCTCAAGTCGAGGGTCGGGCAGGCGCCGGCGCATCTCGAACCGCCCGGCGACGGATCGGTCCTGCTCTTGCTGGGGTTGCATATCGACGGGCATTGGCCATCCTTGCGCCAAGTCAAATCTAGCAGACTCGAGGCCGGAATCAAAAGCGCCCGGCTTTTGGCCGGGCGCTCCTCGTCCCCACTTCAAGGGAAATGGTCAGGCGCCGCGCATCAAGCAGCCGCCGGCAAGCACGATGAAAGCAATAAGTACGATCCACACCGATGCGAGTGGAATGAATGCAAGAACGCCAAGCGCGGCGAGGACGCCGATGATGGCGATAACAACGGAGATGATAAAAACGATCTGGGTAGGTGCGCTAAGATTCATGTCTGCCTCTCCAACATGATTCGAACAGCGGCATTCTATCAGGGCGCGTGATCACACACCAATCAAGGCGCGCAGTGGGTTCGCCGGGTCGGCCAGCAGCTTCACAGCAAGCGCCAGGCACACGATTACCAGCAGCGGCTTGATCAGTTTCGCGCCGATGCGCATGGCCAGGCTGGCGCCGACGCGGGCGCCGAGGAACTGGGCAACGCCCATCATCAGGCCGATCTTCCAGTAGACGACGCCGAAGGCCGCGAAGACGATGAAGCCGCCGATGTTGGAGGCGAAGTTGAGCAGCTTGGTATGCGCCGTCGCCTTGAGCACGCCATAGCCGGCGAGCGCCACGAAGGCCAGCATGTAGAAGGAGCCTGCGCCCGGTCCAAACAGGCCATCGTAGAAGCCGATGGCGGGCACAAGGATCAGTCCGAACAGGAAGGGCGACAGCCGCTCGGCGCGGTCGATGTCGTTCATGTTGGGCTTAAACGCGAAGTAGAGCGCGATGGCGATCAGCACGATAGGCAGGGCAGCACGCAGAATGTCACCCGGCACGATCGTTGCCAGCAAGGCGCCGATGGCGCTTCCGACAAGGGCCAGAAGCGCCGACGGCAATTGCCGGCGCAGATCGACATGACCCTTCGATGCGTAGTGGATGGTCGCCGAGCCCGAGCCGAACATGCCTTGCAGTTTGTTGGTGGCGAGCGCCTGGACCGGTGTGAAGCCGGCAAGCAGCAGCGCCGGCACCGTGATCAGCCCGCCACCGCCGGCGATCGAATCGACAAAACCCGCGGCAAAGGCGGCGAAGGCGAGCATGGCGACGGTCTGGATGCTAAGGTCGATCATCTGATGTATGGGGGTATCCGGCCGGCTGAAATATCGGGCGTTCGACCACGGCCACCCTGTTTGCGCAAGGTCGATTCCGCGCTACCTCTATCCAAGCGCATCGCGCTTGGATTTGTATTTGTGTGGTTAACCCGGAAAGAGGCTCCTGATGGCATTCGCATTGCTGGACCAGATACGTCAAATATTCGACGGCGACCCGGGTGTGCGCAAGGTGGCGGACGATCCGGTCCTGTCGGCGGAACTGCTGATGTTGTTTCGCATGATCCTGGCCGACGGGTCTGTCAGCGAGAGCGAGATGGTTGCCTTCCGGCGCATCTGCAAGGACGCCTTCGGCATTGCGGAAAGCAGTATCGACAGCGTCATCGAATATCTCAACGAGTTCGGCTACGAGACCAATGGTTCGCAGGCGATCGCACTGTTCCGCGACCTCGATGTCGAGCGGCGCCGGCAATTGGCCAAACATATGGCGGAGATTGCCAAGGCGAATTCGCAACTGGCCGAGAGCGAGATACGCCTGCTGCGCCGCACGCTCGACCTGCTCGATATCAGCCCGGTCGATGTGGTGAAGCCGCAGGAGTGATTGGGCCGCCTTCTCTCCTGATCAGCCTTGCTCTCGCAGCCGCTTCGCGATTGCCCGGTGCAAGTCAGGGGCGGCGGTGACAAGCGCCTTGGCAGCCTCGGATTGCGGGTGGTCGAGCACCTCGCTCGTCTTGCCGCGCTCGACAACCTTGCCGTCATGCATGACCAGCACCTCGTCCGTGATGGCGCGCGCGACGGTCAGGTCGTGGGTGATGAAGAGGTAGGCGATGCCGAGCTTCTGGTTGAGTTCGGCGAACAGATCGAGGATCTGGGCGCGGATCGAGACATCGAGCGCCGAGACCGGCTCGTCGGCGACGACCAGCTTGGGGCGGGTGATGATGGCGCGGGCGATCGACAGGCGCTGGCGCTGGCCGCCGGAAAATTCGTGCGGGTATTTGTCCATGTCGCTGATGCCGAGACCGACTTCGTGCAGCGCATGCGCCACCATCTCGCGGCGTTCGGCGCGCGTCGGCTTTTTCTCCAGCACATGCAGGGGTTCGGCGATCAGTTTTTCGACTTTCTGGCGCGGGTCGAAGGAACCGTAGGGATCCTGGAAGACGACCTGCATGTTACGTCGCGCCGGCTTCAGCTCGGCTTCGCTCTTGCCGGTGACGGTCTCGCCTCGGAACCGGATCGTGCCCGAGCTTGGCTGGTCCAGCGCCAGGATCATGCGGGCGAGCGTTGACTTGCCGCAACCGGAGCGGCCGACCAGCGCCACTGACTGACCCGGCGCCATCGACAGGGAGACATCGTCGACGGCTCGGATACCAGGCGCGCGTTTGAACAATGAGGTGCGTCGGCCGGGATAGTCGCGGGTCACGCTTTCGACCTGAAGCAAAGGTTGGCCCGTCTCGATGTCATGCGGCCTGGCGCGCGCCGGCACATGCATCGAGGCCTGCGCCAGCTGGCGCGTGTAGGGGTGGGTCTGTTCGGACAGCGTGCGCGCCGTGTCGCCGGCCTCCATCACCTCGCCATGGCGCAGGATGGTGATGCGGTCGGCCATCTCGGTCACCACGGCGAGGTCATGCGAGATCAGGAGCAGGCCCATGCGGCTTTCGGCGACGAGGTCGCGCAACAGGTCGAGGATCTGTGCCTGCAGCACCACGTCGAGCGCCGTCGTCGGTTCGTCGGCGATCAGCAGCTTCGGCTTCAGCGCGCAGGCGATGGCGATGACGACGCGCTGGCGCTGGCCGCCGGACAGTTCGTGCGGAAAGCGCGCCATCGGGAATTTCGCCTCGGGCAAGCCGACGCGGTCGAGCATCTTTCGCGCCCGGTCTTCGGCTTCGGCGCGGTTGGCCTTGGTGTGCCAGCGGATGCCTTCGGCGACTTGTTCGCCGATGGTCTTGACCGGGTTAAGCGCGGTCATCGGCTCCTGAAACACCATGCCGATGTCGTCGCCGCGCAGCGCACACATCTGGTCCTCGGTTGCTGCCAGGATGTCGATACCGTCGAATGTGACGCGTCCGGTGGCGCGCGCGGCATGGGGCAGAAGCTGCATCACCGTCAGCGCGGTCATCGATTTGCCCGAACCGGATTCGCCGACCAGCCCCATTACCTCACCGGGCGCGACGGAAAGCTCCATACCCCTGAGGATCTGCGTGTCGCCGATAGTCAGCGACAGGTTCTCAATGTCGAGCAGGCTCATCGCTGCCGCCGCGATTTCGGATCGAGGATGTCGGCAATGCCGTCGCCCAGCAGGTTCAGTCCCAGCACGGCGACGACGATCGCCATGCCCGGAAAGATCGCCATCCATGGCGCCACCACCATGCGGGTCTGCGCGTCGAACAGCATGCGGCCCCAGCTCGGCATCGGCGGCTGGGCACCCAGGCCCAGATAGGAAAGCCCGGCCTCGGCCAGGATGCCCAGCGCGAACTGGATGGTGCCCTGCACCAGGAGCAGCGTGGCGATGTTGGGCAGCACATGTTCGATTGTGATCTGCGTGCTGCTCTTGCCGGCGGCGCGCGCGGCCAGAATGAACTCGCGCGGCCAGATCGCCAGCGCGCCGGCGCGGGCGACACGGGCAAAGACCGGAATGTTGAAGATGCCGATGGCGATGATGGCGTTGATCGCGCCCGGCCCGAAGATGGCGGTGATCATGATCGCCGACAGCAAAGCCGGGAAGGCGAAGACGAGATCGTTCAGCCGCATCAGTGCCTCGTCGACGAGGCCGCCGCGTGCCGCGGCAAAGGCGCCGAGCGGCACGCCGACCCCCATGCCGATGCCAACCGCGACCAGCGCCACGGCAATCGAATTGCGGGCGCCGACCATGACCATCGACAGGATGTCGCGGCCGAAATGATCGGTGCCGAACCAGTGCGTCAGAGAGGGGGCTTGCGTCTTGTCCGATATCACCAGTTTGGTGACGTCGTAGGGCGTCCACGCATAGGAGACGATTGCCATTGCCAGGATCAGCAGGGTGATGACGAAACCGGCCACGAAGGCGGTGTTCCTGAATGCCTTGGCCAGGATGCTGCCGAACGTCTCCTCTGGGATGTCGATGTGCAGTGTCATTGCCGGCTTCTCAGGCGCGGATCGACAACCGCATAGGAAAGATCGACGAGAAGGTTGACGGCGATGACGGCGGCGACCAGCAGCATGACGACGCTTTCGACGACGATCAGATCGCGCTGGGTGATCGCCTGGAATACCAGCCGGCCGAGGCCGGGCAGATAGAAAACATTCTCGATGATGATGGTGCCGGCAAGCAGGAAGGCGAATTGCAGGCCCAGAATGGTCAGGACCGGGATCATGGCGTTGCGCAGTGCATGCCGCCACAAGACTGCGCGATAGGGCAGGCCCTTGGCGCGGGCGGTGCGGATGTAGTCTTCGCTCAGCACCTCGATCAGCGCCGAGCGGGTGACGCGCGCCAGGATCGCGGCTTGCGGCAAGGCAAGTGCGACCGCCGGCAGCAGCAGCGATTTCAGGGCTGGCCAGACGCCGGCACTCCAGCCGGGAAACCCACCGGCCGGGACCAGCCGCAGCCAGACGGCGAACACATAGATCAGCATCAGCGCGAACCAGAAATTGGGCACGGCGACGCCAAGCTGTGCGGCACCCATCGAAATCGTATCACCGGCGCGTCCACGCCGGCTGGCGGAAAACAGGCCAACGGGAATCGCGATGATGGTGGAGAGCGCAAGTGCAATCAGCGCCAGCGGCAGCGAGACGGCAAGCCGCTCGCTCACCAGGTCGATGACCGGCACCGAATAGGTGTAGGAACGGCCGAAATCGAGGCTGAGCAGGCCGCCGGCCCAGTGCAGATAGCGCAAGGCCAGTGGCGCGTTGAGGCCCATCTGGTTGCGGAGAAGTTCGATCTGGTCGGCGCTTGCGTTCATGCCCAGCATCAGCCGTGCCGGATCGCCGGGCAGGATCTCCAGCACGGCGAACACCACCATGGAAGCCAGCAGCAGCGTGGCGATGGCGACGGCGATGCGTTTTAGGAGATAGGCGGTCATGGAAGCGGAGGCACTGTTATTTTGTCCACCGGGCAAAGGTTGCGTTCCCGCACACCCCCTCTGTCCTGCCGGACATCTCCCCCGCAAGGGGGGAGATTGTGCTCTCATCGAGGCTTTCGCCAATCGTTGACGGTGCGCAGACCAAGAAGGTTGCAAAGGGTGCACCATCGGCCAAACTGCCGATCTCCCCCCTTGCGGGGGAGATGCCCGGCAGGGCAGAGGGGGGTGTGACGGAGCGCAAGTTCCGCCAGGCAGCCTGAGTCTTCAATCCGACCACTTCACCTTGGTCAAATCATTGGCCTGGATCGGCGCGTTTTCCCACAGCCCTTGCAGCTTGGCGTCCCAGACTCCGACCTTCGGCAATTCGTAGAGGAAGCCGACCACGGCGTCGTCGGCCAGGATCTTCTGCGCTTGCCCCAGCAATTCCTTGCGCTTGGCTTCGTCGGAGGTGACACCGAGGTCGGCAATCACCTTGTCGAAGGCCGGGTTGTCGTAGTTGAAATAATAGTCCTTGCGCGAATAGATATCGATGTCGTTGGGCTCGGTGTGGGAGACGATGGTCAGGTCGTAATCCTTCTTGGTGAACACCTGATCCAGCCACTGTGCCCATTCGACCGGGATGATTTCCAGATCGATGCCGACGTCGCGAAGTTGTGAGGCGATGATCTCGCCGCCGAGCCGCGCATAGGCGGGCGGCGGCAGTTTCAGCGTCGCCTTGAAGCCGTTCTCGAGGCCTGCCTCCTTCAGCAGTTCCTTGGCCTTGGCGACATCATGCGGGTAGCGGCCGGTGAGGTCGACATAGTCCTTGTTGGCCGGCGACATATGCGAGCCGATCGGCTGCCCGAGGCCGGCCGAGGCGCCGTCGATGATCGCCTTGCGGTCGAGCGCGTAGGAGATCGCCTGTCTTACCTGCAGCTTGTCGAAAGGCGGCTTCTTGTTGTTGATCGACAGGATGGTCTCACCCTCGGTCGCGCCGATCACAACCTTGAAGCGCGGGTCGTCCTTGACCTGGGCGACGCTGTCGGCATCGAAGAACGGGAAAGCCTGGATGTCGCCCGAGAGCAGCGCCGGCACATAGGCGGCTGCATCCGGCACGATGCGGAACTCGGCCTTGTCGAGGGACGCCGGCGTACCCCAGTAGTTATCCGATTTGACCAAGGTGATCGACGATCCCTTGGCCCAGCTCTGGAACTTGAACGGGCCGGTGCCGATCGGTTTCTCCTTGTTGGTATCGGCAGATTCCGGCGCCACGATTACCGCGTCGCCCCAGCCCATATTGTAGAGGAACGAGCCCTGCGGGTTTTTCAGCGTGACCTTGACGGTTGCCGGGTCGACCACGTCGACTTTGTCGATGGCGGCGAACAGGCCCTTTTGTGCGTTGACGGAATTTTCGGCGCGGGCTCGATCGAGCGAGAATTTCACGTCGCTGGCGTCGAAGTCTGTGCCGTCATGGAATTTCACGCCGGTGTGCAGCTTGAAGGTGTAGACCTTTCCATCATCGGAAATGGTCCAGCTTTCGGCCAGATCCGGCAGCACCTCGCCATTCGGCCCGATGCGCGTCAGGCCTTCGAACACATTGGCGTAGAGAACCTCGTCGATCGCCGCGGCCGCCCCGGCGGTCGGATCGAGATGCGGGGGTTCGAGCGCGATGCCGATGACCAGGTCGGTTCGCGCGGCAAACGCAGAGGTGCCGGCGGCCAGCGACAGCACCGCGGCCGCCAGAATGGTTTTCCACAGTTTCATCGTGCAACTCCCCATGCGTTCAGACACGTGCTCGAACCCGGGCGATAGAAGCGTGATTTCGCCACGGAGTAAATTGCGTTTCGTTCTGCCCATTGGCGTGGCCGGGAATCTTTTTGTCCTGGCGACCGCATCGGCAGGTCGAAGCTTGTCGCGGTGCGCACCTTATTCCGTGGCTGTGCCGCGCAGCAGCACGTTGAGCCCTATTGCCATCACCTTGGCCGATTCTACCATGTCCGATATGCCGACCCATTCGTCCGGCCGATGGGCGAGGTCGAGAATGCCCGGCCCATAGGCAATGCAATCATAGATATGGCCGATGCGGGCTATGTGCTTCTGGTCGTAGGTGCCGGGCGAAATGACGTAGTCGGGTTCGCGGTCGAAGATCGCCATTATGCCTTGCGCAACCGCCTTGACCACCGGGGCGTCGCGCTCGGTCATCAGCGGCAGCACTTCCATCAGGTCGCGGATTTCGTAGTCGAATTTTGTCCGCTCGCGCTTTAGCCGGTCGAGAATACCGGTCACTTCGCCTTTGACGGTGTCGAGATCTTCCTCCAGCAGGAAACGGCGGTCGATGGTCAGCCGGCAGGAGTCGGGCACGTTGGGCGACGGCAGGCCGGGCCGGAAGTCCTCGGTCTGGCCGCCATGGATCGAATTGATGTTCATGGTCGAGCGTTTTGCCCCTTCGGGCACGACCGGCATGCGCGTCATCTTGCGGTCGAGTGCGGGGAACAGCTCGTCCTCGAAAGCCCTCAGCACGGCGCCCATGTGACGTACGGCATTGTCGCCGAGAAACGGCATCGAGCCGTGCGCGATCTCGCCCTTGGTCTCGATCTCCGCCCACCAGACACCGCGATGACCGAGACAGATGCGGTCCTTGTTCAGCGGCTCGGGAATGATGACATGGTCGACCCTGGGCTTCGAGAAATAGCCGAGCCTGGCCAAATGGGCGACGCCGCCGAAACCACCGGACTCCTCGTCGACCGTGCCGGATATTTCGATGGCGCCGGGAAAATCGGGGAAGACTTCCAGGAAGGCTTCGGCTGCGACGATCGAGGCGGCAAGACCGCCCTTCATGTCGCAGGCGCCGCGGCCGTAGACCTTGCCGTCTTTGACGATGCCGGCAAAAGGATCGACGGTCCAGCCGTCGCCAGCTTCGACCACGTCGATGTGTGAGTTGAAGTGGACGCAGGCGCCTGACGATCTTCCGTCGAAACGGGCAACGACATTGACGCGCGGGTAGCGGTCGGTGTCGCCGGGCGTGCCTTCTGCGCGGATGAATTCGGTCTCGAAACCGCTCTTCTTCAGCCGCGCGCCGAGATATTCGGCGCATGGCCGATAGGCCTCGCCGGGTGGATTGATGGTCGGAAAACGGATCAGCTCAGTGGTCAGCGCGACGACATCGTCGCGCCTGTCATCGATTGCCCGGAGGAGTCGCTCGTTCATACCCAGAGTTGAGCAGCGATCTCAGCGGTTTTGCAAGCCCGTTGGTGATCGAGCCTGGGCGGCGTGTCGTTGCGGCAACTATTGCGGGAAATCGTTCAAATTCGCTGCTTTGGATTGGCGAATTGGTCAAGGTGTGTGTGTTAGCCCGTTCATCTGCCATTAAAAAGATGAAAGACAATTTGAGGGCAGACAGGTTAGGGGCAATCAAAGGGGTTTGATCGCATGAAAAAGACAGTTCTCATGGCAGCCGTGTTTGTTGCGATGCTGTTCGGTGCTTCGGGGCAGGGCTGGGCAGCCAGCCTCGTTGCAAATATTGACGTGTCGTCGCAGACGATGACCGTCAGATATGGTGCGTCGGTTTACCGGTGGAGCGTCTCCACCGCGCGCAAAGGCTACATTACCCCGCGCGGCAGCTATCGGCCGCAACGGACGGCGCGGATGTGGTATTCGCGCAAATACGACATGTCGCCGATGCCTCATTCCGTGTTCTTCCGCGGCGGCTATGCCATTCACGGCACCGGCGCGGTGAGGCAGCTCGGGCGCCCGGCATCGCATGGCTGTGTGCGCTTGCACCCGACCAACGCCGCCGCCTTCTATGCGATGGTTCGGCAAGCCGGCTTCGGCAATACGCGGATTGTCGTGACGAACTGAAGAGATTCAGGTTCGCTGTTGTCGGCTGGCGCAGGGCTAACACCCTCGCCAGCAGTTCTGTTTAAGCGTTTGGGACCGCTTTTGCCTGCGAGGGCCGCTTTCGACGCCCGCCGCTGATCTCCCACCTTTTGTGGAACCACATCCACTGGCCGGGATCTTCTCGCACCCAGCGTTCGACGACATCGTTGAGACGCTGGGTGGTGGCGTGGACATCGACGCTGCCGTCAGCGGTGCGCGGCAATGTCAGCTTGTCCTCGATTTCGAGCCGGAAGCGGTTGCCTGGCAGCCTGATGCAGCGCGCCGGATAGACGTCGCAGTCATAGTGACGGGCAAGGGTGGCCAGCACCCGATTGCTCTGGCACGGACGGCCGAAGAACGTCGTATCCAGTCCATTGGAGAATTTCTGGTCGACAAGGATGCCGATGTTGCCGCCGTTCTCCAGGACCCCGGCCAAGGCGAATGAGGCACCGGCCATCGATGGCAGCAACGAGCCCATGGTCGAGCGGCGCGTCGAGAGGATGTAGTCGGCAAGATAAGGATTGTTGGGCGGCCGAAACAGCGCCGTGATGTTCATGCCGAAGGTCGCCGCCGCGACAGGCAGCAATTCGAAATTGCCGAGATGGCCGGTAAAGACGATATGCGGCTTCTGTTCGGCAGCGATTTCGAGGAAGTGGTCCGCTCCCTTGACCTCGATGCGGCCGGGCTTGCTGGCCGTGGGGTCATAGTCGAAGAGGGCGTCGAGAAAGATGTATTCCGCGGCAAGACGGGCCATGTTGCCCCACATGTCGGAGGCGATCTCCTGGATTTCGGCCTCGTTCTTTTTCGGATAGGCCTTGCGCAGATTGTCGACGGCAACCTGATGGCGTCCCACCCGGGGGCCGACCAGGCGTGCGACGCGGTCGGCGAAATTCAGCGCACTGTCGGCCGGCAGCAGACGCAGGACCGAGATGATCATCATCGCCGCCCGCGCCACCAGCCAGTAATTGAGCTGGCGCAGTTGCCTGCCGTAACGAAATTTTAGATCCCGGCGGAACTTCTTGAACACAGAGGTCAAGGCTCTAGCCGACGCGCAGGATGATCTTGCCGAACACGTCGCGGCCTTCCATGCGCTTCAGCGCGGCATCTATACCGTCGAAGTCGACTTCGGTATCGATGACAGGTGCGACCTGTCCCGCCGCCATTTTCTGCATGGCGTCTGCCATGTTCTCCATGCGGCAGCCAAAGGAGCCAAGCAGTTTCAATTGCTGCTGGAACAGCTGCATGAGGTTGATCTGCGTCGACACGCCGGAAGTCGAACCGCAGGTCACCAGGCGGCCGCCACGCTTCAGGCACAACATCGAGGCGGCAAAAGTGTCGGCGCCGACATGTTCGAAGACGACATCGACGCCCTTCTTCTTGGTCAGCTTGCGCACGACGCCCTCGAAACGGTCGTCGCGGTAGTTGATGACATGGTCGGCGCCGAGCGCCTTGGCCTTGTCGATCTTGTCGTTGGAGCCGACCGTGGTGATGATGGTGCAGCCCATCCGCCTGGCCAGCTGGATGGCCGCCGAGCCGATGCCGGATCCGCCGGCATGGATAAGGATCGTCTCGCCGGGCTGTAGCCTGGCGTTGTCGAATAGCATGTGCTCGACCGTGCCGAAGGTGACGGGCGCGACCGCCGCGCCGATGTCGGTCACGCCGGGCGGGGCAGGGACCAGCAGGCGAGCCGGCAGGTTGATCTTCTCTTGCGCGAAACCGTCGAGATGGAAACCGTGCACACCCGAAACATGTTCACAGAGGTTGTCGTGGCCTTCGCGGCAGGCTCGGCAGAGGCCGCAGGTGCGCGCGCCGTAGATCGATACCAATTGTCCGGGCAGCAGGCTGGAAACGCCGGGGCCTACCGCCTCGACCTCGCCGGAGGCTTCGGCGCCGACGACCAGAGGCAGCTTGCGCTTGGCGAAGGCCATGCCGCGCCAGCCCCAGACGTCGATATGGTTCAGCGCCACCGCCTTGATGCGCAGCGTGACTTCGCCAAGTGCCGGCGGTGAGGGGGGCGGCAGGTCCACCGTTTCAAGACGGCGGTCCTCGATAAGTTGCAATGCGCGCATTGGGCCTGTCGGTTTCGGTCTGGCTGAAAAAGGTCGCTTAGACCGGTTCCCGCGCCATGACAAGGCAAGTGTTCTGGCCGCCGAAGCCGAAGGAGTTCGACAGAACGGTGCGAACCTCGGCATTGCGCTTCTTGTTCGGCACCACGTCGAGCACGATCGCGGGGTCGGGATTGTCATAGTTGATGGTCGGCGGAATGACGCTTTCGCGCATCGTCATCAGCGAGAACGCCGCCTCGACGGCGCCCGCCGCCGACAGCGTGTGGCCGATCATCGATTTGTTCGACGAAACCGGCATCGAGCCGATCCGCTCGCCGAACACGGTCGACAGCGACAGATGCTCCATCTTGTCGTTTTCGGGCGTCGAAGTGCCGTGAGCGTTCACGTAGTCGATCTCGTCTTCGCTCAAGCCGGCATCGGCAAGCACAGCACGGACCGCCGCGATCGCCGGCGAAGCGTCCGGCTTCGAGCGGGTGCGGTGGAAATCGTCCGCCTTTTCGCCGCAGCCGCGCAGGATGCCAAGAATCGTGGCGCCGCGCGCCATCGCGGCTTCCAGCGATTCCAGCACGAGAGCGCCGGAGCCCTCGGCCAGCACAAAGCCGTCGCGCTCCTTGGAGAAGGGTTTTGACGCCTTTTCGGGAATGTCGTTGTGGGTCGACAGCGCCGACAGCAGCGAGAAGCGGATCAGCGCCTCGGCGGTTGCCGAACCGTCGGCGCCGATCGACAGCGCCCGGTCGCATTCGCCGCGGCGGATCGCCTCGACACCGAGCTGGATGGCGGTGGCGCCGGAAGCGCAAGCGGTCGACAGCGTGATCGGCAGCCCGCGTGTGCCGAAACGGTCGGCAAGCCGGTCGGCGATCGAGCCGAACTGCGTGGTCTCGAAAATGTCTAGTTCCTTCAATCCGCGCGCCACCCGCAGCAGCCGTTCGCCGCCGGAGTCCAGTTTGTTGGAATTGTAGAGCGCGAAGCGGTCGTGCCAGTCGAGTTCGACCGGCGGTGAAGCGAGGAAGAGAGGACCACCGAAATCACCGGAATCGAGGCCGGATTCGGCCACGGCCTCACGCGCGGCGGTTTCCGCCAGTTCATAGGTGAGGTGGCTGGAGCCCTTCGAGCTCGATGGCAGGAAGTCGACCATGCCGGAGATGCGGGTGTTGAGATGATCGACCGGAAAACGGGTAATCGGGTGGATGCCCGACTTGCCCGAGGTCAGCGCCGCCCAATTATCGGCCTTGCCGACGCCAAGCGAGGTCACCACGCCGATGCCGGTGACGGCAACGATCGGCCTGCCCATATGATCGTTCAAATTGGCCATGCGGTAGCCCTCGATCGTCTATCGTTGCGGCATGGATCGTGGACCACCGCCTCAGGCGGCGTTGACGAGCGCCATGCCCTCGAATTGGTGATAGCCGATCGCCGTTGCAAGGACGGTTGCGGGAACCCCTTCGAACGGCTTCTCGGCTGCGGCATCAAAAACAGGGTAGGCGGCCTTGCGATCGACGGCCAGCGCCGCCAGTGCCACAGCGAAGGGAAACTGTGCTTCCTTCATGTGTCCGGTCAGCGTCGAGAAACCGCGCGCGGCAATCGCCGGATTGGCGTCGAGCGCGGCTTTCTCGGCGATGGTTGCCGTATGGGCGCCCGACGCGCCCGACAGGGCCAGCAATTTGCCGTTCGGCATTGCAGCCTGCTTGAGCAGTGCGGCGATCTCGGCGTCGAGTTCTCCCCGTGGGCGCCTGGCGCGGCCGGAGACGACCGGCCCAAGCTCGGCATAGATCTTGCGGCCGCGGCTCATCGCGTGTTCGCGCTGCTCCAGCACCAGGAAGGCACCGCCGGATCCAGTCACGACGCCGCCGCCCTCAGCCCCCTGTCTTTGCCAGACCGGCCTCCACGGGCCGCGATGCAAATAGCCGGCGAGTTCATAGCCGAGCAGCATGTCGGAATGTTCGGTCTGGAAGGCGCCGCCAACCAGGATGTGCGTCGACTGGCCGGAGCGGATGCGCGCGGCTGCTGTCTCGACGGCGGCGACACCGGCACCTTCCTCGCCCATGAAGGTTCTGGATGAGCCCGTCACCTTGTGGACGATGGAGATGTTGCCGGCGAGCAGATTGGAAAGCTGGGCCAGGAACAATGTCGGCCGCAATTCGGTGGTCAATTTCTCGTTGAGCAGCACATCGCGGTCGTTGCGGTTTTCCGAAGCGGCGAGAATGGCGGCATCGACTGCCTCGTCGCGTTCGCCGCCGCCTGCGGCCACGACCATGTCCATGGTCGTGCAGAGTTCGTCATTGCCTTTGATGCCGGCGTCGTCCAGCGCCAGGCCTGCGGCATAGGTGCCGAGCCTCTGCCAGGTTTCCATCTGGCGCTGATCGCCGCGTTTGGCGATCTGCAGGTTCCAGTCGATCTCCGGCAATGGATGGACGGTATAGGGTGCAAAGCGCGCCGCTTCGAGCACCGGTTCCAGGCCCGGCTGCGCGAGCTTCTGCCAATGGGCGTCCGGACCTTCCCCCAGCGAGGAGACAAGGCCGATACCAGTGATGACGACGTCGCGGGGGCTGCTCATGAGCGGCTTTGTGGGTCAGGCGGCAGGGCGCGTCAAGATCACGCGCTCAACCGAAGTCAGGCGGTCTTGGCGGCAACCAGTGCGTCGATCTTGGCGCACAGGTTCTTCATGACGAAGTAATCGTCGGTCGAAGCCTTGCCGTCATTGACTTCCTGGGTCCATTTTTCCAGCGGCACCTTGATGCCGAATTCCTTGTCGATGGCGAAGACGATGTCGAGGAAATCGAGGCTGTCGATGCCGAGATCGTCGATCGTGTGGCTCTCGGGCGTGATGGTTTCGATATCGATCTCGCTGGTGTCGGCAATGATCTTGGCGACTTTGTCGAACGTGGTGGACAAGGGCTCTTCCTTCGGTTGCGGGCGGAATCTGTCCGCATCTGGTTTGGGCGCTGTCTAATCGGTTTTTCCCGGCAGGAAAAGGGCTGATACGCGGGGCGCAGATGGGATGGCCCTCCCGTGAAGACAAGAAGGGCCGCCCGACAAGCCGGCGGCCCTTCCAGTTGACGTCACGTCAGCTTAGTTTTCACGGAGCTTGACCACTGGCTTTCTCAGAACGTGACGCGGCCGAGCACGCGCAAGCCATCGCCCTGCGGCTCGACCACCACCGCTTCGCCCTCGNTGATGGTTTCGATATCGATCTCGCTGGTGTCGGCAATGATCTTGGCGACTTTGTCGAACGTGGTGGACAAGGGCTTTTCCTTCGGTTGCGGGCGGAATCTGTCCGCATCTTGTTTGGGCGCTGTCTAATCGGTTTTTCCCGGCAGGAAAAGGGCTGATACGCCGGGCGCAGATGGGTAGGGTGTCTGGAAAACGCAAGAAGGCCGCCGGTTTACCCGGCGGCCCTTCTTGTTGACGCTACGTCAGCCTTTGTTTCGAGGCATGCCGTTTTCCCAAACCGGAACCACTTTGGGCGACATGCATCAGCTGTCGCGGAGCTTGACCAGATCGTTCAGCAGCCCGCCCGTTCCGTTGTGGACGGTCAGCCGCTCGACCTTGCCGGCGATGGTTTCCAGAGCCTCAAGCTCCTTCAACCGCAGCATCACCGGGTTTTCCGCCATCACCCTGGCCGTGTTGAGGAGGGAACGCGTCGCGTTCGTCTCCTCGCGGCGACGGATGATGTTGGCCTCGGCCTGCTTTTCGGCCGACACCACCTGGTTGAGGATCTCGCGCATCTCGCCCGGCAGGATGACATCCTTGAGGGCGATATCGCTGACCTCCACCCCGATCTCGGCCATATCAGCGCGGACCTTGCCAGCGGCTTCTTCGTCGATCGTCACCTTCTTTTCAAGGATCTGATCGAGTGTCAGCGCGCCAAGGGTCTTGCGGAAGGCGTACTGCAGGGCGCGGTAAAGGGCTTCGGAGAAGTCCTTCACCATGCTCACCGCCTTGACAGGATCGACGACCCGGTATTCGGCTGCGATGTTGACGCGGATCGTCACGCGATCCTTGGTCAGCACTTCCTGCCCGGCAACGTCGAGCGACTGGCGCTTGAGGTCGACGACCTTGATCTGCACCATGCGTCCGACGTTCCAGAAGCCATGCACGCCCGCCGTCAGCGTCCTGACCAGGACACCGTCGATGAACAGCAGTCCGGCCTGACCGTCGACGACCGGGTGGACGGACATCAATTCCGCCTTCCGGGCCTGGCCGAGCCGGCGCATGACCGCCGCATCGATGGCGAGATCGACCGATGTGTCGATCAGCGTCACCTTCCACGGACCGGCATCCGTCCACAGCACGAGCTTGCGGTCCGGCGCCAGAACGGCGTGCAGATTGCCGTCACGCTCGATGATGGCGACATCCGTGCGCCCGGTGCGAACGACGGTGAAATGACGCGCGGCCACATCCGGGAGCTTGTCGAACAACGCCTTCTCGTATGCCGAAACGAATTCCGGGTTCTTCAGATCGTGCCGGGACACTTCAAGGCTGCCGCGCCGGTTGGCGAGCCAATGTTCGCCCGGCAGCAGGACAGTCTTGATCTCACCCTTGTGGAGGGTGAGGGCACGTTCGTTTTCCTTTACGAGGACGCGCTCGCGTCCAAGAACCTTGTCGAGAATTGTCATTGTTTCACTCCTGTCGGGCATGGCCACATGCGAGGCGTCAAGTCATGCGTCGATCGTTCCTTTCGTTTCTCGTTTCACATCGTCGTCTTGCGTCATCGTCCGGGCACGAATGATCCGGGGACTGGTGGCATCAATCCGTGGCGGGCCTTCGGGAGCGGATCGCGGGGCAGCGAAGCGGGCGCCGGAGGCCGAGCTTCCTTTGCCGGCGACACTGCGCCTTGATCGTCACCGCGGGCCTGGCCGCGAGCCGATGGCGAAAGACGCTTGGGATGATCCGCGCCCGAGGGCTTGGGCCATCCGTTCAGTCTTTCGCATTCCAGTCCCCTGACCGTTTTTCGGATGGCTTTTCAGGCCAATGGAGAAGGAATCGAACCTTCGACAGTCAGATTAACAATCTGATGCTCTAACCAAACTGAGCTATCCGTGGTGCAGATGAAGGGAATTGAACCCCCGACCTCCGGACCCAAATCCGGCGCTCTCCCGCTGAGCTACATCCGCGATCCCAATCCCCAAAGCGGCGCCGTATACAGGGCGGCAAAGCCGCCTGCACGGGCGGAGGCGAAAGCTCCAACCGTTGTGCTCGCTTCGGTTCTCGTGACCGGGAGCGCGCCTATAGCCCCTGCGACGGGTTGTCGCAAGCGGCATTGTCGTGGCGGATTTGCGGCTTCTTGCGGCGGTGGCATTTCGGCAACACCGCTTTCGACGTCAGCGATCGCGCGCAGGGAGCTCAGAAGGTGACGCGGCCGAGCACGCGCAGGCTATCGCCCTGCGGCTCCACGACCACGGCCTCGCCTTCGCGCGGCGAGATGCCGGTCAGCGCCACGATGTCTTCCAGATGGGTGACCATGACCAGATTGTCGGAGCCGGAATAGGCGCGGATTTCTTTCAGGATCGCCGCGATCTGCGCGGCTTTCTGCGCCTCGTCGCCCTTCAGGAGATCGAGCGGAGCAAACAGCTCCGGCTCGGCCTCGAAGGCGATGCGGGCAGTATCGAGGCAGCGGCAATAGCGGCTGGACAACACGCGCTCGATCGGTGCCGCACGGGCGGCAAACAGAGCGCCGATCTTGCTCGCCTGTTGCTTGCCACGGGCCGACAGGTTCATCTGGGTGGCGCAACTGTCGATGTCGAAATTGGCCGGGTCGGTGGTGCCGGTGACCATGGCATGGCGCAGCAGCACGACATGTCCGCCATCGCGCAGCAGCGCCCAGCCTGCATCCGTGGCGTGGGCCACGCCGGGAATAAGAAACAGGAACAACGCCAAGGCAAATCGAATCATCCGCTATCCTTCTCCGGTTCCCGGCAATGGGTTCCGGTGACGGGACATATAGGGACGGTAAAGCCAGCCGAAAGACAAGGCGCGGTCGGCGGGATGCGTAGACCTACTTCTTCGCCATCTGCTTCTTCACCAGATCGATCTTCTGGTCGGTGAGCGGGATGGGGATTGTGTAGCCGGCTTCGGTAAAGCCCTGCTTGGCGTTCTCGAAGAATTCGATCGCCTTTTGATATTCGGCCTTGCCCCCGCCATAGCTGGCTCGGTTCCAGCTGACGTCACCGAGATTGTTCTGCGCGAAGGCCCATTGCATGGGCAGGCTTTCCCTGGTGAATACCTTCAGCGTGGCCGCGAAGGCGGCCTCGGCATCACCGAGGTATTTGCCGGTGCGTTCGAGATTGCCGAGGTTGAGCAGGCTCATGCCGATGCCGTTCTGGGCGTTGGCCCAGTCGACTGGTGCCGCGTCGACGGTGAGTACTTCGAGGGCTGCTCGGCGGGCCGCTATGGACTCAAGCAGCGTCCTGGAGTCGGCATTGCTCATGCTCAGCCAGTGCAGCGTCGAGCCGAGGCCGGCCTGGGCCAGCGCCCATTGGCGGGGGTTCGTCTCGCGCTTGTACTCGCGCAACGCATCGCGGTAGGCGGCAATGGCTTCACCATAATGTTCCGGCTTGTCGGTGACGCCGCCGAGGAGCTGCAGCGTGTTGCCGAGATTGTAGTGGCTCATTGCCCAGTCGAGAGGGAATTTCCGTCTGACATAGACCTGCCGGGCCGCCCGGAAGGCCGCGGCCGACTGCTCCAGCTTGGCCGCGTCGCGGGTGCGCTGGCCAAGCGTCTGGTAGATCGAACCGAGATTGTTCTGCGCCGACGCCCAGTCCATCGGGAAACGCTGCCGGGTAAAGACCGTCAGTGCATCATCATAGGCGGCCGCGGCCTCTTCAAGCGCGCCGGTGCCCATATCGAAACGGGCGACACCGCTCAGCGCGTTGCCGAGGTTGAGCCTGCTGGTCGCCCATGAGACGGGGAAGGTTTCACGGGTTCGCACTTCAAGCGCGGCACGGAACGCGTTGGCCGCCTCGTTTATCTTCGCCTTGTCGTTGAGCTGAATGCCGAGCGACACCAGCGTGTTGCCGAGATTGTTCTCGACCATGGCCCATTCAACCGGCGCCTTTTCGCGTGTGTATTCCTCAAGTGCCAGCCGGTAGGCCGCCTCGGCTTGCGTCAGATGTTCGCCGGCGGCCTCGCGCTCGGAAAGCGCATAGAGTGCCAGGCCGAGATTGTTCTGCGAAGCGGCCCAGTCGCGCGGGACCTTGTCGCGCGGGCGTTTTTCGAGTGTGGCGCGCATCGCCACCACCGCCTCGTTCAGGCGTTTCGGGTCGCTCTCGCGTTCGCCGATCTTCAACAGCACATTGGCCAGATTGTTCTGCGCTGCGGCCCAGTTGAGATCGTCCTTCTCGCGCTCGAACACGGCAAGCGAATCGCGAAAGATCCGGGCTGCCTCCTCAAGGCGCGCGGTCTCCGTCTCGCGCTCGCCGATGGTCTGCAGGACCACCGCCATGTTGTTGCGGGTGATGGCCCAGTCGCGATTCTGTTCGCCATTGGGGATGAAGTTCAGGATGGTGCGATAGGCCTCAATGGAGTGCTGCAGCGCATCGAGGTCGCCGGTGGCGTAGCCGTAGGCGTTGAGCGCCTCGGCTTCCTGGTTCTTGTAGTTCCAGCGCAGCTTGTCGTCCCATTTTCCGGCCAGCGAAAACGCCTTGGCATAGTCGCCGGCAGCGGATTTGTAATCGAAGACCAGCCCCGAAGCATCGGCGCGCCTGGCATAGATCGCGGCATCGGCAAGACGCTTCTGCTTGACGAGATCCTCGGCTTCATCGACCGCGTCGTTGGTCTGTTCGATCCGGCCGACGGCATCGTCGAGGAATTTACGCGCCGTCACGATGGCGCCCTGGCCGATCGCCTTGTCGGCGGAGCCGACAAGCCGTTTGATCTCCGGATCGTCGGTGCGAAGCGCTGCACGCTCGGACATCATCTTCCTCAGGCGCTCGGCCTGGGCGTCGAGCACCTTTTGCAGGTCGGTCGGATCTTCCGGGATCTTTTCCGTGCCGAGCGCTTTCAGCACGCCATAAAGCGCATCGAGCGGCACGCCTTCCTGCAGCGAGGCCAGTTCCACCTGCGCCCGTTTCGGGTCGGGCAGGTCGGAAATCGTCAGCAGGAGCTGGCGCCTCTCGCCTGTGATCAGTCCGTCGTCGCCGGTCGGCTCCGCTGGCGCGACGCCGAAATAGAGCAGCCGGCGCAGGCTTTCATTGACCCAAGGGCGCTGTTTAGATCGGAAGAGCACACGTCTGNCCGGACGACCCGGTTCTGCGGCAAAGCCGACCACCGTACCCAGGCTCGCGTCGGCCGCCGGCGCATTGCCGAGCGCCTTCGCGCCGCGCACCGGCTCCAAGCCGCCGGCGCCGATGGGCGAGGCGGAAGCGGTCGGTGAGCGCCGGACCATGGCATCGGCGGGGAATGGATTGGTGCGGCAGGCGTCGAGCAGCATGATCGTCACCGGCACTGTCTTTTTCAATGCCTCCATGACGGCCGATATCGGCACAAGGCTGGTGCCGGCATCCTTCAGCGACGGGACGTCGGCATCGACCGGAACCAGATAGTTTTCGCCGCCGGCCTCGATGCCATGACCGGAGTAGTAGATGAAGGCGACATCGGCGCCGTCGGCATCTTCGGTGAACCGCTCCAGGTCGCGCTTCAGCTTGGTGGCGTCGCGGTCGGTGACGCTGCGGGCGTCGAAGCCAAGGTCGGTCAGCATCTTGGCCATGTCGCGGGCGTCGTTGGCGGGGTTGGGCAGGGCGGCGATGTGCAGGTAATTCGACTGGCCGATGATCAGCGCCACGCCCTTAAGGCTTTTTGTCTCGGCAACTGCAAGCGCGGTCGCGGCAAGGCAAAGCAGTGCGGCGATGAAAGCCGTCAGCCATGCCCGCCGCAAAAGATTAAGCTTCGAGGTTTCGACAAAGGTCATTTGTCGTTCGCATCCGCCCTGATGATCCAAGCCCTCTATAACGCTGCCAATGGACCATGATCAAATTTGGCCATGATCAAATTAGGGCATGATCAAATTCGGGCGCGATTGCGCCGCGGCCGTGGCTCGCCTATCCCTGAAAAATGTCGCCGCTCACCGAAACCGTTCTTTTCGTCTTCAGCCTCGTCGCGCTCGGCTATCTCACCGGGCTCACCGGCTATCTAAAGCCGGCCAGCGGGGACGGCATCTCCGAATTCGCCATCAACGTGGCGATGCCGCTGCTGCTGTTTCGGACGATGGTGAATTCCGATTTCCATGGCGTGGCGCCATGGTCGCTGTGGGGCGCTTACTTCACCGCGGTTGCAATGACATGGGCTGCCGGCCATCTGGTGACGACGCGAATCTTCGGGCGGGACGCACGCACAGGTATCGTCGGTGGAGTGTCGTCGTCCTTCTCGAATGTGGTGTTGCTGGGCATTCCCTTCGTTCTCGGCGTATTCGGGTCCAGCGGATTCGAAGTGCTGTCGCTGCTCGTTTCCGTGCATCTGCCGACCATGATGATGGCGTCGATCATCATGTTCGAGATATTTGGCCNCTACACGACGCTCTTCCGATCTTTCGGGTCCAGCGGATTCGAAGTGCTGTCGCTGCTCGTTTCCGTGCATCTGCCGACCATGATGATGGCGTCGATCATCATGTTCGAGATATTTGGCCGCGGTGGCAGCGAGCCCGTACACCCGCTGCGCATCATCCAGAGCTTTCTGAGAAGACTGTTCACCAATCCCCTGATCATCGGCATCCTGGCCGGGCTGGCATGGCGCCTAACCGGCGCGCCGCTGCCGAACCTTGCCACGCGGCTGGTCGATGCGCTGGCTGACACTGCCGGGCCAGTGGCGCTGTTCGCCATGGGCCTCAGCCTGCGCCGCTTCGGTATCTCCGGCAATGTCCGGCCGGCTCTGGCGCTTTCGGTGCTGAAATTGTTCCTGATGCCGGCTCTGGTTCTCGGTCTGGTCTGGCTGCTTGGCCTGCCGCCATTGACGGCCAAAGTGGCGGTGGTGGTGGCGGCGCTACCATCCGGCATCAATTCCTATCTCATCGCCGTGCAGTTCAACACCGGCCAGGCGCTGGCGTCGAACCAGATGACAATCGCCACGGCGAGCGCGGTTGTTACAACCGCCTTCTGGCTGACGGTGGTGCTCCACGTTTTCGGATAGGATATGTCGATAGTCAGATAGTGCGGCCAGCGATCGGCACGGCATATGTCCGGCCTGCTCTCGCCTCTGGCTGGTCCAACCCCTATATGCCATCTTGCGATTGCTTGCGGGCCTTGCCCTCGGTAAAGAGCAGTGGCTCCGGCGTGCCGGCTTCAGTCCATGGCGCACGCTCACCGAAGATTTCACAGACCGGCCCGTCAGCGCGCCGAACGGAGGATAGACCATGCTTCAGAAAACCAGCCATTTCATGCGGCAGGCCAATCTCATCAACGGCGAATGGGTGCAGGCCGACAGCGGCCAGACGGTCGACGTCAACAACCCGGCCACCGGTCTCAAGATCGGCACCGTGCCGAAGTCGGGCAAAGCCGAGACCCGCCGCGCCATCGAAGCCGCCGCGGAAGCTTTCAAGACCTGGCGCAAGACGACCGCGCTCGAGCGCTCGAAGCTGCTGCGCNCCATCGAAGCCGCCGCGGAAGCTTTCAAGACCTGGCGCAAGACGACCGCGCTCGAGCGCTCGAAGCTGCTGCGCAAGCTGCATGACGCGATGATGGACAATCAGGACGTGCTGGCCGAACTGCTGACCATCGAACAGGGCAAGTCGCTGTTCGAATCGAAGGGCGAGATCGGCTCCGCCGCGGCCTATATATTGTGGTTCGCCGAGGAAGGCCGCCGCACCTATGGCGACGTGGTGCCGTCGCCGTGGGCGGATCGCCGTATCCTGGTGACCAAGGAACCGGTCGGCGTCATCGCCGCCATCACGCCGTGGAATTTCCCGTCCTCGATGCTGGCCCGCAAGCTCGGCCCGGCGCTCGCCGCCGGCTGCACCGCAGTGGTCAAGCCGGCCTCGCAGACGCCATATTCGGGCCTCGCCTGGGGTGCGCTCGCAGCGGAGGTCGGCTTCCCCAAGGGCGTCGTCAACATCCTGACCGGTTCGGCAAGCGAGATCGGCGACGAGATCTGCGCCAATCCGCTGGTGTCGAAGATCACCTTCACCGGATCGACCGAAGTCGGCAAGCTTCTCATCCAGAAGTCGTCGGTCACCGTCAAGAAAGTGTCGATGGAGCTCGGTGGCAACGCGCCGTTCATTGTCTTCGATGACGCCGACCTCGAGCGTGCGGTCGCTGGTGCGATCACCGCCAAGTATCGCAATTCCGGCCAGACCTGCGTCTGCACCAACCGCTTCCTTGTCCAGGCTGGTGTCTATGACAAGTTCGTCGAGAAGCTCGCTGCCGCCAGCAACGGGCTGAAGGTCGGCTCCGGCCTCGAGGACGGCGTGCAGCAGGGGCCGCTGATCGACGAGAAGGCGGTCGAGAAGGTCGAAGAACTGATCGCCGACGCCACATCCAAGGGCGGCAAGATCGTTGCCGGCGGCAAGCGCCATGCGCTCGGCGGTTCGTTCTTCCAGCCGACGGTCATTGCCAATGCGACGCCCAAGATGCGCTTCATGAAGGAAGAGATCTTTGGCCCGGTCGCACCGGTGTTCAAGTTCGAGACCGAAGAGGAGGCGATAGCACTCGCCAACGACACCGAATTCGGCCTCGCCTGCTATTTCTACACCGGCGATCTCGGCCGCGCCTTCCGCGTCATGGAAGGGCTGAAATACGGCATGGTCGGCGTCAATGAAGGCCTCATCACCACGCCGGAGGCGCCGTTCGGCGGCGTTAAGGAATCCGGCCTCGGCAAGGAAGGCGGACATCAGGGCATCGAGGATTACCTCGACACCAAATATGTCTGCATCGGCGGCCTCGGCCTCTGATATTCTATCCCGGAGATGAGCAGGCCGATAGCCTGCCCATCTCTCATGGGAAAACCAGCCGAAGTCTTCTGGATCAACTGGCATTTACGGGCATGGCGATGAAGGACGGCGAGGTTTTCGGCACGACGCAGGCAGGCGAGCCGGTGCGTCGCTTCACGATCAGGGGCGGCGGTATCACCGCCAACATCATCGGTCTGGGCGCGATCATCCAGGATCTGCGCCTGACCGGGCACGATGCGCCGCTGGTGCTTGGCTACGACAATCTGGCGGCCTACGAGACGGATACGGGCTTCTTTGGAGCGGTTGTCGGCCGCTATGCCAACCGCATCC
The DNA here is from genome assembly GCF_000502875.1 of Mesorhizobium sp. L2C084A000. Taxonomy (GTDB): domain Bacteria; phylum Pseudomonadota; class Alphaproteobacteria; order Rhizobiales; family Rhizobiaceae; genus Mesorhizobium. The sequence continues at coordinate 398,502 of NZ_AYWX01000009.1, read as the reverse complement.
GCGACGGCCGCTTTACCATCGCCGGCAGCCGCTACCAGACCGAGCAAAACTTCCTCGACAAGCATACGCTGCATGGCGGCTCGCAAGGCTATTCCCACAGGCCGTGGACGGTTTCGCTGCATGGCAGGGATTTCGTCACGCTGACGTTGCACGATCCCGACGGCGCGATGGGTTTTCCCGGCGCGCTCGATGTCACCTGCACCTACCGGTTGAAGATCCCCGGCACGCTCAGCGTCGAGCTGACCGCCACCTGCGAGGAGCCGACGCTGTGCAATCTGACCCAGCATTCCTATTTCAACCTGGATGATGGCGGCGCCGGCGACATTCTCGACCACAGGATGATGCTGAATGCCGGCGCCTACCTGCCGGTCGATGGCGACATGATCCCGACCGGCGTGGTCAAGCCGGTTGACGGTACGCCGTTCGATTTCCGCCAGGCGCGGCCGCTGCGCATGGAGACCGAGGGCGAACAGCTGCCCTACGACCAGAATTTCTGCCTCGCTTCGGCACGCGGGCCGCTCAAGCAGGCGGCATGGGCGCAAGGCGCCAGTTCCGGTGTCGAGATGGAGGTCTGGACCACTGAGCCGGGCGTCCAGCTCTATACCGGCCAGTACGTGACGCCGCGCACCGGGTTGGAAGGCCGCGACTACAAGGCTTTTTGCGGCTTCTGCCTGGAGCCGCAGATTTGGCCGGACGCGCCGAACCGGCCTTATTTCCCGCAGGCGACGCTGTGGCCGGGCGCGATCTACCACCACGTGACGGAATACAGATTCCGTCTGCCCTGAGGCCTGCCAATGTTCAGGTGAAGCCCGCCTGACCAGAATCGCAACAGACTTTAGCCGGCGAAGGCCGCGCGCAGCGTCTCGAACGGCGCCAGCGCGCCGCGCACCTGCACCACGGCGGCGGCGACGCGATGCGCACGGCGTGCTGCTTCAAGCGGGTCGTGGCCGGCAAGTCGAGCCGCAAGATAGCCGCCGTTGAAGGAATCGCCGGCGCCCGTCGTATCGGCGGGAGCGGCGACATGGATTGCCGGGACTTCGCGCAGCGTTCCTGCTTGGGCAATCAGTGCCGGTGCTTCGCCGTTCTTGACGACGACCTCGCCGACGAGTTGCCCGAGCCGCTTCGCTGTGGCTTGCGGTGTTGGATCGCCGAACAGCATCTGCTCGTCGGGGAAGGTCGGCAATGCGATGTCGGTGGCGGCAAGGGCTTCGACGATCGCTGCCTGCGCATCCTCGCGCTCACGCCAGAGCCGCGGCCGATAGTTGGGGTCGAAGGCGATAAGTGAACCAGCCGAACGCGCCTTGGCGACGGCGGCCAGCAACTCAGCGCGCGCGGCTTCGTCCAGAATTGCCAAAGTGATTCCGGAAAAATAGACAAGTGCCTGATTTTCCAGGTTTTTCGATAATGCGGCCGGGTCCGAGACAAGCTGCCGCGCGGCGGCGTCGCCACGCCAATAGGTGAAGGAACGTTCGGCTCCCGTCAGCGTGATGGCATAGAGGCCGGGCCGCGCGCCCGCTATGAGCGGGCTGGAGCCGATGCCGANGCATGCAGCGCCCACAGCGTGTTGAACGTGTCGCCGGCAAAGCCTATGCGCCAGTTCGGTCCCGTCTGGCCCGACAGTTCGAGCATGCATTCGCCGATCGAGGCGACGCCGTTTCCCGCCATCTGCAATCCTCCAGTGATCTCGGTGCTGTAGCTTTTTGCCACCGGCAGCGCCATGCTTGGCAAGCAGGGTTTTTTCCGCCACAGCGTTTTCCCACAGGCTGGCGGGATGCGATCCGTTCGGCAGAGCGTTGTCTGCAGAAGAGGAACCGGTTTGGCATCGATATGGCGTTATCTTCTGGCAGGTCTTGGTCTGGCTGCCTTGCTGGTCGGCATTCTCGCGGTCGTTTACCTGACGGCGCCGCGGTCGGCGCGGCCCGCCGGCCCGGATGTCTCTCGGACGAAGAACACCGCCAACGGGCTGTTCGTGGCAAGCTTCGCGCCGGAGCGAGGCGTTGTGCGGCTAGGCCAACTGCAATCCTGGCTGCTGACGCTGAAGACAAAGGCTGGAGCTCCGGTGGAAGGGGCGGCGATCGCGATCTCCGGCGGCATGCCGCTGCACAGTCACGGCCTGCCGACCAGCCCGCAAGCGACCGACTATCTCGGCGACGGGCGTTACCGGATCGAAGGGGTGAAATTCACCATGAGCGGCTGGTGGCAGCTGCATTTCGCCATCTCGGCCACCGCAGGCTCCGATACGGTGCTCTTCAACGTGGTGCTGTGAGCAGGACATGAGGCGGCGTTCGCGTTTTCTGGCGCTAATGGTGGCCGTTGTCCTTACCGGCTGCACGAAGCCGGATTTTTCCGACGCCGAGAAGACGACCATCGCCTCGCTGGCGCTGTCGTCGCTGCCGGCGCTCAAGCCCGACACCACCGATCGTTTTGCCGACGTGCCGGCGGCTGCCGCACTCGGCTCGACGCTGTTCTTCGACCAGGGCATGAGCGGTGACGGGTCGATATCCTGTTCGACATGCCACAAGATCGACCGCCAGTTCCAGGACGACCTGCCGCAAGCCGTCGGCGTCGGCCGTACCAGCCGGCGGACCATGCCGCTGGCCGGCGTCGCGCGCGATCCCTGGTTCTTCTGGGACGGCCGCCGCGACAGCCTGTGGGCGCAAGCGCTGACGCCGCTCGAAAACCCGCTGGAGCAGGCGGGAAACCGCACCGCCTACGCGCATTACATCAAGGCGCGCTTCGGCGAGCGCTATGAGCGCATCTTCGGGCCGCTGCCCGATCTTTCGGGCATGCCGTCGAATGCCAGCCCGCTTGGAAACGATGCCGAGAAGGCGGCCTGGAATGCGATGAGCGGCGCGCAGCGCAGCGCAATCGACGGCGTCTTTGCCAATATCGGCAAGGCGATCGCCGCCTTCGAACGCTCGATCGAGCCGGCGCCGACGCGTTTCGACCGTTTTGCGCTGGATCTCGTCACCGGCGCTGAGCCGAAAGGCCATGCGGTCTTTTCCAAGCAAGAAATCCTTGGGCTGAAACTGTTCATCGGCAAGGCCAATTGCGTGACCTGTCACAACGGCCCGCGCTTCACCGACAACAGCTTTCACAACACCGGCGTGCCACCCATTGCGGGCCTGCCGCCGGACCGCGGCCGCATCGATGCCGTGCGCCAAGTCGAGGCGGACCCGTTCAACTGCTTCGGCGCCTATCGCGATGGCGACGCCAGCGCCTGCGGCGAGTTGCGCTTCATGGTCAAGGATGCGCCCGAACTCGTTCGCGCCTACAAGACGCCATCGCTGCGCGGTGCGGCAACGCGGTCGCCCTACATGCATGCCGGGCAGTTTTCGTCGCTCGACGAGGTCGTGGCGCACTACGCCAAGGCTGCACCCAGCGTGGAGGGTACGTCCGAAGTTCATCCGCTGGGGCTGTCGGATCGTGAACGTGCGGCGCTGGTGGCTTTCCTGAAGACGCTTTCGGAGTGAGTTAGAGCCCGATCCATCCCGATGTATCGGGATGGGGCTCTACGTTTGACCATGATCTTGTCCGAAAACCGGCTTCCACTTTTCGGGATCATGGTCATCGATCCTTGACTGTCTCCATCGCCACGAAGGTCGAGGTCTGGGCGACGTGGGGCAGGGCCGAGATGCGTTCGCCGAGGACGCGGCGGTAGGCGGCGATGTCCCTGGTGCGGACTTTCAGCAGATAGTCGAAGCTCGACGCCATCATGTGGCACTGCTCGATTTCCGGCACGGCCTGCACGGATCGGTTGAAGGCATCGAGCGCGGCGGACCTGGTGTCGGACAATTTCACCTGGACGAATGCAACATGGCCTTCGCCCATGCGCTCGCGGTCGATGATCGCCTGGTAGCCCCTGATGTAGCCGTCCTTCTCCAGCCGCTTCACCCGCGCCTGCACCGGCGTTTTCGACAGGCCGACGTTTGCCGCCAGTTCTGACATCGAAAGCCGGCCATCGCTTGCCAGCGCCGCCAGGATATTCCTGTCGATGCGGTCCAATTGGTCTTCTGTCATCGAAAATGCAGTCCATATGTCGGTTTTGAGCTGCTACGATAGATCGAATGACCTGCAATGTCGATTTCTTCGGACCGATTGAAAATTCGCATCTGTGCTAGCTTCCACCATTCGGTCCGGTGACCGCCGGCCCGATCCCTTTGCTCGATCCATGGGACCGCCATGCCAGCGCTCGATGCCATCCGCCAGCAGATCCGCGCCAACTACCTGCCCGATGAAGACGAGGCCGTGAAGCGGCTTGCCGACGCGACGGCGCTCTCCGGGAAAGACCGCAAGGCGATCTCGGCCCGCGCCGCCGATCTGGTGCGGGCGGTGCGCGGTTCGTCCGATCCCCGGCTGATGGAAGTCTTCCTCTCGGCCTATGGTCTCTCCACCAAGGAAGGCGTCGCGCTGATGTGCCTGGCCGAGGCACTGTTGCGCGTGCCCGATACCGAAACGATGGACGACCTCATCGCCGACAAGATCGCGCCGCACGACTGGTCGGCGCATTCGGGCGGTTCGAGCTCCATCTTCGTCAACGCCTCGACTTGGGCGCTGATGCTGACCGGCCGCGTCCTCGATGAGGGCGAGGGCGGCATCGAAGGCACGCTGCGCTCGATGGTGCGGCGGTTGGGCGAGCCGGTCATCCGCAAGGCGGTGGCCGCCGCCATGCGCGAGATGGGCGAGCAGTTCGTGCTCGGCCGCACCATCACGGAAGCCGTCAAGCGCGGCCGGCCGATGACGCAGAAGGGCTACCTCTATTCCTTCGACATGCTGGGCGAGGCGGCCCGCACCGAGGCCGACGCCTTGCGCTATCACAAGGCCTATGCCGACGCGATTTCGTCGCTCGATTCCGGCTCCAACGGTCCTGACATCAGGCAGAACCACGGCATTTCGGTCAAGCTTTCGGCGCTGCATCCTCGCTACGAGGTGGCGCAGAAGGAAGAGATGCTGCCTGTGATGGCCGAGCGGCTCTTGTCGCTGGCGCTTGCCGCGCGCCATTCGCGTATGGGCCTCAACATCGATGCCGAGGAGGCCGATCGCCTCGATCTGTCGCTCGACGTCATCGAGCGGGTGCTGGCCGAGCCGGAGCTCGCCGGCTGGAACGGCTTCGGCGTGGTGGTGCAAGCGTATGGGCCACGCGCGGCCTTCGCCATCGATTGGCTCTATGCGCTGGCCAGGAAATACGACCGCAACATCATGGTGCGGCTGGTCAAGGGTGCCTATTGGGACACCGAGATTAAGCGGGCGCAGACGCTCGGACTGTCAGGCTATCCCGTCTTCACCCGCAAGACCAACACCGACGTTTCCTACATGGCTTGCGCGAAAAAGCTGCTATCGATGACCGACCGCATCTATCCGCAATTCGCCACCCACAATGCCCACACCGTCGCCGCCATCTTGGCGATGGCGGATAATCGCGATTCCTTCGAGTTCCAGCGCCTGCACGGCATGGGCGAGGCGCTGCACGAGACGGTGCGACGGTCCGAAGGCACACGCTGCCGCATCTACGCGCCGGTCGGTGCGCATTCCGATCTGCTGGCCTATCTGGTCCGCCGGTTGCTGGAGAACGGCGCCAATTCCTCCTTCGTGCACCAACTGACCGACGAGGACGTCGAGCCGGAGGACATTGCGCGCGATCCGCTCGAAACGGTCGAGAGCCAGGGTCCGGCCACCAATCCGGCGATTGCCCGGCCTTCCGAGATTTTTGGGGCCGGGCGTCGCAATTCGAAAGGATTCGACATCACCGACACGGTGACGCTGGCGGCGATCGACAAGGCCAGGGTGGCCTTCGCTGGGCCGGATCGTTGGCATGCCAAGCCGATCACCCGTGCCGCCGGCTACGGCAAGCAGCGTCCCATAGTCAACCCAGCAAAGCCTTCCGAAGTGGTCGGTACGGTCAGCGAAGCCGCCGCCAAGCAAGTCGCGACCGCCGTGCGCTTTGCGGTGGAAGCGCAGCCGGCATGGGCAAAACGTTCCGTCGCCGAGCGCGCTGCCATCCTCAACCGTGCCGCCGTTCTCTATGAATCCAAAGCCGTCGAGTTCTTTGCACTCGCCACCCGCGAGGCCGGCAAATCGCTGGCCGACGGCGTCGCCGAAGTGCGCGAGGCGGTCGACTTCCTGCGCTACTACGCCACCGAGGCGGCCAATGCGGAGGCGGGCACGCAAGCGCGCGGCGCCATCGTGTGCATTTCGCCGTGGAATTTCCCGCTCGCCATCTTCACCGGCCAGATCGCGGCCGCACTTGTCACCGGCAATTCGGTCATCGCCAAGCCGGCCGAGCAGACGCCGCTGATCGCCTTCCGGGCTGTCGAGCTGCTGCGCGAGGCCGGTGTGCCGGAAGACGTCATCCAGTTGCTCCCTGGCGACGGCCCGTCGGTCGGCGGGCCGCTTACATCAGATCCGCGCATCGCCGGCGTCTGCTTTACCGGCTCGACCGAGGTCGCCAAGCTGATCGAGAAGCAACTGGCCAAGACGGCCGCGCCCAACGCCATGCTGATCGCCGAGACGGGCGGCCTCAACGCCATGATCGTTGATTCCACCGCGCTGCCCGAACAGGCGGTGCGCGACATCCTCGCCTCGGCATTCCAGAGTGCCGGCCAGCGTTGCTCGGCACTGCGCGTGCTCTATGTGCAGAAGGACGTGGAGAAGAAAATGCTGGAGATGCTGAAGGGCGCCATGGAGGCGCTCAGCATCGGCGATCCCTGGCGGATTTCGACCGATGTCGGCCCTGTCATCGACGACGAGGCGCAAAGCTCTATCCGCGAGTACTGCACGAAAATGGGCTTGCAGGGCCGGCTGATTGCCAAGCTCGAAGCGCCGAAGGAAGGTCGCTTCGTTGCGCCGCATGTTTTCCGCGTCAAGGGCATCGAGGACATGGAGCGCGAGGTGTTCGGGCCGGTGCTGCATGTCGCTACGTTCGACGCCGACGAAATCGACGCGGTCATCGCCGCCATCAACCGCAAGGGCTATGGCCTGACCTTCGGCCTGCACACCCGTATCGAGGGCCGCGTGCAGCATTTCGTCGACGGCATCCATGCCGGCAACATCTACGTCAACCGCAACCAGATCGGCGCCGTGGTCGGCTCGCAGCCGTTTGGTGGCGAGGGGCTTTCAGGCACCGGGCCGAAGGCCGGCGGCCCGCACTACCTCCGCCGGTTCCGCAAAGGGCCGGAGGCTGGCACCCATTTGCAGGATGGCCATAAGGTCACGGCGACCGAGCTTGCCGACAATCTGCCTGATCCCACACTTGGCGGCTGGTCGACGCGTCCGGACCGGATCGCCATTCTGAGGAAGCATCTGCGCGGCAAGGGTGCTGCGGCCATAGGTGCGGCCGCCGGCATCGATTTCGGCCAGATCGACCTGCCCGGGCCGACCGGCGAGGCCAACACGCTCTCGCTCTCGCCACGCGGACGGGTGCTGTGCCTCGGTCCCGATGGCGATACGCTGCTGGCGCAGACGATCCAGGCGCTCGCCGCCGGCAATGCGGTGCTGGCCGTGGCGCCCGGCGCACCGGCTGCCCTTTCCCCATTGACCGGCAAGGGCTTGCCGCTGGCCGCCATCGATGGTCGGCCGGATCCGGTCGAAGCACGCTCACTGCGCGTCGATGTCGTCGCCTTTTCGGGCACGCCGGAGGCTGCACGCATCGTGCGCAAGGTCATCGCCGACCGCTCCGGCCCGATCGTGCCGCTGGTCAGCGAGGTACTGAACCCGGCGGCCTATGCACATGAACGGGCTGTCTGCGTCGACACCACCGCCGCCGGCGGCAATGCGAGCCTGCTGGCCGGAGCTTGAGCCCGGCCAGTATTTAAGCGCCTTCGACGACCGAAAAACCTTCGAACTGGGGGTGACCGAGATAGTGGACCTTCGTCGTGCCGACATTTCGATGGGCGGCGCGGAAATTCTCCGACTTGGTCCAGGCGATGAAATCCTCGTGGCTCGCCCACACCGTGTGCGACGCAAACAGCGTGTAGCCTTCGGTCTCGTTGACCGGGCCACGCAGCAGGTGGAATTCCCGAAAACCCTTCATCTCAGCGAGGCTGGAATCGCGGTTCTTCCACACGGCTTCGAAATCGTTCTCCGAGCCGGTCTGCACCTTGAAGCGGTTCATGGCGATGTACATGGCGGTTCCTTTCGTGCGGATGTTGATGATTGGCGGCTGCAGCGTTTGTTCTGCGCACATTCAAAATGGGCCGATTTCGGTCTCGAACTCCAAATTTGCGCTTGCTGCCTGTGGTGGAATTGGAGGGAAGGGGGCTGCCTTGCGGACAATGCCAAGCGCCGCCTGATCGAAAGCCGCCGACCCTGAGGTCTCCAGGATGCGCAACTCGTTTATGTTGCCCTTCCTGCCTATGACGAATGTGACAACCGCATTGTTGCGTGCCGCCAGCTGTAGGGAAGGCGGGAGGGTGCGATTGACGCTGCCGAGTTTTCTAAAAACATCGCCGCGGTAATTGTCTTCCGCGGCCGTGCCTGCCTCTTTTTGCCTTTTGCCCTTGCTGGCTGCTTGCGCCGACCGGTCCTCGCCATTCGCCGTGCCGCGCTTCTCATCCGCCGTCTTTGAAGGGGCAGCTGCCGACGTTGGCCTGGCGCTGGGGATCGGTGGCTGCTCTGGAACGGCGACAGGCACTTCGGCGCTCTCGGCCTGCACGATCGGCTGCGCCGGCGTTTCGGCCTTGGGAGCCACGCTCTGGTCATCGGGGCGAGGGGCGCCGGCCACCAATATGTCGGGCGTCACCGTCTGCTGTTTGGCAGGTTCCGGCAAAGGCTTGAGCGGCTTTGCTGCGTCCTTCGCGGGTTGCGAAGGCTCTGTTGGCGGCGTTGGCTTGGGCGGCGTTGCCGGCTGTGGTTTGGCGGGTTGCGGGTTCGGCACCAGTGCAACGTTTATTGCCGTCGGGTCCTTGTCCAGCGCGCTGCCGACCACGTTGGTGCCCGACTGTTCACTGCCTTCCGGCTGCTCGGCATCTTGGAAACTGGAAGTCCCCGTAGGGGAGATCAGAAAGGCCGCTGCCACCGCGGCATGGAGCAGGCAGGAGACGACGATCGCCGCCGTCCACTTGCGGTTCCAGGCCGATGGCCGCGGTAGCGCGAGCGGCTCGGTTGGCTCTATCGCCAGCTCGGCGCTGGCTTCGGGGAGGGGACTGATATCCTGCATGTCTCGCCGCGAGACCTGCAGCGACAAGAGCAGAATTGTCAAATCAAGATCGTTCGCTCGCAGCGGCAGTCGGCAGTGGCCGGCAACTGGCCACGCCGCATTGTTTTGCAGGAATGCGGGATGCAGTCCCACCTTAGACTCCGAAAGCGATCCCGGTCTTGGTGTCCGTCTTCAGCTTGCGCATGCAGGCGTTCGGTTCGACGCCGGTACCGGTGCATTCGGTCGCGCTGTTGATCAGCACGCGGCTGACTTTCGAGCACTCGGTGCCGGCCAGATCGAAACGCGTCACCTTGGTCTTGCCCGCCGGCAATTCCTTGAAATCGAGCACGGTCAGCCGGTCGACGACGCCTGCCTCGTTGAACAAGGCGATCTCGAACGCAGCCTTGGACAGGTCGGCGCCGAGATTGTTGTTGACCACGAACGTCAGGCGGCAACCCTTGTCGGAAGGTTGCGCACCATTGAGTTCTAGGGTGAGTGCGGGGACCGGCGCGGACTCTTGTGCCCACGCCGGAACCATCGCAAGCGACATCGCCAGCATCGAGGTCAGCAGACGAAGGGATGTCATCAAGCTCGTCATGGTCATCAGCCTCCAAATCGCATCGTCGCCGCCAGCTTCAGGGTGACGCCGGGCTCGTAGGCCGCGAAGACCGGCTGCGGCGGCTGGCCGGCCGTGGTCAGGTTGAGCGGGTTGGCGTATTTGACATCGAACAGATTGTCGGCGCGGAAATCAATCTTCAAATTGTCCGTCGCCTGGTAGCTGGCAAAAGCATTGACCAGCGTGTAGTCCTCGGCGATCGGGTTGCCCTTGGGCTTGCCATTGTATTGCACTTCGCCGCCCACGGTTAGCTTGTCCTCGAGGAAGCGCAAGCCGAGCTGCGCGGTGACCTGGGATGAGGGGATGGTCAGCAGATCGGCCCGAACGTCCCTGTAGGAAATGGTATGACCATTGGTGATTGAGGCCGAAAGCCCGGCATAGCCCCATCCGGCATCATAGACGCCCTCAAGTTCGAAGCCGTCGATCTTCGCCTTGGCAAAATTCTGGTACTGGAAGCATATCGGGATACCGGGTCCGCTCGGGCAGCCGGCTGTCGGGTCAAACCGCGACAGGGTAACGCCATCGATGTAGTCTTCGACATCGTTGTTGAAATAGGCTGCCTTGATGCGCAGCGCATCGTCGGCTTCGAGGATATCATTCTGCTTGTAGTTGACGCCGAATTCGACGGTCTTTCCGGTTTCCGGCCGCAGATTGGGATTGGGCAGGAACGGGAAGGTGACACCCGCCGGATGGCGACCGCTGATCAGTGTTTCCGACAGGGAGGGTGACCGGTATCCTTCCGCATAGGTGCCGTAGAATTGCAGGCCGGCAAGGCTGGCGCTGTCGAAAGGCGAGACGCCGACGGTGATGCGCGGCGACAACCGGTCCCCCGACGTTTCGTGTGTGTCATCCTTGAGGCTGTAATTGTCGTAACGCAGCCCGGCGATGACTTCGAGCCACTCCCAGGTGAGCTTGTCCTGGACATAGGCGCCGGAGACGTTCCGCTTACCGGAAGGCGTATAGAAGCTGTCGCCACCGGCCGTGCCGCCGGTCTCGACGTTATCGCCGGCCCAGTCGCCGCCATAGGTCAGTTCGTGCGCGATTCCCGCGGTCTCGAATCTGGACGTGTTCCAAATGTCGATGCTGGTCGTGCCGATGTCGAATGTCGATGTCGAGCCAGCCGGCAAAACAACTGGAAGGCCGGTGCTCGGATCAAACCGGTTGAGAGGCACGAGGCTGGTCAGATCGAGATTGGTCTTGTTGTAGGAGGTGTTGATATGGAGATCGAGCCAGCTCTTGTCCTCATCCGTAATGTTGTAGCGGGCGGTGAAGGTGTTCGACTTCAGGTCGACGTCATTGACCGGCACGCCGCCGCTGATCTCGTTCCAGCCGTCGCTCGAGCCGACCCAACCGAGCTTCAGTTCGCTGTTGTCGGTCGGGCGGATGGTGGTCTTGAGCAGACCGCTCAGCACATCGAAGCCGGTGCCCTTGACCGTGTCGCCACCGCCATCCTTGTAGTCGTCATAGTTGCGGTAGACGATGTTGCCGAGCACATCCCAGTTCTCGTTGAGGCGGTAGGCACCGGATGCGCTTGTTGTCCAGCCCTTGCCGTTGCTCTCATAGCGTCCCGTGACGGAGCCGGCCCATGTTTCTTCCGGCTTGAGGAAATCCCCGGCGTCCTTGGTATCGAAGAAGACAACGCCGCCGATGGCGCCCGAGCCGTAGGTGTTGGCGACAGGACCGCGGATCACGTCGACGGATTTGACGAGTTCGGGGTCGATGTAGAAGGTCGACTGCGTGCCGTGGTCTGAGCGCTGGAAATTCTGGCGCGCGCCGTCGACAATGACCGCGACGCGGCCGAAATCCTGCAAGCCGCGGATGTTGATGCTGGTGCTGACACGCCTGGCGTCGGCCTGCGCGGCGACACCGGGCACGCCGAGCAGCATCTCGTTCGGCGTCGTCGCCATGCGGCGGTCGAGCTGTTCCTGGCCGACATGGCTGGTCGATGCCAGCGATTCGATCGCCGTTTCGCCGGTGCGGCTGATGACGAGGATCTTGTCGAGCAGCGTTGCGCCCGCTTGTGCCGCCTTTTCTTCGTCGGCCTTCTTCGTTTGATCTGTCTGCTGGTCCGCCGGCTGCGCCGCCTGCTGAGCGTTGGCCAGCTGCGCCGACAAGGCGATCGCCGCCGCCACGCTTGCCAGCAAAGCCGCTGCGCCGTTCGCCGCCGACCGGCCGCGCCATTCCCAAGTCACAAACCCCATGCCCCAACTCCAAAGTCCAGGTTTCATGCTGGCTGGCCCGGGGCTGGCTGGCATTTTTGATCATGTCCGGGGTCTTAAATGTTGACTCATTTAATCCGGTATTGCACTGACTAGTAAACATGATTATTCAAGTCAAGAAATGAATCGGATTACGCAACGCCTAGCCAGACGCCCGGCACAGGAAAGGGATCCATCCAGATGAACACCCACAATCCCAACGATTTTCGCTATCGCGTCCGCCGTTCCGACGATGCCTCCGCCCGTTTCGACCGGGTTCCGCTGGCGGTGCGAACCCTGTCCAGCAACACCCTGTTCCAGGGCGAGCACGAGATCGGCATCGAGCATCATGGCGCGCTCTATCGGCTGAAGATCACCCGCCAGGGCAAGCTCATTCTCAACAAGTAAGGCAAGGCCACAGGGACCAAGACATGGACCAGCGCGTAAAACCCGCCCCGCATGAAATCCGGCGGGCACGGACAGACAATCCGAAGACGCGCGAGCGTGATCTCGCCGCCCAGCTCGGCATTTCGGAGGCCGAGCTGGTCGCAGCCCACTGCGGCGACGGCGTCGTCCGTGTCGAGCCACGCGTCAACGATCTTTTGACCGGTCTCGAAGCCGTCGGCGAGGTCATGGCGCTGACCCGCAATGAAAGCGCGGTGCACGAGAAGATCGGCGTCTATGACAAAGTCGTCACCGGCAACCACAATGCCATGGTGCTTGGCGAAAACATCGACCTGCGCATCTTCCCGAAGGTCTGGGCACACGGCTTTGCCGTCGAGAAGCGAGACGGCGACGAAATCCGCCGCAGCCTGCAGTTTTTCGATGCGGCGGGCGAGGCCGTGCACAAGGTGCATTTGCGTCCGGCCTCCAGCCTCTATGCCTATCAGAAACTGGTTGCCGCGCTCGAATCGTCCAATCAGGAGCCGACGGTCGACATTTCAGGACCACTCCCCGATGACGAGATCCATGGCGACGAAGCGAGCGCCAATCTCGACGATCTGCGCGACCGCTGGAGCCGGCTGACCGACGTGCACCAGTTCTTCGGCATGCTGAAGACGCTGAAGCTGAGCCGCCGGCAGGCGGTCCGCCTGGTCGGGCAAGACTATGCCTGGCAACTCGACAATGATGGCGTCCGTGCCATGTTCCATCACGCCGCGGAGGGCGAGATGCCGATCATGTGCTTTGTGGGAAACCGCGGATGCATCCAGATCCATTCCGGTCCGATCAAGTCGATCAAGCCGATGGGGCCATGGATCAACGTGCTGGACGAAACCTTCCACCTGCATTTGCGGACCGACCACATCCAGGAGGTCTGGGCGGTGCGCAAGCCGACCAAGGACGGTCATGTCACCTCGCTTGAGGTCTATGACGCCGACGGCAAGATGTTCATCCAGTTCTTCGGCAAGCGTCATGAAGGCGAAAGCGAGCGGGACGACTGGCGCTTCCTGGCGGAAAACCTGCCGCGCATCCCAAGCCCGACCGCAGCCTGAGGAAAATGCGATGCGTTTTTTCCCAAGATTGTCGACCGTGCGCGGATCTATTTTCGGGCCGGTGATCGGTCTCTCCATGGCTGTTATCGCACTGCAATCCGCCAGCGCCATGGAAGGCACGGCCGTGTTTGCCGATCCTTCGAAAATCGTGGCCGTTGGCGGCTCGATCACCGAGATCGTCTATGCGCTCGGCGAGGAAAAGCATCTGGTGGCTCGCGATTCCACCAGCCGGTACCCAAAGGCGGCGCTTGAGCTGCCCGATGTCGGCTACATGCGCGGGCTGTCGCCGGAGGGGGTGCTGTCGGTTAACCCGACCGGCATCCTGGCGCTGCATGGCAGCGGTCCCAAGCAAGCCGTCGATGTCTTGAAGAAGACGAGCGTCCCGTTCATCGAAGTGCCCGAGCACTATAGCCACGAAGGCATCCTCGAAAAGGTCCGTATCGTCGGCAAGGCGCTCGGCGTCGATGCCAAGGCCGAGGTGCTCGCCGGGGAGCTCGATGCCAAGCTCACGGCAGCTGAGAAGCAGACGGCGTCGATCAAGGAGCGCAAGCGCATCCTGTTCGTGCTGTCGATACAGGGCGGCAAGATCCTGGCGGCCGGCAGCGAGACCGCGGCCGACGGTATGGTCAAGCTGGCTGGCGGCGTCAACGCGGTCGAGGGCTTTTCCGGCTACAAGCAAATGTCCGACGAGGCGATCATAACCGCCAGACCGGACGTGATCCTGATGATGAGCAATGCCGGGCCTCCGGTGTCGGACGACGAACTGTTCGGCAATCCGTCGATCGCCTCGACGCCGGCCGGAACGGCGCGCAAGCTGATCCGCATCGACGGTGCCTATCTGCTCGGCTTCGGGCCACGCACGGCCGATGCCATCCACGACCTCGCTGTCTCGCTTTATGGCGGGCAGGTCACGGACTGAACGGGCGGATCATGGTCGATCAATCGATCGCCGGCCCGGTGATGGCAAGCGTATCCGAAGGCGACCGGTCGGGCCGCGCCCGCATCGTCATCCTTCTGCTGTGCCTGGGGCTCGCGGCTGCCATTTTTCTGTCGCTGACATCGGGGGCTTCGGACGCTTCGGCCGTCAACGTCATTGGCGACTGGCTGTTCGGCACAGTGCCTGATGACGCCGCGGTGAGCGCCCGCGACAGCCTGATTGTCTACGACATCCGCCTGCCGCGCATCATTCTCGGCATGCTGGTCGGCGCGGCGCTCGCGGTCTCCGGCGCGGTCATGCAGGGACTGTTCCGCAATCCGCTGGCCGACCCCGGCCTGATCGGCGTCTCGGGCGGCTCCAGCCTCGGCGCGGTTGCCGTCATCGTGCTCGGCGCCACGATATTGGCTCCGGTGACCGTCTTGCTCGGCACGCTCGCATTGCCGCTGGCGGCCTTCTGTGGCGGGCTCGCCACCACGCTGGTGCTTTATCAGGTCGCGACGCGGCGGGGGCAAACCTCGGTTGCCACAATGCTGCTTGCCGGCATCGCGCTGGCGGCGCTCGCCATGGCGCTGACCGGCATCCTCATCTTCATGGCCGACGATCGCCAGTTGCGCGACCTGACCTTCTGGCAACTCGGATCGCTCGGTGGCGCGACCTGGGCGAAGATCGCGTCGGTAGGGCCGATCATCGTGCTGGCGCTGGCGGCGATGCCGTTCCTGGCACGCGGCCTCAACGCGCTGGCGCTTGGCGAGGCGACCGCCGGTCATCTCGGCATTCCGGTGCAGCGGTTGAAATACACGGCTATCGTCGGCGTCTCTGCCGCGGTCGGCGCATCCGTCGCCGTCAGCGGCGGCATCGGCTTCGTCGGCATCGTGGTGCCGCATCTGCTGCGCCTGCTGATTGGTCCGGACAATCGCTATCTGCTGCCGGCGTCGGCGCTGCTCGGCGCCTCGCTGCTGCTTCTGGCCGATGCGGTCGCACGCACCATCGTTGCGCCGGCCGAACTGCCGATAGGCATCGTCACCGCGATAGCGGGCGCGCCGTTTTTCCTTTGGATCCTGCTGCGCAAGCGCGGCGTGGTTGATTTGTGAGGCTTGATGATCGAGGCCAAGGATGTTTCGGTTGATATCGCCGGCAAGCCTATCGTCAGTGGTGTCGATTTCCACGCGCGGCCCGGCGAGATCGCCGCCATCGTCGGCCCCAATGGTTCGGGCAAGACGACCTTCCTCAAAGCACTCTCCGGCGAACTCGCCTATACCGGGCGCGTTGCCCTCAACGGCCGAGATCTCTCGACGATGAAGCCGGTCGAGGTGGCCGTCCATCGCGCTGTGCTGCCGCAGGCGACGACGCTGTCGTTCCCGTTCACCGTGCGGGAAGTGGTCAAGCTTGGCCTTGTCGGCGGCCGCTCAGGCGTCCTGCCGGGCGAGGATGCGCGGCTGCCGGAACGGGCGCTGGCGCGTGTCGATCTCGACGGCTTTGCCGGCCGTTTCTACCAGGAGCTTTCGGGCGGCGAGCAACAGCGCGTTCAGCTCGCACGCGTGCTGTGCCAGGTCTGGGCGCCGGTGCTCGACGGCAAGCCGCGCTTTCTGTTCCTCGACGAGCCGGTTTCCAGTCTCGACATCAAGCACCAGCTGATCATCATGAACATTGCCCGCGACTTCGCCAGAAGGGGCGGCGGCGTGGTCGCCATCCTGCACGACCTCAATCTGACGGCCATGTATGCCGACCGGATCTTCGTCATGCATCGCGGCCGGCTCGCCGCCACCGGGTCGCCGCGGGATGTGCTGAGCGATGACCTGATCGAAAAAGTGTTCGACTGCCGGCTCAGGGTCGGCGTGCTGCCGGCCGGCAATATGCCGTTCGTGCTGCCTCAGTCAGCAGCTTAATTTATTGCAAACCTAGCCCGCGCCCCTGGCTGGGCTAGGCAGCCGGGGCGCGGCGCTCCAACATGTCGATGCCGAGCAGGTTGCGCACATTCGGCCGCGCCGCTACCAGATCGGCGATCGTGTAGCGGGCGAGCACGGCGAAGAACGCGTTCAGCGCCTCGCGCAGCGCCGAGTTCAGCGCGCAGCTGTCGACCAGCGGGCATTCGGCGGCATCGTTCTCGAAGCATTCGGCCATGGCGAAGCTCTCTTCTGTCACGCGCACGACATCGAACAGGCTGATGGCTTCGGCGGCACGGCCAAGCTTGACGCCGCCATTCCTGCCCCGCACGGTCTGGACAAGGCCGTGCTCGACCAGGGGCTGCAGGATCTTGAACAGGAAAAGCTCCGACACCGAATACGCGGCCGCGATCTCCGGGATGCGGCTCAATCGGTCATCATTGGCCGCGCAATACATCAAGATGCGCATGGCATAATTGGTCTGGCGCGTAAGCCGCATTTTGTCCTCACAAGGCACTGGTGCGGTGCAACCACGCCAGATCTGGAAATTCTTGCTGATGCGGCTTTGACCCGAATTTCCGGATTCGCCACATTGGCTCGGGCGGAATATGGCCTATACCTTGGAATAATTCCAGACTAGCTTCGTGCGATAGATGAATTTTCTCCTCAACTTTGTGTGCGCAGCCGGAGAAGATGCCGGACGAAACCCGCTGTCGCGGGTATTTCGGCGCTCGGAACACTAAATAGGCTGAGATCGACGAGGAGCGGCTCACCCATGTCACAATCGGCTTCGCCCCTGGCGCCGGTCCGTTTCGATGCCGAAGCGGATGCCAAGCTTTCCGCGTTGCGGCGGACGAAATTCCTCGCGGCCGCCGCGCTGGCGCTTTGCGTGGCGGTGTTTGCGCTCGCCAAATCGTTCGAGCACATCCACCCGTGGCTCGGCTTCGTCGCTGCCTTTGCCGAGGCGGCGACCATCGGCGGGCTGGCCGACTGGTACGCGGTGGTGGCGCTGTTCAGGCGACCTCTGGGGCTGCCGATCCCGCACACCGCCATCATACCCGAGAACCAGAACCGCATCGCCGACAATCTCGGCCGCTTCATCGAGGTCAACTTCCTGGCGCCTGAACCGGTGCGTGAAAAGCTCGCCGAGGTCGATTTCTCGGCACTCGTCGCCGACTGGCTGGCCGATGCGGAGCGCGCCGCCGGCCTGTCGCGCTTCGTCGTGCGGCTGGTGCCGCAGACGCTGGCGGCGATAGAGCAATCCGGCCTGCGCGGCTTCGTCACCAGCCGCATGCTCGAACAGATTGAAAAGGTGCCGCTGGCGCCGCTGGCCGCCGAGCTGTTGTCAGCGCTTACCGACGACCGCCGCCACCAGAAACTGTTCGACGAGTTCACCAAGGTGATCGGCAGGTTCCTCAATGACGAACAGGCGCTGGCGACGATGCGCGAGAAGATCCGCGAGGAACTGCCGTCGCTGTTCAACCTGTTCCGCGCCGACGCCTATCTCCTGAAGAAGATCGTCGCCTCGGCCGGTTCGCTGCTCGACGAGGTGAGGGCCGATCCCGATCACCCGATGCGCGCCGAATTCGACCATTTCGCTCAAGGCTTCATCGAAAAGCTGAGGACATCGAAGCAATACGCCAAACGTGCCGAGAAGCTGAAGCGCGATTTCCTGGCCCGGCCGGAAGTCAGGGGATTGGCCGGCGACATGTGGGCAAGCCTCAGCCAGTTCATCGAGCAGGACGCCAAGGCGCCGAATTCGGTTGTCCGCGCGCATCTTGCCAACATGTTCGTCGAGGTCGGCCGCCATCTTACCGGCGATGCGCAGATCCGGGCCGACATGAACCAGGGGTTCGTGGTGGCGCTGGCGTCGTTCGTGGAGAGCCAGAAGGCCGGCGTGTCGACATTCATCGCCGACCAGGTCAAGCGCTGGGACCTTGCCCAGCTGACGCGGCTGATCGAGATGAACATCGGCAAGGACCTGCAATACATCCGCTTCAACGGCATGATCATCGGCGGCCTCGCCGGTGTCGTGCTCTATGTGGCCGAGCGGCTGTTCCTCGTGAATTGATGCGCGGCCCGATTGGCGCTCATTCCTCCGCGTTCATGGACTCGCGGCATGCGAGTGCTATTCTCCCGCCGAGGGTGCCCGCATCATGCGGCAAAGGGGAGCAAACGAGCATGGCAA
Organism: Mesorhizobium sp. L2C084A000; assembly: GCF_000502875.1. GTDB lineage: Bacteria > Pseudomonadota > Alphaproteobacteria > Rhizobiales > Rhizobiaceae > Mesorhizobium. Next base: position 380,054 of record NZ_AYWX01000009.1, on the reverse strand, counting down.
AACAACCGGAATCCGATTCTTTCATGGACATGTTCGGCAGGTTCGGCCGCGACCTGAAGGTGCCCAATGTCGATGTCGAGGCGATCCTCGCCCATCATCGCAAGAACATCGAAGCGCTGGAGAAATCGGCACGAGCCGGTGCCGCCGGCGCCACCTCGCTGTTGTCCCGGCAGCGCGAGATGCTGCAGGATACGCTGCGCGAGGTCACCGATATCGCGCAAAGCTACAGGGCGCCGGGCAATCCGCAGGAACTGATGGCCAAACGGAGGGAGTTTGCCAGGAAGTCCTTCGAGGCCGCGTTGAAGAATGCGGGCGAAGTGGCTGAACTGGTCAAGAAATCCGGTGCCGAATCGGTCGACATCCTGCGCACCCGCATCAAGGAGGCGATGGAGGAAATCCGCGCCGGCTACGAGAAGAGGTAGCGGATGTGGCCGGGGCCGGCTCATTGCTGCCGACAGCGCCCTGAAGCCCGGAAAGCCCGATTTGACCTGCGACTGCGCCGGCGGCGTGGCACGATTGCGGCCGAAATCGACGGAACGGATTCGCGCAGAGCGAATTGACAGAGGCCGTCAGTTCGTGGTCCGGAGGCTCTGGAAGCGATCGGGAAACCAGGAATGAACGAAATACGGCCTAAAACGCCGCCTACCTACGAGCAGTTGAGGACGATGGCCGGGCTGGAACTCGGCGTGTCGGAGTGGACGACGGTCGACCAGAACCGCATCGACCAGTTCGCTGAATGCACCGGCGACCATCAATGGATTCATGTCGACCCTGAAAGGGCGCGGCGGCAAAGCCCGTTCCGCACGACGATCGCGCATGGCTATCTGACGCTGTCGATCATCGGCGCACTGGCGCTCGGCATGGGCATCGTGCCCGAGAATACGCAGGCCGCCTTCAATTATGGCTTCGACAAGGTACGCTTCCTGGCACCGGTCAAGGTCGGTGCCCGCATCAGACTGCGCATCACGCTGCTGTCCATGGAGGACAGGGGCCCCGGCCAGTATCTGATGAAGGCCGCCAACACGGTCGAGATCGAAGGCGAGGAAAAGCCTGCTTTGATGGCCGAAACGCTGGTCATGCTTTATGAACGCCGCAAGCGGGCAGGGGCGTGAGAGGCTGTTCACCTGGAGCGCAAAATCAGAGGTCTTGTGATACTTCCACCAGCCTCTGCCGCTTGAACTCGGCGCGGGCCGAGAGCAGTGCGAGGAACAGTGCAGCCAGCGCCAGCACCGTGGCCGTCTGAAATGTGACCTGCATTCCCCGTGCTGCGGCCTCGGAACTCAGAAGTCCAATGCCTTCCTGCCCTTTGGCCGATGCGACGGCGAATATGGCGCCCATCACCGATGCGCCGGTGATCAGCCCGAGATTGCGCGAAAGGTTGAGCAGGCCGGAAACGACGCCGCGCTGGCCGGCGCCGACACCGGTCATGACGGCTGCATTGTTGGATGTCTGGAACAGGGCATAGCCGATGCAGGTGACGGTGATCGCAACGACATAGCCGGCAATGCCGAGTCTGGTCACGGCGAGCGACAGCAGGAACGTGCCTGTCGCGAGGCTGAGCAGGCCTGCGACCATCATCCTGTGGGCGCCGAAGCGGTCGGCCAGGCGTCCGGCCACCAGCGCCGACAAGGTCGAGACGAGCGGCCCGGTCGACAGCGCGAGGCCGACCATTGCGGCATCGAGCCCAAGTCCTCGCGACAGGTAGAACGGGGCCACCACCAGGGTCGCCATCATCACCGTGGCGACGACGAGGCTCATGGCGAGACTGGCGCTCAGTTGGAGGTCGCGGAAGCTGGCAAGCTGGATCAAGGGGTTTTTCACTCTCGCCTGCGCGGCGGCGAAGAGAAACACGCCGATGCCGGCAGCTATCAGCAGGCTGATGTTGAGTGCGCCGAAATTGCCTCGGCCAAACGTCATGGCCAGTGCATAGGCGGCCAGCGTCAAGGCCAGCAAGGCGGTGCCCACGACATCGAACGTGCCTCGGTCGACCTGCTGCGCTGTCTTGCTGTGTGCCGGCAGGGCACGCCAGGCGAGAGCGAAGGTGAGCACACCCAGCGGGACATTGACGAGGAAGATCGCTCGCCAGCCGAAGCCGGCGATCAAAAGGCCGCCGAGCGAAGGGCCAAGTGTCGTGCCGATCGCGGACATGGCGCCGAGCAGGCCCATGGCGCTGCCAATTCTGTCTTTGGTCACGGTTTCGGCGACAAAGGCCAGCGTCAGCGCCATCATCAGCGCCGCGCCAAGTCCCTGCACGGCGCGTGCGGCAATCAGCAGCCAGAGTGTCGGCGCCAGGCCGCAGAGCACCGATGCCGATGTGAACAGCGCGATGCCGCCAAGCAGCAACGGCCTGCGCCCGAACATGTCGGCCAGCCGTCCGGCGCTGACGATCAGTGTGGTGATGGCGAGCAGATAGGCCAGAACCACCCATTGCACGGACTGGAACGTCGCGTCGAAATCCTGCATCAGCGACGGTAGCCCGACGCTGGCAATGCTGGTTCCCAACGACGACAGCAGCGTGGCGAGCGACAGGCTTGCCAGCGCCCAGCGGGCGGATTGCATCCGTGGCGGCGCCGATGCGCGCCCGTCCAGATTTTGCTCGGCAATTGCCACGGCGATCCCCTTCCATCAGTCCATAACCGGAACTGCTGGAGATCTAGTCCCTTGGCAGATGTGGCGGAAGGCGCAGCGTTTGCATCTTACTCGTGCGTTTGGCGCCATATCATGCCATGATCCGCCGATGACATCGCCCGATCTCAATCTGCTGTTCGCTCTCGACGTCCTGCTGACCGAAGGCAGCGTGGCGCGCGCCGCCAACCGCCTGCGCCTCAGCCCCTCGGCGATGAGTCGGACGCTGGCGCGGCTGCGCCAGGCGACGGGCGATCCGCTGCTGGTTCGCTCCGGTCGCGGCTTGGTGGCGACGCCGCGTGCGGAAGAACTGCGACAACAGGCTGGTCGTGTCGTCCAGGATGCGGAGGCGCTGCTGCGTCCTGCCACCTTGCTCGATCTCCCGAGCCTGGACAGGGTCTTCACGCTGCGCACCAATGAGAGCTTCGTCGAAGAGTTCGCCCCTCGTCTCGTTGCCCGTATCCAGGCCGATGCGCCCGGCGTGCGGCTCCGCTTTGCACCGAAGTCCGATGGAGACGTCATGTCGCTGCGCGATGTGGCGATCGACCTGGACATAGGCGTCGCTGGCGAGACCGGACCGGAGGTGCGCATCCAGGCATTGCTTCGCGACCGCTTCATCGGCGCCGTGCGAATGGGCCATCCGTTGAGCGAGGGCACGGTGACGCCAGAGCGCTATGCCGCAGGCCGGCACATCAGCGTTTCACGGCGTGGCCGCGAGAAAGGGCCGATCGACGAGGCTTTGAACCGGCTCGGGCTGCAGCGGACAATCGTGTGCATGGTGTCCGGGTTCTCGGCAGCCCTTGCCATGGCCCGCACATCAGACCTGATCGCCAGCGTTCCGGAGCGGCACACCGAGGGCGCACGCGTCGGCATGCACAGTTTTGCCCTGCCTGTTGCCACGGCTGGGGTCACCATCTCCATGCTGTGGCACCCGCGCCTGGATGCCGATCCGGCGCAACGCTGGCTGCGCGACTGCGTGCGGGAGATCTGCGCGGCGTCTCGCTGACAACGATGAGAAGCCTGCGCCAATCGCCCAGGCTTCTCATCTGTCCCGTTTATTCGGTTTGGCGTTTCCGCAAATATCTCAGCGCGCTTAGTGTGAGCGTCGCCATGACCGAACAGTAGCCCACCAGCGGCCACGCCGTGTCTCCATCAAGCAGGATGATGAACAGCGTGCCGAGGATGCCGACGACAAGGCTCTGGATGCAGAAGTAGAGCGCGACGGCGGTTCCCGCGACATCGCCGAAGGCCTCGAGTGCGCCGTTCGCGGTGACCGAAACAGTGAAGACGATGCCCACGGCGATGACCCACATCGGGCCGACGAATGTGACGAAGGACGGTGCCGCGAATACCTGTCCGAATGCCAGCAGTGCCGCGCCGAGCAGCAACATCGCCATGCCGCGCGCGACGCTGCCCGCGATGTCCCAGTGTGCAATGAACCTTTTGGCGAAGCGGGTGGTCACGATCATGACCAGTGCCGCGGTGGCAAAGGCAAGGCTGAAACCGAGTTGTGAAAAGCCGGCGCGATCCATGAGCACCCGTGGCGCTGTCGAAAAGAACACGAAGAAGGCGCCCATGGCGGCGCTGAAGCCGAGCGTATAGGTCCAGAAGGCTAAGCTGGAGAGAATGGGACGAAACGCCATTCGCCTGTCGTTGCCATTGGTGGGCCGTGTTTCATGCCATCTCGGCCATGCGTTGAGGGTGGCGGCTACCGCCAGACCGCCGAGCGTCAGGAAGATCGCGCGCCAGCCGAGATTGTCGGCGATCAATGCACCGGCAACCGGCCCCAACGCCGGCACGAAGGCCAGCATCGAACTGAACAGGCCGTAGATGACGGCACTTTCAGGCCTCTGCGCATAAACGTCGCGAACCGTTGCAAAGGTCGCAACGAGAATGGCGGATGCACCGATGGCCTGCACGACCCGCAAGGCGACGAACACCATGGCCAGCGAGGTGCAGGCGAGCAGGCCGGAAGCGCCTGCAAATAAAAGCGCGCCGCCGATCAGCACCGGACGCCTGCCGATCCTGTCGGAAATCGGGCCGAAGACGATTTGGCCGAGCCCAAGACAGATCATGTAGAGGCTCAGCGTCAGCTGGATGACATCAGGCGATGTCTTGAGGATTCCCGGCATCGCCGGGACGATCGGGAGGTAGATATCCATGGCCAGCGAGGCCAGGATGTCGAAGGGCGCCATCAGCACCATGGCTGCTGGCAGGGAAGTGGTCCATGTCGGGTTTTTTGGACAAGGCATGATTGAACATCCGCTCAAATGGCTACATTTGGCGGCGATCTGCCGTTCTCACTGAAAATGGGAAATGACGGGCCGCCGCAACAACGAACTGCTGTTGCGGCCTACTTGTCTGCTGACTTGCTGGTTCCCATAACCACTATCCCGGAATGATTGCGCGGACATTCTCTCGAGTGCGCTCGCGGTTCCCTAGCAGCCGAAGGTTGCCCAGGCAACAGGATCAGCTTGATGGGCATCAACGCGCCATCGCAGCTTCGATCACCGTGAAAATCCGCTCGTCCGTGCATTGGGCGACGTTGAAGCGCAGGAAGCGGCTGGCCGTTCCAGACAGGCTGAACGCGTTGCCGGGCGCCAGCACGATGTTGTCGGCCAAAGCGCGGCGGGCCACTTCAGCCGCATCGACGCCATCCGGCAGGCTGCACCACAGGAACAGGCCGGCCGGCTGGTCGATCCAGGGTGAGATACCGATCGCCTTCAGACGAACGCTGGTCTCGCCCATGGCGCGGGCAAGCTTCGCGCGCAGCAAATCCATATGCTTGCGGTAGCTGCCGTCCTTGAGCAGCGTCAGCACCAGTTCGGCCGCGAGCCGGCCGCCGCCGAAGGTAGTGGCGATCTTGAGGTCGGTCAGGGGCTCGATCCAGTCGCGCGGTGCAGCGATGAAGCCGCAGCGAACCGACGCCGAAAGCGTTTTGGAGAAGCTGCCGATGTGGACAACGCGGTTGAGACCATCGAACGCCGCCAGCCTCGGGGCGGGCGCATGTTCGAAATCGGCGAAGATGTCGTCTTCGACGATGGTCAGATCCGATTGGTCGGCGAGCTTGAGCAGCCGATGGGCGGTGACTGGCGACAGCACCGCGCCGGTCGGGTTGTGGATGGCGGAATTGGTGATGTAGAGGCGCGGCCGGTGCTCGGCCAACGCTTGCGCGAATAGATCGATATCCGGCCCCGACGGCGTGTAGGGGACACTGACGACCTTGGCCCGGTGGGCGCGCAACAGAGCGTGGAAGTTGAAGTAGCAGGGGTCGTCGACCAGCACGGTGTCGCCCGGCTCGATCAGGAACCGGCACAACAGGTCGATGGCCTGCGTGCCTGATTCCGTCAGCATGATCTGCCCGGGAGAGGCCTCGATGCCGTGCCCGGCCATACGCCGCGCCAGCAATTGCCGCAGCGGTGGCAGGCCGAGCGGCGTGCCGTAATCGACCAGTGCGATATCGTCGGCACGCGCTACCGTGCGCAGTGCCCGGCGCAGACCTGCCTGCGGCATCCACGAGGCCGGCAGCCAGCCGCAGCCGGGTTTCAGCATGTCGTCGCCGGCCTCCAGGGACTGGCGTGAGATCCAGAGGGGGTCGACCGCGCGGTCGAGGCGAGGACCAATCTCGGCCAGCGACAGCGGCGCCAGCGATCCGGCGGCATAGAATCCGGAGCCCGGCCGCGAGCGGATCGCACCTTCGGCGGCGAGCCGCTCATAGGCTTCGACCACGGTGGATTTGGACACTCGCATGGATTTGGCAAAGGTGCGGATCGACGGCAATTGCGCTCCCGGCGTCAGGCTGCGCGCCGCGATCCGCTGGCGGATCGTCGCCATGACGCCTTCGACCAGCGTTCCGCTGCTCTCGCTTCCTGTTGTCTGTTTGTCCATCCGTACTGCTCTTCTAAGCATGACAGTTGTGTGTAATTGTACCGCATTGTCTCTGGCGATACTACCGGCTCCGCGCGATACGGAGCCGACAAACGGAGCATACGATGGACAAGACCGCGAGCGGCTGGATGAATGGATTCATCGGCGTGTTGATCTTCAGCGGCTCGCTGCCGGCAACGCGCGTGGCGGTCAGGGATTTCGATCCGACATTCCTGACTTCGGCCCGAGCGGCGATTGCCGGACTGCTTGGCCTGGCACTGCTGCTCCTGTTTCGGCAAAAGCGTCCGGAGCGCGGCGACCTGCTGTCGCTGGTGATCGTCGCGCTTGGCGTGGTGGTCGGCTTTCCCTTGCTGACCGCACTGGCGCTCAAGCACGTCACCACGGCCCATTCCATCATCTTCGTCGGCCTGCTGCCGCTGGCCACTGCGATTTTCGGCGTGCTGCGCGGCGGCGATCGGCCGCGCCCGGCGTTCTGGCTGTTTTCATGCATCGGCAGCGCGCTGGTCGCGGGTTTTGCCCTGACGCAGGGCGTGACGGCCTCGCCGGTGGGTGATGGTTTGATGCTGGCCGCCATCATCGCCTGCGGTCTGGGCTATGCCGAGGGTGCCGCGCTGTCACGCAAGCTTGGCGGCTGGCAAGTGATCTGCTGGGCGCTGGTGCTGTCGCTGCCGATCATGCTGGTGCTGACGCTGATGACCATGCCGCCGTCGTTCGACGGCGTCGGCGTCAGTGCGTGGATAGGGCTTGCCTATGTCTCGCTGTTCAGCATGCTGATCGGCTTCGTGTTCTGGTATCGCGGGCTGGCGCAAGGCGGCATCGCCGCGGTCGGGCAGTTGCAGCTGCTGCAGCCATTTTTCGGACTGGCACTGGCAGCGACGCTGCTGCACGAGCAGGTCAGCCCGCTGATGGTGGTCGTCACGCTTGGCGTCGTGCTTTGCGTCGTCGGCGCCAAGCGATTCGCGAAGCAGGAATTGCCACGACGCGCGATCGCCTGACGACGGTACCGTCCTCGCCTAAAACTTCGTGACCACCCCAATACCAATGCCCTCGAAGCCGCCCATCGCCATCAGGGCCGCGGGCGCCTCGTCGAGGCTGATCCTCTTGCCGACCAGCAGTTCGGGCTTCAGCTTGCCGTTGCGGATCATGTCCATCATCGCCTGGTAGCGGTAGGCCTGCATGCCGTGGCTGCCGAGGATTTCGAGTTCAAAGGCGATCACCTTGTCCATCGGCACCTGCGGCCGGGCATGCTCGCCCAGCATCAGGCCGACCTGCACATGGCGGCCGCGCCGGCGCAGATTGGATATCGAATTGAACGAGGTGGTGGGGTGGCCGAGCGCGTCCATCGACATGTGCGCGCCGCCATTGGTGATCTGCTTGACCGCCTTGACCACGTTCGGTGTCGTGGATGCATTGATGGTGGCGACGGCGCCGATCTTTTTGGCGAAATCCAGTTTCTCGTCGGTGAGATCGATGGCGATGACATTGGCGCCCATTGAGCTGGCGATCATGATCGCCGACAGGCCGACGCCGCCGCAGCCATGCACCGCGACCCATTCGCCCGGCTTCACCCGGCCCTGGTCGACGATGGCTCGAAACGAGGTGACGAAGCGGCAGCCGAGGCTGGCGGCGGTGGCGAATTCCATCTCGTCGGGCAAGCGCACGAGATTGGTATCGGCGTGTTCGATGGCGACATATTCGGCGAACGAGCCCCAGCCGGTGAAGCCAGGCTGTGTCTGGTGTTCGCAGACCTGGTGATTGCCCGAATTGCACTCGAAGCAGCGGCCGCAGCCGACGGCGAACGGCACGGTGACGCGCTCGCCGGCTTTCCAGCGGGTGACCTGCTTGCCGGCGGCAACAACGACGCCGGCCAGCTCGTGGCCCGGCACATGCGGCAGCGTGATGCCGTCGTCATGACCCATCCAGCCATGCCAGTCGCTGCGGCACAGACCGGTCGCCTCGACCTTGATGACGACGCCATCAGCGGCCGGCTTCGGATCAGGAACGGTCTGGATCCTCGGCGCTTCGCCGAATTTCTCGAAGACGACGGCTTTCATCGGTCACTCCACCCTCTGTGCTGCAGGAAACGATAGCCGATTCCCTGTCTGGTCGAGCAGAAATCGATTCCGCCAGGCCTGTTGGCAGGCAGCAGCTCTTAACCGGTTCCGCGGTTGCGAAAGTCGGCAAGCCGGGTTTCGCCGGGGGCAAGCTGCCGCCCGTCCTCGGCATGTACTTCCAGTCGCTTGATCGGCCGGCTGGTGAGATTGTCGACCATGAAGGTATAGGGTTCGCCCGGTCCGGCGAAGTAGGTTTCGCCCCATTGCCGCAGGGCAACCAGGACATAGAACAGGCCGCGTCCCTTTTGCGTCAGCACATATTCATGATGCGCGCTGCCGTCGGGCGCCGGGACCGTTTCGAGGATGCCATGCGCGACAAGATTGCGCAGCCGCGACGACAGGATGTTCTTGGCGACGCCGAGGCTCTTCTGGAATTCGCCGAAGCGCCGCAAGCCGTCGAAGGCGTCACGCACGATGAGCAGCGACCACCAGTCGCCAATCGCGTCCAGTGGTCGCGCTATGAAGCAATCCGCTTCGTGGTGGCTCGTTCGTTTCACCATGGCAGTCGTCGGTCCAATGCTCTAATTTCGGTTGCAACATAAAACTGTTCCGCCTATCCAGCAAGAGGTTTCAAGTTGAAACCTTTTGTGGAGAGAGACATGAACATGCAGGTGGCGAACAGCGGTGCAACAAGCCTCGAGCAATCCGATGGGCCGCATCGGGTGGCGCCGCCGCCTACGGGATTGTCACGATTGACCGCGCTGATCTTCGCCATCGCCTGCGGCCTGAGCGTCGCCAATATCTATTTCGCTCATCCGCTGCTCGACGCCATAGCGCATGATTTTGCTATCGCGCCGGCCTCGGTCGGCATCGTGGTGACGGTCACGCAGATCGGCTATGGGCTCGGCCTGTTCTTCATCGTGCCGCTGGGCGACCTGTTCGATCGCCGCAAGCTGATTGCCGGGCAGGCGATTCTGTCTGCCGTGGCGCTGGTGGCGGTCGGGATCGCGCCCAACGCGGCGATGCTGCTGGCGAGCCTCGCGGTCGTCGGGCTGCTGGCGGTGGTGGTGCAGGTGCTGGTCGCCTTCGCTGCCGACCTCGCTGTAGCATCGGAGCGGGGGCGGGCGGTCGGCACCGTCACCAGCGGCGTCATCCTGGGCATCCTGCTTGCCCGCTTCGCTTCGGGGGTCGTCGCCGATTTCGCCGGCTGGCGCTGGGTTTATCTTGTCTCGGCCATGTTGACGCTCGTCATGGCGATGGTTCTCTACCTGATCCTGCCGCGCCACGAGGCGGAGCGGCCACGCACATCCTATCCACGCCTGCTCGCTTCGGTGCTGCTGCTGTTCGCGCAGGAGCCGCTGCTGCGCGTGCGGGCGGTGCTGGCCATGCTGATCTTCGCCAGCTTCAACGTGCTGTGGGCGCCGCTGGTACTGCCGTTCAGCGTCGCGCCATTTTCACTTTCGCATACCGAGATCGGGCTTTTCGGCCTTGCGGGCGTCGCCGGCGCGCTCGGTGCGCGCTGGACCGGCGGCCTCGTCGATCGTGGATGCGGCCAGTTGGTCACCGGCCTCAGCCTGCTGCTGATGATGGCGGCTTGGCTGCCGATCGCCTTCATGGGCATGTCTCTGTGGTTGCTCGTCGCCGGCATAGTCATGCTGGATCTGGCGATCCAGGCCGTCCACGTCACCAACCAGAGCCTGATCTTCGCCCGGCGGCCGGATGCGCGCAGCCGACTGGTTGGCGGCTACATGATCTTCTACTCGGTCGGCAGCGCCCTGGGCTCCATCGCCTCGACCATGGCTTATGGTGCAATGGGCTGGAATGGCGTCTGTGTGCTTGGCGCCGGCATCGGCCTGTTGGCGCTGCTGTTCTGGGCGTTGACGCTGCGCGTCGGCAGATAAGCCTATGGCCACGGCGCGGTGTCGAGAAGCGGCTGCCAGGCTCGGAACCAGTCGCTCGCCTCGGCCTGCCACGGCCAGATGCCGTCCACAGTGGGATAGATCAGCTGGAGAACACCGAAATCCAGGCCGTCGTAGAACCAGAGGTCCCAGCCGAAATGCTCGCGATAGTGTTCGATATGAACGGCGCCGAATTGACAGTCGAAACCTTCGATAAAACCGGACGATCGCTGCCCTGGTTGGAAAACCTCGCCGGAGCGGACGCGGCTGCAATACTCGTTGATGATGAACTGGGAGATTTCCGGCTTCAGGCCGATGACGATGAGTTCCGGCGCCTTGAAGTTGTGCTCTATTCCAACCGAATAGGTGAAAGGCGGATCGTCGCCTTCCTCCAGCACATGCAAGATGTGGCAGCCATAAGCCTCTATATCGGCCAGCGCCTTGGCTTCACCTGGGTCGGTGGCTTTTCTACTCGGCATCGATCTGGTTCCGGGGCGCGGCTTTCTGGAAGGCCGGCAGCGCCATGCAGGCGGCATTGATGCGCGCGATCGTCGGGTAGGGGGTCAAGTCGACGCCGAAGCGGGCGTTGCTGGCAATCTGCGCGGCGAGGCAGATGTCGGCCAGGCCCGGCGCGTCGCCATGGCAGAATGTACCCCTCTCCGCCGCCGACGCCATGATCTTTTCAAGCGGCTGAAAGCCCTCGTTCACCCAATGGCGGAACCAGTTGGCGATGTCTTCGTCGCCGGCGCCGAACAGCGTGCGCAGCGAGGTCAGCACGCGCAGATTGTTCACCGGGTGGATGTCGCAGGCGATCATCTGCGCCAGCATTCTCACGCGTGCCCGGCCGGCCGGGTCCTTCGGCAGCAGCGGTGGTTCCGGTTTGGTCTCGTCGAGGAACTCGATGATCGCCAGCGATTGCGTCAGCAGCGTGCCGTCGCCGAGCACCAGCGCCGGCACCAGGCCTTGCGGATTGACCGCGAGATAGGCTGGTTCCAGATGTTCGCCATGGCGCAGATGATGCGGGACATAGTCGTAGCTCAGCCCCTTCATCTCCAGCGCGATCCGCACCCGGTAGGAGGTGGAGGAACGGTAGTAATTATGCAGGACGAGGCCGCTCATGCGCTCACTTCGGCTGGCCGATGGTCACTTCGATGGTGCCGATGCCGTCGACGCCGCCGGTCATCGTGTCGCCGGGGCCAACCGCGCCGACGCCTGCCGGCGTACCGGTGAAGATCAGGTCGCCGGGCTCGAGCTCCATCGCCTCGCTGCAGATCGACACGATATCCGATATTGGCCAGATCAGTTCAGCGAGGTCGGCATCCTGCCTGACCTTGCCGTTGACGGCGAGCCAGATGCGGCCCTTCTGTGGGTGGCCGGATTTCGCCGCGGGGATCAGCGGGCCGCAAGGCGCGGAGCGGTCGAAGGCCTTCGACCAGTCCCACGGACGGGCGGCCTTCTTGGCCTCGTCCTGCAGATCGCGGCGAGTGAGGTCGATGCCGACGCCGTAGCCCCAGACGTGGTCCAGCGCCTTGTCGCGGGCAATGCGGAAGCCGGCTTTGCCGATCGCAGCCACCAATTCGATCTCGTGGTGTAGATCGGCCGTCAGCGGCGGGTAGGGGATAGCGGTGCCGGAATCGACCACCGCGTCGGCCGGCTTGGTAAAGAAGAAGGGCGGATCACGCTCGTCATTGCCGAATTCGCGGGCATGCGCCGCGTAGTTGCGGCCGACGCAGTAGATACGGCGCACCGCGAAACGATCGGACGAGCCCGCAATGGCCACCGATGCGGTTGCGGGCAAGGGAAGGACGAATTCTGTCATGTGGGTCTCTGCTTGGTTGCCGGAACATTCGACCGATTTGGGGGCCTGGACAAGGCGATTGGTCGAGAAAGTGCCGGCGGCACTTTCCGCCGGAGATGGCGATATACTATTTGGCAATAATCTGGCCATGCTGACGAGGCTATTCTAATCGCCCACGAACTGAAATGAACCCCTATGACCGCAACCCACGATCGCGCCCGGTTCCTGATCATCGACGATCACCCGCTGTTTCGCGAGGCGCTGCACAGCGCCGTGCAGATGGCCTACCCGGAAGTCGACACCGTGGAGGCGCGCTCGATCACCGAGGCGCTGGACCTTCTGGCCGGCGCCAAGCCGTTCGATCTCGCGCTGCTCGACCTCAACATGCCCGACGTGCATGGCTTTGAAGGCCTGCTGCAGCTCCGGACCCGCTATCCGCGCCTGCCGGTGGTCATCGTCTCGGGCTATGAGGAGCCGAAGATCATTTCCGAGGCGCTGTCCTATGGTGTCGCCGGCTTTATCCCGAAATCGGCGCGCAAGAGCGACCTCGCCGCCGCCATACGCTCGGTGATGGAAGGCGCGATCTATGTGCCGGAAACTTATGAAGGCCGCACACCCGACGCTGAAAGCGTCGACCGCGCCGACATGGTGCAGCGCCTGTCGACGCTGACGCCCCAGCAACTGCGCGTGCTGCAGATGCTGCGCCAGGGCCTGCTCAACAAGCAGATCGCCTACGAGCTGCAGGTGGGAGAGACCACCGTGAAAGCGCATGTCTCGGAGATATTGCGCAAGCTCAATGTCTACAGCCGCACGCAGGCGGTGATCGAGGTTTCGAAGCTGGACAATGCGGAGCTGTTTCGGGATCAGGCTGGGTTTTGAGGCTCGCCGTCCCTCATCCAAGTAGGGTTGTCACCACCACGCTCAACACTGGCTGGGCGAACGTGGTAAAAGTGCACTGTCACCGTAATTCGAAAATCGCAACAATTTCGGCCTCTACATCTATTGGTACAGTAGCTCATCCCTCGCCGCATATGCAGCCATCGTTTCTCTAAATAGTCTTATCATACCAAACGCGCCGATAACCATTTGAGCAGCGCCTCGCCTTCCTTTCAGTTTCTCCATTAATATATCCCTCTTCGCAAGAATGTGGCCTTGAGATGCAGCGCTTTTTAGAAATATTTCAGCATCCGGATCAGTCGGTTCATTTTTCTGTATCAAGCGATAGCACCAGTAGGCGGCGGACGGGTTCCGGGTGGAGATTTTTTTAAACAGCTCTAAAGATTCAATATTGTCGCCAATTCTTTGTTTCAACCCAGCAATTCTATAAGTTGCCATTTCGATTCCGCCACTTTCTGCAATCGAATAGTAACTTACCGCCAGATCATCATCGTGACAATCGGTATTACTGTCATAAACTATCCCCAGAGAATACGCCGCCGCCGCTTTCTTGCTCTCATAGTTCATTGCGTCTAAGAGAATTGATATTGCTTTCTCCACTTCACCCTTGTGGAGGGCTTCCTTGGCTTGAACTAAATGCGTGTCGTCATCGGACATAGGTAGCTCCTCTTTCAATCATCACCTTTGCGCTATCAAATGCGTTGACAGTATGCACTATGGGCCGGGAGGACATATTAAGAGTGCACTGTCACCGTAATTGCCGGATCTCACAGTCGCGCCTGGACGATGCCCCTCATAATCACGGCACCGCGTCAGCGCGCATGAGCGTTACCTTCCTTATCCCATCTGCCGTGCCGCTTTTTATGGGGACGCCAAAATTATCAAGCACGTCCTTGCGACTGGATGAAAAGGAATGTCCAAGAGGTCTCGATCCAAATTGTCAAACTACTGCGTGCGGATACGTAATGTATGCGGACTTCCGGAAGATCATCGTCAACTTTTTTTCGGAATTTCCAATATTTAAACGGTGGCGATCTCAAAAGTGACGCCTCCGTCTTTCCAAGTAGTTAAGCATCGAATTGGTTATTGTCTAAGCCAGCAAATGTGCCAGCAGCGCCCTTAGCTGTGCCGGCTTCAGCGGCTTGCGCATCAGTTCGATGCCGCCGGAGCGGGCGGCTTTGGCGACCGCTTCCGAACTGTCGGCGGTGACGATCAGCGCCGGCACGGCGCGGCCGAGATAATCGCGGACTTCGGCGATGGTCGTGGTGCCGAGATCGCCGCCGTCGAGATGCTGGTCGGCAATGACGATGTCGGGCACCCAGTCGGTGTCGCCAAGCATGTCGAGCGCATCGTCGGTCGAGGTCGCGGCCCGCACCAGGCATTGCCAGCGTTCGAGCAGGAAGGTCATGGCCTGCAGCACTTCGATATCGTTCTCGACCAGCAGCACCTTGGTGCCGAACAGGCCATAGCCGCGCGGCCGTTCCATATCGGCAACGCTAGCGATGGCATCGGCTGGCGCACCGATGCCGACGGGAACATCGATGTGGAAGATCGTGCCGCGTCCGACCTTCGACGAGAATGTCACGGGATGGCCGAGCGCGCTGGCCATGCGGCGCACGATGGCAAGCCCGAGCCCGAGACCGCCACCGTCCAGTTCGGCATTGGCCGGCGAGGTGCCGCGATGGAACTCCTCGAATACCGCCTCGCGCTGGTCGTCGGGAATGCCGCAGCCCGTATCGGCGACGTCGATGCGGATGGTGTCGCCGCGATGTCTGGTGCCGACAAGCACGCCGCCCGAGCGTGTATAGCCCAGCGCGTTGGAAAGAATGTTCTGCAGGATGCGGCGCAGCAGCGTGCGGTCGGAGCGGACCACCGCATGGACCGGCCGGAATTTCAGCGACAGGCCTTTCATCTCCGCCACCGGCAGGAAATCCGAGCGAAGCGACGAGAACAGCGCCTCCAGGCTGACATCGCTTATGTCGGGCTGCACCACGCCGGCATCGAGCTTGGAGATGTCGAGCAGGGTTCGCAGCAGGTCCTCCATCGTTTCCAGCGAGCGCTCGACCTGCCGCACCAGTTTCTTGCCCTCGTCACTGGTCTGAACTTCGGCGAGCGCCGAAACCGAGAGATGGGCCGCGTTCAGCGGCTGCAGCACGTCGTGGCTGGCAGCGGCGAGGAAACGGGTTTTCGACAGGTTCGCCAGTTCGGCGTTTTCCTTGGCGGCGCTGAGGTCGATGTTCGACTGCTCCAGCCGGCGCAAGGTCGAGTGCAGTTCCTCGGTGCGGGTGCGCACCCGGTTTTCCAGCGAAATCGCGGTCTGGAACAGCGAAAAGGCGTTGCCTTGCTGGTCCATAGAGCGCTCGACGCGGCTGACCAGTGCCGCGTTGATCTTCTTCAGCTTTTCAAGATCGTTTATGTCCCTCAGCGGCATCTTGTTGCGCCGTCCTATTCCGCCGCCTGGCGCTCGCCGAAGGCGATGCCGGTAAAAGTCTGATTCAGATGCATCGACCGGTACTGTTCGCCATAGGTGCCGAAGCCGATGACATTGTTGACCCGGTAGAGTTCCGAAATCTCGCGAAACACCTGCCGATTGCGCGCGTCGAGCCGGCGCAGCACGCAGTCGAAGCCGAGGATCATGTCGATGCCGCCAAGCCTCTCCTCGACATCGCGCAGGGCGGCGCGCGTCGATTCGACCATGTCCTTTGGTTGGGCGATCGACAGCACGACGCCATCGTCTATGGCGCAGAAGAACGACAGCGAGCCGTCGGCATGCATCTTCTGGATCGATCGGCAATAATATTGGCCGCCCACCTTCACCACCACGGGATGCGAGGCGAAGCTCAGTGGCGTCAGCATCTGCGCGACGATGCCGACGGACGCGGCATATTCCTGCGCTGCATTGGTGGCGTTGAATTCGCGCACGATGCGGTGATCGGGATCGGAAGCCGTCACCACCAGTTTTTCATCGGTGGGAACGAAGTTGTCGGTCTTGAAGACATGGAAGGGAATTTCGGTCGATATCAGCACGATGATGGCGCTGTCGGAGGTGACCTTGCCGTTCGAGATCAGGCGCGTCGTCTCGAATTTCAGATCGTCGCCGGCGGAGCCGCCAAGCAGCGGTATGTCATCGAGGCCCCAGTGGATGGCTGAACTCACCGCTTCTTCGGCATAAGAGAGCCCGTCGATGAAGCAGAGCGCGAAAGTGCCTTTGGTCCGATCGCAACCGAGGCGCGCGCGCAGCGATCGCCGCAGGGTCTCCACCTCGCCGGTGATCCTGTCCATACCCGACGAGGACAGATTTTCGACCATCACGCTAACGGCGGTGAACGCGGTGGACGGAAGCAGCATGGCCAGCACATGACCATCCTCGAGACCTTGCGGCGTGATCTCGCCGGCAGTCGAACAGCCGGCGTGGTGGAGCGCCGGTGCGTGGGTCATGAGCGCCTGGGAAAGGGCGCTGGCTTCGACTAGGCTCTGGGAAAAGAACAGCAGGGCAAAGCCTGCGTCGATGGCGGCTGCTTCCAGTGCGATCGCCTTGGCGAACGCCTCCATGTCGGGCTCGTCCGTGGTGAGCGCCGACAGGCCGCATGCATAGCGCGTCTGTGAATTGGCCAGCGATGTTCTCCGCATTTCCTCCGACGCTTTTTTGTGCGCGGCTGTTTTTAAATGCTTCTGGCGCGCGGGCGTCGACCGACATTGTTGCCTTCAATCGGCGGTTTGGCAATGGGGCCACCGGCACCGCATGTTTGGGCGCGGCCATGACCGAAAGTACAATGTTCCGCGTTTGCGACGTGCTGTTTTTTGTCCGATGTGCGGTGTACGAATAATGCACCACCGAAGCGCGAATACCGCGTCGGCAGCGTGGATACCAAGGTTGATACCCAGGGAGGGACCATGTCGGACGTTTCGTTGATGGTGAACGGAAAGCGGGTCAGCGGTGCTGCCGAGGACCGAACACTTCTGGTTCACTTCCTACGGGAAAATCTCGGTCTTACCGGCACGCATGTCGGTTGCGACACCTCGCAATGCGGTGCCTGCGTCGTCCACGTTGATGGCAAGGCGGTCAAATCCTGTACGATGCTTGCGGTGCAGGCCTCCGGCTCCACCGTGTTGACGATCGAGGGCCTGGCCAATGGCGCCGACCTGCATCCGGTGCAGGCCGCCTTCAAGGAACATCACGGGCTGCAGTGCGGCTTCTGCACGCCGGGCATGATCATGACGGCGACCGACATGATCAGCCGCCACCCCGAAGGGCTCGACGAGGCGACGGTGCGCGCCGAGCTCGACGGCAACATCTGCCGCTGTACCGGCTACCACAACATCGTCAAGGCGATCCTCGCCGCATCGACGACGATGAAGGGGTCGAAGGGTAAGGCGAAACAAGCTGCTTAGGCAAGGGAATAAGGGAGTAGGGCAGTAGGGGAGTAGGGCAAAAAGGCCAACGCAACGAGGCCTCTTTTTCCCTACTCCCTTACTCCCCTACTGCCCTACTCCCATAAATTCCGGAGGAATTTCTGATGGGCATTGAAGGTGTTGGCGCTCGGGTCGCGCGCAAGGAAGACAAACGGTTCATCACGGGCGCCGGCCGCTATGTCGACGACATGGTGGTTCCCGGCATGAAGCACGCCGCGTTCGTGCGCAGTCCGCACGCGCATGCGCAGATCAAGAAGATCGATGTGAAGAAGGCCCAGGGCATGCCCGGGGTCATCGGCGTGCTGACCGGCAAGGAACTCAAGGCCGACGGCATCGGCAATCTCATCTGTGGCTGGATGATCCACTCCAAGGACGGCTCGCCGATGAAGATGGGGGCATGGTCGCCACTGGCGTTCGACCGGGTCCGTTATGTCGGCGACGCCGTCGTCATCGTCGTCGCCGAGACCAAGGGGCAGGCGCGTGATGCCGCCGAGGCGGTCGAGATCACCTACAAGGAGTTGAAGGCCGTCGTCGATGCCTCCAAGGCGATGGACAAGGGTGCGCCGCAGATCCACCCCGAAGCCGACAACAATCTGATCTTCGACTGGGACATCGGCAATGCCGACGACACCGCGGCGGCCTTCGGGAAGGCGGCCCATGTCGTCAAGATGGACATCATCAACAACCGGCTGGTGCCCAACGCCATGGAGCCGCGCGCCGCACTTGGCCATTACGACAAGGCCGAGGATCACTATACCTGCTGGACGACCTCGCAGAATCCGCATGTGGCGCGGCTGGTGATGAGCGCCTTCTACAATGTCGCGCCGGAAAACAAGCTGCGCGTGATCGCGCCCGATGTCGGCGGCGGCTTCGGCTCGAAGATCTACATCTATCCCGAAGAGATCGTCTGCCTGTGGGCGTCAAAGAAGACCGGCGTGCCGGTCAAATGGGTGGCCGACCGGACCGAAAGTTTTCTGACCGACGCGCATGGCCGCGACCATCACACCCATGCTGAAATGGCCTTCGACAAGGACCACAGGATCCTCGGCCTGAAGGTGGAAACCCAAGCCAATCTTGGCGCCTATATGTCGCTGTTTTCATCGGCGACGCCGACCTATCTCTATGCGACGCTGCTGTCGGGCCAGTACAACATCCCGGCCATCCACGCCAATGTGAAGGCGATCTACACCAACACCGCGCCCGTCGATGCCTATCGCGGGGCGGGGCGGCCGGAAGCGACCTTCGTCATGGAGCGCATGATGGAGACGGCGGCCCGCCAGTTCGGCGTTTCGCCGGCTGAGCTGCGGCGCAAGAACTTCGTCACAGCGTTTCCGCATCAGACGCCGGTCATCATGTGCTATGACGCCGGCGACTATGCCGCTTCGCTCGATGCGGCAATGCAGGCGTCGGATTATGCCGGCTTCGCCAAGCGCAAGGCCGCCGCCGCCAACAAGGGGTTGCTGCGCGGCATCGGCATGAGCTGCTACATCGAGGCCTGCGGCATCGCGCCGTCTGCGGCCGTCGGCTCGCTCGGCGCCGGTGTCGGCCTTTGGGAATCGGCGGAAGTGCGCGTCAACGCGGTCGGTACGATCGAGGTGCTGACCGGCTCTCACAGCCACGGCCAGGGCCATGAGACGACCTTCGCGCAACTGGTCAATGAGCGCTTCGGCGTGCCGCTCGATTCGGTCTCGATCGTCCATGGCGACACCGACAAGGTGCAGATGGGCATGGGCACCTATGGCTCGCGCTCGGGTGCGGTCGGCATGTCGGCCATCGTCAAGGCGCTCGACAAGGTCGAGGCCAAGGCCAAGAAGATCGCGGCGCACCTGCTCGAGGCCGACGAAGGCGACATCATCATCGAGAACGGCGCGCTGAAGGTGGCCGGCACCGACAAGAACGTGCCGTGGTTCCAGATGGCGCTGGCCGCCTACACTGCCCACAACCTGCCGGGCGGCATGGAGCCCGGGCTCAAGGAGACGGCGTTCTACGATCCGTCGAATTTCACCTTCCCGGCGGGCTGCTATATCTGCGAGGTCGAGGTCGACCCGGAAACCGGCGTCACCGAGATCGTCCAGTTCGTCGCCGCTGACGATTTCGGCAACATCATCAACCCGATGATCGTCGAGGGCCAGGTGCATGGCGGGCTGGCGCAAGGCATTGGCCAGGCACTGCTCGAAGGCGCCTATTACGACAACAGCGGACAATTGCTGACCGCGAGCTACATGGATTACACCATGCCGCGCGCCGGCGATCTGCCGTCGTTCAAGGTCTCGACCTCGAACACGCCTTGCCCGGGCAATCCGTTGGGGATCAAGGGCTGCGGCGAGGCCGGCGCCATCGGCTCACCGCCGGCGGTGATCAACGCCATCACCGATGCCATCGGCAGCAACGATCTTGCCATGCCGGCTTCGCCGTCCACCGTGTGGGCCGCGATCCGCGCGACGAAACATTGAACGCGAATGGCGAATAGGGAGTAGCGAATAGGGGGAGAACGCGATGTTCGCTACTTCCTGTTCGCTCTTTCACCCAGGGGAGAAAGACAAATGTACGCAGTCAACTATCACCGCGCCGCCTCGGTCGCCGATGCCGCCAAGCTGATCAAGACCGGCGACGCCAAGCTGCTTTCGGGCGGCATGACGCTGATCCCGGCGATGAAGACGCGGCTTGCCGCGCCGTCCGACCTTGTCGACCTGTCGCGGATCACGGAGCTGCAGGGCGTCACGGTGTCGGGCAAGACCGTCGCCATCGGCGCCGCCACCACGCATCACGCTGTTGCCAATGACGAGAAGCTGAAGAAGGTCTGTCCGGCGCTTTCTCATCTGGCATCGCTGATCGGTGATCCGGCGGTGCGCCACAAGGGGACGATCGGCGGCTCGATCGCCAACAACGATCCGGCGGCCGATTATCCGGCGGCGCTGCTGGCGCTGGGCGCCACCATCATCACCAACAAGCGCCAGATATCAGCCGACAAATTCTTCAAAGGCCTGTTCGAAACGTCGTTGAAGGATGGCGAAATCGTCACCGCCGTCACCTTCACCGCGCCGGCCAAGGCGGCCTATGAAAAATTCCGCAATCCGGCATCGCGCTACGCCATCGTCGGCGTGTTCGTGGCCAAGGGCAAGGATGGCGTCAGCGTCGCCGTCACCGGTGCCGGCGACGACGGCGTTTTTCGTTCGAAGGAGATCGAGGCAGCATTAGCCGGGAACTTCGCGGCCTCGGCACTCGAAGGGGTAAAAGTGCCGGCGAAGAATTTGATGACCGACATCCATGCCTCGGCCGACTATCGCGCCAATCTGATCGCGGTGATGGCCAAGCGCGCGGTGGCTGCCGCCAACGCCTGATACGGTCAGTTGTGAACACGGGAGAAGGGGTCATGCGGCCCCTTTTCCTTTTTGGGACGACCTGTAGTTGTCCAATTTTGATGGAATCGCCCCCCGCACCAATCGTTTGCCTGAGCAATTTCTTCCGCCGACACTTCACCTGGAACTGCACCGGCGGCAATCTCGCACTTGCACAAATCCATATTGCACTGCAATATGGATTTGGGCGGGAATGCGAGCTGGGTTCGAAATGTACCGTCGTACCCTTCGCATACCTATTGCGAGAGGATCGGCATGACCGACATTTCCGCGACGCATGTCGTTCCGTCCCGATCCGCCGCCGACAGATCAACCAGAACAAGACTGGCCTATCTCGACGGCTGGCGCGGCCTTTCGATCGCGCTGGTGCTGATCGGCCATTTCTTTCCGGTTCCGGGAATCAATCTTGGCGTGCTGGGCGTCGAATTCTTCTTCGTGCTCAGCGGCCGGCTGATGGGCGAGATCCTGTTCATCGAACGCTACCCGCTGAAAAAATTCTTCAAACGCCGCTTCTCCCGCATCTATCCAGCTCTTCTGGTCTTCGTAGTCGTCGCGATGATCGCGCTGGCCGGCACGTTCATCGCCTTCAAATGGAAGGCGGCGCTGACGGCGCTGACATTCACCTACAACTATGCCGGCATTCTCCTGACGCGGGCAGGGGCGCTCGACCATATCTGGTCGCTCTGCATCGAGGAGCACGCCTACATCATCCTGGCGCTGATCAGCGTCATCGTCTCAAGTCGCTCTCGCGTGGTCGTGCTGCTCCTGGCGCTGGCCTTGCTGGCCATGGCCAATGGCGCGGTTTCGTACTGGGTCTTCGGGATGGACTACGAAACCACTTATTGGCGCACCGACGTGCACATCGCGTCGATCCTGCTGTCGGCTTCGATCTGCCTGCTCAAGGCCGATGGCAGGCTGCCTGCGTTTTTGAGAGGCAAGCATGTGGCCCTGGTGGCAACGTTCTGTGCCGTTGTCCTGTTCCTGGATCAGGTGCCGACGCCGATCCACTATCTCTTCGCGGTGCCGCTGCTGGCGCTGGCCGTCAACGCACTCGATTTCAGCCCACGGTATTTTTCCGGATTGCTGTCCTCCTGGCCGATGGCGACGCTGGGCCTGTGGTCGTACTCGCTCTATCTGTGGCAGCAGCCGTTCTACAAATTCGTCTATGAACAAGGCAGCGCGCCGATCCCGATGCTGGCCGGCGTTTTTGCCTGCGCGCTCTGCAGCTACTACCTCATCGAGCGCCCGGCGCGCGAATGGCTCAACCGCAACTGGTGAATGCCGTCGTGCCCGGCCAGATGATCGCGAGTGCAGGTGGAGTGGATCGCGCTTCATAAGCAGACAATCAATTAATTATCTCTAATATAATTTTTTGGAAAGTAATGACCTGCTTTCGATATAGGCCAGTCTCATTAGACATTGGTCTTATGACGGGCATTCCTTATTGCCTCACCGGCTCACCCTCCTAGTTTGTTCGCAGGACACATCTGAGAAGATGGTTCGAAGACGCATCTGGGAGGATGGAATGGACACGACCGGGGAGAGGGCGGGCGGCTGGCTCGACCGCTCACGCACCGTCGCCGAACCTGGCTTCAGCAGGTGGATGGTGCCGCCAGCGGCGCTCTGCATACACCTTTGCATCGGCCAGGCCTATGCGTTCAGCGTTTTCAACCTGCCGATGTCGAAGTTGGTCGGCATCACCGACTCGGCGCCCGACGACTGGAAGCTGACCGGCCTTGGCTGGATTTTCTCGATCGCGATCCTGTTCCTGGGCATTGCGGCGGCGTTCGGCGGCGGCTGGCTGGATCGTGTCGGGCCGCGCAAAGCCATGGTCGCTTCTGCCTGCTGTTTCGGTGGCGGCTTCATTGTCTCGGCGCTCGGCGTCTATCTGCACCAGTTGTGGATCATCTATCTCGGCTACGGCGTGCTGGGCGGCATCGGTCTCGGCCTCGGCTACATCTCGCCGGTCAAGACGCTGATCACCTGGTTTCCGGACCGGCCGGGCATGGCAACCGGCATGGCGATCATGGGCTTCGGCGGCGGCGCCTTCATCGCCTCGCCGCTGTCGGTTTATCTGATGAAGCTGTTTTCGACGCCTGAGCATATCGGCGTCGCTGAAACCTTCCTCGTGCTGGGCATCGTCTATTTCGTCTTCATGCTGATTGGGGCTGTTATCGTCAGGGTGCCGCCGGAGGGCTGGCGGCCCGCCGGATGGACGCCGCCGGCGGCACAGGATGCGATGGTGACGACGTCCAATGTCCATCTCGACGATGCGTTGAAGACGCCGCAGTTCTGGCTGCTTTGGGGTGTGCTGTGCCTTAACGTCACGGCAGGCATTGGCGTGCTCGGGCAAGCCTCGGCCATGAGCCAGGAGATGTTCCCGGGACGCATCTCGCCGGCCGCTGCTGCCGGTTTCGTCGGCCTGTTGTCGATCTTCAACATGCTCGGCCGCTTCTTCTGGGCCTCGACCAGCGATTATATCGGCCGCAAGACAACCTATGCCATCTTCTTCGCGCTGGGCGTCGTCCTCTATGCGGCGGTGCCTTGGACCGGCCAGACCGGCAGCGTCTTCCTGTTCGTGCTGTTCTACGGGATCATCCTCAGCATGTATGGCGGCGGCTTCGCCACCATTCCCGCCTACCTGCGCGACGTCTTCGGCGTGCGTTACGTCGGCGCCATCCACGGCCGATTGCTGACCGCGTGGTCGGTGGCGGGCGTGCTTGGCCCGGTGCTGGTGAATTATATCAGGCAGTACCAGATCGACAGCGGCGTGGCGAAGGCCGACGCCTACACGGTCACCATGTACATCATGGCCGGCCTGCTGGTCATCGGCCTCCTGCTCAACCTGATGATGCGGCCGGTCAATGCGCGCTTCCACATGAAGACCGAACCAGCGGTGGCTTAGAGCCAGTTCCATCCCGATAGAATCGGGATGGGCTCTATCGTATTGTTTGAGCATGATCTTTTCCGAAACCGGAGCCCAATTTCGGGATCATGCTCTGAGGAGACCGACCATGGCGCAAGACAACGGCAATTCGATCAAACTGACGCTGTCCTGGCTGCTGGTCGGCATCCCGTTGGTCTGGGGGTTCTGGATGACGCTGGTGAGTGCGACAGCCTTGTTCCAGTAGCCCTGTCTTCAGTTCGATCCGCCTGGCCTCAGACGGAGGTTCGTCTGATGTAATAGCGGACCGCTTTCTTGCCGCCATGGATGACGGCGTCGCCGGCCTCAGTGAAGCCAAGGGCGGCGTGAAAGGCATCCGAGGCAGGGTTCGGCGGGGCGGTGTTGACTTCGCAGGTGACCAGATTGTAGCCGGCGCGCTCAACATGGCCGAACAGATCCTGATAGAGCCGGCGGGCATGGCCGCGGCCGCGCGCATGCGCCGCCACGACGACGCGGTCGACATAGACGAAGCGCTTATAGCGCTCGCGGAACCACAGGAAATTCGGGCTGTCGTAGCGGGCGTCCTGGTCGAAGGTCATGATGAAGGCTTCGAGATCGCCGATGCGCCTGGTGTAAAACGCTTCGCCAAGCAGGAAAGACAGCCGCTCAGCCTCCAGCCACGACAGTTCGGCGGCATGCTCGTTGTTGAGCGCCAGGATCGCCGCTTCGTCTGCGGCCGATACACGGGCTATCGGGGCAGGGGTAGAGGTCATGCCTTGGCTGCCGCAATCGTTGCCGCCACCAGCGGTGTGTCGGTCAGCGTGTTGCGATACTCGCGATCGAGATCGGAACCACCCATGCCGACATGGGGATTGCGGTAGTCCATGGCACTCGGCACATCCTTGAGGGCGGCAAAATGCATTTCGGACAGGCCGGTTTTGCTGCGCACTTCGGCAATGTTGTGCAAATCCAGGCCGCCGCAGCCGAGGATGACGATGCGGTCGCCGGCCTGCCGCACCAGATCCGCCAACAGCGGCAAGCCTTCGACGGCAGTGTCACGCTGGCCGCTGGTCAGCACGCGGCCGACCTTGCTGCGGATCAGCGATTCGAGCGCCTCGGCCGGATCGCGCGTCATGTCGAAGGCGCGATGGCAGGTGACGTTCAAGGGGCCAGCGGCTTGTGTCAGTTCGCTCATGCGCGCCTCATCCATGGTGCCATCGGCGTTCAGGCAGCCAAACACCACGCCGGGCACGCCGAGTTCGCGCAGTGCCGAGACATCGGCCAGCATCGAGGCGTATTCGGTCTCACTGTAGAGAAAATCGCCGCCGCGCGGCCGCACCATGACGTGAAACGGCACGCTTGCCTGCTCGATGGCGGCGCGGACCGTGCCGAGGCTCGGCGTGATGCCGCCTTCGATGAGGCTGGCGCATAATTCGACCCGGTCGGCGCCAGCGGCTTGCGCCGCGAGCAGGCCGTCAATGCCTTCGACACAGATTTCGATCAGCGGCAGGCGGAGAGCTTTGGTCAAGGGGCGATCCAGTCCATGATTTCCCGGCCAGCCCTAGCACCGGGCCGGCTGCTGCGAAAGCGCGAACAGCCTTCCGCCTTCGGGCACAGACTTCGCGGTTATTGGCGCAATTCCGTATTCTTGGCGCCTTGCTCGACCTGATCGATCACCAGAAGCTTCACCTCGACATCACCGATATTGGTGGCCTGATGCCACTGGCCGATCATTTCGATGATGAAATCGCCAGCCTTGTAGGTGTTGCTGATGCCGGTCTCGACATTGGTGACCTTCAGCGTGCCGGCCTGGACATAGGCGTAGCGCGGAAAGGGGTGCCTGTGGACCGGCAAGGTCGCGCCCGACGCGATGTCGTAGCTCGAGACCAGCACCTGCACGTTCTTCTGCGGCAGCGTGATCGGCTGGCCGGACGCGGTCGTCGTGCGCGACGCAAGAGGGGTCACGACGACAGGCGTGCCGCTGCTGTCCAGCGCGTGGGCCGGGTTCGCGGAAAAGGCCACCGCGAGCAGCAGTCCGGACATCAAAATTTTTCGCATGATTCGCTCCACCCCGCCGCCAACATCGCGCAGTGACCGCCAGCACGCAAGGCAGCGCCTTGGGCACCCGCTTCAGCGGACCTCGTACGGTGTGGCGGAATTCCCCGCCGAAGAGCATGGCTCGCTGGATCTGCCTGCCGGCCAGAAAATTTTTTACGCCCCTCTTGACGGAAAAAAACACGATTACCAGATCGTTTTCCGTCGAGGCTTCGGCTCGACATATTGGCGTCGCAGCGGCGCTGCGACAGCCTCGTAACCCATGTTGCTTCACGGAGGATATGGCTATGAGAAGCTTTGATTATACCCCTCTTTACCGCACAACGGTCGGCTTCGACCGTCTCTTCGATATGCTCGAGAAAAGCGGGCGCTCCGACTGGCCTCCCTACAATATCGAGAAGATTGGCGAGAACGACTATCGCATTACGATGGCTATCGCCGGCTTCGCTCTCGATGAAGTCGAACTCATACAGAACGGCCCCGAATTGTCTGTCATCGGCCAAAGGAAACCCGACCAGGAAAATCGGGAGGTCCTTCATCGCGGCTTGGCGACGAGCAACTTCAAGCAGGTGTTCAAACTTGCCGATCACGTAAAGGTCAAGGCGGCCAACCTCGAGAATGGCTTGCTGTCGGTGGACCTGATCCGCGAAGTGCCCAAGGAACTCAAGCCTCGGCGCATTGAGATAGGGTCCGAAGCCAAGGCGGTTTCGCTCGAGCAACCCGGCAAGAAGCAGTTGATCGATTCCGATGCGGAGCCTCAGCGCGAGGTCGCCTGATTCCCTGGAACCTAGATCTACGGTCCGCCTCCCGGTTCGGCCGGGAGGCACAGCTCGCGGAGAATGGAGATGAGAACCGAAGCTTACAGTTTTTACCAACCCGAACCGAAAAATCTTGCCGCGGAATCCGCTGAGTTGCGGACGCCAGATGACGTCCTGAACGAGGAGACGATGACAATCGGCGCAAAGCGGGCTTTGCTCGCTTTCTGGGCTTCCGACGTTCATGCGGTTCCTGACAATCCCGCGTTGCGGCAATTGGACAACGGCGCCATCGTGGAAGTCAGCGACATACTTCGCGCCCTCCACCTCCTGGACGAATCCGGGCGGGAACCGCGTATTTCAAAGATGCCGGGCACCGTCAGCCCGTCTTTCGACCGGCGCCGCAGGAAGAGCCGCCTCGGTTGGATGCGGCACCCCTGGCGAGATGACGACGATGATCCGCCGCCAATCCCGGCCATTGCAACGGTACCGCCTGGGCGTGGAGGTGGCGGCATGTTGGCCGAGCCGGAGCATGCAATCGCATGATGACCCGAACCAGCAACAACCCACCGTGCCGAATGGAGGATTACATGAGTGACAGGACGTTCGACCAACCGGTCCTGGTCAAGAATGGCGAGTTCATTCAAGAAATAGGGTGCCTCGACGACGCCTTTGACTTCTTTGACGAGTGGCCAAGGGAAAGGCGGGGTCCGATTTTCGAAACGGCCTTTCGAGCCTGCCAGCGTGCTTACGACGGCCAGGTTCCGCTGACGGTGGCGCGCGATGCCGTCGCCGGCTTCGCAAGATCCGTCAAGATCCTGCAGGACCCGCTTGCTCAGTTCCCTTGGATGGACACAAGGTCAGGTCGCGGTGGGATTACCGCTTAGCCTTGATAAAAGGGGCGGCGCTACCAGGACGGCTGGGCCTGCATCGTCGTTTTCACATCGCTGCAAGGTGAGCTGCCCTACCAGTTCACCTTGTAGCGGGGCGGCTCGATCTTTTGTTCGAACTCCCTGGTGCGGTTTTTGGCGACTGGCTAGGTCAGCCTCGCAACAGTCAACGCTAATATAATGTTCGAAGCGTCGCCACAGGAGGTTCAATGGTTTCCGCTATCGTAAGTCAACATCCGCATGTCCCGGAAAAACAAACGGCAGTGGGGAAGCCGCAAACCGGGGAAGGATTTTCGCCGGGCCGCAGCGCGGACGCCGTGGGACATCTGGCCAAAATCATGGTTGCCGCAGGCGGCGATATGGATGCTGGCGCGCAAGGCCGCGCGGCATCCAAGATCGCCAGGATGGACATCACGGTTCTGGCCGCACCACCCGTAGAAACACCAACAGAGTAAAATATGCTCGTTCGGGCGCCTCCGCGCCGTCATCAGCGGCATGCGCGGCTCTCGCAGATTACGCCACGGCTTTCAGCGGAGGCTCCGCCATCGTCCCCAGGCCGTCGCATTCCGCGCAGGCGCCCGTCTTTCCAGGGCAGCCACCCCGATGGGTTCCCTGCGGGCAGCAGTGCCCGTTTGACGCATACCACTTGGAGCAGTCGAAAACCCTGCCGCTGCCATGACAGCGCGGGCATTCCATATTCGATGAAATCATACTAATTCTTGCCCAACCCAAACGCACTCGCCCTACGTCGCAAGTAACAGGAATCATTGTGCTTTCAAGCACATTGCCCTGACTTAAATTGGGGGGATCGACGGATGGCCGGCATCGATGGCGAGCTATTGTTGCGCCGTAATTACGTTCCTCGTGAAGACCTTGCTCGCCACAAGCCGCGTTGGACATTGGCCGGCAACAATAGGTTGCGCCGCCTTGTCCCGTTCGTTCTCAATGGTGACGGCGACTGCGTCGCCGGGCTTCGCGTCGGCGGCCTGTGTGGCCGTGGACGCGAAGAGGACCGTCTGGGTGATGAGAGCCGAAAACGCGGCAACCTGGACCAGCACGGCGGCGAGGGCGATCTTCTTCAGCATGCGAGAAAACGCTCTTCGATGTTCCCGGTTCCCCACGCATTCAGGTTTTCTGCTCGCTACGGAACAAGAGACCGGCAGGGCGGTTAACTCGATTATGCCGAGCAAGATCAAAGAGCCACCATCGAAGCCCGCACCGGAGAAGATACCTGTGCAACGCCGGGACAAAGAAGTCCCGCCAGAGCTTAAGCATGTCGACCCGCCACCGCGAGATGTGCGAGAGGCACCGGCACCCAACCCGAACGGCGACAAGAGATGAGATCGCCGAGATCGAAGCAAGGCCTTATGCCTGCTCCCGCGAACCGTCCCGATGCCGCGGCGTCATCGACGGCGCTGGACAGCGGGGCCAGGTCAAGTTGAGAATCAACCTGCTGACCGCGATTTTGCAGACATGCCATAGATCAGCCCCTATGGGCGACCTGACCGTCTCAAGGCTTTGAAAAGATTGGCTCCCCGGGCCGGATTCGAACCAGCGACCAACCGGTTAACAGCCGGTTGCTCTACCACTGAGCTACCGGGGAACGGATGCTCTTATGTGAGTGGCGCAGCCTATAGCTGCCCTTTTCGGCTTTGCAAAGAAGCTTTTCACATTTTTCCGAGGCTTTTTCGCGCAGGCGTTTCTCGCAATCGTCGAAGGAAGCCCTCATATTAGCCGTCTTGGCGGGGATATGGAACCGAAAGCGCGGCGGCTGCTTTGGTTCAAGCATGCTTGCGAACAATCAAACGGGTCAATCTTTCGAGACGATGACAGCACAAGACAACCAGATGCCGGCGCGGAAAATCTCCGTTTTCGGGCGCGAGTTCAAAATGCCGCGCTCGCGCGGGCTCAGAATCACGATCGGCATCCTGCTGACCGTTGGCGGCGTCCTCGGTTTCCTGCCGATCCTCGGCTTCTGGATGGTTCCGCTCGGATTGCTGGTGCTGTCCTATGAATTCGCCATGGTTCGCCGTCACCGGCGTCGCTTTGTCGTCTGGTGGGAACGGCGTCGCCGGCCCGATTGACCGCCGATAGCGCAAGGCGGGTGTTCAGCGGGCGGCGTGCTCTTCCAGCGCCTCACGGATCTGCTTGAGAATCGCCGCGGCCGAGGCAAGCCTTGCCCTGTCATGCGGCGACAGGCTGTCCGCACCTTCGATGGACAGACGGTCGATTGCGTAATGCATAGGCTCTCCGCATTGTGGCAGGGACAGGCCGGACGAGGCACTTGTATTTGCTGCCACTGTCCGGTGCATGGCTCTTCCTCCTGCCATGTCCAACGCACGGCCGCCGATGAGTTTCTTCTCCGGGCAGGCTATGCTTAATTGTCCGCTAATGGAGCGGTCAGGCCCGATCCGACGATTTGCCGGGTGCCGTCCGGACTGACGCGAGGAAACCGTTCGGAATGCACGGTGGCCGCTTGACGTCATTTTCGCCGCAACCTATTGGAACCGGGTGGAACGCCGGGAGCAATGAGGCCTCGTGGCGGAGTGGTTACGCAGAGGACTGCAAATCCTTGCACCCCGGTTCGATTCCGGGCGAGGCCTCCAATGCCCGGGCCCCCGCGCGGCAGCGCAGGGGCCTGAAGTTCCTGACACAATGGACCGCGGTTCTGGCGCGGCAAGCGGATTGGTTGGGACATGAGCGCTGATTTCTCCGAACTACGCGTCAAGATGGTCGACGGCCAGGTCCGCACCACCGATGTGACCAGCGCGCCGCTGCTCGATGCAATGCTTGTCGTCCCAAGAGAGATGTTTGTCGGCGCCGCCCAGCGCGATCTGGCCTATATCGACGAGGACATCCGCATTGCCGCCGGCGCGGACGGCGCGCGCTACCTGATGGAAGCATCGCCGTTGGCCAAGCTTATCCAGCTGGCGGAGATCAACCCGACCGATTCGGCGCTCGATGTCGGTTGCGGAACCGGCTACGCCTCGGCCATCCTGTCGCGACTGGCCAGGTCCGTGGTGGCGCTCGAAAGTGATTCGGCGCTGGCGGAAACCGCCAGATCGACGCTTTCGTCGCTGGGCTGCGGCAATGTGACCGTCGTCCAGGGCGCGTTGCCGCAGGGGCATGCCGCTAAGGCGCCTTATAACGTCATCTTCGTCGGTGGCAGCGTCGCGGAAGTGCCGGTGGCGCTGCTGGACCAACTCGCCGAAGGCGGCCGCCTTGTCGCCGTCGAAGGGCAGGGCAATTCCGGCGTGGCCCGTCTCTTTTTCAAGGCCGGGGGGGTTGTAACCGGAAGACGTGCATTTAATGCGGCAATTAAGCCACTACCGGGGTTTGAACGCATTCGTGCTTTCGAATTCTGAATGATTTGGCCTTGCAGGAGAGGCTGTGTCATGGTCGCTTGCATTTGAACGATCGCTGCGGATCCCAGACTGGGGGCACTTTGGGGTGAGCAGCAGGGAACATCGAACACGCGGCGCCGGCTGATCTATGAGAGAAGCAGGCGCGGCGCGGTTCCCATGGAAAACGAATGAGGGTTTAACCGTGCCGTCTTTACGCAAGTCACTTTTCACCGCCGTCCTCGTTTCGGCGACCATGCTGTCCCCACTGGCGGCTTCAGCCGAAAGCATCTCCGGCGCGCTTGCAAAGGCCTATCAGTACAATTCTTCGCTGAATGCATCCCGCGCCGGCGTTCGTGTCACCGACGAGGGTGTCGCCATCGCCAAGTCGGGCTACCGCCCGATTGTCACCGGCTCGGCGGATATTGATTATTCGAGCAGCCATCTCAATGGCACCAATTCAAGCGTGAGGCTGACCACCGGAAATTTTGGCGTCCAGATAAACCAGATGCTGTTCGATGGCTTTCAGACCAGGAACAATGTCGCTGCCGCCGAAGCGCAGGTCCGCGCTTCCGTCGAAAGCCTGCGCAACACCGAAGAGGGTATCCTGTTCAGCGCGGCCCAAGCCTATATGAACGTGATTCGCGACCGGCAGGTCGCCGTGCTGACTGAGCAGAACCTTCAGTTCCTGACCGAAACGGCGCGCGCGGCGCGTTCGCGTTTCGAAGTTGGCGAAGGCACGCGCACCGATGTCGCCCAGGCCGATGCTTCGCGGGCCGCCGCCGTGGCATCGCTGAGTGCCGCCCGGGCGCAGGCGCTGGCAAGTGCGGCGATCTACCGCCAGATCGTCGGCGACGAGCCGGGCAAGCTCAAGGGCGCTTCGCCGGTGGCAAAGCTGTTGCCGTCGAGCCTCGCCGCCGCCGTCGGGGTGGCCTCGAACGAGCATCCGGCCATCCTTGCCACGCAGCATCTGGTCGACGCGGCCGCGTTTTCGGTGAAGTCGGCCGAAGGCGCGCTGTTGCCGCAGCTGTCGGCTTCCGCCGGCGTTTCGAGCGCCTATCGCAATACCTCGCCTTTGCCGGGCGTCGGTTCGCAGGATGGCACGACCAATTCGGCCAGTGTCGGGGCAACGCTGACCATCCCGATCTATTCGGGTGGCCGCACCTCGGCGATCGTGCGCCAGGACAAGGAATCGCTCAGCCAGGCCCGCATCCAGGTCGACGTCAGCCGCGACCAGGTGCGCCAGGCCGTCACCGCCGCCTGGACCGAGTACACCGCCGCGCAGCAGCAGCTGACGGCCAACAGGCAGGTGATCGAGGCCGCGAAGCTGGCACTGAACGGTGTCATCGAAGAGCGCAATGTCGGCCAGCGCACCACGCTCGACGTCCTCAACGCGCAGGCGACGGTCATCACCGCCCAGATCAACCAGGCCGGTTACGAACATGATGTGGTGGTGGCGAGCTACGCCATCCTGCAGGCGACCGGCCGTCTGTCCGTCGACCGCCTTGGCTTGCAGGTAGCGAAATACAAGCCTGAAGAGCATTACAACGCGGTCAAGGACAAGTGGTACGGCCTGCGCACGCCGGACGGCCGCTGAAGCGTTCGGCCAGGACTGGCCGTGCTCCTCGTTTGAGCAGGATCTTTCGTACTGCGCTCTCGGGTTCAGATCGCGCTAATCTGTTGAAATCCCACAAGTCCCCAGATTGGGGATTCTCGTGCGGCGATCCGTCGGTTACGCTGTCGCCATGATTCGATCCGGCTCTGCCGGATCGGAAAACCCAACAGGGGTCACAAGGGCGGCGGATGTGACGATGGCAACGGCAAGCAGCGCACAGCGCGAACCTTCCATGGAAGAGATACTGGCTTCCATCAGGCGGATCATCGAGGACAGCGACGGCGGCCGCAAGCAGCCGGGCGACGCCGATGAGTTGAGCCAGGATCTGGAGCGCGCGTCGAGCGCCTATGCAGCCCCCGACGTGGAAGCATTCCGTGCCGACCTGCATGCCGCCCCCGACGGCAGGAAGCCGGTCACGCTGGCGGAAGTCCAGACACAGTTGCCGGCGGCCGAGCCGGTGGCCGCACGCATGGAAACGCCGGTGCGCCCCGATCCCGGCCCGGCAAAGCCATCGATGACACTTGCCGAGGTCAGCGCCCGCGTCGCCGCCGAGCCAATCACGGTTGAAGCGCCGGGATCGCGTCCTGTCGCCGACGCTTCCATCGCCGATTGGCGTCGCGAGATCGCCGCGGTCGGTGAGCAGGCGAGGGCGGTGTCGGACCGGAGCGAAGCCCCCAAGACCGCTGCCCAGCCGTCCGTGGAGACTCCAAGTGACGAACCGACCGCGAAAGCAGCCGTCGAGCCGTCTCGTCCGGATGCAAGCGTGGTGCGACCGGTGGCGGCCAGCGACGCGCCGCGTCCGGCGATCGTTTCCGAGCACACCGGCCGGCAGGTCGCGGCTGCCTTTGGCGAGCTTTCCGACGCGTTTGCCAGCCGCAGCAAGAAGACATTCGACGAAATGGCCGAAGAGATGCTGCGGCCGATGCTGCAGGACTGGCTCGACAACAATCTGCCGACACTGGTCGAAAGGCTGGTGCGCGAGGAGATAGAGCGCGTGGCGCGCGGGGCGCAGTAGTTCCCCATGCCGATCGCCAAAGGAAACGGCGCCCTCGTGGCGCCGTTTCCTTTGGTGAGGTCAGCTTGTTGGCAGGACGACGGATCGCTTTCCGTTGAAATGACCAAGGCCGCGCCTATCTGGTTGTGAGGGTCCGAGACAGCCCTTGCGGTTGACTTGGTCAAAGCCTTCCGATTTACAGCGGACCAGCAAAACTCCCGACAGCGCGGACCATTTTCCCATGCTTGAAAAGACCTACGACGCCAAAACCGTCGAGCCGAAGATCGCCAAAGTCTGGGAAGAGGCCGACGCGTTTCGCGCCGGTGCCGGGGCCGAGGAGGGGGCGGAAGCCTTCACCATCGTCATCCCGCCGCCGAACGTCACCGGCTCGCTGCATATGGGACACGCGCTCAACAACACGCTGCAGGATATACTGGTGCGCTTCGAGCGCATGCGCGGCAAGAATGTCCTGTGGCAGCCGGGCATGGACCATGCCGGTATCGCCACGCAGATGGTGGTCGAGCGGCAGCTGATGGAAAAGCAGATCCATCGCCGCGACCTGACCCGCGAGCAGTTCATCGAGAAAGTGTGGGAGTGGAAGGCCGAATCCGGCGGCGCGATCTTCAACCAGTTAAAGCGGCTCGGCGCCTCGGCCGATTGGTCACGCGAACGCTTCACCATGGACGAAGGCCTGTCCAAGGCCGTGCTCGAAGTGTTCGTCACGCTCTACAAGGAAGGGCTGATCTACAAGGATAAGCGCCTTGTGAACTGGGATCCCAAGCTGCTCACCGCGATCTCCGATCTCGAGGTCGAGCAGCAGGAGGTCAACGGCAATCTCTGGCACTTCCGCTACCCCGTAGAGGGCCAGGTCTTCGACGCGGAAAACCCAACAACCTTCATCACCGTGGCGACGACGCGCCCGGAGACGATGCTGGGCGATACGGCCGTCGCCGTGCACCCTGACGACGAGCGCTTCCGGCATCTGGTCGGCAAGAACATCGTCCTGCCGATCGTCGGTCGCAGGATTCCTGTGGTGGCGGACGAGTACTCCGATCCGGAAAAGGGTTCGGGCGCGGTCAAGATCACGCCCGCGCACGATTTCAATGACTTCGAGGTCGGCAAGCGCCACAAGCTGCCGGCGATCAGCATCCTGACCACGGAGGCGGCGGTAAGTCTCAGGGATAATGAGGATTTCCTTGCCGGCCTCGAGGTGACGCCGGAGCGCCAAATTGTCTGGGACGAACTCGACGGCCTCGACCGCTTCGTCGCGCGCAAGAAGATCGTCGAGCTGATGGAAGAGGGCGGCTTCCTCGAAAAGGTCGAGCCGCATCGCCACGCCGTCCCGCATGGCGATCGCGGGGGCGTGCCGATCGAGCCGTTCCTGACCGAGCAATGGTATGCCAATGCGGCGGAACTGGCCAAGCCAGCGATCGCTTCGGTGCGCGAGGGGCGCACCAAGATCATACCCGGGAATTGGGAAAAGACTTATTTCCAGTGGATGGAAAATATCGAACCCTGGTGCATCTCACGCCAACTGTGGTGGGGTCATCAGATCCCGGCATGGTACGGGCCGGATGGGCGCGTCTTCGTCGAGAAGACCGAGGAAGAGGCGCTCGGCGCCGCGATCGAATACTACCTGGCTCTGGAAGGACCCTGGAAGGGCTGGGTCGAGGACAAGTTGGAGAATTTCCAGCCGGGCGAGATCCTGACCCGCGACGAGGATGTACTCGACACCTGGTTTTCGTCGGCGCTGTGGCCGTTCTCGACATTGGGATGGCCTGATGAGACGCCGGAGCTGAAGACCTACTACCAGACCGACGTGCTGGTGACCGGCTTCGACCTCATCTTCTTCTGGGTTGCCCGTATGATGATGATGGGCCTGCACTTCATGGACGAGGAGCCGTTCCACACCGTCTACATGCACGCGTTGGTGCGCGACAAGAACGGGCAGAAGATGTCGAAGTCGAAAGGCAACGTCGTCGACCCCCTCGACCTGATCGACGAATACGGGGCCGATGCGCTGCGCTTCACCCTGACGGTGATGGCGGCGCAAGGCCGCGACGTGAAGCTCGACCCGGCGCGCATCGCCGGCTATCGCAATTTCGGCACCAAGCTGTGGAACGCCACGCGCTTCGCCGAAATGAACGAGGTCGCGCGCAATGACGAGTTCTGGCTGAATGACGCGAAGCTGGCGGTCAACCGCTGGATCCTGACCGAACTGACGCGCGCGGCGCGCGAAATCACGGACGGCATCACCTCATACCGCTTCAACGAGGCGGCGGGTGCCGCCTACCGCTTCGTCTGGAACCTGTTCTGCGACTGGTATCTGGAATTGCTGAAGCCGGTGTTCATGGGCGCCGACGAGGCGGCCAAGGCCGAAAGCCGCGCCTGCGTCGCCTTCGTACTCGACGAGATCTACAAGCTGCTGCACCCGATGATGCCGTTCATGACCGAGGAACTGTGGGCGCAGACCGCTGGCGAAGGCAAGCAACGCCTCTCGCTGCTGTGTCATGCGGCATGGCCGTCACCGGATTTCGAAGACGCCGAGGCCGCAGCGGACATCAATTGGCTGGTCGAACTCGTCTCTGGCATTCGCTCCGTGCGTTCGGAGATGAACGTGCCGCCGGCAGCCATTGCACCGCTCGTCGTGGTCGGCGCCAATAATCTGACACGCGAGCGCCTCGTTCGCGAGGATTCGGCGATCAAGCGGCTGGCGCGGGTCGGCGACATCTCGCTTGCCGATGTCGCGCCCAAGGGCTCGGCGCAGATCGTGCTCAATGAGGCGACGGTCTGCCTGCCGCTTGGCAGCCTGATCGACCTCGCCGCCGAGGCGGCACGGCTGCAGAAGGAACTGGCCAAGGTGACCGAGGAGATCGCGCGCCTGCACAAGAAACTGTCGAACGAAAGGTTCGTCGCCAGCGCGCCGGCCGAGATCGTCGATGCCGAGCGTGAAAAGCTCGCCGAATACCGCGATGCGCAGGGCAAGCTGTCGGTCGCGTTGGCCAGGGTTCGCGACGCCGGCTAAGGATAGATTCGCGAGACTTTAGCCCTCTCTAAACTGCTGGTTTTCCGCCTCGAAAATCAGCGTTCCGTTGCGTTAATGTTGACGTAAACGGAAGTTTTAGCCCCATTGTTGCCATAATGTAACAATGGGGCTCCCGGACCGCAAAAAACGCTGTTTTCGAACCCTTTTTGATGGGTTTCCTCTGTTTTTTGGAAGCGGATCCGCCATCATGGACCGTTTTTCGGCCTTGCCGCATGCCGTTGCATTTGCTCGAAAATGCGCCTGACGAATGTGTACATGTACGCCCTTGAATTCGTTGTTGCACCGTTAACCTGAATTGGTTCTAGCTTGATGCACTCGAATTCGGGGAGGACATTTCATGACTATTCTGCGACTGAAAGCGCTGCTGGGGGCGGGCTGCTTTTCGCTGGCGTTGATCGGGACGGCGATGAACTCGGCACATGCCGGCGGCCTGGAGCGCGGCGGCTATGATATCGACCTGCTGTTTGATCCTGCCCAAGTCACGGGTGAGGTCTCCGGCACCTATGTGATGCCGCAACGCGACCTCAAGAACGTGCAGGACACCGACCCGTCTGACGGACCGCTTAACCTCATGGGTTTCTCCAACAGTGCTCGCGATACCGAAAGCTATTGGGTGCCGAGCGTCGGCATCAAGGCGGGTATGGGCCCCGTCGATTGCCTCGTCGACTACGGCCAGCCGATTGGTGCGTCCAGCAACCCGGGTCGGAATTGGGCCGGCGCGAACAGCAATGTTGAAACGCAGGTGAAGAGCGAGGCCGTGGGCGGAACCTGCTCTTACAAGATGGATCTCGGCAAAGGACAGTTTCGTTTCATCGGCGGCGTGTTCCACGAGAATGTTTCTGGCTTCAAGGAACAATTGGTGGCTCCCATTCCCGGTGCGGGCATAGGGCGGCTTGACCTCGAAGGTGACGGCTGGGGATGGCGAGCCGGCGTTGCCTATGAGATTCCGGATATCGCCCTGCGCGCCAGCTTGGTCTATAATTCGGCGGTCAAGCTCGACAATTTGGACGGAACGCTGGATCTGACTCAGGTTCCTGCGGCTCTCAATCCCTTAAATCCGTTTTTGGGCAAGGTGACGAACGTTAGCGGTTCCTCGCAGGTTCCGGATTCTGTAGAGCTCAAGCTTCAGTCGGGCATAGCTCCTGGCTGGCTGGCATTCGGATCCATAAAGTGGATGAATTGGAGCGAGTTGCAGAGCATTCCGTTTTGCCCGACCGGCACGGCATCCTGCACGACGACCAGCCCATTGCGGCTTACCTCGCTCGACCTACTCTATCGCGATGGCTGGACGGTTTCCGGCGGCGTCGGCCACAAATTCAATGATCAGTGGAGCGGTGCGGCGGTTATCACATGGGATCGCGGAACGTCGACCGGCCTGAGTGCCCAGACCGA
Source organism: Mesorhizobium sp. L2C084A000 (assembly GCF_000502875.1). GTDB lineage: Bacteria > Pseudomonadota > Alphaproteobacteria > Rhizobiales > Rhizobiaceae > Mesorhizobium. Next base: position 342,150 of record NZ_AYWX01000009.1, on the reverse strand, counting down.
TACCTGGACCCTCAGCGGTGGCGTGGCCTACACGCCAACCCAGAACATCGAGGTTCGGCTCGGCGGCGCCGTGGGCGTGCTGACCAGCGGATCGATTCATACGGCCGTAAACCCAGATGATGGCCAAACCTATGACAATGGCTATACCGCTGACTTCGGCAACGACCTTGTGACGGCACTTTCGACTTCATTCAAGGTCAAGTGGTAACTAACTAAAGTTGAACATGAAAGGCCGGGCAATGCCCGGCCTTTTTCGTTTGAGATCGCATTGCTTGCGATCCTCTCATCCAAGCTGCATTGCACATTAGCCGCACCGCTTTCGCCTCGTGCGATTGTGATGTTTTGGCAACACTTTCTGAACAACCCCTGCACTGGAAGCCGGGCTGAGGAAATTGCCCATTTCCCGCCATAAACCCGGCGCACCTCGATCTTGTCTCGGGACACGCGCCAAAAGGCTCGGCGAGGGGGCAGGCCGCTCCGCCCCATTTGCAGGGAAGATGGGGCAAGGAAGAGTATGGACGCCAAAGTCATCTCCAAGGCTAAGCTCCCCAGCCGCCATGTGACAGTCGGTCCGGCGCGTGCGCCGCATCGTTCCTATCTCTATGCGATGGGTTTGTCGGCGGCCGAGATCGCGCAGCCGCTGGTCGGGGTCGCCTCCTGCTGGAACGAGGCGGCGCCCTGCAACATCTCGCTGATGCGCCAGGCGCAGGTGGTCAAGAAGGGGGTCGCTGCCGCCAGCGGCACGCCGCGCGAATTCTGCACCATCACCGTCACCGACGGCATCGCCATGGGTCACCAGGGCATGAAGTCGTCGCTGGTGTCGCGCGAGGTCATCGCCGATTCGGTCGAACTCACCATGCGCGGCCATTGCTACGACGCGCTGGTCGGGCTGGCCGGCTGCGACAAGTCGCTGCCCGGCATGATGATGGCCATGGTGCGGCTCAACGTGCCGTCGATCTTCATCTATGGCGGTTCGATCCTGCCCGGCAGCTATCGCGGCCGCCAGATCACCGTGCAGGATGTTTTCGAGGCGGTCGGCCAGCACTCGGTCGGCACGATCAGCGACGACGAACTGCTTGAGATCGAGCAGGTCGCGTGTCCCTCGGCCGGTTCCTGCGGCGCCCAGTTCACCGCCAACACCATGGCCACCGTCGCCGAGGCGATCGGCCTAGCGCTGCCCTACTCCTGCGGCGCGCCTGCCCCTTACGAAATGCGCGACCGGTTCAATTTCGCCTCCGGCGAAAAGATCATGGAGCTGATCGCCAGAAATATCCGGCCGCGCGACATCGTCACGCTGAAGGCGCTGGAGAATGCGGCGACCGTGGTCTCGGCCACCGGCGGTTCGACCAACGCGGCACTGCATCTGCCGGCGATCGCCCACGAGGCCGGCATCAAGTTCGACCTGTTCGACGTGGCCAAGATCTTCGAGAAGACGCCTTACATCGCCGACCTCAAGCCGGGCGGCAAATATGTCGCCAAGGACATGTTCGAGGCCGGCGGCATTCCGCTGCTGATGAAGACGCTGCTCGACCACGGCTATCTGCATGGCGACTGCATGACCGTGACTGGCCGCACTTTGGCCGAAAACATGCAGCACGTTGTCTGGAATGAGCATCAGGACGTGGTCCGCCCGGCCAACACACCCATTACCCAAACCGGCGGTGTCGTGGGCTTGAAGGGAAACCTTGCCCCCGAAGGCGCGATCGTGAAGGTCGCGGGCATGGCGGAGTTGAAGTTCTCCGGCCCGGCACGCTGCTTCGATTCGGAAGAGGAATGTTTCGAGGCGGTGACGCAGCGCAACTACAGGGAAGGCGAAGTTCTCGTCATCCGCTACGAGGGGCCGCGCGGCGGCCCCGGCATGCGCGAGATGCTGTCGACGACGGCAGCACTTTACGGCCAGGGCATGGGCGGCAAGGTGGCGCTGATCACCGACGGGCGCTTCTCGGGCGCGACGCGCGGTTTCTGCATCGGCCATGTCGGCCCCGAAGCAGCCGTAGGCGGCCCGATCGGACTGCTCAGGGATGGTGACGTGATCTCGATCGACGCGGTGAACGGCACGATCGACGTGGCGTTGTCCGATAGCGAACTGGCGGCGAGGGCAAAGACATGGAAGGCGCGCGCGACCGATTATCAGTCGGGCGCGATATGGAAATATGCACAGACGGTAGGGCCGGCGCGCGATGGCGCGGTGACCCATCCAGGCGGTGCGAAAGAAACACACTGTTATGCGGACATCTGAGTTGTTGAAGTCAACACCAGAGTTGTTGAGGTCGTCTGTCTTTTCGGCACTGGTCGTGATCGCCACTTTTGGCGCGACCTTTGGCGCCGTGGGCCAGGCCATGGCCTTCGACGACAAGGTGTTCGACGACAAGACCGGGGTGAAGCCGCAATCCAGCCCATGGGCGGTCTTCCAGTTCGGCTTCTCCGCCTACAAGAACGGCCACAAGGAACAGGCTGCCGAGGCCTACAAATACGCCGCCGAAAACGGCCAGATCGGCGCCACCTGGAAGCTTGCCCGCATGTATGCCGAGGGCGACGGCGTGGCGCGTGACGACTACGAGGCGTTCAAGTTCTTCTCCGAGATCGTCGATCAGGACGTCGAGCCCGGCTCGCCTGAGGAAAGCTATGTCTCCGACGCGCTGGTGGCGCTTGGCGACTATTTGCGCACGGGCATTCCCGGCAGCCCGGTCGCCGAGAACGAGGTGGCGGCCCAGGAATATTACATGCGCGCCGCCGCCAACTACCGCAATCCGAACGCGCAGTTCGAAATGGGGCAGATGTTCCTGAAGGGCGAGGGCGGCGTGAAGGCCAGCGTCAAGCAGGCCGGGCGCTGGTTCCAACTCGCCGCCGAGAAAGGCCATGCCGGCGCACAGGCGACACTGGGCCATTTGTTGTTCCAGAGCGGCAAGATCGTTCGTGGCCTGGCGATGATGACGGCAGCGCTCGAACGCGCTTCGCCGGCTGACCAGCCCTGGATCCGCGGCATGCAGGAAGAGGCATTTGCCACCGCCGGCGAGGCCGACCGCCGCACCGCCATCTCGCTGGCCGATGATATCCTCACCAAGGGCAACAACGCGGATCAGTAATCTCGCGGCCGCGTCAGCTTCACCAGCAGCACTCGATTTTCGATCGTGATCAGTTCTCGATCGGCTCCGTCGGCACCATGCTGGGCGCCGGCGTCGAGATCGGCGTGACATGGGGTTGTGGCGCCAGCGTGTTTTCCGGGCAGCTATCCCCGATCTTCGTCCACGATGTGTTGTTGAGCACCATGTCGCAGCGAGCCAGATGGCTCCGGTCGGCAAGCGTCAGGCAGGCGACCTGGCCAAGCTGGTAGGATTTTCCATTGGCCAGGCATTCCTGGTCGGCAAATGCCGCACCGGGAGCGGCCATGGCAAATGCCAGGCCGATCGGACAAAGATGAAATCGTGTGCTCATGGAACCCCAGCCGCCATGCTGGCCCGCAATGAGCGGCGCGAAATGTGGCGATATGAGGTCCAGCGCAGACGTGCCCGGCGAGGGTTCTCTCAGGCCGGCTGAAGTGCGAGATCGATCGCCACCGGCACGTGATCGGACGGTTTTTCCCAGGCGCGCACGTGCTTTTCGATCGACGCGGAAGAAAACCGGTTGGCGGCTTCCGGCGACAAGAGCAGGTGGTCGATGCGGATGCCGTTGTTCTTCTGCCACGCGCCGGCTTGATAGTCCCAGAATGTGTAGGTGTCGGGTGCGTCGGTGACCGCGCGCACCGCCTCGGTGAAACCAAGGTTGAGCAGCCGCCGGAAGGATTGTCGCGTCTGCGGCTGGAACAGCGCGTCGCCCAGCCAGTTCTCCGGAAACCGCGCGTCGATCCGCTCGGGAATCACGTTGTAGTCGCCGGCGAGCACCAGAGCCTCCTCCAGTCTCAGCCGTTCTTCGGCCCAGCGCTCCAGCCGCGCCATCCAGGACAGCTTGTAAGGAAACTTCTTCTCGTCATCGATCGGATTGCCGTTCGGCAGATAGAGCGAGGCGACGCGCAGCGCGCCCTTGTCAGTCGAGAAAACCCCTTCGATGAAACGAGCCTGTTCATCGGCATCGTCGCCGGGCAGGCCTCGGATCACCTCGTCGAAGCGCAGCTTCGACAGCAGGGCGACGCCGTTGAAACCCTTTTGGCCGTGGGTTTCGACATTGTAGCCAAGCGCCTCGATCTCGGCGCGCGGGAATTGCTCGTCGACCGACTTGATCTCCTGCAGGCAGACGATGTCGGGTGCGCTCTCGGTCAGCCAATGGGTGAGGTTGCCAATGCGGGCGCGGACACCGTTGATGTTCCAGGTGACGATTTTCATGGCGGTCTCGATGCTGTTCAGTTGGATTCTTGCGGCGGATGGCGTTCGACGAGGCCAATCGTATTGCCAGCCGGGTCCTTTAGGAAGGCCATCCATTCGCTTTCCCCCGCTGGACCGAACTGGCCCTCTGTGTCGCGATGGACAAGTGTTGGCGGCGCGGTGAAGGGTACGCCTGCCGCGACCGCAGAGGCATGGAAGTCATCGAGGCCCGATATGTCGAGATAGACGGTTCCGGCCGGTATGCCGTCGGTGAACAGCAGCCTGATATCGCCGGCCATGATGAAGGCGATGCCCGGCGGGTCGAAGCGCGCATGAACCCCCATGCCGAGCACGTCGCGCCAGAAAGCCAGCGTGGCGTCGAGATCACGGCCAGCCGACAGCGCGATCTGACGGACCGCACCGATAGCAGGCATTCTATATGGAGAAACTCGTGCCGCAGCCGCAGGAGGCGACGGCATTCGGATTGCGGATCTGGAACGACTGGCCCATCAGATCGTCGACGAAATCGATCACAGAGCCGCCCATATAGACCAGCGACAGATCGTCGATCAGCACGGTGGCACCGTCCTTCTCGATGGCGACGTCGTCGTCATTGCGCGTATCGACCAGATCGAACTTGTAGGAGAAGCCCGAGCAGCCGCCGCCTTCGACCGACACGCGCAGCGCCGTCTTGCCGGCCTCGTTCGAGACAATCCTGGCGATCCGCTTGGCGGCGGCCTCGGTCATATCGACTTTCATGGCAGTCTTGGCATCAGCGCCCATGGGCGTCACCTTGCTTTCGGTTTCACATGATAGGTATGAAGCGCGAGGGGCCAAGTCAACCTGGCTAAGTCAAACGCGGCAGCATCAGCCATGACCAATGAGTTGGGCGACATCGGATTCGGCTATCGGCCGCGCGCCGCCTATGCCTGCGACCCGGCAAAGTCGCGCGGACGGCTGTTCGACGAGGTGGAAAGCCCGACCCGCACGCCATTCCAGCGTGACCGTGACCGCATCATCCATTCGACGGCCTTCCGGCGCCTGAAGCACAAGACGCAGGTCTTCATCGCGCATGAAGGCGACCACTATCGCACCCGGCTGACCCATTCGATCGAAGTGGCGCAGATCGCGCGCGCCCTGGCACGGGCGCTGCGCGGCGACGAGGATCTCGCTGAGGCGGTGGCGCTGGTGCATGATTTCGGCCACACGCCCTTCGGCCACACCGGCGAGGACGCGCTGAACGAAAAGATGGCCACCTGGGGCGGCTTTGACCACAACGCGCAATCGCTGCGCATCGTGACGAGGCTGGAGGCGCGCTACGCCGAGTTCGATGGGCTCAACCTGACCTGGGAAACGCTGGAAGGCCTGGTCAAGCACAATGGACCGCTGACGGACGCCAACGGCAAGGGTCTGAAAGGGCCGGTGCCGCAGGCGATCCGTGATTACTCTGAACTGCACGATCTCGAACTCGACCGGTTCGCCGGCATCGAGGCGCAATGCGCGGCGATCGCCGACGATATAGCCTACAACACGCATGACATCGATGACGGCTTGAGGGCAGGGCTACTGACGCTGGACATGCTGGAGACGGTTTCGCTGCCGGGAACGATCCTGAAAGGCGTTCGCTCACGCTATCCCTCCCTCGATGATGTGCGCACCGGCCACGAGCTGATGCGGCGGCAGATAACCGCCATGGTCGAGGACGTGATCAAGTCGACGACCGCCAATCTCGATCGCATCAAGCCGCGGAGCGCCGATGCAGTGAGGGCAGCTGGCGAGACGATGGTAGTTTTCTCGGCCGAAATGGCTGCCTTGGAGAAAGAACTGAAGGCCTTCCTGTACAAGCACCTCTACCGGCACGCGGAGGTTATGCGGGTGCGCGCGGACGCCGAGCAGATCGTCAAAAATCTGTTCGACGCCTATTTCGCCGATCCGCGCGCCATGCCGGACGGCTGGCGCGAGGGGCTGGATCGGGCCGACGACCGCATCAAGGCGCGCAGCGTCGCCGACTTCCTGGCGGGTATGACCGACACCTACGCGCTCAAGGAACACCGGCGTTTGTTTGACCATACGCCTGAATTGGGCTAGGGCGGGCTCGATTTTGCCGGCCAACGAGCCGGATTCGCTGCAAAGCCGCCAGAGCCAGACCCCAGAGTCACACAAATGAACATCTTCGCCGATTTCACCGCGCGAATCATAAAAGCCGTCGAAGCGCTTGATCTGAAAGACAAAGACGGCGTTTCGCCCGACCTGTCGCGCATTGCCGTCGAGCCGCCGCGCGACGCCAGCCACGGCGACCTGGCGACCAATGCGGCGATGGTGCTGGCCAAGCCGACCGGCCAGAACCCGCGCGCGCTGGCCGAAAGACTGGCGCAGGCGCTGCGTGACGACAAGGATGTCGCGGCGACGGAAGTGGCAGGGCCCGGTTTCGTCAATCTCAGGCTCAAGGACGGCTTCTGGCAGACACATCTGACCGCACTGCTCGGCGAGGGCCGCAACTATGGCCGCTCGACGGTTGGCGGCGGCAGGAAGACCAATGTCGAATATGTCTCGGCCAATCCGACCGGGCCGATGCATGTCGGCCATTGCCGGGGTGCTGTCGTCGGCGACGCGCTTGCCAATCTGATGGCCTTCGCCGGCTACGATGTGACCAAGGAATATGTCATCAACGATGCCGGCTCGCAGATCGACGTGCTCGGCCGTTCCGCATTCCTGCGCTACCGCGAAGCGCTGGGCGACGATATCGGCGAAATACCCGCCGGTCTCTATCCCGGCGATTACCTGGTGCCCGTCGGCCAGGCGCTGGTCGCGGAATTCGGCCGCTCGCTTCTGCAGATGCCCGATGACGAGGCGCTCGCCATCGTCAAGGATCGCACCATCGATGCGATGATGGCGATGATCCGCGAGGACCTGGCGATGCTCAACGTGCATCACGACGTGTTCTTCTCCGAGCGCACGCTGCACGCCGACAATGCCAGGAAGATCCGCTCGGCGATCAACGATTTGACGCTGAAGGGCCATATCTACAAGGGCAAGCTGCCGCCGCCCAAGGGCGAGAAACCCGACGATTGGGAGGACCGCGAGCAGACGCTGTTCCGCTCGACCGCGGTCGGCGACGACATGGACCGGGCGCTGGTCAAGTCCGATGGCTCGTTCACCTATTTCGCCGCCGACGTCGCCTATCTCAAGGACAAGGTCGATCGCGGCTTCGTCGACCTGATCTATGTGCTCGGCGCCGACCATGGCGGCTACGTAAAGCGGCTGGAGGCCTTGGCGCGGGCGGTTGCCGGCGACGAGGTGAAGCTCACTGTCCTGCTGTGCAATCTGGTCAAGCTGTTTCGCGAGGGCGAACCGGTGCGTATGTCGAAGCGGTCGGGCGATTTCGTGACGCTGCGCGAAGTGGTGGAGGAGGTCGGCCGCGACGCGATCCGCTTCATGATGCTCTACCGCAAGAACGATGCGCCGCTGGATTTCGATTTCGTCAAGGTGACCGAGCAGTCCAAGGACAATCCGGTGTTCTATGTCCAGTACGCCTCGGCGCGCTGTCATTCGGTGTTCCGGCAGGCGAGCGAGCAACTGGGCGAAGCCAATTTCGACCGCAACAGCCTGGCGTCGGCCGCGGCATTGCTGACCGATGAGGGCGAGATCGGCCTGATCCGCAAGCTCGCCGAATACCCGCGGCTGATCGAGTCCGCCGCCCTTGCGCTCGAGCCGCATCGGCTGGCATTTTACCTCTATGATCTGGCTTCCAGCTTCCACGGACACTGGAACCGTGGCACGGATAATCCGGACTTACGTTTTGTTAAGGTTAACGACCGACAATTGACGCATGCCAGACTAGGGCTGGTGCAGGCTGTTTCGGACGTTTTGACGTCCGGCCTGACGTTGATCGGGGCCGCCGCGCCCACCGAAATGCGTTAGGTTTGACTAAATAACCTGTCACCTTTTGCCCACATTGCGCTGGTAAGGGCCAACCCTACGCGACGTCCATGGCGTCCGAATGAGTGCGAGTTCGGGAACAATAATGGCAGACAGAACCCAGCTGAGAGTAGCCGACAACAACGACATCGCTGACGATGATCCGTTCGCGGAACTGACCAGGATCATGGGATTCGACCCGCGCCAGCCGGTCAGGCCGCAATCGCCCGCCCAGCCGCAGGCCCCAGCCGCCGATCGCGGGCCCGAAGAGGGCGATTTCGATATCGATCTCGAGAAAGAAATGATGGGCGAGTTCGGCGCTGACGACAGCGACGCCGCTCCGGTTGTCCAGGCTCATGAGCCGACCTTCGAGCATGAGCCGGCATTCCAAGCGGCTGACGCCAGCGCGATGGACGACGAGCTTTCGGTGTCGCTCGACGACGATTTCCAACTGGACATGGCTGAGATCGACGGCCACGTCGCCGGCACCAGCCATGCGGTCGCAGCTGAAGCCGCGCCGTCCGTCGAGCCGGCTTTCGCGTCTGATTTTGACGATGCCGTCGCCGGTTCGCTTGAGGACGTCTCCCCCTTCGAGGACGATCAGTCGATGGCGGACGAGCTTGCCACTTCGCTCGACCAGGACCTCCGGATCGATGAGGAAGCCGAAGAGGCCCAATACGCCGTTGCCGACACGCACGCTTCTGTCGAGCCAGTTGCCTCAGATGACGAATTCGACGATGCGGTGGCAGTCTCGCTTGAAGACGAGCTGGTGCTCGACGACCATTCGGCGGCCGAACAGTCATTCGTGGTCGCCGAGCCCGTCGAGTATCCCATGCCGGAGCAAGCGGCGGCGCGTGACGGCCATGCAATCTCCGATGAAAGCTTTGCCGGCCATTTCGACGACGCCATGGCTGATGTCGACATGGATTTCGACGTTCGCGCGGATGAGCCGAATGCCTTCGACGAGCCGCCAACGCATGATGCGTTTGCCGATGTCGCTGACGCGAAGGGCGAGCTTCCCAGCCCTGAGAGCGTGCCGGACGATGCTTTTGACCTGAATTTGGACGACGCGTTTGCCGAAACGGTCGAAGAGCCGGTCACAGAGGTTGCCGCCGTTGCCGCCCAGCCGGCGGCGCCGGAAGCCTACATCGCAGCCGCGGTGCATGCCCCGACCGCGGACGAACGGAGCCTGGAAGACGAGTTGAATGCGCTGCTGGGTGCCATGACGGCGCGCACAGTGCCGGTGGCCAGTGAGCCCGTCACGGCTCAGCCGGCTGTCGCTGCCCTGCCGCCTGTTGCCGAGCCCGCCGAGGAACCGGCCGACCTTGTCGGCGACCTCGACTGGGATCTTGACGAACCCGCGCCTGAGCAGGACCGGCATGTTGGCACGGCCCAAGCGGCCGATGCGGATATTGACGACCTTATGCTTGATGAACTCCAGGATACGACCTGGAACACGGTTGGCGATGTCGATTTCGACGATGATGCGTTCGACACGGCTTTGCCCAAGGATCTTGATCCGCGTGACGAAGCCGCTGACCGGGACAATTCGGCGGATTCTCTCGATTGGCTTGCGGAGCGTTCCCAACCGGCAGAGCCGCCGCGTTCGTGGAGCCGCGTGACGCCGGTTCCGCAGCAGCCGTCATTCAGCGCTCAGCCTGCGTTTGGTGCTCAGCCGGCCGCTTCGGTGGCATCCGTGGCCGCCGGGCCGGCAGTCGCCGCCATGACATCCTACCGTTCGTCCGAGCCGGTCGAGGCCGTGGCTCCCGCTGCCCCGGTATCGGCGCCGCAATCGCGCCAGCCGGCGCATTACGAAGACATGCCCGACGTCGAAACGGTCGATGTACCCGAGCGTGTCGTCGCGCTGGCGGACGATCTCGATATTCCCGAACTGCACTTCGAGGAAGACCAGCCAGCGTCGCCTGGCTACGACGATCTCGATGCGGAGTTCTCCAGCCTTCTCTCCGAGATGAACGCGGTGGAGGTCGCTGCCGCTCCCACAGGCAATTTGGCCGGCGCGTCTTACGATGATGACTCCTATGCCGCGGGCTTCAAGCCGGGCTATGACAGCCTCAAGCCGGCATATGACGGGGTCAAGCCGGGCTATGATGGGATCAAGCCGGGCTATGAGCCGGAAGCGCGGACCTATGCCGCGCGGCCGATGGACATGTCCGCCCGCGCGGCGGCGCCCACGGGTTATGCCGACGCCTCTGGTTTCGACCTTGACAGTCTGCCAGGGAGCCAGCCGGTTTCCCAAGCCGATGATTTCACCGTCGATGAACTCGACTACGATCCCGAACTCGACGAGGCTATGGCTGTCCCGGGGCTCGGCGAGCGTGAGGCCGCGAGGCCGTCGCGCGGACGCGGCCTGTTCATCGCCGCGATTGTCGGCGCGGTCGCCGTCGCGGGCGGTCTCGGTGCCTTTGCGCTGTCCTTTGGCGGCAAGGGCGGCAGCGAAGCGCCTGTCATCGTCAAGGCCGACAACGCGCCGATCAAGGTTAAGCCGGAGAATCCGGGCGGCGCCGTGGTGCCCAACCAGGACAACAAGGTCTACGACGCGGTCAGGGGCGCAAAGCCAGCCGAGCCGGTCCAGGAAAAGCTGGTCACCAACGTCGAAGAGCCGGTTGACGTGCAGGCGAAGGACCCGGCCCGCGCCATCGATCTTTCGCCGGACCAGAATGCAGCCGCCGCTGGAACCGATGTCGGCAATGCCGCGCCGATGTCCGGCGCCGCTTCGGCCGACAACGCTTCTGCCGATAGCACTGCGCCGGCGCCCAAGTCCGAGGATCGCATCGCGCAGGTGCTGCAGGATGCCGACAAGGGCACCAATGCCGATGTCGTCGCCGTTGCGCCGCGCAAGGTGAGGACCATGGTGGTCAAGTCGGACGGTTCGCTGGTGCCGCGTGAAGATCCGGCAGCGCCCGCCGCTCCGCAAATGGCCGCTACCGAGCCGGTCGATCCGGCGCCGCAGCATGTCGCCCCGGCGGCGCAAGCCGACGCGGACCAGACCGGCACCGTGGCGCCTGCCGCCGCCCAGGCGGACGACGAGCCGGCCCTCAAGCCGGTCGCCAAGCCGAAAGCCGAGGCCCAATCGGCGAACACGCCGGCAAAGGTTCCGCTCGCGCCGCAGCGTCCGTCCGACCAGCCGGTCGATGTTGTCGGCGAGGTCAAGCCCGATCAGGTTGCGTCCATAGATCCGGCATCGACCGCGGCCGGCGGTGGCTCGTGGTCGATGCAGATCGCCTCGCAGCCGACCGTCGAAAGCGCCCAGTCCAGCTATCAGGATCTGCAGCGCCGCTATGGCAGCGTGCTTGCCGGGCGTACCGCCAACATCGTCAAGGCCGAGATCGCCGGCAAAGGCACGTTCTACCGCGTGCGCGTTCCGGCCCAGTCACGCAATGACGCGATCAATTTGTGCACCAGTTACAAGGCCGCCGGCGGCAACTGCTTCGTCTCGCGCTAAAGCCGGAGCCAACCATCAAAAGCCGGCGCGGTCCACCGCGCCGGCTTTTTCATGGGGAAAGCAGATCCGGCATTGTCCCGGATGAATCCCTGGCGATTCCCTTTGATCGCACAAAGCCCTAAACTGCCGACATGACCGAATCAAAATCCATGATCCTCGGCTGTGCCGGGAAATCGCTTACCCGCGAAGAAATCAATTTCTATCGCAATGAATGCCCGTGGGCCTTCATCCTGTTTGCGCGCAACATTGGCGAGACCGAACAGATCCGCGATCTGGTCGCCGAGATGCGGGACTGCCTAGGGCGTCCGGACGCGCTGGTGTTCATCGATCAGGAAGGCGGCCGTGTGCAGCGCTTGCGACCGCCGCTGGCACCGAACTATCCCGCCGGCGGCGCGCTCGGCGCGCTGTGGCGCGACGATCATGATGCCGGCGCCCGAGCGGCCTGGCTGATGGCGCGGCTGCATGCCTTCGACCTGCTGCGCTACGGCATCACAGCCGATTGCCTGCCGGTGCTCGATGTGCCGATCGAAGGCGCCAGCGATGTCATCGGCGCGCGGGCCTATGGCAAGGATCCGCGACCGGTGATCGAGCTCGGCCGCGCAGCCGCGGAAGGGCTGATGTCGGGCGGCGTGCTGCCGGTCATGAAGCATATTCCGGGTCATGGACGTGCCTTTGCCGACACGCATTTCGAACTGCCGGTGGTCAATGCCTCGCTCAGCGATCTGCAGCGGCATGATTTCGCCCCGTTCAAGGAGCTTAGCCATCTGCCGATGGCGATGACAGCCCATGTCGTCTACAGCGCGATCGACCCCAACAATCCGGCGACCACCTCCGGCAAGGTCATCGACGAGATCATCCGGCGCGAAATCGGCTTCGACGGACTGCTGATGAGCGACGACACCTCGATGAAGGCACTTTCTGGGGATTTCCCGACAAAGGCGGCCTCGATCCTTGCAGCGGGCTGCGATCTGGTCCTTCACTGCAATGGCGTTTTTGAGGAGATGGCCGGCATCGCATCGCGGACCACGGGGCTTGAGGGCACGTCGCTGGAGCGCGCAAAGCGGGCGCTGACCTATATAAAGAACCGTGACACGGTTGAAGAAACCGAAATACGTGCCGAATTCGCCACCTACTTCGATGCGATGGCATAGCAAAGGGAAAGCGACAGGCAGTGGCGGAAACATTGGAAAGCAAGGCCGCGAAGGCCGCACCGATGGACCGTCTGTGGGCCGAGAATGACGATTCACGCGTTACCGGCGACCCGTCGCTGGTTGTCGACGTGGCCGGCTTCGAAGGTCCGCTCGATCTTCTGCTGCATCTGGCCCGCACCCAGAAGGTCGATCTGGCGCGCATTTCGATCCTGGCGCTGGTCGAGCAATATCTGACCTTTGTCGAGACGGCGAGGGCGCTCAGGCTGGAGCTTGCCGCCGACTATCTGGTGATGGCGGCGTGGCTGGCCTTCCTCAAGTCCAAGCTCCTGATCCCCAAGCAGCCCGGCGACGAGGGCGAAAGCGGCGAGGAACTGGCGGCGGTGCTGCAGTTCCGTCTGAAGCGGCTGGAAGCCATGCGCGACGCCTCGGCGCGCCTGGTCAACCGCAACCGGCTCGGCCGCGATGTGTTCGCGCGCGGCATGCCGGAAATGGTCATCGTCGAAAAGCGTAACGCATATTCGGCCTCGCTCTACGATCTCTTGACCGCCTATGCCCAGCAGCGCCAGAAGCAGGCGATCAACAATGTGACGATCGCCAGGCGCGGTGTCTGGTCGCTCAAGGACGCGCGCGACATCCTGACCCGCCTGGTCGGGGCCGTGAGCGACTGGACGACGATGGAAAGTTTTCTCATCGCGTACATGACCAGCCCCGAGGAGCGGCGCACGGCGATCGCCAGTTCCTTCGCGGCAACACTGGAACTGGTGCGCGACGGCACGATGGAGGTGCGGCAGGACGAAGTGTTCGCGCCGATCTACCTGCGCGGCCGCACGCAGGCAATCAAGGCAGTCGAGGTGGCATCATGAGCGAACGCGCCAACGCTTCGGTTGTCCCGTTCAAGGTCGGCGATGAACCCGAAGAGGAGTCGCTTTCCCAGGATCCGGCCGAGCAGCAGCTACAGAACCCGGCCGAACGGCTGCATCTGGCCGAGGCCGTGCGCATGGCCGAGGCGATCGTGTTCGCCAGCGCTGAACCCGTCAGCGAAAAGCAGCTTGCGGCCCGCCTCCCTGACGGCATCAACATTGCCCTGGCCATGGCCGAGCTGCAGCAGATCTATGCGCGGCGCGGCGTCAATCTGGTGCGTGTCGGCGACGCCTGGGCGTTCCGCACCGCCGGCGACCTGGCCTTCCTGATGAGCCGCGATACCGTCCAGCAAAGGAAGCTCTCCCGCGCGGCTCTCGAAGTGCTGGCGATCATTGCCTATCACCAGCCGGTGACGCGTGCCGAGATCGAGGACATCAGGGGCGTGGAGACCTCAAAAGGTACGCTCGACACGCTGCTGGAAACGGAATGGGTGCGCATGCGCGGCCGGCGAAAGACGCCCGGACGCCCTGTGACCTACGGCACGACGGAGACCTTCCTCGACCATTTCGCGCTGGAAGAGATTCGCGATCTTCCCGGCATGGAGGAACTGAAGGGGGCCGGACTGCTTTCGGGCCGCATGCCGTCGAATTTCTCCATTCCGCAGCCGCCGGCCGATCCCGACGCATTGACCGACGACGAGGATGCGCTGACCGATATCGATCTCGAGGAACTCGGCCTGCTGACGCCGCGCGTCACGGAAGATTGACTGGCATTGGCGGCGAACTTGATGAGGATGCGCGGATTCGTAGCGGGCGTTCCCGTCGAAAATGCGTGACATCCGTCACCCTTTCATAAACTCTGTCGCAGTTGTGTTTGAATCCCAACGCGAAAACGCATAGATCATCGCCAGGGAAAACATTCGAGAGAGATTTGCTATGGGTTCATTTTCGATTTGGCATTGGCTGATCGTGCTGGTGATCGTGCTTTTGGTGTTCGGCCGCGGCAAGATTCCCGAGCTGATGGGCGATATGGCCAAGGGCATCAAGAGCTTCAAGAAGGGCATGGCCGACGACGAGGTTGCCGAAGACAAGCGCACCGTCGAACACCGTGCCGACGAGACCGTTGCGGCCGCGAAGGAAAAAGCCAGCAAGAGCTGAGCCCAAGGTTCTAGTCGGAACAGAGTGCCATGTTTGAAGTCGGCTGGACCGAAATGCTGGTCATCGCGATCGTCATGATCGTGGTCGTCGGACCCAAGGATTTGCCCAATATGCTGCGCACCTTCGGCCGCACGACGGCGAAGCTGCGCGCCATGGCGTCCGATTTCCAGAAACAGTTCAACGAGGCGCTGAAGGAAGCCGAGCTCGACGACGTCAAGAAGTCAGTCGACGAGCTCAGGGGCCTCAGCCCGATGGCCGAGATCAGGAAGCAGCTCAATCCGTTCGAACAGGCCGCGGCCGACGTTCGCTCCGGCGTCGATGCGGCAATGAAGCCGAAGCCGGCAGCCGGTCCGGCAAGCTCTGTCGCTTCGACCCCGCAGGCGGCCGAGCCGTTGAAGAACGGTGCAACGACCATGCCTGGCGTCAACGGGCCGGAAGCAGCGCCAGCAGCGCCGATTTTTCCGGCGATGACCGACGAATCGGTGGTGACCTCGTCAGCGCCGGCGGAACCCGTTGCGGCACCGAAGGCATCCGCGGCGAAGAAACTAACCAAGCCTGCATCGGCAAAAGCGACGCCGGCTGCAAAAGCTTCGGCAAATGGTACAAAGGTAGCCGCGAAGGCAGCGTCTGCGTCCAAGACGCCGGCGAAGGCCGTGACGACGGCACAGCCTGAAACGCTCAGGGCCAAGACGCCCGCTGCGGCCAACGCTGTCGCGGCCAAGACTGTAGCGACCAAGACGGGGGCGAAAGCCGAACCGAAGCTTGCAGCGGTGAAGAAGCCGGTGGCCAAGAAGACGGCTGGAGCCGCCAAGTGAGCGTTTCGGACACCGAAAAGGACGAGATCGAGAAATCGTCGGCGCCGCTGATGGAGCATCTGATCGAGTTGCGCCGGCGGCTGATCTGGTCGCTGGGCGGCTTCTTCGTTGCCTTCCTGGTCTGTTTCTTCTTCGCCAAGAAACTGTTCAACCTCCTGGTCGTGCCGTTCAAATGGGCGACGCAATGGGCAGGGCTCGATCCGCACAAGGTCGAGCTGATCTACACGGCGCCGCAGGAATTCTTCTTCACTCAGGTCAAGCTCGCCATGTTCGGCGGCATGGTGATCGCCTTTCCGCTGATCGCCACGCAGATCTACAAGTTCATCGCGCCCGGCCTGTACAAGAACGAGCGGAATGCCTTCCTGCCGTTCCTGATCGCGTCGCCGATCCTGTTCCTGATGGGTGCGTCGCTGGTCTATTTCTTCTTCACGCCGATGGTGATGTGGTTCTTCCTCGCCATGCAGCAGGCCGGCACCGACGATCAGGTGCAGATTTCGTTGCTGCCGAAAGTGTCGGAATATCTCAGCCTGATCATGACGCTGATCTTTTCCTTCGGCCTGGTGTTCCAGCTGCCGGTGGTGACCAGCCTGATGACACGGGTCGGCATGCTGTCGTCCAAGGGACTGGCCGAGAAGCGCAAATGGGCGATCGTCATTGCCTTCGTCGTCGCGGCGATACTGACGCCGCCCGATCCGATGAGTCAGATCGGCCTGGCCATCCCGACCATCCTTCTCTACGAGGTGTCCATCTGGGCTGCCCGGCTGATCGAGCGCGATCGGGAAAAGCAGCGCGTGGCACGCGAGAAGCAGGATGCGGCGGACGAGGTGGCGGACAAAGCACCGGACGAGCCCCCGGCACCTGCCTCCTCATAGGCAACAGAGCGGCTGCAGCGGCGGAAAAACATAGTCGTCGCCCCGCCCATCTTGCATCGATCTCGGATGCGGTTTACGCCCTCTGGCTGAAACGCATCGCGCTCAAAGCGATGCGTTTCAGTTTTGTTTTGAGCATATCGTTGTCCCAAAATCGCTGTGCACTTTTGGGCGACATGCTACCCAGGAGCGTTCAAACCATGCTTGACATCAAATGGATTCGCGACAACCCGAAGGCCCTTGTCGAGGCGCTGGTGAAGCGCTCGTGGTCGGCTGACGAGGCGCAGTCCATGGTCGACGGGCTGATCGCCTCGGACGAGGCGCGGCGCGAGCACGTTACCGAACTGCAGACCAAGCAGGAGCGCCGCAATGCCGCGTCGAAGGAGATCGGTAACGCCATGCGTTCGGGCGATGCCGCCTTGGCCGAAAAGCTGAAAGCCGAAGTCGGCGAGATCAAGGTCTTCATCCAGAACGGCGAGGCGCGTGAACGCGAACTCGACAAGGCGCTGAACGACGCGCTGGCAGTGCTTCCCAACGTGCCGCTCGACGATGTGCCAGTCGGCAAGGATGAGCACGACAATGTGGTCAAGCACATCGTCGGCAAGGTGCCGACGCGGCCGAACTGGGTGAAGGAGCATTTCGAGATCGGCGAAGCGCTCGGCATGATGGATTTCGAGCGCGCGGCAAAGCTGTCGGGCTCGCGCTTTACGGTGCTGAAAAGCGGACTGGCCCGGATGGAACGTGCGCTCGGCCAGTTCATGCTGGACCTGCATACGACCGAACACGGCTACGAGGAAGTCATCCCGCCGTTGATGGTCAAGGACGATGTTCTGTTCGGCACCAACCAATTGCCGAAGTTCGAGGAAGATCTGTTCTTCACGCCGCACGGGGAGGGCAGGCTTGGCTTGATTCCCACCGCCGAGGTCCCACTCACCAACCTTGTGCGCGAAGAAATCACCGCGCATGAAAAACTGCCGCTGCGCTATACCGCGCTGACGCCGTGCTTCCGCTCGGAAGCGGGTTCGGCCGGGCGCGACACGCGCGGCATGCTGCGCCAGCACCAGTTCTACAAGGTCGAGCTGGTGTCGATTACCGACCAGGAATCGTCACTCGCCGAGCATGAGCGGATGACGCAATGCGCCGAGGAAGTGCTGAAGCGGCTCGGCCTGCCGTTCCGCACCATGACGCTGTGCACCGGCGACATGGGCTTTGGCGCGCGCAAGACCTACGACATCGAGGTCTGGCTGCCCGGCCAGAACGCCTATCGCGAGATCTCGTCCTGCTCGGTGTGCGGCGATTTCCAGGCGCGCCGCATGGACGCCCGCTACAAGGACAGGGACGGCAAGGGCAACCGCTTCGTCCACACGCTCAACGGCTCGGGCACAGCCGTTGGCCGCGCGCTCATCGCTGTCATCGAAAACTACCAGAATGAAGATGGCAGCGTAACCATTCCTGAAGTGCTGCGGCCTTACATGGGCGGTCTGGAAAAGATCGAAGCGAAATAATGCGTATCCTCCTGACCAACGACGACGGCATTCATGCCGAGGGCCTGGCGTCGCTCGAACGCGTCGCACGTACGTTGTCCGACGATGTCTGGGTGGTGGCGCCCGAGCAGGACCAGTCCGGCTACGCGCATTCGCTGTCGATCTCGGAGCCGCTGCGGCTGCGCAAGATCGGCGAGAAGCATTTTGCCGTGCGCGGCACGCCGACGGATTGCGTCATCATGGGCGTCAAGAAAATTCTGCCTGGCGCACCCGACCTGATCCTGTCCGGCATCAATTCGGGCGCCAACATCGCCGATGACGTCACCTATTCGGGCACCGTCGCCGGCGCCATGGAAGGCGCGCTGCTCGGTATCCGCTCGATCGCGCTCAGCCAGGGCTACAGCTATGTCGGCGAAGATCGCGTCGTGCCCTACGAGACGACAGAAGTGCTGGCGCCGGCGCTGCTGAAGAAACTTGTCGCGACGCCGTTGCCGGACGGCGTGCTGCTCAACGTCAATTTTCCCAACTGCACGCCCGAAGAGGTCGCGGGCACGGTGGTCACCACGCAAGGCAAGCTCGTGCACTCCCTGTGGGTCGACGAGCGCCGCGACGGGCGCGGCCTGCCTTACTACTGGCTGCGCTTCGGCGGCGAGCCGGTCGAGGGCAAGCAAGGCACCGATCTCTACGCGTTGCGCAACAGGCTGGTGTCGGTGACGCCGCTGCAGCTCGACCTGACCGCGCATGAAATCCGTGACCAATTGAGCAAGGCGCTTGCATGAACCAAGGCCTCCCGATCGATGACCGCGAAGGTTTTGCTGCCTTTCTGCTGCGCCTGCGCGGCCGGGGGACTGTGCCGAAGGCGCTGATCGCGGCCTTCGAGGCGACGCCGCGGCGCGGCTTCCTGGCGGCCCAGTTCCATCAGATCGCCTGGTCGGACCGTATGCTGCCGATCGAATGCGGCGAGGCGATCGAAGGTGCCGACATGCAGGCGGCGGTGATCGCGGCGCTCGCTATCGAGCAGGGCAACCGCGTGCTCGAGATCGGCACCGGCTCGGGCTACACTTCGGCGGTGATGTCGCGGCTGGCGGCGCGGGTCATCACCACCGATCGCTACAAGACGCTCGCCGAGCAGGCGCGGCAGCGCTTCGAGGCGCTCGGCATCGGCAATGTGATCGTGCGCCACGCCGATGGTTCCGGCGGGCTGCCGAATGAAGGGCCATTTGACCGTATCGTCGCCTGGGCTGCCTTCGACAGCCTGCCGCGCTTCCTGCTCGACCAGTTGTCGAGCGGCGGTATCGTCATCGCTCCGATCGGCCCCGAAGAGGGCGAACAGGTGCTGGCCAAGCTGACCAAGGTCGGCAGCCGCTTCGAGCGTGAAGACATCGGCCTCGTTCGCCTGCAGCCGATCCTGCGCGGTGTCGCCGCTGTCATCTAGCGCGTATGTCGATGTTCAGGCCGCGCCGCGTCGGGTGCGCGCGCCGTCTTCGACCCCGGCCGGCATGACCTGAAAATCTCCCCTGGGCTCGCTCTCTAATATTTTAAGAAAAATTGCGTCGGATTCCATGGGGTTAACCGTCGAGTAACATTAACGCGCTTTAATCATGCCTAGTTTGTACCGGGTATGTGCGGGTTAGTGCGATGCAACTCAGTGTTTTGAAGACAAACGGTCGCAATCTGGCGCGAGGCTGCGCCATACTGATGGTCGCGGGTGCTGCTGCGGGGTGCAGTTCCCAGGTTTCGCGGTTCAATGGCGTCGACGATGTCTTTACATCCTCGACCAACAATCAGCGCGCCATCATCAACAAGCGGGATGCCGTACAGCAGCCCTATCCGGGCGATGTCGCGGCCGCTCCACTCGATGGCAGCCATACACAGTCGGTCAGCCGCTCCAGCCTCGAGCCGGTCTCGACGCGGCCGCTGCCGCCGCCCGCTGCCCAGGCTCCCGAAGTGGCGCCGGTATCGAAGCCGGTGCGCACCGCATTGGCCCCGGCACCGCATGTCGACAGGACCACGACCGGCACCGTCGCCCCAGTGGCGTCGCCTTTCAAGGTTTCGCAACCTGACGAACCCCGCGTGGCTGCTTCCGGCACTCCGCATGCAACCGAGATCGTCGTCAGGGACGGCGAAACGATCGGCGGCCTTGCGCAGCGCTACAAGGTGCCGTCCGACGTGATCATGAAGGTCAACGGGCTGAGCGCGACCAAGGGGCTGAAGACAGGCCAGAAGCTGGTCATCCCGGCCTACGCCTATTCGAGCAAGAGCGAGCCGAAGCTCGCGGATGCCAAGCCGGCGAAAGACACCAAGCACAACCTGCCGGCCACCGCGCCCGACAAGGTCGCCGTCCTGCCGCAGCAGCCGAAACTCAAGGAAGGCAAATCCGCCGCTCAGGTCGACACGCCGGCCGCAGCAAGCCAGCCCAAGGCACCCAAGCCGCAGGTGGCCAAGGCGACTGGCGCTGCTGGCACCTACACGGTGCAGTCGGGCGACACGCTTTCCTCGATTGCCAGGAAGACCGGCGTCGGCGCCACTGCGCTGAAGCAGGCCAACGGCATGAAGGATGGCTTGCTCAAGATCGGCCAGACGCTGAAGGTGCCGGCCGGTGGAACCGCGACCGCCGCCGCTGCCAAGCCGGCCAAGGTCGATCCGGTGACGACGGCCACGACGCAGCCCGCGGCAAAGACCACGCCGTCGGAAACGCTGGCGTCCTACACGCCGCCGAAAAAGGATTCCAAGGTCATCCAGCAGGCCGAGGCCGACGATGCCGTCGCGCCAGACGCCACCGGCATAGGCAAGATGCGTTGGCCGGTGCGCGGCCGCGTGATTTCCGGTTTCGGCTCCGGCAAAGACGGCGTTGACATCGCCGTACCCTCAGGCACACCGGTCAAGGCAGCCGAAAACGGTGTCGTCATCTATGCCGGCGACGGCCTCAAGGAATTCGGTAACACGGTGCTGGTGCGCCACGAGAATGGCCTGGTCACCGTCTACGGCCACGCCAGCTCGATCGAGGTCCAGCGCGGCCAGAAGGTCAAGCGCGGCCAGGAAATCGCGCTGTCGGGCATGAGCGGCACGACGGACTCGCCGAAGCTGCACTTCGAAGTGCGCAAGAACTCCGCCCCGGTCGATCCGTCCGGCTATCTCGAATAGTCGAGGCTATCTCGAATAGAAGAAAAAAAGCAATTTTGCGGGCCGTCTGACCTCCAGTCCGGCCCGCCGGCTCAGCCCGTTCCGAAAGGAGCGGGCTTTTTCAGCTTCAACGCGACGCGCCAGTCTTCAAGCTTCAAAGATGATCACGCAGGGTGTCGGCGATCATGACGCCAAGGCTGCTGGCCTTGATGCCGAGAAGCGTCTCCGCGTCGGAGGAATCGACCAGCAAGGGATTGTCGAAGAGGTAGCTCATTTCGATGAGCTCATGCATGCCCGATGCCTCCATTTCGGGGATGGAATAGGAACGTGTCTCTGGAATTTCACGGTGAAGCATTGCCGCCGTCGTTAGGATGAGTTCCCGGGGTGAGGCGTGTTGCGATGGAACATGGAATGCTCGTCCCCATTCGCCCGTGTAGCGGGAAGCGGCGACCAGTGTCCTGGCCACGTCCTTCGTGAAGGACCAGGCATGAGTCGCGTCGAGGTTTCCAATGAAAGCAGTCGGCCTCCCCTCGATTATGGAGGGCAGCGCGACCAGTGAGAAAGAGCTGATCGCGCCATGTCCAAGATAATCGCTGGACCGCACTTCGACTGCCGGCACGTCCGCACGGACCGCGCGCTGCCACATGATCGTCCGGGCGGTTCCTTTCTTCGAAGTCGGATCCAGAGACAGGTCGGAGTGAAGCGGACTATCGGCATGTTCGCCATAGCCATAGAGGTTTCCGAGTATCACAAGCTTCGCGCCGACCGCTTCCGCGGCCCGCACGGTGCCGTCGATGATTGGGAAAAAGTCGGTCGGCCACCGGTGATAGGCGGCCATGGCACACATGAAAACGGCGTCGGCGTTTCGGCAGATACGCGCCAGTTCAACGCCATCGGTGGCATCGGCCTGCACCGCCCGGACGTTCCGCAACCCGTTTGAGCCGACACTCCGGCTCGTGAGAACGACATCATGTCCTTCTTCTCCCAGAAGGCGCGCGGTCTCGTGCCCGACCGGGCCTGCTCCGACAACTACATAAAAACCCATGGCAACCTCTCGTCCAAACTCTATGGAGAGGCGTAGGTACATGTCCCCGGCATTGAAAATCGCGCGGAAATTGCCAATTCTTGGACAGGTTTTGCCATGAAGTGAGAAAGCATGCATTCGCAGTCTGTTCCGGCTCGATTTCCGCCCGACGTCACAATGGCCTTCTGGCATATTGAAGCGGGCGTCCATCGTCTCTCCAAAGCGGCCCATCATCGCATCATGGTGCATGCAAGCGCGGCGACGCGTTCCTACTGCAATGAGGTTGGTCGATATTTCGTGAGGCGCGCCGGCGATATTGACCTGGTGCCCGCTGGCCAAGAGGGCGGTTTCGAGACTGAAACCCCGTTCGACACGATCGAGATCGCGTTACAACCAGCCCTGATGGAAAGGGTGGCGGCTGAGCTTGGCGGCAAGGCGCGCGCATTGCCGCTCGACACACGTCACCTGCTTCGTGATCAGCGCATCCAACATCTCGCCCGAGCACTCGAGAGCGATGTCAACGCAAACTCACCGAGTGGACCTTTGTTTGCCGACAGCATTGGCGCAGCTCTTGCGGTGAGGCTGCTCGGTCTTGACAATCTCGATGTCGACCGAAGAAACCGGTTGTCAGATGCCCAGCTCAAGCGTGTGTTGGAGCATATTGAGGCTGGCCTGCACGAGCCCCTTTCGATCCTCCGACTGAGCCGAGTTGCCGGGGCGAGCAGCTCGCACTTGCGGGCTTGGTTCAAGGCGGCGACAGGCTTCACCCTGCACCGGTACGTGTTGCGACGCCGGGTCGAACGCGCACGCGTCCTGCTCCGGCGCGGGGATCTCAGCACAAGCGAGGTTGCGGAATTGACGGGCTTTGCGCACCAGTCACACCTGGCGCATTGGATGCGTCGTGAGATCGGCCAAACGCCGCGTGACTTGCGGCGGTCGCAGCCCAAATGATCTTGTCATTGGATGGCGTTGGCGACGCCACCCAACGTATCAGTCCCTCAGTGGCTTGCCGAGCCGGCCAGCCAGGTCCTGGGTGAACTGCCAGGCGACGCGACCTGAGCGGCTGCCGCGGGTGGTCGCCCATTCCAGTGCTTCGGCGCGCAGTTGCTCGGGATCCACGACAAGGCCATGGTGCCTGACATAGCCGTCGATCATGTCGAGATACTCGTCCTGCGAACATTTGTGGAAGCCGAGCCACAGCCCGAACCGGTCGGACAGCGACACTTTTTCCTCGACCGCCTCGGACGGGTTGATGGCGGTCGAGCGCTCGTTGTCGATCATGTCGCGGGGCAAAAGATGCCGGCGGTTCGAGGTGGCATAGAAGATGACATTGGCGGGGCGGCCCTCGACGCCGCCTTCGAGCGCTGCCTTGAGCGATTTGTAGGAGGTGTCGTCATGGTCGAAGGAGAGGTCGTCGCAAAACAGGATGAAGCGGAAGGGCGCCGCCTTGAGCAATCCCATCAGCTTCGGCAGCGTGTCGATGTCCTCGCGGTGGATTTCGATCAGCTTCAACGGCAGGTCGGACTTGGTCCTGGCGTTGATCTGGGCATGCACGGCCTTGACCAGCGACGATTTGCCCATGCCGCGCGCGCCCCACAACAATACGTTGTTGGCCGGATAGCCGCCAGCGAAGCGTTCGGTGTTGTCGACAAGGATGTCGCGGACGCGGTCGACGCCACGGATCAGGCCGATGTCGACGCGGTTAACCCTGCGCACCGGTTCCAGATAGCCCGGATCGGCCTGCCAGACGAAGCAATCGGCCGCGCCGATGTCGGTTTGGGGTACCGGCGGCGGGGCAAGACGGCTCACCGCCTCGATCAGCCGGTCGAGTTTCTGGTTCAGGGCTTCAATGCTGCTGTCGGTCATGGCTGTCTTTTGTTTCGCGTTTTGACGTGTGGGGGCGTGAAGCTGGCCGATTCCGTCTGATACAAAACCGGCTGCAACCTTTTGTTCGAGCGTGATCTTTTCCAAAAACTGGCTCGCGCTTTTCGCGATCCTGCTCTAACACGGCTCAACAGGCCGGAAAAGCAGCCGATTTGGGCGGCCGCGCAGTTGCATTGACAACTTTACCGACTATATTCCGGCCAAATTTCAAGGGGCCGCCAGATTGGCGGCTGTTTTCAAAATTCAGGAGTACCTCGATGTTCGTGACACCGGCATACGCCCAAGGCGTCGGCGCTTCTCCAGACATGTTCATCAGCATTTTGCCGTTTGTCCTGATTTTCGTGATCATGTATTTTCTGATCATCAGGCCGCAGCGCACGCAGCTGAAGAAGCGCGGCGAGATGCTGGCCGCGGTCCGTCGCGGCGACACGGTCGTCACCGGCGGCGGCTTCGTCGGCAAGGTGACCAAGGTGATCGACGACAACGAGCTCGAGATCGACCTCGGCGGTGGCATGAAGGTGACGGCGCTGCGTTCCACGATCGCCGATGTGCGCGTCAAGGGCGAGCCGGTCGCCAACCAGAACGCCAAGAAATAACCGAATTGTCGGCGGAGGGATCCGCCAGCATGCCTGACGGAGGACGCCATTTGCCGCCTTCTTCGCGCTTCAGGATAGTTCTGATCTGTGTGGCTGCGGTCATTACAGCAGTGCTTGATGTGTCCATCCTTTTCGCGGCAAGTCCGCTCGCGAAGCAGCCTTATTGGGCACCAAAAATCCAGACGGCGATTGGCCTCGATCAAAAGGGCATTTCGCGCTTCGTATTCGGCCTGGATCTGGACGAATTGATCAAAGGCAGGCTGGAGACGACCCAAGACGAAATCCGCTCACTGCTGCGTTCCGCTCACATCGGCTATACCGGTCTGGCTGTATCGGGTCGCGCGGTTCAGGTACACATTTCGGATGCCGCTCAGCTTGTTTTGGCCAAAGTAACGCTAAAGACACTGACCGATCCGTCTGCCGATGATGACGCAGTCCAGGAGCTGGTGCTGGATGAGTCCGGACCAGTCTTGCTCAAATTCGTCATCACGGGCGCCGGCATCAAATACCTAACGTCCGCGGCTTTGAAGCAGTCAGTGGAGGTCATCAAGCATCGCATCCATGACTTCAGGAGGGTTGAATCGGGCATTTCGGAGCCGATCGTGCGGCAGCAAGGCGATGATCGGATTATGGTCCAAGTGTCGGGCCTCAAGGATTCGCATAGGCTAAGTAATATCCTTGTTCGTGCCGCCAAGCTGACTGTCCAGATGATTGATGGATCGATGCCGGTGAAAGACGCGCTTAATGGGCCGCTGCCCAATTCGTCCAGCATGCTTTATTCACACGACGATCCGCCGGTCCCCTACCTGATCGAGAACCGTGTCATCGTTTCGGATGACAACCTGATCAATGCGAAGCCGGCCTACAGCCCGCAAAGTAACAAGCCGATTGTCCTGTTTCGGGTCGATTCAAAAGGAACCGCACGGCTAAGCCGGGAGACCTCGCAGAATGTCGGCAGTTCGTTTGCAGTCGTGCTGGACGGTCGGGTGGTTTCAGTACCGGTAATCCGCGAGCCCATCCTTGACGGCATCGGCCAGATATCGGGCAATTTCACTGTCGAGGACGCTAACGATCTCGCCGTGCTATTACGCAATGGCCGCTTACCCGCACGATTGACAATAGTTGAAGAAAGTCCGATGGCAGCACCAAAGTGACCGCCTTGTGCTCGACAACCACAGATGCGCGGATGAATGGTGAGCCGGTGGCGAACCAGAATGCCAAGAAATAACCGAATTTTAGGCGGAGCGATCCGCGGACACGCTCTGACGGACGACGCCATATGCTGTATTTTTCGCGCTTCAAGATGATCCTGATCTGGGTGGCCGTGGCCATCACGGTGATCCTCGCCGCGCCCAATCTCATCCCCGCAAGCACTTTGGCCAAGCTTCCCGACTGGGTGCCGAAGCGGCAGATGACGCTCGGCCTCGATCTGCAGGGCGGCTCGCACATCCTGCTGGAGATGAATCAGAACGATCTGATCAAGGACCGGTTGGAGACGACGCGCGACGAAATCCGCACGCTGCTGCGTGACGCCAAGATCGGCTACACCGGCCTCGCCGGCACCGGACGTGTCTTGCAGGTCCGTATCACCGATCCCGCCCAGATCGATGCCGCCAAGACGGCGCTGAAGACGCTGACCGATCCGGTCGCTGCCGGCCTGTTCACCGGCGGCTCCATCCAGGAAATGACGCTCGATGATTCCGAGCCCGGCCTGCTCAAGTTCAACGTCACCGACGCCGGCATCAAATATCGCACATCGACGGCGCTGACGCAGTCGATCGAGGTGGTCGAGCGCCGCGTCAACGAACTCGGCACGACCGAACCTATCGTGCAGCGACAGGGCGACGACCGTATCCTTGTCCAGGTGCCGGGTCTTCAGGACCCGCAAAGGCTGAAGGAAATCCTCGGCCAGACCGCCAAGCTGACCTTCCAGATGGTCGACCAGTCGATGCCGGTGCAGGATGCCCTCAACGGCCGTCCGCCAGCCGGCTCGTCGGTGCTGTACTCGCAGGACGATCCGCCGGTTCCGTATCTGATCGAAAATCGCGTCATCGTCTCGGGCGAAAACCTCGTTGACGCACAGGCGACATACAATTCGCAGAACAACGAGCCGGTGGTGTCGTTCCGCTTTGATTCGAAAGGGGCGGCGCGCTTCGGCCAGGCCACTGCGCAGAATGTCGGCAAGCTGTTCGCCATCATCCTCGACAACCAGGTGATTTCGGCGCCGCAGATCCGCGAGCCGATCCTCGGCGGCACCGGCCAGATATCCGGCAACTTCACCGCCCAGAGCGCCAACGACCTTGCGGTGCTGCTGCGCGCCGGTGCGTTGCCCGCAACGCTTACGGTCATCGAAGAACGCACGGTGGGTCCGGGCCTTGGCCAGGATTCGATCCATGCCGGCAAGGTCGCCGGCATCATCGGTTCTATCCTCGTCGTCGCCTTCATGTTCGTCGCCTACGGCTTCCTCGGCTTCCTGGCCAACATCGCGCTGGCGGTGCACGTGGCGATGATCGTCGGCGTGCTCTCGTTGCTTGGCGCGACGCTGACCTTGCCTGGTATCGCCGGTATCGTGCTGACCATCGGCATGGCGGTCGATTCCAACGTGCTGATCTACGAACGAATCCGCGAGGAGCGACGCGCCGGCCGCTCCGTGATCCAGGCGATCGATACCGGTTTCACCAAGGCGCTGGCGACCATCGTCGATTCCAACATCACTTCGCTGATCGCCACCGTGGTGCTGTTCTATCTCGGTACCGGGCCGGTGAAGGGCTTTGCCATCACTTATGCCATCGGCATCCTGACGACCGTGTTCACCGCTTTCACCTTCACCCGGCTGCTGGTCTCGATCTGGCTGCGCCGGGCTCGCCCGAAGGAACTGCCGCGCGCGCCGGTGACCTTCGTTCCGCCCGGCACGAAAATTCCGTTCATGGGCATCCGTCGCTGGACGTTCACGCTGTCAAGCGCACTGTCGATCCTCTCGGTGGTGATGTTCATGACCGTCGGCATCAATTACGGCATCGATTTCAAGGGCGGTTCGCTGATCGAGGTACAGGCCAAGAGCGGCAATGCCGACCTCGCCGACCTCCGCTCGCGCCTGACCGAGCTCAACATCGGCGAAGTCCAGGTTCAGCAGTTCGGTACGCCCAACGACGTGTTGATCCGCGTCGGCACGCAGGATGGCGGCGAGAATGCCGAGCAGACCGTCATCGACAAGGTGCGCGGCGAACTGCAGGACAATTATGACTTCCGCCGCGTGGAAGTGGTGGGACCGACAGTCTCCGGAGAACTCGCCAAGCAAGGCACCATCGCCATGCTGATCGCGCTGCTCGGCATCCTGGCCTATGTCTGGTTCCGCTTCGAATGGCAGTTCGCGGTCGGCGCCATCGTGGCGACGGTGCACGATGTGGTCATGACACTTGGCTTCTTCGTCATCACCGGGCTGGAGTTCAACCAGTCGTCACTGGCGGCGATCCTGACCATCATCGGCTATTCGCTGAATGACACGATCGTGGTCTATGACCGTGTTCGCGAGGATCTGCGAAAATACAAGCGGATGCCGCTGCCGCAACTGTTGAACAACGCCATCAACGAGACTCTGTCGAGGACGACACTGACATCGGTGACGACGATCCTGGCGCTGCTGGCGCTGGTGCTGTTCGGCGGCGAGGTGATCCGCTCGTTCACCATGGCCATGCTGTTCGGCGTCGTCTTCGGCACCTATTCCTCGATCTTCATCGCCGCACCGCTGCTGATCCTATTCAAGCTGCGGCCGCAGGCTACGGCCGACGAGGAGAAGCCGGTCAATGGCGGCAAGGCGGTCGCGACCTGACGCGCCGCCCCGAAGGGGTACAACGGTGACCAGCAAAGGCATCGTCATCCGCGAGGCGCATTTTCCGGGCCGCGCGCCGATCGAAGCCTATGGCAATGGCGGGTTCCGCTTTGCCGACATGTCGCATCGCGGTTCGCTCATGTGCCTGCCATCCGGCATCCATGGCTGGGAACCGGCTGATCCCCTGGCGCTGACGGTGGCGGATTTCGACAGGCTGCTGGCTGAGGCCGACAAGGTCGAAATCCTGCTGGTCGGCATGGGCAGGGATCTCAGGCCATTGCCCGCCGCATTGCGGGCCGCGCTGAAGGCCGCCGGCATTGCATCCGACCCGATGTCGACGGGGGCCGCGGTGCGGACCTACAATGTCCTTCTGGCGGAAGAGCGCGCGGTGGCCGCGGCGCTCATTGCCGTCGATTGACATGTCTCGAAGCGCTGAAATCGTCATGGACGCGGTGCGCGTCGCCGACCATGATCGCTATCTGACCGCGCTCTACGCGCCCGACGACAAGCGCGACGCGCTGTTTTCGCTCTACGCCTTCAATGCCGAGATCGCAGGCATCCGCGATCGCATCCATGAAGCGTTGCCGGGCGAGGTGAGGCTGCAATGGTGGCGCGATGTCATTGCCGCCGGCGGCGAGGCCGGCGCCGGCCATCCCACTGCCGAAGCCTTGAACGCCACGATAGCGACGTTCGGCCTCCCGGAGCCGGCCTTCGAGAACATGCTCGATGCGCGCATCTTCGACCTCTACGACGACCCGATGCCGTCGCGCATCGATCTGGAAGGCTATTGCGGCGAGACGGCCGCAGCACTCATCCAGCTTGCGGCGATGGTGCTCGATCCTGTCGAGGCGCCGCGCTTTGCCGATCTGGCGGGCAGGGCAGGCTGTGCGCAGGCGATGACCGGCCTGCTGCTGCTGTTGCCGCTGCATCGCCGGCGCGGACAGTGTTTTGTCCCGGCCGATATCCTTGCAGCGGCCGGCTCTTCGCCGCAGGAGTTCGTTGCCGGTGATGGCGGACCCGGCGCCAAACGCGCGGTGGCGGCGATGATGGCGCTGGCACGGGAACATCTTTCCGCCTTCGAGCGAGGCGCTCCGGCTCTGCCTGTATCGCTGCGTCCGGCANATGGCGCTGGCACGGGAACATCTTTCCGCCTTCGAGCGAGGCGCTCCGGCTCTGCCTGTATCGCTGCGTCCGGCATTCCTGCCGCTCGCCCTGTCACGTGCCTATCTCGGCAAGATGGAGAATGGTTCGCCGCTCGAAGGCGTGGCGCGGCTGTCGGCCTTGCGCCGGCATTGGCTGCTGCTGCGTCGCGCGAGCAAGGGCTGGCCTGCGCTTTGACGTAAACGTCAACATGTCCCGACCAGCGCGTCGACGACTGCCGGCGCCTCTGAGGCGGTCTCCCTTGAGAAATGAGCGCAGACATACACCCCATGTGGATGTAACGGGTTCAGCCGGGCTTGGATGTTCCAAGACGGCGCCAGCGAATAGAGCGTCTTCATGAAATCGAGGAGGAACTGTTCCATGTAGGGGCCCTGAAGGCGCTTTACAGCAATAATCCTCTTCAAACTTCTATCGCGGTTCTCATTGTTACCCTCGTTGTCAACCACCCAGCCCTTCCCGCCGTGGGCTGGCCGCTCAATGCTTCAAGCGCCGGTATATGTGTGCCGCGCAACTTCTGCAGGTTGTTGCATTTGACGTAGACGCTCCAGATGATTTCATATTCACCGGTGAACGGTTCTTCACTTGGCGGGAGCCCCGGCGGCAAAAGCTGGGGCAGGCTTAGCCATAGACTACTCCGCCGCTTCGGCCGTTTCTGTTTGTGCCGGAAGTCCCAGCCACTCCCTACAATCGGCGCGTGCGCGCGAGGTGATGGCGTGGCGCTTGGCGACGGTCTTGTCCTTGCCGCGCATGCGCTTGCCCTCGGTCTTCGGCGCTTCCACAGGCGGGAACAGGCCGAAATTGACATTCATCGGCTGGAAGGAGCGCTTTCCCGGCTCGTCATCCGAAACGATGTGGCCGCCTGTGATGTGGTTGAGCAGCGCGCCGAAGGCCGTGGTCAGCGGCGGCAGCGACGGCGCATGGCCGAGCCTTTCCGCGGCGGCGAAACGGCCGGCGAGCAGGCCGATCGCGGCACTCTCGACATAGCCCTCGCAGCCGGTGATCTGGCCGGCAAAACGCAGGCCGGGGCGCGACTTCAGCTGCAGCGAAGCGTCGAGCAAGGTCGGCGAGTTGATGTAGGTGTTGCGGTGCAGGCCGCCGAGGCGGGCGAAATCGGCGTTTTCGAGACCTGGTATGGTGCGGAACACGCGCACCTGCTCGGCGTGCTTCAGCTTGGTCTGGAAGCCGACCATGTTATAGAGCGTGCCCAGCGCATTGTCCTGCCGCAGCTGGACGACGGCATAGGCCTTCACCGTCGGATTGTGTGCATTGGTCAGCCCCATCGGCTTCATCGGGCCGTAACGGAGCGTCTCGACGCCGCGTTCGGCCATGATCTCAATCGGCAGGCAGCCGTCGAAATAGGGCGTGCCTTCCCATTGCTTGAATTCGGTTTTCTGGCCGTCGACCAGCGCCTGAACGAAGGCAAGGTACTGGTCCTTGTCCATCGGGCAGTTGATGTAGTCCTTACCGGTGCCGCCGGGCCCGACCTTGTCGTAGCGCGACTGGAACCAGCAAATGTCCATGTCGATCGTGTCGAAGTGGACGATCGGCGCGATGGCGTCGAAGAAGGCTAGCGCATCGGCGCCGGTCGCTTCCGCGATCGACTGGGCAAGTGAGGGCGCGGTCAATGGACCCGTGGCGATGATCGCCTGGTCCCAATCCGCCGGCGGCAGGCCCGGCACTTCCTCGCGCTGGATTGATATCAGCGGGTGCGCTTCAAGCCTTTTCGTCACCGCGTCGGCAAATCCGTCGCGGTCGACGGCGAGCGCGCCGCCAGCAGGCACCTGGTTGGCGTCGCCGGCGCTCATGATCAGCGAGCCGGCCAGCCGCATTTCGGCATGCAACAGGCCGACGGCATTGTTGTCGGCGTCGTCGGAGCGGAAGGAGTTCGAACAGACCAGCTCGGCCAGGCTGTCGGTCTTGTGCGCATCGGTGCCGCGAACGGGCCGCATTTCATGCAGGATGACGGGCACGCCGGCCTCGGCTGCCTGCCATGCGGCTTCGGAACCGGCGAGGCCGCCGCCGATGATGTGGATTGGGTTTTTGCTCATGAACGCCGGAATAATCGCTTGGTGCGGCGATTGCAATTGCCGTGCGCGGTGCGGAGCAAACAGCTGCTGATCGGAGCGCCCCTGAAAACAACAACACCCGCCGGGGGAGGAGGTCCGGCGGGTGTCGTTTTTGGGGTCGACCCTCGGGAGGAGGTGAAGGCCGACCATATTCGTCATCGCCGGGGAGGAGGTCGGCTTTGACGAAAACTCTTTCGCTAATTTTGAAAGGGGCGAAACCCTTCTGGGGCCGGGAAACAGCGCCCGCCGCGGGAGGAGGTGCGGCGGGCGCCGTTTTGGTGGCCAACCTTCGGGAGGAGGTGAAGGTCGGACCTATTCGTCATTGCCGGGGAGGAGGTCGGCTTTGACGAAATCTCTTTCGCTAATTTTGAAAGGGGCGAAACCCTTCTGGGCAAATTTGATTTGCCCGGGGAAACAGCGCCCGCCGCGGGAGGAGGTGCGGCGGGCGCCGTTTTTGTGGTCAACCCTTGGGAGGAGGTAAGGGGTGACCGTATTCGTCAAGGTCGGGGAGGAGGTCGACCCTGCCGAAATTCTGTCTAGATCGCCTGGCGGGCGATGATCTTGATTTCGTCGCGGACGATACCGAGATCATGCAGCTGGCGGTTGGAAAGGCGACCCAGCTCGGTAACCGTCTCGCGATAAACGCGCCAGTTACGATAGTTGCGGATCAGGTTCATTGTCGTTCTCTTTTTCAAAACTGGTTCGGACCATTCGCGGTCCGAAGAATTAGACCGCCTTGCGAGCGACGTAAGGAATGTCGCTGCGGCTGATGCCGAGGTCGGTCAGTTCACGGTTGCTCAGGCGGCTCAGCTCGGACACGGTGTCCCTGTAGCGGCGCCAGTTGCGGTAGTTGCGGATCAGGTTCATGGTAGTTCTCGTTTCGTCTTTCTTGCGGATCATTCCGTTTGTGTACGAACTATAAATAGGCGGACCCATATCGATTTAAAAGCGCTATGGCTGCATGGCAGCAATGCAAATTGTGCAATGCAGCATTAACGGGCGTTCACGGACCTGACACAAAGAAACCCGAATCGGAAAATGCCGCCGCGTCAACGATTTGACCGGATCGGCTGAAAAAAGACCAAACGTGGGGGAGACACAGCATGGCGGGGTATTCGTCGCGAGTCAGGGCGGATATCGCGCGTTGGCTGCAGGCCGGGCTGATTGACGCCGCCACAGCCGATTCGCTTTCGCGCAATGTCGAGGCCAACGCGCGCGAGTCGCTCAGCTTCGGCTCTATCCTGGCAATGATGGCCGCTTTGCTTTTCGGCGCCGCCATCCTGATTTTCGTCGCCGCCAACTGGGACGCCATCCCGCGGCTGGCACGCGTGGTGGCACTGTTTGCCGTCATCCTCGGCGGCTATGTCGGCGGCGCGGTGCTGAAGACCCGCGACCATGCGGCGCTCGGCGAAGCGCTGTGGATCGTGGCGGCCGCGGCTTTCGGCGGCTCGATCGCGCTGATCGGCCAGATGTATCATCTCTCGGGCGACGAGGCGTCTGCTCTGGTCACCTGGGGCGCCGGCACGGCGCTGGCGGCGGTTGCGCTGCGTTCGAATCCGCTGACGGTCGCTTCGGTCGGCATCGCCGATGCCTGGCTGTTCCTCAAAGGCTTCGACTACTACAGCCGCAGCGAATTTCCGCATGCCTTCGTGATCATGGCGATCGTACTGTTTGCCGTCTCGTTCTGGACCCGCAGCCAGGCGGCGCGCCACCTGATCATCCTGTCGGTTCTGTTTTATCTTGTGCTGCTCGTCACCAACCACGACACGCTGCAGGTGGCTATCCCGCTGGTCGTCGTCTCGGCGCTGCTGTTCGCGGCCTCGGTCTTCGCGCCGGATCCGGTCGACCGGGTCGTGCAGCTCGGCGGCCGCTTGCCCTTGCACGCACTGCTCGGCTTCCTCACCGGCCTGGCGATGATCCAGTTCGAACTCGCCGACGAGAGCACCTACAACAGCGGTTTTGCCCTCGCTTCGGTGATCGCGCTGGGCGGCATCGTCGGGGCAATCGTGCTGGCGGGACGGGAGAGCCGTGGGCTGCGCTGGTTTGCCTATCTTGGCTTCGCCTTCGAACTCGCCATCATCTATGTGGTGACCTTGCAATCGATGCTCGATACAGCCGGCTTCTTCCTGGCCGCCGCAGTGCTGCTCGGCATCCTTGCGATCGTCATCATCCGCGTGGAAAAGCGTATGAAAGGTCCAGATGCCAAAGGAGCCACGGCATGATCACCGGGAAAAGGCTTGTCATCTCGGCACTGCTGCTGGCGCTCGTCCAGATCGGCTTCCCGAGCTGGATCATCGCCGGCCGCGCGGCGATCCTGCGCAACGGCAAAGAGGTGCTTCTGAAGATCGAGCCCGTCGATCCGCGCGACCTCCTGCGCGGCGATTATATTATCCTGGGCTACGATATTTCGCGCATACCGGTGAAAATGATCGCCAACATTCCGCCCGACAAGTTTTCCAGCGACGACACCTCGATTGTCGTGCGCCTGAAGAAGGGCTCCGACGGCTATTGGCAGCCGACGACAGCCTGGTTCGGCAAGGCGCCGAAGCCGGCCGCTGCGGACGAGGCCGATATTTTAGGCCACATCGCCGAGGGCTGGGATCTTCGCGGCGAAGGGATGACCATCGCGCCGGACTATGGCATCGAACGCTTCTATCTGCCGGAAGGCGAGGGGATGGCGATCCAGAACGACATGCGGGTGCGGCCATTCGGCATCCGTCTTGCGCTCGCCGGCGACGGCACCGCGCAGATCAAGGCGCTGGTGGACGGCGACAAGACGCTGTTCGAGGAACCACTCTACTAAGTCCCTTATTTGCAGTGGTGTGAAACATGCCAGTTAGCCTGTCGACGCGTGAGGACATCAACCTCGACACTGTTTTCCGCGTCGCCTGGAAGAAGGACACGGTGGACATCGACGAGAAGGCCTTGCAGCGCATCGCCGAATGCCGCGCCTCGTTTCTCAGGCTGATTGAATCCGATCCGCCACCGGTCATCTATGGCGTCACCACCGCCATGGGAGAGCTGGCGAGCCGCAAGCTCGAACTCGACGAGCGGGATCGCCATGCGCGCATCAAGGCGTTTGCCGCCGCCACCTCGTTCGGCGATCCCTTGCCGGATCGCGTGGTCAGGGCGATCGTGCTTGCCCGCCTGACGAACTTCATCGAGGGCAACGCCGCCACCTCGCCACGCATCGCGCTTGCCGTGGCCGCAATGCTCAATGGTGGGCCGATGCCAACAGTGCCGGCCTCGGGCCAGGGCGGCGCCGGCGAAATCCTGGCGCTCTATCCGCTGTTTGCCGAGCTTTCGACGCGCTTCGATCTCGAGGTCAAGGAACGCGGCTCGCTGATCAACGGCTCGCCCTGCGCTGCAGCCCTCGTAGCGGACGCGGCGCTCGCGGCGCGCCGCCGGATCCGCATGGCGCAAAAAGTGTTCGCGCTGTCGATCGAGGCGTTTCGCGCCCCGCTCGAACACTATGACGCCGCCCTCGATACGCTCTGGGGTGATGAGCATGAGGCCGCGGCCCTGCAGGGTTTGCGGGAATTTCTGGTTGGCGCCGGCGATGGGCGACGCAATTATCAGGCGCCGGTCAGCTACCGCATCGTGCCGCGCGTCCTCGGCCAGGCGCATCGTGCGCTGTCGTCGGCCGAGCGGGCAGCCAATGTGTCGCTGGCCTCTATATCGGACAATCCGGTCTATATCCCGCCCGAAGATGCACATCCGCTCGGCCGCTGCATCTCGACCGGCGGCTATCACAACGCCATGGCGACGCCGGCGCTGGATGATCTGGCGGCGATATGGGCCGACATCTGCCTGCTTTGTGATCGCCACGCCTCCAAGCTGCTCAACGGCAAGGTGTCGCTGCTGCCCGATCTTCTGATGACCGGACGACACTCGGCCGACAGCGATGGCCACGGCAATGTCGGCTACGTGCCGATGGCGATCACCGGCTATCTCGAGCAGGCCAAGCTGGCGGCGCAACGTACCTTCATTCCGGGCACGGAATCGGCCGGTGCGGGGCAGGACGACGTCGCCACGACGGCATTCTTCGCATGGACCAAGGAAGCGACCGCCGGCCGCTGCGTCGATGCCGCCATGGCGATGTTGGCGATGATCGCCTCGCAGGCGCTGCACGTCACCGAACGGACGCCGCCGCCGGCACTGCGCTCCTTCGTCGATCAAATCAGAGCTATCGTGCCGCCTGTCGGTGCCGATCGTGTGCTGGGGCCTGAGCTTGCCAGGCTGGCGGAATGGTTCACACAGAAAGTGTTCGAGGCGTAGAGATGCCAACAAGCCCTGGCTGGTGAAATTGGTGCGCCTGAACGGATGAAATTCGAACCGGTCCTCCTTGGCCAAGGCTTCGGAGGACGCTCCTTTGTCTAAGCGGTGTCGCGCCTTCAGGCGACCCGCTTCAGGTCTTTGTCTTTGTGCATGTCGCTCTCCCAAAACCGAGGTCACTTTGGGCGACATGCACTAACGAGCTTCAGGTGGCCCGCCACCCCAAGCTCGAAGAGCGAAGGCTGGTGCGGACGACGGGAATCGAACCCGTACGATCAGAGATCGAGGGATTTTAAGTCCCTTGCGTCTACCAATTCCGCCACGTCCGCAGGCCAGCCCTTTTCAGACGCCTGACACAGGCCGTCAAGTCGTGTTGTTGAGCGTTCGCCGAACGTGCAAACAGACGGGGCGGCTTGATGATACTGGCGCGATCACGGAATTATCGGCGCGGCGGGTAGTGGTAGGATGCCTGTGTGGTGGATTTGATCTGCCAAGGCCGGCGCCTCTCAGGCCCAACCCATTCCCCCCGCCCACTGGGAGCGTCGGCCACCCTTCCATGAAAGAGCCCTTTGAGTGGTTGCCTGGTCCGGCAGCGTCGCGATTGTGGCCCTGCTCAGAACTTGTAGCTCAAATTGATGCCTACCGTGTTGAGCTTCACGTTCTGATCGCGATCGTTGAAGGGTTCCGCCACGTCGTAGTGCTCGGAGCCGAAATCATAGTAGCGATACTGTGCGCCGACGACGAACTTGTCGGTCAACGCGTAGTCGACGCCGGCACCCACGGTCCAGCCGACATTCGTGCGCGTGCTGGCGAACGCCGGACCCGCGACTTGCGATGTTTCGATGCCGGCAAAGGCGACGCCGCCAATGCCGTAGACCAGCAGGCGATCCATGGCGTAGCCGGCCTTGGCGTTGACCGACCCGAACCACTTGATGTCGGTGCCGAATGTGCTTCCCAGCGCCGATACCGTCGTGCCGCCGACCGAGGAATAGTTGAGGTCCGCCTCGGCGCCGAGCACCGCCTGGTTGAACTGCCACAGGCCTGCGACATGGCCGCCGACAAAACCGCCGTCAATGTCGGGCGCGATGGAAAACGGCGCGCCTTCTGTCACCGATATATCGGATTGGCCCCAGCCATAGCCGGCCTGCAGACCAGCGTAGTAGCCCGTCCAGTCGAAGCCGGGCGCGGTCATAGGCACGTCGACCGCTGGGTCGGCTGCAAAAGCCGGCACGGCCAGAACGGCAAGAAAACCGGCACTTGCGACTATCAGTCGACGCATCGAACTCCCCAAATGACGATTCAGAAAGGTCCTCGCCAGAAGGATAACCGCATTCGCCGCAATCGCAATCCCCCTGTCGCCGCACAGAATCCTCTATTTGGCGTCGATGAAGTCCAGCACAGCCTGGCTATATTCATCCGGCGCTTGCAGCATGGCGAAATGACTGGCGTTGGGCAGGATAATCAGCTTCGCGCCCGGGATGACGGAGGCGATATATTCGGTGTGTTCGCGCTTGATCGCTTCGTCATGGTCGCCGGCAACGATCGCCGTCGGCGTGGTTATCTCAGCGAGCTGCTCCTTGGTCCACGCCGGCTCGGTCTCCCACATATGGCTCATCTGCGCCACGAAGGCGTCATACTGGTCCGGTGTTTTCGACATCTTCTTGTATTCGCGGCCGGAGCGGTCGATGTAGGCGGCAAAGGTCTTGTTGGTCATCACGCCCGGATCGACGCCGTCGGTGGTTACGTTGGCGGCTTGCGCAAAGAGCCTTGTCAGCCGCTCCGGATGATGCAGTGCGATGTCGATACCGATAATTCCGCCATCGCTCCAGCCGACGAGCGCGGTCTTGTCGATCTTCAGGTGATCGAGCAGCGCCAGATAGTCCGACGCCATCAAGTCATAGCCATAGGGCTGCTCGGTGCGGGTGGAGCGGCCGTGACCACGGCTGTCGGCGACTATCACCTTGTGCGTCTTGGAAAACGTGGCCACCTGGCTGGCCCAGATGTCGGCGTGGCCGAGGCCACCATGGATGAGCAGCACGGGGTCACCCGCTCCGAAAACGGCGTAGTACATCTGGATGCCGTTCACCGGCGCATATCCGCTCTGATCGGGTTTGGGCATGGCTGCAGGCTCCGGCAAGGTCTGCCAACGTTCCTCGGCGGCGGCAAAAGCGCTCGAGGCGGCGAACAAGATGACGATGGCGAACGCTTTCCAAAAACGGGTCATGTTTTTTCCCTCATATGGTTCGGACCGCGGTCAGCATCGCCTTCCAGCCGGATTAGTCAACAAGCCCGGCCTGCGCGGCGTGTCGGACCGACGGCTCTGGCGGCGCCCGCCGACATTTGCGAGACTGGCCGTAACCGAGGAATCGCCAATGACGAAAGCAACGCCCACAAAACCCAGACCGTGGACCGAGATGGCGACACATCTGGTCGATGTCGCCATGGGGCGGAAGCCCGCTGACCTGGTCGTGCGCAACGGCCGCTGGGTGAACGTCCATTCGGGCGAGATCATCGCCGGCACCGACATCGCCATTGCCGGCGGGCGCTTCGCTTATTGCGGGCCCAATGCCAGCCATGCCATCGGGCAGGGCACCACGGTGGTCGACGCCGGCGGGCGCTATCTGGTGCCCGGTCTCTGCGACGCGCACATGCATGTCGAAAGCGGCATGGTGACGGTGACCGAGTTCTGCCGTGCCGTCATTCCGCACGGCACCACCTCGATGTTCATCGACCCGCACGAGATCGCCAATGTTCTGGGTCTGCCCGGCGTGCGGCTGATGCATGACGAAGCGGTCGCCATGCCCATCAACGTGCATGTGCAGATGCCGTCCTGCGTGCCTTCGGCGCCGGGGCTGGAACATGCCGGCGCCGAGCTGACGGTCGCCGATGTCGAGGAGGCGATGACCTGGGAAAACATTATCGGCCTGGGCGAAGTGATGAATTTTCCCGGTGTCGCCGCCAATGATCCTGTCATGTCGGGCGAGATCGCGGCGACGGTTCATGCAGGCAAGACGGTCGGCGGCCACTATGCCTCGCGCGATCTCGGCCTGCCGTTCCATGGCTATGCCGCCGGCGGCCCCGAGGACGACCATGAGGGCACACGCGCCGAGGACGCCATTGCCCGGGTGCGCCAAGGCATGAAGGCGATGCTGCGGCTGGGCTCGGCCTGGTACGACGTCGCCTCGCAGATCAAGGCGGTGACGGAGAGCGGCATCGACCCGCGCAACTTCATCCTGTGCACCGACGACAGCCATTCCGGCACGCTGGTCCAGGAAGGCCATATGGACCGCGTGGTGCGCCACGCCATCCAACAGGGGTTGAAGCCGGTGACGGCGATTCAGATGGCGACGCTCAACACCGCCCAGCATTTCAAACTGGAGCGCGAGATCGGCTCGATCGCGCCGGGCCGGCTGGCCGACCTGCTGATCGTATCGGATCTCGCCGCAATGACCATCGACGAGGTCTATGCACGCGGCGTCAGGCTGGCCAAGGGCGGCAAGCTCGAAATCGATATTCCGGCCTATGATTACCCGAAGACGGCGAAGAACACCGTCAAGCTCGGCAAGAAGCTGAAGGGCGGCGACTTCGATATCGTTGCTCCCAAAGGCGCCAACGAGGTGCGGGTGCGTGTTATCGGCGTCATCGAGAACCA
The DNA here is from genome assembly GCF_000502875.1 of Mesorhizobium sp. L2C084A000. Lineage (GTDB taxonomy): Bacteria > Pseudomonadota > Alphaproteobacteria > Rhizobiales > Rhizobiaceae > Mesorhizobium. Next base: position 302,524 of record NZ_AYWX01000009.1, on the reverse strand, counting down.
GGCGCCGACGCGCGCGCTGGAGGCCGATCTGGCGGTCGAGGACGGGCTGGTCGCCATGGACCGCCGCAACGACATCTGCCAGATCGCGCTGGTCGAGCGCCACCGGGGCACGGGCGGCGTCACCAACGCCTTCGTTTCCGGCTTCGGCTATATGGGCGACTGCGCCATGGCGTCCAGCGTCGCGCATGACGCCCATCACATCATCTGCGTCGGCACCAACAAGCAGGACATGGCGCTGGCGGTAAACCGCCTGGGCGAGGTCGGCGGCGGCGTCGCGCTGTTCTCCAAGGGCAAGGAATTGGCGCTGGTCGAAATGCCGATCGCCGGCCTGATGTCGGACGAGCGGGCCGAGATCGTCGCGGCCAAGGCGGAGAAGCTCACCGAGGCGATGCGCAAGATGGGCTGTTCGCTGAACAACGCCTACATGCAGCACTCGCTGCTGGCGCTGGTCGTCATTCCCGAACTCAGGATTTCCGATGTCGGCCTGATCGACGTGACGACATTCCAGAAGGTTGATCTTTTCGTTTGAGATCAGCCGTCTGCGCTCGGCCGGTTCACCCGCCGGTGGCGATGGTCAGCACCTTGAACGGCGTGGTGATGACGATCTCGGCGACCGAGCCGACGGCCTTTCCGAGGCCCTGGCCGAGATTGTTGAGCTGAGTCGGGACGGGCTCGTCCGAGGCAAGGCCGGCAGGCGCCCGCAGCCGGTCGCCCAGCAGTTGCACCAGCATCGGGTTGTCGGCGAATTTGGCGTGGTTGAGGCGGTCACCGCCCTTGGCCTGGGAAAGGTCGACCACCGACACGCCATAGCTGGCGAGGTCGGCCGCATCGCCGTAATCCCCGACGCGCGGCTTATCGCCCGAGATCAGGGAGGAAAGCTTGAGAGCCCGGTCATCCGCCGAGAGCAGGATGGCGAATGGCTTGTCGGGTTTGCCGTAACGGATCATCTGTTTCTTGAACACGTCGACATCGATGTCGGGCGAGGCCAGGATGACGTAGCCGAGTTTGTCGTCGAGATCGCGATCGCCGGTGATGGCAAGCTGGCGCAGCGCCTCCATGGTCACCCAGGTCCCCATCGAATGGGCGATGATGTCGATGCTCTTGACCTTGGTCTTGGCCAGCATCCTGAGCGTCGCCTCGAGGTCGTCGCGCGCTGCGTTGGCGCTTTCCTTGTCGTAGATGTAACCCGTGGTCTTGCCGCTCGAAGCCCACGAGAACAGCACCGGCGTGCCGGGATATTTCGTGTCGTGGGCGATCTGCGTCAGCCGGTAGATGCCGTCGTCGAAACCGTTGTTGAAGCCGTGCACGAAAACCAGCGCACGGTCGCCGCGCATGGAAATGTCGGCGCCGACCGCCTTGGCGAATTGCGGCGCGCCTTCATAGAAGGTGACGTCCTTGGCGGTGAAATCCTTGGCCGGATTGCTGTTCGCGGATCCCTTGGCCCGCTCGATGGCGCCGACCTGATGGTTTTTCGGGACGGTGACGTCGACACGGGCAAAGCTGGTGGTCAGCGAGCGATCGCCGTCGAACACCTGTCGCGGGTCTTTTGTTGCCCTCTGGCGTGTCGTGGCGACGAAGATCTCATGCGTGGCCGCGATGTCGGAAGCGGGCACCGTGACCGTCGTCCTGTTGAGCAGGTCGTGCGTTTTCCCGCCGGCGCAGCCGGTGACAGCGAGCGTCAATGCAACGACGAGATAACTCTTCGAACGCATGGTCATACGCCGGCTCCCGCAAAGGGGGACGTCAAACGCATGACGTCGCTGGCTATTCCGATAAGGCCGGAGACCGGCGCGGTCCAGTTCAAAGTGAATCGATACATCCGCAGTGGTGAACAGGCACGGCGAAAACCGCGGGACCGCATCTATTGTCCAAGCAGGCCGATACGATCGGTCACGTCACGGTCGCTGGCAAAGCCGTCATCCTCGCGTAGCCGCTGTCCGATCATCTTCACCAGCGTCGGATTGTCGGCGAACTTCGTATGGTTGAAGCTGTCCGATCCCTTGACCTTGGACAGGTCGACGACCGTCACGCCATAGGAGGCAAGATCGGCGGCATCCTTGTAGTCGCCGACGCGCGGCCGTGAACCGGCGATCAGGCCGGAGAGCCGCAGCGCGCGGTCGTCGTCCGACAACAGCAGGATGAATGGCTTGTCGGGCTTGCCATAGCGCCGCATCTGGCTCTTGAACACGTCGACATCGATGTCGGGCGAGGCCAGCACCACGTCGCCGAGCTTGCCGCCGAGGTCGCGGTCGCCGGTGATGGCCATCTGGCGCAGCGTTTCCATGGTGACCCAGGTTCCGAGCGAATGCGCGACGATGTCGATGCGCCGCGCGCCGGACTGCTCCAGCATCCTGAGCGTCACCTCCAACTGGTCGCGGGCAGCGCTGGCGCTTTCCTTGTCATAGACGTAGTCGGTGGTCCTGGCGCCCGATGCCCAGGAAAACAGCACTGGTGTGCCGGGATAGCCGGAATCATGGACGATCTGGGTCAGGCGATAGACGGCGGCATCGAAGCCGGTGTTGTAGCCATGCACGAAGACCATGACGCGGCCGCCACGCGCCGCGATGTCGGCGTTGAGCGCGCTGGAGAATTTCGGCTGCGTGTCGTAGCCGACGACCTCGGAAGCCATGAAATATTTGGCCGGGTCGTCCGACTTGCCGCGCGAGCGGCGCTCGATCTGGCCGGTCTTGTGAAGCCCCGGAACGGTGACGTTGACGCGGGCATAGTTCAGCGTCGCCGAGCGTTCGCCGTCGAAAACCTTGTTGGGATCGTCGGATTTCTTGCGCGTCGTGGCGATGAAGATCGAGTGGTTGCCGGCAATCTCCGTCACCGGCGCGGACACCATGGCGCTGCCCAGCAATTCCTGTGTTTGCTGGCCGGCGCAGCCGGCGACGAACAAGGCCAGGACAACGGTAAAAATCTTCTTCAAAGGCACGCCTGAATTTCCAACTCCGGCCGAAAGGCCTGTCTATCCTCACGATACCTCCCGGACAGGCAGAGTGCGGCAGAACTAAGTCATGTCCAGTCGAAATGTGATCGGCGCCCCGCTGCGGGCATCGCAGTGTTGCGCGAAAGCCAAAATGGCGGAAAACGCCTGCGTGATCCGCGCAATAAGCGCCGTCGCCGCCGGCCTTCCAATTCCCGCAGAGATAGCGATTTCAAGCCGCCCGGTGCGAGGGGGCATTAGAATGCACCCGCAAGTAGCTGAAAGTATTCCGCAAAATTTCCGCCCGGAAGGACGCACATGATGGACGATGGCGCCGCGTAGCCGGATATGCAATACGCGGGCTCGCGCCGCACCTTGTCCGGGCGCTCAACAACCGACGTGCGCGACCCGATCAATGATAGAGGTCCGCGGACAGCGTGCAACGCAAGGCGGCTTTCCCAAGGGTGGTTTCCGATGAACAGTTTCTCTTCCCGTGTTGCTGCCGCTGCCGCCGCGATCCGCCAGATCTTCCCTGAAACGCCGCTGCAGGAAAACGATTATCTGTCGAAAAAGACCGGTGCGCGGGTGCTGTTGAAGCGCGAGGATCTGTCGCCGGTCCGCTCCTACAAGATCCGCGGCGCCTTCAATTTCTTCCGCAAGACACTGGCGGCCGGCAACGAGGCTGAACTGTTCGTCTGCGCGTCGGCCGGCAACCACGCGCAGGGTTTTGCTTTCGTCTGCCGCCATTTCGGCAGGCGAGGCGTTGTGTTCATGCCGGTGACGACGCCGCAGCAGAAGATCGACAAGACCAGGCTGTTCGGCGGCGATTTCATCGAGATCAGACTGGTCGGCGATTTCTTCGACGACTGCTATCGCGCTGCCTTGGAATTCACCGGCAGTTCCGGCGCCCATATGGTGCCACCCTTCGATCACAAGGACATCATCGAGGGCCAGGCAACCGTCGCCTACGAGATCGCAGACCAGATGCCGGGCGCCCGCATGCCCGATATCGTCATGCTGCCGGTCGGCGGTGGCGGACTTGCCGCGGGCGTCACCCATTATTTCGCCGATCAGGGCAGGCAAGCACGGTTCGTCTTCTGCGAACCGGCCGGCGCGCCGAGCCTGCGCGAGAGCCTCGCGGCGGGAAAACGGCTCAAACTCGCCAAGGTCGACAATTTCGTCGATGGCGCCGCGGTGGCCGAGATCGGCCGCGAGCCGTTGCGTCATCTCAAGGATTTTCCAGCTGACACGGTGCGACTGATCCCGGAAAACCGGCTCTGCGCCACCATGATCGAGATGCTCAATGTCGAAGGCGTCGTGCTGGAGCCGGCCGGCGCGCTGGCGATCGATGCGCTCAAGGATTTCTCCAAGAAGGAGATCAGGGGCAAGACCATCGTCGCCGTGGTTTCGGGCGGCAATTTCGATTTCGAGCGGCTGCCGGACGTCAAGGAACGGGCGCTGCGCTTCGAGGGCCTGAAGAAATACTTCATCATCCGTTTTCCGCAACGGCCCGGCGCGCTGCGCGACTTCCTCGAACTGCTCGGGCCCGACGACGACATCGCCCGTTTCGAATATCTGAAGAAATCGGCGCGCAATTTCGGTTCGGTGCTGATCGGCATCGAAACCAGGGACCGCCGCAATTTCGATCTGCTCAAGGCGAAGTTCGAGGCCGAGGGCGTCCAGTATCAGGACATCACCGACAACGAGACACTGGCCGGGTTCATCATATGAGCGATCGGAGATCAAATGATTGAGCCGGGAAAAATCTTCGTCGCGCTGTTTTCCGGCATCAATGTCGGCGGCAATCGCATCGTCAAGATGGCGGAGCTGCGGTCGTTCTTCGAGGGGCTCGGCTTCTCCGATGTCGCCACCTATGTGCAGAGCGGCAATGCCGTGTTCCGGGCGAAAGAGGGCGAAGCGGTCACGTTGACGAAACAGATCGAAGCAGCCTTCGAGAAGAAATGGGGTTTTTATTCGCGCATCATGGTGCGTGATCTCTCGTGGTTCGAGCGGCTGGTGAGCGAAAATCCCTATCCGGAAATTGCCGCGGACCACACGAAGCTGCACGCCTATGTGCTGGAGCGTGAGCCGACAGCGGACGAGGTGGCGCGGCTGACCGAAAAGTGTACCGGCCCCGAACGCTTCGAGATCAAGGGCGATGTGCTCTACCTCAGCGCACCGGACGGGCTGGGCAAATCGGTGTTTGCCGGGCTGATCCCGCGCACGCTGAAAGTGCCGGGAACCGCGCGCAATTGGCGCTCCGTGCAGGCGTTGCTGGAGATGGCCGCACACGCCGGTGAGAAGTAGGTCACTGCCTAGGCGGAGGTGGGTTTCCAGTCGAAGGTCAGCTCTTCGCGGAAAGCAAAGCGCTTGATGTGATCGGCGACAACGCTTTCCAGGCGCTCGATCGATCCTGCTTCGTCAGTCGACACCGTGATATGAAGCGTTGCCGCATCGGCATCCATGACGGTACGGCCCATTGAGAGATCGATGATGCCGTGGGTGAGATCGAACTCGACCGGGAATTTGTGCGCCCAGTGCTTGCACAGCTGCTGCAGGTAGCGGCTGGCATGTTCGGTGGCGACGTCGGCATGGCTGGTCGGCATGAATTCTCCTGGGCAAGCGCCTGTTGCGTGGCCGGGGCACCGGCCCAAGCCTGGCGCCTCAGCCAGAGAGATAGGCGCCGTCCCTGAAAAACCAAACAGTACCGGGCCGTCAGACTGCCATTGTCCGCTCAAGACAGCGTGATCGGCTACCAGATTCCGGTGTTCGCCATCGAAGCCCATGGTTCGGCCTTGGCCTTAGCCGGGCCTTTCTGCAGAAGCTCGATCGAAATGCCGTCCGGCGATCTGACGAAGGCCATGTTGCCGTCGCGCGGCGGCCGGTTGATGATGACGCCATTGTCCATCAGGTGCTGGCAGGTGGCGTAGATGTCGTCGACCTCATAGGCGAGGTGACCGAAATTGCGCCCGCCCTTGTAGTCTTCCGGGTCCCAATTGTAGGTCAGTTCGACCAGCGGCGCCTTGTCGGCGATGGCGCTTTGTTCGTCTTCGGAGGCCGCGAGGAAGATCAGCGTGAAGCGGCCTTGCTCGTTTTCGTAGCGGCGCACTTCCTTGAGGCCGAGCTTGTTGCAGTAGAAGTCGAGCGAGGCATCGACGTCGGTGACGCGGATCATGGTGTGCAGATAGCGCATGTGATTTCCTTGATAAATTGCGTTGCGGCGCAACATAGGGTCGGCCCTGTCAAAGGGCAATCGTGCGGCGGTGCGCAATGCCGGCAAAGAACAAATCCGGTATTGCCCAAATGAACCGTGAAAAAAGGCACGGCAGGTCTTGCACAGACCGGAAGCCGCAGTGTTAATCTGTTGGCAAGAATCAGTTGCGGTGTTCTTGAAAAGAGGGGGCATTCTTATGGGGGAAAAGGCCTCTTTCATGGGGCGGGACGGACCCCTTGGCGACGCCCCGCAGCGTGACGAAGGCGGCGACGCCGCCGACCTGCGAGAAATTGCCGGCGCCATCAAGTGGTTCGATGTGGCCAAGGGCTATGGTTTCATCCTCCCGGATGACGGCATTTCGGGCGACATCCTCCTCCATGTGACATGTCTTCGAAAGGACGGCTTTCAGACGGCCCTGGAGGGCGCGCGCGTGGTCTGCCTCGTCAAACATGGCGACCGCGGATTGCAGGCCTTCCGGGTGCTCTCCATGGACGTCACCACCGCGGTCCACCCGGCCGAGATGCAGGAGCAGCGCACCCATGTCGCGGTGACGCCGGAGAGCGGTCTCGAACGCGCCTTGGTGAAATGGTTCAACCGCACCAAGGGGTTTGGTTTTCTCACCCGCGGCGAGGGCACCGAGGACATCTTCGTCCATATGGAAACCTTGCGCCGTTACGGTATCACCGAGCTTCGGCCCGGACAGGTCGTGCTGGTTCGTTTCGGGCGCGGCGACAAAGGCCTTATGGCCGCCGAAATTCACCCCGATATGGGGACCTTGCCGGTGTCGCACTAGGGCGTTTCCGGCCGAGGATTTCGAATGGCTTACAGGAACTGGCTGACCGCGGGCGCGATGTGCGCGATTGCCTTCATCGCCGCCGCCGGTGGTTACTTCTATTCCGAAAAGCCGACCTCGGCGGACAGCCGGGCGATGATCCTTCCGGCCGATCCGGCGCCACTGGTCGTGGTGACGAAAGGCGGTGATCGCTCTTTTTCCATCGAAGTCGCCGACACCGCCGCGGAGCGCGAGGCCGGCTTGATGTACCGCCAGGACATGGCGGACAACCACGGCATGCTGTTCGTCTTCGAGGTCCAGCAGCAGGTCGGCTTCTGGATGCACAACACGCCAATGCCGCTTGATCTGATTTTCGTCGGCCAGGATGGCAAGATCCGGGCGGTCAAGCACGGCGAGCCGCAATCGGACGCCGTCATTTCGCCCGGCGTACCGGTGCGCTTCGTGCTCGAGCTCAAGGCCGGCACTGCCGCCAGGAACGGCATCGAGTATGGCGACCTTTTGCGCCATCCGGCCGTGGGCACGGTATCCGGCCCGAGCATGCCACCAGCCGACAATGGCGATTCGCCAAATGGCGGTGGCGGTTGAGCACACAGGCGGGATCGCAGATGCAGTCTTTCACCCATGACGGCTTCGAGCTTGCCTTCCTCGACCGCCAGCCGGCATCGGGCGAGGGCGATCCGGTGCTGATGATCCATGGCTTCGCCTCGAGCCATTATGTCAACTGGGTGTCGCCCGGCTGGTTCAAGACGCTGAACGATGCCGGCTACCGCGCCATCGCCTTCGACAATCGCGGCCACGGCTCGTCGTCGAAGAGCTATGAGGAGGCTGACTACACGCCGGTCAAGATGGCTTCCGATGCTGCTGCCTTGCTCGGCCATCTCGGCATCGAGCGCGCTCATGTCATGGGCTATTCGATGGGTGCGCGCATCGCGGCATTCATGGCGCTGTCCGATCCGGACAAGGTGGCGACGCTGGTCTTCGGCGGTCTCGGCATCGGCATGATCGACGGTGTCGGCGATTGGGATCCGATCGCCGCCGCCCTGCTTGCCGAAGATCCGGCCGCCACCAGCCATCCGCGCGGCCGGTCGTTTCGCGCCTTCGCCGACCAGACCCGCAGCGATCGCCGTGCCTTGGCCGCTTGCATCGCCAAATCGCGCGAATTGCTGAGCGAGCAGGATATCGCCCGCATCGCCCAGCCGACGCTGGTCGCCGTCGGCACGACGGACGACATTGGCGGTTCGCCCGATGAGCTTGCAGCGTTGATGCCGAACGCCAGGGCCTTTCACATTGAGGGCCGGGACCATATGCTGGCCGTCGGGGACAAGACCTTCAAGCAGCGCGTGCTGGAGTTCTATGCCGAAAATCCGCTCTGAGCGGACGGCGAGGGGAGCGGGACGTGACTGCCCTCAGCCTATGGTGAGAGCCGCCAGCGACCGCGCCATGTTTTCCCGGGCCTGCCGTTCAAAGCGTTGCCGGAATTCCTCGGTGTGGAAAATGTGTGGGCGGGCGAGGAAATTCTTCAGCACCGCACTGCGTCCGGCTCGCCACATCGGCTCCTCCACCCAGTGATACTCGCGCCGCACGGCGCGCTCATAGGCGTCGAAGGCGTCCGGCGCGGCTCCCAGGATCGACAGGTCCATATCCAGAAAAAGACTTGCGTCCCGTGTGGCCGCCGCGTCGTCGAACGGCGGCACCTGGTGCGTGGCGGTGGCGACGATCATTGCCGAGATGCGGTCGAGACGTGAAGAATCCGCGCGGCCCGCCAGCTCTTTCTCGGCAAGGGCCGCACTTTGCGCCTCATTGTCCTTGGCCTTGCTGTCGTAGATGGCATCGTGGAACCAGATCGCCGCTTCGATCGCCTCGGGGTCGCCGAGCAACCTTCGATAGTCGCCAGCGAGCGCCAGCATTGCTTCGATATGGGAAAGGTTGTGATAGTGGCGGCCTGGCGCCCGATAGAGAGCCGAAAGCTCGCTTTTCAGCGCGTCGTCGATCAAGGGTTCGTTTTCCATGGCTGCTTGAATTCCCGCGAACCAAATCCATTTGACAAAGCACTAAGGAAAATTGAGTTCAATCGTGCTATGATCTGGCTTATATGTGCGGCCAGGCAACAGGCAAGCACTACAGGCAAGCCAGGCAGGACGCAGGACCAGACGGCGATGAACAGCATCAGCATTTCCCGACACAGCGCATTGAAGCCGGTCGATCCGATCTGGCGTTCGATCCGCGACGAGGCCATGGAGGCTGTCAACCGCGACCCGCTGCTCGCTGCATTCCTCTATTCGACCATCCTCAACCAGGACAGCCTGGAGGAGGCGGTCATTCATCGGCTGGCCGAGCGGCTGGCGCACCAGGACATCGGCTCCGATCTCATCCGCCAGACCTTCAAGTCCATGCTGGCCGACGACAAGGAGTGGCCGACGACGGTGCGTGTCGACATCCAGGCCTATTACGATCGCGATCCGGCTTGCGACCGCTTCATCATGCCTGTGCTCTATTTCAAGGGTTTCCACGCCATCCAGACCCACCGGCTGGCGCATTGGCTGTGGAACCAGGGACGCAAGGATTTCGCGCTCTATCTGCAGAGCCGCTCGTCCTCGGTCTTCCAGACCGACATCAACCCCGCCGCCCGCATCGGCAAGGGCATCTTCATCGACCACGCCACCGGCCTGGTGGTCGGTGAGACCGCGGTCATCGAGGACGACGTGTCGATCCTGCATGGCGTGACATTGGGCGGTACCGGCAAGGCCGGCGGCGACCGTCACCCCAAGATCCGCTATGGCGTGCTGATCGGCGCCGGCGCCAAGATCCTCGGTAACATCGAAATCGGCCATTGCTCGAAGATCGCGGCAGGCTCGGTGGTGCTGTCGCCGGTGCCGCACAACAAGACGGTTGCCGGCGTGCCGGCCCGCGTCGTCGGCGAGACCGGCTGCGATCAGCCGTCGCGCCAGATGGACCAGCTTCTGCCGTCGCAGACGATGGATCAGGTCGTCAGCTTCGACATCTGATTTTCACAGGGCCCACCGTCTGCTGCGGGATTCCGGCCGCGGGCATGAGCGGGTGGTTGTCTCGCCTTATCAGGCCGCTTGCCTTTACATCGCCATTGTCGACGTGCCAGAAGCGCGTTCGAACGAGCAAGCCCGATGATCGGAGAAGACTGTTGAAGCCGGACGAAATCAGAAAGCTGGACGCCTATTTCAAGCGCGTCTTCCAAAACCCCAAGCTCGAGGTCAAGGCGCGGCCGCGCAAGGACGATTCGGCCGAGGTCTATGTCGGCGACGAATTCCTCGGCATCGTCTTCAAGGACGAGGACGACGGCGACTACAATTTTTCGATGGCAATTCTCGACATCGATCTGGCCTGAGCAGCAAATCTTGCGGTCGGTCGGCTCATGCGGCCGGCCAGCCGGTTCCCTCGAAGCGTTCTTAGCCTCCCGCCTTCAGAACGCGCCCGGCTTCAGTGGCGATTGCCGCGTCGAGCGCCTGCCAATCGCCCAAAAACTCCCTTGGGAAGCGATAGGTGAGGCTGAGTTCGTCGCCGACCTGAATGTCGCGCTCGCAAGGCGCCAGCGATTGCTCGGCACTCGGCCCGCTCAGGCAACGGGCCACGAACGGCTCCTTGCCGGGGCGATTGCCGACAACCAGCACCTCGTTCAGATAGCCTGATTTCTCGTTGAAACCATAAATCATCGTGCCGCCAGGCCCGGCAATGCCGGGTCGGGTGATCAACGCGCTGTAGATCGGCGTGAAGCGGCCACTCATGTCACGCGACATCATCTGCTGTTCGAAGGACAGAAAGACGACGTTCTTGACTGTGCCCGTGTGGTTGAAATCGTTGCGCGCCGGCTCGCTGTAGCCGTCCATCTGGGGATAGCGCAGATAGAGGTCGAGCCGCGAGGCGATGCCGTCGCGCCGGGCTTGGGCGAAACGGATGGCGTTGGCCGGGACCGTGATGACATTGTTGCCGATCACCACCTGGTGCACCGTTGCGTCGTCGGTGTATCCGGCCATGGCGATCGAGTGGCCGAACCATTTGCCGGCAAGGCTGATCGCCACCGACAACAGGGCGAGCGCCGCGAACCCGTAGAGCACCCGCTTCATCAGCGTGGAATCGACCACGGTAAGTTCGTTGGCGAGCGCTGCCTGCTTCATCTCAGTCCTCGAATCTCGGGCCGCCCGTCCGCCTCCAGTGTCCCTGGGCGGCACACATCGCACGGCACGGCTCTTGCAGCCTGCATGGAACGACTGTGCAATTTCATGGTAAATGGAAAGTTAAGATGGGACCGCTGGAACTCACACTCTTTGCTTTTGCCGTCGGGTTGACGGCCTGCGGGCTGGCCGGATCGGCCATGGAACTGGTGTCGGGCCGCAAGGTCGCCTTCACCGAACCCTATGTGTCGCCGTCACATGTCTTGCGCTCGCTGCTCGCCACGGCCTGTGCCGGACCCTTCATGCTGGTCAACGATGCCATCGATGCCCGGCGTCAGCGCCGCATTTCAACGTTGGCGCTGATGTCCTGCGGCTGCACGGCAATTGCGTGGACCTTCGCGCTGGGCGTCGTCGTGCTTGCCATTGCCTCATGGACGGTCCGTCTCCTAGGGTCCGAACTGCCAGGCTGAGACGATTCGGAGACCAGAAATGCCGCTTTATGCGATCGACGGAACAGAGCCCAGCTTCGCCGATGCGGACTCGAACTGGATCGCGCCCGATGCGACGCTGATCGGCGACGTCAGGGTCGGACGCAATGCCGGCTTCTGGTTCGGCGCCGTCATCCGCGGCGACAATGAGCCCATCGTCATCGGCGCCGACACCAATGTGCAGGAACATACCGTCATGCACACCGATCCCGGCTTCCCGCTGACGATCGGGGAAGGCTGCACGATCGGCCACCGCGCCTTGCTGCATGGCTGCACGATCGGCGACAACAGCCTGATCGGCATGGGCGCCATCGTGCTGAACGGCGCGAAAATCGGCAGAAATTCTCTGGTCGGCGCCGGCGCGCTGGTCACCGAAGGCAAGGAATTCCCGGACAATTCGCTGATCGTCGGTTCACCTGCCAAGGCGATCAGGGTGCTGGACGACGCGGCCGTGGCCAGGTTGCGCGGCTCGGCGGCGCATTATGTCGCCAACGGCAAGCGCTTCAAGGTTGGGTTGAAGAAGGTCTGAGGCCGGTTTGGCCACCTGTCGGCGAGGGTTCGTCGCGCCCCAACTCACTGTTCGTTGGAGCTGCGCCCGGCCATCGCATCGCGCAGCAATGAAGCACCGGCTTCAAAGCCGGCAATCTCGGCCTCTTCCACGGCCGTCCTGTAGTTATCGATGCGGGTTTCGAGTGCCGGGTCGGCGCCCGCCACCAAAAGCAGGCGGATCGCATCGGCACTGCGGATTGCCACCGAATAGTGAAGCGGCGTCCAATCGTTCACACCCCGCATGTTCGGGTCGGCGCCGCCGTCGATCAATACCCGCACGATGTCCAGCCTGTCGGCCCGGTCGGTGGACAGCGCCGCAATGACGGAAGGAAACCCGCCGTGATCCTGATAGTTCGGATCCGAGCCAACATCCAGCAAGGTCGAGATGAAACCGACGGGGCTCCAATAGATCGCATATTCCAGCGGATGCCCGAGGCCGAGTTCAAACGGCATGCGCTCATCGAACCAGCGGGGCGAGCCGCCCAGGGCTACGCCGAGGCCTTCGAAATCGCCGGCCTTGAAGGCATCGTCGATCGCCTTGAACAGACGATGACGTTCGCACCGATCTTCGGGGATTTCCAACATCGCCGTGATCCAGAAGGCGAAACTGACGGCCTATAGTGCCTCGATCTGCTGCCGGCGGAAAGGTGGTCGCGACGTTCTGATGCGCTCGTTGGGATATGTGGTCCCCTGGCCACCGCTACGCGGCTTTGTTTTTTGCTTTCTTCCCTGCCGTAGGCTTGGTCCGTATTCGCATGCCTCCACCCTTAGGGGTTTCGATTTCAAATGCATCCGTACTCCTCACCAGATCGCTCAGTTTGCTGAAGCCGTAGGTGCGAGGGTCAAAATCTGAAAACAGGTTTGACAGCTGCTTTCCAAATGTGCCAAGCAATACCCAACCATCCTCACTGTCCATCTGACCAATGACTTTCTTGAGTATGGGCATCGCAGCGCTGGACGATTGAAGCGGCTTGGCTGCAGGCGCGGTATCTTGAATATTGGCCACGCCACGTAGAAGATTTTCGGTGTAGATGAAACGGCGGCATGCCTGCCGAAAACTCTCCGGTGTCTTCTGCTCGCCGAACCCGAATACATCGACACCCTGTTCGCGAATGCGGGCGGCAAGCCGGGTGAAGTCGCTGTCGGAAGAAACCAGACAGAAACCGTCGAAACGACCGCTATGGAGCAGGTCCATAGCATCGATCACTAGCGTGATATCTGAGGCGTTCTTCCCGGTGGTATAGGCGAACTGCTGCTGCGGAATGATCGCATGCTTTGACAAGACGTCAGTCCATCCCTTCGACCGGACGTTTGAAAAGTCACCGTAGATGCGGCGGACGCTGGCTTCACCAATCTTCGCGATCTCCGCGAACAGGCCGTCGGCAATCTTGGCGGAAGCGTTGTCGGCGTCGATAAGAACCGCAAGGCGAGGTGATCGGGGCTCGGGAGGCATGCGACACTTCCTGCGGCTGGCGCCCTCTCAAGATTCGAACTCTAGCCGGCGAAACCATTGCCAAACCACGGTTCGCGCTACTTGCTGTTGTAGCAGAGGTGGGCTGCAAACAGGAATCTAAGGAATAGAAATCGTGACATTGTCAAGATTTCAATGGACCGCCAGAAATGGCGGAGCCGGCCCGGGGACGGGGCCGGCTCCTTTCACCCGGTCGTTGGGGACGGGGAGGGTGGGGACTCGACCGGGTTTCTCCTTAAGCGGTCGCATTCATGCGGCGCGCTTGATCTCTGTTTTAGCGGACGCTGGCGACCGCGTCGGAGCGGCCGTCGTTGATCGTTACCCAAACACCGGAATTCTGGTCAGACTGGCGCTTGAGATAGGTGTAGTCGGTGTCCGTCCAGGACAGGACCTTGGTCTCGAGATTGTCGAGGATGAATTCTCCGAGGCTGGTGCGCACGGTCAGCACTGCGTGGCCGTCGCCATTCGGCTGGCGCGCCACCGTCATCAGCAAATTGCCGGCCGGCATGCCCGCATCCATCAACTCGCGGCGCTTTTCCAGCGCGTAATCCTCGCAATCGCCATAGCCATTGGCCGGATAGGCCCAATATTCCTCGACACCGTAGTTTTCCATGTCGGTGCGCGGCTTGATGCGGGTGTTGACCGAATTGTTGATGTTGACGATCGTCGCCCACAATTTGCGGGTCAGTTCGACCGGCGCACCCTTCGGGGTCCTTTCGCTGCATTCGCCAGGACTGCGCTGGCAGAACTCATAATGGCCAACAGGCTGGGTGGTGCGTCCGCCGGTGTGCATATAGGCCGGTCCCGCGGCATATGCTGATCCCCAAGCGGAAAACTGCATCGCCATTGCCGCCAGCAACAGCTTGCCCCTCGTTTTCTTCATTGTTGTAGTCTCCCCGTTCGAAGGAGACATTGCCACATGTGGATTTATTTGACGCAAAAGCGCGAAGTAGATATTGAGTAAAACTCCAGTAGAATAAAAATAAAATTTGAATCATTTGAGTATTAATTCGTTTGGATCTTGAGGCGCGAATCTCGGCGCGCGGAGGGCTCCCAAGCCCGCCAAGAGTGGGCTAAGCATGCCGGTCATGGCGTCGAAAACAAAACCGGCCACAAGGGCCGGTTTCCTGGAGTGTCGCTGTCGGGCCTGCTCAGGTGCGTGGCGTGTTGAATTCGGAATCGAGCGTTTCGGGGCGCTGGATCACAGCGAATTCGATGGCGACGCCGTCCTCGAAATGACGCACGACCTGCCCGCGCATGGTGCCAAGCATGACCTGGATGCCGATCGCCGGTTTGACGTCGATCTCGACCGCGGCGCCGGAGAGCGAAAGGTCGATGATACGGCACTGGTACTGGCGGCCGTCGGTGAGCTGCAGCACGCTGGTCGGATTGCGCGGCGCGACGCGCTCGTGGCGGCGATCTTCCGGCAGGTCGAGTTCATGCTTGTTGGCGAGCCAGGTCAATTGCGCGGCCAGCTTGTCCTTCTTGCGATCCGACGCGATGACGGTCATCGCGAAACCGTCCTGCAAGGTGCGCGTGACGACACCTTCGATGCGGCCGATATGATCGATGTAGGCAATGATTTTTTCGCCGGGCATGCCGATGCGGTCGGTGCGAAACGCGACGTTGCCCGGTGACATGTCGACGACCTGGCAGGGGTGTTCGGTGCGGTCTTCCAGCATGAAGCGTCCGTAGATTTTGACCCGGACGCGCTGAAAGTTACGCCTTTCAGCTTGGGACGGCGCATAGTCGACCGCCGCTGACCTCATGACTGCCTACACCCCGTTTGGCATCCCGCGCGCCGATGCGAGGAACTTCATCAGAGAAGTACAACAAGGCGGGTTAACAAAGGGAAAAAGCGGGCGCTCCAAGGTTTCCTTTTTGCAGGCCGTGGTGCCAAAACAGCGGCGCGGTTTTGGGCGACGTGCATCAGGCCGCAAACGGACTATTCCTCGCGCCCGCCATCGAAGACGACGAGATGGCGGATGCGGCGCGCCCGGCCGAGCGCCGAGATCGTCTCGGGTGCTCCAAGTTCATCGGGAACGAGCGAGGGAACATCGATCGCCGGACGGTTGTTGAGGAGCTCCTTCTCCGGATCTATGACGCGGATCGAATCGATCAACGCGTCGGTGATCGGGTCGGCACCCAGCCAGAAGGGCTTCTCCACGGCGCTGATGACGCCCAGGCAGCGTGGATTTTCGACGCCGCCGTCAAGCGGCAGGGCAAGCAGTTCGAACTTGTTGGAGCGCCCGTTGCGGCTGAAGCCCTCATAGCTGATGAGCACGACCGACTTCTGCTCGAAGACGCCGTGGATCAGCCGCGAGACGAGCCGTTGATCCTTCTCGCGCCACAGCGACGGAAAGGAAAACCCCTTGAGCTCGCGGCCGTAGCAGGCGCAAAGCCTCGTGCCGGCCAGCCGGAATACGGCTTGCCCGCGCGTGTCACGTTCCAGGATAAAGGTGTCGGCCAGCAGCGACTTGATGTCGGCCGGCTCGACCTCCGAACGCTTCGGGGCAGGGCGTCCGTCACGCAGGCGATTCCAATATTGGAACAGCGTGATCGATCCATTCTGATTCATGCTATGCTGCTCCGCGCATTCTGTCGTCTGATGTCCCATCGGTGAACAGAAGGGCGCCCTCCGATGACCTACATGCGTTGCGGAGCAGGAAGCGTGCCAGCGTCGTTAACACTTGTTCACGGGTCGGGGCCGTTAAGGTTAACAAGTGGTTTACGTTGCATAGAAGCGAGCCCCGTGGCACACAAAAACCACTCCAGAAGCGGTCGTTTCGCGACGATCGGCAGCACTTCAGTCAGAGTTTTAGGGGAGCAGGGGGCTCGACCAGCCGTTCAGGGGAAACCTTGAACGGCTTCTTTTTTGATTCGCGCCAGGCGATTCGGGGTTAACGGCGGGCGTGTATTTCTACCTGCCGACAAGTGCTGGCAACCATCCCGGCGGTCGCTAAGGCGGCATCGTCCGATCGCTATGCGACGAAAAATCTGCGTTCCGTGGTCGGCTGGTGTGAACTATCGCTTCTTCCCCGGGCCGAAGGTCAGCGCCAGAGCGCCAACCAACACGACACCCTTGACGAAGTCCTGCGTGTAGTAGGGCGCGTTCAGCATGGTGAGGCCGTTCAGGAGGACGCCGACGAAAATTGCGCCGGCCACCGTGCCGATCACATGCGGGCGACGCTTGTCGAGCACGGCATAGCCGATCAGCGAGGCCGCCACCGCATCGAGCAGGAGCGAGTTGCCGGCCGAGACGTCGCCGCGGCCGACACGCGAAGCGACGATCAGCCCTCCCAACGAAGCAAGCGTGCCGGACAGGATATAGGCCCAGAGTCGATATGCCTTGGTCGGCGCGCCGGATAGATGCGCGGCCGTTTCGTTGCCGCCGATCGCATAGAAGACGCGTCCCCAGCGCGTACGCTCCATCAGGAACCAGGCGAGGATGGCGACCACCGCCATGACCACGACAGACAGGGGTACGGTGTCGAAGAGCCGTGACCGGCCGAGGATCAGGAAAGCCGGATCGTAAGCACCGGGAACGGACGAGCCGTCGGGCAGCACCATGCCGGCGGTGATGGAGCGGCCGCCGGTCGGGATTAGCTGCAGGCCGGCGAGCAGGAACATTGTCGCCAGCGTGGCGAGAAGATCGGGGACGCCGATGCGGACAATCAGCAGTCCGTTCAGGAGGCCTATGAAGGCGCCCATCAGCAAGACCAGACCCATGGTCTGGGCCGCATCCAGCTGCCATACGACCATGGCATAGCTTGCCGCCATCACCGACGAGGCGGCGATGCTGCCCACCGAGAGATCGAAGCCGTCGGCCGACATCGTGATCGAGACCCCGACGCCGAGGATCGCCACGACCGAAACCGCCTGCAGGATGGAGAACAGGTTGGCCGAGCGGATGAAGGCGGGCTGCGCGTACCAGAAGCCGATCACCATCAGTGCCAGCAGCACGAACAGCGCGTAACGGCGCGTTTCGCGGAAAAGCGATGTGCGCGGGGCGGCCTGCTGGACCGTCGTCGGGTTCGTCATCGATGCTCTCCGGCCTTTTCGCTCTCGACCTTGCCGATCTGGTCGGTCAGCGGGCCATGGCCGTCACCGGCCTCGTGAAGGGAGTGATCGCGCATGACGAGGATGCGGTCGGCAACCTCCAGCGCCTCTTCGGTGTCGCTGGTCGCGATCAGCGTGGCGGAACCGCTTTGGCTGTTGCGGATTGCGGAGATCAGGTCGGCACGCGCCCCGACGTCGACACCCTGGAAGGGCTCGTCGAGCAGCAGCAGCCGGCAAGGTGCCGCCTGCCAGCGGGCGAGCACGACCTTCTGCTGGTTGCCGCCGGAAAGCTCGTCGAGCGTGTCATCGGGGCCGCGCGCCTTGATGCCGAGCCGGGCGATCGCCTCGGCGGCAACCTTGCGCTCGCGCGCGACCCGCAGCAGGCCGTCCGGAAACCAGCGCCGCAGATGCGGCAGGGCGATAGTACCGGCAATCGAGGCGCCGGGAACCTCGGGCGGTAGCAGCGACGATGCCCAGCGGTCCTCGGCGACCATGAAGACGCCGTTTTCGATCGATCGCGCCGGCCCGTTGGAAAGCCACGGTTTTCCATCGAGCACGAAGCTGCCTTGCGCCAGCGTTTCCAGACCAAAAAGCGCGCGCAACAGCCGGCTCTTGCCAGAGCCAAGCGTGCCGGTCAGAGCGACGACCTCGCCGGAGCGCAGATCGAGATCGAAAGGCCTCGCACCGGGAATCAGTTGCGCACCCTTGATGGAGGCGATGATTGGGGCCGCCGAAATCTTGCCGTCATGGGTGGCGGCTTCCAGCGTCCGCCCGATCATGGCCGCAACGGCGGCCGGGAAATCGATCGGTTTGGCAAAGGCGCCGACGATGCGACCGCCGCGCATGATCACGGCGCGGTCGGCGATGGCGGCAAGGTCGCCCAGCCTGTGCGAGATGTAGAGGATTGCCATGCCGCCCGCGCGCAGCCGCCGGATGATGGCGAAAAGCCGGTCCGCTTCCGTGGCCGAGAGGCTGGATGTCGGCTCGTCGAGGATTAGAACGGAGGCCTTGGCCGCGACGGCGCGGGCGATGGCGATCAATTGCCGCTCCGCCGGCCGCAGGTCGATGAAGTCGCGGTCGAGCGGCAGGTCGAGATCGATCAGCGCCGCGATGGCGCGCGCACGCCTGCGGATCGACCGGGCCGAGACGAAGAAGCGCTCGCCCGGCTGGCAAAGTTCATCGAGCAGAAGATTCTCCGCGACCGTCAGTCCGGCAGCCCCCGCCTGATCCGTCGCCTGATGGACGGTCGCGATGCCGGCGGCCTTGGCGGCGCTGGGCGAGGCGAGGGCGACGATCCCGCCGCCCAGGGTGATCGTTCCGGCGTCGGGTACATGCGAGCCTGAAAGGATTTTCACCAGAGTCGATTTGCCGGCGCCATTGGCGCCCATCAGCGCCACGACCTCCCCGGCTGCCACGGTAAGATCGGCTCCAGCGAGCGCGCGCGTCGGGCCAAAGGATTTTTCGATCCCGGCGACAGCGACGGCAATGGGGGCGGCGGTGAGGGACAATTGGTTCAGCCGGTTACAGGTTGAGCGGGAACTGGGAAAGGCAAGCAAGCCAACGGGGCACGGTCGTAATTGTCAGCCGCCATATTCCATGATCGCCAGTCCGGCATTGTAATCCGGCGAATAGACGATGCCGTTGGCGTCGACGAATACGTCGGTCGACTGGATCACTTGCGGCCGATTCGGACGTTTGTCGACCATGCGGCTGGGAGCCGGCGGCACCAGCGCCCCGGTCTCCTTTGGGCGATAGGGATCGGAGATGTCGAAAACGCGCACGCCGGCATTCTGGTAGGTTGCAAAGATCAGGGTGTCTGACACAAAGCTGCCCGGCCGGTTCTCGTGCAGATTGTGCGGACCGAAATGTCCGCCCTTGGCGGTGTAATCGGTCTCGTCCGGGGTCGGCAGGGTCGAGATCGAAATCGGGTTCGCCGGATCGCGTATGTCGAAGATCCAGGTGAGCTTGCGCCCATCCTCCTCATGGTCGAGCACGGCCTCGTCGGCGACAACGAGCAAGCCGCGTTTGAGCAGCGGCAGCGCCGAATGGGTGCCGCCACCATAGGGCGGCGACCAGTTCCTGTGGCTGATCAGCCTCGGCAGGGCAGGGTCGGCGACATCGAGGACGGTCAACCCGCCGTCGCGCCAGCAGGCATAGGCGGTATCACCCTCGACGACCGCATGATGCAACGCATAGCGGCGGCCGTCGGGCCAGCCGGGTGTCTCGCCGCCGGCAAGATGCATTCCTGGAATCCACCAGCGACCGGCCTCGACTGGCCGTGCCGGGTCCTGAAGGTCGACCGTCAGCAGGATGTAGTCGCTGTAGCCGTCGAGAAGCGCCGATACGTAGGCGTAGCGCCCGCCGACGTACCAGATGCGGTGGATGCCGATGCCGTCGACCGGGAAGAAGCCGATCTGGCGAGGCTGCGTCGGCTTCGAGATGTCATAGACGGCCATGCCGGCCGACCAGGTCCGCGCCGCGCCCGAACCAGACGCGGTGCCGATCGTCTCGCCGATCGACTGGGTGTAGTAGACCTTCTCGTCGAACGCGAAAGCGGCGTCGGCGAACAGATCGCGTGCATGGACGACCAACAGCAGATCCTCATGCGTCTGCAGATGGATGGTCCAGGTATTCGGCAGCGCGGGCACGAACACCGTCCCGCCCGGATTCTTGGGATCCCGTACATCGATGATGGAAAAGCCTTGTGACCAGGGATGCGCGACATAGGCGAAGCCGCGATGCACCATCACCTGCAATCCGTCCGGCCGCCCGCCTTGGTCGGAATGACCGATCAGGCGCATGTTCCTGGAATAGTCGGGGGTGGGGACAGAAACCATAATTGTCTTTCAAAAGGTCGGTCCGGCGTACTTTGCCTGTCGCAGCGGGTGGTGTGGCGGAGGCAGGCGCAATCATCCCCCAGCAGGCCGGGGGATGATTGTTTGGATCGCTGATTTTGTGAAGGCGCTGAAGCTCAATTCGTCGCCGGGATCCACGGTGCCTTTGCGGCATCGCTGTCCTTGAAGGCCGGGAATTTCGCCTGCAGGTCCTCGATCGTCTTGATGTTGTTGTCGACGAGGTCCTTTCTGGTGACGAGCGTCGGCTGGATCAGCACCGAATGGCCGGGATTCTGTCCGGCGATCAGCTGGGCCAGCGCGCGCACCGAAGCCTCGCCGACGACGGCCGGGTTGGTTGCCGCCGTCGCCACCCACGGGCTATTCGGTTCGAGGATGGCCTGGATGTCCGAGGTCGAGATATCGACACCGTAGATCTTCACCTTGTCTGCCACGCCAAGCTCGTCGATGGCGAGCTTCACGCCACGGGCGAACTCGTCCCATGGGGCGAAGACGACCGAAAGCGTCGGGTTGGCGGTGAGCACAGCCTTGGTCTGGTCGGCGACCGAAGCGGCAACGGTGTCGTTGACCACGCCCCAGGTGGCGACTTCCTTGATGCCTGGGTACTTCTTGCCGAAATCCTTCCACACCGCATAACGGCGGTCGAGCGGTGCGAAGCCGGCGACATAGAGGACGCCGCCGTCGAATTTCTCGCCCTGGTCCTTGACCGCCTGGTCGAGCACGAGGCGCGCCATGTCGGCATCGGACTGCTCGACCTGCGGGATCTTGGGGTTGTCGAGGTTGGTGTCGTAGGCCACCACTGGAATGCCGGCGTCAAGCGCTGCCTGTGCGACGTCCTTGATGGCTTCTGGCTGGCCGTTGTTGATGATGATGCCTTGCACGCCGAGATTGATCGCCTGCTGGATCAACTGCCGCTCGGTGTTGATGTCGTTGCGCGCCTGCGAGATGTTGGCCTCGATGCCGAGCGCATCGGCCTGGCGCTTCACGCCGGCCTCGAATGCCTGGAGCCAGTCACCGGAGCCGAGGAAGCTGACGACGGCGATCTTGACGCCGCCCTTATCGAAGGGTGCCGGCGCGCCGGATATGCCCTGCGCCGAAGCCGCGGTGGCGAGACCGGCTATGCCGGCGGCTGCCGCCAGCGAAAGAATATGCTTGATCATGTGGAGACCCCTTTGAAATTGGCCGCATTCTAGGGGGGAGGCCCATCGCTTCCGAGAACGCTCATTGCGAGTTTTTCAAATCCCGGAGCATTTCCACTTCGCTTCCTTTCGGTTTCGTAGCAAATGAAGACGATGCGGTGCCGGGCGTTCGCTGTTGAGAAAACAGAATTGTTCCAACCCGGACATCCTTGCTCTAAAGGACGCGCAGGAATTCCTGGACCAGATGCGCATGAACGAACCGGTAAACCCTTCGGACACGGAACAGATGGACGACGCGCCGCGACGACGGCGCGAGCCGGTGTTCAACCTGCCACCCGTCGTGTTGGCGGTGATCGGCATCTGCGTCGTCGTCTACCTGTTGCAGCAATATGTGTTGAGCGAATCCCAGCAGATGACATTGCTGTATGACGGGGCCTTCATCCCCGTTCTCTACACCGGGCAATACGGCTTCGACTGGTTCCTGTTTTCGCGGCCCTTCACCTATGCCTTCATGCATGGCGGCTTTGCTCATATCGCCATCAACATGGTGTGGCTCGCCGCGTTTGGTTCACCATTGGCAAACCGCCTGGGAACGCTGTGGTTCGCGCTGTTTTTTGCCGCAACCGGGTTGGCTTCGGTCGCGCTTTTCTGGGCGATCCATCCTTATGGTGAGGCGCCGCTGGTCGGGGCTTCCGGTGCGATATCAGGCATGATGGGGGCTGCGGCGCGTTTCGGCTTCCGCACCGACCGTTCGGCCGGCAAGGCCGCCTTCGCCGGCCCTGTGCTGCCGATCGCATTCGTATTGCGCTTGCGCGGTGTCGTGATCTTCCTCGCCATGTGGATGGTCATCAATCTCGCCACCGGCCTGCTCGGGTTTGCCCCAGGGGTAGATGGTCAGATCGCCTGGGAGGCCCATATTGGCGGCTTTTTCGCGGGCTTCTTCGGCTTGCGTTGGTTCGACAGGCGATGGCAGGCGCCTGAATGGGAGACGACCGACCACCGCACTTGAAATGCAACCGATCACGGCGCACGATGTTCACTCTTACGTGAAGGCCGGTCAGGGCAGGAACCGGCAGGCAAAGCAGAGGAGGACGCCATGACGGTGAAGGCAATTCTCGAGAGAAAAGGCCATGACGTGTTGACGCTCGGGCCGAACGAAAAGCTTAGCGAAGCCATCCGCATCCTGGCAGAGCACAAGATCGGTGCGCTGGTCATCACCAATGGCGATCGCAAGATCGTCGGCATCCTGTCAGAGCGCGACATCGTCCGGGTTGTCGCCCGCGAAGGTGGAGCCGCGCTGGATATCGCCGTGCGCTCGGCAATGACGCCGAAGGTGAAGATCTGCAACGAGAATCACACCGTCAACGAGGTGATGGAGATCATGACCCGAGGCCGCTTCCGCCATCTGCCGGTGGAGAAGGACGGCATGCTCGATGGCATCGTGTCCATCGGCGATGTGGTCAAGCGCCGCATCGAGGATGTCGAGCGCGAGGCCGACGAGATCAGGGCCTATATCGCCACCGCCTGAGCGGCGAGGCGAACCGCCGGCCGGAGAACCGACCGGCGGAGCCGTGGTTTACCTGTTGTCGAGTTCGGAGCGGACGAGCGCGAGCCCGCGCCGGGTGATGCGGTAAGGGCCGCCTCCCGACGAAGAAACCGCCTTCTTACGCTTCAGTTTTCGAAACATATCGAGATCGACGCCCGGATAATGCCAGCCGTCGCGGGTCAGGCATTTGACGGAGGCGATCCGCTTTTTCTCGTTCTTTTCGATTTCAATGCGTCCACCCTGCGCGAGCAGGTGCAGGATGCTCTGTTCTATGCGCGAAATGTCCATGTGAGAGTTTTCCGGGAAAACAAAAAATGCCGCCGCCGCGAAGCTTCGCGGCACGGGGTTTCGGTTTTCTGCCCTGCCTCGCCAGGAGGTCAGGGCCTTACCGGGACTGAGCGTAAGTGGACATCCACTCTCCATTGGAATGAGCGTCCTATAGGCGAACGCGGCTGAAAAGGCCAGTCCGTGGCTTTGCGCTTGTCTCTTTTGGCGGTTTGCACTAGCGAAGTTGCAAATCAGAATGTGCATTAATGCAGCTTCCCATCATTCCAGTTCGCAGGCCGCCATGTCCCTTATCGACACCCGTACTCCTGACGCAAAACGCCTGATCCCCGGCGCAACCGGCGACTGGGAGATCATCATCGGCCTCGAGGTCCATGCGCAGGTCACTTCGGAAGCAAAGCTGTTTTCGGGCGCCTCGACGGCCTTCGGCGCGCCGCCTAACGCCAATGTCAGCCTGGTCGATGCGGCGATGCCGGGCATGCTGCCGGTCATTAACGAGGAATGCGTCAAGCAGGCGATCCGTACCGGCCTGGGGCTGAAGGCGCAGATCAACCACAAGTCGGTCTTCGATCGGAAGAACTACTTTTATCCCGACCTGCCGCAGGGCTACCAGATTTCACAGTTCAAGCAGCCGATCGTCGGCGAGGGCACGGTCATCGTTTCGGTGGGCCCGGACCGCCAGGGCGAATTCGAGGACATCGAGGTCGGCATCGAGCGGCTGCATCTGGAGCAGGATGCCGGCAAGTCGATGCACGACCAGCATGCGACCATGTCCTATGTCGATCTCAACCGCTCCGGCGTGGCGCTGATGGAGATCGTCTCCAAGCCGGACATGCGCTCGGCCGACGAAGCCAAGGCTTATGTCACCAAGTTGCGCACCATTGTACGCTATCTCGGCACCTGCGACGGCAACATGGACGAAGGTTCGATGCGCGCCGACGTCAACGTTTCGGTGCGCAAGCCGGGCGGCGAGTTCGGCACGCGGTGCGAGATCAAGAACGTCAACTCGATCCGCTTCATCGGCCAGGCCATCGACTACGAGGCGCGCAGGCAGATCGCCATCCTCGAGGATGGCGGCAAGATCGATCAGGANCATCGGCCAGGCCATCGACTACGAGGCGCGCAGGCAGATCGCCATCCTCGAGGATGGCGGCAAGATCGATCAGGAGACGCGGCTGTTCGACGCCGTCAAGGGCGAGACGCGCTCGATGCGCTCCAAGGAAGAGGCGCATGATTACCGCTACTTCCCCGATCCCGACCTTTTGCCGCTGGAATTCGACCAGGCCTATGTCGATGCGCTGGCCAAGGAATTGCCGGAACTGCCGGACGACAAGAAGGCGCGGCTGATCGCGTCGCTCGGCCTGTCCGTCTATGACGCCTCGATCCTGGTTTCGGAAAAGCCGATCGCCGACTATTTCGAAAAGGTGGCCGCCGGCCGCGACGGCAAGCTTGCCGCCAATTGGGTCATCAACGATCTGCTCGGGCAATTGAACAAGGCCGGAAAAGACATTGAAAACGCTCCGGTTTCGCCCGAGCAGCTCGGTGCGGTCATCGATCTGATCAGGGATGGCACCATCTCCGGCAAGATCGCCAAGGACCTGTTCGAGATCGTCTGGAATGAGGGCGGCGACCCGCGCCAACTGGTCGAGAGCCGTGGCATGAAGCAGGTCACCGACACCGGCGCCATCGAGAAGGCCGTCGACGACGTTATCGCCGCCAACCCTGACAAGGTCGAACAGGCGCGCGCCAAGCCGAGCATGGCCGGCTGGTTCGTCGGCCAGGTAATGAAGGCGACCGGCGGCAAGGCCAACCCGCAAGCCGTCAACGACCTCGTCAAGGCCAAGCTGGGCATCGAGTAGCGCCGTGTTCGTCCGCACCGCAGGTGAACGCGACCTTGCCGCTGTGCGGACGCTGCTGGTGGAAACGTGGCATGCGACCTATGACGCCATTTATGGCGCTGCCAAAGTCGCCGAGATCACCGACGAATGGCACTCGATCGCTTCGCTCCGCTCGCGGCTGACGCGGCCCAACTCGGAATTCCTGGTGGCCGATGACGGCAAGCGGATCGGCGGCATGGCTTTCGCCGCCGCCACCGCCGATGCGAAAATCATCCTGTTGAACCAGCTCTACGTCCATCCGGACTGTCAGCGGCGGGGGATCGGGCAAGCACTGCTCGACGAGGTCGAAGCCAGTTTCCCGGAAGCGCGAACGTTGCGCGTCGAGGTCGAGGAGGCCAATGGCGGTGCCATCGCCTTCTATCGGTCGAAAGGGTTCTTGCCTGTCAGTGCCGCGGAAGAGTCCCGTGATACCTCAAGGCCGACGACGCTGAGTTTCGAGAAACCGCTGGGATAGACCACCGGGATGAATAGAGCGATCAAGCCATGCGTCATCGCGGCGTTTGCTGTGCCGGCTCACGACGGATATGCAAGGGCATGACCAAACTGTCCCGCATTACAGCGCTGGCGCTGCTCGCCATCATCATTTTCGCGACCTTGTCGCCGATCCAGATGCGGCCGCACCTCGCTGAAGCGAATGTCGAGCGTGCCTTGGCTTATGTCCTGCTGGGCTTCGCCCTGGCGATCGGCTTTCCCAACCGACTGTATCAGGTCGTGATCTTTGTGGCTGTGACCGCCGGCATGCTGGAACTGCTTCAGCTCATTGATCCCGGTCGCCATGCACGCCTCATCGATGCATTGGTGAAAGCCCTTGCCGGGGTGGTTGGGATCGTGGCGGGACACCTGATCGTCAGGGCCGGCGGACAAAAGAGCGAGAGCTAGGCGCGGCGGCAATCCGCCGGGAGTGCGGGACCATCGACCTTGGTCGCGGCCCGTGTCTATCTGGCCGAAGCCTTCTCGCTAGGCAGCGGGAACCTCCACATTGTCGATCAGCCTCGTCTTGCCGAGCCATGCTGCCGCAAGAAGACGCCCTTCGCGGTTTCGACGCCATGGCGCAAGCGTCAGGCTTTGGCGTGCCTCGACATAGTCGACCTTCTGAAAGCCGGCGGCGATGAGGGCGCGGCTGGCCTCTTCGGTTGCGTCGCTCTGGCCGGCGCCTGCCGCCAGGGCCGCAGCCGTATTGCGCAATATCACGTTGAGCTGGCGGGCGATCTTCAGTTCGGCCTCATCGAGATAGGCGTTGCGTGACGACATGGCGAGACCATGCGCGTCGCGGATCGTCGGTGCGCCGATGATCTCGACAGGCAGGTCGAGGTCGCGGCAGAGCTGCCTCACCACGCAAAGCTGCTGGTAGTCCTTCTCGCCGAAGACCGCACAGTCGGGCGTTGCCTGCAGGAGGAGCTTTGCCACCACGGTGGCGACGCCGTCGAAAAAAGTCGGCCGAAAGTCCGATTCGAGCCCGGCGGAGGGGCCGCCGACCGAGATTTTCGTGGCGAAGCCGGCGGGATACATCTCGCCAACCGTCGGTGTGAAGGCAAGGTCGGCTTTTGCCGCGCCCAGCCGGTCGAGGTCGCGGGCGAGTTGGCGCGGGTACTTGTCGAGGTCTTCGCTCGGCGCGAACTGCGTCGGATTGACGAAGATCGACACGACGCAGCGCTCGGCTTTTTGGAGCGCGATCCTGACCAGCGAGATGTGTCCGTCATGCAAAGCACCCATGGTCGGCACCATGGCGACACGAAGGCCGTTGCGCCGCCAGTCCCGGATTTGCGCGCGAAGTGCGGCCACGCTGTCGACGACGACGGGTTGGCTCATGCGTCGTCCCTGCTGTTTGTCGCCGAAAAGACATGGCCGGGGCCGGGGAATGTCCGGCCCCGCACCTCGGCTGCGTAGCTTTCAGCTGCACGCGAGATCACGCTGCGCAGATCCGCGTATTCCTTGACGAATTTCGGCACGCGATCGACGGTCAGCCCGACCATGTCGTCGATGACCAGGATCTGGCCGTCGCAGTCGCCGCTGGCGCCGATGCCGATGGTTGGAATGGCGATGCGGCGGGTGATTTCGGCGGCGACCCTCTCGACCGTGCCTTCGATGACGACCGAGAAAGCGCCGGCGTTCTCGACGGCAAGCGCATCGCGAAGCAATGCCGCAACAGCCTCCTCGGTGCGGCCTTTGATCTTGTAGCCGCCATCCTTCTCCACCGATTGCGGCTGCAGGCCGATATGTCCCATGACCGGAATGCCGGCGGCGGCGATGGCCTCGATCTGGCTGATCATGTCGAGGCCGCCTTCGAGCTTCACCGCCTGGCAGCCGGTTTCGTCGACGACCCGCCGCGCCGAGGCGACGGCTTGCGCTGCCGTTGCCTCATAGCTGCCGGCCGGCAGGTCGACGACGACGCAGGCCCTGGCCGAGCCGCGCATCACGGCCTGCCCATGTGCGATCATCATCTCCAGCGAGGCGCCCAGCGTCGTCTTGTGGCCATGCAGGACCATGGCGACACTGTCGCCGACCAGAAGCAGGTCAACATGGTGATCGAGCAGACGGGCGATGGGATAGGTATAGGCGGTCAGGCAAACGATCGGCGTGCCGCCCTTGCGGTGGCGAATCGCCTCGGCGCTGATGCGAATGTCGGTGGTCGGCAATTCCGTGGCCAATCGTCACCTCCTTTGGCCTCAAGCCGGGCTGGATGCAGGCATGGGCGCGCAGAGCTTTAGAAATACCGTAAAGGCTTGGCAAGCGTGCATGCAGTGACCGGCAGGATCACAGGCTTGTGTCGGGTTTCCGGCAAGCCATTTGCGCGCACGCCGTGGCAAAAGCCTTGCCTTCGGCAAGGCCTGACGCCATAAGCAGGAAAACGGGCGCTGCCGGCGCGAGGGTTTTGAAATGAAGACTTTCCTTACGCAGTTTTTCACCTGGTGGAACAGCCAGACGATTGGAACGCGCCTGCACACCTGGCGGTACGGCAAGAAGGTCGGCCAAGACGAAACCGGCAATTTCTACTACGAAGGCGGCATCGATTCGGAAGGCCGCACGCGCCGCTGGGTCATCTACCGCAATTATTCGGAAGCTTCGGCGATACCGCCCGGCTGGCACGGCTGGATGCACCACCGCGTCGACGTCGCGCCGTCCAGCGAGGACTACAAGCCGCGCGACTGGCAAAAGCCGCATCAGCCCAATCTGACCGGCAGCCCGGCGGCCTATCGCCCGAAGGGCTCGGTGCTGACCAATCAGCATCGTCCGCAGGTTACCGGCGACTACGACGCCTGGACGCCCGGGTCGTAATGGTAGGGTGCAGGCCGGTGCTTTATCGCCACAATTGGTGTTTAGCTGCTTGCTGATCAGAAAACGGCGACTAGCCTTGGCGATCGACAGAATCACCCGGGCGCGAACCACCGGTATCCTTGCATGAGCTTTTTCAACCTGACATCGATGGGCGGTCTGACGCTAGCCGCCGGTCTTGCCGTCAGCACCGCGGCGTTTGCCGCTTCGCCGACCCCCGCCGCCCCCGCGCCGGCGCCAGCCCCGGGATCGGACCGGGTTACCAACGCCGTTGCCGAGTTTGCCGGTATCGACAAGATCACCGGCCGCATCATCACCTTCGATGTCTATATCGACGAGACGGTGCAGTTCGGTGCTTTGCAGGTGACGCCGCGCGTCTGCTATTCGCGGCCACAGACCGAAGAACCGAAGACAGATTCCTTCGTCGAGGTCGACGAGATCACGCTGGACCGCAAGATCCGCCGCATCTTCACCGGCTGGATGTTTGCCGAAAGCCCCGGCCTCAATGCCGTCGAGCATGCCGTCTATGACGTCTGGCTGAAGGCTTGCAAGCAGAAGTCGGATGTGCCGGCGCCCGATGGCGCCAAGGCAGACTCGACCAAAGCCGAGGCGCCCAAGCCCGCCGCGGCCAAACCGAAAGCCGCGACCGCTCCGGACGTGACAGAGCCTGGCGTGACGGAGCCGGACGCTTCGGACCCCGATACGACCGACACCAACTGATCCTCCGGAACCGTCCTTGCCACCATACGTTGGGGCACGGATGAGCGCGCATTTATGCGCAGGGAGGATCTTCCGATGTCAGACAGCAAGCGGATCACGGCCGGCAAGACAGAGTTGCTGGAACTCGAAAAGGGATTCTGGACGGGCGACGCGGCCTACTATGCGGCCAATGCCGACACCGAATGCTTGGTGGCGTTTCCGCAGATGGCACAGGCGATGGACAATGCGGATCTCGCCAAGACCGCAACCAAGCCCAACCGCTGGCGCGACCTGAAAATCGACCTCAAGGGTATTATCGAGCCGGGCAGCGACATCATCATGCTGACCTACGAGGCACATGCGACACGCGAGAACGGCGAACCTTACGCCGCGCTGGTCAGCACCGGCTATGTCCATCGCGTCAACGGCTGGAAGATGATGTTCCATTCGCAGACGCCATTGGAAGCCGCCACTGGGAAGTAGGCTCAATCTTCAGGGATAGAATTGGGCGTCAGGGATAGAATACGGCCTCGCCCTTCAGCGCGTCGGCCAGCATCTTTTCATATTTGCCGCGCGGCACGTCGACGGCGCCGAAGCGCTTGAGGTGCTCGGTGGTGAACTGCGTATCGAGCAGCGCGAATCCGCGTGCCTTCAAGCGCTCCACGAGATAGAAAAGGCAGGTCTTGGAAGCGTCCGTCTCCCTGGCGAACATGCTCTCGCCAAAAAACACCCGGCCGAGCGACACGCCATAGAGGCCACCGACCAGCCGGTCCTCGCGCCACGCCTCGACCGAATGACAATGGCCTATCCGATGCAACTCGACATAGGCTTCGCGGATCGGCGCATTGATCCAGGTCGAGCGCCGTTCCACCCGCTTCTCGGCGCAACCGTCGATCGTGGCTTCGAAATCGAAATCGAAACGGATGTCGAAGGGGTTCTTCTTGATCGTTTTCCTCAGGCTCTTCGGTGCGTGAAAACCATCGAGCGGGATGATGCCGCGAGTCTCCGGCCGCACCCAGAACACCTCCGGGTCGCCGGCACTTTCTGCCATTGGGAAGACGCCCGAGGCGTAGGCCTTGAGCAGCAGGTCGGTGGGGATGCGATAGCCGGGCGCGTAGGGGCGGGTCATCGCGTCTCCGCGCTACTCTTCCTTGGCCAGATATTTTTCCAGCCAGTGGATGTCATAATCGCCATTGGCGATGTCGGCATTGCCGACGAGATCGCGAAACAGCGGCAGCGTCGTCTTGATACCGTCGACGACGAACTCGTCCAGGGCGCGGCGCAGGCGCATCATGCACTCGACGCGATTACGCCCATGCACGATCAGCTTGCCGATCAGGCTGTCGTAATAGGGCGGGATCTTGTAGCCGGAATAGACGCCGGAATCGACGCGGATGCCCAGGCCGCCCGGTGTGTGGAAATGGGTGATCGTGCCGGGCGAGGGGGTGAAGGTGCGCGGGTCCTCGGCGTTGATGCGGCATTCGATGGCGTGGCCGTTGAACTTTATGTCCTCCTGCTTCACCGAGAGGCCGCCGCCGGAGGCGACGCGGATCTGCTCGTGCACGAGATCGATGCCGGTGATCGCTTCGGTCACCGGATGCTCGACCTGCAGGCGCGTGTTCATCTCGATGAAGTAGAACTCGCCATTCTCGTAGAGGAACTCGATCGTGCCGGCGCCGGAATAGCCGAGGTCGGCGATCGCCTTGGCGCAGATGCCGCCGATGCGGGCGCGCTCTTCGGCATTGAGGGCGGGAGAGGGCGCCTCTTCCCAGACCTTCTGGTGGCGGCGCTGCAAGGAACAGTCGCGCTCGCCGAAATGCACGCCGCGGCCAAAGCCGTCACCAAACACCTGGACTTCGATATGGCGCGGCTTTTCCAGATATTTTTCAATATAAACGGCATCGTCGCCGAAGGCGGCACCGGCTTCGGTGCTCGCCGTCTGCAGGGCGATCTCCAGGTCAGCCTCGGTGAGGGCGACCTTCATACCGCGCCCGCCACCGCCGGCCGATGCCTTGATGATCACGGGATAGCCGATCTCGGCGGCAATGCGCCTGGCTTCCTTCTGGTCGGTGACGGCGCCGTCCGAACCGGGCACAACCGGAATGCCGAGGCGCTTGGCGGTTCGCTTGGCCTCGATCTTGTCGCCCATGATGCGGATATGGTCGCCGGACGGACCGATGAAGGTGATGTTGTGCGCGGCCAGTATGTCGGCGAACTTGGCGTTCTCCGACAGGAAGCCGTAGCCCGGATGCACGGCGTCGGCGCCGGTGATTTCGCAGGCCGCAACGATCTGATGGATGTTGAGATAGCTGTCGCGCGATGGCGGCGGACCGATGCAGACGCTCTCGTCCGCGAGCCGCACATGCATGGCGTCGGCATCGGCGGTCGAATGCACCACCACCGTCTGGATGCCGAGTTCCTTGCAGGCGCGCAGCACCCGGAGGGCGATTTCGCCGCGATTGGCGATGAGGATCTTCTGAAACATCAGGCCCGCTCTACTCGATCACGACGAGCGGCATGCCATATTCGACCGGCTGCGAATCCTCGAAAAGGATCGCGGTCACCGTGCCGGCGCGTGGCGAGGGGATCTGGTTCATCGTCTTCATTGCTTCGATGATCAGCAGCGTCTGGCCTTCCTTGACCTTCTGGCCGACTTCGATGAATGCCTTGGCGTCCGGCGACGGCGCCAGGTAGGCCGTGCCGACCATCGGCGAGGTGACTGCGTTCTTGGAAATATCTGCCACAACGGGCAGAGCTACGGAGGCAGCTTGCGCTGCTGCCGGCGCATAGGCCTGCTGCGGCGCTGCGATTGCATGAACAGCCGGCGCCTGCCGCGAGACGCGCACCTTCAGGTCGCCCAGTTCAACCTCGATCTCGGTGAGGTTGGTGTCGTTCAGTATGCCCGCCAGATCGCGAATCAGTTGCTGGTCAACACCGGTCTTCTTTATCGACATTTTCGAGCCTTCTGTTTGTTGGCCGGTCATAGGCGTGCGGCCAGCGCCTGTAGCGCCAGCGTATAGCCGAGCGGCCCAAAGCCACAGATCATGCCGACGGCGACCGGCGCGACCATGGAGACGTGGCGGAATGGTTCCCGCGCATGGATGTTGGAAAGATGAACTTCGGCCACCGGCAACGGTGCGACGGCGCGGATGGCGTCGTGGATGGCAATCGAGGTGTGGCTGTAGGCGCCCGGATTGATGACGATGCCGACAGCCTTGTCGCCGGCTTCCTGAATCCAGTCGACAAGGTCGCCCTCATGGTTCGACTGGCGGAAATCGATCTCGAACCCCAGCGCCGTGCCTGCCTGCTTGCAGTCGTCGGCGATCGCGGCAAGCGTCTTGCCGCCATAGATGCCCGGCTCGCGCTTGCCGAGCGCGTTGAGATTGGGACCGTTCAGGACGAAAACCGTTTTCAAAAAGCCGACCTTTCCCGGCGCCGTCATCAAGCCGGCGCGCTGGGCCCTCTATAATGGGCATAACCGCCCGCGGAAAGAGCGCAAGTGCGTTCTTTCACTGTCCACAACAGGCGGAAATGTGCCCGTGAGAAATAGCTGGCGAGCAAGATCAGAGCGCGGCTTTCGCCGCCTCGATCTTTTCAGCCAGCACTTCCTGCCCGAGCGCCCCGAACACCACCTCGTTGCCGACGACATAGGACGGCGTTCCGGTGATCGCCAGCTTGTTGGCAAGATCGTAGGTCTTGGCGAGGGCCTCGTTGATTGTCGGGTCCTTCATCTTCTCGCGCAGCGCCGCTTCGTCGGCACCGAGCGATAGCGCGACCTTCATGGCCGCCGCCTCGGTGGCGCGCCCCTGGCCACCGAGCAACGCATTGTGGAACTCGCCGTACTTTTCCGGGTGCATCAGGTGGAAGGCCATCGAGACCACG
Organism: Mesorhizobium sp. L2C084A000; assembly: GCF_000502875.1. GTDB lineage: Bacteria > Pseudomonadota > Alphaproteobacteria > Rhizobiales > Rhizobiaceae > Mesorhizobium. The sequence continues at coordinate 269,305 of NZ_AYWX01000009.1, read as the reverse complement.
CTCGCCTTCTGCGAATCCGGTCCGAGGATGGGGAATTCCTTGAGCACGAAACGCAGGTCCGGATCGGTCTTGGTCAGCGCCTGCATGTCGTCGATGGCGCGTTTGCAGAAGCCGCAATTGTAGTCGTAGAACTCGACGATGGTGACCTTGCCGTTGGGATTGCCGACGACGCCGTCGAAGGCGGAGTTGAAGATCTGGTCCTTGGCATCCTTGATCACGCCGAGATGAGCGATGCGCTGCTCTTCCTTCTGCTTGGCCTCAAGCGCATCCTGGACCTCCAGGAGGACTTCCGGGTTTTTCAACAAATAGTCGCGGATGATGCCTTCGACCTCGGTGCGGTCGATCTTGGTATTGGCCGCCGCCGTCTCGACCGGCTGCCCGGTACCGGCCTTGGCGATCTGCGGGTTTCCGGCAACGAATCCGAAAGCCAGCATGGCCAGGGCGACCGCAACCCCCGTGGTGCCCAGCAGCAGTGCCTTTTTCATCGTTCCTGTTCCTTCTACCTGTTTTCCGGTCTGGCTATGTCGTGGCGCGCGACCGGAAGGTTCACTTGATCTTGGTTGACGGCCTGTAGTTTATGATATCCTGGGCGCGAAGCCAGCGCGGCTCGCCGCGTTTCATCTGCTGTTGCGCCCGCATGGCGAAAATCTTCGCATCCTTGTAGCTGCCGGAATAAAAATGGCTTTCGGCGGTGGCAAGTTCAGCGCCGGATATGTCGCCCAACTCGCCATAGGCCTGTGCCAGATAGCGATATCCGGCTGAATTTTCCTTGTCGCGACCGAGGCCATTGTTGATCTGCACGACGGCTTTTTTGAGGGAGTCGGGCGTGCCGACGGCCATCAGCGCCTGACCCACGGACACCGGCAGCAGACCGGACCGAGCCGAATCGAGGCTGACCGCCTTGGCGTAAGCGTCCGCAGCTTCCTTGGGTTTGTTTGCTTTCATCAGGATGTCGCCGCGCAGTTCCTGGAAGTAGGCATTTTTCGGCTGCGCTTTGATCAGTGCATTGGTCTTGGCGAGAGCGGCGGCGATGTTGCCGAACAGGTAGGTCGACTGGGCGTCGCCGTACTGCGCGGCGAGGGTTCCTTGCATCTTTCGCATCAGCCGGGACGCGGCCGCCTGGCCTTCCATGTAGACGGCGATCTTCACCCGCATCATGTCATGGCGCTGCTGCAGCGCGGGCGGGTCCGGCCTGTCGACATTGGGGTCCTGTTTCACCAGCACTTCGAGATTGGCGATGCGGTCCTGCGGCATCGGATGGCTGATCCGATACGGATCGACCTGGGCGCCCGAAAGCGACAGTGCGGTCTGGAAGCGGCGGAATGTCTTCAGCATGCCCATGCCGGACTGGCCGGTGGCATTGAGATAGGTGATCGCCGAGCGGTCGGCCGTCATCTCCTCGGTGCGCTGGTAGGCGAGGATGCTGCGCTGTGCCATCTCGCCGCCGCCAGCGGCCACGCCCATGCCAGCGCCGGCGAGACCGCGGCTGCTGGTTGTGGCACCGGCGACAATGGCGCCGGCGCCAAGCAATGTCGCGATGACGGCCATCGTCTTGGCTCGTTCGAGTTGGTCGCGCAGCTTCTGCTGGTGGCCGCCGGCGATATGGCCGGCTTCGTGCGCGATGACGCCGATGATCTCGTTGGGCGTTTCAGCCGTCATCAGCGCGCCGGTGTTGATGAACAGCCGGCGCCCGGTGACGAAGGCGTTGAAACTCTGGTCGTTGACCAGAACGATGTCGATGCCGTCATTCGCCAGGCCGGCCGCCCTGAAGATCGGCCGCGCGTAATCGCGCACCAGCGCCTCGATCTCGGCGTCGCGCACCACCGGCACGTTCTGGGCGAAGGCACTGACCGAGCTCGCCATTGCAACGGCAACGCCAAGCGAAAGCGTCGCGAAGACGCGCGCTGCCTGGGCAATCGTCGATCTGGGTCGGCTCAACATGATGGCTCACTGGTAGACGAGCGGGCGAAAGATGAAAAGTCGGCGCCGGAAACTTCCTCAACTTGTGATCCTCACATCAATCGGGCATTTGTGCGGCACATGCGCCAGTGCGTGGCGCCGTCAGTCATCGGGAATACTGGTTAAATGGTCGTTTCGCTCTCACGCCGTGGCAATGTCGAGCCCTTCCATGCGATGGACATTCTGGCAGAGGCAAACCGGCTGAAGTCCCAGGGCGTGCCGGTTGTTTCGATGGCCGTCGGCCAGCCCTCCGATCCCGCACCGGTTCTGGTTCGCGCCGCAGCCGCCAAGGCGCTGCAGGATGGACGCATCGGCTACACCGATGCGCTGGGACTGGCAGGTTTGCGCAAGGCGATCGCCGGACACTATGCCGATCACTACGGGCTTGATATCGAGCCCGGCCGGATCGCGGTGACCACTGGATCGTCGGCCGCCTTCAACCTCGCCTTCCTGGCGATGTTCGATGGGGGTGACCGGGTCGCCATCGCGGCACCCGGCTATCCCGCCTATCGCAACATCATGGCCGCACTCGGCATCGAGGTGGTCGAGATCGAGCTCGGCGACGCCGCCTATCTGCATGCCGGCCATCTCGAGACCGCGCATCGTGAAAAGCCGCTGAAAGGCGTTCTCTTCGCCAGCCCCGCCAATCCAACCGGCGCGGTCATACCGGCCGATGAACTGGCGGTTCTGGTGAGGACGGCACAAGAGCTCGGCATCGCCGTCATCTCCGACGAAATCTATCACCGGCTGGCCTATGCCGCCCCCGACACCACGGCGCTGGCCTATGGCGGCGACGTGACGGTGATCAACTCCTTCTCCAAATATTACTGCATGACGGGCTGGCGCATCGGCTGGATGGTGCTGCCGCAAGAGCTGGTGCGGCCGGTCGAGCGCGTCGCCCAGAGCCTCTACATCTCGCCGCCGGAACTGTCGCAGATCGCCGCGATCGAAGCGTTCAGGGCGACCGAGGAGCTGGAGGCGGTAAAAGGCCGCTACGCCTGGAATCGCGAGCTTTTGATGAAACGCCTGCCGGAACTCGGCTTTCCGCTGGCAGCGCCCATGGACGGCGCCTTCTATGCCTTCTGTGACGTCACCAGGCATACCAATGACAGCATGGCCTTCGCACGCAAGATGCTGGCTGAGGCGCATGTGGCGGCAACGCCCGGCCGCGACTTCGACACTCAGGCTGGGCACCGGACGATGCGGTTTTCCTATGCCGGCAGCCACGACGACATGGTCGAGGCAATGGCGCGCATCGAACGCTGGTTGAGGTAGCACCATGCCGGAACTCGAACAGCCCCTCAGACTTGATCAGGCCTCCAAACTTGATCAGGCCCCCAAACTTGATCAGGCATTGGCCGAAGTCGCCGCCGAAATGGCCGATCGCATCGATCGCGGTGATGTCGCTTCCTACATTCCGCAGTTGGGCAAGGTCGATCCGAAGAAATTCGGCATCGCAGCGGTCACCAATGACGGCCGCGTGCTGACGGCAGGGGACGCCGACCAGGCCTTTTCCATCCAGAGCATCTCGAAAGTGTTCACCCTGACACTGGCGCTCGGCAATGTCGGCGACGCGCTGTGGCAGCGGGTCGGCCGCGAACCGTCAGGCAATCCGTTCAACTCGATCGTGCAGCTCGAGCATGAGAACGGCATTCCGCGCAATCCGTTCATCAATGCCGGCGCCATCGTCATTTCCGACATCCTGCTTGCCGGCCACCAGCCGCGCGAGGCGATCGGCGAGATCCTGCGCTTCATCCAGTTCCTGGCCGACGACGAGACTGTTATCATCGACCGCGAGGTCGCGGCGTCCGAACGGGCCACCGGCTATCGCAACTTCGCGCTTGCCAACTACATGAAATCCTTCGGCAATCTCCACCACGCGCCGGAGCTGGCGCTGGGCGTCTACTTCCACCACTGCGCCATCGCCATGAGCTGCCGGCAATTGGCGCTCGCCGGCCGTTTTCTCGCCAATGGCGGCAAGAACCCGGCGACCGGGCATTCCGTGGTGTCGGCCGAACGGGCGCGCCGCATCGGCGCGATGATGCTGACCTGCGGTCACTATGACGGTTCCGGCGATTTCGCCTTCCGCGTCGGCATTCCCGGCAAGAGCGGCGTCGGCGGCGGCATATTGGGCATCGTGCCGGGCGTGGCGTCGCTTGCCGTCTGGTCGCCGGGCCTCAATGCCAACGGCAACTCCAAGCTGGGGTCGATCGCGCTGGAAAAGCTGGCCAGGATGATGAACTGGTCGATCTTCGCGCCGTGATGCATGTCGCCCAAAAGTGCGCAGCGGTTTTGGGACAACGACATGCTTGGAATCAAAGAAGCGTTTTAGCCTTTCGCGATCCAGCATAACGCCAGATAAGAAAATCCCGCACCGTCTTCGAGACGGCGCGGGATTTTTTTGTCAAAGAACTAGCTCATGCGATTGAAAGGCTTAGAAAAAGCCCTTCCGCTGCCACCATCCGCCGCGTTTCGGCTTGTCCTCGGTCTTGTCCTCAGCCTTGGCCGCGGGTTCTTCCGCTACGGTCGAAGACACCACGGGCTCGACCGGCGCATTCACCGCCGCCGGCTTGCGCCGCGACGGGCGGGCCTTCGGTGCCTTCTCCACAGCCGCTGCTTCGTCGGACGCCGTGGCCGGCGTCTCGACCGGTGCTTCCGCCTCGGCAGCCGGCTCTTCGGCGACGATTTCGGCCGCGGCCTTCTTCGGCTTGGCGGCACGACGTGGCTTCTTCGGCTTCTCCGTGCTCGGCGCGTCGTCATTGGCCGGAGCAAGCGCCACCGGCTCTTCGGCTGGTGCAGCAACGACCGGCTCGCTGGCGATCACCTCGGTTGCCGAGACTTCGCCTTTGGACGCGTCGGCTGCTTCGCCAGCACTTGCCTCGGCCTCGCCTTCACCGTCTTCGCGGCGGTTGCGCTNTTGCCGCCGCGCTTGCCGCGCCGGCGCTTTTTGCCTTGGCCTTCGTCCGAAGCCTCAACTGTCTCGGACGTTTCGGCAACACCAACAGGGGCGTTGTCGTCCGTTTCCGTGTCGCCGTCGCTGGCGGCCGAGTCTGGGTCCGAAAACTCGCCGGCCGGAGCCGAGACGGAAGCACCGTCCGCCGGGGCGCCATGTTCGCGATCGCGATCCTTGCCGCCGCGCCGACGCCGGCGCTTGCGGCGCTTGCGGTCGCGGCCTTCGCCTTCCTCGCCACCGGCGGCAGCAGGTCGGGGTTGTTGCTGCGGCTGCTGGCGTGGCTGTTCGGCCTGGACCGGCGCCTCGTCATCCTCCTCCTCGGCGACGACAATCTCGTCCTCGGGCTCTTCCGGCTCGACATAGGCCGGGAAGNGAGTTCAGACGTGTGCTCTTCCGATCTGTCCGTACCGTGATGTGGCTGCGCGAATCCTTGAGCAGGAATTCCTCGATCGCCCGCACCACCATCAGCGCGACCGACGAATCGGAGCGCACATGGCCGGTGCCGCCGCAATGCGGGCAAGGCTTCATGGTCGATTCCAGCACGCTGGCGCGGATGCGCTGGCGGGACATCTCCATCAGGCCGAAATGCGAGATGCGGCCGACCTGGATGCGCGCACGATCGTTCTTGAGGTGATCCTTCAACCGCTTCTCGACGGAGCGGTTGTTGCGGTTCTCCTCCATGTCGATGAAGTCGATGACGATTAGGCCGGCGAGATCGCGCAGCCTGAGTTGACGCGCGACTTCCTCGGCCGCTTCCAGATTGGTGTGGAGCGCGGTGTCCTCGATCGAGTGCTCCTTGGTGGAGCGGCCCGAATTGACATCGATGGCAACCAGCGCCTCGGTCTGGTTGATGATGATGTAGCCGCCGCTCTTCAGCGTCACCTGCGGCTGCAGCATGCGGTCTAGCTGTGCCTCGATGCCGTTGCGCACAAAGATCGGCGTCGTGTCGCGGAACGGCTGAACCACCTTGGCGTGGCTCGGCATCAGCATGCGCATGAAGTCCTTGGCCTCGCGGTAGCCTTCCTCGCCGGAGACAAGAATCTCGTCGATATCCTTGTTGTAGAGGTCGCGCACCGAGCGCTTGATCAGGCTGCCTTCCTCGTAGACCAGGGCAGGGGCCGTGGACTGCAAGGTGAGATTGCGGACATTTTCCCAAAGCCGCATCAGATATTCGTAATCGCGCTTGATCTCGGCCTTGGTGCGGCTCTCGCCGGCGGTGCGCAGGATCACGCCCATGCCCTGCGGCACTTCGAGATCGGCAACGACCTCCTTCAGGCGCTTGCGGTCGACCGCGCTGGTGATCTTGCGCGAAATGCCGCCGCCACGCGCCGTGTTCGGCATCAGCACCGAATAGCGGCCGGCAAGCGACAGGTAGGTGGTCAGTGCCGCACCCTTGTTGCCGCGCTCTTCCTTGACGACCTGCACCAAGAGGATCTGCCGGCGCTTGATCACTTCCTGGATCTTGTACTGGCGGCGCACCGGCTTGCGGCGGTTGCGCACTTCCTCCAGCGCGTCCTCGGCGCCGACCGATTCGACCTCGTGATCGTCCGGATGCGAGGACTGCACTTCTTCCAGCATGCCGCGATCATTGTCGCCGGAGGTCGCTTCGCTGCCTTGTTCGGCCTGCGGAACGGCTTCGGAAACCACATCGGCCTCGACCGAGGCGGCGATCGACGTCGGGCCGCCTTCGCGGGTTTCGCCTTCGTCCTGCTCGGCGGAATCCTCGCCATGTTCGGACGCATCGGCATGTTCGGACGTATCGGCCGCATGTTCGATGATCTCGGACGTGTGCGAGATCTCTTCGAAACCAGCGTCGGCCCCTTCTTCTGCCTCGTCGGCAGCGTCGTTTGCCTCGCCGGAATCGGCTGCATCGCGCTTGTGCTCACCCCGGTCACGGGGCTTTCCGCCGCGCCGGCGGCCGCGCCGTCCGCGATCGCGGCTCTGACGGTCATCGCCGTCGCCGTCCTCGTTCTCCTCGTCCTCGGCCTCCTGCGCTTCCGCGCGTAGCAGTGCCTGACGATCGGCGACCGGAATCTGGTAGTAATCGGGGTGAATTTCACTGAAGGCGAGAAAACCGTGGCGGTTGCCGCCATATTCGACAAAGGCTGCCTGAAGGGAGGGCTCTACGCGCGTTACGCGGGCTAGGTATATGTTTCCTTTGAGCTGCTTCTTGTCCTGGGATTCAAAGTCGAATTCTTCAATACGGTTACCGCGTACGACGACAACGCGTGTTTCCTCCGGGTGGGAGGCGTCTATCAGCATTTTGTTGGGCATTATTTCGTTTCCCCCCGGCAGCCGTCAGCCGCAGCTTGCGAGGCAAAGCCTGCTGCTGCGTGTCTGGAATGTGGGTGCCGGATATTTGAACGTCCGCCGGCCGCCGCTTGAGCGCCATGGCGGTGCCGCCCGCAGCCATAATGGCGCGGTTTGATGCGGACCTTTCCATGATTGCGCTTGAAGCCATCGTCACCAACAGAACCTTTTGAACCAAAGCCCGGATGAACCGGACCAGCTTGTTTGCTCATACAGAGCCGGCGCGGGAACAAACCCGGCCGTTTTCCTCACGCAGGCGATTCCCCCGCCACGGGAGCACGCCTGCGAAATTCGTCGCGATCACCTGAACCCTTTTCGCCTGAAGCGAAAGGAGCCGCCTTTACATCTGACCCTGTAGCAAGAAGCTGCGGAGGAGGGCGGTTCCAGGATTGCAGTGATCCACTATCGCTTTTATGATTTGGCGGGATGGAAGGCAACCCCGATTTCCGATGCCGGCAAAAAGCCGTTCCGTAGCGTAAGCCAGGCTTGCGGCCTTGCATGAAAAGGCTTGGTTAACCTTCTCTGGATACCAATCGTTAATCGAGTTCGCGGCCTAACCGGCATATGGACGAAATGACCGGGCGCCGGGCGCCAAACCGGGAGCGACTGGAAGAGAGATGGGATTGGCGGACTTCACAGACAAGGGATGTCGTGTCGGCGGCCGGATCCTGGCCGCTTTCTGCCTCTTGCTGCTGCTGGCGGTCTCATCTGCCCTGTCCTCAAATGCCAATGCCGCCGACGCTCCGCTCGTGGCAAAAGGTTACAAGATGGCCGGCGATGCCACCAAGATGCGCATCGTCATGGACTTCGATCGCGAACCCGGTATCAAATGGTTCCTGCTGCGCGGTCCCAACCGTCTTGTCATCGATCTCGCGAATACGAGATTCGCCGTTGATGCCAAGGATTTGAAGGCGCGGGGCCTGGTCAAGAGCGTGCGCCTGGGCGCCCTCGGCGAGGGCGTTTCGCGGCTGGTCCTCACCGGCAAGGGTCCCTTTGCGGTCGACAAGCTCGATGTGCTCAAGAACGAGGACGGTACCGGCTACCGCATTGCCATCGACATGTCGGCGGCATCCGAGCGCGAGTTCGATGTGGCGCTGGCCAATCAGGCGCTGACCACCGGATCGACCGTTTCGACCGACAAGGGAGGGCGGGTCGGCACCGGGCCGGTCTCCAATCCAGGCCATCGGTTCACCGTCGTCATCGATCCCGGCCATGGTGGCATCGACGGCGGTGCCGAGGGCCTGAACGGCACCATCGAGAAGAATGTCACGCTGGCCTTCGCCACGGAGCTGCGGGACAAACTCGCAGCCATCGGCAATTATGATGTGTTCATGACGCGCGACACAGACGAATTCCTGCGTCTGGACGATCGCGTGCGCATTGCCCGTCAGCATGAGGCCGACCTGCTTATTTCGATCCATGCCGACACGATCAGCGTCAAAGGCATTCGCGGCGCCACCGTCTACACCGTCTCCGACAAGGCTTCGGATCCCGAGGCGCAGGCGCTTGCCGACCGAGAAAACCTCTCCGACCAGTTCGCCGGCATGGAAATCAAGAACGACAACAAGGAAGTCACCGACATCCTGATCGACCTGATCCGCCGCGAAACGCACAATTTCTCGATGAGTTTCGCCCACACGCTGGTCGGCCAGTTGTCGACCAGCGTCGGCCTGATCAACAATCCCCAGCGTTCGGCGGGCTTCAAGGTGCTCAAGGCACCCGACGTGCCGTCAGTGCTGGTCGAACTCGGTTATCTCTCGAACGCCAAGGACGAGGCGCAGTTGCTCAACGCCGACTGGCGCGGCAAGGCGGCCCAGAGCATAACCAACGCCGTCGCGCTGTTCGCGTCGGCCAAGGCCGGACCGGGAACCGGAGGTTGACATGACCGGCGGCGCCTGCAACCAGAGGCGGCGTTGCGCGACGACAACACCCAATGCTTTTATTTCCGGCTCGCGACCGCGAAATCAGGCATTGCCGTATTTTGTCCACATGGCGGCGACAAGGGTTTTCGATTACGGATTGGGACCGGCTCGAAAGCTTGCGCGAAAGGCGGCTTCGTTTAGGAAATTCCCGAACCAAGGACTGGAGCGGGTATGATTCGTCTCATTGGCTATTTTTTCGGCATCGGCACGACGCTGGCCCTTCTGGTCGCGGCGGGCGTTGCCATCTATATCGGCCATTTGTCGAAGGATCTGCCCGACTACGAGGTGCTGGCCAAATACGAGCCGCCGGTGACCACCCGCATCCACGCGTCTGACGGCGCGCTGATGGCCGAATACGCGCGCGAACGGCGCCTGTATTTGCCGATCCAGGCCATACCGGACCGCGTCAAGGCGGCCTTCCTGTCGGCCGAAGACAAGAATTTCTACAACCACCCGGGCATCGATGTGACCGGCCTCGGCCGCGCCATCATCGTCAACCTGCAGAATCTCGGCTCGGGCCGGCGTCAGGTCGGTGCCTCGACGATCACCCAGCAGGTGGCGAAGAACTTCCTGTTGTCCTCGGACCAGACCTACGAGCGCAAGATCAAGGAGATGATCCTCGCCTTCCGCATCGAGCAGGCCTATCCCAAGGATCGCATCCTCGAGCTCTACCTCAACGAAATCTTCTTCGGCTTCGGAGCCTATGGCGTCGCCGGTGCGGCGCTGACCTATTTCGACAAGTCGGTCAACGAACTGTCTGTGGCCGAGGCCGCCTACCTGGCCTCGCTGCCCAAGGGGCCGAACAACTACCACCCTTTCAAGCATGCCGATCGCGCGATCGAGCGCCGCAACTGGGTCATCGACCAGATGGTCGAGAACGGCTACGTCACGCGTGAGGAGGGCAACAAGGCCAAGGCCGAGCCGCTGGGCGTGACGCCGCGGCGCAGCGGCACCTATCTGTTCGCCGGCGAGTACTTCACCGAAGAGGTGCGCCGCCAGATCATCGCCCGCTACGGCGAGAACGCGCTCTACGAAGGCGGTCTCTCCGTCCGCACCACGCTCGATCCGAAGATCCAGCTCATTGCCCGCAAATCGATGCAGAACGGGTTGATGAAATACGACACGCTGCGCGGCTATCGCGGGCCGGTGACATCGATCGACGTGTCTGGCGACTGGGGCGTGCCGCTTGGCGCCGTCAAGGGGCTGGAGGATGTCCCCGAATGGTCGCTCGCCGTCGTGCTCGACAGTTCTGCGACCGGGCTGTCGATCGGCCTGCAGCCGGCACGGCAGGCGTCGGGCGAGATCGTCAAGGAGCGCGTCGAAGGCACCATCAGCAAGGAGGACATGGGTTTCGCCATGCGCCATGTGGTTGCCGGCAAGACCGTCAAGGCCAAGTCGCCGGCGGAGGTGCTGAAGCCGGGCGACGTCATCTTCGTGCAGAAAAACGATGGTGCCGATGGCGCCTACAGCCTGCGCCAGGTGCCCGAAGTGGAAGGCGGCCTCATCGCCATGGACCCGCACACCGGCCGCGTGCTGGCCATGGTCGGCGGCTTCTCCTACGCGCAGTCCGAATTCAACCGCGCCACGCAAGCCATGCGCCAGCCGGGCTCCTCGTTCAAGCCGATCGTCTATTCGGCCGCACTCGACAATGGCTATACGCCGGCGTCGGTGATCATGGACGGGCCGATCACGATCCAGAGCGGTAACACGAGCTGGACGCCGAAGAATTACGATGGCACCGTCGCCGGTCCGGCGACCCTGCGCTCCGGCATCGAGAAGTCGCGCAACCTGATGACGGTGCGGCTTGCCAATGACATGGGCATGAAGCTGGTCGTCGAATATGCCGAGCGCTTCGGTGTCTACGACCATCTGGCACCCTATCTGCCGATGGCGCTGGGTTCCGGCGAAACCACCGTGATGCGCATGGTGTCGGCCTATTCGATCATGGCCAATGGCGGCAAGTCGATCAAACCATCGCTCATCGACCGCATCCAGGACCGCTACGGCAAGACCGTGTTCAAGCAGGACGAGCGCGGCTGCGANGCGCCCGAATGGAACAACCAGCCCGAACCGGAACTGGTCGACAATTCCGAGCAGGTGCTCGATCCGATGACCGCCTACCAGATCACCTCGATGATGGAAGGCGTCGTGCAGCGCGGCACCGGCGCCACCATCAATGAACTCGGCCGCCACATCGCCGGCAAAACCGGAACGACCAACGACGAAAAGGACGCCTGGTTCATCGGCTACACGCCCAACCTCGTCGTCGGCCTCTACATGGGCTACGACACGCCGCGCGGCCTCGGCCATGGCGCCACCGGCGGTGGTCTCGCAGCACCAATCTTCAAGGACTTCATGCGGGTGGCGCTGGATGGCACGCCCAATGTCGACTTCAAGGTGCCCGAAGGCATGAACCTGGTTGCCATCAACCGCAAGACCGGCATGCGTGCCGCATCGGGCGATCCCGGAACCATCATCGAAGCCTTCAAGCCGGGCACCGGTCCCGCCGACAGCTATTGGGTGATCGGCATGGGCGCCGACGGCTCCAATGCCACCGGTGGCGCGCTGTCGCCGCAGGCCAATCAAGCCATCCAGTCCGGCGGCGGCGGCCTCTACTGATGATTTTCAGGAGCGGATGGGCTGGCCTTGGCGCCAGCCCATTTTGCTTTACAGCCGGCGGCGGCCTGCCTATGTATCGCGCCAACCGACTTCAGCAAACAGGACAGAACAGCCAGCCATGCGCGCGGAAACGCAGAATATTGTCGACGAGATCAGGCAGGCGATAACCCTGCTGAGGAGGCATCTTTGACTGGGATCAGGCCATAAAGCGGCTTGAATACCTCAATGTGCGCGCCGAGGACGCCAGCCTCTGGAACGAGCCGCTGGAAGCGCAGAAGCTGATGCGCGAGCGCCAGGGCCTCGAAGAGGGCATCGCCTCAGTGAAAGGTCTGACGCAGGCGCTGGAAGACAATATCGGCCTGATCGAGCTCGGCGAGGAAGAGGGCGACGAGGGCGTGATCGCCGAGGCGGAAGCCGCGATCCGCTCGATGCAAGGCGAAGCGAAGGCCCGCCAGGTCGAGACGTTGCTGTCGGGTGAAGCAGACTCCAACGACACCTATCTCGAAATCCATGCCGGCGCCGGCGGTACCGAAAGCCAGGACTGGGCCTCGATGCTGCTGCGCATGTACACGCGCTGGGCCGAGCGCCGTCGCTTCAAGGTCGAAGTGCTGGAAATGCATGACGGCGAAGAGGCCGGCATCAAGTCCGCAACGTTGATGATCAAAGGCCACAATGCCTATGGCTGGATGAAGACGGAATCGGGCGTTCATCGCCTGGTGCGTATCTCGCCCTATGACAGCAATGCGCGCCGGCATACGTCCTTCGCCAGCGTCTGGGTCTATCCGGTCATCGACGACACGATCGAGATCGACGTCTCCGAATCCGATGTCCGCATCGACACTTATCGCTCGTCAGGCTCGGGCGGCCAGCACGTCAACACCACCGATTCGGCGGTGCGCATCACGCATCTGGCCACCGGCATCGCGGTCGCATGCCAGGCTGAACGTTCGCAGCACAAGAACAAGGCCAAGGCCTGGGAGATGCTGCGCTCGCGCCTTTACGAAGAAGAGCTGAAAAAGCGCGAGGCGGTTGCAAACGCCACCGAAGCGTCGAAAAGCGATATAGGCTGGGGTCACCAGATCCGCTCCTATGTGCTGCAGCCCTACCAGTTGGTGAAGGATCTCCGCACCGGCGTCGAGAGCACCAGCCCGTCGAGCGTGCTCGATGGCGACCTCGACGATTTCATGGAAGCCTCGTTGTCGCAGCGCATCGAGGGCGGCGCGGGCGAAGCCGTAGCAGACCTGGATTAGGATATGTTCAGGTGAGGTTAGCTGACCTCAATCTGACATACCCCTGCGCACCACAGCGACGGAGGAGAGGGTGCCGAGCAAGCTCACCGGAAAGTGCTTCTGCGGTGCGGTTCACTACGAGGTCACTGACGAATTCATCTATGCCGCGAATTGTCATTGTTCGGACTGCCGGCGCACCACCGGTTCGGCCTTCAAGCCTTTCGCCGGTATCGAGCGTGAAAAGCTTGTCCTCACCGAAGGCGAGGACAAGCTCCTGATCTTCGGCGACGAAAGCGGCCATAACGCGCATTGTGGCCGGTGCGGCTCCTTGCTTTATTCGCTCGTGCGCGAGGGGGCCTATGTCCATGTCGCCATGGGAACCCTCGTCGACGACCCATCCATCCGCCCGACCGCGCACATCTTCGTCGGTTCGAAGGCGGGCTGGTTCACCATCACCGATGACCTGCCGCAGTATCAAGAGCACGTGATTGCCGGCTCTGACCAGCAGTAGGCTGGAACCACAGCGGGCCTATTCCGTTTATCCGACGCCCGTTTGCCGGGAATTGACCTTGGCCTCATCTCGTCGGCGGTAGCGGATACCTGACGTCTATAGAACGATGTCGGGAATGCATCGTCTTGCGCCGACCAAGGAATCAGCCCAGCATCCAAGGGCTGGGAGTGCAAAAGCATTTATGGCCGGACGCGGCATATCTGCGACCCGACGATCCGGCCACTGGGAAGATACGTTCCGGGAACGGGCAAGCGAAACGCTTGAGCTCGTTTGAAAGGAACGCGTCATGTCTGCTGCCACACTCAGATCGGCCAATGCCGTTCAACCGGCTGGCCGACTTTTGTTTTCCCTGTTCGCGATCGGCGCGATGGCAATGCTGACGGCACCTGCCTTCGCGCATGACGCCACCCCCACGGCGGCAAAGCCACAGGGCTGGAGTTATCCGTTCGCATGCTGCGCCAACTATGATTGTCGCACGACCCATACAGGCGAAGTGCTGGAGAAACCCGAGGGCTATGTCATCGCCGGAACGGGTGAGATCGTTCCAATGACCGACAAGCGTGTCAAGGACAGCCCGGACGGCGAGTTCCATTGGTGCGCGCACCAAGCGGGCCTCGACGCCGGCAAGACAATCTGCCTGTTCGTGCCGCCGCGCTCCTATTGACGACAGGACGGCGGTCGGACGTCCGCGGTCGCGTGTGACCGGGGCCGCAGGCCGGGTTTGCGCGGTTCGGGTGATGCCTGCTGACAGACAGTTGTCAGGAGCACCTCTTTATGGTGCCTTTGCCGCACAGGGTGGCGGGCGACAGGAGGAGTTCGTTGATGACCATCAAGGCAAGCTGTCATTGCAAGGCGACGACATTCGAGGTTTCGCAGGCACCGCAGACGGTGACGCAATGCACTTGTTCTTTCTGCTCGAAGCGCGGCTCGCTCTGGGCCTACTACGTGCCTTCGCAATTCAAGCTCACCAGCCCGATGGAGAACGTCTCTTTCTACCGCTGGGGATCGAAAACCGTAAAGCACGGTTTTTGCGCCACCTGCGGCTGCGGCACCTTTACCGAAACGCCGGACTGGTCGACCGGCGAGCCGGATTTCGACAATCCCAAGATCAGCGTCAACGCGCGGCTGTTCGACGATTTCGATCTCGACAAGGTCGAAGTGGTTGTCATAGACGGCAAGAACCTCTGGTAGCCTGATCCAGACCATTCCGGCACGGCGATGCGGCGCCACCGCCGGGTATTATCTCTCGGGAAAAGCCGTGAGCGGCGCTTTCGCCATTCCGCTTTTCGCCGCAATTCGTGGTACAAGTCGCGGGAAGGGCTGATTTGGCGCCACCGCAAGGCGTGACTTGGAGAGGGACCATCCTATGAAAAAGACTGTGCTCGTCGTCGTGGCGACGGCTGTGCTCGTGAGCGCCTGCACCACCACCGATCCGTATACGGGCGACCAGAAGATTTCCAACACGGCGGCCGGCGCCGGCCTTGGCGCCCTAGCGGGCGCCAGCCTTGGCCTGCTTGCCGGCGGCAATGACCGCCGCAACGCACTGATCGGCGCCGGCATCGGCGCGCTGGCTGGCGGCGCCATCGGCGCCACCATGGACCAGAACGAGGCCGAACTGCGCCGGCAGCTCGAGGGCACCGGTGTCAGCGTCACCCGCAGCGGCGACCAGATCATTCTCAACATGCCGTCCGACATCACCTTCAACTCGGATCAGGATGCGGTGAAGCCCGGCTTCTACCAGGTCCTGAACTCTGTCGCGCTGGTGCTGAAGAAGTTCAAGCAGACCACGGTCGACGTGTTCGGCCACACCGATTCGACCGGTGGCGACCAGCACAATTTCGATCTGTCGCAGCGTCGTGCTCTGGCGGTCGCGAACTATCTGTCCGGTCAGGGCGTGGATCAGCGCCGCTTCGCAGTCACCGGCTTCGGCAAGACGCGCCCGGTCGCATCCAATGCCACGTCCGAAGGCCGCGCCCAGAACCGCCGCGTCGAGATCCAGCTGTCGCCGCTCACCTGATTTGCACGGCAAACCAATGCGAAACGGCTCCCATGGGGGCCGTTTTTGTTTGCGCGGATATTGGCGTTGTTGAATTAGCTATTGCTAAAATATAGCTTTCCCGGAGCTATGGAAAGGAATAGCATCATCGCTGTTCCTGAGGGGATGAGGCGGTGTCACTGGCCGCGCAATCAGCATTTTTCCGCCTCGGTCTTGCACGGCCAGATCAGAAATCTGGGAGGAATGCATGACAAGAACAGCCAGCCTTGGGCGCTGCGGCGTCCTCGTTTTGACAGGTTTGGTGGGCGCGTGGCTGAACGTTGCTTCGGCTCGGGCCGAGGACGCCAACAAGGCCGACATCGAAGCCTTGAAAAAGTCGCTCGCCAAATATGACGATTACACCGTCGCCGTCCGCGACCTCTATCTGTCGACGGTCGGCTGCGTCTACTACAGCGGAGAAAAGATAGCGGGTGCGATGGACTACCCGAAGGGCGCCATGGGTATCCACTTCGTCAATGTCCCGAGTGTCGGCCAGAAGCTCGATCCGATGAGGCCAAACGTGCTGATCTACGAGCCGACCAAGAAAGGCCTGAAGTTGGTCGGCGTGGAATGGCTGGTGCCTCTGACGCCGGACATCAAGGAACCCCCGAAGCTGTTTGGCCAGACCTTCATGGGGCCTATGGAGGGGCACTACCCTCTCATCCCGAAGGAGTTCGTCCACTACGACCTGCATGCCTGGCTCGGGGACAATCCGAACGGCATGTTCAGTCCGACGAATCCGAACGTGAAATGCAACAAGGCCGAGTTTCCGATGCTGGAAAAACCGACCAAGATGATGCCTGGGCCGATGTAACGGGCGAGTCAGGCAGGAACCTTTGCCGAGAAGACAAGCCGGATGGCTGGCTTGCCTTTGAAGCGGTCGGGAATCAGACCTTGGCGACGATCCGCATGAAGGCCGGCATGTCATCGCCGAAGCCGACGGTGGAATCGTTGTCTTCCTGGTGTCGTTGGCGGGCAGGGCGGCTGTTGTCGCGCTGCGGCCTCGTGTCGCCGCGTTCCGGTGCGCGCTGTTCATTGCGATCGGATGATTTGCGCTCGGTGTTTTCCGAACGGATCGCTTCCTTGCGCGAGCGCCGTTCGCCGACGTCGGCGGCTGCGGCCTCGGCCACCGGCTGATCCTCGCGGACTGTTTCCGGTGCCGTGTCTTCGCTGCGCTTGGCGTGGCGTTCGCGCGGTTTGCGCTCGCCGCCCTTTTCCCTGCCGCGATCGTCGTCCTTGCGGCCGGCGCGGCGCGGTGCGCCCTTGCCACGGCGCGGAGCATCATCCTCGCCGCCTTCGCTGGCAACAACCGTCGACAAGTCGCCGTCATGCCACTCGATCTTGTTGCCGATCAGACGTTCGATGGCATCGATGTATTTGGTGTCCGATTTGGCCGCGATGGTGAAGGATTTTCCGGAGCGTCCGGCGCGGCCGGTACGGCCGATACGGTGGACATAGTCCTCGGCGTGGATCGGCACGTCATAGTTGAAGACGTGGCTGACATCGGGGATGTCCAAGCCGCGCGCGGCGACGTCGGAAGCGACGAGGTAGCGCAGCTTGCCGTCGCGGAAATTGGCCAGCATCTGCATGCGCGCGCGCTGGTCCATGTCACCATGCAGCGCACCGGCGTCGAAATCATATTTCAGCAGCGAGCGGAACAGCTCCGCCACTTCAACCTTGCGGTTGCAGAAGATGATGGCGTTCTTCAGCTCCGCGTCTTCGGCCTTGATCAGATTGCGCAGCGTCTCGCGCTTGTCCCATGGCTTGGAGCCTGATTTGACCAGCCGCTGGATAATGTTGGTCGCCGCGGATGCTGCCTTCGAGACCTCGACGCGCACCGGCGCGTGCAGGAATTTCTCGGTCAGCTTGGTGATTTCCGGCGGCATCGTCGCCGAGAAGAACAGCGTCTGCCTGGTGAACGGGATCATCTCGCAGATGCGCTCGATATCGGGGATGAAGCCCATGTCGAGCATGCGGTCTGCTTCGTCGATGACGAGGATCTCGACACCGTTGAGCAACAGCTTGCCGCGCTCGCGGTGGTCGAGCAGGCGGCCGGGCGTCGCGATCAGCACGTCGACGCCGCGCTCCAGCTTCTTGTTCTGTTCGTCGAATGAGACACCGCCGATCAAGAGCGCGATGTTGAGCTTGTGGTTCTTGCCGTATCGGATGAAATTCTCTTCGACCTGCGCGGCGAGTTCGCGCGTCGGCTCCAGGATCAGCGTGCGCGGCATACGGGCGCGGGCTCGGCCGTTTTCGAGGCGGGTCAGCATCGGCAGCACGAAGGAAGCCGTCTTGCCAGTGCCGGTCTGGGCGATGCCCAGAATATCCTTGCCGAGCAAGGCGTGTGGGATCGCACCAGCCTGGATCGGCGTCGGCTGGGTATAGCCGGCGTCGGTGACTGCGGAAAGGACCTTCGGCGACAGGCCGAGGTCTGCGAAGGTCAACGCTTCTTGAGCGGTCGTGGTGTCTGAGGACAAGTGTTGTTGTCTTTGGCTGGTTCGGGGAAGCGCAACGGCGTCTAATGGCGTCTGTCGCGGCAAGCGCCACGCGCCTGCAAGATTGGTATTGCAATTAGGAGCAAGCCCTCGATTTGTCAACAGAAACGGGCAGCAATGGCACGATTGTGAAGTTGTAACCTTAATCGGGATGCTTAATCGACCTGTCGGCCGCAGCGCCGGCTCAATAGCGGAACTGTTCGGCGAGAATACGCTCGTTCCAGGAATGATTGGGATCGAACAACAACGTTGCTGTCGCCGTGGGTGATTCTCGCACCGTTACCGAGGTCACCGCCTTGACCTCGGTATGGTCGGCGGCGGCGTTCACCGGCCGCTTTTCCGGCTCGCGGATGTCGAAGCGTACGGTCGCCTTGTTGGAGAGCAGCGCGCCGCGCCAGCGGCGCGGGCGAAACGGGCTGACCGGGGTCAGCGCCAGCAGCGGCGCGTCGAGCGGCAGGATCGGTCCGTGCGCCGAAAGATTGTAGGCGGTGGACCCGGCCGGGGTTGCGATCATGACGCCGTCGCAGTTCAGTTCCTCAAGCCGTACCTGTTCGTCGACGGTGATGCGGATCTTGGCCGTCTGGTACGATTGACGCCACAGCGCCACCTCGTTGATCGCCAGTGCCGAAATCGTTTCGCCTTCCGAGGTCACGGCCAGCATCTCCAGCGGGCGGATCGTCTCGGCGACGGCGGCTTCGAGACGCTCCGTCAGGCCACCGGAACGATACTCGTTCATCAGGAAGCCGATGGTGCCGCGGTTCATGCCGTAGACCTTCTTGCCGGTCCCCATCGTGTCGCGCAGGGTCTGCAGCAGGAAGCCGTCACCCCCAAGGGCAACGACGATCCCGGCCTCCTCGACGGAAGACTGGCCATAGCGCGCCGACAGGCTTTCCAGCGCCGTCTTGGCGTCAGCGGTGTCGGACGAGACGAAGGCGATGCGGCTGGCGGCTTTGCTCATGGCTCCCCGATGACGACCGATTGGCAGCGGCAGGGCCGCGCCAGCGCCGGGGTAGCATGGGCGGGGTACGTCTGCAAAGGGAGCTGTCATCCCGATGCGACCCATGCCGGATGGCAAGGCGGCCGCAGGACGGCGGATGCGGGCTTGCCGTTCGCGTATCATGTCAAAGGCTACGCGAATGTGATGGTTAAGACCGGCCTTAAAGTCTCGTAAAGCCGGATCGGTCATGTTAGCCGGCAGTGGATGGGTGGCGTGGGGGCTAGCCAGTCGAGGCCGACATATTGCCGGTAACACGCCTGATCATCGTCTTTCTGATGCTGGGAAGCTTCGCGCTGCTCTTTGCCGAACTGGTGCGCCAGTCCGAAGAAACGAGCTTCCGGCCGCAGCCCACGGCGTCGCGCTGTGGTGACGCAGCCGGAGCGCCATGTCCGCAAAGGGCGCTGTAGCGCTGTAACCTGATCATCCTTTCGGAGGACCGGCGGCATTGGCGGCCGCTTCGGTGCGCGACATCGCGCGGCAGTTTCTCTCCTTAAAAGCAGTGGCCGGTCGGCCACCGCGAATTGCGGCCGCGAGCATTTCGGCCTCAACGGCCTGACGCGTCCGGCATCGCGGCTAAACCTCTTTCCTGGCTGCTCACTGAGTCACCACCGCATCGGGCGCATCAATGGGCGAGCCATGGCCGTATCCACGATAAGATATTGACTGTATGTTTAGTCATAGTTATTCCTGAGGTCGAGAATTGAGTTGGACAGCCGGGTTCCAGCCGGTGAATGGCCACAATAAAGGGGGGAATATCTTGACTGCCATGCGGCTTGCCGTTGCCGGCGCGCCGCAAATGCGATGTCGACGGCCTTTCTCGTGCCGTCCATCGGCATTGTCGCGGCCATCTTTTCGTCAGCAGGAAACGGACTTGGGGCCGTAGTGCCGCCGGTCCCAACAATGGGAGCATGCAGCATGAACTGGAAACTGACCGCGACGGCCATCGGCCTGTCGTTGCTGACTGTCACGGGCGTGGCCCGTGCCGAAGGCGAGCTCAACATCTACAATTGGGGCAACTACACCAGCCCCGACCTGATCAAGAAGTTCGAAGAGACCTACAAGGTCAAGGTCACCGTCACCGACTATGATTCCAACGACACCGCCTTGGCCAAGGTCCGGCAGGGCGCCTCCGGCTATGACATCGTCGTGCCCTCGGCGAGCGTCGTGCCGGTCTGGATCAGCGAAGGTCTGCTCTTGGAGACCGATCCCAACAAGATGGAAAACTTCAAAAACGTCGATCCCAGATGGGTCGATGTTCCATTCGATCCAGGCCGTAAATATACCGTTCCATGGCAGTGGGGCACGACCGGCATTTCGGTGAACAAGTCGGTTTATGCCGGCGACCCGAACACATCGGCGATCTTCCTCGACCCACCCCCCGAACTCGTCGGCAAGATCAATGTCGTACCCGAAATGGGTGACATCATGTTCCTCGCCATTGCTTACGAGGGTGGCAAATATTGCAGCAGCGACATGCAGATGCTGAAAAAGGTGCATGACAAGCTGGTGGAGGCGAAGGCGAAATGGCTTTCGCTCGACTATGCGGCTGTCGATGGTCTGGGCAGGGGCGACATCGCCGCGGGCGTCAACTGGAACGGCATATCGCTGCGCGAGCGGCTTGAGAACGACAAGATCGTCTATGGCTATCCCAAGGAAGGCTATCCGATCTGGATGGACAATGTCGCTGTCCTCAAGGACGCCAAGAATGTCGACAACGCCAAGCTGTTCCAGAACTTCATCATGGATCCGCAGAATGCGGCGCTGATCTCAGCCTTTGCGCGTTATTCGAACGGCATCAAGGGCTCGGAAGCCTTCATGCCCGACGACATGAAGACCGCGCCGGAAGTCAACATTCCCGCCGAGTTCGCCGCCAAGGGTCAGTTCATGCAGGCCTGCCCGCCGGATGTGCAGGCGCTCTACACGAAGATCTGGACCGACCTGCAGAAATGAAATGACTTCCCGCGCCGCTGCATGCGGCGCGGTCATCTCCCGTCCATGCCAAACGCGATGCGCAGATCGCAGGAGACTTCCCATGACCGATCTCGACCTTTGCTACATGCCGGCCGGCGAGGCGCTGCGGCTGTTCAAGGCGAAGAAGCTTTCGCCTGTCGAACTGATGCAGGCCACCATCCGCCGCGCAGAGGCAACCAAGGCGACGATCAACTGCTTCACCTTCACGCATTTCGACGAGGCGATGGACCTGGCTGGGAAGGCCGAGGCGAAATACGCCAGGGGCGCCCGGACCGGGGCGCTCGAGGGGTTGCCGATCGGCATCAAGGACGAGAGCTACATCAAGGGCAAGCCGACCTCGCACGGCTCGCTGCTGTCCGGGGATGCGATAGGCGGCCATACCTCGACGATGAACGAGCGCATCATCAAGGCCGGAGGCATTGTCCATGCCCGCACAGCGACGCCTGAATTCAGCTGCGCCGGCTATACCTGGTCGAAACGCTGGGGCGTGACGCGCAATCCGTGGAACCCGGATTTCACACCCGGCGGTTCGTCGGGCGGTGCCGCGGCGACGCTGGCATCCGGCACGTCGTCGATCGCCACCGGTTCGGACATTGCCGGATCGATCCGCATTCCCGCGTCGGCCTGCGGTCTTGTCGGCTTCAAGCCGCCTTACGGGCGCAATCCGGACGAGCCGCCGTTCAACCTCGATTTCTACTGCCACACCGGACCTTTGGCACGAAACGTCGGGGATGCGATCCTGCTGCAGAACGTGATGGCCGGGCCAAGCCCGCTCGACATCGCCACGCTGCGCCCCAAACTGCGCCTGCCCAGCGACTACAAGCCGATCAAGGGCTGGAAGATCGCTTTCTCGATGGACCTCGGTTCTTTCGAAGTGGACGCCGATGTGCGCAAGAACACGCTTGCCGCCTGCGACGTGTTCCGCTCGCTCGGCGCCACGGTCGAGGAAGTCGATCTGGGCTGGGGCGACGACGTGCTCAGGGCGGGCATGGCCTATCTGGAGCATCTGTTCGGCGCATCGCTGTCGCAGTTGCTCAAGAAGCACGGCAAGGACATGACGAGCTATGCCAGGCAATTCGCCGAGGACGGGCAGAAGTCCAAAGCCACGGATTTTGTCGGAACCCTCGATGTGGCGGCCAGGATGTACCAGACGCTGGGGCCGCTGCTTGAGACTTATGATGTGCTGGTCTGCCCGACCAACGCGCTTCCCTCCGTGCCGGCGGAGTTCGATCAGACCACGGGCACGGTCGAGATCAACGGCAAGCAGGTGAACCCGTCGCTTGGCTGGGTGATGACGACGCCGTTCAACATGATGAGCCGTTGTCCGGTTCTGTCCATCCCTTCGGGCCGGGCGGCAAGCGGCGTGCCGACAGGCATCCAGATCGTTGGCCGCACCTATTGCGATGCCGATGTTTTCCGCGCGGCCATGGCCTATGAGACGGCCAAGGGGCAGTGGTACACAAACGCCGAAACGCGCCCGTCGCTATAACAGGGCGCTGCGGCCCTTGCCGCACCGGTGCTTGATCCGCGGTCTCGGTTGTGGTGAGCCGGCGCCGGACATCTCGAATAGACGGATCCGTGGCGGCCGGTGATCGCCGCCAGAAGGTCCGAAAGGAACTGGACGAAGATGGCGCAACAAAAGGCCGCGGCGGCAAAACGCAAAGGCGCAATGGCCAAGGACGGGGTTTCGGCAAACGATGCCGCGCCGCCCAAGGACCGTCGGCGCGAACGCGGCGAAGCCAGCGTGCAGCGGATCATCGACGCCACCATCGAGCTCATCGCGGAGGAGGGGCTGGCAAGCGTCACCATGCAGCGCATCGCCGAACATGTCGGCTCGTCCAATGCCCTGGTCGTCTTCCATTTTCGCAGCAAGGAGAACCTGTTTCGCGCCGTCCTGCAGTATCTCAGCGATCGCTATGACGAGCTGTGGGTGACGTTGGTGCGGGCGCCCGGCCTGTCTCCGGTTGAGCGGGCCCTGGGCGCGGTCGATTGCGCGCAACGTTTCGCCCGCCAGCACCCGAAATGGGTTTCGGTCTTTGTCGTGTTCTCCAGCGACCGCAAGAGCATGCAGATCTACGACGAGATCGGCCTTCCGAGCGATCTCGCCTACACCGCCGAGGCGCGCGAGCTGCTGATCGAGATTTCGCGCAGCGGCGGTTATACCGGCGTCGACATCGACACGCTGTCGGAGAGCCTGAATTATCTGGTTCATGGCGCCTGGTATTGGGATCATCTCAATCCGTCCAGCCGTGACACCAACGTGCTGCGCAAGACCATGCTGCTCCTGCTGCATCAGGCGTTTCCGCGGCATTTCGAACTGATGCGCTAACCGCTTTCAGGGCTGCCGCAGATGGCAGCCTGCCTGCCGCTTCTGTTCCAGATACTCGTCGACAAGCTGGCGGTAGCGCACCTTGCCGAAGCTGGGGAAATGGCCGCCATGCACCACCGAGACATCGAGGTCGCGCATACACAGCAGCGTGGCGACATAGTCACCGACAACCGAGTGGTAGACGTCGTCGATCAGCGGGCCGTCATAGATGATGTCGCCGGATAACAGGATGCCCGTCCTGTTTTCGTAAAGCGCGATGCCGCCGGGTGAATGGCCGGGCGTGTGGATCACCTCGAAGGCCCGGTCGCCGAGATCGACGATATCGCCATGGTCGAGCAGACGGCCGGCGGGTGCGGGTAAAATGCCGTAGCGCGCCGTGTCCCAGCCTTGCGGCATGCGATCGAACATCTCGTCGGTCGCATAGGTGCCGGCTGCCGTCCATTCGTTGCGCGGATCGGCGAGGATGTCGGCCTCGGCGGCGTGTACGCAGCGGTCCGGAAATTCGTGATGGCAGCCGATATGGTCGAAATGCGTATGGCTGGCGACGCAAATCAGCTTGCGCTCGCTGACCAGCGGCACATGACGCCGAAGGCTGAAATGGCCGAGCCCAGTGTCGAAGAGGAGATCGCGGTCGCGACCGCGCACATGCCACATGTTGCAGCGGAAGAACGGTTTTATCCATGGCTCGTGGACCAAGGTCACGCCATCGCTCATGCGGATGGTCTCGTACCAGTCTGGTGCCTCGATGACCGCGAGCGTGCCCATTTCAATCCGTCAGCAGAATGATCTGGTCGGTATCGCACGAAACGGCAACCGTGTCGCCCGGCCGGACGGTAGCTGTCGCGGGCAGCCTGGCGATGAAGTGAAGCGAGGGGTCTTCGACGGAGACGGCGAGCACGCGTTTGAAGCTGCCCTGGAAAACGATGTCGCTCACTCTGGCAGTACCGAGTTTGACGCTGCCTGCAGCCGTGCCGAGCACAAGATGCTCCGGTCGTATGGCCAGCACAACGCCAGAGCCCACCGGCAAGGCGCCGGGTACCGAGACCGGCCCGACCGGCGTCGCGACAGTGCCTGTCCGGTCCCCGGCCTCCGTGACCGTGCCGGCAAGGATCGTGCTTTCGCCCATGAAGGTCGCCGAAAAGCGTGTCGCCGGCCGTGCGTAGACGCGCTCGGGCGGGCCTTCGTCCTCGATGCGCCCGTCATTCATCACCACGCAATGGTCGGCGAGCGCCATCGCTTCTTCCTGGTCGTGGGTGACGTGGATGAAGGCGGTGCCGACGCGCTTCTGGATTGCTTTCAACTCGTCCTGCATCTGCCGGCGCAATTTGAGGTCGAGCGCGCCGAGCGGCTCGTCGAGCAGAAGCACCGCCGGCTCGATCACCAGCGCCCGCGCCAGAGCTACGCGCTGCCGCTGGCCGCCGGAAAGCTGGTGCGGTTTCTTGTCGAAAGCAGCGGCGAGACCAACCAGGGCCAGCGCCGCGCGCGCCTTTGCCGCCCGCGTCGCGCCATCGACCCCCTGCATGCGCAGGCCGAAGCCGACATTGCTGCCGACACTCATATGCGGGAACAGCGCATAGTCCTGGAACACCGTCGTCGTCGGGCGCTTGGCCGGCGGCACGGACGTGCAGTCCTCGCCGCGGATGAACACCTTGCCTTCGCTGGGCGTGACGAAGCCGCCCAGAATGGACAGCAGCGTCGTCTTGCCGGAGCCCGAGGGCCCGAGGAGGATCGTGTAGCTGCCGGGCTCGATCTGCAGCGAAACGTCCTTCAGCACCGTATGCTGGCCGAAGCGATGCGAGACGGAGCGAATATCGACCAAAGGCGCAGTCATGCCTTTCTCCTGCGCAGCAATGTCAATTCGAACAGCACGACCAGCACGATGGAAACGGCGAAAACCAGCGAGCCGACGGCGTTGGTCTTCGGGTTGAGGCCGGAACGCAGCAGGTTCCAGATTTCGACCGGCAGCGTGGTGTCGAAGCGGGTGAGCAGGAAGGAGATCACGAACTCGTCCCAGGAGAAGGTCATCGACAGGAAGAAGCCGGCGAAGATGGCCGGCGCCATGACCGGCACGGTGATCAACAGCAGCACCTTCCATTCCGGCGCGCCGAGGTCGCGCGCGGCGCGTTCGATGTTGATCTGGTGGTCGCCCATCTGGCTGTAGATGATGGCAAAGCACAGCGGCAGGTTGATCACGACATGGCCGATCCCTGCCGCAAGCAGCGATTTCGGCAAGCCGGCCCAGTTGAACAGCACCAGCAGCCCCATGCCGATGATGAGATAGCTGACCGTCAGCGGCAGCGTGATCAGCCCGCGCAGCAGGCCGGAGCCCGGCAGGACGAAACGGGCAAAGCCCCAGGCGGATAGGAAACCGAGCGTGGCGGCGGCGAGCGAGGAGATGGACGCCACCAGCAGCGAGTTGACCAGCGCCGAGGTCAGCCGCGTGTCCGAAAGAACCGCATCGTACCAGCGCAGCGATGGCCCGGTGAAGGGCGGGATCGGAAACGACGTCGCCTGCAGCGAAAATAGCACCAGCACGACGACCGGCAGGAAGATGAAGCCGTAGACGGCGATCGCGTAGAGCCAGGAAATGACGCGGACAATCCGAGACATGGTCAGGCCCGCTCGATCTTCAGCCAGCGGGCGCAGGCGAGGTAGGCAATAGTGACCACCGCCATCAGGATGATCGACAGCGCCGAGGCCAGCGGAAAGTCGCCGCGCCGGCCGATCTGCATCATCACCAGCTGCGGCATCAGCAGCTCGTTGTTGCCACCCAGGATCTGCGGCGTGATGTAGTCGCCGATGCACAGCACGAAGGTCAGGAAGGCGCCGACCATGATGCCGGGCAAGGTCAGCGGCAGCACGACATGCAGGAAGGTGCGCACCGGCCCGGCGCCGAGATCGGCGGCGGCCTTGCGGTAGCTCGGGCTGAGCTGCTTGAGATTGGCAAAGATCGTCAGCGTCAAAAGCATGACGAAGAAGTGCACGAAGCCGGTGACGGTGGCGAAACGAGTGTTGGCGAGTTGCAGCGGCTCGCTGATCAGGCCAGAGCCGGTCAGCGCCCGGTTGACGACGCCGTTCTGCGCCAGCACCAGCAGCCAGGAGTAGGAGCGCACGACATAGGATGTCCAGAACGGCAGCACGGCCAGCATCAGCGCCAGCCGCTGCCAGCGCTCCGGCACTTGTTCGGCGAGGATCCAGGCAAAGGGATAGGCGAGCAGCACCGAGATCACGGTGACGATGGCGGTCACCTGCAGCGAGTTCACCATTGCCTGCCAGTAGGAGGGGTTGGTGAAGAACTGGCTGTAATTGGACAGCGTGAAGCCGCCGCCCTCATGCGCCGTCAGGCTGGAAAGCCCCATGGCGACGAAAGGCAGCACGAAGAACAGCAGCGTCCAGCCGAGCGCCGGCGTGACCAGCGCCCAGGGCAGGGCCGCCCGGGGCAGGGGGTTATTTGCCGAGCTGCTCATGAGCGGTTATAGCTCATTTTACCTGCAGCATTTCGGTCCACATATCCTGCATCTTCTTGTCGAGATCGGCATTCGGCGCCGGATAGGCCTGGGCGCGGGCAAGGAAGCCCGGCTGTTCGTCGAAGCGCAGCACCTTCTTCTGGTCGTCGGTCAGCGCCGCCTTGGTGTTGGCCGGCATGCCCCAGTAGCAGGACGAGGTGGCAAGCCGCGCCTGGCCTTCCGGACTCATAATGTACTGGATGAACTTCAGCGCCATGTCCTTGTTCTTGGAATCCTTGAACATGGCCAGCGACTGCGACCACAGCACCGCACCCTCCTTGGGGATGGAGAAGTCGAGCGCCGGGTTCTCCTTGGCCAGGCCCGCCGTCACCCATTCGCCGCCGCCGACCAATATGTCGACTTCGCCGGTCGCAAGCGCCGTCTGGCTGGCGGTCACTTCGCCGACCAGCTTGGCATTGGCCTTCATCTTGAGAAGCTCGTCCTTGAGAGCGGGCAGGTCGGCTTCGGTGAGATCGGCCGTCTTCTTGCCGATGGCCAGCGCGGCCATGCCGATGACCGGCAGGTAGTAGTCGTAGATGGCGACCTTGCCCTTGTACTTGTCGCCGGTCAGCGCGGCCATCGACTGCATGTCGGCCGGATCGACCTTGGTCTTGTTGTAGCCGATCGTGTTGTAGCCGAATTTTTCGGTGATGCCGTAGCGTTTGCCGCCGACGACGGTGGAGCCGTCCATCTTCACCTGCGCAAACAGGTCGGCCAGTGGCAATTTGTCTTCCGGCAGCGGCTCGAACAGGCCCTTTTCGACGCCGCGCGGTATGTCGATGCTGTCGATCATCATCACGTCCCAGTCGCCCGGCTGCGACTGTTCGACGATGGCCAACCCGGCGCCGGTGCCCTCGAATTCCTTGACGTTGACCTTGACGCCATTGGCCTCCTCGAACGGCTGCAGCAAGGCCGGATCGGCATGATCGCACCAGATCAGCGCGTTGAGATCGGCGGCTTGCGCGCCCGTCGAAAGCAGCAGCGCCGCGGCTGCGGCAGCTGTGCGCAAATGGGTCTTAAGCATGGAAAGCGGATTGCTGGCTGCGTGTGACATCGAGTGTTCTCCCTTGCCTTTGTGGCTTCTTGCAAAAAATTGAACCAATTCTAAAATTGAGTCAATTCTGTTTTTATGGCAAGAGGCTGACATGAGCGGATTGCGGGCAAGGCAAAAGGCGGACCGGCACCGCCGCATCATCGAGGCGGCGGCGGAACTGTTTCGTGAGGCCGGCTACGAGGGCGCCAAGATCGAGGCGATCGCCGCACAGGCCGAGGTCTCGGTCGGCACCATCTACAATTACTATGAAAACAAGGGCGACATCCTCGGCGCCATCGTCTCGCTGGAGGTCAACGAGGTGCTGAATGCCGGTCAGGGCGTCGTCGCCCGGCCGCCGGCCAATGTGGGCGATGCGCTGGATACGCTGATCGGCATCTATATCGAGCACTCGCTTTACTATCTCAGCAAGGAGATGTGGCGACAGGCGATGGCGATCTCGACGCAAGCGCCCGACAGCCCGTTCGGCCAAGCCTACACCGCGCTCGACCGTGCTCTAACCGAACAGATCGGCGCCCTGATCGTCCGCTTGCAAGCGCTCGGCCTTGTGCGGCAGGACATCGACGGGGCAGCGCTCGGCGAACTGATCTTCAACAACATGAACATGATGTTCATCGAATTCGTGAAGCGCGATGCGGCGAGGATTGCGGAATTGCGGGCGGCGGTACGGAGGCAGAACAGGATTCTGGTGGCGGCGATTGCGGTGTGAGTGGCAGGAAAGGGCAGGAGAAAGCGTTGCTTCCGCATAAGACCTGGTTTCAGATGCAGGTCGGCTCTTAAGTTGAATTTAGAACCTGATACAACTTATAGGAGCAAAAACGGGGGAGGGGTAAATGGGGACGTTTTCTATCTGGCATTGGGCGATCTTGCTGCTGTTGATCGGCGTGCCTGTTTTCTTTGCTGTTCGATCAGCCGCGAAGCCGTCGCAGAATCCCGAGGCTCTTGTGGGCTTCGGCGGCTGGTTGATGCTGCTGGCGATCGGCCAGGCATTGTCACCGCTGCGCACACTCGCCGACTTCGCCAATTCGGCCGAAGGCTACCAGCAGCTCATGGCTCTCCCGAACGGACCGCTGGCGGTGTATGGCGAACTTGCTCTCAATCTGGCATTTCTGGCGCTTCAACTGGTTGTGCTCGTTTCGATGCTGCGGCGAAGCCACCGCTTTCCGCAATTGTTTCTGCTCCAGTGGCTGGCGATTCCTGTCGTTTTCATCCTGGACACGATCTGGGTTGCGTCAGTTCTGGGCGTTCCGGTGAGCCTGGTGCTCGCAGGCGATGCGCTGGTGGCCCCGATAGTCTCGTTTGTGCTGACAGGACTCTGGGTCGCCTACGTCTACAAGTCCGTCAGGGTTCGGAACACGTTCACCGGGGTTGGGGCATCCACCCAGGTCGCGAGCGTGTCATAAAAGACAGCAAACTTGCAATATTTGGAGCATCACGGGCTCGGCGAACTGATGTTCAACAACATGAACATGATGTTCATCGAATCCGTGAAGCGCGAGGGGGAGAACCCGAACTGCGCGCGGGATCGGCAGGCAGAACCGGATTCTTGTGGGGGTTGGGGTGACCTCGCGCACCACTATGTCGTCGTCGAACCTTGAGCGGCCAGATTCCGAGCCGGCCGACCGCAACCGTCCTCCGTGACGGCTGCGAGCGTTTGGGAGGTCTTTATTTCGGCCTCGTTTATACGTGCTGCCCGCGCTCTCGCCTGAAGATCAGCCAGGCGCGCCACAAGGGCTTGCAACGTCTCGACTTCAGGGCTCATCATTTTTATTTGTCCGATTCAGGGGCGATTTGACGAGCTCAACCCGCCGCCATCCCTGCCGGCGGGCGTGGCCGGTTCGATGGTTCAGTCGTAGACTTTCACAATCTTGCGTGTGCTCGGGTCCACCAAAACCGTTCGGTTGTCGACGACAGTATAGCGGTATTTCACGTTGGGAACTTCGTGGAGTTCGACCGTGTCTGGCAGAGCCGTGCCGACATTCAACTCCACCCCTGGAAGCTTCACAGAAGCCAAGGGTTGCTTCTTCACATATTCGCGCACGACGGTGTCCTGTTCCGGTGTGATAACCACATCCTGTGCCGCAACCGCGCCGACGCTGGCCAACAGCAAGAGCGCCGCAGCGGCGCTGCTTAGGTGCATCCTCATTGTTTTTCTCCTCTTGTAACCTGGCGGCAGCACGATCGGCTGCGCGCCAGCCACCGAACACGTCGCCAGGCCAAACGTTCCTCATACGGGCTTCTGTCTGAATCTGCGCAGGACCAAAGTCTGATTGAAAAACGCAATGGTCTTACCCGTTGGGAGTAGGCGGAACGGCTTAGGCCTAAAGGTTGTTGTCTCTCCAAATTCGGAGAGAAACAGTGGAAAAAAGTGTCGGCCAGGCGCGATGGTTGCTCGCACCGATTTTCGCAACAGCCATCACCTTCCTGGTGATGGGAATAGTCCTTGGCTGATGGCGTGGATCGGCGCAGCTACGTCCCTTCCTGCGCTGATAGGACCCGTGAGCCGCTTCGGCGGCTGCGGGTCCTGAATTTCACCATGCGCTGGGCCTGCTCATTCGGCAGCCTAGGCGCCTTCTTAGCTCATGCACCTTGGGAGGTTTATTATGGATCGGCGATCCTTCTTGACTGCAATGTTTGGTGTTGCCGGGGCAGCGGCCCTTGCAAGCGCTGTCCGCCCAACTGACGCAATGGCGGGTGTTCCAGGAGCCGGACGCGGCATCCTCGATGAACTTGAGACGCCACAAACAGAGGCCTTTGACGAAGATGCACAGGCAGAAGTGCAGCAAGTCTACCATCGGGACTGGCACCACCGTCCCCACCGCCGCCGGCGGGGCTGGAGACGGGTCTGCCGCAGTTACTGGCGGCATGGCCGCCGTCGCGTCCGGTGCTATCGCCGACGTGGTCCTTCGGTCGTCCTTCGATTTTAACTAGTTTTCCGCCTTGGCCCGTTCCGGCTCACGCGCCGAGAACGGGCCGGTTAGATTCCTTTTGGTGAACGATAACAATGACATTGCTCCAAAGATCGAATGAGAGTGGCAGCGCAAACCAACCGGGGAATGACAACGATGATCATGCGCCCTGGTTTGTGGAAGCAGTCTCCTTGCCGGAAGAGGAAAACATCGCCGACCTTGTCAGGCGAACAGAGCGCATGGCCATTTTGGTGGTTCTTGGAATGGGCGGCTGGTTGATGTTAGTCCCCGCGATTTACCTTGTACTGACCCACGGGATATGAGCGACGACTCATGGGTGACCGCAAGGCGTTCGCCGTGGACCCGATCGTCACACATTAGAAGCCAACGCGCCAAACGCTGCCCCATAACGGGTCAAAAAGTTTGGCATCTAAATTGCTCTGACAGGTATGGGGTGGGCGAGAGCCCGTCGCTTCGCAAATGGAGCGGCGGGTCTACTCTACCAGCGACTGTCGAATGGCCACGGCAGCAGAATGTACCGCTTTTCAGCAGAAGCTGACGGAACAACCGTGCGCGCACAAAGTTGGATTGCAGGAAGCACCGCATGCCGGCTTCTGCAGCCCGTTTCGTGTCACCGGCAATGTGGGCGGGACGGGCTGTCTTGCGTTGGTGACTACTTGTGGGTGATCCAATCCAACAAGCCAACATCGATCTGCTCGCACCCGACATATTCGCGGACCAAGTTCTCAGCCAAATCGCGCCATTGACATTCAGGCACGCTCATATCCCTGACCAGGGCTCGAAATGCAGAGCGAAGAATATCAGCATCGAAGGCGGAGACGGAAGCAGGAGTCGGGTCCGGATCTTCCCAACCTCGGGCCATGTCATCGCGGTGACGTTGGCGGAGGCGCTTGAGCAGTTCGCGCGAGGCCTCGATTGCGCGCCGGGAGTGATCCATATCACGGCGAAACGAGGCAGTTCCGGCCAGGGAATGGTGCCGCAACCGAAAGCTGGTTTCTATAGCCGCGCGTGCGACTTCCATATGCGTTTCAACCATCGCGGCCTCCCTTGCTGCGAAGGGATTTATTTACTCTCTTCTCACGCGTGACCCAAGAAGGATTCAACGTACGGTTTGATACGCAAGGGCCGCGCGCAGATGGGCGCGGATCGCGGCGGCGTCTCTAACGAGCATTCGGGCGTGAGTAAGCTGTTCAAACAAGACGTGCATTCGCGCTCGCTCATGAGCCAGGCGGGCACGCAGGGCACTCGCTAATACAATCTCATCGAAGGCGTCGAGGGGGATAGACCGTCGCGGACAATCTTGCCTGACCTCGGCGGCGTTCAATTCAAAATCGCCTTGCCGGGATGTTCCGCTTTCGCCATCAGCTTGTTGAAGGCTGCGGCTTCATCCGCCGTGTCAAACGGCGCCGCCGTGATTGCTCCATCCACCGTCAAAGTGGCAGCTAGATATGGGAGGCCAGGCAGTGGCGGAAGGTAGACCATGTAAGCTGGGCGGGGAAATTTCGTCCCCTATGTAGCACGGTCTGCCGGTCATCTCCTAATCGGGCGGAACGCCGCTTTGCTCCATTTCATCGCTGCCCAATCGTATTAGCTCGAACGTGACCTTAACGACCAACAAAGCGGCGTTGGTATCGTCGCGAACGTGGAACGCTACCTGACGATGAGTGCCGTCCGGCATCGCGTCTTTCGCTATTTCCAAAAGCGCCCGTGCGGCCTCGTCTTCCACGGCCTCCACGCTCGGAAGCTCTGTGCCCTTGGTGTCGGGATAGAATTCGCCGTTGTCGGTCAGATCAAAGTAGAAGCGGGCCATGCAAACCCGACAATGTCGATGCCCCCAAAAAGGTTTCCCAGTGCAATCATTTTAGTGCTTTGGATTCCCATCGTGGGCGTGATGCGTCCGGTGCTTGCCATTCGAAGTTCATCCTCCGATGGAGCCCGAGCAGGTCCACACGCCGCCGCTGGGCGAGGCGGCTTCAAAAGAGCATCGTGCAGCCGCTTCTATCGCCAAGCTGCGATCATTGCCGATCGCTCCAAGCAGTGCATGAGGTGCTGTTGAAATCCATCAAGGAGATCACCGGCGAGGAAGCGTCGTTCATCATCAGGTGGAATTGACCGCCCAGCACGACAAGGGCCGGAGCAACCCGGCAGAAGAGCCGCATAGCATGGTCCCAAACGGAGGAAGGGCCTGAACCGCGAACTATTTGCGATCCAGACCCCTGGCCGTCGGGTTCTTGGCGACATTGCGCCCGCGGAAGGCCGTTCGCAAGCTGGACCTTGGTCTTGCTATTCCTGCGGAGCGCGTCAACGTCGGAGACGCGCTGAACAGTTAGAATTTCATCGCGATGCCGACGCGGAAATCGTGCGTCTGAAGCGTGTGTTCCAGCGTGCATCCGCCGCCGCAATATTCAAGCGACTTCTTGCCGAAGAAGGAGAAGTTGTATTCGCCTCGCAAGAACACGTTGTGTGTGAGAGCGACGTCGATGCCTGCTCCAACAATACCACCGACCAAAGTTGCATCCCGCTCGGCGTTTCCACCTGGATAGAACGTCTTCAGCTTTGCGGCGGTTACACCAGCCGTGACAAACGGCATGTAGGCTCCCATGTCCATGCCTACGCGACCCTTTACGGATCCGAACAAACCTGTGGAGGCGTCGAGAACGCCTGGGCCTGGAATATCGTCGAAGGTGTTCTTCTTAAAGCGGTAGCCAAGCTCGCCTTCAACGCCATAGACAATCTTGCCGGACTGGAAGTTATAACCTGCAAAGCCGCCGACCGCGGCCGAGCCGACGTTGTGCGTTGCGCCAGCCTGGGCGCCCGGCTCATAGATCTTGTAATGTTCCAACGTTCCGGCGCCGAACACGCCGGCGTATGGCCCTTGCCAGGTCCATTCATGGGTGTCGACAGGAGCGGTCATCATATCGGCAGCGATGGCCGGAGCCGCCGAAAGCGCAACGAATGAAGCGAGCAAAAAAGCTTTCATGAAATCCCCATCAAATCGCCAAGCGCTTTATATCGATGAGCCTGCAACTTTGTATGTAGCTAGGAAGTCACACCTGTGGACTAAGTTGCTGCGCCTGAATTCGGCGACTAGGTATCAGGAAGGCCGGTGCAAACAGGCATCCCTCGAGGAGTTCCGGACTTCCGCGGCCGAACACCGGCGCCGCCACAACCTCTGGAATGAAACTCAACGCCGGCGAGGAATGGCAGTCAGGTTTCGACGCGGGCATTATCCGGAAATTCGAGAGCGGAGCGTGGAAGGTGCCGTTCTAATCTTCAATAAATCCCGCCGCCGCACGGTGGCGGGCTTTCCACATGGTGATGCTCCGGGGCGGATATTCTCGCCGGTAAGTGCATGATTTCCAAGGTGGATCAGGCGGCGGATCGACTCGAGGACAATAGATTAACTATCTGAATTTACTCAATTGCCGCACTGTGCTGGTGCCCCCGGACGGAATCGAACCGCCGAC
Source organism: Mesorhizobium sp. L2C084A000 (assembly GCF_000502875.1). Lineage (GTDB taxonomy): Bacteria > Pseudomonadota > Alphaproteobacteria > Rhizobiales > Rhizobiaceae > Mesorhizobium. The sequence continues at coordinate 235,021 of NZ_AYWX01000009.1, read as the reverse complement.
CTTCGGTTTACAAAACCGCTGCTCTACCAGCTGAGCTACAAGGGCACGGCGCTCCGGTTAGCATATTTGTTGCGCCAGTAAAGACAAAACTCCATTTTTTCCCGGCATGTCCCATGCGCTGTCGGGGCAGGGCATGCTGAAAAGCGCCGGATCGCTTCCTACATCTAGGGGAGGTGCAATCGCTTCGCGCAGGGGTGTCGCATGATCAGATTTGTCATCATTCTCCCGATCATCTTCGTGGCCTGGATGCTGCTGGTGAAGATCATCAGCGATGTGAAGAAGGCCAATGTCGACTGGACCGGCGTCACCACCATCATCGGCTTCATCGCGCTGGCGTTCTGGCTGCGTCATGTGACGGGCATGGGGTGAGGAAATTGGGGAATAGGGGAATAGGGGAATAGGGGAATAGGGGAATAGGGGAATAGGGGAATAGGGGAATAGGGGGCGACGGTTCATTGGTGTCCCTTGCCGTCGTTGCTCGTTTGCGCCAATGGCGCCCCACAAAAAATCTCCAGCCCTTCGAACCTTTTGCCGCGCCGCGCCGACTGATGGTTAGAGGCGAATGGGTCGCCTCGATCAAAAGATCCAGGAGATCATCATGTTCAAGCGCACTCTTACCTCAGGCCTCGTCGCCATCTTCGTCGCCACCGGCGCGCTCGCCGGCACTGTCGGCACGTCGTCAGCCCACGGCATGCACGGCCATCACCACAACTACAACCATCACAAGAAGCACTTCAAGAAGTACTGGTGGAAGCACTACAACCATCACCACAACCATCACCACAGGCATGGCAGGGTGATCATTTTCCTTTGATGGAGGGACCCATTCTTCCAAAAGGGCGGCTTCGGCCGCCCTTTTCGCGTTGGGCGATCACTTTGTGAAGTGGGACGGCAAAGCTGCCGATCTCCCCCTTTGCGGGGGAGATGTCCGGCAGGACAGAGGGGGGTGTGAAGGATCACCGGCTTCCCCATGAACTTTCTCTATTTGTCCGTGCGGTTGCCTCGCCCTGATTGGTTGACAAGCTGGCGGGACAGCACCCCCCTCTGCCCTGCCGGGCATCTCCCCCGCAAGGGGGGAGATCAGCCGCATCAACTTCTTCGCCAAGCTCTCGCAAGGTCGCCGTCAGCATGACCTCGGTCGGTCCGATTTCCCCGATCCCAGAAAAATCGAAAAAAATTCGAACCTTTTTCCTGGCCGCGACGACAGATGATCAAGAGGCGGATGGATCGCCTCGGTCAACGAAGCAAGGAGATCGTCATGTTCAAGAGCACACTCGTTTCCGGCCTCATCGCCACTGCAGTTGCCGCCGCCACGCTGGCCGGCACCGTCCAGCCCTCGGCCGCCCACAGCCATCACCACAACCGCGAAATCGGCATCGGCATTGCGGCCGGCGTCGGCGGCTTTGTCCTCGGCAGCCTGCTCGCCCAGCCGCGCACCGTCTATGTCGACGAAGGCGGCGGCTCGTGGCACGTCCGCCGCTGCTATGACCGCTACCAGAGCTATGATGCGGACTCCGACACTTATCTCGGCCACGACGGCTATCGCCACTACTGCCGTCTCTGAGAGGAGGTGGCGTTTCAATCAGCCAGAAGAGGGGCGCCCCGCAGCCCCTCTTTTCGCTGTGCTTGAAACGATCGGACCGTCAGGTCGCCCTGATGCCGCCGATCATCCGCGTCACCTCGGCGGCGGCATCGCGCACCAGCGGGCCGATCTCGGCGAGCCGCTCCGGCGTCACCCGCACGGTCGGTCCCGACACCGAGACGCCACCGATAGGCTCGCCGAATTCGTTGAAGATGGCGGCTGCCACGCAGCGCATGCCGGGGTGCCGCTCCTCGTCGTCGACCGACCAGCCGCGCAGCTTGATCCGCGCCAGATCGTGGGCAAGCGCCGAAATGTCGGACAACGTCCGGTCGGTGAAGCGCTGCAGTCCGGCCTTGCGCAGGATGGTTCCGACGCGCTCCGGCTCGAGATGCGCCAGCACCGCCTTGCCGATGCCCGACGCATGGAAGGGGCTGCGCGTGCCCGGCCGGAAGAAGGCGCGGATCGCCTGATGCGTCTCGACCTGGCTGACGAAGACCACGCAATCATCCTCGGCGACGCCGAGATTGGCGGTCTCGCCGGTCCTCTCCATCAGCTCCTGCATAACGACACGGGCGCGGTCGACCAGCTTGCGGCGGCGAAGGAACGCCGCGCCCATGCGGTAAGTCTCGACGCCGATCGACCATAGCTGGTCGCTGGTGTCGAATTCGACCATGCCGTGGTTTTGCAGCGTCGTCAGCATGCGGTAGGCGGTGGAGGCGGCAAGGCTGCTTTGCGCCGATATTTCGCTCAGCGACAGGCCACTGCCTTCCGCGACAATGGCCAGGATGCGCAACGCCCGATCGAGCGACTGCACCGAACTGGCCTCCGGCCCGTTGAAAGCGCGCGGCCGGCCGCGCTGGCGTTTTTCGGTGGTTTCCATGGCGTCATTCTCGGACGATTTCGCCGAACGCACAATGAAAAAGTTTTTCACTCAAGCTGCGACTGAATTCCTGGAAAACGGAAAATCCAACAAAATCAGCATATAGCTGCCGTTTTCTAGAAATGGAAAAATATTCTGAAAAAATTGAAAAATAGCCGGCGTGCTGACATCCTTAGCCAATCCAACAATGACAAACCCTGTGGAGGGCTGGAAAATGGCCAGGATGCGCGCTGTCGATGCCGCGGTTCTCGTTCTCGAAAAGGAAGGCATTTCCTGCGCTTTCGGCGTTCCGGGCGCGGCGATCAATCCGTTCTATTCGGCAATGAAGGCGAGGGGCACGATCCGCCATGTGCTTGCCCGTCACGTCGAGGGCGCCTCGCACATGGCGGAAGGTTTCACCCGCGCCAAGGCGGGCAATATCGGCCTGTGCATCGGCACTTCGGGTCCAGCCGGCACAGACATGATCACCGGGCTCTATTCGGCCGCCGCGGATTCCATTCCGATCCTGTGCATCACTGGTCAGGCGCCGCGGGCGCGGCTGAACAAGGAGGATTTCCAGGCCGTCGACATATCAGCCATTGCCGCGCCGGTCGCCAAATGGGCGGTCACCGTCATGGAACCCTATCTCGTCCCGATGGCGCTGCAGAAGGCGTTTCACCTGATGCGCTCGTCACGTCCCGGCCCGGTGCTGATCGACCTGCCGGTCGACGTGCAACTCGCCGAAATCGAATTCGACATCGACGCCTATGAGCCGTTGACGCCGTTCAAGCCGGCCATGACACGCGCCCAGGCCGAAAAGGCGTTGACGATGCTCAACGCCGCCGAAAAGCCGCTGATCGTCGCCGGCGGCGGTATCATAAACGCCGATGCGTCCGATCTGCTCATCGAATTCGCCGAGATTTCAGGCGTGCCGGTCATCCCGACCTTGATGGGCTGGGGAGCGATCCCCGACGATCACCGGCTGATGGCCGGCATGTGCGGACTGCAGACCTCGCACCGCTATGGCAATGCGACGATGCTGGAAGCCGACTTCGTCTTCGGCATCGGCAACCGCTGGGCCAACCGCCACACCGGCTCCGTCGATGTCTACACCAAGGGCAAAAAATTCATCCATGTCGACATCGAGCCGACGCAGATCGGCCGTGTCTTCGCGCCGGATCTCGGCGTCGTTTCGGATGCCGGTGCCGCACTGAAGATGCTGCTCGACGTCGCCACCGAATGGAAGACGGCTGGAAAGCTGCGCGACTGGTCCGGCTGGGCGAAGGAATGCCAGGCCCGCAAGAAGACCATGAAGCGCAAGACGCATTTCGACCAGGTGCCGCTGAAGCCGCAGCGTGTCTATGAGGAGATGAACAAGGCGTTCGGCCGCGACGTCACCTATGTCACCACGATCGGCCTGTCGCAGATCGCCGGCGCGCAGTTCCTGCATGTCTACAAGCCGCGCAACTGGATCAATTGCGGCCAGGCCGGCCCGCTCGGCTGGACCTTGCCGGCGGCCCTTGGCGTTCGCGCCGCCGACCCGGACCGCACCATCGTGGCGCTGTCGGGCGACTATGATTTCCAGTTCATGATCGAGGAACTGGCGGTCGGCGCACAGCACAAATTGCCCTATCTGCATGTCGTCGTGAACAACGCCTATCTCGGCCTGATCCGCCAGGCGCAGCGTGGTTTCTCGATGGATTTCGAGGTCGATCTTGCCTTCGAGAACATCAACCGGTCAGGCGATCCCGAGGCCGGCTACGGCGTCGACCACGTTGCCGTCGCCGAGGCCATGGGCTGCAAGGCGATCAGGGTGCGCAAGCCCGAAGAGTTCGCTGGTGCCTTCAAGGAGGCGCAGCGGCTGATGAAGGAGCACCGGGTTCCGGTCGTGCTCGAATTCATCCTCGAACGCGTCACCAACATCTCGATGGGTACCGAGATCGACAAGATCACCGAATTCGAGGAGCTTGCCGAACATCAGGAAGATGCGCCGACAGCGATCGTGATGTTGGATTAGGAGAAAAAGAATGCCGCGGTTTTCAGCCAATCTTTCGATGCTCTTTGGCGAGCATGAGTTCCTCGACCGTTTCGATGCCGCCGCTCGCGCCGGCTTCAAGGGCGTCGAATATATCGGCCCCTACGACCATGCGCCCGATGTCGTCGCGGCCCGGCTGAAGAAGAACGGTCTGACCCAGGTGCTGTTCAATCTTCCGGCCGGCGACTGGGGCAAGGGCGAACGCGGCATTGCGGTGCTGCCGGACCGTGTGCCGGAATTCCGCCAGGGCATCGCCAAGGCGATCGCCTATGCGCAGGCGCTCGGCTGCCAGCAGGTCAATTGCCTGGCCGGCATCGCGCCGGCGGGCGCCGACCGCAAGGTGCTGGAGGATGTCTTTGCCGAAAACCTCGCCTTCGCGGCGGAAAAGCTGGAGCAGGCCGGCATCAGGCTGCTGATCGAGCCGATCAACACGCGCGATATTCCGGGCTTCTTCCTCAACTATTCCGATCAGGCCTTGGCGCTGATCGATCGCGTCGGCTCGAAAAACCTGTTCCTGCAATACGACATCTATCACATGCAGATCATGGAGGGGGATCTCGCCCGGACCATCGAGGCTAACCTTGGCCGCATCGCGCATATTCAGCTTGCGGATAATCCCGGCCGTCACGAGCCGGGGACGGGCGAGATCAATTATCCCTTCCTCTACGAGCATATCGACCGCATCGGTTATGCCGGATGGGTCGGGGCTGAGTACAAGCCGAAGGCCGGGACGGAGGCTGGCTTGGGGTGGCTTCGGAGTTGGCCGGGCAGGGAAGTGCTGCGGCGTAAGCACTAGGGGGCGTTTCACACAGTCATTTGGAGAACCACAATGGAAACCATCGGCTTCATCGGCCTCGGCATCATGGGCGCGCCGATGGCGGGGCATCTGCTGGACGCGGGTTACAAGGTCATCGCCAGCGACCATCGCTCCAAGCCGCCGGCCGATCTCGTCGCCAAAGGCCTGAAGACCGTCACCGGCCACGCCGCCGTGGCCAAAGCTGCCGACATCATCATCCTGATGGTGCCCGACACTCCGCAGGTGGCCGATGTGCTGTTTAGCGACAATGGCGTCGCGTCCGGCCTGGCCAAGGGCAAGCTGGTCATCGACATGAGTTCGATCTCGCCGATCGAGACCAAAATCTTCGCAAAGAAGATCAACGATCTCGGCTGCGACTATCTCGATGCACCGGTCTCGGGCGGCGAGGTTGGCGCCAAGGCGGCGTCGCTGACCATCATGGCCGGCGGCGAGGAAAAGCCGTTCGAGCGCGCCAAGCCCGTCTTCGAGAAGATGGGCAAGAACATCACCCTGGTCGGGCCGAACGGGGTTGGCCAGACCACCAAGGTGGCCAACCAGATCGTCGTCGCGTTGACCATTGAAGCCGTCGCCGAAGCGCTTGTTTTTGCATCGAAAGCTGGCGCCGACCCGGCCAAGGTCAGGCAGGCGCTGATGGGCGGGCTGGCGGCTTCGCGCATTCTGGAAGTGCATGGTGAGCGCATGGTCAAGCGCACCTTCGCGCCTGGTTTCCGCATCGAACTGCACCAGAAGGATCTGAACCTCGCGCTGGAGGGCGCGAAGGCGCTCGGCGTTTCCTTGCCCAACACCTCGACGACTCAGCAGCTGTTCAATTCCTGCGCGGCCAATGGCGGCGCCAAGGAGGATCATTCGGCGCTGGTCAGGGCGCTGGAGCGGATGGCCAATTTCGAGGTCGGCAGCGAGGCAGCCGACGCCAAGGGCAAAGCGGCATAGGTCAGGAGAGGGCGGCGCAACGTTCCCAAGCCGCAAACTCTTGGCCCGTCGAAGAACGGGTTCCGGCGTCTGTCGGAACCCGTTTCTCGTTTCGAGATATTTTTGGCTTAGCCGCGCTTCAAAAACGCCCGCGCCACGTAAAGGCTGATCGCCGCGGCATTCGACACGTTGAGCGAATGGATGGCGCCGGGCATGTCGAGCCGCGCCAGCGTGGTCACCGTCTCGCGCGTCTTCTGGCGCAGGCCCTTGCCTTCGGCGCCCAGCACCAAGGCGATCTTTTCTCCGGCAAAGCTCTTTTCGAGTTCGGCCGGCGCGTCCGAATCAAGTCCGATGGTGCGGAAGCCGGCCTCGTGCAACTGGCCGAGTGCGTCGGCGAGGTTCTTCACCTCGATCTGGTCGATGTGCTCCAGCGCGCCGGAGGCGGATTTCGCCAGCACGCCCGATTCCTGCGGGCTGTGGCGGGCTGTGGTGATCAGCGCGCCGGCGCCGAAGGCGACCGCCGAGCGCAGGATAGCGCCGACATTGTGCGGGTCGGTGATCTGGTCGAGCACCAGCACCAGCTTCGCGTCGCCAAGCGCATCGAGCCGCTTGGCTTTCAGCGGCTCGGCCTCGATCAGCACACCCTGATGCACGGCGTCCGACCCGGTGATCTTGTCGATGTCCCTGGGTTCGACCAGTTCGGTCTTGAAGGGCAGGGCGGCGAGATCGGCGATTTCGAGGCGCTCGGCCGCGTTGCGCGTCACCAGCATCTTCCTAATCTTGCGGCGCGGATTGTCGAGTGCGGCGCGCACGGTGTGCAGGCCGTAGAGCCGCACCAGGCCATCCGCGGCATTTTCGCCCGGCGGAACCGGCTGTCGGGGCCGGAACGCCGGCGCGCCGCCGCTTTTCTCGTCGCGATAGGCGCGGCGCAGCTTGGCGTAATGGGTGTCTTTGGGGGTGTTGGTTTTGTCGCTCATGGCTGGCTTCTATAGCTGTGTCCTCCGGCCAAGGATATGGCCCGCCGTCACAGCCGGCGAACAGAAACGAAAAACCATGGTTGCGCGGTTGACACCCAATGGGCTTGCCGCCATAAGGCGCTGCGCTGGTTTCGGAGAACACATAACTCGGGTCCGGATCGGCGTGAATGCCTCGTTGCATGGCTCCGGCGGCAGACTGGAGAGGTGCCCGAGTGGTTAAAGGGGACGGACTGTAAATCCGTTAGCTTAGCTTACGTTGGTTCGAATCCAACCCTCTCCACCACTGCCGGCCCGGAAGCCCTGAAACGTGACAAGAATCGGACCGAAAAGTGCATGGCGCTTTTCGGATGAATCCGGTACTTCAGGAACGGCGCGGGTATAGCTCAGTGGTAGAGCAGCAGCCTTCCAAGCTGAATATGCGGGTTCGATTCCCGCTACCCGCTCCAGACACTTATCCCATCACCGGCAAGCCGAAACACTGCGCACGAGGCGCGCAGTGCTCCAATTGTCGTGGCTGTGCCGCGTCAGCTGTTGAACGCGGTGGCGACCTGGTGCTGCTGCGGCACCTGGCCGTTCGGCGTCAGTCTGTCGACGATACCGGGCAGGGCGGTGGACAGTTGCTTGAGCAGTTCCTGCTCGTCCAGCCCAGTCCGTTGCGCGATCTCGCGAATGATCTGCGGTCCGATCGCGGTGCCAAGATCGTTGGCATTGATCGGCTGGTTCTGCCCGGTGCCGACCCAGGAGTCGGCGGCATTGCCGTGGCCGGCATTTCTGAGCTTGTCGAGCAGGCCGCCCAATCCGCCAGCCAGGCCACCATCGGCGGATGTGGTTTCCGTCGGGACGGGGGCGGTCGGAGCGGGCGCGGGAGACTGTTCTGGCTCTTCGGCACTTCTGCCGCTCAGCATCTTGCCGACCAGCAATGCGCCGAGCGCGATCATCAGGGGTTTGGTGATGTTGCCGCCGGGAACGGCGTTGTCAAAAAGTCCCATCGTGGATCCTCCATAGCGACCAAGGCCCGACCCCTCATCAACAATGAAGCATTCGGGCAGAATTTCAAGCTGGCTTGAGGTTTTGACAATCCTATGAAAATGTCGGCTGGCGAGGGGATGGAGAGGAAAAAATGGGTATCATCAGTTGGATCATTCTGGGCGCCATTGCCGGCTTCCTGGGCAGCAAGATCGTCAACAAGACCGGCCAGGGCCTGATCATGGATATCGTCCTCGGCATCGTCGGCGCCATTGTCGGCGGCGTGATCTGCAGCCAGATCTTTGGCGTGGGTGTCACCGGTCTCAACATCTCCAGCCTGATCGTCGCGGTGGTTGGGGCGGTGGTCGTGCTGTGGGCCTACCATCAGTTCAGCGCAAGGCGGACGCTTTAGGCACCTGCGGATCGTCTGAGGTTTCGAGTTTCCGAAGGCAAGACCGGCTTCAGGCCTGTACGTGCAGCGGCTCGTCTATGGCATCAACACTGCATCGGCGGCGACGAAAAAGATCAGCGTTCCGGCGATGAACACCGCCCAGCCGACAAGCGACTTGCGGATAGCGGCCTTGTGCTCGGCGTCGGAGCTCTTGTTCTGGTCAAAATCGGTCACGGGGAACTCCCTTGGCTGATTGATCATGTCGTCGTCGAACGAACGATGCTTCGCCGAGTAGACGATCTTTTTCGGCCCGGCAACTGCTCATGCGCGGGTGCTTGGATGCGGAGGCTCCAGGTTTTGTTTATGCACGTCGTTCTCCCAAAACCGGGGCCCCTTTTGGGCGACATGCGTCAGGCGACGACGGCCAGCCGGCGCTGACGCTGATCCAGCGAGACGATGGTCAGCCCGCTGCCGACGACCAGCAGAATGCCGCAAATGGCCAGCGTGTTGGGGAACTGCCCGAACACCAGCAGGCCCGAAATGACCGCCCAGACGGTGAAGCAATAGTAGAACGGCGCCACGGCGCTGGTCGGTCCGATGCGATAGGCCATGAAGATGAAGAAATGGCCGAAGATCAGGAAAAATCCAGCACCCGCCATCAGCAGCAGGTGATGTGCCTGGGGCATGACCCAGCGCTCTGAAACCAGATGCGCGGCGCCGGCGCCGATCAGCACCACCACGACGGCGGAAATCGCCACGATCATCCCCGGCACCTCGGCCGAGACCCGCCGGCCGGCGAGGTCACGCGCCGCCGCGAGGGCTGCGTTGCCGAGCGCCAGCAGGGCGTAGACCGAAATGCCTTGCATGGTCGGCTGCGCCACCATCAGCGCGCCGACGAAACCGAGCCCGATGAGCGCCATGCGACGGCTGCCGATCCGTTCGCCAAACAGGATCGAGGAGCCGACCAGCATCAAGAGCGGCGTGATCTGTCCGAGCGCGGTGGAATCGGCAATCTGCATATTGGCGAGCGCGACCACATAGCAAAGGATCGCCGCCAGCTCGAGCACGTTCCGGCTCAGTACGCGCTTGTCGAAGATCAGCGGGATCTGCTTGCCGTAGCCCAGCGCGAACAACAGCGGGAAGCCCCAGAGCGCAGCCGCGGCACCCCGCAGAAACAGCACTTCGTAGGACGGCAGGCCTGCCGTCGCGAGTTTCATCATCGTGTCGTTGACGAGATACGATCCCGTCGAGACGATCATGAACAGCGGGCCGCGGATAGAGGCAGGGATGAAATGCATCTGGCCACAAGATCAGAGGCGGGTGGTGGCGGCAATGGTCCATGGCCTGGCCATGAATCAGACAGGGCCGGGCAAGCAAGCCAGCGCTTTCGCGGCCTCGATCGGTCGGCCCGCTACCCCTTCATTTTGCCCAGAGCCTTCCTATATCTTCGTCATATCCCCGCAATCGGATCGATGGTTCGGACTGAGTGAGACGGCACCCGGCCAAAAGACGCTTGTGTTTTTTGGCCTTTGTCGCTAATCGCCCCGCATTCGACTGAACTGAAGGTCTTCGACCGAACTGAAGATCCGGGCCGTCCAAGGAAAGAGACAATGGCAAAAGGTAAATTCGAGCGTAACAAGCCTCACGTGAACATCGGCACGATTGGCCACGTCGACCATGGCAAGACGTGCTCGGCCAGGAAGCCGATACCAAGATCGGTNCAAAGGTAAATTCGAGCGTAACAAGCCTCACGTGAACATCGGCACGATTGGCCACGTCGACCATGGCAAGACGTCGCTGACGGCGGCGATCACCAAGTATTTTGGCGAATACAAGCGCTACGACCAGATCGACGCTGCCCCTGAAGAAAAGGCGCGCGGCATCACGATCTCGACGGCGCACGTCGAATACGAGACGGCTGCCCGCCACTACGCTCACGTCGACTGCCCCGGCCACGCCGACTATGTGAAGAACATGATCACCGGTGCCGCGCAGATGGACGGCGCGATCCTGGTCGTGTCGGCTGCCGACGGTCCGATGCCGCAGACCCGCGAGCACATCCTGCTGGCCCGTCAGGTCGGCGTGCCGTCGATCGTGGTGTTCTTGAACAAGGTCGACCAGGTCGACGACGCCGAGCTGCTCGAACTGGTCGAGCTCGAGGTTCGCGAGCTTCTGACCAAGAACGAATTCCCCGGCGACGACATTCCGATCGTCAAGGGTTCGGCTCTGGCTGCTCTGGAAGACAGCGACAAGAAGATCGGTGAAGACGCGATCCGCGAGCTGATGGCTGCGGTCGATGCCTACATCCCGACGCCGGTTCGTCCGCTNAGATCGGTGAAGACGCGATCCGCGAGCTGATGGCTGCGGTCGATGCCTACATCCCGACGCCGGTTCGTCCGCTCGACAAGCCGTTCCTGATGCCGATCGAAGACGTGTTCTCGATCTCGGGCCGCGGCACGGTCGTGACCGGCCGCGTCGAGCGCGGCGTGGTCAAGGTCGGCGAGGAGCTGGAGATCATCGGCATCCGTCCGACGACCAAGACGACCTGCACGGGCGTGGAAATGTTCCGCAAGCTGCTCGATCAGGGCCAGGCTGGCGACAACATCGGCGCGCTGCTGCGCGGCGTTGATCGTGAAGGTGTCGAGCGCGGTCAGGTTCTGGCCAAGCCGGGCACGGTGAAGCCGCACAAGAAGTTCGTGGCCGAAGCCTACATCCTGACCAAGGACGAAGGTGGCCGTCACACGCCGTTCTTCACCAACTACCGTCCGCAGTTCTACTTCCGCACGACGGACGTGACCGGCATCGTGTCGCTGCCGGAAGGCACCGAGATGGTGATGCCGGGCGACAACATCACGGTCGATGTCGAGCTGATCGTGCCGATCGCCATGGAAGAGAAGCTGCGCTTCGCTATCCGTGAAGGCGGCCGCACCGTCGGTGCCGGCATCGTCGTCACCATCAAAGAGTAATTTGGACTTAAACCGATCTGTCGCGGGCGCGGGAGTTGCCCGCGCCGCGCCAGAACAAGGAAGTGACGCATGAACGGACAGAATATCCGCATCCGCCTTAAGGCGTTTGACCACCGCGTGCTCGACGCCTCGACGAAAGAAATCGTGTCGACGGCCAAGCGTACCGGTGCAAACGTCCGCGGCCCCATTCCGCTGCCGACGCGGATCGAAAAGTTCACGGTCAACCGGTCGCCTCACGTCGACAAGAAGAGCCGCGAGCAGTTCGAGATGCGCACGCACAAGCGTCTGCTCGACATCGTCGATCCGACCCCGCAGACGGTCGATGCTTTGATGAAGCTCGATCTGGCCGCCGGCGTCGACGTCGAGATCAAGCTCTAAGGGAATGAGAGCGCGGTAAGGGGCGGTGCCCCTGGCCCGGAACTCTAAAGGAATTGAACCGATGCGTTCAGGTGTGATTGCAAAGAAGGTGGGAATGACCCGCATCTACAACGATGCCGGGGAACATGTTCCCGTCACCGTTCTCCTGATGGAGAACTGCCAGGTCGTGGCCCAGCGCACGCAAGAGAAGAATGGCTACACCGCCGTTCAGCTCGGCGTTGGCCTTGCCAAGGTGAAGAACACGTCGAAGGCGATGCGCGGCCATTTCGCGACCGCTTCCGTCGAGCCGAAGGCGAAGGTCGCCGAGTTCCGCGTCTCCGCCGACAACATGATCGATGTCGGCGCCGAGATCACTGTCGAGCACTTCGTCGCCGGCCAGAAGGTCGATGTGACGGGCACGACGATCGGCAAGGGCTTTCAGGGCGTCATCAAGCGCCACCACATGGGCGGTGGCCGTGCAACGCACGGTAACTCGGTTTCGCACCGTACGCACGGTTCGACCGGCCAGCGCCAGGACCCGGGCAAGGTGTTCAAGGGCAAGCATATGGCTGGCCACATGGGCGACACCCGCGTCACCACGCAGAATGTCGAGATCGTATCGACCGACGCCGACCGCGGCCTGATCCTGATCCGCGGTGCGGTTCCCGGATCGAAGGGCGCCTGGATCCTGGTCCGCGATGCGGCCAAGGTGGCACTGCCGGCCAATGCGCCGAAGCCTGCCGCGATCCGCGCCGTTGCTGCCGAAAGTGGCGCCAAGAACGAGGCTCCGGCCACAGAGGGAGCGGAATAATGGATCTCAAGATCACAACGCTGGGCGGCAAGGACGCCGGCAAGGTGGAACTCTCCGACGAGATTTTCGGCCTTGATCCGCGCGAAGACATCCTGCAGCGCGTCGTGCGCTGGCAGCTTGCCAAGAAGCAGCAGGGCACGCACAAGACCAAGGGTCGCGCCGAGATCGCGCGCACCGGCGCCAAGATGTACAAGCAGAAGGGTACGGGCCGCGCCCGTCACCATTCGGCACGCGCTCCGCAGTTCCGTGGCGGCGGCAAGGCCCACGGCCCGGTCGTTCGCAGCCACGAGCACGAATTGCCGAAGAAGGTTCGTGCTCTCGGCCTCAAGCATGCTCTCTCGGCCAAGGCCAAGAGCGCGTCGATCATCATCATCGACGAGCTGAAGCTGACCGAGGCCAAGACGAAGGCGCTGATCGCGAATTTCGCGACGCTGGGCCTGACCAACGCTCTGCTGATCGGCGGCGCCGAGCTTGACAAGAACTTCAAGCTGGCGGCGACGAACATCCCCAACATCGACGTGCTGCCCATCCAGGGCATCAACGTCTACGACATTCTGCGCCGCGGCACGCTGGTCCTTTCGAAGGCCGCCGTCGAGGCTCTCGAGGAGCGCTTTAAATGACCGACCTTCGTCATTACGACGTGATCGTCTCGCCGGCGATCACCGAAAAGTCGACCATGGCCTCCGAGCAGAACAAGGTCGTCTTCAACGTCGCCAAGAAGGCGTCGAAGCCGGAAATCAAGGCCGCCGTCGAAGCGCTGTTCGGCGTCAAGGTGATGGCCGTGAACACGCTTGTCCGCAAGGGCAAGATCAAGCGCTTCCGTGGCACGGTTGGCCGCCAGAGCGACGTCAAGAAGGCGGTTGTGACGCTGGCCGATGGTCAGTCGATCGACGTCGCGACGGGTCTCTGAGTAAGGCCGCGAGGACAGAACAATGGCACTGAAAAAATTCAACCCGGTAACGCCCAGCACACGTCAGCTGGTCATCGTCGACCGCTCGGGCCTCTACAAGGGCAAGCCCGTCAAGGGTCTGACCGAAGGCCTGACCAAGTCGGGCGGCCGCAACAATCACGGTCGCATCACCGCCCGCTTCATCGGCGGTGGTCACAAGCGTTCGTACCGCATCATCGACTTCAAGCGCCGCAAGTTCGACGTCGTCGGCACGGTCGAGCGCATTGAGTACGATCCGAACCGCACCGCCTTCATCGCGCTGATCAAGTATGATGATGGCGAGCTGTCCTACATCATCGCTCCGCAGCGTCTGGCTCCCGGCGACAAGATCGTCTCCGGTGAATCGGTCGACGTGAAGCCGGGCAATGCGATGCCGCTGGCTTCGATGCCGGTCGGCACCATCGTCCACAACATCGAGCTGAAGCCGGGCAAGGGCGCTCAGGTCGCCCGTTCGGCAGGTGGTTACGGTCAGCTGGTCGGTCGTGACCAGGGCATGGCGATCCTGCGCCTCAATTCGGGCGAGCAGCGTGTCGTTCACGGCTCCTGCATGGCCACTGTCGGTGCGGTGTCCAATCCGGACCACGGCAACATCAATGACGGCAAGGCCGGTCGCACGGTCTGGCGTGGCAAGCGCCCGCACAATCGCGGCGTGACCATGAACCCGGTCGACCATCCGCACGGCGGCGGCGAAGGCCGCACCTCGGGTGGCCGCCATCCGGTTTCGCCCTGGGGCAAGCCGACCAAGGGCAAGAAGACGCGGTCCAACAAGGCGACCGNGACGGCTACCTTCTCAAGAAGGTGGACAAGGTTCGTGAAGGTGGTCGCAATGAGGTGATCAAGATGTGGAGCCGTCGCTCCACCATCCTGCCGCAGTTCGTCGGCTTCACCTTCGGTGTCTACAACGGCCAGAAGCATGTTCCCGTCTCGGTGAACGAGGACATGGTCGGTCACAAGTTCGGTGAATTCGCTCCGACCCGGACCTATTACGGTCACGGCGCGGATAAGAAGGCGAAGAGGAAATAATCATGGGCAAGGCCAAAGCTCCGCGCAGGCTTGCTGATAACGAAGCGCGCGCCGTATTGCGCACGATCCGTATCAGCCCGCAGAAGCTCAACCTCGTTGCCGCGCTGATCCGCGGCAAGAAGGTCGCGACAGCGCTTTCCGATCTCGAATTCTCGGCCAAGCGGATTTCCGGCACGGTCAAGAAGACGCTGGAATCGGCAATAGCCAACGCGGAAAACAACCACGACCTGGATGTCGATGCACTGATCGTGGCGGAAGCCTATGTCGGCAAGTCGATCGTCATGAAGCGGTTCCATGCCCGTGGTCGCGGTCGCGCCAGCCGTATCGAGAAGCCGTTCTCGCACCTCACGATCGTCGTTCGTGAAGTCGAAGAAAAAGGGGAGGCCGCATAATGGGCCAGAAAGTCAATCCGATCGGTCTTCGCCTCGGCATCAACCGCACCTGGGATTCGCGCTGGTTCGCGAACACCGGCGAGTACGGCAAGCTGCTGCATGAGGACATCAAGATCCGCAAGTATCTCGAGAAGGAGCTCAAGCAGGCTGCCATCTCGAAGGTCGTGATCGAGCGTCCGCACAAGAAGTGCCGCGTCACCATCCACGCCGCGCGCCCGGGTCTGATCATCGGCAAGAAGGGCGCCGACATCGAGAAGCTTCGCAAGAAGCTGATGGAGATGACGAAGTCCGAGACGCACCTCAACATCGTTGAAGTGCGCAAGCCGGAAATCGACGCGACCCTGGTCGCCCAGTCGATCGCCCAGCAGCTCGAGCGTCGTATCGCGTTCCGCCGCGCCATGAAGCGCGCCGTTCAGTCGGCGATGCGCCTCGGTGCCGAAGGCATCCGCATCAACTGCGCCGGCCGCCTCGGCGGCGCCGAGATCGCGCGCATGGAATGGTATCGCGAAGGCCGCGTGCCGCTGCATACGCTGCGTGCGGACGTCGACTACGGTACGGCCGAAGCGCACACGGCTTATGGCATCTGCGGCGTCAAGGTCTGGGTGTTCAAGGGCGAAATCCTTGAGCATGACCCGATGGCTTCTGAGCGTCGGGCCAGCGAAAGCGATGCAGCGCATGGCGGTGGTGGTGATCGCGAACGCGGTCGTCGTCGCGAAAACGCCTGAGACATTTAGGAATTTGGAGTTAGAACGATGCTGCAGCCAAAGCGCACAAAGTTCCGCAAGCAGTTCAAGGGCCGTATCCATGGTACCGCAAAGGGCGGCACCAACCTGGATTTCGGTGGTTTCGGGCTGAAGGCGCTTGAGCCGAACCGCGTCACCGCACGTGAGATCGAGGCGGCCCGCCGCGCGATCACGCGTGAAATGAAGCGCGCTGGTCGCGTCTGGATCCGTATTTTCCCGGACGTGCCGGTCACTTCGAAGCCGACCGAAGTCCGCATGGGTAAGGGCAAGGGTGCGGTCGACTACTGGGCGGCGCGCGTCAAGCCGGGCCGTATCATGTTCGAGATCGACGGCGTCAATGAAGAAACCGCCCGTGAGGCACTGCGTCTCGGCGCGGCCAAGCTCTCGGTCAAGACGCGCTTCGTGCAGCGCATCGCAGAATAAGGACGGGCTGATCATGAAAGCCGAAGACATCCGGACCAAGACCCAGGACCAGCTGACCGACGACCTGGCCAGCCTGAAGAAGGAGCAGTTCAACCTGCGCTTCCAGAAGGCCACCGGCCAGCTCGAGAAGACCGCGCGCGTGAGACAGGTCCGTAAGGATATTGCGCGTATCAAGACCATCGCTGCGGAAAAGTCCGCGGCTAAGAAGGCTTAAGGACGAAAACCATGCCAAAGCGCATTCTGCAGGGCACCGTCGTCAGCGACAAGAACGAGAAGACGGTTGTCGTCAAGGTCGAACGGCGCTTCACGCATCCCGTGATGAAGAAGACCGTGCGCATGACCAAGAAGTACAAGGCGCACGACGAGAACAACGCCCACAAGGTAGGCGATCAGGTGTTCATCCAGGAATCGAAGCCGATTTCCAAGGACAAGCGCTGGATCGTCGTGTCTTCGGACCAAGCCTGACCTCGGGCGTAAACAACGAATTTTGGACAGACCGGGGAGGGGCTTTGAGCCCATCCCGTTAGAAGAGAAGAAGGCGGCCAGTCATGATTCAGATGCAAACAAACCTCGACGTCGCGGATAATTCCGGCGCCCGTCGTGTCATGTGCATCAAGGTGCTGGGCGGCTCGAAGCGGAAATACGCTTCCGTGGGCGACATCATCGTGGTGTCGATCAAGGAAGCCATTCCGCGCGGCCGCGTAAAGAAGGGCGATGTGATGAAGGCGGTCGTGGTTCGCACGGCCAAGGACATCCGCCGCCCGGACGGCAGCGTGATCCGTTTCGACAAGAACGCGGCCGTTCTCGTCGACAACAAGAAAGAGCCGATCGGCACGCGTATCTTCGGACCGGTTCCGCGCGAACTCCGCGCCAAGAACCACATGAAGATCATCTCGCTCGCGCCTGAAGTGCTGTAAGGAGCCGGACCAATGCAAAAGATTAGAAAAGGCGACAAGGTCGTCGTGCTGGCCGGCAAGGACAAGGGCCGTTCGGGCGAAGTCCTCTCGGTGCAGCCGAAGGAAGACACCGCGCTGGTGCGCGGCGTCAACATGATCCGCCGTCACCAGAAGCAGTCCCAGTCCCAAGAGGGCGGGATCATCACCAAGGAAGCGCCGATCCAGCTGTCGAACATCGCGCTGGCCGACCCCAAGGATGGCAAGCCGACCCGCGTCGGCTTCATCTTCCAGAAGGACGGCAAGAAGGTGCGCGTCGCCAAGCGCTCGGGAGAAGTCATCAATGGCTAAGGCTCAAACCACGAAGCCCAAGGCTGAAAGCAAACAGTCCAAGGCTCAGAACACGCCGCGCCTCAAGCAGGTCTACAACGAGACCATCCGCAAGGCGCTGCAGGAACAGTTCGGCTACGACAACGAGATGCAGGTTCCGCGCATCGACAAGATCGTGCTGAACATGGGCGTTGGCGAAGCGACCGCCGATTCGAAGAAGCCTTCGATCGCGGCCGAAGACCTGGCGATGATCGCCGGCCAGAAGGCCGTCGTCACCCGCGCCCGCAATTCGATCGCCGGCTTCAAGGTCCGCGAGAAGATGCCGATCGGTGCCAAGGTCACGTTGCGCAAGGAACGCATGTACGAGTTCCTCGACCGCCTCGTGAACATCGCACTGCCGCGCGTCCGCGACTTTCGCGGACTGAATCCGAAGAGCTTCGATGGCCGTGGCAACTACGCCATGGGCATCAAGGAACACATCGTGTTCCCGGAGATCAACTACGACAAGGTTGATCAGATCTGGGGCATGGACGTCATCGTTTGTACGACTGCGAAGACGGACGACGAAGCCAGGGCGTTGCTCAAGGCCTTCAACTTCCCCTTCCGCCAGTAACGGCAGCGAGAAAAGGAAAAATCTGAAATGGCAAAGACCAGCTCAGTCGAGAAGAACAACAGGCGCCGCAAGCTTGCCGACCAGTACGGTCCCAAGCGGGCTGCGCTCAAGGCGATCATCATGGATCAGTCCAAGCCAATGGAAGAGCGCTTCCGCGCTCAGCTGAAGCTTGCCGCCATGCCGCGCAACTCGGCCAAGATCCGCATCCGCAACCGCTGCGAAGTCACCGGCCGTCCGCGCGCCTACTATCGCAAGCTCAAAGTATCGCGCATCGCGCTTCGTGATCTCGGCAATAACGGCCAGATCCCGGGCCTGGTCAAGTCGAGCTGGTAAGGAGGACATAACATGTCATTGAGCGATCCTCTCGGCGATATGCTGACCCGCATCCGCAACGCGTATGGCCGCAAGAAGTCGAGCGTTTCGACGCCGGCTTCGCGTCTGCGCACCCGCGTCCTCGACGTGCTGAAGGCTGAAGGCTATATCCGCGATTACAGCCAGACCGACTTCGACAACGGCAAGTCCGAAATCGAGATCGAGCTGAAGTATTTCGACGGCGCGCCGGTCGTGCGCGAAATCGCCCGCGTCTCGAAGCCAGGCCGCCGCGTCTATGTTTCGGCCAAGTCGATCCCGCAGGTCGCCAACGGCCTCGGCATCGCCATCCTTTCGACACCGAAGGGCGTGATGGCCGACCATGAAGCACGTGAACAGAACGTCGGCGGTGAGATCCTCTGCCAGATCTTCTGATCTGGCAGTTGACCGCAAAGTGGAATCCGGTCTTCGGATCGTTCCCGAAGACAGAGACCTGAAACAAGAGAAGTGACGAGGACAACAAAATGTCTCGTATTGGAAAGAAACCCGTTTCGCTGCCGCAGGGCGTGACCGCGACCGTCAACGGCCAGACCGTGACGGCGAAGGGCCCCAAGGGTGAGCTGAAGTTCGTGGTAAACGACGAAGTGCTGGTCAAGATGGAAGGCAGCGAGATCGCTGTCCAGCCGCGCGACCAGACCAAGACCGCCCGCTCCAAGTGGGGCATGTCGCGCACGCAGATCGTCAACATCCTGCAGGGCGTCAAGGACGGTTTCGAGAAGAAGCTCGAGATCACCGGCGTCGGCTATCGCGCGGCACTTCAGGGCAAGAACCTGCAGCTGGCGCTTGGCTTCAGCCATGACGTCGTCTATGAGACGCCGCAGGGCATCACCATCACGGTGCCGAAGCCGACTGAAATCACCGTGGCCGGCATCGACAAGCAGCAGGTCGGCCAGGTTGCGGCCGAGATCCGCGAGTATCGTGGTCCGGAGCCCTACAAGGGCAAGGGCGTCCGCTATGCTGGCGAGAAGATCGTCCGCAAGGAAGGCAAGAAGAAGTAGTGGGCCTGGCCTCGAGAGGTTGAAGACTTTTCGGAAAAGGCCAAGCCAGGAAGTGTAACGCCGCGGGGAGCGGTCGCGGGAGGCGCTTTCGCCTACCGCATATGGCGGCCCCCGTTTTTTGAAGGCAAGGAAGACCATCATGGGTACCAAGGAATCCACGCAGCGCCGCGCGCAGCGCGTCCGCCGTCAGATCAAGAAGGTCGCCGGCGAGCGCCCGCGTCTGTCGGTCCACCGCACGTCGAAGAACATCTACGTGCAGGTCATCGACGACGCCAAGGGCCACACCATCGCTGCCGCTTCGACGCTCGAGAAGGACCTCAAGGGTTCGCTCAAGACCGGCGCCGACACCGCCGCCGCGACCGCGATCGGCAAGCTGATCGCCGAGCGCGCCACCAAGGCCGGCGTCAAGGAAGTCGTCTTCGACCGCGGCGCCTACATCTATCACGGCCGCGTCAAGGCGCTCGCCGAGGCTGCCCGCGAAGGTGGCTTGAGCTTCTAAGCATAGTCCCGAAAAGTTGCAGACTTTTCGGATAGGGATTATGCGAAGGAATTGATTTCGCCCCCGGTGACCGTTTCCCGATTTATTCGGGGCGAGGCACCGGATCTTATCAGCAACCGTGCTTCCGGAAAAAAACAAGGAACAGGATATGGCACAGGAACGTAGGGATGGCGGCCGCGGCCGCGATCGTGAAGAACGCGATGACGGCATGGTGGACAAGCTCGTCCACATCAACCGCGTCGCCAAGGTCGTCAAGGGCGGCCGTCGCTTCGGTTTTGCAGCACTCGTCGTCGTCGGCGACCAGAAGGGCCGCGTCGGCTTTGGTCACGGCAAGGCGCGCGAAGTGCCGGAAGCTATCCGCAAGGCAACTGAATCGGCCAAGCGCGACATGATCTTCGTGCCGCTGCGCTCGGGCCGTACGCTGCACCATGACGTCGAAGGACGCTGGGGCGCCGGACGCGTGCTGCTGCGCGCTGCCAAGCAAGGTACCGGCATCATCGCCGGTGGCCCGATGCGCGCTGTCTTCGAGACGCTCGGCATGCATGACGTGGTCGCCAAGTCGATGGGTTCGTCGAACCCCTACAACATGGTTCGCGCCACATTCGACGCGCTGAAGAGCCAGATGCATCCCAAGGATGTGGCTGCTGCTCGCGGCATCAAGTATTCGACCCTTCAGGCCCGCCGCGGCACCGCCGTTGCGGCTGAAGAATAGTCGATCTGACCAGGGATTTTGACCATGGCCAAGAAAGCAACCAAGACCATCACCGTTGAGCAGATCGGTTCGCCGATCCGCCGCCCGAAGGAACAGCGCGCAACGCTGGTCGGCCTCGGCCTCAACAAGATGCACAAGCAGCGCACGCTGGAAGATACGCCCTCCGTGCGCGGCATGATCGCTGCCGTCCAGCATCTCGTCCGCGTCGTGGACGAGGGCTGAGCCAGAGCGCAGGAGAACTCAGATGAAACTCAACGATCTGCGTGACAAGGACGGCGCGACGCACTCCAAGAAGCGTCTCGGCCGTGGTATCGGCTCCGGCTCGGGCAAGACCGGCGGTCGCGGCGTCAAGGGCCAGAAGGCGCGCTCCGGCGTCGCCATCAACGGCTTCGAGGGTGGCCAGATGCCGCTCTATCGGCGCCTGCCGAAGCGTGGCTTCAACAACATCTTCGCCAAGAGCTTCACCGTCGTGTCGCTGGCCCGCATCCAGGTGGCCATCGATGCCAAGAAGCTCGACGCCAAGGCGACCGTGACGGCTGAATCGCTGGTTGCCGCCGGCGTCATCCGCCGCGTCAAGGACGGCGTGCGCATCCTCTCGGACGGCGAGATCAAGGCGAAGCTCGCCTTTGACGTCGCCGGCGCCTCCAAGGCCGCGATCGAAAAGATCGAAAAGGCCGGCGGTTCGGTCAAGCTGCCGCAGGAAAAGGCAGCTGCCGAGTAACGGCAATTTGAAGCGCGGTCGGCAGGAGTGGGATCCGTTTTTGCTCACGATTGCGCTTTGATCTGCTCAGCGAGGCGGCCGCGTCAACGCGGCCGCTTGCATGTTTAGAGCCCGGAGCTTATCTCGTGAGCTTCGGTGAAACGCGCCGCCTGACCTCAGGGCCATCAAGCGTTACCAAGCGGAGAATCAGGCATGGCTTCGGCTGCTGAACAATTAGCCTCGAATCTGAATTTCTCGGCCTTCGCCAAGGCGGAGGATTTGAAGAAGCGCATCTGGTTCACGATCGGCGCGCTGCTTGTCTATCGCCTCGGCACCTACATCCCGCTTCCCGGTATCAATCCCGACGCCTTCGCCCAGGCCTTCTCTTCGCAGAGCAAGGGCGTGCTCGGCATGTTCAACATGTTCGCCGGCGGCGCCGTGCAGCGCATGGCGATCTTTGCGCTCGGCATCATGCCTTACATCTCCGCGTCCATCATCATGCAGCTGATGACCTCGGTCATCCCGTCACTGGAAGCGCTGAAGAAGGAAGGCGAACAGGGCCGCAAGGTCATCAACCAATACACGCGCTACGGCACCGTGCTGCTTGCGCTGGTTCAGGCCTATGGCATTTCTGTCGGTCTGGAAGGCGGCAACGGCATCGTCAGCGATCCCGGCATGTTCTTCCGCATCTCGACCGTCGTCACGCTGGTCGGCGGCACCATGTTCCTGATGTGGCTGGGCGAGCAGATAACCGCGCGCGGCATCGGCAACGGCATTTCGCTGATCATCTTCTCCGGTATCGTCGCCGGCCTGCCGCACGCCATCTCCGGCACGCTGGAGCTTGGCCGCACCGGCGCGCTGTCGACCGGCCTGATCCTGGCGATCATCGTGCTGGCCGTCGTCGTCATCGCGCTCATCGTGTTCTTTGAGCGCGCCCAGCGCCGCTTGCTGATCCAGTATCCGAAGCGCCAGGTCGGCAACCGCATGTTCCAGGGCGATACCTCGCATCTGCCTCTGAAGCTCAACACGTCGGGTGTCATTCCGCCGATCTTCGCCTCGTCGCTGCTGTTGCTGCCGGCCACCGTCGCGGGCTTCTCGCAGACGACCAACATGCCGGCCTGGGCAAGCACCATTCTGGCCGCACTCGGACATGGCCAGCCGCTCTACATGGCATTCTATGCGGCGATGATCGCGTTCTTCGCTTTCTTCTACACTGCGATTGTCTTCAACCCGAAGGACACCGCCGACCAGCTCAAGAAGCATTCAGGCTTCATCCCGGGTTATCGTCCGGGCGAGCGCACCGCCGATTACATCGATTACGTTCTCACCCGCATCACCGTCGTTGGCGCCATCTATCTGGTGCTGGTGTGCCTGCTGCCGGAGTTCCTGATCTCGGCGACTGGCGTACCATTCTACCTTGGTGGCACATCGCTTCTGATCGTGGTCAGTGTCACGCTCGATACGGTTGCGCAGATTCAGGGCCACCTGATCGCGCACCAGTATGAAGGCCTGATCAAGAAGTCGAAGCTGCGCGGGGGGAAGAAAGCCAGATGAGGTTGATATTGCTTGGGCCGCCAGGAGCGGGCAAGGGGACGCAAGCACAAAGACTGGTAGAAAAACACGGCATACCCCAGCTCTCGACGGGCGACATGCTGCGTGCTGCCGTCCAGGCAGGCACCGAAGTCGGCAAGCGCGCCAAGGCGGTGATGGATGCCGGTGAACTGGTGTCCGACGCGATCGTCAACGCGATCGTCGCCGAGCGTATCGATCAGCCCGACTGCGCCAAGGGATTCATCCTCGACGGCTATCCGCGGACCCTGGTGCAGGCGGATGCGGTCGAGCAGATGCTGTTGGATCGCTCCCAGGCCCTCGACGCCGTCATTGAGCTCGTGGTCGACGACAAGGCCCTGGTTGGCCGGATCGTCAAGCGCGCCGACGAGGCGCAGGCGGCCGGCCTTCCCGTTCGCAAGGACGACAATCCGACCGTGTTCGAAGAGCGCCTGAGGGAATATTACAAGAAGACGTCGCCGCTGATTGGGTACTATTATGCCAAGGGCAAGCTCCGCAGTGTCGACGGCATGGCCGATATCGACGCCGTGACGGAACAGATCGAAGCGGTGCTCAAGGACGCAGTGCGGGGAAATTAACGATTGCACTTGACGGAGGCGGTTCGCTGCGGTATGGCGGCCCGTCTTCCTATCAGGCATGAGCTTTGCTTGTCCGCAAGGGCAAGGCAGCCGTATTGAACTGGAAACTCCCGCATGGGCCGGCCTCCACCGGACGCGGGGCAACTTAAGACAGCGCCGAGCCTGCCTTGTTTTTGAGGATTGGCTGGCCCACATGGAGAAGGAAAGAACATGGCTCGTATAGCCGGCGTCAACATTCCGACCAACAAGCGCGTTGTCATTGCGCTTCAGTACATTCACGGCATTGGCAAGCGGTTCGCCCAGGAGATCGTCGACAAGGTCGGCATTCCGGCCGAGCGTCGCGTCAACCAGCTGACCGACGCGGAAGTGCTGCAGATCCGCGAAACCATCGACCGCGATTACCAGGTCGAGGGCGACCTGCGCCGCGAAGTCTCTATGAACATCAAGCGGCTCATGGACCTCGGCTGCTACCGCGGCCTGCGTCACCGCCGCTCGCTGCCGGTCCGCGGCCAGCGCACGCATACCAATGCGCGCACCCGCAAGGGCCCGGCCAAGTCGATCGCCGGCAAGAAGAAGTAATTTGTTAGGGGAATAAGGGAGTAGGGGAGTAAGGCAGTAGGGAATGCCCATCAATCGGGCCGCACTTTTCCCTACTCCCTTACTGCCCTATTCCCCTACTCCCTTACGAAGGTGGAGCCGCTGGCATTACGGCGGTGTAGAGATCAACTGAAAGGACTATCATGGCCAAGGAAGCCGCTCGTGTTCGCCGTCGCGAACGCAAGAACATCTCGTCGGGCGTTGCCCACGTCAATTCGACCTTCAACAACACGATGATCACCATCACCGACGCGCAGGGCAATTCGATTGCCTGGTCGTCGGCCGGTGCCCAGGGCTTCAAGGGTTCGCGCAAGTCGACCCCGTTCGCTGCCCAGATGGCTGCCGAGGATGTTGCCAAGAAGGCCCAGGAACACGGCATGCGCATGCTCGAAGTCGAGGTCTGCGGGCCCGGCTCCGGTCGTGAATCGGCACTGCGCGCCCTGCAGGCCGCCGGCTTCACCATCACGTCGATCCGTGATGTGACGCCGATCCCGCACAATGGCTGCCGCCCGCGCAAGAAGCGTCGCGTCTAAGCATTTACCGAACGCCGCGCGAGCGCCCTTGGGCGCTCCTCCGCGGCATTCCAGGTCGCCCGCCACGATTGGATGGTGGCGGGTCAACGGAAGGAAAGCATCATGATCCAGAAAAATTGGCAGGAACTGATCAAGCCGAACAAGATCGAGTTCTCGTCGAAGAAGAAGACGCTGACCACGCTGGTCGCCGAGCCTCTCGAGCGTGGCTTTGGCCTGACGCTGGGCAACGCGCTGCGCCGCGTGCTTCTGTCTTCGCTGCGCGGTGCGGCTGTTACCGCCGTGCAGATCGACGGCGTTCTGCATGAATTCTCGTCCATCGCCGGTGTGCGCGAGGACGTGACCGACATCGTCCTCAACATCAAGGAAATCGCCATCCGCATGGAAGGCGATGGTCCCAAGCGCATGGTCGTTCGCAAGCAGGGACCGGGTGCGGTTCTCGCCGGCGACATCCAGACGGTTGGCGACGTCGAGATCCTCAACCCCGACCACGTCATCTGCACGCTGGACGAAGGCGCTGAAATCCGCATGGAATTCACCGTCGACACCGGCAAGGGTTACGTGCCGGCCGACCGCAACCGCGCCGAAGACGCGCCGATCGGTCTCATCCCGGTCGACAG
Source organism: Mesorhizobium sp. L2C084A000 (assembly GCF_000502875.1). Taxonomy (GTDB): domain Bacteria; phylum Pseudomonadota; class Alphaproteobacteria; order Rhizobiales; family Rhizobiaceae; genus Mesorhizobium. The sequence continues at coordinate 209,813 of NZ_AYWX01000009.1, read as the reverse complement.
CCTTTATTCGCCGGTCAAGAAGGTCTCCTACAAGGTCGAGAACACCCGCGAGGGTCAGGTTCTCGACTATGACAAGCTGACCATGACGATCGACACCGACGGTTCGATCACCGGCGAGGACGCGGTGGCTTTCGCCGCCCGCATCCTGCAGGACCAGCTCGGCTTGTTCGTCAACTTCGACGAGCCGCAGAAGGAAGTCGCCGCCGAGGCCGTCACCGAGCTCGCCTTCAACCCGGCGCTGCTCAAGAAGGTCGACGAGCTCGAGCTTTCGGTGCGTTCGGCCAACTGCCTGAAGAACGACAACATCGTCTATATCGGCGACCTGATCCAGAAGACCGAAGCCGAGATGCTCCGCACCCCGAACTTCGGCCGCAAGTCGCTGAACGAGATCAAGGAAGTCCTGGCGGCGATGGGCCTGCACCTCGGCATGGAAGTGCCGGACTGGCCGCCGGAAAATATCGAAGACCTCGCCAAGCGTTACGAAGACCAATATTGAGCATGAATTCCAAGGATGGGCGGCGTGGGCCGCTCGATCCGACGGTCATGCGGAAAACCATCAGAGGCCACGGCCTCTTGAACAACTGAAGAAGGAAAAGAGCCATGCGCCACGGTTTCAAAGGCCGTCGCTTCGCCCGAAGCATTAGCCATCGCAAGTCGATGTTCGCCAACCTCGCCGTGTCGCTGCTCGAGCACGAGCAGATCGTCACGACCTTGCCGAAGGCGAAGGACCTGCGTCCGATCGTCGAGAAGCTGGTGACGCTCGGCAAGCGCGGCGACCTGCACGCCCGCCGCCAGGTCATTGCGCAGATCGGCAATGAAGGCGTCGTCAAGCGTCTGTTCGATACCATCGCGCCGCGCTACGCCAACCGCAATGGCGGCTATCTGCGCATCATGAAGGCGGGCTTCCGTCACGGTGACAACGCCGCCATGGCTGTCATCGAGTTCGTCGATCGCGACGTCTCGGCCAAGGGCGCAGGCGACCGCGCTCGCATCGAAGCCGAAAGCGCTGACGCGGACGCCGCAGCCGCATAAGGCTCGGTTTTCCCAAATGACTTCAAAGGGGCCTGCGGGCCCCTTTTTTGTTTTCTGAAAGCAGCAAACCGCGGCGGAATCCGATTTCCTGGCTTGGCCCTGGGGTTTTGGCCCAAAATAGTCGGATTTCAGCGGCTTAGCCTTTCATTTTGCACAATCGTCGGGACAATGCCCCCGAACCTGCCTTGGAGGATTCGCGAATGCGCGCCAGAAGACTGCCCTTTGTTCTGCTTTTCGCCGTCATGGCGTTTGCGGCCGCACCGGTGGTCAGGCAAGCATTGGCCGAGGATACCAAGACGGATCCCGGCCTGTCCGATGTGCTGACCGACCTGCTGCATGGCGTGGAAGGCGAAAACGCCACGGCTGGGCCCGACAAGCGCGTACCCTTCGGCCGCGAGGAGGTGCAATTGTCCTTTGCGCCGCTGGTCAAGCAGACAGCCCCGGCGGTGGTCAACGTCTATGCCTCGCAGACCGCCAAGGTGACGTCGCCTTTCGACGGCGATCCGTTCTTCGAGGAATTCTTCGGCCGCTCGCAGCCGCGTGCGCAGTCTTCGCTCGGCTCCGGCGTGCTGGTCGATCCGACCGGCGTCGTGGTCACCAATTACCACGTCATCAAGGATGCCGACCGGGTCAAGGTGGCGACGGCGGACGGACGCGAGTTCGACAGCAAGGTGCTGCTCAAGGACGAGACACTCGACCTCGCCGTGCTCAAGATCACCTCGGACAAGCCGTTTCCGGTTATCGCCATCGGCGATTCCGACGCGCTTGAGGTCGGCGACCTGCTGCTGGCCATCGGCAACCCCTTCGGCGTCGGCCAAACCACCACCAGCGGCATCGTCTCGGCATTGGCCCGCAGCCATATCGGCGTCTCCGATTCCAGCTTCTTCATCCAGACCGACGCCGCCATCAATCCGGGCAATTCCGGCGGTGCGCTGATCAACATGGGCGGCCAGCTGGTGGGCATCAACACCGCCATCTACAGCCGCAGCGGTGGTTCGATCGGCATTGGCTTTGCCATTCCCTCGAATATGGTTCGCGCTTTTGCCGACGCGGCCAAGGCCGGGCTCGACTTCTTCGAGCGGCCCTATGTCGGCGCCGAGTTCGAAGCGGTGACGCCGCAGATCGCCGAATCGCTCGGCATGGAGAAGCCGACCGGTGCGCTGGTCTCGTCGGTCGAAGCGACCGGTCCGGCCGCCAAGGCAGGGCTCAAGCCCGGCGACGTGGTGCTGCAGCTCAACGGCAAGCCGGTCGAGAGCATCGAAGCGCTGGACTACCGGATGGCGACGCTGTCGATCGGTACCACCGCCAATTTCGCGGTTTTGACCAAGGGCCAGCAAGCGGCGATGGATATAGCGCTGGAGCGTGCTCCGGAAGGCATGAAGGCTGCCGAGGTGACGCTGCATGGCCGCAGCCCGTTTTCGGGCGCCAAGGTCGCGGAGCTGTCGCCCCGGCTCGCGCAGCGGCTTGGCCTGCGCACGGACATCAAGGGCGTCACCGTGGTCGACATCAACCGCGATTCTCCGGCCGCCGATTTCGGCTTCCAGCCGGGCGACATCGTGCGTGAGGTGAACGGCACCACCATCGATACCGCGGCGACCCTGGAGCTGGCGGCCAAGACGGATACGCGCTGGTGGCGCTTTACCGTCGAGCGCGGCGGGCAGATAATGCGTCAGGTGTTGCGTTATTAGGGCTGGGCTCCGTGCATTCGGGCTCATGCTCCAACGAAAAAGAAGTGCATGGCCGATCTGTTCAGCGTCGATGAACCGGAAAAGACCCCGCCCGGGCGGCCGCTGGCCGACAGGCTGCGGCCGAGAAACCTTGGCGAGGTCGTCGGCCAGGAGCATCTGACCGGCCCTGACGGCGCGCTGACCCGATTGATCGGTTCCGGCTCGCTCGGCTCGATGATCTTCTGGGGGCCGCCCGGCACCGGCAAGACCACCGTAGCGCGCCTGCTTGCCGGCGAAACCAGCCTGGCCTTCGAGCAGATATCGGCTGTCTTTTCCGGCGTCGCCGACCTGAAAAAGGTGTTCGAAGCGGCCAAATTGCGCCGCACCAATGGCCGCCAGACCTTGCTGTTCGTCGACGAGATCCATCGCTTCAACCGTGCCCAGCAAGACAGCTTTCTCCCGGTCATGGAGGACGGGACAGTCGTGCTGGTTGGCGCCACGACCGAAAACCCGTCCTTCGAACTGAATGCCGCTTTGTTGTCACGCGCGCGCGTTCTGGTCTTCCATTCGCTTGGCGAGGAGAGCATCTCCAAGCTGATGGTGCGGGCGGAGGAGACCGAGGGCAGGGCGCTGCCGCTCGACGACGAGGCGCGGGCCATGCTCATCCGCATGAGCGATGGCGACGGCCGGGCGTCGCTGACGCTCGCGGAAGAAGTCTGGCGGGCAGCCAAACCCGGCGAGGTCTTCGATCCCGAGGGTCTGCAGCGCATCGTCCAGCGCCGCGCTCCGATCTACGACAAGGGCCAGGACGGCCATTACAATCTGATCTCGGCGCTGCACAAATCGGTACGCGGTTCAGACCCTGACGCGGCTCTCTACTATCTCGCACGCATGTTCGATGCGGGCGAGGATCCACTCTATCTAGGCCGCCGGCTGGTGCGCATGGCCATGGAAGACATCGGCCTTGCCGACCCGCAGGCGCTTGTCGTCGCCAATGCCGCCAAGGATGCCTACGACTATCTCGGCTCGCCCGAGGGCGAGCTGGCTTTTGCCGAGGCCACCGTCTATCTCGCCACCGCGCCCAAATCCAACGCCGTCTACAATGCTTTCAAGGCCGCCACGCGGGCCGCCAAGGAACACGGCTCGCTGCTGCCGCCCAAGCACATCCTCAACGCGCCGACAAAGCTGATGAAAGCGGAGGATTACGGCGCCGGCTATCGTTACGACCATGACGAGCCGGACGCCTTTTCGGGGCAGGATTATTTTCCGGAGAAGATGGGCCGCCAGACCTTCTATGATCCGCCCGAGCGCGGCTTCGAGCGCGATATCAGGAAGCGGCTCGACTATTGGGCGAAGCTGCGCAAGGAGCGGGAATAGCGGGTTTGCGTGAGGCCGTTGACCAGATCCGCCAGGCAGCCAGCCGGCCACGATAGCAGGGCCGTTGTGTGGTAACCCAAAAAACCTTATCAAGGCGCACGGCCGGGCGGTGGCCGTTGCCTTGATTTGGGCACCTCATTCGCAACAGGATCGCGCTTCGCGCGTGGAAAAATGACAAAAACCCTTCGCAAATCCCTTCGCAAGTTCGCCATTGCCATCCCGCTTCTCGCCCTTGGCTTCTATTTCATTCCCATCCTGACGACGATCTTCATCATCTGCGGCCTGATCGACGTGCTGCGCAACGACCGCAAGGATCTGTCGCTGTTCTCAGGCTATTTTCTCGGCAACGGCCTGTTCACCTGGCTGCTTTCGCCGTTCAATCTGCTGGTCGACCTCATGTGCTACAGAAATCCGGGCGTCTGGAAGCTGGAGCAGTTTCCCGCCGACTATCAGCGCGAGGTCAACGAGGTCCTGGACATCTTCAAAGCGCGCAAGGATGAGATCATTGCCGACATCGACGCCAATTTCGGCGCCGGCCGGCGCGGCATGTATGTCTACCAGTGGTACGGCAAGCACAGGATCGATAATGTCGCCGAGTTCAACAAGGATTTCAAATATATCAAGACCATAGCCGTTTCCGTCTTCAGCAAGCGCGAATCGACGTCCTGGCATTTCGGCCCGCTGCGGCTCAGCCTGCGCATCCTCTACAATCTGATCCCGGTGAAGTCGGAGATTTTCGTCGAGTGCGGCAACGTCAAGAATTACTGGTACGACAATCCGCTGTTCATCTTCGACGACACGCTGCTGCATCGCTCGGTCAACGAGTATGACGGCCGCCGCTACTGCGTGTTCATGGACATTATCAGGCCGTCTCCGGTTCCCCGTCTCATCGCGGGCATGCTCGCCATCGTCTCGGTCAGCGTCGAGCGCATCAATTCCATGTTCTACAAGAACTGGAAGATGATCGGCTCGACCAAGCCGAAAAATGCCGGGACGACCTGAGCTTTAGAGAACCGGCGCTGCCGGCGGCATTTGGGTGCTCCGCATGTGAGATTTGGCCCATCCTTGTGGCCGCTCATGCGCCGGAACGGCTCCTGGCTGCATGAACGGCGGCCCCGGGCTGACTTTGACAGTTCTGCCTCTCCCCTCCTGGCGGCTTCAAGTGACGAAGAACAGATCTCTCGGATTTTGGGCAACGACCTATGTGTGCACCGCTCTGCTGGGAGTTGCTCTTGCTCTCACCTATGTAGGGCTTGAACAGCCTGTCTATTACTGGGACTTCGCTGCCTATTTCGACACGTTCAGCCAGCAAGGCACGCTCTTGGTTCAGAGCCCTCTCGAATGGCTCAGCCACCTGAGAACCTCGATAGCCACGGATGACTACAGTGCGGCGATCCTGGTGCCGCTGATGCCGTTTCACATCATTTTTGGCGATTCGAGGTTTTCCTACATCGCCGGAACAGTCGCTGTTTATCTGGTCCCGACCGCTCTTCTCATCGGCAGAATAAGCTATCTGGAGGCGGCGACCGGAACATCTTCATGCCGAAGCTGGCTCACCGTATGGATTGCGGCCTTTCTCTACACGCCCTTCTGGGCGGCGACGCTCCGTGGGTTGCCTGACATTGCCGGCTGTTTCGCGCTTTGCGCGGCAACCTATTTTCTCTGGAAATCGAGGTTCCTGACCCATGAACCGGTGATCAGCGGAATACGTGTCGGCGTATGCCTGTGGTTGGCATTCGTGCTGCGCCGCTGGTACGCCTATCCCGTCATCGGGGTCGGAATTTCCGCAGCCTTCTTCTGTTTTCTGCAGGCGAAAGACCGGGACTTTCCGGCACTCCGCAATGCCGCCGTCGGGAGCCTGTGTGCGATCCTCGTGGTATCGGAGCCGCGCTGACCTTCCAGCAACCCCTGATCCTCAAGATACTGGGAACCAGCTATGGCGACCTTTACAGCGGATACAAGACAAACTTCGGTTCACAGCTTGGCCAGGTAGGATCGCGGCTCAGCTATGTGAACTGGCTGTTGATCGTATTTGGCCTTTACATCTCCATCATACGCCGAAAAACAGATTTTCCCTGTTCTGTGCCGTTGCTTCGGCACTCACCTTCGTCCTCTTCACCCGCATGCAGGACCCGGATCGCCATCATTCGGTGCCAGTATTTCTTTGGCTCTTTCCTGCCTACGCCCAGGCAATCGTTGCGATCGTTTCGATGCCGGCACTGAGATCGCTATGGTCGAACGCCGCGATAGCCGTTGCCGCCGGGCTGGCGTTTTTCGGTACTTTTTTCCCGACTGGCCGCCAGGTGCTGTCACCGATCAGCTACGTCTTTGCCAGCGAAGCCACGCTCCCGCTGCACCTCGACAATCTTCCAGAATACAGGCGCCTTATCGATGACCTTCTTGGAAAGATGGGACCTGAGGACCGGTTGTCGGTGTTTGCATCCAGCGGGATGATGAGCGATTCATTGCTGTATGAAATGGACAAGGACCTTTACCCTCGCATCGAGTGGGCTTGTCAGGTCGATAGTCGCGATCGATTCAGACCGGCGACGTTGAAGTCCAAATACGTTGTCGTGACCGACCCGCCCGTTATCCATCTGCAGCCGGGCGCGCAGCTCTGTGTCTCGATACCGGACCAATACATTGTCGAGGGCAAAGGCATCGCCGCAGCATACAGGCGCATCGCGGCGTACCAGCTGTCCGGCGACGTCAAGGGCTACCTCTACGAACAGGTGCGCCCAATCGGCAAAGCGGAGATCGATGACCTCTATAACGAGTTCAGGAAAAAATATCCGAGATGGGCAACGCCTGAGTGGTGACGAACTCGGCCGATCCGTGCGGTTGCGCGCGCAACAAGGGATTGACCGGGCAGCCGTGCGGGGGCAGTAAACGGTCATGTTCAATCTGCTTCTCGTCGTCGTCGGTGGCGGCATCGGTGCCGGAATTCGTCACCTCACCAACATCGGCGCATTGCGCCTTGTCGGCCCAAACTATCCCTGGGGCACGATGGCCATCAACGTCATCGGCTCCTTCGCCATGGGGCTGTTCATCGCCTCCATGATGCGCCGTGGCGGATCGAACGAGGTCAGGCTGTTCGTTGCTACCGGCATTCTTGGCGGCTTCACCACCTTCTCCGCCTTTTCGCTCGATTTCGCGACGCTGTGGGAGCGGGGAGCCACGCTGCCTGCACTGGCTTATGCCCTTGCCAGCGTCGTTGGCGCCATTATCGCCCTGTTTCTGGGACTTTGGCTCGCAAGAAGCCTGCCTTAGTGCTATTGCCGCGCCAAGAACAGGCCGAGCTTCGCTCGGGAAACGGATAAGCGACAAAAAACATGGCAGGCGTTGAACAGATCACGGTGGAGGCCGGCGAGGCGGGCATGCGGCTCGACCGCTGGTTCAAGACCCATTTCCCGGGCCTTGGTTTCGGCCATTTGCAGAAGCTTCTGCGCTCCGGCCAGATCCGTGTCGACGGCGGCCGGGTCAAGGCCGACACCCGTGTCGAGCCCGGCCAGATGGTTCGCGTCCCACCGCTCGAGGTCGACAAGAAGGGCGAGAGTGCGCTGACCGGCCACTCGATCCGCAACCAGGGCGATGCCGATGTTCTCGCCAAGATGCTGATCCATGAGGACCCTAAGGTTTTCGTCTTCAACAAGCCGGCGGGCCTTGCGGTGCAGGGCGGCTCGGGCGTCACCCGCAATGTCGACGACATGCTGGAAGCCTGGCGCAACCAGAAGGGCGAGAAGCCCAGATTGGTTCACAGGCTCGACCGCGACACTTCGGGTGTTCTGGTCGTCGCCCGTAGCCGGCTGGCCGCCATGAAGCTCTCGGAAGCGTTTCGCGCCCGCGAGACCAAGAAGACCTATTGGGCGCTGGTTAAGGGCGTGCCGCCCAAGCGCGAGGACAAGATCTCGACCTGGCTGATCAAGGAGCCGACGCCGGACGGTGACCGCGTGCGGGTCGCCGCGCATGGTGAAAAGGGCGCCGACCACGCTGTGTCCTACTACCGCATCATCGAGCAGGCGGCGCAGACGATGACCTGGCTGGAGATGGAGCCTTATACCGGCCGCACCCACCAGCTTCGCGTTCATGCCGCCCACATCGGCTGTCCGATCCTGGGCGATCCGAAATATTTCGAGGCCGACACCAACTGGGACTTTCCCGGCGGCATTCAAAACCGCCTGCATCTGCATGCGCGCCGCATCATCATTCCGCATCCCGACAAGGGCGTCATCGATGTCACCGCGCCAATGCCGCCGCACATGCGACAGAGCTGGAACCTGATCGGCTTCGACGACGCCAGCGCGGAGGACTGATCGTGAGCGGCGCCACCGACGGGCTCGCCACCGATACGCTTGATCGTCGCGACACGGTCGACATGGCCGCCGCCGCCATCATGGTCGGGCTGACCTTTTCCTGGGGGCTGAATTACGTCGCCGCCAAGATCTCCTACGCTGGCTATGATCCGGTTTTCCTATCGATCGCGCGCTCGATCATCGGCGGCCTGTGTGTCTTTGCCTGGTGCCGGTGGCGCGGCATCGCGCTTTTCACGCGCGACGGGACCTTGCTCGCCGGCATCGCGGTTGGCGCGCTTTTCGGCATCGAGTTCCTTTGCCTTTATGTCGGCCTGGAGCATACGACCGTTGCCCGCAACACGCTGCTGGTCAACACGATGCCGTTCTGGATGCTGCTCGGCGGCCATTTCCTGCTTGGCGAGCAGATCACGTTGAGAAAATTCCTTGGCCTGCTGCTGGCCTTTGCCGGTCTTGCCGCGGTGTTTTCCGACAAGCTCGGCGGCGGCGGAGACATGCTGTTCGGCGATCTCCTGAGCCTCGGCTCCGGATTCTTCTGGGCTTTGACCAACATCCTCATCAAGCGGTCGAAGCTGGTCGAGGCGAGCGCCGAAAAGCTTCTGCTTTACCAGCTCGCCGGGGCAGCGATCGTAGGCGTCTTGGTGCTGCCTCTCGCCGGCCCGCCCGTTCGCGATCCGACCGTGCTGCCGACTTTGGCGCTGCTTTTCCAGGCTGTCTACATCGTCGCCTTCACCTATGTGCTGTGGTTCTGGCTGCTGCGGCGCTATCCGGCATCAGGCCTGTCCAGTTTCACCTTCCTGTCGCCGGTTTTCGGCGTGCTGTGCGGCGCCATGTTCTTGAATGAGCCGCTGACCATGCGCATTTTCCTGGCACTTGGCCTAATTGCCGCCGGCCTGATCATCGTCAACCGGCCGGCGCGCAAGCTGACGCCGGTGTAAGAGAGACCTTCATGCGTGATATCCTCAACGACCTCGAAGCGGGCAAATATCTTTCCCATCCCGATCCGGTGCGTCGCGCCCAGATCCAGATGAAGACGCATCTGCCGAAGCGCTTCTACAAGGCCGCCTCTGTCGCACCTGTCGACAATGGGTTTGCCGTGCATCTCGACGGCAAGCCGGTGCGCACCCCGAGCAAGGCGCTGCTGGCGCTGCCTACCGAGGCAGCAGCAGTGCTTGTCGCCGACGAATTCGCCGCCCAAAGCGAGACCATCGATCCGGTGACCATGCCGGTGATGCGTCTCGTCAACACCGCCATCGACGGTGTCGCCAGCGACCCCCAGGCGGTGCTGGAGGATATCCTGCGCTTTGCCTCATCCGATCTGCTCTGCTATCGCGCCGACGCACCGCAAGGGCTGGTGGAGCGGCAGAGCCAGCATTGGGACCCGGTGATAGACTGGGTGAGGGGAACACTCGGGGTCCGCTTCAATCTCGCCGAGGGCATCATCCATGTCGAGCAGCCGCGCGAGACCATCGCCGTGCTGGGCAGCCATCTTGCCCAGCGAACAGAGCCGCTGCGGCTCGCCGCCATCCATGTGATGACGTCGCTGACCGGTTCGGCTCTGCTGGCGCTGGCTGTCGATTTCGGCGAACTCGATGCCGATCCTGCCTGGGCCGCTGCCCATGTCGACGAGGACTGGCAGATCGAGCATTGGGGGCAGGATGCGGAGGCCGTTGCCCGCCGCGCGGCTCGCAAGCGCGACATGATGGCTGCTGTCGGCCTGCTGGAAGCGCTCAAGCGCTAAGGAGTTTTCCCAGCTCGCCCGGATTCATCCCGCAGTGCACCTAATACCAAAGTCATAATCCCAAAGACGCGCTGCCTTTGGCAGGCGCTTTCTGTCATTTTTCCGAATGGCTGTCGTTGAGTCCGTGCTCGGAGGAGAACGCGGACGGTGTCGCGCAGCATCGAGAACGGGTCTCACGGGAGGATAACGCAATGGCAATCGCATCGACCGCCGGCGGAGCAAGCCGCGGCATGACGCGGGAGGAGAAGAAAGTCATCTTCGCTTCCTCGCTCGGCACCGTTTTCGAATGGTATGATTTCTATCTCTACGGCGCATTGGCCGGAGCGATCGGCGCGGCATTCTTCGCCTCCTATCCAGAGGCGACTCGCAACATCTTCACGCTGCTGGTTTTCGCCGCCGGCTTCCTGGTGCGCCCGTTCGGCGCGCTGGTGTTCGGTCGCATTGGCGATCTCGTCGGCCGCAAATACACATTTCTTGTCACCATCCTGATCATGGGCCTGTCGACCTTCCTGGTCGGCCTGCTTCCCGGCTCGGCGAACTGGGGCATTGCGGCGCCCATCATCCTGGTCGGGCTGCGCATGCTGCAGGGCCTGGCGCTCGGCGGTGAGTATGGTGGTGCGGCGACCTATGTCGCCGAGCATGCTCCCGACGATCGCCGCGGCTTCTATACGTCGTGGATTCAGACGACGGCGACGCTCGGCCTGTTCCTGTCGCTGATCGTCATCCTGGTCGTGCAGAATTCGCTGAGCAAGGAGGATTTCGCGGCTTGGGGCTGGCGTATTCCGTTCCTGCTCTCGGCCATACTGCTCGGCATATCGGTCTGGATCCGCCTGTCGCTTGCCGAATCGCCGACTTTCCAGCGCATGAAGGACGAGGGCAAGGGCTCCAAGGCGCCGCTGACGGAAGCCTTCGGCCAGTGGAAGAATGCCAAGATCGCGTTGCTCGCGTTGTTCGGCCTCACCGCCGGCCAGGCTGTGGTCTGGTACAACGGCCAGTTCTACGCGCTGTTCTTCCTGGCGAATGTGCTCAAGGTCGACCCACAGTCGGTCAACATCATGATCGCGATTGCGCTGGCGCTCGGCGCGGTCTTCTTCGTCGTGTTCGGCTGGCTATCCGACAAGATCGGCCGCAAGCCGATCATCATGGCCGGTCTCGCGCTGGCGATCGTCACCACCTTCCCGCTGTTCAAGGCGCTGACATGGGCCGCCAACCCGGCGCTCGCCACCGCCCAGCAGAACACGCGTGCGACGGTGACCGCTGCTCCGGGGGACTGCAAGTTCCAGTTCAATCCAACCGGAACACGCAAGCCTCTCACCTCGTGCGATATTGCGACGGACTTCCTGGCCAAAAGCTCGGTGCCCTATGATATCGTCACGACAGCGGCAGCGGGAACAGCGGCCAGCGTCAAGATCGGCGCCGAGACCGTGACGTCTTACGACGCCGTGGCGGCCGCTGATAAGGCTGCTCCAAGCGATGCGGCTTTCAAGAAGGCGATCAACCTGGCGCTTCAGGACGGCGGTTACCCGCTGAAGCGTGCTGCCGCCAAGGTTGCTGACCAAAAGCTCGACGCCTTTGTCGCGGCCAATCCCGAACTGAAGCTCGACGCGGCAGCCATTCGCGCCGGTGAAAAGGCCACTGTCCCGCTCGCCCAGGCGGTCAAGGACAAGCTGCTGACGGCCGATGAGGCTGCCGGCGCCACGGACGTGACCGTCTACAGTGTTCCGGCGGCCGGTGCGTTCGCGATGTTTGCCGACCCGGCGGCGGTCAACTGGGCAAAGGTCATCGGCATCCTGTTCATCCTGGTCCTCTACGTGACCATGGTCTACGGGCCGATCGCGGCGATCCTGGTCGAGATGTTCCCGACCCGCATCCGCTATACCGGCATGTCGCTGCCCTATCACATCGGGAATGGCTGGTTCGGCGGCCTGCTGCCGGCGATCGTGTTCGCGCTCAGCGCCTCCAAGGGCGATATCTACTACGGCCTCTGGTATCCGGTGGTGATCGCGGCGATGTCGCTGATCATCGGCATGATCTTCGTCAGGGATACGCTGGGAACCAACCTGCACGACAAGCAGTAGCTGACAGCTCCAGCATACAAAGATAAAGCCCGGCGCGAGCAATCGCGCCGGGCTTCCTCTTTTCAGGCCAATTATCCGTTGACGAGGGCTGCTGCCCCTCTGTGTCAGCTCTTGCGGCCCCGGGCCTCATCCTCGATGGCTGCCTCATGGTACCAGCCGTCGCCGAAGTCTGCGCGGGCACCACGCAGCGAGGCAAGCTCTGCCGCAAACTTAGCCCTTCCGCTCAAATTTGAGGCAGAGAGGCGCGCTGCCGCCGGGAACATCAGAATTTTGGCCGACGGTCGTGTGGAAATGATTTCCATGCCGGATTCCTTTCTTCCGCCGAACCTTTTCGATTCAACTTGGTCCAAAGATAAGGTCTGCAATCAAGTTAGGCAATATGCCTATGAAAAGATCAGTATTTGCACACTATTTGTGCAAATAACGATTGTGATGGATCCGGGCGCATTGCTTAGGCGCTCACCGACTTTCGAGCGGATGCCGCGTCAATTTTGCCGCACCCTCCGGACCAAGAATGGCACACGAATTGCATTTTAAGTGTGCGGCAGGCCGTCTGCTGACGGCAGACGCATGTCGACGCCGTTCAGTGTTCGGTGATCAAGCAACGAGAGGCTAGAATGACGAAATACAAGCTCGAGTATATCTGGCTCGATGGATATACCCCGGTCCCCAACCTTCGCGGCAAGACGCAGATCAAGGAATTCGCCGAATTCCCTGATCTTGAGCAGCTGCCGCTGTGGGGCTTCGATGGTTCCTCGACCCAGCAGGCCGAAGGGCACAGCTCCGATTGCGTGCTGAAGCCGGTTGCGGTCTATCCGGATCCCGCCCGCACCAACGGCGTGCTGGTCATGTGCGAAGTCATGATGCCCGATGGCGTGACGCCGCACGCATCCAACAAGCGCGCCACCATCCTCGATGACGAGGGCGCCTGGTTCGGCTTCGAGCAGGAATATTTCTTCTACAAGGACGGCCGGCCGCTCGGCTTCCCCGAGAGCGGCTATCCCGCACCCCAGGGCCCGTACTACACCGGCGTCGGCTATTCCAATGTCGGCTCCATTGCGCGCCAGATCGTCGAGGAGCATCTCGACCTCTGCCTCGCCGCCGGCATCAACCACGAAGGCATCAACGCCGAAGTTGCCAAGGGCCAGTGGGAATTCCAGATTTTCGGCAAGGGCTCCAAGAAAGCCGCCGACCAGATGTGGATGGCCCGCTACCTCATGCAGCGCCTGACCGAGAAGTACGGCATCGACATCGAATACCACTGCAAGCCGCTTGGCGACACCGACTGGAACGGCTCTGGCATGCACGCCAACTTCTCGACCGCCTATATGCGCGAAGTCGGCGGCAAGGCCTATTTCGAAGCGCTGATGGCGGCCTTCGACAAGAACCTGATGGATCACATCGCCGTCTACGGCCCGGACAACGACAAGCGTTTGACCGGCAAGCACGAGACCGCGCCGTGGAACCGGTTCAGCTATGGCATTGCCGACCGTGGCGCCTCGATCCGCGTGCCGCATTCCTTCATCAAAAGCGACTACAAGGGTTATCTGGAAGACCGCCGTCCGAACTCGCAGGGCGACCCCTACCAGATCGCCTCGCAGATCCTGAAGACGATCGCCTCGGTTCCGGCAAGCGCCCAGGTTTCGGCCGCCGCGTAAGCGTTTCGGACTGCATGACAAGAAGACCCCGGCGTTTCGCGCCGGGGTTCTTTTTTGGCCGTTACCCGGCTGACGGCATTCCTGGGAAAACATACCCAGAAAAAGTCAGGGAATTCACGCGATCGCAAATCGCCCGGGAGTTCTTGCCGCAGCCATGTGAGCCTCCGGCGATCACTCGCTATAAAGCCCGGAAAAGCGCCTTTTCCAGCCCTTATCCGGGGCAAAGGGCCTTCCATAAGCATCTGTTCATACAGCAGAATCGGCCATTCGCGGCCCAGCTTGCGACGTTGACAGATCACGCTACGGCATGCGTGTATTCGCAGGCCTTGGGGTTACGTCACGCAATGCTGTTCGGACGGGCGGGGTTTTCTGAACGGCGGCATTGGCGTGGGCGCCGGACGAGCGGTCACTGTAGCCTGAGACAGTGCTCCGCTCGCTCCTGGCTCCAACGTTGGCGACCGAGCGGCCGCCTTGATCTTCACTGGACATCGCCGAGTAGTGATTGAAGTCACCGGACCGACGCTCAAGCCGGCCGCTCCGATGGACCGTAGGTCCAAGAATCCGGGCATCGTGCGATCGCCGAAGACGAAAGGCGGATACGGGTGCGCATGCGGCTGCCGCGCAGGCGAGACATGCCGGTCGGCTGGCAATTCCTATTGGAGCGCAGCAAAAAGCCCTTGAAAGAGCGAAGTCTTTCAAGGGCTTGAGCATTATAGCTAATCTGGACTGAGATTGAATCTCAGACCGAGTAGTACATGTCGTATTCGACCGGATGCGGGGTCATTTCGAAGCGCATCACTTCGGCCATCTTCAGCTCGATGTAGCTGTCGATCTGGTCGTCGTCGAAGACGCCGCCAGCCTTCAGGAAGCCACGGTCCTTGTCGAGGCTCTGCAGGGCTTCGCGCAGCGAACCGCAGACGGTCGGGATCTTCTTCAACTCCTTCGGCGGCAGGTCGTAGAGATCCTTGTCCATCGGCTGGCCGGGATGGATCTTGTTCTTGATACCGTCGAGGCCGGCCATCAGCAGCGCGGAGAAGGCGAGGTAGGGGTTCGCGCCCGGATCGGGGAAGCGGACCTCGACGCGCTTGGCCTTCGGCGACGAGCCGAACGGGATACGGCAGGACGCCGAGCGGTTGCGCGCCGAATAGGCGAGCAGCACCGGCGCTTCATAGCCTGGCACCAGACGCTTGTAGGAATTGGTCAGCGGGTTGGTGAAGGCGTTGATCGCCTTGGCATGCTTGATGACGCCGCCGATGAAGAACAGGCAGCTTTCCGACAGACCGGCATATTCATTGCCGGCGAAGGTCGGCTTGCCGTTCTTCCAGATCGACATGTGGACGTGCATGCCCGAGCCGTTGTCGCCGAAGATCGGCTTCGGCATGAAGGTGGCCGTCTTGCCATAGGCGTTGGCGACCTGGTGGACGACATATTTGTAGATNAAGATCGGCTTCGGCATGAAGGTGGCCGTCTTGCCATAGGCGTTGGCGACCTGGTGGACGACATATTTGTAGATCAGCATCTTGTCGGCGTTGCGCACCAGTGCGTCGAACTTGATGCCGAGTTCGTGCTGGGCCGCCGCCACCTCATGGTGATGCTTTTCGACGCGCACGCCCATCTCGGCGAGCACGGTCAGCATTTCCGAGCGCATGTCCTGCGCGCTGTCGATCGGCGGCACCGGGAAGTAGCCGCCCTTGACGCGCGGGCGGTGGCCGAGATTGCCGGTCTCGTAGTCGGTGTCGTCGTTCGACGGCAGTTCCGTGGAGTCGAGCTTGAAACCGGTGTTGTAGGGGTCGGCCTTGTACTTCACGTCGTCGAAGACGAAGAATTCGGCTTCCGGGCCGACATAGATGGTGTCGCCGATGCCTTCGGCCTTCATGTAGGCCTCGGCCTTCTTGGCCGTGCCGCGCGGATCGCGGTTGTAGGATTCACCCGAAACCGGATCGAGGATGTCGCACAGGATGACCATGGTCGACTGGGCGAAGAACGGGTCCATATGAACCGTGTCCGGATCGGGCATCAGCACCATGTCGGACTCGTTGATGGCCTTCCAGCCGGCAATCGAAGAGCCGTCGAACATCACGCCATCGGCGAACATGTCTTCCTCGACCTCGATGACATCCATCGTCACGTGCTGCAGCTTGCCCTTCGGGTCTGTGAAGCGCAGGTCGACGAATTTCACGTCGTTGTCCTTGATCTGCTTCATGATGTCTTTGGCTGTCGTCATGTCATGTATCCCTGTGTGATGACGTTTTTTGATGATGACGTTTTCAGGAGGAGGGCCGGTCAGGTCAGACCGCGTCCATGCCCGTTTCGCCGGTGCGTATCCGCACGACTTCCTCGATGTTGGAAACGAAGATCTTGCCGTCACCGATGCGGCCCGTCTGGGCCGCCTTGCGGATGGCCTCAATGGCGCCTTCGACCGCGTCGTCGCCAAGCACGACCTCGATCTTCACCTTGGGCAGGAAATCGACGACATATTCGGCGCCGCGATAGAGTTCGGTGTGGCCCTTCTGACGACCGAAGCCTTTTGCCTCGGTGACAGTGATGCCTTGCAGTCCGGCTTCCTGAAGCGCTTCCTTCACTTCGTCCAGCTTGAATGGCTTGATGATCGCTTCGATCTTTTTCATGTAAAAAGTGGCCTCCACTGCCAAAAAAAACGGGTTGTGACCCCCCGCTTGCGCCTCCATCAAGCACGAACTGTGCCAATTCAGCGGATTCTAAGCGGTCTCATAAGATTTCAAAGCCGCGCCGCACCGGGATGCAAATTCGCGTCATTCGCTGCACCGGATGCGGCATGGGCTGCCAGAGCCTACACAGCGCCAGCACCCGCGTCCGCACAAAAATCAGGCACATCGCCTATCCCGCAGGCAATTTTCTGCCCGCGATGCCTTCGTACCGACGTTGTGGCCGCAGATCTCGGCAACTCCCCCTTGTTTGCTTAGGATCGAAATTGGACAATGCTTGATAGCATGCGGATCGGCAATCCATGAGCAACGAACTTCTTGTCCCCGCCGAAATGACTGCGGCCGACCGGCTGACGATCGCGGCCGGTCCGGCCGATGGAATCAGCCTGATGCGGCGCGCGGGCGAAGCGGTCGCGGCCGAGGTTCTCAAGCGCTATCCCTCGGCAAAGCACATCCATGTGCTGTGCGGGCCCGGCAACAATGGCGGCGATGGCTATGTCGTCGCACGCCTCCTGGCCGGCAGCGGCGTCGGCACAACGATCTGGTCATCCGGAGCGCCGAGGCCGGAAAGCGATGCGGCGCTCGCCGCCGCGGAATCCCTGATCAAGTCCCGGCCGCTGTCTGATTTCGACGCCGAGTTCGGCTCGATCGTGATCGACGCGCTCTATGGGGCAGGGCTGTCCAAGCCGCTGTCCGGCGATGCCGCGAAAGCTGTCGATACCGTGACAGCCCTGCGCCTGCCTGTGGTCGCGATCGACCTGCCGTCGGGCGTCTCAGGTGCCAGCGGCGAAATATTGAGCAGGGCGTTTCGCGCCGAACTCACCGTTACCTTCGCCCGGAAAAAGCCCGGCCACCTGCTGCTGCCGGGGCGCGGGCAATGCGGTGAAATCGTGCTCGCCGATATCGGCATCGATGACGGCATCATCGCCCAACTCGCTGTCTCGACCTTCGAAAATGTGCCGGACCTGTGGTTGCAGGAATTTCCGGTGCCGGCGGTGGACGCGCATAAATACAAGCGCGGCCATGTCGGCGTCTTTTCCGGCGGCCCGAGTGCTACCGGCGCGGCGCGGCTGTCGGCGATGGCCGCCGCGAGAAGCGGGGCAGGGGCGGTCACCGTGCTGTCGCCTGGCAATGCCCTGCAGGTGAACGCGACACACCTCACCTCGATCATGCTGCGAGAGGCGGGGTCACTCGAGGAGGTGCAGGAATTTCTGACGGCGCGCCATCCCGAGGCGCTGGTGTTTGGACCGGGGCTCGGGCCAAAGCCCAAGGTCGGCGATTTCGCCCTGCAACTGATCAAGACCTTGGCGGAGGGTGCACGCGCATCGCAAACCGCAAACCACGGAGGAGCGATCGTGCTTGATGCTGACGCCATTACATCTATGGCCCATCAGCCGCAGTCGCTGTTCGAAGCCGCCCGTCACCTGAACGCGCCAGCGTTGGTGATCACGCCGCATGAGGGTGAATTCGGCCGCTTGTTCCCAGATATCGCCGGGGACAAAACCATGTCGAAATTGGACAAGGCGCGGGCGGCCGCAGCGCGGGCCAATGCCGTCATCGTCTACAAGGGCGCCGACACGGTCATAGCAGCGCCCGATGGCAAAGCGGCGATCAACTCCAACGGTGCACCGTGGCTGGCCACAGCCGGGTCAGGCGACGTGCTGTCGGGCATCATTGCCGGTTTGCTCGCACAAGGCATGCCGCCCTTCGAGGGCACCTGCGCGGCGGTGTGGCTGCATGCCGAAGCCGGCAGCCGGTTCGGACCCGGCTTGATCGCCGAGGATCTGCCGCTGGCGCTGCTGCCGGTGTTGCGTGAACTCTTCGACGCGCGAAAGGCTGCCTGAATGAGCCGTGCGCTCGCTCTGTTGCTTGCCACCCTAATCGCTGTCTTCATGGCGCCGACGGCGCGCGCCGAAGGTCCTGTGACCGTCGTCGACAATCCGGCGGTGCTCGCCGCGCTCGATGCCAAGGGTTTCGGTTTCGCCGATGTTTTCGGGGTCGACGGCGAGGACGGCCTGAAGACGCTTTACGACGAGGCGCCGGCCTATCACGCCATCGTCGAAACGGTTGCTTCTGATGTCGCGGCCCTGAGGGCCGAGATGAAGGCCGGCGGGCGGCCGCTCTACGAGATAACCGACGGCAATGTCGGCCGCATCATGGACATGCGCTGGCTGAAGACCGATGCCGCGCGCCTCCGGTTGGTCGGCATCGTCAACCGGCTCGACCGTCGCGATTTCACGCTGCTGCAAGGCGACAGGAACTGCGGCGAGGTGCGCTTCGTCTACCGCCTGGCCTACAGTTTTCGCAAGAACGGCAAGCTGCTGGCATCGCGCCTGCCGTTCAATTTCAATGCCGTCTACAGCGCCGCGCCCGATGCCGACGGCGGCTGCGTCGGCACTGCCGGACGCTGGACGCCACAGCTTGACGAGAGCGTCGATGCCGGCTGGCTGACCGGCGGGCCGCTGGAGAAGGCCGGGCTGACCTTCAAGCAGCTGGAGCTCAACGCGCAGGTGGTGCGCTTCCCCTCCGGACAGGAAACCGAGTTCGGTGGCCAAGCCGCCTATCTCATGCGGGTATTCGGCATCGATGGCGCTGCTATCAGCGAGAAGCCGTTGGAGAACACGCCCGACACCGCGCGGCTCTCGCAAGACGTGGCGCTGAAAGCACGGCTCGCCGCCTATGTCGGCGCCAACCTGCCGGCGGTCGATGAAGGCGTCTATGAAATCCCCGACGAGTTCCTGGCCAGGAAAATCATCTCGTGGTCGACCTTCGGCAGCGCGCGGCAGGCCAATCATCCGTTTACGCAATTATACCGACCCGAGGAATTCGCATCGCTCGACTATTCCAAGCTGAAACTGCTGCGCACGCCGGAAGCGCTGGTCGAGCGGCTGGACAATGGCGCCTGCCAGGGTTGCCACCAGGCCGGTTCCACCGCCGGTTTCCATTTCATCGGCCTCGACGACAAGACGACATCGCCGCTCAACCGCATCGAGGTCGGCATCTCGCCGCATCTTCATGCCGAGATTCCGCGCCGCCAGGGCTGGCTCGCCGCTACAGCCGCGGGCAAGCAGCCGAACCACTTCCGTCCGCTCTCCTTTGCGCCGCCGGCAGCCTGGACGGACACCGCGGTCGACTATGCGCCGGCCGACATGGCCATGCCGTGCCTGATGCCGGAAGATGCGGCCCGCTTCGGCGCGACCTGGCAGTGCGGTGGCGGCACCGTTTGCACGCCGCTGGCCACCGCTTCGGGCGTGCGCACCAAACTGGCGCAGTGCCTGCTGCCAAAGGACAGCGCTGACATGTTTTCCGGGCATCCTTGTCTGAGCGGCTCGATCGCCAGCAATGCGGAGCAGCCTTTCAACGACCGCTACAGCATATCAGGCCAGTTCGCGTCCTTCGCGCCTGCCGTCTCGCGCACCGCTTACACCTGCCGGCCGCCGAAGATCGGCGTGCCCGCCGGGATTGCCTATCGCGGCTGTGACGACAAGGACCGTACATTTGCTACCTTCAAGGCCGGCAAGCCGATGCCGAACGAGATTTGCGGCCTCGTCGGCGGCAAGAAATTCGATATCTGCGTAGCCACCAACAATTTCGACCAATGTCTTGGCGGCGCCGTCAACCGCGGCAACCGGCCGGCCTGCTCGGCCGATCATTTCTGCCGCGAGGACTATATGTGCCAGTCACTGCCGCCGGACACGCCGGGCATCGGCAAAGTGAAAGGCATCGGCTTCTGCTCGCCGACCTATTTCATCTTCCAGATGCGCATCGACAACCACGCAACGCCATGGGGCAGCCCCGTGCGAGCCACCATGGGAGCGGGGTTTGGCACGGCGGAAGAGGAGTAAGCTGCCCGACGGTTACCTCGGAGAGATGCCCATGCCGCACCTCACAGCGGTATGTTGTCGTGCTTCTTCCAGGGGTTCTGCATATCCTTGTTGCGCAGCATGCGGAGCGCGCGCGCGATGCGGCGGCGCGTCGAGTGCGGCATGATCACCTCGTCGACATAACCGCGTTCGGCGGCGACGAAGGGCGACAGGAAGCGATCCTCGTAAGCCTTTGTATGGGCTGCGATCTTTTCGGCGTCACCGATGTCCTTGCGGTAGATGATCTCGACCGCGCCCCTGGCGCCCATGACCGCGATCTGCGCCGTCGGCCAGGCATAGTTCATGTCGCCGCGCAGATGTTTTGAGGCCATCACGTCATAGGCGCCGCCATAGGCTTTGCGGGTGATGACGGTGATCTTCGGCACGGTCGCCTCGGCATAGGCGAACAGGAGCTTCGCGCCATGCTTGATCAGCCCGCCATATTCCTGCGCCGTACCCGGCAGGAAGCCGGGGACATCGACGAAGGTGACGATCGGGATCGAAAAACAGTCGCAGAAGCGCACAAAGCGCGCGGCCTTGCGGCTGGCGTCGGAATCGAGCACGCCGGCCAGCACCATCGGCTGGTTGGCGACGAAGCCGACGGTGCGGCCCTCGACGCGTCCGAAGCCGGTGACGATGTTCTTGGCAAAATTCTGCTGGATTTCGAAGAAGTCGCCTTCATCGGCGACCTTCAGGATCAGTTCCTTGATGTCGTAGGGCTTGTTGGCGTTGTCGGGAATCAGCCGGTCGAGCGACAAATCATGGTCGGTGACCGACTGGTAGCATTCGATCTCGGGAAGCTCCGACGTGTTGGAGGCCGGCAACAGGTCGACCAGCCGGCGCATCTGCAACAGCGCCTCGACGTCATTGTCATAGGCGCCGTCGGCGATCGAGGATTTCGTCGTGTGGACGGAGGCGCCGCCGAGGCTCTCGGCGGTCACCGTCTCGTTGGTCACAGTCTTCACCACATCCGGCCCAGTAACGAACATGTAGGAAGTGTCGCGCACCATGAAGATGAAGTCGGTCATGGCAGGCGAATAGACGTCGCCGCCGGCGCACGGTCCCATGATGACGGAAATCTGCGGAATGACGCCTGAGGCCAGCACGTTGCGCTGAAAAATCTCGGCATAGCCGCCGAGTGCTGCCACGCCTTCCTGGATGCGCGCGCCCCCGGCATCGTAGAGGCCGATGATCGGCGCCCGGTTGCGGAGCGCCATCTCCTGCACCTTGATGACCTTCTCGGCATGCGCTTCCGACAGCGAGCCGCCGAATACGGTAAAGTCCTTGGCGAAGAGGTAGACCGGGCGGCCGTTGACGGTGCCCCAGCCGGTGACGACGCCGTCGCCGGCGATCTTGGTGTTCTCCATGCCGAAGTCGGTCGAGCGGTGCTCGACATACATGTCGAATTCCTCGAACGAGCCCTCGTCGAGAAACACCTCGATGCGTTCGCGCGCGGTGAGCTTGCCCTTCTTGTGCTGGGCATCGATGCGGACCTGGCCGCCGCCCATGCGGGCGATCTCGCGGCGGCGCTCGAGTTCCTTGAGAACGTCTTTCATCGATTACCTCCCAAGCCAGCGGCATTTCGTCGTAATCGTGCCGGCAAGCGAGCGCAAGCGGCGCTTGCGCCACGGGCTTTGCTGCGCTGCAACATGAAGCCCCTTGCAATTGAGGGCGAACTCAGCCATATGCAGCCCATAGGCGCTTGGGCCGGGAACGAATCCGGCCTTCTCGACGAATGAGACTGGTTGCGTCTGTTTTCCCTCTTTCCGGTATATCGGCCCTTTTTCCGGTAAATCACAAAGCGGCGAAAAAGCCCCGTGGCATGATGCCTGCGGGCACGACAGCGCAGCCGAGTGGACGAATACGTCCGCCCGCCTTGTCGTTCATCACAGATTTTTCGACGGCAGGTTGCGCCCTGCCGCCATCGATGTTTGCGGCCAGAAGCCGCGTGAAAGAAGATTATTTTGACCAACGAAAACACTTTGCCCGGTAGCACTGCGGAACTCACCGGTTTCGCGGCACTGGGTATTACGGGCGCGCTGCTCAAGGCCACCCACAACGCCGGCTTCGCCGAGCCGAAGCCGATCCAGGCACAGGCGATCCCGCCGCAGATGGAAGGCCGTGACATTTTCGGCATCGCCCAGACCGGCTCCGGCAAGACTGCGGCCTTCGCGCTGCCGATTCTGTCGAAGATCATTGCGCTTGGCACCAAGCGCCGGCCGAAGACGGCACGTGCGCTTATCCTGGCGCCGACGCGCGAACTCGCCGTGCAGATCGAAGACACGATCAAGATCCTCGCCAAGGGCGCGCATGTCTCGACCGCGCTCGTGCTCGGCGGCGTGTCCCGCTTCAGCCAGGTGAAGAAGGTTGCTCCCGGCGTCGACATCCTGATCGCCACGCCCGGCCGGTTGACCGACCTGGTGCGTGAGGGAGACCTTGTGCTTGCCGACACCAAATGGCTGGTGCTGGACGAAGGCGACCGCATGCTCGACATGGGCTTCATCAACGACGTCAAGCGCATCGCCAAGGCGACCGCGCCCGACCGTCAGACGGTGCTGTTCTCGGCGACCATGCCCAATGAAATCGCCGAACTGGCCAAGGGCCTGCTGAAGAACCCGATTCGTGTCGAAGTCGCGCCGCAAAGCACGGCGGCGGCCGAGATCGTGCAGGGCGTCGTCTTTGCCCGCACCAAGCAGAAGCGCCAGGTGTTGTCGACGATGCTCGCCGACGAGGCGATGAAGTCCGTCATCATCTTTTCGCGCACCAAGCATGGTGCCGACAGGGTGACCAAGGACCTTGAGCGCGATGGCTTCAAGGCCGCCGTCATCCACGGCAACAAGTCGCAGAACGCCCGCCAGAAAGCGCTGAACGATTTCCGCGACGGCTCGGTGCGCATTCTGGTGGCGACCGACATCGCGGCGCGCGGCATCGACGTGCCCGGCATCAGCCATGTCGTGAATTTCGACCTGCCTGATGAAGCCGAGAGCTACGTCCACCGCATCGGCCGTACCGGCCGCAACGGCATGGACGGCATCGCGATCACGCTTTGCGATCCTTCGGAAAACAGCAAGCTGCGCCAAGTCGAGCGCATCATCCGTACCAAGCTGCCGATCGTTGCCGACCATCTCGGCAGCCCCGATCCGCTGCGCAATCCGGCTGAAAAGAACGAGCGCTTCGAGCCGGCCAATGACCGCAACGACCGCAATGGGCGTCGCGACGGCAGGCGGCCCGGTGGCGAGAACAAGGGCAACGGCTTTGGCAAGAAGCGCTTCGGCGACAAGCCGGCCTTCGCCGGCGAGCGCAAGCCGGATGGCGCCAAGCCGGCCTTCAAGGGCAACAACAAGCGCCGCTTCGGCGGCAAGCGCCCGGCGGCGCGGGCTGCGTAAGTAGCCAGCGTTGTAGTCAGTCAAGCTCAGGCTGGCTGATTGCCGGGACAGACCAAGGAAAGGGCGGCTGAAGCGATGCTTCGGTCGCCTTTTTCGTCCGCCTACTTCACCACCGCTTCGATCCAGACGGCGATCCTTTGCGCCAGAAACGCCGTGGTCGATGGCGACAGCGCGTCGCCGGCAATGACGTGATTGTCCGGGTCGCCGGTGTCGTCGACCGAAACCAGTTCATGCGGCGCACCCCAGCGCCCGGCAATCTCGCGGGTGCGGTCGGCCCACACCACTTTGTCCGAATCAGAAAAGATGAACAAAGCAGGGATGGTCGCCTTCTCCACCGGCGCGCCATAGGCAAGCTCGGTCAGCGCCTGCATCGGCAAGGTTGCTTCGATCGGATAGCGGGTGGTCCAGAATTTTTCATGCAGCGCGTTGCGCGGCACGAAGCTGTGTTCCTTGCCGGCGACCAGCCTGGCGATCTGTTTGCCCCACGGCATGGTCAGGATCTCGGCGCCCGAAGCCTTGACGCCGAAATTCGGCGAGATGAACGCGATCGCCGCCACCCCGTCCGATGCACCGGACTGCGTTGCCGCCCAGACCGCCAGCGAGCCGCCGGTCGAAGTCGAGATGACGATCACCTTGTCGCCGATCGCCCGGCCAATGGCGAGTGCTTCCTCATAGTCGTTGATCCAGGCGTTGATGCTGCCTTGCGTCATCGCCGCGCCATCCTGCCCGTGACCGGTAAGGCGTGTGTAGAAGAGATTGGCGTCAAGCTGTTCCGCCACTTCGTCGGGCAGCGGGCGGATTTCGCCCTTCGATGCGGAAAAGCCGTGGATGTAGACGATCGACAGCGGGGTCGTGGCATGCACCAACGGATCGGCCCAGACGATCTCTTTTTCCAGCCCGTCACGGATTCCGGGGATGGCGGCTTCCGCCTTTGCCACATAGGCCTGCGGATCGTCAGCGATGAGCGAGGGATCGAAACGGATAGTGGTGTCGACGCGAACGCGCGGGCCCGAGCACGAAGGCCAGTGCGAGAATGGCGATAAGGCCCAGCACAGCAAGCACGATCCGTCGCCCCATCGCAGACTCCACGCAGCACTTGCCTCAACCATGGCGACGGCGGCCCGAAACGGTGAGCCTGCCAATTTCGCCGGCGTCCTATTCGATCGGGGGCTTGCGGTCGTAATGCAGCGGCCGCGCCTTCCAACTGGTCATCAGGCTGATAAACCCTCTGCACAGCGGCCTCGGCAGCAGGCCGAGCAGTTTCAGGGGCCAGCTGGTCCGGCGCGGGAAATGGACTTCGAAGCCGCCCGACTTGATGCCCCGCGCCATGCGGCGCGATGCGCGGCTGACCGGCATCAGTCCCGGCATGGGCAGCATGTTCTTCTCGGTCAGCGGGGTGTCGATGAAGCCGGGATTGAACACCTGGATACGCACGTTCATCTTGTCGAAATCATACTTCAGCGACTCGGCCAGAATGTTGATGGCCGCCTTGGTGCCGCCATAGGCGGCCGTTGTCGGCCAGCCGAAATAGGATGTCACCGAGCCGACCAGCACGACATGGCCGCGCGCCCGCACACGCATGCGTTCGACCGCGGGCACGAGGCCGTTGATGATGCCGAAATAATTGACCTCGAAGGACCGCCGAAAGTCGTTGACGACAAGATTCTCCCCCGGCGTCGAAATGTAGTTCCCTGCATTGAAGATGGCGAGCACGATGGGACCGAGTTCCTTCTCGATCGCGGCGACGGTTCTTGCCATGCGCGGCTCGTCGGTGACATCGCAAGGAAAGGCCGTGACACTGCCCGGCATCTGCGCGGTCTCGACGACAAGCGTGTCGATCGGATCGTCGTCAAGCGCCGTCACCGCGACGGCATAGCCCTGGGAAGCAAGATCCCTGGCCAGCGCACGGCCGATGCCGCTTGAGCCGCCCGTGATCCAGGCGACGCCGTGCTTCGGGTTAGCCCGGTAGAGTGTCATGCTGCGCCCTGTCGACTTGTTGGTGCTTTGCTCTAGCGGTGAAGAAATCGAATGAAAAGCCGCTTTTCAACGTCAGCCGGAAATGAACAGTGGCGCAAGAGGCCAGCCTCGGGAAGCGCCGACGCAACAACAGCACTGCAAATGCGACTGGACCAGACAAATTCTTGCCTTGAAACCGCAGCTTCGGGTTTCTAGGGTTTCGGCGCACCTACACAAGGAATCCTGAATGCCCCGTTCTGTGATCGACGCGATCGGCAACACGCCTCTGATCCGCCTCAACAAAGCTTCGGAACAAACCGGTTGCGAGATCCTGGGCAAGGCCGAATTCATGAATCCGGGCCAGTCGGTCAAGGATCGCGCGGGCCTGTTCATCATCCGCGACGCCGAGAAGCGCGGGCTGCTGAAGCCCGGCGGTGTGATCGTCGAGGGAACGGCGGGCAATACCGGCATCGGGCTGACGTTGGTCGCCAAGGCGCTCGGCTATCGCACCGTCATCGTCATCCCGGACACACAGAGCCAGGAGAAGAAGGACACGATCAAACTGCTCGGCGCCGAACTGATCGAAGTGCCGGCCGTGCCCTACAGGAATCCCAACAATTACGTGAAACTGTCGGGGCGGTTGGCCGAGCAACTGGCAAAGACAGAACCGAACGGCGCCATCTGGGCCAACCAGTTCGACAATGTCGCCAACCGTGACGGCCATATCCGCACCACGGCGGAGGAAATCTGGAACCAGACCGGCGGCAAGGTCGACGGCTTTGTCTCGGCGGTCGGTTCGGGCGGCACGCTGGCCGGCGTCGCCTCCGGACTGAAAGCCAAAAGCCGGGATGTGAAGATCGCGCTCGCCGATCCGCTGGGGGCCGCGCTCTATTCTTTCTACACCAGCGGCGAGCTGAAGTCCGAAGGCAGCTCGATCACCGAAGGCATCGGGCAGGGGCGAATCACCGCCAATCTCGAAGGGTTCACGCCGGATTTTTCATTCCAGATCCCCGATGAGGATGCGCTGCCGATCGTCTTCGACCTGATCCAGGAAGAAGGCCTTTGCGTCGGCGGCTCGACCGGCATCAACATTGCCGGCGCGATCCGTCTGGCCAGGGAATTAGGCCCCGGCCACACCATCGTGACCATCCTTTGCGATTACGGCACGCGCTATCAATCAAAACTGTTCAACCCGGAATTCCTGCGCGAGAAGCAGCTGCCGGTGCCAGGCTGGATGGAGCTGAAGAGCACAATTCCGGTGCCGTTCGAAAAGGTCGCGTGATGGCAAACAGGACGGACGCCCTGTTTCGCGACGATGCCTATCTGCGGACGGCGGACGCGACAGTCGTTGCTGTGAACGATCGCGGCGGTATCATCCTCGACCGGACGATCTTCTACGCCACTTCGGGTGGCCAGCCGGGTGACACCGGATATCTCGAACGCGGCGATGGTAGCCGCATCGCCATTGCCGCCACCCTCACCGGTGAGACCAAGGACGAGATCATCCATGTGCCGGCGCCGGAGCAGGCGGTTCCGCAGCCCGGCGAGGCGGTGAGGCTGGCCATCGACTGGGAGCGGCGGCATCTCTTGATGCGCATGCACGCGGCTTGCCACCTGCTCACCGTCGTCTGCCCGTTCCCGATCACCGGTGCCTCGGTTTCCGAGGACGACAGCCGTGTCGATTTCGACGCTCCGGATGCCGGCTTCACCAAGGAGGACGTCACTGCCGGGCTGATGGACCTGGTGCGGGCCGATCATCCGATCTTTGTCAGGCTGATCAGTGACGAGGATCTGGCTGCCAATCCCGGCCTAGTGAAATCCAAGAACGTTCGGCCGCCGGTCGGCA
Source organism: Mesorhizobium sp. L2C084A000 (assembly GCF_000502875.1). Taxonomy (GTDB): domain Bacteria; phylum Pseudomonadota; class Alphaproteobacteria; order Rhizobiales; family Rhizobiaceae; genus Mesorhizobium. The sequence goes on along the minus strand of NZ_AYWX01000009.1, from coordinate 182,215 downwards.
CCGGCAAGATCCGCCTGGTCTGTATCGGCGACAACGCCTCGGTGGACAGCCAGCCCTGCGGCGGCACCCATGTAAAGAGCACCGGCGAAGTCGGCGAAATCCACATCGGCAAGATCGAGAAGAAGGGCCGCGAGAACCGGCGCTTCCGCATCCGCTTTGGGCCGATGTCGGCAAACTGAACAGGACAGTGATCGCCAAAAAAGCGAGCAGGAGAACAAAATGGCCGAGGACAGCCCCTTCACCGTCGACGCAGACTGGCTGCAGCAACGTCTCGGCGAGCCGGGCCTGACGATCATCGACGCATCCTGGTATCTCCCGGCGCAGAAGCGCGATGCGCGCGGCGAGTATGAGTCGGCCCACATCCCGGGCGCACGATTTCTCGATCAGGATGCCGTTTCGGACCCGGATTCGCCCCTGCCGCATACCTTGCCGTCGCCGCAGCATTTTGCCCAGTATGTCGGCGCCATGGGTGTTTCGGCCGATGACACCATCGTCGTCTATGATGGTCCGGGTTTCTTCTCGGCGCCCCGGGCGTGGTGGATGTTCCGGGTGATGGGCGTCTTCCAGACCTATATTCTGGATGGCGGCTTCGATGGCTGGAAAGCCGCCGGCAGGCCGGTGACGGCTGAGCCGACCAAGATCGCGCCAAGCGTGTTTCATGCCGATTTCGACCCCGGGCGCGTCGCCAGCCTCGCCGACATGCGCCGGATCGTCGACACCAGGGCAAGCCAGATCGCCGACGCCCGGGGGCCGGGCCGGTTCACCGGCACTGAACCTGAGCCGCGCGCGGGTATCCGCTCCGGCCATATGCCTGGCGCGCGCAATCTGCCCTATTCGGCGCTGTCGGAAAATGGCGAGCTGTTGTCGAAGGACCGCCTGCGCAAGGTGATCGAGGAGGCCGGCATCGATCTGTCGAAACCTGTCGTCACTTCATGCGGCTCCGGTATTACCGCGGCGGTGGTGACGCTGGCGCTGGAAACGCTTGGCCATACGAACAACAGGCTTTACGACGGCTCCTGGACGGAGTGGGGCGGGCTTTCCGACACGCCTGTGGTGACCGGCAAGGAATGAAGACGATGGAAAACGGCACGCTGGAAGACATTGACGTCACGGTGACGTTCCTCGAGATGCATGTGCCGCCGGCCTATTCGCCGCCTGTGCCGTATAACCGTCAGGTCGCGCTGCTGAAGACCAAGGACATTCCGCTGCATTTCTACCGCTATCTGATGGACCGGGTGGGGCGCAAATGGCACTGGGTCAATGTGCTGAGACTGGATGACGACGAGCTTTCGGCCGGCATCCATCGCGAGGACCGCGACATCAGGGTGCTCTACCTCGATGGCGCCCCCGCCGGCTTCTTTGACCTCAAGCCGCATCTGCCGGAAGAAGTCGAGCTCGCCTATTTCGGCATGATGGAACATGCGACCGGGCAAGGCATCGGCCGCTGGTTCCTGGGCTCCGCGATCGCCGCCGCATGGTCGCATGGGCCGAAGCGGGTGACGGTGCAGACCTGCACGCTCGATCATCCGGCGGCTCTGCCGCTCTACCAGAAGCTCGGCTTCGCACCGGTGGCGCAAAAGAGGGAAATCGTCCATCCGCTGCCTTTCACCGAGCGCGCGGCCAGCGTCATGCGGCCCTAGCCGGAAGCTAATACCAGCTCGAATCTGAACCCGTCGTTCATCGGCCCTTCAGGCTGTTTTTGGCATGTTGCCGGCACCATCAATGCGGCCAAGGCCGAAGGAGACGAAGACATGCTGACCCGCCGTACACTTGCCGCCGCGCTGATCGCGGCAATTGCCATGCCAAGCCTGGCCGCAGCCCAGGCGACAACGCCTTCGGCCGCGACGATCGAGCGGAAGCTCGAGGCGGCGCCGCGTGTGAAATTGCGGCCGAACGAGCGCGTCACCATCCGCGAATTCAAGCGGCGCCCGGATTTGCGCCGCATGGCCCGCTCGATCGATATCCAGTCGATCAACTTCGCCTTCGGTTCGGCGGCCATTTCCAGTTCGCAATACGACAAGATCGAGACCATTGCCGACGCGCTGCGGCGCATCCTGCGCCGCGATCGCGGCGCCCGCGTGCTGATCGAGGGCCATACCGACGCCGTCGGCTCCTTCCAGTCGAACCAGGCCCTGTCCGAACAGCGCGCCGCTTCGCTGAAGCGCACGCTGGTGCGCGAATTCGGCGTGCCGGGTCATGCTCTCGAGACAGTCGGCTATGGCGAGGAGTTTTTGCTGGTGCAGACGCAGACCGAAAACTGGCAGAATCGCCGGGTGACGCTGCGCCGCTTCGACGATTTCATCCGTTGAGCCGCAGCTCCGACGGGACTTGATGAGAGCCGATCGCCGAGGGGCGACCGGCTCTTCGACATTTGGCAGGAATCGGGTGGGCGGCGAGGGTTCAAGGACATAATTTCCAGTCACGACACCGGAGATTTTTCCATGACCATCCAGTTCAAAGCTTTGCCGACCGAAGATGTCAGGACGTTGCAGCGCGGTGGCATCGATGCTTATGGCCAAATGCCCGAGCGAAAGATCTCCGACGGTGACGGCATGCCTTGCCGTCATTGCTTGAAGAACATAGGAGCCGGCGACGCCTACCTTGTTCTGGCATACAGGCCATTCCCGGGGCTTCAGCCCTATGCCGAAACCGGGCCGATCTTCCTGCATGCCGAGGAATGCGATGGTGCCGCTGAGAGCGGGGCGCTGCCCGAGGTTCTCGATAGCCCTGACTACATCGTGCGCGGCTATGGCAGGGATGATCGTATCGTCTATGGCAGCGGCGGCGTCATCCCGACCACGGCAATTGCTGCACGGGCCGAGACGCTGTTCGAACGCGACGAGATCGCCTACGTCCATGTCCGTTCGGCGCGCAACAATTGCTACCAGTGCCGCATCGAGCGCGCTTGAGGCTGAGATTAGCCCCTGGAAACAGTTGTCGTACTCCCGTCGCATATTCGCGATAGAAAGCCATTGTCGATCGATTTGCCGACCACGGATGAACCGGCGGTAAATCTCGACATCGAGGAAGCGGGGCTTTGGCTCCGCTTTTTTGTTGCGCGGGGGTATTCCGCGCAACAAAAAAGCCCGCCGGCATGGCCGACGGGCTGCAACTGTTTGGCTGGAGGGCCTTTTAGTTGAACTTGTACTTCGCGCCGAGACCCACGGTGTGGAAAGAGGAAGTCGCGGTAAGGGTGTCGTCAGGTGCGCCGAATTCCGAAGAAAAGTCCTTCTTGGCGAACTGCGAATAGCGATATTCGAGACCGACGGTAACGTTGCTGGACAGAGCCGTTTCAAGGCCGCCACCAACCGAGAAACCGCTGGAACCCCAGTCGAGAATGTCGCCGATCGGATCGGAAGCGTTCAGATCGAAATGCTGCCAGCTATAGCCGGCAAGCGCATAGGCAAGGGTCGATTCGTTCATCTTCATGCCGACGCGGCCCAACACATCGAACCCATAGTCGGTATCGACGTTGATCGATCCGCCGCCGAGCTCCAGTTCGGAAGTCATGCCGGAGTAGCGTGCATCGACCATGACGCCTGCGACCCAGCTGCCGAAGTCATGATCGTAGCCGACGTTCAGTTCACCAAAGGCACCTTCGCCACCGAGACCATTGAATTCCAGGTCGCCGAGCGGCGGAACGTTGATCTGATGCACGGATGCACCGGCGCCACCAGCGCCGCCGATGTAGAAGCCGGTCCAGTTGTAGGCTGGCGTCTCGAAGGCAGCACCGCCGCCGTTCTGCGCACCGAAACGGTAATTGGCTGCGATCTGGAAGGTATGGCGCGAGGTGTCAAGATTGAGGAGACCGTCCGGAACTCCGACAAGGCCAGCGTCGGAAAGAAGATCGTCCTTGGTCCCGAAGCGCGTATAGCGATACTCAGTCTTGATCGTCCAATTGCTGTTGATGGCCGTTTCGATGCCACCTCCGACAAAATACCCGCTTTGATCCCAATCAAAGTCGAAGCCGGCGTTCGTATCGAGCTTGTACTTCTGCCAGGAATAGCCACCCAGCACGTAACCCAGAGTGTTCGGCGTCAAGAGGTAGCCGAGACGCAGGCCAGCGTCGAAACCGTAGGTTTCCTTGATCGAAGCGTCGAACCCCGTAATGTCCAGCGTGGTCCCGATGTTGCCGACGTGAGCGTCCAGCAGACCTCCGATGAGGAACCGGGGCGAGACCATATAGTCATAGCCAACCGTCAGCTCACCATAGACGCCTTCGCCACCAATGCCGTTCAGCGAGATTGGAATAAAATCGCTGCCGAGCTTGTGTACGTTGGCACCGGCACCGACGCCAAAACCAACGTAGAGGCCGCTCCAGTTAAAGCCGGCAGCTTCTTCTACCGGTTGCACGACGTCAGCTGCATGAGCAGCAGACATCAAAGCTACAGCAGAAACAGCACCAAGAAGAAAAGATTTCGCGGATGTGCGAATGAACATATGCCCGTACCCCAATGAATAAACCCAGAATGTCTCTAGCAGGGAGTCGGCCGGTACGGGAATGACAAATATGCAACAATGATGAGCAAAGTGCCGTTGCGTCACGTGGTTCGACACCAAGCTTTGCCTGAAAAACAGGCTCGCAAGAAAAAAAACCGCCGGCTTGGAACCGGCGGGCTGGATTGAAAGGAGCTGTTTTCGCGAAAAATCAGGCGGCAAGAACGGCTTTCGGCTCGACCAGTTCGTAGCCGAGCGCCTCGGCGACTGCCCGGTTGGTGATCTTGCCTTTATGGACATTGAGGCCGTTGCGCAGGTGATGATCGTCGACCAGCGCCTTCAGGCCCTTGTCGGCAAGCTGCAGGCCATAGTGCAGCGTCGCGTTGTTGAGCGCGTGGGCCGAAGTGACCGGCACGGCACCCGGCATGTTGGCGACGCAATAGTGGATGACGCCGTCGACCTCATAGGTCGGCTCGGCATGAGTGGTGGCGTGCGAAGTCTCGAAGCAGCCGCCCTGGTCGATGGCGACGTCGACCAGCACCGAGCCTTTCTTCATGCCCGACAGCATTTCGCGCGAAACCAGTTTTGGTGCCGCGGCACCCGGGATCAGCACCGCGCCGACGACGATGTCGGCTGAAAAACACTCTTCTTCCAGCGCCTCGACAGTCGAGTAACGGGTGTGGACGCGGCCGGCGAAGAGGTCGTCGAGCTGGCGCAGGCGCGGGATCGAGCGGTCGATGATGGTGACGTCGGCGCCAAGGCCGGCCGCCATCCTGGCCGCGTGCAGGCCGACGACGCCACCGCCGAGCACGGTGACCTTGCCGGGCAGCACGCCGGGCACGCCACCCAGCAGCACACCGCGGCCGCCATTGGCCTTCTGCAGCGCCGTGGCGCCGGCCTGGATCGACAGGCGTCCGGCAACTTCCGACATCGGCGCCAGCAGCGGCAGGCCGCCACGGTCGTCGGTCACAGTCTCGTAGGCGATTGCCGTCACGCCGGACGCAAGCAGGCCCTTGGTCTGCTCCGGATCCGGCGCCAGGTGGAGGTAGGTGTACAGGATCTGGCCTTCGCGAAGCTGCGCCCATTCGCTGGGCTGCGGTTCCTTGACCTTGACGATCATGTCCGACCTGGCGAACACCTCGGCGGCCGTCTTGGCAATCGTGGCGCCGGCGGCGCGATAGGCGTTGTCATCGGCGCCGATGCCGGCCCCGGCGCCGGTCTCGACCAGCACTTCGTGGCCATGGGCGACATATTCGCGGACCGAGCCGGGAGTGAGGCCGACGCGGTATTCGTGGTTCTTGATTTCCTTGGGGCAGCCGACGCGCATTTTCTTCTCCTGATCCGGCCCTTTGGGCTCGTTCCCTGTATGGATGGAGTGAACCACGAATCGTTGCGCAGGTGTTTGCGAATGCGCTTGCGCCAACCGGCCGGTTTCGATAATCGTTGCGCGAAATAACAAGATATTCGCAGGATTCACGAATAATGACGCTCGACAGGATTGATATCGCCATTCTTGAGGCATTGCAGAAGGATGGCAGGATACCCAACGCGGCACTTGCCGAAAAGGTCGGCCTATCGCAGTCGGCCTGTTCGCGCCGGCTCGACAATCTGGAGAAATCCGGAACCATCCGTGGCTATCATGCCCGGCTTTCCAATACAGCACTTGGCCACCAGATGACGGCGATCGTGCACATATCGCTGTCGGGACAGTTCGAGAAGACTCTGTCGGATTTCGAGGCGGCGATCAAACGCTGCCCGAACGTGCTGTCCTGCCATCTGATGTCGGGCGAATATGACTACATCCTGAGGATCGCGGCCAAGGATCTCGTCGACTATGAGCGAATCCACAAGGAATGGCTGTCGGCGATGCCGCATGTGACCAAGATCAATTCGTCGTTCGCCTTGCGTGAGATCGTCGACCGTACGGCCATGGGCATGAAGCCGGAGATGGCCTAGTTCCTCGACACAGAAGTTCTGACGGGTCGCTGCATAGACAAACCACCTGCCTTCGACTTGCGGAAACGGGCGTCACTTCGTCATCCACGGGCGGAGCAAGGAGTGTAGCGACGCAGCGCAGACCCGAGGATCCATGCCGCGACTTCAAAGCGTCACTACGGTGCAGAGTTCTGCTCGGCTGCATTCCTTGGTCAAGGTCACGGCATGGATCCTCGGGTCTCCGCGACGGAGCTTCGCTCCTGCTTCGCCCGTGGATGACGAAGGTGGGTGCCTTGGGTCAATCCCGAATGCCTCTGCGATCCATCGAGACGAACCATGACAACCTGGCTGCTGACAGGCCGCTAACCACCCTGTGGGGCCTGGGCTAGCTGACCGCCGTTACCACCCGATCCATCGGGATATCGTGCGGCTGCGGGTAGATGGTCGCGATGCGCTGCAATTCGTAGCCGACGCCGATGACCAGCGGCTTGAACGGCATCGCTGCCAGCGTACGGTCGAAGAAACCGCCGCCATACCCCAGGCGGTAGTTCTGGGGATCGATACCGACGATCGGCGAGATGACGATGTCCGGCAGCACCGGATCGCCCTCGGCCGGGATCGGGATATTCCAGACACCTTTCTCCAACCGGTCGCCCGCTTTGTAGGCGCGAAAGATCAGCGGCTGCCCCTTCTCGATGACGATGGGCAGGGCGGTGCGGCCGCCGCGTTCGTTTATGGACGCCATCCAAGGCCGCAAATCCGGCTCGCCACGAAACGGCCAATAGAGACTGACCATGCGCCCGGCGATCTCGCCGATGATCGCGTCGAGGCTTTCCGCAATGCTTTGCGACATTACCGTTCGGGCGTCGGCCGAAACAGCAAGACGCGCGGCGATCAGGCGTTCGCGCTCGGCTTTGCGCCAGCGTCTCACATCGGTCCAGTCGCTCGAAGGCGCACGGAATTGCGGATCGAGTTCGTGCATGAAACAGGGCGGCGAAGAATACTGCGCCGGAGCATCGTCGTCACGATCGTTGGCCATGCCTCACCTCATCGCGTGTTCGATGACGCTATACCTCGCGATACGATACAACATGTGCGTTCACGACATGCAACGACGAGTCTCGGGCACTGTCATCTGTTGTTGCATTGCACAAAAATACCTACATCCAGGACAGGCAATCTTGCTATTCGGGGTGAACGAAATGAACGAAGCCAGGCATCATGTCGTCGTTGTCGGCGCAGGTTTCGGCGGCCTCGAGTTCACCGGTGCGCTTGTTGGCTCGCCGGTCCGTATCACCATGATCGACAAGCGCAACCATCACCTCTTCCAGCCGCTGCTCTACCAGGTGGCGACGACGGCGCTGGCCACCTCCGAAATTGCCTGGCCGATCCGCCACCTCCTGCGCAAGCGCAAGGATGTGACGACGCTGCTCGCCAATGTCACCGGTGTCGACCGCGCCGGCAAGCGCGTGCTGCTCGATGACGGCAGCGCGGTCGCCTACGACACGCTGGTGCTCGCCACCGGTGCCCGCCACGCCTATTTCGGCCATGACGAATGGGAGCCGTTCGCGCCTGGCCTGAAGACGCTGGAGGACGCCACCACCATTCGGCGGCGAATTCTCCTGGCCTTCGAGCAGGCCGAGCGGGAGACCGATCCCGCCGAACGCCAGGCGTTGCTGACCATTGCGATCGTCGGCGGCGGGCCGACCGGCGTCGAGCTTGCCGGCACCATCGTCGAGTTGGCGCATGACACGCTGCGCGGCGAATTCCGCAACATCGACACGCGGCAGACGCGCGTGGTGCTGATCGAGGCCGGCGACCGCATTCTGGCCAATTTCGCACTGAAACTTTCCGACTATGCCAGCAAAGCGCTCGAGCGGCTCGGCGTGACGGTCGAGCTCGGCCGGGCCGTCACGCGCTGCGACGCCGAAGGTGTTGTGTTTGGCGATAAGCAACTGGCAGCCCGAACGATCCTGTGGGCAGCCGGCGTTGCCGCTTCGCCAGCCGCTGAATGGCTGGGAGCGAAGGCGGACCGCGCGGGCAGGGTGCTGGTCGAGCCTGACCTCAGCGTGCCCGGCAGCCCGGAGATCTTTGTCATCGGCGACGCCGCTCATGTGCTGCGGCCGGACGGGCGGCCGGTTCCCGGCGTGGCGCCTTCCGCCAAACAGGAGGGCCGACATGTTGCGGCCACCATCAAGGCCAGGCTCGGCGGCGACACGACCGCGCGTCCTTTCCACTACAGGCATGCCGGCGATCTGGCGACGATCGGCAAACGCGCCGCTGCCATCGATTTCGGCTGGATCAAGCTCACCGGCTGGCTCGCCTGGTGGCTGTGGGGAGTGGCGCACATCTATTTCCTGATCGGCTTTCGCAACCGGCTTGCGGTTTCGCTGAGCTGGCTATGGATCTACGCGACGGGGCAACGTAGCGCGCGGCTGATCACCCAGGGCGACGACGACAAGGGCTGATTTCTTCGCCCCGATCGTTCATGCGCACGTCAATCTGTTGCTGATGGACTGACGGCTTCATGCGCGCGACTTGTTGAATGGACTTAAGCAGGTTTCAGAGCGAAGTTCGCTTCGGGGCAGGGCTTTGTCAGGTTGTCGAGGAGAAAACATGTCGCAACTGCTCCATCCCGTATCCCGCCGCGATCTCCTTGCGGGTGCCGCCGCCGCAGGGGCACTGATCATGCTGCATCCGTTCTCCGCCCGCGCTCAAGGCAACCAGGCCCATCTTCGGATCATGGAAACCACCGACATCCATGTGAACGTGCTGCCTTACGATTACTACGCCGACAAAGCGAACGACACGCTGGGTCTGTCGCGCACGGCGTCTCTCATCGATGCTGTGCGCAAGGAAGCCGTGAATTCGATGCTGATCGACAATGGCGACCTGCTGCAGGGCAATCCGATGGGCGACTACATCGCCTATGAGAAGGGGCTGAAGGACGGCGACCTGCATCCGGTCATGAAAGGCATGAACCTGCTCGGCTACGAGTGCTCGACACTGGGCAACCACGAGTTCAACTACGGCCTGTCGTTCCTGGACAAGGTGCTGGCCGGTGCCAATTTTCCCTTCGTCTGCGCCAATTTGATCCGCGGGACCGAGCTTGCCGCTAACCCGCGCGACGACAAGCTCTATCTCAAGCCCTATGTCATCCTCGACAAGAAGATAAAGGACGGCGCGGGCGCCGAGCAGCCGATCAGGATCGGCATTATCGGCTTCGTGCCGCCGCAGATCATGGTTTGGGATCTCAAGAACCTGGAAGGCAACGTCAAGACGCGCGACATCGTCGAGGCGGCCAAGGCCTGGGTGCCGCAGATGAAGGAGGAGGGCGCCGACATCGTCATTGCGCTCTCGCATTCCGGCATCGATGTGAAGCAGGGCGAGATGATGGAGAACGCCTCGTTCTTCGTCGCCGGTGTCGACGGCATCGATGCGGTGTTCACCGGTCACCAGCATCTGGTGTTCCCCGGCAAGAAGGATTTCCAGTCGCTCGATGGTGTCGACACGCAGAAAGGCACGCTGCAGGGCAAGCCCGCCGTCATGGGCGGCTTCTGGGGCTCGCATATGGGGCTGGTCGACCTGATGCTGGAACGTGACGCCTCGAAATGGAAGGTCGTTTCAGCCACTTCCGAGGCGCGGCCGATCTTCGAACGCGTCGACAACAAGAACAAGCCGACTGTCCCGGACGACAAGCGCATCATCGCGGCCCTCGAACAGGACCACCAGGCGACACTGGCCTATGTGCGCCGCCCTGTCGGCAAGACCTCCGCGCCGCTCTATTCCTATTTCGCGCTGGTCGCCGACGATCCGTCGGTGCAGGTCGTCAGCCAGGCGCAGACCTGGTACCTCAAGGAAATTCTCAAGAACACGCAATGGAAGGACGTGCCGCTGCTGTCGGCCGCCGCTCCCTTCAAGGCCGGTGGGCGCAACGGCGCCGACTACTATACCGACGTGCCGGCAGGCGACATCGCCATCAAGAACGTTGCCGACCTCTATCTCTATCCGAACACCGTGCGGGCGGTCGAAATAACCGGTGCGCAGGTCAAGGAGTGGCTGGAAATGTCGGCCGGCATCTTCAACCGGATCGAGCCTGATAAGGCCGACCAGACCCTCATCAACACCGATTTTCCGTCCTACAATTTCGACGTCATCGACGGCGTCACCTACAAGATCGATCTGTCGCAGCCGTCGAAATACGATGCCAAGGGCGGGCTGGCCAACGCTGGCGCCAATCGCATCGTCGACCTGAGTTTCGATGGAAAACCAATTGATCCCAAACAGAAATTCGTCATCGCGACCAACAATTACCGGGCTGGTGGCGGCGGCAATTTCCCCGACATCAATGCCTCGAAGATCATCTACGAAGCACCGGACACCAATCGCGACGTCATCGTCCGCTATATCGTCAGCGAGGGCACGATCAATCCGTCGGCGGACGACAACTGGTCGTTCGCACCGCTGCCTGGAGCCAGCGCCGTGTTCGAAACCGGCCCCAAGGCCAAGGATTTCATTGCGCAGGTGAAATCGCTGAAGATCGAGCCGGCGGGCGAGGGCGAGGCAGGATTCGCGAAATACCGCATCCTGCTTTGAAGGGTGACGGCGACCGCGCGGCCATGTCGAGATCGTGCTCGACATCGCTTGGTCAGCGGCAATGAAAATCGAAGAGCGTGTCGATTTACGCCTTGTAGACCACCTGGCGCACGTCGATGTAGCTGGCGCGGAAGCCGGCTTCGCAATAGTGCAGGTAGAACTCCCAGAGCTTCTTGAAGCGGTCGTCGAAGCCGAGCGGAACGATCTTCTCCCATGACGCCCGGAACCGGTGGCGCCATTCGGCGAGCGTGCGCGCGTAGTCGTCGGGAAAGACGCGCTCGCGCAGGTGGGCGAGGCCATGATCCTTGCCCAGTGCCTTCAGGATCGACGGTGTCGGCAGCATGCCGCCCGGGAAGACGTAGCGCTGGATGAAATCCGGCCTTGCGCGATAGGTGTCGTAGGCGGCTTCGTTGATGGTGATGATCTGCAGGCCGGCAGTGCCCCCAGGCCTCAGGCAGGCCTTCATCTTGCCGAAAAACACCGGCCAGTATTTCTCGCCGACCGCCTCGAACATCTCGATCGAGGCGATGCGGTCATAGGTGCCGGTTTCGTCGCGATAATCCTGCAGCTTGATGTCGACCTTGTCGGCAAGGCCAGCCTTGGCGATGCGAGCCGTGGCAAAATCGTGCTGCTCGCGGCTGATCGTCAGCCCGGTCACGCGGCAGCCGATCTCGCGCGCCGCGAATTCGGCGAAGCCACCCCAGCCGCAGCCGATTTCCAGCACATGGTCCTTCGGACCGATCCCTGTATCCTTCGCCAGAGCGCGATATTTGGCGGCCTGGGCGCCTTCCAGGTCGTTGGCACCGGTCGTGTAGAGCGCCGAAGAATAGGTCATGCTCGGATCGAGCCATTCCTTGTAGAAGGCGTTGCCGAGGTCGTAATGCGCGGAGATATTGCGTTTCGAACCGGTGCGCGTGTTCTGGTTGAACCAGTGGCGGATGCGCTGGACGGTGTTGATCAGCCAACTGGTGCCGCCCGCGATACGCTCGCCGATGACCGAATTGACCACGAACAGCTCCAGGAAGCTGGTCACATCAGGGCTTTCCCAATCGCCGTCCATATAGGATTCGGCAACGCCGATCGTGCCGCCGGAAAAGGCGCGGCCCGGCAAGCGCCAATTCTTCAACACCAGTTCGGCATCTGGGCCAGGTCCCTTGCCGCCGACGAGGACGGCACGGCCGTCCGGCAGCCTGACCTTGAGCGAACCGCGCGGCAGGTTCATCGCCGCCGACAGCACCATGCGCGCTTTCGCTGGAAGACCTTTCACGATCCCCGCGAAATTGAATTCATCGAGCCTGACCGCGTCGCTCAATGCTACGCCAAAATGTTCCTTTTGCGCCATCTCATGCCCCTGGATTTCCGCGGTGTCGGCGCAAATTGCCGGGCCACGGTTCTCTTGGATCATTCGCCAGCTTCGAACGCCGCCGCGACCGGTTCGTCGGCGAGCGGGCTCGAATGAAGTGCGCGCACCCTACCAGAGCTTCAGCGCTTCCCGGTGAATCCGTGCGACAATCTTCCACGTCATGCGGGGAAACTTCAAGGGGCAGGCTGCAACCGGGGCTGTGCCAAGCAGATTGCTCGCGCCGGCGGGCATCTGTGCCTTTGCACAGCCAAGGCGCAGCGCGTTAAAAAACGCCTATGGCCGCAGAATTCCTTGTGCGATAGATTTAGCCATGCGTTATGTAATCGTCATTGCCGCCATCGCGTTTTTCCTGATCTGGGACGGCATGTACAATCAGGGCCGGTATCTCGACACCACGGTGAGAGAACTTAGCCGCATTGTGCGATATGCTACCGGCAAGGTTTAGCTCCGGCGGCTGCAGCCGCGACATCCTTGTCGATTGACGCCAACGTCCTGCCGTCACAAAAGACCCCAGCACTTTGATCGAGGAGGCGGGGTTGATCCGGCATATCGTTTTCTTCAGCGCGCGGCGAAAAGAGGATGTCGAGGCTGTGCGCACCGGCTTGCTGGCGCTCGGCGACATTCCTCATTCCAGCCTTTTCGAGGTCACCTTGAACACCAAGGTCGATCCACTGTCCGATGAGGTCGACGTGGTCGTCTATGCGGAGTTCGCCGACGACGCCGCGCTGGCCGCCTACAAGGCGCACCCGCTCTATGCGCAGACCACCAGCAAGGTCAAACCGATGCGCGAACTGCGCTATTCCGCCGATGTCGTTGCCGGAAGCTGATGCCTTGTCCAGGTGGTGCCTTTTTCGAAGTCCGGTGAACTGACGTGGGCGAACTGGCCGGGATTGCGATCAAGTCTTGAACCGATTTGCGGAATGATGCACATCGCGCCTGCATGACCCAAACCGCAGCCGCAGGCACTCATCCGCTCGATCACCTGGTGCTGCCGACGCAGAGCCTTGAGGTTGCGCGAGCCCGGCTCACCGCGCTTGGCTTCGTCGTGGCCCCGACCGGCATCCATCCCTTCGGAACGGAAAACTGCTGTGTTTTCCTGGCCGACGGCACGTATCTCGAACCGCTCGCGGTCGGCGACGAACAGGTGGCGACAAAGGCTATCGCAGACGGCAATGTCTTCGTCACGCGTGATCGCGCCTATCGCGACAGCAACGGCGACGAGGGATTTTCCGCCATTGTTCTAGGCACGGGCAATGCCGACGCCGACCATGCACGCTATGTCGGTGCCGGCATCTCGGCGGGAGACATGCTGGGTTTTTCGCGCGCCTTCACCGACCCGGCCGGCAAAAGCGACATCGCATCGTTCAAGCTCGCCTTCGCGGCCGGAGCCGAAGCCACGGACGCCTTCCTGTTTGCCTGCGAGCGCGTCAACGCGCCTGATGTTGACCGTACGGCTTTGCAGGCCCACGCCAACGGCGCGACCGGAATTGTCGAGATCTTGGCGATCAGCGATGCGCCCGGAAAGCAGCATGGGCTTATTTCCGTGGCGGTGGACGATCCGGCCGCCGACAGGCAGGGCGGCAGGTTTCCCTTGCCGAATGCAGATTTGAGCGTGCTTGACGGCCCGGCTTTCACCGCGCGCTTCGGCCTGCCTGCCGGCGCGCCGACAGATCTACGCTTCGCAGCGGTGGTCTTTTCGGTTGGGAACGCCCATGTGACATCGAGGCTGCTTGCAGCCAATTCCGTCCAACACGATATAGCGGGCAATGATATCGTCGTGCGGCCTGCACCCGGACAGGGCGCGGCCTTCATCTTCCGGGAGATCCCATGAGCAAGCCGCAAGCGTCCAATTCAATGGCGCCCAATTCGTCGGTAACCGTCGGCAATGTCGTCTTCGACAACAAGGCGGCTCTGTCGCTGATCGCCGGCCCTTGTCAGTTTGAATCACGCCAGCACGCCTTCGATATGGCCGGCGCGCTGAAGGAACTGACCGGCAGGCTCGGCATAGGGCTCGTCTACAAGACCAGCTACGACAAGGCCAACCGCACCTCGCTGTCGGCGACGCGCGGTGCCGGTATGGACGCAGCCCTTCCCGTCTTCGACGAGTTGCGCAAGGAATTTTCGCTCCCCGTGCTGACCGATGTCCATACCGAGGAGCAGTGCGCGATCGTCGCGCCGCATGTCGATGTCCTGCAGATTCCGGCTTTCCTGTCGCGCCAGACGGACATGCTGGTCGCCGCCGCCAGGACCGGCAAGGTTATCAATGTGAAGAAGGGGCAGTTCCTCGCCCCCTGGGACATGAAGAACGTCGTCGCCAAGATCACCGGATCCGGCAATGCCAATGTGCTGACCACCGAGCGCGGCGCGTCCTTCGGCTACAACACGCTGGTGTCCGACATGCGCGCTCTGCCCATCATGGCCGAGATCGGCGCGCCGGTGATCTTCGATGCCACGCATTCGGTGCAGCAACCGGGCGGGCAGGGTGGTTCCTCGGGCGGCGAGCGCCGCTTTGTCGAGACGCTGGCGCGCGCTGCAGTCGCTGTCGGCGTTGCCGGCGTGTTCATCGAGACCCATCAGGATCCCGACAACTCGACCTCTTCCGACGGCCCGAACATGCTCCCGTTGAAGGACATGCCGGCCCTGCTCGAGCGGCTGATGGCATTCGACCGCATCGCCAAGGGCCTCTAAGGGCGGACGCATACTCCGCCGACTGCCGGCGCTTGTGGAAGGCACGAGCCGGCTATACGCTTGGCTGGCAAATAAGCGTTTTGGCAGGAGGAAGCCATGTCCGTCGCCCGCGTCACCGAAATCACATCCTCGTCGAACAAGAGCTTTCAGGACGCCATCGAACAGGGAATTGCGCGCGCATCCAAAACCCTGAAGAACGTCAAGGGCGCCTGGATCCAGGACCAGAAGATCGTCGTCCAAGACGGCAAGATTGTTGCTTATCGCGTCAATATGAAGGTTACCTTCATCCTCGCGGAGTGAACGGTCGACGCCGAAAAAGTCGGGAACCTTCGCCCGCGCCCCTCATTGTCCAAGTATGGTTCGAAACCACAATGAGGAGCACAATCATGGCAACCCAGACAGGTCACACCCAAGCCATCGCCGCTTCGCGGGTCATCGGCACATCGGTCTACAATACCGAAGGCACGAGCATCGGCAGCATCGAGGATGTGATGCTTGACAAGATGACGAACGGCATCATGTTCGCGGTCATCGGTTTTGGCGGCTTCCTCGGTATCGGCGAGAAATATCACGCCATTCCGTGGGCAAGCCTCGACTACGATGAGGACAAAGGCGGGTATGTCGTGCCGTTTTCCAAGGAACAACTCAGGGCGGCACCTGCCTATTCGATCAACGAATTGACCGGGGCGGATGGTGAGGCGGTCCGCGACGAATCCTACAATTATTACAAGGTCACGCCTTACTGGCATTAACAGCAACCACAAAGCGGCCCCGCCGAGAGGCGGGGCCGCTTTGGATTCTGGCTTATTCGCTGACGTATAAGGGGGCCATCGCCTTCGGCGGCGACTGCTGATTGTCGCACGACGTCAGGAATGCCGCCGCGATCAGGAACAGACTCACGATACCACTCAACTGGGACATGGCGAAACTCCTCCTGTTTCGCCCCGCGCCCCCGCACCATAGCCACAAGCCGGCCTGCCGTACATGACTTATGATGACAGCGATTTGCGCTTCGTGAATCGTTCGGAGGCTGATGCCGCGGCAATAATTGCCAGCCGGCCGATTGCCTTTTGCAGCACTTTGGCTAAGACGTGCGGCATTCTTCAGATCAATCGAGGACATCGCAAATGACCGCCATCATCGACATTGTCGGGCGTGAAATCCTGGACAGCCGTGGAAATCCGACCGTCGAGGTCGATGTCATTCTCGAAGATGGCTCAATGGGCCGCGCGGCGGTGCCATCGGGTGCTTCGACCGGCGCCCACGAGGCCGTCGAACTGCGCGACGGCGGTGCCCGCTATCTCGGCAAGGGTGTGCTCAGGGCCGTCGAAGCGGTGAACGGCGAACTGTTCGAGGCGATTGGCGGCATGGAAGCCGAAAACCAGATCCATATCGACCAGACCATGATCGAGCTTGACGGCACGCCCAACAAGAGCCGGCTTGGCGCCAACGCCATTCTCGGCGTGTCGCTGGCGGTGGCCAAGGCGGCCGCCGATGCTGCCGGCCTGCCGCTGTACCGTTATGTCGGTGGCACCAAGGCGCATCTCCTGCCGGTACCGATGATGAACATCATCAATGGTGGCGCGCATGCCGACAACCCGATCGACTTCCAGGAATTCATGATCCTGCCGATCGGCGCGCCGACGCTGCGCGAAGGTGTACGCTGGGGTTCGGAAATCTTCCATACGCTGCGCAAGAAGCTGAAGGATGCCGGCCACAACACCAATGTCGGCGACGAGGGCGGCTTTGCCCCGAACCTGAAAAGCGCCCCGGTGGCGCTCGATTTCATCATGGAATCGATCGAGCAGGCCGGCTTCAAGCCGGGCGACGAGATCGCGCTCGGCCTCGATTGCGCCGCGACCGAGTTCTTCAAGGACGGCAACTACGTCTATGAGGGCGAGAAGAAGACGCGCGATCCCAAGGCCCAGGCCAAATACCTGGCCAAGCTTGCCGCCGACTATCCGATCATCTCGATCGAGGACGGCTTGGCCGAGGACGATTGGGAAGGCTGGAAGTACCTGACCGACCTGATCGGCAAGAAGACGCAGCTGGTCGGCGACGATTTGTTCGTCACCAACACGGCGCGGCTACGCGACGGCATCCGCATGGGCGTTGCCAATTCGATCCTGGTCAAGGTCAACCAGATCGGCTCGTTGACGGAAACGCTCGACGCCGTCGAGACCGCGCACAAGGCCGGCTACACCGCCGTCATGTCGCACCGCTCGGGCGAAACCGAGGATTCGACCATCGCCGATCTCGCGGTTGCCACCAATTGCGGACAGATCAAGACCGGCTCGCTGTCGCGCTCCGACCGCATGGCCAAGTACAACCAGCTGATCCGCATCGAGGAAGAACTCGGCAAGCAGGCAAGCTATGCCGGCAAGTCGGTGATCAAGGGCTGATCCGGAAAACACTCGGATATCGGATGAAAGGGCGGGAGCATTCCCGCCTTTTTTCATTTCGGTTCGCCAAACCGGTCACCTGTAACCGTCCGTTAAGCACAATCGGGCGAAAAAGATCGTGAGCCGCCTGAGTTCGCGGGCTAGAGCCGGATGATTTCAGGTCTGTTCGACCTGAAGTCTGAATCCGACTCTAAATCAAAGAGATAGAGCATGTTGTCGTCCGAAAACCGCTTCACACATTTCGGCATCACGCTCTAGAGGAACCGGGCGATGTGGACGCGTCAGCACAAGCAGAGAAACACCGGCCGGCTGATCATTCCCTCGCTTTGCGTGGTGTTCCTGGCCTATTTCGGCTTTCATGCCTATCACGGCGAATTCGGCATCTATTCGAAATATCAGCTGGAAGCCCAGACGGTTGCGCTGCAAGGCCAGCTCGATGCGATCAAGGCGCGCCGCATGGAACTCGAGCGCCGCGTTCGGCTGATGCATGAAGGCACGCTCGAGAAGGACATGCTCGATGAGCAGGCACGCAAGGCGCTCAATCTGTCCCAAGCCGATGAAATCACCATTATGTTGCCGACCTCGGTGAAATAACTGATTTCCAGTTAATCGCCAATATTTTCAACGATTTTAATTGCTTAGGCGCATGCCAGCTATGCAAATTCGGCATGGCGCAACGCTTTGACGCGTGTTAGCCTCCCTAAAATCGGTGGGGAGGAGCTGATCTCCCCAGAGCAGATTTCATCCTGCTCTAATGTCCACGAAGAGACGCCAACAGGGAGTGATGCATGGCCACCGCAGCCAGAAAAGCGCCTGCCAAATCCAAATCCGACGGCAAATCGGGGCTTTCCGCCCCCAAGCCCGCCGAGTTCACCAAGGATGAAGAGCTTGCCGCCTACCGGCACATGCTGCTCATCCGTCGTTTCGAGGAAAAGGCCGGCCAGCTTTACGGCATGGGTTTCATCGGCGGCTTCTGTCACCTCTATATCGGCCAGGAAGCGGTCGTCACCGGCATGAAGATGGCGCTGATCGACGGCGATCAGATGATCACCGCCTATCGCGACCACGGCCACATGCTGGCGATGGAGCTGTCGCCGCGCGGCGTCATGGCCGAGCTGACCGGGCGTCGGGGCGGCTTGTCCCGGGGCAAGGGCGGCTCCATGCACATGTTCTCCAAGGAAAAGCACTTTTACGGCGGCCACGGCATCGTCGGTGCGCAGGTGTCTCTTGGTACTGGTCTCGCCTTTGCCAACCGCTACCGCGACAACAACAATGTCTCGCTGACCTATTTCGGCGACGGCGCGGCCAACCAGGGCCAGGTCTATGAAAGCTTCAACATGGCCTCGCTGTGGAAGCTGCCGGTGATCTACATCATCGAGAACAACCGCTATGCGATGGGCACCTCGGTGTCGCGCTCTTCGGCGGAAACCAACTTTTCGCATCGTGGTGCCTCGTTCAAGATCCCGGGCATCCAGGTCGACGGCATGGACGTGCGCGCTGTCAAGGCTGCCGCCGACCAGGCGACCGAATGGTGCCGCGCCGGCAACGGGCCGATCATTCTCGAAATGCAGACCTACCGCTACCGCGGTCACTCGATGTCCGATCCGGCAAAATACCGCTCCAAGGAAGAAGTGCAGAAGATGCGCTCGGACCATGACCCGATCGAGCAGGTCAAGGCACGGCTGATGGAAAAGAAGTGGGCGACCGAGGACGAGCTCAAGACCATCGACAAGGAGGTCCGCGACATCGTCGCCGACGCCGCCGAATTTGCCCAGAACGACGCGGAGCCGGATCCGTCCGAGCTCTGGACCGATATCGTATTGTAACGGGAGGGCAAGGACATGCCGATCGAAATTCTCATGCCCGCTCTCTCGCCGACCATGGAAGAGGGCAATCTTTCCAAGTGGTTGAAGAACGAGGGCGACAAGGTCGTCGCCGGCGACGTTATCGCCGAGATCGAGACCGACAAGGCGACGATGGAAGTCGAAGCTGTTGACGAAGGCACGCTGGGCAAGATCCTGATCGCCGCCGGTACCGAAGGCGTCAAGGTCAACACACCGATCGCCGTGCTGCTGCAGGACGGCGAAAGTGCCGGGGATATCGGCAAGTCTGCGGCGCCCGCCAAGGCGGAAGCACCTGCAAAGGCAGAGGCTCCGGCCGCAGCAGAGGACAAGGCGGAGGCCACAAAGCCGGCCGCCGCACCGGTGGCTGCCGCCCCGAAGACGGAGATCGCCGCCGATCCGGACATTCCGGCCGGCACGGAGATGGTCTCCACCACGGTGCGCGAAGCGCTGCGCGATGCGATGGCCGAGGAAATGCGCCGCGACGGCGATGTCTTCGTCATGGGCGAGGAGGTTGCCGAATACCAGGGCGCCTACAAGATCACGCAGGGCCTGCTGCAGGAATTCGGGCCGCGGCGCGTCGTCGATACGCCGATCACCGAGCATGGCTTTGCCGGCGTTGGCGTGGGTGCGGCGATGGCCGGCCTGAAGCCGATCGTCGAGTTCATGACCTTCAACTTCGCCATGCAGGCGATCGACCAGATCATCAACTCGGCCGCCAAGACGCTCTATATGTCCGGCGGCCAGATGGGCGCGCCGATCGTGTTCCGTGGACCGAACGGTGCCGCCGCACGCGTCGCTGCCCAGCACTCGCAGTGCTATGCCGCCTGGTACAGCCACATTCCGGGCCTGAAAGTGGTGATGCCCTACACCGCCGCTGACGCCAAGGGCTTGCTGAAGGCAGCGATCCGCGATCCGAACCCAATCATCTTCCTCGAGAATGAAATCCTTTACGGTCAGTCCTTCGACGTGCCGAAGCTGGACGATTTCGTGTTGCCGATCGGCAAGGCGCGCATCCATAAATCAGGCAAGGATGTCACCATCGTCTCCTTCGGCATCGGCATGACCTATGCGGTCAAGGCTGAAGCGGAACTGCGTGGCCTTGGCATCGATGCCGAGATCATCGACTTGCGCACGATCCGGCCGCTCGATCTCGACACCATCATCGCCTCGGTCAAGAAGACCAACCGCCTGGTGGTGGTGGAGGAAGGTTATCCGCAGAACTCGGTCGGCGACCATATCGCCAACCAGGTGTCGCAGCGCGCCTTCGACTTTCTGGACGCGCCGGTCATCACCATCGCCGGCAAGGATGTGCCGATGCCTTATGCGGCCAACCTCGAGAAGCTGGCGTTGCCGAATGTCGGCGAAGTCATCGAGGCGGTCAAAGCCGTCACGTATCGCTGAACCGGGCGGGAGGACAAAATGCCAATCAACATCACCATGCCGGCCCTGTCGCCCACGATGGAAGAGGGCAATCTGTCCAAGTGGCTCGTCAAGGAAGGCGACAAGGTTTCGCCGGGCGATGTCATTGCCGAGATCGAGACCGACAAGGCGACGATGGAAGTCGAAGCTGTCGATGAGGGCACGGTTGCAAAGCTCGTCGTTCCCGCCGGCACCGAGGGCGTCAAGGTCAATGCGCTGATCGCCGTGCTCGCCGGAGAGGGCGAGGATGCAGGCGCCGTCGCGAAAAGCGGTGGCGGTGCCGCACCAGCGAAAGCCGAGGCGCCGAAAGCGGAGGAGCCCAAGGCTGACGCACCAAAGGCGGAAGCATCAAAGGCGGAAGCATCAAAGGCGGAACCGGTCGCGACCGCACCCAAGGCAGAGGCGGCTCCAGTTGCCAATGGTCATGCGGCCGGCGAGCGCACCTTCGCCTCGCCGCTCGCACGTCGCATCGCCAGGGAAGCCGGCGTCGATGTGTCTGCCGTGACCGGCACCGGCCCGCATGGCCGCGTCGTCAAGGCAGATATCGACGCCGCGATTGCCGGTGGCGGCGCCAAGCCTGCCGCCAAGGCAGCACCCGCCGGGGCTCCGGCAACTGCTCCTGCTGTGAAGGCGATGTCCGACGATCAGGTGCTGAAGCTGTTCGAGGCTGGCTCCTACGATCTCGTCCCGCATGACAATATGCGCAAGACCATTGCGCGCCGCCTGGTCGAGGCCAAGACCACCATCCCGCATTTCTACCTGACGCTCGACTGCGAGCTCGATGCACTCCTCGCATTGCGCACGCAGATTAACGCCGCAGCCCCGGTAAAGAAGACCGACAAAGGCGATGCGCCCGCCTACAAGCTGTCGGTCAACGACATGGTCATCAAGGCGATGGCGATGGCGCTGAAGGCGGTGCCGGATGCCAATGCCTCATGGACCGAAAGCGCCATGGTCAAGCACAAGCATGCCGATGTCGGCGTCGCCGTGTCGATCCCGGGCGGNCCACGGCGGTGTCCAACCTCGGCATGTTCGGCATCAAGGACTTTGCCGCCGTCATCAACCCGCCGCATGCGACGATCCTTGCCGTCGGTGCGGGTGAGGAGCGGGCGGTGGTCAAGAACGGCGAGATCAAAATCGCCACCGTGATGTCGGTGACGCTGTCGACCGACCATCGCGCCGTCGACGGCGCGCTGGGTGCCGAACTGCTGGTCGCCTTCAAGCGCCTGATCGAGAACCCGATGAGCATGCTGGTTTAGGACGGAGAGGGCGGTGCGGATCTTCTTCACCTCCCTTATGGCGTTTTTCCTGTCAGGATTGGCAGGCGGCTTGGTTGCTCAACAGCTGGCGGTCGCAACCCATGCGCAGGAAGAATACATTCTGGTGTTCATGACGTCGGTGCTTGTCACCATTGTCGCGACGATCGTGTTTTTCATCGCGCAGCTTTTTTCGAACGCACCGTCGATCATCAACTGGCTGGGCCTCTGCGCAATTGTCCTGTTCGTGCTGATCGGGCTCGGCCTGATCGGTTGGACGTTCTCTCAGCCGGTCGATAAGCGCCAGTGGGAAGGTGACCTGCCGATCGTCGCCGGCCTGGTTTTGCCGAACCTGGCCACTGTGCTGGTTCACTGGCTGTTCGTGCGCTGGCGGTTGAGGCGCGGCTCGATTAACGCACAGGTGGGCGCATGAAGACGGTTCTTTGTTACGGCGACTCGCTGACCTGGGGCTACAATGCCGAAGGTGGCCGCCATGCGCTGGAAGACCGCTGGCCGAGCGTGCTGCAGGCAGCGTTAGGCGCCGACGTGCAAGTGATTGCCGATGGCCTCAACGGCCGCACCACGGCCTTCGACGATCATCTGGCCGGTGCGGACCGCAACGGTGCAAAACTGCTACCAACCGTCCTGACGACCCATGCGCCGATCGACCTGATTGTCATCATGCTCGGCGCCAACGACATGAAGCCGTGGATCCACGGCAATCCCGTCGCGGCCAAGCAGGGCATCCAGCGGCTGATCGACATCGTGCGCGGTCACGACTATCCGTTCGACTGGCCGGCGCCGCAGATCCTGATCGTTTCGCCGCCTGTGGTCAGCCGTACAGACAATGCCGAATTCAAGGAGATGTTCGCCGGCGGTGACGAGGCTTCGACGCGGTTGGCGCCGCTCTATGCCGCTCTNCCGAATTCAAGGAGATGTTCGCCGGCGGTGACGAGGCTTCGACGCGGTTGGCGCCGCTCTATGCCGCTCTTGCCGATGAGGCCGGCTGCGGCTTCTTCGACGCCGGCAGCGTGGCGCAAACCACCCCGCTCGACGGCGTCCATCTCGATGCCGAAAACACGCGAAACATCGGCAAGGCGCTGGCACCCGTCGTGCGCGTCATGCTGGAATTGTGAAGGAGAAAAACCGTGGCTGAGAACTACGACGTCATCATCATCGGCTCCGGCCCTGGCGGCTATGTCACCGCGGTGCGTTCCGCGCAACTCGGCTTCAAGACGGCGATCGTCGAGCGCGAGCATCTCGGCGGTATCTGCCTCAACTGGGGCTGCATCCCGACCAAGGCGCTGCTGCGCTCGGCCGAGATCATGCACTATTCGGACCACCTGAAGGATTACGGGCTGAAGCTCGACGGCAAGGTCAGCGTCGATGCGTCAGCCGTGGTCGACCGCTCGCGCAAGGTGTCGCTGCGGCTCAATGGCGGCGTTGCCTTCCTCATGAAGAAGAACAAGGTCGACGTCATCTGGGGCGAGGCCAAGCTTTCGAAGCCGGGCGAGATCGTCGTGTCGAAGACGGCCAAGAAGCCGATGGAGCCGCAGCCGCCAGTGCCGAAAGGCGTCAAAGGCGAAGGCACCTATACCGCCAAGCACATCATCCTGGCGACCGGCGCCCGGCCGCGCGCACTGCCCGGTATCGAGCCGGACGGCAAGCTGATCTGGACTTATTTTGAAGCCATGGTGCCGAAGGAGATGCCGAAGTCGCTGCTGGTCATGGGGTCGGGCGCCATCGGCATCGAATTCGCCTCCTTCTACCGCACCATGGGCGCCGAAGTGACGGTGGTCGAGCTGCTGCCTGCGGTGATGCCGGTCGAGGATGCCGAAGTCTCGAAATTCGCGCAGAAGCAGTTCGAGAAGCAAGGCATGAAGATCATCCTCGAAGCCAAGGTGACCAAGGTCGAGAAGGGTGCCAACTCGGTCACCGCGCATGTCGAGATGAAGGACGGCAAGGTCGAGAAGATCACCGCCGATCGGATGATCTCGGCCGTCGGCGTCCAGGGCAACATCGAGGGCCTCGGACTCGAGGCGCTTGGCGTGAAGACGGAGCGTGGCTGCGTCGTCATCGATGGTTACGGCAAGACCAACGTGCCGGGCATCTACGCCATCGGCGATGTCGCCGGCCCGCCGATGCTCGCTCACAAGGCCGAACATGAGGGGGTCGTGTGCATCGAGAAGATCGCAGATTTTCCTGGCGGGCATGCCACCGACAAGCTGAAGATTCCGGGCTGCACCTACTGCAATCCGCAGGTCGCCTCGGTTGGGCTGACGGAAGCCAAGGCCAAGGCCGAGGGCAAGGACATCCGGGTCGGGCGCTTCCAGTTCGCCGCCAATGGCAAGGCGATTGCGCTCGGTGAGGATCAGGGTTTCATCAAGACCATCTTCGACAAGAAGACCGGTCAATTGCTCGGCGCCCACATGGTCGGTGCCGAAGTGACCGAACTGATCCAGGGTTTTGTCGTGGCGATGAACCTGGAGACGACCGAGGAAGAGCTGATGCACACCATCTTCCCGCACCCGACGCTGTCGGAGATGATGAAGGAAAGCGTGCTCGACGCCTATGGCCGCGCGCTCAACGCCTGATAGATTGAAAGCGCTGCTACAGATGGAACCCGGCGGCAAGGTACTTCGTTTGCGAATGCGTTTTCACGTATCCCACAAGGAGAAGGCATATGCACCTGAATGGCGTCGGCTGGATAGCAGCCATCATCATCGGCGGCCTGGCAGGCTGGTTCGCCGAAATGTTCATGAAGAGCAACACCGGCATCTTCATGAACATCGTCATGGGCATCGTCGGCGCGGTCGTGCTGAACGCCATTCTGCAGGCTCTCAATTTTGGCCCGTTCGGCGTCGGCTGGATTGCCTATCTGATCACCGGCTTTATCGGTGCCTGCCTGCTGATCTGGGCCGGGCGTCTGGTGCGCCGTTAGCATCACTGAAGAGTTGCTATGCGAAAAAGGCTGTTGCGGCATGCGCCGTGGCGGCCTTTTTCTTTGCGTTGAAAAGTCTTAGATGACGTTATGACAGCGAACGCCTGACTGGCGTCGCGAATGAACCAGGTTTCCCGATGGTCACTGTCCTCGATACGATCGCCAACGCCCCGCGCTTGCGGCATCCGGAAAAGGCGCACAAGCCTGATCAGGACGTGCTGCGCAAGCCCGACTGGATCCGCGTCAAGGCGCCGGTGTCGAAGGGCTATGCCGAAACGCGCGAAATCGTCAAATCGCACAAGCTGGTGACGGTCTGCGAAGAGGCCGGCTGCCCTAACATCGGCGAATGCTGGGAAAAGAAGCACGCCACCTTCATGATCATGGGCGAGATCTGCACCCGCGCCTGCGCCTTCTGCAACGTCGCCACGGGCATTCCAACAGCGCTTGACCCGGATGAACCGGCCCGCGTCGCGCATGCGGTCAAGCAGATGGGCCTTACCCATGTGGTCATCACCTCGGTGGACCGTGACGATCTCTCCGATGGCGGTGCGCAGCATTTCGCTGAAGTCATTCGTGCCATCCGGGCCGCGACGCCTTCGACGACGATCGAAATCCTGACGCCCGACTTCCTGCGCAAGGACGGCGCGCTGGAGATCGTCGTGGCCGCCAAGCCCGACGTCTTCAACCACAATCTCGAAACCGTACCGTCGAACTATCTGACGGTTCGTCCGGGCGCCCGCTATTTCCATTCGATCCGGCTGTTGCAGCGGGTCAAGGAGCTTGATCCGTCAATCTTCACCAAGTCCGGCATCATGGTGGGGCTGGGCGAGGAACGGAATGAAATCCTGCAGCTGATGGACGATCTGCGGTCCGCCAATGTCGATTTCATGACCATCGGCCAGTACCTGCAGCCGTCGAAGAAGCACCACCCGGTGATCCGCTTCGTCACGCCGGAGGAGTTCAAATCCTTTGAGACGATCGGCCGGACCAAGGGTTTCCTGCTGGTGGCATCTAGCCCGCTGACGCGTTCATCGCATCACGCCGGCGACGATTTTGCCAAGCTGCGCGCGGCACGGGAAGCGATTCTCAAGAAATCAGCTTAACTCGCTGGTTCCATGCCAAAATTCGAAGCCACCCGACGCGTATCCCATACACCCGAGCAGATGTTCGCTTTGGTCGCCGATGTTGAATCCTATCCGCAATTCCTGCCGCTTTGCGAAGCGCTGACGGTTCGCTCGCGCAAGGAGCGTGACGGGCGCACTGTTCTGCTTGCCGACATGAGCATCGGCTACAAGGCCATCCGCGAAACCTTCACGACGCAGGTGCTGCTGAAGCCCGCCGAGAACACCATCGACGTGAAATATATCGACGGGCCGTTCAAATATTTGAGCAATGTCTGGCGTTTCGAACCCGACGGCGCCGGTTGCGCCGTCCGCTTCTTCATCGACTACGAGTTCAAGAGCCGTATTCTGGGCGCGGTCATGGGAACCATGTTCGATCGCGCCTTCCGCATGTTCGCCGAAGCCTTCGAAAAGCGAGCAGACGTCATCTACGGTGCAAAACCGTCTTGAGGCCCTGCGCATGCTTTTCTGGATAGCGAGCACCGTTGGACTGGCGATCGCCTATCTCTTCGGTTCCATGCCCACGGGTTATCTGGCGGGGAAGCTGCTCAAGGGCATCGATATCCGGGAGCATGGCTCCAAATCCACCGGGGCAACGAACGTCTTGCGGGTCTTGGGAAAATGGCCTGCGTTGGTGGTGTTGCTGCTGGATGTGCTGAAAGGCGCGGCGGCGATCGTCTTTGCCCGCTGGTTCTATCCCTGGTTCATCACGTTGCCGTTGGTTACGCCATCGACCCCGCTTGACCTGCAAACCTGGGTGCCTTGGGCTGTTTGCCTGGCCGGAATTGCCGTGTTGTTGGGACATGGCCGTTCGATCTGGCTGAATTTTACAGGTGGCAAATCCGCTGCGACGGGGCTTGGCGTGTTGCTGGCTCTGTCTTGGCCGGTAGGTGTGGGAGCTGCGGCGGCTTTTGGTGCTGCGCTGGCTACGTCTCGGATAGTTTCCCTGAGTTCGATGGTAGCGGCGTTGACCGCGATCGCCCTCATCTGTGGCCTGGAGCAACCGTTGGCCTATCGGTTGTTGGTGATTGCGGGCAGCATCTACGTGGTTGCGCGCCATCGTGCCAACATTCGGAGGCTGCTGGCTGGGACGGAGCCACGCTTGGGGCAAAGCAGCCCGGAATCGAAAACGTAACCGCAAATCCAGCTTTCGGGCCCGCCCGCCCAACGTTTTATAACCCTATCCAAGTGCTTGCAGGCCCAGTTCCAGCGCTTGCCGGACCGTTTCGCGACGAATGAAATCGCGGCCTTTGTCTGCAAAGAGCTGGTGCTCGGCGACAATCGGTCGGCCGTCCAGCGCAACCCCGAACCAGACCAAGCCGACCGGTTTTCCCGCCGAACCGCCGCCAGGCCCAGCGATCCCGGTGACCGCCAGGGTCAGCCCGGCGCGCGAACGGGCAAGCGCGCCTGTTGCCATCTCGATCGCAGTCTCGCGCGAAACCGCGCCATGCGCCTCAAGCGTGACGGCGGAAACACCGAGCATGTCCATCTTGGCTTCGTTGGAATAGGTGATGAAGCCGCGATCGACCACGGTGGACGAGCCGGCGATGTCGGTGAGCGCGGAGATGATCATGCCGCCGGTGCAGCTTTCCGCCGTTGCCAGCATGATGCCGCGCTTCTGGCAGGCTTGCAGCAGCGCATTTGCCAGCTCGTTGTTGCTCATTCCGGCACCTCGCCGGGAAACACCACGCTGGCGGTGGCAATCGCCGCTATGCCTTCCTCGCGCCCGACAAAGCCGAGCTTCTCATTGGTTGTGGCCTTGATCGAGATGCGATCCGGCGTAATCGCCAGCATCTGAGAAAGGGCTGCGGTCATGGCCTCGCGATGCGGCCCGACGCGCGGCGCTTCGCAGATCAGCGTGATGTCGGCATTGGCGATGCGGCCGCCGCGCGCGCGCACCAGCCTTGCCGCATGCTCGACGAATATGCGCGACGCAGCGCCTTTCCACTGCGGGTCGGACGGCGGGAAATGCGTGCCGATGTCGCCTGCGCCGCAAGTCGCCAGCAGCGCATCGGTCAAGGCGTGCAGACCGACATCGGCGTCGGAATGGCCGGACAGCTTCTTGTCGTGCGCTATGGCGACGCCACACAGCGTGACATGGTCTCCCGGTTCGAAAGCGTGGACGTCGTAGCCATTGCCGGTACGGATATCGGGAAAGCGCACGCGTTCGCCGGAAAGCCGCTGGTCCGCCATCGCAATATCCCGTGCCCAGGTGAGTTTGACATTGTCCGGCGAGCCCGGAACGATCTTGACCGGAATATGCGCCCATTCGGCGATCGCGGCATCGTCGGTAAAATCCACTTTTCCCAGATGATGGGCTTTCTCGTGCGCAGCAAGAATGGGCCAGAACGGAAAGCCTTGTGGCGTTTGCGCCGCGTGAAGCCCGCTGCGCGATACGGTTTCGCCAACCACGCCGGAGGCCGATTCGCGCTTCAGCGTGTCGGCGACGGGCAAAGCGGGCAACGCGCCCTCGCGCTCGCCGATGGCGGCGATGGTGCGATCTATCAGGTCCGCATCGACAAACGGGCGGACGGCATCGTGGATCAGAACCTGCGCCGGCGCGTGGCCTCTAAGGGCAAGCAGGCCGAGCCGGACGGATTCCTGCCTCGTCGCCCCGCCCATGATGGCGGTGACGCGCTCTACATTGGCGCCCGCCGCCTGCCGGAACAGCTCGTGGTCATCGGCATGAATGGCGACGACGATCTCGCTGGTCCGCGGGTGGGCCAGAAAAATGTCCAGCGTGTGTGCAATGACGGCAAAGCCGCCAATGTGTTGATATTGCTTCGGTCCGTTGGCCTGTCCGGCGCGCGCACCACGGCCGGCCGCAACGATCACCACCGCGACCTTGCCATCCGCATCCGAAACGTGATTTTCACTTGCGTCAGTCATGCCCGTTTGGTCCTAGCGCACGATCCCGAAAAGTGTAATCGGTTTTCGGAAAGATCGTGCGCTAAGTATGAAATTCCAAAGCGTCCTTTGCGCGTCCTGAGGGACGCGCGGCGCTTTGGTCGCGGCCAAAGCCGAAGGCCAGCATTTTCCCAATTGCGCCTAAATGTGGCGTCATTCCGCGTTGCACATTGCGCCGGTTCTGGCTAGAGAATGTGCAACGAATGAAGATGCTTGGTTTTTGTGCATGGTTAACTTGACCAAATTGCCTGACTTGACCAAATTGGCAGGGCCGCTTGATGTCGGCGGTGTGAGACTCCGCAATCGCGTGTTCCTCGCACCAATGTCGGGGATTACGGACGAGCCGTTCCGGCAGCGTGCCCACGCGCATGGAGCAGGCCTGGTCGTGACCGAAATGGTTGCCAGCGGAGAGCTCGCCAAGGGCAGGGCCGGTTTCAACCTGCGCATACGCCACTCCGGCCTGCCCGTCCATATGGTTCAGCTTGCAGGCCGTGAGGCGATGCACATGGCCGAAGGTGCCAGAATCGCAGCCGGTGAGGGGGCCGACATCATCGACATCAACATGGGCTGCCCGGCCAAGAAGGTTACCGGCGGTTATGCGGGTTCGGCATTGATGCTGGATCTCGACCACGCACTGTCGCTGATCGACGCCGTTGTCGGCGCGGTCGAGGTGCCAGTGACGGTCAAGATGCGGCTTGGCTGGGACGAAGGCGCGCTCAACGCGCCGATGCTCGCGCGCCGCGCCGAGCAGGCCGGTGTCAGCATGGTGACCGTGCACGGCCGCACGCGCTGCCAGTTCTACCAGGGCAAGGCCGACTGGCGCGCCATCGCCCGCGTCAAGGAAGCCGTGTCCATCCCGGTCGTCGCCAATGGTGACGTCTCTTCGCCGGCGGAAGCGGCCGACATTCTCGATCAATCGGGTGCCGACGCCGTGATGATCGGCCGTGCCCATTATGGCGCGCCCTGGATCGCAGGCGGCATTGCGGCCGCGGCGACCGGCGAGGCGACGCCAAACATGCCACGGGACTCGACCGCGGTCGCCGACTACATCGTGGCCCACTATGAGGACATGCTGGCGCTCTACGGCGCCGAAAGCGGCCTGCGCCAGGCGCGCAAGCATCTTGGCTGGTATCTTGATCGGCATGCCGGCGGCGTCGCCGACGACAGCCGAAAGGCTATACTGACCGCATTCGAGCCCGCGCGCGTTATTGCCTTGCTGCGCGATGTGTTTTCGCGCGATCCGCAACCCTTGAACCTGCGGAGCGCCGCATGAACGCCGCCGCCGGCCAGGGCGCCGAAATGGCGGATGCCGCCCAAATCGTGCTCAACACCATCCGCCGCCCGGTGATCATGATCAGCGAGGAGGGGTTCATCACCTTCGCCAACGCCGATGCGGAAGACTTTTTTCGCTCGAGCGCGACCATGCTCGCCCGCAACACGCTGTCAAAACTCATTCCCTTCGGCAGCCCGCTGCTGACACTGGTCGACCAGGTGCGCGAGCGCCGGGCTCCGGTCAACGAGTACCGCGTCGACGTGTCGTCGCCGCGGCTCGGCATCGAGAAGGTCGTCGATCTCTATGTCGCGCCGGTACCGGAATTTCCGGGCTCGGTGGTGGTTATGTTCCAGGAACGGTCGATGGCCGACAAGATTGACCGGCAGATGACGCATCGGGGCGCGGCACGTTCGGTCACCGGTCTGGCGGCGATGCTTGCCCATGAGATCAAGAACCCGCTCTCAGGCATCCGCGGCGCTGCCCAGTTGCTCGAACTGTCGGCTTCCGACGAAGACCGCGCGCTGACGCGGCTGATCACCGACGAGACCGACCGCATCGTGTCGCTGGTCGATCGCATGGAGGTATTTTCCGACGAGCGGCCGATCGACCGCTACCCCGTCAACATCCATGTCGTTCTCGACCATGTGAAGGCGATTGCCAAGAACGGTTTTGCCAAGAGAATCAAGATATTGGAGGATTATGATCCTTCGTTGCCTCCGGTGTTTGCCAACCGCGACCAGTTGATCCAGGTGTTCCTCAACCTGGTCAAGAACGCCGCCGAGGCGATCGGCAGCGACCCGCAGGGCGAGATCGTGCTGTCGACCGCCTTCCGGCCAGGCATCCGTGTTTCCGTTCCGGGCACGCAGGACCGCGTGTCGCTGCCGCTGGAATTCTGTGTGCGCGACAACGGCTCCGGCGTTTCGGAAGACATCTTGCCGATCCTGTTCGACCCGTTCATCACCACCAAGCCGAACGGCTCCGGGTTGGGTCTTGCGCTGGTCGCCAAGATCGTCGGCGAGCATGGCGGCATCATCGAATGCGAATCGACGCCGCGCGGCACCACATTCCGCATCCTGATGCCGGCCTGGAAAGAAGCGCCAAACGGCGCCGATGATGACGGTGAAGGAGACCGCAAATGACCGTTCGCGGCAATATTCTCGTCGCCGACGACGACGCGGCGATCCGTACCGTCCTCAACCAGGCGCTTTCGCGCGCCGGCCACGAGGTGCGCGTCACCTCCAATGCTTCGACTTTGTGGCGCTGGGTGGCGGCGGGCGAGGGCGACCTTGTCATCACCGATGTGGTCATGCCGGACGAGAACGCCTTCGACATGCTGCCGCGCATCAAGAAGGCGAGGCCGGAGCTGCCGGTCATCGTCATGAGCGCTCAGAACACCTTCATGACGGCGATCCGCGCCTCCGAAACCGGCGCCTATGAATATCTGCCTAAGCCGTTCGACCTGACCGAACTGCTCAACATCGTCAACCGCGCGCTTTCCGAGCCGCGTCGGCCGAAGATCGACGCGCGGCCGGAAGAGCAGCCCGATGCAATGCCGCTGGTCGGCCGCTCGGCCGCCATGCAGGACATCTACCGCATGCTGGCGCGCATGATGCAGACCGACCTGACGGTGATGATCTCGGGCGAATCCGGTACCGGCAAGGAGCTGGTGGCGCGCGCGCTGCATGAATATGGCCGCCGCCGCGGCGGCCCCTTCGTCGCCATCAATATGGCGGCGATCCCGCGCGACCTGATCGAATCGGAACTGTTCGGTCACGAGAAGGGTGCCTTCACCGGCGCACAGAATCGCTCGACCGGGCGCTTCGAGCAGGCTGAAGGCGGCACGCTGTTCCTCGACGAAATCGGCGACATGCCGATGGAGGCGCAGACGCGGCTGCTGCGCGTGCTCCAACAGGGCGAATACACGACGGTTGGCGGACGCACGCCGATCAAGACCGACGTGCGCATCGTCGCCGCCACCAACAAGGATCTGCGCACGCTGATCAACCAGGGGCTTTTCCGCGAGGATCTTTTCTATCGCCTCAATGTCGTGCCGCTCCGGCTGCCAGCGCTGCGCGAGCGCTCCGAGGACGTGCCGGACCTCGTCCGCCACTTCTTCAAGCTCGGCGAAATGGAAGGCCTACAGACCAAGCGCATTTCTTCCGGCGGCATCGAGTTGATGAAGCGCTATCCGTGGCCAGGCAATGTTCGCGAACTGGAAAACCTGGTTCGCAGGCTTGCCGCGCTCTATTCGCAGGACGAAATTTCCGCCGAGATCATCGAGGCCGAGCTGAAGACCGGCGAGCGCCCCGTAGTGCCGGGAGGCGGTAACCTCATTCCCGACGATTTGTCGATTGGCCAGGCGGTCGAGCATTTCCTGCAGC
The DNA here is from genome assembly GCF_000502875.1 of Mesorhizobium sp. L2C084A000. GTDB lineage: Bacteria > Pseudomonadota > Alphaproteobacteria > Rhizobiales > Rhizobiaceae > Mesorhizobium. The sequence goes on along the minus strand of NZ_AYWX01000009.1, from coordinate 149,652 downwards.
GCTATTTCGCGTCGTTTGCCGGCGACTTGCCTCCTGCCGGGCTCTATCAGCGCATCCTGTCCGAGGTCGAGTTTCCGCTTGTCCTGGCCTCGATGACGGCAACGCGTGGCAACCAGATCAAGGCTGCGGAACTGCTGGGCTTGAACCGCAACACGCTGCGCAAGAAGATTCGCGAGCTCGGCGTCAACGTCTACAAATCATCGCGGCAGGGCTGAGCCTTGATCTGAGCCCGCGCTCTTTTCAGGGGATCGGCTCGCGAAAGATTTCCGTCTCGGTCACACTTGTTGCATAATCGCCACAATGCGTTGCATACATCCGACGCAATCATGGCTCTAGACGGCGACATGGCTCCGCAGGCACCGACAACAAACCAACCGCTTTTCAGCGAACCCGGCGCTCGTGACGGGCGCCGGCTGCTTGCGCTGCCAGGCGTGATCGCGGTCGTCGGCGCGCTGATGACGGCGGCGATCTCGTTCGCCATCCTCGTTGGCGCCACGCCGATCACACCGAACGAGTCGACTACGCTGGCGTTGATTGCCCTCAACACGGCTTTCGTCCTGTTTCTTATCGCGCTGGTCGGGCGTGAGGTGCACCGCATCCTGATGGCGCGCCGGCATGGCAAGGCCGCTTCGCGGCTGCATGTGCGCATTGTCGCCATGTTCGCCCTGGTTGCTGCCATTCCAGCCATCATGGTGGCCATCATCGCGTCGATCACGCTCGACATCGGCCTCGACCGCTGGTTCGAGATCCGCACCAAGACGATCGTCAATTCATCGCTGTCGATCGCCGACGCCTATGTCCAGGAAAATGCCCGCAACCTCCAGGGCACGACGCTGTCCATGGCCTATGATCTCGATGCGTCGCGCACGCTCTACGGCCTTGATCGTACCGGCTTTCTCGACCTGATGAACAAGGAAGCTGTGGGCCGTTCGCTGGCCCATGCGGCGCTGATCAAGCCGGACGGCTCTTTCGTCATGAGCGCCAAGACCGATACGGATTTCGCCATGCCCGAGCCGCCGGAAGGCGCGGTGGCCAGCGCTACCGACGGCAAGCCGGTGCTGATCGAACCGAAAACGCGCAACATCATGGGTGCCATCGTCAAGCTGCGGGAGATCGAAGGACTCTACCTCTACACCATTCGGCTCGTCGACCCCGAAGTGATCAAGGCAAGGCAGATCGTCAGGTCCAACACCGACGAATATCGGGGGCTGGAAGATAACCGCCGTACCTCTCAGGTGGCCTTCGCGCTGCCCTATCTGTCGTTGACGCTCATCATTATCCTGTCCGCGATCTGGACCGGCATTGCGGTCGCCGACCGTCTGGTGCGGCCCATTCGCCAGCTCATCGGCGCCGCCGACGAGGTCGCGACCGGCAATCTCGACGTCGCGGTTCCCGTCAGGCCTTCGGACGGCGATGTCGCGTCGCTCGGCGATACGTTCAACAAGATGCTTCTCGAACTGAAATCGCAGCGCAATGAGATCCTGTCCGCCAAGGACCTGATCGATGAGAGGCGCCGCTTCTCGGAAGCCGTGCTTGCCGGCGTTACCGCCGGCGTCATCGGCGTCGATCCCTACGGCATCGTCACCATCGTCAACCGCTCGGCCGAGGCGATGCTGGCGATTTCGGCCAGCGCAGCCCTTGGGCAGAATCTTTCCGCCGTGCTGCCGCATGTCGGCCGCGTCTTCGAGATCGGCCGCAAGTCCGGCAAACCCGTCTATCGTGAGCAGGTGACCTTTTACCGCGCCGGTGCCGAGCGGACCTTCAACGTGCAGATCACGATCGAGGCCGGCGACGACGGCTCGGAGGAAAAATCCTATGTGGTGACGGTCGACGACATCACCGACCTGGTTCAGGCGCAGCGCTCGTCGGCCTGGGCGGACGTGGCGCGGCGTATCGCCCACGAGATCAAGAACCCGCTGACGCCGATCCAGCTCTCGGCCGAACGTATCAAGCGCCGTTACGGCAAGGTGATTACCGAGGACCGCGAGGTTTTCGACCAATGCACCGACACCATCATCCGTCAGGTTGAGGATATCGGCCGTATGGTGGACGAATTCTCGGCGTTCGCGCGCATGCCAAAGCCCGAGATGAAGGCGATAGATCTGCGCGAATCGCTGCGTGAGGCCTCGTTCCTGGTCGAGGTCAGCCGCGCCGACATCACTTTCGAGCGGATTTTCGGCACGGAGCCGCTAAAGGGCACTTTCGACAGCCGCTTGATGGCGCAGGCTTTCGGCAATGTGATCAAGAACGCCGCCGAGGCCATCGACGGATTGGAACAGAAGGACGGTTCGCACGGCATAATCCGGATTCAAGCCGGGCGCCAGAATGGTGCGATTCGAATCGACGTCATCGACAATGGCAAAGGCCTGCCGCGCGAGAATCGCCAACGGCTGCTCGAGCCCTACATGACCACACGCGAGAAGGGCACCGGACTTGGCCTCGCTATCGTCAAGAAGATCGTGGAGGACCATGGCGGCAGGCTGGAACTACACGATGCTCCAGCGGACTTCCACGATGGGCGCGGCGCGATGATCAGCATCATCCTGCCGCCTGCGGCCGCAACGGCTCCGCGCGGCGAAAGCAGGGCGGAAAACGAAAGAGAAACTGAAAAGGTCGGTAATGGCGTCTGATATTCTCATCGTCGATGACGAGGAAGACATCCGTGAACTCGTCGCGGGCATACTGAGCGACGAAGGTCACGAAACCCGCACGGCATTCGATGCCGACAGCGCGCTCGCTGCTATAGCTGATCGCGCGCCGCGGCTGATTTTCCTCGATATCTGGCTGCAGGGCTCGCGCCTGGACGGGCTGGCGCTGCTCGACGAGATCAAGACCATGCATCCGACCTTGCCGGTGGTGATGATTTCCGGCCACGGCAACATCGAAACGGCGGTCTCCGCCATCCGTCGCGGCGCCTATGACTTCATCGAAAAGCCGTTCAAGGCCGACAGGCTGATCCTTATTGCCGAGCGTGCGCTGGAGACCTCGAAATTGCGGCGCGAGGTTTCCGACCTCAAGCTGCGCAGCGGCGAAACCTTCGATCTGATCGGCATGTCGTCGGCGATGAGCCAGTTGCGCCAGACGATCGAACGCGTCGCGCCGACCAACAGCCGCGTGATGATCATCGGACCGTCTGGCTCGGGCAAGGAACTGGCCGCGCGCGCCATCCACACGCTGTCGGCGCGCAAGAGCGCACCTTTCGTGACGCTGAGCGCCGCCAACATCACGCCCGAGCGCATGGAGATCGAGCTGTTCGGCACCGAATCGAATGGCGTCGAGCGCAAGGTCGGGGCGCTGGAGGAGGCCCATCGCGGTATCCTCTACATCGACGAGGTGGCCGACATGCCGCGCGAGACGCAGAACAAGATCCTGCGCGTGCTGGTCGAGCAGCAGTTCGAGCGGGTAGGGGGAACCAAGCGGGTCAAGGTCGATGTCCGCATCATCTCCTCGACCTCGCAGAACCTCGAAGCGATGATTGCCGACGGGCGTTTTCGCGAGGATCTTTACCATCGCCTCGCGGTGGTTCCGGTCATCGTGCCGGGATTGGCCGAGCGGCGCGAGGATATTCCCTACCTCGTCGATAATTTCATGAAGCAGATCGCCCGCCAGGCCGGCATCAAGCCGCGCCGCATCGGCGACGACGCGCTGGCCGTGCTGCAGGCGCACAACTGGCCGGGCAACGTTCGCCAGCTGCGCAACAATGTCGAGCGCCTGATGATCCTTGCGCGCGGCGACGACGTCGATGCGCCGATCACCGCCGACCTGTTGCCGGCCGAGATCGGCGATGTCATGCCGCGCACGCCGAATCAATCCGACCAGCACATCATGGCGCTGCCGTTGCGCGAAGCGCGTGAGCAGTTCGAGAAGGATTACCTGATCGCCCAGATCAACCGGTTCGGCGGCAACATCTCGAAGACCGCCGAGTTCATCGGCATGGAGCGCTCCGCTCTGCATCGCAAGCTGAAGTCGCTGGGCGTCTGAGCGCGACATATCCAGCCGCCGCGCCCGGGCCGAGCATTTGCCGGTTACGGCGGCGGTGGAATCGCATAAGAAAGCCCCGAGAATATCTAGAGGTTGCCCATGCCGCGCATTGCCTATGTCAACGGGCGCTATGTCACGCACGCCGATGCCGCCGTCCATATCGAGGACCGTGGCTATCAGTTCGCCGACGGTGTCTATGAGGTCTGCGAGGTGGCGCGTGGTTTCATCGTCGACATGCCGCGCCATCTGTCCCGGCTGAACCGCTCGCTGACCGAATTGTCGATCGCCTGGCCGGTCACCTCCCGCGTGCTGCCACTCATTCTGCGCGAGGTGGTCAATCGCAACCAGGTCGCCAATGGCCTGGTCTACGTGCAGGTGACGCGCGGCGTGGCCAGCCGCGACTTCGCCTTCCCTTCCGCCGACACGAAGCCGGCCCTGGTAGTCACCGCCAGGAAGGCCGACGCAGCGGCTGGAGCGAAGCGAGCCGAGACCGGCATCGCGGTCATCACCGTGCCGGAGAACCGCTGGGACCGCGTCGACATCAAGACCGTCGGGCTGCTGCCCAATGTATTGGCCAAGCAGAAGGCCAAGGAAGCCGGTGCGCAGGAAGCCTGGTTCGTCGACGATGAAGGCAACGTAAAAGAAGGCGGCTCGTCCAATGCCTGGATCGTCACCCGGGACGGCGTCCTGGTCACCAGGCCGGCCGAGCACGGCATCTTGCGCGGCATCACCCGCACGACCATGTTCGAAGTGGCGGCCAAGCTTGGCCTGAAGATCGAGGAGCGCGGCTTTTCCGTCGCCGAGGCCAAGGCGGCACGCGAGGCGTTCATCAGCTCCGCAACGACAATCGCCATGCCGGTGGTGAGCATCGACGGCGATACGGTCGCCAACGGGCACCCCGGCTCAATAACACTTTCCTTGCGGCAGGCCTTTTTTGACATTGCGGAAAAAAGTCCAGCCTGATAACCGCACAGGTGGAATGAACATCAATATATCTCGTTCTGCTTGTCGTTACTGACGACAAGACGGTGTTTGCGAGCTTGACATGCGCCCGTTAATTTGGCGCATTGGCTTGCAAACCGAAGGGGATCGGCGAAAGACAAGAACAATGGCGGAACGATCGCAAAACCTTCAGGACCTGTTCCTGAATTCAGTTCGCAAGAGCAAGAACCCGCTCACCATCTTCCTCATCAACGGCGTGAAGCTGACCGGCGTGGTCACTTCGTTCGACAATTTCTGTGTCCTGCTGCGCCGCGACGGTCACTCCCAGCTCGTCTACAAGCACGCCATTTCCACGATCATGCCGAGCCAGCCGGTTCAGATGTTCGATGGCGAGGAAAGCCAGGGCGCCTGATTGGCACGTGAGAAAGACGCGGACGCCACCGTTCGCGGAAAACCAACACATCATCCCGGGACGGAAGCCAAGGGCCCGACCCGGGCCGTTGTCATTGTGCCCGTCCTTACCCGCCACCAGCGCAACGACGACGAGACCAACCGTCCTCGGTTGATGCGTTCGGCTGATGCTCGTCATGACGAGGCAGTTGGCCTTGCCCGCGCCATCAACCTCGACCTGGTCCACACTGCGGTGGTTACCATCAACGATCCGCGCCCGGCGACGTTGCTCGGCAGCGGCAAGGTCGCCGAATTCGCCGAAATCGTCAAAGAGGGACACGCGGAGGTGGTCGTCGTCGACCATCCGCTGACCCCGGTGCAGCAACGCAATCTGGAGAAGGAGCTGAACGCCAAGGTGCTGGACCGCACCGGGCTGATCCTCGAGATCTTCGGCGAGCGCGCGCGCACCAAGGAAGGCACGCTGCAGGTCGAGCTCGCCCATCTCAACTACCAGAAGGGCCGCCTCGTGCGCAGTTGGACCCATCTGGAGCGCCAGCGCGGTGGCGCCGGCTTTCTCGGGGGCCCCGGCGAAACGCAGATCGAATCCGACCGGCGGCAGTTGCAGGAAAAGATCATCAAGCTGAAGCAGGAGCTGGAAACGGTGCGGCGCACGCGCGACCTGCACCGCGCCAAGCGCAGGAAGGTGCCGTTCCCGGTGGTGGCGATCGTCGGCTATACCAACGCCGGCAAGTCGACGCTGTTCAACCGGCTGACCGGAGCAGACGTGCTGGCGCAGGACATGCTGTTCGCTACGCTCGATCCGACGCTGCGCCGCGTGCGCCTGCCACATGGCACGCCGATCATCCTCTCCGACACTGTCGGTTTCATCTCGGACCTGCCGACGCATCTGATCGCGGCTTTCCGCGCCACCCTGGAAGAGGTAGTCGAGGCCGATCTCGTGCTTCATCTGCGCGACATTTCGGATCCGGACACGGCCGCCCAGGCCGAAGATGTCGAGCGTATCCTGGCCGACCTCGGTGTTGACGCCGGCGACGCCAAGCGGGTGATCGAAGTGTGGAACAAGATCGACCGGCTCGACGAAGGCAACCGGACCCGGCTGCTTGCCGACGGCGCCGATGCCAACAAGGCGCCGCCGATCGCGGTGTCGGCGGTGACCGGCGAGGGCATCGATGCGCTGAAGGCGATCATCGAAACGCGGATGGCGGGCGAACTCGAAGACCTCACCGTGACGATCGAGCCGGCACAGTTCGGCCTTGTCGACTGGCTTTACCGCAATGGCGATGTCGTTTCGCGAAGCGACAATGATGACGGCAGCGCCACCATCTCGCTCAAGGCCACGCAAAGCGCCCGCGAAGAGATCGAAAGCAGATTGCGTCGTAAAAACAACGGCTAATGTAACTTACTTCGCGGTCTTTGCTTCCTGCCAGAGCGCTTCCATCTCGGCCAGATCAGCCTTGTCCAGCGTGTTGCCGGCTTTTCCCAGTGCCTGTTCGACATAATGGAAACGCGAGCGGAATTTTTCGTTGGTGCCGCTCAGCGCTGCTTCGGAATCGAGCTTGAGATGACGGCCGAGATTGACGACGGCAAACAGCATGTCGCCGAACTCGTCTTTGATCGAGGCGGTGTCGCCTTTGGCCAGTGCCTCGCGCAACTCGCCGATCTCTTCCTCGATCTTGTCGAGGATGGGCGCTGCCTCGCTCCAGTCGAAGCCGACGCGGGCGGCTTTCTCCTGAAGTTTCAGTGCCCGGGTCAGCGCGGGCAGGGCGACCGGCACGCTGTCCAAAAACCCCTTGCCGTTGTCTTCGGGATCGAGACCGCGGGCGAGGCGAGCGCTTCGCTTCTCAGCCTTCTCTTCGGCCTTGATCTTTTCCCACATGCCCTTGGCCATGCCGGCGCTGCGGGCTTTCTCGTCACCGAAGACATGCGGATGGCGGCGGATCATCTTCGTCGTGATGGCTTGCACCACGTCAGAGAAGGCGAATTCACCGGCTTCCTCGGCCATTTGCGCGTGGTAGACGACCTGCAGCAGAAGATCGCCGAGCTCGTCGCGCAGATCGTCGAGGTCGCCGCGCGCGATGGCGTCCGCCACCTCATAGGCTTCCTCGATCGTATAGGGCGCAATGGTCGAGAAATCCTGTTCGATGTCCCAGGGGCAGCCAGTCTTCGGCGCCCGCAGCGCCGCCATGATCTCGATCAGGCGCGAAATGTCTTTCGATGGCGTCATCTAGAGCTATTCCAGGAAAAGTGTGAAACGGTTTTCTGTCCGGAATTGCGTCAAAACAGTCTATCGGATGCTATCCCGCGACCGGCCGCGCGGCCAACGCTGTCAGCCGGCGCGGGAGCCTTGTCCACAGATGAGCCGCGTCAATCAAGAACCGAAACGATCGCCTTGGCGAGTTCGTCCATGCCGTCCTCGGGTAGGCCGGCGACGTTGATGCGGCTGTCGCCGACCATGTAGATGCCGTGCTCGGCGCGCAACCGCTCGACCTGCGCTTCGGTGAGGCCAAGGCGAGAAAACATGCCGCGATGGCTGGCGACGAAATCGAAACGGTCGGAATTGGACTGCCGGCGCAGCGCCTCGGCGAACTGGACCCGAAGCCTGAGCATGCGCAGCCGCATCTCTTCGAGCTCGGCTTCCCAGTCGGCGCGCAAGGCGGTGTCTTCGAGCACGATGCGCACCGCGGCCGCACCATGGTCCGGCGGCATCGAATACATGGCGCGCGCCGCCGACAGCATCTGGCTCATCGCCACGTCCGCCTGTGCGCCGTCCCTGGCCAGGATCATCGCCGCGCCGACGCGGTCGCGGTAGACGGCGAAATTCTTCGAGCAGCTTGAGGCGACGACCATTTCCGGAACCTTCGCGGCCAGCAGGCGCAAGCCGAGGGCATCGGCCTCAAGGCCATCGCCAAAGCCCTGATAGGCGATGTCGACAAACGGCAGCAGCTCGCGCTCGACGACCAGATCGGTAACGGCTGCCCACTGTGCCGCATCCAGATTGGCGCCGGTCGGGTTGTGGCAGCAGCCATGCAGCAACACGACGTCGCCGCTCTTTGCCGTCCGCAACGCGGCCAGCATGTCGTCGAAACGAACGGCGCCCGAGGCCGCATCGAAATAGGGATATTCACGGATCTGCAGGCCGGCGGCGCGCATCACCGGCATGTGGTTCGGCCAGGTCGGATCCGATAGCCAGATGGTTGCATCCGAGCGCGTCCGCTTCAGCAGTTCCGCCACCAGCCGCAGCGCGCCGGAACCGCCGGGCGCCTGTGCGGCGCGGATGCGCGTCATGTCGGCGCCTGGACCGAAGGCGAGCTTGGCCATCACTGTGTTGAAGCCGGTATCGCCGGCAAGGCCGAGATAGGTCTTGGTGTCCTGACCCTCCAATAGCCGCTTTTCGGCTTCGCGCACGGCGCGCATGACCGGCGTCTTGCCGTCGCGATCCTTGTAGACGCCGACGCCGAGGTCGACCTTGTCGGGGCGCGGATCGGCGCGATAAAGGCCGATCAGGGCCAGGATCTTGTCGGCGGGGGCGGGCTGCAGGGCTTCAAACATCGATACGGCTCCAATGGCGGCGGAGTGATACGCAAATCGGTCACGTTTCGCCAGCGGTTTTAGCTGGGTGATCCAGCCCTAGACGGGGGTGCCGGGAAGCCTGCTCTGCACGCTCCTGTGATGTGGACGGGGTTTGATGCGGAACCCATTGATGCGCGTGGGAAAATGACCAGCCGGCATTAACAGCGCCACCACGCCATCGTCCGCGTCGGCATGAGCGCTTCTGTGCGCAAATTTCGGCTTTGCCACGGCCAGTGGTCAGCCCCCACCGTGCCTGTCTTTCACAGCCTGCCGCAACAGATAGGCGACCGCGCTCAGCACCATCAAGGCCAGCCCGAACCATGTCAGGGCATAGGCCAGATGGTTGTTGTGGAACGAAACCACCGTCAAGCCGCCGACCGGCCACCCTCCCGGATTGGGCGTGGCATCGGCATCGATGAAATAAGGAGCGACCTGCCCGAGGCCTTGCGTCGTGGCGATCGCCTGCACATCGCGCGAATACCAGCGGTTGGCGGCCGGATCGTTGGTACGCAGGAAGCCGCCTTTCGGTTCGCTGATGCGCAGCAGGCCGTGAATTCCGGTGTGATCGCCCGAGGGCTTGCCTGCGAGGCGGGTTGCCGGATCGCGCTTGTCCGTCGGCACGAAGCCCCTGTTCACCAGAATCGTGAAGCCATCATCCGCTCGGAACGGCGCCATTACCCAGAAGCCACCGCCGAGATCGGTGACCGCCTGGACCAGGGTCTCGCGATCACCGAGAAACCGGCCTGGAACGACGAGGCGGCGATACTCGTCATCCCTGGCGTTGATCGCTGGCCAGGCCGAAGGCGCCGGGGCGGCCACAGGTACTGCCTTGAGACGCTGGTCGACACGCTCGATCAGGTCGAGTTTCCAGACGCGGCGCTCCAGCTGCCAGACACCAAGCGCCGAAAGGCCGGTGATGCCGATGGCCCCGCAAAGGCAAAGCACCAACAGCGTCCATGGTGAACGCGTAACCCTTTGGCCGTCGCCTGTATTCGAATGCGGTGTCGTCCGTGCCTGTTCGTCCAAAGCCAGGTCCCTCTCTCAGGGTATCTGACTCATGTCATGGCCGGGCATCATGTTGACGTTCAGATGGTACATGACCCAGAGTGAGCCCGTCAGCGCGATCACCACCAGGATGAGGGTGAAGATCAGGGCCATCATGGTCCAGCCGTTCTCCGACCTGGTGTTCATATGCAGAAAGAACACCATGTGGACGATGATTTGCACGACGGCGAAGGCCATGATGGCAATCGCCGACGCCATCTGATTGCCGAGCGCGTTGGTCATGACCAGCCAGAAGGGAATGGCGGTCAGCACGACCGACAGGCCGAAGCCTGTCAGATAGCCGCGCAGCGAGCCGTGATCGACGCCGGGATGCGCGTGGCTCTGGTCGCTGGTGTCTGTGTGGTGGCCGGCGCTCATCGCAACATTCCCATCAGATAAACGAAAGTGAAGACGCCGATCCAGATGACGTCGAGGAAGTGCCAGAACATGCTCAGGCACATCAGGCGCCGCTGGTTCGCGGCGATCAGCCCGTGCCTGGAGACCTGCACCATCAGCACCACCAGCCAGATCAGGCCGAAGGTGACGTGCAGGCCGTGCGTTCCGACCAGCGTGAAGAACGACGACAGGAAGCCGCTGCGCTGCGGCGTCGCCCCCTCGTGGATGAAATGGGCGAATTCGTAGAGTTCGATGCTGAGAAAGGCGAGGCCGAACAGGCCAGTGATCACCAGCCACACCTGCATGGGTTTCACCCGTCCCTTCGCCATCTCCAGCATCGCGAAGCCGTAAGTGATGGAGGACAGGAGCAGCATGGTGGTGTTCAGCGCGACCAGCGGAAGATCGAACAGGTCCTTCGGCGCGGGTCCGGCCGCGTAATTGCCACCGAGCACGCCGTAGACCGCGAACAGCATCGCGAAGATGAGGCAGTCGCTCATCAGATAGATCCAGAAGCCGAGCATGGTGCTGCTGCCGCTCTCGGCATGGCCGTGGTCGTCTTCCAGGTGGAAGACCGTGTCGTCGATCACCGTGTCGGCGTGTGCCATGGTGCTTATCCCGCCTGGCTGGTGGCTGCGAGCAGGCGTGTCCGCTCGTCCTCGACGCGGGTGACGTCACTGGACGGAATGTGGAAGTCCCGGTCGTAGTTGAAAGTATGCGCGATGGCGTAGCCGATCAGGGCGACGAAGCTGACGATCGCCAGCCACCAAATGTACCAGATGAGCGCCATGGCAAGCACCACGCTCAACCCGGCCAGGACGACGCCGGCTCCGGTGTTGCGCGGCATGTGGATGTCGCGGAAGCCCGTCAACGGACGCTGGTAGCCGCGATTCTTCATGTCCGTCCAGGCGTCGAGATCGTGGACGACCGGCGTGAAGGCGAAATTGTAGGCCGGCGGCGGCGAGGACGTCGCCCATTCGAGCGTACGCCCGTCCCACGGATCGCCGGTATCGTCGCGAAGCTGCTCGCGCCGGCGCACGCTGACGAAGATCTGGATGAGGAAGGACAGGATGCCAAGCAGGATCAGGAAGGCGCCGAAGGCGGCGATGATGAACCAGATCTGCAGCGAGGGATCCTCAAAGGTGCGCAGCCGGCGCGTTACGCCCATCAAGCCGAGGATGTAGAGCGGCATGAAGGCGAACCAGAAGCCGACCACCCAGAACCAGAACGACATCTTTCCCCAGAACGGATCAAGCCGGAATCCGAATGCCTTGGGGAACCAGTAGCTGATGCCGGCAAACAGGCCGAACAGCACGCCGCCGATGATGACGTTGTGGAAATGCGCGACCAGGAACAGGCTGTTGTGGAGCACGAAGTCGGCTGGCGGAACCGCGAGCAGCACGCCGGTCATGCCGCCGACCACGAAGGTCAGCATGAAGGCGACCGTCCACATCATCGGCAGTTCGAAGCGGATGCGGCCGCGGTACATGGTGAACAGCCAGTTGAATATCTTGGCGCCTGTCGGGATCGAAATGATCATCGTTGTGATGCCGAAGAACGAGTTGACGCTCGCTCCCGATCCCATGGTGAAGAAGTGATGCAGCCAGACCAGGTAGGACAGGATGGTGATGACGATGGTTGCATAGACCATCGATGTGTAGCCGAAGAGCCGCTTGCCGCAGAAGGCCGAGGTCACTTCGGAAAATATGCCGAAGGCCGGCAGGATCAGGATGTAGACCTCGGGGTGGCCCCAGATCCAGATCAGGTTCACGTACATCATCGGATTGCCGCCGAAGTCGTTCGTGAAGAAGTTGGTGCCGACATAACGGTCGAGAGCCAGCAGGGCCAGCACCGCCGTCAGCACCGGGAAGGCGGCGACGATGAGCACATTGGTGCAGAGCGCGGTCCAGGTGAAGATCGGCATTCTCATCATGGTCATGCCTGGCGCGCGCATCTTGACGATGGTGCAGACCAGGTTCACGCCCGACAGCAGCGTGCCGACGCCCGCCACTTGCAGGGCCCAGATATAATAATCGACACCGACATCGGGACTGTAGCCGATACCCGACAGCGGCGGATAGGCAAGCCAGCCGGTGCGGGCAAATTCGCCGACGAACAGCGACATCATGACGATGACCGCGCCGCCGACCGTCATCCAGAAGCTGAAATTGTTGAGGAACGGAAACGACACGTCGCGCGCGCCGATCTGCAGCGGGACGACGAAATTCATCAGGCCCGTCACCAGCGGCATCGCCACGAAGAAGATCATGATCACGCCGTGCGCGGTGAAGATCTGGTCGTAGTGATGCGAATTGAGGTAGCCTTCCGAACCGCCGAAGGCCATCGCCTGCTGGAGCCGCATCATGATGGCGTCGCTGAAGCCGCGCAGCAGCATGACGATGCCGAGCACGATGTACATCACACCGATGCGCTTGTGGTCGACGCTGGTGAACCATTCGCGCCACAGATAGCCCCAGAGCTTGAAATAGGTCAGCGCGCCGACGAGGGCGATGCCGCCCAGCGCGACGACTACGAAGGTCGCGACCACGATAGGTTCGTGCAGCGGCAGCGACTCGAGCGTGAGCCGGCCGAAGATCGCCTTGAGAAGAGCAGGATTGTCGAACATGTCTTGCGTGGCGCCTCAGGAGTTGAAGGGCGACCGAAGCGTGCCGGTTGCGGAAGGTGACGGCAGTCGGATCGACAGGGGCGGTGGCCGTTGCAGACCAGCGCCGACTATCGGCGTCGAGGTCATCGGCGTGACGGATTGATCGGCCTTCGAAGCCGCCAGTGCTTCTTCGGTCGTGCATATGCTGGCGACATAGGATGGGGCAGGGCCGAATATCGTGCCGCGCCGGGCGAACTTGTCATACAGCAGCGGCAGGGTGTTGCGGATGCCGGCCATTCCCAGACCGCCCTTGGCATCGATCTGCGACATCTCGCTCATGCACATCTTGCCGGGCTCGACGCACATGTTGAGGATCGCCTTGTAGAGATCGGCATCCACCGCCGCATAGTGGCGCACGGGTTGGTTCTCGCTGGGCTGTTCGAGCTCCAGATAGCCGTTTCGGTCGAGCTTGCCGCCGCCGTCCTTTGCCTTCGCGATCCATGCCTGGAAACCGGCATCGTCTAGGCCGTGGAACGCGAAGCGCATTCCCGAGAAGCCGGCGCCGCTGTAGTTGGCGGAGAACCCTTCATAGTCGCCGGACTTGTTTATGACGGCGTGCAGCCTGGTTTCCATACCCGGCATTGCATAGATCTGGCCGGCCAGTGCTGGAATGTAGAAGGAGTTCATCACCGATGCGGAGGTGATGCGAAAGCTGATCGGCCGGTCGACCGGCGCAGCCAGTTCGTTGACCATGGCGACCCCGTAGTCCGGATAGATGAACAGCCATTTCCAGTCGAGCGCGACGACTTCGACCTCAAGCGGGCGCACGTCCGGCGGCAGCGGCTTGCCGGCCGCTACACGTCCGATCGGACGATAGGGGTCGAGCAGATGGGTGCCCATCCAGGTCACTGCGCCCAGGCAGATGATGATCAGAAGCGGCACAGCCCAAATGACGAGTTCGAGGTGGGTCGAGTGGTCCCAATCCGGCTCGTAGCGCGCCTCGCGGTTGGACTGGCGGTATCGCCAGGCAAAGAATATGGTGAGAGCCATCACCGGTATGATGACGATCAGCATCAGTGCCGTGGACACCATCAGCAGGTCGCGCTGCTGCGCGGCAACGTCGCCGGCAGGGTTCATGACGACCATGCTGCAGGAGCCGAGCGATGCCAGCAGGGGCAGCAGGAAAAGGGTACGGAGACGGCTCAATGTTTGACCTGTCGGTTGTTCCCCCCAGTGCTAGCCGTACCGCGGCAATGAAGGCATTGGACAATTTGTCCAATGCCGCAATGACGCGGCAGGCGTCATCAAAGCACCTGGCCCGCGCACATGGCAAGCGATCGTATGAGACCGCGGCGGGGCGACGGAGAATGCTGTGAGCCCAACTTCGAAGATCGAAGCCGACGCAAGACGGATAAACGCGCGCCATCATGAGGTGAAGCCCGGCGAAATCGCCGTTGGCGTCATCATCGGCAGGACGTCGGAATTCTTCGACTTCTTCGTCTACGCGATCGCTTCCGTCATCGTTTTTCCGAAGCTCGTATTTCCTTATGCCGACCCGTTGACCGGCACGCTCTACTCCTTCGCCATCTTCGCGCTTGCCTTCATCGCGCGGCCGATCGGGACGGCGATCTTCACCGCGCTCGACCGCGCCTACGGCCGCAGCGCCAAGCTCACCATCGCACTGTTCCTGCTGGGGACCTCGACCGTGTCGATCGCCTTCGTGCCCGGTTACGACCAGATCGGCCCGGCTTCGGCCTGGCTGCTGGCCATGTTTCGGATCGGTCAGGGACTGGCGCTGGGCGGGACATGGGATGGACTTGCCTCGCTGCTGGCGTTGAATGCGCCCGAAAAGCGCCGCGGCTGGTATGCGATGATCCCGCAGCTGGGCGCACCACTCGGGCTCATCGTTGCCAGCGCCTTGTTTGCATATTTCGTCGGCAACCTGTCGGCCGAAGACTTCTTCAGCTGGGGTTGGCGCTATCCTTTCTTCGTCGCCTTCGCCATCAATGTCGTCGCCCTGTTCGCACGGCTGCGCATCGTGGTGACGCCGGAATACACCAAACTGTTCGAAGGCCAGGAACTGGAGCCGACTTCCGTCCGCGAGACATTGCGCGCCGAAGGGCGCACTGTCGTGCTCGGCGCCTTCGCGCCGCTGGCGAGCTTCGCCCTGTTCCACATGGTGACGGTGTTTCCTCTGTCCTGGATTTTCCTGTTCACGCGCGAGGGACCGGCCCGGTTCCTGGTCATCGAGACGATCGGAGCCTTCTTCGGCCTGGCGGCAATCGCGATCTCGGGCTTCGTCGCCGACCGGGTTGGGCGCTGGCCCTTGCTAGGAGGCTCGGCGGTGGCCATCGCCGTTTTCAGCGGTTTCGCGCCACAGCTGCTCGATGGCGGCTTCGTCGGAGAGTCCGTCTTCATGGTATTGGGCTTCGTCCTGCTCGGCCTGTCGTTCGGCCAGTCTTCAGGAGCACTCGCCTCGAACTTTTCAAAGACCTACCGCTATACAGGTGCTGCGCTGACCTCGGACCTCGCCTGGCTGTTCGGCGCCGGCTTCGCCCCCATAGTCGCCCTGTTCCTGTCCGCCCATTTCGGGCTGATCTCGTCAGGCGCCTATCTGTTGTCGGGAGCGCTGTGCACGTTGCTGGCGCTGAGGCTCAACCAGCGCCTGGATCGGACGCCCGCTTGAGTGACCTGCTTGGCCAGGGCTGGGGACCTCCCGGCCCAATGACTCTGCACGACAAGACCAACAAACAGAATTTCCTGCTTCTGATCCAACTGCGCTGGATCGCGGTCGGTGGTCAGATCGTGACGATCCTGTTCGTCCGCTACGCGCTTGGCATCGGCCTGCCGCTGGTGCCGATGGCGGTGGTGATCCTGCTGCTGATCGCTCTCAATGTCGCCAGCCTGCGCCGGCACAGCAGCCAGGACGCGATCACCAACACCGAGCTGTTTCTTGGGCTGCTGCTCGACGTCACCGCGTTGACGGTCCAGCTTTACCTGAGCGGCGGCGCGTCCAATCCCTTCATTTCGCTTTACCTGCTCCAGGTCATCCTGGGCGCGGTGCTGCTGGAGACATGGTCGGTCTGGGCCCTTGTTCTCATTGCAAGCACGTGCTTCATCGCGCTGACCACTTTCTACCGTGAGATCAGCCTGCCCGCCGCACACGGTGCCGGGCTGTTCAGCTTGCACATCCAAGGCATGTTCATCTGTTTCGTCCTGGCGGCAACGCTTCTGGTGCTGTTCATCACCAGGGTCCAGAACAACATTCGCACCCGCGACGCCCATCTTGCGGATTTGCGCCAGCAGTCGGCGGAGGAGGCTCACATCGTCAGGATGGGCCTGCTCGCCTCTGGCGCCGCGCATGAGCTCGGCACGCCGCTGGCCACGCTTTCGGTCATCCTCAACGACTGGCAGCGCATGCCGGCTCTCGAGGCCGATCCGGATCTGGCGCAGGAAATCCGGGAGATGCAGGGCCAGTTGGACCGTTGCAAGAAGATCGTTTCGGGAATCCTGATGTCGTCGGGCGAATTGCGCGGCGAAGGCACGGTTCGCACCTCCGTCGACACCTTCCTGGCGGAGCTGGTGGCCGAATGGAAATCGACACGGCTGCCGCAAGGTTTCGAATACACCAGGCGTTTCGGCGCCAACCAGGAGATCGTCTCCGATCCTGCGCTCAAACAGGTGATGTTCAATGTACTGGACAACGCACTTGAAGCGTCGCCTCTATGGGTCGGGTTGATCGTCAGCCGCCACGCGGACGATCTTATCGTCGAAGTTGTCGACGCGGGACCGGGATTTGAAGAAGCCATGCTTGCTGAATTCGGCAAGCCCTATACGTCGACCAAAAACCGGCCAGGTAGCGGGCTCGGCCTGTTTCTGGTCGTCAATGTCATCCGCAAGCTGGGGGGTAGCGTCACCGTAAGAAATAGAACCGAGGGGGGAGCTTCGGTTACGTTGCATCTGCCGCTGGCTGCTCTGTCTCCGCGAGGGCACAATGCCGACTAAACGCACGCTGTTGATCGTCGAGGACGACATCGCCTTTGCCAACGCACTGCGCCGGTCTTTCGAACGGCGTGACTACGAAACGCATAGCTGCCGGAGCGTCGACGGCGTGCATGCGCTGATCGGCACCGTTGCCTTCCAATATGCCGTCGTCGATCTCAAGCTTGCCAGCGGCTCGGGCCTGGAATGCGTCAGGGCGCTGCACGAGCACGATCCTGAAATGCGGATCGTCGTGTTGACCGGCTTTGCAAGCATCGCCACCGCTGTCGAGGCGATCAAGCTCGGCGCCTGCCAGTATCTTGCCAAGCCCGCCAACACCGACGACATTGAAGCCGCTTTCGGCCAGGTCGAGGGCAATGCTTCGGTGCCGCTCGCCGAGCGACCAACCTCGATAAAGAACCTCGAATGGGAGCGCATCCACGAAATGCTGGTGGAGGCCGACTTCAACATTTCCGAGACAGCACGACGGTTGGGCATGCACCGCCGGACGCTGGCGAGGAAGCTGGAGAAGAGGCGTGTGAAGTAGGCACGATCTACTGCATTCCAGTCGCCACATTGGGCCCACTGCCGCCATGCCTGCCGTCGATGCACCGATGGAAATCACCCGCACAACGATTCCGGGAGCTTGTATTTCTCGGCTTCATCATGCGGTTCCAGGGATAGCCGCTCGATGCTGCGAGGCGAGGGTAGAGGCGAACGATGTCCTCAAAGGGAAAAAATTGGCAGGGCAGGGATTAAAATCCCCACATGCTCCGTAAACAGGACATGAAACCGTCGATGCCACGCTTTGACATCCTAGGACAGCTCGGTTCGCTGCGTCGCTATGCGCGCTCGCTGACGCGCGACAGCACCGACGCCGAGGATCTTGTCCATGACGCGCTGGTGCGCGCCTATGAGCGGCGCAGCACGTTCCGCTCCGGCGGAAACCTGCGCGCGTGGCTGCTGTCGATCGTCCACAACACCTTCATCGACAAGATGCGGTCCCGCAAGTCCGAAGCGTCGCGCGTCGAACAGGCTGGATACCTGGCCGACGGCAGCACGCCGGCACCACAGGAACATTCGGTGCGCCTAGCGCAGGTGCGCGAGGCTTTTTTCAGCCTGCCGGAAGAACAGCGTTCAGCGCTGCACCTCGTCGCCATCGAAGGCCTCTCTTATCAACAGGCCGCCGATGCCAGCGGCGTGCCGCTCGGCACGCTGATGTCACGCATCGGCAGGGCGCGCGCCGCACTGCGCGAGATGGAGGAGCCGGCGAAGGCAAAAAACCATCTCAGGATCGTTGGAGGCCCGTCATGACCGCAACTGTCGATCCCGTGACCGATATCGACCTCGACGCCTATGTCGACGATCAGGTCGACGTCACCCGCCGCATCGAGGTCGAAGCATTCTTGTCCGCTCGCCCGGAGGCGGCGGCGCGCGTGATGTCGGATCTCAGGACCCGCGATGAACTGCGCGTGGCGCTTGCCGGTTCCGCAGGTTTGGCCGGCTCCAAAGGCATGGCGCGGTCCGCGACCGCCGATGCCGCGCGGCGGCTGGAGAGGGGGCTTGCCCGCGGCCGGCTCTTCGGCGTGTTGCAGCGCGCGGCGGCGGTCGCCGGCTTCGTCGCCGCCNCGGCTTCGTCGCCGCCGGCTGGCTGGCAAACGGCATCATCGGGCCGATGTCGGTGACCAAGGTCGTCGCCTCGCCGCAGCCGCCCGCCTATGTCGACGAGGCGGTGCAGGCCCACAGGACGACGCTGGTGCGCGAGAGCATGCCATCGCAGCCGGAAGCGCCCAATTACAACGCCGGCGAAATCCGCGCCGCCACTGCGATCGTCATGCCGTCGCTGCCGACGGATTGGAGGGTGCGCGACGTGCAGATCTATCCGTCGCGCTTTGGGCCGAGCGTCGAGATGGCGGTCGAGACGAAAGACATGGGGCTGGTGTCGCTGTTTGCGATCCGGCCCGGAACCTTCGACGTCGTCAAGCCGACGATAGCGCCCTCGGGCGACATTTCGTCGGCCTATTTCCAGATCGGCGATGTCGCCTATGCGGTGGTCGGACGAAGCGAGGTTCACGACCTCGACCGCGCCGCCGAGACGCTTGCCAAGACGCTTTACTGATCGATCCACAAAGGAGAACGCAAATGAACACCCCCAATCTGGGATATCGCGTCGGCGCCGGCGCGCAAACCGGAGCCATCTTCGACGAGGGCCTGCGCCAGCATATGCTGCGCGTCTACAACTACATGGGCGTCGGCCTTGTGGTCACCGGCCTCGTCGCCTTCATGATCTCATCGACGCCGGCGCTCTACGTGCCGATCTTCTCCAGCCCGCTGAAATGGGTGGTGATGCTGGCGCCGCTCGCCTTCGTCATGTTGTTCTCGTTCAAAATGCAGACCATGTCGGCGGCGAGTGCCCAGGCGATGTTCTGGGCCTTCTGCGCGGTCATGGGCCTGTCGCTCGCCTCCGTGTTCCTGGTCTTCACCGGAACCAGCATCGCGCGCACCTTCTTCATCGCCGCCACCATGTTCGGCGCCACCAGTCTCTACGGCTACACGACAAAGCGCGACCTGACCCAGTTCTCGTCGTTCCTGATCATGGGCCTGATCGGCGTTGTGATCGCCAGCATCGTCAACATCTTCCTCGGCTCGACCGCGCTGCAGTTCGCCATCTCGGTGATCGGCATCGCCGTGTTCATCGGCCTGACCGCCTGGGATACGCAGACGATCAAAGAACAGTATGCCGAGAATTTCGACGCGGAATCGCGCCAGAAACTTGCCGTCTTCGGCGCCTTCTCGCTCTATCTGAACTTCATCAACATCTTCCAGCTGCTGCTGAATTTTACCGGCGAACGCGAATAACGACTATTCGCTGTGGGCAAGAGCGAGGGTTATTGCTCTTGATGCGGAGAGGTGGCCGGAGGGAGATCCTCCGGCCACAATTCGTTCCTGCAGAACCAGGCTACACCTTGAGTCCCCAAGAGCTTTTGCTAGTCTGCCGACCGCGCCGGCCTTCAACAACGACCCGCGAGGAAATGTGGCACAGGACAGCCAAACGCTTCATGGCGACGGCATCTCGGCGACCATCGTCGCGCAGGGTGCCGAACTGATTTCGCTGCAAGACGCGCACGGATTTGAATTCCTGTGGCAGGCGGGGCCAGAATGGCGGCGGCACTCGCCGGTGCTGTTCCCGATCGTGGGGCGGCTGGCGGGCGATCATCTGCGCCATCGCGGCCGGACCTATCCAATGACGCAGCACGGGTTTGGGCGCGACAAGCCGTTTGCCTGGACGCAGAAGGGGGCGAGATCCTGCACGCTGGTGCTCACTGACGACGCCGACACCTGGGCGCGCTATCCGTTCGCCTTTCGGCTTGAAGTGACCTATACGCTGGTCCGCCAGCAGCTTGATGTGACTTTCGACATCGCCAACACCGGTGATGAGCTCCTGCCGGCATCGATCGGGGCGCACCCGGCATTCAATTGGCCCTTGCAGCCGGATTTGGCCAAGGCGGATTACCGGCTGATCTTTGCCGATGATGAGCCGGCGCCGATCCGCCGTCTTAAGGACGGACTGCTGCTGAAAACGCCACAGCCGACGCCTGTCGAAGGCAACATACTCCCGCTCTCTGAGCGGTTGTTCGACGAGGACGCGGTGATCATGGACCAGATCGCCAGCTCCAGCGTGCGTTATGCCGCCGAGCGTGGCCCGGCTCTGGAGATGTCCTGGCAAGGGGTTCGGGAGTTGGGCGTCTGGTCAAAGCCGGGCGGCGCGCCATTCCTTTGCATCGAACCCTGGCACGGCCTTGCAAGCCCGGTGGATTTCGATGGTGATTTTGTCGACAAACCAGGCCTGATGCTGGTCGCGCCGGGGGCAAAGCGCGTGATGAGCTATCAGACACGGCTGCTATGACGTTCCTGATCGGCAGATCCAGTCACGCCGGGAGTGCCCTATGAAGCTGTATTTCAGCCGCAATCCCAACCCTCGATTGGCGGTCGCGGCGGCACTCCATCTCGACGCGAAAGTCGAATTTGAATTCGCCTCGCCCTTCGCTCCGGGGCAGGCGGAGAAATATCGGCCGTTAAATCCCAATCTCTCACTGCCCATCCTTGTGGATGATGAGGGAAAGAGCCTCTGGGAGGCAGACGCCATAGCCTGCAGGCTCTCGCGCGACGCGCATTCGGATTTCTGGCGCACCGGCGATGACGAACCCGAGATGATCCGTTGGCTCAGCTGGGGCAAGGAGCACTTCGCACTCGCTTGCGACACGGTGCATTTCGAACGTGGGACCAAACAGCGGTACGGCATCGGCCCGATCGATCAGAAGCGGGTGGAGGAGGGCCTAAACCAATTCCATACGGCCGCGGCAATACTCGACGCCGTGCTTGCCGAGCGGCAGTGGCTGGTCGGGAATTCGGTTTCCTATGCCGATTTTCGAATGGCGACCTTTCTGCCGTTCAACGATGCCGCCAGATTGCCGCTCGACGATTATTCCTCTGTCAGCCGCTGGTACCGTCGGCTTGAAGACATCGACGCCTGGCGTGACCCTTTCAAGGGGATGGATGCACCCGAATTGCTGCCGGTGCCGCAAACGGCTGTCGCGGACCAGCGGTGAGAACGCGCGCGAAGAGCCGCGCAGCAGGCCGAGTCTACCAAGGCAATGATGTGCGGGGGATCGGATGAATATCTATGTCCTGAGTGTGGTCGAAGGACAGGAATGGGTCCTTCCTCGACAGGCGGACGACTACCAGCTGTTTTCGACGCTCTGCGGCCGGAAGCAGACACAATGGCATCCGCCCGGGATGGAGATCCTGTGCGAACACGACGACGGTACGCTCCGGCAATATTCAGATTTTCCATGGCTTGGCGAGCATGCGCTCATCCTGCGGGCGAGGGCGTTGAAGTTGCTTCGGCCAACCCTCGAACCGTACGGTGAATTCCTGCCGCTTCGTGCTGACAAGCCAATATCGCTCTTCAATGTCACCACCGTGATCGATGCGCTGGACGAGGAACGTTCAAAGATCGTTCGCTTTGACGATGGCGGCATAATGGTGATCGAAAGCCTCGTCCTTCGAGCGGACGCAATCGGCGGTGCCGAGATATTCAAGCTGCCCGAGCGTGCCGATGGGGTGCGAATATCCGATATCTATCTGCAGGAGACGATCGTACGCCGGATCGGGGAGCTTGGGCTCAAGGGCATTGCTTTCAACTTGGTCTGGAGCGACGAGCCGGTCGGACAAGGCAGGATCGAGTACCCAGGTGTGGAAAAGGGCATTTCAGCCGCAAGCTTGCTCACGAGCTTTTGGGCCGGTCTGCGGCGAAAAGCGGGGTTTTGATATCAAACCTGCCGGACGACGGTGCCGACCACATTGACGAGAAGGCGCGCGGCGGTCAGCGCTGACAGGCCGTCGATGTCGGCCGGAGGATAGAACTCGACAAGGTCGAACCCTGCGATCCGGGTCCGTCTGCCGAGGCCGGCGATCAGGTCGATCACCTGCATGTAGGTGAGGCCGCCGGGTGTACGCGCCGCCACGCCCGGCATGATGCTTGGATCGAGGCTGTCGCAGTCGAGGGTGACGACAACCCGCGCGCCTTCCGGAATATGCCGGAGCGCGGCTTCGACGCCCTGAGCGTGAACCTCGCGGGCGGTCACGAAGCGGCTGCCATAGCGCCGTGCCGCTTCGATCTCGGTGATGCGTGCGCTGCCGACGCTGCGCAGGCCGACTTGCACCATGCCTGCGACATGCGGCATCTCGCTCGCCCTGCGCATCGGGCTCGAATAGCCGTGGCGCTCGCCATACACCTCGTCGCGCCAGTCGATATGAGCGTCGATCTGCAGGACCCAGACCGGCCCGTGCTCCGCAAAGCCGGCGAGGAAGGGAATGGTCATGGAACAGTCGCCACCGATCAGGATCGGCACGGCCGGCAATGCCAGGATCTCGCACGTTTTTGCCTCGATCCTGCCCCGGTTTCCGGCGTTGTCATGCATGGTGGTCAAGATATCGCCGAAGTCGATGCAAGAGGCCGGCTTGCCGTCGAACAGCGGGCCGCCGAGATCGAAATCCCAGTGCTCGACGAGCGCGGCATCGTCCTGGCTCGCAGTTCGGATGGCATCCGCCGCCAAGGCATGGCCGCGGCTGTCCTTGCCGGGATAAGTGCTGCCGTGACCGGCTCCGAAGATCACTGCGCGGGGCATGTGGCCATCTGTCAGGCGATCGGGAAAGCCGAGAAAGGGAGGCGAGGGTGTCATGGCTTGATGGATCCTGATGATGGCTTAGCGCATGCCAATCAGTTGTGTCTAAGTCAAGCGCCTCGGCTTCAGCTTTGTGGGCCGATTGGGTAAGCCCAATAAACTCTAAAACAATCGAGATCGATCACCCACCTGGTGTTTCAAATTTGGGCCAATGGGACATTGGCGGTGGCATGGGCCGATCTCGAGGCGACATTGCGCTGCCGACGAGGACGTTGGCGGTTTGGATCGGCAGGCGCGATCCCGAAATTTCCAGTGCGTGACGAGAATGAACCTTGGCTGGTCGCCTGGTAGCGGAACCAGGCGAGGTTCACGTTGTTACCACAGCGGGCGACTACCGGTTGCCGGATTCGGAGTCATCGTTTCATGACCAATGGTCCATTGCCTGAAAACGTTCTGGTCTCGCTTCCCAAGATCGATGCAAAAGCGGCGCCGACGCTCAAAAATGCCGAGGCGGAGGTATTTTACACGGAAGCAATCCGCGAGCTTACCGCCACCGACATACCCTTTCTGGTCGCCGGGACTTACGCGGTAAGCGCTTATACGGGTGTCACCCGCCAGACCAAGGACCTCGATATTTTCTGCAAGGCAGGCGATTACGCGCGGATCCTCGCCCATTTCAAGCAGCTTGGATATGCCGTCGAAATCGAGGATGACCGGTGGCTCGGCAAGGTGTTCAAGGGCACGCATTTCTTCGACGTCATATTCGGCTCGGCCAACGGCACGGTGCCTGTTGGCGACCTGTGGCTGGAACACGCCCGCCAAACAGAGCTGTTGGGCAGCAGGGTGCGGATCATCGGCCCGACCGAACTCATCTGGTCCAAATGCTTTATCCAGGACAGAGGGCGACACGATGGCGCCGATATCGCTCATACGATTCTCAAGGCGGGCGATCAGATCGATTGGCACCGGCTGCTTTCTTATCTGGAGGTTCATTGGGAGGTTCTGTTGATGCAGCTTATCAATTTCAGATGGATCTATCCGAGCGAGCGCGATCATATCCCGGCGTGGCTGCTCGATGAATTGCTCGACCGCCTCGCCAAGCAACGGCAGTTGCCGTCTCCAAGGATGAAGATCTGCCGTGGGCGGCTGCTTTCGCAAACCGATTACGAAATCGACGTCAAGGAATGGGGCTTCGCCGGCGTCGGTGGTGTGGGAGAATTCCGTGATGGCTGATCCCGTCAAGAGCAGCGGGCCCAAGGACGGCGCACGCGCGCTCAAAGTTGCCGCGGTCGGGGATCTCCATGTGCGGGAAGATGCGCAAACCTCGTATCGAAACCTCTTCGGCGAAATTTCGAGCGAAGCGGACATTCTCGTTCTCACGGGAGATCTGACCAATCTCGGCAAGCCTCGTGAAGCGGAGATGCTGGCCGAGGATCTGCGCAACTGCTCGATCCCGGTCGTGGCGGTGCTCGGCAATCATGACTACGAGTCTGGTGCGGTGGAAGACGTCACGAACATCCTGCGCCAGGCGCATGTTCATCTCCTCGACGGGCAGGCAGTCGAAATCGAAGAGGTGGGTTTTGTCGGCGTGAAGGGATTCATAGGCGGCTTCGGGTCACGCATGCTCGGCTCATTCGGTGAACCGGCCATCAAGACGATGGTCGCCGAAAGCGTGAACGAGGCAATGCGACTTGAAAACGCGATGCGCCAGGTGCGGGCGAAGCGCACGCTGGTGATCCTCCACTATGCGCCGATTGCCGACACAGTCGCGGGAGAACCGCCGGAGATATTTCCATTTTTGGGCTCTTCACGCCTGGCGGAGACGATCGATCGATTCCAGGTTAGTGCTGTCGTGCACGGTCATGCACATCGCGGTTCTTACGAAGGTCAAACGCCTGGCGGAGCCAAGGTCTACAACGTCGCCATGCATGTGACCAAGCCAAGCGGCCGCCCCTACGCCTTGCTCGAAATCTGACGCCAGCGGCATGCGCCGTGGTGCCCATTGGCCTGAACTCAATTGGTGGCGTTGATCGACTTCGCCAACTCTTCCAGCTTCCGGGGATCGTTGCCGTGACGGCGCACCAGTTCGCGAGCCTGCCTGGACGGCAAATCGGTCGTGGCCGCCAGTTGTCGCACCTGCTGATCGTCGATGGCGACCTGCGGCAATGTATGGTCGATATTTCCTTGCTTGTCCTTCATCGCGCTTCTCCTTGATCCCTGTCGATGACAACGGCTCGAAAATCCGACCGGTTCCGAACGATCTGCAAACTTTTGGGCCGGCACCTGGGCGGACCAACATGCGCGTGCCCTGAGGGCGTAACGATCTCGATGGCTGGATTCTGCCAGGAACCATGCCACGGCGCACGAGTTGTTCCGACTGAACGGAGATAGTTAGATGCCACAGCCAAGACAGCCAGACCCAAATCGCGATGTGCCCGTGCCGCCTCCAACATGGAAGCCCCAGCCGATCGAGGAACCCGAACCGGAAAGGCTCCCGGACGAGACCCCGCTGCCCAATCCCGACGAGAATGAAGAGCCTCCCGTCCACGCATAGACGAAGGGGAGCTTCTTTATCGCGGGGCAAGTGCGCAACCTCGAGACAGAAAGCCCATCGCCTGCAGATCGGCAAAGTTGAATGGTTGCTTCGGCGCCTCAAGTCGTCGTCTGGATGATCAGGGTCAGCGTGCCATCGCCATCTATGTTTGCAGCGACAACCTGCGAGGAATTGAGCCCATTCGCCCTCAAAGCCGATGTCGCCTGAGGCGAAGCATCGACTGAGTTTTGCAGGCGAAGCAAATCTTCGGCGCTGGTTTGATTGATCACGGCATCCGCCTGCGCCTTGATTTCGTCAGGCAAATCCTCGACGGCGATAATGGCAACGCCGGTGAAATTCAAATCAGCAGAGCCTGGATCTGGCAGCGCCAGCTCCGGTTGCACTTCGCCCTGCGGTGGCGTCACCTGGGGAGGCTGCGGGCCAACAGTTTGGGCGTAGACGGGCTGAATGATGACCGCCCCGGAAAGTGCGAGAGCTATCGTCAACATGCGCATGGTCGCTCCTTGCATCCTCGAGGAGATTTTGAAGAAACCCCCATGCTGAGCGATGGTTCCCGCGGGGCTGGTCCCGCCGGGCGATTTCGTCCCAACTCACCCCAGAGAGACGCCGAAAACCTTGGCCAGGGCGTCCGTCACACGGCTGTCTCCCAACCGGTTGGGCGGTTTCGTACGGAATCGTACCATCGATTGATCTGCACCTTGGACAGGATCAAAATCAAGCAGAGGTGACCATGGGAGGGAGCCGCATGAGCATCGCCAGATGGGCAATAAGACCTGTCGGTACCGCCAAGGCGTTTCTGGCAGAGGAGCTTCGAAGTGCGCGATACGGCGACATTGTTTCGGTCAAAGCGGCGATAGAGGCCGCTCGCAGGGACGCGCCTTATTTGCAGGACACAGACGATGAGTTGATGGAGACGATCGTCGAGCTGGCACGGGAACTGGGGCTGGCCGTCCTTTTTGACTCTCGCGATTGACCGATGAGCCATGGCTGGAGGACTCACCGGCGGTTGAAGCGATTTGGTACGAAATCGACAATTGGCTCATGGCCGAAAATGCGCAATCATTGGGAAATGGGACGACGGTTGGACGACAAACTCGATTGCAAGGCTTGTGGGACTATCCAAATGGACATTCCCGACAACGCGGAGGAATCGACGCCAATTCATTGCAGCAATTGCGGCGCCTTTCTCGGCGAGTGGGGCGAATTGCAGGACGATTTCTACCGTCAGGCTCGCGGTACCGAAGCATTCGACTTGCGCAACGGAACCATTATCAAGAAGTAGCGCGCAACAACGCGGCCTCCGAATAACATCGGTAAATCCACAGGGGTTGGCAGATCTAGCCGACGTCGATGACGACCATCAACCCGCCGCCGCCCTTCTCCTCGACATTGTTGTTCGTCGTGTGATGCGGGATGTGGCAGTGAATGAGCCACTTGCCGGGACGCAGCGCCTTCCACACGACGTCATAGCGCTGTCCCGGTCCGACATTGATGGTATCGGCCAGGAAGCGTGCCGAGGGAGAAAGCGTCTCACCGTCACGGGCGACGACCTCGAAGGGTCCGCCATGGATATGCATTGGATGGACGAAGCCGTTGTTGGTGCCGATGAAACGCACCTTCAGCGTCTCGCCCACCTTCATAGGAATGGTGTCGGTTGCGGGATAGGCCTTACCGTTGATGGTGAAGAAGTTCGGCATGCCGCCTTCCATTGGCATTGAGGGGTAGGTCAGCCCATCACGCACCAGCCATTCCTGAAGTTCGATGACATAGTCGTGGTCAGCCGGAACCTCGTCGGCAGGATTGGCGGGATCGATGATCAGCGCCCCATAAAGCCCCAGCGCCTGGGTGCGGTCCGGCTTGGCATGCGGATGATAGAAATAGGTCCCGTGCTGGGTCGCGGTGAATGCATAGGAATAGGATTGTCCAGGTTCGATCGGCGGCTGGGTGATCTCGGCAGGCCCATCCATCTGGTTCGGCAGAATCATGCCGTGCCAATGCACCGTGGTTTCTTCGGGCAGGTCGTTGGTGACGTCGATGCGAACCTTATCGCCCTGGCGAATGTGGATGCGCGGACCGGGAATCTGGCCATTGTAGGCATAGGCGTCGACCGCGACGTTGGGCAGGATCTGCCAGCGGACCACCGATGGTCTGAGCTCGAACACCTTGACGCCGTTCTCCAGGCGGAATGGCAGTTCCTGGTCGCCCTTGGCGGCAAGAGCATAGGACGAGGTAACGCGACGCGGATCGGTTGCAGCCATGTCACGCATGGCCTCCGCCGGCGTGTCGCGACCCATGATCATGCCTTGCGGCATGATCGCGCCGCCGACGTCACGCGCCGAAAGCGTCAGGTTCAGCCAGTTGGCCGGCGCGGCCATGCCGATCGCCAGCGCCAACACCGACACAATACCGAGGGCCGCAATCTGCGGCGTGGTAGCGTCCGTCTCCATCTGGTGGCCGCTGCGTTTGGACTTATGGGAGGTGTTGCGGCTTCGTCGGCCGTCGCCGGCGTTGGGGTGATGCATAGCATGCTGTTGGTGGGCGGTCGGCTCTCCACTGCTCGTTTCGTTCGCCTGCGGGCGCTGCGTCATCAATCCGTGCTTCAGCCCGCGCGCGACCAGCCAGACATTGGCCGGATAGGCGAGCGTGAAGCCAGCGATGACGCCGATCGACATCACGCCCCAGAACAAAAGCTCGTTCGGCTCCATGGCGCGCATGTCGCGCCCCATCATCAGAAAGCTCATGACGGGTGCCATGCCGGCCATCATGAAATTCATCGAGATGAACTCGGGCAGGAAGCTCTTGCGCACGTTCTCCCAGTAGGTGCCGCCCATCATCGATTTCATGAACAGCGATTGGAAGATGAACAGGCCGAAGGCAAAGCCCGCCAGATATTCGACGATGAGGTCGAGCCACATCGGCAAGCCAAGCGTTGCCGTGATGACTGCGGCGAGAATGATGCCGGTCGCATCGCCGGCAACGCAGTGGATGGTCGAACCGACCCCCTGTTTCCACAGCGGCCTGGTAAAGTCTTCATGCTCGCCCGGCCGTGGCTCCTTGTCTGCAAGCACATAAAGCAGCAGCCCCAATGGACCCATATAGAGGGTCACCAGGATGAAACCCCATTTCATCACCACCGGTTCGGGATTGTTGCGGTATTGATCGAAGCCGACATAAAGCGTCGAGGCGGCGGCAAGAGCGAACCAGACGGCAAGGAAATAGTCGATTGGCTGGATGAACATGGATGCATCCCGTCGCGGATCAGTGGCTTGTCACAAGCAGCCCCGTCGATGAACGCAGCCGGCGTGTTTATGATCC
The DNA here is from genome assembly GCF_000502875.1 of Mesorhizobium sp. L2C084A000. Taxonomy (GTDB): domain Bacteria; phylum Pseudomonadota; class Alphaproteobacteria; order Rhizobiales; family Rhizobiaceae; genus Mesorhizobium. Next base: position 120,668 of record NZ_AYWX01000009.1, on the reverse strand, counting down.
CGCCGGCCCAATCCGGTTGTGTCGAATTCTCCAGCCTGGCGCTCTTGTCGAAGCATTAACGCGCGGTAATTCCCTTGAAGGCGTGGGCGCTTCGCTGCCTGAACAGGAGCTGGCCATGAAACATCAAACACTCGACCAACTGCATGCCGTCGCCAAGATTGAATCGTCGGCTGCCTATTCCGCAATGACACGAAATCAGCGCGTAGAGCGCTGGGCTGAACTGCTGGAGCGTAATCCCGAGCGATGCCTTGGGGCCTTTGCAGGCACTGAACATTTGCACCCTGAAGCACGTGCGATGATGCGGGGCGAGGGTACGGCAATTTCGGTTGCCTTCGAAGATCCAGTGCTGCGCGCATCGGGTTTGAAAGACGACACATATGGTGAGGCAAAGCGCTTTTTCGAGTTGAACGACTGGCAGTTGCACGACATCGTCTGCGATTGCCACGTCGGCTCAACCATGAAAGCGCGCTGGGCTGCGACGCGGGTCCGCTCAGCCATCAGCGGCAGGTTCTTTGCGTGGTTGCGGCAAAGGATAATGCGCTGACCGTAGTTGGGGATCGTCGTCGCTTCGGTGCGGCATACGATCCCCTGTCTTGCCGATTGGATGTCTTGCCGATTGGATGTCTTGCCAATCGGAGGTCTCGCCGATGCGGATCAACGCTTGTCCTGGTATAGCCGGTCGGTCGCTCGGTCGCTCTCCCTTCGTTCGGCGGGTCCACGCCGACGGCGTGCGATAACGGCATAGGCCATCAGCACGATCAGCAGCAATGGGCCGCCGGCAACGACGACCAACCACATGACATCTCCAAACATGGCGGCATCTCCTTTCCCAGACAACCGACGAGGAGGAGAACCGTTCCGCGCAGCAGGCCACCTCGGTCGCCCCTGGTCATTAACTTACGAATTGCGCTCGTAGGTTCCGATGAGTTCAGCCTGCTCAAGCGAATGTTTCTGCGCCTCCCGCCAGATGCGCTCGATGCCCACGCTGGCTGGAATGGCAAGGCTCGGGGTGTCGAGCGCGGCCAGCCGGAAATGGTAATGGTGAACGCCATGTCCGACCGGCGGCTCAGGGCCGTCGTAATAGGCGTTGCCAAAATCATTCGTTGCTTGCCTGAGGGCGCCCGGACCCGGCTTGCCGCTTTCGGCCTCGGGAAGTTCCCTTGTGTCCGGGGAGATGTTGAACACCGCCCAATGACCAAACGTTCCGCTCGGCGCGTCAGGATCCTGAACGACGAGAACGAGGCTCTTTGCTTCATCGGGCACTCCAGACCATGTCAGCGGCGGCGATACGTTTTTGCCGTCTCGTGTGTATCTTTCGGGAATTTGTCCGCCTTCGGCAAAGGCGGCACTGCTAAGGGCAAGTGGCATGGTTCACTCCTTCCGGCGAAGTTGGTCCCAGCGACGCGCAGGGCAGCTACTTGTTGGTCCGCATCTTTTGTCTTGGATCGATCCCGCCAGCGGCGGTCGTGTCGTTTTCGACGTCACCTTCGACCGTGTTCTCGCCTTCAAGCTCGAACTCTTCGCCTTCCTTGATCGTTCCCTTGGAAGTCCCGATACCAGGATTGTTCGCCAAGTCGGCATCGCTCGGTTTTTTCCATTTCGGATGTTTGGTTCCGGTCATGAGAAAACTCCTTCGACGGGGATTGCAGTTTTGAAATCGCAGACCGGATAATTCGTTCCGGTTCCACGCCTCGGCTTCTTCATTGGTTCGCCGCGCGCCGCCTAAAGCCCGAATGGATAGGTGTCGGGAACGCCGGTTCTTGCATGCTCCGGGCCAAGCGGCGTCACTGCCGCGGTTTTGTCGAACCATACGAACGCGTCGAACTGCCGGGGCAGGGAAGCGTCCGCATAGTGGCTGCCCAGCTCGGTTTCCGGCCGGTAGATCACGCCGATAAATCGCTCCAGCCTGCGTTCCAGCAACCGCTCACGCAGCGTTGTGTCGCGCCCGAGGTCGAGCAGGAACCGCGACACAAGGGAATCGTGGCAAAGCCGTTCGTAGCTGTCGGCGTGCGACGCGCGAATTTGCTTCACCTCCATTTTGCCATCCCAGTTGCTGGCGGCCGCTACAGTGCCGGAATGCGTGCCCATACCGATCAGCGCTGCCTCATCCCCGAAACGCTGCCGGCAGAGTTGGCCGATGTTCAGTTCGTCCCTGACGACGCCCATCTCGGTAAAGCGGGCATCGCCGATATGGGAATTGTGCGCCCACACCACGGCCTTGGCGTTGGGGCCGCCGGCATGCAGCAAATGTTCCAACGTTTCGAACATGTGCGTGTCGCGCAGGTTCCAGGACTCCGCACCGCCATAGTACATGATCCGGTAATAGTGTTCGGCGGACGCGATCAGCCGGGCATTCTGACTGGCGTCGAGAAAGTCGGTGCCGTCCCTTTTCGCATATTCGAGCTGTTTGGCGAGCAAGTCCCGGCATTGTTCCAGCACCGCTTTTTCGCATTTTTGATAGCCGGCGGTGAGCACCGCGCGGCCGTAGGTGGACGGTTCGTGTTGCCAGGGCGTCAGACAGCCATAGCGTTCGCGCGCGATCTTGGCTGCCTGGGGATCGACCCGGTCGAGATAGTCGAGGACCGCGCCGATGGAACCGCTCATATTGTAGATGTCGAGGCCGTAGAACCCTGCTTGCTCCAAAGGCTCTAGCTTCTCGTTGTGACGGCGCATCCAGTCGGTGAAGGCCGCGACATCGGTGTTGCGCCACATCCACGTCGGAAATCGCTGGAATGGCGCACCAGTGCCGGTTCGGGGCCGACGATGGCGAACGTAGCGGTCGATCGCCGCCGCGTCGGGCCAGTCCGCCTCGACCGCGACGATGGTGAAGCCGTGGCGTTCGATGAGCCTGCGGGTGATTGCCGCGCGCGCCCTGTAGAATTCGGACGTGCCATGGCTTGCCTCGCCAAGCAGAACAATGCGCCGGTCGGCGAACCGATCGAACAATGCGCCGAAGGCCGGATCGTCGAAATCGGGCAGGGGTTCGGCCGCGGCCGCGATCATATCAGGCAGGCTGATCGGATGGGGATGTCGAAGCGGACGACCGACGTCGGTGACCGTGCCGTTTTCCGACCAACCCTGCTCGCCGATCAGAGGGACGAAGCGCACACCGCCGAAATCCTCCTCGCTATAGGTTGCGGCGCCTGTCCGGGTGACTTTGAGCAGACGTTGCAAATCCGGGTCGTCGCCGACCGGAATGACGAGCCTGCCGCCGACATCGAGTTGCTCCTGAAGGGCGAGCGGTGCGCCGGGACCGCTGGCTGTCACCACGATGGCATCGAACGGCGCCGCCTGCGGCCAGCCCTTGGTGCCATCGCCTGTCCGAACCTCGATGTTTTGGTAGCCGAGTTTTTCAAACCGCCGCTTCGCGGTTTCGGCCAAACTGGGATGACGCTCTATCGTGTAGACCTGTTCGACGATCCGGCTCATCACCGCGGCCGCGTACCCCGAGCCGGTGCCAATTTCGAGCACATGGTCACCCGGTTTGACATCCGCCATCTCGATCATGAACGCGACGATGTAGGGTTGCGATATGGTCTGGCCGTCGGCGATCGGCAGCGGCGTGTCTTCATAAGCAAATTCCTCGAAGCCGGGTTCGACGAAGGCCTCGCGTGGAACTTCGCGCATAGCCTGCAGAATCTCACGGTCATGGATGCCGCGCCGGCCGACATGGATTTTGACCATTCGATCACGGGCACGAGGAAGATCGAGCATCTTTTAGCTCCCCTTTGGTGCAACGCTTCGAGGCGATCCTTCGCGGTACCTGCCTTGAGCCTGCCTTCGCGATTCCAGTTTCTAACCGCCAGAAGACTTCAAGGTTCCCGACTATCTGCGGACAGAGCCGTGTGCCCGCCGGGATAGCGTCCGGTCTCTTGGCTGCGCGGGTCGCGACGCCGCCCCGGACGGCGGCAGTCGGGGGTTGCTCAAGCGCAAAGATGCCCCAGTTATCACCAGCGAACCGAAGCTGGAGATGTCGATGAACGACAAGGCAGCCGCGACGCCGCAGGCTATCGGCCACGAACGGATCGACCTCTTGGACCGTTACTGGCGCGCCGCGAATTATATCTCGGTCGGCCAGATCTACCTGCTCGACAATCCGCTGTTGCGCGAACCGTTGAAGGCCGAACATGTCAAGCCGCGGCTGCTTGGACATTGGGGCACGACGCCGGGGCTGAATTTTCTCTACCTGCATATGAACCGCGTTATCCGCGAAAGCGACCTTGATGTTCTGTTTATCTGCGGCCCGGGCCATGGCGGTCCCGCAATGGTTGCCAACACCTGGCTCGAGGGCACCTATAGCGAGATCTATCCCGATATCGGGCAGGGCGAAGACGGCCTCAGGAAACTGTTCCGGCAGTTTTCCTTCCCCGGCGGCGTGCCAAGCCATGCCGCGCCCGAGACGCCCGGCTCAATCCATGAGGGCGGTGAACTGGGATATGCCTTGGTCCATGCCTTCGGTGCGGCCTTCGACAATCCGGACCTGGTGGTTGCCTGCGTCGTTGGTGACGGCGAAGCCGAGACCGGTCCGCTCGCGGCGGCGTGGCATTCCAACAAGTTCCTGAACCCGATGTCGGACGGCGCCGTCCTGCCGATCCTGCATCTCAACGGCTACAAGATCGCCAGCCCAACGATCCTCGGCCGCATGGACGACCAGGAATTGCGAAAGCTTTTCGCCGGCTATGGCTACGAACCGTTCTTCGTCGAAGGCCACGAGCCGCTTTCCATGCACCAGTCGATGGCCGCGACGCTCGACACGGTGCTCGATCGCATCCGGTCCATTCAGGAGCAGGCACGGGCTCCGGGATGGCATGGTCAACGCCCGCAATGGCCGATGATCGTGCTGCGCAGCCCCAAGGGGTGGACAGGTCCCAAGGAGGTCGATGGCGAGAAGGTTGAGGGTTTCTGGCGCTCGCATCAAGTGCCGGTGTCGAACGCACGCGGAAATGAGGACCACCGCACGATCCTCGAAAACTGGATGCGAAGCTACAAACCGGAAGAGCTGTTCGATGAAAGCGGACACCTGTTGCCAGAGCTAGCGGCACTTGCCCCAACAGGGACAAAGCGCATGGGTGCAAGCCCGTACGCGAATGGCGGACTGCTGAAGCGCGATCTTGTGCTTCCAGACTGGAAAAGCCTGGGGCTGGAAGTGCCGCGTCCAGGTGGCGTTATCGCTGAAGCGACGCGGATTTGCGGAAGCTATCTTCGCGAGGTGTTCCGCCTCAATGCCGAGGCGCGGAATTTTCGCCTGATGGGGCCGGACGAGACGTCATCCAACCGCCTCGATGAGGTGTTCGAAGTTACCGATCGGACCTGGATGCAGCGCATCGAACCCTACGACGTCCATCTTTCCCGTGACGGACGTGTCATGGAAGTGCTCAGTGAGCATCTTTGCCAAGGGTGGCTCGAAGGCTATCTGCTCACCGGCCGGCACGGCCTGTTCTCCTGCTATGAAGCCTTCATCCACATTGTCGATTCGATGGTCAACCAGCATGCCAAATGGCTGAAGACCTCCGGCGAGCTTGCCTGGCGCAAGCCGATCGCCTCGCTCAATTACCTTTTGACCTCCCATGTCTGGCGGCAGGACCACAATGGTTTCAGCCATCAGGATCCGGGCTTTGCCGATCTGGTCGCCAACAAGAAGGCCGATACGGTAAGGCTCTATTTTCCGCCGGACGCCAACACCCTGCTGTGGATCACCGATCATTGCCTGAGAACCTATAACCGCATCAATGTCATTACCGCCGGCAAGCAGCCGGCACCGCAATGGCTGTCCATTGAAGAAGCCGAAGCGCATTGCAAGGCGGGGGCGGGCATCTGGGAATGGGCCGGTACGGTTGCTCAGGGCGAGGAGCCCGATGTGGTCATGGCCTGCGCCGGCGATGTGCCGACGCTAGAGACACTTGCTGCGACCGACATTCTGCGCTCCGCAATCCCCGACCTGAAAATCCGCGTCGTCAATGTTGTCGACCTGATGACGCTGCAGTCGAACACGGAGCACCCGCACGGCCTTGCCGATGGAGACTTCGACGCGTTGTTCACGAAGACACGGCCTGTCATCTTCGCCTATCACGGCTATCCCTATCTCATTCATCGCCTGACCTACCGTCGCGCCAACCATGACAACATGCATGTGCATGGCTTCCGCGAGGAGGGCACCACGACGACGCCGTTCGACATGGTGGTGCTCAATGAACTCGATCGCTACCACCTCGCGCTCGCCGCCATCGAACGCGTGCCGGGACTGGCCGAAAGGGCCGAAGGGCTTGCGGGCGAACTCCACGACCGGCTGGTGAAGCACAGGGCCTATGTCCGCGAGCACGGCGAAGACATGCCCGAAATCCAGGAATGGAGCTGGCCCGGCAAAAGCGCGGCAAAGGCGCGCCGATGACCCGCCGGTCGATCCTGGCGCTGAATGCCGGTTCGTCCAGCATAAAGTTCGCGCTTTACGATATTGCCTCGTCGCAGGATCTGCAGCTCGTTTCACGCGGCACGTTGGACTTGGGCGACACACCCACACTCCGCGCAAAAGCGGCCAACGGAACGGTGCAGTGCGAGCGGCAGCTCGCCGCCGACAAGCCGCGTGATGCGGCCATAGGCGAGATGCTGAATTGGGTGCAGAGCGAAATTGGCGAAAGAAACCTGCTCTGCGCCGGCCATCGCGTCGTGCATGGCGGAAGCGAATTCATCGAACCTGTCCGTCTGACCCCAGACATCATCGACGCCATCGACAGGTTGACGCCGCTTGCTCCGCTGCATCAGCCTCGCAGTCTCGCGCCGGTCCGCGCGATAGCTGCCTTGCAACCGGACTTGCCACAGGTTGGCTGTTTCGACACCGCTTTCCACCAGACGATCGATCCGCTCGTGCGGCGCTTCGCCCTTCCGCGCCAGTATGAAGGGCAAGGCTTGCGCCGCTACGGGTTTCACGGTCTCTCCTATGAATACATCGCCGGGCGACTCAGCGGGATATCGCCAACTCTTGCGACGAAACGCACCATCGTCGCCCATCTCGGCAATGGTGCCAGCCTTTGCGCTTTGCAGCAGGGCAAGAGCATCGATACGACGATGGGGTTTTCGGCGCTGGATGGCCTCGTCATGGGCACGCGGTGCGGCGCCATCGATCCCGGCGTGCTGTTGTACTTCCTGCTGGAAAGAGGCATCGCGGCTGAGGAACTGCAGACAATCCTCTACGAGAAGTCGGGACTGCTCGGCGTATCCGGTATTTCGGGCGACATGAGGACGCTGGAAGCGAGCAATGATCCTCGCGCTCATGAGGCGATGGCGCTTTTCGCCTTTCGCGCCGCGAGAGAGGCCGCGGCGCTTGCAAACACGATGGGTGGTCTTGAATGCCTCGTGTTCACCGCCGGCATCGGCGAACGGTCCGCGTCTATCCGCAACGCCATATGCGAAAAATTGACCTGGCTTGGCGTGGTGCTTGAAGAACACGCCAACGACACCCACGCCGAAATCATCAGTCGGTCGGAGAGCAAGGTGGAGGTGCGCGTGATTGCGACCGATGAGGAAAGTGTCGTTGCACGTCACAGCCGCAAGGTGATGCAAGCCTGAAGGCTCGCCATCGGCATCTGAAGTCGGCTGTCGGTTCGGCCCGACAAAAGCGCGGGCAAGGGTATTCCCTGTACGAAAATTACCAAGCGAGCGGTCGGGGGAACCAACTGCCCATGGAAATATTGTGCGAGCAATCCCGGCTAACCCCGAGACCGTCGGCACGATGATCAGGCCGACAGCCTTACTTCAGGCTTTGGCTGAGGAATCCATGTTTACGGACGACGTTGCGGTGAGGCGCCTGAAAATCCTGGTCGAGCAATATGTCGAGACACGCAAGAAGCGCCACGATGTGATCTCTACAGCCAACGCCGGAACCGCAATCCGAGAGGTGATGCCAAGTTGCCCGCTTTCGGGAAAGGCCTTCGATGATCTGATTGCGGCCTGCGCCATAGAGCATGGCCTCGCCGTGCTCTTCGACAATCCGGGTATATCAGGCACTGAAATCTGAGGCTGGCGCTTCCGAGGCCACCATCGCGATGAGCAGGAGTTCAGTCGGCATGTCCAGATACTTTTTCGACCTTCGAGATGAGAGCGGAAGCTTGCAGGAGGATCCGGAGGGCCAGGAATTTCCTGATCTCGCGAGCGCCGAGGAAAACGCGATGGCGTCGGCGAAGGAAATCCTCGCCGAAGAGCTGCTGCATGGCAAGCCGCTGCGTACCGGATTGGCCTTCGAGATTTTTGACGAGAACCGCAACCTGGTGCTGCGCTTCCCCTTTGCGCTCGCGGCCGAAAAGGCCGGGGCACCCCCTTAATACCGAATTGCCTGGCGGCCGATCGCTTGCAGGGTCATACAGGTCGGGCGTCAATGCGGATCCTATCCTTCCGCCTTGAAGTTTCTGGCTTCTTTCTCGACCTTGGGGCTGTCCTTGCCATGCTTTCGCATGAGCTCCTTGGCCTGCTTGGGTGAGACGTCGGTGGTCTCTGCCAAGCGCAGCGCCTTCTTGTCCTTGCTTTCGGTCTTCTGCTTCTTGGCCGTCATGGCTCTTGAACTCCCTTGAAGCCCTGTTCCGATCGATCTTTGCCGGTGCCAACGCCCGACCATATCCAGATGAACTGTCGTTGCCTGGTTTGCTTCGACGAGACGTCAACGAGACGATGCCGGTCAGGTTCCGTGCATCGCCTGCTCATGGCTGAACTTGTCACGCCACGCGGCGGTATCGATGGCGATCTCGGATGAATTCATTGAAGAAGCGGCCTTTTGAGGAGGCTTTGGTGAAAGCGGCATAAGTTGCCGGCGCAACACCCTCATAATCGTAACGTCTGCCGCTCGGCACAAACCAGACCGAGAGGATCTTGGTGGCGGGATCGTATTGTGTGTTTTGGATCACGGTCGATGGCATGGTGGCACCCGACGGGTCTGCCCGAATAACCCGCTAGCGGTAGTCAGGTTCCGCCGATGCCCTCGCGGCTCGCACCGCGACTACCGGTCGCGCGGGTTGCCGAACGTCGGGTCGCGCTTCCTCGAATATCGGTCGATGCGTGGCAGGCTGTCATCAAACTCGATGCACGGTAGCCTCAGGTCCCAATAGGCATGGGCTTGCGGCCGAAAACCTTCAGGTTTGTCGAGGAAGCCGATGGTCACATAGAACTCGTCCGGCAGGCCTTCGTCGCTATAGCCTATCGAGCTTCCACAGTCCGGGCAGAACGTGCGGGTGACGCCTGGCGTTTTGGAAAAGGCCTTCGGTGTTCCCCTAAGAAGCTGAAATTGCTTTGGCCGGTAACCGACCCAGATCGTCAGCGGACTTCCGATGGCCCGGCGGCAATCGTCGTCGTGATCGTAGCATATCCAGAAAGGCTCTCCGTCCATGGCTGCGGCGATCCCTCCGCAGAAGCAGGCTCCGGTCTCGCGCCGCATTGTCTGTCCATCCTGTCGCGCCCAAGCGACGTTAAGAGAGCGGCCAAGCGGCCGCTCCCATTGAAGGTGATTTCCTCGAATCATGCATCGTGATGCTCGGGCATGCTCTTGAGCTGATCCTTGGTCCAGTTCGTCACCGCGTGAACATCGCCGTCTTCATCACGCATGAATTCCAGCTGGCTCGCGGGAACGGCCACCGGCTTGGCGCCTATGCCGAGAAAGCCGCCGACATCGATGACGACCTGACTGGCGGCTCCGGAGCCGTGGACATGCGAAACGCTGCCGACCTTGTTGTCGTCCGCGTCGTAAATGGTGGCGTCTTCGAGAATGTCTGGCGTCAGTTCGGTGCTTGTGAGGCGTACATGGTTGGTGTGATCCATCGGTCAAAGCTCCTGTTGGGTGGAATATTTGAACCTCTCAGGCGAGCAATCGTTCCCAACAATTTCGGGGGCGACGGACGGACGACGCAGGGACGCAAGAACCCTCAAACCAGCCTCGGGCCGAATTGACTCGCAAAGCTCCGTACGGAAGCGTACAAAGAGCAATCGTCAGCAGCACAGTTTGGGCGTTGACGCTTGGGAGTGACCATCGCTCTTGCCCATCACGAGGCATGGCGTTGCATGGCGAAGGAGCCCGAGCACCCCGGTCTGCCAGTAGGCGCGATAACCGCGCTGGCGCGGGATACAGGCGCCACTGAACAGCAGATACGCGAAATCATATCGCTCCTCGGGTTCGATCGCGCCTCTATCCTGCGGGAGGCTCGTTTGCTGGCGAAAGATGGTCAGCCAACAAGGCCTTCGAGTCTTCAGCAGTAACTGTCGGTTTCATACCAACACGCCGGCCCGCCTAGTGCTGGGCGAGACGAAGTCTATGGTTCGTTACCGTCCGCTCGTTCGACGGGCGCGGCCGGCTAAGAGATCCCAGTACTCTTGCCCAAGGGAAAAGAGTCTCGTGGATTACCAGATCCTGCAATCCAAGAGCGAATTGCTTCGCCGCATGAGCGCGGACGATTTCGCGCGGCTGAAGCCGCATCTGGCAAGTGTTTTCCTGGAGTTGCGCGCGCCGCTGGAGACCGAGGGGCAGAAGATCGAAGCCGTCTATTTTCTGGAAAGCGGACTGGCGTCGGTGGTGGCCAAGACTTCCGCGGCGACCGAAGCGGAAGTCGGAATCATCGGGTTCGAAGGAATGACCGGTTCGGCCCTGGTCATGGGGGACGACCAGGCGAACTTTGATTGCTACGTCCAGTCGACGTGCGAGGCGCTCCGGATCGAGGCTGCCCCCTTCGTTGAAGCCCTGGAGGACAGTCCCACGTTGCGGTCGTTCCTGTTGCGCTATGTCCAATATTTTCATGTTCAGACAAGCTATACGGCATCGATCAACGCACGGCAGAGCCTGGAAGTCAGGCTGGCGAGATGGCTTCTGATGTGCAGCGACCGCACTGTCGGCGACAGGCTAATGATAACCCATGAATTTCTGTCCGTCATGCTTGGTGTCAGGCGTCCCGGGGTTACCGTCGGTCTTCAGATGATCGAAAGTTACGGTTATATCCGGGCGCGCCGCGGAGAGATCACGATCCGCGATCGAGACGGTCTCGTGAAGTTGGCGCGAGGCTCTTACGGTCCACCTGAAACCCAGTACCGCCGGCTGATCGGAGATTTGGGCTCGAAGCATGCCGCGAGGCAGGAGCGGCCTCTCGCTTGAGCGCCGGGGCCAACAGAGGCTTCTCCACCACTGAACCGCCAGGAAGACATTTTCGAGTGGCCGACGCGATGATGCCGGTGAGACACCGTTGCCTAAGCCCGCGCCGGCCACCGCGGCATTTTTTGGGGATGCCGCGGTGCCAATCTAGTTGCTGACAAGCAACTGGCAACGAAGGCTCACGGTTTGGTAAGAACCGTACGTACATGCACGCAACCTCCCTCGGTTGCATTCAAGGCATGCTCGCGAATCCTGAGTTGAATACAGCACCCGATAAACTCCGGATTGGCAGGCGTTGTCAGATGCGGTGATGTCCGCTGGGTGGGGTGCAGATTTGCTGGCCAGGTTCCGATATTGCCAGGCGGGCTGGCCTTCACCATCTAGCTGGGATGGCGACACCCACATCGAAAACACTCGACTCATCCAGGCTCCAGCACGATCTCTTTGGTGCTGCCGACGACCTGCCGGAAGGTTTCCTCTACCAGCCCGAACTGATCGCGGCGCAAGAAGAAACCGAACTCGCCCGGCATCTCGAAGGCCTGCCTTTCGAGGCGTTCGATTTCCATGGCCATCTGGCAAACCGGCGCGTCGTCGGTTTTGGCCTGCGCTACGACTACGACAGGCGCCAAGTCGTCGAGGCGCCGCCGATCCCTGACTTCCTGTTGGCCCTACGCGACAAGATCGCGGCGTTGGCAGGCAGGCCCGCCGAGGCCTTCGCGCAAGTGTTGATCAATGAATACCGGCCCGGCGCCGGCATTGGCTGGCATCGAGACAAGCCTCATTTCGAAGACGTTGCGGGTGTTTCGTTGCTGGCGCCTTGCAGTTTTCGGCTCCGGCGGAAGAATGGCACCAAGTGGGATCGCCGCACCATCGTCGTCGAACCAAGGTCGGCGTATCTCATGACCGGACCATCGCGCACGGAATGGGAGCATAGCATTCCGCCAGTTGACCTGCATCGATACTCGATCACCTTGCGGACATTGCGAGCCAATTCCGCATGAGCATCGCGCGCCGAGCCGTTCTGAGGCATCGCCAGCGCCATCACGAGTTCTTGAACGCAAACGGTTCCGGGAACCTCCCAACCACAAGTTGGTTTGGAGGGCAGGTACAGCTTCAAAGGTGGAGAATGCGCATGGCCCGTGCCCGCTCAGTGTTGGTGGCCGCCAGGCGTCCGTTCCATAAAACGCCGATGGCAGTCGCAAATGCATGTTTCGTCGGCACATTGCTGACCGACGTTGCCTATTGGCGAGGCGCTGAAATGATGTGGGCCGATTTTTCCGCCTGGCTGCTGCTTGCTGGCCTGGTTGTGGGCGTGCTCGCGGTTCTTGCAGCACTGGTGGATTTGTTTACCGGCCGGCTTTCCGGTGAAGCCGGGCGTGTATGGCCATATCTCCTCGGCAGCCTCGTCGTGCTCGTCGTGTCTCTCTTCAACGCACTGGTGCACAGCCGTGATGCCTGGACCTCGGTCGTGCCGACGGGGCTCATCCTGTCCGCCGTCGCCGTGATCGTTATTCTCTTGGTGGGCCTGCTGGGATGGAGTTCCGGCCGCACTCAGGTGGAGGTGGTCGAATGAATGTCTCGGCCAGGCATATCAGGCGTATCGCGAGCCTCGGTCTGCTGTGTGGATCGATTTTGGCGCTGCCCGCATGCAGCGATAACGAACCGGATCCCACCGATCAGGTCGGAGCGAACCCGACGCTGCCTGAACCGATCCAGTATCTGGTGCCGCCGATGCATGTCGCGTCGGTCATCGGTTGGAAACAAGACGAGAAGCCGACGGTCGCCAAGGGTTTGCAAATCCAGGCCTTCGCCAAGGGCTTAAAGCATCCGCGCTCGCTTTACACATTGCCGAATGGTGACGTTCTGGTGGTCGAGTCCGTGGCGCCGCCCGGTGCGGCGATCAAGCGGCCGAAAGACCTGGTCATGGGCTGGATCGAGTCCATGGCGACGTCAGGCGGCGGCACCGAAGGAAGCAACCGTATCACCCTGCTGCGCGATACCAACGGCGATGGTGTGCCCGATGTCCAGGAGGTCTTCCTCTATCATCTCAATTCGCCCTTTGGCGTGGCCCTGGTCGGCAACGATCTCTACGTCGCCAACACCGACGCTATCGTGCGTTACCCCTACATGTCGGGCGACACCAAGATCACCGCGCCGGGCACAGTGCTGACGCCGTTGCCCGGCGGGCCTATCGATCATCACTGGACAAAGTCTCTCGTGGCCAGCCCCGACGGGTCTCTGCTTTATATCGGCATCGGATCCAACAGCAACATCACCGAGAACGGCATCCAGGCAGAAAAGGACCGGGCCGCCATATGGGAAGTCGACAGGGCCACTGGCCGATATCGTATTTTCGCGAGCGGCCTGCGCAATCCCAACGGGCTGAGCTGGGAACCACAGAGCGGCGCGCTGTGGGCTGTGATCAACGAGCGCGACGAGCTCGGGCCTAACCTGGTTCCCGACTATATGACCTCGGTCAAGGACGGCGCGTTCTATGGTTGGCCGTACAGCTACTATGGTCAGCATGTCGACCCGCGCGTGATGCCGCAGCGGCCGGACCTTGTCGCCAAGGCGATCCCTCCCGACTATGCCTTGAGTTCCCACGTCGCACCGCTGGGCTTAGCGTTCTACACTGGAACCAACCTGCCGGACCCGTATCGCAATGGCGCCTTTGTTGGCGAGCATGGCAGCTGGAACCGCAAGACCTTCAACGGTTACAAGGTCGTGTTCGTGCCGTTCAAGGACGGTCATCCAGATGGCAAGCCGCAGGATGTCGTCACCGGTTTCCTCGACAAGGACAACAAGGCACACGGGCGGCCCGTCGGCGTTGCCGTCGACAAATCGGGCGCGTTGCTGATCGCCGACGATGTCGGAAACACAGTCTGGCGCGTAACTTCCGCGAGCCGGTAGGCACCTGCATAAACGCGGATCGCTTCACCTATCTCGGTGCAAATTCCACCAGCGCCTTGACGAATTCTGCCGGTGCCTCGATGGGCAGGAATTCGCCGCAGTTGGCGATCACGCGACCTTGCAGGTCCTTTGCTCCAGACAGCCTCAAACCTTCGAGGTAGTCGTCGATCGATCCGAAATCCGCGTCGCCGCGGATATAGAGGATCGGAACTTCGATGCGCGCCGGTACTGCATTGACCTTGGCATCCTCCTTGAACGCGCGATACCAATCAAAGCCGGCCTTAAGTGCCTCCGGCCTCGAATAGGCCTCCGCAAAAGTCTCCCGCATTTCATTGGTCAATGCATCGGGATGTCCGGCGAGCAGATCGAAGAAGAAATCGAAGTAGGCGCGCTGGTGGCCTGTCACCAGCAACTCCGGCAGTTCGGGCACCGCATGGAACGCAAAATGCCAGATGTCCGGGTTTGCCACTATCTTCGTCCAGGGATGAAGGCCGGGGATAACTGTATTCATCGGCACCGCGCCAACGATGCGATCGCCATGATGGCGAGCAGCAGCGAAGGCAATCATGCCGCCCACATCAAAGCCTGCAACGACGATGGATTTGGCCCCAAGCGTCTCGGCGGCTGAAATCACGATATCGGCAAGAACCTTCTTTTCCGTTGACGGCGGCGTGCCACGCGATTCACCGATCTCCGGAAGATCGAAAGCCAGCGTAAAGTATCGTGCGCCGAGTTCATCGATCACACCCTCATAGATTTTCCGGGAATGGGGCCAGCCGTGCAGAAGGATCAAGGCCGGTCGGCCCGGATCGCCGGCCATGGATACCGCCAGCCGCATATTGCCTGCTTCGAGGGTCCGGACGAGCATCGTCTATCCATTCTCGGGAACTCAGGAGAAAACGATGAGCGAACGAATAGGTTGCCCGACCGGTTCCGCCGGCGTCGCTGCTCACCGCCGCCCGTTCTCCAGCAGTGGCCAGTGCTCAAAGAACCCAGCCTGCTCGCTCAGCCGGCTGGACCGTCACCCGGCGGGAGGAGGGGGCCACTCTCGCCACCGGCCTGTTGGTCCGCTTGGCGGAACAAGCATTCAACCCTGGCGTTGAAATGCCGAGCGGTCCCGCAACGGGCGAATGGGCTGTCGCGAAGTCGTCGCGGCGATTTGCAATTAGGACAATGCAGGGAGATCCAGATGCCGCTTACGGCCTTCGCACTCAATTGCTCGCTCAAAGCTTCGAACGACAGGGAAAAATCCTCCACCGATCGGTTGCTCGCCGATGTCCTGGCGGCGCTGATGCAATACGAGGTGAAGGGCGAGATCGTGCGTGCGCTCAGCCACGATATCAAGCCCGGCGTGCTCTCCGACATGGGCGAGGGCGACGATTGGCCGAAACTCAGGAAGAAAATACTGGCGGCCGACATTTTCGTGCTCGGGCTCCCGATCTGGCTTGGCCAGCCCTCGAGTGTGGCCAAGCGCGTCCTGGAGCGGATGGATGCGTTTCTCGATGAGACCGATGACAGAGGGCGCATGCCGGCAGCAGGAAAGGTGGCCTTGGTAGCCATCGTCGGCAATGAGGACGGTGCGCATCACTGCCACGCGGAATGCTTTCAGGCACTGAACGATGTTGGCTTCACCATCCCGGCCAATGGCGGGGTCTATTGGGTTGGCGAGGCCATGCAGGAGGTCAACTACGTCGACCTGCCGGCAACTCCGGAAAAAGTCTCGAGTGCGATCGAAATGGCAGCCTCAAACGCCGCCCATCTCGCTGGATTGCTGAAAGAGCGGGACTACTCGGGCGTCTCGGGGTGACCTTTGTTCGCCTAAACACTACCTTGGCAGCGTCGATGAGGTCTCAATCGGGAACAGGAAGGCTTGTAGCGAGTTCATATTCTCATCAGCCGGCGATCGCCGCTCCGTCTATACGGCGCGAAGCCGCAAACAGGAGAGCAAGTCATGGGTCTCGGCACGATTCTTATCATTATTCTGGTCATTGCATTGCTTGGCGGTTTTAGTGGTCTTGGCGGCGGGCCTTTCTACGGCACCGGTTACTATGGCGGCGGCGGTCTCGGTCTGCTGCTGCTTGTAGTCATTATCTTAGTCGTGCTCGGGCGTCTCTAGCCGAGTCCGCGATGCGGGTGGCAGAATGTATCACCTGCCGCTTGCGGTCCTTCTGGGTTGCTTTGAATCCATAGCAGTCCAGCAATGACGGTCCGCCCTCTAGAGGGCGGACCACTCGTTGGAGATGTTAGGTCAAAATCAGGACGATCTTGAACGTATCCGGATCAACGATGACGATCCGGCCGTCCGCAAGCACGAAATACTCGTAACTTTCGTAAGCGGGAACGATCTTGACGATACGAGCCGGCAAACGATGCAGCCTGACCTTCTGCCGTGGGACTTCGACGCCGACGGTGATGTCAAAATCGATATTGGACACAGGCTCGACCTTCGTCTCCCGGATGATCTGAGTGACCTGGGTTTTCTGCTCCACGGTCACGTTGTTGATGGAACCGGTCGACGTCGTATCCTGTGTCGAGGCCTTGCCCTGAGCCTGCTCGTCGGTCTGCATCTTGGTCTTCTCCCGAGCCTGCTGGTCGGTGGTGGTGCCAGCCTTGCCCTGAGCCTGCTCGTCGGTCTGCATCTTGGTCTTGTCCTGAGCCTGCTGGTCGGTGGTGGTGCCGGCCTTGCCCTGCGCCTGCTCGTCGGTCTTCAGCTTGGCTTTGCCCTGGGCCTGCTCGCCCATCTTGGAACCGCCCTGGCAGTCAGCCTGCCCGGAAGCGCAATTGGCGTCTGCGCCAGATTGGCTTTCGAGCTGTTGTGTCTGAGCCATTGCCGTTCCACAGCCGAGCCCGATCGCCAGCATGCTGGTAATGAGAACATGTTTCATGGGGAAATCTCCCTGGGTAAGGTTCGTCCCTTCAGTGCGTAGAACCAGAACCCAAAAAAAATGTTCCGAGATAGTTGAGTGAGGTCTAAAAAAACGACCTCACTCGAGACCACATGATCGCGGGCGGAAGCCGTCGTTATAATGACCTTTTCAACCTTGCCGATTGCCCTAGCTCTCTCCTGAGAGGAGGCCGGATATGGCAATTTATAGTCTGAGGGTGGTCAGCTTCATTTTCGTGGCACTGGCTTTCGTTCCGGCCGCCGCGCATTTCTTCGCGATATTCAACAAGATGAAGCTTGACGGGCCAAACTATCTGGCTGCGCAGCGCGCCTATGATGGATGGAGCCTGTTCGGAATCGTGGTGCTGGGAGCATTGCTCTCTACGGCCGCCCTGGCGATCCTGCTCTACCGAGCGAGTGCATCTTTCGGCTTGGTTGTCGTCGCCTTTCTCAGCATCGGCGCCACGCAATTTGCCTTCTGGACGCTGACCTACCCAATCAATCAGGCGACCCGGAACTGGACTGTCCTGCCTGAAAACTGGGAGCTGCTGCGGCGCCAATGGGAGTATTCACATGCCATCGCCGCCGGCCTCAATGCCTTGGCGTTGCTTGTGCTTTTCCTATCGGCGCTTCGCGCTGCGGTGCGTTGAACGACCACGTCTTCACCAGCACGGCCGCCGAGCGGGCAGGAACCCCAATGAAGCGAAATCACTGACCCGCCCGATGTTTCCAGCGTGGCCCGAAAATGAAGCGGTACTATTTCGATCTTCAAAACGGTGACGGCGCGGTACCCGACGATGACGGGCAGCTGTTCGAATCCCGGGAACAAGCCAGAGCGGAAGCAATTCGTATTTTGCAGGATGTTGCCCAAGACGAAATGCCCGACTGCGATTTCGTCAAGGTAACCGTCAAAGTACGCGATGAGATCGGTGCGCAGATGTTTGAGGCGTCGCTTGTTCTGACCTCCGGATGGAGCGTGTGATGCCGCAGTGCTAGCGGCGATACCGCACCGGGATTTGCACGACGTTCTCCGATCCAGGCAGATCAAAGGCCATGGCCAGTTGACGTACGGAGGCCATCTCCACGATCAGTTCTTCGATCGAAAAATCCGGCAGGCCGGTCTTCACCCTCTGCCTCACCTTGGCCGCAAGTTCATGAACCCGCACCGGGACGAAAAGCGGGCTGTCGTCCAGCAGCTTGCTGATTTCGATGACCACATCGGCGTCGATGTCTTTCGGCAATTCCCGCATGGGCGTCACCTCCTCTCGAAGCAATAGCCCGTCATGTCGATGCGACGGGCGATCAGGCGTTGAGCGCCGGGCAATGGGATCGGAGAGGGACGTGCTCGGCGCTGGCCGATAGCCAGATTCATAAAGCTGCGGGCATCGGTGTGTCACGAAAAAATATCGGTACGAAAATTACCAAGCGGCTCATCCCACGCAATCCACAAGCGCCTTCCCCGAAATCGCGACTCCGGCAGCGCTGTTCCCGACAGAGGAGGAAAAATATGGGGAGGAACAAAAAATATGGCCCGGAATTGAGACTGACGAATTGGAGGATCTAGCCATGGACAGCAGGGAAGAAAAGATCAAACGGCGAGCCCATGAAATCTGGGAGCAAGAGGGCCGGCCGGCTGGCCGCGAGCAGGAGCACTGGGACCAGGCCGTGCAGGAGATCGAGGCTGAGGGTTCGGAGACTGAACGTGGCCCGGTTTTGCCTGATCCGACAGTTGCAGCCGATTCCAATAGCTCAAAGCGTTGATCGTCAAATCCATGGCGTCTTGAGAGTACGATCAGGCAACCAAATTGGTGGAACCTCGTTTGCCGGACAGCAACCAGAGGAGGTTTCGATGAAGAGGTTCTTTTTACTCCTGGTCCTGGCCGCCGTCCTTGCGCTCGGCGCCTGCGACAACAATATCGAGCCGATGAAAGCCAACACCGGCACCATCAACAAGAACCCACAGATTGACCAGGCCGCCAGACCAGAGTCCACGACTGGTGGTGATCAGCCAGCCACTGTGCCTCAGGGCAAATGAACTCGGTCTCACATTGCGACACACCTCTGCTGCGCGTCGCCTATCTCGATGGTGGACCGCGAGACGGCGCCCCGGTTATCCTGCTGCATGGCTGGCCCGACGACGCGACGACATACGCTCGCATTTCGCCAGCCCTTCATGAAGCTGGCTTTCGGACGTTTTCGCCTTGGATTTTGCCGATGCGCTTGGCCTCAGCCGCTTTGCGGTTGTCGGACACGATTGGGGCGCCCGGATATCCTATCTGCTCGCGTCGGTTTTCCCGGACCGCATCAAGTGCTGTGCTGCGCTGTCGCTCGGCTGGCAACCAGGCAACCAGCAACGCCGGCGCCCGGACAAGCGAAAGCATTTTGGTATCAATGGTTCATGGCGACGGCCCGGGGCGCTGAGTTCGTACGAAACAATGGCAAGAAATTCGCCAGATACCAGTGGGATAGCTGGGGCCCATTAGGCTGGTTCGACGACGCTATTTTCGATGGTGTCGCGAGCTCGTTCGAAAATCCTGACTGGGCGGATGTGACGTTGCATTCCTATCGGGTCAGATGGGAAGAGGCCGAGCCCGATCCACGCTATGCCGAACTNCTGGGCGGATGTGACGTTGCATTCCTATCGGGTCAGATGGGAAGAGGCCGAGCCCGATCCACGCTATGCCGAACTCGCCCGCCGGCAAGCAGCGGTCAAGATCATCACGGTGCCAATCCTGACGCTTCATGGTGGCGACGACCGCGTTGTGTTTGCCCAGTCCTCAGAGGGGCTCGAAAAGCATTTCACCGCGTTCTACAGGCGGGTGGTGCTGGATGGCATCGGACACTTCCCGACGCGTGAGGCTTCTGATCAGGTTTCGCGATTGTTGGCTGCGTTTCTCGATAGCCATGGCAAGCGCTGAAGTGGGGTCGTCATTCGACCTCATAGTACAGACCGGAACCTGACGCATCGCCGTGCATTTCGTCTCCATGCATGACGAACCGAAATGCGGTCTCGCAATCAATTGGCAGCCAGGGAGAATTTGAATGCAAGCTTCAGGCGCAATCTCAACACACCATGCTGGCCAACTGGCCATAGAACCGTTTGCCGGCACGGTGACGGTACGATTTTCCGACGCCATAGTCGCTGCCACGGAACGGGCGAAAGTGCTTCAGGAAGAAGGACATGAGCCCGTGTTCTACATCCCTTTCGAAGACATCTATTTCGACCTTTTCGAAAAGACGAACACCACCAGCCGCTCCCCTTTGAAAGGCACCGCGAGCTACTGGCGCGTCCATGCGGTGGGCAGCTCGGCTGACGATGTCATGTGGGCATACGAGACGCCTGAAACCGCGGCGCGGCCCATTGCACGTCATGGTGCATTCGATCCGGAAAAGGCGCGCATCGATGCCGAGCCCGCGGAGGACAGACGGCACACGCCCCACGTCCCGGAGTAGATTGCCCGTTCGCAGCGGGGCGATCTGAATTCAAGGCTGGTGCTGACGGCGCGGAAACTCGTCATCAAGGATGCATAGTGCCTCCTCATATTTGACAGTCGATGCCCCGACCTGTCGTGCCTGCCAGATATTGTCCGCCAGATCCGCGCGCTTCACCGGCAGCGCCAATGGATTCGATGCCGCTCGTCGCACAAACGCGAAGTAATCCTCACCGGACCTGCGCGACATGGCGTCGACGGCCGAAGCGATCGTCGGGCCAAAACCGGCCTCTTCCAACTTGGTCCGGTCCCAGCCTTCGCCCTTTTCGAGGACGTCATGGAGATAGGCGACGACCTTCTGGTCCTTGGTTTCGACCGCGTCAACGATACGGCGGCAGTGCTCGATATACGGTCGCCCGGTCTTGTCGCGCTGTGCTGCGTGGACCTCTTCGGCAATCTTGGCCGCCCGGTAAAACATGCTCATCTGGCTTGTCCTTCAGACCTGGTTTCACCATCGCTCCTCGGTATCGTGGTGCGGCAGGTCTATTCCGCAGCAAACCCAGCCAAGTCGCTGCCTCGATCCATAATTGTAGCGCGGTTCCAGGCGAGCCGGATCGTCGAACGTTCCGATATGCAGCGCGACCTCTCCGGGCGATGCGTCATAGGCAAGGCTGAGCGGTGACCCGCAGGCGGAGCAGAAGCCCCTCCGGGCAATCGGCGAAGACCTGCGATAGGTCGGCATCGCATTGGTCCAGGTCACGCTTTGGGAAGGCACCCAGGCCAGAACCGCGAACGCACTGCCGGTCGCCCGCCGGCACATATCACAATGGCAGTAATGCACTCTCGGTTCGCTTCCAACGCGGAAGCGGATCGTGCCGCAGAGACATCCTCCGCTCAGTTCCATTTTGGCGCCCCGGCTGACTTGCCGCTCCAACGCCTCTCGCGCGGTCTCATGCGAGCACCTCCATTCATCTCAGCGGAAACGCCAGCCCTTTACGTCGGTTCCTGTGGCTATCTCAGGAACCAGTGCTTGCGCGCGGCGTTGCGTGTCTTTGCCGACAACGGGAGGAAACAGGGAAAATGCATCGCCGGTCGGAGAAGCGCTGATGTCGATGCCGGGGCTGGCATACGGTCCTCTCGGCGATCGATGCATGCATATCTGCGTGGATATGCAGCGGCTATTTGCAGAGCCGTCTGAATGGGCAACACCCTGGATCACCCGGGTTCTCCCGCAGATCGAGAGGCTGGTCGAAAGACGCGCGCCACAGACGGTCTTTACACGCTTCCTGCCCGCCGGGAAGCCGGGGCAAGGGGTCGGCACATGGAAGCGCTATTATCAGCGCTGGGCTTCCCTGACGATCGAGACGATCGGGCCCGAAATGACCGAATTGTTGCCGTCTTTAGCCGGCTACTGCCCGCCAGCGGCGATCGTCGACAAGCACATCTACTCGCCCTGGTTCGAAGGGCGTCTCAGAGCGCTCCTGGTGGAGCGCGGCATCGATACGCTGGTCATCACCGGCGGCGAAACGGATGTTTGCGTTCTGGCTACGGTGCTCGGGGCCATCGATTTCGGCTATCGCGTGGTTCTCGTCACGGACGCGCTGTGCAGTTCTTCCGACGCAACCCATGATGCACTGCTGACCGTTTACCACCAACGTTTCGCGCAACAGGTCGAGACGGTTGAGATGGAAACGGTTCTCTCGAACTGGACTTGACGTCCGCTAACCCGGCCCGGGTGGGAAGTGTCCATGCTTCCTTGCGCGGTTGGGCTGCCTATCTGTTAAGAGAATGACGGACACCAGAACAGGTAGCAGGACGTGACGCAACGATCGGGAAGTGCTGATCTTCCACTCCATGGCGGGCGCGTGCCAAAATGGCTCGGCGACCGCATGACGCGTCTTGGCGCTGTGATGTGCGAGGCGATCATTCATCACTATGGTCGAGACGAGTTGCTGCGGCGGCTGGCGCATCCATTCTGGTTCCAGTCCTTTGGTGCTGTCATGGGCATGGATTGGCACTCGTCAGGAATCACGACCAGCGTCGTGGGCGCTTTGAAGCGTGGCCTCACGCCGCTTTCCGGCGAGCTCGGCATTCATGTCTGCGGTGGCCGCGGCGCGCATTCGCGCAAAACCCCGCATGAGCTGGAAGCCATCGGCCAACGCGTCGGCTTCGACGGAGCGGGCCTGGCAACCGCCAGCCGGCTGGTCGCCAAGGTCGACAGCGCCGCCGTCCAGGACGGTTTCGATCTCTATCTGCATGGCTTTATCGTCGCCGATGACGGTCACTGGGTTGTGGTGCAGCAAGGCATGAACGGCGACAGCAAGGTGGCGCGCCGCTACCATTGGCTCTCCGAGGGCCTGAAGAGTTTTGTCGACCAGCCGCATGCCGCTATCGAAGGGGCCAATCAAGGCGAGATCGTCAACCTGACCGACCGGCGTGCCGAGGCGTCCCGCCAAGGGCAACTTGACCTTTTGCAGAATCTCGGACCGGATCGCATCCTGGGCGAGCTGGCGGCATTGGAGCGAGGCGCGGAGCCGACGCGCCGGCAGGAACCGGAACAACCGCTGCTGCCGCATTTGGTCATGCCGGCCCACCATGACGTTCGCGAAAGCGATGTCGTCATGCATCGCCTACACGGCAATATCGCAGCCGCCGCGGACCGCGGTCCCACCGATTTCGCCGAGCTCCTTCTGGTCCCCGGCGTCGGCGCACGCACAGTGCGCGCGCTGGCCCTCGTTGCCGAGGTGGTGCATGGCGCTCCTTGCCGTTTTTCCGATCCCGGCCGCTTCTCGCTGGCGCATGGCGGCAAGGACAGGCATCCATTTCCGGTACCGCTGAAGGTCTATGACGAGACGATCGGGGTTCTGAAGTCGGCCGTGCAGAAGGCAAAGCTCGGTCGCGATGAAGAAATCGGCGCCTTGAGGCGGCTCGACGATCAGTCGCGGCAAGTCGAGCGATACGTGACCGGCCCCAGCCTGAAGGAAATTGTCGCGGGAGAATTCGACCAATCGCATCTGCTTGGCGGGCGCAGCGTGTTCGGGTGGGAAGCTGCGCCGGACACAGCGCCTGCTGAGCGGAGCAAAAAAGCGTGAGAACGAGACAGAGGGCTGTAGATCAGTCGGCCAGATCGATCAGCGCGACACCGAGGTCCGGACGCTTGCTGCGGCGCAGATGACCGGGCGCTTCCACCAGGGTGATTTCGAGCGTTGGTCGAACGATGCCGTCAAGCAGATGTCCACCCCGGGTGGTGCCGTCGCTCAATCCAAGCACCGCATGGACGTGCAGGCTGGGCTTGTCATCATCACCCAGTGCAACATCGCCGATCGCGCTCAGAACCTCGCACTGTTCGCCGATGGGGATTTTGCGGTAGGTCTTCGCGGTCGGATCAAACCAGCCCACGGTGGCTTTTTCGAAAGCCCCTATGGCGGTCAAGGACGCACTGCCGATCTCCTGGTCGACCGCGAAGGCGGTCAGTGCCGCGAACGCTTCTTCGCCTGGGTCGAGCACCACGACGAATGTCCGTTGTCCGCCGATCTCATTGACGAGCTGAGATTTCATCCCTGTGCTTCCATCGTTCGGCCCAAGGCCGTCGCCAAGATCAATGGGCGCGGTGTTCCGCATTGCGCTTGCGGGTCGCTGCAGCTTTCTTTGCCGATTCGGATCGGCTTGCGGCAGACCGTGATGCCGATGCCTTGCCGCCGCTTTTACCGCCTTTGTGCGCCGCGAGATGGCCCGTGTGTTTGCCGCGGCCCGAACCGCCTTCCTTCTTGCCACCGCCATCGTCCTTGTTGACGGTAGCCCATGCACGCCGCTCTGCTTCCTTGTCCGAAACCCCGCGCTTCTCGTAGCCTTCGGCAATGTGGTCGGCCTTACGCTCCTGCTTGTCAGTGTATTTCGATTTGTCGCCTCGTGGCATGGCCTGCTCCTATTGAATAAGGGCTGAACGTCGATTTGACGCGCTGGTTCCAACAGAAGTTCGCGTAGCCAATGCCATCGCCCGGCATGGCCAAACACCGCCGCGCGCAGGCTAACGCTTTTCGGGCCGGGGAGAGCGCAGCAGCAGGCGAGGGGAATTGGTTCAGCCGATTGCCAACCTCACGACGAGGGCCAGGATCACGACACCGACCAAGCCGGCTATGAAGATGACCCGACGGGTGCGCGTTCGCAGGATGATCTCGCCTTGTCTCGCCTGCTCCGCAGAGAATACAGGTCCATTGTCGCCGTCCTTGCCATGCCGACCATCGCTCATGATCGCCTCCTTCCGGCTCTTGGCACACAACCATCGCTTGACCGGGGAGGTTCCGATTGCATCGATCCGGCCAGCAGAAAAAGGATCACAGGCTCGTGAGGAGGGAACTTTGCCCTCCGCGAGTGGTTTGGGCCGCTTGAGACCCAGCCAGCCCGGAGCCAGCCATGTCCGATGCCAAAATTTCCAGCGGCTTGAGCAGACGCATGTTCATGACGGCCTCTGTTTCGGCGGCGGCGGTGATGCCGCTTGTGAATTCCCCAACGAGAGCTGCCCAGCCCGCGTCCGCAAAACCGGCCGAACCGCGCGATTTGTCGGCGGTTTCGATGCGTATCAACAAGCAGACCTACAACCTCGCGCTCGACAATCGAACCAGCCTGCTTGACGCGCTGCGCGACCATGTCGGCCTGACCGGCACCAAGAAAGGTTGCGATCACGGTCAGTGTGGTGCCTGCACGGTGCTGATCGACGGAAAGCGGGTACTGTCGTGCTTGAGCTTTGCCGTCATGAACCAGGGCCGGGAGATCACAACGGTGGAAGGCCTGGCTTCGGCGGACGGGGACCTGCATCCGGTCCAGCAGGCCTTCGTCGACCACGATGCCTTTCAATGCGGCTATTGCACACCGGGTCAGATCATGTCCGCCATCGGTTGCATCAACGAAGGCCATGCTGGATCGGAAGATGATATTCGCGAATATATGAGCGGCAATCTATGTCGCTGCGCGGCCTATCCCAACATCGTTGCGGCGATCGTTCAGGCACGCGACGAGACCAGGAGGGCTTAGGATGCGCCCGTTCGTATATGAAAGACCAACCAGCGTCTCCACGGCAATCGCCATGGCGTCCCGTCCCGATGCCGTGCATGTTCCGCCAACCGGCGCCGACACGCAGTTCATCGTCGGCGGCACCAATCTGGCCGACTACATGAAGCTCGGTGTCGCGCGGCCGGAGCGACTGCTCGACCTCAACACTCTTGCCGAGCCGGCCTTGCGGCAGATCAGGATAGACGATGATAAGATCCGGTTTGGTGCGCTGGTCCGTATGGGTGAAGCAGCCGACAACAATGATGTCAGGCGCCGTTGCCCGGTCCTCGCCGACAGCTTGAAATTCGCTGCCAGCGGTCAGCTTCGCAACATGGCGAGCCTGGGCGGCAATGTGCTGCAACGTACGCGCTGCGAGTATTTTCGAGAGATATCTTGGCCGTGCAACAAGCGCGAACCGGGCTCCGGCTGCGCTGCGATGGAAGGGTCCAATCGCCAGCATGCCGTGCTGGGTACGAGCGATGCCTGTATTGCCACGTATCACGGCGATTTCGCGCAGGCGCTGGTTGCGCTGGACGCCACCGTCGATGTCGAAGGTCCGCGGGGAAGGCGCACGCTCACTTTTGCCAAGCTGCATAAACGGCCGGGCGAAACGCCCGACATCGAGACGGATCTGGCCGCCGACGAGCTCATTACCGCCATCGAAGTGCCGCTGGCACAGTGGAGCAGCCGGTCGCGCTATCTGAAGATACGCGATCGCGAATCCTACGCGTTTGCGCTGGCGTCCGCGGCTGTCGCGCTCGACATGGATGGCGAGACGGTAAGGAGTGCGCGCATTGCGCTTGGCGGAGTGGCGACGGTGCCGTGGCGTGCGCGCGAAGCAGAGGACGTGCTACAGGGCAAAGTGCTTGACGAAGCCACGGCGCAGGAGGCCGCCGAGGCTGCTTTCGCCGATGCCAGACCGCGCGAGCATAACGCATTCAAGATACCGCTCGGCAAGCGCACGCTGGTGCGGGCGCTGCTCGAAACCCGGGATATGAAGGGCTGAGCCATGAACCAAGCTGCACCCGCTCCAAGGGAAAACCAGGGCGATCCCGTTGTTCGCATTGACGCCCGGCTAAAAGTTACCGGACAAGCCGGCTATCCCGCCGACATCGTTACGGCCAACGTCGCCTACGGTGCCCTTGCCACCAGCAGCATTGCCCGGGGCAAGGTTTCCGAACTTCACACGAAAGACGCCAATGCCGTACCCGGTGTGCTGGACATCGTCACCTATGGCGATCTGGACAAGACCGACATGCCGAAATTCGGCAACACCGGTGCAAGTTCGATTGGGCCCTTGCACGACAAGACGGTTTTTCACGATGGTCAGATCATCGCTCTGGTGGTCGCTGAAACCTTCGAGGCGGCGGAGGAGGCAGCGATGTTGGTCCGCGCCGACTATGAGGACGAACGGCCCAGCGCCAGCTTTGATTCCAAGGGCGTGAAGATGGAACCGGCTGCCGGCAAAAGCCCGATGTTCAAGGAGGATGCGAAGGCCGGTGACTTCGACGCCGCTTGGGCGGATGCGACGGTGAAGATCGACGAAAAATATTCGACGCCGACCCAGCATCATAATCCGATCGAGCTGTTTTCGACCACCGCCATATGGCAGGGCGACCAGTTGACGATACACGAACCCAGTCAAAACGTTACGGGCTGGAAGGTGGAACTGGCACGCCAACTGAAGCTCGATCCGGCCAATGTGCGGATCGTCAGTCCCTATATCGGCGGCGCCTTCGGCTCCAAGGGGCCGATGACGGCACGCACTGCTATCGTTGCCGTCGCGGCGCGGCGCATCGGCCGGCCGGTTCGCTGCGTCGTCAATCGCATGCAAGCCTTCGGTACGCAGACCTATCGCGCCGAAACGCGGCATCGGATCCGCATGGGCGCCGGCAAGGACGGCCGCATCACGGCGTTCGGACATGAGGCCTGGGAGGTGACGTCACGCCCGGACCCTTATGTCGTCGGCGGCACGTCCGCCACCGCGCGCATGTACGATTACGGCTCCGTTCTGACGCATGTTTCGCTGGTTCATGCCGACCGCAACACGCCTGGCTACATGCGATCGCCGCCGGAGACGCCTTATGTCTACGCGCTGGAAAACGCCATGGACGAAATGGCCGTGGCCCTCGGTATGGATCCTGTCGAGTTTCGTCGCATCAATGAACCGGAGAAGGAGCCGATCGGAGGCAAGCCATTTTCCAGCCGCTCACTCATCAAGTGCTACGACCAGGCGTCCGAGGCCTTTGGCTGGTCGAAGCGCGATCCCAGGGTCGGCTCGATGCGCGACGGCGATTGGCTGGTCGGAATGGGCTGTGCGACGGCAATCTATCCGACTGCCGCCGCACCTTGCGCGGCCCGGGTTCGTCTCACCGCGGATGGCGAGGTTCGGGTCCAGTGCGGCTCCCATGAAATTGGCACCGGCGTTCGCACCATCGCCGGCCAAATGGCGGCCGAAAGGCTGGGGGTCGGCATGGACAAGATCAGCGTGGAGATGGGCGACAGTGCCTTGCCGCCGGCTCCCGTGTCGGGCGGATCGATCTCGACCGCCAGCGTCTGCTCCGCGGTCATGAAAGCCTGCGACGCGATACGCGAAAAACTGTTTGCCGCCGCTGCGGGCAAGGGGGCTCCGCTGGCAGGTTCGGCCAATGCGAAGCTGGATTTGAAGGACGAAGAGGTCGTCACCGAGACCGGCAAGTCCGCCAAGCTGGCCGATGTCTTCAAGGCCATGCAAGTCGGCGCCATCGAAGAATATGCCGAGTTTGCGCCGAAGGGTTCTTCGCCTGAAGCCCTGAGGAAACTCTATGCCGGACAATCGGAGTTTCATGGTGGAGAGAACGACGAAGATTCGGTCAAATATGCGTTTGGCGCCGAGTTCGTCGAAGTGCGCATCAACAGCTATACACGCGAAATCCGGGTGCCGCGCATGGTCGGAGCCTTCGCTGCCGGGCGCATCATGAACACGCGCACCGCGCGCAGCCAGCTGATAGGTGGCATGATCTGGGGCATTGGCCAAGCGTTGCACGAGGCCACGGAAATTGATCAGCGACACGCGCGCTACGTGAATCGCGACCTGCAGGACTATCTCGTGCCGGTCAACGCCGACATCAAACAGGTCGACGTTATCCTGGTCCCCGAAATCGACCACCAGGTCAATCCTGCCGGCGTCAAGGGCTTGGGCGAACTCGGCAATGTCGGAACGGCTGCTGCCGTGGCGAGTGCCGTCTATCATGCCACCGGCAAGCGCATTCGCGATCTGCCGATCAGAATAGATGATTTGATAGGCTGACGATCAAGAGCTCTGGACGGAGCATGGAACTCGTAACCCATAGGAAATTCAAAAACGGCAGGTTGATGCCGTGGGGAAAAGGCACGGTCGTCACCGGAGCAAAGGGATTTGTCTACCTCTGCGGCAATACGGCAACCGCCGAAAATTACGATCTGCCGGAAAGAGAGGAGGGGCTTCCCTGGCGATGCGGCGGCACAGTGGCGCGCAATTTCGGCGAACATCAAATCAGATCTGGAAGAACTCGGCAGCGCGCTCGACTATCTCATCCGGCTGACCTTCTTCATCAAGGGGCCATTTCCCGATGGCGGCGTTCTAAGTTCACCCAATTTTCGTCTCGACGTACGGGACGAGTTCTTTGCCGAGCATTGCGCGAAGCACTGCAGCTATAACAACCCGCCGCCCTCCGAGGTGATCGGGATTGCAGCGCTTGCGCAAGCCGACATCGATTGTCGCGGTGGCGGCGTTGCCTGACTGAAAAAGTTTTCGCGTGCAGCGATAGCTTAGTTGCCTTGGCTCTCGAGTGTCACTCCGGGGCTGTGGCCGGAGCCGTGTAACGTCGGCGCACAGCGTCAAGCACCCGCTTGCGGCTCTCCTGCGCCGACAGGGTCTTGTCCTCTTCCGCCTCGGCGGTTTCGCGCGCCAGGTCCTTGTCCCTGATCTGATGTCGAAACCATTTGGAATAGTCGCCGGTGCGCAAGTGAAACTCCCAAGTCTTGTCGTCTATGCCCTCGGCGATCTGAGCGAAGATCATCAGATTGTGAGCCCTGAGGTTCATCGCATTGTCAGGGCCATGGAAATAGAAGCTGCCGGCTTCGTCGAGCTGGCCTTCGGCATATTTCCGGCTGTGCCGCTTGAGTGACTGACGTGGTTCCACCACCTTGACCGTCTTGACTTTCTTGCCCGCCTGCGGCCGCCAGAACAGCACGCGCGCGCCCTTGGGGCTGGGGATGTCCTTTGGCGGCTCAATGCCAGTCTCCTTGCAGAAGACCTTCACCACGTCCTTCGCCTTGGGGCCAAGCGCAATGATGGCTGTCACAAGGCGCAAGGCGTCTGTCGAGATCGCCTCGGGGTGAACGGTGATCAAGATTGTGCCCGGCAATTCCAATGAAAGGACCGCCCGCGTATCGTCGCGCCGCTTGGGCAGAAGATGGTGCGCTTCATCGATGACGAGCCAGTGCGGTCTCGCGGTGCGCCGGCGGAAACTGCTCAGGCCAGGCAGCAGGTCGGCAAAGAAATCCGGCCTCTCGTCGACGCGCAGGGCCAATCCGTTGACGACAATGTTGCTGTCGGCCTTGGCGATCAGATCCAGCACCTGCGCCTTTGTCGGCGCGCTTGAGCCGTCTCCCAGGCGAACGGCGCCTTCGAGGCCGTCATAGTCGCCTTCGGGATCAAAGACGCAGAACTGAAAACCACTTTCGACGAAGCGTTCCGTCAGCGCGGTGGCCAAGGTGGATTTACCAATGCCGGAACTCCCGGCAATGAGGATCGTGTCGCTCGGCGACAGGTAGACATCATCGCCGCCAGACGACCCAAGAACGATGCCGTCATGGCGCTTCGGCACTATCGCGTGATCACGCTTTATCAGCTTTGCGATCAATTGCTCCACGCCCTTGCCGCGGGCGCCACGCATGACCAGGTTGGCTGTATCCTTGACCGCCGGAATTGCATTGTCGACGGCGGCGCTGCAGCCACAGGCTTGCAGGAACGCGTGGTCGTTCTCGGCGTCGCCGACGCCGACGACGTTGTGCGGCGAAAGTCGAAGGTCCTGAAGGGCCGCAGCGAGCCCGGTGGCTTTGTTGATGCCGCTCGGCAGGATCATCACCGCGCCCTTGTTGAAGATGATTTCCAGTTCGAGACCCATCTTCTTGATGATATCGAGCACGGTCGCCTGATGGGGTTCCCAGGTCGCGACGATCGATCGCCCGACCGAAAGCGGCTTGACGCCCTGCCGCTTCAATCTGGCGACGAATTTGGGCTCGGGCGATGGGGCGATCACCCGCTCTTCCTCGCTGGCCGGCGTGTAGATCATCGCGCCATTCTCAGCGACGACCTTGTCGAAGAGGCTAAGCTCGGGAAAGACGCGCTTGAGATCGGGCAGTTCACGCCCGGTGACGAGAACCAGCTTGCGGCCGCTTTTCTTGAACCGCTCAAGCGCGGCGAGCGTCTTCTTGGCGACGATCCCATCATGAGCCAGCGTGCCGTCATAGTCTGCCGCCAATGCAATGAAATACATTCCGCCGACCCTTCTCGTTCCGGTTGCCCTGTGGCTAGAACGTGTGATCGAGACAAAGGCTCCCCACCGACCGAATCGTAGGTGGAGGAGGGGCGGTTCGCCCTCGGAAATCAGGAACTCCTTCGGTGCCGGTACGTTGACCAGACAAGCCGGGAACCGTCCCGGTCTTTGCTGGCGGCGTGCAAACCCCGTCGCCGAAATCCACACCAAGCGCAATGAAAGGTAAGGCCATGGGCTTCTTTTCGAAGGACATCAAGACACTCGACGATCTCTTCGTGCACACGCTGCGCGACATCTATTACGCCGAAAAGCAGATCGAGAAGGCGCTGCCGAAGATGATCGACAAGGCAACCGACCCGCAATTGAAAGCCGGATTTGAAAAACACCTCGACCAGACGAGAGGCCATATCGAGCGCGTCGAACAGGTGTTTGAGTTGCATGGCGTCAAGGCCAAGGAGGTCAACTGTCCGGCAATCGACGGTATTCTCGAGGAGGCCGACGATGTGAGCGGTGACGTCGATGACAAGGAGGTTCTCGACGCGGCGCTGATTGCTTCGGCGCAGGCCGTCGAACACTATGAGATGACCCGCTACGGGACGCTCATCGCCTGGGCCAAGCAACTCGGCCGCACCGACTGCGCCAATGTGCTGGCCAAGAACCTGAGGGAAGAACAGGCGACAGATCGCAAGCTCACCGAAATGGCGGAAAGCAAGATCAACCTGCAGGCAGCCGAATAGGGCTGCAATCCGGCCGGCTGGTAACTCGGCCGGCCGGATTGCTGGCAGGTTTCCACTCCGTCAGCGAGACGGGTCGACGCCCAAGGCCGTTGATTGCTTGCGCAGCGCCTCATCGTCATCCTGCGGCGCATGCCGAGCAGATCCTGCGATTTCCGTGTAGATGCGGTACGCTACACAAGTGAGCGCCACCATGAAAAGCAGACGGCCCATCCATCCTACTCCTTGCTCATGGATTTCATTCCGGCCATCCTCAGTACCCTCCGACGACCGGCAAGATTTCGCCGGTGATGTAGCTCGAGCAATGCGGCGAAGCGAGGAACACATAGGCCGGCGCGAGTTCTTCCGGTTGCGCGGGTCGTTTCATTGGCGTGTCCGCGCCGAATTTCGAGACGTCGTCGGCTTCCTTGTCCGACGGATTGAGCGGCGTCCACACCGGACCCGGTGCGACCGCATTCACCCTTATGCCCTTGCCGATGAGATTGCCCGACAGGGCCCGCGTGAAGGCATGGATGCCGCCCTTGGTCATCGAATAGTCGACCAGTTGTTTTGAACCGTCGATACCGGTTACCGAACCGGTGTTGATGATCGCCGAACCTGGCTTCATGTGCGGCACCGCTTCCTGCGCCATATGAAAATAGCCGTAAAGATTGGTCTTCAGCGTCGTGTCGAAATGTTCTTCGGTCAGCTCGCCGAAATCGCTGGAATGGATCTGGAACGCAGCGTTGTTGACCAGCACGTCGATGCGACCGAATTTTTCAACGGTCTCCATGACCGCCTTGTGGCAGTGGCTGCGTTCGCTGACATCGGCCTTGACCAGGATGCAGCGTCGTCCCTCCTTTTCCACCGCTGATTTGGTCTCTTCAGCATCCTTGTCCTCGGCCAGATAGACGATCGCGACGTCGGCGCCCTCGCGGGCGAACAACACCGCCACCGAGCGGCCGATGCCGGAATCGCCGCCCGTGATGAGTGCTACCTTTTGGTCGAGTTTTTTCGATCCGAGATAGTACGGCGCATCGTACAGCGGCTCCGGCTCTAGCGCCCATTCGTGCCCCGGTTTGGGCTGATGTTGCTCGGGGAAGGGGGGCTCGGGATATTCACGGGCGCCAGCCTGCATGGCGCCTTGCTGCTTCCCACCGCCTTTCGATTTGTCCTTGGCATCGACGCCACGTTGGATATGGCGCTGCTTGGCCGCTTCACCGGCTATTTCCGACTTCATCTGCATGATCGTCTCCTTGGCTTGGAGAGGAAACAACGCATGTCAGGCAAAAAGGTTTGCGCAAAAGATCGACTTGCCGAGAGGATTCCGGCCAGCGTTTGGCAACGCGTAACGACGACATCGCCAGCTGCACCAATTCAGCTGCAATGCAGCCGCGCCAGCCACCGCCGCGATGGGATCGAGCACCGGGGCTTGCCCGCTGCCTGCGCCGCCTTGGCGGCGAGCCAAACGTGATGATGTGGATTGGGAAGCTATTGCGTCAAACTGGCAAAGCAGCGCCATCCGGTCTACTCCGGGCGTAGCCGCCGGAATTCTATCTTGGCGACAGCCCATCGAGCAGGAAGTCGAGGCCTTTTCGGAAGGCGCCATCCCAATCGTTGTCCAACAGCAGACGAGAGCGTTCGATTGTCGGGTAGTGTTCGCTGAGGTGTGTAAGACGCTGCTGTGCGGCTGCCCTGTCTTCTTCCGAGAGGTCGAAGCTTGCCCGGGTGAGGGTGGCGCCCATCACATAATTCCAGAGCGACCATATCGCGGCGTTCAGATTCGCGTCGGCAACACCGGCTCTGGACAAGGTCTTGCTCAACATTTCCAGGCGGCTGAGAATGTTCGGGCCGAGCGCCCGGCGCGGCAACAGCGATGCCGACCAAGGATGGCGCAACATTCTGGCGCGCCAGTCTTCGAGCATATGAACGACGTCTCCACGCCAGTCCGGAGACTCACCTGTTTCAGGCGATCCGCGATGTTCGAGCACCGAATCGAGTGCTAGATCAAAGACATCCTCCTTGTTGTCAACGTGCCAATACAGGCTCATCACACCCGAGCCGAGGCGATCGGCCAGCCGACGCATTGTCAATCCGTCTATGCCCTGGGCGTCCAGCAGTTCCACGGCGATCGCCACGATACGCTCTCGAGACAGCGGCGGCTCGCTGCTCGCCTCCTGGATGGGTTGAAGCTTTGTCCGTTGCGATCGTTTGCTGGCACTGCGGGGTTTGGCTGCCATCTGTCTTCCTTGCTGGCCGAACGTCGATTTTGGCAGGCACCGTCAGGAATGTCGACGCTGATCGCTTGACTAGTACGATGTACCATACGATGACTCGTACATCGCACGATTCATCGTATGAGCGATCTGGTTTAAAGTTCATGCCGGCGGCGAGTGCGTTATTCGCAGTCAGCAGAGCCAGGAGAAATCATGTCACGCGCAATCAAGCATCTGCTTATCGGAGGGCTAATCATCATGACCATTGCAGTTCCCACTGCGTCGCCGGCGAACGAGTTCAAGCTGACCATCATCAATCCACAGACGCTCTACGACCCGTCGCCGAATGGCTACAGCACCGCCGTGATCGCACCGCGCGGAGCTCGGATTGCCTACATTTCCGGGCAGGGCGGCCAAGACAGCACAGGAGCCTTGTCACCCGATTTCGCCGTCCAGGTTAAGCAGGCCTACGCAAATTTGCATGCGGCGCTCGGGGGCATCGGCGCCAAGCCGGATCAGGTGGCGAAGCTCACGGTCTTCGTGGTCGACCACGACATGTCCAAGCTCGATGTGTTAACCAGGAACGTCAAGGACATGTTCGGCGAGGCGTTGCCGGCGCAGACACTGGTTCCCGTTCCCAAGCTTGCAATCGACCCCATGCTTTTCGAGGTGGAAGCCACCGTTATTCTGGAATAGGGAGCCTGATCGCCCCAACTGACATGGGGTCGAGCACGCCGCCGACAGCCGCGCGTTGGAACCACCAATTCATTTTGGCTCCCACGAAGCAAAGCCGTCACGACGCATACACTCTATTGCTATTGCCGCCGCATCCAAAAGTCGCATAAGATAGATTATGGAACTAACGCATCGGTCAAGAACTGGAAATTGCCGCTGATTCTCATAGGCTTGAGCCGATTGTGCCGTATTGCCTTGAGCGGATGGCCAACGCTAGGCTGTCGAAATGAAGATGGCAAACAGCGAGATCGAAGCGGCGATCGAAGTGTTCGTGCATGGCTTCAGCGCCGACAGAAGCCGCACCTTTCCTTACGAGGCCAGCCGCGTTGGACGCTTGTGGCTGATGCGCGATGCCGAGCGCAAGAATCTTCGTGACTACCGCGGCGAAGAATGGGTCGTCCATGACGTCGCCGCTCAAGAAGCCGATGCCGTCGTGCGGCAGCATGCACGGCCGGGCTTTGCCATTTCCGTTGTGATCGCGAACGAGGATCCGGACGGGCCGACACGAACCGCCTACAAAGCTCTCGGCTACCGGCTGCTTCGGACCGAAGGTTTTTTCGTCCACCGGTTGCGCCGGATTCCGAGCCCGCCAGCGGTTGCGGGCGCTTCGGTCGAACGCGTGCAGACAGCCGAACGGGCGGCGGCGCAGTTGGGAAAGATCATCCGCAGACAGCCGATCCCGGATCATTTGCTCGGCGACAGCGCGCCGTTGCGCCAGTATGTGGCAGTCGATGGCGCCGATATCGTTGGGCGCGTGCGCAGCTTGGATGCCGTGGAAGCCACGTGGTGTTCGAGCATGTATGTCGAGCCTTCGCACCGGCGTCGCGGCATTGGCCAGGCTTTGATGTCGAAAATGTTGCACGACGATCGGGCGCGTGGGTCGAGGTGCTCGGTGCTGGCTGCAACCCACGCCGGGGCTCTGCTTTATCCCCGGATGGGCTACGAACGGATCGGAACGCTGCTGATATTCGCACCAATGAACCGAAAGCCTGTATGAAAGTCTATTCGCATCACGCTGATTCGTAAGGGATTTCAATCGCCATCCCATCATAGGCCGGCTCGACGTTGGCGGGTGTCTCGGCCATCACCGTGGCGTAGTCGAGCGGCACGTGCATATGTGTCAACACCGCATGTATCGGCGCCAGCCGCTCGATCCATTCAAGCGCTTCGCCAAGGGACAGGTGACTGGGATGCGTCCGGTACTGCAGCGCGTCGATGATCAGCACGTCGAGGTCGCGCAGCCGTTCGGCGGTGGGTTCCGGAAAGTCGCTGATGTCGGGACAATAGGCGAGACCGCCAATGCGGAAACCGAGCGATACGATGTCGCCGTGGATCTGCGGCAGCGGCTCAAGGGTGAGGGTACCCCCCTCTCCTTCGATGACCACCGGCCTGGTGTGGTCGATGAGATGCGGCCTGACGATCGGCGGATAGGAACTGCCTTGCGGCGTCTCGAAACAGTATCCGAACGCTTCCCGCAACCGAAGCATCGTCGCCCTGTCGGCATGGACGTCGATCAGTTGGCGCTGATCGAGAACGAAACCGCGCAGATCGTCGATGCCATGGATGTGGTCGGCATGCGGGTGGGTATAGACGACCGCATCGACACGTTTAACGCCGGCCAGCAGCATCTGCTGCCGAAAATCCGGCCCCGTGTCGATGACGACAGTCGTGCGGCTGCCGTTCGCCGCGATCCGCTCGACGAGTGCGGCGGCACGCGTGCGCCGGTTCTTGGGGTTGTCGGGGTCGCAATTGCCCCAGTCGCCGGTGATGCGCGGCGTACCTGGGGACGAGCCGCAGCCGAGAATGGTGAGGCGCAGCCGGTCGGTCATCGTTCAGGCACTTTGCTCTACAGGCCGCGGCATCTTGCCGAACAGCCGGAAGAAATTATCCGTCGTCAGATCAGCGATTTCAGCTTCGCTGACGCCGATGGTTTCGGCCAGCACCTTGGCCGTGTGCGCGACATAGGCGGGCTCGTTGCGTTTGCCGCGAAACGGCACGGGCGCCAGATAGGGCGCGTCGGTTTCGACCAGCAGCCGGTCATGCGGCACATCGGCGGCAATGGCGCGCAACTCAGCTGAATTCTTGAAGGTGAGGATACCCGAGAACGACACGTAGCCGCCGAGAGCGACGCCAATTTCGGCGAGCCGATGTCCGGAAGAAAAGCAATGCAGGATGAAGGGGAAGGCGCCCTTCCCCGTTTCGGCCTTGAGGATCGCTGCCATGTCGTCGTCGGCGTCGCGCGAATGGATGACCAGCGGTAGGCCGGTCTCGCGCGCGGCTGATAGGTGGGTGCGAAAGCCTTGCGCCTGCGCATCGCGGGGCGCTTTGTCGTAGAAGTAGTCCAGCCCGGCCTCGCCGATGGCCACCACTTTCGGGTGCGCGGATAGCCGCACAAGCTCCTCGACCGTGATATCCAGCTCTTCGGCCGCATTGTGCGGATGAGTGCCGACAGAGCAATAGACTTCGTCGAAAGTTTCAGCGATCTCAAGTACTTGCGGAAACCGCCTCACGCGTGTCGAGATCGTCACCATACGGTCGATTCCGGCGGCTAACGCGCGGGCGACGATGGCCGCCCGCTCCTCGGCGAAGTCGGGAAAGTCGAGATGGCAGTGACTGTCGACGAGCATCAGACGTTCGCGTCCGGCTGTTCGACATAACGTGGAAACACCCCTTCCGGTACGGGCAACGCAGTGCCGGGCACCAGCGCATGGTCAGCATGGACATGCGCGAAAGCGCGGCTCTCCGCCGGCACCGCCAACAGGTCGAGCAGTTTCGCGGCCGATCCCGGAGTGAAGGGCTGACACAGCACCGCCACGCGGCGCACGACTTCGGCGGTCGTCCACAGCACCGTTTCCATGCGCGCAGGGTTGGTCTTTTTCAACGCCCATGGTGCCTCGCCGGCAAAGTAGCGATCGGCTTCCGCCACCACGCCGAAGATCGCCGCCAGCGCCAGATGGATGCCCTGCTCGGCCATCGCCTTGCGCGCGATGTCGAGAGCGGCGACGGCCTGATCCAGGATTGCTCTGTCTGCATCCGTCAGGTCGCCGCGCTGCGGCACCACGCCGCCGCAGTTCTTGGCGATCATCGACAGCGAGCGTTGCGCAAGGTTGCCGAGGCCGTTGGCAAGATCGGCATTGGTGCGGTTGACGATCGCGTCATGGCTGTAGCTGCCGTCGTTGCCGAAGGGCACCTCGCGCAGGAAGAAGTAGCGCACCTGGTCGAGGCCGTAGTGCTCGACCATCGCGAATGGATCCACGACGTTGCCAACCGATTTCGACATCTTCTCGCCGCGGTTGAACAGGAAGCCATGCGCGAAAACGCGGCTCGGCAACTCAATGCCCGCCGACATCAGAAATGCCGGCCAATAGACCGCATGGAAGCGGACAATGTCCTTGCCGATGATGTGCGTGGCCGGCCAATAGCGCCATTGCTCGGCCTTTGTGTCGGGATAGCCGGCGGCGGTGATGTAGTTGGTCAACGCGTCGACCCAGACATACATCACATGTTTGTCGTCGCCGGGCACCGGCACGCCCCATTTGAAGGTGGTGCGCGAGATCGACAGATCCTTCAGCCCGGACTTGACGAAGCTGAGCACCTCGTTGCGGCGCTCGGTGGGACCGATAAAGTCTGGCTGGCTCTCATAAAGGGCCAGCAATTTTTCCTGATAGGCGGAAAGCCGAAAGAAATAGCTTTCTTCCTCGTTCCATTCGACGGGCGAGCCGAGCGGTTCGCGACGCACGCCATCCTCGCCGAGCGTCGTCTCGCTCTCGTCGAAATAGGCTTCCTGGCGCACCGAATACCAACCGCTATAACGGTCGAGATAGATGTCGCCATTGGCGGCCATCGCCTTCCAGATCGCCTGACAGGATTCGTAGTGGCGCGGTTCCGTCGTGCGGATGTAGTCGTCGTTCGAGCCACCCATCGCCTCGGTCATCGCGCGGAAAATCGCCGAATTGCGGTCGGCCAGCGCCAGCGGCGTTATGCCTTCCTTCTCGGCCGTTTGCTGCATCTTCAGGCCGTGTTCGTCGGTACCGGTCAGGAAGAAGACGTCCTTGCCGTCCAGGCGCTGGAAGCGTGCCAGGGCGTCGGTTGCAATGACCGTATAGGCGTGGCCGATATGCGGCTTGCCGTTCGGATAAAAGATCGGGGTGGTGATGTAGAACTTGTCGCGTGACATGAAGGAACCGTCATGAATGTCTGAATGGAAAGGCGTGGCGGTGGATATCGTATCGAGGCAGCATTTGCCATCCCGATCCAGGAAACCCAGTCACATTCGCATTGCAGAATTCAGGCGGTCGATCATGATCAGGGCGTGCTGCTTCTTGTCGAGATTGTAGGTATCGGTCTCAGATATAGCGTCCAGCGCCTCATGCCAAGTGTCGGACAACGTTTTGGCCCGTGCGAGATCGCCCGCCAGTGCTGCCTGACTTGCCGCGTCCGACAACAGGTCCAGCGCCCGGCGGTTGAAGATATCGAACTGGATCGCCTGATCGCGGCCAGCCACGGCTTCGGCGAGGCGAAACGCGCCGCCGACATCGCTCTTTCTGCCGGTGACCAGAGCGTCGAGCGTGGAGGCGATCTCCAGCCCGCCATACTGCGTCAACAGGATCGCGTTCCGGGCGCTGCCCCCTGCCCGCCCGACCAGTGCCGCGCGAGCCGCCGGATCGTCAGGCGGCGCGGGCTCGGTCGTTTCCAGCACCGTCATCAGGTCGTTGGCGTCGAGCGGGTTCAATCGCACCACCTGACAGCGCGACCGGATCGTCGGCAGCAGGCTGCCCGGCGCGTGGACAATCAGGATGAACAGAGTCCGTGCCGGCGGCTCTTCAAGATTTTTCAGCAACGCATTGGCCGCATTGGTGTTCATGTCATCGGCGGGGTCGACGATGACGACCCGATAGCTGCCGTCGTGCGAGGTCAGCGACAGGAAGCGGCTGACCTTGCGTATCTCATCGACGGTGACGACTGTCTTGAAACTCTTGGTCTTGTCGTTCAGCGGCCGGGTCAGATGCAGCACGGAAGGATGCGCCCCGGTGGCGATCTGGCGAAACAGCGACGAAGCCGGATCGGCAGTGGCAAGGCTTTCCGGCGCCTGCGCAAAATCCGGGTGCTTCAGCAGATGATGCGCAAGGTGGAAGGCGAGCGTCGCCTTGCCGATGCCGACTGGCCCGGAGAAGATCAGCGCATGCGGCAGCTTGCCCGCACGATAAGCGGCGGTGAGCACGCCTGCAGCTTGGCTATGCCCGACCAGAACGGGCGTTTCGGAGGGCTCCGGCACGCCGTCGAGCGTGTCGTGCTGCTCGGGTGCGATGCGTTCGAAGATCATGCCGGCGTTGCCTGCCTGTCGCGTGCCGGCGTTCTCGCCGCCAGTGCCGCGAACACCGCCGCGGTGACGACGTTCTCGACCGCGTCGGGCTCGGCGGCTGCGTCGACGACGATGCAGCGCTCCGGCTCGGCCTTGGCGATCGCCAGAAACGCCTCGCGGCGGGCCTGATGGATCGCCAGCGTCTCCTTTTCGAAGCGGTCGGCGACTGCCTCGGTGCCGCGCCGCAGCGTTGCGCGCCTCAGGCCTTCCGCCGGATCGATGTCGAAGATCAGCGTCATGTCCGGCATCATGCCGTTGATGGCGACCTGCTCCAGCGCATCCATGAACGCCGAATCGATG
The DNA here is from genome assembly GCF_000502875.1 of Mesorhizobium sp. L2C084A000. Taxonomy (GTDB): domain Bacteria; phylum Pseudomonadota; class Alphaproteobacteria; order Rhizobiales; family Rhizobiaceae; genus Mesorhizobium. The sequence continues at coordinate 80,430 of NZ_AYWX01000009.1, read as the reverse complement.
CCGCCGGTGACGCCCTGGTAGACGCGCGAGGAATCGAGGAAGCGGTCGCAAAGCACGATGGAACCACGCTCGACCGCCGGCCGGATGAGCTGCTCGACATGATCGGATCGCGCGGCGGCGAAAAGCAGCGCTTCCATCTTCGGTCCGAACGGTTCGGCCGCGCCCGAAAGCAGCACATGCCTGACGGCTTCGGCGCCCGGCGAGCCGCCGGGTTCGCGGGTAAGCAGCACATCGTATTTCTTGGCGCGCATCTTCCTGGCCAGCCGCTCGATCTGCGTCGACTTGCCTGCCCCCTCGCCGCCTTCGAAGGTGATGAAAAAACCGCGTGCCAACCGAGAGGCCTTCTTGTCCATGGCTGAATGGGATTGTAGCGCTCTAGATAGTCCGCGTTCGGCCAAACGTCCATGCCGTCAATTTTTGCCCTTGTGCAGTCGCCCCCAAAACCATGGCTGGTTTTGAGTGATATGCGTTATCGCAGCCAGCCGACCGCCAGTTCCTTGACGGCATCGAGTGCGCGCTGCGGCAGCGTGCCGACGCCGATCGATTCGGCGGCGAAAAGCGGTGTCTCCTGGCTGAGCGTATCGCCGATCCATACGCGCAGCGCACCCACCGGCTGCCCCTCCTCCACCGGTGCAGCAACCGGGCCGTTGTAGACGATCCTGGCCGTCAGCTTGTCGCGGTTGGTGATCGGCAGGAAAATGTCGATCGGACCCTTGGCCTTCAGCGTCACCCCGGATTTCGCTCCGCCGAAAACCTGGGCTTCTCCAACCACCTCGTCCTTGGCGAAAATTTCAGTCTTCTCGAACGAGCGGACACCCCAGTCGAGCAGCTTTCGCGCTTCCTCGGCGCGCTCCTTGTCCGAGGCCAGCCCGCTCATCGCCGCGATCACGCGGGTACCATTGTGGCTGAGCGAACCGACGATGCCGAAACCGGCTGCCTCGCTCGCACCGACCGCCAGGCCGTCGGCGCCGATGTCCATCGCCAGCAGCGGATTGCGGTTCCTCTGTGAGATCTTGTTCCAGGTGAAATCCTTCTGGCTGTAATAGCGATAGAGATCCGGATAATCGCGCCACAGGTGCAGGGCGAGCTGCGCCAGCTCGCGCATGGTCGTCTGTTGGCCATCCGCCGGCAGGCCGGTCGAATTGACGAAAGTCGACGTCTTGAGGCCGATCTGGCGGGCCCGTTCGGTCATCTGCGCGGCAAAATTGTCCTCGGATCCCGACATGCCTTCGGCGATGACGATGCAGCCGTCATTGGCCGCCTGCACGGTCACGCCCTGAATCAGGTCTTCGAGCCGGATCGACGACTTGAGCTTGGCGAACATTGTCGATGTTCCCGAAGGCGCGCCACCCTTGCGCCAGGCGTTTTCGCTGACAACGAACGTATCGTCGAGCTTCAGGCGACCGGACTTGATGGCGTTGAAAACCACTTCCATGGTCATCAGCTTGGCCATCGAGGCCGGCGGTATCGGCTTGTCGGCATTCTTGGAAAACAGCACCGTCCCGGTCTCGGCGTCGATCATGAAGGCCTGTGCGGCCTTGGTCTCGAACAGCTGCGCACCGGCCGGAGCCTGGAAAAACAGCAGCAGGCCAAAAACCAGAAGCCCGGCGAGCGGGAGCAAGCGCAATTGCATGATGTTCGACCCGTTGGCCGGCACCGCCGGCAAGCCCGCAAAAAGTATCGGGCTTTTTGCACGGCGGATCAACCGCGTAGCGGAAATCCAGCCTGGCTTGTGCTCAGTTGCGCACAGCCAGCGCATCGGGAGCGCCATGCGACCAGGCAGCCTGCAGCAAATCATCCAGGTTGTGATGGCCATCGGGATAGAGATTGACCGAATACCAATCCTCGCCGTCGAGTTCCGAACGCTGGATCTCGATCTTGCCGAAGGCGGCAAGCTGAGCGGCAATACGCTTGGCTTCTCCGGCATCCTCGAACGAACCGGCAGCAACGTAGTCGGTGGACGGACCGGCCGGTGGCGGCTGCCGCTTCCACGATTGGAGCACGTCGGCCGGCGACATGCCGTCGCTACCCATTGCGGCGAAGGCATTTGAGGCGCGTTCGACCCGCTCGTCGGCATAGGACAGCGAGGCCACGGCAAACGGTGATTGCGGCGGCAGATTGATCTGCGGGCGCTCCGGCACGATCGGGCCGAAATCCGGAAGCGCCAGATCGCCATAGGCCGAGGACTGCGTCGACATGACCGGCTGGACAGCGCCGGAATCGGTCAACTGGCCCGGAAACGGCACGGCGGCGGCGCCCGCAGGCAGGCTTGGCGACGGCCCGTTCATGGCGACCATGACGCCGGTCGGCAGTCCATCCGACGGGTCTGGCGCCCTGTTGCCGGGATGGTAGGAAGCCATCAGATACTGGTCGTCATCGCCGTCGAGCGGCGCGCGGCCGACATATTCGACCTTCACCTGAGCGGTGCCGGTGTTGGCATAGTCAAGCATCTGGGCAGCGCGCTCCGAGACATCGATGATGCGGCCTTCGTGATATGGGCCGCGATCGTTGACGCGAACGATGACCGAACTGCCGGTCTTGAGATTGGTGACGCGGGCATAGCTCGGCAGCGGCATGGTCGGGTGCGCCGCCGTTAGATGGGTCATGTCGTAGACTTCGCCATTGGCGGTAAGCCGGCCATGGAAGGCGTCGCCATACCAGGAGGCCAGGCCGACCTTGGCGTAGCGCTTGTCTTCCCGGGGGTAATACCACTTGCCGCGGACCTGATAGGGTTTGCCGAGCTGATCCCTGCCGCCGCCACGTTGGATGCGCCCATTCTGGGAGATCACACGCGGGCTTGCCTTCACGCCATATTCGGATTCGGCGAAATATTCTTTGGAGCGGGTCTTCTTGTAGACCATCGCTTTCGGCTCGGGCTGCGACGCACAAGCCGCCAGCAAGGCGGCCGACATGGCGAACAACGCGACTGCAGCAGCGCGACGAAGACGCGGTTGCGTCACAGCCTGCATTTTCCTGATGTCCCCTTCAGTCTTGACCTAGACGTCGTGTCCAACCGTCGAAGAAGCCGAAACACTCACCCGACCAATACAACGACGCCTTTGAACCCCGATCCTTTGTGCGCAGGAATTGCTTATCACGGTATTAACCGATTGTGGCTGCAACCGGGCAAGATTGTGGCGTCTCCACCGTGAAAGCCTTCTGAAAAGTAACGGTTTTCGTGCTTCCACGCGAGAGATGTGATGCCCTCTGCCACAAAGAGCCTGGCTTCGCTCCTGCCGCCCATGCCTGCCGTTGACCAAGCTTTGACGGGCAGCGGACCGACCGTCGGAACAAAGAAATGCGCCGCTAGTTTCTTCCGCAGGGCACTCGAACAGAAGGACGAGCATGATGAAAATGGCTTCATTGACAATCGCGATCGCAATGTCACTTTCTGCCGGGTCTGCGATCGCCGCATGCCCGGACAAGTCGGCTTCCAACGCAGGGACGGATTCCGAACAGACCGCCGGTATTTCGAAAGATGGAACTCATGCGCCTTTAGAGACCCCAAAAGCGTCGGATAGCGCGGGCAAGCCAGCCGCCAAGGATGGCGCCACGATGCCGTTGGCGGGCGCCGAAGGCGGCGGCGACAAGAATCTTGCAACCTCGCAGCAGGACATTGAGGCGCAGCAGCATGGTGATAAGGCCGCGGCGGCAAAGGCGGACGAAAGCTGCAAAGACTGAGGAACACGCAGGCCGGAGCCGATTTGCAGCTTCGGCCTTCCTCACGAGCAGCTGTTCCCTTGGCGAACTGAATTTTTTGGGGAAATGCCGCAGCTCTCCCAAGAGGTTGACCTATAGGGATTAACCCGCCCCGCCCGGTTGCAAGGATGGTTCTGGCGATAGCTGGACTGCGCCCTTGCCTGGGGCGCTGCATGGAAGCACTGCAGCGCCTCACAATCTCGGGCAACGCCCGCGGCGGGCTTCTTCTTCATGCACCATTGGACCGCGATGGTCCCGGTGCTCGATCCCGACAAGCTCAGAGTCTGCCCAGGACAGCAGGAAGCGACGCAGCGGTGGTTGACGCAGCCCTCAATGCCGCTTTACAGGAATGAGGCGTGAACCAGCCGGGAGCGCCTTCGGTGCCAATCCGGTGCCAACAGGCCAAACGGGTTGGCCCCCGCGCTACCCAAGTGGTTGAAAAATCACGATGGAGGAATGGCCGAGCGGTTTAAGGCACCGGTCTTGAAAACCGGCGTGGGTGCAAGCTCACCGTGGGTTCGAATCCCACTTCCTCCGCCAACTGGCGCCCCTGCAACCCACCTTTTTAGCATTTTGAACCTCCTATTGACCTTGCTCGCGCAACATGCCCCTTATTATGTGTAACAATCTGTGTAACGCCAGGGGATGGAATGGCGCGGAAGGATCCGCCAAAGGCGCATAAGCGCGACGGCACCTGGTACCTCGTTCGCCGTGTTCCGAAGGAATTCGCCGAGCTCGATCGCCGCGTCCTGGTCCGCATCAGCACCGACATTCCGATCGTAAACGATCCCCGTGGCATTCGTGCCAAGGAAGTAGTGCAGCGCCTCCACGTCGAGCTCGATGCGTATTGGGGAGGGCTTCGCGACGGTCAATCTGGCGAAGCTCGCTTGCGTTTCGAGGCGGCCCAGCAGCGGGCGAAAGCCCTGAGGCTGGTCTATCAGACGAATGCCGAGCTCGCTGAAGGCGCGCGCGATGATATTGTCGACCGCATTAGACTGCTCCTCGACAGGAACGTCATTGAGGACGAGCGGGAGGTGGCGGCCGCCCTGGGTGGTGAGGAGCGGCCGGCGATCCGCCTCACGGGGCTGGTTGCAGAATTCGAGAAGATCGAGGCCCAAAGCCTCAATGCCATGTCCCCGAACCAGCTCCGAAAGTGGCGCAATCCGAAAAAGCGCGCCGTTGGCAACCTTATCGAGGTTGTGGGCGACATGAACATAGCCGCCCTCACCCGGAGCCACGCCATACAATTTCGCGAGTGGTGGCAGAAACGCATACGCGTGGAAAGTCTCGACATCGGCACCGCAAACAAGGACATCGGCCACGTGTCGAAGATGCTGACCACTGTCGACATGGCACATCAGCTGAATTTGCCGCCGGTGTTCAAGAAATTGCGGCTATCGGGACAGGTCGCGGTCCAACGAGCGGCTTTCGAAGCGGCTTTCGTCCAAGACAAGATCCTTGCCGACCGCGCGCTGGCGGAACTCAACGAGGAGGCCCGTCACCTTGTGCTGCTGATAGCGGACACCGGCATGCGTTTGTCGGAGGCGGCGAACCTTCTGCCGCACCGCATCTTGCTAGATGCGCGGTGCCACATGTGCAGGTGAGGCCCGATGGACGCGTGTTGAAGACAGACCACTCCCTGCGCGACATTCCGCTCGTGGGTTGCGCGCTCGCCGTAATGAAGCTCCACCCCAAAGGGTTTCCGCGCTATCTCGACAAGGCCGACTCGCTCTCTGCCTTGGTCAACAAGTTTCTTGACAATGCGAATCTCCTGCCGACTGATGACCACTCTCTCTACAGCCTGCGGCACACATACGAGGATCGGCTGACGGCCGTGGAGGCGCCCGAAAAGGTCGTGGCCATGCTGATGGGCCACAAATGGCATCGGCCAAAATACCGTTCTGGCCCGACGCTCGAGCAAAAGCAGTTCTGGCTGAAGAAGATCGCGTTCAAACCGCCGGCGCATCTTTGACCTCCCGCGCATCATTGCGGTGAGGACCGCCGCGTTATCATCGTGGCGCGCTTGAGCTCGACGGCGCGCTCCAGATGCTCGAACAACGGCACGTATGCGCTCTCAGGGGTACAGTCACGCTTGTATATGCGGTGCTCTCCGATTAATGGCCGTGAGCCGAGAACAAATCCGAGAGGCCGAAGGATGTATGGCGATGTCGTTAGGGAAGAACTCAATCTCCAGCCTTCGGCCCTCATCCGCTCCGAAGCTGAGTACATCCTCGACTTCCGTGATGCTGACGCCCTCTGAGCTCGACTTGCTTCGGCAACAGTCGAAAGAGACGGGCGACTTCGCGCGAAAAGCCTTCGAGGGTCTACGCCCCAAGGCAGCGAAATCGGCCTATGCGGCTGGGGTGCCGTCGACGGTGACACCGAGCAGACGCGCCTGAGTTTGGAGCGACCGGACGGACACCGCCGGCGGCTACTACACGCCTAGAGACGCAATCGTACCGCGCTGGACAGCGGCCGGCCCAATGCGGCCTACCACGAGGCGTTCCACCGCCTGCAGGCGCTGTTTCTCACCGATGCCGAGCCTCGGCTAAGATTTCTACGACGCTGGACGGGATCGAAGCGGCCCGTGCTTTTGCCAGCTCTGGAGAGCCACCATTTTTACGTTTACCTGCTTACGTCTCCGTACCAGACCAGTGGGGGCTGCTGTCAGCTCCCCGATGCTCATGCCATTGCAGAGAGCCGCCTAAATGAAAAACAGCTGTCATTGGCTCGAACTGTCCTTATCGAAGATCGTTTTGTCATCTACGATCCAAAGACTGAAGAATATTTCATTATCGACTGGTTCAAAGATAACCCGCCGATGGGTGAAAAACATCGGCTTGGCGTGATAATGCAAATCGACAAGATTGTAAGCAAGCGAGTTCGTGGAGCGGCGCTATCCGAGCTTGAGCGGCTTTGCCCAGTAAAGCTAAAAGATGAATCAGAGGTACTCCCATTCAAATCGGGTATTCATAATACCGCAATCGTCCGAAATGCTGGGTCTTTGAAACGCTCTCAGTGAGCCATCCTATCGAGACCCTGTCGCTGCCCTACCCTATCGATACCTTATCCATACCCCATCGATACCCTATCGACACAGAGACAGAGATAGAGACCATACAAGACGGAAATCCAACGAAACAAAAAATCTTACCTAAACCATTTTGAAAAATGTTTGCCGCGAGCGGCGAAGCTACCCTGTTCCGCGTTGGAGCGAAGGATCGAACATGGAGGACAGAACCAGTTGGCCCAAGACTACACCGAGACATGCGAAGCTAAAACTAGGAGGGGGACGGAATGCAGAAACGCAGCTGTGCCTGGAAAGCTCAGATGTCGGTTTCATGGTGGGCTGAGTACAGGCCCCACATCCCAAGGAGGAAAGGATAGGATAGCCGAAGCGCAGCGGTATCGTTGGGAGAGGTGGAGAGCTGCGGCTGATTCCTAGCAAATTGGCTTGGCAATCGTCGGCGCTCAACGAATGACTTGACTCCTCAACGGACATATTCGGACGGGTTTGAATGGGTCAACAATCCGCTTGAATGAATCAAGATGCAAACGGTGCCACTCCATGGGGTGTTACGATTATGTTGACTTTTGTTGACCTGAAAATCGTTTCGGTGAACGGGTTTCCAGGCACATGCTGAAGCGCACGTAGTGGCCAGGGGGCATTGAGGCGCGTGAGGCTTGCCCGGCGCAGCCAGAGCAAACCAGGCTCACGGACGTTTTGCACGGCAGACCAGGTCTCAATCATCTGCTGCTTTCGCGCGCTATGCCTTTGAATTGACCAACGATGGGGTTGGGGGTCAAAGCGAGATGGATCCCAAGCGCGGCCTTAGGGCCTCATAGAACTATCACCCTCATCTTTGTTGGGGTTTTGGCCAACTAAGCGAAGATCGGGCTAGGCCGAAGACGGCCGATCGAGGTCGACTCGCGCGACGGCGTAGGCGTCAAGCGAGATGAATTGGTCATCCAGCGGTCTTGCGGAAATTTCCATGAAGTTGGGATCGGTTGCCGCCTGCTCGAACTGCTCGGCGCCGAGAAGAGCAATACGGGCGCTGCTCGGCGCATCCGAAAGCCGCACAGATTGCGTCTTGGCGGTGAGGTTAGCGACCCACAGGGTCACGCCCCGATCGTTTTCAGCTGCGATCGTCACAACGCCGTCAGCGCCGAAAGTTCCTACGGACAGCAAGGTGGCTCCGACGAGCTTTGAGAGACCAGCCAAGACATGGAAAGCGGGATAGACCGTTCGGGAATCCTGCTGGTCAAACCATGGCTGCACGAAATCAGCCTTCCTATGGATTTGGCCAAATGGACCGGTGAAGTCACCGAAGACGACGGCCTCGATGCCCTCGCGAGCGCATGCGGCGAAATAGCCGACGATCCAGGCCGCATTGAACAGCCCGCGCTGACGAGGATCGATGCGCGATAGGCAGACGCGACCATTCGCTTCGTTCTGCGCCGTGGAGGCACCGTAAGGGTTCTCGCGGCAGCCGAGCTGACTGGGACCCACACGCAGCGGCAATTCGCCCATGAAGGAACGGGCAGAGCGGATCAGGTGGGGAATGGCCTCAAGCGTCTCCATCACTGACACATCGTCGGCAGCGTGCACGCTTGGACAGGTGGTAAAGGTCGCGTAGTCGAGCGCCTCGCTTGGCGGGCGCTTGCGATTGAGCTCGGTGAAGTACGCGGCCATGCCGCCGCCGACCGGTACACCCGGGAAAGCCCGGCGCGCTGCCGAGTAGCTTTCCTGGAAGCTCGGCATGGCCGGCCATGCTGCTCCCGGCTGTACCGATTTCATGTCCTGCGCCGGAAAGACGCAGATAGCTTCTAGATTGAGGCCGAGGCGACGGACAGCATCCGCGACTGGCTTCAACTCGCCGAAGGGATCCAGCGTTCCCCTGGTTATGATCTCCAGCACGACGCTTGCACCAATCAACCGAGTCAGCGCTGCGTACCGTTCAAGTTCATCGTGGCCGTGCCCGAGACGGAGATCGACCTGGCAGGCTATCCACTGCGGAGCCAATTGCCGAATTAGATCGGAGTTTCCAAGGGCGTGCCTGGCCTCGTCGGCGGCGACGCCGACGCCAATGCGAGGCACTCGGCCGGCCGGTCCGCCAATCGTCACTTTGATCGGCGGGTCAGGATTTTCAGACATCGGCGCAAGAAGCGTCCCCGACATATGCAGCCGGACGGCCTGGGTGAATTTCTGGCCCTTGGGCAGTCTGTAGGGCCACGGGCGACGCAAGGGACGAACATAGGTTTTATAGGATGCGTCAGACCAATTGCGTTGATCCTCCATCTCAAAGGCATCACCATCCATGGTGCAGGTGGCCCAGATCCCAGGCGCGATCTCATGTGACAACGCGCGCACGTCGGTGAACGGACATTCCGGATCAATAAAGTCCGGAAAATGCGAAAGCCTTTCGAGACCATCTTGATGCAGGACCCGCACCGGCTTGCCGGCCAAATCTGCTATGGGATGCAGCACGACGAAGCCGGTCCGGTTGGTCAAAAGGTCGGTCTCAGGCTCTGCTTCTGTCACAAACGACAGCGCACCATCGCCACTGCCCGAGACGCGTGCCCGGTAAACCAGGCGGCCGGATGTTGCGGCACATGTTGCACGGTATTCAATGGCGAACGCATCCGGCCTCTCGTCGATCCGCAGATCATCGAGAACGGGGGTACATGTTCCCCAGTTTTCGTCCCGTACAAGAAACGAGATTCCGCGCAAGATCTCGATCGTCCCGATGCGGATGTAGCGCAACGCCCCATTGTCGAACGCGACCGACAAGGATCCGGCGCGCAGTGTGCGCAGCGGTGCCTCGTGCTGTTCGGTGCCACATAAGCGGACTGCCAGGGAAGCTGTCGAGGTCAAATTGCCCGCTCCGTCGTGGCGTCGAAGATCGAGGCCCGGTTCATGTTGATGTCGATCGCAAGCTTCTCGCCCGGACGGCTGACGTCGTGCGCCTGCAGCTCAGCCATCACCGGCGCGCCAGCCAGTCGGAATGTCGCGTAGCTGCGCGAGCCGGTCGGCTGCAGCAGGTCGATCGTTGCCTCATAGCGAAACGTGCCCTGCTCCGGTGTGGCAGTGTGCGCCCGAGTGAGATGTTCTGGCCTCAACCCGAGCAGCACCTGCTGTCCGTCTGCGACGCCCTTCAGCCCCCTGCCCGGCGCTAAGGGCAGCAGCGCGTCCGCGAGCCGGATGGCGGCGGCGCTTCCGTCCAAGGCAAGGTTGCCTGGCAGGAAGCTCATCCGCGGCGAACCCAGAAACCCAGCGACGAAGGTTGAGGCCGGGTGCTCGAACAACTCGAGTGGCGCGCCCTGCTGCTCTATCAACCCGTCGCGCATCAGCACGATGCGGTCAGCCAACGTCATCGCTTCGATCTGGTCATGGGTGACGTAGATCATCGTTGTGGCAATGTCCTGGTGAAGGCGTTTGATTTCGCCGCGCATTTCGTCGCGAAGCTGTGCGTCGAGATTGGACAGTGGCTCGTCGAACAAAAAGATGAGGGGGTTGCGGACTATGGCGCGGCCGATGGCGACGCGCTGACGCTGGCCACCGGACAGCTGACGCGGAAAACGCCCCAGCAAGGGAGTGATGCCAAGCATGCGTGCCGCCTCGGCCACGCGCACCTCGACCTCTGGCTTCGGCATCTTGCGAGCCTTGAGGCCGAAGCCAATGTTCTTGGCCACGCTCATATGCGGATAGAGCGCATAATCTTGAAACACCATTGCCACGTCGCGATCGCGCGGCCGGAAATCATTGACCACTTCGCCGCCAATCTCGATCGTGCCTTGTGAGCTCTCCTCCAGTCCTGCGATGGTCCTCAGCAGAGTGCTCTTGCCGCATCCGGAGGGTCCAACCAGGACAGTGAACTCGCCGTCGGGGATGTGGAGGTCAATGCCGCGCACCGCATGGAAGGCGCCGTAGCGCTTGTGCAAGCCGGTGATTCTGACTTCGGCCATGCCTTCCCTTCCTATCCGCGAACGGCGCCGAGCGTCAGCCCGCGCACGAGATGTCGTTGAGCAAGCACTCCAAGGGCGATCGATGGCACAAGGGAGACAATGGCAAGGGCTGCGGCTTCACCATATTGTGCGCCCTGGAAGCCGATGAAGGCTCGGAAGACCGTTGGCAGCGTAAAGGCAGTTCGGCTGGTCAAAATCAGAGCGAAGAAGAACTCCGTCCAGCAGGCAATGAAGGCGAAGACAGCCGCCGCGACGATGCCTGGTGCTGCGAGCGGCACGGCAACGCGCCAGAACGCCTCCCATCTCGTGCAGCCATCGACGAGGGCCGCCTCCTCCATCGACTTCGGCATGCCGCGGAAATAGGCAAACATCATCCAAACCGACACCGGTAGCGTGAAGACCGTGTAAGCTAGGATCAGCCCGATATGGGTGTCGTACAGCCCGACGCCACGATAGATAAGGAATACCGGCAGGACGATGCCTATCGGTGGCAGGAAGCGCTGCGACAGGACCCAGAAGGACAGATGCCGGCCGCCCGTGTTGTAGCGCGCCAGACTATAAGCCATCAGCGTGCCGATCAGTGCCGAAAGCACCGTCGCCGAAAGCGAAATAATCAGGCTGTTGATAAGCCCGTCGAGACCGCGATAGGTGAACAGCGCAGCTTCGTAGTGGACAAGCGTCGGTGCGGCAGGGAACCAGACAGGCGGTACGGTGAGGTAGTCGTCGCTGGGCTTGATGGAGGTGTTGAACATCCAGTAGAGCGGCCACAGCACAAACACCAGGAAGAACCCCAGCAGCAGAATTCGGCCGATCGGCAACGACCGGCGTTTCCTGCGGCGGGCGGGCGCGACGGCGGCCATTAGACCGGTTCTACCTTCAAGAGCCGACGCACCAGCAACGTCACGATGAGCGCCGTAAAGATCAGGAACAGCCAACTTCCTGCTGTTGCTTGCGATAGATGAAACTGCGTGAAGCCGACGGTATAGAGATAATAGGAGGCCGTGTAAGTTTGTGTTCCCGGGCCACCGCCTGTCATGATGAAAATGGTATCGAACATACGGATTGCGTCGAGCAGACGGAAGGTCAGGGCCAGCAGCATCATCGGCCCGAGATGCGGGAGCGTGATCGCCCAAAAAGCCTGCCAGGCGTTGACGCCGTCAAGTTCTGCCGCCTCATAGAGATTGGGTGGGATTGCGGTCAGCCCAGCGAGCAGGATGACGAACATGAACGGCGTCCACTGCCAGACATCGGCGATGATCAGCGAGATATAGAGCCACGGGCGCTCCGTCATCCATCCTATCGTAACCTCCTGCCCCAATAGTTGCGTCAGGATATAGTTGGTCGGTCCGAAAGGCCGCTGTAAAAGCAGCGTCCAGGCCTGGCCGACGATGACCGGGCTGATGAACAGCGGCACGATCAGGATCGACATGATCACACCGCGGCCCGGAAAGCTGCGCACCATTGTCAGCGCCACCAGGAGACCGAGCACGAATTCGATAGCGACGCTGATGCCCGACAGCCATGCTGTCAGCAACAGCGACCAACGTGCTACTGGATCGAACACGACCCGCTCAAAGTTCTTCAATCCGACAAAGGCGTGGCCCGGCACCTGGAAGTCGTAGTTGATGAAAGATACCACCAGCGAGAACAGAAGCGGATAGATCGAGAGCGCCAATATCAGCAGCACCGCGGGCGCCACCAGCAGCCACTTGAAGTGACGGTCTGCCCATTGGGCAAAGGCAGACAGCCGGGGCGGTGCGCCGGCGGCCTTCAAGCGACGGATCGTGGCGGTGGGCTGCATAGGCGTATCCAAAAATCGCCGCTTAGCGGGGAGGTGTTGCGAGCCAAGCGCCCGCAACACCAATTGCTCCAGACAGCATGCCTCCCCTCAGAGGGTGACGGCCATGCCAAGTTTTTCCACCGTGTTGTCGGCAGTGGCGCCAGGCAGTTTCAAGAACTCGGTGTAGAAGCCTTTCTGCGAATCCACACCCAGTCGGTCGGTCGTCTCGTTCCACTCGGCGGCCGCCGTTTCAAGCGACGCCTTCGCATCCGCCCCAGCCCACACCGCGGTGCACATGCGGTCGATGCTCAAGAAGTAGTCCTGCGCGCCCGGCATGATCGGATCGAGCAGACCGACATTTGCCGAGTTGTTGAGGTTGGCAAGGTACTCCTTGGCACTGGGGAAGAGCGCGCCGTAGAGCTCGGACTTGAAGTGCGAGATGCGGTATGGGTCGCGTAGCGCATAGGGCAGCATGCAACGTGCCAGCGAGACGGGTGGCGAGCATACCCATTGCATGAACAGATACGCCGCCTCTGGGTTGGGTGAATCCGCCGACAGTGCCTTGTTGTAGCCGGTCGCATGTTCCGGATTTCCCGGAACGACGGCATAGCCGACCTTGCCAGCGATCTGCGACTGCGGAATGAAGTTGATTGCCGTGGCGGACTGCGAATAGTTCGCCGCCATACGGCCGCTAGGAGGCCAGGAATAGATCATCGCGACTTTGCCGGTCAGGAAAGCCGCCCACAAGGAAACGGCGTCGAGCTCGTTGTTACCGGGGATCGAGGCCTTGTTTGCGGCGAGCATGTTTGTCAGCGTCTTGACGCCGGCATCCGACACCAAGCCGGCCTTCATGTCGTCTCCGAACAGTTTTCCGCCGTTGGCGCGGTACTGCTGCAGAAAGTCGAACTGATTGCCAGGGCTGCCCGCCTTGCGGAAATGTCCCGCGCCATAAACCTTTGGCGCCATCTGGTCGGTAATGAACTGGGCGATCTGGGCATATTCTTCCCAGGTCTTCGGCGGTCCAAGCTTGGCGTTGAACTTCGCCTGGTAAGCCTCCACCATTTTCGGATCCTCGAAGATGTCCTTGCGGTAGTAGAGAGCGAACATGTCGCCGTCGTCGAAGAACCCCCAGATCTTGCCCTTGTAGGTCGGCAGCGCCTTGTACAGGGGATGATAGTCCTCGAGGTCTGCCGGGTTCATGTATTTGGCGATGTAGTCGTCTAGAGGGGCAATGACGCCGCCATCGGCAAGCGACGGTGTCCAGGCCGGTGAGATGTCGAGAACGTCATAGGCACCCGAGCCGGCGATGTGCTCGGCGACTGCCTTGGAGTACTGGTCAGGGTTCGACAGTTCGACGACATTCGACTTCATCCCGGTAAGCTGCTCCCACATCGGCCCACTGAAATTGCGCGGATCGAGTGCCTGCAGGCCAGCCTCGTAGGTCATGTTGAGGGTGACGCCCGAATGCGCCTTGGCGGCCTCCACCGCGCGAAAGGCGGAACCGTCCGCCGGGCCTTCCTTCGATGCTTTCAGGGCTGCGGCCTGCGCTTGGCCGAGCGGCGAGGTGGCGTCCGCCAGTTCCAGCGTCTGCTGCGCCACCGCCCAATCGGTCATCATCCCCAGCATCGGGCCAGACGCAGCCAACATGCCGGTCATCTGACCGAAGCGGGTTATGAAAGTTCGGCGGGTGGTTTCGCCGCGCATGAAGGCGTCGACCTCTGCTTCGAGACCTGCCTGAAAGTCACGTTTGTCACGATCGTTCATAGTGCTTGGTCCTCCCGTTTCCATTTGCCTCACTCGTCCGCGGGCGCGGCGGTCGAGCATTCCTCCCGTAAAGTCGCCGCAAGGGGGCCGCGGCGGCGCACCAAAAATCAGCGTCCTCCTAGGTTCCGAAGCGGGCCGCGAGCCCCGACAGCCTGGTCTTCCACAGCTCGCTCGAAAGCACCTCGCGATTGACCACGCCGTGCGGATCGCGACCGTGTTGCACCTCGATCACCGCCTTGACGTCGGCGGCACCGTTGCCGGCAAAGCACTGGTCGGTCCAGCAAAGCGCGTGCGGCGCCAGGATGACATTGTCGAGTTTGAGGATCGCATCGTCTGCATCGGGAGGCTCCGGCTCGAGCACGTCGAGACCGGCCCCCGCGATGCGGCGCGCCTGCAGCGCTTGTGTCAGCGCTTTCTGGTCGACGATCGGGCCGCGCGCGGTGTTGATCAGGTAAGCTGTCGGCTTCATCAGGGCAATCCGCTCAGCATTGACGATGTGGTGGGTCTGCGGCGACAGCGGGCAACTCACCGACAGCACGTCGGCGCGGCGAAACAGGTCCTCCAGCCCGACCAGTTCGACGCCCAGGTCGGCAGCAATCCTCTTGTCAGCGAACGGGTCATGGGCAATGAATTGCATGTCAAAGGGCCTCGCCAAGCGGAAGACCTCGGCGCCGATGTTGCCGATGCCCAGCGACCCAAGCGTACGCCCGACGAGCCCGACGCCCATATGTTCCGAGCGCTCCTGGAAGCCATGAGGTCCCTTGCGGGTGAGCGCGTCCTTTGTCAGCAGTTTGCCGGTCAGTGCCAGCATGAAGGTGATGACGGATACGGCGACGGGCCGTCGCACGCCATCGGGCGTGATGACCAAGGCAATGCCGGCGGCGGTGCAGGCCTCAACGTCGACAGTGTCGTAGCCGACCCCGAAGCGGGCAACGACGGCCAGGCGGCCGCTCCTGGGGACACTCGTGGAATCGAAGCGATGGGCGAGAAGGATCAGCGCATCGAAATCCTCAAGTTGGTCGGCGCGAAGCGGACTGTTCGATTCCAGGAACATCATCTCGACGCCCGCCGCATTGCGCAGCGGCTCCAGATCGAAATCTGGATAGGTCGGCGAGCCGTCCGGCTTACGGAAATCACCGGAAAGCGCCACCCTGAATTTCACGCTGTCCATCGTCTCCTCCGCTCTATTGGCACCCGGCCCGGATTTTGGAAACCGCGTCAGCCATCGCGTCGTGCAAGACCCAAACGTCGCCCGAATAACAAATGAAATCGAAGCCTTGTGCGTAGAAGTCGTGTCCCTGCGCGACGTTGGGCACCAGGCGTCCAAGCGATTTGTTGTGCTTCTTGGCGGCTGCAACGATTTTGGCCATTGCAGCGGTGAAAGTGGGGTGGGCGAAGTCGCCCGGAATGCCGAGCGAGACGGACAGATCGAAATGTCCGACCCACAGACAATCGACCCCGTCCAGTCCCGCGATGCCGTCGATGTTCTTGACGCCGTCGGCGGTCTCGATCAGGCAGATGAATGTCGAGCGCTTGTTGGCGGCTGAGAATTTATCAGCGACCGAGCCCGGACGGTAGCGGTCATGAGCGATCTGCAGCGCCACGCCGCGGACGCCGGCAGGGTGATATTTCATGGAATTGATGATGTGCTGCGCCTGCTCGACGGTACTCACCATCGGGGCGATCAGGCCTTCGGCCCCCATGTCCATGGCGCGGGCAAGGAAATGGTAGTCCTGCGATGGCACACGCACCATAACCGGCAGGTCGGCCGCTTCGAAATAGCGGATCGCACTCTTCACCGTTTCCAGGCTGAAGCCCGAATGCTCCATATCGAAAAAGACGAAGTCACAGCCAGCGGACTTCAGGATGTGACCTATACCCGGCGTCGCGAACTCGGCGACGAGCGTACCAAGTTTGACCCGCCTGTGAGAAGTTAACGCCCTGAGACTTGGCTCTGACATGCACTTCCTCCCGTTCGCCCAAAAGGGCCAATCCGCCTAGTTCTCGTCAATGCGTGGCCTCAAGAACGAGGTCGCAGGTCATCACCAACTTGGTCACGACGAGCGGCGCGCTCTGCGTATTGAATTCGTCGAAGTGAGCGGTGCGGCAGTGCTCCTCGAATGCGGCCTCGCTATCGTAAATCTCATAGAGCAGGACCCGGTCCGGTTCGCCGCGCGCCTCCGTCACGTCAAAGCGGCGGCAGCCGGCCTCGCTGCGCATCGACGCGGTTGCATTGGCGTCCACAAGTTCGCGGAATCTGCCCCGGGCACCCGGCTTGAGGCGGAAATCGACCCAGACCACGAAGCCCCTCATCACTTGGCACCTGCAATTTCCAGATAGCGCCTGGACACATATTCCAGATGCCTGCGCATAGCCGCTTCGGAGGCGTCTGGATCGCGCGCGGCGACGGCATCAAAGATTTCGCGATGAGCCTCATAGGCCTTGCGGTCTTCACCTTTGGCCAAAGTCGTGCGCCGCTGTTCGAGCAGCCATTCGGCCAACGCCGCGTGGATAGCTGTGAAGATTCGATTGCGGGTGATCACCGCCAGCACGTAGTGGAAGTCCACGTCGGTGCGCTCGAAGCGCGTCAGGTCCCCGATCGACTGTCGGTTGATTTCAAGCGCCTCTTTGAGACTTTCAATATCTTCTGGGGTGGCATTGATGGCGGCGTTGCGGGCAAGACCGACTTCGAAAAACAAACGCGCGCTCTGGAAGTCATGAACCCCGCCGGGGGCCGAAATCATGTGACGCGCCGGCCCCGAGAGGGCGTCGATCACGAATTGGGGCGTTGGCCGAGTGACGCGGGCGCGCTCGCCGGATTTCACCTCGACAAGGCCCATCTTGCTCAGATGCAGCAGGGCTTCGCGGATTGAAGGGCGCCCGACCCCAAACTGCCGCATGAGTTCCCGTTCGGATGGGAGCCGGTCGGCTTCGGCCAGCTCTCCCTCGCGGATCATCCGCTCAAGGTGCGCTGCAACCTCGTCCGAAAGCTTCCGCGGCTTGATCAGAACTCCGATCATTGGCATACCTGTTATACCAATACGCTATGGCCCCAGAGCGCCTCTGTCAACGATCCTTCTACCAACAGACGCTCGTGACCAAGTGAGAACGGTCATTGTTCTTCCTGTCAAACGAGTATCTATCGGCGTTCGCCCAACTGAGACGCCGCACAAAGTTGGAACGAATCTGGCGTAAAATTGGCTGGGCGCATCGACGCCGGCATCGAGGAGGCGCTCGCCCGCTTTGGCATCGATACTCGTGGCGCAGCAGACGGCTGGGGAGCGACACTCGACAGCGTATATGACGGAGCGATTGAGGCGCTGACCTCCCTTGATGCTAGCTTTGCATAGGCACTAGCGATCATCGCCGAGGGCTGAGCATGGCAGACATCGATGCTACACAGCGCGTCATCGAACATCTTTTGACGCATTTCGCCTGACCAAAAGCGGGCGCAAGCAGTCCGGCGGCAACGGGCTGTAACCGACTGTCAGGTCTCGGCAGGCATTTGAGATAGCTGCCGTTCTCATACGATCCCCAGTTGGACGATAAGACCAAGCGTCCCAACAGCCAGAAGCGGACATCGTCAACGAGTTTAATTTACGCAGCCAGGATCGACCTCGCAGTTCGGGCCGATGCGACACCCATCCGGAACGCCATAGCTCAAAACCCCTCAAGCGCTTCAGCGCAGCGTTGCAAAAGGTCAAGCTGCGTTGCGGACCTCGGGTCTGCCGTTCGTTCTTCTCCGTCACGGCTGGTATACGGAGAACCACACGCCTTCCGTGATCCCTGATCTCTCTGGGCAGCATGATCCCGACCGCTTCCTGCAACGGAGGGGCGATCATCCACTAAATTCAATGCTTTATGAGGAAAGCCGATGGTACCGTTGGCTGGGTCAGTCTGCCCATCAACTAACTGTTTTTATTACGTTTGTTCTTCCTCCCGGGTGTTGTTCGTATCACAATACGTATCACAGCAGGTAGCACAATCTCGGCCGCGGATATTCCGCCGGCGACACGGACAGACGGCAACTTGCATCGGCGTACGAGGGGCTGCGCAATTTTTTGCAGAAGCAGGAACATAGCTGCATCGCCCAAGTTAAATACCGACGGCATTGGATCACGGTTTCATTCTCGCATTTCCAGTCTGCCAGAGTGCTCCGGGATTCTTTGATGCTCGAACGAATGGGCAGGACAATGTATCGCTGTCAGCTTTTGCTATCAGCCTTTGGTCTGGTGTTGTTGACGGATGGCCTGTTCCCACAGGGCCAAGCCATGGCACAGGCGCCCTGCCCGGCCGACCACGATAGGCTGCTCGCTGTCCTCAAGGCCAATGTGAAAGCAAGCGGCGGACCTGCCAACGGTGGCTTTGAGACCAACGAATGGGCCGCTATCGTCGCCCTTGACGGCGCCGTATGCGCGATCGCTTTCAGCGGTCCCACCGCCGATTCGCAATGGCCAGGCAGTCGCCTCGTCGCGGCAGAGAAGGCCAATACGGCCAATGGGCTCAGCCTGGCGCAGATGGCCCTATCGACGGCCAATCTCTACGCGGGGGCGCAGCCGGGCGGGCCGCTTTTCGGCTTGCAGGAAACCAATCCGGTCAACCAGGCCGCGGCCTATGCGGGCGATCCCAAAACGTTCGGAAGCGCCAGCGATCCCCTAGTCGGCAAGCCGATTGGAGGCGTCGTTGTGTTTGGCGGCGGGCTTGCCCTCTATGACGGCAAGAGCATCGTCGGAGGCATCGGAGTCTCCGGAGATTCCTCATGCGCCGATCACAATGTCGCCTGGCGTGTTCGCGCGGCGCTCGGCCTCGACAAGGTTCCTGCCGGGGTCAATCCCAATCGCAAGGACGCCATCGTCTACGATCTCGATCCCGGGGGCAAAAGCGCATCGGGCTGGGGCCATCCGCTTTGTGCCGGCACCGAGGCTGACATCGCGGCGGAGCTCGGCGCCGGCGTGGGAGGTTCGATCCACAAATGAAAGGCATGCTGCACCCGGCACCGGCGCGCGTTGACGCAGGACGAGGCGCCCGCGCATTGGCGATCTGGAATTCTTTTCGCACCTGCATACTCTCGGTGATGCTGCTGGCATGCGGCCCATTCCTGAGCGGTGCCTCGGAGCCCCCATCGGCAGCGGCTATTGCGCCGCCCGCCGCCGCAGCGCCACCCGACGACGGGCAATGGACGATGCCGGCCAAGAACTACGCGTCGACCCGCTTCAGCGACCTGACCGAGATCAACGAAGGCAATGTCAAGAACCTGCAGGTCGCCTTTACCTTCTCGACCGGTGTGAACAAGGGCCAGGAAGCAGCGCCACTGGTCGTCGGCAACATCATGTACATCGTCACGCCCTTTCCCAACATCGTCTACGCACTTGACCTCTCCAGGCCGGGTGCGCCGATGAAATGGAAGTACGAGCCCAACCCCGAGCCGGCGGCACAAGGGGTGGCTTGCTGCGATGTCGTTAACCGCGGCGCGGCCTTCGCCGACGGCCGCATCTTCTTCAACACGCTGGACGGCCATACGATCGCGCTCGATGCCAATACGGGCAAGCCGATCTGGAACACTCATATCGGCAACATCAACATCGGCGAGACCATCACCATGGCGCCGCTGGTGGTGAAGGGCAAAGTTCTGGTCGGCAATTCCGGCGGCGAAATGGGCGTCCGCGGCTGGGTCAAGGCGCTCGATGCGGAAGACGGACATGTTGTCTGGACAGCTTATGGCACAGGGCCCGACAAGGATGTGCTGATCGGCCCGGACTTCAAGCCCCACTACGACATGGACAAGGGCAAGGACCTCGGCGTGACGACATGGCCGCCGGAAGCCTGGAAGATCGGCGGCGGCAACATGTGGGGCTGGATCTCCTACGATCCGGACTTGAACCTGATCTTCCACGGCACAGGTAATCCAGGACCGTGGAATCCGGATTTGCGGCCCGGCGACAACAAATGGACGTCCGGTATTTTCGCGCGTGATCCCGATACCGGAGCGGCGAAGTGGTTCTACCAGTGGAGCCCGCATGACCTCCATGACTATGACGGCATCAACGAGCAGATCCTTCTGGACATGACCTGGCAAGGCAAGCCGCGCAAGGTCCTGGTCCGACCGGAACGCAATGGCTACCTCTATATCCTCGATCGAACCACTGGCGAAGTGCTGTCTGCCACAGCCTATGGCCCGGTCAATTCCAGCAAGGGTGTCGATTTGAAGACCGGCCGGCTGATTGCAAACCCCGACAAGAGAACCGGCACCGGCAAGGTGGTCCGAGATATTTGCCCGACAGCGTCCGGCCTCAAGGACTGGCAACCATCGGCCTTTTCGCCGAAGACCGGCCTGCTCTACATCCCCCACAACAATCTCTGCATGGACGAAGAAGGCGTCGAGGTAAACTACATCGCAGGCACACCCTATGTCGGCATGAACGTACGCATGATCCCCGGGCCGGGCGGCAATCGTGGTGCCTTCACCGCCTGGGATGTTGCCGCCGCCAAGCCGGCCTGGGTCCTGAAGGAGAACTTTCCGGTGTGGAGCGGCACCGTCGTCACTGCCGGCGATGTCGTCTTTTACGGCACCATGGAAGGCTGGTTCAAGGCCGTCAGCGCCAGGACTGGCGATCTGCTTTGGCAGTTCAAGACATCGTCCGGCATCATCGGCCAGCCGATCACCTATCGCGGCCCCGATGGGCACCAATATGTCGCAATTCTGTCGGGCGTCGGTGGCTGGGCCGGCGCCATCGTTTCGGGCGACCTCGACCCACGCGATGCCACCGCGGCACTTGGCTTCGTCAACGCGATGAAGGATCTGAAGAACGCTACCACGGCGGGAGGCACGCTTTATGTGTTCCGGCTTCCTTGATGGATTGGACTTGACCGTCCGTCCGACGCGCAAGGCGTTCCAACGGGTGGCGATCGGCATGGCCGGGCTCGCCTTATTGCTCTTGCCGGCTATTGCCAATGCACGTGAGTTGAGAGTGTGCGCCGACCCGAACAACATGCCGTTTTCCAACGCGGCCGGTCAAGGCTTCGAGAACAGGATCGCGGAAATTATCGCCACTGATCTCGGCGCCAAGCTGACGTATACTTGGTGGGCGCAGCGCCGTGGCTTCATCCGCAACACGCTGAAGGCAGGCCTTTGCGATCTCGTGCCCGGCACGCCTGCCAATCTCGAAATGCTGCGCACCACCACGCCTTACTACCGTTCGTCCTATGTCTTCGTGACCCGCCAGGACGGCCCGGACGTGGCCTCATTCAACGACCCGCGGTTGCGAGAATTGCGCATCGGTGTTCAGCTCATCGGCGACGATGGCGCCAACTCGCCGCCTGTCCAAGCGCTTGGCCGCCGCGGCATCATCGGACATCTGATCGGCTATCCCGTCTATGGCGACTACTCCGCTCCCAACCCTCCGGCGCGCATCGTCGAAGCTGTCGCGAACGGTGAGATTGATCTTGCCGTGGTCTGGGGTCCGCTCGCCGGCTATTTCGCCCAGAGGCAAAAGGTGTCGCTCCGGATCACGCCGGTCACGCCTCGCATCGACGGACCGCAACTGCCGCTGATGTACGACATCTCAATGGGTGTTCGGCGCGAGGACGATGCGCTGCGTGGCGATGTGAATAGCGCGCTTGCCAGACACAAGGCCGAGATCGACGCGGTTCTGGCGCAATACGGCGTACCGCGTCTGGACATGGCCGGGAATCCGGCGCGATGAGGCAGGCTCTGGCGATGTTGCTGCCCTTGACGCTGGTCCTGGTCGCCTGCCAGCGTGAGGAGCGCGATACCCGGCCACAATCGGCGCTCGGCTCAGGCGAACAGCCGACACCGGTGACCGCGCTTGAGCCCGGCGGCCAGCGGCCTTCCGCCAGTGACAACAAGGCGGCGAGCTTCGAGGCGAACGCCTTTCACCTTAGCGAGGGCAAGCGCCTGTTCGGCTGGTTCAACTGCTCGGGCTGTCACGCCAATGGCGGTGGCGGCATGGGCCCGGCGCTGATGGACGAAAAGTGGCTCTACGGCAGCTCGATCGAAAGCATCCATGCCACGATCCGCGACGGGCGACCAAACGGGATGCCGAGCTTCCGCCAGAAGATACCCGACGACCAAATCTGGGAACTTGCGGCCTTCGTACGCGCACTGAGCGGCAACGCGCCCTCCTCCGCCGCGCCGCAGCGCAACGACGATATGATGGTGCACCCGTCTGAAAACCGCCTGCCGGATGCCGCGACGCTGGGAAAGTCGCCGTGAGACGGCTCGCCTTCATGGCGCTTGCCCCCTTCTGTGTCCTGCTTCTGCAGGGATGCGCAGGCTGGCAGTCGGCGCTGGACCCGAAAGGCCCCGCAGCCGACGAGTTGGCCTGGCTGATCTGGTTCTTCACCGCGCTTTGCGCGGTTGTGTGGGTGCTGGTGATGATCGCGCTCGCAGCACCGCTGGTCATGCGATCGCGTCCCGGCGATGAGCCCCTCTTACTCGACGCAGGGGCCGAACGCCGCAAGATGCGCGTGGTTGTCACCGCTGTCGGGCTGACCGCCATAATCCTGATCGGACTTACGCTGCTGAGCTTTTTCGCCAACAGGACGCTTGCTGCGATCGGCTCGGAGGCTGTGCTGACAATCAAGGTGACCGGGCACCAGTGGTGGTGGGAGTTGCGCTACGAGGATGCTACGCCGAGCCGCATCCTGACGACGGCAAACGAGATCCATATCCCTGCCGGCGAGCCGGTGCGGCTGCTATTGACCTCGACCGATGTGATCCATTCCTTCTGGATCCCAAGCTTGGCCGGCAAACTCGATCTTATCCCCGGCCACATGAACGTGCTGGATATCAAGGCGGACAAGCCGGGCGTCTACCGTGGTCAATGCGCTGAATTCTGCGGTGCGCAGCATGCCAATATGGGCACCTTCATCATCGCTGAGCCGCGTCCGAAATTCGATGCCTGGCTGAACGACCAGTTGCAGCCGGCCGGCGCGCCGGCGAGTGGCGAGGCCAAGGCCGGCGCGGACCTGTTCCTCAAGCGCCCCTGCGTGATGTGCCATAGGATCGGGGGGACGCCGGCCGGCGGAACGGTGGCTCCCGATCTCACCCACATAGCAAGCCGGAAAACATTGGCGGCCGGAACGCTGACGATGAGCCGCGGCAATCTCGCCGCCTGGATAGCCGACCCGCAAGGCATCAAGCCGGGTTCCCACATGCCAGTGGCAGATCTCAACGGCGACGAGCTCAACGCAATCGTCGCTTATCTCGAGGGGCTGAAATGAGCAGCGCCGATGTCACAGGCGACCGCCACATCCCGGAACCAGACCCCGCCAAGGGCGACCTTGCTCCCGAACGTGACGGCCCCCGCGATACGGGCATGGATGATGCCAGCCTGCATCGCTGGCTCGAGCGCACCTGGCGGACGCCGTCCGGCATCGTCGGAGCGCTCTCGAGCGTCGATCACAAGGTAATCGCACGACGCTATTTGATCACCGCTTTCGTCTTCCTTGGTCTTGGCGGTCTCAACGCTGTCGCCATGCGTATCCAGCTTTCGGGACCGCAACGCGGCCTGATCGGGCCCGACCTCTACAACCAGCTGTTCACCATGCATGGCGTTACGATGATGTTTCTGTTCGCCGTGCCCATCGTGCAGGCGACCGGGATCTACCTGGTGCCGCTGATGGTGGGCACCCGCAACATCGCGTTTCCGCGCCTGAACGCGTTCAGCTATTGGATCTACGTCTCGGGCGGCGCTTTCGCCTGGGTGTCCTTTGCCCTCAACATGGCTCCTGATGTGGGCTGGTTCGCTTACGTGCCGCTGTCCGGCCCCGAATTCGCACCGGGCAAGCGCGCCGATGTCTGGGCGCAGATGATCACTTATACCGAAGTGTCGTCACTGGCCGTCGCGGTGGCAACCATCGTCACGGTGTTCAAGCAGCGGGCCCCCGGCATGTCGCTGGACAAGATCCCGCTCTATGTCTGGGCGATGCTGGTCACTTCTTTCGTCGTCGTCTTCGCGATGCCGGCGGTGATGATCACCTCGACTTTCCTGATCCTTGACCGGCTGGTCGGCACGCACATCTTCAACCCGGCGGAGGGTGGGGATGCTCTGCTGTTCCAACACCTCTTCTGGTTCTTCGGCCATCCGGAGGTTTACATCATCTTCCTGCCGGCGACGGGCATGGTCTCTTCGATCATCCCGGCTTTCGCCAGGCGACCGACATTCGGCCATCTCGGGCTTGTCCTGTCACTCTTCGCTGTCGGCCTCCTGTCGTTCGGGCTCTGGGTCCATCACATGTTCGCCACCGGATTGCCGAAGCTCGGCGCAAGCTTCTTCACCGCGTCCAGCATGATGATCGCCATTCCGAACGGCGTGCAGATCTTCTGCTGGCTGGCAACATTATGGGATGGCAGACCGGTAATCCGGACCCCGTTGCTGTTTGTCTTCGGCTTCTTCTTCATCTTCGTCATCGGCGGGCTAACCGGCGTCATGCTCGCCTCGGTGCCACTGGATCTTCAGGTGCACGACACCTATTTCGTCGTCGCGCATTTCCATTACGTGCTGATCGGCGGCTCGGTGTTCCCGCTGCTTGGCGCGGCTTATTTCTGGTTCCCGAAGATCACCGGCCGCATGATGAGCGAACGCCTTGGGCGGTGGCATTTCTGGCTGGCCTTCATCGGGTTCAATGCGGCCTTTTTCCCGATGCATCTCGTCGGCCTATGGGGCATGCCACGACGGGTCTACACCTATCCGGCCGAGCTTGGCTGGGGCAACATCAACCTTTTCATCTCGGCAGGGGCGCTACTCTTCTTCCTGAGCTTTGTCCTGTTTACTTTCAATCTTGTGCATGGCGCGTTGAAAGGCACCTCGGCCGGCAACAATCCGTGGGACGCAGGAACCTTGGAGTGGGCAACATCCTCGCCGCCGCCGAGCTATAATTTCGCACGCATTCCCATCGTCACCCATATCGAGCCGCTCTGGGCCGAGCGCGAGACGCTCCCTGTAGCGACCGGGCTCCGCGTCGATGCGCGCGAGCTCCTCATCTCCACCGTGGCGGAAGCTCATCCCGACATTCGTGAGAAATCGGCCACACCGTCGATCTGGCCTCTTTTCGCGGCGCTCGCCGTCGGTGGTACGTTTCTCTATTCGATTTTTACGCCTTGGGCCATCGTCTGGGGCGCCGCGCCGATCGCCATCACGTTGATCGGTTGGTTCTGGCCGAAGGGCGATCCGGAGGACCAGGAATGAAGCATCGAGTTGCCGCCGATCTTTCAGGACTGCCGACCTTCGGGCATGGTCCGCATAGCCCGACCTGGTGGGGCACGTTGGGCTTCATGGCGCTCGAAGGCACCGGTTTCGCGCTGGCGGCGGGCGCGTATCTCTACCTTGCGCTGTCATGGCCAGCATGGCGGCTTAGCGCACCGCAGCCGAACCATTGGCCCGGAACGATCGTGATGATTTTGTTTGTCGTCAGCCTTGTGCCCAACCACGTCCTCCACCGCCACGCCAAGCAATGCTCCATGATTCCGGTGCGGATCGGCCTGGTGGTCATGTCGCTGCTCGGCATCGCTCCGCTCGTCGTGCGCTGGTTCGAATTCCCCGCCCTCAACATCTATTGGGACACCAACGCCTATGGATCGATGCTCTGGGTGCTGCTTGGCCTGCACACCACGCACCTCATAACCGATGTCGGCGACACCATCGTGCTGATGGTGCTGATGTTCACGCGCCACGGCTATAGCGGCCGGCGCTTCGGCGATGTCGGCGACAATGTCTTCTACTGGGATTTCGTGGTCCTGACCTGGATCCCGATCTACGTGCTCATCTATTGGGCGCCGAGGCTAGGCTGAGATGCGAGCGTTGCGGTTGGGAACGTCTTGGGGTGGTCTTCTGTCAGGTCCGCTGGCCTGGGCGGTCTCGACACAGCTGAATTATGCGCTGGTGCCTTGGCAATGCAACCACCAGGTGCCGGTCGTGCTTCCCGTGGCGCTGCTGCTCGTCTTGTTGTCGCTGCTCGGCGGGGCGCTGTCGTGGCGGGCGAAGCGGCGAGGCGGTGCCGGATTCAAACCGGAGCGTACGCGCGGCACAGAGCGCTTCGTCGCCGATCTCGGGATGTTGTCGGCGTTGCTGTTTGCGCTTGTGATCCTCATGCAAGGCAGCGCGGCGCTGATCCTGGATGAGTGCCTGCGATGAACCTGGACGCGCTGTTCCCTACTTCCATCTGCTACGGCGCCGGCGCGCCCGGGGCCGGGTGGACGTTCGCGCTGCCCATCACCCTGCCACTCGCCGTGCTTGCCTTGATATATGTCGTTGGCGCGAGCCGGCTTTGGCGGCGCAGCAGCCGCGGCAGGACGTTGCGGCTGCGCCAGGCTCTGCTGTTCACGGCCGGATGGGGCGTGTTGACAGCCGCATTGGTCAGCCCGATTCATATGCTCGGCGAGCAGGTCTTTGCGGCGCATATGATCGAGCATGAACTGCTGATGGCCGTGGCGGCGCCGCTGTTGGTCTCTGCCTGCCCGGCTGCGGCCTTGATGTGGGGCCTACCCATCCGGTTCCGGCGCATTCTGGGAATTGCAGGACACGCCAATTGGCTGAGGATGGTCTGGGCCTTCGCAACGCGGCCGATCAGCGCGACCATTATCCACGGCATTGCTATATGGATCTGGCACATTCCGGTGTTGTTCGAGGCCGCGCTCGAACGCGGCGTGCTGCACTATGCACAGCACGCGAGCTTCTTCGGAACAGGGCTGCTGTTCTGGTGGGTCCTCTTGCCGCGTCCCGGCCGCCAGCATGCCTACGGGAGCGCAGTGATGCACCTCTTTGTCACCTCGCTGCATACCGGGCTGCTCGGCGTCCTCCTGTTGCTCTCGCCGCGCCTCTGGTACCCGGAGAACGCCGTGGGAGCGGCACTGTGGAATTTGAGCCCCCTGGAGGACCAGCAACTTGCCGGGCTGGTGATGTGGGTTCCGGCTGGATTGATATATGGCGGCGCAGCGCTGCTGCTGGCCGCGTTGTGGATCAAGGCGAGCGGAAGGAGGGAGGCGGCGCATGCGTACGAGCTTGTCTAAACTGCTTGCCGCCGTCATCGCCGCGCTAGTGCTGCTCGTCGCGGCCGTGGCCGGAATGACCTGGTGGTCCGATCGGGCCGCGCGCGTCCGCCACGAGGCGGAGGCGGCCACGGGCGGTGACACTGCGAGGGCCTTGCCGATCATGACTGCGAATGGCTGTTCCGGCTGCCATACGATTACGGGCGTGCCGGGCGCGCAAGGGCAGGTCGGTCCTCGCCTGGATGCCAGTCTTGCTGGCCGCGTCTTTATCGGCGGCGGGCTAGCCAACAATCCAGAGAACCTGATCCGCTGGATACGATCGGCCAGGGAAATCGATCCGCACACGGCCATGCCATCGACACGGATCACGGAGCAGCAGGCGCGCGATATCGCGGCCTACCTCTACGCTCTGAAATGACTCGAGCGGTTCACCGTTCGACGGACAGGCCGACCCCTTTCTCGAAGAGACCGACTTATCGTTGATCCAGGATTATCAAGCTAAGTTTGGCGCTGAGACGGATCGGAAATCCGTTCCCGCACGGCACGCTCGGTCTCGTCTGCTGTGGACTTCACGATCTCGCCGAGCTGATCGGCCATCGTGTCTGCTTCCATATGTTGCCGGCCAGCTTCCTGCTTGATGGTTTCATAGGCGTCGGCGGCGGCCTGCTTGGCCTCATCGAGACCCCTGTCCAGCATGGTTCCGGCGGTGTCGCGAAGCTTGTCACCAAAGGCGCCTAGTTGCTCATCCTCCGTTGTGGTATGCGGCAGCATTGCACCTATAGCGGCGCCGATAGCGAGACCGACGACCGCTACGGCCAAGGGTTGGTCTTCCAACAGATCTTGCGCGGAGCGGCTGGCTTTCGCCGCCATGTCACCAGTCATCGAGCTTGCATTGGCAGCGCTTCCCGTCAGACCCGCCGCAGCGGCCCTTGCGGTGCTCGATATGGTATCGCCGACGCTGGTAGCGCTCGATGAGAGCGAATCCGCGGCATCGGAGAGCGTGCCGCCGAAGCCGCCGCGCTCCCCTTCATCATGTCGTCCCGGCGCTGGAGGCAATGGGTAGCCAGCCGAACCGTGGGCCATGTTTGAGGTACCGCTGCCGAACATTAGCCAAGCCAGACCCGCGCCCACCATGGTGACCGGCAAAGGATTGTCTCGGACCTGTGTTCTGAGATTGCTGAGCATGGCCGAGCTCTCCCCTCCCGAAAACAGCCCGGTGAACTCATCCAGCAATTGTCCCGGCGTCATCTTGCCTCGAATGGATTCGGCGGTCTCCATCACCCGGGCGCGGGCTGCCTCTGCCTCGCGTTCAAGTTCGGCTGCGGATTTCTCTTTCATCTCACCTGTTCCTTGATCACGCTCGCATCGCGCTTGNGCCTCGCGTTCAAGTTCGGCTGCGGATTTCTCTTTCATCTCACCTGTTCCTTGATCACGCTCGCATCGCGCTTGAGCTGTTCCTGGGTCCGGTCGGGGGTAAGTTCCGAAGGCGCCATGCTGGCCATCCCGGTCCGCAGCAGGATGACGCCGAGGACCGCCACGACCACACCGACCAGCAGGGAAGACCACCCCGCGCCAAGCCCTGCCCGCGTCAGTGCGATAACGAGTGCCTGCAGCAACACCACTAGCGCGGCGAGCAGGCAGATCGCGCCGCCCAGTACTTCCGCGGCACCTGCTCCGGCTTTGGTAAGCTTTTCAGAGAGCTCTGCCCGAAACAGCCTGGCTTCGGTTTGCACCAGCGTGGTGACGTTCTGGGCCAGGTCCGTCACCAGCCCGGCAAGGCTGGTATTGTCCTGTGTGCTCATCTGTCTTGCTCCGCATTCTGAGTGGCCGGATCCTCGCCTAGAAGGTCGAAATTCTGGGAACTGTCGGCGGACCAATCGGCGGCCTGGCTGGACGTGATGTCTCCCGACGCTCCCTGATCTGCTTCAGGACCCGCCGGCGGAGAAGCCTTGATGAACCGCCCGAAAGCCAATCCGGCCAATACCGATCCGGCAAGCAAGACACCGGGATTTTGCCGGCCAAAGGACTGCACGTCCTCCAGGACCTGGCCGAACGGCTTCTGTTTCAATGACGATGAAAGCCGCTCCAAGCCACCGGCGGCATCCAATGCGAACTTCGATGCGTTCCTTTCATCGTTGTTGGCCAGGTGGTCACTGGCTGCGCGCAGTGCGCCGCCCAGCGCCGCCAGACTCGATCCGATGTCGCGCTGAGCTTCCTCCGCCTTGTCGGAAATGACATCCCTGGCCTCAGATGCATAGTCGCCAGCCTTACGGGTCACCGTGTCACGCGCGTCGTGGAGCAACTCGCTGGCACGTTCTTGTTCCAGGCGAAGCCTGTCGGAAACGTCGCTTTTCGCCTTGTCAAAATCGGTGGGCTGTCCGCCCTGATCGTTCTCACGCTGCATGGGCCACCTAGTGAAGACCGAGGAAGGAGAGGACCGCGAGCACGACAACGATAAGGCCGATAAGATAGATAACACTGTTCATGTGCACGTCCTCCGTGGCTCCCAACTTCGTGGAACCTCCGATGTTCCATTAGGTGAAGCATTTATAGCTAAGCTGAAAATGGAGAGCTCGTCAGGCACACACCAACACGAATGAGCTGCGCTGTCTCTCGTACACAGCGCCAATTGGCCGATATAACCGGGTGCGGCCGAGTCAGCGAGAAGCGCCAAGGGGGAGACAGCCAGTGCCGGCAGCCTTCGGTATTGCTAAGACAGCCTATTCGGCTGCCTGCCTGTCGATCAACTGCTCGCTCTGGGCGCCTGAACTTGGCCTTGGCGGCGAAAGCATGGGCTCCTCGCCCATTGGCGCAGCGGCAACAAGGGAGAACTCGCCCCTTCCGTCTATCGACGGTCCTTCGCTCCAACGTCCCCGCGCTGGTTCGACACCTTCGACGAAGCAATTGATGAAGGCATAGGATACCTCCTGATGCTCCTTCTCCTGCGGAAAGGAGTTGGGGACCGGCAGAGACGCGTTCAATCCGCCCATGTCTTCGATCGCCGCGAGCCACTGCTGTTGATGCATGGTGTCGCGCGCAATAAGGAAGGACAGCATGTCCTTCATGCCGGGATCGTTGGTCATGTTGTACAGGCGGGTAGCCAGTACGCGGCCGCTTCCTTCCGCGGTGACGTTTGCGACCATATCCGCGGCAAGATTGCCGCTGGCATAGACATGCGAAGCATTGAAGGGAACGCCGTTGGCGTTTTCAGGCAGTGCGGCCAGGCCGGTCGACAAGATATGGCGGAAGTTCATCCCGTTGAGGACCGAGCCGCCGACCGTGTCCGACGAGATGTCCTCCTGCAGCGAAAGTGGTGCACCCTCTAGATTGAGGGCGACCGCAGTCGCCAGCATTTCGATATGGCCGAGTTCCTCGGTCGCCGTGTTCAACAACAGGTCGCGGTATTTGGCCGGTCCGCGGCATCCCCATGCCTGGAAGAAATACTGCAAGGCGACGCGGATCTCGCCTTCTACTCCACCTATGGCCTGCTGCAACGCGCGGGCAAAGACTGGATTCGGCGTTTCCACACGAACCGGGTACTGCAATTTCTTGTCGGTGTAATACATGGCTGACTCCTGGTTTGAAGTCAGCCGAACCTCAGCTCGGACGCATTGTTCCGTAGGAGGAACGTTTAATTCCGGCAGGCTTCCCGACGGAACGTCTCGAGCTACGGAAGCTCATTGCGCAATGCGAGCCGTCCAGTCGGTCTACGCCGTGGGTGCCCATTGGCACCGGGGATCATGCGACCTTGGAAAACAGGGCGACGTCGCATCTGGCCAGGCCGTAGCGCCACCGATGATCGGTCGTGGCGACCCGGCTTTGGTAAAACAACGATAGTTGGCTGCCTTCGATCATCACCGTCGAGTGGCCGTTCTCTCCCGGCTGGCCTGGCTCCAGCACCGGGCCGATCGATACGTAAGGTCCAGCAACGTCATCAGCGATGGCGAAGAACACGCGTTGCCGGTTTCCCCGAAGTCCATTCGGCAGAAAGCAAGTGGCATTGAGAAGCACCCGACCGTCCGGCAACTCGACCAGCTGTGCGCCTTCTATGCCCCATTCATAGTCGGGATCCTCTCTCGTATTGTGGTGAGGAACATCATTATGGTCGAGTATCTTGCCGATCCGCTTCCAGGGACCGAACCACGAGTCGGATTGGCTCCGTGCGAGGTAGATGTCGGGTTGCGGCACCCTGGTGAATTTTGGCATGGCTGAATAGACGAGATAGCGCTTGCCGCCAATGACTGCGGGATGCGGATCGTAAATGCCGTCCTCCTCGGTGTCCGGGATGGCAAGGATCGCCGGGCTGAGAACCACCCACTGGAATCCGTCATTGGAAACCGCGTGCTCGCACCGGCCGCCAGACTTCATGAACTCGGTCTGGATGAACATATGAAAGACGCCGCTCTCGTGGATAACACCGGGCGCCGCAACACCACTCCCGTTGATAGGAAGTTCGATCGGCGGATGCTCGGTCCACGGTCCATAGAGGTCGGGCGCCGTGGCATGAAGGATCCTCCACGTCTCGGTGGTCACCGTGCCACCTGAGCCGAAGACGTGCCACAGACTGCCATCGAAGACAGGGCACGGGTCTTTGAGATCATCCACGCTCTGCGGATGAAACAACGGAAAAACATTGGTCGCAAAGTCGATCTTCATATCAGCCCCGGAATCCTGCCCTGCCAAAACCGAGTCGCCAGTCATGCAGGCGAATCAACGTGATGTTCTGCACATTTTATAGCCGACAAGTTCAACGCAAATACGGCAATGCCGTTCTCCACAAGCATTCCCCAGTCGCCCCGCGCCTCAAAGCCGCCGACACACGACAGCCGTTCTCGACTCAGCGAGCGGATCTCGCTTTCGTCTATCGAGCGGCGACTGAAGGCGCTCCATTTCACCTTGGAACAACTCACCTCGTTGAAAGTTAGGAGACGGGAACGAAGTTTAGTTCTCTCCCGTCCGCGACTAACAAATGTTAGTCGGAACATAAACGACAGACTAAAGGAAGGAAATCTTCAATGGAAGCAGCCTTGGGTGGGGCAGTCGCCAGTAACCGCGCTGGCAGGGAAAATCTACTGGTTTGCTTCTCCCATTTGCGGTGGAATTTCGTTCATCAACGCCCGCAACATATCCTCAGTCTCGCCTCCATGCAGCAGAGAGTGGTCTACTTCGAAGAGCCTGTTTTCGAAGACCTGCCACAGCCGCTGATGCGGACGAGCGAGGCAGCGCCAAGCATTCTAATTGTGACGCCAGTGCTTCCGCTCGGCATGTCGGCCGCGAAAGCAGATGCCGTCCAGCGGAGATTTGTCCAGCAGATCATAGCTTCAATGCCGCACAGCCGGTTGATCGCTTGGTACTACACGCCGATGGCTCTGCGCTTCACCGAGCACCTCGACCCAGACATATGCATCTATGACTGCATGGACGAACTCTCCGCATTCAAGAATGCGCCGCCCGAGCTGGGGCAGATGGAAAAGGCCCTGCTGCGCCGCGCCGATCTCGTTTTCACCGGAGGCCTAAGCCTGTTCGAGACCAAGCGTCACCTGCATCACGCGATCTTCCCTTTTCCTAGCAGCATCGATGTGAAGCACTTTCACACTGCGAGACGCCCAGGAAAGGAGCCAACCGACCAGGCCGGCATTCCTCATCCGAGGGTCGGATATTTCGGAGTTATCGACGAGCGGCTGGACGTCGAGCTCGTAGCGCAGGCGGCGGAGACTATGTCGGACGTGCATTTCGTGATGCTTGGCCCGGTCGTCAAGATCGACCCCGCAACCCTGCCCAGAGCCGAAAACCTGCATTGGTTGGGCGCGAAGGCCTACTGCGACCTGCCCCACTATATGCGCCATTGGGATGCCGGTTGGATGCCGTTTGCACTCAACGAAGCGACCCGCTTCATCAGTCCGACCAAGACGCCAGAGTTCCTAGCGGCCGGTCTCCCGGTGATCTCGACGGCAATCGTTGACGTTGTGCGCAGCTACGGCGCTGCTGGACTGGTGGAAATCGCCGACAGTGACGATCTGGAAATCAAGCTGCGCTCCATTCTATTGCGACCTCGTGAGACGTTCCTGCCGCAAGTCGACGCCTATCTTGCGGACATGTCTTGGCAAAAGACATGGAGTGGCATGACCGCTCACATCGAGCGTGCCTATCGAGGTAAGAAGGTCATCCCTCTCCGCAGGAGTGCATAGCCATGTTCGATTGGCTGATCGTCGGCGCGGGATTTGCCGGCAGCGTGCTTGCTGAAAGGATAGCCTCCCAGCGCCACGAAAGTGTTCTCCTGGTCGACCGCCGCAGCCATGTCGGCGGCAACGCCTATGATTGCTATAATGAAGCCGGCATCCTCATCCATCGTTATGGGCCACATATTTTTCACACCAACAGCCATTCGATCGTGGACTACCTCTCGCAGTTCACGGAATGGCGCACATACGAGCATAGGGTGCTGGCGGCCGTGGATGAGAAACTGCTTCCCATCCCGATCAATCTCGACACGGTGAATCGGCTTTATGGTCTTGATCTGAATTCCGCACAATTGGAGGAGTTCTTCGCGTCGCGGCGCGAAACCGTAGAGAACGTACGAACGGCCGAGGACGTCGTCGTCAGCACAGTGGGACGCGAACTCTATGAGAAATTCTTCCGTGGCTACACCAGGAAGCAATGGGGCGTCGATCCTAGCCAACTGAGCAAATCAGTGACGGCACGAGTGCCGACCAGAACCAACCGTGATGACCGCTATTTTAGCGACAGCTTCCAGAAGATGCCGGCCGGCGGGTACACGAGAATGTTCGAACGCATGCTCGACCATCCGAACATCAAGGTCATGTTGCAGACCGACTTCCGCGAAATTCGTGACGAGATACCATTCAACCGCCTGATCTATACCGGCCCGATCGACGAATACTTCGGCTGGCAGCTCGGGCGTCTTCCTTATCGCTCGCTCCGTTTCGAGCACGTCACCCTCGACCAAGAGCAGTTTCAGCCGGTTGCCGTCGTCAACTACCCCCAGACGGAAGATTACACCCGCATCACCGAGTACAAACATCTGACCGGCCAGCAGAACGCGCGGACCAGCCTGACCTACGAATATCCCACCGATATCGGGGACCCGTACTATCCGGTGCCGCGGGCCGAAAACGAAGAACTCTACAAGCGTTACGAAGCGCTCGGCGCAACCTGTCCCGACGTGTGGTTTGTCGGCCGCCTGGCAACCTACCGCTACTACAACATGGATCAAGTGGTCGGGCAGGCCCTGGCAACCTTCGCCCGCATCCAAAAGAGCGTCCCGGAATGGGCGAGCGCGGGGAAGGCGTCGTTGGCCGAAGGGGCGCTGTAGCTCCCCACCTAGACGTACTTGGGAGCATCGGACCTGGCAACGCGGCGCCAACAGGCGCTCGCAACAGTCCTCGTGCCGCTGATGTATTTAACGCGTCGGGTTCGCCGCGAACAAAGTTTGCTGGCGGGCCAATTCATCCGCGATGGGCGTGCGGACATGTCGGCTGCCGTTCGCCTGGATGACCGAAAACAATCCCACTTCCGCATGCCGCGAATTGTCCCAGCCCGGATAGGCGGTTATCGGGTATAGGCAAATACCTTCGATCGGCGCTTCGAGACCGATTGCGGCACGCACCTCGTCGCAGACATAATGGAGCCAAGCCGCCCCGCCCGATCCTTCGGAGCCGGTCTCGGCGATGAACATCGGCTTGCCGTATCGACGCGCGACCTCAATCAGCATCTCCGATAGGGCACGGTACTCGTGATGCCCCATCGGAATCGTCGGCCCGTTTAGGTACCACTGATTGTGTGGGTAGAAATTCAGGCCAACGACATCGACAACATCTTCGCTGCCCCCCAACTCTGGTTCTGCCCGGCCCAGCAGCATGTCGTAAGCTTCGAACTGTCCGAGACGGGCATTTTCGGCCCGGCGCCATTCGGTCCGCGTTCGGTCGCGAGGAGCAATGTGGATAAGCGGCTCGGCCCAGACAAATCTGCAAGCGGGATCGACCTCCCGCATTGCCCGAACGCCAGCTATTGCAGCTTTCACGAGGTGCCGCTTGAACCATCCCTGCTTCTTCGGGCCGACGCGCGGGAAATACCCGACCTCAACAGCCCAGGCGAAAAACGAAATTTCGTTGATTGGGCACAACAGAGGCGCTGTACCGGCGATTGAACGATGGACCCTCACAGCTTCCGCAGCGAACGAGGCATAGGCATCGATGAAATGCATCGACCCCTGTTCAACGTGGTCTGGAGATCCGTAGTGGAAAATGTCCCAGATGACCTGGACACCTGCCGATTGCGCTGCTTCGACCATCGGCGTCCAGCTTGACCAGTCATAGGTCCCAGGAGCGGTTTCGATGAGGTGCCAGCGCAAACCGTCGCGGATGGTACGAAGACCGAGTTCGGCGCAACCGCGGTAGTCGCCCAGGGCATGCAAATAATGCGACGTCGCGCGGATAAGATCGAGGCGAACGCCGTCCTTGCGCCGGTGCGACGAGCACTCAAAGCCAGCCATGAAAAAACTGGCGAACGCCGACGTGCCCGCAATCGAAGTCAAGCCATCGCTATCGCTTTGTGCTGCTTCGCTCATGCGGCAACCCCTTCTCATTTGCCATGCTGCACCATCGTCCAGTGTATTACTCAGGGCCAAACCCGGATGGTCGAGCCTTTGTTCCCCGATCGAGCCCACCGAGCCGGTGGAGCAGACAGGAGCCAGGGAACAAGGTGCGCCGAGGCAAGTTCGGGACCGAGCCGTCATCGATTGTCCAGCGGTTACAACGGAGGCAGGGAACAGCATGACCGTTCAGATTCGACTTTCCGACATCGACCATGCCAGGCGCGAGGATCGTGGCGACGGCGTCTGGAGCATCGCGCCGGATTTGGCCTATTTGCGGCTGACAATCGTGAATGTCGTGTTCTTCGGCGCTCCCGGCAGCGGAGATCGAAACTGGGTCCTGATCGATACGGGTTTGCCGACGTCGCGAAGCAGCATCCTGGCGGTCGCTGAAAAGCGCTTTGGAGCCGGCGCGCGGCCCGCCGCGATCATCTTGACCCATGGCCATTTCGACCATGTGGGAGCGGTTGTGGATCTGGCCGGCACATGGGATGCGCCCGTTTTCGCGCACCCGCTCGAGCGTCCCTATTTGGACGGAACCGGGTCCTATCCACCGCCTGATCCTTG
The DNA here is from genome assembly GCF_000502875.1 of Mesorhizobium sp. L2C084A000. GTDB lineage: Bacteria > Pseudomonadota > Alphaproteobacteria > Rhizobiales > Rhizobiaceae > Mesorhizobium. Next base: position 44,034 of record NZ_AYWX01000009.1, on the reverse strand, counting down.
GGGGGGGGGCGGCCTGATAGCGCTGCTTTCGCCACTCTTTCCTCGTGGCCCAATCGATCTCGGAGATCGCCTGCAACTCTTGCCGGCCGACGGATCGGTCCCCGGCATGCCCGGATGGCGCTGGCTGCACACGCCCGGGCATGCGCCGGGGCATGTCTCTCTCTGGCGCGAAGAAGACCGCTCGCTGATCGCTGGGGACGCCTTCATCACCACGGGTCAGGAGTCGGTCTATGAAGTCGCCGTTCAGGACTTGGAGATGCATGGTCCACCGCGCTACTTCACACCGGATTGGGATGCGGCGGAAAAATCCGTGAAACAACTGGCTGCGCTGAAGCCGCAGATGGTGATCAGCGGACACGGAGCGCCAGCTGCGGGAGTTGGCATGCGCCAAGCCCTCGACAGACTGGCTGAGCGGTTCACGGCATTCGCCGTGCCGCCGCGGATGAAGTTCGTGCGTGAGCCAGCCACTGTTTCAAATAGCGGAGCTTAGCGGAGCGCCAGGAGCTGTATTGCCGCTCCAAGGTGCTTGCAGATTGTCTCGGCGGAACAACCTCGTAGCGCCAGTTGGGGCATATGTTCCGTTGCGGACGTCAAAGCCTTGCCGAATTGGCGCCAATGGTTATCTCAGCGACAATTTCGAACACAGCCCATGTCATAGGTTAATGCGTGGCTCCGCAGGCTCCCCTATGGGCGGCATAACTGCGGGTTCGATTGTGCGGCGGTCCAATCACCCGCCGAACCGGGCCCGTTCTCCGCCGCCGCTCTGTAATGTCACGGAACTTTCAGCGCGATTGCAAGTTCGATAAATAACATAAGCTAGGTAGCCAATTTGTCTCCCACCTCATCCTCGGATGTACTTATCCGCAAACTCCTGAGCATCTCGGATGTTCGACAGACCGACATCGACGTTTTGAAGAGCATCCCGATCCAGGAGAAGGATTTTTTGGCCAACTATGACTTGGTGCGTGAGGGGGACCGTCCTGTCAGTTCGTTTGTCGTTTTGGATGGCCTGCTCGGTTCCACCAAACATACCGGCGACGGGAAACGGCAGATCACATCCTTCTTTGTGGCTGGTGACATTCCGGATCTGCACGGCCTGCATCTGTCGGTCATGGATTGTAACTTTTCGACCCTCACGCCGGCCAGAATGGGCTTCATACGGCATGACGCTCTTCGCGCCATTTGCGAACAGCATCCTCGAATCGCGACGGCTTTTTGGCGGTCGACCCTGATCGATGCAGCGATTTACAGGGAATGGGTCACTAATGTGGGAAGACGTGAGGCATACACGCGCATGGCTCACATATTGTGCGAACTGATTTTTCGCTTGCGCTCGGTTGGACGCATCCAGGATCACGTCGCGGATCTTCCCATTACCCAGGCAGCCCTTGGCGATGCATTGGGCTTGTCCACAGTCCACGTCAACCGAATGCTTCAGGAACTTCGACGTAGAGGCCTCATCGCCACCACAGGATCAAGAGTGCATGTTCTGGATTGGCTTGGCCTCACTCATGCAGGTGATTTCGACACGACTTACCTGCACCAAAGGAACCCTGCAGTTTAGTGGTGACGGAAGCTCTCGGATGGCACGGTTTTTCTTTGATAGTGGCGAACACGATGTGGTCATCAAGGACCAAATCGGCATCGAATGTGCCGGCTTGGAGGAGGTGCGCCGCGTGGGCTTCGAGGGCCTTATCGACCTTACGAGAGATGCACTCGCTGAGGTGGACGGGCAGCAGGTGTTTGTTGAAGTGCGGAACGAAAACGGCGACAGGATTCTGAGGCTGAGCATCTCGCTTCAGATCAAGTTGATGAGGTGAAGTGCGCACCGGACTTGCCGCGTCAGAAAGCTGCCGAGCGACGGCACATCGAATGGCATGAACGGCGAGGAAACCCGAACGCCGCGTGATCGCACAGTCGCACGAAGATGCCGCCGCCATTTGCGACCGACAGGCAAGCTTCGGTTCCCCACAGGGAAGAAATCGGCAAGGCACAGCAGAAGGCCATGGCCCGTCCCCTACTTGGCCCAACCCGAGCGATTTAATCGGTGTCGCGCATTTTTTGATGAAGTTCTGGAACGCGCACTTTCGGCGCTCGTTCATGTTGTCTCAGCAGTGGGTGTCGAAGTGCAACGAAAAGCGAACGAAGCAAGCCGGGTAGCGAAAGGCCAGGAACTTGAGGTCGAACATCTGGTCGAGCTCACGGACATTGATCCCAAGCAGGCCCGAACGCTGCTTCGCAAGCACGGCGCCGATTGGCCGAAGCTCAAAGATGAGGCGGAAGCTCTGAAGAAGGAAGACTAATCGTCACCTTCCCAGCGGTTGGCGAGAAAGCTGTTCTAGCTCATCCTCATCCGTGATCCCCGCTTGGTAGTAGGCCAGAATACGTGATGCGCGGCGTTCCCTCTCGGTTGCGGTTTCGTTTTTGATTTTGCTGCGTGCGAAGACGCGACTGAGTAGGGCAACTTCTGATGGCGTGAAGGCGTCTCTATGCATCGCATCTCAACTCCGCGCGCCGCCCGTCTCGAGAGGGGCCGAGGCGGGCTGAAGCTATGGTTGCAACCTCTGATGCCGGCCAGCAAGAATCGCAGAACAGGTCGTCCGGCGCGCGCTAACGCTGGACGAGAAAGAATGTTCCACGTGTTTTCTTAGATGGAAAGCCCGCCCCGGACAAAGCCGAGACGGGCCGAAGCTGCTTCGGCAGCCTCAAGGCCCAGACACTGAGGGAGGATTGTAGGCCTGCAGCCAAAACCTCGTGCCGCAGTGAATGTTCCGCGGCTGTAACTGTTGGCGGGATCATCTGCTGCGATTGCAGGGCGCGGCAACTTCTTGTCGGCCGGGCTCGAGACGTTTCGACGCGCCGTCAAGCGGCCGACATCCCGATCAGCCGCGTGGTCTCATGTTCATTGAGAAGGCTGATCTGCAAATCCAGCCCGCTCGGCGCTCTCCAGCTCTATATGGGCATGCGACGCGGCAATGGCAGCCTGTCCAAAAGCGACGGCTATCTGGTTCAACGCTTTGACAACGTCACCGATGGCGTACATGCCGTGGATGGAACTCTGCTGATGCTCGTCGACTGTGACATAGCCGTCTTTACAACATCTTGCGCCAACGGCCTCGGCGAGTTGAGAACGAACCTTGCATCCCAGTGCCAGATAAATGGCATCGAAGCGGTATGACGTCCCATCTTTCAAAATCGCCTCGCAGCCGTCTGCTGCCGGACAGAGCGTGTCGAGAGCGTCACCGACGACTATGCCTCTGGCGCTCGCCGCACGACGAGTGCTGATCGAAAAGTCGGATGCGTCGCTCCCAAGCATCGTTATGAGCGGTGTAAACCGACTGAGAAAAATGGCCTCTTTCAAGGCTCTCACGTCGTGCCCGACGACCGCAATCTTCTGGTCGATCGCCTCATACCCATCGCATACCGGGCAGAGTCGAATGACACCTGCGGCAATTGCCTCGCGTAGACGCGGAATGACGGGTGTCGTGTCGGTGATCCCTGTCGCCAAAAACACCTTGCGTGTCCGGATTGCGCCAATCGAGGTCTCAGTGACGAACCCCCCATAGGCAGGGGCGAGGGAATAGACCTGCCCTCCAACCAGAGTGGCTCCATACAAGGTGGCGTGACGTCGAAGGCGATCCAGAATATCGGCTCCACTTATCCCTTCGGGAAAGCCAGGACAGTTATGGCTCGTTGGGATCAAGGCGGCGCGAGGATCGCCGGCATCGATCACCAGCACGCGATGGCGAAAACGGGCCAGATATTGAGCGGCGGTGAGTCCTGCCGGCCCGCCTCCGACGATCAGGACATCTTCGGTCTCGGCGGCCGGTCGACTGACGTGGCTATCGTGCATGGTTCGGCGCATCACCGGCGAACGATTTGGTTCGTACGATGTTCCAAGGGCGGTGTTCGGGACATCCGGCTCGATGGCGACAGCGTAGAGACACCAGGCTTCAACCCGACCGCAAGACGCCAGGCTCCTCTGTTTCCTTGAACTCTTCCGTATCCTTGGGCGCAGCGACCAGATCCTGGAATCCGACAGTGGCGACGAGATAGCCTGCCTCATCGTAAACCTTCGTCACCCAACTGGTCGGGTCCACGCCGTCGACAATTCCGTCGAGCATGGCCTCTTTGGCAGCGCGCTTCGCCTCCCTGACAGCCTCATCTCGATCAGCCATATCGGCGAAGATTGCAGGCTGCGACATGCCTTCGATAAACTCGAAGCGAAATTTCGGCATCGGTTGCTCCAGTCGGTGTGCCAGCGGATCGGCCATTTCTGGCAGGTTTGACGGTCAACGCGGCGGTGTCGAAAAGGATGCAGCGGGTGGTGTTCGCATGACCATCCAACGTCAGGCAGCGTTGCTGCGTCCCATCTCCCAATCGTCCCGCCAACGTGCGCGCACGGCAATCATCAGCGTGGCCGCTTCCGTCATTCCTGTTTGGAACAGCCTGATCAACTCTCTTGCGACGGCATAGGCCGCCGCCGTGTCAGGCAAAATAGCAAATTCCTGGCACAGCGCGTCAAATGCCGCGCGAAGGATGTTCAGGTCACTGGGGTAGAGAGCTTCTGTGTTCACGCGGATGGGTCGGTTAAGCATCAGGCTCCTCCAAATGGCGAGAGTGGGACAGTCGCTCCCAAGCAGCGAAACCCGTTACACAGCCGCTGACCACGGCTTTATGCGGGACAGCCCACCAGCTGTCATTAAACTATGATGCACTCGGCCGTTGTTCATGCGTGAAGATGCTCCACGGCCCATTCATCGCTTAACCTTCGCGCAAGGTGTAGACGGCGAAGCGCTATACTCCAGCGACTATAACTCTTCACGGCGCGATGATGGGGCACAACGTGCAGAGAATTTACCAAGCGCAACCGCAGGTGCCGAAGCGGCTGTCCAAATCGCCTCGTCGCCGATATGAGCGTTTGCTGAACCGAACGCTTGGCGAGACTATCCAAATCGAGACCGTTCTCGATGCCGGACGGCATGTGGAGGCCGACGCAGGACACCTGGAAAGCGCGCGCTGCTCAACTGTACCTTTTGTTGATTCATGGCGGGGCGATATAATGCACCGCGGGAACCAGGGGCACTGCCCCGAGTTCTTTGGAATGGCAAATCATCCGGTCACGAGCGCCCTTACCTCAATCGGCACATTGACTTCCCGTCCTGCAGCGTTCCTGGTGTTGCTGGCCTATGCAATCCTTTGGATGATTTTCGAGCGACAGAGCTTAGATTGGCATGGAGCCGCTACATTGTTTACTTGGGCGATGACGCTGTTCATCCAGCGCGCGGAGCACCGCGACACTCAAGCGATCCACGCCAAGCTTGACGAGATTCTGCGGTCAGATCACGCGGCTTCAAACATCACGCGGATCGACGATGAAGAGCCCGAGGAGATCGAGAAACATCGCCATCGCCAGCAGCGGGGCGATTGACGTGCAGCCTTTCGGTTCCGTTGCGTCAGGCGCCCGCAAGAAGACCTCCGGCATTGAGTTCTGGCGAAAGGTGCTCATCTATCTGGCCATTGCCGCTATCGCCAGCCTGCTCACGGTGTTGATCATAAATCTCACTCCAGAGTCGCGCGTTTTACGATCAATCGTTCCCCACCGGTTTGACGCTACGGATCCCCAATTTTCCAAGACGATGAGCAGCTATTCGCAAGGGCAGATGTTCGGTTCCAATGCGGTCCAAACTCTCATCAACGGGGACGAAATATTTCCGTCAATGCTGCAAGCAATCGGGGCGGCTCGATCCAGCGTCGACATCGAGACATATATTTATTGGTCGGGAGCCATCGGCTACGAGTTCGCGATCGCATTGGCAACCAAGGCCAGCGAAGGCGTCGAAGTCCGCGTGAACGTCGACGGGGTTGGCAGCCTTCCCTTCGACGAGGACTTGATCCACATCATGACCACGGCCGGTGTGAGGTTCGAACGCTATCGGCCGCTACGCTGGTATACGTTGGGCCGTGTAAACAACCGAACTCATCGCAAGCTGCTGATCGTCGATGGCCGGGTCGCTTTCACTGGCGGGGTCGGCATTGCCGATAATTGGCGCGGGAACGCACGCAACTCTAATGAATGGCGCGACACGCATTACCGGATCGAAGGACCCGCCGTGGCCGCATTCCAGGCGGCGTTCGCCGAAAACTGGCTTGAGACGACCGGCGAGACATTGCAGGGCGCGAAGTTCTACCCTGCAGTTGCGCCCGCTGGTGGGCTCGATGCCCAGCTAATACTTTCTTCGCAGCCAAACGGCTCGGAGAACATGGAGTTGATGATGTTGGCGGCAATAGCCGCGGCCAAGGATCATCTGCGCATCGGCATGGCCTACTTCGTGCCGGACGACATAGCCCTGCAGCAGATTCGTGATGCAAGGAGGCGAGGCGTCTCGGTCGATGTCATCGTTCCCAATTGGCTGACGGACGTGCCTATAGTGCGAAAGGGTTCACGTTACTTCTGGGGCGAATTGCTCAAGGCCGGTGTGCGCATCTTTGAGTTCCAACCCACAATGTACCATCCGAAGCTTTTGATCGTCGACGATGTCTGGGTGAGCTTTGGCTCGGCTAATTTGGATGAGCGTTCCTTGCGCCTCAACGATGAGGCCACTCTGAATGTCTACGGCATGGAATTCGCGCGGACGCAAATAGACGTTTTCAACGAGGACTTGAAACGATCAAGGCAGGTCAGTGTGGAAGAATGGCAAGCTCGTCCGCTAAGCGAAAAGGTCACCGACTACTTTGCGAGCAGGCTTCGCTCGCAGCTTTAATGGCGAGGTGCGGAGATGCAAAGTCCCCGCGATTGCTCGCCATTGGTATTGATAGACGCTCTTGGTCGAATTTAAACGCCGCGCCGTGGTTCTGCACGGATGTGGAGAGCCTAAAATACTTCAATCACTTTACGGCTTCTCTTTTTGAGAGCCTGGATGGATTTGCGATGAATTTGCGGTTGCGCCGGCGACGTCTCCACCAGATGCTGTGCAAGCCTTGCTTGTCTCAGCCGCGCCGTCTTCTCGGCTCGTTCCGCTCGTTCAGCGTCCAGCATCTCTTGGCTGATACGTTTGGCGCGGTCGTATCTTTCCTTGTCGTGATTGCGAGTCACGGACACCTCCTAGCCAGCAACAAAAATCCTGCGAACCTTTTGGTGACACGCGGCTTGCGTTGGCTGGGACCGGGCGTGATGGCTTGTGCGAGGCGAGGCTCCTTCAACCGCGCCGTCTTGGCGGCGCGCTCAGCACGTTCCTTGTCGACAATGAGTGCTGCAGCCGATGTGGTATTCTCGTTGCGACCGTCATCATTGATCCGCGGCATCTCAGTGCCTCGCCCCGATTCTCGTTGCCCGTGGTGCCATTTTGCACCTGCGTCCCGCCCTAAACTGGTCTATCGCCGCTTTGAGTGAGATTTCGGTTGCATGTTCCGGTTTCTCGCCCGGCTGGTGGTTGTCGTTGGCGGCTTGTGCGATGGCCATCTTGGTTCTCCTATGACACAAGTGTTCCAAGGCAACTCGCAAGCTGCAGGGCTATTTTCGATGTAGGGACACGCGCGGATGCTCAGGCGCGTGATCGGAGCATGGTGTTGGGGGCCGTAGCTGGAACTATGAGAGCGCAGATAGCGTCGGCGCCTGAACTGAACGGCGGCCTTCCCCCCTCTCGCAAAAAGCTGTCAACGCGATATTGTTACCGGGAGCAAAGGAGCCTAGTGTCGACGAGAACTTTTCTCGCGACGAGATCGTTCAGACTTTGCTGCAGCACAGGGCCCCCGCAAGCGCATCAGCTCGGTATTGTAGGGAATTCGGGCGTTAGAGCCATTGAACCGCTACGGGTGTGTCAGTAGCAAACTACAGGCAGCCGCAGGTCCAAACGAGCAGCACCGTTCCAAGCGCATACGGGACCAGAAGCAAACCAATCGTCACCCAGAAAGCCGGCTCTGCCAAGGCGGCCATGTCCTTGCGAAACTGCTCCATAGGGCTACCCCGGCAACTTCGACAAACGAATAGAGCTAATCTGGTAAGGCCTACGGCCCGCTTTTGGCATCTTCGACCTCCAGCGCATCCATGAGGGCTGCCACATCGGTGGGTTCGCCATCGGCGTCACCATGCACCCTAGTTCGGGCGTTCTTTAGCGCTTGTTCGATCGCATCTTCAATGTTACCGAGCTCGTCCTCACGCACCTCGCGACCATAACCGGCCGCTTCGGCATCCTGCTCGAATTGCTGGACAAGCACGGCGAAGCTCACTTCCTCTTTGCCAGCAAGAGTGCCGACATTCTCCTGCAGCCAGGTTTCAAAAAACACTTTGGTCGCGTTCATCGGATAACTCCTCCGCCGGATTAAGCGCGGCGGCGATCCGAAGTTCCGCAATGTCGTCACTTTCCCAATCAGCAAGGGGATATGCTCATGGTGGGCTTGGCTGATGATCGCGATAATGGCTCCAGCCATCCCCATCTGCGTATCGGAGCAAGGCCGCCGGATGCCAGTTTGCGCCCACCGAGCGCTCGTCGATCCGCATGCTCCCATCTTCGATCGGTCTGCATGGAACTATTGCCCGCTCCGTTGCGCAAGGCTGCCCCGGCGGTCGTTGTTCGCCTTCCCGCTATTCTATCCCGACATTCCGGATTGTATCACCTCATCAGCCGACAACCGGTCAGACATCGCTGCACTGTTGGTCTGGTCCATCCCGAACTGAGCGACTTGAATCATCATAGCCTTGGCCTTTGCGATGAGTTCGTCGTCGGGAAGACTATGCCCGGCCTGCAGGGTGACTGTAATCCACTCGCCGCCCTCCCCGCGGAATTCCACGACCGGAGCCTGGTCTCGGCTGACGACAATTTCCATCATCTGCATAAGAACCTCCTCGTGCTTCGACTATGGCGGCCAGCCGAAACTCAACGCAGCTCGGCCGTCTAATCCTTGACATAAGCCCCAGGCTGACGACCGCCTTTGGGCGCCTTGGCGTCTTTCGAATGCTCGGCCATCGCAGGACCTGCTCCAGAGGTTTTCTCTGCGGCCGGTGAAGGTGTCGCCTGCTTTGGCGGGCTCCTGCCACCCGATTTTTCGGGACGGGGTGATATGCCAACTGAAGAATTGTCTGAAGAAGTCATGGCTCGTTTCCTTGGTTGCGAAATTCCATTACCAACCTGCGAAACGCCGTGACGTTCCATTGCAATTCGTTCGTGAAAACAAGAACTCCGCTGGTGAACCCGGGGCCTCGCTGAGCCAACGGGCTGTTTTCGCAAGACAAACGGTAAATGCCGGCCATCTCGGGCAAGACCCAGCTTAGCCTGACACATGGCAGCGTGGCAGCAGAATACGAGCCGACACGAAACTCGTAGAGATACCCATCGCCGAACGCGGTGACGGCAGCAGCTTCGGTCATTCTGCATAATGCGTTTCAGCGCGCCGCGGCAATTCCCATCGCCCGAGGTCCAGGAGGCTGAATCCAGCGCCGACCAGCAAAAGGCTCGCGATACAGGCCGAGGCCGCAGCTCAACCGATGAGGAACAATATCTCCCTTTGAAAGTTCTGGCCGACCCGTGAAGGAGAATGAAAAATGTCAGAATCGCGCGAATGGCTTGTCCAATGGCTTAGGGATGCTCACGCTATGGAGGAGCAGGCCGAGACCATGTTGAATGGGCAGCTGAACCGAATTGAGAACTATCCTGAGCTCAGCGACCGGATTCGCCAGCACGTTCAGGAGACCAGACAGCAGGCTGCTCGGCTGGAAACTTGTCTCGACCGCATCGGACAAGGATCTTCCACATTGAAGGATGCCGGCGGCAAGCTGACGGCAATGGCGCAGTCGCTCAGTGGGGTCTTCGCCGGTGACGAAGTGATGAAAGGATCGCTTGCAAGCTACACGTTCGAGCACATGGAAATCGCCTCCTACACGATCCTTATCGCCGCTGCCAAATCGCTAGGTGAAGCAGAGGTCGCCCAGGTCTGCGAAGAGAACCTGCGTGAGGAAGTCGCGATGGCGGACTGGCTGAAAAGCCATATTCCAGCGACAACCGAACAGTTCCTCGCGCGGACCGACTCGGAGAGTGAGAACGCCAAGCGTTGATCGGTCGGTCATTTGCCGAATAAGCGATCGCGCGTTGCGCCGAGCTCGGCGCAACGCGCATTGAGGTTGAGGCGTTACCGGTGTGAAAGGCACTTCGAAGGAAAGGCAGTTTTCAGTTTCTCCGTGCCGCGATTTAGCATCCCGACATGCAGGTCGAGCCAAGGACATCTCCATCTAACTCAAGAGCCAGGCGAAGCACGTCATGTGCGGCAAGATGTTGAGGGCCGGAATTGAACATTGAAATTCCGGACGGAGCTCTCTGCTATGCGGCCGTTTCTTGAGAGCTCGCCGAACTGCCGTTTACCCCGATAGTTCCTATTGCTCGCTGTTTTGCGACACTTCCCCATCCCCAACCATCTCCGCCAGCCGGCTGAGGAAGTCCATCAAAGCAGCTTGCGGCTCGTCGATTTCGCCGACGACGACCGAAATGCCCCAACGCCCAAGAACGGCCTCCTCCACAGGGTTTCGGCTGGTCATGAGGATGAACGAGGGCGGGCGATCTTTCTCATAGCCGGACCGATGCCACGTCTGCCAGAGACGGTGCAACAGCAACCGAATATTTGGGTCGGAAAGGCTATAGCCAATGAAGAGGATCGTGCTGCCGAGTGCATCCGAGCGAAAACGCACGTCCAGCGGAGAATTGAAGGACAGGCGATCGAGGTAGTCCGTTTCGGTGAGGACGAGGGACGAATCCTCGTCGAAATCACCATGGAACTTGACGATGTGGGTAACGCCTTGGCGGGCCTGCGCTACATCACGTGCATTGGCCACTTTCACGTAGTCCCGGCCGTATATCTCATAAGCCAGTTCTAGGTTCCGGTCATAATTAGTTGTGTAGATGACAGGGAAGTCGAGCCTCACGATGAGACGATGCAACTCGGATTTCTCGATCCGGTCCTTGGGGACGGACCAGTTTCTGTCCATCCAACTGCGAAGTGGCCCGATGCTGCCATGCTTGATCCGATAGTACTCGGCCAGGGTTTGAAAGCGATCGCGTCGCGTGGAAAATTCGTCGTCGACGCCGAGCTCCTTTGCCATTCGCTCTATCAGCTTCTCCCAGGAGGGTAGTCCAACACTGATCGACACCCCTGCCCCAACAAACAGAATTGCGCTGCGATGGCGAATTGCGTTGGCGAGCGAATCTACAGGGTCATCGTTCATCAAGTCTTTCGAGGCCAGCCGCGCAGGTCGACCTTCCTCCCTCACATCTGGTCGTTGTTAGGCTGCTTGGTGATCCCCACCTGCCTGGCCAGCTCGGAAAACGGTGGCACACTCGCTTCGAACTGCTTGGTGTTAGCCAGCCGCAAAAGACGCAAAGGGAAACACACTGCGTCGCGGTTAGCAGGCGACATATCCTCGAAGAGGCGCTCATCAACCGTGAACGAGGCTTCGGCGTTTTTCAACGCCGTGTCGATATCATCGACCGAGAGAAGGCCTCTGCGGACCAAGGCGTTATTGACGGCCGCGACCGCCATGAGCAAACCTTCCAATTGCAGGTTGGCGACGTTCATGGGCCATGTCCTTCATATCGTTGGAAGCCCGTCGATAGATAATCCTGCTCCGGAGGCCTTGTGCCGTGCCGGTGATGGGGTTGTCGCTTGCCAGAGCGTTTTGGCTGCGCGGCGGCGCCGGGATTGGCATCTGGTGGCGCCATGGCTTGGATCTCCGCTGGGCTGCTGGACAACTCTCCACATGCCTCGAGGTTCCGGATCGCCATGGCAGTACCGTCGGGTGCACGAGGTGATCGAGGTTTGGTCTTCAGACTACGATTCAACAAGCGCGTTACATGGTTCCTCCGCGAGCGCGAGCCGCCTTCGGCAGAAGATGCCAGCCGCGTCCCGCTCTAGCCAAAAGCAACCGTCTGCAAGGCGTTCGGCAACTTTAGAGCTCCGACTGTGCCTCCCAGATGGGCCATATAGAGCCATATAGAAACGACCAAGCTGATGCCTGCTAAGGTCTCGGGATCTCGTTTTATCGACGACATCAGGCTGCCGCGCTCGGCAGGTCAGCAGATTCGATGGATGGGAACAACCCGGCACGGTGATGGTTCGGTGGCATCAAAGGTGATAGAGAACGATGGGTAAAAAGCCCAAACAGCACACAGAAGCCACGGCGGATCGTGAAAAGGCGATCGAAGCGCTCTACTTTGCGCGCAAGTGCGGCCTCACCAAGGAAGAGGCACTCAAGATGTCAGGGAAGCCCAAATCAGGATCGATGATGGACCCAAAAGGCGCTCCGGCAAGCGAACCTAGAAGCGTTCGTCGAGCGCTCGTCTCAGCCAGCGGCGGCGCATGATCTTCTTCACCTCCGACACGCATTTCAACGATCCCCGCATTCTGCGGCTCGACCCCCGCCCCTTCAGTTCATTGGCGGCGCATGACCAGGCACTGACTGAACTTTGGAACGAGACTATTGCTCCAAGCGACGAGGTTTGGCACCTCGGCGACTTTGCCAGGGGATCGGCCGAGACAGTGTCTTCGCTGCTGTCCTGCCTCCACGGCACCAAGCACCTCATCATCGGCAACAACGACGGCGTGGTAACGCTCCGCGCTTCGGCTTGGGCTAGCGTGCAACACTACAAGGAGCTGACTGTCGAGGGCCGTTTCTTGGTTCTTTGCCACTACCCGTTCCGCACCTGGAACCAGATCGGCAAGAAATCGATAAACCTGCACGGCCATTCTCATGGCCGGCTGAAGCCGATGACGCGCCAGCACGACGTCGGCGTAGACGCCTGGGATTTTCGCCCAGTCACTTTTGCTGCCATACAGGCCAGGCGGCGCCGCCGAGGTTAGCGCAGCAGATGGTCGAACGATCGACGTCTTTACGTGGTGATGCTAGCCGCAAACAGGAATCCAGAAATCCTGCCCCTGGGGTATTGCAGCCTTGCCTGGAACGCACCGCGAGTAAACCGGACCGAGGAGCGCCCCACCCGTCTGCACAGCCGTCACAACCTTTGGGACAGGCGCCGACCCCCGTCGTCACCCCGGCGGCGCGCCACTGGCGCCCAATCGTTCATCCACCTCGCTTGAAACGAGCTTCAATCGCCGTCCTTGGCGATCTCAGTGCCACATTCTCTCTCTAAGCCACTTAAGAAACCTGTTCCCTCCAATCGACCGGCGGACTCTAGCGGCAGCCCACTGCCCTCTGAACGTGGTTCCGACATGGCAACTGCAGACGATGTCATGCAACTCACCGTCAGACAGTTCGAAGAAGCGCTTTGCTTCCCCATAAGTGTCATCCTTCAGGCCTAACGCACGCAGTAGCGGGTCCTCGAAGGCCACTGTAATTGGCGAGCCCTCACCGCGTGCTGCGTCGCGGGCTTCCCGCTTCAGATACTCAGTGCCGGTAAGGGCTCTCAGGCGTCGCTCGGGATGTTGTGCCAGCAACTCTGCCCAGCGCTCAATACGCTGTTGCCGGGTCATGATCGGGTATGTCGAGAGGGGTTCTACTTCTGCAATTGTCTGCAATTGACTTAGAGTTTGGTGTTCCATCGTCGGCTCCTTTTGATCGAAGTCCCTTCCCCACAAAAACTATCGCGCGCCTACGCACTGACAAGAGCCGGTAAGGCGGCCACTTGCCCGACATGGATTGCGAAATGACAAAAACAGCGCATTGCTCCGCCGGCGCGCGAAACGATATCTCATCCCAAATCAGACCGAAGCCGTTCAGAACGAACAGCTCGCCACCCGCCCACAACAACAATTTAAATTAGTAACGCCTTATGGGACTTTGGGGTTGGCGTTTCATTTCATCGGCATGGAGGCCACTGTAATCCAGTGAATTGGATCTCGAGACAGGCACAAGGCCGACAAGGCGCCCCTTCCACGTAGCTTGAGCCAACCAAAAGAAAGACCTGCTTCGCGGTTCGGCGCGTCCGCCATTTCTGACAAAATCGATGTCCGCTTCCAGGCCGGCAAACACACAACCCAAACGACAGGAATGAGGGCGCTTTGCGGACATTCGCATAAGCCCAAAACTGGACCTACATCGAGCCGGCCTATCAACCTGCTGCTGGGCATATTCAACAGCCTGTCGGAGCGCGTGCAGGGCAAGATCGGCGTCCCGTGCCGAAGGGCTTAAAGAAAGACAAGGCCGAGAGGATCAAGCCAGGCTTGGTCGGCCGGGTCAAGTTTTTCTGAAGGGCGAAGAAAAACTGCGCCACGCAAAGCTGCTGGACTACCGTGAAGAATAACTAACATTGGCGAGGGTACTGCCAACGTTGAGGAACAGAACCGTGTGCCTGACGTTGTGCCGGATCGACGTCTAGGAGAAACGGCATGGTGGCGCCACGCGCGGTCTGGAAGGGCTTTCTGAGGGTCGGTTCCGTGTCATGCGGGGTAAAGATAGTGGGTGCCACAAGCGAGGCAACCAAGATCGACTTCAAGATTTTGAACCGCAAGGACGGTTTACCCGTTAAAAGCGCCTATGTCGATGAAGAGACTGGCGACGTTGTCAAAGCCGAGGATCAGATCAAAGGGTATGAGGCGGACAAGGATGATTTCATCCACGTCGAGCCGGACGAGTTAAAGAAACTGAAGCTGACGTCACAGCATACACTTGACGTCGATTCCTTCGTTCCGGTTGCCGAGATCGACACACGTTATCTCGAGAAACCATACTACTTGATCCCGGCAGACGGCGCCTCCCTGGAGGCCTTTGCCGTCCTGCGCGATGCGATGGCCAAGAAACGCGTTGCGGCACGCTCCTGCGTCGTACTCTATCAGCGCGGGCGCGAAGTGTTGATACAGCCCCTTGGAAAAGGGATGTTGCTGACCGAGCTACGGACCCACAATGAGATGACATCGGAAGACACCGTCTTCGACGATGTGAAGAGCGCAAAATATGATTCGGATTTGCTCGAAATCGCGGGGCTTCTCATCGACAAGAAGGTGACAAAGTTCGATCCTTCGAAATTCGAGGACACCTACGAGGACGCGTTGATTGCCATGATTGACGCCAAGCGCAAGGGCAAAAAACCCCCGAAACCGGTACCGAAACCCAAGGAGAACGTGGTCGACTTGGCCTCAGTTCTTCGAAAGAGCCTCGCCAAGGAAGGGATCGGCCAAGATCGGCCAAAGGCCAATAGCCGCAAATCAGCTTAGGTGCTGGAACCGGCACTCGTTCGTTGCTCATCCATATCGCTTGCCGAGAAGCGGAGCCTTGAGCGCGTCTAGCTGATCCTGAAGGCGGCCTTTCTCCACGATCATTCCCTCAGGGCCTTCGCAAACGGCACCGTGCACTGCTCCGTTGCCTCGCTAGACAGATTCACCACTAGCATTTTCGGGAAGGGCCGCGCTCGTGTCCGCACCGTCTGACTGGCGCGTAACATGCTGTGTAACAATCGATTCTTAGATTTCTTGATTTGCTTGGATCGGAAGCAAGAATCGAATCCCACTTCCTCCGCCAGACGTCGAATTGTCCAGCCCGGAGACATGGGTAGCGGTTTGTACCTAAGACATGATGACAACCTCGTGCCCAGCGGGTTGTCGATTGGTTGCAAGGTCCTCTGTTCCAAGTCGATATATCCGAACTGCGAGGTCATCGATCACGAGCGCCCTGTTGCGTCAGGCTGACTTTGAAGTTCGGATAGATGACGTCCATTTCCTCTCGGAAGCGCTCCGCCGAACATCTCCATGGTCCTTTCAATGAGGCGATAGATAGCCAGGCTGCGCCGACTGTAGTCGCGGCCAATGGATGGAGGAAGTGATCGTTGATGACGGCCGGCCGCCCTGCATTCAGGCGGCTCGTCTTGTGGGCGGGGGTGACCCGGCTCAGCATGTTGGCGCTGGATCGCTCAACGCTTTCGTCACCCCGCCCAGTTCAGCCGGCGGTGCTCGGCACAGGCGTGTTGAGAAGTTGCTGCTCCCAGAGGTACGCGATGCCGCTGCCAGCGGCGTGCTGCTTGAGCACTTCCGTCAGCTCGCCGACGTGCTCGGTACGCGCCCAGTCGCGTTGCCACTCCGATGCCAGCGCCAGCCAGGTCATCATGTTTGCGCCGGCCGCGATCATGCGTTGGATGGCGACCTCGTGCGCTTCGACCGACGTGCCGCCCGAGGCGTCGGCGATGACCGTGGCGTCCCAGCCTTCGCCCAACGCCTGGATAACCGGCATGGCGACGCAGATCTCGGTCCACAGGCCGGCGATGATGAGCTGCCTGCGGCCGGTCGCCTTGACCGCGTTCACGACCTTCCTGTCTTCCCAGGTGTTGATGAACGTCCGGTCGATGACCTCCTGGCCGGGAAATACGTCGGTGATGTGGGGGAAGATCAGGCCGCCCGATCGGCAACGACGCTGGTCAGGATGGTGGGAACGCCGAAGGCCTTTGCGACCTTTGCCAAGGCCGTCGAGTTGTTGACCACTGCATGCGGATCGTGGCTGTTCAGGTTCGAGAGCTGGTAGGGCTGGTGGTCGATCAGAACGAGGACCGAATCCTCGGGGCGAAGAAGTGAATCAAGGCCGTTACGAAAGGTCATAAGAACTTCCTCTCTCTGCCGCCTGGACGGCGTGGGTTTTCCGGGAGACATGCGCCAGCGGGCGACGTTGCCTGAACGCAATTTGCTGTTCCTTTTGGTGATGCGATAGTGCCATAATCAGGCAAGCTGTGTCGCGAAACGAGGAACGCAGAATTGGATATCGAGGATCTACAGACATTCGTCGTAGTGGCCGATGCCGGGGGCGTATCGGCCGCCGCGCGCCGGCTCGGCGTCTCCAAGTCAATTGTCAGTCGGCGGCTCTTTCGGGTTGAAGCAGAACTTGGCGTCCAGCTGCTTGCACGAACGACCCGCGGCGCCTCGCTTACAGAAGCGGGCATCACGTTCAGAGACCATGCGGCCCGAGCCAGCGCCGAGATTGATACGGCCAGGGAAGCGATCCTCCCCACCGGTGAGTTGCGCGGCCGCCTGAGGGTTGCCATGCCGCTTACTTTCGGCGCGACCCATTTTGCTCCCGTGCTCGCGGAAATGGCGCGTCTGCACCCGAAGCTTCACATCCATACTTCTTATAGCGATCGCTTCGTCGATCTCATCGCAGAGGGTTTCGATTGCGCGATCCGGGGCGCCTACCTTCAGGACTCCAACCTGATCGCGAAGCGCGTCGGGCCTATCCATGGAAAGCTTGTCGCGAGCCCGGATTACATCAAAGCGCACGCGTCACCCGAGACTCCGGACGAACTCGTCACCCATCAGGCCCTCATGCAGGGAACGGAAGCCTGGCAGTTCATGGATGGCGACAAGATTGTTACGGTCCAGCCGCAGGGCAGGTTCAAGGCCGACAGCGCCACGGCGCTTGCCGCGACGGCGGCGGCAGGTCTCGGCATCGCCTGGCTCCCCGATTGCATTACACATGAATATGTAGCCTCCGGCGCGCTGGTCCCGATCATGACACGCTATCCGGTACCTCCGGGAGCTGCGTATGTCGTACGCCCGCCGGGGCAGCATCCTACGCGGAAAGTGCGCGTGCTCACCGAGATGCTGATTGAGTATTTCAAACGCAACCCGGATCTTTGGGGTCTTGACGGCTAGGACACGAACGGTTCGAAGCCGTGTCAAAGAACCGCGTTCGACGGTCCTATTACGCCGAGCCGTCGCGTTCGGCGACATTGCTCGCACGTTCCGCGCGTCGGCGCCCTACGCAAAAGGAAGAGCCTTTAGCCTTTGGAAAGGGAGATGTGCTTCTTCTTGAGTGAGCAGGCTGCGCGCCGGCAGCAGAGGCGAATCGATGGATATCTTCGGCATCAAGGCACTGTTGATCTGCGCGCTGATCTTCATTCCGTTCGAACATCTGTTTGCCGAGCGGCCGCAGAAGATCTTCCGCAAGGGCTTCGCTGTCGATCTGATCTATCTGCTGTTCAACGGCTTCATCATAAAGCTGGCCATCGTCATGATGGCGGCAGGCGCGCTCGGTGCCGCTGCGCTCCTGGTCTCGCCGGCGATAACGCAGGCCGTCAGCGGCCAGCCCGTCTGGCTGCAGGTTGCCGAAATCATCGTGATCACCGATATCGGCGTCTACTGGACACATCGGGCCTTCCACAAAATCCCCGCGCTTTGGAAGTTCCATGCCGTTCACCACGGCATTGAGGAACTCGACTGGCTTGGGGCCTTCCACAATCACCCCGTCGACGCCATCGTCACAAAGGCGATATCGCTGACACCGATCTTTTTCCTCGGCTTCTCGGAAGCCTCGATCGCCGTCTTTTCGACCATCTACCTTGGACACACGCTGCTTGTGCATTCAAACGTGCGGATTCCGTTCGGCCCTTTGAAGTGGCTGATCGCCAGCCCGCAGTTCCATCGCTGGCACCATGCCAACCAGCGCGAAGCCTATGACAAGAACTTCGCCGGGCAGTTGCCTTTCCTCGACATGCTGTTCGGCACCTACAATCCCACCGGCGACAAGGTGCCGGACAAGTACGGCGTCGACGATCCGATCCCTTCCACCTATTTCGGTCAGATCGGCTATCCGCTCCTGCGCCGCAGGAAGCTGAACCGAGCAGTGCCGAACACCGAAGCCTGACAGCTGGCCCGACGGTGCGGTATCCACCCCGATCCGCTTTCGGGCCGTAGAACGCCGAACCACGGGAAGGCTTTTCGCGTCGAATCGGCTAAACCCTGAGGCATGAACGAGACGTCTCTCTATGCGCCGGTGAAGCGGTTCCTCGAAAGCCTCGACTTCGTCGTCAAAGGCGAGATCGGCGGCTGCGATGTTGTTGCATTGCGCGAGGGGGAGCCGCCGGTTGTCGTCATCTGCGAGTTGAAGCTGCAGTTCAATCTCGAACTGGTGCTGCAAGGTGTCGATCGCGCGGCGGCCTGCGACGAGGTGTGGCTGGCCGCGCGCATGTCGGCCCGCGGCAAGGGCCGCGAAAGCGACGCCAGATTTCGCAATCTCTGCCGCCGTCTTGGCTTCGGCCTGCTCGGTGTGACCGCGACGGACCGGGTCGAGGTGCTTCTCAGCCCGATCGCGCTGGCGCCGCGCAAGAATGCCCGCCGGCGCTCTCGTCTGGTTGACGAGCACCAGCGCCGTCGCGGCGATCCCGTTGCCGGAGGAGGATCGCGCAATCCGATCATGACGGCCTATCGTCAAAGCGCCCTCGCCTGCGCTGCGGCCATGGTGGACGGACCCAGGCGGCCGCGAGATCTGAAGGCGGTGACGCCGATGGCGCCGAAAATCCTACAGCACAATGTTTATGGCTGGTTCGCGCGCGTCGACCGCGGCCTTTACGATCTCACCGATGCAGGCCGTGCCTCTTTGGTCCGTTGGCCGCAGGCATCGCACGACGACTCCCGACACGCAATTTTGAACGCACCGGCCATATGATTGAAGATGCCGGCGGCGCTCGCGGCGGTCCGCTCGGTTGATTTCTCCGACAAAATGTGTTGCTTGTCCCGCCCATGAAGAAGCTCTGCATGACCGCCTTGGCGTCAGTGACACTGAGTTTTCCAGCCAGCGCAATGGACAATGCATTGCGCGCCGGTCTGATGAAACTCGATCCCCAAACCCGTCTTGAACAGCGTTGCGACGCCGAAGTGCTCGACCGCATTACCCATGACGATCGCAAGTTCAAAGCCGATCGCGTCGTCGCCTACGCCTTTGCGACGCCCGAGATGGGTGCCGATGCCATCAAGAGCCCGGGTGCTGCGTTTCGCAGCAAGGGGCAGTGGTACAGGCTGAAATTCAAGTGCCAGACGGCGCCCGACCATATGGAAGTCTTGCAGCTCCGCTACCGGATCGGGGACGAGATTCCGGAAGCCGACTGGGCAAAGTATAATCTCTACGATTGATTTGCGATCGGCCACTGGTTTTGCCTGGCTGTTGGCGAGTGCCGCGAGCCTTGGATCCGGCTTGACGCAACGATGCTTCGGTGATGTCGCCACGCGTCACCCTTGACGCCAAGGGACCACCAAGTTAGGGCCTCTGGATAATCGACGAACACTCGGCAAAATCAGCAAGGGCTTCCTGTCGATGGACATTTTTTTCAGCGCTGCCAGTCTGACCGCCCTGCTGCAGGTCATCGCCATCGACCTCGTGCTGGCCGGAGACAATGCGATCGTCATCGGCCTCGCCGCGGCCGGCCTGCCTGCCGAACAACGCAAGAAGGCGATTCTTCTCGGCGTGGTGGCGGCAACGGTGCTGCGCATCGGGTTTGCCGCAATTACCGTCAAGCTGCTGGCGATCGTCGGCCTGCTGCTGGCCGGCGGCATCCTGCTGCTGTGGGTCTGCTGGAAGATGTATCGCGAGCTGCGCACGTCGCATGCCGACGAGTTGGAAGCGACCGAGGCACTGTCGAATTCGGACCTCAACAGCGACCAGGCGGTCGCCGGCAAGACGAAGCGCAAGACACTTGGCCAGGCTGCCTTGCAGATTGTCGTCGCCGACGTGTCGATGTCGCTCGACAACGTGCTGGCGGTGGCTGGAGCGGCGCGCGATCATTTTCCGGTGCTGGTCATCGGCCTTGTGTTGTCGATCGCCCTGATGGGGCTGGCCGCGACTTTCATTGCCAAGCTGCTGCATCGCCACCGCTGGATTGCCTATGTCGGCCTGCTGATCATTTTCTATGTGGCTGTGGACATGGTCTATCGTGGCGCGGTGGAGGTCTGGCCGCATGTAAACGGTGCGGTCGGCTGAGGCTGGCGGACATCGGCATCTTCACTCAGTGGAAGCAAGACCGCCGTGCGTTTTGCCGCATCGCGGGTCTGCCCATACCAATGCCGCAATAAGTGTGGTACTGCGCCGGCAATCCTGAAAAGCCCGGAAACGCTCTATGTCCGCTCCACGCGTGAGTTTTGTCAGTCTTGGATGCCCGAAGGCCCTTGTGGATTCGGAGCGCATCATCACGCGCCTGCGCGCCGAAGGTTACGAAATCGCCCGCAAGCATGACGGCGCCGACCTTGTCGTCGTCAACACTTGCGGCTTTCTCGATTCCGCTCGCGACGAGTCGCTCAACGCCATCGGCTCCGCGCTTTCGGAAAACGGCCGGGTGATCGTCACCGGTTGCCTGGGTGCCGAGCCGGACGTCATTCGCGAAAAGCACCCCAATGTGCTGGCGATCACCGGGCCGCAGGCCTATGAGAGCGTGATGGCTGCCGTGCATGAGGCTGCGCCGCCTTCGCACGACCCTTATGTCGATCTTTTGCCGCCGCAGGGTGTCAAGCTGACGCCGCGCCACTACGCCTATCTGAAAATTTCCGAAGGCTGCAACAACCGCTGTACCTTCTGCATCATTCCGGCACTGCGTGGCGACCTCGTCTCGCGGCCGGCGGCCGATGTGCTGCGCGAGGCCGAGAAACTGGCCAAGGCCGGGGTCAAGGAACTTCTGGTCATCTCGCAGGACACCAGCGCCTACGGCATCGACATCAAGTACCAGACGTCGATGTTCGGCGACCGTGAGGTGCGCGCAAAATTCCTCGATCTGTCCGAGGAACTGGGCAAGCTCGGCATCTGGGTGCGCATGCACTATGTCTACCCCTACCCGCATGTCGCCGACGTCATCCCGCTGATGGCAGAGGGCAAGATCCTCCCTTACCTGGATATCCCCTTCCAGCACGCTTCGCCGCAGGTGTTGAAGAACATGCGCCGGCCGGCACACGGCGAAAAGACGCTCGATCGCATTCGCGGCTGGCGTGAGGTCTGCCCGGATCTGGCCATCCGCTCGACCTTCATCGTCGGCTTCCCCGGCGAGACGGACGACGATTTCGAGATGCTGCTCGACTGGCTCGACGAGGCCAAGATCGATCGCGCCGGCTGCTTCAAATACGAGCCGGTCCGGGGCGCCCGCTCCAACGATCTCGGTCTCGAACAGGTTCCCCAAGAGATCAAGGACGCGCGCTGGCACCGCTTCATGCAGCGCCAGCAGAAGATTTCGGCGACACAGCTGGCCAGGAAGGTCGGCAAGCGCCTGCCGGTGCTGATCGACGAGGCGCACGGCACGTCGGCAAAGGGCCGCACCAAATACGACGCGCCCGAGATCGACGGCTCGGTGCACATCCAGTCGCGCCGCCCGCTGCGCCAAGGCGACATCGTCACCGTCAAGATCGACCGTGCCGATGCCTATGACCTCTATGGTTCGGCGGTCTGACGGTCCGTATTTACTACATCTGGCGATAATTCAGCCGTCTTAACCCGCGCAGCCGCGATCCGCTCTATGGTTTGCGAACCGTAGATGCGGGAATGCGGATGAACACCAGACCTGCGGAACAAAATTACATCGCGACGCTGGACCTGCTCAGGCTGGCGGCAGCACTTGCCGTCGTGTTCTTCCACTATTTCTTTCGCGGCGCTGCCGCCGAAGGCTACCTTGCGCAAGGCTATCGGCTTGCCGCACCATTCGCCCTCTACGGCTATCTCGGCGTCAATCTGTTCTTCCTGATCAGCGGTTTCGTCATTGCCTGGTCGGCGGAAAACCGGAGCTGGGATCAGTTTGCGATCGCGCGGTTCGTTCGCCTCTATCCGGGCTTCCTGCTCTGCATGACGATCACCTTCGCGATTGTCTTCCTTGCCGGGTCGCCGCTGCTTTCGGCCTCTTTCGTTCAGTATGCCGCCAATCTGTCGATGTTCGCGCCGGCCTTCGGCCAGCCCTTCATGGACGGCGTCTACTGGTCGATCGTGCTTGAACTGGTGTTCTACGGATGGATCACGCTGGCCCTGTTCACCGGGCTCTTCCAGAAACGCAAGCTGGAGCTGATCTTCATCTGGCTGGCGATCTCGGCCTTGAACGAGTTCTTCATCGGCAGCGGCGGAGCCAGGCTGCTGTTCCTCACCGAGTTCGGCCCGTTCTTCGCCGCCGGCGTGCTGGTCCACCAAATCCATTCGCATGGCCGTTCTGTGCCGGCCCTGCTGCTGCTTGCCGCCGCGTTCCTGATCTCCTGCGGCACGCTGTCGGTGACGCAGCGCTGGATGCTCGACCACTACGGCATTGCCGTCTCCTCGGCCAATCTCGTCGTCGCCAATGCCGTCATGCACGCGGCCCTGATCGGCGCGGTGCTGCTGCGCCACCGTGTCAGGGCATCGGCGCTCACCCTGGCGCTGGGCGGGCTGACCTATCCGCTCTATCTGCTGCATCAGGAGATCGGCTATCTCGCCATCAATGCGGCAACGCCCCTTGTCGGCAAATGGATTGCCGCTCTTGGTTGCGTCGTGCTCATGCTTTTCATTTCGTGGGCGATCTGGCGCACCTGCGAACAACCGGTACAGCGGTTGCTCAGGTTTTGGCTCGGCCGCGCGGTCGATGCCGGACGAACGCGGTTTCGTCGCCCCTCTGCCGGCGCACAGCCCGCTGAATGAAGAAGGGCGCCTCGCGGCGCCCCTCCGTCTCATGTCTCGCGCTGCTTATTTCGGCAGCTTGTCGTCGACGCCTTTCACATAAAAATTCATGCCGAGCAGCGTGCCGTCGTCGGCGACTTCACCATCCTTCAGCCACGGCGTGCCGTCCTGCTTGGCAACCGGTCCGGTGAAGGGATTCCAGCCGCCGGCGATCTTCTTTTCGGTGGCTTCGGCCATCGCCTTCACGTCGTCGGGCATGTTGGTGTAGGCCGACATCTTGACGGCGCCGTCCTTGATGCCGAGCCAGACATTGTCCGGCTTCCAGGTGCCGTCGAGCGCGGCCTGGACGCGGCTGATGTAATAGGGACCCCATTCGTCGGTGAGCGAGGTCAACTGCGCGTTCGGCGCGAACTTGATCATGTCTGAGGACTGGCCGAAGCCTTTCAGCTTGCGCTCCTCGGCCACCTGCAGGGCAGCGGTGGAATCGGTGTGCTGGACGATGATGTCGGCGCCCTGGTCGAACAGCGCCTTGGCAGCGTCGGCTTCCTTGCCCGGATCGAACCAGGAGTTCACCCAGACGATCTTGGCCTTGAAATTCGGGTTGATCGACTGCGCGCCGAGCATGAAGGAGTTGATGCCCATCACCACTTCGGGGATCGGGAAGGAAACGATATAGCCGGCGACCCCTGCCTTCGATTCCTTGGCGGCGATCTGGCCAAGAATGTAGCGGCCTTCGTAGAAGCGCGCATTGTAGATGCCGAGATTGTCAGCGGTCTTGTAACCGGTGGCGTGCTCGAACATCACTTTCGGGAATTTCTTGGCGACCTTCACTTCCGGGTCCATGAAGCCGAAGGAGGTGCCGAAGATGATCTTGCAGCCTTCGCGTGCCAGGCGCTCGAAAGCACGGTCGGCATCGGGGCCTTCCGAGACGTTTTCGAGATAGGCGGTCTCGACCTTGTCACCGAGCGCCTTCTCCACCTCGAGACGGCCCTGGTCGTGCTGGTAGGAGTAGCCGAAGTCGCCGATCGGGCCGGTGTAGACCCAGCAGGCCTTCAGCTTGTCCGCGGCCTCGGCCGTCGCTGCCAGCGACATGGCGGCGGTCGTGGTCATCAGGGCAATAAGCAGTTTTTTCATCGTGTTACCTCTCTGAGTTAAGCCTTGGAGCTTCCCGTTTGTTTTTATTGTCAACGATCCGGAACGAATGGCTGCCCCAAGGAAGCCGGCGTGTTCATCATCGTCAGACGCTTGTTGCGCGAGATTAGAACGAGAACCACGACGGTTGCCAGATAGGGCAGCGAAGAAAGGAACTGCGAGGGCACTGGAATGCCAAAAGCCTGTGCATGAAGCTGGCCGATCCACACCGCGCCGAAGATGTAGGCGCCGGCCAGCACCCGCCATGGCCGCCAGGAGGCGAACACCACCAGCGCCAGCGCGATCCAGCCGCGGCCGGCACTCATGTTCTCCACCCATTGCGGCGTGTAGACCAGTGAGAGATGGCCGCCGGCGAGACCGGCACAGGCGCCGCCGAAGATGACCGCGAGGTAGCGATAGCGGATCACCTTGATGCCAAGCGCATGCGCCGAGGTGTGGCTGTCGCCGATCGAACGCAGCGTCAGTCCGGTCCTTGTCTTGAACAGGAACCACATGACGGCCGCGGTGAGCGCAATCGAGATGTAGAAGATCGGATCCTGCCCGAACAGCAGCCTGCCGACCACAGGGATTTCCGTCAGGCCGGGAATGTAGAGGTTGGGCAGCCTTTCGCCGGGCTGGCCGACGAAGCTGGTGCCCATCATGCCGGACAGGCCGAGGCCGAGCAGCGTCAGCGACAGGCCGGTCGCCACCTGGTTGGTGGCCAGCGACAGCGTCATGACGGCAAACAGCAGCGAGAACACCGCGCCCATGGCGATGGCCGCCAGAAGGCCGATCCAGGGTGATCCGGTGAGATAGGTTGCGCCGAAGCCGCCGACGGCGCCCATGATCATCATGCCTTCGACGCCGAGATTGAGCACGCCGGAGCGCTCGACCACCAGTTCGCCGATTGCCGCGATCAACAGCGGCGTCGCCGCGGTGGCGATGGTCAGAAGGATGTTTACGGTGATGTCCATCAACGGGCTTCCTTCAGCTTCGGTGCGGCTTCGCGTTTCGCGGCACCTTCCGGTCTGGTCAGCGCCAGGCCGACCAGGCGAATGCGGTAGTGGATGAGCGTGTCGCAGCCGAGCACGAAGAACAGCAGCATGCCCTGGAACACCCGCGCCACCTTGTCGGAGATGCCGAGCGCGCTCTGCACCGCTTCGCCGCCGAGATAGGTCAGCGCCAGCACCAGACCGGCGGCAACGATGCCGAGCGGGTTGAGGCGGCCAAGGAAAGCCACGATGATGGCGGTGAAGCCATAGCCGGGCGAAATGACAGGCTGCAACTGCCCGATGGCGCCCGAGACCTCGGAGATGCCGGCAAGACCCGCCAGGGCACCCGACAGCAGGAAGGCGAAAAACACCATGCGGTTGAGGCCGAAGCCGGCGAAGCGCCCTGCCCGCGGGCTTGAGCCCAGCACGCGCACCTCAAAACCCTTCAGCATGCGGCTCATCAGGATCCAGACCAGCACCGCGGCGATCAGCGCGAAGACAAAACCCCAGTTTGCCCGCCCGGCATCCGGCATCAGCTCCGGCAACACGGCCGAATCGTTGAACTGGATGGTCTGCGGGAAACCATGACCCTGCGGATCGCGCCAGGGTCCGCGCACCAGCCAGTCGAGGAAGAGCTGCGCGACATAGACCAGCATCAGGCTGGTCAGTATCTCGTTGGTGCCGAAGCGAGTCTTGAGCAGAGCAGGGATCGCCGCATAGGCCGCGCCGCCGACCATGCCGAGCAAAAGCATCAGCGGTAGCACCAGCGGACCTTCGAACTGCGGAAACAGCACCGGAATCATCGAACCGGCAATGCCGCCGAGGATGAACTGGCCTTCGGCGCCGATGTTCCAAATGTTGGCCTTGTAGCAGACCGACAGGCCGACAGCGATCAGGATGAGCGGCGTTGCCTTGATCGCCAGCTCATGCAACTGCCAGACCTGGCTGATCGGCTCGATGAAATAGATATTGAACGCGGTCAGCGGATTGACGCCGAGCAGCGCGAACATGACGGCGCCGGCAATGATGGTCAGCGCGAAGGCGATGAACGGCGACAGGGCCGAAAACAGCATGGAACGCTGCGGGCGTTTGACGAGTTCGAGGCGCATCATGCCGTCTCCAGCGAGTGTTCGGCGTGGCCTGGTTCGGCGCCGCCCATCAGCAAACCTACCTTTTCGAAGGTTGCCTCGGCGATCGGCATCGGCTTCGACAGCTCGCCATTGTGCATGACCGCGATCGCATCCGATATCTCGAACAGCTCGTCGAGATCCTGGCTGATCACCAGCACCGCCGATCCGCTGCGCGACAGCTCGATCAAGGCCTGGCGGATGTGGGCGGCAGCGCCCGCGTCGACGCCCCAGGTCGGCTGGTTCACCACCATGACGCTTGGCCGGCGGTCGAGTTCACGGCCGACGATGAATTTCTGCAGATTGCCACCCGAAAGGGCCGCAGCCTCCGGATCCGGCGCACTCTTGCGCACATCCATCGCCTCGATGATGCGCTGGGAGGCGGCTTGGATGGCACCGCTCTTCACCATCCCGCCGGAACCGACGAACGCCTTGCCGTCGGTGGCATGGCGCGACAGCAGCAGGTTTTCAGAAAGCTTCATGCGCGGTGCCGCACCGTGGCCGAGGCGCTCCTCCGGCACGAAGGCGGCGCCCAGCAGTCGGCGTCCGGTGATGCTGAGGCCTCCCGCATCCTTGCCACGAATGCGCACCGAGGCGGCATTCTGCTGCAGCACTTCGCCTGAAACGGATTCGAAGAACTCGCCCTGGCCGTTGCCGGCGACGCCGGCGATGCCGATCACCTCGCCAGCGCGGACGTTCAGGTTGATGCCCTTGAGCGGTATCGAGAACGGTGTTGCCGGTTTGCGATTGAGATTGCGGATTTCGAGCAGCGGTGGCGCCTTGTCGATGCCCTCGACCGGCGCGCGCACCACGGCCTGCACCTCGTTGCCGACCATCATGCGAGCCAGCGAAGAGGCTGTTTCCTCACGCGGATTGCAGTGGCCGACCACCTTGCCGTGACGCAGCACCGTGGCGCGGTCGCAGATGCGTTTGACCTCCTCGAGCCGGTGCGAGATGTAGAGGATGGATTTGCCTTCCGAGCGCAAACGCTCCAGCGTCTCGAACAGCTTGTCGGCTTCCTGCGGCGTCAGCACCGAGGTCGGCTCGTCGAGGATGATGAGCTGCGGCGTCTGCAGCAGGCAGCGGATGATCTCGATGCGCTGGCGCTCACCCACCGACAGGTCGCCGACAAGCGATTCAGGATCGAGCGGCAGGCCATAGCTGAAGGAAAGCGCCCTCGCCTTGGCCGCGATGCTGCTGATCGGCGAGCCGTCGTCCAGCGATAGCGCGATGTTTTCGGCCGCGGTCAGCGCCTCGAACAGCGAAAAATGCTGGAACACCATGCCGATGCCGAGTTTTTTCGCGGCGCCGGGGTTGGAAATCCTGACCGCCTGGCCGTTCCAGAAGATCTCTCCGGAATTGGGCTCCAGCGAGCCGAACAGCATCTTGACCAGTGTCGACTTACCGGCGCCGTTTTCGCCGAGCAAAGCGTGGATTTCACCTCTGGCGATGTCGAGATCGATGTGATCGCACGCCGTCAGCGTGCCGAATATCTTGGTGAGGCTACGCACCTCGAGCAGGTTCGTGCCGTCCTGATTTGCACTCACAGTGCCTCCCATCTGGTTAGCCAGACATGTTCTGTGTTCCCGCAGGCATGGTAGGCGCGGCCGGCTCTCATCGGAAAGCGGCACGCGTCTTGAAAGAGCTTCAAGAATTTCAGCGGAAATTCAAGGGATAGCAAGGCAGAACGGACTAAGGGATGAGAATGGTCGTCCCTGTCGTCCTGCGGCCCTCGAGGTCGGAATGCGCCTTGCCGGCATCCTTGAGCGAGTAGCGCTGGTTGATCTTGATTTCGACCGCGCCGCTGAGCACGACCTCGAACAGAGCGGCGGCAGAAGCATCGAGGTCCTCGCGTTTTGCGTTGTAGACGAACAGTGTCGGCCTTGTTGCGAACAGCGAGCCCTTCTGGGCCAGCAATGACATGCTGAACGGCGGTATGGGTCCCGATGACTGGCCAAAGCTGACGAACATGCCAAGCGGCCGCAGGCAGTCGAGTGAAGCCGGAAATGTGTCGTTGCCGACCGAATCGTAGACGACATCGCATTTTTTGCCGCCGGTGATGGCGGCGACGGCGGCAACGAAATCCTGTTCCTTGTAGTTGATGACATGGTCGAAACCATGCGCCCTGGCGAGCTCGATCTTGTCGGACGAGCTGGCGGTGCCGATGACGGTCGCGCCGAGGTGTTTTGCCCATTGGCCGAGGATCAGCCCGACGCCGCCGGCCGCGGCGTGGAACAGGATCGTGTCGCCTGCCTTCACCTTGAACGTCCGGCGCAGCAGATATTCCGCCGTCATGCCCTTCAGCATCATCGCGGCGGCCTGTTCGTCGCTGATGCCATCCGGAACCTTGACGACCCGGCTGGCATCGATGACGCGCTCTTGCGCATAAGCCCCCGTCGTCACCGCATAGGCGATGCGATCGCCCGGATTCAGCCAGTCGACGCCCTGGCCGACCTCCAGCACCATGCCGGCGGCTTCGCTGCCTGGCACGAGCGGGAAGCCGCCGGGCGGCGGATAGAGGCCAGAGCGATGATAGACATCGATGAAATTGAGGCCGATCGCGGTGTGCCGGACCAGGATCTGCCCGGATCCCGGCTGACCGAGGTCGGCGTCCTCGTAGGTCAGGACTTCCGGGCCGCCGTTGGCGTGAATGCGGATCGCTTTGGACATTGCTAGGCTTCCTGTGGGGCTAGGCTCTCTGTGGGAGTGGCTGATCAGGCCTTTTTGGCACCGAGATTGGGAAAGAACTGCATGATGCCACCGATGCAGGCAAGGTAAAGCCCGGTGATGGTGATGCCGATCTTGGTGAAGGTGCTGACCTGCTCGCCCAGCACGCCGATCTGATCGTAGAAGGCAGCGAGTGCCGCCTGGGCCAGGGCAAGCGCGCCGAAAGCGCACCACAAGAGAGTCATCCCAAGGTTGATGCGCCGCAGCCGCACCACCCGCACCGGGTGGATGAAGTTGATCGGTACGAAAGTCAGGACGCCGGCCACCACTACCACCGCAAACGAAACCCATTGTCCGGGCTCGATGACGAACAGGGTGAACACCACCATGTTCCAGACCACGGGGAACCCCTTGAAGAAATTCTCCTTCGTCTTCATGCCGGTGTCGGCATAGTAGATGGCGCTGGAGACGACGATGATCGCCGCAGACAGGAATGACAGGCCCTCGCCCATGAAGCCGCGCTGATAGAGCGCGAAGGCCGGGATCAGCACGTAGGTCACGTAGTCGATGATGTTGTCGAGCAGTTCGCCCGACCAAGTCGGCAGGATTTCCTTGACCTCGAGCTTCCGCGCGATCGGCCCATCGATGCCGTCGACGAACAATGCCAGCCCGAGCCACCAGAACATCGCCGTCCAGCGCTCTTCGCTTGCCGCTACCAGCGACAGGAAGGCCAGGAACGACCCCGAGGCGGTCAAGAGGTGGACGGAGAACGCCCTCGCCTGTGGCCAGGTGACCTTCTTTTTCGGGCGCGGAATCCGGTCCGTGATCTTTTTGGCGGCTTTTCGGGCCGTTGTGTTCTTGCTCACGGGCCCCGCCAATCCAGCTTGCAGATTTCGGCCGAACGGCCGGCGAAATTCCAGTTGCGGCCGAAAGCCCGCATCTTGCTCTTGTCGGACCTTGCCACGATGATCTCAGGCGCGATCCAGTATTCCGAATTGCTGATCACCGTATCCTTGTCGCGATCCTTGCCGGGGATGGGTGTCACCGCCCCGTCGATGATCCTCGGTATCTGGAAGATACGCGTCTTGTCACGCGTCTCATAGGTGATCGGCACTTGTTCGACGCCGAGGAATTTGCCGACCAGGATGGAGAGCAGCGATGTGGTTCCGCCTGCCTTGCCCGTGAAGATCTTTGTCAGCGCCTTGACCGCGTAGACAGAGGCGCGGCTGTCGATGAACAGGCCCGCGGTCCAGTTGCCGCGGCTCATGTAGCCGGGAATTTCCATGACCAGCCCGAGATTGAGGCCGGACAGATCTACTTCACCGAAATGGCCGGCATCGATGCGAAATCCCGCCCAGGTCTGGCAATAGCCTTCGGTCGGCGGATGATTGCCAAGCGACAGCACGCAGGGGCAAAAAACCGTGCAATTGCAGGAGAGTAC
This sequence comes from Mesorhizobium sp. L2C084A000, assembly GCF_000502875.1. Classification (GTDB taxonomy): domain Bacteria; phylum Pseudomonadota; class Alphaproteobacteria; order Rhizobiales; family Rhizobiaceae; genus Mesorhizobium. The sequence goes on along the minus strand of NZ_AYWX01000009.1, from coordinate 13,371 downwards.
GAGCTCTCCCTTCATCGCCCAGCTCTGGTCTGCCATCGATTTTCCCCCACTCACAGCGAGACTACTAGCAGCGCGGCTGCCCAGACAAGCAGTATCGCACCGGCCAGCCGGGTTGGAACCCTGCTGGCGGTTTGTTTTTCGATCAGGGTGAACAGCCCGATCAACGCCATCCAGAAAATGTTCATGACGCCAACGGCGAACATCACCAGCATCAAGGCCCAGCAGCAGCCGAGACACCACAGACCTTGCGCGACACCGAGCCGAAAGATGTTAAGGGGCCTCGCGCTCCAGTTCGAAAACAGGACCGAGAACGGGTTCTTGCATTTCTTCAGGCAAGCCTCCTTCAGGCCGCTGAACTGGTAGAGGCCGGCAATCAGGAGAGCGAGCGCACCGGCAACGCCGACGACCGGATCCAGCATCCCGGCTGACGAGGCGAATGCATGGGCGGCCAGGGTCAGCGCCGCGAACATCATTGAAGCGGCGAGCCAGACGCTGAGGTAGCCGGCGACCAGCACCAGCGGGTGAACGACCGGTTCGCCCTTGATGCGAGCCGTGTCAGTGATTTCGCAATAGGTGCGGATCATCGGCGCCGCCGAAGGCAGCATCGTCGCGATCGCCATCAGGAACCACATGAAAACGAGCGCGCCGGCCTGCAAGCCGAGACTTGTGTCCAAAGGCACCGGTGAGAGGCACAGCACAAAGAACCGTTCCAAGAAATCGGGCAGCGGCAGTTGCGGCAGGCTGCGCAGGATCGTGTCGCCGGGGGCGCTGACGCCTGCAATCCCGCCTTCGGCGCCGCGGATTGCCATCGCGGCAAGGGTCAGCCAGGCAAGCAGGATGCAAGCGCCGACAACGACGTTTACCGTGACGCGAGGACTGCGCGCGATGCCGGCCATGGCGCGGCCGGCGCGGTCGAGATGCCTGAAGTCGTCCTGCTGGCCGGTCATGACATCCGAATGGGCCGAATCGCCGCGTTGATCAAGCGGCATGATCTGACCTATATGCTCATCGAACGGCAGGTCGGGTGGACCGCCTCGCATTGCAAGCCGGAAGCCGATCTTGGAGCATCAGCAAACTGCGCGGATACTGGTTGCCGGCACGGGGCCGGCAGGACTGATCGCGGCGCTCGGTTTTGCCGCCGAGGGTTTCCCGGTGACACTGGTCGGGCCGGAGGCCACCGCCCCCGATGGCCGCACGACGGCCCTGATGAACCCTGCCTTGAAAGTGCTCGACCGGCTTGGCGTGCTCGAAGCCGTCAAATCCAAGGCGGCGGCCCTGAAAGTGATGCGCATCGTCGACGCCACCAGCCGGCTGATCCGCAGCCCGGTCGTCACCTTCCGTGCCAGCGAGATCGACGAGGACCAGTTCGGGCTGAACCTTCCCAACAGCGTGCTCAACCCGGCACTCGCCAGCGCCGTTGCCGCGCATGCCGGCATCGACCGGCGGATGCCGATGGTGGCGAACTGGCATCTCGATGCCGAGCGCGCCCGTGCCGTCCTGTCCGACGGCAGCACGGTCGACGCAGCGCTGGCGGTCGCCGCCGATGGGCGGTTGTCACCGGCGCGCCAGGCGGCCGGCATCTCGACCTCGGCCCGGTCCTACCCGCAGGCAGCTCTCGTCCTCAATTTCGGCCATGGCGGCGACCATGCCTTCACCTCGACCGAATTCCACACCGAGACCGGTCCGTTCACGCAGGTCCCGCTGCCCGGCAATCGCTCCAGCCTGGTCTGGGTGGTCAAGCCCCAGACCGCGACCGACCTCGCCGCACTGGACGATGCGACGCTTTCTCAGCGGGTCGAACAGCAGATGCAGTCGATGCTGGGCCGGGTAACGGTCGAGCCGGGCAGGCAGATCTATCCGCTTTCGGCGGTGACGCCACTGCGTTTCGCCCGAGATCGGGTGGCGCTGGTCGGCGAAGCCGCCCATGTGTTTCCCCCGATTGGTGCGCAAGGCCTCAATCTCGGCATCAGGGACGTCGACGATCTAATTGGAATCGCTCGTGAAAATAGAGCCGATCCAGGTGCAGCCAAGGCGCTTGCAGCCTACGATTTCAAGCGCCGCCCCGATATTCTGGCGCGCAGCAGCGTGGTCAACCTGCTCAACATGTCGCTGCTTTCCGACATGCTGCCGGCGCAGATGGCCCGCGTTGCCGGGCTCGGTGTGCTCGGAGGCTTCGCGCCGCTTCGGGCTTTTTTCATGCGCGAGGGACTTCGTCCCGGCAGCGGTTTTGCCGCGCTTGCTGGCGGGTTAGGGAAACAGGTCCGGCGCTAGGATATTGTGCCGGATCAGGTAGAGCAGCCCGGTGACGGTCACGACCGACAGGCAGGTTGTGATCAGCACACTGGCCGACGCGCGCTGTACCCAGACGCCATACTGCTGGGCGATGACGAAGACGTTGGTGGCGGTCGGCAATGCCGCCAGAAGCACCGCCGAGAAGACCCATGTCTCAGAAAAATTGCCGATCCAGCTCAGCACGACATAGCAGAGCAACGGGTGCAGGATCAGTTTCAGCGCCGCAATCGGAACCATCTCATGCGGGACGCGATTGAGCGGCCTGAGCGCCAGGGTGACGCCCATGGCAAACAGCGCGCAAGGTGCGGCCGCCCGGGAAAGATGTTCCAGAAGTCGCTCCACCGGCACGGGCGGTCGAAAGCCGATATAGGCGGCGCCGACACCCAGGGCGGTTGCGATGATGAACGGGTGCAGCACGATCTTGCGCACGACACCCAGCGCAAGCCGGAGAGGAGTGGTCTTCTCGTCGCCCGACAGCGCCATCATCATGGGCGCGATGGCGAAATGCATGATGTTCTCGAAACAGAAGATCAGGGCGACCGGCACTGCCGCCTCCTCGTCGAAGGCCAGCAATGCCAGGCCCGGCCCCATATAGCCGATATTGCCATAGGCGGCCGCGAGCGCCTTGATGGTCGATTGCGCTATCTCGCCGCGCGAGGTCAGCACCGACCCCATGAACATCAAGGAAAATATCATGAAGGTCGAGACGACCGAGCCGAAGATGAAGCGCCATTCCGTCAGGTCTTCGAACGGCGTCTTGGCAAGCAGTTGGAAGAAAAGTGCGGGCAGCGCGACATAGACGATGAACGTGTTCATCCAGCCGAGCGCCTCCAGCGGCTGCCTGGTGATGCGCGCCACGAGAAACCCGACAAAAATCAAGCCGAAGAACGGAAGAACAAGACCGATGACGTCAGACATTTTTATGCTGGTCCGAAACCCTGGCGCCGGGCTAGCCCGTTGCTTGATAGGGCGTCAAGCGCCTCGGGATTGAATTGATGCGCGGTCTGCGCCAAATAAGCCCAAGGAATTCAGTGGTGAGTACGATGAAAACAGCCAAATTCGCAATCGGACAGGTGGTTCGCCACCGGCTGTTTCCATTCAGGGGCATTATTTTCGACGTCGACCCGCAATTCGCCAACACCGACGAATGGTACGAAGCCATCCCCGCCGACGTTCGGCCGCGCAAGGATCAGCCTTTCTATCATCTGCTCGCCGAGAATTCGGAGACCGAATACATCGCCTACGTCTCCGAGCAGAATCTGCTTGAGGATCAGTCGGGTGAGCCAGTCCGGCATCCGCAGATCAAGGAGATGTTCGACAAGAGGCCGGACGGCGGCTACCAGCCGAAACGGCAGTCAAGGCACTAACCCGCGGAGAGACGGGCACAAAAAAAGCGGGGCATGACCCCGCTTCTTTGTTGGCCGGACGATATCGGCCGATCAGTTGGCGGTCTTCGCCTTGTCCTGCTCTTCCTTGAGCTTCTTGGCGAAATCCTGGTTGTTCTTGGCGACGAAGTCCTGAAGCTTCTTCTGCCGGTCCTCGATGTCCGACTGCTGCAGCGCCGGGCCGTCATAGGCGCCGCTGAAGCCCTGCAGGGCGATCTTGATCGGATTGGGCTGGTTCTGGAAATTGACGGAAGTCAGCGTGATCGCCTGGCCTTTCTTGAATGCCGCGACGAGTTGATCGGTCAGCGGCACTTCGGCCACGCAACGATCCGGGAAGCAGATCACATAATCGAGCTTCTGCGCCTTGCCGGTGTCGATCTGCAGGCCGATTCCGGGAGGCACCAGACGGCCGGTCGGCACCGTCACCTGGAACACCTTGCGGTTCACCTTGCCCTTCAGCTCGATCAGGCTGACGCCGGTGACCAGTTGGCCGTTGCCGGCGGTGGTGATGTTCTGGACATTGCAGATGTCGACGTCTTCCTGCTTGGTGCAGGCCTTGAACCAGCCTTGCGGAATCTGCTGTTGCTGCTGTGCGGAAGCGGCGGGAAGTCCTGCGCCGAGAAAGCCGACCACGCCAGCGGCCATGACCGAGAGGCGGTACGCGTTGCTGTTCAGGCTCGTCATGTCGTGCACTTCCTCTCAAATGATCCCGGGACCGGCTTCTTCGTGCCGTGTGGTCCAGCTACCTGTTGCCGAAATGAGGCAACAGAATGACTTCGGAGGGCGTGTTACACTGCAAGCGAGGCCGAATCCAGCCCGGCGTCAGCAATTGTTGAACGCGCGGTTGGCCGGCGCGCAGCCGCCCCATGCTAGGGTGCACACCGAATCATCAAGCCGACCCAATAAGGAGACGGTCATGGGCCGCGTTGTTGTTTGGCTGATTACCGGGATATCGTTTCTCGCCCTTTCGCATCAGCCGGCCGCATCGGAGCCGAAGCACGCTATCGCCATGCAGGGCGAGCCGGCGCTGCCGCCCGGCTATACGCATTTCGATTACGTCAATCCCGATGCGCCGAAGGGTGGCTCGATCACGTATTGCGTCGTCGGCAGCTTCGACAACCTCAACCCTTTCATCCTCAAGAGCCTGCGCACGACGGCGCGCGGCATGATGGACACGATCTTCGGCAATCTGGTCTTCGAGCCGTTGATGCAGCGCAATGCCGACGAGGCTTTCACGCTTTACGGTTTGTTGGCCGACAGCGCCGACATGGACCCGGAGCGCAAGAGCATCGAATTCCATCTCAACCCGAAGGCCAAATGGTCGGACGGCCAGCCAGTGACGCCGGAAGATGTGCTGTTCAGCTACGATGTCTACACCGAGAAAGGGCGACCGCCCTACAGCGACCGCATGGCCAGGGTCGCCAAGCTCGAAAAGACCGGCGATCACAGCGTGCGCTTCACCTTCAACGACAAGGCCGATCGCGAATTCCCGCTGATCATCGCGCTGACCCCAATCATCCCGAAGCATGCCTTCGACAAGGAGACTTTCGACAGGACGACGCTCAAGCCGGTGATCGGCAGTGGCCCCTATACGATCGCGCAGGTGCAGCCCGGCCAGCGCATCGTGTTCAAGCGCAACCCGGATTACTGGGGCAAGGACGTCCCGGCCAAGCGCGGTTTCGACAATTACGACCAGATCACTATCGAGTATTTCCTCAACGCTAACGCCAAGCTCGAAGCGTTCAAGAAAGGCCTTTGCGCCATCGACGACGATAGCGATCCGGTGAAGCGCGAGCGCGATCTCGATTTTCCGGCCTTCCACAAGGGCGATGTGGTCGCGCAGACCTTCGACACCGGCATTCCGCCCGTGGTGACTGGTTTCCTGTTCAACACGCGGTTGCCGAAATTCGCCAACCCGGTCGTGCGGCGCGCGCTCGGTATGCTTTATGACTTCGAATGGGCCAACAAGAACCTGTTCGGCGGCAAGTACGCGCGGACAATGAGCTATTGGCAAAACTCCGAGCTTTCCGCGCTCGGCCATCCAGCGGACGACAAGGAGAAAGCGCTTCTGGCGCCCTACCCCGGCCGCGTGCCGGCCGATGTCATGGACGGTACATGGCGGCCGCCGGTGACCGACGGATCGGGCCAGGACCGCCGCGTGCTGAAGGCAGCCTTCGATCTTTTGAAAAGTGTCGGCTACCACGTGCAGAATGGAACGATGCTCGATCCCGAAGGCAAACCCTTCAGCTTCGAAATCCTGACCGCGTCGCAGGACGAGGAGCGCCTTGCCGGCATCTACCAGCGCACGCTGGAGAAGATCGGCATCGATCTCACCATTCGCAGCCTCGACGGCGATCAGATCCAGTCGCGCAAGCAGCGCTTCGACTTCGAGGTCCTGGTCGGATCGAGCGGCTTCAACAATTCGTTGTCGCCCGGCATCGAGCAGAGCGGGCGCTGGAGTTCCGCCGCGGCCAGGACGGAAGGCTCGTTCAATCTCGCCGGCGTCGCCGATCCGGCTGTGGACGCGGCGATCGAGGCGATGCTGCGCGCCCGCTCCAAGGAGGATTATGTTGCCGCAGTTCGCGTTCTCGACCGGCTGCTGATCTCCGGCAACTACATGGTGCCGATGCAGTACAACACGCAGCAATGGATCGCCTACTGGAACTACCTGGAACATCCGCAAAAGACGCCCATATTCGGGTATCAACTGCCAACATGGTGGCGCAAGCCCAACTGAGGGATCAGGAGGTCGAGATGAGCGAATTGAGCGCCATCACCGTCGATGTGGTGTCCGATGTCGTCTGCCCCTGGTGCTTCATCGGCCAGAAGCGGCTCGACAGGGCGATTGCCGCCGTCGGCGATGTCGACGTGCATGTCCGCTGGCGGCCGTTCCAGCTCGATCCAACCATTCCGTCTGATGGCAAGGACCGCCGCGAATACATGCTGGCAAAATTCGGCAGCGACGAGCGCATCCGCGAGATTCACGCCCGCATCGAGCCGCTGGGCGAAATCGAAGGCATCTCGTTCGCCTTCGACGCCATCAAGGTGGCGCCGAACACGCTGGATGCGCACCGGCTGATCCGCTGGGCAGGTGCCGCCGGCGAAGCCATTCAGAACAGGCTTGTGCGCCGGCTGTTCCAGTTGAATTTCGAGGAAGGCGCCAACATTGGCGATCATGCCGTGCTGGTCGAGGCGGCGCGCGAGGCCGGCATGGATGCGTCCGTGGTCGCCACGCTTTTGCCGACCGAGGCCGATGTCGAGGCGGTGCGCACCGAGATCGCCACCGCGTCGCGCATGGGCATTTCTGGTGTACCGTGCTTCCTGCTCGAGGACAAATACGCGGTCATGGGCGCGCAGGATGCCGACACGCTGGCCGATGCCATTCGCCAGGTGGCGGCCGCCAAGGCGCGCGGCGAACTGGAAAAGGCCGGCTGAGCCGACCGCCCTCTCCTCTCCGCGACAGCAGCAAGCGTTACTTCACCGTCGCCTTGGCCTTGCTGATGAAAAATCCATGGCCGTTCGTGGCCGTGCAGGACAGTCCCTTGCTTGACGACTGGCACGAAAACGGCCCGGCGCTCCAGCTGTTGCCGTAGCCAAGCTTGTCGACATCGCTGCAGCAGCCCTGCTCGCCGGGGTTCTTGATCAGCGTGGCTGGCCCCTTCGGACCCAGGATAATCGTGACGTAGCTTGGCTCGACTCGCGAGCAGCTCAGCTCCGGGCCACCATCCCTTGGTTCATAGGTGCCGGTGCCGCCTTTGGGTGTGTAGATGCAGCCGATGTTGCCGGACGGCGTGTTGAACTCGATCTGGCCTTCGGCGCTGGCCGGGATGCTCTGCTGGCCGGCATGCGCCAAAGGTACGAGGGGCAGCCAGGCGAAGAGGGACAGGATTGCGGCCGCGCGTGCAAGCATTGGGAGCTTCCTTGTTGGAGAACCGAACATGCATGAGTGTCGACGATGCCAGGCAAGGTTCAATCCCAAGCGGATGAATTGTCAAACACAGTCCCTCAGCCGATCCGACAAGGAAGCGCCGCTCGGCCGATTCTCCGGTCACCTCCTGCCTCCGGCAAGGACGACAACGGCACGCCCGGCGAGGTCGCGAACGGCAAATTTTCGGGTGTTCGGGTCAACCTGCTTTGAGAAAAGCGCTCGGTCCGGACGATTTTGAGTTCACAAAACCGTGTGAAAACCTTCCCTAAGGGAAGCCGCGCTAACGTCACGCCCCTATGTATCAGGCATTTGAAATCAAAAGCAATATTCGGATTTTTGCCTATCGTTGTCGCTATATTTCAGCATGTAATCTGTTGCCTCACGGCCACGGCTGCCGGCGCAATCCAATCGGCCCGGTTTTAAATTAATGGAAAATGATCAATTGGTGTTACCATCTGTAACAAAAGAAAAAAGGTTTGGGCGGGATCGTGATTCGGGTCGGTAGACCATCGCAAGAGTCAGTACCGGAAAAAACACCTCGCGATGCCGCAGGGCGATCGCTTCTGACGCCGGTGTCGTCGATGCGCAGCTTCTGGGGCCTGATGCGGGCCTACTGGGTTTCCGACCGCTGGAAGGAAGCCTGGACGCTGACGCTGGTGATCGCACTGCTCACGGCGCTGTCCAGCAAGGCCGGTGTTTGGTTCGCCGAAGCCTCCGGCGAACTGGTCAACTCGATCGCCTTCTTCCATGACGCCGCCAACGCCACGCCGCTTCGCTCGCTGCTGGTCAATGCCGGCGTCCTGGTGCTGCTGGTCGTGCTCAAGGACGCCGGCTTCACCGGCATCCGCAGTCTCGTGTCAGCGACATTGCACCGCAAATGGCGCGGCTGGCTGGACAGCCGCTTCAACGAAGCGCTGCTCGACACCAATCATACGCATTTCCACGCCCAGCATGGTTCGTCCGGCAATGCCGCTCCCGACAACATCGATCAGCGCGTCCAGGAATCGATCAAGGACATGACCGGCGGAGCCATCGGCCTCGCCATGGGCGTCCTGGGTGTTGCCACATCGCTTTATTTCGTCGGCCAGAAATTGCTTGAAAACTCGGCGGAAGTGAAAGGGCTGGAATTTCTCGGCAGCTACGGCAGTGCGGTTTTGGCTTTCCTGGCGGTCGCCACCTACGTGCCGCTGAACACTTGGATCGCGGTCAAACTGGGTCGTCTGCTGGAACGGCTCAACGTCAGGATGCAGCAATCCGAAGGCAGCTATCGCGGCGAGTTGACCACTTTCCTGCGTCGCAGCTTCCATGTCGCGGCCTCGCAAGGCGAGGATGTGCAGAAGACGATGCACAATCGACTTTATGTCGACATCGACCGCACTTGGGCGCGGCTGAATATCGTCAACACAGGCTACAATTCGTTCGAGCTGATCTATAATTTCATTGGCGCCCGCATTGTCGCCTATGGACCTGGCCTGGTGCCGTTCATCCACAACGGTTTCGATCTCAAGGGCTACATAACCGGCTCCGAGCTGGTCAATTCGCTGATCAGTCAATGCTCCTGGTTCATCCACGTCATGCCGAACATCGCAACGTTGCGCGCCAACAGCCAGCGCGTCATCGAATTGGCGCAGGCGATCGAGAATGTCCAGCATCCGCAGGAATTCTACAGCCAGACCGGCCGCTCCGATTTCCACTACACCAGCCAGAACCCGGTTTTTGGCCTGACCATCCAGAAGCTCGAACTGGCGCATCAAGGCGAGGATGCGACGCCCTTCCTCAGCGCCGCCAATCTGCGCTTCCGGCGCGGCGAATGGACTTTCCTGAAGGGCGAGTCCGGCTGCGGCAAGACTTCGCTGATCAAGGCGATCAACGGCCTGTGGCCCTATGGCCGCGGCACCATCGTCTTCCCCGAGGGCGTCAAGAGTTTCTATGCCGCCCAGGAGGTCAAGCTGCAGCAGGTGACGCTGAAGCAACTGGTCTGCCTTCCGGGCTCCGAGCGCGACCATGGCGACGCGCAGGTCGCGTCGGCGCTGCACAAGGCGGGGCTCGGCGACTTTATCGAGCATATGGCCGACGAAAGCCGCGAAGGCAAAAGCTGGGACCAGGTGCTGTCGGGCGGCCAGAAACAGAAGCTGGTGGTGGCCCGCATCGTGCTGCAGCAGCCGGGGCTGCTGTTCCTCGACGAGGCGACCGGGGCGCTCGACCCCGACGGCAAGGTCGCCTTCCACCAGGCCATCAAGGACAACTGCCCCGATGTCACGGTGATCAGCGTCATGCACGAGGCGGTTGCGCCAAGATCGATGACGGGCAGCGAATTCTATCACAGCATCGTCGCGATCGCCGACGGCGTCGCCACCAAGAAGCCGCTGGTTCCGACCTTGCCCGTCGAGCTCACCACCATTCTCGTGCAGCCAAGGCCGGCCCCAAGGCCGGTCGAGGACAAGTGGCTGCGCTTCTCGCGCCGGCTGAAGCAGAAATAACGGTTATTCCACCCCGGTCTGCGTAGTCGCACGGCGGCCGGCGATCACAGTCTCGCGATCTTGGCCGCGCGCCGGCGTTTTCCCTCCTCATCGCGATTGACACGGCAAGGCGCGCTCCTATGTTGCGCCCGCTTGCAGACAGTAAAAACGCGAACCCGCAAGCGGAAAGGTCACCGCGCCATGCCTGGCGACAGTCACAGTCGAACGCAACAGCCGTCCGCCCTGACGTGACCTCACATGGTTCATGTCCTGCCGGACGGCAAGGAGTGAGCCATGAACGAATTTACCGCCGTAGCCAGCGACGAGGCCGTCGCGATTGCCCGTATCCTAGCCAACGATCACGTCGCCGACATTGTCGAGGCCCTGAACAGGGAGCCTCGAGAGACCGCGACGGAACTGCTTTGTGAAGTGACGTTCGAGCGTCTGGTCGAGATCTTCGACCAGCCGGAACTCGACGGCGCGTCCGAACTCATGGAGGCGCTGCCGCGCGCCAAGGCGGGCAAGCTGCTCACCGCGATGTCGGTCGACCGTGCCGCCGACATCCTGCGCGAGCTGGAAGAGCCCGCCCGTTCCGAGCTGCTTGGCGGGCTTGCGCCGCCGCTGCGCGCAACGCTGCTCTCCATCCTCGGCTATCCCGAAGGCAGCGCCGCATCGATCATGACGACGGAGTTCGTCAGCGTGCCCTCGGACTGGACCGTCGGGCAAACGCTAGACTACATCCGCAAGGTGGAGCGGACGCGCGAGACCGTTTATGCGATCTATATCGTCGATCCGCAGACGCACCTGCTTGTACGCTCGACGGGTCTGCGCCGGCTGATCACCGGGGAGCCCGGCGATTCGATCATAACGGTGGCGCCGGATCATCTTCCGGTGACGGTCGGACCGCTGACCGATCGCGAAACCCTGGCGCAGACGATCTCCAAATACGATCTGCTCGCCGTTCCGGTCGTCGACCATGGCAAGATCCTCGGTATCGTCACCATCGACGACATCATCGACACGATGATCGCGGAGACGACCGAGGATGTGCACCGTTTCGGCGGCATGGAGGCGCTGGACGAGCCGTACATGAAGATGAGCTTCCTCGCCATGATCAAGAAACGTGGCGGCTGGCTGTGCGCGCTGTTCATCTCGGAGATGCTGACGGCCAACGCGATGCAGAGCTATGAGGGCGAGCTGGAGAAGGCGATCGTGCTGACGCTGTTCATCCCGCTGATCATGAGCTCGGGCGGCAATTCCGGCTCGCAGGCGACCTCGCTGGTCATCCGTGCGCTGGCGCTGCGCGAGATCGGTCTTGGCGACTGGTGGCGGGTGGCGCTGCGCGAGCTGCCCACCGGTCTCGTGCTGGGCGCCATGCTCGGCGTGGTCGGCGTCTGCCGCATTGCGCTGTGGCAATATATGGGCTTCTACGACTATGGCCCGCACTGGCCGCTGATCGCCACGACGGTGGGCGCGGCCCTCGTCGGCATCGTCACCTTCGGTTCGCTGTCGGGGTCGATGCTGCCGTTCGCCTTGAAACGTATCGGCTTCGACCCTGCCAGCGCATCGGCGCCGTTCGTCGCCACGCTGGTCGATGTCACCGGGCTGGTGATCTACTTCTCGGTGGCGCTGGTGATCCTGCGCGGCACGCTGCTGTAGCCGCTTCCTTATCTCCGCCGTGGCAAATACCTTGCTGCGGCGGAGTCCCGCAGTCCGGCTTTGCCGTCAATCCACCCGCGCGCCGTCCTTCACGCGGTAGGTCGGCTTGTACATGGTGACCAGTTCTTCCGCCGCTGTCGGATGCACGGCCATCGTGCGGTCGAAATCGTCCTTGGTCAGGCCTGCCTTCACCGGGATGCCGAGAAGCTGCGCCATCTCGCCGGCGTCCGGCCCCAATATGTGGGCGCCAAGCACTTTCTTCGACGCGCCGTTGACCACCAGCTTTATCAGCATCTTCTCATCCCGCCCGGACAGGGTGTGCCGCATCGGCCGGAATGTCGCGCGGTAGATCTCGATGTCGGGGAAGCGTTTGACGGCGTCGTCCTCCGACACGCCGACAGTGCCGATCTCCGGCTGTGAAAAGACGGCGGTCGCGATCGTCTCGTGATCGGGCGCGGTTGGATTTCCCTTGAAGGCGGTTTCAATAAAACACATCGCCTCGTGGATCGCCACCGGCGTCAGTTGCACGCGGTTGGTGACGTCGCCGATCGCCCAGATGCTGTCGATGTTGGTGCGGGAATATTGGTCGACGGCGATGGCGCCGGTCTTGGTCATCTCCAGTCCGATTCCTTCCAGGCCCATATTCTCGGTGTTGGGAATGCGGCCGATGGCCAGCATCACCTGGTCGACGGTCAGCACCTCGCCGCCGCTGACGAGCGCGTCGAGCCGGCCGTCCGGCCGCTTGCGGATCCATTCGGACACGGAATGGCAGAGGATTCTTATCCCCTTCTTTTCCATCGTTTCGTGCAGCATGCGCCGCAGGTCCATGTCGAACCGGCTGAGGATCTCCTTGCCGCGATAGACCAGCGTGGTGTCGACGCCGAGACCGTGAAAAATGTTGGCGAACTCGACAGCGATGTAGCCGCCGCCCTCGATCATGATCGCCTTGGGCAATTCCTTGAGGTCGAAAGCCTCGTTGGAAAAGATGCAATGTTCATGGCCGGGCAGCGCCGGATGCGGCGCCGGGCGGCCGCCCGTGGCAATCAGGATCTGGTCTGCTGTGACGGTGCGATCCTCACCCAGGAGATGCACGACATGCGGATCGACGATCATGGCGCGCGAGTGGAAGGTCTCGCCGCCGGCGCCCTCGACGTTCCTGACGTAGATCGCCTCCAGCCGGCTGATCTCGCGATCCTTGTTGGCGACCAGCGTCTGCCAGTCGAAACTGGCTTCCGGCACCGTCCAGCCATAGCCGGCGGCGTCGGCAAAGTGCTCGGGAAATTGCGAGGCATAGACATAGAGCTTTTTCGGCACGCAGCCGCGGATGACGCAGGTGCCCCCATAGCGGTATTCCTCGGCGATGCCGACACGCTTGCCGAGAGCCGCGGCGACACGCGCCGCCCTGACCCCGCCCGAACCGCCGCCGATGACGAAAAGATCGTAGTCGTAACCGGCCATGACGCGGCTCCCAAGCTTCAGAAATGTGTCAGACAGGTAGGCCGCAAACCGTCAAAAGAAAAGCCCGGACAGGCCGGGCTTTCGCGGGAGGCCGCAAGGCCATTTGAAATGCGGGATCAGTTATTGTCCGCGGGGGCCGCGCCATCGGCGGGCGCTGCGCCATCGGCCGGAGCGGCGGCTCCGTCGGCGG
>NZ_AYWX01000008.1 GCF_000502875.1 Mesorhizobium sp. L2C084A000 | reverse complement strand
GGGGCAGCTCCGTTGGCAGGCGGTGTTGCGGGGGCGGCACCTGTAGCGGGGGGCGCTGCCGCGGCAGGTGTGCCTGCGGCCGGAGCGGAAATCGCCGGTGGGTTCGTCGCCGAGGGCGGCGTGGTCAGCGCGGCGACCGATTCGCCTTCGCCGATGCCGCTTTGGCCACCGGCCGGACCCGGGTCGACTTCACTGCCCTGCGGCGTCAGCCGCTGCGTGAATTTCGTGCTTTCGGCTTCCGTGCCGCCAGCCGCGGGCGCCGGAGGCGCTGCCGCGGCATCGGTTGCCGGCTTGGCAGGCGCTGGTTTCACCGGCTCCGNGTCCGAAAACCCCGAAAAACCCAGCACCAGACCTTGCCGCCAAGCCCAAGCATTTTGCCGAAGGCATCCTTGTTCAGCCAGATTCCGTAGCCGCCGCCGGCTACGACCAGAAGAGCGACGACGGCCGTGATCAGCCCACCATAGCTGCGCTTGCGCTCGGCGGGACGCAGGCGCTGGAAGGTGTCCGACACCGGCTCTCCGTCGCTGGAAAAGACATCGGCCTCGTCCTCCTCCCCGTCGGCATCCATACCTGGAAGAGGCGTGTCGGCGCGAGCCAGCTGGGAAGGCGCCGGCGTCGCCCTTTGCCAGCTCGGCTCGACCTTGGCGGCAGGTGGTGGCGCGGGCTGATAAGATTCAGGCTTTGCAGCGGGCGGTGCCGGCCAGGCCGATTCGGCCTTGGCCGGCTGCCGTGTATGGCTCGGCTGATTCTTGTTGCGATCGATCGACGAAAAGATGTGTTCCAGCTCCGCCAGCGGATCGGTCTCCGGNGGTCTCCGGCAGGCTCTTGGCATAGTCCCGCTCGACACTCGCGATCGCGTCTTCCAGCGAACGCATCTGCGTGGCTATGGCTTCGGCGGCCGGCGGCGGCGAATATTCCTCAAGCTTCTTCGCCAGCATGGTCCGAACGCTGGCATAGATGCGCGTACGCTTTTCCGGCGTCTCGTCGCCATGCTTGCCGAGCGCCTTTTTCAGAATAGCAACGTAATCTGCCATGCTTCAGTCGACCTGTATTTTGTTTCCGCGCCGGCCCCCGCAAATCGGCCGCGATGCCCGGAAAGGCTTCAGAAACTAGTCTTGAAACGGATCGGTCACAAGTATCGTGTCGTCCCGTTCCGGGCTGGTGGAAAGGAGTGCGACCGGGGCGCCGATCAGCTCTTCGATGTAGCGGACGTATTTGACGGCCTGGGCCGGCAGATCGTTCCAGCTGCGCGCGCCGGCAGTGGTGCCTTTCCAGCCCTCGAGCGTCTCGTAGACCGGTTCGACACGCGCCTGCGCACCTTGGCTTGCCGGCAGATAATCGATCATCTCGCCGTCGAGATGATAACCTGTGCAGACCTTGATCTCGTCCAGCCCGTCAAGCACGTCGAGCTTGGTCAGCGCGATGCCCTTGATGCCGTTGACAGCGACGGCCTGGCGTACCAGCACCGCGTCGAACCAGCCGCAGCGGCGCTTGCGGCCGGTGACGACGCCGAATTCATGGCCGCGCGTGCCGAGGAATTCGCCGACCTCGTTCTTCTGCTCGGTCGGGAACGGACCCTCGCCGACGCGTGTCGTATAGGCTTTGGTGATGCCGAGCACATAGCCGATGGCGCCTGGGCCGACGCCGGAGCCGGCGGCAGCCTGTCCTGCAACCGTGTTCGACGAGGTCACGAATGGATAGGTGCCGTGGTCTATGTCAAGCAGCGTGCCCTGCGCGCCCTCGAACAGGATACGCTCGCCAGCCCGGCGCTTGTCGTCGAGGATTTTCCAGACCCGGTCCATATAGGGCAGGATGTCGTCGGCGACCGAGGTCAATTCCTGCATGATCGCGTCATGCGTGACTTCCGCATGGCCAAGCCCCCGACGCAGCGCATTGTGGTGCGTCAGCAGCCTGTCAACCTTCACGGGCAG
Organism: Mesorhizobium sp. L2C084A000; assembly: GCF_000502875.1. Lineage (GTDB taxonomy): Bacteria > Pseudomonadota > Alphaproteobacteria > Rhizobiales > Rhizobiaceae > Mesorhizobium. The sequence continues at coordinate 197,364 of NZ_AYWX01000008.1, read as the reverse complement.
TGTTTCCAAATCCGCCAAGTCCATCACCCTGACCGCGCGCCGGCCCACCTTGTCCTCGTAGGCGGGGCCGATGCCACGACGGGTCGTGCCAATCTTCGTCCCGGAATTGGATGCGGCGTCCTCACGGAATCCGTCCAGCTCCCGATGCAGGGACAGGATAAGCGCTGTGTTTTCGGCTATTTTCAGGCGATCCGGCGCCACTTCGACACCTTGCGCCTTGAGCTTGGCCACCTCGGCGACGAAAGCGTGCGGGTCGAACACGACGCCATTGCCGATGATGGACAGCTTGCCCTGGCGCACGACGCCCGACGGAAGCAACGACAGCTTGTAGACCTTGCCGTCGACGACCAACGTATGGCCGGCATTGTGGCCGCCCTGGAAACGCACCACGACATCGGCGCGCTCCGACAGCCAGTCGACGATCTTGCCCTTGCCTTCGTCACCCCACTGCGAGCCGACGACCACCACATTGGCCATGTTTCTTTTCCCTTGAGACGCCGCCAAGCGGCTTGAATATGGTTCGAAACGACAGGCCTCTATAACGTCAAGACCTCGCGAGCGCGACCTTTCTTTGCCGTCGAAAATGCCCTGAGGCACAACAATTTTCGGCTTTGACATCATTTACTTGGGCGAGCGAGGGCAATAGGCCGGCAAACACCGCAGCTCCGGCGACTGGAATCCCGCGATGCATCGAAGCGCCTACATATTCCTGCTGCTCACCACCTTGCTCTGGGGCGGAAATTCGGTGGCCGGTAAGCTGGCGGTCGATCACGTCTCGCCGATGACGCTGGTCTTCCTGCGCTGGGTTCTGGCCGTGGCGATCATGCTGCCCATCGGCTGGAAGACCATCCAGAAGGACTGGCCGGTCGTCCGCAAGCACTGGTTCGTGCTGGTCGCCCTCGGCGCCAGCGGCTTCACCCTGTTCAACACCATCTTCTACACGGCGCTCAACTACACGACAGCGATCAATGTCTCGATCGAACAGGCGGCGATGCCGATCCTGATCATGACTGCCAATTTCGTCTTCTTCCGCCTGCGCGTGAACTGGGCGCAGATTGTCGGCGTCGTGCTGACCATCGCCGGCGTGATCCTCACCGCCTGCCATGGCGATCCGCGCCGGCTGTTGACGCTGGAACTCAATTTCGGCGATGCCATCATGCTGGTCGCCGTGTTTCTCTACAGCGGCTATTCGGTCGGACTGCGGTTGAAACCGGTGATGCATTGGCAAAGCCTGATGCTGGCCCTGTCGGTTGCGGCACTCGTCACTTCGCTGCCGTTCTTCCTGTGGGAGGTCGTCGCCGGCAAGGTCATCATGCCCGACGCGCGCGGCTGGACCGTCATCGTCTATACGGCGATCGGCGCCTCCGTCGTTTCGCAGATCTTCTACATCAGAGGCAACGAACTGATCGGCGCCAACCGCGCCGGCCTGTTCATCAATCTGGTGCCGATCTTCGGCACGCTGCTGTCGGTGCTGATCGTCGGCGAGACGTTCCACCTCTATCAGGCACTGGCTTTGGTGCTCGTGCTGGGCGGCATCGGGCTTGCCGAATACAGCGGGCGCAAGATGGCGTTGGCGGACCACCGCGGATGACATGTGGCGGCTGACGCCCTCCGCCGTCGCGGCAATTCACGCGAACGGCCTGGACTTCGCCAATGGCCGCGGAACGGCGGCATAAACCCTGCCGCGTCCCCACTTGGAACATTTCACCTCCAGCGGAGTTTGAACGGCAGGGAGGCGACATGATGAGCCAGAACCCTCGCAGCACGGCAAGCATCGCTGGTCACCCTATCCATCCCATGCTGATTCCGTTTCCGATTGCTTTTTTCGTCGGCACCTTCGTTTGCGATCTTATCTTCTGGCGAACAGCCGATCCCGGATGGGTCACCGGATCGCTCTGGCTTCTCGGCGCCGGCCTGATCATGGCTGCCCTGGCTGCGCTTGCTGGCCTGACGGATGTTCTCGGCGATGTTCAGATCCGCAATCTCACGACGGCATGGCTCCATGCCGGCGGCAATGTACTCGTCGTGTTGATCGAGCTTTACAACTGGTACTTGCGGTATACCGGCGGAGCGGCGGCCGTGATGCCAACCGGCTTCGTCCTATCGCTGATCGTGGTTCTCATCCTGCTGTTTACGGGCTGGAAGGGTTGGGAACTGGTCTACCGACATCGGGTGGCTGTCTCCGATGGCTCGGACGAGTTGACCTGAACCGGCCGCCGCGGCGGCCGGCATCAACGAGGGCGACCCCTGTCCTCGATCACATCGCGTTGACGTCGAACTGCAGCCGCTTGGCCGAGTCGATCGACTTATGCGCTTTGACCTTTTCCAGCACGGCTTCCGGGAACGGCGCGTCGAGATAGAGCAGCGCTATGGCATCGCCGCCCGGCCGGTTGCGGCCGAGCTGGAAGTTGGCGATGTTGACGCCATTCTCGCCGCAGACAGTGCCGAGCAGCCCGATAATGCCCGGCGCGTCGGCATTGGTGGTGTAGAGCATGTGCTGGCCGACCTCGGCATCGAGGTTGATGCCCTTGATCTGGATGAAGCGTGGCTTGCCATCCGAGAAGCATGTGCCGGCGATCGAGCGCGTCATGTGCTCGGTCTTCACGGTCAGCTTGATATAGCCGTCGAACACGCCCGATTTGTCGCGCTTGACCTCGGCGACAATGATGCCGCGCTCCTTCACCATGATCGGCGCCGACACCATGTTGACGTCCGAGACCTGAGGCCGGATCAGCCCGGCAAGTGCGGCGCTGATCAGCGCGCGCGTGTTCATCGTCGCGGTGGAGCCGTCGAACAGGATCTCGACCTCCTTGATCGGATCCTCGGTGACCTGGCCGACGAAGGCGCCGAGCACCTCGGCAAGCTTGACGAACGGCTTCAGCCGCGGCGCCTCCTCGGCGGTGATCGACGGCATGTTGATGGCGTTGGAGACGGCGCCCTTGATCAGATAGTCGGCCATCTGTTCGGCAACCTGCAACGCGACATTCTCCTGGGCCTCCGTCGTCGAGGCGCCGAGATGCGGCGTCGCCACCACATTCTCCATGCCGAACAGTTCGTTGTTCTCGGCGGGTTCGACCTCGAAGACGTCGACGCCGGCGCCGGCCACCTTGCCGCTCTTCAGCGCCGCGATCAGGTCGGCCTCGACGATCAGACCGCCGCGTGCGCAATTGATGATGCGCACGCCCTTCTTCATCTTGGCGATCGCCGCGGCATCGATGATGTTGCGCGTCTTGTCGGTCAGCGGCGTGTGCAGGGTGATGAAATCGGCGCGGGCGAACAGTTCGTCGAGTTCGACCTTGTCGACGCCAAGCTCCTCGGCACGGCTGTCCGACAGGAACGGATCGAAGGCGATGACGTGCATCTTGAGGCCAACGCCGCGTGTCGCGACGATCGAACCGATGTTGCCGCAGCCGATGACGCCCAGCGTCTTGCCGGTGATCTCAACGCCCATGAAGCGGTTCTTTTCCCATTTGCCGGCATGGGTCGAGGCGTTGGCTTCAGGGATCTGGCGCGCCAGCGCAAAGATCATCGCCACCGCATGTTCGGCTGTGGTGATCGAGTTGCCGAAGGGCGTGTTCATCACGATGATGCCCTTGCGGCTTGCCGCCGGGATATCGACATTGTCGACGCCGATGCCGGCGCGGCCGATGACTTTGAGATTGGTAGCGGCGTTGATCAGCTTTTCGGTGACCTTGGTCGCCGAGCGGATGGCGAGGCCATCATACTGGCCGATCACTTCGGCGAGCTTTTCCTTGTCCTTGCCGAGATCGGGCAGATAGTCGACCTCGACGCCACGATCCTTGAATATCTGCACGGCGGTGGGGGAGAGTTTGTCTGAGACGAGAACGCGGGGCGCCATGGCGACCTCCTTGAAATGGATTTGATCCTGATGGGAATGGGCGGCCCGGAGGCCGCCGCGAATGATCTCAGGCCGCCGCTTTGAGCGACGCCTTCTGTGCGGCGAAGGCCCAGTCGAGCCAGGGCAGCAGCGCTTCCAGATCCGACGTCTCGACCGTCGCGCCGCACCAGATGCGCAGGCCGGGCGGTGCGTCGCGATAGGCACCGATATCGTAGGCGACGCCTTCCTTGTCGAGCACCGACACCAGCCCCTTGGCGAAAGCCGCCTGCCCGTCGGCGTCGAGCTCGGACACGTCCGGATCGGTGAAGGACAGGCAGACGGACGTGTTCGACCGTGTCGCCGGCTGGACGGCGAGATGACCGAGCCAGGAGGATTTGCCGACAAAGCGATCGAGGACGGCCGCATTGGCATCCGCCCTGGCGATCAGCGCGTCGAGGCCGCCGGTCGACTTCGCCCAGTTGAGCGCATCGAGGTAATCCTCGACGCACAGCATCGAGGGGGTGTTGATGGTCTCGCCCTTGAAGATGCCTTCGATCAGCTTGCCGCCCGAAGTCAGGCGGAAGATTTTCGGCAGCGGCCATGAAGGCTTGTAGGTCTCCAGCCGCTCGACGGCACGAGGCGACAGGATCAGCATGCCGTGAGCGCCCTCGCCGCCCAGCACCTTCTGCCAGGAGAACGTGACGACATCGAGCTTTTCGAAGTCGAGCCTCTGCGCGAATGCGGCGGAAGTCGCATCGCAGACGGTCAGGCCCTTGCGGTCCGCGGGAATGAAATCGCCGTTCGGCACGCGCACGCCCGACGTGGTGCCGTTCCAGGTGAAGACCACATCGCGGTCGAAATCGATCCTGGTAAGATCAGGCAGTTCGCCGTAGCCGGCTTCGATCTTGCGCACATCGGCGAGCTTCAATTGCTTGATCACGTCGGTGACCCAGCCGGAGCCAAAGCTCTCCCAGGCGACCATGTCGACGCCGCGCTCGCCGAGCAGCGACCACAGCGCCATCTCGACCGCACCGGTGTCCGACGCCGGCACAATGCCGATGCGATAACCCGCCGGGACCTGGAGAATCTCCCGCGTCAGCTCGATCGCCTGTTCGAGCTTGGTCTTGCCGATCTTGGCGCGGTGGGAACGGCCGAGCGCGGCATTGTTCAGCGCCTCGACCGACCAGCCGGGACGTTTTGCACAGGGACCTGAGGAAAAATTGGGGTTTGCCGGACGGAGTCCGGGCTTCGTATGCGTCGTCATCGTGGTCTATCCTTCCAGATAGTGGCCCCTCGTTGGGGAGGGGTGGCCCACGGACGGCGATATGCGTTCAGGCTTCGGGCGTCAAGAGGAAAGTTTTTGTCGCTGCCGGGATACCGGCGATCCCTGATCGGGATGTCGTGACTTCAAACGCAAACGGCGGACCCCGAAGATCCGCCGTCCTGAACCTCGTGCTCGCCGCGCCTACCAGAGATCGTAGCGCAGCCCGAGCTTGACCTGATGGTTGCTGATACCTTTTTTGACCGGATAGGAGGTCAGGCTCTCAGCCGTCACATATTCAGCGTCCGGAGCGGAGAAATACTGATAGCCCAGGTCGACGGAAACGTTCTTCGATACCTGATAGGCGAGGCCCGCATTCAGCGTGTAGGCCAGCGAGTACTGGGTCTTGCTGTCACTTACGGCGAAATCGTCCGTGTCGTCGCCATTGTCGGTGAAATAGCTTGCCGACAGGCTGCGCTTGCTGCGGACGACCCCGATACCGGCGCCGAGATAGGGTGTGATGCCGACATAGGTGCCAAGATCGACATAGCCGTTGAGTATGCCCGACAAGGCGTAGTTCTTCAGGGATGCCGACGCCACGGTCGGCTCTGCCGCAGTCGCTGAATCGTCATAGCCGACGCCGATCTCGTTGCCAGGCAGATAGCCGAGATTGAGGTCGGCGCGCAGATAGTCGTTGAAATGGTAGCCGAAGCCGATGCTGGCAAAGATCGGATCTTCTTTGTCGCTGAAGCTTGCAGGTGGCGAAGGTGTGAAGGCGAAATCCTCATTTTTGAAGCTCTTCTGCGCCAGATAGGAGACGTCGCCGCGCAGGTACCAGCCGGAACCGACCTCGACCGGGACATAGTCGGGCGCCTGGTCGACATAGATCGGCGGGTCATAATCGGCCGCGTGCACCGGCGTCAGCGGCAGGAGGGCTAGTGCACCGAGCGCCAGCGCCATACGCGATGTAAGTTTCATGGTCCCCGACTCCCGAATTTGGCGCAGCCCGCAATCGCAGCGGCAGCCATCGTTTCAAGGAGCATTGTTAACCATAGTGGTTAAGTGCCGGTTAAGGCTAACAGAGCGTTAGCGAATTCATTTCCGCTGTCGATTCCAGGCGGCCCAAACGAAAAACCGCCCGGCTTGAGGCCGGACGGTTTTCGAAGAATTCAAGTGATGTAGATGGCGTTACTTGGTGTAGATCGGCTCGGGTTCGGGCTGGTAGGCCACGACCGGCGCGGCGCAACCATTGCTGCCACCGAACTGGTAGCGCAGGCCACCGCGCACTTCGTGCGTGTTGATGCCACGGTCGAAGCCGGGACCGGAGCTGGTGATGTTCCAGTCGAACATGCGGCCGCCCTGAATATGGGAGAAGCGGTAGCCGGCATCGAGAATGATCTTGTCGGTCAGGCAGTACGAAGCGCCGGCCATCAGACCGTAGGCGAAACGCCAGCTTGATCTGCCGGGATTGAACTCGGTGGTGTTCGGGTCGTAGACATCATCCCACTTGACGCGGGCGCCGCCGATGCCGGCGCCAACGTAAGGCGTGATGCCATGGTAGGTGCCGAGATCGACATAGGCATTCGCCAGCAGCAACAGGGCGCTCATCTTCGATACTTCGGTCGAAGTACCGTTGATGTCCGAGGTGCCCCCGTTGAAGTTCGACTTGAACCAGTAGTCGGCGGTCAAATCGGTCCGGAAGTGATCGTTGATCTTGTAGCCGACGCCGGCGCCGAGCGAGAAACCGCCCTTGAGTTTGCCGAAATCGAAGCTTCTGGTGCCGGGCGTAACCGTACAGTTACAGGGATCGACGGTGTAGGTCATATAGTCGATGCCGCGCACGGTCGACTTGTGATAGTCGATGTCGCCGCGGATGTACCAGCCGCCGACCTCGACCGGCTGCTCGTAGACAGCCTGAGGCGGAGCCTCTTCGACCATCGGTTCCGGCAGGTCGGCTGCGAACAGCGGTCCTGCCAGGCCTGCGAACAGGAAGGCGAGCAGGACCTTTCTTGCTGTCTTGAACATGCTTGTCACCCCTGAGAAGCTCGGAACGGCGAATCCGTCCGAAATGCGATTGGCTTTCAGTCGTGGATAATGAATTGCAAAGGTTAAAAGGCGTTTAACCCTGTTGCTTAACCACGAATCTCGAAACTCTAGGGATTGGCGCGAGATTTACGGGCACCGAAAAAAGTGGCGGCTGACAAGAAAAAGCCCGCCGAGGGGCGGGCCTTGGACCGGTTAAGGGAGCGCGGCGCGCCTGGTTGTCCGATCCACGTCCTGCTGGACGCGCTGGGGTCAGGCGGCGCTGCGCGTTTCCGAGATGACTTCAACGATGCCGTTGACGACGGACTCGACCAGTTGCGGGTCGTCGCCTTCGGCCATCACGCGGATCAGCGGTTCTGTCCCTGATGGCCGGATAACCAGCCGTCCGGTCTTGCCGAGGCGGTTACGGGCGTCTTCGATGGCGGCCTTGACCGGCGCCTCCTCGAGCGGCTTGCCGCCGGAAATATGGACGTTCTTCAGAAGCTGCGGCACCGGTTCGAACTTTTTCGACAGTTCGCTGACCGGCCGCCCCTGCCGCTTGATGCAGGCCAGCACCTGCAGCGCCGAGACCAGGCCGTCGCCGGTCGTCGAAAAGTCGGACAGCACGATATGACCTGACTGTTCGCCGCCGACATTCAAGCCATGCGCGCGCATATGCTCGACGACATAACGGTCGCCAACCTTGGTGCGGTGCAATTGCAGCTTCATGCCGCCGAGGAAGCGCTCGAGGCCGAGATTGGACATCACCGTCGAAACGACGCCGCCGCCCGCAAGCCGCCCGCTCTGGTGCCAGGATTCGGCGATCAGCGCCATGATCTGGTCGCCATCGACGATCGCGCCGTTTTCATCGACGATGACGACGCGATCGGCGTCGCCGTCGAGCGCGATGCCGATGTCGGCGCGCACTTCGTGCACCTTCTTTTGCAGGCCGGCCGGATGGGTCGAGCCGCATTCCTTGTTGATGTTGAAGCCGTTGGGCTCGACATTGATGGCGACGACTTCGGCGCCCAGTTCCCACAGCGCCTCGGGCGCCACCTTGTAGGCCGCGCCATTGGCGCAATCGACGACGATCCTCAAGCCCGCGAGCGACATCGAGCGCGGCAAGGTGCGCTTGGCGAATTCGATGTAGCGGTCATGCACGCCGTCGACGCGCTTGGCGCGGCCAAGCCCGTCGGAATCGGCGAGCGCCAGTTCGATATCCTTGTCGAGCATGCTCTCGATGCGCTCCTCGATTTCGTCGGAGAGCTTGTAGCCGTCGGGTCCGAACAGCTTGATGCCGTTGTCGTAATAGGGGTTGTGCGAGGCCGAGATCATGACGCCGATATCGGCGCGCAGCGAACGCACCAGCATGGCGACAGCCGGCGTCGGGATCGGGCCGAGCAGGAACACGTCCATACCGGCGGCACAAAGACCGGCAACCATGGCATTCTCGATCATATAGCCGGAAAGCCTGGTGTCCTTGCCGAGCACGACACGATGACGATGGCTGCCGCGCTGGAAGGAAAGGCCGGCGGCCATGCCGACCCGCATCGCGATTTCAGCGGTCATCGGAAACTTGTTGGCGCGTCCGCGAATGCCGTCCGTGCCGAAATAATTCCCTGCCATGCTAGTCAGCTTCCTCGAAGTTTCTTCCCCGGCACGTCATGCCACAATTGGCCGGCGCGCTATGATCACATTGTGTGATTATACGTTACCAATTCTTAGAAAACCATTGTTGTGCACTGCACACAACGTGGCTGCAACCTGACATGCCCAGACTGCCATGCTGCAATATACAAGTCATTCGAGCCTTTCAGCGCGGATGCATCAGGAAATCTTGCTCTCAACCAGGCAACGGACAACGATTTCATCACCTTATCGGGAGAAGCCGGTTTTCGTCGATATATACGCCACTTAGCATCTGGCGCAACCGGCCGTTGAGCGTTATTGATTTGCAGGGACGTATCATGGGCTGCTGCAACGGAGAAACGCTATGCTCATCCACCGACTTGCCACTTTGACCGGCCTCGCCGTCGCGACCTTGTTCCTGGCCGCGCCAGCCAACGCACTGACGATGGCCGAGTGCAGCACGAAGTATAACGCCGCCAAGGATGCGGGGACACTCGCCGGAGCGACCTGGAATCAGTTCCGCAAGGCTCAATGCGGCACCGATGCCGCGGCAACCACCGACGCCAAGCCGGCCGATACCAAGAAGGCCGCGGAAACGAAGCCGGCCAAGGCTGCCAAGGCTGCCGCCGCGACGGACGACAGCACAGCCAAGGGCCTGACGGCGAAGGAATGCAGCACGAAATACCAGGCGGCGAAGGCTGCCGGCACGCTGAACGGCATGAAGTGGAACGACTTCCGCAAGTCCGAATGCGTCGCCGGTGCATCCGCCGCTGCCGCCGCCAAGCCGGCAACCACCAAGGCTGCCGCGGCTCCCGCCGACGGCAAGGGTCTGAGCATGGCCGAATGCAGCACCAAGTACCAGGCTGCCAAGACGGCCAACACGCTGAAAGGCATGAAGTGGAACGACTTCCGCAAGGCCGAATGCGGTACCGGCGCCTCGGATGACGACAGCGTGCCGGCCGCCGACGAGGCGAGCTACACCAAGGAGCCGGCGAAGCCGACGACGGCTGCGCCCAAGGGCGTCGCTTTCCCGTCCGCGATCTCGGCGAAATATGCCAGCGAGACCCCCGGAAAAGGCCGCATGCACACTTGCCTCGACCAGTACTATGCCCTCAAGGACGCCAATGCGCTTGGCGGCCTGAAGTGGATCCAGAAGGGCGGCGGCTTCTACAGCCTGTGCAACGCCAAGCTCAAGAGCTGATCGCTTAGCCATAGTCTCCAAACAAAGGCCCGCGCATCGCAAGATGCGCGGGCCTTTTTTGTTGCGCGAAGACGCACACTGCCTTGCTCGCATCTGCATGTCGCCGGGCTGCCGGCATCATCAATTCGCCTACACTGCCCACCGCCAAGCTCATCGGTAGTCCGAAAAGATTCTGTTGAACATATAAAGAACAAACCATATACAAAAAGACGTCAAACTTATTATCAACCAGGAGGGTCTTATGCACAGTTTGAAATTGGCGGTATTGGCTGCGACCGCATTTGTCGCTTGGAGCGTCGCCCCCGCAAGCGCACTGACGATGAAGGAATGCGGCGAGACCTATCGAACAGCCAAGGAAGGCGGCACTCTGAACGGCATGGACTGGACGGCTTTTCGCAAGGAGAAGTGCGCGACATCAGCAGCGGACAGTGTCAGCGAGGATACGGTCAAAACCGAGCCGCAGACGAAAAAGGAAACCAGCGCGGCGGTCGCCCCCACTGTAGCGCCCGCGGGCGTGACATTCCCAACCACGCTGGCCGCCGAGTTCAAGACCGAAAAGCCCGCGAAGGCGCGCATGAAGACCTGTCTCCAGGGCTACCATGGCAACAAGGACGCGGGCACGTTGAACGGCCTTCGCTGGATCCAGAAGGGCGGCGGTTATTACAGCCTGTGCAATGCCAAGCTGAAGAGCTGAGCGACAAGACATCTGAAGAAGAGAAGGCCTGCGAACCGCAGGGTTCGCGGGCCTTCTTTGTTGCCTTCGAGGGCACGCCCGCGGCGACGTTGCCAATCTCCCCCGCAAGGGGGGAGATTGGCTATCACCTAGGCTTTCGCCAATCGTCATCGTCGCAGATGCGAGGTCGCGGACAACTCCTCCCCAACGCCAAAAACAAAAAACGCCGCGGAGCAAGCCGCGGCGTTCGATGAAATCAGTGGTCAAGCTCAGCTCGATGGCTGCGGTTCCATGCCGCCTTCGGGCTCCGGCCCCTTCTTGCGCCGGCCGCCGGACTTCGGCACGGCAGAGCCACGGCTCGGCGGCGTGTCGTCGCCAAGGTCGCGCGCTGGCTTGTGGCCGGCGATCAACTGCTTGATCTCCTCGCCGGACAGCGTCTCGTATTCCAGCAGGCCCTGCGCCAGCGCGATCCATTCCTTCTTCTTCTTGGTCAGGATGGACTTCGCCGATGAGTAGGCCTCGTCGATCAGGCGGCGTACTTCGGCATCGATGATCTGCGCTGTCTCTTCCGAGACGTTCTGCGTGCGTGCCACCGAATGGCCGAGGAACACTTCTTCCTGGTTGTCGCCATAGGCGACATGGCCGAGCTTGTCGGAAAAGCCCCAGCGCGTGACCATGGCGCGCGCCAGTTTGGTCGCCTGCTCGATATCCGAAGAGGCACCCGAGGTGATGTTTTCCTTGCCGAACTTGAACTCCTCGGCGACACGGCCGCCCATCATGATGGCGAGCCGCGAGATCATGTATTTGTAGCTCATCGAATAACGGTCGCCTTCGGGCAACTGCATGACCATGCCGAGCGCGCGACCGCGTGGGATGATCGTGGCCTTGTGCAGCGGATCGGCCGATGGCACGTTCAGCGCGAGAATGGCGTGGCCTGCCTCGTGGTAGGCGGTCAGCTCCTTCTCGGCCTGCGTCATGGCCGACGAGCGGCGCTCGGCGCCCATCATGATCTTGTCCTTGGCGTCCTCGAATTCGGCCATGGTGACGAGGCGCTTGTTGCGCCGTGCCGCCATCAGCGCGGATTCGTTGACAAGGTTCATCAGGTCGGCGCCGGAAAAGCCCGGCGTACCGCGCGCGATCACCTTGAGATCGACATTGGGCGCCAGCGGCACGTTGCGCACATGCACCTTGAGGATCTTCTCGCGGCCGACGATGTCAGGGTTCGGCACCACGACCTGGCGGTCGAAGCGGCCTGGCCTCAGCAGTGCCGGATCGAGCACGTCGGGCCGGTTGGTGGCGGCGATCAGGATGATGCTTTCGTTGGATTCGAAACCGTCCATCTCGACCAGCAGCTGGTTCAGCGTCTGCTCGCGTTCGTCATTGCCGCCGCCGAGGCCGGCGCCGCGATGACGGCCGACAGCGTCGATTTCGTCGATGAAGATGATGCAGGGCGCGTTCTTCTTGGCCTGGTCGAACATGTCGCGGACGCGGCTTGCACCGACGCCGACGAACATCTCGACGAAGTCGGAACCGGAAATGGTGAAGAACGGCACATTGGCTTCGCCGGCAACCGAGCGCGCAAGCAGCGTCTTGCCGGTTCCCGGAGGGCCGACGAGCAGCACGCCGCGCGGAATCTTGCCGCCGAGCCGCTGGAATTTCTGCGGATCGCGCAGGAACTCGACGATCTCTTCCAGATCTTCCTTGGCTTCGTCGACGCCGGCAACGTCCTGGAAGGTGACGCGGCCATGCGCTTCGGTGAGCAGCTTGGCCTTCGACTTGCCGAAGCCCATGGCGCGACCGGAGCCGGACTGCATCTGGCGCATGAAGAATATCCAGACGCCGAGGATGAGGATCATCGGCAGCCACGAGATCAGATAGCCGAACAGCGAATTGGAACCGTCTGTTTCAGGCCGCGCATTGATGGTGACGTTCTTGTCCTGCAGCCGCGAGACCAGCGAAGGATCGCCGGGCGAATAGGTCTGGAAGCCGCTGGCATTGTCGGTGTAGGTGCCGCTGATACGGGCGCCCGCGATGGTCACCGTCTTGACCCGGCCCGCCGCGACATCCTGCAGGAACTGCGAATAAGGCACATCGCTGGAGGCCCCTCGCGTCTGCGGCGTCTGGAACAGATTGAACAGGGCTATGAGCAGGACCGCTATGATCGCCCAGAGCGCGAGGTTGCGATAGTTCGGATTCATCAATTGTCCCGTTGGCGTCCGCGGGGCGGACACGCGTCATGAGAGGAAACTTGCGCCTAACATAGGGAGAGCGTCCCCCCTTGCCAAGCAGAACAGCACGTCTGGGTTAAGCTTTCGCGCAACCATCAGCCGGCACTGTGGCCGCTGAAAGGCAAGGGCGGCACCGGGGCCGCGCCAATCAGCCCGGCGATGGCCTGCGCCGGCGCCAGGTCGAAGGACGGCAGGAAGCGGGCAAAGGGGGTAACGACCGGCCGCACTTCCATCATCGCCGACTTCAGCCCATATCCAGGCAAACCAAGGCATTCCCCGGCGTGCCACAACGCCGGTTCGGCCGCGAGCGCGGCGCGCATCAGGCTCGGCGGGGCTTTTCCTTGGCCCGTCGCCAGCCGCTTCGCCGCTGCCGTGCCTAACGGGGCAATCAACAATGCGCTGCTGCTGTCGCTCAATGTGATGCGCCGGCGGCCATCCCACAGGGTGCTGCCGGTGGCGGTTGCGGCGGCGGGCAGGCCGCGCGCCTCGCGGCGCAGGAAGATGCCGGAGCGCCGGGAATCGACAACCGTCCGCGACAATGTGGCGCAAAGAAGTCCAGCCCTCAGCCGACCGAACAGAGCCTCGCTGCGGGCCTGATCCGGCAGGAAGGCAATTCCGCCGGTCATGGCCAGCAGGATACGCAACGCATAGACGGCCGCTCGCTCGTCACCTGTGTTCAGCAAAAGCGGATCAAGACGAATGAGCCCGCAGGACAGCCGGGTCGCGAAATCGCCGATCAAACTTGCGGCGGCGAGGCCGAGTTGACTGCGCGCGCGGCCCTCATGCGCGGCCAACGCCAGTGCATCGCCGATGCGCTGTGCACCGTTGCCGTCGGCAAGGGCTGCCCGCATGCGCGGCCGCTCGAAAGCCTCGTCGGCATTGGTCGGGTCGTCGGCCCAGCCGACATTCTCACGCCGCAGGACATCTCGCAGCGCCGCGCGCCGCAACCCGAGAAGTGGCCGAACGATCCACTCGCGCCAGTCATACAAGGTGGCCGGCGCCATGCCGGCAAGTCCCCGGCCTGCCATTTCGGCATGGCCTTGGCCCTCGTCCCGCGCCAATCCTTCTGCGCGCGCTTGCCGCATCAGCACCGTCTCCGCCTGGTCATCGGCGGTATGGCCGGTGAGGATCATGCCGACGCCTTCGGCTTGTGCCGCTTCGGACAGCAGCCGGTAGCGCGCCTCGCGAGCGGCGGCGGGCAGGCCGGTCGATGGCTTGGGGCCCGACCATGTCAGGAAGCGGTGTGAAATTCCGAGTCTGGCGCACAGCTTCGCCACTGCTTGCGCTTCCGCAGCCGAACCGGACCGCAAACCGTGGTCGATCGTCACCGCCAGCAGCTTGGTTGCCGGCGCCGTACGGTCGAGATGGTGTCTGAGAAGAAGGAGCAGGGCGGTCGAGTCGCTGCCGCCGGACACGGCCGCAACAGCGCCGCTGGTAAAATCGATATGCGAAAAAGGGTTAGACGAAAGGTCCGGCTCGGTGTCGAGCATAATGCATGTCGCCCAAAAGTGATCCCGGTTTCAGGACAACGACATGTAGGACAAGGATCAGCAGGCAGCCAGAGCCTTCTCCTGCTTGACGCGTTCCTTGAGCGCGCTGGAAATATCGGGGTAGCGCTTGCCGACCTCGCTGAAAGTGGCGCAGGCAACGTCGTGCTGCTTGAGGCCGACCAGCGACACGCCGAGCTTCAGCAACATGTCGGGAGCTTTCTTGGCCTTGGGGTAGTCCTTGCTGGCGGCAAGGAACGTCTCGGCCGCGTCGCGGTATTTCTGCTGGCCGAGCAATGACTCGCCCAACCAGTAATGCGCGTCCGCCGCCTTCGCATCCCTGGGGAAGCGGGCGATGTGGTCGCGAAAACCCTGCTCGGCGGTGCCGTAGTCGCCCGAGAGGATGAACTGGTATGAGTTGCGGTAAAGCTCCTCCGGGTTGTTGGTGGCGGGCAACGCCGCGACTACCGTGTCGGACTTGCCGGCCTTGGGCGCCGCCCCGGCGACTGGCGCGGTGTCCTGCGCCGGCGCGGTCGATTGTGTGTTGCCGCCGGCATCGATGACATTGCCATTCTTGTCGACGGTGATGGTGCCGAAATTCTTTTCCGGCGCTCCCGTACCGGGAATAACCTTGCCGGGGTCGCCGTCGGGAGATTCGACGATGACGTCCTCGACCGTCTTGCCGCCTGCCGATTGATCGTTGGCGGGCGCGGCGCCGGCTCCAGCCGGCGCCCGGATTGCCGGGGCCGCCGCCACGTCGTTGTCGGTGCCGGTGGTGGCGTCCGATTTCTTCTGCGCCGGCGGCTGCCCGCCTTGCGTGCCGCCACCTTCCAGCTGCTGGAAGCGGAATTCATTATCTTCCTGCTGCTTGCGAATCTGCTCCTGCATCTGCAGGACCTGGAAATTGAGTTCCTCGATCTTGCCGTTCATCTGCCGCAGCTGCTCTTCCAGGCTGGTGACAGCGGCAGGATCGGACTGCACCAGCTGAACCTGGTCCGGTTTCTTCTTTTGACCAAAAAAGCCCGGCAATTCGATACTGGGAAGATGGAAGGTAAAGCCGCTGTCGGTTGATTGCCCTGTGCCGCTCGCCCCGGTGCCGCTAGCCAAGGCGGTGACGCCTGATAGGAGCAGTAGCGCAAGCGTGCCGCTCAGAACCGATCTCAAATGCATGTGCCTCTCGCAGTGATTTCGTTAGCTTGTTCGCGCCTTCCAATCAGAATGGGACCGGCCAAGCGCCCTCGGCTCATAGCAGGAGCCGAGACTTCGGCCAAATTTTGTTTCGAGCATCCGGATATGAAAAAGGCGGCCCCAGGGCCGCCTTTCGCACAGGTATGTTGCATTTTTACCGCTAGACGGCCGCGCGTTCTTTGACGCGCCGGTCGGCTGCGTGATGCCTAAGATCGGAAGAGCACACGTCTGAANGCAATTCCAGGAAAAGTGTGAAACGGTTTTCCGTCCGGAATTGCGGAAGAAGAAGGCGCGCCGCCGTCTTACTCATCAGGAGCCGGCGCCGGAGAGCGTGGTGACGGCGCGGCGATTCTGCGACCAGCAGGAGATGTCGTCGCACACCGCGACCGGACGTTCCTTGCCGTAGGAAATGGTCTTGAGACGGCTGGCCGAAACGCCCTTGGCAACGAGGAAGTCGCGGGTGGCGGCGGCGCGGCGGGCGCCGAGCGCCAGATTGTATTCGCGCGTTCCGCGTTCGTCGGCATGACCTTCGACGACGATGGCATACTGCTTGTACTGGTTCAGCCACTGCGCCTGGCGCGAGAGCGTCGTCTGCGCGTCGGCACGGATCGAGGTCGAGTCCGTATCGAAGAAGATGCGGTCGCCGATGTTGACGGTGAAGTCCTGCGCCGATCCGGGTGTCGCCGCGCCGGCGCCGTTAAGGCCAAGATCCTGAGCGCTGTTCGGCGTCTTCTTCGAGGCGCAACCTGCGATGGCGAGCATCGCCACCAGCGCGATCATGACCGGGTTTCTGGTAAGTGCTGCGATACGGCCCATGCCGCCTCTCCTTCGTATTTCGAGTGATCTAATTTGAGTGATTTCGTTGATCACCCAGTAACCACGTTTGGGTTAACCGGCATTCAAGAAACACGGTTAATTTTGGTTTAAGCTGCCCGTCCGCAGCCGTTTGGCCATGAGCCACAGTTGGCGCGGACCCTAGGCGGAAATGCGGCCAAAACGCGACCAAGGCATGGAAAGGGGCCGAAACGGCCCCTTTTCAGCATCTGTGGCAATTCAGCCGAACTTACTCCAGCAGCGGCGACCAGGCCGGGTCCGAAGCGAAGTTCGCCGTCGGGATCGATTGCTCGTTGCGTCCGGTAAGATCGACCGAAACCAGTTTGGGGCCACCGGCGGAATCGCGGAAGAACATCAGCACGCGGCCATTCGGCGCCCAGGTCGGTCCCTCCTGCTGGAAGCCGGAGGACAGGATGCGCTCGCCCGAACCGTCGGTCTTCATGACGCCGATCTGGAATTCGCCGCCGGTCTGCTTGGTGAAGGCGATCAGGTCGCCGCGCGGCGACCAGACCGGTGTCGAATAGACGCCGTCGCCAAAGGAAATGCGGGTCTGGCCCGAGCCGTCGGCGCCCATCACGTAGATCTGCGCGCGGCCGCCACGGTCGGAGGTGAACACCACCTTGCTGCCGTCGGGCGAATAGGACGGCGAGGTGTCGATGGCGGTCGAGTTGGTCAGCCTCGTCGTCGAGCGGCTGCGCAGGTCCATGGCGAAGATGTTGGAATTGCCGTCGTCGCGCAGCAAGCTCATGATCACCTTCTGGCCGTCGGGCGAAAAGCGCGGCGCAAAGGTCATGCCGGGGAAATTGCCGACCAGTTCGCGCTGGCCGGTCTCGATCTGCAGCAGGTAGACCCGCGGCTGGCCGCTTTCATAGGACATGTAGGTGATTTCCTGCCGGTTCGGCGAGAAACGCGGCGTCAGCACGATCGACCTGCCGTCCGAGAGATAGCGCACATTGGCGCCGTCCTGGTCCATGATCGCAAGGCGCTTCTTGCGCGCATTCTTGGCGCCCGATTCGTCGATGAAGACGACGCGGGTGTCGAAATAGCCTTTTTCGCCGGTCAGCCGCTCATAGATGGCGTCGGCGATGATGTGTGCGACCCGCCGCTGATTGGCGTCGTTGGCGAAGAACTGCTCGCCGGCCATCTGCTGGCCGGCAAAGGTATCCCACAACCGGTACTGGGCGCGGATGCGGCCGTCGGCTTCCTTGCTGACGCTGCCGGTGACCAGCGCCTGCGCGTTGATCACCTTCCAGTCGTCGAAGCGCGGGGCTGCATCGGGGTTGGTGATCTTCTCGATAAAGGCGCTCTTGTCGATCGGAGCGAACAGACCCGAACGCTTCAAATCGGCGGTGACGATCTGCGAAATCTGCGCCCCAAGCGCGTCGCCGCCCTGGAAATCCGTGATGGCGATCGGCAGCGGCTCGACATTGCCCTTGTTGACGTTGAGCTCGACGAGCGCCAGCGCCGGCAACGTGCCTGCCGCGGTCATGCCCATCGCCATTGCTGCGACCATCAGGAGCGGCTTGAGGATTGATTTCATGTCTTCTCGCTTCTCGTACTGATTTTCGGATACGCGGGCCGCCTTAGAGGCCCAGCATCTCCCTTGGATCGAAGGTGACGCGGACGTCGGCCCAGATGTCCTGCTTGCCGGCGGGAACTTGCAGGCCGGTGACATCGCATTTTTGCACCGCACGAACGGCACTTTCGTCGAACTGGCGATTTCCGCTCGACTTTTCGACCGCCGGGCGCCCGTCCAGCTTGCCGGAACCATCCAGGTTGAACCGCACCACGACGACGAAGTTCTCGGAACCTTCCAGGCCCGCGGGAAGGGTCCAGCAGCCGCCAAGCTGGCTTTCCAGGGCGCCCATTTCGGACCTGGAAAGCTTCTGGCCCTGATCCTTGTCGCCGCCGAGCGATGCCTGCTGGGTCGAGCGCTTGGCGCCGCCGCCGGATGGCTTCTGCTTGTCGAGCAGCGCGGAGATCTCGTCGGCGTTGAATTGCTTGTCATCGGACTTCGGCTTCGACGACGCTTCCTTGACCGGCTTGTCGGCGTTCTTGCGCTCCGGCGCCTTGGCGCTTTCGGCCTGCGCCGGCTGCGGCTTCGGCCGTGCCTCCGGCGCGGGCGCCGAGTCGGGCAGCTGCGTCGCCTCGGCGGGGGGCTCCTGCGCTATGGCTTCAGCGACGGCGTCGGGCTTGACCTCGGGTGTCGGATCGATGGCGGCGGTCTTGTCCTGCGGCGGCGGGGTTGGCGCCGGCTTGGCCGGTGTCGGCTTGGGGTCGGGCTGCTTGACCGGCTCGGGCTTGACCTCTTCCTTGGGCGTCGGCGCCGGCGCCACTTCCGTTGCCGGGGTGGGCTTGGGCTTCTCCTGCGGCTTCGGCACGTCCTCGGGCTTCGGCTTTTCGATCGGGGTNGGAGTTCAGACGTGTGCTCTTCCGATCTGGCTTGGGCTTCTCCTGCGGCTTCGGCACGTCCTCGGGCTTCGGCTTTTCGATCGGGGTCGGCGCGGGCGGCGGAGCCGAGGTCATGTCGACGGGCTTGGGCTTGGCTTCCGGCGTTATCGGCTTGTCCGTGTCGACGCTGTTCTCGCCCACCTTCTGCGCATCCGGAACGATGTCCGGGCGCTGCGTCGGCACGGGTGCCGGCTTTTCATGCATCACGGCCTTCTTGTCGCCCTGCAACGTCTGCGCGATGGCTTCCATCGGCACGATATCGACCGCGACCGACTCGACGTCGGACGACGGAAGCGCGGCCGGCGCCGTCAGCGTGAACAGGCCGAAGGTCAGCGCCGCCGTATGCAAGATCACCGATGTGGTGAGGCCGGTCTTCATCGCGCGTCTATTGGTCCTGTTCCTGCAGTGAAACCAGCCCGATGTTCTTGTAGCCAGCGGCCGAAATGCGGGCCATCACCTTCATCGCCGTGCCATAGTCGGTGGACTTGTCGCCGCGGATGAAGATGCGCTCCTCATAGCCGGTCTTCGAGATCGCCTGCAGCTTGGCTACCAGCTCCTCGATCGGGATCTCGGTTTCCTGGAGATAGATCTGGCCGGCGGCGTTGATCGAGACGGTGATCGGCTGCGTGTCGGCATTCATCGCCTTGGCCTGCGTATCCGGCAGGTCGATCGGCACGCCGACCGTCAGCATTGGTGCGGCGACCATGAAGATGATCAGCAGCACCAGCATCACGTCGACCATCGGCGTGACGTTGATCTCGGACATCAGTGCATGGTGACGGCCGCGCCGCCTGTGGCCGCGTCCGCCGCGTCCTCCCATGCCCATGGACATACCCATCTGCTACTCCTCAGGCCTTGGGGGCCACTTTTTCATCGATTTGGCGCGAGAGTATGGCGGAGAACTCGTCGGAGAACCCTTCCATGCGCACGGCTATCTTGCTCGCGTCGGACGACAGCTTGTTGTAGGCGATGACGGCCGGAATGGCGGCGAGCAGGCCGATGGCCGTCGCCAGCAACGCTTCGGCAATGCCGGGCGCAACCACCGCGAGACTGGTGTTCTTGGAGCCGGCGATCGCCTGGAACGAGGTCATGATGCCGATGACGGTGCCGAACAGGCCGATGAAGGGTGCCGCCGAGCCGGTGGTGGCGAGGAAACCGAGGCGGCCTTCCAGCTTTTCCATCTCGCGGGTCAGCGCCAGGTCCATCGCCTTGTCGATGCGGGTCTGCAGGCCGAGCGGCGTTTTGGCGCCCTTCTCGAAACTCTTCTTCCACTCGCGCATGGCGGCGACGAAAATGGCGCCCATGCCGGTGGTCTTGCGGTCGGCGAGCGTGCGGTAGAGCTCCTCCAGCGACTGCCCCGACCAGAACACCTGTTCGAACCGATTGAGCGCCAGCCGCATGCGGGCATAGGAAACCAGCTTGTCGACGATGATCGCCCAGGTCCAGACCGAGGCGCAGAGCAGGCCGATCATGACCAGCTTGACCACCCAACTGGCCGAAACGAACAGCGACCAAACCGACAATTGCGCGCCCGGATCGGCGAGTGCGATATTTTCCATCGTTACGTCCTTAAGATTTTCCGGGCGAAGCTGGCGGCTGGCCCCTGGCATCCCTTGTGGTCGGTTCGCACGAAGCTACCGGAACAACCCCAAACTGTGCCGTTATCGGCCTTTTCGGGGCAAATATTGGTGAAAGGAAGGCGTTCGATAACGCCAATCTTCGCCAATCTCTTCATGAACCGTTATGGTTAAGGATGGGTTAGTATATAAGGCGCGGCGCATTGCCACGCCCCGCGGCAAGGCCATCAATTCAATGGCTGCGCCTAGGGTGTGCTGAGATTCAGGTCAGGCCGAGCCGAAAACGGTAGATTCCGAGAACCGGAGCGGAGCGTACTTTTCGTACGCGAGCACCGGAAGCGCAGGAAGCTGCTGTTTGCAGGCCGGCATCACCTGAATATCAGCGCACCCTCGGCATGAACGCCGCCACCCATTCCTTGGGAAAACGCCTTGGGCGGCCATTCTCGCCGATGATCGCCGCCTCGACCTTGGCCTCGACCAGCACCTCGTCGCCGCGCTTGAGCTGCTGCGCCATGAAGATGCGCGCGCCGGAAATCTCCTCGGTGCGGGTGTCGACCGTCAGGATGTCGTCGATACGGGCGGGGCCGCGAAAGTCGATCTCCATGCGGCGCACCACCCAGACTATTCTTTCGCCATGCTTGCCGTCGGCAAGCTCTGTGTGGTGCACGCCGGTCAGCCTGAGATAGTCGGAGCGGCCGCGTTCGAAGAATTCGAGATAGCGCGCATGGTAGACGACGCCGGAGAAATCCGTGTCGGCATAATAGACCCGCGCCATCAGCCGGTGGCCGAACGCCGTCAGCGCACCGGAAAGCCCAGCCAGCAGCGTCGCCGATTCACCATGATCGCCCATTGCGCTTCCTTTTTCAGCCCCGACGAGGCACCTGTTTCCCGCGTGGCACAGCATCGGATGGCACTGTTGACGGCGATGATCAAGACCTTGATGGCGGCGCTGCTTGTGCTCGCGGCCTTGGCGTGGCCCAGCCAGGCGGCGAGCTTTTCGATGAAGCGCGGCCTCAATCTCGACCAATGGGTCACATGGCCCGGCGAAGACCAATGGGGCGACGCCAAGGCCATCCTGCCCTATCCGGAGTGGCGCAAATTCCTTGGGGAGAACGATCTCAAGGCACTGAAGGATGCCGGCCTTGATTTCCTGCGCATGCCGGTCGACCCTTCGCCTTTCATGTCCGACAAGACCGGGGCCTTGCGTGACGACCTCTATGCCAGCGTGCTGGACTCCGTGCGCATGATCAACCGCGCCGGACTGAAAGTCGTCGTCGACATGCACCTGATCCCGGCCGGCGGCAGCCGCAAGATCGGCATGGCGCAAGTGATGGAAGACCCGCGGACCTTCGACGCCTATCTCGAGATGGTCCGCAAGATGGCCCGCACGCTGGCCGGCGAAGATCCCGCGCAGGTGGCTTTCGAGCCTATGAATGAACCGATCGTCGATTGCGACAGCGATGGCACCAGCCTGTGGCCGGACCGCCAGCGTAAACTGTTCGCGGCTGCGCGATCCTCGGCAACCAAACTGACCCTGGTGCTGACCGGCGCCTGCTATTCCGCCGCGAGCTCGCTGGACAAGATCGACCCGAAGATGATCCCCGACGACAACGTCATCTGGACCTTTCATTCCTATGATCCGTTCCTGCTCACCCATCAGGGCGCGACCTGGGCCGGCGACTTCATTCCTTACGTGACCGGCCTGCCCTATCCGTTGACCGCGGTGCCCAAGGCGCAGCTTGGGGTGACGCTCGACACCATCCGCGCCAGGATCAAGGCCGAGGCGCCATGGACACGGCAGAGCGGTCTGCTTGCCTATCTCGACGAACAGGTCGCCAGCATGGACAGCCCCGACAAACTGCTCGGCTTGATGGATGCGCCGTTCAAAAAAGTCGAGGCATGGGCGAAGGCCAACGGCGTCAAGCCGGAAAACATCACGCTGGGCGAGTTTGGCATGATCCGCCAGGAATATGGCAATTCCTATGTGATGCCCGCCGAGTACCGGGCCGCCTATGTCGGGGACATGATCGCGCGCGCCGAAGCGCATGGCTTCTCATGGTCGGTGTGGAGCTATGGCGGCGCCTTCGGCATCGTCGACGCCTTCAATGGCGAAAAGGCCGAACCGGATGTGTTGGACGTGATCCGTGGGCTGCGTTGATCGCTCACGGACGGCGCGCTGGAAAATTACTCTTCCTGGAACAGGTTGATCTGCTGCTGCGCCAGATCCTTCGGCGCGTCGAGGCCGAGATGGCGCCAGGCATTGGCCGTCAGCATGCGGCCGCGCGGCGTGCGCTGGATGAAGCCCTGCTGGATCAGGTAGGGCTCGATGATGTCTTCGATGGCGTCGCGCGGCTCGGATAGGCCGGCGGCGATCGTCTCGATGCCGACCGGCCCGCCGCCGAAATTGCGCGCGATCATGCTGAGGTACCGCCGGTCGAGCGCGTCGAGGCCGAGCGCATCGACCTCCAGCCGAGTGAGCGCCTCGTCGGCGATCTTGCGGTCGACATGGCCGTCGCCGGCCACCGAGGCGAAATCGCGCACACGGCGCAAGAGCCGGCCGGCGATGCGTGGCGTGCCGCGCGCACGCCGCGCGATCTCCAGCGCACCGTCGTCGCCAAGCGGCATTTGCAGGATGCGCGCGCCGCGCCGCACGATCTGCTCCAGCTCCTCGACCGTGTAGAAATTGAGCCGTACCGGAATGCCGAAACGGTCGCGCAGCGGATTGGTGAGCAGGCCAAGCCGCGTGGTGGCGGCGACGAGCGTGAAGCGGGCAAGGTCGATCTTGACCGAACGCGCCGCCGGTCCTTCGCCGATGATCAGGTCGAGCTGGAAATCCTCCATCGCCGGATAGAGGATCTCCTCCACCGCCGGGCTCAGCCGATGGATCTCGTCGATGAACAGCACGTCGCCTTCCTCGAGATTGGTCAGCAGCGCGGCAAGATCGCCGGCCTTGGCGATGACCGGGCCGGAGGTCGAGCGGAAATTGACGCCGAGCTCACGCGCCATGATCTGCGCCAGCGTCGTCTTGCCCAGACCGGGTGGCCCGACGAACAGTACGTGGTCGAGTGCCTCGTTGCGGCCTTTGGCGGCCTCGATGAACACTTTGAGATTGGCCCGCACCGCCGCCTGGCCGACGAAATCGTCGAGCGTCTGCGGCCGCAAGGTCTGCTCGGCATCCTCGCCGCGTTTTTCCGGCGCAATCAGGCGGGGCGACAGGCTCATGCGAGCAGTTCCATACTGGCAATGGACTTGGCGGCCCGCTGATCGAACGTGACTGTATGCGAGCAACCCAGATTTCGATTGTGCTCGGTGATCAGCGCATCGGCAAAATCTACCTGCGGCAAATTTGATCTTTCGAGCGCAATCACGATGGCATCGAAATCTTCGAACAACAGTGTCTTGACCTTCAACAGTCTCTGGATTGCCGCCTGCATCTGCTCTTTCGGTAGTCTGTAGCGCGAAATCAACGACCAGCTGAATTCCACCAGCACGATCAAGCTGACGAAGCCGGGAGCATCGTCGCTGAGGCCTTCGCCGAATGCGAGGGCTTTCGCCCGTTGCTCTGCATCGTCGTTCAGCACCATTCGAAGCAGAACGTTCGTATCAATGCCGATCGACGTCACTCGTCGCCCTCTCGTCCGCCTTGCGATCCGTCTCCGACAACATGCCTACCAACTGCATCCCGCACCGCGAGGTCGATTTCCTCCAGTGACGCCGGACCGCCGGGCGGATCGCCCAGAAATCCGGCGAGGTCCGCAAAGTCGAGATTGCGCGGTGTTCCAATCAGGTAGCCATCCATGACCGTCCAGGCGATCATGTCACCCGTTTTGAGTGACAGCGCATCCCGGACATCTTTTGGAATTGTAAGCTGACCCTTCGAGGTCAGACTGGCGTAAGCACCCATTTTCTTACTTTCTAAGAAATTTCCTACCAATCATATGATAGTTGGAATTTTCTTTTCCAACAACCATATCACTGCGCCAGTTCCTTCAGCCCGAAGCGGATCAGCTTCGGCGCATCGGCATCCTCGCCCGCCGTCTTCAGCGCCGCCGCCACAGCATTGGCGGCGGTGTCGCGCGAATAGCCAAGATTGACCAGCGCCGAGACCGCGTCGGTTATCGGCGCGGATGCCACGCCGTCGCCGAGCTCCTGTTTCAGGCCGATGGTGCCCGAGGCGGTGCCGGCATAGGCCGGCGCCTTGTTCTTCAATTCGGTGACGATGCGCTCGGCCACTTTCTTGCCGACGCCGGGCGCGCGCGAAACCATGGCGATGTCGCGCAGCGCAATGGCGTTGGCGAGATCCGCCGGCGCCAGCGTCGACAGGATGGCCAGCGCCACCTTGGCGCCGACGCCCGGCACATTGTTCATCAGCAACCGGAACCACTCGCGCTCGAGCTGCGACTGGAAGCCGTAGAGGCGCAGCATGTCCTCGCGCACATAGGTCTCGATGAACAGCACCACCGCTTCGCCGGGCGAAGGCAGCGCGGCCAGCGTGCGCGCCGAGCAATAGGCGACATAGCCGACGCCATGGATATCGACGAGACAATGGTCCTCGTCGACCTCGTCGAGCGTACCCTTGAGCTTGCCGATCATGCCAGACCTTTCATGGAAGATGGGCTCTCATGGGTGCGTCTCAGGAGAGATGATGTCGAGCTCCGGGAAGTAACTGCGGTAACGCGCGGCGTCGCGGGTCAAAAGACGATGTCCAGCGACGGTCGCGTGAGCGCCGATAAAGAAATCGGGCAAGGTTCTTTCCCTGATGCCACCGGCCCGGCGATAGCGGGAATGCGTGACGCCGGCAAGGAATGCCGCGTCCCAAGGTACAAGTTCGCGATCCATCTCAAGCATGTCGACTGCTTTTCGAAGCGCCGTTTCCGTCGCTATCAGTGGCGCGAGTTCGGACCAAATGATGGTGTTGACCACCAAGGCTCCATCACGGCGGCAGGAAGCAATCGCCGACGCCGACCATGTTGTCAGCGGTCCGGCCGGTCCCCAGACGTCGATCAGGACATTTGTGTCAATCAACGTCGAGATCTTCACGCGGCCCCCTCAACCACTCCATGTACTGATCGGTGGTCATGCCTCCCAGATCCAACGTCCCCTCCATCCGGTCGAGGACATCGCTGAACCTGCGCAATTTGTCTTCCTGGGAGAGGTTCTCGTTGACGGCAACCAGCCGAACGCCCTCGTCGGTGGCCACAAACTCCACCTCGGAGCCCGGGGCGATGCCCAGACGGTCCCTTATCGGCTTGGGGATTGTAACTTGCCCCTTGGTGGTCACGCGCATGGTAATACCTCTGCGGTATTACTTATCCCTGCAACGTGAACAAGTCAAGAACATAGCTAGCCGGCCAGCGCCATCCTGTAGGCCACGCTTTGCCGATGATGCGCGTGGCAGATGGCGATGGCCAGCGCGTCGGCGGCATGTTCGGTGTCGAAGACGGCTTTTGGCAACAGCACCTTCAC
Source organism: Mesorhizobium sp. L2C084A000 (assembly GCF_000502875.1). Classification (GTDB taxonomy): domain Bacteria; phylum Pseudomonadota; class Alphaproteobacteria; order Rhizobiales; family Rhizobiaceae; genus Mesorhizobium. Next base: position 171,509 of record NZ_AYWX01000008.1, on the reverse strand, counting down.
CATCATGTGGATCTGCTTCTTGTCGCCATGACCAACGCCGATCACCGCCTTCTTGACGGCGTTGGGCGCATATTCGGCAACGACGAGACCGGCACGCGCCGGCACCAGCATGGCGATGCCACGTGCCTGGCCGAGCTTCAGCGTCGCCACGGCGTCCTTGTTGACGAAGGTCTGTTCGACCGCCGCCTCGTGCGGCATCGCGCTGTGCAGGATATTCGCCAGCCCGTCATGCAGCTGGCACAGCCGCGTTGCCAGCGCCGCCTTGTCGTCGGACTTCACAGTGCCTGAAGCAATAAAGCGCAGCGAATTGCCGAGGCTTTCGACGATGCCCCAGCCGGTGCGCCGAAGCCCCGGATCGATACCGATGATGCGAATCGCTTCCGCCATTTGCCGACTTTACCTCCGGCCCACAGCGATGCCAGCGAAATGTGAACAAACCGGAAACAGGAAGACAGACCGAGGTCTAACCCCGAGCGAAAGCCGTGTTGAGCAGGCTGATCTGGTCGGAAACCGGATTGAGGCGGCGCGCCATCGGTTGCATGTCGACCAAGGCGCCCGAGCCATAGATCTCCTCGTCCATGCGGCGCACCAGTGCTTGCAGGCGCAGCGAGCGGGTGACGAGGTCGAGGAAATCCTCGGGCAGCTCGGCCCAGCCGGTGGCTTCGTCATGGGCGGAAGCGGTGTCGAGGCGCACCTTGGACTTTTCCGACGCGACCTGGTCGCGGGTCATCTCGCCGGAATTGGCGGCGCGCTGCAAAAGCAGCCAGGACGCAACCTGCATCAGCCTGGTGGTCAGCCGCATCGATTCGGCCGCATAGAGCGTGGCGCCCAGCCGCGACAGTTTCTTTGCCTCGGCCCGGCCCTTGCCGTCGAGATATTCGGCGGCCTGTTCGACCAGGCCCATGCCTTCCTGGTAAAGCGGCTTGAAGGATTGCGAGAAAACCCGGCGCTCCGCCAGCTTGACGGTTTTCGCACTGCCCTTCGAAGGCTCGTTCATTGATACGCCCCTGCACTTGCAACCGGCCGATTCGGCTCCCTGCCGATACACCCGGAACCCTATCTGACTGAAGCTTGAAAATGCGCTTCGTCACTGGCGAAGGCAAGCACATGTTTAACAGAAGGTTAACGGCGAGCCGCCATTGGGCGGCCCCCTTCGAGATGCGGACAAAAAGGGAAATGAAGACAAAAAAAGAGCCGCGGATAAGGCGGCTCTCAGGAGTTTAACAGGGAGGCGTCAAACAAAGTGGCTCCAACCACTCGGTAAGAATCCAGATCACTGGATGAACATAGTAAACACCTGTAAAGCTTAATGAAGCCTTAACGGCGCGGATGTTTTTTGACCGAACGCCGCCATACTGTGCCGTAACAGCACAGCATCTCCTACGTCAGGCTAGCTCAGGCTGTCCTCCAGACGGCGGGCAAGGCGATGAAGGCAAACAACAGCATGGCCGCGTAGAAGCCCATCGAGGAGGCCGCCACCAGCGGTTCGATCGCGGCATTGCCGGCAAGCAGGAAATAGAGGCCGATCAGCAGGCCGATACCGCTGATTGCGGTCAGCCAGAAATGAACGGTAGCGAGCGTCTTCTGCCCGATTGCCGGAAACAAATGGTAGAAGAAGGCGAAGACCGCCGACATCAGCCATCCGGCCACCATCGTGTGGGCGTGGGTCGGCATCTGTCCGTGATCCTGGCTGATCGCCATGTACAGGCCGAGCGCCATGCCGCACAGCGAATAGATGATGGCCAGCGTGAAGAAATTCCGTGCTATCCCTTGCATAATGGTCCCCCGAATTGCCTTTTCCCGTTTGCGGGAATGGGTTGATCGTCAGGCGATTGTTGTCGCCACCGGGCTCCCGGCACTGGCGCACTAGCATCGGCAGCGTATCCGGACGATGTCGCGCCAACCCCTCCCGACATCCGTATATTAGCAGAAAATCAGATAGTGCATTCACAATCTCGGCGACTTCGTACGTTGAGGGAAGGCTGAAACAGAGCCGGATTTTTCGCGACATCGTTCCGAAACAGGCGCCACGCTAAACGCCCGCTCCTCTGACGGCCGGCGCAAATCAGCGCTGCCGCAAACCTGACCGGACACTGCAGGAGCAACCCATGGACTGGTACTCGATCGTCAAATTCCTCCACGTCACTACCGCCATTCTGTGGGTCGGTGGCGGCTTCGTGCTGTTCCTGCTGGGCATGCTTGCCGAGCGGGCGGGCAACATAGAGGAAAAACTGCAGGCAATGCGCGCCAGCGGTCAGCTGGGCGGCAGGTTCTTTGCGCCGATGTCGATGCTGACGCTGATTTTCGGCCTCATCATGTGCTGGTTCTGGGTCGGCTTCTCCGACCTATGGATCCTCATCGGCCTGGCCGGCTACGCCACGACCTTTTCGATCGGCATGTTCATCTTCAAGCCGACCGGCGAGCGCATGGGCGCAATGATCGCCAAGGAGGGCGTCACACCAGAGGTTCTTGCCATCGGCCAGCGTATGATGAGCGCGGCGCGCTTCGACTATGCGGTGATGCTGGTCATCATTGCCGACATGGTGCTCAAGCCGACCGTGCATGACATCGGTATCCTCGCCGGCATGGTGCTGGTCGTCTTGATCGGCGCCACACTGGCCTTTGGCGGCAACCATCGCCTGGTTCCGAGCGCTGCCTGACCCCTGATGACGGGCGGCGGCGCAGCCGCCTATCTACATAAGACCTGCGATGCCATCCCACAGCAGCTTCAGCGCCACGACCGCGACGGTTGCGTAGGTGAAGGGATAGAAGGTTTCCGGCCGCATCCGGCGCACCAGCCAGGCCCCGGCAATGGTCGACAGCGGCGCGAGCGGCATCAGCACCGCCGATGCCGTCAGATTGGCGGTGTCGAACTGGCCGAGCGCGAAATAAGGCACAAGCTTCAGCGCATTGGTGGCGGCAAAGAAGATCGCGGCGGTGCCCGACAGAACCTTCGGATCGAGCCGGATCGGCAAGGCATAGACCTGGAAGGGCGGCCCGCCGACATGGGCGACGAAGCTGGTGAAACCCGCGACCGTGCCCCAGACGGCGGCGGCGACACGGTTGGGCTTGGCCGCGTGGTTGGCGCCATGGCGAAACTGCAGATAGAGCCAGCGCAGGACGAAAATGATGGCGACGGCGCCGACGATCAGCCGCACCGCTTCTTCGGTGACCAGTGCCGCCGTCAGCCAGCCAAGGCCGATGCCGATGACGGCGCCCGGCATCATGTCGATCAGCATCTTGCGGTCATAGACCCCCCACCATGTCCACACCGAGACGATGTCCATCAAGCACAGGATCGGCAACAGGATGGCGGCTGCCTGCACCGGTGGCATGGTCAGCGCCATCAGCGGCACGCCGACGAAACCGACGGCGCCGCCGAAGCCGCCCTTGGACAGGCCGACCAGAATGACCGCCGGAAGGGCAGCCGCGTAGAACCACGGATCGAGAAGCAGGCCGGACATGGGAGGGGGACTGGTCTGGAGGGAAAGCGTATCGACGCTTGAATAGCCCAGAATCCCGAGCGGGGCGACAACAAATATCGGCAGGGCCGCCCCATCCCTTGGCTGTCGGCGCCTTTGCCTATCGGCGGGCCGAGACCAGCAGGAACATCGGCCGCTCTAGCTCCTCAGCCAGTTCGGGTTTGGCCGCAATCTGTGCGTCGGTCGGGCGGAATTCCTCGACATGGTCGATGGTGAAGCCGGACCGGATCAGAGCGTTGAGCGTGGTGCCGATCGTGCGGTGATGTTTCACCACACCCTTGGCCAGCCAGTCCGTCCGGCGCGGTCCTTCAACCAGGTACTGGTCGACAGGCCATGTCTTGCGGCCCTCGGCATCGATTGCCCAGCCGGGATTGGTCGGCGCCATGAAAATCGGATGCTCGGTCGAGAAGACGAAATGCCCGCCGGGCGCCAGCGCCTGATGCACGGTCCTGAACAGACGCATCACGTCCTCGACATAGTGCAAGGCGAGCGAACTGTAGACGAAATCGAAGCTGGCTTGCCGCAGGCTGAGCTGATCGAGGTCGGCCGTCTCATAGGTGATGCCGGCGTCCGGGCCGGCCGCTCTCGCCCGGGCAAGCATCTTTTCCGACAGGTCCAGGCCAAGCACATGCACCGCCCCGTGCTCGTGCGCCCAGCGGCAGAACCAGCCGAATCCGCAGCCGAGATCGGCGACTCTCGAGCCGCTGACATCAGGCAGCATCGCGCGCAGCGCCGGCCACTCGGCGGCGCCATCCAGACCTTCGACGTACGGCCGAGCTGGCTGTAGCCTGCGAAGAAATCCTCCCGGTCGTATATATTCTGCGCCATGACGGTCTCGATTCGTTTGGCCGGCACCCTAACCAACCGGCCCGGCTTTCCACCCGGCTTCGATCGGCCCTCTGAAAACATGGCCGAGCCCAGCCTGGCTCAGGAAGCCTGCAAGGCCTTTACCCTGTCACGAGGCGCGGTTGCATCGAGCGGCGGCGGCCGCCGCCGGATCGGCTGCGCCTTGATGATGGCGGTGCTGGTCTCGGCCTTGTCGGCGATGCGGTCGAGAATCCCGTCGAGATCACCGATCGAGCGCACGAACAGCCGGGCGACGAAACAGTCATCGCCCGTCACCTTGTCGCATTCGCCGAATTCGGGGATTTCCTCGATCAGCTTCTGGACGATGTGCAGCTTGCCCGGCAGAGGCCGGATGCGCACGATCGCCTGCAAGGTATAGCCGAGCGCCAGCGGATCGATCTCGACAGTGAACGCCCGGATGACGCCGCGCTCCTCGAGCCGTCGAAGCCGCTCCGAAACGCTTGGCGACGACAGCCCGACCTGGCTGGCCAGCTCCTTCAGCGAGGTCCGCGCATCCTTGACCAGGATTTCAAGGAGATTTCGGTCGAGATCATCAAGCATTTTACATTTCTCGCTGATTTGGAACCACCGCCTAATATAATTAGGTAACTTATTCATACATCCTTTCTGATCGGATGGAAAGCCGCGTTTCCGCATGAGATTATGACGGTTCAACTGATACGGAGGTTTGTTGTGAACGATACAGTGCGTGGCACGGTCGAAATGTCCGCCGCAATGGCGATCCTGGGAACGATCGGATGGTTCGTCGTCCTGTCCGGCCAGCCGATCATGGATGTGGTGTTCTGGCGCTGCGCGTTCGGCGCGCTGACGCTGCTCATCATCGGCACCGCCCTGGGGCTGCTGCGCAACCGACTGTCGTTGCGCATCATCGGCATCGCCGCGCTCGGTGGCGTCGCCATCGTCGTCAACTGGCTTTTGCTGTTCAGCGCCTTCTCCCGCGCGTCGATCTCGATCGCCACCGCCGTCTACAACACGCAGCCCTTCATGCTGGTCGGCTTCGGCGCGCTCTTCTTCGCCGAGCGGCTGACCTTGACCAAGCTGACCTGGCTGGCCATCGCCTTCGCCGGCATGGTGCTGATCGTTGAGGCCGCTCCCGACGCCGGTGATGTCGGGACGGATTACTTTACCGGCATCGTCATGGCATTAGGCGCGGCTTTCTTCTGGGCCGTCGCCGCTATCGTCACCAAGAAGCTCAAGGGCACGCCGCCGCACCTGATCGCGCTGATCCAGGTCTGCGTCGGCGTGGTCATGCTGGCGCCGTTCGCCAATTTTTCCCAGCTTCCGGCCGATGCGTGGAGCTGGACCATGCTGGCGACGCTCGGCATCGTCCACACCGGCCTCATGTACATATTGATGTACGGCGCCATCCAGAAGCTGCCGACGCATCTGCAGGGGTCGCTGTCCTTCATCTACCCCGTCGTCGCCATCCTGGTCGATGTCGTCGCGTTCGGCCATCGGCTGCATCTGAGCCAGATCGTCGGCGCCACCGCCATCCTGATCGCCGCCGCCGGCATGAATCTCGGCTGGACGCTGTGGAAGGGCAAACCGCCCATCGCAAGCCCGCACCCGATCAAGTAAAGCGGTCCGCCGGCGTCTGGCGGGCCAACATCGCGATCCCGGCTGCCCGCCTGTTCAAAGCGGGCACTTTGCTCTATGCCGCAATCCAACCATCTTCGCCCGGCATAGGCGAAACGCGGGACCCGAAGAACCATGAATGACGCAACGCCCCCCAACCGCTGTCGCATTGTGCTGATCGCGCCGCCCGGCGTGCCGGCGGCCCGAATCGCCGCGGCATTCGAAGGCGGCGACGTCGCTTCGCTGATCCTGCCCGAGAACGGCATGGATGAGGCCTCCTTCCAGGCTTTCGCCGAACAGATCGTGCCGGCAGCGCAAGCCGCCGGTGCGGCCGTTATTATCGCCGGCGACACCCGCATAGCCGGCCGCGTCCAGGCCGACGGCATCCATGTCGAGGTCTCCAAGGCCGAGCTGGCCGAGACGATCGAACACTTCCAGGCAAAGATGATGGTCGGCACCGGCGGCGCCAAGACGCGTGACGACGCGCTCGAGCTTGGCGAGACACGGCCCGACTACATCTTCTTCGGCCGCTTCGGCTACGACAACAAGCCCGAACCACACCCGCGCAACCTGTCGCTCGGCAGATGGTGGGCGGATATGATCCAAATCCCGTGCATCGTCATGGCCGGATCCGACATCGCCTCGGTCGAAGCCGTGGGCGCCACCGGTGCCGAATTCGTGGCGCTGTCGAGCGCCGTGTTCGCCGACGGCACCGATCCTAGGACAGCGGTCGCCAGCGCCAACGCGCTGCTCGACGAAACCGCGCCACGCTTCGAGGACTGACGTGCCCTCGGCGAGGCTTCCCCTCCAGGCCCTGCTTGCGATGCTGATGGTCCAGGCAGCGGCCGCGGAGACCATCCCGCTGCCGCAGCCCAAGCCGGAAATCGGCGTGCACACCGACAAGCCGATCGACAAGCCGCTGCTGCAGCCCGCCACCACGGCAGAACCGGCGCCGCTGCCGTCGGCCGACACGGTCAATCCCGACCGCTTCGGTGCAAAACCCGCCGACGCGGCCTATGGCGCTTTCCAGCGCGGTCTCTACAAGACAGCTTACAATCTGGCATTGGTCCGGGCGCAAAACGGCGATCCGGCGGCGCAGACCTTGGTGGCCGAGATCCTGTCGCGGGGGCTCGGTGTACCGGTCAATTCGGCGCAGGCGGCGAAATGGTACGCGCTGGCCGCCGAACAGGGTGTGCCGGAATCGCAGTTCCAGTATGCGCTGATGCTGCTCGACGGCCGCTATGTCAAAAAGGATGGAAAAGAAGCCTATGCCCTGATGCAGGCCGCCGCCGAAGCCGGCAACCGGCTGGCGCAATTCAATTTCGCGCAGATGCTGGTCCAGCAGGACCCCGGCGATGCCGGCATGGCCAAGGCGGTCTCCTACTATGAGCGCGCCGCCGCGACCGGCCTCGCGGACGCGCAATATGCGATGTCGCAGATCTACGCCAATGGCGTCGGCGGCAAGCCACGCGACGACGCCCAGGCAAGGCGCCTACTGGCGCAGGCAGCCAGGCAGAACTACGACACCGCGCAGATCGATCTCGCCGCCTGGATGATCGAAGGCCGCGGCGGTGCGCGCGACCTGAAATCCGCCTTCGGCTGGATGAAGCAGGCGGCGGAAGGCGGCAATGTCGCCGCCCAGAACCGCTTGGCCAAGCTCTACATGCAAGGCATCGGCACCGATCCGGACCTTGTGCTTGCCGGCGCCTGGTACGTCGTCGCCCGTCGTGCCGGCCTCATCGACCCCCAGATGGACGACTTCCTGCAGGGGCTGGACGACGACCAGACCAAGCAGGCGCTGCAGAAGGCCAACCGGCTGCCTTGACGGCGGTTCTCGCGGTCATTGCAAGTGTAACCTCGGCTCCCCTCGCCTGGCACCGACCTGCCCGCTCCCTTGCCTCTTCTGGCGATTTGTGGTCTTGGGAGCCCGAAATCGCTTTCCCAGCGAACATCCCATACCAACGGCGTGGCCGTTGGCATCATTCCGGATCATCTCATCATGGCCAAGATCAATGGCAACGAAATCCGTCCCGGCTATGTCATCGAGCATGATGGCGGCCTTTGGGTGGCGGTCAGGACCAACACCGTCAAGCCCGGCAAGGGCGGCGCCTACAATCAGGTCGAACTGAAGAACCTCATCAACGGCACCAAGCTCAACGAGCGCTTCCGCTCGGCCGAGACCGTCGAACAGATCCGGCTCGACCTGAAGGATTTTTCCTTCCTCTACGCGCAGGAAGACGCACTGGTGTTCATGGACACCCAGAGCTACGAGCAGCTCGAATTGAACAAGGACTTCGTCGGCGATCGCGCCGCCTTCCTGCAGGACGGCATGATGGTGACGGTCCAGCTTTACGAAGAGCGGCCGATCGGCATTTCGCTGCCCGACTATGTGACGCTGACCATCACCGAGGCCGACCCGGTGGTGAAGGGCCAGACGGCGGCATCGTCCTACAAGCCGGCGATCCTGGAGAACGGCATCCGCGTCCTGGTGCCGCCCTTCATCGGCGCCGGCGAGCGCATCATCGTCGACACCAACGAAATCACTTACGTGCGCCGCGCCGACTGACGCATGTCGCCCAAAAGTGGCCTCGGTTCTGGGTCACCGACATGCATCGAGGCGGAGTTTAAAGCGCAGCACCGGGAAAAAGCACTATGGCACGCTCAGCCCTTCTCAACGTCATGGTCCAGGCCGCAATGAAGGCCGGCCGCTCGCTGTCGCGCGACTTCGGCGAGGTGCAGAACCTGCAGGTCTCGATGAAAGGCCCCGGCGACTATGTCAGCCAGGCCGACCGCAAGGCAGAGGACATCGTCTTTGCCGAACTGTCCAAGGCTCGGCCCGGCTATTCCTTCCTGATGGAAGAGCGCGGCGTGGTCGAAGGCGACGACGGCCAGCATCGCTGGATCGTCGACCCGCTCGACGGCACCACCAATTTCCTGCACGGCATTCCGCTCTTTGCCGTTTCGATCGCGCTGGAGCGCCAGGGCCAGATCGTCGCCGGCGTCATCTACAATCCGGCGATGGACGAACTCTACACCTGCGAACGCGGCGGCGGCGCCTTCATGAACGACCGCCGCTTGCGCGTCGCTGGCCGCATCAAGCTGGTCGACACCGTGATCGGCTGCGGCATGCCGCATCTCGGCCGCGGCCACCACGGCAATTTCCTGGTCGAACTGCGCAACGTCATGGCCGAGGTTTCCGGCGTCCGCCGCCTCGGCTCCGCCTCGCTCGATCTCGCCTATGTCGCCGCCGGCCGCATGGATGGCTTCTGGGAAACCGGCCTGTCGGCCTGGGACATCGCCGCCGGGCTGCTTTTGATCCGCGAGGCAGGCGGCTTCGTCTCCGACATGGACGGCGGCCAGGACATGCTCGACAACGGTTCGGTCGTCGCCGGCAACGAGGTCATCCAGCGCGCTTTGCTGAAGGTCGTCAAGAAGCCGCTCTCCTCCCGCTGACAGGCACGCCGCGCTGATGCGCCGCAGTCGCAAAACCGCAACGAAAGCTTGAAATACTGCCCGGCATGCGCCCAAATTGGAGGGCGCGGTGCAGGAACCCGGCTTAGTGAGAGACAACGAACCCTACCCCGATATCCCGTTCATCGGACGCTGGCACTATTCGCGTGCCGAGATGATCGCAGACGGTATCGTCCACGCGGTCGGCATCGTGCTGGCGATATCGGCCGGTTCGGCACTGCTGGCGCTGGCGGCGTTTCGTGTCGGACCGGGCGAATATATCGCCGCCGCCTTCTACGTGGTTTCGCTGCTCACCGTGCTCTCGGTGTCGATGACCTACAATCTGTGGCCGGTGTCGTCTCCGGCAAAATGGGTGTTGCGGCGTTTCGACCACGCCGCGATCTATCTGCTGATCGCCGCGACCTATACGCCTTTTCTGGCGCAGCTCGAAGGCTCGCCGCTGGCGCGCTGGATGATCGTGCTGGTCTGGACCGCGGCAGTGCTGGGCATTGCCATCAAGGTGTTCTTTCCCGGCCGTTTCGACCGGCTGGCGATCGGCTTCTATCTTGCCATCGGCTGGAGCGGCATCATCCTGGTCAAGCCGCTTGTCCAGACGCTGCCGACGACATCGATAGCGCTGATCGTCGCCGGCGGCATTGTCTATTCCTGCGGCGTCATCTTCTTCGCCTGGAAGGGGCTGCGCTTCCACAACGCGCTGTGGCACGGTTTCGTCATCACCGGCGCCGGCCTGCATCTGGCCGCCATGGTCGACTGTCTGGTCATCAATCGCCTCTGACACTATCGACGCGGCAATATTGCCAAGCGCCATTCAATTTAGTCACAATTCCGTTTAGAGTCGCGGTTTACGTGATCGGCGGCGGCATCGGAAACGGGGCACGGATGGCTTTTCTCAGATCCTTCGGCATGGGCAGACGTTCTGATGTCCTGATCTACGACCCGCATAAACTATCGAGCCCGCAGGTCTTTTTGCTGACCATGGTGATCTTCCTGGTCATCGTCGCCTTCATCGCCGCCATTCTGACCCGACAAATCTCGACCGCCTTTGGCAGCAATCCCGGCCTCAATGGCCTGATCGTCGGCGTGCTGGTGGTCGGCATCCTTTTGGCCTTCGCCCAGGTCGGACGACTGTTTCGCGAAGTGCGCTGGGTCAACTCCTTCCGTGCCGGCTCGGAGACGACCGAACCGGTGCTGCTGGCGCCGATGAAGGCGATGATCGGCCGTTCCTCGGCGATGGCCTTCTCGACCAGTTCGATGCGCACCATGCTCGATTCCATCGCCACCCGCCTCGACGAAAGCCGCGACACCTCGCGCTATCTCGTCGGCCTGCTGGTGTTCCTCGGCCTGCTCGGCACCTTCTGGGGCCTGTTGAACACCATCGGCTCGATCCGCGAGACCATCGAATCGCTCGATCCCGGCACCGGTGACGCCGCCGCGGTGCTCGATTCCCTGAAGCAGGGGCTTTCCGCGCCGCTGGCCGGCATGGGCACGGCCTTCTCGTCCTCGCTGTTCGGCCTCTCCGGCTCGCTGGTGCTCGGCTTCCTCGACCTACAGGCCGGCCGCGCCCAGACGCGCTTCTACACCGAACTGGAAAACTGGCTTTCCTCGGTGACCGACCTGTCGTCGGACATCGTCGTCGCCGACCCAGCCAAGACCGAATCCTCCGACGAGATCCGGGTGCTGTCGGAACGGCTGCGCAGCATGCAGGAGAATGGCGGCGGCTCCAACCCGCGCGTCGCCACCGCCATGGCCAATCTCGCCGACGGCATTTCCGGCCTGGTCAAGAACATGCGCTCGGAACAGCAGATCATGCGCGACTGGGTCGAGGCCCAGTCCGACGAGCAGAAGGCGATGCGCAACACGCTGGAAAAGATCGCCGATGCCCTGAAGAAGCCCGGAGTGCACTGAAGTGGCACTCGCCAGGGGCCGGCGCACCGATCGCCGCATCGACTACTGGCCGGGCTTCGTCGACGCGCTGTCGACGCTGCTGCTGGCCATCATGTTCCTGCTCACGGTCTTCGTGCTGGCGCAGTTCCTGCTGGGACGCGAAATCTCCGGCAAGGATACGGCACTCTCGCGCCTCAACTCCCAGATCAACGAACTGACGCAGCTGCTGGCGCTGGAGCGCTCGACGGCGCAGGACAAGGATGACTCGCTGGCCAATCTGCAGGCATCGCTGTCGGCGGCGGAAGCGGAAAGGAGCCGGCTCCAGCAATTGCTGGCGCAAGGTGCGGGCGCCGGCGACGCCGCCAACCAGCGCGCCGCGGCGCTCGGCGGCGAACTCGACAGCCAGCGCCAGATCAGCCAGCAGGCACTGAGCCAGGTCGAGATCCTCAACCAGCAGATCGCGGCACTGCGCAAGCAGATCGGCGCGCTCGAGGATGCGCTCAACGTCTCCGAAATCCGCGACCGCGATTCAAACACCAAGATCGCCGACCTCGGCCGTCGCCTCAACGTCGCACTGGCGCAGCGCGTGCAGGAATTGAACCGCTACCGCTCCGACTTCTTCGGCCGCTTGCGCGAAATCCTCGCCGACCGCGAGAACATCCGCATCGTCGGCGACCGCTTCGTCTTCCAGTCGGAAGTGCTGTTCCCGACCGGCTCCGAGGTGATCAACGATGCCGGCAAGGTCGAGATGAAGAAGCTCGCCGACGCCATCATCGAGTTGCAGAAGGAAATCCCGCCCGAGATCAACTGGGTGCTGCGCGTCGACGGCCACACCGACAACAAGCCGCTCTCCGGCGCCGGCCGCTACCGTGACAATTGGGAACTGTCGACGGCCCGTTCGACCTCGGTGGTGAAATTCCTGATCGAAAACGGCGTGCCTGCCAACCGGCTCGTCGCCGCCGGTTTCGGTGAGTTCCAGCCGCTCGATCCCGCCGACACCGAAGAGGCGCGCAACAAGAACCGCCGTATTGAACTGAAGCTCACCGAACGTTGATCCATCATCACGCGAACTCACGCGAACTTGTTCGTCGGCTCAACTCTAGGGCGCATATCGAGGCCGGCAAGGCCTGAAAAGATTATCTTTTTTTAATTACACATTGTCGCGGGGCGGTCCTAGCTTGCCGCCTGGGCCGAGAACCGCCGGCGATGAATCCCCGCTCATCGCGACGCGACGGAACCGGACGGCCCAAGGCCGGAAGGCGGGCGGACAACCGCCGCTTTCCTCTACAAGAGGAGACGCGTGATGCGCTCTTTCAAGACCTCGCTTAGAACTGCGACACTCACGGCGTTCCTCATCGCCGTTCCGCTTGCCGGCGCCTATGCCGCGGGCCATCACAAAGGCGCTCTCGACGCGACCGATCCGACCGACATGACTGGCCCGCGTGTCGAGGCGCTCATCCAACAGGTGCAGGGCGTGCATCAGGGCATCGTGGACGCGAGACAGGCCAACAACATCACCCCAGCCGTGGCGGAACGCCTGGAAATGCGCACGGCCTACATCGGTCAAACGGCCGAGAAAGTCGCCGCGTCCTATCATGGCAGGATACCGGCCGCGCAATACCATGACCTGTTGCGTCGTCTCGACAATATCGACCAGCGGTTGATGGTCGATACCGGCAGTGGTTTTTTGATAGGCGACGGCGCCGACGGCGGCAATTACCCGAACGGCTAAACGGTCCAAGAGGACGGCTGAAACGGTCCAAGAGGAAGGGACCGCCTGACGCCTTCGGGGGGCTCCCGCGGGCGTCCTTTTTACCAGCCGAGCCACACCGCAATCAGGGCAACCGCCGCCGGCACGGTCTGGATGAACAGGATCTTGCGGCCAACCGTTGCCGCGCCATAGAGGCCGGCAATGGCCACGCACGACAGGAAGAACAATTTGACCTGAAAACCGGCCGCACCGAGGTAAAGCCCCCAGATCAGGCCGGCGGCGAGGAACCCGTTGTAGAGCCCCTGATTGGCGGCGAGCACCTTCGAGGCACTGGCGAATTCGGGCGTCAGATTGAATACCTTGTGCCCACGCGGCGTGTCCCACAACACCATCTCCAGATAGACGATGTAGGCATGGATCAAGGCCACCAGCCCGACCAGGATGTTGCCGATCATGTTGTTTCCCCCAATTGTTGCCGGCAGCATTTCACGCATGACCGCCCCCACGCAAGATGCGTCCGTTGCGCGGTGCCTGAGGGTTGCCAACGCATTTGCGTTGGTGTCTTTTCGCGCCGTCCCCAATCACGGAAGCCGCCATGTCCTTTCAGAAACTCGATGACCTCGGTCACAAGCTCGAAGCGCTCGAGCATGCGCTGGCCATCCTCGGTGCCGACGAAGCCACCCACATGGCCGTCGGCGGCGGCGAGAAGCGTGCCGAGGCGATGGCGGCACTGGCCGGCATGTATCACACCAGGGCAACAGCGCCGGAGATAGCGGACTGGATCGCCGCGGCCGAAGGCGAGGCGCTTGGTGAAGAGCAGCGGGCTGCTGTCGCGGAACTGCGGCGGCAATACACCAACCTGACCTGCCTGCCGGTCGAATTCGTCGAACGCCAGACGACCGCGCGCATGCGTTGCGAGCAGCTGTGGCGCGGCCTGCGCGCCAAGAACGACTGGGCGGGCTTCCAGCCGGCGCTGGAGGGCGTCGTGGCGCTGGTGCGCGAGGAAGCGGCGCTGCGTGCCGATGTGCTCGACCTAGCCCCCTATGACGCGCTGATGGAGCAATACGACCCCGGCAACCGCACCGCCGACATCACGCCAGTCTTCACCGACCTGAAGGCTTTCCTGAAAAGCTTCGTGCCGGAGGCGCTGGCGGTCCAGGACGCGCGGCTGCGCAAGCGCCCGCTGNATTCCTGAAGGGCTTCGTGCCGGAAGCCCTGGCCGCGCAGGAAGCGCGCCTGGCCAAGCATCCCGTGAAGCCGCTCTCCGGCAGCTATGCGATCGACCGGCAGCGCGAGCTTGGTCTCGCCATGATGGCTTCGGTCGGCTTCGACCTCACCCACGGTTCTCTGTCCGTATCGCACCATCCCTTCTGCGGCGGCGTGCCGAGCGACGTGCGCATTACCACCCGCTACAAGACGTCCGACTTCCTGTCGGCGCTGATGGGCGTGCTGCACGAGACCGGCCATGCGCTCTACGAACAGAACCTGCCCAAGGCATGGTCGCACTGGCCGCTCGGCAAAGCGCGCGGCATGGCCGTGCATGAAAGCCAGAGCCTGTTCGTCGAGAAGCAGTTAGGCCGCAACCCGGCCTTCTGGCGCTGGGCCCTGCCGGTGGTCGAAAAGCATCTCGGCGAAGCCTGGTCGCTCGACGATATCCTGCCGCATGTGCATCGCGTCGAGCGCGGCCTGATCCGTGTCGATGCCGACGAGGTGACCTACCCCCTGCATGTCATCCTGCGCTACGAACTGGAGCAGGAGCTCGTCGCGGGCCGGCTGGAGGTCGCCGACCTGCCCGAAGCCTGGGACGCCAAGATGCGCGATTACCTCGGTCTTTCCACCATCGACAATCCGGCCGACGGACCGATGCAGGACGTGCATTGGCCAGGGGCCGCCTTCGGCTATTTCCCCTCCTATACGCTGGGCGCGATGATGGCGGCGCAGCAATGGGCGGCGCTGACGCGGGATCATCCTGCCGCCGATGACGATCTCGCCAAAGGCAATTTCGAGGCGATCAACGAGTGGCGCCGCAAAAAAATCTGGTCGCAGGGATCACGCTGGTCGACGCCGGATCTGCTCGAACGCGCCACCGGCGAAAAGCTCAACGCCACCTATTTCGTGAACCATCTGAAGCAGCGCTACGGAACCGCGTAGAGCGGCACATCAGGAACGTAGTTGGTTCTGCCTACTCCGCCGCGCCCCTGAAAGCACTGGCGCCGGTTTCGAACTGCAGCTTGGCCAGCCGCGCATAGATGCCGCCCTTGGCGACAAGGCTTTGATGCGTGCCTTCCTCGACGATCGAGCCGCCATCCATGACCAGGATCCTGTCGGCCTTCAGCACCGTTGCCAAGCGGTGGGCGATGACGATCGTGGTGCGGCCCTGCATCAGCCGTTCCAGCGCCGTCTGCACCAGCGTCTCGCTTTCGGCGTCGAGGGCGGAGGTGGCCTCGTCGAGCAGCAGGATCGGGGCGTCACGCAGGATGGCGCGGGCGATCGCAACCCGCTGGCGCTGGCCGCCTGACAGCGTCACGCCGCGCTCACCGACCTGGCTGTCATAGCCTTTTTCCAGCTTGAGGATGAATTCATCGGCAAGTGCATCCTTCGCCGCCGTCTCGATTTCGGCCTTGCTGGCTCCCGGCCGGCCGAAACCGATATTGTCACGCGCGCTTGCCGCGAAAATGGTGACGTCCTGCGGCACGATTGCGATGCGCTGGCGGACCGAAACGGGATCGGCCTCGCGCACGTCGACACCGTCGATCAGGATCTTGCCTGTTTCGGGATCGTAGAAGCGCAGGATCAGTGAAAACACCGTGCTCTTGCCGGCCCCTGACGGCCCGACGATCGCCACCGTCTCGCCCGGCATGACCTGAAAGCTCAAGCCGTGCACGGCGGCGCGGTCGGGCCTTGCCGGGTAGGAGAAGGAGACATTGTCGAAGGCGATCGCGCCCTTGGCGACGGCCGGCAGCGGCTTCGGATCGGCGGGAGCCTGGATCGCCGGCTTCTCGGCCAGGATCTCGGTCAGCCGTTCGGCGGCACCCGCCGCTTGCGCAAGCTCGCCCCAGACTTCCGACAACGCGCCCAGCGCGCCGGCGGCGAACACCGAATAGAGCAGGAACTGACCGAGCGTACCCGGCGATATCGAGCCTTCGAGCACGTCGCGCGAGCCGAACCACAGCACCGCCACGACGGACGAGAAGATGGTGAAAATGGCGAAGAAGGTAAGGAAGGAGCGCGCGAAGATCGAGGAGCGTGCCGCCTCGAAAGCAGCTTCCACCGCGGCCGAGAAATGCCCGGTGACCAGCTTTTCATTGGTGAAGGCCTGCAGCGTGCGCACCGCGCCGATCTGTTCGCTGGCATAGGCGGTGGCATCGGCAAGCGTATCTTGCGCCTGGCGTGATTTGCGCCGCACCGAACGGCCGAAAGCGACCAGCGGCAGCACGATGACAGGAATGGCTGATATGACGAGGCCTGATAGTTTCGGACTGGTGATGACCATCATCCCCACCGCGCCAAGACCGAGGATTACGTTGCGCAGCGCCACCGAGGCCGTCGCTCCGACCGCCGACTTGACCTGCGTCGTGTCGGCGGCAAGCCGCGACACGATCTCGCCCGACTGGGCGGTGTCGAAGAAGGCAGGCGACAGCGTCGTCACATGGGCAAACACATCGCGCCGGATATCGGCGACGACGCGCTCGCCCAGCGTGATGACGAAATAGTAGCGGCCGGCCGATGCTGCCGCCAACACGGCGGCCATCGCCACCAGAGCGGCGAAATATTCGGCGATGAAGGTGGTGCTGGCCGACGAGAAGCCATGATCGATCATGCGTCGCACCGCCAGCGGCAGCGCCAGCGTGGTTGCCGCCGCGATGACCAGCGAGATAATGGCGCCGACGACCAGTGTGCGATAGTGCGTGATGTACGGGAACAGGCGCCGGAGCGGCTTGAGCGAACGCCGGCGCTCGTCTGCGCTGGTGATTTGCGCCATCCCGATGTTTCCTCCAGCCGCCCTTGGGGTCTACGCCTCAATATGCGCTTGCCGCGGCCTTGTGATTCAATTCCGGCTGATGTATAGGCTCGCCGACCGTTTTAGAAGCCGTGGCTCCTCAATAGCTGCGGCTTCGAGTTTTAAAAAGAGGCGCATCGACGCAGGCTTATGCCCGTCGGCAGCGCCGGCAAGCCAGGAACCGAGCCATGAAGAGCGCTATTCATCCCGACTACCACACCATCAAGGTCGTCATGACCGATGGCACCGAATACACGACCCGTTCGACCTGGGGCAAGGAAGGCGATACGATGAACCTCGATATCGACCCGACCACCCACCCGGCCTGGACCGGCGGCCAGCAGACCCTGCTCGACCGCGGCGGCCGCCTGTCGAAGTTCAAGAAGCGTTTCGAAGGTTTCGGCATCTAAGCTCAACGAGCTTTCACGGAACAAAAAACCCGCCTCCGTGGCGGGTTTTTTGTTGCGGCGCGGCGCTACTCGGCCAGCAATTCCCTTAGCGCCATGCGCTTGTAGGCGGCGACCAGCCTGTCGCCCTCCTGGCGCTCAACCGAGATCGCCAGCCGCATGGCGGCCTCGCCCATCTGCCAGACCAGAAACGCCGTGGTTTCCAGTGTCGCCGGATCGACCGCCGGCCGCAGCCGTTTCAGCACCGCGGTGAGGAATTCGGCGTTGGCGCGGCTGTCGGCGAGTTCGAGTTGGCGCAGCGCCTTGTCGGCCTGCGTGCCCGACCAGATGTCGCGCATCACCGGCTCGGCCAGGAACAGCCGGTAATAGATGTCGACTAACTCTGAAAACGCGGACTGCAGGCCTTCGGCGTCGCTGACGCCGGCGAGTGCCGCCGAGATGCAGGCTTGGCTTTCGGCGGTGTAGCGCTCGGCCAGCGCCCAGACGATCGCCCGCTTGTCGGGAAAGAACTGGTAGAGCGAGCCGATCGACACACCGGCCCGTTCCGCCACTTCTCCCATGCGCATGGCATCGCTGCCTTGCTCGGCGATCAGCGCCGAGGCAGCGGCCAGCATGCGCTCGACCCGCTCGCGGCTACGCTGCTGGCTCGGCGCCCGGCGCGGTGAAGCAACCTGCTCCTGTGCGGAAACGGGGGCTGCCGTGTCTTCCAATGACTGACTCCAAATGCAATCAAAATCGCTTGACTCGCAAAATACGAGGGTTTATCACGTTTTGCAAATGTGAGGATTGTTCATATTTTGACGCAAAGGAAAACACAACGGGCATATGGAGCAAATGACATGATCGCGAAACTTCTTCCCACCCTCATCTTCATTGCCGCACTCGGCTCAGGCGTCGTCGGCGGCGTCTTCTTTGCTTTCTCCAGCTTCGTCATGCCGGGCCTCGCCCGCATGCCAGCCACAAGCGGCATTGCCGCGATGAATTCGATCAATGTCACAGCTGTGACCCCGCTGTTCATGACAGCGCTGTTCGGCACGGCGCTCGTCTGCGTCCTTGTCGCCATCGGTGCGGTGATTGGCTGGAGCCAGCCGGGTTCGCTCTGGCTGATTGCCGGCAGCCTGCTCTATCTCATCGGCATCGTGGTGGTCACGATGATCTTCAACGTCCCGCTCAACGATGCGCTCGCCGCCGTCGATCTGGCCAGCAGCAATGGCGCAGGCCTGTGGCCACGCTACCTCCATGAATGGGTGATGTGGAACCATGTCCGCACCATCAGCGGCATAGCCGCGCTGGCATCCTTCTGGTTCGCCACGCGTTGACGACGATGGATGGAGCGACCGATGAAGGATCAATACGCAAATATGGCCTTCGGCATGGCCATCGGAGTTGGTGTCGGTGCCGCGATCGGCACCGCTCTGGATGACCTTCCGATGGGCGTCGCCGTGGGTATTGCGATTGGCGCCGCCTTCGGAGCGTGGCGACGCAAGTGACGGCAGCGCCGGCGGCCTCTACGCCTTTGTCTTCCGGTCGGAATGGCCGAGATCGCGGTCCGGGTCGATGACATCACGGACGAGTTGCTTCAGTTTGGCCGCGTCTGGAAAACCGCCGTCGCGCTTGCGATCCCAGACAAGCACATCATTGCAGGAAATGGTGAAGATGCCGCCGGTGCCGGGCACCAGCGTCACCTCGCCCAGATCGGTGCCGAAGGTCGACAGCAGTTCCTGCGCCATCCAGCCGGCACGCAGCAGCCACTGGCACTGCGTGCAGTAGGTGATGACGACGCAATGCTTCCCTGACGCGTTCATTGGTCCGCCTCCAGAACGCGCACGGTCGTGCCTGCAACTCGGTCATGTATTGGCTCGTTGCCGAGTGCGACGGTCAGCGCGATCCAACATGGCCAGAGAAAAGCTAGGGCAGACGCCGTAAAGGCGATTACGATTTCCAGTCGGGAATAGTTCAGCACGGGCGCCGGAACGGTTTTCCAGGTCTGGAAAGCAAAGAAAGCTCCGACCAGCGTGGCGGGCAGATAGCCCAGGAATTTTACCACCTGCCGACAAACAGTTTTTTGCAAAGCGAGGCCTTCCCTATGCCAATTCAGCTCGTCATGGACGAAGAGGGCCAAGACCCCTTTGCCAAGCGACCGGCTGAAGGCCCCCTCCATCACAAGAAGATAGGTCGCCAGGACCAGCACCTGGAGGAAGCCTAGATCCAGTGCCGCAGTTCGAAAATTTCCGTTTGAATCTAGGTCTATCGAAAGGGTCGATACTGCCTTCGATTGAGCGTCCGTGCTCGTACCGGCTGCCCATCTGGCCACCGGAAAACCGAAGAAGGATGTTGCACAAACCTGCCAATCGTAGCGGGAAAGTATAGGATCGTCTGTTCCTTTCAGACTGGCGGACTGGCAGGTTTTCCAGTTCAGCCAGAAGCTGCCCTTCACTCCGCCGTTGGTCATCAGAAACAAGGCCGCAACCAGTGCATAAAGAGCGACGAAGATGACAAGGTAGTCGATAAGCGAAGCGAAAAGCCGTCGCCAAAGGCCGCCTGGACGAGGCCAGGTCACTGCAAGTTCAACGCCTTCGTCAGTCATCTTCCCTCTCGCCGACAACTGACTGCGCTACACCTTTGGCGGAAGTCTCAAGCAGCGAGGCCATGCTACCCGCCTGTAGCGCCGTTGGCCACCACCTTGCAGTCTCATGCCGCGCTGAGCTTGGCCATGGTCTCGTCGTCGACTTCGAAGTTGGCGTAGACGCTCTGCACGTCGTCGTCGTCCTCAAGCGTGGCGACCAGCTTCATCAGCGACTGTGCCCGCTCCTCGTCGACCGGAACGTTGTTTTGCGGCCGCCAGATCGGCTTCACCGATTCAGCCTCGCCGAGCGCGCCTTCCAGCGCCTTCGACACTTCGCCCATGTTCTCGAAGCCGCAATAGATGGTGTGGCCTTCCTCGTCGGACTCGACATCGTCGGCACCGGCTTCGATCGCCGCATCCATGATCTTGTCGGCGCTGCCGGCCGATGCCGGATAATAGATCTCGCCGGCACGATCCCACATGAAGGAAACCGAGCCCGTTTCGCCCATCGCGCCGCCGGCCTTGGTGAAGGCGGCGCGCACATTGGACGCCGAACGGTTGCGGTTGTCGGTCAGCGCCTCGACAATGACGGCGACGCCGCCCGGGCCATAGCCCTCATAGCGCACGGCTTCGTAGTTCTCGGCATCGCCCATCGAGGCCTTGTTGACGGCGCGTTGGATGTTGTC
Source organism: Mesorhizobium sp. L2C084A000 (assembly GCF_000502875.1). Taxonomy (GTDB): domain Bacteria; phylum Pseudomonadota; class Alphaproteobacteria; order Rhizobiales; family Rhizobiaceae; genus Mesorhizobium. The sequence goes on along the minus strand of NZ_AYWX01000008.1, from coordinate 150,860 downwards.
CTTCGGCATCGACACCGCCTTGGCGTTCTGGATCGCCAGCCGCAAGCGCGGGTTCATCGACGGATCGGGCGTCCCGCTTTTGGCGGCGACGGTGATTTCGCGCGCCAGCTTGGAAAACATTTTAGACCGCACCGCATCCTGGCGGCCCTTGCGGTGCATGATGTTCTTGAACTGTGAATGGCCAGCCATGGTGTCGTCTTCTCGGCTAGAGCATCCCGAAGCGAAGTGATCTCACCTCGTCTTGCGCAATGCCCGAATTCAAAATTTCAGAGCGTCCCAGGTGCACCCCGTGGAAGCACGGCGTTCTCTGTCGGAATGGCCGGCTTATAGATAAATCGGCACAATTCGTCCAGCCGCACCGTGCACAGGACGCGCGACATGGGCTGCTGCAAGCGTTCACGCCTCCAGATCGGATTTCAGCCGCTCGATGATGCTGAGGGCATGCCCGGCATACTGGCTGATCCAGCGGTCGTGGATCTGCTTGATCGGCAGCGCGTTGAGATGGTTCCAGCGCTCGCGGCCGTCGCGCCGCGCAACGATCAGGTCGGCCTCCTCCAGCACCTTGAGATGCAGCATGACGGTGCAGCGATCTATATCGGGAAAGGCCTCGCACAGCATGCCGGTCGTCTTCGGCGCGTCCTTCAGCTGGTCCAGTATTTCACGCCGGCGCGGGTGCGCCAGCGCCTTGAAAACATTGTCGTCTTGCGATCGGCTTGACATGTTATGTTTATATAACATATTGTCGAACCGATCAAGGGAAGGAGTTGTGGATATGTCACTTGGATTCAGTGTTTCCGGACGCATCGGCAAACCGGTCGCCGACGTATTCGACGCGGTCGTCAATCCGAAGAAACTGAGCGGCTATTTCACCATGATCGGCGGCGCCAGTGCGCCTCTGGTGGCAGGCGCCGGCGTTGTCTGGTGGGGTAAGGTGCCGGTCGAGGTCGACGAAGTGGTCAAGGACCGCCGCATCGTGCTGCGCTGGGATGCCACCGACGCCGACGGCAAACCCGCCTACAAGACCCGCATCGAGATGAATTTCGAGCCGCTGGACGATGGCGGCACCTTCGTCACCATCGCCGAGAGCGGTTGGCAGGAAGGCGCGGTCGGCCTGAAGAAGTCCTACCTCAATTGCGAGGGCTGGTCGCAGATGCTGGCCTGCATGAAGGCCTATGTCGAGTACGGCATCAATTTGCGCGACGGCTACTACCGCAGCGAGATGAAGGGCGAACCCGCCAACGAGACCAATATCTGAGCGGCCCCCATATCTGAGCGCCAGGGAGCAAGACGGAGGTCAACGATGAAGAAAGTAACGCCATTCCTGATGTTCGAGGGCAAGGCCGAAGAGGCAATGACCCTCTATTGCGAGACCATTCCCGGCAGCAGCGTCCTTGACGTCACACGCTACGGCCCCGGCGAAGACGGCCCGGACGGCACGGTCAAGCTTGCGCGCGTGTCGATCGCCGGCCTGGAAGTCATGATCTTCAATACCCCCGTCAACCACGCTTTCACCTTCACGCCGTCGGTCTCGCTGTATGTGGACTGTTCCGCCGAGGACGAACTGGACCGGATTGTCGAGACACTGGCCAAGGACGGTGGATTTCTGATGCCGCCCGACAATTACGGCTTCAGCTTCCGTTTCGCATGGCTCAACGACAGGTTCGGGGTCTCCTGGCAGGTCAATCTCGCATAACCAGCCTGGGCAAGGGCGACCAACAACAGCTGAACACGACAAGGGAGCCAGCAATGACCGCGACAATCACCGGCGGCATCAACATCGCCATGAAGGTGCCGCCGCACCAGTATGAGGCGACGATCGCCTTCTACCGCGACGTCGTCGGCCTGAAGCCCTTTACAGACAAGGCACCGGCCATCGGCTTCGAGCTTGGCCCCAACCGCCTGTGGATCGATAAGGCGCCGATGATGAGCCACGCCGAAGTGTGGCTGGAGCTGTTCACCAAGGATTTCCCCATGGCTGCGGATCATTTAGCCAAGGCTGGCGTTGTGCGTTGCGATGCCATCGAGCCACTGGGCGAGGGCTTCCGCGGCGGCTGGATCACCAACCCCGCCAACATCATCCACATGCTGCGCGAACCGGACGCCTGGTGAACGCCAAGCCTCGAAAGGAGCATCCGATGGACATCCGCGAAAAGCCAACCGCCGCGGCCGGCATGCTGATCCGGCGGCCTGTCGCCGATGTATTCGAGGCCATCGTCGATCCGGCCACAACCACGAAATTCTGGTTCACCCATGGCAGCGGCCGGCTGGACAGCGGCAAGCAAGTCCTCTGGGAGTGGCGCATGTACGGTGTCTCGACGACCATCGACGTCAGCGAGATCGTCGCGAATGAAAAGATCGTCATGCAATGGAGCGATCCGCCAACCACCGTGGTCTGGAGCTTCACCGAAATGCCAGGCGGTACGACCTTTCTCGAGGTTCGCAACTTCGGCTTTGCCGGCAATGGCGACGAGCAGGTAAAAGAAGCCATCGACTCAACCGGCGGCTTCACGCTCGTGCTGGCCGGCGCCAAGGTCTGGCTTGAGCAGGGCCTGACGCTCGGCCTGATCGGCGACCGCCACCCGAAGGGCGTGCCGGCTAACTAAATCGGATCAACCTCGCCGCTTTTCCTGTTCGGTCACATGATGGCGAAGTACGCGATTGATTTCGGTTTGATAGCCACCGCCTCCGACATGTTCCTTAAACCAGGATAGCACATCGGCATCGAGCCTAATGGTGACCGGCTGCTTGAGTGGTCGGTAAAGATGTCCACGGCGAGCATGAATCCAGTTCTCGGCCGGAGCTTCTGGAATGTCCGAGGTATCAATCTCGCTGTCGGGCAAATCGGCCAGCTTGGCAAGTTGATTGCGCAGATCCTGGCTAAGGTCCTTCCTGTTCATAGCGCTTCCTTTCATGCGTTGTCGCTTTCCGAGCACCAACGATCCGAACCCGTTCTTCATCTTCGCGACCGGGGTAGGTATGCACAACCAGCAATACCGCGACAGCCTCAATCATCCCGATCGCGTGCCATCGTTGCTCACCATCTTCAAACCGGTCAGGCACGATGAGATGGAGCGGATCATCGAACACCTTTCGTGCAAGATCAAAGGCGATGCCGTGCTTGGCAAGATTGCGCCTCGCTTTTTCAGGATCCCATTCAAACTGCAAAGTAGCACCATCGACTACAGTATTGTATGTACAAATCCGTAAAAGTCAATCCAAACGCGGCATGCGCCCAAGCCCAAGCTCAGTGCCCGCCACCCGATTTCGCCTTCCTACGTCGCCGCGCCAGCATGTTGAGTCCCTCGACCAATGCCGAAAAGCCCATCGCCGCATAGATGTAGCCCTTGGGCACATGGTAGCCCATGCCGTCTGCGATCAGTGTCATGCCGATCATCAGAAGGAAGCCCAGCGCCAGCATGACAATGCTCGGGTTCTTGGCGATGAAGTTGGCCAGCGGCCCGGCCGCCAGCATCATCACGCTCACCGCCACGATCACGGCGATGTACATGATGGCGATCTCGTCGGTCATGCCGACGGCGGTGATGATCGAATCGATCGAGAAGACCAGGTCGAGCAGCAGGATCTGGAAGATCGCGCCGGCAAGGCTGATCTGCAGCGTCTCGCCCATCATCGTATCCTTGTGGTCGTCGGGATCGACCGTGTGATGGATCTCCTTGGTCGCCTTCCAGACCAGGAACAGGCCGCCGGCAATCAGGATCAGGTCGCGCCAGGAAAAACCGTGGCCGAAGGCCGTGAACACCGGCGTGGTCAGCTGGACGATGATCGAAATGGTGGCCAGCAGCACCAGCCGCATGATCAGCGCCGCCGAGATGCCGAGCCGGCGGGCACGGGCCCGTTGTGCTTCCGGCAGCTTGTTGGTCAGGATCGAGATGAAGATCAGGTTGTCGATGCCGAGCACGACCTCGAGCACAATCAGCGTCAGCAGCGCGACCCAGGCGGTCGGGTCGGACACGAATTGGAAATGCGGCGCCAGGAATTCGATGAGCTGCATGGAGGTCGTCCCCTCTTTTAACGATCTAGAGCAGTGTCGCCGGCAGTTAGGTACTAAGCGTGCCTATATCAATGTCAGGACCAGAAGGACGGTGCGGTTTCTTCCAGCCGTGGCCCGCGACGAAACGGCGCGATCCGCTCGGTCAGCCCTGTGCGGTCGGAAATATCGACGCCAACGCCGCACAAGGTCGCCGGTCCGGTCGCCGCCTCGAAGCGGCCTTTCGGCACCTTCGACAGGAACCGGTTGAGCGGCTCCTCCTTGTCCATGCCGAGCGAGGAATCGTAGTCCCCGCACATGCCGGCGTCGGACATATAACCGGTGCCGCCGTTGAGGACCTGGTGATCGCCGGTCGGCTGGTGGGTGTGGGTGCCGACGACGAGGCTGGCGCGGCCGTCGACGAAATGCGCGAAGCACATCTTTTCCGAGGTCGCCTCGGCGTGGAAGTCGATAATCACGGCATCCGCCTGCTCGCCGAGCGGACAGGCGGCAAGCTCGCGTTCGCCGGCCTGGAACGGATCGTCGAGCTCGGGATGCATGAACACCCGGCCCATGATGTTGGCGACCAGCACGCGCGCGCCGCTCCTGGCGATATAGACACCGGAGCCGCGCCCGGGCGTGCCCTTGGGAAAGTTGGAGGGACGCAGGAAGCGCTCTTCGCGCGGCGCGAAGGCGAGCGCGTCGCGTTGGTCCCAGACATGGTTGCCGGTGGTGACGACATCAGCACCAGCGGCGATCGTCTCGCGAAAGATATCTTCGGTGATGCCGAAGCCGCCCGCGGCGTTCTCGCCATTGACGATGACGAAATCGAGTTTGAAGTCGGAGATCAGGCCGGGCAGTTGTTCCCACACCGCCGTCCGTCCTGTCTTTCCAACCATGTCACCGAGGAAGAGAAGTCTCATATGATCCCGCACCGAAGGTCAGCGAAAGCTGCATGACGCCAGTGAAGATCATGCGTCCCTTGTACTTATCTACAATTTTGGCGCGAAGCGGCGCAACCCGCTCTCGGTCAGTATTTCCGGAATGACGACGTCATGTTCCTCATCCGGCACCATTGCCACCTCCTGGCAGTCGAAGGCGATGCCGACCAGCCGCGGCGGCTGTCCCTTGTCGATCAGCTTGGCGATGGCGCGGTCGTAATAGCCGGCACCATAGCCGATGCGATGGCCGCGCGCATCGAAAGCGGCGAGCGGCACCAGCATCACAGAGGGGTCGAGCACCTCGGCTTCCTCGTGAGGGCCGACCGTGCCGAAACCCATCTCGACCATCGGCGCGCCGCGCACCAGTTCGCGAAAGACGATGGTGGTCTTGTCGAGAATGGCCGGCAGGCAAAGCCGCGCGCCCTTTTCACGCAAGGCAAACATCAACGGCCGAACGTCGACTTCGGAACGCATCGGCCAGAAGCCGGAAACGATCTGGCCCGGCTCGACGTGGAGGAGATCGCGTGCCGTCTCGGCCATTTCAAGCGCGACCTCCACCCGCCAGAATTCATCGAGCGCATCGCGGCGTCCGAGGGCCTCACGGCGAAGCTGCTTTTTCAGGTCTTTGAGAGAGGTCATTCAGCCAGGCTAGAAAAGGTCAGATCTGGATGGAGTTTTGGGAGCGACGTTTTCCACCGCAATCATCCACCGAAATGCGGGACGCGTGGCAATAAGTGACGATCCACACAACCGGTGGAGAGAGCGATCCCGGGAACCTACAAAGTAGGTGGGCGCCGTGTGAGAAAACCCACGGGTCTTCCCAGGGACAGCTCCCTAAGGATCGTTAAGGCCCCGGGGAAAATGTTCTCCTGCCGGGAAGCACAGACCGTCCCGCCCAATATAGGCTGCCGGCCGGCTAAGCGCCAGTGAGACGGGCATATGTTTCCATCAGGGTTCAAGCCCATTCGTCGCGGCCGGCGCACCCTTGCACAGGGTGAGCCGCGTCCTTACGGTTGCCATGATCAACCGAGGAGCAAGAATGCGTTTCGAAGGCACGGCGGCCTATGTCGCCGACAAGGATCTGATGGTGGCCGTCAACGCGGCGATCGCGCTGGAGCGGCCCTTGCTGGTCAAGGGCGAGCCAGGCACCGGCAAGACGGAGCTGGCCCGCCAGGTGGCGTCAGCACTTGGCCTCGACCTCATCGAATGGCACGTCAAGTCGACCACCAGGGCGCAGCAGGGCCTTTACGAATATGACGCCGTCTCGCGCCTGCGCGACAGCCAGCTTGGTGACGAGCGCTTCAACGACATCAGGAACTACATCAAGCGCGGCAAGCTCTGGGAGGCGTTCGCCGCCGGCAGGAAGGTCGTGCTTTTGATCGACGAGATCGACAAGGCCGACATCGAATTCCCCAACGACCTCCTGCAGGAACTCGATCGGATGGAGTTCTTCGTCTACGAGACCGGCGAAACCATCCGCGCCGCCGTCAGGCCGATCGTCATCATCACCTCCAACAACGAGAAGGAGTTGCCGGACGCGTTCCTGCGCCGCTGCTTCTTCCACTACATCCGCTTTCCCGACGTCGATACGCTGCACAGAATCGTCGATGTCCACTATCCCGGCATCAAGCAGAACCTGGTGCGCGCGGCGCTGACCCAGTTCTACGAAATCCGCGACGTGCCCGGCTTGAAGAAGAAGCCGTCGACCTCCGAAGCGCTCGACTGGATAAGGCTGCTGGTCGCCGACGATATCGCGCCGGAAGATCTGCGCGCCGATCCGAAGAACGCCCTGCCCAAGTTGCATGGCGCATTGCTGAAGAACGAGCAGGACGTGCATTTGTTCGAGCGGCTGGCGTTCATGGCACGAAGGCAGCAATAGGTCAGCAGCAGCGCTTTCCCTTCTGTGGACCGTTGCCCGCAGCCGAACAGGCAGGCAGCCTCGGCCAAACCTTCAGAGGAGATGACATGTCTGAGATTATCGTCCGCCCGCTCGCGCAGTCCGACCGCGCCGATTGGCGGCGGCTGTGGACCGACTACCTCACCTTCTATGAGACGAAGCTGCCGGAAGAGGTCTACGCCATCACCTGGAAGCGGCTGTTCACCGAGGGTGAGTTCGAGCCGAAAGGCTTCATCGCCACGCTGGACGGCAAGGCGGTAGGGCTCACCCACTATCTCTACCACCGCTCAGGCTGGTCGGAAAAAAACAACTGCTATCTGCAGGACCTGTTCGCCGACCCTGACATGCGCGGCAAGGGCATAGGCGCGGCGCTAATCGAGGCAGTAAGACAAGAAGCCGCGAAAATCGGCGTCAAGAACGTTTACTGGATGACGCACGAAACCAACACCACCGCGCGCAAACTCTACGACCATGTCGCGCGCCGCACCGGCTTCATCGAGTATGATCTGCTGTAGATAGACAATGTTCATCCCCTTCTTCCTCGAACTGAAGGCCGCGCGTGTTCCCGTTTCGCTCAGGGAATATCTGTCGCTGCTGGAGGGACTGGAAGCCGGGCTGGTCGACTACGACGTCGAAGGTTTTTATTACCTCGCCCGTGCGGTGCTGGTGAAGGACGAGCGCCATATCGACCGCTTCGACCAGGTGTTCGCCCATGTCTTCAAGGGCGTTGAAGCACTGGGCGGGCCGGATGCCGTCGATGTCGCTGACATTCCCGAGGAATGGTTGCGCCGCCTCGCCGAAAAGCACCTGACCGACGAGGAGAAAAAGCTGGTCGAGGCGCTCGGCGGTTTCGAGAAACTGATGGAGACGTTGAAACAGCGGCTGCAGGAGCAAAAAGGCCGCCACCAGGGCGGCTCGAAATGGATCGGCACCGGCGGCACCTCGCCCTTCGGCGCCTATGGCTACAATCCCGAAGGTGTGCGTATCGGCCAGCATGAAAGCCGCAACCGCCGCGCGGTGAAGGTGTGGGACAGACGTGAGTTCAGGAATTTCGACGATGCGGTCGAGCTCGGCACCCGCAACATCAAGATCGCGCTGAAGCGCTTGCGTCGCTGGGTGCGCGAAGGCGCCGAGGAGGAATTCGACCTGCCCGGCACCATCCACGCCACCGCCGAACATGGCTATCTCGACGTGCAGACGCGGCCCGAGCGGCGCAACGCGGTGAAGCTTTTGATGTTCTTCGATGTCGGCGGCTCGATGGACGACCACATCAAGAGCGTCGAGGAGCTGTTCTCGGCCGCCCGCGCCGAATTCCGCCAGCTCGAATATTTCTATTTCCACAACTGCCTCTATGAGGGTGTGTGGAAGGATAATCGCCGCAGGCATGCCGAGGTGATTCCGACCTTCGACCTCCTCCACAAATATGGCCCGGACTACAAGGTGATCGTCGTCGGTGACGCCTCGATGAGCCCTTACGAGATCGCTCATCCCGGCGGTTCGGTCGAGCACTGGAATCCGGAGGCAGGCAGTGTCTGGCTCGGCCGTCTGCTGCAGCAATGGCCGAACGCGGTATGGCTGAACCCCGAAGACCCCAAGAACTGGGGCTACACCCATTCGATTGCGATGATCCGCGACATCTTCGGCGGCCGCATGTTCCCGCTGACTTTGGCCGGGCTTGAGGGCGCGACCAGGCAGCTTTCAAGAAAACACTGAAAGACTGACAGGAGATCCGATGACCTGCTTTCTCTGCCTGCAATGCGGCGTCCAGTTCGCGGCGACAGAGACGCCTCCAAAACATTGCCCGATCTGCGAGGACGAGCGCCAATATGTGCGCTGGGAAGGGCAGGCGTGGATCACGCCGGAGGAACTTGCTGAAGGGCATCGGCTTGTGATGAAGGATGATGCCGGCGTTCTCGCCTTCGGCATCGAGCCGCGCTTCGCCATCGGCCAGCGGGCGCTGCTGGCACAGACGCCACACGGCAACGTGCTGTGGGACTGCGTTTCGATGGTCAGCGACGAGGCGGTGGCCGAGATCAACCGCCGCGGCGGCCTGGCGGCGATCGCCATCTCGCACTGCCATTATTATTCGGTGATGGTCTGTTGGAGCGAGGCGTTTGGCGGCGTGCCGATCTATCTCCACGCCGATGACCGCCAGTGGATCATGCGGCCGCACAAGGCGATCGTCAGCTGGGAAGGCGAGACGCTGGCCATAAACCCTTCGCTGACGCTCATCCGCTGCGGTGGCCACTTTGCCGGCGGTCAGGTGCTGCACTGGAAACGCGATGGCGGCGACGTCTTGCTGGCCGGCGATATCCTGCAGGTGACGCCGACGCGCCGCCATGTCAGCTTCATGTACAGCTATCCGAACTACATTCCGCTCAATGCAGCGGCCGTGCGCCGCATCGCGGCGGCGATGGAGCCATTCGCGTTCGACCATATCTACGGCGCGTGGTGGAACCAGAATGTCATCGGAGGCGCAAAAGCGGCGTTGGCTGCTTCGGTGGATCGCTATCTGGCGGCGATCGCATGAAGATCACGATCGAAAATGCGGGAAAATGCCGTAACAAATGCCTATCTTGGTGCGAATATGAGGTTGCAATCCGCGCATGACCCCGAACCTCCGGTTCGGAAAGGATCATGCGCAAAACCAAAGTGCTATAGCGTCCCTTGCGCGTCCGATGGACGCGCGGCGCTGTAGGAGCGAGCCGGCAAGGCTGAGGAGATCACATGGACACCCACACCTACCCTGTAACTCGCACCTACCCTGTAACTCGCACCGACGCCGAATGGCGCGCCCGGCTGACGCCCGAGCAGTATGCCGTCATGCGCGGTCACGGCACCGAGCGGCCGGGAAGCTGCGCTTTGCTCTACGAGAAGCGCGCCGGCACCTTTTCTTGCGCCGGCTGCGACCAGCCTTTGTTCGAATCCAAGCTGAAGTTCGAGAGCGGCACCGGCTGGCCGAGCTTCAACGACCCGGTGCCGGGCTCGGTCGAAAACACCGTCGACCGCAGCTACGGCATGGTTCGCACCGAATGCCATTGCGCCCGCTGCGGCAGCCATCTCGGCCATGTCTTCGAGGACGGCCCGCCGCCGACCGGCCTGCGCTATTGCATCAACGGCGTGGCGCTGAAATTCGAGCCCTCGGCCTGAGCCATCCGGGTTCGACACTATGAAAGGGCGGCATCTGTCGCCTTTTCGTTTAAGTATCCGTTGCCCCCCTCTGGGCAGACGATCAGACCACGATCATCGCCACCAGCCACAGCGTAGCGCCCAGCGTCATCATCCAGGCCTTGGCACCGGGTATCTTTTCGGTGGTCCGCCACACCGCCAAGGTCAGGAACAGGCTGTAGGGCACCGACGCGAAATGCACTGCCAGCACAAGCCCGAGCGGCAACTTCAATCCGAGCAAGACGAGCGCCAGCACCGATGCGGCGATGCTGACCGCGGTGCCGACGAGGACAAGGTCGCGCCAGAACAGCCGGTCGAGCGGCACCTGGCCTTGCCAGCGTGAACGGAAAAAGGCGCCGATACCTTCTGGCAACACCGGATGTCTATCCCTGCCCCAGGACTTCGGTTACCGCACGCTCGAAGCGCGAACATTCGGTCACCAGCCAGTCGGCCATGGCTGGCCAGTTGTCCTCGGCATAGCAGTTCACCCGCCACATCGAATTGATGCCGAGGCCCTCGCAACTCTGTTCCGGCCTGAGCTTCAGCCTGTCTTCGATTTCACGCTGAAACGGCTTCAGCCGCGACCAGGCTTGCGTGGCGCCGAACTTCTCGTTGCGACCGAAGAAGACGCCGACCTGGCTCTGCGCCGGCGCGACATACATGGAAACGACCAAGGCGAAGTCGGGCAGCCCGCGCTGCCAGAACCAGGGTCCGCGCCGCGCCATCAGAGCCCTTTCTTCCGGATGCCGCTCAGCGAACAGCGTCCAGAAGCCGCGCTGGCGGAATTCAGAGGCGCGGCGGGCGCCGAAGTCGAATTCGCTCATGGCTTAAACCGTATCTCCGGCAACCGGGTCGGTGCCGGGGCCGGCTGATCTTACACCATGCCGAGCGCGGCCTTGTACAGATCGAGGATGGTTTCCTCTTCCTGCCGCTCGGCCTGGTCCTTCTTGCGCAGCCGGATGATCGTGCGCATCGCCTTGGTGTCGAACCCAGTGCCCTTGGCCTCGGCGAACACTTCCTTGATATCGTCGGAAATGGTTTTCTTCTCTTCCTCGAGCCGCTCTATGCGCTCGATGAAGGCCCGCAGCTGGCCGGCGGCAACAGTCTGGCTGGTATCGGTGATATCGTCGGCCATATTTTTCTCCAAAAGCATCGGCTCCGCGACTCGCGGACGACTGCGGCAAAATTTGAGCCGGTTCGATGCCCGACCGGCGGCGGCGGGTCAAGCCGTTATCGACCAAGCCACGCGGGCTGCCGCCAGAAGCCGACAACCGGTCCGTTTTGCGAACTCTAATTGAAAGCGATCAGCAGATCCTTGGCATCGATCTGGTCGCCCGCCTTGACCAGCACCTCGGCGACCGTCCCGTCGCGCTCGGCGTGCAGCGCCGTCTCCATCTTCATCGCTTCGATGGAAAGCAGCACGTCACCGGCCTTCACAGCCTGGCCGGCAGCCACCGAAAGCGCCGAAACGACGCCTGGCATCGGCGCGCCGACATGCGCCTCGTTGCCGGGTTCGGCCTTGCGGCGGGCCTTGGCGGCGGACGCGCCATGCGCCCGGTCGGGCACCTTGACACGACGCGGCTGGCCGTTGAGCTCGAAGAACACGGTGACCATGCCCTTCTCGTCGACATCGCCGATGGCAAGGCAGCGCACCACCAGCGTCTTGCCCTTCTCGATGTCGACGAAGATCTCGTCTTCCGGCTTCATGCCGTAGAAATAGGTCGGCGTCGGCAGGACGCTGACCGGCCCATAGGTTTCCTGCGCGCCGGCGAAATCCGTGAACACCTTCGGATACATCAGCCACGAGGCGAATTCGAACTCCGACAGCTTGCGCTCGAGCTTTTCCTCGATTTCCTTGCGGTTGGCCTTGAGGTCGGCTGGCTTGAGCAGCGAGCCGGGCCGCACCGTGATCGGCTTGTCGCCCTTCAGCGCTTTCCCCTGCAGCGCCGCCGGCCACCCGCCTGGCGACTGGCCAAGGTCGCCGCGCAGCATCGAGACGACGGAATCCGGGAAGGCGATATCCTTGTCCGGGTTTTCGACATCGGCAACAGTCAGGTCCTGGCTGACCATCATCAATGCCATGTCGCCGACGACCTTGGAGGACGGCGTCACCTTGACGATGTCGCCGAACATCAGATTGACGTCGTGATAGGTCTGCGCCACCTCGTGCCAGCGCGTCTCCAGTCCGAGCGAGCGCGCCTGTTCCTTCAGATTGGTGAACTGCCCGCCCGGCATCTCGTGCAGATAGACTTCCGAGGCCGGCCCCTTGAGGTCGCTTTCAAAGGCGGCGTACTGGTTGCGCACCGCTTCCCAGTAGAACGAGATTTTCCTGATCCATTGCGGGTCGAGACCGGGGTCGCGTTCGGTGCCCTTCAGCGCCTCGACGAGCGAGCCAAGGCATGGCTGCGAGGTGTTGCCGGAGAAAGCATCCATGGCCGCGTCTATGGCGTCGACGCCGCTTTCCACCGCCGCCAGCACCGTCGCCGCCGACAGGCCCGACGTGTCGTGGGTGTGGAAATGGATCGGCAGGTCGGTCGCCTCGCGCAGCGCCTTGAACAGCACGCGTGCCGCCGCCGGCTTCAGCAGTCCGGCCATGTCCTTGACGGCAATGATGTGGGCGCCGGCCGCCTGCAATTCCCTGGCTAGGCCGACATAGTATTTGAGGTCGTATTTCGCCCGCGCCGGATCGAGGATGTCGCCGGTATAGCAGATCGCCGCTTCGATCAGCTTACCCTCGGCGCCGACCGCATCCATGGCGACGCGCATGTTGTCGACCCAGTTCAGGCAATCGAAGACCCGGAACAGGTCGATGCCACCGCTTGCTGCCTGCTTGACGAAATGCTGCACGACATTGTCGGGATAGTTGGTGTAGCCGACGCCATTGGCGCCGCGCAGCAGCATCTGCAACAGCAGATTGGGCGCCGCCTCGCGCACCAGCGACAGCCGCTCCCACGGATCCTCGGTGAGGAAGCGCATGGCGACGTCGAAGGTGGCGCCGCCCCAGCATTCCAGCGATAGAAGCTGCGGCAAGGCACGCGCATAGGTACCGGCGATGCCGGCAATGTCATGCGTTCGCACACGGGTGGCGAGCAACGACTGGTGGCCATCGCGCATCGTCGTGTCGGTGACCAGGACTTGCCTCTGATCGCGCATCCAGGCGGCGAACTTCTCCGGCCCGAGCACATCCAGCTTCTGCTTGCTGCCGCCGGGCACATTGCCGTTGAGGTAAGGCACCACGGGTGCGGCCGCATCGGCCTTCGGCTGCGGCCGGCCGCGCGTCTCGGGATGGCCGTTGACGCTGACGTCGGCGAGATAGTTGATGAGCTTGGTGGCGCGGTCCTGACGCTTGACCTGCTGGAACAGTTCCGGCGTCGTGTCGATGAACTTGGTCGTGTAGGAATTGTCGGCGAAGCTCGGATGGTTGATGATCGCTTCGAGGAAGGTCAGATTGGTGGCGACGCCGCGGATGCGGAACTCGCGCAGCGCCCGGTTCATGCGGGCGATCGTCTCGGCCGGCGTCGGCGCCCACGCCGTCACCTTCTCCAGCAGCGGATCGTAGAAGCGGGTGATGACAGCGCCCGAATAGGCGGTGCCGCCATCGAGGCGGATGCCGAAGCCTGTTGCGCCGCGATAGGCGGTGATGCGGCCGTAATCGGGGATGAAATTGTGCTCGGGGTCTTCCGTGGTGATGCGGCACTGCAGCGCGTGGCCGTTCAGCCTTATGTCCTTCTGCGCCGGCACGCCTGATTCCGGTGTGCCGATGGCAAAGCCGTCGAGGATATGGATCTGCGCCTTGACGATATCGATGCCGGTCACCTGCTCGGTGACGGTGTGCTCGACCTGGATGCGCGGGTTGACCTCGATGAAATAGAATTTGCCGGTGTCGGCATCCTGCAGGAACTCGACCGTGCCGGCGCCGATATAGCTGGTCTCGCGGGCGATCTTCAGCGCATGGCCGCAAAGCTCCTCGCGCTGCGACATTTCGAGATAGGGCGCCGGCGCCCGCTCGACGACCTTCTGGTTGCGGCGCTGGATCGAACAGTCGCGCTCGAACAGGTGCACCGCATTGCCATGGGTGTCGCCCAGCACCTGCACCTCGACATGGCGCGCGCGTTCGATCAGCTTTTCGAGATAGACCTCGTCCTTGCCGAAGGCGGCTTTCGCCTCACGCTTGCCTTCGGTGACTTCACGGGCAAGGTCGGCTTCGGCGCGGATGGCGCGCATGCCGCGGCCGCCGCCACCCCATGATGCCTTCAGCATCACGGGATAACCGATTCCCTTGGCCAGTTTCTTGACCGCCTCCATGTCATTCGGCAACGGATCGGTGGCGGGGATCACCGGCACCCCGACCTCGATGGCGAGATTGCGCGCCGCGACCTTGTTGCCGAGCCGTCGCATTGTGTCCGGCTTCGGCCCGATGAAGGTAATGCCGGCTTCGGCACAGGCGTCGGCGAATTCGGGACTTTCCGACAACAATCCGTAGCCGGGATGAATAGCATCGGCACCCGACAGCCTGGCGACGCGGATCACCTCCTCGATCGACAGATAGCTTTCGATCGGCCCCATGTCCCGGGTCAGATGCGGCCCGCGTCCGACCTGGTAGCTCTCGTCGGCCTTGAAGCGATGCAGGGAGTATTTGTCTTCTTCGGCCCAGATCGCCACGGTTTTGAGGCCGAGTTCGTTGGCCGCGCGAAAGACGCGAATGGCGATTTCGGACCGGTTGGCGACGAGGATCTTCGTGATGGCCAAGGACTGGGCTCCAGCAACGGAAGGAAGAGAAATCGGCGCAATGATTAGCGTGAAAATGCTGCAGTGCAAACAAATTTGACGCGCATTTAAACCGATTGAAATGGAATCATTGCGCCAGAGGCCATCGCATTCATCCAAACAGCCAGAAAAAGGGCCGGCTCTGCCGTGACGCACGATCATTCCCGGCTAAGGGACCCGGCTCCATCGGTCGCCCCCTGAATGGCAAAAGAAAATGCCCGGCGCGAGGCGCCGGGCATCCGTAAACGGTCTGGAGACTGACGAGTCTTACATCTTCTGGATGTAGGTGTACTTGCCGTCGTCGCCCTTCTTCCATTCGTACATCACGTAGCCGGGCAGCGTCGGGTCGCCCTTGGCGTCATAGGACAGATCGCCGAGCACGGTCTTGAACGGGCCGTTTTCATGCAGCGCCTTGGCAACTGCCTGCGGGTCGTTCGACTTGGCAGCGGTCGCTGCCTCGGCGATAGCCTGTACTGCGGCGTAGGAGTAGAGCGTATAGGCTTCCGGTTCGAAACCCTGCGCGCGGAACTTCTCGACGAGTTCCTTGTTGGCGGGGATCAGGCGCGGATCCGGACCGAACGTGTTGAGCGTGCCCGCAACAGCGTCGCCCGCGATCGAAGCCAGTTCGTTCGACACGATGCCGTCGCCGGAAATCAGTGTCGCCTTGAGGCCCTGGTCGGCCGCCTGGCGGATGATCAGGCCTGCTTCGGTGTGCAGGCCGCCCCAGTAGATGATCGAAACGCCGGCTTCCTTCATCTTGGCGATCAGCGCCGAGAAGTCCTTGTCGCCGACATTGATGCCTTCATACATGACTTCCGTCAGGCCCTTGGCATTCATTGCCTTCTTGGTTTCGTCGGCAAGACCCTGGCCATAGGTGGTCTTGTCGTGGATGACGGCGATCTTGGCGTCCTTGAAGTTCGCGGCGAGATAAGCACCGGCAATGCTACCCTGCTGGTCATCGCGTCCGCAGGTGCGGAACACATTCCACAGGCCGCGCTCGGTGAACTGCGGGTTGGTCGCGGCCGGCGTCACTTCGACAATGCCGTTTTCCGCATAGACTTCCGAAGCCGGAATCGAAACGCCCGAGTTGAAGTGGCCGACCACGAACTTGACGCCGTCGCCGACGAACTTGTTCGCAACCGAGATGCCCTGCTTCGGATCGGAGACGTCGTCGCCGACTTCGAGCTTGATCTGCTCGCCATTGATGCCGCCCTTGGCATTGATGTCGGCGACGGCCGCTTCCGCACCCTTCTGAAGCTGTGCGCCGAAGGCGGCGTTCGGACCGGTGATCGGACCGGCGACGCCGAACATGACGTCAGCCCACGCGTTGCCGCCGAACGCGACCAGCGCGGTCAGGGCGACGGCGGACAAAAGTGACTTTTTCATTTAAACGCTCCCATTTACGGAGTGGGCGTGGATGAAGCTTTCATGCGATGCCCACCCTTATCGCAGAAAGCATAGTTTGCCGATTTTCAGGCACTTGTCACGCCGATTCAATTTCGAGACGGCGTTAATGATGAACGTCAACCTTTCGGTTTCCAGCTCAAGAGTGAAGCTCTTTCGTAGAGCCAATTATACTGTGTCACCATCTGGTTGGTGCGCGTGTATTGATAGCCGACGAAGCCGAGGATCATCAGCACGATGGTGTCGACGACATAATAGTGCAGCGAGAACATGGTGCCGCCGAACAGCGCGTGATGGATGAAGCGGATGGCGATGCCGAGGCCCAGCATATAGGCGAACAGCTGGATGAAGCTGCGCCATGTCTGGGCACTGGCCTTGCCGGTCATCCACGCCGCCCAGCCGCCGAGCAGACAGGTGACGAAGAAGAACTGCCAGATCGAGGGTTCCTCGTAAAGAATGCCCTGCATGGTGAAGTCTCCTTAGCATGATCCCGAAAAGTTGCGGACTTTCCGGACAAGATCATGCGACAAACAAACAATCTGGAGCGGAATGGCGAATGCACGCATTCCGCTCCGAACTCAGTGGTGTCCGCCTTCGAGATAGGCGGCGCGCACTTCCGGATTGGCGAGCAGCTCCTTGCCGGTGCCGCTCATCGTCACATTGCCGTTGACCATGACGTAGCCGCGCGTGGCGAGCTTGAGCGCGCCGAAGGCGTTCTGCTCGACCAGGAATACGGTCAGCCCCTGGGTGCGGTTCAGTTCGCGGATGGCGTCGAAGATCTGCTTGACGATCAGCGGCGCGAGACCCAGCGACGGCTCGTCGAGCAAAAGCAGCTTCGGTCGTGCCATCAGCGCGCGTCCGATCGACAGCATCTGCTGCTCACCGCCCGACAGCGTGCCGCCGCGCTGGGTGATGCGCTCTTTCAAACGCGGGAACAGCGTGAACACCTTCTCGACGTCCTCGTCATAGTGCTTGAGGTTGTCGAGGCTGGCGCCCATCTGCAGGTTTTCCATCACCGTCATGCGCGGAAAGATCCGCCGGCCCTCGGGCGACTGGGCAATGCGCATGCGCGCGATCTCGTGCGTCGGCATCTGGGTGATGTCGGTGCCGGCAAAGGTGATGGTGCCGGCGCGAGCCCGCGGCGCGCCGAAAATGGTCATCATCAGCGTCGACTTGCCGGCGCCATTGGCACCGATCAGCGCCACGATCTCACCCTGCTTGACGGTGACATCGACGCCGTTCAGCGCCCGGATGTTGCCGTAATAGGTCTGCACGCCCTTGATATCGAGCAGCGTTGTCGCGGCCATCACTTGCCCCCTCCACGCTTGCCCGCCACGGGCTTGGCAGCGGTCTTGCTCGCGGTCTTTCCGGAGGCTGCCTTTGCAGTCTTTGCGGAAGCATGGCTTGTCGCCACCTTGCCCGCGTCGACGCGGCGCGAGAATTCCGTGTCCTTGCCCTGGCCGAGCAGCCTGGCCTGTTTGACCCATTCCTCGCGCGCGATACGTCCGTCAAAGGCGAGATAGGCTTCGGCGGCCTCGACGTCGGCCTTTTTCCAGGCGCCGATCTGGTCGAAGTGGAAGATGCCGTGATCGTTGAGCTTCTTCTCGTTGACCGTACCGATGCCCTTGATGCGGGTCAAATTATCGGCCTTGCCGCCGCGAGGCGCCGCCAGCCGATTGGAGATCTCTCCAGCCTTCGCCGTGGCCTTGACTGCCGGCTTGGCCGACGCGGTCGACTTCGCCGCCGTGCCGGTTGCCGCCTTTGAAGCCGCTTTCGGAGCAGGCTTTGCCTTCGCCGCCGGTACGGCTGCCAGCGAGGCTGCCTTGTTTGCCGCGGCGAGCGACCTGGCGTCGACCTGACCGGCCTTTGACGCTCCCTTGGCCACCGTAACCCGCTCGCCCGAACTGTGGCCGACCGTGTCGGTCACCGGCCCGGCGAGATAGGACGACGATGTTCCCGGACCATGCGCGGTATCCGGCCCTGTATCCAGCTGTTCAATGACATCTTCGTCGCCGACTTCGGTAAGGACGGCTTCGACTTCTTCGTCGTCGACGCCGAGATAGGCGGCGATGACGCGCGGATCTGTGCGCACGGACTGCGGGCTGCCGTCGGAAATCTTGCGGCCATACTCCAGCACCACGACATGGTCGGAGATTTGCATGACCACCGACATGTCGTGCTCGATCAACAGGATCGAGGTGCCAGATGTGTTCTTGATGTCGATCAGCAGCTCGTTGAGCGCCGCCGATTCCTTCGGATTGAGGCCGGCCGCCGGTTCATCGAGGCACAGAAGCTCGGGTCCCGTGCACATGGCGCGAGCGATTTCGAGACGGCGCTGCGCGCCATAGGGCAGGTCGCCGGCCGGGTCGTCGGCACGGTCGACAAGATCGGCCTTTTCCAGCCAATGCTTGGCGAGCTCCACCGATTCGGCCGAGGCCTTGCGATAGCCGCTGAAGCCGAACAGGCCAAGCACCGTGTAGCCCGATGCCTTCATCAGTTTGTTGTGCTGGGCGACCAGCAGGTTCTCCAGCAGGGTCATGCCGGAGAACAGGCGGATGTTCTGGAAGGTGCGCGCCACCTTGGCGCGCGCCGGGATCTCATGGTTGGGCAGCCGCTCGAGCAGGAAGGTCGAACCATCGTTCCGGTTGAGCGTGATCATGCCTTCCGAGGGCTTGTAAAAGCCGGTGATGCAGTTGAACACCGTGGTCTTGCCGGCGCCGTTGGGGCCGATCAGCGCGGTGATCTCGCCGCGCTTGGCGGCGAAAGACAGATCGCCGATGGCCACCAGGCCGCCGAACTTCATCGACAGATGATCGACCTGCAGGATAGCGTCGTTCACGCCGGAATTGGCCTTCTGAACAGGGTTCGCATTCATCAGCCGTGTCCTTCCTTGGTGAAGGAGCTTGAGACAGCCTTTCGCTCCTTGAGGAAGGCGGTTGGTTCACGACTGCCGACGAAGCCGCGCGGCTTCCACAGCATGACGATGACCATGGCCATGCCGAACAGAAGCATGCGGTAGAGTTCCGGTGTGAAGTCCGGTCCGAAGACCTGCTTGAGGAAGTCGAGTTCGCGCAACGCCTCGGTACCGCCGATCATCACCATTGCGGCGACCGCGATGCCGACCAGCGAGCCCATGCCACCGAGAACGACGATGGCCAGGATGATGGCCGATTCCAGGAAGACGAAGGATTCCGGGCTGACGAAGCCCTGCCGTGCGGCGAAGAACGCGCCGGCGAAGCCGCCGAACATCGCACCCGTGGCAAAGGCTGTAAGCTTCGTAGTGGTGGTGTTGATGCCGAGCGAACGGCAGGCGATCTCGTCCTCCCGCAACGCTTCCCAGGCACGGCCGACCGGCATGCGCCGCAGCCGGATGGTAACGAAGGCTGTCAGCAGCGCCAGCGCCAGGATCAGGTAATAGAGGAAGATCTTGTAGTAGGCGCTCGATGTCGCGAGATGCAGCACCTTGGCGATGTAATTGGGGTCCGACACGTTGAAGGTCATCAGGCCGAAGAAGGTGACCTTCGGAATGCCGGAAATACCGGCCGAACCGTTGGTGACCTCACGCCAGTTGATCAGGACCAGGCGGATGATCTCACCGAAAGCCAAGGTGACGATCGCCAGATAGTCGCCACGCAGGCGCAGCACCGGAAAACCGAGCAGCACGCCCCAGAAGGCGGCCATGGCGCCGGCGGCCGGCAAAAGGATCCAGAACGACAGGCCATATTGCGTGCCGAGCAGCGCATAGGCATAGGCGCCGACCGCGTAGAAAGCGACATAACCGAGGTCGAGCAGGCCGGCGAGGCCGACGACAATGTTCAGGCCCCAGGCCAGCATCACATAGATCAGGATCTGGATGCCGAAATTGTCGACCCATTTCAGCGAACCTTGCAGACCGCCGACGAACGACCAGGACATCAGCGACAGGATCGCCACTACCAGGATCGGATAGAGGATCAGCGCGGCAATGCCGAGTTTGGTGAAGTTAGCATGGATGAAGCCCCGGAAATAATAGATCACGCAGGCCAGCACATAGATGACTGCCAGGGCGCGCAGGAACTGCAGATAGCCCGCCGGCTCGGCTCCCACCCATCCGACGAGAGAGCTGTTGACCGCAAACAACACCACCGCCGCGACCAAGGCCACGATGAAGGCCGGCAACTGGAAGAAGCGTGACGCCACGCTGGCCGGCAGCAGGCCGGTGGCGACGTCGGTGATCTTCTGGTTGGCGAGGAAGGGCTGGCCATAAGCGACATAGAGGAAGCGCCCGACAGCCGTGGCGATCACCACGGCGGCAAGCAGGCCCCAGCGTGTCGTCAGGACCAGTTCATTGGAAATGTTCTGGCCGGTCTTCAGGCCGATGAACAGCACGAACAGGCCGAACGATATGGCAGCGGCATAAAGTGCCTCGCGCAACGCGCGCTGCATGGGGGTGGCGACGGTGTCGCGCTCCGGAGATACGGTGACGGCCATAGTCTCAGACCTTTTCGACTTCTGGCCGGCCCAATATGCCGGAAGGCAGGAAGATCAGCACGATGGCCAGGATCGAGAACGCCGCGACGTCCTTGTAGTCGATCGAGAAATAGGCCGACCACATGCTCTCGATGAAGCCGATCATCAGCCCGCCGACCACCGCCCCAGGCAGCGAACCAATGCCGCCCAGCACCGCCGCCGTGAAGGCCTTCACGCCCGGCGTGAAGCCATCCGAGAAGGCAATGACGCCGTAATACATCAGGAACAAAGTGCCGGCGACCGCGGCAAGGGCCGCACCCATGATGAAGGTGATCGAGATGGTACGGTCGACATCGATGCCGAGCAGCGCCGCCATCTTGCGGTCCTGCTCACAGGCCCGTTGCGCTCGCCCGAGCGAGGTCTTGTTGACCAGATACCAGAACAGCGCCAGCAGCAGCGCCGTGACGACGACGATGATGATCTGCTTCAGCGACACGCTGATGCCGTTGATGTTGTAAACCTGGCTGACCATCGGCGGGATCGGCTTGTTGCGTGGACCCTGCGTCACCTGGACGAAGTTCGACAGCGCGATCGACATGCCGATGGCAGTGATCAGCGGGGCCAGTCGGAACGAACCGCGCAACGGCCGGTAGGCGACCTTTTCGATCGTCCAGTTATAGAGGCTGGTGAGCAGCATCGCCACGATCATCATGATCAGCAGCGCCAGCACAACCGGCACCGAATAGAACAGCGCGCCAAGGGCGAGGAAGACGATCAGTGCCGTGAAGGCACCCACCATGAAGATGTCGCCATGGGCGAAATTGATCATGCCGATGATGCCGTAGACCATCGTGTAGCCGATCGCGATCAGCCCATAGATCGATCCCAGCGTCAGCCCGTTGATAAGCTGCTGGACAAAATACTGCATGTGTACATGGCTCCCCTGGAATGTCGCCCATGCAGACGCATTCCTTTTCGTATTTCCCCTAGTCGTAAAGTTTCGAGCCCGGATTGCAACGTCATTTTTCAATCGTCATGCGTGTTTTCGAAGCACGCTGTCCGATTGCCCGTTTTCCATCATCCAGCCCCTGGACTATCGCGGACCCTACCATTGGCATAACGCAATGTCTTTGACGATTCGACCGCATCATGCGCTCCGTTTCGAAGAAATCGCCGTCAAAATTAGGTGATGAAAGGAATCCTTGCGTTTTTGGCACGATCCATTTTTCAAGCCGTTGCTTTCCGCAAGGTCAGGATCCCCATCACTTGACAACAAATCCGTGAGCGAACGGGTCGCGGTCGTCGATGAAGATGGTGTTCAGTCCGGTCATCCGCGCCCAGCCGCCGATCGAGGGAATGATGGCCGGCTTGCCGGCCACGCTGACATCCTTTTCGACCTTGCCCTTGAACAGCGAACCGATGATCGATTCATGGACGAAGCTGTCGCCGGCCTTGAGTTTGCCCTTGGCATGAAGCTGCGCCATGCGCGCCGAGGTGCCGGTGCCGCAGGGCGAGCGGTCGATCGCCTTGTCGCCGTAGAACACGGCATTGCGGGCATCCGCGCCATCCACCGTCGGCGCACCGGTCCACAGCATGTGCGACAGCCGGTTGATGCCAGGGTTCTCGGGATGGACGAAGGAATATTTCTCGTTGAGCCGCTGGCGCACCACCGGGCTCCAGGCGATGAAGTCGCCCGCCGAATAATCGGCCATGTCGCGATAGTTCTCCTGCGGCTCGACGATGGCGTAGAAGTTGCCGCCATAGGCGACATCGACGGTGATTTCGCCGAGCCCAGGGCATTCGACCGTCAGCCCCTCGGCATGGAGGAAGGACGGCACATTGGTGATGCGCACCTCCTCGACATAGTCGCCGACCTGTTTGTATTCGGCGATGACAAGGCCGGCCGGCGTGTCGAGCCGAAGCACGCCCGGCGTCTTCGGCTTGATCAGTCCGTGTTCGATGGCCATCGTCACCGTACCAATGGTGCCATGCCCACACATCGGCAGGCAGCCGGAGGTTTCGATGAACAGGATGGCGATATCGCAATCCTCGCGCGTCGGCGGATAGAGGATCGAGCCGGACATCACGTCGTGGCCGCGCGGCTCGAACATCAGTCCGGTGCGGATCCAGTCATACTCGGCCAGAAAATGCGCACGCCGCTCCATCATAGTCGCGCCCTGCAGCAGCGGGCCGCCGCCAGCGACCAGCCGCACCGGATTGCCGCAGGTGTGGCCGTCTATGCAGAAGAAGGATTTCTTGGCCATGACGCTCCTCGAAAATCAAAAACCCGAAAAATCAAAATCGTTGCGGACTGAAGGGGGCCAGATCGATCGGTGGAGTCTGCCCCAGGACAAGATCCCTGATCAACCGTCCGGTGGCCGCCGCCTGGGTCAGGCCGAGATGGCCATGGCCGAAGGCATAGACCACCGACCGCTTTCCCGGCGCGCCGCCGATGACGGGCACTGAATCCGGCAGCGAGGGGCGGAACCCCATCCATTCGCGCCCACCCGAGGGATCGAGCCCCGGCAAGAATTTCTGTGCCTTCCGCAGCAGCGCTTTCGACCTGGCATAATTGGGCGGCCGCTCGATGCCGCCGAGTTCAACGGCGCCACCGACACGCAGGCCCGTTTCGAGCGGCGTGACGACGAAACCATGGCCGGAGAAGATCAGCATCCGCTTCACGTCGAAGGCACTCGTCGGCAACGTGGTGTTGTAGCCGCGCTCGGTCTCCAGCGGAATGCGATCGCCGAGCTGCCGCGCCAGCAGATGCGACCATGCGCCGGCGGCGACGACAAGTTGTCGCGCCTGCCTTGTGGTGCCGTCTGCCAACGTCAGCGTCGCACCATCCTGATCCGCCGCGACTTGGCTGATCCGGGCCAGCTCAAAGCGGGCGCCCTTGGCCTGCGCATAGGCCCACACCGCCTTGCCCAGCAGTTTCGGGTCGGCGACCGTCTTCCATCCCGGCACGAACGTGCCTTTGATGAAGCGCGGCGACAGCCCCGGCTGCAAGGCGGCCAGTTCCTCGCCCTCGACATGGCGGAAACCGATGCCGAAACGCTCACGCGCCGCCCAGCCAGGCAGCCCGGCCTGAAATTCGGCTTCGCTTTCATAGAGCTCCAGTGAACCGTCCTCGCGCAGCATCGACCGCGTACCGGAGCGATCGAGCAAGCCCATCCACTCCGCCTCGGCGAGCTTCATCATGCCCGCCTGAGCGGCAAGGCTCGCCTCGTATTTCCCGGGCGCCCCGGCGCGCCAGAAGCGGATTAGCCAGGGCAGAAGCCTCGGCAGATGGGCGGGCGGAATGCTGAGCGGGCCAAGCGGATCGGCCAGCCATTTCGGCAGCTGCCGGATCATGCCCTTGTGGGCCAGCGGCAGCACGTCGGAGAACGCGAAGGCGGCGGCATTGCCGGAGCTCGTCTCCTCGCAAATGCCGGTGCGGTCGAAGACGGTGGCCCTGCGTCCGGCCTCGGCGAGAGACGCAGCGGCACAGATGCCGATGATGCCGCCACCGATGATGGCGATGTCGATTGGAACATCGCTATTCATCTTTGTACGTCACCCCTGCATGCATGTCCCAGTCTCCGCCCCGCTCGCTTCATACCAGCTCAGAACTGCGGCAGTGTCGGCCGCACGGCGAGCGCATCCTTGACGATCTTCTCGACAGCCTTGCGGCGCTCTCCAGACAGCGGCTGGCGCGGCATGCGAACGCGGTCATTTGTGTTGATCGCGAACACTTCGGCAAGCTTGATGTTTTGGACCAGGTAAGTCGAGACATCGAGATCGAGCAGCGGCCGGAACCAGCGGTAGATGGCGAGCGCCTCCTCGCGGCGGCCCTGCTTCATCAGCTGGAATATGGCGACGGTCTCGCGCGGGAAGGCTGTGACCAGTCCCGCGACCCAGCCGATGGCGCCGACCGACAGCGCCTCGAAGGCCAGATTGTCGACGCCGGTGAACAGGTCGTAGCGGGTGCCCAGGCGATTGATGATCTCGGTCGAACGACGGATGTCGTCGGAGGATTCCTTGATCGCGACAAAGCGCTTGTCCGACGCCAGCTCCTCCATCTGGTCGACGGTGACGTCGACACGGTAGGCGAGCCGGTTCGAGTAGATCATGACCGGCAGGTCGCCCGCCTCGGCGACCGCACGAAGCGCTGCAACCGTCTCTTCCGCATTGGTGTGGTAGATCGGGCTCGGCACGACCATGAGGCCGTTGGCGCCTTCCCGGCTCGCGCGCTTGGCGATGCTGGCCGCCTCGCGTGTGCCGGCCTCGTTGACGGTCAGCAGCACCGGCTTCTTGCCGGCGACCTTCTGTGCGGTCTTCAGCACCTCGATCTTCTCGTCGGGCGACAGCATCGGCCCTTCGCCGAGCGATCCGCAGACGATGATGCCGTCGCAGCCGGCCTCCATCTGCAGGCTGAAGCAGCGCTCCATCTCGGCATGATCGAGACGATCATCCGCGGTGAATTTGGTCGTGACGGCAGGAAAAACTCCGGTCCACATGATCATCTCTCCATCTGATATATCAGTGGTATATCTATTAACAAACCCGCTGTCAATGCGGATTCTGTTATGATATATGCAAGATATATCAGGAGAGCGCATTTGATATCCACGGCAGCAAGCACCGCGACGGAGCCGGCCGCGACCAGGGCCTACCATGTGCTCGAGCACATGATCGTCACGCTCGAACTGGCCCCGGCAAGCTTCGTCACCGAGGGCGCTCTGATCGACAGGCTCGGGCTTGGCAGGACACCAGTGCGCGAGGCGATCCAGCGGTTGGCCTGGGAAGGGCTGCTTGACATCAGGCCGCGCGCCGGGATCGCCATCGCCCCGCTCCATGCCGGCGACTGGCTGCGCGTCCTCGATGCACGTCGCGGCGTCGAGGTGGTGCTCGCCCGCTCGGCCGCCCGCTTCGTCACCCGCGAAGCCGCCGACTTGTTTCACGAAGCAGCGCTCGCCATGCAGAAAGCGGTGATCTCGGGCAATGTGCTTGCCTTCATCCAGGCCGACAAGGCTCTCGACGAAGCGCTGGCGCTGGCTGCCGACAATCCCTTCGCCGCCCGTTTGGCCGCCCCCTTGCAGACCCACAGCCGCCGCTTCTGGTTCCGCTACAAGGCCGAAACCGGTCTTGCCGAATCCGCCGAGCACCATGTCGCGCTGATCCGCTCAATCCTTGCCGGCGACGAGGAGGCCGCGGCCAAGGACGCCAAACGCCTGATGGCGCTGTTGCGCGGCCACGCCGAGACGGCCGCCACGCGCTGAACGTCCTTTTATATCCGCTGCGCTCTCGTCGTTGGCGCTTCCTCGAAGCTCGGGTTAAGTCCCGGGCAAGGCAGCCGCCGCCATCAACGGACCGTCCCAGCCTTCGCCTGCCGTGATGACGCAGCTCTGACCATGCGTGTCGGTGGCAAGAATTGTCCAGGTGCCCTGGTCGGAGACGAATATCTCAAGAATCAGGCTCGGGTTGACCAGGCCCCGCGCCGCTTCGCTTTCGTGGAATTTTTCCCCGAGCGCTTTGATCATATCCGCACGGGCCGCGCATTGCTCTGCCATCGCCGGGGCGGCCGGAAACGCGGAAACCGCCGCGAAAAATAGCGTTGCCACAAGACGGGTCATCTGACACCTCCTTGCGCCAAACGATGTCCCCGAAGCTGTCGCCAGCGCCGTTGCTTGATCTGCCGTACCTCCTTGCGGCAGGACTGCAAACCAAGACGGCAGATGCTACTTGGTTCCATCACATTAGCGTTCAACGGATAGGGTCGCCACCGATTGCAAAAAAACGCCCGGGCGCGAGCGCCCGAGCGTTGAATCCAAACCAATTTGTTGTCCGGCTCAGTTCATCGTCGGGATGACGAATTCAGCACCGTCCTTGATGCCCGCCCGCGCGACCGCAGCCGAAGGCGAGGACGCGCAACCAAGAAGTCGTCCGGCTCAGTTCATCGTCGGGATGACGAATTCGGCACCGTCCTTGATGCCGGACGGCCAGCGCGAGGTCACGGTCTTGGTCTTGGTGTAGAAGCGGAACGCGTCCGGGCCATGCTGGTTGAGGTCGCCGAAGGAAGATGCCTTCCAGCCGCCGAAGGTGTAGTAGGCGATCGGCACCGGGATCGGCACGTTGATGCCGACCATGCCGACCTGGACACGGCTTGCAAAGTCGCGCGCGGCATCGCCGTCACGGGTGAAGATGGCGACGCCATTGCCCATCTCGTGATCGTTGGCGAGCTTGATCGCGCTCTCATAGGTCGGCGCGCGCACAACAGAGAGCACCGGCCCAAAGATCTCTTCCTTGTAGATGCGCATATCGGCGGTCACGTTGTCGAACAGGCAGCCACCCATATAGTAGCCGTCTTCATAACCCTGCATCGAGAAGCCGCGGCCGTCGACGACCAGCTTGGCGCCTTCCTTGACGCCGGTGTCAACATAGCCCTTAACGCGTTCCAATGCCTGCGCCGTCACCAGCGGGCCGAAATCGGCGGAAGAGTCCGTCGAAGGACCGACCTTCAGGCTTTCAACGCGCGGGATCAGTTTTTCCATCAGCCGGTTGGCGGTATCGTTGCCGACCGGGACGGCGACCGAGATCGCCATGCACCGCTCGCCGGCCGAGCCGTAGCCGGCGCCGATCAACGCATCGACGGTCTGGTCCATGTCGGCATCGGGCATGATGATCATGTGGTTCTTGGCGCCGCCGAAGCACTGCACGCGCTTGCCGGCGGCCGTGCCGCGCGAATAGATGTAATGGGCGATCGGCGTCGAGCCGACAAAGCCGATGGCCTTGATGTCGGGATCGTCGAGGATGGCGTCGACCACGTCCTTGTCGCCGTTGACGACGTTGAGGATGCCTGCCGGCAGGCCGGCTTCGAGGAACAGTTCGGCAATGCGCATCGGCACGCCGGGATCGCGCTCCGAAGGCTTCAGGATGAAGGCGTTGCCGCAGGCGATGGCCGGCGCGATCTTCCACAGCGGGATCATTGCCGGGAAGTTGAACGGCGTGATGCCGGCGACGACGCCGAGCGGCTGGCGCATCGAATAGACGTCGATGCCGGGGCCGGCGCCGTCGGTGAATTCGCCCTTCATCATATGCGGCGCGCCGATGCAGACTTCGACCACTTCGAGGCCGCGCTGGATGTCGCCCTTGGCGTCGGCGATCGTCTTGCCATGCTCACGCGCCAGGATGTCGGCCAGTTCGTCATAGTCGCGGGCGACCAGTTCGAGAAACTTCATCAGCACGCGCACGCGGCGCTGCGGGTTGGTCGCGGCCCATTTCGGCTGCGCTGCCTTGGCATTCTCGACCGCCGCGCGCAGTTCCGCCTGCGAGGCCAGCGCCACCGTGCCGCGCACGGAGCCGTCCATCGGCTGCATGACATCCTGCTTGCGGCCGCTGGTCCCGGCGACATGCTTGCCGCCGATGAAATGACCATAGTCGATCATGATTTCTCTCCCTTGTTTGTGATGCTGCATTGTCCGCCTTTGGCCGGCGGATGGCAACGCGAGTGAGAACGCAACCGTTGTGCGAAAAGTAGATAGCGAGAGGCACCTGTGCATCAATTGCCGCAAATGATAGGGTGCGCCCGTCTTTACAGGATTTCTCAAGGTTGAGCTTCGTCACACCCCCCTCTGTCCTGCCGGACATCTCCCCCGCAAGGGGGGAGATCGGATGCAGCGGTCGCTTTCGCAAATCTTCAGCTCCGCAAAAGAGGCTCTGTCAGCGGAGCTGCCAATCTCCCCCCTTGCGGGGGAGATGTCCGGCAGGACAGAGGGGGGTGGGCGGGAACGCGACGCTCGTCGTTAGATCGGACCATCCCCATGAACTGGGATGACGTCCGCATCTTCCTCGCCGTGGCGCGCGCCGGCCAGATCCTTGGCGCGGCCAAACGGCTGGAGCTCAACCACGCCACTGTCTCGCGCCGCATC
Source organism: Mesorhizobium sp. L2C084A000 (assembly GCF_000502875.1). Classification (GTDB taxonomy): domain Bacteria; phylum Pseudomonadota; class Alphaproteobacteria; order Rhizobiales; family Rhizobiaceae; genus Mesorhizobium. Next base: position 122,336 of record NZ_AYWX01000008.1, on the reverse strand, counting down.
GCCGCACTCGAGGATGCGCTGCGGACAAAGCTGTTTCGCCGGTTGACCACCGGCAGCGAGCTGACGCCTGCCGGCGAGCGCTTTCTCGACATTGCCGAGCGCATGGAAGGCGACATGATCGCCGCACGTTCGACCGTTGCCGGCGAAGGCGACGATGTCTCCGGCACGGTGCGCATCGGCGCGCCGGACGGGTTTGGTGTCGCCTTCCTGGCCAAGCGCCTTGGCGCGCTGACCGCCCTGCACCGCGAGCTGACGATCCAGTTGGTGCCGGTGCCGCGCTCCTTCTCTCTGTCGCGGCGCGAGGCCGACATCGCCATCACCGTCGAGCGGCCGACGGAGGGTCGGCTGGTGGCGGGAAAGCTGGTCGACTACTCGCTCGGCCTGTTTGCCTCCCGCGCCTATGCTGACGTGCATGGTTTGCCCCAAACCGCCGCCGAGCTTGGCCAGCACACATTGATCGGCTATGTGCCGGACCTCATCGTCAGTCCCTCGCTCGACTACGCGGCCGAATTCAGCGCCGACTGGCGCACCAGCTTCGCCATCTCCTCGGCGCTCGGCCAGGCCGAAGCGGTGCGCTCGGGCGCCGGCATCGGCATCCTGCACACATTCGTCGCCCGCTCGATGCCGGAACTTGTGTCCGTCGATGCTGTCGCGCCCATCCGCCGTGCCTACTGGCTGGTCTATCACGAATCGGTCAGGCCGCTGCGCCGCGTCCAGATCGTTGCCAGCTTCATCACCAAGGCAGTGGAGCGGGAGCGAAACCTGTTTGTCTGATGCATGTCGCCCAAAAGTGATCTCGGTTTTGGGAGAACGACATGCATAAACAAAGACGCTAAAGCGCATCGCATGAATCCTTTCAAACGCGCTGCGCTTTAGCCGTGCGCCTTTTCCTTGCCACAAAACCGGCGAGTGTGGCATCAGGCGCGCGGTCGCCGCGTAGGGACATCTTTCAGAAAGCTGGCGCGGATAGACATGCGAGCCGTTCTTGCCATCCTGCCGCTGCTTTTCGTTTCCGCTTGCGCCAATCCGTGGACGAAGGTCCCGGAGGCCGAACTGCCCAAACCGATCCGCAACGCCATGGCGCGGCCTTCGCCTTTCGTCTTCGGCAATTATTGCGGCCCCGGCACCCGCACCGGCGATCTGTCGTTCCGGCCGGTCAACCGCCTCGACACGGCCTGCCGGACGCATGACGCCTGTTACATCGCCCGCCACAACCATTGTGACTGCGATGGCGCCCTCGTCACCTCCGCGAAAGCGATACGCGACGACAAGACAGCGCCGCGCAAAATGCGCGGCGAGGCCGAATTACTGATCGCCACCTTCGCCATCCCCGTCTGCAAGGTCTTCCCGCAGGGCTTCATGCCGCCGCGTGACCCGGCGCAACTGAGCGTCCTGAATGCCGGAGCGGCCGGGTGAAGGGCCGCGCATCTGTCGCCCTCGTTCTATTCGGGCTGGCCGCCCTTGGCGGCTGTGCCGGCGGCGCTGGTCGCAGTGCCTGCGATCTCCTGCAAGGCCAGACGGCCTGCGCTCGACCCTCGCTATCGGCCAGGACACCCGGGCCGCAGATCGCCGCCGCGCAGTTTTTCGGCGACGCCGGCACAAGCGACTACGAAAAGCGGTTCCTGGCGCTGCTCGCCCACCACCAGCTCGGCGCGATGGACCGCGCCAACGGCACCGGCCCTTTCGGTCACGACCGCTATGAGATCCGCAATGGCGATTTCCAGGCGACTTACCGGACACTGCAGCAACTGGCCGGGCCGGTTGCCGAAACGCATCTGCCGCCAGCCGGCGGCAGCAGCGGCGACGGCCATTTCGACGGACGCTGGCGGGTGTCGCGGCAGACGCTCTACATCGATGCGGCAGCGCAGCCTTCGACGCCCAGGATCTTCGATTTCTCCGGTCTGCAGGCGCGCAGCGTCGAGATCGTGCTGCGCCAGGCTGGAAAGCAACCGGCCGACATCGAGGGCACCTGCGACGGCTCGCTGGCGATCCGTGCCGGCGGCGGTTCACGCACAATCGCCACGGGCACCGCATTCCGCTTTCGCCTGTCCGGCGAGGACGACACGGTCAGCCTGTTCCCGAGTGACGGCCTGAACCGCTGCACGGCAAGGATCCGCTCCAGCCTTGCCCCGGCCGGCGCGCCGCTCACCATCCAGCGCGAAGAGACCGCCGATCCGGCTCTCGCCGCCTTCGACAGCCGCTACGAGCGTTGCCCGACGCCAGACCCAACCGGCCTCGATCCGCTCAGCCGCGCCTTCTATGCCAGCCGCTGGCTCTCGCAGACCTGTGCCTTGCCGATCGGAAAGCCGCGCCTGCTGCGCAAATCGCGCGACGGCTTCAACGCCAAGGTCGAGGCGCTGATGGGAGCACCACTGTCCGACAGCGCCATCGACAAGGGCGACCCGGAACTGCCGCTCGATTTCTCCAGGGCGCCAAGGCTGAAGCTGATCTATCTGTCGTCGCTGGAGTTCAAGGCCGACTTCTCCGGTCGCATCATCGAGCGGTTGATCCGCCATCATGCAGCACTAGGCACCAAGGTCCGCATCATCGTCACCGACGTTCTGGAGCGCGACAAGGACGACGCCCTGCTGCACCGGCTGGCCGCCGAATTCCCCAATGTCGAATTGCAAGAATATCGCTGGCGGGCGGACCATGGCGCGCCGATCGACGAGCAGACCTCACAACTGCACAAGGTCCATCACGTCAAGATGCTGGCAACGCTTGCCGACGATCCCGGGCGCTCACGCGCCATCATCGGTGGCCGCAACATCCATGACGGCTTCCTGTTCCACCAGCCGATCGATCTGTCGCGCTATCCAGACCTTGAGCAATACGACAAGACCGACGGGTTTTCGCTGAACTACTATTCGAACTGGAGCGACTTCGACATCGAGTTCGCCGATCCGGCCACGGTCGAAACGCTGGCTGCGCATCTTTCGACAATGTGGCTGCGCGACGCCGACACCAATCTGGCGCGCCCCTTCTCCATTCCGGTCCGGTCCGACGGCGCCCGCCCGTCAGGCACGGCACGACACTTCATTTCGGTGCCTTACGAGGATGGTCATGCGCTGGAGGACTATTTCGTCGAGCTGGTCGACGCCGCCCGGCACCATATCCAGATCGTCAACCCCTACCTCAACCTAACGCCCAAGCTTGCCCAGGCTGTTGACCGGGCGCTCGCCCGCGGCGTCAGGATCGACATTGTCGGCCGCATCGATCTCAAGGGCGATATCGGCGGCAAGTTTCTCACCGCGCTCAACAAGCTGTTCGTCGAGAAATATGGCGACCGCATCAACATCCGCGAGTTCAAGTCGCCTGACGTGGTGCTGCATTCCAAGATCATGATGATCGACGAAAGGCTGGTCGCCATCTCGTCGGTCAATCTCAACAACCGCAGCTTCTTTCACGACTCGGAGAACGGCATGATGGTGCTCGATCCGGCCTTCTACACCAGGATGAAGCCGATCTATGACGACTATGTCGCCCACTCGAACCCGGTCGCCACCAATGTGACGATACCGTGGGCCTACCGGCTGCTGTTCGACGAGGACTGGGTCCGACAGGCGTTCTGACCTTCTACCGCAGATAGCGCTCCTGCGCGAGGTCGCGGACGTCGATGTCGGGCACCCGGCTGGAGATGATGTCGGCCAGCACCTTGCCCGAGCCGCAAGCCATGGTCCAGCCGAGCGTGCCGTGGCCGGTGTTGAGATAGAGATTGGAGAGCTCGGTGCGGCCGATCAGCGGCGGACCGTCCGGCGTCATCGGCCGCAGCCCGCACCAGAACGTCGCGTCCCGCATCGCGCCGGCGCCCGGAAAGAGATCGCCGACCGAGTGTTCCAGCGTGCGCCGCCGCGATTCGTGCAGCCTGAGGTCGAAGCCGGAAATCTCGGCCGTACCGCCAACCCGGATGCGGTCGCCGAGCCGGGTGATCGCCACCTTGTAGGTCTCGTCCATCACCGTCGACACCGGCGCCGCGGCAGCGTCCTTGATCGGCACGGTGATCGAATAACCCTTTACCGGATAGACCGGGATCGGCCGCTTCACCCGGCGCATGAAACCTGCCGAATAACTGCCCAGCGCCATCACATAGGCGTCGGCGGCCTTCCAGCCCTTGCTGGTGCTGAGATTGGCAATGCGGTTACGGCTGCGGATGACCCGCCAGATCGTCACGTCGTATTCGAACTTGACGCCGCGCGCCACGCAAAGCTCGGCCAGCCTGTCGGTGAACATCTTGCAGTCGCCGGTCTCGTCGTGCGGCAGCCTGAGGCCGCCGACGAACTTTTCGCGCACCCCGGCAAGGCCAGGCTCAGCCGCGATGCAGCCGTCCTGGTCGAGGATCTCGTAAGGCACGCCGTACTTCTTCAGCACCTCGACATCGCCGCCGGTGCCGTCGAGCTGCTTTTGCGTACGGAACAGCTGCAGCGTGCCCTGGGTACGCTCGTCATAGGCGATGCCGGTCGCTTCGCGCAGCGCCTTCAGCGTGTCGCGGCTGTATTCGGCGAGCGGCACCATGCGCGCCTTGTTGATCGCATAGCGCTCGGCCGTGCAGTTGCGCAGCATCTTGATCAGCCATGTCCACATATGCGGGTCGAAGGCCGGCCGCACCACCAGCGGGCCATGCTTCATCAGCAGCCATTTGATCGCCTTCAGCGGAATGCCGGGTCCGGCCCAGGGCGAGGCGTAGCCGGGCGAAATCTCGCCGGCATTGGCGAAGCTGGTTTCCAGCGCCGGGCCTTTCTGGCGGTCGAGAACCGTCACCTCGTGGCCGGCCTCGGCAAGGAAGTACGCCGTGGTCACTCCGATGACGCCGCCGCCCAGCACCATGATCTTCATCGTTCACTCCTTGCGGCGCGCAGCACGTCCTTGGGGACGCCTGGACGCGGCCGCATTTCCGATTTGCGCACGATCCCCGGCGAAAATCGATGCTGACTTTCGGGATCGTGCAGTGTTGCCTGTTCACGCCGCCGTGGGACCGGGGTCGTCATCCCCTGTCTGCCGCATTCCGGCCCTTTCGCCAAGGGGCCGCCAATCGGCTGCGGCGCTGTAGACGAGGGTGAGCCCATGCGGCCGTCGCGCCTCGGCCTGGGATTTCTCCCTGACGGCACGCCGCGCGGCCTCCGGCTGGTAGAGCACGGTCGCGATCAGGACCGACTCCCGCCTGCCGTCGGCCTGTTCGATCCATGCAGTCTGACCCTCTGCCATGCCGAGCATGCAAAGCCCCCGCCTTGTCATGATCGACAGGCTGGAGCCGACCGGACCGCGCACCTCGTTCTGCACCAGGGTCCGGGTCTGGGCAGGGCCGGCATCGACACGAAACACCAGCCTGCTGTTCAGCGTCACGATATCGGATCCGACCGAATCGATCGCGACGACCTCGGCTTTGGAAAGCTTGTCTTCAAGCATTGGAACAATCGGATCCGCGAAAGCCCGCCGACGCTCCAACATGATCTCGAGGACGGCGAAGTCCTTTGTCGTCAGCCGGAAATTCGCGCCTGTCATCGCCGTCTCCATGATCAGGACCCTTCCCGCCCGCAGGCCGGCGCATCGACCACTTCGATGGTCGCCGACAGTTCCCGGCCGCCACGACTGCTCCAGCGCACTGTCTGCCCGATGGTGGCGCCGATGAGCGCCGTCCCCAACGGCGTCAGCACCGAGATCCTGTTTTCACTGATGTCGGCATCGCCGGGATAGACCAGTGTGATGCGCTCCCCGCCATCGTTGCGGATTGTCACCGTCGAACCCATCCGCACCACGTTGGCCGGCATGGAAGCCGCTGCCGTGACGATGGCGCGGTCCATTTCCGAAAGCAGTTCTTCGGCCGTCTCGGGCACGCGGTCGAGCGACGCCCGCGCCAGGCCGGTCAGCCTGTGGTGGTCGGCATCGCTGACCAGAGGCCGGCTCGGTGGACGCAATCCTGTTGCATGTTGCATGGCAAACCTCGATGAGTTGGCGCATCGAACAGACGCGCGCCTGCCGCCGCACAAACGGTGGCTTGATGAAAAGCCGGCAGCCGCGAAGCTGTCTGGCTCGGGAATGATGATCAGGTAGAAATGCCCCGGTTCGGACGGACGCCAAAAGGCGGCCGCGCCGGGGCTACGATCCCGCGATCGGGCAGACCCTGAACAAGGTTCTGATATAAGCTGGGTTGCTCATGCAAGGAGCCTTGCCGACAGGCGTCCGCTTGTCAAGCGTGGCCAAACCGCTCAACCGCCGACATAGCGCCGATGGAAGCGCGAGCCGAGGCTGGTCAGAATCTCGTAGCCGATGGTGCCGGCATGGCCGGCAGCGTCGTCGACACTTTGCGAGGGACCGAGCAGTTCGACGAGATCACCCTCGCGCAGCCTGCCGGCCGGCAGGGCGGAAATGTCGAGAATGATCGAGTCCATCGACACTCGCCCGAGGAAAGGCAGGCGCACGCCCTCGAACCAGGCGGCGGACGCGGCGCGGCGCTGCCAGCCATCCGCGTAGCCGAACGAAATCGTCGCCAGCCTGAGCGGGCCTTGCGCTTGATAGGTATGGCCATAGCCGACGCCCGCGCCCTTTTCGACGCTGCGCGTCTGTGCCACCTTTGCCTGCAGCCGCACCACCGGCAGCATCGGATTGGGCTTTGCCGGCGTCGGATTGATGCCGTAGAGGGCGGCACCGGGGCGGGCGAGATCGTAGTGAAAGGATGGCCCGAGAAAGATGCCGGACGAATTGGCGAGCGAGGCTGGCGTCGCCGGCAGCATTGCGCGCAGCCGCTCGAACGCCAGCCGCACCGCGAAATTGGGTCCCCTGCCCGACACCGCGTCATAGCCNCAGCCGCTCGAACGCCAGCCGCTGCCGTTCATTGGCCGGATGCTCCGGCTCGTCGGCGCAAGCCAGATGACTCATCACGAACCGGATGTCGATGCCGTCGAAGGCCTGCGGATCGGCGGCAACGCGCTCCACATCCCGGGGCGCCATGCCGAGCCGCGACATGCCGCTGTCGACCTGGATCGCGGCCGGCAGTTTTCGGCCGGCGCGGCGAGCCGCCACACGCCAGGCCACCAGTTGCTCGGGGCTGTTAATGACAGCGCAAACGTCCGCTGCCACGGCGTCCGTCTCGGCACCGGACGGAACGCCGTTCAACACGAAAATGGCAGGGCCCGGACCAAGCGAGCGGCGCAGGGCGACGCCTTCGCCCAGAAGCGCAACGAAGAAGACATCGCAGCCTTCGCGCAGCAGCGCCGCCCCGACCTGGCCGGCGCCAACGCCGTAGCCGTCCGCCTTGAGCACACCAGCGCAGGCAACATCGCCCAACCGCGCTTTCAGCCGCCGGTAGTTTTCACGGATTGCACCGAGATCGATGGTGAGGATGGCCCCAGCCGCCACTTCGCTTGTGGCGGTGACCTCTTCTGGCGGCGGCTTTTGGGGGGCGTCGTTCATGGCGACCCTTCGCGTGGAGTGGATACATCAATAGGACCGCCGGGCCGGCGCGGCAACCGCGGTTGTTGTATAGCGGCTATTGCACCAGATGCCGGAACGCCGCCACCACATCCTCATAGACATGGCGCTTGAACGGCACGATCAGGTCGGGCAAATCCTGCATAGGCCGCCATGCCCATTCGTCGAACTCTGCGGTGTGGCCGCCCGGCGGCGGGTTGATCTGGATCTCGCTGGTGTCGCCGTGGAAGCGAAAGGCGAACCATTTCTGCGTCTGGCCGCGATACCGGCCCTTGAAGGCGATGCCGACGAGATGGTCCGGCAAATCATAGTTGATCCAGTCCGGCGCCTCGGCCAGCAGCGAGACGCCTCGCATGCCGGTCTCCTCATAGAGTTCGCGCTCGGCCGCCTGCAGCGGCTCCTCGCCCTTGTCGATACCGCCTTGCGGCATCTGCCAGAGCTGCGTCGTGCCGGCAAATTCGCTGTCCGGTTCGGCAATCCGGTGCCCGACCCAGACAAGGCCCTCGGCATTGAGGATCATCAGCCCGACACAGGGACGATAAGGCAGCGTTTCGCGATCAATCTTTTTAGCCATGCGTGATGGGGTCCAGCCGTTTTGAGAATTCGCTCCGGTGAGGCAGGTGGCGAGCGTTTTCGAGAACCGGAGCGGAGCGTACCTAAAGTACGTGAGCACCGGAAGCGCAGAAAACGTCGACAGATGCCCGCCGGAGTAGAATTATCAAGACGGCTGTTAGCCTTTTTGCGGGTCAATGGCCACCGCTGAAATCGGCACGATCTCGATGCCGCGCTTCTTGGCCTCGACCACCCAGGACGACACCGTATCGACCGTCAGGTCGAAGGCCGAACCGATGCCGACGGCGGTGCCTTTGGCCCGCGCGGTCGCCTCCAGACTGTCGAGCTTCTTCAGGATTTCGCCGCGATCCTGCACGGCATCGATCGCCATGTCGCCGGCGACGAAGGGCACGCCGTCCTTCAGCGCCAGGTCCGGCGCCAGGCTGCGCGCCGACGAGCCGTCATCGATATAGGCAAGGCCGCGTTTGCCGAGCTCGGCGATGAACGGCTCCATCGCCGCCGCGTCGGCGGAAAAACGGGCGCCCATATAGTTCATGACGCCGGTATAGTTGGTCGTCCGCGACAGTGCCCAGTGCAGGCTTTTCAGGTTCTCATCCGCGCTCGCCGCCACCGTCAGCGTGTTGCGGCCCGGATTTACCTTCGGATAGTCGAACGGTTCGAGCGGCACCTGCATGACGATCTCGTGGCCGCTCTGCCTGGCTGCCTGCATCCACCGGCCGATGCTGTTGCCTTGCGGCGCGAAGGCCAGCGTCACTTCCGCCGGCAGCTTGGCGATGGCCGCCTGGGTGCCGGTCTGCGAAACCGAAAGCCCGCCGATGACGATCGCCACCCGTGCGCCGCGCCCGCCCGACCAGGGCCGCGCATAGACGTCGAACGGCCGTCTGCCATCGGTGGCGCGCACCGGCAACGGCCCAGTCTCGCTGGTCTCGATCAGCGCCTTGTCGGGAATATGCGCGATCTTCAGGTTCTGGCCGATGGTCGACGGATCGCGAATGACGATCGCTGCCTTGGGCGGCCCATCGCCCTCCTCCGTCTGCACATGGATGATCTGCGGCCCGCCTGATTTGACCGGCGCCTCCGGCTTCGGTGCCGCCGGGGCCAATGCAGGCGGCGCAGGGGCAGGTTCGGCCGCCGCGGTCACTTTCGGCGTTGAAACTGCAACCTCTTGCGGCTTTCGAAACGGCTTTTCCCTGAGCGCGATCGCGCCGGAGACGCCTGCCACCGCCAGCACGGCCACGGTCGCCATGATCGCACCGCCGCTGAGCTTGCGGGCGGCGCGCGGCGGCCGGACTGCCTGTCCGAGCGGGCGTTCGATGTCCTTGCCGATGTCAGCCAAGCCTAATCCCCGGGCGCATGGCTCCGAAGGCGAAGCCGCTTCGAAAAGACATGCGCGAATTCATCAATCCCGGCGCACCCCGCGCCGTGTCTCGGGAGCATTGCCTCGCCCCCCCGAATCAAACTGCCGGAACCTTTCGGCCCCGGCAGCATCGCATTGCTTCCATCAGGCTCAAACAGAAAGATGGAGCGGCGCGTGGCCGCTCCAGATCCTTACTGGTTGAGAACCGCCTTTTGCGGATTGGGCGGGAAGGCCGGATCGGTCTTCTGGCCGCGCAGCAGCTGCTCGGCATAGATGAGCTGCAGATCGTCTTTCGGATCCGGCGGCACATAAGCTGCCGAGCCCGAACCGGTCGTGCTCTCATCGGCGCCCTTGATATGGCCCTTGAGGTCGGATTCGCCGCGCGTCAGGTCCCTGCCCTGCAGTTCCGGCGGCAGCGGCTGGTCGACCTTGATGTCGGGCGTGATGCCCTTGCCCTGGATCGACTTGCCGGACGGCGTGTAATAGAGCGCTGTCGTCAGCCTGAGCGCACCATTCTCGCCGAGCGGAATGATGGTCTGCACCGAACCCTTGCCGAAGGACTGCGTGCCGACCACCGTGACGCGGCGCAGATCCTGCAGCGCGCCGGCGACGATTTCCGATGCACTGGCCGAACCGCCATTGACCAGGACGATCATCGGCTTGCCGTTGATGTCGTCGACCTGCTTGGGCTTGGCGTCGAAGCGGGTGACGTCCTTGGGGTCGCGGCCACGCGTCGAAACGATCTCGCCGCGGTTGAGGAAGGCATCGGACACGCTCACCGCCTGGTCGAGCAGGCCACCCGGATTGAGGCGGAGATCCAGAACGTAGCCCTTCAGCTTGTCGTCGGGAATCTGCTTCTTGATGGTGTCGATGGCGTTCTCGAGGTCGTCATAGGTCTTTTCGGTGAAGGAGGTGATCTTCATGTAGCCGATGTCGTTCTCGACCCGGAACTTGACCGCCTTGACCTTGATGATGTCGCGTACGACCGTCAGTTCAATCGGCTTGTCGGCGCCCTGGCGCAGGATGGTAAGCTTGATCGGCGTGTTGACCAGGCCGCGCATCTTGTCGACCGCATCGTTGAGGGTCAGGCCGCGAACCTCTTCGCCATCGATCTTGGCAATGTAGTCGCCGGCCAGCACGCCTGCCTTGGCGGCCGGCGTGTCGTCGATCGGCGTGATCACCTTGACCAGATCATTCTCCATGGTGACTTCGATGCCGAGGCCGCCAAACTCGCCCTTGGTCTGGACGCGCATATCCTGCGCCTGCTCGGCATTCATGTAGGAGGAGTGCGGGTCAAGCGAGGCCAGCATGCCGTTGATGGCGTTCTCGACCAGCGACTTGTCGTCGGGCGGTGTCACATACTGTGCCCGCACCCGCTCGAAGATATCGCCGAAGATCGCCAGTTGCTTGTAGGTCTCCGACCCTGCAGCGTTCGCCGCCGAGCCGGGTGCGCCATAGACCAGGCTCATGGCGGACGCGCCCATCAGCGCACCGGCAAACAGAAGCGACAGTTTCCGCATTATTCACGTCCTTCCAGAAAAACGGTCCGCCCACCATGGGGCCGGATCGACGGGTTTTCCATCCTTGCGGAACTCGACATAGAGTTCCGGCGTGGCATTTCCATTCTTCGAAACCGAGGTGCTCGCCACCCGGGCCTCTCCCATCGCACCGATCGGCTCTCCTGCAAGCACTGATTGACCGGTCGCGACGCTGATTCTGCTCATCCCCGCCAAAACGACATGATAGCCGTCGCCTGCGTTCAGGATCAAGAGTTGACCATAAGACCGAAACGGCCCCGCATAAAGCACATTTCCATCCGCCGGCGCGGTGACGATGGCTCCCGATTGTGTCGCAACCATGTCGCCAAGCATCACCGCGCCGTTACCGTCATCGGCGCCGTATCGCCGTTTGATGCGGCCGGTCACCGGCAGCGCGATCTGTCCTTGCAAGGCTGAAAAGGGTGCCGCGGCGGCAAGTTGGTTGCCTTCCGGCACCGGCAGCGACGCCAATTCCGCCGGCGCAGATGCGTTGTCGCCATCCGCCGTCTTCTGCTCGGCGGCCTTGGCCGAATCGGCGGCCTTGCGGCTCTTGTCGGCCTGCGCTTCGAGCGAGGCGATCAACTCTTTCAGGCTGCCGGCCTTGGCCGCCAGCGCTTCGGATCGCTGCTTTTCCGCGGCCATTTGCGTTTGCGTGTCGGCTTCGAGCTTCTGCTTGGCCTCCAGCAGCATGCCGAGCCGCTTCTTTTCCGCCGTCTGGTCGCCGACCGCCGCCGTCAGCCGCGCCCGTTCGGCCTCGATCGACGCCGTAATCCTGGTTTGTTCCTTGAGATCGGCAAGCAGGCTATCGGTCTGTTGGCGCAGTTCGGGCACCACCGCGCCGAGGAGGATGGCGCTGCGCACCGACGACAGCGCGTCCTCAGGCTTAACCAGGATCGCCGGCGGCGGGTTGAGGCCCATGCGCTGCAACGCGCCCAGCACTTCGGCCAAAACGTCGCGCCGCGCCATCAGCGAGGCGCGGATCTTCTGTTCCTGGCCCTTCAATCCTTCCAGCCGGGCGCCGATGTCCTCGATGTCCTGGCCGAGCTTCTGCTCGGTCATCGCCGACTGGATCAATGCGGCGGTGATCGAGGCGTGATCCCTCTTGATCGTCGCGATATCGGCGGAGAGTTTGGCCAATCGTTCCGACGACAGCGTGATCTCCTTCGAGACCCGTTCATATTCGGCCCGGCTCTGATCCGGATCGGGAGCCATGTCGAGCGTGTTTTCCGCCCGCCCCGCATGCAGCGACAGCACAAGTACCGCCGCCGCGATGCCGCAGCGCGCGCGCCAGGAGCCCGTTCTTGATTTGCTGTCTTCAGACATTGAAGCCCGACTCTATGCGTGGCGTCGTTAACGAACAATCAACCATGTTCGAAACCGCCCACTCGATGCAATCTTGCCTCGGCATTGGGGCGGAAATCCGGGTGTGTCGCACCAATTCACCGGTTTACGAGCGATGGTAGGGATGTCCCGAAAGGATGGTGGCCACACGATAAAGCTGCTCTCCCAGCATCACGCGCACCAGTTGATGCGGCCATGTCAGCAATCCGAACGACATCACTAGTTCGGCCTGGTCGCGCAGCGACTGATCGTGGCCGTCGGCGCCGCCGATGGCGATGACCAACGCCTTGCGGCCACCGTCACGCAACAGGCCGAGGCGCCCGGCGAAATCTTCCGAGGAAAAGCTTTTGCCGCGTTCGTCAAGGAGGATCAAAGCGGTTCCGGGCTGCAACTGCGTCTGCAGTTTCTGGCCTTCCTCACGCCGCCGCTCGTTGGCGGTCTGGCCGCGCCCCTCGGCAATCTCGGCAATGCCGCCAAATTCAAGCCCCACTACCGGGCCGCTCTTGGCGAAACGCTCGAAATAGCGGTCGGCCAGCAGCTTTTCGGGGCCGGCTTTCATCCGGCCCACGGCATGAACTGATATCTTCATCCTCGCCTTGTAAGCCGCGCGAACGACTTAGTGGAGCGTTTCTTCCTCGAGGTCCGGCGCCTGCCACATCTTTTCGAGATTGTAGAATTCGCGGACTTCGGGGCGGAAGACATGGACGATGATGTCGCCAGAATCGATCAGGACCCAGTCGGCGCCGGATAGCCCCTCGACGCGCGCGGTGCCGAGACCGGCATCCTTGATCGCTTTGAGAAGATGATCGGCGACAGCCGCGACATGACGGTGCGATCGGCCCGAAGCGACGACCATGTAGTCGCCGAGGCTCGATTTCCCCTGGATGTCGATGGAGACAATGTTTTCGGCCTTGGAGTCTTCCAGACTGGCAAGGACTGTCTTGATGGCGCGGGACACGGCGTCGTCTACGCTGATCCTGGCCGGCGAAGGCATGATATCGGCCTTCTTCCGCAGTGCTGTTCTCAGTGTATTTCCTTTCGCAGCAAGAACAACCAAATCACCCCTTGAAGCAGGTGACACCACTTAGATAGGCAGAGTTCCCTGACAGTTTCAAGACGGGACCCTGCCTCGCACGAACGTATTGTCGCTCTTGTGGTTCCGCCGCACGCCGGAAAAGATCGGAACCCTCACCGCCCGCATGGGTTATCGGCTCACCGACCAACCGGATTTCCCCCATGCCGATCGACCCGCAAAACGCTTTTCTCAGCGTCCAGGCTGGCCTCGCCCAACTGAGCACGCTGATTGTTTCGTACTCCTTCTCGGCCATCGGTGCCGTCATCCTCTTGATTGTCGGCTACATCGTCGCCGGTCTTGCCGAACGTTCGATCGTCGCTGGTCTCGGCCATATCCATGGTTTCGACGCGACGTTGCGGCATTTCTTCTCGAAGATCGTCCGCTACGCCATCCTGATCCTCGTCACCATCATGGTGCTCGGCCAGTTCGGCGTGCAGACGGCCTCGATCATTGCCGCGATCGGTGCCATTGGCCTCGCCATCGGCCTGGCGTTGCAGGGCACGCTGCAAAACATCGCCGCCGGCATCATGCTTCTGGCGCTGCGGCCGTTCCGCATCGGCGAATCCGTCGAGGTCGGTTCGATCGCCGGTACGATCGAGGAGATCGGCCTGTTCGCGACCAAGCTCAGGACGGCCGACGGGGTCTACATATTGGCGCCGAACTCGACGCTGTGGAACCAGCCGGTGCGCAACTTTTCGCGCAACGGCGTACGCCGCAGCGACATCATACTCAGCATCGGCTCCTGGAACGACATCGACAGGGCGCAGAAAGCCTTGCTTGCCATTGCCGCGGCCGAACGGCGAGTGAAACGTGAGCCGGCACCGATCGCTTTCGTCTCGACATTGGGCGACAGCACTGTTTCGATTGCCCTGCGCTATTGGACTTCGTCGGCGGACTTCTTCGCCACCCAGACCGATCTCACCAAGCGCGCCAAACAGGAATTCGATAGCGAAGGCATATCGATCCCGCTGCCGCCACCGGAAGCGCCCCAACCCGAAGCCCGTCGACAATAGGCGGTTGGCTCAGTGTCGGCCCTCATCGTCCGGTGCGAAGGCAAGTTCAACCGGCAACGGCGCCTGCGCCGTCATCGGTGCGAAACTGCCGGTTTCACCGGCCGGGACCGCACGCGTCGTAAACACGCGCAAAAGCACGAACAGGCAGAAGGCTGCGGCGATGAGAACAGCCACATAGATGAAAGCCTGCGTTCCGAAGACGGCTGAAAGCGCCGTCACGATGCCGGGCACGACGAAACCCGACAGCGACCAGGCAAACAAAAGCGAACTGGACAGCGCCACCATGTCGTCCTTGCCGGCGCGGTCGGCGGCATGTGCGCTGGCCAGCGAATAGATCGATTCCGAGGCGCCGTCCCACACGATATAGATCACAACCAACGCGGCCAACGCGCCGCCATCGAACCCGAGCGCAAACAGGCCGGCGACCATGGCGAGCGCGGATGCGGCGATCAGCACATAGCGGCGGTCGGTTCGGTCGGAAATCCAGCCAAGCGGGATCTGCAGGATCAGCGTGCCGAGAGGCATTGCCGAAAGCAGCAGCGCCACATCGGCCTGGCTGTAGCCCTTGGCCGTGGCGTGGATCGGCGCGAAGCCCGCAATCGACATCGACAGGCCGCCAACCGCAAGCATGCCGGCGACGCCGACCGGTGAAACCCGCCAGGCGCGGCGCAGCGCCACCGAGGCCGCCTGCGGTGCCGGCGGCTGGGCAAGTCTGGTCATCCCGACGGGAAGGATCGATAGCGCCGTGAAGACGATGCCGATCAGCGGCGCATCCGCTGTCCTGATATCGACCAGCGCCAGCGTCGCGTAGCCGACGCCGAGCCCGGCGACATAGGCGACGTAGAAGAAAGCCATCACCCGGCCGCGGATGGCGTTGGCAACGGCATCGTTCAGCCAGCTCTGCGCGACGATGAACAGGCCGCAGATGGCAAAGCCGTAGAGCGCGCGGGCGGCAATCCACAGCAGCGGATGGACCCCCGCGCCGACAGCGGCGTTGGCCAGCGCGATCAGCGCCGACAGCACCATGAAGGCACGGGCATGTCCGACCCTTCGCACCAGCGGCCCGGTCAGGATGCAGCCCGCCAGCCCGCCGGCCGAAAGTCCGGTGATGATCAGCCCGGCCCAGGTCGGATCGAAACCCTCGGCGCCGAGCCGAACCGGGATATAGGCAAACATCAGCCCGTTGCCGACGGCAATCAGTGCCATCGACACGATGACGCTGGCAATCGCGATCAGCGGTGTGGGCTCGGCGCCCTGCTCGGCTTCGCTGCGGATTTTCCTGGGAGTCGACATGCCTGCTCAGGATTGCCCATGAAACTGGCAAAGGGAGCGATAAAAGCGACATAGGCGGACGGGCGGGCTCACCCCTTCGCCAGCTTGCGGATCGCGCTCGATGACAGCGACGAGCGCGGGCCGTGGATGAAGGTCCAGGCCGGTGCCTTCATGCGGGCAAGCCGCGGCGCATCGCCCTCGTCGACGCGGGCATAGTCGAAGGTCTTGGCGACGACCGAGGACAGGAACGACAGCGTCGCGCCCGGGCGGTCGATGACGGCGATCGGGAAGGTCATGACGATCTCGCGCCAGCGCTGCCAGCGATGGAAATCGCGCAAACTATCCGCACCCATGATCCAGACGAACTCGACCCCGGGATTGCGCGCCTTGACCAGCGCCAGCGTGTCGGCGGTGTAGCGGACATGATGGGCGGCTTCAAAAGCGGTGACCTTGATCTTCGGGTTCTTGGCGATCTGCTCCGACAGCTGCAGTCGTTCGCCCAGCGGCGCCAACTCCCTGGTGTTCTTCAGCGGATTGCCCGGCGTCACCATCCACCACAGCTGGTCGAGCGCCAGGCGCCGCAGTGCAATCTCGGCGACCAGCGCGTGGCCGGCATGCGGCGGATTGAACGAGCCGCCGAACAGGCCGACGGCGAGGCCTTTCTCGGCATGCGGCATTTTGAGATAATGGGAGGGAACGGGGGGGTGGGAAGGGGATAGCATCGCGCTAGGCACCCCCCTCTGCCCTGCCGGCCATCTCCCCCGCAAGGGGGGAGATCAGCAGTTTCGGCGAAGGCGTAAATCTTGCCGCGTTGGAGATCGGCGAAACCCGAAATGCCAGCCAATCTCCCCCCTTGCGGGGGAGATGTCCGGCAGGACAGAGGGGGGTGGCTGGGCGCAAGCTTCAGGCCCTTCGGGCGAAATACGTCAAGGCCTCACCTGTCCGGACCCGCGCACGCGGTATTTGAACGAAGTCAGCTGCTCGACGCCGACCGGTCCGCGCGCGTGCATCTTGCCGGTGGCGATGCCGATCTCGGCACCCATGCCGAACTCGCCGCNCGCCGCCATCGGCGAACTGCGTCGAGGCGTTGTGCAGCAGGATCGCCGAATCGATCTCGTTGAAGAACCGGTCGACCGCTTGCGCGTCCTCGGCGACGATGGCCTCGGTGTGATGCGAGGAAAACGTCTCGATATGCTCGATGGCACCGGCAACGCCATCGACCAGCTTCACCGCGATGATGGCGTCGAGATATTCGGTCACCCAGTCGGCATCGATCGCCAGCCTGGCGTCGAAAAACACTTTCAGCACTTCGGCATCGGCATGAATTTCGCAACCGGCGGCGCGCAGTGCGTCGAGGATCGGCACCAGATGGGTGGAGGCAACCGCGCGGTCGACCAGCAGCGTCTCGGCGGCGCCGCAGACGCCGGTGCGCCGCATCTTGGCGTTGACCGCAATCCGCACCGCCATGTCGAGATCGGCCGAGCGGTCGATGTAGAGATGACAGATGCCTTCGAGATGGGCGAAGACCGGCACCCGGGCCTCGGTCTGCACCCGCCCGACGAGGCTTTTTCCGCCGCGCGGAATGATGACGTCCAGCGTACCGCTCAAACCCTTCAGCATCTCGCCAACGGCGGCGCGGTCGGTGGTCGGCACCAGCTGGATGGCGTCTTCCGGCAGGCCGGCTTCCTTCAGCCCTTCGACCAGGCAGGCATGGATGGCGGCCGACGAATTGAGCGAATCCGAGCCGCCGCGCAGGATTACCGGATTGCCGGCCTTGAGGCACAGCGCGCCGGCATCGGCGGTGACGTTCGGGCGGCTCTCATAGATGACGCCGACGACGCCGAGCGGCGTGCGCACGCGCTCGATATGCAGACCGTTCGGCCGATCCCATTGTGCGATCACGTCGCCAACCGGGTCGCGCAATTCGGCGATCTCCCTGATGCCGTCGGCCATGGCGCGAATGCGCGCCGGATCGAGCTTCAGCCGGTCCATGAAGGAGGCGGAAAGCCCGGATTCCTGGCCATTCGAGACATCGATGGCGTTGGCGTCGAGAATGTCTTGCTGCCTGGCGACGATCGCTTCGGCCATGGCGGCAAGTGCAGCATTCTTGGCGGCGGTCGTGGCAATGGCCAGCGGCCGGGCAGCAGCGCGGGCGCGGCGGCCGATATCGGCCATCAGCGCCACTGTGTCTTCTCCGGATTTTTCATGCTGCTTCAGCATGCTCATCCTCCGCTTATGGCGCCACCGGCCAGTACTTGGTCGCTAGCCCCTACTTGGGCACCAGAATGACTCACCACAAGGTCGTCGCGGTGGATCATCGCCGAACGCGCCTCGTAGCCGAGCACGGTTTCGATCTCGGCCGTCTTCAGGCCAGCGATCCTTACGGCATCGGCGGCATCGTAGGCAACCAGCCCGCGCGCGATCTCGCGGCCCTCGGGCGACAGGATCGCCACCGTGTCGCCGCGCGAGAAATTGCCGCTGACCAGCTTGACGCCCGCCGGCAGCAGCGACTTGCCCGACAGCAGCGCGCCGATGGCGCCGGCATCGACTGTCAGCCGGCCGGCCGGCTCGAGTTGGCCGGCGATCCAGGTCTTGTAACCCTTGACCGGATTGGAACTCGGCCGGAAGAAGGTGGCGCGTTCGCCGCGTTCGATCGCCATCAGCGGCGACAGCCGCGTGCCCGACGTGATGATCATCGCGGTGCCGGCGGCGGTGGCGATCTTGCCGGCATCGAGCTTCGTGCGCATGCCGCCGCGCGACAGTTCGGAAGCGGCCGCACCCGCCATCGCCTCGATATCGGGCGTGATCCGGTCGACCACCGGAATGAATTTGGCATGGGGGTCACGCGCCGGCGGCGCCGTATAGAGCCCGTCGATGTCTGAGAGCAGCACCAGGAGGTCGGCGCCCATCATGGTGGCGACGCGAGCCGCCAGCCGGTCATTATCGCCGTAGCGGATTTCGGAAGTCGCCACCGTGTCGTTCTCGTTGATGACCGGCACTGCCTTCATCTTCAAGAGTGTCGAGATCGTCGCCCGCGCATTGAGATAACGGCGGCGCTCCTCGGTGTCGCCGAGCGTCAGCAGGATCTGGCCCGATTTCAGGCTGCCCTTGCCGAGCGCGTCCGACCAGGCGCCGGCCAATGCGATCTGTCCCACGGCTGCCGCCGCCTGGCTCTCCTCCAGTTTCAGGGCTCGCTTGCCGAGGCCAAGGATGGTGCGGCCAAGCGCGATGGCGCCGGAGGAGACCACGAGGATTTCAGCGCCGCCCTGCGCAAGCACCGCAATATCGTCGGCAAGCGAGGCCAGCCAGTCGCGCTTCAGGCCTGACGTTCGGTCGACGAGCAGCGCCGAGCCGATCTTGACGGTGATGCGCCGATATTTTTTCAGCGACTGCATGGCCTACTTGTCCCAGCGCGTCTCGACCGGGGTAGCCGTCCGCGCACGCGCCTCGCCCACCACCGACATCAGCGCCCGCAGCACCGCCTCGACGCCTTCGCCGGTGACCGCCGACAACAGCATCGGTGCTCGGCCGGCGGCACGCTTCAGCGAGGCGACTTTCTTCTTGCGCGCATCGGCGTCGAGCGTGTCGACCTGGGAAAGTGCCACAATCTCGACCTTGTCGGTCAGGCCGTTGCCATAGGCCTCAAGTTCCGCGCGCACGGTCTTGTAGGCTTTGCCCGGATTTTCCTCCTGCGCCGAAACCAGATGCAGCAGCACGCGCGTGCGCTCGACATGGCCAAGAAAGCGATCGCCAATGCCGACGCCCTCATGCGCGCCTTCGATGAGACCCGGAATGTCGGCGATGACGAACTCGCGCGCGTCGATCCGGGCGACGCCGAGGCCGGGATGCAGCGTCGTGAACGGATAGTCGGCGATCTTCGGCTTGGCCGCGGTGACCGCCGCCAGGAATGTCGACTTGCCGGCATTGGGCAGCCCGACCAGCCCGGCATCGGCGATCAGCTTCAGCCGCAGCCAGATGTTGAGCTCCTGCCCCGGCAGGCCGGGATTGGCGCGGCGCGGCGCCTGGTTGGTCGAGGTCTTGAAATGCTGGTTGCCGAAACCGCCATTTCCGCCCTTGGCCAGCAGAAAGCGCTGGCCGACCACGGTCAGATCGCAGATCAGCGTCTCGTTGTCCTCTTCGAACACCTGCGTTCCCGCCGGCACCTTCAGCGTGACATCGGCGCCCTTGGCACCGGTCATGTTGCGGCCCATGCCGTGGACGCCGGTCTTGGCCTTGAAATGCTGCTGGTAGCGGTAATCGATCAGCGTGTTCAGCCCGTTGACCGCCTCCAGCCAGACATCGCCGCCACGACCGCCATCACCGCCATCCGGCCCGCCGAACTCGATGAACTTTTCGCGCCGGAACGACACCGAACCGGCGCCACCGTCACCGGAGCGGATGTAGACCTTGGCTTGATCGAGAAATTTCATGGGATTGTATAGTTTCTACTAGTGGCCTTGCGGCATTGCTCTAAACCTTGGCCCTTGCTCTAAACCAAGGCGCGGCGAAGGGCGAGGCCGTTTTGTGACAATGGCCGCGTGGGATCGGCCGGAGAGATGCCGGAATGAAGCTTGTAACTTACAACATCCAGTACGGCATCGGCCTCGACGGGCAATACGATGTCGGGCGCATCGCTGATGCCGTGCGCGGCGCCGACGTGATCGCTTTGCAGGAGGTGACCCGCAACAATCCCAGGAATAGCGGCCGCGACATGGTCGCCGAGATCGGCGAGGCGCTGCCCGACTACTTCGCCGTCTATGGCAGCAATTTCGAGGCCAATATCGGTTCGCACATCGACAATGGCCGCGCCATCACGAAAACCTTCCAGCTCGGCAACATGGTGCTGTCGAAAACGCCTATTCATCTGTCGCGCAACCTGCTTTTGCCGCGCAGCCGCAGCTTCGAGATGATGAACTTCCAGCGTGGCGCGCTGGAAGCGCTGATCGAGACGCCGCTTGGTTTCATCCGCTTCTATTCCATCCATCTCGATCACCGCAGCCCCGTCGAACGCGCCAGCCAGATCCAGTTCTTGCGCCAACGCATGCTGAACTACGCGCTCGAAGGCGGCGCGCTGTCCGGCGTCGCCGAGATCGGCCTGCCGGAACTGCCGCATCCCGAAGCCTTTGTCGGCATGGGCGATTTCAACATGCTGGCCGGTTCACCCGAATATGTCGAACTCGCCGGCCGGCCGGACCATGAATTCGGCATGCCGCTGACCGCCGACTTTGCCGTCGATGCCGCCTTGCGCCTGAACGCCACCGGCGACGATCTCATCAGCTGGGTCGACCCGAAACAACCCACCGACCCCAGCCGCCACAAGCGCATCGACTATATCTTCACAAGCGCTTCGCTTGCCGGATCCCTGCAGCGCCTGTGGGTCGACCGGAAAGCTGACGGTTCGGACCACCTGCCGGTGTGGGTCGAACTGGGCTGATGGCCTTTCATCCGGCAGTGTTTTCACGTTCGACGATCGCCATCATGATCGTATCGCGGTATTCCCCGTCGATATGGACGGCGTCGCGCTGCACGCCCTCCCTGACAAACCCGACCTTGTCGTAAAGAGAGATGGCGCGAGCATTGTCGGAATGCACGGAAAGCTCGACGCGGATAAAGCCGGTCTTGCGCGCCTGTGCCAAGGTCGCATTGATGAGCCGCAGTCCCAGGCCACGCTCCCGATAGGAAGGAATGATCCCCATTCCGAGGGAGCCGCGATGCGCATGGATGAGCCGATCGTGGCGTGAGATGTCGCACCAGCCGACGACCTCGCCACGAACAACGGCCACGAACCCCGGATCGCCTCTCCCGATACGGTCCATTGCGAAACTTCTGACTTGATCCAGCGGTGGCGCCTCTAGGAAGGACAGGTACTTTTGCTCACGCGCTACGACATCGAGCGCGCGATGAAAGCTTTCGATATCCCCGGGCGTCATCGGCGCGATCGCGACCGTTTCAATATCGCTGCTGTCGACCATTGGCTTGACCGTCGTCACACATCAAAAATGTACCCAGTTCCGCAGGCTGGTCCAGGTCTTGCGATCGAGCCGGTAGCGCTCGACGGGAACCTGGCCGGCGACGATCGAATTCAGCATGCCCTGGCCGGCATATTGGAACCCGCATTTGTGGATGACGCGGCGCGAGGCCGGATTGATGACCCGCGTCGAGGCCTGCAGCACCTGGATCGACGTCCTCTGGAAGGCGAGATCGACCAGCGCATGGGCTGCTTCCGTCGCATAGCCCTTCTTCCAGTAAGGCTCGCCGATCCAGTAGCCGAGTTCCAGCCCGCGTTCGGTGGTGTTGAGACCGGCACAGCCGACGAACGTGTCGGTTCCGGCCAGCGTCAGGGCATAGGCGATGCCGGCCCGGCGCGACCTGGTCATGGCGAGGAAGGAGCGCGCCTCGGCCTCGCCATAGGGGTGCGGCATGCGTGCCAGCATTTCGGCGACATGACGGTTGTCGGCAAGTTCGACCAGTTGCGCGACATCGCCTTCATGGGGCGCCCGCATCACCAGCCGCTCGGTGACCAGCACCGGGCAGTCTATCGCGTAACTTCCGTCTTCTGAGTCTTCCGCTTCGGCAACCATTTGAAAGTCCTCCAGGCACAAGAAAAAGGGGAGATGGAAACCCATCTCCCCTGATCCTTTTCCTGGCTTTGCCAGACACCGGTTCCCGAGATGGGCGCCGGTGTTCTAGTGCGGAACCGGCTACTCCGCGGCTTTGGCAATCGGGTTGACCGATACGTAGGTTCGGCCGTTGGCTTTTTTGTTGAACGTCACGGCGCCGGTCTCGAGCGCAAAAAGCGTATGATCCGTGCCCATGCCGACATTGACGCCGGGATGCCACGTGGTGCCGCGTTGACGAATGATGATGTTGCCCGGGATGACGGCTTCGCCGCCGAACTTCTTCACGCCCAGACGCTTGGAATGCGAGTCGCGACCGTTGCGCGACGAGCCGCCAGCTTTCTTGTGTGCCATCTAACTAACTCCGTTGCGCCGCAAGGCGCCTAAAAGGCCTTATGAACGCGTTCGCGTTCCGTTTCAAGTCCGATCCGGCGACTCAATCGCCAGAAAATTACTTCGCAGCCAATTCCTTGGCCTGCTCGCGCCAGTCCTTGATCTGGTCGGCGCTGAAGGGCATGTGCTCGTCGATCTTGGCGACATCCTTCTCGGTCAGCTTGGCAAGCTGGGCGAAGGTGATGATGCCCTGCTCGTTAAGATCCTTGGCTGCGACCGGGCCGATGCCCTTGATCACGGTCAGATCGTCCGGCTCACCCTTCGGTGCCTTGAACAGTGGCGCTGCGGCGGTCTCGGCTGCCTTGGCCTTGGGCTCCTTCTTCGGCGCGGCTTCCGCCTGCACCTCGGTGGCGGCCTCGGCCTTCACCTTCTTCGGCGCCTTGGCCGCTGCCGTCTTGGTCGGCTTGGCGCCACCCAGCAGGATCTCGGAGATCCGCACGGTGGTCAAAAGCTGGCGATGGCCGATCTTGCGGCGCGAATTCTGCCGGCGGCGCTTCTTGAAGGCGATGACGGTGCGGTTCTTGCCCTGTTCGACGACTTCGGCGGTGACCACCGCGCCGTCGACGAACGGCGCGCCAAACGTGACATTCTCGCCTTCGCCATGCGCCAGAACGTGGCCGATTTCGACCATATCGCCGACATTGGCTTCAACTTTTTCGATCTTCAGGAGATCGTTGGCGGCAACGCGATACTGCTTGCCACCCGTTTTAATGACTGCGAACATTTTTTGCCTTTCGCTGTTCGGTCGGCCTTGATGAACCGCCTCTGGCAGTTCAGCCGTCTTTTTGTCAGTCTGCGGGTTCAAAAAACAAGCGGCGCGGAAGAACCCTCCACGCCGATTGCGCGCTGTCCCTAACCGAAGGTTGGGGGCGAGTCAAGGCAAACCAGCCGCGCCGTTTCCGAGATTGTCATTGGCGGGCACGGACCGGCTGTGCCGACATGCCCACGGCGTTGCCCCGCCTGGGCTGAGGATGGGTGACTGGTCGGCAATCTGCCTCGGGTCTCGCTGTACCCCACCAGCCGTGAATCCGCCGCTTGCCAAGCAAGCCAAATAACTGACGGATTGGCCTTGTAACCTGCCCGTTCAGCCGTTATCTAGTGCGCCGCGCCGGCAACGGCCGACCATGACCGCGGAGAGGTGGCAGAGTGGTCGAATGCACCGCACTCGAAATGCGGCATGGGTGCAAGCCCATCGGGGGTTCGAATCCCTCCCTCTCCGCCAGTAAACTACCTAGCAACTGTAATCATTGATAAAGCGCAAAGGGCTTACGGCCCCTCTCCTATCGCTGCCAAAACACCATGAGCTCATGCTCCGCAGCATACAGAACTTCAGGTGCCTCTCACCCGGGTACAACCGAAGCGCCATTCACATCGCGGCAACGGCTGCATTCTGGTTACTAGCCGAAGGATTTCGTGTTTCTTTTCGAGCGATAATTCGCGTAGTAGTAGGAAGAAATACTTCGGGGTCGATCGGGGAGACAACAATGAAACACCTAAGTCGCATCACACCTTCTCCAGAACAGCTGGCGATCATAAGCACAAATAGAACTGGGGCCGAGCTGATCCGCGGCGCAGCAGGTAGCGGGAAGACAACGACGGCGCTGCTTCGACTGTCGTCGCTTGCGAGCATGATGCGAGCTCGAAAGGATCGATTGGACGATGATGCCCCTGTTCGCATTCTGCTACTGACGTTTAATCGAACTCTTGCCGGATATGTCCGTGCGCTCGCGAAAGCGCAGTTGAAAGGGAAACTGCACGACATTGAAATTCGCACTTTCGCCAAATGGGCATTGGACAAGCTAGATGATCCGGCAGTCCATGAGAGTCTTGCAAAGGCGCAGCTCGCGCGCCTCGCACGGGCATTCCAAGGTTTAGATACCGCGTATGTCACTCAGGAAGTTGACTATCTGCTTGGCAGGTTCGAGCCCGAGGACCTCGAGGAGTATGTGACCCGCGAGCGAAGCGGGCGCGGGACCCTTCCTAGGGTGGATGGAGCGCTGCGTCGTCGAATACTTGACGAAGTCGTATACCCCTATCTCGCGCTATTGACGCGAAACAAATGGCTCGACTGGAATGCTCTCGCCCTCAAGATGCGGCGCGAAATTCCTAGCCTGGAATACGATGTCGCAATCATCGACGAGAGCCAGGATTTCTCGGCAAATGAGATACGCGCAATCAATCATCATTTAGCTCGCGATCATGCCGTGACATTTGTGATCGATACCGCACAAAGAATCTACGCCCGTGGCTTCACATGGACGGAGGCGGGAGTGACGATAGCTCCTAACCGTTCGCATCGGTTGCAAGAGAACCATCGAAACACCAAGCAAATCGCGGCCTTCGCGGCCGGGTTATTACAGGGTCTGTCCATTGACAGCGACGGTGTCCTTCCCGACCTCTCAGCTGCGACAACGAATGGTCCTCTCCCGCAGGTTATTGCCGGAAAATACTCACAGCAGATTTCATGGGCGATCGACTACATTCGGAGAAACGTCGACCTTCAGAACGAGTCTGTCGCATTTCTCAAACCGCAGGGGGGGCAATGGTTTGATACAATCAAACAAGAATTGACTGGCGCGCAAATTGGCTTCGTCGACATGCAGCGCAGGCCAGACTGGCCGACAGGACCGGAGAACGTCGCCATCTGCACCTTTCATTCGGCGAAGGGACTTGAATTCGACCACGTGATCATCCTCGGCTTCAACCAAGAGAACACAGCCTACGGAGACGAAGAGACAAGCGACCAAGTTCGCGTTCTGCGAAGGCTTCTCGCCGTCGCGGTTGCTCGTGCAAGAAAGCGGGTCGTCGTTGGCTACAAACCAGGCGAGCAATCGCGTCTAACGGAATTCTTCCGACGAGGAACTTTCGAGGAGATCCGCCTGTGACGCTCGCTCAACGTGTCTCGGAACGTGAAATTTCAGAAGTAATCCATTTTACGACAAACCGCGGGCTGCTCGGTAGCCTCCACAGCAAACACTTATTGTCGAGGCCACTGCTCAACAAAGACGATTACCTACGTCACGTTCTGCAGCTCAACGCTGCGGTTAGGCCAGAGGAATCAGCCCTCTTCGATAAGTCGCAAGATTGGCTTCGCTTCGTTAATCTAACGATATCTGAGATAAATCGTCGCTTCCTAGACGCTTCTCGGAGGTGGCACCCAAAAGATATCTGGTGGTGCATTCTATCCTTTGATCCGGAGATCATAGCCCACCAGGGCGTGTGGTTCGCGACGACGAACAACGGCTATGACAGCTGCGCTCGCGCCCAAGGCCCCGCTGGTTTCGATGCTCTGTTCGCGCAGAAAATCGCACGCAAGCGATCGGGCATTAATGGTCGTCCTTGGAGTGCCTGGCGGGGAAGTCGGCCGAGCCATTTGCCGACCTGTGAGCAGGCCGAGGTCCTTTATCCGGAGAAGCTTAGCCTTGACCATCTGCGCACGGTATATGTGGAAGAAGGCGAGCACCATGACACGGTTGTAGGATGGCTTTCCGATTACGGCTACGATGACGTGAAGGTCGTTGTTGGCCAACAGAAGTTCGTTGGAAGGCTGAATTAAACATGGTCAAAGAAGCAAATCTGCAAGCCTCCTATCGCAACGACGAATATGAGCGGGCAATCATAAATTCTTCGCTCTGGGCAGCGGCCGGCGATGCGCTTGGCTGGATTACGGAGCTGTCGCGCGGCCAGGAGGGGGTCCGCTATCGGACAGGGAAAAAGCACGTGACTGCGCCAGTAGCATGGCAACGGACGATCGGGGGACGTGGAGGCGTACGGGTTGATTTGCCTGCGGGAACCTACTCCGACGATACGCAACTACGGCTTAGCGTGTCACGTTCGATTAGGGGAAATGGGACATTCGATGTCGAGACGTTCGCCAAGATCGAAGTGACAGCTTGGCAGGGCTATAGTTTGGGTGCCGGACTTGGCTCGAAGGCGGCTGCAGCGAACCTGTCGAAGAGAGGTATAAACTGGTTCTCGAACTTCTTTAGAAGCGAACGGCAATCATATACCAACGGAGGCGGCAACGGGGCCGCGATGCGTATCCAGCCGCATGTGTGGGGAGCCGCAGGCGCACAGCCTGAAATGATCCGACAGGTTTTTCGTGACGCCATCGTGACCCATGGGCACCCGCATGGTTTTTGTGGTGCTGTGTTTCATGCTCTGTGCCTTTGGGACACCCTTGCATCGCGCTCTGTCCCGTCCATAAAACGCGCTCGAGACTTAATATCGCTTCTCGACGATCTTTCTGGGATTGTCGAGCAAGACGCGGAGCTGGGCCAGTTCTGGCTTCCCTCATGGGAACGAGAAGCCAACAAGTCGTTTCCAATTGCCATCAGGGATTTTCAAAAGGATGCTCTGGCGGATATGCGGATCGCCGACGATATCGCTGCCAGTCGAACTGCCCAAGCCTACCCCATGCTTCTTGATCGGATCGGCTGCCTGTCCGATAAATTCAGGGGGTCCGGCTTCAAGACCGCTCTAGCCGCTCTCGCTCTCTCGGCGCTCTATGCAGATCGCCCCGTTGAAGACGCCCTTGCCGTATCCGCGAACGAGTTGGAAAGTGACACCGATACGATCGCCACTATGGCCGGCGCACTGATGGGGGCTGTAACAGATCGGCCGCCAGCGTGGGAAATCCAGGATCGCGGCTATCTCGAAAAGGAAGCCCGAAGGTTGGCGCGTATCAGGCTGGGGCAGGATCAAAGTACTTTCTTGTA
Source organism: Mesorhizobium sp. L2C084A000 (assembly GCF_000502875.1). GTDB lineage: Bacteria > Pseudomonadota > Alphaproteobacteria > Rhizobiales > Rhizobiaceae > Mesorhizobium. The sequence continues at coordinate 95,014 of NZ_AYWX01000008.1, read as the reverse complement.
CCCGGACGTTTCCTTGTGGGAACCGCCAGCTAGCCAGTCCGACGCAGTGGTGCGCTATAATGGCGGTTTGGCGCTTGTAGGATTAGGCCCACTGACCCCACGCAGCCGCGAATATCAGGCTGGAAACGCGGTCTGGCAATGGTTCGAACTACCGTTTGGCCAGACCATTCTCGCAAAGCGGCGTGTAGAGAACACTACTTTGGTAGGAGGAGATCAAATGCCTGGCCAGTCACGCATGAGCACCCGTCCTGCCGCTCGCAGCGACATGGACACGCGGCAGGATAGTTTTACTTTCGACCATAGAAACGCTCCGGATAGCCGGGGGCGCCTTTTGAGCGCCAGCACTTCCGCGCCGAGCAAAGGTTTCCCTGGCATCGATGAGGCGACCGACATGGTAATCGCGTCAGGTTTTGACGACGCCACGCTGGGAAGGCTAATTAAACAGTGCATCGATGAAACAGGAAGTATCGACCTGACGGTAAGTTTGTCTGCCATCATTGCGAAAGCCAGACTCGCTCGAATGCGCCGCCGATAGTATCTTGTTAGGTAGCCCCTTCGCGTAGATTCAGAGCATCCGCAATCGCGCTCAGAAAAACCTCACCAAACTCCTTCAGCTTTGCCGCCCCAACCCCATTCACTTCAGCGAAGGCGTCGAGGTCGTTTGGGCGGCGCTCTGCCATGTCGATCAGGGTGCGATCGGAAAACACCACATAGGCCGGCACCTGGCGCTCCTTGGCGAGCCGCAGTCGCAAGGTCTTCAGCGCGGCCAGCAGCCCGGTGTCCACATCCGATTGCCCGAAATCCTGCCCGGAGCGCGTCTTGCCGCGCAAGGCGCGGCTGCGCACCTCGACACGATAATGGAACGGCACCTCGCCACGGCCAAGCGCCTGGCCCTTTTCGGCGATGGCGAGCCCGCCATGGCCGGCCGGATCCGGGATCAGGAACCCGCCGGCGACGAGTTGCCGGATCAGCGACAGCCAAAAATCCTTCTTGTGCGCCAGCCCGCTGCCGAAGCTGGCAAGTCTCTGGTGGTTCCTGGCCAGCACCTTCTCGGTTTCATGGCCGAGCAGAATGTCGATGACATGGCCGGCACCGAAGCGTTCGCCACTCTGGGCGATCGCCGACAGGATGATCCGCGCCTCGTCTCCGCCATCCGCGCGCGGTGCCTGGTCGAGGCAGGTGTCGCAATTGCCGCAAGGCTGAGCCTCTTCCCCGAAATAGCCAAGCAGCACCTGGCGGCGGCACTGCGCCGTCTCGCAATAGCCGATCAGCGTATCGAGCCGGCGATGCGAGCGCCGTTTGTGCTCCACCGCAGCGTCCTCATCGTCGATAAAAAGCCTGCGCATGCGGATATCGCCAAGGCCGAACAGCATATGCGCTTCCGCATCCCGCCCGTCGCGGCCGGCGCGGCCGATTTCCTGGTAGTAGGCCTCGAGGCTGCCCGGCATGTCGGTGTGGAAGACATAGGCCACATCAGGCTTGTCGATGCCCATGCCGAAGGCGATGGTCGCCACCATGACGACGCCGGACAAGGTCATGAAAGCGTTTTGATTCGCATCACGCGCCTCCTTGCTCATGCCAGCATGATAGGCGAGCGCGGTGACGCCGTTCTTCTCGAGGAAGGCCGCCATTTCTTCCGTCTTCTTGCGCGACAGGCAGTAGACGATGCCGCTGCGGCCGGGATGACGCTCGACGAAGCGCAGCAGCTGTCGCTTGCTGTCCTGCTTGGCCTCGATGGCAAGCTTGATGTTCGGCCGGTCGAAGCCCAGCACCAGGGTCTCGACGCGCTCGGCAAACAGCCGGGATTCGATGTCGGTGCGCGTGCCTTCGTCCGCCGTTGCCGTCAGCGCGATGATCGGCACGTTGGGAAAGATGCCGCGCAGACGCGACAGGTCCTCGTATTCGCGCCGGAACGCCGGCCCCCATTGCGAGATGCAATGCGCCTCGTCGACGGCGATCAGGCTGACATCGAGCCTGGCCAGCGCGTCGAGCATGCGCTCGGTCATCAGCCGCTCCGGCGCGAGATAGAGCAGGCGCGTCTGGCCCGAGGCGACGCGACGCCATGCGGCGATATTGGCATCGCGGTCGATCGAGGAATTGATCGTGTCGGCCGCCACGCCGGCAAGCCGCAAGGCGGCGACCTGATCCTGCATCAGCGCCACCAGCGGCGAAACGACAATGGTGAGCCCACCCAGGACCAGTGCCGGCACTTGGTAGCAGAGCGATTTGCCCGCACCTGTCGGCATGACGGCCAGCACATGCCGCCCGGCCAGCAGCGCATCCATGACATCGGCCTGGCCGGGGCGAAAATCATCAAAGCCGAACACGTCCTTCAGGACGCGCCGCTTGGGATCTCGCTCTTCTGTCGCGACGGCCGCCGGTGCCTGCATCACCGCGCGTCCACGGTCGGCGTGCTTATTGGCATGTCATAGCCGAACTCGGCGCAGAAACGCCGGACGCCGACGAGAAATGCCGGGGGCAGACCGCCGAGATAGGTCCTGAATTCTTCATTCCGTTCCCATTTTCTCAACGAAGCCACCCGGATCGGATTGTCCGGATCCTCGCTGAAACGAATGCGCGGTGTCAGTCCGAACGACTGCGCGATTCTGTCCTGCTGCGCATCGGGCGCGCCGATCATGTCTTCGTAGCGGACAAAGAGTATCTGCCGGTGCGGTTGTGCCTTCTTCAGCCGGGTCAGCGCGTCGTATTCGGCCAGCCAGCGATGCGGCGTGACGTGGAACCGACGCTCGTGGCGTGTTTGCGGATGCGAACTTGTCAGCGTGTCGAATGGATGGCGCACACAATAGATCAAGCCGATGGAGGGAGGTAGCTTCGCCAGATGCGCAAAACCGCGCGCATCGCGCTTGACGACGAGGTTCGATTCCGGCCGATCCAGCATGTCCAGCATTGTGTATCGCGCTTCGGGCGGATGGACGAAAATATCCCCGAAACACCTCATCAGCCGCTGTGTCAGCGTCGTCCCGCTGCGCGCGCAGCCCGAAATGAAAATTCTGTTGGCGGGCGTTGCGCGTGCGTATGTGCGTCTTTGCATGCGCTGTTTCAGAGACAGCGGCACGAATCGCAGAAACTCCCGCATAACCCTTCGCGCGGCCGCTCCAAACGCAGCCTCAAGCCTGCGCGCGCCCTTCATCCGCAATTCCGCTGGCGCAATGCGGTAACCCGATCTTGCATCAGGGCCACCCGGGACGAAACGCGCCGCCTGCGGGCCACGGCCAAGATGCTCATCGCCGATGCCTGCATCAGGCAGACACCGGGCTGCAATTTCGTGGATTGGAGAGGATGTGGAAACCGGTCAAAACGACTCTCCGCATGGGCACCTTGCCTTAGCGCAGCTGACACCGGACCACAACCAGAACAAGCCGGCACAAGGAAAGCCTGCGGCGCGAACGCGGAAGCTGACCGATTGATCCAAGGCTCGCCGCAGCACCTTCCCTTGCGAGACCTGCACCCCCGCTGGATTCCGCCACGCACCACGATGTAAGCTCGGCCCGACAAGTCAGGGAGGGCGCGATGCTGCAGGCCATTCAGGATGCTCTCGGCGAGCGGTTTCGGTTGCAGCGTGCTGCCTTCGAGGCGCAGCCTTTCCCCAACTTTGGCATCCGCAAGGATCGCCTGAAACGCCTGTTGGCGTTGACCGAGCGGCATGAAGCCGACATCTGCACCGCCATCGACACCGACTTTGGCGGCCGTTCCGCGCATGAGACGCGTCTTGCGGAACTGTTCGTCGTGCGCGCCGGTATCCGCCACGCGCTGTCGCACCTCAGGGGCTGGATGCGCGAACGCCGCGTCGCCACCACTATGCCGTTCCTGCCGGGCAGAAATCGCCTCCTTCCGCAGCCACTGGGTGTCGTCGGCATCGTGTCGCCCTGGAATTATCCTTTCCAGCTCGCTGTCGCGCCGGTCACCGCGGCCCTTGCCGCCGGCAACCGCGTACTCATAAAACCTTCCGAACTGACGCCGACATTTTCAACGCTGCTGGCCAAACTCGTTGCCGAGCATTTCGCACCCGATGAGCTCAGCGTCATCAGCGGCGACGCGGAGATGGGAAAGGCCTTCGTGTCGATGCCTTTCGATCATTTGCTGTTCACCGGCTCGACCGCGGTCGGACGCCAGGTCGCGATAGCCGCGGCAGCCAACCTGACCCCGGTCACGCTCGAACTCGGCGGCAAGTCGCCGGCAATCTTCGATCCGTCATGCGACCTCGACGCGGCAGTATCCAGCATTGCCTACGGCAAGCTGTTGAATGCCGGGCAGACCTGCATCGCGCCGGATTATCTTCTGGTCCCGAAGGGGCGAGCAGACGCGGTCGCCGCGAAGCTCGCAACTGCGATCGCGAAGCTCTACCCGACCCTGCGCGACAACCCCGATTATACCGCCATCATCAGCGATCGGCACCACCAGCGCCTGCGCGACATGATCACTGAAGCGCGTGACGCCGGCGCCGATGTCACCGAAATCAACCCGGCCAGTGAGGAGCTTGGCGGTACCAGCCGGAAATTGCTGCCGACCCTGGTCCGCAATGCCGGCGCGCACCTGCGGCTGATGCGCGAAGAGATTTTTGGGCCGGTGCTGCCCATCGTAGAATATACCGGGATCGACGAGGCAATCGCGCATGTGAATGGGGCGGACCGCCCGCTGGCGCTCTACTGGTTCGGCCGCGACAGCGGCAACCGTCAACGCATCCTGCACGAGACAATAGCCGGCGGCGTCACCATCAACGACTGCATGCTGCATCTGGTACAGGAAAACCAGCCCTTCGGCGGGGTCGGCGCCAGCGGCATGGGCGCCTATCACGGCGAATGGGGATTTCGGACCTTCAGCAAGGAGAAACCGGTTTTCACCCAGTCGCGGCTGAGCGCGGGAAGCCTGCTGCGCCCGCCCTACGGCAAGACGTTCGAACGGCTTTTCAGCCTGCTCCGGCACATCACCTGACCGAACGCAGATACCCGGCCATCACGAACACCCGGCGCGTTAAGCCTATGTTCACCATCATGCGGCAGGTTCGCATCCTGCGGTGATGTCTTGAGTACCGCGGCGCCACAAGCGCCCAGGCAACAACCCGCGCCTCTTTTGAGGTGCGGGTCTTCCCTGGCTAGCCGAGGAAATCGGCCCGGTGCGGCGTGAAGCTGTCGACCAGCCGCCCTGCTTCCAGCGCCTTGACGCCGTGCACCAGACCGGACGGCACAATGAAGCTGCCGCCGGTCTCGATGGTTTCGGTCCTACCGTCGATGGTCACCTCGAAGCGGCCCTCGGCGACATAGCTAGCCTGGACGTGTGGGTGCGAATGCAGGGCGCCGACGCCACCCTTGTCGAAGCCGAATTCGACCAGCATCAACTCGTCGGTATGCAGGAGAACGCGTCGCCTGTTGCCGTCCGGGGTCGGCGTCCAGGCGCCCTCGCCGGCATGCGCGAAAATCTTTGTGGTCATCGTCGTCTCCTCATCGCGCAAGCCAGCCGCCATCCACAGGCACCACCGCTCCATGCATGTAGTTCGACGCCGGCGCCAGCAGGAACACGGCGGCATCGCCAATGTCGCCCGCTTCCCCCCAGCGACCGGCCGGGATCCGCGCCAGGATGGCGGCGCTGCGGTCGGGATCGGCGCGCAGCGCCTGCGTGTTGTTGGTCTCGATATAGCCCGGCGCGATGGCGTTGACGTTGATGCCTTTTTGCGCCCATTCGCAGGCGAGCAGCCGGGTGATGCCGAGCACGCCATGCTTCGAGGCCGTGTAAGACGCGACACGGATGCCGCCCTGAAAGCCCAGCACCGAGGCGATGTTGACGATCTTGCCTTTCCGCTCAGCGGCCAAGGCACGCCTTGCAAAGCTTTGGCAGAGCAAGAAAACCGTCTTCAGGTTGACGTCCATGACGTCGTCCCAATCGGCCTCTCTGAGATCGACGGCATCGGCGCGGCGGATGATGCCGGCATTGTTGACCAGCCCGTCGAGCGGACCGCTTTCGTCCCAGATCCGGTCGAGCAACAGGCCGGCGGCCGAAGTGTCGGCAAGGTCGGCGCTCACCGCTTCGAATTGCCCGCCCACCGCCGCAATCTTGTCTGCCGTATCGTCCATCGACGAGCGGCCGACGCCGACCACCGCGCCCCCGGCGCGTGCGACGCACACGGCGATGCCTTGGCCGATGCCAGTGTTGGCGCCGGTGACCAGGATACGTTTTCCGGTAAGGCTGAAGGGGTCGCTCACCGCAGATCCCCCAACGCCACCGGGTCGACATCGGTATAGTCGACATTGTCGCCGGCCATCGCCCAGATGAAAGCATAATTGGAAGTGCCGGCACCGGAGTGGATCGACCATCCCGGCGACAGCACCGCCTCCTCATTGCTCATGACGATATGGCGCGTCTCGTCAGGCTCGCCCATGAAATGGAAGACGCGCGCCGTCTCGGCCAGGTCGAAATAGAGATAGGCCTCCATGCGCCGGTCATGCACATGGCATGGCATGGTGTTCCACACCGATCCTGGAGCCAACTGAGTCATGCCGACCACCAGCTGGCAGGTCTTCACGCCCTCGGCATGGATGAACTGGAAGATCGAACGCTCGTTGCAGGTGTCCTTGCTGCCGAGATCGAGGCGCTTGGCGTCGCCGATGCGGATCAGCCGGCTGGGCCAGGCCTGATGCGCAGGCGCGCTGAGCAGATAGAATTTAGCCGGCGCGGTCTTGTCCACCGAGGCGAAGGACACGTCGGTGGTGCCCATGCCGAGATAGAGCATGTCGCGCGCCTGCAATTCGAAGGACTGGCCGCCGGCCGTGATGACGCCCGTGCCGCCGATGTTGACGGCGATCAGCTCGCGACGGTCGAGGAAGTTCTTGGTGCCGGTCGGCTTGATCGCTTCCAGTTGAAGCGGTGCGCCAGTCGGCACGGCGCCGCCGACGATCATGCGGTCGTAGTGAGTGTAGGTCAGGCTGATGCGGCCAGGCTGGAACAGGCCGTCAATGTGGAAGTTGTGACGCAGCTCATCGGTGCCCATTGCCGCGGCGGCAGCCGGGTCAATGGCAAATCGCGAGGTGTAGTCGGTATGGCTCTGGTTCATTGTCGGTCCTGACTTGAAACGGGTCATTTGCCGGCGGCGGCCTTGACCGAACTGGAATAAAAAGCCTGACGTGCATGCAGCCGCTCGCGGTAACGCTGCTGGCTGGCGGTGAGGTGCGCGCGCATCGCCTCGCGCGCGGCCTCGGCATCGCCAGAGGTAATGGCGTTGAGGATCACCAGATGCTCGCGCTGGAGCCCGCGCTGATAGCTGTCGGATTGCGCCAGTTCGGTCGACCAGGGCGAAGTCACGTCGCACGGGATGGCGCGCCGGCCGAGCACGTCGAGCATCTCGACATAGAAGGGGTTGCTGGTTGCGCTGGCGATGGCGCGATGGAAGGCGAGGTCGGCCGGACCGGTCGGCTCGCTGGCAAGCAGCAGCCGCTCGAATTCGAAGAAGGCTTCCTGGATCGCCGCCTCCTGCGCGGCGTTGCGACGGATGGCGGCGAGCCCGGCCGATTCGATCTCGATCGCCAGCCGCACTTCGAGCACGTTGAGTGCGATCGAATCCTTGCTGCCCATGTCGGCGGCCAGCGCGCCGAACATTGTCGAGATGTGCTCTGTGACGAAGACGCCGGCGCCCTGGCGCGGTTCGACCAGCCCGTCGGCGGCAAGCTTGGCCAGCGCCTCGCGGATGACGGTGCGGCTGACGCCGAAGGTTTCGGTCAGTTGGCCTTCGGTCGGCAATTTATGGCCGGGCAGGATCTCGCCCGCCTGCAGCTGCTTGCGGATCGCCGCGACGACGGTCTCCGACAGCTTGGGTTTTCTCTCGACCCTGAGGTCGGTTGCGGTGTCCGATGCCATGTCGCCCCCTATTTGAACACGCTCGGCAACCAGAGCGAAATGGCCGGAATGTAAGTGACGAGCCCCAGTACCACGAGCCCGGCCCCATAGAACGGCCAGATCGAGCGCATCGCTTCCCAGACGGATATCTTGCCCACTGCGCACGCCACGAACTGCACAGCGCCCACCGGCGGCGTATTCAGCCCGATGCCGAAGTTGAGGATCATGATGACGCCAAAATGCACCGGGTCGACGCCGTAGGCTTGCGCCACGGGCAGGAAGATCGGCGTGCAGATGATAATCGTCGGCCCCATATCCATGAAGGTGCCGAGGAACAGCATCAAGACGTTGAGCAGGAGAAGCACGACCAGCGGATCCTCCGAGATCGCGTTCATGGAGGCTATGAGCGCTGCCGGCACTTTCAGGAAGGCCATCAACCACGAGAACGCCGCCGCCATGCCGATGATGAGCAGCACCATGGCCGTGGTGCGCACGGCACCATGGGTAGCATGAACGAAACCTTCCCAAGTCATCTGCCGGTAAACGAAGACAGTAACGAGCAACGCATAGATGACCGCGACGCAGGAACTCTCGGTCGCCGTGAAAACGCCCGATCGTACGCCACCGAAGATGATCGCGATCAGCAGCAGGCCGGGCACCGCGACAGCGAAGAGATGCGCGACGGCGGTGAAGCCCGGAAACGGCTCGGTCGGATAGCCGCGGGAGCGCGCCACGAAATAGGCGGTGATCATCAGCGACAGGGCCAACAGCAGGCCCGGAATGATGCCGGCCGTGAACAGGTCGGCGATGGAGATCTTTCCACCTGCCGAGATCGAGTAGATGATCATGTTGTGCGACGGCGGCAGGAGCAGCGCGATCAGCGCCGCCATCGACGTGACGTTGACTGCGTAATCCGCTCCATATCCACGCGCCTTCATCTGCGGGATCATCAAGCCGCCGACCGCCGCTGCCTCGGCCACCGCGGAGCCCGAAATGCCGCCGAACAGTGTAGCGGTCGCAATGTTGACCTGCCCGAGGCCGCCGCGCAAATGGCCAACGAGCGAGCCGGCGAAGGCAACGATCTTGCTGGCGATGCCGCCGCGCACCATCAAGTCGCCGGCATAGATGAAGAAGGGAATGGCCAGCAGCGAAAAGACGCTCATGCCGGAATTCAGGCGCTGGAACACGATGAGCGGCGGCAGGCCCATGTAGAGGACGGTGGCAAAGCTTGCGACGCCGAGGCAGAAAGCGATCGGCGTGCCTATAAGCATCAGAAGGGTGAAGACGCCGAAGAGGATCCAGAGTTCCATGGCGTCAGACCTTCACGTTCGCCGTGTCGAGTTCGGTTGCGACTTCCGCCGGCGGCAGTTCATCGAGCACATCGTCGATCGGCGCACCGGAGAGACGAAGCACGATGCGCTCCAGCGTGAAGAGCGCGACGAGCACGCCTCCCGCGACCAGCGGGACGTAGTCCCAGCCCCCCGATATGCCGAGCGACGGCAAGGTAGCGCCCCAGGTCAATGCGACCAGTTGGCTGCCATACCAGATCATACCGATGCCGAAGGCGAGCGCGACGAGGTCCGAGATCATCCGCAGCCAACGCTTGCCGCCTTTGGGCAGCACGTAGAGCAGGACGTCGAAGCCGAGGTGATAGTTCTCGCGCACCCCGACGGCAGCGCCGAGGAAAATGAACCAGCTCATCAGCATCACCGAGCCCTGCTCGGTCCAGCTTGGCGAGCGGTTCAGGACATAACGACCGAACACCTGCCAGGCGACGAAGGCGGTCATCAGCACCAGCCCGATGCCTGCGACCCATAGCGCCGCTGTGCTGACGCGCGACATCATGCGCGCGACGCCGGACAGGGGCAGTCTATGTTCTGGGCTGGAGGTCACCGGTTCTCTCCGCAAGGGGGATGGCGGCGCGGAATGCCCGCGCCGCCGCTTGATCACTGCACGGCCTTAATGGCTTCGACCATGGCCTTCAGCTTGTCGTCCTTGACGTGCTTCTCGTAGACCGGACCCATGGCGTCGATGAAGGGCTGCTTGTCCGGCGTCGTGATCTGCGAACCGGCCGCTTCGACTTTGGCGCGCGATTCCTTGACCTTGGCGGTCCACAGCTCGCGCTGCCTGGCGACGCTCTCCTTGGCGGCCGCCTTGAAGATCGCCTGATCCTCTGGCGTCAGCTTGTCCCAGCTCGACTTCGCCATGACGAAGGCTTCCGGCACCATAGTGTGCTCGTCGAGCGAATAGAACTTGGCGACTTCCGCATGCTTGGCGGTGTCGTAGCTCGGAAAATTGTTTTCCGCGCCGTCAATGACCCCGGTCTCGATCGCCGAATACACCTCGCCATACGGCATCGGCGTCGCGTTGGCGCCGAGTGCCGCCACCATGTCGACGAAGATGTCGGACTGGATGACGCGGAACTTCATGCCGGCCAGATCGGCTAATGAGTTGATCGGTTTCTTCGAATTGTAGAAGGAGCGCGCGCCACTGTCATAAAAGGCGAGCAGCACCAGCCCGACCTGTTCGAACGCCGCCGCGATCTGGTCGCCGACCGCCCCGTCCATGACCTTGTGCATATGGTCTTCCGAGCGGAAGATGTAGGGCAGCGAGGGCACAGTGGTTTCGGGAATGAGCCCGTTGAACGGCGCCATCGAGATGCGGTTGAGGTCGATCACGCCGGTGCGAACCTGCTCGATCGTGTCCTTTTCTTCGCCTAGCTGCGCGGAATGATAGAGCTCGACCGCATAGCGGCCGGCCGTACGCTCCTTTACAAGCTCGCCGAAATATTTGACTGCCTCGACCGTCGGATAGCCGTCCGGGTGGGTGTCGGACGAGCGCAGAACCGTCTGGGCACTTGCCGTTCCGGCCATCAGTGCGGCGGCGAGCAGCGCAGCTCCCGTCAGTCTTGAAAAATGCAACATGGTTTCCTCCCTTTGCATTGCGGGCGAGTTGCCCCTTCAGAGCCGATACGCCTTTTTCGCCAGCGTATAGGTCAGTTCCCGCGCCAGCTCATGCGCCTCGTCCTCGCGCAGCCTGTGCTCGGCGACGAGACGCGCCAGGAACGCGCAGTCGACCCGCCGCGCCACATCGTGACGTGCCGGGATCGATGGAAAGGCGCGGGTATCGTCATTGAAGCCGACGGTGTTGTAGAAGCCGGCCGTCTCGGTGGTCATCTCGCGGAACCGCTGCATGCCTTCCGGGCTGTCGTGGAACCACCAGGCCGGCCCGAGCTTCAGCGCCGGGTAGACGCCGGCCAGCGGAGCCAGCTCGCGCGCATAGCTGGTTTCGTCGAGCGTGAAGAGGATGACGGTGAGGTCGCGCTCCAGCCCGACGCAGTCGAGCAGCGGCTTCAGCGCCGTCACATAGTCGGTCCGGGTCGGGATATCGAAGCCCTTGTCGCGGCCGAATTTTTGGAAGATTGCGGGCGAATGGTTGCGCCAGGAGCCGGGATGGATCTGCAGGACCAGCCCATCGTCGAGGCTCATCTTGGCCATCTCGGTCAGCATCTGGGCGCGGAACAGTTTTCGCTCGCGCTCATCGTCGGAACCACGGCGAACCCGATTGAACAGCTCTTGCGCCGCCGCATCCGAAAGATTGGCGGTCTCGGCCGTCGGATGGCCATGATCTGACGAAGTCGCGCCGAAGCTTTTGAAGAAGGCGCGCCGCTGGCGATGCGCGTCGAGATATCCGGCCCAGCTGCCGGTGTCGCAGCCGGTGATCTCGCCGAGCCGATCGAGATTGGGTGAAAACCCCTCGAAATCAGGATCGACGACGGCATCCGGCCGGTAGGCGGTGACCACACGGCCCTGCCAGCCGCTGTCGCGGATCATCTGGTGCCATTTGAGATCGTCGAGCGCGCCTTCCGTGGTCGCGATGACCTCGATGTTGAAACGCTCGAACAGCGCGCGCGGGCGAAAATTCTCCCACTGCAGCAGCGTTGCAATCGTGTCGTAGTGGCGGTCGGCCGTCGCGGCGGTCAGCGGTTCGTCGATGCCGAACAGATCGGCAAGTACGTGGTCGAACCACAGCCGGGTCGGTGTGCCCCGAAACAGATAATAGTGCTCGGCAAAGCGCCGCCAGATCGTCCGGCCGTCGGTTTCGACAGGCGCGCCGTCCAGCGTCGCGACGCCGAGATCCTCGAGGCGGACGCCCTGGCTGAACAGCATGCGGAAGATGTAGTGATCCGGGACGATGAGCAGTTGCGCCGGATCCGGGAATGGCTCGTTCAGCGCATACCAGCGCGGATCGGTGTGGCCATGCGGGCTGACAAGGGGCAGGTCCTTGATCCCGGCATAGAGATCACGGGCAATCGCGCGCGAATGCGCCTCGGCGGGAAACAGCAGATCCGCATGGGTCAGTGTCACGGTCATCCTCCCAAGGCCACTATCGGTAGGGGCGGCAAGAAATAATGTCAACATACAAAAATCCGATTGTTGTATGATGACTTTTCGACCCATTGTGTGGCAGGAAATCGAATGTTACGCCGCTTTGCCGATCCCTGCCGAGGCCACTCATGTCATCCGACCAGACCAGTCGCACCACGACGACCGAACGCCTTTCCACGAAGACGGTGCGCGCGCTGCCGGCTTCGATCGCGACACCTGCGTATGATCGCAGCCGCGTCGTCCCGGGCATCGTGCACCTTGGTGTCGGCGCCTTCCACCGCGCCCATCAGGCAGCCTATGTCGACGATTGCCTGGCGGCAGGCGACGCGGATTGGGGCATAACAGGCGTTTCGCTGCGCAGCACCGACACGCGCGACGCTCTCACGCCGCAGGACGGGCTCTACACGCTGGCGATCAGAAGCAGTGGAACCGAAAGGCTTCAGGTCATCGGTTCGATCGGTGTGATGCTGGTGGCGCCGGAGGATCCCAGGGCGGTGCTGGTCGCGCTGACCGATCCGCGCACCCGCATCGTCACGCTGACGATCACTGAAAAGGCCTATCTGAGGGCGGCAGGCGGCGGATTGGACGCCGCACATCCCGATATCGCCCATGATCTGGCCAATCCCCGGATGCCGAAGACAGCGCATGGTTTTCTGACCGAGGCGCTTGCCCGGCGACGCGCCGCCGGCACGCCGCCCTTCACTGTCCTGTGTTGCGACAATTTGCCGGCCAACGGCGCCACGCTGCACCGGCTGTTGGTCGAATTCGCCCAGTTGCGAGATGCCGGGCTCGCGCAATCGAGCGATGTCGGAATTGCCGACCACATCGCACAACAAGTCGCGTTTCCCTCCAGCATGGTCGATCGCATCGTGCCCGCAACCACTGACGCCGATCGGGTGCGGATCGCTGAAGAACTCGGCGTCGAGGATGCCTGGCCCGTGATGACCGAGCCGTTTTGTCAGTGGGTGGTCGAAGATAAGTTCCCGACTGGCCGGCCCGCGTGGGAACAATTCGGCGTCACCATGGTTCGCGATGTCGGCCCGTTCGAGGACATGAAGCTCAGGCTGCTCAACGGCTCGCATTCGGCCATCGCCTATCTTGGCCTGCTCAGCGGTCATGCCACCGTCGACCGCGCCTTCGCCGACCCGGCGATCCGGCAATTCGTTGATGCATTGTGGGCCGAAGCCATCCCGACCCTGCCCGAGGATGCCGGATTGGACACGAGCGCCTATACTGCGGAGCTCGCGGAGCGTTTTTCCAACACTGCACTTGCCCATCGCACGGCGCAGATCGCCAATGACGGCAGCCAGAAACTGCCGCAGCGCATCGTCGCCTCCGCCATCGAATGCCTCGAAGCCGGTACTGAATTGGTCCATCTAACCCTGGTGGTGGCTGCCTGGATCGCCGCTTGCGCCGCGCGAGGAAAAACCTTGCCGGCGGGACATTTCACCGATCCGCTCGACGCGGCGCTGACGGCACTTTTGAGCGAGCAGCTGCCGGCCAACGAAACCGTGACCGCGGTGTTCGACCTGGCCGGCTTCGCTGGGGATCATGCCGAGCGGCAGACGTTGATCGAACTCGTGGCTGTCCATCTCGTCCACCTGCGGCGCGATGGTCCGGTTCTGGCCTTCGCCGCGCTCGGCATACAGAGCGAGCAGGCCTGAGCTACGGCCTCGCGGTTATGATGTCGGCGGGACAGCGCCCCTAGGCGCGAAGGATCGCGACAGAACGCCCGTCCTGCGCGCTACCAATGGCATGAATTCCAGAGTCTGCGCTCAGGCCTTACGCCGGCAGGATGGCGCCTTCCAGCGTGGTGAGCTGGCTAAGGAACTGTTCCGCCTTGCTGCGAGCCTCGTCGTCCTTGGCATCAGTGGCGTCTTCCTTGGCTTCCTGGATGCGGCGCGCGAGATCGGCGCGGTCGACATCCTTCACCGCGACAGCCGATTCCGCCAGCAGCGTGCAGCCGGCCGGAACGATGTCGGCGAAGCCGCCGAACACCACATAGCGCTCTTCGCCGCCCGCCGCGGTCTTCACCGTGACGACGCCCGGCTTGATCGTGGTCATGACCGGAGCGTGATGCGCCATGACGGTCATCTCGCCTTCGGCGCCGGGAATGACGACGGATTCGACCTGCTCGGAAACGAGCAGACGCTCCGGCGAGACCAGTTCGAACTTGAAAGCTTCAGGCATGATCAATTTAGTGAGTAGGGAATAGGAACTAGGCAGTAGTAAGTGGCCCTAACCGGTCCACATTACGCAGCTGCTATTCCCCACTCACTACTGACTACTCCCTATTCCCTAAATTAAGCCGCTTCAGCCGCGAGGCGCTGTGCCTTCTCGACCGCTTCCTCGATGCCGCCGACCATGTAGAAGGCAGCTTCCGGAAGGTGATCGTAGTCGCCGTTGCAGAGGCCCTTGAAGCCCTTGATGGTGTCGGCGAGGTCGACCAGCTTGCCCGGCGCGCCGGTGAACACTTCGGCGACGAAGAACGGCTGCGACAGGAAGCGCTCGATCTTGCGGGCGCGGGCCACGGTTTGCTTGTCCTCTTCCGACAGCTCGTCCATGCCCAGGATGGCGATGATGTCCTGCAGCGACTTGTAGCGCTGGAGGATCGACTGCACCTGGCGCGCGACGCCATAATGCTCGTCGCCGACGACCAGCGGGTCGAGCATGCGCGAGGTCGAATCCAGCGGATCGACGGCCGGATAGATGCCCTTTTCGGCGATGGCGCGGTTGAGCGTCGTCGTCGCGTCAAGGTGGGCGAACGAGGTCGCCGGCGCCGGATCGGTCAAGTCGTCGGCGGGCACGTAGATGGCCTGCACGGACGTGATCGAGCCCTTGGTGGTGGTGGTGATGCGTTCCTGCAGCGCGCCCATGTCGGTGGCGAGCGTCGGCTGATAGCCCACGGCCGAAGGAATACGGCCAAGCAGAGCCGACACTTCCGAGCCAGCCTGGGTGAAGCGGAAGATGTTGTCGACGAAGAACAGCACGTCCTGGCCCTGGTCGCGGAAATATTCCGCAACCGTCAGGCCGGTCAGGCCGACGCGGGCGCGCGCGCCCGGCGGCTCGTTCATCTGGCCGTAGACGAGTGCCGCCTTGGAGCCTTCGCCGCCGCCCTTCTTGTTGACGCCGGATTCGATGAACTCGTGATAGAGATCGTTGCCTTCGCGGGTGCGCTCGCCGACGCCAGCGAACACCGAGTAACCGCCATGCGCCTTGGCGATGTTGTTGATCAGTTCCTGGATCAGCACGGTCTTGCCGACGCCGGCGCCGCCGAACAGGCCGATCTTGCCGCCCTTGGCGTAGGGCGCCAGCAGGTCGAGCACCTTAATGCCGGTGATCAGGATCTGCGCTTCCGTCGACTGCTCGACATAGGTCGGAGCCGGCTGGTGGATGGAGCGCATTTCGGTCGCGTCGACCGGGCCTTCTTCGTCGACCGGCTCGCCGATGACGTTGATGATGCGGCCGAGCATGCCCGGGCCGACCGGCACGGTGATCGGCGCGCCGGTGTCACGCACTTCCTGGCCGCGAACCAGACCTTCGGTCGAGTCCATGGCGATGCAGCGCACGGTGTTTTCACCCAGGTGCTGGGCGACTTCGAGCACCAGTCGGTTACCGACATTGGTCGTCTCGAGCGCGTTCAGGATCGCCGGCAGGTGATCGCCGAACTGCACGTCGACAACGGCGCCGATGACCTGGCGGACCTTGCCGGCAACGCCGGTTGCCTTGCTGGCCACTGCCGATGTCTTGGCAGCGGCGGCCTTCGCCGGCGCTGCTGCCTTGGCCGGGGCAGCCTTCGCGGCTGCTGCTGGAGCCTTTGCCGCCTTCACGGGGGCTGCGGTTTTCGCGGCTGCGGCCTTGGGGGCTGCCGTCTTGGATGTCGCCTTCTGGGGGGTCGCTGCTTTCGCCATCGTCTTTACCCTTTTTCGTCCTTTGTTTCTCACGCGGTCCGATCGCGGGTCGATGACCCGCGAACCGCGCCTAGAGCGCCTCGGCGCCCGAAATGATTTCGATCAGTTCCTTGGTGATCTGCGCCTGCCGCTGGCGGTTATAGGTGATCGACAGCTTGTTGATCATGTCGCCGGCGTTGCGCGTCGCATTGTCCATGGCGCTCATCTTGGCGCCCATTTCGCCGGCCACATTTTCGAGCAGCGCCCGGAAAACCTGCACGGAGATGTTGCGCGGAATGAGGTCGGAGAGGATTTCGCCCGGCTCCGGTTCATATTCGTAGACGGCGTTGCCGCCATCCGTCGCCTCGGCAGGAGCCGAAGCAACGCCGGCCGGAATGATCTGCTGCGCGGTCGGGATTTGGCTGATCACCGACTTGAACTGCGAATAGAACAGCGTGCAGATGTCGAAGCCGCCCTCATTGAAGAGGTGGATGACCTTCTTGGCGATCGCATCGGCATTGACGAAGCCGAGTGTCTTGACCTCGCGCAGATCGACGCGGTCGATGATCATCGACGCATAGTCGCGGCGCAGGATGTCGAAACCCTTCTTGCCGACGCAGATGATCTTGACCTGCTTGCCGTCCGCCAAAAGCTTGCGGATATGGTCGCGGGCAAGGCGGGCGATCTGCGAATTGAAGCCGCCGCACAGGCCGCGCTCGGCGGTGCAGACGACGAGCAGATGCACGTCATCCTTGCCGGTGCCGGTCATCAGCGCCGGGGCATCGCCGCCGCCGCCGATGGCCTGGGTGATGTTGGCCAGCACGGAACCCATGCGCTCCGAATAGGGGCGCGCCGCTTCCGCAGCCTCTTGCGCACGGCGCAGCTTCGCCGCGGCGACCATCTGCATCGCCTTGGTGATCTTCTGCGTCGCCTTGACCGAGGCGATACGGTTACGAAGGTCTTTTAATGAAGGCATGCTTCAAACCTGATCCCGTCTTGCAATTCGCTCAGGCGAAGGTCTTGGCGAAAGCGTCGATCTCGGCCTTCAGCTTGGCGCGCAGATCGTCCGACAGCGCCTTTTCCTTGCGGATGGCATCGAGGACGTCCTTGCCGGCCGAACGCATGTGGCTGAGCAGGCCATGCTCGAACTTGCCGACCTGGTTGACCGGCAGCTTGTCGAGATAGCCGTTGACGCCGGCGAAGATCACCGCGACCTGCTCTTCCGTCTTCAGCGGCGAGAACTGCGGCTGCTTCAGGAGTTCGGTCAGGCGCGATCCGCGGTTGAGCAGGCGCTGCGTGGCGGCGTCGAGATCGGAGCCGAACTGCGCGAAGGCCGCCATTTCGCGGTACTGCGCGAGCTCGCCCTTGATCGAGCCGGCAACCTGCTTCATCGCCTTGATCTGCGCGGCCGAGCCGACGCGGCTGACCGACAGGCCGACGTTCACCGCAGGACGGATGCCCTGGAAGAACAGGTTGGTTTCGAGGAATATCTGGCCGTCGGTGATCGAGATCACGTTGGTCGGGATGTAGGCCGACACGTCGTTGGCCTGCGTCTCGATGATCGGCAGCGCGGTCAGCGAACCACCGCCCAGATCGTCGTTGAGCTTGGCGGCGCGCTCGAGCAGGCGCGAGTGCAGGTAGAAGACGTCGCCCGGATAGGCTTCGCGGCCCGGCGGGCGGCGCAGCAGCAGCGACATCTGGCGATAGGCGACGGCCTGCTTCGACAGATCGTCATAGCTGATCAGCGCGTGCATGCCATTGTCGCGGAAATATTCGCCCATGGTGGCGCCAGCGAACGGCGCCAGGAACTGCATCGGTGCCGGATCGGAAGCGGTGGCGGCGACGATGATCGAGTATTCGAGCGCGCCGCGCTCTTCCAGCACCTTGACGAACTGCGCGACGGTCGAGCGCTTCTGGCCGACGGCGACATAGACGCAGTAGAGCTTTTCCTTCTCGGGGCCGTTGTCGTGCACCGACTTCTGGTTGAGCATCGTGTCGAGGATGATGGCGGTCTTGCCGGTCTGGCGATCGCCGATGACCAGCTCGCGCTGGCCGCGACCGACCGGGATCAACGCATCGATGGCCTTGAGGCCGGTCGACATCGGCTCGTTCACCGACTTGCGCGGGATGATGCCGGGCGCCTTGACGTCGACGCGCTTGCGCTCGACTGCCTTGATCGGACCCTTGCCGTCGATCGGATTGCCGAGCGCATCGACAACGCGGCCGAGCAGGCCGGGGCCGACGGGGACGTCGACGATCGCGCCGGTGCGCTTGACGATATCGCCTTCCTTGATGTCGCGGTCGGCGCCGAAGATGACGACGCCGACATTGTCGGCTTCGAGGTTGAGCGCCATGCCGCGGATGCCGCCGGGGAATTCGACCATTTCGCCGGCCTGGACATTGTCGAGGCCGTAGACACGGGCGATACCGTCACCGACGGACAGCACCTGTCCGACTTCGGAGACCTCGGCCTCCTTGCCGAAATTCTTGATCTGGTCTTTCAGAATTGCGGAAATTTCCGCGGCGCGGATGTCCATCAGCCGACCTCTTTCAGTGCAAGCTTGAGCGAATTGAGTTTGGTTTTGAGCGACGTATCGATCTGGCGCGAGCCCATCTTGACCACCAGCCCGCCGAGCAGCGACGGATCGACGGTGACGGAGATGGCCACGTCCTTGCCGGCAACGCTCTTCAGCGCCGCCTTGAGTTCGGTCTGCTGGGCAGCCGTCAGCTCGTGCGCCGACGTCACTTCAGCAGCGGTCTCGCCACGATGTTCGGCTGATATCTGGCGGAACGCCCTGATCATGCCGGGAATGGCGAACAGCCGGCGGTTGCGGGCGACGACGCGCAGGAAATTGCCAGTGAGGCCGGCAATCCCCGCCTTGTCGGCAATCGCCGCAATGGCCTTCGCCTGGTCCTCGCTGGAGAACACCGGGCTATTGATCAGCCGGCTGAGATCAGCGCTGCCCGCGAGCATGGCTTCGAAACTGTTGAGGTCGGCTTCGACCTTGGCCACGGAATTTGCCTGCAGGGCGAGTTCGAACAGCGAACCCGCATAGCGTTCTGCGACACCTGAGATTGGCGATGACGATTGAGCCACGGACCGTCTTTTCTCTTGTCTGACAGGCCGTAGATTGTTGGCGCGAGCAAAAACTCTGGCTAAATCTTTGACCTTACTGCATTTTTTCGAGCACGGAGGCGCGGCTTCCGCTATCCCCGGCCGAAAGTCGATTGCCGTCTAGCACAGGCATTTTAAGACCGCAATGCGTCGTTCCGCATGGTTTTCAGGCACTATTGTCGCATCCGGGGAAAGTCACCCGTCTTCCATCGCGGAATACCCAACGATTCAAGGCAGAAAGCCGAAGGCAAAGGCGAGCGGCAACGCCGCCAGGACCAATTCCAGCACAATGGAAACCCAATTGAAAGGCGTGTTGGCGCCATCAGACATCATCGACAGCAGCCGGCCGAAGGCGGTGAACAACCAGGAAAAGCCGAGCGCCATGTAGATCAGCGGCTGCGCCAGCAGGATACAGCACAGGCCGACACCGAGATAAAAGCCCGACATCCTGCCGCGCCCCTCGGCGATCGCGGCAGCCTTCTCTGGCTTGACCTGCAAGCGCAGGGCACGGAAGGCGAGACCAGGTGCCAGAAAAAACAAAAGACCGAGCAGCACGGTGAAGACGGCGCTCGACCAGGCCAGCCATTCGCCCTGGCTCGTCGGCCATGGAAGCGCAAAATCCATCTCGTCCCCTCGAAATGCCTGTTTTGAAATTCCGGGCATTCTAGCGAAGGAAAGAAAGGACGCCAGATGGAGTCCGGCAATTTGCGGAAGCCTGTCAGCCCAGCGTGAATTCGACCGCCGCCTCGGCATGGATGCGCGTTGTGTCGAAGACCGGAACGTCGAAGTCCTGCTGGCCGATGAGCATGGTGATCTCGGTGCAGCCCATGATGACGCTGTCGGCCGCCTCTTCGCGGCGCAGGCGCTCGGTCTCGGCTATGTAAGCCGCCTTTGAAGTCTCCTTGACGATGCCTTGGCACAGTTCCTCATAGATGACACGATGGACCATGTCGCGCCCGGCCGCATCCGGCACCACAGGGCTCAATCCAAATCTGTCGGCGAGCCGGCCCTTGTAGAAGTCCTGCTCCATGGTGAAGCGCGTCGCCAGCAGCGCCGGCCGCTGCATGCCGGCGCGCTTGACCGCCACCGCCGTGGCGTCGGCGATGTGGATCAGCGGGATCGACACCGACGCCTGCACCTCATCGGCCAGCCTGTGCATGGTGTTGGTGCACAAAAGCAGACCTTCCGCGCCGCCGGCCTCGAGTTTGCGCGCTGCTTCGACGAGAAGCACGCCGGCGCCGTCCCAGTCGCCGTGATGCTGCCGCTCGGCGATCTCTGCAAAATCGAAGGACCACAGCAGGAGTTTGGCAGAATGCAAGCCGCCCAGCCGCTCGCGCACGATCTCGTTGAGCAGGCGATAGTAGATGGCGGTCGATTCCCAGCTCATGCCGCCCAGAAGGCCGAGGGTTTTCATAAGGGCTGTTCCTTTTCCTGGGCGATCCCCGATACTATAAACACATGAGAGCATAAGGAGGTCGCAGTGAAAACTGTTGAGCTTCGGCAGGCCAAGGTGGGGCTCTCGGCAATCGTCGGGGCCGCAGGAAACGGCGAGCCAACCATTATCACGAGAAACGGCAAGCCGACCGCCATGGTCATTCCGGTTGCTGAGGGGCGAAAGCTTTATCCGCAAGACAGCCAGAAAAACTTCGGGGACTTTTTGCTTCGGTATCCGGGCGGCATCGAACTTGAGCGAAATGAATCGCCATTGAGGGACGTCGAATTTTGATCCGCTCTCTATAAGCTCATTTACCGAGAGTGGCCGGCGGCGTTCAACTCACAAAAAGCTCTGCGGATCAATATCGACCTGCACCCTGACCGAACCGCGCTGTTTTGGCCCGTTGGCCAGCATGGCCCTGATAAAACCTTGCATATCGGCGCGCCGCTCGCCCTGGATCAGCAGGCGGAAGCGATGGCGGCCGCCGAGCAGTGACAGCGGCGCCTCCGCCGGGCCGAGCACGAACAAATCCGTCGCCTCGGGCGCGGCGCGGCGCAGGCCACGTGCATGGCCTTCGGCTTCAGCCCGCGTCACCGCACTAACGATGACGCCTGCGAGCCGGCCGAAGGGCGGCAGTGCGGCCCGTTCGCGCTCGGCGATCTCACGTTCGTAAAACGCCTCGGCGTCGCCCGAGACGATCGCCCGCATCACCGGGTGGTCGGGCTGAAAAGTCTGCAGCAGGCCAAGGCTCTTCTTGCCGGTGCGGCCGGCGCGGCCGGTGACCTGGCTGAGCAGCTGAAATGTGCGCTCGGCGGCGCGCGGATCGCCATTGGCAAGGCCAAGATCGGCATCGACGACGCCGACCAGGGTCATGTTGGGAAAGTTGTGGCCCTTGGCGACGAGCTGCGTGCCGATGACGATGTCGGCCTCGCCATCGGCGATCGCCTCCAGCTCCAGCCGCAGCCGCCTTACGCCGCCCATCAGGTCCGACGACAAGACGATGGTGCGCGCGTCGGGAAAATGCGTAACGACCTCTTCGGCGATCCGCTCGACACCTGGCCCGCAGGCGACCAGATGATCGAGCGTGCCGCATTCCGGGCAGGCTTCGGGGCGGCGCTCATTGTGCCCGCAATGATGGCAGACCAGCTGGCCGCGAAAACGATGCTCGACCAGCCAGGCCGAGCAGACCGGGCAGCCGAAGCGGTGGCCGCAGACCCGGCACAGCGTCAGCGGCGCATAGCCGCGCCGGTTGAGGAACAGCAGCGACTGCTCCTGCCTCTCCAGCGTCTGGCGCATCTGGTCGAGCAGCACCGGCGACAGGAAACCGCCACGCGCCGGCGGCGCGCGCCGCATGTCGACCGCCTTCAGATGCGGAAGCGCCGCCTCGGCGAAGCGAGCGGAAAGCACCGCTCTGTTGTATTTACCTTGGCTGGCATTGACCCGGCTTTCAACCGATGGCGTCGCCGACGCCAGCACGACCGGAAAGCTGCCGATATGGCCGCGCACCACCGCCATATCGCGCGCATTGTAGAAGACGCGGTCCTCCTGCTTGTAGGCAGGGTCGTGCTCCTCGTCGACGACGATCAGGCCAAGCTCCTTGAACGGCAGGAACAGCGCCGAACGCGCACCGGCGACGACCCGCACGCCGCCTTCCGCCACTTGCCGCCAAACCCGCTCGCGCATCCGCGGCGGCAGGTCGGAATGCCATTCACCCGGCTTGGCGCCGAAGCGCTGCTGGAAGCGCTCGAGAAAGGCATGCGTCAGCGCGATTTCCGGCAGCAGGATCAGCACCTGCCTGCCCTGGTCGAGCGCAGCCGCCACCGCTTCGAAATAAACCTCCGTCTTACCTGATCCGGTGACGCCGTCGAGCAGCGCGACGTTGAACACGCCGGCTGCGACATTGGCGCGCAGCATCTGCGCCGCGGCGCTCTGGTCCGGCATCAGTTCCGGTGTGGCGTAGGCGGGATCGGGCGCGGCCACCACCGGGCGCGGCGGGATCATCACGGTCTCGAACACGCCTTGCGCCCTCAGGCCGTCGATCACCGTCGACGACACGCCGGCGGCGTGAGCGAGGCCGGAGCGCGTCCAGGCAAGGCCGCCTTCGGCCGTCTCCAGCACGCGCTGCCTGGCGCTCGTCATCCGGTCGGGTGCGAGAAGCGTGCGCTGCAATCCCTCGATCCACGGTTCGGGGTCGAAAGCCTCCGGCGCCCTGAGCAGCATGCGCGCCACCATGCCCGGCGGCGACAGCGTGTACTGCGCCACCCAGTCGACGAAGCGGCGCATCGCGCGGTCGATCGGCGGGCAGTCGAAAACCTGTTCGATGGGGCGCAGCTTTTTCGCGTCGACCTTCTCGACCGCGCCATCCCAGACGATGCCGGCGACCTGGCGCGGACCGAGCGGCACGCGCACGATCGAGCCCGGCACCACGCGCATGCCGGCCGGCACGGCATAGGTGTAGGGGCGTTCGGCGGGCATCGGCACCAGCACCGGTGCGGCTGCGACAAAGGGCGAATCTTCGATCATGAGGCGTGACCTTGCCCTGACTTTGGTCTAGATCAAAGGCCGACCCCGAATGTGCATGACATGCACATGAAAATCTTCAGGAGACCCGCCATGAAATTTTTTGTCGACACCGCCGACGTCAAGGATATCCGTGAGCTGAACGATCTGGGGCTGCTCGACGGCGTCACCACCAATCCGTCGCTGATCCTCAAATCCGGCGGCAAGATCGCCGAGGTCACCAAAGAGATTTGCGACATCGTCAAGGGTCCGGTCTCGGCTGAAGTCACCGCCACCGAATATTCCGAGATGATGCAGCAGGCCAAGGTTCTGGCCAAGATCGCCGACAATGTCTGCATCAAGGTGCCGCTGACGCTGGACGGGCTCAAGGCCTGCAAGACGATCCGCACCGAGATGAACCGCCTGGTCAACGTCACGCTGTGCTTTTCGGCCAACCAGGCGCTGCTGGCGGCCAAGGCCGGTGCCTCGTTCATCTCGCCCTTCGTCGGCCGCGTCGACGACATCGGCATCGACGGCATGGAGCTGATCCAGGAGATCAGGCAGATCTACGACAATTACGATTTCCAGACCGAGATCCTGGTCGCTTCGGTGCGCACCGTGAACCATGTCAAGCAGGCGGCACTCATCGGCGCCGATGTCGTGACCGCGCCGCCGGCGACCCTGAAGGCACTGGTCAAGCACCCGCTGACCGACAAGGGCCTGGAACAGTTCCTTGCCGACTGGGCAAAAACCGGCCAGAAGATCGGCTGAGAATGGCGATCGGCTAAAGCCAATTCGCTTGTGATGAAAAGGCCGGGCAACCGGCCTTTTTCATGTGCGCTCCAAGCAGACTGCCGCTCAATCCGCGCCGTCACCCTCGGGCGCGCTCGCCGGCTGGCGCCGGCCCATGATGATTTCGCGCTTGCCGACATGGTTGGGTGTGCCGACCAGGCCTTCCTTTTCCATACGCTCGACCAGGGACGCAGCGCGGTTGTAGCCGATGCCGAGGCGCCGCTGGATGTAGGACGTCGAGCATTTCTTGTCGCGCACCACCACCTTCACCGCCTCGTCGTAGATCGCGTCGCTGTCTTCGGCTGCAACGGATCCCTTGTCGAAGACCGTGCCCTGATCGTCTTCGATTTCTTCCTCGTCCTCATCGGCCGTCACGGTTTCCAGATATTCAGGGCGCCCTTGCGCCTTGAGATGCGCGACGACATGCTCGACCTCCGCGTCGGAAACAAACGGCCCATGCACGCGGGAAATGCGCCCGCCGCCCATCATGTGCAGCATGTCGCCCTGGCCAAGCAATTGTTCGGCGCCTTGCTCGCCCAGGATTGTGCGGCTGTCGATCTTCGATGTCACCTGGAAGGAAATCCGGGTTGGAAAGTTGGCCTTGATCGTGCCCGTGATGACATCGACCGAGGGGCGCTGCGTTGCCATGATCAGGTGAATGCCGGCAGCGCGCGCCATCTGCGCCAGTCGCTGGATCGCGCCTTCGATCTCCTTGCCGGCGACCATCATCAGGTCGGCCATCTCGTCGACGATGACGACAATGTAGGGCATCGGCGCAAGGTCGATTTCCTGCTGTTCGAAAAGCGGTTCGCCGGTGCCCTTTTCGAAGCCGGTCTGCACGGTCATGACGACCGTCTCGCCCTTGTCGCGGGCAGCGGCGGCACGCTCGTTGTAGCCGTCGATGTTGCGCACACCGAGCCGCGCCATCTTGCGATACCGGTCCTCCATCTCGCGCACCGCCCATTTGAGCGCCGTCACGGCTTTCTTGGGATCCGTGACGACGGGCGTCAGCAGATGCGGGATGCCGTCATAGACGGAGAGTTCAAGCATCTTGGGATCGACCATGATCAGCCGGCATTCTTCCGGCTTCAGCCGGTAGAGCAATGACAGGATCATGGTGTTGATGGCAACCGACTTGCCGGAGCCGGTGGTTCCGGCCACCAGCAAATGCGGCATCTTCGCCAGCTCGGCGATGACCGGCTCGCCGCCGATCGTCTTGCCGAGACAAAGCGCCAGCTTGCAGCTGGTCTTGCGAAAGCCTTCCGATTCGATCAACTCCCGGAAATAGACGGTTTCGCGCGTTTCGTTCGGGAGCTCGATGCCGATGACGTTGCGGCCAGGCACGACGGCGACGCGCGCCGAAATCGCCGACATGGAGCGGGCGATATCGTCTGCAAGCCCGATGACGCGAGAAGATTTGACGCCCGGCGCCGGCTCGAACTCATAGAGCGTGACGACCGGGCCTGGGCGAACATGAATGATCTCGCCACGCACGCCGAAGTCCTCGAGCACGCTTTCCAGCAGATCGGCGTTCTGCTCGAGCCGCTCCTGCGACATGTAGAAGCCTTGTCCCTCCGGTGGCTGCTGCAACAGCTCTTCCGAGGGAAGCTCATAGGGATCGCCTGCGGTTGACAGCACGACCTTTCCAGCCCCAGGCAAGCGCGCGGAGCGGGCGCCAACGGCCCTGGCAGGGACGTTCACACTTGGCGCGGCCGACACGGAAACGGCATCGCTTTTGGCGGCTGGGATTGCGACAGCCTGGACCGGCGACGGCGCATTGCTCGCCGGCACGCCAGGTTGGGCGACGGTCCGGTTCGAATTGGCCGGCCAAACATCCGGCAACGGCTTCAAGACCTGGCCCGGAAGGCAGTCGATGACACGAAACAATGCGGTGGCATCGGTCCCTGTCGTCGGGCGAATGTCGATCGGCATAGTGGTCACTGGCGCCACGGCGACCGGTGCAGGCGACGCTGGACCGGTCTGCCGGGCCGGCGACGAAACGTCGACCAGATAGGGTGCCATGGCCTCGAAGAAGGCATGATCCGAAAGATATGGCCAGCGCAGCCTTTCGGAAGTGGTCGTTTTGGCGCCCGGAGCAACGGACGCACGCGCGGATGCCCGTGCCGTAGCGACCGACCTCGGCGGCACCGGCGCAACGGCTGGCACCTTCTCCCTGGCGCGCCCCGGGGCAACAAAAGCAGCAGCCGGCGGTGATGACCCTTGCGAGGCGTGGCCGGCCAGCGGCTGGGAAGCAGGGCTTTTCACCGAAGCCGGCAATGCCAGTAGCGAAGGCGCGGAAGACGCCCCGTTGATCATGGATTGAGCAACGGCTTGCTCTGCTGGGCGCGTCGCGGCGTGTTCGACAACACGCTCGTGCGGCGGACGATGCTTCCTGGCCTCATAGTCCGGCGTGCGTGTAAAACGCACGTTGGGTGCAAGGAAGAAATATTCCTGCCAGGCAGGGCTCTCGATATCGCCGATTTTCGAAGGCGTATCGTCCGAGCCACCCCGCGGCTCCATATAGGGCCGCTTGTTGCCGCCGAGATCGACCACCGGTGCGGAATAGCCGGCCCGGCGTGTGGTGGGCTGCCGGCCGTCCGGCTCCTTGCGAGCCGGACGATCAAGGTCGCCTGCCGCGGAAGAACTTCGCTGACCACCCCTGTCGCCGATGCTCTCCAAGCGCTTCCCCTCGGGGCCATCAGGCAATGCAGCCGTCGATAAATTGACCCGGGAAAAACGCTTGGCTTCCATTCTCAAGACTCACTTTGAAATGTCTGCCGAGCAATAGGGAGCGATTGGTTAACAGTTGCTTCCCGGATGGATCGCCGACCATCCTGGGCACCAAAATCTTCGTGGTGGTCTGCGAGCGACACGGCACGATCGTCGTCTCGCCGCATCCACGCTGGTGGCGCGATCTACTCGCCGTGCCGCAGCAGCTCGATGGGTCTTCGGACAATCTCTGTTCGAGAATCTGGTCATGATCCCACGATCACCCCATCGTGCCTGGAGCCAGACCGTTTCCGTGAAGCGATGAGGTGCGCTAGCCGGTCTTGCCGTGCCGGACAAGGTCCTGGGCAATGGACAGCTGCAGCGCTTCCGCCAACTCTCGCGCAGCGCGATTCTCGGCGTCGATCTGCGCCCGGTATGCGGCGAATTCCTGACGCGGCCTGTCGAAGGACGAGGTGATCGAACGTTTGCCGGATGCGATCACCACGCCGGTCTTCGCATCGGCCAGCGTATAGCTGCCAGTCAGCGTCACGGAACCAGCGGTCGGTTCGTCTTCATCCGTTCCGACCTGCACGAGTGCCGCGGACTCGACCGCTTCGGTCACGCCGAGATTGAGCGAATATGCCGGCGAGGCCGGCTCGCCGGCGCCTCGTCCAAACCCGAAAATCAGATTGTTGCGCACCTGTTGGCCGTAACGCGTATTGACCGGCTTGATGCCGATCAACGCCAGTTCGGCACTGGCACTGGCCTGCGAACCCGACAGTGGCGCGCTCGAATAGAGCGGCCGCACCGTGCAGGCCGAGACAAGCGCGAGCGAACCTATCAGGCCGGCAAGCGCTATGCGGCGCAGCAAATGGCTCAACTCTGTCTTTTCCCGATCAGGCAACGACATTGACGATCCTCTGCGGCACGATGATCACCTTGCGCGGAGCCTTCCCTTCGAGTGCTTTCTGCACGAAGTCGAGAGCCAATACCGCTTTTTCGACCGCACCTTGGTCCGCGTCGCGGGCAATTGTCAAATCCCCCCGCTTCTTGCCGTTGACCTGTACCGGATAGGTGACTTCGTTGTCGACGACCAGCGCCGGATCGAAGACCGGCCAAGGCCGTTCGGCAACGAGATCGGTGCCGCCAAGCGCTGCCCAGCACTCCTCGGCCAGATGCGGCATGACCGGCGCTATCAGATGCACGAGAATCTCCACCGCCTGCCGGCAGGCGCCTTTCAGCGCTGCATCGGCCTTGCCTTCGGCCACCTCGTTGAGCGGCGTGGTCAGCGCGTTGGCCAGTTCGTAGATGCGGGCGATAGCGCGGTTGAAGGCGAGCTTCTCGATATCCTCTCCGACCGCCTTCAGTATCTTGTGCGCGGCCTTGGAAACCACCGCGGCCTCACCGCTGCTGGCCGCCACGGGCTTGATGCCGGCCAGTGTTTCGGCCGCCGTCGACACCAGTCGCCAGATGCGCTGGATGAAGCGATGCGCACCGGCAGCGCCATCGTCGGTCCACTCGACATCGCGCTCGGGAGGAGAATCCGACAGCATGAACCAGCGCGCCGTATCGGCGCCGTAGCCATCGGTGATGTCTTCCGGGCTCACCGTGTTCTTCTTCGATTTCGACATCTTTTCCAGCGGACCGATGGTGACGGCCTCGCCGGTGGCGATGTCGATGGCGCTGCGCTTGCCGTCGACATCCTCCAACCGAACTTCGGTGGGCGCCAGCCAGCGGCCATTCGATGCCGAGCCGACGCGATAGGTTTCGTGCACCACCATGCCTTGCGTGAACAGGCCCTTGAACGGCTCGGCCAGATCGACCTGGCCGGCCTCGCGCATGGCGCGGGTGAAGAAGCGCGAATAGAGCAGATGCAGGATCGCGTGCTCGATCCCGCCAATATACTGGTCGACCGGCAGCCATTCGTTGGCCGCCCTGGGATCGGTCGGTTCATGCGCCCACGGCGCGGTGAAGCGGGCGAAGTACCACGACGAATCGACGAACGTGTCCATCGTGTCGGTTTCGCGCCGCGCATCCCTGCCGCATTGCGGACATTTCACATGGCGCCATGTCGGATGCCGGTCGAGCGGATTGCCCGGGCGATCGAAATCGACATCGTCGGGCAGCTTCACCGGCAGGTCCGCCTTCGGCACCGGCACCACGCCGCAAGCCTCGCAATGAATCATCGGGATCGGGCATCCCCAGTAGCGCTGGCGCGAAATGCCCCAGTCACGCAGGCGGAAATTCACCTTGCGCTCGGCCATCGGCCGGTTGCCGATCGTCTTCTGCTCCAGCAGTTTGGCGACCTCGTCGAAAGCCTGATCCGGCTTCATGCCGTCGAGAAAGCGCGAATTGATCATCACGCCGTCATCGACATAGGCTTCATCGATGATCTGGAACGTCGCCGGATTCTCGCCTTCCGGCATCACCACCGGAATCACCGGCAGGCCGTATTTGTTGGCGAAGTCGAGGTCGCGCTGGTCGCCGGACGGACAGCCGAAAATGGCGCCGGTGCCGTATTCCATCAGCACGAAATTGGCGACATAGACAGGCAGCATCCAGTTGTCGTCAAACGGATGGACGACGCGGATGCCGGTGTCGAAACCCTTCTTCTCAGCTGTCTCCAGCGCCGCCACCGAGGTGCCCATATGGCCGATATCCTCGATGAACTTCGCCAGCGCCGGATTGTGCGCAGCGGCCTTCCTGGCCAACGGATGATCGGCGGCGACAGCCATGAAGGAAGCGCCGAAGATGGTGTCGGGCCTTGTCGTATAGACTTCCAGCTCATGCTCGCCATCAGAGGCGTCGGCCAGAGGCCAGCGGATCAGCAGGCCTTCCGAGCGGCCGATCCAGTTCTGCTGCATCAGCTTCACTTTTTCCGGCCATTCGTCGAGGCCGTCGAGCGAATCCAGCAGATCCTGGGCGAAGTCGGTGATCTTGAAGAACCACTGCGTCAGTTCGCGCTGTTCGACCAGCGCGCCCGAGCGCCAGCCGCGTCCATCGATGACCTGCTCGTTGGCGAGCACGGTCATGTCCTCCGGATCCCAGTTGACCTTGGAGGATTTGCGCGTCACCAGCCCCTTCTCGACAAAATCGAGGAACAGCATCTGCTGGCGGTGGTAATAGTCGACGTCACAGGTGGCGAATTCGCGCGCCCAGTCCAGCGACAGGCCCATGACCTTGAGCTGCTCGCGCATGGTGGCGATGTTCTGGTAGGTCCACTCCTTGGGATGGACCTTGTTCTGCATCGCCGCGTTTTCGGCCGGCATGCCGAAGGCGTCCCAGCCCATCGGATGCAGCACGTTGAAGCCCTTGGCCCGTTTGTAGCGCGCCACCACGTCGCCCATCGTGTAATTGCGGGTATGACCGATATGGATGCGCCCCGACGGATAGGGGAACATCTCCAGCACATAGTATTTCGGGCGCGGATCGTCATTGTGCGCTTCGAACAGCTTCTTGGCGTCCCAGGCCTTCTGCCATTTGGGCTCTGACGCGCGCGGATTGTATCGTTCGGTTGCCATGGGACGTTTTTCACTTAAAAGCAGGCGCGAACTGCGGGCGATGGCTCGGCAGTTCAGGGAATGTGGTCCGGGTGTTCACCATGGTTTGGCAAACCCGTCAACCATATGGGTATCGCGTCTGACAAAAACGCCGGTCAAAACAGCAGGATTTGCATATGGGTGACGCCGTTCAGCAATTTTTCGCGGTCAAGGCGAAGATCGCCGCCGCCGAGCGCGAGGCCGGCCGCGAAGCCGGCGTCGTGACGCTGGTCGCGGTCTCAAAGACCTTCGACGCTGCCGACATCGGCCCGGTCATCGAGGCCGGCCAGCGCGTCTTCGGCGAGAACCGCGTGCAGGAGGCGCAAGGCAAATGGCCTGATCTGAAGGACGCATTTCCCGACATCGAACTGCATCTGATCGGCCCGCTGCAATCCAACAAGGCCAAGGAGGCTGTGGCGCTGTTCGACGTCATCGAGACGATCGATCGCGAGAAGATCGCCGCCGAACTGGCCAAGGAGATCGCCAGGCAGGGCCGCGCACCGAAGCTCTACGTCCAGGTCAACACCGGCTCCGAGCCGCAGAAGGCAGGCATCGAGCCCCGCGACGCCGTGGCCTTTGTCGCCCGCTGCCGCGACGTGCATGGCCTCGCCATCGAGGGCCTGATGTGCATCCCGCCGGCCGATGAGAACCCCGGCCCGCACTTCGCGCTGTTGGAAAAGCTCGGCAAGGAAGCCGGCGTCGCCAAACTCTCGATGGGCATGTCTGGCGACTACGAGACNGACGGCGATCGCCTTCGGCGCCACCAGCGTCCGCGTCGGTTCGGCGATCTTCGGCAGCCGATAGTTCCGATGCACAGACCGGTCTCTAGTCGCTAAATTCCAACATATTCGATTGGCTGCAGGCCACCACACCTTCGTCATCCTAGGGCGGAGCGACGCGAAGCGGAGCGCAGACCCTAGGATCCATGCCGTGACGACCAAGGAAAATGCAGCGGTGCAGAATTCTGTTCCGCTGCATTCTTCGGCAGATGTCGCGGGATGGATCCTCGGGTCTGCGCTGCGTCGCTGCGCTCCTTGCTCCGCCCGTGGATGACGACGAGAGAGATGTTTATCCCGAGGTTTGCGATCTGCCGCCGAAAGAGGCTTATAGATTCTCGCTGCCAATAGCTTCCAACCCATGTCGAGGGACTAGCAACACATCTGTTCGAGCGGAAACCCTGCCATGCTTCAACGGCATCTGGTATATGACTAGCGAAGCCATCTAGCGAGTAGTGCCCTTGAACTGGCATCTTAAGGACGCGAAGAACAATCTGTCGAAATTCGTACGGCAGGCGCGGGAACAAGGGCCACAAACCATCACGGTGCGCGGAAAGCCAACTGCTGTCGTACTCTCCCCCGAGAACTACGACCGACTGGTCGGCGCAACACCTTCGCTTGCGGAATATCTTCTCTCAGGTCCCGTGTGGGATGACGACTTCGTCGAGGAGGTCAATCGCCGCCCGAAGACGAAGATCCGAGTTATAGACTTATAATCCGCATACTCATGCGAACCTCGTTCGGTGAATGCAGCGGGCGCTTTCTGATGGCGGCATTAGATGCGGTGAGGGGTTATAGGCCAACTCGGCGGGCTCGTTGAGCCAGCAATTGGAAACGAAACGTACCGTTCCTATTTGCTTTGCGTCATCATAAACTCTCTGGAGCCGCCACCATGCGTTACAATCAGCTTGGAAATACGGGGATGTTCGTCTCCGAAATCTGCCTCGGCACCATGACCTTCGGTGCTGCCGGTGAAAATGCCCAATGGGGCCTGATCGCCAGTCTCGACCAGAGGGGCGTCAACGAGATCGTTGCCCATTCGCTCGCCGCCGGCGTCAATTTCTTCGATACGGCCGACGTCTACTCCTTTGGCGAATCCGAACGGCTGCTCGGCCAGTCGCTCAGGGATCTCGGCGTGAACAGGCAGAATGTGGTCATCGCCACCAAAGCCCAGGGCGCCATGGGCGACGGTCCGAACCAGCGCGGCTCTTCACGCGGCCACATCATGGATTCGGTCGATGCCAGCCTGAAGCGGCTGCAACTCGACCATATCGATCTTTACCAGCTGCACGGCACCGACACCGTGACGCCGATCGACGAAACGCTGCGGGCGCTCGACGATCTCGTTGCCAGCGGCAAGGTTCGCTATGTCGGCGTCTCCAACTGGGCGGCATGGCGCATCGCCAAGGCGCTCGGCATCGCCGAGCGCAAGGGCTTTGCCCGTTTCGAGACCGTGCAGTCCTACTATTCGATCGCCGGCCGCGACCTCGAGCGCGAGATCGTGCCGCTGCTCAACGAGGAGAAGCTCGGCCTGATGGTGTGGTCGCCGATGGCCGGTGGCCTGCTCTCCGGCAAGTACGGCCCCGGCGCGCCCGGCAATGGCGAAGGCCGCCGCGCGTCCTTCAACTTCCCGCCGGTCAATGAGGACCGTGCCTGGGCGACCGTTACCGTCATGCGCGAAATCGCCAAAAAGCATGATGTCAGCGTCGCCACGGTGGCGCTCGGCTATGTCCTGGCCAAGCCCTTCGTGATGAGCGTCATCATCGGCGCCAGCCGCATGGAGCAGCTGGAGCAGAACCTTGCCGCGACGGAAGTGAAGCTCGACAGCGACGATCTGTTTCGTCTCGACGAGGTCAGCGCCCTGCCGTCCGAATATCCCGGCTGGATGCTGGAGCGCCAGGCAGCGGGCCGCCGCCCGGCGCCGTTCACGCCGAAAGCATAAATACAGCCCACGCTGACATCCCGGGAGCCGTGGCTCCCGGGATGTCAGGTCAGCCGGACGCTCTCACCCA
This sequence comes from Mesorhizobium sp. L2C084A000, assembly GCF_000502875.1. GTDB lineage: Bacteria > Pseudomonadota > Alphaproteobacteria > Rhizobiales > Rhizobiaceae > Mesorhizobium. The sequence continues at coordinate 62,014 of NZ_AYWX01000008.1, read as the reverse complement.
GAAAATCGAGAAAGGCACGCACCCGCGCCGGCAGATGCCGGCCCTGGCCGACATAGACGGCGTGGGTGGGCTCCTCGTCACCGGGATTGAATGCCTCCAGCAGCGACACCAGCCGACCGGCGGCGATATCGGCCGCCACATGCCAGTGGGCCAGCCGGGCGACGCCCGCGCCCGCCAGCGCCATCAGCCGCATCGCCTCGCCATCGCTGACCAGCGTGTTGCCGGTGATGGGAACCATGATGGCGCGGCCGTCCGCGTCGAGGAACGGCCAGCCATCGATATGCCTGACGAACCCGAAGCCCATGCGGTTGTGCCTGTCGAGATCCGCTGGCGTCAGCGGCGTGCCGTGCGCCTCCAGATAGGAAGGTGCTGCAACGACGACCACCGGGCTTTGCCCGAGCTTGCGCGCCACCAGCCGTGACTCACTCAGCGGCCCGGCACGGATGGCGACATCGGCCCGTTCCGCCATCAGGTCGATGACGCTGTCGGTCAGCACCAGATCGACTGAGATTTCGGGGTAGCGTTCGAGGAACCGAGGCAGAAGCGGGATCAGCCGGTGCACTCCGAAGGGCACGTAGCTGTTGACGCGCAAACGTCCGCGCGGTGAAGCACCCGCCGCTGCCTCCTGCTCGGCCGCCGCCATGTCGGCGAGGATGCGCAGGCCGCTGTCGTAGAAGGCTGTGCCTTCCGGCGTCAGTTGCAGCTTTCGCGTCGAACGGCTGACCAGCCGCGCGCCAAGCCGGGCCTCCAGCCGCGCGATCAGCTTGCTCACCGCCGATGGCGTCATGCGCAAGGCGCGTGCGGCAGAGGAAAAACTGCCTTCCTCGACAACGCGCACGAACACTTCGATCTCACCGGAGCGATTGATGTCGGGTCTGGCCATTTGTGAATCTATTTCACAGAAAATGTGCCCAAGGCAAGTCTGGTTCACAATGCGTCGCAGCACGATCTCACGGGTCGGGGCGCGGGACGGCGCTCTTCCTCATCGAAGTGGAAATCGCCATGCCTCTTGCTCTTTACGCCCTTGCCGCCGGTGCCTTCGGCATCGGCGTCACCGAATTTGTCATCATGGGTCTGCTGCTCGATGTCAGCAAGGATCTCGGCGTTTCGATCACGGCCGCCGGCCAGCTCATTTCGGGCTATGCGCTCGGCGTCGTCATCGGCGCGCCCCTGCTGACCATCGCCACCGGCAACTGGCCACGCAAGACCGTGCTTCTGGCGCTGATGGCGATCTTCACGCTTGGCAATCTCGCCTGTGCACTGGCGCCCGACTACTGGACGCTGATGGGCGCCCGCATCATCACCGCCTTTGCCCACGGCACATTCTTCGGCGTCGGCTCTGTCGTCGCCACCGGACTGGTCGCACCCAACAAGAAGGCTTCGGCGATCGCGCTGATGTTCACCGGCCTGACCATCGCCAACATCCTCGGCGTGCCCTTCGGCACCTGGCTCGGCCAGGCCTTCGGCTGGCGGGCGACCTTCTGGGCGGTGACATTGGTCGGTCTGGCGGCCTTCGCCGTCATCCTGGTTCTGGTGCCGCGCAGCCAGACGGCTCCCGAAAAGAGCGATCTGCGCGCCGATCTCGCCGTTTTGCGCCGCACCCCCGTCCTGCTCGGTCTTGCCACCACCGTGCTCGGCTATGCCGGTGTCTTCGCCGTCTTCACCTATATCGCGCCGCTGCTGACCGAGATCAGNCTCGTCTTCGGTGGCGGCCTCATTGCCGGCAATTTGCTTGGCGGCAAGGTCGCCGACCGCTGGCTGGTGCCGGCCGTGCTGGGCAGTCTCGTGGTGCTGGCCCTGGTGCTTGCAACCATGACCTTCGCCATCCACAGCCAGGTCATGGCCGTCATCTATGTCGGCCTGCTCGGTGCTGCCGCCTTCGCCACAGTTGCGCCGCTGCAGATGTGGGTGCTGGAAAAGGCACAAGGTGCCGGTCAGAGCCTCGCCTCGTCCTTCAACATCGCCGCCTTCAATCTCGGCAACGCCGCAGGCGCCTGGCTTGGTGGTGCGGTGATTGCCCATGGTCTTGGTCTGGGTTCCCTCACCTGGGTCGCCGCCCTGCTGCCGCTCGCGGCACTCGCCGTGGCGGGACTGGCGCTGCGTCTCGATCGCAACGTCACGCTCGGCGAGCCTGCCTCCATCCGGTCGTGACCGTCCTCTGCAAACCCGCTTTCCACACCCTTCGTTCCACAGGAGTAAAAAGATGGACTACCGACGTCTCGGTGCATCGGGCCTGAAAGTGCCCGCACTCTCATTTGGCGCGGGAACCTTTGGCGGTTCCGGCCCGCTGTTCGGCGCCTGGGGCAACAGCGATGCCAGGGAAGCGCGGCGGCTGATCGACATTTGCCTGGAGGCCGGCGTCAACCTGTTCGACACCGCCGACGTCTATTCGAACGGCGCTTCTGAACAGGTGCTGGGCGAAGCCATAAAAGGCCGCCGCGACGCCGTGCTGATCTCGACCAAGACCGCGCTGCCGATGGGCAACGGGCCGGCCGACTATGGCTCGTCTCGGTCGCGGCTGATCAGATCCGTGGATGATGCGCTGAGGCGCCTCGGCACCGATTACATCGACCTGCTGCAGCTGCACGCCTTCGATGCCGGCACACCGATCGAGGAGGTTCTGTCGACGCTGGGCGAGTTGGTTCGCGCCGGCAAGCTGCGCTATGTCGGCGTCTCCAATTTCTCCGGCTGGCAGGTGATGAAGTCGTTGGCGCAGGCCGACAGCCAAGGCGATCCGCGCTATGTCGCGCATCAGGTCTACTATTCGCTGGTCGGCCGCGACTATGAGTGGGAACTGATGCCGCTCGGCCTCGACCAGGGCGTTGGCGCGCTGGTGTGGAGCCCGCTTGGCTGGGGCCGCCTGACCGGCAAGATCCGCCGTGGCCAGTCCTTGCCGGAAAAGAGCCGGCTGCACGACACGGCAAGCTTCGGACCGCCGGTCGAGGACGAGCATCTCTACCGGGTTATGGATGCGCTTGATGCGGTGGCGCTGGAGACCGGCAAGACCGTGCCGCAGATCGCCATCAACTGGCTGCTGCAGCGCCCGACCGTTTCCTCCGTCATTATCGGCGCTCGCAACGAAGAACAGCTGCGCCAGAACCTCGGCGCCGTCGGCTGGACGTTGACGCCGGAACAGATCGGGAAACTCGACGCGGCAAGCGAAGTCACCGCGCCCTACCCGTACTTCCCGTATCGGCGGCAGGAAGGCTTTGCTCGGCTGAGCCCGCCGGCGGTGTGAGCACAGGCGTTGAAGCTGCCAATCTCTCCCCTTGCGGGGGAGATGTCCGGCAGGACAGAGGGGGNCCCCCCTCTGCCCTGCCGGGCATCTCCCCCGCAAGGGGGGAGATCGGCTGTACCGCCTTCAGTGCAGCACGAACTCCCCATCCACCTTGCGCCATTCGTTCGGCGCGATCAGCTTCTGGTGGGTGTAGCTGATCGAATGCAGCGGCCCGTCCAGCTTGGCCTTCCAGAATTCGATGAACTTGATCAGCACCGGAAACTTCGGCGCCAGATCGTAGTCCTGCCAGATGAAACTCTGCAGCAGATGCGGGTGATCGGGAAAGTGATAAAGAATCTTGGCCGTGGTCAAGCCATAGCCTTTGAGCATCAGGTCCATTTCGGCATGGTCGCGCATGACGGTCCCCAGGTTGATTCGCCTGTCCTCCCACGGCTGATTGTGCGCGCCGCTGATTAACCGTCTATTGATTTTTTCTTCATCTGAACCGGCTTTAGCATGCGAAAACATGCAGTTAGCAGCGCACCTATTCGAGTGCTGACAGCCTTGGAGAAGCCCCCTGCGGCATCCCGCCGCGCGAATCCAACGTCTAATGTTGCCGTAACGGCGGAACTGGTAATAATGCCGCCGAATTCGCGGCCGTGTCGCCGCGATCCCGCCGGCATTTCAAGCCGGCGATTGGTTCGGGAGGAAAGTCAGGAATGTCCGAGGTTCATGTCCATCGCGTCCAGCCGGCGTGGAAGAAAAACGCGCTGATCGACAATGACACCTACCTGAAATGGTATGCCGACAGCCTCAAGAACCCGGACAAATTCTGGGGCAAGCACGGCAAGCGCATCGACTGGTTCAAGCCCTTCAGCAAGGTCAAGAACGCCTCCTTCGACGGCAAGGTCTCGATCAAATGGTTCGAGGACGGACTGACCAATGTCTCCTACAACTGCATCGACCGGCACCTGAAGAAGCGCGGCAACCAGACCGCCATCATCTGGGAAGGTGACAATCCCTACGACGACAAGAAGATCACCTATAACGAGCTCTACGAGCATGTCTGCCGGCTCGCCAATGTGATGAAGAAACACGGCGTCAAGAAAGGCGACCGCGTCACCATCTACATGCCGATGATCCCGGAAGCCGCCTATGCGATGCTGGCCTGCACGCGTATCGGCGCCGTCCATTCGATCGTCTTCGGCGGTTTCTCGCCGGATGCGCTGGCCGGCCGCATCGACGACTGCAAGTCGACCTTCGTCATCACATCAGATGAAGGCCTGCGCGGCGGCAAGCCGATCCCGTTGAAGGAAAACACCGACAAGGCGATCGAGATCGCCGCGAAGGCCGGGACGAAAGTCGAAAAGGTGGTGGTCGTGCGTCGCACCGGCGGCAAGACCGGCTGGGTTCCCGGCCGCGACGTCTGGTACCACGACGAGATCGCGACGGTGAAAGCCGAATGCAAGCCCGAGAAGATGAAGGCCGAGGACCCGCTGTTCATCCTTTACACATCGGGCTCGACCGGCAAGCCGAAGGGCGTGCTGCACACCACCGCCGGCTATCTCGTCTACGTCTCGATGACGCACCAATATGTCTTCGACTACCATGACGGCGACATCTACTGGTGCACCGCCGATGTCGGCTGGGTCACCGGCCACAGCTACATCGTCTATGGCCCGCTCGCCAACGGCGCCACCACGCTGATGTTCGAAGGCGTGCCGAACTATCCGTCGCAGTCGCGCTTCTGGGAAGTCATCGACAAGCACAAGGTCAATATCTTCTACACCGCGCCGACGGCATTGCGCGCGCTGATAGGCGCCGGCGATGCGCACGTAAAGAAGACGTCGCGCAAGTCGCTGCGCGTGCTGGGTTCGGTCGGCGAGCCGATCAATCCGGAAGCTTGGGAGTGGTATTTCAACATCGTCGGCAACGGCAAGGTGCCGATCGTCGACACCTGGTGGCAGACCGAGACCGGCGGCATCCTGATCACGCCGCTGCCGGGCGCCACCGACCTCAAGGCGGGTTCGGCGACACGGCCCTTCTTCGGCGTCAAGCCGCAGCTGGTCGACGGCGAGGGCAAGGTGCTGGAAGGGGCTGCCGACGGCAATCTGTGCATCAGCGATTCCTGGCCCGGCCAGATGCGCACCGTCTATGGCGATCATGATCGCTTCATCCAGACCTATTTCTCGACCTACAAGGGCAAGTACTTCACCGGTGACGGCTGTCGCCGCGACGCCGATGGCTATTACTGGATCACCGGCCGCGTCGACGACGTCATCAACGTCTCCGGCCATCGTATGGGCACGGCCGAGGTCGAATCCGCACTGGTCAGCCACGACAAGGTTTCGGAAGCCGCCGTCGTCGGCTATCCGCACGACATCAAGGGCCAGGGCATCTACTGCTACGTCACGCTGATGGCCGGCGAGCAGCCGAGCGAGGATCTGCGCAAGGAGCTGATCGCCCATGTCCGCAAGGAGATCGGGGCCATCGCTTCGCCCGACAAGCTCCAGTTCGCGCCCGGCCTGCCGAAGACGCGCTCCGGCAAGATCATGCGCCGCATCCTGCGCAAGATTGCCGAGGACGATTTTTCAGCGCTCGGCGATACCTCGACGCTCGCGGATCCGGCCGTCGTCGATGATTTGGTCGCCAACCGGCAAAACAAGAAGAGCTGATGATGCAGGCCGCGCTCGGCACTGTCAGTGAACTCTGGCGCTATCCGGCGAGTTCGCTTGCCGGCGAGCGTCGGGAAACAATCTCGGTCGATATCGAGAGCATCGAGGGCGACCGCATGTTCGGCCTCGTCGACGCGTCCGACAATGAGATCGCGCGACCGGACTGCGACCCGAAATGGCACAAGGTGCCGCGCATCCGCACCCGGCTGTCGCCGACCCTGGAACTCGAGATTGCCGTTCCCGGGGACAACTGGCTGGCTGCGCCAAGTATCGAGAGCGACCGCGCGGTGTCGGCCTATCTCGGCTTCGAGGCCTCGATCCGACCGTTTCGCCGCGAGAATGCCGGACCTGACTATTCCGGCCCGCTGACCGCGGAGCGCTACCGCAAGGCGCCCATCCATCTGTTGACCACCGCCTCGCTGGCACGGCTCAAAGCGTTGCATCCGGAAGGGGTCGCCGACCCACGCCGCTTCCGCCCCAACATCGTCGTCGACATGACGGCAATCGAAGGGTCGTTTCCGGAAACGGAATGGATCGGCCGCAAGCTTGCCATCGGCGATCTCCTGCTGACTGTCTCCGAACCCTGCCGCCGCTGCGGTTTCACCATCGTCGCCCAGGATGGCTTCGACCATGATCCGGCGATCCTGCGCAACCTGGTCCGCCACAACGCCCACAATCTCGGCGTCTACTGCACGATCGACCGGCCGGCGCGCGTCGAAGTCGGCGACGCGATGCGCTTCGTGTAAGCTATCGATACAGATCTGCCCGCGTCGGCGGCAGGCCGCTTGGGCCGCGCGCGCGCTTGGTGACGACGGTCTGGAAAATCTGTGCCGAGGCACGTTCGAAGGTGATCGAACAGCCGGTCAGGTAGAGCAGCCATAGCCGCGCCCTGGCCTCGCCCACCTCGGCGATAGCCTCGTCGAAACGCGCGTGCAGGCGCTCGGCCCACAGGCGACAGGTGCGGGCGTAATGCTCGCGCAGATTCTCGACGTCGTAGACCAGGAAGCCGTGCGCCTCGAGATTGCCTGTTGTCATGCCGATCGTGTCGAGCTCGCCACCGGGGAAAATGTATTTGAGCAGCGCCTTGTACTCCGGCCCCTTGCGCAGGGTCTTCTTCATGTCGCCCTTGCTGCGCCGGGTGATGGCGTGGTGCAGATAGATGCCGCCGGGCTTCAGCAGGCGGTGGACAGTTGAGAAATAGGTCGCGTGGTTGGCGAGCCCGAGATGCTCGAACATGCCGATCGACGAGATCTTGTCGAACGAGCCGGTGAGTTCGGCATAGGATTTGATCTCGATGGTGATGCGGTCCTCCAGCCCCTCGGCGCGGATGCGTTCACGGGCAAGATTGGTCTGGGCCTGCGACAGCGAGACACCGTGGCCGATGACGCCATAGTTCTTCGCGGCATGGATCAGCATCGCTCCCCAGCCACAGCCGATGTCGAGCAGCCGTTCGCCCGGTTTCAGCCGGAGCTTGCGGCAGATATGGTCGAGCTTGTCGATCTGCGCTTGATCGATGCTGTTGGCGAAATCCTTGAAGTAGCCGCAACTGTAGACCATGCGTTCGTCGAGGAAGAGCCGGTAGAAGGCGTTCGAAATGTCATAGTGATGCTGGATCGCCTCCTGGCTCGAACCGCTGACATAAGGATTGCGCCCCGAAAGATCGGTCCGCGCCGTCATCTGCTTGCGTGCCAAAAGCACGGAAGGCAGGTCGCGCAGGATCGCCATTTTCGGCAGCGATTTGAGCTTGGTTCTGAGCTTGCCTTGCGACGGCAGGGCGTAGAAGTCGAAGATCGTCCCGTCTTCGATGTCGATCGTCTTGGAAATCCACATCTCGATCAGCGTCGACAGGGACGGTCGCTTCACGATCTGCCAGACGATGTCCTGGTCGTTGATGGTGAGCACCGGACCTGTGGCGGGGCCGATCCGCTCCCCGGTCCACAGCTTGACGGCAAAGCCCGGTTTCAGCGTCTCGACAACCGTCCGCACGATCCGCGCCGCTCTCTCGGCTGCTTCCATGCATTCCTCCCACAGGGGCCGACCCCGGGTTGCCGGCTCGGCTCTATGCCATGATCTTGCCTGCCCTGCCGACAGCCCGCAACCCAGTGTCGTGCCAAAAGCACCTTCCCCACTTTTTCAAACCTGCGCCTTGTCTTTTGCTGCAACGCACCCCATCATGAGTATGTGTTCAACAAATCGAAAGGAGGTGATCCGATGTCGAGTGATTTCGTTTTCCAGAACGTGGCCTCAGCGGATTGCACTTTCGGGAAGCAGTCTTCCCGTTAAGGCGCGAAATGCGCGGCGGCTGACCTCATAGGTCATCGCCATAGGGCCGCGCCACGGACGGAAACACGGAAGGCCGCCGGCTTCGAAAGAAGCGGCGGCCTTTTCCGTTTGCGGACTAGACTACTGGGTCAACGCGACCTTTTCGGTGTTGCGAATGATTTCCTGAAAGGCGTCGTCCAATTCGGCTCCGGTGGACACGTCGAAGAAATGCCTCTTGGCGGCGGAGGTATCCTTCGACGAACAGTCCCTGAGCACCGCCTTTGCCTGGTCCCGCTCGGTTACCGACATGTCCTTGTCGTCCAGATCGAAGCCGATGGTGAAAATCTCGATGCCATCATTTTTCATGTTGTCGCACAGCGTTTCGGCGTTGCCGCGCGCAAGGTTGCCCTGGCTGTTGTACCTGTCCCCAGCGCCGGCGAAGGCGGTATTGAACTGGCCATCGGTCATCAGGATCGCGACCTTGGCGATCTTCTTCGGATCGGCGTCCGAGGCGCCTTTGCCGAGACCGGCATTTCTGATCGCAGTGCGCCATTGCGGCGACAGCATATAGTAGGTCCACTGAATGGCGATCGCGCCGGCCGTGTAGCCATCGGCCTGGAAGTCCTCGATCGATTCAAGCAATGCATCGGAATCGGCGGTCAGCGGGATCACTTCCGCATCAGGGCACCTGTTCATGTCCCCGCCGAGATGATCGTCCCGATTGACCAGGGCATAATATTTCTTGCCTTCCTTGTCGGTGCGAACCGTGTCTGGGCCGTCGGCGCTCATATCCGCGTTGCCGTTCTTGTCCTTGCGCTCCGTGGCGCAGTTGTCGGGATGTGGCATCGCCGCGCCGACGATGGAGATGTAGTCGCTGAAGGAGGGCAGCAGATTTTTGCCCGTCTTGGCGACGAGAAGCGGACTGCCGGCGACGGGTGGCAGTTCAGAGCTCCCTTGCTTCTCGGCATAGACGTTTTCCGCCAGCTTGCCGGCGTTCACACCTGATGCGTAAGGCACAATCGCGACGCGGATGCGGGGGTTCTTCGGATCCTGGTTCTGCAGCATCGTCCGGACGGCGTTTTTTGCAGCAGCTTTCAGATCGCCGATTTTGTCGACCTTGCCGCGCTTCCTCATCGATCCGGTCACATCGAGCATCATCGCCACTTCTACGGTCTTGTCCGAATAGAGCGCCGTCGTGGAGGCGGCGACGCGTTTCATGTCGCCCGTGCCAAAAATCGGGAAATACAGCCCGACATCGACATGGGCGTCGGCCTGGACCGTCTTGGCAGTCCTGTTGACGATCAGCTTGTCGAGTACGATCTGGTCGGCCTGCAGAATGCCTGCCTGGCTGTTGGCGTCGAGAAAGGCCTGCACCGATTTGTTGGCATCGGCTTCCTTGATGACACCGGTCGTCAGGTCGCGTGCCGTCGACGTGACCGCGGCGTCGACCACGCCCTGAAGGCTCGTTTTCGCATTGTAGAGCTGCGATACGTTGACCGAAAAGCCCACGGCCAGCGCCAAGACCGAGGCGCTAAGGCCGAACAGGACTGCGAAATTTCCACCGCGATCCCTGGCGAACCCGCCAACCGCGTGAACAAGACCCCCGTAATTTCGCATCCTACAGCCTCCACTCGCCTCGGCCTCGTCGCCGCGGAAAGGGCAATGCAGGATTCCCGCCGGATGACGCCCTAGCTGGGCGGAGAGCTGGCTTTCCAGTAGCAAGTCGCTGTTTTTGTTAAACTTTGGAACCAACAAAGGTGAACGGCTGGTAAACGGGAACGCACCATGGCGCTGGCGTTTACCAGCCGCTTACCATGATCTGGCCCGAGGCACCGCGACGCCGTCGACGGCGTCCTGTTGCGGCACAAGCTCACTGTGCCGAAGCGGACCATGTGTCCCGAAAGTTGCGGCCCGGAGAAAACCTCCTGACCACCCTGGAGCAGTTGCAACGGTAGGCCTCGCGACTACGCCAGCATCTGTGCGCTGACGGTCCTGTCGATGCCGTGGTAGGGCGGGTTGAACAGATTGCCTTCCTGTTCGTAGGTCCACACCTTGAACAGGCTGAGCCGGTGGGGGCCGAAACTGTGCAGCAGCGGCACGTCGGTGGCGTCGCGGCCGCGGGCGATGACGATACGGCCGGTTCTCGGCGTGTTGTGGCGAGGATCGAACGTGTACCATTTGCCGTCGAGGAACACTTCCAGCCACGCCGAGAAGTCCATCGGCGCCGGATCGGCTGGCACGCCGATATCGCCGAGATAGCCGTTCACGTAGCGTGCCGGAATGTTCATGCAGCGGCAAAGCGTGATCGCCAGATGGGCGAAGTCACGGCAGACCCCGACGCGCTCCTCATGCGCCTGCGCCGCGGTGCGGGTCGAGCGCGCATAGCCATAGCCGAACGACAGCCGGTTGTGGACATAATCGACGATCGCCTGCACGCGCGCCCAGCCGGACGGGATGTCGCCGAAGAGCTCCCAGGCCAGGCTGCTCAGATGATCCGTCTCGCAATAGCGGCTGCCCAGGAGATAACCGAGAACTTCGTCGGGCAGGTCCGCCACCGGCACTTCCCTGGCCAGCGTGTTGACCTCGTCCGTCTCGCCGCTGTCCTCGACGACCGCGTCATACAGGATGCGAAAACCACCGGCGGGTGCTGTGAAGCGCCGGCAGGCATTGCCATGCAGGTCATGGTACAGCCTTGTCGGCACCGCGGGCGAGGTCAGCACCCGCGTCTGCCGCTTGATGTCGGCCTGCCTGTCCCGATGGATCTCGAGCACTGAAATCACCGGCGTGGCGGCTACGCATTCGATGGCGATTTCGTAGCCGAGCCGGATCAGCATCGTTGGTCCCCCTTCGATCGTTGTTGTGAGAAGCAGTCCTTCCCAAACGCCCGGAGGATACCGCGGTTCCCTGGGCCGATCGAAAAGCCCACCCCGTGTCTTCCCCTGCCGCGGTCGAGGGGTTAGGTTCGGCAACCCCACCAGCGCTCCCCGAACTCAAGGACAATCATGTATTCAGGCAGAAACTTCGCGGCCTTCCTCTTCGACATGGACGGCACGCTCATCAATTCCATCGCCTCGGCGGAACGGGTGTGGAGCGATTGGGCACGCCGCCAGGGCCTCGACGTCGCCGCCTTCCTGCCGACGATCCATGGCGTGCGCGCGATCGAGACCATCACCGGCCTGGCGCTGCCGGGCGTCGATCCGGCACACGAGGCTGATCTGCTGCTGAAGGCCGAGGCGGCCGATCTCGATGGCATTCTCCAGATCGCCGGCGCCGTGGCATTTCTCGATTCGCTGCCGCCCGAACGCTGGGCGATCGTAACCTCCGCCCCGCGTGAGCTGGCGCTGTTGCGCATGAAGGCCGCCGGCATCCCCGTGCCGGGCGTCATCGTCGCGGCGGAAGATGTCTCCCGCGGCAAGCCGGCGCCCGATTGCTTCCGGCTTGGCGCGGAACGACTCGGCGTCGACGCGCGCGATTGCCTCGTCTTCGAGGATGCTCCAGCTGGCATCGCGGCAGCCGAAGCGGCGGGCGCGGCGGTCATGGTCATCAGCGCCACGCACAAGCACCCCTTGCCAACGCAACATGCCGCGATCGCAGGCTACGACATGGTCGGCATCACGGTCGACGAGCGTGGCTGGATCGCGCTCGAGCCGCAGCGCAACGCTGCGTAGGGAGGCATCTAGAAGTCGCTGGTCAGGCCCTTTACTTCCCAGTCGCCGTAGCGCCCTGGCTCCTTGCCGCCGCGGCCGCCGATCTCCTTCGGCAGCGCGACCTCCTTTTCGCGGTAGTCTTCCCGCCGCGCTGCGGCCTCGGCCAACGCACGGCGTGCGGCCGGCGCTAGCTCTCTTTGCGATGCCGCTTCGGCAGGAGCGGCGCCTGTTTTACTGATTTCGTCGGTCATGCGATAATCTCGGTAGATTGAGTCCAGTCAGCAGATTGAGTCCAGTCAATTGAAACAGGAACTGGCGTTTCCCATCATATAGCCATGAACCCACGACGATCGACCCCTTTTCGCTATCCCCCGGACAGGAGCAGACGATGAACACCATCCGCACCGCCATGCTTCTTGCCGCGATGACCGCGCTGTTCATGGGCGTCGGCTTTTTGATCGGCGGAACCGGCGGCATGATGATCGCGCTGCTGATCGCCGCCGGCACCAACCTGTTCAGCTACTGGAATGCCGACAAGATGGTGCTGTCGATGAACCGTGCCGTCGAGGTCGATGAAAGGAACGCGCCCGAATATTANGCCGAACGCCTTTGCCACCGGCCGCAATCCGCAGAATGCGGCGGTGGCTGCCTCCACCGGCCTGTTGCAGGCGCTGACGCCTGAAGAGGTCGCGGCGGTCATGGCGCACGAGCTCGCCCATGTGCAGCATCGCGACACGCTCACCATGACGATCGTCGCCACCTTTGCCGGCGCCATTTCAATGCTCGGCAATTTTGCCTTCTTTTTCAGCGGCAACCGCGACAACAACCCGTTCGGCTTTGTCGGCGTGCTGGTTGCGATGATCGTGGCTCCGTTTGCAGCGATGGTCGTGCAGATGGCGGTCAGCCGGACCCGCGAATACGAGGCCGACCGGCGTGGCGCCGAAATCTGTGGACACCCGCTCTGGCTGGCATCGGCGCTTGACAAGATCGCCCGCGGCGCCGAACGCATCCGCAACCCCGATGCCGAGCGAAATCCCGCGACCGGGCATCTCTTCATCATCAATCCTCTTCACGGCGAGCGCATGGACAGCCTGTTCTCCACCCACCCCGCCACTGAGAACCGCATCGCAGCCTTGCAAGCGATGGCGCGCGACATGGCCGGCAGCCAAACCCAGGCCGCCCAGCGCCAGGCCCCAACGCCACGCCAGGCGGACGAACTACGGCCATCCGGCCCATGGGATCAGGCAGCGCGGCCCGAGCAGCCGGCGGAGCCCGCCAAGCCCAAATCCAACCCGTGGGGTCGCAATCCGACCGGGCCCAAGGGCCGGTGGTCGTGAGCGTGGCGGACAGAGGACGCACAGTTTCAGGTGATCAGGAACACAGGGACGGCGGCGACTTCGTTGCTGGCCTCGCCGCCCGCAAGGCGGCGGCGCGCCTGCTTGCCGCCGTCATCGATGCCAGGACCCCGCTTGACGGGCTGACCGATCACGAAAACGGCCACCCGCAATACAAGGCCCTCGACTTGCGCGATCGCGGCCTTGTCCGCGCCATCCTGGTCACCGCGCTGCGCTATCGCATGACCATATCAGGGCTGCTGGCGCGGCGCCTGGAAAAACCGCTGCCGCCCAATGCCACCGCTTTGTCGCACATATTGCATGTGGCAGCGGCACAGATCCTGTTCCTCGATATTCCCGACAGCGCCGCCGTCGACATTGCGGTGACCCATGCCAAGTCCGATCCGCGCACGGTGCGTTTCTCCGGCCTCGTCAATGGCGTGCTGCGCACACTGGCACGGGCCAAGGAAACGGAACTGCCTGCCGCCCTTGCCGCCACCGACGAAGCGCCCAAATGGTTTTCCGACCGGCTGAAGACCACCTACGGCAACGAGAAGGCCAGACAGATCCTCGAAGCGCATCGCGTTGAGGCGCCGGTCGACTTCTCGGTCAAGGCCGATCCCGGACTCTGGGCTGAAAAACTCGGCGGCATCGTCCTGCAGACAGGCACGGTGCGGGTCGAGAATCTTGTCGGTCCTGTCACTGAATTGCCCGGCTTTGCCGAGGGCGCCTGGTGGGTCCAGGACGCCGCGGCCAGCCTGCCCGCCCGGCTGTTCGGCGATGTCACGGGATTGCGGGTTGCCGATCTCTGCGCCGCGCCCGGCGGCAAGACCGCGCAGCTGATCGTTGCCGGCGCGAAGGTCACCGCTGTCGACACGTCAAAAAACCGGCTCGTGCGGCTGACGCAGAATCTCGACCGTCTCGGCCTGTCTGCCGAAATCGTCCAGGCCGACCTGCTCAAATATGAGCCGGAAGAACTCTTCGACGCGATCCTCCTCGACGCGCCCTGCTCGTCGACCGGCACGGTGCGGCGGCACCCCGACGTGCCATGGACCAAGACTTCGGCCGATGTCGAAAAACTGGCCGACCTGCAACGCAGGCTGCTCGCCCGCGCCGTCACGCTGGTGAAGCCCGGCGGCACGATCGTCTTTTCCAACTGTTCGCTCGATCCGCTCGAAGGCGAGGATCTCTATCGCGTCTTTCTGGCCGGCACGCCTGAAATCACCAACGATCCGTTGCAGCAAGGCGAGATCGCCGGCATCGATCCATTCCTGACGCCGCAAGGCACGCTGCGCACCACGCCCGCCGACCTGGAGCTCGGCGCGCCGGAACGCTCGGGCCTCGATGGTTTCTTCGCCGCTCGCATGCGGCGAGCCGGCTAGGGATTGACCTGCCCGGATTACTGACTTTTTTGGGTAGGATCGGGGGCAAAACCAGGTGAACCGGCGTGGGCTCGTGGAATTCGCCTTCGCACGAATCGTGCAATCATGTAGACTCGGCGCCGGGGTAGAGGACGATCAGGAGGGGTTTTGGCACTTGCTGCCAGCAGCACGACGCGTCTATGGACGCTTGTCGCGAAGGAGTTCTGGCGCAAAACGCGCCGGCGCCTGCGCGCCGGGCCTGTCTATCGCTGGCGCTATTCCGGCCGCACGCCGGAACGTGTGCTGATCGCACCGCCGGACCTGCGCCTCGCCGACCCGCAGATCGCACTCGAGATCTATTACGGCCGCTATCCCCTGTCGGGGCACGTGGTCGAGACCGGCGGCAAGTCGCCTTTCCAGATCCACGTGCCCAATCACGGCTGGCAGAAGACGCTGCACGGCTTTCGCTGGCTGCGCCATATGCGCGCCGCCGGCACCGAGCTTGCCGCCGCCAATGCCCGCGCCCTGGTCTCCGACTGGATCACCATGCATGGCAGCCATATCTCCGGCATCGCCTGGGAGCCGGGCACGACGGCCAAGCGCATCATCGCCTGGTTGCAGCACTCCTCGGTCGTATTGCAGGGCGCCGAGTTCCCTTTCTACCGCGCCTTCCTGAAATCGGTTGCCATCCAGATCCGCTACCTCAGGTCGATGGCGCGCGAAATGCCCGACGGCAAGGACAGGCTGCGGGCCCGCATCGCGCTCGCCTTCGCTGCCTTGTCCCTGCCGGCACCGGCATCGGCCCTGCGGGGCGCGACCCGCAATCTTGCCGAGGAACTCGACCGCCAGATCCTCGCCGATGGCGGGCACATTTCGCGCAATCCGATGGTCGTCCTGGAAATCCTCGCCGACCTTCTGCCGCTGCGCCAGACTTATGCCAACCAGGCGGAAACGCCGCCGCAGGCGCTGATCGGCGCCATCGACCGCATGCTGCCGGCGCTGCGCTTCTTTCGCCATCAGGATGGCAGCCTCGCCCGCTTCAACGGCATGGGCGCCACCATCCACGACCGCATCGCCACCATTCTGCGCCACGACGACACCGCTGGCGCGCCGCTGCTGCATGCGCCGCATTCCGGCTATGAGCGCCTGTCGATGGGCGGCACCACGGTCATCGCCGACACCGGCCCGCCGCCGCCGGTCGATGTGTCCAACGCCGCACACGCCAGCTGCCTCGCCTTCGAACTGTCGTCCGGCCGCCAGCACTACATCGTCAATGCCGGCATTGACACCTATGGCGCGGCTGAATTCCGGCCGCTGGCGCGCGCCACCGCCGCGCACTCGACCGCCACCATCAACGACACCTCGTCGGCGCGCTTCAGCCATTCGTTGCGCGTCAACGACCTGCTCGGTTCGCCGCTGATCGGCGGCCCGCAGCATGTGCAGTGCAAGCGCACCGACCAGAAGGGCGTTCAGGGCTTCATCGCCCGCCATGACGGCTATGTCCCGCGCTTCGGCTTCCTGCATGAGCGCGAGCTGAAACTGTCGTCGAACGGCAATGTGCTGGCTGGCCGCGACCGCTTCCAGCGCCCCGGCAATACGGCGATCCGCAACAATGGGCGCGACTTCGTCACCGTCCGCTTCCACGTTCATCCCGACGTCAACCTTTTGCAGGACGAGCATGACCGCCTGGTGCTGGCCGCCGATCAGGCCGACACCTGGGTGTTCACAGCAGCCGAAGTGGTGCCGGAGGTCGAGGAATCGATCTATTTCGCCGGCCTTGGCGGCCCGCGCCGCAGCCGCCAGATCGTGCTTGCCTTCAAGGCTTCGGAAATCGCCGAAGTCCACTGGCAGCTGACCCGCACCAGCATCGCCGGCCACCCGGAAAACAACTGATCCTCCTGACAGGGCTTCAAACTCAGGTTAACAAAAGGCCTGACGACAACCAGCTCGGGGCATCGGTAGCTTTTGTGCCGGCAGCTTTCCCAAGATAGGAATTTTTTCTTGACTCCGTGCCCTCAGCTATGGTACATTTTTGCCTATGGTGCCGGTTTGCGCCAGTGGCCCGCCGCATAGGCGGATTTTTTCGTTGGTGCTCCGTCAGCCAACGCGCCTGCGAAGTCTCCGAAGAAACCCGTTAACACGGATTCGTTGCCTTGCTCCACCTGACCGCCGGTTTGATTTCCGGGCGGCATGTGCTACGGGCGCGGGCATCCACCACACCAGTCGTGAAAGGCCGCCAGCCCATGGCCGTCGCCGCCAAGAACATTCCCGCACCAGACCTTGTTCCCGTGCGTCGCGCCCTGCTCTCCGTTTTCGACAAGACGGGCCTCATCGATTTCGCCAAAGCGCTGGCAGCGGCCGGTGTCGAACTGGTCTCGACCGGCGGCACGGCAAAAGCGATCACCGAGGCGGGCCTGGCGGTGCGCGACGTCTCCGAGCTCACCGGTTTCCCCGAGATCATGGACGGCCGCGTCAAGACCTTGCATCCCGGCGTGCATGGCGCGCTGCTTGGCGTGCGCGACGATCCGGAGCATTCCGCGGCAATGCGCAAATACGGCATCGAGCCGATCGATCTCGTCGTCTCCAATCTCTATCCGTTCGAGGAGGTCCGCCGCTCCGGCGCCGATTACGCGTCGATCGTCGAAAACATCGACATTGGCGGCCCGGCGATGATCCGCGCCTCGGCCAAGAACCACGCCTATGTCGCCATCGTCACCGATCCCGGCGATTACGCTTCGGTGCTGAATGCGCTGGAGATGAACATCGGCTCGCTGTCGCTGGATTTCCGCAAGAAGCTGGCGGCCAAGGCCTTTGCCCGCACCGCCAGCTATGACGCGGCGATCTCCGGCTGGTTCGCCGAGGCGCTCGAGATCGAACATCCGACATGGCGCGCCTTTGGCGGCAGGCTGGTCGAGGTGATGCGCTATGGCGAGAACCCGCATCAGAGCGCCGGCTTCTACGTCGACGGCGACAAGCGCCCGGGCGTCGCCACGGCGCGCCAGCTGCAGGGCAAGCAGCTATCCTACAACAACATCAACGACACCGACGCCGCTTTCGAATTGGTCGGCGAGTTCGACCCCGACCTTTCCGCCGCCGTCGCCATCATCAAGCACGCCAATCCGTGCGGCGTTGCCGAAGGCGCCTCGCTGAAAGCCGCCTACGCCAAGGCGCTGGCCTGCGACCCGGTCTCGGCCTTCGGCGGCATCATCGCCGTCAACCGCACCCTCGACGCCGAGGCGGCGGAAGAGATCGTCAAGACCTTCACCGAAGTGATCATCGCACCCGGCGCGACCGGCGAGGCCGCGGCAATCGTTGCGGCAAAGAAGAACCTGCGCCTGCTGGTCACCGGCGGCCTGCCGGATCCGCGCACGCCTGGCACAACGGTCAAATCCGTCGCCGGGGGCTTGCTCATCCAGGGCCGGGACAATGCCGTGGTCGACGACCTCGAGCTGAAGGTGGTGACGAAGCGCGCGCCGACAGCGGCCGAAATGGCCGACCTCAAATTCGCTTTCCGCATCGCCAAGCATGTCAAGTCGAACGCCATCGTCTACGTCAGGGACGGCGCCACCGTCGGCATCGGCGCCGGCCAGATGAGCCGGGTCGATTCCTCACGCATCGCCGCCCGCAAGGCACTCGACGCCGCCGAGGCCGCCGGCCTCGCCGAACCGCTGACCAAGGGCTCGGTGGTCGCCTCCGACGCCTTCTTCCCCTTCGCCGATGGCTTACTGTCGGCAATCGCCGCCGGCGCCACCGCCGTCATCCAGCCGGGTGGCTCGATGAACGACAGGGACGTCATCGCCGCCGCCGACGAGCACGGCATCGCCATGGTGTTTACGGGCGTCAGGCATTTCCGCCATTAGCTGCTTTTACCCTCCCCCTTTGTGGGGGTGAGAAGCGGTTCGCGCAGCGAACGAAAAGCCAATTGCTTGGCTTTTCGAGCTTCGAACGCCCTAAGCCTGCGAAGGGCTCGGGGCTGAATTCTGAATGACCAGTCGCCGGGCCGGGTCCCCGCTGCTTCGCAGCGTCCCGGCGTTCACCGGCCTTTCATCGTGCCACTGGCACGATGAATTCGCTTCGCGAACCGGCTGCTCACCCCCACAAGGGGGAGGGTAAAGTCAATCCACCGGCCGGTCCGCCGGATAGGGCGTCTTGACCAGGATCGCCATGCCGATGCCCAGGAACAGCACGATCACCGCCATGCCGAGCCGCGCCGAGCCGCTGGCCAGGGTGACCGACGCGACCATGAACGGCGCCAGGAAACTGGTCGCCCGCCCGGCCAGCGCATAAATGCCGAAATAGCGGCCGGATTCTGCCGCCGTGACGCTGCGCGCCATATAGGACCGCGACGACGCCTGCACCGGCCCGAAAGCCACACCGATCAACAGGCCGAAGAAGATGTAGGCCTTTTCCGCTGCCGTGCCGAACAGGCCGCCGCTGTCCGGTCCAGGCATCATCCAGAGGCCGAACAAAGTATAGCCCGGCCCGGTCGAGACGATGCCGATCGTGGCGATGCTGAGCAGGACCAGCGAGATCATGACGATGGTTTTTGAGCCAAGCGCCGTGTCGAGACGGGCTGCAACCAGACAGCCGAAGATGGCGACGACATTGAGAATGATGCCGAAAATACCAATTTCGGTGATCGACCAGTGGAACATCGCAGCGGCGAAAGTGCCACCCAACGCCAGCAGCGCGTTGACGCCGTCCTGATAGATCATGCGGGCGACCAGAAAGCGGAAGATACCGCTGCGCTTACGCACCTCGCCCAATGTCACTTTCAGCTCCGCCAACCCCTCTCGGACAGCCGGACCGATCGGCAGGCCCTTGATGGCGTCGGGGGTGAAAAAGAACATCGGCAGGATGAACAGGAAGTACCAGCCGGCTGACAAAGGCCCGGTTGCGCGCGCGTCCTCGCCGAGCTTCGGGTCGAGCCCGAACAGCGGGTCGATGCCGATGATCGTCTTGCCGGTCTCCGGCGAACCGGCCAGGCAAGCGACGACAAAGATCAGCGCGATCATGCCGCCGAGATAGCCAAGCCCCCAGGCCATGTTGGAGATCCTGCCGATCTCGCTCTTCGGCACCAGGCGCGGCATCATCGAATCGTTGAACACGGTCGAAAACTCCGCCGCCACCGACGCCAGCGAAAAGAACAGCACGACCAGGAAAAGGTTCGAACCGGGGGCCGCGAACCAAAGCATGCAAAGGCAGGTGACCTTGACCGCGGCAAAGAATGCGATCCAAGGCTTGCGCGGTCCGGTCTGGTCGGCGATCGAGCCGAGGATGGGCGACAGCACGGCGATGACAAGACCTGCCGCGGCGATGCCATAGCCCCAGGCCGCCTGCCCGGTTTCCGGGTCGCTCGCCATCCGCGACACGAAATAAGGCCCGAAGATGAAGGTGGTGACGACGGTGAAGAACGGCTGCGCCGCCCAGTCGAACAACATCCATCCCCAGATGCCGCGCCCGGACGCACGCTGCACTGTCTCTACCGTCATGATGATCCCCCCGGCACCGGTTCCGTGTCGGGCGCCATGTCTGCATGTTTCATGCGCTCATGCAATGAACGAAGCTTGGCGCCGTCCCTTGCCCCTGCCGGGGGTTCATTGTTCGAAAACCCAGCAATTGGCTTTCGTCCGCGGCGCGGGCCAAGCCCTTATTTTTTCTCGTGGGGGAAGTCGGCCCGAAGGTCCGGCACCGTCCTCCACCCCCTGCTTCGCAGCGATTGCCGCCGGCGCGAATTTCTTGATTATTAAGTTGACTCTTTTTGTCCGGTTTGACTAATTGCGCTCGCGCAGGGCCGGAAAGTCACCGGTCGAACGGCTCGATATTGGTCTGACAGGGAATAAGAGATGACGATTGGTCGACAGGCGTTGTTGCGCACTCAGGCAAGGCGATTGATTGCGAGCAGTGCCTTGATAGCGGCATCTTTTGGAGCGATGGGAGCCGGCCGGGCCCAGGACGTTTCGCCGGACGATGCAACCCAACTGGAAACGATCGTCGTCACCGGCAAGTCGGACCGCGTTGTCGGGCCCGATCAAACGATCGTCGCCGAGGATACGGCGACCGGCACGAAGACCGATACGCCCATCGTCGACGTCCCCGCCTCGGTTTCAGTTGTAACCCAGAAGGAGCTGGAGGCACGCCATGTCGAAAGCCTCCAGCAGGCCGTGGCCTACACATCCAGCGTCCTCACCGACGAGTTCGGCAATGATGACCGATACGACTATATTCGTATCCGCGGTTTCGACCAGACATCGCTCGGTACTTATCGCGATGGTCTCACGGCGCGCATCCCCGCTTGGTTCACGGCCAGCCGTCTCGAGCCTTACGGACTTCAGCGCGTGGAGGTCCTGAAGGGATCGACATCGACGCTTTTTGGTCTCAACGGCCCTGGCGGACTGGTCAATGCCATCACCAAGCGGCCGCTGGACCAGAAGCAGGGGGAGATTTACACGTCCCATGGCGACGGTACCAAGGAGGTTGGCGTTGATTTTGGCGGACCGATCGACCCCGATGGCGTGTGGACCTATCGGCTCACCGGGCTGGCCAAGGATGGCGATCAAGGATGGGATTATTCCAACGACGATCGGCTTTACATCGCGCCCGCGTTGACCATCAAGCCCGAGGAAGGAACGTCGCTCACCATCCTGACTGACTATTACAAGCGAGATGGGACAGGCGCACGCGGCACCCCGGCTGGCGGCAATATCGACATCGGCACATTCCTGGGCGAGCCGGATTTCAACCGCTTCAACACGGAGCAGGTCGATATCGGCTACCAGTTCGAGCACGAGTTCAACGAGAACCTCACCCTCCGCTCCAATGCCCGCTACACGCATTTGAGCCTCGACTACGCCGAGGTCTACGGCGCGTCGCTTGACCCCACGGCCGACCGCACGGCATTTTCCGTCGATGGCGTGTCCAACCGCTATGCCTTCGACAATCAGTTGCAATACGATACGGGCTGGAACGGGATCGACAGCAAGACGCTTGTCGGCGTCGACTACGCCAACGACAACACCCGCGAAAACATCCTCTTCGGCACCGCCGGCCCCATCGACATCAACAATCCGACCTATTGCGGTCTGTCCTGCATCAATCTCGGCCCCTACGTGAACTGGCGGGTCAAGCAACAGGCGGTCGGTGTCTATGCCCAGGAGCAATTGACGTTTGACGACCGCTGGATCGTCACCCTGGGCGGGCGCTGGGACCGCGTGCATACGACGGCGGACTATCTCGACTCGGGAACGCAGGACGATGACACGGCATCCGCCTTCACCAAGCGCGCCGGCCTGACCTACAAATTCACCCCGAACCTCGCGGTCTACGCCAACTATTCGGAAAGCTTCCAGCCGCTCGTGGCGCCAAGTGCCAACGGATATGCGGTCTCGGGTTCGCTGAAGCCTCAAGAGGGCAAGCAGTATGAGGCAGGCATCAAGTACAAGCCCGACGGCTTCGACGGCCTGTTCACGGCCGCGGTCTTCGACCTTACCCAAACCAATGTTCCGACCTATGTCACGCCTGTTGTCCAGCAGCAGATCGGCAAGGTCGGCGTCCGCGGCATCGAACTCGAGGGCAAGGCCGCCATTGCGGAAAACCTGAACCTGACACTTGCCTATTCCTACTGGGATGCCGAGATCCTGGAAGACGGCATTGGCGGAAATGCCGGCAATCGGCCGCAACGTGTCCCTCGCCACCTGGCTTCGGCCTGGGTTGATTATACGCTTCCCGAGGAAGGACGGCGTGGCGACCTGACCATCGGCGGAGGCGTGCGCTATATCGGGCAAACCTACGGGGATGACGCGAACACGACTTCGATTGGCGGCTACGCACTGGTGGATGCGGCGATCAGCTACAAGATGACCAAGGACGTGACATTGGCCCTGAACGCAACGAACCTGTTCGACCGGAAGTATTTGACAACCAGCTATTACGGAACCGAATTCTACGGCGACCGGCTGAAAATCGTCGGCACGCTCAAACATTCCTGGTGAGCTTTTTGAACGCTAGTTTCGAAGCGGATGGCATTCGAAAAGAGCCACACGCATCCGGTGATGCGTGTGGTGATCGTCGACGGTTCACATCCCCGTCAGATCGCTCATCAGCCCCGACGCCACCGACAGCCGCGACACGGTGATGTCGCCGCCCTCGGTCAGTGCCTGCAGCCGCTCGCGGATGCGCGCCACCCGCTCGCCGCCGGCGTCCAGCCAGGCAACCACCGGATCGGCCGTCTTGGCGTGGCCGGTGAGTGCCGCCACCGCGATGCCGCGCCGTGCCGCGCCGATCGTGTCGGTGGCGCGCGACAGCGCCAGTTGATCATAGTAGTCCGAAGGCGTGATCGAGCGTGCGGCGTCCTCGACACGCGGGATGCGGAAGGCATCGCTGACGGCGAAGAACGCCTTGGCCGCGGCGACGATATCGGCGCCGGCGGTGCGCGCCGTCAGCGCGATGTCGGGGATAAGTTCCGCCACCTCGCTGAGCGCCAGTTGCCCGGCCAGCCCTTCCGGCACGCCGCTCTTGAACAGCCCGTGCCGCTTCTCCTCGATGCGCTCGCGCGAGAAAGCCGGCAGCAGCGAAACGAGCTTGGGTTCCAGCGCCTTGCGTGCTTCCTGCAGCTCGGCGATGCGCTGGCTGAGGGGTGCCGTGCCGGCATCGTTCTTCAGATACCAGCCGCTGGTCACATAGATCAGCCGGCTGACCATCTGATAGAGATCGAGCTGCACCTGGCCGTCGATCTGGTTGTCGAGCGCATCGATCTCGCGATAGAGCGCCGGCAGCGCAAAACCGTCGCGCACCAAGGCGAAGGTCCGCACCACGTCGGCGGCGGTGCGCCCCGTGGCTTCCTGCAGCCGGTTGACGAAGGATGGGCCGCCGCGATTGACCAGATCGTTGGCGACGACGCGCGTGATGATCTCGCGGCGCAGCCGGTGGCCATGGATCTCAGTGGCGTATTTCTTCGCCATCCGGTCCGGGAAGTAGCCCATCAGGTCGCGATCGAAATGCGCGTCATCAGGCACGTCGCTGGCGACGATGTCGGAAAACAGCACGATCTTGGCATAGGCGAGCAGCACGCCAAGTTCGGCCCTGGTCAGCGGTTCGCCACGCGCCTCGCGCTCGGCAAGCGATGCCGGCGACGGCAGCGTCTCCACAGTGCGGTCAAGCAGGCCGCGCGCCTCCAGCGCCGTCATGAAACGGCTCTGATGCGCGATATCGGCGAGGCCGCGCTTGCGGGCGATCGAAAGCGCCAGCGTCTGCTGGTAGTTGTTGGACAGCACCAGCGAACCCACCTCGTCGGTCATCTCGGCCAGCAGCTTGTTGCGTGCCGGGCGCGTCAACGACCCCTTGCGCATGGCGGACGCCAGCGCGATCTTGATGTTGACCTCGACATCGGAACAGTTGACGCCGCCCGAATTGTCGATGGCGTCGGAATTGCAGCGGCCGCCATTTAGGCCGAACTCGATGCGCGCCCGCTGCGTGACGCCGAGATTGGCGCCCTCGCCGATCACCTTGGCGCGCACGTCGAGCGCGGTGATGCGAATGGCATCGTTGGCGCGGTCGCCGACCTCGGCATTGGTCTCGGTCGATGCCCGCAAATAGGTGCCGATGCCGCCGAACCACAGAAGATCGACCGGCGCCTTGAGGATGGCGGTCATGATCTCGACCGGCGTGGCGGTGATCTTGGCCAGGCCGATCGCCGCCGCCGCCGCCGACGGCAAGGTGATCGACTTCTGGTTGCGCGAGACGATGATGCCGCCTTCCGACAGTTTCGTCTTGTCATAGTCCTGCCAGCTCGAACGCGGCAGCGCGAACATGCGCTCGCGCTCGGCCATCGAGGCTGCCATATCGGGATCGGGGTCGATGAAGATGTCGCGATGGTCGAAGGCGGCGATCAGCCTGGTCTTCGGTGACAACAGCATGCCGTTGCCGAACACATCGCCCGACATGTCGCCGACACCGACGACGCTGAAGGACGAGGTCTGGATGTCGCGGTTGATCTCGCGAAAATGCCGCTTGACCGCTTCCCAGGCTCCCTTGGCGGTGATGCCCATCTTCTTGTGGTCGTAACCGGCCGAGCCGCCGCTGGCGAAGGCATCGTCGAGCCAGAAACCGTGTTTCTCCGAAATGGCATTGGCGGTGTCGGAGAAGGTTGCCGTGCCCTTGTCGGCGGCGACGACAAAGTAGGGGTCGTCAGGATCGCGCCTGACGACGCCGGCTGGGGGTATGACGCCATTGAGGCCGATATTNGTCGTCGAGCCAGAAGCCGTGCTTCTCCGAGATCGCGTTGGCGGTGTCGGAGAAGGTCGCCGTGCCCTTGTCGGCGGCAACGACGAAATACGGATCGTCCGGGTCGCGCCTGATAACGCCGGCCGGCGGGATGACACCGTCGAGGCCGATATTGTCGGTGATCGACAGCAGGCTGGAGACGAAGTTCTTGTAGGCCGAGGTGCCGGCCTCGAAGATCGCGTCGCGGCCGGCGCTCATCGGGAGCTTCTTCGGATAAAAGCCGCCCTTGGCGCCGACCGGCACGATGACGGCATTCTTGACCTGCTGTGCCTTGACCAGGCCAAGCACCTCGGTGCGATAGTCCTGGGCGCGGTCCGACCAGCGCAGACCGCCGCGCGCCACCGGACCGAAGCGCAGATGCAGGCCTTCGACCTCGGAACCGTAGACGAAGATCTCCCGCCACGGTCGCGGCGCCGGCAAGCCCTCGACCGCGTGCGAATCGAGCTTGATCGCCAGCGACTGGCCCTTTTCTTTCGTATCGGCAACGAAATGATTGGTGCGCAGCGAGGCTTCGATCAGATTGAGATAGCGCCGAATGATGGTGTCGTCGTCGATGTTGGGAACGTCTTCCAGCGCATCCTTGATCTTGGCCTTGAGGTGCTTTGCCGCCACCATGCCTTCGGCCTCGGCTGTCGGGCCAAGCCGGGCGATGAACAGCGCATGCAGGCCGCGCGCGATGTCGGGATAGCGGTTGAGCGCGGCGGCGATGAAATCCTGGCTTTGCGGAATACCCACCTGCTGCAGATAGCGGCCATAGGCGCGCAGGATGGTGATCTCGCCAGACCACAGGCCGGCGGTCTGGGCGAGGCCGTTATAGCCGTCATTGTCGACGTCGCCGCGCCAGACGGAGAGGAATGCGTCCTCGAACAGCGCGCCGCCATCGGTCAGATCGATCGGCTTGCCGTAGCTGTTCTCAAGCTCCATGTCGTGGATGAAGACCAGGCTGGACTGGTCATCGCCAACCTCGAAAGTGCGCTCGCTGATGACGCGGAAGCCGATGTTTTCCAGCACCGGCACCCGGCGCGACAGCGCCACAGGACTGCCGTGGTGATAGATCTTCAGCGCCGCCTGGTGCGGCTTCTGCTCGGCGTGGCGATAATAGTCGATGGCGATCGGATTGCCGGCGCTGATCCTGGCGATACGCCCGGCGTCGGCCAGCGCCACCGCCGCGCTGAACGAATCGCGGTAGCTTTCCGGCAGCCGCGCGGCGATGCTCTTCAACGCCTGGTCGGCGCCATTGGCCTCCGCCGCATCGGAAAGCGCATCTTCCCAGGTGCGCACGATGTCGCGGATCGCCGCCTCGATCGTCGCTTGCTCGACCTTCGGCGTCTTGCCGCCGGAGCGGCCGATGATGAAGTGCACGCGCGCCAGCCCGCCCTCGGGGAAGGCCGGGTAGTACGCCGACAGCCGGCCTTCGAATACGGTCTTCAGATACGAGCCGATCTTCTCGCGCACGACGCTGTCGTAACGGTCGCGCGGCACGAAGACGAGGATCGAGACGAAACGGTCGAACTGGTCGGCGCGCACCAGCGCCCGCACCCGCGGCCGCTCGACCAGGCCGAGAATGGCCGCTGCATGCTTCCTCAGCACCGGCACCGGCACCTGGAACAGTTCGTCGCGCGGATAGCTTTCCAGGACATTGATCAGCGCCTTGCCGGAATGATCGTGCCGGTCGAAGCCGGACTTGGCGATGATGGTTTCGGCCTTGGACCTGAGATATGGGATCTTCATCACCGAGCGCGTGTAGGCGGTCGAGGTGAACAGGCCGACGATGCGCAATTCGCCCGCGAGCGTGCCCTTGGCGGTGTAGGTCTTGACGCCGATATAGTCGAGATAGATGCGGCGGTGCACGGAAGACTTGGCATTGGCCTTGGTGACGATCAGGGGCTCCGGCCCATGCAGGAAGGCGCGGATCTCCGGCGTCGTCGTCACCGCTTCGGTGCCGCGCCTGAGCACCAGCACGTCGGGGTCGGACAGGATGCCGAGGCCGGGCTTTTCGGCGCGCTCCAGCGTGCCGCTTTCCTCGCCGCCGGTGTATTTGAACTCGCGCATGCCAAGGAAGGTGAAATTGTCGTCGCGCAGCCACTCCAGGAAGGCGAGGGCCTCGGCAACGCTCTTCTTGTCGAGCGGCACGGCCGTATAGCGGAATTCCGAGATCGCCTGATCGAGGCGGGCCAGCATTGGCCTCCAGTCGTGAACGGCGGCATGAACCTGGCCAAGGATCTTGCGCAGCCGCTCGCTCAATCCGCTCGCCTGCTCGGATGTCAGCCGTGGGATGTGGACATGGATGACGCTCAGCCTGTCGTGGCTGCCATCGTCCTTGGCGAAATTGCCGTCGCCGAGGATTTCTTCCACGCCGCCCTTGCCGTGGCGCACGACGATAACCGGATGAGTGACCAGGGTCGGTTCGCCCGATGTCTCGGTGATCTCGCCGAGGATGGAATCGAACAGGAACGGCATGTTGTCGTTGACGACTGTGACAACCGTCATCGGGCGGCCGTCTCGCACAACACCCGAATCGGCATCGACGGCGACGACGCACTCGCCTTTCCTGTGAGTGGCGACTGCCTGGCCGGCGAGATCGGCAGCGCGTTCGAGGTCGGCCACCTCATAGGTGGCGATGTCTTCAGCCGGCGCGCGGGCGAGCAGATAGTCGGCAAGCCTGGCTGGCCTTTCCTCCGCTTTTGTCGCTGCCGTGGCTTTTTTCTTCGGCTTGCTCGCGGATTTCACGCTGGCCATGACGCACGTCCCTCCCGTCGAATGCTTTTACGACTATGGTAGCAGATGACCGCTGTTTGGCGACAAAGGTTTGACGGCTTGCCAAGAATTATCGGAATTTGGCGACAAGATGCCGCGCAACGAGGAGAAATGACCCATGACCGGCAAAATCACCGCGCTTGACCTTGGCCAGGCAGAGCTGAGCGACGCGACAAAAGCCTATTTCGCCAAATGCGAGGAGAAGCTCGGCCTCGTCCCCAACGTGCTCAAGGCCTACGCCTTCGACGACAAGAAGCTGCGCGCTTTCACCGACATGTACAACGATTTGATGCTGGGTGATTCCGGCCTCTCGAAGCTGGAGCGCGAGATGATCGCGGTCGTCGTCTCCTCGATCAATCATTGCTACTATTGCCTGACCGCGCATGGCGCGGCGGTACGTCAGCTGTCCGGCGACCCGGCGCTCGGCGAAATGATGGTGATGAATTTCCGCGCCGCCGATCTTTCGCCCAAGCAGACCGCAATGCTCGAATTCGCCGTCAAGCTGACGGAAGAACCGGCTAAGATCGTCGAGGCCGATCGGGCCACCCTTCGCAAGGCCGGCTTCACCGACCGTGACATCTGGGACATCGCCTCGACATCAGCCTTCTTCAACATGTCGAACCGGGTGGCCGCGGCAATCGATATGCGGCCGAACGACGAATACCACGCCATGGCGCGGTGAGGCGCGGCAGCTGGGCCAGGTCGAGCGTTATATTAGCAGTTTCGCATTCTCGTTGCTTGTTTGCCGGTTTGGTCCGATGATCGGCAGGCGGCATGACCGCATGCCGGTTCGATGCCGCTCACCAAGGGAGGAGAACATGGCGAAGTATCTCTACGTCTATCATGGCTCGGGCAAGATGCCGACCGACGAGGCCGAGCGGAAAGCCGCAATGGACGCCTGGAACGGCTGGTACGGCAAGCTCGGCTCGGCCGTGGTCGACGGCGGCAATCCGGTCGGCATGTCGAAGATGGTGCTGCCCGGCGGCAAGGTCGAGAACAATGGCGGCAGCAATCCGACCGCGGGCTACACGATCGTCGAAGCGAAAGACATCGACGAAGCCGTCGCCAAGGCCAAGGATTGCCCGATCCTGATGGATCCGGGTTTCAGCGTCGAAATCGCGCCGATCATTGAAATGATGTGACGGGTTAGGACCGCGCCGCGATCGCGGCCGCCGCGCCGGCCATCGTCGTCGCGCTGACACGGTTGGCGATCTTCATGGCGCGCTTGCTCTTCAAAAGCTTGCGCGCCTGCGAAGCGGCGAGCACCCAGGCGAGATCGATGGCGACCAGCACCACGGCCATGGTCGCCGTCAGTTCGACCCAGCCGACGATGCTGACCGAAGCGAGGTCGATGATGGTCGGCAGCAGCGCCAGGTAGAACATCATGATCTTGGGATTGCCGAGCGTCACCGCCATGCCGGCAAAGAACAGCTTTGCCGGAGAATCCTCGCGCGGCATCTCGCCCTCTTTCGCGTCGACAGGGGCGGTCCACATCTTCCAGGCGAGATAAGCGAGATAGGCAACGCCGGCCCACTTCACCACGACGAAGGCGAAATGGAAGGTCTGCGCCACGACAGCCAGCCCGAACACCGCCAGCGACAGCCAGATGCCCTCGCCGATCCACATGGCGAGCAGGAACGGGAACACGTCGCGAAAGCCCTTCGAGATGACGCGCGCGACAAGCGCCGCGATCGATGGCCCGGGCGAGCCGGCGGCAACGAACAAAGCGGCGGCGAAGATGAGCAGCGAGGTGAGGTGCATGGCCAGGGTCCCTGGTTGGGGCTCGATCAACCACAAATACTCGACAGCTGCGGCTCTGGCAAAGGCAACCCGATACGGGCCTTGCGCTGACATACCAAGGCTTGGGTTCCTCGCCCCCGCAAAGCGGGGGAGAGGTGGCCGCGAAGCGGTCGGAGAGAGGCCNTGACATACCAAGGCTTGGGTTCCTCGCCCCCGCAAAGCGGGGGAGAGGTGGCCGCGAAGCGGTCGGAGAGGGGGCCTGCGGCGCTGGTGAGTTTGCTCCGAATGCTTGGAACGCCGAGCCTGCCCCCTCTCCGTCTCGGCTTCGCCGAGCCACCTCTCCCCACTCCCGCGGGAGCGAGGAACCCAAGGCTTGCGAGGTCCCTTGCACCTCCAGCATCTCGCGGCTAGAAAGGCCACCGCGAAACAATTTTGAGCTTCACTTTGCCTACGTAACCGCCGGTCTCGTCAACTCCCCCGACACACTGCATGGCGCCGCATTCGCGGTGTCTGTTTTCATTTCCATGTGTTCTTCTGGGCGGCGGTTCGAGACCGGTTTGGCACTGCTGAACCGTTGTCGCGCGCTGCCGCCCGTGACATCTGATTTCCGATCATAACAAGCTACCGCCACGCCGTGCCCGCATGGGCATCTCGACATTGCCGACCTGATGAACTTCCCGACGGGAAGGGCTTATCGGCATGTCTGGACTTCTGCGTATCCACTGGGTGATCGCGCCCAAGACCGCACCTCGGCCGCTCATCAACTGCAATCGCTGCGGCACTGTGAAGGCCTATTGCAGCAGCGGGAAATTCCGCGTCAACGCCAATGGCAAACGCATCGACGTGTGGCTGATCTATCGCTGCATCGACTGCGACAACTCCTGGAATTTCGGCATTTTCGAGCGCTGCAACCGCCGCGACATCGACCCGGCGCTGCTGGCGGCACTCGAAAGCAACGATCCTGCACTCGCTCATCGTCATGCCTTCGATGTAATCGCGTTGCGCAACCGGATCGGGCGCGTCGAGGAGTTCCCCGATGTCAGCGTTCACAAGCGCAGGCTCGGCGACACCAGGGAAGCCGCGACCGCTCTGGAACTCCAGCTTGGGCTCGAAATGCCGACATCGCTGCGACTCGATCGGCTGCTCGCCGGCGAACTCGGCATCTCGCGATCACGGCTTCAGGCGCTGGAGGAGAAGCGGCTGCTCATCGTTGACCCGGATGGAGCAAAGGCCCTGCGCAAGCCGGCCCGCGCGGGCATCACGATCCGCATCGATCTGGCCGGCGAGACCGATCGGCAGGCCATCATCTCGGCTGCCGGTGGATGAACGAAAAAGGGCGGAACACTGGTTGCTCCGCCCCTCTCGGTTGTTGGAAAATAGAGAGCTTACGCTGCGCCGACCACCTTGGACGACTTTTCAAACCGCTTGCGCTCGTTCGGATCGAGATAGAGCTTGCGCAGCCGAATGGTCTTCGGCGTCACTTCGACCAATTCGTCGTCCTGAATCCAAGCCAGGGCGCGTTCCAGCGTCATGCGGATCGGCGGGGTCAGCTTGACCGCCTCGTCCTTGCCGGCGGCACGGATGTTGGTCAGCTTCTTGCCCTTGAGCACGTTCACTTCAAGATCATTGTCGCGGCTATGGATGCCGATGATCATGCCCTGATACACCTTGACGCCCGGATCGATGACCATCGGGCCGCGATCTTCCAGGTTCCACATGGCGTAGGCGACCGATTCGCCCTGTTCGTTGGAAATCAGCACGCCATTGGTGCGGCCCGGCAGCTCGCCCTTGTAGGGCTCATAGGCATGGAAAAGCCGGTTCATCACGGCGGTGCCGCGCGTGTCGGTCAAAAGCTCCGACTGGTAGCCGATCAGGCCGCGGGTCGGAGCGTGGAAGACGATGCGCTGGCGGTTACCGCCGGATGGGCGCAGTTCGACCATCTCGGCCTTGCGCTCGGACATCTTCTGCACGACGACGCCGGCATGCTCCTCATCGACGTCGATGACGACTTCTTCGACCGGCTCCAGCAATTCGCCGTTCTCGCCCTTCTGCATGACGACGCGCGGACGCGACACGGCGATTTCAAAGCCTTCGCGGCGCATCGTCTCGATCAGCACGGCCAGCTGCAATTCGCCGCGGCCGGAGACGAAGAACGAATCCTTGTCAGGCGATTCCTCGATCTTCAGCGCGACATTGCCTTCGGCTTCGCGCAGCAGGCGGTCGCGGATGACGCGGCTGGTCACCTTGTCGCCTTCGGTGCCGGCCAGCGGACTGTCGTTCACCAGAAACGACATCGTCACGGTCGGCGGATCGATCGGCTGCGCATGCAGCGGTTCGCTCACGCTCGGGTCGCAGAACGTGTCGGCGACGGTGCCCTTCGACAGGCCGGCAATGGCGACGATGTCGCCCGCCTGCGCTTCTTCGATCGGCTGGCGCTCAAGGCCGCGGAAGGCCAGTATCTTCGAAATACGGCCGGTTTCGATCTGGGTGCCGTCATGGTGCAGCACCTTGACCGGCTGGTTGGCCTTCAGCGTGCCGCTCTCGATGCGGCCGGTGATGATGCGGCCGAGGAACGGATTGGCTTCCAGGATGGTGCCGATCATGCGGAACGGGCCGGGATGAACGGTCGGCTCCGGCACATGCTTGATGACGAGGTCGAACAGCGGCCCCAGCTGCTGGTCCTTGGGCCCTTCCGGATTTTCCGAAACCCAGCCATCGCGGCCTGAACCGTACAGAATCGGGAAGTCGAGCTGCTCGTCGGTTGCGTCGAGCGCCGCGAAAAGGTCGAACACCTCGTTGACCACCTCGACATGACGGGCGTCCGGACGGTCGATCTTGTTGATGACGACGATCGGCTTCAGGCCGACCTTGAGCGCCTTGCCGACGACGAACTTGGTTTGCGGCATCGGTCCTTCGGCTGCGTCGACCAGCACGATGGCTGAGTCCACCATCGACAGGATGCGTTCGACCTCGCCGCCAAAATCGGCGTGGCCGGGGGTGTCGACGATGTTGATGCGGGTATCCTTCCAGTCGACCGAAGTCGCCTTGGCCAGGATGGTGATGCCGCGTTCCTTTTCGAGGTCGTTGGAATCCATGGCGCGCTCGGCGACGCGCTGATTATCTCGGAAGGAGCCGGACTGCTTCAAAAGCTGGTCGACCAGGGTGGTCTTTCCATGGTCGACGTGCGCGATGATCGCGATATTACGGATTTTCATGTTCTGGTCTCGGAAGCGTTGCAGGCAGCAGGCCAAAAGGCGCTGCCTCTTTCGGTTGCGCGGCTCATACAGGGTTTTTCGCAGTTGCGAAAGAGGAGGCGCGTCACCAAATACTCATCAAATCTTAAGCATCTGCGTGTGAGATGATTTTGTTAACCAAGGCGGGAACCCTTCGGGGCCCAGACAGTTCGAACGTCATGACCGATAAACTCAACCGATTTTGGCCGCTCATCGCCTCAGTTGCCTTCGCCATCCTGCTGGCGGCCAACGCCGCGCAGTCGGCCGCCACGATGAAGGAATCACGGCCTGCCTTGCCATCAGAGGCACAGTCGGCCGAGCAGATTTTCGCCGACGCGCCCGACGGCGTCGACCCGATGGTGACCGGCCCGGTGAGCGCCGCCTTCAAGCAGCGCCAGGACGCCGCCAACTGCGACAGTGCCGTCTGGCCGAATATCCCCATGGTCTGCTACCCGGACTAGTCAGCGCTTCACCCCCGCCCCGTCTCGCCAGCTTCGCTTTGCGAAGCCGCCGCGCCGACCCTCCCCACAAGGGGGAGGGTAGAAAGCGCGCTTACGCCGACCGCACCGGGTCGAGCGTCACCTTGTAGAGCTCGTTGTCGTCGCGATCCATCAGCCGCACCGTCATCTGCTCGCTGGCGCCTGAAATATCGACCAGCCCGAAGAATTGCAGACCGGCCGAGGGCGGCAGGTTCTGTCCCTGTTCGGCGGTCGGCGCCTTGATGAACTTCAACTCCGGACCGAACGTCATGTCGAAATCGTTGGGACCGAACGTGCCGGCATGGATCGGACCCGAGACGAATTCCCAGAACGGATTGAACTCCTGGAACTGTGCCTTGTCCGGGTTGTAATAATGCGCGGCCGTGTAATGCACGTCGGCGGTCAGCCAGACGGTGTTGCTGATGCCGGCATTCTTTATGAAGCGCAGCAGGTCGGCGATCTCGAGCTCGCGCCCTTTTGGCAAGCCATTGTCGCCATTGCTGACCGCTTCGGCGCCAACCTTGTTGGTGCCGTCGTCCCAGACGACGAGGCCGAGCGGCATGTCGGCGGCGATGATTTTCCAGGTGGCCTTCGAATTCGCCAGTTCGCGCTTCAGCCATTTCGTCTGCTGTTCGCCCAGCATGCGTGATTGCGGCGTCATCTCATCTTGCATGTCCGGACCATTGGGGCCGCGATAGGAGCGCATGTCGAGGAAGAACACGTCGAGCAGCGGCCCATAAGCGATCTTGCGATAGACGCGGCCGGGCTCGGACGGTTCGTGGCGGATCGTCGTCATCTCGTGGAAAGCCCGCGCCGCGCGGGCCGCCAGCACGTGGATGGATTTTTCCGTGTAGCGGTTGTCGGCGCTGAGATCCTTGGAATCCGACCAGTTGTTCAGCACTTCATGGTCGTCCCACTGGTAGAAAGTCGGGCAGATGGCGCTCAGGCCGAGCACGTTCCTGTCCATCATGTTGTATTTCCACTGGTCCCGGTATTCTTCCAGCGTCTCGGCGACCTTGCGCTTGCCGTCGATCAGCACGACGTTCTTCCACTTGCCGCCGCCGGGCAGGTCGACCTCGTCCTTCATGGCGCCGTCGGCATAGATGGTGTCGCCCGAATGCAGGAAGAAGTCGGGCGTGTGCTTGCCGATCGTGGCGTAGGTCTTCATGCCGGTCTCATCGATGCCCCAGCCCTGGCCGGCGGTGTCGCCGGACCAGGCAAAGCGGATGTCGCGCTTCGAGGCTGGCGCCGTCCTGAAACGGCCGGTGATCGGCTCCGAAACGGCGTTGATGTCGGCGAGGTCGGCCGATGTCATGCGGTAGAAGATATCCTGATCGGAAGCGAGGTCGGTGAGCAGCCGCTTGACCGTGTAATCGCTGGCCGGCGACGTATCGAGCGGCGCCAGGCGGGTCGCATTGGCGAAACTTTCCGTCGACGACACCTCGAACATGACGCGCGACGGGCGATCGGTGCGCGTCCACACCATGCCGCTGATTGCGTCGACATCGCCGGACTGGACGCCATGGGTGAAGGCCGGCCGCTGATTGGCGCGCGAATAGTAGGGCAGCGCCAGACCCGAAACGCCGGCCAGGCCAACGGCGCCGGCGGAAGTGACGAAAGCGCGGCGGGTCATCGAAAGCTTGTTCACGGCTGTCTCCTGGATGGCTTGAACGGTGCCACCAAAATCCAGCGTCAATGTTTCAGGGACATCTCGAAATGATGAAGTTTTTCTGACGATCAACAGGCGGGTGATCTCCCCCCTCGAGGGGGAGATGTCGCCGAAGGCGACAGAGGGGGTCGCCGCGCATGGAGCGCCAGCCTCCATCTGCACCAGGAGGCCGAGCCCGGTCGGACCGCCCCCTCTGGCCGCTTCGCGGCCATCTCCCCTCGAGGGGGAGATTTGCTCCGTCGCCGAGCTTCAAGCCGCCTGCGGCTCTGGCTCGAAAGCTGGCTTGCTGGTGTTGATCAGCAGCGAGATACAGGCGGCGGCGATTGCCGTCATGCCGGCGATCAGGAACGCCAGTTCGTAATTGCCCTGCAACTCGCGCATGGTGCCGCCGAAGGCGGCGGCTGTCGCCGCACCGATCTGGTGTCCGGCGACGATCCAGCCGAACACGATCGGCCCGCTGCGGTCGCCGAACGCCTCATTGGCGAGCCGCAGCGTCGGCGGCACGGTGGCGATCCAGTCGAGGCCGTAGAGCACGGCGAAGATGATCAGGCTGGTCGCCGAGAAGCCGGAATAGGGCAGGTAGATCAGCGACAGGCCGCGAATGCCGTAATAGACGCCGAGCAGCTTGCGCGGGTCGTAGCGGTCGGTGAGCCAGCCGGACAGTGTCGTGCCGATCAGGTCGAAGATACCCATCATCGACAGCAGGCCGGCGGCCTGCACCTCGCCGATGCCCATGTCGCCACAGAACGCGATCAGATGCGTGCCGACCAGCCCGTTGGTGGTGAAGCCGCAGACGAAGAAGGTGGCGAACAGATACCAGAAGACGCGGGTGCCGGCGGCGCGGCGCAGGGTGTTCAGCGTGTGCGCCAGAAAATTGCCCTGTGACGCAGGCGGAGTGGGCGGCACGTCGTCAGCCTCGGCGCCGTAGCGCACCATGCCGATCGATGCCGGCCGCTCCGGCACCAGCAGCCAGACCAGCGGTATCAGGGCAGCGGTCGCGATCGCGACCGCGATGACAACCGGCTGCCAGCCGCCCGACTGCGCCAGAGCGGCGATCAGCGGCAGGAACACCAGCATGCCCGAGGCGCTGGAAGCCGACATCAATCCCATGACAAGGCCGCGATTGGTCTTGAACCAGCGGTTGACGATGGTCGCGCCGAGCACGCTGGCGACAGCGCCGGAACCAATGCCCGAGAACACGCCCCAAGTGATGAACAAATGCCACGGCTTGGTCATCAGCAAGCTGAGCGCCGTGGAGCCCGACATCACCACCAGCGAGGCCAGCAATGTGCGGCGCAGCCCGATGCGCTCCATCAGGGCCGCAGCAAATGGCCCCGTCAGGCCGTAAAGCAGGATGCCGACACCTGCGGCCAGCGAGATGATGTCGCGCCGCCAGCCGAAACTGGTCTCCAGCGGCAGCATCATGACAGAGGGAGCGGACCGCAGACCGGCCGCGACCAGCAGGCTAAGGAAGATGACGCCGACCACGACGAAAGCGTAGCGCTGGCCAAATGGGCGGGATTGAGCTATCATGTTACTGACCGGTACGTTGCAGGTGGAGTATGTATACGTACCGATCGGTAACATTGTCAATCGAGCCACACGATGCCAACGGACAAAAATATTGATCTGACCATCAGCGACGGTCATGCGTCGGCGCCGCCGAAAGCAGCCAAGAAGATCCTCGATGTGGCCTATGACCTGTTCTACCGGCGCGGCATCAGGGCGATAGGCGTCGACGAGATCGTCAAACGTGCCGGCGTCACCAAGCCCAGCCTCTATCGCAGCTTTCCGTCCAAGGATGAACTGGCCGCCTCCTATCTCAGGCAGTACGATCTTGAATATTGGGAGCGTTTCGACGAGGCGGTCGCCGCTCATCCCGGCGAGCCGCGCGCACAGATCAAGGCTTTTCTGACCCGCATCGGCAAGCGCACGCAAGTGGCGGATTATCGCGGCTGCGGCATGACCAATGCGGCGGTCGAATATCCCGACCACAGCCATCCGGCCCGCGTGGTCAGCGAGGCCAACAAGCAGGAACTGCGCCGCCGGCTGCGCGCCATGGCGGCCGCGATGGGCGCGCAAGACCCTGACACGCTCGGCGACGGCCTGCTGCTGCTGATCGAGGGCGCCTATATCAGCGGCCAGCTGTTCGGGCTCGGCGGCCCGGCCCAGGCGGTTGCCCGCAATGCCGACCTGCTGATTGAAGCGAGCTTGAAGAAATAGCGTTTGACGCTACGCTGCAGCGGCTTGCAACGGAGATTGACCGCCATGCGTGCCATTCTGATCCCGCTTGTTCTGGTCGGTCTCGGTCAGGCGGCGCAAGCCGACGGCATTTCCAGCGCCTACACCGATCTGGATTCGAAAACGGACTGCGTGACCTACGCGCAGGCAGAAGAAGGCGACGGCGACTGGGCCGAACTTGCCTGTTCGGGCTATCGCGGCTATCCCGTACTGATCGCCTATGACGACGCGCGTGAATCGCTGTTCTACGGCTTTCCGCCCGGCGGCGACATGACGACGGTCTGGGAAAGCTTTTCCGGCTTCAATTCGTCCGGAGCCAAGATCGAATGGCGCATCGAAACCAAGGGCGACACGGCAGTGCCCTATGCCGCCATCCATCGCCGCTCGATCAGCAATCCCGAGGACGAGAAAAAGCCGACCGAGGTGCTGCTCGTCGCCAAGGTCGGCCAGATGGACGCCCGCGACGGCTGCACCGTCGGCCTGGTGCTGGCCACGGGCAATCCCACCGCCAACGATCAGGCGCGCAAGCTTGCCGACGGCAAGGCACGGACCTTCGCCTGTGGCAAGGACAGGCGCACTGTCATCGGCAACGTGCCGGCTTTCGGCCGGGTGGATAACTAGATCAGTTGCTTAGCACGGAACTTCTGCCACATGCAGGTCGCACACGTTGGGATTGACCGAACGCCTTTGACTTCGTCATCCACGGGCGCAGCAAGGAGCGTAGCGACGCAGCGCAGACCCGAGGGTCCATGCCGCGACATCAACACCGCCGCAGCGGCGCAGAATTTTGTCCCGCCGCTCACGTCACCGAGCGTCACGGCATGGATACCAGGGTCTCCGCGACGCCGCTTCGCGGCTGCTCCGCCCTGGTATGACGAAGTCGCGGGGCCTCGCGAGGCCTAGGCCCTGCGAGGTTGATGCTCCGCAGAGCCTAAGCCCAGCTACTTGCTCGCCTTGGCCCGCTCGATCGCGTCGACGATCATCTTCTTGGCATATTTGGAATCGTGCCAGCCTTCGATCTTGACCCATTTGCCGGGCTCGAGATCCTTGTAGTGCTCGAAGAAGTGCTGCACCTGCTGGCGCGTGATGTCGGGCAGCTGGGTGTATTCGGTAACGTTCTCGTAGCGCAGCGTCAGTTTCGGCGACGGCACGGCGATGATCTTCTCATCCTGGCCGGCATTGTCTTCCATGATCAGCACGCCGATAGGCCTGACGTTGATGACGCAGCCCGGCACCAGGGCGCGCGTGTTGCAGACCAGCACGTCGATCGGATCGCCGTCGCCCGACAGCGTGTGCGGCACGAAGCCGTAATTGCCGGGGTAGCGCATCGAGGTGTGCAGGAAGCGGTCGACGAACAGCGTGCCGGCTTCCTTGTCCATCTCATACTTGATCGGCTCGCCGCCGATCGGCACCTCGATGATGACGTTGACGTCCTCAGGCGGGTTCTTTCCGCTGGCTATGGCTTCGATGCGCATGGCTTAAATCCCTCTCTCGATGGACGATCGATAGCGGGCGGCGCGCCATGGTGCAATGCGGCGAATGGTGCTGGGTGCGATCGGAAGAGGCGGGCGGCCGAAAAGCCGGGCTGTCATTCCCAGACGAAAGCGACCTTCTTGAGCGCCTTCTGCTCGAATATCTCGACGCCTTCCGCAACGTCGCGGCCGCCGGCGCCGGCATAGAAGGCAAGCGCGTTCTGGTTGTCCTCCAGCGCCCACACCACCATGCCTTTCAACCCGTGATCGGCCAGACGCGCCCTGGCTGCCGCGAACAGGCGGCTGCCGAGCCCGATGCCCTGATATTCCGGGCGCAGGTACAATTCGTAGATTTCGCCTTGCTGGCGCAATTCGCGGGCGCGGTTCTTGCCGATCGTCGCATAGCCGGCGATCTTGCCGCCGATCTCGACCACCAGGACGGTGGCGGCGCGGCGAATCGCATTCGCCCACCAGTCGGTG
This sequence comes from Mesorhizobium sp. L2C084A000, assembly GCF_000502875.1. GTDB lineage: Bacteria > Pseudomonadota > Alphaproteobacteria > Rhizobiales > Rhizobiaceae > Mesorhizobium. Next base: position 23,166 of record NZ_AYWX01000008.1, on the reverse strand, counting down.
CCGCGGCGGTTGATCATCGATGTCAGGGTACGGTGCGGAATGATGCCGGAATAGGCGCCGCGCCAGGCCTCCAGATGCACCTCGGCGATGGCACTGGCATCGCGCGGGTCGGCTTTCCGGATGTCGATCGTCAGCGTATTCATGATTTGTTAACCATAAACCCGCATCGCCCGATTGCAAGAGTCCCGGCGGCCCGCCGGCTGCTTTCTCACAGGCGGTCACCACCTAAGACAGGGCCCTCGAAGCTTCACTGGAAGGACTCAGATTTCGACCAAATGGTCGTCGAGTTCGTTGCTGTCGCCCACTGTGACCGGGAAATGCTCGGCCAGTACCGCACCCACCTGCTCGATCGCCTTGACGAAGCCGTCGGCAAGCCGGTCGTCGCCGGCATGCGCGGTCAAGTCGCGCACGACACCGTCCCAGACATGCTGGCCGACCTTGGCGTCGATGCCCGAATCGGCGACCACTTCGGCATAGCGCTCGGCGATCGAGACGAAGACCAGCACGCCGGTGCGCGCCGTGGTGCGGTGGACGTTGCGGGCAAGGAACTGCTTGACCGCGTTGGCGTGCGCCGCCTGGTAGCGCAGCCGCCTCGGCACCAGATGGATGCGCAGGCCGGGCAGCGCCCACAACAAGGCCAGCACGCAGGCAAGCGCCAGGAGCTGGGCGAGGACGAAATGCGGCAGCCGGATCGACAGCCACCAGGCCTCCAGACCGTAGCCGACCGCCAGGCTGACGATCAGCATGCACACGGTCGCCATGAAGGCGGCCGGGAAGAAATAGCCGTCGCTGGCATGGGCCACGACGCAGTAGATCTCGCCGTCGGTTTCCTCCTCGGCGCCGCGGATCGCGGTTGCGATGCGCTCATGATCCTGCGGGCTGATTGGTCGTGTTGCCATGATATGTCTCACCAGCTTCCTGAAGAACCGCCACCACCCGATGAGCCGCCGCCACCGGAAAACCCGCCACCGCCGCTTGATCCCGAAGACCAACCACCACCGGAGCTGCCCGACGACCAGCCGCCCGAAGACGAACCCGTTGTCCAGCCGCTGCTGCCCGAGTACCCGCTCGGCCCACGGCCGTAACGAAACGTCATGCCCAGCCATCTGTACACGCCCGGCGACAGCTTCGTGCCGAACATCGGCGGCAGGAACGCCATCGCCAACCCGCCGAAAAACATCGTTGCCCACAGGATCAGGAACACGGCAACGATCGGATCGATGGGCGTGCCGCCATCGGCGGGATTGCGCTTGCCTCGCGCTTCCAGTTCTTCGGGATTGCCCTCCAGTACCATGACCATGTCATCGACGGCTTTGCTGATGCCGCCGGAGAAGTCCCCGGCGCGGAAGGCCGGCACCATGTCGTTTTCGATGATCAGCTTGGTGTGCAGGTCGGTCAGCGTACCTTCCAGCCCATAACCGACCTCGATGCGCATCTTGCGGTCGTTCGGGGCAACCAGCAGGAGCACGCCATTGTTCTCGCCCGCCTGGCCAAGTTTCCAGAAGCGGAACAGGCGGTTGGCGTAGGGCTCGATCTCCTCGCCATCGAGGCTGGGGATCGTCGCGACGACGATCTGATCGGAACCTTTTGTCTCGAAGTCGGCAAGCTTCCGCGTCAGCGCCGCCTTGGTCGCGGCATCGATGATGCCGGCATTGTCGACGACACGGCCGGTCAGCGCCGGCAGGTCGGCCGCGTGGGCCATGACACAGGAGAACAGCACGACCGCGGCAATCAGGACGGCCGAGGCGAGGCGGTCGCGTTTCGACAGGCCGATGCTGGGTATCGTCATGCCATCACCAGCTTCCCGACGAGCCGCCGCCGCCGGACGAACCGCCGCCGCCGGAAAAGCCTCCACCGCTGCTTGACCCCGAAGACCAGCCGCCGCTGGAACTTCCCGACGACCAGCCACCACGGGAGGATCGCCGGCTTGGCTCGAAGGTCATGCCGAGCCAGCGGTAGCGGCCGGGACCGAGCTTCTGGCCGAAGATCGGCGGCAGCACGGAAACCGCGATGCTGCCGAAGAAGATGATCGCCCAGATGCTGATGAAGACGGCGAAGAACAGGTCGTCGGACTCGAAAGGCGCCTGCTGGTTGCGTTCGCCGCGCGCCTCCAACTCCTCCGGATTGCCTTCCAGCACCATAACCATATCATCGACGGCCTTGCTGATACCGCCGGAGAAATCGCCGGCGCGGAAGGCCGGCACCATGTCGTTTTCGATGATCAGCTTGGTATGCAGGTCGGTCAGCGTACCTTCCAGCCCATAACCGACTTCGATGCGCATCTTGCGGTCGTTCGGGGCCACCAGCAGCAGCACGCCGTTGTTTTCCTTCGCCTGGCCGAGCTTCCAGAAGCGGAACAGCCGGTTGGCGTAAGGCTCGATCTCCTCGCCGTCGAGGCTCGGGATCGTCGCGACGACGATCTGGTCGGAGCCTTTTGTCTCGAAGTCGGCGAGCTTCCGCGTCAGCGCCGCCTTGGTCGCGGCATCGAGGATGCCGGCATTGTCGACGACACGGCCGGTCAGGACGGGGAGATCGGCGGCGATGGCGAGTGGCAGGAAGAGGAAGCTGAGAATGACAGCCAAGAATGTCAGGCTGGCGTTTCTTGGCACCCCCCTCTGTCCTGCCGGACATCTCCCCCGCAAGGGGGGAGATTGGCTGTCTTCACTGACGGCTCTTTTCCTGTGATGTTGAAAATTGGCCAATCCGCCAAAGCAGCCGATCTCCCCCCTTGCGGGGGAGATGTCCGGCAGGACAGAGGGGGGTGTGAAGGAACACAAGGTCGACAATGACCAAGCTCACCATGCGTCCTTCACCCGCCCTGCTTCGTGCCGAAATCGACCTTCGGCGGCTGCATCTTGTCTTCGGCGACGGTGAAATTGGCAAAGGGCTCGTTGCCGCGGAACCAGAAGGTCGCCCACAGCACCGAGGGAAAGGTCCTCAGCGTCAGATTGTAGTCCCTGACCGCCTGGATGTAGTCGCGCCGCGACACCGCGATGCGGTTCTCGGTGCCTTCGAGCTGGGCTTGCAGCGCCAGGAAATTCTGATTGGCCTTGAGGTCGGGATAGGCCTCCGAGACCGCGATCAGCCGCGACAGCGCGCTGGTCAGCCCCGCCTGGGCATCCTGAAACTTCTTGAGGGCTTCGGGATCCTTCAGCGTTTCCGGTGTTACCGTGATCTGCGTTGCCTTGGCGCGTGCCTCGACCACCGCGTCGAGCGTATCCTTTTCGTGCGAGGCATAACCCTTCACCGTCTCGACCAGGTTGGGGATGAGGTCGGCGCGGCGCTGATACTGGTTCAGCACCTCGCTCCATGCCGCCCTGGCGTTTTCTTCCGCTGTGGGGATGGTGTTGTAGCCGCAGCCGGCAAGCAGCGGCAGCACGATCGCCATCATCAGGAAGGCGGGCAGCGTGCGGAACGTGGACGGCGAGGCAAGGCGCTGGGCAAACATGATGGGGTCCCTCGGTAGAAGTTGCACGCGAAGCATTACCACAATCAGCGCGCAAGAAAACCGCCCGGGCCGGCAGCCCTCGCCTGGCATGCCCAATGCCGCTGCAAGGCTCTGTGATTGGCCGTACGAACGCGATAAGGTCCTGCAAAACGGGACATCATCATGGCGGAGCGCCAGGACAGCGAGAAGGAATCGCGCCGTATCCTCGAGCGCATTGCGCACGAGACGGATCCGGCCGGCAACTCGTTTGTATCGCGGGCCGCGAAAGGCATGCACGATCACGTCACGGCGGCCGATGCCGATCGTGCCGATCCGATCGAGGTCTGGGGCACCCGCTTTGGCCGCACGCTCGGCCTGCTGCTGGCGCTGGGCCTGATGGTCTGGCTCGTGCTTTACGTCATCCGGGGCAGTTAGGAATCAAACGACAATGAGCGCCGAACAAACCGACGCGCCGCGTGCGGTCATCGTCATTTCCAGCCATGTCGCGCGCGGCTCGGTCGGCAACCGTGCCGCCGTCTTTGCGCTGGAGACCCTGGGTTTCCCTGTCTGGGCGGTGCCGACCGTCATCCTGCCCTGGCATCCCGGCCATGGACGGGCAACGCGCATCGTGCCGCCGCTCGACCAGTTCAAGGCGCTGATGGCCGATCTCGAGCGGGCACCATGGCTGGGTGAGGTCGGCGCCGTGTTGTCCGGCTATCTCGGCGAGGCCGGCCAGGCCGAGGCCGTCGCCTCGCTGGTCGCCGCGGTGAAAGCAAGGACGCCCGGCGCCGTCTATATCTGCGATCCGGTGATGGGTGATTCGGGCGGCCTCTACGTGCCCGAGCCCACCGCCATCGCCATGCGCGACCGGCTGATGCCGATCGCCGACATAGCCACCCCCAACCGCTACGAACTGGAATGGATGGCCGGCGCCGCGTTGCCCGACCTGAAATCGGCGATCGCGGCAGCGCTCCACGCCGGACCATCGACCATGCTGGTCACCTCGGCGCCGTCGATGATGATGGGCGGCACCGGCAATCTGCTGCTCGATAGCAGCCAGGCGCTGCTCGCCGAACATCGCCTGATCGACAAGCCGCCGAATGGCCTGGGCGACCTGACGGCGGCCGTCTATCTGGCACGCATCCTGTCCGGCCAGCCGCCGATCAAGGCGCTGCAATCGACGACGGCGGCGGTCTACGAGATCCTGGCGCGCACCGCCAAGCGCGGCGGCGACGAACTGCAGCTCGAAACCGATGCGCAGAGCCTGTCGCATCCGATGGCGATGGTCCAGCTTCGCCACCTCACGCATCCGGGGCGGGGCCGCCGGGCGTGACGTCGACTGAGGCCGTGCTTGTCGGCGTCGACGGCTGCAAGGCCGGCTGGATCGCCGTCCGGCGCGCTTCTGGCATGGCACCGTCGGTCGGTGTCTTTGCAACCTTCACTGCCCTGCTCGCATCGCTTCCCACAGATACTGTCATCGCTGTCGACATGCCGATCGGCCTGCCCGAGTTGTCGGGCAAGGGCGGTCGCGGCCCCGAAGCGCTGGTGCGGCCGCTGCTCGGGGCACGCCAATCCAGCGTCTTCTCGATCCCCTCCCGCGCCGCGCTCTATGCCGATACCGGCGACTTCACCACCATTGAAGCCTGGTATGCCGCTCACATCCGCGCAAGCGAAGTGGCCATGACCACATCCGACCCGCCGCGTGGCGTCTCGATCCAGGCCTTCGGCATTTTTGCCAAGATTCGCGAGATCGACGCCCTGCTGATCGCGCGACCCGATCTGCGCGGCCGCGTCTACGAATCGCATCCGGAAGTCGCTTTCTGCCGCTTGAACGGCGATCAGGCCATGCAACTGCCGAAGAAGATCAAGGGCAGCATCAATCCGGCCGGCATGGCGGAACGCAAGGCTCTGCTTTGCCGGCATGGCTATGAGACGGGCTTTCTCGACCAGCCGCCACCGCGCGGCGCAGCAGCCGATGATTTCCTCGACGCGGCCGCAATGATGCTGATCGCCGGTCGCATCGCCAGCGGTGAGGCACGGCCGCTGCCCGACCCGCCGGGCCGCGACAGCTTTGGCATTCCTGTCGCCATCTGGGCGTAACGCTGTTGGCCAAGGTTGCGCTCGATGCATGGCATTTCTAGCCAGCCCTCATAATTCTGCATTGCTCGCGACCGGCTTTTGCCGCTAGAGCCTCTCTAGACCGCAACGAGCTGCCGCATCCAACCCGGAAAGGCTCCAGACGCCGCCCATGTCCCATCTCCCTGAACATCTTCTCGCCGGCTACCGCAATTTCATGAATGGCCGCTATCTCACAGAGAGCGGGCGCTATCGCGATCTCGCTCGGGAAGGCCAGGCGCCGGAGACGATGATCGTCGCGTGCTGCGATTCGCGTTCGGCGCCCGAGGCGATCTTCGACGCCGGGCCCGGCGAACTCTTCGTGCTGCGCAATGTCGGCAATCTGGTGCCGCCCTATGCTCCCGACGGCGAGTTCCATTCGACCTCGGCGGCGCTTGAATTCGCCGTGCAGAGCCTCAAGGTCAAGAACATCGTCGTCATGGGCCATGGCCGCTGCGGCGGCATCCGTGCAGCGCTCGACACCAACTCCGCGCCGCTGTCGCCGGGCGACTTCATCGGCAAGTGGATGAGCCTGATCGCGCCGGCGGCCGAAACCGTCTCCTCCAGCACCTTCATGACCGCGTCGGAGCGCCAGACCGCGCTGGAGCGCATCTCGATCCGCTATTCCATCGCCAACCTCAGAACCTTTCCCTGCGTCTCGATTCTCGAGGGCAAGGGGCGACTGTCGCTGCATGGGGCCTGGTTCGACATCTCGACCGGCGAACTCTGGACGATGAACAAGGAGACCGGCGATTTCGAACGGCCGGAGCTGGGATGAACACAGCGGCGCGCAAGGTGGTGAACATCAGGTCGATCGTTTTGACGGCGGCCGCGCTGCTGGTAGCGATTATTGCCGCCCGCGCCGATGATCGTGCCCTCATCAGCCGCTGGTATTCGGCGCTGCTGGTCGCCGACCGCACCGAACTGTCCGACCTGCTCGCCGACGATGTCCGCATCAAGCTGGACGACCTCGGCATCGTGCAAAGCAAGCAGGAATTCATCGCTTCGATCGACGAGTGGAAAGGTGCGGTTGCCGGTGCGGCAATCCGGCACAGGGTCGAGAAAAGCGAAGGCGGCGTCACCACGGTGGTCGCCTGCTACGATTTCCCCAACAACGACATGCTGATGCACGAAACCTTCGCGGTAAGCGACAACCGCATCACCGCCAGTTCGCAAGCCACGATCGCCGAGAACTGCGACGGCTTCTGAGGCCGATATCGGCCAAATCCGCATATTGCGGGTCCGCCAGCCGCGCCCTACATCGGGTACCATCCACCTGCCTGCCCTCACCAGCGAAAGACTGTCCATGCCTTCCACGAAAGCCGTCGACCTCGCCGCCCATCCGCTGACCGCGTGGCAAGGGCCGCTCGGCCTGCCCGATTTCACGCGCATTGGTGACGGCGACTTCTCCCCGGTCTTCGACGCGGCGCTGAAGGCGCACGAGGCCGAGATCGAGGCGATCGCCGGCTGCAAGGATGCGCCGACCATCGAGAACACGCTTGCCGCGCTGGAACTCGGCGGCGAAGCGCTCGACCGCGTCTCGTCGATCTTCTGGTGCCGCGCCGGCGCCTACACCAACGAGACGATCCAGGCGCTGGAGCGCGACATCTCGCCGAAAATGTCCAGGCATTTCTCGGCGATTTCGATGAATGAGCGGCTGTTTGCCCGCATCGACGATCTCTACCAGCGCCGCGAGAGCCTGAAGCTCGACGCAGAGACCCTGCGGGTGCTGGAAAAGACCTGGAAGGGCTTCGTCCGTTCCGGCGCCAAGCTCGACGCCGACGGCAAGAAACGGTTGGCACGCATCAGCGAGGAATTGTCCTCGCTCGGCACGGCTTTCGGCCAGAATGTGCTGGCCGACGAGCGCGACTGGGCGCTGTTCCTCGATGACGCCGACCTTGCCGGCCTGCCGGATTTCGTGAAAAGCTCCATGGCCGAGGCCGCCGAAATGCGTGGCCAGAAGGGCCGCTATGCCGTCACTCTGTCGCGCTCGATTTATGAGCCGTTCTCGACCTTCTCCGAACGCCGCGACCTGCGCGAGATCGCCTTCCGCGCCTTCACCATGCGCGGGCAGAATGGCGACACCACCGACAACACGAACGTGGTGCGCGACATGCTGCGCCTGCGGGCCGAAAAGGCAAAGCTGCTCGGCTATGCCTCCTTCGCCGCGCTGAAGCTCGATGACACCATGGCCAAGACGCCGAAGGCGGTACACGCGCTGCTCGATCCGGTGTGGGAGAAGGCGCTGGAGAAGGCAGCAAGCGACCAGATCGAATTGCAACGGTTGGCGACGGAGGCCGGCAGCAACGAAAAATTCGCTGCCTGGGACTGGCGTTTCTACCAGGAGAAACTGCGCGCGGAAAAATTCGCCTTCGACGAGGCGGAACTGAAGCCCTATTTGCAGCTCGACCGCATCATCGACGCTTGCTTCGATGTGGCGACACGGTTGTTCGGCATCACCTTCGAAGAGAAAAAGGGCATCGCGGCCTGGCATCCGGATGCCCGCGTCTTCGTGGTGAAGAATGCCGATGGCAGCGAGCACGGCCTGTTCCTGGCCGACTATTTCGCCCGGCCGTCAAAGCGCTCTGGCGCCTGGATGAGCGCGTTGCAATCCGGCTACAGGCTCGGCCACGGTGCGAGCCCGGTCATCTACAACATCATGAACTTCGCCAAGCCGCCGGCCGGCGAGCCGGCGCTGCTGTCGGTGGACGAGGCGAAAACGCTGTTCCACGAATTCGGTCATGCTCTGCACGGCATGCTGACCGACGTCACCTGGCCCTCGGTTTCGGGCACCTCCGTCAGCCGCGATTTCGTCGAACTGCCCTCGCAGCTCTACGAACATTGGCTGACCGTGCCGGCGGTGCTGGAAAAGCACGCGCTGCATGTGAAGACCGGCAAGCCGATGCCCAAGGCGCTGCTCGACAAGATGCTGGCCGCGCGCACGTTTGGCGCCGGCTTCGCAACGGTAGAATTCACCGCCTCCGCCTTGATGGACATGGCCTACCATGCACGGCCTGATGCCCCGCAGGAGCCACTTCGTTTCGAGGCCGAAACGCTTGCGAAGCTGCACATGCCTGACACCATCGCCATGCGCCACCGCACCCCGCATTTCGGCCATGTGTTTTCCGGTGACGGCTATTCGGCCGGCTATTACTCCTACATGTGGTCGGAGGTGCTCGATGCCGACGCCTTCGCCGCCTTCGAGGAGACCGGCGACCCCTTCAACCCGGCGCTGGCCGAACGGCTGAGGAAGCACATCTATGCCGCTGGCGGCTCGAAGGACCCGGAAGAGCTCTATACGGCATTTCGCGGCAAGATGCCGTCGCCGGAAGCAATGATGGTGAAGCGCGGGCTGGTGTAGCGCTGGGGGTCGGTTCGACCGGACTCGACCTGCTGCGGCAGAAGAAGGTTGGCGCTTCACGCGCGACGACCCCCTCTGTCGCCTTCGGCGACATCTCCCCCGCAAGGGGGGAGATTACCCAGCCACCTTCCACGGATCCGCAATCCTTGGCCACACCGGCCGCGTCAGCTTCTTGTAATCGGTCACCGCCGGATTGCTGGGATATGAACTTGGCGCCGAGACATAGATGATCTCGGCGGCGATCGGCTCGAAGCCGGCGTAGAAATGGTTGGTCGACTTGATCAGCAGCACGTCCTTGGCCAGCGGATCGACGCCGATGTTGGAAAAGATATCCGGCTCGAAGGTCTGCGTGCGATTGGTGTTGAGGATGATGTCTACCTCGGTGCCTTCGAGGCGGACCAGCGCCGTCGGCCCGAGCGTCACCCGGCTTGGCCCGAAACTCTGCCAACCCTCCGGAACCGCCTTCAGCACGCGCACGCGCGCATCGATCGGCTCGCCGGCCTGCGGCCCGGCCTTGCCGCCGAAGCGCAGGTTGATGACCGCGCCCTCGCCGGCCGCCAGGCAGAAGGTGACGGCGATCGGATCCCAGATCGTCGCCACGGCGAATTTGTCCAGGCTACGCGCCAGCATCTGGCGCAGCACGAAGGTGCCGTCGCCGGGCACACCGCCGCCGGGATTGTCCCAGATATCGGCGATGACCACCGGCTTGCCCGGATTCTCGGCGCGCACGGCCAGCGCCCGATCGATGCCGTCGGCGGCGCTCAGCATCGTCATCGCCGTCTTTTCGCGCAGCGCGTAGAGTTCCCGCCCGAGCCGTTCCGCCAGCGCGTCGCCCTTGGCCTTGTCATTGTCGGTGACGGCCAGGATGCGCGTGCCCATCTCGGCCACGTCGGCCGCCATGAAGCCGTGGATGACGGAGACCGACAGCACGCCGTCCTTGCCGTGCAGCGCCTTGATCCGGTCGACGAAAGAGCGCATCGGCTCGCGGCTGGTCGGCAGGACCTGGATCATGCGGCAATCGAAGGTCGAAATGACCGGCTTGATCTCGCCCCTCGCCGCCGCAAGCCCAAGCTCGACGACGTGTTCGCCGCGCTCGTAGAAATCGGTGTGCGGAAATTCGAGGAAGTAGGCGAGGATGTCGGAGGCCGCCACGCGCTTCGGTGTCAGATGGCTGTGCGGATCGAGTTCCACTGCGATCACCACCTCCGGCCCGACCATTGCGCGAACCCGTTCGAGCAGGTCGCCTTCGCAGTCGTCATAGCCTTGCGCCACCATGGCGCCATGCAGGCCGAGGATGACAGCATCGACCGGCAGCGCGGCCTCGAGCTGGCCAAGGATCTCGTCGCGCAGAACCTCATAGGTCTGCCGCTGCACCAGGCCGCCCGGCTCCGCCCAGGTTGCGGTGCCCTCGATGACATCGAGGCCTTCGGCCGCTGCCCGCCGGCGCAGCGCCACCATCGGCGAGGAGCACAGCGTCGGCGTGTCCGGATGTTTGCCGGGCCCGGCATAGAAGGCCATCTCGAACGAGGCCCTATCGGTCGGCACCGGCGAGAAGGTGTTGGTTTCCGTCGCCAGCGAGGCGGTGAAGATGCGCATGAAAGCTCCGTAGAAAGATAGCGGCTACTTGACCGCTCCGAGCGCCAGCCCGCGAACGAGATAACGCTGTAGCCAGATGAACAGGATGGCCACCGGCAAGGTCGCCAGCAGCGTGGCGGCCATGACGTGATGCCATTCGATGGTGTAGCGGCCGGCGACCAGCGAGAACACCTGGATCGGCAGCGTGTAGCTTTCCTGGCTGCGCAACATGGTGAGCGCCACGACGAATTCGTTCCAGGCATTGATGAAGGTGAAGATCGCCGTCACCGCGATCGCCGGCAGGCAGAGCGGCAGGAACACCTTGCGCAAGGTCAGCCAGCGGCCGGCGCCTTCCATCCAGGCCGCCTCCTCGAGATCGCGCGGAATGGTGTCGAAATAGCTCTGCAGCATCCACACCGTGAAGGCGACGTTGAAGGCCATGTAGATGAAGCCGAGCGCCGTCGTGCTCTCGACCAGGCCCCAGGCCGCCATCAGCCGGAACAGGCCAAGCACCAGCACGATCGGCGAGATCATCTGCGAAATCAGCAGGAACTGGCGCAAGGCGCCGTAGCCGGCAAAGCGGAAGCGCGACATCGCATAGGCCGCCGGAACCGAGATCAGGATGGCGCCGACTGTGGCGATCACAGACACGTAGAGCGAATTGAGCAGCGCCTGGCCGAAGCCGGTCGCCACCCACATGTCGGAAAAATTCGACCAGCGGAATTCGCTCGGCCACCAGGTCGGCGACAGCACTTCCTGCCTCGGCTTGACCGCGGTCAGGAACATCACCGCGAAGGGAAAGAGCGTCACCACGATCAGCGGCGCCAGCAGCAGCCAGGCGATGATGGAGCGCTTCAGCTTGCTCGTCATGTGCGTTGCTCCCGCATCGCCAGCCGCACATAGATCATGGTGAAGACCAGCAATATGGCGAACATCACCAGCGACACCGCCGACGCTTCGCCCAGCTTGCCGATGCGGAAGGCCAGCTTGTAGAGATGGGTGACCAGGATATCGGTCGAGTTGGCCGGGCCGCCCTGCGTCATCACCCAGATGATCGGGAAGGAATTGAAGACGTAGATGGTGTTGAGCACGATGGCGATGTTGATGAACGGTTTCAGGAGCGGAAAGGTGATTTCGCGGAACTGCTGCAGCGGCGTCGCCCCTTCGAGCGCCGCCGCCTCGTAGAGATCGTCCGGAATCGACGACAGCCCGCCGAGAAAGATCGTGGTCGTGAACGGCACCGTCACCAGGATACCGATCAGCACCTGCATCGGGAAAGCGGTCTCGGCGCTCGCCAGCCATTGGATGTTGTGATCGATGAGCCCGAGGCCGATCAGCGCCGAATTGAGCATGCCGCTTTCGCCGCTCAGCGCCCAGCGCCAGACCACCGCGGTCATGGTCAGCGACACCGCCCAGGGCAGCATGATGATGACGCGGGCGATGCCGCGGCCATAGAAATCGGTGTTGAGGATCATCGCCACCGGGATCGACAAGAGAAGCGCACCGCCGACCACCATCACCGTCCATTGGCCGGTGCGCCAGAGCGCGGCCGTGAAATCGGGATCGGCAGCGAGTGCCGCGAAATTGGCGAAGTCGTTGAAGTCGCGAAGCTGGCCGAAGCGGCTGACCTCATGCGTCGAGATCTGGATCAGGTCCCAGACCGGCCAGAAGATGACCACCGCCGCCAGAAACAGGCTGGGCAAGGTCAGGAGATAGGGCAAGAAACGATTTTGCATCTGCTGGCCTGCAACCTCGGTGCGCTGGATCAGAAGGTCTGCTTATGCGAATTTCGGATCCGCCGCACCGGGCCGGGAACCAAGGGGTGGCGCGCCCCGCCTGAGTGGAGCGCGCCACGGGCGCAGGGAGATACGCCCTACTTCTTCAGCACTGCATTGGCCTTGGCTGCTGCGTCTTTCAATCCTGCCTCGGGGTCGCCGCCGAGATAGATCTTCTGCATGGCGTCCGACGTGATCTGGGCGACTTCTTCCCAGCCCGGAATGACCGGCGCGAAGCGGGCGTCGGGCAAGAGCGCGGTGAACGCCGCCAGATCGGCATTGTTGACGTAATAGTCCATCTTGGCTTCTTCCTTGTTCACCGGCAGGAAGCCTTCGCCCTGTGTGAACTTGGCGCGCTGCTCCGTGGTGAACAGGAAGTCGAGCAGCTTCCAGGCCTCGTCCTTGTTCTTGGAGTTCTTGAACATGATGATGGAATCGGTGACGCCATAGGTACCGCGCGCGCCGGTCGGACCAGCCGGAATGGCCGCCACGCCGTATTTCAGGTTGGGCGCCTCGTCCTTGATCTGGTTGGACAGGAAGGGTGCGGTGATCATCATGCCGACCTTGCCCTGCTTGAACAGGTTCTGCACATCCTCGCGGTTGTTGGAGGTGACGCCGGGTTCGGTCAGGCCTTCGTCGATCATCGACTTATAGAGCTTGGCGGCCTCAAGCGCACCTGGCGTGCTCAGGCCCGAAGTGCCGTCCTTGTTGAGGATTTCGGTACCCTGCGACCACATCGCATAATAGTAATAGACGTCGGTCTCGATCTCCTTGCCCTGCAGGCCGAAGCCGAACGTGCCGGACCCCAACGCCTTGATCTTGCGCGCATCGTCCTGCAGCTCGGTCCAGGTTGCCGGCGGCTTGGCGATGTCGGCTTTCTCGAACAGCTCCTTGTTGTAGTACATGGCGCGCGCCGAGGCCGCGATCGGCAGGCCGTAGGTCTTGCCGTCCATGATCGAGGGCGACAGGAAGGTATCGATGAAGCGGTCCTTGAAGTCGGGTTTGATGTAGCCGTCGAGCGGCTCGGCGACATCCTGCTGGACGAAGTCGATCAGCCAGCGCGTGCCGATGATCGACAGATCGGCATTGGTGCCGGCGGTGATGTCGGTGGTCAGCTTCTGCAGCAGCACATCCCACGGCACCACTTCGAACTTGACGGTGATGCCGGGGTTCGCCGCCTCGAATTCCTTCTTGACGTCGGCGAAATAGGGAGCAGTCTTGGCGCTGTACTCGGCCACGGTGACCCGCACCTCGCCCGCATCCGCCTGCGCCGCAATTGCCAGCGTGCTCATTCCGGCCATCAGGCCGACAGTCCATTTTGCAAGGCTCATTTGATCTCTCCCATTTTGATTTTGCGCCTGCGCGCCTCTTCGTTGCCGGAGCAGAAGATTATGTGACTTTCCTACATTATCGATGATTTGAAGGCTTGCAAGCGGATTATTTTGTTGCTTAATTACATTTACGGGCCTAGGCCTTGCACGATCTGTCAGAACTCCCGGAGGATGACGCACGGTGGTTTCGCAATCCGAGTTCGAAGGCAGGGCCGAGTTCGAAGGCAGGGCCAAGTTCGAAGGCAGGACCGAGTTCGAGGGCAAGACTGTCGTGGTGACGGGTGCTGGCGGCGGCCTCGGCACGGCGATCGTGGCGCTGATGGCGCAAAGGGGCGCCAGGGTCATAGGCTGCGACCAGTCGAGCGAGGCGTTGAAGAGCCCGCATTTTGCCTCCCGCCACGTCTTCGATCTTCTCGACAAGGCGTCGATAACCACGGCGATCGCTGCGATCCTCGACCGCGATGGCGTGCCCGACATTCTCGTCAACAATGCCGGCTGGACACGCGCAGAGACGATTTCGGCGCTCGATCCCGACAGAATAGAGCAGGAACTCGACCTCAACCTGACCGGCGTGATGAACTTCGCCGACCCGCTGGTCAAGGCGATGGCCGGCCGCGGCTCCGGCAGTGTCGTCTTCATCTCGTCGGTCAATGCCATCGCGCATTTCGGCAATCCCGCCTATGCCGCGGCCAAGGCCGGCATCAACGCTTACGCCAAGGCGATCGCCGTCGAACTCGGCCGCAGCGGCCTGCGCGCCAATGTCGTCTGCCCCGGATCGATCCGCACCGCCGCCTGGGACCACCGCCTTGCCAAGGATCCCGAAATCCTCGGCAAGCTGCAGCGGCTCTATCCGCTCGGCCGCATCGTCAACGCTTCGGAAGTCGCGGAAGCCGTCGCTTTCCTTGCGTCCGATCGTGCATCTGGAATAACAGGCGTGGTGATGCCCGTGGACGCGGGGCTGACCGCCGGTTGCCTGCCATTCATCGACGACATTCTGGGAGCGTGACCATGACCGACGTCGAATTTCGCGACCTGTCGAAATCCTTCGGGCAGCACAATATCCTCGAGAACATCAGCCTCGATATCAAGAGCGGCGAGTTCGTCGTGCTGGTCGGCCCGTCCGGCTGCGGCAAGTCGACCTTGCTGCGCATGCTGGCCGGCCTAGAGACGATCACCTCCGGCGACCTGTTGATCGGCGGCGTGCGCGCCAACGCGCTGCCGCCGCAGCAGCGCAACATCGCCATGGTGTTCCAGTCCTATGCACTGTTTCCGCATCTGAAGGCATCTGACAATATCGGCTTTGGCCCGAAGATACGCGGTGAGACGCGCACGGTGGTCGACGAGAAGGTCAAGAAGGCGTCCGGCGTCCTTAATCTCTTCTCCTATCTCGACCGCTATCCCCGCCAGCTGTCGGGCGGCCAGCGCCAGCGCGTCGCCATGGGCCGCGCCATCGTACGCGAACCGTCTGTGTTCCTGTTCGACGAGCCGCTGTCCAACCTCGACGCACAATTGCGCGTGCAGATGCGCGTCGAGATCAAGGCGCTGCACCAGCGGCTGAAATCGACGATCGTCTACGTCACCCACGACCAGATCGAGGCCATGACGATGGCCGACCGCATCGTCGTGATGGACCGCGGCAGGATCCAGCAGGTGGGGGCGCCGCTGGAGCTCTATGACAGGCCGGCCAACAAGTTCGTGGCTAGTTTCCTCGGCTCCCCGTCGATGAGCTTTGTGTCCGGTTCGCTCAAGGCGGCAGCTCAGAAAACCTGGTTCGAATCGGCCGGTGGCGGGCGGCTTGCGCTTGCCGGCAAACAGGTGCCGGCGGACAGCGCGGTGGAGGCTGGCATCCGGCCCGAGCATTTTGTCATCGGCGAGGCTGTCGACGCGATGGCGATCAGGGTGGATGTCGTCGAGCCCACCGGCTCCGAAACCCATGTCTACGGCGCTATCGGTGCTGATACGGTACGTGCCGTGTTCCGTGACAGGGTGCCGGTCAGGCCGGGAGACCTGCTCCCGGTCTCGGTCGATCCCGGCAACATCCATCTGTTCGACAAGGCGACGGGGCTGCCTCTATGAAAATAGCAGCATGAAGACGCCGGCCGACATCATCACGCGCCTGCAGCTGATGTCGCAGGACGGAACGAAGTCGGATCGCAAGCTGGCCGGCTTCGTCTTGGCAGACCTCGATTTCGTCTCCAAGGCAGCGATCTCGGAAATTGCCGCCCGCGTCGGCGTCAGTGAGCCAACGGTGACGCGGTTCTGCCGCAATCTCGGCTGCGAGGGCCTGCGCGACTTCAAGTTCTATCTGGCGCAGGCCATCGCCATCGGCGGCCAGTATCTGTCGCCGGAACCGTTGAGCCGCGATGCCCGCGAACAGCGCATCGCTTCCGCCATCACCGAAGCGGCGATATCGGCCATCCAGCGCGCCAGCGAAAACCTCGACATGACGACGCTGGTCGCCGTCGCCGCACGCATCGCTGTTTCCGGTAATGTGCTGTGCATCGGCTCCGGTGGCATTTCGTCCATGATGGCGACCGAAATGCAGAACCGGCTGTTCAGGCTTGGCGTGTCGGTGCTGGCGCAGATCGACGGACAGTTGCAACGCATGTACGCCGCCGTCGCCACCCCTGACACCACGCTGATCGCCTTCTCTGTCTCCGGCTATGCGCGATCGGTCATCGATGCGGTGCAGGTCGCCCAGCAATATGGCGCCACCA
Source organism: Mesorhizobium sp. L2C084A000 (assembly GCF_000502875.1). GTDB lineage: Bacteria > Pseudomonadota > Alphaproteobacteria > Rhizobiales > Rhizobiaceae > Mesorhizobium. The sequence continues at coordinate 6,865 of NZ_AYWX01000008.1, read as the reverse complement.
CGATCGCCATCACCCCGCCGGACTCCGCACTCGCCAAGGTCGCCGACACGGTCATCCATTTCCAGTCGCTCGAGGACGGCAATATCTACAAGCCGACATCGTCGCGCTATGCGCTGCTGTCGATCGTCGACATGATCGTCACCTCGGTCGCCGAGACGCGCGGACCAAGGGTTCTGGAGAATCTGCGCCGCATCAAGCAGAGCGTGAACACGTTGAAAGTCGACGATCCGCGTTTGCCATTGGGCGATTGAACCCTCCGACAAGGACATCAGGACTGATGGCCGAGCGCCTCGATGCTATTCGCCAACGTCGCCGGATCGCCTTCAATGCGCACGGTCTTCAGCCGCGCGGTGCCGCCAGCGACAACCGAGACAGCGGACCCGGGCACGCCCAGAGCCTTGGCCAGCAGCTTTTCGAGCGCATGATTGGCGTTGCCGTTTTCCGGTACGGCGCGGACGCGCGCTTTCAGATGGCTTCGCCCGTCCGCCGTGGCCTCGAAGCCTTCGAGCCTGTCCAGCGCAGCTTTTGGCGTCAGCCGGACAAACAGCTCGGCGCCGTTTTCGCGCAGGCGAAACGGCGTGCTCATAAGGTCATCCTGCTCACAGGATCAGAGGCGCCACCGTGGTGAGCAGAAACTGCCGCAGGAAGAACAGGATCAGAAGCAGGATGATCGGCGAGATGTCGATGCCGCCAAGGTCCGGCATGAAGCGGCGGATCGGCCGCAACGCCGGCTCGGTCAGCCGGTAGAGCATGTTCCCGATGCTGCCGACGAACTGGTTCTTCGAATTGACGACGTTGAAGGCGTAGAGCCAGGAAAAGATCGCCGAGGCGATGATGATCCACCAGTAGAGGTCAAGCGCCATGACGATTGTTTGAATGAGGGCGAGCATGCCGGTCTCCAATTGTTGCCGACATGTAGCCATTGCACGCGAAACCGGCAAGGGCCGCCTTTCTGTGGGGCGCCAATGCCGGCTCGGTCGGACCTGTAGGGCTGCATGTCGCGACACCCCAACGAAGGCACGACTACACAAAACCGGCAAGGGCCGCTTTCCGCCGGCGCCAGCTCGACGCTTGACGGCACTGGATTTCGGCAAACCTCCGCCTTGACAGGAAACCGCGGCGCCCGATAAATGCGCCCATCCGCTGGACGGGGCTGTAGCTCAGCTGGGAGAGCGCGTCGTTCGCAATGACGAGGTCAGGAGTTCGATCCTCCTCAGCTCCACCAGTGGAATAATTCTCCACTCTCCGCGCCAGATGCGGTCCGCGACGCTCGTCCCGGCTTGCCCCGCGTTAGCATTGCTATGCCCAGCGCACCTTAAAAGGCCGCGCTACATCGCCTATTTCGCAATATCCGGCAAAATTTTTGTCAATTGGACTTATGGCGGAAGCGCTCACCGATTGTTTCCGTTTTTTTTGGAAACCACCCCACTAAATTGACGTTACCAAATCAGTTTTTCTGTGCGTTGTGACCAGGGCGTTTCGGCGGGGGCGACCGGAGGCGCTATATCGATTTCGAGTCGAAATGAAAAATCCGCCTGCGGAAGCAAAGACGTGTCAATTCGCGAGAATCTCGCTGTAAACCTTAGACGGCTATGCAAGGAACATGCCTCCGTAAGTGCGGTGTGCCGTGAGCTGCACATCAACCGCACGCAGTTCGAACGCTACCTGCAAGGGCAGACCGTTCCCAACAAGGCCACCGCCAAGCTGATATGCGATTACTTTCGGATCGACGAGGCCGAACTGTACCAGGATCCCGGCGCACCCGAGCCAGCGATGCGTGGCCTGCCGCCGGTTTCCGAGAGCCTGTTCAACCAGATGATCCGCCCTCCCAGTCCTTCGATCGCGGGCGGCACCTATTTCACCTATTTCTCGATCCCAGGCCGCCTCGACCTCCTGATGCGCTCGGTGACCTTCGTGAGGCGCGAAGCCGAACTGGTCACCTTCCGAAGGGTCACCGGATGGTCGGAGCGCCGGGGATCGACCTGGGCACGGGCGCGCGGCAATCACTATGGCGTGGCGATCTCGCGGCTGAACTGGATTTATTTCAGCGGCATCAATCGCCGCCAGACCGGAGAGCCGTCGCTGATCTCCGTGCAATGGGCTCCCATCTCCGAACCGGTGCTGATGGGCAAGGCCATGCTACTGACGGAGGCCGGCCCGGCATTCGTGTCCGTCATCATGCGGCGCGACATCGCCAACATCCACCCAAGGGATGCCATCAGCATGGCGCATGTCATCAATCTCGACGATCCGGGCGTCGATCAACTGGTTGTCAGCCTCACCCGGGATGGGTTGGGCTAACCCCTCGGATCGCCGTGTCTTACGCCGAATAAGAATAAGCGTACGCCGATAAAGCGTATGCCAACGATTGTCTACTCTGTATCTGAATAAAATCGATATTTTACACTTTAATGCCAGGAAAGATAATCCACGGGTCCGTCTTAGGCTCGTGGTTTTACTATAATTTTAACAAACCATTAACTCTTCCGACCTTACCTTTCTTCACGCGGATCCCGTTCTGGGGGTCTTTCAACGGATCCCAATCGGGGTCAGGAAAGGGATGAAAATGGCCAAGAAAGTGACCAATGCTCCGAAGCTGACGATTGCCGCCGGCACGCAGACCGTCTTCTTTTCGCAGGGCATGCACTACAACAAGCGCTGAAGCCGTTCTGCGCCGACGAGCGTCTTGCTTGTCGGCGCCTCGGCTCCGCAGATGGCAACCAGCTTCATGAAAATGCGCTCTTCGAAAACGCTTGTTTTCTACCCCGGACCGAACAAGGTCACGGCATGCAACTTCCTGACCAGAAGCGTGTTTGAATGCAGCCCCGAGATGGTCGGCCTTCTCGCATCGTGGGACAAATGGGCATCGACGGCGGACATTGCCCGCGCCCATGGATGGTCGAAGTCCGAGTTGAAGGCTGTCGTTCCCCAGTTGCTCGATTTCTCCGCGCTGGTCACAGCCGGATCGCCTCTCGCCGAGCAGGAGGAACAGTTTTCAGGACAATGGAGTTGGGGGCTTCCGACGGCGCTGATGCATTTCTGCGTCCAGGACAGCGAATACATGACCATCGAGCAAGCGGAAGAGCGGCAGATAGAACGCGCCGGCCATACGCCGCAGCCGAACCTCATGCTCAAGAATTCCGCGGGCGCCATCCAGCTGCCGAATGCACTGGAAGACAATGAACTTCTCAGCTTGATGGCGCGGCGCCGCACCAACCGCACGGCGGCTCAGCCCACCATCACGGCCAAACAGCTTTCCGATTGCCTGTTCGCAGGGCTCGGCATCATCGGCGAGACCGCCAATTGCGTTGGCACCCTGCCGCTCGGCATGACCCCTTCAGGCGGCGCGCGAAATCCCTATGAGGCCTATGTGGTCGCGCTCGGCGTCGATGGCCTCGAACCCGGTGTCTATCACTATTCCGCCGCGGATCACGACCTTGGCAGGATTTCTGCAAACCATCTGCCGAAGATCTCCGAACTGGTCGGCGGACAGGAGTGGGCCGACGCCATGCCGTGCCTGGTCCTGCTTTGCGCCAGGCTCGATCGCACGATGTGGAAATATGAGGACGCCAACGCCTATCGTGTCGTGCTGATCGAGGCCGGCCATATCGGCCAGAACATCATGCTGGCGGCGACCAACCATGGCCTGTCGGCGTGTCCGACAGCCGCGCTCAGTCATTCCGCGATCAAGCGGCTGCTTGGTCTCGACAGTTTCACCGACGCACCGATCTATGCCTTGACCCTCTCGACCCCGGAAAGAGATCCCTCGACGGCGGGCCAATCCATCAATTAGTCGACCAACTATGTGCATCGCGGCCAGTAACGCGTTCCCTAGGTATAACCAGAGACAGGAGCAGCACGTGCCAAATCAATCCTTACGCCAGTCGGAAATCGATAGTCTTCAATATATTTCGTCGATGACCAATGAGCTCGTGCAAATGGCCGAAGCCAGCCGTTTTCCGATGATCTCCTATCTGCTCGGCATGGCCTATGCAGAGGCCTTCGACGTTCTTCGCGGCGCACGGCCGGCCAGGCATGCGCAGCTCAGCGGCAACCCGCTGCACCCCAAGGCGCAGGCAAAAGACACTCGGGCCGTCCAGCCACGGAGAGCGTAGCGACATGCAATCGTCAGCCGCATGCGCGGTGGCCGGCTCGACCTCCCCAAACCGGTGGGAGACACTGTGCGCGTTGCAAAGCCTGCTGCCCTTGCTGAAGAAGGCCGCGACGGACCTGCGCCGCGCCGACATGGTCTACTGGTTCGAGCAGGCCGATGCCGAGGTCGCCAACATCATCAGGGGCCACCCCTCCGATGCAACCGCCATCCCGGCCCTGATTGCATCCTGCCCGCAGGACCGGCGGTCGGTCGCTCAAGCTTGATGCATGTCGCCCGCCCAAACGCGACGCGTTCATTGGCGCCGCTGAAAATGCTCTGATCACCAGTTTTTCAATTTCGGACCGGAACCTATTGCGCGTCTGGAATGCCAAGGGGGACCTGCACATGAACATGATAGCCAACATCAGAAGCGTCGATGCCAGGGAAAGCATTTTCAGCCGGCTCGACGTCTTGATCGCCAGGCGGCCGCCGTCGCCTGACGCCGCGCGGGTCGAGGCCCGCCAACTCGTCTCGATGGCGATTGCCGACAGCTGCCAGGCCGACAGTCTCTGGGGTACAGTGGACGCTTTCCACGCCCATTTCGACTTCATGATGCAGACCGTCGAGATCAACGGCGCCGATGACCCGGGCCTCGGGCCCTTGCGCACGAAATGCCGATTCTATCTCGAACAGGTCGAGGCCCTGAGCCTGTCACTGGCCTATTGACAGGCCGGCCCGATCAAGTTCGGCTCTAGAGCAATTCTAGGAAAAGTGTGAAGCGGTTTTCCCGGGAAAAGCGCGTAGCGCTTTCCGTAGAGAATTGCGTCAAAACAAAGAGTTAGAGCAGCTCGCCGTTTCCGTGAAACGGTGAATGCTCTAGTTGCGCAGGCTGAACACGAACGGCGCTGTACGGCTCAGACGCGAACCAAGTTCCGGTGGCGGTGCCGGCACCGTGGCGCCTTGCAGCACGGCGAGCGCCGCACGGTCCAGATCCGCATCCCCCGAGGAACGAGAGAGCCTGGCGGACAGGACCCGGCCGGACGAGTCGACCGTGAAGGCGACATACGGCCTGCCTTCGACGCGTCGGGCCTTGGCAGAGCTGGGATAGCGCGTGTGCCGCTTGATCCAGGCGCCCAGACGGGAGTCCCATTTGCTGGAGTCGCCGGAGCGAGACGTCGATTCCGCCGACTTCGGCGCGGCGGTCCTGGCCGCAGGCCGTGCGTCGGCGCTGGCGGCGGTTGCCGTCTTCGGCGGGGGCGCCTTCTCCTTCTTAGGCCGCGGCTTGGGCTTCTCGACAGGCTTTTTCGCCTTGGCCGCGACCGGTTTCTTGTCTTTGACAGCTTCGACCGGTTTCGGCTGCGGCAAGGGAATGACGACGTCTGGCGTGACAGCCTCGACAACATCCGGGACGACCTCGTCCGGCGGCGGCTGATCGACCTCTTCAGCCGTTTCGGTCTGGGTGGGTTGGGTCTCGTCTGGCGCGACCGCTTCCGGCGGCTCGACAACCGGCTCCGCCTTTTCGACCGGTTCTTCAGGTGTCGGCTCGGTCGTCGGTGTCGGTTCGGTCTGATCTGGCGTCACCGCATCCAGCGCGGCGACCTGTTCTTCCACGGCCGGCATCACCACCATCGGTGCCATCTCGATCATCTGCGCGGGGGGGGGACCGCCATCCGCTTCGGTGACCATTGTGAGGTTCTGCACTGCATAGGCGACCGCGACATGGGCTCCAAGGACCAGCGCGGCAGCACCGGCCCACAAGCCAAGGTCGCGCCAACCGAAGCGCGACAACTGGACCGAGGGCACAGCGACCGCCTGCGTCATGGCGTCGGCGCACCCGTGGCTGCGGGCGCCGGAGAATTGGACGCGGGAGCCGTCTCCAGGCCGACCAGCGCGATCTTCAGATAACCGGCGCCGCGCAATAGGTTCATCGCCTCCATCAGGTCGCCATAGGCGACCGCCTTGTCGGCGCGCAGGAAGATGCGTGTCTGCTTGTCGCCCTTGGTCTTGGCGTCCAGCGTCGTGGCGAAAGCCGGGCGCGGCACGCTGTCATTACCGATCGCCAGCGTCAGATCGTCCTTCAGCGTCAGGAACAGCGGTGTCTCGGGCCTCGGCGCGGGCGTTGCGGTCGAACCAGGCAGGTCGACATTGACATCCACCGTGGCCAGCGGTGCCGCGACCATGAAGATGATCAACAGCACCAGGATGACATCGATGAACGGGGTGACGTTGATCTCGTGGCTTTCCTCGAGATCGTCATCCATGGTCTGTCGGATTCTGCTTCCCATGGCGCTACTCCGCCGCCAGTGGCGTTGCCGGCGCGACGGTACGGAAGTCGAGGTCGCGGCTGACCAGCCGTTCGACCCCGGCCGAGGCATCGGCGAGGACCTGCCGATAGCCGGCTATCGAGCGGGCAAAGACGTTGTAGATGACGACGGCCGGTATTGCCGCGACCAAACCCATCGCGGTGGCCAGCAGCGCCTCGGCGATGCCCGGCGCGACCACTGCGAGATTGGTGGTCTGCGCCTGCGAGATGCCGATGAAGGCGTTCATGATGCCCCAGACCGTACCGAACAGGCCGACGAAGGGCGCTGTCGAGCCGATCGTCGCCAGCACGCCAGTGCCGCGCGACATGCGCCGCGCCGCCGCCGCCTCGATGCGCGACAGGCGCGACGTGACCCGTTCCTTGAGGCCGTCGCCCGAGACATGATCGAGCGCGCCGGCCGAGAGTGCGGTCTCCTCCTCGGCCGCCCGCACCAGCAGCGCGCCGGGGCC
>NZ_AYWX01000007.1 GCF_000502875.1 Mesorhizobium sp. L2C084A000 | reverse complement strand
TCCGGCCCGTTGACCGTCTTCAGACGCTCGGTGACGATTTCCTTGGTGACGGACATGGCAGTTTTTCCTTACGCAGCTTGCGCCTGAGATGCAGCTTGCACCTGAGATAATGCAGTTTCCGGACAGAACCAAGCCGTGGAGCAATGGCTGTCTTGGCGTGCCTGAAAAAGCGGCGGGTCCTGTCGGATTTCATCCACGCCAAACGTCTTCCAGATAATCGAGCGCCGATGCGGCCAACAATCAGGTCAAGCGACAGTCGTCAAACGATCGCGGCGACCTATTTCGGTGACCAGCACGGGCCGACAACCAGGAAAGGAGACCATCATGCTCGCAAACAGCAACGCAACGGCAAATCTGGCGGTAAGCGACCTGGCAAAGGCCAAGGCTTTCTACGAGGGAACGCTTGGCCTGCAACAGGTGCACGATGAGGGCGGCGAACTGATCGTCTACAAAAGTGGCGATACCACCCTCAACGTCTATCATTCCCAATTTGCCGGAACCAATAAGGCGACAGCGGTGACCTGGATGGTTGGCGACGGGATCGGCGATATCGTCAAGGCGCTGAAGTCGAAGGGCGTCGCCTTCGAGCACTATCAGATGCCGGGCCTGACACTGGAGGGCGATATCCACGTCGGTTACGGAATGAAGGTCGCCTGGTTCAAGGATCCAGACGGCAACATCCTGAACCTTGTGGACAGGTAGATTTCCTCACCTCACCTCGCCAGGCCAACCGCGAGGTAGGTGAGCGCCGAAATCAAAGCGGTGGCCGGCAGGGTGACGATCCAGGCGATGACGATATTGCCGGCAATGCCCCAGCGCACGGCCGAGACGCGGCGGGCGGCGCCGACGCCGATGATGGCGCCGGTGATCGTGTGCGTGGTCGATACGGGAACGCCGAGCCAGGTCGCGGCAAACAGCGTGATCGCCCCACCGGTCTCGGCGCAAAAACCCTGCATCGGGTTCAGCCGGGTGATCTTCGAGCCCATGGTGTGGACGATGCGCCAGCCGCCGAACAACGTACCGAGCGCCAGCGCCGTCTGACAGGTGAGCACGACCCACAGCGGCACATAGAAAGTCGCGCCGAGCATGCCTTGCGAATAGAGCAGCACGGCAATGATGCCCATGGTCTTCTGGGCGTCATTGCCGCCGTGCCCGAGGGAATAGAGCGAGGCGGAAAAGAACTGCATGACGCGGAAGGTGCTGTCGACCGCAAACGGTGTCTGGCGCACGAAGAGCCAGGAAACGGCAAGGATCAGGACAAGAGCCAGGATAAAGCCGGTCGCTGGCGACAAGACGATTGCCGCAACCGTCTTGCCAAGCCCTGTCCAGACGATGGCGCCCACGCCTGCCTTTGCCACACCGGCGCCGACCAGACCGCCAATCAGCGCGTGCGAGCTGCTCGACGGGATGCCGGCGATCCAGGTGACGATGTTCCAGACGATGGCGCCGACGAGCGCTGCAAAGATCACCGCCGGGGTGACGATGCTGACGTCGATGATACCCTTGCCCACGGTCTCGGCAACGTGGAGGCCGAAGAACATGAAGGCGATGAAATTGAAGAATGCCGCCCACAGCACCGCATATTGCGGCCGCAGCACGCGGGTGGAAACGATGGTGGCGATGGAATTGGCGGCATCGTGCAGGCCGTTGAGAAAGTCGAAGAACAGTGCGACGGCGACGAGGCCGGCCAGCACGGGAAAGGCAATGGTGGCTTCCATCACCTAGACATTCTCAATGACGATGCCGCTGATCTCGTTGGCGACGTCCTCGAAGCGGTCGACCACCTTTTCCAGCTGGCCATAAATCTCTGAGCCGATCATATAGGCCATCGGATCGCTGCTGCCGTGCTTCCTGAAGAGATCCTTCAGCCCTTGCTCATGCAGGTCGTCGGCCCGGCTTTCGACGCGCATTACCTCTTCGGCGATGGCGTTGAGGCGCACAGTATGCGTCGCGACCTTGCTGAGCAGCGGGATCGCCTCGGCCACCAGCTTGGCGGCGGCGACGATGACGCCACCCATTTCCTGCATCAGCGGATCGAACTCCTTGCGCTCGAACAGCTTCACCGTCTTGACCGTCTTGTGCATCATGTCGATGGCATCATCCATCGACTGGATCAGGTCCTTGATGTCGCCGCGATCGAAAGGCGTGATGAAGGAGCGCCGCACCGCCAGCAGGACTTCCGCGGTGATGTGGTCGGCCTCATCTTCGAGATCGATGATTTTCTGGCACCATAGGTCGATATCCCTGCCCTGGAGAAGCTGCTCCAGCGCCTCGGCGCCGCCGACCACGGTGCGGGAATGTCGTTCGAACAGGTCGAAGAAGCGATCTTCGCGCGGCAAAAGCTTGCGGAACCAGCCCAGCATGGTCGATCTCCCAGTTTCATCCACATAGCGCCGCATCGCGCCGCGGGAAACAGCTAGCCGGCTTAAAGGTGTGGATGCCGGGCAATTGTGCGTGGTGCTTGCGGTAGAGCACAATTTCCCCGACCTTGCAGCGAACGACCGGAAAGATCGCATGATCGACAAGCTGGAATTCTTCATCGCGCTCGCCAGGGAGGAGCATTTCGGCCGGGCGGCGGAGGTATGCGGCGTCACCCAACCGACGCTCTCGGCCGGCATCAAGCAGTTGGAAGGCCAGCTTGGCGTCATGCTGGTTCTGCGCGGCTCACGCTTCCAGGGGCTGACGCCGGAGGGAAAACAGGTGCTGGTGTGGGCACGCCGCATCGTCGGCGACACCAGAACCATGCGCGAGGAAATGCGCGCGGCGCGCCACGGACTTTCCGGCCGTATCCGCATCGCCGCCATCCCGACGGCGCTCGCCATGCTGCCGCGGCTGACGACGCCGTTTCGCGAAAAGCATCCCGGCGTCACCTTTTCGGTGCTGTCGCGGACCTCGATCGAGGTGCTGTCGCTGCTCGGCAATTTCGACATCGATGCCGGGATCACCTATCTCGACAACGAGCCGCTGGGGCGGGTGACCAGCGTGCCGCTCTATGACGAGCGCTACCAACTGATCACCGCGATGGGGAATCCCTATTCCGACCGCGACAAAGTGACATGGGCGGAGCTCTCAAGCCTGCCGCTGTGTCTGTTGACGCCGGACATGCAGAACCGCCGCATCATCGATCAGCATCTGGCCGAAGCCGGCGTGCAGGTGCGACCGACGCTGGAATCCAATTCGATGATCGTGCTGTTTTCGCACATCCGCACCGGCAAATGGTCGTCGATCATGCCGCTCAACCTTGCGGAAACATTCGGCTTTGCCGAGCCGATCCGGGCCATTCCGATCATCGAGCCAGATGCCAGCCACACGGTTGGCCTGGTGGCGACACCGCGCGAACCGCACACACCTTTGGTCTCGGCGCTGCTGGACGAGGCAATGGCGCTGGCGGACGATTTCCACGCCAACCGTTCCGCTAGACAGAGTTAGCCAAACGGAACGATAGAAAATTTCTATCGTACAACGAAACCGCTTTATTGATTTCAGAGGTTTTCTCTGGTTTCTTAAGCACTTAGCGATAAAGCGGCACGCGCATGTCGTTGTTCCAAAACAGCTTGATGCTCTTGGCCGATAGTATGGGTCGCTACGATAGGGAGGGCGCTGCATGACAATGCAGCCTGCAAGTACCGAGATTACGTCGCGCACGGCCGCGATCATCCAGGAGATGAAGGGCCTCGAAGGCCCATTGCTGCCGATCCTTCACGGCATCCAGGAAGAGTTCGGCCATGTGCCCAAGGATGCGCTGCCGGTCATCGCCGAGGCGCTGAACATTTCCAGGGCCGAGGTGCACGGCGTCGTCAGCTTTTATCATGATTACCGCAGCCACCCGGCAGGCAGGCATGTGCTGAAGCTCTGCCAGGCGGAATCCTGCCAGTCGATGGGTTCGGACGCCATCGCCGCCAAGCTGAAGCAATTGCTGGGCATCGGCTTCCATGAGACGACCCGCGACGGTTCGGTGACGCTGGAGCCGGTCTATTGTCTCGGCCTGTGCGCCTGTTCGCCCGCCGCAATGCTGGATGGCGAGGTGATCGGGCGGCTCGATGACGAGAAGCTCGACGAGATCGTTGCAGAGGTGCGCTCATGATCCCGCGTATCTACATTCCAGCCGATTCCGGTGCGCTGGCGCTTGGCGCCGAAAAGGTCGCCAAGGCGATCGCCGGCGAACTCGCCGAGCGCGGCATCGAAGCCAAGATCGTGCGCAACGGGTCGCGCGGCGCCTATTTCCTCGAGCCTATGGTCGAAGTCGCGACAGCCAATGGCCGCATCGCCTACGGGCCGGTCAAGCCGTCCGACGTCAAAAGCCTGTTCGACAGCGGCTTCCTCACCGGCGGCCACCACAAGCGCTGGCTGGGCACGCCGGACAAGATCCCCTTCCTGGCCAAGCAGACGCGGCTGACCTTCGCGCGCTGCGGCGTCACGGATCCGCTTTCGCTCGAATCCTACAAGAAGCATGGCGGGTTGAACGGACTGACGAACGCGCTGGCGCTGACGCCTGCCGCCACCGTCGCCCAGGTTACCGAGTCGGGCCTGCGCGGGCGCGGCGGCGCAGGCTTCCCGACCGGCATCAAGTGGAAAACGGTGCTCGATACCGCAGGCGACCGCAAATACATCGTCTGCAACGCCGACGAAGGCGATTCGGGTACCTTCGCCGATCGCATGATCATGGAGGGCGATCCCTTCGTGCTGATCGAAGGCATGACGATCGCCGGTATAGCCACGGGCGCGACGAAGGGCTTCGTCTATGTCCGTTCGGAATATCCGCATGCGGTGGCGGTGATGAACAAGGCCGTCGAGATCGCCCGCAAGGCTGGCGTTCTTGGCGCCAGCGTGCTGGGCTCACCCTACGCTTTCGACATGGAGATCCGGGTCGGCGCCGGCGCCTATGTCTGCGGCGAGGAGACGGCGCTGCTCGATTCGCTCGAGGGCAAACGCGGCATGGTTCGGGCAAAGCCGCCACTGCCGGCGCATAAGGGGCTGTTCGGCAAGCCGACGGTGATCAACAACGTCATCTCGCTGGCCTCGGTGCCTGTCATCATGGACAAGGGTGCGGCCTACTACAAGGATTTCGGCATGGGCCGCTCGCGCGGCACGATCCCGATCCAGATCGCCGGCAACGTCAAATATGCCGGTCTGTTCGAAGCCGCTTTCGGCATGACGCTGGGCGAGATCGTCGACGAGATCGGCGGCGGCACTGCCACGGGGCGCCCGGTCAAGGCCGTGCAGGTCGGCGGGCCGCTCGGCGCCTATTTCCCGCGCGCGCTGTTCGACACGCCATTCGATTATGAAGCCTTCGCGGCCAAGGACGGGCTGATCGGCCATGCCGGCGTCGTGGTGTTCGACGACACCGCCGACATGCTGAAACAGGCGCGCTTCGCCATGGAGTTCTGCGCCATCGAAAGCTGTGGCAAATGCACGCCCTGCCGCATCGGCTCGACGCGCGGGGTTGAGACCATCGACAGAATAGTTGCGGGCATTGAGCCGGAGAAGAACCTCGCTCTGGTCACCGATCTCTGCAACACGATGAAGTTTGGTTCGCTCTGCGCGCTGGGCGGCTTCACGCCCTATCCCGTGATGAGCTCGATCACCCATTTCCCCGACGACTTCAAGCCAGCGCCCGTGCGCGTGGCTGCCGAATAGGAGCTGGCAGATGAACATCAAGGCCGACTTCCCCTCCCTCGTCGAAGAGATCGACTACGGAACCCCCCAATCGAAGGCGCAGAAGCAGGTCACGCTGAACGTCGACGGGCGCAGCATCACCGTGCCGGAAGGCACCTCGATCATGCGTGCGGCCATGGAGGGCGGGGTCGAGATCCCGAAGCTTTGCGCCACCGACATGCTGGACTCCTTCGGGTCGTGCCGTGTCTGCCTTGTCGAGATCGAAGGACGTGGCGGCACGCCGGCTTCCTGCACGACGCCCGTCGGCGAAGGCATGATCGTGCGCACGCAGACCGAGCGACTCGACGCCATTCGCCGCGGCGTCATGGAACTCTACGTCTCCGACCATCCGACCGGCTGGAACGAACAGGCCGGAACCGGCGCCAGCGAGTTCGATGCAGTGGCGAAGTCGATCGGCCTGATCGAGAACCGCTACGGCATCGAAGGTCGCAACCACGTCAAGCCGGAAGGTGGCGTGGCGCCCGGCCATGGCTCGCTGGGGGTCGACTACATCGCCCGCGACGAGTCCAACCCCTATTTCACCTATGATGCCTCGCAATGCATCGTCTGCTCGCGCTGCGTGCGGGCCTGCGAAGAGGTGCAGGGCACCTTCGCGCTGACCATCGAGGGACGAGGCTTCGAATCCCGGGTTTCGGCGGGGATGCACGAGGCGTTCATCGATTCGGAATGCGTGTCCTGCGGCGCCTGCGTCCAGGCCTGTCCAACCGATGCGCTGCGTGAGAAGACGGTGCTTGCCAAGGGCCTGCCGGAGCGCTCCGCCGTCACCACCTGTGCCTATTGCGGCGTCGGCTGCTCATTCAAGGCCGAGGTGAAGGGTGACGAAGTCGTTCGCATGATGCCCTATAAGGAGGGCAAGGCGAACCACGGCCATTCCTGCGTCAAGGGCCGTTTCGCCTATGGCTATGCCACCCACAAGGACCGCATCCTGTCGCCGATGATCCGGGAAAAGGTCACCGACCCGTGGCGCGAGGTGAGCTGGGAAGAGGCGATCGCCCATACGGCCAAGGAATTCCGCCGCATCCAGTACCAGTATGGACGCACCTCGATCGGCGGCATAACCTCGTCGCGCTGCACCAATGAGGAAACTTACCTAGTCCAGAAGATGGTGCGGCAAGGTTTCCGCAACAACAATGTCGACACCTGCGCACGCGTCTGCCATTCGCCGACGGGCTACGGGCTCGGCCAGACCTATGGCACCTCGGCCGGCACGCAGGATTTCGATTCCGTCGACTTCACCGACGTCGCCGTCATCATCGGCGCTAATCCGGCTTCCGCCCACCCGGTGTTCGCCTCGCGGCTGAAGAAGCGGCTGCGCCAGGGCGCCAAGCTGATCGTGCTCGATCCGCGCCGCACCGAGATGGTCAAGTCGGCCCATATCGAAGCGGATTACCACCTGCCGCTGAAGCCCGGCACCAATGTGGCCGTGCTGACGGCGCTGGCGCATGTGATCGTCACCGAGGGCCTGTTCGACGAAGCCTTCATCCGCGAACGCTGCGACTGGACGGAGTTCCAGGATTGGGCATCGTTCGTCGCCTTGCCGGAAAACAGCCCCGAAACCGTCGGCAAATTGTCCGGCGTCGATCCCGAACTGATCCGGGGGGCCGCCCGCCTCTACGCCACCGGCGGCAACGGTGCGATCTATTACGGCCTCGGCGTGACGGAACACAGCCAGGGTTCGACCACTGTGATGGCAATCGCCAATCTCGCCATGGCCACCGGCAATATCGGCCGGCCCGGCGTCGGCGTGAACCCGCTGCGCGGCCAGAACAACGTGCAGGGCTCCTGCGACATGGGCTCCTTCCCGCACGAACTGCCCGGCTACCGCCACATCTCCGGCGAAGCCGTGCGCGATATCTATGAGACCTTGTGGGGCGTGAAGCTGGACGACGAACCCGGCCTGCGCATCCCCAACATGCTGGATGCCGCCGTCGACGGCAGCTTCAAGGGCATCTACATCCAGGGCGAAGACATTCTGCAGTCCGATCCCGACACCAAGCATGTCGCCGCCGGCCTTGCCGCGATGGAATGCGTCGTCGTGCACGACCTGTTCCTCAACGAGACCGCAAATTACGCACATGTCTTCCTGCCGGGCTCGACTTTCCTGGAGAAGGACGGCACCTTCACCAACGCCGAGCGCCGCATCAACATGGTGCGCAAGGTTCTTGAGCCGAAGGCGCGCTACGCCGATTGGGAGGCGACGCAGGAGCTTGCCCGCGCGATCGGGCTGGACTGGAACTATCAGCATCCCTCGGAGATCATGGACGAGATCGCGATGACGACGCCGAGCTTCGCCGGCGTCTCCTTCGAGTTGCTCGACCGCGTAGGATCCGTGCAATGGCCCTGCAACGAGAAGGCGCCGCTCGGCACCCCGATCATGCACATCGATGCGTTCGTGCGCGGCAAGGGCAAGTTCATCCGGACCGAATATGTGGCGACGGACGAAAGGACGGGGCCGCGCTTCCCGCTGCTGCTCACCACCGGCCGCATCCTGTCGCAGTATAATGTCGGCGCGCAGACCAGGCGCACCGACAACAGCATGTGGCACTCGGAGGACCGGCTTGAGATCCATCCGCACGATGCCGAGAACCGGGGCTTGCGCGACGGCGACTGGGTCCGGCTGACCAGCCGCTCGGGCGAGACGACGCTGCGCGCGCTGATCACCGACCGGGTGTCGCCAGGCGTCGTCTACACGACGTTCCATCATCCGGACACGCAGGCCAACGTCATCACCACCGACTTCTCCGACTGGGCGACGAACTGTCCGGAATACAAGGTGACGGCGGTTCAGGTCGGCGCCTCCAACGGGCCGTCGGAATGGCAGCGCGACTATGACGAGCAGGCCAAGCAGAGCCGGCGCATCGCGAAGCTGGAAGCGGCGGAATAGCTTTTGGGAACCTCGCTTTCGATAAAATGAAGGCGACGTTGCAATGACGGAGGAACAAAGGTGACTCGAAAGGAGGCCTACGAAATGCTCCTTCGCCTTTGTGAGAAGCAAGGCGCCGATCTGGATCGCTTCCTAAGTGATATTCAGGGACATGCTGCCAAAGAAGATTTCGAAAAGCTTCGGAGCATCGTCGGCAAGATAATGGGCAACGGACACTACGAGGCGTTTGAAGCCATTGCCCATGATGTTCCCGAATTGGCGCCTGTTTGGATGAAGCGTACCTGATGCGTACCCGCCAGCCTCTCAGCCAAATTTCCCGCTTGGCGCATCGCGCCAGCGGCACGGCTGCTGCCGACCGCATGGTGCCGGAAGAGACGCCGGTGGCCTTCTCCTTTGCCGGCACCACCCATGCGGTGATGATGGCAAGCCCGGCCGATTTCGAGGATTTCGCGCTCGGTTTCTCGCTGACCGAAGGCATAATCGCCGCACCTGACGAGATCGAGGCGATCGAGGTCGAGGATCATGGCGCCGGCATCGATATCCAGATCCGGCTGAAGGATCGAGCCAATACACGTTTCGAGGCGCGACGTAGACGACTGGCTGGCCCGGTCGGCTGCGGGCTCTGCGGCATCGAGTCGATTGAGGAGGCGATGCGTTCGGTCGACGCGGTTGGTGCTTCAAAGCTTACGCTTGATGCCGACGACATTGTCCGTTCGGTCAAGCTTCTGTCGAAAGTGCAGCCGCTGCACACCGAGACCGGAGCCGTGCACGCCGCCGGCTTCTATGTACCTGGCAAGGGCATCGTCATGGCGCGCGAAGATGTCGGCCGTCACAATGCGCTCGACAAGCTGGCCGGCGCGCTGGCCAAAGCCCGCATCGACGGCGCATCCGGTGCTGTCGTGGTGACATCCAGGGTTTCGGTTGAAATGGTGCAGAAGACGGCTTCTATCGGCTCGGCCTTCATCATCGCCGTCTCGGCGCCGACCGCACTTGCCATCCGCACGGCGCAAGAGGCCGGCATGACGCTGGTGGCGCTGGTTCGCGGCGACGATTTTGATATTTTCACCCACCCCGACCGGGTGGTTTGCGGAGTTGCCAAGCATGTCGCATGACGAAGAACACATTATGAGCACCGCCGAGAAGCTGGTGCGCATGGCAAACCAGATCGCCGATTTCTTCCATTCCAAGCCGCGCGAGGAAGGCATTGCCGGCGTCGCCGAGCACATCAACAAGTTCTGGGAGCCGAGGATGCGGCGGCAGTTCTTCGAAATGCTGGACGACGGCACCGGGAACTTCAACGAGTTGGTGGTGGCCGCCTCCGCCAGGATCAGGCGGCCGATCACGCCGGCTGCGGCCGACCTCAAACTCGGACTCGAGCCCTCCCCTGCCGATGTCGCCGCCTCGCAGGAATAGTCGCCAAGCCGCGCCGGCTTATATTCTCCATCGCTAAAGTTTAGCTGCCGCAATCTGCGCTGTTCTGCTATGGTTTGACGACCAGAAATCGTCAGGCCGGGGTGGAAATCTCGTGAGGCCGATCGAGACGCGATACGCCCGTAGCGGCGATGTGCGGATCGCCTATCAGGTGGTCGGGCAGGGATCGTTCGATCTCGTCTTCGTGCCGGGTTTCATTTCCAACCTCGACCTGCACTGGGAAGACGAGGGCTATACCAGGCTCTTGAAGCGGCTTTCGGCATTCTCGCGGCTGATCCTGTTCGACAAGCGCGGCACCGGCCTGTCCGACCGCGTCGACGCCCATAACCTGCCCAGTCTCGAAACGCGGATGGACGATGTGCGCGCGGTTATGGACGCCGCCGGCAGCGGCCGTGCAGCCCTGCTCGGCTCCTCCGAAGGCGCGCCGATGGCGATGCTGTTCGCCGCCACCTATCCGGAGCGGACGCGAGCTCTGGCGCTCTATGGCGGCTATGCGCATTTCCACAAATGGGTGATGTCGCGCGAACGCCTCGACGCTTTCATCGAGATGGCGGAGACAGCCTGGGGCACCGGCGCCACGCTGCCCCATTTCGCGCCGAGCCGGGTCGACGACGCGCATTTCGCTCAGTGGTGGGCACGTTTCGAACGATTATCGGCGAGCCCGACTTCGGCGGCGGCGCTGGCGCGCATGAACGCCGACGTCGACATCCGCCATATCCTGAGCGTGATCAGCGCGCCGACGCTTGTGATACATCGCCGCAACGATGCGCGGGTCGACCCCGATGCCAGCCGCTTCCTTGCGCAAAAGATTCCCGATGCCCGGCTCGTCGAGATTCCGGGACGCGATCATCCGATCTGGACCGGCGATGTCGATGGGGTGGCCGACTTGATCGAGGAATTCCTGACCGGCGAGCGCGCCGTAGGCGAAGTGGACCGTGTGCTGGCGGCGCTGCTGGTGACACGCATCTACGACACGGCGCGGCTCGGCGACCGCATGTGGAGCGAACGCAGCCAACGCTTTCAGGAAACCTGGCAGCTGCTGGTCGGGCGCCATGGCGGGCGCTCTGTGGGCCTGCAGGGCGAGTTGATGATTTCGCGCTTCGATGGCCCGGCACGCGCCATTCGCTGCGCGGCGGCGCTGCGCGAGGCGGCGCAGGAAATCGGCGTGGCAAGCGCGCAAGGGGCGCATGTCGGCGAGATCGAAGTGCGCGGTCCGCCCGTTGGGATGACCGCGCGGGTGGCGATGCAACTAGCCGCCCATGCCGGCCGCGGCGACATTATCGCGTCGCGTCTGATCGCCGATCTAGCGGCTGGGTCGGGCCTGCATTTCACCGACGCCGGGCGCATCAGCGTCGACGAGTTGGAGGAGCCGTTGGCGCTGGTCCATGCGACGTCCGAACAACACCTGGAACCCGCCTGCCGGCCCAAACCCAAGGCTGCCGAGCCTGCCGCATTGACGGCGCGCGAAACCGAGGTGGTGAGCCTCGTCGCCGACGGCAAGAGCAATGCCGCGATCGCCGCCGAATTGAGGCTGAGCGAACACACGGTCAAGCGCCATGTCGCCAACATACTGCTCAAGCTGGACCTGCCGTCGCGGGCGGCGGCGGCGGCGTTCTCGGTCAGGCACCCTGGCCCGCACGGGCCATGAGAGCCATGGCGCTTTCGGGCGAAGCGGCCAAGGGCGGCTAGGCGCTATCAATTCTCCCATGCAGGCCAGGCGGATGTCGCCGGAAAGGTGCTGCGAACGGAGGAGGAAATGCTGACGTCGAACCAAACACTCAAATCGCTTGTGATAGCGGCAGGCATTGGAGCGCTGTTCGCCATCGCTCCGGCAAAGGCCGAGGATGCGTCCGCGGCGGCGACCTACAAGGACATTGAGGCGACGCTCGGCTCGGTGCCGGACATGTTCAAGACGTTGCCGGATGTGGCCGTCGCCGGCGCCTGGGCCGAGATCAAGGGCGTGCAGCTCAACCCGAAGACGGCGCTTGACGGCAAGACCAAGGAACTGCTGGGCCTCGCCGTCGCAGCACAAATCCCGTGCCAGTATTGCATCTATTTCCACACCGAGGCGGCCAGGCTCAACGGCGCCAGCGACGAGGAGATCAAGGAGGCGGTGGCGATGTCCGCGATCGTGCGCCACTGGTCGACGATGCTCAACGGCAGCCAGGTCGATCTGACGACCTTCAAGAAGCAGGCCGACGACGTGTTCGCGGCCGTCAAGGCGAAGTCGCAGTAAAAACCACTGCCTGGCGACAAGCGCCGGGCAGCACTTCGACCATCAACCGCCCGGAAGACGGGCCAATGGAGAATGACATGCTGACCAAGACCCAAACAGTGGATGGCGCGGCGATCAAGAAGGCCATCGAAACCCGTGATGGAAAGATGCTGTCGAGCTTCTACGCCGACGACGCGCTGGTGCGGGTGATCGACCGCAACAACCCGCCGAGCAAGCCGCGTGAAATCCGCGGGCGCGCCGCGATCACCACATTCTGGGACGACATCTGCAGCCGCGCGATGACCCACAAGGTCGATACCACCATCGCCGACGGCGACAGTCTCGCCTTCACCCAGGCCTGCGCCTATCCGGACGGCACCAAGGTGTTCTGCGCGGCGATGCTGGAGCTGAAGGACGGGCGGATCGCAAGGCAGACCGTCGTGCAGGCCTGGGACGAGTAGACCAACAGCCGGTGGATCAATCGCGGCCTGGGCCGCAAAGCTGGAGGAGAAGACGATGTTCAGCGCCAGATGGCAGATCGACGCCAAGTTCGGGCACAAGCAGACCGTGCTCGACCTGTTGAAGAAATGGGAACGCGAGATCGGCTCGCAGGTCGGCCTCGACGAGCTGGAATTCCAGATCATGACCGGTTCGATCGGCGCGCGGGAGGCGACGGTCGAGTCCCATCACCAGGTCGAAAGCCTGGCCCAGTTGGAGGCGTTCTTCGCCAAGATCGGCAAGATCGACGGGCATGCAAAATGGGGCAAGGAGATCGAGCCCTATGTCGTGTCGGGCACCAGCCTGTGGAATATTTATCGCGTTGTGGAGTAGCGACTCTTCTCCCCGTGAACGGGGAGAAGAGAAAATAGCCACGCCCGGCCCTACGCAGGCTCCGGGCGTTCGAAGCTCGAAAAGCCAAGCAATTGGCTTTTCGTCCGCTACGCGGACCACCTCTCACCCATGCGCAACCATCACATGGCGCACGGCGGTATAATCCTCGAGCGCATATAGCGACATGTCCTTGCCGTAGCCGGACTGCTTCAACCCGCCATGCGGCATCTCGTTGGTCAGCATGAAGTGGGTGTTGATCCAGGTGCAGCCATATTGCAGGCGGGCGGCCGTCGCCATGGCGCGCGACACGTCCTTGGTCCATACGGATGACGCCAGGCCGTAGTCGCTGTCGTTGGCCCAGTTCACCGCCTCGTCGACTTCCGAAAAACGGGTGATCGAGACGACCGGTCCGAACACTTCGCGGCGCACGATCTCGTCTTCCTGCAGGGCGCCGGCAACGACAGTCGGCTGGTAGTAGAAACCAGATCCCTCGCCCGGCTTGCCGCCGGTGGTGATCTCGATGTGCTTCAGTTCCGAGGCGCGCTCGACGAAGCTGGACACGCGGTCGCGCTGACGGCGCGAGATCAGCGGACCGATCTCGTTTTCGGTGTCGTCGGGACGGTTGTATTTGATGGTCGAGACGGCCGAGGAGAGATCGGCGACGAGCTTGTCATAGATCTTCCTGCCGGCGTAGATGCGGCAGGCGGCGGTGCAGTCCTGGCCGGCATTGTAATAGCCGAAGGCGCGCAGCCCGTTGACCACGGCGCCAAGATCGGCGTCGTCGAAGACGATGACCGGCGCCTTGCCGCCGAGTTCGAGATGCGTGCGCTTGACCGACTTGGCAGCTGCCTGCAGCACCTTCTTGCCGGTGGCGACATCGCCGGTGATCGAGATCATGTTGACCTTGGGATGGTTGATCAGCGTGTTGCCGACGCTGTCGCCGCGGCCGAGCACGACATTGACCACGCCTTCGGGCAAGATGTCCGCAAGGATTTTCGCCAGCTTCAGCGCCGTCAGCGGTGTCTGCTCGGACGGTTTGAAGACGACGGTGTTGCCGCCGGCGATCGCCGGCGCCAGCTTCCAGGCCATCATCATCAGCGGATAGTTCCACGGCGCGATGGAAGCGACGAT
Source organism: Mesorhizobium sp. L2C084A000 (assembly GCF_000502875.1). Taxonomy (GTDB): domain Bacteria; phylum Pseudomonadota; class Alphaproteobacteria; order Rhizobiales; family Rhizobiaceae; genus Mesorhizobium. Next base: position 209,851 of record NZ_AYWX01000007.1, on the reverse strand, counting down.
GCCGATGGCGTCGCGGCGGACCATCGAAGTATGGCCGGGAATGTATTCGCCGGCGACGACGCCCGGCATCGAACGGACGGCTCCGGCGAAGAAGCGGTAGCAGTCGACGATCGCCGGGATTTCGTCATTGAGCACGGCGTTGATCGGCTTGCCGCAATTGAGCGCCTCGAGCGTGGCGAATTCCTTGGCATCGGCCTCGATGCGGTCGGCGATCTTCAGCAAATAGCCGGAGCGCTGCGCCGGCGTGGTGCGCGACCACAAGACGAACGCTTGTTCGGCGGCAGTGATCGCCGCCTCAATCTGTGCCTGGCTGGCCTCGGGCAGGCTGAGGATGGTCGCCCCGGTCTTTGGATTGAGGATCGGCTCCTCGGTTTCGGTGCCCTTCTCGAATCTCGAGCCGATCAGCATCTGGGTGTCCATAAGGTTTCTCCTTAACAGGAGCGAGTAGCGAGTAGCGAATAGCGAGTAGGGTTTGACTGTCGATCTTCCCTATTCGCTATTCGTCACTCCCTATTCGCTGATTTCATTTTCCACTGCCCGCAATCTGGTCGCCGTCGCGGGTGAGGTAATAGGCGGCAAGGATCGGCAGCAGCGTCACCAGCACCACGACCATGGCGACGACATTGGTCACCGGGCGCTGGCGCGGACGGATCAGCTCTTCCAGCATCCAGATCGGCAATGTCTGCTGCTGGCCGGCGGTGAAGGTGGTGACGATGACCTCGTCGAAGGACAGCGCGAAGGCCAGCATGCCGCCGGCAAGCAGCGCCGTGGCAATGTTGGGCAGCACGACATGTCGGAAGGTCTGAAAACCGTCGGCGCCGAGATCCATCGACGCCTCGATCATCGATCCGGAGGTGCGGCGAAAGCGGGCGACGGCATTGTTGTAGACGACGACGACGCAGAAGGTGGCGTGGCCGAGCACGATCGTCCAGAACGAGAACGGGATATCTGCCAGCGAAAAGGCCGAGCGCAGCGCGATGCCGGTGATGATGCCGGGCAGCGCGATCGGCAGGATGACCAGCAGCGAGATGGTTTCGCGGCCGAAGAATTTTGTCCGCGAAACCGCCGCCGAACAGAGCGTGCCGAGGACGAGCGCGATCGCCGTCGAGATCGCGGCAACCCTGACCGACAGCGACAATGCCTGCCAGACATCCGGCCGGTTCCAGGTGACGGCGAACCATTGCGTCGTCAGTCCTGGCGGCGGCCAGACGAAGCTCTTCTCCTCGGTGGTGAAGGCGTAGACGAAGATCAGCAGGATCGGCAGATGCAGGAACAGCAGGCCGCAGGCGGCGGCGATCTTCAGGCCGAGCGGCGCCGACTGGGAACCATCAGAGCGCATCGAAGGCCCCCATGCGCTTGGCGCCCCAGAGATAGAAGCCCATGATGACGATCGGCACCACGGTGAAGGCGGCGGCGAGCGGGATGTTGCCGGCCGTGCCTTGCTGCGAATAGACGGCTTGGCCGATGAACAGCCGCGAGGTGCCGATGATCTGCGGGATGATATAGTCGCCGAGCGTCAGCGAGAAGGTGAAGATCGAACCGGCGACGATGCCCGGCAGCGCCAGCGGGAACAGCACGTTGCGGAAGGTCTGGCCGGGCGAAGCGCCCAAATCGGACGAGGCCTCGACGAGATTGCCGGGCACGCGCTCGAGCGCCGCCTGTACCGGCAGGATCATGAACGGTAGCCAGACATAGACGAAGACGATGAAAGTGCCGGTGAACGATACCGACAGCGAATTGCCGCCGACGATCGGCAGCGACAGCCAGGCGTCGAGCACCCACAACAAATGCAGCTTGGCGAGGAGCCAGGTGAGGATGCCTTCCTTGGCCAGGATGAGCTTCCAGGCGTAGATCTTGACCAGATAGCTCGACCACAGCGGCAGCATGATGCCGAGATAGAACAAGGCCTTCCAGCGACCGCGCGCATAGCGCGCCGCGTAGTAGGCGATGGGGAAAGCGATGACGGCCGAGGCCAGCGTGACCAGAGCCGCCATCGTCACCGTGCGCAGGATGATATCGAGATTGGCGGCCTGGAACAGGTCACCATAGGTCTTGAGCGTGAACTCACGGTTGATGAGACCGGAAAACTCGTCGATGGAGAAAAAGCTCTGCGCCAGGAGCGCAAACAGCGAGCCGATATAGACGATGCCCAGCCAAAGCACCGGCGGCAGCAGCATGAGCAACAGCAGGACCTTCGGCTTGCGCCAGAAAAGGTCCGACAGCGCGCCACGCAGGCCGCCGCTGCCCGGCAGGATGGCGGGCGCGGGATTGGAGCTGAGCGCGGCGGTCGTCATGATGGAGCTCTGTACTCATGGAGGATGTATGAGAGGCCGAGATCCTTCACACCCCCCTCTGTCCTGCCGGACATCTCCCCCGCAAGGGGGGAGATCAGCAGCTTGTCCGCCTCACCGGCTCTGCAGCGTTGGAAGCTGGCGAAGCCAGTGGTAACAGCCAATCTCCCCCCTTGCGGGGGAGATGTCCGGCAGGACAGAGGGGGGTGCAATGCGCAAACCTTCATCATGCCGGCTCGTCCATCAGATGCAGGTGCTCGCGGTTGAAAGTCAGCACGACCGCCTCGCCTTCCCCAGGCAAGGCCGTGCCGGCCGGCACGATGGCGTGCAGTCGAAGGCCGTCGGCGTCGAGCGCCAGTTTTGTCGTGGCGCCGAGATAGTTGGTCGAGACGAGGCGGGCGGACACGCCTTCACCACTTGTGCCCCCGCTGGCCGCGCGGCCGACGCGAATGGATTCAGGGCGGAGACTCCCCCAGCGATGCTGGCCGGAATAACGCTGGACGAAATCCGGTGGCAGTACATTCGATGAGCCGACAAAATCGGCAACAAAACGCGTCTTCGGCCGCTGGTAGATATCCTCCGGCGTGCCGATCTGCATGATCTTGCCGTCGTTGAAAACGGCGACGCGGTCGGCCATCGACAGTGCTTCGCCCTGGTCGTGGGTGACGAAGACGAAGGTGATGCCGAGCGCCTTCTGCAGCGACTTCAGCTCCTCCTGCATGTTCTCGCGCAATTTGAGGTCGAGCGCGCCGAGCGGCTCGTCGAGCAGCAGCACCTTTGGCTGGTTGACCAGCGCACGGGCGAGCGCGACGCGCTGGCGCTGGCCGCCGGAAAGCTGGCCGGGGCGGCGGGCGCCATAGCCGGGCAGCCGCACCAGTGACAGCGCCTCTTCCGCCGCCTTGTGCCGCTGAACCTTGCCGACGCCCTTGACCATCAGCCCGTAGGCGACGTTGTCGAGCACGTTCAGATGCGGGAACAGCGCATAGTCCTGAAACACGGTGTTGACGTTGCGGCGATAGGGCGGAACGCCCTCGGCGCGTTCGCCGAAGATCGAGATCGAGCCCGATGTCGGCTGCTCGAAGCCGGCGATGAGGCGCAGGCAAGTGGTCTTGCCGGAACCGGACGGCCCGAGCATGGCGAAGAATTCCCCCGGCGCGATATCGAGATCGACCGCGTCGACGGCGCGCACGCTGCCGAAATGGCGCGAGGCTTTCTGGAAGGAGACGGCGGAGGTCATGGGCTGTCAGTCCGTTGCCGGTTTGGTGTGCTGATGTCGCGCGACGTCCTACCTCCCCCCTTATGGAGAGGTCGCGGCGAAGCCGCGGGTGGGGGTGCCTCGAAAAACGCCGAGCCGACCCCACCCCGACGCTATGCGTCGACCCTCCCCACGAGAGGGAGGGTAAGAAAAATCACCGCCCGCCGATGACGCCGATATAGTCCGACACCCAGCGGTAGTAGGGCACGCACTGGTCGTTCTGGGTGGTGCATTTCGACACCGGCGTCTTCCAGAACTTGATCTTGTCGAAATTCTCGTAGCCGTTGGTCTTGCAGCCTTCGTCGGTCAAAAGCTCGTTGCCCTTGCAGGCGGCGGGCACGACGGGCAGCGAACCGAACCAGGCCGAGACATCGCCCTGCACCTTGGGCGACAGCGAATGTTCCATCCACATATAGGCGCAGTTTGGGTTGGCCGAATCGGCTTCCATCATCGTGGTGTCGGCCCAACCGGTGGCGCCCTCCTCCGGGATGGTGGACGCGACCGGCTTCTTGGCGGCGACCAGCGTGTTGACCTGATACGGCCACGAGCCGGAAGCGACGACGCCTTCGTTCTGGAAATCGTCGACCTGAATGGCGGCGTCGTGCCAATAGCGGCCGACCAGCGTGCGCTGGACGCGCAGCAATTCCAGCGCAGCCTTGTACTGATCCTCGTTCAGTTCGTAGGGGTCCTTGATGCCGAGTTCCGGCTTGTGGAACATCAGATAGTTGGCGGCATCCGCGATGTGGATCGGCCCGTCATAGGCTTGGACGCGGCCCTTGTTGGACTTGCCGTCAGGCAGCTTCATTTCCTCGAAGACGATGTTCCAGCTCTTGGGAGCCTCCTTGAACACGTCGGTGTTGTACATGAGGACGTTCGGGCCCCACTGGTAAGGAACGCCGTAATGGGCGCCGCCGACGGTGAACCACGGCGCGTCCTTGAGGCGCTCGTCGACCGTCTTCCAGCTCGGGATGAGATCGGTGTTGATCGGCTGCACGCGCTTGCCGGCAACGAGGCGCAGCGAGGCATCGCCTGAAGCGGTGACGAGGTCGAAGCCGCCCTCATTCATCAGCGAGACCATCTCGTCGGAGGTGTTGGCGGTCTTGACGTTGACCTTGCAGCCGGTCTCCTTCTCGAAGGAGGTCACCCAGTCATAGCCCTTGTCGGTTTCGCCGCGCTCGATATAGCCCGGCCAGGCAACGATGTTGACCTGGCCTTCGCCCTTGCCAAGTTCCTTGACCTGGGCGACGGCCTGACCGGAAAAGGTCAGCGCGACCGTCAGAGCAGTGCATGACTTCAGGAATGAATTCATTGTCGATCTCCCATTTAGGCGCCTGACCCTGAAAGCCGGTTTCGGTCTTCGCTAGGGGTCACGCGCGGACTGAAAACTGTCAGTTCGTCCGTTGGGCTTGATGCCGCTCTGATGGCGGCTTTGGTCCCTGGACCGAAAGTGCTTTGAAAACTCCGGTTTCGCAAATTCATTTATCAGAAGGGCGATATCGGTTTTTCCGATAGGTGGGCAGTCGATCTCTCAGGGACGCTGGCGGACCGTCCGTTGCGACTGGGCAAGGCCGATGAAATCGCGCGCCGCCTGCGGCAGACCGGAGCCGCGCCGCCAGACCATGCCGACCTGGACCACCGGCAAGGAGCCGGAAATGTCGCGCGATTCGATGCGGTCGCCTTCCAGCGACCAGGGCCGGTAGACGAGGTCGGGCAGCAGCGCCACACCGGCGCCGGTGGCGACCAGACTGCGCACGGCCTCCACGGAACGGGTGCGGAAGGCGACATGCGGCTTGGCGCCGATCGCCGTCAGCAGCTTGCCGGTATTCTCCTCGATCTCGTCGACGGTCAGCATGATCAGCGTTTCGGAGGCAATGTCGCCAATGCCGATGATGTCGGCGCCGACGAGCGGATGACCGAGCGGCAGCCACAGCCGATAGGCCGAGACTTCGAGGATTTCCGACTGCAACGCGGTGCGGTCGCGCAAATTGGAGGTGACCATGACGGCAATGTCGAGCTTGCCGCCGATCAGGAGGTGTTCGAGATAATCGCCATTGTCCTCGATGGCAGAGACCTCGACGCCGGGATAGGCGCGGCGGTAGCGGGCGAGCAGATCCGACAGCACATAGCCGGCGACCAGTGAGGTGACGCCGAGCTGCAGCCGGCCGGCCGCCACCGTCTGCTCGCCCGAGAAAGAGCGGCGCGCGTCGGAAACGTCCGCGAGAATCTTCGTCGCGTGGCGCAGGAACTGGTGGCCCTTGTGGGTGATGTTGAGGCCACGCGGATGGCGTTCGAACAGTTCGACGCCGAGATCGCTTTCGAGCTCCTTGATCGCTTCGGTGACCGACGATTGCGAGATTGACAGGTTCTGCGCGGCGCCCGAGACCGTGCCTTGCTCGGCGACGGCGATGAAGAACTGCAACTGGCGGATGGTGAAAGCCATGGCCGGACTAAACACGGCGGACGCGATGCTGGGAAGTGGCAACCGGCGAACACTTGACGGCTTCGCCAATCGTAACTAACTAAGTTACATGAAGCGCAACAGCCGACTGTCCTCGACCTTGCACATTCTCGTCCACATGGCCGAGAAGCCCGAACAGGCGCTGACCTCCGAGCAGCTTGCCACCTTCATCCACACCAATCCGGTTGTGGTCCGTCGCACCATCGCAGGCTTGCGCGATGCCGGCATCGTCACCTCGTCGCGCGGGCACGGTGGCGGCTGGCTGCTCGGGCGGGCGCCCGAGAAAATATCCTTGGCCGAGATCAGCGTCGCCCTTGGCGAGACGCTGCTGCCGTTCAGCACCGAGCCGGAAAGCCCCGGCTGCCTCGTCGAGCAGGCGGTGATCGCCGTGCTCGACGATTTTCGCATCGCCGCCGAAAAGCTGCTGGCGGAGAAACTGAGCCGCATCACGCTGGCCGACCTGACCGCCGATTTCCGCCGCCGTTTTGACCTCATTGGAGTCTCCAGCCATGCAGTATGATCTTGCCGTCGTCGGCGGCAGCTTTGCCGGCCTGTCCGCCGCCATCCAGGTGGCGCGCGCAGGACGCAAGGTGCTGGTGATCGACGCCGGCCAGCCGCGCAACCGCTTTGCCGAGCATTCGCACGGCTTCCTCGGACATGACGGGCGCGCGCCCGGCGCAATCCTGGATGACGCAAGGCGGCAGCTGCTGGCCTATCCGACAGCCAGGGTTGTCGACAGGCGTGCGGACAAGGCCGTTGCTGCTGACAGCAGCGATTTCGAAATCGCCACCGACGGCGGCGAGACATTCGGCGCCACACGGCTGGTGCTGGCCACCGGGGTGCGCGATATCCTGCCGGAGGTTGCCGGTCTTGCCGAGCTCTGGGGCAGAAAAGTGCTGCACTGCCCCTATTGCCACGGCTACGAGGTTTCCGGCGGGCCGCTCGGCGTGCTCGCAACCGGCCCGATGTCCCTGCATCAGGCGCAATTGATCGCCGATTGGGGCGATGTCACGCTGTTCGGCAACGGCCTGTTCGAGCCTGACACAGAGCAGATGCGCGCGCTGGAGAGCCGAAAGGTGCGGTTTGAGCCCACCAGCGTTGCCGAGCTGCGGGAAGACGGCTCCGGCGGGTTGATCGTCCACCTCGACGATAGCCGAAAGGCCGGCGTCAGGGCGATGTTCACCGCGCCGCGCAACACCATGGCCAGCCCGCTGGCCGAACAGCTCGGCTGCGGCTTCACCGAAGGCCTTCTCGGTCCGATAATCACCGTCGATGACAGGCAGCAGACGACCGTGCCCGGCGTCTACGCCGCCGGCGACGCGGCACGTTCGATGCACAACATCGCCTTTGCGGTATCGGCTGGCACCTTTGCGGGCGTCTGCGCCCACCAGTCGCTGGTGTTTGGCTAAAACCCGGCTTCCTCGTCGGCGATGCTAAGCCGCGCGCCGGCCTGCGCAAGGGCGGCGGCCAGGTCGTGCGGCGGCGAGCGATCGGTGGCGAGTTCGGAAAAGCTGTCGAAGCCGCAGACCTGGACCAGACCAAGACGGCCGAATTTCGAGTGATCGGTGATGACCAGGGACCGCTGGCCGCGCGACAGCACCATGCGGGCGAACTCGGCTTCATCCAGATCAAAATCCATGACGCCCATCACCGCGTCGACGCCGCCGGTGGAAATGATGGCGTGGCTGACCGAAAAACGACTGACAAAATCGATTGCCGAGGCGCCGAAAGCAGCGCCGGAATCGCTGCGCAGCTCGCCGCCCGCCATGTAGACCTTGTTGCCGTTGATGGTGGCCAGCGTGCGGGCAATATCCGAGGAATTGGTGACGACCGTCAGGCGCCGGTGGCCAAGCAGTTCACGCGCAAGGAACGAGGTCGTCGTGCCGGTGTCGAGCATGATCGATTCGCCGTCGCGTATGGTGGCGGCGACCATGCGGGCAATGACGCGCTTGGCGTCGGCGTTCTCACGCATACGCCGCTCGAACGGCGCTTCGCCGATCATCGACGGCAGGCCGATGGCGCCATGCATCTTGAGGACAGAGCCATCACCAGTCAGTGGCTTGACGTCGCGGCGCACCGTCTCCAGCGACACGCCCAGCCGGTCGGCCAGACTGGCGATGGTGACGGTGCCCTCTTCCTGCACGAGACGCAGGATCTCGCCGTGTCGTTTGGACTGGGCCATCTGGTTTCCCGAACTGATGCTCTTGACCGATTTTAAGGTAATTCACATGCTTTTAAAGGAACTACCTTATGCTTTCGGGCAAAATACCCAAAAAAGGTCACACCTTTTTATTGACAAGCGGGCAGCCCTGGCGTGAAATCAAAGACATCAACGGCTTCAGATCTGCGACTGGGGCAGAGCCGCAACTCAGTGATCAGGCCGTTTGGAACGTGCCTGTTCAAGGAATTTTCAGATCCGCGGGGGCGGATGCCGGGCTCAAAAACCTGGCCAAGGGGCTCGTCGGTGCGGTGCGGGATACCGATCCTGGCGTCCCGCACCGACGAGATTATTTACGTTTCTCCCGCCATCGTTGCGCTGTTCACGGCGCCTTGTCGAAGCCCAGCAAACCAGGGATGTTCCGTGACCGCCGAAGATCGCATCCGCGCCCTGCCCTGCTGGACCGGTGGCATCGAGATCGCACCGCTGCCCGGCGGCCTGAGCAACGCGAATTATGTGGTCACGGACGCGGCCGGACGACATGTCGTGCGCTTCGGCAAGGACTATCCGTTCCACCATGTCTTTCGGGAGCGCGAGGTTATGACCGCGCGGGCGGCGCATGCCGCCGGTTTCGCGCCAGCCGTCCGCCATGCCGAACCGGGCATACTGGTAACGGAATTTCTCGGTGCGAAAACCTATCTGGCGGAAGACGTGCGCGCCAATCTCGGCCGCGTCGCGGCTCTGATGCGCGCCTTCCACCGGGAAATGCCCAATCACGTCTCCGGCGCCGGCTTCATGTTCTGGGTGTTCCATGTCATTCGCGACTATGCGCGCACGCTTGAAGAAGGCGGCAGCCGCAAGCGCAGCGACTTGCCGCATCTGCTGACGCTGGCCGACGAACTGGAGCGCGCGCAGAAGCTGCTGCCGATCGTTTTTGGCCACAATGATCTGCTGCCGGCCAACATTCTCGATGACGGCAACAGGCTATGGCTGATCGACTTCGAATATGCCGGTTTCAACACGGCGATGTTCGACCTCGCAGGCGCCGCCTCCAACGCCGGCATGAGCGACGAGGAATCTTTTGCCTTCCTGACCGCCTACTTCATGAAGGAACCGGACGATGCGATCCGCCGTTCGCACGCGGCCATGCAATGCGCCTCGCTGCTGCGCGAGGCGATGTGGAGCATGGTCTCCGAGCTCTATCTGGACGCGCCGGGCATCGACTACGTCGCCTACACCGAGGAAAATCTCGTCCGGCTCGACGCGGCACTGGAAAACTACCGGACAAAATACGGGATACAGAAATCATGACATTGCCGAGTCAGGCCGCCATCGTCGTCATCGGCGGTGGCATCATCGGCTGTTCGACGGCCTATCATCTGGCGCGCGACCACAAGGCTGACGTGGTGCTGCTGGAGCAGGGCAAGCTGACCTCGGGTTCGACCTGGCATGCCGCCGGCCTTGTCGGGCAATTGCGCTCGTCGGCGTCTATCACCCGCGTGCTGAAATACTCCGTCGACCTCTACAAGGGACTGGAGGCCGAGACCGGTCTCGCCACCGGCTGGAAGATGACCGGCTGCCTCAGGCTCGCCACCAATGCCGACCGCTGGACGGAGTACAAAAGGCTGGCGACGACAGCAAAAAGCTTCGGCATGGACATGCAATTGCTGTCGCCGGACGAGGTGAAAAGAATGTGGCCGCTGCTGGAGACCGGCGATCTCGTCGGCGCCTCCTGGCTGCCGACCGACGGCCAGGCGAGCCCCTCCGACATCACGCAGTCGCTGGCCAAGGGCGCGCGCATGCATGGCGCCAAACTGCTCGAGGATGCTCGCGTCACCGGCTTCGAGATGAAGGACGGCCGCATCACGGCGGTGAAGACCAGCAAGGGCGACATCGCCTGCGACAAGGTGGTCAACTGTGCGGGCCAATGGGCGCGGCAAGTGGGGGCCATGGCCGGCATCAACGTGCCGCTTCAGCCGGTGAAGCACCAGTACATCATCACCGAGAAGATCGACGGTCTGGCGACCGACGCGCCGACCATCCGCGACCCTGACCGACGCACCTATTTCAAGGAGGAAGTCGGCGGGCTGGTGATGGGCGGCTATGAGCCTAACCCGCAGGCCTGGGCGACTGGTCTCCCCGGCGACGACGTTCCCAATGATTGGGAATTCAGGCTGTTCGACGACGACTACGACCATTTCGAGCAGCACATGAGCCAAGCGATCGCGCGTGTGCCGGCGCTGGAAACCGTCGGCGTCAAGCAGATGATCAACGGGCCGGAGAGTTTTACGCCGGACGGCAATTTCATTCTCGGCACAGCGCCCGAATGCGCCAACATGTTCGTCGGCGCCGGCTTCAACGCCTTCGGCATCGCCTCGGGCGGCGGCGCTGGCTGGGTGCTGGCGCAGTGGGTGGTCGATGACGAAGCACCGCTCGACCTGTGGGTGGTCGACATCAGGCGCTTTTCCAACCTGCACCGCGACCGTCAGTGGGTCTGCGACCGCACGCTGGAGGCCTATAGCAAACACTATACGATCGGCTTTCCGCATGAAGAGTACGCCAGCGGGAGGCCGCGCATCGTCTCGCCGCTGTACGAGCGGCTGAAACAGCAGCGCGCCGTGTTCGGCTCGAAGCTCGGCTGGGAGCGGCCGAACTGGTTCGCGCCCGAAGGCGTCGAGCCGCAGGACATCTATTCGATGGGCCGGCAGAACTGGTTCGCGGCGGTCGGCGACGAACACCGGCATGTGCGTGAAAAGGTCGGCATTTTCGATCAATCGTCTTTCGCCAAATACGAGCTGAGCGGGCCTGATGCGCTGAAGGCGCTGGACTGGATCTGTGCCAACGACGTCAGCAAGCCGGTCGGCCGGCTGACCTATACGCAGCTTCTCAACACGCGCGGCGGTATCGAAGCTGATCTCACTGTGGCGAGGCTGGCCGAGGAGAAATTCTATATCGTCACCGGCACCGGTTTCCGCACGCATGATTCCTCATGGATCAGCGATCATATCGGCGAAGGGCTCGATGCCAGGCTTGTCGACGTCACCGAGGATTTCGGCACGCTGTCGCTGATGGGTCCTCGGGCGCGCGACGTGCTCTCGGCGGCGACCGGAGCCGACGTGTCGAATGCCGGCTTCCCGTTCGGCCATGTGCGCGAGATTACCATCGCCGGCCGCACGGTTCGGGCGCTGCGCGTCACCTATGTCGGCGAACTCGGCTGGGAACTGCATGTGCCGATCGCGGCCACCGGCGAAGTCTTCGACGCACTGATGGCGGCAGGCGAGAAGCATGACATCCGCCCGGTCGGCTATCGGGCGCTGGAATCGCTGCGGCTGGAAAAAGGCTATCGCGCCTGGGGCTCCGACATCACCCCCAACGACACGCCGCAGGAAGCCGGGCTCGGTTGGGCGGTCAAGCTGCGCAAGAACACCGATTTCGTTGGACGGCGCGCGCTGGAGAAGACCAGCGGCGCGGCACTGAAGAAACGCTTTGCCGGCTTCACGGTCGACAACCCCGAGATCGTGCTGCTCGGCCGCGAAACCATCCTGCGCAATGGCGAACCGGTCGGTTATCTCAGCAGCGGCGGTTACGGCTACACGCTGGGCAGGAACATCGGCTACGGCTATGTGCGCAACGCCGACGGGGTGAGCGATGATTTTCTCGCTTCCGGCGACTATGAACTGGTGGTTGCGATGGAGAGGACAGCGGCCAATATCCACCTCGAGCCGATGTATGATCCGGCGGGCGCCAGGGTCAAAGCGTAGGTCAAATAACGCGCAAAGCGAGGCCGCGGCTTGGTACCGTGTCGGCCTCGCCGGGCATCGAGACGTAAGGACGCGTTTCCTCGACGCGGGTGACGAGGCCTTGCGCCTCGATCTCGCCGACACGCGTGGCAAAGCCGGCATCCCACAGCGTGTTCTTGACCGTCAGCACGATCACGCCGCCCGGGCGGCAGATGCGGATTAGCTCGTCCAGCCCCTCGACGCCGACATGGCCCGAGGTGAAGACGCCGGCCGAGATGATCCCGGCATAGGCATCATCGGCAAAGGGCAGATGACCGCCGAGCGCCAGGCAATGGAGCGCGGAATAGACGCCCTTGCGGGCCGCCTGATCCAGCATGCCTTGTGAAATATCGAGTGCCTCGACTTGCGGGTAACCAGCAATATCAAGCCATTCGCCGATGAGCCCGGTGCCGGCCCCGGCATCGAGCAGCGGTGCTGAACCGCGCGGCAGATGGCGGGCCAGCAAGGCAAGGCAGATCGTCGGATGGCGATAGCCGGCGGCCGACATGTCGGCGTCATAGGTTTCCGACCAGCGATCATAGAGTGCGGCCACCTCTTCGGGCCGCTTTGCCGCGTAGGCCGCGCCGAGCGCGCCATGATGTTTGCTGTCCGCCACTTTTATCCAGTCCGCCAATTTTTGATCTCGCAGTGATGATAGCCAAAGCGCGAAAATTGTGGAACCGTCGCTGCGACAAATAACGGCGTGGGGGCGCAGGCATGGTGACTGACGAGGCGCGTGCGGCACTGGACGCCATTCCCATGCTGGCCGGCTACAGCGGGCCGCTGGAACGGCTGGGCGGCCTCACCAACCTCGTCTTCAAGGCCGGCGACTTCTGCCTGCGCATTCCCGGCAAGGGCACCGAGGAATACATCAACCGGGCCAACGAAGCAGTGGCTGCACGCGAAGCGGCAAAGGCAGGGGTCAGTCCCGAGGTGCTGCATGTCGACCCCGGCACCGGGGTGATGGTGACACGCTACATCGCCGGCGCCGAAACGATGTCGCCGGAGAAATTCCGGACACGTCCGGGCAGTCCGGCCCGCGCCGGCGAGGCCTTTCGCAAGCTGCACGATTCAGGCGCGGTGTTTCCCTTCCGCTTCGAATTGTTCGCGATGATCGACGATTACCTCAAGGTGCTGTCCACCAAGGAGGTCGCCCTGCCCGCCGGTTATCATGACGTGGTGCGCGACGCCGAGAGCGTGCGCTCGGCGCTGGCCGCCTATCCGCTGCCGCTCGTTGCCTGCCACTGCGATCCGCTGTGCGAGAACTTTCTCGATACCGGCGAGCGGATGTGGATCGTCGACTGGGAGTATTCGGGCATGAATGACCCACTCTGGGACCTTGGCGACCTCAGCGTGGAAGGCAAATTCGACACGGGGCAGGATGAGGAGATGATGCGCGCCTATTTCGGCGGCGAGGCCAAGCCGGCGGAGCGCGGCCGCATCGTCATCTACAAGGCGATGTGCGACCTGTTGTGGACGCTGTGGGGGCTGATCCAGCTCGCCAACAACAATCCGGTCGATGATTTTCGCGCCTATGCCGACGGTCGGTTCGCGCGCTGCAAGGCGCTGATGGAGACGACGGAGTTTTCACGGCACCTGGCGGCGATACGTCAGGGCTGAGCCTACTAATTCACGCCCTTCGGCACGTTTTCGGGCGGCACCGCAGTCTCGACCACTTTCTGGCGGTGGAAGATGAACAGGCCGGCCAGAACGACGATGCCCGAGCCGATCAGTATGCGCGGGCCTGGCACGTCGCCGAAGAATGCCAGTCCGAACACCACCGCCCACAGCAGCAGCGTGTAGTGCAGCGGCGCCAATGTCGAAGCCGGCGCCAGCTTGAGCGCCCTGGTGATCATCAGATGCGCGCCGCAGGAGACGATGCCGAGCAGCAGCATGGCGCCGAGATCGAGCGCCGACGGCGTCTGCCAGGCGCCGATGGTCAGCACACCCCCGACCAGCAGCGTGCCGATAGTCTGCCATGTCACCAGATTGGTGTCGCTGGTGCCGCGCAGCCGGCGGTTGAGGATGATGGCGAAGGCGAAGGAGATGCTGCCCACCAGCGCAAAGCCCGACGACAGCGAGAACGCCGCCGAGGACGGTTTCAGCATGATCAAAACGCCGCAGAAGCCGAGCAGGATCGCCATCCAGCGGCGCCAACCGACCTTTTCGCCAAGCAAGAGGTGCGAGAGCGCCGCAACGTAGATCGGCCCGGCCATGTAGAAACTCATGACATCGGCAAGCGGCAGATAGACCACGGCGGCATAAAAGAGCGCGGTGTCGAGCGTGGTCATGACAACGCGCAGCAGCTGCAGCTCCAAGCGCTCCATGCGAAACAGCTTGGCCGTGCCTTGATGGGCAATCATCGGGCCAAGCACGAAAAAGGCGCCGATGGAGCGGATCAGCACCACCTGACCGACGGAGAAGCTGGCGACCAGCCACTTGCCCATGGCGTCGTTCAGCGCAAACAGGAAGTCGCCGGCCAGCATCAGCAGAATGCCGGCCAGAAGCACATTCCTGATCGTCGAATTCTGCGCCACGGGCTGCGTCATGCCGATCCCGATTCCTCCCTAGTAAGCCGCGTCGTAGACGGAAGCGGCGGCTTTGACGAGGAGAATTCGGGCAATGGGTAAGACCAGCGCCAGGAATCGGCTGTATCTAGCTGGATATGTGCCGCCGGTTCACCATTCCCGGCCTTCCGTCGATGGACAGCCTGGTTTCCTGCTTCGTCCGCTCCGCCACCACCTTGCCCCTGGCGATGACGCACAGGCGCTCGGCGCGCAAGCGCAGGGCTTCGACCGGATTGCCGGCATCGAGGACGACAAGGCTGGCGCGCTTGCCGACCGCCAGGCCGAGATGATCGAGGCCCATGATCGCGGCATTGACGTTGGTGACCATGTCGAAGCAGCGCGCCATCTCGGCCGGGCTCGACATCTGAGCAACGTGCAGACCCATGAAGGCGACATCGAGCATGTCGGCGGTGCCAAGCGAATACCAGGGATCGAGCACGCAATCCTGGCCCCAGCCGACGCGAATGCCGAGCGCCAGCATCTCCTTGACCCGAGTCAGGCCGCGGCGCTTCGGGAAGGTGTCGTGGCGGCCCTGCAGCATGATGTTGATCAGCGGATTGGGAATGACCGAGACGCCGGCCTCGGCGATCAGCGGCAGCAGCTTCGAGACGTAGTAATTGTCCATCGAATGCATCGATGTGAGATGCGAGCCGGCCACCCTGTTTTGCAGACCAAGGCGCTGCGTCTCATAGGCAAGCTGTTCGATGTGACGCGACAGCGGGTCGTCGGTCTCGTCGCAATGCAGGTCGACCATCAGGCCGCGCCTGGCCGCGATCTCGCACAGCTCCGTTACCGAGCGCGTGCCGTCGGCCATGGTGCGCTCGAAATGCGGGATGCCGCCGACAATGTCGACGCCCATGTCGAGCGCGCGAATGGTGTTTTCACGCGCAGATGGAGCGCGATAAAACCCGTCCTGCGGGAAAGCGACCAGTTGCAGGTCGATATAGGGAGCGACCGTCTTCTTGACCTCGAGCAGCGCCTCGACCGCCAGCAGCCTGTCATCGCAGACATCGACATGGGTGCGGATGGCGAGCAGGCCCATCGACACCGCCCAGTCGCAATAGGCCAATGCGCGATCACGCACCGCCTCATGCGTCAAAAGCGGCTTCAACTCGCCCCATAGCGAAATGCCTTCGAGCAGCGTACCCGACGCGTTGATGCGTGGAATGCCGTATGAGAGCGTCGCGTCCATGTGGAAATGCGGATCGACGAAGGGCGGCGAGACCAGATTGCCGCGGGCGTCGACCTCGGTTCGCGCGGAACCCTGCATAATGGGCTCGATCGCCGCGATCGTCTCGCCGCTGATGCCTATGTCGGCAACCCTGCCATCAGGCAGCGTGCCGCCGCGAACGATAAGGTCGAAATCCATCTGTCGTCATCCCGTCAAAAGAATCATCTGATATAGCCGAGGCTGAAAATCGCATCCCGTCGATGCCGCTTGCAACAGCGGTTTGTCCGCGGCGGCCGCGGATGGTTCCATCCGGCCGCAACTCCCTCTATAAGCCGCCTTCGTTGTCCCGGTTTCAAGGATCCGCCGTTTGTTTCGTTTCTTCCGCTCGACGGAAAACCAGCGCCTCGTTGCGAGGTTGATCCGGGAATCCTTTTATCAGCACAGGTTTGGCTACGGCGCCGCGATCTTGTCGATGCTTGTGGTGGCCGCCACGACCGGCGCCAGCGCCTGGATTCTCAAAGAGATCACCGACGAATTCGTGGTCTTCAAGCGGATTGACCGCGTCAACCTGATTGCGGCGGGGGTCGCCACGATCTTCATTCTCAAGGGTCTCGCCAACTTCATCCAGGCTTATTTCATGAGCCGGGTCGGCAACGCCATCATCGCCGATCGCCAGCGCAAGATCTACGATCGAATCCTGGCGCAAGGCATCGAATTCTACCATTCGACCTCCTCGTCCGACCTGATCACACGCATGACCAACAATGCGCAGGCGGCGCGCAACGTGCTCGACCTCGTTGTCACGTCCTATGTGCGCGACCTGTTGTCGCTGGTTGTGCTGGTAGGAGTCATGGTCTGGCAGCAGCCAGCCTTGTCTATAATCTGCTTCGTCGTCGGCCCCTTGGCTATCTACGGGGTCAACCGCATCCTCAAACGTGTTCGCAAGTTCGCCGCGATGGAGTTTCGCTCGGTCGGCCAGATCGTGCAGGTGATGCAGGAAACGGCAATCGGCGTCCGCGTCGTCAAATCCTTCAACCTCGAAGGCGCAATGCGCAACCGCATGTACAAGGCTGTGTCGGACGTCGAGAACCGGGCCAACAACATCGCGACGCTGGAGGCTGCGACAAGCCCGGTGATGGAGACGCTGGCCGGGCTGGCAATTGCCGGGGCCATCTTCGTCAGCGGCTTCCTGGTCTTGCAGGGCGGCCAGATGCCGGGAAACATCATGGCCTTCATCGGGGCGCTGCTGTTTGCCTATGAGCCGGCAAAGCGCCTTGCGCGCGTGCGCATATCGCTGGAAAGCGGTATTGTCGGCGTGCGCATGATGTTCGAGCTCGCCGACCAGCCGCTGACTCTGGTGGAGAAGCCCGACGCGAAGCCGCTTCTGGCCGGACCGGGCGAGATCCGGTTCGACGCCGTCGACTTCGCTTATCAGAACGGGCCGCCGGTGCTGGACAGATTCGATCTGACGCTTGCGCCCGGCAAGATGACGGCGCTGGTCGGGCCTTCCGGCGGCGGCAAGTCGACGATTCTAAACCTGATCATGCGCATGTACGACCCGAAGAGCGGCAAGGTGCTGTTCGACGGCCAGGACATTTCCCATGCGACGCTGGCGTCGCTGCGGGAAAAGATCGCCTATGTCAGCCAGGATACGTTCCTGTTTGCCGGCACCATCATGCACAACATCCGGCTTGGGCGCGAGGGTGCGACCGACCAAGAGGTGATCGCCGCCGCCAAGGCGGCCAACGCCCATGACTTCATCAGCGCGCAGGCGAAAGGCTACGAGACGGATGTCGGCGAGAATGGCGGCCTGCTATCGGGCGGCCAACGCCAACGGATCTCGATAGCACGCGCCATGCTGCGCAATGCCGAGATCCTGCTTCTGGACGAAGCGACCAGCGCGCTCGACGCCGAATCTGAAGCGCTGTTCCGAGACGCGCTGCAGCAATTGACGGAAGGCCGCACGACGGTCGTTATCGCGCACCGTCTGTCAACCGTGCACCAGGCAGACACGATCGTGGTGCTCGAAGCCGGCAAGGTGGTGGAAAGCGGCCCGCACAAGACCTTGCTCAAGCAGGGCGGGCTTTACCAGAAGCTTTATGAGTATCAGTTGATGCCGTGATGGTGTTCCGGATGTTGGAGCCAGCCCCCTTATCCGGCCCTTCGGGCCACCTTCTCCCCGAGGGGAGAAGAGATCGTCAGCGCCGGCGCCAGCCTCTTCTCCCCTGCGGGGAGAAGGTGGCCGCGTAGCGGCCGGATGAGGGGGCCTGGGCGCGAACCTTATTCCGGCACAAACCTGACCGCGCCCTTGGCCGCGCTGGTCGCCATCGCGGCATAGGCGCGTAAGGCGGTCGTCACCTTGCGCTTGCGCTTTTCCTCGGGCTTCCAGGCCAGGGCGCCCCTGGCCTCCATAGCAGCACGGCGCGCTGCCAGTTCGGCATCGTCGACAGCCAGGCGGATGCTGCGGTTGGGGATGTCGATCTCGATCGTATCGCCCTCCTGCACGAGCCCGATCAGCCCGCCTTCGGCGGCTTCCGGCGATGCGTGGCCGATCGACAGGCCCGAGGTGCCGCCGGAGAAGCGGCCGTCGGTGACCAGAGCGCAGGCCTTGCCGAGCCCTTTCGACTTCAGATAGCTGGTTGGATAAAGCATTTCCTGCATGCCTGGGCCGCCGCGCGGCCCTTCATAGCGGATGACGACCACATCGCCGGCCTTGATCTCGTTCGACAGGATCGCCTTGACGCTGGAATCCTGGCTTTCGAACACGCGGGCCGGGCCGGTGAACTTCAGGATCGATTCATCGACGCCGGCCGTCTTCACGATGCAGCCGTCGAGCGCCAGATTGCCTTTCAGCACGGCGAGGCCGCCATCCTTGGAAAAGGGATGTTCGGTCGAGCGGATGACGCCTTTCTCGCGGTCGAGATCGAGTTCGTCCCAGCGGCGGTCCTGGCTGAAAGCGACCTGTGTCGGCACGCCACCAGGGGCGGCGAGGAAGAAATCGCGCACACTCTGGCTGGTCGTGCGAGAAATATCCCAATGGTCGAGCGCTTCGCCCAGCGTTCGCGTGTGCACCGTCGGCAGGTCGCGGTTGAGCAGGCCGGCATTGTCGAGCTGGCCGAGGATGGCCATGATGCCGCCGGCGCGGTGGACGTCTTCCATGTGCACGTCGGACTTGGCTGGAGCAACCTTGCACAGCACCGGCACCTTGCGCGACAGCGCGTCGATGTCGTCCTGATCGAAATCAATCTCGCCCTCATGCGCGGCAGCCAGGATGTGCAGCACGGTGTTGGTCGAGCCGCCCATGGCGATGTCGAGCGTCATAGCGTTCTCGAAGGCGCCCTTCGAGGCGATGTTGCGCGGCAGCGCGGTTTCGTCGTCCTGCTCGTAATAGCGCTGAGCGAGATCGACGATCAAGTGGCCGGCCTCGACGAACAGCCGCTTGCGGTCGGCGTGGGTAGCCAGCGTCGAGCCATTGCCCGGCAACGAAAGGCCCAGCGCCTCGGTCAAGCAATTCATCGAATTGGCGGTGAACATGCCCGAGCAGGAGCCGCAGGTCGGGCAGGCCGAGCGCTCGATGACCTTGACGTCCTCGTCGGAAATTCGGTCGTCGGCGGCCGCGACCATGGCATCGACCAGGTCGAGCGCCTGCGTCTTGCCGGCCAGAACCACCTTGCCGGCTTCCATCGGACCGCCGGAAACGAAGACGGTCGGGATGTTGAGGCGCAACGAGGCCATCAGCATGCCGGGCGTGATCTTGTCGCAATTGGAGATGCAGACCATGGCGTCGGCACAGTGAGCGTTGACCATGTACTCGACCGAGTCGGCGATCAATTCGCGCGACGGCAGCGAATAGAGCATGCCGTCATGGCCCATGGCGATGCCGTCGTCGACGGCGATGGTGTTGAATTCCTTGGCGACGCCGCCGGCCTTCTCGATCTCGCGCGCGACCAACTGGCCGAGATCCTTGAGATGGACATGGCCCGGCACGAACTGGGTGAAGGAGTTGACCACCGCGATGATCGGCTTGCCGAAATCCGAGTCCTTCATGCCGGTGGCGCGCCAGAGGCCGCGAGCGCCGGCCATGTTGCGGCCATGGGTGGTGGTGCGGGAGCGATAGGCAGGCATGTTTTTTCCTTGGTGGCTGGCCACAGCCAGGCATGGCGCGGCGGAGCTGAATTCGGACCGCAGGCGTTATAGACGCGCAAGCCCGGTCTGGCCACAATTTTGCAATGCGCCAGAACGCAAGGCGCAACTTGGTTGACGAGGATCATTCATCTGTATATAGCCAAATGGGTATATACCTTATTGGCTATGGATGACAGATGAACCAGCTGGACGCTATCTTTGCCGCGCTCGCCGATCCAACACGGCGCGCCATCCTTGCGCGGCTCATCCAGGGCGAAGCTTCGGTCATGGAGCTCGCCGAACCCTTCGCGATGAGCCAACCGTCTATTTCCAAGCATCTCAAGGTGCTGGAAAACGCTGGGCTGATCTCTCGTGGCCGCGACGCGCAGCGCCGGCCATGCCGGCTGGAAGCCGAGCCGCTAGCCGAGGCCAATGACTGGCTGGAGCGTTATCGCAAAATCTGGGAAGGCAATTTCCAGCGCCTCGACGCCCTGTTGGGCGCCATGCAAGCCGAAAAAGCTCCCGGCGAGGCAGACCAATAGCCGGAAAAATCGGGACCTGTGTCGGATCGCCGGCCGGCCGGCCGTCCTTGGACAACATAAGGAGGATCATCGTGAGCACCACAATTCTTCCCGGCTCAACCGTCGCCACCTTGACAGTGACCACGCCCAGCGACCGTGAGATCCAGATCACCCGCCTCTTCGCGGCGCCACGGCCGATGGTCTTCGACTGCTGGACGGTGCCGGAGCTGCTGAAGGGCTGGCTGCACGGCCCGGACGGCTGGCGTCTGACGGTCTGCGAGATCGACCTCAGAGTCGGCGGCGCGACGCGTTATGTCTGGCAGCACCGCGACGGTCGCAGTATGGGTATGAGCGGCGCCTATCGCGAAATCGTACGGCCGAGCCGGATCGTCGCAACCGAACTGTTCGACGAGGACTGGACCGGTGGCGAAACGATCGGAACGGTGACCTTTACCGATCAGACCGGCAAAACCCTTTTAACGCAGACGGTGCTCTACGCTTCGCAAACAGCCCGTGACGGCGCTCTCGGCACCGGCATGACCAGCGGCATGGCCAACAGCTACGCCCAGCTCGACGCCTATCTTTTTTCACTCCAGGACGCCGCTAAGGGCGCCGCCTGACCCTTCCCCAAAGAAATGCCAAGGAGACAGACAATGCAAAAGATCACCACCTCCCTGTGGTTCGACGGCCAGGCCGAAGAGGCCATGAACCACTACGTATCGATCTTCAAGAATTCCAAGGTGTTGAGCGTCACGCGCTGGCCACAGGGCCACGCCCAGGAAGGCAAGGTGTTGGTGGCCTCATTCGAACTCGACGGCGTGCAGTTCCAGGCGCTCAATGGCGGCCCCCAATACAAATTCACAGAGGCCATGTCGCTGTCGATCGACTGCAAGACGCAGGCTGAAGTCGACCATTTCTGGAGCAAACTCACCGAAGGCGGTGGCGAACCCGGCCGTTGCAGCTGGCTGAAGGACAGATTCGGCGTTTCCTGGCAGGTCGTGCCGGAGCAATTGCCCAGGCTGCTCGGGGATGCGGACCGGGCGAAGGCCGGCCGGGTGATGTCGGCGATGATGCAGATGGGCAAGATCGACATCGCCAAGATCGAAGAAGCGGCCAAAGGCTGAGCGAAACCTTCAACGCTGGCGCCGCCCTCATCCGCCCTTCGGGCATCTTCTCCCCGTAAACGGGGAGAAGGAAAAAGCGCGACTTACGCCGCCTTGTCGCGGACCTGATAATCCTTGATCGTGGCAAACTTGATCGCCTTCCAGCGTTCCGCTTCGTAGTTCAGCGAAAAGGCGTGCTGGGCCAGGAACACCGGATCGTTGTCGAGGTCGCGGGCGATGTCGCCGCGATGCGCCTCGATGAAGCGCAGGACCTCGGCCTTGTCGTCGGCCGAGATCCAGCGGCAGACCGAAAACCGCGACATCTCGAATTCGACCGGCAGCGTGTATTCGAAGTTCAGCCGCTCCTTCAACACGTCGAGCTGCAGGGCGCCGACGACGCCGACGATGGCAGGCGAGCCGTCCTCCGGCGAAAACAGCTGCACGACGCCCTCTTCGGCCATCTGGTGCAGCGCTTCCTTGAGTTTTTTCGCTTTCATCGCGTCGCCGAGGCGAACGCGGCGCAGGATTTCCGGTGCGAAATTCGGCACGCCGCGGAACAGGATTTCCTCGCCCTCGGTCAGCGTATCGCCAATACGCAGCGTGCCGTGGTTGGGAATGCCGACGACATCGCCGGCGAACGCCTCGTCGGCGGTGACGCGGGTGCGGGCAAAGAAGAATTGCGGCGCCGACAGCGACATAGGCTTTCCCGTACGCACCAGCTTGGCCTTCATGCCGCGCTCGAGCTTGCCCGAACAGACGCGGACGAAGGCAATGCGGTCGCGGTGGTTGGGATCCATGTTGGCCTGGATCTTGAAGACGAAGGACGTCATCTTCTCCTCGGTTGCCTCGACCTTGCGGGTGTCGGCCTCCTGCGCGCGCGGCGGCGGTCCAAAAGCGCCAAGCGCCTCGATCAGGTCGCGCACGCCATAATTGCGCAGCGCCGAGCCGAAATAGACCGGCGTCAGATGGCCCTCTCGGAAGGCTTCTATATCAAGGGGTCTGCACGCTTCCCGCGCGAGCTCCAGTTCCTCGATGAAGGCTTCGCGTTCGTTTTCTGGCAAAAGGCCAGCAACGCGGTTGGAATCGGGACCATTAACCGGCGTGCGTTCTTTCTCCGCGTCGCCCCTGCGCACGGCATTCAGCGCCAGATGATAGGTGCCGGCAAAATTCTTGCCGCGGCCGATCGGCCAGGTGACGGGGGCAGTATCCAGCGCCAGCTTCTGCTCGATCTCGTCCAAAATCTCGAACGGATCGCGGCTTTCGCGGTCCATCTTGTTGATGAAGGTGATGATCGGAATGTCGCGCAGCCGGCAGACTTCGAACAGCTTCAGTGTGCGCGGCTCGATGCCCTTGGCGGCATCGATGACCATGACCGCCGAGTCGACCGCCGACAGCGTGCGGTAGGTGTCGTCGGCGAAATCCTCGTGGCCGGGCGTGTCGAGCAGGTTGAAGACATTGTCTTCATACTCGAAGGTCATCACCGAGGTGACGACCGAGATGCCGCGCTCACGCTCGATCTTCATCCAGTCGGAGCGGGTCTGGATCTTGTCCTTCTTGGCTTTGACCTCGCCGGCAAGCTGGATAGCGCCGCCGAACAGCAGCAGCTTTTCGGTGAGCGTCGTCTTGCCGGCGTCCGGGTGCGCGATGATCGCGAAGGTGCGGCGGCGCGCCACTTCTTCTTCTATTGCTTCGGGCATTCTCTGGGATTTCCGTGTGACAGGCCGGGCTTCTAGCAGCGCAGTGCCGGGCTGTCGACCGGTCCGGCGGCTCGGAAGCTGCTGATCGCCGCCTCACCGTCAGAGCATACAGCTCAGCCGTGCTGTGGCTCCGGCCAGTGCATTGCCGCATATTTTGCGCTGCGCAATGTTGGCAAGCGGCTGCCGGGATGGCACTGGACGAACATCCCTCCGGATGGCGAGGCAGAGGAGCAAGCATGACTGCGGCGAAACAAGTGATCGTCATCGGCGCCGGCATCATCGGCGCCTCCATCGCCTGGCATCTGAGCAAGGCGGGAGCACAGGTCACGGTCATTTCCGACAGCCCCGTCGGTGGAATCGCCACCCCAAACTCGTTTGCCTGGATCAATGCCAGCTGGGGCAATCCGGAGCCCTATTTCCGGCTGCGCACCCGCGCGATGGCCGAATGGTCGCGGCTGGCGCAGGACCTACCCGGCCTGCCGCTCAGCTGGTGCGGTGGCCTGTGCTGGGATCTGTCGGCCACCGACATGGAAATCTACGCCACGGAGCATTCCGCCTGGGGCTACGGCATCGAACGCGTCGACCGCGCCGGTGCCGCGCGCATCGAGCCCAATCTCGCCGAGCTTCCCGACTTTGCCCTGCATGTGGCTGAGGAAGGTGTCGCAGAGCCCGTGGCCGCCGCCCATGCCCTATTGGCAGACGCGAAGCGACATGGCGCGAAGACCATCTCCAGCACGGTGACGGCCCTGGTCCAGACCGGCGGCAGGATCACCGGTGTCGACACTTCGCACGGATTGATTGCATCAGACGAGGTGGTGGTCGCGGCCGGCGTCGGCTCGCCGGAGATCGCCGCGACCGCCGGGATCAACCTGCCGATCGAAACGCCGCCCGGCCTGATCGTCCACTCACGGCCTTACAAAAAGCTGCTCAACGGTCTGGTTCTGGCCGAGCGGCTGCACATGCGCCAGACGGCGGAAGGCCGCATCATCGCCGGCTCGGATTTTGGCGGCGCCGATCCGGGTATGAATGCCGAAGCCACCGCCCACGCGCTGTTTGCGGCCATGAAGGCCATGCTGCGCGACAGCGACGGGTTGGAACTCGATTTCCACACGGTCGGCTACCGGCCGACGCCGATCGACGGCTTTCCGATCATCGGCCGCGCGGTGGGCATGGACGGTGTCTATGTCGCGGTCATGCATTCCGGCATCACGCTGGCGCCGGCCGTCGGCCTGTTCGCCACAAGGGAAATCCTCGACGGCGAGCGCGNGTCTATGTCGCGGTCATGCATTCCGGCATCACGCTGGCGCCGGCCGTCGGCCTGTTCGCCACAAGGGAAATCCTCGACGGCGAGCGCGACCCCTTACTTGCCCCTTATGGATTGTCGCGCTTCGCTCAATAGGCGGGCGGACGGCGAAAGCCGCCGGTGAGTGGTTCGATTGCCTTGGCGATGCCGAGCAGCCGTGACTCCGACCAGCGTTTGCCGACCAGTTGCAGGCCGATCGGCAGGCCGGTGCTGTCCAGTCCGCACGGCATGGAAAGCGCTGGATGGCCGCTGTAGTTGAACACGGCGCCATAGGCCGGCAGCATCCAGTAGCTCTGCTCCTTGCCGTCGACCTTGATCGGCGTGCCCGGCTCGCAATGCGGGAAGGCGGTGGTCATGGCGACCGGGCAGATCAACGCGTCGTAGGCCTCGAAAAACCGGTCCCAGGCGAGAATGGATTTGTCGCGGCGGGCGAGTGCCTCGAACCAGCGCGAGACCGGTGTCGGTTCCTCCGGCGGCTCAGGCTGAGCGGCCTCCAGCATCATGCCGATCAGCGCGCCGCCCTGCTCCAGATCGTCATGCAGGTCGAGTTTCGGCAGTTTTGCTTCTTCGACGACCGCTCCTGCGGATTGTAACTGCCTTGCGAGACTTTCGACCGCGGCGCTGACGTCGCCCGCCACTGGAAACCCGGGAAAGAACGGCGCGAAGGCAATGCGCAATGTCTTGAGGTCGAGGCTTGGCATATCCTCGACCGGCACCGGCGCAAGATCGGTGTCGCTTCCATTAGGACCGGCAATGATTTGATAGATCAGCGCCAAATCTTCCACACTGCGCGCCAGCGGCCCAAGGCAGGACATCAGCCGCACGCTGCGCGCAGTACCGCCGGGATCGGGAAAGACGCCGGCCAGCGAGACGCGGTGCTCCGTCGGCTTCAGGCCATAGACACCGCAGAAACTGGCCGGCAGCCGGATTGAGTCCTGCATGTCGGTGCCGACATCGAACGGCGTCATCCCCGAGCAAAGTGCAGCCGCCGCGCCGCCGCTGGAACCGCCCGCCGTGCGCTGGAGATTCCAGGGATTGCTGGTGCGACCAAACAGCGGATTGTTCGACTGCCAGTCCGAAAGCATGGTCGCGACATTGGTCTTGGCCATCAGCACGCCGCCAGCCGCACGCAAGCGGGCGACGACCGGACTGTCCTGTTTGGCGACATAGTCGGCAAAGGGCGGAAAGCCGACCGTGGTCTTCATGCCGGATGTATCGTGCATGTCCTTCAGCGTGAACGGTACGCCGTGCAGCGGGCCGAGGGCCTCGCCGCGCGCCTGGGCCGCGTCGGCCTTCTTGGCGCACTCGCGAGCCCCTTCCCTGTCGAGCGAGATGACGGCGTTGACCGCATCGTTGTGCGCATCGATCTGCGCCAGATGCGCGTCGAGTGCCTCGACGGCGGAGATCTTCCGCGCGGCGATGGCAGTGGCCAGCTCGATGGTTGAGGAAAAGACGAGGTCCATTGACAATGCTCCGGCTTGGCCGCGTTCGCCTGATCGGATGGCGGACAGCGGCGCTGCTTCAAATGGAGTTGAGCATTCGAGGATTGTCTGCGTTTGATCGAAATTGTGCAGACTGGACTGTCCAAGTCTGCACTCTACGGCGCCCCCTCTGTCCTGCCGGACATCTCCCCCCACAGGTGGGGAGATTGGATGTCACGACAGCTTTCGCCAATCTCGGACGTTGCAAGGAATAGCGCGGCAGTCGCAGGTGCCAATCTCCCCCCGTGTGGGGGAGATGTCCGGCAGGACAGAGGGGGGCTGTCCCGCGGCGTTGCCGCACTTTTGCAACTAGACGGCCAGTGCCAGCCTGGCCGATGCGGGTGCGAAAGGGCGAATGACCATGCCATCGCCAGTGATCGTCACAAAACTCGACGGCGGGATCGCCTGCCAGTCGCCGCCCTCGCGGTCGAAGGGCTCGGAAACGATGCAGCGGCCGCCGCCCTTGCGCAGGACAGACGTGTAGAGCGTCGGTGCGTGAGCGTCGGTGGCGTAGCGCACCGCATGCAGCGCCTGCCCGTCGGAGAAGGCGGCGGTGAGTTTCAGCGCCGGTTCGAGGCCGGCGCGGCGCGAGGCTTCGAGCACGCGGCTGGTGGCGCGGGAGACGGCGCCTTGCGGATCGCCGGTCAATCCCTCGTCGATCATCAGCAGGAAAAACAATTCGGAATCGGTGGTGCCTTCGCGCTGGTCGAAGACAGCGTCGGACAGCGAATTCTCCAGCGCGCGGCGGATTTTTTCGAAGCCGCCGATCTGGCCGTTGTGCATGAACGACCAAGAGCTGGAGATGAACGGATGGCAATTCATGCGGCTGGTGGCGCCGCCGGTGGACGCCCGCACATGGGCGAGGAACAGGCCGGATTTGATCTGCCGGCACAGGCTCTTCAGATTGGGATCCGACCATGCCGGCAGGATGTCTCGGTAGAGACCCGGCTCCGGGCGGTCGCCATACCAGGCAAGGCCAAAACCGTCACCATTGGTCGGCGATTTCGCTTCCTGGGCGCAATGGCTCTGGGCGATCAGCGAGTGACAGGGCGCGGTGAGCATGTCTTCGAGAAAGACTGCTTCACCGAGATAGGCCGCCCACCGGCACATCGCTTCTGTCGCCCTCTAGGCGCGATCCATAAGAGCCGCAGGCTCCTTGATCGCGTGTGTGCCTCTGTTGTGCGTCCGCTCGTAAAGCTCACGAACGATTCGGCTGGCGGTAGTCTCAAACAGAAATGGCAAGAAAGCGTGAACGAGCGCGGCGCCAGCCGCCATCAGCAGCCGCGACGAGAACCAGCCGGCAAAGGCCATATGAGT
The DNA here is from genome assembly GCF_000502875.1 of Mesorhizobium sp. L2C084A000. Lineage (GTDB taxonomy): Bacteria > Pseudomonadota > Alphaproteobacteria > Rhizobiales > Rhizobiaceae > Mesorhizobium. Next base: position 182,625 of record NZ_AYWX01000007.1, on the reverse strand, counting down.
GAAATAGGTTTCGCCGACCTTGGCCGGATGAGAGGTGAAAATCCTTGCGACCGACATGCTGGTCCCCTTCAGCGCTTGAAGTTCCTGATATGAGTATCCTGACACGCTTCGCCGGTTCATCGGTCTCAAAATATCCTTGTATTTGACCCGTTGATGGGACAAACATCCCACATGGCGTTGGAAATCGACGAAATCGACCGGAAATTGCTTGCCGAATTGCAACGCGACGGCACGCTGTCGGTCGACCAGCTGTCGGAACGGGTGGCGCTGTCGCGCAATGCCTGCTGGCGCCGGGTGAAGCGGCTGGAGGAGGATGGCGTCATCACCGGCCGCGTGGCGCTGGTCGATGCCGAAAAGCTCGGACTTGGCCTTTCCGTCTTCATCCTGATCCGCACGTCCAACCACGACCCGGAGTGGCTGCAGAAATTCCGCGCGGCAGTGACCGGCTTTCCCGAGATCACCGGCGTCTACCGCATGTCGGGCGACCTCGACTATGTCTTGCGCGCCCGCGTCGCCGACGTGAAGGCCTATGACCGGCTCTACCAGCGGCTGATCGCCAAGGTGGCGCTGTCGGATGTGTCCGCGTCCTTCGTGATGGAGGAGATCAAGGAGACCACCGTCGTTCCGATGGAACTGCGCTGAGGTCACAGTGCCGCCCAAAAGAAAGCCGTTGATAGAATTACAGTCGAGTTGACCGAATCGCCGTTCGCGCCGATAGGATCGATTTTATGCGCGCAGCCCTTCAAACTCCCTCCGTCATCGGTCCGACCGTCGGCTTCGTCAGGTTGCCGCATGCTGAAGGACTTCCCCTCCCCGCCTATGAAAGCATCGGTGCCGCCGGCATGGATTTGCGCGCCGCGGTGCCCGACGACCGGCCGCTGCTGATCCTGCCCGGAAAACGCGCTTTGGTGCCGACCGGGCTGATCCTGGAGATTCCCGAGGGCATGGAAGGTCAGGTGCGGCCACGCTCCGGACTTGCTTTCAAGCACGGCCTGACCGTGCTCAACACGCCCGGCACCATCGACAGCGATTATCGCGGCGAGGTGAAGGTGCTGCTGATCAATCTCGGCGACGAGGATTTCGCGGTGACGCGCGGCATGCGCATCGCCCAGATCGTCTTCGCGGCGGTGACGCAGGCGGCCGTGGAAGAGCGCACTTTGGCCGGCGGCACGGCGCGTGGCTCGGGCGGGTTCGGATCGACCGGCACCGCCTGATGTCTGAACTGCCTAAACTTGTCATCTTCGACTGCGACGGCATCCTGGTCGATACAGAGAATTTGGCCAATCGGCGTCTCGCCGAATGGCTGACCGCTGCCGGCTATCCGACAAGCTTCGAATATTGCCGCAAGAATTTCTCCGGCCGCAGCATGGCGTCGGTGCAGAAAGAGATCGAAGCAGAGACCAGCGTCAGGCTCGGCGTCGATTTCGTCGATCGCTGGAACGCCGGCCTGCCGGATCTGTTTGCCCACGGCGTCGAAGCGATCCCCTACGTCCGCGAGTTCGTCGAAGCCGTGCGTTCAGCCGGTATCGCCTATTGCGTCGCCACTTCGGCCCGAGTGTCGAAGATGCACATCACGCTTGGCCAGACCGGGCTGTTGCCGCTGTTCGAACGCGCGATGTTTTCCTCGACCATGGTCAGCCGTGGCAAGCCGTTCCCGGACCTGTTCCTGCATGCGGCCAAGACCATGGGCTTCGCGCCCGCCGACTGCATCGTCATCGAGGACAGCGTCGCCGGCACGCAGGCCGGGATCGCCGCCGGCATGCGGGTGTTTTCCTATCATGCCGATCCCTATTCCGACCGCGCTGGCCTGATCCAGGCCGGCGGCATCCTGTTCGACGACATGCGCGAGCTGGCCGGGCTGGTGCCGATCCACTAAGCTGATCTTCAGCCCGCGGCTGTACGCCTCGATCGTCCGTGCTAGCTTGGCCCCGCCAATTCGAGGCCACGCATGAAACCCGCCCTGTTCCGCTTCTTCCTTACCTTGACGCTGCTGCCGTTTTTGTGGACTGCGGCCGGCGCGCAAGCCGTCGGCTTCCCGGAACTCGGCAGTGCTTTGCCCGGCCGCACGGATGCCACCTATCTCGACCTCGCGAGGATGGTCATTCCAGATCTCGCCGCGGACCAGGACGGCTTCTACAGGGGCGGGTTACCGATCGAGATGCGACATATCGAGCGACCGGATGGCGGCGGTTCGCCGCCCGAAACTTCGGGCTTTTCCAATGCCGCGGTGCTTGCGATCAAGGCCGGCGGCAAGGACCGGCTGGCCATGCTGTTCGACCTCGGTGACTCTCCCGACAGCGCCGAAGGCTATGCGGTGCTGGCGCTCTACGACGTCACGGCCAAGCCAAAATTGCTCGACGCCGTCAATGTCGCGCTCGACCGCGGCACCTACTTCCGCGAACCGGGCAAGCTTTCGGTCAGCGCCAACGATGACGTCCTGATCACCATGAGCGCGCATTTCAACTCGAGCCAGAACTATGTGATCACGCCGCTGATCATGGTCCGCGACGACAAATTCGAACTGATCGACATGATCTATACGTTCGACGAAAACCTGTGCGCCTACAGCCGCAAGCAGGATGTAGCTTTTCAGGCCATCGCGGAGGGGAAGTCCTATGCTGCCATCAAAGTGACGGTGACCGATGCCACGGTGCTCAACGGCGAAAGCTGCGACGACACTCCGCCCCGACCAGAGTCCCACGCGATTTCCGTCATCTATCACTGGGACAAGAAGACATCGCACTACATCAAGGATTCCGACACGCTGGACAAATTGGCAGGAGAGAACGCCAAACGCTTCTGAACCAACCGCATTCGTTTGCCCGGCCAAATGGGGCAGGATAAAATCCACTTAGCCACACCGCATATGATGGGGGTACTACCATGGACAAGGGCAAGATCTTCCGCGACCTGCATGCCTCGACCTTCGTCATGCCCAATCCCTGGGATATCGGCACGACGAAGCTGCTCGGCTCGTTCGGCTTCACGGCGCTGGCGACAACCAGCGCCGGCTTTGCCTTTTCGCGCGGCTTGCCGGACGGCGCGGTGACCTTCGACCAGATGATCCACCATTGCCGCGAGGTGTCGGGGGCGACCAGCCTGCCGGTCTCGGCCGACCTCGAGAAAGGCAAGGGCGACGGCGCCGAGCAGGCCGCCGAAACCATCTTCGCGGCCGAAGCGGCCGGTCTTGCCGGCTGCTCGATCGAAGACCACACCGGCGACCCCGACAAGCCAATCTATGATTTCGCGCACGCTGTCGAGCGCGTTGCGGCGGCGGTGGAGGCGGCGCGGGCGCTGAAGCGCGATTTCGTCTTCACGGCGCGGGCCGAGAATTTCCTGTGGGGCAAGTCCGACCTCGACGATACCATCAAGCGGCTGCAGGCGTTCGAGAAGGCCGGCGCCGACGTGCTCTATGCGCCAGGCATCGGCGACGTCGAGATGATCCGCACGCTCTGCTCGGCGGTCAGCAAGCCGGTCAATGTCATGGCAAAGCCTGGCTTCACCATCGCCGACCTCGCCATGGCCGGCGTCAAGCGCATCTCGCTCGGGCCGTGGCTGACCAATTTCGCCTATGGCATGCTGGAAACGGCGGCACGCGAGATCCAGCAGGACGGCACCTTCGGCTTCACCCGCGCCGCCATGCCGTTCGGCAAATTGCAGGCCCTCTTCGGCAAATCTTCGGATTAATGGGGCCCGTCGCATGACGCTGACCGTCGTCGATATGCATACCGGCGGCGAGCCGCTCAGGATCGTCACCGGCGGCTATCCGGATATCCCGAAGGGCACCATCCTGGAAAAGCGCGCCTATGTGCGCGACCACCTCGACCATTTGCGCAAGCTGCTGATCTTCGAGCCGCGCGGCCACTACGACATGTATGGCGCGCTGCTGGTGGAGCCCGACCTGCCCGGCGCCGACCTCGCCGTGCTGTTCATGCACAATGAGGGTTACTCGACGATGTGCGGCCACGCCATCGTCGCGCTCGGCCGCTACGCCGTAGATGAGGGATTGGTGGCGAAACAGGAACCAATCACGACAGTCAATATCGAGGCGCCGTGCGGGCTGGTCGTCGCCTCGGTCGAGGTCAGGGACGGCAAGGCCGGTGCGGTGTCGTTCGAAAGCGTGCCGGCCTTCCTGTTCGCCGGCGGGCAGACGATAGAGCTGGCGGGCCATGGCACGATCGGCTTCGACGTCGCCTATGGCGGCGCCTTCTACGCGCTGGCCGATTGTCACCAATTCGGGCTTGAATTCGGCAGAAGCCGGGTGCGCGATTTCGTCGATGCGGCAACCGCGCTGACGGACAGGCTCAAGGCCGAATTGCCGCTGTCGCATCCCGACCATGCCGACCTAGCCTTCCTCTATGGCACCATCCTGACCGATGGCCGCGATGCGTTTTCCAGCGAGGTGACTAAAAACATCTGCGTCTTCGCCGAGGCGGAGGTCGACCGCTCGCCGACCGGCTCCGGCGTCACCGCAAGGCTGGCGGCCATGCATGCCAAGGGCGAGATCGCGATCGGACAGACGCGCACATTCGAAAGCATTGCCGGCTCGCGTTTTTCGGGAGCCGTGGTGCGGACTGCAAAGGCTGGCCCGCACGAGGCGATCATCGCCCGCGTCGGCGGCCGCGCCTATTATAGTGGCAGGACTGAGTTTATCGTCGAAGCGGACGACGAGCTCGGACGCGGATTCCTGTTGCTCTGAAGAAAATGCTCAGTGGCGCGAGGAGCGAGCCACTTCCCGCACCGAGATCGCCTTGTGCAGATGCACCATCATGGCGGCGGCGAACAGCGGCGTCAGCAGGTTGAGCAACGGCACGGCGAGGAAAGCCGCGATGAGCAGCCCGGCGAGAAACACTGTGGCGGCATAGTGCCTGCGCAAGGCCCTGGCCTCTTCTTCCCTACGAAAGCGCATGGCGGCGAATTCGAAGAACTCGCGCCCGAGCAGATAGCCGTTGACGATGAAGAAGGCGGCTATGTTGACGCCCGGCACCAAGAGAAGCAGCAGCGCGACGATGTTGCCAAGAATGACGACGCCGAGGAATCGCGCCGACAGCACCAGCGAGCGCAGCGCCGGCATGGCGCGGCCGGTCGGATCGCCGGGATAGTCGGTGCGCTCGACCACTTCGGCGATATCGTCGAGGAACAGGCCGGCGACAACAGCCGTCACCGGCGCGATGAGCAACGCCATGCCGAAGGCAAGCGCTATTGCCGCGATGATGCCGCCCAGCCACCCGGCCCAGGACGGCATGCCGGGCAACAGCGTCTGCAGCCACGGCAGCGCCAGCCACTCGACGAGGCTGGTCAGGCCGAACCACAAGGCGACAAGCGCCAGCAGCGTCAGACCCAATGTCTTGAGGAACACGGCCCGAAAGGGAGGCGAGAGCAGCTCGAGGGCCGCAGTGCGGGCAGCGTCGAAAATCACCTTGTCACACCCCGGTTAGCGGACGCCGCCTAAAAGGCGGATGCTTCCGAGATAGGCAGCGCAGGCCATGAGCACAAGCGGGCTGGTTCTTTGCTTTGACGCAATTCCCAAGGGAAAGCGCTATCCGCTTTTCCCGGGAAAACCGCTCACACTTTTCCTGGAATTGCTCTACCGCGCAAACGCCGGCTTTCGAATCGGGATGGTCATGGCAGCGACCCCGGCCACGACGAACGCCATGCCCAGCCATGCCGTCGAGCCTAGGCTTTCGCCGAGGAAAAGGGCGCCGATGCCGACGCCGATCGGCACCCGCAGATAGGCCTGCGAGGTGGTGCCGACCGAACCCAGCGTGTGGATGAGGCGGAAATAGATGACGAAGGCCAGCGCCGTCGAAAACACCGACAGGCCGAGCAGGGCCAGGATAGATGCGGTCGAGGGCGCGAGCGTCCATGGCTGGTCGAACACAAGGCTGATGGGCACGAGTATGACGGCGCCGCACAGCATGGAACCGGCGGCAGGCAGCATTGGGTCGAGGCCCTTGAAACCACGGCCGAAAATGGCCGCACCCGCATAGCAGATTGTTGCCGCTACGATGGCCAACTGCGCCCACAACTCGTGACCGAGGCCACCCAGTGCCTGCGTGCCGATGATGAGGCAGATGCCGGCAATGCCGGCGCCGACGCCAATCAGCTTGCGCACCGTGACCGGCTCGTGGCGGGTGATGAGCGCTGTCAAGAGGAAGGTGAAGATCGGCGAGGTGGCATTCAGGATGGTGGCGAGGCCGGCATCGACCGAACGTTCCGCCGCCGCGATGAGGGTGAACGGGATGACGCTGTTGAGGCAGGCCTGGAAGGCGAAGCGGCGCCAGCTTGCCGCATCGCCCGGCATGGCGAGCCCGCGCCAGCGGAGGATGGCGAACAGGATACCACCGGCAATCAGGGTGCGGGCGGCAATGAAGGTGACCGGCGGGATGGTTTCGACGCCGATCTTGATGAAGGTGTAGGAGGCGCCCCAGAGCACCGCCAGCACGACGAGCAGCGCCAGGTCGGTGGTCATGTCGTTCTTTGCAGGCTCGTTCTTTGTCGAGATCTTCTTTGTAGACATGGGGCTGGCTCGCCTTCGAAACGGGATCGGCTGAACCAGGCTTGTAGGCGGTGCGGCGAAGAAATGCTTCGGCCACGGTCGAATTGTCATAGCGCCTCGCGGCTGAGGCGCCTTTTGCCTGTTCCGCCAAAGTTGCGTGTCTCGCCCTAGGCAAACCGGTTTCAAATCGCTAGACCCGCGCCGGGCCGGCGTGGCAAGAAGCCGGCTCGGGTTTTTGGCGGAGATTTTGATGCCGGATTATGACGTGCTTTGCATCGGCAATGCCATTGTCGACATCATCGCCCAGTGCGACGAGGAATTCCTCGAGACCAACGGCATCATCAAGGGCGCGATGAACCTCATCGACACAAAGCGCGCCGAACTGCTCTACAGCCGCATGGGGCCGGCGATCGAAGCCTCCGGCGGTAGCGCAGGCAACACGGCGGCCGGCGTCGCCAGTTTCGGCGGCCGCGCCGCCTTCTTCGGCAAGGTCTCCAACGATGCGCTGGGCGAAATCTATGCCCACGACATCCATGCGCAGGGCGTCGCCTTCGACACCAGGCCGCTCAAGGGCGAGCCGCCGACGGCGCGCTCGATGATCTTCGTCACCCCCGACGGCGAGCGCTCGATGAACACCTATCTCGGCGCCTGCGTCGAGCTTGGACCGGAGGACGTCGAGGCCGACAAGGCCTCCGGCGCCAAGGTCACCTATTTCGAAGGCTATCTGTGGGACCCGCCGCGCGCCAAGGAAGCAATCCGCCAGACGGCGAGGCTGGCGCACGCGGCAGGTCGCGAAGTGTCGATGACGCTGTCGGATTCGTTCTGCGTCGACCGCTACCGCGACGAATTCCTCGACCTGATGCGTTCGGGCACGGTCGACATCGTATTTGCCAACAGCCACGAGATCAAGTCGCTCTACCAGACGTCGTCGTTCGACGAGGCGCTGGCGCAAATCCGCAAGGATTGCAGGATCGCCGCCGTCACCCGCTCGGAAAAAGGCTCGGTCATCGTGCGCGGCGACGAGACCGTGGTCATCAAGGCGACCGCCATCAAGGAACTGGTCGACACGACAGGCGCCGGCGATCTCTATGCCGCCGGCTTCCTGCATGGTTACACGCAAGGCCGCGACCTGCAGACCTGCGGCGACCTTGGCTCACTGGCGGCCGGACTGGTGATCCAGCAGATCGGCCCCAGGCCGCGGCAGAATTTGCGTCGCGAGGCCGAGCAGGCGGGGTTACTGTAACCCTAAAGCCCGGCGCTTGTGCCGTAGGCGGCCGGTCGCGCCGCTGCCCTTCGCAGGCTCAGGGCGTTCGAAGCTCGAAAAGCCAAGCAATTGGCTTTTCGTCCGCTGCGCGGACCGCTTCTCACCGTCGCGCGGCTGTCATACATCGCACCTACACGCAATCTGGGCGTCCCGCGACTGACATTTCGGTGCGCCCTCAGTCAGTTGGGGTGTCAAGAAATGCTGGACAGCATGCTGTCGGGCGGCCGGATTCGTTGCCGCCGCGATTTCCGTTTTCCGCACTAGAAATTCAACAATCGGCCGCAGCTGAGGGGAGCGCGCGGCCAAAAGACAGATGCATGAACAGATTTCAGATCCAGGGCCTCAAACAGGACGACTTCGCGGAGATGGTCGCGGAGGACGTCGAGCGCGCGCTTGCGCACTATGACGAGGCCATCAACAAGCCCACCATGGTCTCGGTCGGCAAGATCGCCGGCAGCATAGCGTCCGCCGTCACCTTGCTGTCACCGAAGCACCAGCGCGCCATCGACGCCATCCATGCCGACCTGCCCGGCCTGGCCTCGAAATTCGTGCGCGCGGTGGCGGCGGAAGCCGCGCGCCGCAGCGAAGCCGGTATAGCCGGCGTAATCAATCCGCCGACGACCCCGTTGGCCGATGTCGAGCCTCCTTCGCTGCCAAAGTCCGACGATCTCGAATCGATGCTGATCGAGGACTGGGCGGGCCGCGTCGCCGGCTCGACCTATCTGGAAGAGAATTTGCGTATCGCCCGCTCGACCCTGCATCGCTGGCAACGGCGGGGCGAGGTCATCGCCTTGCGCAAGGGCGGCCGCAAACATGTCTTCCCGCTGGCGCAGTTCGTCGATGGACGGCCGGTTGCGGGCATTCGCGACGTGCTGTCGCTGATCACCAATCCAAGGCTCGCATGGCTGTGGCTGACGCGGCCCTCGGCGCAGCTCGACGGCCGCATTCCCGTCGACCTGCTTCGGCAGGATCAGGTCGACGAGGTGATCGAAGCCGCGCGCGTATTCGCGCCGGGCTGAACGCCTCGCAGACTCACCGCTAAGGCTCGCCGCTCAAGTCCCCGCCGTATACGCCGCGATCGCCGCCATGTTGACGATGTCCGAGTCCTTGGCGTTGAGCGACACGATCTGAACTGGCTTGTTCAAGCCGACCAGCAGCGGGCCGATGACCGTGGAGCCGCCGAGTTCCTGCAGCATCTTGGTCGAGATCGAGGCCGAGTGGAACGCCGGCATGATCAGCACATTGGCCGGGCCGGTCAACCTTATGAACGGATATTGCGCCATGGCCCGCGCATTGAGCGCCACGTCGGCGGCCATTTCGCCGTCATATTCGAAATCGACGCGGCGCTTGTCGAGGATGCGCACCGCTTCCTGGACGCGCTCGGAGCGCTCGCCCTGCGGATGGCCGAAGGTCGAATAGGCGAGCATGGCGAGCCTCGGCTCATAGCCCATGCGGCGGGCAAAGCCCGCGGCCTCCTCGGCGATGTCGGCGATCTGCTCGGCGTTCGGCATGTCGTGCACGGCGGTGTCGGCGACGAGCACGGTCTTGCCCCGCGCCAGCACGATCGAGACGCCGATGACGCGGTGGCCGGGCTTGGCGTCGATGACGCGGCGGATGTCGTCGAGTGCGGTGGAATAGTTGCGGGTCACACCCGTGACGATGCCGTCGGCGTCGCCCAGCGCCACCATGCAGGCGGCAAAATGGTTGCGGTCGTTGTTGATCAGCCGCTGGCAGTCGCGGAACAGGAAGCCTTTGCGCTGCATGCGCTCGTAGAGATAGTCGGTGTAGATGCCGTTGCGGCGCGACAGGCGGGCGTTGATGATCTCGATGCCTTGCTTGTTGAGGTCGATGCCGGCGTGCTTGGCGTTTTCCTTGATGACGTCGTCGCGTCCGAGCAGGATGGCGGTGCCGAGCCGCTGGTTCACATAGGAGACGGCGGCGCGCATGACCTGCTCCTCCTCGCCCTCGGCGAAGACGATGCGCTTGGGCTGGCGGCGCACGCGGTCGTAGATGCGCTGCAGGGTCGATGCGATCGGGTCGCGGCGGGCCGACAGTTCCTGCGCGTAACGATCGAGATCGAGGATCGGCTTGCGGGCGACGCCGGAATCCATCGCCGCCTTGGCCACCGCAATCGGGATGGCCGAGATCAGGCGCGGGTCGAACGGCACCGGGATGATGTAGTTGGGGCCGAATTTCGGCCGGTTGCCCTGATAGGCGGCGGCGACGTCGTCGGGCACATCCTGGCGTGCCAATGCCGCCAGCGCCTGCGCGGCGGCGATCTTCATGTCGTCATTGATGGTGGTTGCCCTGACATCCAGCGCGCCGCGGAAGATGTAGGGGAAGCCGAGCACGTTGTTGACCTGGTTGGGGTAATCAGAACGCCCTGTGGCCATGATGGCGTCGGTGCGGATTTCGGCGACCTCCTCCGGCGTGATTTCCGGATCGGGATTGGCCATGGCGAAGATGATCGGGTTCTTGGCCATCGACTGCACCATGGCGGTGGTCAGCGCGCCCTTGGCGGAGAGGCCGAGGAAGACGTCGGCGCCGTCGAGCGCCTCGGCGAGGCTGCGCGCCTCGGTCTTGACCGCATGCGCCGACTTCCACTGGTTCATGCCTTCGGTGCGGCCCTGGAACACCACACCCTTGGTGTCGCACAAAGTGATGTTTTCGGGGGCAAAACCCATCGCCTTCATCAGCTCGATACAGGCGATGCCGGCTGCACCGGCGCCGTTGCAGACCATTTTTGTGGTCTTCATGTCGCGGCCGGTGATTTCCAGCGCGTTGATCAGGCCGGCGGCCGAGATGATCGCAGTGCCGTGCTGGTCGTCATGGAAGACCGGGATGTCCATCAATTCGCGCAGGCGCTGCTCGATGATGAAGCATTCCGGCGCCTTGATGTCCTCGAGATTGATGCCGCCGAAAGAGGGCCCGAGGAAACGCACACAGTTGATGAACTCGTCGGCGTCCTCGGTATCGACCTCGAGGTCGATGGAATCGACATCGGCGAAGCGCTTGAACAGCACCGCCTTGCCCTCCATCACCGGCTTGGAGGCCAGCGCGCCGAGATTGCCAAGGCCGAGAATGGCGGTGCCGTTGGAGATGACGGCGACCATATTGCCGCGCGTCGTGTAGTCGAAGGCGCGCGAGGGGTCTTCGGCGATGGCCAGAACAGGAACCGCGACGCCAGGCGAATAGGCGAGGCTGAGGTCGCGTTGCGTCGCCATCGGCTTGGTGGCAACGACCTCCAGCTTGCCGGGGCGACCCATGGCGTGGAATTCGAGCGCTTCCTGCGCACTGACGGACGGACCGTTGTTCTCGGTTTTCCTGGCCATGATGTTCTTGATTTCCTCACCGGTGCAGCACCTCGTTGAAGCGGGTGCTTTGTGTCGGACCGAATTAAGACCACGCGCCGCCGCGTGTAAACCGCCAGCGCGCTGGAATCGCCGTCCGCATCGGCAATTGCGGACAAGCTGCCGTCCCGTCGTCCCCTGTTTTTCGAAGCTCTGGCATTAAACCGCATCATCACATCTGCTAGCGTGCCGCGCATGAACATGCACAGCCCGAACGAGCCAGACGCCCCCGAGGCGATGACGCCGGTGCCGACCGCCCACGCCGGCGCCACGCCGATGATCGAGCAATTCATCGAGATCAAGGCGGCGAACCCCGATTCGCTGCTGTTCTATCGCATGGGCGATTTCTACGAGCTGTTCTTCGACGATGCCGAGAAGGCGAGCCGGGCGTTGGGCATCGTGCTGACCAAACGCGGCAAGTATCAAGGGCTCGACATTCCGATGTGCGGCGTGCCGGTGCATGCCGCCGACGATTATCTGCAAAAGCTGATCGGCCAGGGTTTCCGCGTTGCCGTCTGCGAACAGATCGAGGATCCGGCCGAGGCCAAGAAACGCGGCGGCAAATCGGTGGTGCGCCGCGACGTGGTGCGGCTGGTGACACCGGGCACCATCACCGAGGACAAATTGCTGGCGCCGTCGGAATCGAGTTTCCTGATGGCGCTGGGGCGGGTGAAAGGCGGAGCGGACCACTCCTTTGCGCTGGCCTGGATCGATATCTCGACGGGCGCCTTCCGCGTCACCGACACCACCGCCGACCGGCTTTTGGCCGACATTTTCCGCGTCGATCCGCGCGAGCTGATCGTCGCCGAGCCGGTGTTCCACGATCCGGAGTTGAAACCGGTGTTCGACGTGCTTGGCCGCGTCGCCAGCCCGCAGCCGCCGTCGCTGTTTGATTCGGCCTCGGCCACGGGACGCATCGCCCGCTTCTTCGATGTGGCGACACCGGATAGTTTTGGCGCCTTTTCGCGCGCCGAACTGTCGGCGATCTCCGGCGCCATCGCCTATGTCGAGAAGACGCAGAAGGCGGAGCGCCCGCCGCTATCGCGGCCCGAGCGCGAAGAGCAAGGATCGACCCTGTTCATCGATCCGGCCACGCGCGGCAATCTGGAACTCTTACGCACTCTGTCGGGTAGCCGCGAAGGCTCGCTGTTCAAGGCGATCGACCGCACGGTGACGGGCGGCGGCGCAAGGCTGCTCGCCGACCGGCTGATGGCGCCACTGACCGACCCGGTGGCGATCGGCGGCAGGCTGGACTCGGTTTCGTTCTTCCGTGCCGAAACGCGGCTGTGCCAGGCGGTACGGTCGAGCCTGAAGAGCGTCGCCGACATGCCGCGCGCGCTGTCCAGGCTGGCGCTCAACCGGGGCGGCCCGCGCGACCTTGGCGCGCTGCGCGCCGGTTTCGAGGCTGCCGGCGCGATCGCCGAGATCTTTGCCGCGACCGCCCTGCCCAGGGAATTGACGGCGGCACTCGCTGCCATCCACGCGCTGCCCCAGGCGCTGGCCCAGCACCTGACACAGGCGCTTGGCGACGAACTGCCGCTGCTCAAGCGTGACGGCGGCTTCGTTCGCGGCGGCTATCACCCCGATCTCGACGAGATGCGGGCGCTGCGCGATGAGTCGCGCAAAGTGATCGCCGGGCTGGAGCGCTCGCTGATCGACGAGACCGGCATCCGCTCGCTGAAGATCCGCCACAACAATGTGCTTGGCTACTACATCGAGGTGACCGCCAATCACCACGCGATCATGACCGGCAGCGACGGCGCCAAGGCTCGCTTCATCCACCGCCAGACCATGGCCAACGCCATGCGCTTCACGACGACCGAGCTTGCCGAACTCGAGACCAAGATCGCCAACGCCGCCGACCGGGCGCTCAGCATCGAGCTTGCCGCCTTCGACGCGCTGACGGCGGAAGCGGTCGGCGAAGCGGAGAAGATCCGCGCCGGTGCGGATGCGCTGGCCGTGCTCGATGTCTCGGCGGCACTTGCGCTTCTCTCGGAAAGCGAAGCCTGGTGCCGGCCGGTGGTGGATTCGAGCCTTGCTTTCGACATTTTGGGGGGCCGGCATCCGGTGGTCGAGCAGGCCTTGCGCCGTTCGGGCGAAGGCCCGTTCGTCGCCAATGATTGCGACCTGTCGCCGGAGGGCAGCGCCAAGAATGGCGCGATCTGGCTTCTGACCGGCCCCAACATGGGCGGCAAGTCGACGTTCCTGCGGCAAAACGCGCTGATCGCCATCCTGGCGCAGACCGGCTCGTTCGTGCCAGCGACCTCGGCCCATATCGGCGTCGTCGACCGGCTGTTCTCGCGTGTCGGCGCCTCGGACGATCTGGCGCGCGGCCGCTCGACCTTCATGGTCGAGATGGTCGAGACGGCGGCAATCCTCAACCAGGCCGGCGAGCGCGCCCTGGTGATCCTCGACGAGATCGGCCGCGGCACCGCCACCTTCGACGGCCTGTCGATCGCCTGGGCGGCGGTCGAATATCTGCATGAGAAGAACCGCTGCCGGGCGATCTTCGCTACTCACTTTCACGAAATGACCTCGCTGGCCGGCAAGCTGGCGCGGCTCCACAACGTCACCATGCGGGTCAAGGAATGGGAAAACGACGTCGTCTTCCTGCACGAGGTCGGCAAGGGCGCCGCCGACCGCTCCTACGGTGTGCAGGTGGCGCGGCTGGCCGGGCTGCCGGAAGCGGTGGTCGACCGGGCCAAGGAAGTCCTGCACCAGTTGGAGGAAGGCGAGGTTTCCGGCAAGACCAACCGGCTGGTCGACGACCTGCCGCTGTTTTCGGTGGCGGTGAAGCGGGAAGCGGCGAAGCCGGCCAAGGGCGACGCGTTGGGTGCCGCGCTCGGCGACATCAATCCCGACGAGATGACGCCAAGGGAAGCGCTGGAGGCGCTTTACCGGCTTAAGGGACTGGCGTAGCCAGTAAAGGTCGGCGGGACAGCACCCCCCTCTGCCCTACCGGGCATCTCCCCCGCAAGGGGGGAGATCGGACGTCACCTTGGCTTTCGCCAATCACCATGCAAGGAGAGCGGAGCGCGGAAGCTGCCTATCTCCCCCTTGCGGGGGAGATGGCCGGCAGGCCAGAGGGGGGTGTGACGGAACGCGGCCTTCGCTATCTGCGCGCCTAAATCATCTCCAGCCCGCGTTTGCGCGTCGGTGGCGGAAAGCCACGGTCGAGATCGGCGATGTCCTGCGGCGTAAGCTTGATGTCGAGCGCCGCGACGTTCTGGCGGACATGCTCTTGGCTGCTGGCCTTCGGGATGGCGATGACGCCCTCCTGATGCATCACCCAGGCCAGGGCGATCTGTGCCGCCGTGGCCTTGTGGCGGGCGGCAATGGCTTCCAGCCTGGCATTGCGCGCCAGCGCGCCCTGCTCGACCGGCGAATAAGCCATTAGCGGAATGCCGCGCTGCCGGCTCCACGGCGCCAGGTCGAATTCGAGGCCGCGCCGGACCAGATTGTAGAGCACCTGGTTGGTCTGGACATTGCCGCCATCCGACAAGCCGATCAGCTCTTCCATCTCGTCGGTGTCGAAATTGCTGACGCCCCAGTGACGGATCTTGCCCGCCTTTTTCAGGGCCTCGAAGGCCGCGACCGTTTCCGCCAGCGGCACGCTGCCCGGCCAATGCAGCAGATAGAGATCGATGCGGTCAGTGCGCAGGCGCTTCAGGCTGTTTTCGCAGGCGCGCTGCACGCCCGCGCGCGAAGCGTTCGATGGCAGAACTTTCGAGACCAGGAAGGTCTCGTCACGGCGCCCGGCAATAGCCTCTGCCACCACCTCCTCGGCGCCGCCGCTGGCATACATTTCGGCAGTGTCGATCAGTGTGATGCCGAGGTCGAGGCCGAGCTTGAGGGCATTCACCTCATCGGCACGGCGACTGATATCCTCGCCCATCTTCCATGTGCCCTGGCCAAGCACCTGAACGGCTTCGCCTGAGGGCAGTTTGGTGGTTCTGATGGTCGGCGGCATGGCGGGCTCCATTTGGGCCGATCGCATCACAGGCTGGACGAGAAATCCAGAGGCGTTCTCGCCGAGCTGGCGATGGCTGAAGACTTACTTCACCGGATGGGCGGCGAGCCAGGCCTGCATCTGCTTGATCTCGGCTTCCTGCGCGGCGATGACGCCTTCGGCCAGCTTGCGGATTTCCGGATCCTTGCCGTTGGCAAGCTCGACCTTGGCCATGTCGATGGCACCCTGATGGTGCGGGATCATGCCCTTGACGAAATCGACATCGGCATTGCCGGTATATTCAGATGCCATCATGTCGGCATGCATCTTGTCCATCGCTGCCTTGTAGCCCTCGGTCGAGGGGCTGGTCGCATCCGTCGCCATGGCGCCCATGTCGTGTTTCATCTCCTCACTTTGCGCCGGAACACTTTCGAGGAAGACGGCAACCAGCATTCCGGCCGCCATCAGCAGCAGCACGAGTTTTTTGGCCAAGGTCATTCATGGTCTCCTGTTGAGTGGGTTTCGTATTTGGGGGCTTTGGTCAGAGTTTCAATGTTCTCAGCCGCAATGCGTTTGCGATCACCGACACCGAAGACAGGCTCATCGCCGCCGCCGCCAGCATCGGCGACAGAAGCGTGCCGGTGAGCGGATAGAGCACGCCGGCGGCGACCGGCACGCCAAGCACATTGTAGAGGAAGGCGAAGAACAGGTTCTGGCGGATGTTGCGGATCGTCGCCTGCGCCAGCGTGCGGGCGCGCACGATACCGTTGAGGTCGCCCTTGACCAGAGTGATACCGGCGCTTTCGACGGCGACATCGGCGCCGGTGCCCATGGCGATGCCGACATCGGCAGCGGCAAGGGCCGGTGCGTCGTTGACGCCGTCGCCGGCCATGGCAACGCCGGCGCCTTTTGCGCGCAGTTCCTCGACAAGGGCTGCCTTCTGTTCCGGCAGCAGGCCGGCGCGGACCTCGTCGATGCCGAGGCTTCTGGCGATCGCGTTGGCCGTGCGTTCATTGTCGCCGGTTGCCATGATGATCCGCAAGCCGCTTTCATGCAGCGCCTTGATCGCCTCGGCCGTCGTTGCCTTGATAAGGTCGGCGACGGCGACGATGCCGGCCAGTTTTTTGTCGACAGCGACGAACATCGCCGTCTTGCCTTCGAGTTGCAACGCCTCGGCCTTGGCCGAGATGGATGCGATGTCGACGCCAAGGTCGGCCATCATCGCGGCATTGCCGAGCGCGACCGTCTTTCCCGAGACCGAACCGGACACGCCCTTGCCGGTGACCGCCTCGAAGGCGCTGGCCTCGGCAACTGTCACGCCGCGCGTAGCGGCGCCGTCGACGATGGCTTCAGCCAGCGGATGCTCCGACCCCTTCTCCAGACCGGCGGCAAGCGCCAGCAATTCCTCCTCGGAAAAACCGTTTGCCGCAACGACATCGGTCAGCTTCGGCCGGCCTTCGGTCAGCGTCCCCGTCTTGTCGACGATCAGCGTGTCGACGGAAGCAAAGCGTTCGAGTGCTGCGGCCTCCTTGATCAGCACACCGGCATGCGCTCCGCGCCCGGTGGCGGTCATGATCGACATCGGCGTGGCAAGGCCGAGCGCACAGGGGCAAGCGATAATCAGCACCGACACCGCCGAGACGATGGCAAAGATCAGGCTGGGCTCGGGTCCAAACACGGCCCAGGCGGTGAAAGCGACAATCGCGACAAGGACGACGGCCGGGACAAAGTAGAAAGAAACGCGATCGGCCAACCCTTGAATCGGGGCGCGCGAGCGCTGCGCCTTGGCGACGAGCTCGACGATGCGCGCCAGCGTCGTCTCGGCGCCAACCTTCTCAGCGCGCATGATCAGCGCACCATTCTTGTTGAGCGTGCCGCCGGTCAGCGCATCGCCCTCGACCTTCTCGACCGGCAACGGCTCGCCCGTGATCATCGATTCGTCGATCGAGGACCGCCCTTCCAGCACCGTGCCATCGACCGGCACGGCGTCACCGGGGCGTATGCGCAGGCGATCGCCGGCCTTGACGGCGTCGAGGGGCACGTCGTTTTCGGAACCATCGGCGGCAATCAGCCGCGCGGTCTTCGGCGCCAGATCGAGCAAGGCGCGGATCGCCGAACCGGTCTTTTCACGGGCGCGCAGCTCCAGCACCTGACCAAGGAAGACCAGCGCAACGATGACGGCGGCAGCCTCGAAATAGACGGGCACCGCACCGCCATGGCCGCGGAACTGATGCGGGAAAATGTCCGGAAACAGCGTGGCGACGACGCTGTAGAGATAGGCAGCGCCAACGCCGAGCGAGATCAGCGTCCACATGTTGGGGCTGCGGTTGACCAGCGAGTCCCAGCCGCGGTGGAAGAAGGGAAAGGCGGCCCAAAGCACCACCGGACTTGCCAGGACCAGTTCGATCCAGACCTTTGTCCGGTCCTCGACCAGGCCTTCAAACATCAAGCCGATCATGGGCGCCATTGCGATGATCAGAAGGGGGACCGAAAGGACAGCGCTCACCCAAAACCGCCTGGTGAAATCGACCAGCTCGGGATTTGGCCCTTCATCGCCCGTCGGCACGCCCATCGGCTCCAGCGCCATGCCACAGATCGGGCAGGATCCTGGCTTGTCGCGGATGATTTCAGGATGCATCGGGCAGGTGTATTGCGTGCCTTTGGGCATCGGCTGCGGTGCCGGCCTGTCGCCGAGATATTTTTGCGGCTCCGCCTCGAATTTCGCCTGGCAGGCGGCCGAGCAGAAGTAAAAGCCCTGGCCTTCGTGGCGGGCAAAGTGCCTGGCTGTCGCGCGATCGACGCTCATACCGCAGACCGGATCGGTGGCCGTCAGGAATTTTTCCGGCTCGGCGACGAATTTCGTGCGGCAGCCCTGGCTGCAGAAATGATAGGGATGGCCATCATGCTCGGTCGTCGGCTTGCCGGCGACCGGATCGACAGTCATGCCGCAGACCGGATCGCGGACGACGCTCTTCGTGGTGGGCACGGCGCCTTGTGTCGAGCAGCAGCTACTATGCGCGTGATGATCGTGATCGGAATGCGTCATTCGAAAATGCCTTGATTTATCGGCGTGTGACGTGGAGATAGGGCTTCCAGTAACTGGAAGGTCAAGGGCTGTTTCGACTTTTCTTCTCCGGTCCATGGCGCGTCCATCCTCCCCCAGAAAAAGTCTCACGCGGCAACACCACGCCTGCTAGAGAGCGAGCGTCCCGGGGGTGAGATTTTCTTTGGCAATGAAGCGTCTGGTCATCAATCTCGATCGGTCTCCCGATCGCCTTGCCCGTGTGACGGCGGAGTTTGCCCGCATCGGCGTCCCGTTCGAACGCGTTCAGGCCATCGACGCACGGGATCGGCCGGACCTGGACCAGCTGCCGCAAAATGTCGGATATCGGAACAGGCTGCCATTGACTGACGGCGAGATCGCCTGCCTGCTCAGTCACCGGGCCTGCTGGGCCGCCATAGCGCAAGGTCTTCAACCCCGAGTTTTCGGTTTTGCGAGGCGAGACAATCTATCAGCTTGTTCCTGCGCTCTGCGCGCAAGATCAGTTCCTTGGCGACAGGGCGCTCCAATTGCCAAGCCTGCTCAGGGAAAAGCGGGATATCCAGTGCGCCGCCGGGACCGGGAAACGCAGAAAGACAGCCATAGCGAAGGTCAAAGCCGAGGCTCGGCGGATAGGCAAGCGCATTGTCGATTTCTGTCGACTGAAGCGGAGAATGGTTATTCCATTTACTTATCCGAGCCAAAGCTCAACCGGGTCTTGAACCGGCTTTCAACGCCCCATACCCAGCGCCACGAAAACGCGCTATAGACGCCGCCGAACGGCAAGGCCGACTGGATATATGGCAAGAATCTCCCTGAAGCTCGACGAATTGATCGACGGCGAAGCCTTGCGCCGCGAGATGACCGCGCTGACCGCGGCCACGGCGGATGATGGCTCAGGGCAGGCCGCGCGCAATGGCGTGCTCCAACTGCTCAAGGGACGACTGGCGGAAGGGCGCGCCATTGCCGAACGAATGCTGATGGACGATGGCGGCGGCAGCGCCTGCGCGGCGCGGCTGTCGCATCTCATGGACGAGATCATCCGGGCGCTTTACGATTTCGCCGTCACCCATGTCTACCGGGTCAAGAACCCGTCCTCGGCGGAGCGCATGGCCGTCGTCGCTGTCGGCGGCTACGGCCGTGGAACGCTGGCGCCCGGATCCGACATCGACCTTCTGTTCCTGCTGCCCTACAAGCAGACGCCGTGGGGCGAACAGACAGTCGAATACATGCTCTACATGCTGTGGGACCTGGGGCTGAAGGTCGGCCACGCCACCCGTAACATCGACGAATGCCTGCGCCTGTCGCGCACCGATGTCACCATTCGCACCTCGATCCTCGAAGCACGTTTCCTGTGGGGCGAGGAAAAGCTCTATGATGAACTGATGCTGCGGTTCGATCATGAGGTGGTGCGCACGACCGGCCCCGAATATGTCCAGGCCAAGCTTGCCGAACGCGATGACCGCCATGCCAAGGCCGGCGAAAGCCGCTATCTGGTCGAGCCCAACGTCAAGGACGGCAAGGGCGGCCTGCGCGACCTGCAGACGCTGTTCTGGATCGGCAAATATTTCTATCGGGTGCGTACCGGCGAGGAACTGGTCGACAAGGGCGTCTTCACCGAGGGCGAATACCGCGAGTTCCAGAAGGCGGAGGATTTCCTGTGGGCGGTACGCTGCCACATGCATTTCCTCACCGGCAAGGCCGAAGAGCGGTTGCATTTCGACATCCAGCGCGAGATCGCCGAACGGCTCGGCTACACCACACACCCCGGCCTGTCGGCGGTCGAGCGCTTCATGAAGCACTACTTCCTCGTTGCCAAGGACGTCGGCGACCTGACCCGCATCTTCTGCGCGGCGCTCGAGGAGGAGCAGGCCAAGCACGTTCCTGGCTTCAACCGCATCTTCCTGACTTTCTCCAGGCGCAAACGCAAGCTGGCCGGCACCTCCGATTTCATTGTCGACAACCACCGCATCAACATCGCCGACGACCAGGTGTTCGAGCGCGATCCGGTCAATCTGCTCAGGCTGTTCTGGTTCGCCGACAAGCACGGTCTGGAATTCCACCCTGACGCGCTCAAGCTGCTGACCCGTTCGCTCGGCCTGGTCAACAAGTCGCTGCGGCGCGACGAGGAGGCCAACCGGCTGTTCCTCGACATATTGACCTCGGATCGCAATGCCGAACTCAATCTGCGTCGCATGAACGAAGCCGGACTGCTCGGCAAGCTGATCCCGGATTTCGGCAAGATCGTCGCCATGATGCAGTTCTCGATGTACCACCACTACACGGTGGACGAGCATCTGATCCGCTGCATCGGCGTGCTGGCCGAGATCGAGCGCGGCGACGGCGAAAAGGTCCACCCCCTCTCGCACACGCTGATGCCGAGCCTGAAGAAGAGCCGCGAAGCGCTCTATGTCGCCGTACTGCTGCACGACATCGCCAAGGGCAGGCCGGAGGACCATTCCGAGGCGGGGGCCAGGATCGCCCGTCGGATCTGCCCGCATATGGGGCTGTCGCCTGCCGATACCGAAACCGTGGCCTGGCTGGTCGAGAACCACCTCGTGATGTCGATGACGGCGCAGACCCGCGACCTCAACGACCGCAAGACCATCGAGGATTTTGCCGCGATCGTGCAGTCGGTCGAGCGGCTGAAGCTGCTTTTGATCCTCACCGTCTGCGACATCAGGGGCGTCGGACCCGGTGTCTGGAACGGCTGGAAGGGCCAGCTGCTGCGCACGCTCTACTACGAGACCGAATTGCTGCTGACCGGCGGGTTTTCGGAAGTGTCGCGCGCGCAGCGCACGGCGGCGGCGCGCGAGCGCCTGGCCGAGGCGCTTGCCGACTGGCCGGACAAGGCCCGCAAGCGCTATGTCGGCCAACACTACGAGAATTACCTTTTGACCGTCGATCTCGCAGACCAGTTGCGCCATGCCGAGTTCATCCGCGAAGCGGACGTGTCAGGCAACAAGCTTGCCACCATGGTCAAGACCCACCAGTTCGAGGCGGTGACCGAAATCACCGTGCTGGCGCAGGACCACCCCCGCCTGCTCTCTGTCATCGCCGGGGCTTGCGCCGGAGCCGGCGGCAACATTGTCGACGCGCAGATCTTCACGACGTCGGATGGCCGCGCGCTCGACACGATCCTGATCAGCAGAGAATTCGATCGCGACGAGGACGAGCGCCGGCGCGCCGAACGTGTCGGCCGGCTAATCGAGGACGTGCTGTCGGGCAAGAGCTGGCTGCCGGAAATGATCGAGAAGCGCACCAAGCCGCGGCGCGGCTCCAAGGTGTTCAAGATCCCACCGCGTGCCGAAATCCGCAACACGCTGTCGAACCGTTTTTCGGTCATCGAGGTCGAGGGCCTCGACCGGCCGGGACTGCTGTCGGAGATCACCGGAACGCTTTCCGACCTGTCGCTCGACATCGCATCGGCCCACATCACCACCTTCGGCGAAAAGGTCATCGACACTTTCTATGTCACCGATCTCACTGGCCAGAAGATAGATAGCCCGGCCCGCATCGCCACCATCCGCAATCGGCTGATGGCAACGCTCGAAGGCATCGTGCCCGAACGCGGCGGCAAGCCCAGGGCGGCGGCCGAGTGACAACGACCATCACTTTGTCCCAATTGCGCAGGCAGTTCCCAAAAGCATGAGCCTCGTCAAGAAATTCGCAACGGTCGCTTCCGGCACGCTGATGAGCCGCGCGCTCGGTTTCGGCCGCGAGATGCTGATGGCTGCTGCACTCGGTACCGGACCGGTTGCCGATGCCTTCAACGCCGCTTTCCAGTTTCCCAACACCTTTCGCCGGCTGTTTGCCGAGGGGGCCTTCAACGCCGCCTTCGTGCCGCTGTTCGCCAAGGAGATCGAGACCCACGGTACCGAAGGCGCCAAGCGCTTTTCCGAGGAAGTGTTCGGCGTGCTGTTCACGGCGCTGCTGGCGCTGACGATCATCATGGAACTGTCGATGCCGCTGATCGTGCGCTATCTGGTGGCGCCGGGTTTTGCCGGCACGCCGGGGAAGTTCGACACCACGGTGACGCTGGCAACGATCATGTTTCCCTATCTGATCTGCATGTCGCTGGGCGCGATGATGGCGGGCATGCTGAATTCGCTGCGCCGCTATTTCGCCGCCGCGGTGGCCCCGGTGTTCCTCAACATCATCCTGATCGGCGTGCTCGCCTATGCCTGGTACAAGGGCTCGGATGCCCTCACCGTCGGCTACGGGCTGTCCTGGGGCGTGCTTGCCGCCGGACTGGTGCAACTGGCGATCGTCTGGGTGGCGGTGCGCCACGCCGGCATCTCGATCGGCTTCCGCCGGCCGAAAATGACGCCCGCGGTCAAGCGGCTGCTGATCCTGGCGCTGCCGGCGGCCATCACCGGCGGCATCACCCAGATCAACCAGCTGATCGGCACGGCGATCGCCTCGGCACAGAACAGCGCGGTGTCCTCGCTCGCCTATGCCGACCGCATCTACCAGTTGCCGCTCGGCGTGGTCGGTGTTGCGGTGGCGATCGTGCTGTTGCCCGAACTGTCGCGGGCGCTGAAGTCGGGCAATCTGATCGAGGCGGCCAATCTGCAGAACCGCTCGGTCGAGTTCACGCTGTTCCTGACCTTGCCGGCAGCCGCGGCACTCTGGGTGATGTCTGAGCCGATCGTGCGGCTGGTCTATGAGCGCGGCGCGTTCGCCGCCAACGGATCGACGCCGACGGTGGCGGCGATCCTGGCGATCTTCGGCCTCGGCCTGCCGGCCTTCGTGCTGATCAAGGCGTTCACCCCAGGCTATTTCGCCCGCGAGGACACGCGCACGCCGATGATCTTTGCCGCCATCTCGGTGGCGGTGAACGTCACCACGGCGCTGACGCTGTTTCCACGGATGGGGGCGCCCGGCATTGCGGTGGCCTCGGCCGTCGCCGGCTGGGTCAACGCGGTGATGCTGCTCGGCGTCTTGATCCGGCGCGGCCATTGGGGCCGCGACGTACCGCTGATGAAGCGCATTCCACGTCTGGTGCTGTCCGCCGTGGTGATGGGCGCTGCGCTCTATTTTGCCGAACACTGGTTCGCCATCAGGCTTGGGCCGGGCTCGCCGCTGGTGGTCAAGGCGGCGACGCTGCTGTCGCTGGTTGCCGGTGGGGCGCTGCTTTATTTCATCACCGCGTTTGCCACCGGCGGCGCCGATTTCGGGATGATCCGGCGCAATGTCGGACGGAAAGGATCGCCGCCGACTAGGGAACAGTCTCCAGATCCGTGAGCCGGAATTTATTGCAATGTCCCACCCCTCATTGCGACGATAGCGGCTGCTTCGACAAACATTAGTCTTCTCCAGACAATTCGTCGTAGACGGAGGGTGGCAAGGTGTTGCGCGCCTGCCCCCTCAGTTCAATTCCGAGTTCGGCCCGAAGCCGTGCCGCGGTCTCCAGCGGCGTCTCGCGGCTGCGCCTGCGCTGCAGTGCCTCTTGCATACCGACCACGCCGGCGGGGCGCTTCTGACCTTCAGATCCGGTGGGCATTCAAGGCGTCTCCTCCAAGGTCGCTATGTAATGCACCCGGCTGCCGCTCGCGTACATGATGAAGTGCTTGTTGCCAAAGCGGTCGTTTTTGACAGTGAGCGACGTAGTGAAGCGCGGAGCGTTTCGTGGCAATGGGGTCGTGGCGACGGGTGGCAGATGGCTCGCGGCTAGCCGCGATAGAAGCACGACTAATTGCCCTTCGGCCAGCGACTTCTCTGGGATGGAATCCTCCCATTGATCGGGCGCCCCGTGGCGTACAATCTTCCAAACTCGCGCCAAGTCTCCGGCCCCTGCTTTCCGCGAAGCATATAGGTGCTTTTGCATATTTCAAATTTCAAACTGAGACACTCCCGGTTTCTTGTCTCTGTTCCTTGTAGTCTGCTCCAAGGCCCAATGGCCTCTTGATCCTCTCACCGCTCTCGTCCATAAGCGCGCCGTCGCAAGACTTTCGCCGCGCGCGGTTTCCAGCCGCGTGATTGGCTCCGAAAAGTCTGCAACTTTTCGGAATCACACTTATACGGCCCTCCACAAGCCATGAGGACAATCATGACCGCCTTCAAGCCACTCGTCTTTTCCGGTGTCCAGCCGACCGGCAATCTGCACCTCGGCAACTATCTCGGCGCCATCAAGAAATTCGTCGCCCTGCAGGACACCTCCGATTGCATCTATTGCGTCGTCGACCTGCATTCGCTGACAGCTCAACTCGTTCATGAAGACCTAGCCGACCAGACGCGGTCGATCACCGCTGCGTTCCTGGCCTCGGGCATCGACCCGAAGAAGCACATCGTCTTCAATCAGTCGCGGGTCATGCAGCATGCGGAGCTCGCCTGGATCTTCAATTGCGTGGCGCGCATCGGCTGGATGAACCGCATGACGCAGTTCAAGGACAAGGCCGGCAAGGACCGCGAGAACGCGTCGCTCGGCCTGCTAGCCTATCCTTCGCTGATGGCTGCCGACATCCTGCTCTACCGTGCCACCCACGTGCCGGTGGGCGAGGACCAAAAGCAGCATCTGGAACTCACACGCGACATCGCGCAGAAATTCAACAACGACTTCTCCGACCGCATCGCGGCCCTTGGCATCGGCGTCGAGATGCAGGTCGGCGAAGAGACCGTGAACGGCTATTTCCCGCTGACCGAGCCGGTCATCGGTGGGCCGGCGGCGCGCATCATGTCGCTGCGCGACGGCTCCAAGAAAATGTCCAAATCGGACCCGTCGGATTTGTCGCGCATCAACCTGACCGACGATGCCGATGACATCTCGAAGAAGATTCGCAAGGCCAAAACCGACCCGGAAGCGTTGCCGAGCGAGCTGGACGGCCTGGCCGGCCGGCCCGAGGCGGAGAACCTGGTCGGCATCTATGCGGGTCTCGCCGAGATGTCGAAGGCGGATGTACTCAAGGAATTCGCCGGCCAGCAGTTTTCCGTGTTCAAGCCGGCCTTGGCCGATCTTGCAGTGGAAAAACTGGCGCCGATCGCCAGCGAGATGCGCCGCATTTCGGATGACCGCGCCTATGTCGACGCGGTGCTCAAGGATGGCGGCGAGCGCGCCGGCGTGCTGGCCGAAGCGACGATGAAGACGGTGCGCGACATTATCGGCCTGCTGCAGGGCTGATCGCGACATCGGGTGCACTGGCACAAGGCCGGCGGCTTGCCGCCGGTCCCCCGCAGTGGCAGATTGCGGCCGCACGACACCGAGTAGATAGACATGGTCTCCAAACGCCTCAGCCGCGAAGCCGGCCATCGCAGGAAATTCCTGACGATCATCGACGACACGCCGGAATGCGAGCGCGCCGTCGCCTATGCCTCGAAACGGGCGCAGAGCACCAGCGGCACGCTGGTGCTGCTCTATGTCATCGTGCCGGACGATTTCCAGCATTGGCTGGGTGTCGAGAAGATCATGCGCGAGGAAGCCAACGCCACGGCGCGCGCCGCACTCGACAGCTATGCCAACAAGGTGCGCCAGAAGCTCGGCATCGAGCCCGAGATGGTGGTGCGCGAAGGCAAGCCGACGGAAGAGATCCACAAATTGATCGAGGAAGACCAGGACATCGCCATCCTGGTGCTGGCCGCCGGTGCGGGCAAGGAAGGCCCGGGGCCGCTGGTCGGCGCCGTGGCCGGCAAGGGTGCCGCCTTCCCGATCCCGGTGACTGTCGTGCCGCAGAACCTGTCGGACGAGGAAATAGACAGCCTGGCCTGAGATTTTGCTCTTCAGGTGATGCCGCTCCGATTTTGGGCGCGAAAAAACATTCCGCCAGCCAGCCGTTCCGGCGATGCGTTTCGCTTGAATGTCCATCCAATTGAGCCTATTTAGAATTGTTCCAAACTAGATGCCCAAACGGGCACGGAGACGGCCATGTTCATCCAGACCGAATCGACGCCAAACCCGGCGACGCTGAAATTCCTGCCCGGCAAGGAAGTGCTTCTGGAAGGCACCGCCGATTTCCGCGATGCCGACAGCGCCGCCGTCGCCTCGCCGCTGGCCGGCCGGCTGTTCGAAATTCCTGGCGTCACCGGCGTTTTCTTCGGCTATGACTTCATCACCGTGACCAAGGATGGCCCCGACTGGCAGCATCTGAAGCCGGCGATCCTCGGCGCCATCATGGAGCATTTCATGTCCGGCGCGCCTGTCATGGCCAAGGCTGGCCCGGCCGCAGAGACCAGCCAGACCGGTGAGTTCTACGACAAGGCCGACGAGGAGCTGGTCATCACCATCAAGGAACTGCTCGATACACGGGTGCGCCCGGCGGTCGCCCAGGATGGAGGCGACATCACCTTCCGCGGCTTCGAGAACGGCACGGTGTTCCTGCACATGAAGGGCGCCTGCGCCGGCTGCCCGTCCTCGACGGCGACGCTGAAGCACGGCATCCAGAACCTTCTGCGCCATTTCGTGCCGGAAGTGCAGCAGGTCGAGCAGGTCTCGTAGAGACCTCCTTCTCGAGGCATTAGAGGCAAACAACAAAAAACCGGGCCGAATTGCCCGGTTTTCTGCTTGGGACGTCCGTTGTTGCCTAGACGGTCCGCGTACGAAAACTGCCTCTAGAGAACGATGACCTTGGCGCCGACCGAGGCGCGGTCATAGAGGTCGATAATGTCCTGATTCATTAGGCGGATGCAGCCAGACGACATAGCCTTGCCGATCGAATTCCATTCCGGGCTGCCATGCAGGCGATAGCCCGAATCGCCGCCCTTGTTGAACAGGTACATGGCGCGCGCGCCGAGCGGGTTCTTCAGGCCCGGCTCCATGCCGCCGGCAAACTTTTCCAATTCCGGCTGGCGCTGGATCATCTGCCTCGGCGGTGTCCAGGTCGGCCATTCGCGCTTGAGCGCAATGTGGGCGGTGCCATGCCACTCGAAGCCCTCGCGGCCGACGCCGATGCCGTAGCGAATGGCCCTGCCGTCGCCCTCGATGAAGTAGAGGAACTTGTTCTGCGTATCGACTATGATCGTGCCCGGCTTTTCCGGGCTGTCGTAGTTCACTTCCTGCCGATGGTACTTCATCGGCACTTTCTCGATCGGGATCCGCGGCAGCTGATAACCGGCGTCGGTGACCGCGCCGTAGTCGTTGGAGAAGATCTGCGAGCCGATGGTGCTGCAACCGGCGATAGCAGTGGAGAGCGCCAGTGCGGCGATGATTGCAAACGACTTCATGCGCATCAGGTGATCCGGTGCCCCGCCCAACTTCGGCGGCACGAGTCGGCCGCTCTCTCATCGTCATTCATGCTGGCATTTGCTTTGCTTGCCAAGCGCGCGATGCCTATATGCCTGCCTTGACGTACCGGTAAGCGTATCACTATGGCATTTTGGCAACAGGACTCACAGGATTGTGAAGCAAATTCAAGGGGCCTGCTCCATGGGCTCCTGGAAATCGAGGAGAACCGTCATGAATGTCGGTGACGCCGCCCACCGCTCCGGCCTGCCGGCCAAGACTATCCGCTACTATGAAGAGATCGGCCTGATCGCCCCGGCGCGGGCCGCCAACGGCTACCGCGATTATTCCGGAGACGACATCCATCGGCTGGCCTTCCTGCGCCGCGCGCGCAATCTGGGCTTTTCCATCGACGATTGCCGCCAGTTGATGGCGCTTTACCAGGATCGCAGCCGCGCCAGCCACAACGTGCGCGAAATCGCCGCCGCCCATGTCACGGCGATCGAGGAGAAAGTGCGCGAGTTGCAGTCGATGCGCTCGACGCTGCAGAAACTGATCCATGCCTGCCACGGCGACGAAAGGCCGGATTGTCCGATCCTTGATGACATGGCGGGAGCGGCGTTGCTCAGCGACAGGGGCACCTCTGCGGCTGCATAATGACCCTACGTCGACGAGGCCCGACGCCTGGTCGACTCCTGCCGGGAGGACGTCCACAAATGGTCTCGATGAGCGTCGAACTGCGCAATATGGGGGGCACGCAGGCGGCCATGGGCTGGGCCGGCGGCCACACGATCATCGTCGACCGGCCCGAAGGCAAGGCCGGCGGCATGGGCCTGGGCTTCAATGGCGGCCAGCTGCTCGCCCTGGCGATCGGCGGCTACTTCTGCAACGACCTTCGCTACGTTGCCGAGGAAATGGGCATAACGCTCAACAAGATCGCCGTGACCGTGACGCTGAACCTCGAAGGCAAGCCTTTGCTCGCGACTTCGTCAACCATGACGGTTTCCTGCACGACGCTGGACGGCTCCGACCCGGCGGAGATCATCACAAGGGCCGCGGCGATTTCCACGGTCAGCAACTCCCTGCGCCAGGGCGTGCCGGTGAGCATCGAAACGGACGCAACGGCGACCGGCTTGTCGGAGGAATGATCCCCGGGAACAGGCGCATTTGGCCGCGTGGATTGTCAGAGATCGCTAAATAGGCCCACCGCCGGCACAGCAGAGCGATTGATCCAATTTTCTTCGGCATCTGGGCGCGTCAATCTGACGCGCTATGTCTTCCCTTGTTGCAATGATCAACGATGGAGATTGGCATGGATCGGCGATTGTTTCTGACTAGAATGCTTGGGCTGGCAGGGGCTGCGACCGTCGTCGCAATCGCGCGTCCTGCCACCGCCTTGGCCGGCATCCCCAATACGGGGCCGGGCATTCTCGATGAGCTCGACAAACCGTCCGACGACATTCTCGACCCGGATGGTCCCGATGTCCAGGACGGCGTCGAGTTCGTGCGGCACCGCAGGTGGCACCGCCGCCGTCGTCGACGCGGGTGGAGGCGGGTTTGCCGTCGCTATTGGCGCCACGGTTCCTGGCGCCGCAGGTGTTTCCGCAGATCCTTCTGGATCCACTTCTGACGAGACCTGCAACGCGAAGGTCCCGGAGTCCGCCGGCGCCTTCGCTATCGCTGCAGGCTTGAACCCAATCGGTAAAAAAGGCCCGCCGCCCCTCGGCAGCGGGCAGGTCCTGGAGTGCCGGGGGATCAACCCGGCATGGGTCAACGAGCGGGTCACCGGTTGGTTGCAGGGATCGGCCCGGTAGCCTTCCTTTGGGTGGACCGCCACCGGGCCTGACCGGAGCGGGGTGTATTGGGGGAGCCCCGGCTGCTTCGAAAATATCACCTTTCACTTATATTCGCTCTAGCTAATTAACAGGAGCGACGCAGCCCGGAGTGTAGCTGGGTGGGCCTCATCGGACAGGCGCGCGCCCTTGCAATCGACGAGACTCTGCGCCGCTCGCGGCGAGGCACGATCACGGGAAAGTGAACGTGACGCCATCGTAGCGTTCTGATCATTAGATGCCTCCCGCCACTGGAGGTTCATCGAATGCCAGCTTATGCCATTCTTGCCCTGGCTATTGTCGGTGAGGTCATCGCGACCAGCGCGATGAGGCCTCGGAAGGCTTCACCAGGCTTGGCCCGTCGATGTTGGTGCTGCTCGGTTACGCCACGGCGTTTTTCTTTCTGTCCCAGGTGCTGGACCGCATACCGGTCGGCGTTGCCTATGCAGTATGGGCGGGCGGCGGCATTGTTCTGGTCGCGCTGGTCGCTTGGATTGTCTACGGGCAACGGCCCGACGTGGCAGGTTTTGTCGGCATGGGCCTGATCTTGGCTGGAGTGCTGGTTTTAAACCTGCTGTCC
This sequence comes from Mesorhizobium sp. L2C084A000, assembly GCF_000502875.1. GTDB lineage: Bacteria > Pseudomonadota > Alphaproteobacteria > Rhizobiales > Rhizobiaceae > Mesorhizobium. The sequence goes on along the minus strand of NZ_AYWX01000007.1, from coordinate 152,957 downwards.
AAAACGGGCGTTCATTGAGGTCCGACAACTACACGATCGCCTACATAAAGGCGGTTATATATTTGACAGGCCTAACGCCAAAATGGCCGGCGCAGGTTGCCGGATGAATGATGATCCGCGCCGGCCACTGCGGCTTCTTTGAGGGGTTGCCGCCTGCCGGGAGCTAGAGCGCGCGAATTGGCCGGCAATTGAGGCCCAGCCGCTTGGTTAAAAATGTACAGTGAATCCTTATTGAAGCCACCTCACAGCGTATTAAAATCCCAAGGTCACCGGCTACGGGTTAACGGCGCACCGGTGATTGAGAGTAACGCTAAGCTCCCGCCCTTATGGATGGGAGGTTGGCCATGTCTCAGTTCGATAGCTCGGTATCGGCTTTTGACTGCGATATTTTGCGCAGCGCGTTCATAAAAATCGTCATCCAGAAGAACATTCCAGAGGACAAATGGCGGGCCGAGGCCGAGCTTTTGATCCGGGAGTATACGGATAGCGACGACATTGAGCCCGGTTTAGCGGAATGGATCGCGCGGAAGTAGCCCGCGATGAAAGAGTGGAAGCCCGACGATTACCTGAAAGCGCCCACATAAAACAGGTTCAAACCGTGAACAGAATCTGGCATGGTGCCTGGCATGCCGATCATCTCCCCCATCCCCATCAATCCTCTCATCGACGGCCGCCAGTCCGAACGCGCCATGCTGGTGCGGCGCGGCGTACAGCGGCTGCTCATGGATATGGGCGCACATGTGTTGCCCGAGCTGTCGCTGGCCACGGGCCGCCGCGCCGACCTCGTCGCGCTGACCCGGCAGGGCGATATCTGGATAATCGAGATCAAATCCTCGATCGAGGATTTCAGGGTCGACCGCAAATGGCCCGACTACCGGCTGCATTCCGACCGCTTCTTCTTCGCCACCCATCCCGGCGTGCCCTCGGAAATCTTTCCGCAGGAATGCGGCTTCATCCTTTCCGACGGCTATGGCGCCGAGATCCTGCGCGATGCGCCCGAGCACCGCATGGCAGCGGCAACGCGCAAGGCGCTGATGCTGCGGGTCGCGCGGGCCGGCGCTTCGCGGCTGCTGGCGGCAGAGCTTGCCGGCGTGTCGGTGCCGGCGCTGGAGGGTGAGAGCGAGTAACGGCCCGTCCTTCAGTCTATGACCGGCTCTGCTCTTCATCGTCCTCCACGCCACCCTTGGCGGGCGCCATGAGCAGCACGGCAGCACCCAGAATGGCGGCGATGAAGGAGCCGGCGAGGATGCCGACCTTGACCGCGTCCTGCAGCGCCACGTCGCCGGCGAAGGCGAGCAGGCCGATGAACAGGCTCATGGTGAAGCCGATGCCGCACAGCAGCGATATGCCGATCATGTGCGTCCAGCCGGCATTGGCGGGCAGGTCGGCAAGACCGAGCCGGATCGCAAGTGCCGAGGAGCCGAACACGCCGACCAGCTTGCCAACCACCAGGCCGGCGGCGACACCCAGCGTCAACGGCTCGATCAGCGCACTGACGCTGAGGCCGGCCAGCGAAACGCCGGCATTGGCAAAGCCGAAGATCGGGATGACGACGAAGGCCACAATCTTGTGCAGGCCGTGCTCGAGCCGGTGCAGCGGCGAATGGTCGAGATCGTGGCCGATGCCGGCGGAGCGCTCAAGCGGGATGGTCAGCGCCAGCGCCACGCCGGCGAGCGTGGCATGGACGCCGGATTTCAGCACCAGCATCCACAAGATGACGCCGAGCACGAGATAGGGAACCAGCGTCATCACCCGCATGCGGTTGAGCACGACAAGCGCGGCAATGACGGCGAAGGCAGCACCCAGATAAGCCAGCGACAGGCCGCTGGTGTAGAAGATGGCGATGATGATGACGGCACCGAGGTCGTCGATGATCGCCAGTGCTGTGAGGAACACCTTCAGCGAAGCCGGCACGCGGCTGCCGAGCAGCGACAGCACGCCGAGCGCGAAAGCGATGTCGGTGGCGGTCGGGATCGCCCAGCCGGACAGGGCGGCCGCATTGTCGCGGTTGACGGCCACATAGACGAGTGCGGGAACCACCATGCCGCCGGCGGCTGCAATGCCGGGCAGCACGCGCCGGGGCCAGGTGGAGAGCTGGCCGTCCAGCATCTCGCGCTTGATCTCCAGTCCGACGAGCAGGAAGAACACCGCCATCAGCCCGTCATTGACCCAATGCGAGACGCTGAGCGGGCCGAGATAGGCGTGGAGCGCGGAGAAATAGGTTTCGGCGAGCGGCGAATTGGCGACGATCAGGGCCAGTGCCGCCGCCACCATCAGGATGATGCCGCCAGCCGCTTCACTATCGAGGAATTCGCGGAAGACGGAAACCGGCCGATGCTTCAAGTCCTGCATGTCGCCTCCGTCATGCCGTCTGTTTTGGCGGGCTTCGATCCCGCAAGATGGGAAACGGCGGCCTTAACGCGGCGCCCGCTTGGCCAGTATGCGCTGCAAGGTGCGTCGGTGCATGTTGAGCCGGCGCGCTGTCTCGGAGACGTTGCGCTCGCACATCTCATAGACGCGCTGGATATGCTCCCATCGAACGCGGTCGGCTGACATCGGGTTTTCCGGCGGCGCCGCGCGCTCGCCGGCGGTGCGGGTGAGTGCCGCGAAGATATCATCGGCGTCGGCGGGCTTGGAGAGATAATCGACCGCACCGAGCTTCACCGCGGTCACCGCGGTGGCGATGTTGCCGTAGCCGGTCAGGATGATGGTGCGGGAATCCTCGCGCTTTTCGCGGATGGCCGCGACCACGTCGAGGCCGTTGCCGTCGCCGAGCCGCATGTCGACCACGGCGTAGGCGGGTGGATTGGCGCGCGCCTTGGCAACCGCCTCCTCGACGCTCTCGGCCGTCTCGACCACGAAGCCCCTGGCTTCCATGGCGCGGGCCAGACGCGTGAGGAACGGCTTGTCGTCATCGACGACAAGCAGCGAGGTGTCCTCGCCTTCAACCATTGCGCCAATATTCTCGTCGCCTGTCATAGTCTCAAAATTCCTGCTGCCTTAATTTTACGCAAATATAGTTCCTGAGCCTCCTTGTCCAATTTTTAGAGGTCCTTCAAGGCTCTCAGGCGGTGTCGAACATGCTGGCCGAAGTGATTTCCGGATTGAGGAACACACCACGCGGCCACGATATCTGGACCATGGCGCCCTCGCCCAGGCCGCTCGAATTGCGGAAATCGAGCACGGCACCAGAGCGTTCGAGCAGGGTCTTGGCGATGAACAGGCCGAGGCCCAGACCGCCGCCTGTTTCATTGCCTTGGCGCGTCGACATATAGGGCTCGCCGATGCGGTCGATGATCTCGGCTGGAAAGCCGGGGCCGTCATCGATGATCGAGAAGGTGACGATGGCCTCGTCCCAACTCCAGCGCACGGTTACGCTTTTGCGGGCAAAATCGACGGCGTTCTCGACCAGGTTGCCGAGGCCGTAGATGACGCCCGGATTGCGTCGCCCGACCGGCTCGGGGCCGATGCGTTCGCCGGGCCGAAGCTTGATCGAGATGCCGAAGTCCCGGTGCGGCGCGGTGACCTCCTCGACCAGCGAAGTCAGTGGCAATCGCGAAAGATGCGCCTCGCCCTCGGAGGACAGGCTGGTCAGCCGCTTGAGAATCTCGCGGCAACGCTCGCTCTGCGAACGCAACAGCGTCACATCTTCCCCGTATTTCGGATCCTTGCCGAGCGCCTTTTCCATCTCCTTGGCGACAAGCGCGATGGTGGCGAGCGGCGTGCCGAGCTCGTGCGCGGCCGCGGCGGCCAGCCCGTCGAGTGCCGAAAGGTGCTGCTCGCGCTGCAGCACGAGCTCGGTTGCGGCGAGCGCATTGGCCAGAAGCCGGGCTTCGGCGGCCACCCGGAAGGCGTATATGGCGGTGAAGGCGATCGAGGACAGCACCGCCATCCACATGCCGGCGACATAGAGAAAAGGCATCGCCAGCGGCGCGTCCTCATGCCAGGGCAGCGGCAGATGGACAAAGACCAGAAAGGTCGCCGCCGACATGACCAGCCCGCCGAGGATGGCGGTCAGGCGCAGGGGCAGCGATGTCGCCGAAATGACGACAGGCACGGTCATCAGCAGCGAGAACGGGTTGGTGAGGCCGCCGGTCATGTAGAGCAGGCCGGCAAGCTGCAGGCTGTCGAAGATGAGGATGCCGAAGGCCGCAAGCGGCGTGAGCCGGTGCGCTGCCGGAAAGCGAAAGGCGAGAAACAGGTTCATCCAGGCCGAACAGGCGATTAGGGCAAAGCAGAGGCTGACCGGCAGTGGAAACTTCAGCCCATAGGCGACGACGAGCACCGTCAGGCTCTGACCGACAATGGCAAGCCAGCGCAACCGGATCAGCGTGTTGAGGCGCAGTCTCTGGCTCTGCTGGAAATCGGGCGAACGCAAAACGTTGATCATGGCCATGAATTACAGCCGCGAAGCGCTGAAGGCTAGGTCCCGCCCCAATCCGAGGAGTCGGATGGGGCTCTACTTCTTGTTTGAGCATGACCTTTCCAAAAACCGGTTTCCACTTTTTGGGATCATGCTCTGGGTTTTGCGCGGGCGGTGGCGGTCGCGAGCAGCGGGTTTTCCGGCCAGACGTGCTTGGGATAACGGCCGCGCATATCGGCGCGCACATCGGCCCAGGAGCCGCGCCAGAAGCCGGGCAGGTCGCGCGTCGTCTGGATTGGCCGGTGCGCCGGCGACAGGAGTTCGAGCGTCAGCGGCACACTGCCATTGGCGATGGCAGGATGGCGGTCGAGGCCGAACAGCTCCTGCACGCGAATCGCCAGCACCGGCCATTCGCCGTCATAGCGGATCGGCACATGGCTGCCCGACGGGGCATCGAAATGGGTCGGCGCCAGCGTATCGATCCTGCGCTGCAGATCATGCGGCACGAGGCTGGCCAGCCCGGCCGAGATAACGCCCGCATCTATGGCGGCAAACGATGCCGCGCCGGACAGGTAAGGCAGCAGCCAGTCATTGAGGCGCGCGATGAGAGCAGCATCCTCCATATCGGGCCAAGGCGCGCCAAGGCCGCGATGCAGCCAGCCAAGCCGCTGGCGCAGCGTTTGCGCCTCCTTGCTCCAATTCAGCAGCGACAGCCCGTGCTGGCGCACCGCATCGAGGACGGCGCGGTCGGCGTCGGGCCCCGTTGGCGGCGGCAGCATGCGTTCGGCGAGCGTGATGGCGCCAAGGCGCACGGTTTCACGCACACGCACGGCGCGCTTGTCGCGGTCGAAGCTCGTTTCGCGGCGGACCTCGATCCTGTCCGCCAGCGCAGCGCGGACATCGTCCTCGCCGATCGCCGCCGCCGCCGTGATGCGCGCATTCTGTGCCTTGCCCTGCAGGTCGGCGACGACCAGAAACGGCTCGCCCGCCAGCGGATCGCCGGCGTCGAGCATGGCGCCGGAGCCGTTGGCCAGCACGAAACGGCCACGCTCGCCACGCGCCTTCGCCACCCGATCCGGCCAGGCGTGGACGAGCAGGGGACCGGCTGACTTACCCTCCCCCTTGTGGGGANACCCTCCCCACAAGGGGGAGGGTGAAGAGGTGCCGGCCTGCCGCGCCAGCCGTTCGGCGAGCTCCTTGGCGGCGGTAGCGCGCGGAGATCTTTCCCCACGAAAGCGCATCAGCCGTCGCTCCAGATCGGCGCCGTCGCCACCAAGACCGCGTTCGGTGAGCAGCACCGCAAGCATCGCCGCCTCGAAGGCATGGCCGCTGCCGGCTGCCTCGGCAACCATGTGCGCCAACCGCACCGGCAGAGCGAGCTTGCGCATCGCTGCACCCGCCTCCGTCAGGCGGCCCGTCTCGTCGATGGCATCCAGCGCGCGCAGCAGTGCCCTTGCCTCACTAAGGGCCGGAACAGGCGGCGGATCGAGAAAGGCGAGCCCTGCCGGATCGGCAACGCCAAAGGCAGCGCAATCGAGCAGCAGTCCGGACAGATCGGCCTCGAGGATTTCCGGCGGCGTGAAAGTGGGAAGTGCAGCCGTCTGCTCGGCCCGCCACAGCCGGATGGCGACGCCTGGCTGCGTGCGTCCGGCACGGCCGGCGCGCTGGTCGGCGGAAGCCTTGCTGACGCGCACGGTTTCGAGCCGGGTGAGGCCGCTGGCCGGTTCGTAGCGCGGCAGGCGCGACAGGCCCGAATCGATGACGACGCGCACGCCGTCGATGGTGATCGAGGTCTCGGCGATCGAGGTGGCCAGCACCACCTTGCGGCGGCCTGCCGGCGGCGGCTTGATCGCGGCGTCCTGCGCCTTGCCGTCGAGCATGCCGTAGAGCGGCACGATGTCGGTATCGGTGCCGACCTTGCCGGCCAGCCGTTCGGCGGTGCGCTCGATCTCGCGCTGGCCGGGCAGGAAGGCAAGCACGCTGCCGCTTTCGTCGGCAAGGGCGGCGCGGATCGCCTTGGCCATCGCATCCTCGATNGGGCAGGAAGGCAAGCACGCTGCCGCTTTCGTCGGCAAGGGCGGCGCGGATCGCCTTGGCCATCGCATCCTCGATGGCGATGCCGGCGGGACGCTCGTCATAGCGGATGTCGACAGGGAAGGCGCGACCCTCGCTCTCGATCACCGGCGCGCCCGACATGAGTTTGGCGACACGTGCGCCGTCGAGCGTCGCCGACATCACAGCCAAGCGCAGATCCGGCCTGAGCGCCCCTTGCACGTCGAGGGCCAGAGCGAGACCGAAATCGCCGTCGAGCGAGCGCTCGTGGAATTCGTCGAAGATCACAGCCGAAACGCCGGGCAATTCGGGATCGTCGAGGATCATCCGCGCCAGCACGCCTTCGGTGACGACCACGATCCTGGTCTTTGCCGAAATGCGGTTTTCCATGCGCATGGCATAGCCGACGGTGGCGCCGGGCTCCTCACCAAGCAATTCAGCCATGCGGCGAGCGGCGGCGCGGGCGGCGAGGCGGCGCGGTTCAAGCAGGATGATCTTGCCGGCGCCGAGCCAAAGCGCGTCAAGCAGCGCCAGCGGCACCAGCGTCGTCTTGCCGGCGCCCGGCGGCGCCACCAGCACGGCGCTGTTGCCATCGCCAAGCGCTTCCCTCAGCGCCGGCAGCACGGCGGATACAGGAAGCTCCGGCAGGGGTTTTGTGGTCATGGCGCCCGCATATCAGCGGTTACGGCCACGGCGCAACCAGAGACGGTTCAAAGCCGGGTGCGCGAAAACGGGTTCCAGCGCACGGTGCCCAGCCGCGCTTCCTCCCGCACCATAGTCAACAGGCCGGCGCCGCCAACGACCGCCAGACCAACCAGCGACAGCCCGTCCGGATATTCCTGGAAGAACAACGCGCCGAGGACCACCGCCCAGGCGATCTGCGAATAATGCGTCGGCGCAACGCGGTTGGCGGGCGCGTATTTCATGGCCAGCAGTTGAAGGAATTGTCCACCTGCGGTGAAGGCTCCGGCCATTGCCAGCCACAGCAACTGCTTTCCGCTGGGAACAGTGAAGGCGGTGGCGGCGGCACCGATGCCGTTGAACAGCAGGCCGCAACCGACCAGCACGCCGAGCATGGTGGTGCGCTTTTCCTGCTGCGCCAGCGAGCGCATCAGGATGACGCTGATGGCGGCGAGGAAGGCAACGCCGAAGGCGGCAAGATGGCCGAGATTGAGCTCGCGAAAGCCAGGCCGCACCACCAGCATGACACCGGCAAAACCGGCGACCACCGCCAGCCAGCGCCAGGGGCCGACCTTCTCCTTGAGGATCACCGTGGAGAGGATGGTGACGCAGAGCGGCGCCAGGAAGATCAGCGCATAGGACTCGGCCAGCGGAATGGTGGTGAAGGCGTAGACGCTGAGCACGCCGGAAGCGATACCCGCCCAGGCGCGCGCCTGCACCGCCCATGGCCTTTTGGTGCGCCAGAAATCGCGCCAGCGTTCGCCCGCAGGTCGCGTGAAGAATAGGAAGAAGCCCGCGAACAAGGTTATGAAAAAGCCGATCTCGAAGATCGTGAGCTGACCGCCCAGGCTTTTGACAACGGCATCGCTGCCCGAATAGCTTGCGTAGGCGATCAGGGCGAGCAGGATTCCGTTCGTCACGTTGTTCCAGTTCCGGGGAGAGAGTGATTTGAAAATCCTAGCGCTCGGTGCGCATCCGGACGACATCGAGATCTTCATGTTCGGTACGATGGCCGCCTATGCCGCGCAAGGCGCAGAGCTCACTTTTGCCATGGCCACGGATGGTGCCAGGGGCGGCACGAGTGATCCCGCTGTTCTCGCTCGTGTCCGTCGCGATGAAGCAACGGCCGCGGCTGCGCTGGTAGGCGCAATGCCACGCTTCCTCGACTTCCCGGACGGCGAGTTGGTGGCCGATGCAGCGCTGATCGGAGCTCTGAAAGCACTGATTGGTCAAACCGGCCCGGATCTGGTGATCACGCATGCGCCCAACGACTATCACGCCGACCATCGCGCGCTGTCGGACGGCGTGCGCATCGCGGCGTCTTTCGCCGTCCCGGTGCTGCATGCCGACACGATGGGCGGCACCGGTTTTTCGCCGACGCACTACGTCGACATTTCCGGGTATGCCGACGTCAAAGCTGAGGCGATCCGAATGCATCAGTCGCAGGATCCCGACCGCTTCGTCGACATCGCGCGGACACAGAACGCCTTTCGCGCCGGCCAGTGCAACAGCGCGCAAGGCTCATCGGCCGAAGCGTTCCGTTTCGAACCGTCGTTCCCGTTCGCCGATATCCGCGCGCTGCTGCCGCCGGCGCCGCCAATCCGCAAGGTGATGGTGAGCACCAGAAGGGTGGATTGAAAACCGCGGCTGCCCCACGTCCTGGTCAGAATCGGCCTGAAGAGCTTCGGTAGGCCGACCAGCGACCCGCGCTTTTCCCAAGGTTTTCAGACATCGCCATAAGCATGCTGCGGCGCAGCAACGAATTCGCTTGCCTTGTTTAGTAAAAATTGCATCACTAAACAAATTACTAAACATCCGCAGCGTGACCGCGCCGCCATGTTTGGGCCCCTGAGGAGAGGGGTTGAGGGCTTTTTGAAACCGTCATCCGGGCGCGTTTCGCAAATGGGAGGAAGTCATGAAATCGAGCTTGAAACTGGCGTTGGGACTGACCTCGGCGATCACAGCGTCGACAGCCGTCTCGAATGTCGCGCACGCTGAAGACCTGACGCTGTGCTGGGCCGCTTGGGACCCGGCCAACGCGCTTGTCGAACTGTCCAAGGATTTTACCAAGGAAACCGGCATCGGCATGAAATTCGAGTTCGTGCCGTGGACCAATTATGCAGACCGTTTCCTCAACGAGCTGAATTCGCACGGCAAATTGTGCGACCTGATCATCGGCGACAGCCAGTGGATCGGCGGTTCGGCCGAGAACGGCCACTATGTCAAGCTGAACGACTTCTTCGACAAGGAGAAGATCAGCATGGACGACTTCGTGCCGGCAACCGTCGTCGGCTATTCGGAATGGCCGAAGAACACGCCGAACTACTGGGCGCTGCCAGCCATGGGCGACGTCGTCGGCTGGACCTATCGCAAGGACTGGTTCTCCAAGCCGGAGCTGCAGAAGGAATTCAAGGAGAAGTACGGCTGGGATCTCGGTCCGCCGACCACCTTCGACCAGTTGAAGCAGGTCGCCGAGTTCTTCCAGAAGCGCGAGATTGACGGCAAGACCGTCTACGGCGCCTCGATCTATACCGAGCGCGGCTCGGAAGGCATCACCATGGGCGCCATGGACGTGCTCTACAGCTACGGCTTCCAGTACGAAAACCCGAAGAAGCCCTACGAGATGGAAGGCTTCGTCAACTCCGACAAGTCGGTGAAGGGCCTGGAATTCTACAAGGCGCTTTATGATTGCTGTACCCCTCCGGGCGCGTCGAACAGCTACATGGGCGAAGGCGTCGATGCCTTCAAATCCGGCCAGGTGGCGATGCACATGAACTTCGCCTTCACATGGCCGGGCCTGCAGAAGGACGAGAATGTCGGCGGCGACAAGATCGGCTACTTCGTCAACCCGAAGGGTCCCGACGGTGAGCAGTTCGCCCAGCTCGGCGGCCAGGGCATCTCGGTAGTGTCCTATTCCGACAAGCAGGAGGCGGCGCTGAAATACATCAAGTGGTTCGCCAACAAGGACGTGCAGGCCAAATGGTGGTCCCTCGGCGGCTATTCCTGCCTCAACGCGGTGGTCAAGGATCCGAAGTTCCCGGCCAGCCAGCCCTACGCGCAGACCTTCCTCGACTCGATGGCCATCGTGAAGGACTTCTGGGCCGAGCCGAGCTACGCACCGCTGCTGCAGGCTTCGCAGAAACGCTTCCATGACTATGTCGTGGCCGGCCAGGGCTCGGCCAAGGATGCGCTCGACGGCCTGGTCAAGGACTGGACGCAGGTCTTCCAGGACGACGGCAAGATGTAACCCCGGCTCCTCCCGAGCTAGGGCCCTAGCGTCCCGTGCCGCCCTTGGCACGGGACGCAGTTCAGATAAATTCCATGACAGAGACGACCAAGTGACCGAAGCAGGACTCACCATGCTCAATCGGACTGCGGAGAACGTTGCCCGGGCGACCCCGGAACCGTTGGCCGGCAAGGTCCGGGGCATCAGCGACAAGGGCCTCGCCTGGCTGTTCATCTCGCCGACAATCCTGTTGCTGCTGGCCATCAACATCTTTCCGCTGTTCTGGGCGATCTATCTGTCGTTCACCAACTACCGGGCCAACCGGCCGAACGAGGTGGTGAAGAATCTCGGCTTCGCCAACTACCAGCGCATCCTCGGCGACAAGGATATCTGGATCGCCATGCAGACGACGGCGCATTTCGTGTTCTGGACCATCCTGTTGCAGACGCTGATCGGCTTCACGCTGGCCTGGCTGATCGACAGGAAGTTTCGCGGCCATGCCTTCTGGACGACGCTGATCCTGGTGCCGATGATGCTGTCGCCGGCGGTGGTCGGCAATTTCTGGCGCTTCCTCTACGAGCCGCAGATCGGCCTGTTCGCCTACGCCATCTCCTTCGTCACGAGGATCCCGCCAACCGATATCCAGATGCTCTCCAACGTGTCGCTGGCGCCGTGGTCGATCATCATCGTCGACACGTGGATGTGGACGCCCTACGTGATGCTGATCTGCCTCGCCGGCTTACGCTCGATCCCCGAATACATCTACGAGGCGGCCGAGGTCGACCGCGCCTCCAACTGGCGGCAGTTCTGGTCGATCACGCTGCCGATGGCGCTGCCCTTCATCATGCTGGCGGTGCTGTTTCGCGGCATCGAGAACTTCAAGATGTTCGACATGGTCAACCTCTTGACCGGCGGTGGGCCGGGCTCGACCACCGAGGTCGCCTCGATCACGCTGAAGCGGCAGGCTTTTGAGAGCTGGCGCACCGGCTACTCCTCGGCCTTCGCCATCATCCTGTTCGTCGCGGTGTTCGGGCTGGCCAACATCTACGTCAAGGCGCTCAACAAGGTGAAGCAGAGATGAGCCTGACCACTGCCCACTCGGTCGTCGCACCGTCCACGAATTCGAAGCGCATCGCCGGCACGATCATCGTGCTCTACGCGCTGATCTCGATCGTGCCGCTGCTGTGGATCTTCGCCACCAGCTTCAAGACGCCGCCGGATTCGATCGCCTATCCGCCCAAGATCCTGTTCCAGCCCAGCCTCGAAGGCTACTGCAATCTGTTCACGACGCGGACGCGGCAGACGCCGGAATACATCAACTCGCTGGGTCCCGCGACGGGCTTCTGCGACGAGACCACGCGCAAGCGCAACATGGTGATCGCCGGCCCGTCCAACTTCCTGCCGCGCTTCGTCAATTCGCTGATCATCGCCTTCGGTTCGACCTTCTGCGCCGTGTTCCTCGGCACGCTGTCTGCCTATGGCTTCTCGCGCTTCAAGGTGCCGCTCGCCGACGACCTTTTGTTCTTCATCCTGTCGACGCGCTTCATGCCGCCGATCGCTGTCGCCATTCCGATCTACCTGATGTACCGCGAGCTTGGCTTGTCGGACACGGCGCTCGGCATGATCCTGCTCTACACGGCAGTCAATGTGTCGCTGGCTGTATGGCTGCTGAAAGGCTTCATCGATGAGATCCCGCGCGAATATGAGGAGGCGGCGATGATCGACGGCTATACGCGGCTGCAGGCCTTCTGGCGCACAGTGCTGCCGCAGGCGACGACCGGCATTGCCGCGACCGCCATCTTCTGCCTGATCTTCGCCTGGAACGAGTATGCGTTCGCGGCACTCCTGACTTCCGGCACCGCGCAGACTGCGCCGCCCTTCATCCCGACCATCATCGGCGAAGGCGGCCAGGACTGGCCGGCGGTGGCGGCAGGCACGACGATCTTCCTGGTGCCGATCCTGGTCTTCACCATTCTGCTTCGCAAGCAATTGCTGCGCGGCATCACCTTCGGTGCGGTGCGCAAATGAGCATGACCAAGCCACAGAAAAGCAAATCGCGCTGGCCGGTCTGGGCGAGGCGCGGGCTGATGGAAAACATCGCGACGGCACTAATCGCCATCGGCTTCCTGATGCTGTTCCAGCCCTTCGCGCTGTCGCTCTACACCTATTCCTTCATCACCATGCTCGCCGGCACCGTGATGTTCATCATCGTCTCGAAATTCCCGGAATAATCATGGCCGAAATTCGCGTCCAGCACCTGAGAAAGGCCTTCGGCGATTTCGTCGCCGTGCAGGATTCCAACTTCGTCGTCGAGGATGGCGAGTTCTTCGTCATGCTCGGCCCGTCGGGCTGCGGCAAAACGACGACCTTGCGCATGATCGCGGGGCTCGAATTGCCGACCGGCGGCCAGATCCTGCTCGGCGGCGACGACGTCACCATGCTGCGGGCCCGCGAGCGCGACATCGCCTTCGTCTTCCAGCTCTTCGCGCTCTATCCGCACATGAATGTGCGCAAGAACATCGGCTTCCCGCTCCTGGCGCAAGGCATGCCTTCGGCCGAAATCCGCACCCGTGTCGAGGAGACGGCGAAGCTGCTGCGCATCGACCATCTGCTCAACAAATCCGTCTCCGGCCTGGCCGGCGGCGACCGCCAGCGCGTCGCGCTCGGCCGCGCCATCGTGCGGCGGCCAAAATGCTTCCTGATGGATGAGCCGCTCGGCACGCTCGACACCGAATTCCGCGATCTGATGGTCCGCGAGCTGCGCGAGCTGCACAACCGCATCCACGCCACGACGGTCTATGTCACGCACGACCAGATGGAAGCGATGTCGATGGCCGACAAGATCGCGGTGATGAACCATGGTGTCATCGAACAATTCGGAAGCCCACGCGAAATCTACGACCGCCCGGCGACCATGTTCGTCGCCGACTTCATCGGCTCGCCGCCGATGAACTTTCTGGGATTTGGCGGCGGACTCGCCAAGGGCGCCAGGGAGATCATCGTGCAAGGTGCAAAGGTGGCGGTGCCGGAGGTGCGCGAGGACATCGCACCGAGCGACATGGCGCTCGGCATCCGCCCGGAGCACATACGCTTCGACGACGCCTCCAAGCTGCGTGGCGCCATCTATGGCACCGAATATCTCGGCACCACGCAGATCGTCGCGGTGGAGACGGCGGACGGCATCATCAAGGCGCGCGTGCCGGCTGAAATCCGGCTCTCGACCGGCGATCATGTCGGCCTGACGCTGAGCAGCGCGCGGCTGTCGCTGTTCGAGAAGGGGTCCGGCCGCGCGGTGAGAACCGCGATCCACGATGTCGCCTCGGAGCGGAGGGCCCAGCATGGCTGAGGTGCACATCAAGAACGTGACCAAGAGTTTCGGCGACCATGTCGCCGTCGACGGCCTCGACCTGCACATAGCAGATGGTGAATTCGTCGTGCTGCTCGGGCCGACCGGGGCCGGCAAGACAACGACGCTGCGGCTCATCGCCGGGTTGGAACGGCCGGATACCGGCACGATCGAGATCGGCGGACACAATGCCACGACACTGTCGCCGGCGGAGCGCGACACGGCTTTTGTGTTCCAACAATATTCGCTCTATCCGCATCTGTCGGTGTTCGACAATCTCGCCTTCCCGCTGCGCTCACCGGCCCGAAAGATGCCGGAAGAGCAGATCCGCCGCCGGGTCGAGGAGGTGGCCAGGATGGTGCGCATCCATCACAAGCTCGCCAATCGCTCGACCAAGCTTTCGGGCGGCGAAATGCAGCGCGTTGCCATCGGCCGGGCGCTGGTGCGCAAGCCCTCGATCTACCTGATGGACGAGCCGCTGTCGTCGCTCGATGCCAAGCTGCGCGGCGATCTCAGGCTCGAGCTGAAGCGCATCCAGACCGAACTCGGCGCCACCATGCTTTATGTCACGCATGATCAGATCGAGGCGATGACCATGGCCGACCGTATCGGCATCCTTGCCGATGGCGTGCTGGTGCAGATCGGTTCGCCGCGCACCATCTATTCCGAGCCGGCAAACCTGCATGTCGCGGCAAGGCTCGGCCAGCCGGCGATCAATCTTCTGCCAACCGGACTGCTGCCTGACGGCGGCGCACCGGCCGGGACCAAGACGATCGGCGCGCGCACCGAACATCTTTCGATCGCGAAGGCCGCGAATGGTCACGCCGACGGCGTTGTCGACTGGGTGGAGCATCTCGGTGATCAGAACCATTTGCATGTGACGGTAGGGACCAAGAAACTGGTGACGCTGACCGATCCCGACACGGATCTGGCGCAGGGCGACAGAGTGGTGATCCGCTACCGGGCGCCGCTGTATTTCGACGCCGATGGACAGCGATTGATGTGAGCGGTTTTCGGTGATTCAGCACCGGTTTTGACTTTGCCAGTACGGGACGAATTCGATGAAGCACTTTTTCAATCGCAGGGAAACGATCGTCACCGAGGCGCTCGACGGCCTGTTACGGACCATTGGCTCCGGCGATCTCGCGCGCCTCGACGGCTATCCCGAGATCAAGGTCATCCTGCGCACCGACTGGGACAGGACGAAAGTCAGCGTCGTCTCCGGCGGCGGGGCCGGGCACGAACCGTCCCATGCCGGCTTCGTCGGCAAGGGCATGCTGACGGCGGCGGTTTCGGGCGAGATCTTTGCCTCGCCAAGCGTCGAGGCGGTGCTGGCAGCGATTCGCGCGGTCACCGGTTCGGCCGGCTGCCTGCTGATCGTCAAGAACTACACCGGCGACCGTCTCAATTTCGGCCTCGCGGCAGAGAAGGCGCGCGCCGAGGGTTTTGCCGTCGAGATGGTGATCGTCGCCGACGACATCGCGCTGCCCGACATTGCCCAGCCGCGCGGCGTTGCCGGCACCTTGTTCGTCCACAAGATATCAGGCCACCTGTCGGAGACCGGGCACGATCTTGCCGATATAGCGGCTGTCGCGCGAGCGGCAGCGAAGGACGTTGTTTCGCTCGGCATGTCGCTGTCGTCCTGCTCGATTCCCGGCCAGCCGCACGAAGACAGGTTCGGCGAGAACGATGGCGAGCTCGGCCTCGGCATCCATGGCGAGCCGGGCGTCGAGCGGATTGCGGTGCAGAGCGCCGACAGGCTGGTGGCGATCATGGCGGCGCGCCTAGCGGCACGGCTTGATCCCAAGGCCGGCCACGCCTTGCTGATCAATAATCTCGGTTCGGTGCCGCCGCTCGAAATGTCCGTTATCGCCAACGCAGTGCTTGCCTCGCCGCTGGCCAAAACCATCAAGCTGGCGATCGGCCCGGGCCCGCTGATGACGGCGCTCAACATGAACGGCTTCTCGCTGTCGCTGATCCGGCTCGACCCCGCGCGCGAGACGGCCTTGCAGGCGCCGGTCGGTCCGCACGCCTGGATGCCGGCAAAGCCGGTTGTGCCGCCTGCCGTGGTGCCGATGGCGAAAGCGGCCGGACAGAGCGCGGCACGCAAGCCCAGCCAGGATGCACGGACCCGCTCTCTTCTCGTCACCATCTGCGAACGACTGATCGCGCTGGAAACCACGTTGAACGGGCTCGACGCCAAGGCGGGCGACGGCGACACGGGCTCGACGGTGGCGACCGGCGCGCGCAGCATCCTCGAGCGGCTTGATGCGCTGCCGCTTGCCGAGCCGGCGGCGACCCTTGGCGCGATGGGCGACATTCTGAGCGCCTCGATGGGCGGCTCCAGCGGCGTGCTGCTGTCGATCTTCTTCACGGCGGCGGCGCAGGCTCTGGATAGCGGCGCGAGCTTGGCCAAGGCGCTGCTTGCCGGCCTTGAGCGGATGACCTTTTATGGCGGCGCAAGGATGGGGGATCGTACAATGGTCGATGCCCTGGAGCCTGCCCTCAGAGCGCTCGATGCCAAGAGCCTGGACGAAGCGGCTATCGCGGCTCGCCATGGTGCCGAGGCCACCGCTGCCATGGACAGGGCAAAATCCGGGCGGTCCGCCTATGTCGGCAGCAAGCTGCAAGGCGTGGCCGACCCCGGCGCCTATGCAGTGGCCGAGGTTTTCGCGGCGGCGGCCGCGCTCCACGAAGCGGCCTGATTCATGCTCCAGTTGTCGAATGAGCGTTCTTTCGATACTGCGGGCGGCATGGAAACCGGGAATGCGGGTGACATGGCGGCATTGAACCTTGCCCGGCTGATCGCGGCCGCTGCGGATACCATTGCCGCTCACGCCGAGGAGTTGACGGCGCTCGACCAGGCGATCGGCGACGGCGACCACGGGCTGAACATGAAGCGCGGCTTCGAGGCCGTGCGCGCCGAAGCCGAAGCATTTTCGGCCAAACCGCTGCCCGATGCCCTGAAGGCGATCGGCACCAAGCTGGTGATGACGGTCGGCGGCGCCTCCGGCCCGCTATTCGGCACCCTGTTCCTGGCGCTCGGCAAGGAGATTTCAGCGGCGCCTAATCGCGCCAATCTGACGGCAGCGTTCGGCAAGGCGATCGAAGCGGTGGCCGCGCGGGGCAAATCGCAGATCGGACAAAAAACCCTGCTCGACGTGCTGCAGCCGGTGCATGACGCGCTGCTGCAGGGAAAGACAGCTCTTGAAATCGCCGATATCGCCGACGCGGCGGCCGAGGCGACCGTGCCTATGAAAGCCTTGCGTGGCCGCGCCTCGTTCCTTGGCGACCGCTCGATCGGCCACATGGATGCCGGTGCACGTTCGACCGCGCTTCTGGTGCGCACGATCGTCGAAACGTTGGAAGGTCAGCCATGAGCAATGTCGGCATCGTCATCGTTTCGCATTCGCCGCTGGTTGCCGAGGGCACGGCCGACATGGTGCGCCAGATGGTGGGCGACGAAGTGCCGCTTGCATGGTGCGGCGGAAACGGCCATGGCGGGCTCGGCACCAATGTCGAGGCGATCATGGGCGCCATCGACAAGGCCTGGTCGGAAGCCGGTGTCGCCATTCTGGTCGATCTCGGCGGTGCCGAGACCAACTCGGAAATGGCGGTGGAGATGATCGGCGAGCCACGCTCGCACAAGATCATCGTCTGCAACGCCCCGATCGTCGAAGGCGCGGTGATGGCGGCGACCGAGGCCTCAGGCGGCGCCTCGCTCAGGGAAGTGGTGGCGACGGCGCACGAATTGTCGCCGTCGTGAGTGAACGGGAAGCTTGAAGACATGTCCGCATCCGCCGAAGCGACCGTTGTCGTCACCCACGAGGTGGGCCTGCACGCGCGTCCTTCGGTGAAGTTCACCAAGCTGGCCAAGACTTTCGCCGCCGAGGTGGAAATAGCGCTGGCCGCCAACGGGCCATGGTTCGACGCCAAGAGCATCGTCAAGGTGATGGCGGCCAAGGCGCCGAAAGGCACGCTGCTGCATATCAGGGCCAGCGGCGACGGCGCCGATGATGCCGTCGATGCGCTGGTCGAGCTGGTGCGCCGCGATTTCGACGAAGGCACGGACCATGTCCGAACCGCTTAGGCTGCAAGGCATTTCGGCCTCGGCCGGCTATGCCGAAGGGCCGCTGTTCGATCTCGACCAGACTGTCGGCTCCTATGTCGGCAAAGAAACGGCCGACGACGAGAAGGCGGCGCTCGAAACCGCAATCGCCATCGCGGCGGGCCGCCTCACCGCATTGATAGACGCGGCTGAAGGCGACGCCGCCGACATCCTCGAGTTCCAGATCGCCATGCTGGAAGATGATGCGCTGAGCAGCCTGGCCTTTGCCGCTATCCACGCCGGCCAGCCGGCCGATCAGGCATGGCGGCAGGCGCTCGACGCCGAAATCGCCGGCTACGATGCTTCCGACCAGGATTACTTTCGCGCACGTGCCGCCGACATACGCGACATCAGGGATCAGGTGCTGCGGGCACTGACCGAGGCTGGTGACGTCCAGGTTCCAGCCGGCGCCATTCTCTACGGCGAGGACATCGCGCCGACGCGCTTTCTCGAAACCGACTGGAGCAGCGGCGGCGGCATCGCGCTGAAGGCGGGCAGCACAGCCAGCCACGTCGCCATGCTGGCGCGCTCGCGCGGCGTGCCCATGATAGTCGGGCTTGGTGCTTTGCCGGCTCACTTTGCCGGCATTGTACTGCTCGATGCCGAACATGGCGGCATCGTGCTGTTGCCGTCCAAGGCTGAAATCGACGCCTTCCGCCAATTGTCTTCGTCGTTCACGGTGCGCCGCGACCAAGCCGGGACTTTCCTGGCGCGGCCGGCGGCGACCAGGACCGGCACGCCGGTACGCGTGCAGGTCAACATCGCCGACCCGTCCGAAGTCGACGGCATCGACATCGCCACCTGCGACGGTGTCGGCCTGATGCGCACCGAATTCCTGTTCGGCAAGTCGCTGCCGGATGAGGAGACGCAGTATCGCGCCTACCGCAAGGTGCTGGAGTGGGCCGGCGACAAGCCGGTGACGATCCGCACCGTCGATGCCGGCGGCGACAAGCCGGTGCCAGGCTTCACGGTCGACGAGAGCAATCCGTTCCTCGGCCAACGCGGAATCAGGCTGTCGCTGGCAAGACCGGAGGTGTTTCGTGTACAGATCCGTGCGCTGCTGCGCGCCGCCGTGCATGGCAGTCTGAAAGTGATGTTCCCGATGATCGCCATTGTGGAGGAATACCGACAGGCTGCGGCGATGTTCGCCGAGGAACAGGCAGCACTTGCCGCGCGCGGTATCGCGAACAAGATGCCGCCGCTCGGCATCATGGTCGAGGTGCCTTCGGTGGCGATCGTGCCGGAAGCCTTTACAGAGGCCGCCTTCTTCTCGATCGGTTCCAACGACCTCACCCAATATGTCATGGCGGCCGCCCGCGACAACGCTGCCGTGGCCCATCTCAATTCGGTCCGTCATCCAGCCGTGCTGCGGCTGATCGCTGCCGTGACCGCGTTTGGCGAACGAGAAAAAATACCGGTCAGCCTGTGCGGCGATGCCGGCGGCGATCCCGCCTCGATACCGTCACTGCTCGAGGCCGGCCTGCGCGATCTTTCCGTCGCTCCGGCGCAACTCGCCATGGCCAAGGCAGCCATCGCGGACGTTTCTGTCTAGGCGCGGCTGGCATGGTCGACATCAAACCCGAACCTGGCTCCGAGGAGGCGATCCGCGCCTACAAGACGATCCTGTCGCACGTCATCGACCAGCGCCCATCCGGCATGCGCCAGCGCCTTGCCGATGCGCTTGGCAAGCACCGCAGCTTCGTCACGCAGATTTCCAGCCCGGCCTATTCGATCCCGATTCCGTCAAAACATTTGCCGGCTATCTTTTCGGTGTGCCATTTCAGCCCGGCCGAGCGTGACCAGTTTCTCGCCGCCTACCATCAGGCGCATCCGGGAAAAATTTCGATCGCATCAGGCATGCGCAAGACGCGGCATGTCTCGCTGATCGTGCCGGATTTCGGCGACGACAAGCAGAACGCCGCGCTCGACAAAGCGGTAAACGACTTCATCCAGAAGATCACCAGCATCACTGGCAAGGGTAGCTGATCGAACGCTTTGTTTTACGCAATTCCGGAAAAAACGCGACACACTTTTCCTGGAATTGTTTGGAAGGCCTATTTCCGGAGGAGACGATCGTGAAGAAGTTCATGAACTCGGTGGACACGGTGCTGACCGAGAGCCTCGACGGATTCGTGGCCGCCCATGCCGACATCCTGGTGCTTGGCGACGCGCACAAATTCATCCGGCGCAAGACCTTGCGGCCGGGCAAGGTGGCGCTGATCTCGGGCGGCGGCTCCGGCCACGAGCCGCTGCATGGCGGCTTTGTCGGTCACGGCATGCTGGACGCCGCCTGCCCCGGCCAGGTGTTCACCTCGCCGACACCGGACCAGATGCTGGCGGCGGCGCAAGCCGTCGACACCGGCGCCGGCTGCCTGTTCATCGTCAAGAACTATGAGGGCGACGTGATGAACTTCGACATGGCGGCCGAGATGTCGGACGGCGTCCAGCAGATCGTGACCAATGACGATGTCGCCGTCGAGAATTCTTCTTATACGACGGGCCGGCGTGGCGTCGCCGGCACGCTGGTGGTGGAAAAGATCGTCGGCGCGGCGGCCGAACATGGCCTGGCGCTGGCGCCGTTGAAGGCGCTGGGCGACCGCGTCAACACGGCAACCCGCTCGATGGGCGTGGCGCTGACCAGTTGCACGGTGCCGGCGGCGGGCAAGCCGACTTTCGGCATCGGCGACGGCGAGATGGAATTCGGCGTCGGCATCCATGGCGAGCCCGGCCGCCGGCGCGACACGTTGAAAAGCGCCGATGCGATCGCGCAGGAGATTTGTGCCGCGATCCTGGGCGATCTCGGCGACAAGGCGAAAGGCCCGGCGCTGCTGTTCGTCAACGGCTTCGGCGGCACGCCGCTGATGGAACTCTATCTGATGTACAACAGCGCACGGCTGATCTTCGAGAAGCGTGGCGTGACGGTGGCCCGTTCGCTGGTCGGCTGCTACGTCACTTCGCTCGACATGGCCGGCTGCTCGATCACGCTGACCATGCTCGACGACGAGACGACCGGATTTTGGGATGCGCCGGTACACACGGCAGCGCTGCGCTGGGGTATGTAAAGCTGGCTTCCACCCTGCTTTTCTGCAACATCTTTCCCTTCAATCGCAACATTGTCCGGGTTGATGCTGCCACCGCTTACCCCTGCCGAAGAAAAGCTGCTGCTGCGCTACGCAGATCCGGAAGCGCCGACTGTCGACGTCGATAATTTGTCGGCAAAGACGCTGATGTCGCTGCTCGACAACGCCGAATTCCATGGCGTCCTGCCGATCATGCTGCGCAAGCTCAGCGGCGACGCGCAACTGCCATCGGATCAGGAGTTGGGAGACAAACTGGAGGACCTGCGCCAGAAAGCGACGATCGCCACCGGCCAGTCGATGCTGTTGAAGTATCATGGCGACCGCATCATGAAGGGACTGGCGGCGGACAATATTCCGGCGCGGATCGTCAAGGGGCCGGCCTTCGCGCGAAAGCTCTACCGCAACGTCGCCGACAGGCCGTTCACCGATATCGACATCCTCGTCGAACCCGCCAATCTGGCCAGGGCAAACCGGGTGATCGCGGCATGCGGCTTCGAGCTTGGCAGCAACGAGGCCGAATCCTACGAATTGCAGGAATTCAAATGGCTCGAAAAGGAGAATTCCAGCCTGCTGGTCGAACTGCATGGCGACCTCGTGCATGACACCGGCATGCGGCGGCGCCTGTCGCTGGGTTTCCCAGAATTGCGCGCCATTGACGGCGACGCGACCGACACGCCGGCGGCTCTTCTGACGATCGCCATCGTTCACGCCGCCGGCGGCCACAAATTCCACCGGCTGCAGCTTTGCGTCGACGTGCTGCAAGGGGTGCGGGCGCTGCAGTCGCCGGAAGCGGAAACATGCCTGTTCGATGCTGCCCGCATGACCGGCATCGAACTCGAACTGGCTGTTGTGCTCGATGTGACGGGCCAATTGTTCAAGGAGAGCCGAGCGCTTGAACTCGCCGCCCGGATCAAGCCCGATCTCTCGATACGGCTGGCCAAGCGGTTGATCACCACGAATACGCTGCTCGGCGTCAATTCCAGGGACAGACTGGGCTCGCGCCTGCGCCGCGACGCCTTCCGGTGGATCCAGAGATTGGCCAAGGCCAGGCCGCAAGTAGCCTGACTTGACGTCAATCCAGGGTGGCGCTGATCAGCGCCGCAGCGTCAGCCGGGCGCGCGCCCACCTCCAGCCGGAAGGTCGGCACCGCATTGACCAGCCCGCCGATGGTCGCCAGCCGGCGCTTCTGCATGGGCAGCAGCCCGGTCATGCCCGTGCGGACATTGTCCACTGCCAGCGCCACCATTGCGTCGGTCCCGGCCATGGCGACGAGCCGGGTCTGGCTGTCGGCGGAACGCGCCAGGTGCAGGAGGGCCGCCACCGGCCGGGCGGTCGCGTTTTCGACCCGAACGATCCCACTCAGCCTTTCAAGCGGGACGGGCTGTTCGCTGTTGCGATCCCACGTCTGGCCAAGGCATCGCGCCACCTGCGGGATCATTTCGGCAGTCTTCTGGTGGATTTTTACGGCGCGCGGCAAGCCCCAGGCGACGACCTTGCCAGAAGCGACATTCAGGATCATGGCGTCGTCGGAGCAGAGGCCAAAGCCCTGTGTTGCCAGCGCGAGCGACGTCGTGGTCTTGCCGGTGCCGCTCGGAGCATGGATCAGCACCACCGCATCGCTGTCCGGCAACGTCAAGCCGGCAGTGTGCAGCATATGCTGGCCACCGGCGTCGAGCGCGGCGTCGAGCACCAGCATTGCCGGTGTCCACGCGGCTTTCGCGCCAGGGCGGATCCGGAGTTCGGCCCAGCCCGCCACGCCATTGATGGCAACGGTCTGACGCTCGGGAAAGACCAGATGGATGATACCACCATCCTCGATCATCCGGCAGTGACCATCCTCCGGCACCTCGCCATCGAAGACGAGGGATCCGTTGGGTGCCTCGTCCAAGGTGACTGTCTCGGCGATCTCGAGACGAAAGTCCGGCTCGACGGGTTCCGCGATACGCAGGCTGCCCAGCATCCGGTCGAAATCCTGCCACAGCTCGGGGCGCTCGGCCGATATGCCAAGGATCAGGCCGTTGAGGCCATAGCAGGCTGAAGGTCTGGTCAAGCGGGGCGCGCCTTTACGGCATCGGCATGATGACGATAGATTTCGACCATGCCGGGAAGCTTGTCGCTGACCACCGGCCTGCCATCGAGGCAGACCCAGCAATGCGCTGCCAGGCGCTGCGCTTGCATCGACTGCGGATCGACGCCGAAGCGCAGGTCCGGATCGAAACCGGCTAGGCGCAGGAAACGATGACCTAGCAGACCCTCCCTCAGGCACCTGCGGTCACGCATCAGCCAGGGATGGCGGACGGCGCGGTTGACACTCGCGACGATGTAGGCGGACGGCAGACCGCGATAGGGCGTCGACGAGGCGAGCGGCGCCCATTTGAGCACCTCCTCGAAGCTCCGGTTGGTGACAAGGACCGGCATCAGCCGCGCGCTTGCCCAGAGATGGCAGCGAAACAGAGCGCGCAGGAGCGGGCCGTCAGCCATCAAGCACCTGGCGCGGCGAGGATACCTTCAGAGATCAGATCCGTGGCCAGTGCCGCCATGTCCTGATCGAGCGTCCCCTTGTCAACCTCGAACTCCTCGCAAAGCAGGTCGACGATCTGGTCGAGGTTGCGCGCGCCGTCCACCTTGTCGAGAAAGGCTTCGGTCGTGCCGTTGCATGTATAAAGCTGGCCGCTGCGCGCCAAAAGCACGACTGCGCCATCGCCCACATGCTGCACGGAGGCATCCTCGGCTAGCCGCAGAACGGTTCCAGAGACTATTTCCACCACGCCCCTCCAAGCCACGCTCATCCCGGAAATCAGATAGCGCGGAGGTGGAGCGCTGTCTATCAGCCGATCATGGGAGCCCAGTGCACCGGACCAACGGCTTTGCTGACAGATTCTCCGCCCCAGTCGCGTTAGAACCTGCTCGGTTGCGTCTTCCCGGCCGCATTCGTCCCAGAAATAGTCATCGGTGAAATGTGACAAGCAGCGGGCCGGCCGGCAGCGGACGTTGCATTTCTTCCCCTAAGTAAGATAAAACCTGTCCGGGTATTGGGGAGATAGCGTATGCGTTACAATTGGGAGCGAGCTCCGACGAGCTTCGAACGTCACAGAAAAGCGCTGGCTACAGCCATTTTGATCGCTGGCGGCATTGGCTTCATGCTTGTGGCCCTGCCGATCTAGAAACAACCTTCAGACACAGCGGCTGCCGGCGCCTGGGCGCAACCTCTCAGCGTGGCTGCCCGGTCACCGCGAGGAAGCGACGATCGCGCCCCTCGAAACCCTGGCTGAAACGCTGGACCAGCACGACGATCACCGCCGGCTTGCCGGCCGGGGTGAATTGGTAGGATTCCGACAGGCTGTAGGAGGTCGGGCAGTTTCTTGAGCCCGGCACGGTCTTGTCCTCGTGCAGGATCTTGATCGGCTTGCCATCCTGGCCTTGGAGCGTCAGCCGGAAGCCGAGCGCCTTGCCTGCCTTCTCACCTTGAAGTGGCTTTTCCCCTTGAAGTGCCTGGTCGCCTTGCTGCGTCGCATCGAAACTCGCCGAACAATCGGTCGCGCTGGCCGCCAGGATTTCGTCGAGCTGGATGGTCGAAATGCCTGTTTCGCCATGGAGCGGCGCCAGCCATTTCCGCGACACCTGTTCGAGGCGGGAGATGTCGTTGTAGGCAACCATTTCGCCCGGGAAGGTAAACTTGTCGGAAGCGGCCTGCTCGGCCACAGATGTGATCGCATATTGGGCGAGAACGGGCGCTGCCTGAGCGGCGGCCTGCGCCCTCGCCTGCTCCAGGGTCAGTGTCGCTTCCTCCGTCTCGTCGACGACGAGGATCGGCTTGCCGCCAACCACCTGATCCGTACGGGTATCGATGATGTCGATCTGCGACCAGCCGGAGTCCGAGACACCGGCGTCGAGCGTTCCATATTGCTCGAAGGCGAAATAAGCGCCATCCGGCGAAAAGCCGATGATGTGCCGTGCCGCGGCATCGCCGGCTTCAGCGGTTCCGGTGGACATAGCAAGTAGGGCGCCCGTGACCGATGATTGCGCAAAGCGCCCGATGAACCGCACAGCAGCAAACATCACCAACCCCAATCCTGTCTCGCAATTCATAGCTGCTTGCCCCCAAGCGCCAGGTCGATGCCGTCGCCACAATGGCGTGGATTTGCGGCCAAGGTTAGAGCGCGCTATCTGGAAGGAAGAAAACATTTCCCGGGGAGGTACGGATGGCTTCACGCTATCACGAGGTCTATGAAGGCTGGAAGCGCGACCCGGAGCGCTTCTGGGCGGACGCGGCTAGCGGCATCGACTGGTATTCGCCCTGGGACAAGGTGTTCGACGCCGCGGCCGGCGTCTATGGCCGCTGGTTCACCGGCGCCACCTGCAACACCTGCTACAACGCCATCGACCGCCATGTCGCGGGCGGGCGCGCCGATCAGATCGCGCTGATCCATGACAGCGCCATCACAGGAATGGTCAGGAAGTTCACCTATGCCGAGCTGAAGCGCGAGGTAGTTGCACTCACCTCTGTGCTGAAGAATCGCGGCATCGGCAAGGGCGACCGCGTCATCATCTACATGCCGATGGTGGCCGAGGCGGCCATCGCCATGCTCGCCTGCGCCCGCATCGGCGCGGTGCATTCGGTGGTCTTCGGCGGCTTTGCCTCGCATGAGCTTGCCACCCGCATCGACGATGCCAGGCCGAAGCTGATCATTTCGGCATCCTGCGGCCTGGAGCCGGGCCGCGTCGTTGCCTACAAGCCGTTGCTCGACAAGGCGATAGAGATCTCCCGCCATAAGCCGGACGCCTGCCTGATCCTGCAGCGCGACCAGTTGCGCTGCGAGATGAAGGAGCATTTCGACATCGACTATGCCGATGCGGTCGCCCGCGAACGGGCAGCGGGCGCCAATGTCGATTGCGTGCCGGTGCTGGCCACCGATCCGCTCTACATCATCTACACATCGGGCACGACCGGCCAGCCCAAGGGCATCGTGCGCGACAATGGCGGCCACATGGTCGCGCTGAAATGGACGATGGAAAACGAGTTCGGCGTCAAGCCGGGCGAGGTGTTCTGGGCGGCGTCCGATGTCGGCTGGGTGGTCGGCCATTCCTACATCGTCTACGGACCGCTGCTGCATGGCTGCACCAGCATCCTGTTCGAGGGCAAGCCTGTCGGCACGCCCGATGCCGGCACCTACTGGCGGGTGATAGCGGAGCATGGCGTGGTCGCGCTGTTCACCGCGCCGACCGCATTCCGCGCCATCAAGGGGCAGGACCCGAAGGGCGAGTTCATTGCCAAACACGACCTCTCGAAATTCCGCACGCTGTTTCTTGCCGGCGAGCGCGCCGACCCGGAAACCATCAAATGGGCGGAGCAGAAGCTAGGTGTGCCTGTGGTCGACCATTGGTGGCAAACCGAGACCGGCTCGCCGATGACGATCAATCCCGCCGGCCTTGGCCTGTTGCCGGTGAAATACGGCTCGCCCGGCGTGCCGATGCCCGGCTACGACATCCGCGTGCTCGACGATGCTGGCCATCAGGTGCCTCGCGGCACACTGGGCAATGTGGTGGTCAAACTGCCGCTGCCGGCCGGCTGCCTGCCGACGCTGTGGCATGCCGACGCACGGTTCCGCCAAGCCTATCTCGACGAGTTCCCCGGCTTCTACAAGACGGCGGATGCCGGTATGGTCGACGACGACGGCTATCTCTACGTCATGGCCCGCACCGACGACATCATCAATGTCGCCGGCCACCGGCTCTCCACCGGCGCCATGGAAGAGGTGCTTTCGGCCCATCCCGATGTCGCCGAATGCGCGGTCATCGGCATTGCCGACGCCATGAAGGGCCAGGTTCCGCTGGGCTTCGTGGTGTTGAACGCAGGTGTAACCCGCGATGTCGGCTCCATCGAGAACGAGGTGGTCGGCCTGGTGCGCGAACGCATCGGCCCGGTAGCCGCCTTCAAGACGGTGGTGACGATCAAGCGCCTGCCCAAGACGCGTTCGGGCAAGATCCTGCGCGGCACCATGCAGAAGATCGCCGACAAGGAAGAATGGACCATGCCGGCGACGATCGACGATCCGATCATCCTCGAGGAGATCACCAAGGCCCTGAAGGACCGTGGGATCGGCCTTTGAGCGGCTGAAGGCTTTGGCTTGTCGAGGCCGCTTTTCGGATCGACGAGCAATCTTTTATTGTGCAACGCAGCAATGCGCCCTACAGTGCTTGCGGGGGGCCATCGACACAGGTCGCATGGCTCAAAAGAAGATTACATTTGGCGGCGTCGACATCCTGCGCTTTCTCGCCGCCCTCATGGTCATGGTTTACCACTATGGCTTCTGGGTGTGGGCGTATCCGGACGGTGTTTCGGCGCGCGCGACGGGCGGCGTTCCCCCGCAGCCGGCAATAGGCGCCTGGGTCGAATCCGGCTGGGTCGGCGTCCAGATCTTCTTCGTCATCAGCGGTTTCGTCATCGCCTTCAGCGCCGAAAGGTCGACACCCCTACAGTTTTTCGAAGCAAGGGTGAAACGGCTGGCGCCGGCGGTTTGGATCTGCGCACCGGTCACGGCGGTGGTGCTGCTGCTTGTCGGCCTCAGTTGGCCGACCGATGCCGTTATCAGGCTCCTACGCACCGGCCTGTTCGTTCCGTACGCGCCTTGGGTGGACAGCGTCTACTGGACGCTGGGCATCGAGATCGCCTTCTATGCTATCGTCTGGATCTTACTCAGCCTTGGCCGCTTCCATCTGATGGAGATTGTGGCCGTCGCCATCGGCTTGGTCAGCACGCTGTTTTGGTGCCTGTATTACCCGCTCGGCTGGGCCGATCTTGCCGAAACACGCACGCTCGCCCTGCTTCTGGTGCATCACGGCGTTTTCTTCGCCACCGGCGTCATGCTGTGGCTGATGCGCTTCAAGGCGGTGACAGGCGCCCGACTTGCCTTCTGCGCCCTGTTCCTGGCCGGTGGTGTGCTGCAGATCGCTAGTTCGGTCGACGTTCATATCCTGAAGGTCGGGCGGGATATGCCGTTCGCGCCGCCGATCCTCATCTTCCTCATCGGCATCGCGCTGATGGCATGGTCGCTGCGGCTCGACCTTTCGTGGAGCGGCTGGCGCCGGATCGGCCTGATGACCTATCCGCTCTACCTGCTGCACGATGTCGTCGGCGCGGCCCTGCTCGGCATCCTGGTCCGCGCCGGTCTGCCACATCTGTTCTCGATGGCGGTCGTCGGCGCGACGATGATCGCGGCAAGCTGGCTGGTGGCGATCGAGGCCGAACCACGCATCCGGCTGCTGCTCGACCACACCGTTTTCCGTTATCGGCTCAAGGCAGCCTGACGACGATCCGGCATTACCGGCCCAACGGCCGACGTAAAGCATGTCGCGCCTGAGCGGATTCAGGCTTTGTTTCCACACAGGCCGTTCTTCCAAAACCGAGCTCATTTTTGGGCGACATGCATTGGCGGTCCCAACCCGGCGTGGTTGCATTTTCCACGATTGCGGAATTCTCCGTTTCGGGCAAGATATCAGGCGCTTATGCCTTCCGCATGAGAGTTCGCCTCGAGACGCCGCACGTGACCCTGTTCCAGCGAAAACCCCGCATCGCGGCGCGTCCGCGCCTGGATATCGACATGCAGGATGCCGTTGTCTACGCGATCGGCGACGTGCATGGCTGCTACAAGGAACTCCGCGCCCTGGAGCAGAACATCCTGCTCGATTCGCTGCGCTTCCAGAGCCGCAAGATCATCGTCATGCTTGGCGACTACATCGACCGGGGGCTCCAGTCGGCGCGGGTGCTCGATCACCTTCTGGCGCCGGCGCCGAAAGGGTTTCAGCGCATTTGTCTTGCGGGCAACCACGAAGTGGCCATGCTGAACTATCTCGACGGACATTTGTCGCGCGAGCCCTGGCTGGCGACGGGCGGCCTGCAAACCCTGTTTTCCTACGGCATCGATCCGGCGCGCCTCACCAGCCTCTACGGGAGCAGCGCGCAGATCGACAGGCGCATAAGGGAGATCATTCCAGAGGATCACGTCAGCTTCCTACGCGGGCTGCCGATCATGGTCCGCTCGCGGAAGTTCGTGTTCGTCCACGCCGGCATCAGGCCCGGCGTCGACCTTGCGGCGCAAACCGACCACGACCTAATTACCATCCGTTCGGACTTCTTCGAGGCAACACACCTGCTCGACCGCTGGGTGGTGCACGGGCATACGCCGGTGGATGTCCCGAAGCTCGAAGGGCGCCGGCTCGGCATCGACACAGCCGCCTTCCAGAGCGGACGCCTGACCGCCGTCAGGATCGCCGACAAGCAAGGCAGGCTGATCTTCTCCTGACGCATCGATGTTCAGGTGTGCTGACCTGAAGATCGATACACCTCAAAGTGGCCCCACGCGCGCAATGACCGATGTCAGACCGGCGCCTTGCCGCGCACTTCCGACTTTTCCAGATAGTAGCTCGAATATTTATCGAAGAACTTTTCCGAGCCACCGAACGATCCGTATTTGGCCAGTTTCTTCAAATCGACCTTGTTCAGCACCGCGCCGACGATCTTGTTGGCGACATAGGGTTCGGATTCCAGCATCGACCTGACCATCGCGCGAGGCGTGCGCCCCCACTCGGTGACCAGGACAAACCCGTCGACCAAGGGGGCGAAGGCCTTGGCGTCGACCACCGGTCCGAGCGGCGGCAGATCGACGACGATGTATTCGAACGTCTCCTTGGCGTTCTCGATGAAGCGCCGCATGCCGGCCGAGGAGAGAAGTTCGCTGGTATGCGAGAAGTGACCGCGCAGCACCGCCGGGATGATCGCCAGCTTCGTCTGCCTGTCGATCTTGCCGACAGACTGCCAAGTCTGGCCGCTGACAACCGCTTCCATCAAACCCTGCTCGGCTTCCATGCCAAGGCCCCGGCTGAGGCCGGGATTGCGCAAGTCGCCGTCGATCAGCAGCGTCTTGGCGCCATTGGCGGCAAGCAAGCCCGCGAGATTTGCCGCGACCGTCGACTTGCCCTCGCCGGGAAGCACCGAGATAATGCCGATGACGCGGCTGCCTTGCCCTTCCATCACGACGTCGAAGGCGATCTTGGCGCTGCGCAGCGTTTCGGAGAACATCGAGGCTGGAGAATCGATGCTGACCCGCATGCGCGCCCGCCTTTCGGCCGCCGACAGCGATTGAGTGGTCTTGGCGTCCACCTGGGTATCGCCCGGCTTTTCTTCCTTGCCGAGCTTGCCGCCGATCGTCGGCAGATAGCCGAGGAATTTCAGGTTGACGCGGTCGCGCACGTCCTCGCCGGTCCTGAAGAAGCGTTCGTTGAACTCGTTCAGCCCACCAAAGCCGGCGCCCATCAGCAGGCCAAGCACCAGCGAAAGTCCGAGCACGACGATGGTGCGCGGGCTTGACGCGGCAAACGGCATCGAGGCGTCCGAGATGATGCGGATTTTGCCGACCGGGAAGGATTGCTGCTGCGCGGCTTCCTCGTAACGACCCAGGAATGTCTGATAGAGCGTGGTGAGCGCCGTCGCCTGCTGATCGAGTTCACGCAGCTTGACTTGCGTCTGGTTGTCGACGGAACTCTTGCCTTGCGCGGCCGCGACGTTGGCCCTGAGCGCGGTCTCGCGTGCCTGCGCCACCTCATACTCGTTGCGATAGCTTTCGGTCAGCTGCTTCAGCTCGCCGAAAATCTGCGTCGATATGTCGGCCTTCTCCTTGGAGAGAGCCACCGCCTGCGGGTGCTCGGGGCCGAAATTCGCCTCGACGTCCTGCAGCCGCTTGGCCACTGTGAGGTAGCGGGTCTTGAGCGCCGATATGACCGAACTGCTTGGCTGGTCGCTCGATATGGCGGCATCCTTGAAGGCGTTTTCGGAGCCGCTGTCGACAATGGCCTTGTACTGCTGGTAGCGGGCGCTGGCGCGTGCGGTGTCGGCCTGCGCCACGATAAGCTGGGCGTTGAGGTCGGAAAGCTGCTTGTCGCTCATCAGCTGGCCATCGCTGTTGGCGGCCAGCCCATGTTCGGCCCTGAATTTCTCAACCGCGAGCGAAGCTGCCTGCGAACTCTGGCGCAGCTCCGTCAACCGGCCCTGCAGCCACACCGCAGCCCGCTCGGTGGCATCGAAGCTCGCATCGAGCTGATCGGCGAGATAGGCATCGGCATAGGCCTTGGTGATGGCGTTTGCCAAGGCCGGATCCGTCGCCTGATAGCCGAGCGCGATGACGTAGCTTCGGCCGACGCGTTCCGCCCGGATCTCGTTCTGCAGCTTGAGGATAGCGTAGTCGCGGCGCGACGTGGCGATCAGCGCATCGCGGGCGGCGGGGTCGAGCTTGCTGAAGTCGGCGCCACCCGGAAGGGAAGGGCTGGGGCGGACATACTGAATCACGCTGCGGATAAGGCCTATGCCTTGGGCAAGCGCCGACTGGGGCGGATTCATGAACGTGTCGTTCTGGTCGAGCTTCAGCTTGTCGACGACCACGGCGGCAAGCCGCGTCGAGGTCAGGATCTCGATCTGGCTCAGGATGGCGGAATCGGTCTGCATGGTTGTCGACGCCGCCGAGATATCGTCGACAATCTTGTTCAAGCCTTCGTCGATCAGCACGCTCGCGACCGACTGATATTTGGGCGGCGTTGTCTGCAAATAGAACAGGCCCAGGAAGAGACCGATGACGGCACACACGGCAACCACCTTGGCCTGCCGTGCGGCCATGCCAAGCAGCCGCTCGATATCGATGAAGTCTTCGCCGTCTCCTGCGTCCGAATTCGGCAATGGCATCCTCTTGTCGAGAGGAAAATTGGCATAATTCATCTTCGGTCCAATTCTAGAGCCGGTCCGTCGCAATGGGCTCTATCTCACTGTTTCAACATGATCTTTTCCGGAAACCGGGACCCACTTTCCGGGATCATGCCTTGGCTTGCAGGCGCCTCGAAGATCGGGAGCATCGCCAGAAGCGAAGCAAGCGTCGTGCCAGACGGCGAGAACCTGCCGGCCCCTCTTCGCCAGCCATCTGACCATGCTCCCGAAAGATGGGCATTATGCGGCTTCTTCCTGGCGTTCATGCGACCGGACGAACTCCTGAAGCATCTCGAAAACCGGACCCTTCATGTCATCGCGCGCCAGCGCGAAGGCGATGTTGGCCTGGATGAACCCTTCCTTGGAACCACAGTCGAACATGCGGCCGAGGAAAGGCTGGGCGAAGAACGGCTGATCCTTCGACAGACGAACCATGGCATCCGTCAACTGGATCTCGTTGCCGGCGCCGCGCTGCTGATTGCCCAGAAGAGCGAAAATCTCGGGCTGCAGGATGTAGCGGCCGTTGATGTAGAAGTTCGACGGCGCATTGGCCGGCGCCGGCTTCTCGACCATGGCCGTCACCTCGAAACCGCCACCGATCTCGGCGCCACGGCCAACGATGCCGTATTTGTTGGTCTCGCTCGGTTCGCAACGCTCGACGGCGATCACGTTGCCGCCCGTGCGCTCATAAAGCTCGACGGTTTCGGCTAGGCATCCGCGCCCGCCGAAGGACACCATGTCCGGCAGCAGCAAGGCAAAGGGCTCGTTGCCGATAACCTCGCGCGCGCACCAGACGGCATGGCCGAGGCCTTGCGGCGATTGCTGGCGGATGAAGCTGGTGGCACCGGCCACAGGCAGCATGCTTTCGAGCGCCTCCAGCTGGGTCTTCTTGCCGGTCTGCTCCAGGGTGCCGATCAATTCCGGATGCAGGTCGAAATAGTCCTCGATCACCGCCTTGTTGCGACCGGTCACGAAGACGATGTGCTCGATGCCCGCTTCGAAGGCCTCGTCCACCGCATATTGCACGACAGGCCTGTCGACCACGGGAAGCATTTCCTTCGGCATCGACTTGGTCGCCGGCAGGAACCGTGTTCCAAGCCCCGCCACCGGTATCACGGCCTTCCTGATTTTCTTCATCGCAAATTCCTTCTGAGGAGATCGACTTCAGTCCATTCACAGGCCACGAAAAATCCCTCCATGTGCCTGCATCTTCACCTCCCCGCCCCAACGGCAAATTGTGCCGCTATTCTTCGCAACCGCACGGCGATCGGCATGCCCATATGCCTGACCGCCGCCGGGTCGCTGAGCGCTGTCCGGATCGCCTTGAGCGGGGACCGCGCCTTGATGTGCTGTACCAGTGACAGAAACGATGCCGCCTTGCGCAGGCTGCGGCCGCGCCGGGCAAACGCGGCCTGCGCGGCCTCATCCATCCGATGGGTTTGAGCGAACACGGCATCCGCCCTGCGCATCGCTTCGACGTGGTGAAGCTCGAGCACGCGCGAAATGGAGCCGCTGCGAATATGGTAGACATAGCCGATATCGGGCTCGACCACGCATTTGCCGCCCTTGGCCAGGGCTTCGGCAAACAGGACGTAGTCTTCGCCGATCCTCAGCTTTTCGTCGTAGCGAAGCCGGTTTTCGTTCAGGAACTCGCGCTGGAAGATCGGCTTGAGATAGCCGAGGTTGAACTTGGATTCGAAGACAACGTTGCCGGCGATGTAGGTGGCCAGCGAAATCTCGCGCAAGCCTTCCAGATACTGCCGCGGAAACATCGCGTCCTCGATGACGCCATCTTCGCGAACGACCTGCAGATTGTCGACGGCGATCTGGGCATCCGCGCTTTCGGCACGAGCGATCATGGCCGCGAGCCGGCCGGGAAAGACCGCGTCGTCGGAATCGAGAACCGCGATCCATCTGCCTCGGGCGGCGTCGAGGCCGGCATTCCTGGCGCCGCCGGGGCCGCGGTTGCTGGCCAGGGCGACGACACGGACGATATCCCCTGGATAGGCCCGCGCCACGTCGAGCGTAGCATCGCGCGACTTGTCGTCGACGACGATGATTTCGACGCTGACACCCTTCTGGGCGATGGCGCTGGCAATCGCCCGATCAAGGGTCGCCTCGGCGTTGTAGGCGGCAATGACGAAGGAAACATCGGGGACAGAGCTGACGTCAGACTGCACGCTTGCCTCCCTCCTGTGGCGACGGCTGGCCATAGAGGCGGATTTCGCGGATGCCGACGAGGCCGCTGACGACACCGACATGCATAATGCCGCGCAGCACGCTGCGGTTCCTGCGGACCGGACTGACGACGACCGGAAGTGCCGAGGCGAAGCAATAGATGGCCTTTGCCGAGGCCAGGCCGACCTGCTTGACCAGGCCGATGCCGCTGGCGCTGCTGCCCAGGAGATGGCCATGCGTCTGGCCGACGCGGAAGCGGCGGCGGCCGAGCCAGTCGAATGCCGCCCTTGAGCGCGGCACCACCTCGTCGACCCAGGCCTCGGGCGAGAACGCGATGCGGCCGCCCGCCTTGTGCATCTGATCGAAGAATTCGGTGTCCTCGCCGCCGGTCTGGCCACGCGCCAGGCTGAAGCGGCGGCCGCGCAGGCTATCCGAGCCCATCCGCAGCAGAACATTGCAGGTGTAGCCGGTGCGGATCTCGCCGCGCACCCAGACGGGCAAGGTCGAATGGAAATCGCCGCGCCGCATCCAGTCCGGCGCATCTGGGCGATAGCGCGCCCTGACCGGGCCGAGCACGACGGCGACACCGCTTTGCTGCGCCATCACGACCAGTTCGGCGAGCCATTGATGCGTGGCCGTCTCGTCGTCATCGATGAAGGCGACGAAATCCGCTGTGCTCGCATCGAGGCAGGCATTGCGGGCGATCGAGATGTTGCGCGCCGGGGCATGCCGATAGTGGATCGGCACCGTCAATTCCCGCGACAGCGCCGCCACCAGGTCACGGGCCGTCGGGGTGTCGTCATTGTCGGCGACGATAATGCGGATATCGAATCCCGCCGGCATCTCCATGGCGTCGAGCGAGCGCAGCGTGTCAGCCAGCTCCGGCCGGCGGAACGTGCAGACGCCGATGTCGATGCTGCGGTTCTTTGCCGACACTGCCATCAGGCCACTCCGCGTCGCGAGCCGAGGCCGAGAAGCTGCAGCCAGAAGCCAACCGACCAGCCAAGATGCATGACCATGGCCGAGACACCGGCCAGCGCAACGTCAGCCTTGCGCTGGCGGATAGCCGCCACCAGTCCGTAGCCCAGGCACACCGACACCCACAGCAACAAAGGCACTGCCGCAATCCAATGCACGAAGGAGAAGGCCGCAAGAAGAACCACCGGGAACACCGCCAGCGGCACCATCTGCCGGATCTTTGGGATGACGCGGTGCTTCAGCACATTCTTGGCACGCCCGCGACCGTAGCCGAGATACTGGAAATAGAGGCCTGAGAGCGAGGCGCGCGGATAGTAGACCATCTGCGTCTTGCCACTCATCCAGATCTTGTAGCCGGCCTTGCGCAGGCGATAATCGAGCTCGGCGTCCTCGTTATGGCTGAACGTTTCGTCATAGCCGCCAACAGCGCCGAACGCCGATATCCGCATCAGTGCATGATGGCCGTGATCGATCCACTGTCCCTGCGAAAGATGCCTATGCTTCGAGCCGCCGGTGCCGAGCTTGGAGTTCTGCGCCGCAGCGGCCGCCTTCTGCACGGCACCGCTGCCGCTGGTCAGCATCGAAACGACAACCGAATCCGCTGATGTAGCCAGGGCTTCCTCGACCAGCCGGTCGCAATAATCGTCGGGATAACCGCCATGCGCATCGATGCGGATGAGATAGTCGGCACCATCGCCGAAGGTACCGACGGCGAGATTGATCGCCGCGCTCTGGATGCGCCGCTTGTTGTGGAGCAGGATAACCCGCGGGTCCTTGGCAATCACGTCCTCGACGATGGAAAGCGTGCCGTCGGTGCTGCCGCCATCGGCGACGATGATCCGGGCGCCAAGCCGGGCGGCCGCGGGCCGCAATTGATCGAGCAGCGCACCGATATGGGCGGCTTCATTCAGGCACGGAATAACGATCAGGTTGGATGAGGGTCTTTCGGTTTGCGTCATCAACCCCTGTCCATCTTGCCTCTGTCCATCCCCGGCCATCCTATGCCAATGCCTCGGCGGCAAAGGAGCCGGGCACGGCCGTCAGGCTGCGCAGCCGCTCGACAAGCGCCCGGCAGTCGCTGCGATCGTAGCTCCAGGTCCTCGGATTGCGCGCCAGAACACGCCCTTTCAGCCTGGCGAAGCGATGCTCTTCCATCTTGCCTAGCGCGGCTTCGAGTGCCTCGGGCGAAGCCTGCGGCAACAGCACGCCGATGTCCTGCTGTTTGAGGAACCGCCCGGTCTCGGTGTTGCCCATAGAGATCGGCACCGCGCCGAAACGGCAGCCTTCGTAGAGCCGGTTGGGCAGAAGCCATTCGGAGTTCTGCCCCGCTTCGAAGAAATCGATCGCCCAGGAAAAATGGACATCGTTGTAGATCGCCGCCATGTCTTCCGGATTGCGGTAGGGCCCGAGAAACGACAGCCACGGCTCGGCTTCGACAAAGCCGTGAAAGTCAGGGAATTCCGACAAAGCCGGACGTCCGCGCAGCACGATTTCAAAGCGGCCCTCCATGCGGCGGGAGAAATCGGCCAGCAGCTCGAGCGAGCGGCGGCAGCGCAGCGCACCGAACCAGCCGATCCGCCATGGCGGACCGGCCGGGCTCTCTTCAGCCTCCGGAGCGCCGGGCAAGATCGTCGCGGCCTCGAAATATTTGTTTTCGACCAGCTCGATGGGTGCCGCGACCTGGCCGAACGGCTTGAAATAATTGGCGATAAAGGCAGGAGAACTGGTCACCAGCAGCTTCACATCCCTGGCCAGAAAGCGTTCGGTGGCGCGCAGCGCCTTGCCCAGGACATCGTTGCGCAGCACAAGCCGATGAATGTCGAGGCACTCGTATACGATCGGGACCGATGCACCGAAGGCTGACCTGGCGCGGCGGGCAAGCGCCAGCATTTCCAGGTTGCGCGCGATGATGAGATCCGGTTTTGGCATGCCGCCAAGCTTCGAGCCTGTCGAAACGGCTGCTTTGGCGATGGCCGCGAGGCGTTGGCCGAATCGCCCGTCACGCGTCGCGCCGAGGTCGATCGGCCGCAGTCCCTCGATATCCGCAATCGGATTCGCGGTGCGACGGAAGCCGGCCAAAGTGACCTGGGCCCCACCTGCCCTGAGCATCGTGATCCGCCGGCGCACCGCCGGGTCGGAAACGTCGTGCACAAGGTACAAGACATGCAGCATAAACACTCGACCGCTGTTGGCCCACCCGAGGGAATGCTAGTACAGCTCTTGCTGCATCGCAACATTTTTGCTGCACACATCGACGTTTTCTGTTGCACTGCAAAATTATTGCCGTAGTTTGTAGTCGGCGGCGGTCGTGGATTTCGGGCTCGGAAATCCACGTAAAAAATCAGGAATCCTGAATTTGGAAGCCAATGCATTCGATCCGCCAGAAGGCTCCTTGCGCAAATCGGTTGGGCGCGGCGCGGTTGTCACGGCCATGGCGCAATCGGTGCGGGTCGCGACACAGATCCTGTCCGTCATCGTGCTGTCGCGGTTATTGTCGCCACAGGATTTCGGTGTCGTGGCGATGTGCGCGCCGGTGCTTGCCTTTATCGCCCTGTTCCAGGATTTCGGCCTGACCCAGGCGACGATCCAGAAATCAGGCATCCGGCATGAGGAGGTGAACTACCTCTTCTGGATCAATGTCGCCGTCAGCGCTATCCTGGCTTGCGTGCTTGCGGGTGCGGCGCCGCTGGTTGCTGCCTTCTACGGCGAGCCGCGCGTGACGGGCCTGGTGGCTGCGTTCGGGCTGCAGATCATGGCCTATGGGCTGGGCGCCCAGCATCTGGCGCTCTTGACACGCCGCATGCAGTTCGGCCGGCTGGCCGTCATCGACGTCGCCAGCGCCATTGCCGGGCTTGCGGTGTCGATCGCCTGGACCTTTATCGATCGCTCCTATTGGGCCCTGTTTGCCGGTACGCTGACCGGTGCCGTGTTGCCGACGCTCTGCTATTGGGCGAGCTCGCGCTGGCGTCCGGGCCTGCCGCGCAAGGTCGCCGGCATCGGCGAGCTGATCAATTTCGGCGCCGGCATCACCGGCTTCAACTTCGCCAATTTCTTTGCCCGCAACCTCGACAATGTGCTGATCGGCAAATATTGGGGCGAGGCGCAACTCGGCCTCTATGACCGCGCCTACAAGCTGCTTCTGTTTCCGTTGAGCCAGATCACCAACCCGCTGTCGAAGGTGATGGTTCCGGCGCTTTCCAGGCTTAAGGACGAGCCGGATCGCTACCGCAGCGCCTATCTGCGCGTCATGCCGCTGATCCTTCTGGTGGCGCTTCCCGGCGTCGCCTTCGCCACCGCGATGTCGGATGTGCTGATCCCCTTCGTGCTCGGCGAGCAATGGCGCGCAAGCGCCTCGATTTTCCTGGCGCTCGGCTTTGCCGGGCTGCTGCAGCCGCTCAACAATCCGGCCGGGTGGCTTTTCGTCAGCCAGGGCCGCTCCGGCGATTTCATGCGCTGGGGCATCATAACGGCCGTGACGTCGGTGCTGGCTTTCATGCTCGGCCTGCCCTATGGCGCGCTGGGCGTGGCGATCGCCTATGCGATCAGCGAATATCTGCGGACGCCGTTCCTGTGGCTTTATGTCGGCAGGAGCGGGCCGCTGCAGGCGCACCATGTGCTTCGCGCGGCAACGCCGTTCGTGCTTGGCGCCCATCTGGCGCTGGCCGTGATCTGGTTCATCAAGCCCCTGCTGCCCCAGCAGCATGTCGTCGCCCTGGCCAGCGGCGCCGTGCTCTCCTACCTCATCACCATCGTCATCGCACTGGCATTCGCCTCCGGCCGCGAAGCCTTGCGCGAGGCCCTCAAGATGCTGCCGGCAAGGCTGCCTGCGGCGGCGGCGCGCGAAGCGCAATAATTTGGGCGTCTTCGACTGCTACGGACATCTCCTCCAGGACCAGGTCTGAACCATGCACTACCGATCGATCTCCGATATGAACGACGCCATCGTCAGGGGCCTGCACCGGCTGCCGCGCGATATCGACCTCGTGGTCGGTGTGCCGAGAAGCGGCGTTTTGGCAGCGACGCTGGTCAGCCTTGCCGCGAACATCCCGATGACCGATCTCGACAGCTTCCTGGCAGGTCGGATCTATACGTCTGGCGTCACCAAGCGCCGTGCCGCTCTCGACCGCAAGGTTTCCGAGATGCGCAAGGTGCTGGTGATCGACGACAGCGTCGCCGGCGGCAACGCCATGCGCGACGCACGCGCCCGCATCCAGGCTTCGGGCATCGAGGCGGAGTTCACCTTTGCCGCCGTGTTCGGCCTTGAGCCCCAGCACCAGGAAACCGACCTCGTCTTCGAAGTCGTGCCGCATCCGCGCATGTTCCAGTGGAACTTCATGCATCATAAATTCCTGGCGCAATGCTGCGTCGATATTGACGGCGTGCTGTGCCTCGATCCGACAGAGGCGGAAAACGACGACGGCCCGGCCTATGAGAAATTCCTCAGCGAAGCGCGGCCGCTCCATGTCGCGACCCACAGGATCGGCTGGCTGGTCACCAGCCGGCTGGAGAAATACCGCGCGCTCACCGAGGCATGGCTCGCCAAGCATGAGATCAAATACGACCAGTTGATCATGCTCGATCTGCCGAGCAAGGCGGAACGGCAACGGCTCGGCGCGCATGGCAGTTTCAAGGCCGACTTCTACCGCAAGTCCGATGCCATCCTGTTCATCGAGAGCGAGCACGAACAGGCGCTGAGGATCACCGAACTGTCAGGCAAGCCGGTGCTGTGCGTGGAAACGCATATGGTCAGCTTTCCCAACACGCTGTCGCTGCCGGCACTTGGTCAGGCGGCCAGGAACCTGCCGGCAAGGCTGCGGCAGATCAAGTCGCAAGAGGGCCGCAAGAGCGCTGCCAAGACCATTGCCCGCGCCCTGCTTGGCGCCCGCGGCTACGAGACGCTGAAAAGCCGGGTCAAACGCCCGGCCTGACCTGCTCAGGCGGCGCCGTTAGGGCAATTCCAGGAAAAGTGTGAACGGTTTTCCCGGGAAAAGCGCATAGCGCTTTCCCTTGGGAATTGATCAAAACAAAGAGTTAGAGGAGTTCGCCGTTTCCGTGACACGGCGAACTCCTCTAGGCCGCCTGTCGCGCGCGTTGCTGCATCGCCCTGTCCAGTATCGAGAAGAAGGTGATGAACTGGCGATCGGGATCGAGTTCCGGGCGCCCGGCGAAGCTGCGGGCGAGGCTTGAAAGCCGGTCATATTCCTGGTTGTCGTTCCACAGCCGCCTGACGGCCGCGACCCAATCGGCCAGCGGAGCATCGTAATCCAGCACCACGCCACCGGAGCCGACAGCCTCGGGCAGACCGCCGCGCCGCGAGCCGACAACCGGGATTCCGCTGCAATGGGCCTCCGAAGCGACGCGGCCCCACGCCTCTTCCCACTTGCTGGGAGCAAGCAGGATCTTCGTGCGGCCATAGACCGTCTTCATGTCGCTGGTGCGGCTCTCCAGGACGACATTGCCCAAGGGAGCGATCGTCTGTTCGATCCGCGCCCGGTGATCGTCGTCGAGCTTCCAGCTTTCGACGAACAGGAATGGGATTTCGCGGCAGGCGCCGGCGATCCGCACCGCGAGTTCAAACCCCTTTTCCTCATAAGGGTTGATCAGCGTGACGAACTGGCCCGTCGTTGGCGTCGAGTAGTGCGCCGGGTTGATGGTGGGCGGGATTACCACCGCCTCGATGCCGAACTCC
Organism: Mesorhizobium sp. L2C084A000; assembly: GCF_000502875.1. Classification (GTDB taxonomy): domain Bacteria; phylum Pseudomonadota; class Alphaproteobacteria; order Rhizobiales; family Rhizobiaceae; genus Mesorhizobium. The sequence continues at coordinate 112,506 of NZ_AYWX01000007.1, read as the reverse complement.
TGTCTGTAGGTACGTGCGGTGAAGTCCGAATTGGCGATGTAAAGCGCTGAATGCAATTCGCGCAGATCGCCGCCCAATTCATGGAACTCGACATTGCGGAGATAAACGACCAGAGGCACGCCCTCCGCCTGCAGCGCCTTGCCGATCGGAACCGATTTGTGACACTGGACCACGGCGACATCGGGTTTCAGCCTGTCGACGGCATAGCCCGCCGCTTCCCAGGGAAACCAGGCCCGCACCACCGGATAGCCGGGATAGCTGTCGACAACCGCCGGCTGCCGCAACAGCTTCATCTTGGCGCGCGCCTTGAAGCCGAAGACACCATCACCGAACAGGGCGGCGAGCACAGCGGCTTCATGACCGTGCTCGATCAGCTGTTCGGCCAGATGATGCGTGCTCGACTGAACGCCGCCGCTGAACTCAGGCGGGTAGCCGTTGCCGCCTGCAAAGAGAACTTTCATGATCGGGCTCCTTGTCGCATCTCGTATTCCTTGCTCGGAGACAACAGCAAAGTCCGCCGCCTCTCTTTTCGACGTCAGGCAAGTTTCGGCGGCTCCAGATTGGCGAAGGGATTGGTACAGGATTGCCAGCCGGTAAATCGGATCGGGTCGTTGGGCGAACTGCGCCAGGCGTAGTCCGTCAGCATATGGAATTCGGCGACGACCCAGCGGTCGAAATGCAGCAGATCTTCCCGCTTCCGCTGGGGCAGCAAGCGGCGCGCGGCCCCCAGTTTGAGCTCCTCCACCAAGGTGACGGCGTCACTCAGTTTTTCGCTCGGAAAGTTCCATGGATTCCTGTCGCGGAACGCCAGCACGAACTGCTGCAGATGCTCGATGCGGATGTTCAACTTGCCAAGGTATTTTTCCAGCGTGACGCGCACCAGATCCTCGTCCGAGAACGAGGAAACGGCGGCGTAGGCGACCCCTGTCGAAACCACTCCGCCAGCCATGACGGCCAGGGCCGAGCGTCGGGAAATCTCGATCATGCGATACCTCCTTTCACGCGATCCGGCTCGCCGCCCGCAAGGACAGCGCTGCCGCGGTCAGGCTCGGGTTGGCGCAGGAGCAGCTCGGATAGGTGCTGGTGCCGACGACGACCAGATTTCTGAGCTGGTGGTGGATCATGCCGCTGTCGATGACCGAATCGGCTGCGCCCGTACCCATCCTCAGCGTGCCCTGGACGTGCGATTCGGTCGGCCGGATGCCGCGATCGAAGAGCTTTTCGACCGGCAGCGGCGCCAGAAGGCCAGGCAATTTCTCCAGAGCGCGCGCCATGCCCTTCACCGCATAGTCCGATGGCGCCTTGAAGCTGACGAAGGCATTCTCATCCTCGTCAAGCGTGACGAAGTTCTCGGGATCGAGCAAGTCCTCGGTGACCACGACAAGCGGCAGCGCCTGGCGTAGCCGCCCTTTTTCGGCACGCAGTCCGTGCTGCCAGCGGTTCTCGAAATAGACCAGTGCCGCCGCATGCTCCGATCGGTGAGGACCATCATAGAGGCCGAAATTCAGGCCGGTGGTGATGGTGCTGCCGTCGAAATTGTCGACGCCGTCTAGATAGACCTCGAAATTCCAGCCGTAGGATTCATGCAGGCCGCTGCCGACGAATTCGCCGCCCAGGCCGGATCGCAGCATGATCGCCGCGCTCTGGATGGCATTGGCGCCGAGAATGAAGAGATCGCCGCTGACCTGGTATTCCTTGCCGTCATGGCTGAACGTGACCGAACGGACAGCGCCGCCGACGTGATCGAGCCGGCGCACTTCCGCACCGAGGCAGACCGAAACGTCGGGATGCTCGAAGACGTGCATCAAGCCGTTGTTGACGGTGAATTTGGCGTCGACCGGACACAGCCAGCAACGCAGATTGGCACAGCACGAGGTGCGTTGCGATGTCGGCAGCCGCGCCCGCGCGGTTGGCATGACGAAGTGCTGGCCGGGCTGCGCCGCCTTCATCATCCTGTCCGGTGTCGACATGCGATGCGGCGGTTGCGGAAACGGCTTCGAGCGGGGCAGCATCGCCGCCATGTCGGGATCGCCGGAGATCGACATGATGTCTTCCGCGTCGCAATAGAACGGCTCGACGTCGTCATAGCTGATCGGCCAGTCATTGCCGATGCCGTAGGTGCTTTTCAGCCGGAAATCATTGGGATGAAATCTTGGCGTCTGCGCGAACCAGCAGTTCGTCCCGCCACCCAGTCCGATCGTGTAGTTCCACGGCTTGTTGGAATTGGTCTTGTAGGTCGTCTCGTCTTCGATGTCGGTGTTGACGTTCTGCTCGAGCTGCCATTCATGGGTGTTGTGGCGTCCCCACTCCAGCACCAGAATGCGCGCCTTTCGGCGCTTGGCGAACTCATGCAGGAAGAAGGCCGAACCGAAGCCGGAGCCGATCGCAACGAGATCGAAATGGTCCTTGGTGATTTGCCCCGGCTTTACGTCCAGCACCATCGGCTACAACTCCACACAGAAATACGCGCTCAGTCCCAGCGCCCGCAGGCCATGTGCGGACCGGTCTTGCATCCGTCTGCCAGGACCTGGTCTCATGCCGCCATTCTGCCGATCGAGTGATATTCGATGCCGTGGCGGGCGATGACCTTGGGGTCATAGAGGTTGCGGCCGTCGAAGATGACCGGCGTAATCAGCGCATCCTTCACCGCATCGAAGGAGGGCGCACGGAAGCTCTTCCATTCCGTGGCGATCAGCAGCGCATCGGCGCCGCGCAGCGCCGCCTCCTTGGTGCCGCACAGAAGCAGGTCGTCGCGCAGTCCGTAGATGGCCTGGCATTCCTGCATCGCCTCGGGATCATAGGCCTGCACATTGGCGCCGGCCTTCCAGAGCGCTTCCATCAGGACGCGCGCCGGCGCCTCACGCATGTCGTCGGTGTTGGGCTTGAAGGCCAGGCCCCAGAGCGCAAAGGTCTTGCCTTTGAGGTTGCCCTTGAAATAGCGGTCCACCTTGTCGAAGAGAACCGATTTCTGTGCGTTGTTGCGCTCCTCGACGGCGCGCAGCAGCTTGGCGTCGAACTTGACGCCTTCGGCGGTCTTGATCAGCGCCCGCACGTCCTTGGGGAAGCACGAGCCGCCATAACCCAGACCCGGATAGATGAAATGGTAGCCGATGCGGGGATCGCTGCCGATGCCCTTGCGGACCTCCTCGATGTCGGCGCCGAGCTGTTCGGCCAAATTGGCCATCTCGTTCATGAAGCTGATCTTGGTCGCCAGCATGCAGTTGGCGGCATATTTGGTGAATTCGGCGCTGCGCACGTCCATCACGATCATCTTCTCGTGGTTGCGGTTGAACGGCGCGTAGAGTTCGCGCATCACAGCCTCGGTGTCCTCGCTGTCGGTGCCGACGATGATGCGGTCCGGCTTCATGCAGTCGGCGACCGCGGACCCCTCCTTGAGGAACTCGGGATTCGAAGCGACATCGAAAGCCAGGTCCTCGCGGCCTCTTTTCTTCAACGTGTCGGCGATCCTAGCTTTCACCCTTTCGCAGGTGCCGACCGGCACCGTAGACTTGCCGACGACGATCTTGGGTTTGTCCATTTCGCGGCCGATGGTCTCGGCGACGGCCAGCACATATTTGAGGTCGGCCGAGCCGTCCTCGCCCGGCGGCGTGCCGACCGCGATCATCTGGATCTCGCCATGCCTGACCGCGGCGGCGGCATCGGTGGTGAACTTGATGCGGCCGGCAGCATGGTTTTCCTTAACGAGGTTTTCCAAACCGGGTTCGAAAATGGGGACCAGGCCCTGGTTGAGCCGCTCGACCTTGGCGGCGTCGATGTCGACGCACACGACCTGGTGCCCGACTTCGGCAAGGACCGCAGCCTGCACGAGGCCGACATAGCCAATTCCAAACACCGTCAAATTCATTCGGTTTCATTCCCATGCAAGGCAGCGGACCGTTTTCGGTCCCGCCGGTTCAAATCGACTTTCCCAACTACTTTACACTGCATGCCAGCGATTCCGGAAATTGACAGGGTTCGCCGAGCGCCGTGAAGGCAACCCGCTCGATCTGCAGGGAAAGCTTGCGGCCCGGATCCGCGAACGCTCCCATCCAACCCTTCATCGTATCGCTGCCCCAAAAACTGAAGAATATCTTCTGTGCATGGCTGGGCAGCTTCGCCGGGTCGGTAATCGTGTTCACCAGCTGGCCGTTGACGTACCATCGCAAGCTGTCCTTCTGCCAGACGAAGGCGTAGTCGTTGAAGGCGTTCTCCGTGCCGCCCGGCACGTTGACGAGCTTCTCGTTCTTGCCCTTGCCCGCGATATAGGCATTGACCTGCACCTTGGAGGTGTCCTTGGTCAGGACCTCGAAGTCGATCTCGTCCCAGGGCTGCTTGTCGCTGGGACCGATATAGGTGAAGAACGCCGCGTTGAGGCCGGAGCCGGTATCGGTCTTCAGCCGTGCCTCATAGGTGCCGTAGCCGAAGCGCTGCTTGGTCTGGATCTCGCCGCAGACGTAGTCGCGATCCTTCAACGTCTGCTTTTCGAAGCCGAGCGACAGCACATTATTCGACAGTCCGACCATGCCTTTCGACCAGGTGCAATTCTGATGGCTGCCGTTGTTCCAGCCGTCGGAAACATACCAGCGCGCACGATCGAAGCTTTTGAAATCATCGACGAAGGACGGCGATGTCGGAATGTCCTGGGCGTAGGAAGGGGTTGCCACGAAAGCGCCAAGAGCAGCCAGCAGCAACGCACCGAGCGACCCCAGCCGCCGCCGGGCGGCTTGCCCGGCCCGATATGAGAGAGACGGTGCGTCAATTGCTGTCGTAGGTTTCGGATTCGAATTCATACCAAACTCACCTTTGCGCTGTGTGTCCCCAACCCAAAGTCGACGTTCGAACCGCTCCTGAACGGGCCAACCTTGACCTCCCTTGTGACCCTCTCGATTGCTTCCCGCCCTGCATCAAATCTGTTGCAACAGTTCCGAGCCTTCACGTTCAACCTCTGCCTGCGCCTGCCGGCCAGGCGAATTCCGCCGAGGTGGCCGAATCGGCATTCTCGTCGAAGACCATATCCAGCGAATGACGGAGCTCTTTCATCATGCCGTCCTGGCGCGACAGCGCCGCGATGCGGCGTTCGCAATTCAGGATCGACTGTGTCAGTGCGCTGACTTCCGAAGACCGCTTGTCGGAAGCTGAGCCGTTTTCCATGGCTTCGACCAGGAAGGCGGCGTTGGTCGACGTTGTCCGGTAGCGATTCTCAAGCCCGGTTCTCTCGGCCTCGATCTCGGCCGCAATCTGCTCGAACAGCTTTGCCAGACGATCAAGACGTGAAACATCGGCCTGCCGGTCGCGGGCCGGATCCCTTGATCTGAAACCGAATATCGAGGCCATGGACTCAGGTTCCTGTCATCGCCGGCTTGTGGGCCGGGCTTCTGGCCGATCCCCGCAGCCGGGGCTCAAAAACTCGTGTTGCGTTGTCCTGCTCCGGAGAGACATCAGACCAATCCGATCGGGGGCCAGTTCGGCTGGTCGTCCACTATGCTGCACCGCAACATAGACTGCCATCGTCGGAGCCGCGAGGCAACCACCCAATTCGTAAACTCATAAATCCGGCCGAAATGGTTTCCGTGATGACGTGCCGCGAGGACAAATTGCAAGCACCGGGGCCCGCTCTCAGCGTTCCTTGCCCATGCTGGTTCCGGCCATCAGAAAACGCCGCGGCGGGACATGTTTTTGGCTGGACATAAGGCCGACGCGACGAAACAGCGCCTCGAGCTTGTCGGAAGCCACGCCCTGGACGATGGGGACGAGGTTGGACAGGCTGGCGAAAGCGTAAGCCGCAGCCGATGCCAGCCCCCGCTCAGCCTTGACGTCAAGGAAATTGCGCAGCCGATATTTGTCGCGCACGTGCCGTTCATGCCGCCTTAGCACCGCCTTCGAGCCTTCTGGCAGACTGTCTATCGCCAGCAGCGCCAGATCCGCATCGGCCAAACGCTTCAGGTCCTGGGTCTTGTGGCGGCCGCTCAGAGAATCGGCGCGGACGACGGCGCCGTAGCCGCAGGAGCGAATGACCTTGAACCGTGCCCCGCATGCGACCGCGCGGGCGTAGAGTTCATAGTCCTCGCCCAGCCGCAGGCTCTCGTCGTAGCTCAACCCGTGGCGGTCGAGGAAGGCACGGCTGATCACCGGCTTCAAAAAGCCCAGTTCGCCCCTCTGCACGCGGCGCCTGGAGATGTTGCCTTCGACGAAGCGCTCGAAATCGAGGAATTCCGGATCGGCGGCAAATTGCGGCGCGACGATTTTCGTCGCGTCGCCCGTCGCATCATCCCTGATCAGCATGATGTTGTCGGCTGCGAAATCCCAATCGGCGCCGGCAAACAGGTTGCGAAACCGGCCTTCGAGGAAGAAATCGTCGGCATCAAGAATGCTGATGAACGGCGATTTCGAGCCGGCGATGGCTGCGTTGCGGGCAAAGGAGGGGCCGCGATTGACATCGAGGCGCATCACGGAGAGCCGCCCGCTGCCATCATCGGCGGATCGTGCGACATCGGCGGTGTGGTCGGTGGAGGCATCATCGACAACGACGACCTCCGCCACTTCCGGTTCGCGCAACGCGGATGCGATGGCGACGGCGATTGTCGCTGCGGCGTTTTTTGCCGCGATGATCACGCAGACCTCGGATTTCGTCATCGACATGGATTTGCCTCTCGTACAGGTAATATCGATTTGCCCTCGCCCCGTACTCCTTCGATGCCCTACAGAATTGCCATCAGCACCCAATTTGCCTTCATTCAGCGCCTCCCCGGCCGCTCGAAGATGCGGCGGCTGATATCGGCGGACGCCGCCCAGCCGGCTTCGGCCAGATAGCGGACCGGCGCGCGGCCGCACAGTTCCCACAGCACCGTTCGCCGCTGTGGCCACCGCAGCGACGGCAGCCACGGCGCGATGACCATGCTGAGCAGATCCTCATTGCCGATGCGCGACAGGATCCTGGTCGCGCGCTGCGACAGCAGCGTGCCAGCACCGCCGAGTAGCACATCGGCGGCGCGCAGGCCAAGCAGCAGCGTGTCGTCCAAACCTTGCACGGTTGCGGCATCGAGCAAACGCTGCTGATCCGCCTCGTCGAGTCGGCCGGCGCTGGCGCTGATATCACAGACGTAGCCCGCGCAAGGTTCCCGGTTGAAAAGTGCCTTGGCAACGCTGATGCAGGACAAAAGCAAAGTATCGGCAACCGAGGTGAACGGCACCGTCGCACCGGCGATTTCGACCTGTCGTTTGCGCCGCAGGAACCCGTCCGCGTCGCGCGGGCTTGGCGAGCCGGGCTGCTGGAGGCGGTAGTGGAGATCTACCGTGGACGACCTCGGCCCGTCGTCCCGGGTCATGTGCTGTTCGCCGAGGAAGCGGACCCACCAGACGGAGTTCGACTTGCCTGATACCTCATAACCGATCTTGCGAAGGGCATCACGCGCCCTGACAAATCCGAGCGGCGAAACCAGAATGTCGACATCGCCGGACGGCTTCATGAAGTGGTCGTCGTAGAGAAGCTGCTGCTGGAACGGACCCTTCAGAAAAACAAAATCGATCTCGCTGGCGCGCAGCACATCATGGACCGCCATGGAATCCATGATGCAGGACGCGTTCATCGAAACCGTTCTCCTGCGGTAGGTGTCGAGCCATCGGAAAAGCTCAGGCGGCCTCTCAAGCGCGGGTGCGCGCGAAAGGGCCTTGAGGACAAAGGTGGCGACCTTGTTCAGCCTGGCGATGTCGGCAATTTTGGCACCGTCCAGATCACGCATCGAAATGTCGCCCGCGCCGGCGTGCGGCCCGGCAAAATAGAACCGCAGGCAGGCCTGCACGTAGGCCACCTCGTCGGCACAGCCGGCGGCGCGCAATCGTTCGTATGAGCCGTCAGGCAATGCCATTTAGCGCACAATCTCCAAAGAAAGCGGTTTGCGCGAACACTTATGCTGCATGTGCGAAGCAAACATCACCAAAAACCTCGGTGCCGTAAAGCCTTTCCTTTTGCAGTGCGAATTTTTGCAACCGAGCGCCTATCGAGATCGCGTCGGAAAGAAGNGGTGCCGTAAAGCCTTTCCTTTTGCAGTGCGAATTTTTGCAACCGAGCGCCTATCGAGATCGCGTCGGAAAGAAGTGAGAACCGCGGCTGAAATATCCTTGTCAGGTCTTTTGCCGATCCCCGGCCGAATTTTCCAAACAGAAAATTCTTTCCATTAGCGACGCCTAAAAATAGGCACAAAGCAAACGACTTATGCAAGCAAAATCACATGCTTAAAGAATCAGCGCGGGCGCTGCCATCGTGCCCAAGGAATCGGCTAAAAAGTGACAAGTTTTCGGCATGGCCGCTCATGTCCTGACGCCAGCAACGTAATTGATTAACGGAAGGTAAAACAGTCTTGACTCATAAATGCTGCCGTGCAGCTATTGCATTGCAGCATAAAAGTGCTGACGGCACTCGACAGGCCGTTTCCAGTCCTAAATCGGAGAGTAAAATGGAACAGAATGTTGAAAAGCATGAATACGAGACACCAAGCCTGACGGTTCATGGTTCGATTGAGACCATCACCCAGGGTGGCGGCGGCAACACGGCGATCGACGCATCGTTCCCCGCGCACACGCCGATCGGCGACCTGACGTTCTCCTGAGACTTATAGCCGTTTCCAGAGTGACATTTCGGGACTCTGGATTCAAAAGCAGACGTAAGAGGGTCGGGGGGCCAGCCTCCCGACTTCTCCTGCGCCAACCGGAGATGTCGAAGCGTTTTGTCAGTGAGGTGCGGGGATGAACTGGAAGCAATCCGACCATGATCTGGCCGACCACGATAGCGTGAGTGCGACCAAGGATGCCGTGGCTTGCGAGTTCGGCGATGGCTTGGCTCTGCTCAATCTCAAATCCAATGTCTACTACAGCCTGAATGGCGTCGGCGCCTTCATCTGGGATTTGATCCAGGAGCCCCGGTCGCTCGGGGACATCCGCAGCGCCGTTCTTGCGCGCTATAATGTCGACCCGGTGCGCTGCCAGGCCGATGTCGACGCATTGCTGAAGGGCCTGGCCGAAAATGGGCTTGCGAGACGGCATCATGAGGCACTTGTCTAAGCCGACCCAGCACAAGGCGCTGGTTTGGCAGGCCATAGTTTCGCGGGCCCTGGTTTCGCGGGCCCTGGTTTCGCGGGCAACGGCTTTACGGCAGGAACCCGCGAGGGAAACAGGCCTCAAGCAGTCGAAGCGCGGCGGAAGCCGGCACGGGCTGGTCAGGATTTTCTCCCTGAGCGGCTCGGAAATGATCTTCCTTGGCCATTGCCTGCTGGTGGTGGCGACAGTTCGGCTGGGGCTGACCCTGCTGTCCTACAATCGTGTACGCAGCCTGGTGACGCGGCTCGACGCGCGGCAGTGCGCCTCGATGGGCGAACTGCGGCGTGTCGCCTGGGGTGTTGCCGCCGCGGCCCGTTTCGTCCCTTACGCTACGTGCCTGACCCAAGCGCTCTCCGGCCAGTATATTCTCGCCCGCCAAGGCAATGAATCGACGATACGCATCGGCATCGAACGTGGTACGGGCGAGCAGTTGAAAGCACATGCCTGGCTGGTCAGCGACAACCATATCGTGCTTGGCGGATCGATCGATGGCTTCGCCCATCTCGTCGACCACGGCAGCCGATGAGCGGCGTCGCCGGAATCCTGCTGCGCGGAGCACACGCACCGGCGGTCGCGGCGGCAGACATTCAGCAAATGCTGGCGCGCATGCGCCATCGCGGTCCCGACGGCGGTTCATGGTGGCTGGACACCAGCATCGCCCTTGGCCACGCCTGGCTCAACACATCGGATGAGGTCGGTCCAGGCCCTTTGACGATGGCTGGCGGCCGGCTCGCCATCACCGCCGATTGCCGGCTGGACAACCGTGACGAGTTGCTGGCCAGGCTCGGTATCCGCGACCAGTCGGTGGCCGACGCGATCGTGCTGATGCGGGCCTATCTACGCTGGGGCGAAGCTTGTCCGGAGCATCTGCAAGGCGATTTCGCGTTCGCCATCTGGGATGACGAGCGGCAATCGCTGTTTTGCGCGCGCGATCATTTTGGCGTCAAGCCGTTCTACTACCACGCGGCGGACCGGCGTTTTGCCTTTGCGTCCGAGATCGGGCCGATCCTGGAGGTCGAAGGTATCCGCGCACGTGTCAGCGAGCGCCAGATCTCCGGCTTCCTGGCCGGGCTTCCCGACGACCCGCAGTCGACCCCCTACAGCGATATATTCAGCCTGCCGGCCCGCCACAGCGTAACCGTCACCGCGCAACAGGTGATGTTGCGTCGATACTGGCAGATCGAGCCGTCGGCGCGGCCCTTGCGGTCGGATGCATCGGAGGAATTCGCCCATCTGTTCTCGCAATCGGTGCGCAACCGCATGCGAGGGACCTCGGCAGTCGGCGCAATGCTGAGCGGCGGCCTCGATTCCTCATCTATCGCCTGTGTCGCCGGCCTGCAGAATGCCGCTGCGCGCAGGCCGAAGCTGCCGACCTTCTCGCTGATTTTCGAGAGGGGCTCGCCGATGGACGAGCGGCCCTTCATCGATGCCGTTCTCGACCAGCAGAAGGTCGACGCGACGCTGATCCCGGTCGGCAACTATGCCCCATTCGCCGAATTCGAACGCGTGCTGGAAGAACAGGAAGGAACGTTCCTGGCGCCGGGCCTGACGCTCACCCGCGGTATCTACCGGACTGCCGGCGCCAAGGGCATCAAGGTGCTGCTGGACGGCCATGGCGGCGACGAGGTCGTTTCCCAAGGCCATGGTCACCTGCACGAGCTTGCGAATGGCGGCCGATGGATGGATCTGTGGCGCGAGGTCCGCAGCGCCTCCAATACCTATGGCGACAGCACGCTTGGCCTTTATCTCCAGTTCCTGACCCTCTACGGGCCGGCCTGGCGCATCGCCAAGCTGAGGCATCTGGCCAACCGTGCCCTGAACAGGATCCGCAAGCCCGCGCACGTGCAGCGCGCACGAAGCTGGCGCGACCTGATCAATCCGGACCTTGCCAAGCGCACCGAGCTTGTCGACCGGTTTCACCGGGCCGGCTATATGCCGCCCGGCGTTCAGGCCAGCGACGCCTTGAGCCATCGCTGGATCCTGTCGAACGGCTATGTCCCGCATGCTTTCGAGGTTCTCGACAAGGCCGCCGCCAATTTCGGCGTCGAGCCGCGATACCCATTCTGGGATAAGCCGCTGGTCGAGTTCTGCCTGGCGTTGCCGGGCGAGGAGAAGCTGAGCCACGGCTTTGGTCGCTATGTGCTGCGTCGCGCCATGCAAGGCGTATTGCCGGAGGCGGTGCAGTGGCGGCGCGACAAGATCGACTTCACCGCCAATCTCGTCAACGGCATGCTGCGCAACCATCGCGACCTCCTGGAACAGCTGCTGGTCTCGGATGCGAACCGCATCGCGCCTTATGTCAATCTGCCGCAAGTGAGTGCTGCCTATGCGCGACTGCTGCGCCAGCCCGATCAGGCAGCCCCCCTGGATGTCCAGTATGTCTGGCGCTCGGCCTCGCTGTCGCTCTGGCTGCGGCAAGTCCAGCAAGGCGGGAGCCCCACGTGATGCCGCGCAACGAGCCGCTCGCTCTATACAATGATGATGCCTGTTCACATGGCCGGGCCATGCGAAAACGCCGCTTCTACCGCGCCTATGGTCTGACCATCGCGTCGGAGGTGATGTTGCCCGAACTGCAGCCGGCGCCGCCGGGGGCGGCGGATCTCGTGATCGCTGTCGGCGCGATCGACCTGCCAAAGCCGGCGCTCGAAGCCGCGGCCGACTTTCGCTTCGAGCCGGACCGGCAATATCTGGCTTGGCATGCCGTGGGCGCGTTCCTGATCACCGATTTCAGCCGTATCGACATCGAACCGGCGCCCGGCGTCGACGATGCGCTGCTCGCGTTTCCGCTGCTCGGTCCGGTCATGGCGCTGCTCTTGCACCGGCGCGGCCTGCTTGTCCTGCATGCCAGTGCCATCGCCGCCGCCGGCACGAGCGCCATCTTCATGGGTGACAAGGGAGCCGGCAAGTCGACGACGGCAAGCGCGATGATCCGGGCCGGGCATCGACTGCTTACCGATGACGTGGTGGCGCTGGACCTTGCCAATCCGAGTGAGCCAATGACCGTTCCGGGCTTTCCGCAGATCAAGCTGGCGGCCGACGCCGCTGCGGCGATCTCGCTCGGGGAAGCGGAAGTGCGGCCGCAAGTGCATCCGGCGATCGACAAAATGCAGCATCGCCTGAACGGTGACTTTTCAGGCGACAAGGTGCCGGCGACCAGGATCTATGTCCTCGAGCGCGGCGAAAGGGCTGACATCACGCCCTTGCCCGCCATTGCCGCCCTGCCGGCCATCATCAAATTCTCCTATGTGACGCGCTTCGGCCGTGCGGCGCTGCCCGACGACTTCGCGGCGGCGCATCTTCAGCAATGTTCATGGATTGCTAACCATATCGGCGTGTACCGGCTGGAAGTCCCGACGGGCCTGGACAGGATCGGCGAAGCCGTGGAGCTGATCGAAAAGGATCTGTCGGCTGGCAGCCGGCGGCCGTGAGCACAACCATGTCGAAGCCAATCCTTCGCCTGTCGCTGTTTCGAGAAATTGCCGCATTCGGCGCCGCCATTGCCCGGATCGGCGGCCGGCGAACATGGACGGCGCTGTTCTTCCTCATCCTCGGCAGCCTGACCGAGGGCATCTCCATCCTGCTGCTCATCCCGCTACTGCATCTGGTCGGACGCGCCGACCAGGATTTCGCTGTTCGGCTGCCCAACAATGATTTCGTGCGCTGGCTGGTGCCTGACGGCACGCTGCAGCTGACGACCGTGCTTTGCGCGCTGGTCGGGCTTGTTGCAGCGCAGGCGGCGTTCAATCGCTTCAAGTCGGTCTACATGGCCAAATTGCTGTTCGATTTCGTCAACCGCGTTCGCATGAACCTGTTCGAAAGCATCGGCAAGGCGCGCTGGGGCGTTTTTACCCGCATGCGCAGTTCCGATCTCGATCATGCCCTGACCGGCGACATCGACCGCGTCCAGGGCGCGGCGTTCTCACTGCTGATGCTGGTGCAGATCGCCGTTCTTCTGGCTGGCTATCTCCTGGTTTCCATGTTCATCTCGCCGGTCATGACGCTGTTTGCCGTCGTCATCGGCATGCTGATGTTCGTGGCGCTGCGGCCCTTCCGGGCACGGGCCACTGCCTTCGGCCGTGTGCTGACCGCCAATCGCCAGGATCAGTACCGGACGGTCTCGGAATTTCTCGGCGGCATCAAGGTGGCCAAGAGCCTGAATGTCGAGGACAGCTATTTCGCGCAGCTGCGGTCGACGCTTGAAAGGATGAAGGCCGACAACATCGACTATGTGCGCAACAGCACCATCGGCACCGCGGTATTCCAGGTGGCGAGCGTGGTGGGCCTGAGCCTGTTCATCTATGTGGCTTTGGTCCGCTTCAACCTGTCGCTGGCCGAGATCGTCGTCCTGCTCCTGGTCTTCATGCGCATCGCGCCGCGCTTCATGGACATGCAGACGCAAGCCCAGCAAGTGCTGATCAACCTGCCCGCCTTTACGGCAATGCGCAGCCTGCAGGCACGTTTCGACGCCGAACGCGAACCAGGCCATACCGAGTTCGCCGACGCCGGGACACTCTCCCTCAATACGGGATTGAATATTCGCGGTGTCTCCTTCGCCTACGGAGATGCTGGCGCCAAGATGGTGGTGAGCGGCATCACCTTCGGCCTGCCGGCCGGCAAGGTCACCGCCCTGATCGGCCCGTCCGGATCGGGCAAGAGCACGATCGCCGATATGCTGCTTGGCCTGCTGGAGCCTACCACCGGCATGATGCTTGTCGACGGCGTCGAGATCGATGCCAGCAATCGCCGTCGCTGGCGCGACCAGGTGGCCTATGTGCCGCAGGACGTGTTCCTCCTGCACGACACGATCGCGGCGAACCTGCGCCTTGCCGCGCCACGGGCCAGCGATGGCGACCTGTGGGCCGCGCTGCATCAGGCGCACGCCGGCGAGTTTGTCGAACGGCTCGACCTCAGGCTCGAGACGGTGGTCGGCGATCGCGGCGTGCGGCTTTCGGGCGGCGAACGCCAGCGCATCGCGCTCGCACGCGCGCTGCTGCGCAAGCCGTCGCTGCTCATCCTGGACGAGGCGACCAGCGCGCTCGACTGGCAGAACCAGTCGCTGATCGTCAGGTCGATCGACGAATTGCGCGGCACGATGACGATCCTGACCATCGCGCACCGGCCGTCGATGATCGCCTTCGCCGACTGGGTGGTGGCGATGGAAAACGGCCGTATCGTCGAGGTCGGCCAATATCAGCGGCTGAAGGAAAAAACCGGCAGCCGGTTGTCGAGGATGCTGTCGGGGGAACAGTCAGAGAGCGAACCCGCCGATGTCGCGTGAGCCGGCGACCAAGACGCGCCGAAACGGATTCACGCGGCGCCTGGTCTCTTGTTTCGAAGCATGCCTCCAAACCGGGGGCAGGTTTGAGCAATCTGCATCAATGCAGGCCGCGCCTGGCACCGCCCAGCTTCTCGCTTTCGGCGACCTCTGGTGCGTTCAGTTTGCGCTCGGCGTCACGGGCTATGTCGGCAGGCGTCGGAGCGCTCCTGGCGATCATGGTGTAGATGAGCACGAAATAGCCGGCCTGAATGATCACGGCGCAGATGATGACGCGCACCAATATCGTGCCTATCGACGCACCGCCCAGCCAGGACCAGCCGACGACGATCGCCAGAGCGAAAATCATCCCGAGGATGAATTTTGGAAGTGCCATGCCCAACAGCCCATAAACCGGCTCGGGTATTTATCACGATTGCCCCACCCGAGCGCCGTCCCTTGTCATGTGGGCTTGTTAAGGTCGCCCACTCTCGACCGGTTGCTTCCGGCCTTTTCCACCTGTCGTCACCGTGACAGGTATAATTTGCAATTCTATTAAGGCGAGCAATAGGCGGCAAGGGCAACTTCGGATATTTTTGATCGAGCTTTTGCGATCGACTCTGCCATGCTGCAATGCACGCGACGGGAGCTAAGCCGATCTGCTCTCCTCGGCATTTTCAGTAAGATAGACAATATTAAGTAGTATTTTATACGGTTTTCACCATGCATTAGGGCAGGATAAAGCACTAGTTTGCAGCTTGCCTTGACAGATAGGTAGGTCTGCCTAAAAACGGCCCCACAAAGGCCCCTATTTTTTCGGCCGTGCCCATTTATTGTCACAAATGTGCTAAATACGCCGAAATTTGTGCATGACAAGCTTATTATTTAGTCAATTCATGACGTGACTATTTCAATGGGGTGGTAAATTGTGTGTTGCGCTGCAACATTTTTTTGGTATGGTGCGCTGAACCATTCGTTCAACGCATGGAGTTTACGGCATGAGGGACGTTGCCAAGTCGGCCACGGCGAGCTTTTCGCAGGCTGACATCGATTTTCCGCCACCGATCGGCGGCTTGCTCAAACGCAGCTTCGATATCGCCGGTTCACTGATTGGATTGATCGCACTCAGCCCGCTGTTTGTCATGATAGCGCTGCTGGTCAAGTTTTCCGACGGCGGCTCGATTTTCTACGGTCACAGGCGAATTGGACGCGGCGGGCGGATTTTTCCTTGCCTGAAGTTCCGCACCATGGTTCCGGACGGCGACAGGGTATTGGCAACCTATCTCGCCACCAACCCGGACGCCAACGCGGAATGGATCGCCACCCGCAAGCTGAAGAACGATCCGCGCGTTACCCGTGTCGGAGCAGTGCTGAGGAAACTCAGCCTCGACGAGCTGCCGCAGATCATCAACATCCTGCAGGGCGACATGAGCCTTGTCGGCCCTCGTCCGGTCGTGCGCGACGAGCTGGAGATCTATGGCACGTCCGCCGTCTATTACCTGAAATCCCGCCCGGGCCTGACTGGCCTGTGGCAAGTCAGCGGCCGCAACGATGTGTCCTATGACAGCCGCGTCGCCTTCGATCGCCACTATGTCGAGAACTGGTCGCTGTTCGAGGACGTTCGCATCATCATCAAGACCGTCCCGGCCGTCTGGATGTCGCGCGGTTCTTACTGACCGGCCGGTGGCCAATGCCAGACATTGGCATCGGCCATTCGACGCAAGCTCATCGGGCGATGGGGCTATAGCGGATCGGAACGTTGAGTTGAAAACAGATTTGTTCGAAGCCTTTCGCAGCGGCCCGGATTCCGGCCGGCTGCGGCGGGCGCGTTTGCTGGCCACATGCCTTGCCATGGCGCTCGTCGTCCCGCATATCGCCGCCGCCAGCGACTATCGCCTCGGCTCGCAAGACAAGCTCACCATCCGCGTCGCCGAATGGCAGACCGTCGAAGGCACATTTCGTGACTGGTCGGCGGTGAATGGCGAGTACACGGTCGGTCCATCCGGTACGCTGTCGGTGCCGTTCGCCGGCGAGTTGCCGGCATCCGGCAAGACCACGTCCGAAATCGCGGCGGCGATCGGCGAGGCTTTGCAGAAAAAGCTCGCTTTGTCAGACCGACCGGAAGCCTCGGTCGAGATGGCGCAGTTCAGGCCATTCTACATTTCGGGCGAAGTCCAGAACCCAGGCCAATTTCCTTATGTCCCAGACCTGACGGTGTTGAAGGCGATCAGCGTCGCGGGCGGCATCAGGCGCAACGCCGATTACGGCCCCCAGCTCGGCAAGGACCTTGTCACCGCCAAGGGCATGTTCGACATCTCCGACGACCAGCGCATTCGACTGATCGTCAGGCGCGCCCGCATCGATGCGGACATGGCCGGCAAGGCGAGTTTCGACGTGCCTAAGGAAGTCGAGGGCGATCCAAGGCTGCCAGCCATCGTCGCGGACGAGATGACGATCCTGACGGCCGACCAAAAGGCGCTGAAGCTGAAACTCGAGGCGCTCGACGATCTGAAAGGTGTCTTGGAGTCCGAGATCGAATCGCTGCAGAAGAAGATCGTCAATCAGCAGCAGCAGGTCGACCTGGCGCAGCAGCAACTCGCCAGCATCGGTCCGCTGGCGCAAAAGGGCCTGATCGCCAATGCCCGTCTGCTGGATTCGCGCCAGTCCGTGGCCGACCTGCAGGGCAAGATCCTGGACTACGAAACCGCCATCCTCACCGCCAAGCAGGCGATCAGCAAGGCGAAGCAGGATGCTATCGATGCCCAGAACACCTTGAGTTCAAGTCTCGCCACTGACCGGCAGCAGACCGAAGCCGACCTGAACGAGGCCGCGTTGAAGGTGAACATGCAGAAAGGCCTGATAGCCCAGGCCAGCGATCCCGCGATGGCGGCCGCTATAACAAACGATCAGCAACCTACCCTGCTCTATTCACTGGTGCGCAATCTCGATGGCAAGACCACCGAGATAGCCGCCAAGGAAGAAACCCCGGTGCTGCCTGGCGATGTGATCAAGGTCAAGCTGGCGCCGCTGGCCAGCCAGTAGACTTGCTAAGCGCTGAGCGGTTCATCATTTTACAGAAATGCAGAACCGCTTCATACGCTCGTCGCCTTCTGTGAGCGGATGGTCCGCGGATATTCGCATTTGCACGTTCTGAGATTGGTTTTCGCGGCGCCGTAACTGGAAGTGCCGGCCGGACGCCCTGGCGCTTCTGGAGCACGGCTTTTGGACAGTAACAGCTGCGCGCCGGACGTCCTGGTCGCTCGGAGCACGCGAGTCTGACAATCCAGCGTTTCAGTCTATTTCGCGGAGGCATGGATTTCCCGCCTCGCGCCCGGCCTGCTTGAGCCTTCGATCAGGGGAATTTGTATTGACGCGACTTCAGGTCCCGAGACGATAGCTCACGCCTGATCGGCGACCGCCGGACGGCGGGCATGCCGAGGCCAGTCAGCCTCGCCCCCGGCCGCGTCAGCCGGCTCGGGACGAGGCGACCGCCGCCTGCGGGTAACGGGCAGCCGCGCCAGCTTGAAGAAGCTGAAATACATCAGGAAAGAACCCATGATGTAGGGGTTGAGAATCTCGACCTCGACGAAGGAGCGGATCAGCAGCAGCACCATCACGCCGAAAAGGATCACCGAGTCCGCCTGCCATGCCTTGAAGATCACCGCCGAGACGTGGCCGTAGAGCGTGCGCAGCATGATCAGCGACACCAGCGTCGCTCCGACGAAGCCGAGTTCGACGAGGGCCTCGATGTAGGTGTTGTGGAAGTGAAAGCCGGTGCGGGTGGTGATGTAGAATTCGTTCCACAGCCGCTCGGCTTCAGCGAAGCCCTGCACCCAATAGGCGGCATAGCCGACGCCGAGAATCGGCGATTTCTGCACCGTGTTCCAGCCTTGTTCCCAAAGATAGGTTCGCCCGGTGAGCGTCGAATCCTTGCCGAAGAGGCCGAGGACGAAGTCCATCAGCCCGAGATTCAAGGCGACGAAGGCCGTCACGACCAGCAGGCCGGCGCCGATCAGGAAGATGACCCGGCGATAGCGGCGTGACAGAAGTTTGCTCATCGCAAGAAGCGCCACCAGCGCCAGAACCGCGGGTATCGAGGCCATCGAGGTGGCGGAATGCGAGGCGACCAGTACATAGGCCGACAGCAGCACGACGGGCACCGCCAGTATGAAGCTCAGCCGGCCGCGTCTGTAGAACGCAAGGAAGACAACGCAGAAATAGATGCCAAGCGAGCCGACAAAGCCGATCTGATTCTTGGAGGCGAAGGCGCCGACGAAGTTCACGGTGCCGTCGAGGACATCCTCGGAATAATTCCCGACCTTCACAGAATAGAGAAGGACGACGAATATCCCGACCAGCGCCCCTATGGTCAACGTGCGCACGCTGACGGTGCGCGCAGCTATGTAGGCGCAGGCAATATGGGAAAAATACTGGACCGACGTCCTTGCGGTGACGCCGGGAGCCTGCGACCAGAAAACCGAGAAGCAGACATAGGCCGCAAACAGCAGCGGCAGCCAGGCGCTGGACAGATGTCGCAAAAACCGCCGGTAGTCGACCAGGATGAGCGGAAGCCAGACCGCATAGTAGGCCAGGATCAGCACCTGGCCGAAAATGACCGAATAGGAAAACGCCCAGATCGAGACGACTACGGCAAAGGCGCCATAGACCGAATTCTTCTCGGGATCGATCAGCAGGGACTTTGGAATCTTCATCTCAGAGTCTCGCCGACACGACCCAGGGCCGGCAAGCCATGAGCCGGCCGGAATCTTCGCAAATATGGGCGTGCAATAAACGGCGTCTCCATTGTGCAGTGCAATATAACCTATTGCGCCCGGCGCTCAATGGCAAATCCGGTCACCTTGTCTTACAGCGAGGCATCTGCGGAGAGATCAGCTGGTTGCGCGTCCGAGACGCTACCAAAGCGCTCCGCCGGTGATCTGGATGTTCTCCATGGTGATGCCCTTGGCGAGATCCGAGCACAGGAATACCGCCAGAGCCGCAATCTCCTGCGGCTGCAGCATGCGCTGCTGCGGGTTGCCTTTGGCGATCTCGGCCCTCGCTTCCTCAGCGGTGCGCCCCTTGCCTTCGCGCTCGACGACCTGCGCCACATTGCGGCGCATCAGTTCGGTCTCGACCCAGGTCGGGCTGATCATGACACAGGTGACGCCATGCGCTGCCCCTTCCAGCGCCACGCAGCGTGTGAGGCCGAGAAGGCCGGCCTTGGACGCGCAGTAGGCTGGGTTGTCCTTCCAGCCGACCGAGGCGGCGGTTGAGCCGATGTTGACGATGCGGCCCCAGCCGCGCTCAATCATGCCCGGCAGCACGGCGCGGGTGGCACGGAAGGCGCCTGTCAGGTTGGTGTCGACGATCTTGTCCCACAGCGCGTCGGAATGGCCGCAGACCGGCTGCTCGGCGGTGGTGCCGGCAGCGTTGACCAGAATGTCGGCCGGCCCGATGGCCGCTTCGGCTTCCGCAACAAAACGGTTGATGACGTCGCTGTCGCGGACGTCGAGATGGGCGGCGTGGACCCTGGTGCCATGGGCGGCGAGAGCCGTACGCACGCGCTCGATCTCGTCCGCGCCTGGATAGTAGGCGGCATCGGACCTGTCAGAGCTGGCCGGCGCGATGTAGGAGCCGACGGCGACATTGGCGCCGGCTTCAGCCAAAGCCGTGGCAATGGCAAAGCCCATGCCCGAGAACCCACCGGTAACGATGGCGCTACGGCCGGAAAGGTTTGTCATGGCGCACGGTCTCCACTTCGTTCCGGGCAGGCAATCAGGCCTGACCGGATTTGGCAATCACACCGGCGCAGCCTCCATCGCCAGCGTTTCATGTTTGCTGGAGCGGTTTGCCTAACCATTCGCGATAGAAGCCTTCGAGGTCGGGCTCGAAATCGTGGACGATGGGATAGCCAGGTGCCGCCGCCTCCACCTCGTGCAGCGTGCCGCACTCAGGACAGATGAATTCGCGGATTTCCATCCACTCGGGATCGGGGAGATCGCTGTTCGGATAGATTTCGCGCAAAGCCTCCTCGGTGTTGCGGACGTTGATCGCAGCCTTCAGCTTCCAGTTCTTGCGATAGTCGCCGAAGGAGTGGCCGCATTCACAGCGGGTAATGCGCTCATCGCCGCTCTGGCAGATGAACAGATGATCCGAGACCGGCAGCAGGATCGGGTCCGTCCAGGCAACGCGATCCTGATAGACGGCAACCATCTTGAAGAAACGGTCATCGTCCTTGTAGGCACTCATGATCCGCCTTGTCTGTGGCCAGGGCAGCTTGCCTGCGGCCAGATCGCCCAGGACTTCCTTGCTGTACGAGGTCATGGTTTTGCTCCCGGCATGAAGATCGATCTGGCATCGACGTTCCAGAACTCGCTGAATTCGCTGGTGAAGCGCGGCGACAGCTTGATCGCGCTGGCGTACATTTTCTTCACCTCGGGGGCGAAATCGGCCTTTTCGACGCGGCCGCGCTCCTTGGCGATCCAATCCGCCACCGGAATCGCCTTGACCAGACGCTGCTTGCGCATGGCGGCGCGGCGTTCGGCCGTGGCGTCGATATCGGCGATGGGATAGCCGTCTTCGTCGTCCTTCAGCACGATGCCGAAAACCTGGTCCGCCGCTTGCCGGGTGAGAAAGCCGTTCTCGACATCCCATGCCGTCTTGATCGGATCGCGCTCCAGAACGTCGCCGTAACCGCCGCCGCCATTGTAGGAATGGCTGAAGATGTCGCCGGACTTGTGCGGCGAGGTGATGTAGGGGCCCTCGACCACGACATGGTCGCCACCGATGTTCCGCTCGTAGTCGGAGACATGCGGATCGATGCCGGGCGCATGCGCCAGCGGTTCGCCTTTTGCCGCGAGTTCGTGAATGTCTGAGTTGCGCACCGAGCGATGCTTCTGGCAGGTCGGCGCCGGATAACCGCCGCACATGCCGCCATTGTCGAACACGCGCGAAGAATGTTCGGAGGTGTGGAGCCGCAGATGCGACGTCTTGTTGATCAGCCAGGTCGAGACGAAGGAACAGCCGCCGCGATATTTGCCGGCACCGCCGGAGTTGGGCACGATCGAGCGGCCGATATAGACCATCGGCATCGACTGTTCCCAGACCTCGATGTTGCCCATGTCGGATTCCGGGTTCCAGCCGACATAGGCGGTGTCGAGACCATCCTTGATGGCGAGCGCGCCGGAGCCGGCGGCGGCGCATTCAAAATGGGCCATGCCGAACGGCGTGCCGTACTGGCTCTCGCCACCCATTTCGATCATAGGACTGTTGACCTGGCCGACGAAGGCTTCCTCGACGAAGCCGCGGGCGATGAA
This sequence comes from Mesorhizobium sp. L2C084A000, assembly GCF_000502875.1. GTDB lineage: Bacteria > Pseudomonadota > Alphaproteobacteria > Rhizobiales > Rhizobiaceae > Mesorhizobium. The sequence continues at coordinate 90,843 of NZ_AYWX01000007.1, read as the reverse complement.
GCCGCGCGACAGCAGGCGCTGGAAGACACCATAGGCCGGCAGCAGCAAGGCCCATGAGGTGGCGGTCGCCACCATTTCGTTGTCGGGGTTGGTCCAGGTGCCGTGCGGCAGTTTCAGTTCGGTTGCCATCCAGGCGCCGTCATTGACCAGCCCTTCGAAATTCATGTGCTGGGTCAGCGTCACGAACATGCCGCCATCCATGCCGGCCGGCGTGCAGTTCATCGAATGGTAGCCCCAGGGCTGCGTGCCCTCGAAGTCCATGGTGATCTTGCCGTCGGTGGTGATCTCCATCTCGATCGGGATATTATAGAGCCAGTCGGGATCGCCGAGCAGCTGGAAGCCGGGCTTTCCCGCCGTGACATGGCCGTAAAAAGTGTGGCCGCGATAGATGCCGGGCACGGTAAGCTGGCGGGTGCGGGCGAGCTGGGCGCGGCGGCCTTCCTCGATGAACTCCTTCGAGACCTTCATCCAGTAGTCTAGGCCGATCTCCGAGATCAGCTGCTTGACGCTTTCGCGCATGTCGATGCAGGAGGCGACCTTGGCCTTTTCGTCCAGCACCCAGTAGATCGGCATGCGCAGATTACGTTCGCAGCGGATCACGTAGTCGCGGCGGATCTCGTCATTCTCGCCGATCTTCTCGGCGCAGACGAACAGACCCTCGGTGAAGCGCTCCTGCGCCAGACACACGTCGCCGCCCGGCGTGATGCCGCCGGCTTCCAGCTCGTGGCAGACAGCGCCGGCCCAGCCGACCAGCGTGCCTTCATGGAAGATCGGCACGACGTCCATGACGTCGGGCACCTGCACGGTGCCTATGAAGGCATCGTTGTTGGCGAAGATGTCGCCTTCGCGGATGCGAGGGTTGTCCTCGTAGCCGTTTTTGATCATCCATTTGATGAAGCGGCTCATCGTATGGACATGCACCATGATGCCGTTGGAGAGCGCAATGGCGTCGCCCTCGGGCGTGTAGATGGCGACCACCATTTCGCCGACCTCTCGCACGCCGGGCGAAGCCGAGATGCGGCGGGCCATTTCGCGTGCCGAGACGCAATAGGCGCGCAGCTTGGTGTGCAGCGTCTCGAATTTCAGCGGATCCTGGTTGCGCAGCGTGAGTTCGGTGATGCCGTCATAGCAACCGGTCTCCTCCATCAGCCGCTCGGAATCGAGCAATCTTTCGCGAAGGCGCAGGGCCGAGGCAGGTTTGTCCAACATGGCGGTCGCCCTCTCAAGCGTGGGTGTAGTGCAGCAACGTCCATTCATCGACATGGACGCGGTCCTGCGGATGAACCACGAGCGTGGTGGCGGGATGTTCGATGATGGCCGGGCCGATGACTTCATGGCCGGGCTGCAAAAGGTCCATCTCGTAGAGATTGGCCTTGTGCCAGCGCCCACCGATATACGCCTCGCGCACACCCTTGTGGGCGGAAGCAGGATTGGAAGCGCCGAGGGGTCGCTTGAGCAGCACCGGCTTGACCTTGTCAGCGGTGGCGATCAGCCCGAGTTCGGTGATGGTGAAGCCGGCTTCGCCATAGCGCGACACGCGATGGTTGACCTTGGCATAGACGGCCTCGAACTCGTCGAGAACCCTGCGCATCTCGTCGGCCGAATCGACCTTGGCAAGTGGCGCCATGACCTCGACGTCCTCGAGCTGGCCGGTGTAGCGCATCATCAGGAACGGCACGGTCCTGATCTTCTCCCTGGCATGGCCGTCGGCGATCATCTCGTCGACCGCGGCCCTGGTCAGGTCGTCCCAGACAGTGGTGACCTTGGCGCCGAAGGCGGCCAGCGTAGCCTCGTCGGGACGTGACGTGATGTCGTGCTGCGTCGAGACGGAATGACGGCGCATGAAATCGGCCGTGGTGCAGCCGAAGGCGGAGAAGGCGGCCGCGAACTGGAAGGTGATGATGTCCTTGAAGCCGATGCCCCTGGAGCAGCCGGCCAGATGCAGAGGACCGGAGCCGCCATAGGACAGCAGCGTGAACTCCGAAGGATGAATGCCTTGGCCCGAGATGACGCGGCGCAGCGCGTTGTTGGCGTCGGATTCCAGCATGTCGATCATGCCTTCCGCGGCTTCCTCCAGTCCGACGCCCAATATGTCGGAGCATTTCTCCTGGAAGGCACGGCGCGCCTTTTCGACCTGCAGCACGACCTTGCCGCCGAGGAAGTAGTGCGGGTTGAGGCGACCGAGAATGGCGTCGCAATCGGCGATGGTCGGTTCGGTGCCGCCGCGATCGAAGCAGATCGGACCGGGATCCGAGCCAGCGCTTTCCGGCCCAAGCGAGACCTTCTTGGTCAGCGGATCGACCTTGAGGATCATGCCGGCGCCGGCGCCGATGGTGTCGAGATGCAGCGTCGGCACGTTGAGCTTGAAACGGTCCATCAGCGGCTCGTTCTCGATCCGCGTCTGGCCGCGCGTGATGACGCCCATGTCGAAGGAGGTACCGCCCATATCCGAGCAGATCAGCGAGTCGTTGCCGATCAGCTTGCCCACATAGGCAGCGCCCAGAATGCCGCCGATCGGGCCGGAGATCATGGTTTCATGCAGGCGCGGATGGTTGATCGAGGTCAGGCCGCCGAAGGAGAGCAGCGTCTGCACGCCATATTTGAAGCCGTATTTCTTCGAGACATCCTCGATGCCTTTGAGCTGCTTGCGGCCACGCGAGGTGGCGTAGGCTTCGATCAGCACCGAATTCAGCCGCGACTGTTCGCGAATAACCGGGCGAACCTCATGGCTGGTGTAGACGATGATGTCGGCGCCGGCCTTGTCGACCTCCGCGCGGCAGATCTCGGCGATGCGCTTCTCGTGCACCGGATTGACGTGCGAGAAGATGGTCATGATGCAGATCGCCTCGACCTGGTCGGCGATCAGTTTTTTCGCGGCGGCGGAGACCTCGTGTTCGTAGAGCGGCAGCACGATGTCGCCGAACTGGTCGATTCGCTCGGTGACGCCATGCGTGCGGCGGCGCGGCACCAGCGGATCGGGATGGTGATGGGTGACCGCATGCAGCCGGTCGGCGTAGGAATAGTCGGCCCAGGCCTGCAGTCCTCGGCCCATCAGGATCATGTCTTCCAGGCCCTTGGTGGTGATCAGGCCGAGCCTGCGGCCGGTGCGCGACAACAGTGTGTTGAGCATGCCGGTGCCGGAATAGAGCACGACGTTGACGCCGGAAAACAGTGATTCGAGCGAGATGCCCCAAGCATCCGCCGCATCCTCGGCAGACGCGAGAAAACCTTCGGCTTCGTTCTTCGGCGTGGTCGCCGACTTGCCGATCTTGAAGTGGCCGTCCTGATCGACAAGGATCGTGTCAGTCATGGTGCCGCCGGCGTCGATACCGATGACGATTGGATTGCCGACGATGGGGGCGGTGAGATTGGGTTGGGTCACGGTCGCCTCGGGATCTGGTCTAGGTTGACGCTAGGCTAGATTCGACAGGCGGCTTCGCGCCATATGCCTAAAGACATAATGACGGCTGGGCTGACATCGCCGAGAAAAGGGCATGCGCATGGACAATATCTGGGCGCCGCTCGCCAAAGCGATCGCCGCCACCGGCACCGACAGGCATGTCGACTGCCTGATCGACCTGATCGGCGCCGACATCGAGCACGACCTCGTCACGGTGACGCGCTATTCGGCGACGCAGACGCCGGAATTCGTCAAGCACCGGCGCTTCTCGGATGAAATGGTCCGGCGCTATCTCGACAACTACTACGTCTTCGACCCGTTCTATGCCTCGTGGCGGCGCGAGCGAAGGCTGGGCATCATGCCGCTGAAGCGGCTCGCCGACGACGAGGCCAAGCGCGGCCAGTACATTGCCGGCTTCCTGGCACAGTCGGAGATCTGCGACGAGGTCGGCATCATGCTGGCCGATGGCGGTGACTGGTGCCTCGGCATCTTCCTCGATCGCTCGACCGCTTCTTTCAAGGACAGCGAGATCGCCCTGCTGGACGAGCGGCTGCCGGTGTTCGAGGCGCTGCATGCGCTCGACATCAAGGCGCGCGGAACCGAATTCTCCCGCACATCGGCACCGACCAGCCCCGGCGCCTCGCCCCGGCAGGAGCCGACCATTCCGGCCAGCCTGTGGCCGGAGCTGTCGCTGCGCGAGCGGGAGCTGGTCCAGTTGATCCTCGCCGGCCACCCGACGGCGAACATCGCCGAGCGCCTCGGCATCACCGTCGGCACGGTCAAGAACCACCGCCGGCGTATCTACGAGAAGCTCGACATCACCACCGAGCGGGAATTGTTTTTGCAGTTCTTCCAGCATCTGGTCGACTGACAGCCGGGGTTCGGACAGCTAGGCGGTTTACGCTTTTTCCCGTTGCAGGTTAGAGCTCATCCTCCCAATTGGCGCCGCCATAGAACACACGGAAAATCACCACTTGGTCGGATTCCACTGTAAAGGTCACCGTTACACGGCGCTCAAAACCGACAACCCGAAGCCCCGGCCGCAGATCGTCACGGCGTGTTCCGCGCTCCGAGGCGTAGTCGAGACCCTGGCAGTAGGCTTCGATACGCTCGATATAGCGTATGGCCGTGACGTTGCCGGCGGCGATCTCGATGGTGTCGTATATCCATCTTAAGTCCGCTAGGGCTTCCGGCAACAGAACAATATGCCGGCGCTTCACACATCCCTCTTAAAGCGGGCGGCGTGGTGAGCGCGGATGTCGTCAAAAGCCTGGTTGGCTGGGATAACTCGGGAAGGGTCTGCCTTCCATCTGTCATAGGTCGGCACGACTTCCTCGCGCAGCCAACGCTCTACGGCCGCGTCGCGCTCTTGCAGGGCACGAAGCCCGGCGCGGATCACTTCACTGCTGGTCGCATAGGTTCCTGATTCAACGAGACGGTCGATGAAAGCAGCCTGCTCTGTTGGCAGGCTGAAGGTGCGCTTTTCGGTGGCAGCCATGATTTCTCCTATGATGTCGGTGTGATTATATCATACCAATATCGAATAGCGTTAGAAAATCTGTCGGGCGAAGAACCGACATGGGGCCTGCTAGCAGTCTCAAAATTCCTCTTGCGGAACCGCGCCGTCCCGGCTTAGTCTCTGCCTCGTCACAAAAATGAAATTTAATTCCATTTGTGTGCAAACCTTCTAGCCAGCATCGTGCCCCAGGAAAAATGAACGGCCTAATCGACTGAGAAAATATTTGATATATCATCTACCAGAACGGAAATAGCTGACATGGTCCAGCAGACATCGATCCAGCCATCGGCGCCCTGGTTGCGGCTAGAGGTTGACGATTCGGACTGGAACGACGCCGAGGTTTCGGGCCTGGTGCGCTGGTACCACCAGATGCTGCTCATCCGCCGTTTCGAGGAAAAAGTGCTCGATCTCGCCAATGCGGGGCTGGTGCATGGTCCGGCGCATGCCAGCATCGGCCAGGAGGCGACGGCGGTCGGCGCCATGTCCGTGCTCGGCACGGGTGACCGCATCAACGGCACCCACCGCGCCCATCACCAGGTGCTGGCCAAGCTTGTCAACGCGCAGACGCCCGGCGGATTCGACCCGCTGCATGACGCTTTCAACCCGGACATGCAGGGCTCGGTGCGCGGCCTGATGGCCGAGATCATGGGCCTCAGCGCCGGCTATTGCGGCGGCCGTGGCGGCTCGATGCATATGCGCGACGACGCCTCGGGGATTCCTGGCACCAGCGCCATCATCGGTGGCAACCTGCCGCATGCGGCAGGCTACGCGCTCGCCGACAAGCTGCTTGGTACCGGCAACATCTCGGTCGCCTTCTTCGGCGACGGCACGATGATGGCAGGGCCGGCCTATGAGGCGATGAACATCGCCGCGCTATACCGGCTGCCGGTGATCTTTTTCGCCGAAAACAATCTCTATGCCGTCTCGACTCACATCAACGAGCAGACGCGCGAGACGCGGCTGGCCTCGCGAGGACCTATGCTCGGCTTTCGCGGCATCGAATGCGACGGCATGGATGTGGTGGCCGTCCACCATGCCATGCGCAAGGCGCGCCGGACGATCGAGGAAGACGGCGGCCCGGTGCTGGTCGAGGCGCTCTGCTACCGCTTCCTGCATCAGAGCGGCGCCCGCCCGGGCAGCGAATTCGGCTACCGCACGCGGGCCGAAGAGGACGCCTGGAAAGCGCGCGACCCGCTTGCCACCATGGCGGCTCGCCTGAAGACGATGGGCATCCTGAACGATTCGGACCTCGGTACACTCGACCAGCGCGTCATGGAGGTGGTCAACACCGCTGCCGATTCGCTGACCGAAATGAGCGGCAACGCGCTGCGCATTCCTGATCATCTGTGGCCGGACCCAAGCGACGTCGACAACCAGATCCGCGGCGATCTTTCCGAACTGAAGAGCGAGCGCTTCCTCGAGATCGAGGACGTGCCGCCGGCCGAGACCAAGCCGGTCAAATTCATGGTTGCCGCGTCCGAGGTCATCGCTCGCGCCATGGAGCAGGATCCGCGCATCATCATCATGGGCGAGGACGTGCACCGGCTGCGCGGCGGCGTTTCGGGCGCCACAAAAGGTGCGCTGGAACGCTGGCCGGAGCGCGTGCTGGCGATGCCGATCGCCGAGAACGGTTTTGTCGGGGTGGCGCTGGGTGCAGCGCTTTGCGGCTTGCGGCCGATCGTCGAGATCATGTTCGGCGACTTCTGCCTGGTTGCCGCCGACCAGCTGTTCAACGCGGTCAGCAAGGTGCGTCACATGTTCGGCGGCGGTTTTCCGGTGCCCATCGTGGTCAGGGTGCGCGTCTCGCCGCACACCGGCTACGGCTCGCAGCATTCGGGTGATCCGTCCGGCCTGTTCGCCCTGTTTCCCGGCTGGCGCATCGTCGCGCCGACGACGCCCTTCGACTATATCGGCCTGATGAATTCAGCGCTGAAATGCGACGATCCGGTCGTCGTCATCGAGCATGTCGAACTGTTCCCGAGCGAAGGCCCTGTGCCTGCGGACGACCGCGACTATTGCGTGCGGCTCGGCAAGGCGAAGATAGTCAGGCCGGGCAGCGCCTGCACACTGCTCACCAGCGCCAGCATGGTTGCTGTCGCCAGACAGGTGGTCGAGGAGACCGGCGCCGATGCCGAGATCATCGACCTGCGCAGCCTCGACCCGACCGGGCTCGACTGGCCGCTGGTGGAAGCCTCGATCCGCAAGACCAACCGAGTGGCCGTCATCGAGCAGGTGCAGCGTGGGCTATCGCTTGGCGGACGACTGACACAGGAGATTCAGGATCGCGTGTTCGATTATCTCGATCACGAGATCCTGCATGTGACGGGAAGCCTTTCTGCTCCCGTCGTATCGGCCCCGCTCAACCGCGCCGCACTGGGCGGCGCTGAAAAGCTCAAGGCCGCGCTTCAATCCCTCACTGGCGTGGGCGGATAGAGCGAACGCATTGCCACAAAGATCCGACAAGAAAATGGGAGAACTGACATGACCATCCTACCGAGAAGCAAGACCAGAGCGACGATGCTGGCAGCCGTGCTGCTGGCCACCAGCGCCTTCTGGGCGCCGGCCAGCTTCGCGCAGGACAGCAAGCCGCTGGTCATCGCGCGCAACATCGACCTCAACTCGCTCGATCCGCACCGCGCGTTCTGCGACACCTGCCAGATCTACAATTCCAGCGTCTATGAATCGCTGCTGACGCTGGACAAGGACAACAAGCTGATCCCGTTGCTCGCTTCCAAATGGGAAGGCAATGCCGACCAGAGCAGCTTCACCTTCACGCTCGACCCGGCCGCCAAATTCTCGGACGGTTCGCCGGTAGAGGCCAAGGACGTGAAATGGTCCTGGGAGCGGCTGAAGAACCTCAAGGGCAGCGCCTCGTTCCTGATGGACAATGTCGCCTCGATCGAGACCCCGGACGCGCATACGGTGGTCGTCAAGATGGTCGCGCCGAGCTCCGAATTCCTCAACATCGCGGCGGCGCCCTACGCAGCGGTCGTCAACAGCAAGGTTGCTTCCGAAGCCGGCGCCAAGGCCGATGCGGAAGCCTCGACGACAGACAATGCCGAGGCCTGGTTCCTGGCGCATTCGGCCGGCAGCGCGCCGTTCGTGCTGAAATCCTATGAGCCCAATTCGGAGCTGCGGCTGGCACGCAACGACAAATACTGGCGCACGGCGCCGGCGCTGAGCGAAGTCGTCATCCGCCAGACCAAGGATGCAGTGGCGCAGGCGCAGATGCTGCAGAGCGGCACCGCCGACATCGCCATGCAGATCGACCCGGACACGGCCAAGACGATGACCGGCAGCGACGTGAAGATCGAGACCGTGCCATCCTACAACTTCATCTATGTGGCGCTGTCGCCGGGCGCCAAGGCCAACAAGGTTCCGCTGACGCCCGAAGTGCGTGAGGCCATCTCGCTCGGCCTCGACCGTCCGAGCATCCTCGACTTCACCATCGGCTCCGAGGGCCAGTTGATCAGTGCGCCGATCCCGCTCGGCTTCCCCGGCGGTTCGGGCTTCGAGGCGCAGCCCTATGACGTCGCCAAGGCAAAGGAACTTCTGGCCAAGGCCGGACACGCCGACGGCTTCGAGATGGAAGCAGCGTTTCCCGGCATGAACGTCTACGGCGTCGACCTGTCGCTTCTGATGCAGAAGGTTCAGCAGGATCTGGCCAAGATCAACATCAAGCTCGATCTGCAGCCGATCCCCTTCGCCAACTGGCGCGAACGCGTCAATGGCGACGGCATCCCGATGACCGCGGTGTTCTACGCGCCGGACTATTACGGCACCTCGCAATACATCGATTATTTCGCCATGACCAAGGGCAGCCCGTGGGCACGCCGCGCCGGCGCGGAGCGCGACCCGTCGGTGCTCAACCCAAAGGAAGCGGAGATCTACAAGGCAGCCCTTGCGGCAAGCGGCGACAAGGCCGCCCAGCTGTGGCACCAGGCTGGCGAGGAGATGATCAAGGACAGGATCATCCTGCCGCTGATCAGCCCGAACCTGATCCTGGCCTACAAGTCGGACGTCAAGGGCGTGCGCTACAGCGCCTGCTGCAACCTGCCGCTGGCAGAACTCAGCCACTGAGCGAAAAAAAGCGGGAGGCGGCCCAGCCGCCTCTCGCTTCCTCCTCCTGGACGATCAGCAAATCCTGTTCTTCCAGCGCCAAATTCAATATATGATATATCAATGTGCGGAGACCTCGCTATGCATTCCCTGATCAACTCCAAGGACCAGTTGCTGCGCGAGCGTGCGGCCTCGGTCATTCCGGGCGGCATGTGGGGACACATGGCCACGCGCTATCTCGGCTCCGCCTATCCGCAGTTCTTCGAGCGCGCCGACGGCTGCCGGGTCTGGGACGTCGATGGGCGCGAATACATCGACCTGATGTGCAGTTGGGGGCCCAACATCCTCGGCCACCATCACCAGGCCGTCGAACAGGCAGCCGAGAAGCAACGTCGCCTGGGCGATGCGATGAACGGCCCGGGTGAAGTTCTGGTCGAGCTGGCGGAGTTGCTGGTCAAGACCGTCGCGCATGCCGACTGGGCAATGCTGCAGAAGAACGGCACCGACGCCACCACGGCCTGCGTGACAATCGCGCGTGCCGGCACCGGCCGGCGCAAGGTGCTGGTCGCGCGCGGCTCCTATCACGGCGCCGTGCCGTGGTGCACGCCTTCGCTCGCCGGCGTCACCGCCGAGGACCGCGCCCATCTCATCCATTTCGACTACAATGACGTTGCCGGCCTTGAGGCAGCCGTCGAGCAGGCCGGCAGCGATCTTGCCGCCGTCATCGTCACAGCTTTCCGCCACGACATCGCCCGCGACCAGGAATTGCCGACAGCCGCCTTCGCCAGACGGGCGCGCGAGCTCACCACCGCCGCCGATGCGGCGCTGATCGTCGACGATGTCAGGGCCGGGTTTCGCATCGACCTTGCCGGCAGCTGGGAGCCGCTTGGCGTACGGCCGGACCTGTCCGCCTTCTCGAAGGCGATCGCCAATGGCTATCCGCTGGCCGCCATCACCGGCACCGACCGGTTTCGCGAAGCCGCGACCAAGGTCTACGTGACGGGGTCGTTCTGGTATGGCGCCGTCGCCATGGCCGCCGCGATCGCCACCATCAACACGCTGCGCGATACCGACGCGATTGCCCGCATGACCGAAGCCGGCGACAGGCTGCGCTCAGGTCTCGACGCGGCAGCGAAGAAGCATGGCCTGTCGCTGCGCCAGACCGGTCCGGTGTCGATGCCGATGGTGCTGTTTGACGACGATGCCGAGTTCAAGCTGGCCAATGCCTTCTGCTCGGCCGCCTTGCGCGAAGGCGCCTATTTCCATCCCCGGCACAACATGTTCCTGGGTGCCGCGCACAGCGCAAAAGACATAGATCTCGCCCTGCAGGCGGCCGATGCCGGCATGGCCGCCGCGGCGCAGGTGGCTTGAACCAGCGCCCATGCGGTGGAGGCAAACAGATCGTTCAGCCGGCGGCCGACACCAGACGGCCGTTCTGCGCCGCGCGGCGCAGTTCCTCGGGCGTGACCGCACCGTCGTTCAGCCGTTCGAGAACCTTGACGAGCAAGCGGCCGCCTTCGATCATGTCCTGCTGAATGCCCTTGCGCACGCCGTTCTCGTCGCGCGCCCGCAGCGCGTCGAGAATGTCGAGGTGCCTGTGGCGGCCGTCATAGGTCGGCCTGGCGTGCGGGTACTGATAGTTCACCAGCGGCCCGTTGCGCAGCCAGATGCCCTCGATGATGGCCAGCAGCTCCGGCATTTGCGCCGCCTGGTAGATAGAGTGGTGGAATTCCCAATTGTCGCGGACGGCTTCGAACCAATGGCCATTGTCCTCGTTGGCAATCAGCCTGTCATGCACTTCGGCCAGACGGTCGATCTCGCGCGGCTCGATGCGCGTCGTTGCCGCCGCGCCCGCCATGCCTTCGAGATGCAGCCGGATGCTGCGCAGTTCCAGATATTGGGCCAGCGACAGCTGGGCGACGGTGATCGAACGACCGGCCTCCATCTCCAGGCCTTTTTCGCGCACCAGCTGCATCAGCGCCTCGCGCACCGGCGTTTCGGAAACCTGAAGGCTGGCGGCGAGGTCGCGGATCTTGAAGCGATGGCCCGGCCAGAAACGGCCTTCCATCATGGCGCGGCGAAGCTCCTCGTAGACGCGCGTCGTCAGATTGTCGCGCGCGATCGGCGCGATAGAAGCAGTCACATCCGCTCTCCGTTCTTGCAACAGCGCAGGCGTCGCCTGCGTCGCGTGGGCTGTGTATATGATACCACGAATGGCCTGACCACCGACATGAGACAGGCAACTGTGAGACGGGCAGCCATGGTGCAGACGGATATGAGACGGGGCGCATGACCGCGACGCCTTCACTCCTGTTTGGCGCCATAGCCGACGATCTGACCGGCGGCACCGAGCTGGCGTCGATGCTGGTGGCGCGCGGCATTCCAACGGGATGCACGGTCGGACTGAGTGCGCCGATCCCACCAGGCAATCTTGCCCATGTGATCCTGCTCAAGACACGCGTCATCGCGGCCAGCGATGCGGTGCGCCAGGTTCTGGAGGCGGCGGACCGGTTGCTTGAAGCTGGTGCCCGGCAGATCTTCTTCAAATATTGCGCCACTTTCGATTCGACACCTGCCGGCAACATCGGTCCTTGCGCCGAGGCGCTGCTCGAGCGGCTTGGCGGCGGCGTCACGCTGTTCACCCCGGCCCTGTGTGAGACCGGCCGCACCGTCTATCAGGGACACATGTTCGGCGGCGCCCAGTTGCTGGGTGAATCGCCCAAGCGCTTCGATCCGCTGACGCCGATGACCGATTCCAATCTGGTTCGCGTGCTGCAGGCGCAGAGCAAAGGCAAGGTCGGGCTGGTGCCCTATCTCGTCGTCGATGCCGGGTCGGAGGCCATCCGCAACGCCATACGAGAGCACAGCGCGGGCGGCGAGATACTGCTGATCACCGATACGATCCGCGAGCGCGACCTGGTTGCGATCGCGGAAGCGACCTTCGACCTGCCGCTGATGACCGGCAATTCCTCGGTCGCCGCGCATCTGCCGCCGGCCTGGCTCACGCATGGGCTGCTGAATTCAGGCGATCTCGTTGCCGCCAGCCTGCCGGCCGTCGAAGGGCCGGCAGCGGTGCTGGCCGGCAGCGTCGCCGACCGCACCATCGAACAGCTCGAGCGTTTTGCGCGCAACAATCCACTGCTGACGATCGACCTTGCCAGCGCCTTTGCCGGCGCCGATATCATGGCCGAAGCGCGTGCCTTTGCCGAGCGGCATTTGCCCGGTGCGATGATCGCCATTGCCACGACCGCGCCGCAAGCGACGGTCGAAGCGCTGCAGCAGGCGCACGGCCGCGATGTGGTGGCAGCAAGGGCGGAAGAGATCCTGGCCGGGATTGCACAGATTCTGGTGCGTGAACTCGGCGTCCGCCGGCTCGTCGTCGCCGGCGGCGAGACAGCCGGTTCGGTGGTCAAGGCGCTCGGCATCGACCGGATCGCCATGGGCGCCTATGAGGGCCCGGGACTGTCGCGCGCCATCGCCCACCTCCCCGACCTGCCATCCGATCCGCTGGCGCTGATACTGAAATCGGGAAAGCTCGGCGGCCCGGATATTTTCGCCGACGTCCTGCAAGACATGACACGGGCGACCACCGTCGCGCCGGCGATCGACACATGGCCACCGGCAAAACCTGTCATGTGGCCAACCACAGGAAAAGCATCGTGATGGACACCGAGACTGCACGCGCCAGCCTGATCACCGCGACGCAGACGCTGGACGCTAGTGGGATGAATGTCGGCACCACCGGAAACATCAGCGTGCGCACGACAGCCGGCATGCTGATCACGCCGACGGGAATAGCCACGAGCGCCTTGCGGCCGGAGCAGATGGTGGCGATGCAGCTCGATGGAGCCTGGGACGGTGCGTTCAGGCCATCGAGCGAATGGGAAATGCACGCCGAGATCTACAAGGCCTTTCCCGAGGCCGGCGCCGTCGTCCATGCCCATCCCGACCATTGCGTGGCGCTATCGTGCCTGCGCGAGGGACTGCCGCTGTTCCATTACATGGTCGCGGGTTTCGGTGGCGATGATGTGCGCTGTTCGGACTATGCGCTGTTCGCGTCAAGCGACCTGGCCAAGGTTGCCGTCGTCGCGCTCAAGGACAGGTCGGCCTGCCTGCTCGCCAATCATGGCATGATCGCTTTCGGCGGCGATCTCGACATGGCGCTCATCCGCACCATCAAGCTCGAGACCTTGGCTCGGCAATACCTTTTGGCGCGCAGCGCCGGCACACCGGTGCTCATCGAGGGCAGCGAGATACCCGCCATTCGCGGGCGCTACAAGAATTACGGTCAGCAGAAATAACCGGCCGAGCAATTCCAGGAAAAGTGGGAAGCGCTTTCCCTTGGGAATAGCGCCAAAACAAGGAACGGCTCTTCGCGCTCTTGAAGTAGAGAACCACTCAGTCGACCGCAAATGCGACGAGGGCTGTCACGCTCCGTGAAAGATCAGGCGGGGATCGGTTCGGCGGCAGGCGCATAGACGCTGACAGCCCCAGTGCCGACCAACTGGTCGATGGTCTCGGCGCTGTAGCCGAGCACGTCGGCCAGCACGGCAGCTGTGTCCTGGCCCAGCATCGGTGGCGCGGTGAAGTCGGCGGTCAACTGCGCGGCAAGTCCCTGCGCCGGACGCACCATGGCGACGGAACCGAGATGCGGATGCGGCAAGGTCTGAACGAGGCCGCGCTCGCGCACATTGGGACTGTCGAAGACTTCCGGTATCGATTTTACGGTGCCGGCCGGCACGCTGGCGGCGGCGCAAGCCGACATCCAGTGGTCTCGCGTTTTGGTCCTGAAGGCAGCCGCCAGCTGCGGAATCAGCGCCTCGCGGTGGGTGGCGCGCGCGCCTGCCTTGATGAAGCGCGCATCCCCAGCCAAATGTGGCAAGTCCACGACCTGCTCGCACAGGGCTGCGAACTGACGATCGTTGCCGACGGCCAGCGCGAAGCCGCCGTCGGAGGCTTCGAATATCTGATAGGGAACGACCGTCGGATGGGCATTGCCGTATCGGGCAACCTCTCGACCGGTGTTGAGGTAACCGCTGCCGACATTGATCAGCAGGCTGAGCGCGCAGTCGATCAGCGACAGGTCGAGGAACTGGCCCTTGCCGGTCGTCGCGCGCTCGTAAAGCGCTGCCAGGATCGACTGCGTGGCGACCATGCCGCAGACGATGTCGGTGATGGCGACGCCGACACGCATCGGCTCGCCATTGCTCTCGCCAGTGATGGCCATCAGGCCGCTTTCGGCCTGCATGACGAAATCATAGCCGGGCCGTCCGGCATCGGGCCCGGTCTGGCCGTAGCCGGAAATCGAGCAATAGATCAGCCGCGGGTTTGACGCGCTGAGTTCCTTGAAACCGACACCGAGGCGATCGGCGGTGCCGGCGCGGAAATTCTCGACGACGATGTCGGCCTTCGCTGCCAACTCGCGCACGATGGCCAGCCCCTGCGGGCTTTTCATGTCGAGCGCGATGCTCTGCTTGCCCCGATTGGCGCAGAGATAATAGGTTGAGACACCCTTGTAGCTCGGCACCGACCACGCCCTGGTGTCGTCGCCACCATCGATATTCTCGATCTTCCAGACTTCGGCGCCGAGATCGGCCAAGCTCATCGTCGCCCACGGACCGGCCAGCACGCGCGAAAGATCGAGAACCTTGATGCCTTCGAGCGGCAGGCGCGCGCGGCCAGCCGTGGCGGCATTTTCGGAATGGTCCTCAGTCACGATCAAAATTCCTTCGCGGATGAATTCGGCGGGCCTGTCAGACAGCCCTGAAAGTGTTGACCGGCTCCGGAAAATGACAGGCGACGCGATGCGAACCACCAGCCGGATCGAGCGGTGGTTCGACGGCAGCGCAAATCGCCTGCGCCTTGAAGCAGCGCGTGCGGAAGCGGCAGCCGGATGGTGGGTTGAGCGGGCTCGGCACGTCACCGGTCAGTACGATGCGCTCGCGCTTGCGCTCCTTCTCGGGGTTGGCGAGCGGCACCGCCGACAGCAGCGCCTGGGTATAGGGGTGCAGCGCCCTGGAGTAGAGTTCGGCCGCGGGTGCGATATCGACGATCTTGCCGAGATACATCACCGCGACCTGGTGCGAGATGTGGCGCACGACCGAAAGATCATGTGCGATGAACAGATAGGATGTGCCGAAGGACTGCTGAATATCCCTGAGCAAATTGAGCACGCCAGCCTGCACCGAAACGTCGAGCGCCGAAACCGGTTCGTCGAGGATCACCACTTGCGGGTTGAGCGCAAGCGCGCGGGCGATGACCACACGCTGGCGCTGGCCGCCGGACAGTTCGTGCGGATAGCGCTTGCCGTGATCGGGATTGAGCCGGACAAGTTCGAGCAGTTCGGCCACCCGCCCACGGCGATCGGCCGCCGACATGTCGCTCATGCGCAAAGGCTCGGCGATGTTGTCGGCAATGCGCATGCGCGGATGCAGCGACCCGTACGGATCCTGGAAGACCAGCTGGATGTAGCGCCGCATCAGGCGCATGTCTTCGTGGTTGAGGGCGAGCAGGTTCTGGCCACGGAACCAGCTTTCGCCACTGGTCGGCTCGATCAGCCGCATCAGGCAGCGTCCGAGGGTCGACTTGCCGCAACCGGATTCGCCGACGAGGCCCAGCGTTTCGCCCGGCGCCAAGTCAAAGGACACATCGGCCACCGCACGCACATGGGCAACCGCGCGGTCGAAGACGAGGCCGCCGCGAACCGGAAAATCCTTGACAAGATGGCGCACGGAAAGCGCTGCCGCCGGCTTGGTTTCGACTTGAATTTGCTCCACTGCGCTCATGGGGCCATGCTTCCACTGTCCAGTTCTGCCGCCGCAAGCGCAGCACTATGGAAGGGCGGCAAGGTCGTCGCGAAATGGCAGGCCGAGAAGCGGCCGCCTATGTCGTGCAAAGGCGGATCCTCGGTCCGGCAGCGTGCCTCGGCATAGATGCAGCGCGGATGGAAGGCGCAGCCGCCCGGCAAGCGGCCAAGTGCGGGCGGCGAACCGTCGATCGAGAACAGCCGCTCGCGGCTTTCCTCGAGGTTGGGGATCGAGGCAATGAGCCCGCGCGTGTAGGGATGGCGCGGGTCGGCGAACAGCTCGGACACGCCAGCCTGTTCGACGACACGGCCGGAATAGACGACCGCGACGCGGTCGGCATGACCGGCGACGACGCCTAGATCATGGGTGATCAGCACCAGGCCAAGGCCGAGCCGCTCCTGCAGCGAACGCAGCACGGCCAATATCTGCGCCTGCACCGTGACGTCGAGCGCCGTGGTCGGTTCGTCGGCGATTAGCAAATCGGGATCGTTGGCGACGGCCATGGCGATGACCGCGCGCTGGCGCATGCCGCCGGAGAATTCATGCGGATACTGGTTCACCCGGCGCTCCGGCTGCGGGATCGCCACCAGATGGAGCAGTTCCACCGCGCGCGCCATGGCCTGCTTGCGGGTGACGCGCTGATGCAGCCTGACCGCCTCGGCGATCTGGGCGCCGACGGTCATCACCGGATTCAACGAGGACAGCGGGTCCTGAAAAATCATGGCTATGCGCGCGCCCCTGATCTTGCGCATTTCGCGTGACGATTTGCCGACCAGTTCGTCGCCGTTGAAGCGGACCGAGCCGGTAACCACGGCGTTCTTCGAGGTCAGGCCGAGCGCGGCGAGCATGCCGACCGACTTGCCCGAACCGGACTCGCCGACAATGCCGACCACCTCGCCCTTGGCGACGTCGAGGTCGATGCCTCGCACCGCTTCAAACTGGTCGCCGGCCCGCCGGAACCCGACGCGCAGGCCACGAATCGAGAGCAGCGGCTCCTGCTCACCTGCCTTGTCGACGGCGCCGGAGCGCGCTGAAGATATCTGTGCGCTCATCGCCTAGTCCGACCTTGGATCGAGAATGTCGCGCAAGCCGTCGCCGATGAAGTTGAAGCCGAGCACGATGGTGAGGATGGCGACGCCGGGACCGAAGGCGATCCACCATTGATAGAAATGGACGGCGCCATCGGAGATCATCGAGCCCCATTCAGGCGTCGGCGGCGTGGCGCCGAGACCGATGAAGCTGAGCGACGCGGCAAGCAGCACGACCTGGCCCAAATCCATGGTCGCGCTGATCAGCACCGGAGTCCAGCAAAGCGGCAATATGTGCGTGAACAGCACGCGCCGCGGCCTGGCGCCGGCGGCGATTGCCGCCTCGACATGCTCGCGCTCCTTCACCTCCAGCACCTGCGCCCGCATCAGCCGGGCGTAGACCGGCCACCAGACCAGCACCATGGCGATGGCGGCATTGCCGAGGCCCGGCCCGAGCGACGCCGCGACGGCCATGGCGAGCAGCATCGGCGGGAACGACAAGGTCACGTCGACCAGCCGCATGATCGCCGCGCCGGTGAGGCCGCCGACGAAGCCGGAAATGGCGCCGAGCAGCGAGCCGATCACCACAGCCGAGACGACGACCAGGACCGCGATCGGCAACGAATGTGCGGCCCCGTGCAGAGTGCGGGCCAGCACATCGCGGCCGAGCGCATCGGTGCCCAGCCAATGCGCCCAGTTCGGCGGCTGCAGCCGGCGTGCGACCATTTCGAGCGGATCGAACTGCACGACCAGATTGGCGAAGACGGTCATGAACAGCCAGAACAGGATGACGATCGTGCCGATGACCAAAGGCGCGGTCAGCCATTCGGGAACAGCGGTGGAACGGGATCTGGTTTCGACCGCCGACATCAGCTCAATCTCACGCGCGGATTGGCCACGACATAGAGTATGTCGGTGATGAGATTGGTGACCAGGAAGGCGAGGCCGCCGACGATGGTAACGCCGATGATTGCCGGGAAGTCGAGCGCGCGCGCCGCCTCGACGGCATAGGAACCCATGCCCGGCCAGGAAAAGATGGTCTCGGTCAGCACCGCGCCGGTGATCAGATAGGCGAAGGAGTAGCCGATGACGGTCAAGGTCGGCACCATGGTGTTGCGCAGCGCGTGGACAATGACGACGCGGAATTCGCTGGCCCCCTTGGCGCGCGCGGTGAGCACGAACTCGCGGCTCATCACATCCAGCATGTTGGCGCGCACCAGCCGCGATATGGTGCCGGAAACCGTCCAGCCGAGCACGAAGGCCGGCAGAAGCAGGTGCCAGAGCGCATCCTTAAACACCGTCCAGTCGCCGGCCAGCAACGAGTCGATGGTCAGGAAACCGGTGATACCGGGCGGTAATGCCAGGCGGGCATCGACCCTGCCCGGCCCCGGCAGCCAGTTCAGCATGACGGAGAAGATGAACAACAGGCCGAGCCCCGACCAGAACACCGGCAGCGAAGAGCCGAACAAGGCGAACAGCCGCGCGCCATGGTCAATCAGGCTGTTGCGGAAATAGGCGGCCAGCACACCAAGCACAATGCCGAGCGTGGTGCCGAAGATCATCGCAGCGAAAACCAGTTCGAGCGTTGCCGGCAAGCGGTAGAGAATGTCGGTGCCGACATTGCGCTTGGTGATGAACGAGGTGCCAAGATCGCCGCTCAGCAGATTCCCAAGATATATCATATAGCGTTCCGGCAAAGGACGATCGAGACCCCAGCGCGCCTTGGCGGCGGCCACCACTTCGGGGTTGCTCATCTGCTGTTCGGCGACAATCGCGGTCAGCGGATCGCCCTTGGTCACCGTGGTGATCAGGAAGGCAATGGTGACGATGCCGAGCACCAGAAACGGCATGGCGATAAGCCGGCGCAAAATATAGCGAGACACGTGGCTACCTTCACAAGGAGGGGCTTCGTAAGATGGCACAGGGCGCTTGGAGATGCCATCGAGGGAAGCATATTGACAGTGGGGGAAAGCGCCTGTCAATATAAATGGAATTTAATTTCATTTTTGATACAACGCCGGCGACACCGGCCCGACAGGCGGACGACGACGCCAGAAAGACCTCAGCGTGCGCAAGCGAGCCACCAGGGACGAGACGGAGCTTGAAGTCGAAGGCGCGCAGCTTTCGTCGTCGCTGGTGCGCGGGCTCGGCATCCTGCGCGCTTTCCGCCCGGGCGATGCCTCACTCGGCAATCAGGACATCATTGCCCGCACCGGCCTGCCCAAGGCCACGGTTTCGCGCATCACCTATACGCTAAGCGCGCTCGGCTATCTCCTCTACGACAAGGACCTTGGCCGCTACAGCCTGGGACCAGCCACCGTGGCGCTGGGTTATTCGGCACTGAGTTCCAGTGCGGTTGTCCACGTCGCCCGGCCGCTGATGCAGCCGCTGGCCGATTTGACGGGGGCGGCGGTGGCGCTCGGCACCCGCGACAGCCTCAACATGGTCTATCTCGCCAACTGCCGGTCGGAGAGCCTTGTCACGCTGCGCCTCAACCCGGGCTCCTATCTGCCGATCTGGAAGACATCGATGGGGCTGGCCTATGCGGCGGCACTTTCATCCGAGGAGCGTGCCAGCCTTGTGGGGGCTTTGCAGGAGGCCGAGCCGGACAGGGCGGCGATGATCGCGGCGGCGATCGACGATGCGATCGCCCAGTATGCCGACAAGGGCTATGTGACGTCGTTCGGCGCCTGGCACAGCTACATCCATGCAGTCGGCGTGCCGTTCCGTCCGAGTGACGGCTCGCCGCTGGTTGCCATCACCTGCGGCGGCATCGGCGAGATCATCACGGAAGAGCGCGCGCATGCCGAGATCGGACCGGCGCTGGTGGCGATGGTGAAGGCGCTGGGCAGAGAGCTCGAGGGGAGTCCCGGGTAACGGGATTGGCCCAGACGATCGGACTCGCATGCCGGCTTGAACTTGCCTGATCGTGACCGCACAGTCGCCGTCGATGGTATGGCGGTCGCGCGTGGTTGGCGTCCATCGGGTTCAGGTGACGGGGGGAGAATCAGATGCCGATGAATTTTGCAGGACGGTTCAGCGGTCGAGCGGCGGTGATCACCGGCGGCGCATCGGGCATCGGTCTGGCAGTGGCTCAGAGGATTGTCGAAGAGGGCGGACGGGTTTCAGTCTGGGATCGCGATCCTGCTCAGATCGAACAGGCCAGGACTACCCTTGCCGGCCTCCACGGTGTTGCCATTGACGTCGCCAATGCGGCCGGCGTGGAACGCGCCAAACAGTCGGCGATCGAAGCGCTTGGCGGTGTCGACATCCTGGTCACCAGTGCGGCGATCACCGGACCCAACATGACGACCTGGAATTACTCGGTCGAAGATTGGCAGAAGGTCATCGACATCAACATCAATGGCGTCTTCTATTGCAACAAGGCGCTTGTCCCGCACATGCTCGAGCGCAACTATGGCCGCATCGTCAACATCGCTTCGATCGCCGGCAAGGAAGGCAATCCCAACGCTTCGGCCTACAGCACCTCGAAGGCCGCGGTGATCGGCCTGACCAAGTCGCTCGGCAAGGAGTTGGCCAAGACCAAGGTGACGGTCAATTGCGTCACACCGGCGGCCGTGCGCACCGCGATCTTCAGGCAGATGAGCCAGGAGCACATCGACTTCATGCTGTCCAAGATACCGATGGCGCGCTTCGGCGAGGTCGACGAGGTGGCGGCGCTGATCTGCTGGATCGCCTCGGAAGAGTGTTCGTTCACGACCGCCGCCGTATTCGACGTTTCCGGCGGCCGCGCCACCTACTGAGGCAGGACGCATCTCAATTCCGCGTGACGACGCAACGAACTGGAGCGTAGGGGCGTATAGTCCCAGACGTCGAATCGACGTTGACGCAACAAAGCTATGCGGGAAAGCTATGACGCGGCATGACAGTTCAGCATGCGTGATGACCTGCCGGCGCGGGGCAACTGGTTGGCGGTTGACGGACGCTGCAGCCATCCGACGGGAGCTTGCTTCTTTTGCTTAGGGCCGAGCCTTGCGCGCTGTCCGACGACGAGCTTCTGGACCGCTATCAGCGCGCCGCCTTCGACTATTTCCTCGAGAACGTGAACCCCGAAAACGGATTGGTCGCCGACACCTCGCGGCCGAATTCGCCGGCCAGCATCGCTGTCGTCGGCTTCGCGCTGTCCAGCTATCCGGTCGGCGTCGAGCGCGGCTGGATGGCGCGCGATGCCGCCGCGAAGCTGACGCTGGCCGCGTTGCGTTTCTTCTCGGCCGGCTCGCAAGGCAATGGCGAGGAGGTCACCGGCCACAAGGGTTTCTACTACCATTTCCTCGACATGCGGACCGGCCTGCGCGTCTGGCGCTGCGAACTGTCGATGGTGGATACGGCATTGCTGATATCGGGCATGCTGGTGGCGGGCGCCTATTTCTCCGGTGATGATGACGAGGAAGCCGAAATCCGCCAACTGGCCGAGGCGCTCTACCGGCGCGTCGACTGGCGGTGGGCACAAGGCTCAAGCCCGACCTTGCGACAAGGCTGGAAGCCGAGGAGCGGCTTTCTCCACTATGGCTGGGAGGGCTACAACGAAGCCACGATCCTCTACGTCCTGTCGATGGCCTCGCCCGACAGCCCGACCTCGGACAACAGCTACGAGGGCTGGACGGCGACCTATCAGTGGGAGAACATTTACGGCTACGACGTGCTGTATGGCGGTCCGCTGTTCATGCACCAGTTCTCGCATGCCTGGATCGATTTCGCCGGCATCCGCGACGCCTTCATGCGCGAGAAGAACTCGGACTATTTCGAAAACAGCCGCCGCTCGACCTATCTGCATCGCGACTATGCACGCCACAACCCTTACGGCTATGGCGGCTACGACGAGAACCTTTGGGGTCTTTCGGCGGGCGACGGGCCAGGCGGTTTTCGCACCAGCGTGGAGCGACAGCGCCGGCGGTTTTCCGGCTATGCCGCGCGCGGCGCGCCGTTCGGGCCCGATGACGGGACGATCGCGCCTTGGTCCTATCCGGCATCACTGCCTTTCGCCCCGGAGATCTGCCTGGCGGCGTTGCGCCATCTCGGTGATCGCTACCCCGAGGTGATCGACAATTTCCGACTGCCGAGCGGTTTCAATCCGACATTGGCGAACCGACGTAAATTCGGGAGGCACGGCTGGGTGTCGGAAGGCCACTATGGGCTGGATCAAGGCATCGTGGTGATGATGATCGAGAACCATCGGTCAGGGTTGATCTGGAGACTGATGCGGTCAAATCAACACATCCGCAACGGCTTGCGCAAGGCCGGATTCAATGGCGGCTGGCTGTCTCAGCCGGCAAGCCCGGCGTCGGGTGGCGGCGATGTCGCGTGACCGGACCAGGGCTGCCGCCTTTCCTGTCGATCACAACGACATTGAGCTGATCAAGGGCGCCCATCCGCCGCACCGGAAGAACCCGCAGCCGGACGGTCCCTACAACCTCGTCGTCATCGGTGCCGGACCGGCTGGACTGACCGCCGCCTACGAAGCGGCCGGCCTCGGCGCAAAGGTCGCGCTCATCGAGCGCAACCTGATCGGCGGAACTTGCGTCAATGTCGGCTGCATCCCGTCGAAGTCGATCATCCGCACCGCAAGGCTTTATGCCGACATGCGCGACGCCGAGAATTTCGGCGGCGACATGCCGGACCGTCTTCACGTCAACTTTCAGCGCGCCATGACGCGGATGCGGCAGATCCGGCAGCGGATCAGCCGCGCCGATGCCGCCGATAGCCTGATTGCCGAAGGCATCGACCTTTATTTCGGTGAAGCGCGGTTTTCCGGAAGGGACGCTGTCACGGTCGCCGGACAAACCTTGCGTTTCAGAAAGGCGCTGATCGCGACAGGCGCGCGCCCGAGGCTGCCGACGATCTCGGGGCTTGCCGACGCCGGCTATCTCAGCAACGAGACCATGTTCGATCTCACGGAGTGCCCGAAGCGGCTTCTGGTCATCGGCGGCGGACCACTCGGTTGCGAAGCGGCGCAGGCCTTCTGCCTGCTGGGCGCGAAGGTCATCCAGGCGCAGCGCGAACCGATGTTCCTGCCCGGTGAGGAACGCGATGCCGCCCAAATTCTTTCGGACGCGCTGGCGCGCGAAGGTGTCGAGGTTCGCCTCAACACCGAGGTGGTGGCGGTACGAACGGAAGGCGGCAAGAAGCTCGCCGACCTGGTGTGCGACGACATCACGACAACGATTTCCGTCGACGAGATCATCACCGGCATCGGCCGATCGCCCAATGTCGACGGTCTCGACCTGGAGAACGCCGGGGTGGCATATGATGCCGACGGCATCAAGGTGGACGATTATCTCCGAACCGCCAATCCACGCATCTATGCGGCGGGCGACGTCTGCCTCGCCTACAAATTCACCCATACCGCCGAGGCGACAGCCCGCATGGTCGTGCGCAATGCCCTGTTTCTCGGACGCAGGAAACTGAGCGAACTGGTCATTCCGTGGTGCACCTATACCGATCCGGAGATCGCCCATGTCGGCCTCTATCCGGCGGAGGCGCGCCAGAGCGGCATTCCGGTCAAGACCTATACGGTGCTGATGCACGATGTCGCCCGTGCGGTGATGGACGGCGAGGAGGAGGGTTTTGTCAAAATCCACGTCAGGGAGGGGTCCGACCGCATCCTGGGCGCCACGGTCGTCGCCAGCCATGCCGGCGAGATGATCAATGCGGTGTCGCTGGCGATCAAATCGGGCATGAGATTGCGGGCGCTGGCCGACGTCATCCATCCATTCCCGACGCAGGCGCAAGGCATCAAGATGGCCGGTGACGCCTATCGGCGGACAAGGCTCACCTCATCATGGAAGCATCTGGCGGGCCGCTGGTTGGCGTGGTCCAGGCGATGGTGACATTCGGCAGGGCGCGCAGCTGGTGCATCTGACATTCAGCGACGATGCGGCGCTTGACGAAAGCGGCGTTCGGCTGAACAAGTCGAAGCCGATTGTTGTGGTTTTGGGGCCGTCGCGCATGTCGTCTGGAATGAAGCCTCCGGCGCAAAGCCCAGAGCGTCCGCTTTGAAACCCGCGGACGCACAACCGCTCGACGCTGCCTCCGCGGCGAAAGCCGGGCGACGTGTGCTGGTTGTGTCCCACGATCCGGCCTTTCCGCCGATCTCCGGCGCGGATTTGCGGAACTACCGCAATGCTGAGTCTGCTGCGCAATTCGGCCCGGTCTGCCTGGTGTCTGTGCTGCCGCAGGCGACGGAAACAACCGATCCGTCGATCCGCACCGAAGCCTTGTCGATCAAGGGAGAGGCCCGCTCCGCTTCGATCGGGTGGTGGCGCATAAGGGCGGAGCGTCGCATCTCGCGCGTCGCCTTGACGCGGCTGGAGGCACTGGTTCGGGACTTCCGCCCCGATACGGTGCTGATCGAGGGCATCGGCCTGTTCAAGCTGCTGCGGCCTTTGCGGGCATTGACGAAACATCTCATCCTCGACATGCACAACGTCGAGTCCGACTTGGCGGGGCAGTTGCGGCACGTCGATGTGAAGCGGCCTGCGGTGGCGACGATCAGCGCGGGCATCAGGCGTCTCGAGAGAAAAGCGATTGCCCTTGTCGACCGGGTCTGGGTCTGCTCGAGCCAGGATCGAGAGCGGTTGATGGCGCTTTCCCGGCATAAGTTGCCGATCGATGTCGTTCCAAACGGAATTCCGCACGCCGGGCACAGCCCCGAAACGCTGCCCGCCGAGCCCGGATCCGGCGAAAGCTTTCCGGTGATCCTGTTCGTCGGCCATCTCGGCTATCCGCCAAACGTCGACGCCGTCCAGAGATTAGCCGGCTCCATACTTACGCGCATCCGACTGGCCTTGCCGACCGCGACATTGATTCTCGCTGGGCGCAACCCGACAACGGCCGTGCAAGCGCTGGCAGGATTGCGGGGCGTGGAGCTTGTCGAAGACCCCGAAGACATGGCGCCGCTTCTTTCGAGAGCGCATCTCACCATCATCCCGCTTGCGGCAGGCGGCGGCACCCGCATCAAGATTTTGGAGGCGATGGCGTGGGGCGTGCCGGTGATCGCCACGCCTCTGGCGGCCGAGGGCCTGGATCTGGTCGACGGGGAGGAGCTGCTGCTGTCGGATACCGATGAAGGGCTTGCCGGAATGGCTGTCGGACTCTGCCTGGATGCCGACCGCAGGGCACGGCAGCGCATCCGCGCGCATCAAGCGGTTTGGGCAAGGTTCGGCCCAGAAGCCATCCGCAATGCTGTCCGCGGCGGGCTGGGGCTGGACGAGGCTGGCACATGATCCGTCCCTCCACCAGATATGGAGGAGCCACATCGTTCCACATCGCTTGCAGGAGCCCCGCTTCGCACCACGTCCAGCCGGAATTTCGTGGTCTGCCCTATCAGGATGCGTGCTGAAGCTCTTGCCGAATGGGGCCGAGATAGGTTTGCGGATGCAAGCGTCCCCAAACATGGCCCCGGTCGGTCAGATGCGCGACCTGCTCTATCCAGCGTCTCGGCGCATCGGGGTCCCTCACCTCATGCCAGTCGTCGACGATAATGACAGGCAGGCCCTGGTAGAGCGGGTCGAGCGGCGAGGTCCTGGTGACGACGATGCAGCCGAGATAAAACAGCTCCCATGTCCTATGGCAGTCCAGGCCATTGCCTTCGGTGGACAGCACGAGCGGGTATTGCGAGTATAGTTGCCAGATCGAGCGCTGGGAGACCCGTTTCGTCAGGAAATCGACATGCGGACATCCGCCCAGGGCATCAAGCAGTTCCCGGCGCTGCCTCGAGCCATTGCTGATGCTGAAATCAGAGAACAGCCTGGGCAGGCGGCGGTCCACATGATCCTGCCGGGCGCGTATGATTTCCAGTTGCTTCACAAGCCCTGCCGGCGTGGCAAGGGACCGAGGCGTGTGAAGATCGAGCCCGATCGGGAAAGGCTTCACTCTGGGGTGAGTGCCGTCACAATTCTGGCTGTACCAAGAGACCAGGAAAGGGTTGGCGAGAAGTTGGTCGACGGTGTCCTTCGCCAGATCCGACGGCACCGAAGCATCTCCGTCGGTCGTCAGCAGCGTGAACGGTGCCGTGATCGTCGGCAGCACGATCCTGACGAACGTGTCGAGGTCGCAGGTTTGCGCATCCCTGGACAAGGTGCTCAGGCGCAGCCAGACAATGCCATGCGCGCCGCTGTAATGTTGGCGGAAAAATGCCTCGCTCTGCGTCGATGCAGTTGGCGCATTGCGATACCAGCGCGGCCCGGCGAAATCGCAGAAATGCCCGATGCCCTGCGACCACAGCACGGGCGGAACGTCAAGAAACCTTAGCGCCCTGGAATAGACGGCTCTTTTGACAGCCCTTCGAAACCTGCCCATCGGCAACTCCTAGCGCGGATGCCAATAGCGTTGCAACGTACTGCCTGGCATATTCGCCTTGAGCCGAACCCGGGCCAAAAATTTCGAGCCGTCTGGCGGCGTCGCAACTGGCTGACGATCTCGCCGGCTGCAGTGCCGCGACCAACTCCCGGCACGGACGGAGGCACGCGGCGGTCTACAGACTTGATCGTGGCAAAGGTCGAAGTGCTTGCGGTTCAGCGCAAGACCGCACGTCTCAATCGTGCAATTCCCGCGATATCGGCGGACCGAGGGAGAAATCGGAGAACGTTACCTCAAAGCCTTCGCGTTGCGGCGAACAGCACATCATGCCGATATCGACCGTCTTCGAGGTCGGGAAATAGGCAAGCCGCACAGGCTTCCAGTGGCCGTCGGAAGCATCGAGGTACTGGACGCGGATCGCCTCGGCGTGACGGGTCAACCGGATCCTGACGCCGTTCGGATCGGCATGAATGGCGACCAGCGACCAGTCTGACGTGTCGTTGGTGACGACAACGGAGAAATAGGCAAGGCCGTCGGTGTACTCGATACCGGCCTTGATCCAGTGCGTTTCGCTGAGCCGGACCATCAGCCCGGCCTGATCATAGAGGACTTCGTAGTCGCCTTTGACCGTGACTTCGGCGCTGAAATCGCCTTCGACCGGCCGGTGCAGGAAGTGGCCGTTGTCGCGCCAGAAACCGTAGAAGGTCTCGCGCCAGAAATCGGTCTCCTTACCGGTGCGCACACGAACGCTGTCGCCGTCGATAGAATGGTGCGGCGGCGGGTTAAGCCAGATCAGATCTTGCACTGTCATCCTTTCGCGCCCCTCCAATCCAGATGTGCATGGCGGTGTTGCCGGCATGGTCGGCAGTGACCGATCAGTCAGGCTGATCGGTCACTGCCGATCAGCCTGCGAACGTATAGGCCGTCTTCACCGTGGTGTAGAACTCCGCCGCATAGTGGCCCTGCTCGCGCGGCCCATAGCTCGAACCCTTGCGGCCGCCGAAGGGAACATGGAAATCGACACCCGCCGTCGGCAGGTTGACCATCACCATTCCGGCCTCCGAATTGCGCTTGAAGTGCGTGGCATGCTTGAGGCTCGAGGTGCAGATGCCGGAGGTCAAGCCGAAGGGCGTGTCGTTGGCGACGGAAAGCGCCTCGTCATAGTCCTTGACGCGAATGACGCTGGCGACAGGTCCGAAAATCTCCTCGCGCGAACTGCGCATGGCATTGGTGGCCTCGGTCAGCAATGCCGGCTGCAGATAGAAGCCTGGCGTCTTGCGGTCGAGCCGCTCGCCGCCGAAGGCGAGCGTGGCACCTTCCCTGACGCCGATGGCGATATAGTCCTCGTCCTGCTTCAGCTGCGTCGCGTCGACGACAGGACCGATCTGGGTCTGCGCGTCGAGCGCATCGCCGATGACCAGTTTGCTCATGCGATCCTTGAGGGCATCGACGAAACGGTCATGGATGGCCTCGGTCACGATCAGCCTGGACGACGCGGTGCAGCGCTGGCCGGTCGAGAAGAAGGCGCCATTGAGCGCGCAATCGACGGCGATCGCAAGATCGGCATCGTCGAGCACGACCAGTGGGTTCTTGCCGCCCATTTCAAGCTGGAACTTGCGCATGTGTTCGATGCTTGCCGCGGCAACGCGCTTGCCGGTACCGACCGAGCCGGTGAAGCTGATGGCGTTGACGTCGGGACTGTCGAGCATCGCCTGACCGACCACCGAACCCTTGCCCATGACGAGATTGAGCACGCCCTTTGGCAGGCCGGCGCGATGCAGGATGTCGACAATGGTCCAGGCGCTCTCTGGAACCAGCTCCGCCGGCTTGAAGACGACGGTGTTGCCGTGGGTTAATGCCGGGGCGATCTTCCAGGCCGGAATGGCGATCGGAAAATTCCATGGCGTGATGATGCCGACCACGCCGACCGCCTCGCGCGTCATCTCGACGCCGACGCCCGGTCGCACGCTCGGCACGACCTCTCCGGTCAAACGCAACGTTTCGCCGGCAAAGAAATCGAAAATCTGGGCGGCGCGAATGGTCTCGCCGATGCCTTCGGCCAGCGTCTTGCCTTCCTCACGCGCCAGGTTGCGGCCAATCTCGTCCTTGCGCGCCAAAATCTCGTCGGAGGCCTTTTTCAGCACCGCGTGACGCGCCAGCGGACCGGAGCGGGACCAAGCCGGGAACGCTGCCTTGGCCGCGGCGATCGCCTGCTTGGCCTGTTCGACACCCGCCGAGGCATAATCGCCGACGATGTCACCGGTATCCGAGGGGTTGATGTTGCGCGAACCGGCGTCGCCGACCCACTCGCCATCGATGAGGTTCTTTCGAAACAGCGTCATATCGTATGTTCCTGCTTGTTGGCCGCGCGGGCATCTGTCTGAACTGGTATTTGCCAGACAATTGCCTCGCGGGAAAGCAAACAGTGAACCAGCAGCCGCGACAAAAATCCCCGCTTGCGCCGCGCGGATGGCGGGCGACGACAATGCCCCATCGAGCCTCGATGCAGCCAACAGCCACGATGCATCGTTCGGCTTGGGCCCGATTTGGTCTGTACACAAATGTCCATAGCCTTGATTTGCCTGAGGCAGCGTGTCATGCGTCGTGTCGATGGCAGCTCTCGAAACGACGATTCAGCGCGCCGGCGCCACCGGCAATATCAAGGCCACTCGCGAAGACTGGCTGAAGCTTGCGCTTGAAACGTTGATCTCTGACGGTGTCGAACGCGTCCGCGTGCTGACGCTTGGACAGAAGCTCGATGTGTCGCGTTCCAGCTTCTACTGGTATTTCAAGAGCCGACAGGATCTGCTCGATCAATTGCTAGATTACTGGCGGCAGACCAACACCAGGTTCATCGTCGAACGGGCCAGGCGGCCTTCCGCGACCGTCATCCGCGGGGTGATGAGCATTTTCGAATGCTGGGTGGACGAAAAACTGTTCGATCCGCAGCTGGATTTCGCGATCAGGGCCTGGGCCCGCCGCTCGCCCGCCATCAGGCGCGCGCTCGACGAGGCCGACGAGGAGCGCGTCAACGCCATCCGCCACATGTTCATGCGCCACGGCTATGAGGAAGAAGACGCGTTCGTGCGAGCCCGCGTGCTGTATTTCATGCAGATCGGCTATTACTCGCTTGAGCTCAACGAGCCGATGAGCAGCCGCCTGCCTCACGTCGCCGGTTATCTGCGCAGCTTCACCGGCCAGGAGCCTCCGGCGGAGGATGTCGAAGACTTCTCGCGCTATGTCGAGAAAACGCTTTTGCGCAACCGATAGTACGGCCCGTTCGGCCCCGCGGCTGGCGACTTCGCGGGCGTGCATCGACCCAAATAGCAAGCACGTTTGCTGCCGACAGCAGCGGAGGCGCCCCTCTGCCGCATCGGCGCAAAGCGACATCATGGACCGTCATTCCGTCCTCCGCCAAGTTCTAGACACATATGTACAATACCGATAGGGTACGCCACACTGACTGGGTGGAGTGCGACAGGATGAAATCCCAATACAGGGCGATCGTCATCGGCGGCGGCGTGGTTGGAGCCTCGGTGCTCTATCACCTGGCGAAGTTCGGCTGGAGCGACGTCGCGCTTATCGAACGCGAGGTACTGACAGCGGGATCGAGCTGGCATGCGGCCGGCGGATTCCATGCGCTGAACGCCGATCCCAACATCGCCGCCCTGCAGGCCTATACGATCGACCTGCTCTCCGAGGTCGAGAAGGAATCGGGCCAGAGCATCGGCATGCACATGACCGGCGGCATCTCGGTCGCCTCGGCGCCCGAGCGCTGGGAATGGCTCAAGGCCTCCTACCGCATCTTCCAGACCATGGGCATCGACGATGTCCACCTGGTCGGTGTCGATGAGATCAAGCAGCGCTGCCCGATCCTCAACACCGACGGCATGCTGGGAGGCCTCTTTGCCGCGCGCGAGGGCCATATCGATCCCTCAGGCGTCGTGCACGCCTATGCCAAGGCAGCCAGGCTGCGCGGCGCCGACATCATCGAGCACAACCGGGTGCTGGAACTCAACCGCCGCGCCGATGGCGGTTGGGACGTGGTCACCGAGAAGGGCACGGTGATTGCCGAGCACGTCGTCAATGCCGGCGGACTGTGGGCCAAGCAGGTCGGCAGGATGGCCGGCATCGACCTGCCGGTATCGCCGATGGAACACCATTATCTCGTCACCGAGGCATTGCCCGAAATCCAGGCGCTGGACATGGAATTGCCGCTGATCGTCGATCTCGAAGGCTTCACCTACATGCGCCAGGAGCAGAAAGGCCTTCTGCTTGGGATCTATGAGGTCAACCACAAACACTGGAACATGGACGGGGCGCCCTGGGACTACGGCATCGAACTGATCCAGGAAGATACCGACCGCATCGCCGACGAGCTGGCGCTCGGCTTCAGCCGTTATCCCTGCCTGGAGACAGCCGGCATCAAGCGCTGGGTAAACGGCGCCTTCACCTTCTCACCGGACGGCAATCCGCTGGTCGGCCCGGTGCGCGGCGTGCCCAATTACTGGGTGGCGTGCGGCGTCATGGCCGGTTTCCTGCAAGGCGGCGGCGTCGGCAAGTCGCTGGCCGAATGGATGATCCATGGCGAGCCGGAAGCCGACGTCTACGGCATGGACATCGCCCGCTATGGCGACTTCGCCTCCAACCGCGAATACATCAGGCAGACCACCGGGCAGTTCTATTCGCGCCGCTTCGTCATGAGCTATCCCAACGAGCAGCTGCCGGCGGGACGGCCCTTGAAGACAGCCGGCGCGCATGACGCGATGGATGCCGCCGGCGCGCGCTGGGGCAATTCATGGGGCATGGAAGTGCCGCTCTATTTCGCGCCGCAAGGCTTCGTCGAGACACCGACGCTGAAGCGCTCCAACGCCTTCGACATTGTCGCACAGGAATGCCGCAAAGTGCGCGAAGGTGTCGGCCTGCTCGATATATCAGCTTTCTCGCGCTACGAGATCACCGGTTCGCGGGCCGAGGCTTGGCTCGACCGGCTGCTTGCCTGTGCGCTGCCCAAGCCGGGACGCGCCAAGCTCGCGCCGATGCTGGGCGAAAACGGCAAACTCAAGGGCGATCTCACCGTCTTCAACTGGGGCGATGGCTCCTGGTGGATCATGGGATCCTACTATCTGCGCCAATGGCATATGCGCTGGTTCGAACAGCATCTGGGCGACGGCGTCACCGTCCGCGACATTTCCGATGCGGTAGTCGGTTTCTCGCTCGCCGGACCCAATGCGCGAATGCTGCTCGAGCGGCTGACACACCAGGATGTCTCGCACGAGGCTTTCGGCTTCCTCGCCTGCAAGACATTGGATGTCGGCCTGGTGCGGGCCAAGGTCGGTCGGCTGTCGGTCATCGGCGAGCTCGGCTACGAGATCCATTGCGAGGCCAATGAGCACGCGGGCCTGCGCCGTGCGCTGCTGTCGGCAGGCAAGGATCTTGATGTGACCGAATATGGCTTCGGCGCGGTCAATTCGCTGCGGCTCGAAAAGAGCTTTGGCATCTGGTCACGCGAGTTCACGCAGGACTATACGCCTGATGAGACCGGAATGGGCCGCTGGATCGCTTTCGACAAGGGCGATTTCATCGGCCGTGAGGCGGCGCTGAAGGAGCGGCAGGTTAAATCCCGGCGCACGCTGGTGACGCTCGAAATCGA
The DNA here is from genome assembly GCF_000502875.1 of Mesorhizobium sp. L2C084A000. GTDB lineage: Bacteria > Pseudomonadota > Alphaproteobacteria > Rhizobiales > Rhizobiaceae > Mesorhizobium. Next base: position 59,060 of record NZ_AYWX01000007.1, on the reverse strand, counting down.
CGCGGCGGATGCCGATGCCAGCGGCTACGAACCCATCTGGAACAAAGGCGGGCTCACCGGCTTCGTCACCTCCGGCGGCTATGGCCATACGGTCGGCAAGAGCCTCGCCATGGCGCTGGTCGAGCGCGAGGCGGCCGAGATCGATACGCAGTTGACAACCCACATCGTCGGCGTCGAAAGAGGTGCGCGCGTCATCGCTTCGTCGCCATACGATCCACTGGGCAAGGCGATGCGGGCATGACCGATCGAACCGGCGGCATCCGTGCAAAAGACCATGCAATGATTCACGTTCCCTTCAGAAATTCAGATCTGTCCGGCACGCCATGACCAGACGCTATTCCGCATTATCGCTGTTCAAGGAGGGCCTGGCCGGCCAGACTGGCTGGAAGCCGGCCTGGCGCTCGCCCGAGCCGAAGCCAGCCTACGACGCGATCGTCATCGGCGGCGGCGGCCATGGGCTGGCGACGGCCTATTATCTGGCAAAGAACCACAACATCACCAGGGTCGCTGTGCTGGAAAAGGGCTGGATCGGCGGCGGCAACACCGGCCGCAACACCACCGTGGTGCGCTCCAACTACTATTACCCGGAAAGCGTTGAGCTCTACGGGCTGGCGCACCGCCTTTACGAAGGGCTGGGCAAGGACCTGAACTACAATGTCATGCTGTCGCAGCGCGGCATGGTCAATCTGTGCCACTCGACCGCGGAGATGGAGATCGGCGCGCGTACCGTCAACGCTATGCAGATCAACGGCATCGATGCCGAATTGTTTTCTCCCGAGGATGTGCGCCGGGTGGCGCCGATCTACAATTTTTCGCCGGACGCGCGCTTCCCGGTGTTCGGCGGCATCTGGCAAGGCAGGGCCGGCACGGCGCGCCATGACGCCGTCGCCTGGGGCTACGCGCGGGCGGCGAGCCGGCTCGGCGTCGATATCATCCAGAACTGCGAGATCACTGATTTCATCATCGAAGGCGGCCGCTGTCGCGGCGTCCAGACGTCGCGTGGCGCGATCCGTGCCGACCGCATCGGCATGGCGGTAGCCGGGCATTCTTCGGTGCTGGCGGCAAAGGCCGGCTTCCGGCTGCCGATCAATTCCTATGCGCTGCAAGCCTGCGTGTCCGAGCCGGTCAAGCCGATCCTCGACACGGTGGTGCTGTCGCCCGGCTGCGGCGTCTATGTCAGCCAGTCGGACAAGGGCGAGATCGTCATCGGCGGCGGCCTTGACCGCATCCCTTCCTATGCGCAGCGCGGCAATCTGCCGACGCTGGAGGAGGTGATTGCCGGTCTTTTGGAAATGTTCCCGATCTTCGGCCAGCTCAAGCTGATGCGGCAATGGGCCGGGGTCGTCGATGTCGTGCCGGATTCCTCGCCGATCATAGGCGAATCACCGCTGCCCGGCCTGTTCCTCAATTGCGGCTGGGGCACGGGCGGCTTCAAGGCTATCCCCGCCGGCGGCACGCTGCTGGCGCAGTTGCTGGCGACCGGCAAGCACAACGACATCAGCCGCCCCTTCGACCTCGATCGCTTCGCCAGCGGGCGGCTGATCGACGAAGCGGCCGGCTCCGGCATCGCGCATTAGAGGCAATCATGCAGTTGTTCCCTTGCCCATTTTGCGGCCCGCGTGACGAGACCGAATTCCACTATGGCGGCGATGCCGGCAACATCAGGCCTGACGGTGCCGACGTGCCGATCGATCGCTGGGCTGAGTACCTCTATCTGCGCGGCAATCCGAAAGGCACGGCGCGCGAGATCTGGGTTCACATGATTTGCGGCGAGTTCTTCGTCATGGGGCGGGACACCATCACCCACAAGGTGCTGTCTTCGGCCGCTCTCGACGGGGAGCATGCCGCGTGACCGCCTCGCGTCTTGCCACCGGCGGCAGCGCCATCGACCGCTCGCGCCCGATCCGCTTCAGCTTCGACGGCGCCACCGTGCATGGCTTTGCCGGCGACACCATCGCCTCGGCGCTGCTGGCCGGCGACGTCGCGGTCGTCGGCCGCAGCTTCAAATATCACCGGCCGCGCGGCATCTGGGGTGCCGGCGTCGAGGAGCCGAACGCGCTGGTCGATCTCGGCGGCAGCGTGCCAGCGAAGCCCAACACGCGCGCCACGACCGAGCCGGCGCGCGACGGGCTGGTGGCGAAAAGCGTCAACGCCACGCCCAGCGCGCTGGCCGACCGCAACGCCTTTCTCGACCGTTTCGCGCGCTTCATACCGGCGGCGTTCTACTACAAGACTTTCATGTGGCCGGACTGGCACAGGTTCGAGCCGCGCATCCGCGCCATGGCGGGATTGGGCACAGTCGACGCCGACTGGATCTCGCCGGGCACGGCGGACCAGATCAACCATCATTGCGATGTGCTGGTTGTAGGCGCGGGACCCGCAGGGCTGGCGGCGGCAAGGCTGGCGTCTGGTGCTGGCCTGACCGTCACACTGGTCGACGACCAGCATAGCCCCGGCGGATCGCTCGGCCATCGTGCCGCGGAGATCGACGGCAAGCCGGCGGCCGTATGGGTCAAGGAGACGATTGCCGAGCTTGCCGCTGGCGGTCACCTCATCCTGCCTTCGACCATCGCCTTCGGCATTTACGACCACAATCTGGTCGGGCTGAACCAGCGTCATCTCGACGGCCGGCCGGATACGCTGTGGCGGGTCAGGCCGCGCCAGATCGTGCTGGCGGCCGGCGCCATCGAGCGGCCGCTGCCCTTCGCCAACAACGACCTGCCGGGCATCCTATCGGCGGATGCGGCGCTCGCCTATCTCCGGCGCCACGCTGTGCTGGTCGGCCGCCGCATCGTCGTCGCCACCAGCAATGACAGCGCCTATGAGGTGGCGGGGGCGCTTGCCGAGGCCGGCGCCGAAGTCAGGCTTGTCGACATCCGGCGCGACGGCACGCCTGCCGCGCCGGCCAATGTCCGGCTGGCCAAAGGGCGTTCTCTCATATCCGCCAGCGGCAGGCTGCGCGTCGACGGCGTAACGCTCGACGACGGCACGAGGTTCGATGCCGATTGCGTCCTGATCTCGGGCGGCTGGACGCCGACCATCCATCTCTTCGGCCAAGCCAAGGGCAAGCTCGCCTGGAGCGAGGCGCGCGCGGCCTTTCTGCCGGGCGATCCGGTTGATAACATCGCGGTGGCAGGTGCGGCTGCCGGCGCGGTTTCCTTGTCGGAGGTGTTTGCTGGTGCCAGCACCGCCGTTGCATCGCTCGGCCAGACGAAGGCTCCCCTACCGCGGAGCACCGGACCGGAGGCGACGGACGGCATAGTCGCCGCATGGCCGATGCCGGGCTCGAAGGGACGCATTTGGATCGACTATCAAAACGACGTGACCGTGAAGGACGTCGAGTTGGCAGCGCGCGAAAACTTCGTCTCGGTCGAACATCTGAAGCGCTACACCACGCTCGGCATGGCGACCGACCAGGGCAAGACCTCCAACCTGCCCGGCCTGGCGCTGATGGCCGGTATCACCGGGCGTACGGTGCCGGAGGTCGGCACCACCACCTATCGTCCGCCATTCACCCCGGTGCCGCTGGCAAGCTTTGCCGGCACGCGCGTCGGCGAATTGATGGCACCGGTGCGCCGGCTGCCGCTCGAAAATGTCCACCGCGCCAATGGCGCCGTCTTTCAGGAATATGGCGGCTGGCTGCGCCCGGCCCACTATGGTGGCTACGCAGATGCGGAGCGTTCGATCGCGGACGAGGCACGGCGCGCCCGTCAATCCGTGGCGCTGTTCGATGGTTCGACGCTCGGCAAGATCGAGGTGATCGGGCCGCAGGCGGCGGCATTCGTGGATTTTCTGTACTACAACACCATGTCGACGCTGAAGCCCGGCCGCTGCCGCTACGGCTTCATGCTGTCGGAGAACGGCGTGGTCTTCGACGACGGCGTTCTGGTGCGGCTGGACGAGCATCGCTTCGTCGTCTCGTGCTCGTCCTCGCATGTCGCTGCCGTTCACGCCCGGCTGGAGGAATGGCGTCAGGACCGTTTTGGGCGCGACGCCGTCTACATCCACAACGCCACATCAGACATGGCGACGCTGACCGTCTCGGGGCCAAACTCCCGAAAACTGCTCGAAACGCTTGGCCTCGGCCTCTCGCTCGACGATGCCGACCTGCCGCATATGGCGATCGCTCATGGCACCTATGCCGGCGACGATGTCCGTATTGCCCGCGTCAGCTTCACTGGCGACAGGAGCTACGAAATCTCCATCCGGGCCGATCGCGCCGAGCCGTTATGGGCGCATCTGCGCGAGGCCGGCCAGGCGCTCGAGGCCGTCGACATCGGACTCGAGGCGCTGATGATCCTGCGGGCAGAGAAAGGCTTTATCGTCATTGGCAAGGACACTGACGGCACCACGTTGCCGCATGATCTCGGCGTCGACGGTCCGCGCGCCAAACGCCAGAGCGAGTTCGTCGGCCGCCGCTCGCTGTTCACCGAGGAGGCCTCGCGCGGAAACCGCATGCAGCTTGTCGGGCTGGCGGTGCCGCAAGGCGACGCGCCACTGCCGACCGGCGCGCATGGCATCAAACGGAGCGACGGCAGAGTGCACAGCCAGGGCTTTGTCACCTCGAGCTACCAGAGCCCGACGCTCGGCCGCCCGGTTGCGCTTGGGCTGATCGAGCGCGGCGCGACGCGGCACGGCGAGACGATCGACATCCAGCATCTCGGCAAGATCAGCAAGGCGACGATTACCGCCCCTTGCGCCTTCGACCCGGCAGGAGAGCGGCTGCATGCGTGATCTCGCGGAAAAATGGTCTGTTGCACCGGACTGGCAGTCGGCGGTGATCACGGCGACCGGCCTCGTGGTGCGCGCGATCTGCGGCCTCAATCAATTGCTGGTCAGCGGCGACCTCGACGCGTGGGCGCACGCTTCCAGCATCGGCGGGACTGGCGTGGGTGCTTTTGGTACCGCACAGGGCGACCGCTATGCGGCGCGGCTGGCACGCGACCGGTTGCTCGTCGTGTCGAAGAGCCCGCTCCCCATCGCCACGGGCTGGCATGCAGACGGGTTCGCGGCGACGGCGATCAGCGCCGGGTTGCAAATATTCGAGGCCGAGGGCACGGCGCTCGATGCTTTCATCGCGCGTGGAACGACGCTCGATCCCAGCCAGCCAAGTGCCAGTGCAGCGCTTTCCTTTGCCGGCATCAGCGCCGTCGTCTATCGCCATGACGGCAAGCTGCGCATCCATGTCGATCGCGGTCTTGCCGCCTATCTCTGGACATGGATGGCAACGGCGGCTGGCAACATCGCCACCGGATCAGCCGCTTAGCCGGCGGCACGTCAGAGCGTGAACGACCAGAACAGGCAGGCCAGCGTCGCGGCGGCAAAGACCACGAAGAACAGGCTGCGCAGCAGCACGTTGCGGCGCAGCTCGTTCATGACGAAGTGACAACCTACGATCGCCGCCGCAAACAGGAACCGCCAGTTCAGCAATGCCCACACGGCGCTGCCCTGCCCGAACGCCCATCTGGCGACAAGACAGCCGACGATGGTCGCAAACAGTGCAATCACGGTCCAGAAGAGGGCATCGGCGGCATGGGTCAGGACGATGCCGGCCGCCCTGATCGGCAGGATCATCATCAGCATTGCGCTGAAGAAATAGACAGCGGCAATCGGGATGAACACGCCGGCGTCGGCGATGCCGTCAAGGCGCCTGACGCCGATGGCACCATAGGGATAGCCGTGCCTGGCGACAGCCAGGCTCAACGCCATGAGCAAGGCGGTCAGCACGGCGACCAATGCGAAGGATGTGAGGGCTTTGCTCATGACGTTCCTGTCCCAGACGAATCAGACAGGAACGTTTTTAGCGGGCAGTCGTAAATTGCGTAAGCGAGATCAATCACTACGCGAATTTCGATTGCGGCGTAATCCGCCGACGGCGTCTATTCGGCGGCGATCCTGCCTGCCGAGCGGTTGGCCAGCACGAAGCCGACCTCGTCGACCGCCTGCGCGGCACGCTTAAGGATCGCCTCGGAGTGTAGCACGCCGTCGGTGAAATCCTTGTCGGTGGCGTAGACGGCGGTGGGCAGCGCAAAAGCCTCGAAGAAGCCGAACAGCGGCCGCAGCTGATGTTCGACAATCAAGGCGTGGCGCTCGCCACCGCCGGTCGCCGTCAACACGATGGGCTTCCCCCGCAGCGCTGCCGGATCGATCAGGTCGAAGAAGTGCTTGAACAGGCCGGTATAGCTGCCCTTGTAGGTCGGCGAGCCGACGACGAGCACGTCGGCAGCGAGGACTTCGTCCAGGATCGCCCGGGCCTGGCTATCGAGGTCGCGGGCCCATCTTGCCGTGCCGAGCGACGGGCCGAGATCCTCGATATCATAAGTGGTCGCCGACAGACTGTGGCTGGCGGCGATGTCCCTGGTGACCAGATCGACGAAGGCGCGCGTCTTTGACGGCCGGGTGATGTTGCCGGAAAAGCCGACGACTGTTGGATTTGACATGGCAGTGAACCTCTTGGGGTATAGTGGCCGAAAAATTTTGCTGTGGCGAGCCTCTCGCCCGCCGGTGAGAAATCAGCTCCAGGCGTGCAGCGGCGGGTTTTCGCCGTTGAGGAAATATTTGCCGAGGATCGAATATTTCCAGCGCACCGGATCGTGCAGCGTGTGCGTGCGCGCGTTGCGCCAATGCCGGTCGAGATTGTGTTCGGCCAGCGTTGAGCGGGTCCCCGCAAGTTCGAACAGCTTGTTGGTGGCGGCAATGGCGATCTCGGTCGACAGGATTTTTGCCTCGGCGGTGACGATCTGGGCGTGCGCCACCGTGTCGGCGGTCGGCTCGATCACCGCCCGGTCGATTGCCAGGCCGGCCTTTTCCAGCAGCGCCTGCGCCGCGTGCAGGCGCAGCGTCAGGTCGCCGATGGCCTGGATGGTGTAGGGATCGTCCCAGGCATTGTCGACGCCACTGTCGATCCAGGCTCGGCTCTTGGTCCTGACGAAATTGACCGTCTCGTCGATCGCTGCCTGGGCGATGCCGGTGTCGACCGCCACTTGGATGATCTGGAAGATGGCGCCGTCGGCGGTTGGCCTGTCAAAACCCTTGTAGCCTGGCACCAGATGCGTCTTCGGCACCTTGACGTTGTCGATGATGACGGTGCCGGACAGCGTCGTGCGCTGGCCGAAGCTCGACCAATCGTCGATGACGGTCAGGCCGGGCGCGCCGCGGTCGGCGATCGCATACCAGGCACGGCCTTGGTCATCGAGCGCGACGATCGGCACGAGATGAGCGAGCAGCGCGCCGGACGAATAGAATTTGCGGCCATTGACGACGACATGGTCGCCGGCATCGGTGAAGCGGGTTTCGAAATCGGCGGCGCGTTTGGAGCCGAACTCGGAAAAGGCGTTGCCGAACCGCGTGCCTTTCAACGCTTCGGCAAACAGCAGCTTCTGCTGGTCCGCGTCGGACACGGTGCGGATGGCGGCGACCACGCCGAGATGGTTCTGGGCAATCTGGCCGATCGAGGAATCGGCCGCCGAGATGATCTCGATCACCTTCGCCAGCGTCGCATAGGACAATTCCGGCCCGCCGAATGCCTTGGGCACGTTGATCGACCACAGGCCGCTTTGCGAAAAGGCATCGAGTTCGGCAACCGGCCAGATCCGCTCGCGGTCGCGCCTTGAGGAGTCCTTGACGAATTCGGCGGCGAGCGCGTGGGCGATAGCAATCGCCTCGGCGGCGTCCTTGATGATGTGCGCCGGCGCGGTCGGTCTTGCGACTGCCGGCACGGCGGCGGAAGCCTGGTCGGTCTTGACGGTCGAAACGGTCATTTCACTGCTCCTTGGGATTTCATTTCAGGCAACGGCATGGAGATGGGCTGGTTTGACGGCGGGCGAAGGCTGTTGCCCGGCGGTCGATTGACCGAGGTAGAAGGCCCTGATGTCCTCGCGCTGGCGAAGCTCGGCGGCCGCACCAGTGAGAACGGAGACGCCGTTTTCGAGCACAGTGGCGTGGTCGGCATAACGGAGCGCCACCGCCGAATTCTGCTCGGCGACCAGGATCGACAGGCCGGTCTCGCGGTTCAGCTTTCTGAGCGTCTGGAAGATGTCCTGGACGATGAGCGGGGCGAGACCCATCGACGGTTCGTCGAGGACCAGCAGGCGCGGCCGCGACATCAGCGCTCGGCCGATGGCGGTCATCTGCTGTTCGCCGCCAGAAGTCAGGCCGGACAATGTCCGGCGCTTTTCCCTGAGCCTCGGGAAATAGCCGTAGATCCGCTCGAGATCTTCGTTGATCTCGGCGCGGCGGCCGCTGCGGCCAATGCCGCCGGCAACCAGATTTTCCTCGACGGTGAGGCTCTTGAAGCAATGCCGGCCTTCCAGCACCTGGACCAGGCCGGCGCGCACGAGATCGCCCGGCTTTCGACGCGAGACATCCGAGCCTTCATAGCGGATGGTGCCTGCATTGACTTGGCCGCGCTCAGCCGGCAGCAAATTGGAGACGGCCTTGAGCGTCGTGGTCTTGCCGGCGCCATTGGCACCGAGCAATGCCAGTATCTGGCCGCGCCTGAGCTCGAAGCTGACGCCATGCAGCGCCGTGATGGCGTGGTTGTAGGTGGCATGGACCGTGTCCACGGCAAGAATGACGTCATCGTTCGGCATAGGCTGTTCTTTCGCGGTTCGAAAACCGAACAGGTCGGGCGCCACGGAAACTTGGTCCGCTGCGCCCGGCTCTGACTGATCAGTTGGTGGTCACAGCATTGGCATCGTCGGCGGTGCGCAGCTTGATGCCCTTCTCGGCGGCGTAGGCCTCGGCGGACTTCTCGATGATCGGCCGCAGCAGCGCCCAGTCCGGCGCGATCCAGTCGGAGACGACGTTCCACTTCTTGCCGTCCCACTGCTGGAAGGTCACGTAGCCTTCGCCTTCGTGATTGTCCCAGCTGACATTGATCGAGTGGAACAGGTCCTTGGCGCCAAGCGCCTCGACCTTGGCCGGATCGAGCTTGAGGTGTTCGAAGCCCCAGCGGACCTCGTCGCCGGTCAGCGTGCGGTGGCCGAACTTCTCCTGCGCGACGCGGATCGCCTCGACATTGAGGATGCCGTTGACGATGCCGAGATTGTGGTAGACCGAGCCGATACGCGCCTTGTCTTCGAGGTTACCCTTGCCGGCGCCGTAGACCGTCTTCACGATCTCCTGAACCACCGGGTAGGAGTTGCCGGAAGCCTGCGTGGTGATGGCGGTGTAACCCTTGGCGGCGTCGCCGGCCGGGATGACATCCTCTTCAGAATTCGACCAGACATTGCCGACGATGTGATCGACGGGATAGCCGACCTTGACCGCCGTTTTCAGCGCCACCGGGTTCATCACGCCCCACCCGCGCAGGACGACGAAGTCCGGCTTGGCGCGGCGGATCGTCAGCCACTGCGACTGCTGCTCGTTGCCGGGATGCGGCACCTCGATCTGCTGCACGGTGAAGCCGTATTTCTGCGCCAGCAATTCATAGATCGGGATGGTTTCCTTGCCGTAGGGCGAGCCGTGATAGAGCACGACGATCTTCTTGCCCTTCAGCCTGTCGATGCCGCCTTCCTTGGATGCGATGTAGTTCACGATGCCTGACGTCTCGCTGTAGGGATTGAGCAGCAGCGGGAAGACGTAAGGGAAGACACGCCCGTCGGTGGAGTCGGTGCGGCCGTGGTTGACGGTGATCAGCGGCACCTTGTCGGCGGTGATGCGGTCGATCATGGCATAGGCGATGCCGACCGAGAGCGGGTTCCAGGCGGCGGCGCCGGCATGGCTCTTCTGCCGCTCGTAGCATTCGACGCCGCGCTCGACCTCGTACTGGGTTTCGCATTCGTCCCAGGTCAGCTTGACGCCGTTGACGCCGCCGTCGCGGATGTTGATGAGGTTGAGATAGTCGATGAAGCCGCCGAAGAAGCCGGTGCCGCCGGCCGCATAAGGCCCGACGCGATAGCTCTGCAGCGGGAAATATTGTTCGTCGGCGTGCGCGGCGGGCAAGGCCACCGACACGATCATCGCCGTGGACAGCGCCGCCGCCTTGATTGTGCTCAGGAAATTCATGGTTGAGGTACTCCCGGTATGGGCCGTCTTGGGTTCGGCCTCTGGTTCATTTTCAAACGTCGGTTCGGAGTGGATGCATGGGCTCAGGTCGACTGCCAGGCGAACACGAGCCGTCTTCGGACCCTGTCCCACAGCGCCACCAGCCCGTCGGGTTCAAGGATCAGAAACAGGATGATGAGCGCGCCCAGCACGATGCGCTGGCTCATGTCGAGCACGCCCGAATCGAAGAGATCGCCAAGCAGGAAGCCGCCGAGGCGCGACAGAGCGAGCGGGAAGACCACGATGAGGGCGGCGCCGAAAAACGCGCCGCGGATCGAAGCCAGGCCACCGATGATGATGATGAACAGGATCTGGAACGACCGGTCGAGATCGAAGCCGTCCGGCTCGACGGTTCTGAGATAGGCGAAGGCCCAGATGACGCCGGCAACGCCGATGATGAAGGACGAGATGGCGAAGGCCAGCAGCTTGGTCTTCAGCACCGGGATGCCGATGATGCGGGCAGCGGTTTCATTGTCGCGGATGGCGATGAAGTTGCGCCCGGTCTGCGACGAGACCAGCCGATGGGCGAGGAAGGTCAGCACGGTGACGATGGTTAGCGCGAAGAGATAGCGGCCGATGGCGCCGTCGAGCGCGAAGCCTGAAATCGACAATCTCGGCGCGTCGATGACGCCGGAAGCCGAGTTGTTGGAGAACCAGCTGAACTTGGTCAGCGCCCATTGCACGAAGAACTGCGCGGCGAGCGTCGAAACCGCGAGGTAGAAGCCTTTGAGCCGCAGGCTAGGCAGGCCGAAGACGATGCCGATCGCGGCGGCGACGATGCCGGCCAGGAAAATGCTGCCGATCAGCGGCAGGCCTTCGACGCGCAGGTTGAAATTATAGGCGGCGAAGGCGCCCGCCGCCATGAAGGCAGCACTACCCAGCGAAACCTGGCCGGCATAGCCGGTCAGGATGTTCAAGCCCACGCCGGCGAGGCTGAGCGCCAGGAACGGCAGCAGGATGGCCTCGAACAGATAGCTCGAGCCGATCAGCGGCACGACGCCATAGGCGAAGGCGAGCAGCAACACGGGCACGACCCATTTCGGCAGCACCGGCGCGGACGAGAAATCGCTTGTTATGGCGGTCATGGCTCAGATCCTCTCGACGAGCTTCTGGCCGAACAGGCCGGAAGGACGGATCAGCAGGAAGACCAGCGCGACGACATAGGCGAACNAACCAGCTCTCTATGCCGCCGCCGAAATAGTCGCCGATATAGACCTCGGCGAGCTTCTCGCTGGCGCCGATCAGCAACCCGCCGACGATGGCACCGAGGATGGAATCGAAGCCGCCGAGCACCAGCACCGGCAGCGCCTTGAGCACCACCAGCGACAGCGAGAACTGCACACCGAGGCGCGCACCCCAGAGCAGTCCCGCCACCAGTGCGACAAGACCGGCAGCAGCCCAGACGGTGGCCCAGATCAGCGGCAGCCTGAGACCGACCGCGAGGGCCGCGAACTGATCGTCGGCGACGGCGCGAAAGGAGAGGCCGATGCGGGTGTAGCGGAAAAACAGCGACAGCAAGAGGACCATGCCGGCGGCAACCACTGCGGCAAAAATGTCGAACTGGCTGATCAGCACGCCGCCGATTTCCAGCGGCACGTCCTCGATGCCGAGATCGAGGCCGTGGACCTGCGTGCCCCAGATCAGCTGGGCGGCGCCCTCGATGATGTAGGACAGGCCGAGCGTCGCCATGAACAGTGTGATCGGCGGCTTGTTGGTCAGCGGCCGCAGCACCGTGCGCTCGATGGCGACACCCATGGCGACCATGATGGCGAAAGTGATCACCAGCGCCAGCGCGAACGGGATGCCGCGCTCGATAAGGCTGACGAAGGTGAGTGCCGCGAACAACAGCATCGCGCCTTGCGCGAAATTGAGCACGCCCGAGGTCTTGTAGATCAGCACGAAGCCGATCGCGACCAGCGAGTACATGACGCCGGAGAGCAGGCCGCCGACGAGCACTTCGATGAAGAACTGGTAGTCGAAATCGGCGATCATATGCCTGCCCCGTCCTCATTGTCCGAGGCGACGCCGAGGTAGGCATCGATGACGCGCTGGTCGTTCCTGACCTCGTCTGGCGTGGCGTCGGCGATCTTGCGGCCGTAGTCGAGAACGGCAATGCGGTCGGACAGGCCCATGACGACGCCGACATCGTGCTCGATCAACACCACGGTGGTGGCGAAACGATCGCGCGCGGCACGGACGAAAGCCGCCATCTCGCTCTTTTCGCTCGCGGTCATGCCGGCCATCGGCTCGTCGAGCAAAAGCAGGCGCGGCTGGGCGACCAGTGCGCGGGCCAGTTCGACACGCTTCTGCAGTCCGTAAGGCAAGGTGCCGACAAGACGGTCGCGAATGGCGGTGAGGTCGAGAAATTCGAGGATCTGTTCCGCGCGGCTGCGTGTTTCGCGCTGCTCGCCGCGCGAGCGGCCGATGCCGAGCACCTGGCCGGCAAAGTTGGAGCGAACCTTGTAGGCGAGGCCGGAAGCGACATTGTCGAGGACGCTGAGACCCTTGAACAGTGCAAGGTTCTGGAAGGTTCTGGCGACACCGAGGTGAGCCAACTGCTGCGTCGGCACCTGGGCATAGAAGGTGCCGTCGAGCCGGACGTGGCCGCGATCCGGCCGATAGACGCCGCTGATGACGTTGATCAGCGAGCTTTTGCCGGCGCCGTTCGGGCCGATGATGGCGCGAATTTCGCCTGGGTGAACCGACAGGTCGATATCGGCCAGTGCCACGACGCCGCCGAACGACAGGCCGATGCCCTGGAGCGAAAGCAGCGGAGCGGCGACACCAGCAACGGAGCCGATCGGCTCGCCGTCGTCTTCGGACTGCTGCTGCAGACGCGGGCTTGACGGCAGGCCGCGCGCAAAGACTTCCGGCGCATAGACCGAAGCGTCCATCACTCCGAGCGTATAACTGGGCAACGGCATTCCAATCGTCCTTGATTAGGCGCGCAAAACCTCATTGCCGCTCGACGGATCGAGCGCGCCGGCAACCTTCATGCGTGTACTGGCCGGACCGTGGCGGGCCAGGCTGCGGGATGGCTACTCCGCCGCCAGCGACGCCGCCGCCTCGGCGTTTTCCAGTTCGCGGACCAGCGGGATGACATGCTTGCCGAAATACTCGACCTCTTCCTGGAAGTGCAGGAAGNGTTTTCCAGTTCGCGGACCAGCGGGATGACATGCTTGCCGAAATACTCGACCTCTTCCTGGAAGTGCAGGAAGCCGAGCAGGATGAGATCGGCGCCGGCGCGCTTCAGGTCGACGATGCGTTGAGCGACCTGCCTGGGGGTGCCGATCAGGTTCGAGCGGAAGCCGTCATTGTACTGGACCAGATCGTCGAAGGAGGATTTCGCCCAATTGCCCTCGCCTTCCGGCGAAGCCTTGCCGGCATTTTTCACCTCATGGCCAAAGGCGTTGACCGCCTCGGGGTTGGCCTTGGCAATGATTTCGGCGAGCACCGCCCTGGCCTCATCCTCTGTCTCGCGGACGACCGCGAAGGCGTTGACGCCAACCTTGACGGAATGGTTATTGGCCTTCGCCTTGGTCCTGAGGTCGTCGACCTGCTTGGCGATCTCGGCCGGCGTGTTGCCATTGGTGAAGTACCAGTCCGAGACCCGCGATGCCATGTCGCGCGCGGCGCGCGACGAGCCGCCCTGGAAGATTTCGGGCAGCGGCTGCGGCGGTTTCGGCTTCAGCGAATATTCGTTGAAGCGGTAGAAATCGCCACGGAAGGTGAAGCTGTCCTCGGTCCATATTCCGCGCAGCGCACGAATGAATTCCTCCGAGCGGCGATAGCGCTCGTCATGGTCGAGCCAATGCTCGCCGATGGCATGGAACTCGCCACGGAACCAGCCGGAGACGAGGTTGATCGCGACGCGGCCATTGGTGAGATAGCTGATGGTGGCGATCTGCTTGGCCGCCAGCGCCGGGTTCCACGGTCCGGGCAGGATCGCCGCGATGACCTTGAGCGTTGTGGTCGCCGCCAGCAGATCATGGCTGAACGCCACCGATTCATGCTGCTCGTCGGCGCCGTAGCCGGCGGTGAAGCGGATCTGGCTGAGTGCGTAATCAAAGCCGGACTTCTCGGCGATCTGCGCCAGCTTGCGATTGTACTCGGCCGAATGGTTGGTGCGCTGCTCGATGTTGGAGATCACAAGGCCGCCCGAAACATTCGGCACCCAGTAAGCAAACTTGATCGAGTCGGTCTCTGCGTGTGCCATGAACTGTCTCCCATTCAGGCCATCTCGTTGATCGATCCGACCGCAGCCGGTTTCGTCGGTATTTATTATGTTTATAGAATCTATATACAAAGAAGGATTTTCCGTTTTTGAGCCCCTCTTGGGACGGAAATACCAATTTTGCTCGGCCAACCCGGTTTGCCGGTGTCAGCTCATGACCGGACCCTGCGCGGCATTGGCGCCGATGGCCTGCGCTGACGGCAGCGTTACCAGCAGCTTGGCAATTTCAACCGCGACCGCCTGGGCATGGCGAGCGACTTCCGGCAGACCCATGAGCTCGCCGAAAGTCCCTCGTGCCAGCGGGCCGGCGACCAGGAGTGTCGCGACCGCCTCACCGTCCCGGCCGATCGCGCGGCTGTCGAGACCTGTCTCGATGCCAAGCCCATATTGGTCCGTCCTGATCAAGCCGGTTTCCGCCAGCGAGCTCAGCGCCGGGTTCAGCTGCAGCGCCTGCCCATGAGCCGGACCGGTGGTGTTGATGACGGCAGCGAAGCGCGCCGCCTCGATCCGGGTCTGCCCGCGCCGTTGAAAGCTGACAGCCAGGCTGCCGTCCTCATCGTTCGACGCGACAAGCCTGGCGGCAATGGTGTCGACTGTACCGGCGGCATGGCGCCGGTCGAGCACGGCGGCGACCTGCGGGGCGATCCTGAAACGATGCACGTCCCAGAACACGCGCAGCTGGCGGACCAGCCTTGCCCGCTCCGGCGGGGCAAGTGCGGCCCACAGCACCGGCCCCTGCAGGCGCAACTGGTCGAAGACCGACTGCCAGTTGACATTGGCCGCTCTTGCCGCTGCCAGCGTCGCGCGAATGGTCCTGAGCAGGCCGAGCGCCGTCGTCGCCGGCGCGGATGCAAAATCGCCAAAAGGCTCGCCCCTGACATCGGGGTGTCCGCGCGAGCGTAAGCCGCGGCGCGACAGCGTGAGGATGCGGCCACGATGGCCACGACGGTCAAGTTCGGCGGCCATGTCGGCCGAGGTCAGCCCGGAGCCGACGATCAGCACCGAGGCGTCCGGCCCGATCCCGGCAAGCGCCGCGGCAGCGTATGGGTCGGCGATGAAACCCGGCGCTTCCGTCAGGTGGATCAACGCGGCTGGAATTGCAGGCTGGGGATGCGTTGCTGCTAGAACGACGATGTCGGAGGCGACCGGTCCGGCAGAGGTGTGCACGGTCCAGCCCGCGCCACTGGCATCGCGTGTCACGCGTGTGGCGGAACCTTCAACATGATGGACAAGGCCGGAATTGAGATGCGGCGCCAGATGCTCGGCAACATAGCGACCGAACACGCGCCGGCGCGGAAAAGCGTCGCCGTTCTTCCAGATGGCATCCGGGTCGTGTTCGAGTTCTCCGCTGCCAGTCAACCAGCGTGCAAAATGCTGCGGGTCGTCGGGAGCCATGCTCATCCTGACCGCGGGAACATTGACCCGATGAGACGGTTCCTCGCTGGAATAGGCAAGGCCACCGCCAAGAACCGGTCGTGGCTCGATCACGGAAATGGAAATGCGCTCCGGTCGAGGCATTTGCGCCAGGTGCCACGCCACCGCCGCACCGGAAAAGCCGCCACCAATAATGGCGACGCGCAACCGCGAGGACGCAGGAAGCAAGTTCACGAGGCGCTGGCGAGCGACTTCGGCCGGTGGTCGCCGGCGATGGTTTCGCCGAACGGACCGGTGTTTACGGACGAGCCGGCTGCCTTGACCGGATGGTCGGTCGGCAGTTTCGGCAGCACCAGCTCGCCGAAGCGATAGGCTTCTTCGAGATGTGGATAGCCGGAAAGGATGAAGGTATCGATGCCGAGGCGCCGGTACTCGTCGATGCGCTCGGCGATCGTGTCGGGATCGCCGACAAGTGCGGTACCTGCGCCGCCGCGCACCAGGCCGACGCCGGCCCAGAGGTTGGGGGCGATCTCGAGCTTGGCGCGATTGCCGCCATGCAATGCGCTCATCCGCGCCTGGCCGACCGAATCCATGCGGGCAAAGACCTTCTGCGCCGAGGCGATCGTCGCGTCGTCGAGCCGGCTGATCAGCCTGTCGGCAGCGGCCCAGGCCTCCTCGGTGGTTTCGCGGGCGATGACATGCAGCCTAATGCCGAAGGAGAGCTTGCGGCCAGCCTTCTGCGCCAGTTCACGCATGCCGTCCAGCTTGCGCTCTACATCGGCTGGCGGCTCTCCCCAGGTCAAATATTTGTCGATCTCCTGCGCCGCCACCACGGACCCAGCGTCGGACGAGCCGCCGAAATAGAGGGGGGGGTAGGGCGTCTGCACCGGCGGAAACAGCAGCCTTCCATCCTCGATGCGGAAATGCTTGCCCTGATGCTCGACCGTCTCGCCGCTCAGCACCCGCTTGTAAATCCGAAGGAATTCCTGCGTCACCTCGTAACGTTCGGCATGCGACAGGAAAATGCCGTCGCCCTTGTTCTCCAGCGGATCGCCGCCGGTGACGACGTTGATCAGCAGGCGGCCATTGGAGATGCGATCCAGCGTCGCAGTCATGCGCGCGGCCAGCGTCGGCGACTGCAAACCGGGCCGCACGGCGACAAGGAAACGCAAGCGTTCGGTCATCGGTACGAGGGCCGATGCGATCACCCAGGAATCCTCGCAAGAGCGGCCGGTCGGCAACAGCACGCCATAGTAGCCGAGCGTGTCGGCCGCCTTCGCCACTTGCGTCAGATACGGCAGATCGACCGATCTGCCGCCCTCGGCTGTGCCGAGATAGCGGCTGTCGCCATGCGTCGGCAGAAACCAGAGCACCTTGATGCGGTCTGGCACGATCCGGCTCATGGCCTTTCTCCCGCTGCCTGGCGACTGGATATGTCTGCTTTGGTCGAGGGCGAGCGTAAGAGAGTGGGCATGGCGTGGTCCTGTCCGGGTGGAAACCAGATCGCCAGTGCAGATTGCTTATTCCACAAACTCTGTAGAGTTAGTTTATTCCAATTCTGTCGCCGCTATTAGAATTTCTCTCTCCAACGCGTCGGCGGTGAGGCCGACCCGAGTGCACCGGGCCGGCCTTCCTGAATCAGAACGCGGGTTCGACCGCGTTGACATTGTCCTTGGTGACGACGGTCAGCGGGATGGGTAGCCGGTCCTTGACCTCCTTGCCGTCGATGATCTCGGCCATCGTGTTGATCGCCAGGCGGCCATCCTCGACGGGCGACTGGACGATGGTCGAGTACATCTCATTGGTGCGGATCGATTCGAACGCATCCTTCTGGCCATTGATGCCGACGATCGGCGGTGCGGCCTTGGAGGGGTTCGCCTCCTTCCATGCGTCGATGAAGCCGCGGGCCATCGTGTCGTCATTGGCGTAGACACCGCTGATCTGGTCGCCGAAGCGTGTGATCAGATCGCGGCTGACCACCAGCGCCTTTTGCTGGTCGAAGTCGGCGTTGACCGTGTCGAGCACCTTGATGTCGGCATTGGTTTCCTTGAGACGGTCGGTGAAGCCGCTGACACGTCCGATCGTGGTGCCGTTGCCAGCCTGGCCGGCGATGATGACGACGGAGCCCTTGCCGCCCAGCGCCTTGCTCAGCGAGTCCGCCGCCAGCTTGCCTTCCTCGTAGACATCAGGCCCGGTGAACGACTTGATGAACGGCTTGGCATCGTCGCTCATCGGCGAATTGATGAGGATCGCCGGAATGTTCGCCTGCTGCGCGCGCGCCAGCCCCGGTATGTATGCCTGCGGGTCGAGCGGCCACAGGATGATGCCGTCGACCTTGCGCGCAACGCAGGTGTTGAGCTGCTCGGTGCCTTTCTGGACGTCGAAATCCTGGCTGAGGCTCAGGATCTCGATGCCGAGTTCCGCGGCGCGCGCCTGAAGCGCCTTGTTGGCCGGCGTCGCGTAGGCATGCGAATCCGCTGCCGTCACGTAGCAGACCGTCTTGGCGCTGGCCCAGCCCGTCGATGCCAGCACAGCCGCCATGGCGGCGACGTGAAGCATGCTTTTCTTGCCAATCATGTGTTTCCTCCCAATCATGTGGTTCCTCCTTGAGTGATTGGATTGTCGCGAACGAGCGCCGGGCGCGTGCCCGGAGCCCTCCCCTTGGTGGTAACGGCCCGATCGAGCACGACGAGCAGGATCAGGATAAGCCCGGACACGACCTGCTGGACGTATGCGGGAACGGACTGGAACTCCATCGCGATGGTCAGCGAGCCGATTGTCAGCACGCCGCCGAGCGTGCCGAGCGCGGATCCCCTGCCGCCTTCGAGACGAGTTCCGCCGACAACGACCGCGGCAATGACGGCGACCGTCAGTTCCGAGCCGAAGACGGGCGAGCCGGTGTTGGTGACGAGGCTCTGGAGAACCCCCGCTAGGCCGGCAAGCGTGCCGGCAAAGACAAAGCCGAGAAAGACGATACGGTCCGAGGCGATACCGCTTTCCTTGGCAGCCGCCGGGTTGGATCCCACCGCAAAAACGTTACGCCCAGGTATGGTGCGCGTCAGCCAGAAATGCAGCAGCACGATCAGGGCGATGAACAGCGCGCTGCGGAGGGTGAAGACATCGAGATAGATCTTGGCCAGCGCCAGGGAGAGCATGATGTCGGTTCCGGTCACCGGCTGGCTGTTGGTGATCCAGTGCGCGAGCGAGCGGAAGATCAGCATCGTCGCGAGCGTCAGCACGAGCGAATTCACCTTCAGGCCGACGACCAGCATGCCGTTGACGGCGCCTGCCAGGGTACCGACCAGGATGCCGACGATCGCGGCAGGGAGGATGCCGATCTNCGCTGCAGGATGACCGATACGATGCCGGCCAGGGCAAACACCGCGCCACCGGAGAGGTCGATCTGGCCCGATATCAAAAGCACCGTCAGGCCGATCGCGATCAGGCCGATTGTCGCCGCCCGGTCGAGGCCGAGGCCGAGGGTCGATGCCGAGAGGTAGCCGGGGACCACCAGCGCGGAAATGACCAGCGTCAGACCGAGAATGACGATGACGCGATACTGCGAGACAAGCGAAAGAAAACGCATCACGACACGCCCCGCTTGCGCAGCGCCGCATCCATGCCGACGGCGCCGACGATCAGGATGCCGAGCACGAAACCCTGGATCGGCGTGCGCACACCGTCGAGCACCATGACGTTGGTCAGCAGTTGCACGAAGATGAGGCCGGCGATGGCCCGTGGCACCGATCCGAAGCCGCCGACGATCGACACGCCGCCGACCACCACCGCCGTGATGGCACTGAATTCGTAGCCGCCGCCGATGAGCGGCCGCGCGCTCTGCAGCGTCAGCCCGAGCAGGCCGCCACTGATGCCGGAAGCGAGTGCTGTGATCACGAAGGCGCCAGCCTTCACGGCCTGCACCGGAACCGCACTTGCCTCGGCGGCGCTGTAATTGCCGCCGGTGGCGAGCGTCCATCTGCCCCAGAAGGAGCGGGACAGGACGAAATGGCCGACAAGAGCAATGACCAGGAAGATCAGCACCACGACCGGAATGCCGAACAGCCGGCCCTTGGCGAATTCGGCGGAGGCGGGATTGCTGCCATAGACGATGACCCCGCCGACAGCCGCCTGGACGATGCCCAGTCCGATCGTGCCAATGCCGAGCGTGGCAATGATTGGATTGATGCCGACATATCCGACCAGGACCCCGTTGAGCAGGCCTATGAGGCCCGCGAGACCAACCGCCAGCACGAAGGCCGGCAGCGGCCCGATCATCGGCTGCAGCCCGAGCGACAGGATGGCGCCGCAGGCGATGGTGGCCGGCACCGACAGGTCGGCCAGGCCGCCGACCACGAGCACGAAGGTCATGCCGACGACGACGATGCCGACGATGGACATCGAGGTCAGGACGTTGAGCAAATTGCCTGATGTGAAGAAGGCGGGGCTGACGAAGGAGCCGTAGAGCATCACGGCGAGGATAGCGAAGGCCAGCCCCGCCTTCGACAGGACATCGACAAGCCTGCTGCCACGCGTAAAGCGGTCGTTGCGGTTCACGCCGCCGATCTCCATGGCAGCTTCGGTCACGCCGTCTCCTCCCCCGTGGCTAGCGCCATGATGCGCTCCTCGCTCAATTCGCTGCGCAGGAGAGGCTCGGAGGCATAGCCATCGCGCATCACCACCACGCGATCGCAGACGCCGAGGATTTCGGGCAGCTCCGACGAGATCATCACGACCGCCATGCCGCCGGCGACGAGTTGGCCGATGATGTGGTGGATCTCGGCCTTGGCGCCGACGTCGACGCCCCGCGTCGGCTCGTCGAGGATCAAGGCCGAAGGTTTGGCGGCAAGCCATTTGGCGATGACCGCCTTCTGCTGGTTACCGCCCGACAGAAGGCTGATGCGCCGTTCGCCGTCGGGCGGTGAAATCGAAAACTGCTTGACCGAGTCCGCGGCAAGCGAGTGATCGGCGCTGCGGCTGATGCGACCGAAACGGCTCAGGCGGCGCAGTATGGGCAGGCTGATGTTTTCCCGGATCGACATTCCAGGCACGACGCCGTCGCCCTTGCGATCTTCCGGAACATAGGCAATGCCTGCCCTGACCGCCTGGGATGGCGAGTTGATCGAGACCTCGCGTCCGTTGACGCTGACCGAGCCCTCGACAAGCCGCGACAGGCCGAAGATTGCGCGGGCGACCTCGGTGCGGCCAGCGCCCACCAGCCCCGTCAAGCCCAGTATCTCGCCGGCGCGTACATCGAAGCTGACATTGCGGAAGCGCGTGCCGTCGCTGATGCGTTCGACGCGCAGCACCGACTTGCCGATCTCGGCCGGGCTTTTCGGGAAGACATTGCTGACTTCGCGACCGACCATCAGCCTGATCATCTGAGCGGCATTTATGCCTTCGATCGGACGCGTCTCGATCATTGAGCCGTCGCGCAGCACAGTCACCTCGTCGGCGATTTCGAGCACCTCCTTCAGTCGGTGGCTGATGTAGATGATGGCGATGCCGTCATCGCGCATCTTGCGCAGGATCCGGAACAACGCCGCCGTCTCATGCTCGCTGAGGCTGGATGTCGGTTCGTCCAGGACGATGATCCTGGGCTGCGCCGCGTAGGCTTTGGCGATCTCGACGAGCTGCTGCTGGCTGATCGACAGGTTGCCGAGCCGTTCACGTGGGTTGATGGCCGCTCCGAGCTCATCGAGAACGGCGGCTGCAGCCCGGATCATCTCGCCCTTGCGCAGAAAGGTCCACTTGCCCGGCATGCGGCCGAGATAGACGTTTTCGGCGACGCTCAGGTCGGGGACCAGATTGATTTCCTGATGCACCATGCGGATGCCCAGCGCCTGGGCGTCCGCGGGCCGGCGCATGCGCACTTCGGCGCCGCCGACCCTGATTGTGCCGCTGGTGGGTGCGTAGGACCCGTTGAGCACTTTCATGAGCGTCGATTTGCCGGCGCCGTTCTCACCCACGACCGCATGAACGGTACCGAATTTCACGGCGAAATTGACGTTGGACAGAGCCTTCACGCCCGGGAACGTCTTGCTGATGCCTCGCATGTCCAAGGCGCAATCGGCGGCGACAGTCATATCTGGCTAGGTTCCTCCTGGCGGCTGGCCGATCGTCCTCGGTATCGGCCATCGATATGTTAGTATAATAGTTTCTTCAACGCAGCTCGACCCCTCTTCGAACTGGCTTGAACGTCCGGGCTTTTGAACACGCGACTCAGTCCAGGCTCTCGGTTGCGGATTGAATTTCTCACCGCGGACGATGACTATTGCACTAATATAACAGTTCTGGCAAGCTGGATTCCGGCGGTCGTTTATGGGCATCGTGTCCACCGACACCCGACGCTTCCATTGGATGCGTGCCAATTGACATTCTAGTATTATCTGGCCATTTCTGGTGAACGAAGACACGGATTTGCAATGGACCTGGATCCTTCGACGCTCAATCGGGCTCTTCCGCTCCGCGATCAGATCTACCACAAGATCCGCAACCTGATCGTCGTCGGGCAGCTGAAGCCGGGGGAGGTGATCAACGAGGTCGCCATCGCGGAGGCCCTGGGGGTGTCTCGCACCCCCGTTCGCGAAGCGGTCAAGCGCATCAGCGACGAGGGCCTGGTCAAAATCCTGGCACAGACCGGCACCTATGTCGCTCCGATCAGCCGGGCCGACCTGGAAGAAGCCTATGTCATCCGGCGGGCCCTGGAGATGGAAAGCGCCCGACGCGCGGCCGCCAAGTTCACAGCGGCAGCCAGCGAATTGCTGGAAGACAACATGGCGGCGCACCGGCTTGCCATATCGCGCGGCAGATATGCCACCGCGATACAGCTCGACGATGTCTTCCACCGCACCATAGCCGAGATCTGCGGCCTGCCGATGATCTGGAGAGCCGTCGACATCTCGAAGGCACAGATGGACCGCGGACGCTATCTCGCCATCCCAAGACCGGGTTATGGCGAACAGACGATCGAGCAGCACGAGGCCATTTTCGACGCGCTATGCGGAAAGCGTCTGGTCACCGACATGGGNGGCAAGGGCCATGGAACATCATCTCGAGACGTCGTTCCGCAACACGCTCGAAGTCGCCGCCGACCTTCTCGACTGAAGCCTCGCGAGCAACCGGCATGCAAAGAATGGGGCTTTGTATCGGCGTGAAAGCCGAGGCGATCGCGGACTACAAGCGCGTCCACGCCGCCGTCTGGCCCGAGGTGCTGGACGTCATCAGTCGCGCCGACATCCGCAACTATTCGATCTTCCTGCGCGAACCGGAGAACGGTGGGAGTTGTGCGACCCCATGCAGACGCCGCTGCCGACGCGCGCCGACGGGCGAATGGCGGGCGGCCATGGAAGAGGTCTTCCATCTCGACTGACCGTGTCCCGGCCGTGCGGCGGTCCGTTCTTTCATCCAGCCGTTTGCCGCCCTCAAACTGCGCCGCAAGGCGCACTCATTGCACGCCACTCACCTAACCGATCCGCCGCAACGCCCTGCAGTCCAGGCCTTTCGCAACCGCACCTTGACCACTGACATTCTGTTATATTAGTATTCCAAATCACTTTTGCCTCTCGGCGCTCCTTGTCGGGGGGAGCTTTTTCAGAGTTTGGGTCATGGCACGGTTCATCAAGCTGTCGGATATCGACAACATTCTTCTGGCGGTCGATCCGTTGAAAATCGGCGACAAAGCCGGGGACGTGGCGGCCAGGGCACGCATACCGCGCGGGCACAAAATGGCCTTCCGCGACATCGGCTCGGACGAGCCGATCGTGAAATACGGCCAGACCATTGGTTTTGCGCGGGGATCCATCGTCGCCGGCGACTGGGTTCACGAGCACAATGTGTATCTGCGCAATTTCGAACGCGACTACGTCTTCGGCACCAATACCAGGCAAACCGAGGTCGTTGCCGAGGCCGAGCGCGCTACTTTCATGGGTTACCGCCGGCCGAGCGGCAAGGTGGGCACGCGCAACTTCATTGCCGTCCTGACCTCGGTGAACTGCTCTGCCAGCGTCGCCCGGTTCATCGCCGACGAAGTCAACCGGTCCGGCATCCTGCGCGACTATCCCAATGTCGATGGCGTCATTGCGCTCGTCCACGGCACCGGCTGCGGCATCGACACCAAAGGCCCCGCTTACGACCTGCTGAAGCGCACGCAATGGGGCTTTGCCACGAACCCCAATGTCGGCGGCGTGCTGATGGTCGGGCTCGGCTGCGAAGCGTTCCAGATCCCACGCTGGATGCAATCCTACAACATCGAGGAGAGCACGACCTTCCGCACAATGACCATCCAGGAAACCGGCGGCACGCGAAAGACGGTCGAAGCCGGCGTCAAGGCGATCGTCGACATGCTGCCTACGGTGAACGCTGCCGAAAGGACGCCGCAGCCGGCCTCCGAACTGGTGCTTGCGCTGCAATGCGGCGGCTCGGACGGCTATTCCGGCATCAGCGCCAATCCGGCACTTGGCGCGGCGGTGGACCTGCTTGTCGCGCAAGGCGGCACGGCCGTGCTTTCGGAGACGCCGGAGATCTATGGCGCCGAACATCTCCTCACCTTGCGCGCCGAGAGCCGCGCAGTGGGTGAAAAGCTGATCGAACGCATCCGCTGGTGGGAGGATTATACCGCCAGGCACGACATGGAGATGAACAACAACCCCTCGCCCGGCAACAAGCTGGGCGGGCTGACGACCATCCTGGAGAAATCGCTCGGCGCCTCCGCCAAGGGCGGCACCACCAATCTGCGCGCGGTGCTGGAATATGCCGAGCCGATCAACGAGCGCGGCCTCGTCTTCATGGACACGCCCGGCTACGACCCGGTCTCGGCCACCGGGCAGGTCGCCGGCGGCGCCAACATATTGTGCTTCACCACCGGCCGCGGTTCGGCCTTCGGATGCAAGCCGACGCCCTCGATCAAGCTTGCCTCCAACACCTTTATCTTCGAGCAGATGCGCGAGGACATGGACATCAATTGCGGGGATGTACTGGACGGCGTCTCGCTGGCCGAGAAGGGCCGGGAAATCTTCGCCGAGATCCTGCGCGTGGCATCCGGCGGGCGCACCAGGTCGGAAGCGCTCGGCTATGGCGACAACGAGTTCGTGCCGTGGAGCCTTGGCGCGACCATGTAGCGATATCGCCCGCCTGCACAGGCCGGCGGGCGCCCACGAAAAATCTCAAACGGAAAGAACCGCTCGACATGAACAGCATCGATCTTGACGGCCAGCACGCTGTCGTCACCGGCGGCGCCCAGGGCCTCGGCTTCGCGATGGCCAGACGCTTCGTTGCCTCCGGCGCGACGGTCAGCTTGTGGGACCTCGATGAGGCACGTCTCGAGACCGCACGAGAAGAACTCGGCAGCGCCGCTTCGACAGAATTGGTGGATGTCGCCGACTGGGCGTCGGTGGATGCCGCGCGCGCCAGGACCGAAGAGCGCGCCGGCAAGATTTCCATTCTGGTCAATTCCGCCGGGATCGCGGGCCCGGCCGCCCCGCTCGACGTCTACGACATCGAGACGTGGAAGAAGGTCATCGACGTCAATGTGAACGGCACGTTCTACGTCAACCGGGCGGTGGTTCCGGGAATGAAGGAGCGCAATTACGGGCGCATCGTCAACATCGCCTCGGTCGCCGGCAAGGAGGGCAACCCCAACGCATCAGCCTATTCGGCCTCGAAGGCGGCGGTCATTGGCCTGACCAAGTCGCTCGGCAAGGAACTGGCGCAGTACGACATCGCGGTGAACTGCATCTCGCCAGCCACGGCGCAGACGCGCATTCTCGAACAGCTGACGCCGGAGCATATCGAATATATGCGCTCGCGCATTCCGCGCGGCCGCCTGCTGGAGGTCGACGAGGCCGCCGCCATGGTCGCCTGGCTCGTCTCCAAGGAGAACAGTTTTACAACCGCCTCCACGTTCGACCTGTCGGGTGGGCGGACGACCTATTGAAAGGCAGTTGCCGTTCAGCCAGGCAACCGACCGAGATCAACCGCAAAGCGCTCCACCATCGCGAGGCCAGGCTCGCTGGGCCGCATCGCCGGAGCCCGGTCGTGTATCGGGATGCCTGCGCGGGCGCCGAACAGCCGCTTGCCATAGCAGATCAAGTTTTCGATGCCTTGCATGACGAAGACCGCTGCCGGCAACATTCTTGCATATTCAGCCTCGGCCGTGGCTTCGCCTCCGGCGCGGAACGCATGATAGGCGCGCACGGCATAGTCGGCGCAATCCGGCGCCAGGATCATGCCGCGGCAACCGATGCGGAAATTGTCGATCAGTTCCAGGCCGCCACGCCCGTTGAAAACCGGTATCCGGCCATCGGTACGCTCGATCAGCCCGGCGATGTCGGTAACCGGACCCTCGCCCTTGATCAGCCTTACGTTGGGATACAGCGTGACGAGGTCGCGGATTTCGTCTGATGAAAGGCCGCGCCCGAAAAACGCCGGCGCGTTCTGGATCGCCACCGGCAGATCGGTCGCCTCGGCAACGCGGCCGAAGAAGCTGATGTATTCCGGCGTACCATAGGATCCGACGGGCGGCGGCTGCAGGATCACCCAATCCGCTCCGACGCTTTCGGCGTGCCGAACCTGCGCCACCTGCTCAGCCACAGAAGAACCGAAGATGGTGAAGGCGAGCGGCACTTTTCCGGCGGTGTCTTCGGCTGTCCAGTCCATGATCGTCCGGCGCTCGGCGTCGGTCAGCTTGGCGACTTCCGTCGCCAGGCCGAGCGCCGCCATGCCGTGCACGCCGCTCGCCAGGCAAATCTCGACCTGCCTGCGCATCGCTGCGCGGTCGAGTTTTTCGTCGCTGTCGAACAGCGCGTAGAGAATGGCGTGAATGCCGTGGAAATCGTCAGGCTGGAAATTGGGCATGCAGGTCAGCCTCAATGGCTTTCGCGAGGGATAGCATGGCCACGGCATCCGACGAGAAAGTCGAGATCGGCGCCGCGATCCGCCTGCAGAACATGGTCGACATAAAGTCCCTGATAGCCGCCGCGCATCGCCGGCTCCGGCGGAGCCCAGGATGTCCGCCGCCGCGCCAGTTCCTGTTCCGACACGTCGAGATGCAGCTTTCTTGCTTCGACATCGAGTTCGATGAAGTCGCCGCTCCTGACCAGCGCCAGCGGACCGCCGACGGCGGCTTCCGGTGCAGCGTGCAGAACGACGGTGCCGAAGGCGGTACCGGACATGCGGGCGTCGGAGATGCGTATCATGTCGCGGACGCCTTGCTTCAGCAGCTTCCGAGGCAGAGCCATGTTGCCGACCTCGGCCATCCCCGGATAGCCCTTGGGGCCGCAATTCTTCAGCACCATGACCGAGCTCTCGTCGATATCGAGCGCGGGATCGTCGACGCGCGCCTTGTAGTCGTCGATGTCCTCGAACACGACGGCGCGGCCGCGATGCTTCATCAATCCTGGCAACGCGGCTGAAGGTTTGATGATGGCGCCGTCCGGCGCCAGATTGCCGCGCAGCACCGCGATGCCGCCCTGGGCGGTAAGCGCCTTGTCGCGCGGGCGGATAACCTCGGGATTGTAGTTTTGGGCATCGGCAATGTTGTCGCGCACGGTCTTGCCGGTGACCGTCAGCGCGTCGAGATCAAGCCGACTGGCGATCTCTTTCATGACGGCCGGAATGCCGCCGGCGTAGCAGAAATCCTCCATCAGGAAGCGGCCGGACGGCATCAGGTCGAGGATGGTCGGCACATCGCGGCCATATCGATCCCAATCGTCCAGCGTCAGCTCGGTGCCGACACGGCCGGCAATCGCCAGCAGATGCACGACCGCATTGGTCGAGCCGCCGATGGCACTATTGACACGGATTGCGTTGGCGAAGGCCGCCTTCGTGAGGATGGCCGACGGGCGCAGATTCTCATCGACCATCTCGACGATGCGCCGCCCGGTCATGCGGGCGATGCGGCTGCGGCGCGCGTCGACCGCCGGATAGGCGGCGTTGCCGGGCAGCGCCAGGCCGAGCGCCTCGACCATCGAGGCCATGGTCGAGGCCGTGCCCATGGTCATGCAGTGGCCGGGGGAGCGCGACATGGCGCTCTCGGCATTGGCGAAATCCTGCTCGCTCATCACGCCGGCGGGGACATCCTCGGAGAATCTCCACACATCGGTGCCGGAACCGATCTCCCGTCCCTGAAAGCGGCCATTGAGCATCGGTCCGCCGGAAATGACGATCGACGGCAGATTGCAAGAGGCCGCGCCCATGACCAGCGACGGCGTGGTCTTGTCGCAGCCTGCCATCAGCACGACGCCGTCCATCGGGTTGCCGCGGATCGCCTCCTCGACATCCATTGAGGCGAGGTTGCGAAACAGCATCGCCGTCGGCCGCAGATTGGACTCGCCGCAAGAGAAGACCGGGAATTCGAGCGGCAGGCCGCCAGCTTCCAGGACGCCGGCCTTGATGTGCTCGATCAGGCCACGGAAATGCACGTGGCAAGGCGTGAATTCGGAGAAGGTGTTGCAGATGCCGATCACCGGGCGGCCGTCGAAAGCATCGTCGGGCAGGCCGTTGTTCTTCATCCAGCTGCGGTGGATGAAGGCATCCTTGCCCAGCCCGCCGAACCAATGCTGCGATCGTCTCTTGGTCATGGTCTTTCCGGCGTTCAGGCGGGATGCTGCAGCTGGCTCAGCCCGCCATCGACGACGAGCGTCGCCGCGTTCATGAACGGGCACTCGTCGGAAATCATGAACACCGCGGCAAGCGCGATCTCGTGCGCCGTGGCGATGCGGCCGCCGGGATGCAGCGCCATGGTGTTGGCGCGTGCTGCGGCCGGATCGGCAAAGCTGTTCCAGTAGTCGATCGCCTTCTGCGTCTCGACATAGCCCGGCGCCAGCGCGTTCACGCGCACGCCTTGCGCCGCATATTCGAGCGCCAGCGATTTGGTCAGGCCGAGCAGAGCGTGCTTGGCGACGGGATAGGGGAAGGTGTGCGGAATGATGGTGAAGCTGTGCGTCGAGGCGATGTTGAGGATGGCGCCGCCGCCGCTTGTAATCATGCCCGGCAGCACAGCCTTGCTGCAATTCCAGGCGCCCTTGACGTTGAGGTCGAAATTGCGGTTCCACTCTTCCTCGGTCGCCTTGAGCGGCGTCGAGAACACATTGACCCCGGCATTGTTGATCAGCGCGTTGATGTGGCCGATTTCGTCGGTCGCTTGGCCGACGGCAGTGGCAATCGCGGCTCCGTCGCTGATGTCGGCTGCCGCATGCCCGACATGGCCGTGCGGCGCGGCAAGGCCGGCGACGGCCTTGTCCAGCAGTGCGCCGTCGCGGTCGACGAGGAACAGTCTTGCACCTTCGGCAAGGCAGGCCTCGGCGATGGCCAGCCCGATGCCTTGCGCGGCGCCGGTCAGGAAGATGCGTTTGCCGGAAAGGCGCTCAGCCATTTTTGTCCCTCCAGCTTAGCGCCGGCCCAGTGCCGACGAGCGCAGATTGTCGAGCAGCACGGCCAGCAGCAGGATCACGCCACGTACGATGTACTGGTAGAAGGCCGGGATGTTGAGCAGGTTCATGGCGTTTTCGGCGATGCCCATGATCAGCACGCCGACGATGACGCCCGACATGGTGGCGCGGCCGCCGGCAAGCGAAACACCGCCGAGCACGCAGGCCGAGATGACCGAGAGTTCGAGCCCGACCGCCGCGTTGGGCTGGCCGGAGGTGATGCGCGACGCCAGCAGGATGCCGGCGATGCCGCAGACGACGCCCTGCAGCGCAAAAATCCAGATGCGCGTCCGGTCGACATTGACGCCGGCAAGACGCGAGGCCTCCGGATTGCCGCCGATGGCCAGCGTGTTCTTGCCGAAGACGGTGCGGTTGAGGACGAAGCCGAAGATGCAAAACAGGATAGCGAGCACCCAGACCGGCGTCGGTATGCCGAGCAGTTTCGAGAGCGCCAGCTGATAGAAATCCGAGCTGTTGATGCCGACGGCACGGCCGTCGGACGCGATCAGCGCAAAGCCGCGCACGATCTGCATGGTGGCCAGCGTCGTGATCAGCGCGTTGATGCGGAATTTGGCGATGACGACGCCGTTGATGAAGCCGACGAAAGCGCCGCAGGCGATTGCCGCCAGCAGGCCAAGCAGGATCGAGCCGGTGTAATTCGACGCCATCACAGCGACCATGCCGGCAAAGGCGACGATCGAACCGACCGACAGGTCGAAGTCGCGCGCGGCGAGGCAGAACATCATGGTGCAGGCGACGATGCCGACGGTGACCACCGACTGCAGCAGGCCGAGCATGTTGCGGTCCGTAAGGAAGTTCGGCACCAGAGCCGACACCAGCGCGAAGGCGACGACGAAGATGACGACGAGGCCCTGTTCGCCGAGCAGGATTTTTTTCAACTGGTCGGTCATGCCAAAGTCCTCAGGATGCGATCGCGTCGGGAGTTTTCTGATCGGGGAGAGCGGCGGCCAGGATCGCCCTTTCGGCGAACTGGTCGCGGGTGAGTTCAGCGCTGACGCGGCCACCGCACATCACCAGAATACGGTCGCAGATGCCCATCACTTCCGGCAGTTCGGACGAGACCACGACGATCGCCATGCCGTCCTGCGCAAGCTGGTAGAGCAATTCGTAGATTTCCGATTTGGCCCCTACGTCGATACCGCGCGTCGGTTCGTCGACAATGAGAACCCGCACCCCTTGTTCGGACAGCCAGCGGCCAAGGATGACCTTCTGCTGGTTGCCGCCGGAGAGATTGATGATGTCCTGCTTGCGCGACGGCGTGCGCACCTTGAGCTTCTTGATGAAGGTTTCGGCGGTGGCGATCTCGCTGGCGCGGTTGAGCACGCCGAAGCGCGTGTGATGGCGCCGCGACGAGATGTTGATGTTCTCCTCGACCGAGCGGCCCTGGATGATGCCGTCATGCTTGCGATCCTCCGAGCACAGCACGATGCCGGCCCGGATCGTGCCACGCGGATCGGCGGCACGGACCAGCTTGCCGTCGACGGTGATGCTGCCGCCCGAGCGCGGATCGGCGCCACAGACCAGCCGCATCAGTTCCGAGCGCCCGGCGCCGATCAGGCCGAAGAAGCCGACGATCTCGCCTGCCCTCGCCTCGAAACTGGCCGGCGTCTTCAGTTTGGGGCCGCTGAGAGCGTCGACCTTCAGGCGGACATCGCCCGTTTTTCGTGCGCGAAAACCCCAGATATCCGAAATCTCGCGGCCGACCATCTCGGCGACGACCTGGTCGCGGGTGACGCCTTTCAGCGACGCATGGTGCGCCGCGAGCTTGCCGTCGCGCAGCACGGTCAGGCTGTCGCAGAGCCGGAACACTTCGTCGAGCCTGTGCGAGACATAGATGATGACCTTGCCTTCGCCGCGCAGGCGGTCGATCAGGGCAAACAGGATTTCGCTTTCGCGCGAGGAAAGCGACGAGGTCGGTTCGTCCAGCGCGATAACGCGTGCGTCGAGCATGACCGCCTTGGCGATCTCGACCATCTGGCGTTCGCCGATCGACAGCGTCTTGACCTTGCGGCGCATGTCGATGTCGATACCGGCCGATTTCAGCTTGGCGCCGACGTCGTCCAGCATCCGGCGGCCGGCGATGATGCCGGCGTTGGCGGGGAAACGACCGAGGCTGAGGTTTTCGGCAACGGTGAGTTCAGGAACGAGTTGCAGTTCCTGATGAATGACAATGACGCCATTGTCGAAGGCATCCCGGGTCGAGGTATAGGCCTGAACCCTACCGTCAATGCGGATCTCGCCCTGATCGGCATGCTGGTCACCGGACAGTATCTTGATCAGGGTGGATTTGCCGGCGCCGTTCTCGCCCATCAAACCATGCACGGCGCCTTTGTCGACACCGAACGAGACGTCCGACAGCGCCTTGACGCCCGGATAGGTCTTGGTGATGTGCGAGAAGTCGAGAAAGGACACGGGCAGCGATCCTCTTATGGAATGGCAAACAGGCGGCGGGATGAGCCGCCGCCTGTTTGTACAGGGAGGATTATTCGATGCCGAGACCCTGGCGGACCTTCTGGTAGTCGTCGCGCTTGGCGAGTGCACCCGAGGTCAGGATCAGCTTCTCCGGCTCCTTGTTGTTGGCAACCCAGTCATACATGTTGAGCGCCGTCTCGTAGCCATGACGCTTCGGCGAGATGATCACGGTGCCGACGAAGCCGGTGGCCGTCGGCTTCTTAAACTCGTTGATCGCCGAATCCGCGCCGCCAATGCCAACACCGATCATGCCGTCCGCCGGAATGCCAACGCTTTCGGCTGCACGCACGGCGCCGAGCACCGCTTCGTCGTTGAGGCCGAAGGAAACCCACTTCTTGATGTCGGCATGGGCGTTGAGCACGACCGTCGCCGCATTGAGGGCAGCTTCCGTGTCGGTCTTGGCCTGCGGGGCGTCAAAAATGTTCTCGGCCTTGAAGCCGTTTGCCTTCAGCACCGAGATGGCACCTTCGACGCGATCGACCGCCGTCGGCAGCTGGTCGTAGGAGACGCGGATGGCGCCAACCTCGTCGGCTTTCCAGCCGCGCGCCTTCATTTCGTCGACGATCGCCTGGCCGACGGCTTCGCCGATCTTGGTGGCCGAAATGCCCATATGCGGGACGTCTTCCAGCGCCTTGCCGTCGGCGCCGACCAGACGGTCGTCGACAGTCATCAGCTTGAGATTGTTGGCGGCGGCCTTGGCGACGATGCCGGGGCCAAGCTTCACGTCCGGTGTGCAGACGATGAAGCCCTGGGCGCCCTGGGCGCCGAGATTGTCGATCGCCGACATCAGCTTCTCACCGTCCTCGGCGCCGATCTTGACCAGGGTAAAGCCCTTCTCCTTGGCGGCCTGGTCAGCGAACTTCCATTCGTCCTGGAACCACGGCTCCTCGGGCTGCTTGACGATGAAACCGATCTTGGTGTCCTGAGCATATGCAGCGATGGTCGTGACGGACAGCACGGCAAGCGCGCCCGCGACGAGCGCGGTCTTTAGAAGTCGCATGATTACCTCCCAGCGATAGACCGGGCGCTCAGCCCGGATGCCGGAGTGTCTAATCGTTTTTATCATACTCGTCAATTGATCTGGTATGATAATTAATGTACATGCTCTGACCAGCAATCGCTGGCGCAATCAGTCCGCATCCGTTAATGGCGGATCGGTTGTGCGAAACCAGCGGTTCGCCGCCTTGGAGGAGGGCTGAGGTGACCGGGACTTTGAAGAAACCGCAAGGCGACACAGCCACTCGCCGCCCGCGCGTCATGCCCGATGTGACCAAGGCAATGGCCTCAGACATCTTTTCCGGGCGCTACCCGGCCGGATCCTCCTTGCCGACCGAAAACGAACTCGGCGTCGAATATGGTGTCAGCCGCACTGTCATCCGCGAGGCCCTGAAAGTGTTGGCGGCAAAGGGGCTGGTGCTGTCGCGGCCGCGCGTCGGCACGATCGTCTGCAACGAGGACGACTGGAACATCATCGACCCACAGGTGCTGGCCTGGCACGCGCCGCATGCACTGGACGACAAGCTGTTCGACGCCATCCTCGAAACGCGCCGCGCCATCGAGCCGCTGGTCGCCGAACTGGCGGCCACGCGCGCAACGCTGCAGGAAATAGCCGATCTCGAAGCGGCATGGCGCGGCATGGCCGGCGCCGGCGAGGATCTCGCCGCCTTCTCGCGCAGCGACATCGCCTTCCACCAGATCGTCTATACAGCGAGCCACAACCCGATCTTTCGCCAGATCGGCAATCTGATCGACACCGGGCTGAAATTCTCGCTGGAGGCGACGGCGGTGATTTCGCTCGACCGGCGCATGGAGGCCGTGGCGGCGCACCGCGAGGTGGTCGAGGCGCTGCGCATGCGCGACGCGGAGGCGGCGCGCGGGGCGGCAAATCGAATCCTCGACCTTGCGGCGCGCGACCTCGTCAGCGCCAAGAAACTCAAGAGCAACTGAGACGGCGCATGAAAATCATCTCGCTCACCACCTACATCGTTCCGCCGCGCTGGCTGTTCCTGAAGATCGAAACCGATGCCGGCGTCACCGGCTGGGGTGAGCCGGTCGTCGAAGGCCGGGCGCTGACCGTCGAGGCAGCGGTCAAGGAGCTTGGTGATTACCTGATCGGCAAGGATCCCCGCCTGATTGAAGACCACTGGACGGTAATGCACCGCGGCGGCTTCTATCGTGGCGGGCCGATCCTGATGAGCGCCATTGCGGGCATCGACCAGGCACTGTGGGACATCAAGGGCAAGGCGCTCGGCGTGCCGGTGCATGAACTGCTCGGCGGCAAGCTGCGCGACACGATCAAGGTCTATTCCTGGATCGGCGGCGACCGGCCGGCGGAGGTCGCGGCCGGTGCCAAGGAAATGGTGGCGCGCGGCTTCCTGGCGCTCAAGATGAACGGCACGGAAGAACTGCAGATCGTCGACAGCCATGACAAGATCGACGCGGCTATCGAACGCGTCGCCATGGTGCGCGAGGCGGTCGGGCCCAACATCGGCATCGCCGTCGATTTCCATGGCCGCGTGCACCGGCCGATGGCGCGCGCCCTGGTCAAGGAGCTCGAGCCCTACAGGCTGATGTTCATCGAGGAGCCGGTGCTCAGCGAAAACCGCGAGGCGCTGAAGGAGATCGCCGCGCTTGGCTCGACGCCGATTGCGCTCGGCGAGCGGCTCTACAGCCGCTGGGACTTCAAATCCGTGTTCGAGGAAGGTGTCGTCGACATCATCCAGCCCGATTTGTCGCATGCCGGCGGCATCACCGAATGCCGCAAGATCGCGGCGATGGCGGAAGCCTATGACGTCGCGGTGGCGCCGCACTGCCCGCTCGGGCCGATCGCGCTTGCCGCATGCCTGCAGCTCGACGCGGTCAGCTACAACTGCTTCATCCAGGAGCAGAGCCTCGGCATCCACTACAACGCCTCCAACGACCTGCTCGACTATGCCGCCAACAAGGATGTCTTCCGCTACGAGGATGGCTATGTCGCCATCCCCGACGGCCCGGGCCTGGGTGTCGAGATCGACGAGGACTATGTCAAGGAGCGCGCTAGGGAAGGCCACCGCTGGCGCAACCCGATCTGGCGCCACAAGGACGGCTCCTTCGCCGAGTGGTGATCGGGCTGGCTTTCAGTCTCTAAGCGCTCCATGAACAGTGAAGACTTTGTCCGGCGAACAGTTGCTCTCGAGAAATGGCTGGTTCGTTCCGTTTGATGGGGGCGCTTTCAGCGGCGTTGCCTGAACTGACCATCAAACGCAGATGACCGCAGTACGGCACATTCATCGGCTGCGAATTGCAGAGGGACTGTTTGGTGGAGCCAATCGGGATCGAACCGACGACCTCTTGAATGCCATTCAAGCGCTCTCCCAACTGAGCTATGGCCCCACTTCCGGCAGTCAACCGGCGCCGTTTCCGGCGAAGAGATCCGGCGCGGGTTGGAGACCGCGCCGTTAGTGCAGGCGGCTTCTAACCCCGCCTTTCGTCAATATCAAGCCTTCAAGAGCCGCTTTTTCTTCGCAGGCTACGAAAGCCTGCAAACGCCCGCTTTCAAGGCCGATCAGACCTCGTCGTCGTCGTCGCCGACGCCGATCATGTCGGCAACGTCGTCATCTTCTTCCTCTTCGTCGGCGAGGAAGGTGTCATCCTCGTCGTCGCCGAGGTCGACGTCATCCTCGTCGTCGCCGAGATCCGGCAGGTCGTCGCCCTTGGCGTCCTCGTCGGCCTCTTCAAGCGAGACGACCTCAACGCCCTCTTCTTCCTCGGCGTCCACTTCCTTCTCGGCCACTTCCTCTTCCTCCTCGAGAGCGGCAATCTTGCCTTCCTCGAAATAGGAACGCGGATAGGTCTTGCCGGTGTAGGGCGAGACGATCGGGTCCTTGTTCAGGTCGTAGAATTTTCGGCCCGTCTCCGGGTCGATACGTTTTGTGCCAAGTTCGGTTTTTGCCACGGCAAGCCTCGTCAATAAAAGAGTGGTCCCCTTAACCACAGTTTGCAGCGCTGTCAAAGCGAAAAGCCGGCGTCACAAAACCATACGTTGAAAGGCGTCGCGTCAGTGACGACCATGGGGGATGACCATTTCGGCCCGCCGTGATACGAGACCGCCGCAACAAATGAAAAGCGCCGGCCCGCCGGCATTCCGTCCAGGGAAATTCCATGTCTCACGCCGCCGCGCCCAAGCCGGCCACCGCCCGCCAATCCCCAGCCCTTTCTGGTATCGCGCGCGTGCCGGGCGACAAGTCGATCTCGCACCGCTCCTTCATGTTCGGCGGCCTCGCCTCGGGCGAGACCCGCATCACCGGCCTGCTCGAAGGCGAGGACGTGATGCGCACAGGTGCTGCCATGAAGGCTATGGGCGCACATATCGAGAAGAACGGCGACGAGTGGGTGATCCGCGGCACAGGCAATGGCGCACTGCTGCAGCCGGAAGGCCCGCTCGATTTCGGCAATGCCGGCACCGGCTCGCGGCTCACCATGGGCCTTGTCGGCACTTATGACATGGAGACGACCTTCATCGGCGACGCCTCGCTGTCGGGCCGGCCGATGGGCCGCGTGCTGGAACCCTTGCGCCAGATGGGCGTGCAGGTGCTGAAGGCGACACCGGGTGACCGCATGCCGATCACGCTGCATGGGCCAAAGCATGCCGCGCCGATCACCTATCGTGTGCCGATGGCCTCGGCGCAGGTCAAGTCGGCGGTGCTGCTTGCCGGGCTGAACACGCCGGGCATCACCACCGTCATCGAGCCCGTCATGACGCGCGACCACACCGAAAAGATGCTCAGAGGATTCGGCGCGAACCTGTCGGTCGAAACCGACGAGCGCGGCGTGCGCCACATCTTCATCGAAGGACAGGGCAGACTGACCGGCCAGACCATCGCCGTGCCGGGCGACCCGTCCTCGGCCGGCTTCCCGCTGGTGGCCGCGCTGATCGTGCCGGGTTCCGACATCACAATCGAGAACGTGCTGATGAACCCGACCCGCACCGGCCTGCTTTTGACGCTCCAGGAAATGGGCGGCAAGATCGACATTTTGAACCCGCGCAACGCCGGTGGCGAGGACGTCGCCGATTTGCGCGTGCGCTACTCCGAGTTGAAGGGCGTCACCGTGCCGCCCGAGCGGGCGCCGTCGATGATCGACGAGTATCCGGTGCTGGCGGTCGCGGCGAGCTTCGCCGAGGGCGAGACGCTGATGCAGGGGCTGGAGGAGCTGCGCGTCAAGGAATCCGACCGGCTGTCGGCCGTCGCCAACGGGCTGAAGCTCAACGGCGTCGATTGCACCGAGGGCGAGGCCTCGCTCGCCGTGCGCGGAAAACCGGGCGGCAAGGGGCTGGGTGGCCATCCGAACGGCCAGGACACGACCGTGCAGACCCATCTCGACCACCGCATCGCCATGAGTTTCTTGGTCATGGGGCTGGCGACGGAAAAGCCGGTGACGATCGATGACGCCGCGATGATTGCGACGAGCTTTCCGGAGTTCATGGGGCTGATGACGGGGCTGGGCGCGGAGATCGGCTAGTCGATGGCTTGGGACCAGACTGCAACGCTGGCAGGACAGAGGGGGGTGTGAAGAATCTCGGCGCCCGTCTTCTTCATCGCACCTGTCAATCGCGGCGGCCCGCCAATGACTCACACCTTCACCATCGCCATCGACGGCCCCGCAGGCGCCGGAAAAGGCACGCTGGCCCGGCGGCTCGCCGACCACTACCGGCTGAACCTGCTCGACACCGGTCTCACCTATCGCGCCGTCGCCTATGCGCTCATCCAGCACGCGCTGCCGCTCGACAATGTCTCGGCCGCCGAAACCGCGGCCCGCCAGGTCGATCTGGCGAAGCTCGACCGGGCGGTCTTGTCAACGCATGCCGTCGGCGAGGCTGCCTCCAAGGTCGCGGTGTATCCGACGGTGCGGCGCATCCTCGTCGAAAAGCAGCGCGACTTCGCCAAGACGCCGCCGGGCGCGGTGCTCGACGGGCGCGACATCGGCACCGTTGTCTGCCCCGACGCCGACATCAAACTCTATGTGACAGCGAGCGCCGAGGTGCGGGCACAGCGCCGGCTGTCGGAGATCGAGAGCATCGGCGGGACCGCCGATTTCACCGAAATCCTCGCCGATATCGTGCGCCGCGACGAACGCGACATGAGTCGAGCGGACTCACCGTTGAAGCCGGCGGCCGACGCGCACTTGCTTGATACCAGCGAAATGGCTATAGAAGCCGCGTTTCTTGCAGCCATGGCGATCATAGACGACGTGCTGGCCAAAAGAGACAACGCCTAATCCGGGTTTTCCCTCGTATTTCCGTTGTCGGAGGCGAAGAAAATACCCATATCGGGCACGAACCAGCCTGCCAGCATTCTTCATGCGCCGGAATTGCCGTTTAAAGAGCGGCCCAGGGTTTTTGTAGCCCGGAACGCCGGTAGGCCAAACGCAACGCTAACCCACGGCGCCCGTCCCGCTTTTAGATGCGGGGCACTCCAGGAGAAACAATGTCAGCTGCAAATCCCACTCGCGACGATTTCGCGAGCCTGCTCGAAGAATCTTTTACCGCCGGCCATTCCGGCGAAGGTCAGGTCGTCAAGGGCATCATCACCGCCATTGAAAAAGACATGGCTATCATCGACGTCGGCCTCAAGGTCGAAGGCCGCGTGCCGCTGAAGGAATTCGGCGTCAAGGGCAAGGACACCACCCTCAAGGTTGGTGACACCGTCGAAGTCTATGTCGAGCGCATCGAAAACGCGCTTGGCGAAGCGATGCTTTCACGTGAAAAGGCCCGCCGCGAAGAGAGCTGGGTCCGCCTGGAAGAGAAGTTCACCAAGGGTGAGCGCGTCGAAGGCGTCATCTTCAACCAGGTCAAGGGCGGCTTCACCGTCGACCTCGACGGCGCCGTGGCCTTCCTGCCGCGCAGCCAGGTCGATATCCGCCCGATCCGCGACGTCTCCCCGCTGATGCACAACCCGCAGCCGTTCGAGATCCTCAAGATGGATCGCCGCCGCGGCAACATCGTGGTGTCGCGCCGTACCGTGCTTGAGGAGAGCCGCGCCGAACAGCGTTCGGAAATCGTGCAGAACCTCGAAGAAGGCCAGGTTGTCGAAGGCGTCGTCAAGAACATCACCGATTATGGTGCGTTCGTCGACCTCGGCGGCATCGACGGCCTGCTGCATGTCACCGACATGGCATGGCGCCGCGTCAACCATCCGACCGAAATCCTCAACATCGGTCAGACGGTCAAGGTGCAGATCATCCGCATCAACCAGGAAACCCACCGCATCTCGCTCGGCATGAAGCAGCTCGAGAGCGATCCGTGGTCCGAGATCGGCACCAAGTTCCCGATCGGCAAGAAGATCAAGGGTACCGTCACCAACATCACCGACTACGGCGCGTTCGTCGAACTGGAGCCGGGCATCGAGGGTCTCATCCACGTTTCGGAAATGTCGTGGACGAAGAAGAACGTGCATCCCGGCAAGATCCTGTCGACGACCCAGGAAGTCGACGTGGTGGTGCTCGAGGTCGATCCGGCCAAGCGCCGCATCTCGCTCGGCCTCAAGCAGACGCTCGAGAATCCGTGGCAGGCTTTCGCCTCGAGCCATCCGGTCGGCAGCCAGGTCGAGGGCGAGGTCAAGAACAAGACCGAGTTCGGCCTGTTCATCGGCCTCGAAGGCGACGTGGACGGCATGGTGCACCTTTCCGACCTCGACTGGACCCGTCCGGGCGAGCAGGTCATCGAAGAGTACAATCGCGGCGACATGGTCAAGGCGCAGGTGCTCGATGTCGACATCGACAAGGAGCGCATCTCGCTCGGCATCAAGCAGCTGGCCAAGGATACGGTCGGCGAAGCGGCGACTTCAGGCGAACTGCGCAAGAACGCGGTCGTCACCTGTGAAGTCATCGGCGTCAAGGATGGCGGTCTGGAAGTGCGGCTGGTCGACAGCGGCATCGAAACCTTCATCAAGCGCTCCGATCTGAGCCGTGACCGCGACGAGCAGCGCCCCGAGCGCTTCACCGTCGGCCAGAAGGTCGACGCGCGCGTCATCGCCTTCGACAAGAAGACCCGCAAGCTGCAGGTCTCGATCAAGGCGCTGGAAATCGCCGAAGAGAAGGAAGCGGTCGCTCAGTACGGCTCGACCGACTCCGGCGCTTCGCTGGGCGACATCCTGGGTGCCGCGCTGAAGAAGCAGGGCAGCTAAGCCCTTCGCACCGCGAAGCCCTTCGAAGCGAAGTTTTCGCACAGGCTCGAAAACAAAACCCCGCCGGAACAATCCGGCGGGGTTTTTCTTTGACCGCGGTAAAGGGTGGAAGGTTACGCCCTGCCGTAAAGCGGCACCAGCGTACCACTCATCGCCAGATTGGCCGGCGATGCCAGATAGGCGATGGCCTCGGCGGCGGCTTCGAGGCTGACCCATCTGGTGACATCGGCATCCGGCATGTCGGCGCGGTTTGCCGGCGTATCGAGTGTCGACGGCGCCACGGCATTGACCAGGATGCCCTTGTGCTTCAGCTCTTCGGCCATCGCCACCGTCATGGCTGCCACCGCCGCCTTGCTGGCGGCGTAAGCGACCATGCCGGCGCCGCGTCGCGGATCGAGCCCGGCGCGCGCGGTGACGTTGACGATACGGCCCGCGGTATCCGATGCGAGCATAGAGCGTACCGCGGCGCGGCAGCACAGGAAGGCTGTGCGCGCATTGGTGTCCATCATCTCGGCAAAGGACGCCGACTCGATCTTTTCAACAGGTGCCGAGGTGAAGCCGCCGGCCAGATGGATCGAGCCCCAAAGGCCTGGAACCTGGCTGTAGAACGCTTCGACCTTGGCAGGGTCCGAGAGATCGACGTTGTGCACCAGCTGGACACGGTCATGCGTGGTAAAGGGGAAATGCGTGGGGGCGGCAGCATGGGCGTTGGGCACATGGCAGATCGCGCCGTCACTCAGCAGTTTGCCGACAACCGCACCGCCGAGCGCACCGGTTCCACCGGTCACGACGATATGCTTGCCTTCAAGTGTTTCCGTCATCTTGGACGCTCCTGTCATTTTTTTGTCGTTAGGTCGTTTCTGTGCCGCCGACGCGAAGCGTCGCGCCTTTTGCGCCATCACTCAATTGACATCTCGACATGGCAGTTGTCGCGTCTTTGCATGCGTCCGCCCACCGGCCGGCCGTGGTTCAGGGCCGTCGAGACGGGAAATACGTAGCACCGTCCTTCAGTCAACCGTGATTTCGATGACGCGCGGCAGTCCGGTGGCCCGGGCGCGCTTCAACGCGTCCGCGAGAGCGTCGATATCGGCAAGCCGTTCGGCGCCGATGCCATAGGCCTCGGCCAGCTTGCAGAAATCGGGCGGCGCCGGCGATACGCCGACGGGCTCGACACCGACATCGAGCATGGAGGTTTCGATCTCGCGGTAGCCTCTGTTATTCCAGACGATGAAGATGACCGGCGCCCGCGCATCGAGCGCGGCGCCCAACTCCGGCAGCGTGAACTGGAAGCCGCCGTCGCCGGTCAGGCAGACAACCGGCGCATCGGGTATCGCAAGGGCCGCGCCAATCGCCGCCGGCGGGCCATAGCCGAGCGCGCCGAAGCCGGTGGCGGCATTGAACCAGCCGCCTGGGCGGTCGTGGTCGTAATAGAGGTTGGCCGCATAGATCGGCTGCGTCGAATCGCCGACGATGAGCGCGCCCGGCAAGGTGTCGCGGATCATCTCGACGGCACGCACTTGCGCCTGCAGGGTCGGATTGAGCTCGGCAAAGGCTGCTTTTCGTGTAGCAGCTGCGCGCGACGGACCGCCCTCGCTTGCCCGGACATGGCCCGTTTCCAGAAGCAGCGCTTCGAGCGCCTCGGCGCAATCGGCCTGGATCGAAACGGTTGCCGGGCGGCGGGCAATCTGGTCCGCGCCGATATCGATGCGGATCAGATTGGCGGGCAGGACGAAGCCGCCATCGCTGTAGCCGTCATAGTCGGTCGGGCCGAATTCGGTGCCGGCGGCAATGACCAGATCGGCTTCGGCCATCAGCGCCCGTACTGTCTTCAGGCTGGGACTGGCCGGCACGCAAAGCGGATGACCATGCAGCAGGCCGCGCGCATTGGTGGTCTGGACGACCGGCGCTCCCAGCCGCTCGGCCAGACGCCGCAATGGCGCCCCGGCGCGTTTGGCGCCGCCGCCGACCAGGATCAGCGGGCGGCGCGCGGCAGCGATGAGTTTGGCCGCGCTGGCAATTGCGGCACCTTCCGGCGCGGGTGGCGTCACATTGCTCAGCATGGCAGCGATGCCATCCGCCGGCTTGACCATGACGTCGGTCGGGATCTCGATATGCACCGGGCCGGGCCGGGCCAATGAAAACAGGGCGAAGGCCTGCGCCAGAGCAGCGGGCAATTCGCTGGCCTCGGTGACGCGCTTCGAAAACAGCGCCACCTTCTCCATCATGCCGCGCTGATCCGGCAGTTCATGCAGATGGCCGAGGCCCTTGCCCAGCGTCGGCATGGCGTTGACGCCGGATATGACCAGCATCGGCACCGAATCAGCGCGTGCCTGCCCCATGGCGGTGATGGTGTTGGTCAGCCCCGGTCCGGTGATGACGAAGGCGACGCCCGGCCTGCCGCTGGCGCGTGCGTAGCCATCGGCCATGAAGCCGGCGCCTTGTTCGTGGCGCGGCGTGACGTGGCGGATCTTCGAGCGCGCCAGCCCGCGATAGAGTTCGACCGTGTGGACGCCCGGAATGCCGAACACCGTGTCGACGCCATGCGCTTCAAGCAGCGAAATCAACGCCTCGCCGACGGTCGTCCCAGTGGTGGTCCCAGTGGCGATCATTGGCGCAGCACCGGGCGCGTCAGGCAGGTCGGACCGCCCTCGCAGGCGATGCAGAGCGCATCCGCATCGAAGGTGGCGACCGTGCAGCCGGCCGCTTCCATGGCGGCCGCCGTCCTGGGAAAGCCGGCAACGGCAATGATCTGGCGCGGCGCGGTCGGCAGCACATTGAGACTGAGCCCGCTGGAAGCGAAGAACTCGTCGGCATCGCCCTCGACCAGCTTGATGCCGCGACCCCGCAGCATCTGGTAGAAGGGGGCCGGCAGCAAGGGCGGGTAGACCAGCGCCAAATCGTCGGCGAGCGGGCTGATCACCGACATCAGATGCAGGCAGGCTTCCTCGCCGTGCCAGAGCGGCAGGTCGAAACCGAAGACCGAAATGCCCTTGGGCGAGAGCAGGTTCGAAAGCTGCTGGATGCCGTCCTGGTTGGTGCGTACGCCACGACCGACGGCCAGCGTGGTTGCATCGACCCAGACGCAGTCGCCGCCTTCCACCTGCCCCGGATCATCGATCCGACCGAGAATGGGTATCCCCATGCGCTTGTAAGCTGCCTCGTGCAGACCGGGCTCGGCACGGCGCAGCGCCTTGCCCATCGAAAGGATAATCGCGCCATGATCGGTCATCAGCGACGGATCATGGGTGAAGACGGAATCGGCCAGCCCGTCATCGGCGTCCGTCAGCCATTCGATCTCGGCGCCGGAAGCCGCGACCATGCTGGTCAACTGCTCATGCTGGGCCGCCGCCTTCTGCGGATCGAACCCCGGACCATAGTGCCATTCCTGTGCCCTGGCATGACGCATGGCGCTCGTGGCGGACCGCATCAACACGCGTTTCAGGGGTCCGGCCATGGACTGCGACCCGTATGATTTGCCCACTAAATTCTCCCTGAACGTCGGTTGGCGCCACTAACCACTACAGCAAGCTGTGATCAATAGTCCAAAAACCATGGTTGACGGAGGCAAGCGGAACGGTCCATCCTGAGCATGGGAACTCTGTCCAGTGACGGGTAATGGGTAAAAGATACCAGCAGCGACGAGCTCGAACGCTCCGCGGAGCGTGGAAGGAATGACGGCCATAAGCGCCGCATCCGGGATGACAGCGCAAAGCGCCGCACCCGCATTGAAACATACGGCGCAGGACGGCGCCGCCGAAGCCATCCATGTCGAGAACCTGCACAAGAGATTCGGTGAGCTGCATGTGCTGAAGGGCGTCTCGCTGTCGGCGCGCGACGGCGAGGTCATCGCCATCATCGGCGGCTCGGGCTCAGGCAAATCGACCCTGCTGCGCTGCATCAACTGCCTGGAAAACCCCACCAGCGGCATCATCCGCGTCAATGGCGAGGAGATCAAGCTCAAGGCCGACAGCCATGGCCACACGGTCCCGGCCGACCGCAAGCAGATCGAGCGCATCCGCTCCAAGCTCGGCATGGTGTTCCAGAACTTCAACCTGTGGAGCCACATGACGCTGATCGAAAACGTCATCGAGGTTCCCGTACATGTGCTTGGCATCAAGCGCGATGTGGCGATCGGCGAGGCCGAGAAACTGCTCGCCCGTGTCGGTCTGGCCGAAAAGCGCGACGTCTATCCGGCCTATCTGTCGGGCGGCCAGCAGCAGCGCGCGGCGATCGCCCGGGCGCTGGCCATCAATCCGCGCGTCATGCTGTTCGACGAGCCCACCTCCGCACTCGATCCCGAGCTGGTCGGTGAGGTGCTGAAGGTGATCGGCGACCTGGCGCGCGAAGGCCGCACCATGGTGCTGGTCACCCACGAGATGAAGTTCGCCCGCGAGGTCGCGACGCATGTCGTCTATCTCTACAATGGATTGGTCGAGGAAGAAGGCCCGCCGGAGCAGATCTTCGGCGCGCCCAAATCCGAAAGGCTGAAGCAGTTCATCCGCAACATCGGCTAGGACAGGCCGGGACGGAAGAAAACCGGGAACCAACAACAAACTGGGAGTCGTGACATGAAGACTGTTCTGAAAACATTCGCCGCAGCGCTGCTGCTCGGCGTCGCCGCCATGGGCGTGGCCAAGGCCGATCCGGTCAAGATCGGCGTCGCCGCCGAGCCTTATCCGCCCTTCACCTCGCCCGATGCTTCGGGCAAGTGGGTCGGTTGGGAGATCGACTTCATCGATGCCGTCTGCGCCGAGGAGAAGCTCGATTGCGTCATTACCCCGGTCGCCTGGGACGGCATCATCCCGGCACTGACGACCAAGAAGATCGACCTCATCGTCTCCTCGATGTCGATCACCGCCGAACGCGCGAAGACGATCGA
Organism: Mesorhizobium sp. L2C084A000; assembly: GCF_000502875.1. GTDB lineage: Bacteria > Pseudomonadota > Alphaproteobacteria > Rhizobiales > Rhizobiaceae > Mesorhizobium. The sequence goes on along the minus strand of NZ_AYWX01000007.1, from coordinate 14,447 downwards.
TTTCTCGGACAAGTACTATAACACGCCGACCGCGATCATCGGCCCCAAGGACCAGAAATTCGGCTCCGCCCCGGACGACCTCAAGGGCAAGATCGTCGGCGTGCAGGTTTCGACGGTGCACGCTGTCTACGCCAAGAAGCACTTTGGCAGCACAGCCTCGGAGATCAAGGAATACCAGACCCAGGACGAGGCCAACAACGATCTGGCCGCCGGCCGCCTCGATGCGGTTCAGGCCGATTCCATCGCGCTTGGCGAGTTCCTGAAATCCGACCAGGGCAAGGCCTGCTGCGACTTGAAGGGGATGGTCGCTCCTGACGACGAAGTGCTCGGACCGGGCGTCGGCGCCGGCGTGCGCAAGGAAGACACCGAACTGAAGGGCAAAATCAACGCCGGCATCAAGGCGATCCGCGCCAACGGCAAATATGACGAGATCTCGAAGAAATACTTCGATTTCGACATTTACGGCGGTGGCGGCGCACAGTCGAACTGACGATCCTCGTATGAGCGGTGGGGCATGGCGCCAGCGCCATGCCCCCTGCTCGATCTTTCCCAGGCATGTTTGCCGCCGACGCAGCCGTCGGCGGTTGGCCAGCACTTCGGGGGCGACGCTGATCGACGCACTTCTTTCGGCCTCCGCGGCCGGCATCACCGAGCTTCTCTCGCCCTACCCGCCAGGCTGGGGCGGGGCTCTTTTGGTTGGGCTGCTCCATTCGATCGAGATCGCGCTGGGCGCCACGTGCCTCGGCCTTCTGATCGGCACCGGCGGCGCCTATGGCAAACTTTATGGCGGGCCGGTGGTGCGCGATCTCCTGGCGGTCTACACCACCATCGTGCGCGCGGTGCCCGAACTGGTGCTGATCCTGCTGCTCTATTACGCCGGAACCGACCTGATCAATCAGGCGCTGACGGCCATGGGCTATCAGCGCGTCGACGTGAGTGGCCTTGCCGCCGGCATCGCCGTGCTCGGCTTTGTCCAGGGCGCCTATTCGACAGAGGTGATACGCGGCGCGATCCTGGCCATTCCGCAGGGCCAGATCGAGGCCGCCCGCGCCTATGGAATGTCTCCGGGCCTGATGTTGCGGCGCATCACCTTGCCGTCAATGCTGCCCTTCGCCATACCGGGCCTCGCCAATCTCTGGCTGATCGCCACCAAGGACACCGCGCTGCTGGCGGTCGTCGGTTTCTACGAACTGGCGCTGGCGACGCGGCAGGCGGCGGGCGTCACCAAAGCCTATTTCACCTTCTTTTTCGCGGCGGGCGTGCTCTATCTGCTGCTGTCGCTGGTCTCCAATCTCATCATCGGCCGGGTCGAGGCATGGTCGCGGCGCGGCATGCCTTCGCTCAAGGAGGCGCGCTGATGGCCAACGAGGCCGCCATCATCAATGTCGTCGCGCGAACGTCGCTGTGGCTGCAGCCGCACCGCATCGTGCTGATCCTGATCGCACTCGGCCTGGTTCTGTCGGCCGCCTTTTTCATGCGCTGGGACTGGCTGCCGCAATATTATGAAATGGGCTTGATCGGCATCTGGCGGTCGCTGTGGATCCTGGCCGTCACCTGCGTCCTGGGCTTCCTGCTGGCCGTGCCGCTAGGGCTGGCGCAAGCCGCCGGCTCATTCTGGTTCGCCGCGCCCGCCAAGGTGTTCTGCACGGTGATCCGGGGCACGCCGCTGCTGATCCAGCTATGGCTGCTTTACTACGGCCTGGGCTCGCTGTTCCCGCAATATCCCTGGATCCGCGAATCCTGGATGTGGCCATATCTGCGGCAAGCCTGGCCCTATGGCGTGCTGGCGTTGACCCTGTCGTTCGCCGGCTATGAGGGCGAGGTGATGCGCGGCGCCTTTGCGGGCGTGCCGAAGGGGCAACTCGAAGCCGCCCGCGCGTTCGGCATGAGCCGCTGGAAGGCGTTCCGGCGCATCTGGCTGCCGCAAGCCATCTATCGGGCGTTGCCGACGCTGACCGGGGAGACCGTGCTGCAGTTGAAATCGACGCCGCTGGTGGCGACGATCAGCGTCATCGACATCTTCGCCGTTTCGTCCAAGGTGCGGCAGGACACCTATCTCACCTATGAACCCCTGCTGCTGCTGGCGCTGATCTACATGATGATCACCGGTATTCTGGTCTTTGCGTTCAGCAGGATAGAAGCGCGGATCCCCAACAAGATTGGTTAGAGGGGAGTAGGGGAGTAGGGGAGTAGGGGAGTAGGGGAGTATCCGGCTACTATCCACATTCACATTTCCATCCCCATTCGCTATTCACTGCTCACTGTCCCCTACTCCCGTACTCCCCTATTCCCTTACTCCCCTAGGACGGCCATGATGCAACTCAGTCTCGACCAGGCAAAAGGACTGTGCCGGATGGCGGCACTTGGCGCCGGCGCCAATGAGGAAGCGGCACAATCGCTCGCTGCTTCGATCATATCAGCCGAGGCCGAAGGGCTTTCCTCGGTCGGTCTGTCGCATTTCATCGACTATCTTGAGGCGCTGGAAGCCGGACGCATCGACGGCAATGCCGATCCGGTGATCACCCGGCCGGCGCTTGCGGTCTATCTCTCCGATGCACGCGGCGGGCTGGCGCATACCGGCTTCGACCGCACCATCGACGACCTCGCCAAGGCGGCAAAGCTGTTCGGTGTCGCCATCTTCTCGCAGAAGAACGCCTATACATGCGGCGCGCTCGGCTATTTCACCGGAAGGCTGGCAGCACTTGGACTGGTGTCGTTCGCCGCCACCAACGGCCCGGCCGTGCTTGCCGGCTCGGGCTCGGTCAAGCCGGTCTATTGCACCAACCCGATGTCGTTTGCCGCACCCGCCGCCGACGGCGCGCCGCTGGTCATCGACCAGTCGTCAAGCGCCACCGCCTTCGTCAACATCCGCAAAGCGGCCGAAGAGGGCAAGACCATCCCGGAAGGCTGGGCGCTGGACGCCTGCGGCAACCCGACCACCGATCCGGCCGCCGCCATGAAGGGCGCCATGCTTGCCTTCGGCGGCCAGCGCGGTGCCAACATCGCGTTGATGGTCGAAGTGCTGGCAGCCGGCCTGTCAGGCGCCAACTGGTCGCTCGACGCGCCATGGTTCAGCGGCGGGCCGGACAGTCCCGGCACCGGCCTGTTCGTGCTTGCCGTCGAGCCCAAGCTGCTCGATCCGGATTTCGAGCAGCGAATGAAGGACCAACTCGACCGGCTGCGGCGGCGCTTCGGCGTGCACGTGCCGGGCCGCGCCCGTGCAGAGGCGGCAGAGAAGGCGCAAGCGCGGGGCATCACCGCATCCAAGGCGGTGGTGCAGCGCATTTCCGAATTCGCCGCACGCTACTCTTCCTGAATAATAATTAAATATCAATTGGTTATCTGAAATCAGCCCGCCCCAGGCGCGGTGCGGTGCGATTTTCTTTGCGCGCCGCTGAACCTTTCCGCGCCTTGCTGCGACACAGCTTTGTCCAGGGCAAGGCGAGCTTGCCCGATCCACACCGGGGGAAGCAGCAAACCGAAATCGAAAGCCTGCATCACGCGATGGCCGGTCCTTCGCGCCTCGGAAACTCAACCCAAATCAAAGGAAATTGTCATGACCAACACCAAGATCACCATGCTGACCGCCGTCCTTCTGCTCGGCTCGTTCATGGGTGCCACACAGGCAGCCACCTTGAAGGCCGCGCCGGCCAAGCCGTCCAGCCCGGGTGTCATCACTGCCCCGAGCGGCGGGGCCACCGAAGATCACTACTGCAAGAACGGCCATGCAAAATTCGCCAATTGCAGCGCCGATTTCGTCGCCGCCTGCAAGAAGGTTGGTGGCACCATGTCGGATGTTCAGGGCTGGGGTGGGCGTACTTGCTTCACGCCCTCCTGATACCGTCTCAGGTCAGGCCGCTCCGTCGGCACCTGACTTCACATGGACGTCGCCCGGAAAACCCCGCTTCTGCGGGGTTTTCTGCGTTTGGCCGCGCAATGTTAAAACATTCGTAGTTTGGTCAACTTTTGTTTATTTGACTTCGTCCGACCTGATCGGCCGTTTGCGCTGATCAAGCAAAACAGAGGAGCTACAATGTCGGCAAGCACGGACAATCCCCGCAACGCCCTTATCATTCCGGCCCTTGGCAGGGTTTACGCCGCTCTGCACGATGGTGCCGAAACGGTTCTTCGCGTCGTCGCCGGTGGGTTTCTAGCCATCCACGGTTCGCAGAAGATCACCAATCCTTTCGGCGCCGCCGAGATGGTCGAGGGTCTCGGCTTTTATCCGGGTGCGTTGTGGTCCTTGCTTTTGGCCTGCACTGAATTCTTCGGCGGCATCTTCATCGCCATCGGGTTTTTGACGCGGCCGGCCGCCTTTGCCGGCCTGTTCGTGCTGCTGGTCACGGTCTGGTTCCACTGGGTTACGATGGACCAGGGTTATTCGGGCGCGGAGAAGTCGCTGCTGTGGGCGGCGATCCTGCTCTTCTTCGTCATTCGCGGCGGCAACCGCCATTCGGTCGACGCCCGTATCGGCAAAGCGTTCTGACAGGCTGATAGCGACGACGCGTCGCCCTTTGCCTTTGGCACGAAACGGATTATGAAACGGCTTCAGCCAAGCTTGCGAGCGCCGGAGCCAGCCATGACCGAAATCCTGCAGACCCCAAAGCTCGTCGTCGTCTTTGGCGGGTCAGGCTTTGTCGGGCGCCATGTCGTGCGTGCGCTGGCCAAGCGCGGCTATCGCATCCGGGTCGCCTGCCGGCGGCCCGATCTTGCCGGCCATTTGCAGCCGCTTGGCAATGTCGGCCAGATCCAGCCGGTCCAGGCCAATGTGCGCGTGCGTTGGTCGGTAGACCGCGCCGTGCAAGGCGCCGACCATGTCGTCAATCTGGTCGCCATCCTGCATGAGAGCGGCCGGCAGAAATTCTCCGCCGTGCACGAATTCGGCGCCCGCGCAGTGGCCGAGGCCGCGCGCTCGGTCGGCGCCGGCCTGACCCACATTTCTGCGCTTGGCGCCGATCTGGACTCCGAATCGGACTACGCGCGCACCAAGGCGCTTGGCGAAAAGGCTGTGCTGGAGACGATCAAGGACGCCGTGATCTTCCGGCCGTCGATCAATTTCGGACCCGAAGACGGCTTCTTCAATCGCTTCGCCAACATGGCGCGCTATTCGCCGGTGCTGCCGCTGATCGGCGGCGGCCAGACCAAGTTCCAGCCGGTCTATGTCGGCGACGTTGCCGAAGCGGTGGCGCGCTCGGTCGACGGCAAGGTGGATGGCGGCCATATCTATGAACTCGGCGGGCCGAAGGTGCTCACCTTCAAGGAATGCATGGAAGAGCTGCTCGAGGTGATCGAGCGCAAGCGCCTGCTGGTGCCGGTGCCGTGGTGGGTGGCCAACATCCAGGCCTCGATCCTCGGCCTCTTGCCCAATCCGCTGCTGACCAAGGACCAGGTGATGCAGCTGCGCGAACACAACATCGTTTCGGACGCGGCCGCCAAGGCCAACCGGACGCTTGCGGGGCTCGGCATCCAGCCGCAATCGATCGCGACGATCCTGCCCAGCTATCTCTGGCGCTACCGCGCCGCCGGCCAGTTCCAGCAGCGCAAGCCTGCAGCATAGTCGTTACAGCTACCTGAAGGGGTCACGCCTATCTTGGCGTCACCCGCATCGGCAGACCGCCTTGTGGCTGCGTGGTGAGTTTCTGCACCGGCCAAGGCTTGGTTTCGGCGGTGGTGTCGAAGCGGAAGCGCGACAGCATGATCGCCAGCGCGATGATCGCCTCCTGCATGGCGAAGCTGGCGCCGATGCAGACGCGAGGACCGGCGCCAAACGGCAGATACTGGAAGCGGTCGATCTTTTCGCGATTTCCCGGGTGGAAGCGCTCCGGCAGGAAGGCATCCGGCCGGTCCCAAAGCTTCCTGTGGCGATGCACGACCCATGGCATCACCAGCACGGCGGCATGCTTGGGGATATGAAGATCCTTCCACATTTCCGGTTCGATCGGCTCGCGGTTGATCGACGGCGCCGGCGGATAGAGCCGGAGCGCCTCGTCGAAGGCGGCGCGGGTGAACGGCATGGCATCGAGCCATTTCGTCGGATCGGGCTCGCGCGCCAGCACCTGGTCAATCTCCTGCTCGACCCGGTTGCGCTCCCACGGTGATTCCGCCAGGCAATACAGCGTCCAGCCCAAAGCCCGCGCGGTCGTCTCATGGCCGGCGCCGATGAAGGTGATGATGTTGTCCTCGACCTCGGCCCGTGTCAGTCCGTCGGGTCCCTCGGCCTTGAGCAGCAGTGTCAGGAAATCCTGCGGCACGGCATCAGGGTCGCGCTTGAATTTCGCTTCGCGCATCGTGACCGTGTCGGTGACGATCTTGCGGAAATAGGCCATGGTCTTGCGGCCGCGGATGCGGGTCAGCCTCGGCAGCCAGTCGGGCGCGCGCAACAGATCGAGCGGATCGACGCGGCCCATGGTCTCGAACAGGCGGTCGATCTCGTTGGCGAAACTGCCCGGCTCGCCCGATATCTCGCCGGAAAATAGCGTCTCGGCCAGGATGTCGTAGGTGAGCAGCGTCATGTCATGAGCGATGTCGGACGTGCCGCCGTCTTCATAGCGGGTGACGAAGTCCAGCGTGCGTCTCAGCATCGGCTGGGCGAAGCCGAAGATGTGGCGCGGCGTGAACACCGGCGCCATCGCCTTGCGCGACCGCTTCCAGACCTCGCCCTCGGCGGTCAGCAGGCCGTCGCGCAGGATCGGCCGCAGGATCTTCTGGCGCACCGTCGCCATCTTGTAGTTCCTGGCGTTGTCGACCAGCACATGGCGGATCAGGCCGGGATCGTTGGCGACGATCAGATGTCCGCCAACGCCATTGGCCGAAATCCAAGGCTCGTTGTAGGTGTGTTCACCCCACAATTCGAGCGGGTTGCGGTAGACGATGCGGATCATCTCCAGCGTCGAGGGCGGCGTCGTGCGCGGCTTCGGCGCCGGGGGAATGAAGGGGGCGGGCTGGATGTCCATGCTGTGCTCCGCTGATGACCCAATGTAGTGGGCCGCAAAGCAGGCGTCCATGTGACCGTACGGCAAGGCCCTGCTCTCCGGAACGTGACCGGTTACCGTGAGGTGCCTTCTTGTTGCCCCGAGCGGCATGCCCTAGGTGGCAGTCACCAATGGATACCGCTATCGCAGGAGCCCAGCTTGAAGCACCAGTTGAACATCATCATCGGCAGCACGCGGCCAGGCCGCGCAGGGCCGGTTTTTGCCAAGTGGCTGGAGACGTTCGCGCGCGAGCATGGAAAATTCGAGCCGGTACTGACCGACATCGACACGTTCAAGCTTCCGGTGCTGGACGAACCGCACCATCCAAGACTCGGCAATTACCAGAACGACCATACCAAGGCCTGGTCAAAAGCGATCGATGCCGCCGATGCCTTCGTCTTCGTGGCGCCGGAATACAATTATTTCGTGGCGCCGGCGATCGTCAACGCGATCGATTATCTCTCGCGTGAATGGAAGTACAAGCCTGCCGCCATTTTCAGCTATGGCGGCGTCTCCGGCGGCCTGCGCGCGGCGCAAGCGCTGAAGCCGCTGCTGACCTCGGTGGGTGTCATGCCGATCTCGGAAGGCGTCGCCCTGCCGATGTATCAGAAACTGCTCGACGAGAACGGCGCTTTCAACGCCGGCGAACAGGTGCAGGGCGGAGCCAAAACCATGCTCGACGAGCTGTTGCGCTGGAGCGAGGCTTTGAAGCCTATGCGGGCTGCCTGAAAACGCTGGTCTTCCGCAAAAAGCCCGGCTTGCTCATGGCATAAAGAGGTGGAATGTTCGCGCAAAGGGACAAGCCGGGGGGCGGTTCGACTTGCGTTTGCTTTTTGCCTTGCTGCTGATGCTCATGACCACCGCCACCGCGGCGGCTGAGCGGCGCGTGGCCTTGATCATCGCCGACGACGACTACCGCCTGATCCGGCCGCTTGCCAACCCGGTTCATGACGGCGAGGCGATGGGAGCGGTGCTGAAGAAGCTCGGCTTCGAGGTCGTCCTCGAAACCAACCGCGACCTGCGGCGCATGCGCCGCGCGCTCGACGATTTTCGCCAGGATGCCAAAGGCGCCGACGTGGCGCTGGTCTACTTCTCCGGCCACGGCGTGGAAATCTCGGGCGATAACCGGCTGCTGCCGGTCGATGCCGACCCCTCTTCGCTCGATGCGCTGGAGAAGACCAGCTTGCCTCTGGAGGAGGTGCGCAAGACCGTGGCCGCCACCGCCAAGGTCGGCCTGATCATGCTCGACGCCTGCCGGAGCGATCCGTTTTCGGGCACGGTGGGTGACGGGCGCGGTGCGACGTCGCTGGTCAAGGATGTCGTGGAAAATGTCCGGCCGGGGCTTGGTCGGACTGGCCGCGCCGAAAACATCCTGTTCGCTTTCTCGGCAGCACCCGGCGAGACGGCGGCCGACGGAACCGGCCAGAACTCGCCATTCACCACGGCGCTGACCAAATATCTCGGCACCAGCGGGCTCGAAATCCGCTCGGTGCTGACGCTGGTGCAGCAGGAGGTCTACGATTTGTCGCGGGGCAAACAGCTGCCTTACGTCGAGAGCGGCCTGCCGAAGCTGTTCTTTGCCGCGGCCGCCATGGAACAATTGCCGGAGCGCGAGCGCCTGTTGCTTGCCATGGCCGACGTGACGCCGGAAATGCGCGGTGAGGTCGAGCAGGTTGCCAGCGATGCCGACATGCCGCTGGCGCCTCTCTACGGCGTGCTGATCAGCTCCGACGCCAGCCACCTTTCGGCGGACAGCCTGAATGCCCGGTTGCGCGAGGCGGCGGACGCCTTCGTCAAGGTGCGCGGCGAAATGAGGACGCTGGCCTCCGATGATCCGCAGGTGACGGAGCTGCGCCGGCAGGCCGAGGAGCAGCTTTCGCTCGGCGCCTTCGATGGGGCTCGCGCCATCCTCGCAAAGGCCGCCGACATCGACAATGTTTCGCGCAACGCCTTGAAGGCCAATTTCGTCGGCCGCACGCTGTCCGAGGCGGCGACGCGTTTCCTGTCCGGCGGTGCGGCGCGCGCCGACCTCGACTACGCCACGGCCATCAACGATTATGAATCGGTCCTGGCTCTTTACCGCGAGGCCGGGCAGACCGATCTGACCCTGGACCAGGCCGACCGCCAGATCCGCACGCTGGACGAACTCGGCAAGCTCTACACCCTTGTCGGCAACACCGATGCGGCAGGCCGCGCCTTTGCAGCGCTGGTATCCAATCTCGAGCTGCGTTCGGCCCGGGAAACCGACCCGAGCGTCAAGCGCGATTTTGCCGTCAGCCACATCAAGCTCGGCAACGTCAAGCTGGCGCAAGGGGACCTGCCGGAAGCGCTGGAAAACTATCGGACCGCCAGAACCATGCTCAGGGATTTGACCGCTGCCGAACCCGATCGGCTGCCATGGTTCGGGGACTTCGCCATGGTCGACGACAAGATCGGCAACGTGCTGGTGACGCAAGGCGATCTGGCCAGCGCCGCACAAGTCTACCAGGAAAGCCTGTCGATCAAGAAGCAACTTGCCGATAATGAACCGGAGCGCGCCGAGCTGCAGCGCGACCTGACCATCACCTATGACGAGATCGGCGGCCTTGCCCGGGTCATGGGGCGACTGGACAACGCCCAGATGGCCTACGAGGAGAGCCTGAAGGTCCGATTGGCGCTGGCCGAGAAGAAGCCGTGGGACGCCGAGCGGCAACGCGATGTCTCCGTCAGCCATGATACGATCGGCGACCTCAAGCGCGAGCGCGGCGATGCGGCGGGCGCACTCGCGTCCTATAAAGCGGGCCATGCGATCGTCGAACAATTGGTGGGCCGCGACCCCGACAACAGTGAGCTGAAGCGCGACCTGTCGGTCGGCAACGCAAAGATCGGCAATGCGCTGAGCGATCAAGAGGACTGGCCGGCAGCCCTCGCCGCCTACAGGCAAGCCCTCTCGATAGCCCGCGTGCTGGCGGCCAGTGACCCTGCCAACGCCGACTGGCAACGCGACCTCTCGGTCAGCTTGGAAAAAGTAGCGGGCATTCGGGCGATACAGGGCGACCGCGCTGGAGCGCTCAAGGCCTATACAGACAGTTTCGCCATCGCCGACCGGCTGGCCAAGCTCGACCCTGCCAATGCCGACTGGCAACGCGACCTGTCGATCACTCTGTCCGAGATCGGCATGCTCAAGGCCAAGCATCGCGACGTCAAAGGCGCGCGGCAGGCTTTCCAGGACAGTCTCGACATCCGCCAGCAGCTCGCCCGGTCCGACCCAAACAACGCCACCTGGCAGCGCGACCTGGTGGTGGCCATGATCGACTACGCTCAGGTCGCCAAGAACCCCAAGGCCGTGCTTTCCCAGGCGCTGGACATGACGCTGGAGCTCGACCGCAGCGGGCGGCTGGCGCCGCGATATAAGTTCATGATCAAGTTTCTCAGGGACCGGCTGGCCAAAGTGAAATAGGGCCTGACGGGAGGCTGTCATGGACAGCCGGCTCATTCCCCGTGAAATGCCTGCAAACCTTGGAAAAACCGCCTTTTGCGCCTATATCTAGTGCATATCAGAGGCGCGATTCGAAGCGGGTTTTTCGCGCCGTGCAAGCGGCATCCAGACAACAGGTTTTCATGAGCGATCAGATCGACAACAACAACGGCGCTGAAGCCGAATACGGCGCCGATTCCATCAAGGTTTTGAAGGGGTTGGATGCTGTCCGCAAACGCCCCGGAATGTATATCGGCGATACCGACGACGGTTCGGGCCTGCATCACATGGTCTATGAAGTGGTCGACAACGCCATCGACGAGGCGCTGGCCGGTCACGCCGATCTCGTCACCGTGACGCTCAACCCCGATGGTTCGGTCACCGTGATCGACAATGGCCGCGGAATTCCAACCGATATCCACACCGGAGAAGGCATTTCGGCGGCCGAAGTGATCATGACGCAGCTGCATGCCGGCGGCAAGTTCGACCAGAATTCCTACAAGGTCTCGGGCGGCCTGCATGGCGTCGGCGTCTCGGTGGTCAACGCGCTGTCGGCGTGGCTGAAGCTGAAAATCCGCCGCAACGGCCAGATCTTCGAGATGAGTTTCACGCATGGCAATGCCGACGCGCCGCTGAAGGCCACCGGCAGCTATGAGCAGGACAAGCAGCCGGGCACCTATGAGGGCCGCAGCGGCAGCCAGATCACCTTCTTCCCGTCGGCCGAGACCTTCACCATGGTCGAGTTCGACTTCGGCACGCTGGAACACCGGCTGCGCGAGCTTGCCTTCCTCAATTCCGGCGTGCGCATCATTTTGACCGATGCCCGTCACGCCGATGTCGTGCGCCATGAACTGCACTATGACGGAGGCCTCGAAGAATTCGTCAAATATCTCGATCGGGTCAAGAAACCGCTGATCGACAAGCCGATCGCCATCAAGGCGGAGCGCGACGGGATCACCGTCGAAGTGGCGATGTGGTGGAACGACAGCTACCACGAGAACGTGCTGGCCTTCACCAACAACATCCCGCAGCGCGATGGCGGCACGCATCTGGCCGGCTTTCGCGGCGCGCTGACGCGCCAGATCACCGGCTATGGCGAATCGTCGGGCCTGACCAAGAAGGAAAAGGTCTCGCTGATCGGCGACGATTGCCGCGAAGGCCTGACGGCGGTGCTTTCAGTCAAGGTTCCAGATCCGAAATTCTCCTCGCAGACCAAGGACAAGCTGGTCTCGTCGGAGGTCCGTCCTGTCGTCGAAGGCCTGGTCAACGAAGCGCTCGGCACCTGGCTTGAAGAACATCCGAGCGAAGGCAAGGTGGTCGTCGACAAGGTGATCCAGGCCGCGGCGGCGCGTGAAGCGGCGCGCAAGGCGCGCGATATCACCCGCAAGAGCTCGCTCGGCGTCACTTCCCTGCCCGGCAAGCTGGCCGACTGCCAGGAACGCGACCCGGCGAAGTCCGAAATCTTCATCGTCGAGGGTGACTCCGCCGGCGGCTCGGCCAAGGGCGGCCGTTCGCGCCAGAATCAGGCCATTCTTCCGCTGCGCGGCAAGATCCTCAATGTCGAGCGGGCCCGCTTCGACCGCATGCTCGGCTCCGACATGATCGGCACGTTGATCACGGCGCTCGGGACCTCGATCGGCAAGGACGAGTTCAACGCCGACAAGCTGCGCTACCACAAGATCATCCTGATGACCGACGCCGATGTCGACGGCGCCCATATCAGAACCTTGCTGCTGACCTTCTTTTTCCGGCAGATGCCGGAGCTGATCGAGCGCGGCCATCTCTACATCGCCCAGCCGCCGCTCTACAAAGTGACGCGCGGCAAGAGCTCGCAATACATCAAGGACGAGAGCGCGTTCGAGGAGTTCCTGATCGGCTCGGGACTGGAGGAAGCATCGCTTACCCTCGGCTCGGGCGAGGTTCGCATCGGACAGGACCTGCGCGGAGCCATCGACGACGCGCTGGCGGTGCGCCAGCTGATCAACGGCCTGCACACGCGCTACAACAGAGGCGTCGTCGAGCAGGCGGCGATCGCCGGCGGGCTCAACCCGGACGTGTTCACCGATCTCGGCCGCGCCAACGACATGGCGGAGCGGATTGCAAAACGCCTCGACATCATCGCCGAGGACACCGAGCGCGGCTGGACCGGCCGCATGTCGACCTCGAATGAAGGCGTCGGCGGCTATGTGTTCGAGCGCACGGTGCGCAGCGTCAAGGAATACGCGCATCTCGACCTGGCGCTGATCAATTCGGCCGACGCACGCCAGCTCGACCGCTACGCACAGCGCCTCAGCGAGGTCTACGGGTCGCCGCCGGTGCTGCGCCGCAAAGATGTCTCCGAAACCATCTCGGGGCCGCTGGCGATGCTCAACGCGGTCTTTGCGACCGGCCGCAAGGGCCTGACGATGCAACGCTACAAGGGTCTCGGCGAGATGAACGCCGAACAGCTGTGGGAAACCACGCTCGATCCGAACGTGCGCTCGCTGCTGCAAGTCAAGGTCAATGACGCGACCGATGCGGATTCGCTGTTTTCGCGGCTGATGGGCGATGAGGTCGAACCCAGGCGCGAGTTCATCCAGGACAACGCGCTGTCGGTCGCCAATCTGGACATCTGATCTGGACATCAAATCTGAATTGGCGCGCTGCGGCGCGCCAATGTTCCGCTGGCGGCAAGAAAATCATTTTACAACGCGCCGGAACGGAAGTTCCCTTGGAACATTGTGACAACATCGATTCACAATATTCTAACAGGAGGCCTCCATGGGACGTGGCATTTTGCTCTGGTTGCTCGGCATTCCGATTCCGATCATCATTCTGATCATGCTGTTCGTACGATAGGGGGCTTCCATGCAGTCCACCCTGTCGGCGGTCGATGTTTCCGCCTCAACCGAGTCCTCCTCCACCGCCGTCAGCTGGGGACCGATCATCGCCGGAGCCTTCGCGGCCTCGACATTGACCCTCATCCTCATGCTGCTCGGTTCGGGGCTGGGATTGAGCATGGTGTCGCCATGGTCGGGATCGGGCGCATCTGTGACCACTTTCGCGGCGTCCACCGCGATCTGGCTTGTCATCGTGCAATGGCTGTCCTCCGGCGTCGGCGGCTATCTTGCCGGACGCCTGCGCACCAAATGGGTCGGCATCCACACCGATGAAGTCTATTTCCGGGACACCGCACACGGCTTTCTTGCCTGGGCGCTGGCCACGTTGCTCGTCGTCGGCGTGCTTGGCTCCGCGCTTTCCGCTGCGATAGGCTCAGGCGTGCAGGCGGTGTCCACCATCGCGTCTGGCGCGGCCATGGGCGCATCGGCGGGAGCTTCGGCCAATGCCGACAGCACATCGGCAGACAATGCGACCTCCTACCTGGTGGATTCGCTGTTCCGTCCGGCTGATCCGGGCAGGCTGGCTGCCGCCAATCCGGACAGCGATGCGGCTGCGGTCGGTCAGGCTTCGCGCATCCTGATCGCCGGTGCAGCGGCAGGCGAGGTTTCCGCAGACGACAAAACGTATCTGTCGCAGCTGGTCGCCGTCCGCACAGGGCTTTCTGAAGCAGACGCCAGGACCCGGGTGGATGCCGTCCTCGCCAAGGCTCAGGACGCCAAAGTCAAGGCGCAGCAGGCCGCCGACACCGCCAGGAAGGCCAGTGCGACGTTTGCCCTGCTTGGTGCGCTCTCGCTGGCCATCGGCGCCTTTATCGCCAGTGCCGCCGCGGCCCTCGGAGGCAGGCAGCGCGACGATGAGGAAGCGGTTTTTATCGCCAACCGCTGAACTGCACTTGCAACAAAGCCACTCCGGCCCGCCCGGAGTGGCTTTGCTTTGAATTGTCGCACAGCGTTGCCTCGACCCCGTTCGCTGAAGTCCGTTCCTATTTTCGGGGAGGAATCGTCGGTGCTTCGGCTTGGCTCGGCTCCAGTTTGCGACCGAGGTCGACCGCGTCGCGCAGCACGGCTAGAGCGTTTCATATTTTGACGGAAGCGTAGCCTGCGTTTTCGAAGTAGTTCTTGCATTCGGCTGCCTCGATG
>NZ_AYWX01000006.1 GCF_000502875.1 Mesorhizobium sp. L2C084A000 | reverse complement strand
CGCCGCCGGCTCAGCCCGCTGCCGCCGCGGCGCGTGCGACTCCGCACGCACCGGCCTCGCACAGCTCGGGCAAGCGTGGCGTGCCCGGTATCGAGGCGATCATTGCCGTTGCCTCCGGCAAGGGCGGCGTCGGCAAGTCGACCACCGCCGTCAACATCGCGCTCGGCCTCGCCGCCAACGGCTTGCGCGTCGGCGTGCTGGATGCCGACATCTACGGACCGTCCATGCCCAGGCTGCTCAACATCCACGGACGGCCGCAGACCGTCGACGGCAAGATCCTGAAACCGATGGAGAATTACGGCCTGAAGGTGATGTCGATGGGCTTCCTCGTCGACGAGGAAACGCCGATGATCTGGCGCGGCCCGATGGTGATGTCGGCGCTGACGCAGATGCTGCGCGAGGTCGAATGGGGCCGTCTCGACGTGCTCGTCGTCGACATGCCGCCCGGTACCGGCGACGCGCAACTGACCATGGCCCAGCAGGTGCCGCTGGCTGGTGCTGTCATCGTCTCGACGCCACAGGATCTGGCCCTGATCGACGCGCGAAAAGGCCTCAACATGTTCAAGAAGGTCGACGTCCCGTTGCTCGGCATCGTCGAGAACATGAGCTATTTCATCGCCCCGGACACCGGCAAGCGCTACGACATCTTTGGCCATGGCGGCGCGCGCCGCGAGGCCGAGCGCCTCGGCGTCACCTTCCTTGGCGAAGTGCCGCTCGAGATGGGCATCCGCGAAAGTTCGGATGCCGGCACGCCGGTTGTCGTCTCGAAGCCTGACGGCGCCGAGGCGAAAATCTATCGCGACATCGCTTCGAAGGTCTGGGACCGGGTCAATGAAGAGCGTGGCGCGGCGGCAGCGGCGGTGCCGAGTATTGTGTTCGAGTGATGCCCGCTTGAGGGCTCAGCCGCCGACCTTTTCGCCGAACGACGAAAAAAACTGTCCGGCCAGTTTCTTCGAGGTCGATTCGATCAGGCGGCTGCCGAGCTGGGCGATCTTGCCGCCGACATCGGCCTTGGCCGCGTAGTTCAATACCGTGGCGTCAGGTCCATCTGCCGTCAGCGTCACGTCGGCGCCACCCTTGGCGAAGCCGGCAATGCCGCCCTTGCCTTCGCCCTGGATGGTGTAGGAGTGCGGCGGCTTCAGGTTCTTCAGCGTCACTTCGCCGTTGAACGTCGCCTTGATCGGTCCGATCTTCACCACCACAGTTGCCGCCATCTCGGTCGGCGACTTCATCTCCAGGCTCTGGCAGCCGGGAATGGTCGCCTTCAACACCTCGGGATCGTTCAGCGCTTCCCACACTTTTTGCAGCGGTGCGGCAATGCGCTCCTCGCCTTCGATCACCAAAGCCATGAAAACCTCCCGGACAAGACTGTCCGAACCCGTAACGCACGGCTTGGTGCGTGTCTATCGCACCAAAGTCCGGTTGCGACCGCACGCCCTCTTGCCTGCTCCCGCGCGTTGCCATATCGATTTGTCTTACAAATACGGAGACCATGATGGCAGGCGCCCCCACCCACAAGAAAAAATTTCGCTCGCAGGAGTGGTTCGACAATCCCGACAATCCGGGCATGACGGCGCTCTATCTCGAGCGCTATCTCAATTACGGCCTGACGCGCGCCGAACTGATGTCCGGCAAGCCGCTGATCGGCATCGCACAGACCGGCTCGGATCTGTCGCCTTGCAACCGTCACCATATCGAACTCGCCAAGCGTGTGCGCGAAGGCATCGTCTCGATGGGCGGCATTCCTTTCGAATTCCCCTGCCATCCGATCCAGGAGACCGGCAAGCGCCCGACCGCGGCACTTGACCGCAACCTTGCCTATCTCAGCCTTGTCGAAGTGCTCTACGGCTATCCGCTCGATGGCGTCGTGCTCACCATCGGTTGCGACAAGACGACGCCGGCGCTGCTGATGGCAGCGGCCACCGTCAACATCCCGGCGATCGCGCTGTCGGTCGGGCCGATGCTCAATGGCTGGCACAAGGGCAAGCGCACCGGCTCCGGCACCATCGTCTGGGAATCACGCCAGCGCCTGTCGGCCGGCGAGATCGATTATGACGAGTTCATGGACATCGTCGCCTCGTCGGCGCCGTCCACCGGTTATTGCAACACCATGGGCACCGCCACCACGATGAACTCGCTGGCCGAAGCGCTTGGCATGCAGTTGCCGGGCTCGGCCGCGATTCCCGCGCCCTACCGCGAGCGCGGCCAGATTTCCTATGAGACCGGAAAGCGCATCGTCGAGATGGTGCATGAGGATCTGAAGCCGTCCGACATCATGACGAGAGAAGCTTTCGAGAACGCTATCGTCGTCAATTCGGCCATTGGCGGCTCGACCAACGCGCCGATCCACCTCAACGCCATCGCGCGCCACCTTGGAGTCAAGCTCGACAATGACGACTGGCAGACGGTCGGCCTCAATGTGCCGCTACTGGTCAATTTGCAGCCGACGGGCGAATACCTTGGCGAGGACTACCACCATGCCGGCGGCGTGCCGGCGGTCATCGCCGAACTGATGAAGGGCGGGCTGTTGCCGCATCCCGGCGCGCGCACCGTCAACGGCAAGTCGATCGGTGAGAATAGCGAGGGCGTCGCCAACGAAAATCCCGACGTCATCCGCTCTGTCGCCAAGCCGCTGAAGGCCAATGCCGGCTTCATCAATCTTCGGGGCAATCTGTTCGATTCGGCGATCATGAAGACCAGCGGCATCTCGCCGGAATTCCGCGAACGCTATCTCTCCAACCCCAAGGATCCCGAGGCTTTCGAAGGCAACGCCATGGTTTTCGATGGGCCGGAGGATTACCACGCCCGCATCGACGACCCGGCGCAAGGCATCGACGAACACACCATCCTGTTCATGCGCGGCGCCGGCCCGGTCGGCTATCCAGGCGGTGCCGAAGTCGTCAACATGCAGCCGCCGGCCTATCTCATCAAGAAGGGCATCCACGCGCTCGCTTGCATCGGGGACGGCCGCCAGTCGGGTACGTCGGGTTCGCCGTCGATCCTCAACGCCTCGCCGGAAGCGGCGATCGGCGGCGGACTGGCGCTGCTCAAGACGGGCGACAGGGTCCGCATCGACTTGCGCAAGGGCACGGCCGACATCCTCGTTACCGACGACGAGATCACCCGGCGCCGCGCCGAACTGCAGAACAATGGTGGCTTCCACTATCCCAAGCACCAGACACCCTGGCAGGAGATCCAGCGCGGCATGGTCGCGCAGTTCTCGGAGGGAATGGTGCTGAAGCCGGCGGTGAAGTATCAGGACGTCGCGCACACCAGCGGCGTTCCCAGAGACAATCACTGATTGCTCCAGAGACAATCACTGATTGCTCCGGGGACAATCATTGATTCTGGATCGACCGATGGCGGCTTGATCAAATCAAGCCGCCATCGGTTTTCCGGTCAGCGTGTTGCCGGGTAGGTCGAGGACGGTCACCGTCCTTGACAAGCGCGCCCAACAAATCCACCATCATGACAAGGGGTGCATCGCGACGACCCCGTGAGGCGTCAGCCCAACGTTCGCGTCCAAGCTTCTCTTCCAGGAGGTGGACGCCATGCCGTCAACAACCGCTATCACTGTATCGCAACTGTCCCGGCTCATCGGTCTGCCGGGCGCGCCTGTCATTATCGATGTTCGCATCGATGACGATTTCGACGCCGACCCGCGCCTGTTGCCGGCTTCGTGCCGGCGCGATTTCAAAACCGTTTCGACCTGGGCGGCCGCATTCGCCGGCAAGCCGGTGGCCGTCGTATGCCAGAAGGGGCAAAAGCTCTCGCAAGGCGTCGTTGCATGGCTGCGCCATGAGGGGATATCAGCCGAATCCCTTGAAAGCGGGTTTGAGGCCTGGCGCGATGCCGGGGGACTTCTGGTCCGCACCGCCAAAATGCCGCCACGCAATGAAAAGGGCGCCACCGTCTGGGTGACGCGATCGCGCCCGAAGGTCGACCGCATCGCTTGCCCATGGCTGATCCGGCGTTTCCTCGACCCCGACGCGGTGTTCCTGTTTGTCGAGCCCGCTGAAGTATTGGCTGTTGCCGACCGCTTTCAGGCCGTGCCGTTCGACATCGACAATGTGTTCTGGAGCCATCGTGGCGAACGCTGCACCTTCGACACGATGATCGAGGAGTTCGGGTTGGAATCCGAGGCGCTCGATCGCCTCGCCGCAATCGTGCGTGCGGCCGACACCGCAAGCCTCGACCTGGTGCCCCAGGCGGCCGGTTTTCTGGCTGCCTCGCTGGGTCTGTCGCGTATGTACCGCGACGATCTGGAACAACTGGAAGCAGGCATGCTGCTCTACGACGCGTTCTTCCGCTGGTGTCGCGACGCCACCGAAGAAACGCACAACTGGCCCGCTGCGGGTAAGCCGTCATGACCATTCTTGTCCCCGACAACAAGGCGGTGGCCGTCGAGCCGCCGGCTGCGCCGACCTTCGCGGAAGCCACGAAGGTCTGGGCGAGGATCGGATTGCTCAGCTTCGGCGGACCTGCCGGGCAGATCGCGCTGATGCACAAGGAGCTGGTCGAGGACCGGCGCTGGATCGGTGAACAGCGCTTCCTGCATGCGTTGAACTACTGCATGTTGCTGCCTGGCCCGGAAGCCCAGCAACTCGCCATCTATGTCGGCTGGCTGCTGCACAGGACGATCGGCGGCCTTGTCGCCGGCATCCTGTTCGTCTTCCCGGGCGCGCTCGTCATGCTCGTCTTGAGCAGCCTTTACATGCTCTACGGCGACATGCCGCTCGTCGCGGCGCTGTTTTTCGGGGTCAAGGCGGCGGTGCTCGCCATCGTCATCGAGGCGGTGATCCGGATCGGGCGACGCGCCCTGAAAAACCCGGTCATGGTGTCGATCGCGGTCGCGGCGTTCATTGCCATCTATGCGTTGAATGTGCCGTTTCCGCTCATCGTCCTGTTCGCCGGCCTGACGGGATGGCTGGGGGATCGCATTGCTCCCGGCCTGTTTTCCGGCTCGGCCCATGGCAAGGACGGTGTTGCCGACTTCAAGGGAGCGGTCGACCTGATGTTCGAGCGTGGCGAACTGGCCCATGTCAAACCGACCAGATGGCATGCACCGCGCACCGTCGCCATCTGGCTGCCGATCTGGCTCGGGCCTGTTCTTTTGATCTGGTGGTTCACCGGCTCCGCAAGCGTCTGGACCGAGATAGGCCGGTTCTTCAGCCTGATGGCTGTCGTCACCTTCGGTGGCGCCTATGCGGTCCTCGCCTATGTCGCGCAGGCAGCCGTCCAGTCCTTCGGCTGGCTGGCCCCTGGTGAAATGGTTGATGGCCTTGGGCTTGCCGAAACGACGCCGGGGCCGCTCATCCTAGTGCTGCAGTTCGTCGGCTTCATCGCCGCGTTCCGCCATTCCGGCTCGCTGGACCCGTTGCTTGCCGGATCGCTGGGGGCGTTGCTCACCCTGTGGGTGACGTTCACGCCCTGCTTTTTCTGGATATTCCTCGGGGCGCCCTACATCGAGGCGTTGCGCGGCAACAAGGCACTGTCGGCCGCACTGGGCGCGATCACCGCCGCAATTGTCGGGGTGATTATGAATCTGGCCCTATGGTTTGGCTTGCACGTCATCTTCCGTGAGGTGCATGCGACGGGTCTTGGCATGAATGTGCCGGTGCTTTCGTCGATCGACTGGCGTGCGGCCTTGCTTTCGGGTGCCGCCATGATCGCCATCCTGAAGCTGAAGATCGGCATGCTGCCGACACTCGCGCTATCCGCCCTTGCAGGGGTCTTGCTGGCGGCGGCTGGTTAGATAGCACCGCCTTTGTAATTCGCTTGCCCACCACCTAAGTGGGCTGGAACGGAAGGAAACATCATGGCCGGACGGCGCTCTTCCCTCGGCTTCCTCGGAATGTTCGGCCGCTCGGGCGACTTGAGGCAGCTCGACGATGCATTGCGCGGCGCGGATCTGCATCCAGCCCTTGTGCCGGAGGGCGTGAAGCTTACCCTGGTCAATCTCATGAAGGATCGCTGGCCCGACGAGCCGCCACGGGGTACCTATGCGTCGGTGGCACAATTATGCAGCTATTGCATCGCGGGTCCCGAAACCTTCGAGCAAGCCAATGGCCATCAGCGGACGCTGGAAGCCGAGCGCCGCATCGAGGCGGCGCTTGAAACCGGCGACAGCCTCGACGCGCAGATCGTGCTGATGACACTGCATGCCAAGCTCATCAACCCCGAAGTCGTCGACCGATACGGGCTCAGCGCGGAATGACGCGAAAGGCAAGATCTGCCTGATCCTCCTAAGGCAGCCGAACCGTTCAGGCCCGGCTGATCTCCTCGAGATACCAGCCGATGTAGCGCAGTTCGTTGTATTCCATCGGCGCGATAGGTCCGGGCACGAAATAGTGCGAGCGCACGCCGCGCGCGGTGTGCTCGATGATCTTCTTGTCTTCGTCGGTGGTGACCTTCCATAGCCAGGTCAGCTTCTCCAGATCGTAATCCTGACCCTCGACCGCGTCGCCGCGCACCAGCCAGATCAGTTCCATCTCGCATGTACCAGCCGTTTTCGGGATGAATCGGTAGATCATGCCGTGATCGGGATAGCAGACGAGAAAGGTCGTGCCGCCGAGATGGATGGAAGTGACGCCACCGTCATAGTCGGTGAAGCGGCCCATCAGCGGGGCCACCGGAGAGCCGTCCTGGCTGCCGCTCGAAACGCCGTCATAGAGCGCGTAGCGGAAGGTGTCGATTGCTTCCTGACCGGCCGCCGAGTTCTGCCAGCGGTTGGCGCTGCCGATCTCGATGCCGAGCGCGCAGGTGCGCTGCTCCATCGCCGCATTGAGCTGCTCGATCATCTCGGCCGGTTTTTCCAGCGCATGCGTCTGCGAATATTCCGGATGCGCCGGTCCGCAATGGTAGCATTCGACATAGTTCTCGACGGCGAGCTTCCAGTTGGCGTCGAGCGGATAGGACTGACGATACGCCACCTTGGCGTCGCCCCAGCCATATTGGCCGCAACTCGTGCGCAGCGACTGTTCGATCGGATCGAAATCGAGCGGCGTCTCGGCGAAGGAAATGAAGACCAGCCCGGAGGCGACGCGGACATGAAGCTTCTTCAGCCCGTGCGCCGAGCGGTCGAAATCCTTCGGCATCAGGCGGGCAGCGCGCAATGAGCCGTCATTGGAATAGCTCCAGGCGTGGTAGGGGCACACGAACATCTTCGCGTTGCCCTTTTCCTTGGTGCAGACCTCGGCGCCGCGGTGGCGGCAGACATTGAGCATGGCATGCACGGTGCCATCCATGCCGCGTGTCAGGATGACCGCCTCGTCGCCCAGTTTGAACAGCTCGAAATCGCCCGGGTTCGCGATGACGCTGGCATGGGCCAGGCAGTGCCAGTGGCGGCGAAAGACACGTTCCATGTCGCGCTCGAAGATTGCCTGGTCATGATAGAAGGCACGCACCAGGCCGTGACCTGGCCGATGAGATGCCACCAGCCGATCGATCGCGTCGCCGTCTGTGTGGGCTTGCTGGATAGGATGCACACTCATTTGTCGTTCTGCCCGATGGTTGATCCTGGGTGGTGGCTGCATGGCTGCACGAACTCGTCTCCGGTCAGCCGCCCATTTGCGTGCGCGGCAGGTGGATCAGGTTGCCGAAACGGGCACGCAATCTGTCGTCGACCTGTTTTGGCACATGGGGCGGAAATCGTTCGGCAAGAATGCGTTTCTTCTCGGTGATCGCACGCAGCAATATATCAGGCCGGCCCTTTTCGTTCCATTCCTTCGGCGAGGAACGATCGCCGAGGGCGGGATAGAAGTGCTCGGTCTGCATCAGCTTGAGCGTTTGTTCGTTGTCGAGATAGTGGCCCGGACCCTTGAGGCAGACCTCGGCGATGCTGTCGATCGACAGGGCCTCGTCGGTCACGTCGATGCCACGCGCGCAGCCCAGGCAATGACCGAGCATGTCGTTGTCGATGACCAGGCTCTCCAGGCAGAAGCCGAGCAGCGAGGCATGCATGCCGGCCGCCTCGTAGACGAGGTTGAGGCCGGAGAGGCCGGCCATCACATTGGTGATGCCTTTTTCGTAGCCGGACTGAATATCGGGCAATTTCGAATCAGTCATGCCGGCGGCGGAGCCGCCGGGCAGGTCGTAGAATTGCGCCATCTGGGCACAGGCCGCCGTTGCCACCGACTGCTCGGCCGACCCGCCCGCCATGGCGCCGGTGCGCAGGTCCGACATGAACGGCCAGGCGCCGAAGATCGCCGGATGGCCGGGCTTGAGCGCGTTGACATAGACCAGGCCGGCCAGCACTTCGGCCACCGTCTGCACGACGGCGCCGACCATCGCCGCGGGTGCCGTGGTGCCGGACTGGCCGGTCGACAGCAGCAGGATCGGGATGCCGCCTTCAACGCAGGCCTCAAGCACGCCGCAGGCATCCTCGGCGAATTTCATCGGCGGCACGACGAATGAGTTGGAGTTGGAAACGAATGGCCGGGCGCGGAAATTCTCCTCGCCGCCGGCGATGGCGTACAGCATTTCAAGCGCAGGCTTCACGTTCTCACGCACGGTGAAGGATGTTCCGACGTGCTTCGATGTTCCCATCACACAGGCATAAAGCGTGTTGAAATCCATCTCGAGCGGATCGGCGATGTCGCGCGCCACCATCGGCCGCTGGAAGAAATGGATGTTGTCCAGCCCATCGACGATGCGGGCGGCATCATAAATATCCTGCAGCTTGGACTCGCGGTACTCGCGTTTTTCGATATCCACCAGGTGCACGGCGATGCCTGCCGTGCCGTAGTGCACGCGCTTGCCCTGGACCACCATGTCGTGCCTGGGGGCCTGGCCATGAAGTGTGAAATGTCGTGCCGCCCGCTTGATGGTGTCGAGCACGAGCGCGCGCGGAAAGCGGACCCGGCCATCGTCGCCATGGACCGCCCCCACCTTGGTCAGTACCTTTATGCAGGAAGGAATGGCGTTGGCGAAACCCACTGTCTCCAGAAGCGTCAGCACGCCTTCGTGGATACGCTCGCGGTCATCCCCGCGCAGCGGCCCGTAGCCGCCGCCCTCGATGGCCTTGTGCTGTGGTCTGGTATCCTCCACCAGGGGAGATGATCGCATGGCATGTCCTGTTTCGCGAAGACCGGAGCGTTGTGGACGACGGTTCGCCGGCGTGTCCTGCTGTTCGACAGCCACTGGCATGGAAGCACTCCACCTTCGTCGGCAGGAACTCGTGGCGGTTGGTCCACCATCGGCCTGCTTCTTCCCCTGACGCCGACTATGCCGCCGGCACTGGCCCATCCTATGGGCCAGCTGGCCCAGTTCCATGTGCCAGAACTAAAATACCGGAGCCGCTGCGAGCGGCTCCGGTCACGAGAGATCAACGATGGATCAGGCGGCTGCGGGTCTGCGTCCGGCGGCCGTGGCCAGTTCGCGAATGCCTGGCTCGATGTGCTGCAGTGCGATCGACGAGATGCCCAGCCGCATGAAACGCGAAGGCTTTTCAGTGCGATCGAAGAAACGGTCGCCTGGCTCGATGATGACGCTGCGCGAGGCCGCTGCCTCGGCCAGCCCGCGCGAATCGGTGCCGCGCGGCCCTTCGAGCCACAGCGACGTGCCGCCGGCCGAATCGGTCGAGCGCCATTCCGGCAGGAAGGCGGAAATCGCATGGACCAGCCGCTTGCGCCGTTCGTCGAAGGCCGACGACAGCCGCCGCACCAGCGCCTCGTGGTGGCCGAGCGACAGGAACAGCGCGACGGCGCGCTGGTTGTTCGCCGGCGGATGACGCAGCATGAAGCGGCGCAGCGCCCTGAGTTCCGCGATCAGTCCCGCGGACGCCACGATGTAGCCGAGCCGCAGGCCGGGAGCCAGCGTCTTGGACATCGAGCCGACATAGACCACGCGGCCGGAGCGATCGAGGCTCTTCAGCGCTTGCTGCGGTGCCTCGTCGAGAAGCTGGCTGTCATAGCCATCCTCGATGATGATCTGGTTGTAGCGGTTGGCTCGCGCCAGAAGATCCTGCCGCCGCTCAGCCGACAACGGCACCATGGTCGGGCAATGATGGCTGGGCGTGACGAAGACGAAGCCGGAATCATTGGGAATAGAAGCGGTTACGATGCCGGACTGGTCGACCGGCACCGGCTGTATCTCCGCGCCCGCAAGGCGGAAGATCGAGCGGGCGTCGGGGTAGCCGGGGTCCTCCATCGCCACCTTGGAGCCTTTGGACATCAGCAGCGTCGCCAGCATGTAGAGCGCGTTCTGGGCGCCCAGCGTGACGATGATCTCGTCGGGATTGGCGAAGATGCCGCGCCGGGGCAGGAGCCGCGCCTGGATCTGCTCGATCAGCAGCGGATCGTCACGGTCGACCATGTCGGACGCCCAGTTGCGGATTTCCAACACCGCCAGCGCCATGCGGTTGCACTCGCGCCATTCGGCGGTAGGGAACAGCGCCGGATCGAACTGGCCGTAGACGAAGGGGTAGGACGACTTGATCCAGTTCTCGTGCTTGGCCGGCGGCGGCATGTCGCTGGCGAAGATCTTGCGGCGTGCCTTCCAGTCGATCTCGTTGGCCTGGTCGGGCGCCTTCTGGTGCGGCTTGGCCGGCGTCGCCAGCACATCGGGATTGACGAAATGGCCACGCCGCTCGCGCGCCACCAGGAAACCCTGGTCGACGAGCTGCTGGAATGCCAGCACCACGGTTCCGCGCGCCACGCCGAGTTTTTCGGCCAGGATCCGGCAGGAAGGAAGCGGCATCGAAGCGGCGATCTGGCGGTCGAGAATGGCGGCCACGATGGCTTGGCGGATCTGCGCCTGCAGGGTTTGGCCGGATTCAGCCGAAATCCGGAACAGGCCGGACCATATCGCCGTGTCGTTTCGCTGTGGCATGGGAGATTTCCTCGATGGCCAGCCTTTTTCGTTTGGCTGGACCAGCCGAACGTAACCGTGGCACAAGGGGTTGCGCCAATCAATTTTTCTGATCGTTGGGATTTATGCCAGTGATCCTTCACGCCATTTTGATGCTGCGCCGCGGCATAGCTGCGTGACTCCGTGCGTCATCGCTGCGCATTGAAACGGGTGGAGTTCGGCCCGATAGATTGTCGCGACGACACGCGCCGGAAACATCCGGTCCGTAATGATGGCTCGAGGTCTCGGAGTTTGGCAGTGGATCAATCGTCCTTTCAAAAACAGCTCGCCGCCTTGCGCGACCACCGCGCGGCGGCGCCCGCCAGCATGCGCCAGGTCTTCGCCGCCGATCCCAAGCGGTTCGTGGAATTCTCCGCTACCGACGGCGATCTGCTGCTCGACTGGTCGAAATGCGCGGTCGACGCGACCACCATGGAGCTGCTGGAAAAGCTCGCCCAGGCCGCCGATCTCGAAGGCCGCCGCGCCGCCATGTTCGCCGGCAAGAAGGTCAACGTCACCGAGGACCGTGCCGTGCTGCACACGGCGCTGCGCAACCTGACCGGCAAGGGCGTCACCGTCGATGGCCAGGACGTCAAGGCCGACGTCATCGCCGTGCTCGACGCCATGGGCGCCTTTGCCGATGCCGTGCGCTCGGGCAAGGCGGCCGGCGCCACCGGCAAGAAGATCACCGACATCGTCAACATCGGCATCGGCGGTTCCGATCTCGGCCCGGCCATGGCGACGCTGGCGCTGGCGCCCTATCATGACGGGCCGCGCGCCCACTACGTCTCCAACATCGACGGCGCCCATATCCATGACACACTGAAGGGCCTCTCCGCCGAAACCACGCTTTTCATCATCGCCTCCAAGACCTTCACCACCGTCGAAACGATGACCAACGCGCAGACGGCGCGCGACTGGGTGCAGAAGGCGCTCGGCAAGGAAGCGGTCGGCAAGCACTTCGCCGCCGTGTCCACCGCGCTCGATCTGGTCGCCAAGTTCGGCATCGCGCCCGATCGCGTGTTCGGCTTCTGGGATTGGGTCGGCGGCCGCTATTCGCTCTGGGGCGCCATCGGCCTGCCGGTGATGATCGCTGTCGGCCCGCGGAATTTTCGCGCCTTCCTCGATGGCGCGCATGAGATGGACGAGCATTTCCGCACCGCGCCGGTGCAGGAGAACCTGCCGGCGCTGCTTGGACTGGTCGGCTGGTGGCATCGCGTGATCTGCGGTTACCCGGCGCGGGCCGTCATCCCTTACGACCAGCGCCTGTCCAGGCTGCCGGCCTATCTGCAGCAGCTCGACATGGAATCGAACGGCAAGAGCGTCACCCTCGAAGGCACAGAGGTGACGACGCCGACCGGATCGCTGGTCTGGGGTGAGCCCGGCACCAACGGCCAGCATGCCTTCTTCCAGCTGCTGCACCAGGGCACCGATTTCATCCCGGTCGAGTTCCTCGCCGCGGCCGTCGGCCACGAGCCCGATCTCAAGCATCAGCACGATCTGCTGCTCGCCAACTGCCTGGCGCAGTCGGAAGCGCTGATGAAGGGCCGCACGCTGGACGAAGCCCGCGCCCAGATGCTGGCCAAGGGCATGAAGCCGGCCGAGGTCGACAAGATAGCCCCGCACCGCGTCTTCTCCGGCAATCGCCCCTCGGTGACCATCCTTTACCGCAAACTCGACCCGCGCACCTTCGGCCGGCTGATCGCGCTCTACGAGCACCGCGTCTTCGTCGAGGGCACGCTGTTCAACATCAACTCGTTCGACCAGTGGGGCGTCGAACTCGGCAAGGAACTGGCCACCGGCCTTCTGCCTGTCGTGGAGGGCAAGGAAAGTGCCGCCAAGCGGGACGCATCGACCGCAGGCCTTGTGGGATTCATCCACCATTTGCGTGGCTCGGAGTGAAAAGTTTGGCAGACATCAAGGGAATATTGTTCGACAAGGACGGCACGCTTGTCGACTTCAACGCCACCTGGCTCGGCGTTGCCGACTTCATGGCCATGGATGCGTCTGAAGGCGATCGCTGGAAAGCCGACAGGCTGCTGGCCGCCGCCGGCTTCGATTTCGCCAACAAGCGCTTTAAGCCTGACTCGATATTTGCCTCCGGCACCAATCTCGACGTCGTCGAATTGTGGTTTCCGCGCCTGTCCAACGAGGACCAGATGCTCGCGGTTGCCCGCTTCAACGAGATCACCTCCGTACAAGGCTCGGCGATGGCCGTGGCGCTGCCGGGCATCATCGACACGCTGACGGCACTGCACAGGAAGTCCTACCGGCTTGGCGTCGCCACCAACGATTCGACCAGCGGCGCGGAAAAGACGCTGGTGACGCTCGGCGTCGCCCAATTGTTCGACGCGGCCTATGGCTACGACGCGGTGGCCAATCCGAAGCCCGCGCCCGACACGATCCTGGCCTTCAGCGATCTCACAGGCCTCAGGCCGGCGGAAATCGCCATGGTCGGCGACAACCGCCACGACCTCGAAATGGCGCGTGCCGGCGGCTGCGGGCTGGCGGTCGGCGTGCTCTCCGGCACCGGAACCCGCGAATCGCTGGCCGGCATTGCCGACGCCATCCTGGATTCCGTTGCCGATCTGCCGGATTTTCTCTCGGCGCGGGTCAAGGAGACGATCTGATCCCGTCGGTAGACGCGGCCGCCTCGTCAGCCCTCGAAGCGAAAGACACCGCTCGGCTGCAGCGCGCTGTCTTTCGCCTGGCCGAAATCCGGCACCTTGTATTCGGCGAGCAGGCGCAGCCGTGATCGTGGCAGGTAGGCGCGGCCGGGGTCGCCGACCAGGACCTCGATGCCGGCATTCAGGCAGCGTTCGAAAAAAGGCATGACGCGGTCGGCGACGCCTTGGCTGTAGAAGACATCGCCGGCAAGCACGAGGTCGACCGCAGGTGGCGAACCCCTGGTGATATCGTCTCCGATCACGGTGATGGCGACGCCGTTGGCCGTTGCGTTGAGGCCGATCGCGGCAACGCCGTTGCGGTCTATCTCGGCGGCGATGACTTCGCGCGCGCCGGCCATGGCGGCGGCAATGCCGACAAGGCCGGAACCGGCACCAAGGTCGAGCACGCGGCGGCCGGCTACCGTTTGCGGATGATCCAGTATGTGGCGCGCAATCACCGCGCCGCCGGCCCACACATAAGCCCAGTAAGGCGGCTGCGGCTCGGGTGGTCCATCGTTGTCCGCCTCGATCGTGTCGTCATCGTCGCCAGCGCTTTGGTGCGGATCTATGAGCCGTCTCAGGCCACTGGCCGGATGCGGTGTATAAAGCTGGATCTCAGGCACCGACGGCACCGGGGCGAGGCGCATGTTCGTTCTGATGAATTCTGCCGGGTCAGGACGGCAAGGTGCATCCACCGCCTCCGCGCCGCCGGCTGCGATCATTCGCGCAGCGCTCGACGCAGGATCTTGCCGACCGGTGTCTTCGGCAACTCGGTGCGGAACTCGATGTATTTGGGCCGCTTGTAGCCGGTCAGGTTCTCGCGGCAGAAGGCGGTGAGCGTCTCCGCGGTCAGCGCCGGATCCTTCTTGACCACGAACAGTTTCGGCACCTCGCCCGAATGCTCGTCCGGCACGCCGACCGCCGCCACTTCGAGCACGCCCGGATGCATCGCCACGACTTCCTCGAGCTCGTTCGGATAGACATTGAAGCCCGAAACCAGGATCATGTCCTTCTTGCGGTCGACGATCTTGGTGTAGCCGCGCTCGTCCATGAAGCCCATGTCGCCGGATTTGAAGTAGCCATCCTTGGTCATCACCTTGGCGGTCTCATCGGGCCGGTTCCAGTAGCCCGCCATCACTTGCGGTCCTCGGATGCAGACCTCGCCGACCTCGCCGAGCGGCAAATTGTTGCCGTCGTCGTCGCGGATGGCGATCTCGGTCGAGGGCAGCGGCAAGCCGATGGTGCCGGTGAAGTCGCCGGCGGTGAACTTGTTGGCGGTGGCCACCGGCGAGGTTTCCGAGAGGCCGTAGCCTTCGGTGACCGAACAACCGGTCAGCGTCTTCCAGCGTTCGGCGACGCCCTTCTGCACCGCCATGCCGCCGCCCAGCGTCAGCACCAGCGGCTTGAAGTCGAGCTTGCGGAAATCCTCATTGTTGAGCAGCGCGTTGAAAAGCGTGTTGAGGCCGGGAAAGATGTGCACCGGATATTTCTGCAATTCCTTGACGAAGCCGGGAATGTCGCGCGGGTTGGGAATGAGCACATTGCGGGCGCCTTGCTGCATGCCCATCAGCGCGTTCACGGTCAGCGCGAAAATATGATAGAGCGGCAGCGCGCAGATGAAGTTGGGGTGCGCCGGTTTCGGCTTGATCGTGTAGGCATCCTCCATCCACTGCGCGTTCTGCGCAACGTTGGCGAGCACGTTTCTGTGCAGCAGTGTGGCGCCCTTCGACACGCCCGTGGTGCCGCCCGTATATTGCAGGAAGGCGACATCGTCGGCTTCCACCTTGGCCGGCTTGAAGCCCATGCCGGCGCCGGCCTTCATGGCGGCATTGAACTTGACATGGCCGGGCAAGGACCATGCCGGCACCATCTTCTTCACGCGGCGCACGACGAAATTGACGATCGTGCCCTTCAGGCCGCCAAGCATGTCGCCCATCGCGGCGACCACCACATGCTTGACCGTGGTCCTGGCGATCACCGCCTGCAAGGTGTTGGCGAAGTTCTCCAGGATGACGATGGCTTGCGCACCGGAATCCTTCAACTGGTGTTCGAGCTCGCGCGGCGTGTAGAGCGGATTGATGTTCACCACCACATAACCCGCTCGCAAGATCGCCATCATCGCCACCGGATATTGCAGCACGTTCGGCATCATCAGCGCGACGCGCGCGCCTTTCTGCAGGCCTTTCGATTGCAGGTAGGCGCCGAAGGCCGCCGACAGCCGCTCGACATCGGTGTAGCTGATGGACTTGTCCATGCAGGTGAAGGCCGGCTGCGCGGAAAACTGCTTGCAGGCGGCGACGAGGAAATCGCCGATCGAGCTGTAGGGCAGGGCGCCGATCTCGGCCTGCACGTTTTTCGGATAGCTCTTGAGCCACGGCTTTTCCGGCAAGCCGGCGGCCAGCGCCGTCAGCGTTTTCGGCAATCGGTTGGCGGTGGCGTCGGCCGGCCTTGCCGCCGGTGGGGTCTTCATCGCCGCGGCGGCTTTCGATGCCGGCCTGGCAGCGGGCTTTGCCGCCCCCGCTTTATTTCCCGACGCCGTCTTTCCGGCCGCAGCCTTGGCCGGGGCTTTCACCACTGGCCTTGTGCTTGCCCTTACGGGCGCCGCGGCCGCCTTCGGCGTGGCGGCTTTGGAAACGGGTGCTTTCGGCTTGGCAGTACCGGCTGCTTTCGACGGCGCCTTGGCTCCCGCTTTCACCGGCGCCGTCGTCCTTGATGCTTTTGCCAACCGTTCCTCCCTGGACAAGTCTTGTTCATCCGCGCCGCGCTCGCCCCTGAATTGACAAGGACGCCCTCCGCTGCGGCCGCTACACCCTATGTATTGCCTCCGTTGGTGACCGTGCAAGTCTTGCCCTTGCGGCAACATGGCGAAAGATTTGCCGTCGAAAGTCTTTACCGCCGCCAGCGCTCCCAGGCGGTATCCTGGCGCATCCCTCGGCCGCTCGGAAGCGCCGGGAACATTTATATCGTCAGCTTGGCGATCAATAAAAAAATTCGGTTGTTAATAATCTCGTGAATGGAAAAAACTGCTAATTTTTTCTGCAATTTGGCAAAATAGCGGATTTTTTTCCTGCTTCCCGCGGGGTAAGCAAACGGGGTGTTCCAAAGCCGGAAAAACGGTGCTTATATGCGCGCTTCGCGAGCCTGATAGAGGGGCTTGGAAGAACATCAGGGAGTGCTCAATGAATAAGAAGCTGACTTTTGCAGCCGCGTTGCTGGCTGCAAGCGTCCTGAGCGGCATGGCCAATGCGAAAACTCTGGTCTACTGCGCGGAAGCTTCGCCGGAAGGTTTCGATCCGGCGCCGTATACCGCAGGCCAGACGTTCGACGCGTCATCGCGCACCGTCTTCAACCGCCTTGTCGAATTCGATCACGGCAAGACGACGACCTCGCCGGGCCTGGCCGAGAGCTGGACGATCTCCGACGATGGCAAGGAATATGTCTTCAAGCTGCGCAAGGGCGTCAAGTTCGCCGCAACCGACTATTTCACCCCGACGCGCGACTTCAACGCCGACGACGTGGTGTTCTCGTTCGAACGCCAGGTCGACAAGAACGGCCCCTGGTTCCAGTACATTCCGGGCATTGCCTACCAGTATTACAATGACCAGTTCGGCGACAACATTACCAAGGTCGAGAAGGTCGATGACCTGACGGTGAAGTTCACCCTCAAGGAGCCGGCGATCACCTTCATTCCGACGCTGGGCATGGATTTCGCCTCGGTCGTCTCCAAGGAATATGCCGACAAGCTGCAGGCCGACAAGACGCCTGAGCTGTTCAACCAGAAGCCGATCGGCACCGGCCCGTTCATCTTCGTCGACTACCAGACCGACGCCGCCATCCGCTACAAGGCCAACCCGGACTATTGGGGCGGCAAGCAGAAGATCGACGATCTGGTCTTCGCCATCACCACCGATCCGGCGGTGCGCGCGCAGAAGCTCAAGGCCGGCGAATGCAACATCATGTCGTACCCGGCACCGGCCGACATCGCCGGCCTGCAGGCCGATGCGAACCTGAAGGTCGAGGAGCAGGAAGGCCTCAATGTCGGCGCGCTGATGTACAACACCCAGCAGAAGCCGTTCGACGACGTGCGCGTTCGCAAGGCGCTCAACATGGCCATCAACAAGAAGGCCATCATCGATGCCGTCTTCCAGGGCGCCGGCCAGGTGGCGATCAATCCGATCCCGCCGACCATGTGGTCCTACAACAAGGAAGTGAAGGACGATCCTTACGATCCGGATGCAGCCAAGAAGCTGCTTGAAGAAGCCGGCGTCAAGGACCTCAAGATGAACGTCTGGGCCATGCCGGTGTCGCGCCCCTACATGCCGAATGCGCGTCGCACCGCCGAGCTGATCCAGGCGGACTTCGCCAAGGTCGGCGTCACCGTCGAGATCGTCAGCTACGATTGGGGTGAATACCTTAAGCGCGCTTCCGCGGTCGATCACGACGGCGCCGTCATCGTCGGCTGGACCGGCGACAATGGCGATCCGGACAACTTCCTCGGCGTGCTCCTGAGCTGCGCTTCCGTCGGTTCGAACAACCGCGCGGAATGGTGCAACAAGGACTTCGATGCGCTCATCAACAAGGCTAAGACCGTTTCGGACCAGGCCGAGCGCACCAAGCTCTATGAACAGGCACAGGTCATCTTCAAGGAACAGGCACCCTGGGCGACGCTCGCTCACTCCAAGGTGTTCATGCCGATGCAGAAGACCGTCACCGGCTTTGCGATGGATCCGCTCGGTATCCACCGCTTCGACGGCGTCGATATCGCCGAATAAGGTTGCGAAACGGGGGCGCCACCATGTGGTGACGCCCCCACTCGCCCGCCATGCTGCGTTATATCCTCGGCAAGCTCGCCCTCATCATCCCGACCTTCATCGGGATAACCATCCTCGCCTTTGGCTTCGTGCGCATCCTGCCCGGTGATCCGGTGCTGGTGCTTGCGGGCGAACGCGGCCTGTCGCCCGAACGCCACACGGCGCTGATGCACCAGTTCGGTTTCGATCTGCCGATTTGGCAACAATACCTGACCTATCTGACGAATGTCCTGAGCGGCGATTTCGGCACCTCGTTTTCAACCAAGACGCCGGTGCTCAAGGATTTCCTGGTGCGCTTCCCGGCAACGGTCGAACTCGCCATCTTCGCCATGATCTTTGCCGTTGTCCTGGGTGTCGCCGCCGGCATCTTCGCCGCCATCCGCCGCGGCTCCTGGTTCGATCAGCTGACGATGGGCACGGCGCTGGCGGGCTATTCCATGCCGATCTTCTGGTGGGGCCTGCTGCTGATCATCGTCTTCTCCGGCACGCTGCACTGGACGCCGGTTTCCGGCCGCATCGACCTTCTCTATTTCTTCAAGCCGGTGACCGGCTTCATGACCATCGATTCGCTGATCTCGGGGCAGAAGGGCGCATTCCGCTCGGCGCTGTCGCACCTGATCTTGCCGACCATCGTGCTCGGCACTATCCCGCTCGCAGTCATCGCCAGGCAGACGCGCTCGGCGATGCTCGAAGTGCTGGGTGAGGACTATGTCCGCACCGCGCGCGCCAAGGGCCTGGCGCCGCGCCGCGTCATCGGCCTGCATGCCTTCCGCAACGCGCTGATCCCGGTCGTCACCACCATCGGTCTGCAGGTCGGCACGCTTTTGACCGGCGCCATCCTGACCGAGAGCATCTTCTCCTGGCCCGGCATCGGCAAATGGATGATCGACGCCATCTCCAAGCGCGACTATTTCACCGTGCAGGGCGGCTTGCTTTTGATCGCGCTGATCGTCATGTCGGTCAACCTCATCGTCGACGTGCTCTACGCCGTCATCAACCCACGCATCCGGGCCAACTGACATGAGCAATGAAGGCCCAGCCACCATCGAAGCCGCGACCGTCGTCAAGCCGCAGGATGCCAGGCTGCAGATGTTCGGCGAGTTCTGGCACTACTTCTCCGTCAACAAGGGCGCGGTGATCGGGCTCTTCGTCTTTGCGCTGCTGATCCTGATCGCCATCTTCGCGCCGCTGCTGGCGCCGCATTCGCCGGACGATCAGTTCCGCGACTTCTTCCTGACGCCGCCGGCCTGGCAGGAAGGCGGCAACGCGCAGTTCCTGCTCGGCACCGACGCTGTCGGCCGCGATATGCTGTCGCGGCTGATCTACGGCTCGCGCTTCTCGCTCGCCATCGGCTTCGTCGTCGTCACGTCAGCGCTGATCTCAGGCGTCATTCTCGGCCTGCTCGCCGGCTACTGCCGCGGCTGGGTTGACACGCTGATCATGCGCATCATGGACATCATCCTGGCCTTCCCGTCGCTGCTATTGGCCCTGGTGCTGGTCGCGGTGCTTGGCCCCGGCCTCGTCAACGCCATGATCGCCATCGCCTTCGTGCTGCAGCCGCATTTCGCCCGGCTCACCCGCGCCGCCGTGATGGCCGAGAAGACCCGCGAATATGTCGTCTCGGCCAAGGTCGCCGGCGCCAGCCATCTCAGGCTGATGCTGGTCACCATCCTGCCCAACTGCATCGCGCCATTGATCGTGCAGGCGACGCTGTCCTTCTCCAACGCCATTCTCGAGGCGGCGGCCCTTGGCTTCCTCGGCATGGGCGCGCAGCCGCCGACGCCGGAGTGGGGCACCATGCTGGCCGAGGCGCGCGAGTTCATCCTGCGTGCCTGGTGGGTGGTTACTTTCCCGGGTCTCGCCATCCTGATCACCGTCTTCGCCATCAACCTGATCGGCGACGGCCTGCGCGACGCGCTCGACCCCAAGCTGAAGAGGTCGTGAGCATGCCTCTGCTCGAGATCAAGAACCTCACCGTTTCCTTCGACACCGCGGCCGGACCGTTCATGGCCGTGCAAGGCATCGACCTCTCGATCGAGCCGCGCGAAGTGCTGGCGATCGTCGGCGAGTCCGGTTCCGGCAAGTCTGTGGCGATGCTCGCGGTAATGGGCCTGTTGCCCAACACCGCAACCGTCAAGGCAGACCGCATGGCCTTCGACGGCGTCGATCTCCTGAAGCTCAGCCCGTCCGAACGCCGCAAGATCGTCGGCAAGGACATCTCGATGATCTTCCAGGAGCCGATCGCCAGCCTCAATCCGTGCTTCACCGTCGGCTTCCAGATCGAGGAGGTGCTGCGCTTCCATATGGGTATGGATCGCGCTCAGCGGCGCGCGCGGGCCATCGAGTTGATGAAGCTGGTCGGCATCGCCGATCCGGAAGAACGGCTTAGCTCGTTTCCGCACCAGATGTCGGGCGGCCAATGCCAGCGCGTCATGATCGCCATCGCCATCGCCTGCAATCCGAAGCTGCTGATCGCCGACGAGCCGACGACGGCGCTCGACGTCACCATCCAGAAGCAGATCCTCGATCTGCTGGTTTCGCTGCAGGCCAAATACGGTATGGGCCTGATCATGATCACCCACAATATGGGCGTGGTGGCCGAGACCGCCGACCGTGTCATCGTCCAGTACAAGGGCCGCAAGATGGAAGAGGCCGACGTGCTGTCGCTGTTTGAATCGCCGAAGAGCAATTACACGCGGGCGCTTTTGTCGGCGCTGCCGGAGAACGCCGTCGGCGACCGGCTGCCTACCGTTTCCGACATGATGTTCGAGCCGGCGCCTTCGGCAGTTGGAGCCGCCTGATGAGCACCACGGTCCTCGAAGGCAAGAACATCGTCCGCGACTACCATATCGGTGGTGGCCTGTTCACCGGGCCGCGCACAGTGCACGCGGTCAAGGGCGTCTCGTTCAAGGTCGACAAGGGCAAGACGCTGGCCATCGTCGGCGAAAGCGGCTGCGGCAAGTCCACGCTCGCCCGCATCATCACGCTGATCGATCCGGCGACGTCAGGCGACCTGTTCATCGACGGCAACAAGGTCGACATCGCCAAGGGCGGATTGACCAAAGAGATGCGCCGCAAGGTGCAGATCGTCTTCCAGAACCCCTAT
This sequence comes from Mesorhizobium sp. L2C084A000, assembly GCF_000502875.1. Classification (GTDB taxonomy): domain Bacteria; phylum Pseudomonadota; class Alphaproteobacteria; order Rhizobiales; family Rhizobiaceae; genus Mesorhizobium. The sequence goes on along the minus strand of NZ_AYWX01000006.1, from coordinate 349,846 downwards.
GGATCGCTCAATCCGCGCCAGAAGATCGGCGACGTGCTGGGCGAGCCCCTGCTGATCAACACCGACAAGCCGGCGGCCGAGCGGCGCGACCTGGCGATGAAGATGCTGAAGAAGGTCGGCCTCGGTCACGAGCACTACAACCGCTACCCGCACATGTTCTCGGGCGGCCAGCGCCAGCGCATTGCCATTGCCCGTGCGCTGATGCTCAACCCAAGCCTGCTGGTGCTGGACGAGCCGGTCTCGGCGCTCGATCTTTCCGTGCAGGCACAGGTGCTCAACCTGCTCGCCGACCTGCAGGACGAGTTCCAGCTGACCTATGTCTTCATCAGCCACGATCTGTCCGTGGTGCGCTACATCGCCGACGATGTGATGGTGATGTATTTCGGCGAAGCGGTCGAATACGGCTCGCGCGACGAGGTCTTCGCCGACCCCAAGCACAGCTACACCAGGACGCTGTTCGCGGCGACCCCGCGCGCCGACGTCGCCTCGATCAAGGCGAGGCTAGCGAAGAAGAAAGCCGCCTGACGCCGCGGCGTCAGGCCGTAGCATTCAGCTCGCTCAGGACAGCTTGGCGATGATGCTGCGTAGCGCTTCGCCGAAGCGCCGGACTTCCTCGACTGTGTTGTAGTGGACCAGTGAGGCGCGGATGGCGCCGCTGTCCATCGATAGGTTGAGGCGCTTCATCAGCCGCGGCGCATACATGTGGCCGTCGCGGATGCCGATCTGCATCTCGGCCATCTCTTCGACGATCCGCTGCGGCGACAGTGTGCCGATGTTGAAGCAGAACGTCGGCACGCGTTCGGTGATGCGGGCCTCGTCTGCGACGCCATAGATGGTCGCGCCGCAACCTTTCAGCACCGCAAGCATCTCGCGCGCCAGCACCAATTCGTAGTCGCGGATGGCGCCCATGCCGGCAACGATGTTGTCGCGCCGCGAGCGGTTGTTGGAGGGTGCGAGATTGCGGCCGATCAGTTCCAGGTACTGCACGGCGGCATCCATGCCGGAGACGTTCTCGTAGATGAACGTGCCTGCCTCGACCTTGTAGGGCGGCTCGTTGGGGATGAAATCCTCGCGGAAGGTCGGCAGCCGTTTCAGCGTTTCGAAACGACCCCAGAGGAAGCCCATATGCGGCGAGAAATTCTTGTAGCCGGAGCAGACGAGATAGTCGCAGTCCCAGGCCTGCACGTCGATCAGCCCGTGCGGTCCGTAATGCACGCAGTCGAGGAACACTTCGGCGCCGGCCGCGTGCGCGATCTTGGCCACCGCGGCGACATCGACGATCGAGCCGATCGAGTGCGCGGTGACCGTGCAGGCGACGAGACGGGTGCGGTCGGAAACCAGCGGGCGCAGATCGTCGACATGCAGATTACCGTCCTCGCGCATCCGCCACCATTTGAATTTCGCACCGGCGGATTCCAGCGCCAGCCAGGTCGCGATGTTGGCGTCGTGGTCCATGTCGGTGATGACGATCTCGTCACGCTCCTGAAGCATCTGACCGATACCGAGGCTGACCAGGCGGATGAACGAGGTGGCGTTCATGCCGAAGCAGATTTCCGCCGGGCTATAGGCGTTGATGAGCAGCGCTACGCTTGTCCGAGCATCGGCGACCGACTGGTCGACGGTGACGCTGCGGCCATAGCGGCCGCCGCGCTGCACATTGTGCGAAACCAGATGGTTGGTCACCGCGTCGAGCACGCTTTGCGGGATCTGCGCGCCGGCGGCGTTGTCCAAAAAGATGAAGTCGCCAGCCCGCTGCAAGGCTGGAAACATGGCGCGGATGGCGTCGACGGGGAACGCGGTGGCGTTTGCATTGTCGGTTTGATGCTTGTTCACGGGTAGGCTCCTGCAAAGGACTTGAGCGGGGATCAGGTAGTGGAGGTCAGCGCTTCTTTTCGGTCTTGAAGCGCTCTTCAAGCAGGCTGACGAGGCGGACCATCGGCCAGAGGAAGATGAGGTAGACAAGCGCTGCGCCGATCAGCGGCGAGGGGTTGGCGTAGAGCGACTGCGCGTTGGTCGCTTCCTTCAAGAGTTCCGGCAGCGCCACGGTGGAGGCGAGCGAAGTGTCCTTGAACATCGAGACGCAGTTGCTGGTCATCGGCGGGATGACGACGCGGATCGCTTGCGGCAGCACCACCTTGCGCAAGGTCAGCAGGAACGGCAGGCCAAGCGCCTGCGACGCCTCGAACTGGCCGCGCGGGATGCTCTCGATGCCGGAGCGGAACACCTCCGCCGAGTAGGCCGACATGATGAAGGCGAAAGCAGTCACGGCGGAGGCCCAGGACGACAGGCGTATGCCGAGGAACGGCAGTGCATAGTAGATCAGGATCAGCACGACCAGCACCGGCAGGGCGCGGAAGATGTCGGTGTAGCCGACCGCCAGCCACCGCAGCGGCTTCGGCGCATAGAGCCGCACCAGGCTGATCCCCAGGCCGATGGGGATGCCGATGCCGATGCTCAAAATGCCGAGCAGCAGCGTGTTCAGGAAGCCGCGCAGCAGCGCCGGCAGGCTGGACATGATGACATCGGGATTGAAGAAGGTATCCAGCAGCGACATGGGAGCGTTCCCGAACCCGAGAGCAAGGATGCTCAGGTTAAAACCAATCGACCTCGCCAATGGCGAGACGGTCTGCGCGGAAGCCGGCGCTGGCGCATGAAATGAATCGTGCCGGCCTGGAAAGCCGGCACGATGTCAGCGCAGCTTTCAGCTCAGGCCTTCGGCAGCGGCATTTCCTTCATGGTCGAAGAGTCGGCGGGCGCGTCGCTGCCGAACCACTTCTTGTGGATGGCGGCCAGCGTGCCGTCCTTCTTCATAGCGCTCAGCGCGTCGTTCAGCTTGCCGAGCAGCGGGTGGTCCTTGCTCATCATCAGGCCGTATTGTTCGCCGGTCTTGATGCGCTCCTTGACGACCAGGTCCTTCATCTTGGTGAAGGAATACTCCATGCCTGGAATGTCGCTGACGGCGGCATCGACGCGGCCGGCGCTGAGGTCGAGCAGCAAATTCTGCTGCGTGTCGTAACCCTTCACGTCGCTGAAGCCGCCGGCTTCCTGATGTGCCTTGACCCAGGTTTCACCGGTCGAGCCGGACAGCACGCCGACGATCTTGCCCTTGAGGTCGGCCTCGGCCTTGATCGGGCTGTCGGCCTTGGTGGCAATGCCCATGTCGGAATCATAATAGGGCTGCGTGAACGACTGCGACTTCAGCCGCTCGGCCGTGATGGTGATCGACGAGATGGCGACGTCGATGCGCTTCGACGTGGTGGCGGCAAACAGCGCCTGGAAGCCGAGATCGGCGATGTCGGTGGTCATGCCGATGCGCTTGGCGGCTTCGTTGACGATGTCGACTTCAAAGCCTTCGAAGGTGCCGCTCTCGTTCTTGAATTCGAAGGGCGGGTTGGTCGGATAGGCGCCGACATTGAGCACATCGGCGGCATAGGCGGTGGCGGGGCCGGCGGCGATGCCGACGGCGGCGGCAAGAAGAAGCAATTTGCGGCGCGTGAAGCTCATTTGTGTTCCCTCTGTTGTTGATCGGGCGGGTTGCTCCCGCACGGTTTTTTGCCGCCCCGCTTCACGCAGGACGTCAATTCATGGCAGCGACCATGCGGTCATGGTTGGCGACGTTTTGTGTTGCAGATCGCGGATCTGCGCGCGCACTTCATCGAAGGCATGGCGCGCATTGGATGATGACTGGGGCAGTATGAACGACAAGAACTGAGACTCCCACCCGGAGCACCCACGATGGACTGGCCGGCACGATGAACTGGTCTGCACGATGGACTGGCCGGCAAGCCCGTCCGGCACGGCAATCGCCATCGACTCTGGAATGCTTATCCAAAGTGCGGCGCTTTTCAAGGCGAAAGTTTTAAGCTTAAAAAGCTGCGGTGTCCGTTGCGTGGCCGACACGGTGCGGCCCGCTGGAACCGATACCCGCGAGCGATGGCGACGCGAAGCTATTTCAGGCTTGAAATATCTCCGCGCGGGCCTAGCGTGTGCTCTCTCGCCGGGAGGTCGCGACATGAACAAACCACACCCCTTGCACGGCCCGAACAGATTGAAGCTGGGGGTCTTTTCGACCAATGCCGATGGCGGGCTGGCCATAACCGATGTGCCTGAACGCTGGACGGCAAGCTGGCAGGACAATCTGACCGCAGCCCAGATCGCCGACCGTGCCGGGCTGGAGTTCATGCTGCCGATCGCCCGCTGGCGCGGTTTTGGCGGCCGCAACAAGGTGCGGGAATGGTCGTTCGAGACCTTCACCTGGGCGGCGGCCCTTGCCATGGCCACCGAGCAGATCGGCCTGTTCATGACCGTGCATGTGCCGCTGGTGCATCCGCTCTATGCCGCCAAGGCGCTGGCGACGGTCGACCACATCAGCCAGGGTCGCGCCGGCCTGAATATCGTCTGCGGCTGGAATCCGAAGGAATTCGGCATGTTCGGCACGCCTCTGGTCGAGAAGGGCTACGACCAGGCAGCGGAATGGATCGAAATCCTCGAAAAGCTTTATGCCTCGCCCGACCCGCTCGACTATGAGGGCACCTACTACCGCCTCAAGGAAGCCGTCAGCCGTCCGGCCAGTCTGCAGGTGCCGCGCCCGGTGACCATGAACGCCGCTTTCGGCGGGCCCGGCCGCGATTTCGCCGCCGCGAGATGCGACTATCTGTTCACGACCTTTTCCGAAATGGGCGATGCCGGCAAACATGTCGCCGACATCAGCGAGCGGGCAGACAAGGTGGGCCGTGATGTCGGCGTCTACACCGTGGCGCATGTCGTCTGCCGCCCGACGATGGAAGAGGCGCGGGCATATTACACGCGCTATGCGGTCCATATGGCCGACCACGACGCCGTCGATGCCCACATGGCCGGCAAGAAGGAATTCTCGCAGTCGCACGACCCGCACGCCTATGACCGCTACCGGCAGCGTTTCGCCGGCGGCGCCGGCACCTACCCGCTGATCGGAACGCCGGAAACGATCGCCGCCGACATGGTCGCCATTGCCGGGCATGGCTACCAGGGCATCGCGCTGTCCTTCGTCAATTACACCAGGGAGTTGCCCTATTTCTGCGATCACGTGCTGCCGATTTTGCGGAAGGCGGGGCTTCGCGCATAGTAGTGGTGATCAGTTGCGGTGGATCATCGCGGATATTCGGAATTAGCCGAAGCCTCCCCAACGTCGTCATCCCTGGGCGAAGCAGGAGCGCAGCTCCCGTCGCGGAGACCCTGGGATCCATGCCGCGACTTCGGCCGTGGAGTGCAGCGGTGCAGAATTCTGGACCGTGGTGACGCTTTGGAGTCCCGGCATGGATCCTCGGGTCTGCGCCGCGTCGCTTCGCTCCTTGCTTCGCCCGTGGATGACGAAGTAATGGGCGTTTACTCCGGACGAACGAATTCCCTATTCCGGAATAACGGCAGTCGCCTGGATCTCCACCTTGGCCCGGTCTTCGACCAGCGCCACCACCTGCATGGCGGCCATCGCCGGAAAATGCCGGCCGATCACCTCGCGATAGGCCTCACCGATGCCCCTGAGATTGGCGAGGTATTCGGCCTTGTCGGTGAAATACCAGGTCATCGAGGTGATGTGCTGCGGCCCGGCACCGGCTTCCGCCAGCACCGCGACGATGTTCTGAAGCGTTTGCCGCACCTGGCCTACAAAATCGTCGGTCTCGAACTGGCATTGCCCGTTCCAGCCGACCTGTCCGCCGACGAAGACGAGCTGCCCGCGTGCCGCGACGCCATTGGCGTAGCCGACAGGTTTTGCCCAGCCTTCGGGCTGCAGAATCCTGTGCATTCAAAACCTCCCGGTATTCCAAAACCCAATTTTCAAAATCGAACGCTCGTCAAAATCTCTGCCGTCAGGCCGCGCCCATCACTTGCCGTGCAATCACCACTTTCTGCACGTCGGAGGCACCTTCATAGATGCGCAGCGCGCGGATCTCGCGATACAGGCTTTCGATGATGTGGCCCTTGCGGACACCGTCGCCGCCATGCAGTTGCACAGCCTTGTCGATCACCTCTTGCGCCTTGTCGGTGGCAAACAGCTTGGCCATCGCCGCCTCGCGTGTGACCCGCGCGGCACCCATGTCCTTGGTCCACGCAGCGCGGTAGACCAGAAGCGCCGCCGCATCGACGTCGAGCGCCATATCGGCGATATGCCCCTGCACCATCTGCAATTCGGCCATCGGCGCGCCGAACAGTTTGCGCTCGGCCACGCGTTTGATGCTTTCGTCCAGTGCGCGGCGGGCAAAGCCGAGCGCCGCCGCGCCGACGGTCGAACGGAACACGTCGAGCACCGACATGGCGATGCGGAAGCCATCGCCCGGTTTGCCGATCAGCGCAGAGGCGGGAAGGCGGACCTGGTCGAAAGACAGCCGCGCCAGCGGATGCGGCGCGATTACTTCCAGCCGTTCGGCGATGCCAAGGCCCCTGGCGTCGCCAGGCACGAGGAAGGCGGAAAGCCCCTTGGCGCCCGGCGCCTCGCCGGTGCGGGCAAAGACGACATAGAGGTCGGCGATGCCGCCATTGGAGATCCACGTCTTCTCGCCGGACAAGACGTAGCTGTCGCCGTCGCGGATCGCCGTCATCTCCGTGTTGGCCACATCCGATCCCGAGCGCGGCTCCGACAGGGCAAAGGCTGATATCGCGTTGCCGGCGCGCGTCTTCGAAAGCCATTGCTGCTGTTGCGGCGTGCCGAACAGGCTGAGCGCGCCGGTGCCGAGCCCCTGCATGGCGAAGGCGAAATCGGCCAACCCGTCATGACGGGCGAGTGTCTCGCGCGTGATGCACAAAGTGCGGACGTCGAGGGGGCCAGGATTGTCCGTGTCGAGCGCCGTCGGCTTCAGCCAGCCGTCCCTGCCGAGCTTGCTGACCAGCTCGCGGCAGGCGGCGTCGACATCATGGTGATCGACTGGCAGGTTTTTAGCGCACCATGCCTCGAGGCGCTCGGCAAGCTGGCGGTGGTGGTCTTCGAAGAACGGCCAGGAGAGGAAGGAACGGTCAGGCATGGGCGCCTCCTTCCGCGCAGCGATCCTTCACACCCCCCTCTGCCCTGCCGGGCATCTCCCCCGCAAGGGGGGAGATCGGACGTTGTTTTGGCTTTCGCCAATCTCCAAAATTGCAGTATGGGCGCTGCCAACGAAACCGCTGATCTCCCCCCTTGCGGGGGAGATGCCCGGCAGGGCAGAGGGGGGTGCCTGGGCGCAAACCGCTCATCCTCAATCCCCCTCGAACACCGGCTTTTCCTTGGCCACGAACGCCTTGTAGGCGCGCTCGAAGTCGCGGGTCTGCATGCAGATCGCTTGCGCCTGCGCTTCCGCCTCGATCGCCTGGTCGAGACCCATCGACCATTCCTGGTTGAGCTGCGTCTTGGTGATGCCGTGCGCAAAGGTCGGGCCGGAGACGATGCGCGCCGCCATATCGAGCGCGTCGGCCTCCAGCGAGGCGGCATCGACCAGCCGGTTGTAGAAACCCCAGCGTTCGCCTTCCGCCGCCGTCATGGTGCGGCCGGTGTAGAGCAGTTCGGCGGCGCGGCCCTGGCCGATGATGCGCGGCAGGATCGCGCAGGCGCCCATGTCGCAGCCGGCGAGGCCGACGCGGGTGAACAGGAAAGCGGTCTTGGCTTCCGGCGTGGCGATGCGGATATCGGAGCTCATCGCAATGATGGCGCCGGCGCCGACCGCGACGCCGTCGACCGCCGCAATGATCGGCTTGCCGCAATTCAGCATCGCCTTGACGAAATCGCCGGTCATGCGGGTGAAGGCGAGAAGCTGCTTCATGTCCATCTTGACCAGCGGGCCGATGATGTCGTGGACATCGCCGCCGGAGCAGAAATTGCCGCCATTGGACAGGAACACCACGGCGTCGACGTCATCGGCATAGACCAGGTCGCGGAATGTGTCGCGGAGTTCCGCATAGCTGTCGAAGGTCAGCGGGTTCTTGCGCTCGGGCCGGTCGAGCCGGACCTTTGCGATCCTGCCCTCGACCTCCCAGAGGAAATGCTTCGGCTTGCGTCCGGCCATTGCGGTCATTCGCGTCCCTCCCAGTTGCTGCGGAACGAGGTCAGCATGCCGGTCAGCCGGCGCGCGTCGTCCTCGCTGACCTTGCCCAGCAATTCACCGATCCAGCCTTCATGCGCCGCGGCGATGGTGGCGAAGGCCTGCGTGCCTTCCTCGGTCAGCCGCACCATCGACGTGCGGCGGTCGCCATTGCGCCTCGCGCGGGCGACAAGTCCTTCCGAAACCAGCCGGTCGACGATGCCCGTGACATTGCCGTTGGAGACCAGCAGGAAACGCGACAGGTCGCTCATCAGCATGCCTTCCGGCGCGCGATAGAGGGCGGCCATCACGTCGAAGCGCGGCAGCGTCGTGTTGAATTCCTTCTTCAGCCGCTCGCGCAGCTCGGCCTCGATCGTGCGCGAGGCGCGCAGCAGCCTGATCCACAGCCGCAAGCGGTCCTTGCCGGGTCCCGACGGCGCGGGCAGGGGGCCGGCTACCATGTTTCGCCTCCTGAGATGGAAATCGCCTGTCCGGTGATCGATTGGGCGGCGTCGCCGCACAGCCACAGCACGGCGGCGGCGACCTCCTGCGGCTGGATGAAGCGGCCTTGCGGGTTGGTCGAGGCAAGGCTTGACCGCGCTTGCTCGACCGAGCGGCCGGTCTTCTCGATGATGCGCTGGATGGACTCTTCCAGCATTTCGGTTTCCACAAAGCCTGGGCACACCGCGTTGACGGTGACGCCGGATTTCACTGTTTCGGCGGCAAGAGCCCGCATCAGGCCGATGACGCCATGCTTGGCGGCGACGTAAGACGCGACGTAGGCGTAGCCTTTCAGGCCGGCGGTCGAGGCGATGAAAACAATTCGTCCCGTTTTCCGCGCGGCCATGCCGGCCAGCGCCGGCTTTACCGTCAGGAAGGCGCCGGTCAAATTGACGTCGAGTGTTCGCTGCCAGTCGGTAAGGGTGGTTTTGTGCGCCGGCGCGCTGCCGGCCATGCCGGCATTGGCGACGACGATGTCGAACGGTCCGCGCGCGGCTTGCGCCCTCTCGTAGAGCGTCGCCATTGCCGCCTCGTCGGTGACATCGGCGACAATGCCGAAGATGCGGTCGTTCTCGCCGGCCACCTCAGTGAGCTCCGCTTCCCGGCGGCCGCAGATGGTCACGTCGATGCCGGCAGCAGCCAGCGCCAGCGCAACGGCCCGGCCGACACCGGACCCACCGCCTGTGACCAGCGCATGCTTGCCCGCGATCATGCGCCAATCCTCGAAACTTGGCGCCAAGTGCCCCCACCCCTAACCCTCCCCACAAGGGGGAGGGAGAAGGAGAAGGCTACGACAGCGCCCATCCATTGCAAACTTCTGCGGTTCCAGAGCCGATTGCGACTTGGTCCCCTTCCCCCTTGTGGGGAGGGGCTAGGGGTGGGGGTATAGCGCTGACGTGGCAAATGAAAAACAATCATACTTTCAGCCCCGCTGCCGCGTCGCGCTCGGCCAGACGGTAGAGCTGGTCGCGCCCGGGCAGATAGGGATCTGGCCATTTGACGCCACGGTCGCCGAGCGTGACGGCGGCATGTAGCGTCCAGTAGGGATCGGCGAGATGCGGCCGTGCCAGCGCCACCAGATCGGCGCGGCCGGCCATCAGGATCGAGTTGACATGGTCCGGCTCGTAGATGTTGCCGACCGCCATGGTGGCCATGCCGACCTCGTTGCGGATGCGGTCGGAAAACGGCGTCTGGAACATGCGGCCATAGACCGGCTTCGCCAGTGCCGAGGTCTGGCCGGCCGAGACGTCGCAAATGTCGACGCCGGCCTCATGCAGCAGCCGCGCGATCTCGACCGCATCGGCTGGCGTCACACCTTCGATGCCGACCCAGTCATTGGCCGAAATGCGCATCGAGATCGGCTTCTCCGCCGGCCAGGCGGAGCGCACCGCGCGGAAGATTTCGAGGGGATAGCGCATGCGATTATCCAGCGAACCGCCATAGGCATCGGTGCGCCGGTTGGTAACCGGCGTGATGAAGGACGACAGGAGATAGCCGTGCGCGGCGTGGATCTCGAGCATGTCGAAGCCGCAGCGATCGGCCATCTCGGCAGAGGTCACGAATTCGTCGCGCACGCGGTCCATGTCGGCGCGGTCCATCGCCTTCGGCACCTGATTCTGCGGCGACCACGCGACGGTCGAGGCCGCCATAACCGGCCAGTTGCCTGAGACCAACGGCACGTCGGTGCCCTCCCAGCCAAGCCGGGTCGAGCCCTTGGCGCCGGAATGGCCGATCTGGGCGCAGATCTTGGCTTCTGTCTCGGTGTGGACGAAGTCGACCAGCCGCTTCCACGCCACCTCATGTTCGGGCGCGTAGAAGCCGGGGCAGCCGGGTGTGATCCGCCCTTCCGGGCTGACGCAGGTCATCTCGATATAGATGAGGCCGGCGCCGCCCTTGGCCCGCTCGGCATAATGGGTGAAATGCCAGTCGGTCGGGCAGCCGTCGACGGCCTTGTACTGCGCCATTGGCGAGACGACGATACGGTTGTGCAGCCTCATGTCGCGCAGCTTGAACGGCGCGAACATCGGCGCGCGGCGCAGGCTGTTGCCGCCGGCGCCCGCCTGGCGCTGGAACCATTCCTCCGCACCGCCCAGCCATTCGGCATCGCGCAGCCGCAAATTCTCGTGGCTGATGCGCTGCGAGCGGGTCAAAAGCGAGTAGTTGAACTGCACCGGATCGAGGCCGAGATAGCGCTCGACCTCCTCGAACCATTCCAGCGAATTGCGCGCCGCCGATTGCAGCTTCAGCACCTCGGTGCGGCGGGCATCCTCATATCTACGGAAGGCGGCGTCGAGGTCCGGCTCGGTTTCGACATACTCGGCCAGAGCCACGGCACTTTCCAGTGCCAGCTTGGTGCCGGAGCCGATCGAGAAATGCGCCGATGCCGCCGCATCGCCCATCAGTGCCAGATTCTTGTAGGACCAGCGCTCGCACAGCACGCGCGGAAAATTGATCCAGGCGGAACCACGGATATGGTTGGCATTGGTCATCAGCGCGTGGCCGCCGAGATGTTTTTCGAAGATCCGCTCACAAACGGCGATCGATTCCTGCTGCGACATCGCGCCGAAGCCGAAAGCAGTCCAGGTCTGTTCGCTGCACTCGACGATGAAGGTCGCGGTGTCGCTGTCGAACTGGTAGGCGTGCGCCCACACCCAGCCATGCTCGGTCTTCTCGAAGATAAAGGTGAAGGCGTCGTCGAACTTCTGGTTGGTGCCGAGCCAGACGAACTTGCATTTGCGAGTGTCGATGTCGGGCTTGAAGATGTCGACGAAACTGTTGCGCGCCCTGGAGTTCAGGCCGTCGGCCGCGACGACCAGATCATGCGTCTCCATGTAGGGCTTGGGATCTGCAATGTCGGTCTGGAACATCAGCTTGACGCCGAGTTCGCGCGCCCGGCGCTGCAGCAGGACCAGCAGCCGCTTGCGGCCGATGCCGCAGAAACCGTGCCCTGATGAGACCGTGCGCACGCCGTTATGGATGACGGCGATGTCGTCCCAATACGCAAAGTGCTTCTTGATCCAGACGGCACTGACCGGATCGTTTTTCGACAGATTGTCGAGCGTCTCGGCCGACAGCACGACACCCCAGCCGAACGTGTCGTCGGCGCGGTTGCGCTCGAACACCGTCACATCATGCGCGGCGTCCCTGAGCTTCATAGAAATGGCAAAGTAGAGGCCGGCTGGTCCACCGCCGAGAACCGCAACCTTCATGTCTGCGATCTCCTCTTCGCTTGCTGGTTTCGAGTATCGCGCCGAAGGTAAATTATTTCAAGCTTAAAGTTTCATATCGAAATGATTCAACGTCGCATTTGTGTGGCGTGCTTGCAGAGCATCCGCAAGCACGCGTTTCCATCATTTTCCCGGGTTCTTCGGGCTCCACAAAACGGTCTCGGCACCCTTCTCGTAAGCCATGCCCGAGGGATAGCTGATCGCTTCCAGTTGCAGCCCCCACGGCGCCTGGAAGTAGAGGATGGTCTGGCCGGCGGCCGGCCCTTCATTGACCGGCAACGGCCCCATCCGCGTCTTGACGCCCCTACCGTCGAGATAGGCCTTGGCGGCGGCGACGTCGTCGACATAGAAGGCGATGTGGAAGCCGCCTATGTCGCTGTTCTTCGGCGTCAGGTTCTTCTGGTCGGGCGCGGTGTATTTGAACAGCTCGATGTTCGATCCATAGCCGCAACGCACCATGGTGACCTGCTCAATGACTGCCTTGGGATCGACGCCCAGGAGATCCTGCATGAAGGTGCCCTTGTCGTCGGCGAACGGGCCGAACGACATCGCCTTCTTGCAGCCGACCACCTCGGTGAAGAAGTCGACCGCCTGCTTCATGTCGGGAACGGTGATGCCGGTGTGGTCGTGGCCGCGCATGCCCGGGATCGAATCCGCCGAGGCCATGCCGGCGCTGCCGAGCATCGCGGCGGCGAGCGTTGCAATTGCGATTTTGGTCTTCATGTCAGTCCTCTCCATTTGACGGGACTTGGGTCTTTGTGGTCGCACGTCCGAGGCCCGCTCTTCGGCGTGCGTATGCATTCATGTCGGCGTCTTGGCGGCGGCAGGAATGTCCAGCCAGCTCGCATCGATCTCGGGCAGCGGAATGGCTGCGATCAGGTCGCGCGTGTAGGCCTGCTGCGGCTTGTCGAACAGGGCGTCGGTGGCGCTCGCTTCGACGATCATGCCTTCGCGCATGACGATCACTTGCCGGCACAGCCGCCGAATAACAGACAGATCGTGGCTGATGAAAGCGATGGTCAGCCCCATTTCCGCCGCCAGCTTTTCCAGCAGCGTCAGGATCTGCGCTTGCGTCGATACGTCGAGGCCGGAGACGATCTCGTCGGCCAGCACGAATTTCGGCGACAGCGCCAGAGCGCGCGCAATGCCGACGCGCTGGCGCTGGCCGCCCGACAGTTCGTGGCGGTAGCGGCTGGCAAAACTCTGCGGCAGGCCGACACGCTGCAGCGCCTCGGCGACGCGTGCCTTCAGATTGTCGCCAAGGCCGTTCTGTTTCAGCGGCGCGGCGATGATGCTGGCAATGGTGCGGCGCGGGTTGAGCGACGACATCGGATCCTGGAAGATCATCTGCAGATTGCGGCGCAGCGGCCGCAGTTCGGCTTCCGGCAGATGGGTGATGTCGCGGCCGTCGAAAGTGATGCTGCCTGCGCTGGGTTCCAGCAGGCGTACCAAAGCGCGGCCGAGCGTTGATTTTCCCGATCCGGATTCGCCGACGATGCCGGTCACCGAGCTCTTGGGCAGGTCGAAGTCCAGGCCCTTCAGGATTTCGACCAATGGCGCGCGGCCGATCAGTGGCTTGCGCGTCATGTCGGGCAGCGCGACCTTCAGCCCGCGCACGGAGAACAGTGGCTCAGCCATGCGGCCGCCTCCAGGCTTGGTCGGCGGCAGCGATCTCCGAAGCAAGCCCGGCCAGAACCGCCTCGTCCACCGGCTTCAGCGAGGCGAAAGGATCGGTGTAGCGTGGCGTCGCCGCCATCAGCGCTCGTGTATAGGGGTGCTGCGGCGCGGCGAAGAGCGCTGCGGTCTCGGCCTCCTCCACCACCTTGCCGGCATAGAGCACCGATACCTTCTGGCTGATCTTGGCGACGACGCCGAGGTCATGGGTGACGAACAGGATCGCCGTGCCGTGCTCGCGCTGCAACTGCACGATCAGCCGCAGGATCTGTTTTTGTACGGTCACATCGAGAGCCGTGGTCGGCTCGTCGGCGACGATCAGCCTTGGCTCCGCGGCGAAGGCGGCGGCGATCAGCACGCGCTGGCGCATGCCGCCTGACAGTTCGTGCGGATAGCTTTTCAGCACACGGTCGGGATCGCGGATTTGCACCTCGTCCAGCAATTGCCGAATGCGGGTATCGGCCCTCTCGCCACTCCAGCCGAGGATGCGCACCAGCCGGTCAGTCATCTGCGAGCCGACGCGGCGCGACGGGTTAAGCGCTGTCAGCGGGTCCTGCGGGATCAGCGCCGTGCGTGCCCCGATCAGCGTGCGCCGTGCCTTGGGCGGAAGCTTGCCGAGGTCTTCGCCTTCAAGCCGCATGTCGCCTTCGACAATGCGCACACTCGAAGGCAGGACGCCGAGCACCGCCTTGCCGATCATCGTCTTGCCGGCGCCGCTTTCGCCGACCAGCGCGCAGACTTCACCGGGCTGGACCGCAAGCGACACCGATCGCAGCACGCGCTGGCCGTTGGGCAGCACCGCGCTCAGATCCCTGATGTCGAGACAGCCGCTCATCGCAGCACCGGATCGAAACGCGTCTTCAGCGCCTCGCCGAACTGGCTGAACGACAGCACGGTCAGGATCAGCGTAATCAGCGGGAACACCAGCACCCACCAGGCCTGATGGATCGACAGCCGGCCCTCGGCGATGATGCCGCCCCAGGTCGGATCGTCGGTCGAGATCGACAGATTGACGAAGGACAGGATCGCCTCGACGATGACGGCGATGCCCATTTCCAGCGACAGCAATGCGACGATCGACGGCACCACATTGGGCAGCACTTCGCGCAGCATGATGCCGATGCGGCCATAGCCGGCGATGCGGGCGTTCTCGACATAGTCCATGTGCGACTGACCCATCGTCTCGGCACGGATCACCCGGCAAAAACGCGTCCAGTCGATGATGGCGATGGCCAGGATGACGGAACTCAAGCCCGTGCCAAGCACCGCCACGAGCAATATGGCGAACAGCACCGGCGGAAACGCCATCCAGACATCGACGACGCGCGAGATGATGCGGTCGGCCCAACCGCCGAAATAGCCTGCGATCAGGCCGAGCGTCGAACCGACCAGGCACGCAGCGATGGCTGCGGAAAAGGCGACGATGAAGGCGATGCGGCCGCCGAAGATCAGCCTCGACAACAGATCGCGGCCGAGGCTGTCGGTGCCGAGCCAATAGCCGGGTTCGGCGCCATTCATCCAGAATGGCGGCAGCCGTTCCAGCATCAAATCCTGCGCCAGTGGGTCCTGCGGCCCGACCAGCGGTGCGAAGATCGCGGCCAGCAGCGCCAGCAGCAGCCAGCCGCCGGCAAGCCACAAACGTGGCGACACACCTCGCCTTTGAGCACGACCCTCATCCATGGCGTAGCCTCGGATTGAGCAGCGCGTACATCATGTCGACGCTGAGGTTGATCAGCACGAACAGCAGCGCGAAGACCAGCACGATGCCTTGAATCAAAGGCAGGTCGCGGTTGATGACGGCGTCGATCGCCATGTTGCCGAGGCCTTCATAAGAAAACAGCCGTTCGACGATGACCGTGCCGCCAATGAGAAAGGTGAACTGCACACCGACCAGCGTCAGCGTTGGCAGCGCGGCGTTCTTCAGCGCCTCGCGCAGGATGACCTGCGTTTCCGAGAACCCCTTCACCCGAGCCAGCACGACATAGTCGAGGTCGAGCACTTCCTTCAGCGACTGTTTCAACAGCTGCGAGATGATTGCCGCCAGCGGCAGCGCCAGCGCCACCGCCGGCATCAGCATGTGCTTCAGGAGGTCCCAGGTCAGGTCGAGGCGCAGGCGCAACAGGCTCTCGAACAGATAGAACTGGGTGACGAAAGGCAGGTCGAGCTGCGGCGACACCCGGCCGGAAATGTCGAAGATCGGCACCAGCACGCCGAACAGCAGGATCAGCACCAGGCCCCACAGGAAGTCGGGAATGGAGAGCGCCGCGCCGCTGGCGATGTCGATGCCGGCCTCGACCGCCGTGCCGCGCTCGCGCGCGCCGATGATTGCCGTCGTGCCGCCGAGCGCCACCGCTATGATGAGCGCGACGATGGCAAGCTCCAGCGTCGCCGGCAGCCGGTTGAAGACGAGACCCAGCACATCCTGCCGCAGCGAGATCGAGGTGCCGAAATCGCCCCTGGCGACGCCCGACAGCCAAATGAAGAATTGTTGCACGATGGTCTTGTCGAGCCCATAGAGCGCCCGCAGCCGGGCGAGGTCGGCATCCGTCGCGCCGGGCGGCAGCATCATGGCGATAGGATCGCCGGGCGCGACGCGGATCACGACAAAGACGACGACGGCCACGCCGAACAGCGTGATCAGCATCGTCAGCAGACGGATCAGGAATCTTTGTAGGAGCATTCCGGCGTAGGCCTACTGCGTTCGGTGGCTGATGGAACGAACAGCCCCCTCATCCGGCCGCTTCACGGCCACCTTCTCCCCGAGGGGAGAAGAGGTCGCCGACGGCTGAGCCAAGTCTCTTCTCCCCAGCGGGGAGAAGGTGGCCCGAAGGGCCGGATGAGAGGGCCTGCGTCGTTAAAGAAGACACGCTACCTCACGACAGCGTGCCTTCCCATATCGGTCAGGCCGGGGTCATCAGGGCCGGCAGCAGCGCGCCGGACACATGCTGCACCACATTGACGCCCTTGGCATGCACGATCGGCTGCGCATACTGCATCAGCGGCAGCACATAGGCCTGCTCGGCGATGTATTTGTCGACCGCCTTCCAGCCGGCGATGCGCTTGGCCTCGTCCTTTTCGCCCCACAGCGGATTGATCATGTCGATCAAATCCTGGCTGTCCCACACCGAATGCGGGCTCGGGCCGTACATGGCAAAGCCGGTCGAGGTGGTCGGATCGCCGATGGCATTGCCCCAATTGTAGAAGGCCGCCGGCGCCAGCTTGTCGGCGGCGCGAAGTTCGTAGTGCTTGGCGATCTCGTAGACTTCGATCGTCGCCTCGATGCCAACCTTGCGCCACATGCCGACGATCGCCTGGACCATCTCATAGTCCTTGGGTTTGAAGCCCTTGGTCGTCTGGATGGTGAACTTGACCGGCTTTTCCGGCGAATAGCCGGAAGCGGCCAGCAATTCCTTGGCCTTTTCCGGATTGTGCTCGACCTTGATCGACGCGTCGTAGGATGCGTATTCCGGCGTTTCCAGCGTATCGATCGGCTGGCCGTAGCCGCGCAGCAGCCGATCGACCAGCAGCTTCTTGTCGACGGCCATCACGGCGGCCTGGCGGACGTTCTTGTCCAGCATCGCCTCGATGTCGTTGAAGAAGATCATGCCGATGTCGGAAACGTTCTTGCACGAGCCGGCCAGCCCGTCCTTGGCGATCAGCCGGTCATACTCCTCATAGGGGATTTCGAGCGTCACCTGCGAGGAGCCGGATTCGATCTCGGCGACGCGGCTTGCCGCGTCGGCGACGAACTTGATCGTCACATTCTCGAAGGCCGGCTTGCCGCCCCAATAGTTCGGATTGGCTTTCAGCCGCAGGAACGCGTTGCGCTCGAATTTTTCGACCATGTAGGGGCCGGTGCCGATCGGCGCCTTTTCGAAGCCTTCGGCGCCGACCTTTTCGTAGTAGGCCTTCGGCATGATGTAGCCGGTCAGGAACGACATCCATTTGAAATACACCGGGTCGAACTGCACCACGTCGCCGGTGATCTTGTTGCCGTCGATCTTGAAGTTGTTGACATTCTTCCAGACGAACTGGATCGGGTTGCCGGTCTTTTCGTCACCTGCCCGCTGCAGCGACCAGACCACATCCTCTGGCGTGAACGGCGAGCCGTCATGCCAGGTCACGCCTTCGCGCACCGTCATCGTGATCTTGGTGCGGTCGTCGTTCCAGCCCCACTCGGTGAGCAGGCCCGGCGCGAAGGACAAATCGGGCTTCTGCGGGATGAACTGGTCGAACACCGACTGGTAAAGCCCCTGGATGGTCGGGTTGACGGCCGAGGGGCCGGTGGTTGGATCCCAGGATGGCAGGTTGACGTTGTAGGCGATGGTCAGTTCGCCGGCAGCCGCCTTGGCGATCTGCGGCAGGCCGACGGCGGCCACCCCGAGTGCCGCGGCGCTGTATCCCAGCAATTCACGTCTGTTGATTGTCATGGTCGTTCCCCTTGTTGGTTTTGTTTCTGCGCGCGGCGTCTTAGGTCATTGGTTCAGGCTTCTTGGGCAGCAGCGCCTTGCCCCTCGTCGCCTCAAGGAAATCTCCGGCTCCTACCTCCCGCCAAGCTGTTGTGCGAGCATGAAGCCCGACGCCGCACCTGTGCCGGCGCCCGGCCATGTCGCGGCTCCGGTGAGGTGCAGATGCGCCACCGGCGTGTTCCAGCCGGCATAGCCGCGCGCAGGGCGGAACAAGAAATTCTGCGCCAGATGATGGCTGCCGCAGACCTGGTCGCCACCGACGAGGTTCGGGTTCTCGCGCTCGAGANGCGCTCGAGATCGATGGGCGAGAAGACGGCGCGGCCGAGGATCTTGTTGCGCAGGCCGGGCGCATAGGTCTCGATGATGTCGAGGACACGCTCGGCGTAGGCGTCCTTCACCTCGTCCCAATGCGCGGGTGCGATCTTGCCGGCGGCATCGCCTGTGATTTCGGCGGGCAGCATGCGCACCTGCACCCACAGCACATGCTTTCCCTGAGGCGCTCGCGAGGGGTCGATCGCCGTCGGCTGGCCGACCACCAGCGTCGGCTCGTCCGGCAGCATGCCCGCCATCGCCTGCTGATAGGTGCGCGACATGGCGTCGAGCGACGGCGACAGATGCACATAGGCGAACTGCCGCAACTCGGCTCCGGCGCGCCATTCGGGCAAATCGTCGAGCGCCAGATGGATCATCATCGTGCCCGGCGCGTGGCGGAACTTTTGCATCGCCGTGTCGAAGCCGGCGTTACCCGAACCATTGGGCAGCAGCTTGCCGGTCAGCGCCTTGGGCGCGACGCCGGCAATGACCGCTTTGGCGGCGGTAAGCGTCTCGCCCGAAGCGAGCCGGACGCCGGTCGCCTTGCCGGCGGAAACGGTGATCTCGGCCACTTCGGCGCCGGTGACAATCTTGCCGCCGGCGGAGGTCACCATGCCCGACAGGGCGCGGATGATGGTGTCGGCGCCGCCTTTGCCCAGCACCATGCCAAAGCTCTGGTTGGCCATTGATTCCAGATAGGGGAACACCGCACCCCCGGCGATGTCGGGCGCGAAGTCGAGATGCATGCCCCAGGTGGCGAGCGTTGCCCTGATATGCAGCGACTGGAAATTTTCCTCCAGCCAGGCGCGGGGCGAGGACAACAGCAGCCGGCCTGTATCGAGCGCCCCAGACATGCCCTTCTTGCGCCACAGGTTCCACGCGATGCCGGCAAGCGCGCGGGCGCTCATCGGCGAGCCCAGCAGCCGGAACAGATGTTCGGCCTCCGCCGGGAAGGCGGCGACCAGCCTGCGCCATGTCGTGGCGTCAGTGGCGGAGAAGGCGGCCATGCGCGCAGTGGTCTTTTCCATATCGTTGCTGACGCCGAACCAGCGTCCGTCCGGGAACGCGCTGGCAAAACAGTCGGCAACGGGCGCGAACTCCAGCCCCTGCGCTTTCAATTCATTTGCATATTTCCGGTGGAAGGCCGAGCCGGCGAACAGGCTCAGATTCATCGCGCCGAAATCGTGGCGGAAGCCGGGAAGGGTGAATTCGCGCGTCTGGACGGCGCCGCCGATCGCTGCGTTACGCTCGAAAATCCCGGTTTTCCAGCCTTTGAGCGCCAAATGCGCGGCGCATGCCAGACTGTTGTGGCCCGCCCCGACAAAGATGGCGTCGAACTCGCTCACGCTTCGTCCCCATTTCCTTTATGCTTAAAGATAATTGCAGATGCATATGTTTTCGTCTAGTAGGATATTAAGGGCCGAGACGAGCCTTGATCATCACACGAAAGAGGGAACTTCAGACCATGGACACGCAAAAACTCCTCGGCGAGGTCGCCGGCCAGCTTCTTTCAGGCGCCATCAAGGTGGTCGACCTGTCGGCGCCGCTCGGGCCGGACACGCCGTTGATCAAGCTGCCGCCGGAACTCGCCGTCGACACGCCGAAGGTCGAGATCCACAACATCTCCCGTTACGACAAGAACGGTCCGTGGTGGGCCTGGAACTGGCTGAAGCTCGGCGAGCATTCGGGCACACATTTCGATGCGCCGCAGCACTGGATCTCCGGCAAGGATTATCCGGACGGCGCCACCGACACCATTCCGGCGCAGAACTTCGTCGGCCCGGTCAATGTCATCGACTGTTCGAAGGAAGCCGCCGGCGACCCTGATTTCCTGCTCACCGTCGACCACATCAAGGCCTGGGAAGCCAAGCATGGCGCGATCAATGCCGGCGAATGGGTGGTGATGCGCACCGACTGGTACAAGCGCAACGGCTCGGAAGCCGAGTTCCTCAACGCCAACGAGACCGGCCCGCACACGCCCGGCCCGACGGCCGAAGCCATCCAGTTCCTGATCAGCAAGGACATCAAGGGCTGGGGCTCGGAGACGATCGGCACCGATGCCGGCAAGGCCGGTGGCATGGAGCCGCCATTCCCGGCGCACACGCTGATGCACAAAGCCAACCGCTATGGCCTCGCCAGCCTTTGCAACCTCGACCAGCTGCCGCCAAAGGGCGCCATCCTGATCGCGGCGCCGCTCAAGATCGAGCACGGCACCGGCAGCCCGATCCGCGCGCTGGCGCTGGTGTCGAAGGGCTAAGCGAAAGCGTTTGCCGTGACCCAGCCGGATCACATCATCGTCGGCAGCGGCATCAACGCGCTGGTCTGCGCGGCGATGCTCGGCGGCAAAGGGGCGCGTGTGCTCATCCTGGAGCGCAACGACCGCATTGGCGGTTGCATGCGCACCGAGGAGATCACCGCGCCCGGCTTCATCCATGATGTGATGGCGACGACCTTCGTGCTGTTCATCACCTCGCCGGCCTTTGCGGCGCTGGGCGCCGACCTTGCACGGCACGGGCTGGAGTTCTGCCACACGGGCACGCCGACCGGCGTGCTGCGGCCGGACGGCAGCCACGCCGTGCTGCGCACCGACCGCGCTGCCAACGTCGCGGCCCTCAATGCGATCGCGGCAGGCGACGGTGACCGGCACGCGGATGATGTCGGCGGCATCGAGCGCAATGCCGGCCTGCTGTTCGGCTTGCTCGGCGGCAGCCTGTGGTCCTATCCGACCGCCAAGCTGCTGGCCGGCGATGGCTGGCGGCGCGGCCCGCGCGGTCTTGCCGCCTTTCTCGGCGAGGCACTGGTGCCGGCGCGCGGCTGGCTGGAAAACACCTACCGGTCCGAAACCATCCGCGCGCTGTGGGCGCCCTGGGTGCTGCATGCTGGATTAGGCCCTGAAGATGCATTCTCCGGCCAGATCGCTAGGGTTATCGCCTTCGCGCTTGAGGCGGCGGGCGCGCCGATCGTCAAGGGCGGGGCAAAAAACCTGCTGGCGGCCTTCGAGGCTTTGATCCGGGAACGCGGCGGCGACATCCGCACCGGCGCCGATGTCGCTTCGATCGTTCAAAGCAATGGCCGCGCGACCGGCGTGCGACTGGCCTCGGGCGAAACGGTCCATGCCAACAAGAGCGTCATCTGCTCAGTCACGCCGACGCAGCTCTACGGCAGGCTGCTTGGAGCCGACGCTCCCCAAGCCGATGTCGAGGCGACGCAGAAATACCGATACGGCAAGGGCAATTTCCAGATCCATTATGCTCTGAGCAAGCCGCCCGCATGGCGGGGCGAAGGCCTGGACAAGGTGGCGCTGCTGCATCTGACGCCGGGACTGGATGGCGTCTCGAAAGCCTGCAACGAGGCGGCGCGCGGCATGCTGCCGGAGGTGCCGACCATCTGTGCCGGCCAGCCGCATGCGCTCGATCCGTCGCGCTGCCCCGAAGGCAAGGCGATCCTGTGGCTGCAACTGCCCGAGGCGCCTCGCCACATCAAGGGTGACGCAGCCGGCATGCTGCAGGCACCGGCAGACGGGCAGTGGACCGTTGCGCTACGCGAAGCCTATGCCGATCGCGCCGAGGCCATCCTCGCCGGCCACATTGAGGGCTTCAAGGCCAGCGTGATCGCGCGCCGTGCCTATTCGCCGGCCGATCTCGAGGCGATGAACATCAATCTCGTCGGCGGCGACCCCTATGGCGGTTCCTCGACCATCGACCAGTCGTTCCTGTGGCGGCCGTTCAAGAGCAGCCGCAACCATCAGACCGGCATCAAGGGCCTCTACCATATCGGCGCCTCGACCCATCCGGGTGCCGGCCTTGGCGGCGGCTCCGGCTTTCTCCTTGCGGGGAGGCTGTGATGGAAGAGAAGGTCACTGAGAAGCGCCAGCGCATTTCGACCCTGGGGCAGATCGGCCTGCAGCAATTCGCGCCCTATCTGATGAACCGCATCATGGGCCGCTATAACGCCACCTTGCGCGACGATTTCCGCAAGCAGGGCCTGACCATTCCGCAGGTGCGCACGCTGGCCGTGCTGTCGGTCACCGACGGCATCACCGTCAACGACCTCTCGGTCTATACGGTCATCGAGCAGTCGACCTTGAGCCGGACGCTCGACTCGCTGGAGGGCCAGGGCCTGGTACGACGCGAACAGGGCGTCACCGACAGCCGCATCCGCCACGTGTTCCTGACCGACGACGGCCGCGCCGAGTTCGCGCGCGCCTGGCCGGCCATGCATGACGCGTTCGAGGCGATGTTCGACGATATCGACGACGCCGAATATTCCGCACTTATCGCCACGCTTTTGAAGATGCTGAAGAACATTCGCAAGCACGACATCTAGACCTACGCGCCGCCAAACCCCGGGCGGTACCGGAAGGAGAAAAAAATGGCCGAACGCTCTTTTGCCAAGGAAGTCGAAAAGCTTCGGCTGGGTGCCGGCGAGGAATTTGCCGGCGAAGGCATCCTCGCCATCACTAAAGCGCTGCTGCAATGCGGCGTCGGCTATGTCGGCGGCTACCAGGGCGCGCCGATCAGCCATCTGATGGACGTGCTGGCCGACGCACAGGACATTCTGGGCGAACTCGGCGTGCACTTCGAAGCCAGCGCTTCCGAAGCCACCGCCACCGCCATGCTGGCCGCCTCGGTGCATTACCCGATCCGCGGTGCGGCGACCTTCAAGTCGACGGTCGGCACCAATGTCGCCTCCGATGCGCTGGCCAACCTCGCCTCCGGCGGCGTCACCGGCGGCGCGCTGATCATTGTCGGCGAGGACTATGGCGAAGGCTCCTCGATCATGCAGGAACGCAGTCATGCCTTCGCCATGAAAAGCCAGGTCTGGCTGCTCGACCCGCGCCCCAACCTGCCGTCGATTGTCAAGGCGGTGGAGGACGGTTTCGAACTGTCGGAGATTTCCAACACGCCGGTCATGCTGCAGGTTCGCATCCGCTGCTGCCACGTCCACGGCCATTTCATCGCCAAGGACAATAAGCGGCCGCCGATGACGGTCGCCGATGCGCTTGACGCGCCGCGCCGCGACACCGGCCGCATCGTTTTGCCGCCCGCTTCCTTCCTGCATGAGAAGGAGAAGGTGCAGAAGCGCTGGCCGGCGGCGGTCGATTTCATCCGCAAGAACAAGATCAACGAATTCTTCGGGTCGGATCATGGCTCGGTCGGCATCGTCATGCAGGGCGGCATGTACAATTCGGTCATCCGCGCGCTGCAGCGGCTAGGCCTTGCCGACACTTATGGCGACACCGACGTGCCGCTCTATGTGCTCAACGCCGTCTATCCCTTGATTGATGACGAGTTCCTGTCCTTCTGCGAGGGCAAGCAGTCGGTGCTGGTCGTCGAGGAAGGCCAGCCCAACTACATTGAACAGGCCTTCGCTTCGATGCTGCACAAGGCCGGTCGCGGCACCAGGCTGGTCGGCAAGGAGCATTTGCCGATGGCCGGCGAATACACCGGCCAGGTCATGCTCGACGGCATCGGCGCCTTCCTGCGCGCCGAGGCGCCGCATCTGCTGCCCGGCGAAGTGCGGGCGCCCAACAAGGTCGGCGATGGCGTCGACGCAGCCGACCTGATCAACGTCGTTCCAGGACGACCGCCCGGTTTCTGCATCGGCTGCCCGGAACGGCCGATCTTTGCCGCGACAAAACTGGTCGAGCAGGAACTCGGCAAACATCACATCGCCTCCGACATCGGTTGCCACCTCTTCTCGATCATGCCGCCCTTCGAACTCGGCGCCACCACCATGGGCTACGGGCTGGGGCCCGCCTCGGCCTCGGCGTTCAATTCGCCGGATGCCAAGCGCCGCTCGATCTCCTTCGTCGGCGATGGCGGCTTCTGGCACAACGGCCTGACCTCCTCGATCGGCAATGCGGTGTTCAACAAGAACGACGGCGTCATCGTCATCGTCGACAATTTCTATTCGGCTGCGACCGGCGGGCAGGACATCCTGTCATCGCGCGCGGGCAACAAGACCAAGTCGACGAAGCACCCGATCACCGAGGCGGTGAAAGGCATGGGCGTCAAATGGTTGCGCCATGTCGACCGTACCTATGATGTGACCAGGATGCAGGACACGCTGCGTGAGGCGCTGACGACGGAAGAGAAAGGGCCGAAGGTCATTGTCGCCTCGTCCGAATGCATGCTCAACCGGCAGCGCCGCGAAAAGCCGCTGGTCGACAAGGCGATCAAGGGCGGGACCCGTGTCGTGAAACCGAAGTTCGGTGTCGACGAGGATATCTGCACCGGCGACCATGCCTGCATGCGTCTGTCCGGCTGCCCGTCGCTGTCGGTGAAGTCGCTCGACGACCCGTTGCGCGACGATCCGGTGGCGCATATCGACCAGAGCTGCGTCGGCTGCGGCAATTGCGGCGAGGTCGCCGATGCGGCGGTGCTGTGCCCGTCCTTCTATCGCGCCGACGTCGTGCACAATCCGAGCCGCTGGGATCGCTTCCTGGAAGCCGCGCGCCGTGCCACCATCAGCCTGTTGCAGCGCCGCCGCGAAAGCCGGCGCCTGACCTTCGCCGATGCTTGACGCCGTCCCCCCACTTCGCGCCCGCGCCGGCGCTCAGGATAGCGAGCGTGTCATCAAGCTCGCCGTGCTGGCGGTCGGCGGCCAGGGCGGTGGCGTGCTCGCCGACTGGATCACCGATGTCGCCGAGCGCAACGGCTTTGTTGCGCAATCGACCTCGGTCGCCGGCGTCGCCCAGCGTACTGGCGCCACCATTTACTATGTGGAGATGGCCCGCGACACCGGCCGGCTGCCGGTCTTCGCGCTGTCGCCGTCGCAGGGCGACGTCGACATCCTGATCGCCGCCGAATTGATGGAAGCCGGCCGTGCCATCATTCGCGGCTTCGTCACGCCCGAGCGGACGACGCTGATCGCCTCCTCGCACCGCATCGCCGCCGTGTCGGAAAAGATCGAGCCGGGCGATGGCCGGGCCTCGTCCTCCAAGGTTCATGCGACGGCGGAAGCAGCATCGAAGCGCTTCATCGCTTTCGACATGGAAAAGATCGCCGCCGACAATGGTTCGATGATCTCGGCCAGCCTGCTTGGCGCGCTGGCGGGGTCCGATGCGCTGCCCTTCACCCGCGAGAGCTACGAACAGGCGATCGGTGCCGGCGGCCGGGGCGTCAAGGCCAGCCTCGCTGCCTTCGGCGCTGCGTTTGACCGCGCGCGCGGCACGGCAGCACCGGCGCCGAAGCCGGCCGAGCCCGCGATAGTCGAATCTGCCCTGGGCACAGGACAGGTGAGTGGCCCGCAAAACCTGCTGCAGGGCTGGCAGACCTTGGCTGCCCGCATCGACCTGTTGCCGGTGGCCGTACGCGACATGGCACTTCGGGGCTTGAGAAAGGTCGTCGACTATCAGGACATCGCTTACGGGCGCGAGTATCTCGACTGGCTGGACGAGGCCGTCGCGTTGGACGGGCCGGATCGCGGCTATGGCCTGTCGATCGCTGCCGCCAAGCATCTGGCCAACGCGCTATGCTACGACGACATGATCCGCGTCGCCGATCTCAAGACGCGCTCGACGCGCGACAAACGCGTGCGCCGTGAGGTCGGCGTCAAGGACGGCTCGATCCTGCAGGTGACCGAGTATTTCCATCCGCGCATCGAGGAATTCTGCGGCACGTTGCCGGCGGGTCTGGGCAGCTACATCGAAAGCCTGCCGAAGCTCGCCGCCTTTCTCGATCGTCGCATCAACCACGGCCGCCGCATCCGCACCGACAGTTTCGCCGGCTTTGCAGCGCTCTGGTTCATCGGCGGCCTGCGCCGGTGGCGCCGCAGCCTGCTGCGTCACAAGGTCGAGATCGCGCATCTCGATCGCTGGTACACGCTGGCGCTCGACCATGTGCCCCAGGATTATGCGCTGGCTGTCGAAATCCTCAACTGCCGCCGGTTGATCAAGGGCTACAGCGACACCCATGTTCGTGCCCAATCGAAATTCGACCGGGTGCTGTCGGCGCTCGATCTGGTCAAGGGCCGAGCGGACGCCGCCGACTGGATCCGCCGCCTGCGCGAGATGGCACTGAAGGACGAGAAGGGCGACATGCTCGACGGCGCGCTGAAGACCGTGGCGACGCTGGGGCCGGATACGATCTAGCGGGCGTCCACAGATTGGACCGGCACCAGCCCACGCAACGGCACCGCCTCCGGGAACAGATGCAACAGGCCTGAATCGACGCGCCGTCGCAAATGCGCATCCACTTCGGCCCGATCCTGACAACCATGGAACCTGCCGCCGCAATGGTCCCGCAGGCGCACGAGATCGGCCATGACAGGCGACATCGGCAGGCCGGCGGCGTCGAGCAGGCTTGCGCTGAGGAAGCCGACGTCGAGCGGCGCCAGGTCAGGCATCGGATGGCGCAAAGGATGGTTGAAGGTGGTGAGCGTGTAGAAGGTGCGGTAGGCAAGCGAGCCAGGGGTCGCCAAGGCGTCGTCCCCGGCGATCGCGTCGACGAACGGCTTGGTCGCCGACGACTGGTGATCGCCGAACTCGAGCACCACGGCGCCGCGTTCACCGGCATCCGCTTCCCTCTTGTCGAGGAAATGCTGGAAATCGCCGCGCGCTACCGCCATCCGGCGCAGATACTCATTGGCCTGGAAATCGCCCGAGAAAGGCTCGCCCTCGACCTTCAGCTCGGGCTCCATCCGCCCCTCATAGGGTGAATGCGGAAACATGGTCTGGATTTCGAGGAACAGCGGCCGGCCGTCTTCCTTGCGGTGCCGGGCGATGAACGCCTCGGCTGCGCGATAGTAGAAGTTGTCGCGCAGATGATAGAAGGGCGCGGCAATGTCCTTGATGTCGAGCACGGTCTCGAAACCGATCGATTGCAGGAACGGCCCTTCATTGACGAATGAAAAGTCCATCGGCGTCATCACGACAGTTCGATAGCCGCAGCGCGCCAGCACCTCTGGCAAGGCTCCGGCGACCTTGTCCTGCAGGGTGATGGTCAGATAGGGGCTTCGCCAGCCGAAATCGGTGGCCGACAGGCCGGTCATCAGCGACAGATTGGTGATCCAGGTGCCGCCGCCAAATGTCTCGACCTGCATCGGATGCGGCGTGCCGGCTTTGGGTGCGAATCTCTGCAGGAATCCCGCGCCATTGCCGACCTGCGGAAAATAGCCGGGATCGGATTGGCTTTCGCTGAGCACGAAAAAGACGTCGGGAAGATCAGCCCGGTCGCCGCAATCGACCGTGTCGGCAAAAGGCGGCTGTGGCGCGACGGCTTGCAGCCGCTTTTCGAAGCCCGATTCAACAACGAGGTTGTGCAAATCCAGCAGCGAAACGAAGAAGGCCGACATGTGCCGGCCCTGCATGTAGTAGAAATAACGGTCCTTCGAGGCCTCGGCCGGAAAGGTCAGCGGCACCAGAACGACGAGCGCCGCCATGACCAGGACGCGTGCCGATACCGGCCAGCCGATTTTTCGATCGATCCGGAACAGAAGCACCGCCGCCGTAATGCCGAGCACCAGGGCAACAACGACCGGCGCGATCAGATGGAGGTAGGAGCCGAGCAGGAAGCGGTACACTTCCGGATCCTTCGACACGAAGACCGTGTCGTAGAAGTGCAGCGAAAACCCCTTCATCCTGAATTTGATCGCTGACACCACTGTGATGAAAGCGATGCCCATCCAGGCGAGATAGACGGAAAAGACAAGGCGCCCCGAAGCCAGGAAGAGAAGTCCGGCAAGGGCAGCCACCAGCGCCAGCGAGAACGGCACCGACAGCCATTCGTGCTCGGCCCGTCCGGCGGCGAAGACACCGGCTAGGCTGACCACGACCAGCGTCAGCGGATGACAGAGCACCCGCCCAAGGATTTGAAGCTGAGCCACAGATTTTCCCATGAATATGCCTGAGCATAGTTTCGGGAAACTCTTCGATTATTCGTGGGCTGAGAACAAATGTATAGTGAATTTAACCTTAATTCCGGGGATCGCGCTGTCCGCAACGGCGGGATCAGGTTTCACAAGCGCCTGGCCCTACCGTGCTTCGATCAGTAGTGGTGCCAGCGATGCCAGCGATGGTGCGGATGCCAGACGTGGACCGGAGCGTGCCAGTAGTGGTAGCGCGGGCGCACGATGACGACGCCGCTCGGCACGCAACGTCCCCATCTGTTCGGATGCCAGCCGATGCCGCAGCCCCAGCGGACATGCTCGACCGATGCCTGGGCGGCCGGCTGGGCAACGGACACGATGGGCATTGCGCTGGACGCGGTGGCTGTCACGACCGTTCCGCTGAGGGCCAGCATAGCGGCTGCTGCGTAGTTTTTCAGGCGACTCATAATTGGACTCCGAGTGCTTTCGAGTTTGAAGATGGCCGCCCTGCATGGTGCGATCGGGCAGGCTCGTCCCTTCGCATCGTTAAACGGCGTCTCCGGCCTTTTCCGTCGGTCGTCATGGCGATTTTTTCGGCGCAACGGCGGCGCGGCGTTCCATATGGCGCAGCAATGCCTGTGCCAGCACGCTCCGGTTTTCGTGTGACGTGTTCGCCGCGAAGTCGACAATGGCCTGTTCAAGCCGGCTGCGCACCGTCACATCGGCATTGCGTGCCCGCTCCAGCGCGGCGGACAAGGCGGCCTTGTCCATGACAGGCTGCTGCAACAGGTCCGCTGCCTCCTGCCTCGCCTGCTGGCCATCTAGAATGATCTGCCGGGACTCCACGCGAACCTGGCGCAGCGCCAGGCGGAACGCCTTGCGGTCCTGGTTGGGAAGCTGTCGGCCAGCCGATTCCAGCGAGACACCCGCGCCCGCTTTGGCATTTCTCAGCCAGACCGCACCGCCGGCAAATGCGCCTGCAAGAAAGACGTTCAGCACCACGGAAGCAATGACCAGACCACGGATCCAGCGCGGGCTCATAGGTTTTCCTCACCGTTCTCGGCATCCGGGCCGGCATCGCCAAACGCCGTCACATTGGCATCCAGCACATAATGGTCCGGCTGGACCTCCGGCGTGACGATGGTCACCAGGGCCAGTCCTGCCACGGCACCGGCCAGACCAATGCCGGCAAGTCCAAGTCCCAGCCACCAGAACCACTGACGCCGGCGCTGGCCGAGGTGCCGGCCGGCAGCCTGCAGAATGCTGCTATGCAGTACCTTGTCCGGGGCGTCGACGCGGTAGCTGTCGAGCAGCGCGTCAAGTGTCCCGGCCTGCCTCAAGATGGCCTTGCCCGCGCCGCTCGCGGCAAAGGCCGTGCCGGCCATTCGCTCAGCCTCGGGCCATCGCCGCAAGTCGCCGCCATAGGCCTGGGCCAAGGCGGCAAAGCGCCTGGCATCCATTTCGTTTCTGGACCCTTCAGCCATGTGTCTCCTCCTTGCCCGTAGGCGCCGAGCGCCAGGCGGCACCAGCAAGGCGCAATGGCCGTAGTGCGTTGGTGCTTGCCCGGTGCTTACTCATCGGCGCCATCCCCCGTCAGGATCGCCTGCAGCGACCGCCGGCCGCGCGCAAGCAGGCTCTCCAGGGCATCGACGCTGATCTGCAAGGTCGCTGCCGCCTCGATATTGGACATCTCCTGATAATAGACCAGAACGATCGCTTCGCGCTGACGCGGCGCTATGGCTTGCAGTGCCCGTTCGACCCGAAGCGCGTCCTCTTGGCGAGGGGCGTCGGGAAGTGCCGCAGGGTCGACCACGTCCGGCAGGTCGCCGGTCACCCACTCGCGCCTGCGACGCAGCCGGTCGTAGCAAAGGTTGAGCGTCACCCGGTGGATCCAGCTGTCGAAGCGCGCATTGCCGCGCCGCCAGCTCGCGGCATGGCGCCAGATCCGCACGAAGGTTTCCTGCGCGACATCCTCGGCCTCCGCCGCATCGCCGAGCATGCGCACGGCAAGCGCCAGTATACGTGGCAGCTTGCGCGCGACGAGCGTTTGCACGGCTGCGGGCTCGCCGGCGCCAACACGGCGAACCAGCTCCTCGTCCGGATCCGCAGCCATCAGTCTGCGCACTCCCGATGTTCATCGCGCGTCATTGCCTCTTGGTCATTGTTCCTGCTTGGGAGCGGTTTTGTGGCCCGGCAGTTCGTCGGCCGTTAAAATGCCGTCGGCATTCTTGTCCAGCCGGGCGAAGCGCCTGGCGAAGAATGCATCGAGTTCGGCGCGATCGATGAAGCCGTCATGGTTGGAATCGATCCGCGCGAAGGATTTGGCGGCGTCGCCTTTGGCGTTGCGCTTCGTCTGAAAGGCCTCCCACTCCAGCAGGCTGATCTTGCCGTCGCCGTCGGTATCGGCCGCCATGATCGCCTTCTCGCGCCGCTTCTGGAATTTGGCCAGCGTGATGTCGGACCTGGTCCCCGAAGCGCCTGGCGCGGCAAGTGGCGCGGCCGTTGGCGGTGCAGGCGGCGTCGCTGCCTGGGCGAAAGCCGCAACGGTCTGCAAACTCAAGGCAACGACTGATATCGAACGACTGATCATGTTGTGCGTCTCCAGGTTGGCGCGACGCAGACGGCTTGTGCCGCAATCGCGCTTCAACCGTTAAACGCCGCGACCCGGAAAATCCGTCGGTCGCGCGTGCTGATCCGTTCATGCCCGGACAACAGAGGGTGCCCATCCCGACCTGATCGGGATGGAAGAAATTCTAGTCCGACTGGTCGGCCGCAATCAGTTGTTCGGGCTTGAACCCGGCATGTTGCGGGGTCCACACCTCGCCCTCGCGATTGAACCAGTGGCACAGATACATGCCCGAGGCTGCGCCATCGCTGATCGTCATCCTGGGGCCTCCGGATTTCAGCCTGACGACGTCTCCGGTCTTGAAATTGTTGGGCATTTTTTGACCTCCCATGCTGAGGCCATGAGTTTCACACCAAACCGGGGTCTCGACAATGGCAGATCTGCCAGGCCGGCGTCGCAATCCTTTGCACCAGCTGCGAAGGGGCAGACTACAAAACGGAGGAGGAATGGTGCCGCTTAGGTGACTCGAACACCTGACCCCCGCATTACGAATGCGGTGCTCTACCAACTGAGCTAAAGCGGCCCAGGAAGCCAAGGCCTCCAAGATGCGGCGGTGATAGACGCAACCGGGCGCGAATTCAAGATGCGACTTGGCAATTCCTGCGTCGGCGTCATGGCACCCTCGAAAGCCGGCCGCCGCTTTGTCCGCCAGTCAATCGCCAAGGGAATGCGGCGCACGGTGCGTGCGCTCCCTGTGCGCGAAATCGGCGAAACATGCTGATTTTGTTGCCGGAACAGCGCCGGAATGGACTTTGCACACCTCTGCGAGGCAGAATACGCCGCTCGCCCGTTGATTGATTGGTCGCCTGCGGCTAACGATCACGGCAAGGTTGGCAAAGACAGAGGGACCTGCTTGGACGCGATCGAAAAAGCGATCCGGAACGCCTTGGAGAAAGGCAATGCCGAGGACCGCGCGTTCCGCGAGAGGGTCTATCGCTCGGCTTTTGCCGCGCTCGATCGCGCGCTCCAGGCCAATCCCGGTGTGACCGTCGAGGTCGCCATCAAGCGCCGTAAGGCAATCCAGGCGAAAATCACCGAAATCGAATCCGAGTTCCTGCCGGCGGTGCCGGATGTCGGCCAGCAGGGCGATGCACCGGCGGTCGAACTCGGAGCGGACTCGGCGCCCGCGGTCGAAACCGGCCGACAGGCATCGTCCCCCGATGTCGTCGTCGACGGACCCGTGCAATCCGCTGCCGATGCGCCGCGCTCGCGCGTTCTGCCCGTCGTTCCCGACATCATGCCGGACGCCACGCTTCCCGGTGCTCCGGCCATCGACATGTCGGTTCCGGCCTCGGCCGGCGCGACCACGGAAGTGGCGCCTGACCGCGATGAACGGCGCATAAGGGGGCGTCGCCTGCCGCTGACCGCCATCTTCCTGACCGTGACACTGCTCGCCGCGGTTGGCATCGGCCTGTTCTTCGCCGTGCAGACCGGCGTGTTCAAGACATCCGCGCAACTCGACACCGCCCCGCCGCAGGCGCCGCCGACCGTCGAGGACGACGATTTCACACCGGCCGACGGCGGTCCGGCAAAACCCGGCGCCGCGGACCAGGCGCGCGACTGGATCAATGTGTTTTCGCCGGCCGATGCATCCCATGTCAGCGCGCCGTCTGACGCCAGGGCCGAGGTGATGAAGGACGATACCGGTTCGTTCCTGCGCATCCGTTCCGGCGCGTCCGGTTCGGCGATCAGTTTCGACGTCGGACAAGGCGTGCTGGAGAAGCTCGCCGGCAAACATGCCGTGTTCGACATCATTGCCCGCTCCGAAGAAGGCAAGGAGACGCAGATTTCGGTCGACTGCAATTTCGGCGAACTCGGCGACTGCGGCCGCAAGCGCTATGCGGTCGGCCAGCAGCAGAACGAATATCTGTTCGATGTGCAGTTTCCGGACAAGCATCCGGGCTCGGCCGGCACCATTGCCATCAATTCCGACTTCGACAAGCAGGGTAAGGCCGCGGACATCTACGAAATCCGCGTTTCGATCGAGCCGTAAGAGCGCTGAACGGCTAGCGGTCGAGCAGCGCCTGCAGCGTCTCGATGCGGTCGGCCTCGTTGGCCGGCTTGTCCCAGCGCAGCCGCGAAATGCGGGGAAAGCGCATGGCGACGCCGGATTTGTGCCGGGTCGAGCGGTTCAGCCCTTCGAAGGCGACTTCCAGCACCAGGCCGTTGTCGCGGTCGGCCCGCACCGAACGCACCGGCCCGAAACGCTCGATCGTGTTGTCGCGGACATATTTGTCGATCTGCTTCAGCTCCGCATCGGTGAAGCCGAAATAGGCCTTGCCGACCGGCACCAGTTCCTCCTCGCCTTCGGCACCTGTCCAGACACCGAACGTATAGTCGGAATAGAAGCTCGAGCGTTTGCCGTGGCCGCGCTGGGCATACATCAGCACGGCGTCCACCGTGTGCGGATCGCGTTTCCATTTGAACCATGGACCTTTCGGCCGGCCGGCGACATAGGCTGAGTCCCAGCGCTTCAGCATGACGCCTTCGATGATCGGATGCGGCGGCACCCGGCGCAGTTCCTCCAGCGTTTGCCAATCCGTGAAGTCGACGAATGGCGAAATATCGAAACGGCTCGGGTCGAGCGTTCCGACAAACGCTTCCAGCCGGCCGCGCCGCTCGCGAAACGACAGCGCGCGCAGATCCTCGCCGCCGACCTGGAGCAGATCGTAGCAGCGCATGAAGGCCGGGTATTGCTGCTGCATCTTCGGTGTCACCGTCTTGCGGTTCAGCCGCTGCTGCAGATCCGAGAACGTTCCCGTCGCCTGCCGGGGATCGCCGACAAGCAGTTCGCCGTCCAGCGTTGCGGAAAAATGCATGGCATCGGCGAGGTCCGGAAAGGCACCCGAAACGTCATCGCCGGTGCGCGAATAGAGCCGGCGGATGCCGCCCTCGGCCACCGCCTGGACACGGATGCCGTCCCATTTCCATTCTGCGGCATAATCCGCCGGATCGAGCTTTTCGAGATCGCCTTCACTGAGCGGGTTCGACAGCATTACCGGGCGAAACAATGCCAACGCCGTGTTCCTGGGCTTTTCGGCCTTGCCCTCCAGCCACGCGAACAGCGCTGTGTAAGGCGGTGACAGCCCGTGCCAGAGCTCCTCGATCTCGGCCACTTCGACCTTGCCGAAATCGGCCAGCGCCTGTTTGGCCAGCCGCGCCGATACGCCGATGCGCAGCCCGCCGGTGACCAATTTGATGATGGCAAAGCGCGCCGAGGTGCCGGCGCTGTCGAGCAGCCCGGCCAGTACCTTCGGCCCGTCGGAGCGGCTCGCCGCCTGCAGTCTGGCCACGACCTCGCCAAGCGTCGGCTCGCGGTTCGGAAGGTTTCCGGGCGTTTGCGGCCAGACCAGCGACACCGTTTCGGCGAGATCGCCGACATAGTCGTAGGAATAGCCGAACAGCACCGGATCCATGCGCTCGGTGACCAGCATGCGCAGCATCGCCGGCTTGACCGCGGCAATGTGGAGATCGCCGGTGATGGCAGCCAGCGCCAGCCCGCGATCGGGATCCTCCACGGCTCGGAAATAGTCGGTCAGCAAGGTCAGCTTGCCATTGCGCGACGGCGTCAGCACCAGGCGGTCGAGAAGCTCGGCGAAGCGGTTCATGGTGACACTACTGGATGGGCTTGGCACTTCGGCACACCCCCCTCTGTCCTGCCGGACATCTCCCCCGCAAGGGGGGAGATTGACAGCTTCGATGCCAGCACTCTCCTTGCGCGGTTGGTGATTAGCGAAAGCGGCGGTGACATCTGATCTCCCCCCTTGCGGGGGAGATGGCCGGCAGGCCAGAGGGGGGTGTGAAGGATCGCGGCGCCGGTGATTGGTGGATCAGCAACTAGCATCAATCGCCCTCGTCCTCGTACCCTACCAGGTGCAGTGGTCGCGCCGCGATGCCTTCGAGCTCGCACCAGCGCACCAGCGCTTCCTCGCGGCCATGCGTCACCCAGATTTCCTCGGCTCCGGTCTCCCTGATGGTGGCGGTCAGCTCATCCCAGTCGGCATGGTCCGAGATGATCAGCGGCAGTTCGACGCCGCCTTGCTTGGCGCGCTGGCGAATGCGCATCCAGCCTGACGCGAAGCACGAGATCGGATCGGGAAAGCGCCGCGCCCAGCGGTCGGCGAAGGCCGATGGCGGGCCGACGACGATGGCGCCGGTAAAATCATCCTTGCCCCCGCTTTCGACGGTTGCCGGCTCCAGTTGCCCAAGGTCTATGCCTTGGCTCTGGTAATACTCACTGAGTTTGGCCAGCGCGCCATGGATGTAGAGCGGCCTGTCGTAGCCGGCGTCGCGCAACAGCCGCATCACCCTTTGCGCCTTGCCCAGCGCATAGGCGCCGACCAGATGCGAGCGCTCGGGGAACTGCGCTGCCGATTTCAGCAGGCGGGCGATCTCTTCGGTATCGGGGGGATGGCGAAACACCGGCAGGCCGAAGGTCGCTTCGGTGATGAACACATCGCACTGGATCGGCTCGAATGGCGCGCAGGTCGCGTCTCTCTGCCGCTTGTAGTCGCCGGAAGCGACGATGCGCGTGCCCTGATGCTCGACCGCTATCTGCGCCGAGCCCAGCACATGGCCGGCTGGATGGAAGCTGACGCTGATGCCATTGAGTGCAATCGTCTCGCCGAGCTGTGCCGCTTGCGTCGCGCCAGCGAAATTCTCGCCGTAGCGCAGGCCCATAATGTCGAGCGTCTGCCGCGTCGCCAGCACCGAGCGGTGGCCGGAACGTGCGTGATCGGAATGGCCATGCGTGATCAGTGCCCGGTTGACCGGCCGGACCGGGTCGATGAAGAAATCGCCCGGCGGGCAATAGAGGCCCTCGGGCCGGGGATGAAGCAGGTCGCTGGGGCGCATGATCCCCAAGATAGGATATAATTCCGCGGCGGGAAGCCTGTTGTAACTCACTGCTGACTCCCGCATAGAGCACCGCCGGCTCGATCCGCCGGCAGGACCCATCGCCATGAAACCGCTTCAAGCCTCGTCCGGCGACTTAAACGCCGATCGTCGTGCCGATTATGCCGAGATGCTGCACGCGGATGGCGATCACGCAGCAGCGGCGGAATTGCTGCTCGGCGCGCTGGAAATGACACCGCAATGGGCCATGGGCTGGTTTCGCCTCGGTGAGATGCAGCAGGCGGCGGGCGCGGCGGATCTGGCTGCACAGGCCTGGACGATGTCGCTGCAGCTCGATCCATCGGATCGTCAAGGCGCTGCACTGAACCTGCAATTGATCGGCAAGGCGCCGGCGCTCGACGCGCTCCCCAGCGCCTTCGTCGAGACACTGTTCGACCATTATGCCGAGAGCTTCGACGAGTCCCTGGTCGGCAGGCTGGGGTACCGGCTGCCTGAGATGCTCGACCAAGCCATTCGAGCGGCAAGGCCGGGCCGCTTCGCGCTGGCGCTCGATCTTGGCTGCGGCACCGGCCTGACGGGACAGAGGCTGCGGCCGATCGCCGACCGGCTGGAGGGATATGACATTTCGGCCAGGATGCTGAGAAAGGCGCGGACCAAGGGCGTCTACGATTTCCTCGATAAGGCCGATCTGCGGGATTTTCCCTATGCCGGTCCGAAAGCCGATCTGGTGACGGTGGCCGATGTTTTCATCTATGTCGGCGCGTTGGGCGGCGTGGTGAAGACGATTGCCGGGCTGCTGGCCACGGATGGCCTGTTCGCATTTTCCGTGGAGACGCTGGCTGGCGACGGCGATTTCATGCTGCTGCCGTCGCGCCGCTATGCGCATGCGCAACACTATGTGCGCGAGGTCCTGGCCGCCAACGGGCTTTCGGTCCTGTCACTGGAACCAACCGTGATCCGGCAGGATCGCGGGGAACACGTCAACGGGCTGATCGTTGTGGCCGGGGCTCCGAACTCAGCCTAGCAAAGACCTGGCGACAGCCAGTTCGGCGGTGTCCGCCGTTTTGCCGGGCAGCGCGATAGGAATTTTTTCTTGACATCCTGCCCTCAGCTATGATACATTTTCGCCCATGGTGCTGATTTGTGCCAGTCACCCGCCGCACAGGCGGTTTTTCGTTTGATGCTCCGTCAGCCACGCGCCGGCCAAGGCTCCGAAGGAACCCTTTGCCCCGAACTCGCAGCCCTGCCGTTGTGGCAGGCAAGCTGCCGGCGAAGGGGTCTATCGCCACCTCGCAAACATTCTTGCTGTGAAAAAGTCCGATTTGCATGCGCGACTGATATTTGCGATCTGCTCGCATCAGGGTGGGATATCAGGAGGAGCATAGTCGATGCGCTGGAACATGATGATCTTGGCCTCTTGCCTGCTGACCGCCGGCTGCGTCGGCGGCACTTCGATGTCGGAACAGCAGGATGCGAACGTCCAGTCCTCCCTGCAATATGACAACGTGCCCTGCGACCAGTTGCTGGCGCAGCGCAACGGCTTGGCGCAGCAATACAACCTTCCGACGAAGGCCAAGCCGACCTTCTCCAATCCGGCGATGGGCTTCGGCCCGTTCACGCCTGACATGCGCTCCAAGGCCAAACGCGATACCGACAAGGCGAGCGGCGAGATCGATGCCATGAACCGGTCGATCGATCGCCGCGAATGCGGCCAGCCGGACAAGCAGAAGAAACTCGCCCTGCCTGGCTAAAGATCCGAGGCCGCCACGGGTTGAGAATCGCAGGCAACAAACCACCTCGTAGGGCACGATCGGATGCATCTCTCGGAGCTAGGGGACCGCATATGTATCTTGGGGCCGTCCAACAGCGGCAAGTCGACCCTTGCCGCTGCGATTGCCCGCAAACGTGATCTGGCGACTATTCATCTAGATCAACTCTTCCATCTCCCGAACACGGATTGGGAAGCGCGCCCAAGGGACGAATTCATTGCTTTGCATGACGCCGCTATCGCCGGCGAGCGTTGGGTGATGGATGGAAATTATTCGGTTTGCATGCCCCAACGCTTTCTGCGAGCGACGGGATTGATCTTGTTGGATATATCGACGCCGACAAGCCTGCTGCGCTATATCAGGCGAACACTGTTTGAGATTGAGCGGCGCGGTGCCTAGGAGGGCGGGCACGACAGCATCAAATGGGATATGATCCACCATATCACCGTGGCCACACCGAAAAATCGCAACCGGTACCGGGCAATGTTCGAACAACTCGATCTGCCAAAGGTCCAGTTGTCGTCACTGCGGGCAATCAAGAAATGCTTCCGGGAGTGGGACCTGGCCCGATGAGGCTGTCCTGGTTAATACCCTGCCTCGCGGTCCACCAGATTGTCGAGCTTTTCGCCGCGCTCGAAGGCGTCCATCTGGCGCAGCATAATCGGCGCCAAATGGACAGGGTCGGAGGTCGCCGCCGCGTGCGGCGTCACGAACACTTTTGGATGCCCCCACAGCGGACTGGTCTTCGGCAGCGGTTCGACCTCGAACACGTCGAGGCTTGCCTCCTTCAATGTGCCGTCATCCAGTGCCCGCAAAATGTCGGCATCCTTCTGCAGGCGGCCGCGTCCGGCATTGATCAGCACAGAGCCGCCGAGGCCGTTGCGTTTGCGCAATTCCTTCAGCACGCCATAGTTGATGATGCCCTTTGTCTCCGGCGTCAGCGGCAAAAGCACGACCAGGATGTCGGTTGCCTTGAGGAAGGGGATCAGCCCGGCTTCGCCGGAATAGGTCGCGACGCCTTCCATGGCCTTGTCGGTGCGCGACCAGCCATTGACGGCAAAGCCGAGCGACAAAAGCACCGAGGCCGCGGCGCGGCCGAGACTGCCGAGGCCCATGATGCCAACCGAAATGTCACCGGCAGGCCTCTGCTGCGGCTCGTGCCAGATCTTCTTCGGCTGCTGCGACCGGTAGAGCAGGCCCTGGCGGTGATGGTCGAGAACCCGCCAGACGACATATTCGGTCATGTACTGGGTGAGGTTGTCGGCGACGACCTTGACGATCGGCACATCGGGCAGGCCGGGATCGGCGAAGATATGATCGACGCCGGCGCCGATCGAGAAGATGGCGCGCAGATTGGGCAGCGACGACAACAGGTTCGGCTTCTGCTTCCACACCACGGCATAGGTGATCGACGGGTCGCTGGCGCCGTCGGGCTCCAGCACCACCTCGCGCTCGGCCGACAGGAGCTCGCGCCAGCGCTGCGGATGAAAGCCGGTGACGGCAAGCAGGATACGGCCTTTTTCCATTGCGGTCTTTTAGTCCCTCTCTACGCAAATCACTCGCTGACGATGCCGACCGGTGCCGTCTCGATTTTGAAGGCGGCCGAGATCAGCGCCCGAGTATAGTCGGTTTGCGGATTTTCAAAAATCTGCTGGGAAGGACCGGCTTCGACGATCCGGCCATTGCGCATGACGATGACGTCGTTGGCCAGCGCCCGGATGACTTTCAAATCATGGCTGATGAAGAGATAGGCGAGATCGTGCTTGGCCTGCAGGCTGCGCAGCAGATCGACGACCTGCGCCTGCACGCTCATGTCAAGTGCCGATGTCGGCTCGTCCAGCATGACGAAGCGCGGGTTGAGCACCATGGCGCGTGCGATGGCGACGCGCTGGCGCTGGCCGCCGGAAAACTCGTGCGGATAGCGGTTGCGTGTCGCAGGGTCTAGCCCGACCTCCTTCAGCACGGCGGCCACCTTGTCGTCGCGCTCGTCGGGCGACAGCTTCGGCTCGTGGATCTTGAGGCCTTCTTCGATGATCTCTGCGATCGACATGCGCGGGCTGAGCGAGCCGAACGGATCCTGGAAGACGATCTGCAATTCGCGCCTGAGCGGCCGCATGGCGTTGAAAGTCAGCTGGTTGATGTCGCGACCGTTGAACTGGATCGTTCCGGTCGACGAAATCATTCTTGCCAGCGCCAGGCCGAGCGTCGTCTTGCCGGAGCCGGATTCGCCAACCACGCCAAGCGTCTGGCCGGCGCGCACGGTGACATCGATGCCGTCGACCGCCTTCACATTGTCGACGGTGCGGCGGAAGAAGCCCTGCTTGATCGGGAACCAGACCTTTATGTCCTTGCCGGTCATGACAGGCTTGGCGGCGGCATTGGCGGCCGGCGGCTTGCCCTTCGGCTCGGCCGCCAGCAGATGCCGCGTATAGGCATGCTGCGGATTGGCGAAGATCTCCTTGGTCGGCCCGGTCTCGACGATCTTGCCCTTGGTCATCACGCAGACGCGGTCGGCAATCTTGCGCACGATGCCGAGATCATGGGTGATGAACAGCATCGACATGCCCTTGCGGCTCTTCAAGCCGGCCAGCAGTTCGAGGATCTGCGCCTGCACGGTGACGTCGAGTGCCGTAGTCGGCTCGTCGGCGATCAGAAGTTCGGGCTCGTTGGCCAGCGCCATGGCGATCATCACGCGCTGACGCTGGCCGCCGGACAACTGGTGTGGATAGGCATCGAGGCGCTTGTGCGGATCGCGGATGCCGACCTCGTTGAGCAAGGCCAGTGTGCGTTCCTTGGCCGGGCGGTCGGCCATGCCCTGATGCAGCTTCAGGATCTCGACGATCTGCTGCTCGATCGTGTGCAGCGGATTGAGCGAGGTCATCGGCTCCTGAAAGATCATGGTGATCTTGTTGCCGCGCACCTGCCGCAACTGCTTCTCGCTCATCGCCAGCAGGTCGGCGCCCTGGAACAGGATCTTTCCCGAGGGGTGGCTGGCGCTTGGATAGGGCAGCAGCTTCAGCACCGAAAGCGCCGAGACCGATTTGCCGGAGCCGGATTCGCCGACCAGCGCCACCGTCTCGCCCTTGGCGATGTCGAACGAGATGTGGTCGACGGCCGTCGACTGGCTACCGCCCTGGCTGAAGGCGACGCTGAGGTCCTGTACGCTGAGCAAGGGGGCTTCGCTCATCTGAAGGTCTTGCGCGGATCGAAGGCATCGCGCGTCGCCTCGCCGACGAAGACCAGCAGCGACAGCATCAGCGAGATGACGACGAAGCCGGAGATGCCGAGCCACGGCGCATTGAGGTTCCGCTGCGCCTGCTTGAGCAGTTCGCCGAGCGAGGCGGAGCCGGGCGGCAGGCCAAAGCCGAGGTAGTCGAGTGAGGTCAGCGTCGAGATCGAGCCTGAGAGCAGGAAGGGCATGAAGGTCAATGTCGCCACCATGGCGTTGGGCAGCAGGTGCCGGAACATGATGGTGCGGTTGGGCACGCCGAGTGCCCGGGCCGCGTTGACATATTCGAAATTGCGGGCGCGCAGGAACTCGGCCCGCACCACGCCGACCAGCGCCACCCAGGAGAACAGCAGCATCAGGCCGAGCAGGATGAAGAAGCCCGGCGGCAGGATGGCGGCGACGATGAGCAGGAGATAGAGCACCGGGATGGCGGACCAGATTTCGATGAAACGCTGGAACAAGAGATCCGTCCAGCCGCCGAAATAGCCTTGCACGGCGCCGGCCGCGACGCCGATCAAGGCCGAGCCGGCGGTCAGGATCAGGCCGAACAGCACCGAAATGCGGAAACCGTAGATGACGCGCGCCAGCACGTCGCGCGCCTGGTCGTCGGTGCCGAGCCAATTCCAGTTGCCGACCATGCAGGCCGGGTCGGCGGCACCCTGCGGATACTGGTTGCAGCGCTTCGTGGCGTCATACTGCCACGACGGCTTGGCCGGCGCTGCTTCCGGAATGGCGTTGTTGACGGTCTGATAGGAGTAGCGCACCGGTGGCCAGATCATCCAGCCATTGGCGTTGATCTCGTCCTGGATGACCGGGTCGCGATAATCGGTGACGGCATAGAAACCGCCGAATTTTTCCTCGGGGTAGGCGACCAGCACCGGAAACAGGATCTCGCCCTTGTAGGAGGCGATGATCGGCTTGTCGTTGGCGATGAACTCGGAAAACAGCGACAGCACGAACAGGACGAGGAAGATCCACAGCGACCAGTAGCCGCGCCGGTTGGCTCTGAAGTTCTGCAGGCGCCGCTTGTTGAGCGGCGACAGAAACGGCCGCTTTATCCGCGCGGGTGCCGCGTCCACGGGGACTGTAGCCTCCGACATCAGACGTCTCTCCGCTCGAAATCGATGCGCGGATCGACCCAGGTGTAGAGCAGGTCGGACAAGAGACCGACGAACAGCCCGAGCAGCGAGAAGATGTAGAGGTTGGCGAACACCACGGGATAGTCGCGCTCGACCACCGACCGGAAGCCGAGCAGGCCGAGGCCATCGAGGGAAAAGATGTTCTCGATCAGCAGCGAGCCGGTGAAGAAAGCCGAGATGAAGGCGCCGGGAAAGCCGGCGATGACGATCAGCATGGCGTTGCGGAAGACGTGGCCGTAGAGCACCTGCCGTTCCGACAGACCCTTGGCCCTCGCCGTCACCACATACTGCTTGCGGATTTCTTCGAGGAACGAGTTCTTGGTCAGCAGCGTCGTGGTGGCGAAGGCCGATAGCACCAGTGCGGTCAGCGGCAAGGTCATGTGCCAGAAATAGTCGACGATCTTTCCCCACCAGGACAATTGATCCCAATTGTCCGAGGTGAGGCCGCGCAACGGAAACCAGTCCCAGAAAGACCCGCCGGCAAACAGCACCATCAGCATGATGCCGAACAGGAAGCCCGGAATGGCATAGCCGACAATGACGACGCCGCTGGTCCAGACGTCGAAGGGAGTGCCGTCCTTGACCGCCTTGCGGATGCCGAGCGGGATCGAGATCAGGTAGGACAACAGCGTGATCCACAGCCCGATCGAGATCGACACCGGCATTTTCTCCAGGATCAGGTCGAGCACCGAAATGTCGCGGAAATAGCTGTCGCCGAAATCAAAGCGGGCGTAATTCCAAAGCATCATGCCGAAGCGCTCGAGCGGCGGCTTGTCGAAGCCGAACTGCTTCTCCAGCTTCTTGATGAATTCCGGATCGAGTCCCTGCGCACCGCGATATTTGGAACTGACGTCGCCGGCGGCATCGAAATTGCCGCCAGCGCCCGCGTCGCCACCACCGCCGCCGAGGCGGTCGCTGCCGCCCTGATTGGTCAGCCGGGCGATGACCTGTTCGACCGGACCGCCGGGGGCGAACTGGATGACGGCGAAGGATATCGCCATGATGCCGAACAGCGTCGGGATCATCAAAAGGATGCGGCGCAGGATATAGGCGCCCATCAGGCCTTCTGCCCTCGTTGAGCGAACATCTCAGCCTTTGCCAATTCTTGCCGCCTTGCCCTTATCGAACCACCACAGCGTCTCGACCGGAAAGCCGAAATCGGGCTTCTGTTCGACAAAGCCGAACATGTCCCAATAGGCGACGCGGTGATTCGCCAGATAGTATGTTGGAATCCAGTCGAGCCGCGCGCGCAAGACCCGGTCGAGCGCTCTGAGCGCCGTGACGAGTTCTATACGGTCTTTCGCCTTGCCGGCTGCCGCGATCAGGGCGTCGATGGCCTTGCTTTCGGTGCCCGGATAGTTGCGCTGCCCCGGGATTTTCGCCATCCGGGAATCATAGAGCATCTGCAGGCTGTCGTCGGTCGGCGTCGCCCCGATTGACCAATGCAGCAAGGCGAGATCGAAGTCGTAATTGCTGTGCCGCTGCTCATACTGCGCCGAATCGATTTGCCGGATCGATGCGTCGATCCCGATCGCCTTCATATTCTCGGACCAAGGGGTGTAGATGCGAACGATGCCGTCGTCCTCCGCCAGCATTTCGACCCGCAGCCGCTCACCCTTGTCGTTGACGACGAAACTGCCATCGCGCTTCCAGCCGGCTTGCGCAAGCAATCTCGAAGCCTCGCCCAGCAGCTTGCGGTCATGGCCCGAACCGTCGGACAGGGGCTGTGTTACCGCTTCACCGAAAACCTCTGGCGGCAACTCGGCCCGGAACGGCTCCAGCAGGGCCAATTCCTCAGGCGAGGGCAGGCCTTCGGCCTTGTAGTCCGACCGTTCGAAATTCGATTGAGAGCGCTCGTAGGAGCCGTAAAACAGCGCCCGCTTCATCCATTCGAAATCGAAGCACCTGGCGATCGCCCGCCGCACCCGCTCATCGCGGAATTGCGGACGACGCTGGTTCAGCGCGACAGCCTGCATGTCCGGCGTCTTCTCGCCGGGAAATTCCCGTTTGACGACCTTGCCGTCCTTCAGCGCCGGAAAGTCGTAGCCGGTAGCCCATACCCGTGAGGTGAATTCCTCGCGAAAATGCGTGTCGCCTTTCTTGAAGGCCTCGAATGCCGCTTGCCGGTCAAGATAGAAGTCGATGCGGATGCGGTCGAAATTGTAGAGGCCGCGGTTCACTGGCAGATCGCGGCCCCAATAGTCGGCCACGCGGTCATATTCGACAGTCTGTCCGGCCGCCACGCGTCCAATCTTGTAGGGACCCGAGCCAAGCGGCGGTGTCATGGTCGAAGCATCGAAATCATTGGCCGTATAAAAGGCCTTGGAGACGATAGGCATTCCCACGATCGCAAGGATGTTTTGCGCCGACTGCTTGCCGTTGAGGGTGAGATCGACGGTAGCGGGATCGACCGCAACCGCGTCGGTCATGTACC
Organism: Mesorhizobium sp. L2C084A000; assembly: GCF_000502875.1. Lineage (GTDB taxonomy): Bacteria > Pseudomonadota > Alphaproteobacteria > Rhizobiales > Rhizobiaceae > Mesorhizobium. The sequence continues at coordinate 305,778 of NZ_AYWX01000006.1, read as the reverse complement.
GCAACGCTTGGGAAAGGTTAGGATGGCCTTTGTCTTGATAAAGCTTCAGCGAAAAGACAACGTCCTGCGCGGTCAGCGGCGAACCGTCGTGGAAACGCGCTTGCGGTCGCAGCGCGAAGCGGAAACCGTTGCGGTCCGGCGACAGGGTAACGGTTTCGGCAAGCAGGCCGTAGGCCGCATCCGGCTCATCGAGCGCGCTTGTCATCAGGGAATCGAAACAAAGTTCGGTACGCGGCGGCGCCTCCCCCTTCAACACCAGTGAGTTCAATGTGTTGAAGGTCAGGAAGCTCTGATTGAGGGTCGAGTTCGGCGGCGCGAAATTCATCTGGCCACCCTTTGGGGCGTCCGGATTGACGTAGTCGAAATGCGCGAAACCGAGCTTGTATTTGAGGTCGCCGAAGGCCGACAGGCCGTGCAGCTTGGTGCCGGTCGCAGTGTCGGCGAAGGCCTTGCCGGGCAGCAAGGCGGCGGCTGCCGCGGCACTGCCCAGGGCGAGAAAGTCGCGGCGGGCAAGGGCCGCCATCAATTGCCACCCTTGTATTTGGCCGCCAGCGCCTTCTCCTTGTCCGGGTCGATCCACCAAGAGTCCAAATCGACGCCGAGATAGGTTGGCTGTTTTTCAGGCATTGCGAACTTGTTCCAGTATGCGGCCCGAACTTTCCCCAGGTGCCATTGCGGCACCATGTAGAAGTTCCAAAGCAACACTCGGTCAAGGGCATGGGTCGCAGCCATCAGGTCGTCTCGGTCCGTTGCAAAGATGACGCGGTCGATCAGTGCGTCGACGACAGGATTCTTGATGCCGGCCAAATTTCGTGATCCGGCCCTGTCCGCAGCTGTGGAACTGAAAAAGTCGCGCTGTTCGTTGCCGGGTGAGTTGGATTGCTGAAAACCTGCGAGCGCCAGCATATCGAAGTCGAAAGCGCGAGTACGGTTGGTGTATTGGCTGTCATCGACAATGCGCAGCGTTGCATCGATGCCCAGCCGCCGCAAATTGTCGATGAAAGGCGAGGCGACCCGCTCGTCAACGGGATCGTTGCCGAGGAACTCGATCTTGAACACTTCGCCGGTCTTCGCATTCACCAGCTTTCCGGCCTGATTGACCCAGCCGGCTTGCTTGAAAAGCTCGTAGGCCTTGCGCAAATTCTCGCGACCCGATTGTGGCGTGTCGTAGACCGGCAGCTTGAATTCCTGCTTGAACAGTTCAGGTGGCAACTTGTCTCGAAACGGCTGGAGTATCTCCAACTCCTTGCCCTGTGGCAGGCCGGTCGAGGCCAGATCGCCGCCTTCGAAATAGCTGTCTGTGCGCGTATAGGCGCCGAAGAAAATGGTTCGGTTCATGCTCTCGAAATCATACGCGTAGGTGAGTGCCTGGCGTACGCGTACATCCTGGAACAGCGGGCGGCGCGTATTTATCAAATAGGACTGCATGGGTTCCGGTGAGGTTGTGGGGAACTCCTTTTTGATGACATCTCCGGATTTGATCGCCGGAAAGGTGTATTCGACCGCCCAACGCTGGGCGCGTGTCTCGGCGCGGAAGTCTTCGAACCCCCCTTTGGTGAAGGCCTGCCAACCGGCGTTGTCGTCAAGGAAATAGCTGAAACGCTGCCTGTCGAAATTCTCGCGGCCGATCTTCACTGGCAGTTTGGCGCCCCAATAGTCCGGCACACGCTGCCAGACGATTTCGGAACCCGGCTTGAAACTCGCGATCTTGTAGGCCGCTGACCCCAGCGGCGGCTCCAGAGTCGTCTTGGTGATGTCGCGCTTCTTGCCGCTGGCGTCGTTGCCCTCCCACCAATGCTTTGGCAGAACGACGAGATCGCCGAGAATCTTCGGCAGTTCCCTGTTGCCTTTCTGATTAAAGTGGAACTCGACCTCGCGATCGGAGACCGCGACCGCGTCCGTGACGTTCTCAAAATAGCGGTTATACAACGGGCTGTTGGCCTTCAGCACCTGGAACGACCAGATCACGTCGTCGACAGTGATCGGCTGGCCGTCGTGCCATTTGGCGCGCGGGTCGAGGCGGTAGGTCGCGGAGGAATAGTCGGCCGGATACTTGTAGGCATCGGCGATCAGTGGGTGGCTGGTGCTGCCTTCGTCGGTCGCCTGCTCCATCAGCGTGTCGTAGAGTAGGCCGCCGCCGAATCCCACGAGGCCGGCCGCCGGCGATCCCTGCACGATATAAGGATTGAAGTTGTCGTAGGTGCCGATCACCACCCGGTTCAGCGTGCCGCCCTTGGGCGCGTCGGGGTTGACGTAGTCGTAGTGCTGGAAATTGGCGCCGTATTTGGACTCGCCGATCAGCGATGACGTGGTGCGCCATTCATCGGCGAGGGCAGCCTGCAATCCCGCCGCCAGAAGGGCTGCCGCCAGCAACGACTTGAGAAGCGTTCGGCCAACCGTCATGCACTATCCTCTTCGCAATGCCCGTTCATCGGCAATCTAGATGATTTGGCGCCCGTGAAAACCGCCATGCGCGGCTTTGTCGCCGCCTATGCGGTTTTCCCAACAAAAAAGCCGGGCTGAACCCGGCTTTTTCAAGGTCGTCGAGATGATATCTGACTATTGGGCAGGCGCCGGTGCGGGTGCGGCCGGAGCCGGGGCGGCAGGAGCGGCCGGTTTCGCGGGCGCGGCACCATCAGCCGGCTTTGCCGGAGCGGCTGCATCGGCAGGCTTGGCGCCTGCATCGGCGGCGGCNTCCTTCGGCAGGCCGGCAAAGCCCATCGCCGTGCCTTTAACGTCCTTCTTGGGCGACGTGATGAAGTGGTTGAGGTTATCGTAGGTCCACTTCTCTGTGCCGCCCTTGGAATATTCCTTCATGCCCGCCGAATAGGCGAAGCCCTCGTGAGAGGCGACCGGACGGTCGACGATGTCCCACAGATCGGGGCCGACCTTGTTAGGACCGCCCTTTTCGCCGGAATGGCAGGCCTGGCACTTCTTGAAGATGGCAGCGCCCTGTTCGGCATTTGCATTGGCCAGAAGATCTGCGATCGGCTTTTCGGCTGCGGCAGGAGCGGCCGGGCCGCCTTCGGCGGGCTCCGCGGCCTCGATGGCGAAGCCGGGCTTTTCCGGCGCAGGCGAGGCAAACAGCGCATCGGACACAATGCCGACCGAGAAGACGACGAAAACGGTTCCGAGCAATCCGGCGAGCAGTTTGTTGACTTCGTTGGAATCCATACGCCCCTTGCTCCCTTTTCCGGCGGACAGAACCGTCCACTCCGTCCGTCGGTATCGTGACCCGTCCTGCCAGGGCGGTCAAATCGGGCGGAAACTAGGTCTTTTGCTGCGGCGTTGCAACACCTATAAGGGCGCTTCCAGTGAGACCTTTTGCCACTTTCCCTGTCCTCTTTCGAGACGCCTTGCACCCGAAATGTCCACGCTGATCCTGATCCCGGCCCGCATGGCCTCGACCCGCCTGCCGGGCAAGCCGCTGGCCGACATCGCAGGCGCCCCGATGATCGTCCATGTCGCCCGCCGCGCCGCCGAAGCCGGCCTTGGCCGGGTGGTGGTGGCGACCGACACGCAAAGCGTGGCGCAAGCGATGCGCGCGCACGGGTTCGAGGCCGTGATGACGCGCACGGATCACGAATCCGGCTCCGACCGCATCCACGAGGCGCTGATCGCGCTCGACCCCGGGCGCAAGGTCGAAACCATCGTCAATGTGCAAGGCGACCTGCCGACCATCGATCCGCAGATTATCGCCGCGTCGCTCAGGCCTTTCGAGGACAGTGCGGTGGACATCGCCACGCTCGGCGTCGAGATCGTCCGCGACGAGGAAAAGACCAATCCCAATGTCGTCAAGATCGTCGGTTCGCCGCTTTCCGGCAGCAGGCTGAGGGCGCTCTATTTCACCCGTGCCACGGCGCCTTGGGGCGAGGGGCCGCTCTATCATCATGTCGGCCTCTACGCCTATCGCCGCGAAGCACTTGAGCGTTTCGTCGCGCTGAAGCCGTCGCCGCTCGAACGGCGCGAGCGGCTGGAACAGTTGCGGGCGCTGGAGGCCGGCATGCGCATCGACGCCGAGATCGTGCGCTCGCTGCCGCTTGGCGTGGACACGCCGGAAGACCTCGAACGCGCCAGAACCATCCTTTCGAACTGAAAATTCCCTTTAAACAGCGTCCCTTGAATAGAGAATCGGCATGCCTGAAAAGACCAACAGAATATCCTTCCAGGGCGAGCCGGGCGCCAATTCCGACACCGCCTCGCGCAACGTCTATCCATCGATGGAGCCGTTGCCGTGCCCGACCTTCGAGGATGCGTTCAACGCGGTCGAGACCGGCAAGGCCGATCTCGCCATGATCCCGATCGAGAACACCATTGCCGGGCGCGTCGCCGATATTCATCACCTCCTGCCGGAATCGAAGCTGCACATCATCGGCGAGTATTTCCTGCCTATCCATTTCCAGCTGATGGTGCTGCCGGGCGTCAAACGCGACGAGATCAAGACGGTGCACAGCCACATCCACGCGCTTGGCCAGTGCCGCAAATACATCCGCAAGAACGGCTGGAAGGCGATCGTCGCCGGCGATACGGCTGGTGCCGCCAAGATGGTCTCCGAGGTCAAGGACCGCACCATGGCGGCGCTGTCGCCGGCGCTGGCCGCGACGCTCTACGGGCTCGACATCATCGAGCAAAATGTCGAGGACACCGACAGCAACGTCACCCGCTTTGTCGTCCTGACCAGGAACAAGCAATGGGCCGAGCGCCCGTCACCCGACGTCAAGATGATGACGACCTTCATCTTCCGCGTCCGCAACGTGCCGGCCGCGCTCTACAAGGCGATGGGCGGGTTTGCCACCAACGGCATCAACATGACCAAGCTGGAGAGCTATCAACTGGGCGCTTTCACGGCGACACTGTTCTACGCCGACATCGAGGGCCATCCCGACGACCCGCTGGTCAAGCTGGCACTGGACGAGCTTCGTTTCTTCTCGCGCGAAGTGCGGATCCTCGGCGTCTATCCGGCCAGCGCGTCGCGTGAGCAGTGGAAAGTGGCGGATTAAATCAGCCCCAGCCCAACGGCACGTAGTCGATCTCCATAAACGCCGTGACTTCCGGCACCCAGCGGTCTCGCACGAAGGCGACATGGTCTGGATGGTCGTTGTACCTGTTATAGGCAGCCTGGTCGGCGAACTCCATCGAGAAGCCGAAATGATAGTCGTTCTTGGGGCTGATCTGCCGCAATTGCTCGAAATGCGTGACGCCCCTGATCGCTGTGAGGATTTTCTTGGCGTCGACGAGGAACCTCTTTTCCTCCAGCGAATGCGGCGGATGCTTCAGCGTGAAAACGACGGTGTGACGGATCATGTCCTGCTCCTGCAATGTCTTTCAGTGTTCGCTGCCATCATTCCGAATCGACCCAGGCGCGGATGAGGTGATGCGCAATGGCGCCTTTCGGTGGCGTGATCAGATTGCCGGGATGCTCCCTGGTCAGCATCAAACGCACCTCGTCGCGGGCAAACCAGCGGCAGTCCTCCAACTCGTTGAGGTCGGCCTGGATATCGTCGTTGAGCGGCTCGCCGAAGCAGCCGATCATCAGCGAATAGGGAAACGGCCAGGGCTGGCTGGCGTGGTAGACGACGCGGCCGAGCCGGATGCCGGCCTCCTCCAGCGTCTCGCGTCGCACCGCCGCTTCGATCGTCTCGCCCGGCTCGATGAACCCGGCAAGGGCCGAGTACATGCCCGGCGCGAAATGCCGGCCGCGCCCGAGCAGGCACTTCTCCCGTGTCGCTGTCAGCATGATCGCCACCGGGTCTGTGCGTGGAAAATGTTCGGTACCGCAATTCGGGCAATGCCGCTTGTAGCCGCCGGCCCGCATCTGCGATTCGGTACCGCATTTGCTGCAGAAACGATGGCTGGCATGCCAGGCAAGCAGGGCCGCCCCTTGCGCCATCGCGCCGGCAGCCGCCTCATCGATCAGCCCTTGCATATAGACCGAACGATAGTCGATGGCCTTGATGGTTTCCGGCAATTGCTCGGCCTCGACGCCGGCCGGCACCGCCAGCACCGGTCCCTGTTCGGAAAAACCGAGCAGGATGCCTTGCGCCAGGGAAATCTTGAAGGGCTCGCTCTCGGCAGCGCCGAACCAGGGGTCGAGGCCACTGCCATCCCCGAGCTTCAGATAGAGCCGTCCGCCATTCATCAGGAGCAGCCGTGTCGCCGGGTCGGCGAGCGCCTTGTCGACGGAATCGTCGGCGCGGTTCTCGGATTGCCGGTCGATGGTGTTGCCGGCAAAGCCGACGAACTGGCTCGGCTCGCGCAAAGGCGCGTCAAACAGGCGGAAGCTCATGGAGACTCTGGGTACGTTGCAGGATGGACACGGGGAACGCTTATAGCGCCGCCTTGATCGTTTCGGCAAACCGCCGCAGATCGGAACGTTGATAGGGCTCACGCAGGCCGTGTCCCCAAACCGGGCCTGGCCAGCCAGGATCGCCTTCCGAACGCGCGATAACATGAATGTGCAGCTGGCGCACGATGTTGCCGAGCGCGCCGGTGTTGATCTTGGTGCAGCCGGTCGCTTTCTTCAGCGCCTGTGCCACCATATTGGTCTCGAAGGTCAGCATCGCCTGGTCGAGCGGCGTCATGTCGTGGATTTCCTCCGCGCCCGGCCGCTGCGGCACCAGGAGCAGCCATGGCCAGCGCCGGTCGTTCATCACGCGCAGTTCGCACAGCCCAAGCCACATCAACTGCTCGCTGTCCGCCTCCAGCCGGGCGTCCAGCGTGAATCCGGCCTTCAGGCCCGGCAGCATCGGCGTTTCCCTTGCTTTTCTTGGTTTCCTCAAACGCAAGAACGCTAGAGCGGCGGCAAGAGGGCTGCAAGCGAATCATTGCGCCCTCACGGTTTGGTGCGCCAATTCCATATTTTTACGATTTCTCCGGCGCACTTGCATTTCGTCGCACAATTGCCGATATGGAAAGCGGGAGGTTGGTGGTGGACGATCCACTCGCCAACCGGGTCAGGTCCGGAAGGAAGCAGCCCTAACGAGCCCGGAACGGGTCATTGTTCCAGCCTCCCACCTCATTGGCCCCTCTCGCGACATTGACGACGCATTGCAGCGCGGGCGAGACTATGCGCAGGAATCGGCCGCCTTCGGGCGCGGCCATTTGGAGCTTTACGGGCGAATGAGCGAAGCCGGAAATTCGGGACCAAAAAGCCTGGAGATAGGCAAGGCCGCCGCCTATCGCGTGCTGGCGCGCAAATACCGTCCTTCGAACTTCTCCGAACTGGTCGGCCAGGAGCCGACGGTGCGCACCCTCACCAATGCCTTTGCCACCGGCCGCATCGCCCAGGCCTGGATGCTGACCGGCGTGCGCGGCGTCGGCAAGACCACGACGGCGCGCATACTCGCGCGCGCCCTGAACTATAAAACCGCTGATATCGACCAGCCGTCGGTCGACCTTGCCGTGCTCGGCGAGCATTGCCAGGCGATCATGGAAGGCCGCCATGTCGACGTCATCGAGATGGATGCCGCCTCGCACACCGGCATCGACGACATCAGGGACATCATCGAGCGCGTGCGCTACGCGCCGGTCTCAGCCCGCTACAAGGTCTACATCATCGACGAAGTGCACATGCTGTCGACGCAGGCCTTCAACGGCCTGCTGAAGACGCTGGAAGAGCCGCCGCCGCACGTCAAATTCATCTTCGCCACCACCGAAATCCGCAAGGTTCCGATCACCGTCCTGTCGCGCTGCCAGCGCTTTGACCTGAGGCGCATCGACGCCGGCGCGCTGGTCGCGCATCTGTCCTCGATATCGGCCAAGGAAGGCATTTCGGTCGACGACGATGCGCTGGCGATGATCGCCCGCGCCGCCGAAGGCTCGGCCCGTGATTCGCTCTCCATCCTCGATCAGGCGATTGCCCATGGCGCCGGCTCGGTCAGCGCCGATGCGGTTCGGGCGATGCTGGGGCTCGCCGACCGTGCCCGCATCGTCGACCTGTTCGAACATGTGATGAAGGGCGATGTGGCGGCAGCCCTTGGCGAATTCCGCGCGCAGTATGACACCGGCGCCGATCCGGCCGCCGTGCTGACCGATCTTGCCGAGTTCAACCACCTCGTCACCCGGCTGCGTTTCGTGCCGACGGCCATCGAGGATGCCTCGCTATCCGAGGACGAGCGGCAGCGCGGCGCGGATTTCGCCAGGACGCTGTCGGTCCGGGTGCTGTCGCGGACATGGCAGATGCTGCTTAAGGGCATTCCCGAGGTGCAGTCTTCCAACCGGCCGGTGAGTGCCGCCGAAATGGTGCTGATCCGGCTGGCGCACGCCGCCGACCTGCCGACGCTGGATGAGGCGTTGAGATCGCTTGAGGGCGCAGCGCCGGTGCAAAATGGCGCGCCGCGCCCGAATGGCGCGCCTGCAAGTTCCGGCAATGGCGGCGCCGCCAGCGCGGTGGCGCAGACGCGCATGCCTGCCGGGTCGGGCGGCGCACAGACCATGCGGCTTGTGGAGACCACGCCCGCCCCCGTTGCCTTCGTTGCTCCTCCGGAACCGGTCGTGGAGACGCAACCGGCGCCGCTGAAATCGCTGGCCGACATCATTGCCCTGGCCGACGCGCAGCGTGACATCGCCTTCAAGGTGCAGGTCAAGAGCTATATCCGCCTCGTGCGCATCGAGCCCGGCCGGATCGACGTCGGCCTGACCAGCGACGCGCCCAAGATGCTGCTCAACGACCTGACGACAAAGTTGCGCGCCTGGACCGGCCGCAGCTGGCTCGTCTCGCTGTCGAAGGAAGAGGGGGGCCAGACTCTCGCCGAGATGGAATCGGCCAAGCGCGAGAACGCCTTCCTCGATGCCAAGAGCGACCCGACGGTGGCCGCCATTCTGGCGCGCTTTCCCGGCGCCAAGATCATCGACGTGCGCATTCCAGACGCGCCGGAAGCCGAAACGGCCGAGGCCGAAGTGCCGGTCGAGCCGCCGGCTGACGACGACGAAACCTGATCCAGCCACGAATCCGAAAAGGACCCGACCATGAAAGATCTTCTCGGCCTGATGGGCAAGGCGAAGGAAATGCAGGCCAAGTTCCAGGCCATGCAGGATGAGATCGCCACGCTGGAAGCGTCCGGCCAGGCCGGCGGTGGCCTGGTCAACGTGACGCTGACCGGAAAATTCGAGATGAAGTCGTTGAAGATCGATCCGTCCTTGTTCAAGGAGGATGATGTCGAGATCCTGGAAGACCTCGTGCTGGCCGCCCACAATGACGCCAAGACCAAGGTCGAGCAGATCATGCAGGAAAAGACCAAGGCGCTGACCGCCGGTCTGCCGATCCCGCCGGGAATGAAATTGCCCTTCTAGCATTCGGCGCGCGCCCCATGATCAACATGACCGAAGAGCTCTCCGAAAGATTGATCGAGCAGCGTATCCGCAACAGGCTCTACGAGATCCTGGAAATCCTGGCTGACTGCGACGGCGGCGTCGATCTCGTCGGCATCAAGGGCTACTTCAATCTGTTCGAGGATTTCGTCCATCGCCCGTCGATCGAAGCCGGCACGTCGGCGCTTTCGAAGGACGAGCGCGCCATCGTGCTGGAGATCGCTGAATTCCTGGAAGCGGCCAGCGAGACAAATCCGGACTTCACCAGGTCCGAGTTCATCGAAAGCGACTGGCCGGCAAAGATCGCGCCGACGGCCAGGGACGCGCGGACGCTGTTCCTCCGGCGCGGCCTGTTTTCGGAGAAGGTCGAGGAGCTTGAGCCTGGCCAGCCGGCCGCGGTTGCGGCCGGGCGATAGACCGGTTCCAGGAAAAACGTGACGCGGTTTTCCCTGGAAAAAGCGCTAGCGCTTTCCCTGGGGCAATTGCGGCGAAACAAAGAGAGGGCGGTCATCGCTTTTATGAAATGATGGCCCGATCTATCTGGAAAGCCACGAAATTGTGCCAATTTGGCAACAGTGGGTTGTTAATAACGTTTTGGCCATCATTTTGCCCGAAAGTGTCTCATTCTTGCCGCAGCCTGGGGGCGGGCACGAAGTGAGAGGGTTACCTGTTGATTTCCACGCGATGGAAGACGCCGCTGTTGCTCGGCGCCGTCATTTCACCCCTGTTTTTGGCTGCCTGCAGCCAGACCACTTCACACGGCATGTCCGTCGCCAGCCTGACCGACGCCATCACGCCGAGTTTCCTGAGCTCCCGGTCCTACAGCCATACGCCGAAGGACAAGGAATGCCTGGAACGGGCGATGTTCTTTGAATCCAACCGCTCGAGCCGCGACGGCATGATCGCGGTCGGCACGGTGGTGATGAACCGGCTGCGCTCCGGCAAGCACGGCAGCACCATCTGCGCGGTGGTGGGCGAGCGCGGGCAGTTTGCCCCCGGCGTCATGACAAGGCCGATGAATTCACGCGCAATGCCCGATGTCGAGGAAGCCGCCGATGCCGTGCTCAAGGGGGAGCGCAAGTCCAAGCTCAAGAACACCATGTTCTTCCACACCGCCGGCCTACGCTTCCCCTACAAGAACATGCACTACACCATGGTTGCCGGCGGCAATGCCTTTTACGAGAAGCGCGGCCGCAACTGGCAGCCGCTGCCGGATGAATCCACGACCATGGNCCGCTGCCGGACGAGCCGCAGGTCGCCATTGCCTCGGCGGCGCCGCAGAAGCCAGCGGAGCCGGTGACGATGGTCGCGTCCGCCGAGCCGGTGCGTCCGGCCAAGCCGGCCACCGTCCGGTCCGCTCCTGCCCAACAGACCTATATGACCGCGGCCGCCGCGCCGGCCGCGAAATCTGCGCGTGTCTCGGCGGAGCCGACGGTGGTGGCGATGCAGGAGCCGATGGAGGAACCGGATGCCGCCCGTTTTGGCGGAACCTTGAACACAAGGACGAGGGTCATCTCCTCGGTCGAGGAAGCGCCGCAAGAGGCGTCTATGGGTTTCCAGTCGACGCCTGAGAACACCGACGCTGTCGGCGCGATGATCGTCAGCCAGGGCCGGCCGCTCGAAGCCAACTGATCTGCGTTCCATGGTCTGCCCAATGGTCCACCAAGCCAATATGGCGGGTCATGCGGATGCGGGATGTTCCAAAGCGCTCTGAAAAATCCTAGATCAGAGCGATGTCGAAGCGAATCGCCGGTCCCGAGATCGAACGTCTGATCCAGCTCCTGGCCAAGGTGCCGGGGCTGGGTCCCCGTTCGGCCAGGCGTGCCGCCCTTCATCTGATCAAGAAGAAGGAGCAGCTTTTGTCGCCGCTGGCCGCCGCCATGGCCGAGGCGGCCGACAAGGTGCGCATCTGCTCGACCTGCGGCAATGTCGATACATCGGACCCTTGCATGATCTGCACCGATCCGCGCCGCGATGCCGGCACCATCATTGTCGTCGAGGACGTCTCCGACCTGTGGGCGCTGGAGCGCGCGGCGGCGATGAATGTGCGTTACCACGTTCTCGGCGGCACGCTGTCCCCGCTCGACGGCATCGGCCCCGAGCAACTCAACATGCGCTCGCTGGTCGACCGCGTCGCCGGTGGCGAGGTCAAGGAGATCATCCTCGCCGTCAATGCTACAGTGGAGGGCCAGACGACCGCGCATTACCTCACCGATCAGCTGTCCGGCTTCGATATCAAGGTGACACGACTGGCGCATGGCGTGCCTGTCGGCGGCGAACTCGACTATCTCGACGAGGGCACGCTGGCCGCGGCGCTGCGCTCGCGGACGGCGTTTTGACAAAGTTACGGGAGAGGGTGCGGATCATGATTGTTGCGCATCCGTCGAGGCTGGTGCCAAACACCCCCCTCTGTCCTGCCGGACATCTCCCCCGCAAAGGGGCCTGTTGCAAAATTGTGTGGATGTGATTCCCTGTTTTTGAAACAGGGATCTTGCGATGACGACGAAGCCGAGCGGTCAGTTCAGTTTTGTGGAGGCTCTGCTGCCGCAGGGTCTTGGTCGGAGCGGTCGCCTGGACCGGTTGTCGTTGCTGGTGAAGTGGTATCGCTTCGAGAAGATCCTGGCACGGCTGCGCTCGCCGGCCGGACCAGGCCGGCCTGCCTACAATTCGTTGGTGATGTTCAAGGCGCTTCTGCTGCAGTCCTTGTATGGACTGTCGGACAGCGAACTGGAGGAGGCGCTCGCCGATCGGCTGTCGTTCCGCCGCTTCGTTGGGCTGACGCTCGAAGAGACGGTGCCCGACCACACCACGCTCAACCGCTTTCGCAATCGTCTCGTCGAGGCGGGGCTTCTGGAGAAGCTGTTTGGCGAACTGGACCGTCAGTTGGACAAGGCCGGGCTGATCCTGCGGCGCGGTACGATGCTCGATGCCACGGTGATCGAGACGGCGGCGGCACGGCCACCCAGTGGAACGGCGCACGAGGCCGGCGAGGCTGGCGATCCCGATGCCGGCTTTACACGCCGGCAGGGCAAGCCTGGCTCCTCCTATGGCTACAAGGCCCATGTCGGTGTCGACCAGGGCTCTGGCCTGATCCGCCGGGTGAGAACGACAGCGGCCAACGTCAACGACACGGTCGAGGCAGATCATCTGATCTGTGGCGACGAAGGCGCAGTGCTGGCGGATGCGGCCTATCACACCAAGGCGCGCCAGGTATTGCTGAGGGAGCGCGGGATCAAGCCAAGACTGATGCGGCGCGCCAACAAGCATCATCCGCATCTGCCAGCGCGCCTGAAGCATTTCAACCGGCTCATTGCGCGGCAACGCTTCGCCGTCGAGACGACCTTTGCCACCTTGAAGAACCGCATGCGGCTTTGCGCCATCCGCTACCGCGGCTTGGCCAAGGCGGCAGGACAGATCCTCATCGCCGCCATGGCCTTCAACATGCGCCGCTGGGTGACGCTGGCGACCTAATACAGGGTCGCATTGCGCCCGAAATCCGCCGAACCCGTCAAACCCCAGCCAATCCGGCCTCAAACCCGAGCCGCAAGGCACCCCACATTGGCCTGACCCTCCCTCCTTGCCCCTATAACTTAATAACGCAACGGGCCCGCAAGGGGGGAGATCGGATGTCATCTTTGTTTTCGCAAATCGCCGACATTGCAACAAGAGCGCCGCCGATGAAGCGGCCAATCTCCCCGCTTGCGGGGGAGATGTCCGGCAGGACAGAGGGGGGTGTGAAGGAACGCAAACCTCTCAGATTGGCTCTGTTTTCCTTTTTTGCAGTTCTTCTCGCGGTCCTCCTTTCCACCCCCGCCTCCGCCGCAAAGATCGACGACCAGTTCCGCACCTGGCTGCGGAACGACCTCTGGCCGCAAGCAAGGGCGAATGGCATTTCCAAAACCACCTTCGATGCTGCCTTCGACGGCATCAAGCCCAATCTGAAGCTGCCGGACCTGGTCAAGCCGGGCGAGAAGGCGACCACGCCCCAAAAACAGCACCAGGCCGAATTCGGCTCACCCGGCGCCTATTTCGCCGAGAAGACGGTTCGCGCGGTGACGGCGGGCGGCCGGGCGCGCGAAGCCACCAATGCCAGGACACTTGCATCAATCGAAAAGCGCTACGGCGTGCCGGGCGAAGTGCTGCTGGCGATCTGGGGCCGCGAGACCGGATTCGGCGCGGCGAAGATGCCCTACGACGCCTTCGAAGTGCTGGGCACCAAGGCGTTCATGTCGACCAGGAAGGATTTCTTCCGCACCGAACTGCTTGCGGCACTCGAGATCGTCGAGCGCGGCCTGGCTCCGGTCGGGGCGATGAAATCGTCCTGGGCCGGAGCGCTCGGCCAGCCGCAATTCATGCCGACCTCGTTCCTGAAACATGCCGTCGATTTCGACGGCGACGGCCGCGCCGACATCTGGAACTCGACGCCGGACGTGCTGGCCTCGATCGCCAATTATCTCGTCCACTATGGCTGGGTAAAGGGCCGTGGCTGGGGTTTCGAGGTGATGGTGCCGGAAAGCGTTTCCTGTTCGTTGGAAGGCCCGGACCAGGGCAAGAAAATCTCCGAATGGGCTGATATGGGCATCAGGCGCGTCGGCGGCAAACCGTTTCCCGCGAGTGAGCTGAAGGCCGAAGGCTTCCTGCTGATGCCGGCAGGGCGCAGCGGCCCGGCCTTTATCGCCACGCCCAATTTCTACGTGCTGAAGCAGTATAACACCAGCGACCTCTACGCGCTGTTCATCGGCCATGGCGCCGATCGCATCGCCCATGGCGATTCGAATTTTGCCGGCAGCTGGGGCGCGGTCGGCGGGCTCCACCGTTCGGACATAGCCGCTCTGCAACGCGCGCTGGAAGCCAAGGGCTATGATGTCGGCAGCGCCGATGGCCTGCCCGGCTTCAAGACCCGCCGTTCGATCGGCATTTGGCAAGCCAAGAACGGCCGCGCCGCCACCTGCTTCCCTGACACCAGCCTGGTCGCGGCGCTGAGATAGCCGCGACATACGCCAGATTGTCCTCGATCGGCAGCCTCGATTGGCTGGCCTATGCGTCGACATCCCACCCGGCCTTTCTGGCCCATTGAGCCATCGTATAAATGCTCGTTGCCCGCCACGAGGCTGCCGGATATGGTGTTGACCAACTGGACAAAAACCGCAACGGTAAGAGATCAGTGGGGCCTTCTCCAGGCCCGAAAAGAATTGCACAACCCTGAGCCGGGAACTCAGGTCAACAAACAACAAAACAGGGAACAATCACGATGATGATGGAAAAGTTTGCTCTACGCTCTCGCTTCCTGCTGGCGGGTGCAGCCATGTCCGCGCTCCTTCTGGCCGGCGCGCCCGCCGGTGCGGTCACGCCCGCCGACACGCTGGTCGAAGGTTTCGCGATCGACGACATCATCTCCATGGATCCGGGCGAGGCGTTCGAGCTGTCGACCGCCGAGGTCACCGGCAACACGTATGATCTGCTTGTCCGTCTCGACCTCAGCGACACCTCCAAGGTCAAGGGAGACCTTGCCGAAAGCTGGACCGTCTCCGATGACGGCCTGACCTACACATTCAAGCTCAAGCCCGGCCTGAAATTCGCTTCCGGCAATCCGATCACCGCGGCCGACGTCGCCTGGTCGTTCGAACGCGCCGTCAAGCTCGACAAGAGCCCGGCCTTCATCATCGGCCAATTCGGCATCAGCGGCGACAACGTCGCCGAGAAGGCCAAGGCGGTCGACGAGACCACCTTCCAGTTCACCGTCGACAAGGCCTATGCGCCGAGCTTCGTCCTGAACTGCCTGTCGGCAACGGTTGCATCGGTGGTCGACGCCAAGCTGGTCAAGGAACATGTCGCTGCGGTGACGCCGAGCGCCGACTACAAATGGGACAATGATTTCGGCAATGCCTGGCTGAAGACCGGCTATGCCGGCTCCGGCGTCTTCAAGTTGCGTGAATGGCGGGCCAATGAGGTGGTCGTTCTCGAGCGCAACGATAATTACTACGGCGAGAAGGCCAAGCTTGCCCGCGTCATCTACCGCAATATGAAGGAAAGCTCGGGCCAGCGCCTGGCGCTCGAGGCCGGCGACATCGACGTTGCCCGCAATCTCGAGCCGAACGACCTCGACGCTATCGCCAAGAACGCCGATCTCACCTCGACCAGCGCGCCGAAGGGCACGGTCTATTACATCAGCCTCAACCAGAAGAATGCCAACCTCGCCAAGCCCGAGGTCCGCCAAGCCTTCAAATACCTGGTCGACTACGATGCGCTGAGCTCGACGATCCTCAAGGGCATCGGCGAAATACACCAGACCTTCCTGCCGAAGGGTGTGCTCGGCGAATTGGATGAGAATCCGTTCAAGTTCGATGTCGCCAAGGCCAAGGAATTGCTGGCCAAGGCCGGTCTGCCCGACGGCTTCAGCGTAACCATGGACGTACGCACCGGTCAGCCGACGACCGGCATGGCGGAATCGATCCAGCAGACGCTCGGACAGGCCGGCATCAAGCTCGAGATCATCCCGGGCGACGGCAAGCAGACGCTGACCAAGTACCGCGCCCGCAACCACGACATCTATATCGGCCAGTGGGGCCAGGATTATTTCGACCCGAATTCCAACGCCCAGACCTTTGCCTCGAATCCGGACAACTCGGATGCGGGTAAGTCCAAGACGCTGGCCTGGCGCAACGCCTGGGACATTCCGGACCTGACCAAGGAGACGGAAGCAGCGCTGCTCGAGAAGGACGCCGGCAAGCGCGCTGACATGTACAAGGATCTCGAGAAGAAGATCCTGGACACCAGCCCCTTCGTCGTCATCCACCAGCAGCTGGAAGTGGCCGGCCTGCGCAAGAACCTCAAGGGCTTTGCCCTCGGCCCGAGCTTCGACAGCAATTTCGTCGGGCCGGTGTCCAAGGAATAGTGCTCGCGGACACGCCGCATGAGCACGGTTGAAAAGGAAGTGGCGGCGGGGCGCGGCAGCGCCCGTGCCGTCGCTATTGCATCATCGCTTGGCCGTTTCCTGGTCATCGCGATCACGACCTATCTTGGTCTGCTCGCGGTCACCTTCTTCATCGGTCGCGTCATCCCGATCGACCCGGTGCTGGCGGTGCTCGGCGACCGGGCGCCGGCCAATGTCGTCGAGCGCACGCGCCGCGAGATGGGCCTCGATTTGCCGCTGGTCGAGCAGTTCTACATCTATGTGAAAAATGCCCTGAACGGCAATTTCGGTGTCTCTGTGCTGACCACCAATCCTGTCATGACCGACATTCGCCGGGCGCTTCCGGCCACGACGGAACTGGCGACGCTGGGGACGCTGATCGGCGCGCTGTTCGGCGTACCGCTTGGCGTGCTGGCCGCGGTCAGGCGCGGCAGTTTCATCGATCAGATCGTGCGTATCATCGGCCTGATCGGCTATTCCGTGCCGATCTTCTGGCTGGGACTGCTGGCGCTGGTGCTGTTTTACGCCAAGCTGCAATGGGTTGCCTTCCCCGCGCGGCTCGACATCGTCTACGAATACACCTTTACGCCGATCACTGGCTTCTATCTCCTCGACTCTGCGATGCAGGGGCAGTGGGACGTTTTTTACGACGCCTTCCGCCACATCATCCTGCCGGCCTCGCTGCTCGGCTATTTCTCGCTCGCCTATATCAGCCGCATGACGCGCTCGTTCATGCTCAACGAATTGTCGCAGGAATATATCGTCGCGGCGCGCGCCAAGGGCCTGTCGGAAACCCGCATCATCTGGGGCCACGCGCTGCGCAATGCGGCGGTGCCGATGGTGACGGTGATCGCGCTCTCCTATGCCGGGCTGCTCGAAGGTTCGGTGCTGACCGAGACGGTGTTCTCCTGGCCCGGCATCGGCCTCTACATCACCAATTCGCTGCAGAACGCCGACATGAACGCCGTGCTCGGCGGCACCATCGTCATCGGTTCGGTGTTCANTCGGTGCTGACCGAGACCGTCTTCTCATGGCCGGGCATCGGCCTCTACATAACCAACTCGCTGCAGAACGCCGACATGAATGCGGTGCTCGGCGGCACCATAGTCATCGGCTCGGTGTTCATCGCCATCAATCTCCTCTCCGACCTTCTGTATCGGGTGCTCGATCCGAGGACGAAGGTTCAATGAGCAGAGGTATTCCACTTTCGGGCCTAGAGCAGTTCACCGTTTCACGGAAACGGCGACCCGCTCCAACTCCTTGTTTTTACGCAATTCCGGACGGAAAACCGTTTCACACTTTTCCTGGAATTGCTCTAGCTGCGGCCAATCACCCCCACTCCAGCCCTTCGGGTCACCTCTCCCCCTTGTTTGGACCGGAGACATCGCGAACAGGTGTGCGAGGACATCGCGAACAGTTTGGCGTGCTTTGCGCCGGGAGATCGGAAGAGCGTCGTGTAGGGAAAGANGACCAAGACCCTGCGGCAGCAGAGCCTCCACAAAACTGAACTGACCGCTCGGCTTCGTCGTCATCGCAAGATCCCCGTTTCAAAAACAGGGAATCACATCCACACAATTTTGCAACAGGCCCGCAAGGGGGGAGATCGGCAGCTTCGCCGCCAAGGCTCTTCCTGCAACGTTGGCGATTGGCGAAGGGATTCGCGACATCCAATCTCCCCCCTGTTTGGACCGGAGACATCGCGAACAGGTGTGCGAGGACATCGCGAACAGTTTGGCGTGCTTTGCGCCGGGAGGTTCGCGATGCCATTTGGGAACACCAGCGTGATGGATGGGAAGTTGGAGTTTGTGCGTCTTGCGGTGCAGGATGGCAGCAATGTCAGTGCGCTTTGTCGTCGTTTCGGGATTGGCCGAACCTGTGGTCACAAGTTGATCGCGCGGTATCGCGCCCATGGCGAGGCCGGGCTTGCGGAGCAATCGCGCCGTCCAGCGACGAGCCCGGCGCGCAGCCCGGATGCAGTCGAGGCGGCGGTTCTTGGCATGCGCCGGGCGCACCCGGCCTGGGGCGGACGCAAGATCTCCAAGGTCCTGCAGCGCGAGGGAACCGGTTCGCCTGCACCTTCCACGGTGACCGGGATCCTGCACCGCAATGGCGTCGAGCTGGGTTTNATGTCAGTGCGCTTTGTCGTCGTTTCGGGATTGGCCGAACCTGTGGTCACAAGTTGATCGCGCGGTATCGCGCCTATGGCGAAGCCGGGCTTGCGGAGCAATCGCGCCGTCCAGCGACGAGCCCGGCGCGCAGCCCGGATGCAGTCGAGGCGGCGGTTCTTGGCATGCGCCGGGCGGACCCGGCCTGGGGCGGACGCAAGATCTCCAAGGTCCTGCAACGCGAGGGAACCGGTTCGCCTGCACCTTCCACGGTGACCGGGATCCTGCACCGCAATGGCGTCGAGCTGGGTTTGCTCGGGGGTGGAGCCAAGCCGTTCGGGCGCTTCGAGCATGCCGCCCCCAACGATCTGTGGCAGATGGACTTCAAGGGCCATGTCGCATTGCGGCAGGGCGGCCGGCTGCATCCGCTGACCGCGCTCGACGACCATTCGCGCTTCTCCGTCGTGCTGCAGGCTTGCATCAACGAGACCGGCGAAACGGTCAAAGCCCACCTGATTGTCGCCTTTCGCCGCTATGGACTGCCGCAGCGCATGGCTTTCGACAACGGCCCACCGTGGGGAGATGGCGGACGAAGCAACTTCACACGCTTCACCGTCTGGCTGATCGAGCACGGCGTCGCCGTCTCCCATTCCAGGCCTCTGCATCCGCAGACGCTGGGCAAGGAAGAGCGCTTCCACCGCTCGCTCAAGGCCGAAGCGATGGCCGGACCTGCTTTCGAAAATCTCGATCGCGCGCAGAAAGCCTTCGATGCCTGGCGCGACCTCTACAACACCGAAAGACCTCACGATGGCCTCAAGGGTTGCGTCCCCCTCGACAGATACACACCCTCGCCGCGATCCTTCTGCGAGGCCGTCGAAGCTTTCGACTACCCACAAGACGCCATCGTTCGCAAGGTCCAGAANCCTCTGCAGACGATAAGTGACAAAACTGTTCGCGATGTCCTCGCACACCTGTTCGCGATGTCTCCGGTCCAAACACCCCTGCCCGGGGGAGAGGAAAAGCCGGCCGCACGCTTCGCGCCTTTCCTCTCCCCCGTCGAGCGGGGGAGAGGTGGTCTGCGAAGCAGGCCGGAGTGGGGGTCGACAGCTCCAAGAGGCATCATCATGACCGCCTCCGACGCCCGTCCTCTCTCTCGTCGCGACTGGCTGCTCAGCGAGCGGCCGGCCTCGCGCACCCAGGCGAGGCTCGGCCGCGCCTATGTGGCGTGGCGGCGCTTTTCCGCCAACCGGCTGGCCTTTCTCGGCCTGCTCATTATCATTGCCTTGCTGATCGTTGCCGCCCTTGCCGGTGTGCTGGCGCCTTATTCTCCGACATTCGGCGACCTGAAGAACGCGCGCCTGCTGGCGCCGAGCACCGAGCACTGGTTTGGCACCGACGATCTCGGCCGCGATATCCTGTCGCGCATCCTCTACGGCTCGCGCTGGACCCTTTATGTGGTCATCCTGGTCGCCATCATCGCGGCACCGATCGGCCTTCTGGTCGGCACGGTGGCCGGCTATGCCGGCGGCTGGACCGATGCCATCCTGATGCGCATCACCGACATCTTTCTCGCCTTTCCCAAGCTGATCCTGGCGCTGGCGTTTGTTGCAGCACTTGGCCCCGGCATCGAGAATGCGGTGCTGGCCATCGCCATCACCTCATGGCCGCCCTACGCCCGCATCGCGCGGGCAGAGACGCTGACGGTGCGCAATTCCGATTACATCAAGGCGGTGCAGCTGATGGGCGCCTCGCCCTTCCGCATCGTGCTGCGCCATATCATGCCGCTTTGCATTTCGTCCCTGATCGTCAGGGTGACGCTCGACATGGCCGGCATCATCCTGACCGCCGCCGGGCTCGGTTTCCTCGGCCTCGGCGCGCAACCGCCGCTGCCGGAATGGGGCACGATGATCGCGTCGGGGCGCCGCTTCGTGCTCGACCAGTGGTGGGTGGCCGGTGCGCCGGGCTTCGCCATCCTCATCGTCAGCCTCGGCTTCAACCTGCTCGGCGACGGCCTGCGCGACGCGCTCGATCCCCGCAGTGGTGACCAATGAGCAGGGAAACGAAGACGCTGCTCGAGGTCGACGATTTGCGCGTCACCTTCCCGACCCGCACCGGGCTGATCGAGGCGGTTCGCGGCGTCTCCTTCTCGCTCGGCCGCGAACGGCTCGGCATCGTCGGAGAATCCGGCTCCGGCAAATCGCAGACCGGCCGCGCCATCATGGGCCTGACGCCGCCGCAGGCGCGGATATCGGCCAACAAGCTCGCCTTCGACGGCATCGACCTGCTCAGCGTCTCGCCGCGCGAACGCCGGGCGCTGCGCGGCAAGCGCATCGCCATGATCCTGCAGGATCCGAAATACTCGCTCGACCCGGTGATGAGCATCGGCCGCCAGATCGTCGAAACGCTGCGCACGCATGAAAAGGTCGGCAAGGCCGAGGCGCGCGACCGCGCATTGGCCATGCTGGAGGCGGTGCAGATCCGTGATCCCTCTCGCGTCTTCAACCTGCATCCGCATGAAGTGTCCGGCGGCATGGGCCAGCGCGCCATGATCGCCATGATGCTGATCGCCGGTCCGGAAATGATGATCGCCGACGAGCCGACCTCGGCGCTCGACGTCACCGTGCAGCTTGATGTGCTCGGCATTCTCGACCGGCTGGTCAGTGAGCGCGGCATGGGGCTGATCTTCATCTCGCACGATCTGCGCCTGGTCTCATCCTTCTGCGACCGCGTCATCGTCATGTATGCCGGCAAGGTGGTCGAGCAGCTCAAGGCGTCCGAACTCGGCCATGCCCAGCATCCCTACACGCGCGGCTTGCTCAATTGCATGCCCAAGATCGGTGCCGACCGCCACCCGCTGCCGGTGCTCGACCGCAAGCCGGAGTGGGCGGCATGACTTCTGCGATTGCCGTCGACAGGCTGGAAGTGATCTTCGACCGTTTTCGCGCACTGAAGGGCGTCAGCCTCGACGTGCAGCCGGGTGAATCCTTTGGCCTGGTCGGTGAATCCGGCTCCGGCAAATCGACGCTGCTTCGGGCCATCGCCGGCCTTGCGCCGGTCGCATCGGGCAGCATCGCCGTCAACGGCAAGACGCTCGGGCCACGCCGCGACAAGGCCTTCTACCGCGAAGTGCAGATGGTCTTCCAGGATCCGTACGGCTCGCTGCACCCGCGCCAGACCGTCGACCGCCTGCTGCAGGAGCCGCTTGCCATCCACGGCTTCGCCGATGGCGAAAAGCGCATCCAGCGGGCGCTCGACGAGGTCGGGCTGGGAAACGGCTTTCGCTTCCGCTATTCGCACCAACTATCGGGGGGCCAGCGCCAGCGCGTGGCGATTGCCCGTGCCCTGATCCTCGAACCTTCGATCCTGCTGCTCGACGAGCCGACCTCGGCGCTCGATGCCTCGGTGCAGGCGGAAGTGCTCAACCTGTTGGAAGAGGTACGCAAGCGGCGCAAGCTGACCTTCCTGATGGTCAGCCACGACCTCGCCATCATCACCCATATGTGCGAGCGGCTGATGGTGATGCAAAGCGGCGAGGCGGTGGAGAATCTGGCGGCGGCAGACCTTGTCGAACGCCGCGTGACCAAGGATTATACGCGCAATCTGTTGCGGGCCAGCGACGGGTTTGTGAGAACCGGTTGAAATCTTTGCCACATGACCACTGGTTCAGGGAATTCCCATGGAGGAATGGAAGTTTGCAGATCCACCCAATGTCGCGGTGTTTTTGGACAGAGGCATAGTCACCCGCGGTGATTGGATTGCGTACGTTGTGCATGACGATGACGACGGTAGTTGGCAATTCCACAACAGCGAAACTGGACTTGTTGGCGAAGGCGAAATTATGATCGTCAGCTTGCAAAATGTTTTGCGGCGGGATGAAAGCATCCTGGAATTGGCCGACTTACCAGAGGGTTGGCATGCCTGGCGCAGCTCAAAATCGGCACCATGGCAACGCGCCAAGTCGCGCCAACACCCTCCAACGACAATAACTGATCCGGCAAAGCCTTAAGTCTGAGCTTGCACCGGTTCGCCGCTCTCCACGGGTGGGTCTTCCCGATCTTTCGGCTCCTTGATCCTGAACCACGTCACATAAAGCGCCGGCAGGAACAGCAGCGTAATCGCCGTGCCGGCAATGATGCCGCCCATCATGGCATAGGCCATCGGGCCCCAGAACACTTCGCGCGCGATCGGGATCAGCGCCAGGCTGGCGGCGGCCGCCGTCAGCGCGATCGGGCGCATCCTGTGTTCCGTCGCCTCGATGACGGCCGCCCAGCGGTCCTTGCCTTCTCGGACGAGATCCTCGATCTGCACGATCAGGATGACCGAGTTGCGGATCAGGATGCCGATCAGCGCCAGCACCCCGAGGATGGCGACGAAGCCGAGCGGCGCGCCGCTCGGCACAAGGGCCGCCACAACGCCGATCAGGCCGAGCGGCGCCACCGCCACCACCAGGAACAGGCGCTGGAAACTCTGCAATTGCACCATCAGGATCGTCGCCATGACGAACAGCATCAACGGCACGACGGCGGCGATCGGTCCTTGGCTTTTGGCACTCTCCTCGACCGAGCCGGCGGTAGCGATCGAATAGCCCGGCGGCAGGTTGGCGGTGAAGGCGTCGACCGAGGGCTTCAATTCGTTGACGACGGTGGCCGGCAGCACGTCGCCGACCAGTCCGGCGCGCACGGTGATGGTCGGGATGCGGTCGCGTCGCCACACCGTTGGCTGCTCCAGATCGTAGCGGAAGTTGGCGACGGCCGCGAGCGGGATCGCCTCGCCGGTACTGGTCGGCAGCTGCATGTTCTGCAACGTTTCGATCGAGCCGCGTTCGGACCCACGCGAGCGCGCCACGACATTGATCAGATAGGTGGCGTCGCGCACCTGCGTGATGGTGGCGCCGCCGACCGTACTGTTCAGCGCGCTGGCGATGTCGGAGGAGGTGATACCGAGCTGGCGTGCCTTGTCCTGTAGCACGTCGACCCTCAGCACACGCTGCGGCTCGTTCCAGTCGAAGGTCGGCGCGGCTAGCTTCGGATTGGCGGAGATGACACCGGCGAATTGCTGCGCCAGTTCGCGCACCGTCTGGATGTCGGGACCGCCGATGCGATACTGCACCGGGCGGCCGACCGGGGGCCCGAGTTCGAGCGGCTTGACGAAGGCGTCGGTGCCGACGAACTCCTCGCGCAGCAGTTTTTCAAGCGCCGGCTTGACCCGGTTGCGGGCCGCGATGCTCTTGGTGACGATGACGGTCTGGCCGAAATAGGGGTTGGCCGGCTGCACGTCATAGGCGAGCACGAAACGCACCGCGCCCTGGCCGATATAGGACGAAAAATGGTCGATGTCGGGATTGCCGACCAGCGCCCGCTGCTCGAACCGCTCCATCTGGTCGCGCGTATCGGCGATCGAGGCATTCTGCGGCAGGTTCCAGTCGACGATCAGCTCCGGCCGGTCCGATGGCGGAAAGAACTGCTGCTGCACCAGCCCGAAGCCGGCGATCGAGCCGGCAAACAAAAGCACGGTGACGATGATGGTCAGCCAGTGATGGCGCACCGAGCCGACAAGCACGCGCCGGAAAAGCGAGGTGAAGCGGCCGGGCTGGTCGTGATGCTTGGTTTTCATCGTCGCCGGCAGGATGGTGACGCCGAGCAGTGGCGCAAACAGCACCGCCACGACCCATGACACCAGCAGCGAAACGGCGATGACCACGAACAGGGTGAAGGTATATTCGCCGGCGGCGCTGTTGTTGAGGCCGATCGGGATGAAGCCGGCGACCGTCACCAGCGTACCGGTCAGCATCGGAAAGGCGGTCGATGTGTAGACATAGGTCGCCGCCTTGCGCAGATTGTCGCCGACCTCCAGCCGCGCCACCATCATCTCGACCGCGATCATCGCGTCGTCGACCAGAAGCCCGAGCGCGATGATCAGCGCACCCAGGGAAATACGCTGCAGCGAAATGCCGAGATAGGCCATGACCGTGAAGGTGATGGCCAGCACCAGCGGGATCGACAGCGCCACGACGAAGCCGGCGCGCATGCCGAGGCTGATGAACGACACCGCGAGCACGATGGCGACCGCCTCGAACAGCGCGCGCGTAAAGCCCGAGACGGCCTCCTCGACAATGACCGGCTGGTCGGCCACCAGATGCACGCCGACACCGACCGGCAGGTCGGCCAGCACCTTGTCCATCTCCTTGTGCAGCGCCTCGCCGAATTCGAGCAGGTTGGCGTTGGGTTTCATGCCGATGGCGAGCCCGATCGCGTCCTGGCCGTTGAAGCGGAATAGCGCCGTAGGAGGATCGACATAGCCGCGCGTGATCGTCGCCACGTCGCTGAGGCGGAAGAAGCGGTCATTGACGCGCAGATTGATGGCGCGCAGGCTGTCCTCGGAGGTGAACTGCCCGCCGACACGCACGCTGATGCGCTCCGGCCCGGACTGAATGACGCCGGACGGCGTAATCGCGTTCTGCGCCTGCAGGCTCGCCACGATCGCTTGCTGGTTGAGGCCGAGGGCGGCGATCTGGCGGGTCGAGAATTCGAGATAGATCGCCTCGTCCTGGGCGCCGACCAGGTCGACCTTGCCGGCGTTGGGCACGGTCAGGATTTTTGTTCTGGCGTCCTCGACATAGTCGCGCAACTGGCGCGGCGTCAGCCCGTCCGATGTGAAGGCGTAGATGTTGCCATAGACGTCGCCGAAGCGGTCGTTGAAGAACGGTCCCTGCACCCCCTGCGGAAACTGCGCCCCGATGTCGTTGACCATGTTGCGCACCTGAATCCAGTTCGGCACGACATCGCGTGCCTTGGTGGTGTCCTTCAGGTTGACGAAGATGACGGTCTGGCCGGCCGTGGTGACGGACTTGGTGTAGTCGAGGCTGTCGAGTTCCTCGAGTTTCTTCTCGATACGGTCGGTCACCTGCTGCACGGTTTCCTTGACCGAGGCGCCCGGCCAGTTGGCCTGGATGATCATCGTCTTGATGGTGAAGTTGGGGTCTTCTTCACGGCCGAGATTGAGGTAGGAGAACACGCCAGCCACGACGAAGACCAGCATGAAATACCAGACCATGGAGCGGTGGTTGAGCGCCCAGTCGGAGAGATTGAAGCCTTTCATGAGGCGCCTCCCTCGAGCACTTTCACCTTCTGGCCTTCGCTCAGGCTGTGGACGCCCGCCGTGACGACACGCATGCCCGCGTCAAGCCCTTCGGCCACGGTGAAGATAACGCCATTCTTCGACGCGATCTTGATGTCGCGTGCGTTCACGCTGGATGTCTGCGGGTCGACGATCCACACTTTCGCGGAACCGTTCTTTTCGAACAGCGCCGACATCGGCAGTTCGATCGTCGGTGCCACCTTGGTCACGCGGGTCGCCGTCACCGTCGAGCCGAGCCGGAAGGCCTGTGGCGGATCCGTGAGCGTCAGCTTGACGCGCCGCGTGCGGGTCGAGCCCTCGGATTGCGGTGCGATCTCGCGCAGCTTGGCCCCGGTCTGGATCGTCGGCAGCGACTGCAGGATCACCTGGAAGGGCGTGCCGGCCTCAAGATCACCGGTCAATTGATCGGGAATGTCGACCACCGCCTCGCGCAGGTCCGAACGCGCCACGGTGACGATGGTCTGGCCGGGCGAGACCGTCTGGCCAACTTCGGCGCCCACCGCGGTGACGACACCGTCGAAATCAGAGAACAGCCTGGCATAGCCGAGCTGCTCCTGCGATTTGGCAAGCGAAGCCTTGGCCCGCTCGACACCTGCCTCCGCAGCTTTGCGCGCCTGCTGCGCGGCATCGAAGACAGCTTGCGTGGCGTTGGCCGAGGCGAGCAACTGGCGCTGCCGTTCCTCGCTGGCGGCGGCGTTGGCGAGCTGCGCCTCGGCATTGGACAGTTCCGCCTTGGCCGCCTGGAGGCCCAACTCCAGCGCGGTCGGATCGAGTGCCGCTATCGTCGTGCCCTTGCTGACGATGTCGCCGACCTGGACGTCGCGCGAGACGACCCGCCCAAGCAGGCGGAAGGCCAGGTCGGCGCTGACCTGCGGTTCGACGGATCCGGCAAAACCGAAGATTTGCGTGGTGCGCGGCTCGATCACCATCGACAGCACCGGTCGGATGATCTCTGGCGGCTTTTCCTCCGACTTGGAGCAGGATGCCAGCGCGCCGAGCATGAGCACGCCGAGCAGGATGCGTGGCGTTCGGCTCATTGGCCCGCTCCCGATATTTCGATCGTCTGTCCAGGGCTGAGCAGCTGTCCTCCAGCGGTGACGACGCTCTGGCCCGCGTCCAGCCCCTTGGCGATCACGACCGTGCCCGAATTGAACGCCAGCACTTCGACCGGCGCCATCGTCACCGCCTTGGTCGAGGGATCGACGATCCAGACCGCCGGCTTGCCGCCGCTGGACGTCAGCGCCTGCCAAGGCAGCAGGATCGCCTTCGCCGGTTTGGCGCTTACCGAGCCGATGACGGCTGCCCCCAGCGGCATGCCGGCGGGCGTGTCGGGAATGGCGACTTTGACCCGGATCGAGCCCGAAGCCGGGTCGACCGCAGGCGAGATTTCGCGGACCTTGCCCGTCGCCCTGACCTGCGGATCGGACAACAGCGTGATCGTCACCGCAGGCGATGCCGGTGTCTTGGCGATCAGCGTCTCCTGCACGTTGAATACCGCGTCGCGGTCCCCGTCCTCGGCGACGGTGAAGACGGTTTGCGCGGCTTGCACCACTTGGCCGGTTTCGACTTGGCGGGCGGTAATCACGCCGGCGGCACCGGCCTTGAGTTCGGTGAAGGACAGGTTTTGCTGGGCGTTGGAGAAAGCGCTCTGCGCGGCATCGACGCTGCCTTGTGCCATCTTCAGGGCCTGGTCCGCGGCGTCATAATCGCGCCTGGTGGTGAAACCCTGGGCGAGCAGCGTCTTCTGCCGTTCGAAGGCGGCGGCGGACTGGGTCAATTGCGCCTGTGCCGCGTCGAGATCGGCCTGCGCCGAGCGCAAATCGGATTCCTGCTCCTGCGGATCGATCCGGGCAAGCACCGTGCCTTGATCGACATGCTGGCCGACATCGACAAACCGTTCGGCGACGCGACCGCCGACCCGGAACGACAGATTGTTCAGCGTACGCGCCGCGATCACCCCGGTCAGCGAGGTCCTTGGCGCATAGTCGGCCATCGCCACCGTTTCGGTGCGCACCATGATCTGCAGTTTCTTGTCCACCGCTTCCTGCTTCTGGCAGCCGACCAAAAGCAGCGCAGCCGTGCAGGCGAAAAGCGCCGGGGCGGCTGGAAAAGACAAAAGACCGGGAGCTTGGACCGACGGCTGCGAGACGGGCGAAGTCACGTTCCTGCTCATGGGCTCCCCCGCCGCGGCGGCTCGCTGGTCGCGATGCCTCGTGGACATCCAGAGGATAGTCGATCCCCGGGAAAAGGAAACCGGTCTCGTACGTGTATCGCCTGACTGGTTAAGCGCCGGGATCTGCCCACCGCAGGCCCAATCGCCTGCCGGTGGTGCCGACTTGAGGAAAACGTGAAATAAGGTCAGAAGATGTCTCAACGGCATCAAACAGGACGGGCGCCGGCCCGGTGAGGGATACGATGAAGAATTCAGCCATTTCCGAACGCAAGAACCAATCGATTTCCCGCGGTGTCGGCATGACCACGCAGATCTATGCCGACCGGGCTGAAAATTCGGAAATCTGGGATGTCGAGGGGCGTCGCTATATCGATTTCTCGTCGGGCATCGCCGTCGTCAACACCGGGCATCGCCATCCCAGGGTGATCGAAGCGGTCAAGGCACAACTCGACCGCTTCACCCACACCTGCCACCAGGTGGTGCCCTATGAGAGCTATGTGCGCCTGGCCGAACGGCTGAACGGCATGCTGCCCGGCAAGTTCGAGAAGAAGACGATCTTCGTCACCACCGGGGCGGAGGCGGTAGAGAACGCCATCAAGATCGCCCGCAATGCCACCGGCCGTCAGGCGGTCATCGCCTTCGCCGGCGGTTTCCATGGCCGCACCTTCATGGGCATGGCACTGACCGGCAAGGTCGTGCCCTACAAGGTCGGCTTCGGCGCCATGCCGGGCGATGTCTATCATGCGCCGTTCCCGGTGCCGCTGCACGGTGTCTCGGTCGCCGACTCGCTGGCGGCGCTCGACCGGCTGTTCAAGGCCGATGTCGATCCGGCCCGCGTCGCCGCCATCATCATCGAGCCGGTTCAGGGCGAGGGCGGCTTCTACGACGCGCCGCGTGACTTCCTGGTTGCGCTGCGCAAGCTTTGCGACCAGCACGGCATGCTGCTGATCGCCGACGAAGTGCAGACCGGCTTTGCCCGCACCGGCAAGATGTTTGCGATGGATCACCATGAGGTGGCCGCCGACATCACCACCATGGCCAAGAGCCTTGCCGGCGGTTTCCCGCTGGCGGCGGTCACCGGCCGCGCCGAAATCATGGATGCGCCCGGGCCCGGCGGGCTCGGCGGCACCTATGGCGGCAGCCCGATCGGCGTTGCCGCCGCGCACGCCGTGCTCGACGTGATCGAGGACGAAAACCTGTGCGACCGCGCCAACACGCTGGGCGCAAGGCTGAAGCAGCGGCTGCAGTCGATCCGCGACGACGTGCCCGAGATCGTCGACATCAGAGGCCTCGGCTTCATGAACGCGGTCGAGTTCAACGACGTCAAGAAGGGCCTGCCGTCGGCCGAGATCGCCAATGCGATCCGGTTGAAGGCGCTCGACAAGGGCCTGATCCTGCTGACCTGCGGTGTCTACGGCAACGTCATCCGCTTCCTGGCGCCGATCACCATCCAGGACGAAGTCATGAACGAAGCACTCGACATCCTGGAAAGCTCGATCCGCGAAGTCTGCGCCGCCTGAACTTCTACCTCCCCCCTGTGGGGAGGTCGGACCGAAGGTCCGGGTGGGGGCCTCGCACAGACCCCCACCCCGCTGCTTCGCAGCGACCCTCCCCACAAGGGGAGGGTAAGCGGGGGCTAGCCCGCAGCCCTGGCAGGCTCATCCTGCTGAAACGCGGCCAGCGCCGCCTTCAAACCGTCAGGTCCCTCAGCAACCGTTTCCTGCGTCGGCGAAAAGCCGGCGCCGAGCATCTTGCGGCCAAGCATGTGGTCGCCGGGGCGGTTGACCGATTCGATGCCGAGCAGCCGGTCGCCGGCATAGTGGTAGATCGAGAATTTGTTTTCGGGCAGGTCGCCCAGCACGACATGGCTGTCGCCGCCGGCGGTCAGGCCGACCATCTGCAATTTCATGTCGCCGATGTCCGACCAGAACCATGGCACCGCCGAATAGGCGTCGGTGTGGCCTGATATCGTGCGCGCGGCAAGCCGCGCCTGATCGGTGGCGTTCTGCACCGATTCCAGCCGCACGTCGCCGCCGGTGAACCAGTGACGGTAGGAGGCAGCATCGCCAATGGCGAGAATCTCCGGCATCGACGTGCGCATCTGATGATCGACGCGGATGCCGTTGGCGATGCCGAGGCCTGCAGACTGCGCCAGTTCGACATTCGGCATGGCACCAATGCCGACGATGACCATGCGCGCCGGCAGCCTTTCGCCTGACGAGGTGATGGCGGCCGTGACATGACCGTTTTCGCCATCGAGCCTGGCGATCGAGGTGCCGGTGAGAATGCGCACGCCTGTCGCTTCCAGCCGTTGCCGGACGTGGCTCGCCACCACCGGCGCCACGGCGCGGCCGAGTAGCCGGTCCACGGCCTCCACCACTGTCACCGTGCGGCCGGTGGCCCGCAGTGTGGCTGCTATCTCCAACCCGATGAAACCGCCGCCGAGGATGACGATTTCGTCGCTTTGCGCGCTGAGGTCGCGGATCAGCCGCGCATCGGCCAGCGAGCGCAGCGACAGCACACCGGACAGGTCGGCACCGGGCAGCGGCAGCGTGCGCGGGCGCGAGCCTGTCGCCAGGATCAGATGGTCAAAGGCCAGCGCACCACCGCCGGCAATATCCAAACTGCGGCGTCGGGTATCGATCCGATCGATCCTGACGCCAGGCCGGTAATCGATGGCGCTGCCGGTGTAAAAGGCCTCGCCGCGCAAGGGTTGCGGCTTGGCCTCGGCATCCTTGATGAAAGTCTTCGACAGCGGCGGCTTGTGATAGGGAAGTTCGTCCTCATCCCCGACGAGGATCACCGGCCCGTCATAGCCGTCTTCGCGCAGACTGGCGGCCGCTTGCACGCCCGCATGACCCGCGCCGACAATGACCACACCGTTCTTCATCGCATTCCAATCCCGCTTCTATCCTAGGATGTCTCGCCAAGTGGCAATTGTCTGGTGCCGCCGCAAGAGAGCTTTTGCGGGTCGCACCCGGAATGGCAGCTGTCAATCGTACAGTTCAACGGCAAGACCGGTGCAGAAAGACGCATAAGTTGACAGTCGTAGTTTAGAATAATTCTAAACTGTTGTTTCAATTGACTTTTCCTACGGATTGTCATTGACATCCGACGATGTCGCAGCTTTATGGAAGCTCGCGCGTCAGCGCATCCCTTTAATGTCTGGGCCTTGAACCCTTTCGATTGGAGGCATTTTGGTGTCTTTCTTCCGCGAACCGCGCGCTAGCGCGGCATCTCTTGCGCCCAATGGCCCGCAGATGGCCTGGCGCCGGTTGCTGTGCGCGCCGTTTACAGAATTTCCGAGAAACTGGAGAGTGATTATGACAGCACGATATGGCAGCAGGCTTGCGGCGATCGGCGCCACTGCCCTGCTGACGGCGGCGGTATTCGTGTTGCCGGCAAAGGCGGAAACCGATGCAAAGGCCGTCATCAAGACCTATTCCGACATCGCGCTCGCCAAATATGAGGATTCGCTGACCACCGCGCAGGCGCTCGACAAGGCGGTCGACGCGCTGCTCGCCACGCCATCGGCGGAAACCCTCAACGCTGCCCGTGACGCCTGGAAGGCATCGCGCGTTCCCTACCAGCAGACCGAGGTCTACCGCTTCGGCAACAAGATCGTCGACGACTGGGAAGGCAAGGTGAATTCCTGGCCGCTGGATGAAGGTTTGATCGACTACGTCGCCAAGAGCTACGGCACCGAATCGGACGCGAATGCGCTCTACACGGCCAATGTGATCGCCAACAAGGAGATCGAGATCAACGGCAAGAAGGTCGATGCATCGAAGCTTTCGCCGGAATTCCTCTCCGGCACGCTGCAGGGAGCCGGCGGCATCGAGGCCAATGTCGCCACCGGCTACCACGCCATCGAATTCCTGCTCTGGGGCCAGGACCTGCATGGCACCGGGCCGGGTGCCGGCGAGCGCCCCTATACCGACTACGACCTCCAGAACTGCACCGGCGGCAATTGCGATCGCCGCGCCGAGTATCTGAAATCGGCCAGCGACCTTCTGGTTTCGGATCTTCAGGAGATGGTCGGCAACTGGAAGGAAGACGGCGCCGCCCGCAAGGCTCTCGTCGATGGCGAGCCGAACACGGCGATCTCGACCATCTTCACCGGCATGGGCTCGCTGTCCTACGGCGAACTGGCCGGCGAGCGCATGAAGCTCGGCCTGCTGCTGCATGATCCGGAAGAGGAGCACGATTGCTTCTCCGACAACACGTACAATTCGCATCTCTACGACGCCATCGGCATTCGCGCGGCCTATCATGCGAGCTACACGCGTCTCGACGGCACCGTCGTTTCGGGTCCCTCGGTGGCCGATATGGTGAAGGCGGCCGATCCGGCGATCGACAAGGAACTGTCTGACAAGCTCGATGTTTCGGTCGCCAAGATGGAGGCGATCAAGGCGCGTGCACTGGCCGGCGAGGCCTATGACCAGCAGATCGCCGAGGGCAACATTGAGGGCAACGCCACCGTGCAGGCGGCGATCGATGCGCTGATCGATCAGACCAAGTCGATTGAGCGCGCCGTCGGCTCCTTGAAGCTCAGCACCATCGCCTTCGAAGGGTCCGATAGCCTCGACGCGCCGGACAAGGTGTTCAAGTAAGGGTCGCAAGACAGGTGACTGATCCGGGAGCCGGAAAACCGGCTCTGGAACGGCCTCCGCTAGAAAATCAAGCCACACGGCGCGGGAGACGCCGTCAGCCAGCCGAGCAAGCCAATGCTGATTTGTCATTGCAATATCATCACCGAGAAGGAGATCGAGCAGACGATCGTCGGGCTGCTGGACCAGGATCCCTGGCAGCTGATCGTGCCGGCGAAGATCTATCATGCCATGCAAAAGCGCGGTCGCTGTTGCGGCTGCTTCCCAAATGTGGTGGAAACGATCATTCGGGTCACCGAAAATTACCACGCCCGCTCGGAGGCGAGCGGCGTGGATGTCGTTTCACACCTGGATCGCGTCAGAGGCCTGCGCGTCCAATACGGGAGCAGAATTCATGAAAGGCGATCCGCAGATCATCGAGCGGCTTAACGAGGCCCTTTTTCTGGAACTTGGGGCTGTCAATCAGTACTGGGTGCATTTCCGCCTGCTCGAGGACTGGGGATACGCCAAGCTGGCAAAGAAGGAGCGGGCGGAATCGATCGAGGAGATGCACCATGCCGACAAGCTCGTCGCCCGCATCATCTTCCTCGAAGGCCATCCGAACCTGCAGTCCGTGGCGCCGCTGCGCATCGGGCAGAACGTCAAGGAAGTGCTCGAATCCGACCTTGCCGGCGAATATGACGCACGTACCGCCTACAAGCGCTCGCGCGAAATCTGCAACGACGCCGGCGACTACGTGACGATGAAGCTGTTCGAGGAATTGCTGGCCGATGAGGAGGGTCACATCGACTTTCTCGAGACGCAGCTCGACCTGCTTGCCTCGATCGGCGAGGAGAAATACGGCCAGCTCAACGCCGCATCGGCGGACGAGGCGGAGTAAGGGCATGCGGGAATGCGGCGCCTGCTAGAATTCGTGCGCCGCTCGCGGCGGGCCGACGGCTCGCCGCTCCCTGAGAAGACGCCGGCCGGATTGGCGCGTCGGCGCTGTGTCGTGCTCGTGTTTGCGCTTGCCTCTTCGGCGATGGCCGGTGATCTTCAGCCGGCCGGGCTCGCCACCACGCGCACCGACCTCAATGCGAAGGATCAGGCGCGCGTCATCGCCGTCACCAGGCCGACCATGGATTTTTCCAGGCCAGAGCAGTTCGAACTGATGCAAGGTGGCGCCGGCACGTCCCGAAAGGACGTCAGCCGCGATTCCTTCTCGCAATCCTCGGCCAACATCACCTTCGAGGAAGAGGGCGACTTCAAGCTCGGCAATGCCCTTTTCCGCAAGAACTGGGTGTCGTCGCCATCCTCGACGCAGGCTTCGGACGGGCTCGGCCCGCTGTTCAACGAACGTGCCTGCCAGAACTGCCATCTGAAGGATGGCCGCGGCCGCCCGCCGCAAGGCGACGCCGGCACGACCTCGATGTTCCTGCGGCTGGCACGGGAGGCCAGCAACGCGGAAGAGAGGGCAGCGATTGCCGAACACAAGGTGCTCAACTTCCCCGACCCGGTCTACGGCACGCAATTGCAGGAGCTCGCCGTACCCGGTCTGCGCGGCGAAGGTGGGATGCATGTCGACTACCAGGAACGTAAGGCGGAGCTGACGGACGGCACCGTGATTTCCTTGCGCAAACCGAGCTATTCGGTCGTCGACCCTGCCTATGGACCACTCGACCCGCGCACCACGCTGTCGCCGCGACTGACGCCGCCAATGATCGGCCTGGGCCTGATCGAACAGATCGCGCCGGCTGATATTCTCGCCCACGCCGATCCGGACGACAGGGACGGCGACGGCATTTCCGGCAGGCCGAACATCGTGCGCGATAGCTTGAGCGGGGAACTGACGCTCGGCCGCTTCGGCTGGAAGGCGCAGACCGCGTCGATCCGCCAGCAGGCAGCGGATGCCTTTGCCGGCGACATCGGCATCTCGACGCCCGAAGAGCCGAAGCATTGGGGCGATTGCACTGCTGCGGAGGCAAAATGCATCGCCATGCCGAACGGCGTGCAGCAGCGTCTTGGCCCGGTCGAGGCGCCGCCGCCGGTGATGGATCTCGTCACCTTCTATTCGCAGAACCTGGCCGTGCCGGCGCGCCGCGACCTCGACACGCCGCAGGTGCTCATTGGCAAGAAAATCTTCTACGAGATCGGCTGCATCGCCTGCCATACGCCGAAATTCGTCACCCGTCGCGGCACGGCCCACAAGGCGCAGGCCTTCCAACTGATCTGGCCCTATTCCGACTTCCTGCTGCACGACATGGGGCCTGATCTGGCCGACGGCCAGGCCGTGGGAGATGCGACGGGCAATGAATGGCGCACGCCGCCGCTGTGGGGCATCGGCCTGACCGAGACGGTCAACGGCAATTCCTTCTTCCTGCATGACGGGCGCGCGCGCAGCTTGACCGAGGCGATCCTGTGGCATGGCGGCGAGGCGCAGAAAGCGCGCGACCGCTTTGCCGCAGCCAATGCGGCCGACCGCAATGCGCTGCTCAAATTCCTGGAGGCACTGTGATGTTCAAGCGCTCTGCATTGTTTCTCGTTCTTCCGCTGGCTCTGCTGGGCGTCGTCCCGGCGTCGGCGGCGGTCAAAGCCTCCGACATCATCCAGCGGGCGATCGATGGCTTTGTCCGCCCGGCCTATGCCGGCCTGCATCAGCATGCGGAAGCCTTGACGAAAGCGATGCACAAGCTCTGCGAAGCGCCCTCGCAAGGAGAACTCGATGCCGCACGCGCCGAATTCTCCGCCACCGTCTATGCCTGGTCGTCAGCCGAAATCATCGCCTTCGGACCGATCAAGGAGAACAACCGGCTGGAACGCATGCTGTTCTGGCCGGATCGCAAGAGCATCGGCCTGAAACAGGTACAGGCGGCGCTGTCCGACAAGGATCCGACCGCGACCGATCCGGCACAACTGGCTGGCAAGAGCGTTGCCATGCAGGGGCTGGGCGCGCTCGAATTCGTTCTTTACGGCGACGGCGCCGATGCACTTGCCGGCAAGGATGATCCCTACCGCTGCGCTTATGGCACTGCTGTTGCCGGCAACATCGAAACCATGGCCGGCGAGGTCAGCGCCGCCTGGAACAAGCCGGACGGCTTTCCAGCCCTTTGGGCCAATCCGGGGACGCAGAACCCGCTCTACCGCGACGGCAACGAAGCGGTGACCGAACTGGTCGGCGTCTTCATCAATGAGCTGGAAATGGTCCGCGACGTGCGCCTGAAAGGGTTTTTCGGCGGCAAGCCGGATGCGGACAAGCCGAAACAGGCGATCTACTGGCGCTCGCAAAACACCACCAATTCGCTGGCTGGAAATCTCTCCGGCATCGACACGCTGTTCCAGGCCTCGAAGCTTGGCGACGCCCTGCCGCCCGATGCGCGCTGGATGGCCCAATCGATCCATATCCAATTGGTCAACGGTGTCGCCACCGCAAAGTCCATTCAGGGCCCGATCGACAAGGCGCTCGCCGATCCGACACTGCGTGACAAACTCGACCATTTCGCGCTGATCACCTCCAGCCTGTCGACCTTGATCGGCACCAGGTTGACCGCTGAATTCGGCCTGACCGCCGGCTTCTCGTCGCTGGATGGGGACTGAGCATGACCTTGAGATTGGCCGAAACGCCCATAGCTTCGTCATCCTGGGGCGAAGCAAGGAGCGAAGCGACGCAGCGCAGACCCCGGGATCCATGCCGCGACTTCAAAGCGCTGCCGCGGTCCAGAATTTTGCTCCGTTGCACCCGACGGTCAAGGTCACGGCATGGATCCTCGGGTCTCCGCGACGGAGCTTCGCTCCTGCTCCGCCCGTGGATGACGAAGTTCCGGAGGCGTCGGCCAACTTCCAATGTCTGCGATGGATCATTCCAAGAATCGGTAGGTGCCAAGCGTCAGCTCCGATCCGTAATAATCACCGTGTCCTGGAGCGAGCCAGTGCAGGGGAGGATAGTCTCTTGAAAACCTCCCTCATCGATCGCCGCGATTTCCTGAGGGCTGCGGGTATCGGCTTTGCCGCGGCAATGGCGCCGTCGGCCTGGGCAACGACGCTTGCGGCCGACGCCGTCTTCGCCACCGCTTTCGTCAAACGCGACGGCAGCTTTGGCGCTGCCGTCCTGTCCGAGGCCGGCAAGCTCCTGCATGCGATCGACCTGCCCGATCGCGGCCACGATGTCACCTTCGATCCCATATCGAAACGCTCGGTGGTCTTCGCGCGTCAGCCCGGCACCTTCGCCGTGGTTTTCGATCACTCGGGCCGTGACGCGCCGCTGACCATCGCCAGCATCGCCGGCCGGCATTTCTTCGGCCATGGCGTGTTCTCGCCCGACGGGGCGCTGCTTTATGCCACCGAAAACGACTTCGAGAATGCTGCCGGCGTCGTCGGCGTCTACGACGCGCGGGCGAAATTCAGCCGCATCAGTGAGTTCCCGACCTACGGCATGGGTCCGCACGAGCTTCTGCTGCTGGGCGACGGCAGGACGATCGCTGTTGCCAATGGCGGCATCGAGACCCATCCGGATTACGGCCGCGCCGAGCTCAACATCGCCACCATGAAGCCGTCCTATGTGCTGATAGACCGCGTTACCGGCTATGTCATCGAGAAACACGAATTGCCGGCCGCACTGCATCAGCTGTCGATCCGCCACATGGACACCGATCCGGCCGGAAGCGTCTGGTTCGGCTGCCAGTACCGGGGACCGGGCAGCGATCGTCCATTGCTGGTCGGTCGCGCCGCGCGCGGCAAGGATCTGCAGTTGCTCGACATGCCGCAGGACGTTTTGTCCGGCTTCCGCAACTACATAGGCTCGGTCGCGGCCAATCGGGCTGCCGGAACCGTCGCCGTTTCCTCGCCGGAAGGCAACTCGCTTGTCGTGATCGATGCGGCCAGCGGCCGGGTCGTTGCGAACAGCGCGTTGGTCGAGGTCTGCGGCGTGGCCCCCGATGGAACCGGCTTCATGGCCACCACCGGCGCCGGCGAGATCGTCGAGGGCAGCGGCGCGACACGCTCCGAACCGGACTATGTCTGGGACAACCACATGCTGCGCATCGAACAGGCCGCATAGTCTACCAGCGAAGCCGTTTAACGAATTATGCACTATCCCCTTGCGGTGGCGGGCCGTGGCGGGCACAGGGAATTGTTTTTCGAACCGGTTGCCTCATGAAATTGCTTGCCATCGACTGTGCCGCCAACCTTTGCGCCGCTTGCGTCTATGATGCTGTGGCGAAGCGGGAGCTTGGCCGCTCGGTGCTCGATCTCGGCAAGGGCCATGCCGAGCACCTGATGGCGGTCACAGCCGAAGCGCTGGAGGCAAGCGCAACCGACTATGCCGGTCTTGGCGCCATTGCCGTCTCTGTCGGCCCCGGTTCCTTCACCGGTCTGCGGGTCGGCGTCTCGACCGCGCGTGGCCTGGCGCTGGCGCTGAAGATACCGGCGATCGGGGTGACGACCCTGGAGGCGCTGGCCGCCGAAGCAGCAGCCGCATTTCCCGGTCGCGCCGTGCTGGCGGCGCTCGATGCCGGCCGTGAGGAGATCCACGCCGCCTTTTACGACGAAACGTCAGCCTTGGCTTACGGTCCGGCCGTGGCCACGCTGGCTGACGTGGTGGCCATGGCGATGGAAACGTCTCCGGTGCTTGCCGGCACCGCGGCAGCGCTCATCAGCGCATCGGCCGGGCGCGAATTTGATGTCGGCCCTCGGACAGCCACCGCCGACATTGTCACCTACGCCCGCCTGGCTGCCGCCAAGGGCGCAGGCGAACGGCCGAAACCACTCTATATGCGCGGCGCCGACGCCAAGCCGCAGGCTGGCTTTATTCTATCAAGGCAAGAAAGATAAATGCGCATACCTTTTCTCCAACCACGCCGCCGGGACTACGCGCTCGAGCCGCTGAGGATCGCCGACAGTCCGGCGGTCTCGCTGCTGCATCGCGAGGACTTTGTCCGCCCCTGGACCGATGGCGAATTCGCCGCCCTGCTCGAACAGGACACCGTGTTCGGCTATGCCGCGCGCGAAACCGGGCAGGGCTCCAAGCCGCCCGTCGGCTTCGTGCTGGCGAGGCTTGCGGCAGGCGAGGGCGAGATCCTGACCGTCGCGGTGGCGCGATCGCATCGTCGCCAGGGGTTGGGCTGGCAATTGATGGACGCGGTGTTGCGCGAACTGCACGCGCAGCGCGCCGAAGCGCTGTTCCTCGAGGTCGATGAGACCAATGTCGCGGCGATCGCGCTTTATCGTCGGCTGGGCTTCCATGAGGTCGGCAAGCGGCCGAATTACTACAGATCGGCCGAACACGGACCGACCGGCGCGCTTGTCATGCGCCGCGATCTTCGCTAGCGACACGGCCGGGATGAGGCGATGATCAAGAAAATCAGGATTTTCCTGGCGCTGGGCCTCGTTGTCGCCGGTTCGCTGGTCCTCGTGCCGTTACAGATCCTGTCGATGAAGACCGGCTGGTGGCCGGAAACCTTCATCCTCAAGATCTGGCACAGGCTGATCGTCAGGGCGCTCGGCATGCGCATCCATGTCAAGGGAACGCTGTCCGACAAGCGCCCGCTGCTGGTTGCGTCCAATCACATCTCCTGGACCGACATCATGGTGCTCGGCTCTTTTGCCGACGTAAAGTTCATCGCCAGGGCGGATATGGAAGGCTGGCCGCTGATCGGCATGCTGTCGAAGCTGCAGCGCACCGTGTTCATCGAGCGCGAGCGCAAGCGATCGTCGGGCGACCAGGCAAGCGAGATTGCCAGCCGCATGGCCAAGGGCGATGCGATGGTGCTGTTTGCCGAGGGCTCGACCGGCGACGGCAATATGGTCCTGCCGTTCAAGAGCACGCTGTTCGGCGCCGCCTCGATGGCGATTTCCGAAGGCGCGGCGGAACAGGTGTTCATCCAGCCGGTGGCGATCGCCTATACGCGTCTGCACGGCGTGCCGCTCGGCCGCCGGCATCGCCCGCTTGCCGCCTGGATCGGCGATGAGGATCTGATGCCGCATCTCAAGGTATTGCTCGCTGAGGGCGCGCTCGACGTCGAGGTGCATTTCGGCGAGGCAATCGCCTTTTCCAAGGGTTCGAACCGCAAGGAGACGTCGAAACTGATGGAAAGCCAGGTGCGTGAGATGATGCAGGCGGCGCTTGCCGACCCGCGGCCGAGCCGGTAGCTCCGGCATGCCCTTGCTGGCGCGCCGAGAATCGTCTGTTTTTTGTCACGGAAAGGCGTTAGAAGCCGCCTTATGGACTTGAACACGATAGAAAGCGACGACATCGGCACTACGGCTGGACAGCCGGCGGTGCTTCCCGCGGCAGCGAGAAAAGTCTTCATCAAGACCTATGGCTGCCAGATGAATGTCTATGATTCACAGCGTATGGCCGATGCGCTGGCTGCCGACGGCTATTCCGCGACCGATGCCATTGGCGAGGCCGACCTGGTGTTGCTGAACACCTGTCATATCAGGGAGAAGGCGGCCGAAAAGGTCTATTCCGAGCTCGGCCGTATCCGCGACATGAAAGCCGAGCGTGCCCTGGCCGGCCGTGAGATGCTGGTCGGCGTCGCCGGCTGCGTGGCGCAGGCCGAAGGCGCCGAGATCATCCGCCGTTCGCCTGCCGTCGACCTGGTCATCGGTCCGCAGACCTATCACCGGCTCCCGGACGTGCTGGCGCGGGTGCGCGGCGGCGAAAAGATCGTCGAGACCGACTACGCCATCGAGGACAAGTTCGAGCATCTGCCGCAGCCCAAGCGCGCCGAGGTCATCAAGCGCGGCGTCACCGCCTTCCTCACCGTGCAGGAAGGCTGCGACAAGTTCTGCACCTTCTGCGTTGTGCCCTACACAAGGGGCTCCGAAGTCTCCCGGCCGGTGGCGCAGATTGTCGCGGAGGCTGAGCGCCTGGCCGAAGCCGGCGTGCGCGAAGTGACGCTGCTTGGCCAGAACGTCAATGCCTGGCATGGCCGGGGCGAGGCCAAAGGGGGCAAGACCGAGGAGTGGGGCCTTGGCCGCCTGCTCTTCAGGCTGGCCGAAATCCCCGGGCTGGCGCGTCTGCGCTACACCACCAGCCACCCGCGCGACATGGATGACGAACTGATAGCGGCCCATCGCGATCTGCCGGCGTTGATGCCCTATCTGCATCTTCCGGTGCAATCCGGCTCCGACCGCATCCTCAAGGCGATGAATCGCCGGCACACGGCGAGGGATTATCTGGCGCTGCTCGACCGTATCCGTGCCGCGCGGCCTGACATCGCGCTCTCCGGCGATTTCATCGTTGGCTTCCCCGGCGAGACAGAAGCGGATTTCGAGGCGACGATGGAGTTGGTGCGTCAGGTGAATTACGCCTCGGCCTTCTCGTTCAAATATTCGCCGCGCCCCGGCACGCCGGGCGCCGAAATGTCCGATCATGTGCCCGAAACGGTCAAGGACGAGCGCTTGCAGCGGCTGCAGGCTCTGCTTGTGAAGCAGCAGCAGGATTTCGGCTTGAGCCTCGTTGGAAGCACCATCGACACGCTGATCGAGAAGCCCGGCCGTCAGGCTGGCCAGAAGGTTGGCCGCTCACCTTGGCTGCAGCCGGTTATTGTTGATGAAAAGGCCGGCGAAATCGGTGACATTATCCAGGTGCGAATCACGAAGACGGGCTACAATAGCCTGTTCGCCGAATTGGCCTGAGGGTCTCGGCAGATGAGGAGAGACGGTTGAGCGCAGCAGAGCTGAAGAACCTGCCCCCGGTACCGGCATCTGGGGCTTCTGACATGGCGCACATCGTTCTGACTTTCGACAACAACAAGCTTGCCAGCGCCCTTTATGGTCAGTTCGACGAAAACCTCGCCAGGCTGGAGCAGAAGCTTGGCGTCGACATCCGCTCACGCGGCAACCAGCTGACCATCAAGGGTTCGGCGTCGGCCGCCGAGCAGGCGCGCCGCGCGCTCGACAATCTCTACGGCATTCTCCAGAAGGGCGTCGATATCGGCCAGTCCGACGTCGATGGCGCCGTGCGCATGGCGATTGCCGCCGACGATCAGCTGACCCTGCCGACGCTGGAGCGTAAGGGCAAGGTTTCCGCCGCCCAGATCGCCACCCGCAAGAAGACGATCTATGCCCGTTCACTCAACCAGGACGCCTATATGCGGGCGCTGGAACGGTCGGAACTGGTGTTCGGCATCGGCCCGGCCGGCACCGGCAAGACCTATCTGGCGGTGGCGCATGCGGCGATGCTGCTCGAGCGCGGCATGGTCGAGCGCATCATTCTCTCGCGGCCTGCGGTCGAGGCCGGCGAACGGCTGGGCTTCCTGCCCGGCGACATGAAGGAGAAGGTCGATCCCTATCTGCGGCCGCTCTATGATGCGCTCTACGACATGATGCCCGCCGACAAGGTTGAGCGCGCCATTGCCGCCGAAGTGATCGAGATCGCGCCGCTCGCCTTCATGCGCGGCCGCACGCTGGCGCATGCCGCCGTCATCCTCGACGAGGCGCAGAACACCACGCCGATGCAGATGAAGATGTTCCTGACGCGTCTGGGCGAAAATTCGCGCATGATCGTCACCGGCGACCCGACCCAGATCGACCTTCCCTCCAACACCAAATCGGGCCTGGTCGAAGCCTTGCGCGTGCTGGACGGTGTGGCGGGCGCGGTCACCGTGCGCTTCAACGACGGCGATGTGGTCCGCCATCCACTGGTGGCGGAAATCGTCAGGGCCTACGACCGGGACGCCAAGCTGGCGCGCGGCCTCGGCGCCGAGAATTGATGTTGACGATGCGGCTTCATGCCTGAGGACATAATATCCGGCGACGGGAATGTTCCCGTCGACATCGACATATCGGTTGAGGCGGGCAACTGGCCCGACGAGGTAAGCCTGACGCGGCTGGTCGATGGCGCGGTCAAGGCGGCTTTTGCCGAAACCGGCGTGGCGGGCCGTTCCGAACTCAGCCTCGTTTTTACCGACGACGCCCATGTCCAGCTCCTCAATGCCGGCTGGCGCGGCAAGGACAAGCCGACCAACGTCTTGTCTTTCCCGGCTTTTCCGTTTGCGCAAGGCGGTCCGTTGCCGCCGATGCTGGGCGACATCGTGCTGGCCGCCGAAACGGTCGCCCATGAAGCGGCACTGGAAGACAAGCCGGTCGAGAACCATATCACCCATCTCGTCATCCACGGCCTGCTGCATTTGCTGGGCTACGATCACGAGACCGAGGCCGAGGCCGAGGCGATGGAAGCCGTCGAACGCGCGGCGCTTGCAAGGCTTGCCATTCCCGACCCCTACGCGTAACTACATCTGATCAATTGACCGGACGACGATGAACGACAAACCAGAGACTGCCGCCCGCCCCGACGCCGGCAGTGCGAACAAGGCTTCCGACACGTCGGAAGAGGGATCAAGTCCGAGTACCGTTACGTCTGGCGCTAGCAGTACCTCTGCTGCTGCCGGTGCTGGCAGCGCTGCCAGCGAGACGTTGCCTGCCGGTCCCTCACTGTTCGACCGCGTTCTGGGCCTGTTCAGGCAACGCAACGGAACCAGCCTGCGTGAGGAAATTGCCGGCGCGCTAGCCGAGACGACGAGCGATGCCGGCGCCTTCTCGCCCGGCGAACGCGCCATGCTCAACAACATCCTGCGGCTGCGCGAAGTGCGCGTCGAGGACGTCATGGTACCGCGCGCCGACATTCAGGGGGTCGAAATCACGACGACGCTCGGCGATCTCCTGGGCACTTTCGAACAATCCGGCCATTCGCGCATGCCGGTCTATTCCGAGACGCTCGATGATCCGCGCGGCATGGTCCATATCCGTGACGTGCTGGCCCACATCACCAAGATCGCGCGCGTCAAGAAGGGCCGCACGACCAGGAAAACCCCCGCTGCCACGGTTCTCGATCTTGCCCAGGTCGACCTCGCACGCACCATTGGCGACCTCAATCTGATCCGCCCGGTGCTGTTCGTGCCGCCGTCGATGCTTGCCTCCGACCTGATGGGCCGCATGCAGACGACGCGCACCCAGATGGCGCTGGTCATCGACGAATATGGCGGCACCGACGGCCTCGCCTCGCTGGAAGACATCGTCGAGATGGTGGTCGGCGACATCGAGGACGAGCATGACGACGACGAGCCGATGATCACCCAGAGCGGCGACGGCGTGTTCATCGTCGACGGCAAGGCCGAGATCGACGACGTCGCCAAGATGATCGGCGGGGATTTCGCCGCCGGTGAACATGGCGAATATGTCGACACGATCGGCGGCATGATTTTCAACACGCTTGGCCGTGTTCCGGCCCGCGGCGAGGTGGTGCAGGCCATACCCGGCTTCGAGTTCCACGTCCTCGACGCCGATCCGCGCCGCGTCAAGCGCGTGCGCATCGTGCAGAGCCAGAAGGGTGAGCGCCGCCGGCGCGCCACCGCGCGCACCGAACAGGCGTAAGCATGATGCCGAAAAGTTGCAGACTTTTTGGATGAACATCATGCGGCAAAACCAGGGCTTAAGCATGATGCCG
This sequence comes from Mesorhizobium sp. L2C084A000, assembly GCF_000502875.1. GTDB lineage: Bacteria > Pseudomonadota > Alphaproteobacteria > Rhizobiales > Rhizobiaceae > Mesorhizobium. The sequence continues at coordinate 262,106 of NZ_AYWX01000006.1, read as the reverse complement.
AAAAGTTGCAGACTTTTCGAATGAACATCATGCGGCAAAACCAGAATCCAGGCGCTTAGGGATGGCGGTCGAGGACCCCTTCAAGCATCCAAGTCTGGGGTCCGGTGTTTTCTATAAGGACCCTCGTGCCGCGCTGGACTGGCTGGAAGCAGCCTTAGGCTTCGCGCGCAGCATGGTGGTCAGCGATGCCGAGGGAAACTCGTCCATGCAGAGATGCGATTCGGCGACAGCTACATCATCGTAGATTCCGAATGGAGCGATTATGTTGCCAGCCCGGCTTCGGTCTTGGGCAAGAACACGCAGTCGATCTATGTCAGGCTGAAGCGCGGCCTGGATGCGCATTGCGAGCAGGCGCGGGCGGTCGACGCTGATATAATCCAGGAGCCGGCGGATCAGTTCTACGGCGAGCGCCAGTATCGTGCACGCGACCCCGAAGGCCATGTCTGGACCTTCACGCAGACCATCCGTTCGGTTCCGCGCGAGGAGGCCGAGCGGCTGGGCGGCGTCCAAATCGAGGGTTGGCACCGGTAGGGCAGGGCCGAAGCTGTGCATCTCAGCCAGCCCATCCGCCGTTTGGAGCGCGGAGCGCAGCCTGTTAAATCTTGTGTCCTGATTCGCGACTCGGAAGTATGCATGGAGCGCCTCACCGGCCGGATAATTCTGCTTTGGGGTTGGCGGCGTGCGCTCGTGGCGTTTCTCGCAGGCGCTTTTGCCGTGCTTGGGCAGGCGCCTTACGATTTCTTCGCCGCCTGTTTCGTCTCGTTTCCGCTGCTGGTCTGGCTGCTCGACGGCGCCACCGGCGAAGCTTCCGGCAGCCTGTTCCAGCGCCTGCGGCCGGCTTTCGCCGTCGGTTGGTGGTTCGGTTTCGGCTATTTCCTCGCCGGCCTCTGGTGGATCGGCTCGGCGCTGCTGGTCGAGGCCGACAGTTTTGCCTGGGCGCTTCCCTTCGCGGTGGTCGGCATTCCTTTCATGCTCGCCTTTTTCTACGGCTTTGCGGCAATCGTTGCCCGGCTGCTGTGGAGCAACGACATTGGCCGCATCGCCGCCCTTGCCTTCGGCTTCGGCCTGGCGGAATGGCTGCGCGATTGCCTGTTCACCGGTTTTCCCTGGAATGCCGTCGGCTACGCGGCCATGCCCGTGCCGCTGCTGATGCAGAGCGTCTCGGTGACGGGCATGATCGGCATGAACGCGCTCGCGGTGTTCGTCTTCGCATTGCCGGCACTGCTGGCGGCACGTCGGCATCTGCGCCTCGGCGCGGCACTGTTTGTCGTGCTCGCCGCCGCCCATGTCGGCTTCGGCTATGTCAGGCTTGCCGCTCCCGAACCGCCAGCTTCACGCAGCCTGGATGTCCGCATCGTCCAGCCGGCCGTTGACCTGTCGGAAAAATGGGATGCCTCGGTGCGCGACCGCATCTTCGCGGTCCTGATGGGGCTCTCGGCCAAGGCGCCGGACCCAGGCCATCAAAAGCCGCAACTGATCTTGTGGCCCGAAACCTCGGTGCCGTTCCTCTTCACCGAGCGTCCGGACGCATTGACGGCGCTGGGGGACATGCTCGGACCCGGCCAGATGCTGATTGCCGGCGTCGTTCGCGAGGAAGGCGGTTCGGCCGCGAATGCCGACAGCCGTTACTACAACTCCGTGGTGGCGATCGACGACAAGGGTGAAATCGCTGACGCCGTCGACAAGGTTCACCTGGTGCCGTTCGGCGAATACCTGCCTTTCGCCGATCTGCTCCAGCGTTTCGGCATCGAGCAACTGGTTGCCGGGCCGATGAGTTTCGCGGCCGGCAATGAGCGCCACGCCATCACGCTGCCCGATGGCATCCGTGCGCTGCCATTTATCTGTTATGAGGTGATCTTTCCCGATCTTGTGGCAGTTGACGCTGCGTCAGCGCAGCTTATTGTGAACGTTACCAACGATGCGTGGTTCGGCGACACGCCGGGTCCGTATCAGCATTTCAGGCAGGCCCAGATCCGTGCGGTGGAAAATGGATTGCCATTGGTGCGTGCTGCCAACAACGGCATCTCGGCCGTCGTCGATCCGCGTGGGCGCATCGTCGATGCGCTTGCGATCGACGCACGCGGCGCCATCGACGCCCACATACCGATTTCCGGACAGGCGCTCATATCTCCCGGCCAACGGCGCATTAACGGAATGCTGATCATGTTGCTGTTTGCCGTTGGGGCAGCGCTGTTGAACGTAAGGCAAAGGCTACGGGTGAATTGACAGCCCACACATTAGAAACTCATACTGTAAGTGCCTGAAAATTTCTCGAAGCCGGTGGATCGTTCTGTTGGGGCAGTTGCCTCCGGCTTTGTTTGGGCAGGAAAAAAATAGAGAAAGCCGAAAAAATTCGGCGAGGAAAAAATGACAGAAGACAACAAGAAGAAACCGAATCCGATCGACATCCATGTTGGCAGTCGCATCCGGCTTCGCCGCAACATGCTGGGAATGAGCCAGGAAAAGCTGGGAGAAAACCTCGGCATCACATTTCAACAGATTCAGAAATATGAAAAAGGCACCAACCGCGTCGGCGCCAGCCGATTGCAGGCGATAGCGTCCATACTCGGCGTGCCTGTCGCCTTCTTTTTCGAGGATGCGCCCGGCCAGGAGCCCGTGGCGGGCCGCGGATTTGCCGAGGACGCGTCGATGGCTTTCGCCGTCGAATTCTGCGGCAGTCCCGAAGGACTCCAGCTCAACCGGGCCTTTGTCAAGATCGCGGACGCCAAGGTGCGCCGCAGGATCATAGACCTGGTCAAGTCCCTCTCCACCGACGATCCCGACTGATCGGCAATCACGCCAGGACTGGCGGCGTCTTGCCGCCGGTGGCACAAGATAACTGCATCGACATCATGCCAGAACCGAAGCACCGCTTGACGAGCGGCGCTTCGCCCCGCTAACACGTGGCGCGCCAAAATCGGCAGCCTGCCGATCGTTTTTCAAGAGGGGACACCCGTGACGCGGCAGAACTACTTCTTTACCTCGGAATCCGTTGCCGAGGGCCATCCCGACAAAGTCTGTGACCGGATTTCCGACGAGATCGTCGATCTGGTGTATCGCGAAGCCAAGAAGACCGGCATGGACCCGTGGAAAGTCCGTGTCGCCTGCGAGACGCTGGCCACCACCAACCGTGTCGTGATCGCCGGCGAAGTGCGTGTTCCCGACACGTTGCTCAAGCGGGACAAGGCCGGCAATATTCTCAAGGATGCCGCCGGGCATTCGGTCGTCAATCCGGCCAAGTTCAAATCGGTCGCCCGCAAGGCGATCCGCGAAATCGGCTACGAGCAGGCCGGCTTTCATTGGAAAACGGCGAAGATCGAGGTTCTGCTGCACGGCCAGTCGCCTGACATCGGCCAGGGCGTCGACAATGCCTCCGACCGTCAGGGCGAAGAGGGTGCCGGCGACCAGGGCATCATGTTCGGTTACGCCTGTCGCGAGACGCCGGATCTGATGCCGGCGCCGATCTACTACAGCCACAAGATCCTCGAACTGCTGGCTGCCGCCCGTCACGAAGGCAGCGGTGAAGCCGGCAAGCTCGGGCCGGATGCCAAGAGCCAAGTCACCGTTCGCTATGTCGACGGCAAGGCCGCCGAGGCGACGCAGATCGTGCTGTCCACACAGCATCTCGATGCGAGCTGGGATTCGAAGAAGGTCCGCAAGGTCGTCGAACCCTATATCCGAGAGGCGCTGGGCGACCTCAAGATCGCCGACGATTGCATGTGGTACATCAATCCGACCGGCAAGTTCGTCATTGGCGGGCCGGACGGCGATGCCGGACTGACCGGCCGCAAGATCATCGTCGACACCTATGGTGGTGCCGCACCCCATGGCGGCGGCGCCTTCTCCGGCAAGGACACCACCAAGGTGGATCGTTCGGCGGCCTATGCGGCGCGCTACCTGGCCAAGAACGTCGTGGCGGCGAAACTCGCCGACCGCTGCACCATCCAGCTTTCCTACGCCATCGGCGTTGCTCAGCCGCTGTCGGTCTATGTCGACTTGCACGGTACCGGCAAGGTCGACGAGGCAAAGCTCGAGGACGCGTTGCGCACGGTGATGGATCTGTCGCCGTCGGGCATCCGCCGTCACCTCGATCTCAACAAACCGATCTACGCCAAGACGTCGTCCTACGGCCATTTCGGCCGCAAGGCCGGCCGTGATGGGTCTTTCTCCTGGGAAAAGACCGATCTCGCCAAGGCACTCAAGGACGCGGTCGCCGCCTGACAGCGGCACCGCAAAGTCCCGCCATGGATCCGAAGGACAGACCAAGCCGCGCGACCGAAGCCTTTTTCGGTCGCCGGCGCGGCAAGACCATGCGCCCGCAGCAGGCGGCCGCGCTGGAAAGCGGCTTCGGCACATATCGGCTCGATCTGGCGGCCGAGCCGCCGGCTGATCTCAGCGCTTTGTTTGAGACGGATGTCCGCGCGGTTCGCCTCGAGATTGGCTTCGGCGGTGGCGAGCATCTCCTGCATCGTGCGACCGAGGCCCCAGCGATCGGCTTTATCGGCGTCGAGCCCTTCGTCAACGGCATGGCCAAGATGATGATGGCGGTGCGCGAGAAACCGCTCGGCAATTTGCGGGTTTATGACGACGACGCCACAAGGCTGCTCGACTGGCTGCCGCAAGCCTCGCTCGACGGCATCGATCTGCTCTATCCCGATCCCTGGCCGAAGAAGAAACACTGGAAGCGGCGCTTCGTCAGCCCGGTCAATCTCGAGCGGTTCGCGCGTGTGCTGAAGCCTGGTTCAAAATTCCGCTTTGCGTCCGACATCGACACCTATGTCAACTGGACCCTGCTGCATTGCCGCGCGCATGGCGCGTTCGCATGGCAGGCTTGCGAGGCGGCGGACTGGCACCGGCCCTATGAAGGCTGGCCGGGCACCCGTTACGAGGTCAAGGCCATTCGTGAGGGCCGGCGGCCGGCCTATCTTACCTTCATTCGGAAATAAGCTTGCAGTCTTAGAAGCGGCGGCCGATGCGATCGAAGGCGGCAGGCTCGACGCCGAGGTTGCGCAGGTCGTCGGCGCGCGGCCTGCGACCGGCTTCCACGGCCCGTGAAGCGGCCACGGCGCTGCCGAATACGGTGAAGAAGTCGCCTATTGCAGAAAATATCTTGCGATTGCTCATGATCATGTCCTTTCGCGCACGTGTGACCCACGGCCACATTTGTGCAGCGCAACATAGGTAGGTGCGTTTCGGCGCCAATCCCATGGGGGTCGCCGCATAGGCGCCATGCACCCCATGCAACGCTGGCGCGGGCCGCCTCGATGGCGGCGTTGCCCGACCAGCATAGCGGGCTTGAAACACAGGCCATGATCGTTTATATCAGCCTCAAATTCTTGGTCGGTATGACGAAGAGTGGGTCCACCCGGTCCCGCTCTTTTTTATTACCTGCCGATAACCTAGTAGAACGACAGGGCTTCAATGACTGCAACGGCAAGCGAGGGCGACGATCGCATCATCCGCGAAAGCGGCATCGATGCGCGCATCGCGCTGATCGTCCAGCCGGTCCTGCGTGGCATCGGCTTCCGCCTCGTGCGGGTGCATCTGTCGGGCCAGAACGGGCTGACGCTGCAGATCATGGCCGAACGCGAGGACGGCACCATGACCGTCGAGGATTGCGAAGAGGTCAGCCGCGCGGTGTCGCCGGCGCTCGACGTCGACGATCCGATCGAAAAGGCCTATCATCTTGAAGTCTCATCGCCCGGCATCGACCGGCCGCTGGTCCGCAAATCGGATTTCACGACCTGGACGGGTCATCTGGTGAAGATGGAAACATCGATCGTCGTTGCCGACCGCAAGCGCTTCAAGGGCAAGATCGCCGAAGCCGGCGAAGACGATGTGCTGATCGAGCGCGACAAGGCCGCCTATGGCGAGGAGCCGACGGTGCGCGTCCCCTATGATGCGATTGCCGATGTGCGCTTGATCCTGACAGACGATCTTATCCGCGATGCCCTGTCGAAGGACAACAGGGCGCGCAAGGAAGCCAAGAAACGCCGCGGCGAACCGGACGACGACGAGTCGGGTGCGGAAGCGGACGCCACGGAAGAACACGAACAGGAACTATGATTGAGCTGCCGGGCGCAAAGGTCCGGCAAACAGGCTCGGGAGAAAAACGATGGTTGTAAGCGCCAACAGACTTGAATTGCTGCAGATCGCCGACGCGGTCGCGCGTGAAAAGTCGATCGACAAGTCGATCGTCATCGCCGCCATGGCCGATGCGATCCAGAAGGCGGCGCGCTCGCGTTACGGTCAGGAGACCAACATCCGCGCCGACATCAACCCGAACACCGGTGAGATGAAGCTGCAGCGGCTGATGGAAGTCGTCGAGAAGGTCGATGACTACGCCACGCAGATCGCCATTTCCTCGGCGCGCGAGCGCAATCCCGACGCTCAGCTCGGCGACTTCATCGCTGAACAGCTGCCGCCCATGGATTTCGGCCGCATCGCCGCCCAGTCGGCCAAGCAGGTCATCGTGCAGAAGGTCCGCGAGGCCGAACGCGACCGCCAGTATGACGAGTACAAGGACCGCATCGGCGAGATCGTCAACGGTACCGTCAAGCGCGTCGAATACGGCAACGTCATCGTCGATCTCGGCCGCGGCGAAGCGATCATCCGCCGCGATGAGCTGATCCCGCGCGAGAACTACAAATATGGCGACCGCGTCCGCGCCTATGTCTACGATGTGCGCCGCGAGCAGCGCGGCCCGCAGATCTTCCTGTCGCGTACTCATCCGCAGTTCATGGCCAAGCTGTTCACCATGGAAGTGCCGGAAATCTATGACGGCATCATCGAGATCAAGTCGGTCGCCCGCGACCCGGGTTCGCGCGCCAAGATCGCCGTCATCTCGCGCGACAGCTCGATCGATCCGGTCGGCGCCTGCGTCGGCATGCGCGGCAGCCGCGTCCAGGCCGTCGTCGGCGAATTGCAGGGCGAGAAGATCGACATCATTCCGTGGTCGCCTTCGGCGGCGTCCTTCATCGTCAACGCGCTGCAGCCGGCGGAAGTCGCCAAGGTCGTGCTCGACGAGGATGCCGAACGCATCGAAGTCGTGGTTCCCGACGACCAGCTGTCGCTGGCCATCGGCCGCCGCGGCCAGAACGTGCGCCTGGCTTCGCAGCTGACCGGTTGGGATATCGACATCCTGACCGAGGCCGAAGAATCCGAGCGCCGCCAGAAGGAATTCGTCGAGCGTTCGTCGCTGTTCATGGAAGCCCTCGACGTCGACGAGATGGTCGGCCAGGTGCTGGCCTCCGAAGGCTTCACCAGCGTCGAGGAAGTCGCTTATGTCGATTCCGGCGAGATCGCCTCTATCGACGGTTTCGACGAGGACACCGCTTCGGAAATCCAGACCCGCGCTCGCGAATATCTGGAGAAGATCGAGGCCGAGCACGACGACAAGCGCAAGGCGCTCGGCGTTTCGGACGAATTGCGCGAAATCCCCGGCGTCACCACCGCCATGATGGTGACGCTTGGCGAGGACGGCGTGAAGACGATCGAGGATTTCGCCGGCTATGCCGCCGACGACCTGACCGGCTGGAAGGAACGCAAGGACGGCGAGACAAAAGTCTATCCGGGCGTGCTCGCCAATCATGGCGTGACCCGCGCAGACGCCGAACAAATGGTTCTGGCCGCCCGCCTCAAGGCCGGCTGGATCACCGAAGACGAGCTTGCAGCCGAAGAAGTCTCGGCTGACGAAGCCGTTGGTGCGTGAGGTGAAACCGCATCGCACCGAACCCGCCCTTGGACGAGATGAACGATCGCACCTGCATCGTTACGCGCAAACAAGCCGAACCGGATGATCTGATCCGGTTTGTCGTCGGCCCGGATTCGGCCGTCGTTCCCGACATCAAGAGAAATCTGCCCGGCCGCGGTTGCTGGGTGAGCGCCGACCGCCTACATATCGACAAGGCTGCGGCGAAGAACCTCTTTGCCCGCGCCTTCAAGGCACAGGTGGTCGTGCCGCCCGATCTTGGCGGCATGATCGACGGGCTACTTTCCAGGCACGCTCTGGGCATGCTTGGTCTTGCCCGCAAGGCAGGCGCAATTTCGCTTGGTGCTACCAAGGTCGAAAGTGCTGTCCGCGGTGGATTGGCGCTTTTCGTGCTCCACGCGACCGAGGCGTCCGACGACGGCGTGCGCAAGATCAGCCAGGCGCGACGGGCGACAGTCCATCTCGGCGGGCCCGCCATCCTTGCCTACAAACTTTTCTCCGAGGCCGAGTTGAGCTTGGCATTGGGGGGTACAAATGTGATACATGCTGCCGTTCTCGCGGGAGACGCGGGCAGGGCGGTCCAGAAGCGCATGGTTGCGCTCGACCGGTATCGGGGCGGTTCCCCGGACGATCTGGCAATGCTTGCGGCTGTTGCTGACGAAGATGATGCCGCAGAGGATATGGAATGAGCGATACGAAATCGGGTGACGACAATACGCTGAGTGTGACGCCGAAGAAGACCTTGACGCTGAAGCGGCCCGGTATGGAACAGGGCACTGTGCGCCAGAACTTCTCGCACGGCCGCACCAAGCAGGTCGTCGTCGAAACCAAGAAGCGCAAATTCTCGATGCCCGGCGACAAGCCGGAGCCCGTTGCCGCCCCCGTCTTCACACCGAAGCCGGCGGTCGTGGCCGCGCCCGTCGTCGTGCCGGAAGCACCGAAGGCGCCGCCACCCCCGCCGCCACCGGCCCCCGTCGAGCGCAGCGGCATGGTGCTGAACGAACTTTCGCGCAGTGAAATGGAAGCACGCCGCAGGGCCCTCGAGGGCTCGAAAGTTCGCGAGGTCGAGGACCGCCAGCGCGCCGCCGAGGATGCCAAGCGTCGCGCCGAGGACGAAGAGCGCCGCAAGCGCGAACGCGATGAATCCGCACGCCGCCAGGCCGAGGAAGAGGCGCGGTTGCAGACCGAAGCCGAATCCCGCCGTCGGGCTGAGGAAGAGGCCCGTCGACGCGCGCCATTGGCTGCCGAACTGGCAACAGTCGATGATGAGGAAGTGGCCAAGCCGAAGCGTGTTGGTGCCGGCGCACCGGTGCGCCGTCCGGTCACGCCCGAAGTGGCGCGTCCGGCCAAGCCGACCAAGGCCGAGGAAGACCGCCGCCGCGGCAAACTGACGCTGAATTCAGCATTGTCCGACGAAGACGCGCGAGCCCGGTCGCTGTCGTCGATGCGTCGCCGCCAGGAAAAATTCAAGCGCGCGATGCACAATGAGCCGCGCGAGAAAGTCATGCGCGAAGTGATCCTGCCAGAGACCATTACCATCCAGGAACTGGCGCAACGCATGTCCGAGCGCGCGGTCGACCTGGTCAAGTTCTTCATGAAGCAGGGCCAGATCCTGAAGCCGGGCGACGTCATCGACGCCGACACGGCCGAGCTGGTTGCTACCGAATTCGGCCACACGGTCCGCCGCGTCGCCGAGTCCGACATCGAGGAAGGCCTGTTCAACATCGCCGACAATGCCGAGGATCTGGTTTCGCGTCCGCCGGTCGTGACGATCATGGGTCACGTCGATCACGGCAAGACCTCGCTGCTCGACGCGATCCGCAACGCCAATGTCGTCTCCGGCGAAGCCGGCGGCATCACCCAGCACATCGGCGCCTACCAGGTCGAGAAGAACGGTCACAAGATCACCTTCATCGACACGCCCGGCCACGCCGCCTTCACGGCGATGCGTGCTCGTGGCGCCCAGGCGACCGACATCGCCATCCTGGTGGTTGCGGCCGATGACAGCGTCATGCCCCAGACGATCGAATCGATCAGCCATGCCAAGGCGGCCGGCGTTCCGATCATCGTGGCGATCAACAAGATCGACAAGCATGATGCCGATCCGCAGAAAGTGCGCTCCGAACTGCTGCGCCACGAGGTTTTCGTCGAATCCATGGGGGGTGAAGTTCTGGACGTCGAAGTGTCGGCGACCAAGGGCACCAATCTCGACAAACTGCTCGAGGCGATCCTGCTGCAGGCCGAAATTCTTGACCTGAAGGCCAATCCGGATCGTACCGCCGAAGGCGTCGTCATCGAAGCCCAGCTCGACAAGGGCCGTGGCCCCGTCGCCACCGTGCTGGTGCAGACCGGCACGCTGATGCCGGGCGACATCCTGGTTGCCGGCAACGAATGGGGCCGGGTGCGTGCGCTGGTCAACGATCGTGGCACGCAGATCAAGGAAGCGCCGCCGGCGATGCCGGTGGAAGTGCTTGGCTTGCAGGGCACCCCGCAGGCCGGCGACCGCTTCGCCGTGGTCAACAACGAGGCCCGTGCCCGCGAGATCACCGAATACCGCCAGCGTCTGGCGCGCGAGAAGGCGGTTGCCAAGCATGCCGGCCAGCGCGGTTCGCTCGAGCAGATGATGTCGCAATTGCAGACAAGCGGGCTGAAGGAATTCCCGCTGGTCATCAAGGGCGACGTGCAGGGCTCGATCGAGGCGATCAACGCCGCGCTCGACAAGCTCGGCACCGACGAGGTGCGTGCGCGCATCGTCCATGCCGGTGCCGGCGCCATCACCGAAAGCGATGTGTCGCTGGCGGAGACTTCGGGTGCCGCGATCATCGGCTTCAACGTCCGCGCCAACGTCCAGGCACGTGCCGCCGCAGCGGCGGCTGGCATCGAGATCCGCTACTACTCGATCATCTACAACCTCGTGGATGACGTGAAGGCGGCTCTGTCGGGCCTGCTGTCGCCGGAGCGTCGCGAGACCTTCATTGGCAACGCGCAGATCCTCGAGATCTTCGACATCACCAAGGTCGGCAAGATCGCCGGCTGCCGTGTCACCGAAGGCAAGGTCGAACGCGGTGCGGGGGTGCGCCTGATCCGCGACAACGTCGTCATCCACGAAGGGACGCTGAAGACGCTGAAGCGCTTCAAGGACGAAGTTTCGGAAGTCCCCGGCGGCCAGGAGTGCGGCATGGCCTTCCAGAACTACGAGGACATGCGCGTCGGCGACGTCATCGAGTGCTTCCGCGTCGAGATGGTGACCCGGACACTCTGAGTTCGAGTGACTTGTCCATACCGGGCGGTGGCCGAGAGGCCGCCGCCCGAGGTCTATTGAGAACGACCCATATGAGACATGCGGCACGGTCCCATCCCGCGCCTCACGCTTTCAGGATAGAGAAAATGCCCCGTCCAACCACATCCAGCCCATCCCAGCGCATGCTGCGCGTCGCCGAACAGGTGCGCCATGCGCTATCCGAAACCCTGCAGCGCGGCGAGATCATCGATCCGCTGATCGAGAGCACCGTGGTGTCGGTTTCGGAAGTGCGCATGTCGCCCGATTTGAAGGTCGCTACCGCTTTCGTCTCGCCGCTCGGCGCCAAGGATACCGATGCGGTGGTCGAGGCGCTGAACAAGCATGCGAAATTCGTCCGTGGCCGTGTCTCCGGCGCGCTGCGGCAGATGAAGTTCATGCCGGAGTTCCGCTTCAAGCTCGACACCTCCTTCGACAATTTTGCCAGGATCAATGACCTGTTGAAGTCACCTGAAGTGGCGCGCGATCTGGGTCCTGAGGACCAGGAAAACGCGGATCAGGGCAAAGACGACAACAAGGACACCGAATAGTGGCGCGCCGCGGCAAGAAGAAGGGCCGGCCGATCTCGGGCTGGCTGATCCTGGACAAGCCGGTCGGCATGGGCTCGACCGAAGCCGTCTCCAAGATCAAATGGCTGTTCCAGGCCGAAAAGGCCGGCCATGCCGGCACGCTCGACCCGCTGGCGTCCGGTATGCTGCCGATCGCGCTTGGCGAGGCCACCAAGACCGTTCCCTACGTGCAGGACGGCGCAAAGATCTATCGCTTCACCGTTGCCTGGGGGCAGGAGCGCTCCACCGATGACCTCGAAGGTCCGGTGACGAAAGAGTCCGACCTGCGCCCGTCGCAAGCCCAAGTGCTCGCCCTGCTGCCGAAATACACTGGCGTCATCATGCAGACGCCGCCGCAATTCTCGGCCATCAAGATCGCGGGCGAGCGTGCCTATGATCTGGCCCGCGACGGCGCGACAGTCGACATACCCGCGCGCGAGATCGAGATCGGCCGTCTGGACGTTGTCGAGCATGGCGCCGACCATACTGTTTTCGAGGTCGAATGCGGCAAGGGCACCTATGTGCGCGCGCTGGCCCGCGACATGGGCCGCGACATGGGCTGTTTCGGCCACATTTCCGAATTGCGCCGGGTCGAGGTCGAGCCGTTCACGGCGGAGGATTTCGTCACCATTGCCGAACTGGAAGCCGCCCGTTTCGGTGTCCAGGACGAAGACAGCACGACGGACGTCACGGACGCAACGGAAGCCGCTGACACGACAGAGGCTGTCGACAAGGTGGAAGTACCAATCGACTTCGACGCCATCGATGCGCTTCTGGTCGATACATCGGCCGCCCTTGACTGCCTGCCGCAGATCGCCATCAGCGACGATGCGGCGACCAAGGTCCGCCTCGGCAATCCAGTCATCATCCGCGGCCGTGATGCACCGGTGGTAGCCGAGGAAGCCTGCGCCACGGCGCGCGGCAAGCTGGTCGCCATCGGTGCCATCGAGCAAGGCATGTTCAAGCCCAAGCGGGTCTTTGCCGGGTGACTCCTGTCGTCTAATGTCGAGGCGAGGACTCGCACGAGGGGCATATGGCAAAGGCTGAGACCGTGAAGACGCGGGCACCAGTGAAAACGCGGCGGCCGCCGGTCGGTGCGTCGCCCGGCACGCTGATCGCCGATCCCTCGGCGCGGCGCAGCGAACTCAGGCTGACGCTGATCTCGCCCGAAAAATTCAAGACTATCGAAAATGCCAGCATCGACGACCTCAACACCCATTGCGACAAGTGGCCGGTTATCTGGCTCGATTGTACCGGCCTCGCCAACATCCCGCTGATCGAGGAGATCGGCCGCATTTTCAGCCTGCATCCGCTGGCGCTGGAGGACGTCGTCAACACCGGCCAGCGGCCGAAGGTCGACTTTTTCGAGGATCATGCCTTCGTCGTCGTCAGGATGATCGACGACGTCGCCTCGCACCGCTATGAGCAGATCGCCGTCTTCTTCGGCAATAATTTCGTCGTCACCTTCCAGGAGCGTGAAGGCGATCCGTTCGATCCCGTGCGCAAGCGCATCGAAAGCTCAGCGCCCAACCGGTTGCGCGCGCGCGGTGCCGATTACCTCGCCTATGCGCTGATCGACGCCATCGTCGACAGCTACTTTCCGCCGATCGAGGCCGCCGGCGATACGGTCGACAGCATCGAGGACCAGATGCTGCATTCGCCGCACAAGCATCAGATGCGGCAGCTGCATGAATTGCGGCGCGACGCCAACGTGCTGAAAGGCGTGCTGTGGCCGATGCGCGATGCGCTGGCGACGCTGATCCGCAACGATGTGCCCTATGTGAAGGCCGAGACCAAGATCTTCCTCAACGACACGCTCGACCATGCGCTACGGTTGATCGAGCTGGTCGAAACCCAGCGCGACATGCTGACCGGCCTGATCGAGATGCACCTGTCGCTGAGCCAGGCGCGCACCAACGACGTCATCAGCTATCTCACCATCGTCTCGGTCATCTTCATGCCGCTCACCTTCCTGGTCGGCATCTGGGGCATGAATTTCGATCCGGAGTCTTCGCCCTGGAACATGCCGGAACTGAAGGCCTATTATGGCTATCCCTTGTCGCTGTTGTTCATGGCGCTTGTCGCGTTCGGGCTGATCGCCTTCTTCAAATGGAAGAAATGGCTTTGACAAGGCTAAAACTCGCCATTTCGGGCTGAAAAGCCGGCTTGTGAATTGGGCTGGTGTTTTCCGGGGAATTGCACTATATGCGCCGCAGCATAGCGCTATGACGTTTTGCTTGCACCGGCCCCTGCTGGACGACATCCCGGCTGAGGGCGACCCGTTTCCTCAAACAGATAAGGAAAAACACGATGTCGATTACTGCCGAGCGCAAACAGGAATTGATGGGTGAATTCGCAACCGCCAAGGGCGATACCGGGTCTCCGGAAGTCCAGGTGGCCATCCTTTCCGAGCGCATCAAGAACCTGACCGACCATTTCAAGGACCACAAGAAGGATAACCATTCCCGCCGTGGTCTGCTTGCTCTCGTCTCCCAGCGCCGCAGCCTGCTTGATTATCTCAAGCGCAAGGACGACGCGCGCTACCAGACGCTGATCGAGAAGCTCGGTCTGCGCCGTTGACGAATTGACCGGCGGGCTTTCGAAGGAGAGCCCGCCGGTCGCGCATTCTGCCAGTCGCATCGACTGGCCAGACCCGGTTTCGATCGTGCAGAGGGCACTCGAAACCGCCCATGGACGGTCATGGGGCAGGATTGCAGGACGCTCGCGCGCGCACCGCGCCGAAATCACCCGAGCTTCCCGTTGTCTTGCCCGTGGCTGCCCGAGAAAGGAAGCCAGGGAAAGGGCATCCGCGCACCGTGAAACGGCGCGGCCCTTTCCTCATATTAAGGACAAGACATGTTCAATCACCACAAAGTGGAAATCGAATGGGGCGGCCGTCCGCTCATCCTCGAAACCGGCAAGATCGCACGCCAGGCTGACGGCGCGGTGCTCGCCACCTACGGCGAGACCAAGGTTCTCGCCACCGTCGTTTCGATGAAGGAGCCGAAGCCCGGCCTCGATTTCTTCCCGCTGACCGTCAACTACCAGGAAAAGACCTACGCCGCCGGCAAGATCCCGGGTGGCTATTTCAAGCGTGAAGGCCGTCCGAGCGAGAAGGAAACGCTGGTTTCCCGCCTCATCGACCGCCCGATCCGCCCGCTCTTCGCCTCCGGCTACAAGAACGACACCCAGATCGTCGTCACCGTCGTCCAGCACGATCTCGAGAACGATCCGGACATCCTGTCGATCGTTGCCACTTCGGCCGCCCTGACGCTCTCCGGCGTTCCCTTCATGGGCCCGATCGGCGGCGCTCGCGTCGGCTATATCAACGGCGAATATGTGCTCAACCCGCATGTCGACGAGATGCAGGAATCGAAGCTCGATCTGATCGTCGCCGGCACCACAGATGCCGTGCTGATGGTCGAGTCCGAAGCCAAGGAACTCGGCGAAGAGCTGATGCTCGGCGCGGTCATGTTCGGCCACAAGGGCTTCCAGCCGGTTATCGACGCCATCATCAAGCTGGCCGAAGTTGCCGCCAAGGAGCCGCGCGACTTCACCGCGCCGGACTATTCCGCGCTTGAAGCCGAGATGCTGAAGATCGTCGGCGACGAACTCAGCAATGCCTACAAGAACGTCGACAAGCAGAAGCGTTACGCCGCCGTCGACGCCGTCAAGGCGAAGGTCAAGGCAGCGTTTGCCCCGGCCGAAGGTGAAGACGCCAAATACACTTCCGAGCAGATCGGCAGCGTGTTCAAGGAACTCCAGGCCAAGGTCGTGCGCTGGAACATCCTGGACACCGGTTCGCGCATCGACGGTCGTGACCTGAGCACGGTTCGCAAGATCGTTTCCGAAGTCGGCGTTCTGCCGCGCACCCACGGTTCGGCGCTGTTCACCCGCGGCGAGACCCAGGCGCTGGTCGTTGCCACGCTCGGCACCGGCGAGGACGAGCAGTATGTCGACTCGCTGACCGGCATGTACAAGGAGAAGTTCCTCCTTCACTACAACTTCCCTCCCTACTCCGTCGGCGAGACCGGCCGCATGGGTTCGCCGGGCCGCCGCGAAATCGGCCATGGCAAGCTCGCCTGGCGCGCGATTCGCCCGATGCTGCCGAGTGCCGACCAGTTCCCCTACACGCTGCGCGTCGTCTCGGAGATCACCGAGTCCAACGGTTCGTCGTCGATGGCCACTGTCTGCGGCACCTCGCTGGCGCTGATGGATGCAGGCGTGCCGCTGGCCAAGCCGGTCGCCGGTATCGCCATGGGCCTGATCAAGGAAGGCGAGCGTTTCGCCGTTCTGTCCGACATCCTGGGTGACGAAGATCACCTCGGCGATATGGACTTCAAGGTCGCCGGCACCGCCAGCGGCATCACCTCGCTGCAGATGGATATCAAGATCGAAGGCATCACCGAGGAGATCATGAAGATCGCGCTGGACCAGGCCAAGGATGGCCGCCAGCACATCCTCGGCGAGATGGCGCATGCTCTGACCGGCGCGCGTTCGGAACTGGGTGAGTTCGCACCGCGCATCGAAGTGATGCACATCCCGACCGACAAGATCCGTGACGTGATCGGCTCGGGCGGCAAGGTGATCCGCGAGATCGTCGAAAAGACCGGCGCCAAGATCAACATCGAGGACGACGGCACGGTCAAGATCGCTTCGTCCAACGCCAAGGAGATCGAGGCGGCGAAGAAGTGGATCCACACCATTGTCGCCGAGCCGGAAGTCGGCGAGATCTACGAAGGTACGGTCGTCAAGACCGCGGACTTCGGCGCTTTCGTCAACTTCTTCGGTCCGCGTGACGGCCTAGTCCACATCTCGCAGCTTGCCAACGACCGGGTCGCCAAGACCTCGGACGTGGTCAAGGAAGGCGACAAGGTCTGGGTCAAGCTGATGGGCTTCGACGAGCGCGGCAAGGTCCGCCTGTCGATGAAAGTCGTCGATCAGGCCACCGGCAAGGAACTCGCCCGCGACAAGAAGACCGAAGGCGAAGAAAACGCCGCCTGATTGGTCTGAGCCATGAATCGAAACGGGCG
Organism: Mesorhizobium sp. L2C084A000; assembly: GCF_000502875.1. Classification (GTDB taxonomy): domain Bacteria; phylum Pseudomonadota; class Alphaproteobacteria; order Rhizobiales; family Rhizobiaceae; genus Mesorhizobium. The sequence goes on along the minus strand of NZ_AYWX01000006.1, from coordinate 245,516 downwards.
CGGCTTATGTCGCGCCCGTTTTCATTTTCAGCCTGGGTTTCAAAGCGCTTAGACAAGTCGAGATCGAACAATGTCCGCCGAGCCGTTGAAGACGCTTTTCCATCCCTTCGAGGCCGAGGCTGTTCCTCTGCCGGGAAAGGGCACGCGCGCCCTGTTTCTCGGCGCTGAGCCGGGTTTTCGCCTGCCTGAAGGCTTTGAGGCGACCCTTCACCTCGTGCAGGGCTTCCGGCCGCATTTTAGCGCGCTGCAGGCGTCGGGCTTCGTCGTCACCGCGCAAGTGGAAGGCGATGGCTTCGATATGGCACTTGTGCTTGCCGGCCGGCATCGCGGCCTGAACGAAGTGCGCCTCGCGCAGGCGCTTGAGCGCGTGGCGCCGGGCGGCCTGGTCGTCATTGCCGGCGGCAAGGACGATGGCATTGCCAGCCTGCGCAAGCGCGTTGACGAGCTTGTGCCGCTTGAAGGCCATTTGCCCAAATATCACGGCATTGCCTTCTGGTTGCGACGTCCCGCCGATCTGGCCGCCGCGGAAGAATTGCGCGCCGCCAATCCCGCTCTGCTGGTTGAAAGCCGGTTCCACACCGCGCCCGGCATGTTTTCCTTCGACCGGATCGATACTGGCTCGAAATTGCTGGTCGAGAATCTGCCCAATGATCTGCGTGGCAACATTGCCGATTTCTGCGCCGGCTGGGGCTATGTAGCTGCCGAGATCGCCGCCCGCTCCCCCGGCGTTCAGGCGCTCGACCTCTATGAGGCCGATTTCGCCGCGCTCGAAGCCGCAAAGCTCAATCTGACAGGGGTCACCCAGTCGATCGCCAGAAACTTCTTCTGGATCGATCTGTTGAAGGAACCAGTCGAGAAGCGCTACGACGCGATTGCGATGAACCCGCCCTTTCATCGCAGCCGGGCGGCCGAGCCGGAGATCGGCGCCGGCATGATCCGCGCGGCGGCCAAGGCCTTGAAGCCGGGTGGGCGGCTGCTCATGGTCGCCAACCGTCAGCTTCCCTATGAGCCGATCCTGGCGGCTGCCTTTTCGAGCCATGCCGAACTCGCCCGCGACGGCATGTTCAAGGTGCTTTCCGCTCGTCGTTGAAGCATGATCCCGAAAAGTGGATACCGGTTTTCGGAAAAGATCATGCTCAGACAGAAGCAGGCATCGCGTCGCACTCAATGCAGATTGGCGACGCGCCGGACCTCATCGGTGACATGCACGTCGCCGACCCTGATCTTGAGGGGGGCGGGCCTGCCGTAAAGATAGCCTTGCACCACCTCGCAGCCGGCCGCCCTGAGCAGCGTCGCCTGGCTTTCGGTCTCGACGCCTTCGGCAATGATGCTGACGCCGAGCGCGCGCGAAAGCCCGACGATGGTCGAGACGACAGCGCCGGAGCTGGAATCGGTGTCGAGGCGGCTGACGAAGGACCGGTCGATCTTCAGCTTGCCGAATGAGAAATCGATCAGGTAGCTCAAATTGGAATAGCCGGTACCGAAATCGTCGACGGCGACCGAGATGCCCATATCCGCAAGCTCCTTCAGGATGGCGGCGGCGCGGTCGCGGTCCTGCATCATCGCCGTCTCGGTCACTTCCAGCTCCAGCCGCGACGGCTTGATGCCGGTGCTCGTCATAGTGTCGCGCACGATGCCGACGAAGTCCTTGGTCATGAACTGGACGGGCGAGATGTTGACGGCGACGAAGCAATCATCGGGCAGATGCTGTGCGTCGCTGCAGGCTTTGCGCAGCACCCATTCGCCGATCGGGCCGATCATGCCGGTTTCCTCGGCGATCGGAATGAACTCCATCGGCGGGATCATGCCGCGTTCCGGATGCCGCCAGCGGATAAGCGCTTCATACCCGACGATGCGGCCGGTCGGGAGATCGAGCTGCGGCTGGTAATGAAGGTCGAAGTCGCCACGCTCGAAGGCTATATGCAGTTCGGATTCGATCCATTGGCGATGGTCGGCGACCCTGCCCATTTCGGCATGGAAGACCGACCAGTTGCCGACGCCACTGGCGCGCGCGTTCTGCAGCGCCAGATTGGAGCGGCGCAGGATGAGGACCGGATCGACGCCGTCCTTTGGCATCGCCACGATGCCGACCGACAGGCTGACCGATTGCAGGTGCGTACCGAGATCATAGGGCTCCATCATCTCGTCGATGAGCCTCTCGACGGTGCTTTCCAGCGATCCGGACACCTGATTGTCGGGCAGCAGGATCGCGAATTCACCGGCGCCGATGCGTCCGATCAGAGCGCGCGGCGGCACGCACGTCTTTAAGCGCTTGGTGAAGGCGCGGATCAACTCGTCGCCCTGGCTGTAGCCGATGGCGTCATTGATCTGCTTGAAGCGGTCAATGTCGATATCGATGAGGAACATCGGCTCGCCGGTCCGGCTGGTCGCGCATGCCGCCTCGGCAATCTTGCCGACCATCGCCGGGCGTGCCACCAGGCCGGTCAGCTTGTCGAAATGGGTTTCCGTGAAGACGAAATCCGCCGATTCATCGACGCCGGCGAAAAAGGACATCGCGGCGACCGAGGCCGCCAGTGCGCAAAGAGCGGCCATCACCGAGACCATCATATCCGCGGAGATGCCGGCAAAACCATCGCCGAGACCGAGCTTCAAGCCCCAGAGCCCGAGGACGAAACTGCCGAGACCCGAACTCGCTATGGTGAGCAGTCGGAACACCGGTGTTCGCTTCGGGTTGCTGACGGCGAGCATTGAAAGTTCCCCTGAGTACGGGGCTTTCTAGCGGATATCTCCTTAAAATGAGTTTCCGCGAATGAATCCAATTTTATTGGACCGAAAGTATTTCTTGAGCGGATCAATACGCCTGGCGCTGAAACGGATTCAGTTGGCGCGCTTTAAGCTTCGTGTCTTCAAATGTCGCCATTCCAAAACCGCCGCGCACCTTTGGGCGACAGGCGTTAGTCTCGTCCGCCGTCGGTCTGCTTCAATTCGTCGAGTGTCGGCATGGAAACGATGTGATAGCCGGAATCGACATAGTGGATCTCGCCGGTAACCCCGGAAGACAGATCCGACAACAGATAAAGTGCCGAGCCGCCGACCTCGTCGATGGTCACCGTGCGGCGCAGCGGCGAGTTTCGCTGCTGGTAGGAGAACATATGGCGCGCATCGGAAATACCGGCGCCGGCGAGCGTGCGCACGGGTCCAGCCGATATGCCGTTCACCCTGATGCCACGCGGACCGTAATCGTTGGCGAGGTAGCGGACACTCGCCTCCAGCCCTGCCTTGGCGACGCCCATGACATTGTAGTTCGGCATGACGCGGACGGAGCCCGCATAGGTCAGCGTGATCATCGATCCGCCGTCCTGCATCAAGGTGGCTGCATGGCGGGCGACCTCGGTGAAGGAGTAGCAAGAGATCACCATGGTACGGACGAAATTGTCCCGGCTGGTGTCGGCGTAGAGGCCTTTCAACTCGTTTTTGTCGGAAAAGCCGATGGCGTGGACGATGAAATCCAGCCCGCCCCATTCCTTGCCCAGGGTCTCGAATGTGGCGGCGACCGAAGCGCTGTCCTCGACGTCGCACGGCACCACCAGCGAGGCGCCGAGCTTGTCGGCCAGCGGCTTGACCCGGCGTCCGAAGGCATCGCCCTGATAGGTGAAGGCGAGTTCCGCCCCATGTTCGGACAATTTCCGGGCAATTCCCCAAGCGATCGAATGATCGTTGGCGACACCCATGACAAGCCCGCGCTTGCCCTTCATCAATCCGTCCATGGCCGGCAAATCCTTATGCGGAATAGCGCTGGAAAACGAGCGTGGCGTTGGTGCCGCCGAAGCCGAACGAATTGGACAAGACAGTATCGATCCTGGCGTCGTCGATGCGCTTTCGCACGATCGGCATGCCCTCGAATTCGGGGTCGAGGGTCTCGATATGGGCGCTTTCGCCGATGAAGCCGCCCTGCATCATCAGGATCGAATAGATGGATTCCTGCACGCCGGCCGCGCCCAGCGAATGGCCGGTCAGCGACTTCGTCGAGGTGATATACGGCATCTCTGGGCCGAACACCTCGCGGATCGCTCCCATTTCCTTGGAATCTCCCACCGGCGTCGAGGTGCCATGGGTGTTGATGTAGTCGACCGGTGTGGAAACCGTGGCCAGCGCCTGGCGCATGCAGCGGACCGCGCCCTCGCCTGAAGGAGCAACCATGTCGTAGCCATCCGACGTCGCGCCATAGCCGACGATCTCGGCATAGATCTTGGCGCCGCGCGCCTTGGCATGCTCAAGCTCTTCCAGCACCAGCACCCCGGCGCCGCCAGCGATGACGAAGCCGTCGCGATTGGCGTCATAGGCGCGGGAAGCGGTCGATGCCTTGTCGTTGAATTTCGACGACATCGCGCCCATGGCGTCGAACAGGTCCGACATCGTCCAGTCGAGATCCTCGTGGCCGCCGGCAAAGATGATGTCCTGCTTGCCCCACTGGATCAATTCGTAGCCATTGCCGATGCAGTGCGCCGAGGTCGAACAGGCCGACGAGATCGAGTAGTTGACGCCGTGGATCTTGAACCAGGTGGCAAGCGTTGCCGATGCGGTTGATGACATTGCCTTCGGCACCGCGAACGGACCGATGCGCTTGGGACTGCCATTCTTCAGCGTCGTTTCGGCAGCTTCGACGATGGTGCGGGTGGATGGTCCGCCCGATCCCATGACGATGCCGGTGCGCTCATTGGTGATGTCGCTCTCGCCGAGGCCCGCATCCGCGATCGCCTGATCCATGGCGACATGGTTCCAGGCAGCCCCCTGGCTCAGGAAGCGCATCGCACGGCGGTCGATCATGGCCGATGGATCGAGCGTCGGCGCTCCCCAGACCTGGCAACGGAAGCCGTGTTCGGCGAAGGAATCGGAGAAGCTGATGCCGGATTTGGCGTCATGCAGAGAGGTCTGCACCTCGTTGGCATTGTTGCCGATCGACGACACAACGCCGATGCCTGTGACTACGACACGTCTCATTCGCAACTCCTTCCAGGGATGCTGGCCAGAGAGCTGGCCAGGGATGCCGGTCAGCCAACCGCCGACTGCTTGGACAGACCGACTTTCAAATCCGTTGCCGCGTATATGGGTTCGCCATCCGCCTTCAGCCAGCCATCGGCGATGCCGAGCACCAGCCGGCCCCGCATCACGCGCTTGAAGTCGATGCCATATTCGACCTTCTTCACCGAGGGCGTGACCATGCCCTTGAATTTCACTTCACCGGTCGACAGCGCCATCCCCTTGCCGGGTTCGCCCAGCCAGCCAAGATAGAAGCCCGTCAATTGCCACATGGCGTCGAGGCCGAGGCACCCCGGCATGATCGGATTGCCGATGAAATGGCAGGCAAAGAACCACAGGTCCGGCTTGATGTCGAACTCCGCGCGGATGAAACCCTTCTCGAAGGCGCCGCCCGTCTCGCTGATCTCGGTGATGCGGTCGAACATCAGCATCGGCGGATAAGGAAGCTGGGCGTTGCCCGGTCCGAACAGTTCGCCGCGGGCGCAGGCCAGCAATTCGTCGTACTCGTAGCTGGATTTACCCGCCATCAATCTCATCCCATATCGTTCCGGGCTATCGGGTGCCCTTGTCGTTGGTTTCCTAACACAATCTGTTTCAGGCCGGAAACCGGCGTTTGCGCTTAGCCTGCTCGTCTGCCTGGGTCAATGCGCGCTATTGATCGCATTCGGACGACAGAATATATGTCCTGAGAGGTCCGGTTTCGGCAGACGTTCATTTTTTTGCCATTCTGGGCGTGTCTTGGGGCGGAACTGTGGGGTTCGACGAGAAGATGGACCTGGACGGCCGGAAGGAAAATGTCGCTGTGGACAAGCGGGTCCGTGAAGCCGGCCTGAGGCCGACGCGTCAGCGCATTGCGCTGGCCGATCTGCTTTTCGCCAAGGGCGACCGGCATCTGTCGGCCGAGGAACTGCACGAGGAGGCGGTTGCCGCCGGCGTGCCGGTGTCGCTGGCCACCGTCTACAATGCCCTTCACCAGTTTACCCAGGCGGGACTTTTGCGCATCCTCGCCGTCGAGGGCGCGAAAACCTATTTCGACACCAATACCTCCGACCACCACCATTTCTACATCGAAGGCGAAAACCGCATATTCGACATCGACAGCGGTCCGGTGACGGTTGCCAACCTGCCGGAGCCTCCGGAAGGGATGGAGATCGCCAATGTCGACATCGTGGTGAGGCTGCGCCCCAAACGCCGCGAATGACCGGCGAGGCCCCCTGACCGTGCCCGCGCTGTTGCTGCTCGCCGGGCACATGTGGGGCAATGCGATGGCGGTTGCTGATCTGGATCGCCCACATCGCCATCGACCGTGCGCTGGGCTATGGCCTGAAGCTGTCGACCGGCTTTCCGGACACCATCTCGGCCGCATCGGGACTAGATGACCACGCCTGATGCAGGCGGCCGGACCGCTCATGGCTCCGCTAGATATCGCCTCCCGACACCGGCATCGTGGAAACCGTCTCGAGCATTCGCTCCGTCGCGTCGAACAGTTCATGGGCGAGACCAAAAAGCCGGGGATATGGCGAGAACACCAAAATCGGGTTCAAGGCGCAGACCGTCACGCCGGCTGCTTGTTCGCTGACCACGAACTTGAACGGCGCTTCGGGCACGGCGCCAGGATCGGTCAGCAACAGGCGCGCCATGTATCGCGGGTGGAACCAAAGCAGTTGACGGAGCCGAATGGTGGAGATCCCGCCTTTCCTGAGCAGGGCCTGCGGATCGATCTCATGGATGATCCATAGCTCGGCAGCAGCGATGGCGTCGCGAAGCCGTTGCAGTGTCTCATCGAAACCATAGCTGGAGGAAACGACGATCTGGTGACGCGGAATGGTCGCCATCGAACTCGGATCGAGGGTCACGAGGTCAGTCATTGAGAAGCACTGTCCGTGGAAAGTCGAGTTCTGGCTGGGCGAAGTGATTGAGGATGTTGGAATAGAAGTTGAGTGCGACATGCGCGATCACCTCTGCCAGTTCCTCGTCGTCGAGCCCCGCGGCCCTGGCGGCGCCGAATGCCTGGTCGGTGACGGCTCCGCGGCTACGCGCCACATCCGCAGCCAACGCCAGCGTGGCCGCCACTCTGGCATCGCTTGAATCGCCCCTGCGATTTAGCTCCAATTCCGTATCGGAGATGCCGATCTTGGATCCGCGAAATGCGTGGGCCGAAACGCAGTATTCGCAGCGGTTCACCTCAGCAGTTATCAGGGCGATCTGCTCGCGCAATTTCGAACTGAGACGGCCGCTCTGCAGCGACTCGCGAAATTGCAGATAACCTTTGAGAGCGACCGGAGAGTTGGCCAGGACGCGATAGAGGTTCGGGACGCGTCCGAGCTGGCGTCGCGTTTCCGCCAGAAGCTTGCCGGCTTCCGTGTCGGAATCTTCGTTTATTGGCGATAGGCGAGACATCTAATCATTCTCCTTCCGGGTCAGCCGGCAACCGCCGTGCTTCGTCGGAATCCATATGACTCGACGAGGAGCATTTGGAAATGTCATAGTAGCTGTCTCTATGATATGAGTACGAAATGAAGCATCTTGCCATCGAACAGCTTCGCAGCTTCGTGCTTGTTGCCGACTGCGAGAGCTTCACCACCGCGGCCGATCTTCTCGGGACCACCCAGTCGGCGATCAGCCTGCGGGTCCGCAAGCTCGAGCAAGCGATGGAGCGGCGTCTCCTGGCGCGGACGCCGCGCGCGGTTTCGCTGACGCCCGAAGGCGCGCGGTTCCTTGCTTCGGCGCGGCAGGTCCTCGAGGCTCATGACCGGGCCGTGGCTACATTCGATGCTGGCACGCAAACCACCACGCTCCGGGCGGCCATCGGCGATCACGCCGCCGGTGCGCTTCTGGAGTCGGCGTTTGGGCGTCTGAGCCAAGTCTTTCCGGAATTGCTGCTGGAAGTGTCGGTGGGTCTCTCAGCCGAGATGCAGGCCCGCTACGACGCAGGCAAGGCCGATTTTGCCGTCGTGCGCATGGATATCAGCCGGCGCCAGGGCATCCCGCTCTACCGAGACCAGCTTGTCTGGTGTGCAAGGTCGCCTGACGTCTGGCGGTCGTCTGCCGCGTTGCCGCTGTTGGCATTGCCCGGATCCTGCACCGTCCGACTGGCAGCGGAACGCGCGCTCGATGGCAGCAATACCGCCTGGCGCCTCGCCTTCACCGGCGGTTCGGTGACTGCGTTGCAATCGGCCGCCAGCGCGGGCTTGGGAGTGGCGGCGATCGGGCAGAGCCAGGTACCGGCCGATTGCGTGATACTGAACCGGTCGCATGGATTGCCGGATTTGCCAGCCAGCCGGATTACGCTCCTGACACGGTTGAGCAACCCGCTGAGAGGCGCAATCGCTGCCGCATTCGCAACGGACGCGAGCGATCGGCGGCGTGAATGACAATGCTGCAATTGAGTTTGATGAAGCGGAGGCGCAAGCACCTTGTTGCCGTATCCGTGATTGCCGGCCTATTTCTGATCCCGAGTTCTTCCGAGCCTCGCGATGAAGTTGTCAGTCCTTGACCCGTTCGCCGGGATAGGCGCCCCAGACAACCGACTGGGCAAGCCAGCCGGTGTGGCCGTCGAACGTCATTTCGCACCACTGGCCGTCGCAGGATTTGATCGTACCCATGACGCCAGGTTCAATCATCGCGACCACTCTTGCGTCCTTGTCGGGACTGTTGAGAAGGTCGATCTGGGCGCCCTTGCCGCGCTGCCATGGTGCGACGATTGCCGTGCGTCGGCCGGAAAGCAGCGACTGGTTGATCCAGCCTTCCGAACCATCGGCATCGCGCACGCGGCGCCATGTGTCGAATTCCTGGATGATCTCCATCGGCAGGCCGGCCTTCATATACATCCAGTCGACCGAGTAGTTGGCCCCGGGACCGACGCGCGAGTTGACGCGGCCGGATTTCAGGCTGACGAAGCGCGGCAGCGGCAGGCCGCTCGGACCAAGCGTGACGACGCCCTGGGCAGGTGCTGCGGCACTCTGCGCGCCCGCAAGCGGAGAATAAAGCAGAGCGCCGAGAAATGCTGCGCTGAGGGTCAGGCGAAGCGACGCGAAACCAGACACTTTCATTCCTTTCGGCGCTTGCCCATCGGCCTCGGCGCCCCTTTTTCTTTGTCTTCGGCGGCACCGCTTGTTACAGGGAGTAATCGGCACCGCGACCGGCTTTCAGTTTCGCCGGTCTTGGTTAAAGAGGTCTCAACGAGATCGGGTTAGAAGCAATTCCAGCAAAAGTGTGAAGCGGTTTTGCGTTCGGAATTGCGGCAAGTACTCGAGAGGGAAACAATGGCAGGCAAAAAGAAGCCTCTCGTCGTCATCACGCGAAAGCTGCCCGACCCCGTCGAGACCCGCATGCGCGAGTTGTTCGACGCAAGGCTGAATGTCGAGGACCGGCCGATGACGCAGCCGGAACTGGTCGCGGCGGTCAAGGAGGCCGACGTGCTGGTGCCGACGGTAACCGACCAGATCGATGCCGCACTGATCGCCCAGGCCGGCGACAACCTCAAACTGATCGCGAATTTTGGCAATGGCGTCGACAAGATCGATGTCGCGGCCGCGGCCAAGAGGGGCATCACCGTCACCAACACGCCGAATGTCCTGACCGAGGACACCGCCGACATGACCATGGCGCTGATGCTGGCGGTGCCGCGGCGGCTGGCGGAAGGCGCCAATGTGCTCACCGGTGACAAGAAATGGGCCGGCTGGTCGCCGACCTGGATGCTGGGCCGGCGCATCTGGGGCAAGCGGCTCGGCATTGTCGGCATGGGCCGCATCGGCACCGCCGTCGCCAGGCGGGCCAAGGCCTTCGGACTGTCGATCCATTATCACAATCGCCACCGCGTGCTGCCGGCCGTGGAAGACGGGTTGGAGGCGACCTATTGGGAAAGCCTCGACCAGATGCTGGCCCGCATGGATATCATCTCGGTCAACTGTCCCTCGACGCCGGCAACCTTCCATCTGCTTTCGGCGCGGCGGCTGGCGCTGCTGCAGCCGACTGCCTATGTCGTCAACACCGCACGTGGCGACATCATCGACGAGGAAGCGCTGGTCAAGCTGATCCAGGACGGCAAGATCGCCGGCGCCGGGCTCGATGTCTACGAGCATGAGCCGGCCTTGAACAGCAAGCTGCTGAAGCTCGCCGCCAAGAACAAGGTCGTGCTTTTGCCGCATATGGGCTCGGCGACGCTCGAGGGCCGCATCGACATGGGTGAAAAGGTCATCATCAATATCCGCGCCTTCGTTGACGGCCACCGCCCACCAGACCGCGTGCTGCCGCTCAGGACCTGACGCTGTCGCGGCCCACAAACCGTAAGATAAACCTTACGGGATAGCTTTGCGCATGGTGATCGAGGTCGGCCTGGCATAGCCCTCGTGCGCCGTCCGTTCAGTTTCGCGAAAGCCGAGGCGAGCAAAGGCCGCATGATTCCCGGTCAGCTCGATCCGCGTCTGAAGCTCGATTGCCGCCTTGCCGCGGCTGCGGGCAAGGTCTTCGACCGCCTGCATCAGCCGCCGGCCAATGCCTTGTCCCTGGCAGTCCGGCGCGACCGCGAGCTTGCCGACATAGAACTCTGTCACCTTTTCAAGGGCAAAGACGCAGCCGACGATCCGATCGCCCTTGAGCGCCACGAAGCCGGTCTCCCACCGCGCCTTGTCCCGCAGAGTGTCGGTGGTCAAAAGGTGGGCCGAGGAGGGCGGGTCGATGACGCCGTCCATCGAGGCGAAAGCGCGCATGATCAATGCGAGCACATCGTCCCAGCGGTCGAAATCGGTCGGGATCCGCGTGATGGAGGCAGCTTCGATCCGGTCCAAGAATTCAGCTTCTCTTGTAGCGGATGGTGTCGAAGCGCGCCGCCAGCCCGTCATAGAGCAGCAGCCGGCCGACCAGCGGTTCGCCGACGCCGGTGATCAGCTTGATCGCCTCCATGGCCTGCAGCGTGCCGACGACGCCGGTCAGCGCGCCAAGCACGCCGGCTTCGGCGCAGGACGGCACCAGGCCCGGCGGCGGCGCCTCGGGAAACAGATCGCGATAGCCTGGATTGGGTTTGCCGTCCTTGCCGTCTTCGAATGGCTTCAGCACCGTTACCGAACCATCGAAGCGTCCGACGGCGGCATGCACCAGCGGCTTGCCTTCGCTCGCGCAGGCATCGGCCACGGCATAGCGCGTTTCGAAATTGTCGGAACCGTCGACGACGATGTCATAGCGGGCGACGAGGGCGGGCGCATTGTCCGTGGTCAGCCGGATTGCGTGCGCTTCAACAATTGTGTTGGGATTGATGCGAACGATTGCCGCCTTGGCGCTATCGGTTTTCAGCAGGCCGACAGTGTCGGTACCGTGAATGACCTGGCGCTGCAGATTGGACAGCGAAACGGTGTCGTCATCGACCACGCCTAGTGTGCCGACGCCGGCGGCGGCGAGATATTCAAGCACCGGCGCGCCCAGCCCGCCAGCGCCGATGACCAGCACCCGGGCCTGTTTCAGCCTTTGCTGGCCGGCTCCGCCGATCTCCGGCAGCACGATGTGGCGGGCATAGCGTTCGATCTCGTCTGCGGTCAGGGCGGCAGTGGTCATTGCCTGATCATACAGGGACTGAAAAACCTTGTCAGTGGTCTTCGGTTGGCCCAACCGTCCCATGGTCGACAGTCAGGAATTGCGCGCGTCCCTGGAGACTGGAAAACAGCGCAGCATCGGTTCCTGTCATGAACGCCTGGCAGTTCAGTTCCTCCAGGATGGAAAACAGCGCCGTGCGGCGCCGGCTGTCGAGATGCGCGGCGATCTCGTCGAGCAGCAGGATCGGCGTCATGCCCGACATTTCGCCGGTCAGCCTTGCATGCGACAGCACGATGCCGACCAGCAGCGCCTTTTGCTCGCCTGTCGAGCAAAGCTCGGCCGGCATCGCCTTGGGGCGGTGCCGAACCATCAGGTCCGAACGATGCGGGCCCTCGAGCGTGCGCCCGGCAGCGCGATCGCGGTCACGACCCTCGACAAGGGTTCGGCGGAAGCGCTCCTCGACATCGACTGCCGGCGCGGTCGCAATTTCGGCTTCCAGGTCTCCCGAAAGGCCAATATCGGCCTGCGGAAATGGCCCCGTGTCGGGCAGCCTGTCGATCATGGCGGTCAGAAGGCGCACCATCTCGGCTCGCGCGGCGGCGATCGCCACACCGGTTTCGGCCATCTGCGTCTCGATTGCGTCGAACCAGCGGTCGTCTCGAGAGCCTTCAGTAAGCAAGCGGTTACGGCCACGCATCGCCTTCTCGTAATCGATCGCACGTTGCCCGTGGCCGGGATCGATCGCCAGCACCAGCCGGTCGAGAAAGCGCCGGCGATCCGCGGCCGGCCCGGTGAACAACGCGTCCATGGCCGGCGTCAGCCACACCACGCGCAGCCATTCCAGCATGTCCTCGGCCGAACGCGCCGGAGCTCCGTTGATGCGCACCCGCCTGCCGCCTTCGCCGGCGGTGTCGCCGCCGGAAATGCCTGTTCCGATCTCGACTTGGCCGTCAGGTCCGTCGAGCCGGGCATGCAATGCAAAGCCGCCGTCGCCGCCCTCGCGTGCGACATCCGCGTAAGGGGCGCGGCGCAAGCCACGCCCCGGTGTCAAAAAGGAGATCGCTTCGAGGAGATTGGTCTTGCCGGCGCCGTTGTCGCCGGAAAAAACCACGGCACCTGGCGCCAGATCGATCGTCAGCGCCGCATAGTTGCGGAAATTAGTAAGTGTTAGCTTACTTATATGGTTCTGTCCCGGCAACCGCTATCCGCCTATAGAGCGCTCCATCGTTTCACGGAAACGCAGGACCGCTCTATCTCTTTGTTTTGACGCAACTCCGTACGGAAAACCGCTTCACACTTTTCCTGGAATTGCTCTAGGAGTTGCCGTAAATATCGCGCTTGCCGCCGGTCCACAACAGGACCGAAGTGCTGACACCGTGCCGCTACACCCGCATCGGCATCAGCACATAGAGTGCGGTCTCGTCGGCCATGTCGTGGATCAGCGTCGGCGAACCGGCGTCGGCCAGCATGAACTTGGCTTCCGTGCCGGTCAGTTGCGCGGCAACGTCGAGCAGGTACTTGGCGTTGAAGCCGATCTCGATCGGATCGGATGAATAGTCGGCGGACAGCTCTTCGGTGGCGCTGCCTGAATCGGGATTGTTGACCGCAAGCGTCACCTGACCCTCGCTGATCGACAGCTTCACCGCGCGGCCGCGTTCGGAAGAGATGGTCGAGACGCGATCGACGGCGGCGGCAAAACTCTGGCGGTCGATGATGAGCTTCTTGTCGTTGCCGGTCGGAATGACCCGCTGATAGTCGGGGAAGGTGCCGTCGATCAGCTTCGAGGTCAAAACCACGCTGCCGATGGTGAAGCGGATTTTGGTGTCCGACAGTTCGGTGGTGACCGCGACATCCGGATCGTCGACGAGCTTCTGCAGCTCGCTCACCGTCTTGCGCGGAATGATGATGCCCGGCATGCCTTCGGAACCCGCTGGCGCATCGATCTCGGCGCGCGCCAGGCGGTGGCCGTCGGTCGCCACCGAGCGCAGCTTCAGCTTGCCGCCGACCTCATGCGTGTGCAGGTAGATGCCGTTCAGGTAATAGCGCGTCTCCTCGGTGGAGATGGCGAATTGGGTCTTCTCGATCAGGCCTTTCAGGGCAACCGAGTCGAGACGGAAGATATGCGAGAAGGATCCGGCCGAGAGCTCCGGGAAGTCGGATTGCGGCAGACACTGAAGGCGGAAGCTCGAGCGGCCAGACGTCACCGTCATGGCGTTGCCGTCCTCGTCCGTCTTCAGCATCACCTCGGCGCCATCGGCAAGCTTGCGCACGATGTCGTAGAGCAGATGTGCCGGGACTGTCGTCGCCCCGCCGCGCTCCACCTTGGCGGGCGTCGCTTCGGTCACCTCGAGGTCGAGATCGGTCGCCTTCATTTCAAGGCTGGCGCCTTCGGCGCTGAGCAGCACGTTGGACAGGATCGGTATGGTGTTTCGCCGCTCGACCACACGATGGACGTGGTTGAGCGACTTCAGGAGATTTGACCGTTCCAGGATAACACGCATGACGAAACAGGCTCGCTTGAATGAATGACGGGTCACCAGTGGGCGGCGTCCCGCGAAAGGTCTGAACAGGCTCAGAATCTGCGTAAACTGACAGGAAAAAACCAGCAAACGCAAGCCCGCGCCACCGGTTCAGGCCGGCTAGGCGGGCTTTCTGGGGATAACGCGCCCGAAGTCCGCTAGCCAGTGTCGTAAAACCGAAATCCAGATCGCTCCCAGGCGGCGCCACGAGCCCGATCCAGGCCCAGCGCCGCACTGGCAAGCCATTGAATTCCGGTATTGTTCCGGCTCTGCCATCCCCGGAGGATCAGGCCTGGTCGTTGATCAACCGCCTCAGAAGCTCAAGTTCCTGCGCCAGCGTGTTGTCGTTGCCGGAAAGGTCCTCGATCTTGCGCACGGCATGCAGCACCGTGGTGTGATCGCGGCCGCCGAAACGCCGTCCGATCTCAGGCAGCGAGCGCGGCGTCATCACCTTCGACAGGTACATGGCGACCTGCCGCGGCTTGACGATGGTGCGCGTGCGCCGGTTGGACAGCAATTCGGTCTTCGACACATTGTAGTGACGCGCCACGATGCGCTGGATGTCCTCAATACGGACACGCTTCGGCTCGCCGGTGCGATAGATGTGGCCGAGGATTTCGTCGATCCGGTCGATGGTGATCTGCGGCTCGAAGGATTGACGGAACAAAAGCTGATTGAAGGCGCCTTCCAGCTCGCGTCCGCTGCCGGTCACGGTGCGGGCGACGTGATTGAGGATCTCCTCCGAAATGTCGAGCGACGCGTCGTCGCTCCTGGCCGTGGCAAGGCGCAATTTGAGCATGCCGAGGCGCATGGCGAAATCGGGCGCCGACATTTCAAGCGCGACACCGCCATTGAGGCGCGAACGGACCCGCGGTTCGAGCGATTCCAGTTCCGATGGCGGCCGGTCGGCGGCGACGACGACCTGCTTGGCGCTGTCGAGCAGCATGTTGATGAGGTGGCAGAATTCGTGCTGGATCGACTTGCCCTGCAGAAACTGCATGTCGTCGATGATGAGCAGGTCGATGTCGCGCAGCTGTTCCTTGAGCGTCAGCGCGTTGTTGTCGCGGATCGCGGTGGCAAAGCGCCACATGAAATACTCGGCCGTGAGATAGACGACGCGCGACTTGGGGTTCTGCTTCAGCGATTCCGCGGCGATGGCCTGCAGCAAATGTGTCTTGCCGAGCCCGACGGTTGCGTGAAGGAAAAGCGGATTGAAGCGCACCGCGCTCGATTGCGATTCCGCCACTGCCTTGGCGGCGGCGAAGGCCACCCGGTTCGACGGTCCCTCGATGAAGGAGCCGAACGTGTAGCGCGGATCGAGCGGTGATCCCAAAACGTTGTGGCGGAATTCGCTCTCGATCGGTGTGCCCGGACGCGGAGCCGGTGCGCGCTCCACCCGGCTGGGGCTGACTGTGCCGGCGGCAAGCGCCGTCTGCGTCTGCCGTGTCACCTTGCTGCGTGCTGGCGTTACCTCTGGCTCGGCCTGGCTGCGTCCCTGACGGGTTGCCGTGCGCACGACGATGTCGATCTTGAGGAGATCGGGATCCTCCTGCTTCCACAACTCGGAGATGAGGTCGAGATAGTGGCCGTTGATCCATGAGCGCAGGAAGGCAGTAGGCACCGAGATGCGGACGATGCCCTTGGAAGCCTCGGCGACCTTCATGCGGCCAAACCAGCTCGAATAGACTTCGGTTCCCAGGCGCGCCTTCAACTGGGCTTTGACCCGGTCGAATTTCTGTTCCGCGTCGCTGGACACCGCCATGTCGTTTGCTCCGATCAAAGTTCCAGGAAATGGGAGGTCGCCCGTAAGCTCCCTTTCGATGCCGCTCTGCATGATCTTTTCCTTGTTCTTCCGTACCTGTTTCCACCGGGGATGCGCCTCCTGCATCCGGTTCCGGCGACCTAAGTCTTTGCTACGATGTCCGCTGCCGCCGCCGGCAGATGAACGTCGCCCATTATCTGCGGGAACCGGTGCCGGCCCATGGAAGCCAGTCCGCGTTGGGTATGTCAGGGCAATACAACACCGTCCGGCGAAAGGAGCGCCGGCGCGCCGTCTACCTGCCATGTCTAGTTACGCCAGTCCCCTACCGTATCGAAAAAGACAAACCAAACCCGTCCGCGGACTTGATCCGCGTTGCAAATCCCGCCAATTTAAGCTGGCCGATTCAGGCTTGGGTTAAGAGCCAGAGCCCGTCCCTTTCGATAGATCGACACTACCGAAATCGCTGTGGATAGGGCAAGGCCACGTCTAACGGATTTTTAAGGAATCTGGTTACTGGAGGCGGGTTCGAGTGGCGTGCCGTGACGGCACATTTTAACAAAGCCATTGTGATTCAAACCCTTTTCCGGCGAATATGAAAAACCGGACGCTGAGAGAAATATTCTGAAATAATTCGCTTGACAGCGACTTGTCCCCGATCGGGTCGGCCCGGTGTGGACAAGCTGTGGATCACCATCAGTAAGTGTCTGAAAATTATAAGCTATTTCTGACAGTTAAGAATCATTAAGCTGGCCCTTTTCAAGCATGCCGATCAACAGCAGGCATGCATATGCCGGCAAACTATTCCCAATTGTGAAATCCGCCTAAGACGCCGTTTCCGGACATTCTTTTTAAGTGCTTGCCGGCAAACGAAAAAACCCGGCACAAACGGCCGGGTTCGAAGAACGTCAGTCTAGGCAAGTAATGTCAGGCCGACAGTACCTTGACCCGCTGAGCCAGTCGCGACACCTTGCGGGACGCCGTGTTCTTGTGAATCACGCCCTTGGTCGCGGCGCGCATCAATTCCGGCTCCGCGATCTTGAAGGCAGCCTGTGCGGCAGCCTTGTCGCCGGAGGCAAGCGCCTCTTCGACCTGGCGGATATAGGTGCGGACGCGCGAGCGGCGGTTCTTGTTGATCGCTGCGCGGCGGACGATCTTGCGCGTTGCCTTTTTGGCCGAGGATGTATTGGCCATGATGCCTCTCTTCTGATCTGGTCGGCGCATGCGGAATGCCGCAGGGCGCAAAAAACAAACGGGCAGCCACGGGGCCGCCTCGGTTGGTGCGGCTTATAGTTCAGCTTTTCCGGCGCGTCAACGCTGCCCGGTCTTCTTTTTGGCGGCCAACAGCCATCTTCTTCGCGGCCAAGGGATTGGCGTCAGCGGTTGGTGAAATTCGGCTTCCGCTTCTCGGCAAAGGCCGCCATGCCTTCCTTCTGATCGTCCAGTGCAAACAGCGAGTGAAACAGCCGGCGCTCGAACCGCAATCCCTCGGCAAGCGTCGTCTCGAAGGCGCGGTTGACAGCCTCCTTCGCCATCATCACCGATGGTAGTGAGAAAGCGGCGATCTTGGCTGCGGCCTTCAGCGCCTCCTCGACAAGCTCGCCGGCAGGCACGACCCGCGACACCAGACCAGAACGCTCGGCCTCGGCGGCATCCATCATCCGCCCGGTCAGGCACATGTCCATCGCTTTCGACTTGCCGACGAAGCGGGTCAGCCTTTGTGACCCGCCCATGCCTGGAATGACGCCGAGGGTGATCTCGGGCTGGCCAAATTTGGCCGTGTCGGCGGCGATAATGAAATCGCACATCATCGCCAGCTCGCAGCCGCCGCCGAGTGCATAGCCCGCCACCGCCGCGATAATAGGCTTTCGCGCCCGCGTCAGTTCCTCCCAGCCGACGAAGAAGTCTTGAGCGTAGGCGTCCGCGTAGGAGATGGACTGCATCTCCTTGATATCGGCGCCGGCGGCGAAAGCCTTTTCGGAACCCGTGATGACCATGGCGCCGATATCTGGATCGGCGCTGAACCCGTTCACGGCTGCCACCACTTCGGTCAGAATCTGCGAATTCAGCGCGTTGAGCGCCTGCGGCCTGTTCAGCGTGATCAGCCCAACCTTGCCGTGCGTCTCGGTGATGATCGTCTCATAGGCCATGGCTGCTTCTCCTTGCTCACGCTCGTCTAGAGCGGTTCATCGTTTCACGGAAACGCAGAACCGCTCCCATCTCCTTGTCTCGACGCAATTCTCGACGGAAAACCGTTTCACACTTTTCCTGGAATTGCTCAAACTCACCGCTGACATGTCCGGCAATAAAAGGTCGATCGGCCGCTCTGCACGATCCGTTCGATGTGGCCGCCGCAGCCGGGCTTGGAGCAGGCCTCGCCTTCGCGGTCGTAGACGGCGAAGGCGTGCTGGAAATAGCCCAGCGACCCATCGGTCTGCATATAGTCCCGCAGTGAGGAGCCGCCGGCTGCGATCGCATCCGATATCACCGAACGAATGGCTTGCGCGAGGTGTTCGCTTTGGGCTTGGGCTTTCTTTCCGGGCCTGGCGATCGTGCCCGCCTCGCGCAGCGGCGACAGGCCGGCACGCCACAACGCCTCCGACACATAGATGTTGCCGAGCCCGGCGATCAGCCTCTGGTCGAGAAGCGCTGCCTTCAGTGGTGATCGCCGCCCCTTCATCAATGAGGCGAGCAGCGCACCGTCCAATGTGTTGCCCGTAGGCTCGACGCCAAGTCCAGCCAGCATCGGGTGAACGTCCGGCAGTCCCTCCGCAAACAACATGAAGCCGAAGCGGCGCGGATCATTGAAGATCACGCGGGACCGGGCACCGGTTGGAGACTCGACATGGAAGACGACGTGGTCGTGATTGGAGCTTTTCGAGCGGTCGTGCCGGAAGATGCCGGGCATGTCGCTGCCATCGGCCGTCTCGACGCGGAATGAGCCCGACATGCCGAGATGGCAGATCAGCACGGGCCCGCCTTCCAGGTCCATCGTCAGATACTTGGCCCGGCGGCCGAGTGCCGTGATCGTCTTGCCGGTCAGCCGCTGCGCGAATTTCTCGGGAAATGGAAAGCGCAGATCCGGTCGGCGCGCCTCGACGCGGGCGATGGTGGCGCCTTCCAGAACCGGCTGAAGTCCGCGCCGGACGGTTTCGACTTCCGGCAATTCAGGCATGACCGCCGATCGCCGTATAGAAAGAAGTGCCGTAGCGTCCGGGCGCCAGCCCGAGATGCTCGGCCAGGGTCTCGCCAATGTCGGCGAATGTCGTTCTCAGTCCGATGTCGCCGCCCTTGAGACCCGGTCCAGTGCCGATCACCGGAATGCGCTCGCGCGTGTGATCGGTCCCGCCCCAGGTCGGGTCGTTGCCGTGGTCGGCCGTCAGGATGAGAAGATCGCCCTGCCGCAGCCTCGCAAATGCTTCCGGCAGCCGCAGGTCGAAGGCCTCGAGCGCGGCAGCATAGCCTGCGACATCGCGGCGGTGACCGAATTCGGTGTCGAAGTCGACGAAATTGGCGAAGACGAGGTCACCGTCGCCGGCATCATCGATCGCACCCAGCGCCTCGTCGAACATCGCCATGTTGCCTGCCGCCTTGCGCACTTGCGAAATTCCGCGATGGGCGAAGATGTCGCCGATCTTGCCGACGGCGATGACACGGCTGCCACGCGCCGTCAGCCGGTCGAGCAGGGTCGGTTCCGGCGGAGGCACGGCGTAGTCATGACGGTTGTATGTCCGCTCGAAAGTGGCGGTGGTTTCGCCGACGAACGGCCGCGCGATCACCCGTCCAATCCTCAGCGGGTCAACCAGCCTGCGCACCACCTGGCAGAATTCATAAAGCCGGTCGAGGCCGAAATGGACTTCATGCGCGGCGATTTGCAGGACCGAGTCGACCGACGTGTAGCAGATCGGCTTGCCGGTCCGGATGTGCTCCTCACCGAAGCGCTCGATGATCTCGGTGCCCGGCGCATGGCAATTGCCGAGAATGCCCGGCACCTTGCCTTCACGGATGATCGCCTCGGTCAGTTCGGCCGGAAAGGCCGGAACCGTATCCGGGAAATAGCCCCAGTCGAGGCGCACCGGCAGGCCGGCGATTTCCCAATGGCCGGATGGCGTATCCTTGCCGCTCGAAACCTCCTGTGCGGCGCCGTGAAAGGCAGTTGGGAGCATATCCGCCCCGCTGTTGGCAAATCCCAGTCCCGTCGCGGTTTCGGCAGCCTTGCCAAGCCCGAGTGAGGCCATATGAGGGACAAACAGCGGTCCACTACGAGACCCTTCGCGATCCGCACGGCCCTCCGCACAGGCCTCTGCGATGTGCGCGAATGTGTTGGCGCCGGCGTCACCGTAGCGGTCGGCGTCGGCCGCGCCGCCGATGCCGAAGGAATCCAGGACGAAGAGGAAAGCGCGCGCCATCAAGTTGTTGCCAGTTTGACCGACCAGACATAGGGTTCCGCGACTTCATTGGCAATTCGGAAACCAAACGGCAACGGGCAGGCGTGACAATCAGTGCATATCGCCCAAAAGTGCGCAGCGGTTTTGGGGGCAACGACTTGCCCAAAGCAAGCAGTGCGTCGCCCAAAAGTGCGCAGCGGTTTGGGAATGACGATCTGAGCATCGATCCGGGAAAACAGACGGCGGTTCTGTCATGAGGGTTGCGTTAAAGACATATGCCGCTCTGTTGCTGGGGCCGGGCGCGCTCGTCGGGCTCTGGTCCAACCCGGCGCATGCCGACTGGCGCGATGATATCGGCACGTTTCGCATAGGCATCGTTGCCGAGCCAGGTGCCGGCAACGCCGTTCCGGGGCTGGCTGTGTTGACCGACGCCTACACCAAAGCATTGGGCATGAAGGTCGAGTTTGTCGTTGCCCGCAATTATGCCGCGCTGATCGAGGCGCAGGCCGATTCCCGCATCGAATATGCGATCTATTCGGCCACCGCCTATGCAACGGCCTCGCAGCGCTGCTTATGTATCGAACCGCTTGTCGCTCCGGTCGATTCAGACGGCGCGATCGGCATCCGCTCCGTTCTGCTGACGCGGGACGGCAAGCTGCCCGACCTTGCGGCGATGGACCGCCATCGTATCGCCATGGCGCCTTCGGACAGCGTCGGCGGTTCTCTCCTGCCATTGGCGGCGTTGGCCGCGGAAGGCCGCAAGATCGCGGAAGATGCACCGTTTCTGGCCCGTGCCGATTCGGCCGCGGCGGCCGAGACGATGCTGGTCGACGGCAAGGCTGATGGCCTGTTTGGCTGGGTGACGGCCGCTGCCGACGGCCCGCGAGAACCGTCGGGCACGCAGGCCAGGTTGGAGGCGGCAGGGCTCTCGGTGACGGCGCTTCGTGTCGTGTGGACGTCGGGTCTGCTGAGATACGGCCCGCACGCGGTCCGCAGCGATCTCGACCCGGAAGCCAAGCGTCGACTTGCCGTGTTCCTCACCAACCTCAAGTCGACGACGCCCGATATCTACGCCCTCCTGGAATCGGGACATTCCGGCGGCTTCGCTCGCGTGGCGCCAAAAGACTACGAGATGGCCGCTGCTATCGTGCGCTTCGTTTCGGACCGTGAGCCGCAGCAGTAGCGGCCCTGCGCAGGGCCTAGCTGGTTCTGTTCAACAGTCGCTGCAAGGGATCGTCACGCTTCTGCGGGGGCGCAGATAATAGGTTTCGCCCATGGTTATGTTGCTGAAAGCCGAGGTCAGTCCAAGCTTCTGTTGACTGCTCGCGCTCCACGCGATGGCTGGCGTATAGCCGAGGTTGCTTTCGACGCGAATGAGAAACGTGTTGGCGACTCTGAGCGACGTCGGGATCGTTGTCTCGGTGGTGGCGCCGGCGCCACGGCTGGCGACGCCGGCGACCAATTTGCGTGACCAAACCACCAGTGCCCTCGTCGCATCGGGCGTAACCTGTATCGCCGTGATGGTGATGCTAGGGGGCGAGCGGTTGTAGGGCTGAAGGGTGACGCTGCCGATCTGCATGATGGCGTCGACATCCGCCTTGAGGACGCTTGTCTGCTGGGTGACGAGATCGGCCACCATGCTGCCGATACGGCTGACCTTCTTGCTGGTCTCGATGGCTTGCGACGCTTCCATTGTGAGGAAATACATGATCAGCAGAATTGGCATGATCAACGCGAATTCAACCGCCGCGATGCCACGGCGATCGGACCAGAATCGACTTGCTTTCCGCCAAACTCCCGTAATCATAAGATGTGCCCCCGCACGCATCATGCCCTTGCCCTTTTCTTATACTGCTCGTGCATTCCGCTCAGTTGTCGAACGGCTCGTTCTGCCAGGTCACCGATGCGAAATGCAGGGTCTTGTTGCCGCCCATCGACTGCGCCAGCAGATCGGTCATAACAGGCCACTTGTAGAAGACCCGAAGCATGTTCCTCGACTCCGCCGCACCCGCTGTCACTGAGAACGATTGGGTTGCGGTGCCTTTCGTCAGTACGACATCGCCGTTCTGGATCTTGAAGCCAGCCGTGGCCGCATCGGCGAACGACGTATATTGGCGAAGATCCACCAGCAGTTGATTGGGACAATCCTGGGAAACGATGATCTGCAGTTTCGTGCAGATCATGTCCCTCAAATTGGTTCCGGCAACGTCAGCCGCCCTCAACTGGCCGGTGCGCAGCTTGCGCGCCACATCGTCGGTGACGTTGGCCATCACCTCCTGGCCGGCAAACGAGATGCAGCTTTCCAGAATGGCAAAGACAAGCAGCGCGAAGGGGACTGAAAGGATCGCGAATTCGATTGCCGTGGCGCCGTGCCGGTCACGAAGGAAGCGGGCGAAAAACCTTCGGCGTCCCGCTCTGTGGTCGCCTGCGCAGCCGAATTCCGTGCTCATGTCCAATCCTGCCGATCTCTATGCGGTCTCGGAAGGAGCATTAGCGCAAACCGATTGAGGTCCGGTTTGGATGATCGTTAAAGTCGGCGCAGGCCTCTTAACCAGCCAATAACCGGAACGGCAGTCGGCAACGCCACCTATCGGCTGACGCTCATCTCCGCTTCCGAAGACTTCTCCGCTTCGCTCTTGTACGAGCTTTCGCAATAGGGTGTGCACGACATCGTCTGGATTTCGGCGCGCCGATAGATGCGCACGGACGAGGCGGCTTGCCGCACCACGGTAACCTGCTCGTCGACGATGGGGCTGCCGTCCGTATCGAGCACAACCAGATTGGTGACCCCAAAGCCTTTGCCGGTGAGCACGATCGTTGAAGCGTCCTGCACCGAAGCGTCGGCGATTGCCGGGTTGCCGACCACGATGGTGTCGGCGGGACGCGACAGTTTGACGATCTTGGCCTGGTTCATCGTGACCTCGATGCCGGCGCCGGCCATGGCGGGCGCGACGAAGCTCGAGACGGCAAGAAGCGCGGCAATCAGGATTGACGATCTCGGCTGGGCCATTGAGGCGCTCCACGCAGGCGGACTGATCAACGGAACATGAACGAGATTGGTGAACCAACGGTTAAGCATGCGGTGTCGCCAATGATGCGATGGCAGACAAGGACGCCCGCCGGGCGCTGTCCGGAAGTCCACAAACCCGGGGCGAGAAGGCTCAGTGGTATATTAGCCCCAGGTTAACCACGCAATATGTTCGAACCGGGAAAGGAATCGGTAAGGCTGTTTCTTAAGCCGATCGAAAGAGCTTCTCCCTAGATTGGCAGCATCCGATCAACCATCACAGAAGTTGACGGAAGTGCTGTAACACGTGGAGTAGGAGCTCTCGAATGTCTAATCTCATCGCACGTTTTGTGAAGGACGAATCCGGCGCGACCGCTATCGAATATGGTCTGATCGCCGCTCTCATCGCGCTCGCCATCATCACTGGCGCCGGCACGCTCGGCAATGCGCTCAATGCTAAGTTCACCAACATCGGAACCACCTTGAACGGCACGCCGAGCGGCAGCTGATCGGCCTTATCGCCGAGCATTTGGATTGCGTTCTGGAAAAGGGCCGCCACGTGGTGGCCCTTTTTCTATGCCGCCGCCAGTATAGGTCGTCTTTTCGTTCCTGGCCTCATCAATCGTTAATCGAACATACTTAGATTGAGCCCCGTGAAATCGGACAATAGGCATAGCGCCGATGCTTGAAGCCCTGATCTTCGTCGTCTTTCCGTTCTGCATGCTGTTTGCCGCGATCTCCGACATGCTGTCGATGACGATCGCCAATCGCGTGCCGGTGCTGCTCGTCGTCGTTTTCGCGCTGGTCGCGCCGCTGACGGGTATGGACTGGGCGGTCTATGGCGGACATTTCGCCGCCGGCGCCCTGGTCCTGGCTGTGACGTTCGGCCTGTTTGCAATGGGCGGCATGGGCGGCGGCGACGCCAAGCTTCTGGCCGCCAGCGCGATGTGGATGGGCCTCAATATCAATCTCGTCGAATATTTTGTCGCCTCGACAATCATCGGCGGCCTGCTGACGCTCGCCATCATCCTCTACCGGAAGTCGCTGCTTGCGGCCGTTACCGGCCAAAATCCGTTTCTGCGCCATTTCGCCGACGAGGCAAAAGGTGTCCCCTATGGCGTCGCGCTCGGCCTTGGCGGGTTGCTGACCTATCCGGATTCGCCTTTGATGGTATGGGCGCTTGCCAGGCTGGCGGCTTGAGCACGATCTTATTTTTATTGTCTGTCAGCATTGCCGAAACCCCGTTCTCAACAGGGCCGGCCCGGCCATTTTGGCCGTCCAGACCACATTCCGGCTAATTTATGTAAACCTTAAATTAATCACGATCGTAAGCATTACATTAACCTTGTTTTGACGATTGCCGCTGCAAAGTCCGGCTTGGCTACGTGGTTTGCCAGGGCAAGGGTTCGGACAAATGCCAGCATCGCGATTGATAATTCTGAGCGTGGCGGTGGCCGCGGCGGGTGGCGCTGGCTATGTCGCGAAGAACATGGTGGCACCGCCGCCCCAGGTCGTCGTCGATTCCGGTCCCCAGGCCCCGGCAGTGGCACTCCAGGATGTGCTTGTGCTTTCAGGCGACGTTCCGATGGGCAGCCCGATCCAAAACAACATCGCCTGGCAATCCTGGCCCGCCGACGGCGTCAACGCGAATTTCATCACCCGCACCGCCGAGCCCGAGGCACTGGACAAGCTGAAGAGTTCCGTTGCCCGTGTGGCGATGTATGCCGGAGAACCGCTGCGGCGGTCCAAGCTGATCGGCGAGGGGCAGAGCTTCATGTCGTCGATCCTGCCTTCCGGCATGCGGGCGGTCGCCACGGCCATCTCGGCCGATACGTCGGCCGGCGGCTTCATTCTTCCCAACGATTTCGTCGACGTCATCATGACCCGCAGGGCCGATGCCGCCAGCGGCGCCGCCGGCTTCAACACCGAGACCATCCTCAAGAACATCCGCGTCCTGGCCATCGACCAGACCATTCAGGAGGACGAGGAAGGCAAGAAGACCAGGGTAGGTCAGACTGCAACGCTGGAACTGACGCCCAAGCAGGCGGAGATCATCACCGTCGCCCAACAGATGGCGGATCGCCTGACCCTGGCGCTGCGGGCAGTCGCGGACACGCAGGAAAAGAATCTGGGTGAGGCCGACTATCTCGTTTCCGGCAATGGCCGCAGGGGAACGGTGAGGCTGATCAAGTCGGGCGAAGTTTCCGAAGTGGGAGCAAGGAAATGAGGCTAAGCGGTAAACTGCCGGCAATTGTAGCCGCGGCGTTCGGCCTGCTGCTCGTCGGATCGAATTTGCAAGGCAGCGTCGTCGAGGCAAAGAACGCGCAGGTCACGGCATCGACGGCCACCCAGCGCGTCAAGCTCGGCCTCAACAAGTCTGTGGTCATCGACCTGCCGAGCGATGCCTACGACATTCTCGTTGCCAACCCGGCAGTTGCCGATGCGGTGACCCGCACCGCGCGGCGCATCTATCTGTTCGGCAAGGCGGTCGGCGAGACGAACATTTTTGTCTTCGGCCCGAATGGCGAGCAGATCGTCAGCCTGGACCTGGCTGTCGAACGCGATGTTGCCGGCCTTGAGGATTATATCAGGCGCTTCCTGCCGACGTCCACCATCAAGGTGGAACTGCTCAACGACAACGTCGTCCTGACCGGAACGGTCGACACGCCGCTGGACGCAAAACGCGCGGTCGACCTGGCGACGATCTTCGTTTCGGGTGGTGAAGCGACGACGGGACAATATTCGCAGACGGCGGCCGGCGGTTCGGCCCAGAGCGGTGTCGACATCAACAACCCGGACCAGGAGCGCCGCACCAGCAAGATCGTCAACCTGCTGCAGATCATTGGCGACGACCAGGTCACGCTGAAGGTCACGGTCGCCGAAGTCAGCCGTTCGGTGATGAAGCAACTTGGCGTCAACATGGTCGGCAGCGGTGGCAGCAACGGCATCAGCTACGGCTCGATCAGCGACAACTTCACCGGCCTTGGCAAGCAGCTGTCGAATTCGGGCTTCCAGATCGGCGCGTCGGGGCTGCAGGCCTATATCAACGCCATGGAGCAGTCCGGGGTCATGAAGACCTTGGCCGAGCCGACCCTGACCGCCGTATCAGGCGAGAAGGCGACCTTCAAGGTCGGCGGTGAATACAATATGGTGAGCAGCGTCTCCCAGAACGTATCCTCCGACAACCAGACTGGCCTGAAAACCTACACCCTCGACAAGATCGAGTACGGCATCGGCCTGGAATTCCAGCCGGTGGTGTTGTCTCCCGGCCGCATAAGCCTGAAGGTCAGGACGTCGGTTTCCGAGCCGACAACCGAGGGATCCGTATCGCTCTCCTCGGGCGTGACCAGTCCCGGAATGAATGCCCTGTCGCTGCGCAAGCGTCTTGCCGATACGACGGTGGAACTGCCCTCAGGCGGCTCCATGATGATCGCCGGCCTGGTTCGCGACGATGTCAGGCAAGCCGTCAATGGGTTGCCCGGACTGACAAAGATACCGGTGCTCGGCGCGCTCTTCCGCAGCAGGGACTTCGTGCGCAACGAGACCGAGCTCGTGATCATCATCACGCCCTATCTGGTGAAGCCGGTAGCACGCAACGACCTTGCCAAGCCGGACGACAATTTCAACGCCGCCAGCGATGGCGCCGGCATGTTCCTTGGCCGCGTCAATCGCGTCTACGGCACCATGCAGACAGACAAGCCCAACGGCCGCTACCACGGCGTTGTCGGCTTCATCTACAAGTGAGCGGGGAAGCGGACATGTCTCAGTCAGCATTGAAGGCAAGCACCATCGCGGCAGCGATGCGCTTTGGCCGCTCGCGGGTCTGCCGGGGAGCCGTTCCTGTCCTGGCGGTTGCGGTGGCGGCTCTGCTGGCCGGCTGCGCCCAGCGCGACAGCATCACGGTCGGCGCCATTCCGGACGATTACCGCACCAACCATCCGATCGTGATCGCCGAGAAGAATCAAAAGATCGACCTCCCGGTTGGTGCCGGTGACCGCGGCATGACCGGCTCTCAGCGCGATACACTTCTTGGCTTCCTCGATGGCTATGACAGAAGTGCCGCCCCGACGCTGACGATCCAGGTCCCGAGCGGATCGGCCAACGAGGTCGCCGCGACCGCGGCGGCCCGTGATTTCGCCCGGCTCGCGATCGCCAGCGGCGTCAAGCGCAACCGGCTTGTCGTCACCTCTTACCAGGCCGCCTCGAGCGAGATATCCTCGCCGGTCCGCGTCGCTTATGTTGCGGTGAGGGCGCAGACCGACAAATGCGGACGCTGGCCAGCCGACCTCGTCGATACGTCGGAGAATAAGCACTATGCCGACTTCGGCTGCTCCTATCAGAACAATCTTGCCGCCCAGATGGCCAACCCGGCCGATCTGCTCGGCCCGCGCAAGCCGTCCACAATCGATGCTGAAAATCGCGGCGCGGTGATCGATGTCTACCGTGCAAGAGGCCTTTCGGATGAGTTCCTGGGCAATTCGGAAGTAGACTACTAAGCCGCCAGTCTCGGATAGAACAGGCCACGGGAAAGAGCATGACGATGAGCAACCTTGCCTACGACGCCCCGGTGGATGGCAGCGATACCTCGCAGCAGGACATCGCCGCGATGCAGGCGTTGCGGCCGATCCCGCGCATCTCGATCCAGGCATTCTGCGAGACCGAGGGTGTCGCCAACCCGGTCGAGCGCGCCGGCGAGGACCGCCGCATGACGAAGGCGCATCTCAAGGTCCATATGGGCGGCGTCCCCACCGCCATCGAATTCTACCAATCGGCGCCGACGCCCAACCTGATCCTGCTGGAATCGCGCAGCGAGCCCAAGCAATTGCTGGAACAACTCGCCCAGCTTTCGGAATATTGCGATCCGACGTCGAAGGTGGTGGTGATCGGCCACTACAATGATGTCGGCCTTTACCGCGAGCTCATCCGCAACGGCATTTCCGAATATGTGATCGCGCCGGTCTCGATGGCCGACATCGTCAGCGTGGTGTCGTCGATTTTTATCGATCCGGAAGCCGAGCCGCTCGGCCGCTCGATCGCCTTCGTCGGCGCCAAGGGCGGTGTCGGCTCCTCGACGATCGCCCACAATGTGGCTTGGGCGATGTCCTCCCTGTTCAAATCCGAAGTGGTCGTCGCCGATCTCGATCTGGCTTTCGGCACCGCCAACATGAATTTCGACCAGGATCCGGCGCAAGGCATCGCCGAGGCGGTGTTTTCACCGGAACGCATCGATGAAGTCTATCTCGACCGGCTGCTGACCCAGTGCGCCGAGCATCTGTCGCTGCTGGCAGCACCTTCGACGCTCGAACGGGTCTATGATTTCGATCCCGAGGCCTTCGTTCAGCTCATCGACACCGCCCAGCGCAGCGTGCCGCTTCTGGTGCTAGACGTCCCCCATGCCTGGACGGGCTGGACCAAGAACACCCTGGTCAAGGCCGACGAGATCGTCATCACCGCGACACCGGAACTTGCCAATCTGCGCAACACCAAGAACCTCGTCGATATGCTCAAGCGGCTTCGTCCCAATGATCCGCCGCCCAAGCTGATCATCAACCAGGCCGGCGTGCCGAAGCGCCCGGAGATTTCGCCGTCCGACTTCGCCGAGCCGCTCGGCTTGTCGCCAATGTCGGTCATTGCTTTTGATCCGTTGCTGTTCGGCAATGCCGCCAACAACGGACGCATGCTTGGCGAAATGGATGCCAAGAACCCGGTCGTCGCGATGATCAACGAAATGGCGCATGTGCTGACCGGGCGCAGCGAAATCAAGATCAAGAAGAAGGCCGGGCTCGGCAGCCTGCTCGGCAAGCTCTCGCGCAACAAGAAGTGACGCTTCAGCAGTGGAATCGGTAGTCGATCATGTTTGGTAAAAGAGGCAGCGACGACGGCAACCGGTTCACGCCGGAATTTCGCCAGCCAGCACCGGCGCCCGTTGCGCCGCCGGCTGCAGGTTCCATGGACACGGCGGTTCTGATCCGGCCCGCGGCGGCGCCAAGCGCGCCTGTCGCACCGCCGGCGCGCCGTGCGGTCGAGGCACCGCCATTGGCGCCTGAGCCGAAGCGGGCACAGCGCGAAAAGAGCGAAACTTATTACGATACCAAGAGCCAGGTCTTCTCCGCGCTCATCGACACCATCGATCTGTCGCAGCTTTCCAAGCTTGATCCTGAAAGCGCGCGCGAGGAAATCCGCGATATCGTCAACGACATCATCGCGATCAAGAACTTCGCAATGACGATCGCCGAGCAGGAAGAGCTGCTCGAGGACATCTGCAACGACGTGCTCGGTTATGGGCCGCTCGAGCCGCTGCTCGCCCGCGACGACATCGCAGACATCATGGTCAACGGCTCCAGGAACGTCTACATCGAAGTCAACGGCAAGGTCGAACAGACCGGCATCCGCTTTCGTGACAACCAGCAGCTCCTCAACATCTGCCAGCGCATCGTCAGCCAGGTTGGCCGCCGCGTCGACGAATCCAGCCCGATCTGCGACGCGCGCCTTCCCGACGGCTCCCGCGTCAACGTCATCGCGCCGCCACTCTCCATCGATGGCGCCACGCTCACCATCCGCAAATTCAAGAAGGACAAGCTGACGCTCGATCAATTGGTCAAGTTCGGCGCCATCTCGCCGCAGGGCGCCGAAGTCCTCAAGATCATCAGCCGTGTTCGCTGCAACATCGTGATCTCGGGCGGCACCGGTTCGGGCAAGACGACGCTGCTCAATTGCTTGACCAACTATATCGACCGCGAGGAGCGCGTCATCACCTGCGAAGACTCGGCCGAGCTGCAATTGCAGCAGCCGCATGTGGTACGCCTCGAAACCCGCCCGCCCAATCTGGAGGGCGAGGGTGAGGTGACGATGCGTGACCTGGTCAAGAACTGTCTGCGCATGCGGCCCGAGCGCATCATCGTCGGCGAAGTGCGTGGACCCGAAGTGTTCGATCTGCTGCAGGCGATGAACACCGGCCATGACGGCTCGATGGGCACGATCCACTCGAACAGCCCGCGCGAATGCCTGAACCGTATCGAATCCATGATTGCCATGGGCGGTTATTCGCTGCCGCAAAAGACAGTGCGCGAAATCGTCGTCGGCTCCATCGACGTGATCATCCAGGCGGCGCGCTTGCGCGACGGATCGCGCCGCATCACCCACATCACCGAGGTGATCGGGATGGAAGGCGACGTCATCATCACGCAGGACATCGTCCTCTACAACATCAAGGGCGAGGACGCCAACGGCCGGCTGCTGGGTGAGCACGTATCGACCGGCATCGGCCGTCCGCATTTCTGGGAGCGTGCACGCTATTACGGCGAGGAGCAGCGTCTCGCCATTGCGCTCGAGGCGATGGAGAAACGCGCTGACTGACGTATGCTGGGGTGTAAGGGTTCGGGCCAATGTTTGGAATTGACGGCACAGTACTGGCGTTTGTCGTGCTCGCCGGCTTCAGCGCCGGCGCCGTCGCCTATGCATTTCTGTTCACCCGGATCAGCAACGAGAAACAGGCCGGCAAGCGGCTCGAAACGATCAGGACCGCCGAGACGGATCGCTCCGTCGTCAAGGCCTCGCGCGACCGCGTGGCGGAAGCCACCAAGCGGCGCAAATCGGTTCAGGATTCTCTCAACGAACTCGACGCCAAGCAGAAAACCAAGGACAGCCGCGTCAAGAAACCGCCGCTGAAAGCCCAGCTTCGTCAGGCCGGCCTCAAGACCACCATCGAGTGTTTCTATATATATTCCGCAATATGCGGCATCGTTTTGACGATGGTCGCCTTTGTGGCCGGAGCCCCGCTGATCGCCTTGCCGGGCGTGCTGTTGGCCGGGGGGCTGGGCCTGCCGCGCTGGTTCGTCACGTTTCGTCGCGCCCGCCGGGTCAAGGCATTCCTCAACGAATTTCCAAACGCGCTCGACATCATCGTGCGCGCGGTCAAGTCCGGCCTGCCGCTGAACGACGCCGTGCGCTTGATCGCCAACGAATCGCCCGAACCCGTGAAGACCGAGTTTCGCCGCATCGTCGATTCACAGCAGATGGGCCTCTCTATCCCCGACGCGACCTTGCGCATGCCCGAAACCATGCCTTGCACCGAGGCAAGCTTCTTCGGCATCGTTATCCAGATTCAATCGCAGGCCGGCGGCAATCTCTCCGAGGCGCTGGGCAATCTTTCGCGCGTGCTTCGCGATCGCAAGAAGATGAAAGCCAAGGTCGCGGCGCTGTCGATGGAAGCGAAGGCGTCCGCCGCGATCATCGGTGCGCTGCCCTTCATCGTCGCCTTTCTCGTCTACCTGTCGAGCCCGGCCTACCTGATGCCGCTCTTCAACACCAGCGTCGGAAACCTGATCCTTGGTTGCTCTGCGGTCTGGATGTCGATCGGCATCCTGGTGATGCGCAAGATGATGAACTTCGAAGTCTAGGATGCTGGCATGACCGAGCAAGTCATCAAGACCCTGACGGATCCGAGCTTCCTGATCGCGATGCTGGTCGCGATAGCGGTGTTTGCGACCGTCCTCACCTTGCTGCCGGCGTTTGGCGGAAACCAGCTCAAGTCACGCATGAAATCCGTTGCGCTGGAACGCGACGAACTGCGTGCGCAACAGCGCGCCCGGCTTGCGGTCGAGGCCGACCGCCGTCGCAAGGGCTTGCGCGAGGAACAGTCGATCGGCATGCGCAACATTGTCGACCGGCTGGATCTGAGACGCGCGCTCGCCGATGAGAGCACATTGCAGAAACTCAAGGTGGCCGGTTTTCGTGGACAGAATCCGCTGACGCGGTTCCTTTTCTTCCGTCTCGTGCTTCCTTTTGTCGGTTTCGCGCTGGCCGCAATCTACATCTTCGTGCTCGGAGGGCTGCCCGACAAGCCACTGGTCATCAGGCTGTTCGTCTGCGTCCTCGTTGCTTACGGCGGCTTCTACGCACCGGTCATCTACGTCAACAACCGCGCCACCAAGCGCAAGCAGTCGATCCAGATGGCATGGCCGGATGGGCTCGATCTGATGCTGATCTGCGTCGAATCGGGCATGTCGGTGGAAGCGGCACTGCGCAAGGTCGCCGACGAGATCGGTGCGCAATCGGTGGCGCTGGCGGAAGAATTCATCCTCACCAACGCCGAGCTTTCCTATCTGCCGGAGCGCAAGCAGGCCTACGAGAACCTGGCAAGCCGCACCGGCCTGGATTCGGTCAAGTCGGTGTCGCAGGCGCTCGTCCAGGCCGAGCGTTACGGCACGCCGGTGGCGCATGCACTGCGCGTGCTTGCCGCCGAAAGCCGCGACATGCGCATGAATGCGGCCGAGAAGAAGGCGGCCGCCCTGCCGCCAAAACTTACCGTGCCGATGATCCTGTTTTTCCTGCCGGTGCTCTTCGCCATCATTTTGGGTCCCGCCGGCATTCAGGTCAGCCAACGCGGTATCTTCGGCGATCATGCGGCGCCGGCAACAAACGCCCAGTAGCGGCGAGGTAAATTCCTGCATTCCCTCAAACGAAGAAGCCGCGCATGCAGCGCGGCTTCTTCGTTGGGCATCGGGATTGTGGTCTCAGTTGGTCGCGGATTTCGGCTTGTCCTGGTCCTTGAGCTGGCTCCAGGCATTCTGCTGGGCCAACATCTGCCTGAGATAGGCGACGTTTGCCTGCGCCTGTTCGGGCGAGAGCTCCTGCGAGGCGATCTTCTCGGCCTCGTCGAACCGGCCTTGCAGGCCGACGACCAGTGCCAGGTTCTGGCGGACGCGGCTGTCCGCGTTCGGCTGTTGCGCGGCCGAGCGCATGTAGGTTTCGGCGGTGCGCAGGTCACCTTCCAGCACATACGACATGCCAAGATTGGAGAGCACGGAAGGCTCGTTCGGCTTGAGGTCGAGCGCCTTGCGGTAAAGCCTGCGCGCATCGTCCTTCTGACCGGTCTGGTCGAGAATGGCCGCTTCGGCCGACACCAGCTTCCAGTCGGGATATTCCGGTGTCTGAGCGCGGCGCACGGCGTCGAGCGCCGCCTCGAACTGGCCATTGGCGGCCAGCGCCTTGCCATAGGAGGCAAGCACGTCACGATCCTTGGGCAAAGCGATGGCGAGCTTGCGCATCACGGCCAGCGACTGATCGGCGTCGCCATCCATCTGCAATGCCGCCGCATAGTTCGTCGCTATCCGCTTGTCGTTGGGGTTCTTCGCGTAGGATTGGCCAAGTGCGCCGGTGGCATTGTGCAGTTCGCCGGCCGACATGCTTTCCAGCGGTTTGCCGCTGGTGCGTGCGATAGAGCCGGTGGAGAGCTTGTCGGTTCCGCAACCGGCGACGCCCGCCGTCAGCGCCAGCACAAGAGCCGTGGTGATGAGCCGTTTTCCCCTGGCATTCATCCTGCGGTTGGTCGGCATGGCACCCTAAGCCTCCATTCATGCGCGGCCATTGCGTGGCCGTCTTCCCTCCCGCAGAAATATTCTGTTAACCCTAACGGACGGTTAAGAACGGCGACTCACACGGAGAACATCGCATGCCTGTCGAACTCGTCGGGAAGACATTGCCGGGCGCGCTGCCGGTCCATCTGGTCGCCAGGGACGGTCTGGACGCGGCCGGCCTTGCGCCGGCCGCTGTCGCCTGGGCCAGGGCCAACGGCTTTTCCGGCGAGGCAGGCAGGACGCTGGTCGTGCCCAGCGAAAACGGGGCGCTCGGCGGCGCCTTGTTCGGCGTCGGCGATGGCGAAGGCGCGCTCGCCCTCGGCGCACTGTCGAAGGCCTTGCCGGAAGGCGACTGGCATTTCGCCTCGGCGCCGGTCGAGCCCGAACTCGCGGCCACCGCACTGGTGCTCGGCGGCTATGTCTTCACCCGTTACGGCAAGAAGTCAGGCAGGGCGCTACGCTTCGGCCTGCCGGCAGGCGTCGATGCCGGGCGCGTTCGCCGCATTGCCGATGGCGTCTTCCTGACACGCGATCTGGTCAACACGCCGACCAGCGATATGGGCCCGGAAGATTTGGAGGAGGCGGTGCGGACCCTGGCTGCCAGGCACAAGGCCGAAGTCTCGGTGGTCAAGGGTGACGATCTCCTCGACCGGAATTTCCCGATGATCCATGCTGTCGGCCGTGCGTCGGCCGGCGCGCCGCGCCTTATCGATATGCAGTGGGGGCAGCAAGGGGCGCCGAAGGTAACGCTGGTCGGCAAGGGCGTCTGCTTCGACACGGGCGGTCTCGACATCAAGCCATCGTCCGGCATGCTGCTGATGAAAAAGGACATGGGCGGTGCCGCCAATGTCCTTGGCCTTGCCTCGATGATCATGGCTGCCGGGCTGAATGTGCGGCTGCGCGTGCTCATTCCCGCGGTCGAAAATTCGATTGCCGGCAACGCCTTCCGGCCTGGCGACGTGCTGGTGAGCCGCAAGGGCATCACTGTCGAGATCGGCAACACGGATGCCGAGGGACGGCTGGTGCTGGCCGATGCGCTGGCGCTGGCCGACGAGGAGGAGCCGCAGCTTCTGGTCGACATGGCGACGCTGACCGGGGCTGCCCGTGTCGCGCTCGGCCCCGATCTGCCGCCGTTCTACACCGGCGACGAAATGCTGGCATCCGATCTTGCGGCGGCTTCCGTCGCGGTCGAGGATCCGCTGTGGCGCATGCCGCTGTGGCAGCCCTACGATGCAAAACTGTTGTCGAAGATCGCCGACATCAACAATGTCACCCCGGATGGTTTCGCCGGCTCGATCACCGCGGCGCTGTTCCTCAAGCGCTTCGTCGAAAAAACCGCGGGCTGGGCGCATTTCGACATCTTCGCCTGGAACCCGGCTGACCGTCCGCATGGCCCCGCCGGCGGTGAGGCACAAGGCATCCGCGCGCTGGAGCGGATCATCGCGAAACGCTACGGCTGACGGTTGCAGGCGAGAGACGGCAATCGCTTTGACTGAAACGGAACCGAAACAATTTGCCGTCATGCTGGCGCGATGTCGATTGCGATGCGCCCGAGCCAGGCCTTGCGACTGTGGCAGCAGGTGATGCTGTCGCAGGTGCGCGACGACGCGCCCGATCTGACCATGCGCCAGACGGCAATCCTGTTCACCATCTATCTCGACCCGCCGCCGCACACCGTGCGCGGGCTCGCCGCGCGCCTCAATGTCACCAAGCCCGTGATCACCCGCGCGCTCGACACGATGGGCGCTTTGAAACTCGTCTCGCGCCATCGCGACGAACTCGACAAGCGCAATGTTCTGATCAGGCGCACGGTCGAGGGCGCGCTCTTTGTCGAGCGCTTCGGCGATGGTATCATCGCCAAGGCGCTCGAACTGCCGATGTGAGCGGATTACCTTTTCAGCATAGGTGCTCGATTTGACTGCCAGGGATGCCCGCCTTCACGCTTTTCGTTCCGACCTCGCCGATGCAAGGCTGAAGGGCGAGGTCGCCGCCGACCGCTTCGTCGCCGGCCGGCCGGCGCGGGTCATCGCGTCAGTGGCCGATATGCGCAAGGCGCCGCGGCCTGCTGCCGGCGTCAACACGCAAGCGCTGTTCGGCGACGATGTTCTGGTCTTCGATGTCGCTGAAGGCTGGGCCTGGGTCCAGGCCGAACGCGACGGCTATGTCGGCTATGTCGCCGACACGATGCTCGGGGGCCGGGATCACGCGGCCACTCACATCGTCTGCGTGCCGCGCACCTTCCTTTACCCCGGGCCGGATCTGCGCTTTCCGATCGCCGGACAATTGTCGATGGGATCGACGGTGACAGTGACGGAGGCCGCCGAGACGCGCGGTACGCACTATGCGGTCCTGCCTTCCGGCGAGGCGCTGATCGCAGGTCACCTGCGGCCGCTCAGTGAAGCTGCCTCCGACTATGTCGCGGTTGCCGAGGCGTTTCTAGGAACACCTTATCTCTGGGGCGGTACTTCCGGTTTCGGCATCGACTGTTCGGGGCTGGTGCAACTGGCGATGCGCATGGCCGGCAGAGACGTGCTGCGCGATTCCGATATGCAGGCGGCGACACTTGGCGAGCCGCTGGAACCGGCACCTGATTTGTCCGGGTTGCGACGTGGCGATCTGGTGTTCTGGAAGGGCCATGTCGCCGTCATGACCGATGCCGACACGATGATCCACGCCAACGGCCACACCATGCTGGTGTCGCACGAGAGACTGAAAGACGCCGTCGCGCGCATCGGCTATCTCTATGGCAGCCCGACAGGGTTTCGGCGGCCTTAGGGAAGAACGATCCCCTTTTGTTCCGATTCTTCTTGGCGATTGACTGCCGTCGCGCTACCTCTGGCAGGTGACAGAGCAGCCGCGCCTTGCCGAACAGAATGCCGCCGTGGCCCTGCCCGAACCATTCATCAGATGGTTTGGCGAGAAAGGCTGGTCGCCGCGCGCCCATCAGATCGAACTTCTGGCGAAAGCCCAGGCCGGGCAATCAGTCCTGCTGATTGCGCCGACCGGTGCCGGCAAGACGCTGGCCGGGTTCCTGCCTTCGCTGACCGAACTGGCCAACCGGCCCAAGAGAAAGCCGGGCCAGGCGCGTCGCGGTATCCACACGCTCTACATCTCACCGCTGAAGGCGCTTGCCGTCGATATTGAGCGCAATCTCGGCAAGCCGGTGGAAGAGATCGGCCTGCCCGTCACCATCGAAACGCGCACCGGCGACACGCCGGCGCACAAGCGCCAGCGCCAGAAGCTGGTGCCGCCCGACATCCTGCTGACCACGCCCGAGCAACTGGCGCTGCTGATAGCGGCAGGCGATGCAAAACGTTTCTTCGAAGATCTGCGCTACGTCGTGCTCGACGAACTGCACTCGCTGGTGACGTCGAAACGCGGACATCTGCTGGCGCTCGGTCTGGCGCGGTTGCGCAGCTTTGTCCCTGGTCTGCAAACCATCGGGCTGTCGGCGACGGTGGCCGAGCCGGACGAGTTGCGGCGCTGGCTGGTCAGCCAGAATCCGCCCAAGGGTTCGACAGGCCATGACATGGCGGAACTGATCGTCGTCACCGGGGGCGCGAAACCGGAGATTTCCATCCTCGATTCCGAAGAGCGGGTGCCATGGGCGGGACATTCGGCGCGCTACGCCACGCCGGAAATCTATCGCGAGATCAAGCGCCACAAGACGACCCTGTTGTTCGTCAACACGCGCAGCCAGGCGGAGCTGCTGTTCCAGGAATTGTGGCGGGTCAACGAGGATACGTTGCCGATCGCGCTGCATCACGGTTCGCTCGACGTCGCCCAGCGTCGGCGCGTCGAAAAGGCGATGGGGGAAAACGCACTGCGCGCCATCGTCGCCACCTCGACGCTCGACCTCGGCATCGACTGGGGCGATGTCGATCTGGTTGTGCATGTCGGTGCGCCGAAGGGGGCGAGCCGGCTGGCGCAACGCATCGGCCGCGCCAACCACCGCATGGACGAGCCGTCCAAGGCGATCCTCATCCCGGCCAACCGCTTTGAGGTGCTGGAATGCCGGGCCGCCCTCGACGCCAACTATCTCGGCGCGCAGGACACGCCTCCCTTGATCGATGGCGGTCTCGACGTGCTGGCGCAACATGTACTCGGCTGCGCCTGCGGCGCGCCGTTCCGTGCCGATGATCTGTTCGAGGAAGTGCGAACGGCAGCACCCTATGTCAGCCTCGACCGGCCGACTTTCGACCGCGTCATCGATTTTGTCGCCACCGGCGGCTATGCGCTCAAGAATTACGAGCGCTACGCCCGCATACGCCTGAACAAGGATGGATTCTGGCGGGTGTCCAATCCGCGCGTCGCCCAGCAATACAGGCTGAATGTCGGCACCATCATCGAGGTTCCGGCGCTGAATGTGCGCTATATCAAGGCCGGCGGCAAAGGTGCGGCTTCGCGCGGCGGCCGGGTTCTCGGCAAGATCGAGGAGGCCTTCCTCGAAACGTTGACGCATGGCGACACCTTCATGTTCGCCGGCAAGGTTCTGCGCTTCGAAGGCATCCGCGAGAATGAATGCTTCGTGTCGAACGCGCCCGGCAGCGATG
This sequence comes from Mesorhizobium sp. L2C084A000, assembly GCF_000502875.1. Lineage (GTDB taxonomy): Bacteria > Pseudomonadota > Alphaproteobacteria > Rhizobiales > Rhizobiaceae > Mesorhizobium. The sequence continues at coordinate 207,403 of NZ_AYWX01000006.1, read as the reverse complement.
CCAAGGTGCCTTACTATGGCGGCGGCAAGTTCCCGCTTTCGACCTATCTCGCCGAACAGGTCCGCATCATGCTGGACGACTCGCAGCGATGGAAGAAGCTGCCCGAGCAGGTCGCCGACTGGCTGCGATTCCAGGCCGACAAATCGGTGCTGCCCAAACGCGATGACCTGCTGATCGAGACTTTTCCACGAGGCAACCGCCATTATCTGGTGGCTTATCCGTTCGAGGGCAGGCTGGCGCACCAGACGCTCGGCATGCTCCTCACCCGCCGTCTCGACAGGGCAGGAGCCAGGCCGCTCGGCTTTGTCGCCACCGATTATGCGCTGGCGATATGGTCATTGGGCGACATGGGCGCGATGTTCAAAGCCAGGAAGCCTTCGCTTGGCGCGCTTTTCGACCAGGATATGCTGGGCGATGACCTCGAAGCCTGGCTGGCCGACAGCTGGCTTCTCAAGCGCACTTTCCGCAATTGTGCACTGATTTCGGGATTGATCGAGAAACGCCACCCCGGCCAGGAAAAGAGCGGCCGCCAGGTCACGGTCTCGACCGACCTGATCTACGATGTGCTGCGCAGCCATGAACCGGACCACATTCTGCTGCAGGCAACACGCGCCGACGCAGCGACCGGTCTGCTCGATGTCAGCAGACTTGCCGACATGCTCTCGCGCATCCAGGGTCGAATCGTGCATAAGGCACTCGAACAGATATCGCCGCTCGCCGTGCCGATCATGCTCGAGATCGGCAAGATGCCGGTCCATGGCGAAGCCGATGAAACGCTTTTGATGGATGCGGCGACATTGGTCGAGGAGGCCATGGGGCCGGGAATGAGTGTGGAATGAAATTTTCGCTGGCGCGCATATCGCTGATCGCCGAGGCCGATCTCGTCGGCATCGCCGGCGAGCGCGCTGTCTGCGACCCGCGCGGCGTGCTCTATTTTCCGGATCTGCGGCTTCTGGCCGTGTCCGATCTGCATCTGGAAAAGGGTTCGTCGCTGGCACGGCGCGGCACGTTGATCCCGCCCTACGACACCGGTGCGACCTTGCTGCGGCTTCAGGCGGTGATATCAGACTACCAGCCTTCGATCGTCATCAGCCTGGGCGACAGCTTTCACGATGGCGGCGGCGCCCAACGTATGCACGCAAGTTTCCGCGAGCGGCTGGAAGCGCTGATATCAGGCCGGCAATGGTTCTGGGTCACCGGCAATCACGACCCGGAAGCGCCAGCCGATCTGCCCGGCGAAACGGTGCGTGAACTTGCTATAGGCTCGCTGCTGTTCCGGCATGAGCCGTCGAAGCAGCGTGTCGAAGGCGAAATAGCGGGCCATCTGCATCCCTGCGCCCGCATAGTCCAGCAGGGCCGCTCGGTGCGGCGCCGCTGCTTTGCCGGCGATGGCGGCCGCATGATCATGCCCGCCTTCGGCGCCTATACCGGCTCGCTCAACGTGCTCGACCGCGCCTATGCCGGGCTGTTCCGGCTGGACACGCTGATGGCTTATATGCTGGGCGCCCAACGCATCTTTGCCATTTCCGGCTCGATGCTGCGGCCGGGCTAAACAAACCTTACCTGCCATAGTAGAGCGTAACCGTGTGCTTCGCTTCGGCGAAGAACAGCCAACGTTCGACCAGCATGCCGGCGAACTGGATTGCAGCAGCAAGTACCGACAGCAACGCTGCCAGCGGCCATGGCAGGGCGAACACAATGGCGAGCAGCCCCAAGGGCAACACGAAAGCCAGAACCTGCGTGATCTGGCGCAGCCGCGCGCTGTGCTTGCGCGCGATGCGAAAACCCATTTCCTTGAGCAGGTAGTTCTCCTCGGTATGCGGCCATTCAAGTGACCGCACCGTGCCGCCAGCCAGCCCGGTCGCGGTGTTGGCGTTGGTCGAGATTTCCAGCCGGTCGTTGTAGCGCCAGGTCGCGAGCTTCCAGCCCCAGCCGAGCAAGGTGAGCAGCGCGGAAGCCACCAGAAGAATTTTCGAGCCGAGAGCAAACCCCTGCAAAAGCGCGTTCAGCAGCACGCTGCCGGTCATCGCCGAAAAGATGAGGTAGCCGGGCAGGGTGAAGCGGCTATGCCATTGGGCGATCGGCTTCAGCGACGCATAGATCATGCCGGTGGTGCAGACGGTAATGATTGCGCCGATGGCGGCCAGAGATCCGGCGATGCCGGCCCAGCCATCTGTCTTGCCGAGAAACACCCAGCCGATGCCGAACAGCCCCGCCGGAATGAAGGTGATGACCGAGGCGACGCCCTCGCGCGACAGCCAGGAACTGCGCCACTGCGAGAACGCCCGCCAGGCGCGTTCGGGGCGGCCGAGATGACCCGTTGAGGACAACAGGCCGGCCACGATCAGGCCGAGTGCCAGCCCCATGCCGATGAAGCCCAGCCAGAAATCGGGCGGGATGATCTGGAAGCCTCCGAGCACGCCCAGCAGCGCGAGCAGGCCATAGCCCGCACCGGTGGCGGTGGTGAAGAAGACGACGGAGAAGGCTGGATGCATGGGTCAGTTCGAAAGCATGCGGTCGACCCAGCCGAGGAAACCGCCTTCGGCCCGCACCGGTTCGAGGGCGGGCGCGGCCACCGAGGCGGCGCGCGTGGTGTGGGCGCGCGGCGGCAAATATTTGTTGGTCGGGCGATAGCCGAGCTCAGGCATCAGGTCGACGCCGCCACGCTCCGCCACCAGTTGCGAAACCGCCGACAGGGGATCGCCGAGATCGCCGAAATGGCGGGCACTGGTCGGGCAAGCGGCGACGCAGGCCGGCACGCGGTCCTCTTCGGCCAGATTGTCATTGTAGATGCGGTCGACGCACAGCGTGCACTTCTTCATCACCCCGACATCAGTATCGAATTCGCGCGCGCCATACGGGCAGGCCCAACTGCACAATTTGCAGCCGATGCATTTGTCCTCGTCGATCAGCACGATGCCGTCCGAGGCCCGCTTGTAGGACGCGCCGGTCGGGCAGACGGTGACGCAGGCCGGCGTCTCGCAATGCAGGCAGGAGCGCGGAAAATTGACGGTGCGCCCGCCCATCTCGGTCGTGTGCTCGTAAGCGTGCACGCGGTTGAACCAGACGCCGTCGACATGGCCGCCATAAGGGTCGATGTCGGTCAGCGGTGCCATGTGGCCGCCGGTGTTCCATTCCTTGCAGGCGGTGACACAGGCCTGGCAGCCGACGCAGGTATCGAGGTCGATCACAAGGCCGAGTTTCTTGCCGCTTTGGCTTGGCAGACAGGTCATTCGGTCGCCTCTCTTGCCCGGCGGAATTCAGCGCCGAAAGTCAGTCTGTCGGGTGAGGGTTCGAAATGCGGTGGCTGCTGGAAACGCTCGAATTGCGGCTCGGTGAAGCCGGCTTCTTCGGCCGCGCATTTGACGATGCGCACGCGTAAATCGAACCATGCCGCCTGGCCGGTCACAGGATCGGAGTTCGAATAGCGTTTGCCCTGAGCGTCAGCCGAGGTCTGGTCGCCGATGATATGGTTGAGCAGGAAGCCGCGGTTGCTCTCGGCCGCGTCGTCCTTCAGCCCCCAGCTGCCGCGCCTTTTGCCGATGGCGTTCCAGGTCCAGACCGTGCTTTCGTTGACCCCGTCGATCAGCTTGATCTGCCCCTTCACCCTGCCGTTGATGCTTTCGATCCACACCCAGTCGTCATCGACAAGGCCAAGGCCGGCTGCCGTCCGGTGATGCACGAACAGCCGGTTCTGGCTGGTGATCTGCCGCAGCCACGCATTCTGCGAGCCCCAGGAATGGTACATGTGCATCGGCCGCTGCGTCAGGGCATGCAGCGGATATTTTTCGAGATCGACGGCCGCTTCCTCGAAGGGCATGTGCCAGAAGGGCAGCGGGTCCATGTAGGTCTCGATGCGCTGGCGATCGCCCTTTGGTGGCAAGACAGAGCCATGCCCACGCGCGGCGAGCCTGAAGCGCTGCAGCGGCTCGGAATAGAGCTGGAAAACGATCGGTTCGGCTTTCGGGATAAAACCCATCTGCACCGCGAAATCGAGATAGGAGCGGTTGGCCATCTTGTAGTAGCGCTGGTCATCCGCGAAATCGTGGTGCCAGAAGCCGCCATTGTCGATGTAGCGCTGCAACTGGTCGGGATTGGCCTCGCCCCTGCCGGTCGAGGTCCCGTCCTTGCCGCGCCAGCCGGCGAGCGGGCCGATGCCTGATGTGCGCTCATGGTTGACGATGTAGTCGGCGTAGTCGGCATACTTGGCCGAGCCGTCGCCGTTGATGAAACCGGGCAGGCCGAGCCGGGCGCCAAGTTCGATCAGCACCGACTGGAACGGCCGGACGTCGCGGTCAGGCTCGACGACGGGATGGCGGATGGCGTCGCCCGGTCCATCGGCATGGCTGATCGGCCGGTCGAGCAGGCTGATGCAGTCGTGGCGCTCGAGATAGGTGGTGTCGGGCAGCACGAGGTCGGCGAACGGCACGGTCTCGGAATAATAGGCATCGGAATAGATGATGAAGGGGATCTTGTAGTTGCCCGCTTCGTCGCTGTCGGTCAGCATGGCAATGGTCTCGACGGTGTTCATCGAGGAATTCCACGCCATGTTCGACATGTACATCATCAGCGTGTCGATCTTGTAGGGATCGCCGGCCCAGGCATTGCGGATAACCGTGTGCATCAGGCCGTGCGCGGCCAGCGGCGCGTCCCAGGAATAAGCCTTGTCGATACGAAGCGGTGTGCCGGCCTCATCAACCAGCAAATCGTCCGGCCCACAGACGAAACCGAGTGGCATGCCGTCAAGCGGCGTCATCGGCTTGACGGTCTTGCCGGCTGGCTTGGGACCGGGCGGAGCGGAGCGGGGGTAGGGCGGCTTGAAACGGAAACCGCCGGGAACATCCACCGTGCCCAGCAACACCTGGAGGAGATGGATGGCGCGGCAGGTGTGAAAGCCGTTCGAATGGGCCGAGATGCCGCGCATGGCGTGCATCGAGACAGGCCGCCCCTTGATCGTCTCGTGCCGGCGCCCGGCCCAATCGGTCCAGGCGATCGGCAGTTCGATCGTCTGTTCGAAGGCGACATGCGCAAGTTCGGCGGCGATCCTGCGGATCGTATCGGCGGCAATGCCGCAGCGCTCGGCGACCGCGTCCGGCGCATAGCTCTCATCGAGGTAGCGGTCGGCGATGAGCTGGAACACCGGGACGCAGTGGCGCCCGCCGATCGTGAAGCTGCCCGTCAGTGCCGGCTTCGCACTGGCATCGGTGGCGCCGACAGGCGTCTTCGCAACCCTGTCCCACGCCAGGGGATTTCCGTCGGCGTCGCGCACGAACAGCCCGTCATCGGCGGCACCCGGCTCCTGCATGACGAGAACATGGGCATTGGTGTAGCGCAGCAGATAATCGAGATCGACGCGGCCCGCCTTGAGCAATTCGTGGATGAGGGCGAACACGAACAGCCCATCGGTGCCGGGCCGAACGCCGATCCAGTCGTCTGCAATGGCATTGTAGCCGGTGCGGCACGGATTGATCGAGACGACCTTGGCGCCGCGCGCCTTGAGTTTGCCGAGGCCGATCTTGATCGGGTTGGAATCATGGTCTTCGGCGACCCCGAACAGCATGAAATACCGGGTGTTGTCCCAGTCGGGCTCGCCGAACTCCCAGAACGAACCGCCGATCGTGTAGAGGCCGCCCGCCGCCATGTTGACCGAGCAGAAGCCGCCATGGGCGGCAAAGTTCGGCGTGCCGAACTGGCTCGCCCACCAGCCGGTCAAGGATTGGGATTGATCGCGGCCGGTGAAGAAGGCGAGTTTCCTGGGGTCGGTCCGGCGGATGGCCGAGAGCCGTTCAGTGGCGATCGAAAACGCCTCCTCCCACTCGATCTCGCGGAACTCCCCCGAGCCGCGCGGCCCGCTGCGCAGCAAGGGCTTCTTGAGCCTAGCCGGGCTGTAGTGCTGCATGATGCCGGAGCTGCCCTTGCCGCAGATCACGCCGCGATTGACCGGGTGGTCCTTGTTGCCGTTGATGTAGCGGACCTTGCCATCCTTGATGTGCACATCGATGCCGCAGCGGCAGGCGCACATGTAGCAGGTCGTCTTGGCGATGCTGTCGGAAACATCAGGCGAGGTGTCGACGCCGTCGCCTTCATCGGGCGCGCGCGTGTCGGCAAGCGGGCGTTGCGATGGTGCCGAATTCGCGCCGCGCGGCGGTCCCTGCATCATGATCCGGTGGCGCCTGTACGACCCATGGACTTGGCCCGCGTCTTCGGTCCGGGGCCGCGCATGTAATGCTCTTCCGGGTGGTAGCGATCGCCGGCCAGCCGCCGTCTTATGCCGCGGGTCCAATGCGCAAGCAGGGATCTGAACCGCCCGACCATTCTGCTCTCTGCGATCTCTCGGCGAATTTTTTCTAACTTCGTTCGAAAACTTAGAATAAAGCTATCGATCTGTCTAATCAGTTGTTCTTGTAAATTCGATCGATATTGGTTCTTAATGCAGACATGACCCTGGACCAGTTGCGGATTTTCGTCGCCGTCGCCGAGCGCGGCCATATGACCAAGGCGGCGGAACTGCTGGGCATTTCGCAGTCGGCCGCATCGGCCGCCATCCGGGCGCTTGAAGAACAGCACGGCGTCCATCTGTTCAACCGCGTCGGCCGCAACATCGAGCTTGCCCAGACCGGCCACCGGTTCCTGCCGGAGGCCAAGGCCGTGCTCGAGCGGGCCGCCGCCGCGCGCAATGTGCTGGAGCATGTCTCACAGACCGTCACCGGCAGCCTCTCGATCGCCGCCAGCCAGACCATCGCCAGCTACTGGCTGCCGCGCCGGCTGGCTTCCTTCCACGAAGCCTATCCGGCCGTCAGGCTGAGCGTCTCCATCGGCAACACCAGGCAGGTCGAGGCCAATGTCCTCGATGGCGCGGCCGATCTCGGCCTGGTCGAAGGCCGGACCGAGTCCGACATACTGCGCCGCACCAAGGTCGACGTCGACAGGCTGATGCTGGTGGTTGCCAGCGCGCATCCGGAGATCCCCGAAGTCGCGCCCGGCCGCCCTGACATCAAGGGCCTGCGCTGGATCATCCGCGAGGGTGGTTCGGGTACGCGCGAGGTGCTGGAGGATCTGGCGCGCCACGAAGGGATTTCGCTCGCCGACCTCCAGATATTCCTGGTGCTGCCGAGTAATGAGGCTATCCGCCAGGCGGTCGAGGCAGGAGCCGGCGCCACCATCATTTCGGAGCTTGTCGTGGCCCGCGCCGTGGCCGAAGGCAGTCTGAGATCGGTGCCGCTCGAACTGCCGAAACGCGACTTCGCCATGATCACTCATCGCGATCGCCAGGCAAGCCTGGCCCAGATGGCGCTCAAGGCGCATCTGGGTACGTCAGCAGACCATGGGTGAGGCAGGCCGGATCAGCCGAACTTCCGCTGGGCGTCCAGCGCCAGGCCAAGTCCGACTGAGCCGAACATGTCGCCCTCGATGACGGACGCCTGCGGCACCAGCGACAGGATTTCTCGCCTTGCCAGCGGGATCGCGGTCGATCCGCCGGTCAGGAACACCGCGGTGATATCGGATGGCTTCACCTCAGCGTCCCGGATGGTCTGCGCCACCGTCGCCGTGATCCGCTCGATGTCCCGGGCAATCGTGGCATCCAGCCCGTTGCGCGTGATTTCGGCGGCGAACTCCGCACCCGGCAGCTTCACCGCGACATCTGCGGACGATCTGTCGGTCAGCTGTATCTTGGCCTTCTCGACAAGAGCCGCCAGCGCATGTCCGTAGCGGTGCTCGACGATGTGGATGAAGCGGTCGACCAGGTCGGCGCGCTCGGCCTCGTAACGGATCTGGCGCAGATGCGTCATCGCCCTGGCGGTGTAGACCAGGTTGATGCGCTGCCATGTCGCGAGGTCGATGAAATAGCTTGCCGGCAGATTGCGCTTGCCGTCCTTGGTTGGCGTCAAATAGCCGAGCTGCGGCATCACATGGGCGATGCTCAGCTGCCGATCGAAATCCGTGCCGCCGATATGGACGCCGCGGCTGGCCAGGATGTCGTCCTTGCGGTCGAGCGACCGGGAGCGCTGCGGCGAGACGCGCACGATCGAGAAGTCCGACGTGCCGCCGCCCATATCGATGATCAGCGCCAGTTCCTCGCGCGTCACCTTCTGCTCGTAGTCGAGCGCCGCCGCGATCGGCTCGAACTGGAAAGCGATGTGCTTGAAGCCCTGGGCACGCGCGGCGTTCTCGAGTTCGCTTTGCGCCTTCGCGTCGGCCTCGGCATCGTCATCGACGAATTGCACCGGCCGGCCAAGCACGACGGTCTCGACCGTATCGCCGGCATCTGCTTCCAGCCTCTTCTTGAGATGGCCGAGGAACATGCCGACGATCTCCATGAAGCCGATCGACCGCGATTTGATGCGGGTCTTTTCATGGGCCAGCGAACTGCCGAGCACGCTCTTCAGAGAGCGCATCAGCCGGCCTTCGATGCTGTCGGTGTAGTTGGCGATGGCGTGGCGGCCGAAGCAGGTGCGGTTGTCCTCGAAGTTGAAGAACACGGCACTGGGCAGCGTGACCTGGCCGTCCTCAAGCACGACGAGGCGCGGCTGCCCGTTGCGGACCACGCCAACGGTGGAGTTCGAAGTCCCGAAGTCGATGCCGCCGAAGGCTGGTCGCATGACAAGTTCCTGTATTTGTCGTCGGCGAGCCAAGAGGCGCCATGAGAAATCGCGCGCTGTCCGGGGACGGGCTGCTCTGCCGAACCGAATTGTTTGTGTCTGCCATTTGGCTGGGGAGCGCGGTCTACCGCATGCCTCGGCAAAGGGAAACCACTTTTCGGGAAAAGTTCTGAAGTGCGTCGCGTTTGAGCGGATTCACGCGACGCACTTCAGGTCTTTGGTTCGATGCATGTCGTCTCCCAAAACCGGGGCCACTTTTGGGCGACATGCATTAATCCCGCCGGAAGATCAGCCTTCCGAGCCAGCCGGTCAGCATGGCCAGCGATATCGCGNATGCCGCCAAATGCCTGATGCATTGCAGCCTCCTGTCATTGGGTCGTCGCTGTGGCAGGCGTCACAAGACGCGCGCCGTCCAGAGGCCGGACCGTTCTGCCGAATGATTGTGCGTGTAACCCGAGGGTTGGGAGGCGGCGGTCTATCGCAAGACTGAGAAAAGGGGAACCCCTTTTCCCCGGAAATGGGTCCTGCGCGTCAATCCCTGCGGAAAATCAGCCTGCCCAGCCAGCCGGTGATCATGGCCAGCGACACGGAGAAGACGCCGTAGAGAAACGAGTAATCATGCGCGACGCGGAAGATCGACTGTTCGAAGCCCGATTTGCGGATTTCGAGCTGGGCCGAGCTTTCCTTGATGAACAGGCCGCTCTTGAACAGGAACGCGCGGGCTTTATGGGTTCCAACTGGCACATTCGGTGCCAGCCTGACGGTGGCGCGGAAAAGGTTCTGCGACAAAAATTGCACGCCGCCGACATTCTCGCTGTAGAGGCCGGTCGCCGACTTGCGCTCCCGCAGTGCCGCCGTGAACTCCTCGATCGTCGCCGGGCTGTCGCCGGCATCGGCGGGCTGCATGTAGAGATTGGAGGCGCCGAGCGACAGCTGCTTGTAGCTGTTGGGTTCGGTGATGTCCTGCAGCGGCCGCGTCGTCGCCACCGAATAGGAGACCGGCACGTTCTCGAAGGTCTCGGAGTCCAGATTGACCCAGACGCCGAGCACCCTGTCCTTGCGGCGCACCACCACCGGTTTGGGCGGACCTTCGAGCACGACGATGACGTCGTAGCGGCCCTGGCGCGCGACGAGTGGATCCGGGTTTTCCAGCGAACCGAAGATGGTCAGGTCAGCCCCGGAAAAGCCGGCGGTGATCGAGACGTTGTCGGTGGAGAGACCGATCTGGATGCCTTCGGTCAGCGGGACCTGTGCCTTCGCCGGCACGGCGGCCGCAAGCAGCGTCAGGAGAATGGCGGTTGCGAATGTGTTGCGAGCCTTCATCAGTTGAGGCCTGCGGCAGACAGCGAATAGAGGTTGGGCGGGGTGACGAAAAGATCGATCGCCAATCGTATCGCCACCGCCAGCACCAGCAGCGCCAGCAAGGCCCTGAGCTGCTCGCCGCGCAGCCTCTGGCCTGCCTTGGCGCCGTACTGCGCACCGGCAACGCCGCCCGCCATCAGCAGGAAGGCCAGCACGACATCGACCGTCTGGTTGGTGGTGGCGTGGACCAGCGTCGTATAGGCGGAGGTGAAGATGATCTGGAACAGCGAGGTGCCGATGACGACGTTGGTCGGCACTTTCAGCAGATAGATCAGTGCCGGCACCATGATGAAGCCGCCGCCGACGCCCATGATCGACGACAGGAAGCCGATGCCGGCGCCAAGGCCAAGTACGGGGATGACGCTGACGAACAGTTTTGACGCCCTGAACCGCATCTTCAGCGGCAAGCGGTGGATCCAGTTGTGCTGGCCGGATTTCTTCAGCACCGGCGCCGCACCGCTGCGCGTGGCGCGCAGCGCATTGACGCTTTCGACCAGCATCAGCCCGCCGACGGTGCCGAGCAGCACGACGTAGAGCAGCGAGATGAACAGGTCGAGCTGGCCGAGGCGGCGCAGGAAGGCGAAGACGTAGATGCCGCCGGTGGAGCCGACAATGCCGCCGGCCAGCAACACCCCGCCGAGCTTGAAATCGAGCGTACCCCGCTTCATGTGCGAAAGGACGCCGGAGACGGAGGAGGCGATGACCTGGTTGGCGCCGGTGGCGACAGCGATCGCCGGGGGTATGTTGTAGAAGATCAACAGCGGCGTGATGAGGAAGCCGCCGCCGACGCCGAACATGCCCGACAGGAAACCCACCGCCGCGCCCATGGCCAGCAGGACGAAGATATTGACGGAAATTTCCGCGATCGGGAGATAGATGCCCACCCGTCAGTCTCGATCAGTTCTGCCTGTCGGCGAATGCAACCGTTGCGGGCATCTTGGACCGACAAGCCAATTCGTTCTTGCGCCGGAGGTGCTGCGAAGTCAAACCACGCTACGCCGCCGAAACAAAAAACATCTCAATCAGTTAACAGGCGAATGTGTGGCAGAGGCGTCGTGGAAACGACGCCTCTGCCGTTATTTGCGCGCCAGCAGCGCCTTGACCAGTTTTTCATCGACTTCGCCGGTCGCCGGCATCTTGTTGTCGGTCTGGAAAGCCATGATCGCGGTCTTCGTCTTCTGGCCCATCTTGCCGTCGGCGCCGCCGGCGTCGTAGCCGTTCTTGTTGAGAATGCGCTGGATGTTCTGGACGGCTTTCTTCATGTCGATGCTGGCTGTCGTCTGCGGTGTGCCGTCCTGCCAGGATTCGGGAATGTCGGCCGAATTGGCCGCCGCATCCAGCGGCTTGGCCTTCCACAGTTCGGTCGCGGCGCGGGCGCGTTCGAGTTGCTCGGGCCGCAGCGCATTGGCGATCTCGTCACGCTTGGCCGCCGCATCCTTGTCGCCGGTCTTGGCGACGAGCGCGAACCATTTGTAGGATTCCTCGAGGTTCTGCTTCATGCCGACGCCCTTGGCGGCGAGGATGCCGAGGTTGAACTGGCTGTCCTTGACGCCGACGTCGGCCGCCGCCTGGAACCAGTGCGCGGCCGATTCATTGTCGGTCACGCCGTCTGCCGCCATGGCGAACAGGACGGCCAGATTGTGCATGCCGCTGGCGTTACCCTGTGCTGCGGCAAGCTGGTACCAGGTCTTCGCTTTCTTGATGTCGCGCGCGACGCCGATGCCCTTTTCGTAGAAATTTCCGATGCGGTATTCGGCCGGCGCGAAGCCGAGTTCCGCCGATTTCTCGTACCATTTGGCCGCTGCCGCCATGTCTTCCTTGACGCCGCGCGACTCGGCATAGCGCGAGCCGATTTCGAACAGCGCCTTGGCGTCGCCGCCGGCGGCGGCATCACGCAAGGCGGGCGGGCCGGCGTCAGCGGGAATGTCGAACTTTGCCGTCGTCGCCGGCGAAGCGTCCACCGGCGGAACCGCGCCCGTGGTGTCCTTGGCGATGGTCGGCTCTGCCGCCATAGGCTGGATGCCGGTGTCGGTATCGGCAGCTTCCGGGGCGACCGGAACGGTCGAGGGCGGCGCAGCCGGGGCTGTTGTCTCGGACACCGCTGGGTTCGCATCGGCCGATGTGGCCAAGGCGACGGGCGCCGGAACCGGCTCGGCGGTCGGCGCGGCACCCATCGACGGCTCGGCGCCTGACGGCGTGGCAATCATGCTTTGCGCGGCCATGTCGTCCTTGGTTGCCGGTGCGGACGGCTCGGCCTGTCTGACGGCATGGTCCGGCGCGCTTTCCACTGCCGCGGGCTGCGCGTCCGTCTTTGGCTGGCTCGCGGCATCGAGCGAGGCGGTCTGCACCGGCTGCGAGGCGACGATCGGCGCGACATCGTTGCTCGCCACCTGGGCCGGATCAGCGAAGAAGGCCTTGCCCAGTTGCAGAGCGCCCAGCGCCAGCAGGATCGCGGTTGTCCCCATCAGGATTGGCTTGCGCCGTGCCTTGAGCAGGTCGCCGATCCGCAGCGCCTTCACCGGTCCGGTCACCGTCGACTGGCGCTTCAGCGCATCGGCCTCGGCGGCCGCGGCCTGCGCCGCGCGCCGGGCCGCGGCGATGAAATCCGATTTGGCGGCATCGGTGTCGCTGGGCTTGGCCGGCTGGCCGCGCTCGTCACGCACGCGCTTCATGATGGCATTGAGGTCAGGTGCGCCGGAGCCGGGCTCCAGCGGCCGGTTGGCCATTTTCGGATCGAGCGGCTCGTCGAGATCGACGCTCGGGATCGGGGCACTCGGCGCCGAGCCGGCCAGTGGCGGCATGTCCGCCTCCTTCTTGCCCTTGAAGGCGCGAGCCAGGCCACCGAACAACGACTTGCGGCCGCCTGCCTGTTCGCCTTTCTCGGCGATCGTGTCCGAACCGAGCGCGGCCATGGCAGCCGCCGCCGCAGCCTCGGCCGGCGTGCGCGTGCCGATACCAATACCCAGGTCGCCACGCGTACCCAGGTCGCCACGCGCACTCGGCTCGTTGCGCAGGATGGCGGCGGCACGGCCATCGAGATCGGCCATGTCCCCGGTCAATGGCAGGGGCTGATCGATATCCATCGACGGCGCGTCGACAGCCATCTTGGGCCGCCGGGCGCCGCGCCAGTTGCTCGGCTCGGCCGGTGCCGCATCCAGCAATTCGCTCATCGCCTCGACCGGCTCGCCGGGTTCGAGCGAACCTAGCCGGTCGACGATCTTGAGCAACGTGTCGTGGATGGCCTCGAACGTTCTCGAATTGCGCTCGTCGGAGCGCCGCGTCAGCGTTTCAAGTGTCTTCAAATCCTGGGCGAGGCCGGAAACCGCGGTCGTATTGGCGCTCGAACCGGCCAGCGATTGCACTGCGTTCTCGGCCGCTTCGCGCGCCGCGCCAAGGATGGAATCGCGGGTTCCTGCGAGCGACTTTTCAATTTCGTTGAGACGCGGGCTGATGTCCTCGAATTCCGGCAGCGGGGTGCTGGGCTTGGAAAGATGAGCGGACAGGCCGGCAACCTGTGCTTCCAGGCTGCGGATCAGCGCCGGATCGATGCCGGCGACCTGTGCGGCCGACGCGTCCAGCCGGCTTGAAATGTCTTCGAGCCGGCTCTCCAGGCCGCGGATCGCGGCTTCGCCCGCGGGATCGGGCACACGCGTTTCCATACGCTTGGCGAGCGCCGTAAAGCGGGCATCGATGGCTTCCATGATGCCGGCGCTGTCGACCTGCGGCATGCGCTGGTCGAGCCTGTCGGCAACCTCGTCCAGTCTGCGCTCGAGATCGCGGAACAGCATGTTGCCCTGTTCGATGGCGTCACCCTGGCGGCGTTCCATCATGCTCGACAGCACGTCGAAGCGCTGCTCCAGCCCATGGAAGATGTAGTCGGCGTCAGGCATGGCGGGCGCCTGGTCGATCTTGTCGGCGATGAGTGCGATCTGCTTGGCCAGGCGCTCCATCGCCTGCTCGGGCAGATTGGCGCGACCGCCGAGCTCGTCGACCCGACCGGACAGCGTGCTCAGCCGGTCCATGACCGCGTTGCCTGGACGATCCTGCGCCACTTCCTCGATCTGGCTGGCAAGCGAGTCGATCCGCCTCTCGATGCGCTCGAAAGCCTCGTGGTCGAATGAATTGGCTTGCGCCGCGACCGTGGATGCGACGATGGCGCGGGAGATCTCGTCCAGCCGCTCGTCGATCATGCCAAGTGTGTCGCTGCCGCGATTGTCCTGCTGGCTGGCGAAATGGTCGACAGCGCCGGCAAGCGTGCGCACCTTCTCCTCCAGCGAGCGCAGCGACAACGATTCCGGCAAATTGTTGACGGCATTGCTGATCTGCTCCAGCCGGGCGGTCAGAGCGGACAGGCCCGGGTCGTCCGAGCGCTTGCGCTGGTCGGCGTCGACGCGGTCTTCGAACGCCGTCCAGCGGCGATCGAAATCGTCCCAGCGGCGGTCGACCTTCTGCACACTCTCTTCGCGTGCCAGCGTTTCGAGTGCGGCTTTGACCTGTTCAAGCTCGAGCCGCAGCATGTTGACGCTTCTGTCGTCGCTCTTCTCGGCCAGGGTCTGGATGGCGCCCGAAAGCCGCTCGAACTCAAGGCCGAGTTCAGCACTGCCCTTGGCCGAAGCACCGGGCCTTGCGCCTGACTGGAATGCCCGCTCGATGTCCTTGCGCAGCGCTTCGAATTCCCGCTGCAGACCTGCGGTCATCTGGTGGCGCAGTTCCTCGCGCATGCCGCGCAATTCGCCGGCGATCTTGCCGACCATGGCAACGCCATCCTCCTGGCCGCGCACGCGATCGATATCGCGGGCAATGGCCTGGTAATTCTGCTCGAAAGCGGCGGCTCCCTGCAGCGGGCTCTTCGGACGCGGCGCGGGCTGCGGGTCCTCATACCAGCGCTGCTGGCCAGAGGGCCGGGCGGCGGGATAGCGCGCGTCGGCACCATATTGGCGGGGATCGGGTTGGCGCAGATCTGGTTGGCGGGGATCGGGACGTGCCATCGGATCCTCGCGCGTCCGCTCCAGCCGCTGCTCCAGCGTCTCCAGCGACTGGTTCAACTGCTCGAGCGTGGTCTGCGGCCTGCGCTGCCTGCCGGCATTGAGTGTATCGAGATAGGACCGCTTGCTGTTCATCGGTGCGTCCGTCTTTCAGAATGGCTGGCTCGCGGCCAGTTCCCCCAGGTCCCTATCGGAACGAAGGCGACCGGCGGCGATGCCGCGGCGGAAGACGAGCTTCCCGGGCTCTCGCCCGCGCTCCGAAAAACCGTGAAAAATTCGATACAGGATAAACACGGGTAGCCGACGCGCCCACATTTCCCCCAACGTGGTAAACAACGCGTTAACCAAACTTAAGAAATTGAAAGGATGTCGGCTGCTGGCCTGACGGTGCGGCATAAAGGGCGGCGCGCAGAACGCCCTTGCGTCATCATGCGGCAATCGGTATAGAATTGACGTAAACGTAAAAGGCGCATTGAGCGCATGTTTGCGATTTGTTTGTTGAAACCACGACTGGAAGCAGGCCCCCGCTTCCAGTCAGGCGACGCACGGTCCGGGACCGCGACGCCACCAGACGGGGAAGCCAGTGACCATGAAGCTTATCTCGGCCGGCGAGACCGCGGCCAATACCAATATGTCTGCCGAAGCCGGCGAGGACCTCGTCCGCATCGGCGAGATGGCGAAGAAATATGGAGTGACGCTGCGCACGCTGCGTTTCTACGAAGACAAAGGCCTGCTCAACCCGCAGCGTGACGGGTCGACCCGTCTCTACACGCGCCGCGACAAGGCCCGCCTCAAGCTGATCCTGCTTGGCCGCAAGGTCGGGTTCTCGCTGCGTGACGTCAAGCAGATGATGGATCTCTACGATCCGACCGGTTCAAACACCAAGCAGCTCAAGCTCGCGCTGGACAAGTCGGAAAAGCAGCTTGCCCGCCTGCAGAAGCAAAGGGCGCTGATCGACGACGCCATCAACGAGCTGAGCGGCTCGATGTCGGCGGTGCGCCAGATGCTGAGCGAGCGTTCGGCGCCGCAGGCGAGCGCCGCCAGCTAAAGCAATTCCGTCAGGAGTTGCGCCAGACACCAAGTCGTCCGCTGATTGTCCGAGTTCTGTCGAGCCGCGTGGCCTGCCACGCGGCTTTCGTTGTCCTGGCCCACTCTTATGGCCTTTCGGCGCTGGCTTGCGCAACGTCGCGCCGCTACGCTCATTGCTCCAGTGGGCGGGGAATCTTGTCGCATCGAAAAAATTGACGTTTACGCAAACGTCAATTTTTGCTATCCCACTCCCAATATGGGTCCGCATGCCGCCCTGGCTTGTCTTCGGGGTATTCGGACCGGGTTTGCAGGGTGGAGAAAAAGCATGCCGACATACAGGGCTCCGGTACAGGATACGCTGTTCGTGCTCAACGAGGTTCTGGGTTACCAGCGTTATTCGAACCTTCCCGGATTTGCCGATGCCACGCCCGATGTACTCGAGGCGATCCTCGCCGAAGGCGCCAAGCTCGCCGAAAACGTCATGCATCCGCTGAACCGTGTCGGCGACATGGAAGGCTGTGTGCGTCACGACGATGGCTCGGTGACCACGCCGAAAGGCTTCAAGGAGGCCTTCGACCAGTATCGTGAGGGCGGCTGGATGGGATTGGCCGCACCCGTCGAGTTCGGCGGCCAGGGCCTGCCCTATGCCGTGCACACCGCTGTCGCCGAATATATGGTCTCGGCCAATATGTCCTTGATGATGTATCCGGGCCTGACGCAGGGTGCGATCGCCGCGATCATCACCCACGGCACCGACGAGCAGAAGGCGACATGGTTGCCGAGGATGATCGAGGGTGCCTGGACCGGCACCATGAACCTGACCGAGCCGCATTGCGGCACGGATCTCGGCCTGTTGCGCACCAAGGCGGTGCCGAACGGCGATGGCACCTATAAAATTTCAGGCCAGAAGATCTTCATCTCGGCCGGCGAACACGACATGTCGGACAACATCGTCCATCTGGTTCTGGCCCGCATCGAGGGCGCGCCGGAAGGCGTCAAGGGCATCTCGCTGTTCATCGTGCCGAAGCTCAAGCTCGACCCGTCGGGCAATCCGGGCACCAGGAACACCGTCTCCTGCGGCTCGATCGAGGAGAAGATGGGCATCCATGGCAATTCGACCTGCGTCATGAACTATGACGAGGCTGAGGGCACGCTGCTCGGCGAGGCCAATGGCGGCCTGAAGGCGATGTTCACGATGATGAACGAGGCGCGCCTTGGTGTGGGCCTGCAAGGGCTTTCGCTGTCGGAGATCGCCTACCAGAACGCTGTCGGCTACGCCAAGGACCGTTTGCAGGGCCGCTCATTGTCGGGGCCGAAGGCGCCGGACAAGAAGGCCGACCCGATCATCGTCCATCCCGACATCCGCCGCAGCCTGATGACCATGAAAGCCTTCAACGAGGCCGGCCGCGCGCTGGCGCTGTGGACGGCGATCAAGTCCGATATTGCCCACCGCTCCGGCGACGATAAGGACCGCCAGGCCGCCGACGATTACACCGGCCTGATGACACCGGTGGTCAAGGGCGTGCTCACGGACAAAGGGTTCGACCACGCCGTCATGGCGCAGCAGGTGTTCGGCGGTCACGGCTACATAGAAGAGCATGGCATGAGCCAGTTCGTGCGCGATGCCCGCATCGCCATGATCTATGAAGGCGCCAACGGCATCCAGGCGCTCGACCTCGTCGGCCGCAAGCTCGGCCTGAATGGCGGCCGCGCCGTGCAGGCCTTCTTCAAGGAGGTCGGTGAGTTCTGCGAGGAGAACCGCTCCGACGAGAAGATGGCGCCATTCACCAAGGCGCTGAAGAAAGGTCTCAACGATTTGCAGGCGGCGACCATGTGGCTGGTGCAGAACGGCATGGCCAAGCCCGACAATGCCGGTGCGGCCTCGACCGACTACATGCATCTCTTCGGCCTGGTTGCTCTGGGCTATATGTGGGCGCAGATGGCCAAGGTGGCACTTGGCAAGACTGACGCCAATGGCGCGCAATCCTCTTATGAAAACAACGTGGCTTTCTACGACAACAAGGTCGTGACGGGGCGCTTCTTCATGGAGCGGATCATGCCGGAGACGTCGGCGCATCTCGCCCGCATTTCGAGCGGCGCCGACACATTGATGGCACTGCCGGCGGAAGCGTTCTAAAGATGACCTGCGTCCCCCTCCCTCTCGAGGGGAGGGTGGCCCGAAGGGCCGGGAGGGGTCGTTGCGGCAGTGCGCCGGCTTCAGTTTCGATGATGCATCTCGGGAGGAGTATCATACCAGCATGACCAACCCAGCTGAAATCCTTGGCCTTCCGAAGCCCGCCTGGGCGGCGGACGAGGTCGGCATGCTCTACGACATGGCGCATCGCTTCATGTCGGAGGAGATCGCGCCGCGCTACGACGAGTTCGAGAAGAACGAGATGGTCGATCGCGAAAGCTGGCTGAAGGCAGGTTCCGCCGGCCTGCTCTGCGCCTCGATGCCGGAGGAATATGGCGGTTCCGGCGGCACATTCGCGCATGAGAGCGCTATCATCGAGGCCATCGGCCATGTCGGTGTCGACGGGTTCGGCATCGGCCTGCACAATTCGATCGTCGCCCCTTATATCCTCCACTACGGCTCCGAGGAGCAGAAAAAGAAATGGCTGCCGAAACTGGCGACCGGCGAGCTGATCGGCGCCATCGCCATGACCGAGCCCGGCGCCGGCTCCGACCTGCAGGGCGTCAAGACGCGGGCGCAGAAGGATGGCAACCAGTACAAGATCAACGGTTCCAAGACCTTCATCACCAATGGGCAGCTTGCGAACTTCATCATCGTCGTCACCAAGACCGATCCGGAGAAGGGCGCCAAGGGCACCTCGCTGATCGTCGTCGAGACCGACGAGGTCGAAGGTTTTCAGCGCGGCCGTAACCTCGACAAGATCGGGCTCAAGGCCAACGACACGTCGGAGCTGTTCTTCAACGACATGCGCGTGCCGACCTCCAACCTGCTCGGCCACGAGGAAGGGCAGGGCTTCGTCCAGCTGATGCAGCAACTGCCGCAGGAGCGACTGCAGATCGGCACCGGCGCCATTGCGATGATCGAGCGGGCGCTGGCGCTGACTATTCGTTACGTCAAGGAGCGCAAGGCGTTCGGCAAGGCGATCATCGATTTCCAGAACACCCAGTTCAAGCTGGCCGAACTCAAGACCGAGGCCACCATCGGCCGCGTCTTCTACAATGATTGCGTCACCCGCCACATCGCCGGCGGCCTCGATCCTGTGACCGCGTCGATGGCCAAGTACTGGCTCAGCGACCTGCAGGGAAAAGTAGTCGACGAATGCCTTCAACTGCATGGCGGCTATGGCTACATGAATGAATATCCGATCGCCCGCATGTTCCGCGACGCTCGCGTCCAGCGCATCTACGGCGGCACCAATGAGATCATGAAATTGCTGATCGGCCGCTCTCTCTGAGGGCAACGACCGGCAAACCCAAGGAGCAAGCAAATGGCTGAAGCTTATGTCTATGACGCTGTGCGCACACCGCGCGGCAAGGGCAAGAAGGACGGATCGCTGCACGAGGTGCCGGCGGTGCGGCTTGCCGCCAAGACGCTCGAGGCGCTGCGCGACCGCAATGGGCTCGACACCGGCAATGTCGATGACATCATCTTCGGCTGCGTCGATCCGGTCGGCGAAGCCGGCTCGGTCATTCCGCGCGCCGCCGCCTTCGAGGCCGGCTACGACACCAAGGCGCCCGGCATGCAGATCTCACGCTTCTGCGCTTCCGGGCTCGACGCCATCAATTTCGGCGCCGCCAAGATCGCGCAGGGCGCCGATGAGATCGTCATTGCCGGCGGCGTCGAATCGATGTCGCGTGTCGGCATGGGCGCCTCGGGCGGCGCCTGGTTCATGGATCCTTCGGTCGGCCTGCCCGGCTGGTTCGTGCCGCAAGGCATCTCGGCCGACCTGATCGCCACCAAATACGGCTTCAGCAGAGACGACGTCGACGCCTATGCGGTCGAGAGCCAGAAGCGCGCCGCCAAATCCTGGGCCGATGGCCGCTTCAAGAATTCCGTCGTCCCGATCAAGGACCAGAACGGCCTGACCATCCTCGACCATGACGAACATATGCGCCCGTCCACCGACATGCAGTCGCTGGCCTCGCTCAACCCGTCCTTCGTCATGCCNGCCAACATCGGCTCCGAGCCGGTGCTGATGCTGACCGGCCCGGTCGACGTCACCGAGAAGCTGTTGAAGCGCGCCAAGATGAAGCTCTCGGACATCGACCTGTTCGAGCTCAACGAAGCCTTCGCTTCGGTGGTGCTGCGCTACATGCAGGCGTTCGACATCGATCACGACAAGATCAACGTCAATGGCGGTGCTATCGCTATGGGTCATCCGCTCGGCGCCACCGGCGCGATGATCTTCGGCACGGTGCTGGACGAACTCGAGCGCCGCGATCTCAACACCGCTCTGGTGACGCTGTGCATCGGCGCCGGCATGGGAACCGCAACCATCATCGAACGCGTCTGACGGGGAGAGAAACGATGAGCTACACCAATTTCACCCTCGACATCGACGCCGACGGCATTGCGCTGGTCACCTGGGACATGCCTGGCCGCTCGATGAACGTTTTCACCGAAGAGGCGATGCGGGAATTGAACGCCATTGTCGACAAGGTGGCTGGTGATGCCGCCATCAAGGGCGCCGTGATCACTTCCGGCAAGGACACCTTCTCCGGCGGTGCCGACATCACCCTGCTGCAGAAGATGCTGACGACCTTCGCCGCGGAAAAGGGCAAGGACGCCGAAAAGGCGACCAAGGCGCTGTTCGACAATGCCGGCATGATGACCGGCCTGTTTCGCAAGCTGGAAACTTGCGGAAAGCCGTGGGTGTCGGCGATCAACGGCACCTGCATGGGCGGCGCCTTCGAATTGTCGCTCGCCTGCCACGGCCGTGTCGCCGCCGACAGCGACAAGGTGAAGATGGCGCTTCCGGAGGTGAAGATCGGCATCTTCCCGGGCGCCGGCGGCACCCAGCGCGTGCCGCGGCTGACCGATCAGCAGCAGGCGCTGCAGATGCTGACCTCCGGCCAGACACTGTCGCCGCAGAAGGCCAAGTCTATGGGCCTGATCCATGAGATCGCCGAGCCGGTCAGATTGGTCGAGACCGCCAAGGCGATGATCAGGAACGGCCTGAAGCCGGTCGCTCCTTGGGACGAGAAGGGTTTCAAGCTGCCCGGCGGCCCGATCTACTCGGTGGCGGGCGCCAATCTGTGGCCACCGGCCATCGCCATCCTGCGTCGCGAGACCTACGGCAACTATCCCGCCGCCGCCGCGATCCTCAAATGCGTCTATGAAGGCCTGCTGGTGCCGTTCGACACCGCCTTGCGCATCGAGCAGCGCTATTTCACCGAGATCATGCAGACCAGGGAAGCGGCGGCGATGATCCGCTCGTTGTTTGTGTCGCTGCAGGAACTGAACAAGGGCGCCCGCCGCCCGGCCGGCGTGCCCGAAACCAAGTTCAAGAAGGTCGGCATTCTCGGGGCCGGCTTCATGGGCGCGGGCATCGCCTATGTCACCGCCAAGGCCGGCGTCCCGGTGGTGCTGCTCGACCGTGATCTGGAGTCGGCTACCAAGGGCAAGGCGCATTCCGACGGCCTGATCTCGGATCAGGTTAAGAAGGGCCGCGCCAAGCCGGAGGACAAGGACAAACTGCTGTCGCTGATCACGCCGACGGCGGACTATGCCGACCTTGCCGGCTGCGATCTGGTGGTCGAGGCCGTTTTCGAGGATTCGAGCGTGAAGAAGAGCGCCACCGAACAGGCGGAAGCCGTGCTGAAGCCATCGGCGATCTTCGCGTCGAACACCTCCACCATCCCGATCTCGTCGCTGGCCAAGAATTCGGCGCGGCCGAAGAATTTCATCGGCATCCATTTCTTCTCGCCGGTCGACAAGATGATGCTGGTCGAGATTATTTTGGGCAAGAAGACCGGCGACAAGGCGCTGGCCACCGCGATCGACTTCGTTCGCGCCATCAAGAAGACGCCGATCGTCGTCAACGACACGCGCGGCTTCTACGTCAATCGCTGCGTGCTGCGCTACATGTCGGAAGCCTACAAGATGCTGATCGAGGGCGTTCCCGCGCCGATGATCGAGAACGCGGCGAAGGCAGCCGGCATGCCGGTCGGCCCCCTGGCGCTGACCGACGAGACCGCCATCGACCTTGCCCAGAAGATCATGAAGCAGACCATCAGGGATTTGGGCGACAAGGCGGTCGATCCCAAGCAGATGGCGCTGATCAACACCATGGTCGACGATCACGGCCGCTTCGGCCGCAAGAACGGCAAGGGTTTTTACGATTACCCGGCAAAGCCCGCCAAGAAGAAGCTGTGGCCGGGCCTTAGGGATCTCTATCCGCAGCTTGCACCCGAGAAGGTCGATTATGGGGAACTGCAGCAGCGGCTGCTGGTCACCATCGCGCTGGAAGCGGCGCGGGTGATGGAAGAAGGCATCGTCACCGACCCGCGCGAGGCCGATGTCGGCTCGATCCTCGCTTTCGGCTTCGCTCCCTACACCGGCGGTGCGCTGTCCTACATCGACGGCATCGGCGCCAAGGCGTTCGTCAAGATCGCCAAGAACCTGCAGAAGAAATACGGCGCCGAGTTCAAGGCGCCCAAGCTGCTGCTCGACATGGCCGAGAAGGGCGAGAGCTTCTACCAGCGCTTCGATCCCTATGCGAAAGGCGACGTGAAGCAGGCAGCCTGACGCATGAGCAAAATCAAGCGTCTTGCAGCGTCCTTTGCGCGTCCAAGAGGACGCGCGGCGCTGTAATGTATGTCTGGGCGCGCATGGTGCGCATGATGGCCACGGCACGCAGCCGTGGCCCCTATGTGATGGGCGGCGAAGGCCGGCTGGCTTTCCGCTGCCTGCCGACCGACATCGATTTCAACATCCATCTCAACAATGCGCGCTACATGATGCTGGCCGATCTCGGCCGCATCGACCTGTTTGTTCGTGCAGGCCTCATCACGCTGGCAAGGAAGAATGGCTGGGCGCCGATGATGGGCGGACTGCAGGCGGTCTATGCACGCGAGATCAGGCTGTGGCGCCGCTTCGAAGTGGTGTCCTCGATCGAGACCTGGGAAGGCACCCAGGTTGTCGGCAAGCACCGCTTCGTCCTCGACAATGGCGAGACGGCCGCGTTGATCCTGACGACGGCCGGCGTCTACGATCGCAAGGCTCGCAACTTCCTTGAGATTGACGAGGTCGTTGCGGCACTTGGTCGTGCCGTGAACCCGCGGCCACCGACGCAAACGGAGCGGATTTTCATGACATCGCACCAGGGTCTGCGCAGCTTGGCCAAGGGCGTCGATCGATCCCGGTAATCGGACTTTCCGCGATCGACGGGAACGTTTGCAACCACTCCACGACCGGTGGACAAAACGACATTCCAAGACTAGAAGGGAAAGGTATTTTTTCCTGCACCGAAGGAGAGCGAGCATGCTCTCGCACGACCGAGTCTGGGCTGCCATCGATGCTCTTGCCAAGCGCTATTCGCTTTCGGCCTCGGGTTTGGCCAAGCGTGCGGGGCTCGATTCCACTGCCTTCAACAAGTCGAAGCGTTTGTCGTCGGATGGCCGGCCGCGCTGGCCCTCGACCGAATCACTGGCCAAGATCATCGAGGCAACGGGCGCCTCACTCGACGAATTCACCGGTCTGATCGAAGGCCGGCCCGGGATAAGCAATGGTGCTTCGACCAGCCATGCCGCTTCGGTCGCCCGCAGAAGCTCCGTGCCGTTGCTCGGCTTTGCCCAAGCCGGCGCCGGCGGCTTCTTCGACGATGCCGGCTTTCCAGTCGGGCAGGGTTGGGATCTGGTCGAACTGCCGGCGCAATCGACCGAGAGCTCCTACGCGCTGCAGGTGCAGGGCGATTCCATGCTGCCGCTCTACCGCAATGGCGACGTCCTCATCGTCGAACCGGGCGCCGTCACCCGCAAGGGCGATCGCGTCGTTGTCAAGACCACATCAGGCGAGGTGATGGCCAAGGTGCTCGAGCGCCAGAGCCTCAAGTCGATTGCGCTGGTCTCGCTCAATCCCGATCATCCCGACCGCGACATTCCCATGCGCGATGTCGAGTGGGTGGCGCGGATTGTCTGGGCAAGCCAATAGGTCAAGCTGGTGCGGCTTCTCCATCATGCGCTGGCGGTTCTGATGGTCCCTGTGATGGCGGCCATGGTCGTCACCGGCGGTCGCACGTTGAAAGGAAGTGAAAGCGTCATTGCCGTGGACCAGCTTGATCCGGGCGCCGATACGATGGCGCAGCAGGCTGCCGGGACGGTGCCGCAGGAGCCGGCCACCTCAGCCATCGCAGCTCCACAGCCGCCGAAGCCGCATTCAAGGGCAATCGATCCCGAAATCGTCGCGCCGCCGGAACTGCCCGCCGACGGGCTTGAACGGGTCGAGCCGCGCGAGCCGTTGAGCAAGCTCGCGCTGGCTGTGCCACCCAAGCCGAAAATGCCTGACGATTGGAACGGCACAAAGCTGTTCCAGCCGGTTGCGCCGGCCGCCGGCCTGATCGAGGCAAAGGGTTACTCGGTCGCGGTTTCCGGCATCGATATCGTCAGGCAGGACGAGACCTGCAGCGAGGACGGCAAGCCCTGGCCGTGCGGCGTCCGGGCGCGGACGGCGTTCCGCGCCTTCCTGCGCGGCCGCGCGGTGGTCTGCACGGTGCCGCCGCAGGGTGGCCGCGACCTGATCGCAGCCGAGTGCCGGATCGGCAAGCAGGATGTCGGTCAGTGGCTGGTCGAAAATGGCTGGGCGCGCGCCGCCAAGGGTGGGCCCTATGTCGAGGCCGGCGACAAGGCACGCACGGCGAAGAAGGGCATTTTTGGGTCGGCGCCGAACCTTTCCGGCCTGCCGGCGATGCCGGCCGCACCGAGCCCGGCGCCTCAGGCGCCGAGTTCGATCCTGGAAGAGGCCGACGGCGTGCTCAAGCCAGCTGACCAGCCAGCGCCCGCTCAATGAGCGCACGTGTCTCGGCAACGCCATAGAGTGCTGCGAACGAGCCGAAGCGCGGGCCGCGCTCCTGGCCGATCAGCACCTGGTAGATCATCTGGAAGAAGGCGCCCGATACGCCGGGGCCGCCTTCCGGGCTCTGCTTGGAATGATCCTGATAGCGCTCGATCCTGCGTGCGACATTGAGCGAGGCGTTCTGGATCGCTTCGCCGCTGGCGTCCGCCGGCAGCGCGCCAAGCGCTTCGTCGAGGGCTGCCAGCGCCTCGCGCTCGACCTCGTCGGCGGGCCGGAAGGTTTTCGTCGGCTTCACGAAATCGTCGAAATAGCGGATCGCATGGCCGACCAGCCGGTCGAGCTCGGGATGCGTCTTTGGCGTCACGCCTTGCGTATGACGTGAAATGAACCCCCACAGCACATCCTTGTTCTGCGCGTTGGAGGCGCTGACCAGATTGAGCAGCAGCGAGAACGGCACCGGCATGTCGATCGCGGGCGGGTTGCCGTCATGCATGTGCCAGACCGGATTGCCCAGCCGTTCCTTCCAGTCCTGCCGGGGATAGGCGGCGAGGAACGTATAGTATTCGTCCACGGCCCGCGGGATGACGTCGAAATACAGCTTCTTGGCCTGCCGCGGCCGCTGGTACATGTAGAGCCCGAGGCTTTCGGTCGGCGCATAGGTCAGCCACTCGTCGATGGTCAGCCCGTTACCTTTCGACTTCGAGATCTTCTGGCCGTTCTCGTCGAGGAACAGTTCGTAGACGAAATGCTCCGGCGCCCGTCCGCCCAGAATGTTGCAGATGCGGTCGTAGACCACCGCATTGGTCTGGTGGTCCTTGCCGAACATTTCGAAATCGACGCCAAGCGCTGCCCAGCGCATGCCGAAATCCGGCTTCCACTGCAGCTTCACGCGGCCGCCGGTGATCGAAAGCGTGGTCTCGGTGCCCTCGTCGTCGAAGGTGATGGTGCCGGCCTTGGCGTCGACATGCTTCATCGGCACGTAAAGCACCCGGCCGCTCTTCGGCGAGATCGGCAGGAACGGGCTGTAGGTCGCCTGCCGCTCGGGCCCGAGCGTCGGCAGCATCACCGCCATGATCTGCTCATAGCGTTCGGCGGCGCGCAGCAGCATCGCATCGAAACGGCCGGCTTTGTAGTATTGCGTCGCGCTGGCGAACTCGTAGTCGAAGCCGAACGTGTCGAGGAAGCGGCAAAGCATCGCGTTGTTGTGGTCGGCGAAGCTCGCATAGTCGCCGCCGAAGGGGTTGGGGACCGACGACAGCGGCTTGTGCAGATGCGGCTCGAGCGCGGCGCGGTCCGGCACACTGTCGGGTATCTTGCGCATGCCGTCCATATCGTCGGAAAAGCACAGCAGCTTGGTCGCGACCTTGTCCTGCGTCAGGACGCGGAAGGCATGGCGCACCATCGAGGTGCGCGCCACCTCGCCGAACGTGCCGATATGCGGCAGGCCGGACGGCCCGTAGCCGGTCTCGAACAGGACTGTTTGCGGGAAGTCGGCGCCTTTGTAGCGCTCGATGATCTTTTTGGCCTCCTCGAACGGCCACGCCTTGCTTTCGGTCGCGGCCGCCAGTAGCTCGGGGTTGAGATCGATGATGTTTGATCCCGCCATGTCACAGTTTTCCAAATCATTTGCCGGCCCGAAGGCGGGCCGCAGCAAGGGTTTTTCAACCGGTCTCTAGGCGTGCAGCGCCGGAGCGTCAACGCGTGCGGCGCTTTTTCCTTGCGGTGCAGAATGGGCGTTCCTAACTTCGAGGTCCGGTTCGAGGAGAAAAAATTGCCGACACCTCATGAAGCCCTGATCTATCTGATGGTCATCACCTCGGCCTCCGACCGCGACATGACCGATGTCGAACTGGCGCGGATCGGCGAGGTCGTCCGCTCCTGGCCGGTGTTCGAGGACTTCAACCACGACAGGCTGGTCGGCGTCGCCCAGGACTGCCAGAAGCGCCTGCAAAGCATGGGCTGGAGGGCGTGCTGGCTGAAGTCGCCGAGGTCTTGCCTGAGCGGCTGCGCGATACCGCCTATGCCGCCGCCTTCGAGGTTGCCGCCGTCGACCTCGAAATGCGCATGGAAGAAGTGCGGGTGCTGCAGCTGATCCGTCGTCAGCTCGATCTCGACACGCTGACGGTTGCTGCCATCGGCCGCGCGGCCAAGGCGCGGCTGCGCACGCTGACCTGAAAGTCCTTGGCCGGGCGCTGTTGAGATGCAGCTCAGGCCGGCAAAGCTGACGGAACCGGATCAGAAAAAACTGACCGGAAAGTAGCGCAGATAAAATTCCGCGAACGTGCCTTTCATCGAAATTTCCTGCAGCGCGTAATCGATCGCGGCGGCCAGCGCCGGATTGTCCGCTTTGGTGGCGATGGCCATGCCAGTGCCCAGATATTCGGGCGCCAGATAGGGCCCGCCGGCAAAGCGGCAGCAGCCCGCCGCGTCCGAGCCGCCCAGCCAGAAAGCCAGGCGCATGCCGTCGCCGAAGGCGGCGTCGACCTTGCCGGCCTTGAGATCGGCATAGAGGTCTTCCGGCCTGTCGAAAGGGATGACCTGAACCGTGCTGAAATAGTCGCGCAGCATGCGCTCATGCGCCGAGCCTGATATCACGCCGACACGCTTGCCGTGCAATTTGTCAAAGATGGGCTCGGTCAGTGCCTTGCTCTTCGGCATGATGAAGCGCGCTGGAAACTGTAGATAGGAGCGCGAGAAGGCGTAGGTCGTGCGCGATTCCGGTGTTGCGGCGATGCCGGCGATGATCGCCTCGCCTTCGTCTTTCCGCAGTGCGCCTTCCAGCTCGGCCCAAGGCA
Source organism: Mesorhizobium sp. L2C084A000 (assembly GCF_000502875.1). Lineage (GTDB taxonomy): Bacteria > Pseudomonadota > Alphaproteobacteria > Rhizobiales > Rhizobiaceae > Mesorhizobium. Next base: position 179,646 of record NZ_AYWX01000006.1, on the reverse strand, counting down.
GGGCCTGGATCTGGCATTTTTCGACGATGCCAAGCTCGGCGCAGATGGCGCGTGCCAGATCGATATGGAAGCCGGACAGCTTTCCCGCACCGTCGAGGAAGTTGAAGGGCGGGAAGTCCGTGGTGGTCAGGAATCTCAGCCGGGGCAGCGTCGAAAGGTCTGGTTTGGGCAGCCGCTCCTTGGCATCCCACAGCATCGGAACCTGAGGCGCCGCGGCGCGCGCGCCGTCGGCGAACGACAGCAATCCGATCAGCATCGCAAAGGCGAAGGATCTCCACCGGAACGCCAAGATAAAACTCCGCCACAGTCGTGCTCGCACCGGTTTTGGTACGAAAATGGTACAGGCACAATGGTTTTTGATTTCAACCCGCCGATTTCAGGATATGATTCAACCGGTTTGCAAATCAGCTCCGGCCGCCTCGGTGAGGGAAGCCACAAAATAAGTATGCGATTTGCAATCCGTGGTCGGTGGCGAAGTGTAAATCAGGCACGCATCATTGGCCGCAATGCACGAGGCAACATGGGGTTGATGTTGCGATGGGTCAGTTCGATCGCACGCTGGAATACATAGACCAACTGCAGCACGCCGCAACGGCGGCGGCGGTCTGTGAAAGGCTGCTGGGCATAACATCGGATTTCGGTCTCACCGCACTGATGGCTGGAACCGTACCGCAGCCAGGCACGCCGGCCGGCCAGCAAAAGCAGCATGTGCTTCTCTGCGATTGGCCGGGAGAGTGGCTGGAGCGCTATGTCGCGCGCAACTATGTCGATCATGACCCCGTCGTCAGCCATATGAAACAGTTGCAGGCGCCCTTCCAGTGGCACGAGGCGTCGCAGGGCATCCGCATCGACAAGAGCAGCGGCGAAGTGATGGGCGATGCCGGCGCCTTCAAACTGCGTGATGGATTGGCCTTTCCGTTGATCACGCTCGACGGCCAGATCGTCATGGTGTCGCTCGGCGGCGAGGCCGTGGAATTGTCCGTCGCCGAATTCGGCCAGGTGTCGCTGGTCTCGACCTACGCGGTTGGCCGCGCCATGCAACTCCACACCATGGCGAACAGCACCATCGATCATATCGTGCTGACGCCGCGGGAGCGCGAATGCCTGCAATGGGCCGCCGTCGGCAAGTCCGAATGGGAGATTTCGCAAATCCTCGGCATTTCCGAACACACCTCGGAGAAACATCTTCTTAACGCCAAAAGCAAACTAGGTGCCGTCAACAGGGTGCAGGCCGTCGCGGAAGCGATACGGCGCGGCTACATTAGTTAGGTCGGCCGTGCCGACCTGGAATTTTTGCCTACGCGATCACGCAATTTTCTCATCAAAGCACGGCCGTATCTTCCTCTGAACGCAGGAGACGGCGGAATGCTTTTTTCCCTTACAACCCAGGAATTGATGGAACGTCCCGACCTTTGGGAGGCCGTCCATCGGTTGCGCTACAAGATATTCGTCGAAGAGATGGGGTGGGATGACCTCAGGCGGCCTGACGGGCTCGAACTCGACCAGTTCGATCACGACGAGGCGGTCCATCAGATCGTCATCAGGGGCGGTGAAGTGGCAGGTTATCAGAGGATGTTGCCGACGACGCGGCCACATCTGCTGACCGAGGTCTTGACCGATCTTTCCGAAGGAACGCCGCCATCGGGTCCAAACATCTGGGAATTGACCCGCTACGCGGTGGCTCCCGGTTTTCGTGACGGCCGTCGCGGCGTTTCGACCGTCGGCACCGAACTGATTGCCGGTTTCGTCGAGTGGGGGCTGAAGCGCGGCGTCGACAAGGTGATCATCGAGTTCGAGCCGATGTGGGTGCTGCGCGCCTTGCAACTGCATTTCCTGGCGACCCCGCTGGGCTATCAGCGCACCTATGGCAACCAGCAGGTCGTCGCCACTTTGCTGACCTTCAACGAACACACCCTCGATGTGGTGCGGTCGCGCCGCAATCATTTTGCTCCCGTGCTGGCCAGGGGATATCCCGACATGCTCGGGCAAAGGCGTGCGTCATGAGATCGGAGACAGTCATGAGCACACATCCGCAACCTGAACTTCGCAACCACACGCTGGTGGTCACCGTGTCGTCGAGTGACGGCCGGCCGGTGCTGGACAGGAGGGCCTATGAAAGCCTGGCAAGGACCTTCCATGAAGCCGCCGACAATGAGGAGGTTCGCGTCGTCGTGCTGCGCGGCCTGGCAGGCTGTTTCTGCCTGGGCGGCGACTTCTCCGAATTCCTCGACGCCACCAAGCACCAGAAACTGATCGCCGCCGTCACCGACCTGTTCCGCACGCTGGCGACGTTTCCCAAGCCCATCCTTGCCTGCGTCGATGGCGATGCCGTCGGTGTCGGCTGCACCATCCTGTTCCATTGCGATATGGTGATCGCGTCCGATGAGAGCACGTTCAGGGTGCCGTTCGTCGATTTCGGCCTGGTGCCGGACGCGGCGACCAGCATCCTGGCACCGCAGAAGCTCGGCTATGCCGGTGCCTTCCGCTTCTTCTGCCTCGGCGACACGCTTCGCGCCGAAGATGCCAGGGCGCTCGGCCTGGTCGCGGAGATCGTGCCGGGGGGCACCGTCGAGGAGGCAGCCCTTGGCCGGGCAAGACAACTCGTCAAGAAGCCGGTCGCCGCCTTGCTGCAGACGCGCGGCTTGCTGAAGGGGAACACCGAGGCCCTCTGCGACCGCATCGATCAGGAGATTTCGCTTTTCCAGCAGGCGCTGCAGGACGACACCACGCTGCGGCGATTGCAGCGCATCGCCCGGCTCGCGGCCTGAGCGAAAGCAAGATCGGAAGAGCACACGTCTGAACNGCCGCGCGGCCAAGGCCGCGCGGCGCGGAAGCGTCAATCCTGCTTGCCGAGGAATGACGGCCCTTCGCCGATGATCTTCTTGTCTTCCTTGCCGATGATTTCGAGATCGCGCCCCTCATAGGGCAGAGACGACAGGATGCGCCGCATGATCGCCAGCCGCGCGCGCCGCTTGTCATTGGCCCGTACGATGATCCACGGCGCGAATTCCTTGTGGGTGCGCTCGAACATTGTGTCGCGCACCTTGGTGTAGTCGTCCCACTTGGTGATGCCTGCAACGTCGATGGGGGAAAACTTCCAGCTCTTCAGCGGGCTGTAGCGGCGGTCGTGGAAGCGCTCGAGCTGCGTTTCCCGGCCGATGTTCAGCCAGAATTTGAAAAAGTGGATGCCCTCGTTGGAGATCATCCGTTCGAAATGCGGCGTCTCGTCGAGAAACTGCTCGTGCTGCTGCGGGGTGCAGAAACCCATCACCGGCTCGACACCGGCGCGGTTGTACCAGGACCGGTCGAAAGTGACGAATTCGCCTGAAGTCGGGAAGTGGTCGACATAGCGCTGGTAGTACCATTGACCAAGCTCGGTCGGGGTCGGCTTGGTCAGCGCCACGTTGCGTGCCGTGCGCGGATTGAGGTACTGGCGCACCACGAAGATCGTGCCGCCCTTGCCGGCAGCGTCGCGGCCCTCGAACAGCGCCATCACCCGTTTGCCGGTCGACTGCAGCCAGGCCTGCGCCTTGACCAGCTCGATCTGCAGCTTCTCGAGCATCTCGTCATACTCGTCGCTTTTCATCTTCTTGTCGTAGGGATAGCCGCCGGCGGTCAGCTTGTTGTCCTCGACCCAGTCGGGAAGCACGGGATTATCGATGTCGAACTCCCTCTCCTTGCCGCCGATCCTGATCTTCAGCGGCCCCGAAGTTGGCGCGGCGGGACTTTCCTTGGCTTTTTTCATCGAGACGAACCCTTTCCAGCTTCCGGACTCATGCTATGGGGAGCCACTACAGCGCCGCGCGTCCGTTTGGATGCGCAAAGGACGCTGTAGCACTTTTAATTTGCGCATGATCCTTTCCGAAAATCGATTCCCGATTTTCGGGGTCATGCGGCAAGCGATCTGGTGGAAGTTTTCTGCCACCGTGCGACCGGGTGCGAAGACATTGGGGGGCAGGTCACGAGCGAATGGCTGACCTGGACACAGAGCAGAGAGGCATCACGCAAAGCATGGCCGCACGGCTGTGGCATAGCCGCTGGCTGCTTGCGGCCGGCGTCACCGCGGTCGTCGCCGTCTATGCCTTGGCCGGGATTTCAGCCTATGTCGTCCCCGCGGCGCTGCTGTTGCTGCTTGCAGCGGCAATACTGCCGACCGCCGGCGCGCGCCAATCCACCGGCAGCGGCGCTGCCATCGAGGCCATCGGCCTGCAGCGGCTCTCGGGTGAATATCTGGCCGCCGCCGTCGCCGATCCGCTGATCATCTTCGACCGGACCGCCACCATCGTGCATGCCAACGCCGCCGCCTTCGCCGCCTTCGGTGGCATCGCGCCAGGCATGTCGCTGTCGCTGAAATTCCGGGCACCGGAGATGCAGACCCTGCTGGACGGCGTGCTATCCGGCGATGTTGCCTCGGATGTCGTCGACTACATGGAGAAGCTGCCGGTCGAACGGGCCTACCGGGTGAGCGTGTCCTCGGTCGGTCACGCCACCGATCTCTATGTGCTGGTGTTCAAGGACCAGAGCGAAGCACGCAGGATCGACCGCATGCGCGCCGACTTCATCGCCAATGCCAGCCATGAACTGCGCACGCCGCTCGCCTCAATCGCCGGCTTTATCGAAACGCTGCGCGGGCCAGCCCGCAACGACGCGGCGGCGCGCGACCAGTTTCTGCAGATCATGCAGAGCCAGACCGGTCGCATGGCGCGTCTGATCGACGATTTGTTGTCGCTGTCGCGGCTCGAGATGAAACCCTATCTGAAGCCGGGAACCGAGGTGGACCTGCGGCAGACAGTCGACAGCGTCATCGATTCGCTCGGACCGCTGGCCAGCGAAAACGCCGTTGCCATCGAGCGGCACTACGCCGATGGGCCGCTTCATGTGCCTGGCGATCGAGATGAGCTTTTCCAGGTTTTCGAGAACCTCCTGGAAAACGCCTGCAAATACGGGCAGTCTGGTGGGCGCGTGGTTGTATCCATAGCGCATGGCGATGCCGGATCAGAGCCGGGCATCGACGTGACGATCAGGGACTTTGGCCCCGGCATTCCCGAGGAGCACATTCCGCGCATTACCGAGCGCTTCTACCGCGTCGACGTCGAGACCAGCCGGACCCAGAAAGGCACCGGCCTCGGCCTGTCGATCGTCAAGCATATACTGACGCGCCACAACGCCCGGCTTTCGATCAAGTCCGAAGTCGGCAACGGCGCGGCATTCTCGGTTCATTTGCCGACGCACTGATATCGCCCTAATTCAAGGGGACTGTTTCTTTTTTCTGTCATCCGGCTAGCGTATCAGCGGGGATTCGAGGAAACGACTCAAAATCAAAACATCCCGTGGGAAGGCATTTTGCCATGCAGTCCGTGCACATCGTCAGCGCCTATGACGAGGAGTTGAAATATCTGTCGAAGCGCATCGCCGCGATGGGCGGCCATGCCGAGCGCATGGTCGAACAGGCGGTCGCCGCTCTCGTCAATGCCGACCCAGGCCTTGCCCAGAAGGTCGTCCGCGACGATACCGTACTGGACGAGGGCCAGCGCGAAATCGACGACAAGGCGATCATCATCATTGCCAAGCGTCAGCCGATGGCGGGGGATTTGCGCGAGATCGTCGGGACCATTCGCATCTCCGCCGACCTCGAACGGGTTGGCGATCTCGCCAAGAACGTTGCCAAGCGGGTGGTCGCCGTCACCGACGGACGCCAGCCAACCAGCCTGTTCCGCGGCCTCGAGGCTCTGTCCAACCTGGCGTTGACCCAGCTCAAGGAAGTGCTCGACGTCTACGCGTCTCGCTCGGTGGAGAAAATCGGCTTCGTGCGCGATCGTGACGACCAGATCGACGCCATGTACACATCGCTGTTTCGCGAATTGCTGACCTACATGATGGAAGATCCGCGCAACATCACGCCCTGCACGCATCTGCTGTTTTGCGCCAAGAACATCGAGCGTATCGGTGATCACGCCACCAACATAGCCGAGACCATCTACTACATCGTCACCGGCGATCAGTTGCCGGCTGAGCGGCCCAAGGGCGACAAGACCGACAAAATCAGCCTTTCCGGGACGCAGCCGCTGAAGTGAACGCGCCTCTCGAACCGTAATCCGATTTACGCTAAGCTTTCCGGGCTTTGCCTCTATCCTCGTCCGTGGATTTGCTCCGGGAGGTCGTGATGGAAAATGTTCGGAACCTGACCCCGGCGCCTGGGCCGACATCCGGCATTATCGCTTGCGGCGTCTACACGGCCGGGCGCCGCATCGCCGACATTCCCATCGAGGAAGCCGGCGAATGGGCAAAGAAATCCGGTCATGTCGTCTGGATCGGCCTATTGGAGCCCGACCGTAACCTGTTGCTGCGCGTCCAGGCGCAATTTCACCTGCATGAGCTGGCAATCGAGGATGCCGAGCACCCGCACCAGCGGCCGAAGATCGAGCAATATGGCGACGCCTTGTTCATCGTCGCTCGCACCGCGCAGCTGATCGACGGTCGGGTCACCTTCGGCGAGACCCATTTGTTTGTTGGCTCAGGCTACATCGTCAGCGTCAGGCACGGTCCTTCGACGTCCTATGCCGCCGTTCGGCAGCACTGGGAAAGCTGCCCGCACTCGCTGGCCAAGGGTGAGGATTTCGTCCTTTACGCCATTCTCGATTTCATCGTCGACAATTACATGCCGGTGCTCGAGCAGATCGAGGACGAGGTCGAGGCGATCGAGGACAAGGTTCTGCTGAAGCCGATGACCGCTCCCGACATCGAACGGCTCTATATGCTGCGCCGCGATCTCCTACGCCTGCGCAATGCCGCGCTTCCGCTGGTCGAAGTCTGCCGACGGCTGACCAGCGCCGAGCTGCCGCAGATACACACCGCCATGCATCCGCTGTTCCGCGACGTCACCGATCACATCCGCACCGTCCAGGAGAAGATCGACAGTCTGCGCGAGGTGCTGGCGTTCGCTTTCGAGGCGAGCTTGCTGGTCGGCCAGAGTCAGGAAACCGCGAACACCAAGAAGCTCGCCTCCTGGGCCGCAATCCTGGCGGTGCCGACGGCGCTCGCCGGCATCTACGGCATGAACTTCAGCGACATGCCGGAACTGAAGATGGAATACGGCTATCCGGTGGTGCTGGGCGCTATCGTGCTGATCTGCACGTTTCTCTACTGGCGGTTCAGGAAGAACGGGTGGCTGTGAGGGTAGGCAGTAGGCAGTAGGCAGTAGGCAGTAGGCAGTAGGCAGTAGGCAGTAGGCAGTAGGGCAAGAAATTCAGAGCATATTGCCCCTACTGCCTACTGCCTACTGCCCAATCCCTAACTATCGGCTCCGCCGCCGCTCCGATGCCGGCTGGAATGCCACGCGGGCGTGGTACTTGCAGTACGGACCGGTTTCGGCGGCATCGTTGCCGCAGAAATGGAAGTCCTCTGAAAGCGGATCGCCGTTCGGCCATTTGCAGGTCCGCTCGGTCAGCTCGACCAGCTGCAGATGCCGCGAGATCGGCAGCACGACATTCTCAACCGGACGGATATAATGGCGCGCCACCGGTTCGGCGTCGAACTGCGTCTGCAGGGCGGTCGCGCCGATCGATGTCGTGACATGGCGTGCCGTGGTTGCAGCGCGTGATACCGATTTCTGGACGGTCGATCCTTGTGCCGCCTTTTTCTGGCGTGCCGGCGTGGCGGTCGAGCGACCGCGGCCCGAGAGTTTCAGCCGATGCACCTTCCCGATGACCGCATTGCGGCTGACCCCTCCAAGCTGCGCAGCAATCTGGCTTGCGCTCAGACCCTCCGACCACAGTTTTCTCAAGAGTTCTACCCGCTCGTCAGTCCAGTTCATGAGACCGCGCTCCTCTAAGCGTGCGGCAATCGGAATCCTTCTCCCGACCCGGCAACATTTGCCGGGGCAGACACCACATATATCTGGTGATTAGGTCCGCCGCACGAAATCTAGTTATTTCTCGACTACAACTACTCTATGCGCTGACTCGGTGACAAGAGTCCCAAGTGCAACACGAATCGGTTTTTTCGGTTTTCCCCAACTTGCCCGGTCGCTTATGAGCCGGCGTCCCGTCAGGGGGCTTGCCGCGCGCCACTACGCGACGTTTTCGTTGACTTCATGGCCGAAAAACGGGATAAGCCGCACAGGCCGCCGCTTTGGCGGCTTTTTTGATTTTCCGGTACCGGAGACGCATATAATGAGCGGTTCGGCGCTTTACGAGACCTTTGCTCGCGCACCCCTGGCCTTCGACCACGGGGAAGGCACATGGCTGATTACCGACAAGGGCGAGCGATATCTCGACTTTGCCGGCGGCATCGCCGTCAATTCGCTGGGCCACAGCCATCCGCATCTGGTCGCCGCACTCACCGAGCAGGCAGCCAAGCTGTGGCATGTCTCCAACCTCTACGAGATCCCCGGGCAGAGCCGGCTTGGCGAGCGGCTGGCCGACGCCACCTTCGCCGACAAGGTGTTCTTCACCAATTCCGGCGCCGAGGCGCTGGAATGCGCGATCAAGACGGCGCGCCGCTGCCAGTTCGTCAACGGACACCCCGAGCGCTTCCGCGTCATCACCTTCGAAGGTGCCTTCCATGGCCGCACGCTGGCGACCATCGCGGCCGGCGGCCAGTACAAATATCTCGAGGGCTTCGGCCCCAAGGTCGAAGGTTTCGATCAGGTCAGTTTCGACGACATCGACGCCGCCGAAAAGGCGATCACGCCGGAGACGGCCGCCATCCTGATCGAGCCGGTGCAGGGCGAGGGCGGTATCCGTCCGGTGCCGACGCAATCGCTGAAGCGGCTCAGGCAATTGTGCGAACAGCACGGCCTGCTGTTGATCTTCGACGAGGTCCAGTGCGGCATCGGCCGCACCGGCAAGCTGTTTGCGCATGAATGGTCAGGTGTAACGCCAGACATCATGGCGATCGCCAAGGGCATTGGCGGCGGCTTCCCGATGGGTGCCTGCCTTGCCACGGATGAAGCGGCCGTCGGCATGACCGCTGGCGTGCATGGCACCACGTTCGGCGGCAACCCGCTGGCCATGGCAGTCGGCAACGCCGTGCTCGACGTCGTGCTGGAAGACGGCTTCCTCGAAGATGTCCAGCGCAAGGCGCTGCTCATGAAGCAGGGGCTGGCGTCGGTCGCCGACGAGTTTCCCGAAATCATCGAGGACATCAGGGGTGCCGGGCTGATGCTCGGCCTCAAATGCGCCATGCCCAACACCAAGGTGAACATGGCCTTGCGCGACCAGCACCTGCTGGCGGTTCCGGCCGGCGACAACGTCATTCGCCTGTTGCCGCCGCTCACCGTCACCGACGCCGAGATCCATGACGCGCTCAACCGCATTCGCGCCGGCGCCAAGGGCCTGGCGGAGGCGATCGCTTCCGCCGCGGCGAAGTAATCCCGGAACCATTGCTGATGTCAGTTCGCCATTTCACCGATCTTTCCGCCGTTTCCGAAGGCGATTTGCGCTTCATGCTGGACGATGCGGTGGTGCGAAAGGCGCGCCTCAAGGCCGGCGAGCGCACCAAACCGCTCGAAGGCAAGGTGCTGGCGATGATCTTCGACAAGCCGTCGACGCGCACACGCGTCTCCTTCGACGTCGGCATGCGGCAGCTCGGCGGCGAGACCATCATGCTGACCGGCACCGAGATGCAGCTCGGCCGTTCCGAGACCATCGCCGACACCGCCAAGGTGCTGTCGCGCTATGTCGATGCGATCATGATCCGCACCACCTCGCATGAGCGACTGCTGGAGCTGACCGAGAACGCCACCGTGCCAGTGATCAACGGACTGACCGACGACACCCATCCCTGCCAGCTGATGGCCGATATCATGACCTTCGAGGAGCATCGCGGTCCGGTCGCCGGCAAGACCATCGCCTGGACCGGCGACGGCAACAATGTGCTGCATTCGCTGATCGAGGCCTCGGCCCGGTTCCGCTTCAACCTCAACGTTGCCGTGCCCGAAGGCAGCGAGCCGGCGCAGAAGCACATTGACTGGTCGCAGGCGCATGGCGGCAAGCTGCACTTCACCCGCTCGCCCGAGGAAGCCGTCGACCAGGCCGACTGCATCGTCACCGATTGCTGGGTGTCGATGGGCCAGGAGCATCGCGCCCGCGGCCACAATGTGTTCTCGCCCTACCAGGTCAATGCCAAGCTGATGGCCAGGGCCAAGCCGGACGCGCTGTTCATGCACTGCCTGCCGGCGCATCGCGGCGAGGAGGTGACCGACGAGGTCATCGACGGACCGCATTCGGTGGTCTTCGACGAGGCCGAGAACCGGCTCCATGCCCAGAAGGCCGTGCTGGCCTGGTGTCTCGGCGCTTGAAGTGTCTCGGCGCTTGATCCCCAGGAGCTTGATCTGCGGGGGTGTGATGCCTATTTGCGCCGCATCACGCAAATCAAGCGCGTTTCGACGCATGCGCCCCGGAGGGCGGCATGGCCGCGCCCTGGAGCTTTGTCATGTTGGAAACCTATCAAGTGACTGAACATCACCCCAAACTCGGCGAATTTGGCTATGCCGGCGACGATCACGTCGTGCCGTTCGAGGTCGGCCCGCTCGATGTGCGGGGCCGCACGGTCCAACTCGGGCCGATGCTGGACGCCATCCTCGGCCGCCACGATTATCCCGAGCCGGTCGCCCGCCTGCTGGCGGAGGCCTGTGTGCTGACCGTGCTGCTCGGCACTTCGCTGAAGTTCGAGGGCAAGTTCATCCTGCAGACCCGCACCGACGGGCCTGTCGACATGCTGGTCGCCGATTTTTCCACGCCCTCGGCATTGCGCGCCTATGCGCGTTTCGATGCCGACCGGCTGGAAGCGCTGGTCGCGGCCGGCGAAACCTCCCAGCAGACGCTGCTCGGCAGCGGCGTGCTGGCGCTGACCATCGACCAGGGCGCTCACACGCAGCGCTATCAGGGCATCGTCCAGCTCGACGGCGAGACGCTGGAGGATGCTGCGCGCACCTATTTTCGTCAGTCGGAGCAGATCCCGACGGATCTCAGGCTGTCGGTGGCCAAGCTTTTGACGCCCGGTCCCGGCGGCGCCCGCGAGCAGTGGCGCGCCGGTGGTATCCTGGCGCAGTTCCTGCCGCAGTCGCCCGAGCGCATGCGCGTCCCGGACCTGCCGGGTGGCGATGGCGATCCGCGCGAGGAGATCCACGATCCGGCCGACAATTCCTGGCAGGAGTTGCTGGCGCTGCTCGGTACGATCGAGCCGACCGAACTGATCGACCCGACGATCGGCGCCGAGCGGCTGCTCTACAGGCTGTTCCACGAGCATGGCGTGCGCGTCTTCGGCGGCGTTCCGGTCGCCGACCAGTGCTCGTGCTCCAAGGACAAGATCCGCGGCATCCTCGAGGGTTTTTCCGCCCAGGAGATCAAGGACAGCACCGAAGACGGCGGCATCCACGTCGCCTGCGAATTCTGCTCGAAGCAATATGATTTCGATCCGGCGGAATTTGCGGCCCAGTAGAGAAAAAAACCACGCCTCACCGGCCGCTCCGCGGCCGGTGAGGCGAAATCAATTCACCGTCCGCCGCGTCCCCGGCAGATCCAGCGAAAACGCCGGAATGGCGATGTCGAACGTCTCGCCCCGCTTGTTGCGCATCGTGTAGTGCCCGACCATGATGCCGGATGGTGTCGAGAGCGGGCAACCGGACGTGTACTGGTAGCTGTCGCCGGGATTGAGTTCGGGCTGGTCGCCGACCACGCCGGGGCCACGCACTTCCTCGACCCGGCCGGTGCCGTCGGTGATGTGCCAATAGCGCGACAGAAGCTGCACGAAATCGTCCGACTGATTGTCGATCGTTATCTGATAGCCCCAGACATAGCGGTTCTCCGAGGGATCCGAACGGTCCTCCAGATAGAACGGCCTGACCTGCACTTCGATGTTGCGCGTGACGGCGCTATACATAAGCGGCTCCAAACAATCTAGAGCATGATCCTGAAAAGTGGGAACCGGTTTTCAGAAGAGATCATGCTCAAAGAAACAGAGATAGAGCCCCATCCCGGTTCAATCGGGATGGAACAGGCTCTAGGTCGAACTTTCGGCGCTCCACGCGGGCTGGTCAACGGTGCGCGTCCTGTCATTGCGGACGGAACCGCAGGTGGCGGCAAAGAATGTCATTTAAGTGACACATGACAATGATGGTGTGCGCCGACCAGTGCCGCGCGACTCGGGCGCTCTGTCGAATTGTTGAATCGGTCGTCATGCCAGCCAGATTGTTCTGGCGGACCGGTTTTCCTGGAGTGACCGGATCTCGATGGAACTCACTCTCATAGCCGCCACGCTTTCAACTGCCCTCATCCTCTCAAATCTCGCCAGCATCGTGCTCGCCGCTTCGCGTCTGAAACGGCGCCGCGCCATTGCCGCGCCGGCCGGCAAGCGACGGCCGGTGTCGATCGTCGTGCCGTCGCGCGGCGTCGAGCCGTTCACGCAGGAGACGCTGGAGCGCGCCTTCTCGCTCGACTGGCCGCGCTACGAGTTGATTTTCTGCGTCGCCCATGCCGACGATCCGGTGGTCAAATTGATAAACAGGACGATCGTCCGGTTTTCGAAAGTGCCGGCCCGGCTGCTTGTCGGCGACGACCGCATCAGCGCCAATCCGAAACTCAACAATTGCGTCAAGGGCTGGGAGGCGGCGCGGCACGACTGGGTCGTCCTGGCCGATTCCAACGTGCTGATGCCGAGGGACTACATCCAGCATCTGATGGCTGCCTGGCGGCCCGGCACCGGCCTTGTCTGCTCGACGCCGATCGGCTCGCGGCCGGCCGGCTTCTGGGCCGAGGTCGAATGCGCTTTCCTCAACACGCTGCAGGCGCGCTGGCAATATGCTGGCGAGGCGCTCGGCCTTGGCTTTGCCCAGGGCAAGAGCATGCTCTGGAACAAGCCGATGCTCGACGCCAATGGCGGCATCCGCGCGCTGGCCGCCGAGATCGCGGAGGATGCCGCCGCGACCAAGCTGGTGAACGGTCTCGGCCTGCGCGTCAATCTCGTCGCCGCCCCCTTCGAGCAGCCGCTTGGCCGGCGCTCTTTTGACGAGATCTGGTCGCGTCAGGCCCGTTGGGCGCGCCTGCGCCGCGTCACTTTCCCGCTGTTCTTCGCACCCGAAATCCTGACCGGCGCCGTGGTGCCGCTGGTGCTTGCGCTGATTGCCGCGGCCAGTGCGGGCTTCAGCCTCTGGGCAACCGCCCTTGCAGTGCTGGTAGCCTTCTACCTTCCCGAGTGCGCGCTGGCCTGGTCCAAGGGCTGGTACCTGTCGCCACGCATGGTGGCCGCGATCATGATGCGCGACCTGATCCTGCCGGCGATGTGGGCGCGCGGCTGGCTTGGCGGCGCCGTCGACTGGCGCGGCAACGCGATGACCATCGGCACCAAGACGGCCGAACTGGAGGAGACGCCGTCCGGCGCCTGAAGGTCCTACCTGGCCTTCAGCGCCTGCGCGATGTCCTCAAGCAGATCGTCGGTGTCTTCCAGCCCGACCGACAGCCGGAGCGTGCCCGGCCCGATGCCGAGCTCGGCGCGCGCCTCGTCGCTCAGATTCTTGTGCGTCGTCGTCGCCGGGTGGGTGATCAGGCTCTTGGCATCGCCGAGATTGTTGGAGATCAAGACGATGTCGAGCGCGTTCTGCAAGGCGAAGGCCGCCTGCTTGCCGCCCTTGACGTCCAGGCAGATCAGCGTCGAGCCGCCCGACATCTGCTTCTTGACGATATCGGCCTGCGGGTGGTCGGCGCGGCCGGGATAGATGACGCGGGCGATTTCCGGCCGTTCGGCCAGGAAATCCGCGATCCTGCCCGCGCTTTCCGTCTGCTGGCGCACGCGCAGCGGCAGTGTTTCCAGGCCTTTCAGCAGCGTCCAGGCGTTGAAGGGCGACAGGCTTGGGCCGGTATGGCGGAAATAATCGTGCAGGTTCTCGTCGATCCACTTCTTGTCCGACAGGATCACGCCGCCGAGACAGCGCCCCTGGCCGTCTATGTGCTTGGTCGCCGAATAGACGACGATATGGGCGCCGAGCTGCAAGGGCTTCTGCTGCAGGGGCGTGGCGAAGACATTGTCGACGATCAGCCTTGCGCCGATCGAATTGGCAAGCGAAGCGACAGCGGCGATATCGACCACTTCCAGCGTCGGATTGGTCGGGCTTTCCAGGAAGAACAGCTTGGTGTTCGGCTTGACCGCCTTTTCCCAATTGGCGATATCCGTGCCGTCGACCAGCGTCGCCTCGATGCCGTATCTCGGCGCCAGCGTCTCGACCACCCAGCGGCAGGATCCGAACAGCGCACGCGCCGCCACGATGTGGTCGCCGGCCTTGGCGCTGCACAGAAGGGCGGCCGTCACCGCGGCCATGCCGGAGGCGGTGGCGCGGGCATCTTCGGCGCCTTCGAGGGCGCACATGCGCTTCTCGAACATGTCGACGGTCGGATTGGCGTAGCGCGAATAGATGAAGCCTGGCTCCTCGCCCTTGAAACGGGCTTCGGCGGCCTGTGCCGTTTCGTAGACATAGCCCTGGGTCAGGTAAATCGCTTCCGACGTTTCGCCGAAACCGGAACGCAGCGTTCCGCTGTGCACGAGTGCCGTCTGAGGCTTCCAGTTGTGCTTCTTGGTGCTCATCGCTTTTCTTCCAGACACAAAAAAACCGGCCGCGACAGTCGCAACCGGTCCATACGGCCTTGCGGCCCGACGGTCCTTTAGCGACTTGTTTAACGTGGCTGCAAGCCGACCGGCCAAATCACCACGGGATAACGACCCTTTAGACCCGCACCGCGCTTGCGTCAATTGCCGGCTTCATTAAGAGGTTTGTACCAAGCAGGTTCCGCAAAAGTGTTCCACGGTTTTGCGACAAGAACCTGCGACAAGAAAAACGTCTGACCTAGGAGTGGAGCCTTGCGGCAGACAGGCATTCTTCCCGATCAGGACATATCGGCGCTGTTCCAGTCCGGCGCGCTGAAGTCGGCGCGTGCGCTCGACGCCGACCAGATCCAGCCGGCCAGCCTTGATCTCAGGCTCGGCGACAAGGCCTGGCGGGTGCGGGCCTCCTTCCTGCCCGGCCCCAACCACAAGGTCTCGGAAAAACTCGACCGGCTGCAGCTGCACGAGATCAATCTTGCCGAGGGCGCGGTGCTGGAGACCGGCTGCGTCTATATCGTGCCCTTGCTTGAAAGCCTGGCGCTGCCGGCGGGCATTTCGGCCTCGGCCAACCCGAAGAGCTCGACCGGGCGGCTCGACATCTTTACCCGGGTCATGACCGATCGCGGCCACGAGTTCGACAAGATCGCTGCCGGCTATCACGGCCCGCTCTTTCTGGAAGTCAGCCCGCGCACCTTCCCGATCGTCGTGCGCACCGGCTCGCGCCTGTCGCAAATCCGCTTCCGCACCGGCAATGCGCTGCTCTCGGAAGCCGAGCTGCACGACCTGCATCGCGCGCAGACGCTGGTCGCCACCGAGCCGCCGAATATTTCCGGCGGCGGCATCGCGCTGTCGATTGACCTCAACGGCGACCAAAACGGTCTGGTCGGCTATCGCGGCAAGCATCACACCGGCCTCGTCGATGTCGACAAGCGCGCGGCCCAGGAAGTCGTCGACTTCTGGGAGCCGATCCACAAGAGCGGCGCCGGCGAACTGGTGCTCGACCCCGACGAGTTCTACATCCTCGTCAGCCAGGAGGCGGTGCATGTGCCGCCGCTCTACGCCGCCGAGATGACGCCCTTCGATCCGCTGGTCGGCGAGTTCCGCGTCCACTATGCCGGCTTCTTCGATCCGGGCTTTGGCCATTCCGCGTCTGGCGGCACGGGCAGCCGGGCGGTGCTGGAAGTGCGCAGTCATGAAGTGCCGTTCATTCTCGACCATGGCCAGATCGTCGGCCGGCTGGTCTACGAACACATGCTGAAGCGGCCGCAGGCCCTCTACGGCACCGATCTCGGCTCCAACTACCAGGCGCAGGGCCTGAAGCTGTCCAAGCATTTCCGCGCCGCGCGCTGACCTCATTGCCCCAAGGCAAAATACTTGCCTGTACCGGCGCGCCATGCTTGGCTGCCTTGCCGCCCGTCAAGATGCCGGCGTTCAAGGGGAACCAAGAAAATGCAGATTTCAAAATGGATCATATCGGCAGCAGGCGCTGCCATGCTGGTGATGGCGGCCGGCTCGCTTTCGCAGGCGCAGGAGAAAATCAAGATCGGCACCGAGGGCGCCTATCCGCCGTTCAACACCATTACCGCTGACGGCAAGGTCGAAGGCTTCGACATCGACATCGCCAATGCGCTGTGCGCGCAGATGAAGGTCGAATGCGAGATCGTCACGCAGGACTGGGACGGCATCATTCCCGCTTTGCAGGCGAAGAAATTCGACGCCATCATCGCCTCGATGAGCATCACCGAGGAGCGCAAGAAGCAGGTCGCCTTCACCAACAAATATTATACGACACCGCTCGCTCTGGTGGCGCCGAAGGACAGCGACCTGACCTCGACCGAACCGGCGGCCCTTGCCGGCAAGACGGTCGGCGCCCAGGCTTCGACCACGCAGGCCGACTATGCCCAGAATGAATATGGCAAGGCCGGCGCGGAGGCCAAACTCTATCCCACCCAGGAAGAGGCGATCACCGATCTGCAGAATGGCCGCCTCGATGCGGTCATTTCGGACAAGTTCGTGCTGGTGGACTGGCTGAAGAAGGCGAGCGAAGGCTGCTGCAAGATGATTGGAGACGTCAAGGGTACGGAGACGCAAGCCGGCATTGCCGTGCGCCTGGAAGACACGGCCCTGCGCGACAAGCTCAACGCCGCAATCGACGCCATCGTCGCCGACGGCACCTACAAGAAGATCCAGGCCAAATATTTCGACTTCGATATTTATTGAGACGTCGAAGCCGCCAATCTCCCCCCTCGTGGGGGAGATGCCCGGCAGGGCAGAGGGGGGCGCGAAGGAACGCGGCATTGCTGGCCTTCCAAAAACAGGCACAGACCTATCGGAAGTTCAGTTGATATCGTGGATACGCTGGCGGGACAGCGCCCCCCTCTGGCCTGCCGGCCATCTCCCCCACGCGGGGGGAGATCGGCAGCTTGGCCGATGCGCTACACCTTGTTTTCCTCGGCCAACCCAACCAACAGCCCCAGCGCCTCCTCCGCCCGGTCGACCGGCACGAACAGATGGTCGTGGTAGAAGGCCGAAACCGGGTTCACGCCCATGCCGGCGGCGGCGAGGCGCGTGGTGATGGCGGCGAGAAAGCCGACGGCTGCCAGCGACGAATGGATGTTGAGCGTGACCATCCGGCAGCGGAATGACGCGGTCAGTGCCGCAGCGATGGCCTTCTCCTCGTCTACGATCAGCGTCATGCCCCCGCGCTCACGAAACACCATCACCGGCTCGAGGCCTTCCGGCTGAACGACGCCAGGCGCCAGCGTGGCGAAGACATAGGTGCATGCCAGCAGCTCCGGCGTCATCGATGCCAGCAGTGTCTTCAGATCGGTCTCGCCGGTCATTTTTCTCTTCTCTCGACTGAAGTGGTGGGCCGCAGCCCGCAACTCCTCAATATCCACGCCCGTCGGGTGCCGATAGCCTGCAAGGACGACATGGCGGTGTCGCTGGCGGCTGGGCTTGCAGAGCTGTCGCATCGCACAATAAAGGAGGTGAGGGCCGATGGCGGTCCGTGAAAGGCCTTCGATGATCGTTCGCCCGCGCCCCACATTCCTACAGCTGTTCTTCATCATGCGCGGTTCGGTCGTGCCACGTATCCTGCCGCAGATATTGGGCTTCGCGCTTTATTCCGCGATCATCCTGGCCGTGGCGCGCCGGTTCCAGCTTGATTTCAGCGTCTTCAACATCACGCCTTTCGGCCTGGTCGGCGTGACATTGTCGATCTATCTCTCGTTCCGCAACAACGCCGCCTACGACCGTTGGTGGGAGGCGCGCAAGCTGTGGGGCGCGCTGGTCTTCGAAATGCGCAACCTGGCACGCGCCACCACCAGCCTCATCCCGGACCAGACCGAACAGCGCGCCTTGCTGATGGAAGCGCTCGCCTTCTGTCATTTCCTGCGCGGGCAGTTGCGCAAGATCGACAGCATGAAGGATGCCCGCGCCTTCATCGACGCCGAGGCGGACAAGGCAGCAGCCTTTTCCAATCCGGCGGATGAGATGGTCAGGCGCATGGGCCGGCGTGCCAATGCGCAGCGCCGGGCGGGCGACGTCGACTCGATCGGCTTTCGTATCCTCGATGAGAGGCTCGCGTCGATCGCGGCCATCCAGGCCGGCTGCGAGCGGATCGCCGGTACGCCGTTACCTTTCGCCTACACGCTGCTGGTGCATCGCACGGCCTATATCGTCTGCCTGCTGCTGCCGATCGGCCTGATCTCGACCACCGGTTGGGCGACGCCGCTGTTCACGGCGCTGATCGCCTACACCTTCTTCGGCCTCGACGCGCTTTCGGAAGAGCTCGAGGATCCGTTCGGCACCGAGGCCAACGACCTCGCCCTCGACGGTCTCTGCCGCGTCTGCGAGATCTCGGTGTTCGAGGCGCTGGGCGAAACGCCGCCGAAGATGATCCCGGCGGAAAAGTTCTATTTTTCGTAGGCGAAGGCGCGCGGGTTTAAAAGAATCCGCCCCGCTGTCGGATCGCGGCCCCATGCCACGTCCTTGGGTCGACCCCTGCGAAAGGGCTCGACCATCAGGAGGGACCACCATGAGCATTTCCGAAACCGCGCCCGTCTCGCCGGGCGCTTTGTGGACCGGCCGCGTGCTCAGCGGCGTCATCGTGCTGTTCATGATCTTCGACGGCGTCATCAAGCTGCCGCCGCTCGATGTCGTCACCCAGACGATGGTGCCGCTCGGCTGGCCGGCCGATGCCAATGTCGCGCGCATGCTTGGCGTCATCTCGACCGCGCTCTACGCCTTGCCGCGCACCGCGGTGCTCGGCGCCATCCTGCTCACCGCGTATATGGGCGGCGCAATCGCCACCAATGTCCGCGTCGACAACCCGCTGTTCTCGCACATGCTGTTCGGCGTCTATCTCGGCATTATCCTGTGGGGTGGCCTGTATCTGCGCGATGCCAGGGTCCGCGCGCTGATCCCGTTCAGCCGATAGATCCGATCGAAGCATCGCTTTCAACTCGAAGCCTGGAACCCTTTGCCGGGCAATGTCTTAGGGATCGAATCGCCGAGTTGCGAGTTAGAGATTCGCTTGGCGGCGGAGGCGGCTCCTATCGGAGAGGAACGACGATGAAGAAAACGATGCTTTTGATGGCGCTGCTGGTGCCGCTTGCCGCTTGTTCGCAAACGGAAAAAGGCGCGGCCGTAGGCGGCCTCGGTGGCGCTGCCGTCGGTGCGGCGGTCGCCGGCGATCCGGTTGAAGGCGCCGTCGTCGGTGGCGCTGTCGGTGCTGTTGCCGGTGCGCTGATCGGCCGGGCAAGCGAGAGCGGCGAATGCCGCTATCGCGATCGGCGGGGCCGCGTCTACATCGACCGCTGCCCGAGCGGTTATTGATCGGCAGCTCTTACAGACAGAACCGAACAGCAAAACGGCGGGCCTTGGCCCGCCGTTTTCCTGGATGCGATAGGGCAATACTTATTCGGCGGTGGCGGCTTCCGCCTCGGCCGGTGCTGCTGCGGCGGCCGCAGCCGCGGCAGCAGCGTCTTCCTGCGCCTTCTTCAAGAGCGAAGCACGTTCCTGCGCCTTCTTGCCCGGCTCGGCCTTCTTCGGGTTGGAACGGGCGTCGCGCTTGACGAGGCCGGCCTCGTCGAGGAAACGCAGCACGCGGTCGGTCGGCTGGGCGCCATGCGCCAGCCAATGCTTGACGCGGTCGGCGTCGACCTTGACGCGTTCGCCGTCCTTGGGCAGCAGCGGGTTCCACGAGCCGATCGACTCGATGAACCGGCCGTCACGCGGCGAACGGGCGTCGGCAATGACGACGTGGTAGTAAGGACGCTTCTTCGAGCCCGCACGGGCCAGTCGGATCTTCAAGGGCATTTATTTTCTCCTAAAAAGGCTGATTTGGTTGATCGGTTGGTGGCTGGTTTCTCAGCCGGCTTTCATCACGCCGTTGGAAGCGGCGATCTGTTCGTGGTGGCGGATCACTTCGCGGACGACGAAGTTGAGGAATTTTTCCGCGAAATCCGGGTCGAGATGGGCATCCTTCGCCAGCTGGCGAAGCCGGGCGATCTGCTGCTGCTCGCGTGCCGGGTCGGCCGGGGGCAGGCCATGCGTCGCCTTCAGCACACCGACCGCCTTGGTGCAGCGGAAGCGCTCGGCCAGCATGTGGATGAGGGCCGCGTCGATGTTGTCGATCGAGGCGCGGTAATCGGCCAGGAGAGCGCGAGCGTCGGCCATGTCCTTCTCTTCGTTCATGGCGTCCTCACTTCTTCTTGCCAAGGCCGGGCAGGCCGCCGCCCATTCCGGGCAGGCCGGGGAGCTTCATGCCGCCGGGCAGTCCGGGTAGGCCGCCGCCGGGAAGGCCTTTCATGCCGCCGCCGAGGCCGGCTGCTTGCGCCTGCTTCTGCAAGGCTTCGAGCTGCTTGGGATCCATCTTCGACAGGTCCGGCATGCCGCCGCCCATCATGCCGCCACCCATGCCCCCGGGGCCGCCCGGCATCATGCCGCCGAGGCCCATCTTGGAGGCGAGGCCGCCCATCATGCCGCGCATCAGGCCGCCGCCTTTGCCCTTGCCGCCCATCGCCTTCATCATGTCGGCCATGCCGCGATGCATCTTGAGCAGCTTGTTGATTTCGGCCGCGTCGGTGCCGGAACCGGCGGCGATGCGCTTCTTGCGCGAATGCTTGAGCAAATCGGGATTGGCGCGCTCGGCCTTGGTCATCGACGAGATGATGGCGAGCTGGCGGCCGAACATCTTGTCGTCGAGACCGGCGGCGGCCATCTGGTCCTTCATCTTGCCCATGCCGGGCATCATGCCCATGATGCCGCCCATGCCGCCCATCTTCGACATCTGCTGAAGCTGGCCGGCGAGATCGTTCAGGTCGAACTTGCCCGACTGCATCTTCTTGGCCATCGCCGCCGCCTGCTCGGCGTCGATGTTCTCGGCGGCCTTTTCGACGAGCGAGACAATGTCGCCCATGCCGAGGATGCGGTCGGCGATGCGCTTGGGGTGGAATTCCTCCAGCCCGTCCATCTTTTCGCCAGTGCCGATCAGCTTGATCGGCTTGCCGGTGACGGCGCGCATGGAGAGTGCAGCACCACCGCGGCCGTCGCCGTCCATGCGGGTCAGGACGAGGCCGGTGATGCCGACGCGCTCGTCGAAGCTCTTGGCCAGGTTGACGGCGTCCTGGCCGGTCAGCGAATCGGCGACCAGCAGGATTTCGTGCGGGCTCGACACCTTCTTGATGTCGGCCATCTCGACCATCAGCGGCTCGTCGATATGGGTGCGGCCGGCGGTGTCGAGGATGACGATGTCGTGGCCGCCGAGCTTGGCCGCCTGCACGGCGCGGCGGGCGATGTCGACCGGCGACTGGCCGTCGATGATCGGCAGCGTGGCGACCTTGACCTGTTCGCCGAGCTGGCGAAGCTGCTCTTGCGCGGCAGGACGCCGCGTGTCGAGCGAGGCCATCAGGACCTTCTTGTTCTGACGCTCGGTGAGACGCTTGGCGATCTTGGCCGAGGTCGTCGTCTTGCCGGAACCCTGCAGGCCGACCATCATGATGACGACCGGGGCCGGGGCATTGAGATCGATGGCGACGCCCTCGGCGCCGAGCATGTCGACCAGTTCGTCATGGACGATCTTGACGACCATCTGGCCGGGCTTGATAGACTTGACCACGGCAGCGCCGACGGCCTTCTCACGCACCTTGTCGGTGAAGGAGCGCACCACTTCCAGCGCCACGTCGGCTTCGAGCAGTGCACGGCGCACCTCGCGCAGCGCCGCCGAGACATCAGCCTCCGACAGCGCGCCGCGGCCGGTGAGGCCGTTCAGGATGGAGCCAAGGCGCTCCTGCAGCGATTCAAACATTCTTCTTCCTTTTTCCCAGGCACCCGGACGGTGACCGAGAAGTAATGCGTTCGCGCCAAGTGTCCAAGCAAAAGCCCGTCCAAGCGAAAAGCCAAAAAGCACCCGGGGGCGCTCAGCGCTGCCGGGTGTTGGCCTCCAGGATCGATTTACAGCACTTCACCTCGAAGAGGCTTCGGCGTCCTGGTCGGCTTGCTCGGAGGGATACTCGTCGCGGAATTCGGGGCGTGTAGACAGGAAATCGGACGCAGAGTCAAGACAAAGACCGGATTGCGTCGTTCCCGGGCCTGCAATCAGGCCGTGCTCGCCCGGTCCGGAAGCTCGGCGGCGACCTTGAGCGGCGAACGCGGATATAGAAGCAGCACGATGGTCAGCAGGCTGCAGGCGATGCCGATGAAGGCGATGAGAACCGCATCCGACGTCGCCCAGCCCGGTCCTTCGAGCGGCCTGGCATTGAACAGGGCGAAGGAATTGTAGCTTTCCTGATGCGAGATCAAGAGAAACCCGGTCAGGTTGTTGCCGAGATGAGCACCCAAGGCGCCGCCGAGATTGCCGGTTGCGTAGACGACAAGTGTCAGCAGCAGCGCGAAAGCGGCGATCGACGCCAGCACGCAAGCATTGATGGCTGGTGACGAACTCGCGCTCCAATGCAGCGAGGTGAACAGCAGGGCCGGCAGCAGCGCCCAGACGAACGGGCTCTTGAACCGGCTGGCGAGGCCGCGCAGCAGGTAGCCGCGAAACAACAGCTCTTCCGAAGAGGTCTGCAACAGGGTGAGCGCGGCGATCGGGATCGCAAACAGCAGCCAGGACGACAGGCTGATCGGGCCACGCGCGATCTGCGGCTGCAGCAAATAGAGCAGGATTTCGGATATGAACGACGTGATCAGCACCGCGATCAGCCCCTTGACGAAGCCGGACCATGAAACACGTCGCCTGTTGCCGAGCAGCGCCGACAGCTTCTCGCCATGCAGCCAGCGCATGGCGACCCACAGGCCGATCCAGATGCCGGCAAACGAGACGAGCGCGGTGAGGATGCCGAGGGGCGAAGCGAGGAAACCCTGCATGCCGGATGGGGCCGCCTGCCAGGCGAAAAAGGCATAAGTGCCGCCGACCAGCACGGCCACGGTGATTGCTGCCCAAAAAAAGACCACGATCCCCGTTCCGAGCAACAGGCGCGGCAAGGTCGTCCTGGCGTTCGGCGAATGCCTGTAACGCTCGAAGGCGGCCGGATCGATGGTCACGCGGGCTCCTTTGCCAAAGTCATCGCCTGTTGACTAACCGATGGCCGGGAAAATCGGAATGGTTTTCCGCAAAGGACTAAGCCAGAGCAAAGTCGGCGCAGGAGAGCGCCGCCTGCTGGCGGCCGCTACTGTCGCAGCGGCCGCTTGTGCCGCTTGTCGTCAGCGAACGACGTACATGATGCGCCGGGTCTGCGGATCGATCAGCGCCCGCTGGCCGTTCACATAGACATAGCGGTAATTGTAGTCCGGAATCTCGCGCAGCTCGACGGTGTCGGGCAGGGTCGCGCCGGTCACCACTTCGCCTTCGAGATAGATGGGATCGAGGCGATGCGTGTCGACATAGGTGCGGACTTCAGCCGGGGGCGAAGGGAAGTCATCCACGACCGGATCGCTGGCGATGATCGCGCCGGTATAATCGGTCGAGTAGTTGCCGATGTCCTCCGGCGGCGAGACGACAGCAACGCTGGAGCGCCGTTCCGTCAGCACCACCCGGCTGCCGCCTATATCGGCCGTCACATAGTCGGAATAGACCCAGCCCTGGCCGCCGGCCTCGGCTATGGTGCACCATTTGCTGTTTTCGATGCAGCCATTGAGCGTTGCCGACTGACCGGCGGCGAGCACGCCGATCACAGGGTATTGCGGGCCGGGCCCGGCGCGCACGTTAAGATCGGTGACGGCTGAGACGGCGGTATCGGCAAACGCGGCGCCCGACATCACGGTCAGCATTCCGGCTACCGCAGGAAACAATAGGGATTTCATGGTTTCTCTCCGTTTTCATGGTCCCTCGCCAGCGAAAACGGGGCAGCAGCTCATGCGTTCCCGCTAAAGCGCCTGCGCCAACTCACGATTTGTTCCGTGTTCTTTCGGCAAATCGGTCAGAAGTTCGTGAACGAATTCCAATTTCCGCGCCGTGACTTCCGAAATGACGAAGGGGTAGAGGTCGGGCAGGCCCATGCAGCGGTTGATCGAATTGGAGGCCTCCGACAGCACCAGCCAGCGGGCAAGGATCTTTTCGAAAGGCTCCGGCGCGGTCGCCGGCTCCGAGGGTGCTGCCTGCAATTCGCCGCCGGTGTCGCCGCGCGGCAAGTCGTTGGCCTCCACCGTCTCCAGCCGGCCGAGCGGAAAGTTCAGTGCGTGCACCATTTCCAGCGTGTCGGTGATGTGCAGGTGGTGAGCCCAGGTCTCGGCCCAGTCCTCCCATGGATGCGAGGTCGCATAGGCCGAGATGTGGCCTTGCTGCCAGTCGGGCGGCGCACCATTGGCATAATAGGCCTTCAGCGCCTGTTCGTAATCGGCGCGGTCGTCGCCGAACAGTGCGCGAAAAGCTTCGAGCCTGTGCGGATCGTCGCGGATCAGACGGTCCCAGTAATAGTGCCCGAGCTCATGGCGGAAATGGCCGAGCAAGGTGCGGTAGTTCTCGCCCATCTCGACGCGCCGCTTCTCGCGCTCGGCCGAATCCGCCTCGGCGACATTGAGCGTGACCAGGCCATTGTCGTGGCCGGTGAGAATCCGCTCGCCGCCGGGGCCGCCGCCGATCGGATCGGCGAGGAAGTCGAAGGCCAGGCCGACCTCGTCGGCAGGGGTCTGCTTGGGCGCCACCGGCAGCCCGAAGGCCAGCAGCGAGTAGATGGCGCGCTTTTTCGCCGCTTCGACACGGATCCAGCGGCGGCGGTTGCCGTCGACGGAGAGATCCGGGATCAGCTGGTTCAGCACGCAGGCGCGGCAAAAAGCGTGACCCGGTTCCGCCATCCAGTTGCAGGCGCATTTATCGGCGTTGGTGCACTGGAAGACGCCGTCGACGCCCGCCAGCGCAAAGCGCGCGTGCTCGGGATCGTAGAGCACCGGGTTTCCGCAGTTCAGGCACTGGGCGTTCTCGAAATAGATGCGATGGCCGCAATGCGGGCAGTCGAAGAGTTTCATGTCGATCTCAATTCACCGGAGGTGACATAAATGTTCACGGCGGCCCGTGCCCAACGCGAACAGCCGCGCGGTGTTCCACATTATGTCGAGCCGTTTGTGGAACATGATCTCTACAGAACGAGGTTTCGCAAAGCGAAGGCCAGGTTCCACCTCTCGTTTGCTCTGTCCTTCGGTTCGGGTCATGTCCTCGCCGCAAGCTGGGCGACAACCTGTCTTGCCACCGCTTCGCCCGACAGGCGTGCGCCGCCGCAGGTCTGCATCAGCGGACCGGCCAGGTGCTCGCCGGCGAAGAAGATCTTGTCGGCCACCGGCTGCATAAGGGCCATGCGCGCCAGTGAACGGCCGGGGCGGGCCGCGGCGTATGCGCCGCGCACGAAGCGCTCGCCGCCCCAATTGGTCATCATGGCGCGTCCGACATGCTTGCGCGTATCGCCGCCGAAGATGCCGCACAGCCGGTCGACGACGAAGTCGATGCCGGCCGCCTCGCCGGCCGCCGACATTTCCCAGGCGAAATCGCCGCCGACGAAGCCGACCATCAGGTCGAGGTCGAACGGGAAGCACAGGAAATAGATGTCGTGCCTGGCCATCCGTTCGATCAGCAGGTCGTCGAAGGGCTGCAGCCCGAGCCTGGTGCCCGATATTTCGACCGGCAATTTGGTCAGCATGCCCATCGGCAGGTCGAAGAAGGCGCCGAAATGCGTGTCTGGCAAGGCCGGCGAGAACGCGATCTCCTCGAAGGCGAGCACCGCCGGCGAAGCGGTGACGATCACCGCTTTGGCGCGGACGGTGCCGCGATCGGTGACGCAGGCGACGCCGGGCACGTCCCACAGGATCTTGCGCACCGGCGTCGAAAGTTCGACCGGCACGCCGGCGCCGAAACGCGCCACCAGTGCGCCAAGGCCCTCCTTGCTGAAGTAGTTCGGGTCGAGATCGGCAGCGGCCTGGAAGTCCAGGATCGAGATCTCGTCCTCGTCGGCGCCGAAATCCATCGGCCCGGCGAAGGTGGCGGCGGCGCGCGGTGCATGGCCTTTTGCCAACAGCGCCGAAAGACGATCGTCATCTCCGTCCTTCACTTCATGCCTGGCCAGCAGCCCGAACAGCTTTGCATCGGCGGCCTTCATGTCGGCTTCTTCCGCTTCACTCGCCTTGCGCTCGCGGTAGTAGAGATGATCGACGTTCATGTCATGATGATGCAACGTCCAGCCTGCCGCCTCG
Source organism: Mesorhizobium sp. L2C084A000 (assembly GCF_000502875.1). Lineage (GTDB taxonomy): Bacteria > Pseudomonadota > Alphaproteobacteria > Rhizobiales > Rhizobiaceae > Mesorhizobium. The sequence continues at coordinate 153,366 of NZ_AYWX01000006.1, read as the reverse complement.
GCTTCGGGAAAATAGGGATTGCGGTCGGCGGCATGCAGCCAGGCGCAGCCGATGTCGAAAGGCACGCCGAAATGCTGGTTGCTGGTCCAGGCCCGCCCACCGATGCGGTCCATCGCTTCGAGCAGCGTGAAGGAAAGGCCCGCCGCCTGCAAGGTCCTGGAAGCGGCAAGACCCGCCGAGCCGGCGCCGATGATGACGACATCAACGTCTTGCATGCAGCCCCCTGCCACAATAATCACTTGATCCTAGGCAAATTCCACGGCATTCGCCAGCATTGCAGCGGTGACAGTGACAAGTGCGCGTTTGACTGGCAAGTTCGCAATGGGACGTGATTCAGGCAACCAGGAGATTAACATGGCATTTCTTGCCAAGGGAAAGATGTTTGCAGCGGCCGTGGTGGCGGTGCTTGCGCTGGCGACGGGCGCACAGGCAGCGGCGAGCTGCGGCAAGACCGGCGCCGGCTTCGAGGCCTGGAAGCAGGACTTTGCCGCGCAGGCCGGGTCGGAAGGTGTGGGCGCCAAGGGGCTGGCCGCCCTGGCTGGCGCGAACTACGCAAAAAAGACGATCTCCGTCGACCGCGGCATTCACAAGGCTTTCAGCGGCTCGGTGGACGATTTCATGCGGCGTCGTGGTGGCGCAGCGATTATTTCCAAGGGCCGGTCGCTGAAAAAGTCGAATGCGGCGCTGTTCTCCAAGATCGAAGCGAATTACGGCGTGTCGCCGGGCGTGTTGCTCGCCATCTGGGGTATGGAAACCGGCTTCGGTTCGGCCATGGGCAACCAGAACACCGTCTCTGCCATTTTGACGCTTGCCTATGATTGCCGCCGGCCGGGGTTCTTCTACCCGCATGCCATCGCAGCCCTGAAGCTGGTTGATCGCGGGGCGTTGACAGCCTCGTCGGTCGGGGCCGCGCATGGAGAGATCGGACACACGCAGTTCCTGCCCGGAAACGTCCTTAAATATGGCGTCGGTGGCGGAAACCTGCGCGACAAGGGCACGGCGCTGGCTTCCACCGCCAACTTCCTCAAGGGTCATGGCTGGCGGGCGGGCGCGAGCGCCAGTGCGAATATGGGCGCGATTGCCGGCTGGAATTCCGCGAGCGTCTATCAGCAGGCCATCGCCCGCATTGCCACGGCGATCGACGGCGATTGACGGACCATGCACCGGGCAGAAGGCCCCGGCCATTTCTGACTTGATCGAAAACCCGGCGCGAATGCCGGGTTTTATTTGATTTCGAGCGTGTAGGAGCAGCCGGCCAGGGTCTTGCCGGGGTGGGACTCGACGGTCGAGACGTTGAGCTTGACGTCCGTGGAGAAGGTCAATCCTTCCGCCTCTTCGGTGCTTTGGACAACGACCTTCTCGCCAAGGAATTTTTGCGGCGTGGAAAAAACGGCCATGACGTTGAGTTCTTCGGCAAGCTCCGGCGCGGCAACGCTATCGAGCACGGCCATCGGCCCCGCAGCGGTAAACACGATCGATCCTGTCTCGCGGTTGAACACGCGGATCTTGGCCGGCAGTTCGTATTGGCTGAGAAACGGATTGCCCGAGGCAACCTCCTTCCAGCCAAGCGTTTCAACGGCACCCGGTGCGCTGGACAGCCACAGGGCAAAGTCGTTGTAGGTCGGAACGTCCGCCCTGCACTCGATCAGCGCGGGAAGGTCGAGAGAGGCGGGATCGAACTCCTGACCGGCGGCCGGCGTCGCCAGAACAACCAGCGGCGCCAGGCAGCGACCGAAACCGCGCATCCGCGCTACTTGGTGCGGTTGCGCGCGGCCAGCGTCCTCAGCCGCAGCGCATTGAGACGGATGAAGCCGGCGGCGTCCTTCTGGTCGTAGGCGCCGCGGTCGTCCTCGAAGGTGACCAGCGCATCGGAGTAGAGCGTCTTCTTCGACTTGCGGCCGGTGACCATGACATTGCCCTTGTAGAGCTTGAGGCGCACCGTGCCCTCGACGTCTTCCTGGCTCTTGTCGATCATCGCCTGCAGCATCAGCCGTTCGGGCGCGAACCAGAAGCCGTTGTAGATCAGTTCGGCGTAGCGCGGCATGAACTCGTCCTTGAGGTGGGCGGCACCTCGGTCGAGCGTGATCGATTCAATGGCGCGATGGGCAGCGATCAGAATGGTGCCGCCTGGTGTTTCGTAGACGCCACGCGACTTCATGCCGACAAAGCGGTTCTCGACCAGGTCAAGCCGGCCGATGCCATTATCGCGGCCAAGATCGTTGAGTGCCGCCAGCATGGTCGCCGGCGACAGCTTCTTGCCGTTCAGCGCGATCGGATCACCCTTCAGGAACTCGATCTCGATCTCGGTGACGGTATCAGGTGCGTCCATCGGCGACACGGTGCGCTGGTGGACGAATTCGGGCGGCTCCACCCACGGGTCTTCCAGCACCTTGCCCTCGGAGGACGAATGCAAAAGGTTGGCGTCGACCGAGAACGGTGCGTCGCCCTTCTTGTCCTTCGGCACCGGGATCTGGTGCTGCTCGGCGAAATTCATCAGGTCGGTACGCGACTTGAACGTCCAGTCGCGCCACGGCGCGATGACCTTGATGTCGGGGTTCAGTGCGTAAGCCGAGAGCTCGAAGCGAACCTGATCGTTGCCCTTGCCGGTGGCGCCATGCGCGATCGCATCGGCGCCGGTTTCCCGGGCTATATCGACCAGATGCTTGGAGATCAGCGGCCGCGCGATCGAGGTGCCAAGCAGATAGGTGCCTTCATAGACGGTGTTGGCGCGGAACATCGGGAAGACGAAGTCGGACACGAATTCCTCGCGCACGTCGACGACGCGGATGTCCTTGATGCCCATCATCTCGGCCTTGCGACGGGCCGGCTCGAGTTCGCCGCCCTGGCCGAGATCGGCGGTGAAAGTCACGACTTCGGCGCCGAGTTCAGTCTGCAGCCATTTCAGGATGATGGATGTGTCGAGACCGCCGGAATAGGCAAGCACGACCTTCTTGACGTCTTTGGCCTTGGACATTTCTACTCCGTCGATGGCGGACGCCCCAGCCTGGGCGTCACGGATTGTCGCAGCGCCTTTTAGCAGGAACGGCAAAGCGAGCAAGCACGCGTGCGTGCATGGCTTCTGGTCCAGCGCATGGCCGGGGGCCGCCGGCAGCGGAAACAACCTGCTGCAATCAAAGGCTGCATTTGCTGGAAGGACTTAATCAAGTTTTCACGCCGTGCCGCTAACATTCGCGACAAAGCCGCCTCGACCATTTCCGGGCGGCTTCTTGCCTGCCTTGTCGCGGGTGTCCTCGGGCTCGGGCCGTTCTTGATGCGCGTTATATCATGCATCGCCATGGAGCATAATCTGTGGCTTGTCCTGCTGGCGGCGCTGATGTGCGTCACCGGCTGCTGGGTGACGATCGGCCTCTTCGACCGTTCGAGGAAAACCACCGGCGTGCAGATGAAGGGCTGGCTGTTCCTGACCGCGGTTGCCGCCGGCTCGTCGATCTGGTGCACCCATTTCATCGCCATGCTGGCCTACCAGCCCGGCGCGCCGATCACCTTCGATCCGGTCCTGACCATGGCATCCCTGGTCATCGCCATCGTCGGCACCGGGTTGGGCTTCACCCTCGCATCCGGCAAGAGCTGGCGGCTGGCTCCGGAATGGGGCGGCGTCGTCGTCGGCCTGGCGATCTCGGCCATGCACTACACCGGCATGATGGCCTATCACGTTGCCGGCATCGTCGAATGGGACGGCTCCTATGTCGTGGCCTCACTGGTCATCTCGGCGGTGTTCTCCGCCCTGGCCGTCGGCCATGCCGTGCGCCGGCCATACCGCTGGTCGCACTATCTCGCCATCGGGCTGCTGGTGCTTGCGATCGTCGGCCTGCATTTCACGGCTATGGCCGCGGTGGCGGTGACGCCGCTGTCCTTCATCAGCACAGGCACCAATCCCGATATTCTGGTGGCAATGGCGGTCGCCGTCGCCGTGGTGGGCCTGATCGTCGCGGCTACCGGCTTCGCCAGCTATCTGATCGATGAGCGTGGTCGTTTGGAGAGCTTCGAGCGGCTTCAGCATCTCGCCCTCAACGACGCCCTTACCGGCCTTCCCAACCGGGTCTCCTTCAACGACCGCCTTGACCATGAAATCGACCGGGCATGCGAGGGCGAGGACACAATGACGGCGGTCATCGTCATCGATCTCGACCGCTTCAAGGAGATCAACGACCTCAGGGGGCATGCGGCCGGCGACCAGGCGCTCAAGATCGTCGCCCGCAGGCTCTCGAAACTCATCGACGAGGGCGAATTCGTCGCCCGGCTCGGCGGTGACGAGTTCGCCGCGATCAAGCGCTTCAAGGATCAGAAGGACCTTCTCGGGCTGGTCTCGCGGCTGGAGAAATCCCTGTTCGAGCCGTTGCGACTCGACGATTTCGAAATCGCCGCCGGCGCCAGCATCGGCGTAGCGATCTATCCGCGCGACGGGGCCGACCGCGAGCGGCTGGTCAGCAATGCCGATCTTGCCATGTACCGGGCAAAGAACGACGTCACGCGAGCCGTCTGCTTCTACGAATCCGCCATGGACGAGACGGCGCGGGCGCGCCGCGCGCTGGCCACCGACCTTCGCCAGGCGATCGAGCGCGGCGAGCTTTCGCTCCACTATCAGGTACAGACCTCGGTCCCGACCGGCGCCACCTGCGGTTACGAGGCGCTGCTGCGCTGGACCCATCCGGTGCACGGCATGATCCCGCCCGCCGAATTCATCCCGATTGCCGAGGAGAACGGCTCGATCATGGCGATCGGCGAATGGGTGCTGCGGACCGCGTGCCGCCAGGCGGCCTCGTGGGGCAATGGCCACAAGATCGCAGTCAATCTGTCGCCGGTACAGTTCGCCCATGCCGATCTCGCCAAGCTCGTCCATCAGATCCTGGTCGAGACCGGACTGTCTCCGAAACGCCTGGAGCTGGAGCTGACCGAATCGACGATCGTCGCCGACAAGGTGCGCACGCTGCATGTCCTGCGCCAGATCAAGGCGCTGGGCGTGACCATCGCGATCGACGATTTCGGCACCGGCTATTCTTCGCTCGATACGCTGCGCTCGTTTCCGTTCGACAAGATCAAACTCGACCGTTCATTCATGGCTGACGTCGAGCGAAGCCCGCAGGCCAAGGCCATCATCCGGGCGGTGCTGACGCTGGGCCGCAGCCTCGACATTCCGGTGCTTGCCGAAGGCGTCGAGACGCATGTCCAGCTCACCATCCTGCAAGTCGAAGGCTGCAACGAGGCGCAAGGCTATTTCCTCGGCCGGCCCAAGCCGATCGACCAGATCACCGGGGACGCCGATGTCCGCAACGATCAACTCGTCGCGGAGGAGCCGGCGAGGATGCGGCTGAGCAGGCAGGCATAGGACGCCGCGGCCGGCCGTCCAGCGAATGCCGTGCGGACGCCTGCTGGATCGAGATCGGGTCGCTGCTGTGTCTGGCATCGTCATGGCGCATCCTGTATAGGCCTCGCAATCCCTTGGGGGCCGCTCATGTCGTTCATTCCAGACACCGCCACGCTGATCCAGTTCGCCATCGCCACGGTCATCCTGGCGATCACGCCGGGGCCGGACATGACCCTGTTCGTCTCGCGCACGCTGAGCCAGGGCCGTGCCACCGGCTTTGCCTCGATGGCCGGCGCGCTGTGCGGCACGCTGATCCACACCACACTGGTGGTTGTCGGTGTCTCGGCGCTGATCGTCGCCTCGCCGATGGCTTTCTTCGTGCTGAAGATCTTCGGCGCCGGCTATCTCGTCTTCCTGGCCTGGCAGGCATCACCAGGGGCTCGGCCTTTTCGCCGGAGAAGAAGACAGGCCCCGAGATTTCCCTGTTGCGCAGCTGGGCCGCGGGTCTTGGCGTCAATCTGCTCAACCCGAAGATCATCCTGTTCTTCATGACCTTCCTGCCGCAGTTCGTCTCCGCGCATGATCCGAACGCACCGGGAAAGCTGTTTTTCCTTGGGCTGATGTTCATTGTGCTGTCGGTCCCGGTGACGGTGCCGATGGTGCTGGCGGCGGAAAAGTTTTCGGCGGCGATGAAGGCCAGCCCGCGCGTCACACGGGCGGTCGACTATCTCTTTGCCGGCGTGTTCTCCGCCTTCGCCCTCAAGATCCTGACGGCGCAGGCGAAGTAGGCGCCGTCATCCTGTCTGGCCATCCTCTTTTGATCCTGGTTCGCCTTGCCACCAGCTTGCGGCCCAGCGCCCGGCGCTGAGCCAGTAAAAGATACCACCGACCATGCCGCTGCCGATCACGGCCATGATGGCGCTGGTGTCCCTGACGACGAAGGCGGTGTCACCGCTGCGGTCGGCAAGCCCGAGGAAAACACCGGCAACCACCGCGCCTGCCAGCGCATAGAACAGCCAGTCGCGCCGGCCCAGGATTTCGGCAAGCAGGATGACGACAGAGGCCGGCATCAGGGCGAAATAGGCGACGAACAGAGCGGCGAAGGGAATTGAGAAATACAGGGAAGCCGTCGCCGTCGGATGCGCATGCTCCGGCGTGTAGCCGAGCGATGCCAGCAACAGGATGTTGAGGAAGGCGCTCGCCGCCAGCGAGGCGACGGCATAGCCGAACAGGATGACGGTGAAACGGACGAGGTAGCCGACGAGACGCGCCATCAATCTCGGCCCAGATTCTGTCGCGTGCCGGACCTGCGTCCAGCCAGAAGCCAGTAGACCGAACCGGCGGCGATGCCGGCGGTGGCGAGAAAACCCAGAAAGCCCGGATTGAAGACAAAGCTGCTGGCCGAGCGCGGCATGGATACGCCAAAGGCGATGGACGTGATCGCACCGGTGGCGGCGAAGTAGAACCATCCCCGAAGTGAAAATCGTTCGGCGACAAAGAGCGCCGGGCCGACGATCAACAGCGCGCCGATCGTTACGGTCAAGACGGCGAGCGGGAACGAGCCCAGCCAGTCGAAAGCGAAAATGATGGACCAGTTGCCGTCTTCGATGCCTTCCAGGAGAGCGATCAGCAGCACCGGCACCAGGATCGAGGTCAGCACCGCGGCGACATAGCCGACCGCCATGATGGCGAAGCGTTTTAGCCAGGCGAAGGGGCGGCTCACGCCTCGCCGTGCCCCGCTATCATCATCGCTTCCAGCGCCAGCCGGTCGACCTTGCGCATGCGCTCGGAGTCGGATTTGAGCTGGCCGCAGGCGGCGAGAATGTCGCGGCCGCGCGGCGTGCGGATCGGCGAGGCATAGCCGGCATTGTTGATGTAATCGGCGAATTTCTCGATCGTCTCCCAGTCCGAGCACTGGTAATTGGTGCCCGGCCACGGGTTGAACGGGATCAGGTTGATCTTGGCCGGAATGCCCTTGAGCAGCTTGATCAGGCCCTTGGCGTCCTCGATGGAATCGTTGACGTCCTTCAGCATCACATATTCGAAGGTGATGCGCTTGGCGTTCGACAAGCCGGGATAGGCGCGGCAGGCGGCGATCAGCTCGTTGAGCGGATACTTCTTGTTGATCGGCACAAGCAAGTCGCGCAGATCGTCATTGGTGGCGTGCAGCGAGATCGCCAGCATGACGCCGATCTCCTCGCCGGTGCGGAAGATTTCCGGCACGACGCCGGAGGTCGACAGCGTGATGCGCCGCTTCGACAGGGACAGGCCGTCACCGTCGGAAGCGATCAGCAGCGCCTTCTTCACCGCTTCGAAATTGTAAAGCGGTTCGCCCATGCCCATCATGACGACGTTGGACACTTTGCGGCCCTCGGCCGGCACGATGGCGCCGTCGGGCGTGTCGCGGTCGGGAAAATCGCCGAGCCGGTCGCGGGCGGTGAGCAGCTGGGCGAGGATCTCCTCAGCCGTTAGATTGCGCACCAGCTTCTGCGTGCCGGTGTGGCAAAACGAGCAGGTCAGCGTGCAGCCCACCTGTGACGAGATGCACAGCGTGCCGCGACCCTCTTCGGGAATGTAGACAGTCTCGATCTCGACCGGCCGGCCGGCGCCGCGCGGCGGAAAGCGGAACAGCCACTTTCGCGTGCCGTCGGCGGAAATCTGCTCCTCGACGATCTCGGGCCTGGCGACGGTGAAATGCTTGTCGAGCTCGGCGCGCAGATCCTTGGAGATGTTGAACATGCCGGCGAAATCGGAGACGCCGCGCACATACATCCAGTGCCACAACTGCTGGGCGCGCATTTTCGCCTGGCGCTCGGGCACGGTGCCTGATGCAACCAGAGCCTCGGCGAGCTCGACCCGCGTCAGGCCGATCAGCGACGGCTTTTCGGGCTGTGCCGCGCGGGCACGCAACGCGTCGCGGGCGCCGTCAGTGGTGAGATCGAATGAAAGGGTCATGGTTGCACTGATATAAGCGGTTTGCGGCCGATTTCACGCATCGTGCCGGAAAGGAAGCGCGGCGCATAGCACAGGTTGACGGCAGAGTCATGGGTTGTGCGATGATGCACCCTCGCCAGAGATCCACCAACAGACCCAAAAACGAAAGGCCGGGCTTTGCGGCCCGGCCTTTCACTCAAAACAAAGCCTAGCCTATTTGCACTTGGCAATCGACGTCAGCGCCGCCGAAATACCTTTCAGGGAGAAGACATAGGAGGTGGGATTGCCGCGGCCAGACTTCGCCGTCACCTTCATGTCGGTGCCGGTCTTCATGGCGGCGATCAGCACCGGCTCCTCGGCGGCATTCTCGACCCAGGCCGATTTGCCGCGGGTGAACATCGAAAACGTCTTCTTATCGATGGTCACGGTGGCCTTGGAGCCGTCCTGGAAGTTGTAGCCGGCAATGAATTGCGGCTCGTACGACACTTGCTGGCCGGGCCGCTGGCTGACGAAGAAGAACATGTCGCCATGGTCGAGCGTCGGCGGCTGCTTGTCGGTCGGCACGGTCAGGACATAGCAGACCTTGCCGCCCGATGCCTGGTAGCTGTAGGTGCCCCAGGCATTGTGCTGGCCGATCTTGGTCGCCGACTGCGCCAGCGCCGGGGCTGCCACGGCCACCAGGACCAGACTCGAAACTATAGCAATCAATCCGCGCATCGCTTTTCCCGTATTCCAAATGGTGCGGAGGCAGGCCGGCTTGGCGTCCTGCCCGTCGCTTCATTTTGATTTAATCTGGGTTACCAAACGGTGAATTTCCGAAGAGAAAAGGACCCTCACCCCGAGGAAACCGCCGCCATTCCCGCGCCGCCGCCTTGCGAGCGGCTGGCGCGACATCCCTTTGGCGACTTGGAGGCCACGAAAGCGGCAAGAGTTTGACTTTTTACGCTGCCGCGGAAAGCCGGCTTCAACGGCGTTCCGTGCGCGTGTTCAGCCCTTGTCGGCCATGGCGTCCCTGGCCGCCTGCCGGTGCGCAGTGGTGATGTGGGCACTGACGGCGGTGATCGCGGCGGTGAGCACGGCGATGTCGTCGGTGAAGCCAAGCCCGAAGACGAAGTCGGGGATGACATCCACCGGCAGCACGAAATAACCGAGCGCGGCCAACAGAATGCCTTTGGCGCGCAGCGGCGTGTTCTTGTCCATGGCGCAGTAGTAGGCGGCCACGACCTCTTCCATGAAGGGGATCTGCCGCGCGGCTTTCTTGGCTGTGCGCCAGAATTTCTCGCGCACTTGGCTCTCGTCTGCCAGCTTGCTGCCAAAGCCGAAGAAATCAAAACCGGATTGTTGCGCCATCAGTTTCTCCTTGCGAGCGCCCATGCGCTTCCGGCGCATGCCCGCGGGGGAAAATGTGGTGAAACCCGACCCCCGCTACAAGATGCCGGTGCCGATTTGGGCCTCCCGAGGCGATACCAGGCCTCAGGCGCCGGCAAAACGGTTCATTTTCTTGGCCAGATCGATATCGAGCGCGGTGACGCCGCCGGCGTCGTGAGTGTTCAGCGTCACATCCACGGTCTTGTAGACATTCGACCAGTCGGGATGATGGTCCATCGTCTCGGCGGCAAGCGCGACGCGGGTCATGAAGGCGAAAGCCTCGGAGAAATTCGCGAAGGTGAATGTGCGCTTGATGGAAGCGCCGTCTTCCGCCAGCGCCCAGCCGTCGAGACCGGTCAATGCGGCTTCAGCGGCTTGCCTGCCCAGTTTCTCTCTCGCCATGTCCATATCCTGTGCTATTCGAAAACGACCCTCACCATAGCGACGGATCGATGAGCGCGAAGCCCATAAACTCCATTCTCTTCGTCTGCCTCGGCAACATCTGCCGGTCGCCGCTGGCGGAAGGTGTCTTCCGCGCCGTTTGGGCCGAGCGCGGATCGGCCCGGGATATCCTGCTCGATTCAGCGGGAACCAGTGACTGGGAGGCCGGCTCTGCCCCCGATCGACGCGCGATCGCGATCGCGGTGCGGCACGGAGTAGACATTTCCGGACAGAGGGCGCGCAAGGTCACGCCGCAGGACCTCCACCGTTTCGACCTGATCCTCGGCATGGACCGGTCGAATGTCGCCGACCTGAAGGCGCTGGCGCCGGCGGCCGTGCAGGACCGCATCCATCTGTTCCTGGAGTTCGCGCAGGGAAAGTCACGCGACGTGCCGGATCCTTATCATGACGAGGCAGAAGCCTTCGCTTCCGCCTATCGCATGATCCGCGAGGCGTCGGAGGCGCTGGCGACAAGGCTGGAGGCGCGGGCGTCCGTGCCTGACAGCGGCCAGGCTTCCTCGACGATATAGGGTCCGCCGCCGACCGAATCGCGCGACGACATCAGCACGAAACGGCCGATGCGGAACGGCAGCGTCGAGAAATTGCCGCGCGCCGACAGATATTGGGCGACGTCCAGCGGGGTCGAATTGCGTAAGCGCGCCAGCGTCACATGCGGCATGAATTTGCGCGGGTCGGCCGGGATGCCGAGCCGCTGGCAGATGCGGTCGATCTCACCTTGAAGCGCGGCCAGATCGGGCGAGGCGGAAGCGCCCGCCCACACCGCATGCGGCTTCTTCTGGCCGAAAGCGCCGACGCCGGACAGCGCCAGCGAGAAAGAAGGGCGGTGGACGCGGTCGAGCGCGTTGGCGATCTCGTCGGCGACATGGCCGGGGACATCGCCGATGAAGCGCAGCGTCAGATGGTAGTTTTCGACATCGATCCAGCGGGCTCCCGGCAAGCCGCCCCGCAGCAGGGACAGCGAAAGGGCAGCGTCACGCGGAATTTCGAGGGCGGTGAAAAGACGCGGCATGAAGAGCCTCCCTTCCTCGAATCGAACTGTCATCCCCAGCGAATCATCGATAGTCAAACGGAGCAAGAGGTTTGTTGGTCACAGTCCCTGTTAAAAGCTCGCCGGGCGGAAACAGTTCCAGCCCGCTAGGAATCGCCCGGCACCGCCGCGATCACCTTCTCGACCGTCGGCAGGATGCGTTCGACCATCTGGTCGACGCCTCGTGCGCTTGGATGCAGGCCGTCCTCGAGCTGCATGCCGGGCTGGCCGGCGACGCCGTCGAGAAAGAACGGGTAGAGCACGACGTCGTATTTCTTCGCCAGGTCCGGAAAAATGGCGTCGAACGCATTCTGGTAGTCGGGACCGAGATTGGGTGCGGCACGCATGCCGGCCAGAAGCACGGCAATCTTGCGCTGCTTCAGCTTGCTTAGCATCTCGTCGAGGTTCTTCCTGGCGATGTCGGGCGAAACGCCGCGCAGCATGTCGTTGGCTCCGAGTTCGAGGATGACCAGCTGCGTGCCGTCCAGCACCGACCAGTCGAGCCGCGCCAGGCCGCCGCTCGTCGTGTCGCCGGAGACGCCGGCATTGGCGACGGTCACTTCGTGGCCCTTGGCGCCAAGTGCCGCCTGCAGCCTGTTGGTAAAGCCCTGGTCCGGCCCAAGGCCGAAGCCCGCCATCAGGCTGTCACCGAAGCCGACGATCTTGAACGGCTCGGCGCTCGCCGAGGACATGGCGCCGCAAATGGCGAGGAAAGCCACGAAGCCTGCGGCAATACTGCGTTTGAAAGACATGCGGCAGGCCCCATATGAGCTAGGATTCTTCGACGGCTTCCGGCAAGCAGAGCCTTCATCTCCAGATATAGGACGATTTCATTTTGACAGAAGCGGTCATCGCGCTGAAAGATGTATCCCTGACCCTTGGCGAGGGCGCTTCATCGGTCCATGTGCTGAAGGGGGTGAGCCTCGATGTGGCGACCGGCGAGGCGACCGGCATCGTCGGGCCTTCGGGTTCCGGCAAGTCGACATTGCTGATGGTCCTTGCAGGACTGGAAAGGGTCGATTCGGGTACGGTCCGAATCGCCGGCGAGCTGCTCAACGGCAAAAGCGAGGACCAGATTGCTTCGTTTCGTGGCCGAAACATTGGCATCGTGTTCCAGTCCTTTCATCTCATTCCCAACATGACGGCGCTGGAAAATGTCGCGGTGCCGCTGGAACTGGCCGGCCATGCCGATCCGTTTTCGGTGGCGGCGCGCGAGCTGGCGGCGGTTGGCCTCAGCGACCGCGTCACCCACTATCCCGGCGAATTGTCGGGCGGCGAGCAACAGCGCGTGGCGATCGCCCGCGCATTGGCGCCGTCGCCGCGCATCCTGATCGCCGACGAGCCGACCGGCAATCTCGACCAGGCGACCGGGCGGCAGGTCGCCGACCTCTTGTTTGCCAAGGCGGCCGAGCGCGGCATGACGCTGGTGCTGGTGACCCATGATCCGGCGCTCGCGGCGCGCTGTTCGCGCCAGGTTTCGATGCGCTCGGGCCGGATCGAGGCACCGGCCCCCGTCAAGGTGACGGCCTGATGCCGCTGTCCCGGACGTTGAGGCTCGCGGTCCGCTTCTCACTGCGCGAGATGCGCGGCGGCCTGTCCGGCTTCCTGATCTTCCTCGCCTGCATCGCGCTCGGCGTCGCGGCCATCGGCGGCGTCAACTCGGTGGCGCGTTCGATCACCGCCGGTGTCGCCAATCAGGGCCAGACGCTGCTCGGCGGCGATCTTCGCTTCCAGATCAATCAGCGTGACGCCAGCCGGGCGGAGCGCAGCTTCCTTGACGGGCTCGGCACGGTTTCCCGGACCGCCAGCATGCGTTCGATGGCGCGTCTGGCCGACGGATCCGACCAGGCGCTGGTCGAGGCCAAGGCGGTCGACCATGCCTATCCGCTCTATGGCACGCTGGAGACCGAGCCGGCACTGTCGAAACAGGAACTGTTCGGCGAAGAGTTCGGCGTCTTCGGTGCGGCGGCACCCGATCTTCTGTTCGAGCGGTTGCACGTCAAGATCGGCGACCGGCTGAAGCTCGGCACCGCCACTTTCGAACTGCGCGCCAGGCTGGTCGCCGAACCGGACGCCGTGTCCGACGGTTTCGGCTTCGCCCCAAGGCTGATGATCTCGACCGACGGACTGGCGGCCACTGGACTGATCCAGCCGGGCAGCCTGGTCGAGAATGCCTACAAGATCCGGCTGCCGGCAGACGCCGACGAGGTGCGGCTGAAAGCCGTCCAGGACAAGGCCGCCACGGATTTCCCCGAAGCAGGCTGGTCGATCCGCACACGCAGCAACGCGGCGCCCGCGCTGTCGTCCAACATTGAACGTTTCTCGCAGTTCCTGACCCTGGTCGGGCTGACGGCGCTGGTGGTCGGCGGCGTGGGCGTCGCCAATGCGGTACGCGCCTATCTCGACGGCAAGCGCGGCGTCATCGCCACCTTCAAGAGCCTGGGCGCTTCGGGCGGCTTCGTCTTTGCCGTCTATCTCGTGCAGATCCTGATCATAGCCGGATTGGGTATCGTGCTGGGCCTTGTGCTCGGCGCACTGATGCCGTTCGCGGCGAGTGCGGCCTTGCAATCCGTCATTCCGGTGCCTGCCGAAGGCGGCTTCTATCCCGGCGCGCTCGGTATGGCGGCGCTGTTCGGCCTGCTGGTGACGTTGGCTTTCGCGCTGCTGCCGCTCGGCCGCGCCCGCGACGTGCCGGCAACCGCGCTGTTTCGCGAAATGGGGCTGGAAGGCCGCGGCTTGCCGCGCCCCGCTTATGTCGCGGCCGCCATAGGCATCGCGCTGTTGCTTGCGGCGCTGGCCATTCTGTTCTCGGGCGACCAGCGCATAGCCTCGATTTTTGTCGGCGCTACCGTCTTCGCCTTCCTGGTGCTGCGCGTGGTCGGCGCACTGGTGCAATGGGCGGCCAGGAAAAGCCCGCGCGTGCGCTTCGTGGCGCTCAGGCTCGCCATCGGCAACATTCATCGGCCAGGCGCCCTGACGCCATCGGTGGTGCTGTCCCTGGGGCTTGGCCTGACGCTGCTGGTGACGCTGGCGCTGATCGATGGCAATCTCAGGCGGCAGATCTCCGGCAGCCTGCCGGAACGGGCGCCGAACTTCTTCTTCGTCGACATCCAGAGCGCCGATGTCGCGTCTTTCTCGGCGCTGATCGGCAAGGAGGCCCCGCAGGGCGTGCTGGCCAAGGTGCCGATGCTGCGCGGCCGGGTGATGGCGCTGAACGGTGTCGATGTCGACAAGGTGAAAGTGCCGGCGGAAGGCGCCTGGGTGCTGAGGGGGGACCGCGGCCTGACCTATGACACCAGGCAACCGGAGAACGCGACGTTGACCGAGGGCAGTTGGTGGCCCGAAAATTACAGCGGCGAACCGCTGGTTTCGTTTTCGGCGCAAGAAGGCAAGGAGATCGGGCTGAAGCTCGGCGACACCATCACCGTCAATGTGCTGGGCCGCAATGTCACCGCCAGGATCGCCAATTTCCGCCAGGTCGAATGGGAGACGATGGGCATCAATTTCGTCATGGTCTTCTCGCCCAACACATTCGCAGGCGCCCCGCATGGCTGGATGGCGACGCTGACCGAAAAGAGTGCCTCGACGGCCGACGACGCCCGCATCCTCAACGCCGTCACCCGCGCCTTCCCCGCGGTGACGACGGTGCGGGTCAAGGACGCGCTCGATGTCGTCAACCGGTTGGTCGGGCAACTCGGCACGGCGATCCGGGCCGCCGCTGGCGTGGCGCTGATCGCCTCGGTGCTGGTGCTGGCCGGCGCGCTTGCAGCCGGCAACCGGGCGCGCATCCATGATGCGGTGGTGTTGAAGACGCTGGGTGCGACACGCACGACGCTGATATCGGCCTTCTCGCTCGAATATATGCTGATCGGGCTGGCCACCGCCATCTTCGCGCTGGCAGCGGGCAGTGCTGCCGCCTGGTTCGTCGTCGCGCGCATCATGACATTGCCGTCGCATTTCATGCCGGAGGTGGCGGTGGCAACCATTCTGTTTTCGCTGGTGGTCACGGTCGGCATTGGTCTCGCCGGCACCTGGCGGGTGCTCGGCCACAAGGCAGCACCGGTGCTGCGCAACCTGTGACGACAGGCCCGGAAAAGGCATCCTGGATTAAATCTTGGTAAGAAAGCCGTCCGGAAAGCCGAGGAATCGGCACTTGGTTGCCTCACGAACCGTTACATCCGGTTACGGTCTTGTTCTTGACGCGAATAACCATCATATTTCGCCACAGGCATGCTGGAGCCCTGCCAGCGGCGCCTGGGTCCGGAAGGACCTGACACCGGACGGGGCAGAAGCAATAGAGGACTACAATGGCTGATCCCATTCGCAACTACCAGACGCGCGCCGTGCCCGGCGTCAGCGTCGGTGCCGACATCGATCAGGGCCTGCGCGCCTACATGATCAAGGTTTACAATCTGATGGGGCTTGGCCTCCTCATCACTGGTCTTGCCGCTGTCGGCACGATCATGCTGGCCACCACCACCGATCCGGCTTCGGCTGTCGCGACGCTGCCAAGCGGCGAGATGCTGACCTCGTTCGGCTACGCGATCTTCGGTTCGCCGCTGCGCTGGGTGGTGATGCTGGCGCCGCTGGCCGCCGTGTTCTTCCTGTCGTTCAGGATTCAGTCGATGAGCGTCGCTGCCGCGCAGACCACGTTCTGGGTCTATGCCGGTCTCGTCGGCCTGTCGCTGTCGTCGATCTTCCTGGTCTACACCACGGCAAGCATCTCGCAGACCTTCTTCGCCACCGCCGCCGCTTTCGGCGCGCTGTCGCTGTTCGGCTACACCACCAAGCGCGACTTGACGGCAATGGGCTCGTTCCTGATCATGGGCGTGTTCGGCATCATCATCGCGTCGGTGATCAACATCTTCCTGCAGTCGTCGGCGCTGTCTTTCGCCGTGTCGGCGATCGGCGTGCTGGTCTTCGCCGGCCTCACCGCCTATGACACGCAGAAGATCAAGGAGATGTATTTCGAGGGCGATGCTACCGATGTCGCCGGCCGCAAGGCGATCATGGGCGCGCTGAGGCTCTATCTCGACTTCATCAACCTGTTCATGTTCCTGCTGCAGTTCATGGGCGACCGCCGCTAGTACAGCAGCGCTTGGACCATCGAGTTCCAGAAGGGCGGCCCAACGGCCGCCCTTTTCTTTTGTCTTGGCCTTTGCTGTTATTGCGAGCAGAGAAACGACATGCATAAACAATGAGCAATATTACGATCCGGCCTGTCACGGTGGCCGACCTCGACAGCGTCACGGCCATCTATGCCGACGCGGTGACCCAAGGCACGGCGAGCTATGAGCTGGAGCCGCCGAGCCGCGCGGAGATGGGTGTTCGATTCGACAGCCTGATGGCCGGCGGCTTTCCTTACCTGGTGGCGGAGAAGGACGGCACTGTTCTCGGCTACGCCTATGCCGGCGCCTTCCGGCCGCGCCCGGCCTATCGCTTCATCGTCGAGGATTCGGTCTATGTCGCGCCCGAGGCCAAGGGCCAGGGCGTCGGGCTCAAGCTGATGCAAAGCCTGATCGAGGCAGTGACGACGGCGGGCTTTCGCCAGATCATCGCGGTGATCGGCGATGGCCGTCCCGACAGTGCCTCGGTGCGGCTGCACGAAAAGCTCGGCTTTCGCTATTCGGGACGCCTCGAAGGTTCCGGCTACAAGCATGGGCGCTGGCTGGACACGGTGTTCATGCAGCTGTCGCTGAATGGCGGTGCCTCGGCGCCGCCCGATCCGAGCTCGCTGCCGGAGCGGAAGTTTCGTCTTAAAGGGGACTGAAGCGAGGAATTGGGGAACTGAAGAACTGAACAACTGAAGAACTGAAGAACTGAAGAACTGAAGAAGAAGGCGGTTACATCAGGCGTCGAGTGCCCAATTCTTCAATTCTTCAATTCTCCAGTTTCTTCAATTCCGTAGCTCAAGCCTCTACAACCTTGAGCTTGCTGTCGAACACACCAAGCACGCGGCCAAGTTCCTGACCGCGTTTCAGGATGCGGCCGCCGGCGGCGATGACGGCAAAAGCGCCCTGCTTGCGGGCCAGTTTCGGATCCTTGACGATCTGGAACAGCGGCACTTCACTGGTGCGGCGGAATACGGAAAACACGGCGCGGTCCGCAAGATGATCGATGGCGTAGTCGCGCCATTCATTGGCAGCGACCATGCGTCCGTAGAGCCTGAGGATCTGGTCCAACTCGCGGCGGTCAAACCGTACCGGCTGATCGAGACGTTCGCGTCGTGCCTCGTGCAGCGGGATCAATATCGCGGATGCGTCCCCATCCCCCGTCCCGCCGCTGTCATCCGTCATGCCTCGATCCTTCAAAATGAATCTTTGCCAACCAAAGTTGGCGTGTTCGCGACTGAATTGCAAGGCCTAGCGAACCGAGCCCCGCGCCGCGCCGTTTTCGTCACGTCCAGTCACTTTTATGAAACGCCGTGTTGGAATTGGTGATGTTCCGCCACATTTCTGCCTTTTTTTATCCGCGCTCATGCCCCAATGTCCGACGAATTTACCGGTGTTGCCTGAGACGGTTCGGTCCGGCACCGGCTCGTAAACCCCAAGCCCCCCGCCCACGGGTCTGCGTCGGATCGAACCAACCTCGGCTCTTCCTCGGAAGAACCGGGTGCGACGATCCCAAAACCTAAATGACCGACGTCAGAAGCAAGCTGACGTCGGTTTTTTATTGGGTGGTGAGTCGAGTGCGGTTTCACCGAGCGTCGCGTCCCCCTCACCCGGATTGCCAACCGAATTGCGAAGGGGCAATTCGGGACAATCCGACCTCTCCCCGAGGGGAGAGGAGATCGCGGCGGCGCTTTACCTCTTCTCCCCTCGGGGAGAAGGTGGCCGCGAAGCGGCCGGATGAGGGGCCTCCCATCCACAGTCCTAGCGAAGATGGGGGGCGCCGGCGTCCGTTACGGCTTGTGGATGAACGCGGCGCCGAGAATAGGACCGGGCATGCCGTCCTTGCCGACCGACTGCAGCAGCACGGCGCAGCCGCCCTTTTTGGCAATCTCGCTCATCGGCAGCTCGTAGCGCTGTGCCTTGCCATGCCACATGCCAGCGGTCTGAATCCCGGTGACGGCGTTCCAATAGGTCATCTTGCGGCCGGTATTCTCGCCCTCGCCGACCTTGACCGTCTGCGGCGGGTCGAAATAGACGATGACGACATGGGCGTCGCTGGGGCCGTTGCCGGCATCACCGGCGTCGATCGTCACACGGTCGCTGGTGCGGCTGACCTTGACGGCGACGCGCATGCCTTCGCCGTTCTTGGCCATGCGGGCGAGCGCGCCATCGACCTCGCCGCGGCTGGCGCCGTTGACGTGGACACGGCCGTTGATGACGGCCTGCGGCGTATAGACGGAGCGGCTGCCGAAGGCGCGCATGTAGTCGTATTGCCGCTCGGTGTTCTCCTTGCGGCCCAGCGTGTCCTGCCAGCCGAGATAGTCCCAATAGTCGACGTGATAGGCGAGCGCGACGATATCTTCCTTAGCGGCAAGTTCGGAGAACAGCGTATCGGCCGGCGGGCAGGAACTGCAGCCCTGGCTGGTGAACAGTTCGACCACGCCCAATGGCCTGTCGATCTGGAGCCTGTCGATCTGGACCCGGTCGGCATGGGCGCGATCGGATTCGCCGGCATGCCCGGCGCCGGCAGACGCCGAGAAGGCCAGCGCAAGAGCTGCCAGCCACAATGATTTTCGCGAGGCCATGGCCATTCCGATTCCCGCCGGTGGTGCCGGCTTTATCTTGATTGCTAAAATATGTGGCAGAACCGGAAGTCAACGGGAAGTCACGTTGCGGTGAAATTTTGCCATTGCAGCTGACCGCAACCCCGCAATAGGAAGGATCTGCGCTTCAGGATAGAAACCGATTCGGGCGGCAATCACGATGTGGCAAACGTTTTTGGCGCCGGTCGACCTCTATTGCGAGCGGACCGGCCCGGAATTCTGGTCCGAACCCGTCAACGCCCTGACCAATCTCGCCTTCATCGCCGCCGGCCTGTGGGGCGTGCGCGAGGTGCGAAGGCTGGGCACCGGCGCCTTCGCCGAGGTGCTGGCTTGGTGGGTGGTGGCGATCGGCATCGGTTCGACGATCTTCCACACCTTTGCCACCAAGGGCACGGTCTGGGCCGACGTGCTGCCGATCGCCGGCTTCACGCTGGCCTACACGCTGTTCAATTTACGCCGCTTCCTCGGCATGCGATGGGGCAAGGCCATTGCCATCTTCATTGCCTTCTATGTGCTTGCCGGGGCGATAACCCTTGCCGTGCCGGACTGGCTGCGCCAGGCGTCGAACGGTACGACGGGCTATCTGCCGCCGTTCCTGGCGCTCGCCTTCTTCGGTGTCTGGGTGACGGTGAGCGGCAATCGCGCCGGCTGGTATAATCTGGCGGGCTCGGCGATCTTCGTCGTGTCCGTCATCTGCCGGATGATCGACCCGGTGGTCTGCGGCAGCTTTCCGCTCGGAACGCACTTCCTCTGGCACATCCTCAACGGGCTGATGCTCAGCGTGCTTTTGGCGGCGGCGGCGCGGTTTGGGAAGCCGAAGGTAGGGGAATAGGGGAATAGGGGAATAGGGGAATAGGGGAATAGGTCTTCACCTTCCCTACTCCCTTACTCCCGTACTTAAGCCGCCAGATCGCGCAGCACGTATTGCAGGATGCCGCCGTTCTTGAAGTAATCGAGCTCATCCAGCGTATCGATGCGGCAG
The DNA here is from genome assembly GCF_000502875.1 of Mesorhizobium sp. L2C084A000. Classification (GTDB taxonomy): domain Bacteria; phylum Pseudomonadota; class Alphaproteobacteria; order Rhizobiales; family Rhizobiaceae; genus Mesorhizobium. The sequence goes on along the minus strand of NZ_AYWX01000006.1, from coordinate 133,553 downwards.
ATGATCGGCACATTCTTCACCGTGCCGTCGCCATAGGTGACCTTGGCGATCATCGTCTGGCGCGGCTTGATGGTGCTCAAGCCGTCGATCTCGACCAGCTCGTCTCCCTTGAGGTTGAGCGATGCCCATGAGGTGCCTTCCTCGAAGACGAAGGGGATAACGCCCATGCCGACCAGGTTCGAGCGATGGATGCGCTCGAAGGACTGGGCGATGACCGCGCGGACACCAAGGAGATTGGTACCCTTGGCAGCCCAGTCGCGCGACGAGCCGTTGCCGTATTCGACGCCGGCGAAGACAACCAGCGGCACGCCTTCCCTTTTGTACTCCATCGCCGCGTCGTAGATCGATTCCTCTTCCTTCGACGGGTAGTGGATGGTGTAGCCGCCCTCGCGCCCGTTCTCGCCCAGCATGTGGTTGCGGATGCGGATGTTGGCGAAGGTGCCGCGCATCATCACCTCGTGATTGCCGCGCCGCGTGCCGTACTGGTTGAAGTCGGCGACGCCGACGCCGTGGTCGGTGAGGTATTTGCCGGCCGGCGAGGCCGCCTTGATCGATCCGGCCGGCGAAATGTGGTCGGTGGTGATCTTGTCGCCGAACAGGCCGAGCACGCGGGCGCCCTTGATGTCGCCGATCTTGCCGAAACCTGATGTCATGCCAGCGAAATAGGGCGGGTTCTGCACATAGGTCGAGTTGTCGTCCCAGGCATAGGTCTGGCCTTCCGGCGCCTTGACGTTCTGCCAGTACTCGTCGCCCTTGAAGACGTCGGCATATTTGCGGGCGAACAGCTCGCGGGTGACGTTCTTCTCGATGAACTCCTGGATCTCGGCCGAGCTCGGCCAGATATCCTTGAGGTAGACCGGCTCGCCGTTCTTGTCCTCGCCGAGCGGCTCGGTGGTCAGGTCCTTTGTGACGGTGCCGGCCAGCGCGTGCGCGACGACCAGCGGCGGCGAGGCCAGATAGTTCGCCTGCACGTCGGGCGAGACGCGGCCTTCGAAGTTGCGGTTGCCGGACAAGACCGCGGCAGCGATCAGGCCCTTGTCGTTGATGGTCTTCGAGATCGGCGCCGGCAGCGGGCCGGAATTGCCGATGCAGGTGGTGCAGCCGAAGCCGACCAGGTTGAAGCCGATCTGATCGAGTTCCTTCTGCAGGCCGGATTTCTCCAGATACTCGGCGACCACCTGGCTGCCCGGCGCCAGCGAGGTCTTCACCCATGGCTTCTGCTTCAAACCGAGGCGGTTGGCGTTGCGGGCCAGGAGGCCGGCGCCGATCAGCACACTCGGGTTCGAGGTGTTGGTGCACGAAGTGATGGCGGCGATGACGACGTCGCCATGACCGAGATCATGGTCGGTGCCTTCGACTGCGTAGCGTTTGGAGATTTCGGCGGCCTTCTTGTATTCGGTCTCCATCGCCTTGGCGAAACCTTCCGGAATGCCTTCCAGGGCGACGCGGCCCTCGGGCCGCTTGGGTCCGGCCATCGACGGCACGACGGAGCCAAGTTCCAGCTCGAGCAGATCGGTGAACACCGGATCGGTCGAGCCGGTCTCACGCCACATTCCTTGAGCCTTGGCATAGGCCTCGACCAGCGCGATGCGGTCCTCGCTGCGGCCGGACATTGTGAGGTAGCGGATGGTTTCCGAGTCGACCGGGAAGAAGCCGCAGGTGGCGCCATATTCGGGCGCCATGTTGCCGATGGTGGCGCGGTCGGCCAGCGTCATGTTGGAGAGGCCCGGCCCGAAGAACTCGACGAACTTGCCGACGACGCCCTTCTTACGCAGCATCTGGGTGACGGTGAGCACGAGGTCGGTGGCGGTGACGCCTTCTTTGAGCTTGCCGGTGAGGCGGAAGCCGATCACCTCAGGCAAAAGCATGGAGACGGGCTGGCCGAGCATGGCCGCCTCGGCCTCGATGCCGCCGACGCCCCAGCCGAGCACGCCAAGGCCGTTGATCATGGTGGTGTGCGAATCGGTGCCGACGCAGGTGTCGGGATAGGCTGTCGTTTCGCCGTCCTCGGTGTTGGTCCACACCACCTGGCCGAGATATTCGAGGTTGACCTGATGGCAGATACCGGTGCCGGGCGGCACGACGCGGAAGTTGCGGAACGCCTGTTGGCCCCATTTGAGGAATTTGTAGCGCTCCTCGTTGCGCTCATATTCCAGCTCGACATTGCGGGCGAAGGCCATCGGCGTGCCGAATTCGTCGACGATGACGGAATGGTCGATGACGAGGTCGACCGGCACCAGCGGGTTGATCTTCTGCGGATCGCCGCCGAGCGAAGCCATGGCGTCGCGCATCGCGGCAAGGTCGACCACGGCCGGAACGCCGGTGAAATCCTGCATCAGCACGCGGGCCGGGCGATAGGCGATCTCGACACCGGCGGTGCCCTTGTCGGTCAGCCAGCCGGCCACCGCCTGGATCGATTCCTTGGTGACGGAGCGGCCGTCCTCGTTGCGCAGCAGGTTTTCCAGCAGCACCTTCATCGAATAGGGCAGCTGCGAGATGCCGGTGAGGCCGTTCTTCTCGGCCTCAATGAGATTGAAATAGGCATACTCCGCGCCGCCTGCGGTCAGCGTGCGGCGGCAATTGAAACTGTCGAGGGATTTTGACACGTGCGATCCTTGTCTGTTCAGCCTGAAAGGGAACGGACGCCGATGGCATGCAATCACGCGCAAAGGTGCGGGTACGGCCATTTCCGCTGTCCGTTCCCAAGCAACCCGAGCCGTTCAAGGCGGCGCGTGCGCTGGTTCGGCGCTAATTCTGTTCCCGTGCCGACCGCTGGCACGGATGCACCGCATATAGAGAATTTTCTGGAATAGTTCTAGACAGTTGGAAAGCAATTTTGTGCGATGCGGCAGCGGCCGCGACACATGGTTTCAGGGCAGGCGAGGAATGCGGCTGATCGCCGAAAATCTGTGCGGCGAGCGAGGCGGCGACGCGGTGTTTTCCGGCATCGGCTTTGCCCTGGAGGAGGGTCAGGCGCTCATCGTTACCGGGCCGAACGGATCGGGCAAGTCGACCTTGCTGCGGGTCATCGCCGCGCTGCTGCCGGTGCCGCAAGGCAGCGTGAGGATCGAGGGTGCCATGAAGATTGAAGACGGGGGCGAAGCGTTCCCGTCTGTTGCCTCGGCCTGTCACTACCTTGGCCACCAGAACGCAATGAAGCCGGCGCTCAGCGTGGCGGAGAATTTGCGCTTCTGGCGCGACTTCAACGGCGACGGACAGCTCGGCGTCGAAGAGGCGCTGGAAACGGTCGGGCTCGGTGGCATCGGCCACCTGCCGTTCGGCTATCTATCGACCGGGCAACGGCGCCGGGCGGCGATCGCGAAACTGCTGGTCAGCCACCGGCCATTGTGGCTGCTGGACGAGCCGACGGCGGGGCTGGACAAGGCTTCGGAGGCGCGGTTCGCGGGGTTGATGGCGAAGCATTGCACGGATGGCGGGATGATTGTCGCGGCGACGCACCTGCCGCTGGGGATCGAGGGGATGGAGTTGAGGATGGGGGAAACGGGTTGATGATGGCGCCCGAGCATCTCATACCATGCTAGCCCTCTTCCTGCGCGACATCCGCCTCAACATCCGTGCGGGCGGCGGGGCGCTGACCGGGGTCATCTTCTTCCTCGCCGTCATCGCCACCATCCCGTTCGGAGTCGGGCCGGACCTGAAGCTGCTGGCCCGCATCGGGCCGGCGATCCTGTGGATTGGCGCGCTGCTGTCCTGCCTGCTCGGTCTCGATCGGCTGTTCCAGGCCGACCGCGAGGACGGCTCGCTCGATCTGCTGGTGCTCGGCAATGATCGCCACATGCTGGCCTTGACGGTGCTGGTGAAATGCCTGGCGCATTGGGCGGGCAGCGTGCTGCCGCTGGTGGTCGCCGCGCCCGTGCTCGGGCTGTTCATGAACATGGAGCCGCTCGGCATCGGCGCCACGGCGCTGACGCTGCTGGTCGGCACGCCTGCTATCACCTTCATCGGCGCCGCCGGTGCGGCGGTGGCGGTGGCGCTGCCGCGTGGCGGGCTGCTGATCTCGGTGCTGGTGCTGCCGCTGACCATTCCGGTGCTGATCTTCGGCGTTTCGGCAAGCTATGGAGCGACCGCCAATCCCGATCCGTTTCTGCAGCCCTTCCTCATTCTTGCCGCGCTGACCCTGTTTCTTGGCGTGCTGGGTCCGGTCTCGGCGGCGCTGGCGCTGCGCCATGGCACGGATTGACGCGGCGTATGACTGCGGATTGCGAAGCCGACGGAGCGAGGCTAAGGGAAAGCATGTCTAGACTGGGCGACATGATTGGCTTGGAAGGCCGCACTTCAGCGGGGCCTGCCGCATGAGCGCGCATGCACTCTATGTGACCGCTGCCTATGGCATCACTGCCGTGGTGCTGGCCGGATTGATCGGCTGGATCCTGCTCGACCAGCGGGCGCGCAAGCGTGAGCTTGCCGAACTGGAGGCGTCCGGCGTGAGGCGTCGCTCCGACAAGGTCGCAAAGCCATGAGCATCGAAACAGAAACGCCGCCCCCGCGCACTCGTCGCCTGTTCGTGCTGTTGCCGCTGCTGATCTTCCTCGGCCTGGCCGGACTGTTCCTGTCGCAGCTGCTGTCGGGGCGCGATGTTTCGGAAGTGCCGTCGGCCCTGATCGGCCTGCCTGCGCCGCAAACCAGCCTGCCGGCGCTGGAGGGCTCAAACCTGCCGGGGCTCGATTCGAAAACCTTCGCCGGCAAGGTCACATTGGTCAACGTCTTCGCGTCGTGGTGCGCGCCATGCCGCGAAGAGCACCCGGTGCTTCTGGCGCTGTCGCAGGACAAGCGTTTCAGCATGGCGGCGCTGAACTACAAGGACCGGCCGGAAAACGCACGCCGGTTCCTCGGCGATCTCGGCAATCCGTTCCAGGCGATAGGGGTCGACGAAGCGGGCCGCGCGGCGATCGACTGGGGCGTCTATGGCGTGCCGGAAACCTTCGTCATCGGCAAGGACGGCAAGATCGCCTACAAGCATGTCGGCCCGCTGACGCCCGAGACGGCGAGGGATCTCTTGCTGCCACAGATCGACAAGGCGCTGGCGGCGTCGAACTGACGTCGCGACGCACCTATACGCGTAGCTGCATCATCCTTGGGTCTTCGCAACGCCACGCGTCGCTACGCCCAAGGATGGCGAACGTGATGAGGCGATCGAATACTCAGCCGTAGATCTGCTTGTGGATCTGGTAGAGCATTTCCGAGCGGTCGGCGCGCATGTCGGCCAGATCGCGGCTGGAAAAGCTGTCGATTTCGGCGACAAGGCGGTTGTAGTGCTTGCGCTTGGCAATGCTGTTGCGAGCGCGGGTCATGAGACTGTCGAGGATCATAGCAAGGTTCCTTTTTGGCGCCGCGTTTCGGCGGCGGTTTCTTCCTCCCTTGATCGATACGAAGCATGACATAGTAATGGTGCATTGCAAAAAGAAGATGTTGCAATGCACCATTGCGCTGAACGCATAGCCGGTTAATGCGGCGCTAAAGCGCGTCGCGTTTGAACGGATTCAGGCGACGCGCTTCAGGTCTTTGTTTTTATGCATGTCGTTCTCCCAAAACCGGGGCCACTTTTGGGCGACATGCATTAACGTCATGCGCAGAGCCGGCAAGCGATCTTTTGCATCACACTGTGCGTACCCACATTGCCTTCTGTCCCTCCGGCTGTCTTGATCCGGTGTCATTGATGCCGGGAGGAAAAGCATGGCGGCTGCGGACTATTATGAAATTCTCGATCCGCGCTTCGCGCGCCTGTTCAACGGCAACGCGCAGGTCGAGAAGCTGTTCACCGGATGCCAGTGGGCGGAGGGGCCGGCCTGGTTCGCCGCCGGCCGCTATGTCGTCTGGTCCGACATCCCCAACAACCGCATGCTGCGCTATGACGAGACCGACGGCAATGTCAGCGTCTTCCGGCAGCCGTCCGGCAATTCGAACGGCAACAGCGTCGACCGGCAGGGCCGGCTGATCACCTGCGAGCATTCGGGCCGCCGCGTCAGCCGCACCGAGTTCGACGGCTCGGTCACCACGATCGCGGCCAAATGGAAGGGCAAGCGGCTGAATTCGCCCAACGACGCGGTGGTGAAATCCGACGGTTCTATCTGGTTCACCGATCCGAGCTACGGCATCGATACGGATTATGAGGGCGACAGGGCCGAGAGCGAAATCGGCGCCTGCCATGTCTACCGGGTCGATCCCGGCACCGGCGAGGTCGAAGCCGTCATCACCGACATGGTCCGGCCCAACGGCCTGGCCTTCTCGCTAGACGAGAGCCAGCTTTATGTCGTCGACACCGGCCGCACGCATGGCGCGCAGAATCCGGCGCATATGCGGGTGTTCAATGTCGGCAAGGGCGGCAAGAAGGTTTCGGGCGAGAAAGTCTTCGCCGACTGCACGGCCGGCCTGTTCGACGGCTTCAGGCTCGACGAGGACGGCCGCATCTGGACCAGTGCCGCCGACGGCATCCATTGCTACGATCCGGACGGCACGCTGATCGGCAAGGTCAAGGTACCGGAAGTCACCGCCAACTGCGTGTTCGGCGGCAACAAGCTGAATTGCCTCTACATCGCCGGCACCACGTCGCTCTACATGGTGCGGCTCATGGTCAACGGCGCCAAGACATACTGAGACTGGAGCACTGGCGGCCGTTCGACGGTTTCATCGAAGCGGGTCGCGAGCACGAACATCCCGGGAGGAAAAAATGCCATTCGTCAACATCCGCATCGTCAAGGAAGTGATATCAGCCGATCCGGCGGGCAAGAAGGCGGACATCGCCAAAAAGGTCACGGCGGCCATCATGGACGCCACCGGGCTGAGCAACGACGATGTCTGGGTGGTTTTCGAGGAGGTCAATGCGCGTGATTGGTATGTTGGGAAGACGGATGTGGAGACGCTGCGAAAGGGTTGATTTCGAAGGCATGGCGAAGCCCCTTTCCTTCGTCATCCTAGGGCGAAGCAGTCGCGAAGCGACGTCGCGGAGACCCTAGGATCCATGCCGCGACTTTCGAGCAGGGCACAACGGTGCAATACTGTCTTTGGCGGTCCGTGTAGTATCCAACGTTAGGCTGCCCTTCTTGGACCGATGCATTCTCGGCAAAGGTCGCGGCATGGATCCTAGGGTCTGCGCCGCGTCGCTTCGCTCCTTGCTTCGCCCTAGGATGACGAATGCGTGGTGGGTCGGCACTCAACGGGCGCGGATAAAGTCCGCGAAAGCATTCAGCGCATCGCGCATCGCCAGCCGGTTCGCCGGCTCCGCCAGGATGCTCTCGACCTCCGGCTGCTTCTTCCCCAACAGCACAATCTCCAGCATATCCTCGCACAACGCGAATGACATAGTGCGCATGATCTCGGCCAGTGCGGCGCGAGCGAACAGCGAGCGCGGCGAGGCGTGCACCAGCATGGCGGGCTTGGCGACGGCGGCGTCGCGCGAGACCAGCCAGTCGAGGGCGTTCTTCAGCCCGCCCGGCACGCCATGGGCATATTCCGGACAGGAGACGATCACGCCGTCGGCTCGGGTGACGGCATCGATCAGCTTGGAGGCTTCGAGCGGCGTCCGCTCGCCCTCATCATCGGGATTGAAGATGGGCAGACGGCCAAGCCCGTCATGGACGGTGACGCGGCAGCCGGACGGCGCTTCGCGGGCCAGTGCGGCGATCAGCGCCGAATTGGTGGAAGCCGCGCGCAGGCTGCCGGAAATGGCAAGGATGTTCAGCAAGGTATGGAATCGGTCCAGACGCGAATCGCGTCCGGAAACCTACCACATCGTCTTCTTGTATTCCTCGTCGAGCCAGCGGTCGGTCGCCTCGGCGGAATCGGCAACCGCCAGCTGATCGCGCATGATCTGGCCGAGCGTCGGCAGCGTCGCACGGTCGTACCAGGTTTCCGGCTTCCACAGGTCCGAGCGCATGAAGGCTTTTGCGCAGTGCATGTAGGCGGCCTTGACGCTGACCACGACGACGCTTTGCGGCTCCCTGCCGTCGACGGCGAGGCGTTCGCGCAAATTTGCGTCGACGGTGATGCGGGCATCGCCGTTGACGCGCAGCGTCTCGTTCATGCCGGGAATGAGGAAGAGCAGCCCGACAGAGGGATTGAGGAGAATGTTTTCCAACGTGTCGAGCCGGTTGTTGCCGGGCCGATCGGGAATGGCGATGGTGGTGTCGTCGAGAACGGTGGCAAAGCCCGGCTTGTCGCCCTTCGGCGTCACGTCGGCATTGCCGGCACCGTCGGACGAGCCGATCAGCACGAACGGGCTCTTGCCGATGAAGGAGCGGCAATGGCCGTCAAGTTTTTTCAGCTCCTTGCGGATAGAACCGTCGGTCGGCCGTGGCGTCTTGTAGATCGTCCTCAACTGGTCGCGCGTGGTGATGAATTCCATGTCCCTCTCCCCAGAACGGTTCATTGTTTCACGAACGCAGAACCGCTTTTTCTACTTTCCGGTTCTCTCTTCTTTGCCGGCCTTGTCCTCGAGTGAATGACGCAGGATCAGCGGCATCTGGCTGAAGGTGAACAGAAGCGTGATCGGCATGATGCCCCAGACCTTGAAAGTAACCCAGGCGTCGGTGGAAAAATTGCGCCACACCACCTCATTGACGATGGCCAGGAACAGGAAGAACAGGCCCCAGCGGAAGGTCAGTTTCCGCCAGCCTTCGGCGTCGAGGCTGAAGGCCGAATCGAAGACATAGCCAAGCAGCGACTTGCCGAAGTAGAGCCCGCCGAGCAGCACGCCGCCGAACAGCGTGTTGACGATGGTCGGCTTCATCTTGATGAAGATGTCGTCCTGCAGATAGAGCGTCAGCGCGCCGAAGATGAAGACGACGACGCCCGACACCATCGGCATGATCGGCAAGGTGCGGGTGAGCAGCCACGAGGCGATCAGGGCGATTGCCGTGGCGGCCATGAACAGCCCGGTGGCGACGAAAATCGGCCCGCCGAACTCGGCCAGAACAGGGAATTTCTGCACCAGCCATCCGCCGCGCGCATTGGCGAAGAAGAACACCATCAACGGACCCAGCTCCAGCACTAGCTTGAGCAGCGGATTGACGCCTTCCTTCTTCTGCTTCTGCGGGTCCGACGGATCGCGTTCGAGAATGGGTGGGTTCATGGAATCTCTTTCTTGCGCATGATCTGATCCAAAAAGTCTGCAACTTTTTGGGACATGCTTGTTAAGCTACTCCAGCGATCGCCCTGGCGAATTCGCTTGCCGAGAAAGGTTCGAGGTCGTCGACCTGTTCGCCGACGCCGATGAAATAGACCGGCAATTTGTGCTTTGCCGCGATCGCCACCAGAATACCGCCGCGCGCCGTGCCGTCCAGCTTGGTCATCACCAGGCCGTTGACGCCGGCGATATTGCGGAAGATCTCGACTTGGTTGAGCGCGTTCTGGCCGGTGGTGGCGTCGACCGTCTGCAGCACGGTGTGCGGTGCTTCCGGGTCGAGTTTGCCAAGCACGCGGACGATCTTTTCGAGCTCCGCCATCAGTTCAGTCTTGTTCTGCAGGCGGCCGGCGGTGTCGATGATCAGCACGTCGGAACCGGCCTCCTTGGCCTTCTCGAAGGCGTCATAGGCCAGTCCCGCGGCATCGGCGCCGATCTTTGAGGCGATCACAGGCGATTTCGTCCGCTCGCCCCAGATCTTCAGTTGCTCGATCGCGGCGGCGCGAAAGGTGTCGCCGGCGGCGAGCATCACCGACAGGCCACCATCGGTGAGCTTGGCGGCCAGCTTGCCGATAGTTGTGGTCTTGCCGGTGCCGTTGACACCGACCACCAGGATGACATGCGGCTTGTGTGAAAGGTCGAGCTCCAGCGGCATGGCGACATGGGCCAGCACTTTTTCCACCTCGGCCGCCATGATGGCGCGGACCTCGGTGTCGGAGACGTCCTTGCCGTAGCGGCTGGCGGCCAGCGCGTCGGTAACGCGCAAGGCCGTCTCCATGCCGAGATCGGCACGGATCAGCACATCCTCAAGGTCCTGCAAAGTCTCTTCGTCCAGCTTGCGCTTGGTGAAGACGCCGGCAATGTTGCCGGTGAGCTCCTTGGAGGAGCGGGCAAGCCCGTCCTTCATGCGCTGGAACCATGAGCGCCTCGGTGCCGGCTCCGGCGCCTTCTGTGGCTCGGCCTTCTGCTCGACCTTCTTGGTGACGGTCACCTTGCCGGGTGCGGCTTTTGGCTCCGGCGCGGGTTGTGGAAGAGACTGCGGCTCGGGCGCAATTTCCGCAATGACCGGCTGCGATTCGATCGGCGCCGGCTGGCGAATGGGAGGTGCGATTTCGGCAGGCGGGGCTTCGGGCGTCGGTGCTGAAACTTCTTCCTTCTCCCCGTCTTCAGACGGAGAGAAGGTGCCAGCAGGCGGATGAGGGGCGGCGCTGACCTCTGATAATGGCTGAGCAGGGGCCGGCCCCGGTGTCGGCACCTCGATCGGGGCTGGTGTCTCGGCCGGAACCTCGGCAGGCGTCGGCACTTCGACCGGTTCCGGTTCCGGCTGCTGTTCCGGGCGTGACGGGACGATCTCCGGCTCGGCCGGCGCGGGTGGCGGGACCTCCTGCGGCTGCGGTTCGGGAGCAGGCTCCGGAACGGCGGGAGGTGTTGGTATCTCCTCGGGCGCCGGCGGCTCGGCAGGCGTCTCGGGCGCGGGTTCTTCTTCCGGCTCGGGCTCCGGCAGGGGTTCCGGCTCGGAGGGAATAGTCGGCTCCGGTGCTGGCGGAATGGCCGGTGCCGGCTCGGGCACCGGCTTCTCGACAGGCGCCGATTCCGGCGCGGGGATCACTTCCGGCTCGACCGTCGTCGGCGTCGGCGCAGTTTCCGCCTCGCGCTCCAGCTCGTCACGCTTCAAGAACTCCGGAACGACCTGCTCGGCCGCCGGCTTCAGCGCCTCGAGCGCTTCCCATTTGATCGGCGGCAGCGGGGCGGTCTCGTCGACCCGCTCCTCGACCACCTCTTTCTTGCCGAACGAAAATATCTTCTTGAAAAAACCAGCCATGCTTTGCGTTTCTCAGGCCGCGCGGGCGGCGAGGGGCGCCGCGATCAGCCTGCTACCATCGTGGCCTGATATATCGGCCTCGACGATCTCACCCGGTGCGCCCGTGCCGAGTGCGGCAAGCGTAAAACCCTCGGTGCGGCCAAGGCCGTCGCGCTCGATCAGGATCGACTGACGCGTACCGGTGAGCGACGACAGATGCCTGATATACGCAACTTCACCGGCGGCGCGCAGCCGGGCGGCGCGCTGCTTGACCAATTCACGGCGGAGCTGGGGCATGCGCGCGGCAGGCGTGCCTTCGCGTGGGCTGAACGGGAAGACGTGGAGATGGGTCAGGCCACACTCCTCGACGATTTTTTCCGAGTTCTCGAACATTTCGTCGGTCTCGGTCGGGAAGCCGGCGATGATGTCGGCGCCGAAGACGATACCGGGGCGCAGCTTGCGCACATCCTCGCAGAAGCGGATCGACTGGTCGCGCAGATGCCGGCGCTTCATCCGCTTCAGGATCATGTCGTCGCCCGACTGCAGCGACAGATGCAGATGCGGCATCAGCCGCGGCTCGGTGGCGATGGCGTTGAGCAGATCGTCGTCGGCCTCGATCGAATCGATGGAGGACAGCCGCAGGCGCTTCACGTCCGGCACCTGTTTCAGGATTGTTTTCACCAGCCTGCCGAGCTTCGGCGCGCCCGGCAGATCGGCGCCGAATGATGTCATGTCGACGCCGGTCAGAACGATCTCGGCATAGCCGTTGCCGGCGAGCCGCTTGACCTGCTCGACCACGGCGCCCATCGGCACCGAGCGCGAATTGCCGCGGCCGTAGGGAATGATGCAGAAGGTGCAGCGGTGGTCGCAGCCATTCTGCACCTGGACGAAGGCGCGTGCCCGGCCCTCGATGGCGTCGACCATGTGGCCTGCGGTCTCACGCACCGAAAAGATATCGTTGACGCGTGCCTTTTCGGTGTCGTTGACGCCGAAATCCGGCAGTGCGCGATAGGAGTTGGCCTTCAGCTTCTCTTCATTGCCGAGCACGAGATCGACCTCGTCCATGGCGGCGAATTTTTCAGGCTCGGTCTGCGCGGCGCAGCCGGTGACGATGATGCGCGCCTGCGGGTTGTCGCGGCGCGCCTTGCGGATCGCCTGCTTGGCCTGGCGCACTGCTTCGCCTGTCACGGCGCAGGTGTTGAAGATCATGGCGCCACCTTCCAGCGCGCCCAGACCGGCACTTTCAGCCTCGCGCCGCATCACCTGCGATTCATAGGTGTTGAGCCGACAGCCGAAGGTGACGACATCGATGCCCTGGGACATCGGGCTCTTGGGCAGAGCGGACATCAGGCCGCGCTTTCGGTGTCGCGGGCCCATGTCCCGTTCGACGGGTCGAAGCTGCCGGAAAATTCCCATTCGGCGGCGCCCGTCAGGACCACGTGGTCATCGTCGCGCCATTCGACATGCAGCATGCCGCCGCCGGGGGTCAACAGACTGACGCTGCGGCCGGTCCGGTTGGTGCGGGCAGCGGCCACGACGGCGGCGCAGGCGGCCGAGCCGCAGGCCTTGGTCAGTCCGGCGCCGCGCTCCCAGGTGCGGATGATCATCGTTTCGGGCGAAGTAACCTGAGCGATGGTGATGTTGGCGCGCTCGGGGAACATCGGGTGGTTCTCGAGCAGCGGGCCGAAGCGGTCGAGCTCATAGGACCAGACGTCATTGTCGACCCAGAAGATGGCGTGCGGATTGCCCATCGAGACGACCGAGGGTGAATGCAGCACCGGCGCGTCGATCGGGCCGATCTGCAGCTCGATCATCCGGGTGTCGCGGAACTCCTCGGCCAGCGGGATATCCTGCCAGCCGAAGCGCGGCGTGCCCATGTCGACCGAGATCGAACCGTCGGCATGTTCGCGCGCATTGAGGATGCCTGCCACGGTTTCGAAGGTGAAGATCTTCTGGCCGGTCTCGGCGGCGAGCGCCTGGACGACGCAGCGCATGCCATTGCCGCAGGCCTGGGCGCTGGTTCCATCGGAATTCAAGATGTCGATGAAAAAGGCGGTGCCCGGCGTCCTGGCGTCATGGATCGCCATGATCTGGTCGAAGCTGGTCGCGGCATCGGCATTCAGCGCAATCGCCGCCGCCGCCGTCACCCGATCGGCACGGCCACGCATATCGGCAACGATGATCTCGTTGCCGATACCGTTCATCTTGGCGAAAGGGGCGGTGCTGGCCATTGCTCCGAAAAATTCCGTATCCGTTTGGCGCTATATGGCGGAAACGGGCAGGAATTACCAGTGCGCAGCCGCTTGGTCACGGCGAAAGCGCCGGACTTACGTGACGGCGAAAATGCCCAGCACCATCAGCAGGAAAATGATCAGAACGATGCCGATAAGGATGCGCGCACCGGTGGCGGCGGCACCTGCCAGCGCCGGCATGCCGAGCAGACTCGCCGCCGCGGCGACGATCAGGAGAACGACGATCCATTTGAGCATGGCAATGCCTCGCAAACCGGCAGATTTTTCAACCACATGAAAACGCGGTTGCCGCGCTGGGGTTCCGTCGAAACCGATCAGGGCGCTATGTGCTCCGGCACATCCCATACCTCACCCGGCCGCAAGGCGCGAAAGCGCTCGCGGGGGATGCCTTGATCGTCAAGCGCCTCGGTCAATTTGCGCGCCGGCTCGTCGATCGGCTCGTCGGTGAGCTGGAAAGTGCCCCAGTGGCAGCCGGCGGCATGGGCGGCATTGCACAGCGCCATGCCTTGCACCGCCTCCCAGGGGTTCTGGTGCTGCGGCGCCATGAACCAGCGCGGCTCATAGGCGCCGATCGGCAGGATGGCGAAGCGGAAACCGCCATGTTTCTCAGCCATCAGCCGGTAGTTGATGCCATCGTGGAAGCCGGTGTCGCCGGCGAAATAGAGCTTGCTGTCAGGCGTTTCGACGACGAAGCCGGCCCACAGCGCCATGCGCCGGTCGCGGGCGCCACGCGCCGACCAGTGATGCACCGGCTCGACATGGACGGCGGCGCCATTGCCGATCTCGACCCTGTCGCCCCAGTCATGCGCCGACAGTCGCATGCCGGGCACGGCGGCTTCGATGATGGCGTCGTTGCCGAGCGGAGTGAGCACCAGCGGGTCGTGGCCGGCCTTCAGCCGCTTCAACGTGGCGAGGTCGAGATGGTCATAGTGGTTGTGGCTGACCAGAACGAGGTCGATCGACGGCAGGTCGGCAAAGGCGATGCCTGGCGCATTGATGCGTTTTGGTCCGGCGAAGGAAAGCGGCGACGCGCGCAGCGACCACACCGGATCGGTAAGAATGTTCAGACCGGCCGTCTGGACCAGCAAGGTGGAATGACCAACCATGGTCACTTCCAGCGCAGCGCCCTCGACCCGAGCCGTCGGTTTCGCCTGCGGAAAGGGGCTTGCATCGCTCGCCGGCCATTTCGAGCGCTGGCCATTCAACTGCCATTTCAGCAGGTCGGCGAAACGGCCGGGTGGCTGGCCGTCGGGATTGAAGAACAATGCGCCGTCGAAATGGTCGCTGGGCGGGCCGCTGTAATAGCGATTGGCGGCAGTCTTTCTCGCGGCCAATTTGCGGCTCCAGCAGGGTTTCGTTTCCAGACATAGGCGCTAAGGCGGTTCGCGCAAGCGTCCACCGACGAAGTGTTGACCGGAATTCCCAAGCGACGGGCGACAAGCGGTCAGCCGTCCCCATTGCGATAAAATTGCAACACTTCTGGCTGCAAACTGTATTTTAACCATATCGGGTTGAAATTTCGCCACCTTCTCCATCTTGGTGGGGGTGAGATTGTGCGGACGGCTTCCCCCCAGCCGGATCCGACGGAGGTTGGAATGACTTTTTCGAAAACCGGTCTGGTGGCCGTATCGCTGGCGGCGCTCGTTGCGAGCGGCTGTTCGACCTCACGTTTTTCCTCGATGGATGACCAGCAGCCGGCACCGCTGGAGGCCGCGCCCGCCGGCAAGGTGACGGCGAACCAACTGCCGCCGCCGGCATCGCCCGGCACCACCGACCCTTCGCAATTCCCGACCGCTCCGGCGAACACGCAGGTCGCCGCGCTGCCTTCGGATGGTTCGGCGCCGGCCGGCGCTTCGGACGTGACCGCCGCCAGCGTCGCCGGTGTCTGGAACGCCAGCGTTGCGGGCCAGAGCTGCAAGGTGGCGACACCGCAGACCAAATTCGGCGCCGGCTTCCGCGCCGGTCCGCTGCATTGCCCGGCGCCGATGGACGGCATCAAGTCGTGGAACGTCGCCGGCAAGCAGCTGACGCTCTATGACGAGAGCGGCGGTGCGCTGGCGCGGCTCTATTCCTCGGGCGGCTCGAAATTCGACGGCCAGACTTCCAACGGCCAGCCGATTTCGCTTACGAGATAGTTTTTGTTTTACGCAATTCCGGTTCCCGGAATCGCTCCAGAACGACGTGACCGATGCATCTGCGTGACGGCCTCCAGACCCATGCGACCGTTAGGCAGCGCTACGACCATCTGGTGGAAACCGGTACGATCGACCGCGATCCGGCGCAGGAACGGATCGTTGCGGCGCTCGACCGGCTGACCGATGAGATCTCGGCCAAGCGGCTGGCGCATAAGTCGAGCGCGCTGGGCTGGCTGTTCGCCCGCAAGCGCGAGACGCATGAGGCCGTCAAAGGCCTCTACATCCATGGCGGCGTCGGCCGCGGCAAGACCATGCTGATGGACATGTTCTTCGACTTGCTGCCGGTGCGGCGCAAGCGCCGCGTCCACTTCAACGACTTCATGGCCGACGTGCAGGACCGTATCCAGAAGCACCGGCAGGCGCGCAAGAATGGCGACGTCAGGGAAGACGATCCGATCCCGCCGGTGGCCAAGGCCCTTGCCGAGCAAGCCTGGGTGCTGTGCTTCGACGAGTTCTCGGTCACCGACATTGCCGACGCGATGATCCTGTCCAGGTTGTTTTCGGCGCTGTTTGCCAGCGGCGTGGTGCTGGTCGCCACCTCGAATGTGGCGCCGGAAAACCTCTACAGCGACGGGCTGAACCGCCAGCTTTTCCTGCCCTTCATCGGCATATTGGAGCGGCACACACAGGTGCTGGCGCTCGATGCCGACAAGGACTACCGGCTGGAAAAGCTCGCCCGGACACCGGTCTATGTGACGCCGGCCGACGCGGCGGCGGACCAGCTACTCGACGAGGCCTGGCAAGCCATGACGCGGGGCGCGCCGACCGCCGAGACGTCGCTGGCCCTCAAAGGGCGGCAGGTGATCGTGCCGCGTGCGGCGGGCGATGCGGCGCGGTTCTCCTTCGCCGATCTCTGCGAGAAGCCGCTTGGCGCGCGTGATTTCCTGGCGATCGCCGGGCGCTTCTCAACCATTTTCATCGACCACGTCCCGGTGCTCGGCGAAGGCAAGCGCAACGAGGCCAAGCGCTTCATCCTGCTGATCGACACGCTCTACGACCATCGTATGCGGCTGGTGGCGAGCGCCGAAGCGCCGCCGCAAGCACTTTATGCAGCCAAGCGCGGCGTCGAAGCCTTCGAGTTCGAGCGCACGGCATCGCGGCTGATCGAGATGCAAAGCCGCGACTGGCTGGAGGATTGGGCGGAGCGGCAGAAAGGAAAGCCGGCGGTGTCGGAAGCGTCGCAGGCGCAGGCCTAAAGAAAGCAATTGGCAGCTTAGGCGCCCCGCTCATTCCTGCTTCGTTGAAGATTGGCGAAATCGCGTGGCAATCGATCTCCCCCCTTGAGGGGGGAGATGGCCGGCAGGCCAGAGGGGGTTGGTTCGACCGGGCGCGGCACAGATGGCGCCAGCGCTTCACGCGCGGCGACCCCCTCTGTCGCCTTCGGTGACATCTCCCCCCTTGCGGGCAGGGCTATCGCACATGGATTCTTGCGAAGAAGAACCCCCACCCTAACCCTCCCCACAAGGGGGAGGGAACGCTGCCGCGTGCCTNGGATTCTTGCGAAGAAGAACCCCCACCCTAACCCTCCCCACAAGGGGGAGGGAACGCTGCCGCGTGCCTTTAATTCTTCTTGGCGCCGAAAAGACAGGCGATGCTCCTGGGCCAGCGCCAACGGAAGTCTCCCTCTCCCTTGTGGGGAGGGGTTAGGCGTGGGGGTCCGTGCCGGGCAGACATCTCAGGAATTCCATATGCGATAGCCCTGCCCTCAAGGGGGAGATTTGGCGACCGCCATCACAAGGGCGTCATCGCCTGCATCCAGCCTTACGATTTCCATCTTCGTCGGCTATTTCTTCCCAAGTCGGCTTACAAACTTTGACGTTTACGTAAATCCCAAATGATCTAACCGATTGAAAATACTGACACCAAAATAATCGTTTGAATTTTTTGCGTGCCGGGGCTATTGGGTGCGGCGAAAATTCGCGGTTCCCCGCAGCATTCCGGCCTCTTCTTCGACGCCGCCATCAAATCACCAGAGATTTGAGACGTCGTCACCGACAAAGGGAAAACATCCTCACATGGCACGCAACAAGATAGCGCTTATCGGCTCTGGCATGATCGGCGGCACGCTCGCTCACATGATCGGCCTCAAGGACCTCGGCGACGTGGTGCTGTTCGATATTGCCGAAGGTATCCCGCAGGGCAAGGGGCTCGATATCGCGCAGTCGTCGCCTGTCGATGGCTTCGACTCCAGGCTCACCGGCATCAACGACTATGCCGGCATCGAAGGGGCCGACGTCTGCATCGTCACCGCCGGCGTGCCGCGCAAGCCCGGCATGAGCCGCGACGACCTTTTGGGCATCAACCTCAAGGTCATGGAACAGGTCGGCGCCGGGCTGAAGAAGTACGCGCCGAAGGCCTTCGTCATCTGCATCACAAACCCGCTCGACGCCATGGTCTGGGCGCTGCAGAAGTTCTCAGGCCTGCCCAACAGCCATGTCGTCGGCATGGCCGGCGTGCTTGACAGCGCGCGCTTCCGCTATTTCCTGGCAGAGGAATTCAAGGTCTCGGTCGAGGACGTCACCGCCTTCGTGCTCGGCGGCCACGGCGATTCCATGGTGCCGATGATCCGCTATTCGACGGTATCGGGCATTCCGCTGCCCGACCTCATCAAGATGGGCTGGACCTCGAAGGAGAAGCTCGACCAGATCGTGCAGCGCACCCGCGACGGCGGCGCCGAGATCGTCGGCCTGCTCAAGACCGGTTCGGCCTATTACGCGCCGGCCGCTTCGGCGATCTCGATGGCCGAAGCCTATCTCAAGGACAAGAAGCGCGTGCTGCCCTGCGCGGCGTATCTCTCCGGCCAGTATGGCGTCAAGAACACCTATGTCGGCGTTCCCGTGGTGATCGGCGCCGGCGGCGTCGAGCGCATCATCGAGATCGAACTCAACAAGAGCGAGCAGAAGATGTTCGACTCCTCTGTGGCGACGGTGCAGGGCCTGACCGAGGCCTGCGTCAAGATCGCGCCGCAACTCGCCTCCAAATGAATCTCCAGTAAGTGAACCCCCAGTCGATCCGGAGACCACCCAGATGAACATCCATGAGTATCAGGGCAAGGCGCTGCTGAAGAGCTTTGGCGCGCCGGTGGCCGAAGGTGTGCCGGTGTTCAAGGCGAGCGAAGCGGAAGCCGCCGCCAAGGCGCTGCCGGGCCCGCTCTATGTGGTGAAGAGCCAGATCCATGCCGGCGGCCGCGGCAAGGGCAAATTCACCGAGCTCGGCCCGGACGCCAAGGGCGGCGTGCGGCTGGCGAAATCGGTGGCCGACGTCGTCGCCAACGCCAACGAGATGCTGGGCAACACGCTGGTGACCAAGCAGACCGGTCCGGCCGGCAAGCAGGTCAACCGCCTCTACATCGAGGACGGTGCCGACATCGAACGCGAGCTCTATCTGTCGATCCTGGTCGACCGTTCGGTCGGCCGCATCGCCTTCGTCGTCTCGACCGAAGGCGGCATGGACATCGAAGCGGTCGCCCATGACACGCCCGAAAAGATCATCACCGTCGCCATCGATCCGGAAAAAGGCGTCACAGCAGCCGACCTGAAGGCGCTCAACGGCGCGCTCAAGCTCGACGGCGATGCGGCCAAGGACGGCGATACGCTGTTCCCGATCCTCTACAAGGCCTTCGTCGAGAAGGACATGAGCCTGCTCGAGGTCAACCCGCTGATCGTCATGAAGAACGGCCGGCTGCGCGTGCTCGACGCGAAAGTGTCGTTCGACAACAACGCGCTGTTCCGCCACCCCGACGTGCTCGAACTGCGCGACACCACGGAAGAGGACGAGAAGGAAATCGAGGCGTCGAAATACGACCTCGCCTATGTCGCGCTCGACGGCAATATCGGCTGCATGGTCAATGGCGCCGGCCTTGCCATGGCGACGATGGACATCATCAAGCTCTATGGCGCCGAGCCGGCCAACTTCCTCGATGTCGGTGGCGGCGCATCCAAGGAAAAAGTCACGGCGGCGTTCAAGATCATCACCAGGGATCCGGCAGTCAAGGGTATCCTGATCAACATCTTCGGCGGCATCATGAAGTGCGACATCATTGCCGAGGGCGTCATTGCCGCGGTCAAGGAAGTCGGCCTGGAAGTGCCGCTGGTGGTGCGCCTGGAAGGCACCAATGCCGAGCTTGGCAAGAAGATCATCAACGACAGCGGCCTCAACGTGGTGTCGGCCGATGATCTCGACGACGCAGCCAAGAAGATCGTGGCGGCGGTGAAGGGCTGAGCGGATGCCTCCGCGCAAGATAAACCTCGTCGAGGCGGCGGATCGGACCATCACCAAGGTTTTCGATCCGCATATCGCCGGCGATGTCAACGACAGCCAGGCGAAGGTCGCCAAGTTCGGCGAGATGTTCGACTGGCATGCGCATGACAATGAGGACGAAGCCTTCCTCGTGCTGCGCGGGCGTATCGCCATCGATTTCCGTGACGGTCCCGTCGAGCTCGGCGAGGGCGATTTCATCGTCGTGCCGCGCGGCGTCGAACACCGGCCGCGCTCGCTGACTGCGGAACCCGTCGTGCTGATGTTCGAGCCGGCAACGACGCTCAACACCGGCAATGCCAAAAGCGACCTCACCGTCGCCGACCTGAAGCGGCTGTAACGAACTTGCGACTGCCACACAGTTACACATATACTGTGTGAAGTAGGCGCAGGAGAAAAGAGAAATGAAGAACATCACTCTGGCAGTCGAAGACGAGGTCTTGGAGCAGGTCAAGCTGACGGCCGCCGAACAGCGAACGACCGTCAACGCCATGGTGCGGGAGTTTTTCTCGGCAGTGGCCGCCAAGCGGTACGCCAAGGACGAGGCACGGCAGGCCCTTCTGCGGCTCGCCCGCGAGGCGGCAGGCGACATGGGTGGCAAGAAATGGAACCGGGAAGCTCTCTATGATCGCTGACTGCTTCCTCGACACGAACATCCTCGTCTATGCCGCCATCGGACACAAGGCCGAGCGCGCGAAGTATGAGCGCGCCGTGGAGTTGATCGCCAAGGAAGACTATTCGACCTCCGCACAGGTGCTGCAGGAGTTCTATGTCAACGTGACCAAGCGGGCTGAGGTCACACTGGCGCCGGCGAAGGCGGCCGAATGGGTCGCCGCGATCTCCATGAAGCCCTGCCAGGATCTGGATAGCGCCGTTGTAATGCAGGGCATCGCGAACGCGCAACGCTACCAGATTTCATATTGGGATGGCGCCATCATCGCCGCCGCCGAGCGCCTTGGCGTCAAGATACTCTACACCGAAGACCTCAACCACGGGCAGTCTTATGGCTCCGTGGTCGCCATGAACCCCTTCCGCAATCACTGATCAGGTCGCAAAAAATGTCCATTCTCGTCGACAAGAACACCAAGGTGCTGGTGCAGGGCCTGACCGGCAAGACCGGCACGTTCCACACCGAACAGGCGCTGGCTTATCACGGCACGAAAATGGTCGGCGGCATCCACCCGAAGAAGGGTGGCGAGACGTGGACCGGCGCGAAGGGCGAGAGCCTGCCGATCTTCGCCACCGTCGCCGAGGGCAAGGAAAAGACCGGCGCCAACGCCTCGGTCGTCTATGTGCCGCCGGCGGGTGCCGCCGAGGCCATCCTGGAAGCGATTGAGGCCGAGATCCCGCTGATCATCTGCATCACCGAAGGTATCCCGGTGATGGACATGATCAAGGTCAAGGCGCGGCTCGACCGCTCGACGTCGCGGCTGATCGGGCCGAACTGCCCGGGCGTGCTGACGCCCAACGAATGCAAGATCGGCATCATGCCCGGAAACATCTTCCGCAAGGGCTCGGTCGGCGTTGTTTCGCGGTCGGGAACGCTTACCTATGAGGCAGTGTTCCAGACCACCAATGTCGGCCTCGGCCAGACCACCGCCGTTGGCATTGGCGGCGACCCCGTCAAGGGCACCGAATTCATCGACGTGCTCGAAATGTTCCTCGCCGATGACGAGACCAAGTCGATCATCATGATCGGCGAGATCGGCGGTTCCGCCGAGGAAGACGCCGCGCAGTTCCTCAAGGACGAAGCCAAGCGTGGCCGAAGCAAGCCGATGGCCGGTTTCATCGCCGGGCGCACGGCGCCGGCCGGCCGCACCATGGGCCATGCGGGCGCGGTCATCTCCGGCGGCAAGGGCGGCGCGGAAGACAAGATCGCGGCGATGGAATCGGCTGGGATAAAAGTATCGCCCTCGCCGGCGCGGCTAGGCACGACGCTGGTCGAGGCGATCAAGGGTTAAGGCAGTAAGGGAGTAGGGCAGTATGGCAGTAGGGGAATAGGAAGAACGGGACGAGCGGCGGCAACCGCCTGCTTTTCCTACTGCCTTACTCCCCTACTGCCCTACTCCCCTCCAAAAACAGGAGACGGAGCCAGGCTCCGCGGACAAAAATGGCAAGACAAGATCAGGCCAACGACCAATTTTCGCTCACCTCATTCCTCTATGGCGGCAACGCCGATTACATCGACGCGCTCTACGCCGCCTATGAGGACGATCCCGCCTCGGTCAATCCCGAATGGCAGGAGTTCTTCGCCGGGCTGAAAGACGATGCCGGCGATGTGCGCAGGAATGCCAAGGGCGCCTCCTGGGCCAAGCCCTCCTGGCCGCTGCAGGCGAATGGCGAACTGGTCTCGGCGCTCGACGGCAACTGGGGCATCGTCGAGAAGACGATCGAAAAGAAGGTCAAGGACAAGGCGGTCACCAACGGCGTCGTCCTGTCCGATGCCGACGTGCACCAGGCGACGCGCGATTCGGTGCGCGCCATCATGATGATCCGCGCCTACCGCATGCGCGGCCATCTGCACGCCAATCTCGATCCGCTCGGCATCGCCAAGCCGCTCGAGGATTACAACGAGCTGTCGCCGGAGAACTATGGCTTCACCGAAGCCGACTATGACCGGCCGATCTTCCTCGACAATGTGCTCGGCCTTGAATTCGGCACCATCCGGCAGATGCTGGAAATCCTGACCCGAACCTATTGCTCGACGCTCGGCGTCGAGTTCATGCATATTTCGGACCCCGAGGAAAAGGCCTGGATCCAGGCCCGCATCGAGGGCGCCGACAAGGAGATCACCTTCACCGCCACCGGCAAGAAGGCGATCCTGCAGAAGCTGGTCGAGGCCGAAGGCTTCGAGCAGTTCATCGACGTCAAGTACAAGGGCACCAAGCGCTTCGGCCTCGATGGCAGTGAAGCGCTGATCCCGGCGCTGGAGCAGATCGTCAAGCGCGGCGGCCAGCTCGGCATGAAGGAGATCGTGCTCGGCATGGCGCATCGCGGCCGGCTGAACGTGCTCTCCCAGGTGATGGCCAAGCCGCACCGCGCCATCTTCCACGAGTTCAAGGGCGGCTCGGCCGCACCCGACGAGGTCGAGGGCTCGGGCGACGTCAAGTACCATCTCGGCGCCTCGTCGGACCGCGAGTTCGACGGCAACAAGGTGCATCTGTCCCTGACTGCCAACCCCTCGCATCTGGAAATCGTCGATCCGGTGGTGATGGGCAAGGCGCGCGCCAAGCAGGATTACCTGTTCGGCCGCAGCCGCGAGGAGATCGTACCGCTGGAAGAGCGCGCCAAGGTGCTGCCGCTCTTGCTGCATGGCGATGCCGCCTTCGCCGGTCAGGGCGTGATCGCCGAGATCCTCGGCCTGTCCGGCCTGCGCGGCCACCGCGTCGCCGGCACGCTGCACTTCATCATCAACAACCAGATCGGTTTCACCACCAACCCGCGCTTCTCGCGCTCGTCGCCCTATCCATCAGACGTGGCCAAGATGATCGAGGCGCCGATCTTCCACGTCAATGGCGACGACCCGGAAGCCGTGGTGCACGCCACCAAGGTGGCGATCGAATTCCGCATGAAGTTCTTCAAGCCTGTTGTGGTCGATATGTTCTGCTATCGCCGCTTCGGCCACAATGAGGGCGACGAGCCGGCCTTCACCCAGCCGATCATGTATCGCAACATCCGCACCCACAAGACGACGGTCCAGATCTATGGCGACCGGCTGATCGCCGAGGGTCACATCAGCCAGGCTGAACTCGACCAGCTCAAGGCCGACTGGCGGGCGCATCTGGAATCGGAATGGGAAGTCGGCCAGCACTACAAGCCCAACAAGGCCGATTGGCTGGACGGCGCCTGGTCGGGCCTGCGCACCGCCGACAACCAGGATGAACAGCGGCGCGGCAAGACCGCCGTGCCGGTCAAGACGCTGAAGGAAATCGGCAAGAAGCTGACCGAGGTGCCGAAGGATTTCGAAGCGCACAAGACGATCATCCGCTTCCTCGAGAACCGCCGCCAGGCGATCGAGTCGGGCGAAGGCATCGACTGGTCAACGGCCGAGGCGCTGGCCTTCGGCGCCATCCTGCTCGACGGCAATCCGATCCGCCTGTCGGGCCAGGATTCCGAACGCGGCACCTTCTCGCAGCGCCATTCGGTCCTTTACGACCAGCGCGACGAGACCCGTTACATCCCGCTCAACAATCTGTCGGCGGCTCAAGCTGGCTACGAAGTCATCAACTCGATGCTGTCGGAAGAGGCGGTGCTGGGCTTCGAATATGGCTACAGCCTGGCCGAGCCGAAGGCGCTGACCTTGTGGGAAGCGCAGTTCGGCGACTTCGCCAACGGTGCCCAGGTGGTGTTCGACCAGTTCATCTCCAGCGGAGAGCGCAAGTGGCTCAGAATGTCGGGCCTCGTCTGCCTGTTGCCGCATGGCTATGAAGGCCAGGGTCCGGAACACTCTTCGGCCCGGCTCGAACGCTTCCTGCAGCTTTGCGCCGAAGACAACATGCAAGTGGCCAACTGCACGACGCCGGCCAACTACTTCCACATATTGCGCCGGCAGCTGAAGCGCGACTTCCGCAAGCCGCTGATCCTGATGACGCCGAAATCGCTGCTGCGCCACAAGCGGGCGGTGTCGACGCTGCCGGAAATTTCGGGCGAAAGCTCGTTCCACCGGCTGCTTTGGGACGACGCGCAACTGCTTTCCGGGCAGGCGATCAAGCTCACCAAGGATTCGAAGATCCGCCGCGTCGTGCTGTGCTCGGGCAAGGTCTATTACGACCTCTATGAGGAGCGCGAGAAGCGCGGCATCAACGACATCTATCTGCTGCGCGTCGAACAGCTCTATCCGTTCCCGGCCAAGGCGCTGATTACGGAACTGTCGCGTTTCCGCAATGCCGAGATGGTCTGGTGCCAGGAGGAGCCCAAGAACATGGGCGCCTGGTCGTTCATCGACCCGTATCTGGAATGGGTGCTGGCGCATATCGACGCCAAGCATCAGCGGGTGCGCTACACCGGCCGTCCTGCCGCCGCCTCGCCGGCGACCGGACTGATGTCAAAGCATCTCGCCCAGCTCGCCGCCTTGCTCGAAGACGCGCTTGGTGAATAGAGAATATCTGGGCGAACAACAGAACCGAAAGAAAACGGACAGGCACAATGGCTACCGAAATCCGCGTTCCCACTCTCGGCGAATCCGTCACTGAAGCGACCGTCGGCAAATGGTTCAAGAAGGTTGGCGATACAATCGCCGCCGATGAACCGCTGGTCGAGCTCGAGACCGACAAGGTGACGGTGGAGGTGCCTGCCGCCGCCGCCGGCACTCTGGGTGAGATCACCGTCAAGGAAGGTGAGACGGTCGGTGTCGGCGCGCTGCTGGGTTCGATTTCGGCAGGCGGCGCGGCCGCCGCGCCGGCAACCAAGCCGCAGGCGGTGTCGCAGGCCTCGTCGCCGGATGCGGCATCGACCGGCAAGCAGGCCGCGGCCGAGACCGCCAAGATCGCCGGCGACGCCGGCCCGGTCGAGCCGCGCACCATGCCACCGGCACCGGCCGCGGCGAAACTGATCGCCGAAAGCAATCTCTCGGTCGACCAGATCTCCGGTTCGGGAAAGCGTGGCCAGGTGCTGAAAGGCGACGTGCTCGACGCCATCTCCAAAGGCGCGCCGTCACAGCCGGCAGAGACGCCGAAGGCGGCACCTGCACCGGTTGCCGTGCGCGCGCCATCCTCCGGCGACGACGCCTCGCGCGAGGAGCGCGTGCGCATGACCAAGCTGCGCCAGACCATCGCGCGCCGCCTCAAGGAAGCGCAGTCGACCGCCGCCATGCTGACCACCTTCAACGAGGTCGACATGTCAGCGGTGATGGCGCTGCGCACCAAATACAAGGACGTGTTCGAGAAGAAGCATGGCGTGAAGCTCGGCTTCATGGGCTTCTTCACCAAGGCCGTCACCCACGCGCTGAAGGAAATCCCTTCGGTCAATGCCGAGATCGACGGCACCGACATCATCTTCAAGAACTATGCCCATATCGGCGTCGCCGTCGGCACCGAAAAGGGCCTCGTCGTCCCGGTCGTGCGCAATGCCGACCAGATGTCGATCGCCGAGATCGAGAAGGACATCGGCCGGCTGGGCATCGCCGCCCGCGACGGCAAGCTGTCGGTCGCCGACATGCAAGGCGGCACGTTTACGATTTCCAACGGTGGCGTTTACGGGTCGCTGATGTCGACGCCTATCCTCAACGCGCCGCAGTCGGGCATTCTTGGCATGCACAAGATCCAGGAGCGGCCTGTCGTGGTCGGCGGCCAGATCGTGATCCGGCCGATGATGTATCTGGCGCTCAGCTACGATCACCGCATCGTCGACGGTAAGGAAGCAGTGACCTTCCTGGTCCGCGTCAAGGAAAGCCTGGAGGATCCGGAACGGCTGGTGCTTGATCTCTGAGGTCTGGTGCTGATCCGGCTGTTGGAATGCGTGCCGGAGGAAGGGATCTGCGCGGCAGAATGACGACCCGTTCCCTTAGCCTTTCCAAGGTGCTTTCGATCGCATCGATCGCGGCCGGCATGGTGCTGGCCACCGCCGGCGCCCATGCAGCCTGTCCGATCGAGCTCGCCGTCTATGGCGACGCCCAGAGCGGCAGCGAAATCGATTTCACGCCGACCGGCACCTCGGCGACCGTCACCAACAGCTTCCGCATGATCCTCGACAACAATGTGGTGCTCAACGGTATCGTTATGTGGAACGAAGGCGTGTCGCGGCCGAACGGCGCGCTGATGTACAAATGCCCCGAAGGCGACGTCACCGGCGAGGAGCTTGCTGCCTGCACGCCCTGGCATGGCGTCATCTACACGTCGGATGACAAGGGCAACATCGGACTGCTGCCGGCCGAAGGGGTCGAAGCGCCGAAGACGCTGATCCTGCCGGACCTCGGGCCGGCGTTGCGCCAATCCTCGGCCTATGGCGGCAGCGGGTTTTCGAAAGTGCCGTGGGATGTGTTTGTCTTGAAGGGATGCCAGGAATGAGCGAGGCGAAAAAGGTGCTGCTGGTCACCGGCGGTAGCCGCGGCATTGGCGCCGCGGTCTGCCGGCTAGGATCGAAGGCCGGCTACCGCGTGGCGGTCAACTATGCCTCGAACCAGGCTGCCGCTGACGCAGTGGTCGCCGAGATCAAGGCCGGCGGCGGCGAGGCCTTAGCCGTCAAGGGCGATGTCGGCAGCGAGGCCGATATCGTGGCCATGTTCGAGGCCGTCGACCGCGCTTATGGCCGGCTCGACGCCTTCGTCAACAATGCCGGCATCGTCGACGTCAAGGCGCGTGTCGACGAGATGGACGTCGCGCGGCTGGAGCGCATGATGCGCATCAATGTCGTCGGCTCGTTCCTGTGTGCCCGCGAAGCGGTGAAGCGCATGTCGACCCGTCATGGCGGGGCGGGCGGATCGATCGTCAACATCTCGTCGGCGGCAGCGACGTTGGGCTCGCCGGGCGAATTTGTCGACTATGCCGCCTCCAAGGGTGCCATCGACACGTTCACCGTCGGGCTCGCCCGTGAGGTCGCACTGGAAGGCATTCGCGTCAATGCGGTGCGGCCCGGCCTCATCGATACCGAGATCCATGCCTCCGCCGGGCAGCCGGACAGGATAGAGCGGTTCCGCGACCTGCTGCCGATGAAAAGAGCCGGCACGGCTGATGAAGTCGCGGGCGCGGTTCTCTATCTTCTATCCGACGCCGCGTCCTATACGACGGGCGCGATCCTGAATGTAAGCGGCGGCCGCTGAGCGCCAAGCAAAGGGAAACAAACATGGCTTATGACGTCGTTATCATCGGATCGGGACCGGGCGGCTATGTCTGCGCCATCAAGGCGGCGCAGCTCGGGCTCAAGGTTGCGGTGGTCGAGAAGAATGCCACCTTCGGCGGCACCTGCCTGAACATCGGCTGCATCCCGTCCAAGGCCCTGCTCCATGCCTCCGAGATGTTCGCCGAGGCCGGCCACTCCTTCGACACGCTCGGCGTCGAGATATCAGCGCCGAAATTGAACCTGAAGAAGATGATGGCGCACAAGGATGCGACGGTGACGTCGAACGTCAACGGCGTCGCCTTCCTGTTCAAGAAGAACAAGATCGACAGCTTTCGCGGCACCGGCAAGGTGGTCGCGGCCGGCAAGGTCTCGGTGACCGGCGAGGACGGCAAGGTCGAGGAGATCGAGACCAAGAACATCGTCATCGCCACCGGATCGGATGTCGCCGGCATTCCCGGCGTCAAGGTCGACATCGACGAGAAGGTGATCGTGTCGTCGACCGGCGCGCTGTCGCTGGAGAAGGTGCCCGGCCATCTGGTGGTGGTCGGCGGCGGTGTCATCGGGCTCGAGCTCGGCTCGGTGTGGGCGCGGCTCGGCGCCAAGGTCACCGTGGTCGAATTCCTCGACACCATCCTGGGCGGCATGGACGGCGAGGTCTCCAAGCAGTTCCAGCGGCTGCTATCCAAACAGGGTTTCGAGTTCAAGCTCGGCGCCAAGGTCACAGGCGTCGCCAAGGCCAAGAAGGGTGCCGCGGTCACCTTCGAGCCGGTCAAGGGCGGCGCCGCCGAGACGATCGAGGCTGATGCCGTGCTGATCGCCACCGGGCGCCGGGCCTATGCCGACAGTCTCGGGCTCGGGGAAGCCGGCGTCGAGGTCGACGAGCGCGGCCGCGTCAAGACCGATGGCCATCTCAAGACCAATGTCCCGGGCATCTATGCCATCGGCGATGTCATCGCCGGGCCGATGCTGGCGCACAAGGCCGAGGACGAGGGCGTGGCGGTAGCGGAAACCATTGCCGGCCAGGTCGGCCACGTGAACTATGACGTCA
Source organism: Mesorhizobium sp. L2C084A000 (assembly GCF_000502875.1). GTDB lineage: Bacteria > Pseudomonadota > Alphaproteobacteria > Rhizobiales > Rhizobiaceae > Mesorhizobium. The sequence continues at coordinate 105,085 of NZ_AYWX01000006.1, read as the reverse complement.
TTCCGAGCGTCGTCTACACCAGCCCGGAAATCGCCTCGGTCGGCAAGACCGAGGAAGAGTTGAAGAAGGCCGGCATCGACTACAAGGTCGGAAAGTTCCCGTTCAGCGCCAATGGCCGGGCGCGCGCCATGCTGCACACCGACGGTTTTGTGAAGATCCTCGCCGACAAGCAAAGCGACCGCGTGCTCGGCGTGCATATCGTCGGCTTCGGCGCCGGCGAGATGATCCACGAGGCGGCGGTGCTGATGGAGTTCGGCGGCTCGTCGGAGGATCTCGCCCGCACCTGCCATGCGCATCCGACGATGTCGGAGGCGATCAAGGAGGCGGCGCTGGCCACGTTCTTCAAGCCCATCCACATCTAAAAGGCCAATGCTTCGTCATCCTCGGGTTAAGCCCGAGGATGACGAAGGCACGGTGACACCACTAACCAAAACGGCCCGCTTTCAGCGGGCCGTTCGTATTTGATATCGAACCGATCAGTTGGCCGGTGCGGCAGGAGCCGGCGCTGGAGCCGGTGCGGGCGCTGGGGCCGGGGCCGGTTCTGCAGGGGCCGGTGCAGGTGCAGGTGCAGGTGCAGGTTCGGCTGGCTTCATCGGTTCTGCCGGTGCGGGCGCGGGGGCCGGTGTGCTGGCCGCCGGCGGCTCGGCTGGTGCCGGGTGCTCACCACTTCTTCCGAAAACATAATACGCGACAACCGCCAGAATAACGACGACCAGCGCAATCAGCCAGCCACTACCGCCGCCACCGCTCTGTTTGATGGTGGTGTTGGTGGTGTTGGGATTGAACGGATCGTTTGGATTCGGTGCGTTCGCCATAAAAGTGTCCTCCGTGGATGAAAAATATCAATCAACACCATTCAACGCGCAATCATTGAACTGGTTTCACGCTAGGGTTGGAAAACGCCAAAAACAAGGACAATCCTGCCTTTCCGCAGCCTGAACGGCGTCGTTTCGCCCCGCAGCGCGCCAAGTTTGCGTCTGTTAAGCTCGAATCAGAGGATTTTGCCGTGACAAATCCGTTAGGGCAGGTTGTCCCGAATCACTGCGATGCTCTCGCCGGAGCCCAGTTCGCCGACCGCTATGTGCTGGTCACTGAAGGTCTTTCTTTAACCGCACTCGGCGCGGCGGAACGCGCCTTGGGGCGAACACCGCCCTGGATCGGCAGGCTCATGGCGCTGCGCAACCTGGCCGTCAGGCCGTTCCGGCTGAAGACGGGCCTGGAAGCTGCGGTGTTGCCGTCGGGCCGGATCGGGATATTTCCGCTCATCAGCCAGTTTCCCGGCAAGGTTGTGCTTGGCCTCGACGACCGACATCTCGATTTCCGGGTCCTGGTCGAAGTCAGGGATCTCGGCATGGGCCGGCAGGAAGTGGCCGCGACGACGATCGTCAAGACGCACAATTGGCTCGGTCGCGCCTATCTCGCGATCATCATGCCGTTTCACCGGATCGTCGTTCCGGCGATGCTGGCCCAGATCAGATAAGGTTACAGGCCTACAGGCGTGACGGTGTAACCGGCCTTGCGGAAATCCTCGACGAGGCCTTCGGGACCGGGAAGGTGGAGGGCGCCGACCGCCATGAAGACGTTGCCCCTGGCAAGGATCGGTTCGGCATGCTCGACCATCACCTTGTTGCGGCTGGTGATCATGGTTTCCTCGAACGCCGCATAGCCCGCGGGGTCGTCCGTGCCATCGGGCATGGCCACGCGAAACAGCGGCCAGAACATGCCGGTGTCGCCGCGCTGGTAGAGCACGATCATGGTTTCGTTGATGTCGTTGATCTTATCGCCGAGCTTCAGCGTGTCGACGAGACCCTTCATGTGAAACGCCAGCGGCAGCGAGGCCATGGCCCGCAGCTGGCTTTCAGCCGTCTCCAATCCTTCCACCGGCTTGCCGGAAGCCTTCGCACCTTGGGCCAGCCTGACATCGAGCACCGGGGCGCCGCCTGACTGGCGGGCCAGCTCGCAGGCCGGCAGTGCCATCATGGCCGAGAGCATCCACGGCTTCATCTTGGCAACCGTTGCCGGAGGAATGCCGCGTGCGTCGAGCGCGGCGTTCATGGCCGCCGCATCGTCGGGCGACAGCAGCGACGCCAGCGTCGTCGAATCAGTGAACATCATCAGGTCCGGCTCCTGGAGCATCGCGACCATCATCTTCTGCTTGTCGAGCACGTCGGTGGTTTCGATGACGATGGTGCCGGCGGCGTCATAGGCTTTCTGCGCGTCGGGAGGCAGCGTGGTGACACGCGGGTCGGTCATATGCATGGTGCCGAACAGGAAGGACGGCTTCTCGCCGGGCTTTTCCAGCTTCCACAACAGGCCCTTGCCGTTCGGTGTCGCTGCGGCTTCCGCTTCGATCTTGCGGTAGGTCGCCGGATCGTTCTTCTGCAAGGCCGACAGCATGTCGGCGCCGGTGCAGGTCGGGATTCCGGCATGCGCCTTGCCGGCCGCGAACAGCAGCACGGCGAGGAACGACAGGAAGAACAGAACATTGAGTGCGACGAGCAGCTTCAGCGACACGGAAGCTGCACGGTCGGCGATGGCGATGACGCGTTTCATGGTTCTGTCTTCATGTTTGACCATGATCTTTTCCGAAAACCGGGTCCCACTTTTCGGGATCATGGTCAGTTCTAGAACCGAAAAGCGGCAAAACGGTTAATTGGTACTGCGAAATTGAAGGGTTCATGCCCGTGGATGGGCTGATTCGTAGATTTCGAGCAGCCTCGCGGTGTCGACGCCGGTGTAGATCTGCGTCGTCGACAGGCTGGCGTGGCCGAGCAGTTCCTGGATGGTGCGCAAGTGACCGCCGCGGCCGAGCAGATGCGTGGCGAAGGAATGGCGCAGCGCATGCGGCGTCGCGGTATCGGGCAGGTTGAGCGCCGAGCGCAGTTTGGCCATGTCGCGCTGGACGATGGCCGGGTTGAGCGGGCCGCCACGGGCGCCGCGAAACAGCAGGCCCTTGGGGTCGAGATGGTAGGGGCAGAGCCGGCGATATTCGGCGATCGCCCTGAGCGCCACCGGCAGCACCGGCACCAGGCGCGTCTTGCCGCCCTTGCCGGTGACGCGCAGCACCGTGTCGTCCGCCGACGCCAGATCGGCGCCCGCCAGACCGAGCGCCTCGGAAATGCGCAGGCCGGAGCCGTAGAGCAGTGTCAGCACAGCGGCGTTGCGGGCCGCGATCCAGGGTTCTTCCGCCAATTGGCCTTCGATGGAAACGATATGCTTGGCGTCGCTCGCCGTCAGCGGCTTGGGCAGCGATTTGGGCTGGCGCGGTGCGCGCAGGGCTGCCGCACCCGCCGCATTGNGGCGCGGTGCGCGCGGGGCTGCCGCACCCGCCGCATTGGCAAGGCCGCGCCGCTCGAGGAAACGCAGCAGCGAGCGGATGCCGGCGAGACCCCGGCCCAGGGTGCGGGCACCGGCGCCGGCATTGCGCCGCGCAGCGAGGAAGCCGCGCAGGTCGGCCGGGCGCAGATCGGCGATGTCCGAAATGCCGGGCGAGCCGCCGCAATGGCCGGTGAGGAAATGCAGGAACTGGCGCGTGTCGCGCTCATAGGCTTCCACCGTCTTAGGCGACAGCCGACGTTCTCGCGCCAGCATCTTCAGCCAGCTTTCACGCGCCGCCTGGAGATCGGGTTTAGCCGGGATGAGGAATTCCTGCATGGCGTCTGATCCAGTTCGCCGCCATTTTCTCGCAGGCAGGTTAGAAAGCGGTGAAGAGTCCGTCATTGAAAAGATGGCCGGCTGGGGCTAGGAGATCGTCGATTGGCGGCAAGTCACAAACCTTGGTGATTGGCTGAAATCTGCGCAGTCGCTTCGCGCCTGCTCCGCCCGTGGATGACGAAGGTAAAAGCGCCATGAGCAAGCCCCAGAACCCTGTCCAGATGGCCGTGATCGGCGCCGCCCATGGCATCAAGGGCGAATTGCGGGTGAAGACCTTCACCGGTGAACCGCTGGCGCTGGCCGACTACGGCCCGCTCTACGCCCGTGACGGCCGCGCCTTCCAGATCATCGACATCAGGCCCGCCAACACCGTCGTCGTGGTCCGCTTCAAGGGCGTTGCCGACCGCAACGCGGCCGAGGCGCTGGCCGGCACGGAGCTGTTCGTCGACCGTTCGATGCTGCCGGACGACGGCGAGGAAGACGAGTTCTACCATGCCGACCTCGTCGGCCTCGAAGTCCGCGACGACACGGGTGCCGTGCTTGGCAAGGTGGTCGCGGTGCACAATTTCGGCGGCGGCGACATTCTCGACGTGACGCTGGGCGGGCGCAAGGGCGTGCTGATCCCGTTCACACAGGCTGCCGTGCCACAAGTGTCGATCGCGGAGGGTTTCGTCCGCGTCGACCCGGCGGCGGCCGGACTTGTCGAGGACGAGGATGGCGACGGCCCGCGAGAGGAAGACTTCGATCCGAAGGGCAGGCCGCGCGGACCGAGCGATGCCGGGGGCAACCGGTGAGTTTTTCCGCTTCGGTGCTGACGCTTTACCCCGAGATGTTTCCCGGCGCGCTCGGCCTGTCGTTGGCCGGCCGGGCGCTCGAGGCCGGCACGTGGTCGCTGGAGGCGATCCAGATCCGTGACTTCGCCACCGACCGTCATCGCACCGTCGACGACACGCCAGCCGGCGGCGGCGCCGGCATGGTGATGCGCGCCGACGTGCTGGCGAAAGCCATCGACCACACGTCGCCGCCGGGCGACGCGCGGCCACGGCTGTTGATGAGCCCGCGCGGCAAACCGCTGACTCAGGCCCGCGTGCGCGAACTGGCCGCAGGACCGGGCGCGGTCATCGTCTGCGGCCGTTTCGAGGGCGNCGACCAGCGGGTGATCGACGCGCGGGGATTGGAGGAAGTCTCGATCGGCGACTACATCCTCTCGGGCGGCGAGCCGGCAGCGCTCGTTCTGCTCGATGCGGTGGTGCGGTTATTGCCGGGCGTGATGGGTAACGCGGTGTCGGGCGAGGAAGAAAGCTTTGAGAACGACCTGCTCGAACATCCGCACTATACGCGGCCGCAGGAGTTCGAGGGCCGCGAGATTCCCGAGGTGCTGATCTCGGGCAATCACAAGAAGATCGCCGCATGGCGGCGGGCGCAGTCGGAAGCGCTGACGAAAGAGCGGCGTCCTGATTTGTTGGGCGCCGCCGCTCAGCCTTTCCAAAAGTAATAGAAAGCCAGAAACAGGCCGACGGCGACGACGAAGCCGCGCACCGCGTTTTGCGGCACGCGCTTGGCGATCCAGACGCCGGCATAGCCGCCGAGCGCGCCGCCCGGGATCATGATGATCGCCTGCGGCCAGGCGACGACACCGCCCGAGACGAAGACGACGATCGCGACAGCGGCGATGACCATGGCCAGCATGTTCTTCAACGCGTTCAGCCGGTGATAGTCGCCGGCTTGGGTGAGGCCGAGCGTCGCCAGCATCATCACGCCCATGCCTGCGCCGAAGAAGCCGCCATAGATGGCGGTGAGAAACTGCGCCAGGGAGCCGGCGAGCGAGCCCACCGCCGCTTCATAGCCGGGCTTCGGCACCGGTTTCAGCCAGGGGCCGGCGGCGAACAGGGCTGTCGCGGCCAAGAGCAGCCACGGCACCAGAGCGCGAAACGAGGGATTGTCGAGCGCCAAAAGGATCAGAGCGCCGGCCAGTGCGCCCACGGCCGAGATCAGACACAGCATCAGCGCGCCGCGCCAGAAATGCCTGATATCGGCCGAGTAGGCGAGGGTCGAGGTGATGTAGCCTGGAAATTGCGTCACCGAGGAGGTGGCGTTGGCGACGATCGGCGGCAGGCCGACCAACGTCATGGCGCCGAATGTGATGAAGGTGCCGCCACCGGCGACCGCATTGGCGGCGCCTGACAGAAAGCCCGCCAGAAAGAGCAGGATGGCATCGAAGACAGACATGAATTGCGGCCGCTCAAAACTGTGTTATTTCAGGCTTAGAAAGCCTGAACGACCGGCGCAACCCGGCACGGCAGGATTACGATGGTGCCATGCGAGCAGAAAATGCGCTGCCAAGGCGTGACAAAGCGGCGAAATAGCTGTATGTGCCCGCCCGTACCGGCCAGAAAGAATCTGCCGGACCCGTCAACAATGACGGTGTAGTCGCCCCTGCCTGATGTTTCAAAGACAAATCTCTTGGAGACAAAGGGCATAGCCAAGCGGTCAATGGAACTGCAAGGCGAGTGTCGGACGCTCTGACTGTCGGAAGAACAAGAAGTGGACTTTTGAGATGGATATTCTCCGTCAGCTCGAGGCCGAACAGGCCGCCAAGATCGAAGCCAAGCGCAAGCTTCCCGAATTCCAGCCCGGCGACACCGTGCGCGTCCAGGTCCGCGTGACCGAAGGCACCCGCACCCGCGTCCAGGCCTATGAGGGCGTCGTCATCGCCCGCGCAGGCGCCGGCTTCCAGGAGAACTTCACGGTTCGCAAGATTTCCTACGGCGAAGGCGTCGAGCGCGTGTTCCCGGTCTACTCGCCGATGGTTGAAGGCGTTGAAATCGTTCGCCGCGGCAAGGTGCGTCGCGCCAAGCTCTACTACCTGCGCGATCGTCGCGGCAAATCGGCCCGTATTTCGGAAAACACCGGCGTGCGCGCCCGCAAGCTGAACGACGAGGAGCGCGATGCTCTGAACGCCGAGAAGGCCCGCATCGAGGCCGAGAAGGTGGCAGCCGCCGAGGCCCTGGCCGTCGAGAAGGCCGCTCAGGACGCCGCCGAGAAGAAGGCCGCCGCCGAGGCAGCTGAAGCCGCAAAGGCAGCCGAAGCAGCCACCGCCGAATAAGTTTTTCGGCGAGCAAGTTTGAAAAGGCGGCTTCGGCCGCCTTTTTTCGTTTCCGGGGGCTGGCTGGCGGAAAAGTCGGCGGTTGACTCGATTTACATCGTGTACTAAACAATCGTGCACGATTTAAATGGAGAAATGAAATGCCTGCATTGTATTCTACCCAAGCCCGCGCCGTCGGCGGCCGCGCCGGCCATGTCCAGAGCGATGATGGCTTGCTCAGCCTCGATCTTGCCATGCCCAAGGAGCTTGGCGGCAAAGGTGGCGCCACCAATCCCGAACAGCTTTTCGCCGCCGGCTATGCCGCCTGCTTCGAAAGCGCCATGCGCTTCATCGCCGGCAAGCAGAAACTGCCGCTGCAGGATGCCTCGGTGACGGCAAATGTCAGCCTGCACAGCAATGCGCAGGGCGGATTTGTGCTCGGCGTTTCGCTGGCAGCGGAAACAAAAGGTCTTGATCAGGCGGCGGCGGAAGCGCTTGTATCGGCGGCGCACCAGGTTTGCCCCTATTCCAACGCCATCAAGGGCAACATCGAGGTGGCGCTTTCGGCTAAGGCGCTTCCGGCAAAGGCAGCATGAACACAAAACAGACGGACGATACCACGCAGGCCTCGGCGGATTTCGCCGGGGTGCCGAAACTCGACGACCAAATCTGCTTCGCCCTCTATTCGGCTAGCGGGCTGATGACACGGCTCTACCGGCCGTTGCTCGAACCGCTCGGCCTCACCTATCCGCAATATCTGGCGATGATGGCGCTGTGGGAGCGAGCGCCACGCACGGTGGGTGGGCTCGGCGAGGTGCTGGGTCTCGATTCGGCGACGCTGACACCCCTGCTCAAACGGCTGGAGGCGGGCGGCTTCATCACCCGCCGGCGCGACGCTGCCGACGAGCGCCGGGTGCTTCTGGAGCTGACAGCCAAGGGACAGTCGCTACGCGGGCCCGCCAAAGACGTTGCTGTCCAGATACTCTGCCAATTTCCCCGCCTCAGCGCGGTCGAACTGGATGGCCTGCACCGCATCCTGGCCAAGCTCATTGCTGGGCTGCGCGAGACGGACGCCAAGGCACCGGCGGCTGACTGACCGCCGGCCAAGGCACGGATCTCCCGGAATCTTCCGATCGAGAGCATTGGAATCCGATTTCGCCCCAGGCGACACGGCAGAGCGTCTTGCATGACGCTTGCGGAAAGCTAAAGTCGGCGCCGGATTTTCCTGCAAGCCCGGCCATGCCCGGGTCATCAATTCCCGGGGAGTGTGTCATGACCAAATCGAAACTGCTGCTGGCGGGCCTGCTTGCCCTCGTCCTGGCACCCGTTGCCGCCTTCGCGCAGGCGCTGCCCGACCTCGGCGGCAAGAAGGTGGTGGTTGTGACCGAAAACGCCTATCCGCCGCTGCAGTTCATCGATGCCAAGACCGGCAAACAGATCGGCTGGGAATATGACGCGATGAACGAGATCGCCAAGCGGCTCAATTTCACGGTCGAGTACCAGAACACTTCCTGGGACGCGATGATCCAGGCGGTTTCCGACAACCAGTACAACATTGGCATGACCGGCATCACCATCAAGGACGACCGCAAGGAGAAGGTCGATTTCTCCGACCCCTATATGCGCTCGGAACAGTTCATGCTGGTGCGCGGCGATGAGAGCCGCTTCACCGACGCCAAGACCTTCGGCGCCTTCAAGGACGGGCTGGTCGGCGCGCAGGCCGGCACCACGCCCTTCTACACCGCCGTCTACAGCGTGCTCGACGGCAATGAGCAGAACCCGCGCATCAAACTGTTCGAGACGTTCGGCGCGACCGTGCAGGCACTGAAATCAGGCGACGTCGATGTTGTTTTGACCGATGGCACCGCCGGCAAAGGCTATGTCGACGCCTCCGAGGGCAAATTGAAGCTGATCGGGGGGCCGCTCGGTACCGAGGATTTTGGGTTTATCTTTCCGAAGGGTTCGTACCTGGTGAAGCCGGTCAACGCGGCCATCGCGGCGCTGAAGGCCGACGGCACCCTCGATGCGCTCAACAAGAAATGGTTTCTTGATTACAAGATGGGGCAGTAGTTCGCTGAACCTCACGCAGACACGGCGCTTGAACACCCCCCTCTGCCCTGCCGGGCATCTCCCCCGCAAGGGGGGAGATCAGCTGTCCGCCCTGCCTTCGCGTACCTCCAGCATTGAAGAAAAGGCGCGGGCATTGAAGCTGCCAATCTCCCTCCTTGCGGGGGAGATGGCCGGCAGGCCAGAGGGGGGTGCCTTGGCGCAATCCTTCTGATGCAGGTCCCTTGCTCTTCCTCCAAAGCCGACTTCCCCTGGTGGCTCGTCGTTGCCGTAACCCTCGCGATCGCGGTGGCCGTCTTCGTCGCCACCAGCAACCTCTACACCCAGGTGTTCGCCACGGTCGCCAAGGGCATCGGCGTCACCATCTTCGTCACCGTGATTGCCTTCGTGCTGGCTTCGGCCATGGGTCTCGGCATCGCGCTGATGGGAATGTCCGGCTCGCGCTGGCTGCGCCAGATCGCGCGCTTTTATGTCGAGATCATCCGCGGCGTGCCGATCCTGGTGCTGTTGTTCTGGATCGCCTTTGCCGGTGCACCGGCCTTCGTCGCGGCTTGGAACGCGCTGACCGCGCCGCTGCAAAGTGCGGGCCTGTTCGGCGAGCTTTTGGTGCGCGACGTGTCGCTGCTCTGGCGCGCCATCATGGCGCTGACCATCGGCTATTCGGCTTTCATCTCGGAGGTTTTCCGGGCCGGCATCCAGTCGGTGGAGAAGGGCCAGATCGAGGCGGCGAAGGCGCTTGGGCTGACCCGCGCTCAGCGCTTCCGGCTGATCGTGTTCCCACAGGCAATCCGCACCATCCTGCCGCCGCTCGGCAATGATTTCGTCGCGCTGGTCAAGGATTCCTCGCTGGTCTCGGTGCTCGGCGTTGCCGACATCACGCAGATGGGCAAGGTCTACGCCGCCGGCTCCTTTCGCTTCTTCGAGACCTATTCGATAACGGCCTACATCTATCTCATCCTGACCGTCGGCCTGTCGCTGGCGCTCAGGGCGCTGGAGCGGCGGCTGCGCCGCCAGCACGAGGAATAGTTTTTCGGCCAAGGCAGCGCTACGATCCCCGAGCATTCCCGTTAAGGAGGTCCCCATGATCGTCGACAAAGCCAATGCAGCGCTGGATTCCGTCTACACGGCCGACACGCCGGAAGCGCTTGAGGAGGCCTATGCCGCGTGGGCTGCGACCTATGACAGCGAGACCGCCTCGCTCGGCTACCTCCTGCCTTTCCTGATCACCGCCTGGGTGGCGCGTCATGTGCCGGCGGGCGATGGCCCCTTGCTCGATGCCGGCTGCGGCACTGGCCTGTCGGGACCGTCGCTGAAGGCGCTCGGTTACCGCGACATTGCGGGGCTCGACCTCTCGCACGATATGCTGAAGATCGCCGGCAGCCGCAATGCCTACAGCGACCTGAAGCAGGCAATGCTGGGCGGTCCGCTACCGTGGCCGGACGGGTATTTCCGCGCCTTCTTCTCGACCGGCGTGTTCACCATCAGCCATGCGCCGGCATCCGGCCTGCACGAGTTGGTGCGCATCACCCGCAAGGGTGGCCATGCCATCTTCACCGTGCGTGACCAGGTGTTCGAAAGTGGCGGCTTTCAAGCCGTGTTCGATGAACTGGAGCAAGCTGGGAAATGGCGACCGGTCGAGGAAAGCCCGTGGTTCCGCTGCTATGCGATCGCCGAGCCCGAAGCGCTGGTGAAGACGTTTGTGTTTGAAGTGGTTTGAGCGGAGAGGTTTGGGTTCTGCGAAGACACGCCGCAATTGCCGAAAACCCAAAACATTGGTATGAGCCACGCCATGGAAGAGCTTTTTGGCGATCCGGCCTACAAGGGGTTCGTGCTGCAGGACAGGAAACGCCTGCCGTCGCGCTTTTTCGCGCGCGTGTCCGGGGCGCTGACCAGCCGACTATCCTAGGCCGACCTGTCCAGGTCGTTTTCACCGGGCCGGAGGTCCGGCACCTGCTCTTTCCCATTCTCATATCGACGGATTTACGCACATGAGCGCACCGCGCACCCTCTACGACAAGATTTTCGACGACCATGTCGTCGACCGCCAGGACGACGGCACCTGCCTGCTCTACATCGACCGCCACCTGGTCCATGAAGTGACCAGCCCGCAGGCCTTCGAAGGCCTGCGCATGACCGGTCGTAAAGTCCGGCATCCGGAAAAGACGCTGGCCGTGGTCGATCACAATGTCTCGACCTCACCCGAGCGCAAGTTCGGCATCAAGAACGAGGAAAGCCGTATCCAGGTCGAGGCGCTGGCCAAGAACGCCAGGGATTTCGGCGTCGAATATTATTCCGAGAACGATATTCGCCAGGGCATCGTCCACATCATCGGTCCGGAGCAGGGCTTTACTCTGCCCGGCATGACCATCGTCTGCGGCGACAGCCACACCTCGACGCATGGCGCTTTCGGCGCGCTGGCGCATGGCATCGGCACGTCCGAGGTCGAGCATGTTCTGGCGACACAGACGCTGATCCAGCGCAAGGCCAAGAACATGCTGGTGCGCGTTGACGGCCAGCTGCCGCAGGGCGTCACCGCCAAGGACATCATCCTCGCTATCATCGGCGAGATCGGCACCGCCGGCGGCACCGGCTATGTCATCGAATATGCCGGCGAGGCGATCCGTGCGCTGTCGATGGAAGGCCGCATGACGATCTGCAACATGTCGATCGAAGGCGGTGCGCGCGCCGGCCTTATCGCCGCCGACGAGACGACCTTCGCCTATGTCAAGGACAAGCCGCGCGCGCCGAAGGGCGCGTCCTGGGATGCGGCGCTCGAATACTGGAAGACGCTGCAGTCCGACGAAGGCGCGCATTTCGACAAGGTGATCGTGCTCGACGCGGCCAAGCTGCCGCCGATCGTCTCCTGGGGCTCCTCGCCCGAGGATGTGGTGTCGGTGCAAGGCATCGTGCCGAACCCGGACGACATCGCCGATGAAAACAAGCGCACCTCCAAGCAGCGCGCGCTCGACTATATGGGGCTGACGCCGGGCACCAAGATCACCGACATCACGCTCGATCGCGTCTTCATCGGTTCCTGCACCAATGGCCGCATCGAGGATCTGCGCGCCGTCGCCAAGGTGGTCGAAGGCAAGACGGTCAGCCCGCATGTCGATGCGATGATCGTGCCGGGTTCCGGCCTGGTCAAGGAACAGGCGGAAGCCGAAGGTCTCGACAAGATCTTCCTCGCCGCCGGTTTCGACTGGCGCGAGCCGGGCTGCTCGATGTGCCTGGCGATGAACGACGACCGGCTGAAGCCGCATGAACGCTGCGCCTCCACCTCGAACCGCAATTTCGAGGGCCGGCAGGGTTTCAAGGGCCGCACCCATCTGGTTTCGCCGGCCATGGCGGCGGCGGCGGCGATCGCCGGCCACTTCGTCGACATACGCGAGTGGAAGTAACCCGGATTTGAACAGAACCCGAGCCGCGTGGGCTCGGGTTCAAAGCTTCCCGTCACGGCGGACGAGTTCGTGGAACTCCTCGCGGCGTCCCGGCTGTTCGGCGGCGACCACAAGCGCAAGCTGTTGTTCCTCGAAGAGCTTGAACCATTCGTCCCATTCGACGAGTTCATAGCCTCCCGCATTGAGCGGCCGTTCAGGCTGGTCCTGATCCTGATAGGCGTGCTGGCCGAAGACCAGCCTCAACATGGGCTGCGTCCCCGCCTCCGGCGATATGTCGACGATTGCGGGAAAGCCGGCGCGCCCGGCAGCCCATGAGCGGATCGCATCGTGGTCGGTCAGTGTGATCGTGTCGGCCATGGGTCGCTCCAGATTGTGAACGGAGGAACGCTGACTGGGGACTGCGGTTCCCTGACATTATTTTGAGGCGGCGGTCCTGCTTGCCGCATGGCTTAACCGCTTGTTTGGGCTTGCCCTCTAAGCTCTTCCCTGACGTAAGCCAGGGGAAGTCACAGTCGGTTGGACACGGGTCTGCTCATTGCGCTGCTCAACCCGACGATCGCGCTGGCGCTCGGCGCGGCGTTCCTTGTGCTATGGTCCTATCAGCGCCACCGCCCCTATCTGGCCGTTCTGGCGATCAGCTACAGTCTCTCGGCGGCTGGCTTCCTGCTCCAGTATTTCACCTTGCCCATCGGGATGCCGCTGACCAAGCTTACGTCGAACATCTGCTTCACCATCGCTGCCTGCTGCCTGTCCAGCGCCGTCATCCACCGTTATGGCCGCAAGGTGCCCTCTGTGGGAATCGCCGTGTTGGCGGGCGGCGGCCTGGCGTCGTTATGCTGGTTCCTGTTCGTCGCGCCGGATCTCACCTGGCGCATCCTGGCGATGAATTTCGCATTCGGCGGCATCAGCCTTCTGGTTGCCGCCGAACTGCGCCCGGTACGCAACAACGGCCCGACCGAAAAAATCCTGTTCGTGCTGTCGCTGCTGTCGGGCGTCAATTTCTTCGTGCGCACCCTTGCCGTCGTCATCGCGCATGGGCCCTTCGCCAGCTATGACGGGTTCTATGGCTCGTCCTACTGGACGACGGCGCTGCTGTCGCACGCTCTGCTCTCGCTGCTCATCGCGCTGTGCCTGTTTTCCGCCGCGGCACTCGACGTGTTGAAGGCATTGAAGACCGAGACCTATACCGACCCCCTGTCGGGCCTGCTCAACCGGCGTGGCTTCGAGGAGCGAGGCATGCTGCTCTTGCAGCACTGCGCCTCGGCCCGGTTCCCGGTCGCGCTAGTGCTGGCCGACCTCGATCATTTCAAGGCGCTCAACGATGTGCATGGGCATGGGGCGGGCGATCGGGTGATCGCCGACTTCGCCGCCAAGCTTCGGTCGGCGGCCGGCGCGCGCGGTGTTGCCGGGCGTATCGGCGGCGAGGAATTCGCGGTGCTGCTGCCCCTCAGCGATCTTGCGGCGGCGCGGCTGTTCGCCGAAGCGGTGCGCACCGTCTATTCGGCCGGCCATGTCGACGGGCTTCCCCAGGGAACGAAGGTGACGGCAAGCTTCGGCGTGGCGGCCCGCAGCGGTGGCGAGGCGCTGGAGCCGCTGATGCGCCGTGCCGACGATGCGCTCTACAAAGCCAAGAAGAACGGCCGCGACAGTGTACGCCTGTCCTATGAGCGGCCGGAAACGGCGTTCCTGCCGGAGCCGCTCAAGACCGGCTGAATCTGTCCGGCCGGGACGGCGTTAACGTCTTCTTCGCCCGTCGATGATTAGCTGTCGGCGCGGGTGCGGGAGAACATGAGCGGCGCCAACTTCATCCTGTTGATCAATCTGTCGGTTGCCGGCCTGCTGGCGGCATCCTTCATGGCGGTCGCCTTCCACGATGTCGGCCGGGCGCCGGCGCGCTGGCTGGCATTTGGCTATCTGCTGGGCATGGCCTATTCGGCCATCGAATTCTCCATTCCCGCTTTTGCCGACGCGCGGCTCCCGGTCGTTGCCGCCTTCGCGGTCTTCCTTGGCGCCACGCTTGCGTTCAATGGCGGGCTTGCCCGCAAATACGGCGTGGCGCCGCCCTGGAAGCCGATGCTGTTTTTCCTGTTGGCCACCACCATAGCCGTGTATTTCGTGCAGGACCTGCCTCGCCAGTCGCTCATCCGCATCATGGCTTACCAGCTTCCCTATGCGGTCATGCAGTTCGTCGGGCTGGCCATCGTCTGGTCATCGAGGCAAAAGCTTGCCCGTCTCGATCGCATATTGATGGCCGTGCTGGCGGCGAGCGGCCTCCAGTTTGCCTCCAAGCCGTTCATCGCGCATGCGCTCGGCGGCTGGGGCGCCAATCCGCAGGCCTATCTGCAAAGCAACTACGCGCTGGTGTCGCAATCGCTCGGCACTGTCTTTGCGCTGGCGCTGGCGCTGCTGATGCTGGCCATCCTGGTTCGCGACGTGCTTGCCGAAGTGACGTCGAAGTCGGAGACGGACACGCTTTCGCGCCTGCTCAACCGCGGCGGCTTCACCCGCCATGCCGAGCTGGCGGTGCTTGGCGCGATGCGGCAAGGCGTGCCGGTCGCGCTGGTCATTGCCGACCTCGATCATTTCAAGAGCGTCAACGACAGTTTCGGCCATGCGTCAGGCGACCGGGTGATCGAGATTTTTGCAGGCTTCCTGCGCGAAGCCGCCGCCGCGCATCACGTTGCCGGCCGCATCGGCGGCGAGGAGTTCGCCATCATCCTGCCGGGAACCAACCTTGCCGCGGCCCGGCTGTTCGCCGAGGGCACGCGCAGCGCCTTTGGCGGGCTGCCCATCGACGGGCTGCCGGCTGACAACCGCTGCACCGCGAGCTTCGGCGTCGCCGAACTTCATCCGAGCGAAGACTTTGCCGATCTGATGCGGCGCGCCGACCAGGCGCTCTATCAGGCGAAGAATGCCGGGCGCGATTGCGTGCGCGTCTCCGCCGGGCCTGCCGGCAATTGGTCGTCAGCCGGAATGGAAGCCAGAGCAATTTCAGGAAAAGTGTGAAACGGTTTTCCCGGGAAAAGCGCATGGCGCCTTCCCTTGGGAATTGCGTCCAGACAAAGAGTCTAGCGGCAGGGGCTGAGCTCGGGCATCTCGCCGTCGGAGAGACCGTACATATAGGAGCGGCCCTTCACCAGCACCGGCGGCCGGTAGCAATCGCTGTATCCGCTGATTTCGTCGGCTTCGTTCTCGTAGATCACCTTGGGCTGGCCGGCGCTGGTGTAGTCGGAAAGCTGCTTGGCCAGCCTGCCTTCGCCGACGATGATGCGCTTGTAGCCAGCGGCGCTGTCGACGACGAGGTTGCCGAAGGAATCGGCGTAGACGCGATCCTGATGCCGCGCGCCTGCAAGCGCTGGCGCTGCAAGGCCGACGGCCGACGCCGTCACGATGAGCGCCGCAAGGCGCGATCTGCCCGAATTCGAACGCATGGCGTCCTCCGTGTCTTGAGGGAAAGCCTCCTCGAATCAGAAATTAACGTTTTCTTAACCTTTGTTAAGAGGCCGGTGCGTTTGGCGGCAATGTCTCGGTAAACATGGTTAATATCCGTTAATATCCGACTGGATGGAAAACCCGTTGGCCATCATTCGGCCATGCTCGGCCGCACCATCGCGGCTGGTGTCCGTCTCGGCGTCGGGATGACCTTGATCTTGGCAAAGCATCGCGGCTGGTTTGCCGCGCGGGAGGACAGCATATGGCGCTACGCCGGCCGAATTGGGTGTCCGTTTTCCCGTTGCTCGGGATCGCCGCTGGCTGTGTGCCGCAGGACAGCGCGCCGAAGGCGGCCAATACCGTGGTCGTCTCACCTGCACCGGCTCAGCAGTCCGTCGCAGCCGCGGCGCCTCCGGCAGCTGCAACCAAGATCATCACCGACCTTACCGCGCCTCGGTCCGGCATAGGCGCGGCCACCTACAGATGCGGCAACAACGGTATGATTTCTATCCAAAATCTCGGTACATCGTTGCGTGTGGTCGGGTCCGACGGCGCGACCGAGGAGTTTGCGGCGTCGCCCGCCAACCAGAGCAGCCGCTACCAGGCGGTCACGCATGACGCAATCGTGATCGACGGACGCGAGGCGTTGGTGATGAAGAAGGGGTCGACGCCGCAGACCTGCAAACGCTGACGCCAATCTCAACACCGCTGGGCCCTTGGGTCAGACATGTTGCACTGCAGCGATATCGAGCCGGCTTCGGGCCTCCCGGCCTAATCGATTGAAGCCCAAGCCGGCCTTTTAGTCAGACTAAATTACGTTTTCGAAACGGTTTTCTGGCTTTGACGCGGTGCAAAAAGAGCATTAGAAACCGGCTGTCCGAAGTCGCAACCGGAAGCGGCAATGCCGCATTTCCACCTGAGGCTCCAGAGAGACGCCGAACTGGGGGAGCCATGAGCAAATCACCAGCCACCCGCGAATTTGTCAGACGTGAACGGCCGATTTCGCCGCACCTCACCGTGTACCGGCCGCCGATCACCATGACGATGTCGATCATTCACCGCATCACCGGTGGCGCGCTGTATTTCGGCACGCTGCTGGTCGCCCTGTGGCTGATGGCGGCGGCAAGCTCGCAGGCGACTTTCGATTGGGCCAATTGGGCCTTCGGCACCTGGCTCGGCCGGCTCATCCTGTTCGGCTACACCTGGGCGCTGATGCACCATATGCTGGGTGGCGTGCGCCATCTGGTCTGGGACACCGGCGCGGGTCTGGAGAAGCATACCGCCTCGAAGATCGCCTGGGCGACGCTGGCCGGCTCGATCCTGCTCACGCTGCTGATCTGGATCGCCGGCACCATAGCGCGGGGAGCCTGATCATGAGCGGCAAAAACACCGACATGCGCACGCCGCTGGCGAAGGTCCGCGGCCTCGGCTCCGCCCGCGAGGGCACCGGACATTTCTGGCGCCAGCGCCTGACCGCGATCGCCAACATCCCGCTGATCCTGTTCTTCGTCGGCTTCCTGATCGCGCTCAACGGCGCCGACTACGCACATGTGCGGGCAGCTCTTGCCAACCCGTTCGTGGCGCTAGTGATGGCCCTGGTGCTCATTTCCGGGCTTACCCATATGCGGCTCGGCATGCAGGCGATCATCGAGGATTACGTGCATGGCGAAGGCATGAAGCTGGCGCTGATCGCGCTCAATACATTTTTCACCATAGCGGTCGGCGTCGCCTCGATCTTCGCCCTGCTCAAGCTGGCATTCGGAGGCTGAGTTGGCCAAGGACGCGAAACAAGCCAACACGGCAGGCTATACCTTTGTCGACCACAAGTTCGACGTGGTGGTCGTTGGCGCCGGCGGCGCCGGCCTGCGCGCCACGCTCGGCATGGCCGAACAGGGCCTGCGCACCGCCTGCATCAGCAAGGTGTTCCCGACCCGCTCGCACACGGTGGCGGCGCAAGGCGGCATTGCCGCCTCGCTGTCCAACATGGGTCCCGATTCCTGGCAGTGGCACATGTACGACACCGTCAAGGGCTCGGACTGGCTGGGCGATGTCGACGCCATGGAATATCTGGTGCGCGAAGCGCCGGCCGCGGTCTACGAGCTCGAACATTACGGCGTGCCGTTTTCGCGCACCGAAGAGGGCAAGATCTACCAGCGGCCGTTCGGCGGCCACATGATGAACTATGGCGAAGGCCCGCCGGTGCAGCGCACCTGTGCCGCCGCCGACCGCACCGGCCATGCCATCCTGCACACGCTTTACGGCCAGTCGCTGAAGAACAACGCGCAGTTCTTCATCGAGTATTTCGCGCTCGACCTGATCATGGAGCCGGACGGCACCTGCACCGGCGTTCTTGCCTGGAACCTGGATGACGGCACCATCCACCGTTTCTCCGCCAAGATGGTGGTGCTGGCGACCGGCGGCTATGGCCGCACCTATTTCTCGGCCACCTCGGCACACACCTGCACCGGCGACGGCGGCGGCATGGCAGCGCGTGCCGGCTTTCCGCTGCAGGACATGGAGTTCGTGCAATTCCACCCGACCGGCATCTATGGCGCCGGCTGCCTGATCACCGAGGGTGCGCGCGGCGAGGGCGGCTATCTCGTCAATTCCGAAGGCGAGCGCTTCATGGAGCGCTATGCGCCGTCAGCCAAGGACCTTGCCTCGCGCGACGTCGTCTCGCGCTGCATGACGCTGGAGATCCGCGAGGGTCGCGGCGTCGGCAAGAACAAGGACCACATCTTCCTGCATCTCGACCATCTCGATCCCGCCGTCCTGCATGAGCGGCTGCCGGGCATTTCGGAATCGGCCAAGATCTTTGCCGGTGTCGACCTGACCAAGGAGCCGATCCCGGTGCTGCCCACGGTCCACTACAATATGGGCGGCGTGCCGACCAATTACTGGGGCGAGGTGCTCAATCCGACGGCGCTCAATCCAGACCAGGTGTCGCCCGGGTTGATGGCTGTCGGCGAAGCCGGCTGCGCCTCCGTGCATGGTGCCAATCGGCTCGGTTCGAATTCGCTGATCGATCTTGTGGTGTTCGGCCGCGCGGCCGCGATCCGCGCCGGCCAGGTCATCGACCGCAAGTCGGCGATCCCTTCGCCCAACGAAGCCTCGGTCGAAAAGATCATGGACCGCTTCGACCGGCTGCGCCACGCCAATGGCTCGACGCCGACGGCGGTGCTGCGTGAAAAGATGCAGAAGGCGATGCAGGAAGACGCGGCCGTATTCCGCACGCAGGAGTCCCTCGAAAGCGGCTGCAAGCGGGTTTCGCAGATCTGGGGCGAGTTGAAGGACATCAAAGTGTCCGACCGCTCGATGATCTGGAACTCCGATCTGGTCGAGACGCTGGAGCTGGAAAATCTGATGGCCAATGCCATCACCACGGTCTACAGCGCCGAGGCGCGCAAGGAGAGCCGTGGCGCGCACGCACGCGAGGACTTTTCGGCGCGCGACGACGCGGTCTGGCGCAAGCATACGCTGGCCAGGCTGAGCGAAGACGGCAAGGTGGCCCTCTCCTACCGGCCGGTGCACACCGAACCGCAGCTGGCTGAAAAGGACGGCGGCATCAGCCTCGCCAAGATCGCGCCCAAGGCCAGAGTGTATTGAGGATCGAACATGGTTGAACTCACGCTCCCGAAGAATTCGCAGATCAAGCCGGGCAAGACCTGGCCCAAGCCCGAGGGCGCCACCAATCTGCGGGAGTACCGCATCTACCGCTGGTCGCCGGACGATGACGAGAACCCGCGCATCGACACCTATTTCGTCGACATGGACGATTGCGGGCCGATGGTGCTCGACGCGCTGCTGTGGATCAAGAACAAGATCGACCCGACACTGACCTTGCGGCGTTCCTGCCGCGAAGGCATTTGCGGCTCCTGCGCCATGAACATCGACGGTTCCAACACGCTGGCCTGCACCAAGGGCTGCGACGACATTTCCGGCGCGGTAAAAGTCTACCCGCTGCCGCATATGCAGGTGGTCAAAGACCTTGTGCCGGACCTCACCAATTTCTACGCCCAGCACGCGTCGATCCAGCCCTGGCTGAAGACGGTATCGCCGGAGCCGGCCAAGGAGTGGCTGCAGAGCCATGAGGACCGCGAGAAGCTCGACGGGCTCTACGAATGCATATTGTGCGCCTGCTGCTCGACCTCGTGCCCGAGCTATTGGTGGAACGGCGACCGCTATCTCGGCCCGGCAACGCTCTTGCAGGCCTATCGCTGGCTGATCGATAGCCGCGACGAGGCCACCGGCGAGCGGCTCGACAACCTCGAAGATCCGTTCCGGCTCTATCGCTGCCACACCATCATGAACTGCGCGCAGACCTGCCCCAAGGGCCTCAACCCGGCCAAGGCGATCGCCGAGATCAAGAAGATGATGGTGGAGAGAAGGGTTTAGGCTGGCGGTCGGTTGCCGGCGAAAGCAAATCCAATGAGCGATGACCTTCCCACTCTCTCCCCCGTCGAAGCGCGCATACTCGGCTGCCTGATCGAGAAGAAGGAGCTGACGCCGGATGTCTATCCGCTGACGCTCAACGCAGCACTGGCCGCCGCCAACCAGAAGACGGCGCGCGAGCCGGTGATGGCGCTGGAGCAGACCGAGGTGCATCGGGGGCTGAAGCTGCTCGAACAAAAGGGGCTGGTGAGGCAGATGTTCGGTTCGCGTGTCGAGCGCTACGAGCATCAGATGGCGCAGCGCTTCTCGCTGACCACGCCGCAGACCGCTTTGATCGGCCTGCTGTTGCTGCGCGGGCCGCAGACGGCCCATGAATTGTCGGCGCGCACCGAGCGCATGGCACGGTTTTCGTCGATCGAAGATCTGCGCGCCGAACTCGACATGCTGATCGGACGTCGGCCGCCACTCATCGAGGAAATCCCGCGAGGACCGGGCCAGCGCGAGGACCGCTACGTGCATCTGCTGAGCGGCCCGGTGGACGTTGCCGCCCTTTCGGTGCAGCGAAGTGCATCGGCCCTGCCTGCTTCCGACCTGGAGGCGCGGTTGGAGGCACTGGAGCAGGAAGTCGCCGCACTGCGTGCTCGCCTGGACGCGCTGGGAGCATAGGCCGGCGCGCGCCTGGCGTTCGCGCCGGGTCTTTACACGGATGCAGCGCTTTCAGCCGAGCCGGGCATCAAGCGATACGTTTATGGCGCCGAGCGCCTTCGAGACCGGGCATCCGGCCTTGGCCTTTTCAGCCAACTCCCCAAATTTCGCCGCATCGATGCCAGGCACCTTGCCGACCACGGTGAGTGCGCTCCCGGTGATCCCCGTGCCGGGAACCAGCGTCACCACGGCCTTGGCGTCGAGTTCGGCGGCGGGGGTGCCGTTCTCGGCCAGGAAATGCGAAAACTGCATGGCAAAGCAGCCGGCGTGCGCGGCGGCGATCAGTTCTTCCGGATTGGTGCCGGATTTGCCGCTTTCGTCCTCGAAGCGTGCCTTGAACGAATAGGGCGTGCCTTTCAGGGTCCCGCTCTGGGTGTCGAGCGTGCCTGTGCCCCCTTTCAGATCGCCTTTCCAGATGGCGTTTGCGGTGCGGTCCATGAATTCCTCCTTGTTACAGCGGTGGCGCCGGCCAGGCGGCGTTCCTCCCAACTATAGCGCGGGCGCGAGGGAAGGCCACCGCGCTGTTTGCGCGCGCATGCAACGCCGGCGGACCGCGCCGAATCTTTTTTTGAAAAAATGTGCGTGGAAAAATGTCGACTTGCATCGGCCCCGACCGTCCTGCGGGGACCACGGATTCTCGTGGCGGATGGAGGTTCGGATGAACAATCTGTTTTCTGCCCATTGGACAAGCACCGGCCGAAGGGCTGATCTAGGGGAACGCGACCCGCTGCATGTGCCGCCCTCCGGCTTCGGCCGGCTGCTTGCGGCAATTGCCATTATCGGCATTGCGGTCAGCCTTCTCGACCATGTTGCTGCCGGCAAGGACTCAACCGATACCGTGATCGCCTATGGTTCGTCACAGCAAGGGAGCTGGAAATGAAATATGTCTGTCTGGTCTATGGCGAGGAAAACGACCTCCATGCCATGACGCCGGAGCGTCTGGCCAAGCTCGATGCCGATTCGATGGCTCATGACCGCTCATTGGATCAGCGTGGGATGCTGATCGTCGCACAGGCGCTCCAATCGGTGAAGACGTCGAAGACGCTGCGGCGACGCCAGGGCAAGCGGCTGATCACCGACGGCCCGTTCGCCGAAACCAAGGAGCAGTTGCTCGGCTTCGTCATGATCGAGGCGGACAATCTCGACCAGGCGCTGGAGATCGCTGGCGAGATCCCGCTGGCCGAAATAGGCACTATCGAGGTGCGGGCGATCTACGATGTGCCGGGGTCATAGCCCCCGCCATGTGCTACAGCCACGCGGAAACCAAGACATTCGACTGAACGATCGTCCTGGTTCATTTCGTGCGCAACTTTTGCGTGTTGAAGCAAGGCGAGAGTTCTCCTATCGTCGCCGGGGTTCTTGGGGATTTCGACATGCCTTTCCTGATTGCTATCCTTGGCGTGATGGGCGCGGCAGCGTTCTGGTGGTACCGGATGAAGGCGATGAACGACGCGGCTCGTGAGGTTGCGGACGTTGTCGGGCGCGTACAGGGCAACATCCGCCGCAAGAAGCTGCGCAAGCAGGCGGCGCTGTCGCCGCTGACGGCGATCGATGATCCGGTCGTAGCGGCAGCTACGCTGATCACATCGATCGTCTCCGAGGATGGGCCCATACTGCCGCAGCGCGAGGCCGTCATCCGCGCCGTGATTTCCGAGATCGCCGACAAGAAGAAAACGGACGAAGCGGTGGTCTACGCCAAATGGGCGGCGTCACAGATCGACGACACCACAATCGTCATCGACAAGCTGGCGCCGTTCCTGCGCGAGCGTCTGGATGTCGCCGAGCGAAACGATCTGCTGCAGATGGTCAACCGCGCCGCCCAGGGCGGCGAGAAACGCCTCGAAATATCCGACCAGAGGATATTGCGGCTGCGGCAAAAGCTGGGTTTTGAGGTCAATTGATCGCATACCTTGGCGATTGGCGGAAACGCCCATCGCTTTCGTCATCCTGGGGCGGAGCAAGGAGCGAAGCGACGCGGCGCAGACCCCGGGATCCATGCCGCGACTCAAACGCGTCACCACGGTGCAGAATTCTGCTCCGCTGCATTCTTCAGCCAAGGTCGCGGCATGGATCCTTGGGTCTTCGCTCCGCTTCGCGTCGCTACGCCCAAGGATGACGACGTTGGGGATGCTGGCGGCGGCTCAAATCGCCTCGCCCTTCAACAGTCTTGGCGTGCCGGCGGACAGTCCCGACGCCTGGCGGATGAAGAATTCCTTCAGGCGCGGCATGCGTTCGACGAGGCCGAGGCCGATGTCGCGGACGGTGCGCAGCGGGCCGATATCGTTGGAAAACAGCCGGTTCAGCGCGTCGGTGGTGACACCCATCTGCACCGTGTCGAAGCGGCGCCACTGCTGGTAGCGCTCGAGCACGTCGAGCGCGCCGATATCCTGGCCGAGCCGGTCGGCCTCGACAATCACCTCGGCAAGGGCTGCGACATCCTTGAAGCCGAGATTGAGGCCCTGGCCGGCGATCGGGTGGATGCCGTGGGCGGCATCGCCGGCGAGCGCGATGCGGGGTGCGACGAAGGCACGCGCAATGGTCAAGCCGAGCGGCCA
The DNA here is from genome assembly GCF_000502875.1 of Mesorhizobium sp. L2C084A000. Taxonomy (GTDB): domain Bacteria; phylum Pseudomonadota; class Alphaproteobacteria; order Rhizobiales; family Rhizobiaceae; genus Mesorhizobium. Next base: position 81,797 of record NZ_AYWX01000006.1, on the reverse strand, counting down.
GGCGCGCGGCTTATCGGCAACGCGGATCTCGCCAAGCTTCAGGCCAAAACGCTGCTCGAGCTCGTGTTCGAAGAGGAGATCGTCACCGGCCACCAGCTTCTCGGCATCGGGCGTACGTTCGACCCAGACGATCGACGAACGGTTGGTGCCGTCCTCACCGGGCTTGAGCGGCAATGTGGCGAAGGGGCCAGCCGGCAGGAAATGCTCTTCAGCGCGACCATTGTGCGGGCGTTCATGCGCCACGGTGCAGACGATGCCGGACTGGCCATATTCCCACTTCACCGTCTTGATGCCGGCCATGTCGCGCAGCTTCGAGTTGACGCCGTCGGCGGCGACCAGCAGCCGGGCCTTCAGCGTCGCGCCGTCGGCAAGATGCACGGTGATACCACTGCCGTTGGGTTCGAAACCCTGCACGGCGACGCCTTCGATGATGTCGATGCCGAGCTTTTCGGCGCTGGCCCGCAAGGCGCCGTTCAGCACCTTGTTGGCGACCATATGCGCAAAAGGCTCGCCCGGCGCCACTTCGCCGTCGAAGGTCAGGAAGACCGGACGCACCGGATCGGCGGTGCGCGAATCGGTGATGATCATCTCGGTGATGGCTTGTGCCTGCGGCGCGATCTCGGCCCACACACCGAGCTGGTCAAGCATGCGGCAGGCGGCGGCGGCAATGGCCGAGGCGCGGCCATCCCTTTGCCAGGCGCCGGCAGGTGCGGCATCGACGAGAGCGATGGCGAGACCCGGTCGCGCCTGCTTCAGCGACACGGCGGCGGCCAGGCCGACATAGCCGGCGCCGGCGACCAGGACATCGAGCCCAGATATTGTTTTCACGTTTGCCCCGGTTTTCGTGTCCGCCTTGCGTTCCATCATCTTCGCTCCTGCGCGCCGCCGGGTCCTGCACCCTTGACTGCCTGTTCGTCCTGTCGGAAACCGCCATAACACTTCTGCGGTGAGGGCGCGAAATATGACGGCAGCCATGGACGAGCTTCTCGGCATTCTCGACCTCGAGAAGCTGGAACACAATCTGTATCGTGGTCGCAGCCCCTTGCTCGACTGGCAGCGCGTGTTCGGCGGCCAGACCATCGCCCAGGCGCTGGTGGCGGCGCAGCGGACAGTGGATCCCGATCGGTACGTGCATTCGCTGCACGGCTATTTCATGCGGCCCGGCGACACCAAGGTGCCGATCGTCTACGAGGTCGACCGTATTCGCGACGGCGGCTCCTTCACCACGCGGCGCGTGGTGGCGGTCCAGCACGGCCAGGCGATCTTTTCGCTCGAAGCCTCGTTCCAGCAGGACGAGGTCGGTCTCGAGCACCAGGTGCCGATGCCGCAGGACGTTCCGGGGCCGGACACATTGCTGTCGCAACGCGAATTGCTGGGCAAATTCGGCGAGGCGGTGCCCGATGGCATCAAACGCTACTGGGAGCGCGACCGGCCGATCGAGATGAAGCCGGTGATGCTGAAGCATTACACCAGCCGCGAAAAGCTGGAGCCGAAGCAGAATATCTGGATCCGCACCACCGGTCCGGTGCCGGCGGACCGCGCCATCCAGGCGGCGGTGCTCGCCTATCTTTCCGACATGACGCTGCTCGACACATCGACCTTCGCGCATGGCCGCGCCATTTTCGATCGCGATATCCAGGCGGCGAGCCTCGACCACGCCATGTGGTTCCATCGCAGCCATGCGCTCGACGACTGGATGCTCTATACGCAGGACAGCCCGTCGACACAGGGGTCGCGCGGCTTTACGCGCGGGTCGCTGTTTGCCCGCGACGGCACGCTGATTGCCTCGGTTGCGCAGGAAGGGCTGATCCGGCTCAAGCGATCGCCTGCAGAGTAGGCATTTTTCAAAATTTGCCCAATTTTTAAGCAGATGCATCGCCGCAGCTATCAACAGGTTGCGTCGGAACGCTCCTCAATCTCTTTGTTTACAATGGGTTAACACACTGCTTCCGCACTTGGCACGGAGCTTGAATCCTCGTGGGCACTCTCCGGCTTTTTAGGATCGGTGAAGGTGTGCAAACGCGGGGGACCGCAACAGCGAAGGGTGAAACCTTATGAAAATCGTGATGGCAATCATCAAGCCGTTCAAGCTCGACGAGGTACGCGAAGCGCTTACCGCCGTCGGCATCCAGGGCCTGACCGTCACCGAAGTCAAAGGCTACGGGCGTCAGAAAGGGCATACGGAGATCTATCGCGGGGCGGAATACGCGGTCAGCTTCCTGCCGAAGATCAAGATCGAAGTCGCGGTCAGTGCCGACATGGTCGACAAGGCCGTCGAAGCCATCACCGCAGCCGCCAAGACCGGCCAGATCGGCGACGGCAAGATCTTCGTTTTCGGCATCGATCAGGCGGTGCGCATCCGCACCGGCGAAACAGACACCGACGCGCTCTGAGCGGCGATCACGTATTCCAATGGAGAGTTCAATGAATATTCCTTCCACCTTGAAGTCAGCGGCGCGCTCCGCGCTGCTCGGCTCGTTCGCGCTCGGAGCATTGGGCACGGTCGCCGCATTCGCGCAGGAAGCGGCTCCCGCCGCGGCCGCAGCAGCGCCAGCTTTCACCGTCGACAAGGGCGACACCACGTGGATGATGGTTTCCACCGTTCTGGTGCTGTTGATGACGGTTCCCGGTCTTGCGCTTTTCTACGGCGGCCTGGTTCGCAGCAAGAACATGCTGTCGGTGCTGATGCAGGTCTTCACCATCACCAGCGTGGTCATGATCATCTGGGTTTTCTACGGCTACAGCCTCGCCTTCACCCCGGGCAACGCCTTCGTCGGCGGCCTTTCCAAGATGTTTCTCTCCGGCGTCGATGTGACGACCCTGTCGGAGACCTTCACCAAGGGTGTCGCCATTCCTGAACTGGTGTTCGTCGTCTTCCAGATGACCTTCGCCTGCATCACGCCGGCCCTGATCGTCGGCGCCTTCGCCGAACGCGTCAAATTCTCCGCTTTGATCCTTTTCGTCATCCTGTGGGTCACTTTCATCTACTTCCCGATCGCTCATATGGTCTGGTTCTGGGGCGGCCCGAGCGCTTATAGCGATCCGACGGGCCTCATCTTCAGCTTCGGCGCCATCGACTTCGCCGGCGGCACGGTCGTTCACATCAATGCGGGCATTGCCGGCCTCGTCGGCGCGCTCATGATCGGCAAGCGCAGCGGCTACAAGAAGGATCTCATGGCGCCGCACTCGATGACGCTGACCATGGTCGGTGCTTCGCTGCTGTGGGTCGGCTGGTTTGGCTTCAACGCCGGTTCGAACCTTGAAGCGAACGCCTATGCGGTGCTGGCCATGATCAATACCTTCGTCGCCACGGCGGCGGCGGCGGTCACCTGGATCGTGCTTGAATCGCTGCTGCGCGGCAAAGCCTCCATGCTTGGTGCTGTTTCGGGTGCGGTGACCGGCCTCGTCGCCGTCACGCCTGCTGCCGGCTTTGCCGGCCCGATGGGCGCCATCGTGCTCGGCATCGTCGCGACCTTCGTCTGCTACTTCTTCGTCTCGGTGGTGAAGAACGCGTTCGACTACGACGACAGCCTTGATGTCTTCGGCGTCCACTGCATTGGCGGCATCATCGGCGCGCTCGGCACAGGCATCCTGGTCAATCCTGCCCTCGGTGGCGCCGGCATTGTCGACTATTCGACGGCCGACTTTGCTGCCGGCTATGCCGGCACGGCCACACAACTCCTGGCGCAGGCCAAGGGTGTCCTGGTGACCCTGTTGTGGTCGGGTATCGGCAGCGCCATCCTCTACAAGATCGTCGACCTGATCATCGGCCTGCGTCCGACAGCCGACGCAGAGCGCGAAGGCCTCGACCTCACCTCGCATGGCGAAGCGGCCTATCACTCGTAAGCCCTGTGCGAGGCGGCCTCGGCCGCCCCGCATTCTCCCATCCCGTCGTGACGCTCCCGAAAGGAGTTCACGCATTGAGGCCCGGATCATGTCCGGGCCTCTTTTTTTGGCAAGCCGTTCCGGCAATGCCCGGCTTCACGCAATCACGTTCGGGTGATCAGGTTTTTTGAGGAAACAACGACCGCTCTGGTTCCGAACAGTGGAGGCGATCGTCGTTCTGACGCTCGTGCCAACAACAGGGAAGGAAACCATCTCATGAACCTCAAGAACATCTGCCTCGGAGCGCTTGCTCTTTCCATGATCGGCGGCGTGGCATTTGCCGGTGCTCTGGATGAGCCCGACAACATGGCGCCGTTCTTCACGGATTCCGGCATGAAAACCATGAAGCCGATGGCGGATTTCAAGACAGCTTTCATGGCCATGCCGATGGAAAAGCAGGAAGCGATGAAGAAGGAATGCCAGGATGCGGCGATGAGCAAGCCGTATGCGGAATTCTGCGCCAATGTGCAGGCGCTCGGCGGCGCCAACTGATTTGCCGCGATCGGGCCGAGGCCCGATCCTTGTTCCAGACGACAATGGCGGGGCGGCAGCCCGCCATTGTGTCGTTCGATGGAAGCTCCCTCGTCCGTCATTGCTTCATACGGCTCAACCGGCGGTAATGAGGTTTGAGCGTCTCAACCTCTTATAGTTAATGCGCCCTTAACCTTCCCACCGATAGTCTGAGACCCGAATCTGCCGGAGTGCGCCACGCACCCGGCGAGACCATGACAGACGGGGAAGAGCATGCGTTCAGGGGCTTCAGCACCGCTCGCGCTGACCGATACGGGGCACGGCATCCAGGCGTTCGCGCGGCGTCAGGTCGGGCGGCTGGTCGGCGTCGGCCTGTTCGCGCTGGCCGCCTTTGGCGTTGCCAGCCTTGCCACCTGGAATGTCGCCGATCCGAGTTTCTCCCACGCGACGAACAACACCGTCACCAACGCCATGGGCTATGCGGGTGCCGTGTTCTCCGACCTCGCCATGCAGTTCTTCGGCCTCGCCGCCGTCGCCGCCCTGGTTCCGACGGTCATCTGGGGCTTCCTGCTGTTTTCCGCGCGCGGTGTCGACAGGCTGCCCAAGCGCGGGCTGTCCTGGTTCGGCTTCGCGCTGCTGGCCGCAGCGATGGTCGGCTGCGTTGTGCCGCCCAAGACCTGGCCGCTGCCCACGGGCCTCGGCGGTGTGTTTGGCGACATGGTGCTGAAGATCCCCGGCGTCGTCATCGGCGGCTATCCGACCGGGTTGATCGCCAGCATCATCGCCATCCTGCTGTCCGCTCCCGCGCTGTGGCTCTTTGCCCATGGCTCGGCGCTGATCGGACGCAAGAACGGCTTCGCCGTCATGGAGGACGAGCCCGCCGCCGATCCGCGCGAGGACGACCTTTTGTTCGACAATGACGAGGACGAAGGCGACGAGGGTATCCTGGCGCTCGGCGCCATCACCCATTGGTGGCTGTCGCTGCGCGCGTGGATGCACCGCCGTGCCTTGCGCCGCAGGCAGGAGCGGGACGAGTACGAGCCGGAGATGGAGCAGCGCTCCACAGCCTGGCGGCGCGCCGCCGAACGGGTCGAATCGGCGGAGTTTGCCGAGCAGCGGATGAGCCAGGATGGCCGCGCCCGCGTCGAACCCGAATTCTTCGCCGCCATGGTCAATGACCGCAGCGCCTCGCTCGACCCCGACGATGCCGATATCTTCGACGACCGCTTCGACAATGCGGGCGAGGATGCCGATTTCGACGATGAACCTGTCGTGCAACGCCGCGGCGCGTCGACCGCCAAGGTACAGCCGTTCCGCTCCGACGCAGCCACCCGCGTCGAGGCACCGGCGGCGCGCCCCGTGCCCGGCGCCCGTGTGCAGCGCGAGGCGCAGACATCGCTGATCGGCTCGGAAAAGTTCGAAATGCCGTCGCTGCACTTCCTCTCCGAACCGAAGAACGTGGTGCGCGACGCCAGCCTGTCCAAGGACGCGCTGGAACAGAACGCCCGCCTGCTCGAAGGCGTGCTGGAGGATTTCGGCGTCAAGGGCGAGATCATCGCCGTCCGTCCGGGCCCGGTGGTCACCCTCTATGAGCTCGAACCGGCGCCCGGCATCAAATCGTCACGCGTCATCGGCCTGTCCGACGACATCGCCCGCTCGATGAGCGCCATTGCCTGCCGCGTCGCCGTGGTGCCAGGCCGCAACGCCATCGGCATCGAACTGCCGAACGCCAAGCGCGAAACCGTCTATCTCAGAGAGATTCTGGCCAGCCGCGATTTCGAGACGACGAAGGCCAAGCTGGCGCTGGCGCTGGGCAAGACCATCAATGGCGAGGCGGTCATCGTCGACATCGCCAAGATGCCGCACGTGCTTGTCGCCGGCACCACCGGCTCGGGCAAGTCGGTCGCCATCAACACCATGATCCTGTCGCTGCTCTACCGGCTGACGCCGCAGGATTGCCGGCTGATCATGATCGATCCGAAAATGCTGGAACTCTCTGTCTATGACGGCATCCCGCATCTGCTCACGCCCGTCGTCACCGATCCGAAGAAGGCGGTGGTGGCGCTGAAATGGACCGTGCGAGAGATGGAGGACCGCTACCGCAAGATGTCCAAGGTCGGCGTGCGCAACATCGACGGCTTCAACGCCCGCGTCAGCCAGGCTGACAAGAAGGGCGAGAAGATCTCGCGCACCGTGCAGACCGGCTTCGACCGCCAGACCGGCGAGGCGATCTACGAGACCGAGAACCTCGATCTCGAGCCGATGCCGTATATCGTCGTCATCATCGATGAGATGGCCGACCTGATGATGGTCGCCGGCAAGGACATCGAAGGTGCCGTGCAGCGCCTGGCGCAGATGGCGCGCGCCGCCGGCATCCATGTCATCATGGCGACGCAGCGGCCGTCGGTCGACGTCATCACCGGCACCATCAAGGCCAATTTCCCGACCCGCATCTCCTTCCAGGTGACGTCCAAGATCGACAGCCGCACCATTCTGGGTGAGCAGGGCGCCGAGCAGCTGCTCGGCATGGGCGACATGCTCTACATGGCCGGCGGCGGTCGTATCCAGCGCGTGCACGGCCCGTTCGTCGCCGATGAAGAGGTCGAGAAGATCGTCGCGCACCTGAAGCTGCAGGGCGTGCCGGAATATCTCGACGCCATCACCGAGGATGACGGCGAGGACGACGACGAGCCGTCGGGCAAGGGTGGGTCCGGTGGCGGCAACAGCAATTTCGAGGATTCCGACGATCCTTACGATCAGGCGGTCTCCGTGGTGCTGCGCGACGGCAAGGCCTCGACCAGCTATATCCAGCGCCGGCTGGGCATCGGCTACAACCGCGCCGCCTCGATCATCGAGAAGATGGAGAAGGAAGGTATCGTCGGCCCGGCCAACCATGCCGGCAAGCGAGAGATCCTGGTGCCGACCGAAGACGACAAGTTCTGACTGGAAAGCCTGACCCTTGTGACATCCCGGTCCGGCAACCTTGAACCTTTCAAGGCGTTGAAGCGACCAAGGGACGCCCGACCCGCCAAATTTCAGCCTAACTGGGGGTCCAAGCACAGAACAACTCAGGAATCAGATGAGAGTGACCGACATGAAAAACGATCTTTCAGCGCTCAGCACATTTGCTCCCTCCCGGCGTCAGTTGCTGGGCCTCGGCCTGGCGTTTGCGGGGGCGGCAGCCTTCAACGCGGTGCCCGGCTTCCAGGTGCTGGCTTCGGCGCAGGCGGCTGTGCCGGCCGCTGCGCAGAAGATCGCCGACCACTTTTCCTCGGTCAAATCGATGAGCGGCGAATTCGTACAGTTCGGCCCCAAGGGCGAGCAGACCGGCGGCAAGTTCTTCCTTGAACGGCCAGGCAAGATCCGCTTCAACTATGACGGCTCTTCGAATTTCCGGGTGATTTCAGACGGCCAGTCGGTGGTCATCCTGAACAAGAGGCTCAACACGTCCGATCTCTATCCGTTGTCGAAGACGCCTCTGAAGCTGCTGCTCGACACCAGGATCGACCTCTCCGGCGACCGCGTCAAAAGCGTCAAGCAGGAGGATGACCTCACCACCATCCAGCTCGCCGACAAATCGGTGTTCGGCAATTCGAAGATCACCATGATGTTCGATCCGAAAACCTTCGATTTGCGGCAGTGGACGATCACCGACGCGCAGGGCAAGGATACGACGGTGATGATCTTCAACACCAAGGAAGGCGTCAGCTTCGCGCCGGATACTTTCGCCATCGACTACACGGCGAACCGCGAGCTCAACACCAACAAGGCGCGCTAACCCAGTTGTTATAGCTGTGGAAAGCACCGGGGCCGCGCCTCGTCGGGCGTGGCCCGGCTTGTCTTTGCGGCCCGCGGCTGGCAATTTCCCGGGCTGACTCCGTCAAAAGGCGTCTTCCCCGCCGGAACCCATCGGTTCTGGTCGGCCGCACGCTGTCCTGGATTGCCAATGCCCTTCTCCATCGCCACCTGGAACATCAACTCCGTTCGCCTGCGCATGCCGATCGTCGAGCGCCTGCTCGTGGAGCAGGCCCCCGACGTGCTGTGCCTGCAGGAAACCAAGGTTCCCGACGACCTGTTTCCCGAAAAGGCTTTCCGCAAGCTCGGCTACGAACACATCGCCTTCCATGGCCAGAAGGGCTACCACGGCGTAGCAACCGTGGCGCGGCGGCCGATCGAATTGGTCGAAAAGCGACGCTTTTGCGAAATCGAGGATAGCCGGCACCTCTCGGTGAGGGTGCGGGCCGGCGGCAAGGCGATCCTGCTGCACAATTTCTACGTCCCGGCGGGCGGCGACGAACCGGATCCCGTCATCAACAGGAAGTTCAAGCACAAGCTCGATTTCGTTGCCGAGATGAATGCCATCCGGGCAGAACATGACGAGGTGTCCGGCTCGGTGCTGGTCGGCGACCTCAACATCGCCCCGCTCGAGCATGACGTCTGGTCGCACAAGCAATTGCTCAACGTGGTCAGCCACACGCCGATCGAGACGGAAAATTTCGAGGCGATGCGCCGCGCCGGCGACTGGGTCGACCTGATGCGGCTCAACGTGCCGCATGAGCAGAAGCTCTACACCTGGTGGAGCTATCGCGCGCAGGATTGGGAGCTGTCCAATCGCGGCCGCCGTCTCGACCACGTCTGGTCGTCGCCAAACCTGGTGCCCAGCTTTTCCGGCTACGAAATCCTGCGTCCGGCGCGCGGCTGGGAGCGCCCGTCGGACCATGTGCCTGTGATCGCGCGGTTCGATCTGGACTAGCCTGCTCGAAGATGCGGGGCCTGCGGCAGTCAGTCGGTAGAGGTGGAGTCGGCTGGATCCACCCACGGACGGCCCAATCGTGTCACCATCGCCGCGTACCCAACGGCACCTGCCGCCCAAAGGAAGATGCCAAGCTCTTTGACGACGTCTTCGGCGATGGCGGCCGCAGAACCAGGGGTAGGAAACAGCTCTCCGGTCTGGTCAATCGATGCTGACATCGCGAGCAGGAAGCCTGCGGCCACAAAGACGATCGTGCCGTCGAATGTCTTTCGTCGCAGCCGAAAGAACCAGAACAACCCGGCGGCGGCGTAGACAATCATCGGAACGATCTCCGGTATCCCTACAATGGGCAGCACGTCCTCATGGATCAACAACAGGTCATCGAGGCCCAAGAACAGGGTAAGGCCGCCGAGAAACGTGCAATCCCATCGATGCGTGAGCAGGCCAGCAAACAGGGTCGCAGCGCCGGTGCCGATCCATAGCGAAGCACCCAGGGACGAAATCCACCCCGTATAGAAGCCGACTTCGGCGGCTGCAGATGGATCTCGATAAAAGATCCAAGCGTCCAGGCCACGAATTTGCGCGATGAACAGCGCGGCTAAGAGCATCGCAACATTAATCGCCGTCGCCGCCAGTACGACCAAGCGCCAGGCTATTATCCATTCGCCGCCATGCTTTGTGTTCAGCGCGTTTTTCTCTGGCATTGCTATTCTCATTGAGGACTGAGAGGAACTCCACTGGAACCAAAGTACGACAGCCGCCAGATCTGCCGCCGAGAACTCCGCCTGCATTGTGCCGGTGGCTTCGCCCCACCGAACCCATTGTACCATGGCGTCGATGTTCAGGTGAGGCTGGCCTGCAAATGGCCGACCTGAATCTCAACGCGCTTCGAAGCGCGACCAAATGAATTCAAGTTCAAACGGCGCGCTCAAGTCTTCATGCATGTCGTTGTCGCGAATTGCTGGGCTGACAGGCCAGCGAGATCCGGCAGATGGGGATGGTCGCGGCGGCGCGTCGCCAGCATCCGTTGCGCCGCTTCGATGATTGTCGACGCAGGCACATTGGCGACCAGGCCGGTCGGGCTTGCAAGACGGGATTCGATCACGTCCACGCAGTTCGAAAGCGGCCTCCAACGGGCCATGTTGGCGCCGCCACTGAGGATAACCATCGGCGTCATCACGGTTGCCATGAGATGTGCGGTACCGCCTTCGGCGCCGATGTAAAGATCGGCAAACTCGCCGAGCGCCAGCAAGATGTCGCCGATATCGACACCCTCGATCGCGGCGGAATCAACAAGCCGCAGCTTCGGTACGCGCTGAGCCAGTTCAGCCATATCGGGACCATCGCCGGGGGTTTTCACATAGAGAAGGTCCGCCCCGTCGGCGATCAGGCCGTCGGCGATCGCGGCAACCTGATCCGCCGACATGCGCTTGCTGGCGCTGCCGTGCGCCGCGATAATGATCAACGGAGCATGCTTGCCATGCGCAAGGCCCCTGGCCGCCGCTCGTGCGGCCGGGCCAGGCTCCAGCCGATGATCGAAAGGCAGCCGCTTGCCGGCAAGGCGTTCGATGAGACGGTGGTAGCGCCAGGCATTGTGCCCGGGTCGTGCTTCAGGCCTTTGGCCCAGGCGCCAGGAAAGGGCGAAAGCCGGAAAGTTTGCCTCATAGGCGATGCCGCGGCCGAGCAGTGATGCCGAGGCTTGAAGCAGCCAACGCGCCGAGATGCGGAAATCGACCACGGCCAACCGCCCCTTGCCGTTGCAGTGACCGGCGATCAGGCACGCCAGGGACGTCCGCACATTGATCGCATCGACCAAATGGCCGGCATGGCGATTGAGGCTATGTTCAAGGGACGACGATCGGGTGGTTCCGTAGACGATGAAACTATCGGGGAATGCCGTTCTGGCGGCGCGCAAAGCCGGAATCCGGATTAATCCGTCGCCGAACGCGTCATTGCGGGAATACAAGATAATCGTCTCGTACCGCCCTGACGGCATGGCTCGCTCCCCCCAGGAGCCTGGTGGTGGTGGCGCCTGCTGTGCCGGCCGCCTTCGAGGTGCTTTAGGATTTCACCTCATGCCTGTCAACGGACCCTTGCCTCTGGATCCGGGCGTCCGGATGAACGAGCCATTGGCGATTCCCGCTCCGGCCGCAGTGCGCCACGATCAGTTCATCGCGGCCAATGTCGTTGAAAACGCTGCCGCGCTTCCGCCTTTGGCCGCGAAACAACAGCTTCGCAGGCGGGCAGCCTTTAGCCGGAGAAGCGCGGCGCCAGTTCCTCGATGCGGCGGATCATCGCCTGAAATTCCTCCGAAATGCGCTGGTGGAGCTTGACCGCGATCTCGGGATATTCCTCCAGGATGCGGCGGAACATCTTGCGGCTGAGCCGCATCACTTCCGAATCGATCTCGGCCGAGGCGCTGGTCAACCGATTGGTGTCGGCGATCAATGCCAGTTCGCTCAGGATCGTGCCGGGGCCTGCCGTGCCAATCGGGATGCGTTCACCACCCTGCTCCCGGTAGAGCACGATGCGCCCACTGACGACGATATAGGCGGAATCGGCCTCGTCGTCCTCGCGATAAAGCTTGTGGTTGGCAATCAGCCTGGTGTTCTCGGCGCCAAAGGCGAGCAGGCGCAATTGTTCCTGTGTGAAGCCCTCGAAGAGCCTCACGGCGGACAGGACGCGGATGTCGTCATCCAGCGCCATCTAGCTATGTCCCCGAACCGACAGTCCGACTCCTCCTCTGCGAGTTCGATCCAAACCACCCTCCAACTGGATCGTACCCGAAAGCGGCCCCGCCCGACCGCTCATTGGATAATGAAATGTTTAAGGAACCAGCTTGTAGCCGCCGCTTTCTGTCACAAGAATTTCCGCATTGGAAGGATCGCGCTCGATCTTCTGGCGGAGCCGGTAGACATGGGTTTCCAGCGTGTGCGTGGTGACACCGGAATTGTAGCCCCATACTTCCTCGAGCAGCACGTCGCGCGTCACCACCTTCTGGTCGGCGCGATAAAGATATTTGATGATCGAGGCTTCCTTCTCCGTCAGCCGCACCTTGCCGCCGCGCGGGTCAAGCAGCAGTTTCTGGCTGGGCTTGAAAGTATAGGGCCCGACCGAGAAGGTGGCGTCCTCGCTCTGCTCGTGCTGGCGCAGCTGCGCCCGAATGCGCGCCAGCAGCACGGCAAAGCGGAACGGCTTCGTCACATAGTCGTTGGCGCCGGCCTCGAGCCCAAGAATCGTATCCGAATCGGTGTCGTGGCCGGTCAGCATGATGATGGGCGCCTTGTAGCCGCCCTTGCGCAGGATCTTCACCGCTTCGCGGCCATCCATGTCGGGCAGCCCGACGTCCATGATGAGCAGATCGATGAGGCCGCCGCGCGCTGCGGCGACACCTTTTGCCGCAGTCGATTCCTGCAGCACGTCGAATTCCTCGTAAAGGGATAATTGCTCGACCAGTGTGCCGCGCAGGTCGTCATCGTCGTCGACGATCAGTATGGTGCGTGAAGTCATGGATCAATCCGTTGTTTTGAAAAGAAAATTCAGTTGACCGCTGCCTGTTTATGCGGAAGCTGACCGGCGCAACAGCCGTTCACAGTGATTTGTTCCGTGGCACGATCATACAAGAAAAAACACGATCGCAATGCAGCCGGCGCAATTTTGCGAAAAGGGCTGCGTGTGCTGACCGTGCGGGCCAGGCCTGGGCATCCAAGCCAGGGCCTGCTGCAGGCCGGGAAAACGGTGTTTGCCTGTGCGTTGGGGCGCGGTGGCATCTCGGCCGGCAAGCGCGAAGGCGATGGCGCCACGCCGCTGGCCGCGATGCGGATACTGTCGGGGTATTTCCGGGGAGATCAGTTCTCCAGCGGCCGCAGGACCCGTCTGGCGATGACGCCGATCGGGCCCGATCTGGGCTGGTGCGAAGTGCCTGACGACCGCAACTACAACAGGCCCGTCAAGATACCCTATGGCGCCAGCCACGAACGCATGCGGCGCGACGACCGGCTCTACGACGCCTGTCTTGTGCTCGACTGGAACCTGTCGCCGCGCCGGCGCGGGCGCGGCAGCGCCATCTTCTTCCATCTGGCGCGCCCCGGCTTCACGCCGACGCAAGGCTGTGTGGCTGTCACGGCTCGTACGATGGCGCGACTGCTGCCGCTGCTGTCGGATCGGACGGTGGTGAGGGTGGTAAGATAGTAGGGTAGTAGGGTAGTAGGGGAGTAGGGGAGTAGGGGAGTAGGGGAGTAGGGACAGTCTCGGCGCAGCCTTAGTTTTTCCTATTCCCCTATTCCCCTATTCCCCTATTCCCCTATTCCCCTATTCCCCTACGACCAGGTTTCTGCCAACCGATGTCGAGCAGGCCCAGCCGGCCAAGTTCTCTGTCCATTGCGCGAGCGACGTCACGGCGCTCGCCGCCGATATCGCGCAGTTGGCGATCGGAGAGATCCTCGACGTCCTGGTAGGCAATGTCGCGGCGGGCGAGGCGTATCGCGACCCGGGCGTGGCGCAGCCAGTCGAGGGTTTCGGCCAGCCAGGCCGGGCGGGGTGTCGATGAATTCAAAACGATGATGGACATGGTTATGATCCGTTGTCTCCGGATATCAAATCCGGCTTGATGATGTGTCGATGATGGGATCATGCCAGATTGAAATCCCTGCGAGAAACGAGTAGTTTTCTCTGGATCATCAAGTTTTATTTGAGGATAGGATGGCTCGTCTTCTGCCCGGGACTCGTGCCTTGAGGACGCTGGAAGCAGCGGCCCGGCACCTCAATTTCACCCGCGCCGCCGACGAGCTCGGCCTGACACCGGCCGCCGTCAGCCATCAGATCAAGGAAATCGAGGATCAACTCGGGCTGGTGCTGTTCACACGCACCAGCCGCACCATCCGGCTCACCGAGGCGGGGACGGTGCTGTTCGACGCCTCGGCCGACGCGCTCGACCTGCTTGGCCGGGCCGTTTCGCGGGCGCAAAAGCTGGCGCGCGGCACCGCCCTTTTGAAGGTAACGCTCGACGCGCAGTTCGCGTCAAAATGGCTGATGCGACGCGTCGACGATTTTCGCAAGCATCACCCCGATATCGAATTGCGATTCGACATTGCCTATGAAGTGCGGGATTTCGAACTCGATGACATCGATGTCGGCATCCGTTTCGGCGCCGGCAAATATCCGGGTCTTCGCACCCACCGGCTGTTCGACAACATCCTCATTCCGGTGTGCAGCCCGAGCCTCTTGACGTCCGGTCCGCCGCTGCGTGAGCCGCGCGACCTCTTCAATCACACGCTTGCGCATATCGAATGGTCGCGGCAAGGCGTGACGTGGCCGAACTGGCGGATGTGGATGGCGGCGGCCGGCATCAATGATTTCGACGACAGCCGGACCGTCGTCTTCGGAAACTCCACGGATGCCGTCCAGGCAGCGCTCGACGGCAATGCCGTTGCGCTCGCCGATTTCGCCATGGTGGCGAACGACCTTTCCCTGGGTAGGCTGGTGCAGCCTTTCGAACTCGGCCTGCGGGTGGCGCCCGAGTTCGCCTACTTCCTGGTCTATCCCGAAAATACCGGCGACGATCCGCGCATCGTCGCCTTTCGCGAATGGATGCTCGAGGAAGTCGCCAAGACGCGGACCACGGACAAAGGGCAGTAGGGCAGTAGGGCAGTAGGGCAGTAGGGATAGCAGTCGGTGCCGTTTGCCCCCTATTCCCCTACTGCCTTACTGCCCTACTCCCTTCTTGATCAGGTTGCCGCCGCGCCGAACCAGCCGATCACGGCGCCGATGATCAGCAGCACGCCGAGCCAGTGGCCGCCGTCGATGAGGGTCAGGTCCCAGCCGAAATTCTCGTAGCGATGGTTGACCGAGAGCGTCGTGGCGACGAAACCCAGCCAGAGCACAAAGCCAAAGACTAGTCCGGCGATCCATGTCGGCTCGCCGCCGGTCATCGCGCCGACGACCAGGGCCAATGTGGTGGCCATGACCAGTTCGGCGATGAAGCTGATGACGAAGGGCAGCGGCGATTTTTTCATCGTCGCCGGATCGAGCTTGGCGGCCTTCAGCCACGGCTTGCTCAGGCCCATGTACCAAGCGGCGCCGAACAGCCACGCGGCGATCGCGGCAGCGACTACCGCCAGCCAGTTCACTGCTGAAAAATCCATGAGCTCCCCCTCTGATTTGTATGTGATGGAACGCCTGTTCGGCGATCGCGTCAAGCGAACCGCCAGACCGTCGTGCGCTTGACCAGCGCATCCTCCAGCGCCCGCGTGACGGCCACTTCATACACAGAAAGCGGCTCCAGCCCTGCCTTCGGCAGATACGACCGTCCGGGATCGCCGACGAGGATCTCGGCGCCGCGGGCCTTCAGCGTTGCGAACCATGGCATCAGCCGGTCCGCGAAAGATTTGTCGTAGAAAACATCACCGGCCAGGACCACGTCCCAACCTGCATCGGTGCCGATGCAATCCGTGCCGAGGAATTCGGTCCCGACACCGTTGATCTCGCTGTTGAGCCGGATCGCGGTGGCACAGAACGGATCGATGTCGGTTGCGATCACCTTGGCGGCACCTGCCTTGGCGGCAGCGATGGCGACAAGGCCGGAGCCGGAAGCGAAGTCGAGCACGCGCTTGCCCCGCACCGTGCCGGGATTGTCCAGGACATGGCGGGCAAGGCCCTGGCCGCCGGCCCAGGCAAAGGCCCAGAAAGGCGGTGGCAGGCCGATCTCGACCAGCTCATCCTCGGTCCGCTGCCACAAATCATGCGCTTCGTCGGCAAGATGAAGCAGGATCTCCGGCACGTGCGGCGGCGCCATCAGCGCCGTGTTGTCGAGAATGAATTGCCTCGCGCTGTTGGGCGTCAGCGCCGTCACGGAGCCGGCGTCAAGCCGCCCATGCGGCAGACTTCCTTCCACTCGGCCGGCGTCACCGGCTGCACGGAAAGCCGGCCGAGCCGCACCAGCGCCATGTCGGCAAGCTTCGGATTGGCCTTGACCTGTTCCAGCGTCGGCGGGTTCGGCACATCCCTTACGGCGCGGATGTCGACGCATTCCCAGCGCGGATCGTCCGAGGTGGTGTCGGGATGGGCAAGCGCGCAGACTTCAGCGATGCCGACGACGTTCAGCCCTTCGTTGGAATGGTAGAAGAAGCCGAGATCGCCGATCTGCATGGCCTTCATGTTGTTGCGCGCGGCGTAGTTGCGCACGCCGTCCCATTGCGTACCGGCCTTGCCCTTGGCCTTCAGCATCTCGAAGGAGAACTTGAATGGCTCGGATTTGAACAGCCAGTAGTTCATGTCTTTCTCCTCCTAGGAGTCGCGCGGCGACCGGGATTAACTAGCCGCCGGCTTGTTGAACGTCCAGTTCCACGGGCGGATTTCGACGCTTTCGAACAGCCCGGCCTTGGCGTAGGGGTCGGCGGCCGAAAGAGCCTGCGCCCCTGCCAGGTCGGACGCTTCAACGACCACGAGGCTGCCATTGGGCTTGCCCTCGGCATCAAGGAACGGACCGGCGAAGGCCAGCTTCTTGTCGCCGTTCAACCCTTCGAGAAAGGCGATATGATCGGGCCGCGTGTCGAGGCGCACCTGCAGGCTTCCGGGCTTGTCCTTGCAAATCACAGCAAACAGCATCTTTTTTCTCCTGATCGTTCAGTCGTGGGGATCAATCGTTGGTTTCGGTCTTCAGCGGCCGGGTCATCAAGGCCGTCACAGCCTGCCGGACGGTGATGGCACCGTCCAGTATGGCGGCGACGGCGGCAATGATCGGCGCGTCGATGCTGCGCTCGGTTGCGATGCGGGCGGCGATCGCCGCCGTCGGCACGCCTTCGGCCAGCGGCAATCCGGCAAGCGGCTTGCCTTGGCCGAGCGCCAGGCCATAGGCGAAATTGCGCGACTGGGTGGACGAGCAGGTCAGCAGCAGGTCGCCAAGGCCGGAAAGCCCCATCAGCGTTTCGGGCCTGGCGCCGAAGGCAGCGCCGATGCGGCGCAATTCGACAAAGCCGCGCGTCACCATGGCGGCCTGGGCGCTGGCCCCGAGACCCGCGCCAGCGACAGCACCTGCGGCAATGGCGAAAACGTTCTTCAAGGCGCCGCCGATCTCGACGCCGATCAGGTCGTCGTTCGAATAGCAGCGCAGGTTTTCGGCGGAAAAGCGGGCGGCGAGATCGGCGGCCAATGCCTCGTCGCGGGCAGCGACCACAACGGCCGTCGGCAGGCCGCGGGCGACGTCGGTGGCGAAGCTCGGACCGGACAGAGCGGCAACCGGATTGAGCGGCAGGATTTCTTCGACGATCGCCGACAGCAAGGCGCCGGTCTCGCTTTCGATGCCCTTGGCACACAGAACCAGCGGGACACCGGCCGGCATCTGGTCCTTCGCTGCCGCCAGCGTAGTCCGCAGCGACTGGGCCGGCGTCACCGCCAGCACGCAGTCGGCACCGTCGAGCGCGGCCTGGATGTTGCTCGTCGCCACGATGCCGGGCTGGAGCGCAATGCCCGGCAGATAGCGTGGATTTTCGCCACGGTCGATCGCGGCGACGGTCTCCGGGTCGCGCGCGTAAAGGCGGACGAAATGGCCGGCGCGCAGCATGGCCAAGGCCAAGGCAGTGCCCCAGGCCCCGCCGCCGAGCACGGCAACGCGCCAGCCGGTTGGCGCGGTGTCGTTGCCGCTTGCCAGCTCGTTCATGCCTTGGCTCCGCGTCGGCCGGAGCCGACCATCGGCGCCGAGATGCTGTCCAGCGGCCAGCGCGAGCGCGGCACGAAATCGAAGCCGTTCTCCTGCGCCATGCCGGCGCGCAGCCGCTCGATGCCGGCCCAGGCGATCATCGCCGCATTGTCGGTGCAAAGCTTCAGCGGTGGCGCAATGAAGGTGAAGCCGGTCTCGGCACAGAGCCGCTCCAGCATGATCTTGATCGTGCGGTTGGCGGCGACACCACCGGCAACGACGAGGGCCGGGTTTTTCGTGCCGGGAAATGTCTCGCGAAAGCGCGTCAACGCGCGGGAGACACGGTCGGCCAGCGCATCGGCCACCGCTGCCTGGAACGAAGCGCAGATGTCGGCGACGTCCTGGTCGCTCAGCGGCGCAATGGCGCTCGCCGCCTGGCGCACGGCGGTCTTGAGGCCGGAGAAGGAGAAGTCGGGCTGGGCCGAGCCCTTCATCGGGCGCGGAAAGGCAAAGCGCGAGGCATTGCCGGCCTGTGCCGCCTTCTCGACATTCGGTCCGCCGGGATAGGCCAGGCCGAGCATCTTGGCCGTCTTGTCGAAGGCTTCGCCGAGCGCGTCGTCGATGGTCGTTGCCCAGCGCTGGTAGTCGCCGACGCCGCGCACGGCGACGATTTGCGTATGGCCGCCGGAGACCAGCAGCAAGAGATAGGGAAAGTCGAGCCCGTCGGTCAGCCTTGCGGTCAGCGCATGGCCTTCGAGGTGGTTGATGGCGATCAGCGGCTTGTTCGCCGCCGCGGCGATTGCCTTGGCGGTCATCAGCCCGACGATCAGCCCGCCGACCAGGCCGGGACCGGCGGTGGCGGCAATCGCGTCGATATCGGCGAGCGCCGTGCCCGAATCGGCAAGCGCTGCCTCGATGATGCCGTCCAGCGCCTCGACATGGGCACGCGCGGCGATTTCCGGCACGACACCGCCGAACGCGGCATGTTCCTCGATCTGGCTGAGCACGATGTTGGACAGGATTTTTGGCGCGGCGTCGCCGTCGATGGCCACCACGCTGGCGGCGGTCTCGTCACAACTCGTCTCTATGCCCAGCACGCGGATCAATTCGTCGCTGTCCCTAAAGATTGTATCATTGGGCTTTCCCCGTTAGGAGAACCCCGGAAAAGCCTCGCTTGCCGGGGGGGTATCACGGACTGCGCGCCATGCAAACAATCTTGAGAATCGGAACACGCGGCAGCCCG
Organism: Mesorhizobium sp. L2C084A000; assembly: GCF_000502875.1. Lineage (GTDB taxonomy): Bacteria > Pseudomonadota > Alphaproteobacteria > Rhizobiales > Rhizobiaceae > Mesorhizobium. The sequence goes on along the minus strand of NZ_AYWX01000006.1, from coordinate 62,810 downwards.
CTGGCGCTGGCACAGGCGCGTGAAGCACAGGCGCGGCTGATGGCCGCGCATGGCATGCCGGCGGAGGCGTTCGAGGTGGTCGTCATCTCGACCAGCGGCGACCGCATCCAGGACCGGCCGCTGTCGGAAGCCGGCGGCAAAGGCCTGTTCACCAAGGAGATCGAGGAGGCGCTGCTGGCGGGCCGGATCGACATCGCCGTGCATTCGTCGAAGGACATGCCGACGCAACTGCCCGACGGTCTCGAACTCTCGGCCTTCCTGCCGCGCGAGGATGCACGCGACGCCTTTGTCGGCAAGGCGGCGAAGACGATCGCCGAACTGCCGCGCGGGGCGAGAGTCGGGTCGTCGTCGCTGCGGCGGCAAGCGCTGATCCGCCGGATGCGGCCGGATCTCGACGTGGTGATGTTCCGCGGCAATGTGCAGACGCGGCTGCGCAAGCTCGAAGAAGGCGTCGCCGCCGGCACGATCCTGGCCTATGCCGGGCTGAAGCGGCTTGGGCTCGAGCATGTCGTCACCGACCTGATACCGCTCGATGTCTTCCCGCCGGCGCCGGGGCAAGGCGCGATCGGCATCGAAACCCGTATCGGCGACCGCGATGTCGAAAAGATGCTGGCAGCCGTCCATGATGTGCCGACCGGCCAGGCGCTGGCCTGCGAGCGTGCCTTCCTGGCGGCGCTGGATGGCTCCTGCCGCACGCCGATCGCCGGCTATGCGGCGATAGCGGCCGGAAAGCTGTCGTTCGCAGGGCTGATCATCTCGCCCGACGGCATGCAGTCGCACACGGTCGAGCTGCAGGGGCCAGCGCAAGACGCCGCCCGCATCGGCGGTGAAGCGGCCCGGAGCGTGCGCGCCAAGGCCGGCGAAAAGTTCTTCGACGGCTGGCTCTGAAATGCTTCGCGTCCTGGTGACCAGGCCGGAACCGGGTGCTTCGCGCACAGCGCATCGGCTTGAGGAGACGGGCTTTAAGCCGGTTCTTTTGCCCCTGACCGAAACAAAGGCGTTGCCCGCCGCCGGACTGACCCTGGACGATGCCGTCGCGGTGGCCGTCACCAGCGCCAATGCCGTGCGCCATGCGCCGGAAGAAATCATCGCGACGCTCGCCGCCTTGCCTTGCCATGCGGTCGGCAAAAGGACGGCGCAAGCGGCGCGTCGAGCGGGGTTTTTGTCGGTCAGTGAAGGCCCGGGCGATGCGGAGGCGCTGGCCGACAGGCTCGCCGCCGATTTTTCTGGAAAGACGATTGTCTATCTCTGCGGGCGCGTGCGTTTTCCGGCGTTCGAACAGAGGCTCGTGACGGCGGGCGTTCGGGTCCACGCCGTCGAGACGTATGACACGCTGACAATGGGCTATCCGGACGAAGTCATCCTCGAACGCCTGTCCGGGCAACCTGCCGACGCGGTGTTGCTTTATTCAGCCAAGGCGGCGGCGGCGATGCAAATCCTGGCAAGACGGCCCGCTCTGCGCGGACTCTTCGAGAAAACATGGGTTTTTGCGCTTTCCACTCGCATCGCCGCAGCCTTCGACGGTGTCGCCAGTGAAAGGATCCGCATCGCCGCACAGCCTGACGAGGACGCATTGCTGGCGCTTTTGCAGGGGCCGCGCTGAGCCGCGTCATCACACCGCCCCTTTTCACCGCTTGGTGATGTGCTAGACCCTTTCTGAACCATCATGCGCCGCCAGGCGTTGAGACGAAGCGAATTGTGCGGAGCCCAGGCATGGTCAAGACGCCGAAGATGCGACACTCGAAAAGCCGCCGCGAGCCGGTGACCATCGATCTCGAGCCGGGCGCCGTCTCACGCATCGCCGACGAGGACGCCGCCAGGCAGGAGGCCCGGACAGACGAGGCGAAGGCCGAGGAAGCAGCGAACGCTTCGTTGCCTGAGGTTCCCGAAGAGCCGGTACACGCCGACCAGACCGATCTCGAGCCCTGGGAGCATACCGACGCCCGGGCCGAACCGGAGCAGCCGCCGGCAGCGGCGACAAAGCCCGCTAGGGAGGCCGAGATCCCCTATCCCGGATCGTCCGACGAGCCCGGATCGTCCGATGCGCCGGCCGGCAAGACCAAAGCCTATGACTACAGTTTCGAGGACGCATCGGTGAAGCGCACGCAGACCGACGGCAACAAGGCAAAACCCGAGACACGGGACGGGAAAATGGCGCCACCACCGGAAAAGCGCGGCGGCCTCAACGGCGTCGCCGCCGGCATCATCGGCGGCGTCATCGCGCTGGTCGGCGCCGGCGGGCTGCAATTTGCCGGCCTGCTCGGCGCGCCGGGTTCCGGTGCCGGCGTCTCGCTCGATAGCGTCAACGGCGACATCGCCTCGCTGAAGACCGAAATCGCCGGTTTGAAGGACGCCGGCGGCAACGGCGATGGAGCGGCGAAGATGGTCGGGCTGTCCTCGGGCCTTGAACAGGTCAAGGCCGATGTGGCGGCGCTGAAATCGGCTGTCGAGAAAGGTGGAGCAGGCGACGCGGCCGGGGTCGCCGCACTGGGCGACAAGGTCGCGCAGATCGAGACGGCGGTCGCCGCCCTCGGCAAGGCCGGCAGCTCGGCGCCGGTCGATCTCGGTCCGCTCAACGAGAAACTGGCAGGCCTCGACGCGCTGGTGAAGTCGGCCGGCGAGGCGGCGACGGCGCAGGAGGGCCGGCTGACAGCGCTGGAGCAGTCCGTGTCGCAGCTGTCCGGCAAGGTCGAGGCGGCGGCGGGACAGCCGAAGATCGCGCTTGCCATCGCGGCGTCCGCCTTGAAGGCGGCGCTGGAGCGTGGCGGGCCGTTTTCGGCCGAACTCGAAACCCTTGCAGCGATTTCGCCCGATGCGCCGCAGCTTGCGGCACTGCGCCCCTATGCCGAAAAGGGCGTTCCGACCCGCGCCGAGATCGCATCGCAGGCTGATGCCGCCGCCAATGCCATGGTCACAGCCGCGACGCCCGTCGATGAGAATGCCGGCTTCGTTCAGAGTCTTCTGTCGAGCGCCGAATCGCTGGTCAAGGTCAGGCCGATCGGCGCCGTCGAAGGCGCCGGCGCACCGGAAACCGTCGCGCGCGTGGAGGCGGCGGTCAACCAGGGCGACTACGCCAAGGCACTCAGCGAGTATGAAACGCTGCCCGAGGCCGCCAAGGCGGCTGGCGCCGACTTTGCCGGCAAGCTGAAGGCACGCATCGAGGTCGAAACCCAGGTCGATGCGCTGATCTCGGGCGCGATGAAGGCATGAGGGCAACACAATGATCCGCCTGCTCGCCTTCCTCATCGTCGTTTTCGCGCTCGGGCTGGGCTTTGCCTGGCTGGCCGACCGGCCGGGCGACATGGTCGTCACTTTCAACGGCTATCAATACCAGGTCAGCCTAATGGTGGCGGCGGTGGCCGTCGTTGCCGTGGTCGCCGCGGTGATGATCCTGTGGTGGCTGCTCAAGTCGCTGTGGAACAGTCCCTACACCATCTCGCGCTATTTCCGTGTCCGCCGCCGCGACCGTGGCTATCAGGCGCTGTCGACCGGCATGATTGCCGCCGGCGCCGGTGATGGCGCGCTGGCCCGCAAGAAGACCAAGGAAGCCGCTAAGCTGATCCGTTCCGACCAGGAGCCGCTGATCCACCTGCTGGAAGCACAGGCGTCGCTGCTCGAAGGTGATCATGAAGGCGCGCGGCAGAAGTTCGAAAGCATGCTCGACGATCCCGAGATGCGGCTGCTGGGCTTGCGCGGGCTTTATCTGGAAGCCGAACGGCTCGGCGACCGCAACGCCGCCCGACATTATGCCGGCCGTGCCGCGGTGATGGCGCCGCAGCTGGCCTGGGCGGCGGAATCGACGCTGGAAGAGCTGACCGCGCGCAGCGACTGGGACGGCGCCCTGAAACTGGTCGACGCGCAGAAATCGACACGGCAGATCGAACGCGATGCCGCCAACCGCCGCCGCGCCGTGCTGCTGACCGCCAAGGCGCAGGCGCTTGCCGACAGCGATCCCGCCGCCGCCAGGACGGCGGCGATCGAGGCCAACAAGCTCAGGCCGGACTTCGCGCCCGCCGCCGTTGCCGCCGCGGCCGCATTGTTCAAGCAGAACGATGTGCGCAAGGGCTCGAAGATACTCGAGGCGGCGTGGAAGGCCGAGCCGCATCCGGAGGTCGCCGAGCTCTATACCCATGCAAGGCTGGGCGACGCCGTGCTCGACCGCCTCAACCGGGCGAAGAAGCTGCAGGAAATGAAGAAGAACCACGCCGAGTCCTCGATGACGGTGGCGCGCGCCGCGCTCGACGCGCAGGATTATTCGACCGCCCGCCGCGAGGCCGAGGCGGCGATCCGGATGGACCGCCGCGAGGGCGCCTATCTGCTGCTCGCAGACATCGAGGAGGCCGAGACCGGCGATCAGGGCAAGGTGCGGCAGCTGCTGTCCAGGGCGGTGCGGGCGCCGCGCGATCCGGCCTGGGTCGCAGACGGCGTGGTATCGGAACGCTGGGCGCCGGTATCGCCGATCACCGGCCGGCTCGATGCCTTCGAGTGGCGCGCGCCGATGGAGCGTCTTGGCCAGTTGATCGACAGCCATGATGACATGCCAGCCGGTGCGGCGCCGGTCATCGAAGCATTGGCAAAGCCGACGAGCGAAAAAAGGCCGATCGAGGTGATCGATGATGCCGGCCCTGACATGTCGTCGAGCAAGGATGCCGAGCGCCACGAGGATCATGTCAGGCCGATCACGGCAGCGGCCTTCGCCGCGGTGCCGAGCGATGCCGAGGGTGTCGAGCCGGCCGAGGAGCCTGCGCGGTTGCCGGACGATCCCGGCGTCGATCCGGACGAGGAAGCGGAAAAATCGCCGCGCCGGTTTCGGTTGTTTTGAGTTGGGCCGGCCGTCAGGCCGTTGGGGTATGGATCTATGTTTGAACGCGTTCTGTCGTTTCTCAGGGATTTGCCGGCCGGTGCCGGCACGCGTGCCAGCACGGACGATCCGCGCATCGCCGCCTCGGCGCTGCTCTACCATGTGATGAATGCCGATGGCGTGCGCCAGGATGTCGAGTGGGAGCGGTTCAAGGCGGTGCTGGCGGAGAGCTATTCGATCAGCGGCGCCGAACTCGAAGCGCTTGCCGCCGCCGGCGAGCGGGCCGACAATGAGGCGATCGATCTCTATGCCTTCACCAGCGTCCTGAAGCGCCATCTCGATGCCGATGCGCGCAAGGCCTTCATCGGCCTGATGTGGGAAATCGTCTATGCCGACGGCGAGTTGCACGAGCTCGAGGACAACACCGTCTGGCGCGTCGCCGAGCTGATCGGCGTCGAACGCCATGATCGCGTCGAGGCGCGCCGCAAGGCGGCGGCGCACGCGCCGGGCGCCACCGGAACATCGAGCGACGAATAGGATCTTCGCTTCCCATGCCGCGCCAAACGAGTTCGAAGCCAAAGATCCTGATCGTGCTGCATCAGGAGAGTTCGAGCCCGGGACGTGTCGGACACATGTTGCTGGAAGAAGGGTTCGATCTCGATATCCGCCGGCCGCCGCTTGGCGACGCCTTGCCCGAAACACTGGACGACCACGCCGGCACGGTGGTGTTCGGCGGCCCGATGAGCGCCAATGACGAGGACGAGTTCGTTCGCCGCGAGACCAACTGGCTGGAAATACCGCTGAGGGAGAACCGGCCATGTCTCGGCATCTGTCTCGGCGCGCAGATGCTGGTCAACTGTCTCGGCGGTAAGGTCGAGGGTCACGGTGAAGGGCTGGTCGAGGTCGGCTGGTATCCCCTGAAGGCGACCGAAGCCGGCAAGCAACTGATGCACTGGCCGGAGATGGTCTACCAGTTCCACCGCGAGGGTTTTTCGCTGCCCAGGGACGCGACGCTGCTGGCGACCGCCGAAACCTATCCCAACCAGGCCTTCCGCTACGGCGACAATGCCTGGGGCATCCAGTTCCACGGCGAACTGACCAGGGTGATGATGCAGCGCTGGGTGGTGCGCGGCGCGCATCGCTTCGAATTGCCCGGCGCCCAGCCCGGCCGCGACCATCTCGGCGGCCGGCTGATCTGGGACATGCATCTCAAGCGCTGGCTGGACGAGTTCCTGCGGATGATTTTCGGCAAGCCGAGCGATAGCTAATGCATGTCGCCCAAAAGTGACCTCTGTGTTGGGAAGACGACATGCATAAAACAAAGATCTAAAGCGCGGCGCGTGAATCTGTTTCGACGCGACGCCTTTTAAGGTTCGAGCACCGGCCGCAGGAAGCTGCGCTCGTAGCTGAGAATGCTGCGATTGCGTTTTTCCATTTCAAACACTTCCTGGCATTCCGGGTCGGCAGCCATACGCTTGCGATAGTCCTCGTAGGCGGCGAGGCTCGGGAAGCTGAACATGGCAAAAGCGACATTGTTAGCCCCCTCGCTCGGAAGGAAATAGCCGTGATGGTTTCCGCCGAGGCGGTTGACCAGGCCTATCCAGCGACGGCCATAGTCTTCGAACTCGGCAAGCTTGTAGGGGTCGATGACATATTTCAGGTAGCAAGTGATCATGGGAGCTCCTGTGTATAGGCGAGGCATGTCGGCTGTCAGCCGTAAGAGATCAGTTGCGTCCGTTGAGGTGGCGCACCTTGCGCAGTTGCGGGAACAGCACCATCCACAGGCCCGCGACGGCGATGGCGCCGATGCCGCCGATCACCACGGCCGGCACCGTGCCGATCAGTGCGGCCATCGTGCCGGCGCGGAATTCGCCGACCTCGTTGGAGGCTCCGACAAAGACCTGGTTGACGGCGTTGACGCGGCCGCGCACCTCGTCGGGCGTCCACAGCTGGATCAGGGTCTCCCTGATGTAGACGCTGAACATATCGGTGGCGCCAAGGAAGACCAGCGCCACGATCGACAGCCAGGTGATGGTGGAAAGGCCGAACAGCACGGTGAAGGCGCCGAACGAGGCGGCGGCGGCCAGCATGATCATGCCCGCGTGGTTGCGGAGCGGATGCCCGGCCAGCCAGATGGCGACGCAAATGGCGCCGATGCTGGGCGCCGATCGCAGCAGGCCGAGACCCCAGGGGCCGAGCTGGAGGATGTCGCGCGCATAGACCGGCAGCAGCGCCGAGGCGCCGGACAGGAGCACGGCGAACAGATCGAGCGAGATGGCGCCGAGCACGATCTTCTCGCTCCAGATGTAGCTGAACCCGCCGAGCAGGTGCTGCATCGTCGGCTTGTCCGACTCGGTGCGCTGCGACGGCTTCGGGATGGTGAAGATCAGCAGCCCGGACACGAGCATCAGGACGGCCGCGGTTCCGTAGGCCGCTTCCGGCGACACGCCGTAGAGCAGGCCGCCGGCTACCGGGCCGACGATGGTCGCCGTCTGCCAGGCCGATGAATTCCAGGCGATGGCGTTGGCGAAATCCTGAGGCGGCACCAGATTGGCGAACAGCGAGGCGGAGGCCGGACCGAAAAAGGCGCGGGCGACGCCGAACATGGCCAGCACGCAGAAGATCGGCAGCGGCCCGCTGATGCCGCGCAGCGTCAGGAACAGCAGCGCCAGCGCGCACATCGCCTCCACCACGACCGCCAGCGCCATGATCAGGCGGCGGCCGAAGCGATCAGCGACGACGCCGGTGACCAGCACCAGAAGCAGCGACGGCAGGAACTGGACGATGCCGACAAGGCCGAGATCGAGCGGGTCGCGGGTCAAATCGTACATCTGCCAGCCGACCGCGACAGACACGATCATGGTGGCGAATGTGGTGAGGAAACGCGCCGCCCAATAGCTCAGGAAGGAGCGATGGCGAAACGCGGCATAGCGCTGGTCCGGCGATATCTGTTCTGCTGTCATGATTTAAGAGGCCCCGTTGCAGTGACGTCAGCTGGCGGGGCACTTCCACGATGGGCGCTGGTCCGGCTGGCGGAACTTTTTAGCTCAGTTCGCAGCGGATATGCGTCAAAATCAGTGCTGGATCAAGGAATTTTCAGCCCGTTTCATCGCCGGCACGCGGTAGTTACTGCCGCAGCGCGGCGGAGATGGCATCAAGGCCGCCGCGCAATTCGGCTTCCGTCGGCCAGCCAAAGCCGACGCGGAAGAAGCGCTTCTCCATCTCGAACCAGTGGCCGGGTCCGACATAGGTGCCATGGTTTTCCAGCAGGTCCGTATAGAACCGGTCGAGGTCGAAGCCGGTTTCGATATCGATGCGCGGGAAGCCGACGACGCCGCCTTCGGGCCGCACCCAGTCGACCAGCGGTTCGCGGTCGATCCAGGCCTGGACGATGTCGCGGCGCCCCGCCATTTCGGGCAGCAATGTCGCCAGGAAGACGTCCCGGCGTTCGAGCATGCCGCGGGCGATGCCTTCGTCGATGACGCTGCCGCAGATGCCGATCTGCTCCTTGGCGGCGAGGAATTTTTCCTGAAGCTCAGCGTCCCTGGTGATCAGCCAACCGATGCGGATACCGGGAATGCCGAAGGCCTTGGACAATGACGAGACGCTGATCGCCTTCGGGCTCAGCGAGGCAGCAATCGGCAGCCGCCGGCCGTAGGAAAGGTCGCGATAGGTCTCGTCGACCAGCAGACGGCAGTTGCTGCTTTCGGCAAGCGCCACCAGGGCATCGAGTTCAGCTCGGCTCATCATCGTGCCGGTCGGGTTGTGCGGGCAGGTGACGCTGATCAGCTTCGTGTCCGGCCGCATCGCCGCCTTGACGCGCTCGACATCAATGGCGAAGCCTTCCTCGAAGGCCAGGTCGACAAAGCTGATGGCGCAGCCGATCGCCCTTGGGGTTTCGATGTTGGTGGCGTAGTTGGGCCTGATGACGACGAGATGGTCATTGGCCGACAAAAGCGAGGTCGAGATGATGAACAGCGCACCCGCGGCACCGGCGGTGACCAGGACATCATCCGGCGAAATGCCGGCATCCTGCGCCGATATTAGTGCACGCAACTGCTTGTCGCCGCGATGCTCGCCATAGAAAAGCGTGAGATCAGGCAGCGACAGGCCGATGTCGGAGAGCTTCTGGTCGGCGATCGAACTTTCCGAAAGATTGTAGCGGATACGGTCGTAGCCGTATTCTTCCGGCGCTTCTTTCTCGATCACCATCCTGGTGTAGTTCATGGCTCGCTCCCCAAGGCCCCGTCCGTCCATCCAAGCCATAAAAACATCAAGCCTGCCAAGGCGGATTCGCCGGCAGGCTTCTGTTCCAGTCGTCCTAACTGTTGGCTCAGGACTGAACTAGATCTCTGCTTTAGGCAGGTCGTCGTCCCAAAACCGCTGCGCACTTTTGGGCGACATGCCTCAGGCCGAGGCCTTGGCCTTCCTGCCCTTGGCGGGTGCCTTCACCGGGGCCGCCTTGCGGCCGAGGCCGATCGATTTCGCCAGCAGCGAACGCGAGGCCGCGTAGTTGGGAGCGACCATCGGATAGTCCGACGGCAAGCCCCATTTGGCGCGATAGGCGTCCGGCGTCAGGCCGAAATGCACGCCCAGGTGACGCTTCAGCGATTTGAACTTCTTGCCGTCTTCGAGGCAGATGATGAAATCGGGCGTCACCGACTTCTTGGGGTTGACCGCCGGGACCAGGGGGGCAGCCACCGGGACCGCAGGCTTGCCGAGCCCGTTTATCGAGGCGCTGACGCTGGCGATGAGGTCGGCCAGGCCGGAGGCGGGCAAGCGGTTCTTCTCGACGTAAGCGGACACGATGTGAGCGGTCAGCTCGAGCAGATCGATGTCTTTACGGGCACTGTTGCTATCGTCGGTCACTCTATTTCTCCGTCTACAGCGAATGACCTGAAAATCGGATTCGACTTCCGGAAAGGATCATGCGCGAAATCAAAATGCTATGGCGTCCTTCGTGCGTCCACGGGACGAATGGCGTTGGTGTAGCGCGGAATTCCTAGTCGGCAAATCTGCGTATTGCAACGACTTGATGGCATATCACACGTTATTTTGAACAACTATATTAAACAATAACAGCATCAGACTATCAGCGCCTTGTCGCGCCACAAACGAAACCCGCCTTCGAAGGCGCGTGTGTTGTCGCCGCGCCTCGAGTCGGCGGGCAATTCATCGAGCTTGTCGACGTTGCCGCCGCCAATCACGACATAGTCCGGCTGCATGGCGGCACGGAGCCGGTCGACGACGTCGAAGACGTATTTGCGCCATTTCTTCTTGCCGCGCTTTTCCAGGCCGCGTTCGCCGACATAATCCTCGAAACTCTTGCCCTTCTTGTAGGGCAGATGCGCGAGTTCCATCGGTTGGGCGACGTTGTCGGCAATCATCGCCGCACCGAGCCCGGTGCCGAGCCCGAGGAACAGCATGCGCCCGCCCTCGTAGCTGCCGATGGCCTGCATCAGCGCGTCATTGACCACTTTCACCGGTTTGCCGAACGCACCCGCAAAGTCGAATCCAGCCCAGCCCGTGCCGAGATTGGCGGGGTCGGCGAGCGGCCTGTTGTGATTGACCGGGCCGGGATAGCCCATCGAGACGACGTCGTAGGACAGGCCTTCGGCGAGCTTGTTGACCGTATCGATCATCTGCCGCGGCGTCAGGCCCGGCCCCGAATCGGCGCGGCGCTCCTCGTCCCCGGCGCTGGTGAGGATCTTGACGTGCGAGCCGCCGATGTCGATCGTGAGCACGATTTTTTCAGTGTCCGGCTTCTCGGTGCCCGATGCTGGTTGCTTCACTTTCTTGGCCATCGTGTGATCCTCTCACTTCACCGGATCGATCCAGCCATTGGGCGGTCCGAACCCGGCCATGACGTCCGCGGGTCCCCATGTGAGCGGCTCGTAGAGGTGCGGCGGCGTGGTGTCGCCAAGCACCGGGCCGACGATGCGCCAGGCCAGTTCGCTGGCGTCCTGGCGGGTGAACAGCTGGCCGTTGCCGTTCATGGCATCACCGATCAGCCGCTCGTAGGGCGGCATGTCGCTTTTGCTGTCGTCGAGCGCCGTCAATTCGACCTGCTCGCCGATCATGTCGTCGCCCGGCGCCTTGCGCTGTGCTCCGATGGCGATCACCACCTGCGGGTCGATGCGGAAGCGGACGTAGTTCTGGTCGGCGGGCTTGATCGGATCGAAGACATCGAGCGGCGGCCGCTTCAGCCGCACCACCACTTCGGTGACGTGCACCGGCATGTTCTTGCCGGCGCGGATGAAAAACGGCACGTCCTGCCAGCGCCAGGTGTCGACGAAGAAACGCACCGCCGCGAAGGTCTCGACGGGCGAGTTCGGCGCTACGCCGGGTTCGGCGAGATAGCCGGTGAACTGGCCACGCACGACATCGTCTTTTGTCAGCGTCCTGATCGCGCGCAGCACCTGCACCTTCTCGTCGATCAGGTCATCGGCGGAACGGCCGACAGGCGGCTCCATGGCAAGCAGCAACAGGATGTTGAGCAGATGGTTCTCGATGACGTCCCTGATGCAGCCGACATCGTCATAGAAACGGCCACGTCCCTCGACGCCGAAATCCTCGGCCATGGTGATCTGCACGCTCTCGACGTAGTTGCGGTTCCAGATCGGCTCGAGGAAGGAATTGGCGAAGCGGAAATAGAGCAGGTTCTGGATCGCTTCCTTGCCCAGATAATGGTCGATACGGAAGATCGACTGTTCGTCGAACACCAGATGCAGGACGCGGTTCAGCCAGCGCGCCGATTGCAGGTCGTGACCGAAGGGCTTTTCCACCATCAGCCGCGCGCCATGCGCGGTGCCTGATTGCTCCAGCCCCTGGACGACGGTCTCGAACATGGTCGGCGGCACCGCCATGTAGTGCAGCGGCCGCTGTGCGGTGCCGAGCGCGCTCTTCAGTTTCTCGAACGTCGCTCCATCGCGGTAGTCACCGCTGACGTAGCGCAGCAGCGAGGCGAATTTGGCGAACGCTTTCTCGTCGATCTTGCCGAGCGCATTGACGATGCCGTCACGGGCGCGCGCCTGCAACTGCTTGAGGTCCCAGGCATCGAAGGCGACGCCGATCACCGGTTCGGTGAGCGTGCCCTTGGCGACCATCTGGTAAAGGGCTGGAAATATCTTCTTGTGGGCGAGGTCGCCGGTTGCCCCGAAGAGCACCAGCGTGTCGGATCGTTCCTGGCTCATGCGCGTGTCTTTCCCCGTGTCGTCACTTGCCGGCCTTCGGCTTCTCGACATGGCCGCCAAAGGCATAGCGCATGGCGGAGAGCAGCTTGTCGGCGAATTCGGATTCGCCCTGCGAGGAGAAGCGGTCGAACAGCGCCGAGGACAGCACCGGAGCCGGCACGCCGGTGTCGATAGCCGCCTTCAGGGTCCAGCGGCCTTCGCCGGAATCCGAGACGCGGCCGCCGAAATTCACCAGGCCCGGATCGCTTTTCAAGGCGCCGGCCGTCAGGTCGAGCAGCCAGGAGCCGATAACGCTGCCATGCCGCCAGACCTCGGCCACCTGGGGAAGGTCGATGTCGAACTGGTAGTATTGCGGGTTTTCCAGCGGACTGGTCTCGGCGTCCGCCGTCCGTTGCCGCTTGCCGGCATTGGCCGACTTCAGGATGTTCATGCCTTCGGCATAGGCGGCCATGACGCCATATTCGATGCCGTTGTGCACCATCTTGACGAAGTGGCCGGCGCCGCTCGGTCCGCAATGCAGATAGCCGAAGGGTGCAGTCCCGGCATCCCTGGGCGGATTGGAGCCGGCATCGGCGCCCGGTGCCAGCGTGGCGAAGATCGAATCGAGGTGCTGCACCGCCACGTCTGGACCGCCGATCATCAGGCAGTAGCCACGTTCCAGGCCCCAGACGCCGCCACTGGTGCCGACATCGACAAGATGGATACCCTTGCCGGCCAGTTTCGCGGCCTGGTCGACGGCGTCGTGGTAATAGGAATTGCCGCCGTCGATGACGATGTCGCCGGGCTCCATCAGGGCCGCCACCTGGTCGATGATCCTGCCGGTGATCGCCGCCGGCAGCATCAGCCACACACAGCGCGGCTTGGCCAGCTTGCCGACGAATTCTTCCATCGAGGCCGCCCCTGACGCGCCGTCGGTCACCAAGGCGGCGACGCTCGCCGGGTTGATGTCGTAGACGACGCATTCGTGGCCGTCGCGCATCAGGCGCCGGACCATGTTGGCGCCCATCCGGCCCAGTCCCATCATTCCGATCTGCATGGTTTCGTCCCTGTTTCCTAAGAGATTTGCGGGGTTTATCGAGGGAAGGTCTACTGGCTATGATCTACTGGCCATCTTGGTCGCCCGATATGACGGAGAAGTCGACATTCTCCCAATCGCCGGTTGCGGGCCAGAAAAAAGTGAAGATCAGCGTGCTTCCCTCGGAGAGGCTTGCCGCGGGCAGATCGGCAAGATGGATGCCGAAGGCGTTCTCCACCGTCTGGCTGTCATGGGCGGTTGCCCAGTTGTCAGTGCTCCAGTGGACTGTAGCCGGGTCCAACAATTCGACACGCAGCGTCTTGCCCTCCGGCATGGTGCGGATCTTGTTGTTGAACCGCCAGGTTCTGAACGGCGATACGGTCTTGTCCTCGATATAGCGCTGGACGCCTTGCGGCGGCATGTCGAAGACCGCGCTGTCGCGCAGCGAGCGCAACAGCTTGATATGCTCCGAATGCGCCCAGACCAGCGGCATGGCGCTGCCCGAGGGGCGGCCATGCAGCAGTTCGCGTTCCGGCAGATCGGCGCCGTCCCAGACCTGCTCCGGCAACAGGCCGACTGGGCCTGCGGACCTTTCAAGCGTCGCCAGCAGGCTGACCGCGATTTCCTTGCGCCCCGCTGCCAGCTCATAGTGGGCGCGTTCGCCGGCCAACAGCGGCCAGGGGCGACCCTGGCCGGTGCCATCGAAAGCTGCGCCGTCTTCGTGCTCGCCATAGCCATCGCCATTGTAGCGATACCAGAGCGGCCCTTGCGGCAGATCGCAGCGCAATTGCGCGTCGATGACCTTGACCGTGTCTGTCATGCGCGGGTCGTCAGCCGCCCGCAGACCGAAGCGCACCAGCGCCAGCGCATCCGGGCTGACGATCTCCTTGGCGGGCCGATCCGTGTCGCCGGGCGGCCGGTTCTTGATTGGGACATAGCCGTCCTTCGGTGAACTGGCCTCGGCGCTGTCGGGTGATGCTATGCGGACATAGTAGCCTTCGACGCCGACTTGATTGCAGGTCGCCGTGCCGGTGACGTAGGTCCAGCGCTCGACCTGGTCGTTCCAGACGTCTGATGTCTCGCGCAGGTAGGTCGCGGCGTCTGTCTTGCCGCAGGCGTCGAGCAGGTCTGCCGCGGCAAGCAGTGCGGCGATTTCGACGGCGAGCGTGAACGGGCTGTAGCCGGCATCCTCTTCCCAGCGGTCTTCGCCGGTGACGGGTCCGTTGCACACGACATAGCCGGCGGCGCGCTCGATCATCGGCAGGAAGGTCATGAGCCTGGCGCGCGGCAAATGGCCGGTGCGGCGCAAAGCATCGGCCAGCAGCAGCGGAAAGGCGCATTCGTCCATCTGGATGCCGGGCCAATAGGCCGATCCGTCGAGCCAGGCGTTCTGCGGCCAATGGCCGTCCGGCTGCTGGATGGAACTGAGGTAATCGAGGATTTGCAGGGCCGAGGCAGCATCGCCGGCAGCAAGAAAGCCGCCCGCCGTCTCGACCAGATCGCGCGGCCAGACCAGATGGTAGCCGCCGAGGTCGTCGTCACCCTTGTTGAAGCCCCACGGGATCGACAGGCTGGCGACCGCGGCGCCCGGTGTCGCGATCGACCGGTGCGTCGCCAGTACCGCCGTCGAGACACGATAGAAGTTGATCCCGGGCACCGCGTGCCGGTCGTCGAGCGGCAGCAAACCCTTTTGCCAATTGCGCCAGTTCTGGAGGTAGGATTTCGCCGCGGGTTCAAAACCCTGCTTCAGGCTGGCGAAAGCATGTTCCGTGGCCTCGTCTGATGTCGCGCCAAACCCAAGCGCCAGCAAGGCCTTGGTCTCTGTGGCGGAAAAGCCGATCTCGCCCGTCAGCGCGACATTGCCGTCCTCGGCCCGCTGGCAAGCTGGATCGAGTTCTCCGGTGTTGTGGAGTTGCTGCCAGCCGTCGGAAAAGCCGACATAGCCGGCCGAACCGGTTTTCCAGGGCAGCGACGAAGCCAGCGCCAGGAAAGAGCCGCGCCCCGAGGCGAACAGCACGGGCTTTCCCTCGTGCTCGCCGACCCATGCGGTGTTGCCCATGCCGGCATTGACCAGATGCGGCGCCAGAAGCGCGTAGACGCGGTAGTCACCGGGCACTCCTTTCAGCGCCGTGTAGGTGATTTCCTGCAGCAGCGCCGGGCGCGCCGGGTCGGCGAGGATGCGCTTTTCGATCCGCCAGGCGCCGTCGCTCGCCGTATTGACCAGCCGGTAGGCGGGCACGCCATCCTCGAACGGTTCGATCGTATGCACGGCATCGCGTTTCTCTTCCGAAAAATAGCCGCCGGGACCGGTGACGATCAAGCCGAGGTCGCGGGTGCAGGCGCTGTCGACACGCGGATAGTAGACTTCGTTGAGGATGCCGTGGCTGATCGTGAACCAGATCCGGCCGACCGGCGAAAGCGACGTTCCGACGCCACTCTTGGCGCTTGATGTCCAGCGCGCCGGGATTCCCGGGGCGCCCGGAGCAACGTTTTGCGTCACTGGCATTCTGTTCGGTCTCCTGGCCTCCTCCCTAGACCAGGACGCGAACCCTTTACAATCATTGCACCGCAAGTTGATCGGGCGGGGCCAATGGCAGGGCAACGAATTCGGGCTGACGGGTTTCTTCGGAGCCTTCGCCCGCGCATTGGCTGACGGAGCATCAAACGAAAAACCCGCCTGTGCGGCGGGTCATAGGCGCAAATCAGCACCATAGGCAAAAATGTACCATAGCTGAGGGCACCGAGTCAAGAAAAAATTCCTATTGCCGCCACAAGGCTGCCGACACCGCCGAGCTGTCGTCAGCTCTTTTGTCAAGCTGAGTGCGGGGCCCTATCGCCAACGGCGCCGTCGTTGACAGCGGCGGCGGCATGCGTCCACTATTTCGCGGCACGGGAGGATCGTGAAAACAATGGCGGAAGTGTCCCTGGTCCTGATCGACCGGCTGCTGGCGATATCGCGGGCGCTTGCCGGCCATATCGATCCCGGCACGGCGTTCCGCGCGACCGCCATCGAGATCGGCTCGCTCATTCCGCACGACCACATGGATCTGGCGGTGCTGTCGCATGACGGGCGCCGGCACGCCTGTTACGAAGCCGGCTTCCACACCAGCTGGAGCGAGCTTGCCCAGCATCCGCTGCCGACCGAAGTCAGCCCGATCCGCTCGGTGCTGTGGGGCGAAGTCCCCTATCTGCTCGCCGACGACGCGTTGAGCGACGAGCGGTTCCATTTCGCCACCGCTATCGACGGCCCGATCTTCGCCGCCAGGCTGCGCAGCCGCATCGTCGTGCCGCTCAGGGCGCGGGGCGGCATCATCGGCGCGCTCAACATCAGCCGGCACGAGGTCGACTGCTACACGCTTGCCGATGTCGCGGTCGCCCAGCAATGCGCCGACCTGATCGCGCCCTACATCTTCGCGCTGATCCAGACCGAGGAGGCGCGCCGCGCCATGCTGGCCGAGAGCGAGGCGCGCAACCGCGTCGAGCTGCTGCGCGTCGGCGCCTCGCAATTGACCGAAGGCATGGAGCGCGAACGCCGGCGCATGGCCATGGACCTGCATGACCAGACGCTTGCCGATCTCGCCCGCATCGCGCGCCAGCTTTCGGCGCTTCGCGGCCAGGGCGTGGCGCGGGCGGCACAGCTTGCCGATCTCGAAAAGGAGGTCGCCGGCTGCCTGACGGAACTGCGCCACATCGTCGACGACATGCGGCCGAGTGTGCTCGAACTGTTCGGCCTGCGCGACGCGGTCGAGGCGCATCTCAACCGCAGCGTCGCCAGGGCCAAGCCGCCGATCGCCGTGCGCATCGCCGACACCAGCGACGGTGGCGCCGACAGCCTGTCCGAGCCAGTGCGGACCGCGCTCTACCGGATCGTGCAGGAAGCGATCAACAATGCCGTGCGCCATGCCGCGCCGCACCGCATCGACGTGCTGCTGGCGTCGACCGCGAGCGTGCTGCGGGTGATCGTGACGGATGACGGCCAGGGCTGCGGCGCTGTTGATCCGGCCGCGTATGGCGGCATCGGCCATATGCACACGCGGGCAGCCCTTATCGGGGCGCGGCTGCGTATCGGCCAGGCCGGCCGCAAGAACGGCGGCACCCGTGTCGTCGTCGAGATCGACCGCCAGCCGTCGCGAGAATTGGCGGCGGCTGCAGCGGTGCCTGGCGAGTTCGCCGTATCGGAGGCCATGTGATGCTTGTGATGATAGCCGAGAATGACGGGCTGCACCGTAGCTTCGCGCGGCGAACGGTGGAGCAGCTGTGGCCCGGCGACGTCGAGGTGATCGAAGCGAGCGACGGCGAGGACGCCATCAACCTGGCGGCCGAACGCGAGCCGCTGCATGTCGTGCTCGATTTGCAGATGCCCAAGGCGACGGGAATCGAAGTTGCCAAGGCGATCTGGAACCGTCGCGCCGGCACGCACATCCTGTTCTGGTCGAATTTCGCCGACGAAGCCTATGTGCGCGGCGTGGCGCGCATCGTGCCGCCGGGCTCGGTCTATGGCTATGTGCTCAAATCGGCGACGGAGGAGGGCATGCGGTCCGCCCTGCGCGGGGTTTTCCGCGAAGGCCACTGCATCATCGACCGCGAGATCCGCGGCATCCAGCACCGCGTGCAGGACAAGTTCGAGGGCATCACCGACGGCGAATATGAGAGCCTGATCGACATCGCGCTCGGCCTGACCGACCGCGCCATCGCGGCACGCCGCGGCCTGTCGATCCGTGGCGCACAGAGCCGTATCAAGCATGTCTACGACAAGCTCGGCATCCTGCCGGCGGAGGACGGCGCCGGCGATGCTTCCGTGTTCAACTCGCGGACGCGGGCGATCTATCTCGCCATGGCGCGCGGCCTGATCAACATCGACGCACTGCGCCGCGAACAGGACCGGCTCGATGCCTGGCTGGCGGAGCACTGAAACAGCGGCGGCCACGCCCCGGAACATCGGAAGGTCCGGCGCATTGCTAGTGAACGCCAACTCAATGCCTGCGGACTCGAAGTGCGACCCTCAATCACAGATTCATGGCACCTGGTGCGTGAAAGCATAGTCGGCTTCATCAACGACAATGCGCTTAGCCATGGTGCGGCGATGGCCTTTTATGCCGCCACGTCGCTGGCGCCGATCTTGCTGATCGTGGTTGCGATCGCTGGTCTCGTCTTCGGCCACGATGCCGCACAATTGGCCTTGTCCGCGCAGATATCAGGGCTGATGGGACCGGAAAGCGCCGATCTCCTGAAGACTGCCTTGGAAAGTGCATCCGGCAGCCTATACGGCACCTGGGCCGCGATCATAGGGCTGGTCACCTTGCTGGTGGCCGCGTCTGGCGTTTTCGGCGAGATGCAGCAGTCGTTGAACACAATCTGGAAGATCGAACCGCAAGGCAACTCCCTGTCGCGTCTGGTGCGGGCGCGGGCCGCCAGTCTGGGATTGGTGGCCGCACTCGGGTTCCTGTTGCTGGTCTCTCTCATCGCAAGCGCCGCGATCTCGGCACTGGGCGCTTTCATCAACGCCCATCTGCCGTTCGGAACGATCATACTCAGCGGGATCAATGGCGTCGTTTCGTTTGCGCTTATCTCCGTGATGTTTGCCGCCATCTACAAGGTTTTACCCGATCGAACCCTGGAATGGCGCGATGTGGCAATTGGCGCTGTCGGGACCGCGGCCCTGTTCACACTGGGGAAATCGCTTATCGGCTGGTATATCGGCACCAGCGCGATTGCGTCTTCGTATGGCGCCGCCGGCGGACTGCTCGTCATACTGCTCTGGGTTTACTACTCGTCGGAAATTTTCCTTCTCGGTGCCGAGTTCACGCGGGCCTATTCCGTTCGGCACGGCAGCCGGTCCGATCTGAACACCTTGGTTCACAGCCCTCAACCCACGCAGCAAGACCCATTTCGCGCAGGGCAAAAATCCAACGCTGCCGGCGTGGTCGTGCTTGTGGCCGTAGCTTGCGCGAGCGCAACCCTGACCGCGCTTTTGCGGCGTGTTCGCCGGCCCTGATCTGGCGTCGCCCTATTCTATGCTCGATAGGCAGGGCCGACTGTGCAAACGCACACTCGGCCGTGCGCTTTGACCTGTATCGGCTCGTCGGTACCGCGCCTACGCTCTGCCCCAACAAGAAGACTGTATCGGGAAGCGTTCATGCCATTCGTCACCATGCGGAGCAGCACGGCTGTTCGCGCCGGGAGCCGATGATGTCGGTGTCGGCGCGTGCGCGCCATTCCGGCTTCGACGACGTCGTCGGCGATGCGACGATCGAAACGCTCGCGAGCGGCTTCGGCTTCCTCGAAGGGCCGGTCTGGCACCCCTACGAAAAATGGCTGGTCTTCTCCGACATTCCGGAAAGCCGGATGTATCGCCGCAATGCCGAGGGCGAGATCGAGCTGTTCCGCGCGCCGAGCCACAAGGCCAATGGCAACACGCTGGACCGCCAGGGGCGGCTGGTCACCTGCGAGCATGCGACGAGCCGGGTGACCCGCGCCGAGCCCAACGGCAGCGCGACGGTGCTTGCCACGCACCATCAGGGCAAGCAGCTCAACAGCCCGAACGACATCGTCGTCGCCACCGGCGGATCTATCTACTTCACCGATCCGGGCTATGGCCGGAAGGAATTCTATGGCGTGCCACGCCCGCAGGACCTGCCGTTCCAGGGCGTCTACCGCATCGATGGCGACGGCGCCCGGCTGACATTGCTGGCCGACGATTTCGGGCAGCCGAACGGGCTGTGCTTTTCGCTGGACGAGTCGCGGCTGTTCATCAACGACACCGAACGCGGGCACATCAGGGTGTTCGGCGTGGAAGCCAATGGCGACCTCAATGGCGGCGCGGTGTGGGCAGTGACCGAGGGCGAGGGGCCGGGAGCGCCCGACGGCATGAAGATCGACAGCCGCGGCAATCTTTACTGCACCGGTCCCGGCGGCATCCACATTTTCGACGCGTCGGGCGCCATTCTTGGCGTCATCCGGACGCCGGAAGATTGCGCGAATTTCACCTTCGGTGACGACGATTTGCAAAGCCTCTACATCACGGCGTCGACGTCGCTGTACCGGCTCAGGGTGCGCGTGCCGGGATTGAGACTGTTTTGAGCTCGCGACAATCCGTGCTCAAATCAGAGTTGAGGCCGGGGTCAAAGCCGGTGGGAATGCAGCAGTCAACACATCTGGGAGGATAACGACATGAAGAAACTGTTCGTTCTGGGCGCTCTGGCGGCAATGCTCGCCTCGGGCACGGCGCTGGCCGACACCAGTGGCAAGAAAATCGCTTTTTCCAACAATTATGCCGGCAATTCCTGGCGGCAGGCGATGCTCGACAGCTATGGCATCGTCACCAAGAAGGCGGTCGCCGACAAGATCGTCGGCGCGGCCGACATCTTCACCACCGCCGACAAGGAGGTGCCGACGCAGGCAGCACAGGTGCAGAACCTGATCCTGCAGGGCTATGACGCGATCGTCATCAACGCCGCCTCGCCGGATGCGCTCAACGGCGCCATCAAACAGGCTTGCGATGCCGGCATCGTCGTCGTCTCCTTCGACGGCACCGTGACCGAACCTTGCGCCTACCGTGTCGTCGTCGACTTCAAGGACATGGGCAAGCAGGAAATCGAGCAGATGGCCAAGTTCCAGCCCAAGGGCGGCAATCTTCTGGAAATCCGTGGGCTTGCCGGGACCTCGATCGACGATGCCATCCATGCCGGCATCCTCGAAGGCGTCGCCGCCCATCCCGAGTTCAAGATCGTCGGTTCGGTGACCGGCGACTGGGACCAGACGACGGCGCAAAAGGCGGTGGCGACCATCCTGCCGTCGCTGCCCGACATCGTCGGCGTCGTCGACCAGGGCGGTGACGGTTACGGTGCGGCCCAGGCCTTCGCCGCGGCCGGCAAGCCGCGTCCGACCATCATCATGGGCAACCGCCAGGACGAGCTGCAGTGGTGGAAGGAACAGAAGGACAAGGACGGCTACCAGACCTGGTCGGCCTCGATCGCGCCCGGCGTGTCGTCCCTGGCCTTCTGGGTGGCGCAGCAGGTGCTCGACGGCCGCACCGACATTCCGCACGATCTGCTGGTGCCGTACCTGGCCTTCACACAGGACGATTTCGAGGCCGAGCTGCCGAAGATCCCCAAGGGCGGCGTCGCCAGCCACGAATACACGCAGGAAGACGCGATCGCGGCCATCAAAGCCAACATCAAGTGAATGTCACGGCAGCGTTGCCGTCCGTATCGCCGAGCGGATATCGTTGAGCATGCCTGAAGGGAACGCTGACATCATCAGACTGAACGGCGCCGAAAAGCATTTCGGCGCCGTTCGCGCACTGGGCGGCGTCGATTTTCACGTCAGCCCCGGCGAGTGCGTCGGTCTCGTCGGCCATAATGGCGCCGGCAAATCGACGCTGATGCACATGGTGGCGGGCACGCTGGTGCCCGACAGCGGGCAGATCGGCGTGCATGGCGACACCGAGGACAACTACTCGGTGTCGCGCGCGCAGCAGCTCGGCATACGCTGCGTGTTCCAGGAACTGTCGCTGTGCCCCAATCTCAGCGTCGCCGAGAACACGCGCATCAACCACGCTTCGCTGCGCGGATTTGGCTGGCGGCGCAAGGCGGCCGAGTTGATCGCCGCCAAGCTCGACGAGATCTTTCCGGGCCACAGCATTTCGGCGGCGGACATCGTCGGCGACCTGTCGATCGGCCGGCGCCAGATGGTCGAGGTGGCGCGCGCCTTCACCGCCACTCAGGACCGGCTCGACCTCGTCATCCTCGACGAGCCGACCTCGTCGCTCGACGCGCATACGGCGGGCCAATTGCTGGCCTTCGTGCGCCGCTTCGTTGCCGGCGGTAAAAGCTGCATCCTGATCTCGCATGTGCTGGGCGAGGTGCTGCGCAACGCCGACCGCATCGTGGTGATGCGCGACGGCAAGGTGGTTGTCGCCGACGCCGCCAGCGCCTTCGACCGCGACCGGCTGGTGACGGCGATGGGCGGCGCGGAAGCGCGCCAGAAGATTGCGGCGCAAATCGCGGCTGCCAAGCCCGCCGCCAGTCCGCTGCGGGTTCGGGCGCGGCCCGCTGCGCAGAAGGACGGCACCGACCTTGTCGCCTGTGCCGGGGAGATCATCGGCCTTGCCGGGCTGGCTGGCCACGGCCAGACTGACCTGCTGCTGGCGATCTTCGCTGCGGCGTCGCGGGCCCGAACCGGCATCGAGGTGACGGCACCTGTGGCGCTGGTCGCCGGCGACCGTCAGTCGGACGGCATTTTCCCGCAATGGTCGATTGCTGAGAATATCGGCATCCGCTCGCTGGCGCGGCTGCGCAGCGGGCTGTTGATCTCGCCGCAGCGCGAGGCGGAGCTTGCTGCATTCTGGCAAAAGAAGATCGGCATCCGCACGCCGGATATGAACAACAACATCTTTTCACTGTCGGGCGGCAACCAGCAGAAGGCGCTGTTTGCGCGTGCGCTCGGCTCGGACGCGCAGATCGTGCTGATGGACGACCCGATGCGCGGCGTCGACATCGGCACCAAGCTGGAGGTCTACGACCTCGTGCGCGAAGAGGCCGCCCGAGGCCGCACCTTCCTCTGGTACACCACGGAAACCGAAGAGCTCGACAATTGCGACCACATCTATGTCTTCAAGAACGGCCGCATCGTCGCCAATCTGCGCCGCGACGAGTTGACCGAAGAGAAGATCATCCAGTCCTCCTTCGGCGATGCGGCCTGAGATGACGGCCGCCAGCCTCGACACCGCCGCCAGGACATCCGCCGAACGTGGCGCGCTTGCCCGCGCGCGCCTGCTGCGCGGGCTGCTGCCCGCGCTGTCGCTGGCGCTGGTGCTGCTCGCCATCGCCTGGCTCAACCCGCGCGCCATCAGCTATTTCGGCTTCAGCCTGATGCTGAACCTGGCAATCCCGATCGCCCTGGCGACGATCGCGCAGATGTTCGTCATTGCCGGCAACGAGCTCGACCTGTCGATCGGCACCTTCGTCGGCTTCGTCGGCTGCGTCACGGCGACCTGGCTGAAGGACGCGCCGCTCATCGGTGCCGCCATCCTGCTCGGATCGATCGGTGTCTATGCGCTGCTCGGCGCGCTGATCCATCTGCGCAATTTGCCTTCCATCGTGGTGACGCTCGGCATGAGCTTCGTCTGGCAGGGCCTCGCCATTCTCGTTTTGCCCAAACCCGGCGGCAAGGCGCCGGACTGGCTGCTCGGGCTGATGGCGTTCAAGCCGCCTTTCGTGCCGTTCCCGATCATCGCCGCGCTGCTGATCGGCCTCATCGTTCATTTTGGCCTGATGCGCACCTCCTACGGCGTGATCCTGCGCGGGTCCGGCGGCAATCCGGCGGCACTCGGGCGCGCCGGCTGGTCGCTGCTCAAGACCAAGATCGTGCTGTTTGCGCTCGCGGGTCTGTTCGGCGTGCTGTCCGGCATGGCGCTGATCGGCATCACCACCTCGGCCGATGCCAATATCGGCAATGGCTACACGCTGCTGGCGATCGCCGGCGTCATCCTCGGCGGCGGCGAATTCGTCGGCGGCCGGGTATCGCCGATAGGTGCTGTGATCGGCGCGCTGACGCTGGCGCTGGCCGCATCGCCATTGCTCACCTTCATGCACATCCCGCCCGACTGGCAGGTGGCCGCCAACGGCGCCATCCTGATCATCGTGCTGGCGGCGCGGGTGCTGATCAGCCGCAAGGAGAGGTGAGCGATGACATCGGTGAAATCGCTGCTCACCAAACCCTGGATCTGGTCGTTCATTGGCGCGCTTCTGGTGTGGCTGGCGACGATCGCCTTCACCGGCGGTTATGGCGCCGGCGGCATGGTCACTGCGGCCCTGTCGCTTGCGGTGTTCACCGTCATTGTCGGCGTCGGCCAGATGTTCGTCATCACGCTGGGGCCGGGCAATGTCGACCTGTCGCTGCCGGCCAATATCGGCCTTGCCAGCGCCGTCGCGATGAAAGTGATGGACGGCAACGATTCCATGATCGCGGTCGGGCTGCTGGCGGCGCTTGCCTGCGGGGCGGCGATCGGCGCCGCCAACTATCTGCTGATCTGGGCGCTGCGCATCCCGCCGATCATCGCCACTTTGTCGGCCAGCTTCATCATCCAGTCGATCGACATCAGCTACGGACGCGGCTTGCAGATCAAGCCGCCGCCGGGCTTCGCCGATTTCGCCAACCGGCAGGTGCTGGGCATTCCGGTGCTGGCGATCCTCACCGTGCTGTTCACCATCGGTGCGGCCGTCGCCCTGCAGCGTATGATCTATGGCCGCTCGGTGCTGGCGATCGGCCAGAACATTCGGGCGGCGTGGCTCGCCGGCGTCAATGTCGGCCGCATCCGCTTCCTCACCTACACGCTGTCGGGCGCGCTCGGCGGCATCGACGGTGCGCTGCTCGCCGGTTATTTCCGCGGCGCCAATGTCGACATCGGCAATGAATATCTGCTGGCCTCGATCGCCGTCGTCGTCATCGGCGGCACGTCGGTAGCCGGCGGCAAGGCCAATGTGCCTGGCGTGTGGGGCGCGGCGCTGTTCCTGGTGCTGCTTTTGACCATGCTCAACACGTTTGGGGTGAGTGCCGGGGTGCGATTGCTGCTCACGGGGCTGATCATTGTCGGGGTGATCACGGCGGCGGGCGGGCAGAAAGCGCCGCGGTAGCGGGAGCAGGACGCCGACGCTGGCGGGACAGCACCCCCCTCTGGCCTGCCGGCCATCTCCCCCGCAAGGAGGGAGATCGGCAGCTTCGCCGTTTCGTCCGCCTTTCAACGTTGAAAATTGGGAAGGCCGTCGTGACGTCCGATCTCCCCCCTTGCGGGGGAGATGCCCGGCAGGGCAGAGGGGGGTGTGAAGGATCTCTACTTCGGCGATGATGGCAGCCGGGCACCTCGAGCCGCTAATCATTGTGCCAGGCCTCCCTCTGGTTTCCATCCACGTCATAGCGCTGTAAATCCAATCGCGCGGCTGCAGGCCGTTCACCATTGTCCGGAGGTTTGCTTGTCCGATTTTGTGAAGGTCAGCCGAGACGGCGACGTCGCCATCGTCACCATCGACAACCCGCCGGTCAACGCGCTGAGCTTTCATGTCCGCGAACCGCTGATGCAGGCGCTGGTCGAGTTGCGGGATGATCCGTCGGTTGCCGCCATCGTCATTGCATGCGCGGGCCGGACCTTTGTCGCCGGCGCCGACATCACCGAATTCGGCAAGCCGATGGAACAGCCCGAGCTACGCGCCATTGTGGCTGTGCTGGAGACCATCGCCAAGCCGACGGTCGCCGCCATCCATGGCACCGCGCTCGGCGGCGGGCTGGAGCTGGCGCTGGGCTGCCATTTCCGCGTCGCCGATGCCGGCGCCAAGCTCGGCCTGCCGGAGGTGAAGCTCGGCCTGTTGCCGGGGGGCGGCGGCACGGTGCGGCTGGGNTGCCGCGCCTGGTCGGCGCGGTGAAGGCGCTCAGGATGGTCGTCTCCGGTACGCCGGTCGGTGCGACCGAGGCGCATGCCGCCGGTCTGGTCGATGCCGTCTTCGAAGGCGGTCTGACCACGCATGCCGTGAACTTCGCCAGGGAAATAGCCCGCAAGGGTGGTCCCTTTACGCCGGTGCGTGATCGCAATGAGGGGCTCAAGGAGACCGACCTCGCGGCTTTCGACGCCGAGGCTGCGGATCTTGCCAGGAAAGCGCGCGGGCTCGAGGCGCCGATCGCCTGTGCGCTGTCGGTGCGCAATGCCGTCATGCTGCCCTTCGATGCGGCGCTGGCGGCGGAGCGTGCGCTGTTCGTCAAGCTGGTCGCCAGCGACCAGTCGCGGGCGCAGCGCCATGTGTTCTTCGCCGAACGTGAGGCGGCAAAGCTTCCCGGAAAAGACATCGTCAAGCGCAGGATCGCCCGCGTCGGCGTCATCGGCGCCGGTACGATGGGCGGCGGCATCGCCATGGCCTTCGCCAATGGCGGCTACCCGGTCACCATGCTGGAAACCAGCCATGAGGCGCTGCAGCGCGGGCTGGCGACCATCGACAAGAACTACTCGGTGTCCGTCACGCGCGGCTCGCTGACGGCAGATGCCAAGCGCGAGCGCCTCGCCCTGTTCAAGGGCTCCACCGACTATGCCGATCTCGCCGATTGCGACCTGATCGTCGAGGCGGTGTTCGAGGACATGGCGGTCAAGAAGGAGGTTTTCGGCAAGCTGGAAGCCGTGGCCAAGCCAGGCGCGATCCTCGCCACCAATACCTCCTATCTCGACATCAACGAAATCGCCGCCTCGACCTCGCGGCCGCAGGATGTGCTCGGCCTGCATTTCTTCTCGCCGGCCAATGTCATGAAGCTCTTGGAGATCGTGCGCGCCGACAAGACCGCGCCCGATGCGCTGGCGACCGTCGTCGACTTGGCGCGGCGGATCGGCAAGGTGGCGGTCGTCGTCGGCGTCTGCCACGGCTTCGTCGGCAACCGCATGCTGGCCGCGCGTGGCTCGGAATCGGAAGCGCTTCTTCTGGAGGGTGCGACGCCCAGCCAGATCGACCAGGCCTTTACCGATTTCGGCTGGCCGATGGGGCCTTTCCAGATGGGCGATCTCGCCGGTCTCGACATTGGCTGGCGCAACCGCAAGGCACGCGGCCTGTCGGCCGTGATCGCCGATACGCTGTGCGAACAAGGGCGTTTCGGCCAGAAGACCGGCTGGGGGTTCTATCTCTACGAGAACGGTTCGCGTACCCCGGCCCCGGATCCGGAGGTCGAGGTGCTGATCCGCGACAAGGCCGCCGAGAGGGGCATCGCGCCGCGCGCGATCAGTGCGGAAGAAATCATCGAGCGCACGCTTTACCCCCTGATCAATGAGGGCGCCAAGATCCTGGAGGAAGGCATAGCGGCCCGCGCGTCCGACATCGATGTCGTCTGGGTCAATGGCTACGGCTTTCCCGTGGGCAAGGGCGGACCGCTGTTCTGGGCTGGCCTTGAAGGCCCGGCCAGGCTCATCGAGCGGCTCGAGTACTGGCATCAGCGGACGGGCAAGGACGTGTTCAAGCCCGCGCCGCTGCTGAAGCGGATGGCCGAGACCGGATCGTGGGAAGCCGGCGGTTAGGGGTCCTGCCGGATCCGCGCGTCGATGATCTCGACGAAACGTGCGAACAGGCCAGCCTGCGACTTGATCTTGAGCTTGCGATAGATGTTGCGTCGATGGACCTTCACGGTGCCCGGCACGATGCGCATGGCCCTGGCGATCGATTCCGTCGAATGCCCTTGCAGCACCAGGTCAACGACATGCTTTTCGCGTGGCGTCAGCGACAGGCTTTGCCAGATATGGGCGCGGTCGAACTCGTTGACTGGAGCGGTCGTCTCGTCCTGCTGCGCCTCTGCCGGTTCGTCGGTCGGAAGGATAGGCCAGCGCAGCCTGGCGAAGCTGATCACCGCCGGCGCCATGTCGCGCAGCAACCTGGCATCGGCGGTGCCGAACGGGCCCGAGGCG
Organism: Mesorhizobium sp. L2C084A000; assembly: GCF_000502875.1. Lineage (GTDB taxonomy): Bacteria > Pseudomonadota > Alphaproteobacteria > Rhizobiales > Rhizobiaceae > Mesorhizobium. The sequence goes on along the minus strand of NZ_AYWX01000006.1, from coordinate 35,373 downwards.
CGCAGCCGCATCAGCGACAGCACCAGCGCATCCTTGCCCGGCAACGGCACGAAGAAGCCGACCTCCTCGGCCAGCCTGGTCTGGCTGTAGTAGGAGCGGAAATACTCGCTGGCATAGAAACGGTCCGGCGCCAGTTCGCGCATGCGCCAGAACCCTTCCTTGCGCTCGACCGCCGCGTGATGGAACGGGTCGAGCAGATACGGCCCCTCCTGATAGAGCGCGACGAAGACGTGGCTTTCGGTGGGCGAGAAGGTCTCGAACAGCAGCGGCGGGCGCGCCGCGCCGCGATAGCCGAACACCACGCAGTGATCGAAGCTGACATGCTGCCGCAGCCAATCGACCAGCGCCTGGCCGAAGAGGTCGCCGCTGGTCTCCCGCGTCGCCGCGACGAGCGTGGCGAGCTGGCTGTATTCGTCGCTGCGGGACAATCCATACCCCCTGAAACGAGAAAATAGGTCAGATATACCACCTCAGAGGTATATACTAGCCGCCATTGGCTCTGGTAGCGTCCCGATATTGCCCTGTTGCTGGAGTCATCAGCCTTGACCGCAGTGCCCGACATCGAGTTTCGCGGCGTCACCAAACGCTATGGCGCGGTGACCGCGGTCAGCGGCATCGATCTCGCTGTCCCGCCCTCCGCCTTTGTCGCGTTGCTCGGGCCGTCCGGCTGCGGCAAGACCACCTGCCTGCGCATGATCGGCGGCTTCGAACAGCCGAGCGAAGGCCAGGTGTTCATTCGCGGCCAGGACATGGCCGGCACGCCGCCCTACCGGCGGCCGGTCAACATGGTGTTCCAGCAATACGCGCTGTTTCCGCATCTCGATGTCGAGGACAACGTCGCCTACGGGCTGCGTCAGGCGCGGCCAAGGCTGTCGTCGCGCGAGATCGCTTCAAGGGCGGGCGAAGCGCTCGAAATGGTGCGGCTCGCCGGCTATGGCCGCCGCAAGATCCACGAGCTGTCCGGTGGCCAGCAGCAGCGTGTCGCGCTGGCCCGTGCGCTGGTCAACAAGCCGGCCGTGCTGTTGCTCGACGAGCCACTGGCGGCGCTAGACAAGAAGCTCCGCATCGATATGCAGATCGAGCTGCAGAACCTGCAGCGCGAGATCGGCATCACCTTCGTGCTGGTCACCCACGACCAGGAGGAAGCGCTGTCGATGAGCGATTTCGTCTGCGTCATGAATGGCGGCCGCATCGTCCAGCTCGGACAGCCAAGCGAGATCTATGACGAACCGGCCGATTTGTTCGTCGCCGATTTCGTCGGCAAGACCAATCTCTTGAGCGGTACCGTCGCCGGACATATGGGCGATCTGGTGGAGGTGGCGCTAGCGGACGGCACCGTGATTGCCGCGCGCAAGCGCACCGCCTTGCAGCAAGGCGAGGCCGTGTCAGTCAGCCTTCGTCCTGAATCGCTCAGTCTCGGCGCTCCGGGAAGCGGCCGCTTCAAAGGCATCGTTCGCAACCGGATTTTCCTGGGCTCGACAGCGGAATACGCGATCGAGGTCCAGGGCATCGGAACGCTGCTGGCCAAGGCCGATCATCTGATCGGCCACGGCAATCTCTTCAAGCCGGGTGAACCCGTCGCCATCGGCTTTGCCTCCGGAACGCCGCTGGCGTTTCCGGAAACCAAAAACAACGGGACCAACCAGAGGGTAGATAAACATGTCGAAATCATATCGTGATGGACTGCCGATAAGCCCTGAAAACTTCGTCGACCAACTGATGCGCCTGAAGCGCGGCTCGATCGGCCGCCGCGATTTCCTCGGCCTCACCGGCCTTGGTATCGCGACAGCAGTGATGGCGCGCGAGATCGGCATCATGCCGACACCGGCCTTTGCCGCGGAAAGCCTTGGCGACCGCATGTCGATCGCCACCTGGCCGAACTATCATGATCCGGCGACATTCGAGAATTTCAAGAAGGACACCGGCGTTGCCGTCGAGGTCAACGTCTTCGGCTCCAACGAGGAGATGCTGGCCAAATTGCAGGCCGGCGCTTCGGGCTGGAGCCTGTTCGTACCGACCAACTACACGATCTCGACTTACAAGAAACTCGGCATCATCGAGCCGCTGGAGATGGCGAAGCTGCCGAATTTCGATGGCTCGCAGGAGGATCCGCGCTTCACTGGGGAAGGCACGATCGAAGGGGTGACCTACGCGGTGCCGAAGAACTGGGGCACCACCGGCTTTGCCGTCAACACCAAGAAGCTGACCAAGCCGATGACGAGCTGGAAGGAGTTCTGGGACACCGCCATGGCCGAAGGCGACAGCCGCACCATGGTGCACGACTACCAGCTGACCACGATCGGCAATGCGCTGAAATATTACGGCTACTCGTTCAACTCGCTCAAGCAGGACGAACTGGCCAAGGCGGAGGAACTGCTGCTGAAGGTCAAGCCGCATCTGTTCGCGGTCTCCTCCGACTACCAGCCGGGCATGCGCGCCGGCGACGCCTGGATGACGATGTGCTGGACGAACGATGGCGCGCAGCTGCATCGCGACATTCCGGAGATCGCCTATGTGCTGGGCAAGGAAGGCGGCGAGATCTGGACCGATTTCTACGCCATTCCGAAGGATGCGCCGAACAAGCCGGCCGGCTACGCCCTGCTCAACTATCTGATGAATCCGCAGGTGGCGGTGAAGGAGCACCTGGCCAATGGTGCGCCCTCGACCGATGCGCGGGTCAACAAGCTGCTGCCGAAGGAAGTGCTCGACAATCCGATCCTCTATCCGGCGGCCGACCTGTTGACGCCGCTGGAATTCGGCGCGGCGGCAACGCTGACGGATCCCGGCCGCGCCGAGCTGATGGCGCGCTTCAAGTCGGCCTGAGCGACGGCCTCGAATTCGATTCGGATAATTTGACCGGCGGGTTCATACCCGCCGGCACGGGGCAAATCTCTCCATGCACGGCAGCCGTCTTCGCAGGAATTTTCTGACCGCCATGCTGCTCGGTCCGGCGACTGCGTGGCTGGTGGTGTTTCTGGTGCTGCCGTTCATCGCCATCGCCGTGTTCAGCGTCGGGGAGCGGGCGCCGGAAGGCGGCTATCAGGCGGCTTTTACCTTCGCGCAATATGCCAATCTTCCAGCGCGGGCGACCGCCTTCTGGAACACGATGGTGCTGGCGCCGATAGGGGCGCTCGCCTGTCTGCTCGTCGCTTATCCCGTTGCCTATTATCTCGCCTTGCGCGCACCGCAGCGCTGGCGGCTGATCCTGCTGGCGCTCGTCGTCATTCCGTTCTGGACCAGCCTCCTGATGCGGACCTATGCCTGGATGTATGTGCTGGGCGGGCGCGGCATTCCGGCATTGCTCGCTTACATCGGGTTCGAGGATGTCAGGCTGATCAACACGCCGGGCGCGGTGCTGCTCGGCATCGTCTATGGCTATCTGCCGCTGATGATCCTGCCGATCTATGTCAGCCTTGAGCGGCTCGACCGCAGGCTGCTGGAAGCCTCCGCCGATCTCGGCGCGACGCCGCTCTCGACCTTCCTCAGCGTGACCCTGAAACTGTCGCTGCCGGGCGTGATGACCGGCTTCTCGCTGGTCATGATCCTGCTGCTCGGCGAATATCTGATCCCGACGCTGCTTGGCGGCGGCAAGGTGTTCTTCATCGGCAACGCACTGGTCGACCTATTCCTGCAATCGCGCAACTGGCCGTTCGGATCGGCCATCGCGATCACGCTGGTGCTGGTCTCGGTGGTGGTGCTGATTGCCGCCAACCGCATTTCGACCCGGGTTTCGGGCGCTCGCCGGGTGGATTTGATCTGATGCGCACCTTCGTCATTGCCGTCTTCGCTTTCCTCTATCTGCCGATCGCCCTGGTCGTGCTGTTCTCCTTCAATGCCGGCCGCCATGCCAGCGAGTTCACCGGCTTTTCGGTTCAGTGGTACGGTACGGCGCTGGCGAACCCGTTCCTGGTCGAAGCGCTGAAGAACAGCCTGTTCATCGCTACCACCAGCGCCTTGCTGGCGGCATTGTGCGGCACTGCGGCGGCACTCGGCCTGGCGCGTGTCGGCATCAGAACACGCGCGGTATTCGATGCGCTTCTGGGCGCCGCGATCGTCGTTCCGGGCGTCGTCATCGGCATTTCGACGCTGGTCGCGCTCGTCCAGCTGTTCACGGTCGTCAATCCGTTCCTCGCCTCGATCTGGCCCGACGACCAGCCGCCGCGCCTCGCGCTCGGTTACGGCTCGATCATCGCAGCGCACGGCCTGTTCTCCATGGCGCTGGTGACGATGATCGTCGGCACGCGGCTCGGCAGCCTCGACCGCAATCTGGTCGAGGCGTCGAGCGATCTCTACGCCACGCCGTTGACGACGTTCCGCTCGATCGTGCTGCCGCAGATCATGCCGGCCATCGTTGCCGGCTTCCTGCTCGCCTTCACCTTTTCCTTCGACGATTTCATCATCGCCTTCTTCGTCGCCGGGGCGCAGACGACGCTGCCGATCTATGTCTTCGCGTCGATCCGGCGCGGCGTGACGCCGGAGATCAATGCTATCGCGACGATCGTGCTCGTCGCCTCCGTGCTGCTCGTGGTGCTTGCCCAATGGCAATTGCGCCAGCGCAAGCCGTCGAACTGAAAGTCGCATCATGATCCTCAAAGACCGCATCGCCGTGGTGACAGGCGCCGGCTCCGGCATCGGGCGCGCCGGCGCCATGATCATGGGCAGGGAAGGCGCGGTGGTCGTCATCGCCGACAGGGATCAGGCCGCTGGCGAAGCAACGGCTTCGGAGATGCGGGCAATGGGCGGGCAGGCCGAGGCGATCGCGACCGATGTCGCGGACGATGGGGCGCTGGAAAAGCTCATTGCCGGCACGATCGAGAGGCACGGGCGCATCGACATCCTGCACAATCACGCCGGCATCCAGGTCGGGGGAACGCTGACCGAGGTCGAGGTCGGCGGCATGGACGCGTCATGGCGGGTCAATGTGCGGGCGCAGTTCCTGGCGGCCAGGATGGTCATGCCGTCGATGATCGCACGAGGCAACGGCGTCATCCTGAACACCGCCTCCAATTCGGGTGTGTTCTACGACCGCGAGATGATCGCCTACGCCACCTCTAAACACGCGGTGGTGGCAATGACGCGGCAGATGTCGCTCGACTATGCCCGGCACAATGTCCGCGTCAACGCGCTCTGTCCGGGCTGGGTCGACACGCCGTTCAACGAACCGTTCATCGCCCAGATGGGCGGACGCCAGGCGATCGAAACCTATGTCCGCACCAAGATTCCGATGGGACGCTGGGCCAGCGCCGATGAGATCGCGGAAGCGATCCTGTTCCTCGTCTCCGACCGCTCATCCTTCATGACCGGCCAGGCGCTGGTGATCGACGGCGGTGAAAGCATCGGCTGAGACTTGTGCTTTCGTCACCAACCTCCTTTATTTCAGCGCCTTTCCAATACACTGCTCTACGACCTTCCTGGTGCCGCTGGTCGGCTGATAGGACTATGGTCCGGCCGGCATGGGACTTCAGTGCCATGGCCGATCAAGAGCGTTGATTTATGTTTAATATCAAATGGTTATGGTGCCGGCGGGTTGTCAGATCGCGTATTGAGACAACATTTGTCTAAAGTTTACTCTGTACAATTAGTAATTCCTCATACGACGGTCGCCTAGCGGTTGGGCGAAGGGCGGCGATTCCCCGAGGAGATTACCATGACAAACCGAAAAACTCTGTTCGCGGCGCTTGCCGCATTGGCGCTTCTGGCATCTCCGGCGATAGCCGGCGGCAACGGCCACGGCGGCGGCAATGGCGGTGGCAATGCCGGCGGCAACGGCAACGGCGGGGGAAATGCCGGCGGTAACGGCGGCAATAGCAATGGCAAGAGCGGCGCTTCGCACGGCAAGTCTTCCTCGGCTCGGGGGCAGGTGGCAAAGGCCAAAACGGATGACACCACGGTCGACAAGACCACAAAGGTCTCGTCGGTTCCCAAGGAGAAGAACATCCACGCCAAGCTCGGCCGGCTGAACTCGCTTCAGCGCAACATCAACGCCTATATGAACTCGAAGAGCAAGAAGTTCGCCGCCATCCAGGCTTTCGTGACGCAGTCCGCGAAAGCCAAGGTCGCCGAGGCCGCCGCTGAGGCGGCCCAGGAGAAGCTGGATGCGCTGAATTCTCAGTTGACCGCGCTGACGTCGCTGACGCCCGAGCAGATTGCCGCCATGACGCCCGAGGATCAGGCGGCCTTGCCTGGGAAGATAACGGATCTGCAGGCCGAAATCACTGCCCAGGAGGCAGAGGTCACCGCCGCCAATGAGGCGGCTGCCGCGGCAGAGGTCGGCACCGATGATGCATCGCTCGACGCGGCGCTGACGGACATGGCCAACAAGCCGGTCGACGACGACGTCACGGCCTGGGCCCAAGGGGTCCTTGCCGGCAAGATCGACCAGACGGCTGCCGCGATGGAAGCAGAAACGACGCCGTAACGACTTGCCGTTGAAACGGCAGTAGCCAATCGAAGAAAGATGCCGCCGGACTTCGCCCGGCGGCATCTTTCTTTTTCCCGGCCATGGACTGGCATCCGGAGCTGGCGAGGTTCGAAACACTCAGACGTGCTTGCGGCCGCCGGTCGCGCGGAACCAGCTGTCGGGATAGGGATACCACCATTCCTGGATTGTCGGTTTGTGGTCGATGATCACCATTTTGGAGCGGCGGAAGGCATCCAGCCCCTGGCGGCCAAGCTCGCGGCCGAGGCCCGAGGCCTTCCAGCCGCCGAAGGGCAGGGCATCATTGTCGATCAGCGGGTTGTTGACCCAGACCATTCCGGCTTCGAGCCGTTCAGCCGCCTCGTGGGCTTCGGCCAGATCGGTGGTGAAGACAGAGGCGCCGAGCCCGAACGGGCTGTCATTGGCAAGCCGGATCGCCTCATCGAAATCCCTGACCCGGCAGATGGCGGCGACCGGTCCAAAGCATTCCTCGCGCACGATGGCCATGTCCGGGGTGACGCCGGTCAGGATCGTCGGCTCGTAGAACCAGCCGGTGTTGTGCGCAGGCGGGATGCGTCCGCCGGTGATCGCCTCGGCGCCGTGGGCAATGGCATCGTCGACAAGACGCATAACCTTGGCCCGCGCGGCTTCGCTGACCATCGGGCCGATCTCGGTCTTGTCCATGCCATTGCCGACACGCAGGGCACGCGTCTTTTCGGCGAACAGCGCGACGAAACGATCATGAACGGCATCGACCACGAAGAAGCGCTCGGCCGAGGTGCAGACCTGGCCGGTAAGGTGGAAGGCCGCGGTGACACTGCCGGCCGCCGCTACATCGAGCGGCGCGTGTTGGCTGATGATAAGCGGATCGCTGCCGCCGGCCTCGATGACGCAAGGCTTCATGCGTTCGGCGCAGGCCACCGCCACCGCCTTCCCGGCGGCGACCGAGCCGGTGAAGGCAACCGCGTGGGTGCGTTCGGAGGCGATCAGCGCTTGCGCCGTGGTCGCTCCACCAGGCAGGCAGGAGACCAGCCCCTCCGGCAGCGAGCGGAACACGGTCATGTAGTCCAGCGTCGACAGCGTCGTCGCCTCGGCCGGCTTGATGATGCAGGCATTGCCGGCGGCGAGTGATGCGGCGACCGTCCAGCACATCAGCAGGATCGGGAAGTTGTAGGGCATGATGTGGACGGATACGCCATAGGGCTCGTAGCGCGCATACTGGAACGAACCGGCCTGTGTCGTGCCGGCGATCTTGCCGGCATCGTCGCGCGCCATCTCGGCGTAGTAGCGGAAGATCGGCGCGCAGTTGGCGATCTCGCCGATCGCTTCGGGGTAGGGCTTGCCCATCTCGCGCACCATCAGTTCGGCGCAGCGGGTGAAGTCCGCCGCCTCGATGGCGTTGGCGACGGCATGCAGGTGCTTGGCGCGGCTCTTGGCGTCGAGCTTCTTCCAGGCAGCCTGCGCCCTGGTCGCGGCGGTGAGCACGGCATCGATCTCGCTATCGCTGGCTGCAGCGATGGCGCCGACGGTTTCCAGCGTCGCCGGATCGATCACCGGCTTTGCCGTGCCTGCCATCGGCCGGTAGTCCGGGTTGACGAAGAAAGCCGGCCGGTCAGGGGAGAAATCCATGGACATCCTCTCGGATCCGCTCAGCGGATCATGTAGACCTTCTTGATGGTCTCATGGACGGTGCAGACGCCCTTCCAGTCCTGCGGGAAGAAGGCGGCCGTGTCCGGCTCGATCTCGATCACCTCGCCGGATTCGTGCACATAGGTGCAGCGCCCTTCGAGGAAGTGGCAGAACTCGTCGCGGGTGACATGGCAATGCCATTTGCCTGGTGTGCAGACCCAAAGCCCGCATTCGGAGCGGCCTTCCGGCCCCTTGTACAGCAGCTTGCCCGAGGTGTGGGATTGCCCCTCGATCATGGTCGGTATGACGCCCCAGTCGACGAGGTCGGTAATGGTGAGCGGGGAATTCATGATGGGTGTGGTCATGTCGATTTCCTTGAAAAGAGTGCTCAGCGGCACATGAAGGCCTTGGTCAGCGTTTGCGTGATGATGGAGATGCCGGTCCAGCCGGCGGGGAAGAATACAAGCGTGCCGGCCTCGACCGGGATCTCTTCGCCGTCGTCATGGACATAGCTGCCACGGCCTGAGAGGAAGTGGCAGAACTCGTCGGCGGCAAAGGTGACCTTGCGCGTGCCCGGCGTGCACGACCACAGGCCGCATTCGCTCGATCCGTCCGGGTTTTGCGACAGGATCTTGCCCGAGGCGCGTGGCGAACCGGCGAGCGTGTCAGAACCCGCGCCCCAATCCTCCAGTTCCACGGTCGAGGCCTTCGGCCAGTGCGGTGTCGGCATGTCATGCTCCCATGAAGTGTCAGGCCAGCATGTAGACGTTGCGCATGGTCTCATGCACGGTGCATTCGCCCGCCCAGCCGGCTGGGAACATGACCACGGTCCCGGCGGAGACTTCTATCACCTCACCGACATCGGACCGGTAGGTCGCGCGGCCGGCGACGAAATGGCACAATTCGTCGCGCGGGATGCTCAGGCGCCAGCGGCCTGGCGTGCACACCCAGATGCCGGATTCCGGCTGGTTGTTCGGCCCTTTGTGCACGAGTTTGCCGGTCGAGTGGGAGGCACCGTCCAACGCATCCGGCTGGGCGCCCCAGTCGACGAGATCGGCGCGGGTGGAGGCCTGGTAGAGGTGGGGAGCGGAGGAGGTCATGAGCGTGCTCCGGTGGCGCGATGCCTAATGACATGCCGAGCCAAGGCACCCCCCTCTGACCTGCCGGCCATCTCCCCCGCAAGGGGGGAGATCAGATGTCGTCTCGACTTTCGCCAATCACCAAGATTGCAGAGTGAGAACCGGTGGCGAAGCTGCCAATCTCCCCCCTTGCGGGGGAGATGGCCGGCAGGCCAGAGGGGGGTGCTCAGGCTCGGCGTATCAACGACTTCAATCACAGCAGCGCCTCCAACAAACCCGCCGCTTTCTCCGGCCCATTCTGCCCCTGCATCTGTGCCGAGGTCTTTGCCAGCTTGGCCTTCATCTTGGGATCGGACAGGCAGGTTTCGACCCTGGCAGCCAGCTCGGCATCGGTCCAATCGTAGCGCGGCATGCCGAAGCCGTGGCCGGTTTCCTCGACGCGGGTGGCGTTGTCGTGGCCGTCCCAGACATAGGGCATGATGATCGCCGGCTTGCCGAAATAGAGGCACTCGGTGAACGAGTTGTTGCCGCCATGGTGAATGACAGCATCGACCTGCGGGATGACCGAAGGCTGCGGGAACCAGCTCTCGACGATGACATTGCCGGGCACGTCCGTGTACTGGTCCTTGTAGCCGCCGACATTGACCAGCGCCCGGTAGCGCGTCATGCCCAGCGTCGCGATGATGCGCTTCAACAGCTCGACATCGCCGGCGCCGAGGCTGCCGAAGGAGACATAGAGCAGCGGCCCGTCATTGTTTTTGGCGAATGTCGGCACCGTGTAGGGTTTCTCCTGCCGCACGCAGCCTTCCAGATACTGGAACTTTGCCGGGTCGAGCGGATGGCGGCGCTTGAACTTTGCCGCTTCGGGATAGAGCAGCAGGTTCAAATAGGGCGAGGCCTCGAAGAACTGGCCGATCGGATAAGGCGCCTCGTTGTTGGCGGCGAGGAAGGCGTTGAAGTCGTCATGGATCGGCTTGATCACCGCGTTGAAATGATCGCGGTAGCGCTGGTGACCGGCATGGTCGTTCTCGCCGCAGCCGGAGAGATGCGGCGGGATGTCCTCGTCGTCGATCTCGTTTTCCGAGCAGGAGATGACGCGCACCCAGGGTTTGCCGAACTGCTTGATCGCCGGGAACAGGATGACGTTGTCGACGCAGATCACATCCGGCTTGATAGCTGAGAGAACGCGCGGCAGATCCTTCTGCGCCCATTTTGCGCTGTCGACGATCGCCGTCCAGCAATCCTTGACGTAGTTGTCGACCTGGTCGTAGGGCGATTTGCGGAAGTTCGGGATGTGGCCGTTGATGAAATCCTCCCAGAATTTCGCCATCTGCTCGGGCGGCATCGGCTCGGACAGGTTCACCGGATGGGCCTCGAAGCCGTAGCCCTTGTAGACGTCGACGAAGCCGGGATCTGACAGGAACACCGCTTTATGGCCGCGCGCCTCGACCGCCTGGGCGATGCCGACGGAATTGAGCGCCGGGCCATAAGCTGCTTCTGGAAAAAACGCGATCGTCTTCTGCGCCATCAGGCTTCTCCTTTATTCTGCGAAAACTCTGACATCGGCGGCGTCCCAGCCGAGTTCGACCTGATCTCCCGACGCGACCGGCCGGCGGTCGGCGGCATCAGCGGTGACGCGCACCAGGAACGGCTTTGGCGACAGGGGTGTGCGGACATGCAGCTGCAGGTCGAGCCCCTGATAGGCCAGCGCCTCGACCGTGCCGGTGGTGCGGTTGGCGGTCTGAGCTTCCGGGAACAGCCGGATGCGCTCCGGCCGCACCGAAGCGACAGCGGATGCGCCGGGCGAGAGCGTTGCTGGAACCTTGCCGGATATTCGCGCGCCATTCGCGGCGACAACCCCATCGGTGGCGGCCTTGCCCGGCACAAAATTCATCACGCCGATGAAGTCGGCGACGAAACGGTCGGCCGGATGCTCATAGATCGCGTGCGGCGTGTCGCATTGCAGCAGCTTGCCGTCCTTGAGCACCGCCATGCGGTCGGCCATGACGAGCGATTCTTCCTGGTCGTGGGTGACGATGACGAAGGTGATGCCGACCTCGTGCTGCAGGCGCTTCAATTCCAGCTGCATGGCGCCGCGCAGTTTCTTGTCGAGCGCGCCAAGCGGCTCGTCGAGCAGCAGCAGACGGGGCCGTTTGACCAGCGCGCGGGCGAGCGCGACGCGCTGCTTCTGGCCGCCCGACAGCTGCTCCGGCTTGCGGTCGGCGAAGGGGACCAGCTCGGTTGTCGCCAGGATGGCGTCGACGCGGGAGTGGATTTCTGGCGCCGGCAAGCGCTCCATCTCCAGGCCGTAGGAGACATTGGCGCGGACGCTCATATGCGGAAACAGCGCGTAAGACTGGAACATCAGATTGACCGGCCGCTTGTTGGGCGGGGTTTTCGCAATGTCGTGACCGTCGAGCAGGATGCGCCCGCCACTAGGCGTCTCGAAGCCGGCCAGCATGCGCAGCAGCGTGGTCTTGCCGCAGCCCGACGGGCCGAGCAGTGCGAAGAACTCATTCTCGCGGATGTCGAGCGAGATGCCGTCGACAGCCGTCACCCGGCCGAAATTCTTCGACACCTTGTCGATGGCCAGCAGCGTGCGCGGTTCGCTCATTGGCCTATGATCCCACGGTTGAGCCGCTGCGACAGGGTCAGCGCGGTGATCGAGACCGCCATGACGATGGTCGCCAGTGCGTTGATCTCCGGCGTGATGCCGAAGCGGATCATCGCGTAGATCTGCATCGGCAGCGTCGTCGAGGAGCGGCCGGCGCCGGCGGTGAAGAAAGCGATGATGAACTCGTCGACCGAGAGCGTGAAGGCGAGCAGCGCGCCTGCGATCACCGCCGGCGCGATGACCGGCAATGTCACCCGCCTGAAGGTGGTGAGCGCGGAGGCGCCGAGATCGGCGGAAGCCTCTACGATCGACCAATCAAAACTCTTCAGCCTGGCGCGCACCACCGAGCAGACAAAGGCAAGGTTGAAGACGACATGGGCGAGGATGATGGTGTGCAGGCCCATGGTCAGGTTGAGCATGGAGAAGAACGAAAGCAGCGCGATCGCCAGGACGATGTCGGGAATGATCATCGGTGCGAAGATCAGCGCTTCGAGTCCCCTGCCATATTGCCGGCGCATCTCGATGCCGATCGCCAGCAGCGTGCCGAGCAGAGTGGCGATCGCGGTCGAGACCAGCGCCACGATCAGCGTGTTGAGCGCAGCGGAGAGGATCGCCGAATTGCCGGCCAGCGAGGCATACCATTTCAGCGAAAAGCCCGACCATGCCGTCGGCAGCCCGCCTTCGTTGAAGGACAGCGCCACCAGCACGGCGATCGGGATGTAGAGGAAAGCGAAGACGAGGCTGAGCACGAGCCAGAGCGTGCGCCGCGTGGCGGGAGAGCGCTCAGCCATCGGTGTCTCCGCCGGCTCGCGCGGCGTGGCCCGAGGCGCGATTGGCGGCCAGCGCCTGCGCCATCAGCACCAGAAGCATGATGGCGATCAGCGCCATCGCGAGCGCGGCGCCGAACGGCCAGTCGTTGGCGGTCAGGAACTGGTCGTAGACGAGGTTGCCGATCATCTGGAAGCGGCCGCCGCCGAGCAGCGCGGGCGTGACGAAATTGCCGATCGACAGCACGAAGACGAACACCGCGCCGGCAGCAATGCCGGGCACGGTCAGCGGCAGGATGACACGGCGGAATGTGGTCATGGCGGAGGCGCCGAGGTCGCGCGAGGCCTCGGCGAGTTCCGGGTTGAGGCGAGACAGTGGCGCGTAGCAGGCGAGGATGACAAAGGGCAAATAGTTGTAGATCAGGCCGGCGATAACGGCGCCTTCGGTGTAGAGCATCGACGGTGGCTCGCCGGTGTAGCCGAACCAGCGCAGCAACTGGGTGATCAATCCTTCGCGGTTGAGCAGCACGATCCAGGCATAGGTGCGGATCAGGTAGTTGGACCAGAAGGGCAGCACGGCGAAGAACAGGAACACCGGCTGCAGCCGGCGGGGTGCCGCTGATATCGCATAGGCGGCGGCGTAGCCGATCACCACCGCGATCAGCGTCGCGGTGCCGGCGATGCGCGCCGAGTTGAGGAAGATGCCGGCATAGAGCGGGTCGAAGACCAGCCCGAAATTCTCCAGCGTAAAGGTGTATTCGATGCCGCCATAGATACCGCGCCGGAAGAAGGCGAGCGCCAGCACCAGCGCGCACGGCACCACCATCAGTGCGGTCAGCCAGACCAGCGCCGGGGCCATCAGCAAGGAGGAGCGAGAGGGTAGGTGCTTCACGAAGTGCCCCCCTCTGCCCTGCCGGACCTGGCCTTTCGCTTTCGCTTCGGGCGTTCGTCGTTCGGAAAGCCAAGCAATTGGCTTTCCGTCCGTTGCGCGGACCACTTCTCACCCCCTTCAAGGGAGGAGATCGGCAGTTCCAACCTTTCGCTTACTTTGAAAAATCGAAGATTGGCGAAAGCAATGCCACAGCCAATCTCCCCCCTTGAGGGGGAGATGGCCGGCAGGCCAGAGGGGGGCGACACGGGACGCAAGCTTGATTCCAAGATGCTGCTGGAACAGTCCCTACTGCGCCGCCTTGATCTCGCTGACGATCTTCGAATAGTCGCGCTGGGCGTCGCCGACGTCACGCAATTGCTCGAACTTGACGAGGTCGGCCACCGGCATCGCCATGTTGGGGAATTTGGCCAGGAAATCGGCAGGCAGGCTTTCCATGGCCGGCTTGTTCGGCACCTTGTAGTCGATGTTCTGCGCTGCCCAGGCGTGGTTCTTGGCGTCGAGCATGAAGTTGATGAACTGGAAGGCGGCGTCCTTGTTGGCGGAGGCCTTCATCACCACCATCGTGTCGACCCAGAGGTCCGAACCTTCCTTGGGAATGACGTATTTGATCTCGGGTTTTTCGGCGATGCCGTAATTGCACCAGCCGTCCCAGGCCTGCACCATCAGCGCCTCGCCGGACACCAGCTTGGAATAGAAGGTGGTGTCGTCATAGGCGAGCAGGGTCTTCTTGGCCGAGATCAGCAGATCCTTGACCTCAGCCATCTTGGCCGGGTCGGTTTCGTTGACCGAATAGCCCTTGTCGAGCTGGCCGGCGGCCAGCAGCCAACGGTCGGTCGCCAGCATGGTGGTCTTGCCCTTCAATTCGTCGGAGGGCGCGAGCAGGTCGCTCCAACTGGTTGGTGCGACCTTCATCAGGTCCGAGCGATAGCAGAGGCCGGTGGTGCCCCAGGTGTAGGGCACCGAGAATGCATTGCCGGCATCGTGAGGCAGCTTGGTTGCTTCCGGATAGAGGTTGGCGAGGTTCGGTATCTTGGTGTGGTCGATCGGTTCGGTCAGGCCGAGCTTGTTCAGCACCTCGGCGAAGGGCGAGGAGACAAAGACCACGTCATAGCCCTTGCCGCCGGCGGCGATCAGCTTGCCCATGATCTCTTCATTGGTGGCGTGCACCACCACTTCACCCGAAACGCCGGTCGCGGTCTTGAAGGCGGCCATCGCGTCGGGCGCCATGTAGCCATCCCAGTTGGAAATGACGAGATCAGCAGCCATCGCCGGCGCGGACAGCGCCAAGGCCAGGCCAAGTGCGAGCGAAGATGTTTTCAGCGCACGGCGCCGCAGGCTGGTAGCGGTCATGACAGACTCCCATTCCGGTTGATCGTCGAATTTCATTCGCCGGACCAACGCCTGCGACCTTGCCGCTGCCTCGATCCTGTTCCCTCGGTCTTTTTCTCGCCGATTGTCGTGACAGTACTATTGCAGAAAAAAGTACGTCAATCCATAATTTGCCAAGCGACCGAGGAATCTGGCCGATTGCGTCCGTGCGGGCGATCGGTCAAATCAATGCGGTCATGTCGTTTTCCACTGGACCAGTCATGCAAGCCGTAGCCAGACGACCTCGCACCAACCATCTCGATCTGGCGCAGCGCATCCTGGATGTGGCGCGGCAGCGCGGCTTTGGGCCCGGCGCACGCTTGCCGGAGCAGCAGATCGCCTCGCTGTGCAATGTTTCCCGCACACCGGTGCGGGCAGCGCTCGGCCTGCTTGCGGAGCGAGGCGTCGTACGGTGGGAGGCGGATTCCGGGTATCATCTGGCCATCGACCTCACCGCGCAGGCTTCGGTCGCCACGGAATTGCCCGCTGCCGAGGAGGACGAGCTGGCCGAGGCGATCCTGCGCGACCGGTCGGCGCGGCGGCTGGACCAGACAGTGACCGTTGCGGGGTTGATGCGGCGCTACAGTTCCGACCGAAAGACGGTACTAAAAGCGCTCAACAAACTGACCGAAGAGAATTTGTTGGACCGTGCGCCCGGCCAGTCCTGGCTGTTTCGACGCACGCCAGACGATCCGGAGGCGCAAGGCGACAGTTATGAATTCCGTCTGCTGCTGGAGCCCGCGGCCATCCTGACGCCGGGTTTCCGGCTGGATGGCGCGCGGGCGGCGACGTTGCGCCAGGGCATGGAAGCGCTGGTGGCGCTGCCGGACGCCGCCTTCGACACACGCGAGTTCCAGCGGCTGGACATCGATTTTCATGGCATGCTCGCCGAAGGCTGCGCCAACCGCTTCGTGGCCGACGCACTCGCCGATCACCTCAGGCTGCGCCGGCTGCCGGGCATCTATGCCGGCGTCAACGTCTTCCGGTTGCGGCAATCGCTGCGCGAACACCTTGTTATACTCGACCATCTTGAAAGCCTGCAGTATGAGGTGGCTGCCGATCTACTGCGCATCCACCTGCGGCTCTCCCGCAACCAGCGACCGCAAGCGGCCAGTCGCGGGGCGCCTGCCCTGTTCGGCATGATCAGCCGGCCGGATTGACGAGGATTAATTGACGCGTAAAGCCAGCCCGACCATCGCGCTGTTCCCCGAAGCAAGCTTCGGCGCGGCGTTGAATTGCGTCGGCATCGCGCAGGCGTTGCGCGCGAGAGGCGCCCGGCCCGTCTTCATCTGCCATGCCGGCTTTTCCGGCGTCTTTGCCGACTATGGTTTCCAGGAATACCAGTTGCCGACAGAAGAGCCGCTGAGCGACAGCGAACGCCAGAGCTACTGGCAGGCTTTCGTGCGCCGGCACCTGCCGCATTTCCGGCTGAGCCCGATCGACCAGCTGGAAACCTATGTCGCGCCGACCTGGCAGGCCATCGTCGACACCGCGGTCAATGCCGAGGCGCCGCTGCGTCAATTGCTGGCGCGGCTGAAGCCGGACGCGGTGGTGCTCGACAATGTCATCATGTTCCCGGCGATCGCCGCCGCCGGCTGCCCCTGGGTGCGCGTCGTCTCCTGCGCCGAGACCGAGCTTCCGGATGCACAGGTACCGCCCTATCTGTCGGGGCTTGGCGTCGACGACTCGCAACGCGCCGCGTTCGAGGCCAGGTATCTGGCGGCTTGCACGCCCGCACATGATCGCTTTGACCGCTTCCGGATGGATGCCGGCCTGGCGCCGCTGCCGAAGGGCCTGTTCCTGGAGACGTCGCCCGACCTCAATTTGCTGCTGACGCCTTCGATCGTGCGCCGCGAGCGCGCCGAGCCGCTCGACCCGGAGCGCTTCGTCTATCTCGAAGGCTGCGTGCGTTCGGAAGGGCCATTCGAGGTGCCGGTATTCCCGCGCAATGGCGGGCCGCTGGTCTATGTCAGCTTCGGCAGTCTCGGCGCCATGGATGTCGGGCTGATCGAGCGCATGCTGGCGGTGTTCGACAGGCTGCCGGCGCGCTTCATCGTCAATGCCGGCGGCCTGCGCGACGCCTATCGCGCGGTGCCCGACAATGTCTATCTCGACGCCTGGTTTCCGCAGCCCTCGGTCGTGGCGAAGTCGGATCTGTTCATTCATCATGGCGGCAACAACAGCTTTTGCGAGGCGCTGCGCTTCGGCGTGCCGTCGCTGATCATGCCCTATTGCTGGGATGGGCACGACAATGCGCGGCGCGCCGGAGAGACCGGCGTCGGAGACCATATCGGCCGTGACGCCTGGACCGAAGGAGTGTTGGAGAGAGCCATTCTCGGCCTGCTGGCCGACGATGCCATGCGCACCCGCCTCAAGGACAATGCAGCCCAAATGGCGCTGAAACCTGGAACGGATGCGGCCGCGCAAGCCATACTCTCTCTGATACGGACATGAACGAAATGCCTGACAACGATACGAATATCTCGCTCCTTGGCGGTAACGACCCCAAGATCTGGCTGGCCCGGCACGGCATAAACGAGGTCGAATGCCTGGTGCCCGACATGAACGGCGTGCTGCGCGGCAAAGCGCTGCCTACGGCCAAATTCCTCCAGGCGCTTGAAGACCGCGCGCTCTACCTGCCGAGCAGCGCTTTCCTGGTCAGCATCGACGGCCGCTATTCCGGTTCGGTCGACGAGGGCTTTGCCTATTCGGACCCCGACATGCGCATGGTGCCTGATGTATCGACGCTGTGCCTGGCACCCGGTGCCAGCGCCGGCAAGGCCTATGTCTTTGCCGATGCCTTCCATATGGACGACCGGCCCTGGATGGCCTCGCCGCGCCATGTGCTGCGCACCGTGCTCGATCTCTACGCCAAGCGCGGCTGGCGGGCGGTGGTGGCGCCGGAGTTGGAATTCTATCTGACCGCGCCCAATCCCGATCCCGACCAGCCGCTGACCGCGCCGATCGGCGCCAATGGCCGTGCCGAGGGTGTGCAGCATCCCTATGACATGGCCGCGCTCGAGGAGTTCGAGCCGGTGATCCGGCGCGTCTATGACTATGCGGCGGCGGCCGGACTGCCACTCGACACGCTGATCCACGAGTCAGGTACGGCGCAGCTTGAGATCAACTTCCTGCATGGCGATGCGCTGCCGCTGGCCGACAAGGTGCTGCTGTTCAAGCGGTTGACGCGCCAGGCCGCGCAGCAAAGCGGAATGCATGCGACCTTCATGGCCAAGCCGATCGCGGCGCAGGCGGGAAGCTCGATGCATCTGCACATGTCCATCATCGACGAGGCCGGCAAGACGCTGTTTGCCGGAAACGACGATGCCGACACCGAGATGTTCGGCCATTTCATCGGCGGCCTGCAGACATATGTCCCCGAGATCATGCTGCTGTTTGCGCCCAATGTGAACTCGTTCCGCCGCATCCGCCCGAACCACAGCGCGCCGGCCAACATCGAATGGTCGCATGACAACCGTTCCTGCGGCCTGCGCGTGCCGGCCGGCGGCCGCTCCGCGCGGCGGGTGGAGAACCGGTTGCCGGGTGCGGATTCCAATCCTTACCTGGCGATCGCCGGTTCGCTTCTCGCCGGCTACCTCGGTGTCGAACAAAAGCTCGCACGGTCGCCCGAGGCGTCGGGCAACGCCTACAAGATCAAGAGCACGCTGCCGAAAACCATGGAGGAGGCGCTGGACCGCTTCGCTGCTTGCGATCCGGTGCGGGAATTGCTCGGCGAGGATTTCTTCCAGACCTATCTGCGCGTCAAGAGCGTCGAACTCGACCTGTTCCAAGGCGTGGTGACGAGCTGGGAACGCGACCACCTGCTGCTGAAGGTGTGATCATGGCTTCCAGTTCAACGGGTTTCAATTCGGGCCTCGATATCGGTAAATCCTATTATGTCGCCACGGCCAATCGGGCGCCGGACCATCCGGCGCTGGTCGGCGATGTCGATGCTGACCTGGTGGTTGTCGGCGGCGGCTGCACCGGCCTGTCGGCCGCCCTTCATGCCGCCGAGCGTGGGTTGAAGGTGGTGCTGCTCGAAGGCGGCAAGATCGGCTGGGGCGCATCGGGCCGCAATGGCGGCCAGATGATCCCCGGCCTGCGCAAGGGCGCCAAGGGGCTGGTTAAGCTCTACGGGCCCGAGCGGGCAAAGGCGCTGTTCGATCTTGCCTTCGAGGCACGCGGGCTGGTGCTCGATATTATCGAGCGCCATGCCATCGACTGCGATCTCAGGCTGACCGGCCATCTGGTCGGCGCGGTCAACGGCTCCGACCTTAGGGATCTCGAGGAAGAGGCCGAGTGCCTGGCCACGGTGATGAAGTTCCCGCATGCGGAAATCCTATCGGCGGCTAAAGCCCGAGCCAAGGTCGATACACCCTACCATGGCGCGATGTATGAGCCGCTCGGCGGCCACATGCATCCGCTGAACTATACGCTCGGCCTTGCCCGCGCAGCGGTTGCTGCCGGCGTCACCATCCACGAGAATTCGGTCGCCGTGCGGCTGGAGCGCGAGCCTTCGGTCCGGGTCTCGACATCAAAGGGTTCGGTGCGTGCCAGACATGTCGTGCTGGCGGGTGACGCTCTGCTCAACGGGCTGGAGCCGCGCGTCAACAGCCGCATCATGCCGGTCGGCAACTACATCGTCGCCACCGAGCCGCTGGAGGGCAAGCGCAATGTCATCCCGGCCAATGTCGCGGTGTCCGACACGCGCTTCGTCGTCAACTACTACCGCATGTCTGCGGATGGCCGCCTGCTGTTCGGCGGCGGCGAACGCTACACGCCGTCACCGCCGGCCGATATCGCCGGCTTCGTGCGGCCGCATATGGAAAAGACCTTTCCGCAGCTCAAGGGCTGCCGCATCGATCATGCCTGGGGCGGGCTTGTGTCGGTGACGACATCGCGGCTGCCGCACGTCGGGCACTATGGCGAGGTCTATTTCGCGCATGGCTATTCCGGCAAGGGCGTCATCCTGTCGACGCTGTCCGGTAAGCTGCTGGCCGAAGCGATCATGGGCGACGCCTCGCGGCTAGATTTGTTCTCGACGCTGACGCCGATGCCGTTTCCGGGTGGGACGGCACTGCGTGGGCCGCTCTATGTGCTCGGCATGCTGTGGTACGCGATGCGGGATCGGATCAAGCATTGAAGTCGCGTTGCTGCAACGGCACAAAATAGTACCCGTAGCGATCCTTCACACCCCCTCTGTCCTGCCGGACATCTCCCCCGCAAGGGGGGAGATTGGCAGGTTCAGCGCTGCGCTCACCCTACAACGGTGTAGATTTGGCGAAAGCCGCGATAACAGCTGATCTCCCTCCTTGCGGGGGAGATGGCCGGCAGGCCAGAGGGGGGTGCTGTCCCGCCGACGTCGAAGGTTGGATGAAGCTTCTTAAACCACAAAAAAATCCTCAATCCGCTGCTTGGCCTCCAGTAGTGCCGGCAGTATCTCCCGCTCCATCTCCGCGACCGAAAACCGCGCCGACTGGGTCGAGACGTTGATGGCCGCGACCGTGCGCTCTGCCCGGTCGCGGATCGGCACGGCGATCGAGCGCAGGCCGAGTTCCAGTTCCTCATCGACGATGGCAAAGCCGTCCGCTTTCGCCTTGCCGATGGCGCCGGCCAGCAGCCTGACATCGATGATCGTCTTCGGCGTCCGTCTCTCGATGGTCGTCTGGTCGAGGAATGCGTCCAATTCCTGAGGCGTCAGGCCCGCGAGCAGGATGCGCCCCATCGAGGTGCAATAGGCAGGCAGCCTGGTGCCGACATCGAGTGACACGCTGAGGATGCGGCGGCCGGGAATGCGGGCGACATAGACGACATCCTCACCCGACAGGATGGCTGCCGAGCAGGCCTCGTTCAGCTGAGCGGCGACCGCGCGCATGATGGGGGCGGCGAAGGCCCATAGCGAGGCGCCGCCGAGCCAGGTGCGGGCAACCGTCAGCAGGCGCGGCGACAGCGAGAACACGCGGCCGGCCTGTGTTGCATAGCCGGTGGCGGTGAGTGTCAGCAGGAAGCGGCGGGCGCCGGCGCGGGTCAGGCCCGCTTCCTCGGCCATTTCAGTCAACGTCATGCCCGAGGGATGGCGGGCCAGGATCTCCATGACGGCAAGGCCGCGTTCAAGCGAGCCGACATGATCACGGGAAACAGCCTCTTCGTCCATCTTGTCTCCGCAGAACGACATCAGCGTCAGGATTGACTCCACGCCTCTGCTCAGCATAGAAAGTATCGCATATAAAACATATGTTCGCAATACGAACTTTCTCAGCCTGGAGCCGATGCGATGGTCAAGTTCCTGCCGCTCAAACAGGCCGTGGCCGAGAATTTGAAAGATGGTGACACGGCTGCCTTCGAGGGCTTCACCCATCTGATCCCGACGGCAGCGGCGCATGAGGCGATCCGCCAGGGTTTTCGCGACCTGACCTTGATCCGCATGACGCCGGACCTGATCTACGACCAGATGATCGGCATGGGCATGGCGAAGAAGATCGTCTTCTCCTATGTCGGCAATCCCGGCGTCGGCCTGCTGCGCCGCGCCCGCGATGCCATCGAGAACGGTTTCCCGCGCTCACTTGAAATCGAGGAGCACAGCCATGCCGGCATGGCCAACGCCTATGAAGCGGGTGCTGCCGGCCTGCCCTGCGCGGTGTTTCGCGGCTATCGCGGTGCTGGCCTCGCGGCGGTCAACCCGAACATCAAGTCTGTCACCTGTCCGTTCACCGGCGAGGTGCTGGCCGCTGTTCCTTCGATCCGGCCTGACGTCACCTTCATCCATGCGCAGAAGGCCGACAAGAAAGGCAATGTGCTGGTCGAAGGCATCATCGGCATCCAGAAGGAAGCGGTGCTGGCGGCCAAACGCGCGGTGGTGACGGTCGAGGAAGTGGTCGACAATTTCGACGATCTGCACCCCAACCTGACCGTGCTGCCGCGCTGGACGATTGCCGCGATATCGGTCGTGCCCGGAGGCTCGCATCCGTCCTACGCGCATGGCTATTATGCGCGCGACAATGCCGCCTATCTCGAATGGGACGAAATCGCCGCCGACCGCGAGAAATTCCAGGCGTGGATGCGGGCCAACGTCATCGAGAAGAGTGCCGGCGATTTCGAGGCCCGGGTCGAGCATCTGAGGAAAGCGGCATGAGCGACAATCAGGGCTTCACCCCCAACGAGATGATGACGATCGTCGCCAGCCGCGCGCTGCGCAATGACGATGTCTGTTTCGTCGGCATCGGCGCGCCATCCGCCGCTTGCAATGTGGCGCGGCTGACGCATGCGCCCGACATCACCTTGATTTACGAGAGCGGCACGATCGGCACCGCGCCCGACGTGCTGCCACTGTCAATCGGCGATGGCGAATTGTGCGAAACCGCCGTCACCACCGTCGCGGTGCCGGAGATGTTCCGCTACTGGCTGCAGGGTGGGCGCATCTCGATCGGCTTCCTCGGTGCGGCGCAGCTCGACAAGTTTGGCAACATCAACACCACGGTCATCGGCGATTATTTTCACCCAAAGACCAGGCTGCCCGGCGGCGGCGGCGCGCCGGAGATCGCGACGTCGTCGAAGGAGATCTACATCACCATGGCGCAGACCAAGCGCGGCATGGTCGAGAAGATCGATTTCTTCACTTCCTTCGGCCATGGCGAGGGTGGTGACCATCGCAAACGGCTTGGCATAGACACCGCCGGCCCGACGCTGCTGATCACCGATCTCGCCATCTGGAAGCCGGACCCGGTGAGCAAGGAATTCACCGTCGTGTCGCTGCATCCAGGCGTCACCCGCCAGCAGGTGCAGGAGAGCTGTGGCTGGGTGGTTAAGTTCACTGATACTCTTGACGAAACGCCGGCGCCAGGCGAACTCGAATTGAAGACATTGCGCGACCTGCAGGCCCGCACCAAGGCGGCGCATGAGGGAACCGGAAAAGCAAAGGCTGCATGACATGGCCGAGGCCTATATCTGCGACTACATCCGCACGCCGATCGGCCGTTTTGGCGGCTCGCTGTCTTCGGTACGATCAGACGATCTCGGCGCGATACCGCTGAGGGCATTGGTCGAGCGCAATCCCGGCATCGACTGGCAGGCTGTCGACGATGTCGTCTATGGCTGTGCCAACCAGGCCGGCGAGGACAACCGCAACGTGGCGCGCATGGCGCTGCTGCTGGCAGGCTTGCCGAAGGAGATTACGGGCTCGACCGTCAATCGCCTTTGCGGCTCCGGCATGGATGCGCTGATCATCGCAGCCAGAGCTGTCAAGGCCGGCGAAGCGGAGCTGATGATCGCGGGCGGCGTGGAATCGATGAGCCGGGCACCCTTCGTCATGCCCAAGGCCGACACGGCGTTCTCCCGCAATGCCGAGATCTACGACACCACCATCGGCTGGCGCTTCGTCAACCCGCTGATGAAGAAGCAGTATGGCGTCGATTCGATGCCGGAGACCGGCGAGAATGTGGCAGAAGAGTTCGCCATCTCCCGCGCGGCCCAGGATGCCTTTGCCGTGCGCAGCCAGGACAAGGCGGTCGCCGCGCAAGCCAATGGCCGGCTGGCCAAGGAGATCACGCCAGTGACGATCCCGCAGCGCAAGGGCGATGCGGTTGTCGTCTCGAAGGATGAACATCCCCGTGCTGGCACGACGGTCGATGCGCTGGCCAGGCTGCCGACACCGTTCCGCCAGGGCGGCACGGTGACGGCCGGCAATGCCTCCGGCGTCAATGACGGGGCGGCGGCCCTGATCGTTGCCTCCGAGGCAGCCGTGAAAAAGTATGGCCTGACGCCGATCGCCCGCATCCTCGGCGGCGCTGCCGCCGGTATTGCGCCGCGCATCATGGGCATCGGCCCGGTGCCGGCGACGCAAAAACTCTGCGCGCGGCTTGGCCTGACACCAAAACAGTTCGATGTCATCGAGCTCAACGAAGCCTTTGCCTCGCAAGGCATCGCCGTATTGCGCCAGCTCGGCATTGCCGAGGATGCACCGCACGTCAACCCGAATGGCGGCGCCATCGCGCTCGGCCATCCCCTGGGCATGTCGGGTGCCCGCATCTCCGGCACGGCGGCGCTGGAGCTTCGTGAGCGCGGCGGCCGCTATGCGCTTGCCACGATGTGCATCGGTGTCGGCCAGGGCATCGCGATCGCGCTGGAACGGGTTTGATCGGCGGCCCTTGCTTGGCCGGCTAAGATCAAGAATCCGGTGCGCGGTTCAAATTTGACCACGTGGACAAAAGTCTGGCGTCGTTCCATACTTCCCCGTCTGACATTTTCACGAACAGCCGGCTCGACACGGCTGTCGAACAGAGGGGAATGCAATGGAAAACCGGAACAATAAATCGCAGATAAAACGCGAAGGGCTTTCGCGACGCAATGTGCTGGAGCTGGGCGCGCTTAGTTTGGCGGCAACGATGCTGCCGGGCGCCGCCTTCGCGGCGGACAAGAAGCTGAAGGTGGCGGCGATCTTCGCCACGCCGATCGAGGAGCCATGGGACAACCAGATCCATGTCGCCCTGCAGAAGGCCGAGAAGGAACTCGGCATCGAATACAAATGGTCGGAGAAGGTGCAGACCGCCGATTTCAGCCGCGTCATGCGCGAATATGCGCAAGGCGGCTACCAACTGGTGCTGGGCGACGCCTTCGCCGCCGAGCGCGAATCGCGCCGCACCGCCAAGCAGTTCCCGAAGACCGCCTGGCTGTTCGGCTCCGGCGCCGGCCCGGCGGAACCCAATTTCGGGGTGTTCGACAACTGGATCCACGAGCCCGCCTATCTCTCGGGCATGATCGCTGGCAAGATGTCGAAGTCGGGCACGATCGGCGCCGTCGCGGCGATGGGCATTCCGGAGGTGAACCGGCTGGTCAACGCCTTCTTCGCCGGCGCCAGGGAGGTCAATCCCAACATCAAGAAGAAGGTCGCCTTCATCGGCTCGTTCTTCGATCCGCCCAAGGCCAAGGAAGCGGCGGTCGCGCAGATCGACGCCGGCGTCGACGTCATCTACGCCGAGCGCTTCGGTGTCATCGAAGCCGCGGTGGACAAGAAGATCCTCGCCATCTCCAACATGTCCGACCAGTCGAGTCTCGGCCCCGACACGGTCATCACCGGTCCGGTCTGGGACATGTATCCGACGGTCGAGCAGGCGATCAAACTGGTCAGGGCCGGCGTCTTCACCGCGCAGGACTATGGCGATTTCTCGCGCATGGCCAAGGGCGGCTCGCATTTGGCGCCCTACCACAAGTTCGACAAGACGCTGCCGGCGGACGTCAAGGAGCTGGTCGAAAAGAAGAAGGCGGAGATTCTGGAAGGCAATTTCCGGGTGGATGTGGACGAGAATACGCCGGTTTCGGATTGATTTCTTTACCCTCCCCCTTGTGGGGAGGGTCGCTCCGCGCAGCGGAGCGGGGTGGGGGTCTTTTGCAGCGCCGCGCCNGGGGGGGGGGGGGGGGGGGGGGGTCCTCGTAGGGCGCATCCCCACCCCGTCTCGCAATCTCCGCTTCGCTCCGACTGCGAGCCGACCCTCCCCACAAGGGGGAGGGTGAAGCAGAGCCTCTCTCCGCAGGAGCATCCTTGTCCGCCCCACTCATCGAAATGCGCGGCATCACCAAGAGCTTTGGCGCCGTCAAGGCGAACGAGGCCGTCGATCTCAGCGTCGCGCCCGGCGAGATCCTCGGGCTACTGGGCGAAAACGGCGCCGGCAAGACGACGCTGATGAATGTGCTGTTCGGCGCCTATGCGCCNACCTCGCGCCGCGGCTGACGGTGCTGGAAAACCTGCTCATCGGCATTCCCGGCAAGACAGGACGGATCGACCGCGCCGGCGGGCTGGCGCGGCTGGCCGAGATCGGCCGCCAGCATGGGCTGGTGCTTGACCCGGACCTGCCGGTCTCGGCGCTGTCGGTCGGCGAGCAGCAGCGGCTCGAAATCGTCAAGGCGCTGTTTCGTGGCGCCAGGCTGCTGATCCTCGACGAGCCGACGGCGGTGCTGGCGCCAAGCGAGGTCGACGGGCTGTTTTCGGCGTTGCGTTCTATGGCGGCGCAAGGTCTCGGCATCATCTTCATCTCGCACAAGCTCAACGAGGTGCGGGCGCTGACGCATCGCTGCACGGTGCTGCGGCATGGCCGCGTTGCCGGCCGCGTCGATGACCCGGCCAACACGACATCCTCGGAGATGGCAACACTGATGTGCGGCCATGAGATCGTGCCGCCGGCGCGGGGACCATCGGCGCCGGGTGCTGATGTGCTGACGCTCGACGGTATCTCAACCTCGCATCATTCGGGCACGGCGCTGCGCGACGTATCGCTTGCCGTCCGTGCCGGCGAAATCCTCGGCATTGCCGGGGTGTCGGGCAATGGCCAGCGGGCGCTGGCGGAGGTGATCTCCGGCGTGCGGGCGCCCGATGCCGGCCGGATGACGATTGCCGGCCAAAAGGTCTCGCGGTTCTCGCCGCGCGAGGTGCAGGCGCTCGGACTTGGCCGTATCCCGGAAGACCGCATGACGACCGGACTGGTGACCAATCTGCCGCTGGCCGATTCGATGGTGCTGCCGCGCATCGGCACCACAGCGTTCAGCAGCAGGGGCCTGCTCAAGCCCGATGCGGTCCGCGCCTTCACTGAGGCGCAGATCAAGGCCTATGATATCAGGTGCCCCGGGCCGATGACCCGCGCCGGGGCGCTGTCCGGCGGCAATCTGCAGAAGGCGTTGTTGGCACGCGAGCTTGCCTTCGATCCGAAGGTGCTTGTTGTCTCGCAGCCGACGCGCGGCCTCGACATCGGAGCCGCCCGCTTCATCCACGAAAAATTCCTCGACATGCGCGCCAAGGGCTGCGGCATCGTCGTCATTGGCGAGGATCTCGAAGAACTGCTGGTGCTCTGCGACCGCATCGCGGTGATGTATGAGGGCCGCATCGTCGGCACGCTCGACAGCGCCGATGCAACGATCGCACGGCTCGGCCTGATGATGACCGGGGCGGAGGGAAGAGCCTAGATGGACCTTCCGGCGGCGCTGACCCCCACCCCTAACCCCTCCCCACAAGGGGGAGGGGGATGCTGCCGCTCGCCGTTCACACAGCTTCTGAGCCCGGACTTCTGCTGTTTTGTCGTGGTCAGTGCCTGCGAGAGTTCCCCTCCCCCTTGTGGGGAGGGGATAGGGGTGGGGGTCCCTCTTCGTCAGAATTCTTGTTCGACAGACAGAACAGAGGGTGCCGCCTAATGTTCCGCCTGGAAGCCCGGACAAGCACTCCTGCCTGGTTCAACCTCGCTCTGCCATTGCTGGCGATCGGAGCAACGCTCATCTTGTGCAGCGGCCTTATTGCGCTGGCCGGCGCCGGCGTGCTCGAAGCTTATGGCGTGATGTTCACGGCGTCGCTGGGCGACAGCTATGCGATCACCGAAACGATGGTGCGTGCAACACCCATGATCTTCACAGGACTGGCGGTCGCGGTCGCCTTCCGAGCAAAATTCTGGAACATCGGCGCCGAAGGGCAATTGCTTGCCGGCGCGGTGGCCAGCTGCTTTGTCGGCGCCATTCCAATGCCGGGGCCGCTCGCCATGGTCTTGATGGCGGTGGCGGGCGCCGCAGCGGGAGCCGCAGTCGCGTTGGTGCCGGCGACGCTCAGAGTAAAATTCAAGGTCGATGATGTCGTCAGTTCGCTGTTGCTCAACTCGGTCATCTATTACGCCTTGATGGCGCTGATCGAGGGGCCGTGGAAGGACAGTTTCAGCGGCTATCCGATCTCGCCGCCGATCGAGGATTCGGCCAATTTCCCGGTGCTGCTCGAAGGCACGCGGCTGCATCTCGGCGTCGTCGCGGCACTGATCGCGGCGCCGCTGATCTGGTTCCTGATCGTGCGCACGACGCTCGGCTTCAGGATCAGGGTCACCGGCGAAAACCCGGAAGCCGCCAGATATGGCGGCATCCACGTCGAGCGGGTGCTGATCTCGACGGCGCTGCTGTCCGGCGCGCTGGCCGGATTGGCCGGCGTCGGCGAGGTCGGCGGCGTGCATTTCCAGGTGATGAGCGACATCTCGCCGGGCTACGGTTATTCCGGCATCGTCGTTGCGATGCTGGCGCGGCTCAATCCGCTCGGCGTCGTGCCGGCGGCGATCTTCCTTGCCGCCGTGATGACCGGCGCCGAGGCGATGTCGCGGGCGACCGGCGTGCCGGCCTTCCTCAGCGACGTCATCCAGGGCACCGCATTGCTTGCCATGCTTGTGGCGCTGCTGTTCACCGCCTATCGCATCCGTCGCGTCGGAGTTGCCCGATGAGCGCGGTGTTCGAACAAATATTCCAGGTCGGCTTCCTGGCCGCGATCATCCGCATTGCCACGCCGCTGGCTTTCGCGACGCTCGGCGAAATGTTTTCCGAGCGGGCCGGCGTGCTCAATCTCGGCATCGAAGGCATCATGCTGTTGTCGGCGATGACGGGCTTCACCGCCGCCAGCCTCACCGGCAGCCTGTGGCTTGGCGTGCTGGCGGCGGTGCTCACCGGCATGCTGATGGGCGCGCTGCATGCGCTGTTCACCGTGGCGCTCGGCCTCAGCCAGCACGTCTGCGGCATCGGCGTGACGCTGTTCTCGTCGGGCCTCGCCTATTTCCTCTACCGGCTGATCTTCGGCCAGCAATCGGTGCCGCCCAGCATCAAGGGTTTTCAGACGCTGTCGATCCCGGTCCTCTCCGACATTCCAGTGCTCGGGCCGGCGGTGTTCAACCAGTTCGCGCTGGTCTACATGGCGATCCTCGCCATTCCGCTCGCCGCCTTCGTGCTCTACCGCACGCCATGGGGCCTGTCGGTGCGCATGGTCGGCGAAAACCCGCGCGCCGCGGATTCGGCGGGGGTCAGTGTCACCGCCACGCGCTTCCAGGCAGTCATCCTCGGCGGGGCGCTGATGGGGCTGGCCGGCGCCTTCCTGTCGATGGCGCAGTTCAACGCTTTCACCTTCGGCGTGGTGTCGGGGCGCGGCTGGGTGGCGATCGCGCTGGTCGTGTTCGGCCGCTGGGATCCGTGGCGCTCGGCGGGTGCGGCACTGCTGTTCGCCTTCGTCGATGCGCTGCAGCTGCGCATGCAGGCCAGCGGGCTCGGACACATCCCCTACGAGGCGTTCCTGATGCTGCCGTTCATCTTCACCATCGTCGCCATGGCGGTGATGTCGCGCAACGCGGTGGCACCGTCGGCGCTGCTCAAGCCGTTTCGGCGGGAAGAGCGGTAGCAAAGCTTGGGTTCCTCGCCCCGCAAAGCGGGGAGAGGTGGCCGCGAAGCGGTCGGAGAGAGGCCTGCGACGCTGGCGAGTTGTCGCCGAAGCAAGGCAAGGTCGAGCCATTCCCCCTCTCCGTCTCGGCTTCGCCGAGCCACCTCTCCCCCCATTCGTGGGGGCGAGGAACCCGCATCCTGCCAAGTTCGCGCCTTCTTTGAGCGTCTCACATCGCGGTAAAGCCGTTATCCACAAACAGATGCGTGCCGTTGACGAAGCTCGACTCGTCGCTGGCCAGGTAGAGCGCTGCCCTCGCCACCTCTTCCGGTTCGCCGATGCGGCCCTGCTGCGCGGCCAGCGCCGCGTCGGAGACGTCGACGCCGAGCCTGCCGAGGTCGGCGACCTCGCGCAGGCCGTGCGGCGTGCGGATGAAGCCGGGGCAGACCGCATTGCAGCGGATGTTGCGGTCGCGGAACTCGACGGCGATGGCGCGGGCGAACATGTGGCAAGCGCCCTTGGTGGTGTCATAGAGCACTTCGTTGGGAGTCGCCGCCACCGCCGAGATCGACGAAGTACAGACGATCGAGCCGCCGCCGGCCGCAATCATGCCGGGCAAAACGGCGCGCGTCATCAGGAACATCGAGCGCACATTGACGGCATGCAGCCAGTCCCATTCCTGGACCGTCGTCTCCAGGAAGGGTTTGATGACGATGGTGCCGGCGTGGTTGAACAGCACGGTGACCGGTCCGAGTTTTTCGATAGCACCCTTCACCGCCGTTTCGACCTGGGCTTCGTCGGAGACGTCGGCGATGAAATGCTCGGCTATCTGTCCCCGCGCGCGTATCGCCGCTGCGGTTGCGGCGGCCGCCTCGCCGTTGCGGTCGATGATCGCCACCTTGGCGCCTTCGGCGGCGAACAGCTCCGAAGCCGCTCCGCCCATTCCCGTCGCTCCTCCCGAAATGATGGCGACCTTGCCGGCCAGTCTTGTGCCCATTTTTCTGCCCCTGTGTGACGATTTCGCTTTGCTGGTTGGGCGATGCTACCGCGCCCGTGCCGGGCGGCCAATCCACGAATTGAGCGCAGCGAGGGCAAGGCCATAGGTCCATTCGGACGCAGAAGCAAAAAACGGACGCGCCATATGGATCGGCCGTCCGAGCGCTCCCTCTAAGCAAGTGCCTACCAACTTCCGGCATCATAGGAGAAAATTATTCTGTCTTTAGCCCAAAAATAGCAATCGACAAAGTCTACCAGTTTTATAGATTAATCGCCGAGACGGAGGTCGATATGTCCTACATCCAGAACGCCCAGACGGATCGCAGCGCTCAGCGGTCGGCCAATGCCCAGGCCTTTCGCCCGGCCTATGCCGGGGCTTTCGCCTATCTCGTCTTTGCCCTTGCGTTCGTGTTCACCGGGGCAGTTGTTCTGGGCCTTATTCCCTGAGTCGTCAGATCGACCGGGGTTAGCTGCCCACCGCTTTCAGGCAATCGGAGTTGAATGAACCGAATCCTCGGCGTGCTTTCGCGCGCCCGACACAACGGAGGACATGGCAATGCCGATCGAGTTCACGCATATTCCGGGTAAGACCGCCGATGCCGCGGTTCCCTTTTTCTACGACTTTGCCGAGACCGCGACCAAGCTCGGGCTGATCGAGGATGGCGGCTTCCGCAAGATCGTCGTCGACGATTCGGCCGGGCTGCTGACCAACATGGATCTTGCGGCCCAAGTGCTCGATCGCACCTCGTCGCTGGAAGTCGTGCTCACCCATTGGGCGGGCGTGGTCGAACCGACCGTGGCAGCCCGCCAACTGGCGTCGATCGACAGGAAAAGCGGCGGACGCCTGGCGCTGAGGATGATCAGCGAGCCGCTGAGCGACGCCGACGCCGAAACACGGCCGGTCGGGCACACCGTCATTTGGCAGCGCATAGACGAATATCTGGTGTTGCTGAAGCGGCTGTGGTCGAACGACCGGCCCTTCGACCACGAAGGAACGTTCTACAGCATCAAGGGCGGCTACGTGCCGCACAAGGGACCGCACGGCGCCGACCTGGTCATCCGCATGGGCGGGCAGTCCGGAACGGCACTCAAAGTTGCCGGCCGGCATGCCGATGTCTTTGAATTGGCACCGGGCTCGATCGATGAGATCCGGCAATTGATGGAGCGGGTGCGCCGCTCGGCCGCCGAACATGGCCGGGCCGGCAAGCTGCGCTTCGCGCTTCCGGTCGGGATTCACCAAGGTGCTTCCGCCTCCGGCCACAAGGCGATCGATGTTGCCGGGCCGCCAGCCCAGGCCGCCCTGTCGCTGCTTGCCTATGCAGCCCTCGGGATCGATGAATTCATGATTGTCGGCGTCGACACGCCGCGTGAGATCGCAACGGTCGGCCGGGAAACCATCGCCCTGCTGCGCAATTCGCTGGCGCGTCGCGAACACGAGGCATTCCAGCCTGGGGCATATGCGTCTCGTGCAGGATTGGAGACGCGCGCAACGGGCTGAGTTCTGGCCTACGGAATGAAAGCTATTCCGGTAACGCCGAGATCCTTCACACCCCCCTCTGTCCTGCCGGACATCTCCCCCGCAAGGGGGGAGATCGACAGCTTCACCCGCAGCGCTCGTCTTGCCACGTTGGCGATTAGTGAAAGCCGAGATGACAGCCAATCTCCCTCCTTGCGGGGGAGATGGCCGGCAGGCCAGAGGGGGGTGCTGTCCCGCCGGCATTGATCTTGGCGCCCTAACTCGCCATGCCCGACAATCGCGACAAGCCTTCAATGACAGCGCTGGAATCAGCGAGCGCGCCAAAGACGCCATCCTCAACCGTCACCATGTGAAGCGCTGCTTCGTGCGCTTGTCTGTCGCCGCTGGCGCAAGCGTCCGAGATCGTCAGGCATTGGAAATTCCGGTCGCAGGCTTCGCGCAGCGTGGTGTGGACGCAGACATCCGTCGTGCATCCGGAAAACATGAGATGCGTGATGCCTTGCGCGCGCAGGACAAGCTCGAAATCCGTATAAATGAAGGCGCTGTTGCAGGTCTTGTCGACAATGATGTCCTGCGGCGCCACATCGATCTCCTGAACGATCTGGAACCCCGTGCCCGAGCGCAGCAGGATATCGGTGCCGTCGAGACCGGCGCGCTTGCGGCGCCATTTTTCGTAAGGCGTCATATCGGCCATATCGGCCCGCTAGCCCTGCCTCGTGTGGATGACCCTGACGCCGGCCTTGCGCGCGGCCGCGATCAGCCGGCTCACCGTCGGCAGGATCGCCCTAGAGGCGACGGGTCATAGCCCTGCCTGGCGAAGTAGCCTGATGTCGAAAGGAAATCCTGCTGCAGGTCGATGACGATTAGCGCGGTGTTTTCGGCCACCAGCCTGCCGTCATAGGGGAAATCGAAGGGCGTTGCCTTGATCATCCGGGGCTCCCTGCTTTGGGCCGCCACCATAGTGGATCAGCGCGACGACACCAGATGCTGGGCGTCGTGCAGGCGCCGATAGATGCCGCCGGCGCGGAGCAGTTCGCTGTGCGAACCCTGTTCGACGACGCCGGACTCCGAGACGACGACGATGCGGTCGGCGCCGCGGATCGTGGCCAGCCGGTGTGCGATGACCAGCGTGGTCCGACCCTCGGCAAGTTCGGCCAACGACTTCTGGATTTCGCGCTCGGTCTCGGTGTCGAGCGCCGACGTCGCCTCGTCGAGGATGAGGATCGGCGGGTTCTTCAGGAACATGCGGGCGATCGCCAGCCGCTGCTTCTGGCCGCCGGACAATTTTACGCCGCGCTCGCCGATGATCGTGTCAAAGCCGGCCGGCAGGCCCGATATCATGCCGTCTAGCTGCGCCCGCCGCGCGGCATCGGTGATGGCCTCGTCGGAGGCGCCGAGACGGCCATAGGCGATGTTTTCGCGGATCGAGCCGCCGAACAGGAAGACATCCTGCTGGACGATGCCGATCTGGCCACGCAGCGAAGCGAGCGTCATGTCCCTGATATCGATGCCGTCGATGCTGATCCGCCCGGCGCTGACTTCGTAGAACCGCGGCAGCAGCGAACATATGGTGGTCTTGCCGGCGCCCGACGGGCCGACGAAGGCGATGGTTTCGCCGGCGTGAATGGCGAGATCGATATCCCTGAGCACCGGCTTGCCGTCACCATAACCGAAGCTCACACCGCGATATTCGATGTCGCCCTTGAGCCCGCTGGCGGTAACGGCATCAGGCCGGTCGGCGATGTCGGGTTCGGTGTCGAGCAGCTCGGTGTAGCGGCGGAAGCCTGCAATGCCTTTTGGATAGGTCTCGATCACCGAATTGATCTTTTCGATCGGCCGCACGAAGACGCCGACCAGAAGCAGGAAGCCGACGAAGCCGCCATTGCTCAGGCCTCCCGTAATGACGAGGTAGCTGCCGGCGATCATGACCACGAGCTGGATCAGCCTGATGCCCATATAGTTCAGGGAATTGCTGGCCGACATGATGCGGTAGGCGTCGAGCTTGGTCTGGCGGTAGCGCTGGTTGTCATGCGCGAAAAGCGTGCGCTCATGCTCCTCATTGGCGAAGGCCTGGACGACGCGCATGCCGCCGACATTCTCCTCGATGCGGACGTTGAAATCGCCGACACGCCGATAGAGCGCCTGCCAGTTGCGCTCCATGCGGTCGCCGTAGCGCATCGTCACCCAGGCGATCAGAGGCACGATCACCGCCGTGATCAACGCCAGATGCATGTTGACCGTGAACATCAGCACGAAGGCGCCGGCGAAGGTCATGATGGCGATGAACAGGTCCTCGGGGCCATGATGCGCGATCTCGCCGATCTCCTCGAGATCCTTGGTGACGCGGCCGACGAGATGGCCGGTCTTGTGATTGTCGTAAAAGCGGAACGACAGTTTCTGCAGATGATCGAAGCTCTTGCGCCGCATCTCGGTCTCGATGTTGATGCCGAGCATGTGGCCCCAATAGGTGACGACCGCCATCAGCACCGTGTTGAGCAGATAGATCACCAGCAGCCCGGTCGAGGCGATGATGATCAGCGTCCAGTCCTGCTGCGGCAGCAGCTGGTCGACGAAGGTGCGGACCGCCATGGGAAAGCCGAGTTCGAGCAGACCGGCCAGCACCGCGCAGGAGAAGTCGGGCGCGAACAGCCCCTTCCAGGGCGCGTAGTAGGAAAGGAAACGTCTGATCATCGAGGTGAACCGCAAGCTGTCTTGATGGACGCGGCGAGGGCGCCGGCCGCCATCGATGGGCGCTGCTTACAATCGGCAGGGCAGGGCCGGCAATATGCCAGGGCCGACTTCATTGCCTGCCTTTCCACATCAGCGCCATGAAATAGGGGCCGCCCACGAAGGCGGCGATGAGGCCGGCCGGCACTTGCCAGGGAAAGATCAGCGTCCGCCCTGCCCAGTCGGCGGCAACGAGGATCAGCCCGCCTGTCATGGCCGAGGCCAGAAGCTGCGGCACGGCGCGGCGGAAGCCGAGCATGCGTGCGAGGTGCGGCGCCATCAGGCCGACGAAGCTCAGCGGGCCGATGACCAATGTCGCGGTTGCGGTGGCTAATGCGGTGAGCGCAAGCAATGTGGCGCGAACACGTCCCAGTCGCAGGCCAAGGCCACGCGCGGCGGTTTCGCCGAGCGGCAGTATATCGAGCCAGCGCGCGGTCAGCGGCGCCAGCGCGAGGACGGCGACCGCGACCGTTGCGGCGGTGAGGGCATCATTGGGTGTTGCGCGATAGGTCGATCCCGACAGCCAGGTGAGCAGGAAGTCCATGCGCGGATCGCCGCTGGCCAGAAGCAGCGCGGCGAAGGCGGACGCGACCGTCGCAACGGCGACGCCGGCAAGCAGCAGCCGTTCCGGCGACAGGGCATTGCGCCGCCCGGTCAAAACAACGATCGTCAGCGCCAGCATGGCGCCGGCGAGGGCGGCGCCGAGCATTGCCGCGCGGTCGAAGCCGTCGCTGAGCAGCAGCAGCGCCAGCACGCCGAAAGAGGCGCCGCCGGAAATGCCCAGGACCTCGGGCGCGGCCATCGGGTTGCCGGTCATGCGCTGCATCAGCGTGCCGGTGACGGCGAGCAGGACGCCCGCCGACAGGGCGACGACGACGCGAGGCGCGCGCAGGGCAAGCAGCTCGGTCAAATCCGCGGATGCGATCCAGTGCCAACCGCCTGCGGCACGGCCAAAGCCGATGGCGAGGAAAACCGCGAGGATAAGCGCCAGCAGGCCCGCGATCAACGGCAGGCCGTTTGTCGGCAGGCGTACCGATGACATCATGTCGGCTTGCCTTTCGGGAGTGGTTCGCATTCGCGGCAACAGGAACAGCAGCAGCGGTGCGCCGAGCAAAGCGGTCGCGGTGCCGGCGGGGATTTCGCCGGCGAACGGCAGATGCTGCACCAGCCGGTCGGTGAGCCAGAGCAGGGCGCCGCCGACCAGCGGCGACCAGACCAGGCGGCGGCCAAGCGTGCGCGCTCCGGCCAGCCGCGCCA
>NZ_AYWX01000005.1:310000-314426 GCF_000502875.1 Mesorhizobium sp. L2C084A000 | reverse complement strand
AGCCGCCCTCGTTCGTGAGGCGTATATAGTCGCCACACTCGACAACTGTCAACACACATCGACAATGTTTTTTCGATTTCTCGCAGAGATATCCACCGGGCCGAAATTCATGAGTTGGCTTGGCTGAATTGTGGGCGGCGTTCTAGCGCCTACCATTCCTGTGATGCGTCCCGAGCTCGAGGCGCTGATGTGTGCCATCGCACCCGCCGCGCCTGGAGGACTGCACAGCAATTCTCCACCGAAGCGCCGTTTAGAGCCGGTCCTCGAGCAATTCCGGTGTGATGTTCCGGTCGGCGTAAAAGATGCCCAGGATCAGGACCCGCCTGCCCCCGACGGCAAAGGCAATGCTGACGCCGCGGTAGCCAACAATCCGCAACCCAGGCATGATCTCGACCCGCTCGGTGCCCGCCGTGGAAACGTCGACAGGTCGAGACAATGGTCGCGGATACCCGCAATGAAATTCCAGGCGATCGCCGGCGACGCACGTCCGGCTATGTCATCGTAGAGTTGCTCCAGCTCGGCTTCTGCCTTGGGGTGGAAGACAATCCGATACTCCACCCCGACTTGGCTTTCGCCTGCTTGGCGCGATGACGCGCCTCCAGCCGGGAGAAAACCGTTTCGGCAGGGATGCCCTTCGATGAATCCTGCCGGAGTTCAGCAGGCGCCCCGGTATCTCGTCGCGCAGCCATTTCTCCCGCTCCGCCTCGAAATCCTCAAGCATGCGCAGGCCCGCGCGGACAACCTCGCTGGCATTACTGTAGCGGCCTGATTCGAGCTGCTTCCTGATGGAGCTCTCGTAATGGTCATTCAAAGCGCAATTTGGCATTGGCACCGCCCTGCGGGAACATGGGAGTGATCCCGAACCTGGATAGATGTCAGCTATTAGCAAAATTGGCTGATTCGACCATGCCACGCCTTGCGCCACTCATCCCCAGAGAATCACCCTTCACTTGATTCGACTTGATCGAGGCGTCGCTTCAACGCCCCGGGCCGTTCGGCCAACGGCACTTGCGGCTATTGCGGCGTGACACACCCAACGGCCGGCGCGATCGAGAATCCACATGCAGGTCGATTCGCGGTCCTCAGTCATTGTCATGGCCGAGGGTGGCCACAAAAGCCGGCTGAATAGAACGCCACCCCGACCCAATTCATTTCGTATTTGATTGCAAGTCATCACCGACATCACTGACCGATGCCTGACAAGAGGATCGGATGCTTCCTCTTTTTTGCCTCCGATTCGGTTGATCCGGTCATGGCGGCGGCTGGGCACTTCACTGCCAGTCCCCCTAAACGCAAACGGCCCGCGGCTGCGGGCTGTTTTGAATTAGGTTTTGTCGAGAGGCTTGTTTTGTTGTCGTAGCTTGTCGGCTGAGGCCTCTTTGTGCGCCGAGGAGTGCCGCGCTTGCAGGCACCATTGTCCCCCGAATGCGAACGGCCCGCTGGCTGGTGCCTGGGGGACTGTTGCTTGGTGGAGATTGGTTTGCGGGGGACGGGATTGGGTTTTTTGTCCCGCAGCTTGGGCTTCGCCTTGTTGCGGGCGCCTGATCCGGGGCAATCGATGGCCAGCCCAGCCGAACATCAAAACGGCCCGCGGGCTTTGTGCCAGGCGGGCCGTTTACCGCAGATTGGTTGCGGGGACAGGATTGAGTTTTCTGTCCGGCGGCGTCGGCTCCGCTTGCTTGCGGGCGCCTGATGACAGGTTAAATCGCCGGCACCACGGCACAATACAAAAGAGCCCGCACGAGGGCGGGCTCTTTTGTATTTGGTTGCGGGGACAGGATTTGAACCTGTGACCTTCAGGTTATGAGCCTGACGAGCTACCGGGCTGCTCCACCCCGCGTCACCTCCAGGGCAAGCTCTTGCTTGCTCCGGACNTTGGTTGCGGGGACAGGATTTGAACCTGTGACCTTCAGGTTATGAGCCTGACGAGCTACCGGGCTGCTCCACCCCGCGTCAACCCTAAGCAAGCGTTTGCTTGCGTTCCTAAGCAAGCGCTTGCTTGCTTTTTTTGTGTAAGCCGAGGCCTACAGATAGGTATATGGCTGACCAAATGAAAGGGCCGCTTACGCGGCCCGTGATCCCTTGGCGGGCCATTTCATAAAGAGAAGATTTCTCTCACATCCGATTGGATGTGAGTTCAACGTGCGTTTGGCAGACCTGGCAGCGACCTACTCTCCCGCGTCTTGAGACGAAGTACCATCAGCGCTGGAGCGTTTCACGGCCGAGTTCGGAATGGGATCGGGTGCAGCCGCTCCGCCATAACCACCAGGTCGGCAAAACGCACGTTGTTCGAGAAGCTTTTTTGAGCGAATAGCCAATAGTGAGTAGCGAATAGGGACCCTATTTGCTGCTTTCTCTGAGCTGTTCGCTGGTCTTTTTGTGCCTTTACAGTTCTTTGGATCCTGACGCCTTTCGAAGCGAAGCTTCGCAAGGTCGACCGACCGTCGGCGCTGATGCGCCGCACCCACGTAGCGCCGCCCGCAGGGCGGAACAAGCGTGAGTGAGAACATCTGACTTTGTCAGATGAGCATAAGGAATGAGAACGATCAAGCCGATCGAACTATTAGTACCGGTAAGCTTCAAGCGTTGCCGCTCTTCCACACCCGGCCTATCAACGTGGTCGTCTTCCACGGTTCTCAGGGAATACTCGTTTTAAGGTGGGTTTCCCGCTTAGATGCCTTCAGCGGTTATCCCGTCCGGATATAGCTACCCTGCTATGCGGCTGGCGCCACAACAGGTCCACCAGAGATCCGTCCATCCCGGTCCTCTCGTACTAGGGACAGATCCTTTCAATATTCCTACACCCACGGCAGATAGGGACCGAACTGTCTCACGACGTTCTGAACCCAACTCACGTACCGCTTTAAATGGCGAACAGCCATACCCTTGGGACCTGCTCCAGCCCCAGGATGCGATGAGTCGACATCGAGGTGCCAAACAACCCCGTCGATATGGACTCTTGGGGGTCATCAGCCTGTTATCCCCGGCGTACCTTTTATCCGTTGAGCGATGGCCCTTCCACGCGGGACCACCGGATCACTATGACCGACTTTCGTCTCTGCTCGACTTGTCAGTCTCGCAGTCAGGCAGGCTTATGCCATTGCACTCAGCGAACGATTTCCGACCGTTCTGAGCCCACCATCGCGCGCCTCCGTTACTCTTTAGGAGGCGACCGCCCCAGTCAAACTACCCACCATACATTGTCCCGGACCCGGATAACGGGCCGCGGTTAGACATCCATAGTAATAAGGGTGGTATTTCAAGGGTGGCTCCACCTGAGCTGGCGCCCAGGTTTCAAAGCCTACCACCTATCCTACACATGCCACTACGAATGCCAATGTAAAGCTATAGTAAAGGTGCACGGGGTCTTTCCGTCTAACCGCAGGAACCCCGCATCTTCACGGGGAATTCAATTTCACTGAGTCTATGCTGGAGACAGCGGGGAAGTCGTTACGCCATTCGTGCAGGTCGGAACTTACCCGACAAGGAATTTCGCTACCTTAGGACCGTTATAGTTACGGCCGCCGTTTACTGGGGCTTCGATTCAGAGCTTGCACCCCTCCTCTTAACCTTCCAGCACCGGGCAGGCGTCAGACCCTATACGTCGTCTTGCGACTTCGCAGAGCCCTGTGTTTTTGATAAACAGTCGCTACCCCCTGGTCTGTGCCACCCTCCTCTACTTGCGTAGAAAAGGGTCACGCTTCTTCCGAAGTTACGCGTGCAATTTGCCGAGTTCCTTCAGCATAGTTCTCTCAAGCGCCTTGGTATACTCTACCAGACCACCAGTGTCGGTTTCGGGTACGGTTTATAAGGAGGAGCTATTTCCTGGAACCACGCAGCAGCCCGTTCAATCCGATAAGATTGGACTACCTCAATGATCCGTCACTACCTCCAAGCCCACGAATATTAACGTGGTTCCCATCGACTACGCGTTTCCGCCTCGTCTTAGGGGCCGGCTAACCCTGCTCAGATTAGCTTTAAGCAGGAACCCTTGGTCTTTCGGCGGGGGAGTCTCTCACTCCCCTTACGTTACTCATGTCAGCATTCGCACTTCTGATACCTCCACCACCCCTCACGGGTATGGCTTCNAGTCTCTCACTCCCCTTACGTTACTCATGTCAGCATTCGCACTTCTGATACCTCCACCACCCCTCACGGGTATGGCTTCATCAGCTTACAGAACGCTCCGCTACCGCTTGGCCCTTGCGGACCAAACCCTAAGCTTCGGTGTATGGCTTTAGCCCCGTTACATTTTCGGCGCAAAGACCCTTATTTAGACCAGTGAGCTGTTACGCTTTCTTTAAATGATGGCTGCTTCTAAGCCAACATCCTGGTTGTTTTGGGATCCTCACATCCTTTCCCACTTAGCCATAACTTGGGGACCTTAGCTGTAGGTCAGGGTTGTTTCCCTTTTCACGACGGACGT
>NZ_AYWX01000005.1:0-305000 GCF_000502875.1 Mesorhizobium sp. L2C084A000 | reverse complement strand
GTCGCTTCGCTCCACTATGTCGACCCGCAGCGATTCGGCGAAGCTTTTGCCGAGAGCATGGCCGGCTCCTACGACGTCAAGATCGTGCCGGAAAATGTCTCGGTGGCGCCGCGAGCCACCGTTGACGACCAGGCGCCGG
Organism: Mesorhizobium sp. L2C084A000; assembly: GCF_000502875.1. Taxonomy (GTDB): domain Bacteria; phylum Pseudomonadota; class Alphaproteobacteria; order Rhizobiales; family Rhizobiaceae; genus Mesorhizobium. The sequence continues at coordinate 304,861 of NZ_AYWX01000005.1, read as the reverse complement.
CTTTTGCCGAGGAAATCATCCCCTTCACCAAGGATCTCGACGTCACCGAGGCTTTTGCCGATTCGGGCTACACAGGTGAAGATGCCACCGGAATGGCCGAAGCCATCGCCAAGTTGCTCAATGCGACGGCGCTCAAGGCTGGAACCGTACTGCGTGTCGGCCTCGAGGTTCACGGCGATGCCGCCAAGGTCGTGCGCACCAGCGTCTATGACCGGACCCAGCACATCGTCACCATCGCGCTCAACGATCGCGGCCAGTATGTGCCGGCGCAGGAACCGGATCCGAACCCCGAATTGCTGACAGCCTTCGATGATTCGTCGGCGCCGGTCGTGGTGCGCGGCAACCTGCCCAACGTCTATGACGGCATCTACCGCGCTGCCTATTCCTACGGCATGTCCAAGGCGATGACGCAGCGGTTGATCAAGCTGCTGGCGTCCGACGTCGACTTCCAGTCCCGCCTCAGCCCCGCCGACCGCATCGAAGTCCTGTTCTCGCAGCCCGACGGCGACGACCAGACCTCGGACAACTCCGAGCTTCTTTACGTCTCGGCGACGTTCGGCGGCCAGACCCGCAACTTCTACCGCTTCCAGATGCAGGACGGCGGCACCGACTATTTCGATGAGGACGGTTCGAGCGCCGAGCAGTTCCTGTTGCGCAATCCCCTGCCCGCCGGGAAATTCCGCTCCGGTTTCGGCGCCCGCAGGCATCCCATCCTCGGCTATGTCCGCATGCACACCGGCGTCGACTGGGCAGCCCCCATCGGCACGCCGATCATCGCCGCCGGCAACGGCACGGTCGAGAAGGTCGGCTGGGCGGGCGGTTACGGCAAGCAGATCATCATCCGCCACGCCAATGGCTACGAAACGTCCTACAATCACCAGAGCGCCTTTGCCAAAGGCATCGAACCGGGCGTGCACGTCCGCCAGGGCCAGACCATCGGCTTTCTCGGCCAGACCGGCCTCGCCACCGGCCCGCATCTTCACTACGAGCTGATCGTCAACGGCACCAAGGTTGATCCGATGCGTGTCCGCCTGCCGGTCGGCAAGGTGCTGAAGGGCGATGACCTCGTTGCCTTCAAGCGCGAGCGCGAGCGCATCGACGAACTGCTGAAGCAGGAAGACAGCGATTCGCTGAAGGTTGCGAGCGCCAAGATCGACGGTTGACCCGCTTCAGCCTTGCTGATCTTCGGCCTGTCGCGGCCATGGCAATCGCTCACCGGGAATGGTCGTCCAGGCGATGACAGCCGCAAGCAGGCAAAGCAGCGCGGTCACCGAAGAGACCGCAGCAAAAGCGGCGTCGCTGGCGGCGAGCCTCGCCGCATCGATGGCCGGCGCAAGCCCGGCTGGCGCCGGTTCACCAAATCCTGGGATGCCCGGCGTTGCGCTCGCGTCCAGCGCATTCGCGTAAACCCATGCGGCAAGCGAGCCCATCGCCGCCACCGCGATCAAACCGCCGATGCGTGAGACGGCATTGTTGATGCCGGAGGCCGCCCCCGTGTCCTTGTCTTCCACCGCCGTCATGATCGCGGTCGACAAAGGCGATACGACCAGAGCCATGCCGAGCCCCATCAGCCCCATCAGCGGGAATGTTCCGGTCCAGAAATTATGGATACCGGCGTAGGTGAGCAAGGCCAGCCCGGCAAACGCGAAAGCCACGACCAGGCTGCCGCAGGCGATCGGAAAACGCGATCCGATCCGGTCCGACAGCTTGCCGACAGGTCCCGACAAAAGCGCGATCGCTGCCGACAAGGGCAGGAAGATGAAGCCGACCTCGGCCGTGCTCAGTCCCCAGCCGGCGATCAGCAGCATCGGCAGATAGAAAAGGTTGGCCGAAAGCGCGAAATAGAGGAAGAACGTCGCCACATTGGCACCGGCGAAAGCAGCGACACGAAACAGGCTGAGGTCGATCATCGGCTCACGCTGCCGAAGCTCGAAGAAGATGAAGACAGCCAGCAATACGACGCCTGCGGCAATGCTCGGCCCTGCCATGAGGCCCTCGCCGCTGGCGCTCATCGAGGTCAGCCCATAGGCAAGCGCGCCGAAGGCCAATGTCGCGAGCGCTGCACCGCCGAGATCCAGGCTGCGTTTCTCCGTCGGCGTATCGGCTGGAACCTTGGCCAGCAGAAGCCAGATCGAAATAAGCCCGAGCGGCAGGTTGATGGCGAAGATCGCCCGCCAGATGCCGTCGCCGAAGGCCGACAGCACGAAGCCGCCGAGCACCGGGCCAAGTGCCGTGGTCAGCGCCGAAGCCGCCGCCCAGATGCCGATAGCGCGGCCGCGTTCTTTCTTCGGGTAGGCCTTGGCGATGATGGCGAGGCTGCCGGGCACCATGATCGCTGCGCCAATGCCCTGGACGGCACGAAATGCGATCAGCACAATGGCATTCGGCGCCAGCGCACAGGCAAGCGAAGCGACGATGAACAGCGCAATGCCGGCCACGAAGGCGCGGCGTAGGCCGAATCGGTCGCCGGCGGCACCCCCGGCCAGGATCAGCGCCGACAGCGTCAACGCATAGGCATTGGAAATCCACTGCGCCTCGGCAAGGCTGGCGCCGACGTTGACGCGGATCGCCGGTGTGGCGATGGCCAGGATCGAGCCGTCTATGAAGCCAAGCGCCGAGGCCAGAATTGCCGCGATCAGCACAAATCGCCGCTGCGACTGCGGACAGAACGTCCCATTCCTGACCGGGCTGGTCAGCGGGACGGCGGCAGCTTTACTCGGTGAATGCATGAAATCTTGCTTAAACCCCTAGCGCACCGGCAACAACCAGCCAGTGGCTTGCTGTCGCTGAAACCAGCCGTTTGGCCAGGTCGCACTCTGTCAGGGCGCAAATGGCACAGTCATGCTGGCGCCGTTACACGCAGCCAGCGGGGATTTCGGTGAGGCGACCACTTGAAAGCTCGGTTTCATTCTGATCGTGCATCTGGTCTATGCCGCCGCACTTCACAGTTCACTGCTGCGCAAAATCATCGGCTGAAGGTCCGCCGACAAACTCCACCGTCACACCCGGCGACACCAGCTTGGCCAGTTCACGCGCATCCCAGTTGGTCAGGCGCACGCAGCCATGGCTTTCGGTCTTGCCGATCTTCGACGGATCCGGCGTGCCATGGATGCCGTAGGTCGGCTTGTCCAGGGCGATCCAGACCGAGCCGACCGGGCCGTTCGGGCCCGGCGGGATGGTCAGGACCTTGTCGTTCTGGCCCTGCTTGAAATTGATGCTGGGGTTGTAGGTGTAGTTCGGATCGAGCGCGACGCGCGACACCGTGTGTATGCCGGACGGTGACGGCGTGTCCGATGAGCCGATGGTTGCGGGATAGGCCGCGACCAGTCTGCCGCCGGCATCATAGGCGAAAACCTCTTTCTTGTCCTTGTCCGCGACGATGCGGGCCACCGGCGTCGAAACCAGTTTTCCGAAATTGGCGACCTTGATGGTTGTGCCGGGACGATTGAAATCGACGTCCGGGTTGAGCGCTTTGAGATAATTCTCGTCCATGTGGAAGCGCTCCGCGAGCGCCTCGGTCACGGACGTATAACCCATGCGGTCGAGTTGCGCCTTCTGGCTGTAGTCTTCCGGGATCGACGCGACATAGGGACCGGCCGCATCCTCCGCTGTGATCGTGTAGTTGGCGAAGGCATCGCCGCCGGATTGCGCAAGTGCCGCCTGGATGGCGACCGCGTCGGTCGATCGCAGATTGGCGCCGGTGATCTGGTTGTAGGCAGCGAGCGCCTTGTCGACATTCGAACCGAAACGCCCGTCGATGACGCCAGGCGAAGCGCCACCCCGGTCGAGCAGCACCTGAAGGGCGGCGACATCCTGGCGCGCTCCCAGCGAAAGTGCCGGGGCAACAGTGGTCTTGTCGCCAGCCTTTGGTGGCAGAGCCGCCTGATCGGCGGGTATCGCCGGCTGGGCAGGGTCTATCGAGGCCTCGTTCAGCGGCTGGCGCTTGATGGTGCCCGGCTTCGCCGGCTGCGGCGCGTCGGGATAATTGTCGTCGTAGCTGCCATCGTCCTGCGGTGGGGTAGGATAGGCTTCGACGGAATTGTCCCCATAGGGATCGTACTCGTCCGCCGGCGGCGGGATAACGCGGCCTTCCTCTTCCAACTGCTGGCGGCGGAACCGCGCCATGTCTTCCGGATCGTCGAGATAGTAGCGGTCGTCGCCGTCGGGGGCGCGGCCCAATTCGCGCAGTCGTGTCTCCCGGCGCAGGGCACGACGGTCGAGCCGGGTCTGCGGCGGCTGGATGGCGATGACCTTGCCGGTATCGGCATCGACGATGACGCGGTTGCCTCTAGCGTCGTAGTAGATGTCGAGATTGCCGTCCTGGGCGATAAGGATGCCCCCGGTATCGGCGGCACGGACAATCGGTGGTGCGCTGTCCTGCGTTGGGGCAGCGATTGCATTGGCAGACAAAAGCCCGCCGGCAAGTACCGAAAGGGTGAAGATCGTACGCAGCATAGTGGCGAAACTCTCCGGTCCGTAATTGCCGACGCCCGTGGCGAAGCCCCTCGCCAGCAAACCAGTTACCCACCATATGGTTCCAACATGAACCGGGCATGAAGATGGCGGTTTTCCGGCGCCTCGAGGAATATAGACTAGCTTGCGGCAAGTCCTAATTCCTTGCGCGCCTGCCTGGTCAGTTTCAGGGCTACAAGGCGATGGCTCTCGCGCAAATAGTCCTTCAGCGCGGCATCATCCATACTCTGGCTTGTCCGACGCTGGATCCATGTCATGCCGCGCGAGGCAAGATAGGGCGCGGGCCGCAGGCCCGGCTGCTCCTTGAGCACGTCATAGGCGATATCGGAGCATTTGAAGGTGACGAAGAGCTGCTGGCCCTGGTCCCAGCCGCCGATCGCGAAGATCTTGGCCCCGATTTTCCAGACATGGGCGCCGCCCCACTGGACGACATGGCTCGTCGCGGGCAGCGAGGCGCAGAAGCTGTTGTAATCGTCCAGTGTCATCCGCGCCCGCTTTTTTGCGCATATCGCCCAAAAGTGGCCCCGGTTTTGGGAGAACGACATGCATATGACAAAGACCTAAAAAGCCGCGCGTCCGGGATGGACGCGCGGCTTTGGATCAGGCTGCCACTTCCGCCGCGACGATCGTCGGTTTCGAGCGGAAGTTCAGCCGGTCGGAACCGGCTGTCACCTTGACGGTCGAGCCGTCGAGGATGTCGCCGAGCAGGATCTTCTCCGCCAGCGGGTCCTGCAATTCCTTCTGCATCACTCGCTTCAGCGGTCGCGCGCCATAGGCAGGGTCGTAGCCCTTGGCCGCCAGCCAATCGACCGCCTCTTGGTCCAGCGAAAGTGTGATCTTGCGATCGACAAGCAGGCTCTCCAGCCGCTTGAGCTGGATCTCGACGATGCGGCCCATATCCTGCCGGCGCAGCCGGTGGAACAGAATCACCTCGTCGACGCGGTTGAGGAACTCCGGCCGGAACGACGCCCTGACGACACCCATCACCTCGTCGCGAACCAGATCGACGTCCTGATCCTCGGTGAGATTGACAAGATATTCGGCGCCCAGGTTCGACGTCATGATGATCAGCGTGTTGCGGAAATCGACCGTGCGGCCCTGCCCGTCGGTCAGGCGGCCGTCATCGAGCACCTGCAAAAGCACATTGAACACGTCCGGATGCGCCTTCTCGATCTCGTCGAACAGCACGACCTGATAAGGCCGGCGCCGCACCGCTTCGGTCAGCGCGCCGCCTTCCTCATAGCCGACATAGCCGGGAGGTGCGCCGATCAGCCGGGCGACCGAGTGCTTTTCCATGAACTCCGACATGTCGATGCGCACCATCGCGCTCTCGTCGTCGAACAGGAAGCTCGCCAGCGCCTTGGTCAATTCGGTCTTGCCGACGCCCGTCGGTCCGAGGAACATGAACGAGCCGATCGGCCGGTTCGGATCCTGCAAGCCTGCGCGGGCACGCCGCACGGCCTTCGAGACAGCTTGCACCGCCTCGCCCTGGCCGACGACGCGCTTGCCGATCTCGTCTTCCATGCGCAGCAGCTTGTCGCGCTCGCCCTGCAGCATCTTGTCGACCGGAATGCCGGTCCAGCGCGAGACGATGTGGGCGACATGATCGGGGGTGACCACCTCTTCGACCATGCCGGCTTTGCCGTCCTGGGCCTCGGCCTCCTTCAGCTTCTTTTCCAGCTCCGGGATCTTGCCATAGGCAAGCTCGCCGGCGCGCTGGAATTCACCCTTGCGCTGGGCAATGGCAAGGTCGTTGCGCGCCTCGTCGAGCTGCTTCTTCAGATCGGCGGCAAGCCCGAGCTTCTGCTTCTCGGCCTGCCATTTGGCGGTGATCTCGGTCGATTCTTCCTCAAGGCCGACGAGTTCCTTTTCCAGGCGGGCAAGCCGATCCTTCGAGGCGTCGTCCGTCTCGACCTTCAGCGCCTCGCGTTCGATCTTGAGCTGCATGATGCGGCGATCGATCTCGTCCAGCGCCTCGGGCTTGGAATCGACCTGCATGCGCAGCCGCGATGCGGCTTCGTCGACCAGGTCGATCGCCTTGTCCGGCAGGAAGCGGTCGGCGATGTAGCGGTTGGACAGCGTCGCCGCCGCCACCAGCGCCGAATCCGAAATACGCACCTTGTGGTGCTGCTCGTATTTTTCCTTCAGGCCGCGCAGGATCGAAACGGTGTCCTCCACCGTCGGCTCGTCGACGAACACCGGCTGGAAGCGGCGGGCAAGCGCTGCATCCTTCTCGACATGCTTGCGATACTCATCGAGCGTGGTGGCGCCGACGCAGTGCAGCTCTCCGCGCGCCAAAGCCGGCTTCAACAGGTTCGACGCATCCATGGCGCCATCCGCCTTGCCGGCGCCGACCAGCGTGTGCATCTCGTCGATGAACAGGATGATGTTGCCGTTGGCCGAGGTGACTTCGGAGAGCACTGCCTTCAGCCGCTCCTCGAACTCGCCGCGATATTTGGCGCCGGCAATCAGCGCGCCCATGTCGAGCGCCATCAGCTGCTTGTCCTTCAGCGATTCCGGCACGTCGCCATTGACGATGCGCAGCGCCAGGCCCTCGGCGATCGCCGTCTTGCCGACGCCGGGTTCGCCGATCAGCACGGGATTGTTCTTGGTGCGGCGCGACAGCACCTGGATGGTGCGGCGGATCTCGTCGTCACGCCCGATCACGGGGTCCAGCTTGCCGGCACGGGCATCCGCGGTCAGGTCGCGCGCGTATTTCTTAAGCGCGTCGTAGCCCTGTTCGGCACTCGCCGAATCGGCGGTGCGGCCCTTGCGGACGTCATTGATGACCTGGTTGAGCGCCTGCGCGGTGACGCCGGCCTTGGCCAAGATGTCGGCGGTCTTGGCCGATTTCTCCATGGCGAGCGCCTGCAAGAGCCGCTCCACCGTGACAAAGCTGTCGCCGGCTTTCTTGGCCAGTTCCTCGGCGGTCGAAAACACTTTTGCCAGCGGCTGCGCCAGATAGAGCTGGCCATTGCCGCCTTCCACCTTGGGCATCGCTTCGAGCGCCGTCTCGACGCCAAGCTTGACGTCGCGGACGTTGCCGCCGGCGCGTTCGATCAGCGACGCGGCCAGGCCCTCATCGTCGTCGACGAGCACTTTCAGGATATGTTCAGGAGTGAATTGCTGATGGTTGCGGGAAAGCGCCATAGTCTGCGCGGACTGGATAAAGCCGCGCACGCGCTCTGAGTATTTCTCAAGGTTCATATCTGTCTCCTTCCATCACCGGCCCGCTTTGCGGCACCGGATCCGATTGCGGTGACGGACCCGCCCATTCGAGCCGGGTCCAGTTGAGGCTGATATGGTGCACAAGCTCCGAACCCTCAAGACGTCTCGATATCGGCAACTTCATAATATTGCACGGCCGCCCAAACGAAAACGGCGGAGATTTCTCTCCGCCGTTCAATGCCTTGAAATGCCGTTCGATCAGTTGTCGATATCGACATTGACCGGCTGGGCATTGCCGCTTTCGACCGGGGCCGCCTCGGCACTTTCGCCACCGCCGTCAGCCTGATCGGCGTTGACGCGCGGGCGGCGCGGACGACGCGGACGACGGGCAGCCCCGCTTTCGGCGGCCGCCTCGTTGAGTTCGGCCTGGGCGGCAAGACCTGCCGGGGAAAGATTCTCGAACGACGGAGCCGGTTCGGCCGGCGCTGCAGATTCGGTCGGCGAAACGGCTTCGCCCTGAACCGGGGGCTCGTTGCCCTGAGGCTGACCACCTTGTTCCACGGGTGAACCAAAGTCGCGCTGGCCGTTCTGGCCATAACCGCCATTGGGGCGACGATCGCGATGGCGCCCGCCATTGTTGTCGCGGCCACCATTGTTGCGCCCGCCATTGTTATCACGGGCCTCGCGGCCACCTTCCCGGTTGAGCGCAACCTCGGCAGGCGTCCCTTCGATGACCGGCTGCGGGCCGGCGCCATGGTTGATCACCGGGATCTGGACGTCGGAAACAGTGTTGCTGTTGTTGTTGCCGCCATTGTCGAAATCGTCGCGATCCTCGTCGCCGTCATCGTCGAAATCGTCGCGATTCTGCTGCGCGTTCTGGATCGGCATCTGCGCCTGTGCGGCCGCGATGATGCGATTGTAGTGCTCGGCGTGCTGGAGATAGTTCTCCGCCATGACCCGGTCGCCGGAGCTGTGAGAATCGCGGGCAAGGGTGGCGTATTTTTCGGCGATCTGCTGAGCCGAACCGCGGATCTTCACATCCGGGCCATTGCTCTCGTAGTTGCGCGTCAGGGGATTAGGCCCCTTGCGGTTGTTGTTGTTATTGTTGTTGTTGTTGTTACCACCGCCGCCGCCACTATTGTTGCGACCGCGCATGCGCCTGTTCTGCTGTTGTGGCCTCATCAAACTCTCTTCATTTTGAAATTTTCGAAAAACTCTTCACGAACGGAGGCGCTCATGCAGCCAGCCGTTTCGTCTCTTCACCGGCGTTCGCCCGCATCGATTGCGTTGGCGCCACGTGCCATCCTGTTCCGGTTACATCACTTGCCGGACGATTCCCGCACGAAGCTTGGGCATCGTTTGCGCAAGAAGGCAGCTATTTCCAAGGAAAACCGAATCGCTAAGAGCACTGCCTGCTTCGTCTCATCCGGTTAAGGCGACCCTAGCCGCATTCCCCGGCATTGCCAAGCGCTTTTTTGCACTGCGTCAAGGCTTTATCCTTTCAAAGACAACAACCCTGTCGTTTCCACCGAGGTCACGAAAAGCACCGCCCGACACGTAGCCGGCTGCAGCGAATATCTCGCAGACCTCGTTGCGTTGCGTATGGCCGATCTCGACCGCAATCCTGCCTTCAGTTTCCAAAAACCTTGCCGCTTCCGCTGTGATGGTTCTGTAGGGGTTCAGACCGTCCGCACCGCCATCCAGGGCCAGGCGCGGGTCGAAATTGCGGACTTCGTCCTGCAGATTTCCAATGTCTTCCGTGGTTATATAGGGAGGGTTTGCGACAATTACATGGTACCGGCCGGAAACTTTTTCGAACCAGTCCGACTGCAGCGCCGTGAACCGGCCTGCAAGACCCAGTTGCCCGGCATTGCGCGCCGCCGTCGCCAGCGCACCCGCGGACAGATCGACGCCCGTGGCGTTAGCCGTCGGCACGACACTGAGCAGCGCCAGCGCAATGGCGCCGGTGCCGGTGCCAAGATCGAGGATGCGGCACTCGCCTTCCCGCGCCGCAACTGCCTTGACGAAGGGCAATATCGCCTCGACCAGCGTTTCGGTATCCGGCCGCGGCTCCAGCGTTTCCGGCGACAGCGACAGGCGCAAACCGTAGAATTCACGATAGCCGAGGATGCGATGCACCGGTTCGCCGCTAGCGCGGCGTCTCAAGGCGGCATCGATTTCGGCAACAACGCCGGCGCCGAGCCTGCGTTCGGGGTCCGCAATGGCTTGCGTGCGCGTGGTGCCGGAAAAATGCTCGACGATCAGCCTCGCATCGAGCGCTGGATCATCGATAGCGGTAGCGGCAAGCCGAGCCTGCGCTTCCCGCAGAAACTGCCCCAGCGTCTCGGGCAGTTGATCAGCCATCGATGCCGATGTCGGCGAGCAATTTCGACTGGTGATCGGCGATCAGCGCGTTGATGATCTCGTCGAGTTCGCCCATCATCACCCGGTCGAGCTTGTACAGCGTCAAATTGATGCGGTGGTCGGTGACGCGGCCTTGCGGGAAATTATAGGTGCGGATGCGTTCCGAGCGGTCACCGGAACCGACCTGTGACTTGCGCGATTCGGAACGCTCCTCGTCGGCCTTGCCGCGCTCCAGATCATATAGCCGGGCCCGCAGGATCTGCATGGCCTTGGCGCGGTTCTGATGCTGCGATTTCTCCGCCTGCACGACCATGATGCCGGTCGGCAGATGGGTGATGCGGACGGCCGAATCGGTGGTGTTGACGTGCTGGCCGCCCGAACCCGAGGCGCGCATCGTGTCGATGCGGATGTCTTCGGCCCTGATGTCGATGTCGACCTCTTCGGCTTCGGGCAGCACCGCGACGGTTGCCGCCGAGGTGTGGATGCGCCCGCTGGCCTCGGTTGCCGGTACGCGCTGCACGCGGTGCACGCCGGATTCGAATTTCAGATGCGCAAAGACGCCCTTGCCCGACACGGTGGCGATGATTTCCTTGTAGCCGCCGGCATCGCCATCGCTGGCCGAGGCCGTCTCGAAACGCCAGCCGCGTTCGGCGGCGTAGCGCTCATACATGCGAAACAGGTCGCCGGCGAAAAGCGCCGCCTCGTCTCCGCCGGTGCCGGCGCGGATTTCGAGAATGGCGTTCTTGTCGTCGGCGGCATCCCTGGGCAACAGCAGGATCTGGATGTCCTTCTGCAGCGCCTCGATACGGTCCTCGACGTCCGGCAGCTCGGCCTCGGCGAGCGCCCACATCTCGGCGTCGGTGCCCTTGTCGGCAAGCATGGCTTCGAGGTCGGCCTGCTCACGCTCGGCCAGGCGCAGTGCCCTGACCTTGGCAACCATGTCCTGGATTTCGGCATATTCGGACGCCATGCGAACATAGGCATCCGGCGCCGGGCCGGCTGACATCTGCGCTTCGAGCATCTCGAAACGCTTGACGACTTGATCCATACGATCGCGGGGCAAATTGACCATGATGAGGCTGCTATAACGGGATCGAACGGTCGTCGGCAAAGGCCTGCAGCAGCGCTCGCATCGGCAAGCCCTGTGCCGGAGCCATCAGATTGTCGACGAAAAACGCCTCCAACTCGTCCAGCGGCAGTTCCGTCAGCATCGCCTTGACCGGACCGATCGAGGCCGGCGACATCGAGATCGAGCGGAAACCGAGTCNAGACGTGTGCTCTTCCGATCTCTGCTTGAGCACGCGCAGGAACGGCGCCGACAGCGTGTCGAAGCGGTTGGCCAGTTGCGTGTTGCCGCGGTCAACGGCCATGACGAACTGGAACAGGTCGTTCGAACCGACCGAGACGAAATCGACCGCCTTCATCAATTCATCGAGCTGGAACAGGAGCGACGGCACTTCCAACATGGCGCCCAGCTTCAGGCTGGTCGGCAAATGATGGGCAAAGCGCGACAAATGCCGCACCTCGCGGTCGATGATCTCGCGTGCCTGGGCGATCTCGCCCAACTCGGTCACCATCGGCAGCATCAGCTTCAATTCGCGGCCGCCGCTGGCCTTGAGCAAAGCGCGGATCTGGGTGCGCAACAACCCTGGCCGGTCGAGCGTCAGGCGGATCGCCCGCCAGCCAAGCGCCGGGTTCTCTTCCTGGATCGCACCCTTGAAATAGGGCAGCACCTTGTCGCCGCCAATATCGATGGTGCGGAAGGTGACCGGCTTGCCGCGCGCCGCCTCGAGCACGTCGCGGTAGAGCTTTTCCTGGGCCTCGGCCCGGGGAAAAGTGGAAGCGACCATGAATTGCAATTCGGTGCGGAACAGGCCGATGCCGGCCGCGCCCGCTTCGGCAAGCTGCGGCAGGTCGACGGCAAGACCGGCATTCATCAGCAAATCGACCTGGACACCATCCCTGGTCGTCGACGGCTTCTTGCGCAGCTCGCGGTAGACCTCTTGCCGGCGCGCCCTGAAACGCACCTTTTCGGCGTAGGCGGCCTCGAGATCTGGCTGCGGCCGCAAATGGATCACGCCCTCTTCGCCGTCGACGATGATGGCATCGCCGTTTTCCGCCATGGAAACGGCGCCCTTCATTTGGCCGGCGACGGGGATGCCCATGGCACGCGCGACGATGACGACGTGACTGGTCGCGGCACCATCCTCGAGCACCAGCCCGCGCATCTTGTCGCGGGGATAATCGAGCAGCTCGGCGGCCCCCATCGAACGGGCAACGATGATGGCATCCTTCGGCAGCGATGCGGCGACATCTTCCGGCCCGCGCCCCATCAGCTGGCGCAGCAGGCGGTTGGCGAGGTCGTCGAAATCGCTCATCCGCTCGCGCAGATAGGGATCGGTCATGTGCAGCATGCGGGCGCGCATGTCGCTCTGCACCTTTTCCACCGCCGCTTCGGCCGTCAGGCCGTTGCGGATGGCCTCTTCCAGCCGCCGCACCCAGCCGCGATCGTTGGCGAACATGCGATAGGCTTCCAGCACCTGGCGATGCTCGCCTTCGAAGGCGACGTCGCGGCGTTCCAGCATGTCGTCGATGGACAGCCTGAGCGAGCTGAGTGAGGTCTCGAGCCGGCGGACCTCTTCCTCGCTGTCTTCGTTGAACAGATTGGTGACGACGATGCGCGGCTCGTGCAGCACCACATGGCCAAGCCCGACGCCCTCATTGAAGGACAGGCCGGTGAAGCTGACAGGACGGCGCAGATCGAGTTCGAGGCCGGGCCGGGTCAGCCGCGCCAGATCGCCGGTGGCGATCATCTCGGCGATCACCATCGCCGTGGTTTCCAGCGCCTCGACCTCGTCGTCGCGGTAGTGGCGCATGGTCTTGTTTTGCACCACCAGCACGCCCAGCGTGCGCCCTGCCCGCAGCACCGGCACGCCGAGGAACGAGTTGTAGATCTCTTCCCCGGTCTCCGGCAGATAGGCGAAGGCAGGGTGTTCCTGCGCATTGGACAGGTTGAGCGGCCGCGCGCTGGCGGCGATCGTGCCGACCAGACCTTGGCCCAGCCGCAACTGCGCCAAATGGACGGCGTTCGGGTTCAGACCTTCGGTGGCATAGAGTTCGAGCACCGAATCGGCGCGCAGCACATAGAGCGAGCAGACTTCCGCGACCATGTTGGAGGCGATGTCGCGCACAATCCGGTCAAGCCGCTCCTGCGGCTCCAGCGGCTCCTGCATGAGCTCGCGGAGCCGTTTGAGCAAAACGCGCGGGCCACTGGCCTGATCACGCATCGCGGCTTGTTCTCCAATGGGCATTCTGCCCGCCGCAGTTTCCACCGCGACCGGCGCACACGCAACAACTCAAATCGTTCTCGCTACTGCTTATCCAGACCGTAGACGGAATGCAAAGTACGAACCGCAAGTTCCGTATACGGACCGTCGATCAGGATCGAAATCTTGATCTCGGAGGTCGTGATGGCGCGGATGTTGATCGATTTGTCGGCCAGCGCCTTGAAAGCGGTGGCGGCGACGCCGGCATGGCTCCTCATGCCGATGCCGATGACCGAAACCTTCGACATGCCGGCTTCCGACTGCACGACGTCGTAGCCAATCTCGGCTTTTAGCCGTTCAAGCACGGCCAGCGCCTTGTCGACATCGCCCGACGGCACGGTGAAGGTCATGTCGGTGAACTTGCCGTCCTCGGAAATGTTCTGGACGATCATGTCGACATTGATGTTGGCCTCGGCCAGCGGCCCGAAGATGCCGGCGGCAACGCCCGGCCGGTCGCCGACCCGGCGCAGCGAAATCTGCGCTTCATCCTTGGCGTAGGCAATTCCGGTGACGACCTGCTGTTCCACGATCTCTTCCTCGTCGCAAATGAGCGTTCCGGGCGGATTGAGCAAATCCCCCATTCCGGGCGCGTCGGGATCGTCGAAGGACGACCGCACGAAGGTACGCACCCTGTGCACCATGGCAAGCTCGACCGAACGCACCTGCAGAACCTTGGCGCCGAGCGAAGCCATTTCAAGCATTTCCTCGAACGAGATCTTGGCCAGCCGCCGCGCCTTGGGCTCGATCCGCGGATCGGTGGTGTAGACCCCGTCGACATCGGTATAGATGTCGCAGCGATCGGCCTTGACCGCCGCGGCGATGGCGACAGCACTGGTGTCGGAGCCGCCGCGGCCGAGCGTGGCGATGCGATTGTCCGGGCCGATGCCTTGGAAACCGGCGATCACCGCCACCTGGCCCTCGCCGAAGCGCTTGATCAGGAACGCGCCGTCGATGTCGAGGATGCGCGCCGCGCCATGCGCATTGTCGGTCTTGATCGGGATCTGCCAGCCCTGCCAGGAGCGGGCATGCACGCCCATGTTCTGCAAGGTGATGGCCAGAAGGCCGGCCGTGACCTGCTCGCCGGAAGCGACGACCGCATCATATTCGCGTGCGTCATGCATCGGCGAGGCCTCACGCGTCCAGCCGACCAGTTCATTGGTTTTCCCGGCCATCGCCGAAACGACCACCGCCACCTCATGGCCGGCGTCGACCTCGCGTTTGACGTGACGCGCCACGTTGCGGATGCGGGCGATGTCGGCGACCGAGGTTCCGCCGAATTTCATCACGATGCGCGCCATGGGAGCGAAATGCCTTTGCCTGAAGCCGAATCCCGGCCAAAAGCCGGAATCCCGAAAAGCGGAAGGCCGGCTGACGCCGGCCGCTGAATGCGCGGCCTCCTTAGCCAAATGATGAAGGTTTCGCAAGACTGGCGGCCGATTGCCGGCTCCGGAAGCCGGCATATTGCCTTCCGCCCCGCCGCCGCTTACGAAATGCAGCCTGCGGGGAATTCTTTTGGTTCGGCATAACAGATGATGATTGCTCGTCTTCGACGTGCCATGCGATGGCAATCGCTCCCGCTCGTCGCCGGCTTTGCCGTGCTGGCGCTGATTGTCGGCAGCCGAGCCATGCTGGTCGAGGAACAGCGGGCCAACCGCGCCGCCGCGCGCGAGGCAATCGAATATCAGCAATTGCTTTCGGGTCTGCTTTCTCTGGCACAGGAAGCCGAAAACGGTCAGCATGNGGTCAGCATGGCTACCTGCTGACCGGCGAGAAATCCTATCTCGAACCCTATCGGAACGCTGTCGGCGCCATTCCGGGGCAACTTGCCCGCATCGACAGCTTGACCGCCCCCGATGAACAGCTCGTCCAGCCGATCAACCATATCAAGGACGCGCTTTCGCAAAAGCAGGCTGAACTGGCCGAGACGATTGCCCTGTACGACCAGGGCAATGCGACGAAAGCGCTGGATCTGATTCGCAGCGGCCAGGGCAAGGCAGTCATGGACGAAATCCGGACCAGCATGGATACGGTCCGACGCATCAGCGCCGCAGCCGTCGCCGCGCGCGACGAGCATATCGATCAGGTCGAGGCCTGGCTGCGCATCGGCTCGCTGGCGGCGCTGCTGGCGATCTTCCTGCTTGCCGGCTACGCGATCAGGGAATCGCGCCGCCGCTTCCATGAGGTTGCCGTTGCCCAGGATGAGTTGGTGCGCAAGAACGTGGCGCTCGGCAATGAGATCGAGACACGTGAAAAGGCCGAATCCCAGATCCGCCAGATGCACAAGATGGAGGCGGTCGGCCAGCTTACTGGCGGCATCGCCCACGACTTCAACAACATGCTGGCGGTGATCATCAGCGCCATGAATCTCGCCCAGCGCAAGCTGGCGCGCGGCGAGCACGACATCGCACAATTCATCGACGCGGCGATCGATGCCGCGACCCGTGCCGCCAATCTGACGGCCCGGCTGCTCGCCTTCTCGCGTCAGCAGCCGCTGGCGCCGCAGATCGTCGACGCCAACCGCCTGCTGACCGGGATGTCCGACCTGATCCGGCGGGCACTCGGCGAAACCATCCGCATCGAAACGGTGCTGGCGGGAGGCTTGTGGAAAACCCATGCCGACCCGAGCCAGATCGAGAACGCCGTTCTCAACCTGGCCGTCAACGCCCGCGACGCCATGGGCGATGATGGCAAGCTGACCATCGAGACCGCCAACAGCCATCTCGACGACAGCTACGCCGCCGCCCATGCCGAAGTCGCGGCCGGCCAGTATGTGATGATCGCCGTCAGCGACACCGGTTCGGGCATGACCCCCGATGTCATCGCCAAGGCCTTCGAACCCTTCTTCACCACCAAGGCGGTCAACAAGGGCACCGGACTGGGGTTGAGCCAGGTGTTCGGCTTCGTCAAGCAGTCGGGTGGCCATGTCAACATCTATTCCGAACCCGGCGAAGGCACGACGATCAAGATCTACTTGCCGCGGTATTTCGGCGCCGAAGAGCCGGCCGGGCCCACGGGGCGGGGCGACAACCCCGCCGCACCGGTCACCGAAGCGATCCTTGTCGTCGAGGATGATGCCCGCGTGAGGGTCTCCACCACCGAGGCCATACGCGAACTCGGATACACCGTCATTCATGCCGCGAGCGGCGAGGAAGCGTTGCAGAAACTGGCGGAGAACCCGAACGTCGCCCTACTGTTCACCGACATCGTCATGCCCGTCATGAACGGCCGCAAGCTGGCGGAAGAGGCCCTTGCCCGCATGCCGCTGCTGAAGGTGATCTTCACCACCGGCTTCACCAGGAACGCGGTGGTCCACAACGGCGTGCTCGACCACGACGTGCATTTCCTCGCCAAGCCCTTCACCATCGAGCAACTGGCGGCGAAACTGCGTGACGTGCTCGGCACGACGCAGGGCGCAGCGGATTGATCACAATCGCTTCAGTCTGACGCAGCCGCGCTTCTCCACAGGCCAGGATAGTCGACAACGAAGCCGTGCGGCGAGATGTTGAGGGTCTCGTCATAGCCGAATACCGGCGCGGCATAGGCGTAGCGAACCGTGTCGAGACGCCGATAGGTCTGATCGAGGCGCACCAGGCTCAGTTCAGGGAAAGTCAGGTAGGCGGCCGGGGCAGGCGTCGCCTCGCCGATGCCGAGGCCATACCGGCGGATCGCCAGCAGGTTCGATGCCGGTGTGAAGCCAAGATCGACATCGACAAAGCCGTCGACGCCCTGCTGGACTTCGCCATTCAGCGTCCACTGGCCGTCCGAATCGCGTTCGATCGCATAATGCAGCTTGCGGGTGCCGAGAAAGCCGTCGATCCGCGCTGAACGCGTGCGCCAGCCGACATCGCAGATCACCTCATAGCCAAGGCAGCACGGCTTGCCGTCCTGGATGAAGATGGCCTGTCCCTCGAGACTGTGCCCGACATTGGTCTGTGACAACAGGCAGGCGTCGTGACCCTCCACGTCGAGGCGGTGCCAAAGGATCGAAGCCGTTTCCTGTTTCATCATGGTTTCCTCCAATTCAAATCCTGTCTCCTTTTCGCCCGGCGGATCAATTGTGTTTCGATGCAGGCGCGTGACAGGTGACATGCCCTGACAGAGCCTGTTGCCTGGCAGGCCGAGGAAAATGCTGCCTTGACATTCGCGGCCTCACGCCCGACTTCCTAGCGCATGACCCCGAAATCGAAGTCGATTTCGGAAAGGATCATACGCAGAATTTAAAGTGCTACAGCGTCCTTTGCGCGTCCAAGAGGACGCGCGGCGCTGTAGTGTCGAGGAGACCAACCGATGCCAGAGCCCCGACGATCGACGATCGATGCCGGAGAAGTGGAACGCTTTTCCGCCCTTGCCGCCGAATGGTGGAACCCGAACGGCAAATTCCGTCCCCTGCACAAATTCAATCCGGTCCGGCTGGCCTATATCCGCGACCAGATAGCGACGCGCTTCGGCCGTGACCCGCGCGCTGCAAGGCCTTTCGAGGGCCTGCGCATCCTCGACATCGGCTGCGGCGGCGGACTTCTGTGCGAGCCGATGGCGCGGCTTGGCGCCGAGGTTGTGGGCGCAGATGCCTCCGAAACCAACATCGAAGTGGCCAAGCTGCACGCCGCCGAGGGCAATGTCAGCGTCGACTATCGCGCCACGACGGCCGAAGACCTTGCCGACGCCGGCGAGAAATTCGACGTCATCCTCAACATGGAAGTGGTCGAGCATGTCGCCGACATCGACCTGTTCGTCGCCAAATGCGGCGAGATGGTGCGGCCCGGCGGCATCATGTTCGTGGCCACCATCAACCGCACGCTGAAGGCGCTGGGCTTAGCCATCATCGGGGCCGAATATGTGCTGCGCTGGCTGCCGCGCGGCACCCACCAGTTCGGCAAGCTGGTGCGCCCGGAAGAGCTCGAAAAGGCGCTTGGCGGCGCCGGCCTGACCATCATCGACCGCACCGGCGTCACCTACAACCCGCTGGCCGACCGCTGGGCGCGGTCGAAGGACATGGACGTCAACTACATGGTCCTGGCGGAAAAAGGCTCGGTCTGAAGGCTGATCTGGAGATTTGTCGGACCGTGGACAGTGTGAGAGCCCGACAATTGGCGCTTGAGCTTCCCGAAGCGGCCGAGAAATCGCATTTCGGCAAGGCCGACTTCCGGGTACGCAATCGCATCTTCATGTCGCTGCCCGAAAACGATCGCGCCGTCATAAAGCTCGACATCGGCCAGCAAGAGATGACGACTGCAGCCGAACCGCTGGTTTTCAAGCCAGTGCCTGGTGGATGGGGACGAAAGGGCTGGACGTCGATCATTCTTGACGCATGCGATGAAAGACATTTCGCAGCGCAATACGGATGTCATGGCGAAATGTTGCCCCGCCGGCTCTCAGGAAAATCTTTGACGCGAGCCAGGCCTAACGGATCGGCAAGGCGGCTCCGGCTGCAGGAACTCGACCCTTCTGGCTTTGTGCCCTGGTGGTGATGAACACGCCGGCAGTGATGATGAGCGCGCCTGCCCAGGTCAGCAACTGATAGTGCTCGCCGAGGAAGATGGTTCCGGCAAACAGGCCGACGGCGGCCGCCACATAACCGATCTGGCTGAGATAGACCGGACCGCCAACCGCCTGCAGCCTGAAGAAGAAGGCAAACATCGCCGACGCCGACGCGACCTGCGCGACCACCACCAGCGGCACGCCGCCGAGTGGCACGAAAGCCTCGCCGCCGAACAGGAGAAGAATGCCGGCAAGCAGCATCGCCGCTGACGCCAGATGGCTGCCGACGGCAAGCTCGATCGGGCCGGTGCCGTCCGGCCAGTCGACCGTGCGGTAGATGTTGCCGACGGCAAGGCTGACCGGAATGAGCAACCCCATCGCCACCCAGAACAAATCGGCCGGCTGGCCGGCCTCGCCGCGCGTCACCGCCACCATGACAGCGCCGACGAAGCCGACGGCGATGCCGACAATGCCCAGCATGTTGGGGCGCCGGACACGCAACAGGATCGAGAACACCAGTGTGATGACAGGCGACAGGGTGAACATGATGCCGGTGTAGCCGGCGCCCAGATGCGGGATGGCCGAGAACATCAGGAGGTTGGGGACAGCATAGGACACCGCGGCGGTGACGAAGAAATAGCGCAGTTTGTGCGCGGTGAGCCGGACCCGCTTGCCGCGAGCCAAGAGCACGCACAGCAAGACCCCGCCGGCGCCGAGCGAGATGACGAAGGCCCAGACCATGGCCGGCACGCCGGCAGCCGTGGCGAGCTTGCCGAAGGGCAGCGTCAGGCCGAGCAGGCCGCCGGTGACGACCAGCAGGCCGAGCGCCGAATCCCAGAGAAGTTTCATTGACCGAATCCTGTAGCGCGGCGGCTCTTGGCCGGCATTGCATGTTACGATAAGATAATGGCAAGATTCTTAACGTCAAGATAAATAATGGTGAGACAGTTGGACAGGGCAGCAAGAGCGATCGAGCAATGGAAGCGGGAGCGGCCCGATCTGGATGTCTCGCCGATGGCCGTGCTCGGACGGCTGAACGAGGCCTCCTCGCTGATCGCCCGCGAGCGCCTGGCGCCGTTGTTTGCCCGCTATGGATTGCAGTCGGGCGAGTTCGACGTGCTGGCGACGCTGCGCCGCGCTGGCTCACCCTATGCGCTGACGCCGACCGCTCTCTATGAAGCGACGATGGTCACATCGGGCGCCATGACCAACCGGCTCGACCGGCTCGAAACGTCCGGATTGATCCTGCGTGGGCCTCATCCCAACGATAGACGCGGCATTGTCGTGAGGCTGACCGAAAAGGGCTTGGCGCTGGTCGACGAGGCCGTTACCGCCCACGTGGCCAACGAGCACGCGGTTCTCTCGGGCTTGACGCAGGCGGAACGCGAAACGCTCTCTCGGCTGCTTGAGAAATTGATCGGTAGCGTCAGCTAGCCGGTCAGTTGCGATCGTCCGGGAATACCGGGATAGGCATGAACTCGACGCCATCCTCGGCCAGGCTCTTGGCCTCGTCCAGCGTCGCCTCGCCATAGATGCCGCGCGGGTCGCTCTCGCCGAAATGGATCTTTCGCGCTTCCTCGGCGAACTTGTCGCCGACATAGTCGGCATTCTCGCGCACCTTCTCGGCCATCGCCTTCAGCTGCGCCAGAGCCTGCTTCTGCGCCTCGCCCATGGCGAGCGCTATGGTTTCCTGCTTGCGCGCCGTGGAGACAGCCGGCGCCATCAGCGCTTTCTGCACCTTGTGCGAACCGCAGGTGGGGCAATCGACAAAGCCGCGCTTCTTCTGGGTGTCGAAATCGTCGTTGCTGCGGAACCAGCCTTCGAATTCGTGCTCGTGCTCACAGATCAGGGCAAAACGGATCAAGAGGCTGCACCCCTGAGCCGCGGCGCCTCGCCCAAGCCAGCATTGACGGCGAAATCCCGCGCATTCCTGAGATTGGGGATCTTCTTGCGCGCGGCAAGCGACTGCGCCGGGTCGATCTCGGCGATGATCACCGCCGGCTCGTCATGCGCGGCTTCCGCGATGATACGGCCCCACGGATCGACGATCAGCGAATGACCGTAGGTCTCGCGGCCATCCTCATGCAAGCCGCCCTGCGCGGCGGCGACGACATAGGCGCCATTCTCGATGGCGCGGGCCCTGAGCAGCACATGCCAGTGCGCCTCACCCGTCTGCCGGGTGAAGGCGGCAGGTACGGAAAGCAGGTCGGCGCCGGCCAGTGCCTCGGCGCGGAAGAGTTGCGGAAAGCGCAGATCGTAGCAAACGGCGAAGCCGAGCTTTGCACCCTCGATCTCGGTGACGACGGCCTCGGTGCCCGGCTCATAGGCGGCGGATTCGCGCCAGCTCTCGCCATTGTCGAGATCGACGTCGAACATGTGGATCTTGTCGTATGTCGCGAGCGTGGCGCCGTCCGGCCCGAACAGCAGCGCCCGGTTGGCGAGCTTGCCGTCGGCGCGTAAAATGGCTGTCGAGCCGATATGCAGGAAGACGCCGAGTTCCTTGGCCAGCTTGCGCGCGGTCGAAACGACGATATCCTTGTCCTCGGAGGTGAAGGAGGCGGCGCGAGCTTCCTTGTCGCGGATCAGCGCGCCGGTCATTTCCGGCGTCTGGATGTAGGCGGCACCTTGGCCAGCTGCTTCACGCACCAGCCGTTCGAGATCGACGGCGTTGCGCTCGGGGCTCTCGCCTGAACGCATCTGGATCGCAGCGGCTTTGAAAACACCCATCGTCATTCCCTTAATTCGTCGCGCCGTCAGCGAGCAGTTTGTCGAGCCGGCCTTCGGCCTCCAGCTCGTGGAGATCGTCACAGCCACCGACATGCGTATCGCCGATAAAAATCTGCGGAAAGGTCGAGCGGCCATGCGCCCGGGAGATCATCTCCTGGCGCAGTTCCGGCGAGAAGGAGGCATCGTGCTCGGTAAAGGCTATGCCCTTGCGCTCGAGCAGCCGCTTGGCTGCCGTGCAATAGCCGCACATCATGCGGGTGTAGATCGTGACATCGACCATGACGAATTTCCGCTGTTCGTTGCCGACTTATATAGTCGCGGACTCGTCCGCCCGGAAGTCCCCCGGCAACACACGGGCAAAGGTCAGCACGTCGACGGCGGCCGCACCTCCCCTTTTCAGCGCCTTGGTGGCGGAGCGCACCGTGGCGCCGGTGGTGTAGACATCGTCGATCAAAAGCACCCTGCGGCCGGCGATCTCGATTTCCGCCTCGGCGGGTACCCGAAAGGCGGCCCGCACATTTTCCTCGCGTTCCCCGCGCTCCAGCCCGACCTGCTGGCGGGTGAGTTTCACGCGCCGCACCGCCGAGGGGGCGAAGGGCAATTCACTGAGCGTCGAGACGGCCCTCGCCAGTTCCGCAGATTGGTTGAAGCGCCGCCTGAAAAAGCGCCGCCAGTGCAGCGGCACCGGCACCACCACATCCGCGTCGGCGATGAGATCGGCACCGGCGCGAACCATCCAGCGCGCCATCCATGGTGCCAGATCGGTGCGATCCTGGTATTTCAGCCCCTGCACCATCTGTCGGGCAACGCCGGAATAGGCGACCGCCGCCCGCGCCCGCTCGAAAGGCGGCGGATCGGCAATCGCCTCGGCCGACAGAAAGCCTTCGCCCATATGGTGGGTGAACGGCGTGCCCATGACCGGGCACCATGGCCGCTCCAGCAGCCTGAGCTTCGGCCAGCAGGCGCCGCACAGCACGCCTGGCTGCGAGACATGCCGGCGGCAACCGGCGCAGACCGGCGGAAACAGCATCCGCGCCGGCCAGCCGACAACCGACCGGGCCAGGTTCGTTATTCCGATGGACTTGATCTTGGGCATCGGATCGGCCAGGTGGTTGCTCCTGCACGCCACTATATCAACGATCTCGGAGCGTGGACAAACAAAGGATCTGCCCGTTGCAGCCGATAATGGATACCTCTCTGTGGCTGGCGCACAAGCGGCGCGCGCTTGCCCATCCGGTCGACGGTGCGGACTTTCTCATGCGCCGCACGGCCGAGGACCTTGCCGACCGGCTGGGCGCCGTCGAGCGCAGGTTCGGCAAGGCGGCTGTGCTGTTTTGCCAGACGCCGGCGGCGGCCGAAACGCTCGCCGAAAGCAGCAAGGTCGCCGACATTGTCCGCGTCGAGGCGGACACGGCCTTCCTGAGCGGTGGCGGCGCCGGCTTGATCGCACCGCTCGAAACCGTGCCGTTCGAAGCGGAAAGCCTCGATCTGGCGGTGTCGCTTCTGTCGCTGCAGGCCATGAACGACATCCCCGGCATGCTGATCCAGATCCGCCGTGCGTTGCGGCCGGATGGGCTTTTCCTCGGCGCCTTTGCCGGCGCCGGTACGCTTTTCGAATTGCGCGAAAGCCTGCTTTCGGCCGAGACCGAGCTTTACGGCGGCGCCAGCCCGCGTGTCGCCCCGTTCACCGACGTGCGCGATGCCGGTGCGCTGCTGCAGCGCGCCGGTCTCGCTCTGCCGGTCGCCGACGTCGAGACGGTGACCGTGCGCTATGCCAGCCTGTTCAACCTGATGGCGGATCTGCGGGCCATGGGCGAAACCAATGCGCTCACCGATCGCAGCCGGCGGCCGGGCTCGCGCAAGCTGTTTGCCCGCGCGGCGGAAATCTACGCCGAGCGGTTTTCCGACCCCGATGGCCGTGTCAGGGCAAGTTTCTCGATTGTCTGGATGTCCGGCTGGGCGCCCGACGCATCGCAGCAAAAACCGCTGAAGCCAGGGTCGGCCAAGGTCTCGCTGAAAACAATCCTGGAGGCGCCCGACGGGCAATGATCCTGCCCGCAGGCGCGGAAAAGTTGGATCAGGGAGTGGGTGCGAAAGCGTTCGCAAGCTTGCTGTTGTCGCTGAACAGCCAGACGATCCCGTCACGGACCTCACCGATGCCGCCGACGATAGCCAATGACAGCACGGCGACGATCAGGCTATATTCGACGGCCGTGGCGCCGGTCTCGTCGTTCAAAAAACCCAGCAGCACTGCTTTCATGGCCTTAACCCCTCTGTCCGGGACCTTACAGCCGACCTGTTAAGAAAGGTTAACGGCAAAGGCTTAACAGGCGATGAAGCTGCCGCCTTTCCGAAATCTCTTAACCATGTCAGCAGTCGCCGCTGCTCCTGCCATTGGACCTGATGATGCAGACCGAGCTCGGCTGCGGCTGCAGCACGCTGCGGCGCAGCGTGTAGGTTTCGCGATGGCCGATCGAGCCTGTGGCCGCCATGTCGAGCCCGCCGAAACCATTACGGGCCGAGAGCGAGCGTGTCTGGCTGTCGAGGAAAGGGGTTGCGATCAGCGCCAGCGCCACCGCGGCCGAACCGAACAGCAGCGTGATGCGCAATATGCCCATGCCCGCATCGGCGGCGCGAAAGCCGCGCTCGGGCCGGATCGAGTCCCAATCCCTGTCTAGGCTCATACTATCGCTCCCCGGCAAATCGACGGCTCGGCCGCGAACGGCCATGCTTCAATTTTTCACGACGAGATAAATCTTCCATTAACGCTGGCTGATACACGCCTCGGCCAGGAACCGACCGGACGCGAGCCTCAGAGAAGATCGATGAGGAACGGGATCAGCGGCGCATCGGCCGGCGGCATCGGATAGTCGCGCATCTGCTTCGGCCGCACCCATTTCAGCGTCTGCCCTTCCCTGGGCTGGGCTATGCCGCGAAAGCGGCGGCAGACGAACAGCGGCATCAGCAGGTGGAAATCGTCGTAGGAATGGCTGGCGAAAGTAAGCGGCGCCAGGCATGGGATGTCGGTTTCGATGCCGATTTCCTCATGCAGTTCGCGAATGATACATTGTTCGGGCGTCTCGCCGGGCTCGACCTTGCCGCCGGGAAATTCCCACAACCCGGCAAGTTGCTTGCCCTGAGGCCGCTGCGCCAAAAGCACCCGGCCGTCGGCATCGACCAGCGCGCAGGCGGCGACCAGGAGCAGGCGTTTGCCGGCGGTCACGACATCATTCATGACCCGGCGGCCGGCGGTAGTGGTAGCGATAGACTTCCTCGAAGCCGAGCGAATGGTAGAGCGCCAGCGCCGGCACGTTGTTGGCCTCGACCTGCAGCCAGGCTTCCCGCGCGCCCCGCAGTCGCGCCCATTTGAGCGCCGACAGGATCAGGTTGCGGCCATGGCCCCTGTTGCGTGCCGACTTGTCGGTGGCGACCTCGAACAGGCCGGCGAGATCGCCGTCATGCACGCAGATAAGCGTCGCCAGCGCCTCGGCTCCATCTTCGAGCGCGAACAGCCCGGCTTCGGGCTGGATGGCGCCGATGATCTCCGACAGGCCGGGCCGCAGCGAAACATCCGAACCGCTGACCTTGAGCAACGCGCCGATGAAGCGGCTGATGTCCTTGAGCGGAATCTGGTCCATGGCGGCGTCGAGCTGCGCGCCGGCCAGCGGCAGCCGCATGACCAGCGACTCGTCGAACCGGCTCCAGCCCTCGCGGTCGAGATGGCTGGCAAGATCTGGGCCCGACAGCGGCGACATGCGGAACGTCAGCGGCCTTCCATAGGCATCGAAACGGCGGCTGGCCCGGCCAATACGGTCGGCCATGTGCATGATATCGCCGGGATCGAGCGGATTGACCGAGTTCAGCCGCTTGGCCGGATGGCCGGCGGTCAGCCGCACCACCCAGGTGCCGTCATAGTGGACGGCGGCTGCCGGCCAGGCGCGAAAGCCGGCCGCCTCGTAGCGGCGTACGATCGCGAGCATGCTTGCCGGATGCCTGGAGCTCAAAACCGTCAGCTCCGATAATCGCCATTGATGGCGACATATTCCTTGGTGAGATCGCAGGTCCACACCGTCGCCTTGCCGCGACCGATGCCGATATCGGCACGGATGCGGATGTCGTCGCGCTTCATGTAGGCCGACGTCGCGGCCTCGGAGTAGCCGGGGTCGCGCTCGCCTTCATGCGCCAGCCTGTTGTCGCCGAACCAGATCGACAGCCGGTCGCGATCGGCGGGTTCGCCGGCCTTGCCGACGGCCATGACGACGCGGCCCCAATTGGCGTCCTCGCCGGCGACCGCCGTCTTGACCAGCGGCGAATTGGCGATCGACAGCGCGATGCGCTTGGCCGAGCGCGCCGATTTGGCGCCGGTGACGGTGACTTCGACCTGCTTGCGGGCGCCCTCGCCGTCGCGCACCACTTGCAGCGCCAGCGATTTCAGCACCTTGCCGAGCGCCCGGCGGAACGCGCCGAGACGGGCATCCCTGGGATCGGTTATCTCCGGCGCACCGCGCTTGGCGGCCTTGCCGGTGGCGAAGATCAGCAGCGTGTCGCTGGTCGAGGTGTCGCTGTCGACGGTGACCGCGTTGAAAGTCTTGGCCGTGCCGCGCGACAACAGATCCTGCAGGACAGGGGCGGCGATCGGCGCGTCGGTGGCGATGAAGGAGAGCATCGTCGCCATGTCGGGCGCGATCATGCCGGCGCCCTTGGAAATGCCGTTGATGGTGACATCGGTGTCGCCGAGCTTGACGGTCGCGGTCGCCAGTTTCGGATAGGTATCCGTGGTCATGATCGCCTTTGCCGCTTCGGTCCACAGCCCGGGCTTGCCGTTGCTGACCAGTCCCGCGAGCAGATGGCTGAATTTGCTGGTATCGAGCGGCTCGCCGATGACGCCGGTCGAGGCCAGGAAAACCTCCGCTGCCGTGCAGCCGGCCGCCTTCGCGGCCGCCTCGCCGGTCAGCGCGGTCGACTCGCGGCCTCTCTTGCCGGTGAAGGCGTTGGCGTTGCCGGAATTGACGACCAGCACCCGGGCCTTGCCTGCGCCGAGATTCTGCCGGCAGAAGTCGACCGGCGCCGAAGGGCATTTCGATTTCGTGAACACGCCGGCGATCGCGGTGCCTTCATCGAAGACCATGGTCAAAAGATCGGTGCGGTTTTTGTACTTTATCCCTGCCTCGGCGGTGGCGATGCGCACCCCTTCGATTTCCGGCATTTTGGGGTATTTCTTCGGCGCGAGCGGCGAAATCGTCGTGGACATGGAGGCCTCGGGCGGGAAAAATCGCAGGGGAAGGCCGGTTTGCCCGATAGACCGCGCGGGCGCAAGGCGTTTTCGTCGCTCTTGCCCGGGAGCTCGAACCCGCTCGTGGTTAGGCCTGCATTTCAAATCCGATGGCGTCGCCGGGGCCGATGGCGTTATGATCTGCCCCATGGGCAGGCTTGCGATCCTTGCATGGGCATTTCTGGGACTTTTGCTGCTGAGCGCGGATGCGCAGCCGCAACGGCGCGTGGCGCTTGTCATCGGCAACGGCACTTACGCCGAAGCCGGCACGCTGGCCAATCCTGTGAACGACGCCCTCGACATCGCCGACAAGCTGCGCTCGATCGGCTTCGAGGTCATCGAGGGCAATGATCTCGGCAAGCGTGAACTCGAACGCAGCATCGGCGCGTTTTCCGATGCGCTCCAGGGCGCCGGCGTCGGGCTTTTCTATTATGCCGGCCACGGCCTGCAGGTCGACGGGCGCAACTACATCGTGCCGGTCGACGCCAGGCTGGACGTACCGGTCAAGCTGCAGCTCGAGGCCGTGCCGATCGACGAAGTCCTCGACATCATGGAACAGCAGACCAAGGTCAGCCTGGTGTTTCTCGATGCCTGCCGCAACAATCCATTTGCCCGCAGTCTCAGCCGCACCGCCACCACGCGCTCGGCGAAGGCGCTGGCCGGGCTGGCGCAATTCGATTCGACGCGCGGCTCGTTCATCGCCTTCTCGACGGCACCTGGCGCTGTCGCCATGGACGGCAGCGGACGCAACTCGCCCTTCGCCGCCGCCCTGCTGCGCCACATCGCCGAGCCCGGCCAGAGCATCAACGACATGATGATCGCGGTGCGCCGCGACGTGGTTTCGCAAACCCGCGAAACCCAGCGCCCCTGGGAGCAGGGATCGCTGCTCGAACGCTTCGAATTCGTCTCGGACGGACAACCCGCAGAGCCACAAAGGCCGGCCGCGGCGCCCGCGCCTTCGACGGAAGTCGCCGCACTTGAACGCTCTGTCGGCGACGACAAGGGATCGATCGAGAAATTCCTGCGCCAGGACTATCTGACGCCGGACACCAGGGCGATGAGCGAGACCGTCAAACGGCTCTACGGCCCATCCGCCATCATCTTCGGAACCCGCTACGACGCCGACGCCATCGTCAAGGTCAAGGCCGACTGGTTCGCGCAGTGGGCCTCCTGGTCGCTAAGCATGGAGGCCGGCAGCCTGGAAGTCGCTCCGCAGGGCGAAGATCGCGCCGAGGCAGTCTTTGCGATGCGCTACGACTATCTTCCAAAGGACACGTCGGCGGCACGCCTGACCGGCAAGGCGCGCGTCACGCTTGGGCTGGTCAAGGCCGGCGGCGGCTGGCGTATCGAATCCGAGACATCGCAGGCGATGCAGTAGGCGTGATCCCACGGCCAGCCGGGCAATTTAAGCCGGCAGCGTCTCATAGCGATAGGAATTTTTTCTTGACTCTGTGAGGGCAGCTATGCTACATTTTTGCCCATGGTGCTGATTTGCGCCAGTGACCCGCCGCCCGGCGGGTTTTTGCCTTTGGAGCTTCGCCAACCGACACGCCGGTAGACTTCCAGAGAATAAACTTAACCCCTGCCGCTACCATCCGTTCCTGAAGCTTGAAAACGCGCCGTTTCGTTTGAGCGTCGGGTCGCCTATATTGCCGGCGATAGTGTTGGCGAGGAGACAGAGATGGCCGAGGACGCCGATCCGGCGCGCAGATCGATCGGTGCGCGGCGCAACCCCGACAGCGCCGATGCCATTCTCGAAGCCGCCGAGGCCGTGCTGGTCGAAGCCGGTTATGCCGGTTTCTCGATCGAGGCGGTGGCGCGGCGAGCCCGCGCCGGCAAACCCACCATCTATCGCTGGTGGCCGAGCAAGGCGGCATTGCTGCTCGAGGTCTATCAGCGCCAGAAGCGCGTCGATGTTCCCGATACCGGGCGGCTGGAGGAGGATCTCGTCGGCTTCCTCAAAAACCTGTTCGCCCACTGGCGCGAGACATCGTCGGGAAGCGTGTTCCGGTCGCTGATCGCCGAGGCACAGTCGGACGAGGCCGCTGCCGCGGCCCTTGCCGACTACTCACTGGGCCGACGATCCCATACCGGCCAGATCATCGAACGCGCCAAGGCAAGGGGCGAAATCCCGGCCAGCGTCGATTCAGCTGTTGTCGCCGACCTGATCGCCTCCTTCGCCTGGAGACATCTGTTGACCAACCGGCTCGACGAGGACGAAGCGACCATCGGCAAGGCGGTCAACTACGTGATGCGAGGCATAGCGGCGCCCGCCCCGTAAAGATGGCAATGAGAAAGGGCGCGGCAACCCCTGGCTGCCGCGCCCTTTTTCAAGGAGCTATCAGTCTTACTTAGCGCTTTCCAGCGTATCGACCGTCTTCTTCAGGTTCGCGTCGGGGATCTCGATCTTGGCGCCGGCGCGCAGCGACTTGACCAGTGCGAAATACTTGTCGCGGATGACCGCCTGCTTGGCCTGGTCCTTGACGTCCTCGAAGGCCGGCGGCTGCTTGGTGCGCTTGTCCTCGAGCTTGATGACATGCCAGCCGAACTGCGTTTGCACCGGCTGCTCGGTGTATTTGCCGACCTCGAGCGCGGAGGCCGCCTTGTCGAACTCCGGCACCATCTGGCCAGGTCCGAACCAGCCGAGATCGCCGCCGCTGGTCTTGCCCGAGGGATCGCTGGTGTGCTCGTTGGCGAGCTTCTGGAAGTCGGCGCCGCCATCGAGCTGCTTGATGATGGCCTCGGCCTCTTCCTTGGTCTTCACGAGGATGTGACGGGCATGCAGCTCATTGGTGGGCGGCGTGTTGGCGATTTCCTGGTCGTAACGGGCGCGGACCTCGGCGTCGGTGACCTTGTCGACGACGCCCTTCTCGACCATCTCGCCATGCAGCGCGCGCTCCTGCAGGAAAGCCATGCGGCGCTGGAAGTCGGGATCCTTGTCGAGCCCTGTGGTGACCGCCTCGGCGGCCATGACGCGGATCTCGATGGCAGCCGAAAGGGCGGCGGCACGGCGCTGCTCGGGCGGCAATTGCGCGAACTGCTGCGACAATTCCCCTTCGGCAAGCACCAGATCTGCTTCGGTCAGGGGCTGGCCGTTGACCGTGGCGATAACCTTGTTCGGATCGACCGGTGCCGCGGCCGGCGCTGCTGCATCCGCCGGAGCGGGAGCGGTTTGCTGCGCCATCAGCGGCGAGAGCGAAAGGGCCGACAGGCCGACTGCCAAGCCAAGGCTGGCGAGCGACGCGCGGCGGAACAACAAGGACATGGGGTAACTCCGGTGGGGATTGAAAGAGGGGTGGCTTCCAGATCGGCCAGATTGTGGCGGAATTTGGCGCAGCCAGCAGGGCCAGCGCGGCGTTGACATCAGTTGAGCCCCCTCTTATCTGTCCAACGACTTTGCGTCCAGAACCGTTTTCCGGGCGCTTTTTGTGTTTGCCAGTGTTCACTAATGTGTTTGCCAGTGTTCACGTGGAATTGATGGGGCCGGCCGGCGCTCATCTCAAGATTGAGAAATTCTATCGAAAGGACCATCGGATGGTCAGTCTCGGCGGTCTCGCCCGTAAGGTTTTCGGTTCCTCCAACGACCGTCGGGTCAAATCGACCCGGCCGCGTGTCGAGGCAATCAACGCCATGGAAAACGAGATGCGAGCGCTTTCCGACGAGGAGTTGGTCGGCCGCACCGCGAAATTCCGCCAGGACATCGCCAACGGCGCCACGCTCGACGACCTGTTGATCCCGGCCTTCGCCACCGCCCGCGAGGCAGCGCGCCGCGTGCTCGGCATGCGCCCCTTCGATGTCCAGCTGATCGGCGGCATGGTGCTTCACAATGGCGGTATTGCCGAGATGCGCACCGGCGAGGGCAAGACCCTGGTCGCGACGCTGCCTGTCTATCTCAACGCGCTCGCCGGCAACGGCGTCCACGTCGTCACCGTCAACGACTATCTGGCCACCCGCGACTCCGAATGGATGGGCCGCGTCTACAAGTTCCTCGGCCTCTCGGTCGGCGTCATCGTCCATGGCCTGTCGGACGAGGAGCGCAGCGCCGCCTACGCCGCCGATGTCACCTATGCCACCAACAACGAGCTCGGCTTCGACTATCTGCGCGACAACATGAAATACGAGCGCGCCCAGATGGTGCAGCGCGGTCACAATTACGCGATCGTCGACGAAGTCGATTCCATCCTGGTCGACGAAGCGCGCACGCCGCTGATCATTTCCGGTCCGCTCGAGGACCGTTCGGAAATGTACAACACCATCGACACCTTCATCATCCAGCTGCAGCCGCAGGATTATGAGATCGACGAGAAGCAGAAGACCTCGATCTTCACCGAGGAAGGCACCGAGAAGCTCGAGAACCTTTTGCGCGACGCCGACCTGCTCAAGGGCGAGTCGCTCTACGATGTCGAGAACGTCGCCATCGTCCACCACGTCAACAACGCGCTGAAGGCGCACCGGCTGTTCCAGAAGGACAAGGACTATATCGTGCGCAACGGCGAGATCGTCATCATCGACGAGTTCACCGGCCGCATGATGCCGGGCCGCCGCTATTCGGAAGGCCTGCACCAGGCGCTCGAAGCCAAGGAACATGTGGCGATCCAGCCGGAGAACCAGACGCTCGCCTCCGTCACCTTCCAGAACTACTTCCGCCTCTACAAGAAGCTCTCCGGCATGACCGGCACGGCGCTGACCGAGGCCGAGGAATTCGGCAACATCTACGGTCTCGAAGTCACCGAGATCCCGACCAATCTGCCGGTCGTGCGCATCGACGAGGACGACGAGGTCTACCGGACGGTCGAGGAGAAATACAAGGCGATCGTCAGGGAGATCCGCGAAGCCAGCGCCAAGGGCCAGCCGACGCTGGTCGGCACCACTTCCATCGAAAAGTCCGAGCAGCTGGCCGAGCGCCTGCGCAAGGAAGGTTTTACCGATTTTGAAGTGCTGAACGCCCGCCATCACGAGCGCGAGGCGGCGATCGTCGCCCAGGCCGGCAAGCCCGGCGCCATCACCATCGCCACTAACATGGCCGGCCGCGGCACCGACATCAAGCTCGGCGGCAATGCCGAGATGCGCATCGAGGAAGAACTCGGCGACATGCCGGCCGGACCCGAGCGCGAGGCGCGGGAAAAGGAAATCATTGCCGACATCGAGCGGCTGAAGGAAAAGGCGCTGGCCGCCGGCGGCCTCTACGTGCTGGCTACCGAACGCCACGAATCGCGCCGCATCGACAACCAGTTGCGCGGCCGCTCCGGTCGTCAGGGCGACCCCGGCCGCTCGAAATTCTTCCTGTCGCTGCAGGACGATCTGATGCGCATCTTCGGCTCCGAGCGCATGGACGGCATGCTGCAGAAGCTCGGCCTCAAGGAAGACGAGGCGATCATCCATCCGTGGATCAACAAGGCGCTGGAAAAGGCGCAGAAGAAGGTCGAGGCGCGCAACTTCGACATCCGCAAGAACCTTTTGAAATATGACGACGTCTCCAACGATCAGCGCAAGGTGGTGTTCGAGCAGCGCATCGAACTGATGGACGGCGAAGGCCTGTCCGAAACGATCGCCGAGATGCGCGAAGGCGTCATCGACGAGATCGTCGCCAAGGCCATTCCCGAAAATGCCTATGCCGAGCAGTGGAACGTTGCCGGGCTGAAGGCCGAGATCGCCGAGTTCCTGAACCTCGACCTGCCGGTCGAAGACTGGGCCAAGGAAGAGGGCATCGCCGAGGACGACATCCGCGAGCGCATCGCGCAGGCCGCCGAAGCCGCCGCCAAGGAGCGCGCCGAGCGTTTTGGCCCCGAGGTGATGAACTATGTCGAGCGCTCGGTTGTGTTGCAGACGCTCGACCATCTGTGGCGCGAGCACATCGTCAATCTCGACCATCTGCGTTCGGTCGTCGGCTTCCGCGGCTACGCCCAGCGCGATCCGCTGCAGGAATACAAGGGCGAGGCGTTCGAGCTGTTCCAGGCGATGCTCGGCAATCTGCGCCAGGCCGTCACCGCGCAGCTGATGCGCGTCGAACTGGTCCGCCAGGCCGCTGAAGCACCGCCCCCGGAAGCCCCCGACATGTTCGGCACGCATATTGACGGCACAACCGGCGAAAACGACTTCGAAGGCGGCGAGACCGCCCTCCTGGTCCGCCCGGAGACAACCGCCATCGTCGCTCCCGAGGACCGCGATCCCAACAACCAGGCTACCTGGGGCAAGGTCGGCCGCAACGAGGCCTGCCCGTGTGGCTCCGGCAAGAAGTACAAGCACTGCCACGGGGCGTTCGCGTAAGGGAATGCTTCCCTTCTCCCCGTCACTATACGGGGAGAAGGTGCCCAAAGGGCGGATGAGGGGCGGCGCGAATCTTCGCGATTAGCCAATCTCCCCACCTGAGGGGGAGATGGCCGGCAGGCCAGAGGGGGGTGCTGTCCCGCTAAAGCCGTCTCGCGCGGACACATACGCTTAGCGTCAGCATAAGGATCATTTCAAGGTAGGTTCAAATTCGCTGCTGATCTCAGTTTGCAGCATCCCACGCGGAAGGTTGCAAAAGGTTTCAATCCATTCCGGGCTAAGGCGAAGTTCGTTGACGATGTCGTCTTGGCGCTTGCGTTTACTATCAAGAATTAGTTCGACCGCACGGCGTAAAAGCCGTGGTTGTTCAAGGGGTATGCGGCGCGGGTCATCCAATGGCTCTTTCTTGCGCCACTTTCGGAATGAGATCTGTTTGTAGAGGTTGAGGGCCTGGTCGCTGTCGATAATTTCAAGATCGTGACACCTGTAAACCATCGCCTGGATAGATACCTTCCATCGCTCTTTCAGCGGCACGAATGCATCAAGGCGCGTTGTGTAAATTTCGTTCGGGAAAGACGTCTTTGGCAGGAGAAAGGCACCGGCAAAACGATTGGCCTCTGCCTCAATTACCTTGAGACGGGCCTTGTCTTCGATCTCGGATTGCTCAACCCACCTATGCAGCACAAGATGCCCAAGCTCATGCGCAAGGTCATAGCGGAGTCGAACGCCAGCTTCCTTTTCGGATGCCATGAAAACGAAGGGCCTATTGCCATTCCAAAATGAAAACGCCTCGACGTTTTCTCCCTCCATTTCATACCGACATATCACAATGCCCTTACTCTCAAGCAGGGCCAAAACATTAGACAACGGACCAGCGCCGAGCCCCCAACTGCGGCGAAGAGAAAGCGCAATGTCGTCGATCTCATCCATTGAGTATGTGCCAGCATTTGCTGGTTCACACTCAGGCAATACGACTGCCGGGTAATTCACGAAGTCGTCGATATAGCGAGCAGTCTGAACAAACCAATCCCCCAGAACGGCGCAAGCTTCGTTCCGGCGCAAAGTCTCCGGCCCAGATTTGCGATAAAAGCGAGTAGTTGAATTGCCGAATAGAGGTCCATCTGGATTGGTAAAGTAAGCAACGGGCTGGCCGAGCACGTCCGCAATCTTCTGGAACGTCGCGGGTTCCGGCAATTTATCCCCGCGCTCGTAAGCCGAGATTGACTGCCGAGTAATACCCACACGATCCCCAAGGTCGCCTTGCGACAGGCGCGCAACCTTTCTGGCATCCCTAAGCTTCGAGGGAATCAAAAGCCGCCCTGCACCACTGGCGCGGACGGCTGATGGAAACTGAAGTACCTTGTTATCCGGCATGATCCTTACGCCACTTATCGATTTCTTCCTTGAGAGTCATAACCGCTTCAAAGTCCGTTTCCTCGACGGGCGGGCCGGCATCCTGAACTGCATGTGGCATCAGCATCAGGTTTGCCGATTTGCAATAGAAACCTGTCTCGTGCTCACTCCTTGGCATTGCCAAATGAGCGAAATTCGGCTCCTTGTGCCCATGCAAAAGCAATAGGTGAGGAAGCCCCGACGTTTCCGTTTTTTCCGGCAGCTTGGGAAGTCCAGACAACCAACCTTGACCGCTCGCACGTTTGTTCGCACGGAACCTGACGTCGCGGGGCTGAGCGCTGTGGTCGGCCACCTGACTTATGGTCAAGACTGAGTGCGACGGCAAGATTTCTAAATAGCGTCCGGTCGGATGCTCAAAGCTCCGCCAGCGGTACTCGAACGGCCACTTTCCCGTTTGAACCAAACGCTCGAATGCGAGGTCTATACTCCATTGAATAACGCGCCCGCGATTGTCGAGAGCGCTGTTGACGTTGAAGATTGGCTCATCCTTAACCACCAACGCCGCTGCTTCGTAAGCGGCCTTGAGCGTTGTCGGGATATAGGAGCGATTGACCAGAGATACCTGGTCGAGAAGAAATGCTTCAGCTTGTTCCAACTGACCGAATCTTTCCTATTTGGTTGCATTTCCCCTCCCGCAACCAATTACGAAAATTCCCTGTTTTTGTCAACCGGCTTTGGCACCGCTTTGCAGCCTCCTTCGCGATCTCGGTGCGCCGCTTAGGAGTCATGTTGGCGACACGCTTCCGCGCTTAGAACCTTCCGCATATTCCAAATTCAAAAACTGAGACACTACCTCCTGCGCTTCTGTTCGTCGGACGAAAACCCAATCGTTGGCTTTTCGCCCGGCATGCCCTCCCCCCACCCAACCGTTTCTTAATGTGTCTCCGCTACACAGAACCCTGAAACGAAGCGGAAAACGGAGGGAAATCGGGGTGCGCTTTTCCGCGGCCACGACTGCCGGGCGGTTCTTGCCGCAGCGTTGGGCGCTGCGCATGGGGCCGTTGCTTGGCCGCATCGATGCCGTGCTGTTCACCGCCGACGAGCGCGGCGAGGCGAGCCGCATGTCTGTCATCGCCTTCTCGGTCCGCATCGTCAGCGCCGTCATCGCCTTCGTCAGCCAGGTGCTGATGGCACGCTGGATGGGCTCGTTCGAATATGGCATCTTCGTCCTCGTCTGGGTGACGATGGTCATCGTCGGAAACCTCGCCTGCCTGGGCTTCCACACCTCCGTCATCCGCTACATTCCCGAATATCGCGAGCGCGGCTTGATGGATGAGCTGCGCGGCATCGTACTGGCCAGCCGTCTGTTCGTGCTGATCGCC
Organism: Mesorhizobium sp. L2C084A000; assembly: GCF_000502875.1. Lineage (GTDB taxonomy): Bacteria > Pseudomonadota > Alphaproteobacteria > Rhizobiales > Rhizobiaceae > Mesorhizobium. Next base: position 269,051 of record NZ_AYWX01000005.1, on the reverse strand, counting down.
TCCACGCTGATTGCCGGGCTCGGCGCGCTCGGCGTCTGGCTGGCGGCACCCTGGATCGAGAACTACTATGTGATCCCGTTCATCCTCGGCGTCATCTGCCTGCCGATGATCGCCATGTCCGACCTTTTGTCGGGCCTGGCACGCGCCAACAGCTGGGCGTTGTTTGCCCTGTCGCCGACCTATCTGGTGCGGCCCGTGCTTATCCTGCTGTTCATGGCGCTGATGCTGTTCGTGGGCTACGCACCCGATGCCAGGACCGCCATCTTCGCCTCGATCGCCGCCACCTACGCCACCACGCTGGGACAACTCATCGGTGTCACCCAGCGCATGGAAAGGCAGATCCCGGCAGGGCCGATGAAGGTGCATTTCGCGCAATGGTTCATCGTCTCGCTGCCGATCTTCCTGGTCGAGAGCTTCTTCTTCCTGCTGACCAATGCCGATGTGCTGATGGTCGGCGCCTATATGGACCCCAACGACGTCGCCATCTATTTCGCCACCGTGAAGACGCTGGCGCTGGTGCATTTCGTCTACTTCGCCGTCAAGGCCGGCGTTGCCCAGCGCTACGCCCAGTTCACCCATGGCGACCCGCAAAGGCTTGCCGCCTTTGCCCGCGAGACGGTGTCGTGGACGTTCTGGCCATCGCTCTTGATGGCGCTGCTGGTGCTGGCGCTCGGCGAGCCGATGCTGGTGCTGTTCGGCCCTGAATTCACATCAGGCTATCCGCTGCTGTTCCTGCTCGTCTTCGGCGTCGTGGCGCGGGCCGCCGTCGGCCCCTGCGAAAGCCTGCTGACGATGAGCGGCAACCAGAACATCTGCGCCGCCGTCTATGCCATGACGCTGGCCTTCAACATCGCCCTCAATGTGGTGCTCATCCCGATGTTCGGCCTGTGGGGCGCGGCAATGGCCACCGCCTTTGCCATGATCTTCGAAGCCGGCGCGCTCTCCTTCACGGTGTGGCGCAAGCTCGGCATCGCCATGCTCATCTTCGTGCCTGCGAAAGGAGCCGCGTGATGGCTGCCATCCCGTTGCTTGAGGAAACCAGCGGCGGCACCGCCGGAGCCATGGTGTCGGGCCTTGCCGGGCTGACCCGCGACGCCGACCCCGCCCATATCGAGATCCTCGCCAACAACCGGCCCGAGCGCAAGCTCGCCATCTACCCGGCATCCGCGGGTTTCGACCTGGTCGAGGAGCTGGATTATCTCTGCGCCCGCACGGTCGAGTCCAACGTGTTCTTCAACCCGCGTTTCCTGGCGCCCGCCATGCCGCGGCTGGAGGATCGCGAGGTGCGGCTGGCGGTCATTCGCGACGGCGACGAATACCGCAACCGGCTGCGCCTCCTGGTGCCGTTCTCGGTTGAGCGGCCGGTGGTGCCGCTCGGCGTTCCGGTCATGCGCACATGGTCGAGCCCGTTCGGTCCGCTCGGCACGCCGCTGGTCGACCGCGACGACCCGGTCGGCGTCGTCGAGGACTTCTTCGCGATGCTGTCGCGCCCGCATCTCAAGCTGCCGAAAGTGTTCGTCCTGCCCGACATCCGGCTCGATGGCCCGGTGGCGAGCCTGCTTGCCACCGTGGCCGAGGCGCGCGGCCTGACGCTGGTCACCACCGGCCAGAGCCAGCGCCCGGCGCTGGAGAGCGAGCTCGATGGAGACGATTATCTGAAGGCCTCGCTGCGCTCGCACCATTATCGCGAGTTCCGCCGCCTGAAGCGGCGCCTTGGCGACCTTGGCAAGCTTGAGCATGTCGTGGCGCGCGGCCCCGAAGACATCCGCCATGCCATCGAAGGCTTCCTGTCGCTGGAAGCGGCCGGCTGGAAAGGCCGCGAACGCACCGCCATGGCGATCGACCGCTTCCGCGCCGCCTTCGCCCGCGAAGCCGTGCACCGGCTGGCCGAACAGGACATGTGCCGCATCCATTCGCTGACGCTCGACGGCCGCACCATCGCCTGCCTGATCGTCTTCGTCGAAGCCGGCATCGCCTACACCTGGAAGACGGCCTATGACGAGACGCTGGCCAGCTATTCGCCCGGCACGCTACTGATGATCGAGGTGACCAGGCAGCATCTCGACGATCCCAACATCATGATGACCGATTCCTGCGCGGTGCCCGACCATCCGGTGATGAGCCGGCTATGGGCCGAGCGCAAGCCGATGGGCACCCTGGTGATCGGCCTGGCGCCGGACGCCGACCGCCTCACCCGCCAGGCCGCCTCGCAACTGCACCTCTACCGCGAAACCCGCAACATGGCCCGCCTGCTGCGCAACCGCATGAAGAGCTTGCTGGGGCGGCGCTGAGAAAAGGCAGGGTGCGGTTCTAGAGAATGGCACATCTTCGCTGCAATATTTGAGGGGTGGGTGACCGGGAATTTACTTCGGTTGCCAGCAGGAAAACGCGAATATTGATCTCTGCTTTATAAAAAAACGAGATTTCTCGCAGAAATTTTCGGTGAAAGCCGATAAGATCTACTCGCATTCTTGTTCTTAATTCACGATAATCTAGTGATTCGGTAGCGATGAGAGAGAAATGTCGCTGAATCATGAGGCCAACGGCGCCCGGCACATCAGTGCGGAGGACAGCGCCGTTGTCCGAAGGGCCGACGAAGACTTCGAAGAACTGATTCGAAGCATTCGAGCCGCAACGCATCAAGCTTTGCCTCTCTTCGAAGAGGAGCCCGTGACCGGATTGGCCCAGTCAGACACGCTGGCCGCCTCCCTCGGCTCGACTTCGGCCCGGACGGGCTCGAGCCAGGCCCGCGCCATGCGCGGCTCCTCGCTCTTGTCCAACGACAGGCTGGATCCACGTGCCGATGACGACTTGGCGTGGTCTTTGGTTGACCACGATGCCGACGCTCCCGATACCGACAAATGGGAATTGCAGGAAGAGGTGGCGAAGCTGCAGCGCTTGCAGGATCGCACCTCGAAAGAGCTTGGGCGAAAATCGCGCGAGCTATCGATCGCGAGTAAGACAATCGCCGACCTGGAGGTCCAACTCAACAAGGCACGGCAGACCATTGCGCAAGCGGACAGGCATGCCGGCCAGCGGGCAACGCGGTTCCTCGAAGCGAATGTCGAGGTTGAGCGTCTGGGCCGGAACCTGGCGCGCGTGTCGGGGCAACTTCGCGACGAGATCATCGCCAGGCAAGCCGCCGAGCAGGCGCGTGAGGACGTTGCATCGCGGCTCGCCAGCTTGCAACAGGCCGCCATGCTGCTTCGTTCCAAAGTCGCGGATTGCCAGCTCCACAACGAAAGACTGACCGGCAAACTGTCTGCGCAGATGCTGGTGCAGCAGGACCTGCAGGTGCGGCTGTCCACGGTCGAGCATCAGCGCGGCGTTCTCGGCGATTGCGCCGCCACCGCGCAGGTACGGGCCGCCGAACTTGAAAAGAGGTTGCGCTCGCTCCAGCGCAGCGCCGCCGATCAAAGCGTGGTCCGCGCAACGCCAAGCGTGGGGCAGCGCGCCGAGGACGTGGCCGAGCATCGGCGCCAAACCCCGGAAACCGAGATTGCGACGTTGCGCCAGGAGCGCGACGCGGCGCGCCGAGACTATTGCGCGGTGAAGGTTCAACTCGCCGATCTCCGCTTGCGCGACATGACCGACGAGCTCGCGCATGCCCGTTGCCGCGATGAGAACCGCCAGCTTCACCACAGGCTGGAAACGCTGAGACGCCAGGATCCGCCCAGCGGACCGGCAGCGGATGACAATGCCGATCTCGAACGGACATTCGACGAATTGCTGGCGGCTGGCGAGCTTGGCGCGGCCAATGACGGCGATCCCACCGCGACGCGCAAGGCGTCTTGATCGCGTTGGGATTTGCCACCCAAAGCTCGAAGAGTGAAGGTTGGTGCCCCTAGCCGGAATCGAACCAGCACTCCTTGCGGAACTCGATTTTGAGTCGAGCGCGTCTACCAATTCCGCCATAGGGGCTCAGGCCGGGCGGCCTGGATGGCGCGGGACTATACGGTCGGAGGGCTGTTCGTCAACTGGCCAATTCTCCGGTGCCCTCAAGATGCGACCAATCTGCGCCTTTCGATTTCGTGACGGGGCTGCCATTGTGCAGCGCGGAAAATCTTTCTAGACAGGCGGCGCATCAAAGCGCGGCACGTCTGCGGGGACGGATGGCGTGCGCTGGGTCTTTGTTCTGTGCATCCCGTTACACCCCAACCTGCCTGCGCAATTGAACGACACGCATTAGGAGTGCCGATGCTTCGCGGACTTTACGACTGGACCTTGTCGCTGGCGGCCCGCAAATCCGCCGAATGGTGGCTGGCCTTCATCGCTTTCGTCGAGAGCTCGGTGTTCCTGGTGCCGGCCGACGTGCTCTATCTGCCGATGGCGCTGTCGCGGCCGGATCGCGCCTACCGCTATGCGCTGATCGCCACCGTCGCCTCGGTGCTGGGCGGCATCGCCGGCTGGTTCATCGGCCACTACGCCTATGACGCGGTGGCGAGGCCGATCCTCGAATTCTACGGCAAGTACGACGAGTTCGAAGCGCTGCGCGCGGGGGCAGGCGTCGGCTTCATCGTCCTGATGCTGATCACGTCGGGCGCTGCCCACCTGCCGCCGATCAAGGTGGTGACGATCCTGTCCGGCGTCATCGGCGTCAATTTGCTGTTGTTCGTGGTGCTGGCGATCGTGGCCCGCGGTGGCCGTTTCCTGCTGCTCGCCTGGCTGCTGCGCCATTATGGCGAACCGATCCGCGAATTCATCGAAAAGCGCCTCGGCCTCATCGCCGGCGCCGGCGCGGCTGCCCTGATTTTGCTCTATATCCTGGTCAAATACGCGTTCTGAACAGAACCATTGCGAGCCGGACGGACCGATTGAGATGACAGCGACCATGAATGCCGACACCGGACGCCAGCGCACGCTAACCGCCTTGTTCCTCGCCGTCGCCATGGCCGCAACCGTCGGCTCGGCGCTCGGCTTCCAGTATCTCGGCGGCTACATCCCCTGCCACCTCTGCCTCGAACAGCGCACGCCCTATTATATCGGCGTGCCGCTGATGGTGCTGGCGGTGATTGCATCGATGCTGCACGCACCCAGCTGGCTGACGCGCGGCCTGCTGGCCGCCGGCGGCATCCTGATGCTCTACGGCCTCTATCTCGGCGTCTACCACTCCGGCGTCGAATGGCAGTGGTGGGCCGGCCCGACCGATTGTACCGCAGGCGCCGGGCCGGTCGACACCGGCGGCAAGGGCGTGCTCGACGCGCTCGACAAATTCGTGCCGCCGTCCTGTGACAAGGCCGCCTTGCGCATCCTCGGCCTGTCGCTGGCCGGCTGGAACGCAATCGCCAGCCTGATCCTCGCCGCCGTAGCCTTCCGCGGCGCCCTCACCCGCGACTGATTTGGCGCGATGGCGCCGACGCGAGATCGTTCAAAGAATTCGGCAGGCTGAGTCGTATGGAGTGATTCTCGAGAACCGAAGCGGAGCGGACATTTGGTCCGTGAGCATCGGAAGCGCAGACAATCGCTCCAGACGGCCAGCCTCCCGAATTCTCGAACGATCTCAGGGCTCCAGTTCGACATCCCAGTACAGATAATCCATCCAGCTCTCATGCAGATGGTTGGGCGGGAACAGGCGGCCGTTGTTGTGCAGATCGTGCACCGTCGGCTGGAAAGGCTTCTGCAGCGGCCACATCTTGGCATGCGCCGGCATCATGCCGCCCTTCCTGAGGTTGCAGGGCGAACAGGCGGCAACGACATTCTCCCATGTCGTCGCGCCGCCACGGTGGCGGGGAATGACGTGATCGAAGGTCAAGTCCTCCGGCGTGCCGCAATACTGGCACTGGAAACGGTCGCGCAGGAAGACGTTGAAGCGGGTGAAGGCCGGGTGCCTGGAGGGCTTCACATAGGCCTTCAGGCTGACCACGCTCGGCAGCTTCATCGAGAAGGTCGGCGAGGAGACGGCGTGCTCGTATTCGGCGACGATGTTCACCCGGTCGAGGAACACCGCCTTGATGGCATCCTGCCACGACCAGAGCGACAAGGGGTAATAGCTGAGCGGACGGTAATCCGCATTCAGCACCAGTGCTGGAAGCCCATCCGGAGATACGGCAACCGTCACGTGTTCACCTCCTTGGTTCTAGACCCGAACGGCGCGGATACTGTAAGCCCGACATGACAGGGATGTGAAGCGGATTGTCGCGTGGCCTAAGCGCCAAAAATGCGTGATTTTTATGATTTTTTGCGGATTCAGGCCGGCGGCGCGGCGTCTCGCCCTCTGGTTTCACGATAATAGGACCAGAAAAGCCGCGATGCGACACCTCGCCACGGGCTCCATGATTCGGCCAATGCGATCAGGGTTTTCTCCGGCGGACGCGGCTCGATGCCGAGCGCGTGGCCGACCGCGCTCTGCAGCGCGACGTCGCGCGCGGGGAAGATGTCGGGATGCCCAGCGGCGAATAAGAGATACACTTCCGCCGTCCACGGGCCGATGCCGGACACCGCCGTCATCGTCGTGATCGCCTCCTGGGCATCGAGCGAACAGAGGTGATGAAGGTCGAGGCCGTCGGCCACCGCCTGGGCAATTGCGATCAGGCCGCGCTGCTTGGGCCGCGACAGGCCGGCCTCGCGAAACATGTCCTCGCCGGCGGCCAGGATCGCTTGCGGCGTCAGCGGATCGACGAGTTTGGTCAGCCGGCCGAAGATCGCATCGGCACTGGCGCGGGACACTTGCTGCGAGACGACGATCGACGCCAGGCTTCGAAACCCCGGCTCGGACAGCCGCAGCGGCACCTCGCCGGCCATGCCGCGCACCTTTTCCAGGCGCGGGTCGATCACGCAAAGCGCGTCGAGCCCCCGGGCAATGTCGTCTGATGTCACGATACGGCGCATGCTTTCTTGTTCCTCGACCGTCGACAGGGTAGCAATTGGCGGAGCGCCGCAAAACATGATTGCCGCCTGAGAGATGACACTCCTGACATTCCGCTTCGCGCCCAGCCCCAACGGCGACCTGCATCTCGGCCACGCCTATTCGGCGCTGCTCAACCAGAAGCTGGCGGCACAGGCGCACGGCCGCCTGCTGCTGCGCATCGAGGATATCGACACGACGCGCTGCACGCCGCTATTCGAGGCAGGCGTGCTTGCCGACCTGAAATGGCTGGGGCTTGGCTGGGAAGAGCCGGTGCGCCGCCAGTCCGAGCATTTCGCCGAATACCAAGCGGTGCTCGAGCGGTTGATCGCGGACGAACTCGTCTACCCCGCCTTCATGAGCCGTGGCGAGATCCGCGCCTTCATCACCGACAGCGAAAAGCGTGGGCGCGACTGGCCGCGCGATCCCGATGGCGTGCCGCTCTACCCCGCCACCGACAAGGCGCTGCCGCTGAAGGAACGCCAGCGGCGGATCGCCGAGAATGCACCCTTCGCCTGGCGGCTGGATGTCGATGCCGCCATGGCGCGTGTCGGCAAGGACCTTTCATGGACGGAGTATTCTGACGAGACGCTTTCCGCGACGCGCTCCGTCGAAGCCCGCCCGCGGGACTGGGGCGACGTGATCTTGGCGCGCCGAGACATTCCGACCAGTTACCACCTCGCCGTCGTCATGGACGATGCGCTGCAAGACGTCAGCCACGTCGTGCGCGGCCAGGATCTGTTTTCCGCCACTGGCGTGCAGCGCCTGCTGCAGCAACTCCTCGGACTGCCGCAACCGGCCTATTTCCATCATCGTCTCATCCTGGGGCCAGACGGACGAAAGCTGTCCAAAAGCCTCGGCGACACCAGCCTTGCCGCCTTGCGCCATGCCGGCGCATCACCTGACGGCATCCGGCGGATAGTCGGGCTTTGAGCCGGCGAGATCAGACAAACCACCTGCCAAATGCGCCGGCCGTTGAATTCCGATGATGCATGGATCAATGGTTTCGCTTTGCGCGTCGGGTTGAAGCGCATTAGAGCAGCGCCACGGTCAACTCCCCCCAACACGGCGGTCTCCGGAACATGCACAGCATCAAGCGGTTCATCCCCGCCACCTTCGTCGTCCTGTGGGCGACCGGCTTTATCGGCGCGCGCTACGCCATGCCGTGGGCGGAACCGTTCACATTCCTCGCCGCGCGTTTCGTCATCGCCGCCATCCTGCTGGCAGTTTTGATGCTTGTGCTGGGTTCAAAAAGAGCCACGCGCAAGGAGGCATTGCATGCCACCGGCGCCGGCATCCTGATGCATGGCGTCTATCTCGGCGCCGTGTTCTGGGCCATCCACAGGGGCATGCCGGCCGGGTTTTCGGCCTTGATCGTCGGCCTGCAGCCGCTGATCACGGCCGTGCTTGCCGGCAAGTTTCTCGGCGAGGCGATCCTGCCGCGCCACTGGCTTGGCCTTGGCATCGGCCTCATCGGCATCGTCATCGTGCTGTGGCCGAAGCTCGGCGCGCTGGGCGGCGGCGTAACAGTTGCGACATTGACCGCCTCGCTGGTCTCGGTGCTCGGCATGAGCGCCGGCACCATCTGGCAAAAGCGCTTCGCTTCCGGCGGCGACCTGGTCGCGGCGACCATGTGGCAATATGTCGGCGGCGGTTCGCTGATGCTCCTCGCCTCGCTCGCTTTCGAAACCCACACGATCATCATCAATGGCGAGCTGATCTTCGCCATGGGCTGGCTGGTGCTGGTGCTGTCGCTGGGCGCCATCTTCCTGCTGATGGTGATGATCCGCGACGGCGAGATGTCAAAAGTTGCCTCGCTGTTCTACCTGGTGCCCGCGGTGACGGCGATCATCGCCTGGGCCCTGTTCGACGAACAGCTCAATGCGCTGCAGATCGCCGGCATGGCGATCACGACCTTCGGCGTTGGCCTGGCAACGGCTCGGCAGGCCAAGGGAGTTGGGGAATTGAAGAACTGAAGAATTGAGGAATTGAGGAATTGAGGAATTGAGGAATTGAGGAAGATGGGGGCCATCTGGCGCTGGGTGCTACGTCAATTCTTCAATTCTTCAATTCTCCCATTCCCCAGTTCCCCAATTCGACCTGTCATCCCACCCGCGCACGCGCCTCCAGATAGCGACTGATCGCGGCGTTGAGCTCGCCGCCGAGGATGAAGATCGCCGAGACCATGTAGAGGAAGACCACGGCGATCATGATCGAGGCCAGGCCGGCATAGGTCGTCACGTAGGACGAGAAGTGGTCGAGATAGGTGGCGAAGATGGTCGAGCCGATAAGCCATGCCGCCAGCGTGAAGACGATGCCCGGCACCAGCGAGACGAAGCGGCGCTTGCCCGCCGGCAGCCAGAAATGCACGGCAAACAATCCGCCGACGATGACCGCCGAAGCGATGACGTAACGCCACAGGGTGATGGTGCCCATATAGGGCTTGATCCAGTCGATATGGGCTTCGGCGAGCCGCGCCAGCAGCGGCGCGAACACCAGGAGCACGCTGATCGCCAGGAAACCGGCCGTGGCGATGAGAACGAAGATGATGCTCTGCACCCGGCGGTAGATGATGCCGCGCGTTTCCGAAACGCGGTAGGCGCGGTTGAGCGACGTGCGCAGCGCCTCGATGCCGTTCGACGCAAAATAGGCAGCAAGCACCACACCATAGGTCAAAAGGTCGGTGCGCCGGACGGTCAGCACATTGAGCACTTCGCGCGCGATCGGCTTGGCGATCTGTTCGGGCCAGGTGTCGAAGACCAGATGCACGGCCGTGTCGGAGAACGCCTGTGCGCCCAGGAAGCTCGCCAGCGTCGTCGCGAAGATCAGGAACGGGAACAGCGCCATCAGCGATGTGATCGCCAGATGGCTGGCCATGGCCCAGCCGTCATCGGTGTTGAAATGGCCAAGCGCGTCGTAGAGAACCCGCTTGAGGGCTACGATCTTCCGCAACAAGAACCGCGCCCTCCAATTGTCTCCACGCCGGGAATATGGGAAGGGATTGCGGCAAATGGCAACCCTTGGCGAAACCACGAACAGTCCGGCGCAGAAGGTGCGCTCGATTATCATCACCGGTGCGTCTTCGGGAATAGGCGCGTACTGCGCCCGCGCGTTGAAGGCGGAAGGCTGGCGGGTGTTCGCAACGGCGCGCAAGCCGCAGGACATCGCCGCGCTCGAAGCCGACGGCATCGAGGCCTTCTATCTCGATTATTGCGAGCCGGACTCCATCGCCGCGCTGGTGACGGCGGTGCTCGACCGCACCGGCGGCCGGCTCGACGCCCTGTTCAACAACGGCGCCTATGCGCAGCCGGGCGCCGTCGAGGATCTGCCCGTTGCGGCGCTCAAGCAGCAGTTCGAGGCGAATTTCTTCGGCTGGCATGATTTGACCCGCCGACTGGTGCCGGTGATGCGCCGCCAGGGTCAGGGCCGCATCGTCCACTGCTCGTCGATCCTTGGCCTGGTGCCGGTGCGCTTCCGCGGCGCCTATTCCGCGTCGAAGCATGCACTGGAGGCCTTGATGCTCTGCCAGCGCCAGGAACTGGCCGGCAGCGGCGTCCACGTTTCGCTGATCGAGCCGGGGCCGGTGAAGTCGAAGATCGCCAGCAATGGCCTCATTTGGTTTCTCAGCAGCATCGACCACGAAAATTCCGTGCACCGCGTGGACTATGCGGCGCAACTCGAGCGGTTGCGGGCCGGCGGCAGCCAATCGGCCTTGAAGCCAGGGCCGGAAGTCGTTCATGCGGCGCTGCGCCATGCACTTCTATCGCGGCGCCCGCGCCCGCACTATGTGGTAACAGTGCCGGCCAGGATCGGTGCGGTGCTCAAACGCATCCTGCCGGCATCGATGCTCTACCGCCTGATGGCCAAACGCGCCTGAACGCCAAACAACTGGAACGCAACAATGGCAACCGTCTTCAACATTCTCGCCATTCTGGTCATGGTCGCCGTTGCGGTCGTGCTTGTTCGTGGCCTCATCAACATGATGCGCGGCGGTTCCGGCGTCACCTCGAACAAGCTGATGCAGGCACGCGTCATGCTGCAGGCCGTGGCGCTGGTGCTGATCCTGCTTGCGGTGTATTTCACCCGCAAGTGAGGATATCGGCAGCCGGGGAGGCGAAATGGTCAAGCTCAACAAGATCTACACCCGCACCGGCGATGATGGCACCACGGGTCTCGGCACCGGCGAAAGGCGGCTGAAATCCGACCTGCGGGTAGACGCTTACGGCACCGTCGACGAGGCCAATGCCTGCATCGGCATCGCCCGGGTCCACACGGCCGCGACCCATCCCGCGATCGATGCCATGCTTTCCCGCATCCAGAACGATCTGTTCGATCTCGGCGCCGATCTCGCCGTGCCCGACGACGGCAAGCCACTCGGCTACGAGCCGCTTCGCATCGTCGCCGTGCAGACCGACCGGGTCGAGAAGGACATCGACCTTCTCAACAAGGAGCTTCAGCCGCTCAAATCCTTCGTGCTCAATGGCGGCACGCCGGCAGCGGCGGCACTTCACCTTGCCCGCACCGTGGCGCGGCGGGCCGAAAGGCTGATCGTGGCCCTTGCCCAGGACCCGAACGAGCACGTCAACCGCGACGGACTGAAATACATCAACCGCGTCTCGGATTTCCTGTTTGTCGCCGCCCGGGCGGTCAATGACAACGGAAACGCCGACGTGCTATGGGTTCCCGGCAAGAACCGCTGATTGTCGAAAGCGGAAGAGGGCCTGGGGCAATGTTCATCCCGCTTTACGACACCAACAGGCTGCGGCACATCCGCCTGCAATATGTGACCATCGGGCTGATCGTGGTCAATGCCCTGGTCTACCTTGCCACCGCGCTCGGCGGCGAGAGTTTCTCCAATGCCGCCGTGCTTGGTCTCGGCTTCATCCCGTCGGTCGTCCATGACACCGCCGAGCTCGATCCCCGTTTCATCGTCATCCCCGAAAGCCTGAGCTATCTCACCTATTCCTTCCTGCATGCAGACATCTTCCATCTCGGCGGCAACATGCTGTTCCTGTGGGTGTTCGGCGACAATGTCGAGGATGCGCTCGGCCACATCCGCTACCTCATCTTCTACCTGTTGTGCGCGATCGCCGGCGCCGCTTTCCAGGGCCTCGTCGCCTGGGATTCGCAAGTGCCGCTGATCGGTGCCTCCGGCGCCATCGCCGGCGTGGTCGTCGCCTATCTGATCCTTTATCCCAGGGTGAAGGTCTGGGTGCTGGCCTTTGCCCGCATCCCGCTGCGGATTCCGGCCTTCATCCCGCTCATCTTGTGGGTGCTGTTCCAGGTGGTGATGTTTGCCGCCGGCGGCGAGGACCAGATTTCGTGGGCCTGCCATATCGGCGGCATCATTGCCGGAGCCGTTCTTGTGCTCGTCTTGCGCAGCCGCGGCGTGCCGCTGTTTGCCGGCGCCGACGAGGACGTCGCGCCCACCGCTCCCGACCAACCCCCGGTTGCCACGGAACCGCTGATCCCCGACCCGCCCGCCGCGACACCGCGCTGGGGGCGAGGAAACGCTTCCAGTTCGGACTGAACCGATTTGAGCAGCTTGCAGCGTATTGACGTGCAGGGTTGCCGCAACTACGGAAACGTCACCGCCGCAACCTAAGGCGGGCAAAGACCAGAATTTCCATCCGGCCAGAATTCCATCCGGCCAAAATTCAGTCAGGAATGTCGGCTTTCGACAACTCGGAAAGGGCGCAGGCTGTTATAGCGCGCCCAACTAGCGTGAAGAGGTGACAGGCAAATGAAGATCCTTGTACCCGTGAAGCGGGTTGTGGATGCGAACGTCAAGGTTCGCGTGAAGGCTGATGGTTCGGCGGTGGAGCTCGCCAACGTCAAGATGGCGATGAACCCGTTTGACGAAATCGCGGTGGAAGAAGCAATCCGGCTGAAGGAAGCCGGCAAGGCCGAAGAAATCATCGTCGTCTCGATCGGCCCGCAGCAGGCGCAGGAAACACTGCGCACCGCGCTCGCCATGGGCGCCGACCGCGCCATCCTGGTCAAGACCGACGAACAGACCGAGCCGCTCGGCGTCGCCAAGGTGCTTAAAGGCGTCGTCGACGCCGAGCAGCCCGGCCTCGTCATCCTCGGCAAGCAGGCTATCGACGACGATTCCAACCAGACCGGCCAGATGCTGGCGGCACTGCTGGGCTGGGCGCAGGGCACCTTCGCCTCCAAGATCGTGCTCGACGGCGACAACGCCAAGGTGACGCGCGAGGTCGACGGCGGCCTGCAGACCGTGGAACTGAAGATGCCGGTGATCGTCACCGCCGACCTTCGCCTCAACCAGCCGCGCTATGCCTCGTTGCCCAACATCATGAAGGCCAAGAAGAAGCAGCTCGACGAGAAGACCCCGGCCGACTACGGCGCCGACGTCAAGCCGCGGCTGAAGGTCATCAAGACCGAGGAGCCGAGTGGCCGCAAGGCAGGCGTCAAGGTCAAGAGCGTCGCCGAACTGATCGACAAGCTCAAGAACGAAGCCGGCGTGCTGTAAGCGATCGGGAAAGGAACAAGAAAAATGGCTATTCTCCTCATCGCAGAACACGACAACGCAACGCTTTCCGACCAGACCGCCAAGGCGCTGTCGGCCGCCCTGCAGATCGGCTCGGACGTGCATGTGCTGGTTGCCGGCAAGGGCGCCAAGCCGGCAGCCGACGCTGCCGCCAAGCTGAAGGGCGTGAGCAAGGTGCTGCTGGCCGAAGCCGACGAGCTTGCCGAGCGCTTGGCCGAACCGACGGCAGCGCTCATTGTGTCGCTGGCGGGCGCCTACGACACCATCATCGCGCCGGCGACATCGTCGGGCAAGAATATCGCGCCGCGCGTGGCTGCGCTCCTCGATGTCGCGCAGGTGTCCGAGATCATCGAAGTCGTATCTCCCGACACCTTCAAGCGGCCGATCTATGCCGGCAACGCCATCCAGACGGTGCAGTCGAGCGACGCCAAGAAGGTGATCACGGTTCGCACGGCCTCGTTCCAGGCAGCCCCCGAGGGCGGCTCGGCGGCGGTCGAGGCTGTCAAGGCCGCGGCCAATCCCGGCCTGTCCACCTTCGTCGAGAACAAGCTTTCCGAGACCGACCGTCCGGAGCTGACCTCGGCCAAGATCATCATCTCGGGTGGTCGTGCGCTGGGTTCGGCGGAGAAGTTCCAGGAGGTCATCCTGCCGGTCGCCGACAAGCTCGGTGCAGCCGTCGGCGCCTCCCGCGCCGCGGTCGATGCCGGCTATGCGCCGAACGACTGGCAGGTCGGCCAGACCGGCAAGGTGGTTGCCCCCGATCTTTACATCGCGGTCGGCATCTCCGGCGCCATCCAGCATCTCGCCGGCATGAAGGATTCGAAGGTCATCGTCGCCATCAACAAGGACGAGGAGGCGCCGATTTTCCAGGTTGCCGACTACGGCCTCGTCGGCGATCTCTTCGTCATTCTGCCGGAGCTGCAAAAGGCGCTTTGACGCTTTCTGCCAAAGGTATTAAATGGTGAGGGTGGGGTAGACGAAGTCGCCCCGCCCTTTTAGTTTGCACCGCACAAAAAGCAGGCCGCAAAGGCGAAAAGCAATCCAGCAAAAGTGCGCAGCGGTTTTCCCGGGAAAAGCGCGTAGCGCTTTCCCTAGGGAATTGCGGTAAAATAAAAAGGTGGAGCGCTTTCGCAGTTCAAGCGGAAGGGCTCAGGACGGGATCGGTGTAATGAGCAAGATCGAGACGATCGGCATCATCGGCGCGGGCCAGATGGGCGGCGGCATCGCCCATGTCTCCGCGCTTTCGGGCTACAAGGTGCTGATCTATGATATTTCGCCCGACCGCATCGAGAAAGGCATCGCCACAATCAGCGGCAACATGGCCCGCCAGGTGGGGTCCGGCAAGCTCGACGAGAAGGTGCGCAACGACGCGATGGGCCGCATTTCGGCCGCGCCCGCGATGGCCGATCTTGCCGGCGCGGATCTGGTGATCGAAGCGGCGACCGAGGACGAGACGGTCAAGCGCAAGATCTACGCCCAGCTCTGTCCGCAGCTCAATCCCGAAGCCATCCTGGCGACCAACACCTCGTCGATCTCGATCACGCGGCTTGCCGCGCAGACCGACCGGCCGGAGCGGTTCATCGGCATACATTTCATGAACCCGGTGCCGCTGATGAAGCTGGTCGAACTGGTGCGCGGCATCGCCACCGAGGACCAGACCTTCGAGGCGGCCAAGACCTACGTGAAGCAGCTCGACAAGACGATTACGGTCTCGGAGGATTTTCCGGCCTTCATCGTCAACCGCATTCTGCTGCCGATGATCAACGAGGCGATCTACACCCTCTATGAGGGTGTCGGCTCGGTCGACGCCATCGACACCGCCATGCGGCTCGGCGCCAACCATCCGATGGGGCCGCTGCAGTTGGCCGATTTCATCGGGCTCGATACCTGCTTGTCGATCATGCAGGTGCTGCATGACGGCCTGTCGGACTCGAAGTACCGTCCTTGCCCGCTGCTGGTGAAATATGTCGAGGCCGGCTGGCTCGGCCGCAAAACCGGGCGCGGTTTTTACGATTATCGCGGCGAGCATCCCGTTCCGACGCGCTGAGCGCATCGTCGACGCAAATCAGGGACAAGCCTTCCGGCGGTGACAGGCTCGATCAGGAGGCCGCGGCCAGCGGCTCTGTCCGGCCATCCACGATCCGTGCGTCGGGCGCCACGGAGACACAGCCACGGCCGGCCGCCTTGGCCGCATAGCAGGCCGCATCGGCTCTCGCGATGATCTCGTCGACCTCGCCGCAATTGGCATTGATCGCAGCCAGTCCGATGCTGGCGCCGATCACGTGAGGACGGCCGTCCCAGGTGAAGTCCAGGCCGCCGATCGCATCGATGATGGAGCGCGCCGCGATCTTGGCACCGGCTGCTGAACCCGATTTCAGAATGACCGCGAATTCGTCGCCGCCGAGGCGAGCGACGATATCGTCTGGACCAAGCACGCCACGAATCGCCACGGCAACCCGCTTCAGCAGCGCGTCTCCCGCCGCGTGGCCGCCCGTGTCGTTGACCAGTTTGAAGTGGTCGAGATCGATGAACATGAACTGATGTCCGCTGGCTCCGACCGACTCTGTCGTGTCGCCGGTCGACTTCCTCGTGTCGGCGGTGCCGTCCTTGCGGGCCTGACCGACCAGGCCCTCCATGGCGCGGATGAAGCTCGAGCGATTGGCAAGGCCGGTCAGCGCGTCGTGTGCCGCGGCGTGCGCCAGTTGGCGCTGCAGCGCGCGCGCATCGGTAAAGTCCTGGAAGACGATGACCAGCCCGCAGAATTCGTTCCGTTCGTTGATGATCGGCGACACGACCTGGCGGATGCTGCAGCGCGTGTCGTCGCGCCGGATCAGGACGGCGCGGCTGTTCTGGTCGGCGGGCGCATGAACGCCAATCGCGGGCCGGGTGACGCCGATCCTGTGCCCCGTCTCCTCGTCGACCGCCCAGTAGACATGGCCAAGCATCTTGCCGAGAGCCTCGCCGCCGGCAATCCCGGTCAGCTTTTCGGCGACCGGGTTCATGAAGGTGACGCGGTTTGCGGCATCGGTGCAGATGACGGCATCGCCGATCGATTGCAGCGTCACCCTCAGCCGCTCCTTTTCATCGGCAAGCATTGCCGCCGACACAGTGAGGCGCTCTTCGGCCTCCTTGCGACGGGTGATGTCGGTCAGGCTGCCAATGGCCCTGATCAGCCGTCCATCCTCGTCGCGTTCGATAGCCTTGCCGCGGTCGAGTATCCACATCCAGTGGCCATCCTTGTGGCGCATCCTGAATTCGGCCTCAAAGAACGGTGTCTTGCCCTCGAGATGAGCGCGATCCGCTTCGGCGACAGTCTCGCGATCGTCGGGATGAATCATCGTCAGCCAGCTGTCGGTGTCGCCATCGAGCTCGCCATCCGCATAGCCCAGCATCTTGACCCAGGTCGAGGAATAGGTCGTGCCGCCCTTGCGCATGTCGAGGTCCCAGACGCCTTGGCCGGCACCAGCCAGAGCAAAATTCCAACGCGTTTCCGCTTCGGCAATGCGCGCCTCGGCCTGCTTGCGCGCGTCGATGTTCTCGATTTGGGAGACGAGATAGAGCGGACGGCCGCTGGTCTCATCGCGAATGACCGAGCCGGCAAGATGGGCCCAGACGGGCGTTCCGTCCTTCCTGAGATAGCGCTTCTCGAAGTGGAAGGAATTGACCGTGCCCGCCTTCAGATCGTCCATCGTCTCCCGCCCGATCTGCAGATCGTCGGGATGCGTGATCTGGAAGAAAGTCAGCGCCTCGATCTCTTCGCTTGTGTAGCCAAGCATGGCGGCGAAGGCCGGATTGGTCTGGCGGATGCGACCGTCGAGACCGACAACCACGATGCCGATCGCCGAATCCTCCATGACGCGGCGGAAGCGCAGTTCGCTCTCGGCAATCTGTTGGCGATCCCTGCTGATCCTGCGGACGGACAGGGCAGCGAGGAACAGCGCGCCCACCGCCATCGCCACCGCGATCTGCAGGCAGAGCTTCAACGCTTCGGTGCCGAGGTCCAGGCGCGAAAGCAGGATCGAGGTCGCCAGCACGCCCAGGCCGGCGACGAGCAACGCCAACCCTGCATGCCCAAGAGATTCTCGGCTGGTCAATCCTCGCCACATCACGATACGTGCCACCCCCGTGCGCAAACGCATGTTCTCGCATCAACCTTGGCGGATCGTTTTTAAGGAAAGGTTGCGTCCGGCATGCCGGCGTGGTCGCCAACCGGCAAACAATTGCCGGCATGATTAAGGATCGGTGCACGGGTCCGCGATCGTTACGAAACGCTACCAGCGTATGAAAAACCGTCCGCCGAGCGCACCGAGCAATGCGAGCGCTGCGATCGCTATCGTGTACCAGGGGGCGACGAAAAGCGGCGAGTCGTCGAAGCAGTGCGCGGCATAGAAGGTTGCCGCCAGCCCGCCGGCGAGCAGGCCCGCCACCGCACCGGCAAGCACCGGCCGTGTCGGCGCGCCATAGCGCAGCATCCACAGGAAGACGGCAAGCGGGCCAATACCGATCAGCGGGATGAAGCCCATGCAGAGCATCATGTTGTTGCCGACCATCCGTGTACCCCACAGCGCCTCCGGCACCATAAAAAGCTCCAGAAGCACCGCCACGGCTACCAGCACTGGCGCCGCGGCCATCCAGGCCATTGCCCGGCCCGTCGAGGCGCCCGGCGTCGACAAGGCACGGATCAGGGCGAAGGCGCTGACGGCCAGCACGATGGTGAAGACGAATTTGGAGAGGAAGCGCATCGTGTGCGCGGCCGCCATGAAGTCTGGGCGCGGGCCAATGGTCAGCAGGAAAACGATGGCCGCGATCACCGCCCCCGCACCGGCGGCCAGCCACCAGGCCGATTGCAGCGGCATCGCCTTGCTGCTTGCATCGGCGTCCAGCGCCTTGATGAGATCGTCCGTCCTCATGTCATTCCCGCCCGAACCGCCCCTACCCGAATCGCTTGGCTATCGCGGCAAGTCCGCGATGCAGCGACACACGCACCGCCGTCTCGCTGATGCCGAACTTCGCCGCCGTCTCACCGATGGACCGCCCTTCCACCGACACGGCCGAGACCACGGCGCGCTGTGCCGGCGACAGGCTGTGCAATGCCCGGTTGATGTCTCGCTCGCTGACGGTCTCGGTTTCCGGCTCGGCGAACGTCTCGGCGATATCGTCGATNTCTTTCCCTACACGACGCTCTTCCGATCTTATCGCATAGATCCATGGCAACACCGGCGCGTCCTGGCGCCAGGTATGCCGTTTCACATGAATGGCCAGCAAGGTTTCCTGCACGACATCCTCGGGATCGACTCCGCCCAGCACGATCTTGCGCCTGGCAAAACCGCGAACCAGCGCGGCAATCCGGTGCAGAAAGTCGGCGTAAGCCCTTTCATCTCCCGCGATGGCGGCCCGCATCAGCCGGGAAAGTTCGGCCTCGTCCTTGCCGCTCACAAGAGTTCACTCCCCCGAATTTCGCGTCTCGGCGCTGATTTGTTACGTGGCCGGCGAAATAATGTCCAAGCCAAACTGCCGGCAAATCACGAAAGTTTGCTGCACACTGCGCGCCGATCGCCAGTGCGATATTGCCCCGCGCTCTTGTTCTTGAACTCAAGGCTTGGCGCCGAACATGGCATCCCGGAAAGACCTGAAGCCCTTTCGAACGGTCAGCTTCATTCGTCTGCGACGGTACTTGTTTCTCAGGCGGCCCAAGATCTGGAGATGTGTCTCATCGATATCCGGAGTGGATAGGGGATCGTTAGCATATGGCAGCTGTGCCAAGGCATCTGCATGCATGTTGGCGTAAGGCAACGAATCATATCTGTCGAAGGGTGTGGGAGGGTCGTTCAATACAGTGGGATTGGTGTTGATCTCGAAAACCTGGATGCGACCATCGACAATGGTGTAGTCGATCCTGCCATATGAGATCCCCGCCTTCTCGAAAATCGGCATCAGCTCTACCGCATGCGGATTGTCGCGCACAAAGGCGGTATGCTCGACCCGATGTTGCCCCGACATACCGCCTCCCTGTACCTTTATGAACCACTCCTTGCTGGCGAAGCAGTGTTGCGCATAACTGCGCTCGCCGATCCGATATGCCGAGTATTTTCGGTAGCTGCCATCGGCACCAGCCTTTGCTCCAAACTCCACCACCATGGGGCGAACAAAATTCATCGTACCCAGGTTCGAGAGCGCCTCGCCGAGTTCCGCCGGCGATTGCAACAGCGGCGGCACTTTATAAGCGGCGCCCGTCTCGTCACGCAGAAAGACAGGAAAACGCATTCCCGCCGGCAGAATTTCGGGTCTGTATACATTGAAATCATTGATGCCGTCCGCGAACAGCATACGCAATAGATCGAAACGCTGAAGGCTTTTTCGCGGATGGTTGAGTTGAAACAGATCAGGCTGCTGCGACTTCATTCGCTGGCTGAGATTGGAGCATGCTTCAATCTCTGCTTCGCTCAGTCGGTCCAAATCCGTCCAAAGAACGGTGCCTCTGGAAATCTCAAGCAGATGCGCCCGTTCGTCATAGGGGACAAAGCGCACAGAATCCTGCAAATCAGTTCGAAAATAGAGTAGCAGGCTTGCCAGGGTATAGGCATGCAAGCGATGGCAAACATAGAAGATCATGAGACAACCCGCCCCTACTCATGCACCCATCAACAGCTGGTATCAGAAAATTATCGATTCGATATCGCAATTACGAGCGGCCTTTCGACGATGAAGATGATCGTATTTCAACAACTTGTGGCAGACGACGTTCCGGGCATGGCCGCGATGGAGGCCGCAGCCTGGGGACGACTCGGTGCCAGCGAAAAAACAATTCACCACCGGCTTTCGCTCGGGCATACAATGATCCTGGCCATGGTTGAGAACCTTGTTGCAGGCGCGATCTGCTTCGTGGAAACCAGCCAAGATCCGCACGATACGGGAAGGTTCCCCAAGACCTTCTCCGCCTACTCTTCGCTTGTCAGGAGCCAACCTGCACGGTCACTCTACGTTTACAATCTTGGTGTGCGACCCGAATTCCGCGGCACCGACATGGCACGCCGCCTGTTGTCGCAAATGTCTGACTATGGCCGGCAGGTCGGTGCGCGTTGGTTGGTCGGCGACGGACGTTGCCCGTCCTACGCGGGAGCACAGGACGAGTTGCCCGACAAGGTTCGGCCGGATCCGGAATTTCGTCGGACCATCGACGATTGGCACCGGACCGGTGTCATGCCTTCGGTGGAATCAATAACGAGGGATCCGCTACTGCGGTTCTATAACCGTGTTCTCCGGTGCGAATTTCTACATCTCGCGTCCGATTTTCTACCTGAAGACATGAGTTCCGGCGGATTTCGCGTTATCTTTGCTGTCGATCTTGCCCGATGACAGATCAAGCTGATCTATTTGACCCCATTGCCCATGGCAGCGATGCGTTTCCCGAATTCGCCCGTCGTCGGAGTTCAGGAGGCGCCAGTTGGGGCAAACCTCCTTATCCCGAGGTCGGTGAAGCCTTCTACGTGTTCAGCCATGCGCTTGTTTCCCAGGCCTTGA
This sequence comes from Mesorhizobium sp. L2C084A000, assembly GCF_000502875.1. Taxonomy (GTDB): domain Bacteria; phylum Pseudomonadota; class Alphaproteobacteria; order Rhizobiales; family Rhizobiaceae; genus Mesorhizobium. The sequence continues at coordinate 248,175 of NZ_AYWX01000005.1, read as the reverse complement.
AACACCCGCTGTTGCTGCAGGCACCGCCGGGCGCCTATCAGGAGGTCAGGCAAAAGATCAGCGCCAATCCGGCCCTGGACCTGTTGACCCGTTCCATGCTGCTGTCCGACCCGCCGCGGCACATGCGCCTGCGCCGCCCATTGGCTGGTTCGCTAAGCTTTTCCTCCAGCAATGGGCTGTTCGACCGGCTTGCGGCCAAAGCGTCGGAACTTACGCAGGCAGCTGTACAAAAACCGGAGTTCGACGCGGTTCGTGATATAGGCCTGCCGCTATCGTTTTCAGGCCTGGAACAGATCCTTGGTATCGACATGGACGATCCCTGGCGGATTGGCGCCGACGCACAGCTTATGGCCAACGCCCTGGAAATAAGGGCCGGAGGCGTAGACGAAGACGCAAACGATGCCTGCCGCCGGTTGGAGGCATGGGTATCCAGCGTGATAGAACACGGTGCTGTGCGCCCAAACGGTATTTCAGCTCAGATGCTTGCCGAAGTCGAGGCTGGCCGCTGGCTGAAAGACGATGCCATTGCAAACATCGTATTCCTGCTCTTTGCCGGGCAGGCGACAGTCGTCGATACCTTCGGCAATGCGCTGGTCGCGCTTGCACGCTTCCCTGAACAGCTTTCGCTGCTTGCAGATGGGAAAGTCAGTTGGTTTTCAGCAGCCGAAGAGCTGCTCCGTTTTTGCGCTCCGGTTCACTATGCCGGAGCGCGTATCGCCGCGGAAGATTTGCAGTTTGGTGGCGCAACCATAAAAGCCGGGCAGGCCGTCGTACCCGTGCTGGCGAGCGCCAATCGAGACATTTCTGTTTTTCCGGCGGGCGACCGGTTGGATTTGGGTTCCGGCATTTCGTCGGCCCTTGCCTTTGGCACCGGACTGCATGCCTGTCTGGGTCAACACGTCGCCCGGTTAGAAATGGCTGTACTGCTGGAGGCCTTGTTCACGCAGGCCAAAGGCTGGTGCTTGGATCTTCCCAGGGTCGTCAGGCGGCATTCGGTGCTTTTCCACGGTCTGCAAGCCGCCCCATTCATCCGGTCGGCCTATCAACCATCGGGTTGAATTCGGCACGCCATTCGCGTCACTTCATCACTTGGAATTGTGAGCCCGATATCAAGCGTTTGTGCTTCAGCGGCCGATTGAAGCAGATCACCAATGTTGACTAAGGCTGTCAGGTATCGGTAGGTGAGCCGGTGCCAACCGAACTTTAGGACAATGACATGAAATACGCTCTTTCCACCCTCGCCGGCGCCACCGCGCTGGCAATCATGCTGATCGCCAGCCCGTCGATGGCGGAAGATGATGGCATCATTGTCTACAACGCCCAGCACGAAAGCCTGACCAAGGCGTGGGCCGAAGGCTTCACCAAGGAGACCGGGATCAAGGTCACCGTGCGCAATGGCGGCGACAGCGACTTCTCCAACCAGATCGTCGCTGAGGGCACTGCTTCGCCGGCCGACGTGTTCCTGACGGAAAACTCGCCGGCCATGGTGCTGGTCGAGACGGCCGGCCTGTTCGCGCCGGTCGACGCCGACACGTTGGCACAGGTTCCCCAGGACTATCAGCCGGCCAGCGGCAAATGGGTCGGCGTCGCAGCGCGCAGCACGGTCTTTGCCTATAACAAGACCAAGCTGACCGCCGACCAGTTGCCCAAGTCGATGCTCGACCTCGCCGATCCGAGCTGGAAGGGCCGTTGGGCCGCCTCCCCGTCAGGCGCCGATTTCCAGGCCATCGTCAGTGCCCTGCTCCAGCTCAAGGGCGAAGCCGCTACCGCCGACTGGCTGAAGGCGATGAAAACCAACTTCACCGCCTATAAGGGCAACAGCACGGTGATGAAGGCGGTCAATGCCGGCGAGATCGAAGGCGGCGTGATCTATCACTATTACTACTTCGGCGATCAGGCCAAGACCGGCGAAAACAGCAAGAATGTCGAGCTGCACTATTTCAAGAACCAGGATCCGGGCGCGTTCGTCTCGATCTCCGGCGGCGGTGTGCTGGCCTCGAGCAAGCATCCGAAGGAAGCCCAGGCCTTCCTGAAATGGCTGACAGGCAAGGGCGGCCAGGACGTGCTGAAGACCGGCGATTCCTTCGAATACGCGGTCGGCAAGGGTGCGGAGTCCAACCCGAAGCTGGTGCCGCTCGTCGATCTGCAGGCACCAAAGGTCGACGCCACGACGCTGAACTCCAAGAAGGTCACCGACCTGATGACGGCAGCCGGCTTGCTTTAGTTGCCATTCGTCCTAAAAGGACACCCGACCACGCTCCCGCGGGAATTCGCCTTCCGCGGGAGTGATTTTGTTTTTCGAGATGGCATTCGTCGATGACGACACGCTGTGTTCCCGACCGTGATCGCGGTCTTTCAATTGCTGCCGCTGGACGGCAGCGGCACGGCGTCTGACCTGATGCAGTCCGCGGTTGATCTCGCGCGCTCGGGCCTGCCTTCGGGCACAGGCCGAAGGGCCCGGCGCCGAGCCCCGCTTTGGCTGGTCATTGCCGCCATCTTCGTTGCGCTGCTGGCGCTGGTGCCGCTCGCCTTCATCATCTGGATCGCGGTGCAGACCGGCTGGGAAACCGTCTCGGCGCTGGTCTTCCGGCCGCGTGTCGGCGAGCTTCTGGTCAACACTGTCCTGCTGGTCGCGCTCTCCGTGCCGATCACCATCGTGCTGTCGGTTGCGCTGGCCTGGCTGACCGAGCGCAGCGACCTGCCGGGCGCCCGGCTCTGGGCCTGGCTCTGCGTGGCGCCGCTTGCCATCCCGGCTTTCGTGCACAGCTATGCCTGGGTCACCATGGTGCCGGGACTGCACGGCCTGTGGGCCGGCGTGCTGGTTTCCGTGATCGCCTATTTCCCGTTCCTGTATCTGCCGGTGTCGGCGGCATTGCGCCGTCTCGATCCCGCCCTCGAGGACGCTGCCGCCGCACTCGGCCTTGGACCCCGGCGCGTGTTCTGGCGGGTCGTGCTGCCGCAATTGCGGCTCGCCATCTGCGGCGGCTCGCTGCTGGTCGGCCTGCATCTGCTGGCCGAGTACGGCCTCTATGTCTTCATCCGCTTCGACACCTTCACCACGGCGATCGTCGACCAGTTCCAGTCGACCTTCAACGGACCGGCCGCCAACATGCTGGCCGGCGTGCTGGTCAGTTGCTGCTTCGTGCTGCTCGGCCTCGAAGTGCTGGTGCGCGGTGAGGAGCGCTATGCCCGCGTCGGCTCAGGTGCGGCGCGCCATCAGCAACGCACGAGCCTCGGACGCGCCACCATCCCTAGCCTGCTCTTGCTTGTCGTCACCACGCTTTTGGCGCTCGGCGTGCCGTTCGTCACCATCGGTGGCTGGCTTGCCGCCGGCGGCGCCGCTGTCTGGCGCCTGAACGAGATCGGCCTGGCGCTTGGCCAGACGCTGTTCCTGGCGCTCGCCGGCGCCTTGCTGGCCACGGTCGCCGCCATGCCGATGGCCTGGATCTCGATCCGCGCGCCGGGGCCGTTGCAGCGCCTGCTGGAGGGCTGCAACTACATTGTCGGCTCGTTGCCGGGGGTTGTCATTGCACTGGCGCTGGTCACCATCACGGTGCGCATCGCGCTGCCGCTCTACCAGACCCTGTTCACCATCCTGGTGGCCTATGCGCTGATGTTCCTGCCGCGCGCGCTGGTCAGCCTGCGGGCGTCGATCGCGCAGGCGCCGGTCGAACTCGAACGCGCCGCTTCCAGCCTCGGCCGGCCGCCGCTGCAGGCGTTGTGGTCGACGACGATCCGCCTGTCGGCGCCTGGTGCCGCGGCCGGCATGGCGCTGGTGGCGCTCGGCATCATGAACGAACTGACCGCCACCCAAATGCTGGCGCCCAACGGTACCCGCACGCTGGCGATGGCGTTCTGGTCCTACAGCGGTGAGATTGATTATGCCTCCGCGGCACCTTACGCCTTCATCATGGTGGCGATGTCGCTGCCCTTGACCTGGCTGCTCTATGTCCAGTCGAAACGGATGGCCGGACGATGAGCTTTCTCGAAATCAGCGGCCTGCACAAGCAGTACGGCCCGGTGTCGGCCCTTGCCGGCGTCGACATGAACGTCGCCAGCGGCAGCCGCACGGCGATTGTCGGTCCTTCCGGCTGCGGCAAGACGACCCTGCTGCGGCTGATTGCCGGCTTCGAGGCGCCGGACCAGGGGCACATCACGCTCGACGGTACGATATTGGCCAATGGCGGCGCTGCGGTGCCGGCATATCGGCGAGGCATCGGCGTGGTGGCGCAGGATGGTGCCCTGTTTCCGCATCTGACCATTGGCGACAATATCGGTTTCGGCATGGGCCGCGGCGAGGACAAGCGCGCTGAGCGCATCGTCGAGCTCGCCTATATAGTCGGGCTCGACAAGGCGATCCTCAAACGTCGCCCGCACGAGCTTTCCGGCGGCCAGCAGCAGCGTGTGGCACTGGCCCGCGCCATGGCGATGAAGCCTCGGCTGATGCTGCTCGACGAGCCGTTCTCGGCGCTCGATACCGGCCTGCGCGCCTCAATGCGCAAGGCGGTGGCCGAGCTGCTGGAGGCCGCCGGCATCACCACCATCCTGGTGACGCACGACCAGGCCGAGGCGCTGTCCTTTGCCAGCCAGGTCGCGGTGATGCGCGACGGCAAGTTCTCGCAAATCGGCACGCCGCGCGAGCTCTATCTCAAGCCGAAGGACAGGATGATCGCCGAATTCCTGGGCGACGCCATCATCCTGCCGGCCAAGATATCGAATGGCTTCGCCAACTCGCCGCTCGGCCGCATCGCGGTGGACACCAATGACAGCCGCGATATCGCCCGCATCATGCTTCGCCCGGAGCAGATCGCGCTGAAGAGAACGTCGCGCGAGGGCATGTCCGGCACCTCGGACATGCTGTTCGGCGAAGTGACGGAATCGGAATTCGCCGGCTCGATGTGCACGGTCGCGGTGCGGCTCTTGAACAATGCCGATCCGCCCGATGCGGCAGCGATCGGCAACACGCCGCTGGTCCTGCGCAAACCGGGCATGGACGCGCCGGCGGTCGGCGAGATCGTCCGACTGACCGTATCGGGAAAGGCGCATGTCTTCGCCTGAACGCCGTATGCGGTTAACCGACGCGCTTTCCTGCCTGATCGAACCAGTGCAGCTTTTCTGCCTTGGCAACCACGCGCAATTGGTTGCCAACCGTGGCGGTGGCGCGACCCGCGACACGCACGACGATGCGGTTGCCGCCTGCCGCACAGTGAAGGAAACTTTCGGCGCCTACCGGTTCGACTGCCTCGACCAGCGCCGGCAGGACGAGCGCGCCGGACGGCGCCTCCGCATTGAAGGTGACGTCGGCATCCTCGGGCCGAAAACCGAGGGTCGCAGCTCTTGCCTCCCGAGGCGCGAAAGCGATCGCCGTGCCGTCTGCGAGCACCGCGCCCGAGGCGCCTTCGGTCAGTGCCAGGAGATTCATCGGCGGCGCGCCGATGAAGGAAGCGACGAAGGTCGAGGCCGGTCTTTCGTAGACGTCGAGCGGCGCCCCCATTTGCTCGACCAGTCCGGCATTCATGACGACGAGAATGTCGGCCAACGTCATCGCCTCGAGCTGGTCATGCGTGACATAGACCGACGTGACGCCAAGCGAGCGTTGCAGGTTCTTTATCTCGACCCGCATCTGGCCACGCAATTTGGCATCGAGATTGGAGAGCGGCTCGTCGAACAGGAAAACCCTCGGGTTGCGCACAATGGCACGACCCATGGCGACACGCTGGCGCTGGCCGCCGGAAAGCTCCCGCGGGCGGCGGTCGAGCAGCGCCGAAAGTTCCAGTATTTTCGCCGTCGCGCGAACCCGGCTGTCGATCTCGTCCTTCGGCGTGCCGCGGTTGCGCAGCCCATAGGCCATATTGTCGTAGACTTTCATATGCGGATAGAGCGCATAGTTCTGGAACACCATGGCGATGTCACGCTCGGTCGGACCGACTGAGTTTACGATCTTGCCATCGATCGCAACTGTTCCCGAGGAGATGGTTTCGAGCCCGGCGATCATTCTGAGCAGCGTGGACTTGCCGCAGCCCGATGGGCCGACCAGCACGCAAAGCTCCTTGTCGGGAACTGCGATTGAAACGCCCTTCACGGCCTCGAAACCGCTGGGGTAGACCTTCTTCACATCCTTCAGATCGACGGTCGCCATCAGCTTCTCACTTTTCGGAATCGACCAGGCCGCGAACGAACCAGCGTTGCATCAGCACCACGACCAGGATCGGCGGCACGATGGCCAGCATCGCTGTGACCATGACCAGGTTCCATTGCGTATCGGCATCGGCGAAGGAGACCATCTTTCTGAGCGCGATGACGATCGTGTTCATGTTGCTGCTGTTGGTGACGAGCAGCGGCCACAGATACTGCGTCCAGCCATAAATGAAGAGGATGACGAACAGCGCCGCGATGTTTGTCCGCGACAGCGGCAACAGGATATCGAAGAAAAAGCGCCATGGCCCCGCACCGTCGACACGCGCCGCCTCAACCAGCTCACCTGGAATGGTCATGAAAAACTGTCGAAACAGCAATGTGGCGGTGGCCGAGGCGATCAGCGGGATGATCAAGCCGGCATAGGTGTCGATCATGCCGAGATCGACCATCACCTTGTAGGTCGGCAGGATGCGCACCTCAACGGGAAGCATCAGGGTGATGAAGATCAGCCAGAAGAAGACCATGCGCAGCGGAAAACGGAAGAACACGATCGCATAGGCCGACAGGATCGAGATGAAAATCTTCCCCACCGCGATGCCGAGCGCCATGACCGTGGTGTTGAGCAGCAATCGACCGACGCTGACGCCGCCGATGCGACCGACACCGCCGAACAGCGCCTCGGTGTAATTGTTCCAGAACTGATCGCCGGGCAGGAGCGGCAACGGCGGCCTGAGGATCGTTTGCAGCGTCTGCGTCGAGGCAACGAACGTGTAGTAGATCGGGAAGGCAACGATCAATATGCCGAGGATCAGCACGGCGTGGGCGATGACGGTGCGGAGCGGTGACTGGCCGATCATCGCTCGCCCTCAGCCGTAATGGACTTTGCGTTCCACATAGCGGAACTGGATGGCCGTGAGCGAGATGACGATGACCATCAGGATGACCGACTGCGCCGCCGAGTCACCGAGGATCAGATTGACGAAGCCGTCATTGTATACCTTGTAGACCAGCGTCTCAGTCGTCTTGCCCGGACCGCCTCCGGTGACGGCATGGACGATGCCGAACGTGTCGAACAGGGCATAGACGGTGTTGACGACCAGCAGGAAGAAGGTCGTCGGCGCAAGCAGCGGGAAGACGATGGTCCAGAATCGCTTGGTCTCGCCGGCGCCGTCCATGGCCGCCGCCTCGATCAAGGCTTTCGGCACCGCCTGCAGGCCGGCGACGAAGAACAGGAAATTGTAGCTGATCTGCTTCCAGGCAGCGGCGGACACCAGCAGGATCATGGCGTGGGTGCCGTTGAGCAGTGGATCCCAGGCGATGCCGAAACTCCTCAGCATGTAGGCCAGCGACCCGATCGACGGGTTGAAGAGGAACAGCCACAACATACCGGCGATCGCCGGCGCCACCGCGTAGGGCCAGATCAAGAGCGTGCGGTAGAGACCTTTGCCGCGCACCACCTTCTCTGCCATGACCGCGAGCAGGAGCGCCACGCACATGGCGACGATAGCGGTCGCAAGGGAAAACACCACCGTGACCTTGATCGAGTTCAGGTAGGCCGGATCGGCAAGCACTTTCCTGAAATTGGCGAACCAGACGAACTTGGTCCTCAGTCCGAACGGGTCCTGCCTGAGCATGGATTGGTAGAACGCCTGACCGGCCGGCCAGTAGAAAAAAACGAGCGTGATGGCCAGTTGCGGCGCCACCAGCAGGTAGGGAAGGATCTTGTTGGGAAACACGACGCGAGGGGTCACTGAGCCACTCCGAGGTGATGAGGCGGGCGGCACGATGCGGCACCCCTCTTCGCCAAGATGGCTTTGAAGAGCGTTTCGGCGTTGGCATCATCGACCATTGGCGAAATCGCAAGGGACGGCAAAACTCCCCTCGCCGAGGGGAGATGCCTGGCAGGACAGATGGGCGCGCCGTAGAGCAAAGGACCTGCGCTCGCTCTAATTCCCCAGCGCTTCCTTGATCGCGGCGTTGCCACGCGTAACCGCATTGTCGAGCGCCTGCTGGGCGGTTTGCTGGCCGGCGAGCATCTTCTCGAACTCCTCGTTCTGGATATCGCGCACCTGCGGCAGGTTCGGCAGACGTACGCCCTTGGAATTGTCGGTCGGTGCCTTACCCGTCATCTGCAGGATCGGGGTCTCGCGACCGACGTTCTTGTCATAGAAACCGGACTTCTTGGTCGCTTCATAAGCCGCCAGCGTCACCGGCAGATAACCCGACTTCTGGTGCAGGTATTCTTGCACCTCGGTCTTCGACAGGTAGGCGAAGAAGGCCGCGACGCCCTTGTATTCCTCGTCGGATTTATCAGCGAAAACCCACAGGCTGGCGCCACCCGGCGTCGTGTTCTGCGGCGCGCCCTTGGCGTCGCTGTCATAGGGCAATTGGCCGATGCCGTAATTCATGCCGGACTTGACGATATCGCCAAGGCCGCCGGAGGATTCGGTCATGATCCCGCATTCGCCAGCGAGGAAGATCTGCTTGGCTTCGGAGGTGCGGCCGCCATATTTGAAGGTGCCGTCCTTGGCGAGGTCTGCGAGCGCTTGGAAATGGTTGACGAAAATCGGCGCATTGATCTTGAGCTCGACATCGCCGCCGGCCAGACCGTTCTGCTGGGTGGCCCATGACACGTCATTCCAGGCCGCGAAATTCTCCAGATGGATCCAGGTCAGCCAGGTCGAGGTGTAGCCGCAGGCGGCTGCGCCGCTCGCCTTGATCTTCTTGGCGTCTTCCCACACCTCATTCCAGGTCTTGGGTGGGCTGTCGACGTCGAGACCAGCCTTCTTGAAGATATCCTTGTTGTAATAAAGGATCGGCGAGGAGGAGTTGTAGGGGAAGGAGAGCATGGTGCCGTCCGGCTTCGAATAATAGCCGACTATGCCTGGCAGATACTGGCTCTTGTCGAAGGTCATTCCAGCGCTGGTCAACACATCGGCTGCCGGCTTGATTGCGCCTTCGGCTGCCATCATCACGCCGGTGCCGACATCGAACACCTGCATGATATCGGGCGCCTGGCCCGCGCGGTAGGCGGCGATGCCGGCATTCAGCGTCTCGGGATACGTGCCTTTGAACACCGGAACGAGTTCATAGTCGCTCTGGCTGGCATTGAAATCTTTGGAGATCTTGTCGACAACTTCGGCATTGGCGCCAGTCATGGCGTGCCACCAACTGATCTGCGTGACAGCAAAAGCGGAGGTTGAGGAAAGCAGCATAAAGGTGGCGGCAACACCGGCCGCGAAGCCGAAGGACTTCATGTTTCATCTCCCGTTTGTCATTGGCGAAAGGGGCACTCCCGCAAAGGCAATATGTGTCGCTCGTGACAATCAGACAACGGTTTTGTTGCAGATCGACGAACTTCACCCTTTACCTCACGCCACCCTCGCCTCCGCTTGGAGACATGGAAAGCCACACGGTTAGCCGGCTTAGCGCGACGACAAGCGCGCCAGGAACTACCATCGGAACTGCCAAGCTGGCTTCGGCGTGTCAGCCCTGATTGCAGCCGCCGCAACCCGAAGAGACACGCCAAGGTTGCAGGCGACTTTATCGATCCCTCAACGGCAACGCGCTACTCAATCCTGCTGCCCTGTTTATTTCCAAAGATCAGGTGAAATAAATGCTGACGGTCTACAATTGTATCGTCAACGAACACGATCTGAGACTGGTCGCACTTGCCGCGCTGATCTGCGGAATTTCCTGTTTCTCTGCCGTCAACCTGCTTCATCACATAAGCCGCTCCACCGATCGGAACCGGCTTGCCTGGCTGATGATCGCGGCCACTTCGACCGGCTTCGGCATCTGGGCAACGCACTTCATCGCCATGCTCGCATTCACACCGGGCATACCCAGTGCTTACGATCCCGCACTCTCCGTGCTTTCGCTCGCTGCTTCGGTCACTCTGACGGCAGCCGGCATGTGGATCGCCACCTTGCGGAATGAGTTCGATTATCATCTCGTCGGCGGCGCCGTGCTGGGCGGCGGTATCGCGGCCATGCACTACATTGGTATGGCGGCGTTCGAGGTTCAGGGCCGCATCGAGTGGAACCTGTTGCTTGTCGCCGTTTCCCTTCTGGCCGGCGTAACGCTCGCGGCGCTGGCGCTGCGTGTCGTGCAGCGCCGCCCCTCCATGAAGGCGACATCCGGCGGCGCGGTGCTGCTGACGCTGGCAATCTGCACCCTGCATTTCATCGGCATGGGTGCCGTCTCGATCTTCCCCGATCCCTCGATCGTCATATCCGAATACACGATCGAGCCGACCTCGCAGGCTTTCGCCGCCGCCGCCGCCACATTGGTGATCCTGGTCCTGTCGGCATCGGCGCTGTGGATCGATTTGCGCTTCCGTCGCCAGAAGCTCGAGGTCGACCGCATGCACGGCCTGGCCAATGCCGCCGTGGAGGGGCTGATCGTCTGCGACGGCAACCGCATCATCAGTGCCAATGACAGCATGGCGACATTGACGGGCATCGCAACAGCGACGCTGAACGGAATGCAGCTTGGCGATCTCTTCGGATCCGACATGTCAGGCTTCGGCGAACAGCCGCAGGAGGCCGAATTGAGCGGCCGCGATGGCACGAGCATTCCTGTCGAGTTGATCGCCAGGAGCATCGACTACTGTGGCAAGCCGCACAACGTGGTCGCGGTCCGCGACATTCGCGAGCGCAAGAAGGCGGAACAGGAGATCCTGCGGCTTGCCCATTTCGATCCATTGACCGGACTGGCCAATCGCCGCAGCTTTTCCGGCCGGCTGGAGACGGAAATTGCTGCGATGGGCCGCACCAGAAAAGGCGGCCAGCTTGCGCTTCTGCTGCTCGATCTCGACCGGTTCAAGGAGGTCAACGACCTGTATGGGCATGGCGCCGGGGACGCCATGCTGCAGAAGGTTGCGCATTGCATTACCGGCATCCTTCGCCAGGGACAGATGGTGGCGCGGCTGGGCGGCGACGAATTCGCCATCATCGCGCCGAACCTGACCGACCCGTTGGAGGCCGGCCGTATCGCCGACGCGGTGCTGACCGCCATGCGCGAGGAAAACCGGCTTTCTGTCGGCGGCGGCCTGGTGTCGGCCAGCATCGGCATTGCGCTTTATCCATCGGATGCCGAGAACCAGGCCAGCTTGATAAGCCACGCCGATACGGCACTCTACCGGGCCAAGACCGAAGGCAAGGACACCTATCGCTATTTCGAAGCTTCGATGGGGGCCGAGGCGCGCGACAAGCGCGTGATGGAGCACGAACTGCGCCAGGCGGTTGCGCGCCAGGAGTTCTACCTCGTCTATCAGCCGCAGAAGGAGATCAGCAGCGGAAAGATGGTCGGTTTCGAAGCGCTGGTCCGGTGGCGGCATCCGACGCGCGGCGACGTGTCGCCGAGCATATTCATCCCGGTGGCCGAAGACAGCGGAGCCATTGGCCAGATTGGCGAATGGGTGCTGACGGCTGCCTGCGAGGAAGCCGCCCGCTGGGAAAATCCGCTGACGGTGGCCGTCAACGTTTCGGCGGTGCAGCTCCACAACACGAATTTCAGCCGCAAGGTCCACGAAACCTTGCTGAATTCCGGCCTGGCGCCCGGCAGGCTCGAGCTTGAGATCACCGAGACGGCGCTTGTTAAGGACATGCCGCGGGCACTGGCCACCTTGCGGCAGGTCAAGGCGCTGGGCGTGCGCGTCGCCATGGACGATTTTGGTACAGGCTATTCCTCGCTCTCCAACCTTCGCGCCTTCCCCTTCGACAAGATCAAGATCGATGGCTCCTTCATCAAGTCCGTCGACAAGAACGGCCAGGTCGCGGCGATCGTGCGCGCCGTCCTGGGACTTGGACGCGGTCTCGGCCTGCCGGTTCTGGCGGAAGGTGTCGAGACGCTCGGCGAACTGAAATTCCTGGACGCCGAAGCCTGCGAGATCGGCCAGGGCTATTACATCGGCAGGCCAGCTCTCATCGAGGAATTCGGCGAGCTGACCGGTGTAGTCGCACCCGCTGTCGGCAGCAAACCCGCCACCTTGCGCGACAGAAGCGTTCTGGCCTTCGCACCCGCGCCTGTCCTCAATAGGGCTTAAAAACTCTCGGGCTTGAGTGCCGTCTCGATCAGCCGCCTGGCGTCCGGCCCCGACCATTCGGCCGGGCCGTTCATATGGGCGATCAGGCAGCCTTCGCCGTCGATCAGCATGGTAACGGGAAGGCCTAGCGCCAGGCCGCGCTTCTTGAGGTCGTTGAACAGCGCCATCGTCGAATCCCGGTAATAATCGAGCGTCGCGACGCCGGTATCGCTGAGGAACTTCTTCGGCTTCACATCGTCGCCGGCATCGACATTGACGGCGACCACTTCAAAGGAGTCGCTGCCCTTTTCCTTCTCCAGCGCATCGAGCGCCGGCATTTCGGCACGGCACGGCGCGCACCATGTCGCCCACAGATTGAGCAGCACCGTCTTGCCGGCATGATCGGCAAGCGTCATCGGCTTGCCGTCCGGGCCATTGAAGGCAAGGCTCTTCAGGGATTGTGGCGGATCGGCCGGCAAAAGTGCCGCAACCTCACCGGTGGCCGACGCCGCGATTTTCTTGGCGCGGTCGCTCTTGGCCGCGCAGGCGACATCGTCCTTGCTCTCATCCACGGCAGCTTGTGCCGGTGCATTGTTGCCAGACCGGCTCTCGCTGACATATACCGCGACCGCGCCCGCCAGCGCGCCCGCCACCAAGGCGGCGAGGATCAGGCGCGGGGCCGGGAAGAATCTACTACCGTCTGCCATTTTCTCAAAACTGCTCCGAAGCACGGGTTATAGCCATGAGCGACAAGAAAACCAGCAACCAGATGTGGGGCGGACGTTTTGCCTCGGGTCCGGCCGCGATCATGGAAGCGATCAACGCGTCTATCTCCTTCGACCGCAAGCTTTATGCGCAGGACATCAAAGGCTCGATCGCCCATAGCGAGATGCTGGCGCAAACGGGCATTATTTCGGCGGCCGACCAAGAAAAAATCGCAGACGGGCTGAACACGATCCTGAAAGAGATCGAGGCCGGCAGCTTCGAGTTCTCGCCACGGCTCGAAGACATCCACATGAACATCGAAGCGCGCCTTGCCGATCTGATTGGCCCGGCGGCCGGCCGCCTGCACACCGCACGCTCGCGCAACGACCAGGTCGCGGTCGATCTGAGGCTGTGGGTCAAGGAGGAGTGCTTTCGCGTCGCCGGGGCGTTGAAGGGGTTGATCGAGGCGCTGCTGGAGCGGGCCGAGGAGCATGCGGCGACCGTGATGCCGGGCTTCACCCATATGCAGGCGGCCCAGCCGGTGACCTTCGGCCATCATTGCATGGCCTATGTCGAGATGTTTTCTCGCGACCTGTCGCGCGCGCGCGATGCGATCGAACGGATGGACGAAAGCCCGCTCGGTGCCGCAGCCCTCGCCGGCACCAGCTTCCCGATCGACCGTCACCGGACCGCCAAGGCGCTCGGCTTCCGCGAGCCGATGCGCAATTCGCTGGACAGCGTCTCGGATCGCGATTTCGCGCTCGAGTTCCTCGCTCTTGCCGCGATCTGCGCCACGCATCTGTCACGGCTGGCTGAAGAGATCATCATCTGGTCGACGCCGCAATTCGGCTTTGTCAGGCTGTCGGACTCGTTTTCCACCGGCTCATCGATCATGCCGCAGAAGAAGAACCCCGATGCAGCCGAACTGGTGCGCGGCAAGACCGGCCGCGTCACCGGTCATCTGGTCGGCCTGCTGACGGTGATGAAGGGCATGCCTTTGACCTATGGCAAGGACATGCAGGAAGACAAGGAATCGGTGTTCGACGCCGCCGAGACGCTCGATCTGATGCTGGCGGCGATGACCGGCATGGTCTCGGACATGACGGTCAACGCTGTTGCGATGAAGAAGGCCGCCGGCTCCGGCCACGCCACAGCAACCGACCTTGCCGACTGGCTGGTACGCACGCTCGGCCTGCCGTTCCGCGAGGCGCATCATGTCACCGGCCGGGCGGTGGCGCTGGCCGAAGACAAGAAGGTGGGGCTGGAGAAGCTTTCACTGGAGGATTTGCAGTCGATCAATTCCGGCATCAGGGCCGACATATTTTCGGTGCTGGCGGTGCAGAACTCGGTCAAGAGCCGCACCAGTTTCGGCGGCACCGCGCCGTCGGAAGTGAGGAAGCAGATCCGCGCCTGGAAAAAGCGGCTGGCGAAGGCATAATGCCGGATATTGCGAGCAGTAATATCCCGGATATTTCGACGAGCAATATCTCGGGGTGCAATGCGCCGAGAACTCGGCTAAAAGCGGCGGCTGACAAACGTTTCGGACGGATGGATCGATGACCGGAAGCAGGATTTTGGTGACGCTGACGCTGCTGGTTGCGATCGCGGCCGTTTCGGCCTGCGGCAGGAGGGGCGCTCTCGACACGCCCTATGAGGCGGCCGTGCAGGCGCGCAAGGATGCCTCGAAGGCCCACCAGCCCGTGCCGCCGGAGCCGGAAAAACCGGTCAAGGACAAGAAATTCATCCTCGACCCGCTGATCTAGAGCCGACGAGAGCGGGGCCTTCCAACCCGATCTCATCGAGCCCCAACTTTCCGGAACCACTCTCGTGAACCATTTCGACTACCGCGACGGCGTGCTCCATGCGGAGGACGTGGCGATACCAGATATCGCCGCACAGATCGGCACGCCATTCTACTGCTATTCGACGGCCACCCTGACCAGGCACTACCGGGTGTTTGCCCAGTCCTTTGCCGGGCTCGACGCGCTGGTCTGCTACGCCATGAAGGCCAATTCCAACCAGGCCGTCCTGCGGACGCTGGCCAAGCTCGGCGCCGGCGCCGACGTGGTTTCGGAAGGTGAATTGCGCCGGGCGCTGGCCGCCGGCATTCCGGCCGGCAAGATCCTGTTTTCGGGCGTCGGCAAGACCGCGCGCGAAATGGACTTTGCCCTTGCCGCCGGCATCCTCTGCTTCAACGTCGAGTCCGAGCCTGAACTCGAGCTGTTGTCGGCGCGGGCCACTGCCCTTGGCAAGGTGGCGCCGATCTCGCTGCGCATCAATCCCGACGTCGACGCCAAGACCCACAAGAAGATCTCCACCGGCAAGGCCGAGAACAAGTTCGGCATCCCGTGGCAGCGGGCGCGGCAGGTTTATGCCCGCGCGGCAAAGCTTCCCGGCATCAGGATCACCGGCATCGATACCCATATCGGCAGCCAGATCACCGAGCTGCAGCCCTTCGACGATGCCTTCGCCCTACTTGTCGATCTGGTCGGCGCGCTACGGGCGGACGGCCATGCCATCGAGCATATCGATGTCGGCGGCGGGCTCGGCATTCCCTACCGCATCGACAACAACCCGCCGCCGCTGCCCGACGCCTATGCCCAGATCGTCAGGAAGCATGTCACCAAGCTCGGGCTGAAGGTGATGTTCGAGCCTGGCCGGCTGATATCAGGCAATGCCGGCATCCTCGTCTCGGAAGTGATCTTCGTGAAGGAAGGCGACGCCAAGAACTTCCTCGTCGTCGACGCCGCAATGAACGATCTCATTCGGCCGACGCTCTACGACGCCTTCCACGACATCCGTCCGGTCGTGCAGCCGCCGGCCGACACGCCGCGCATGATGATCGACGTGGTCGGCCCGGTCTGCGAGACCGGCGACTATATCGGCCTGGACCGCGATCTGCCCAGGCTGAAGGCCGGCGATCTGATTGCCGTCTCCACCGCAGGCGCCTATGGCGCGGTGCAGGCCGGCACCTACAACACCCGCCTGTTGGTGCCGGAGGTGCTGGTCGACGGCGACCGGTTCCACGTCGTGCGCCCACGCCCGACCTATGACGACCTGATTGGGCTGGATTCGATGCCCGACTGGCTTGCATAGAAGCGCCGGAAACACACCTACCCGTCCCAGGGAGCAATCATGACGAATGGCATCACCGTCACACGCGAGCGCATTGCCGCGATGGAACCGCGCATCCGCCCCTATATCAGGCACACGCCAGTGCTGCGCGTCGACATGGCCGACTTCGATCAGCCGCCGCTGGCCGTCGACCTGAAGCTCGAATGCCTGCAGCATTCCGGCTCGTTCAAGGCGCGCGGCGCCTTCACCAATCTCCTGGAGCGGCCGGTTCCCGACGCCGGTGTCGTCGCGGCATCGGGCGGCAACCATGGCGCGGCCGTCGCCTATGCCGCCATGCGGCTCGGCCACAAGGCGACCATCTTCGTTCCCGAAGTGAGCCCGCCAGCCAAACTGGAGCGAATCCGCTCCTACGGCGCCGAACTGATCGTCGGCGGCGCCCGCTACGCCGAGGCGCTGGCGGCCAGCGAACGGTTCGCCGAGGAGACCGGCGCCTTGCAGATCCATGCCTTCAACCAGGAGGAAACGCTCGTCGGCCAGGGCACGCTCGGGCTCGAAATCGAGAGCGATTTGCCTAAGATCGACACGCTGCTGGTCGCTGTCGGCGGCGGCGGCCTGATCGGCGGCATCGCTGCCTGGTTTGCCGGCCGCATCCGCATCATCGCCGTCGAGCCGGAAGGAGCGCCGACGCTGCATCGCGCCTTCGAGGCCGGACACCCCGTCGACGCACCGGCCGAGGGCATCGCCGCCGATTCGCTGGCGCCAAAGCGCGTCGGCGAAATGATGTTCCCGATCGCCGAGGCCTTTGTCGAACGCTCGATCCTGGTCAGTGACGACGACATCATCGCCGCGCAGAAGGCGCTGTGGAACCGGGCTCGCATCATCTCCGAGCCGGGAGGTGCGGCCGCCTTTGCCGCGGTCCTGTCCGGCCGCTATGCGCCGGCGGCGGGCGAACGGGTCGCCGTACTGGTCTGCGGGGCGAATGCAGACCCCGCTACCTTCTAAAGGGGCCCACCAACTTCTGAAGGGTATGCAGGATGGAACGATAACGGCCACTTCACGTTTTTCCGAACTGCCTCGCCTTTGCCGTGTTTGCTGGTATTCTTTGAGTCGTGAGGCGTCGGGCTATCCTGCCCGCTCCACAGCATGATCCCGAAAAGTGAAATCCCTTTCGGAACAGATCATGCTCATAGGGATAGGGCCGCATCCCGGTTTCCGGGATAGGCTCAAGGAAGGGCCGATGACGCAACGACCCACCTTCAGCAGCAATCGCGGCCTCGCCGGGCGGCTGGCCGTGAGCCGGCTGGCGACGCGGGTCTCGATGATGGTCGAGCGCGGCTGGCCGTTGCTGCTTCCGCTCGTCATCGTCGCCAGCCTGTTCCTCAGCATCTCCTGGCTCGGGCTGTTCTCCCGGCTGCCGGATATGGCGCGCATCGGCCTCGTCGCTGCTTTTGCCATAGCGGCACTGGCCGCGCTCTATCCGCTGCGCTTCTTCCGCCTGCCGGGCGCCGGCGAAATCGACCGCCGCATCGAGGCCGCCAATCAATTGTTGCACAGCCCGGTGCTGGTGCAGACCGACCGGCCCAGCGGCAGGGAAAGCAGCTTCTCGCAGGCGTTGTGGCGTGAACACCAGAAGCGCATGGCCGGAAAGCTCGACAACCTTGGCGCCGACCTGCCGCGCACGCGCGTGCCGGAGCGCGACCCCTGGGGGCTGCGCGCGGTGGCGGCCCTTTTGCTCGTTACCGCCTTCGCCTTCTCCTTCGGACCGACGGGCGGCAGGATCAGCGACGGCTTCAATGCCCATGGGACGCGCGATATCGTGCCGCCGCGCATCGATGCATGGGTGACGCCACCGGCCTATACCGGCAAGCCGCCGATCTTCCTGACCGCCGATGCAAACCAGGCGATCCCGACCTTTACGGTTCCCGAAGGCAGTGACGTTTCGCTGCGCGTGACGGGCGGCTCGGGTGAGGAAACGCTCGGCTATGCCGACAAGAATGGCAACGCCCGCGTCATCGACCCCGCTGCGCCGCAGGCCGCCGCCAAGCCGGCTGCAAGCCCGGCGCCGCCGTCCAAGGTGCGCCAGTTCACCAGCAAGCTGACCGGCGACGGCACGCTGACGCTGACGTCGGGCGAGGACCAGCTCGGCCGCTGGGCCTTCGCGGTCGTATCGGACAAGCCGCCGCAGATCCGCTTCGTCGGCGAGCCCAAGCGCGCCGCCAACGGCGCCTTCGAGCTAAACTACCAGATCGACGACGACTATGGCGCCGCCACCGCCAGGGCGGTGTTCGCGCTCGCCGATCCGCAGGCGCCGAGTGCGCGTCCGCTGTACGGTGCACCTGAAATGCCGCTGACGCTGCCGCGCCGCGGCGGCAAGTCGAACGCCGCCAGGACCTCCAAGGACCTGACCGAGCATGTCTGGGCCGGCAGCAGCATCAAGCTGACGCTGGTCGCCACCGACGATGGCGGGCACACCGCATCGAGCCAAACCAAGACGCTGCTGATGCCGGAGCGGCCTTTCGCCAATCCGCTGGCACGCGCCGTGATCGAACAGCGCCGCCTGCTGGCGCTCGACGCCAACGCCAAGCCGCGCGTGCTCGACCTGATGGACGCCATCACGCTGCGGCCGGAAGACACGTTCGACAACATGTCCCACTACCTTGCCATCATGAGCGCCCGCACCCGGCTGAAGATGGCCGAGAGCGACGATCAATTGCGCAGCGAAGTCTCCTATCTCTGGGAAATCGCGCTCGGCATCGAGGAAGGCAATCTTTCGGCCGCCGAAAAACGGCTGCGTCAGGCGCAACAGGCGCTGCAGGACGCCATCAAGAATGGCGCAAGCGACGCTGAAATCGAAAAGGCGATGAAGGAACTGCGCGAGGCGATGAACCAGTTCCTGCAGGAATTCGCGGAGCGCGCCAAGCAGAATCCCAACGCCCCGCAGATGCAGCAGAACGGCCAGGAACTGCGCCAGAGCGACGTCGATCGCATGATGGACCAGATCGAAAACCTGGCCAAGTCCGGTGATCGCGACAAGGCCCAGCAACTGCTGTCGCAACTGCAGGACATGATGAACAATCTGCAAGCCGGCCGTCAGCAGCAAGGCGGCCAGCAGGACAGCGAGATGCGCCAACAGATGGACAAGCTGGGCGAGATCCTGCGACGTCAGCAGGAGATGATGAACGACACCTTCCGCATGGATCAGATGCAGCGCGGCGAGCGCCAGCGCGGGCAGAACCGTGACGAGCAGCTCGGCGAAGGCGGCCAGGATGAGGACAGACCCGGCGTCGGCGAAGACCGCGATCCGCTCGCCCGGCAAAAGCCGATGACGCCCCAGGAATTCGCCGATGCGCTGAAACAGCTGCAGCAGGGCCAGGGCCAGTTGCAAAGCGACCTCGAGCAGCTGAAGAAGGGCCTCGAAGGCATTGGTATGGAGCCCAATGAAGGATTTGGCGAGGCCGGCAAGTCCATGGGCAATGCCGAACAGGCACTCGGCGAGGGCGAAGGCGATGCGGCCGTCGGTCATCAGGGCCGGGCGCTGGAAGCGCTGCGCAAGGGCGCCAAGGACATGATGAAGCAGATGCAGGCCATGCAAGGCGACCAGGGCGGCGGCGAGGAAGGCGGCCGCCAGCAGAACGCCGATCGTGATCCGCTCGGCCGGCCACGCGCCAGCACGGGTCCCGACTTCGGCGATTCGGTGAAGGTGCCCGACGAGATCGACGTGCAGCGTGCCCGCCAGATACTGGAAGCGATCCGCAAGCGGCTCGGCAATGCGCTCAGCCCTGATATCGAACGCAGCTATCTGGAACGGCTGCTCGAGCTGAAATAGAGCAATTCCAGGAAAAGTGTGAAGCGGTTTTCCGTCCGGAATTGCGAAAAAACATAGGATTGCCGCCCGCGTCCGTCCCACCTGAAAAATCCTCTCGCACGGTTGCACCACCATGCCCAGACTTGGCGCCGTCACACCCATCCTGCGCATCTTCGACATTGCCAAGGCGCGTGAATTCTATGTCGGCTTCCTCGGCTTCGAGGTGCAGTGGGAACATCGCTTCGCGGACGACGCGCCGCTTTACATGGCGGTCGGCCGCGACGGCTGCGTTCTGCATCTCAGCGAACATCATGGCGACGGTGCACCCGGCATCGCCCTGCGCATCGAGGTCGAGGACATCACGGCTCTTCATGGCGAACTGATCGGCAAAAACTACCGCTTCGCCCGGCCAGGCGTGGAAGAGACGCCTTGGAAGACCCGCGAGATATCGGTCGCCGATCCGTTCGGCAACAGGCTGCATTTCTACGAGGATGCCGCCGGCTGACTGAGCCTGTTGACGAAGGCTTCGCGGATAGCATCCTGCATGCCGTCGATCGCCTCGCCTGACGCATTCGGGTTGCGGTGCATCACCACGTTCGAGGAATCGATGGCGCCGAATCCGTCTGCCGTGGTCAGTTCACGACAGCCGTCCGGAATGTTGCTGCGCGAAATCGGCGCGATCGCCAGTCCGGAGGTGACGGCGAGCTTGAGGCCGCCGGTGGTGTCGCTGGTATAGGCGACACGATAGGCAAGATCGCGCTGCTCCAGTGATTTGATGGCAAAGTCCTTGCACCAGCCGGCCCGGTTGTAGAGCGCGATCGGCACCGGCTGTTCCTCATGCATATGGTGCAGGGTCGACGTCACCCACACGGTCGGGTCCTGCATAAGCACTTCGCCGCCGGCAGGATCCTGCCATTCGAACACCACGCACAGATCGAGCTCGCCGGCAGCGAGCGCCGCCATCTGCGCCCCGGAATGGGCATAGCGCACGGTGACCTCGACCTGCGTATGACGCTTCGAAAAAGCGCCGAGAGCGCGCGACAGGATGGCGTGGCCATATTCCTCCGGAATGCCGATGCGAACCGGACCGCCAAGCGGCGCTGCCGCCATCGATGCCGACGTCTCGTCGAGCAGCGAGACAATGCGGCGGGCGTTGACGATGAGTTCGCCGCCGCGCCGCGTCAACGCGACGCCGCGCGAACCGCGCTCGAACAGGCTGGCGCCGATCAGCTCTTCGAGCTTCTTCATCTGCATCGACACCGCGGATTGGGTGCGGCCGGCCTGCTCCGCCGCCTTGGTGAAATTGCCGGTCTCGGCAATCGCCACGAAGGTGCGCAGGAGGTCGCTGTCGAGGGTCGGCCGCATGAAACCCGCCATAAGAGAATTTGATTGCTGGCATCATTCCAATTCGTTTGCAACATGTCAAACGGCGGACGATAGTGGCCTCACCCATTGGATATGCGGCTGCGAAATCAGCCGCGGACCAATCAAGAGTCCTCACTCGTGCCCGCTGCCCGAAACGGTGGCGGGTTCTTTTTACCCGCAAGCGGCAGCTTCGGATCGTACGCGCAGGAGCCTGGATGCAGATGCAGAATCGGATGGTGGGCGGCATCCTGAGCCTGTGCCTCGGCGTGCTGGTCTTTTCGCTGCAGGATCCGCTCGTCAAAGCCGTGTCGAGCGGCTATCCAGTGACCGAGGTGATGGCGATCCGCTCGATCGTCGCCCTGCCGATCCTGATCGTTCTGGTCCATGCCGATGTCGGCTTGCGGGCGATCCTGTCGAAGCGATTCGGCATGCTGACGGTGCGCGCCTTCATTCAGTTCACCTCCTATACGATGTACTACCTGGCCATCGCTGCCTTGCCGCTTGCCGATGCCGTGGCGCTTTATTTCATGGCGCCGCTGTTCATCATGGTGCTGGCCGGGCCGTATCTTGGCGAGCGCGTCTCCTGGCAGACACTGGCAACCGTGCTGATCGGCTTGTTCGGCGTCCTCGTGATGCTGCGTCCCGGCGCAGGACTGTTCGACTGGGCAGCGCTGCTGTCGCTGGGCTCGGCGGCGCTCTATGGTTTTTCGCAGCTGATGGCCCGCAAGATCGGCGATACTGAATCGTCCACCGTCATGGCCTTCTATCAGAACGGCGCCTATCTGGTCGGCGCCGCCGTGGTTGCCGGGGCGTTTCATCTAGCCGGCATCACCCACGCCGTCCACCCGAGCCTGGAATTCCTGGTAAGGCCATGGCTTTGGCCGACGCTGCCGGATTTTCTCAAGATGGCCGCCTGCGGCTTCGTCGCCTCCGCCGGCATGATCCTGCTGTCGCAGGCCTACCGGATGGCGCAGGCCAACCGCGTTGCCACCTTCGAATACACCGGCATCCTGTGGTCGCCGCTGTGGGGTTTCCTGTTCTTCGCCGAAGTACCGCGGTCGACGACCGTCATCGGGGCCGCCTTGATCATCGGCGCCGGCCTGTTGGCGCTCAACACCGAACGACGCAAGAGCGCAGCCCCCGTGCTCGCTACTGCCGATCCAGCCTGATCAGGCGAAGCAGATCAGCGCCCGTTCGACGCGCGAGCGGATTTCGGCCAGCGTGAAGGGCTTCTGCACGACATCGAGGATGATGCCGTTCAATTCCTCGGCGCGCTCGCGCTGGTCGGCATAGCCGGTCATCAGCACGATCTTGATCGCCGGAAACAGTGCCGCAGCCGCGATCGCCATCTCGATGCCGTCCATCTCCGGCATGCGGATGTCGGAGACGACGAGATCATAGCCGCCACGCGCGGCCTGGATCAGCGAAAGCCCCTGCGCGCCGTCCGCCGCGATATCGATTGTGTGCCCGGCGCGTTCAAGCGCGCGGGCGGCCAGGGTGCGGACGGACTCATCGTCCTCGACGATCAGAAGCTTTGCCATGGCCGGCATATTTGGCCGCCAAAAGTTGACTTTTCCTGAAAGCCCAGAGCAATTCAGGAAAAGTGTGAGACGGTTTTCCCGGGAAAAGTGCAAAGCGCTTTCCCTTGGGAATTGCGTCAAAACAAAAAACTAGAGCGGTTCGGCGTTTTCGTGAAGCGACGACCCGCTCTAAGCGTCAGCAAACCTTTTTGATGCCGCTCAGACATCCCCTTTGACGACACCGACAAACGGCAATTCGCGAAAAGCATGGGCGACATCCATGCCGTAGCCGACGACGAAATAGTCGGGGCAGTCGAAGCCGACATAATCGGCATTGAGCTCGGTCTGGCGGCGCATGCGCTTGTCGAGCAGCACGGCGATCGAACAGCTCTTGGCGCCCCGCGACAACATCAGCTCGCGGGTAAAGCTCAGCGTCTTCCCCGATTCGAGAATGTCGTCGATCAGCAGCACGTCGCGGCCGGCGACCTCATTGTCGATGTCGCGCAGCACCCTCACCTCGCCGCTGCTGGTGCCGGCCCCGTAGCTGGAGATGAAGATGAATTCGACCTCCGGCGACAGGCCGACATCGTGCATGGCCCGGATGAGATCCGCGGCGAAGATGAACGAGCCCTTCAGCACCGAGATCACCAGCAGATCGTGATAATCGTGTCCGGCAATCTCCTTGGCGAGCTCGAGATTGCGCCGCGCGATCGCCGATGCCGAAAACAGAACCTCGATGTCCTTGCCGCGTACGATGGGCATTGATGGTCTTCCCCGGTGATCGCCTATTCGGCGAAAGTGACCGACACGGTCTTCACACCGTTTCTAGGCAAGTCGAGCCGGCTGGCAAAGCCGAATCTTTCGCCAGAGGCCAGCGAGCGGCCGGATGTCCCCAACGTATAGCGGGTGGTCTGCCCGTCATTGCCAGTCACCCGGATTTCAAGCGGCGGCAACTGCGTCGGTTTCGCACCGTCATTGACGGCCTCGCCATCGACGAACAGTGCGGCGTTCGGCCCGGTAGCGTCGACGCGTGACGTGACGCCCGAAATGCTGAGCGCCGACGCCTGCGCGCTGGACAGGAACGGCGCCTGGCGCACCAGCGCATGCCCGCCGGAGGTCCAGAATGCGGCCAAGGCAGCGCCGATGCCGGCGACCCAGAAGATTGGCCCGCCGCGTGAGGTTGGCGGTCGTTCTGCCGGAGTCTCGGGCTTGCGCAACATGTCCATGCCGTCGATGGGCGGCGTGACGATCGCGCGCGGCAGCGGCGAAACGCTTTCCACGGCAGGCGCAAGGCGCGGCATCACCACGTAGTCGGCATCGACGATGTCGGCAGCCGAACCGCGCATGAACCGGTCCGCTGCGGCGATTGCCGCCGGATCGGTCATGATTTCGCCGGAAACCGGGCGCGCGGTTCGATCGTCAGCCATCATGGCCCCAGCATTGCAGCACGTGTTCGCTTTTCGTTTCTTTTGCGTAAACACAAATGGTTAACGCTTCCCCACCGGAGCCCTCGTGACGAGCCGAAACAGCCCAGAAATTAACCGCCGGTTAACCATGCCGGCCGATGGTCTTTATCTAAAACAGGCCGGCTCGCCGCCGTGCCGAAATTCAGGTCGTCGAAATTGATTCGTTTCGAAAATGTCGGCCTCCGCTATGGCATGGGTCCGGAAATCCTCCGCGACATCTCCCTGCACATCCCGGAGCGCTCCTTCCAGTTCCTGAGCGGGCCTTCGGGCGCCGGCAAGACGACCTTGCTGCGCCTGCTGTTCATGTCGCTGAAGCCGACGCGCGGGCTGATCACCATCTTTGGCAAGGACCGTTCGCGCATCTCGCGCACCGAATTGCCGCATCTGCGCCGCCGCATCGGCGTGGTGTTCCAGGATTTTCGCCTGCTCGACCACATGACCACCTACGAGAACGTCGCGCTGCCGCTGCGCGTGCGCGGGCGCGAGGAGGCGAGCTACCGCACCGATGTCACCGAGTTGTTGAAGTGGGTCGGGCTGGGCGAGCGCATGCACGTGCTGCCGCCGGTTCTGTCCGGCGGCGAGAAGCAGCGCGCGGCGATCGCGCGGGCGCTGATCGAGCAGCCGGAAATCCTGCTCGCCGACGAACCGACCGGCAATGTCGATCCGCCGCTGGCGCGACGCCTGCTGCGGCTGTTCATCGAGCTCAACCGGCTCGGCACCGCGGTGGTGATCGCCACCCACGACCTTGGCCTGATGGAACAGGTCGACGCGCGCCGCATGATCCTGGCCGGCGGAAGGCTGGACATCTATGACTGAACTGTCCGCCGAACATTTTGTGGAACGGGAGCAGGACGCCGAGGCGACCGAGGCAAAGCCCCGCGCCCAGCGCAGGATGGCGCCGATCGTGCCGGCGCAGAACATCGCTGGCCGGGCACTGGTCCTGGTCATCGCCATCATGACCTTCCTGTCCTGCCTGACTTTCGGCGCGGTGACGCTGGTGCGCGACACAGCGTCCGTCTGGGAGAACCAGATTTCGCGCGAGGCGACCATCCAGATCAAGCCGGTCGACGGGCTCGACATGGAAGCAGCCCTTACCCAGGCCTCCCAGATCGCCGGTGAATTCCCTGGCGTCAAGACGACCCGGATCATCGACCGCGAGGCGACCGCGAGGCTCCTTGAGCCCTGGCTGGGCTCGGGGCTCAACATCGACGAATTACCCGTGCCGCGCCTGATTATCGTCACCATCGACGAGAACAGCCCGCCCGATTTCGCTGCCATGCGCGCCGCGATCACGCCGAAACTGCCGAGCGCATCGCTCGACGATCACCGCACCTGGGTCGACCGGCTGGTAGCCATGGCCCGCACGACGGTGACCATCGGCATCGCCGTGCTGGCGCTGATGCTGTCGGCGACCGTGCTGACCGTGGTGTTCGCGACGCGCGGCGCCATGGCCGGCAACGGTCACATCATCGAGGTGCTGCATTTCGTCGGCGCCGAAGCACGCTTCATCGCGCGCGAATTCCGCCGGCATTTCCTGGTCACCGGCATGAAGGGAGCAGCGGCTGGCGGTGCCGCCGCAGTGCTCGTGTTCATCGTCTTTTCCTGGTGGTCGTCGCGCAATATGGCGACGCCGCAGGCCGACCAGGCGACCGCCCTGTTCGGCAATTTCGCCATCGGTTCGGCAGGCTATCTCGGTGTCGTGTTGATGGTGCTGGTGATCGGCGGACTGACAGCTGCCACGTCCCACGTCACCGTCGTTGCCTATCTCAGCGACATCGATGTCCGCCAGCCGGATGCAGGCTAATTCATGTCGCCCAAAAGTGGGAACCGGTTGGGGGACAACGACATGGATAAAACAGGGTGATCACGGATGGAGAATTCACGTAACGCAAAGTGCGTCTTTTACCTACCCAAAGCCGCATTTCAGGATTAACCATATGGCGATGGACGCGCGGGATTCGACCGGTACGGCTGGGCAGATGCCAGTGGTGGTTGCCCGTTCGCATGACCGCCGCGCTGTGAGCCGTCTAAGAGCCGCGTTGCGCCTTTCGGCTCTGTCTCTGCTCATCCTCGCTACGTTGTTTGCCGGCGGTTTCGGCTGGTTCGCCAATAAGGTCAGCCATCTGACGACGCCCGCCAATCCGGCCAGGGCGGACGCGATCATTGTCTTGACCGGCGGCCAGTCCCGCCTCGATGCGGCGATGGATCTGCTGGCGTCCGGCAAGGGCGAACGGCTGCTGATCAGCGGCGTCCATCCTTCGGCCAGCCGCCGCCAGTTGCAGGCGGCGACCGGCGGCGACAAGAATCTGTTTTCCTGTTGCGTCGACATCGACCGCGCCGCGCTCGACACGATCGGCAACGCCGAGGAAAGCGCCAAATGGGTCGAGAGCCACGCCTATGGCACGGTGATCCTTGTCACCAACAATTATCATATGCCGCGCAGCCTGCTGGAAATGGGCAGGCTGCTGCATGGCGCCAAGCTCGAGCCCTATCCGGTGGTCAATTCCAACCTCGACAATGGCGGCTGGCTGACCAAGCCGCGGGCATTGCGCGTGCTGTTCACCGAATACAACAAATATCTGCTGGCGCTGGCGCGCGGCATCGTGCCGGTCAAGCCGACGCCTAACGGCATCGCACTGGCCGAAACCGCGGCCGGCGGCTGATTATTCCCCTGCGGCCGCGCCCGAATTTCCCCTGAGCCGTGCGATCTCCTGCTCAAGGCGTTCGATACGCTTGTCCCGCTCTTCGAGTGCCGCCGCCACGTCGGCCGCCTCGAACCGTTGCGGGATATGCTGCGGGCAATTGGCATCCCAGGCCGAGACCGTGAACAGGATGACCTGCTCGGGGCGCGCCTTGTAGTCTTGCGGCATCAGTTTCGCCATCAACTCGGCGTCACTCTCGACGACCCGCGCCGTGCCCCAGATCTTGATGCGCTGGCGGTGCATATAGTCGATCAGGAACAGGAACGCCCTTGGATTGTCGGCCAGATTGCCCTGCGTGATGAACTGCCGGTTGCCGGCAAAATCCGCGAAGCCGATCGTGTGTTCATCCAGCACCTTGAGGAAGCCGGCGGGCCCGCCGCGATGCTGGATGTAGGGCTGGCCATCGCCATTGGCCGTCGACAGGAAAACGCTGGTCTGCATCTCGACGAAGGCGGCAAGGTCCGGGGTGATGCCGGCCTGCCAGCCGCCACGCTCCTCGACGCGGGCATAGGACTGACGTGAGCCCTTGCGGGCCTGGATCGCCTTGACGGTCGGCGTGAAGGCAACGTCGCTGGTGAAAGCATGCGCGTTCATTGAAAGCTTCCTTGCGGCAAGATGCTAAAGTCCGAGCTCCGACAGTGTCGGGTGGTCGTCCGGCCGCCGGCCGAGCGGCCAGTGATACTTGCGATCGGCCTCGCCGATCGGCAGGTCGTTGATGCTGGCGATGCGCAGGCGCATCAGTCCATGTTCGTCGAATTCCCAGTTCTCGTTGCCGTAGCTGCGGAACCATGAACCGCTGTCGTCGTGCCATTCATAGGCGAAGCGCACGGCGATGCGGTTGCCGTGGAAGGCCCAGACGTCCTTGATCAGACGATAGTCAAGCTCGCGGCTCCATTTGCGTGTCAGGAACGCCTGGATGGCATCGCGCCCTTGCAGGAATTCGGCCCGGTTGCGCCAGCGACTGTCCATTGTAGGCAAGCGCGACCCGTGCCGGATCACGGGAGTTCCAGGCGTCCTCGGCCATGCGCGCCTTTTGCGCTGATGTCTCTGCGGTGAAGGGCGGCAGTGGCGGCCGGGCTTCGGACATGGCAACTCCTTTGCGAGGCCATGCTGCAGGCAGGCCGACACCCAATATAAAGCCTTCCATCCTTCCAATGCAGATGGCATATTTGCAACTCATCCTTCCATTTTCCGGAAGAAGCTATGGATCGTCTCGAAGCCATGTCGCTCTTTGTCGCCGCGGTGGAGGCCGGCAGCCTTTCCGCAGCCAGCCGCCGTTTCGGCATTCCGCTGGCGACGGTCAGCCGCAAGGTTTCCGATCTGGAACGCCATCTGAACACACGCCTTTTGAACCGCTCCACGCGCAGGCTGACGCCGACCGATGCCGGCCAGGCCTATCTTGCCGCCTGCCGCCGCATCCTCGACGACGTCGGTGAGGCCGAACGCACGGCTGCCGGAGAGTACAGCGCTCCAACCGGCGAACTGGCCATCACCGCGCCGGTCGTCTTTGGCCGCCTGCACGTGCTGCCGGTCGTCACCGGCTTTCTCGCAGCCTATCCCGACGTGGACATCCGCCTGATATTGGCAGACCGCATAACCCAGCTGGTCGAGGACCATTTCGACCTCGCCATCCGCATCGGCCGGTTGCCCGATTCGAGCCTGGTCGCCATGGGCGTCGGCGCGATCCGCCGCGTCGTTTGCGCCAGCCCCGCCTATCTGGCTGAACACGGCACGCCGATCACCCCGGAAGATCTGGAAACACACGATTGCATCACCTTTGAGGGACTTGCTTCCGCCGCCACCTGGAGCTTCATCAAGGGCAAGGCAGAAATCCCGGTTCAGGTCCATTCACGGCTTCAGGTCAACACCGCCGAAGCGGCCATCGATGCGGCGATTGCCGGCGTCGGGCTCACAAAAGTGCTCTCCTACCAGATCGAGGCCGCGCTGCGGTCCGGCATGCTGCGCGTCCTGCTGGAGGAGTTCGAGCCAAAGCCATGGCCGGTAAGCCTGGTGCATGCGGGCCATGGCCTGCTGCCGGTGAAGCTGCGTGCCTTCCTCGATTTTGCCGGCCCGCGCCTGAAGGAGCGGCTGGCGCGGCTGAAGTAGCGGAACCGGGTCTCCCCAATCGGCGACCGCTTTCTTCGTCGGTCAAGGCGCCCTGCGGCCATTTCCTTTTTCCCCGCGCTTGGTGTAACCAACGCTCACCTCCTCACCGGGCCTCCCCCATGCTCTATGCCAGATCGCTGACGTTCAATTTCGTCTTCTACGTCAACCTGATCGTCCAGATGATCCTCTGGACCCCCTATTATTTCCTGTCGCCCCGTCACCGCGCCTGGTTCGTGCCGAAATTCTGGTCGCGCACCTCGATGTGGCTCTTCGACAAGATCGCTGGAACGAAGAGCGACATCACTGGCCAGGAAAACCTGCCAGCAGGCTCGTTCATCCTGGCGCCCAAGCACCAGTCGTTCTGGGACGCGATCGCCTTCTTCCCCTTCCTCCAGGACCCGCTCTACATCTTGAAACGAGAGCTGACCTGGATCCCGTTCTTCGGCTGGTACATCATGAAGATGCGGATGATCCCGGTTCACCGCGGCAGCCGCTCGAAGGCGCTGAAGGCCGTGGTCGCCGCGACCAAGGAGGAGATGGCGCGCAACCCTCGCCAGCTGATCATCTATCCCGAGGGCACACGCCGGGCACCGGGCGACGAACCGGCCTACAAATACGGCATCGTCGAAATCTATGCGCAGCTTGGCGTTCCGGTGGTGCCGGTTGCCCATGTCGCCGGCCTGTACTGGCCGCGCCGGAAATTCCTGCGCTACCCCGGCACCATCAAGGCACGCTTCCTGCCGCCGATCCCGCCCGGCTTGAGCAAGGACGAATTCATGGCCCGGCTGATCGGCGAGACCGAGGCTGCCTGCGACCAATTCCTGATTGATGTGGCGCGCGGTCCGAGCCCGCCTGCCTTGCCTCCGACAGCGGTGAAAAGGCTGCAAGAGCTGGACGCGGCTGAAAGAACCAAAGCCTGAATCGGAAGTCTCCGGCCGACAGTTCTCAACCGAACACGGCCGGCGTGGTGGTCAACACCAGCGTCGCGGCAAAGACCAGATTGATGATCCGCGAGGCCGCCGGCCGGCGCAGGAAGCGCGCGAACGATGCTCCCACGACAAGCCACAGAGCATGGATGGCAACGATCATCAGGGCGAGAGCCGTCAGCTTCAGCCATGGACCAAGCTCAGTGGCGCCCTGTTCGGACGAAGCACCGGCGAACACGGCGGCGATCGCCACATAGGCCTTTGGATTGGCGACCGCGAGAAGGAATCCAGCCAGCCATGTTGGACACGAAGCCTCGGCGCCGCGTGCTGCCATGGGCGCCGCCGTGGCGACCTTGAAGGCGAGATAGAGGATGTAGGCCGCGGAAGCGAAAGCCAGCAACGGCGCCAGCCTCGGCATCGCGGTGAGCACCGCCACGACCCCGGTCGCGACAACCAGAAGCACGGCGATCGTGCCCAGTATGATTCCCCAGGCATAACCCAGCGAGCGGCGCAAACCGAAGGCAGCGCCAACGGCGGTAACGCTTATCGTCGCCGGTCCCGGGCTGCCCATGATCACCAGGGCGGCAAGCATCAGCGCGAGAAGTTGTCCCCAAAAATCCGGCTGCGAAAGAAGCGGCTCAGCCATTTTATCCTCTGTCCTGCCTTGCGCGAAGAGACGGTATGGCAGGACCAGAGGGGCGTCTTGGACGTTCGTGCGAGGCGTCGCGACTGAGCTTCAGCCGCTCGCCTTGTCGAGTTCGGTCATGTCGGCGGCGGTCAGTTTCAGCGACGCCGCCCTGATCAGGCTGTCCATCTGTTCAGGCTTGGTGGCGCTGGCGATCGGCGCGGTGACGCCCGGCCGAGCGATAACCCAGGCAAGCGCCACTTCCGCCTGCTTGGCCGAATGCCTTGATGAAACCGCGTCGAGTGCCGCAAGGATGCGCATGCCGCGCGCATTGAGATAGTCCTTCACCCCGCCGCCACGCGGGCTTTGACCGAGATCGGCCTCGCTGCGGTATTTGCCGCTGAGGAAACCCTTGGCCAGGCTGAAATAGGTGATGACGCCGATGTCCTCGGCCACGCATAGATCGCGCAACGGCCCGTCGAAGGACGAGCGATCGTAAAGATTGTATTCCGGCTGCAGCACCTCGTAGCGCGGCAGGCTGCGCAAGCTCGCCACATCGAGTGCGGCACGCAACTGGCCGGCGTCGAGATTCGAACAGCCGGCATAGCGGATTTTGCCCTTGGCGAGCAGCTTCTCGTAGGCGCCAAGCGTTTCTTCATAGGGCGTTGCAGGGTCCGGCCAATGCGACAGATAGAGATCGATAAACTCGGTCTGCAGCCGCTTCAGCGATGCATCGACGGCCTTTTCGATGTATGCGGCGGACAGGTCCTTGTGCCCCTGCCCCATATCCGAACCGACCTTGGTGATCACCACGACTTTGTCGCGATTGCCACGGTCTTTCATCCATTTGCCGATGATGTTTTCCGATTCACCGCCTTTGTGGCCGGGAACCCAGCGCGAATAGGCATCCGCCGTATCGATGGCGTTGAGGCCGGCGCCGACGAAGCGGTCGAGCAGGTCGAACGAGGTTTTCTCGTCGGCGGTCCAGCCGAAGACGTTGCCGCCCAGAACCAGCGGCGCGATGGACAGGTCGGTGCGACCGAGACGACGTTTCTGCAAGGCGTATCTCCGGGATGATTGGGGCGGGCAAATGGCGCCCGCGGGCTGAGAGTCGGAGCCTAACCTAAGTCTTGCCTGAACGAGGTCAAAGGCCTGGCCGCCTTTTTCCGCAGAGCCAGCTTCACAAAGGCGCGACCTGCCTGGCGACATCCTCCAGCCAGTGGTCGCGGATGCCCAACGCCTCGAGATGCTCAAGCGTGCTCAGCACATAGTCCTCGTTGTTGCCGGACTGGCCGACCGCGCCGCGCACCATGGCCGCCGCATCCGCCGCGTCGAGCGCTCCGGCATATTGCTCGTGGTGGCGGTCGACAATGTAGACCACCGCGTCGACCGTACCGCCCCCGTCGAGGCGAATCTTGAGCATGCGCTCCAGATAGACATTGGTGACCAGTTCGCGCTCGCGAAGATAGGCCATGACCTCGTCGTGCAAGTCGCCGGGAACGCGGAATGCGAGGCCGACGCAGGACCCGCCACGGTCGAGGCCGAGCACCAGCCCCGGCCGCTCGCGCGTTCCGCGATGCACGAAGGAATAGACGCAGAGCGAGCGCCGGTAGCCATGCAGGCGGGCACGCTGTGTTTCGACATGCGCGAATCCCGGCCGCCAGATCAGCGAGCCATAGCCAAACACCCAAAAATCGCCCATATCGCCGCGCCTGATTGCAAAAGATGCCAACACCGAACCGGACCGGTGTTTTTTCCGCCCGTCCCGTCTAACTATTCGTCTGTCTACCTGGCGGAATCGCCTACCCGTCCGCAACACCCATGCGTTAACGAGAGCCAAAGCATGACGTCAAGTGACGAACGCCAGCCGAACAAACGTCGCCGTGTGGTCTGGCTTGCAGCATTCATCGTCGTGCTGTTCGCCCTCTACAGCGGCGGCTGGTTCTATCTGGCTGACCGCGTCAGGAGCGAAGCCGACAAGGCGGTTGCCACGCTCAACAAGAATGGCGTCGAGGCCGGCTGCGGCAATCTCCAGGTCAGCGGCTATCCCTTGAGCTTTACCGTCTCCTGCGACAACCTCGCCTATGAGGACGATGCCAAGAACATTGCGGCTTCAGCCGGCAGTTTCAACGCAGCCGCCCAGATCATCCAGCCTCTGTCGCCGGTTGCCAATCTGCGCGGCCCGCTCAGGACCTCCGTTCCGGACATGGTGCCGCTGTGGATAGACTGGGACAATCTGCAGGCCAATTTCAAATTGTGGTGGCCGCTGCCGCAGCGGATTTCGCTGGAGGCAGAGGGCCTTTCCGGCCAGACCGACCCGGCCGACGACACCGATCCGGTGCAACTGTTCAGCGCCGGCAAGGCATCGGGTCAGTTGCAGCCCAACG
Organism: Mesorhizobium sp. L2C084A000; assembly: GCF_000502875.1. Lineage (GTDB taxonomy): Bacteria > Pseudomonadota > Alphaproteobacteria > Rhizobiales > Rhizobiaceae > Mesorhizobium. The sequence continues at coordinate 215,327 of NZ_AYWX01000005.1, read as the reverse complement.
GTGAGGATATCGACTATCTCGGCAGTTTCGGCGATCTCGAGATCGACCCCGACGCAATTGGCGGGCGCGTGCTTCCGGCGCTCGATGCCAGTGGCGACGTCACGCTGAAGAACGGTGTCGCGTTGATCGGCACGCAGGTGAAGAGCCTTCGTGGCCAGGCGATCGAAATCCGCAACCTCGACCTGTCGTCGGGGACGGCGCGCGTCACCGTTTCGGGACCGCTCTCGGTCGATGCCGAGGGCCTGATCAACGCCGATCTGATGATCAGGCTGAAGGACCCGAAGGCGGTGGCGGCCATTCTCGGCGCCGCCATACCCGAGCAGAAAAGCCAGATCGAGCAGGGCTTTGCTGCCCTGGCGGTGCTCGGCAACGAACCGTCGATGCCGCTGAAGGTGGTCAGGGGCAAGGCCTCGCTCGGCTTCATTCCGCTGGGCAAGATCAAGCCGGTGGAATAGCGCTGCGATGGCAAGACCCGTGAAGCTGCTGAGCGTTGGCGCTTTGACGCTGGACACCATCCTGCGCGTCGAGACGCTGCCCGTGCATCAAGGCAAGTTCATTGCCTCCGACGGCGTCCAGATCGCCTCGGGCATGGCCACGAGTGCTGCCTGCGCCGCGCATCGCCTGGGGGCCGAGGTATCGCTGTGGGCGAGCGCGGGTGACGATGCCGTCGCCGACCAGCTCATCGCCGGCATCGAGGCCGAAGGCGTCGATTGCACCTTTGTGCGCCGCGTCAGAGGCGCCCGCTCGGCGCTGGCCTCGATCCTGGTCGACGCGTATGGCGAGCGCATCATCGTGCCGTTCTATGACGGGCTTGCCCAGGCCGATCCCGAAGCCTTGCCGGTCGCCGACCTCACGGCATTCGACGCCGTACTGGTCGATGTCCGCTGGCCAGGTGCGGCAGCCCTTGCCCTGAGAGCGGCGCGCGCCCTCGGCCGGCCGGCAATCCTCGATGCCGATACCGCACCGTTGCAGATCCTGGAACAGCTGTTGCCGCTCGCCACGCACATCGTCGCTTCGGAAACGGCGGCGCGCATTGTCTGCGGCCAGGCGCTCGATCCAGAAACGGCTTGCGCCGATCTCGCCAGCCGCACCGACGCTTTTGTCGCAGTGACAGGCGGCGCGGCGGGCAGTTGGTGGCACGACCGTCGCGCAGGCTGCGTGCGCCATGTCGCGGCACCGAAGATCAAGGCGATCGACACATTGGCCGCCGGCGATGTCTTTCACGGCGCCTTCGCCGTCGGGCTGGCGGAAGCCATGCCGGTCGAGCAGGCTTTGCGCTTTGCCAGTGCGGCCGCCGCGCTCAAATGCCTGCGCTTCGGCGGCAGGCTTGGTGCGCCGAACCGGGCCGAGACGCTGGCCATGGTTGCGCAGACCTGGCCAGCCTGAAACTGACTTAGCCCTTCGCGGGATGCTCGACGGCCTGGCGACCGAAATCGGGCACGTCGATGTCCTGGCCGGCCTCGATGATCGAGCGGCGCACAGCGCGGGTGCGGGTGAACAGGTCGAAGAGTTTTTCGCCGTCCCCCCAGCGGATCGCGCGTTGCAGGGACGCCAGATCTTCCGAGAACCGCGCCAGCATTTCGAGGATGGCGTCCTTGTTGTGCAGGCACACATCCCGCCACATGGTCGGATCGGAAGCGGCAAGACGCGTGAAGTCGCGGAAGCCGGAAGCCGAATATTTGATCACTTCGGACTTGGTCACCGACTGCAGATCGTCGGCGGTGCCGACGATGTTGTAGGCGATGATGTGCGGCAGGTGCGAGACGATGGCCAGCGTCATGTCGTGATGCTGCGGGTCCATGGTATCGATGTTGGCGCCGCAGCGGCGCCAGAACTCCGACAGCCGCTCCAGCGCGTCCGCGTCGGTATCGGGCAGCGGCGTGAAGATGCACCAGCGATTGTCGAACAGGTCGGCGAAGCCGGCGTCGGGGCCGGATTTTTCCGTGCCCGCCAGCGGGTGGCCGGGAATGAAATGGACGCCTTCAGGGACATAAGGCTGCATCTGCGCGATGACAGACGCCTTGGTCGAGCCGACATCGGTGAGGATCGCGCCCTTCTTCAGCGCCGGCGCGATTTCCTCGGCCACCGCGCCGGATGAGCCGACCGGCACCGAAATGACGACTAGGTCGGCATCGCGGACCGCCTCTTTCGCATCGGTGGTATAGCTATCGCCGAGCCCGAGTTCCTCGGCTCGCGCCAGCGTCGCCGCACTGCGCGTTGATATGGCCACGTGACGGGCCAGCCCCTCGCGGCGGATGACGCGGGCCAGCGACGAGCCGATCAGGCCGATGCCGACCAGCGCGATCTTTTCAAACATCGGTGATGTCATGGCGTTCTAGCTTTTCAGAAATGTCGTGAGAGCGGCGACAACGCCGCGATTGGCTTCTTCGGTGCCGACGGTCATGCGCAACGCGTTGGGAAAGCCATAGCCCGAAACGCGCCGCAATATATAGCCGCGCGCCGTCAGATAGTCGTCCGCCGCCGCCGCCGAATGCTTCTGATCGTCAGGAAAATGAACGAGGACGAAATTGCCGACGCTCGGCGTTACCCGCAGCCCGAGCTTTGTGAATTCCTCGCTCAGCCAGGCCAGCCAGGTCTCGTTGTGCGCCACGCTGCGCTCGACATGGGCGCGGTCGCGGATGGCTGCGATACCGGCCTCGATCGCCGTCGCATTGACGTTGAAGGGACCCCGCACGCGGTTGATGGCGTCGACGATATGCATCGGCGCATACATCCAGCCGATCCGCGCTCCGCCGAGGCCGATCTTGGAGAAGGTACGGGTCATCACCACGTTCTGGGCAGCACCGACCAGCTCGATGCCGGCCTCATAGTCGTTGCGGCGGACATATTCGGCATAGGCCGCGTCTAGCACCAGAAGCACGTGCCTGGGCAGGCCGGCATGCAGGCGGCGCACCTCCTGGAAAGGCACATAGGTGCCGGTCGGATTGTTGGGATTGGCCAGGAACACGATCTTGGTGCGCGGCGTGACGGCTGCGAGGATGGCGTCGATATCGGCGCGCTCGTCTCTTTCCTTGATCGTCACCGGAACGGCACCTGCCGACTGGATGTAGATCTTGTAGACCATGAAGGCGTGTTCGGTGATGACAGCCTCGTCGCCGGGCGCCAGATAAGTCTGCGCCAGCAGGCCGAGGATCTCGTCGGAGCCGTTGGAGCAAATGATGTTCTGCGGGTTGAGACCATGCACCTCGGCGATCGCTTCGCGCAGCCGCCTGGCGGTGCCATCTGGATAGACGTCGAGCTTTCCGGCAATCTCGCGCGCGGCTTCGATCGCTTTCGGCGAGGGCCCTAGCGGATTCTCGTTCGAGGACAGCTTGTGAACCTTGGCGACGCCCGCGGGCGCCGTGCTCTTGCCCGGCACATAGGCGTCTATGTCCATGATGCCCGCGCGCGGGGTTGGACGTGCCTGGTCCGGTGTCTGGCTCATGTCGCAAAATCCGTCGAGAACGCTTCCTGAGGGAAGCCGCAGCGGAAATACAAGCCGTGGCCTGCAATGTCGAGAGGCGACAGCCACCGCCCAAGGCTGGCCGTTGACGCCGGCGCGCCACAGCCCTAGAAGGGGAGCGGACTTCCGTGGTGATTTGGCCGGTCGGCTTGCAGCCACGTTAAACAACTTGCTAAAGGGCCGTTTGCATCCTGTAACCGGCTTTGCAACCGCAATGCCGGTTTTTTGTTGTCCGCGCCGGCCGGACACCCGGATCGGCATCGACTTTCGACAAGCGCGATGCGTGGGCTCAAAGTGTGAGATGGATGTCATGGCCGTTCTGCGTGCCCGCAAAACCAACAACGAGGTCGACCAACCGTCGAGCCCGGTTTTGCGTTTTGGATCCGACAAGCCGCTCAAGCTGGACGCCGGCACGCTGCTGTCACCGTTCCAGATCGCCTACCAGACCTACGGCACGCTGAACGATGCCCGCTCCAACGCCATCCTCGTCTGCCATGCACTGACCGGAGACCAGCACGTCGCCAGCACCAATCCGGTGACCGGCAAGCCTGGCTGGTGGGAAGTGTTGATCGGCCCCGGCAAGATCATCGACACCAATCGCTTCTTCGTCATCTGCTCCAACGTCATCGGTGGTTGCCTTGGGTCCACCGGTCCGGCCTCGACCAATCCCGCCACCGACAAGCCCTATGGGCTTGACCTGCCCATTATCACCATCCGCGACATGGTGCGGGCGCAGCAGATGCTGATTGACCATTTCGGCATCGAAAAGCTGTTCTGCGTGCTCGGCGGCTCTATGGGCGGCATGCAGGTGCTGGAATGGGCATCGAGCTATCCGGAGCGCGTCTTCTCGGCGCTGCCGATCGCCACCGGCGCGCGCCATTCCTCGCAGAACATCGCCTTTCATGAGGTCGGCCGGCAGGCTGTCATGGCCGATCCGGACTGGCATGGCGGCAAATATTTCGAGCACGGCAAACGCCCGGAAAAGGGCTTGGCGGTGGCACGCATGGCCGCCCACATCACCTATCTGTCGGAAGCCGCGCTGCACCGGAAATTCGGCCGCAATTTGCAGGATCGCGAAGCGCTGACCTTCGGCTTCGACGCCGACTTCCAGATCGAAAGCTATCTGCGCCATCAGGGCATGACCTTCGTCGATCGCTTCGACGCCAACTCCTACCTCTACATGACGCGGTCGATGGACTATTTCGACCTTGCCGCCGACCATGGCGGCCGGTTGGCCGATGCCTTCGCCGGAACGAAAACCCGCTTCTGCCTGGTGTCTTTCACCTCGGACTGGCTGTTTCCGACCGAGGAGAGCCGCTCGATCGTGCATGCGCTCAACGCCGCCGGCGCATCGGTATCCTTCGTCGAGATCGAAACCGACCGCGGCCACGACGCATTCCTGCTCGACGAGCCGGAACTGTTTGCCGCCATAAACGGCTTCATCGGCTCGGCGGCCCGGGCGAGAGGGCTCAGCGCATGACCCCGAAAAATTGCAGGCTTTTCGGATCGAGATCATGCGCCAGGCAGGAGGCGAAGCCATGAGCGTCAACCGCGACCAGCGCGTCGACCTAGAAGTCGTCGCCAACCTCATCCCGCCACAGTCGCGCGTGCTCGATGTCGGTTCGGGCGACGGCTCGCTGCTCGAATTGCTGCAGGACACCAAGCAGGTCGACGGCCGTGGACTTGAGCTGTCGCAGCGCGGCGTCAATGAATGCGTGGCGCGAGGCCTCTCGGTCATCCAGGGCGATGCCGACAAGGATCTCGAATTCTATCCCGACAAGGGCTTTGACTTCGTCGTCCTGTCGCAGACCCTGCAGGCCACCCGCAACCCGAAGCTGGTGCTCGACGAACTGCTCAGGATCGGCAACCGCGCCATCGTGTCCTTCCCCAATTTCGGCCACTGGCGGGTGCGCCTGTCGCTGTTCATCCAGGGCCGCATGCCGGTGACCAAGGACCTGCCCTATTCCTGGTACGACACGCCCAACATCCATTTCTGCACCATCCGCGACTTCGTCAATCTGTGCGACGAGCTCGGCGCGACCGTCGAGAAGGCAACCGCTCTCGACGCCGCCGGCCAGAAGATCGGCCTGTCGATGCCGTGGTGGTTCTGGAACTTCTTCGGCCAGCAGGCAGTGTTCTTGCTGAAACGGTAATATTGATCGCCATGTATCTCTTTCGTAGGCGCCCTCTGCCAATTGAAATCCCACCGGACATGCGGGCTGGGTTGAAAGCCGGAATTCTCATCTGCACCTCACCGCGCAGTGGCAGCAACCACCTAGCCGGATTGATGGCAGCCACCGGGCTTGGCAACCCACTCGAGTGGTTCGGGGGCCGTCGTGTTCTAGAAATGCCGAACTATCCCCGCGACCCCCGTGCCCAGGTTTTGCATGCACTGAAGGACGGGCGGTCTCCCTCCGGGATTTACGCGGTCAAACTGTTTGCCAGCCAGTTTTCACAGGTTGCCAAAACCGTGGATCTCCCCGCAAGCCTTCCAAAGCTGCGCTATATGCGGTTGACGCGTGGGGACCTCGTTGGTCAAGCAGTTTCGTGGACCCGCGCTCGTCAGAGTGGTCGGTTCCGCTCTACCGAGGCCGATCAGAAGAGACCATGCTACGACGGCAAAGCAATCGCGGACTCGCTTGAAAAAATCATCCTGGAAAATCTGGCCTGGGATGTCTGGTTTGCAAAAAACGGATTGTCCTTCCTATCACTGACATACGAAGAACTCCTTGAACATCCACGGACCTGCCTTGAAAGGGCTGCATCTCTGGTCGACGCCAAGCTTGTCTTGAAACCCGGGTCTGATCTCGATTCGGGCCTCGATATTCAACGAGACACCATCAATGAGGAGTGGAGAGAGCGGTTCTTGGCGGAATATTCTGACACGTCGAACTTCCATGCCAACAATTGCCGTCGCGGTTTTCTTAAAAAGAGGAGCTCAAGGTTCTCGATCTGATCGAACGGCATTGTACGAGAACACGAAGCATCCAGGGGCGCCAGAGATGCGATGTTATTGATCAAAGCGCATCGCCGTCCATGGCGATCACGAGCACAAATTCTTATTGCACGCTGGTTTGACAGCCCGCCGAGAGCGTTATAGCCACATCGGCACTAATAACTTGATCGGTTCAGATATGGCTCAAGAGCGTCCAACGTATTCACTCGTCGTCGAAATGGAGAATGCAAAATCGATCGACTGGGACGAGATCGGCGTTGGGATGAAGGCCTTGGCTCGGGAAATCACATCGGTTTCAGCAACCGGTTTAGTGCGACCAAGGATCGTTATTTCTCACGGGGGAGCAGAGTCGGACGAGGATGCGTTGCGTCGTGAGATTTCGAATGAGGCCCCGCAGCTCGGTCAGGTTGCCGAACTCGTCTTCACGGCTTTCCCTGGCGGCCGATATTACGACCTGAAGAACAACGGCATGCTGGCATCGGACGGAGATATCGTCATCTTTATGGATTCCGACGTGGTCGCGGAACCAGGATGGCTACCAGGACTGCTTGAGCCCTTTGAAAACTCTGAAGTTATCTGCGCAAACGGATATACATACCTCTCATACGACGATTTCTTTTCAAGAACGTTTGCGTTGATCTGGTTTTTCCCGATGGCCCGTGGAGACGGGCGATTTGCCTCGAAGCGAGCGATCAACGCTAACAATGTAGCGTTTCGACGCGAGTGGATCGTCAGCCATCCTTTTCCAAAACATAACGGCTTCAAGGTTTCCTGCACTTTGCTGATGCGCGAACTGCTGCGGGAGGGCCACAAAATTCATAATGTCGACGCACGCGTTTATCACTATTCGCCGCGGGGCTGGCGGTTCTTTTACTGGCGCGCCCTGGTTACAGGTCGCGACGCCGACCGGAAGTTCGTTGCGCTCAATTCGCCGAGCCGCGCGCGACGGATAGTCAAGTCTTTCAGCCGGTGGCTCACCATGTCATGGCGCACGACACGACGGATCGTAGGCCATGCCCGGGAAACGGGGATGCCGCTTTGGCAGGTTCCCTTTTCTCTGATTGTCGGTCAGGCATTTTATGGTTTGGCGTTTTGGGGCCAGTTCAGTTTTGCGACTGGCATGGTTCGTGACAAAATTGAAACTGTGCCCGACTATGTTGGGCACAGCTAGACGCTTTACCGCCATTCCTTGAACCGCGGTTCAGCGTCCAATTGATCCTTGACCCGTCGATTGTTCCAGAACATCCGTGGCCTTGTGCGGATGTTCGACGCCGTCGACGAACACGACATCGGCCTCCGAATTGTCCGTGCGCAGCGCCAGTATCGCCCGGTAGGCGGGCGAATTGTACCAGCCACGCACATGCTGCCTGTCGGGAAATTCTATGATGATCAGATGGCCAGGCCAGTCGTTCTCGATCACCTCCACATCGCCGCCATGAACCAGAAAACGGCCGCCGAAAGGTTCCAGCGTGGCATCGATCTTGTGCAGATATTCGACGATCTGCGGACCCATTGCGGCTTGGCGCATATGGGCGACGGCGTAAGCGGCCATGACTGGACTCCCTTGTCATCGAAGCCGAGTTGCCGGCCTCGCATGGGCAATCTGACCAAACGCCGAGCGCTAAGCGATTACGTCTGAGGTAATGAGATGTATGCTACCTGTCATGATGGGTTGCTTCCATGGTGATTCGCAATGCTATGTGCGGCGGTGCTGTTGCAATTGGAACGCTAGCAGCGGGGATTCGTTGTCTCGCGCGGATTGAGTACCGGCACGGTGGGTGACAGGGGCAGTCGTTTTTTGTAGCGTCGCGCCGACTGTGATGCGGTGTAGAGGAAGGGAAGTCCAATCCATTCGACCGTTCTGAAAATCGAAAAGTCCTGGACAGACGCGCAACCCTGCGCAGGAAACAGCTGACAGACATGGCCGGGATCCAACCGACACCTCTCATCACGGTCATTACGCCGACCCACAACCGACGCGAAACGGTGTTGCGCGCCGTGGAAAGCGTACTCTCCCAGAGCATGTCGAGGCTTGAGCACATTGTCGTCGACGATGGTTCGACCGATGGAACCGAAGCGGCGCTGGCCCGTATCCAGGACCCGCGGCTGATCTATGTCGGGGCGAAATGGCGAGGCGCCAACGCTGCCAGGAATGCCGGCATCGAGCGCGCGCGGGCACCGTTGGTGACGTTCCTCGATTCCGACGACATCTACATGCCGCACCGGCTTGAACGAACCCTGACCTGGTTCGATGAGAATCCTGCACTGCAAGTGCTGATCAGTTCGTTCGTGTCCCTGAAAGGCAATCGCATCACAAACTGCGTCAACCCCGAGGCGTTCGTGAGCCCCGCAATGCTGGAGCGGACGCTGGTTGGGCAGACCATCTTCATTGCCGGCTCCGCGATCACCGCTCGCCGCGAAGCCTTGCTGGCCATCGGCGGCTACGACAGCGACATCACCCGCATGCAGGATCGCGAATTGCTGCTGCGCCTTGCCCGGCGCTTCGGTGCGCAGTTGTCCAGGGATCTGGACTGGACGAAATACAATTCGGAGAACTCGATTTCCGGCCGCCGTGACGGCTATGTCGAGGCCTATGCGAACCTGATGGGCAAACATCCGCATATTGCCCATGCCTACCCGCACATTCCGCCTTACATGATCTCGCGGCAGCTCATCGCCGACATCCTGCGAGGCAGGATACCGGAGGCATTTCAGGGCTACATGGCCAACCGTTCATCCAAAACGCTTGGCTATTCGCTGCCGGAATTGATGCAAGGCTATGTCCACGGCCGGCGCTGGCGCCGCGATCTGTCCAACGAGTTTCGCAATCAATTTGGTGCCCGGCCCGCTTAAACCGAGAGGGATTCCGGGAAATTGTGGAACGGTTTTTCCTCCGGATCGCGTTAACCCCTCTGTCGAGAGCTCAACGGTCAAGTTCGGGAAAATACGGATCCGATAGAAACCGCCTGTCCCGTTCGCCTTGCAGGCAGTCTATCGGCGTCGCCGCGTCGACGGGGATGCTTCCCACCTCGTCCTGAATGCCGCTCACTTCCAGGAGCAGCTTGCGCCGGATGGCTGTCGAAAACTCCGCGGCGGCATAGATAGGCAGCACGAAGGAACCGGGTCCGCCGATCACGCACTGCGCATAATACTGGTCGAGATGGCTGAAGGTGGGCGACGGGCTGATCAGGATCGGCAGGCCGTTGACGACGATGCCTTTGGCAGTCGCCGCATCACGCGTTGCGGTGACCGGCGGCCCGATATTGTTCGGTCCGTCGCCCGAAATGTCGATGACGCTGCGTTCGCCCTGGAAAGACGTGCGGTCGAAAAGCTCGGTGCCGAAGGCCAGCGCGCCGGAAATCGAAGTGCCGCGAAAGCTGCGGAACGGACGAGCCGCGACCTTGTCGGCAAAGCTGTTCGCGCTCTCGGCACTATCGATAATCTGCCAGCTGATGACCGCGTCGTCGCGCACCGTGCCGGCCCATTCGAAATAGGTCAGCGCTATGCGGCCCTTGGCGCCGGCGCGGACAGCCTTGATGAAGTCGGGATGCCGCAGCGCCTCGACATAACCGGCCCGCTGCAGGGCGAACTCCTTCTCGTCCATCGACAGCGAGATGTCGACCGCCAGCACCAGCTCGACGTCGACGGCGAGCGCATCCGGCGGCGAGGCGGCCGGGGCAGCCTGGGCGCAGGCAAGACAGGCAAGCAGGCGCAGAGCATCAAGCATGGCCGTCGCCAAGATGTTTCTCCCAAGGAGCTTCCCTCGCGATCACGGCAAAATAAAGCTTTGCTTCCCCCGCCCGGAAATCAGCTCATTTCTTGCGACGAGCGGCGGCTGGCGGCGGTTCGATCGCGCCGGCTCTGACGCGGGCGGGCTTCAGGGCTGGCGCACCAGAATCCTTGATGATCGTCAACGCGCGCGGGAAGAAGTGGTTGTTGTGCTGGCCGCGCCCGATGTTGAGGATCGCTGTCCCCGGCAAACGCTTATCGAGCATCGACAGCACGCGTCTTAGCGATGGGCCGTCGAACGCATCCAGCGCCTCATCGATGATCACCATTTCGGCTGCCGCAACGCGAGCCTGGCGAAGGCCAGCGAGCGTTGTTCGTCATCGCCCAACTCATGGTCCCAACGCCCGGCGCGGTCGAGCGACGAGGATAGCCGTCCCAGACCGACCTCGGCCAGCACCGCCGAAATGTCGGCATCGTTCGCCGGCGCGGGCCCGTTCGGGTGATCGAGGACTTCGCGCAACGTGCCGACCGGAAAATAAGGCACGCGCGGCACGAATATGGGGGTTTCTCCCGCCGGCAGGCCGATCTGGCCGCTTCCCCATGGCCACAGGCCGGCAATGGCACGAAAGAACAGCGTCTTGCCCGCACCGGGGTCGCCGGTGATCATGACGCGCTCGCCGGGGCGGATTTCGACATGCGAGTCGGCGAGTCTGGTGCAACCCTCCGGCGAGGTCACTTCGAGCTTCTCGAAAGTCAGGCTGCCATTGACGTTTTGGCCGAAGGCGATGCGCTTTTCCGTGTCGTGCAGCGCATCGGTTTCATCGAGCGCGATGCGGAAATCGGCCACGCGCATCAGCGTGGCGCGCCAATCGGCGATACTGCCGATGTTGTTGATGAACCAGCGCAAGGAGGAGTGGACCTGGTTGAAGGCGCCGACCGCCATCATCAGCCCGCCAAAGCTGATATCACCTGAGAAATAGACCGGCGAAGCGACCAGTATGGGCGCCACGACGGTGATCCAGCCATAGGTGTCGGTCACCCAGGACAGGTTGATCTGGGCGGCGTAGATGCGCCGCATGGCGCCCAGCACCGTGCCGAGATCGAGTTCGAGCCGCCGCCTGGCGTCGGCCTCGCCATGATACAACGCAATGGCATCGACATTCTCGTTGACGCGCACCATCGAGGAGCGCAGCTCGGCTTCGCGTGTATAGCGGTCGCTGTTCAGGCGGATGAGCGGGCGCCCGACCAGCCAGCTCAGCCAGGAGGCGATGCCGGCGTAAAGGATGGCGGCCCAGACCATGTAGCCCGGTATGGCCAGCGAGGTCCCGCCGATGTGGAACACGAAGCCCGAGGACAGCTCCCACAGCACCCCGACGAAGGACACCAGCAGGATGCACGACTGCAGCAGGCCGACGCCGAGATCGGTTGACAGGTCGGACAGATGCGCGGCGTCCTGCTGCATGCGCTGGTCGGGATTGACGCCGATGGCGCCGGCATTGGCCAACCGGAAGGCGCGCGCCGGCCGCATCCACTGATCGATCAGATCCAGCGTCAGCGCCTCGCGCAGTTTGAGCCTGATCATCTGGTTGAGCCAGGTCTGGCCGATATTGAGCACCAGCAGCCCGCCGGCGATCATCGCGAAGACGAGGAGCTGGTGCAGGAAGGCCGCCATGTCGCGGCGCGCAAGCGCATCGTAGAAAGGCTGGTTCCAGCGGTTGAGCAGAACCTGGCCGATCGACGTTGCGATGATCACGGCCATGATGCCGACCGATGTCCACTGCAACCATTTGCGAACCGGCGATCCCGCCAGCGCCCGCCGGATCGTCATCAGCTGATCGCGCAGGCTGCTGGCTTCGACCGCCACGGCAACCGGCTGAACGGCGGCGGCATTGTCCGGTTGATCAGCCATGGCCGAGGTCCTTGCGTCAGTGCTGAAACCGGATGGAGAAACTTGACAGGCGTTCGTATGGGCTGCCGGATAAACTGTCGGTCCGCTTGCGACAGATAGGCAGGGAAACGACGTCAGGCACGCTTGCCGTGATCACGAAGCCGTCACCCGCGCAGCCGAGGGCTCGGCACCGGCTTTGTGACGGCCAAGCCGGGTGGCGCCATGCGGCGACAGCACCGGCACGAAGACGCGGCGCGAGGCGCGCTGGACGACGGGCACGCCTTGATAGAGCCGTTTCTGCGCCTCGACGACGATGACGCCGGAAAAGATCGGCCACAGCCGCCGGCCGGCGCGCTCCAGCACATTGTGGAAGCGCATCATGAAACGGCGCCTCGACGGCGGAAAGAACAGCGCATCGGACCAGGCGGCGGGCGTAAAATTCGCCTCGCGCAGCAATTCGGTTAGCTGGCCGCGCGAAAAGGGCCGGCCATTGCCGAATGGGGTGTGCTCGAAGCGCGCCCAGACACCGCGCCGGTTGGGCACGACGATGACGACCCGGCCAGCCGGCGACAGCACGCGCCAGATCTCGTTCAGCGTCTCACGTGGGTTCTCGACATGTTCGAGCGAATGGACGAGCAGCATGCGGTCGATGCAGGAATCGACCAGCGGCAGTTCCTCGTCGAAGACCAGTGCCGTCGCCGTCGGCCCTGTCGCCGGCCACACCACCGCGCCCTGCGTCGCCGGCATGAAGGCGAAGACCCGCTCGGCGTCGCAGCCGAACCTCTCCAGCCACGGCAAGGTGTAGCCCAGACCAACCAGCCGCTCGTTGGGCACGACCGCCCATATCGACGACAACGCCATGGTGATCGAACGCTCGGCGAAACGGCCGAGTGTTGTCGAATAGAAGGAGCGAAGATCGACGATGTCGGAATGCATGGCAGGGATGTAGCCGCGATATCGGCGGGTTTCAACAACAGGCCGCGACGACCTGCCATTCCGGGAATGTCACTAGACATTGCGGGATGTTGTTCAACGTCCCGGAATGTTGCTCAACATCCAGCATGTCTTCAACATCCAGGATGACATCCACGCGCCGGCGCCCTATGTCTGCGGCCATAAACGGAGAGATGCGATGCCGGTCGAAATCGAACAGTTCATGTGCCGCAGCGACAATTTCGGCGTGCTGGTGCATGATCCCAAAAGCGGCCAGACCGCGATCATCGACGCGCCCGAGGAAGCGCCTATCCTGGCCGCGATAAAGCGCACCGGCTGGACGCCGACGATGATCCTGACCACGCATCATCACATGGATCACGTCGAGGCCAATCTTGCATTGAAGGAGCGCTTCAAGCTGCGCGTCGTCGGCCCGGAAGCGGAAAAGGCCAAGATCCCCGGCATCGACGAGACCGTCGAAGACGGCTCGGTTCTCCATCTTGGCGATGAAAAGATCGAAGTCATCGCCACGCCCGGCCACACCGCCGGCCACGTTTCCTACTATTTGCCGGCTTCGGGTGTGGCGTTCACCGCCGACACGCTGTTTGCGCTGGGTTGCGGACGGCTGTTCGAATGCAAGCCGCCGGTGATGTATGAATCGCTAAAGAAGCTGGCTGCACTTCCGGCTGAAACGGCCATCTATTGCGGCCACGAGTATACGCTCGCCAACGCCCGTTTCGCGCTGACCGTCGACCCGACGAATTCGGCATTGAAGGAACGCGCCGCCAAGATCGAAAAGCTGCGCGCCGACAATAAGCCGACGCTGCCGACGACGATCGGCGAGGAGCTGTCGACCAATCCCTTCCTGCGCTGGCACGATCCGGCGATCCGCAAGCATCTGGGGCTGGAGAGAGCTTCGGACGCCGAGGTCTTTGCCGAAATCCGCAAGCGCAAGGACAATTTCTAGGCCCGGTGGTATCGTCGCCATGACCAGCTCCGCAGAAATTATCGCGACGCTCGGGCTGAAGCCGCATCCGGAAGGCGGCTGGTATGCCGAGACCTTTCGCGATGGCACCGGCGGCGCGCGTGGCCATTCGACCGCCATTTATTTCCTGCTTGAGGAGCATCAGGTTTCGGCCTGGCACCGGGTCAAGGACGCCGCCGAGGTCTGGCATTTCCATGCCGGCGCCCCGCTGGCGCTGTCGATGTGGGAAGAAGGCAGCACCGTTGTGGAACAGGTGCTCGGCATCGATCTCGCAGCCGGTGAGCGGCCGCAGATCGTCGTGCCGGCGGAATGGTGGCAATCGGCGCGCAGCCTGGGCGAATGGACACTGGTCGGCTGCACCGTCGCGCCGGGCTTCGAGTTTGCAGCTTTTGAGCTGGCGGCACCCGGCTGGCAGCCTGGACAGTCCTAACTCAATAAGAAGCCTGATTTAGCAGGAAGCCTAGCGTGATCGCGAGTTGGGCGGCGTAGTACAGCGCCCAGACGGCGAAACGCATCCAGGCACGATGCGGCGAGATGGCGGCCACAAGGAATTTCTCCGTGGCGAGCAGCCCGTCCGACGCCATGAACAGCACGGCGCCCCCGATCACCCACATATTGCTTGTTGTCAGCGCCGAGATGGCCATTGCCAGGATCGCCGCGATATAGACGGTGATCGGGATACGCAGGCTGGGACCGACACGACGCCACAGCGCCGCCAGCACGATGACCACGAACACCGCCATGGCGAGCGCGATCGCTCCGCGCCACGGCTCGGCGCCAAGCACTCCCAACCCGCCACCGCTGCGCAGGAACAGCGCGACATAGACGATGTGAGCGACAAGAAAACTGGCCAGCCCGCCGAGAAAGGCCTTTTCGCCGTCGCGTGACAGGAAGGCGTCGCCAACGGCGCTGAGTGCGAGCGCGGCGACCAGCAGCAGCGGGCCGCCTTGCAGCGCCGCCAGCACGGCGAGCATCGCCACGGCGAGCGTCTTTGCGGCCGAGCGGGCCAGCGTTGGCGGCATGCCAAGCGTGAAGGCATAGATCACCGCCGCCGCCAGCGAAAAAATCAGTGTCGCATTGGCATTGGCGTCGATGCCGCCCGCAAACGGCATCGTCATGCCTGGGCTCCGCCTTCGGATGCCCCGGCTCTGCTCTCGACCGCAGCCGGCTTGCGCAGGAACAGGGATTTTGCGGCGAGCACCGCACCGCTGGTGATGAGCACGCAGGCGGCGAGGATGCGCAGCGACGGCTCGGCGACGCCGGCCGCGATCAACACCAGCGTCGACAACAGCGGTGCGGCATAGCTTGCGGCACCCAACACCTGGATGTTGCCGCGCTTGACGCCGATGTCCCAGGCGTAGAAGGCAGCGCCCACCGGCATCAGGCCAAGACCAAGCACCGCCAGCCACTGGCCGGCGCCGACGGGCAGAATCGTCTGTTCCAGCGCCAGGTGGCAGGCGAGCGACAGCACCGCGGTGGCAGCACAGAACCAGGTGACGATGCTGGTCGGCACCGATGGGAAGCGCCGCGACAACAACGAATAGGACGACCACAAGACGGCGCAGACGGCAGCCATGGCATAGCCGAAGGAATAGCGGGCGTCGAAGGCCAGCCCGCCACCCTTGGTGACGATCAGCACGGTGCCGGCAAGGCCGAGCAGCGCGCCGACGATATGGTTCCAGGCAAGTTTTTCGCCCGGCATCAACGCCGAGCCGAGCACTATCAGCAGCGGCCACAGATAGGCGATCAGGCTCGCCTCCACCGCCGGCGCATTGCGCAGTGCGGTGAAATAGAAAAAGTGGTAGCCGAACAGGCCGGCAATGCCGATCAGCCACACCTGCGGCGGTATCTTCTGGCTCTTGTCGGGTGCCGGCATGAACAGCCGCGCGACCAGCCCGACGCCGGTGCCGATCGAGAAGGTGATCGCCGATAGCAAGAACGGCGGCACCTGGCCCGACGCATCGGTGAGCAGTGCGAGCAACGCCCACATGGCGACCGCCGAAAAGCCGATCAGTGTTGCGCGCCCCATTCTGTCTCCAGTGGCGCGCCAATTCCGCGCCTGGCTATTGTACGGCTTCGAAACGCCCGGCGCTGATGGTCAAGGTGCCGATCTGCGTGCCAACCGTGGCACGGATCGGCGCATATACGCCGGTTTGGCCGAGCGGTGCAAACGTCACCATCATGCGGCTTTTGTTCTTGAGATAGTTGAGCGCCTTGCGGCCCTTGCGATAACCCGCCACCGGCTCGAAGCCCATCTGGCAGGTGACGGTGTCGCCCTTGTAGCCCGGGACCGAGATCGTGCCTTTCGACGCGTAGGTCAACGTCAGGTCGGCACGCATCTCGCCGTCATAGAACTTCACCGTGCGGCCGCAGACCTGGTCGAGACTGTCGGCATGAATGACGGTGGCGGCCATAGGATCGAGCACCGATGCCAGGTCGCCGGCACCGAGCGGTACCCAGTTCTTGGGGTCGCGTTTGCCTGGTGCCGGTACGACCTTCGTCGAAGTGACCCTGCCATTGGCAAAGCGGATATCGACCACCGATGCCTTCTTGCCGGAGGTGTAGTCGGCGCGGAATGCCTGCGGCACCATCTTTTTGCCCGCAATCGTGCCTTTGGACGAGATCGTGCCGCGCGTGTCGTCGAACAGCTTGGCGAGACCGGCCGCGGTGACACTGCCTTGGATCGCGTAGGCGCCGTTCTCATAGCGGCTGGAAAACGTTGATTTCGCTATCGAAAGACCAAGAAACGACACCGTGTACTCGCCCTTGAACGACTGCGGCGAGGCAGCAGACGCGGCGGACGGCAAAGCTATGGCAAGCATGGCAACAAGGGCATGTGGCGAACGAAGCATGGCGGGATCGGGTCCTTGATTTTCGGCCGGAGGCGGGCAACTCCGGTCTGGCATGTCCCTATGGAACCGCTTATAGGATGAATTCCGGCCTTAATATGAAAATGCCGGGCGCGCCGTGGGCAATGCAGGGGCTGGGCAAGCCGGAGCTTGACGCCTCGGCGAAATGCAACTATGGAACGCCAACTTTTTCCATAAGGCCGCCTGACCAGAACCGCGCGCCACCCGGCGTGGACTTGAGTGTTTGGCAGACCCCGAGAACTGAAGGTTAGAACCATGTCCCGCACCTGCGAACTCACTGCCAAGGCAGTCATGTCCGGCAACAATGTGAGCCACGCCAACAACAAGACCAAGCGTCGCTTCCTGCCGAACCTCGTCAATGTGACGCTGATTTCGGAAGCGCTGAACCAGAACGTGCGCCTGCGCATTTCGGCCAACGCGCTGCGTTCGGTAGAACATCGCGGCGGCCTCGACGCCTTCCTGGCCAAGGCAGACGTCAAGGAATTGTCGCAGCGCGCCCGTTTGCTGAAAAAGCAGATCGCCAAGAAGACCGCCGAACAGGCTGCCGCTTAAAACAGTTCAAAGGCGGGGGACGACCGCCCTGGCCAACCTCTTGTTGGCCTCTGGCCAACACTTGTTGGCCTGAGCATCGGATCGAAGCCGCAAGGTTTTGGCAATCCGGTGCCCACATACGAAGGCAAGCATCGCCCGCATGGGCATGGTGCTTGGCTGGTTCCATTACCCAGGATAAAAAAATGACTTCCTTCTCACGGTATTTGCCATTCGTGGCCGCCATGGCGCTCGTCGTCGTGGCATCGAACATTCTCGTGCAATTCCCGATGCAGGGCCAGATCGGCGGCCTCTCGCTGGCCGACGTGCTGACCTGGGGCGCCTTCACCTATCCTTTCTCGTTCCTGGTCACCGACCTCGCCAACCGCCGCTACGGACCCACTGTGGCGCGCCGGATCGTCTTTGTCGGCTTCATGACGGCGGTGATCTGCTCGATCCTTGTACCGCCCTTCCTGTTCCGCCATGGCCTGATCGAATTCGAGACCGCCGCCGACCGGCTGGTGCGTATCGCGGCCGCGTCCGGAGCGGCGTTCCTCAGCGCGCAACTGCTCGATGTCACCGTGTTCAACCGGCTGCGCCAGCAGAGCTGGTGGCGCGCGCCGATCATCGGCACGCTGGTCGGGTCGGTGTTCGACACCGCCGTGTTCTTCACCGTCGCGTTCTCGGCTGCCTTTGCCTTCGCCGGACCAAACGACGGCTTTGCGTTGGAAAGCGCACCTTTGATGGGCGTCTTCCATGTCGAGGCGATGCGCTGGATTTCCTGGGCGCTTGGTGATCTCTCGGTGAAACTGATCATCGCCGTCGTGGCGTTGATCCCCTACCGTCTGCTCGCCGCCCGCTGGAGCCAGCCGGCGGTTGCGGCTTAAGCCATGATCCCGAAAAGTGGGACCCGGTTTTCGGAAAAGATCATGGTCGGACAAAGATCATGATCCCGTGGGTCCAGCTCGATTCGGCGAAGACTCCCGACGGCGGACAAGAACTGCGCCTCAAGCGGCGCGGCACCGAATTCTCGATCATGCTGGGCACCAACGAACTGATGAATAGCCGCCTCAGCGGTTCCGAGGAAGCGCTGGCAAAACTGTCCTGCGAGCGGATTGCCGGCCAGAGCCGGCCCACAATCCTGATCGGTGGGCTTGGCATGGGTTTTACCTTGCGCGCCGCACTCACAGAATTGGCCAATGATGCCGGAATCGTCGTCGCCGAACTGGTGCCGGCCGTCGTCGCCTGGGCGCGCGGTCCGATGGCCGAAATCTTTGGCGGCTGTCTCGACGATCCTCGCGTCACAATCCAGGAAGCCGATGTCGGGCAGCTGATCCGGTTGCGGCCGGCGGCCTGGGACGCCATCCTGCTCGATGTCGACAACGGCCCGGAAGGCATCGTCCGCAAATCCAACGATGCGCTTTACAGCCTGCAGGGCCTGGGCGCTGCGCGCAGCGCCCTCAAGCCGGGCGGCGTGCTGGCGGTGTGGTCGCAAGGCCCGGACGGCGGCTTCACGCGGCGCCTGAAGCAGGCAGGCTTCGGGGTCGAAGAGGTCAGTACGCGCGCCAACGGTAAGCGCGGCGCGCGCCATGTCATCTGGATCGCCACCAGGACGTAAAGCCGGCGGGCTCAATCCTGGTGGAGAATGAATTCCAGATAGAGGTTGCGCTGCAGGATCGAGTGGTTGTCGTCGGAGATCAGCGACACCATCAGCGCGCCGTCGCCGCGGGTCCAGACGTCGAGCCCTTCCATATTGTCAATCTGGTAGCCCATGTCGGCCTCCAGCAGCACCGGCCCGTCGGCGACCGCGCCCTTCTCGACGCTTTCGCCATAGATGCGCCGCAGCCGCATCTTGACGCCGCTGGCCATCGAGAAACTGCGCTCCAGAAGCAACAGATCGCCATCCGGCAGGAAGGCCCCGTCGGTGATGTCGAAATCGCCATTGCGTTTGACGGTGAAGATGCCCTTGTGCGGTCCTTCGATGATGGCGGCATAGATGTTGCCGGCCTTGTCCAGGCTCTTCTCGGAGACCACGACTAGGCCGCCCTCATGCTGGCCGTTGGCATTGGCGTGGGTGACGGTCTCGAAGCCGCGATTCTGACGCAGCTCGCGGGCCGGAACGGCGAAATCCAGCGGCTTGAAGGGTGCCTTCATGTCGTTGGAGTCGATCTTGAACTGGGCGACGCGGTGGCTGCGCTCGAAGCCGACGGTGGCGATGCCGTCCTTGACCGCGAGACCTTCCGCATCGACCTCCCATTTCCTGTCGATCGGCCGGCCGGTCTGGTCGACCATCTGCTGCATGCGGAAATTCTGGATGCCGGAGGGTCGCTTTTCCGCGTCGCGGATCACCGTGCCGAAGAACCAGAAGCCGGTGTCGGCAACGCCGATGAAGTCACCGCCGGCTTTCAGGAAGCGGAAGGCCGACAGCGCGCCGAAATCGCGTGTCGGCGAGGTCATCTCCAGCCCGCCGACGAATTCGAACGGGCCGAACTGCTTGCCGGCACGGCCAATGTGGAATTCGGCGATCGGTCGGGCCGAGACTTCGACCGGCTCAACCGAGGTGGAATCAGCTGAACCGGCTGCCGCCGCAACCACGCCGGTAAGCAGGGCGATGGCGGCGAAAAGCGTCTGCCGAAAGCCGCCGCTCGAGAAGATCATCCGGCGCGCCGCATGCCGCCGCGTCGCGTATCCTTCGCGCTTTCCTCGGCGAACAGCGAAGCCAACTGCTCGGTCATGGCGCCGGCCAGTTCCTCGGCATCGACGATGGTGACAGCCCGGCGGTAGTAGCGCGTGACGTCGTGGCCGATGCCGATGGCCAGCAGTTCCACCGGCGAACGCGTCTCGATCAGCTCGATGACGGCGCGCAGATGGCGCTCGAGATAATTGCCCGGATTGACCGACAGCGTCGAATCGTCGACCGGCGCCCCGTCCGAGATCATCATCAGGATCTTGCGCTGCTCCGGCCGGGCAATCAGCCGGTTGTGCGCCCACAGCAGCGCCTCGCCGTCGATGTTTTCCTTGAGCAGGCCTTCGCGCATCATCAGCCCGAGATTGCGCCGTGCCCGCCGCCACGGATGGTCGGCCGACTTATAGATGATGTGACGCAAATCGTTGAGCCGGCCTGGGTTCGGCGGCTTGCCGTCCTTCAGCCATTTCTCGCGCGCCTGCCCGCCCTTCCAGGCACGGGTGGTGAAGCCGAGGATCTCGACCGAGACGCCACAACGCTCCAGCGTGCGCGCCAGAATGTCGGCGCAGGTGGCGGCGACGGTGATCGGCCGACCGCGCATCGAGCCGGAATTGTCGAGCACCAGCGTCACCACCGTGTCGCGGAATTTGGTGTCGCGCTCCTGCTTGAACGACAGCGGCTGCATCGGGTCGATGACAACCCGCACCAGCCGTGCCGGGTCGAGATAGCCCTCTTCCAGGTCGAAATCCCACGAGCGGTTCTGTTGTGCCATCAGCCGGCGCTGCAGCCGGTTGGCGAGCCGCCCGACGACGCCTGACAGATTGGCCAGCTGCTTATCGAGGAAGGCGCGCAGCCGGTCGAGCTCTTCCTCTTCGCACAGTTCCTCGGCGCCCACCGTTTCGTCGAAAGCGGTGGTGAAGACCTTGTAGTCGATTTCCTTCGGCAGATTGGTGAAGGGATTGTCGTTGCGGCGCGCCTCACCGGGTGTCTCGGCGTCCGCATCGTCATCGTCGGAGAGGTCGTCGGCGGTGGCGTCGGACGCTTCCGTCTCGGCCGACTGCTCGTCATCGGCCGAAGCCTCGGCATCCTCGGACTGCGACTGCTCGGAGCCGGAATCCTCTTCGCCGCCCTCCTCGCTCTGCTCCTCGCCTTGCGGCTGGTTGTCGTCATTGTCCTCGGAGTCTTCCGTCTCCTGGTCGTCGCCAAGCTCCTCGGCCATTTCCATGGAGGCGAGCATCTCGCGCACGACCCGGGCGAAAGCCTGCTGGTCGCCGAGCTTGGCCGACAATCCGTCGAGGTCGGCCTTGGCCTTCTCCTCGACCCAGGGGCGCCAGAGTTCGACCAGCCGCTCGCCGCTTTTCGGGACCGGGCGGCCGGTCAGCTTCTCGCGCACTATCAGGGCAAGAGCTTCCTCGATCGGCGCGTCGGCCTTGTCCTTGATGTCGACGAGGTTGGCCTTGGCGTATTTGTCCTCCAGCATCGAGCCGATATTGTCGGCGACGCCCTGCATGGCGCGTGAGCCTATCGCCTCGACGCGGGCCTGTTCGACCGCGTCATAGATGGCGCGGGCCGCCTTGCCTTCCGGCGCCAGCTTGGTGTGGATGCGCACATCGTGGCAGGCGCGCTTCAGCGCCATGGAATCGCCGAGGCCGCGGGTGATCGCGATATCGGTCTTCGACGCCTTCTTCGGCAATTCTGGCAGACGCGCACGGCTGCCGGCGAGCGCCGGCCGGTCCTTGGCGAAGCCGACCTCCAGCTCCTTGTCGCCGGCGATGGCGCGCATGCAGACGGTGACGGCGCGCTTGAAGCTGTCGGCTTCAGAACCCGTCTTCGACTTGTTGCGCGTGTTGTCGCCCGGACCCGCCATCGAGACTCTGCTTAGCCCAGCACCACGTTGGCGGCGCTCTCGGGCAGATCCTCGCCAAAGGCGCGCTGGTAGAACTCGGCCACCACCGAGCGTTCCAGTTCATCACACTTGTTGAGGAAGGTCAGCCGGAACGCCATGCCGATATTGCCGAATATCTCGGCATTCTCGGCCCAGGTGATCACGGTGCGCGGGCTCATCACGGTCGACAGATCGCCGTTGATGAAGGCCGAACGCGTCATGTCGGCGACGCGCACCATCTTGTTGACGATGTCCTTGCCCTTGCTGTCGCGATAGTGCTTGGCCTTGGCCAGCACGATGGCGACTTCATTGTCGTGCGGCAAATAGTTCAGCGTGGTGACGATCGACCAGCGGTCCATCTGCGCCTGGTTGATCTGCTGGGTGCCGTGATAGAGGCCAGTGGTGTCGCCGAGGCCGACCGTGTTGGCGGTCGAGAACAACCGGAAGGCCGGATGCGGGCGGATGACCCGGCTCTGGTCGAGCAGCGTCAGCCGGCCCGACGATTCCAGCACGCGCTGGATGACGAACATCACATCCGGACGGCCGGCATCGTACTCGTCGAAGCACAGAGCGACATTGTGCTGGTAGGCCCAGGGCAGGATGCCGTCGCGGAATTCGGTGATCTGCAGGCCATCCTTGACGACGATCGCGTCCTTGCCGACGAGATCGATACGGCTGACATGACTGTCGAGGTTGACGCGCACACAAGGCCAGTTAAGCCGGGCGGCAACCTGTTCGATATGGGTCGACTTGCCGGTGCCGTGATAGCCCGACACCATGACGCGGCGGTTGTAGGCAAAGCCCGCAAGGATCGCCATCGTCGTGTTCTTGTCGAAGAGATAGTCCGGGTCGATGTCGGGCACATGCTCCGATGTCACCGAATAGGCCGGTACCACCATCTTGGACTCGAAGCCGAATTTCTCCTTCACCGACACCGTCGTGTCGGGCAGGTTGGCGATGTCACGATCGACCTTGTTCATATCTCTCAACGTCTCCACGGGCGAAACGTCTGATTTCGCCGGCAATCGATTTTGTCCGGGGGCGGTCTTAGAGCCTTTTCCAACCTTATGAAAGTTGGAAAACGACACGAACCGTATGGCCGCTCAGCACAGGCCCGCCTGTTTGAGCACGCGATAGGCCTGCAGCACATCGCGGAACCGGTCTTCCGAACCTCTGTCGCCACCATTCGCATCCGGATGGTGCTGTTTCACCAGTTCCTTATAGCGCGCCTTGATCTCCTTGCCAGTCGCCTTTGTATCAAGGCCAAGCGTTTCCAGCGCCTTGGCCTCAAGCGGCTTGGCCTTGCGCTCGCGCGCCTCGCGCGGATCCTTCGGTCCCTTGAACAGGTCGAACGGGTCGCGCATGCGGTTATAGTAGCCGGCCCGGCCGGAACGCATCTGGGCCATATCGGGCGACGACCGCGTCGAGGCCCCGTTGGCGCCCATCTTCCAGGTCGGCCGGTGCCCGGTCATGGCTTCCTTCTGGAAGCGCGCGACCTCGGTGTCCGGCACGCCGGAAAAGTAGTTGAAGCCCTTGTTGTACTCGCGCACATGATCGAAGCAGAAATGGAAATACTCGCCCTCCTTCATGCGCCCGACCGGCGCACGATGGGTGCCCGCTTCCTTGCAGCCGTCCCACTGGCAGATCGGCGAGTGCGACTTCAGCTCCGCGTCCTTGTCGGGGCGGACGCGAATCTTCTCGAAATATTTGGGGTACGGCTTCATCTTACCCATTTATGGGGCGTTCGCAGATGCGAAACAAGAATTGACATTTTCGCGATCATCGCCCTAACCGCTGAATCGCGGCATAAAGCAGGCGAATGGCGGATTTTGTTGCACGGCGGCGGCCCCTCGCGAAACCGATTTTCGGTTTCCAGGCTGAGATGCCAGCGATATTTGGTGAAGGGAGATGGCGATGTCCATACAGGCGACCATGGAAGACAAGCTCAATAAGGCATTTTCGCCGGACAGGCTGGTCATCATCAACGAGAGCCATCTCCATGCCGGCCACCACCATCACGGCTCCGACCATCACGGCACTTACGACGGCACCGGCGAGACGCATTTTCGCGTCCGCGTCGTCGCTTCCGCCTTTGCCGGCATGAGCCGCATCGACCGTCACCGCGCCGTCAATGAACTGCTTGCCGATGAATTGAAGGCCGGCGTGCACGCGCTGGCGATCGAACCGGCGGCTCCCGGCGAAAAGACCCGCTGGTAGCTCGGTTCCGCCTATCGTTTTTCGCCGCGCTCAGAGCACCGCTTCGATGAGGAACGGCCCGCGCCGTGACAGCGCGCTGTCCAGCAGCGCCTCGAAGCGCTCGCACGTATCGGCGCGGGCCGCCTCCACGCCCATGCCTTTGGCCAGCGACACCCAGTCGAGCGAGGGATAGTCGAGGTCGAGCATGCGCCTGGCGTTCTCGCCGATGGCGCCGACGCCGACATTCTTCATCTCGCCATGCAGGATCGCATAGGTTCGGTTGGAAAACACGATCGTCACCACGTCGAGCTTTTCCCGCGCCTGCGTCCACAATCCCTGCACCGTGTACATCCCGCTGCCATCGGCCTCGAGATTGATCACCTTGCGGTCCGGACAGGCGATTGCCGCCCCGGTCGCCATCGGGATGCCGCCGCCGATCGATCCGCCCGTGCCCATCATGTAGTCGTGCGGCGCTGCAAAGGCCGACAGCGCGAAGAAACGCCTGGCCGAGGTGACCGCTTCATCGCAAATGATCGCATCGGCCGGCAGTTTGCGCGCCACCGACAGCGCGATCGCATCTTCCGTCAGCTTGCCGCTCGGCGTTGCCTCGTCGGGAAAAGCGGCCGCGACGACCTGTCGTTTCGGCGGCTTGATGCCAAGTTCGTCGCGAAGCGCCTCCAGCGCCGCATGCAGATCTTCGCCATGGGCGGCCAGTGTCAGCACCTCGCAGCCTTCCCGAACGAGCCGTCCCGGTTTTCCCGGATAGGCGAAGAAGGCAACCGGCTCCTTCGCGCCGACCAGGATCAGAACATCGACATCCCTGAGCACAGCCATCGCCGCGTCGACCGGATAGGGGATGCGGGCCGGCGCGACACGCCCGCGCCCGCGTTGCATCCGTGCGATCAGAACCTCGCCGAACAGCCGGACGTCGCTGCCCGTCGAGATTTGCCCGGCGATGGCGAGCGCATCGGCGCGTGCGGCCTTTCCGCGAACGATCATGCCTGCCCGGCCCGGAGCGGCACGGATCGCCGCGGCGACCTTGCGCACGGCGTCCATATCGACGGCCGGCGCTGGCACCAGCGTCACCTTGCCGACCGAAACCGCGTCGACTTCGCCCCAGGCGGCATCCGCCGGCAGGATCATCGTCGCGACGCCGGGTGGTGTCAGCGAGGCGCGAAAGGCTGCTTCAGCTGCCGGCGCGATATCGGCCGGGCCCTTGACGCGGCCGACCCAGTTGGACATCGGCGCCGCAAGGCTTTCGATATCGCTGGTGAGCGGGGCATCGAGCGGCAGATGGTAAGAGGCGTGGTCGCCGACGATGTTGATCATCGGGCTGAAGGCACGCCGGGCATTGTGCATGTTGGCGAGACCGTTGGCCAGGCCGGGACCGGTATGCAGCAGCGTCGCGGCCGGCCGATCGGTCATCCGCGCATAGCCATCGGCGGCCCCGGTCACCACCCCCTCGAACAGCCCGAGCACGCAACGCATTTTCGGCTTGCGGTCAAGTGCTGCAACGAAGTGCATTTCGGAGGTGCCGGGATTGGCGAAGCAGACTGTCACATCATTGGCCAGAAGCACGTCACACAGGACATCGGCGCCGTTCATGCAATTCCCTCCCGCTCACGATCGAAGAGCACTTGCACCCAGGCGCGCCCGCACAGCAATGTCCCGCCGCCACTTTTGATCTGATCCAGTGCCGTAAAGATCAGCCAACCGTCGATTTCAGGAATGCCAGCGCGGCCGCGGTCAGCGCGTCGCCATCCTCGCCGAAATCCCGATTGATCGACATATGCATGTAGGCGCTGCCGTCGAACAGCGTAACCTTGGTGCCCGTCGCGCGCAGGCGCTCGGCAAAGGCCTTGGAGTCCTCGCCGCGGCCAGGGGCGCGCGAATAGGCAATGAAAGTCGGCGGGTGCCTGCGGCCGTCGACATGGCTGGCCGGCGACAGTGCCGCCCATTGCGCGGGATCGGAAAAGACGCGGGCATAGGCCCGCACCATGCCGCCCTTCTTGGCAAGTGCTGCAAGATCATAGGCCCTGGTATCGTCGAGAATGAGCGCAGCTATGCCGGGCAACCCGCCGCGCATGCCGGTCAGCGCAATCAGATGGCAGCCGGCCGAATGGCCCATGCCGACGATGCGGTTGGGATCGCCGCCATGCCGGGCGATGTTGGCTCTGATGTAGGCGTAGGCCTTTTCGACGTCACCGGCCTGGGTGGCGACATCGGCCTGCGGCAACATGCGGTAATCGATGGAGACGAAGCAGAAGCCGTTGGCGAGCAGGAAGGCCGGTTTGGCGTCGACCTGACTGCGTTTGCCAAACTGCCAGGTGCCGCCATGAACGAAAAACACGACCGGCAGGCCCATTGCACCATCGGGCGCATAGATGTCGAGCTTGGCCGGCCCGTAGTCCAAGGTTTTTGGCGTGGGTCGGCGTGTTTCCGACGCGGCCGATGCTTCCAATGGCAGCATCGCCGCCACCGAGGCCATGATCAGGCTTCGTCGATCGATCATCACTGTCTCCTGACGAGGCAAGACTGCACGCGGCGGCCCCAGCCGTCCAGTCAGGGATTCGCCACACACCCGCTACCCGCGCTGAATACCGCTCCGCACCGAGCGCCTTGATCCCGGAGTGGCCTCAAAACCTCATGATCGTAGCCACCTCTTCACATGAAGGGAACAAACGGTACCCCCCGACAGTTGAATGCGAGGTGAGCCGAATGGAAGCCACAGCGGCTCCGAGGGCAAAAGCATCATGCGAGAGAACCAGTCTGACGTCTTCGATCTGTTTTCGGAAATTTACACCAACGCGGCACAGGAAGAGATCAGCATCCAGCAATATCTCCTTGCCTGCCGCGAGGACAAGTCGATGTATGCCTCAGCGCCTGAACGGATGGTCGAGGCGATCGGCGAGCCGAACCTGGTCGACACCAGCAAGGATGAGCGGCTCGGCCGCATATTCTCCAATCGAACCCTGAAAGTGTACCCCTCCTTTGCCGATTTCTATGGCATGGAGGACACAATCGAGCGCATCGCCGGCTATTTTCGCTACGCGTCGCAGGGGCTCGAGGAACGCAAGCAAATCCTCTATTTGCTCGGCCCGGTCGGCGGCGGCAAATCGTCCCTTGCCGAGCGGCTGAAGAAGTTGATGGAGCAGCGCCCGATCTACACGCTGAAGGTCGGCAACCAGGTCAGCCCGGTTTTCGAATCGCCGCTGGGCCTTTTCCATCCCGATCGCATGGGCGACCTGCTGGAGGATAAATACGGCATTGCCCGACGCCGGTTGAATGGGCTCATTTCGCCATGGGCGGCCAAGCGCCTCGATGAACTCTCCGGCGACATTTCCAAGTTCAGCGTCGTCAAGCTGATGCCTTCGCGACTGCGCCAGATCGGCATCGCCAAGACCGAGCCCGGCGACGAGAACAATCAGGACGTTTCGGCCCTGGTTGGCAAGGTAGATATCCGGCAATTGGAAAATTTCAGCCAATCCGATCCGGACGCCTATTCCTATAGTGGCGGACTGAACCGGACCACCCAGGGCCTGCTTGAATTCGTCGAAATGTTCAAGGCGCCTATCAAGGTCCTGCATCCGCTGCTGACCGCCACCCAGGAAGGCAGCTACAACGGCACCGAAAATTTCGGCGCCTTTCCCTATCAGGGGATCATCGTGGCTCATTCCAACGAGTCGGAATGGCTGCAGTTCAAGAACAACAAGAACAATGAGGCTTTTCTCGATCGCATCCTCGTGGTCAAGGTGCCGTATTGCCTGCGGATAACCGAAGAGCGGCAGATCTACGAGAAACTGCTGCGGGAGAGCGAATTGGCCGCCAGTCCCTGCGCTCCAGAGGTGCTGGACATCCTCAGCCGGTTTACCGTCTCGACCCGGTTGGCCGAGCACGACAATTCGCCGCTCTACACCAAGATGCGCGCCTATGATGGCGAGAACCTCAAGGAAGTCGACCCCAAGGCCAAGTCGGTTCAGGAATATCGGGACGCCGCGGGCGTCGACGAGGGCATGGCCGGCGTCAGCACGCGCTTTGCCTTCAAGATCCTGTCGCAGACCTTCAACTATGACACCGAAGAGGTGGCCGCCGACCCCGTGCATCTCATGTACATCCTGGAGGAGGCAATCAAGCGCGAACAGTTTCCGAAGGAGACGGAAGCCGCCTATCTGGAGTTCATCAAGTCCGAGCTGGCCGCGCGGTATGCCGAATTCATCGGCCATGAGATCCAGAAAGCCTATCTGGAATCGTACAGCGAGTACGGCCAGAATCTTTTCGACCGCTACATCGCCTATGCCGACGCCTGGATCGAAGACCAGGACTACAAGGATCCCGACACCGGCCAGATCCTCAACCGCGAGGTTTTGGACAACGAGCTTTCGCAGGTCGAAAAACCGGCCGGCATCGCCAATCCCAAGGACTTCCGCAACGAGGTGGTGAAATTCACGCTGCGCGCCCGTGCAAGAAACCATGGCCGCAACCCGGCGTGGACAAGTTACGAAAAGCTGCGGGAAGTCATCGAGAAACGCATGTTCGGCCAGGTCGAGGACCTCCTGCCGGTGATCAGTTTCGGCTCCAAGCAGGACAGCGTCACGGAAAAGCGGCACAATGAATTCGTGCAGCGGATGGTCGAGCGCGGCTACACCGAGCGGCAGGTTCGTCGCCTTGTGGACTGGTACATGCGGGTGAACAGGGCGGGTTAGAGAACCCGGATGGTTCCATGCCGATCTTCATCGACCGCCGCCTGAACCCGAAAGACAAGAGTTTCGGCAATCGCCAGCGCTTCCTCCGACGCGCGCGCGAGGAATTGAAGCGGAGCATACGCGACCAGATCCGCACCGGCAGGATTGCCGACGCGGATTCCGAGCACGCCGTGCGCATGCCCGAAAGAGGCACAAGCGAGCCGAGCTTCAACAACGCCGGCGACACCGGCAGGCGTCAGCACATCTTGCCGGGCAACAGGCATTTCTCCGCCGGAGACCTGATCCCCAAGCCCGGCGGAGGCGGCGGGGGAGCATCGTCCCCGGGAAACAAGGCATCAGAGGACGACTTTCGTTTCGTACTGTCGCGCGAGGAAGTGCTCGATCTGTTCTTCGAGGATCTCGAGCTCCCGGACATGGTCAAGCTCAACCTCAAGGAGATCCTTGCCTTCAAGCCGCGCAGAGCCGGCTTCGCCGCCACCGGTTCGCCGACCAACATCAATGTCGGCCGCACGATGCGCAACAGCCACGGCCGCCGCATTGCGCTGAGGCGCCCCAAGCAGGTCGAACTGGATGTCCTCCTCGAGGAAATCGCCTCGCTCGAGTCGGCGCCATCCAGCGTCGACGCGCGCCAGCGTATCGCGGCATTGCGCGAAGAGCTTGACCGGCTGGAACGACGCCGCCGCCGGATTGCCTATGTCGATCCGGTCGACATCCGCTTCAACCGCTTCGATTCCCGGCCGGTGCCGAACGCCAATGCCGTCATGTTCTGTCTGATGGACGTGTCCGGGTCCATGGGCGAGCGCGAGAAGGATCTGGCCAAGCGTTTCTTCGTGCTGCTGCACCTGTTCTTGAAACGACGCTACGACCGCATCGAGATTGTCTTCATCCGCCACACGCACCTGGCTCAGGAGGTCGACGAGGAGACATTTTTCTACAACACCCAAAGCGGCGGCACCGTCGTTTCCACCGCGCTGGAGGAAATGCACCGTATTATCGCCAGCCGTTACCCGGCCCACGACTGGAACATCTATGCCGCCCAGGCCTCGGACGGCGACAATTTCGCCGGCGATTCAGAGCGATGCATTTCGCTGCTCAACGGCGAACTCATGCGGCTGTGCCAATATTTTGCCTATGTCGAGATCATCGACGAGCGTGAAGCCCATATTTTCGGCTCGACCGAAAACGGGACGTCGCTGTGGCGTGCCTATAACGCCATCGACCAGAAGTGGCCGAACTTCCAGATGAGCCGCATCGCCACACCCGCCGATATCTACCCGGTCTTTCGCCAGCTCTTCGGCAGGCAGCCGGCCTCCCTCAAGAGAGCGTGAGGGTTCCCGATGGCCAGACAAGCGAGCAAATCCAGTCTGCTTTTCTCAGGGTCAGACTGGGATTTCAAAACATTGTCGCGGGCCTATGACGCGATCGAGGCACTTGCGGTCGAAGAGCTTCATCTGGACACCTATCCCGTTCAGATGGAGATCATCTCGTCGCAACAAATGCTCGACGCCTATTCGTCCATCGGCATGCCATTGATGTACCGTCACTGGTCTTTCGGCAAACATTTCCTCCACCAGGATCTGCTCTATCGCAAAGGCGGGCGAGGGCTTGCCTATGAACTGGTCATCAATTCCAATCCCTGCATCGTCTATCTGATGGAGGAAAACACCATGGCCCTGCAGGCCTTGGTGACGGCCCATGCAGCGCTCGGGCACAATCATTTCTTCAAGAACAATCAGCTGTTCAAACAGTGGACGGATGCGGGTGCGATCCTCGGCTACCTGGACTTCGCCAAGGGCTACATAGTCCGTTGCGAGGAGCGGCACGGCCTCGCCGCCGTCGAGGCTGTTCTCGATTCCGCTCACGCGCTGATGGATCAGGGCGTGTTTCGCTATCACCGGCCGCCGAGGCTGTCGTCCGAACGGCAACGCGAAGGAATTCGCGAGCGTCTCGAATACGAGGAGCGCTCCTACAACGACTTGTGGCGTACGCTGCCGCCTTCCCAGCAAGCGACCAACGAAAAGGGCCAGGACCCGGAGCGGAAGAAATCGCTCAACCTGCCTGAGGAAAACCTGCTCTATTTCCTGGAAAAGAACAGCCCGGTCCTGGAGCCCTGGCAGCGTGAGATCATCAGGATCGTCCGCGTCATCGCGCAATATTTTTACCCGCAACGGCAAACACAGGTGATGAACGAAGGCTGTGCCACTTTCGTGCACTATACGCTGATGAACATGCTGTTCGACCGCGGCCAGATCAGCGAAGGCGCCATGCTCGAAATCCTGCGCAATCATTCCAACGTGGTCTTTCAGCCGGCCTTCGACGATCCGCGCTTTTCAGGCATCAACCCCTATGCTCTCGGCCTCGACATGATGCAGGACATTCAGCGCATCTCGACCAAACCCACGGCCGAGGACCGCGATTGGTTTCCCGACATCGCCGGCCAGGGCAACTGGCGCGAGGTCCTGCTTGACGCATGGGCCGATCATCGCGACGAATCGTTTATCCGCCAGTACCTCAGTCCGGCCATGATCCGGAAATGGCGGTTTTTTGTGCTCGGCGACGCTGCCGACCAACCGCATTGTCAGGTCACCTCGATCCACGACGAGCGCGGCTACCGCAAGATACGCGACGCGCTCGCCAACAGTTACGATCTCGGCGCGAACCGGCCGGACATTCAGGTGGTGGATGTCGATCTGCTCGGCGACCGCCATTTGCGGCTGCAGCACAAGGTCAATGACGGCATCCTTCTCGAGGATGCCAGCCGCGACGCCACGCTTCGTCACATTCGCAGGCTTTGGGGCTATGAAGTCAGCTTGGCGGCCATAGATGCCGAGACCGGCGCGACGATCCACGAACGCTCGACCAGCCAGATCGCCGGATGACGTGCCCCGGCCTCCCTGCGCGTATCAGGTGTCGCCGGCTGGCCTGATCCTCAGCCTTGCGATCCGGTTCTTGTCGCGTTTCATGACGACGAAGCGCTTGCCGTGGAACGTAAAAGCCTGCTTCTCCTCGGGGATCGATTGCGTCTCGTGGATGACGAGGCCGGCAATGGTGGTGGCCTCCTCATCCGGCAGGTTCCAGTCGAGAGCCCGGTTGAGGTCACGGATGGGCACCGTACCGTCGACGACGACGGAGCCGTCGGCCTCCTGCTTGACGCCCTGTATGTCGACATCATGCTCGTCGGCGATCTCGCCGACGATCTCCTCGATAATGTCCTCCAGCGTCACCAGCCCTTCGACCTCGCCATATTCGTCGACCACGACGGCGAAATGCGCCTTGCGGCGAAGGAAGGCGTTGAGCTGTTCCTGCAAGGTCGTGGTGTCGGGCACGAACCAGGGTTTCGAGGCGATCTTCATCACGTCGATCCGGGAGAAATCGTTGCCGACTTCGTTCAAGGCGCGCAGCAGATCCTTTGCATGCAGCACGCCGACGATGTTGTCGAGCGAGCCTTTCCACAGCGGCATGCGGGTGTGCGGGCTTTGCAAAATCTCGCGCACCACCGCTTCCGGCGCATTGTCGGCATTGACCGAGCGCATGTTGGTGCGGTGGACCATGACGTCGGAGACTTCCAGCTCGGCGAGATCGAACAGCCCGCCGACGCGGTCGCGATCCTCGCGCACCACCTGGCCGTCGCGGCGGAAATCGTCGACCGCACCGCGCAATTCGTCCTGGCTGGAACGCTGCGGCTCGATGCGCGAAAGCTCGTATCCGAACATGGCAAGCAGGCGCGTGCGCACGGCAACGAGCAGCGCGATGAGGATGGCAAGGACGGCAACGACGATCCAGCCGGGCTCGTTGGTCATCTCGGCCGCATCTTCTGCTGGTCAGGATGGTTTTCTGTCAGAAACGACAGCACTTCCGATGCCGGAACATCTTTGGCAATGAAAGCCTGGCCGATGCCGCGCGTCAGGATGAAGGTCAGCGCGCCGCGTGACACCTTCTTGTCCTGGGTGATGAAGGCCAGCAGAGCCTCGGCGTCAGGCAATTCGCCCGGGATGTCGGCTATCCGCCAAGGCAGGCCGACGGCGCGCAGATGCGACTCGACGCGCGCGGCATCGTCGGGGCTGGCCAGATTGAGCCGTGACGAGAACCGGTAGGCCAGCGCCATGCCGATTGCGACGCCTTCGCCATGGACGAGGCGGCTTCCGTCATATTGGGTGGCGGCTTCCAGCGCGTGGCCGAATGTGTGGCCGAGATTGAGCAACGCGCGGTCGCCGGTCTCGAATTCGTCGCGCGCAACCACGTCCGCCTTGGCGCGGCAGGCTTCGGCAATCGCCTGCGTCCTCTCCGGCCCGCCGGCGAACACCTTTGCCCAGTTCTCTTCCAGCCAGGCGAAAAATTCCGGCCGGTTGATGAGCCCGTATTTGGCGAGTTCGGCATAGCCGGCGCGGAATTCGCGGATCGGCAGCGTGTCGAGCACCCCGGTGTCGGCCAACACCAGTTTCGGCTGATGGAAGACGCCGACAAGGTTCTTGCCGCGTGGGCTGTTGATGCCGGTCTTGCCGCCGACCGAGGAATCGACCTGAGCCAGCAGCGAGGTCGGGATCTGCACGAAATTCATCCCGCGCCGCACAATGCCGGCGGCAAAGCCGGCAAGGTCGCCAATAACGCCGCCGCCGAAGGCGATGACGATGTCGCCGCGCTCCAGTTTCGCAGCCAGCACACCGTCGACCACCTCTTCGAGACGGGCAAAACTCTTGGTCTTCTCGCCGGGCGGCAACGTGATCACGGCGGTCTGGATGCCGCCCGTTTCGAGGCTGGCCTGAAGGGCAGCGAGATGCGCTGCCGCGACATTGGCGTCGGTGACGACCGCGGCGCGCATGCCCGGCAGCCGGCGCGCAATCTCCGCGCCCGCGCGGGCCAACAACCCCGAGCCGATCAGAATGTCATAGGTCCGATCGCCAAGGCCTACTTCGACGACAACGGGTGCATCGATGCTCACGATTCCACCTCGCCCGCCGCCGTCGTCTCATCGATGCCGAAATGCCGGCACAGCGCGTCCACCACCTCGGTCGCGATGACTTCCTTGCGGTCGTCGCGGGTCGGCACGGTGACGTCCGATGTCGCGTAGACCGGATAGCGCTCGCCCATCAGCCGCTCCAGCACGGCGCGGGGGTCGGCGCTTTTCAGGAGCGGCCGGTTCTGCTTCTTGGAGACGCGGTCCATCAGAAGATCGAGCTCGGCCTTCAGCCATACCGACACGCCCTGCGCTGCAATCGCCTCGCGCGTCTGCGCATTCATGAAGGCGCCGCCGCCGGTCGACAGCACCTGCGGGCCGTTTTCCAGCACGCGCAGGATGACGCGCTGCTCCAGCGCCCGGAATTCGGTCTCGCCATAGCGCTCGAACAGCTCCGGAACGGTCATGCGCGAGACGCTTTCGATCTCCTGGTCGCTGTCGATGAAAGGCAGCGCCAGCATCGTCGCCACCTTGCGGCCGATCGCCGTCTTGCCGGCGCCCATCAGTCCGACGAAGACGACGGAACGGCTGCCCAGCCGGCCAAGCAACGCGGCGTGGGTCTCGTCTGGAGGATTTGCTGGCAGCGCGTTCATTGAATGTTTCGAAGGCCCTTTGCCGGCGTATCGACATGAAAAGCCCGTTTGCGTCAAGCGTGGCAAGTGCCTTGAACCCGATATGGACCGGCAGGGTCTGCATGAGAAGTTGCTAACAGGCCCCAGCTTCTTCCTTGAATTGGCCGGATTGGCGTCCCATAAGGGGACAGGGTTTGGAAACGCAGAACAAGAAGACGGGCGAAAATTGATGCCGACACTGTTTCGCTTTGTCGTGGTAACAGCGATTCTGGCTGGCATTGCCTATGGTACGATGTTCGCACTGGTGATGTTCGTCGAGCCAAAGAAGGGGGAAATGAGCGTGCGCATCCCTCCGGAAAAGCTGAACCCCAAGAAAAGCTGAACCCGAAGAAAATTGAATGAATAGCGCCGCCCGCATCGAAGCCTTTCTGGAAATGATGAGCGCCGAGCGGGGCGCGGCCGAAAACACGCTTTCCTCCTACCGCCGCGACCTCGAGGACGCTTCTGGCGCGATCGATGGCGGGCTGGCCACTGCCGCCGCCGCCGATATCCGCGCCTATCTCGACGACATTGCCGCCCGCGGCTTTGCAGCCACCTCGCAGGCGCGCAAACTGTCGGCGATCCGCCAGTTCTTCAAATTCCTCTACGCCGAAGGCCTGCGCGGCGATGACCCGACCGGCACGCTGGACAGTCCGAAAAAGGGCCGCCCGCTGCCCAAGACGATGAGCGAGGCCGACACCGGCCGGCTGATCGACCGTGCGGCGCTTGAAGCCGGCGATGTCTCGTCGGGCGATGGGGACAGCCTGGCATCACTGCGCCTGCATGCGCTGGTCGAGGTGCTTTACGCCACCGGCCTGCGCGTTTCCGAGCTGGTCGGCCTGCCGGTGACGGTGGCGCAGCGCGACGACCGTTTCTTCATGGTGCGCGGCAAGGGCGACAAGGAGCGCATGGTGCCGCTGTCCGCCAAGGCACGCGCGGCGATGAAGAGCTGGCTTGCCGCCCGTGCCAAGGTGCCCGCCTTTGCCGACAGTCCGTTCCTGTTTCCGGCCGCCTCCGACAGCGGCTATCTCTCGCGCCAGGTCTTCGCGCGTGACCTGAAAGGGCTGGCGGCAAGGGCCGGCATCGCCTCGGCGAAGATCTCGCCGCACGTGCTGCGCCATGCTTTCGCCAGCCATCTCCTGCAGAACGGCGCCGATCTCCGGGCCGTGCAGCAATTGCTTGGCCATGCCGACATATCGACCACACAGATTTACACCCATGTGCTGGAAGAGCGGCTGGTGCGGTTGGTCAACGATCATCATCCGCTTGCCGACTAGGCCTCATATCGCTATGTGAGGACGACATTTCACCGCCCGGAGCCTTGGATTCAAGGGTTCCGTCAGCCATTGCCTTCCGACGTATCGGTCCGCTCACGCATGTACAACTACCTCGATTTCGAAAAGCCGGTGCAGGACCTCGAGGGCAAGATCCTCGAGCTGAAGAAGCTTGCCGAGAACGGCGAGGCGGTCGATGTCGGCGACGAGATCAGCCGTCTCGAGAAGCGCTCCCGCGACGCGCTGCGCGACGCCTACAAGGCGCTGACGCCGTGGCAGAAGGTGCAGGTGGCGCGCCATCCCGACAGGCCGCATTGCGTCGACTATATCAAGGGCCTGTTCACCGATTTCACGCCGCTGGCCGGCGACCGCAATTTCGGTGAGGACCAGGCGATCGTCGGCGGTTTCGCCCGTTTCCGTGGCGAACCCATTGCCATCATCGGCCAGGAAAAAGGTTCCGACACAGCCAGCCGCCTGAAGCACAATTTCGGATCGGTTCGCCCGGAGGGCTACCGCAAGGCGGTACGGCTGATGGAACTGGCCGACCGCTTCAAGATCCCGCTGCTGACGCTGGTCGACACGGCCGGCGCCTATCCCGGTGTCAACGCTGAAGAGCGCGGCCAGGCGGAGGCTATCGCCCGTTCAACCTCGACCTGTCTCGGCCTGAAAGTACCGTCGATTTCGGTGGTCATCGGCGAAGGTGGTTCGGGCGGAGCCATTGCCATCGCCACCGCCAACCGCGTCTACATGCTCGAACACGCCATCTATTCGGTGATTTCGCCGGAAGGCGCCGCCTCTATCCTGTGGCGCGACACGACGCGATCGAAGGATGCGGCAACCAACATGAAGATCACCGCGCAGGACCTTCTGGAGCTGAAGATCATCGACGCCATTATCCCCGAGCCGCTCGGCGGCGCGCATCGCGGCGCCGAAACCGTGATCGGCGCGACCGGAGACCTCATCGCCAGGACGATGAAGGACTTTGCCGGCGCCAACACCGATTTCCGCGAGCAGCGCCGCGAAAAATACCTGGCCATGGGCCGCAGTCTTTGACCGCATGCAGCCTTGGCGGCCACAATGTGGCGGAGCGGAGCATTTTTGCCACAAAAATGCCGCTGCATTCGGCTCAATGAGACTGCCGCAGGGGGATGCGTCGGCACTTGCGGTAAGGAATTTGTTAGGGTTAACGGGCTTAGGGTCCGTCGATGCGCAGTGCAGCAGCCGGGGCAGGAAACGTCCTGGCGCCAGAGAAAAGACGATATCCGCAGCCATGTTTATCAAGCTTGCCCGCACCGGAATCCTGATCGCCGCCCTCGGCGTTGCCGGCTGCAACAATTCGTCGATGAAGGATTTCGCGCCGGAGGCCAACAAGCCGCTGCCCGACAAGATCCTCGCCGACATGAGAGCCAAGGGCATGGTCCGCACCTCGTCGGTGATGGCTCGTATCTTCAAGGAAGAAGGCAAGCTCGAGATCTGGAAGGCCAAGACCAACGGCCGCTACGACATGGTCGCCAGCTACGACATCTGCAAATGGTCGGGCAAGCTCGGGCCGAAATACACAGAAGGCGACCGCCAGGCGCCGGAAGGCTTCTACACGGTGCGCCCGGCGCAGATGAATCCGCGCTCGAACTACCATTTGTCCTTCAACATCGGCTATCCCAACGCCTATGACCGCGCCAATGGCCGTACCGGCTCCAATTTGATGGTGCACGGCGCCTGTTCGTCGTCGGGCTGCTATTCGATGACCGATGCGCAGATCGAGCAGATCTATGCCTTCGGCCGCGATGCTTTCCAGGGCGGCCAGACCGAGTTCCAGATCCAGGCGTTTCCGTTCCGCATGACTGCCGCCAACATGGCGCGCTACCGCAACGACCCGAATTACGATTTCTGGAAGATGCTGAAGGTCGGCTACGACAATTTCGAGATCACCAAGGTGCCGCCGAAGGTCGATGTCTGCGAGAAGCGCTACGTCTTCAACCAGGTTGCCGCCGACGGTCAGACATTCGACCCGACCGGCGCTTGCCCGGCGACCACTCAGCCTGATTCGCTGAAGAGCGCCTACAATTCCTACATGAGCACCTACGACGCGGCATTCAGCGGCGCGGTCAAGGCCAGCGTGCCGGCGCCCAAGCCGACCATCGCCGGTATCAAGGAAGCCAGCATCGTCTCCGACTGGTCCAAGCGCCGCGCACGCGGCGAACGCGTGCCGATCGATCCGCCGTCGCTCAACAATGACGGCTCGGTCACCGAGACGGCACGCATGGGCCGCATCGATTCGCCCGCTGGCCGCAAGATGGCGGCCCTCGACGCCGAAAAGGCGGCCAAGCAGAAGGCCGAGGAGCAGAGGCTCGCTGCCATAGAGGCGGCCAAGCAAGCCAGGGAAGCCGCCAAGGCTCAGGCTCTGGCCGAAAAGGAGGCCGAAAAGGCCGCCAAGGAAGCCCCTGTCGCCACCGCGACCATCGCGGCCCCTTCGGAAGCGGCACCGATGGCTGAGACGCAAGCGGCGAGTGCCGACGAGAGCCGCGTGACGAAGCTGAAGAACAAGCTGCTCGGCATGTTCGGCGGTTGATTTCGCCCGTGGATGATCGCGCCGCTATTTATGACCTCAAGGGGCTGAACTGCCCCTTGCCCGTGCTCAAGGCCAAGAAGCGCTTGGCCGGGATGCAACCGGGCAGCCGGCTGTGGCTCGAAACCACCGACCCGCTCGCCGTCATAGATATTCCGGCATTCTGCTCCGAGAGTGGCCACCAGTTGATTGAAACGGCGGCGGTCTCCGGCGGCCATCGCTTTCTGATCGAGCGCGGCGAACAGCAATCGTAGAGTTCAACGCCCGGCAATCGCCAGCGGGTTGTTTTCCAGCGCGGCGCGGTCGGGCGTGTCGATCGACGGCCGGTTGGTGAAGGCGGCGAACAGCCTGCGGATATAATCTTCGGGCATATCGAGCGTGATCAGCACCAGCCGCGTGCCGCGCTGGCCATCGGGCCAGGACGGCAATTGCACCGGCGGATGCAGGATCTTCTGCACGCCATGGATCACCAGCGGCCGCGACGGGTCTTCCCTGAGCTCGATGACGCCCTTCATGCGCAGCAGGCGCTCGCCATGCGTCGAGCGCAGCAGGTCGAGGAACATCTCGATCGCCGAAAACGGCACCGGGCCGTCATGCACCAGCGAATAGGAGCGCACGCGCTGATCGTGACGATGGTCGTGGTCATGGCCATGCTCGTGATCCTGGCCATCATGATGATGATGATCGTGCGCGGCTTCCTCGCCAAGCCAGCGCCGCACATCGGCGGATTTGGTTGCAGGGTTGTAGAGGCCGCAGTCGAACAGCGCCGCCACGCCTGTCTCCGTGTCGCCGGCATCGAGCAGTTCGGCGCCCGGATTGATCTGCCGCAGGCGCGCCCGAAGCATTTCCAACTCATTGGGATCGGCGACCAGATCGGCTTTGCTGAGCACGATGCGATCGGCGACGGCAGCCTGCTTCACCGCCTCGACATGGGCGTCGAGCGTGGCGTTGCCGTTGACGGCATCGACCAGAGTGATGACGCCGTCGAGCCGGAAGGCCTGGATCAGCGCCGGATGCGCCATGATCGACTGCAGCACCGGCGCCGGGTCGGCAAGGCCGGTGGTTTCGACGATGACGCGGGCCAGACGGGCGATGCGGCCGGTCTGCAGCCGGTCGACCAGATCGGCCAGCGTATCGACCAGTTCGCCGCGCACCGTGCAGCACAGGCAGCCGTCCGACAGCTGGATGATGCCGTCGGAAGACCGCTCGACCAGCAAATGGTCGATTGCCACCTCGCCGAACTCGTTGATGATCACCGCCGTGTCAGCCAGCGCCGGATCCTTGAGCAGCCGGTTGAGCAGCGTCGTCTTGCCGGCGCCGAGGAAACCGGTCAGCACCGAGACGGGGATCGGGAAGCCGCTCGCCATTGGCTAGTTCGCAACCTTGGCCGGCTGGTCGCCCTGTGCGGCGGAGCCGGCAATCTTCGGGCCGGTGCCGGCCGGTGCCGGCCTGTCGGGCCGCCAGCTCGGGATCGGCACGTCAGCATATTCCTGGCCGCCCTGATCGAGGATAGCCTTCGGCGCCGGACCGGTGGCGCCGCCAAGGCCGACGGCAACCAGTGTCGGCACATGGTCGAGCTTTTCCTGATAGGGCGATTTCGGCACGTTCTTGGCGACGACCGGCGGTGCCTCGGACTGCTCCTGCGGCGTCTTCTTCTTGCAGACCTCGTCCTGCATGTCGTTGGGCGAGACGGTGTCGCCATAGGGCGCCAGCGTGGTGACGGTGGCCGAGCCGGCGGCAGGCGCGTCAAAACCTTGATCGAGCAGTTTTGCCGCGGTCTCGGCACGTGTGACGGCCGATTTCTCGCCAAGCACGACCGCCACCAGCGTGCGCCCGTTGCGGGTCGCCGAACCGATCATGTTGAAGCCGGAGGGGCAAACAAAGCCTGTCTTCATGCCATCGGCGCCGGGATAACGGCCAATCAAGAGATTGTAGTTGGGAATAGCCTTCTTGCCGACGGCAAGGCCTTCGATCGAGAACCACGGCACATATTGCGGAAATTCGCGGCGGATCGCCATCACCAGCACGGCGAGGTCGCGCGCCGTCGTGTACTGGTCAGGCGAAAAAAGCCCATTCGGATTGACGAAATGCGTGCCGTTCATGCCGAGCCGGGCGGCCTCCGCATTCATCCGTTCGGCAAAGGCCGCCTGCGAACCGCCGACATTTTCGCCCACCGCCATGGCGATGTCGTTGGCCGATTTGACCAGCATCATCTTCAGTGCGTTGTCGAGCCGCATCACCGAGCCCGGCTTGAAGCCCATCTTGCTTGGCGGCTCCCCGGCGGAGTGCTTGGTCACCTTGATCGGCGAATCAAGCTGAACCTCGCCGGCGGCGATCGCCCGAAAGGTGACATAAGCGGTCATCAGCTTGCTCAGCGACGCCGGATACCAGCGCTTGAACGCGTCCTGATGCTGCAGGATCTTGCCGCTGCCGAGATCGAACACGACCACCGGATTGGCCAGCGCCGGCCCGGCCAGGACCGACAGCGCGATTGTGCCAGCCGAGAATAGTTTGAGGAAATGCCTGTACCGCATGATCAAATCCGAAATCGCCTCTTGCCGTAGTCGCCCCTGGCTCCGTAAGATTTCGTTACGCGATCGCCAGCATATGGTCCGACCCTCAAAAACCGGACCCATTGTTGCGGTGCTATTTACTCTATGTGACGCCAAGATGGCAAAGTGCCTGGCGATCACAATTGCAAGGCAGCGGCCAACACCCGCCGTCCCAACAGCGAGATGGAACCATCATGCCAATCCTGAACCGTGCCGCCGAAATGCAGGACGAAGTTGCCGGCTGGCGCCAGCATCTGCACCAGACGCCAGAACTGAACTTCGACGTCTTCAAGACCGCCGCCTTCGTCACCGAGAAGCTGAAGGCCTTCGGTTGCGACGATGTGGTCACCGGCCTCGGCAAGACCGGCGTGGTCGGCATCATCCGCGGCCGCCAGGGCGAAGGCCCCACAATCGGCCTGCGCGCCGACATGGACGCGCTGCCGCTCAACGAGATATCAGGCAAGCCCTACGCCTCGACCATCCCCGGCAAGATGCACGCCTGCGGCCATGACGGCCACACGGCGATGCTGCTGGGCGCGGCCAAATACCTCGCCGAGACGCGCAACTTCACCGGTTCCGTGGCGGTGATCTTCCAGCCGGCCGAAGAGGGCGGCGGCGGCGGCAACGAGATGGTCAAGGACGGCATGATGGAGCGTTTCGACATCTCCAGGGTGTTCGGCATGCACAACATGCCGGGTCTGCCTGTCGGGCAGTTCGCCATTCGCCCGGGCCCGATCATGGCGGCGACCGCCGAGTTCACCATCACCGTGCACGGCAAGGGCGGCCACGCGGCGATGCCGCACGGCACGATCGACCCGATCGTCATCACCAGCCAGCTGGTCGGCGCCTTGCAGACGATCGCCTCGCGCAGCACCGACCCCGTCGAGGCCGTGGTGGTGTCGGTGACCAAGTTCCACGCCGGCGACGCCTACAACATCATCCCGGAAACCGCCGAAATCGCCGGCACCGTGCGCACCTTGCGCAAGGAGATCGCCAAGAAGTCCGAAGAGCGCATCCGCAGCATCTGCGACGGGCTGGCGACCGCGTTCGGGGCAAAGATCGAGGTCGACTACCAGGCAAATTACCCCGTGACCTTCAACCACGCGGAAGAGACGGTGTTTGCCGGTGATGTCGCGATGAGTGTCGCCGGCGACGCCCATGTCCACCGCGGCATCCAGCCCGTGATGGGCGGCGAGGATTTCTCCTACATGCTCGAAGCCCGCCCCGGCGCCTTCATCTTCATCGGCAATGGCGACACCGCCGGTCTCCACAACCCGGCCTACGACTTCAATGACGAGGTCATCCCGCACGGCATGAGCTACTGGGTGAAACTGGCGGAAACCGCGCTGGCCGCCTGACGGCGGCAGCGCAAAGCCGGCCGAATTGCCTTCGGCCGGCCTCTTGGCGAAACGATCCGAAGCGGCTATGTGTCTGGCCGCATGGTCCCGTAGCTCAGTAGGATAGAGCGGCAGATTCCTAATCTGTAGGTCACAGGTTCGATTCCTGTCGGGATCACCACGCTTTTCAAAGACTTGGTGAGCCGCCATACTTCTTCGCGAAACTGGCCCGCTGGAGCGGATGAAACCATCACGCCCTCCTTCTTGCACTTGACAACAGTCGAGCTTCGGATGTGAAGGAGAACCCTCGCCTGCGCTGGCATTTCGGCATTCGTCTGTTGCATTGGCTGACCGTGATCGCGCTCGCGGCGCAAATCGCCATTGCCTTTGGGCCGATGAACGGGCCGGGTATGGCGACGATGAACTGGCTTCCGCTTCACATGTCGATCGGCGTGACGATCCTTGCCATCATCGTCCTCAGACTTTGCTGGCGCATCTTTACCCGCGCCCCTGTCAGGCAAGCCTCACGGCCCATGCGCTTTGCGACGGCTTTCTTCCATATGTTTCTCTACGTTGCGATTCTCGCCGTCCTGATAACGGGATGGCTGGGCTACCGGCCAATGCCTTTCATGCCTCCCGCGCGGCTTTTCGGAAACTTGCCTGTGCCGTTGGCGCCGTCCGTCAGCGCGCTTTCGGCAAGGGGATTCGCACTCATCCATGCAAAGCTGGTCTGGGTATTGCTTGGACTTGCCGGTGTTCACATCCTGGCTGCCCTGGTGCATTTCGTGCTGCTGCGCGATGGCGTCATGCGAAGCATGTTCTTCAGCCGGTCGAACACCGCATCGCGGGAATAGAAAATGCCGCTTGCGGATGAGGACGGCTGCTCATGCCATCGCCACAAACCTCCCGCCACGATAACCGCATAGCGCGCGGCCTGGCCTACGCGACAAGAGCAACGAACACGCCAAGGTTCAGGCGTGCCGCGCCGGCTCCGGGATGCGGCAGTGATACGGTCCTGCCGTGACAGCAACCGCACCGTTTTTCCGCACGCGGGGTCGCCGATCCGCCTCAGCCAACCCTGACGACAAAATGCTTCGTCACCGGCTCGATGATCTTCCAGGTTCCCTTGAAATCGGCTTCCACCACGAAGGCATCGCCGGGGCCGACCTCGACCGGCGTGCCGCCGTCCGGCGTGATGATGATGCGGCCGGCGATCATGTGCACGAACTCGTAGTGGGTATAGGTCGCGTGATAGGTGCCGGGCGTCGCGCGCCAGGTGCCCGACAACACCTTGCCGTCCTCGGTCGTGTGCTGGACGGCGGTTTGCATGGTCGGCTTGCCCCCGACGACGATCCAGCCAGCCAGATCGCCGGCGT
The DNA here is from genome assembly GCF_000502875.1 of Mesorhizobium sp. L2C084A000. Taxonomy (GTDB): domain Bacteria; phylum Pseudomonadota; class Alphaproteobacteria; order Rhizobiales; family Rhizobiaceae; genus Mesorhizobium. The sequence continues at coordinate 171,835 of NZ_AYWX01000005.1, read as the reverse complement.
CCGCGTGTTCGACGGTGCCGAATTTGAGGATTGTCTCGCGTGTCATGTGCTGGGCTCCGTTTGGTGGATTGCGTGGCGTTGTTTGCCTAGCCGGTCAGATAACCGATGCACCTGCCGCGGGCAATGCCGGCGCCATACGGCCGGCACCTTGGCTGACGGTGCATCGAACAAAAAACCCGCCTGTGCGGCGGGTCACTGGCGCAAATCAGCACCATAGGCAAATATGTACCATAGCTGAGGTCACCGGGTCAAGAAAAAATTCCTATCTCGGAAAAAACCGGCGGCACAAAAGCTGCCAAAACGGCTACCACGAGGCCTTTTGTTAATCTGAGTTCGAAACCCAGCCCTGCGGCGCACGCGGCGTCCTTCGGCTCTCGACGGGCGGGTCAGGGTTTGTGCCGCGCCGAGACGAGTTCCGCCTTGCGCCTTGCCGTCTCCATTCCCAGACCGATGAAAGCACGCGCGTGCTTGGCCAGCGCCATGTTGTCCGTCCAGAGATTGCGCCAGATCGCGGTCTTCTTCGACAGGTTCTCATCGACGATTTCCGAAGAGAAGGATTCGAAGCTGAGGTCGTCGCTGTAGCCGATGGCCGTCAGCGCATCGAAGATCGCGGCGAAATCGATATTGCCGGTGCCGAGGAAACCGCGATGGCTCTCGCCGATATGGACATAGCCGATCTTATCGGCGGCATGACGGATGGCCAGCCCGACATCGGCCTCCTCGATGTTCATGTGGAAGGTGTCGAGATGCAGGAAGATGTTGTCCGAGCCGGTGTCCTCGATGAAGGCCAGCCCTTGCGCGGCGGTGTTGAGCAGATTGCTTTCGAAGCGGTTGACGATCTCGAGGTTGAGCGTGACGCCGGCCGCCTTGGCTGTCTCGGCAACCTTGGCCAGCGTGCCGGCACTGCGCTGCCATTGATCGCGCGTCGGCGCCTCGACCTGCAATCCGTGGCTGGTGGAGAGAATGCCGGCGACCTTCCGGCCGCCGAGATCGCGCGTCAGCGCGATGGTGTCGTTGAGGATTTCGACGCCGCGCGCGGCAATCGCCTTGTCGGCGCTCGAAATGTCGCCATCAACAGGCAATCCGATGCTGATCGCCACGCCGAGGCCAAGATCGGCGATGCGCCTGGCAAGCCCGCCGATGTCGACATTGGCGGGGTCGAGATAGGAGAATTCGATGAGGTCGAAGCCGGCCTCCCTGGTGTTGGTCAGCGTGCGCTCGAGATCTGCCTGAGCCGAGCTCGCCGACCAGACGAAAGAATGGATTCCAATACGCGACATCATCGTCTCCGGTGCTGACAAGAGGTGCGGCCGGGTCACCCCGGCCGCACCGGCCTTGGGAGGATTTAGCGGGCTGCGGTCCAGCCCTTGTAGTCCTTCAGGTTCTCGGCCGTGATGAGCTTCGGGTCGAGCAGGACGGTCGGCTCCGCCGGCTTCTTGCCGGCCAACAGTTCGGCCGCCATCGTCAGCGACTGGCCGGCCATCACATAGGGATCCTGCGAGGCCGAGGCCTTGATCATCGAGGTGCCGGAGGAGAGTTCCTTCTCGATATCGGGCGCGCCGTCGACGGCGGTGAAGATGAACTCCGAGCGGTTGAGCTGCTTGGCGGCAAGCTGGGCGCCGATCGCCGTCGGATCGTTGATGGCAAACACCGCATCGATCTTGTCGAAGCGGGTGAGCAGCGACTGGAACACCTTCAGGCCGCCGTCGCGCGAGCCTTCGGCATTCTGGTCGTCGGAGAGGATCTTGATGTCGGGATGCTGCGCCAGCACGTTCTTGCAGCCCTTCACCCGCTCCAGAATCGACGACGATGCCGGTCCGTTGAGGATGACGTAGTCGCCCTTGCCGCCGGTGTGGTCGACCAGGTATTGGCAGGCCTCTTCGCCGGCCTTGACGTTGTTGGTCATCACGGTCACGTCGGCGCCCGGCGCCGAAACGTCGAAGGCGGCAACGACGATACCCACAGCCTGTGCCTTCTTCACCGCCGGCGCGATCGCCTTGGCGTCGACGGCATTGAGCATGATCACGTCGACACCGGCGGCGATGAATGAATCGACCTGCGAGACCTGCTTGTTGAGGTCATAGTCGGCCGACACCGAGGTCACCTCGACCTTTGGGTTGATCTTCTTGGCCGCGTCCTCGATGCCCTTGATGGTGGCGACGAAGAAGGGATTGCCGAGCAGGCCGACCGAGATGCCGACCTTATTGAGGTCCTTGGCCGAAGCAGGCGCGATGGCGAGCGACGCGAGTGCGACGCCGCAGAGCAGTTTGGCGATGGTCTTCATTGCTTTCCTCCGATTGCCCCGCGCCTCTCACGGTGCGTTACATGAAACCGGTCGTTGACGCCGGCGACTAAGGTCAATCACGTTCTTGCTCCTGCCTGGAGCCTGTAGCGGTCGAGGGCGACCGCCACGATGATGACCAATCCCTTGATGATGTACTGCCAGATGTCGGAGACACCGGCCAAGATGAGCCCGTTGGAGAGCACCGCGATGATCAGGCCGCCGATCAGCGTACCCCAGATCGAGCCGACGCCACCGACGAAGCTGGTGCCGCCGAGGATGACAGCGGCAATGGCGTCGAGTTCATAGGACTGCCCGAGCTGCAGCCCGTTGGCGGCATAGAGCCGGGCCGCCGACATGGCGCCGCCAAGGCCGGCCAGCAGGCCGGAAANAAGAGCAGCACCAGCGGCACCTTGATGCCGGTCAGCCGCGCCGCTTCGGCATTGCCGCCGACGGCATAGATCCAGGTGCCGAGCACGGTGCGCTTGAGCACCAGCCAGGACAGCACCACCACCGACAGCGCGATGATGACCAGCCACGGAATGCCGAACAGCGAACCGTTGCCGATGAAATCGAACGGCAGGTCCGAATTGAACACCGTGGTGTCCTGGCCGAGCAGGCGGGCGACGCCGCGCACCGCGGTCAGCGAACCCAGCGTGACGATGAAGGGCGGCAGCTTGATATAGGCGATGAGCAGCCCGTTGATGAGGCCGAAGCCGAGGCCGACCAGAATGGCCGCCGGCACACCGAGCAAACCCCAGTCGGGCACCAGCGACACCATCACCGCCACCATCGCCGATGCGGCCAGGATGGCGCCGACGGACAGGTCGATACCGCCGGTCAGGATGACGAAGGTCATGCCGGCCGCCAGCACGATGTTGATCGACGACTGCTGGGTGACGATCAACATCGTGCTGAGATCGGAAGAGCGTCGTGTAGGGAAANATCTCGGTCGCCTTGTCGGTCATTGCTGAGCCGCTCCCGTTGCAAGTTCCATGATTTTTTCCTGGCTTAGCGGTTCGCCTTGCGATGCCGTCACCTCGCCCGATATCGTGCCGTCGCGCATCACCAGCACGCGGTCGGCGACGCCGATCACCTCGGGCAGTTCGCTGGAGATCATCAGGATGGCGATGCCCTGTTTGGCGAGATTGTCGATCAGCCGGTAGATTTCCGATTTCGCCCCGACATCGACGCCGCGGGTCGGCTCGTCGAGGATGACGACCTTCGGCTCGGTTTCGAGCAGGCGGGCGAGCAGCACCTTCTGCTGGTTGCCGCCCGACAGCGAGCCGGCATTGGCCTGCACCGAACTGGTGCGGATGGAGAGACCGGCAACGGCCTTGGAAGCGCGCCTTTCGGCGGCCGCGAAGTCGCGCAAGCCGCCGGCGCGCGAATCCCGCGCCAGCACGCCCATGCTGATGTTGTCGGAAATCGACATGTCGAGGAACAGGCCGAGTTCCTTGCGGTCCTCGGTCAGATAGGCGATGCCGGCATCGAGCGCCTCGCGCGGCGAGCCGATGGTTACAGGTTTGCCGTCGAGTTCCAGCGTGCCTGACACGCGCCTGTCGGCGCCGAAGATCAGCCGCGCAAGCTCGGTACGGCCGGAACCGACCAGACCCGCCAGCGCCAGCACCTCGCCCTTGTGCAGGTCGAACGAACAGTCTTTCAGGAGACGGCCGTCGGACATGCCACGCACCGAGAGCGCCACCGCGCGCTTTTCGTCCGGCGGCCGATGATCCTTCTTGTAGAAAGCCGACAGATCGCGGCCGACCATCATCGAGACGAGGCGCGAGGCGCTGAGGTCGGCACGTTCGAGCGTACCGACATAACCGCTGTCGCGCAGCACGCTGACGCGATCGGCAAGCTGGTAGACCTCTTCCATGCGGTGACTGATGTAGATGATGGCGATGCCTTGCGATTTCAGCGTCGCGATGACCTCGAACAGCCGGTCGGTCTCGCGCGAGGTCAGCGACGTCGTCGGCTCGTCCATGACGATGATGCGCGCATTGGTCGACAGCGCGCGGGCGATCTCGACCAATTGTCGCTCGCCGAGCGACAGGCTGGAGACCATGTCGCGGGCCGAAAAGGAGACGCCCAGACGCGCGATGATCTCCCTGGCGCGCCGGGTGCACTGGTCACGATCGACGATGCCGAAGCGTCGCGGCTCGTTGCCGAGGAAGATGTTCTGCGCCACCGTCAGATTGGGCGCCAGCGACAGCTCCTGATAAATCACCGCGACGCCGCTGGCGCGCGCCTTGATCGGATCGCCGGTCGCGGCCGGCATGCCGTCGATCAGGATCTCGCCACCGGCATCCGGCCGATAGGCGCCTGAAAGCACTTTCATCAATGTCGACTTACCGGCGCCGTTCTCGCCCATCAAGGCGTGCAGCTCGCCGGCATGGACGCTGAGCGAGACATCGTGCAAGGCACGGATCGCGCCGAACGTCTTGGAGATGTGCCGCATCTCCAGCACCGGCTGGCGCGCCGTCTCGGCCTTGGCAATCGCACTCATCGCGCGCCTCCCACTGCCGCACCAGCGACGCCCCGGTCCATGGTGGCGTCACGCCAATTGCCGCGATAGCCTGCCAACCCGGTGAAACGCGACGCGCGCACCGGCTCCGGAACTTCGGCGGCGAATTCGCGCCCAACGCTCTCGAAGGCGAGCGCCGCTGCACCGGTGGCACTGCCCTCCAGCGTGGCGCCCTGCAGGAAAGCCTGGTCGGGACGCAATTGCGCCAGCAGTCCGGCGAGCAGACCGCCCGTATTCAGCCCGCCATCGACGATCACCGTGTTGTTCGAATGGATGAGGTCGAGGCAGAGATCGACCATCAGCGCGACGTAGAGCAGCGCCGTAGCCGCGCGTTCCTCGACATTGGGCGCGCGCCCCGCCAGTCGGCCGGAATGCCCCGCCATCGGCCCGCCCGGCGCGAAGCTCGGCAGCGCCATGATGCCGGCATCGATCACCCGCTGCACCGCCGGGCCGGCGATCTCGCCTTGCCAGCCGGCGCTGATGGTTGCGAATTCACGCCCGCCCATGAAGCGGATGGTCGGCACTGGGCCGCCGCCGACATCGACATTGACCAGCATGTCGCGATCCCGGTCGAGCGCGTCGAGGGGACAGGACGGATTGAGCACGACGACCCAGGTGCCGGTAGAAACGACGGTGACCGGGCCAAGCTCCTGCCGGCGATAGGCATGCAGCGCCGCATTCGAGTCATGGACGCCGTTGTGGATGGCGATCGGGCTTGCCGCAGCGCCGAGGCGCTGCTCGCCGATAACGGTGCCGGCGCGCTCGAAGGCAGGCATCCGGTCACGCCAGCCCTGCGCGTCGACCAGCGAGGAAAAATCTTGGCGGCGCGGCGCCCACAAATGCGAATGGCAGCCGAGATAGGATACTTCCGAGACCGCCCGTCCGCCAAGGCGCCAGCTCCAATATTGCGGATAGCCGAGGATCGATTTCGACGCGGCGAACGCGTCGGGCTCGACCTCCTGCAGCCACAGCATGTGGCGGCCGTAGTTGAAGCCCAGCGGCAACCGCGGCGAGAAGGTCTCGGCAAAGCCCGGAATGCGGCGATCGATCCGCGCGGCAATCTCGGCCGGCGGCTCTTGCTCGTAATCGAGGATCGGATGCGTCAGCGCCGCCTCGTCGACCAAGGCAAAGGTGCAGCCATGGCCCGAGACCATGACCCCTTCCACTCCATGACCATCGACCGCATCGGCAACGGCGCTGAGCGCCCAATGGTGGAGCGCCGCCTCGTCGAGCACGCTGAAGCCGCCTTGGCGCACCCATTTCGGCTGGGTCCGGCGCTCGTCGACAATGCGCCCGTCCTGGCCGAAGACGAACAGCTTCGAATTGGTCTTGCCGAAATCGAGGACAGCCACCTTCACTGGATGGCTCCCGAGGCTATCCGCACCATGACGCCGGCGTCCTCCAGCATGCGCGCATCGGCGTCGGAGAGACCGTCGTCGGTGACCAGCGTGCCGATGCGGGAAAGCGGCAGCGCAACATTGCGCGCGTGGATCGACAGTTTGCGGCTATCGGCCAGCACCACGATCTGGTCGGCGCAGAGGCTGAGATCGAAGATCGAGCGTACCAGCAGCGGGTGCGATTCCATCACGCCTTCCTGGCCAAGGCCTTGCGCGCCGAGAAAGAATTTGGAGGCGTAGAAGGGCACGGCCTGGGTGAGCGAATGGATGATGCCGGGTTCGCGATGCAGATCACCGCCCGCAACCGTCAGGCTGCAATGGCCGTGGTCGCTGAGATAGGCCGCCAGCGGCATCGAGTTGGTGTAGAGGCGGATGTTGCGCTCGGCGAGCTTGACCCCGAGATGGAAGCAGGTCGAGCCGCCATGCACGATGACGGCGTCGCCGTCACGCACCATGGTCGCCGCGAGAGCGGCGATCTGCCGCTTGGCCTCGACCGCAAGGTCGCGGTTCTCGTCATAGGGCCGGGCGTAGGCGACACCGGCCTGGGAAGCGCCGTCGAGCGCCGAGATGCCGCCATAGACCTTCCGCGCTTCGCCGGCTTCGTCGATCCTGTCGATATCGCGCCTGACCGTCGCGGCCGAAACGCCAAGCCGTTCCTGCAGCTCGCGCACCGAAGCGAACGGACGATCCCGCAGCAGTTCGACGATCTGACGCTGGCGGCCGGAGTCGCTCAATTCTTTCCTCCCGGATGCCATTTCCATGGCAGTTGGCGCAACTTACTCAACATTAGCCGGATTGCAAGCGGGTTTTGATGATACTAGATCACTGTTGACGTAGATCACTCGTATCTGCGATATCAGCGCCAATTCGACCCCGGCAACGGGATTTCGCGCAGGACACGGCCGAGCCGTTGGAGGAAAAGCGCCATGGCGACCCAAGCTGATGCGCAGGAGCTGGCGGCCTTACGGGCGCTTTCGGCCAGCATCGGGCAGAGCCCGCATCTGACCCAGGCGGCAGGCGGCAACACCTCGCTGAAAGCCGGCGACACGCTGTGGATCAAGGCCTCCGGCACCTGGCTGAAGGACGCGCTGGTCGATGACATCATGGTGCCGGTGGCGATGGCGCCGTTGCTGAGAGCCGTCGAACAGCGCGATCGCGCCGCCGACCAGCCGCAGGGTTTCACCATTGCAGCGCTCAACCCGCGCGGCCTGCGGCCGTCGATCGAGACCACGGTGCACGCCCTGATGCCGCAGCGCGTGGTTCTTCACGTCCATTGCGTCGACACCATCTCGCTTGCCGTGCAGGCCGATGGCGAGGCCGAGGTCGCCAGGCGGCTCGATGGCATCGAATGGGCCTATGTGCCTTATTTCCGGCCGGGCCTGCCGCTTGCACGCGGCATTGCCGAGAAACTGCGGCCTGGTGTCGACGTGCTGATCCTTGGCAATCACGGGCTGGTCGTCGCCGCCGAAACCGTCGCCGAGGCGGAGCTTCTGCTGCGCCGTATCAGGTCATTGCTGGCCCGGCCGGCGCGCGCGACCGCCGCACCCGACCTCGATGCCTTGGCGGCGCTTGCCGGCGGCAGCTTCTACAGATTGCCGGCCGATGTCGAAGCGCATGCGGTTGCGCTCGACCCTGAGAGCCGCCGCATGGCGCAGGCCGGCAGCCTCTATCCGGACCACGTCATCTTCCTCGGCCAGGGCTCCATCGTGGCGAAACCAGGCGAGGCGGTGGCCGATGTCATTGCACGACTGGACACGTCGCCTGCGGCGATCCTGTTTCCCGGCGCAGGCGTGCTGATGCGCGGCGACGCCAGTGCCGGCGCCGATGCCATGCAACGCTGCCTCGCCGACGTGACGGCGCGCATCGACGTCGCCGCACGGCTGAACTATCTCACCGCTTCCGAGAATGACGAGCTGGTCAACTGGGACGCCGAGCAATATCGCCAGAAGCTCAACGCGGCTGGCGGCTAGCATGGACATGATGCCACTTGTCATCGGCATCGACCTAGGCACATCAGGTGCGCGCGCCGTCGCCATGCGCCCGGATTTTTCCATAGCCGGGCATTCGGCCGTTCCACTCGACAGGTTTGGCCGCGATGACCGAGCCCCCACGGCATGGTGGCAAGCGGTCAAGGCGGTGCTGACGGACCTGCTTTCCGGCATCGACCGCACGGCGGTCCGCGCCATCGCCATCGACGGCACCTCCGGCACGCTGCTGCCGGTCGACGTCGCCGGGCGGCCGCTGGCCGAACCGCTGATGTACAACGACAAGGTCGATGACGACGACATTCTGGCCGCGATCGACCGCACCGCGCCGGCTGCAAGTGCAGCGCACGGAGCGACATCCGGCCTCGCCAAGGCCCTGCGCTTCCAGCATCTGCCGGGCATTGCGGCGGTGCTGCATCAGGCCGACTGGATTGCCGGAAACTTCTCCGGCCGCTTCGACGTCAGCGACGAGAACAATGCCCTGAAGACAGGCTATGATGTCGAGGCCCGCCGCTGGCCGGAATGGATCGCCGCGACCGGAATGCGCGTGGAGTTGCTGCCGCGCGTGGTCGAGCCGGGCGAAGTCACCGGCGCCCTCACCGCGGAAGCCGGGGAACTGTTCGGCTTGCCGCGCGATGTGGCCGTCGTCGCCGGAACCACGGATGGCTGCGCCTCGTTCCTGGCGACCGGTGCTGCCGCGATCGGCGACGGCGTCACCGCGCTGGGATCCTCGCTGACCATCAAGATCCTGTCCGACCGGCCGATTTCGGCGCCGCGCTTCGGCATCTACAGCCACCGGCTCGGCAACGCCTGGCTGGCAGGCGGTGCGTCGAATTCCGGCGGCAAGGTGCTGGCTCAGCATTTTCCGCTCGCCCGTATCATCGAACTCAGCGCAAAAATCGACCCGGAGACCGACACCGGCCTCGATTACTATCCGCTTCCCGCCACGGGCGAACGATTTCCGATCGCCGATCCGGCGCTGCCGCCTCGCCTTGCACCCCGGCCGGCGGACGACGCCGATTATCTGAAAGCGATGTTCGAAGGCATCGCCGCGATCGAAGCGCTCGGCTATGACAGGCTTGCCGAACTCGGCGCGCCCGCGCTGATATCGGTCAGGAGCGTCGGAGGCGGGGCGGCGAACCCAGCCTGGACGGCAATCCGGCGGCGCAGGCTCGGCGTCGATTTCCTGCCCGCGCTTTCCGACGAGGCCGCCGCCGGCACGGCGCGGCTGGCGCTGATGGGTGCAAGCCGGGCAGGACTCCTATGAGCGCGAAAACGATCGAACGTCTCGACGGCATCGGGCCGCTGGCGGAGCGCTACGACGTGTTCCTGCTCGACCAGTTCGGCGTGCTGCATGACGGCACACGGCCCTATCCGGGCGCGGTGGCAGCGCTGTCGGCGCTGAAGCGCGCCGGCAAGACCGTGGTGCTGGTTTCGAACTCCGGCAGGCGGGCACGACCCAATGAAAGCCGGCTCATAAAACTCGGCTTCGAAGCGGGAAGCTGGGATCATTTCGTTTCTTCCGGCGAGGTGGCGTGGCGATCCTTTAGGGAGATGGCGACGTCGGGGAAGCTGCGCCCAGGGACAAAATGCCTGCTGATCAGCCGTGAAGCTGACCGCTCCGCGATCGAGGGCCTGCCTTTTGTGCTGACCGGGTCCGGCGATGAGGCCGAACTGGTGCTGATCGCGGCCAGCGAGGGTGACCGCTTTGACCTCGACCATTATCGCAGGCTGTTCGCGCCGGCCGCAGAGCGGCGGGTGCCGTGTTTCTGCACCAATCCCGACATCATCATGCTGACGGCCGTTGGCCCTCGCTTCGGCGCCGGCCGTCTGGCCGATCTCTATGAAAGCCTGGGCGGCAGCGTTACCCGAATCGGCAAGCCCGACAAGGCGATTTTCGACGCCGCGCTGGCGCTGGCCGGCGAGCCGGACCGTGGCACCGTGGTCTGTGTCGGCGACAGCGTCGAACACGATATATCGGGCGGAAACAGCACCGGCATCGCCACCGCGCTGGTGCTGAGCGGAATACTGGCGGACACACCGGATCTCGCCGCTGTTTTCGACGAACAGCAGGCCTGGCCGGACTACATCACGGACAGCTTCAGCTTCCGCTGACCGCTTCCAGCATGCGCCGCGCGCTCTCCTCGTCGGTGATCAGGATGGTTGGGGCAATGAGGGTCATGGCGCCGAGCAGCGCTTCGGTTTTCTCCTCGCCACCGGAAGTGAGGATACGGATCGGTGCCTTGCGCAGACGGTCGACATCCACCGACATCACGTGGCTGTTGACGGGATGGTCGACCAGATCGCCGTTGCGGTCGAAGAAATGGAACAGGAGGTCACCCACGGCGCCACGCGCAAGCAGGGCCTCCCGATCCGCCTCCTTGAGGAAGCCGCCACGAGAGAAGGTGGTGGCCGAGGCGATCCCGCCGACGCTCAGCAGAACGGCATCGAGCACGTCGGCCATCTCGAAAATCTCCTGCAGGCCGCAGCGCTCGATCAGTGCGATCTTGGTCTCGACGCTGTCGACGACGGCTGGTGTCGGCATCAGATAGCCGTCGCCCTGGAATATCTGAGCGAAGCGCCAGGCGAACTCGGCTGGGTTGACCCGGCGCACGACGCCGACACCGCCAAGCAGCGAAATCACCTTGAAATCGGTGAGCGACTTGGCGCTGATGAAGGGCAGGCTCGAGAACAGCGTCTGCCCCCAGCCGACGCCGACCCGCATCCCGGACTTCATCGTGTCCGACAGGAAACTGCCGGTCTTGGCGCTGATCGCTGGTATCGGATCGGCATCGGGTGCCGAAAGCGGCGCCACCAGCGCCTGCTGCAGCCCGAACGTCTTCTCCAGCGCGCGCTCAAGCCGCACGATTTCCGACAATTCGCTCTCGATGGTGATCTTCACTTCGTTGCGCGCCCGGGCATCCGCCAGCATGCGCACGATGGTGACGCGACCGACGCCGAGCACGTCGGCGATCTCGTTCTGCGTCATCTGTTCGACGAAATACATCCAGGCGGCGCGAATCCTGAGGCGATCCGTCCGGCTTTCGCTGGCGACCTGCTCGGTTGCCTCGCCTCGACCGTCTTCGCTTTCGCCCTGTCGTCGTCTGCCCAAGTCTGTCTCTCCCCCTGCGGCGACGGACGAGCGCGCTGCCGCCGATTCTGCATGCTGGTCTAGTATCGCCTATTGATCTACCAATCGATAGGAACAATGTAGAGAGTGGCGGCTGCCCCGGTTGGCGGCTATCCGCAGCAAATTTCAAGGCGATCCGCGATGCTCCGACAAATCTCCGAAGATGTCCGCGTCAATCTGAAGGACCGGCTGCGGGAAGTCCGCGAAATCATCCGCCAGAGCCGCCATGACGGCAGCGGCGATGCCAGCATCCTGCGCGAAGCAACCAGCCATCTGCCGCCGTTTCCAGGCAAGGGCATCGAAGGCCTGCTCAGCCATGCCGCGAGTGCCGTCGACGAAGCGCTGTCGATCGCTGAAGCTTTCGTCCCGCATGAGCGCCCGATCAAGGTGGACGGCACGACGGTGAAGGGCCTCGGCACCTATTTCCCGGTCGGCAACGAGGATCGCCAACTGGACGCCGAACGCCTGTTCCGGCGCGATATGTATTATCTGACCAAGGCGGTTCTTGCCGGCCTGAACATCGACAATGCCCGCATCCACGAAGCCGATTTCGCGGCCGTCCATGCCACGATGCGCAAGCGGCATGGCGATCTGCTGGCCGCGTTGGCCGCGCCAGGTGCCGGACTGCAGGCAATCGCGGCCACCTGTTCGGCGCTGCTGGTCGAGTGCCTCGGCCAGCGTCCGGTCCGCTTTGCCGAAACGATGTCCGAAACGCCGGCGGTGGTGGGCAGCAGCGCGCTTGACGTAAGCTGCCTGGCACCGCTCGCTTTGGCCTGCGGCCTGGCGACCGCCGGCAGGGACGGCGCGCCGGAGCCGGATATGCTGGAGATCGCGATACTGGCGGCGGATATTCGCCACGACCGCATCGTTCAGGCCTGCGCCAAGGCAAACCCGATCGCTGAACTGACACCGGTGTTCGCCACCTTGCTTGCCCATCTGCCGTAGTTGGCCGGCCTGGGCTAGCCTTCAGCGGCCATGGCCATGATCGCTTTCTTGGCGCGCTGGATGGAAGCCGGGCTCATCGAGAGTTCGGTCAGCCCCATCTTCACAAATGTCGCAATGAGATCCGGACGGCCGGCCGCCTCACCGCACATGCCGACCATGATACCGGCGGCGACGCCGGCTTTTGCCGTCATTTCGATCGCCGACATGACGGCTGGATTGGTGACATCGTTGAGCTTGGCGACGGTCGGATTGAGCCGGTCCGCGGCCATGATGTACTGGGTCAGATCGTTGGTGCCGATCGAGAAGAAAGCGACCTCCTTGGCCAGCGTCGGGGCGATCAGCACGGCGGCCGGGGTTTCGATCATTACGCCGAGATCGAAGGTCGCATGCGGCACGCCTTCGGCTTTCAGCTCGGCCGTGCATTCGTCAACCAGCACGCGCGTCTGCCTGACCTCCGAGAGGTCGGACACCATCGGCAGCATCACCTTGATGTTGCCGTGCACGGCTGCGCGCAGCAGCGCCCGCAGTTGGCGCTTGAAGATGTCGGGCCGGTCGAGACACATGCGGATGCCGCGCCAGCCGAGGAAGGGGTTTTCCTCGTCGGGAAATTCGATGCCGGCAATCGGCTTGTCACCGCCGATGTCGAGCGTGCGTACAATGACCGGATAAGGCGCAAAAGCCTTGGCCAGCGCCGCATAGGTCTCGGCCTGCATGTCTTCCGAGGGCAGATGCATATGGCGCATGAACAAAAGCTCGGTGCGGAACAGGCCGATGCCCATGGCACCAGCCTCTTGCGCCGCTTCGATTTCCTCGAGTGAGCCGATATTGGCCGCGACCTCGATGATCCTGCCGTCGGCGAGCTTCGGCGTCACCGTCTTGAAGATGGTCAGGCCGGCGCGCTCCTTTGCCGCCGCTTCGACGCGGCCGGCGAAATCGGCACGGGTCGCCTCGTCGGGGTCGATGATCACATGGCCGGCATTGCCGTCGAGCGCGACGTCTCGCGCGGTGCGCAAGGCATTGACCTGGCCGCCGAGGCCGAGCACTGCCGGAATGCCGTGCGAGCGCGCGATGATGGCGATGTGCGAGGTGGCGCCGCCATGGCCGCACACCACGCCGCCGATACGCTTCAGCGGCGCGCGTGCCAGATCCCAGGCGCCGATGTCATCGGCAATCAGGATAGCCCCTTCGGGTATGTTTTCGAGGCTGACATCGTCTTGGCCCAGCAACACGAGGCAGATCTGCCGCCCGACCGCATGAACGTCATCCGCCCGCGCGTTGAGATAGTGATCGTCGACCGCGCTGAATTCGGCGGCAATGGTGGAGGCAGCGGTGATGACGGCGGAGACCGCGTCATTGCCGCCCTTGATCAGGCCCTCGGCCTCACCAGTCAGGCTATCGTCGGCGGCGATATCCCTGAGCGCGGCGACGATGCCGCGGTCTCCAGCCGACAGGCTGTCCTGCGCCAACGCATTATCCATACGGGCCTGGACCGCGCCGACGGCCGTGCGGAACCTGTCGATCTCGCCTTCTATCTCCTCGGCCCGCAACACGCGGCCCTGTCCGGCGATATCGGGTGGAAAATGCGCAAAGGCCGGGCCGATGGCGAAACCTTCGCTGGCGGCCACGCCACGCAGGCGGTTTGCCCCGTCAGGTGCCGCCGGCACGGATCCGGGCGCGGGTGCCGCTTCCTGCCCGGCATCGTTCGCCGGGCTCTGCGCCTCCGCTTCATCATCGAGGCCGGCCCGCGGATTCTCGAGATAGCCGATCAGCGCCTCGAGTGCCTCGATGGCATCGGCGCCATTCGCCCGCACCGTGACTTCCTGGTTCTCCTTGACCGCCAGCAGCATCAGCTTGACCGAACTCTTGGCGCTGACCGCCTTGCCGTCCTTGACCAGTTCGACGTCGGATTCGAAGCCCTTGGCGAGCTTCACGAACCGCGTCGCGGGACGGGCGTGCAAACCTTCATGCACTCTGACGATGGTCGAGCGTTCCATGGCAATACTCTGGTTTTGGGCGCCGCTCCCAACATAGGCCACGGCGCGAATGCTGTCAGGCGGCGATGGTGATGATTGCGCCGGTCTTCAGGGCGGCCACCAGCGCTTGCGGGTCGACTTGCGACGCACAGATCTCGCCCGGCCTCTCGGCCTCGGTAGCGCCGTTGAACGAGATGACGACATGGCCCATTTCCAGCACCTTGCTCCACGCGCTGGAGCCGACCGCTGTGATAACAGCGACAACCGGGCCGAGGGTGATCGAAGCGCCCTTGGCGGGCGCTCCGTCACTTGGTCCCTGCTCCGCCTTGTGGAGCACCGAAACCTCGGCAAGCTCCGGCGGCGAGCCATCCGCAAACAGGATGACCACGCCCCCTTCGGCAAGGTCCGCCACTTCGGGGCCGATGGCAGTGACCCGTGTTCTCAACAGAACCGTCATATGGCGAACCTCATTTTCTCAACTTTCCCTAGAGCGGTGAACCGCTCTAACTCTTTGTTTTGACGCAATTTCCAAGGGAAAGCATTATGCGCTTTTCCCAGAGTTGCCTTAGAACACGATCAGGCTGACGACCCAGGCGATCAGCACCGAGACCGGCCCCATGATCTGGCGGCTGATGAGCACCGCCGGAACGCCGATTTCGATCGTCTTCGGCTTGGCCTCACCGAGCGCCAGGCCGACGGGGACGAAGTCGCAGCCCACCTGGGTATTGTAGGCAAACAGCGCCGGCAGTGCCATTGCCGGCGAAATCGTGCCGTTGGCGATCTGCGGGCCGATGATGGCGACGCCGATGACCTGCGCGATGACAGCGCCTGGCCCGAGAATGGGCGACAGGAACGGCAGGCCGCAGATCGCCGAGATGATCAGCAGGCCGACGATGTTGTTGGCCAGCGGACCCATCGGCTGCGCCAGCACATCGCCGATGCCGGTATACAGGATCAGACCGATGAGCATGGTCACGAAGGCCATGAACGGCAGCACGTTGCGGATGACCTGGTCGATGGTGCGGCGGCCGGCATTGAAGAAGATGCCGACGATACGTCCCATGACCCGGCCGATCGTGCTGATGAGGCCGATCAGCCCACCCTCGCTCGGCAGCGGCTGTGGTGCCGCGGCCGCATTGTTGCTTGAACTCATCGCTGCTGCTCCCCCTGCAGTCGTGACCGTTTCGGATCCGTCCGCCATTGTGATGTTGGCCGGCTTCACGCCCGAAACGTAGATGTCCTCGGTGATGAACTGGGCCAGCGGCCCCGATTGACCGACCGGCGTCAGATTGACGGTCGGGATGCGCTTGCGCGGATAGACGCCGCATCGTGCGGTGCCGCCGCAATCGACGACCACCACCGCCATCTCGCTTTCGATCGGCGGCGCCCTGAAGCCGTCGACGGCTTCGCCACCGGTCATGTCGGCAATAAGCTGTGCCACCGGGTGGATGCCACCACCGGTGACGGAAACAACCTTGCTGCGCTGTTCGGTCGGCTCGATCACGAGCGGGCCACCCCAACCGGTCTTGCCCCGGGAGATGCGTACGGCTTTATATGTCTTGGCCATGATGTCCTCCCCGCCCTTACAGCTCGACGCCCTGGCGGCGTGCCATGATGGCGGTGATGCGTTCGGTCAGCATGCCCTTGAGCAGGATGACGACGAGACCGACGATTGCGTACCAGATCGCCACCTTGACGTGGTAACCGGCAACGACGACGCCCTTCTTTTCCAGCTCCAGCAGCGCAACGAGAATGCCGCCCCAGACGAAATACTCGCCGGGATTGATGTGCGGGAACAGGCCGAGCGGCGGGTGCACATAGGACACGGCCGCGTCATAGAAGGCCGGCTTGTGCTTTTCTTCCAGGAACGATCCGAACGTATAGGCCATCGGATTGGTGAGGAAGAACACCGCCAGCAGCGGCAACAGCGTGTAGCGCGTCAGCGCGATCCGGCCGGCGCCGCGCGCCAGGCCATGCACGCGCTCTTCGCCGACCAGTTCGGTGACGGCGTAGAAGGCCGTCATCAGCACCACCAGCGTCGGGATGATGCCGGTGACGAAGCCGGCGAAGACCTCGCCGCCCTTCTGGAAGATGCCGATGAAGTACTTGCCGATGGCGGTCAGCCAGCCGAGCTGCTCTTCCTGCTGGACGTCCTTCAGCTTTTCCTTGAACTGATCGACGGTGATCGGTCCGCTGTCCGCTTGTGCGAGGACAACGAGATGGTCGGAGGCATGCTCGACTGCGAGCTTGCCATGCAATGCGGCATCCGAGACCATGGCACCTGCGACATGCAGATTGTGCACGGCCATGTCGGCATGCTGCGCCAACAACGAAAATACAGACATTTCTCCTCCTTATGCCACCCGCCGGTTGATCCCAGTCGGTGCGCGGCGTCCTCTATCCCTTTGATTTAGAGCCCGAAATCCTGCGGCCCTAAGCCCTTGCTATGTTCAAGCCGGACAGGCCCGGCTTCTTCCCCGGCTCCGACCGTGTCTTGTCGATCTGCTCGATCGCCCGTTTCACGGCCTCGGCCACACCGGGTTCCCCCTCCCCCATGATTGCAGGGTTGGACCGGAGTTTATCGAGGGGAACACCCTCGAATTCTTCATGTCTTTTGAATTTGGTGAAGACGGAACGGCCGCTCATCACCATCAGGCGGCGCACGACCAGATCAGGCGTCACCACGACGAGCGCGATGGTGCCCTTGGCCAACCGGCCGCGAAAATTGCCGGCTCCGACGAAGCCATCCTTGTACTGGTCGGTGACGCCCCTGAAGACATCCGAATAGTGCCGCATCTGCAGCCAGACGCCGAGCGACTGCAGCGCCCACACGATAACCAGCAGAAGCAGTCCCCACTGCCAAATCGCCATTCGGTTCTCCTCCCGAAGCCTCAGTTGAACCGCACCTTGGACCGGCGCGTGACAACAGCAAAGTGAGAACATTTGTTTCCGAGAATGTCAATATGTATGATATTGGCCTCGGCTGCGGTCATCTACAAGGGCGCTGACCGATTTCGGCCGTGGCGCTGTTGTGCTAGGCTGACCGGGAAACAGGATACGAGGAACATGGAGCTGCCCTTCAGGGACGAGCTGGCCTTGATGCCGGATCTTCGCCATCGGCTGCGGCAGCTGCGCTGGTTCCGCGCCACCTTTCGCGGCAGCGCCAAGGTGGTCTCGGACACGTTCGGCGTGCGCTTCGAGATCGACGAGGCCAAGCTCACCAGAGCCTTTCTCGACTGGGTCGAGATCATGGAAGCGCAGAAGCGCTTCGCCGCGATCGACCGCGCCGACTTCATCGTCTTTGCCGCCGGCCTCGTGCTGCGCGAGTTGATAAAACAGGCGCCGGCAAAAGAAATATCCGGCCTCACCCAACTGATCGAGACGGAAACGAACGCCGGCACGCTGGAAATCGTCCGCTTCTGGCCGGAGGGTTTCCTCTACACCAACTACTGCGTCTCGGTGATTTCGGCGATCCACGAGCAGGAATTCGGCACGGCACCCGGCATCGACAAATGCGCCGACGATTTGCGCACATGGTGGTCCTATCGCGAGAATGTGACCGAGATGCCGGCCTATGCGGTGGCTTTCCTCGACCGCTTTCTCGGCGCCGAACCGAACTGGATCACCCCAGATCGCGCGCAGTCCCGGCAAGCCATGCAACGGGCGCTCGGGTCTTCCCGTGCGAGCGATGCGTTGCGCCAGCTTTGAGCCCGCTCTTCGCGCCCCCAAAACGCACGCGCTATTGAACATTTGACTTTTTGCCGATAGCGATGTGCGAAAATTGACTCGAGAGGGAAACGCGTGGCGCGACCAAGGCCTATTATTTTCGATTGCGACGGCGTTCTTGTCGACAGCGAGCCGCTGGCCGCCCGCGCCTATGAGCGCGTCTACGAAAAGCACGGCATGCCCGGTGTCAACACCAGCATCATCGCCCAATGCGTCGGCATGAAGCAGTCCGATATCATCGCCAGGATCAAGGAATTGACCGGGCACCAATTTCCGGCGGCGGCGGACGGCGACATCTGGGCCGAGACCAAGGTGCTGTTCTCGCAGGAATTGAAGCCGACACCGGGAATCACTGCGTTTCTCGCGACGCTTGCGGGCGACCGCTGTGTCGCCTCGTCCTCCTCCGTCGAGCGCATAAACCACAGCCTTGCCGTGACCGGGCTGGCGCGTTTCTTCGGCGACGCGATCTACAGCTCCTCGATGGTCAAGAACGGCAAGCCCGCGCCGGACATCTTCCTCTTCGCGGCGGACAAGATCGGCGCCAATCCCGTTGACTGCATCGTCATCGAGGACTCGCCCTTCGGCATCCAGGGCGCTGTCGCCGCCGGCATGACGGCGATCGGCTACACCGGCGGCGGCCATACCTATGCCGAGCACGCCGCGCGGCTGACAGCTGCCGGTGCCGATTTCGTCTGCGCCGACTGGCAAGAAGTTAGCCGGCAATTGGCTAGGTTTGGTGTGCCGGCCTAGTTTAGGCGATACTTTGTGAATCCACGGCTGGCCCATTCGCCAGGCGGCACCAATGAGCCCACACGGAAGTTGAAGGACAGGACCTTGGTCGCATCGGCGTCGACTTCGCATCGGAAATTTAGGTTATACCAGGCGTTTCTGGTGCTGAAGGCGGCCTGCGGAGGATTGAGAACATTGCCTTTGTCCAGCGTGATGGTTGGCACCCATTTGACCGTATAGTCGGCAGTTTGCAATTCCCGGCTCAGAACGTTGCCGCAAAGGGTGGCCACGCGCTGACCGCGCGGCACATTCTCCATGGAGCTTGTAGCGAACGCATTGCCGGTTGCCCCTTGCGAGTAAAGCTTTCTGACGCCAGGAAGGCCGGAATAGATCGGTGATCCCGCAAGGGCGTTGTTGGTGGGATTTGACCTTCCAGCATTCCCGCTCGGCGCTTTGAAAGCTTTTGCGGGTTTGAACGTCATTGTCTTGGCAGGTTTGGCTTTGGGCTTTGCCTTTTCGGTCGAGGCTGGAGGCGCCGGCTTGTCACCGGTCTCAGCCGTCAATGGCTTTGGCGTCACGACGGCTTGCTTTTCGTCGGGTTGCGGTGCGGGTTCCTGTTTGTCCGGCTGCTGTTTGTCGGTGTCCTCGGTCGCCTGCTTCTCCTCGCTTTGCGCGGGCTTTTCGTCCGGCGCAACGGTGGCTGGCTTCTCGTCAGACTTGCTGGGCTCTGCCTTCTGCTGTGGCGTTGCAGCCGGGGCGGGCTGGGTCGGCGCGGGTGTCGGTGCTACAGGCGGCTTCGGCGCCTCATCCTTGGCCGGCGACGGCGTGTTGGGTTTAGCGCTGCTTCCGTCGAGCGATTTCTCCGGCCCGGTATCTTTCTGGCCGTACTGGAAAACGCGCTTCAAAACCTGGTCGTCTGGCGGTTTCGGCGGTTCCGGAGGCGGCTTTTGTTCAGGCGGCTTTTCAGCCTTCTTTTCAGGTGTCGGCTCCGGTGGCTTTGGAGCAGGTTTCGGCTTGGGCTTTTCGGGCGGGGGCACGATCGCGACATTGACGGGCTGTTCCTGCTGAGCCGGCTGCTGCTCGGGTCTCGGCAGGCCATAGACCAGAAACGCCGCGATGAGTGCATGCAGGATCAGCGATGCGGGCAAAGCCCACAGCAGATGCCGCCGCCGTTCTCCTGTTTCGCCCTTCATCCGCACCGATGTGGAATGAAATGGCGGCGGCTTCAAGCATAGGTAGTGGATTGGCTTGATTTAACCGCTGACAGGTTGGTGATCGGATGACGACGCGCAGACCCCAGGTCAGCCAGTTTGCCGCTGGCGCGGGATCCTGTCCAGAAACCGTTCGTCCAGCCGTGTCTCGCCAAACCAGTTCAGCCGGTTGATGCTGATAAAGCCGGCATCGATCGCCTCGTTTTCGTCACCCGGCTCACTTGCATGAGCGCGCCCGCGCGGCACGGTGATGACCGTGCGTTCGCCGTCGCTTTCCACGATCTCGGCCTTGCGGGCGATCTTGTCGCGGCCGATGCGCGGCTGCCGGATTTCGGCCGGCAGCAAGGTCGGCAGGTTGATGCTCAGCCAATGCCCCTCAGCGGCCCAGTCGGCGCGCGATTGCCACAATGAAGCGATCAGCGCGCCAAGCCATTGGTCGTCGCCATCGGTGAAATCAGGATTTTTCACGCGTGAGAAGCCGATGGCTGGAACGCCCCAAAACGTCGCCTCCCGCGCAATGCCGAGCGTGCCGGAATAGGCAAGGTCCTCGGCAACGTTGCGGCCATCGTTGACGCCCGACAGCACAAGGCCCGGTTTGTCGGAATCGGCGAACAGCCAGGTCATGGCGCTTACCACGCAATCGGCCGGGGTGCCGGAACAGGAGTACCAGTTCGGCTTGACGCGCCCCATGGTCAACGGCCTGGCAATCGTCAATGACGAGCCGGCAGCAGTGCGCTTGCCGTCGGGCGCGACCACCCAGACATCGTCGCTCAACCCGCCGGCCGCATTGACCAGACGGGCAAGCCCCGGCGCTTCGATGCCGTCGTCGTTGCAGATCAGAATTCTCATCGTTTTTTCGCCTCCGACACCACTATGCGCTGGCCGGTGCGGCATTGCGTGCGCAACGACGGGATGTGGGTTTGCAGATCGCCGAGAAGGTCCGGCGTGCAGGAATGACCGAGTGCTGCGGGACGCCCGGCCTTCTCCCAGATGTCGACATTGCCCGACAGCGTCGGATGGGTCGGCATGCGCACCCAGTCCGCCCGGCCGGCCTTGTGCAACAGATCGCCCGGCGAACCTGACGGCAGATGGCCGGTAAGCAGCACCGGAAAACCGGAATGGTCGGCACGCGGCAAGAGGCGCGACGACGGGCCGGCCTCACCCATACCGTCATCCGCCAGCAACGGCATTGGCGGCAGGGGATCGGCATCGGTCCAGTCGGCTGCGTCTTGCAGGCGGCGAAGCAAGAGTTCTGAGACACCTGGCAACAGGGATGCGGTGGCGCCGATCTGCGCTTCCAGCGACGAACGCATGCCGGCATGGATGGCGAACGGCCCCGGCAAGGCCGCGATCAGCTCCAGCGACCGACCCGAGAGCGGCGTCGGCAAAAGACACCCGCCCGAATGCGTCGCAACCCACTGCGATATTTCGAGCGCCCGCGCCGCCCCCGGCACCGGATCGGCGCCATAGGAAGCATCGAGGACAAGCAGGTCGCAGTGCGGGATCGCGTCCATGACGAAGACATTGCTGTCCGGCACCACATCGGCCGAATAGGCGACGCGGCTCTCGCCATCGTCCACGGCAAACCAGACGCCGCCCACCACATGCCCGGAGCGTCCCGTCCGGATCGTGAGATTTCCGCTCTTCAGCGTATCGCCGGGTTCGAACAATTCGATGCGGTCTTCGGGAAAAGGGAACCGTCTGAAATCCTCGGGCTCAGCATAGCCGGCGAGCGTGGCGGGCGCCTCATTGCGGGTCTCCGCCGTCATGAAGATCGGGCCGGCATAGCCGCGCGACAGCAGCCAGCTCAGCGCGCCGACATGATCCTCATGGGCATGCGAGACGAACAGCGCATCGATGTCGGCGGCCGACCCGTTCAGCGCCGGATAGTAGTCCGCCCCCGAGGCGCCGACCTTGATGCCGACGTCGAGCAGGATGCGATCCTTGCCGCTGCTGACAGCAAGACTGGTGCGGCCCTTTTCGCCAAAGCCGCCGAGTAGGTCGAGCATCATCACGATGCCGCCCCCACCGCCGGGATCAGCCAGCCGGACCTTATGCGCAGACGCGCCCGGGACCCGCTTTCCAGCATGACTGGGTCGGGCTGTTCGAAGTGCAAGGTGATGTCGGGACTGGTCGAAGGCGTGAATTCGATACGCGCCGAGCCACCCTGATAGATCACCCGCTTGACCAGGCCATCGAAGCCGGGGCCATCCGGCGAAACGTCGAGATCGGCTGACCGGCAGCAGATCTTGGCGCCAGCGCGCGGCCGCTCGCCTGGCCGGCAGCGGACAATCAGTTCAGTCCCGAGAACCCGGACCTTGCAGTGGCCCGCCTGCTCCGCGCTCAGCACGTCGGCGGGCAGCAAAATGCCTTGCGAAATGAAGGATGCGACCATTTCATTTGCCGGCTCATGATAGAGCTCGCGCGGCGTCGCCAGCTGGGCAAGGCGCCCGCCATCCATCACCGCGATGCGGTCGGCCAATGCCATCGCCTCGGCCTGATCATGGGTGATGTAGACGATAGTGGTGCCGGTGCGCTTGTGGAAGGATGCGAACTCGTCCTCCATCGATGCCCTCAGATGCACGTCGAGATTGGCGAGCGGCTCATCGAACAGCACTAGCGAGGGCGCGGCGACAAGGCAGCGCGCCAGCGCCACGCGCTGGCGCTGGCCGCCGGAAAGATTGGCCGGCCGACGCTCGCCCAGCCCTTGCAGATTGACAAGGGCCAGTGCGTCTTCAACCTTCCGGCGGGCGACGGCCTTGTCGAGCTTCGCCACCTTCAGCGAATAGCCGATGTTCTCGGCCACCGTCATATGCGGCCACAGCGCATAGTTCTGGAAGACGATGCCGACGCGCCGCTTTTCCGGCGCGACGCTGCCGCCCTTGCCCGACACGACCTCGCTGCCGATGCGGATTTCGCCCGACGTCACTTTCTCGAATCCGGCGACGAGCCTCAGCAACGTCGTCTTGCCGCAGCCGGAAGGGCCGAGCACTGCCAGGAACTCGCCGTCGGCGACGTCGATCGACACGTCCTTGACGGCATCGAAATTGGCGAAGCTCTTGGTCACATTGTCCAGGCTCAATCGCGCCATGGCAGCACTCCGGTCGGAAGGTAGGGGGCAAGCAGATTGGTCACCAGCATTAGCACGAAAGTGACCGCCACGGTGATGACGGACATCGCCGCCGCATAGTTGGAATCGCCGCCCTGCTCGAAGGAGAACATCACCACGCCGATCGTTTCTGAGCCCGACGACCACAGCAGTGCCGAAACGGTAAGTTCGCTTAAGGCCGTCATGAAGATCAGCAGGCCACCGGCGATCGCCGCCGGTGCCACCAAGGGAAAGATGATCGTGCGCATGCGGGTGAACAGCCCGGCGCCTGCCACTTGCGCCGCTTCCTCCAGCGCCCGGTCGATCTGGTGATAGCCGCTGATGGTTGGCCGCAGCGCCAGCACCAGGAAGCGGGCGAGATAGGCGTAGAGGATGATCCAGACCGTGTTGTAGAGCTGGATGCCGGTCAGCGGGATCGGCCGCAGGAACATGAGCAGCGAGGCGATCGCCAGCACCACACCGGGCAGAGCATAGGGCAGTTCCACCGACAGATTGAGCAGCCGCACCCAGCGCTGCTTGCCCCAGGCGATCAGATAGCCGATCGGCACGGCGACCAGGACCGCGAAGAACGCAGCCGCGATCGACAGCCAGAAGCTGTTGAAGAAGGCACGGCTGGCGGCATCATGCTCGAACAGCACGAAGCGATAATTGTCGAAGGTTGCCGTCTTGGCGGTGAGCGCGATGCCGTAGCCCGGCACCAGCGATGTCAGAACCAGCCCGAACAGCGGCAGGAACAGCACCACGATGATCAGCAGCCACATGCCGGCCTGCACGGCCGGCCGCCATCGGCCGAGTTCGTATGGCTCAGCCGCCAGCGACGTGGAGCTGATGCGATAGTCCCGGCGGCGGCTCATGATCTCCTGGGCAAGGATGCCCGCCATGGCGATGATACCGATCAGCACCGACAGGAATGCGGTTTCGCCGAGCACGGCGGGGCCGCCGCCGGCCAGCTTCTGATAGATCAGCGTCGGCAGCACGAGATAGTTGGCGGGAATGCCTAGAAAGGCCGGAATGCCGAAATTGCCGACGCAGGAGACGAAGGCGAGTGCGGCGGCGGCCATGATCGAGGGCGTCATCAACGGCAGCACGATGGTGACCAGCATGGTGAACCAGCCGGCACCGCCCGCCCGCGCCGCTTCGATCAGTTCGCGCGGCAGCTTGCGCAGGCCGGCGCGCACCAGCAGGAAGACCAGCGGGCCATACTGCACGCCGAGCAGCAGGATGATGCCCGATGTCGAATAGAGCGGGTTCCTGGTCCCGAGCGGCGGTGCCGCCCCGAACAGCTTGAGGAACGGGCTTGCCGGGCCGAACAATTGCAGCCAGGCCAGCGCCGTCACCTGCGGCGCGATCATCAGGGGCATGACGTAACAGAGCACCATGGCGCTGCGAGCGCGGATATCGGTCAGCGTAACGAGCACTGCCACCAGCGTTCCCGACAGCACCGCAAGCAGGGTGCCGCCGATACCGACGACCAGTGTGTGCCAGGTGGCGATCCAGGTCGCCGGACTGGCGAGCCCCGCCTTTATCGCGACGGTCGACAGCGTGCCGCCGGGTGCCACGATTTCCTTGATCAGGCGCAGCATCGGCAGCAGCGAAAGCAGGACGATGACGATGGCCACCGCCGCCGTCAGGACCATTTCCTGGCCCCGGCTTTCCCTGATCCGTGTTGACATGATTGCTTTTCCTGGGATTGATCAGCCGATGCGCTCGGATTTCGCAGTCGGCATGCCGCTAGGGGCACGCCGACTGGATTGCCGGCTCAGCCGCCGAACAGTTCCGAGAACTTCGCCTTGTCGGCGTCGGTCTTGGCGACGATTGCCTTGGTGTCGAACGACATCACCTTGACCTTGACGCCTTCCGGCAGCCATTCGGGGCGGCCGACCGAGGCACGCGCCGGCAGATAGCCCATCGAAAGCGCCAGCTTCTGGCCGTCATCGGAAAGAATGAAGTCGACGAACTTCTTGGCGCCATCGACATTCCTGGCGGTCTTCATGATGGCGACCGGTTCGGTCACTGCCGGCACACCTTCCGAGGGGAACACGAATTCGACCGGGGAACCTTCGCCGCGGTGTTGTAGACGATGCCGGTGGTGATCAGCTTGCTGCCGAAATAGGTCTTGTCGGCATCATAGGCATCCGCTTCGATGCCGTCGAGCTTTGCCTCGGGATAGGGCAGCAGCCGGTCGTCCTTCTTCAACAGCTCCATGCTGACCGCGTCAGCGATCAAAAGCACATCGGGCTGCGGGCTGCCGGCGGCAAACTCGGCTGCCATCTTGGTCAGGATGTCGCTCGTTCCCGAGCGATAGATATTCACATCGATACCCGGCTGCGCCTTCTTGAAGGCATCCACGGTCTTGGCCGCGTCGGCTTCCGGCTGGGACGTGTAGAGAGTCAGTGTTTCGGCGTTTGCCACGCCGGCAAACAAAGTTGCCGCGAGCGCCAGCTGGCTGGCCAGCAGCTTGATGAAGTGCGTCTTCAATGAGACCTCCTGTCTTTCTGTGCATGACCGGTCCGGCTCTGGCCGGCTCCCCGTCTCTTCCTCCCTGCACGGCGCATATGACTGGTGGATGACACAGCGCGTGAAACCCACAAAATATGTTCATATGTACGATGTCAATTACAAATGAACAAAACTGTGCGACAATCGACGCGCCTGCGATCGGCATCAATTGACATCCGGCCGGTGTTTCCTTGATGAGCACCGATCAGGCCACGGCTCATGAGGGACAGGAACCGATGACCACGGAAAAACCCAGACAGGCTCGCCTGCCGATGGTCTCGTCGGACCTTACCGTCAAGACGGCATGGCTCTACTATGTCGAAGGTTTTACCCAGGAACAGATCGCCGAAAAGCTCGATGTCTCCAGGGTGAAGGTCATGCGTACGCTGGCCTCCTGCACCGCCGAGGGCATTGTCGTCACCATGATCAACGCACCGACCGCCGGGCAGGTGGCGCTCGAGCGGGAACTGGAAAAGCGCTGGGGTCTGAACGCCGCCGTCGTCATCCCGACACCTTCGGCGCATGACCATCTGGAGAAGGCCATCGGCCATGCCGTCGCGGCCTATCTCGGCGAGCAGATGCAGGACGGCATGACGCTGGCGATCGGTGGCGGCGCGACCCTGCATGCCAGCCTCGGCTTCCTTGCCCGCCGGCAATTGAAGCGTGCCTGCGTGGTGGCGCTTGTCGGCAGCCTGCCGCACTCGCAATGGATCAATCCATCCATCGTTGCTGCCAAGGTCGCAGACGTCTTCGAGGTCGACAGCTATCAGATCACCGCGCCGGTGACGGTCGACAATTCCTCGCTGCGCGATCTCCTCTGGGCGCAGCCGACCCTGCAGGATGTACGCCAACGCGCGGCCGCCGCCGACATCGCGCTGCTCACCGTCGGCGACATGTCGCCGGACGCCACCATCTTCCGGCACGGCATCGTGCCCTCATCGCTGATCGCTCCGCTGAAAGCGAAGGGCGCGGTCGCCAACATGCTGTGCTATTTTGTCGATGCCGCCGGCGGGCTGGTCGACCACGAGGTCAACAGCCGCGTCATGGCCATCGATCTCGATGTGGTCAGCAACGTGCCGAATGTGGTTCTCGCCGCGGGCGGCAAGCGCAAGGTCGCGGCGATCCTCGCCGCGCTGAAAGCCGTCGACACCAACGTGCTGATCACCGACAGCGATACCGCCACGGCGCTGCTTGCCAAGGGCGGCTGAGCCGGTTCGACTGGCCCCGGTGTTTCCCGCTACCCGTGTTTCCCGCTAAATGAGCCCGCGCTCGCGCAAAAAATCCTCGACACCGACATGGGTCATGGATTCGAATTCGGCGATCGCCTCGGCCACCCGCTTGCGCTGCGCCGCCAACAGCGTGAAAACCTGCTTCATCTCGCCGGAAACACCAAAACGGCTCCAGCGCTCGGCGATATGCGTGGGCAGGCCGATATCGGCGCAGAACGCGTCCAGGCTGTCATAGCCGAGGCTGGCGACAAGCTGCCTGGTCTCCTCCGCCGACATGCGCGGCTCGAAGGCGTGGTCGTGCAGGCGCTGCGCCACCAGCTTGATATCGGATGGCGACGCGCCCATGACCTTGCCGAACAGGGTTTTGACGTCAGATGGGTCGAATGCAGGCATATTTGGCCTCCCTGGATCGCAATCCAGATAGAACATGGGTCAAGGGTCGGCGCCTGACAAGTCGTTTCTGTTTTAAGCCGGCGCATCATTCGGCGCCGGCTTCTGCTTGGTGGATCAGACCAGCAGGCCCATCGGATTTTCAAGGAGGTTCTTGAAGGCGACCAGCAGTTCGGCACCCAGCGCGCCGTCGACGGCGCGATGGTCGGTCGACAGCGTCACCGACATCACGGTGGCTATTCTGATCTCGCCGTTCTTGACCACTGCCCGCTCCTCGCCGACACCAACGGCCAGGATGGTCGCATGCGGCGGGTTGATGACGGCGGCAAAGTCCTTGATGCCGAACATGCCGAGGTTGGACACCGCCGTGGTGCCGCCCTGATACTCTTCCGGCTTCAGCTTGCGGCTGCGCGCCCGGCTGGCCAGATCCTTCATCTCGTTGGAGATGGTGGACAGCGTCTTTTCGTCGGCATGCCGAATGATCGGNCCGCCCGGGATCGACACGGCGACGCCGACATCGGCATGCTTGTGCTTGACCATGGCGCTTTCGGTCCATGAGGCATTGGCATCCGGCACTGCCTTCAGCGCCATGGCCATCGCCTTGATGACCATGTCGTTGACCGACAGCTTGTAGGCGGGCGCATCGCCCTTATCGGTCTTCTTCACCGGGGCTGCGGTGTTGATCTGCGTGCGCAGCGCCAGCAGCGCATCGAGCTCGCAGTCGAGCGTCAGGTAGAAATGCGGGATGGTGGTCTTGGCCTCGACCAGCCGCCGCGCAATGGTCTTGCGCATATTGTCATGCGGGACGAGGTCGTAGGAGCCCTGTTCGAACAGTTTCAGCACCTGTTCGTCCGACATTGCCTTCACCGCAGGCGCAGGAGCGCCAGCAGGAGCCTTGGCGGCAGGCGCCGCCTGGGCAGCACCTCCACCGGCAATCGCCGCGTCGACATCCGCCTTCACCACCCGGCCATGCGGGCCGGTGCCGGCAATGCTGGCAAGGGCAAGACCCGCCTCGCGGGCCAAGCGTCGGGCAAGCGGTGTTGCACGGCCGGCCGATGGCGATTGGCCAATCTCCCCCCTTGTGGGGGAGATGCCAAGTGGCGGCAAAGAGGGCAGGGCAGAGGGGGGCGTGACAGCATGCGACGTTGGCGGGGCAGTGCCCCCCTCTGTCGGCTTCGCCGACATCTCCCCCACGGGTGGGGAGATTGGCGCTTTGTCCTGCTTTGTCGCAGCGACATCAGCCCCATAAGCCTCATCGTCAGCATAAATCCACGCGACGGCAGCGCCGACCGCAATATCGACACCTTCCTTGCCGCTGACATCGCGCAGGACGCCGCTGGCCGGCGCGTCGATCTCCATCGCCGCCTTGTCGGTCTCGATCTCGAACAGCACATCGCCCTTCTTGACGTGCGCGCCCTCCTCGGCGAACCAGCGCGAGATCTGTCCGGTCGCCATGTCCATGTCGACCTTGGGAAGAATGACTTCGGTCGGCATTTCTCAGCGAACCCCTTTCACGAGGTCGCGCGCGGCGGTGATGATGTCGGGAACCTGCGGCACCGTCGCTTTCTCAAGTTCCGGATTGTAGGGGATCGGCGTTTCGGCGCCGCCCAGCCGCACGATCGGCGCATCGAGATAATCGAAAGCCTCGCTCTCGGCGATCATGGCACTGACTTCGGCGCCGATGCCCAGCGTCTTGACCGCTTCGTAGACGCATAGCAGCCGCGACGTCTTCTTGACGCTGTCGATGACGGTCTGCTTGTCCATCGGCCGGATGGTCCGGAGATCGACGACTTCGACGTCGATGCCTTCGTTCTCCAGCGCGGCAGCTGCGTCGAGCGCCTTCTGCACCATGATCGAGGTGGCGACGATGGTCAGATCCCGGCCCTCGCGGCGGATATCGGCCTTGCCGATCGGCACGGTGTAATAGCCTTCGGGCACCGGTCCCTTCATCTTGTAGAGCAGCTTGTGCTCGAAGATCATGACTGGATCGGGATCGGCGACCGCCGCCAAAAGCATACCCTTGGCATCATAGGGCGTCGCCGGCTGGATGACTTTCAGACCCGGCACATGGCCGAGCCAGGCCTCGAGGCTCTGGCTGTGCTGAGCCGCCGCACCAGTCCCGGAACCGGCGGGAAAGCGCATCACCACGGGAACCGAAACCTCGCCGCCCAGCATGAAGCGCATCTTGGCCGCCTGGTTGACGATCTGCTCCATGGCAAGCGTGGCGAAATCGGAAAACTGGAACTCGAAGATCGGCCGCATGCCGGTGAGAGCAGCGCCCACCGCAACGCCCGCGCCACCCAGTTCCGAAATCGGTGTGTCGATGACGCGGTCAGCGCCGTAACGTTCGACCAGGTCGCCGGTGACCTGGAAGGCGCCGCCATAGACACCGATATCCTCGCCCATCAGGAAAACGCGTTCGTCCATGTCCATGGCGATCGCCATGGCTTCCTGGATCGCTTGGGCGTAGCTCAGTTCACGCACCATCGCGTCCATCACGCCTGCTCCGTATACACGTAATTTCCGGTCTCGCTGATATCGGGCGATGGGCTCGCATTGGCGAACTCGATGCCCTCGGCGATCTCTTGCGCCACGGCATCGCGAATGGCCTCGATGCCCTTGTCGTCGATGAAGCCGAATTCCCTGAGCTCGCTTTCGAACAGAGTGATCGGATCGCGGTTCGACATCCAGTCCTCGATCTCTTCCTTGGTGCGATAGCGGTTGCGGTCGCTCTTGGAATGGCCGCGATGGCGGTAGGTCTTGGACTCGATCAGCGTCGGCCCCTCGCCGGCGCGGGCTCGGGCGATAGCCTGATGAGACGCCTCAGCGACCTCGGAGAAGATGTTGCCGTTGACGATGACACCCGGCATCGAATAGGCGGCGGCGCGCTCGGCGATGTTCTTGACCGCGGTCGAGCGGGCCGTCGATGTCGACATGCCATAGCCATTGTTCTCGCAGACGAAAATGACAGGCAGCTTCCAGACCGCCGCCATGTTGAGCGCCTCGTGGAAAGCGCCTTCATTGTTGGCGCCATCGCCGAAGAAGGAGACCACGACCTTGCCGGTCTTCATCATCTTGGAGGACAATGCCGCCCCGACGGCGATCGGGATGCCGCCACCGACGATGCCATTGGCGCCGAGATTGCCCTTGCCGACATCGGCGATGTGCATCGAGCCGCCACGGCCCTTGCAATAGCCTGTGGTCTTGCCGAAGAACTCGGCGAACATGCGCTTGACCTCGGCACCCTTGGCTATGCAGTGGCCATGACCGCGATGCGTCGAGGTGATCTGGTCATCCTCGGCAAGCGGCATGCAGATGCCCATGGCGCTGGCTTCCTGGCCGATCGACAAATGCATGGTGCCGTGGATGAGACCGCGCGTGTAGCACTCCTCCGCGCCCTCTTCGAAGCGGCGGATCAGGTACATCTTATGGAGCACCTCCCTGAGCTGCTCGGCGCTGTAGTGGCGGTAGACGAAGGGCAGATTGGCGCGACTGTCAGTGACGGCTTTGCTGGCTGTGGCCATGATCACGCTCCCACGGACCCATAGACGAGCTTGTCCTGGCGGGCGCGCAGTTCGGCGATCTTGGAGCCCGCCGCGGGCGCTGCATTCGCGTAGGTTATGAGCTCGCCCTTCTTGATCGGCGCGGTGACCGAGCCGCCCTGCAGCAGGCCGCAGGGAATGGCCTTGGCGGCGCGCGCCTCAGGCGTCGTCATGATCCAGGCACGATAGCAATATTCGCCGATCGCATCGAGCTTCTCGCCGGGCTTCATGTCCTTCTTGGCCACGGCGGCGACTTCGGCCACCGGTTTGGCCAGCGGCACCATGTCGGCCTTGCCGTAGAGCACGACGCGCGCGCAGGTCAGCGGCACTTCGAGCGAGGTCAGGTGATAGGGACGATGGAAAGTGAAATACGGGCCCTTGCCCATCTTCAAATCTTCCATGCGCTCGGAGATGCGCGGATGCGACATATCGGCAACGACGAAGACGCCGGGCGCGACACCCTTGCCGATCGAATAGTCGACGACGCCGACCCTCGACAGCACGCCGCCATCCTTCTGCGGCACCAGCACCTTGGACAGTTCGCCAAGCGTCGCCGCCGGGCCATGCATGCCGGCCTTGTCTGGAATCAGGCCGGTGGCATTGGCGATTGTCGCCATCTCGACCATGGTCTTGGAGCCGTCGACGAATTCGACCAGCATCCGCACATTCATGTGCCGGCGCTTGGCTTCCTCCTCATAGTCGGGGGGAATGGCGTCGATGTTGAGCGGATTGTTCTTGCCCTTGCCTGCGGCAACGATCGGATGGCCCATGGCCGAAACGAATTCGATGAGTTCCATGCAGGAGGACGGCTCGTCGCCGGCGCCCAGCGAATAGGTGACGCCGAGCCGGTCGGCCTCGCTCTTCAGATAGGCGCCGATGGTGACGTCGGCCTCGACATTCATCATCACCAGATGCTTGCCATGTTCCATGGCGCGCAGCCCGATCTCGGCGCCGACGGCGGGAACCCCGGTGGCGTCGATGACGACGTCGATCAGATCGTTGTTGATGACCAGATTGGCGTCGTTGGTCACCGCGACCTTGCCGGCTTCCATCGCCGCCGTCATCGCGGACGCGCTCGAGACTTCGCGCGCGTGCCCGGTTTCCTGAAAGGCGATATCGACGGCCTTGCTGGCGGCAGGCAGGTTCAGTTCGGAAATGGCGCCGATCTCGATGCCCGACATATGGGCGACACGAGTGACGATGTCGGTTCCCATCTCGCCCGAGCCGATCAGGCCGATACGGATAGGCTTGCCCGACTTGGCGCGTTCCTCGAGATCGCGGGCAAGGCCCGTCAACGAAACATTGGAAGCCATACCGCTCGTTCCTCCCATAATGCAGGCTTGTTCGATTGCCTGACGGGTATTGAACATCTGTATTTCTGTCAAGACTAATGTCCAGATTCTCGTGCTTAAAACCACTTTCCCGGCAGCCCGAACCACGGAGGAAAACGAAGCTGGGAACCGCGCGGCGCGCAAAGACAGGTTCGCTCGCAGTCGCGCTGGAACAACGCCAGCGCGGAACGCTTTTTGGGATTATGGACGGCTGTGAAATAAAAATACCGGAATATAAAACTATAAAATTTATCTTTCATGGCGTGTTCTCGCGTGCTAGCGTCGCGTCACGACTGGAAATGGAGTGCGCTTCCTGGGGTGGCATTTTCCGGTCTGTTCCAAATAGGTCTGCCAAGGGACAGCGGTCGATGAAGACGAAAACGCCTGGCGGGAAGGCTGTGTCCGGAGAGACTGAGGTGGCCAGTGCGCTGGAAGCCAGGTTGCGTGAGGGCTGGCTGGATTTCGCCCGGACCGAGCAGGCAATTGCGCGATACCTGCTCGCCAACATCCATGACATTCCCTTTGAAACTGGCGCCACCATTGCCGTCGGCGCCGGTGTAAGCGAGGCAAGCGTCACCCGTTTCGTACGGCGTCTCGGTTACACCGATCTCAAGGAAATGAAGCGTGGCCTGCGCTCCGCACCGAAAGCCGGAGGCCCGGGCCTGGACAGTGCCGAGTTGCGTTTCCGCATCGGCGGCGAAAAGCGGGAGCGGTTGGCTCGCAGCCTGGAGATGGAGCAGCAGGCCTTGACCGCGGCCTATGGCCTTGCCCAGGGCGAGATGTGGTCCGAAATTGTTCATCTGCTGAGCACCTGTGATCGCGTGAACTGCGTCAGCTTCCAGGCAGTGAAGGGATTGGGGCTCGATTTCGCGACGCGTCTGCGCTGGGTGCGGAGCGATGTCCGCTTTGCCGAAGGTTTGGGCGGCACGTTCTCGGAAATCCTCACCGACAGCGGCGAAAATTCTTGTGTCCTGCTGATCGACACAGCGGAATACGCCGCGATGAGCTTTCGGCTTTGCGCCCAGATCAAGCGCCGGAAGATTCCTCTGATCATCGTTACCGACAAATACAGTCATTGGGCATCTGAATACACAAAACTGGCGCTCGAAGTATCGACGCGCGTCGACCTGTACTGGGATTCGACGGCCGCGATAAGTTCGGTTCTGAACCTCCTCACGCATTCCGTTGCCGAGAAACTCGGCAAATCGGCCGAGACGCGGATGAATGAGCTGGAGGATATCGCCGGGATCCTGCGGACCTTCCACAAGCCGCCACGGCGCGTCGCACGGCACATCAAAGAAGAAGGCGAAGAATGACGATGCATCACCCGTTGCTGAAACCGTGGACAGTCAGGGCAAGCGCATGAAGTTGACGGAATACGCCGCCTATGACGGCGTTGGTCTGGCCGATCTCCTGCGCAAGCGGGAAGTTACGCCGCGCGAACTGGGAAACTGCATCCTTTCAGGGATCGCCGCGGTCAATCCGCAGCTCAATGCCGTGATCGAAACCTATGCCGATGCGATCGAAGCGCTCGGCGAGGATCCCGGACCCGCACCTTTCCACGGCATGCCGACATTGACCAAGGATTTCCCCATCGAAGCCGGCCGGCCGGGAGAGTTCGGCAGCGTTCTTGCCAAGGGTTTCATCTGCGGCGACGATCACGCCTTCTGGGTGAAAATGCGATCCGGCGGCCTTGCCAATATCGGGCGCACCACCACGTCGGAATTCGGCATAGCGGCGGCAACCGAATCCTCCCTCTATGGTGCGACACGCAACCCCTGGGATACCAGCAGGGGTGTTTCGGGATCGAGCGGCGGCGCAGCGGCAGCCGTTGCCGCCGGCATCGTTCCCTTCGCGCAAGGCGCCGACGGTGGCGGCTCCATTCGCACCCCCGCCGCCTTTTGTGGTGTCGTCGGCCTGAAGCCGTCTCGTGGCCGGATCAGCGGTGCGCCGGAATCGAATGCGCCAATGCTGGGTCTCGCCATTTCATTCATGCTGACACGCTCGATCCGCGACACGGCGGCTTTGCTTGATCTGGGGTCTGGTGCGCTTCCCGGCGACAGCTATGAGATCGTCCCTCCAACCACCAGCTATGCCCAGGCGATCAAGACGCCACCAAAGGCTTTGCGCATCGCCCTGTGTACAACGTCCTGGTCCGGCTATCCGCTCGACGCCGAGGTGAAGGCGGCAGTTCTCGAAGTGGGCAAGAGGCTGGAGCAACTGGGCCACAAGGTCGTCGAAGCCGGGCCTGTGTTCGATTATGAGCGCTATCTGGCGGCACAGAAAGTGATCTGGGCAGCTTCTACGGCGCAGTCGCTCGACGAGTTGGCGGGCTTGCTGCGACGGCCAGTCGAAGAGGCCTGCCTGCAGCAGACGACACTTGCTGTCTATCGCCATGGCCGAACGCTGGACGCGGCAAGCCTGATCGCGGCCCTCGCTGTTTATGACCAGATCACGCGGACGGTTGGCGAATTCCTGGCCGTCCATGACGTGCTGGTGACGCCGACTTGCGCGATCTCGCCGGAGTTGCTCGGCACGTACAACCCGGATCGTCCCGGCCGCGACATCGATACGGTGTTCGCCGATCTGGCGCCGAAGGAGACGTTCAGCGCGCTCTTCAACGGCACTGGATCGCCGGCGATATCTCTGCCGCTCGGCTGGACGCAAAACGGCCTGCCGATCGGCGTGCAGTTTGTCGCCGCATTCGGACGCGACGATCTGCTGCTACGGCTAGGTGCGGTGCTTGAGGCCGACTACGCCTGGCACCAGCGCAAACCACCTGCCCACATCACCAAGACTGCTTGAACCAACAAGGACTGCTTGAACCAACAAGCATGGAACCGCCCCGGGAACATCATCAACGAAAATGGGAGATTGTCATGGACCGCAGAGTATTCCTCAAAAGTGCGGCGTTTGCCGGCTTCAGCATCGCGACGTTGCCGGCCACATTGCTTCGAGCCAATGCTGACGGCAGCAAGATACTGCGTATGGCCTATGGGGCCGAGGTTCTCACCCTGGACCCGATCAAAACCACTTACGGAGCCGATATCCTTATCCAGGGCATGATGTATGCACGCCTGCTGCATGCCAATGCCGATCGCACAGAAGTCGGCCCGGGCCTTGCCGAGAGCTGGGACATCGCGGATGACGGCAAGACCTATACCTTCCACCTGCGCGAGGCCAAATTTTCCGATGGGTCGCCGATCACGGCCGAGGACGTGGCGTTCAGCTGGAACCGCATGCGCTTCCAGAAGGATTCCGCCTATGCGGCGCCGTTTCAGCCCCTGACCAAGGTCGAGGCAAAGGACGCCAGGACAGTGGTGATGACGCTCGACCGCAAATTCACGCCCTTCCTGACGCTGACCGAAATCTGGAATACCGGCATCGTGCCGAAGGCAGCGGTCGAGAAAATGGGCGACGACGCTTTCGCCAAGGCGCCGGTCACATCAGGGCCGTTCAAATTCGTCGAATTGAAGCCGGGAGACCGCGTGGTCCTTGGCCGCAACGAGCATTATTACCGCCAAGGCGAGCCCAAGATCGACGGCGTCGAATTCCGCTATGTCCCGGACGACAACACCAGGGTCTCGATGTTGCAGGCGGGCGAACTCGACGTCTGCCTCGCAGTTCCGGCCCCGCGCATGGCCGAGTTGAAGGCCGCCGGCTTCCGGGCCGACCCTGAACCTTCGAGCACCACCTATGACATGCTGATCAACCATTCGGCAGAACCCTTCAACGACCTCAAATTCCGCCAGGCCGTCAGCTATGGCATCGACCGCACGGCCATCAATGCCGCGGTGACGCTGGGTCTCGGCACGCCGGCCAGTTCCATCATGAGCCCGACGCTCGATTTCTTCGACAAATCGCTGCCAGTCATTGCCCGAGACGTCGAAAAGGCCAAGGCCCTGCTGGCAGAATCCGGCAAGACCGGAGCCAGTTTCGAACTCATCCAGAATGCCGGAAGTGCCGACGAGGAAAAGGCGGCGGTGCTGATCCAGGCGCAGTTGGCGGAAGTCGGCATCACCGTCAACATTGCCAAGATCGATTCAACCCAGGCATGGACCCGCCTCGCCGATGGCGAGTATCAGGCGGAAATGAACTGGTGGTACAACGAGACGCGAGATCCCGACAACGCATTGCGCTGGTGCGTCTGGGGCGCGGGCGACAACAAGTCCTACTACACCCGCTACAACAACGAAACGGTCGACAAACTGATCGATGAAGCCTCGGGTGAGGCGGACAATGCCAAACGGGCCGAGCTCTATGCCCAGATCCAGAAGACCGTGGTGGACGAGGTGGCGCAGGTGGCGCTCTATCACCCGACGTGGCTCAACGCCTACGCTCCGAGCGTGAAAGGGTTGGTCCTGAACGTCGGCCTGCAATTCTCGTCCATCGGCGGGACCAGCCTGGATTGATCAGCACAGGATGCGAGACGGGGACGAGACACTTCGTCCCCGTCTCGCATCGATTTGACACCAGGATCCCGACCATGAATCGATTCTCCTTCGTGCTTAGACGGCCGATACAGTTGATCCCCGTGCTGCTGGGTATCAGTGTGATCACCTTCCTGCTGCTGCAAATGACACCCGGCGATCCGGTTCGCCTCATGCTTGGCCCCAAGGCCAGTCAGGAGGCGATCGAATTCGTGCGGGCGCGATACGGTCTCGATCAGCCCATCCCCGTGCAGTATTTCTATTACGTGCTGAATTGCCTGCGCGGCGATTTCGGTCAGTCGATCGCCTTCCGGGGTCCCGTCAGCGGCGTCATCGCGGCACGGATCGCGCCAACGGTTTTCTTGATCCTCTATGGCCTTGTCATCTCGCTGCTGTTGACATTCGCGCTCGCGGTCACCGCTGCCCGGCAGCGCGGACGGTGGATCGATCACCTCATCCGTCTCGTCTGCGTCGCGGGCGTCGGCGTGCCGTCCTACTTTGTCGGCCTGCTGTTGATCATGGGCTTCTGCCTGCGGCTGAAGATTTTCCCGGTATCCGGTTACGGACCGACCTTTATCAACAATCTGTGGCATCTGTTCTTGCCGGCCCTGACGATCGGTATCGGGGTGACGCCGATCCTCGCGCGCAATCTGCGCGCGACCTTCATTCAGCAGCTGGACAAGGATTATGCGATCGCCTGCCGCTCCAGGGGCCTGCCGGAAAGCTACATCTTTTCCCGGCATGTGTTCTGGAATTCCCTGTTGCCGACAGTCAATCTGCTGGGCGTCGTGGTCGCCTTCCTGATCGGCGGGACGGTCGTTGTCGAAAATGTCTTCAACATTCCAGGGCTCGGCAACCTGCTCATCCGCGGCGTTCTCACGCACGACCAGTTCGTCGTCCAGGCGGTGGCCCTGCTGCTTGCCGTAGGTGTCGTCATTTCGAATTTTGCCGTCGATGTCTTGACCGCCATTCTCGACCCGAGGGTGGAATTATGAGCGATGTGATGCGAGGCAGCGGCTCCTTGGCCATGGCGCGGATCCGCACGATGCCGGCAACCTTGGCCATTGGCGGCGCCATCACCTTGGCCTGGATCGTCGTGGCCATTCTGGCGCCGGTGCTGACCAGTTTCGACCCGATCAAGGTCGATGTGATGCAGGCGCTGAAACCACCTGGCGCCGAGCATTGGTTTGGCACGGACGCCATCGGCCGCGATGTCCTGGCGCGGACACTGTTTGCCGCGCGCTACGATCTCGCCATGGCCTTCTTCGGCGTGGTCGGTCCGATCATCCTGGGGACGACCATCGGCCTCATCGCCGGCTATCTGGGCGGCAGGATCGATGCGGTGCTGATGCGCATCCTCGAGGTCACCGTATCATTTCCCTATTTCGTCCTCGTGATCGCCATCGTGGCCGTGCTGGGGCCCGGCCTCAAGAGCTACTTCATCTCGCTCACCTTGGTGAACTGGGTCAGCTATGCCCGACTTGTGCGGAGCCAGGCGCTGGTGCTGCGCGGCGTCGATTTCGTGCTGGCGGCACGTGGCATGGGTTTTGGGCATTTGCGCATCATGCTGTTCCACATCCTGCCGAATGCCATCGTCCCATCGATCGTCTTCGTCATGACCGATGCCGTGCTGGCCATCGTGCTCGGATCATCATTGGGTTTTCTCGGCCTCGGCGTACAACCGCCGACGCCCGAATGGGGCGCCATGATCGCGGATGGGCAGACCTACCTGACGACCGCATGGTGGATTGCGATCTTCCCAGGCATCGCCATCTGCCTTCTGGCGCTGGGCCTCTCCTTGACCGCTGATGGTCTCGCCCGCCTCCTGAACACGGAATCCTGAGATGAGCGACCTCGTCAGCGTCGAGAACCTCACCATCGACTTCACCACCAATTTTGGCGACGTCCACGCCCTGCGCGGCGTCAGCTTTTCACTAAAAGCGGGAGAAGTCCTTGGGATCGTCGGTGAATCCGGATCGGGCAAGACGGTGGCCTGCAGAGCCATCCTCAAGCTGATTGCCGGCAACGCACTGGTGAAGTCGGGCCGGATCATGTTCGAGGGCAGCGATGTCCTCGCCATGAAGGATGCCGAGCTGGGCCGGCTGCGCGGCGGGCAAGCGGCGATGATCTTCCAGAACCCGTCGACGCATCTTGATCCGATCATGACGGTCGGGCGTCAGGTGGGCGAGGCGATGGTGGTCCATCAGGGCATATCCTGGCGGCAGGCCAATGCGCGGGCGGTCGGACTGCTCGAAGACATGCATATCAAGGACGCGTCAAGGCGCGCGGGCGCCTATCCTCACGAGCTGTCCGGTGGCATGCGTCAGCGGGTGATGATTGCGGCGGCCCTTGCCTGCGAACCGAAACTGCTGATTGCCGACGAGCCCACGACGGCACTTGATGTCACGGTGCAAGCTCAGATACTCGACCTGCTCCGCGGCATCCGGCGTGAACGCAAGTTGTCGGTCATTCTGGTCTCTCACGACCTTGGCGTGATCGCGGAAATGTGCGACCGCGTCGTCGTCATGAAGGACGGTGCGGTGCTTGAAATCGGCTCGGTCGATCAGATCCTGCGTGACCCCGCCCATGAATACA
The DNA here is from genome assembly GCF_000502875.1 of Mesorhizobium sp. L2C084A000. Classification (GTDB taxonomy): domain Bacteria; phylum Pseudomonadota; class Alphaproteobacteria; order Rhizobiales; family Rhizobiaceae; genus Mesorhizobium. The sequence continues at coordinate 132,806 of NZ_AYWX01000005.1, read as the reverse complement.
CGAAGCGCCTGATCGCTTCCCAACCCTCGCTGATGAAGCCGACCACGCATGCCTGCCCCGTGGCGACGGAGCCGCATCTCCTGGTGAAGAACCTGTGCGTGAACTTCTACCCTGGGCAGAGCCTTGCGGCCTGGGCGACGCGCAAGCCGCCGCAAATCGTGCGCGCCGTCGACAATGTTTCGCTGGCATTGCGGCGCGGTGGGGCGCTGGGGATCGTCGGCGAGTCCGGTTCCGGCAAGAGCACCATAGCCCGGGCTATTGCAGGCCTTGTGCAGCCGCAACAAGGAGAGATCGAGGTGGACGGCCAATCGCTCGATCGCGCACTGAGGCAGCGCCGACCGGAGCAGGTTCGCAAACTGCAGATGGTGTTCCAGGACCCGTTCATGTCCCTCAACCCGGCGTTTACGGTTGCGCGAACTCTGGCCGAACCGCTGCGGCAACAGAACATCTGCCCGGAAAGAGACATCCCGGAGCGGATCCGTGAGCTGATGGAAAAAGTGGAATTGCCACGCCAGTTGCTGGACCGACGCACCACGCAGCTTTCCGGCGGCCAGCGGCAGCGCGTCGGCATCGCCAGAGCCCTGGCGCTGGAGCCCGAGATCTTGATCGCCGATGAAGTCACCTCCGCTCTGGACGTCACCATCCAGGCCCAGGTGCTCGGCCTCTTTGCGCGGCTGCGCCGCGAATTGTCGCTGACGCTGATCCTGATTTCCCACGATCTGGGCGTGGTGCGTTATCTCTGCGAGCACGTTGCGGTCATGCAGCACGGCAAGCTGGTTGAGTATGGCGATACGGAAGACGTTCTGGATCGTCCGCAGCAGGCCTATACCCAAGAGTTGATCGCCGCTATCCCGAAACTCTCGCGTCGAACGAGCAGCGGAATCCAACCAGGAGACACCCCGCTACTGGCCGCCGGAAGCAAATGCTAGACTAAAGCCTTCAGGGCCGAGCGTGATCGAGCACGGCAGCGTCAGCACCCAGGCAAGCAGCAAATTGCGTCGGGCGTTGCCGGAACGACGGCGGCGAACGGTTCCGGCTGCAATGGGGCGACGCTGCGCACGCCGAAGGCGGGCAGGAACCACTTCGCGCTGCCCGATTGTTCCAGCGGATGATCCGGTCTCGGAATGCCCGCCTCGCTGGAAACTATATCCACCATGTCCCACTCCAGATGCATTGCAGCAAAGAACTGGGAAGAACGCTATGGCCGCACGATGAACCCTGTGTGACGCCGGCGAACCGCGTTGATGCACAGGCCTGGCCGAAAAGCGGGTGGGCGACCTATTTGGCGATCTCGAGCAGGGACGATACCAAAAGCTCGCGCTCGTCTTTCGACAGGACATCCGAATCGAAGAGGTTCATGCTGCGCAATCCCTCGATGGCGAGATAGCAGATCAACAGCGATTTGAGATCCGGCGTTTCGCCCTTCAGCCGCTCGAAAAGCTGCCGCTTGAAGGTCTTTATCGGCATCATGAAATCGGGATCCTCGGCGATTGCCGAGAAGATCCAGGACGCCGACGGCTGCTTTTCCTCGCAATCATTGGCCGACAGCCTGATGTAGACGGCCAGGGGATTTTCGTCCTTGTCATTTGTGCGGGCGGCTTCCAGCGCGTGCTCGAACTCACGCAGATAGCCTTCGACCAAACCTTGCATCAATTTGGCCTTGGTCGGGAAGTTGTAGAGGAGCCCTCCCTTCGACACGCCGGCACGGCTGGCGACGGCATCCAGCGACAGGCTGCCTGGTCCGGATTCCCGGGCAACATCAGCCGCCGCGGCGAGAATCTTCTCGCGCGAATTCGGTCGTTGGGCTCTCATGGTGCCTCCCATCGCAAGCTTAGGCCCAATTGACAAGACCGTCCAGACGGTACAGTAAGACCGCCATTATTTGAAATCGGGACCCGCAGTCGATATGTGTCCCGATATCCGCGCTTCGCGCCGGATTTTCGACTGAGGGGACTTCCTTGTTCAAGCGCATACTTCGTATCTTTATCATCGTTCTGGTTCTGGCCCTGCTCGTCGTCGTGGTCGGCGGCATCGTCGGCTTCAACTTCCTGCGTGACAACGGCATCAAGCAGTACTTCGCATCGATGAAGCCGCCGGCGGCAACCGTTTCGACAACCATCGCCAAGCCTTCGGCCTGGACGCCGGGCGTCGAGGCGATCGGTACGGTCAAGGCCGTGCGCGGTGTCGACCTGACGGTCGAGACCACCGGTATCGTCAAGGACATCCTTTTCCATGCCAACCAGAAGGTGGCGGACAATGCGGTTCTGCTGCAGCTCGATGACGCCGTCGAGCGCGCCGATCTCGACGCACAGAAGGCGCAGGCCGCGCTCGATCAGACATCGCTTGCCCGCGCCATCGAACTGACCAGGCGTGGCGTTGGCTCCGACTCGACGCTGGACACGGCGCGTGCGGCGGCCTCGGCCTCGGCGTCTCAGGTCACCAAGCTGCAGGCCGTGCTCGAGCAGAAGCAGTTGACGGCGCCTTTCGGCGGCACGGTGGGCATTCCGAGGATCGATATCGGCCAGTATCTGGCGCCCGGCACCGCCGTGGTGACATTGCAGGATCTCGACACGATGCGGGTCGATTTCTCGGTTCCCGAACAGCAACTCGCTCTGCTCAAGATAGGCCAGACGATTCGATTGGGCTTTGGCGGTGAGGACAGGCCATTCGCAGGCGCCATTCGCGGCATCGACCCGAAGATCGACTCGTCCAGCCGGCTGGTGAACATCCGGGCGGAAGTCGCCAATCCCGATGGCAAGCTGACCCCCGGCCAGTTCGTGCAGGTGCGTGTCGAGCTGCCCGAAGAGCAGAACGTGCTGACCCTGCCGCAGACGGCGCTGACGACAAGTCTCTATGGCGACTACATCTTCGTGGTGCAGCCAGCCAAGCCCGCCGAGGCGGCGCCAGCTGCCAAGCCGGAGGAAAAACCCGCCGCGCCGGCAGCCGACAAATCGGCTGATGCCAAGCCTGCGAACACCAAGCCTGCGGACACCAAGCCGGCCGATGCGATGAAGCCGGCGGCTGATGCAGCCAAGCCCGCCGCCGATGCGGCAAAGCCGACTGACCAGGCTCCCGATGCGGCCAAGCCGGCGGCGGAAGGTGACAAGCCCGCGCTCGTGCTGTCGCAGGTGTTCGTCAAGCCCGGCCGCCGCAATCAAGGCATGGTCGAGATCGTCGAGGGGCTGAAGGCTGGCGACGAAGTCGTCACCGCCGGTCAGAACCGCCTCTTCAACGGCATGTCCGTCGTTGTGGACAACACCATCGACCCGACCAAATCGGCAAACAAGCAGGCCGGCCAGCAATGAGCATCTCCGATCTCTTCATTCGCCGGCCTGTTCTTTCGACGGTCCTTGGCTGCATGATCCTGCTTCTGGGTTTCCAGGGCATCTTCAACCTGTCGATCCGGCAGTATCCGAAGGTCGACGAAACGGCGATCACCATCACCACGGCCTATCCGGGCGCCAGCGCCGATCTGATCCAGGGCTTCATTTCCGCCCCGATCGCGCGCGCCGTCGCCTCGACCGAAAACATCGACTACGTCACCTCGTCCAGCCGCCCGTCCTCCAGCACCGTGACGGTGCAGATGAAGCTCGGCTCGAACCCCGACGTCGCGCTGACCGAAGTTCTGTCCAAGGTCCAGGGCGTGCGCGGCACCTTGCCGGACGCATCGAAGGACCCTGTCATCGTGAAGGGCACCGGCCAGCAGTTCGCGATGATGTACATCTCGATGCAAAATCCGAACATGACGAAGGAGCAGCTTACGGAGTATATCGAGCGCGTCATCAGGCCGCGCATGTCGACGGTCGAAGGCGTCGCCGACGTGCAGATCTTCGGCGCCCAGGAATACTCGATGCGCGTCTGGATCGATCCGGTCAAGCTTGCCGCGCGCGGCGTGACGGCCTCAGAACTGCTGACGGCGATCAACAATTCCAACTTCCTGTCGGCGCCCGGCAACACCCAGAACGAGTATGTCGTTTCCTCGATCACCGTGCGCTCGACATTGCAGACGCCGGAGGCCTTCGCCGAGCTGCCGCTGCGCTCGACTGACGGCAATGTGGTGCGGTTGCGCGACGTGGCCCGCGTCGAACTCGCCGCCGAGAACACCGACACCAGGGTCTCGTTCAACGGCAAGCCCGGCACCTTCCTCGCCATCTTCCCGACGCCGGCGGCCAATCCGCTGACCACGGCGGCGGCGCTCACCAAGCTGGTGCCACAGATTCAGGAGACACTGCCGAAGGGAATGACGATCGAGGTCGTCTACGACGCGACCGGGCAGATCAGCGCCTCGATCGAAGAGGTGTTCAAGACCATCGCCGAGGCGGTTGCCATCGTCATCGTCGTCATTCTTCTGTTCCTTGGCTCCTTCCGGTCGGTGATGATGCCTATCATCACCATCCCGTTGTCGCTGATCGGCGTCTGCTTCCTTTTGTTTGCGGTCGGCTACTCGATCAACCTGCTGTCGCTGCTGGCCATGGTTCTGGCGATCGGCCTGGTCGTCGACGACGCCATCGTGGTGGTGGAGAACATCCATCGCCATATGGAAGAAGACCACATGTCGCCGATGCAGGCCGCGTTCAGCGGTATGCGCGAAATATCGTCGGCCATCGTTGCCATGACCATGACGCTGGCCGCCGTGTTCGCGCCGCTGGCCTTCACCGGCGGCCTGACCGGCGCGTTGTTCCGTGAATTCGCGGTCACGCTCGCCGGCTCGGTGGTGCTGTCGGGTGTCATTGCCATCACCATCACCCCGATGATGTCGGCACGCCTCTTGAAGTCCGGCACGCCGGGCCGTTTCCAGCGCATTGTCGACGGCACCTTCGCGCGCGTCGAGCATGTCTATGAACGGGCCGTCACCGGATCACTGAACTATCGCCCATTGACGCTGATCATCGTGCTTGCGCTTGTCGGCGTCACCGGCTTCATGTTCACCAAGACCTCGAGCGAACTGGCGCCGGAAGAAGACCAGGGCTTTCTGCTCTCGATTGTGACGGGGCCGCGTTATGCGACCTCCGATTACACCGAGACATACGTCAACCAGATCCTCGGCCTGGTGAAGGATATTCCCGAAACACGGGCGCAGTTCTCGGCCGTGGCCTTCGGCGGCACGACAAACAGCGCCTTCGTCGGCTATGCCTTCAAGGACTGGGCGGAACGCAAGCGCAATTCGAAGGAACTGCAGGCCGACATTACGGCCCGTATCGCCAAAGTGGCCGGTGTCGAGGCCTTCGTCTTTGCACCGCCGACGTTGCCGGGCTCCGGCGGCGGCCTGCCCATTTCCATGGTGGTGCGATCGACGGGCGCTTCCTCGGAGGTGTACGAGGTGGCCGAGCAGATCAAGAACAAGGCGCAGGCCTCCGGCCGCTTCATCGTCGTGCAGAATTCGATGGCCTATGACGCGCCGGAGGTGACGGTGACCATCGACCGCGACCGCGCCGCGGCGCTGAACCTGCCGATCGCCGATATCGGCCGCACGCTGACCTTGCTGGTCGGCGGCGCCGAAGTGGCGCAGTTCGACCGCGACTCCAACAGCTACGACATCATCCCGCAGGTGCCGCAAGAGTTTCGCGACAACCCCGACAAGCTCGGCGAATACTTCGTGCGCAGCGTGACGGGCGAGATGGTGCCGCTATCGGCGGTGGTCAAGATTTCGACCAATGCGGCGCCGGCGGCAATCGAGCAGTTCAACCAGCTGAATTCGTCGACGATTTCGGCGCTCCCGCTGCCCGGCGTCACCACCGGCGACGGGCTGAAGGCGCTGGAGGACATTGCCAAGGAGAGCCTGCCCGACACCTTCTTCCTCGACTATTCCGGTCAATCGCGGCAGGAAAAGGAACAGGGCAACACCATCCTGATCGCTTTCGCGGCCGCCGTGGTCGTCATCTATCTGGTGCTGGCGGCGCAGTTTGAAAGCTTCCGCGACCCGCTGATCATCATGATGGCGGTGCCACTGTCGATCTTCGGCGCGATCGTGCCGCTCAATCTGGGCCTCGGCACGCTCAACATCTACACGCAGGTCGGCCTGATCACACTGATCGGTCTGATAACCAAGCACGGCATCCTGCTGGTCGAGTTCGCCAACCAGCAGCGTGAAAAACATGGCATGCGGCGGCGCGACGCCATCATCGCCTCGGCCAAGGTGCGCCTGCGGCCGATCCTGATGACGACAGCGGCGATGGCGCTCGGCGTTGTGCCGCTGATCACGTCCAGCGGCGCTGGTGCCGCGGCCCGCTATTCGATGGGCCTGGTCATCTTCACCGGCATCCTGGTCGGCACCCTGTTCACGCTCTTCGTCGTGCCCATGTTCTACACCTTCATCGCCAGCAAGGATCTGCCTCATTTGGCGGAGAAGCCGGACCCCAAGCTGATGCCGGCACTGCCGAGCTAGGGCGGTCGAGGGAGTCCCGCCCGGAAATGTGCAGGACAAATCGATGGAAGCAAAAGAAAAGAGGCCGGGAATTTCCCGGCCTCTTTCTTTTTGGCTGGGCTCGATACCCCGGTTCGAGCTTTGCTCGATACCGCCGGTTTGCGCTGTACTCGATACCGCAGCGTTTTCCGGCGGGAGCCTTGAACAAGGCGCGACAGCATGCTGACACGCCACCGTTTCCAGCCTGCTACTTGACGATGACGATGCTGGTGTTGGTCGCCCCGAAGGTTTCGACGAGCTGGTAGAAATCGGCGGCGTTGTCGGGGTGCAGCCGCACGCAGCCATGCGAAGCCGGCTGGCCGAGGCGCTTGATCGCGTAGGTCGCGTGCACCGCATAGCCGCCGCTGAAGAAGACCGAGTGCGGCATCGGGGCGTTGTCGTATTTCTTCGAGTACCACATTTCATGCATGCGGGTCGGCTTGAACGAGCCGGTCGGCGTCACATGGGCCCGGTCGCCGGTGGAGACTTTCCAGGCGAAGGTCGGCCGGCCGTCGACGGAGACTTCCATGATCTGCTGCGAAAGCGAAACGCGCGCCACGATCTTGTTGGCGGCGTGCGCCGCACCCGAGCCGGCGCCGAGCAGCAGTGCTGCACCAGTCAAGGCAGCGGCGGTGATGTTGATGAGCTTGGCGGAAATGGCGGTGTGCATGATGAAGTCCCCTCTCTCTGCCGGTTAGGCCGGCTCCAATTCGATGGCCGCTTATCCCAACGTCATGTTTCGAGGAGATTTCGCAAAACACTCGTTTCTGTTTCGAATCTGTTTCCACTAGTTAACAAACGCCTCCTTATAAGCCTAGCTAGAACAGGCTCGGCAGGCCCGCCCAGCCAAGACCCAGAGTCGGGAACATGAGTATCCGCCCCCAAACGAAAGTGCGAATTGGCGTCATGTGAAAGAACAACCGTCGGTATCGAAACCAACCTGCAACAAAGCGCGACCCCTAGCGGCATGATCCGGATACGGGCCGCGAGCAAAGTTGACGCAACGAAAACAGCCGGTAACGAACATGGGAACGAAATCGAACGCGCTGTCCTGGCTTCTCAGGATCAGCATCGCGGCAGCGGTCATCGGCGGCGTCGGCACGGTTGCCGGCACCCCGCTGACAAGCCTCGGCGCGATGACATCAGGCGAGATTTCGACGCTGCATGCCGCACTGTTTTTCGCCACGGTCTGGATTGTTTCCAGCCTGCGCATCGCCCGGCTCAAGGCCCTCTGGCGGGTCGGCCTTAGGCTGACGGGTTTGCGCGGCGCCTCCGGCAACTTGCTGCCGAGAGGACCGAAGGCCCGCGCCGCGACGGGGGGCTCCGTGGGCGGCGCGGGCACTTCGGGGGTATCCTGAAGCGACCCGCAACAGGTTCATTTCTAGAGAATTGGCATTTTTGGGGAACTGCGACGATGAAAACGAAATTCGCTGCTTCGGTGCTGTCCGCACTGCTTTACGCCCAAGGCCTGCTCGGCTTTGCCGGTCTTGCCACCATGCTTCTCAGGGACCGCGCCCATGCAAGCGAACTCACCATGGGCAGTGACATGCCGGTGGGGCCATCGCTTCTGCTGGTACGCTGAGTATAAAGAGCATCGGGCCCAGAGATGGAAAATCCGATGCCCGAAAAAAGGGATTGCGCCAGTACCCGGCAGTCAGTCGGCGAATTGCCGCGGCGGATCGAACCGATAGCCGGCGCCACGTATTGTGGTGATGGTGTCGGTGTCGAGCTTGCGGCGCAGCCGCACGATGCGCGAATCGATCGAACGATCGAAGGCGTCGGCGTTTTCGGCCGGTGCCGCGGCGATGATATCGTCACGCGTCAGCACCTTGCGTGGACTGGCCAGGAACAACCTGAGCAGCGCCACCTGGCCGGGCGAAAGCTGTTCCTCGGAGCCGGAGCGATGCATGACCATGGCCGATCTCAGATCGACGGTCGCGTTCTCCAGCACGATCAGTTCCTGGGTACCCCTGCCGCGGCGCGAAAGCAGGCCGCCGACACGGGCGGCCAGTTCACGGACATTGAGCGGGCTCTCGACGACGTCGGCCGCACCAAGCTCCAGCGCCAGCACCTTGTCGACAAGATCGGCCGGCCGGCAGATGAGGATAAAATCCGGTCCGCCCTCGCCGCCTCCTGCTTGGCCGCCATACCGTCTGAGCAGGTCCCGCCCCTCCGCCTGGCTGTGGCTGTCGCCGACGACGACGACGTCGATGCCCTTTCCCGACAGCAGCGATTCGGCCTCCCAGGGCTGGCGTGCCTGATGCACATCGTGGCCGCGCCGCTCGAGATGGTCGGCGAGTTCGGTCGCCACCACTTCGGCTACCGAAACGAGCGCAATGACGGATCGTGCGGCCATGTTTTCCAACCGTTCCCTGGCAACCCGGATATGAGTGCTGGACATGATGTTTATACCCAATCTACTTTCCACTGAAAGTGGGAGCGAAAGCATCGTGCGGGCAAGAATTGTCATCGTCGAGGATGAGCCCGACCTCAGGGACGCGGTCGCCGAATATCTTGGCGCATCCGGCTATGACGTGGCCACCGCTGAAAGTGCTGCCGCGGCGCGCAGCCTCGTTGAAACGCAATCGTTTCATCTCGCCATTCTCGACATCGCCATGCCCGGCGAGGACGGCCTCTCGCTCGGCCGCTGGCTGCGTTCGAAACTGCCGATCGGCATCATCTATGCCACCGCGGCCGGCACTGCGCTCGACCGCATCGTCGGGCTGGAACTCGGTGCCGACGACTACATCGTCAAGCCCTACGAATTGCGCGAAGTGCTGGCCAGGGTGCGCAGCGTGTTGCGCCGGGTTCCCCAGCCGAAGGAGCTCCAGGACAACAAGGCCGGGACGGATCGCCGTTCCGTTGCCTTCGGCCCCTTTCAGGCCGATCTCGACGGCAGGCTGGTCACCGGCGCCAATGGCGCGGTGATCGACATGGCCAAGAGCGAGTTCGACGTGCTGGAGATTTTCCTCACCCGCGCCAACCGGCTGCTGACCCGCGCCGCCATCTCCGAGGCGATCGGTTTCACCGAAGATCCGGAATCGTCACGCGCGGTCGACATTCGCATCATGCGGCTACGCAAGAAGATCGAGGCCGATCCCGCCAATCCGAAATTCCTGCGCACGGTGCGCGGCGAGGGCTATATCTTCTCGCTGCCGGCCGGCGACGGGAACTGAGCTCCGAGCCGGAAGGATTCGGTTGCTCGCCAGCCGAAATTGGCACGACTCCGAATTGGCGCGACTCCGGAATGACGGCACAAGATGATCGCTGAAGCAGCAAGCACCGATATGCAAGGGTTCAGGCAGGGCGCGGCGATGGCGGCCGTGCGCGTCGTTCGCCGGCTTCGCGAGGCCGGCGACTGGCAGCGCGAGATGGATGGCATACTGGAAACGCTCTGCCGGGCCATGGATTGCCAGCGCGGCATCCTGTTTCGCTTGCGCGAACTGCCCGGCCAGGGCTTCGCCCAATCCGTCGCCGCCTATTGGATCGACCCTCTTTTCGGCGGCGAACTGGCGTCGCCAACCGTCATCATGCAATCGATCGTCAATTCCGACCCCCTGCTGGAGCGGCTTGCCGAGGACGAACGGCAAGGCAAGATCTTCGCTGGCCATACGCGCGACCTCGAAGGCTTCCTGAGGACCGATTTCGAGAAGCAGGACATCAAATCGTTCCTCTCGGTCTCGGTCTTCGCGCATGGCCATCTCTGGGGCACGCTGGCGGTCAATGACTGCGTCAACGAGCGTGCATGGACGGACGAGGAAGAGGCGACGCTGCATATCATCGCGCTGGCCATCGGCGACGCCATCGAGCGCTCGCCCTCGGACGCCCACGCCAGCGAGGTCATTCGCCGCACCATGCTGCAGGCCTCGCTCGATGCCATCGTCGTCATCGACGAGACCGGCTCGATCATCGAATTCAATCCGGCTGCCGAGAAGATGTTCGGCTTCCAGCGCAGCGACATCCTCGGAAAGGACCTGCTCGATACGATCGTGCCGATCTACTACCGCAAGGGCTATGCTTCGGGGGCCGAATACATGTCCGGCCGCGGCGCGCCGATGGTCGGCCAACGGCTCGAGACGGTGACCCAGAACGCCGCCGGCGAAGTGTTCCCGATCGAGCTGACGGCGACCGAGATGCGGGTTGCCGACCGCCGCCTGATCTTCGGCTCCATCCGCGACCTGCGCGACAAATTGCGCGCCGAGGAGGAGATCGGCCGGCAGCGCGAGAAGCTGCACCAGAACGAGAAGATGGCGGCGATGGGTTCGTTGCTGGCCGGCGTCTCGCACGAGCTCAACAATCCGCTGGCCGTGGTGGTGGCGCAATCGACGCTGCTGCACGAATTCGCTTCCGACCCGCAGACCAAGGTGCGCGCCGAGAAAGTCCGTGCGGCCGCCGAGCGCTGCGGCCGCATCGTCAAGAGCTTCCTGTCGATGGTCCGCCTCCATCCCGCGGCACAGGCCGAGACCGACCTCAACCAGGTGATCCGGTCGGCACTCGAAGTGACCGCCTATGGCGCGCGCTCGAGCGGCATCACCATCGACACCGATTTCGCCGCCGGCCCGCTGCTGGCCATGGCCGACGCCGACCATGTGACGCAGGTGGCGGCCAATTTCCTCATCAACAGCCAGCACGCTTTGGCCGGCATTGCCGGCGACCGGCTGATCAAGGTGCGGACGTTCCGCAGCGACCGCGGTCATCCCTGCTTCTCGGTCGAGGACAATGGGCCCGGCGTGCCGGAAACGATCCGCAGCCGCATCTTCGAATCCTATTTCACCACCAAGCCGGTCGGCGTCGGCACCGGCATCGGCCTGTCGATCTCGAAATCGATCATCGAGCGGCACAATGGCAATGTCTGGTTCGAGGAAGTGCTCCCGAGAGGCGCGCGCTTCGTCGTCCAGCTGCCGGCCATCGTGGCCGGCCTCGCCATCGCCGGCGACAACCAGCCGCGATCGAGCGGCCTGCGGCATGCCTTGATCATCGACGACGAGCCGGATGTCGCCGGCTCGCTCTCCGACATTCTCGAACTGATGGGCATCAAGTCACGGATCGTTCCTGTCTGGGAATCGGCCGCCGCCACTTTGAGCGGCCACATGCCGCCGGACATCGTCTTTTCGGACCTGCGCATGCCCGGCGTTAGCGGCATATCGATCTATCGCGAGTTGCTCGCCGAAAAGCCTGATCTGGCACGGCGTTTCGTGCTGGTCACAGGCGACCTGATCGGTGCGAAAGCCGAAATCGAGGCGCTGCCGGCACAGCAGCGGCCGCAGATCCTGGAAAAGCCGTTCAGCACGCTGGATGTGCGCAGTGTGCTGTCCGCCATTGCCGAACAGGCGGTCTTGAAAGGATAAGGAAGAGGCCCCCGGGGCCGAAGAAGAGCGCACTGGAGGGAGCGCTCGGGGAGTCCGGAGCATGATCCCAAAGCGGGAACGGTTTCGGATCATGCTTCGACAAAATCAGAAAATATTCGGCGTGTCGGCCAAGGGCGCGGCATAGGCGATCATGCGGATGGCGCGGTTCTTGTGTGTTCCGGACTGTTCGGCGATGGCGCGCAGGCAATCGATACTCTCGGCACCCCAGGCCTGGCCCTTGCAGGCGAAGTCGGTCACCGGCACCGGCAGACGCGCGGTCCTGGTCGTCGTCTGCGCGCCGTCGATGAGATTGGACGGCGGATTCAACGAAGCGAAGGCCGGCCCGATTGTCGGCGTGAACGCCATGCCGACGAAGGCGCAAGCAGCCAGCACCATGAACATCGCCATGGGGTGGTCGCTGGCCCGCTGGCGCAGCGCCAGTTTCGGACGGCGGTCATTGCGTTCTGGAGCCTGAAGGCGGCTCTCGCCGCGGATCGTCTGGATTTTCGCATGCATTGCCTTCCCCTTCGCTGAGTTTCTTTTGGCGGTGAAATGAACTTATCCGCACTTTGTAACGACGATGGGGTGGCGAAGGACTGGCACTGTAACGAGTTCGAAACAGCATTCGGGCGAAGTCGGGCAAAATCGGGCATAGCTTCGACGGCGCTCGGGCTCGAGGCGCAACCCGACCGATCTTGCCAAACAGTTTTTCGAAAAGACCAGGCTCAGGCCGGAGCTTGAAGCTCGGCAATGATCTTGTGCGCGGCGATACGCCCGGCAATAATAGCGCCCTCGACATACCCCGGAAACGACGGCGAGAGTTCTGAACAGGCGAGATACACCGGGGGTGCGCCGGCAAGGATCGTTCGCTCGGCATCTCTTGCTGTCACGTCGACAACAAGATCGCTGTACGCGCCGCCGCTCCAGCGATCTCCTACCCAGTCACGCAAACTGAAATCGATGACGTCGCCGGCACTCGGGCCAAGGGCTGCCTCCAACCGGCCGGTCACCTCCGCACGCAGTTCCGGCTCGCCGAGGTCGCGCCAGCGCAGCGCGAGCGGCCCGCCGACGAACACGACGAGCGCGGCATGCTCCACATCCTTGCCGGCGTCGCAGGCAAACAGTCCCGGCGGATCGAGCCACATCACCATGCCGTTCAAATCCCGCCCGCGCCAAAACGGTTTGGCATAGCGCACCAGGATCTTGATAGCCGCGCCGCTTTTCCAGGCGCCGAGCGCCCGCCGTAGTCCAGCCGGCAAGGCAGGGACAAAGGCGAGCTCCGTCACCGTCGCCGGGGGGACGGCAACCAGAACCGCGCGCGCCTCGATGGCACCCCCGGCCGAAACGACAAGAACACCTTGCGAACTGTGCTCGATGCGCGTGACGGGCTCGCTGAGCCGCAACCGATCGCCAAGGTCGCGGGCCAGATCGTCGGCCAGTGAATGCATGGTTTCGCGCACGAAATATTGCAGCTCCGGCACCTCGTTGGTGACGCGTCGGTCATTGTCGATCAGATACCAGAGAGGAATCCGATCCAGCGCCATGCACCAGAGACCTTCGATCATCGAACGGAAGACGGCCCTGGCATCGGCGGAATCGCGCTGGCGGGCAAGCCAGTCGGCAACGGCCAGTCCGGCAATCGAGACGTCGTCCGGATCGATCCCGTTCATGCGCTCGCGGATTGCCATTGCCGCGTCATAGATCCGCTCTGCTCTCTGTACGGACATCGTCGGCTGGGTAATGAAATCGCCATCGACATAGGTTTCAACCAGCGTCTTGCCGCGTGCTTCGACCAGGGCCATCAATTCCGGCATGTCCTCGCACAGGAACTGGCCGCCACTATCGATCCGTTCGCCAAGTCCGTTCAGTCGGGACTCGACGCGTCCGCCAACGCGGTCGCGTGCTTCGAGCAGGATGAAATCGATGCCGGCCTTCTTCATCTCGAGCGCCGCCGACAGGCCTGTGAAACCCGCACCGACGATGACGACATCGGTTCGCTCGAATTCGCCGCCCTCATCCGTGAAGGTCTTCAGCATTGCCGGCTATCAACCCAGTCGCATCCGGCTTCCACAGACGAAGTATGTCCTTGTCGACATATGCCGGCGGGCCGCACACGCCATGCCGCAGGCTTGTCTCTAACCTATCGTTTTCTCGAGCATATTGAGCCAGTTGCGATAGGCGATTTTTTCGATCAGTGCGCGGCCGAAACCGCGTGCCGCCAATGCATCGATCAGCTTCGGCAGGCCGGCGACATCCCCGATGACGGCCGGGATCATGGCGCCGTCGAAATCGGAGCCAAGACCAACGCCATCCAGATCGGAAGAGCACACGTCTGAACTCCNGCGACCAGCGGCGCATCGCTGAGCGCCGCGACATCGCGAAAGCCCTTCTCGTTGAGATGCGACAGGTCGATCATGATCTTCAACTGGTTGCATGCCTTGACCAGCGCCTTGCCGGCATCGGTCAGGCCGGGTCCGGTGTCGGGCGAGGACGGGAAGCGGAACGGCACGCCGTGGCCGAAGGCGTTCGGACGGCTCCAGACGATGCCGAGCGAGCGCAGGCCGGCTTCATGCAGCACGTCGAGCAGGGTGAGCTCGGGATCGATCGCCTCGACCCCTTCGATGTGGAACACCGCGGCGATCGAACCTTGCGCCATGGCATTGCGCACATCGCCGGCGCTGCGGCAGACGGTGAGCGCTCCGGCCCGTTCCAGCCTGAACAGGATCGAGGCCATGGCGATCGTCGAGGTCAGCGCCTCATTGCGCGGAACCTCGGGCGGCAGCGGTTCGGCGACGCTCGGCGCCAGGGGCACGGCGCCGCGCCTGGATTTCTCGACAGGCGGCGGAAAGATGGCGAACATGCCCCCGGCGAAGCCGCCGGCTTTCGCGCGTGGCAGGTCGATATGGCCGCCCGATTTCCCCTCGATGAACAGTTTTTCGACGTCCGTGTCTTTCGACTGATAGAGTCTGAGCAACGTATCGTTGTGGCCGTCGAAGACGGGAACGAGATCGGTTTCGGTCATTGGGGGATCATTCGGTTCGTTTGTCGGCGCGGCGGCTAGGATATATCCTATCTACTTAGGCAGGATGCGCCACCCGCGCAAATGCCAAAGCCGCCCCGGCAGGATGGCAGCCGCTTGCCGCGCCGTTTCCAAGCAACGAAATCCCTACCGCTTCAGCACGTCGGCCCATTCCTGATGGCGGCGGAACTGGGCGTTGGCGAACGGGCAGAGCGGGATGATCTTCTTGCCTGCCGCACGCGCATCCTCGACGGCGCGGGTGACGAGCCGAAGCCCGGCACCCTGGCCGCGAAAGACGTCCGGCACTTCGGTGTGGTCGATGATGATCTGGTGCTCACCGATCTTGGTGAAGGTCATCTCGGCCTCGGCGCCATCGGGTCCACGCAGGACATAGCGGCCCTTGGAACCGCGATCCTCAAGTTCGATCTCAGGCAGTTGTTCAGGCATCGCTATGCTCCTTGGGCAGCATCGGCAAAGAACCGCCGTGCCGCCTCGATCTCGTTTGGCCGCACCTCGTGCCCGCCATCGTGCCATTCCACTGTGACATCGGCGCCGTCGGCACGCAAATAGGCCTCGAGCCGCGTGGTCAGGTTCGGCGGACAGATCGGGTCGCGCTTGCCGGCGGTCATCAGGATATGGCGGCCGGCGAGGCTGCCCTTGACCTGCGGCTCGAACGGGATCAGCGGATGCATCAGCACCGACGCGTCGAACAGCGCCGGAACCGCGAACACCACCGAGGCCAGGACATTGGCGCCGTTGGAATAGCCGAGACCCAGCACGGCCGATGGCTTCGCTGCTTCTACATGGGCCTTGACGAAGCCCGCCATCTTATCCGTCGCCCGCGCCAGATCGTCCATATCGTAGACGCCCTCGCCGGTGCGGCGAAAGAAGCGCGCGGCACCCTGTTCCAACACATCACCGCGCGGCGAGATGATGGTTGCCTGGGGCGCGAGATCGCGCCCCAGCGACAGAAGCTGGTTCTCATCGGCCCCAGTGCCGTGGAAGACGAACAGCAATGGACCGCCCGGCGAACCGGGCAGCAGCTTGTGGATGTAAGCGTCCTTGCTCATGACCTCAGCCTTCCAGGCTCTGCAGATGCTGTTCAAGATACGGCCGCAGGTGCTGATGCTGCGACGGCAGCTTCAGCGCTTCGCCCAGATGAGCGGTATCCTCGTCGCGATCGAAACCCGGCTCGTTGGTGGCGACTTCGAACAGCACGCCACCCGGTGTGCGGAAATAGATCGCCCAGAAGTAGTCGCGATCGATCACCGGCGTCACCCCATAGCCCGTGTCCATCAACGCCTTGCGCACCTCGAGCTGCCTGGCGCGGTTCTCGACCGCGAAGGCGACGTGATGGACGGAGCCGGCACCGAGATCGGCGAAGGCCGTGCTCGGCAGCGATTCGATGTCGATAACATCGGCGCCATTGCCGTTCTTCACCGCCAGCCGCCTGAGATTGCCGGACTTGTCGACTTCCTCATAGCCCATGAACTTCAGCAGCTCCTCAGTGGCGCCGCCATCCTTCAGCCTGAGCGATACCGAATGGAAACCGCGGATCGCCTGGTCGACCGGAACACCGCCTTTCGCCCAGGGCGCTCTGCCGTCGCCCTTGCCCTCGACCAGCGCGAAGCCGTCACCATCCGGTCCGGCAAAAGTCAGGCGCTTCTCGCCGAAGGTCTCTTCGCGCGAGAGGCCGGTGACGCCCTCATCGGCAAAACGTTTTTCCCAATAGGCAAGCGTGCCTTCCGGCACCGAGTAGACGGTGGTTCCGACTTCGCCGACGCCATGCCGGCCCTTGCCGATGTCGGGGAAAGGGAAATAGGTCATCACCGAACCCGGCGTGCCGGTCTCATTGCCATAATAGAGATGATAGACGTCGGGCGCGTCGAAATTGACAGTCTTCTTGACCCGGCGCTGGCCGAGTTTCCTGGTGAAGAAATCGTTGTTCTGGCGGGCATCCCTGGCCATCGACGTGACGTGATGCAGGCCCTTGATCTGGTCGAGCATTGTCTTGCTCCTTCCCTTGGTACTTGTGCGGCCCTCGCCGCTGTCCATGCCAATATGAGGACCCGAGCAGTTTACGCAAAGGCGGCAAACACAGAATGGACTGTGTCGCAAAAGTGAACGATGGAACAGAGTTCGTTCACCAATTGGCTCGCAGAGTCGGGCTTGCGCCGTGGCCAGAATTCGTTTCCATGAACGGCATTCGACATTCCGGGACAAAGGTATCGTGAGTGACTGGAAAAGCCAGGCGGCCCAACATTCTCCTGATCACATGCGATCAGTGGCGTGGCGATTGTCTGTCCGCAGCCGGTCATCCGGTTGTGCAGACGCCGAACGCCGACGCACTGGCCGGGGAGGGTGTGCTGTTCAAGCGGCACTATGGCGGCGCGGCGCCCTGCTCGCCCGCCCGCGCCTGCCTCTACACCGGTCTCTACCAGATGAACAACCGCGTCTGCCGCAACGGCACGCCGCTCGACGCGCGCCACGGCAACATCGCGCTCTCGGCTCGGGCCTTGGGCTATGATCCGACGCTGTTCGGCTACACCGACGTCTCGCTCGATCCGCGCCTGCTGGCCCCGGGCGATCCGCGGCTGCAAAGCTATGAAGGCGTGCTGCCCGGCTTTACGGTGCGCCAGTTGCTGCCGGAGCACCAGAAGCAATGGCTATCCTGGCTGGAGCTGCAAGGTGTCGACGCCAGCGCCGGCTCCCCCGACATCCACCGTCCGGTGGCCGACGGCGCCGGGACCACCATCAGCAACGCGCCGCCCGTCTACCGCGGGCAACAAACCCCGGCGGCCTTCCTGACCGGCGAATTCACGCGTTGGCTTGGCGAACAGGAGCACGCCGCGCCGTGGTTCGCGCATCTTTCCTTCATCAGCCCGCACCCGCCCTTCATTGCCCCGGAGCCCTACAATACAATGTACGATCCGGCTGACGGCCCGGCCTTCCGGCGCGCGGCAAGCTGGCAGGAAGAGGCGGAAAACCATCCCTATCTAGCCTATGATCTCGGCCGGCAGAAACAGATAAAATTCCGGCCCGAAGCCAGAGACAAGGTGCACGACTGGAGCGAAGACGATTTTCGCCGCATCCGCGCGATCTATTACGGCATGATTTCCGAGGTCGACGCGCAGCTCGGCCGCGTCTGGCAAGCACTTAAGGCCGCGGGCGCGTGGGACGACACCATCATCGTGCTCACCTCGGACCATGCCGAGATGATGGGCGACCATTTCATGCTGGGCAAGGGCGGCTATTTCGACGGCAGCTACCACATTCCGCTGATTGTCCGCGATCCGCGCCACGGCAAGGCTGCCGGCGGCCGTGTCGACAGCTTCACCGAAGCGGTCGACATTTTGCCGACCCTTCTCGACCTACTCGGCGAAAAGCCCGCGCCGCATCTCGACGGCGCCTCGCTGAAGCCGTTCCTGAGCGGAGAAACCCCTGCGGCGTGGCGCGATGCCGCGCATTGGGAGTTTGACTTCCGCTCGATTGCCGCGGGCGAGGCCGAAAACCATTTCGGCATCGCCGCACGTCAATGCAACCTCGCCGTTATCCGCACGGAACATTTCAAGTATGTGCATTTCGGCGGCAACCTGCCGCCGCTGCTGTTCGATCTGGAAAACGATCCGGGCGAGCTGGACAATCTCGCGGCCGACCCCAGTCATCTCACCGTGCGCCTGGAATTCGCCGAACGGCTGCTCGCCTGGCGGGCCGAACATCTCGACCAGTCGTTGGCACTGGCCGAATTGACCGAGAACGGCCTAGTCGGCCATGCCGCTGGCCTGCCACCTGGCCACACATAAATAAAGCCCGCGCCGTTGCCAGCGCGGGCTTCATTTGGCTGAACAGAATTACCTTACGATCATGCGCTGCTGATCGCGCTGTTCGGCATAGCTGCCCTTGTCATAGGCGGTTTGAGCCTCAAGCTGTTCCTTGGTGAAGGTCGTGTAAAGATATTTGTTGCCGTCCTTATCGGTCATGAATTTGAGATTATCCATGCCGACCGCGACCTCCTTCTCACCGATGCCGAGGAAGCCGCCGACGTCGACGATCACCGCGTCGGCCTTCTTGTCGGGCGCAAGCACGACATCGCCGATCTCGCCGACCCTGGCGTCGTTGGCGCCGTAGACAGTCGTGCCCTTCAGGTCATCGGCACGAATCTCGCCGACCGGCATCTCGGTCAACGTCGACTTGTCGATGGCGGCAGTCTGTGTCTGGTCGGGAGCCGAGGCGTCAGGGGTCGTCGCGGCCGGAGCTTCGGCGGTCTTGTCTGCCGGAGCGACAGCAGGAGCCGTGGTGTCAGAGGGCACAGCTGCCGGAGCGGTGGCCGCAGGCTCATTGGAAGCCGTCGTTGCCGGCGCCGGATCATAGGCCTTGCGGTCGAAATCCGGCTGCGCCTGCAGCTCTTCCTTGGTGGTCTGGGCGACCAGCCAGCGGTCGCCATCCTTCTCGGCCCACTGCGCCTTGGAGAAGTCATAGGTGACGTTCTTGGCGCCGAGACCAAGGAAACCACCAACACCGATGACAAGGGACTCGGCCTTGCCTTCCCTAGTCAGCACGATGTCATTGACGTCACCGATATTCTGCGCGTCGTCGCCGGTGCCGTTATAGACGTTTTCACCGATGATGTTGGTGGCAAGGTTACCATCCGCGCGCTTCACCGGTTCCGCCGGTGCGGCGTTCATGTCGGCCGGCTTTTGTGCCGTATCCGTCGTAGCGGGTGCCGTCGGTGCTGTCGCGTCGGTCGATGCGGCAGGCGCCGGGGCCGGCGCGTAGGGCTTGCTGTCGAATTCTGCCTGTGCCGTCAGCTCGTCCCTGGTCGTCGGGGCCACCAGCCAGCGGTCACCATTCTTTTCGGCCCACTGCAGCTTGCTGTAGTCGAAGGCAACGCTTTTGGCGCCGACGCCCAGAAAACCGCCGACGTCGATGACAACGGATTTCGCCTGCCCATCCTTGTCGAAGACGACGTCGCTGACCTTGCCGATGTTCTCGGCATCATCGCCGGTGCCGTTGTAGACGGATTCACCGATGATGTTGGTGACGATGCTGCCCTCTGCGCGGACTGCTGCAGCGCCTGACTCCTGAACGGCGGGGCTCTGCGCCGGCGTCGGGGTCGTCGCACTCTGCGCATAAGCGCCGGTGGCGATCAGTGTTGCGAGTGCGGTCGTGGCTAAAAGATTGCGGATCATGATAGTCTCTCCTCGTGCCTGATCTCATGCGCCGCGTCTTCGCTGGGGAAATCGGACGCGGCATCTACAGGTTCACAACGTCGTGACCAGTCTGTTGTTCCGACAAACCGCTGCCGTCCGGGAAACGAAACCACAGAAATATCGGGCCGCCGGGCAGCCCACGCGTAGCTAGGGAACCTTTCCGTCGCCGCCGCGTTTCAGCCATCGGCTGGGTGTGTCCCGGCCACTTTTCGGCTGACATGGTGGAGCGGGGCATGAAATTCGCAGCGGTGCTGAACCGGGATGGCGGCACTTTGCGCACCACCGACCTCGCCGCATTCTCCGACCGGATGCATCAAACGCTGGAAGCGGCGGGTCACTCGCTCAGCATCGAAATTGTCGCCGGCAAGGACGTGGTGGAAACGCTCGACAGCGCAGCTTCGCGTCGCTCGGTCGACATCGTGCTGGCGGGTGGCGGCGACGGGACCATTTCCGCCGCGGCTGCCCGGCTGATGGGCACGAAGAAGGCGCTAGCCATATTGCCGGCCGGCACCATGAACCTGTTCGCACGCGGGCTGGGCATTCCGCAGTCGCTCGACGGCGCGCTGAAATCCTTCGCCGACGGCGAAATCATCGCAGTGGACGTGGCGACGGCCAATGGCCAACCTTTCGTGCACCAGTTCTCGATCGGCATGCATGCGAAGATGGTGCAACTGCGCCAGAAGATGGAGTTCGGTTCGCGGTTGGGAAAGATCCGCGCCTCGGCCAAGGCGGCTTGGGCGACGATCAACAATCCACCTGCGATGAATGTGACACTCAGCATCGGCGAGGCCGAAATGGCGGCCCGCATCACCGGCATTGGCGTCACCAACAATTTGTTCGGCGAAGGCCATTTGCCCTACACCGACAATCCGGCGGGCGGCGTGCTTGGTGTCTATGTCACGGTGGCGAAGCAGCGCGCCGAACTGGTCAAGTTCTTCTTCAACGTGGCGCGCGGCAAATGGCGCGACAACGAACATGTCGAAATCCACCAGACGAACAGAACGGTGCTGAGAATCCATTCGAGCAGCCGCAAGTTTCGCGCCGTCATGGACGGCGAACTGGTCAGGCTTGACCGTGAAACGGTAATCGAGATCCAGCCTGGCGCGCTGAATGTACTGGTGCCGGCGAGCGCGGCTCAATCGAGAGCCGCCTGATGCGGTGCGTTGCATCCAACAAACCGGCTTTAACCAGCAGGAGCCTCTTCGGTGGTGTTGGGCGGTGTGGGGACATGCTGTTCATCGCTGGTTGGCGTCTTGATCAACACTCCATAGATCTCGGCAATGCCCCACGCGGCAAACACCAGAAGCAATGCGGCGATCAGGATTCGAAATCCATGCCAGCCCCATCGCCCCTGCCGGGCCTTGTTTTCTGGAATGATCTTGGCCATGCTCGATCCCTGTCTCATTCTGCACCAACTGGCGCGCTCGGCAAATCATTGTCGGGTAACGGTTCCTCGCTAGGATGGTTCCGGAAAAGCGCGTTGGCCTTGCACCGTCGCAAGCATGCGGCGGCGATGACCGGGACGAGGCAATTGGGGTGACTGGCAAGACGCAAACAGTGCCCGAGCTGCCCGCCGAAGTTGCGCGCGCAGTCAGGGATGTTGACCGGCTCGCTGTGCTGCACGGGTTGGAGATGCTGGATACGGCGGCCGACCCGGATTTCGACCGCGTCAGCAGCCTTGCCGCGGCGGTGATGCAGGCGCCGATTGCTCTGGTCACACTCGTCGACCTGGAACGGCAGTGGTTCAAATCCTGCTTCGGCCTGGACGAGACCGAAACCACGACCGACGTCTCGTTCTGCGCCCATGCGATTGCCGCCGGCGACGAGCCGATGGTTGTCGTGGATGCAACGACGGACCCCCGTTTCAAGACAAACCCGCTGGTCACCGGAAAGCACCATGTCCGCTTCTATGCCGGCGCACCGATGATCGTGGCAGGTGCCCGCATCGGCACGCTGTGCGTGCTCGACCGCGAGCCGCATGGTTCTCCATCCCGCGCCGAGCTCGACCAGTTGAAGGCGCTCGCCGGCCTCGCCGCCAGCCTGTTCACCCTCAAGGACGCAACCCGCAGCGGCACGATCGCCGAGGCCGCACTGGTTCGCGAGGAAAAACGGCGCGCCATCGCACTCGATGCGGCATCGCTCGCCAGCTGGGCATGGGATATCCGTACCGATATCATCGAATGCGACACATTGATGTCGGAGCTGTTCAACCTGCCGCGCTCCAACCGGTTGCGCGCACGCGACATCCTCACCGCCATCGATCCGCGTGACGTCTACCAGACCGAAACCCGCTTTCGCGACGCCCTGACCGGCAGCGACGACTATTTCGGCGAATACCGGGTGAAGGGCTTTCACCCGCCGCGCTGGCTCGCCACGCGCGGCCGTGTGATCGAGCGTGACGGCGACGGCAAGCCGACATTGATCTTCGGCGTCAACTACGACATCTCCGAGCGCAAGCTCGGCGACGAACGGCAACGGCTGCTGCTGCGTGAGCTCAACCATCGCGTCAAGAACACTTTGGCGACCGTCCAGGCGCTGGCAACACAGACCGTGCGCCATGCCCGCCAGCCAAGCCAGTTCCTCGAGGCCTTCGGCGCCAGGCTTCAGGCCTTGGGCATCGCCCACAATCTGTTGTCGGACCGCGAGTGGCGTGGCATCGGCATCAGTGAACTCGTCCAAATCGAGGTCAAACCTTTCGAAACGGCCGAGCAGCCGCGCATGACGATCTCCGGCGACGACCTGCTGCTGTCGCCCGACCAGGCCATCGGGCTTGGCCTGATCCTGCATGAACTCGCCAGCAACGCGCTGAAATATGGCTCGCTGTCGGTGCCGTCAGGCAGGGTCGACCTCGGCTGGAGGACGCAAGGCAGGAGGGATGCCCGGCGTCTTGTGCTGACCTGGCGTGAAAGCGGCGGCCCGCAAGTCGCTCCGCCGGATCGGCACGGCTTCGGCTCGATCCTCATTCGCCGCAGCCTTGCCAAGGTCATTTCCAGCGAAGTGACCCATGAATTCCGGCCGGAAGGCGTATTTGCCGAAATATCGATGCCCCTGGAAGATCTGTCGAAGTGACCTCCCGACAGCTCTATCTCCGCTCGCTCTCGTCCGGATCGTCGGATTTCACATTCTCGCGGTAGATGGCGTAGGCCGCGAGGGCCACGGCCGGCCCCAGAATGACGCCGAGACCGCCTTTTCCCTTAAGCAGGCTCGGCAGCACGGCGAGTGCGGCGGTGATGCCGATCGCCTTCATGTCGGCATTGCGGCGCTGCGCCCGGCGCCGGGCACGCGAGCCTGCCGATATCCGGTAGACCAGCAGGACAAGCCCGGCAAGCACCAGAAAACCGACGCCGAACCCCAGTGCCGCGGCAAGCGGCCCATAGCGCATCGCCGCCCAGATATAGGCGGCCCCGACAAGAAAGCCGAGACCGCAAAGTGCGGCGGCCATGGCGATCACATAGACGATTGCCGCCGTGCGCGCCCGGTATATGGCGGCCACGGTCTCCCCCGAGGCGAGACCCGAGATCAGGGTTGCCAGCATTCCCATCCGAAGCGACTAGCGACGCGCGATGAGTGCGAAAAGGAAGCCGACGCCGGCGGCGATCGCCAGTGACGTCACCGGCTTTTCGCGTACACTTGCCATCATCTGCGCTTCGATGTCCTTGGCATTGCTGCGCAGGCTGTCAAAGGCTGCTTCGCCCTGCGCACGCAACTGCTCGACCCCTTCCGTGGCTGCGCGGCGCGCGGTGCCATAACCATGCTCGCCGGTCTTGGCCAGTTGTTTGGTGAGCTTGTCGATGTCGGCCTTCAACTGCCTGATGTCGGCTTCCAGGTCCGCATTTGCACGGGCGTCGTTTGCGGTCTTTCCTGCGGCAGTGGCCATGGCTTAACTCCTTGTGATTGCTTGGTTTCAAACGCGCTGCCCGCCTCAAGGTTCCGGCATTGGGACAAAGTAGCCGAAAACGCATCGGCGCGCACCGGTCCGTCGGCTCCGGCAAGAGACGCTTCCTCAGATTAATGGCCGGCGCGCTTCACCCAGCCCTTCCCAGCCGGCGAGCCGCTTGAGGCCTTCATTGTCGGAGACCACGCAGCCGCCGTCGCGCCAGACGATCAGCTTGCGATCCATCAGCTTGCGGATCGTCTTGTTGGTGTGAACCAGCGACAGGCCGAGCGTATCGGCAATGTGCTGCTGCGTGATCGGTATCTGGACAGTTTGGTTGCCATTCAGTCCAACGACCTTGGCGCGGCTGCCGATGAAGGCGATGAGATAGGCAGCGCGCTCGATCGCACTGCGGCGCCCGAGGCTGAGCAGGTTCTCGTCCAGCATCCGCTCTTCACGCGATGCGATCCAGGTGATGTCATAGGCCAGCCCGGGATGATTGCGGTACAGCTCATGCAGATATTCGCGCTCGAAAACACACAGCAGCATCGGCGACAGTGCCTCTACGGAATGCTGCATCTCGCCCATCACACTGCCTTGCAGGCCGATCAGATCGCCGGGCATGAGATAGTTGAGGATTTGGCGGCGGCCGTCCCGCAACAACTTGTAGCGAAACGCCCAGCCGGAGAGCACGGTGTAGAGATGGGCGCTATGGCTTCCCTCCACCAGCACCGTGCCACCCTTTTCGACTGCGAGTTCGCCCTTCTTGAATTTGCTGATGAAGGCCAGTTCCTGTTTTTCGAAATCGCGGAAAATCGGCAACGGCCGCAATGGGCAGTTCTCGCAAGGATATTGGCTATTGTTCTGGACTGACATTTCGACCCCCTTCGAAAGCCCGCTCTTGGAGGAGCGCGTTTCCCGTTGCAAGGATTGAGATTCCGCCCGCTTGCCACATGTCTTTTTTAAATGACAGCAAGCGAATTAGCGATCATGACTCCGGCGTTTCAAGGAGTCTTTGCCTGTGCCCACATTGCTTGACGGATTGCGGATTCTGGTCCTGGAGGACGAATTTCTGATCGCCATGGATGTCGAGCAGCTTTGCCGCGACCATGGCGCCGATGAGGTGGTGATCGCCCGTGACCTGACCGAGGTCGATGGCCGCGAGGTCGCCACGCGATTCGATGCAGCCATTGTCGACTTGATGCTGGGCGGTGTCTCGACGATCGATTTCGCCTCCGGCCTGCGCGCGGCAGGCATACCTTTCGTGTTTGCGTCGGGCTATTCGGATGCAGAGGAGATCAAGGCATCGTTTCCGGGCGTCAGGCTGATTGGCAAACCCTATTCGGGTGAAGACCTCGTGCAAGCGGTCGCCGCGGCCTGCGGACGCGCTTGAGACACGATCGCGGTCAGCTTGCCGGCGAGCTCGTTACCTGGGCCGAAATTGCGTCCGGACCATACTCGTCCTCGCCTGATATTTTCAGGATCTCCTGCAAGCGCGTACGGGCTCGGCTGACGCGGCTCTTGATCGTCCCCACCGCGCAACCGCAGATCTCGGCGGCCTCCTCGTAGGAGAAACCAGACGCGCCGATGAGGATGATGGCTTCGCGTTGGTCCTCCGGCAATTGTTCCAGCGCCCCACGAAAATCCTTCAGGTCAAGCTGGCCGTGCTGAGCCGGATGAACGGCAAGCCTGGCCGTCATGATACCGTCGCTGTCCTGCACTTCGCGCCCGCGCTTGCGCATCTGCGAATAGAACTCGTTGCGCAGGATGGTGAAAAGCCAGGCCTTGAGGTTGGTGCCGGGCTGGAAGCTCTCATGCTTGTCCCAAGCCTTGACGAGCGTTTCCTGGACGAGGTCGTCGGCTTTATCGGCATTTTGAGTCAGCGACACGGCGAACGCGCGCAGACTTGGGATTGCCCCAAGCAGATCGGTCTTGAAGCCTTGGGAGACCGCGGCCATGCCTCAGTCCTTCTTCTGTGCGGGTTCAGCCTGTTCCAGCTGGCTAAGCAACTGGGAAAAGCGATCCGGCACATCGTCGGAGACCAGCGCGTCGTAATATTGTTTGAGTTTGCGTCCGATTTCGGAGTTCGGTCCAAGAGCATCACCAGAACCGTTCCGGCGCCTGCTCTCGGCGCCAGCCAGAATATCTTTCGTCATATCCTTCATTTTGCCCTTGTATTCCCAGCGCTCAAGCCGCTCTTATCATACTCAACACAACGCAAGCGGCGCCCTCGTCTGGTTGCCCATCCCGACCACAAACGCCACTCCCCGGCTTTTGTTCCGTCGAGGCGGAACTTTTTCAAAAAATCCGCGTTAACGTCAGGGCTTGCAGTCAGCTTGACCTATGCAATCACGTCATTCTGAGGGAGACGTCTTACCATGAGCTTATCCGCCACCATCGCACCACATCTGCCCTTCCTGCGCCGCTTCTCGCGGGCTGTTTCCGGGTCGCAAGAGAGTGGTGATGCGCTGGTAGCCGCGATGCTCGAGGCCATCATCGCCGATATCGAGATATTTCCCGAAGCATCGAGCGACCGCATCGCGCTGTACAAGGTTTTCGCCAAGCTGTTCACATCCGTCGCCATCCGCGTCCCGCAGGAGCAGGCGCAATCGGCGTGGGAACAGCGCACCGCCGCCAATCTGAATGCGATCGCGCCGCGGCCTCGTCAGGCCTTTCTGCTCGTGGCTGTCGAAGGCTTCAGCGAGGACGAAGCGGCTGAGATCCTCGACGTCGGCGACCAGGAGTTTTCAGAGCTGCTTGCCCAGGCGAGCAACGAGATATCCCGTCAGGTGGCAACCGACGTTCTGATCATCGAGGATGAACCACTGATCGCCATGGATATCGAAGAAATGGTAGAGAGCCTCGGGCACCGCGTCGTTGGAACGGCGCGCACCCATGCCGAGGCAGTGATGATGTTCGGCAAGACACGGCCGAAGATGGTGCTGGCCGACATCCAGCTTGCCGACGGCAGTTCCGGCATCGAGGCCGTGAACGAGATCCTGTCATCGACGTCGGTGCCGGTCATCTTCATCACCGCCTTCCCCGAGCGCCTCTTGACTGGCGAACGGCCGGAACCGGCCTTTCTGGTCACCAAGCCGTTCAATCCCGACATGGTCAAGGCGCTGATCAGCCAGGCACTGTTCTTTGACCGCCAGGCGAAAGCCGCCGCATAGTCGTGAATTGGGGAAGTGGTAATCGTGCCGCCTGATGCACGCGGGCGGCGACGGTGAAATTCCTGCGCGCTTCCTGCTTGAACGATTTGCAAGCTCGGTCTTTTTCGGCAAAGGGTGGGAACAAACCGCAGCCACCCACGTTTTTATCGCACCATTCGAAGGAGATGCATCATGCTTTACTGGGCGCTCGTATTTCTCGTCGTTGCGATCATCGCCGGCGCGCTTGGTTTCGGCGGCATCGCCGGTACATCTGCCGGCATAGCGCAGATATTGTTTTTCATCTTCCTCGCTTTCCTGGTCATTTCGCTTCTTGCGGGCCTGTTCAAACGGGCTTCATAACAACGAACGGCCGAACACTGGAAGCCGCACCCCTCAAACGGTTTCCAGCCACCGCCGGGCGGTGTCCTAAAGGACGCCGTCCGGCGGACCGTTTTTTGGCGGCGGGTTCGGGAAACCTGTTTGGAACCCATTCACCGGTGAGCCGTTCAGCCTGAATTGGGTGGACAGTTTGGCCGATGGGTTCCAGGACCAGAAACAGGAAGGACGACGTGCAAAGCGATGAAGTCATCGCCCTCCATCCTGCCGAAAGCGGCATGCAGCTCGGCCGCGCCCTTCTTCACGCGTTGCACAATGCCGGCATTTCCGTTCTCTACCAGGATCGCGAGATGAAAACCGTATGGGCGCGCAACATGCGTGCGCCCTGGGTTTCGGACACCACCGACAGCATCGGTATTCTGCCGGAGGCGCAGGCCGACCGCATCGGCGCGGCCAAGCGCGACGTCATTGCATCCGGCAACCCCCAACGTCTCGAGATCAGCGTTCCCGTCGAGGATGGCAGCCGCTGGTTTGAGGTCTGGATCGATGCCGACCACGGCGACGGCGGCACGGTGCAAGGCGTCGTCACCACAATGGTCGAGACGACCGAGCAAAAGCGCCGCGAGCAGACCCTGACGACGCTGTTGCGGGAGGTAAGCCATCGCTCCAAAAACCTGCTGGCGATCATCCAGAGCATAGCCACCCAAACCGGTCGCTACTCCGACAGCATCGGCGATTTCCTGACACGCTTTCGCGGCCGGCTGCAATCGCTGGCTTCGTCCCAAGATCTCGTGACCTCTTCCAACTGGCGGGGTGCAGCACTTCGCGAACTCGTATCGGGCCAGGTGGGCCGCTACGGCGGCGATCCGGTTCGCAGCCTGAGATTTCAGGGGGCAAACCCCTATCTCAATCCCAACGCTGCCCTGCATATCGGCCTTGCGATGCATGAACTCGCCGTCAATTCGGTGAGCTATGGCGCCCTGTCGCGGCGCGATGGATTCGTCGATGTTACAGCTAACCTGACCGCCGCCGACACGGGAACCTCCCTGTCCCTGACATGGGCCGAGGCAATCGGAGCCAGTGATGTTAGGCGTAGCGAGAAGCGCTTCGGCAGCGTCGCACTCGAACGGGTCGTGCCGACGTCGCTGAACGGAACGGCGACGCTCGAAATCGCGGCTGGCCGTCTCGAGTACCGCCTTGTCGTTCCGCACGGCAATTTCGAGACGGATTGAGCGACCCGAGCTTCCTTAACCAGCTGTTCACCATAAAAGCAGATGCTGTTTTTCCCAGATACCGCTGGAACTTGTTGCATCACCGAACATTTCCGCAGCAGGATTGCAGCATGGTGCGGGAGGAATGCCTTGACGGTTGCCGACATGAACAGACTGGAGCAGGCCGCCCGGATTTCCATGGGCGAGTTTGAGGACTCCGAGGCATCCGCGCCACCGCTGGCCCCTGTTCCCAATGGGGCCTTGCGCCTTGTCGCTGGGCCTGCTGGCCGTGATCGCGGTGGTCGCCCTGTACCAATTGGTCTGAGGCCAGCTCGTTTCGGCCGGTGACAGAATCGATTGTCGCCCTCTTACTTCCCTGCCCGGCCCAGCGAGCCAGGAACTTTGGCGAATGTAGACCGTTACTATGGCGAGAGGACTTCCCGCCATGGAACATATCGCTGCATTGCTGCTGGTCATCGGTTGCTCGAACACGATGGCCGACTGCCGTGAACTCCAGGTGCCCAGAAGCGTTTTCGCGAGCGCCGAGCAATGCGTGGCCGAACGCCCGTTCGCCTTGGGCGACGTGCAAGGGCAGGCTGACAACATCGTCGCCAAATGCCTTGCCGTCGATCCGGCGCTTGAAGACGACTATGATAAGATCGTCTGGAATGTGCGCGCCGATGGTACGCTTGACGCGTCTTTGGCAATTTCCAGCCTCGTAATGGCGTCGAACGCGGCACGCCCAGAAAAAGACTATCTTCACCAACAATAGATTGCAGCAGCAAAGGCCGTCATTTCATGCTAAATGGCAGCTGGAGCTTTACCAAGTGAGGACAAAAAGTGAGGAGTGACTCTATGCGGAAGATGATTATTGCACTGGTTGCGGTGGTTGCCGTCAGCGGCTGCACCTCGACCGAGCAGGACGTGGTTGGCGGCGGCTTGATCGGCGCCGGTGTCGGCGGCTTGGTCGGCGGCGGCAAGGGTGCGCTGATCGGCGCGGCCGTTGGTGCCGGTTCCGGCCTGCTGGTGCGCAATCTGCGCAACGGCTATTGCCAATATCGCGATCATCGCGGCCGGATCTACACGGCTCGCTGCAACTAATTCGGCGATCATCGAAACGTCGATCCGGAGGCCGGTCCGCTGGCCTTCGGATTTTTCATGTCTGGACGCTTGATCCTTTTCGGGTGAAGGTCGCGCTCAGTTGGCGAGTGGAATTTTGATTTCCACGTTCAGCCCATTGGCCTGGTAATCGCGTTTAATCGTACCGCGCAGTTCGCGCGTCACGTTGAGATCGATCAGCTTGGTGCCGAATCCGGTCTTGGCTGGCGCTTCGAGTTTGGTCTGCCCGTTTTCGCGCCAATTGAGAGCCAGCGTCCTGTCGCGCCCGCGCCCTTCGACCGACCAGTCCACTTTCAGCGCGCCGACGGAATTGCCGGCTTCGCCGTATTTCAGCGCATTCGTCGCCAGTTCGTGGAAGGTCAGGCCGAGCGCTTGCGTCGTGGTTTCGTCGAGCAGCACCTGTGGTCCCGACAACAGCTCATCGGGTAGCTCCTTGCCGAACACCTGACCCAGCTCGATGCGCAGGAGATCGCCAAGATCGGCCTTCTGCCAGCGCGAGCGCGTCAGCATATCCTGGGACGCCGCCATCGCCTGCAGCCTGGCCGAGAAGGATGCGGAAAACTCGTTGACGTCGGTAGCCCGCGACGCCGTCTGGCGCGCGATAGCCAGCACCCTGGTAATCGAATTCTTGATGCGATGCTTCATCTCCTGCAGCATCAGGTCTTTTTCGATCAGGCTCTTTTCCGTCGTTTCGTGCAATCGCGACGCTGCCTCATAGGCCCGCTCCTGATAGCGCGCCACCAGCGCGATGGCGCCCGCCAACAGCAGGCCGAACAGCCCCAGCATCACCGGAATGGCGCGCGACGACGGCTGCGAGAAGGCGCTTGTCGGCCGGAACAGGACAGTCCACGGCCGTCCGGCGACGATGATCTTTCGGGTGACCAGCAGCCTGTCGCCGAAAGTCGACGCCGGCGGCGTCTCCGACCGGAACAGCAGATTATCGCCGTTCACGGCACCATCGCCATCATAGATTTCGGTGTTGACCGGCAGCAACGGCGACCGGCTGAGCGCGGTCTGGAACAGATCGCGAGCCCGAAAGGCCGCATAGAGAAAACCGGCCGTCGAGGATCTCGAAGCATTGATGACGTCGGGAGCGGTTTCGACATTGAGCCGCACGAAAACGAAGAAGCCGGTGAACGTCTGCGCGGCGCCCGTGTCCTGGCCCAATTGCACCAGCCCGCTGGCGTGCTGCTGGTCGTTGGACATCGCCTTTTCGATCGCCACACGCCGCGCCGGTTCGCTGAACATGTCATAGCCGATGCCGGCTTGATTGGATGGATCCAGCGGTTCGAACAGCACGATAGGGGTGCGCCAGGGTTGAGTGGTATCCGGATAGATTGGATGACTGTCGCCATAATCGTGCAGCATATCGCGTTCGACCGTCGCCTCGTCGCCCGCCTTTGCCAGCCTGAGGAAGCCGATACCGCGCAAGCCGGCGAAATTCTTGTCGACATCGAGCGCGTTGAAGAACGCCTTGAACTCATTGCGAGAAATATCGCCATTGCGGGCGTCGAACAGGGCCTGCGTTGAGCGCAGCAGCGACAGATGCAGGTCGATGCGGCTCTCGATCCGGTTGAGCGCATCGTCGGCAGTCGCCTCGAACTTGATGCGCGCGGCTTCCTGCGTGGCGAAATAGGCAAAACCTGCCATCACCATGCTGATCAGCGCGACGGCGATAAAGGCGATGATCGGAAAAAGCTTCTTCAACGGATCGTGCGGTCCCTGAGCAATGTCGGACCTTTATGGGCAAGTCGCCGTGCCAACACAATGCCAAGGCCAAGCCATCCTTACGGCTGGCATATCACTTGTCCGGCAACCGCGATCTGGCTCGATCTCAGGCCGCTATCTTCAGCGCGCCCGGTCCGGGAATGGCGCCCGGCGGGCATTTGCCCAGAATGATCATCCCCAGCACCTCGTCCTGGGTGACATCGGTGGTGCGGGCGGTGCCGACGACCTGGCCGTTCTTCATGACGCAGACCCGGTCGGCAAGCTCGAACACATCGTGGATGTCGTGGCTGATCAGGAAGATGCCGATGCCGTCGGACTTGAGCTGCTTGACCAGTTCGCCGACCTGCGCCGTTTCCTGCGGACCAAGCGCCGCCGTCGGCTCGTCCATGATCAGGATGCGGGCGTTGAACAGGATCGCACGCGCGATCGCCACCGATTGCCGCTGGCCGCCCGACAGCTTGATCACCGGCTCCTTGAAGCGCTGGAACCGGGGATTGAGCCGACCCATCACCTTGCGCGCCTCGGCCTCCATGGCAACGTCGTCGAGCGTGCCCCAGGCGGTCATCAGCTCGCGGCCGAGGAACAGATTGGCGGCGGCATCGACATTGTCGGCCAACGCCAGCGTCTGGTAGATCGTCTCGATGCCATATTTCTTGGCGTCGCGTGGATTGGAGATCGATGCCTCCTCGCCGTTGACGAAGATCTGGCCCGAATCGCGCTTGTAGGCGCCGGACAGGATCTTGATCAATGTCGACTTGCCGGCGCCATTATGGCCGAGCAGCGCCACGACCTCGCCGGGGAAAAGATCGATCGAGGCGTCGTCGACGGCGCGGATGCCGCCAAACGCGATCGAGATGTTCCTCATGTCGATCAGCGCGGTGGCTGCAGGAGCAGTCTTGTCAATCATGGCATGCCCTCCTAGACGCGCTTGCGATAGACGGTGTCGAGCCACACGGCGATGACCAGTACGGCCCCGACGACGATGCTCTGCAGCGGCGAGTCGACGCCGAGCAGCACCATGCCGGACTGCAGCGACTGCATCAGCAGCGCGCCCAGCATGGCGCCGATGATCGTTCCCGATCCGCCGGCAAGCGACGTGCCGCCGATTACGGCGGCTGCAATGACCAGCAGTTCGTCGAGCGTTCCAAGCACGTTGGTGGCCGAATTCTGCCGGGCCGAGGAGATTGCCGCGGCGATCGTGGCCAGCACGCCCATGATCATGAACACCTTCATGGTGATCCAGCGCGTGTTGATGCCGGCGAGATTGGCCGCCTCGGGATTGCCGCCGATGGCAAAGACATAGCGGCCGAAGCGGGTGCGGTTGGTGATGAAGGTCATGACCAGCCCGACGGCGACCGCCATCAGCACCGGTATGGCGATACCGTGGGCGATGAACAGGCCGCCTTCGGGAAGGGTGATGTTGTTGGCGGCCGCATATCTGTTCACGATGCCGATCGGCCAGGGATAGGAATTGGCGAGCCAGACCGCGCCCATGATGGCGCCGCAGGTGACGACTCCGAGCAGCGTCTCGGCCCAGATCGGACGTAGCGGAAACCGGAAACGCTTGCGCTGCACCCGGCCGTTGAACAGCCCAAACACCACGGCGAGGCAGGCGACGATCCCGACGACCCAGCTCCAGGTCGCGCCGATCGATCCCGCCGGCCCGCCGCCCATCAGCTGAAAGGTGGCGTCGAGCGGCGCCACGGTCTGGCCTGACGTGACCCACCAGGCCGCACCGCGCCAGACCAGCAGGCCACCCAGCGTCACGATAAAGGCGGGCACTTCGAGATAGGCGATGACGAAGCCTTGAAAGGCGCCGATCAACAGGCCAAGCGCCAGGCCGATGACCAGCGCCAGGACCCAGATCCACGGATTGCCGAGTTCGAGCCCGACAAAGCGCACCAGGAAATGAACCTGAGCAAATCCCATTACCATGCCGATCAGGCCCTCGGCGGAACCGACCGACAGGTCGATGTTGCGCATGACGATGACCAGCACCATGCCGCAGGCCATGATGGCAACCGCGGATGTCTGCACCGACAGGTTCCACAGATTGCGCGGCGTGAGAAAGGTGCGGCTGTCGAAATCGAGCGGGTTGACGCCCAGGCGCAGGCTGGAAATGACATGCAGCCCAATCCAGATGACCAGCAGCGCACCGATCATGCCGAGCATGCGGGTGTCGATCTCGGTCGCCTTCAGGAACCGGGCGACGGCCCCGAGTTCCGACGCGCGCGCCGTATCGGCCTGTGGGTTGGACGTCGTATCGGTCATGATTTCCTCCCACCGACTGGCCGTCTGACGCGCATGCCGGAGCCCAGCCTAGAAGCTATCCGCATGATGCGGAAACACAAAAGTTTTTGAGAAAACGCCGCGGCTTTTGGGCCGCGGCGTTGAGAATGCAGGCACAAGCCAGCTTTTAGTTGCAGGCCGCGACGGTGCCGGCAGCGACGCCCGTGCAGACTTCTTCCTTCTTGATCCAGCCAGCGTCGATGACGAGGTTGAGATTGTCCTTGGTGATGGCAATCGGGGTCAGGAACAGCGACTTGACGGTGTTGCCGCCCGGCGTCGTGAAGTCCTTGGCGCCGGCAATGTCGCCGGTCTTCTTGCCGTCTGCGAGCTGCGAAGCGATCTCGGCGGCGGTCTTGCCGAGCTCACGCGCGTCCTTCCATACCGAAACGGTCTGCGTGCCGAGCGCGATACGGTTCAGCGCGGCGTGGTCGCCGTCCTGACCCGAGACCGGCACTGTGCCGGCAAGGCCTTGCGCCGTCAGCGCCGCGACGACGCCACCGGCGGTGCCGTCATTGGCCGCGACCACCGCGTCGACCTTGTTGTCGTTGGCGGTCAGGAACTGTTCCATGTTCTTCTGGGCGTTGGCGGGCAGCCAGCCATCCGTGTAGGCTTCGCCGACATTCTTGATCTTGCCGCTGTCGATGGCTTCCTTGAGCACTTCCATCGAGCCCGAGAACAGGAAGTCGGCATTGGGATCGGCACCGGAGCCCTTGATGAAGACGTAGTTGCCTTCCGGCTTGACCTTGAACACTTCGCGGGCCTGCATGCGGCCGACTTCCTTGTTGTCGAAGGTCAGATAGAAGACGTCCTTGTTTTCGATCAACCGGTCATAGCCGACGACCGGAATGCCTTCGTCCAGCGCCTTCTGCACCGCAGGGCCGATGGCCGAGGCGTCCTGCGCCAGGATGATCAGCGAATTGGCGCCCTGCGAAATCAGGCTTTCGACATCGGTGAGCTGCTTGCCGGGATTGGACTGCGCATCGGCGGAGATGTACTTGTCGCCGGCGGCCTCGATCGCCGTCTTCATGGCGGCCTCGTCGGTCTTCCAACGCTCTTCCTGGAAATTGGACCACGAAACGCCGACGACCTTGTCCTTCGCCTGCGCGACAGACGCGAGCGTCAGCGACATGGCGGCACCCGCCAGGATGGCGGCTGTGAATCTTTTCATATTATCCTCCCTGCGCCGCGTATGGCGCGACCAAACTGACCCGAGGGCCGGCACAGAAGCCCTATTTTTTCGAGCCTCGAAAAAACACTGGGCCAACGTCCGAACGCTGTCAACATCGATTCTGATGGATTTTGATGTCATTTCGAGTTTTTTTCGAGTCTCGGAATAAATAAATGACAGGGCGTGCAGCTTCTGCCAGTATTTACCTGCGTCACCGACAGCGTTCCAGGGCAGGAAGAACCGCGGCGACCGGGAGGACGTGAAAGAACATGTCGGTCGGAATCCGCCACGACGATCTGCGTCGCCGCAACCGGGCGATGGTAATTGCGGCCGTGCGCCAGGCCGGACAACCGTCCCGCACCGAAATCGCCGCGACCACAAGCCTCAGCCATTCGACCATCTCGGCGATTTCCTCCGACTTGATCGTCGAAGGCATCCTGACCGAAAGCAAGCCGAGCGAGGCCGGCTCGCTCAAACGCGGCCGGCCGCAGGTCGGCCTCAGCCTCAATCCGGAAGCGGCCGCGGTAATGACCGTGGTGCTGTCGCTGAACTTCCTCTCCGTCGCCGTCATCGACTATGCCGGCCAGGTAGTATCCGAGGAACAGCGCCGGCTGGACACGCTGACGATGTCGCGCGAGTCGCTGATCGGTGAATGCACGGCAATCGTGCGGCGCCGCCTGGCAGATCCCGACCTGGACGTGCGCAGCATCGCCCGCATCGCGCTGGCGATCCAGG
This sequence comes from Mesorhizobium sp. L2C084A000, assembly GCF_000502875.1. Taxonomy (GTDB): domain Bacteria; phylum Pseudomonadota; class Alphaproteobacteria; order Rhizobiales; family Rhizobiaceae; genus Mesorhizobium. The sequence goes on along the minus strand of NZ_AYWX01000005.1, from coordinate 97,214 downwards.
GCATTACCGACACCCGTGCCCGCGCCATGCTGTGGTCGCCGATCACGCCGCACACCGATATCGCCTTCGCTGACATATTCGAAGACGCGTTCGGCATCCCCGCCATAATGGAGAACGACTGCAACATGATGGCGGTGGCGCTGCGGTGGCGCGACCCCGATCGTTACCGCGACGATTTCATCGCTATCCTTTTGTCGCACGGCATCGGCATGGGCCTGGTGCTGAAGGGCGAATTGTTCACCGGCACCCATTCCTCGGGCGGCGAATTCGGCCACATGATCCATCGGCCGAACGGCGCGCTCTGCCGCTGCGGACGGCGCGGCTGCGTCGAAGCCTATGCGGGCAATTACGCCATCTGGCGCAACGCCAGGCAGATGGGCGAGGATGCAGAACCCGTCGCCGATGTCAGCGACGCCGACATGCGCGCCCTGGCTGCCGCGGCCCGCGAAGGTGACGGACCCGAACGGGAAGCCTATCGCAAGGCCGGCGAAGCGCTCGGCTACGGCCTCGGCAGCCTGTTCGCGCTGATCGATCCGGCGCCGGTCGCCATGGTCGGTGTCAGCGCCGCCGCCTTCGACCTGATCGAGCCGGCATTGCGGCAAGCGATTGCCCAGACCGCCGGCGGCCAGCATTCCAAATCGATTTCCTTCGACACCGAGCCGAACGAACTGCCGCTGATCCGCGAAGGCTGCGCCATGCGGGCATTGATCTTCGTCGATCAGGAGATTTTTGCGCCGGGCGTGCAGGCGAGAGGGAGCGCCGGAAAGAGCGTGGCGTGAGGGCCAGGGTCAAAATTGCGCGGTCCGCAACATCTACCGCTCCGTGAAAGCGCGCGCGAAGGAATCGCGCATCGGCCGTACGAGATACTCGAAGAAAGTCCGTTCGCCGGTGCCGATGAACGCTTCTACCGGCATTCCAGGGTAAAGCTGCTCCGCTTTCACGCCGGGCGGCAAGTTGGCGGCAATCTTCAGCTTGGCGCGGAAATAGGGTTCATGCGTAGCCTGATCGATGAGCCGATCTGCGGAAACCTGTGTCACCATGGCTGAAATCTCGGGGGTGAGCCGCATGTTCAACGCTGATAGTCGCAGTCTTGCCGGCTGGCCGACACGAACCTGGTCAATGTCTTTCGGCGGCAGCCGTGCATCGACGATCAAGCCCGATGCCGTAGGCAGAATCTCCATGATCTTCTCGCCGGGGGCAATCACGCTGCCCTTGGAATTGTAGGTGGACGATACCACGATGCCCGCCGCCGGCGCCTTGATCGTCGTCCGCCGCAGCACTGCCTCGGATGCCCGCATCTGTTCGTCAATGTCAGCCAGCGAAGAACGTACCTCGTCGAGTTTCGTCAGGGCTTCCTCCACGCGTTGCGTGGTCAGGCGCTCTATCTGCTGCTGCGCTTCGACGATCTGGGTGTTGGCCGATGCAAGATTTGCCTCCAGCGCCCCTGCCTGCCCGACGAGATCGGCCTCGCTACGCAAAAGCTGTGAATATTCAGTGCGATTGGTGAGGCCCTTGTCCAAAAGGCTGGTCTTGATGCCCAGTTCTTTCTTCACGACTTCGGCCTGTTGCTCAATGGCCTGTTTCTGGGCCTGCAACCCGACGACCGATTGGCGATGCATGGCAACCCGTTGCCTGAGGATCGATTGTTCCGATCGAAATCGGGCGAGCCTGGCGTTGAATTCCTTCTGCTGTTCTTGAACCAGGACCTCGAAATTGTGCTGGAACGGTGCCGGCGCAGCCTCTGTGATTGGCGCAAGCCGATCCAACCCGTCGCGTTCCGCCTCCAGCCGCGAGGCGCTGGCCTTCAACGCGATCGACTGTCTCGTCAGCCGGTTGAGTTCGGCTTGCGCGGCTGTTCGATCCAGCAGGATCAGTTCCTGGGCCTGTTGCACCCGATCACCCTCATGGACGAGCAACTCTTGGATGATGCCGCCCTCGGGATGCTGGATGAGGATGTTCCCGCCTGTCGCCGAGATTATGCCTTGCGTGATGACCGCGCCGGACAACGGTGCACTGACTGCCCAATAGCCAAAGCAACCCATCAATATCGCCATTGCCGCGTATCCGGCGAATGCCACCCGGCGAATGTCGGTGCGTGCTGTGCCTTCCCGGACGAGGCTCTGTGCTGTCATCTTCTACGATCCAAAGCGGACACTATGAGGGGTGCCGCGGTTCGTCGTTGCAAAAGACCCTGTCACCGCCATGCTGCGCTGTGGGGCAAGGCCGATGCCGGCGATTGGCTGCCGCATCACGTCGCCGCTTGGACCGAAGGCTGCGATCACTCCGCTGCGTAGAAGCATCACGCGGTCGCAGGCTGCGGCGACCGAAGGGCGGTGCGTTATCACGATTGTCGTAACGCCCGCCGCTTTCGCGGCGGCAAGCACTTCTTCGAGCGCGGCTTCGCCGCTGCCGTCGAGATGGGTACTGGGCTCATCCAGAACGAGAACATGCGGATTGCCGTAAAAAGCGCGCGCCAGCCCGATCCTTTGGCGTTCGCCGCCCGACAGTGTTCTGTCCGACGAACCTATTCTGGTCTGATAGCCGTCTCGCTGCTCCAGTATCAGCTCATGCGCCCGGGCATTCTTTGCTGCCTCGACGATAGAGGCGTCATTCGCATCGGGTTCAAAGCGGGCGACATTTTCCGCGATCGATCCGGGAAAGAGCTCCACCTCCTGAGCGAGATATCCGATATGCCGGCCAAGCTGCTTCTCGTCCCAGGTTCTGAGATCGGCGCCATCAATCCTGACGCAGCCGCTGGTTGCCTGAATCGCACCGACAAGCAATCTTGCCAGGGTGGACTTGCCGGCTCCGCTCGGACCTATTATCGCCACCGCTTCGCCTGCGCCGATGCGGAAATTCAGTCTCTTGATGATGGGTTCGGTGCCGGGTGTGGCGTTCGGCGCGACAAAGATGAGGCCCTGCACGACAATTTCGCCGGACGGGTCCGGCAAGGTCAGTTTTTGCGCAAGCGCCGGATGGGCGGAAAACGCCTTGTCCAACCGCTTCCACGATCGTCTGGCGTCGACGATCTGCCGCCATGACCCGATCAGTTGGTCGAGCGGCTGCAGCGCGCGGGACGACACCAGGGAAGACGCGAAGATCATGCCGGCCGTCATCTTCCCTTGCAGCACGAGCCATGCTCCGACACCCAGTATTGCCAGCTGAAGCATCATGCGTACGGCTCGCGACGTTCCACTGAAAATCGCGTTGGCCATCGACGAACGGTCATGCAGGACTAGCGCCTCCGCCACGTGCCTTCCCCACACTCGCGCGGCGTTTTGGATCATGCCCATGGCGCGCAGCGTCTCTGCATTCCGGGCAAAGGCCTGCTCCGACAGGCTGGCAACAGCCGAGCGTTCCGCCGACAAGGCATCATTCTTGCCGATGGCAAACTGATTTGCCACGACCAGCGCAAGCAACAGACCAGATCCCGCCAGCGTAAGCCAGAACAGCAAAGGATGGATGAGGTACAGCAGGGCGAGGAAGAACGGAGCAAACGGCAGGTCGAACAAGACCGCCGCGCCACGTGACCTGATGAAGGCGCATACCGAGGCAAGGTCGCGCAGTGGAGACAGGGCCGCTCCCGCAGCGTACTTAGCCTCCAGCGAGACGGCGAATGTCCTCGCGCCCAGTCTGTTGTCGACAATGGCTGCAACGCGCTGCGTGTAAACGGAGCGGACCGCATCAAGGAGACCGAGAAAGGCGAGTGCGAGAACCGCGATAGCAGAGAGGTAAAGAAGCGTCTCGACGCTGGAGGAAGGCAGGACGCGGTCATAGACCTGCAAGAGATAAAGGGGGATCACCAATAGCAGGATGTTGATGAGGAACGAAAAAACGCCGACATCGGCGAGGGCGCGCCTCAAGACTGCCCGCAGATCAGACCGTGCAATCATTCCCGCGCTCCTAACGGCTCATGGCCCCAACATTAGGGCGTCGCTTAGACCGAATGGTCGCCGGCGATGTCCAAGGGGTGGTGCTGCAGGTCGTCCAGCGTATAGGCGCGGATGTAGTCGATCTTCATCTCCGCTGGCGTAGCCAGATGGTCAGGAGGCTGGCCGGCAATGCCGCCCACCGCGAGATTGGCCAGCATATACATGGGATCGTGCATGTCGGCCGGCGTCGCTGCTTGAGCGACCTTTACACCATCATAGGTCCAGACAAGCTCATCCTTCGTCCAGAGTAGGCCATAGGTGTGGAAACCGTCGGTATCCGCAACGTTCACCGTTGACGAAACCTTCGTGTGCGCTCCCGTCTCATTGGAATGCGCCGTCATGTAGAGCGTGTTCGGGTCCTGGCCACGCGTTTCGACAACGTCCAGCTCCGGCGGCCACGAGCCGTCCTCCGGAAGCAGCCAGAACGCCGGCCAGGCTCCGGCTGTTTCAGGGAGATCCGCCCGCATTTCGAAATAGCCGTAGGTTTGCGAGAAGGTGTCGTGGGTCGTCAGGATCCCCGAGGTGTATTCGTAGTTGTTGATCAGAGGCTTGATGTCCTCCGGCGCCTGCGCGGCGGTGATGGTGAGGACGCCGTTCTCAACGCTGAACGGATGGACCGAACTCGTCGGGCCATAATTGGCGTCGATATACCACTGCAACTCACCATTGCTGCTCAACGTGCTGCCGTTCGGCGCTCCCCACCAGAAATTGGAATTCCAGGTGCCGTCCTGCCCGTCCCGAAGGCTCAGCGTGTTGAAATCGTCGGAGAAGGACAGCGTCATTGCGGACTTGTCGATCGGAAGTTCGAACTGGGTGGGCTGCAACTTGTCGATGGTCGTATTCTTGAACACCAGGATCTCGTCGGATCCGAGGTTCAGCATCACGTTCGATTCCACCTGGACCATCTGTGAACGGACGGCATCGAAGGAAGTGAAGTCGTAACCGTCAAGGCGGACCGCATCGGTCGCACCGAAATCGAAGATAAGATCACTTCCATTACCTTTGGAAATGGCGAAAGTATCGGCGCCATCACCGCCGATCAGGACATCATTTCCCTTGCCGCCATCCAGCGTCTGGTGACCCGACCCGCCCTTGATGATGTTGTCCAACGCATTTCCGAACGCAAATCGATTGGCGCCGGTAACGACGAGGTTCTCGAAATTGTCGGGGAGCTTGTAGCTCATCCATGTGTCGATCGTGTCGATCCCTGCCCCAGGATCCTCGACCACCTTATTGTTGGTGGAATAGAGATGATAGTAGTCGTCGCCGGCGCCACCGTAGATCGTGACATTGACGCCGGTATCTCCCCAGAAGGAGTCGTTGCCGGAGGTGCCATGCAGTTCCGGTCCAGACCCGGTGGCCGAGAACCAATGAGTGGAAGCGCCGGTGTAGGCAAGAGGGATGCCCTTGGCGTTTAAGACCGTGCTCATCAGAAATCCTTCCTCATGGTGTCCGACCTGGTCAAAGGTCCGGCGACCGCTTCCAAGCAACGCTGCAAAGAACGAGATCGTTCCACGGAATCGTCATTAGATCCGAGATCGCATTGAACAATCGACGGACAAGCGATGAATAAAGAGGAGAGGACTCGCAATAATTTGAAGTAAATTTATTAAAATTGTATATTTCTGCAGAATGCGCGTCATTCGACGAACGTATATCTAAATTAACTCAAATGCATTCTTGCGTGGCTTTCTGGTTGGAGTCTGCGGGAAAGATGGCGACCTATCAAGTAATTCGCCGTGCCTCTTGGCCAGCCGGGGCCCAATAGAGAGTTTGGGAGATCGAGGGACGCGAGAAGCTGCCTGTCGCTTTGGCCCAAATGCAGTCATTCGAAACCTGATGAGGATGACCGCTCCTGGCGTCACGTGCTCGCTCCCCATTGATGAGACGAGTGCAACATTCCACCGGCTGTTGGCGACCGCGTGCTAATCGAGTTTTCCCGATCTATCGGGACGAAACAGCACCTAGTCTTCCCTGATCGCGTAGCCCGCCCCGCGGATCGTGCGGATGACGTCCGGCATCCGGCCATTGTTGACCGCCTTGCGCAGCCGGCCGACATGCACGTCGACCGTGCGCTCGTCGATGTAGATCGTTTCGCCCCAGACATTGTCGAGCAGCTGGCTGCGCGAGAACACGCGGCCTGGATGGCGCATCATGAATTCGAGCAGGCGGAACTCGGTCGGCCCGAGCCGGATCTCGCTCTTCTTGCGATAGACCCGGTGCGACTCGCGATCGAGCACGATGTCGCCGACCTTTAGCACGCTGGACAGCACTTCCGGCTTGGCCCGGCGCAGCAGCGCCTTGACCCTGGCCATGAACTCCGGCGTCGAGAAGGGCTTGACCAGATAGTCGTCGGCGCCGGTCGACAGGCCGCGCACGCGGTCGCTTTCCTCGCCTCGCGCGGTCAGCATGATGATCGGCAGCCGCTCGGTCTCGGGACGCATTCGCAGGCGCCGGCAGAGTTCGATACCGGAAACCGCAGGCACCATCCAGTCGAGCACCAGAAGATCGGGAACGTTCTCCTGCAGCCGGATTTCGGCCTCGTCGCCGCGCGTCACCACCTCGACCTGGTAACCTTCGGATTCAAGATTGTAGCGGAGCAGCACGCCTAGCGGCTCCTCATCCTCCACCACCATGATGCGTGGTGCGATCATCGGCTGGTCACCCCTGTTATGCCGCTGGCGCGGACATTGCCGTCTCGTCCTGCTTCGGACGATTGGCTGGCAGCTGCGTGCCGGTCAAAACATAGTAGGCATTTTCGGCGATGTTGGTCACGTGGTCGCCGATCCGCTCGAGGTTCTTGGCGCAGAACAACAGGTGCGTGCACGCCGTGATGTTGCGGGGATCTTCCATCATGTAGGTCAGCAGCTCACGGAACACCGAGGTGTATTTGACGTCGATGCGTTCGTCATTGTTTCTGAGCGTGGCAAGCGCTGCCGGGTCGGCGGCGGCATACTCGTCGACGACCCCCTGCACCTGGATCAGCACCAGTTGCGCCATCGCGTCGATCGAATGCGAAAGGTCGTGCGGCGTGACACTCAGCCCGACAGTGCCGACGCGCTTGGCGATGTTCTTGGCAAGGTCGCCGATGCGCTCAAGGTCGCCGGCCATGCGGATCGAACCGACCACCGCACGCAGATCGTTGGCCATTGGCTGGCGCTTGGCGATCAGCGTGATGGCGCGATCGTCCAGCTCGCGCTGGCGTGCATCCATGATGGCATCATCGGAAACCACGCGCTGCGCCAGCGCATTGTCCGAATTGAGCAAAGCCCTGGTCGAGCCACTGACCATCGAGCAGGCGAGATCGCCCATGTCGCGGATCAGCTGGCTGATCTGCTCCAGATCCTCATCGAAAGATGCGACGGTATGTTCACCCATGATCTTCGTCCCTCGTATGCCTGAGCTCAGCCGAACCGGCCGGTGATGTAGTCCTGGGTGCGTTTGTCGTCGGGGGTGGTGAACATCTTGTCGGTGGCGCCCTCCTCGACCAGATAGCCTAGATGGAACATCGCGGTGCGCTGCGACACGCGTGCTGCCTGCTGCATCGAATGGGTGACGATGACGATGGTATAGTTCTGACGCAGTTCGTCGATCAGTTCCTCGACGCGAGCAGTGGCGATCGGGTCGAGCGCCGAACACGGTTCGTCCATCAGGATCACCTCGGGTGACACGGCGATGGCGCGTGCAATGCACAGACGCTGCTGCTGGCCACCGGAAAGACCCGTGCCAGGTTCTTGCAAACGGTCCTTGACCTCGTTCCAGATCGCCGCCTTCTTCAGGCTCGACTCTACGATCTGATCCATGTCGGCCTTGCGCTTGGCCAATCCGTGGATGCGCGGACCATAGGCAACGTTCTCGTAGATCGATTTGGGGAACGGATTGGGTTTCTGGAACACCATGCCGACGCGCGCCCTGAGTTCGACGACATCGATGTTCTTGTCGTAGATGTCTTCTTCGTCGAGCGTTATCTTGCCGGTTACCCGTGCTGAATCGATGGTGTCGTTCATGCGGTTGAGGCAGCGCAGGAAGGTGGACTTGCCGCAGCCGGAGGGGCCGATCAGCGCCGTCACCTGGTTCAGGCGGACGTCGAGATCGACGTCGAACAGCGCCTGCTTCTCGCCATAGAACACGCCGACCTTGTCGCCGCGCATTTTGATTACTTCGTTCGACTTCATCTTGTCGCCCACTGCGTTTTCAAGGGACTGTTCGGTCATGATGTTCATACCAAGATGCCTTTTTTCTACCAGCGCCGCTCGAACCGACGCCGAAGCACGATCGCGGTGATGTTCATGGCCATGAGGAAGACGAGCAGGATGATGATGGCGCCCGACATGCGCTCGACGAAGGCGCGTTCGGCCTCGTTCGCCCACATATAGATCTGCACCGGCAGCGCGGTGGCCGGATCGAAAGGCGTCGTCGGTGGATCGGCGACGAAGGCGACCATGCCGATCAGCAGCAGAGGCGCGGTTTCGCCGAGCGCACGCGCCAGACCGATGATGGTGCCGGTGAGGATGCCGGGCGCGGCAAGCGGCAGGATGTGCTGGAACACCATCTGCATCTTGGAGGCGCCAAGACCGAGAGCCGCCGAGCGGATCGACGGCGGCACCGCGGCAAGTGCGGCGCGCGTGGCGATGATGATCGTCGGCAGCGTCATCAGTGTCAGCACCAGGCCGCCGACGAAAGCGGCGGAGCGCGGCATGCCCAGGAAATTGATGAACACCGCGAGGCCGAGCAAGCCGAAGACGATTGACGGCACCGCGGCCAGATTGTTGATGTTGACCTCGATAAGGTCGGTGAAACGGTTCTTCTTGGCGAACTCCTCCAGATAGATGGAGGCGGCGACGCCGATCGGCAGCGCCAGGAGCAACACGATCACCATCATATAGAACGAGCCGATGATCGCCACGCCCATGCCCGAGGTTTCCGGGCGGCTGGAGGCGCCGTAGGTGAACAGGCCGCTGTTGAAGTGCTCGGCCATCGCGCCCTCGGCCTTGAGCTTGTTCATCCAGGTGATCTGCTGGTCCGAGACCTTGCGTCGCGCTTCCTCGACGCTGAGGTCGATCTGACCCTTGAAAGCCGAGTCGAGATTGGCGGCGGCGAGGATGTTGACGTCGCGCGTCGTGCCGATCACGGACGGATCGGCGGCAACGATGTCGCGCAACTGGACGCGGGCGCCTTCCGACAGGAAGCCCTTGAGCTGCTTGATCGCCGGCTTGTCGTCGGGATTGATGCCGAGCTTGGCCACCAGCGCGTTTTCGGCGAGCTTGGGATAATTCGCCTTGATCAGAACGCTCGGATCGGTTGCGCGCTTGCCGGAAGGATCGATCACCTTCTCGTCGAACGAGATCGGCAGTGATACCGTCGTCTGCCAGAAGGCGGTGTAGCCTTTCGAGACGATGGTGATCAGCATGATTGCCAGGAACGCCAGGCCTACGGAAATCGCCACGACGCCATAGATGCGGAATCGGCGCTCGGCAGCGTAACGGGCCTTCAGGCCGATGTCGCGGCGCGGATGGGCCGCCGCCCTGACCATCGTATCCATGGAAATGTCGGTCATTCGTACTGCTCCCGATATTTGCGCACGATGTAGAGCGCGACGATGTTCATCACCAACGTCAGCGCGAACAGCGTCAGGCCGAGCGCGAAGGCGACCAGCGTCTGCGGCGAATTGAACTCGAGGTCGCCGGTGAGCTGGTTGACGATCTTGACGGTGATGGTCGTCATCGCCTCGAACGGGTTGATGGTGAGGTTAGCGGCGACGCCCGCCGCCAGCACGACAATCATCGTTTCGCCGATGGCGCGCGAGGCAGTCAGCAGGATGGCGCCGACGATGCCGGGCAGTGCAGCCGGCAGGATCACCCGCTTGATCGTCTCGGAGCGGGTCGCGCCGAGGCCAAGCGACCCGTCGCGCATGGCGCGCGGCACCGCGGTTATGATGTCGTCCGAAAGAGAGGACACGACCGGGATCAGCATGACGCCCATGACCAGGCCGGCGGTGAAGATGCTCTGGCCCTGGATGAAGGGCGAACCGCCGGTCAGTGCCGCGGACAGATCGCGCAGGAATGGCCCAAGCGTGACGACGGCGAAGATGCCATAGACGATGGTCGGTATGCCGGCCAGCAGTTCAAGCGCCGGCTTGACCACCGAGCGCACCCTGGGCGTTGCATATTCGGCCATGTAGACAGCCGACATCAGCCCCACCGGCACCGCAACCAGCAGTGCGACGGCGGCGATGTAGAGCGTGCCCGCAAGAAGCGGGATCAGGCCGAACTGGCCCTGGCTGCCGCCCGAACCGGCAGCGGAAAAACGCGGATCCCAGACGGTGCCGAAGAAGAACCTCATCGGCGAGACGCTTTCGAAGAAGGTGATCGTCTGGAACAGCATCGAAAGCACGATGCCGATGGTGGTCAGGATAGCGATGGTGGAGGCGGCAAGCAGCCCCCACAGCATCAGCCTCTCGACATTGTTGCGTGCCCTGGCGCGCGGCTCGATCTGCCTGAGCGCATAGAAGGCGCCGGCGATCGAGGAAACGAGAATGACAATGGCGCCGAACAGGCCGAGCCGGTCCTGGACCTTGTTCGCCTCGACGGCGATCGGGATCATGTAATCCTGCGTGTCGCTCGCCAGTGCCACACCCTTGGCGGCGAGGAGCGGCTGCAGCTCGGCAAAGCTGGCAGGCATTGCGGCCAGTGTGCCTGCATCGAGTTTGCGCAGGCCCCTGGCGAGGCTCTTTACCAGGCTGACATCCAGTGCCTCACTGGCAACCTTGCTGTCGACGGTGCGCTCGGGCAAGGCAGCGTGAATGTGTCGGTCCAGATAGATGGAAGACCCGACGGTCCAGACGGCAAGCAGCAAAAGAGCAGGCAGAACGGCGAGCAGGAAGGCCCACCAGCCATGATAGTGGGCGCGCGAATGCGGCTTGACCTTGCCATTGTCCTGGGCCGCGGCACGTTGCCGGCCGATGAAAAAGGCAACCAGGCCGACGGCAACGACGATGGCCAGTACGAGCAAGGACGACATGGACCCACCCCAAGAGAAATTCTTACGCAGCCGCCATTGCGGCCTGCGATGAAACCGGGGCGCGGGATTGGCCCGCACCCCGGTGCGGCAGCTGATTACATCGACTTTCCGGCGGCGAAAGCGTCACGCTGGGCCTGACGCTCGGCATCCGGAGCAGCAACGAGGCCGTATTCGGCGAGCGGGCTTTCCGGGCCAACCATCTGGTCGTCAAGGAAGAACTCGACATATTCCTTGAGGCCGGGAACGACGCCCAGATGCGCCTTCTTGACGTAGAAGAACAGCGGGCGCGAGACGGGATACTTGCCGCTGGCGATCGTCTCGGTCGAAGGCACGATGCCTTCCACGGTGGCGACCTTCAGCTTGTCGGCATTGTTTTCATAGAAGGCGAGGCCAAACACGCCGACGCCGGTCTTGTTGGAGTCGATGCGGGCGAGCGTCTCGGTATAGTCGCCATCGATGTCGACGGCCTTGCCGTCCTTGCGGATGGCGATGCAGGTTTTGCCGATTTCCTTGTCGTCGGCAATGCCGGCAGCCTTGAGAGCAGCCTTGTCACAGCCGGCATCGAGGAGCTTGGTCTCGAACACTTCGCGCGTGCCGTGCTTTTCGCCCGGAATGTAGGCGGCGATGTCCCAGTCGGGCAGCTTCGGATTGACCTGGCTCCACTTGGTGTTCGGATTGTCGACCAGCTTGCCGTCGACGACCAGCTTGGCCGCGAGCGCCTTGTAGATGTCGGCGGGAACCAGCGCCCAATCCGGGCCCTTGATGTCGGTGGCGAAGACGATGCCGTCATAGCCGATCCGGACTTCCTGGACTTCTTTCACGCCGGCGTCGGCGCAGGACTTGAGTTCGTCCGCCTTGATCGGACGCGACGAGTTGGCGATGTCGATTGTGTCTTCGCCGACGCCCTTGCAGAATTCCTTGATGCCCGCGCCGCTGCCGCCGGATTCGACGACCGGGGTCTTGAAGTTGGTGAATGTTTCGCCGAACTGCTCGGCGACAATCTTGGCATAAGGTAACACGGTCGATGACCCGGCGACCTGGATCTGGTCGCGCGCAGCGGCGAAGCCGGACGTCGCGGCGAGCGCAAGCGCAGCGGCCGACGCCGTATAGAGGAATTTCTTCATGTGGCCTGCTCCTGTTCGGAAGATGGTCTCTCGGCGCTCGTCAGTCGGCACCCGCTGAGGCCAATAGCCTTCGATTATAACAGTCGCATGACAGTTTGATGTCACCCCGGTAACGCGTCATCGGGATGAGCAGAATGCCGCCTGGCCGGCACTCCCGACGCAGCCCGGCTTTGTCACCGGAATCAGGGACTTGCTCGATTCGGTCGAGGCTGGCCGGCGATTTGGAGATCAGCCGGCCTTTATGAAGAAAAGCCGGACGGGAGCGCGTTGCTCTCAGCCAGACGGTGTCGTGGCCGGGCCATCGCCGAAAACAGGTCCGTTGGGGTAGGTTGACGCTGTCTCATGCCGGCGGTCGCTGCTCCCGCCCGTAACTGGGAAGAGCGGAATTCGTATGTCGCCATTGTCTCGGCTGGATGCCGCCTTTCATATGGTGCGATCGCACCATAGTCTTGGCCGCTGACAGGGGCGCGAATCTTCGCCGTATTCCCGGCACTCGGGCAGAGCCGGCCTTATCCGGCGTTGCGCTGCGCCTGCCGGCTGGCGCCGACCCAGCGCTCGACCTTCTCGAGCAACGCCCGGGGACTGATCGGCTTGGGCAGATAGTCGTCCATGCCTGCCTCCAGGCAGCGCTCGCGGTCGCCCTTCAGCGCATGCGCGGTGACGCCGACGATCGGCACATGCGTGCCGGTTTCTTCCTCCAGCCGGCGAATGGCGGCGGTTGCTTCGAGACCGTTCATCTCCGGCATGGAGACATCCATCAGGATCATGCACGGGTTGAGCCGGCCAAAGGCGTCGAGCGCCTTGCGGCCATTGCCGACGATCTCGAAACCATAACCGGTCTCGCCGAGGATCTGGGTGAACACCATCTGGTTCACCTCATTGTCCTCGGCCACCAGGATATCCAGCCTGTCGCCGCCAGCCGCCACCGGTGGCCGGGGGCGAATCGAAGGCGGCTGCAGCAGCGCCCGCTGTTCGGACGGTGCCGAGGGCTGCGGCCGCGCAACATTGCCTGGAGTGGCGTCGGCCGCGAGCGGCTGCGTGTCGCCAGTATTGTGGCGATGCCGCTGGATGGTGGCGACCAGCGTTTCCAGCAGCACCGAAGAGCGCGCCGGCTTGATCAGCTGGGCATCGATGCCGAGATCGCGATAGCTGGTGTTGGCGAGCGACTGGTCGACCGAGGTCAGCATGATGATCGGCGTGCCGGCAAGACCGGCGGTGTTGCGCACGATCCGCGCCATTTCGGCGCCGCTCATTTCAGGCATCTGGTAGTCGAGCACGACGCAGTCGACCGGCACGCCATAGGCCGCGGCGGCGATCAGCACCTTGAGGCCTTCGGCGCCGCTTTCGGCCGCGCAGGAATCGAACGTCCACGATGTCATCTGTTCGGTCAGGATGGCCCGATTGACGGCATTGTCGTCGACGATCAGCACACGCGCACCGGTCACGTCGATCGGCATGATGCGCTGTCCGTTCTGCTGTCCGGCCCTCGGCAGCGTCACCGAGAACCAGAAAGTCGAGCCCTTGCCTTCCGCACTTTCGACCCCGATATCGCCGCCCATCAGCTCGACGAGCCGCGAGGTGATGGCGAGGCCGAGACCGGTCCCCTCGTGTCGCCTCGTCGAAGAGGTGTCGACCTGGCTGAATTTCTCGAACACCAGTTTCAGTTTTTCCTCGGGGATACCGATACCGGTATCGGTGACCGAGATCGTCAGCTTCGTTCCGGTTGGAACACTCTCGCCGGTGACGTCGACCAGCACATGGCCTTCATCGGTGAATTTCACCGCGTTGCCGAGCAGGTTGGTGACGATCTGCCTGATACGGCCGACATCGCCGACGAACAGGCTCTCGAGCCGAGGCTCGACACGAACGATCAGCTCGAGATCCTTCTCCTTGGCCCGTGTGGACACCAGCGTCGCCACGTCCTCGATCGCCTCGGCCAGATTGAAGGGCGCCGGATCGAGCACCAGCTGACCGGCATCGATCTTGGAGAAGTCCAGGATGTCGTTGATGATGGTGAGCAGCGCATTGCCCGATTTCACGATGATGTCGGTAAACGTCTTCTGCTTCGGGTCGAGGTCCGATTTGGCCAGCAGTTCGGCCATGCCGAGCACGCCGTTCATCGGCGTGCGGATCTCGTGGCTCATATTGGCGAGGAATTCCGACTTGGCGCGGTCGGCGAGCACGGCGCGCTGACGCGCCTCGCGCAGTTCGGCCTCTCGCATCTTCAGCTCGGTTATGTCGGTGGTCGAGCCGATCAAATAGAGCGAGCCATCGGAGGCGATCATCGCGCCCTTGCGGGCGAATTGATGCCTGACGCTGCCGTCGGCCAACGTCACCGTCTCTTCGACCTCCTGGGTTTCGCCGGTGCGCAGCACGGCGAGGTCGCCATTGACGAAAGCCTCGCCATCCGGCCCGAAAATCTCGATGTCGGTCTTGCCGATAGCCTCTTCCTTGCGGAAGCCCGTGAGATCGCACCAGCCCTTGTTGACATAGAACTGCCGGAGATCGGAGCGCTTGGCGTAGATCGATACCGGCACGTTGTCGATCAGGCTGCGGAACACCTCGTTCTCGCGCATGCTTTCTTCCAGCGCACGCTCGCGCGCCTTGACGTCGGTGATGTCGGTGCTCGAACCGACCAGATGCACCGACCCGTCCAGCGTCACCAGGCGGCTCTTGCGCGTCATCAACTGCCGAACCGTACCGTCGCGATGGGTGACGGGTTCCTCGACCTCCTTGACGGCGCCCGTCACGACGACTTGCGTGTCGTCATGGCTGTAGCCATCGGCGTCCTGCGCACCGAACAACTGCCGGTCGGTGCGGCCGATGACATCCTCCTTGGCCAAGCCGGTGATCGCGCACCAGGCCTTGTTGACGAATTCGATGCTCAGGTCCTGCGCCTTGATGAAGGCGGCCACCGGCAACTCGTCCATCACGTGCCGGAACAGGTCGATCTGGCGCATCGAATCGCGCAATGCCGCCTCGCGGCTCTTGATCTCGGAGATGTCGACGCGAACACCAATGAAGGTGCCATCATCGGTCCGCATGTCGTAGACTTGGTACCAGCGGCCGTCGGGGTTATGACGCTCGTAGCAGGAATTGGGCAAGCGGTAGCGGGCGAGGATCGCATCCAGCCAGCGGTCATGGTCGCTGTCGTAGAGCTGGTCGACTTGTGGATCGCCGCTGTTGCGGAAATAGCCGTTCGCATGGCCCAGAACGAGTGCCTCGCGGAATGTGCAGCCGGGCTGCCATGCCGGCTTCAAGGCCGGCAGCGTATCCTGGATCTTGCGGTTGGCGAACACGAACCTGTCGTCGCTATCGTAGATGATCACGGCGGCCGGCAAGGATTCCAGCACGCTGGCGAGATGCTTGCGCGCATCCTGCGCCTCGGTCTCGCGGCGCTTCATGTCGGAAATGTCGAACAGGAAGCCGGCAACATAGTTGCGGCCGCTGGCCATGCCGACGCGGCTCTTCCTGACGATGCGCGATCGGCTGGCGCCATCGGCCTCGAAATTCTCTTCCACTTCGTACGGCCGCCCGGTCGCAAGGACGTCACGTTCGCTATGCTCGAAAAGCGCGGTGTCCTTTGTGGTAAGGAAATCGCCGCCGGGCTTGCCGAGCATGGCTTGCGGCGTCTGGCCAAACAGAGCGGCGAACGCCTCGTTGACGAAGACGAAACGCAGATGGTCGTCCTTGACGAAGATCGGATCCTTGACGGCGTTGATCACCGCCTCCGCCAGCCGCGCCTTCTCCAGCGCGTCGGCAAGTTCGGCCTCCCGGTCCTTCATGTCGGTGACGTCGACATAGGAGATCAGCCGCCTGCCGCCGGCCAGCGGCGCCATCGACGAGATCAGGGTGCGGCCGTCATTGCGCGGGAACTGCCGCGAGGCGGCGATCCCGGCCCTGATTTCCGCCTCGCGCTCTGCGACATGCCGCTGCCATGATGCATCGTCGGCACCAAACGGATCGATGTCGCGGCTGGCGTCCATCAGATCGCGGAAGCTGCAGCCGATCTCGGCGCGCCGGACGTCGATCTGCCAGAAATCATAGAAAGCACGGTTGATGATCTCGGCGCGCATATCGGCGTCGAGGACGAGGACACCGATCGGCATCTGGTCGACCATACTGCGGAGACTGGCGAAGGTCTCTGCGATCTTGGCATTGGCGCTTTTGATCTCCGCATCGCGCTGCTTGATCTCGGTAACCTCATAATAGGTCAGCAGCCGCCTGCCCCCGGACAACGCCGTCACCGAGAACATCATCGTCCTGCCGTTGGCATGGACAAATTCGCGCGGCGCGACGGATCCGGCGCGAATCTCGTCGAGGCGGGTGGCGAGGTAGCGCTGCCATTGCCGTTCGTCGATGTCGCCATAGATGCCGCTGCGGCGGTTGAGCTCCATCAACAGGCTGAACGGAGCGCCGACGCTAACAGCGCCGTCCGGAATCCTCGAGAGGTCGCGATAGGCCTTGTTGATGATCAGCGTGTCGAGCCTGGCATCGAGAAGCACGACGCCCATATGCATGGCGTCCATGGTCCGCTCGAGGTCGGCCAGATGCTGGTCGGGCTCGCCGTAGGCCGATGGTCCCGGCCCCGGATCTTTGAAGGCGCCCGCCAGTGCCGTGACGTTGCGGCCGCTGCCGCGATAACCGGCAAATCTTCCTTCGTCGTCGAACTTCGGAAAGCCTGACGTCAAGACCCAGCGACAGTCGGCGTTGCCACCCTTGAGTTCGTAGACGAAGTCGCGAAAAGGCCGGTGCGCCTGCAGATCCTCCAGATGCGCGGCGCCACTGCGATCGCCGTTAAGGACCTGGTTGAGGAAGTCGAAGCGGAACCGGCCGAGCACGTTTGCCGGATCGATGCCAGTGGCTGCCTGGTAGTTTTGCGAAAGCCAGGAGAAGCGCAGTTCGGCGTCGGTCTCCCAGATCCAGTCGGAACCGGCTTCAACGAGTTGGCGAAGCGCATCGTTCGAATCCATGCAAGAGGCGGACGACGATGCATCATCGCCATGCGCAGTGGATCTGCGAGGCTCGCGCTTGCCGCGCGCGCCGATTGTTTCGTTCGCTTCCGCCATGCCGTCCCCACCCCGAAAACCAAGGCCGAACCCTCCTCCGCGGTTCGTCGGCGGAATGTGCCCGAGAAGCATTAAGGATCCGCTAACCTTAACGGTTGGTTAGACAGGATTGGGCGGCAGGGTCTGCTTCATCCGCCCGGTTGTCGGCAGGGTCGAACCCGCTATATAAGCAACGGCAGGGGTATTGCTGATGCTTGGACGGATTGTGCCTTTTTTCATGGGGCTGGCGCTGCTTTTCGGCGGCGGTTGCTCGCGCAGTTATGACGGCACGGTCGTCATCCCGAGGCCGCTCGATGTCCGGCGCTTCTGGGATCGGCCGCCACCGAATGTCGACTATGGGCAAGCCGAGGTCGAAAACGGCGCTTTTCCGGTGGCGCCGCAGCCGCCCCGGCGTTTTTCCGAGCGCAAGGTCAGCCATGCCGCACCGAGACGGCACCAGACGAGGTTGCCTGCGTCGGCGTCCCTATCGGCGCCGGCGAAATCGCTGACCTGCAGGAACGTCAGCGAGCCTGGCAAGAGAGCTCGCATGGTCTGCGATTAGATTGGAGCTTGGTCCTAAAAGCGGGTTTCGATCAAACAAAACGCGATCCGCGGATAGCTCGGTGACCCGGCCTTCACAGGGAAGCAGCGCCTTTTTTCGGCTCCTTCGCTCCGAGCTTGTCGAGTGCAAGACGAACCTGACGCAGATCTTCCTGCCAACCGTCATCGTCGTCCATTGGACCCTCCGAGGCAGCCCGCTGCAACCCACGCGCCTCGGATTCGATCTCGCGCAGTTCGGCGATTTTCTGTTCGGTGGTCAGCGAGTCGTCTTCCACGATCTCCAGCACCCGCATTTCCCTGAACGTAGCCACGGCGTTCCTCCCGGCTGATATCGATCACAACGCCGTGAGTGCCCCTCTGTTCCAGACGGATCACGCAACCGCATCGCAGCACGCACGCCGCCACCGGTGATCGCCGATCGGGGAAGACCGGCGATCATTCGGCCGGGAAAAATGCCGGGCCGACCACGCGCACCGGCCGCTCGCCGGCCTCGATCGAAAGGTGCTGGGCCGCACCTGGGGCTTCGGCATCGATCCCGGCGACGGCCGCAACCGTGCCGAGATCCGGCTTCGCCGTCGGCAGCGGAATAATGGCGTTGCGCATGTTGGCGGGCGTCACGGTCCTGGCTCGCAGTTCGGTGACCCGCTGGTAGTAGCGCTTGACGTCGCATGCCTTGAAATTCGCATCATCGCGATATCTGAAGGCTGCCGGCAGCTCGGTATAGGGTTTGCGCGTGTCGAGTGCGGTCATCTGGTCGGTTTCGAGGCTGGCGTCGCTCAACGTGTAGAGGTCGACGCCGGGGTCATCGCAGATGTAACGGCATTGATCGACCGTCTCCTTAAAATCGCCACTGGCGGCGAACTGCGACTTTGGCGCCGGGAAGAAATACCCGTCCGACAGACGCACGCAAAACAGCATCGCATTGCCGGCGAACGTGGTGGTCGCCGATTGGGTGCTGGGCGCGGCGCGCACAGGCCGTTGCTTTGCCGAAGGCGCACAGCCAAGCGCGACGAGGCGCGCCTGCAGGCCCGCTGTGTCGCGGCCCGAATTCCCGGCGGCAGCGATCCGGCGCTGCACATCCGAGCGGCTCCTGGCGAGATCGGCGCAGGCGTTGAAGAGACCACCAAGCGAACTTTTCGCCGTGCACTGGCGCTGTCTCTCGATAGTCTGGATGGCTGCAAGTTGCCGGCGCAACTGGGCAAGCTCCGGGCTCGCCCCGCCGCTGCGGCCAGCCGAAAGCAACTGGCTTCTGATCGCGCCGCAGCTGTCCGCGTAGGACGAAAGCGTACCGAACAAAACTGCCGCCAGCGAAATAAATGCGATCACCATGGAAGGCCAGAAACGGATCATCGGGACAACTTGGTCCTTTTTGCGGAGAACCTGGAATTTAGAGCCCATGACTTCAGCAAGCTTCAGCTACATGAGTAATTTCTAATAATCTAAAGAGTTTCAACCTGAAGAACCTATTGTCTATTGTACTACGTTACCTCATGTAAATTCGATATTACATTTTTATTTCAAGATTGAGACGAACCTCGAAAGAAAGCGCAAGCCTGACCGTGGCCGAGGATTTGCAACGCAACGGACCGAGATCAATGCGCCATTATCGCCAGGCGTTCGAAACCTTTGCCGGGCCTTCCGCGTTGAAGGACCAAAGGGAGATTGCAGATGTCGATCCACTTCACCGTCTCGGACCTGACAAGAAACCTGTTTCACTCGCTGGGGCTGGACCAGCGCGCGCCAAGGCCACTCAATCCCGAGCAGAGCCTGTTGCTGGAATGCTATCTGGCCGGCCAGGTTCCTGAATCAGCCTGGAGCGACTACGTCTTCGAGACGCCCGATCTTGCCCGGCATGCCGAGGCAAGGCGCAGTCACCACTGAGCGGCAGCGCCTATTTTGGAGAAGCGAATTGCAATGTGAACACGTTGCCGGCGATCCCTTGCGCCAGCTTCGCTGAGAAGGTCAGGGGCAGACAATTCTGCAAGGCGGTTGTTGCGGCGTCGACAAACAATTTCTTCGCCTTGGCATCGCCTTCCACCTTGATGGCTGTCGGCCTCGGTGGGCCGATTAGCGTGCCGTCCCGCTTGAAGCTGAAGCTCAAGTGGCGGTTCCGGCATCCGCCGGCGGTGTCCAGCATGCCTGAATGGCGGTGCCGACATCGTTCATTGTGTTCAGTTCAGCCGCATTTGAAGGATGAACAGCACTCGCCAGCATCACACCCACAACCGCAACCCGCTTCGCAACGCTTTTCATCGCCAGCCCTCATTTCGCGCCTGACCGACAATCCATGCCGGACTGCCGAAATGGATGGTAGGGTCAACGCCGGCGATGACAATATCTCTCCGCAAAAGTTGACGCCAAAAAAGCGACAGCGGCCGAGGCTTGCGTGGCCTGATCACTGCTCGATCGCGCCCGGCGATAGAGCAATTCCAGGAAAAGTGTGAAACGGTTTTCCCGGGGAAAGCGCATGGCGCTTCCCTTCGGAATTGCGTTGAACAAAGAGACCGCGTGCGAAAGCAAAAAGGCCGGCATTGCGCCGACCTTTCCTATCGCTACGACGTTCTGCGCCAGTACATCCGTGGTCGCGGGCCGAAAGCGAATTGCCCCGCAGTAGACAGGGCTTTGGTTAACGCATCCTTAACCTCAGGCCTTGGCCTGCGACTTCACATGCGCGATATAGCCGCGCACGTCGCCGGCCGGCTCGCTATAGGCCTTGCCGAGCGTCTTCTCGATCGCCGCCACATAGTCCTTCGCCCATCGGGGCAGGGAATAGTCGACGACGGCCAGGAATTCGAGCGTCGCCGCCAGCCGGATATCGGCGATCGAAGGATGCTTGCCGCCGATGAACGGCTTGCCGTCCCTGAAGAAGCTGTGGAAGACCTCCAGCGGCTCGGCGATCGCGGCCATCGCCGCCTTCTGGGCCTCCGACTTCCTGTCGGGGTGCGCGTCGCTGTGGCCGACCTCGCCGGCATAATGAGGGAAGCCGAGCGCCGGATAGGTGGCGCGCGCCACATAGGGGTAGAGCGTACCGATCAGGTAGAACATGGCACTGTCGACCATCGCCCGCTTGGCCGGCGCCTTCGGATAGAATTTCTCCAGCCCGTGCTTGTTGGCGAGATACTGCATGATGGCGCAGCTTTCCCACAGCACGCCTCTGGGGAGGCTGTTGTCCTCGATCATCGGTGTCAAATGGGCCGGGTTTCGCGCCATGAACTCCGGCGAACGGGTGTGGCCCCAGGCATCGGTCTCGGCATGGTCGAAACCGGCCGCGCGCGCAAACACTCGCACGGTCATGTTGTTGACGCTGGGCTTCAGCATGCTGAGCTTCAGCGCCGGCTTCTTGGCCGACTTGGCCTTGGCCCCGGGCGCGGCTTTTCCCGTCGCCTTCACCGCAGGCCTGGCGGCCGCCTTGGCTTTTGGCTTTGCCGCAGCTTTCGCCGCCGGCTTGGCGGCAGCTTTGGCCGCGGATTCCCCGGCAGTCTTCGTCGCTGTCTTGGCCATCTTATTCCTCCCTCTGGTCTGTTCAGTATGGGTTCTTCGCTGCCCGGTCCTCCGACAAGGTTGCGCGGAAACGCTCGACAAGCGCCTGGATCGCATCGGCGAGATGCACTTCGGCGATGTTGTAGTCGCCGCGCACGACCCGCAGCCTGTGCGCTTCCATCAGCACATCGGCATGGGTGAAGCCCGCTGGCGGTTCGAAGCGGTAGGACGCCAACTCGACCAGCAGGCCGAGCGGATCCTCGAAATAGATCGAATCCATGAAACCGCGATCCTTCACGCCGCTGTGCTTGATGCCGCGCTCGTCAAGCCGGGCGACCGCCTGCAGGAAGGTGACGCGCGACACCGAAAAGGCAATGTGGTGGACACAGCCCGGATCGGTCGGCGTGCGCCGCTTCTCTGGTGTGCGGCTCTCGTCGGTGAAGATGGTGACCAGCCGGCCGTCGCCAGGATCGAAATAGAGGTGGCTTTCCCTCGGCTTGTCGAGATTGGGCTGTTCGAAGATGAACGGCATGCCGAGCACGCCTTCCCAGAAATCGATAGAGGTCTGGCGCCCGGCGCCGACCAGCGTGATGTGATGGACGCCCTGCGATTGCAGCTTCTGCATTGGCCTTCCTCCCCACGGCATCAACTGGCCGTCCGGGCAGCGCGGCGTTCTGCGCGCCGCTGGAGCCGTATCTCAGGATCCGTGACGTGATGCTAATGCAAACAGCCTCGCGGCGCCAGAAGCGACGACGCGGCGACGCAACGGGAAAAAGCCGACTGATTGAGAGCGCCGTCCGCACTCCCGATGCCCGACATCGGAAGCACGTACGCGCTACGCTCTTGGAGGCTGAGATCGACGAATCCGGCCGGTGGCGACCGAATTGATGTACCGACTTACGAGCCGCTGCTGTTGACCGTAGTGCCGACGTTCGTGAATATCCCGTTGAGCGAATTGCCAAGCGCCCCGGCGCCGGTGATGATTGCCAGCGCGATAAGAGCCGCGATCAAGCCATACTCGATCGCGGTCGCGCCAGGCTCGTCCCAAGCGAAACGATAGGCTATTTTCTGCATCTCAACCTCCTGCAGATACCAAAGCGACAACTAATATATCGCCGTGAGCTGCGGGGCGTTAAGGTTCTCGGTTTCGGGTCCGTTAACATTTGCCAGACGACTGAAATGAAGGCCGGAGTGGTTGGTGCCACTGGGATCTTCAAGATTGCGGCTACCTGTGCAGAGCGGGTTTTCCGAACGCCGCAGTATCGACGGTCGCCGACTTCAGAAACGAAATCGACGGCATCCTGTAATTTGTCGGAAAACTTGGTACGCCCAAGGGGAATCGAACCCCTGTTCCCGCCGTGAGAGGGCGGTGTCCTGACCGCTAGACGATGGGCGCGTTCAAGAACCGGCGATATAGGCTGAGCGCTGGGAAAAAGCAACTGGGGTTAGGCCGCTTTCCCTTGCCGAGGAAAAGCCGGCCGTCAGCCTATCGTTTCGGCTCGATCAGATCCCAGAGATTGCCATGCAGATCGGCGAAAACAGCCACCGTGCCATAGGGCTCGAAGCGCGGTGCTTCGCGGAATTCGACGCCCTTCTCCAGCATCGCCGCGTGGTCGCGGGCGAAGTCGTCGGTTTCCAGGAACAGGAAGACACGCCCGCCGGTCTGGTTGCCGATGCTTTTGCTCTGTGCCTCGTCGGAAGCCTCGGCCAGAAGCAGCCTGGCGCCCTGCCCGTTGGCCGGCGCCACTGTGACCCAGCGCTTGCCGCCGCCGAGATCGACATTTTCGACGAGCAGGAACCCCAGCCTCTCGACATACCAGGCGATCGCCTCGTCATAGTTGGCGACGACCAGGGCGACCGTGGCGACGCGACGATGCTCGGCGAACCCGCTCATCCCTGAGGCTTGCTCATTGGCCTGCTGCCGTTCATCGTTGCAGCTCGGTCACTTGTTGCGGATCGCAAAGCGGCCGATCAGGCGTCGCTCCGTGATGTCGTAGACGAAGATCGTGCGGCTGCCGTCGGCAAGCTCGGCGTCGATCGAGACCCGATTGCCGGACAGCGACTGGCTGACCACCTTGGCGCCGACCGGCAGCACGATATCGCCGCTGACCGGTTCGCCAGCAGGTGTCTGGATGTCGCCGGCCAACGGCGGGTTCGTCGGCGGCGCATTGCGCGCTTTGTAGACAAGGGCGCCGATCACCACCATAAGGGCGAGGAACAGCAGGCCGAGATTGATCCCGACGAACCGGACGAGTTTCTTGCGCACCTTTTCGACCTCGGGGTCGAGCGGCTTTTCCTGGTCTTCCTCGGCAATTGGGGTGGCCATGACAAACAATCCGGAACGGTTTTTCAATGAGCGCTCATAGCGAAGAGACCCCTGAATTGATAGAGCACCAATTCATGCAGCCCACTGTGCTGGTGGCGGGCGCGGATGCGGCCGGCCTGCGCCTCGATCAGTGGCTTGCGGCGAGCCTCGGTCCGGACATGTCGCGCAGCCGCGTGCAGATGCTGATCAGGCAGGGCGCGGTCTCAGTCGACGGCAAGCCGATCGACGAGACCAAGCGCAAGATGACGCCAGGCGAAAGCGTGTCGGTTGTCATGCCGGAGCCCGAGCCGGCGGCGCCACAAGGCGAGAACATCGCGCTCGATGTGCTCTATGAGGACGATGAGCTGATCGTCATCAACAAGCCGGCGGGGCTTGTCGTTCATCCCGGTGCCGGCAACTGGACCGGCACGCTGGTCAACGCGCTGATCCATCACTGCGGCGACAGTCTTTCCGGCATCGGCGGCGTGCGCCGGCCGGGCATCGTCCACCGTCTCGACAAGGAGACCAGTGGCGTCATGGTGGTGGCCAAGACCGACCGCGCCCACAAGTCGCTGTCCGAAGCCTTCGCCGATCACGGCCTGACCGGCGACTTGGAGCGCGCCTATCTGGCGCTGGTCTGGGGCATACCGCAGAGGCCGACCGGAAGGGTCGACGCGCCGCTCGGCCGCGCCGCCGACCGCGTGCGCCGTGCCGTGGTGCCGGAAGGACGCGACGACGCCCGCCATGCGGTCACCCACTTCGCCGTGCAGGAGCGCTTCGGCGAGAACCAACAGGAGTTCGCCACGGCCAGCCTGGTCGAATGCCGGCTGGAAACTGGCCGCACCCACCAGATCCGCGTCCACATGGCGCATATCGGCCATCCCGTGGTCGGCGATCCCGACTACGGGATGGCCTTTCGCACCAAGGCCAACCGGCTGCCCGAACCGCTGAAAAGCCAGGTCAAGGCATTTCCCCGGCAGGCTTTGCATGCCTGGCTCCTTGCATTTCGCCATCCCACTACCCATCTAACGGTGAGGTTCGAAGCGCCTATACCGGGGGACATGGAGGAACTCGTAAGCGGTTTCCGCAAGCTCTGAACCTGCCACAGAAAAACCTGAGCGGCATTGTTCACTTCAACGTGACACACTGTTTCGTGTTGAACAAATGCCTGTCTTTTCTGGTTTTGTTCCTGTATAAGATCTGATGTCGCGGGCGAGCCTTTTGGTGCTCGCGTCACATGCCCGCCGCGTTTCGGGGGCATCACTCCAATAGAGAGGGGGCGCTATCATGGCCCAGTCATTACCCAGTATCGTTTCCGGCGAAGGCGGCCTCAGCCGCTACCTGGAAGAAATCCGTCGCTTTCCCATGCTGCAGCCGCAGGAAGAGTACATGCTCGCCAAGCGTTACGCCGAGCATGAAGACACCTCCGCTGCGCACAAGCTCGTCACCAGCCACCTCAGGCTCGTCGCCAAGATCGCCATGGGCTATCGCGGCTATGGCCTGCCGATCGGCGAAGTGATCTCGGAAGGCAATGTCGGCCTGATGCAGGCCGTCAAGAAATTCGAACCCGAGCGGGGCTTCCGCCTCGCGACCTACGCCATGTGGTGGATCAAGGCCTCGATCCAGGAGTACATCCTGCGCTCGTGGAGCCTGGTCAAGATGGGCACGACCGCCAACCAGAAGCGCCTGTTCTTCAACCTGCGCAAGGTGAAGGGCAAGATCCAGGCGCTCGACGATGGCGACTTGAAGCCCGACCAGATCGCCGAGATCGCCACCAGGCTGAACGTTTCCGAAGCCGAAGTGGTGTCGATGAACCGCCGCCTGTCCGGCGACGCCTCGCTCAACGCCCCGATCCGGGCGAGCGAAGGCGAATCCGGCGAATGGCAGGACTGGCTGGTCGACGACCACGAAAGCCAGGAAGAGATGCTAATCGAGCAGGACGAGCTGGAAAACCGGCGCGGCATGCTGTCGGGCGCTCTTGCCGTGCTTAACGAGCGCGAGCGGCGCATCTTCGAGGCCCGTCGCCTCGCCGAGGAGCCGCTGACGCTGGAAGAGCTGTCGTCCGAGTTCGACATCAGCCGCGAGCGCGTGCGCCAGATCGAGGTGCGCGCCTTCGAGAAGGTGCAGGACGCGGTCAAGGCCGCCGCCAAGCGCCAGACCCAGGCGCTGCGCACCATCGAGGCACAGCCGGCGGCGTAAGGTTAGCTTCGGTTACAAAAATCAAGGCGGCGTCAGAAAACTGGCGCCGCCTTTTTTGTAGCGGACTGCAATGGTGGTTGGCGAAAGCGGAGGCGACATCCGATCTCCCCCCTTGCGGGGGAGATGTCCAGCAGGACAGAGGGGGGTGTGAAGGATCGCTACTTTTCGGCGTCAGTCACCCAACCGAAAGACTGAAGGCACAACCACAATTAGCTGACAGGTTGGCGGGACAGCACCCCCCTCTGCCCTGCCGGGCATCTCCCCCGCAAGGGGGGAGATTGGCAACTTCGCCAACAGCCCCTCAAAGCCCATCCAGCGGAAACTTCAGGTACCGCCGGCCATTGGCTTCCGGTTCCGGCAGCCGTCCGCCATTCATGTTGACCTGCAGCGCATGCAGGATCAGCCTTGGCATCGGCAGCGTCCTGTCGCGCGCCTCGCGCAAGGCGACGAACTCGGCCTCGCTGCGCGCGGCGACGAGATGGATGTTGGTAGCCTTCTGTATGGCGACCGTGCTCTCCCACAAAGGCTCGCGGCCGCCGGCCTGATAGTCATGGCCGACGAACACCCGCGTCTCGTCCGGCAACGCCAGAATGTCCTGGATCGAGCGCCAGAGCCGCGCGGCACTGCCGCCGGGAAAGTCCGTCCGCGCCGTGCCGCTGTCGGGCATGAACAGCGTGTCGTGGATGAAGGCGGCATCGCCGATCAGATAGGTGATCGAGGCCAGCGTATGGCCGGGCGAGAACAGCACCTTGACCGGAAGGGTACCCACCTGGAAGGTTTCGCCTTCACCAAACAGCCTGTCCCACTGCGAACCGTCGGCGGGAAAATCCGGCCAGTTGTAGATCGCTTTCCACAAATTCTGAACGTCGACGACCCTGTCGCCGATCGCCGTCGGCGCGCCGGTCTTCTCCCTCAGATAGTGTGCCGCCGAGAAATGGTCGGCATGCGGATGGGTGTCGAGGATCCATTCGACGCTCAGTCCCTGCTCGCTGATGAAGTCGAGCAGGACATCGGCATTCGTCGTTGCCGTAGCACCGGATTTCTCGTCGAAATCAAGGATCGGATCGATGATGGCGCATCGCTTCGCCGCCTGGTCGGCGACGACATACTGGATGGCCCCGGTCGGCTTGTCATAGAAGCCGCTGACCTGCGGCTTGGCCAAAGCTACGTCCAATTCCGGCTTCCCCAACTCTCGGTCGCCAGGAATGATTTGCTCTGACGACACCCGAGAGGAGCATGGTTGTCCGCTCGGGTGCGGCAGTCAAGTATCACTTGGCTCGCAAGGGCGAGAAGGCCAAAGATCGCTCCGAAGCGCCTGGGATCAGGCCGATGGCTGCTTGGTCTTCCGCAGATAGGGCAAAATGGTCTCGTAGGCGCCGAAGCGCTTGATCGCGTCTTCGTTGGAGACAGCAGCGGTGATGATAACGTCCTCGCCCTGCTTCCAATTCGCCGGTGTCGCCACCTGGTGCTTGGCGGTGAGCTGCATGGAATCGACCGCGCGCAGGATCTCATCGAAATTGCGCCCCGTGGTCATCGGGTAGGTCAGCACCAGCTTGATCTTCTTGTCAGATCCGATGACGTAGACCGAGCGCACCGTGGCATTGTCGGCCGGCGTACGGCCCTCCGACGTCTCGCCGGCACCGCCCGGCAGCATGTCGTAGAGCTTGGCGACCTTGAGGTCCTTGTCGCCGATCAGCGGGTAGCTCACCGAATGACCGGTCGCCGTCTTGATGTCGTCCTGCCACTTGCCGTGACTTTCGACCGGATCGACCGAAATGCCGATGATCTTGACATTGCGCTTCTTGAACTCGCCTTCGAGCCCGGCCATCGTGCCAAGCTCGGTCGTGCAGACCGGCGTGAAATTCTTCGGGTGACTGAACAGGATCGCCCAACCGTCACCGATCCAGTCATGGAATTTGATCGTCCCTTGCGTGGTCTCGGCGGTAAAATCCGGCGCAATGTCGTTGATACGAAGGCTCATGGTACATCTCCCCTGTAAACGGAACCGTCGGCAGCGAGGAACAGCACGCGGCAATCACGCCGACATCAAGCTGTCCCGCCCGGCATCGTTGCATCTTAGCGCAAAAATCGTGGCTGCAAGATAATATGAAACTCTTGTCGGCGGCAGGCGAGCATTTTTATGCTGCCGAATACGCGGCGCGCATATGAGAGCCTGTTGGGCTGGACAGGAAAGGTTCTGCCTCAGGATTTGTTGACCGCCAGCGTCACAGTCAGGTCTTCCATGCGCTGTGCCAGCGCGCCGAGCGCGTTGGTCAGCACGCTATCGCTTTTGTCGGCCTTGGTCAGAGCCTCGTCGCGGGTCTTGCGCAGGGTCAGCACTTCGCTTTCCATGCCCTTGACGCGTTTCTGCAACTCCGAGAGTTCATCCATCACCATGATGCCGGCCATCACGGTCAGCCGCTGATCGCCGATCTCGCCGAACGAGTCCTTCAGGTGTGAAACATAGCGGTCGAAGCGTTCGGCAAGGTCGATCAGATGCTCTTCCTGGCCCTCGTCGCAGGCCATGCGATACTGCTTGCCGTCGATTGAAACCGTGACCTGTGCCATCGGGCCAGCTCCTATCTGTCCAACACGGCGCGGATGGTTTCCATGGCAGTCACCAAACGTCGCGAGACTTCCTTGTTGGCATCTTCCAGCCGTTCGGCGCGCGCTTCGGAATTATCGAGTTCCTGCGCCAGCCGCGAGCGGTCGGCATTCATCCGCTGCACCTCGGCCTCGGCTTCGGAGTAGTCGCGTTCATGCTCAAGCTTGGCCGCGACGGCGTTTTCCAGCCCCTCGATGGCCTTGCCCAGCCTCGCGATGACTTCCTTGAGTGTGGCTTCCCCGGTCATGGCCTTCGTCCTGTGCCCTGCCCATCACCGAATCGTTCACGTTCAGAACGCGTTATCCCTGAAACATTAGGCACCGGGTGAAGGCAACGTCAATAAAGCTCTCGCGACTGTCCCCTGCTAACGCTAATGTAGACCCGCCGCCGGCATCACAAGACCGGCAAATGTGCACCCGATTTGTTGACTAAAAGCCCGCGCCTGCTATGTGTCGCGCACCCTTTTCAAGGGCTCTCCCAAGCCCCCAAACCCCCACTTCTGGAGGAACCATGACGTCGCGTGAACAACATGACCGGATGGCCAATGCGATCCGCTTTCTCTCCATGGACGCCGTCGAGAAGGCAAATTCCGGCCATCCAGGCCTGCCCATGGGCTGCGCCGATATCGCCACGGTGCTGTTCACGCGCTTCCTGAAATATGATCCCAAGGCCCCGCACTGGGCCGATCGCGACCGTTTCATCCTGTCGGCCGGCCATGGCTCAATGCTGCTCTATTCGCTGCTGCATCTGACCGGCTACGAAGACATGACCCTCGACCAGATCAAGCACTTCCGTCAGTTGGGCTCGAAGACCGCCGGCCATCCCGAATATGGCCATGCCACCGGCATAGAGACGACGACGGGCCCGCTCGGCCAGGGTCTCGCCAATTCGGTCGGCTTCGCGCTCGGCGAGCGCATCATGAACGCCGCCTTCGGCAACGATCTCGTCGATCATTACACCTATGTGCTGGCCGGCGACGGCTGCCTGATGGAAGGTGTTTCCCAGGAAGCCATCGCGCTTGCCGGCCATCTCAAGCTCAACAAGCTGATCGTCTTCTGGGACAACAACGACATCTCGATCGACGGCCCGGTCTCGCTGTCCGACAACACCGATCAGGTCGCCCGCTTCCAGGCCTCCGGCTGGAATGCCATCCACATCGACGGCACCGATCCGGAAGCCATCGCTTATGCCATCGAAGCTGCCCGCCATTCCGACAAGCCGACGATGATCGCCTGCAAGACGACCATCGGCTTCGGCGCACCAACCAAGGCCGGCACCAACAAGGCGCACGGCTCCCCTCTGGGCGCCGACGAAATCGCCGGCGCGCGCAAGTTCTTCAACTGGGATTCGCCGCCCTTCGAGATTCCAGCCGACATTCTCGACGCCTGGCGCACCGCCGGCAAGGCCGGCGTCAAGGCGCGTACAGACTGGGAAGGCCGCCTGGCCAAGGCCGACGCCAAGCTGAAGGCCGAGTTCGAGCGCCGCATCAGCGGCAAGCTGCCGTCCAATTTCGACGCCGTCATCGCCGACTACAAGAAGAAGCTGTCGGCCGACAAGCCGAAGGTCGCCACCCGCAAGTCTTCCGAGATGGCGCTGGAGGTCATCAACGGCGCCGTGCCCGAGAGCATCGGCGGCTCCGCCGACCTGACCGGCTCCAACAACACCAAGACCAGCCAGACCAAGAACATCACGTCGGACGACTATGGCCAGCGCTATGTCCACTACGGCATCCGCGAGCACGGCATGGCCGCCGCGATCAACGGCCTGACGCTGCATGGCGGCCTCATCGCCTATGGCGGCACCTTCATGTGCTTCTCCGACTATGCCCGTCCGTCGATGCGGCTCGCCTCGCTGATGGGCATCCGCTCGATCTTCGTCATGACCCATGATTCCATCGGTCTGGGCGAAGACGGCCCGACCCACCAGCCGGTCGAGCATCTGGCCGCATTGCGCGCCATTCCCAATCACAATGTCTTCCGCCCGGCCGACGCCGTGGAAACCGCTGAATGCTGGCAGATCGCCCTGGAGTCGGAAAAGACGCCGTCGACGTTGGCGCTTACCCGCCAGAACCTGCCGACGGTACGCAACGAATTCGTTGCCAACAACTTGAGCAGCCAGGGTGCCTATGAGCTGGCTGCCGCCAGCGGCGAGGCAACGGTGACGATCTTCGCCACCGGCTCCGAGGTCGAGATCGCACTCGGCGCCCGCGACCTGCTGGAAAAGCACGGCCATCCCACCCGCGTCGTCTCGGTGCCCTGCTTCGAACTGTTCGACCAGCAGAGCGACGACTACCGCAAGAAAACGATCGGCAACGCGCCAATCAAGATGGCGATCGAAGCCGGCATACGCCAGGGCTGGGATCATCTGATCGGCTCCGACGGCATCTTCGTCGGCATGACAGGCTTCGGCGCCTCGGGCACGATCGAGCAACTCTATCCGCATTTCGGCATTACCGCCGAAGCCGCGGCCAAGGCGGCGGAAGCCCGCCTGCTTACCAAATAGGTTCAAGGTTCGGCGAAATCGCGTAAGGCGGTCTCGCCGGGCCGGCCCAACTTAATCGATTTAAATCCACGCCACTGCGGCTGGATTCTTTCTGCTTCCACAGCTATGAAACTGCGGACCCTCATCCGCCCTCCAACTCCCAGGGAGAGAATTATGACCGTCAGAGTTGCCATCAACGGATTCGGCCGCATCGGCCGCAACATCCTGCGCGCCATCCATGAATCCGGCCGCAAGGACATCGACGTCGTCGCCGTCAACGACCTCGGCCCGGTCGAGACCAATGCGCACCTGTTGCGCTATGACAGCGTGCATGGCCGCTTCCCGCATGAAGTTTCAGTTTCCGGCGACCAGATCACCGTCGGCAAGGAAACGTTCAAGGTCACCGCGATCAAGGATCCGACCCAGCTGCCGTGGAAGGAACTCGGCATCGACATCGCGCTCGAATGCACCGGCATCTTCACCGCCCGTGACAAGGCAGCGGCACACCTGACCGCCGGCGCCAAGCGCGTCATCGTTTCGGCCCCGGCCGAAGGCGCCGACCTCACCGTGGTCTACGGCATCAACCACGACCAGTTGACCAAGGACCATATCGTCATCTCGAATGCCTCTTGCACCACCAACTGCCTGGCGCCGCTGGCAGCCGTGCTGCACGAGACGGTCGGCATCGAAAAGGGCATGATGACGACGATCCATTCCTACACCGGCGACCAGCCGACGCTGGACACCATGCACAAGGATCTCTACCGCGCCCGCGCCGCTGCCCTGTCGCAGATCCCGACCTCGACCGGTGCCGCCAAGGCGATCGGACTGGTGCTGCCCGACCTCAAGGGCAAGCTCGACGGCATCTCGATCCGCGTGCCGACCCCGAACGTCTCGGTCGTCGATTTCAAGTTCATCGCCAAGCGGTCGACCACGGTGCAGGAGATCAACGACGCGGTGATCGCCGCCTCCAACGGCAAGCTCAAGGGCATTCTCGGCGTCACCCATCACCCGAACGTGTCGATCGACTTCAACCACGATCCGCGCTCCTCGATCATGGCGCTCGACCAGACCAAGGTGATGGACGGCAACTTCGTGTCGGTGCTGTCCTGGTACGACAATGAATGGGGTTTCTCCAACCGCATGGGCGACACATCGGTCGCCTTCGGCAAGACCATCGCCTGATCACAAAACTCTCTTTTCGAGACTTGGAACGCCCGGCTTTGCCCGGGCGTTTTTCATGAGCGCAGCTTGCGCCTTTCCAAATTGTGTCCTGGACGCCAAAACATCCAAAAATCAGCGGCATAGGCCAAAAAGCCACCCTGCCGCCTTGCACTGGTCACGTCTTCGCCCCACTCTCTCGCAAAGCAGGAGACAGACGAATTTGAGGGGCTGATTTCAGGATGGAGCATGCGATCTATCTCGTCACGCTGGTCGGCACAGCGCTTGTCGTCGCCGCCGCGTTTTCGAGCCTGATCGCCTTCCGCTTCGGCGCCCCTCTTCTGCTCCTGTTTCTCTGCATTGGCCTCGCCACCGGCACTGATGGTCTCGGCATCCAGTTCGACAACGCCCGCATCGCTTATTTTGCCGGCTCACTGGCGCTGGCGGTCATCCTGTTCGATTCCGGTTTCGGCACGCCGCTCAACGCCTTGCGGCAGGCTGCAGGCCCGGCTTTGTCGCTGGCGACCTTCGGCGTGCTTGTCACCACCGGCCTGTTCGGCGTCGCCGCCCATTATCTGCTCGATCTCACCTGGCTGGAATCCTTCCTGCTCGGGGCTGCCGTCGCCTCCACAGATGCGGCGGCCGTGTTCTTCCTGTTGCGAGCCGGCGAGATCAATCTGCGCGAACGCGTGCGCTCGACGCTGGAGGTGGAATCCGGCACCAACGACCCGATCGCCATCTTCCTGACCATCACGCTGGTAGAGATCATCGCCGCCCACGCCAACCCCGAGACCAATGTTCTGGTCACCAGCCTGTTTCTCGGCTTCCTCCTCAACATGGGCCTCGGTGCAATCGTAGGCGTGCTGGGCGGTCTCGCCATCGTGCGCCTCGTCGACCGGCTCAATCTCGACCACGGCCTGCTGCCGATCTTCGTGCTGACCTTGTCGCTGATGGTGTTTGCAGCAGCCGGCGCCATTGGCGGCTCAGGCTTCCTGGCGGTGTATATCGCCGGCCTTATCGCCGGCAATTCCGACATCCGAGCCGTCACCATCCTCAAGCGTTTCCAGGACGGCATGTCGTGGCTGGCGCAGATCATCATGTTCCTCATCCTCGGCCTGTTCGCGACGCCGTCGCAGTTTCCGGCGATCATGGTGCCGGCGGTGCTGCTCGGCCTATTCCTGATGTTCGTGGCGCGGCCAGTCGCCGTCTGGCTCTGCCTGATCCCGTTCCGTCTGCCGCGCCCCGAAGTCGCCTTCATCTCGTGGGTCGGCCTGCGCGGCGCGGTGTCGATCCTGCTCGCCATCACCCCGCTGCTCGGCGGCCTGGAAAACGGCCGTGTCATCTTCAACACCGCCTTCATCATCGTGCTCGTGTCGCTGGTCATCCAGGGCTGGACGGTCGGACCGCTGGCGCGCCGCCTCGGTCTGATCGTGCCGGCACGGCTCGGACCGCTGGACAAGGTCGAGCTTGAATTGCCGGGCTCGGCCCATCACGAGCTTCTTGCCTATCGCGTTGCACACGGCAGCCCGGTGGCGCGCGGCGAGCGGATCCCACGCTGGGCGCGGCCCTCGCTGGTGCTGCGCGACGGCCGCTCGATGCGCTTCCAGGACATGGGCCGGCTCGCCGCCGGCGACCAGGTCTATATTTTCGTGCCGGACCGCTATCCGCGCCTGCTCGACAAGCTGTTCGCGAGCCGTGCCGTGGTCGATCCCGAGGATGCCGATTTCTTCGGTGCCTTCGCGGTCGACCCCGCGCGCTCCGCCGCTGAACTGGAAGCGGCCTATACGCCAGGCCTGACCGAAGCGGAGCAAAAGCTCACCGTTGGCGCGCTGGTCACGGCGCGGCTCGGCGGCCATGCCGAATATGCCGACCGCGTCCTGCTCGGCCCGATAGAACTGATCGTCCGCGACGTCGACGACAAGGGCAAGATCATAGGCCTCGGTCTGTCTTTCGAGCCGACCGCGCCGGTGGCGCGGGTGCCGGTCTTCCTCAGCGCCGGCGAAATCGGCGACCGTCTTTCCGCCTTCATCCGCAACTGGCGCAAGCCGACCGAGACGCAGGAGACCGAGGCGCGGGCGGACGAAAAGCCGGCCCCGGAGCCGGCGCCGGAAAAGGCAGCAACCGAAAGCTGACAAAACCGCTATTGAGCGCTGCCATTCATCCGCCCTGCCGGCGCAAGATCGTACCCAGTTCAAAATTTCGGTTCGAGCGCGCCCTAAGCCTTGCATCGTCACCGATGCGGGGTATGGTCCCCCGGTTTTTCGCGAAAGGAACCCGCATGGCCGCCTTCAAGACACTCGACGATATCGGCAACATCAGCGGCAAGCGCGTGCTGGTGCGCGTCGACCTCAACGTGCCTGTCACTGAGGGCAAAGTCACCGATGCCACCCGCATCGAACGCATCGCACCGACTATCGCCGAGCTATCGGCCAAGGGCGCCAAGGTCATCCTGCTCGCCCATTTCGGCCGGCCCAAGGATGGCCCCTCGCCCGAATTCTCGCTGGAGCCTATCGCCAGGGCGACAGCCGACGTGCTCGGCCGTCCCGTCGGTTTCGCCTCGGATTGCGTCGGCGACACGGCCGGAAGCGCCGTCGCCGCCATGAACAAGGGCGATGTGCTGCTGCTTGAAAACACCCGCTTCTACAAGGCCGAGGAAAAGAACGATCCGGCCTTCACCGAAAAGCTTGCCGCCAATGGCGACATCTTCGTCAACGACGCCTTTTCCGCCGCGCACCGCGCCCATTCGTCGACCGAGGGGCTGGCGCATCTGTTGCCGGCTTTTGCCGGCCGCACCATGCAAGCCGAGCTTGAGGCGCTGGAGAAGGGCTTGGGAAAACCGGTTCGTCCGGTCGTCGCCATTGTCGGCGGCGCCAAGGTCTCGACCAAGATCGATCTGTTGATGAACCTGGTGAAGAAGGTTGATGCCCTCGTCATCGGTGGCGGGATGGCCAACACCTTTCTTGCCGCGCGTGGCACCAATGTCGGCAAATCGCTGTGCGAGCATGATCTCGCCGCGACCGCCAAGCAGATCATGATCGAGGCGGCCGAGGCCGGCTGCGCCATCATCCTGCCGGTCGACGGCGTCGTCGCCAGGGAGTTCAAGGCGGGCGCGGCCTGCGGGACCGTCGCTATATCGGATGTGCCGGCCGACGGCATGATCCTCGATGTCGGCGCCAAAACCGTGACGGCCATCGGCGAATGGATCGACCGCGCCGCGACACTGGTCTGGAACGGCCCGCTCGGCGCCTTCGAGATCGCGCCCTTCGATCATGCGACGGTGGCAGCTGCCAAGCACGCGGCGTCGCGCACCAAGGCCGGCAAGCTGGTCTCGGTCGCCGGCGGTGGCGATACGGTGGCGGCGCTCAACCATGCCGGCGTCGCCGACGACTTCACCTATGTCTCGACCGCCGGCGGCGCTTTCCTGGAATGGATGGAAGGCAAGCCGCTGCCCGGCGTCGACGTCTTGAAGCGCTGAGGCTCCGAGGCGATCAACACTCGGAGAGCGAACAAGGCCGCCCGAGGCTTTCAATCGATTCGAGCTTTCCGATGCCATTCCTTTGGCGGTAGACTTCCGTTAAGCGCGGAACAACCGTTTCAGGAGAAGCCACAATGAGCGAACGTCTCGAAGACATTGCCGCTGCGATCGTCGCCGATGGCAAGGGCCTGCTGGCCGCCGACGAAAGTTCGGGCACCATCAAGAAGCGCTTCGACGTCATTGGCGTCGAATCGACAGCCGACAGCCGCCGCGATTACCGCGAGATGATGTTCCGCACCAGGGAGGCAATGACCCGCTACATCTCCGGCGTCATCCTCTATGACGAGACGATCCGCCAGAAGGCCGCCGACGGCACGCCGCTGGTCGACATCATCAAGGCGGCCGGCGCCATCCCCGGCATCAAGGTCGATGCAGGCGCCAAGCCGCTGGCCAGGTTTCCCGGCGACACCATCACCGAAGGCCTCGATGGCCTGCGCGAGCGCCTTGCCGACTACTACAAGCTCGGCGCCCGCTTCGCCAAATGGCGCGCGGTGATCGACATCGATGTCGCCAAAGGCGTGCCTTCGGGGACCTCGATCGGCTCCAACGCCCATGCGCTCGCCCGCTATGCCGCTCTTTGCCAGGAAGCCGGCATCGTGCCGATCGTCGAACCGGAGGTGCTGATGGATGGCGCCCACGACATCGACACATGCTACGAGATCAGCAAGGTGATTTTGCTCAAGCTCTATAGCGAACTCTACGCGGCGCGCGTCGTGCTGGAAGGTACTATCCTGAAACCGAACATGGTGCTGGCCGGCAGGAAATCAGGCAAGGTGAGTGGCCCTGAAGAAGTCGCGGAAAAGACTATAAAGCTGTTCCGCGAAACCGTACCGGCAGCCGTGCCGGGCATCGCCTTCCTGTCCGGCGGCCAGGAGGACGAGGAAGCGACCGCCAACCTCAACGCCATCAACGCCATCGGGCCGCACCCGTGGAAGCTGACCTTCTCCTATGGTCGCGCGCTGCAGGCCGCGCCACAGAAAGCCTGGAGCGGCAAGGCCTCGAACGTCGCCGCCGGTCAGGCTGCCTTCACCCATCGCGCCCACATGAACCATCTGGCAGCGCTCGGAAAATGGAAGGCGAGCCTGGAACAGGCCGCCTGACCACAGTCCTTTCTTCCTCCTTCGAACCCGGGCCGATGCGCCCGGGTTTTTTGTTTGTGACTTGCCGGGCTTGGGGCGGAGCCTCTCCGTCCTTATTTCCTCTCGGGCGATGTCGGGTTGTGCTCATCCCGAACGTCCTTGGAATGACACTTCAGGGAGAGGTTCATGCATCGCAACAAGGTCGTTTCGCGCGAAGACCGGTTCCAGGCGCACAAGGCGCATCTGGCGCGCGAGAAGGAACTGACGCGGCTCCGCGAGCGGATCGCGGCTGAGCGGCGTGAATTGCCCTGGCTGAAGATCCGGAAGGACGATGTCTTCGAGACCGGGCAAGGGCCGAAGAGACTGGCCGACCTGCTTGCCGGCAACAGCCAGCTGATCGTCTATCACTTCATGTTCGGGCCGGGCTGCGTCAATCATTGCGAGGGCTGCTCATTCCTTGCCGACCATATCGACGGCGCCAATCAGCATCTGCGGCATCACGACGTGTCGCTGGTCGTGGTTTCGCGCGCCCCACTGGCGGAACTTCTGCCTTACAAGCAGCGCATGGGCTGGAAGTTCGACTGGGTGTCGTCCTATGCCTCGGATTTCAACTTCGACATGCAGGTCTCCTTCACCGACAAGCAGATCGCCGCCGGCGACACCACCTACAATTTCGAGACCCGTCCACGGACATCGAAGGAGCTTCCCGGCACCAGCGTTTTCTACCGGGACGAGACCGGCGACATCTTGCTCACCTTCATGTCGCGCGCCCGCGGCGGCGAGGCGCAGATCGGCGCCTACGACTATCTCGACATGACGCCGAAGGGCCGCAACGAGAACGGCCCCTATCACGGACTGATGGATTGGGTGCGGCTGCACGATGAATATCATCAGGGCAAGCAAGCGGGGCAGGCGAGTTGCTGCGATTGAAGAGCGTTCCCGTCGACCAAAACATGCGCTAAGGCTGCCGCTGATCGTTTAACGGTACTGCTATGCGCTTCCCGGCCTTACTCACCTGGCTCGCCTTCCCGGTCTATATTTGGCAAGGCCTCGGCGTGCGACGCCGCACCACGCGCATGCTGCCGGCGCAAGGGCCGGTCATGCACGAAATACCAGGCAAGGCGCCTGATATCTCGCTTCTGGTGCTGGGCGATTCCTCCGCCGCGTCGGTCGGCATCGGCAATTCGGAAGACGGGCTTGCCGCGCAACTCGCCGTGCTGATTTCACAGAGTACAGGCCGCGCCGTGCGCTGGCGCGCTGCCGGCTTCAATTCGGCAACGTCTGGCCAGATCCGTGACCATGTCCTGCCCAATCTGTCGGCCGATCCATGGACGCATATCGTGCTGGCCATCGGCACCAACGACACCAAGAATTTTCACTCCGTGCCGCGCTTCAAGAAGGAGTTCGGCGGCCTGCTCTACGCGATGCGTGCCAAGTGGCCGGAAGCACGCGTGGTGTGGTCGCCGGTGCTGGAGTTCACGCGGGCGCCGGCCATGCCGCCGCTGCTCGGAAAAATTCTTGAGATTCGCGCCACCGACATGAACCGGATGGGCGAACGCCTTTGCCTGGAGCGCGGCGCGGTGCCGGCGCCGCGCCTGCCGATCACCAATCCGGAAGCCGGCTTTGCCTCGGACGGCTTTCACGCCTCGGAAGCAGGCTACCGGGCTTGGGCCGAGCATCTGGTTGGCCCGGTGCTTGGCAATTGGGCACCGACGACAAGTGCCGTCCTACGTCAAATGCCCGAGCACGGCCGCCAGTGAAATCGCGGCCATGGCGAGCAGTGCCAGCTTCCAGAAATCGCCGCGTCGCTTGAGGCCTGGCCAGCCGAGCGGCTTGATCAGTTGAATGACCATGAAACCGACGATGACAAGGGCGAGGAATTT
Organism: Mesorhizobium sp. L2C084A000; assembly: GCF_000502875.1. Lineage (GTDB taxonomy): Bacteria > Pseudomonadota > Alphaproteobacteria > Rhizobiales > Rhizobiaceae > Mesorhizobium. Next base: position 58,801 of record NZ_AYWX01000005.1, on the reverse strand, counting down.
CGTCATGCCGCCTTTGACCAGCAACGCGCCCGGCTGTCAAAGCACGTCGTTCATTGCCTGAGAAAGAACGACGCCGCGATCCTAGGTCGGAACGCGGCGCCCGTCTGCGACTGGGAAAACGATCTACTTCAGCGGCTTGAGGCCAGCCTCGATCGAAGCCCGCTTCGGTTCGAGGAATGGCGGCAAGGCGAGGCTTTCCCCCAGTGTTTCCAGCGGCTCGTCGGCGGTGAACCCCGGCCCGTCGGTTGCGATCTCGAACAGGATGCCATTCGGCTCGCGGAAGTAGAGCGAACGGAAATAATAGCGCTCGACCTCGCCGCTCGACGGCAGCCGGAACTCGGCCAGCCGCGCCGTCCATTGATGCAGCGTCTCCTGGTCCGGCGCCCTGAAGGCGACATGGTGAACCGCACCCGCGCCTTGCCGCGCCGGCGCCAGTCCCGGCTGCACCAGGACATGCAACTCCGCCGCCGGCCCGCCCTCTCCCATTTCGAAGACGTGAACCTGCCCCTCCGGCGAGACATAGTCGCGCGCCTTGCGCATGTTCATCACTTTGGTCACCACCGCTTCGGTGTTGGTGATGTCGGGAACGCTGATGACGATCGGCCCGAGCCCGCGTATCTGGTGCTCGACCGGTACCGGGCTTTGCGCCCAGGGATGGCTGCCGCCCTTGCCGCCATCGCGGACCAGGCGCAGACGCTGGCCCTCGGGATCTTCGAAGTCCAACGACGCATAACCGCCGATGTCGGCGACCTCTCCTGTTGCCAGGCCTTCATCGGTCAAGTTTGCTTCCACCAGGCAAGGCTCTCCCGGCTGCCGACCCTGAGGCTGGTCCGCACGATGCTGTGCGTGCCGCGCCGCTCGCGGCCGACCGGCCAGTCGAAGAAGGTAAGGTCGGTGCCCGGCGTCGCTTCGCCGTCGGCATAGAAGAGGTGGTAGGCCGAGGTGTCGTCCTGGTTTACGGTCTTCTTGACCAGCCGCAGACCCAGCACCTTGGTGTAGAAATGAAGATTGCCAGGCGCATTGGCGGTGATGGCGGTCAGATGGTGGATACCTGTCAGTTGCAAGCTCATCGTCGTCTCCCTGCTGTTGGGGAAGAATTTTCTCCCTTCATATCAGACCTGCGGTCACCTCGCTGAAGGCCTCGTATTCCGACAGTCCGTCGCCGGACGCTGAACAGCGGCGCCGAAAACAACGTCGTCGCCATGAACAATCGGACGTCGCAAACCTGCCTTGAGGCACCGCTCGATGCGGCGAGAAGCGATGCCTTGCCTGCGGCGCGCGCACCGGCCGCAACTATTGTCTCGCGCCCTGACATCCTCCTGACAGACTGCTGTCAGGAGGGGTATGCGATAGTGCCTCTACACAGAGAGAGGAGACTTAGCCATGAACGGTTACACCATTCTGCGCGGCATGCAGCACTATGTCGGCAAGATCCGGACGATGCGCAACGAGATCCGCACCCAGCGGTTCATGAACTCGCTGCCGGCGGACATTCGCAAGGATATCGGCTGGCCCGACATGTACGCCGACCGTGGCTCTCGCGGCAATTGAAGCCAATTTTTCGACCCGGCGATTGGATGTGGGCGCGTCAACGCCCAGATAACAAGCAGGGTAACAGGTCGACACGCGGAGCGCGCTTATGCCCGAACAAAAGACAATCGGTTTCCTTTTCATCGAAGGCTTCGCTGACTGGGAGTATGGGCTGCTGGCGGCCTCGGCGGTCGAATGGTTCGGCGCCCGTGCCGTGTCGCTGACGCCTGATGGCAAGCAGGTGACGGGCATTAGCGGCTTTCGGCTGATCCCCGATCGCGCAACAGGCGCCGGCGAGAATGCCGATCTCTATGCCATTGCCGTCATTGGTTCCGACCGGTGGACGGGCAAGGCACCGCCTGATGTAGGCGACCTGCTTGCCGCCATTGCATCGCGCGGCGGCGTGGTCGGCGGCATCTGCGCCGGCACGCTGGCGCTGGCCCGAGCCGGCCTTTTCGAGAAGGCCAGGCATACCAGCAATGGCCGCGAGTGGATCAAGGGTCATGAAGCCGGTTATGCCGGTGCCGAGAACTACGAGGATGTGCCGCATGCCGTAGCCGACGGCAACATCGTTTCCGCACCGGGCTCGGCACCAGGCACCTTCGCACTCGCCTTTCTGAAGGCGCTCTACCCCGAAAGAGGCAGCGATCTCGCACAGATGCGGACGCTGTTCGCCAAGGAGTACGCTGAAGCCTCCTGACAGTATGCTGTCAGGAGGGGCGTGCAATGGTGCCAGCTTCGGACACTGCGCATTGGCGTTAAAGGACGATCGATGAAGAGTTGGAACGACAGACTGAGCACACCAGGCATCAACGGCGTGAGGCCGACGCCGCGCACGATGGCCGATGTCGTCGAAGGCCAGCCTATGCTGGTGCCGACGGCGCGCCAGGTCGATGATTTCATCCGCTCGATTCCCGAAGGCGTCGAGATGGATATGCGTGCGCTGCGTACAGCACTTGCCATAGAGCATGGCGCCGAAGTGACATGCCCGGTCACCATAGGCTATCATCTGCGCACTGTTGCCGAAGCCGCCAACGAGGACCTCCAGCGCGGTATGACGCTGAGTGGCGTGGCACCATTCTGGCGCGTGCTCGATGCGAAAACACCGACGACGAAGAAACTGTCCTTCGGCGCGGAGTTCGTCGCCGCGCAGCGCAAGCGCGAAGGGCTGAAGCCATGATACATGCCGCCCAAAAGTGTTCTGCGGTTTTGGGATAGCGGCATGCGCGAAAACACGATGCATGCCACCCAGAGGTGGACCGGTTTCGGGCGACATGCATAGAGACAACGCCGAGGGACCATACGATGCGCCGCGCCGACAGGCTCTTCCAGATCGTGCAGCATCTGCGCGGTGGCCGACTGGTCACTGCCCAGAAGCTCGGCACGTGGCTCGAAGTTTCCGAGCGAACCATCTATCGCGACATTGCCGATTTGCAGTCGACCGGAGTGCCGATCGACGGCGAGGCCGGCGTTGGCTATATGATGAGGGAGGGTTTCGACCTTCCGCCGCTGATGTTCACGCGTGACGAGATCGTCGCGCTGGTCGCCGGCGCCCGCATGGTGCGCGCCTTTGGCGGTGCCGCCATGGCGAGGGCCGCCGACGAGGCGCTGGTCAAGATCGGCGCCGTATTGCCCGATGCCGAGAAAGACCGCATCGCCCGCACTGAGATCCACACACCGATGTGGGTGGTCAGCGACGCTGCTCGCGAGGCGATTGACCTGATCGAGCGCGCGGTCGAAAAACGGCAGGTGCTGACCATCGACTATTCCGACGAGGCCGGCCGCGGCACCGCCCGCGATATCCGCCCGCTCGGCCTGTGGTTTTGGGGCAAGGTGTGGACGCTGGTCGCCTGGTGCGAGATGCGCGACGATTTTCGCGCCTTCCGCATCGATCGCATCGCCTCCGTGGTCATCGCTGGCCGCATCTTCAAGCCCGAGCGCGGCAAGCAGCTTGCCGACTTCTACCGCGCGGTGGAGCGCAGCGAAGATTATGGCATGGCGCCGGATCGCGCGGCGCGCAGCTGAGTTGTTGACCCAATAAAAAGCCCGCTCGAAGCGGGCTTTTATTAGAATGTCAGACAACCTCACTCGTCGTCGTCATTGTCCGTGTTCTTCGACTTCAAGGCCGAAAGCTTGGCGAACACGGCGTTGGCGTCGAGTTCGGCATCCTCGTCCTTGGGCTTCTCGGGAGCCGGCACCAGCCGCTCGGTCAAGGCCGCCGGCAGCAGCGTGTCGCCGACCGGCTGCGCCTGTTCGCGGCCGCGCGAGGCGCGATTGACTTCCATGTCGAGGTCGATCTGCGAGGCGAGGCCCAACGTGACAGGATCCATCGGCTGCAGATTGGCCGAATTCCAGTGCTTGCGCTCACGGATCTGTTCGATCGTCGACTTGGTGGTGCCGACGAGGCGCGAGATCTGCGCGTCCTTGAGCTCGGGATGGTTGCGCACCAGCCACAGAATCGCGTTCGGCCGGTCCTGGCGCTTCGACAGCGGCGTGTAGCGCGGCCCCTTGCGCTTGGATTCGGGCACCCGGACCTTGGGGTCCGAAAGCTTCAGGCGCTGGTTCGGGTCCTTCTCGGCACGGGCGATCTCGTCGCGGGTCAGCTGTCCGGTCATGATCGGGTCCATGCCCTTGATGCCTTGCGCCGATTCACCGTCGGCGATTGCCTTGACCTCGAGCGGGTGCAGCCCGCAGAACTGCGCGATCTGCTCGAAGGAAAGTGCGGTATTGTCGACCAGCCAGACAGCGGTCGCCTTGGGCATCAGCAGCGTATTGGCCATTTTACAAATCCTTCTCGTTCGCCCGCGTTCCCGCGCGGGCGGTGGTTTAGAGCCACCAAAATGGGAAATTCGCGGTCTGTATAACCGCTCTCGGGTCGTTTCGCAACGTTTTTGGAGCCAAGACCGCACCGCGTGCGCTGCGCGCTCCCAAGACCGTCAGATCGCCCGGAGCGCGGCCGTCCCTTGTTCGACGGATGGCGCAAAAAATCGCGCGTCGGCTTTCCGGCCTGTCGGTATCGGCCCGACAGCTCCACCTTACCCGAGGTCGAATGCCTCGAAACGGTAGCGGCCCAGTTGTCATCCAGGTTCAGTAGAACGGCGAATATGGCTCCAGCCCCGCTCGCGTGAAGATGGAAATGGGGTGATCAATTCGCGCGACAACGCCGGCCCCCAAGTTGATGCCCGTTCCGTCGCAAACACTAAAGATTTTCGACCGCGTTCCGATCAGCACATGGACCGGTTTTCCTGCCTGGACGGGGTATGTACTGTTGTGAATGAAAAGGACCCCGCTCGCTTGTAGCGTGTCGTGCGCATTGCCGTTGCTGCTCGAAATTTCGACGTAGTCGCGACCTGCGAATGAATTGTTCGTCCAGATGCCGACAACCCCTTCCACCGAGAGCCAACCATTCGCCCAGCCGTCCGCATCGCGCGGATGGTATTGTCTGAACAGGCGATAGGTTACGCGGTCCGATAGCCAGAAAACCGTTACGTAGCCGTCCATGTCCGGCACATAGGTGAACCAGATGCCGGTCTCGCTCGTGGCGCGCAGGCCATCAGAATCGTATGGGTCCAGATTGTTGGCACTGACGAAATCCATTGAGAGCGGTACCGGATCGGTCACGGCATGATCGTAGAGTTGGGTGAGCGTCCACCGTCCATTGTAGTTGAACCACTTGTCGAAGTAGGTTTCTCGATCGACCCCGCAGAGGCGCGGCTGGCGGCCTCCCTTGCGCAAGGGCGGCCGTTGAAGGTCAACCTCAGATTGCTGTCGAGCGCATGCGGTTGATGGCCCCAAAAAGACAAAACCCGCCGGACGGGGTCCAGCGGGCTCGGAACCGGCGACGGCAAAACCGTCAGCTCCGGCTCTTGCTTCTACGGCAAGGTCCGCTCCTTAGAGCAATTCCGGGAAAAGCGTGAAACGGTTTTCCGTCCGGAGTCGCATCGGCAGGAGCTAGAGCGGTTCAGCGTTTCCGTGAAACGGTGAGCCACCCTACAGCGAACCATGCTCGAATTCAGATGGCCCTGCGGGCGATCTTTTCGATGTCGGCGCGGTTGATGCCGAGATCGCTGAGTTGACGTGCGTTGAGACGGTTCAGTTCGCGGACGGTCTCGGTGTACATACGCCAGTTACGGAAAGCGCGGATCGGGTTCATGGTAGTCCTCCAAAATGATGTTCGTTTCGATGGTGCTCAAATAGGCGTCATCGATGAGGACTTGAATGGCTGATTTTGCATAGCAATGATGCAAATGCTGCATTGCAGCATTAAGCTTCTGTTCATCTTGTAGGCAGCCACGGGCGCGGACCTCGCTCGGCCGGCCTGCAGGCCGGCCGAGTATCGATACGGCCTAGCCGACGTCGAGCACGATCTTGCCGATATGTTCGCCGTCTTCCATCCGCTCATGCGCCCGCCATGCTTCGCTGAGCGGGAAGATCATGTCCATGACAGGAGCAACCTTGCGCGTGCCGAGCAACGGCCACACCTGCGCTTCCAGCGCCGCCGCGATCGCCGCCTTGAACTCGACGGTGCGTGGCCTCAGCGTCGACCCGGTGTGGGTAAGCCGCTTGACCATGATCTTCGAAAAATCCGCGCTTGCGACAGCACCGGCCTGCACGGCGATCTGGACGATCCGGCCCTCAACCGCAGCAGCCTCGTAGTTGCGCCCCACATAGTCGCCGCCGACCATGTCGAGGATGACATTGGCGCCCTTGCCCCCCGTCGCCTCCTTGACTGCGGCGACGAAATCCTCCTCGCGATAGTTGATCGCCCGGTCTGCGCCGAGCTTCAGGCAGGCGTCGCATTTCTCCTTGCTGCCCGCGGTGGTGATGACATAGGCGCCAAAGGCCGAGGCAAGCTGGATTGCTGTCGTGCCGATGCCGGACGAGCCGCCATGGACGAGCAGCGTCTCGCCTTTCTTGAGGGCGCCACGCTCGAACACATTGTGCCAGACGGTGAAGTAATTCTCCGGCACTGCCGCGGCTTCGGTATGGGTGAAGCCGGCGGGCAACGGCAGCACGCTGCCGGCATGGACCTTGACATATTCGGCATAGCCGCCGCCGGGCGTCAGTGCACAGACGCGGTCGCCAATGCGCCAGCGTGATATGTCGTCGCCAAGGGCCGCCACTTCACCCGACGCCTCGAGGCCCGGCAGGTCGGATGCGCCGGGTGGTGGCGGATAGGCGCCTTTGCGCTGCTGGACGTCGGGCCGGTTGACGCCGGCGGCATGCACCTTGATCAGGATCTCGCCGGGCCCGGGCTGCGGCACGTCGCGTGTTTCCGGCTTCAGCACCCGAGGGCCACCCGGCTCCGAGATCGCGATGGCCGTCATCCTTGCCGGAATTTTCTGTCCGCTCGCCATGAGATTTCCCGTCTTTCCTCGCCGTTATCCGATCGGCTGTTTGCATCGACGCCCCTGCCCTATGTATGCTGATTGCCAAATCAGGCAAATGGCCAATCTGGTCTTGGCGGAGGAGGAGCGACGATGGCGATCTTCGACGACGAACCCAAGAAGAAGGCGCGCCCGCACGAGATCGGGCAGGACCTGTCACTGCTTTCCGTCAGCGACTTGACCGAGCGGATCGGCATCCTGCGCGACGAAATCGCCCGCCTGGAAGCCGAACTCAAGGCCAAGGACACCACCAAATCCGCGGCCGAAGCACTGTTCCGCCGCGGATAGCCGCGCGGGCGCAAAGCCCGCCGCCGAAAAGCCCGAATGCGACTGTCTTCAGACCCAGCGTCCCCGCCAAACCTGAGCCGGATCAAACAATGTTCGCAACCTACAGACCGATCCTCTCGCTGCTTCGCGGCACCGCTTTCCTGCTGGCGGCATCTGGATTGCATGGGCTGCTCTTGCCCCTGCGCGGTCAACTGGAAGGTTTCTCGACCGCATCGCTCGGCCTGATGGGCACGGCGTGGGCCGGCGGCTTCGTCACTGGCTGCTTCTTCGCACCGCGCATCGTGCGCCGCGCAGGCCACGTGCGCGCATTTGGCGCCTTTGCCGCATCCGGCGCCATCGTGGCGCTGCTCACCGGGTTGATCATCAACGAATATGTCTGGATCCTGCTGCGCGCCTTCACAGGCTTCACCATGGCCGGTGCCTTCATGGTCATCGAAAGCTGGCTGAACGAGAAGGCCACCAACGAGAACCGCGGGACCGTCTTCGGCCTCTACATGATGGTCACTTATGCCTCGATCATGGGCGGGCAGATGATCGTCGCCGGCGGCGACGTGAAATCGGCGTCGCTGTTCATGATCACCGGCATCCTGTTTTGCCTGTCGCTCATTCCGACCGCGGTCTCGAGCGCCTCCCACCCCAAGCCGCTGCAGGATGTCTCGCTCGACGTCAAAGGCCTTTATGCCAATTCGCCGGTTTCGGCGGTCGCCTGCGTGTTGATCGGCATCGCCAACGGGGCCTGGGGCACGCTTGGCGCGGTCTACGGCGCCCGTATCGGCATCTCCACGGCCGAGATCGCCCTGATGATGAGCCTTGTGGTCGTTGCCGGTGCCGCCATGCAGCTTCCCGCCGGGCGCATGTCCGACAAGACCGACCGGCGTTTCGTGCTGGCGGGCGCTGCTTTCGGCGCGGCCTTGTTCGCGCTCCTGATCTTCCTGTTCGAGCCACGCTCCGGCGTCTTCGTCATCGTCTTCACCGCAGCCTATGGCGCCTTCGCCTACACGCTCTATTCGATCGCCGTGGCGCATGCCAACGACCACGCGCGCTCGGAGGATTTCGTCAAGGTGTCGGGCGGCCTGCTGCTGCTCTACGGCTTCGGCACGATGATCGGACCCTTGCTGGCCGCCGCCCTGATGGGCTGGATGCGCCCGGAAGGCCTGTTCCTGGCGACCGCCTTCGCGCATCTTTGCCTGGCGGGCTATACGCTGCTGCGCATCAGCCGCCGCGCTCCGGTGCCGATCGGCGATCGTGACGCCTTCAAGACGCAGCCGGCCGACCGTTCGGTGACACCGGAAGCATTGCGGCTTGATCCCAGAAGAAAAGCAGAAGCAGACGGTTGAGATTCGAAAGGCTTTGCCGCACTAATACAGGCATGATGTTTTCCGACGCCTTCATGGCGATTGCCGATCCCAACCGGCGCCATCTTCTGGAAGAACTTCGCCGCGGCCCGAAAACCGTCACCGAACTGGCCGCCGGCTTGCCGGTGTCGCGCCCAGCCGTTTCGCAGCATCTGAAAGTGCTGCTCGATGCCGGCCTGGTCCACGCCAAGCCGGAAGGAACAAGGCGCGTCTATACGGTGAGCGGCACCGGCTTCCTCAAACTCAACATCTGGCTCGATCAGTTCTGGGAAGCCTGAGCTTCTCAGTGTCATTGCCAGCGGCTCGGTCAGTTGACCGACCGTATCGGCGAGCGTCTGGGGCGAGATCGTGCAGCATCCCGATCAGCCATTATTGTAGGGGAAGAACTTGAAGTAGGGCTGCGCCTCCTCGATCACCCGGGCGAAAGCCGGCCGGTGCACCAGCCGGTCGTGATAGCGCTTCACGGCCGGGTATTTGTCGCCGAACGGCTCGACCTTGTTGGCATAGAACAGCGCCGGGGACGCCGCGCAATCGGCCATGGTGAAGGTGTCGCCCATCGCCCAGATCTTCGACTGCATGTCTTGTTCGATGATGGCGTAGGAATTGCGCAACTGGTCGCGGGCCTGCTCGACGCCGAACGGGTCGGTCTTGTCCTGTGGCCGCAACCGGTCGCCGACGATCTTCTGCATCGGCTCCTGCACATAAAAATCATAGAAGCGATCGGCCTGGCGGACGGCCAGCGCCAAGTCGATGTCGGCGGGAACGAGGTCGATCGGCCCCGGATAATGCGCGGCCAGATATTCGACAACGATGGTCGATTCCAGCACCGTGCGGTCGCGCGCATCGTCGCGCAGCGCCGGCATCTTGCCGGCCGGCGAAATCTTCAGGAAGGCCCCGCGCGATTCAGCATCGCCAAGATCGACGATGACTGGCGTGAACGGCGTCACGTTCTCATACAGCGCGATCAACGGCTTCCAGCAGAAAGAGGCCAACGGATGGAAATGAAGCGTCAGGGACATTTTTTGCTTATCTGTTTCGTGGTTCATCGATGGCCGGTGCCGTGCTGCTCATCAAGGGTCAGACACTGCGGCAAGCATGGCCCGTCAAGGCCCGCTTGCCGCTTCAAGCGACATGGGCCTGGGCGACGATGCCTGCGACAATCACCTCCCAGTCGTCCGGGTGCAGCTCGTGGCCGCCGCCTCCGAACCGGAGAATTTTCGCGCCGGTGACCGCCTCGGCCAGCGCCTCGCCATGTTCGACCGGAAAGATCGGATCAGCCGTGCCATGGATGACCAGCAGCGGCGCCGCGATCTCGTGCAGGCGGCCCTTCCAGGCGTCGCCGCCCTTGAGCATGAAATGGTTGGTCGCGCTCAGGAAGCCGCCGGAGCGGTCGTGATCCTGCTCGACAAAGGCACGCATCCGGGCCTCGTCGAATGGATGTGCGATGCTGGCGATCGCCCGCGCATCCCTGACGGTGAAATCGATCACCTGGCCACGGTCCGACCAATCGACTTTGGCGCCCTCGGCCGAATGCTCGATATAGGCATCGCTCGTCTGCGGAAGGTGCGAAGTGTCGGTTCCCACGGGCGAGCTGCTGATGACGGTCAGCGATGCGACACGGGACGGGTGTTTCAACGCCACAAGCTGCGCGATCATGCCGCCCATCGACATGCCGACGACATTCGCCTTGCCGATGCCGTGGTCGTCGAGAACGCGCATTGCATCGTCGGCCATATCATCGAACGTGTAGGGCGGCTCTCCCGGCTTGTATTTGGTCGAACGGCCGGTGTCGCGATTGTCATAGCGGATCACGAACAGGTCGGCACCGGCCAGTTTCCGGCAGAACGCCTCCGGCCACCACAGCATCGAAGCCATCGCTCCCATGATCAGCAACAGCGGCGGGTTCGCCGGATCGCCAAAGGTTTCGGATATGATTTCGGGGCGTTCGGTCGTCGTCACGGTGCGGCCTCCTCTCCTGCAATACCGATTGCATTCTGCAATCGGTTGCACGATAATAAAACCGATACGATAATGCAACCGGTTTTGGAGAAAAATCTCATGAGCATGGATCGCCGGTCCGGGTGTCCGATCAACCTGTCGCTGGAAGTCTTCGGCGATCGCTGGAGCCTGATCATCCTTCGCGACATGATCTTCGGCGGCAGGCGTCATTTTCGCGAGCTGCTCAACGGATCGATGGAAGGCATCGCCTCCAACATCCTCGCCGACCGGCTGAAGCGGCTGATGGAGCTGGGCATGCTGACCAAAGCCGACGACCCCTCGCACAAGCAGAAGGCGATCTACAGCCTGACCGAAATGGCGATCACGCTGGTGCCGATCCTGGCCCATCTCGGCGCCTGGGGCCGCGTCTGGCTGCCGGTCAGCGAAGAACTGTCGATCCGCGCCGAACTTCTGGAAAAGGGCGGACAGCCGATGTGGGACAAATTCATGGACGAGTTGCGCCATGAACATCTCGGCATGCCGCTCGATACTGCAGCGGGTCCTTCTGTCCGCGCGACCTTGCAGGCCGCCTATGAGGCCGTGGTTGCCAGCAAGGCCCCCGCCGCCAGCACAGCCGCGTAATTAACTTATTTTCCCGTTTTGGGGCCGACTCTGCTAGAAGAGGCGGAAAATCACAATTTACGGGATTGGATAAGGTCTTGGTTGAAAACTCTCGGGATGCTGCCCGCGCGCGCGCCGACCTGCGTTTCAAGAAGCAGGAAGAGGCGGCAACCGTCCGCCAGAAGGCGATGGCCGAATACGTCGCCGAGAGCGACGCCCGCCAGGCCAAGACCAACAAGCTGCGGGCGCTGCGTCTCGCCAAGGAAGCCGAAGACCTAGCCAATGCGCCGGCGGCACCCGCCAAGAAGCCGGCCCGCGCCAAGAAAAAATAGCAGCCACCCCTTTGAGCCATAAGCGCTAATGCCTGTCCTGATGGTATCGGTGAAAGCTGCTTCCATCCCGCCCCTTCACGCGAAGCAATTTCAACCGAAACGGGGATGTTATCTCGCCCGTCGACGGTCGATGATCGACGCGTTTTCAAACAGGAGACTGCCATGACCGCACTGCCGCTCGAAAAAGCCAGGCAAATCATCGATGCCGCCTTTGCCAAGGGCGCCGATCTCAAGCTCAAGCCGCTCGGCGTTTCGGTGCTTGATGCCGGCGGGCATCTGGTCGCCTTCCAGCGCCAGGACGGCGCCTCGTTCCTGCGCCCGCAAATGTCGGCCGGCAAGGCCTACGGTGCGCTCGCCATCGGCATGGGCTCACGCAAAGTCGAGGCCTTCGCCAAGGAGCGTCCGCATCTCGTCGCCGGCATCTCGGACGTCTCGGGCGGACGCGTGCTGCCGGTGGTCGGCGGCGTGCTGATCCGCGACAAGGCCGGAGCCATCATCGGCGCCGTCGGCATCTCAGGCGACACGTCGGACAATGACGAAGCCGCGGCCATCGCCGGCATCGAGGCCGCCGGCTTCACCGCCGATCCGGGCTGAATCCTCTCCACTTTGGTCATCGCTTGGCGAAGTAGGAGCGAAGCTCCGTCGCGGAGGCCCTGGGATGACGAAGCGATGCGCGTTTCTGCCAATCGCTTCGCTGAGGAACTAATTCAGATTGATGTCTCGGCTGGCCGATCGCATCGACACCGCGAATCCGGCCAGCACATCGAACAGCGCGATGACCATCAGCGTGAAGAAGACGGAATGGGCGGCGCCCTTCACCAGCAGGAACTCGACCAGGAAGGCCACGAACACCAGCGTCGACAGAAGATGGTCCATGATCGAGGCGTTGGTCGTGCGCACCGACTTCGCCATTTCGAGGAACAGGAAGACCAGCCCGATCAGTATCATCAGGTCGCCCAGCGTCATCGAGAACACGCCGCCCGACATCATGCTGAAGGAGAAGACCTCGCTCGCCCACGGATCGTCACCGCTGCCGAAAATTCCCAGCAGTCCGAGGTTGTAGAGCACGAAAGGCACGATCAGCAGCGGAATGGCACCGAACATCTGGCGTCTCCATGTGGGGGCGATCCTTTGTAGAATGCGCCATAGCCACGTCGTCAAGATGTTTCGCCATCAGCGCTGAACACGGTCGAAGACCGCACGCAACAACCATGTCAGCCGATTGCCGGCCGAAGGATTTGCAACGTCGGCGGTGCACGCCTGCGCTGCCGGCCCGCCCAAACGCAAAAGGACCAGCCACCGGCCGGTCCTTTTGGAAATTCAAACCTTTGAAAAAGCTGGTCTCAACTTTCCTTGGGGGTCAACACCTGGCGACCGCGATACATGCCGGTCTTCAGGTCGATATGGTGCGGACGGCGCATTTCGCCGGAATTCTTGTCCTCGACATAGGTCGGGGCCTTGAGGGCGTCGGCCGAGCGGCGCATGCCGCGCTTGGACGGAGAGGTTTTTCGTTTCGGAACGGCCATGGATATGCTCCACTACATGGTCAAAAAGCCCCGCCCGCCCTCGTGAAAGGGCCATGTCGGGGCCGGAATCTGAGAAAGTCGGGTGCCTATACACGCCCTGTGCCGTTTTGGCCAGCACTGGCGCGAATTTTTTTGGATCGGCTAGCGGAGGCAACCGACATAGGCGCCGGAGCGGCCGGCGCGCCGCTCGATCAGATTGGCGAGCCGCCTCAAGCCAGGCCCGGGTTTGGCCGGATTGCGGGCAATCGGATTTGGCAAGGAGACCGCAAGCAAGGCGGCCTGCCGTCGCGACAGCTGTTTTGCCGAAACGCCGAAATGGTGCTGTGCCGCAGCCTCGATGCCGTAGATGCCCGGCCCCCACTCGGCGATGTTGAGGTAGATTTCCATAATGCGCCGTTTCGACATCACCGCATCGAAATAGACGGCCAGCGGCAATTCGACCACCTTGCGCACCGAGCCCAGCGGCCGCGACCAGAGAAACAGGTTCTTGACCGTCTGCATGGTGATGGTCGAGGCGCCGCGCGTTGCTTCGCCGGCCAGCGCATCGTCGACGACGCCCCGCAATTCGCCGAGATCGACGCCACGATGAAAGCAGAACTGCCCGTCCTCCGACATGATGACGGAATTGGCCAGCACCGGCGACACGTCGTCGATCGACACCCAGCGGCGGTCGTAACCGGAGAACGTCGCCAGGTCCTTCAGCATCAGCGTCGAGACAGGATGCACGAAGAATGGCAGGTACAGAAACGTCAGCACGACCGGAATCAAAGCCAGCACCGCGGCCACGACGATGCCGCGCCGGACCCAGCGCTTGAGACCACGGCGGTTTACGCCCCGCGATCTCGTCGCCATGTCCAGTCTTTCGGTTTCATGATCGACGATCGGTTCCGCCAAGCCGCCCAACCCGTGCTTCTCCCTGCCCCGGCATAATGGCGCTTGGCTTCTTGCGCAACGTCTGAGTGTCGGCTACCGGTCCGGGCCATGACGAATGACGACCAAATGGCGTTCGAAATGGCGCTGATCAGACGGGCAGCCGCCGTCGAGGTGCTGCTGCGGCGGCTGCTCGACGACCGTGCGCTTTCGGGCGAGATCGCGCGGCCTGAGCGTTTGATGGCGGCGATGCGGCACGGCGTGCTGAACGGCGGCAAGCGCCTGCGCCCTTTCCTGGTCATGGAAAGTGCCGCCCTTTTTTCCGCCGATGGCGAGGCGGCATTGCGCGTCGCCGCAGCCCTTGAATGCGTGCATTGCTATTCGCTGATACACGACGATCTGCCCGCCATGGACGACGACGATCTGCGCCGTGGCCAGCCGACCGTGCACAGAGCCTTCGACGAAGCGACCGCTATCCTGGCCGGCGACGCCTTGCTGACGCTGGCCTTCGACATCATTGCTGGCGAGGCGACCGCCCTGCCGGCGGAACGGCGGGTAGCCCTGGTGCTGGCGCTTGCCCGTGCGGCCGGAGCCGGTGGCATGGTCGGCGGCCAGAAGCTCGACCTCGAAGCCGAACAGGCGCCGCCGGACGAGACCGGCATCATCCGGCTGCAGGCGATGAAGACCGGCGCGCTGATCCGTTTCGCTTGCGAGGCAGGCGCACTCATTGCCGGTGCACCAGCCGATGACCGCGAGCGGCTGGNCTCGGCGATCGGTCTTGCCTTCCAGCTTGCCGACGACCTGCTCGATTTGACCGCCGATGCCAGCCAGATGGGCAAGGCGACCGGCAAGGACGCCGCCGCCGGCAAGGCGACGCTGGTGGCCTTGCATGGTGCGAATTGGGCACGCGGCCAGCTTCACGGCCTCGTCGAACAGGCCCATGCACTGCTTGAGCCCTATGGCGACGATGCCCAATTGCTGAAGGAAGCGGCGACGTTCGTGGCGGCGCGTAACAGCTGAGGTTGTGCCAGCCGGAACATCGAGCTGATCGACGCACGCACGTCCCCGCCGGCCGGTTCTGAAATAGAGCTTGAGCGGAAGCCTGCCGAGGCAGAGGATCGACATCGCTTTGCCACCGCACGGCAAGCACGCGGTGCGGATAGAGTTGGAGGGATGCCATGTCGACCACCGACAAGCTGTTCACCGGTTCCATTCCCGAAGTCTACGACCGGGCGATGGTGCCGCTGATCTTCGAGCCCTATGCGCAGGATCTGGCGGAGAGAGTGTCGAAGCTCGGGCCGCAATCGGTGCTCGAAGTGGCGGCGGGCACCGGTGTGGTGACGCGTGCGCTGGCAGCAAGATTGCCGGCGCAAACACGCATCGTGGCCACCGACCTTAACCAGCCGATGCTCGACCACGCGCGCACGCGGATGTCGGACGATCCTCGTATCATCTGGCAGCAGGCCGACGCCCAGGCACTGCCCTTCGAGGACGCCCGGTTCGACGCCGTGGTCTGCCAATTTGGCGCGATGTTCTTCCCCGATCGGGTGGGCGCCTACGGGCAAGCGCGGCGGATGATGCGGCCGGGCGGGCATTTCCTGTTCAACGTCTGGGGTGCCATCGAAGACAACGAGTTCGCCGAGGAAGTGACGCGGGCACTCGGCCATTTCTTTCCGGCCGATCCGCCTCGCTTCATGGCAAGGACGCCGCATGGCTATCACGATGCGGACGTCATCCGCGCCGACCTTCATGCCGCCGGCTTCCGTGACATCACCATAGAGCCGCTGGATGCCGTCAGCGCCGCTTCCTCGCCATATGAGGCGGCCGCGGCCTATTGCCAGGGCACGCCCCTGCGGGCCGAGATCGAGGCGCGCGGTGGCTCGCTGGAGGAGGCGACGCGATACGTGGCGAATGCCCTTGGGAAACGGTTCGGGGAAGGTCCGGTGAGTGGCCGCATCCGCGCCCTCGTCGTGGAAGCGGCCTAGGCGTGCTGTCCATCCGGCGGCTCGCACGGCCTGCCTACCCGCACGAACGAAATTTTAATGTAAATGAAGCGTAATCCCGGCCATTAAAATGGTGCGTATGTGTTGGGGTTGCGCATGCCTGAATATTCGTCCTTCATCCGGTCGGTCCGGATCCGCTATATTTCAGGGTTGCTGATCTTCGCGCTGGCTTCCGCCGGCATCGTGATTGCGCTTGACCGCGTCAATTCCTTTCGCCGCGACATCGATGCGCTGAGCAGCAATCTCGTCATCTTCACCCGCGACCTGCGCAACGCGACCAGCTTTGCCGAGACGACCGGCACAGCCTGGCGGGCGGAGACACGCGATGCCCTGACCACATCGGCGCGCGGCCATTCGGAGCGTCTGACCGGCGAGATCGAGACGCTGACCGCCCAGCTTGCGGCGATCAAGCCGCGGCTGTCGATCAAGACCGTCAACGAACTCCAGTCCGCTTCCGTCAACGGCGATCTGTTCTGGTCGCCGCGCGACATGGTGCGCAATTTTAACCTGATGTCGGTGGCGCAGAAGGTCGACGAGTGGAGCTATCGCGAAATCCGCAACCAGAACGACCTGTTTGCCCAGCCTATGCTGGTTCGCGTCCGCACCGCCATGGATGATGAGCGCCACCTGGCCGATGCCTCAAGCGACAGACTGCTGCTGTGGGCGAGCGGCATCCTGTTCGCGGCACTTGCCATCGTCGCCTTCTGGATCTTCCGCCCGATGGAAGTGGCAATCCGCCGCGCCTTTGCCGAATCCGCCGAATCCCTGTTCAAGGCCGAGGCCGCCGACCGCGCCAAATCGGAATTCCTGGCCAATATGAGCCACGAAATCCGCACGCCGATGAACGGCGTGCTCGGCATGGCCGAACTGCTGGCGAAGACCGATCTGACCCCGCGCCAAAAGACCTTCACGGACGTCATCGTCAAATCCGGCAACGCGTTGCTCACCATCATCAACGACATCCTCGATTTCTCCAAGATCAATGCCGGCCAGCTCACCCTCGACCCTGCTCCCTTTCGCCTTTCCGAGGCGGTCGAGGATGTGGCGACGCTGGTCTCGGCGCGCGTCGCCGAAAAGAACCTCGAACTGATCGTGCGTGTCGACCCGCGCCTGCCGGCCCATGTCGTCGGCGACGCCGGCCGGTTCCGGCAGATCATCACCAACCTGCTTGGCAATGCCGTGAAGTTCACCGAAAAGGGTCATGTGCTGATCGATGTCGGCGGCGAAATCGTCAACGACGTGGTCCAGCTCAAGGTCCGCGTCGAAGACACCGGCATCGGCATACCGGCCGAGAAACTGCAGAATGTATTCGAGAAATTCGCGCAGGTGGACGGCTCGTCCACCCGCCGTCATGAGGGCACGGGGCTGGGCCTCGCCATCGCCGCCCGCCTCGTCGACCTGATGGCAGGCAAGATCGGTGTNCGCCCGCCTCATCGACCTGATGGGCGGCAAGATCGGCGTCGAAAGCGAGATCGGCCGCGGCTCGGTGTTCTGGTTCGCGGTGCCGCTGGCCGCGCATCAGGCGGCGGCGCGCGACGAGATCGTGCCGGTCGACGTCACCGGCGCGCGCGTGCTGGTCATCGACGACAATCCGGTCAACCGCGAAATCCTGCTCGAGCAGCTCAGAAGCTGGAGCTTCGATTGCGCCGCCGCCGAAAGCGGCGCGGTTGGGCTTGCTTTCCTCGACCGCGCCTTTCAATTGGGCGCCGCCGTCGACTGCATCATCCTCGACTACCAAATGCCGGGCATGAACGGCGCCGACGTCGCCAGAGCCATTGCTTCCGACAGCCGGCTGTCCTCCATCCCGGTGGTGTTGCTGACCAGATCGGAAGAGCACACGTCTGAACTCCNCCCGCTCGCAGGTCGGCAAGGCGCGGTTCGTCCGCGAACCGATCGTGCAGGCTCCCCCGGCGGCGCCGCCCGCCTTCACCGTCATCCGCGGCCCGGCAATGCCGGTCGCGGCAGCGCCGGAATCGACAACCGCGCCGAACGGACCGATCGACATCCTCATTGCCGAGGACAATGACGTGAACCAGCTGGTGTTCGGCCAAATCCTCAACGGGTTGGGCTTGAGCTACCGCATCGCCGGCAATGGCCGCACGGCGGTCGAGATGTACCGGGCGCTGCGCCCCAAGCTGATCCTGATGGATGTCTCGATGCCCGAAATGAACGGCTATGAGGCGACCCGCGCCATCCGGGCGATGGAGGTCTCGACGGGCGCCCACATCCCGATCATCGGCGTCACCGCGCACGCGCTGAAGGGTGATCGCGACAAGTGCATCGAATCAGGCATGGACGACTATCTGCCGAAGCCAGTTTCGCCCGACCGCCTGGGCACCAAGATCGGCACCTGGCTCAGCGAAACGGTGGTGGCGAAGACCGCCTAGGCTGCATCCATGGGATGCGTCAGACGGCTGCTGCCTCCAGACGATAGCGGCGCATCCAGTCGAGGCTTGTCGCGTCAGCAAGCTTTGCAACGCCGGGGCTTACATCCTCCTCGTCAGGCGCTCGGACCCTCAGGGCTTCGCAGATGCCTAGCAATGTCGCGGCCGGATTGCCTGAAAGGCGCTCATAGCCGACACGCAGCGGGGATATGCCTTGCTCTGCGAACCAAATGTTCCAGGCCGCGTCATAGGTCTCGAGTTCCGTGACCTCTCGTTTGATCCGCTCGAAATCATATTGAGGCTCTTTCGGCGGCGCGACCCTTTCGATCTCGGTGCCGTCGGGAGCGATATGCCAAAGACCGGTCTGCTCTGCCTTGATCAGGGAGACAGCCTGCGCGAGCTTGTCCTCCCGCGAGAGGTGTATGTAGAGAACATTGCCGAATGCTCTTTCGAACCGCGCTCTGTCCGACGGCAGTTTCGGGAAAATCCGGTCGAGGATCGTCGAAAGCTCATCCAGATTTTCGCGCATCAAGCGAAGGCCGAAGAGGCCGGTTCCACCCTTGCCCGCAGCGATCGCCGCGTTGAGATAGGCGACATTGAAGTCGAGCTCACTCATCGTGTCGCGATCGGGCAGCTTCCACTCTTCAGCCCACTCCAGCACATCCTGCCGCCGATAGAATGAGTGCGGATCGCCAGTCGTCTTCGTGGATGCCAGAAGCTTGCACAGCAGCGTGCTTCCGGTCCTCGGCGTGCCGCAGATAATGTATCCATCGAACATGTTGAGACCCATGCTGCTCGTCAAAGACAGGGCCGCCGCCCAGTAAAGATGGCGGCCGCTATAGCTGAAATCTTTGCTGGATGCGACGTTCCGGCTGTCGCTTATAAATGCCTTTCTCAGACAGAACATCGCGCCGGCAGCGGCCAAATTACCGGTTGCGCACCACCACGCACGCCCCACCGACACTTTGCAATTTCTGGCAAATAACGTTGGCATCGGCGCGGCGGTCGACACCGATCCTGACCGCGTAGATGCCGCGCCGGCCGATCGGCGTGCGCACCCGGCTGACCACCGGATCATGCCCGTTGAGCAGGGCCGGGAACCGGCTCCTTACCCTGAGCCACTGGTTGATCGCGGCACTGCGGCGAAAATTGCCGGCCACCTGGATGCCCCATGGCTTTATGTTGATCGAAGCCATGGCCACCGTCCGCGACATGATCACCGGCAGTTTTCGGCAAGCGACGGCAAAATCCGTCTTTGCGTCGAGCGGCTCGACTTTTCCAGCATAGGCCCGGTCCGTGAACTTGTCGGCTGGTTCGCCCATGATGTCTAAGACATAGCTTTCGGTCTCCATTGGCAGGAACCCCCCGGAGCTGAGCCAGCGCGACACCCGGCTCTCGCCGGCATTGTAGGCGGCGGCGGCCAGGCCGAGATTGCCGTAGCCGGTTTTCATTTCGGCGAGATATCTAGCCGAAGCCGGAATCGCCTGGTTGATGTCGAAGGAATTGGCAAGCCCGCGCATCTTGGCGGTGCCCGGCATGAACTGGGCAATGCCTTCGGCGCCGACCGGACTGACGGCGTTGGGATCGAAACGGCTTTCCTTCCAGATCAGCCGGGCGAAGAAATCCCTGGACAGGCCGTTCTGGTCGGCATGCGCCTGGATCAGATTGCAGACTTTGTCGATCAGCCGCTGCTTAGCGGATTGCGGCGGATCGGCCTGCACAAGGGCCGACCAGGTCAGCCCGTACAGCAGGATCAGCGTCGCCCATAGGAAACGCTGCATTTGACTTACTCTGCCGCGGCCTTGCCGCCGCGACCGAACCGCTGTTCGATATAGTCGGCGACCATTTTCTCGAAATCCGCGGCGATCGACGGCCCGCGCAGCGTCGCCGCCTTCTTGCCGTCGACGAAGACAGGCGCGGTCGGCGTCTCGCCGGTGCCGGGCAGCGAAATGCCGATGTCGGCATGCTTGGACTCGCCCGGGCCGTTGACGATGCAACCCATCACCGCGACCTTGAGGTTCTCGACGCCGGGATATTTGTCGCGCCACACCGGCATATTCTTCCTGAGATCCGCCTGGATGTTCTGGGCAAGTTCCTGGAACACGGTCGAGGTCGTGCGGCCGCAGCCGGGGCAAGCGGCGACGATCGGCACGAACTGCCTGAACCCCATGGTCTGCAGCAATTCCTGCGACACCTGCACCTCGCGCGTGCGGTCGCCATTCGGCTCCGGTGTCAGCGAGATGCGGATGGTGTCGCCGATGCCTTGCTGGAGCAGGATGCCCATGGCGGCCGACGAAGCGACGATGCCCTTCGAGCCCATGCCGGCTTCGGTCAGGCCGAGATGCAGCGCGTGGTTGGAGCGGGTGGCGAGCTCGGTATAGACGGCGATCAGGTCCTGCACGCCGCTGACCTTGGCCGACAGGATGATTTTCTCGCGGCCAAGGCCGATCTCTTCCGCCATCTCGGCCGACAGGATCGCCGACTGCACGATCGCCTCGCGCATCACCTCCTGGGCCGTCAGCGGGAAACCCTTGTCCTGGTTGTCGTCCATCAGCCGGGTCAAAAGCTCCTGGTCGAGCGAGCCCCAGTTGACACCAATGCGTACCGGCTTGTCATGCTTGATCGCCATCTCGACGATATCGGCGAACTGGCGGTCCTTCTTGTCCTTGAAGCCGACATTGCCCGGATTGATGCGGTATTTGGCCAGCGCCTCGGCGCAGGCCGGATGATCGGCCAAAAGCTTGTGGCCGATATAGTGGAAATCGCCGACCAGCGGCACGTGGATACCCAGCCGCTGAAGCCGCTCATGAATGCGCGGCACGGCGGCGGCGCTCTCGTCGCGATCGACGGTGATGCGCACGATCTCCGACCCGGCCCGGTGCAGGGCTGCGACCTGCGCAACGGTCTGGTCGATATCGGCCGTGTCGGTGTTGGTCATCGATTGGACGACGACAGGCGCGCCGCCGCCGACGATCACGCCGCCGACATCGACGCCGACCGACGTACGGCGGGGAAAAGGAGAGGAAAAATATCCGGTCATGCCGGCAGCCTTTTGTCTCTGGAGCATCTTGTGTCCTGCATGGACGCACAACGACGCCCCGGGCCGATGCGCTGAGGTCCGGGCATGAGGTGGAGGAGCAAAGATGGCTTGTCAATGGCGACAGGTCGCCACTGGCCGGAATCGCCCGCCGCCGGCGACCAGAAACAATCGATGATCTGGCGAAACGGGCGACGGCCGAAGCGGAGATTGAGCCGGGTGCAAGTCCAGCTTCGGCTGACAGACCGGTGCTGGAAAATCAAAACCCTCCACGCCGGCGGCGGGGTGCCGCCGGGAAAAGAGGCCGCGGATATGGGGCGGCTATGTCAGGAGGGCATCAATGCGTGGTCGGTTTGCCTCTTAGTTTTTCAATCTCGTCCTTGAGTGCCAGCTTGCGTCGCTTGAGATTCACGATTTCGAGGTCGTCTACCGATGGATGATTCATCGCGTCATCGATTTCACGTTCGATGTCGCCGTGTTTCCGCTGCAACTCATCAAGATGGGATGCAAGAGACATGATTGGTTCTCCCTTTCATGGTTTTCCTCGATTGCAACCGTCACGGCGCGTCCACCGCAGGTTCGCTTCTGTGACGGCACAATGACACTGTGCCACCATCCGGCCGCGATGTCGAATGATCCGTGGTAGCATTCCACGACACCTTGAAATGTGATATGGGCTGCACGCCGGTGACAAAACACCCGGTCCCGCCCAATCAGGCCCAGTTTTGGGCGCCGCAGACGTGCAGACGGTAGAGAATGTCCGATCAGGAACAGGCCGATATTCGCCTAGAATTTTCCCGCCTGAAGCAGGAACACGCCGATTTCGATGCGGCCATCAACGCGATGATCGCCATGGCCTGCGATCCGCTGCAGATCCAGCGCATGAAGAAGAAGAAGCTGTTCCTCAAGGACCGGCTGATGGCACTGGAAGACAAGATCATTCCCGACATCATTGCGTGAGTTGGCGTTCGCTCGCTCGCGCTACACGGCGATCGAAAGCTTCGCGGCACGATCACGCAGCAGGCCGATAAGTTCGCCGGTCCGCCCCTCGGATGTATCGATGGGGACCACCAGGCACATCGTCGCCTCGACCTTGCCCGGCGCTGAAAACACCGGCGCGGCAAGGCACTTGGTATAGGCATCGACAAGGCCTGAAGTGACGCAATAGCCGGTGATCCGCGCTTTTGCGATGTCGGCGACGAAATCGTCGAGCCGCAGTTTGCGCCCGTCGGGCAGCACGAGATCGTCGTTTGACACCATGCCTTCGATCTCAGCCTTCTCCAGCCCCGCCAGAAGCAGCCGCCCCGAGGCCGTCCAGGGCAGCGGTATCTGCAGGCCGGTGGCGGAACTGATGCGGAACGGCCTGGTGCCGGGACTCGCATGGACGATCGTATAGCGGCCGCTCTGCAGCATGCACAGTTCGGAAGTCTCGCCGGTCTCGCGCGACAGATTGTCGACCTCCTGGCGCCCCCGCCTCAACAGGTCGTTGCCCCGCACATAGTCCATTCCGTAGAGATAAAGCTTCTTGCCGAAATAGACGCGATTGTCGTCGCCTTGCATTTCCAGCAGTCCCGCATCGACCAGCGACCGCACAAGCGTATAGGTCGTCGAGCGGGGCGCGTTCACGCCCTTGGCAAGGTCGCCAATGCCGATCGCGCGCTGGGTCGTGTGAAGAAACTCCAGAATCTCGAGCACCCGGTTGAGCCCCTTTTCTCGGGAGCCCGAAATCTTCTCGCCGGCTGAAAGTGCCGAGGCATTGCCATCTTGCATTGTTGATTCCCGGTGTTAGTATCTGTCCTGTACAGGATACACGCGTCTCTTGTAAGAGACAATCGCTTCGACGTCACTGACGCGTGTATTGCCTGTGCAAGGGGAACACAAACGAAAGGAGGTCGCCGTGAACGACACATCCGGAAGACGTGATTTTCTGAAATTGGGAATGGCGGGACTGGCCACGGCCGGCGTCGTGGGTGCGGCGGTAACCGTCGATGCCCAAAAGGCCGCTGCCCAGGCAGCACCCGACAGCCTGCTGCGCACCGTGCTCGATCGCGGCAAGCTGATCGTCGGCACCGGCAGCACCAATGCGCCGTGGCACTTCGAGAACGATGCCGGCGAACTCGTCGGCATGGACATCACCATGGGGCGCATCCTTGCCAAGGGCCTTTTCGACGATCCGACCAAGGTCGAGTTCGTGATGCAGGATCCGGCACAGCGCATCCCCAACGTCACCACCAACAAGGTCGACATCACCATCCAGTTCATGACGATGAGCGCCCAGCGCTCGCAGCTGGTCAATTTTTCCCGGCCTTACTACGTCGAGGGCGTCGCCCTGCTGAGCCTTCCGACCGCCGAGAACAAGACCTTCGACAAGCTGCTTGCCGGCGGCTCGGCGACACGCGTCTCCATCCTGCAGAATGTCGATGCCGAGGCGCAGGTGCATTCGGTGCTGCCCGAGTGCCAGGTCATGCAGATCGATACCCAGGCCAACGTGCTGCAGGCACTGGAATCGAAACGCGTCGACGCCGCTGCCGTCGATCTGTCCACGGTGCGCTGGCTCGCCTCGCGCAATCCGGACAGATATTTCGACGCCGGCAAGAGCTGGCTGAGCATGCTTTATGGCGCGGCACTCCGGCAAGGCGACCTTGACTGGCTGACCTTCGTCAACTCGACCTTCACCATCGCCATGTTCGGCCACGAAAACGCACTCTACGATGCCGCCTTCAAGGACTTTTTCGGACAGGAGCCGCCGGCGCGCCATCCCGGCTTCCCAGCCATCTGACCTGCCGGGCGGAAGGGCGTATCCAGCGCCCTTCCGCCTCCCTAGAGCAATTCCAGGAAAAGTGTGAAACGGTTTTCCGCCCGGAATTGCGTCAAAACAAAGAGTTAGAGCGGGTCGCCGTTTCCGTGAAACGGTGAACTGCTCTAAGCCTGCGGCACTGAGGCGGACGCATGGGCTATGCCCTTAATTTCAACCTGATCTGGCGGCACTTCGACAAGCTGTGGGGAGGACTGCTGCTCAGTCTCGAGCTCGCCGTCATATCGATCGCCATCGGCACCGTCATCGGCCTGGTTCTGGCGGTCTGGTACGTGTCTGCCGGACGCATCGTGCGCACCATCATCGCCGCCTACGTCGAATTCATCCGCAACGTGCCGCTGATCCTGCTCGTCTACCTCGTCTTCTACGGCCTGCCGACAGTGGTCGACATCGCCTACAGCGCGCCGACCTCGTTCGTCGTCACGCTGTCGCTCTATAGCGGCGCCTATCTGGTCGAGGTGTTTCGCTCCGGGCTCGAAGCCGTTCCGCGCGGACAGCTGGACGCCGGCAAGGCAATCGGCCTGACGCCCTGGCAAAGGCTGCTCAACGTGCGCCTGCCGACCATGCTGCGCATCACCTTGCCGGCATTGTCCAACACCTTCATATCGCTGTTCAAGGACACCTCCGTCGCCTCGGTCATTTCGGTGCCGGAGCTGACCTATGGCGCCCAGTGGATCAACTTCAACACCTTCCGCATCGTCGAGGTCTATCTCGTGGTCACGGCGATGTATCTGGTGACCGGCTACATCTTGCTTTTTGCGCTTCGGCTTGTCGAGCGCCGGTTCAGGGCGGCGCGCTGACATGCTGACCCAGATCGCCTATGCCTTGCCTTTCCTCGCCCAGGGCTTTGCGCTGACACTGTGGGTATCCCTGCTGGTCGTGGTGTTTTCGCTGATTGCCGGCGTGATCATGGGCGTCGGTCTGGTCTATGGCCCGGTGCCGTTGCAATGGGCCGTGCGCATCTTCAGCGACACCATACGCGGCATCCCGATCCTGGTGCTCATCTTCTTTGTCTATTACGGACTGCCGGCCGTCGGGCTTCATCTGCCGTCGTTCTGGGCCGCCGTGCTGGCGCTGACCCTGTTCAAGACAGCCCAGGTCGTCGAATATTTCAGAGGTGCTGTCGGCTCCATTCCGAAAGGGCAGTCCGAGGCGGCGATGGCGATCGGACTCACCTTTCGCCAGCGGCTCGCCTACGTCATTTTCCCACAGGCGTTCAGGCGCTTCCTGCCGCCCTGGATCAACGGCGTCACCGATGCGGTCAAGGGCAGCGCGCTGGTATCGCTGCTCGGCATCACCGACCTGATGCAGGCCATCAACCAGGTCATCGGCCGCACCTACGAGGCCATGCCGCTCTATATTCTCGGCGCGCTCATCTACTTCGCGGTCAACTATGCCCTTTCGCTCGCCAGCCGGCGGCTCGAGCGGCGTTTCTCCTTCATCCGGGAATAGCAATGTCCACAAGTCCGAAAAACACCCCGGCCCTTCTCGACGTCCTGGACGTTTCCAAAGCCTTTGGGACCGTCCAGGTCCTGCGTTCGGTCAGCCTGCAGGTGGCGAAGGGGGAGGTGGTGACGGTCATCGGCCCCTCCGGCAGCGGCAAAACCACGCTGCTGCGTTGCGTCAACTTTCTCGAAAGCTATGACAGTGGTTCGATTCGCATCGACGGCAAGGAGGTCGGCTTTCGCGAAGCCGGAACCCGCCAGCGTCGCAGCGAACGCGATCTCGCCGCGATGCGCGCCGAGACCGGCATGGTGTTCCAGAGCTTCAACCTCTTTCCGCACCTGACAGCCGCCGGCAACATCATGCTTGGCCTCACCAAGGTGCGCGGCAAGAGCAACGCCGAAGCGCGCACCATCGCCGAACACTGGCTCGGCCGGGTCGGTCTAGCCCACAAGGCCGACAGCCTGCCCGCCGAACTGTCCGGCGGCCAGCAGCAGCGCGTCGGCATTGCCCGCGCAGTGGCCATGGGGCCGAAGATCCTGCTTCTCGACGAGATAACCTCCGCGCTCGACCCGGAATTGGTCGGCGAGGTGCTCGAGGTCGTGCGCAGCCTGGCCGAGGACGGCATGACGATGGTCATGGTCACGCACGAAATGGCCTTTGCCCGAGATGCTTCGAGCCGCATCATCTTCATGGCCGATGGCGGCGTCAGCGCGGCGGGTCCACCCGCCGAAATCCTGGCAGCCGACACCGACAATGAGCGCCTGCGCACCTTCCTGGCACGCTTCCGCGCCTCGCATTTCTAGAACGGGACAGCGAACGCTGTCGCAAGGAGCCTTCTTTCATGACGCCTTATATCCGGCTCGCCGCGTTGGGCCTGACGCTGCCCGAGCCGCCGACCCCGATCGCCAACTTCGTCACCCATGCCGAAAGCGGCCGGCTGATCTTCCTGTCCGGCCAGGGACCGCTGCGCACCGATGGCACACTGTTCACCGGCAAGGTAGGAGACGATGTCACCGTCGAGCAGGCCTATGGCCATGCCCGCCTCACCGGCCTCAACCTGCTCGCCGTCATGCACGCAGCCACCGGCGACCTTGGCCGGATCGTGCGCATCGTCAAGCTGCTCGGCTTCGTCAACGCCATACCGACTTTCAGCGACCATCCGAAAGTGGTCAATGGCTGTTCCGACCTGTTTGCCGATGTGTTCGACAGAATCGGCGGCCATGCCCGCTCGGCGATCGGCGTCGGCTCCTTGCCTGGAAACATCACCGTTGAAATCGAGGCGGTTGTCGAGATCGCCGCCTGACCTTAGAAGAATGGAATCCGAGAGATGAAAACCACTTCCACCGACGGCTCCAACACCACCATCCGCGAACGGCTCGGCCTTCGCCCGATCATCAATGTCTCCGGCACGATGACCGCGCTCGGCGCGTCGATCATTGTCCCCGAAGCGATCAGCGCCATGGCGGAAATGGCCTCGCAATGGGTGGAAATGGATGACCTGCAACGTGCCGCAAGCACGATCGTCGCGCGCCTGACCGGCGGCGAGGCCGGTTTTATCACTGCCTGCTGCGCCAGCGGCATTACTATGGCGATCGCCGGTGCGATGACGGGGACCAATCTGCTCGCCATCGAGCGGCTGCCTGATAACACGGAAGGCCTCAAGTCGGAGGTCATCGTCCAGCTCGGCCACATCGTCAACTATGGTGCGCCGATCGACCAGTCGGTCCGGCTGGCGGGCGCCAGGGTCGTTCCGGCCGGCACGGTCAGCGTGACGCAGGACTATCATGTGCGCGACGCGATCAACGACCGCACGGCGGCGGGCCTCTATGTCGTTGCGCACCACACCGTGCAGTATGGCATGCTGTCGCTGGAGGAATTCTGCGAGATCTGCCACGCCAGGGGTGTCCCGGTGATCGTGGATGCGGCTTCAGAGTATGATCTGCGCGACTTCCTCGCGCGCGGCGCCGACATTGTCATCTACAGCGGCCACAAATTCCTGAGTGGGCCGACCAGCGGCATCGTCACCGGGCGCAAGGACCTGGTGCGCGCCGCCTATCTGCAGAACCGCGGCGTCGCCCGCGCCATGAAAGTCGGCAAGGAGAGCATCGCCGGCACCATGGCCGCACTGGAAGCCTGGGAAAAGCGCGACCATGCCGGCATCCGCCGCCGCGAAGAGGCGGCGCTCAATTTGTGGAAGGACGCGTTGCAGGGACTGCCAGGCATTGTCGCGCAGATCATTCCCGATCCGACCGCCAACCCTCTCGATCGGCTTCAGATTTTTGTACTGCCCGAAAGCCAGTTCACGGCGGCCGGCCTCACCTCGGCATTGGCGACTGGCTCGCCACCGATCATCGTGCGCAACCATGAGGTGGAGCGCGGCCATTTCTTCCTCGACCCCTGCAATCTTCATCCCGGCGAGGCCGAGATCGTCGCCGAACGGCTGCGCGCCATATTGACCGCCAAGGACCGCCCGGCCGATGCGATGAAAGTCTCCCGCAAGGATTCGTCCGGCGTCTTAAGCTGGCCAGATTGAACACCCGGCGAATCGCTACCTGAAATGCGTCGGCCGTAACCGGCACGCGCCATCATGCGCCTCCTGCCCTGACGGGCTCTCCAGGGCACCGGCCAGGAAACTGCCGGCTCCCTCTGCGCGCCTTGGCGGTTCCAGCTTGGCGGCTGCTTCACAACTTCTCAACAATAACTTTACAAATATCTATATTTATGTGAAGTCATGACGATGAAGGATCGCTCATGACAGCCAACCGTTTCGCCACGCGCCTGAATTCCTTTGCCTCGCGACCGCAGGCCGAGTGGCCCGATCTTACCGGCAAGCCGTCGCTGCTGCAGATGGCGGCGCGCGCCGCCAAGGTCGAGGGGCTTACCGATCTCGACCTCAACTTTCCTGACCACGTCGGTGAAAAGCCCCCGGAAATCACCCTGAAACTGGGCGATCTCGGGCTTTCCATCAATGGCTTTGCCATGCGCTACTACTCCAACCCCGCCTTCAAGCTCGGCGCCTTCACCAATCCGGATCCGGCGGTGCGCCGCGAGGCCATCGACCTGACCAAGGCCGGCATCGATGCCGTGCGTGAGGCCGGCGCCAGCCTGATGACGCTGTGGCTCGGCCAGGATGGCTTCGACTACGCCTTCCAGGCCGACTATTCAACACTTTGGCAACACGAAATTGATGGGATTCGTGAAGTTGCGGCACATGATCCCGACTGTCAGATCAGCCTTGAATACAAACCGAACGAACCACGCTCCTACAGCCTGATGCCGGATGCGGCGACGACCTTGCTGGCGATCCGCGATGTCGGCCTGCCCAATCTCGGCGTCACGCTCGATTTCGCTCATGTGCTCTACGCCGACGAACAGCCGGCCTTTGCCGCGGCCCTGGTGGCGCGTCACAGCAAGCTGCTCGGCGTGCACCTGAACGACGGCTACGCCAAGCGCGACGACGGCCTGATGGTCGGCGCGGTGCACACGCTGCAGACCATCGAGCTGCTCAGGCAGATTCGCCGCGACGGTTACGCCGGCGCCATCTATTTCGACACGTTCCCCGATATGACCGGGCTCGATCCGGTGCGCGAGTGCGAAGTCAACATCGCCACCGTCAAGCGCATGCTGCGCGTCGTCGACCGGCTGGAGCAGGACAATCGCCTGTCCGCCGCCATGGACAGCCAGGACGCGGTGACGTCGCAGGCCATCATCCAGGAAATCATGCTCGGGCCGGATAGCTGAGGCATCCGCGCCATCACCGTTTTCAACCAGGGAGGAATACAATGAAACTTCTGCTTGCCACCGCTACCGCCGCACTGATGGCGCTCTCGATCGGCTCTGCCTTTGCCGCCGACCTCGCGCCGCTCAATTCCGACACGGAAAAGGACCGCATCGACTGGTCGCAGGTCGAGGCTAAATTCGGCGCGTTCCCCAAGCTGCCCGAAGGCACCAAGGCAGGCGCGGTCTCCAAGACGCTGACCAATGAATACTGGCGCTCGCTGGGCGAGGGCTACACGGCATTCGGCGCCAAGGTCGGCGTTCCCGTCGTCTATCAGGCAGCGCAGAGCGAGGGCGACCAGCTCGGCCAGCTCACCATCGCCGAAGGCCTGGTGACGCAGGGCTACAACGTGCTGCTCGTCTCGCCGCAGACGGATGCCAATCTGCAGCCGATCATGGAGCAGGCCAAGGCCGCCAACGTGCCGGTGGTCAACGTCAATGACGCCGTCATCCCGCAGGCCGAGCATTATGTCGGCAATGTCCAACGCGACAATGGCGTGCGCGTCGCCAAATGGTTCATCAAGAATCGTCCGAATGGCGGCAAGGTCGCCATCGTCGAAGGTCAGGCTGGCGTCTATGCCGCCGTGCAGCGCACCGACGGCTTCAAGTCGACCATCACCGAGGGGGGCAATTTCGAGGTTGTCGCCAGCGTTCCCGGCAACTGGGACCGCCAAACCTCCTATGACGCGGCCACCAACATCCTGCAGCAGCACCCCGACCTGATCGGCTTCTATGCCAACAATGACGGCATGGCGCTCGGCATCGTCGAGGCTGTCAAGGCCGCCGGCCTGCAGGACAAGGTTGCGGTCTTCGGCACCGACGGCATTTCCGATGCCTACGCCTCCATACGGGCCGGCGAACTGACCGGCACGGTCGACAGTTTCCCGGTGCTGACCGGCGAAGTGGCGTTGGAAACAGCTCTGCGTCTCGTCGCGGGACAGAAGCTGCCGCGCGTTGTCGCCACGCCGCAGGCGCTGATCACCAAGGACAATGCCGACCGCTATTCCGGCACCGGCGCGCGCAAGGCCCTGCTCGATGACGCGGCAGCGGGCCAATAAGGCTAATCGGCGGGTGCCGGCCAGAGCAATTCGCTGCCGGCCGGCACTCTTGCTCGGAGATAGAACCCGATGTCACCCCGGCTGCAATTCAAGGGCATTTCCAAGCTGTTTCCGGCCGTACGGGCGCTCCACGAGGTGTCACTCTCGGTCGGGGCCGGTGAAATCCACGGCCTGCTCGGCGAAAACGGCGCCGGCAAGTCGACGCTGCTGCGCGTCCTGTCTGGGGTCTACAGGCCGACAGCGGGAAGCATCCTCATCGACGGCAAGCCGGTTACACTCGCCAACCCGGTCGCCGCACGCGCTGCGGGCGTCGCCATGATCCATCAGGAATTGCAGCAGGTACCGCGCCTCAGCGTCGCCCAGAACATGTTCCTCGGCCATCCGCTGACGCGCGGCGGTATCTTCGTCGCCCGGCGCGAGCAAGAGCGCCGTGCTGCGGATGCTCTTGCGGCCATTGATCCCTCCATCGATCCGGCGGCACCCCTTGGTACCCTGAAGGTGGCTCAGCGGCAGATCGTCGAGATCGCTCGCGCGCTGCTCGATCGCGCCCGCATCGTCGCCATGGACGAGCCGACATCGAGCCTGACGCCGAGCGAATTCGAACGGCTGGCGCAAGTCATCACCGGCCTCGCCCGCGACGGCGTCGCGGTCGTCTATGTCTCGCACAAGCTGGACGAGGTGTTCGGTATCTGCCGGCGCGCCACCATCATGCGCGATGGCGTCGTCGTCGATTCCGTCGATCTGAAAGACCTGTCGGAGAAAGCGGTCGTAGCGATGATGGTCGGCCGCGAACTGGCGCGGGAACACCATAATTCCCATGCCACGAACAAGGTCATGCTGAGCGCGCGTGGCCTCTCTTCGGCGACAAAGGTGCGCAACGTGTCGTTCAATCTGCATCGCGGCGAGGTGCTGGGCATTGCCGGCCTGGTCGGTTCCGGCCGCACTGAACTTTTGCGGCTCTTGGCCGGCGCCGATCGCGCCACGGCCGGGACGATTGCAATCGACGGCAAGGCGGCGCGCTTCGCCAGCCCGCGCGATGCGATTGCCGCCGGCGTCGGACTGGTGCCGGAGGAGCGCAAACGCGAAGGCATCGTGCCGCTGCGCTCGATCACCTGCAATATGGCGCTGGCCTCGATGGCCGTGTTCGCGCCGCGCGGTCTCATCGATCACGCCAGGTTGAAACACGTGGCCGTCGAGAAGATGAGCCGTGTCAACCTGCGGCCGTTTCTGCTCGACCGGCCGATTCGCCTGTTCAGCGGCGGCAACCAGCAGAAGGCGATCATCGGCCGCTGGCTGGCGGCGGGAACCCGCATCCTCTTGTTCGACGAACCGACGCGCGGCATCGATGTCGGCGCCAAGGCGGAGATCTATCATCTGATCGAGGAACTCGCCGCCGAGGGCCATGCCGTGATCGTCGTCTCCTCCGAGCTCCCCGAAGTGATCCGGCTTGCCGACCGCGTGCTGGTCATGCGCGACGGCACGATCGCGGCCGAACTCCACAGAGACGATATCAGCGAACAGGCGATCGCGGCGCACGCCATCCCGCAAACGCAAACGCCGGCCGCACAGCAGGCAAGGCAGTAGGTGACGGATATGTCGGATACCACTCTGGTGCGGCCGCGGGCCGAATTCGTGCGCGGGGTTTCCATGCGCGACGCCGGCACGCTGATCGGTCTTGTCGTGATCCTCACCGTCTTCGGCGCGCTGGTGCCTGGCTTCTTCGCCGAGCGCAACCTGATCAACATCCTGCAGCAGTCGAGCATCAATGCCTGTTTGGCGCTGGGCATGACGCTTGTCATCATCTCCGGCGGCATCGACCTGTCGGTCGGGCCGACGGCAGCGCTCTCGGCCGTCATCTCGGCCTCTATGATGGTCGCCGGCGTGCCGTTTCCGCTGGCCATCGCCGCCGGCTTCGCCATTGGCCTTGCCTGCGGCCTCGTCAACGGCGTGCTCGTCGCCTATGTCGGGCTGCAGCCCTTCATCGTCACATTGGGGACGCTCAGCACCTACCGGGCGCTAGCACTGATCTACACCGGCGGCAATCCGGTTCTGGGCCTGCCCGCGGGGTTCCGCGCCATCTTCAACGGATCGCT
Organism: Mesorhizobium sp. L2C084A000; assembly: GCF_000502875.1. Lineage (GTDB taxonomy): Bacteria > Pseudomonadota > Alphaproteobacteria > Rhizobiales > Rhizobiaceae > Mesorhizobium. Next base: position 26,341 of record NZ_AYWX01000005.1, on the reverse strand, counting down.
GTTTGGACTGCCTCTGGCGGTCGTCATCGTCGCCTGCGTGGCTGTCGTCGCCTGGGTCGTTTTGAAGAAGACGCCCTTCGGCGAATATCTGCTTGCCGTCGGCGGCAACGAGGAGGCGGCCTACATCGCCGGCGTGCCGATTGCCCGCACCAAGATCGCCGCCTACATGATCTCGGGCCTGCTGGCGGCGCTTGCCGCGCAGATCCTGATCGGCCGGCTCGGCGCCGCCGAGCCCATCCTCGGCAATCTCTGGGAACTCGACGCCATCGCGGCTGCCGCCATCGGCGGCGCCTCGCTGATGGGCGGCAAGGGCAGCATCGTCGGCACCATCCTGGGCGCTATCATCCTCGGCGCCATGCGCAACGGTTTGACGCTGATGAACGTCCAGTCCTTCTATCAGCTTCTGGCAACTGGTCTTATAATCCTCGCCGCGATGCTTATCGATCGCGTGACGAGGGGGCGTGGATGACCTTGAGCGGGCTGGACCTGAAAGCGGTAGGACCACGCATCCGCATGATGATGCCGCATCTCACCCCGTTGGAGGCGAAGGTGGTGGAAACCGTCTTCGGCCGGCGCGGCTTCGACGAGAGCATTCCGCTGAAGCAGATCGCCGAAGAGTCTGGCGTGTCCGAGGCGATGGTGGTCAAGATCGCCAAGAAGCTAGGCTTTTCCGGCTATCGCGACTTCCGCACCGCCGTCTATGAATACAGTCGCCTGCCGACCGCCGAGATGCATCAGGAACTGTCGTCCGACGACAGTTCGGCCGAGATCGTGCAGAAGGTGTTCCGCACCTCCATCCAGGCGCTGGAGGAAACGCTGGCGATCCTCGAGATCGAGGATTTCGACCGCGCCGCCGATCTTCTCTACCGTGCGAAGAGCCGGGATTTTTATGGCGTCGGCGGCTCGGCGCAGATTGCCCGCGATGTCTCGCACAAGTTTCTGCGCATCGGCATCCGCGCATCGGTCTATGACGATTCGCATATGATGCTGATGTCGGCCTCGCTGCTCGGCGGCGACGACATCGCCGTCGGCTTCTCGCATTCGGGCAACACGTCGGCCGTCATCGACGCCATCCAGCTGGCCCGCAAGAACGGTGCCCGCACGCTGGCCATCACCAACTACGACAACTCGCCGCTGGCTGCGGTCGCCGACATCGTGCTTTGCTCGACCGCGCAAGGCTCGCCGCTGATGGGCGAGAACGCAGCGGCGCGCATTGCCCAGCTCAACATCCTCGACGCGCTGTTCGTGGCGGTGGCGCAGCGCGATTATCAGGCGGCGGAGCGCAACCTCGGCCGCACCATGTCGGCGGTGACATCGAAACGAAAAGACCGGGGCTCATGACGACATCGCCGCTGGTCACCGTGTTCGGCAGCTTGCACTACGACATCATGGTCGACGCGCCCGACCGCCCACGCAAGGGCGAGACGGTGACCGGCCATGCCTGGCACCCGAAATGCGGCGGCAAGGGCGGCAACCAGGCTGTCTCGGCGGCGCGGGCCGGCGTGCGCGCGGCGATGATCGGCGCCGTCGGCGACGATGATTTCGGGCGGGCGTTGCTGGCCAATCTCGATCGCGCGCTGGTCGACCACCGCTTCGTGCGGGTGGCCGCTGGCGCCAGCTCCGGCATGAGCGTGGCGATCTTCGACGCGGGCGGCGACTATGGCGCGGTGATCGTCTCAGGCAGCAATCTGACACTGGGCCATGCCGACATTGCCTCTGCTTCCGATGTGATGGCCCAAACGGCAGTGCTTTTGTTACAGAACGAAGTGCCGGAAGCCGGCAACATTGCCGCCGCACGCGCCGTCAAAGCACAGGGCGGCCGCGTCGTGCTCAACGCGGCCCCCGCGCGCAAACTCTCCGACGAGTTGATCGCCCTGGTCGACATATTGGTGGTCAACGCAATCGAGGCGGAATTCCTGGCTGGCACAGCAGTGGTGGAGACGCAGGACGGGGCCGCGCAAGCCGCACGATTGCTGGCCGATCTTTATCCGGTGGCGATTGTCACGGCGGGCGGCGAGGGCGTCGCCTCCTGCGACCAGACCGGCGAGGCCTTTGCGCTGCTGGCCGTCCCGGTCAAGGTCGCCAGCACGCATGGCGCCGGCGATGAATTCGTTGGCGCGCTGGCCGCGGGACTTGCCCGAGGAGAGACCATGCACGCGGCGGTCACCGCTGCCAACGCGGCTTCGGCGTTGCTGGTCTCGACGCCAGAGGCCGAGCGCGACGGCATCTGAACGGCTGGTTTCCGTCTTGCCGGACCGAAGCGGCGGCCGCCTATCCTTGCGGCCTCGCGCGAATTCCGCTAAGGCGCGCCTTTGTCGCCGGGGAACACGGACTTGGACGATCAACGCGCCGACGTCGCCATCATCATGGGCAGCCAGTCCGACTGGGCGACGATGCGTCATGCCGCCGAAACGCTGGAAGCACTAGGCATCCCGCACAAGCGGCTGATCATTTCCGCGCATCGCACACCGGACCGGCTCTATGATTTCGCCAAAGGCGCCAAGGCGGCCGGTTACAAGGTGATCATCGCCGGCGCCGGCGGTGCGGCGCACCTGCCCGGCATGACGGCGGCGATGACGCCGCTGCCGGTGTTCGGTGTGCCGGTGGAATCGAAAGCGCTTTCCGGGCAGGATTCGCTGCTGTCCATTGTCCAGATGCCGGCCGGCATTCCCGTGGGCACGCTGGCCATCGGCAAGGCCGGCGCCGCCAACGCAGCCCTTCTGGCCGCTGCCGTGCTGGCCCTGAACGATGATAGCCTTGCCGTCCGTCTGGATGCCTGGCGCGCCGCGCAGACCGCTAAGGTCGCGGCAGAACCGACGGATACGCCGTGAGCCTGCCCGCCGGATCGACCATCGGCATCATTGGCGGCGGCCAACTCGGCCGCATGCTGGCTGTTGCCGCCGCCCGCCTCGGCTACCGCACCGTGGTGCTGGAGCCGCAAGCGGATTGCCCCGCGGCACAGGTCGCCAACCGGCAAATAACAGCTGCCTATGACGACTCGGCCGCCCTTGCCGAACTGACAGCGTCGAGTTCCGTCATCACCTACGAGTTCGAGAACGTCCCGGTCGCGGCCGCCAGCGCTCTGGCCGCCAAGGTTCCGGTCTATCCGCCGGCGCGTGCGCTGGAAGTGGCGCAGGACCGGGTGGACGAAAAAACATTCCTCAACGGCATCGGCATTGCCACCGCGAATTTCCACGCCGTCGACAATGATGACGAGCTGACGGCGGCGCTGAAAGCGTTCGACGGCAGCGGCATCCTGAAGACTCGGCGCATGGGCTATGACGGCAAGGGCCAGCGCGTCTTCAGCAACATGGAAGCCGGCGGTCTTGCCGGCACCTGCGAGGCGATGGGCAATGTGCCGCTGATCCTGGAGTCCTTCGTGCCGTTCGAGCGCGAGATCTCGGTGATCGCGGCGCGTGGGCTGGACGGTGCGGTCGTCGCCTACGATCCGGCCGAGAATGTCCACCGCAACGGCATTCTCCATACGTCGACCTTGCCGGCCCGCGTAAGGCTCGAAACGGCGCAAGCGGCACGAACGGCGGCATCGAAGGTCCTGTCGGCGCTGAACTATGCCGGTGTCATCGGTGTCGAGTTCTTCGTGCTGGCGGACGGCTCGCTGCTGGCCAACGAGATCGCGCCGCGCGTGCACAATTCCGGCCATTGGACGGAAGCCGCCTGTATCGTTTCGCAGTTCGAGCAGCATATCCGCGCCATCGCCGGCCTGCCGCTCGGCAGCCCGGACCGCCACTCCGACTGCGTGATGGAGAACCTGATCGGCGACGATGTGCTGCGCGTCCCTGAGCTTCTCGCCGAGCCCGATCTGATGCTGCATCTCTACGGCAAGGCCGAAGCGCGGCCCGGCCGCAAGATGGGCCACTTCACTCGGATCAGCCGTCGCGCCTCATAAGGTTGCCTACTGCACGTCGTCGCTCTCGTCCTCGCCTGGATTGGCGCAACTCACATCGCCTTCCTCGCAATTGGCCGCGGCAGCGAGCTGCTTGACGCGATCATTGGTCAATCTGGTCAGGCATTGCGAGACTTCCATCGAATGGATTGATCCGCCGTCGCTGGCGGCAGTGGAATGCGCGCACTCGGCATCGCGAAAAGTGATCCAGGCGCGTTGCGCCACCTGCAGCAATCTCTTGCCGTCGGCACCATCCGAGCTGGTGAGGTTTTGATAGGCCTTGTTGAGCCTAGCGTCGGCGGCCTGATAGTCTTCGCCGGCACAGATGTTCATCATCTGCTGGCTATCATCGCTGCGGTCGCATTCCTGCGCGCGCGCAACCGAAGCTGCCGCCAGCAGGACAAGGCAGGCGGACAGGAACATTCGGCGCATGGTTCTCTCCAAATCACTTCACGGCGACCGCATCATCCCAGCCGGCCCAGGGCCGCGCAATGCGCCAGGCCGATATGGCGGATAATTGATGACAGGGATGATTCACAGCCGCAATGGAGCACGCTTGCGGTTGACAGGGACAAGGCTCCTCGTTTATGAGCCACCCACAGTTCAAAGGCGCGTCTTCTGGCGCGCCTTAAAATTTCGACCCGGACCGGGTCCACACCGACAGGCAAGACCATGAAGATCAAGAATTCGCTCAAGGCGCTGAAGGCGCGTCACCGCGACAACCAGCTGGTTCGCCGCAAGGGCCGCGTCTACATCATCAACAAGACCGCCCCGCGCTACAAGGCACGCCAGGGCTGAGCTTTCGGGCAGGAGGCTGTTGCCTCCGCCCATTTGATGCTTGTTGCCGCCTGCCGGCCTTTCACGCCAAATTCAGTTTGACGTTCCGCCGCCCGGGACTAGAGTCCGGTGATGCGGATTCTTTTTGCATTTTTGACATCTCTGCTTGTTTCCGGCGCCATTTATGGCCCGGCATGGGCGGATGATGCTGTCGCGCCGCCGGCCACTCAGGACGCCCCGCCCGCCGCAACGACGAAACAAGCCCGCCTCGACCAGTTGTTCAGCGATCTGAAACGCGAGCGCAACGAAAAGGCGGCGGAGCGCATCGCCGGCAACATCTGGAGCGAGTGGTCGCAATCCGGCAGCGCCTCGATCGGCCTGATGATGCAATGGTCGCAAAAAGCCGTCGAAAGCCAGAAATTCGACGTCGCGCTCGATTTCCTCGACCAAGTGGTGACTTTGCAGCCGACCTATGCCGAAGGCTGGAACCGGCGTGCCACCGTGCATTTCATGATGAAGAACTACGGCAAGTCGATGTCCGACATCGACCATACGCTGCAGCTCGAGCCGCGCCATTTCGGTGCGCTGTCCGGCCTGGCGCAGATCATGGCGTTGACCGGCCACAAGCAATCGGCGCTCGAGGCCTGGCAAAAGGTGCTGGCCATCTATCCGATGATGCGCAGCGCCCAGGACCAGGTCGGCACGATTTCGGAGGAACTTGCCGGTGAAGGCATTTGATTGCTCTAGGGGAGTGGGGAGAATAAGGCAGTAGGGGCAGATTGTACCTGCGGAACACACACCCTACTCCCCTACTCCCCTACTCCCCTACTCCCCTACTCCCCTACTCCCCTACTCCCCTACAACTCATCCCCCTCCACCTCCGTATCTCCCCCCATGAACCTGATCTACGCCGCCCTTGCCTTCCTGATGGCGCTTGTCTTCGGCTTTGTCGGCGTCACCCGCGTCGGATCATGGCTGATCGAGCGCCGCAATCCGCCGATCGGCGAGTTCGCCGAAATCGACGGCGCCCGCATCCATTATGTCCATGTCTCGGCACCCGCCAATGCCGAGCTGCCGCCGATCGTCTTCATCCACGGCGCCAGCGCCAACCTCAGGGACCAGATGCTGCCGCTGCGCCCCTTGCTCGAAGGCCGCGCCGAAATGTTGTTCTTCGACCGGCCAGGCCATGGCTGGTCGGGTCGCGGCACCAACAACGAGAACCCGTCGGCGCAGGCCAACACCATTGCCGCACTGATGGACCATCTCGGCATTAAGAAGGCTATCATCGTCGGCCACTCCTTCGGCGGCGTGGTGACATCGGCCTTTGGCCGGGAGCATCCCGACAAGACGCTCGGGCTGGTCTTCCTCGCACCGGCGACCCACCCATGGCCGGGCGGCGCAACCGCCTGGTACTACAATCTGACCACCATGCCGGTGCTCGGTTGGTTGTTTTCCGAGATGCTGACCTATCCGGCCGGTACACTGCAGATGGCTGACGCCACCACCTGCGTCTTTTCGCCCAACAAGGTGCCGGACAATTATCTCAGCTCGGCCTCTATCCCGCTGGTGCTGCGACCAACAGCCTTTCGTGCCAACGCCACCGATGTCGCCGGGCTCTATCGCTATGCCCTCGGCGCCGCACCGCGCTACAACGAGATCAAGGCGCCAACCGTGGTCATTTCAGGCGATCGCGACAAGGTGGTCTATGCACATATCCATTCGGTCGGCCTGGCGCGCGACATTGCCGGTGCCGAACTCGTCTGGGTGCACAATCTCGGCCACAAGCCAGACTGGATCGCGCCCGACCTGACCGTCGGCGCCATCGAGAAGGTCGCCGGGAAGAGTATAGACCTGCAGGCGATGGCAACGGCAGTGGAGGCGCGCATCGCCGGCGACGCCTACGGCGCCGGCAGATGCGCCGATATCAAGGTACCGCAGGCCGAACTCGCGCCGACCTAAAGCGGATCGCCTGAATCCGTTCAGAGGCGACACGCTTTAGGAATCTAGCGGCTGACTTGTGTGTCCGATCCGATATAGGCGATGCGCAGCATGTTGGTCGAACCCGGTGTCCGCAACGGTACGCCCGCGGTGATGATGACGCGGTCGCCCGGCTTGCCGAAGCCTTCGTCGAAGGCGATGCGGCAGGCGCGATTGACCATGTCGTCGAGGTCGACGGCGTCGGGTGAGACGACGCAATGCGTGCCCCACAAAAGCGACAGCCGCCGCGCCGTGTTGAGGATCGGCGACAGCGCGATAACAGGCACTTGCGGCCGCTCGCGGGCGGCGCGCAGGCCTGTGGTGCCTGATGCGGTGTAGGTGATGATCGCCGCCAGCTTCAGCGTTTCGGCGATCTCGCGCGCGGCCAGCGAAATGGCATCGGCGCCAGTCGCCTCCGGCTCGGAGCGCTGGGCGTTGATGATGCCGGCATAGGTCGGATCGGTTTCGACCTTGGTGGCGATACGGTTCATCATTGCCACGGCCTCGACGGGATAGGCACCCGCCGCCGATTCCGCCGACAGCATGATGGCATCGGCGCCTTCGAAGACGGCGATCGAAACATCGGACACCTCGGCGCGGGTCGGCACCGGTGCCGTGATCATCGATTCCAGCATCTGCGTCGCAACCACCACCGGCTTGCCGGCGCGGCGTGCGGCGCGCGTGATCTGCTTCTGGATGCCGGGCACCGCCTCGAGCGGCATCTCGACGCCGAGATCGCCGCGGGCGACCATCAGCGCGTCGGACAGTTCGATGATTTCGGCCAGCCGGGCGACAGCCTGCGGCTTCTCGATCTTGGCCATGATCAGCGCCCGGCCGCGTGCGATCTTGCGCGCTTCGGCCAGATCCTCCGGCCGTTGCACGAAGGACAGCGCCACCCAGTCGACGCCTGTGGCCAGCACGGCATCGAGGTCCTTGCGGTCCTTCTCGGTCAGCGCGCCGACCGGCAGATCGGTGTCGGGCAGGCTGACGCCTTTCTTGTCGGAAATCGTGGTGCCGGCGACGACGGTGCAGACGATCGACTTGCCGTCGCTCTTCACCGCCTTCAGCTCGAGCTTGCCATCGTCGATCAGCAGGCGATGGCCGGCTTCGACCGAGCTCAGGATTTCCGGATGCGGCAGATAGACCCTGGTCGAGGTGCCGGGCTCGGGATTGTCATCGAGGGTGAAGGTCTGGCCTTGCGTCAGCACTTCCTTGCCGTTGGCGAACTTGCCGACGCGCAGCTTTGGCCCTTGCAGATCGGCGAGGATGCCTATCGGCCGGCCAACGGCTTCCTCGACAGCGCGGATGCGTCCGACCAGCGTGCGCATCAATTCGTGATCGGTATGGCTCATATTGATGCGGAACACATCGGCGCCCGCTTCGAACAGTTTCTTCAGCATCTCCTCCGAGGAGGAGGCTGGACCGATGGTGGCTAGGATCTTGACCTTGCGGCTACGTCTCATTGACTGTTTGTTCCCGGGGCGGCTGGAGCGCCTCCCGTTGTGGACTCATCGGTCAGCTGGACCATCCAGCTTGCCTGTTCGCCCGTGTCATATTCCTGGAATCCGGCGCGCTGGAAGCCCCGGGCGACGCAGTCGGTTACGCCTGCGATCTTGAACTCTTTTTCAGCCACGCACATGTTGATCGGGCCGTCCCAGCGTCCACCGCGTTCGGCGTCTTCTGCATAAAGATAGTAAAACCTTGATGACAGCGGCCCTTCGATCAGCGTCTTGCAACTCGATCCCTCGATGTGCCACCAGCCCTCGGTGATCCAGCCGGCCTTGGCGCGATAGCCGATGCCGACGCCGACCAGGTTCTGCGTGGCGTTGCAGACGCGGAAATCGGCACGCGCCGGCGAAGCCACGACCACCGCCGACAGGCCGATGGCAAGCGTGAGGAGCGGCATGGCAAAGGCAGCACGCATGCGCTGCCCGCCGGCGGAACTCATCCGAAAACCCCTCAAAAACCACATCAGCATCTCTCTGCGCCCTTTTCGGAAAAGTCCGGGCGCATGTCAACGCACCGTTTTGTCCAATTCCAATCGATTTAGAAAGGCTCCGGCGCACAATTCGCCGACGTGTGCCAGATTTCCCGGGAAACCTTGGCCAAACAACGGCATTGCGCAAGCGTCGTCTTCGTGGAATGACGATAGCACCCTCCCCGGAAGCCCGCGAACAGACCATTTCCCGCCAATGACCCGATCCACAGTTTTCGCGCCTTTCGACGTCATCGAGGGCGACCGCAAGCGAGGCATCGTGCTGTTGGGCGATCATGCCCGTCGCGACCTGCCCGACGACTACGGCAGCCTCGGCCTGCCCTCGGCCGAGTTCGACCGGCACATCGCCTATGACATCGGCGTCGAGGCGGTGACGCGCGAACTGGCTGCCCTGCTCGGCGTGCCGGCGGTGCTTGCCAATTTTTCGCGGCTGCTGATCGATCCCAATCGCGGCGAAGACGACCCGACGCTCATTCGCCAGCTTTATGACGGCACTGTCGTACCTGGGAATTACCCCATCGCTGCCGATGAGCGCGAGAGGCGGCTCGACGGGTTCTACCGACCCTATCACGACGCCGTCGGCGCCATGATCGCCTCGGTCGCACAGGCTTCCGCCCAGGCGCCCTTCATCTTTTCGGTGCATTCCTTCACCCCTGCCATGCAAGGAATCCAGCGTCCTTGGCACGTCGGCATCCTGTGGGACCTCGACGACCGCGTGGCGCGGCCGTTGATAGACATGCTGGCGCAGGACAAGAACCTCGTCGTCGGCGACAACGAACCCTATGACGGCGCGCTGCGCGGCGACACCATGTACAAGCACGCCATCGTCAACGGCTTCGCCCATGCGCTGATCGAGATCAGACAGGATCTGATATCGGACCAGAAGGGCGCGCTCGCCTGGGCCGAACGGCTGGCGCCGATCGTTGACGCGATAGACCGCCGTCCCGATATACATGTGGTGAAGATGTTCGGCTCGCGCACCGGGCCGCTATGACGGAGGTTTCGATGAACGAACTCAGCGACGAGCAGCAACGCGATTTCGAGGCGGCCGCCTTCCGCCGGCTGGTCGAGCATCTGCGCGAGCGCAACGATGTGCAGAACATCGACCTGATGAACCTCGCCGGCTTCTGCCGCAACTGCCTGTCGAACTGGTATCGCGAGGCAGCCAATGCCGAGGGCGTCGAACTCAGCAAGGATCAGTCGCGCGAGATCGTCTACGGCATGCCTTATGGGGAGTGGCAGGCGCTCAACCAGACCGAGGCCTCCGACGCCAAGAAGGCCGAATTCGAGGCAAGGCGCCCCCACGACCATTGACGCCGTCGCCCCAGCGATCGCTTAAGGCTGTGTTTGGCCCAAAACGCTTCCCGAAAGAGCCTTGACTGAAAATTGAATCGATCTAATTTGCCGCGCGAAGCCATTTTCAGCGGGATTCGCCTCATGAACGCGTCAACTGCCAAGCTGACTGCCATTCGCGGACGATGGGCGCTCGCGGCCATTTTCCTCGCCAACGGCTTCCTGACGGGCAGCTGGGCGCCGCAGATTCCGGTGTTCCTGACGCGGCTGGAAATTTCGAAGTTCACGCTCGGCCTGCTGATTCTCCTATTCGGGGTCGGTGCCGTCGTCGCGATGACCTGGTGCGGCCATTTGATCTCCAGACATGGTTCGCGCACCGTACTGCGCTGGTTCGCCCTGTGCGGCAGCCTCGGTCTGATGGTCGTGGCGCTGGCGCCCAACGTACCGCTGGCGGCCGCGGCCATGATCATCTTCGGCGGCTCGATCGGTGGCATGGACGTTGCCATGAATGCCAATGCCGTGGTGGTCGAACGGCGGCTCTCCCGCGCCGTCATGTCGTCCTCGCACGGCTTCTGGAGTCTCGGCGGCTTCGCCGGCGGCGGCCTCGGCGGCTTTGCCATCCAGCACTACGGCCACCTCGCCCACGCGGTGGCGGTAACGGTGTTTGCCTTCGCGGTGATCGCGGTGGCCGTTCGCCATCTCCTCACCGAAGACAGACCGCAGGCAGCCGAGCACCACAAATTCGCACTGCCGGCAAACCCGCTGGTTTATCTGATCGGACTGATGGCGCTGCTGGCGATGATCTCCGAAGGCGCGGTGCTCGACTGGGCAGCCCTGTATCTGCGCCAGGAACTCGGCGCCGATCTCGCCGTTGCCGGCCTCGCCTACGCCGGATTTTCGGGCGTCATGGCGGTTACGCGGTTCTTCGGCGACGGCATACGCAATCGCTTCGGCGCGGTGACGACGCTGCGCGTGTCGGCCCTCGTAGCCGCGGTCGGCATGCTGGTGGCTGGCCTGGCGCCCTCGCCCTGGCTCGCTATTGCAGCCTTTGCCTTTTGCGGCTTCGGCATCGCCAATATGGTGCCAATCATCTTTTCGGCCGGCGGCAACCAGGAAGGCATGTCTTCCGGCACCGGCATGAGCGTGGTCACCACTATCGGATACTGCGGCATACTGGTGGCGCCGTCGGCGATCGGCTTCGTTGCCGAGCATTCCAGCTTCGGCCCGATCTTCATCACCATGTCGGGACTGCTGATCATCGTGTTGCTGATGGCCGGGCTGGCTCACCGCGCCGAATTCGCGCCAGCACCCGCCGAATAGCGTTTCAGCTCCTCATGCAGAAAATCCACCACCCGGCGGATGCGCACGCTGGTACGCACATCGCGATGCATCGCCAGCCACACCGGCAGAACTGGCAGCGGCAGGTCAGGCAGCACCTTCTCTATCAAAGGATCCCTGTCGGCCAGCGGCTCCTGACCGAGGCCGATGCCGTTTCCCGCCCGCACCGCTTCCCACAAAACGATCTGGTTGTCGGCCCTGAAGCGGAAGCTGCTCCGGGTGACGGGGATACCATGCTGGGTAAAGCCCCTGATGATCTCGTCGCCGCGGTCGAAGCCGACCAGGTCGTGGTCGACAAGGTCGGCGGGCTTCAGCGGAGGGCCGCGCCTGTCGAGATAGGATTTGGCGGCGCAGGCGCAGAGCTCGATATCGCAGACCTTGCGTGCCATCAGCTCGTTCTGCGCCGGCTTGACCATGCGGATGGCGATGTCGGCATCTCGACGCAGCAGGTTTTCGACCTGGTTGGAGGCGACGATCTCGACCTCGATGCCGGGCTCCTCGATCCCCAGCCGCATCGTCATTTCAGGCAGGACATAGGCCGCCACCACCTCGCTGGCGGCGATGCGCACCGTGCCTTCGATGGCCTCTACCGAACCCAGCGCCAGCAATGAGAAGGCGCTTGCCTGCTCACTGACCGCCTTGCCGCGTTCGAACAGCGTGCTGCCGGCCTCCGTCAGTTCGTAGCCGTGCCGTCCTCGACGGAACAGTGTGACGCCCAGCGCCTGTTCCAACTCGCCGATGTGACGGCCAAGCGTCGGCTGGCTGGCCGAAAGCTTTCGCGCGGCGGCCGACAGGCTGCCGGATTCCGCCACGGCGACAAAGCTCTTGATCAGGTTCCAGTCGATTTCAGCCATTCATTTATGAATATCAGATCGCCATCTGTAGTCAATTTCCATTCGCGTTCGGAGCGACCATATTCCGGCTGCAGACACCAACACGGACTGCAAACACCAACCAGGAGAACTCAGATGACCAAGATCGCTCTCACCACCGCCGCCATCCTCATTTCCGTCAGCGCCGCTTTTGCCGGCAGCGACAAGTTTGGGTCGAACGACGCCAGCCAGCCGACTGTCACCAGCACCGACAACACGACCACCGCTTCGATCCACAACCCGGATGCGGCCGTCCGGCAGCCGGTCACGCAAGGCAGCAACCGCGACCTCTTCGGCAGCCGCTGATCTCGATCGCGCTTGTCGCTGATCCCGATCGCGCGTCCAGACCGGCCACGCAAATCCCAACCCAGGAGTGCTTCCAATGACCAGTATCGCAATTCTCGGTGCCAATGGCCGGCTCGGCCGCGTGGTCGCCAAGGCCTTCATCGACGTGGGCTACGAGGTCCGCGCCGTCACCCGCAACGGCAAACTGCCAACTGAACTTGAAGGCGCTACGGCCGTTGCCGGTGACGCGCTCGACCGGGAAGCGCTGATCCGCGCCACGGAAGGTGTCGATATCATCTTCAACGGCCTCAACCCGATCTACACCGAATGGGTCAAGTGCCTGCCGATCGCCGAGAATGTCATGGCCGCTTGCCATGCCAACAACGCACTGCATCTCTTTCCCGGGACCGTATACAATTACGGATCGCCGATGCCGGAGGTGATCACGGAAGACACGCCGTTCCGCCCGACGACCGACAAGGGGCGCATCCGCGTCGCCATGGAGGACCTGTTTCACCGCGAGGCCGAAGCACGCCGCGTCCGCACCATCATTTTGCGGGCCGGCGACTTCTTCGGCGGCACCGGCAGCGGCTCGTGGTTCGACTTGGTCGTCGCTGCCAAGATCAACAAGGGTATCTATACGGCGCCCGGCCCGGTCGACCTCGTACATGAATGGGCCTACCTACCGGATCTGGCCAGGGCTTTCGTCGGACTGGCGCAGAACCTGGACAAGCTCGGCGCTTATGAAGCCTTCAACTTCCCCGGCCATCCCGTCACCGACCTGGAGATCAAGGCAGCCGCAGAGAAGGCGCTTGGGCGTCCGCTCAAGATGACCTCGATGGCCTGGTGGGTGCTGCGCGCCGGTAGCCCGTTCGTGGCGATGTGGCGTGAGATCGTGTCGATGTCCTATCTGCGCTTCGAACCGCACCAACTGGCGTCGGCAAGGCTGGAAGGCATCATCGGTGCGATCCCGCACACGCCGCTGGATCAGGCCGTCACTGAAGCTCTCGGGGATATCGGCATTGCCACCGTGACCGGCGTTGCGAAAGCTGCCTGACGTCCGCGATGGCGGGCGATGCTCCTCCGCACATTGACAATCTCCGCGGACTGAGAGGGCGCCTCAGAGCCGTCCCATCAACAGCAGCACCATAAGCACCACCAGCACCACGCCGACAATACCCGAGGGCCCATAGCCCCAGGAGCGCGAATGTGGCCAGGCCGGCACCGCGCCGATGAGGATAAGGACCAGGACGATGATGACGATGGTGGTGATCGGCATGAGAACCCCGCAATTCGACGTTTCGCCCAAGAACAATGCAAAAGGCCGCCCGGTTGTTCCGGGCGGCCTTTTGCGGTCAAATCGGCATTGGTCTATTCGGCGGCTTTCGGAAAGGCGATATCCGGCTCGGCTCCGGTATCCTGCCCCTGCGCATCGGTCGAGGAAATCTCGCCCTTGCCACGCCGGAACAGCCGGCTGAACCAACCGCGCCGTGCGCCCGGCTTGACCTTGGCGCGGGTGAACACGATCAGCATCGACGGCGTCACCACCAGCGTCAGCACGGTGGCGAAGGACAGGCCGAAGACGATCGCCGAGGACAGCGAAATCCACCATTGCGTCGACGGCGCGTTGATCGTCGTCTCGTGATGGAAGATTTCCAACCCGAGGCCGAAGGCGATCGGCAGCACGCCGAGAATGGCCGAAACAGCCGTCAGCACCACCGGACGGGCGCGCTCGCGGCAAGTCTGCAGCACCGCCTCGACCTTGTCCCAGCCTTCTTCACGCAGCCGGTCATAGGTGTCGATCAGCACGATGTTGTTGTTCACCACCACGCCGGCCAGAGCGATGACGCCGATGCCCGACATGACGATGCCGAACGTCTCGCCTGTTATCAGCAGGCCGAGGAACACGCCGATCGTCGCCATGACCACGCAGGACAGCACCAGCCAGACGCTGGTGAACTTGTTGAACTGCGCCAAGAGCACCAGGAAGATCAGGAAGATCGCCGCCCCGAAGGCCTTGCTAAGAAAGGCGCTGGCTTCGGCGCTGTCCTCGTTCGAGCCGGCCAGCTTCCAGCGGATGCCGCTGCCGAGATCCATGTCGGAGACGGCTTTGGTGACCTGCTCCTGCACAGCCGCGACCTGAGCGCCGGCGGCGACGTTGGCCTGGACGACCACCGTACGCGCGCCGTCGATGCGGTTGAGGATGCCGACCGTCGGCTCGGGCTTGCGCACGACGAAGTTCGAGATCGGCACCGAGCCTTGTGAGGTCTGCACCCTGAGTTCGTCGAGCGTCGACAGCGTGCGCCGGTCTTCGGGCAGCCGCAGCCTTATGTCGACCGCGTCGTCGGCTCCGGCAGGCCGGTATTCCGAGAGCTTCAGCCCGTTGGTCACCAGTTGCACCACCGTCCCGACCGAGGTTGGGCTGATGCCGTACTGCGCCGCCTTGGCACGGTCGACCTCGAGCGCCCAGTCGACACCGGGCGGCGGCAGGCCGTCGGAAATATCAATGACGCCGGGCACCTTGCCGATGCGCGCCGCAACCTCACGGGCCTTGTCGTCGAGCCCCTTGGGGTCGACGGCCGAAAGCCTGATCTGGATCGGCTTGCCGGTCGGCGGACCGGCTTCCGGCACGCGCACCTCGACATCGACGCCGGGAATGCCGGCCATGACGCCGCGCAGATCGTCCAGGATGTGGTTCGCCGCCTTGCGCTCGCGCCAGTCGATGAATTCGTACTGGATGACGCCGACGACGTCTTCGGGGATATCCTGGCCGCCGCCTTGCGTCTTGCCGACGCGGGTGTAGACCGACTTCACGCCCGGCCAGCCGAGCAGCCTGTCTTCCGCGATCTTGGTCGCGGTATCCATTTCGGCCAGCGAAAGATTGCCGCGCGCATGCACGTAGAGCAGGCCGTAATCCGGTTCGACATTCGGGAAGAACTCGACGCCGGCGCCGTATTTCGAATAGGCAAAGCCGACGCCGAACAAGAGCGCGACGGTCAGCACCAGCACGGTGATGGGGAAGCGCACCGCCTGCTTGACGATCGCCATGTACCAGCCGTCGCGATTGTCATCCTCATGATGCGGCGGCGCCTTGGCGAAGATCGCACCCAGCGTCGGCGCGAAGACAAGCGCATAGAGCATCGAGGCCGACAGCGTGACGATCAGCGTGATCGGCATGTACTTCATGAAGTCGCCGATGATGCCCGGCCAGAACAGCAGCGGTGAGAAGGCGGCGATGCGCGTCATCGTCGCGGCGATGACCGGACCGGCCATGCGCTTGGCTGCGAGCGCGAAGGCTTCCTCCTTCGGCATGCCTTTGCTCATCCGCCGTTCGGCGAACTCGGTGACGATGATGGCGTCGTCGACCAGCATGCCGACGGCCAGGATCAGGCTGAACAGCACGATCATGTTGATCGTGTAGCCCATCATCGCCAGCAGCAGGATGCCGATCAGGAACGACGACGGAATCGCAAGCCCGATGAGCAGCGAGGCGCGGCCGGACAGCGCGTAGAGGATGACGATGAACACCAGGATGACGGCGATCATCACATGGTTCTGCAGGTCGCCGAGCAGCTGGTTGACGAAGACCGACTTGTCCTGCGTGTAGGTGACGTTCATGCCCTCGGGCATCGACTTGACGAACTCGTCGGACACCGTTCGCACCTTGGCGACGGTGTCGATCAGGTTGGAGCCGATGCGCTTCTTGACTTCGATGGCGATGGCCGGCTTGCCGTTGAGACGGGTCACCGTCTCGGCATCCTTGAAGGTCGAACGGATCGTCGCGATGTCCTTGGCCTGCACCACGGCATTGGGGCCGGCGACCACAGGCAGTGCGGCGACATCCTCCGGCGTTTCGATCAGCGACGGCACCTTGACGGCGTATTTGCCCTCCGAGCCTTCGATGTTGCCGGCGGCGACCAGGCTGTTGGAGTTGCCGACCGCACCGATCAACTGATCGAGCTGCAATCCATAGGAAGACAGCTTCATCGGATCGATGACGACCTCGACGAGATCATCGCGCGCACCCTGCAGCGAGCCCTCGAGAACACCGGGAACCTCCTCGATGCGGTCGCGCAGTTCACGCGCGGCGGCGGTCAGCACGCGTTCGGGCAGATTTCCCGAGAGCGTGACGACGAGCACGGGAAATTCGGAAATGTTGACTTCGGTGACGACGGGTTCTTCCGCCGCCTGCGGCAGGTCGGCCTTGGCGTCCTGCACTTTGCTGCGCGTGTCCTGCAGCGCGGTGGCCAGATTGGTCTGCGGCTGGAACTCGACCAGCACGTAGCCGCCGCCCTGGAAGGCGGCCGAACGCATCTCCTTGAGGCCCTTCAGGCTTTTCAGCTTGCTTTCCATCGGCCGCAGCAGAAGCCGCTCCGAATCCTCGGGCGAAATGCCCTGATAGATCAGGCTGACATACATCATCGGAATCGGAACGTCGGGCTCCGCTTCCTTTGGCGTCGCCTGATAGGCGACCCAGCCCGCCAGCAGAAGGAAGACGAGGACCGAAATGGTCAGGCGGGCATTGTTGATTGCGAGTCTGACGATATCCATGGCTAACGCCTGTTCTTGAATTTCCACGAGCTGCGTCGCAGCCGATTGTCCCCGCCCAGGGCTAGTCCGTCGCGACTTGTGCTACGCTACTGGGTGCCGGTCGTCGCCTCGCCGAGCAGCTTCTTGATGATCGCCTGGTCGGCCTCGACCGGATTGACCAGATCGCCTTCCTTCACCAGTTCCTGGCCGGCGACGATGATGCGGGCGTCGGCCGGTATGCCGCCGAGGACGAGGCCGGTCGGCGTGTCGTCAACGAGGTCGATCGGGAAGAACGCCACCTTGTTGTCCTTGCCGACGGCACGGATGCCGAGGTCGCCCTTGTCGCCGAGCGTCACAACCGAGCGCGGCAGCAGCACCGCGTCGGTCGGCTGTGCGTTGAGCGCGATTTCCGCCGTCATGCCGGCCGGCACGGAGCCGTCGGCATTGGGGACGGCAACCTCGACGCGGAAGGTGCGGGTCGCCGACGAGGCGTCGCGGCTGATGTAGCGCACGGTGCCTTCGACCGTCTGGCCGCTGACCAGCCGTATGGTGGCCTTGTCGCCGAGCTTGAGATAGCCGAGATCGCGCTCGCTGACTTCGCCACGGGCAATCACCGGATCGAGCTTGAGGATGGTTGCCACCTCGCCGCCTTGCATGACGGAACTGCCAAGTTCCACCGGCACCCGGTCGATAACGCCGTCGAAAGGCGCCTTCACCTCGTTGCGGTCGAGTTCGGCCTGTGCCGTTTCCAGCAGCGACTGCGCCGAGGTCAGGTTCGAGCGCGCGGTGTCGAGCTGCAGCTTCGGCAGATTGCCGGTCTTCATCAGCCGCAAGGCTGCGTCCAGCTCGGCCTGGCGCTGCACCACCAACTGCTTGGCGTTGTCGACCATCGAGATCTTTTCTTCCGCCGCAAGCATCAGCACCAGATCCCCCGTCTTGACGTGATCGCCTTGCTTGACAGGTAGCTTGTCGATGACACCGGCGACGCGCGTCGCCAGCACCGCCCGCTTGTCGGCTTCGGTCAGCCCGGAAATGCGGATGGCGCGTGCATAGGTCTTGCGAGGCGGTGTCACCACCGCGACCGTGCGCAGCGGTGCCTTCGGCTCGGCTTCCGCCGTCTTCGGCTTGCTCGCGTCCGGCGCCTTGGCCTGTTCGGCTTCGGCTGCTTTGGCTTTGTTGGCGGCTACGCTGCCGACCGACGAAAACTCGCCTGTCGCCATCCACGCCGCGAAACCAATGAGCACAACAACGGCTGCAAGCTTGTGAAACCTGATTCTCATCGTCGTTTTTTCCACTGCGGGTTCGGCCAGCGTCCTCATAACGCGGGCGCGTCGCCGATATGGGTGCGCGCCGAGCCGTGTTCAATTTGCCGTGATCGGCGAAGCGCGCTTCTACATCAAAGTTGCACCGCAATATAGTCTGAAAGTTGCAAGATCATTGCGCCGGCGGACAAGATGCGCCGGCCGCTGCCCAGTTTTCGATCGCTTGATAGGTTGCTTCGGCGGAGCCCGGGGCTGGTTCACGACCCGATCCTGGCGCCCAGCCCCAGGCGACCAATCTGTCGTCGCGAACATGCAGCGCGATATCTTTCAAGCTACGGTTGCCGTTGCGCAGGGGATCCTTGATCTGGGCGCAGATTTCGGCCGAGGATCTGCCGAACCAGGCCATCTCGGCTGGCGCCAGATGCCAGTTCTCGGCCCCGGGCGGACCGTGCAATGCCTTGGAATTGCTGGCGAAATGGCAAGTCGTGCAGCGCAGGCCCGGATTGCCGAAGCCCGACCCGTCAGCACCCCGCTGGACATTGAAGGCGTGAACGCGCGTACCGCCGTAATGCGCACCCGACCAGCGCGGCCGCTCGTCCGCGACATGACAGTCGGCGCAGCGCGGATGCGAGAACACCGCATAGACCTTGTCCCATTCGGACAGGCCTTTCGCCGCGTCGACGGTCGCCGGCGCCGGCATCTGGCTCTCTTGCGCGATCGCAAACGGCGCTGCGAGCACGAGCATGGCAGCAGGCGTCAGCATGATGAGGAGCTTCTTCATGCGAAGGCCACCGTTTTCGACAGCGGCAGCGTGCGGACGCGCTTTCCGGTGAGCGCGAAGATGGCGTTGGCGAGCGCCGGAGCCGCCGGCGGTGTGCCGACCTCGCCGACGCCGCCCATCTTGTGGAAGTTTTCCAGGATGGCGACTTCGAAGACCGGGCACTGGAAGATCCGCATGGCGTCGAAATCGTGGAAGTTCGACTGTTCGACCATGCCGTCGGCGAAGGTGATTTCCTGACCCATAGCTGCGGAGAGTCCGTAGATGGCGGCCGAAATCAGCTGCGCCTCGATGATGCCGGGATCGAGCGCGGTGCCGACATCGGCGGCGATCCACACCTTCTCGATGCGGATGCCGGCCGGCGTGTCCGCCACCTGGACGATCTCGCCGACCCAACTGCCGAAGGACAGCGTGAAGGCGATACCCCTGGCCTTGCCGGCGGGCAGCGCCTCGCCCCATTTCGCCATCGCGGCGACTTTCTCCACCACCTTCACCGCCGAGGGATAAGCGGCCATCAGTCTCTTGCGCATCTCGACCGGATCGATTTTTCCGGCAATGGCGATCTCGTCCATGAAACCCTCATGGAAGAAGCCGTTGACCGAACTGCCGACCGAGCGCCAGGAGCCGACAGGGATGGAGACCGGCGCCGCGATACCGCTGACCCGGTAGTTCGGAATGGTGTAGGGCTGGTCATAGGCACCGTCGACGATGCTCTTGTCGGGACCGAGCGGCGATATCGAAGGAAACAGCCGGCGCAGCATGCCGGCAATCACCGATGGCGAGGCCATCCTCATGTCGACGGCGACCGGCATGCCATCGTCGCCGAGCCGCGCCTGGAACTTGCCGATAGCGGCCGGCCGGTAGGCGTCGTGGCGCATGTCTTCTTCACGCGTCCAGGTCACCTTGATCGGGCGCCCGCCCGTCTCCTTCGCCATCAGCGCGGCGCACAGCGCGTAGTCAACCTCGACGCGCCGGCCGAAACCGCCGCCCATGAAGGTGGTGTGCACAGTGATCTTGTCCTGCTCGATGCCGACCGCGTTGGCGCAAAGCTGCCGCACCAGGGTCGGCGCCTGGTTGCCGCACCAGATGTCGAGCGCGCCGTCCCTGAGCTGCGCCGTGGCGTTCATCGGCTCCATCGTCGCATGCGCCAGATAGGGCACCGCATAGTCGGCCTCGACGATCCTTTCACGCGGCGCGTCGGCAAAGGCGGTGTCGACGTCGCCATTGTCGCGCATCACCGACCCCTTGGTGCCGAGCGCCTGCTTCAGGACATCTGAAATAGCGGCGCTGCTGAGCGGGTATTCGGGATCGGACCACTGGGCATCGATCGCCTCGGCCGCCTTGAATGCCGCCCATGTGTTGTCGGCGATGATGCCGAAGCCATGGCCGTAATTCGTCTCCAGCGGCACGATCTTGATCACACCGGGCATTTTCTCGGCTTTCGAGAGGTCCGCCTTGATCGGCGCCGACCAGAAGCGCGGGCTCATCTTGACCGTGCCGTAGACCATGTCCGGCAGCCTGACATCGATGCCGAAGATCGGCGCCCCGGTCACCTTGGCCAGCATGTCGATGCGCTTTTGCGGCTTTCCCAGCAGTTTCCAGTCGGCCCGGTCCTTGAGCCTGACTTCGGCCGGCGGCGCCATCGCGGCGGCGGCCGCGGCGACCGCGCCATAGGTCAGCGACTTGCCGGACGCTTTGTGCAGGATCGAACCGTCGGCCGTTTCCAGATCGGCGGCGGCGACACCGAGTTTTTGCGCCGCAGCCGCGATCAGCATCTGCCGGGCGACTGCACCCGCTTGCCGCATCTTGTCAAAACCGTCGCGTGTCGAAGCCGAACCACCGGTGCCCTGCAGGGCAAGGAACTTGCCGACCACACCGAGACCCGAGCGCACCGCCTGCGCGGTCATGCTCTCGTCGAAGAAGGCGAACGGACCGCCCTCTTCGAGGATCGCGGCGTTGTAATAGGCATGGGAGGCGGGGCCGTGCTCGACCTTGACCCGGTCGAGGCTCACATTGAGTTCTTCGGCGACCATGACGGCGAGCGTCGTCGAAATGCCTTGCCCCATCTCGGCCCGCGGCGCGACGATGGTGATGGTGTTGTCGGCGCCGATCTTCACATAGGGGTTGAAGGTCGCCTCGCCCTTGCCGAGCTCGGCCTCGAGCGGGTTCGGAAAAGGCTTGCGATAATAGTAGTAGCCGACGGCAACGCCGCCCGCGACGGCGGCAGCGCCGATCAGAAACGTGCGGCGGGCGATCTTTCCGACACTGGCCATGGTCAGAGCCCCGCCGTCTTGAGCGCCGCGGCCTTCTTGATGGCCGAGCGGATTTTGGGATAGGTGCCGCAGCGGCAGAGATTGCCGCCCATGGCGTTGTCGATGTCGGCGTCGCTTGGGCTGGCGACTTCGTCGAGCAGCGCCACCGCGCTCATGATCTGGCCGGCCTGGCAGTAGCCGCATTGCGCGACCTGTTCCTCCAGCCATGCCTGCTGCACCGGATGCAGTCCGCCTGCTGTGCCGATGCCTTCGATGGTCGTGACAGCGCCGCTGACCTGGCCAACCGGGAGTGAGCAGGAACGCACCGGCTGACCGTCGACATGAACCGTGCAGGCGCCGCAGGCGGCGATGCCGCAGCCGAATTTCGGCCCGGTCTTGCCAATGAGATCGCGCAGCGCCCACAGCAGCGGCATGTCAGGATCGGCATCGATATCGAAAGACTGACCGTCGACGGTAAGGCGCATGGGGATACCCTTTGTTGTCGTCCACTGCCAAGGGCGAAGCGTCCCCTCGGCCGTTTGGCCCAATACAGATTGACAAATTTCGTCATTTTGTCAAATAGGATTTTGCAGGATAGAATTGCTCCATGAACCAGATCGAAGACATCGCCGCCACAGATCCCAAACGCGTCCGTATCCTGGATGGCGCGATGAAGGTGTTTTTGGCCTATGGCTTCACCCGCACCACCATGGACGACATCGCCCGCGCCGCAGACATGTCGCGCCCGGCGCTCTATCTCTTGTTCAAGAACAAGACCGACATTTTCCGCGCCATCGCCATGATGATCCTGTCGCGCTCGGTCGAGGCGGCAAAGATTGCCCTATCCGGCGATGGCCCTTTCACCGAGCGCATGATGCGGGCCATCGATGAGGCATTCATCTCGATGATGGGCGCGGTCGTTGCCTCGCCGCACGGCGCCGAATTGCTGGATATGAAATCGAGCCTTGGCGATCTGGTCGGCTGCTGGCGCGGCGGGCTTGGCGAACATATTGCCGCCGCGATCCAGGGGGAGGCAGCCAGGAACGGCGTCGACCTGGCGGCCAGGGGCCTGTCGGCGCAACTGCTCACCGACATGCTGCTCGACGGGCTGGAAGGCATGAAGGCGCGGATCAGAGATCCGGAGGGACAGCGGCAGGCGGCCGCTGCCCTGATCAGGGTGATCGACCTCGCCTTGAAAGCTCGATGAAACCAGCTGTATCGGGTTTCAGTTCAGGCCCGACGGCGAACCACCTCCGGATTTTTGCGCACAGCGAGGAATTCCTTGACCCGCCGGCCGGGTGCCGGACCGCGCACCGGCTTGAAGCCGTCATCGAGTTCGCCGGAGAGATCGAGCGTCGGTCGCTTGCCGACGGCGTCGTAATTCTCTTCCAGCCAGTCGCTGGCGGCTGTGCGGCCGAGGTCTCTGAGATACGTCAGGAACGCCCATTCGGCATTGACCTTTGATGACGCCGACAGGTCCTTGAACGCCTCGTCGGCATCGATGCGGTGCATGCGGATGTCGCGATATTCGCCATGCGGCAGACGGCCGGCGGCGATCAGTTCCTTGACGAAGGCGATCGAGCGGAATTCTCGCAGCAGCCCGGCGTTGAAGGTGATCTCGTCGATGCGGTTCTGGATCTCGTTGGCGCTCCTTGGCGTTCCCTCCCGCACCACCGGATTGATCTGCACCAGGAGCACATCCTCGGTCGCCGCGGTCTTGAAGAACGGATAGAGCGCCGGGTTGCCGCCATAGCCGCCGTCCCAGTAGGGCACGCCCTTGATCTCGACGGCGCGGAACAATTGCGGCAGACAGGCCGAAGCCATCACCACGTCGAGGTCGATCTCGCCGTCGGAAAAAACGCGCAACTGTCCGGTCTCGACATTGGTCGCCGAGATGAACAGTTCCATCGACTTGCAGGCGCGGACATTGTCGAAATCGATCTCCTGCTCCACCACGTCGCGCAGCGGGTTAAGGCCGAGCGGATTGGCGACGTAGGGCGAGAACACCCGCGACATGGTGTCGAAGAAGACATAGCCAGGCGTATTCTCGATCGACCAGTTGCCCCAGGCGACATCCCACGGCATGCGCTGCACTGGGCTGAACCGGCCCTTGGCCGCCACCGCGCGCCAGAAATCCTCAAGTTTTTGCCGCGCTCCCTCGACACCGCCGCGCACATATCCGTCGGCCAGCGCCACCGCGTTCATGGCGCCGGCGCTGGTGCCGGACACTGCTGATATCTCCAGCCGTCCGTCCTCCAGCAGGCGGTCGAGCACACCCCAGGAAAAGGCCCCGTGCGAGCCGCCGCCCTGAAGCGCGATGTTGATCGTCTTCTTCGTCTCCTCCGCCTTGCCGTTTTTGGTCATGGCGTCGTCCTTGGTGCGTTTTGGGTAGATGAGAAGATTTCGCGCCTCACGCGGCGGTCCAGCCGCCATCTACCGAGAGATGCGTGCCGTTGATCTGCGCTGCCGCGTCCGAGCACAGGAACACCGCCGCTGCCGCGATCTGCTCTACCGTGACGAATTCCTTGGTCGGCTGCTTGTCCAGCATGACCTCACGGATGACGGTCTCGCGGTCCATCTGATGGGCTTTCATCTGATCGGGGATCTGCGCCTCGACCAGCGGCGTCAGCACATAGCCCGGGCAGATGGCATTGCAGGTGATTTTTTCGCGCGCCAGTTCGAGCGCGACGGTCTTCGTCAATCCCATGATGCCGTGCTTGGCCGAGACATAGGCCGACTTGAACGGCGACGCGACCAGGCCGTGTGCCGAGGCGATGTTGACGATCCGCCCGCCGCCGGCATTTTTCATCAGCGGAATGGCGGCTGCAATGGTGTGGAATGCCGACGACAGGTTGATGGCGATGATGGCGTCCCATTTCTCGATCGGGAACTCTTCCACCGGCGCGACATGCTGGATGCCGGCATTGTTGACCAGGATATCGACCGAACCGAATGTTTCGGCCGCCTTGGCGACAAGCGCCCGGCATTCCGCCGGTTTCGACATATCGGCCTTGATGTAGGCGGTCTTCACTCCATACTGTTTGGCAATTGCGTCGGCCATGGCGTGGTCGGCGGTCGTGTCGGAGAAAGAGTTGACGACGACGTTGCGGCCTTCGGCCGCCAGCGCCTGGGCGATGGCCAGGCCAATGCCCGATGTGGAGCCGGTGATGACTGCGGTTTTTCTGGCGGCCAAGGGCGGAATCCTCTGGTTACGGCAAGAATGCATCTATGTTGCAGTGCAGCATATATGCTCAATACGACGCAATAACAGCGGCCAGATTTGTGGGCGAGATGAAATTTTCGTCATAAGCGGCCACACGGCCGCTCACCAGGAGGATATCGTTTGGATCGCCGGTCGCTCGCCAGGCGCCGATAAGCCTCAGGCAGCCAGCTCCGGCACAGGCCCGACATAGCGCGACTGCGGGCGGATCAGCCGCCCGATCGTCTGCTGCTCGCGCGCATGCGCGATCCAGCCGGCGACGCGCCCGGTGGCAAAGACATTGCTGAAAGCTTGTGGCGGAAAGCCCGCCGCCTCCAGCAGCAGCGCGGTGTAGAACTCGACATTGGTCTGCAGCGAGCGCGACGGCTTGGCAATCCGCAGCACGTCGAGTGCGGCTTGCTCCACTGTCTCCGCGAAGGCCAGCCGGCGGCCGGTTTCGCCCTCGCCGCCGAGTTGCCGCACGACCGCCTTCAGCACATCAGCGCGCGGATCGCGCACGCGGTAGATGCGATGACCGAAACCCATGATGCGCTCGCCATGCGCGATCTCGTCGCGCAGCCAGCCGGCGGCATCGCCATGCGCCTGGATCGCATCCAGCATCTCGATCACCGGGCCTGGCGCACCGCCATGCAGCGGCCCCTTGAGCGCGCCAAGCCCGGCCAGCACGGACGATGTCAGGCCGGCCAGTGTCGAAGCGACCACGCGGGTGGCGAAGGTCGATGCGTTGAGGCCGTGGTCGCAGACGGTCACCAGATAGGTGTCGAGCGCCTTCGCCAGCGCCGGCGAGGCGACGCTGCCGTTCAGCATCCTCAACATGTCGGCGGCATGATCGGCCCGGCTGTCCGGCGCGATCGGCTCCTCGCCGCGCTGCAGGCGCAACAGGGCCGGCGTCAGCACGGCGGGCGCTGCGATGAGCAGCAAGGCGTTCGTCGATGTGTCGCCGTCCGGCAGCAGCGCCATGCCGGCGCGCATGGCGCTGTAGACATCGAGCGACGCCAACAAGGGCAGCGTGAGCAAGAGCCGTTCGAACACGTCCGCACGCGCCTGGCCCAGCGCCCGCGTCAGTTGCGCATCATCGGGAAGGTCGTCGAAGAAGCCATCGAGCAGCAGCCCAACCACCTGGGCATAGTTCCACCGGCCGGCCAACTCCGGCAGCGAATGACCCCGGATCGTCAGACGGCCGCCAAGACCATCCACGTCCGACAGTATTGTTTCCGCCGCCACCACGTCATCGAGCCCATTCGCCATAGCCTTGTCTCCTTGAAGCATTTCCGGATCGGAGATAGAGATGGGCAACGTTTCCATCAATCTTGATCAATAGAATCAATATCAGGGTTCGATATGTCCGAGTGGTTGTCCAGGGAAGAAGCGCTGGAGAGGCTCAAGGTGCGGGCGCAGACGCTGTACGCCTATGTCAGCCGTGGGCGCATCGGCATGCGGCCCGACCGCGCCGATCCGCGCCGCAGCCAGTATCGTGCCGACGACATAGAAGCGCTGGCAACGCGGAGGGCGCGCGGACGGAGCCCATCAGCCATCGCTGAAAGCGCCATTGCCTGGGGCGAGCCCTCGATCGCAACGGCGATCTCGACCGTCTCGCACGGTCGGCTCATCTATCGCGGGCAGGACGCCGCGGTGCTCTCCGGGCACGCCACACTGGAAGAAGCCGCCGCAGTGCTCTGGGCTCTGCCGGAACCGGTGGCTTTCCAAGCACCGTCGCCGGATGCGCCCCATCAAGCCGGCCGGGCCTCGGCTTTCGCGCAACTTGCCGTGCTTGCCGGCCAAGGGCGTCCGTCACTTGGGCGCAGCGCCGCCTCGCTGCATGCCGACGCCGCGCACGCGGTCGGCGTGCTGGCCGGC
>NZ_AYWX01000004.1 GCF_000502875.1 Mesorhizobium sp. L2C084A000 | reverse complement strand
GGCTTTCGCCGATGCCGCTGCCGCCACCAGTAATGAAGACGCGCGCAACGAGTTCGTAATTGCAACTTGACACCCCAGATAGTCGCTCTCCCCCACTCACGTGGGGGCGAGGAACCCGAGCTAAACCATCACCTGTGCGAGAGAATGTTGACCAGCCGGCCGAACGGATCGCGCACATAGAAGCGCCGCACGCTCCAGGGCTCGTCGGCCGGTCCGTATTCGATGGCGAAGCCGGCGGCCTTCATGGCGTCGAGCGCCGCATCGACATCGTCGACCTCGATCGACAGATCCGGCACCGGCGTACCGGAGCCGCCTTGCGCCATGAAGCTGACCTGCACCTGCATCTCTTGATCGGAACCGTAGGTCGCGATCCAGCCAAGGTCCATCAGCACGTCGAGGCCGAGCACGTCCTGATAGAAGCGCTTCGCCGCCGCGATATTAGATGTCTCGATGTTGGCAACGATACGCCGGACTTTCATCGGCCTGCCTTTCATGCCGTGCGCCGCAGCGCCGTCA
Organism: Mesorhizobium sp. L2C084A000; assembly: GCF_000502875.1. Taxonomy (GTDB): domain Bacteria; phylum Pseudomonadota; class Alphaproteobacteria; order Rhizobiales; family Rhizobiaceae; genus Mesorhizobium. Next base: position 364,614 of record NZ_AYWX01000004.1, on the reverse strand, counting down.
CTTCGATCTCGATCTTCATTTCCGGTCTGTTGAGCTGGCAGACGATCATCGTCGCCGCCGGCCTGATGTCGCCGAACGTCTCGCCGAGGATCGGGAAGACGATGTCCACGAAGGCCTGGTCGGTGATGTAGTAATGCGCCCGCACCACATCGGTCATCTCGAAGCCGCCGTCACGAAGCGCCTTGCCGATCGTCGCCAGGCAATTGCGCGTCTGTGCCTCGACCGTATCGGGCATCGTCATCGTCGCATAATCGTAGCCGGTCGTTCCCGACACGAAACACCAATCGCCCTGCACCACCGCGCGCGAATAGCCGGCGGTCTTTTCGAAGGGCGAACCGGTGGAGATCAGTTGTCGCATGGGGTTCTCGTGAGTTGTGGTGGGCCATTTTGCAGGGAAAGGGCAGATCTGACCATGGGTCAACGCAGAGCGACTGGCGCTGCAAAGGCATTTTTATGTCGGCGGGACAGCACCCCCCTCTGGCCTGCCGGCCATCTCCCCCGCAAGGAGGGAGATCGGATGTCTCGAATGCTTTCGCCAGTTACAAACGGTGCAGAGATAGGCAGAGCGGCCAAGCTGCCGATCTCCCCCTTGCGGGGGAGATGCCCGGCAGGGCAGAGGGGGGTGTGAAGGATCGCGGCGAAACAGCTTTTGGTTCACCGCCGAAATGCCTAGTTCGCAGACCCCAGCGCCTTGTCCAACGCCGCCTTCACATCGGCCGGCCATGTCGCCACATCAGGCCACGCCTGCGGCTTGCCATTGTCGCCGCGGCGCGCAAAATAGAGCCTGTGCTGGGCCGGGTCGACCGCCATGAAGCCGTCATTGCCGCCGCAGTCATGCGGCACGCAGCCGCTGGCGTAGAAGGCGCCCGAAGCGGTCTTTTCCGTGCCGCCGCCGACCAGCAGGCTGGTCGCCATATCGGGCATGTCCTTGCCCAGCAGCTTTTCGGCTTCCTTGTAGACAGCCTCGTTGTGGAAGGCGTCGATGATGTTCTGGTACTTTTCCGGATCGATGTCTTTCCAGTCCGTGCCGGGTTCCGGCATGTAGGTCAGGTTGCCCGAAATCGTCAGCCCATCGGTCGGCGACCATTGCAAAGCCGGTTTCTCATCCCCCGGCAACAGATACGGCACGAAATAGATGGCATTGTCGGACACCGCCGAGGGCGGGGCGCCGCACTGGTCCTGCTCGACCATTGTGCTCTGGATCGTGCCACCTTCCGGTTTCCAGACGATCACCGTCGCCGGCCCGCATTGGTTGCCGCCGTCGCCGACATCGAACAGCGCCACCTTGACGCCGCCGACTTCCACGATTCTGTCAAAGAAGACGTCATAGTTCGTGGCCAGCTGCTGGCCGTCATAGGCAAGCACCTTCTCGCCATACTGTTCCTTCTGGGTGATGGTCAGCGTGCCGCCTTCGAAAGGGACGGGCGCCTGCTTGTCGTCATCGGCAGCGTCGGCGGCGTTCGTCCCCTGATCGGCGGACGGCTGGTCCGTCGCCGGGGCCGGCTGGGTGGCGGGTGCCTGTGTCTGCGCAAACGCGCTCACGGTTTGCCCCAGCAACAAGGCCAGCCCGCAAACGCCGGCAAGAAGCAAACGTGTCATGACTGTCCCTCCACTCAGTCGCAACGAACCCGGCGCAACGAAGGCCTGAAAAGCGGCCGGGCCTCCGCCTGGAGTGTGTACCGCTCAGGCCCAGGGGCGCTGTTCGGCGTTTCGCTTCTCGAACGAGGCGATGGCGCCGGCCTTCTCCATGGTCAGGCCGATGTCGTCGAGCCCGTTGAGCAGGCAGTGCCGCTTGAAGTCGTCGAGGTCGAAGGTCACGACACCGCCGTCGGGACCACGGATTTCCTTGGCTTCGAGGTCGACCGACACGGTGGCATTGGAGCCGCGCGAGGCGTCGTCCATCAGCTTCTCGAGATCCTCGGGGCTGACGGTGATCGGCAGGATGCCGTTCTTGAAGCAGTTGTTGTAGAAAATGTCGGCGAACGAGGTCGAGATGACGCAGCGAATGCCGAAGTCGAGCAGCGCCCATGGTGCGTGCTCGCGGCTGGAACCGCAGCCGAAATTATCGCCGGCGACCAGGATCTGCGCCTTGCGGTAGGCCGGCTTGTTGAGCACGAAATCCGGGTTTTCCGAGCCATCGTCCTTGTAGCGCATTTCGGCGAACAGGCCGGTGCCGAGCCCGGTGCGCTTGATCGTCTTGAGGTAATCCTTCGGGATGATCATGTCGGTGTCGACATTGACGATCGGCATCGGAGCGGCGACGCCGGTGAGCTTGGTGAACTTTTCCATGGCTTTTGCCCGTGTTTTCGTTGCGGGGGAATTTGCTGACGCCGGTTTACACAAAGCCGGCGGCAAATAAAAGGCAACTGTTCGTGCATGGTGGCACAAGCCAGCCCGATGGTGCAGTCTGACGGCCATGGCAGAAAACGCACACGTCCTCTATAACAGCGAAGCCGCGCTCGACATCGCCGAATTCCGGCGCGTGCTGGTCGAATCCGGCCTCGGCGAGACACGACCGGTCGATGATGAAGCACGGCTGCGGGCGATGCTGTCGGGCGCCAACCTGGTGCTGACCGCGCGCCTCGACGTCGAGGGCAAGCCGCTGATCGGCGTTATCAGGGCGATCACCGACTTCTCCTGGGTCTGCTACATCTCCGAACTCGCCGTTTCCCGATCGGCGCAGGGGCTCGGCATAGGCAAGGGCCTGATGGACGAGGCGCGGCGGCAGCTTGGACCATCGGTCGCCATCAGCCTGATCTCCATGCCCGACGCCGTCGGCTTCTACGAACGTATCGGCATGAAGCGCATGGCGGATGCCTTCTGGTTCGACCGCAAGGGCTGACGTGCGGTCACCTGACTTGCAACGGCTAGCGGGACAGCGCCCCCCTCTGTCCTGCCGGACATCTCCCCCGCAAGGGGGGAGATTGAGCGCTCAACCGCTTTCGCCAATTCCTGCGTCGCAGGAAAGAGCAAGGCGCTGAAGCTGCCGATCTCCCTTCTTGCGGGGGAGATGGCCGGCAGGCCAGAGGGGGGAACTCGACAGAACGGCGGTCTGCGCTGATCGCTCAAATCACATTCAATTCCCGGAACGCCCTTCCCTCCGCCACCCGCTCATACCCAAACGCCGAGCAGTCCACCGTGCGGTAGCCACCATGCACGATCAGTTCGGCCAGCGCCTTGCCGACCGCCGGCGCCTGCTGCAGGCCGTGGCCGGAGAATCCGTTGGCGAAGATGAAATTGCCGACTTCGGGATGCGGACCGATCACCGCGTTCTGGTCGAGCGTGTTGTAGTCGTAGTGGCCGGCCCAGGCGCGGGTCGGCTTGATTGCCTCGAAGGCGGGAATGCGGGTCGCCAGCACCGGCCAGATCACCTCTTCGAACAGCGGCCAGTTTACCTCGAAGTCACCGGGATCGGGTGCGCGGTCGCCTTCCTCCGGTTCGGCGCCGCCGGTGAGGTAGACCGAGCCTTCCGGACGGACATAGATGCCGGAGGGATCGACCAGCAGCGGCATGTCGGCATATTTCTCGCGCGCCTCGAAGACGAAGACATTGCGCTTGCGCGGCTCGACCGGCAGTTCAAGCCCGGCCATGGCAGCCACCTTGCCGGCGTTCGGGCCGGCGGCGTTGACGACGATGCCGGCCTTCAGCGTCTCGCCATTGCCGAGGCTCACCCCGGTGACGCGATTGCCATCGCGCGCGATGGCGGTGACATCGGCGGTGATGAAATCGACTTTCTTCTGCCGCAGCGCCTTGCGGAACAGCGTCAGCATCGCATGCGCGTCGAACCAGCCTTCGCCGGTGCGGCCATAGGCGCCGGCTGAAATGCCCTCGGTCGACAGCCACGGGAACCGGCGGGTAAGCTGGTCGGCATCCTCGAGCATGATGTCGGCGCCCTCCGCGATCTGCGCCTCGTGATTGCTCTTGAGGATCGGCAAGCCGTCCTCGCCTGCAAGGATGAGGTAGCCGCCCTCGCGAAAGCCGATATCGGCGTCATCCCCGAACTCTTCCTTCAGCCGCCGGAACAGTTTCAGCGTGAACTGCGTCAGGCGGATGTTTTCCGGGATCGAGAATTGCTGGCGGATCGAGGCCATGGACAGCGTCGTTGCCGCATGCGCGAATTGCGGGTCGCGCTCGACCAGCGCGATCGTGCCGGAAAATCCTTGCTCACGCAGGTAATAGGCGACCGAGGAGCCGACGATGGCTCCACCGATGATGACGATGTCGTAGCGCATTTTTTCTCCGATCCGGCCGATGGTGTCCGTCACGCCACCGGCACAATGATCTCGAAGCGCGTGCCGCGTTCGCTGTCAACCAGCGCGATCATACCATCATGCGCTTTCAGGAGGGCCAGCACGATGCCAAGCCCCATGCCGGTGCCGCCCTGCTCGCGCCGCGTGGTGAAGAACGGCTCGAAAATGCGCGCCCGGTTGCTGGGCGAAATGCCGGCGCCGTCGTCGCTGACCAGGATGCTCGCCTTGCCGGCGCTCGTAGCCGAGACAGAAACCGCCGTCGCGCCGTGCCTGGCGGAATTGTCGATGAGATTGGCCAGCACGATAGCCGCGTTCTCGGCCGATATGCGCAATCTGATGTCGCCGCCGGCTCCGACGCAAACCGCCAGCCTGTTGTCGACGGGCAGCAGCGCCAGCGCCGCACCGATCGATGTGCTTTCGCCGCTCGGCGCCAGGTTTTCGGCACGCGCTAGGTCGAGCAGACGGCGAACCAGCAGATTGAGCCGCCCGGCGTCGGTGACGATATTGTCGGAAAAGCGCCGCCGCTCCGTATCGTCCATAGCGCCACCGGAATCGCGCAGCAGTTCGGCCGCGCCCTGGATCGCTGTCAGCGGCGATTTGAGCTCGTGCGAGACATGGGTGGCGAAAGTCTGGATGCTGTCCGACCGCGCCTGAAGCTTTTCGGCCATGTCGAGGAAGGCTGCGGACAGCTCCGCCATCTCTCGCGTGCCGTGATGGTCGAGCGGCCGGATCGCCGTGCGGTCGCCGGCGGCGATGCGCTCGGTGCGGTCGATCAGCGCATAGATCGGCCGGCTGACGGTGCGCAGGAAGATGAGACCGATGAGCAGCGTGCCGCCGAGAATGGCAATCGCCGCCAACGTCACCTTGCCGCGTTCGCCATAGAGATGTTTGATGATGTTGTTGGGCGTCCGCGACACATAGACGACGCCGGCGACCTTGCCGTCGACGGCGACCGGCAAAGCGACGAAGACCCGCACCTTGGTGCCGCGGCTGACCGAATAGAGCGGTGGCGCCGGCTGGTCGGGAATGCGCAGCCTGAGCGCGCTGGCATAGTGACCGGCAAGCGCTGCGCGCACCTCCTCGGCCGCACCGAGCGACTGGCCGACCTCGCCACGACCGGCGATGACGACGCCCCGGGGATCGAGCAGCCGGAAGCCGGCCAGCGTGGTTTTCTGCGTGGCGTCGAGAATACCGGACAGACGGGTACCGATCGCGGCAAAGGTGGGATCGACGATCGCAGGCATCGCCGCCGGCCGGGTCGGCAGCACATAATCCGAGGCAAGATCGAGTTGCGGCTCGATTGGCCTGTAGAGCGGGTCCGGATTGTCGCTTCGGCTTGAAGCTCCGCTTGGCCTCGGCATCGGCGCGCCGAGCTTGTCCGCCGCAATACCGGCGTCACGCACATCCTGCGCATAGATGGCGGCGATGGCCGCCCCTTGCGCGATCAGCTCCGCTTCGGTCTGGCGGATCAGCTGGTTCTCGTAGAGACGGAAGAAGAACAAGCCGACCAATGGCAGGGCCATCACCATGATCAGGATGGCGACGACGACCGTGGCAAGCCGTGGCCGCCATTTGCGGCCGACCCATTTGCCGGAAGTCGTCAGCCGCATCGGCCGAGCCGGAAGCCGACGCCATGCACCGTCTCGATAACATCCAGGCAACCCACTGCTGCCAGCTTGGCGCGGATGTTGCGGATATGGCTGTCGACGGTGCGGCCGGCGACATGGATGTTGCCGGCATAGGCACTGGCCATCACCGCGTCTCGGTCGAGCACATGCGCCGGCCGCGCCAGGAACCCCTTCAGGATCGAGAACTCTATTCCTGTCAACGATAGCGCCTTGCCGTCGAAGCTGGCAGCGTGACTGGCCGGCGCCAGAGCCAGTTTGCCATGCGAAAACTGCCTGTTGTCGACCGGTTCGGGCGCCGCCGGGCGGGCGCGCCGCAGGATGACGTTGACGCGGGCGACCAGCTCGCGCGGGCTGAATGGTTTCGTTACATAGTCGTCGCCGCCCATTTCGAGCCCGAGGATGCGGTCGATCTCCTCGTCGCGCGCGGACAGGAACAGCACCGGCACATCGGATGTGTGCCGCAGTCGCCGGCAGACCTCCAGCCCGTCCATCTCCGGCATGCCGATGTCGAGCACGACAAGATCCGGCGCCCGGCGTCCGATCGCTTGCAGGGCGGCGGCACCGTCGGCCACCCCTGTCGTTTTCATGCCGGCCTTTTCCAGCGCAAAGCAGATCACTTCGCGGATGTGCGGGTCATCGTCGGCGACGAGGATGTGATGCGGCATGGATCAGCGGCCCGGCATGGAAGGTTCGATAGCGGAGGGAATCACGAACGGCCCCTTGGTGTCGAGATATCGAAGCAGCCGCCAGTCGCGAAAGCTCCAGGCCCGCCAGTTCTGCTGGATAGTTCGATACCAGATTTCATCACTGCCGCGCACGCCAGCCAGTTCGCGGTTCGTGCCGGCGGCCGCCGTCTTGCCCTGCTGCTCGAGGAACCGATCGAGTGCGGGAAACGCGCCCGGACCGAGCGAGTGAAGATACCAGGCGTCTAGGGGAATGCCCTGGCCGGTCATTTCGAGGGAATGGTCGACATTGTAGTTGGCGATCGTCGCTGCAAAATTGATGAAACAGCCGGCATAAAGCGCCAGAGATAACGTCAGAAGATTGGCGGACAGCAGCCATTCGTTGGATTTTCCCAGTGCGATGCGGGCGATGATCAGGGCAAGCCCCGATGCGACCAGCCCCATCCAGACGAAGGCGGCGACGCGCCAGTAGGTCAATGCATAGATGCCGACATAGAGGTCGAGCCGCAGGATCGACGAAATGACCAGCATGATGTTCTGCGCCACCCAGGCATAGACCAGGCGGCGGATGAGCGGATCGGCCGATGTCTCGCTGCCTGGCCGCAGCGCCGCCAGCACGAAGCCGGCGGCAAGCAGCGCAGTGACGATCAAGGGATAGGCGCCACGATGCGCGTAGGCCGCGTAGCTCAGCCCGTCCGGAAGGGCCGCCCCGCCCCACAGATAGGTGGCGTCGAGCGCCGTCTGCAGCGCAAACAGGACGTTGAAGATGATCAGGGCGCGCAGGATGGCGGCCTTGCCGAACAGGATGTCTTCGATGGTGGTGACGGTTTTGTCGGCTTGAGCGCTGACGGCCGGCGCCGCGTGCGGGATGCGACGAACCAGGCGCGGCAGGCGCGGCCGCAGAAAAGCCCAGACAGCAGCTAGCACGAACAGCCAGAAGGCAATCCGCGCCAGCTGGATAAGATCGAGCAGCCTCACGAGGTCGATCAGCGACAGCCAGTAGTCGATCACCGGGTTGGCGGCGCCGAACAGCGCCAGGAAGACCGCGCCCAGCGTCAGCGGCATCACCCAGACGGCGATCGCCGCCAGCCGGATGCGCCGTCGGCCGAACCGGCGCGCCGTCTTGCGCCAGCGGATGAAATCATTGGCGAAGCGGAACGGCGCCGCCAGCCCGAACAGCGCGATCTGGCCGGCAATGCGGGCGATGCTGTGCCGCAGCCGCCCGCTCAGCGAAAGCGCAAAGACGGTCAGCGCCGCCAGCGCGATCGAAACCGACAGGGTGCTGACGTTTTCAGCCNGCTCAGCGAAAGCGCAAAGACGGTCAGCGCCGCCAGCGCGATCGAAACCGACAGGGTGCTGACGTTTTCAGCCAGCGGCAGCAGCGCGACAAGCAAGGCGGCGGGCTTGAGCCAGACCCTGCCGTCGCTGAAGGCCGCGGGATGCACGGCGACCACCGCGGCGGCAATCAGGGTGGCAAACAGGAAAACCGTGATGCCGGCGGGTTGGCCATAAAAGAGAGAATCCGCAAGTGCTGCCAGCAGGATGGCGACACCGAAGCGGCTGCAATAGCTCGGCGCGGCGGTGAAGAAGGATATCATGACCTGGCCTTCCTGATGGCGTCCGGCCGGATTGCCGGCGGGGTTCTGCGGACAAAGGGAATGAGGGTTGCGACAGGACACGCTCGCAGCGGATCGGCTAGCACCAGCCTTCGCTGCGCAGCCGGTGAGGCAGACGGGGTTTTGCTCTCTTTTGCATGGTGCCTGTCTCGCAGGGCGGCGGGGAGACGGCAGGGCGGATCCGAGGAGGTTTTCCGCAAGCCTGTGCAGTTTTCGTGCAGGCAATTGAGGTTGAATTCGCCATCTTTCTAACGTGGGCGCTGCCCCTCGCCTGCCTGCCGGCATCCTCTCCCCGTAAACGGGGCGAGGGATGCTCTTATCTCCGGTTTCGCCAATCTCCAGCGTCGCAAGAAAGGCGCCGGCGTTGCGGCCAGCTACTCTCGCCCCGTTTACGGGGATGTCCGGCAGGACGGTGAGGGGCAGCACCAGCTTTCGCGATTGGCTCGCCTCAGGTACAAGTCGGGCGCTTGCCTCGACCGCCCGCAGGCGGCATAGATCACCCATGGAAACCTATCGCCCGCGCCGCTCCGTGCTCTACATCCCGGCCTCCAACGACAAGGCCTTGGCCAAGATCGCGCAGCTTGCCTGCGACGCAGTCATCATCGACCTGGAAGACGCCGTCGCTCCGGCCGACAAGATCACTGCCCGCGAAAAACTGGCCAGCATTTTCGCCGGCCATCCCGTTGCCAGCCATATTGGCAGACGCTGCGAGATGATCGTCCGCATCAATGCGATATCAAGCGAATGGGGCGCCGACGACCTGCTGGCTGCCGCAAGCTGCGAACCCGACGGCATCCTTCTACCCAAGGTCGACACGCCGCGCGACCTGCTCGAGGCCGGCGATGTGCTCGACGACAATTTTGCTCCCGACAGCGTGAAACTATGGGCGATGATCGAGACGCCCAAGGCGCTTCTCAACATCGGCGCCATCGCCGAGCTTAGCCGTGATCCGGCCTCTCGGCTCAATTGTTTCGTTGCCGGAACGAATGATCTGGTCAAGGAGACCGGCATTCTGGCAACGCCTGATCGACGCTACCTCGTGCCATGGCTGATGCAGATGGTGCTGGCCGCGCGCGCCGGCGGCATCGACATGCTCGACGGCGTCTCCAACGATTTTCGTGACCTCGACGCTTTCACACATGAATGCGCGGAAGCCGCAGCCATGGGGTTCGACGGCAAGAGCCTTATCCACCCGGCCCAGATCGAAGCCGCGAACCGAGCCTTTGCGCCGTCCATGGAAGCGGTGGCCGAGGCGCGCTCGGTGAAGGAAGCCTTCGCGCTGCCGGAAAATGCCGGCAAGGGCGTGATCGCGCTGAACGGCAGGATGGTCGAGCGGCTGCACTTGGCGCAGGCCGAAAAACTGCTGGCGAAGGCAGCCGCCATCGGGTCATAAATGCTCGATGGATGCGGGCGAGCTATAGCTACTCACGACAGGAATTGAACAATGAAACTCTACCGCTTTCTGTCCGCTCCGGACGATGCCAGCTTCTGCCACAAGGTGACGGCGGCGCTGAACAAGGGCTGGCACCTGTTCGGCTCGCCGACTTATGCCTACGACAAGAAGGCCAAAGCGATGCGTTGCGGCCAGGCCGTGGTCAAGGATATAGACGGCCAGGAATACGGACCCGATACGAAGCTCAGCGACTGGTAGGCTCCGCTCGCATCCACAGCCAGCCGGCCAGCCAGGCGATGGCTGCCGCAAGCGTCACCAGGCCCAGGTCAAGAGCCCACTCCGGCACGAACGCACGGAGCGCGATAGGCGCCGCGCCAATGAAATAGAGGGCGAGCGGAATGCGCGGCACGCCTCTTGCAACGACAAGAGAGATTACAAACGCCAGCGTCCCAAGCAGAAAAAGAACCGAACTGGCGACCAGAGCCAGCCCGAGAGGGCCAGCGCGCAGATCGATGATGGTTGTCAGCGGAAGTTTCGAAAATACGAGATTGATCACCACTTCCACACCGACCAAACTTGCCAGTGCAACGAAGTTGATGACAAACGCGATGGTGCCGAACAGGCCCGCGCGCCGGCCAAACGCAAGAAACAGGCCGACGACAAGACCAAGCGCCAATATCTCGGCGACCGGTGCGAGAAGTTGCGTCAGATCGGTGGTCGCGATGAGCGCGCTGCGTTTGGCTGCGTTGACCAGAAGAATGAGCGCGCTTCCCACCCCGGCGACGGCGGCAAGCCGATAGAGCGGAGTGCTCGACTGGATAGTGGAATTTTCCTTGCGCTGAGGTTCTTCGACTGAACTCCTCAGCGAAATGAGCGATTGCGGACGGCGGGGTTCGGCGGTTCTGGCAAGCATCTTCGTTTCCTCATCCGGGAAAACGGGAGCCGCGAAGACCGCAGGCCTGTTCCGATCCCATCTGTAATCACTGCTTACATGCTCTTGCCTGCATTGTAAACAGTGATTACATAAATCGCGGATCGTGCTACAGATGCGTGAAGCAGGCCTCCGGAACGAAAACGAAGGAGAAGAGATGGCAAACGCCAAGACGCCTCACCGCACCGGCTACCACCATGGCCATTTGCGGGACACGTTGATCGATGCTGCAATTCAACTTGTCGAGGAAGGCGGCCCCGACAATGTAAGCGTGCGCGAAGCCGCAAAGCGGGCCGGCGTTTCCCCCGGCGCCCCCTTCCGGCATTTTCAGTCGAAAACAGCGCTGCTGACCGCGGTCGCCGAACAGGCCATGAACCGGCTGACAGAGGCCGTTGCCAATGCACTTTCAGCAGTCGACAGCGCGGATCCCATCGTGGCCTTCGAAGCAATCGGACAAGGCTATCTGGAATGGGCGATCGCCAATCCCACGCATTTCCAGATCATCAGTTCCCGAACCCTGATTGATTTCGACGCGTCGGACAGTCTTCGCGGTCAGAATGAGGCCATTCGCCGGAAGATGATCGACCTGCTGACCCAAGCGCAACACCAGGGTCAACTGGCTGCGAACGCGGATTTCGATCATCTGGTTCTTGCCGCTCGTGCCTTTGTCTATGGGTTGGCACGAATGGTGGTTGATGGTCATTTTCCGGAGTGGCATCCGTCCGAGCCGCCATCGCTCGCCGTGCGCAAGGCGCTGCATCTTTTCATCAGCCGAATGACCAACCTATCTGAAGCGGGATCCCAGAAACCCTTGCCGCCGCTGGGTTCTGGACCGACTGGATAGGAATGGACATTTCACGCGACGCAGGAACCAGCTATTCCGCCGCCTCTTCGATCTTCTCCATATCATCGTCCGACAGGCCGAAATGGTGGCCGATCTCGTGGATCAGCACGTGGGTGACGATGTCGCCCAGCGTCTCTTCGTTCTCGGACCAGTAGTCGAGGATGGCGCGGCGGTAGAGCGTGATCCGGTTCGGGCCTTCGCCGGTCTGCGGGTTCCAGCGCTCGGCGATGCCGCGTCCCTCAAACAGCCCGAGCAGGTCGAACGGCGTCTCCAACGACAGATCGTCCATGATCTCGTCGGTCGGGAACTCGGCGATCTGGATGACGATCTCGCCGGTCAGCTTGCGAAAATCCTCCGGCAGATGGGCGTACGCCTCCAGCGCCAGGAACTCCATTTCGTCCATCGAGGGCGAGAGTTCGTCGTGCCAGGTGCGGGTCTTGTAGATGCGGGCCATGCTTTGTCCTTTGATCCCGGCATATAGGCTTTCGCACCGTAATCGGCAAATGACACGGGCCGATGCGCCTGCGCCATCCGCGCGGAGAGGAATAAATTCCCCATGTGTCTGCTTGACTCTTGAGATGCGCTCTGGAATCTATAGGGAACATAACAGGAACAATGTGAGTGGAAGCTGACCGTCATGGCGATGACCGCCGTGGCGCGGGAGACTGTGTTTGCCCTGCGCCGCCAGATCGCGAAAATCGAGGGAACGCTGCCCGAGCGCTTGGCTGCGCCGGCCGCCGCGCCCTTTGATGCCGACGTCAACACCGATCTCACAATCGTCCGGCGCGGCATTGCCGCGGCGTTGCCGGATGCGTTCCTGCCTATTGGGGTCGAGCGCCTCGACGCCGCCCTGAGCGGCGGCCTGCCGAAGGCCGCCCTGAGCGAAATCCATGGTACGCAAACCCGCGATGCCGGGGCCGTCGCCGGCTTCGCTTTGTCGCTCACAAGCCTGATCCTCAAGCAAACGCCGGGGCTGCCGGTGCTGTGGATCGGCACATCGGAGATCTTTCGCGAGGCCGGCTTTCCCTATGCCAGGGGGCTTCACGCCTCGTTCGGGATTGAGCCGGAGCAATTGCTGTTTTCCGAGGCACCGAGACTTGTCGATGCGCTGTGGGTCGCCGAGGAGGCGGCCCGGATGACGGCGCTCGCCGCGGTCATCCTCGAAATTCGCGGCAATCCGCAGCGGCTTGACCTGACCGCGACACGCCGGCTGCATGCAAGGGCGCAAGCGGCCGGCCGCCCGGTGTTCCTGCTGCGGCAGGCGGCCGAGCCCGAACCGACGGCGGCACCCGTCCGCCTCATCGTCACGTCGGCACCGGCGGTGCCGCGCGACACCATCGCCGGGCCGCTGGCCGGCTCGATCGGCCGCCCGGCCTTCACCCTCACCATCGGCAAGAGCCGCACGGCCCTGCCTGGACAATTCACACTGGAGTGGAATCCCGATGAATGCGCATTCGACGAAAGAGCGGGCGACGAAAGAGCGGGCGACGAAGGAGCAGGTGGGGGAAGAAACCGGCCAAAGAATCCTGTCCCTGTGGTTTCCCTATCTGGCGGCGGAAAGGGTCCTGCGCCAGCGTCTGGGGCGGTCCTGGCGTTCCCGGCCGTCGGATCACCCATCTCACCCGCCGCTCGTGATCAGCCATCGCGACCGCAACGCACAGCGCATCTCGGCCCTCGACGAGCGGGCTGAGGCGCTGCACCTGAAGCGCGACATGGGCATCGCCGATGCGCGCGCCATGCATCCGTCGATCGACATCGTCGAGGCCGATCCGGAAGCCGACCGCCGTCTGCTCGAAGGCCTTGCCGACTGGTGCGACCGCTACACCCCGCTGGTGGCGCTGGATGGCGCGGACGGCCTGTTTCTCGACGTCACCGGCTGCACCCATCTGTTCGGCGGCGAACGTGCCATGCTGGACGACATCCTGTCGCGCTTCTTCCATCAGGGTTTCGATGTCCGTGCCGGGCTTGCCGCGACGCCGGGCGCGGCCTGGGCGGCGGCACGGTTTTGCGGCGACCGCATCATTGTGCCAGGCGAGGAGGAAGCGCTGCTGGCNCCCCTGCCGCTGGCCGCGCTGCGCATTGAGCCGGCGACCCGCACCAGCCTGGAAAGCGTCGGCCTGCGCACGGCGGGCGCCGTCATGGCGGCACCGCGCGCGCCGCTCGCCCGCCGCTTTGGCGCCTTGCTGCTCCTGCGCCTCGATCAGGCGCTTGGCCGTCTCGACGAAGCGGTGTCGCCGCGCCTTCCCGTCGCGCCGCTTTCGGTCGAACGCCACCTCGCCGAACCCATCACCCTGACCGAGGACATCGAACGGCTGGTGGGCATGCTGGCGGCGACCTTGAAAACCGATCTCGAGCGCCGCGGCGAGGGTGCCAGGACACTGGCGCTGCTGCTCTTTCGCGTCGACGGCGCCGTCAGCCGCATCGCCCTCGGCACCTCGCGGCCGATGCGCGAACCCATGCTGATCCAGAAACTGTTCCATGAAAGGTTGGCCGCGCTCGAACAGGATATCGATGCCGGCTATGGTTTCGATCTGGTGCGGCTCTCGGTGTTGGCGGCAGCCACCTTCGGCATGCAGCAGGCCGATCTGACTGGCGAAACGACCGACGACGGTGCCGATATCGCGCTGTTCGCCGACCGCATCCGCGCCCGGCTCGGCGAGGGGGCGGTTCTCCGGCCGGTCGCGGTCGAAAGCCATCTGCCGGAGCGTGCCGTCGCCACGATCCCCTTCACCGAAGCGCCGCGCCGGACCACGCCGCCGAAGAAGCCGGACAGGCTGCAGGCACCAAAAACCATTTTTCCGCCGGAACGGCCGATCCGGCTGTTCCGCTCGCCCGAACCCATCGATGTGCCGGCCACTGAAATGCCGGAAGGACCACCGCTGAACTTCCGCTGGCGGCGCGCGCTCTACCGGGTCACGCGCGCCGAAGGGCCGGAACGCATCGCCGCCGAATGGTGGCGCGAGGCAGCGAGCGATCCGATCACGTCAACCCGCGACTATTTCCGTATCGAGGACGCCGATGGTCGCCGCTATTGGCTTTACCGGCAAGGTCTTTACGGCAACACGCAGGTGCCGCCGCGCTGGTTCATGCATGGTGTCTTCGCATGAACGCGCTGACCGTCATTCCCTTTGCCGAGTTCGGCATCCAGTCGAATTTCTCCTTCCTGCGCGGCGCCTCCAAGCCGGAGGAGCTGGTGGTCGCGGCCAAGCTCCTGGGCTTCTCGGCGATCGGGCTTGCCGACCGCAACACGGTGGCCGGCGTGGTGCGCGCCTGGCAGCAGGCCAAGGTCGAAAAACTCTCCTATCATCCCGGCTGCCGGCTGGTTTTTGGCGACGGCACGCCGGACATCCTTGCCTATCCCCAGGACCGCAAGGGCTGGGGGCATCTGTGCCGCATGCTCACCCAAGCCAATCTGCGCGACGAGAACGAAAAAGGCGCCACCCTTCTCCAGCGCGGCGACCTCCTCGAATGGGGTGACCTGATGTCACTCGCAGTCCTGCCCGGTCTGTCGGCGGGCGCGGAAGATAGTCTTCCCCTGCTTCGAGGCCTCAAAGGCCGCTTCGGCAGGAACCTGCGGCTTGGCGTTTCGCCCGACTACGCCGGCAATGACCGTTTCCGCATCGAGCAGGCCGCGGCTCTTGCCGAGAGCGTCGGTATTCCGCTGATGGCGACCAACGACGTTCTCTACCACACGGCCGAACGGCGCCCGCTGCAGGACGTGCTGACCGCGATCCGCCTCAACACGCCCGTCGCCGAGGTCGGGCTGCAACTCACCGCCAATGCCGAGCGTCATCTGAAGCCGCCAATGGAGATGGCGCGCCTGTTCCGCAGGCATCCGCAAGCATTGGCCGAGACCTTGCGGTTTGCGGAAGAATTGACCTTTTCGTTGAGCGACCTTCAGTACAATTATCCGAACGAGCCGACGGAATCGGGTCTTGGCCCACAGGCTGAACTGGAGCGGCTGGCTCGGGAGGGAGCGGCCAACCGCTATCCGGCGGGTGTGCCGGATTCGGTGATCAAGCGCATCCAAGAAGAGCTCACTCTCATCGAGCGCCTCAACTACGCCCGCTATTTCCTGACCGTCTACGACATCATCAAATTCGCCCGTGGCCAGGGCATTCTCTGCCAAGGACGTGGTTCGGCCGCCAATTCGATCATCTGCTTCTGCATCGGCATCACCGAAGTCGGACCCGACAAGATCGATACGCTCTTCGAGCGCTTCATTTCCGAGGAGAGGAACGAGCCGCCGGATATCGACGTCGACTTCGAGCATGAGCGACGCGAAGAGGTGATGCAATACATCTATACGAAATACAGCGGCAAGCGCACAGCACTTGCCGCCGCCGTCATCAGCTATCGCGGCCGGTCGGCGCTGCGCGAAGTGTCGAAGGCAATGGGCCTGTCCGAGGATATCAGGACGTCCCTTTCCGGCTCGATCTGGGGCTGGTCGACCTCGGAGCTCGGCGAGAAGGAAGCCCGCGCCGGCGGCCTCGACCGCACCGATCCGGTGTCTCGGCATGTGATGGAACGCGCCAACGAGATCATGGGGTTTCCCCGCCATTTGTCGCAGCATGTCGGCGGCTTCGTCATCACAAGGGACCGGCTCGATGAGATCGTGCCCATCGTCAAGACGGCGATGGACCAGCGCAAGATGGTGGAGTGGGACAAGGATGATCTCGACGCAGTGAAAATCCTGAAAGTGGACGTGCTGGCGCTCGGCATGCTGACCTGCCTGCAACGCGCCTTCACCTTGCTCACTGAGCATTATCCAAAGGCGAGGGACCCGTATGGGCAGCCCTATGTGCTGGCCACCCTGCCGCCGGAGGACAAGCAGGTCTACAAGATGATCTGCCGCGCCGACACGCTCGGCGTCTTCCAGATCGAATCGCGCGCCCAGATGTCGATGCTGCCGCGCCTTGAGCCGAAAACCTTTTATGACCTTGTCATCGAGGTGGCGATCGTGCGGCCGGGCCCGATCCAGGGCGACATGGTCCACCCCTATCTGCGCCGCCGGCAAGGCAAGGAGCAGGCCGAGTATCAAAAGCCGGAGCTGGAGGCGATCCTCAGCAAGACGCTTGGTGTGCCGCTGTTCCAGGAACAGGCGATGAAGATCGCCATCGTTGCCGGCGGCTTCAAGCCGGGCGAGGCCGATGAACTGCGCCGTGCCATGGCCACCTTCAAGCGCACCGGCACCATCGGCAATTATCGTCGCCGCATGATCGAAGGCATGGTCGACAAAGGCTACACGAAGGACTTCGCCGAGCGCTGTTTCAAGCAGATCGAGGGCTTTGGCGAATATGGCTTTCCCGAAAGCCATGCCGCTTCCTTCGCCCTGCTCGTCTACGCCTCCTGCTGGTTCAAGACCTTCTATCCCGACGTGTTCTGCGCCGCGATCCTGAATTCACAGCCGATGGGGTTTTACCAGCCGGCCCAGCTCGTGCGCGACGCAAGCGACCATGGCGTCGACATCCGCGACATCGACGTCAATTTCTCGGTCTGGGACTGCACGCTGGAGAAAGCGCCTTTCGATCCGACCCGTATCCTCCCGCGCCATGCCGAGATGCGCGGCGTCATCGAGACGAAGCATGCCGTCCGGCTCGGCTTCCGCCAGATCAAGGGCCTGTCGAAGGAGCGCATGGCGGCCTTCGTCGAACGGCGCGGCTCAGGCTACGGATCCGTCCGGGATGTCTGGCTGCGCTCCGGCCTCGATGTCGGCGAGATCGAGCGGCTGGCGCAGGCCGATGCCTTCCGCTCGCTCGGCTTTGATCGTCGCGAAGCCTTGTGGGCGGTGCGCGCGCTCGACGGCAAGAGCGCCGCCGAAAGGCTGCCGCTGTTCGACCAGCCGGCGCTTCGCCTGCGCGAGCTGGAGCCCGAGACGAAGCTGCCGAAAATGCCGCTCGGCGAGCATGTCATCCATGATTACCGCGCGCTCGGCCTGTCGCTGAAGGCGCATCCGGTCGCCTTCCTGCGCGAGCGGCTCGACCGCGCCGGCGTCATCCCCAATGCGAACCTGCCTTCCGTGCGCGATGGCAGGCGCGTCTCCGTCGCCGGCCTCGTGCTGGTGCGGCAGCGTCCCGGCAAGGGCAACGCGATCTTCCTGACGCTGGAAGACGACAAGGCGGTGGCCAACGTCATCTTCTGGCAAAGAACCTTCGACCGTTACCGACCCATCGTCATGGGTGCCCGTTTCGTCAAGGTCACCGGAAAATTGCAGTCGGAATCGGGCGTGGTCCACATCGTCGCCGAGAGGATCGAGGATCTGACGCCCTGGCTGACCGTGCTTCTGGAGAAGGTCAGCGGGGCCATCCCGGCGGTTCCTCCGGGAGACCTCGCCAAGGAGCGTTCGGATCGCTCCAGCCCCGCCAAACAAAGCGCACCGATCCGGCAGGATCTCGCAATGCTGTCGGAAGAAGCGGAAAGGGTCATGCCCAAGGGACGGAATTTTCAGTAGTGTCAAAAACTTCGATGGCAGCGGGACAGCACCCCCCTCTGTCCTGCCGGACATCTCCCCCGCAAGGAGGGAGATTGGCAGCTTTGGCGCTTTCGCACATTCCAGCAACCGTGGAGATTAGCGAAAGCCGAGACTACATCCAATCTCCCCCCTTGCGGGGGAGATGGCCGGTAGGCCAGAGGGGGGTGCTGTCCCGCCCACCTCGCCAGCCTGTGGTGCAAGAACTCAGCCCGGCCCACCCAAGCGTGGCGGCGGCGGGGCGAGCACGTCCTCCACCGAAAGCGTCCGCGCCTCGGAGGGCAGCATGATCGGGATGCCGTCACGCACCGGATAGGCAATCTTGGCGACCCTGGAAATCAGTTCGCCGCGCTCTGGATCCCAGGCCAGCGGCCCCTTGGTCAGCGGGCAGGCCAGCAGCTCCAGCAGCTTGGGGTCGACCTTCCTCTCGTCACGTCCGTCCGCCATCGCGCCCTCTTACTGCAAACTCGAGCCAAAATCCTCATTCTCGCGCGCCAGCGCCATTTCGGTGATGGCGATCAGCGTCTCCGCCCGGGTCTTCAGGTCGGCTGCTTCGAGCAGCGCCTGTTTCTCGGCCGGCCCGTAGGGCGCCATCATCGACAGCGCATTGACCAGCATGGCATTTTCGGCGCGGCTGACGCTTTCCCAGTCGGCCTCCAAATCGTTGGCCTGCAGATAGGCGCGAAACGCCTTGAGCAGCGATGGCCGGTCGATCTCGTTGTCCGCCTGATCCTCGTCGAGATCGGCAAGGAAAGGCGCGGGCTTGCACTGGCGAAACGGCGTCTTGACCGTCAATTCGTGGGCGATGCGGAACCGGCACACGCCCTGCAGCGAAATCAGGTAGCGGCCGTCGCCACTCTCGGAAAAGGCGATGATGCGCCCGGCGCAACCGACATTGCAGAGCTCCGGCTCGCCATCGCCGCGCAAGGCGCCGTCGAGACTGGGCTGGATGACGCCGATGAGCCGCGAGCCGGCAATCGCCTCGTCCACCATCTGCAGATAGCGCGGCTCGAAGATGTTGAGCGGCATGCGGCCTCCCGGCAGCAAAAGCGCACCCTCGAGCGGAAAGATCGGGATCGTCGACGGCAAATCCTTGGCGAGCCGGTAATGCGCGTTTCCCGCTTGCACCATATTCCTCCGATCGCTTCACCAGAAGCGCGTCATCGCAGTTCTAATCTGGCGCAGTCATGGCCGACGCCAAGCCCGTGCGGCAAAACAACCGGTAAACGGCTCAGGAAAACAGCAATGCCGACAATTTGCGGCGCGCGGCAAGCGTTGCCTCGTCGGTCATGCCCCATGCCTCGAACAGCTGCAGCAATTGCGTCCTGGCGCCATCCTCGTTCCAGCTTCGGTCGGCCTTGATGATGGCCAGCAGATTGTCTGCGGCCGCGGTGCGGTCGCCGTTGGCGTTCTGGATCATGGCCAGATCGAAGCGCGCCTGGTGATCCCCAGGATTTTCCGCCAGCCGGCGCTCGAACTCGGCTGGATTGCCGAGAGCTGCCGCTTGCGCTGCAACCGCCATCCTGGCGCGCAGGGCTGCCAGTGGCGGCGCATCCTTCTTGGCCTCCGGGGCTGTTGCCAAAAGCGCCTCGGCGCCTTCCGTGTCGCCGGCGTCGAACAACAGTTCGCCCAGTCCGGCGATCGCCTCGATCGTCTCCGGCGCCTGCGCCAGGACGGCGTCATAAATGTCGGCCGCGGTCTGCATGTCGCCGGCCTCGCGCGCTTCGGTCGCCGCTGCCAAGGCTTCCGCCACCGGCGGCGCGCCGTTGCCCTTGCCGCCGACCTTGGTGATGAATTCGTTGATCTGGCTCTCCGGGATGGCGCCCATGAAGCCATCGACCGGCTGGCCGTCCTTGAAGGCGATGACCGCCGGGATAGACTGGATGCCGAGCTGGCCGGCGATCGAGGGATGGTCGTCGATGTTCATCTTGACCAGCTTGACCCTGCCGCCGGCGGCCTTGACCGCCTTCTCCAACTGCGGCGTCAGCTGCTTGCAAGGCCCGCACCAGGGCGCCCAGAAATCGACCAGCACCGGCTGGCGGCGCGATTCCTGGATGACATCGGCGGCAAAGGCAGCCGTCGTCGTGTCCTTGATCACATCGGCGGGAGCGGCGGGCGCATCGCCAAGCGCGACTTTCGCCGGCGCCGGCGCCGCTCCACCATACTGCACCGAGGTGGTGTACTGGCCGCCATTACCGCCAAAGGAGCCGCCGAACGGATTGTTGTCGCTCATCTCTTTACCCTTCCGTGGCGCCGCCGGCCGGCGGCCAGGCGCCTATGCTTCAGACCATCTGACTCAAGCCATCCATGTGGCGATCACACGGAGACTTTCAAGATAGCAGCATCGTGCCCGGTTGCCTCGACGAATCTGATCAGGTCCCGCGCCGCGATCGATGTCGTCGCCTCATTGGTCAGCGGATGCCCATTGATCACCGCATGCTCCATCAAATCCTTGTCGAGCACGAGCTTGACCCTGTTTGCCGTGTCGTTGATGACGCCAAAGACCGTCACGGCGCCCGGTGTGACGCCGAGCAGCTCCATCAGCATCTCCGGCTTGCCGAAGGAGACCCGGCTGGCGGCGCCGATCACCTGGTGGATCTGCTTCAGGTCGACGACCGCGTCCTCGCCGACGGTGACCAGGAAGAAATTATCCTTCTTGTCCTTCAGGAACAGGTTCTTCGTGTGCCCGCCGGCGATTTCGCCGCGCAACGCCTGCGAATCCGCGACCGTGTAGAGCGGCGGATGGCGCTTCGTCGAGGCGGCAATCCCGAGTTCGGCGAGAAAGGCCATCAAATCGGCTTCGGTCTTCGGCATCGGTTTCGTTCCGTTTCTCAAGCCAGCCGTTTACGGCCAATGGGGCAGCCGACACAAGACCGTCATGCGACATCATGGTGAGCGGCACCGCCCTTCGCGCTGNCCCTTCGCGCTGGCCCCCCCGCCGCCCGCCACTCACGCGCCCGCCGGCGGCTTGCCGGCCCCGCGCGGCGTGTCACAAAAAGCCTGCGATTTCCCTGTTGCAATCGCCGCGCTCTTCAGCCATATAGGCCCGGCTTGCGGCCAAGACGCCGTGCGAGCGGGTGTAGCTCAGGGGTAGAGCACAACCTTGCCAAGGTTGGGGTCGAGCGTTCGAATCGCTTCACCCGCTCCAGTTTCCTCCAGGGGACTAAGCATCGAAAAGCCGCGGAACTCCGCGGCTTTTTCGTTTTTGGGCTTGCCTGGCTAAGAGTTTCGGCGGAATTCCCCAGGAGTCACATAAAATTACAGCGAGGAACGGTTCCCGCCTCGCCTCGTTAGCGCTCCATCAACGCAACGATGGAGAAAGCCATGCAGGACATTTCCGGCAAGCACGTCGCTATCCTGGCGACGAACGGGTTCGAGCAATCCGAACTTGAGGTGCCGCTGAAGAAGCTGCGCGAGGCGGGCGCCAAGGTCGATGTCGTGTCGCTCGCAAGCGGCAAGATCAGAGGCTGGGATCTCAAGGACTGGGGCCGAGAAGTTCCCGTCGACAAGACTTTGGATGAGGCGCGAGCGGACGCCTATGACGCGATCGTCCTGCCCGGCGGGGTCATCAATCCCGATCTGCTGCGTGTCGAGCGAAAGGCCCTGGGCTTCATCGAATCGTTCTGGTCGGCCAAGAAGGTCGTCGGCGCGATCTGCCATGCGCCCTGGCTTCTCATCGAGACCGGCATCGTAAGGGGTCGCCGGGTCACATCTTACAAATCGATCAAGACCGATGTGATCAACGCCGGCGGTCTGTGGGAGGACAGCAAGGTCGTTACCGACCAGGGACTTGTCACCAGCCGCAACCCCGGCGATCTCGAGGCGTTCTGCGACAAGCTCGCCGAGGAGATCAGCGAAGGGCGGCACGACAGAAGGGTTGCTGCCTAGCCGGCTGTCCGCCCGGACGCATCGAGTGGAAGGTTACGCCGAGAAAACCGCACCGTTTTCCTCAGGCGCTCTTCGCCCCATCCGCCTTCCGCAGCGACGCCTGATGCACCAGCGAGGTCCAGCTGTTGGTCGAGGCGAGGTGGCAATAGAGCAGGCCGAGCGCGCCTGATTTGCGCAGGTCGAGAAACGCCTCGTCGCTCAATCTGTTGAAGGCCGGCTCGTCGATCACCTGGAAATCGGTGAGGTTGAGCACCTCGCCGCCTTCCAGCGTCACCTTGCTCTGGCGCGGTGAAAACAGGCTGTGTGCATCGATCTTTTCGACCATCTCGCGGGTGGCTCTGAAGTCGATCTGGAACTGGTTGCAGAAGGCGAGCGCCTGTTTGGTCGCTTCGGTCGGCTCGTTGCCGGTGAAGAACGGCAGGATCTTGTCATCGCGGGACGGCGCCGGCAACTGGTCGACGACCCGGTCGCTGGCCCGTTCGACGCACAGCGTCAGCCGGCCGGCCGATGTCGGGTCTTCGGCCAGGATGAAGGGATAGCGGCGGACATAGGCGGGGATGTAGTGCGGCGCGGTCCATTTGCCGTCGGCATCGACGAACAGGTTCTCGTTCTGGCGGACGCCGGTGATGATCACTGGCGACTTGGCCGGGCCGATAAAGACGATCGGGTAGGATCGCATCGCCGCCGGCATTTCCGACGCGACCACCGGAATGGCGTGCGCGGAGCGGGCGAAGCCGAAGTCGCTGCGCGCGGTCAGGCCAAGCGAGCCGTGCCGCGCCGGATTGAGCGCCTCGGGCCTCGAATAGAACAGCGGCAACGCATCGCCCGTCACGTTCGTCTTTGCATCCGCCATCATCCGTCTCCCGCACGCCCATCAGGCTGCCAATGGTCCCGAAGCCGGGATCTATGCTTGTTTGCGCTGCTCTTGGGTCGAAAGGAATCCCGCGCAGGAACAAAGTACTACAGCGTCTCTTGCGCGCATAAAAGGACAGGCGGTGCTGTATTTTGGGATGCGGCGGTCGATTGTCTTGGGGAACACGACCGCCGGCCTGCCCGCCTCTGGACAGCTTGCGGCGAAGCGGCGACAGTGCCTCCGCTGGAGCAAATTCCAGGAAAAGTGTGGAGCGGTTTTCCCTTGGCAATTGCGAAGAAACAAAAGCCGGATCAGCGATCCGGACGCTGAACCGCTCCAGCGGACAGATTGAGGGAAACGGAATGGCGTCGGTGTCGGATTTCGAGCAGGGACAAACCTTCACCGTCGAAGCCGGGGGCCGGCAGATCCCGCTCGAACTGAGCGCGGTCAAGCCCATCGCCGCCAGCCCGCGCCCGGGTGGCGGTTTCTCGCTGCTGTTCAAAGGCCCGCGCGATATCGCGCTGCCGCAGGCGACCTATCTTTTCACGGGGGAAAGCGGCAGCCACGAGATCTTCATCGTGCCGGTCGCCGCCGATGCGGCCGGGCGGCTGTACGAGGCGGTGTTCAACTAGAGGCTTGACGCAGGGAGGGTCTGATCGCTTCGAAATTAGCTGAAGCCTCTCCTCTTCGTTCGTCATCCTAGGGTCTGCGCCGCGTCGCTCCGCTCCTTGCTCCGCCCTAGGATGACGAAGCTGGTGAGAGCCGCCGCTTGCGATGCTCGCCGTCACATACCAGCCCCGCCGCCCCCGGCGCACAGTCCATCAGGTCATAAACGCCCTTGTCCTCGACGACCGCGAAGCCCAGCGCGGCATAAAGCCGTCTCGCCGGATTGTGCTTCTCGACATGGATCGATGCTGATTTGCCGGCTAACCATGCCTCGTCGATGAGGTCACAGAGCAGTGCGGTGCCGTAGCCCTTGCGGCGATGATGCGGCAGGAAGGCAATGTCGATGATGCGGTGCTGGCTTGGCCAGCGCTCGACATAGAGGCGGCCGATGTCTTCGCTATCGCGTTCCACCACCAGCCAGTCGGCCTCGGGATAGTGTTTTCGGTAATGCGCATGCTGGGCCTGGAACTGCATGCCGAGGAATTCGGCCTTCTGCGCCTCGCTCCACGACGTCACTGCGAGTTCTTCGAAGCGGGTCGAGGCATAGAGCCGCGACAGGAACGGCAAATCCGCTTCCGTCGCAGCGCGGAAGCCGAGCCCGGCCGTGTCAGACCGGGGCCAGACCGGACGGGCCTGCTTCGCTTGCGCCACGCTGGCGTAAATCAACCGTCAGACCGGCGGCGTCAGGTCGCGCACGACGACGATCTGCTTGAGATTGTTGTCGGTCAGCGACGTCCAGTTATACTCCCATTCGGAACTGTCGATGCCCATCTGGTTGATCGTCCACAGGCCGTTGGTGCCGTCCGGCATGAGCGCCAGGCTGAACAAAGCGAGCCGGCCGTCGGCATTGTAGTTGAGCGTCAGGCGCGTCGAGCGAAGGGATGCGCCGAAATCGCGCCATCCCGACCAGTTCTGGGTATAGGCATCCCATTGCGCGTTGAATTGGAGGAAGTGCTGCTGGTCGGCGGCGACCAGCACGATATCGCCGTCGCCCTGGATGCCGGCGGCAAGCGCAAGGTTGGGCGCCCTGGAGTAGCCGGGTGTCGCCCACTGCGTCCACGTATCCGATCCGGCGGGCATCTGGCGCGTGTGCAGCACCTGGCCGTTCTGGGTCAGGGCGAACAGATTGGTGGCGCCCAGCGGGCCGACGACCGGCGCCATCTCGATGAAGCCACCTGTCTGGGTCGTGTCGATCTGCACCCAACCCGTCCAGTCGGCGGCCTTCAGGGCCTGCGCCTTCGCCTGCTGGCAGCGATAGAGATGCAGGTTCGAATTGATGCCGAACAGGGCGATGCGGCCGTCGCCCTGGCGTATCGCCGAAACCGTCACCAGCCCGCCGGGGATCTGGATCCAGTCGCTCCACGGTTTGGCCGGCGGCGTCAGCACGTCGACGGTGACGACGATCGGTGTCGTCGTGCCCGGCGGCGTGATGGTTTTCTGCACCTGCACGATCTGGTCCGGATTCTGGTAGATCCACCAGATGCGGCCCTGATTGTCAGTGACGAAGACCTCGATGCGGCCGTCGGCATCGCGCGCCATCGAAAGCTTCTGATAGGAGGTGGCGCCGGGCGGCGTGCCGATGCCCATCGGCGCGGTCCATTTCTCGACCGGGCCGATCTGGTTGGCGTCTTCGGTGATGAAGGACAGATTGGTGGTTCCCGATGGCTGCGCGACCACGGCGACACGGCCGTCCTTGGTGAGGCCCGCCGTCATGATCACCCAGGCGCCGGGCGCGATGAACGACCAGGCCGAAGGCCATGGCCCGTTCGGCGAAAGCTGCGCCTTCTGGATCAACTGCCCCTTGGCGGAATCGATCCCCACCACCATCAGCCGCGACAGTTCGAAAAACGACGTGCCGGCCGGCTTGTGCTGGTAGACGGGCGCGGGACCGGAGCGCACCGGACGCCCGCCATCCCTGGCCTTGGAAGCCGCCCTTGGCGCTGGCGTCTTCGCGGCGGGGGCTTTCGACTCTGATGCTGCTTTCTTGGCCATCGTATTGGTCCCTGCCCTGTTGGCTCGGAATTCAGGTTCTTGGTGGGAAGACGCCTTGCAGTGCGATGCAGAAATAGAGCGTCAGATAGGGCTGCAGATTGTTGTGTGGCAGGTCGCCGCCGGCGGGGGGGAGCGATTGAGGACTCATCTGCGTCAGGTTGGCCGCCGGGGTATAGATTGTTGCGTTGGTGGATTTGGCCAGGCTTCGCGTCGATGACGGCGCATTGAGCTCGCCCAGATCAATGTCATGGTCGCGCATTGCGTGAGTGTGGTTAGGAATTTCCGATTCGAGCAGGGTTACCGTTTCCGTACCGCCAGGCTCGCCAAGATCGTGCAGGGACAAGCCCGGCCCCTGACCCCAGAACATCGGCGCACGGCCTTGCAGATCGGGCAAAGCGAAATTGGACTTGCCGTCGCCGCCATAAGTGGTGCCTAGCAGCGAAAACAGCGCCGTGTTCTGCGACAGCGGCAGCAACTGCCCGTCGCACCACGCCCAGCCCCTGGGCGCGAAATTGAACGGAAAGATCCGGATTTCGGCGACGAACGGGTCAGCCATGATGTCCTCTCAGGTGGGCGACGGAAAGATGCCGAAAAGTGAAATGATAAAGCTGATGCAAAGATACGGCTGGAAATTGTTGTGCGGCTGGCTGCCGCCAACGGCTGTTACAGCCTGCTGGGCCATGTTGGTATCGGTCGTGTCCTGGATGTAGGGCAAGGCGCCACCGCCAATCTGTGCAACGACCTTCCCGCTGGGACTGGTATCTTGACCAATATTCAGGGACGCGACCATTGGATGGCTGTGTGAAGGAATCTGGGAAATTGTCATATTGACTTCCTCCACGCCTCCCGTCTCCGCGAGGATAAAGCCGTTGCCCTGATGGAGCGGAACACGGCCTTGCAGGTCGGGCAGCGCAAAGGTGCTCTCGCCATCGCCGCCATAGGTTGTGCCAATCAGCTGGAAAAGTGTCTCGTTCTCCGAGATCGGCAGCAATTGTCCCTCGCAGAACATCCAGCCGGCCGGCGCGAAGTTGCCGGCAAACATGCGTATCTCGCCAACGTAAGGCTGTGCCATGGTCGCGCCTCCTTAATTTGGCGAAGGAAAAATGCCCTGCAGGGCGATGCAGAAGCTCAGCGTCAGGAACGGCTGCATGTTGAGATGCGCCTGACTGCCGCCAATACTGGCAATTGTGCTCGGGCTCAGCGTCGTCACGTTCGCGAAGTCGCTATACAGCCGCCCCGGAACCACCCCCAAAACGTTCCCAACACCATCTTGGCTACTACCGGTGTTTGTGCTGGCCTGCGCAAAATGAACGTGTGTCGGCATTTCGGAAATCGACAGCGTGTGGTTTTGCTCGCCACCGCGCTCGCCAAGTGTGTGACTGCTTCCGACGTGGATTGGGATACGTCCCCGATAATCGGGCAGTGCGAAATTGACCTGGCCGTCACCGCCGAAAGTGGTTCCAAGCAGTGAAAATAGCGCCTGGTTCTGGTTGATTGGCAAAAGCTGCCCGTTACAGAGCGCCCAACCCTTGGGCGGGAAGACAAATGACATAATCCTGATTTCCGATAGAAATGGCTCGGCCATGTCTCGCGCCCTCATTAGATCTCAGTAGAATACACGGAATGACACAAAAGTCTACTTGGCTCTCTAACAAAATAGGACTTTATAAAATAATAGACAGTATTTAAATAACGAGAGGCGCAGGAAGACAGTACACATCCAAGGCTGTAGATCATCGCACCAAGATCACGGCACTGAACCGGCCGAGTGGTGGCCTTTCTACCTCATCAGCGTCGTCATCACGGGAACGGCGGCGTGGCGAGCCCGGCAAATCCGGTCGAGTCGGCCGTCGCAGTTGATGCAGAAACAACTGTATTGCGGCTGTTCAGATAGGCGATGGCGGCGGCCAGATCCGTGGGGGCCCCGGCATAGCCACTAAGGTTGATCGTCCCGTTGTTGCGTTGACGTACCCGGATGTCGCCGGCCGCCATGGTGCCGCCAAGCGAATGCGTGAAGGTGTTGGCCAGAGCGCCGGCGCCGCCTATGTTCAAATCGATGGATGAACCATCTCCCGTCGGCGACGTGATGCCCGACTGAACGAGAATGCCAGCGACTGCATTTCCGGCGCCATCCAGTTTGATGTCAATCGCGTTGCCGGTTATCTGGGCCAGGATGCTGCCGGCGCCGTCCTGTCCGGTCTGGACAAGGATGGCGCGTTGCGAGCCGGCATAATCGATGGTGTTGTTTTTGATCCCGACCCGCATGGCGCCGCCGCCGGCATTGATTACCGATATGCCATCAGCTGTCAGCCCGTTTGCGACCGTGATGGTGTTGTTTTCAATTCGAGCGTCAAAAGTGAAGCCGTTGTCGAACGCCGAGCCGAGTAGGCTCACCACGACGAAGTCGCCCGTGGCCGTACTGCTCAGCGTGTTGCCGGTGGCGACGAGGCTCACATCGCTGTTGTCCCCGGCGCTGACGGACAGCTGATCGTTGTTGCTGCTCGACGTGCTGTTGATGACGTTCAGGTTCATCGTGGAACTGTCGAACGCATCGGCGACGATACCACCGCTGAAGTTGTTGCTCGAATTGGCACCCGAGAAGTTGATCGTGGCGTTCGACGTTCCACGGATGCCGAACAGATACCCGCTGCCAAGCACGGCGCCGGTCGAGCTGCCGCCTGAAATCGTCAGCGCGAGCGTGCCGGACTGGGTCTGCAGCTGGAAGTTGTCGTCGCCGCTGCCCATGATCGTGGTGTTCGTGACCGCGCTGATGCCGGACATGTTGTAGAAATGGATGCCGTCTTCATCCGCGCCATTGCCGGCATTCGATATGCTGCTGTTGCTGAGTGTGAAGTTCGAAACGGTATTGCCGTTGATGCCTTGCTCGGCGCCGCCCGAAATGGCGATCCGGTCCAGCGTCGCCGTAGAGACGTTTTGAAGGTGGATGGCCGCGTTGGTCGCGAGGTTGTCACCGGTCGAAAGCCCCGAATTGTCGGCATCGAGATCGTCGGTGCCGGCATTGGTGAAATTCATGTTCTTCAACGTGATGTTGCTCGCGCTGATGAAACTGGCGCCGCGCCCGGTTGTGTTCTGAATAGTGCCGCCCGAGCCGGCGGTGGTGCCGACGCCTGTAACGGTCAATCCAGCCGAGCCCGTATTGTTGAGCACGATGCCGTTGGTGCCGCCATTCGCCGAAATGCTCTGGAAATTCAGCCCGCTGGCACCGATCGTCGTGTTGACGACGTTGAGCGCCGTGCCTGTGCCGGAGGTGATCGTGTTGCCGGTGCCCTGCACCGTCACCGTGCCGCCGCCCGTGGCGCTGAAGCCGCCGCCGCTCGTTGTGTTGATAATCAGCCCGCCATTGGTGAAGCTGATGGTCGCGCCGGGGTTGCTGGTCAGAATGACGGCGGCATTAACACCGGTCGAGAGCGTCTTGACCGCGCCGCCGAAGTTGATCGTGCCGCCGGCGTTGCTGAGCACGGCAATGCCCAGCCCGCCATCGCTGCGAGTGATCGTGCTGGCGCTGTCGAAATTGACCGAGCCGCCGGCCATGCCGCGGATGTTGGCGACATTGCCGCCAGGGTTGGTGATGTCGACATTGTTCAGATTGACGACCGCGCTGACGTCGTCATTGCCTGGCGTGCCCTGGTCGCCATCGACGACGAAGGCATTGTTCGCAGCCCCCGCGTCGGTCTGGATGGCGACATTGTTGAAGGTGTAGGTGCCGGTCGCGTTGTTCAGCGAATCGCCGAGAATGGTGATGCCGGCCGTGCCCGTCAGGCTGGCATTGTTGACGGTGACGCTGCCCGCCGCCCCGTCGATCACAATGCCGGTGCCGCCGGTGTCGTTGAGCCCGTTCGCCACGGCGGTGGTGAAATTCACCGAACCGCCGGCGGTGTCGGCGACGACGATCATGCGCTGGCCGGCGGTGGCTTGCGTGATCGTGCCGGCATAGGTGACGGTGGCGGTGCCGCCATTGACGTTGAACGCCGTGCCGCTGGGGCTGATGATCGAGGTGCCGGTGCCGAAATTGAACGTGCCGCCCGAGCCGTTGAGGATGTCGACGCTGGCATTGCCGCCATTCAGCGTCGTCGTGCCGACGAAACTGTAGATGCCGTCCGCATTGTCGAACTGCAGGCCGGTGCCGTTCGTCGCCGACAGCGTACCGGTAGCGAAGTTGAGCGTGCCGCTGTGGCCGCCCGCGACGCTGACCAGGGTGGCATTGTTCGCCTGGCTGACATTGCCGGTATAGTTGAGGTTGGCGGTGCCGCCGCTGACAGCGATGGTTGCCGCGCTGCCGCCGACCAGCGTGCCGGTGCCGAGATTGATCGTCCCCAACCCGATGACGTTGGTGAGGACGACGGCGCTGTTGCCGCCGGCGCCGTTGCTGGTCGAGGAAAAATTCATGCCGGTGGCCGCGACGGTGACGCCGCTCAGGTTCATCGCCACACCGGTGCCCGTGGCGATGGAGTTGCCCACGCCGGTGACGCTGACCGTGCCGGAGCCCGTGGCATTGAAGCCGGCGCCTGCCGAGGTCACGATCGCCAGACCGCCGCCGTTGAAATTGACCGTCACCGGGGCGCTGTTGCCGGCAAGATCGACGCCAAGCCCGCCGCCGCTCATGCCGATGGCGTAGCTGGCGCCGCTGATGTTGTAGGTGCCGCCGGTATTGGCGGTGATCGATATGCCGGTGCCCCCACCGGTAAAGCTGTTCGAGGCGCCGGACACCGTCACCGTGCCGCCTGCATTGTTGTTCAGCGATACGCCCAGCCCGCTGGCCGTCAGATTGCCGCTCAGTGCGACGAGGCCGGCGCCGGCAAGCCGGCTCTGGACATTCAGCGCCGGACTGAATGCGCCCGAATTGTTGACCGTGCCCGAATAGCTCACGGCAGCCGTGCCGCCGACGACATTGAAGGACGCGCCCGTCGCCCCGCTGAGCGCGCCGGTGCCGAGATTGAGCGCTCCGCTGACATTGGTCAGGCTGACATTGTTGACGCCGCCGGCCGACGAGGTCGAATCGAACGCGATGGTGGCGGCGACACCGGAGAGATTGATCGCTGTGCCGCCGGTTGCGTTCACCGTCTGGGCGGCAGCCGTAGCGGTGATGCCCATCGTGCCGCCGGTGGCGAGAATGCCGGTTCCGGCGGTGGTGTCGATGGTGACGCCATTGGTGAAGCTGGTTGTGCCGCCGGCCTGCGAGAGACCAACGCCGCTGGTCGTGTCGATGTTGGCGAGACCGGTGACGTTGAGCGTGCCGGTCTGGACTCGGATGCCGCCGCCTGTGTTGGGGACGGTGACATTGTTCACCGTCACCGTGTTGAAGTTGAAGGTGCCAGTGTTGGTGTTGATGGCATCGATGCCGAAGCCCGTCGTGTTGGTGATGCTTGTCCCGCCGGTGACGGTGAAGGTCCCGGCGACGCCGTCGAAGATGATGCCGCTGGCGCCGCCTAGGGCGCTGACGGTGGCAAACGTCATGTTGACGGTCAGCGGATCGAGATCGAATGCCGCGCCGTTGTTGGTGGTGACCACGCCACCGCTGTTGTTCAGCGTGAAATTGGTGGTTTTGGTGTTGGCGATGACACCGGTGCCGCCATTGTTGGCAAGGCTGAGCGTGCCCAGATCAAGGGTACCGCTGGTGTTGGTGAAACTGAGGCCATTGCCCTGCACGCGAGCGCCTGGGTTACCGATGCCGAGCGTGCCGGCACTGACCGTGCCGCCGGCGCCGTCGGAATCGAAGCGGACATTGTTGAAGGCGATGCCGCCGCTGCCGGCGCCGCCGGTCACCTTGTTGCCGGCAAACGACCTGATCGCAATTGAGTTGTCGGTTGCATTGATGTTCTGACCGGCGAAGGACGCTGCGAGGCCGGAGCCGGTCGATTGCAGCGTGTTGCCGTCAATCGACAGCAGAAGCGTATTGGCCGGAGCTCCCGTGGTGGAGAAATCGAGCGCGTTGCCGCCGGCGGCGATGGTGTTGTTCCTGACGAAGAAACTGGAGGCGCCGGTGGCGTTGGCGGCAACGCCCGCACCGGAACCGAGATTGCTGACGATCAGGTTCTGGATGCCGCCCGTGAAGATGCCGCTGCCTGATGTCGCCAGGTTGATGACCTGCGTGGCGTTGTTGCTCTGCAGGACCGGCCGCAGCGTGTCGATGCCCCCCGGCGCCGAAATGATCGGCGAGTTCTGCACCGTGGTGAAGTGGAACGCGGCGGAGGCGCCGCTGCTGGTGTCGACACCGAGCTGCGAAACATCGACGGCCGCGTCGCCGCTCTTGAAGGCGAGCAGCACCTGCCCGTCATCGAGGTTGAACGTGGTGCCGCTGAG
Organism: Mesorhizobium sp. L2C084A000; assembly: GCF_000502875.1. Lineage (GTDB taxonomy): Bacteria > Pseudomonadota > Alphaproteobacteria > Rhizobiales > Rhizobiaceae > Mesorhizobium. Next base: position 333,080 of record NZ_AYWX01000004.1, on the reverse strand, counting down.
GTCGATGGTTTCCTGGGCGCCGTTGACGTTCTTGTCGATCAGCACCACGACGTTGGCCGTGGAAGCCTGTGCGCCCGCGTAACTGCCCGGATTGGCGAGGCTGCCGTCGCCGGTGCCGCCTTCGGTGACGTAGTAGACGCTGATCGATGACAGGTTGGAAACGTCGCCGGTGAAATTGACGTCGTTGAAATTGTAGTCGCCATTGGTCGGCAAACTATCGGTGGTGTGGATGACGTGGCCGCCGGTGGTTGCGATCGACGACTCGGCCGGGCCGGCGCCGTCGCCGAACACCAGCCTGGCGTTGGTGGCGCTGGAGAACTGCACGCCATAGCCGACATTGGCGATAGTCGATTTCTGGCCGGCCGGATTGTTGTTGACGGTGTCGCCGAGCTGGATCGTGCCCGTGCCGGTGGTGCCGGCCATGTCGATTCCGATCGTGCCGGCGAAGCCGCCGCCGTCTACATCAAAATCGTCCGCGGTGATGTTGCTCGCGCCGAGCGCCGCGCCGTTGAGGTCGAGGCCGACCGCATTGGCGGCATTGAGCCCGATGGTCAGGCTGGCGAAATTCAGCGTCGAGCCGAGCGTGCCAGAGACCTGGACGCCGGTCGTGGTGACGCCCTGCAGGTCGACCGCGCCGAGATTGAGGGTGCCGCCGCTGACATTGTTGAGCGATATGCCGGTCGCCGCGCCATTGACCGAAATCGTATCGAACTTGATACCACCGGCGCCGACCGTCGCGCCTTTCGCCCCGGCGACGACCGCCGTCGCGTCGCCAAGCTTCAGCGCCGTGCCCGTGCCGGTGGTGATGGTGTTGCCGTCGCCGGTGACGCTGATCGTGCCGGGGCCAAAGGTGCTGGCGGTGAAGCCGGCGCCGCTGCTGGTGGTGATGACGAGGCCGCCATTGGTGAAGTTGAGCGTGCCCCTGGTCTGCGGGTCCATCACGTACGACGGTGCCTTGACGATGGCATCGTTGGCGCCGGTGTTGAATATCTTCGACGTACCAGAGAAGGTGACCGTGCCGTTGGCCGAGCCGCCGATGGCGACACCCTCGCCACCGCTGTGATCGATGGTGCTCGAAATATCGTATATGCCTTCGGCATGGCCAAAGAAGTCGAAGGCCGTCGATGACGTGGTGGAAACGACGGAACCGCTCATGTTCAGACGGGTCGCATCGCCGCTGGCGCTTATCACCGATCCCGCACCGACCGTGATCGAACCTTTGTAGGTCAGCGTGGTGAAGGCCAGGTCATTGCCGCCGCCGAGGCTGATAGCCGAGACGGTGGTGTTCGTGATGCTGGCGCTGCCGTTGACGCCGACGTTGACGGTCCCGCCCTGCGAGCTCTGTATGATGCCGAACTGGCCGCCATCGATGGTCAGGGTGGATCCGGCGACATTGGCGATGTTGACGGTGCCAACCTCGGGACCGCCGATATCGAACCCGGCATATTGGACGTCGAGATCGATCGTGCCGGTGAAGTTGACCTCCCCGGTGCCACTCAGGGCGTACAGCCAGGCGCCGGTGTATCCAGTATCCCTCAGGCCGCCGATGTTGACATCCCCGACGAGATTGGCGCCCAACAGCGTCACGCCGGCACCGCCGGGGTCGCCGGGAAGAGCAGGGATCGTGGAGTCCGCCGAGATGCTGTCGAAGGTAATGCCGGCGCTGCCGACATTGGCACCATACACCACAAGTCCGTCGCTGCCGGCATTGATCTCGTTGCCGGCGCCGGTGACGGTAATGATGGTGGAGGTTGCGCCAGCCGGGCCTAAATCGCCAATTGCGACGAAGCCCGCCCCGGTCATTGTCGTTATAGCAAGGCCACCATTGGTGAAGTCGATCGTGCTGTTGGTATTGAGTGCCGGGACGGCTGAAGCGTAATTGCCAATGATGCCCAAGCTCACGCCGTCCGTCGCGCCCGAGCTGATCACCTTGCTGGTGCCCGAGAAGGTGATCGCGGCCGCGTCGTTGCCGGCAACGACGATGTTGCCGCCGGCCGCCGCATTGGTATCGGTGAGATTGCCCGACAGCGTCACCGAGCCGCCGGTCATGCTCTGGATCGACACCGCGGCGCCCGTGCCGTTGCTGGCGATCGTGCCGCCATAGGAAATCGTCGCGTTGCCGCCGCTGGCTGCGGTCCCCGAGCCGACATTGAACGACGTGCCCGAACCGGTGTTGGTCAGCGTACCGGTGCCGAAGCTTGCCGTGCCGCTGAGGTTCTGCAGGTCGACGCCGCTGCCGGAAGCGAATGTGGCACTTGTCGAGGCGAAGTTGATACCGGCCGTGATGCCGTCGAGCGCCGCCGCCTGCGCGTTGGTGGCGTTGATCGTGCCGGTCACGACATTGACCGTGCCGCCGCCGGTGGCGCTGAACGCTGTCACGCCGTTCGTGGAGACATCCAGATCCGCGAAGGTGATGACAGAGCCCGTATTGCCGGTCAGCGAAACGCCGCTGCCGTTGACCGTCGCCTTGTCGGCGAAATCGACCGTGCCGCCGGTGCGGTTGGCGATCGAGATGCCGCCGCCGGTCAGCGTGCCCGCCGGTCCGCTGTTGGGCAAGGTGCCGCGCGTGACCGTGATGTTGCCGGTGCCGCCATCGACGTCGAGCAGCGTGCCGGCAACGTTGATGTTGTTTTCTGTGATCGACAAATTGCTGTCGAGGCCGGCAACCTTGAACGCCGTCTGGCCGGTGGCGACATTGCTGACCGTGACGCCCTGGATGACGATACCGCCGACATTGCTGAAGCCGGCAGCATTCTGGTCGATGGTGAAGACCGAACCGCTGCCGCCAGTGAAGTCGAATGCGGTGTCGCGCACCTGATTGCTGCCGAGCAGCTGCAACGTATCGCCGCCCGTGCTCTTGACCACGCCCTCATTGCCGGTGACGTTGCCGCCGGTGGCGCCGAGATTGCCCTGGACATTGATCGGCTGGATGGTGCCGGAGGTGATGATCGAACTGCCGTTGCCGAAGCCGGCGATCGACTGGCCCGAATCGAGCGTGAACGGCATGGCGCTCAGATCGACCGTGCCGACAAAGGCGAAGGTCAATGTGCCGGTCATGGCATCGGCCTGGGCGGCCGTGACCGTGGTCACCGCGGCGCTGAGCCCGTTGGTGCCGGCAGCGATCACGCCACCGTCCTGGGAAATCATGACGACCCCGCCGACCGCGCTGGCCAGATTGGCGCTGCCGGTGAAGGCGACATCGTCGAAATCATAATTGCCGAGCGTCGGATCGAGCCCGATCGTGTTGACCGTGTAGCCGCCACTGGCCGCGCTGATGAAGGATTCCAGCCCGTCGCCCGCATTGCCGTCGCCAAAGGTGAAATTGGCGTTGGCCGACGTCGCCGTTGTGCCGCCGGACGACAGTTCGACGCCGACGCCGACCTTCGAGATGCTGGAGCCCTGCAGGAAGGTGATGGTCTTGTTGCCGATGGTCGACGACAGGTCGATGCCGCGCGAGGTCAGGTCGTCGGTGCCGGTGATCGTCGTCACGCCGAAATCGGCTGTCGTTGACGAACCGCTGAAGTCGATGCCGGTCTGGTTGGCGCCGGCGCCCAGCGTCACATTGGTTGTTCCAAATGTGACATCGGCATTGGTCAGGGCGAAGTTGATGCCGGCTGGACCTACGGTCGAACCCATCGTCACGCTGGTGGTGCCGAAGGTGACGGCGCCGGCATTGTTGGTGATGTCGATGCCATTGCCCGTGGCGCCCGACACGGTCACCGCCCCGAAGGTCGCCGATGCGGTGCTGGCGACATTGGCGACGGCCAGGCCAGTAGCCGTCGCGCCGGTGATCGACAGCGGAGCTGTGACGTTCAGCGTCGCGGTGCCGGCAAGGCCGGTGACGACGGCGCCACCGCCGCCCGTCGCAGACAGCGTCGAGCCGATGAAGCTGATCGCGCCGCCGACCGGGGGCAGCGACGAGCCGATCGCGAAAAGATTGCCGGTGCCGGTCGAGGTGATGCTGCCGCTGAAGGTCACCGAGCCGCCGGTGGTGCCGTCGACCTTGACCGCCGTGCCTGGCGCGGTTGCCGAGCTGAATATGTTGGCTGCTACACCGATTGTCGCGCTGCCACCGGAAATGACGACACCGTCGCCAACGCCCGAATTGGTGATGGTGCCACCGAGGATCGTGATCGAGCCCGTGTTGTTGGTCAGGCTGACATCGGTGCCCGCGACATTGGTCGTCACCAGATTGGTGATGGTGAAGGTCGATGACGAATCGTTGATTGCAACGCCGTTGATGCCGGCACCGGTGCCACCGATAGTGACATTGCCACCCAGGAACTGGCCGCCCGAGACGGCATTGAAATTGAGCGCTGTGGCTGCCACGACGCCTGTCGTGATGCTGTCGAACGCCATGCCGCCGGTGCCGATGGTGACGCCGTCGAGATAGATCGCGTGGCCGGTGCCGGTGGTGATCTGCTCCGTGCCTGCGGCCGCGACTGTGATCGTGCCGCCCCCGGTGGCGCTGAAGCCGGTGCCGATCGTCGTGGTCAGATCCAGCCCGCCGGTGAATTTGATTGTGCCGCCGGTGTTGCCACTCAGGTTGATCGCGAAGGCGGTGGCGGTGCTAGCGGTGATCGCTCCGCCGAACGTGGCGCTGCCGCCGCTCATGCCGGAGATCGTCACCGCGCTGGTAGCAGCGGTCTGGTTGATGGTGCCGTTGTAGGTCACGTTGGGCGTCGAGTTGCTGATGGAGAAGGCGTTGCTGCTCGTGTTGGCGATGGAACTCCCGACCCCGAAGGTCAAGGTTCCGCTGGAACCGCCGACGATGCCTATGCCTACGCCGCCGCCGGTGATGTCGAGATCGTCGAAGGTGGCGATGCCGTCGAAATTGTTGGTGGACAGCGCGGCACTGGTGGCGTTGGTGATCTTGGTGTTGCCGGTGAAATTGACGGTCGCGCTCGAACCGACAAGCGCGATGCCGGTTTGAGATGCGGTCTGGACGGTCAGGTCGTCGACCGAGACCGTACCGGTCACTCCATCGAGGAAGAGGCCGGTAGCGACATTGCTGACCGTCACGCCTTGGACGGTCAGGCCATTGATGCCCAGGCCGTGTATGCCGGCGGCGGCGCCACCGGAAATATTGAAATCGAGCAACGTGTTGCCGTTCCCCAGCGTCACGACATCGCCGCCGCCGGAACTGGTCAGCGTTGCCGCGCCCGCGGAATCCGAGATGGATTCGTCGTGATGGACGTTGGTGCCGGTGACATTCAACGGCACCCCGCCGAGCGAGAACTCGCGGCCGTTGCCGAACGAGGCCAGTTCCTGTCCGTCGCTCAGCGAGAAGCCGGTGGCGTCGTCGATTGTGCCGCGGTTGACCAGCACAATGATGGCGTCGCTGGCGGTAATGCTGTCGGCATAATCGATCGAGGCGAGGTCGGTGATCGACGTGCCGCCGCCCGAAGCCCCGGCCGCGACGAAGATGTAGTTGCGCAGATCGTAAAGTTGCGGGCCGGTAAACTGTGTCGTGCCGAAGGCGTAGTGGCCGCTGCCCTCATTGAGCCCGCGCGCATCGAGCGAGGCGGTGATGCCGGAGATGGAGCTGGAATCGCCGCCGAAGGTAAATTCGGCGTTGGCCGTGGCCCCCGGCGTGCCGGCTATGCCCAGCCGCACGCCGGTATCGACATTGGTGATGACGCCGCCAACGGTGATGGTGATGACCGCCCCGCCAACACTCGGTGAGGTCAGGTCGATGCCGATCGAGCCGGCAGCACCGGTGCCGGTGATGTTGAGCGACTGCGCGGTGAAATTGGTCCTGGATCCGGAGAAGTCGAGGCCGGTGCCGACACCCAGTCCGGAGATGACGATGTTGCCGGCGACCACCGCCGCATTGACGCCGGCAAACGAGATGCCGTCGGCGCCGGGGTTGGTGATGCTGATGTCGCCGAAGCGGATCGTCGCCGGCGAATCCGAAATGGCGATCGCTGGTCCGGTCGTGTTGGAGATCGTCGTCGCACCGTTGACCGTGAAGCTGCCCGCGACATTCTCGAGCACGACACCCGACGTGCCGCCGCTCTGGCTGATCGAGTCCAGCACCACATGAGCGGTGATCGGATCGATGAAGACGGCGGTGCCGCCATTGCCCGATATTGTGCCGCCGGTGGTGGTGAACGTCCCGCCGGTCGAGGTGCCCTGCACGGTGATGCCGCGGTCGGTATTGTCCTGCGCATTGACGGTGGCGAAGGTGTAGGTGCCCTTGCCGGTGATATCGAGACCGTCGTCGAGATTGCCCTGCAGCAGCGTCGTGCCGGTGAAATTGTAGGTGCCGTCGCCGTCGATGTGCAGACCGTCGAGGCCGTTGCCGGTGGCGGTGAAGTTGGAGCCGGTGATGCCGGTCGAGCTGCCCGTGAAGTCGGCGCCGTTGCCGCCCGCACCGGTGACCGTCACATTGGTCAGCGTCGCGCCGGTGATGTTGTTGCCCAAAATGCCGTTGGCGCCGCCCGTGATGGTGATGCCGTTGAGCGTGTTGCCGTTGCCCAGCGTGATGACGGGGTTGACGACGTTGGTGCCCTGGATCGTGCCGTCGCTGCCGCCCAGGTTGAAGGTGCTGGTGCCGCCACCGAACAGCCTGGCGGTGACGCTTTCGCCGCCGCCGATGACGGTCTGGCCATTGGCGAGCGTCACGCCGCCGGTCGTCAGATTGCCGTTGCCGCCAAGCGCGACGACAAAGCCGTTCGCACCCGACTTGGTCACGGCGTCGTCCAGCGTCGTCGGGTCGGCCAGCGTGCCGGCGCCGGCGAGGCCGCCGTCGGCGAAATAGAACTTGCCGAAGGCGGCACTGGTGGCGGCGTTGATGGCGATGCGCGTGGTCGTGCCGCCGGTCAGCGTCTGCGACTGGACGCGGACGCCGATGTCGCCACGCACCCGTTCGTTGACGCGCTTGCGAAGGCCTTCGCTGACCGGATAGACCGGCTCCGCCCCGCTATCGGTCCCGTCTGCATTGTCCGAGCCGCTGCCAGGATTGAACGGGATGTTCAGCCGCACACTGCCGGCGAACTGGGTGTCGTCGCGATTGTCGTTGCGGACCTCGCCGGCGAAGACCAGTTCCGTGTTGCTGCCGAAGACATCGCCGATCGTATACTCGAACCCGGCCTTGGCGCCGGTGACGCTGCCGTCGTCGCCATGCGGATCCTCGAAATGATAGCCGCCGATGTCGAGCCGCAGCGAATGCTTGTCGGGCAGGGCGACCGGCACCTGCGCACCGATCTCGCCCTCGATGCCCCACGCCGCGTAGTCGCGGTGGTCGATGACCGAGATCTGCTCGATCAGCTGGTTGCTGACCATCGACAGGGTCGAGCTGGCCGAGTGATCCGTTGAATCGCCCTTGATCGGCAGATAGACGTTCACATGCGCATCGAAATGAGGCGTGATCGCCTCGGCGCCCAGCGTGGCGGCGGTGAACTGGGTGGAGTTGTAGTTCTCGATGTTGAGGTAGGCGTGGCCGCCGATCATCAGGTCCGGGTTGACGATGCGGCGAATGCCGAGGCCGACATCCTGGCCGAAACCATCCTTGAAATCGTGCTTGGCCCGGACATCCAGGAACAGCACGGATTCGGCCGTCTGCTTGAGCGGGATGAAACCTTCGAGCGCGGCGTTGCCGCCATTGTTGTCGGCGCCGATGATAGCGCGGATCTGCGGCTGCCACAGGCCGTTCGGATCGGCATGGGCCGCCGGACCGGAAAGGCCGAGCGCCAGCGTCGTCAGCGCCGTCGTCTTCCAGAGATGCCTGGCGATTCGCGAACGGCGATAGCCGGCGCGAGCGTGGAAATCCTCCCCACGCGCCGCTATCTCACCAACTTGCCGAGAAGTCTCGGTAGTTCCCATCCCTGGCGAGTCCTTCGGGGACTACACGCGCCCCGTGTAAATCCTTAATCGAATTCTATTGTATAGCGAGTCTCGGGCGCTCCGATTTCTGAAAGCTCCCTGTAAAATTGTTCGCTGTATCCGAAAGGTCACAGTAATTTCGCCGGCTTTCTTGCCTCCGGTCGAGCTTTCGAAACAGTCGCGGGTGTTGTATCAAGCCGTGCTCGGGAGAATACCGGGCGCGGTGAGGAAACATGCAAGACGTCCGGCAAAATAACATGACAGCTACTTTAGCGAAGTCTAATTTACTTGGCGTGGCCGCGGGGCTGACCGCCCTGTGGCTTGGTCTGGCCGCCGGCCCAGCCCTTGCCGAAGATGCCAAGCCGGCCCAGCCAAAGCCGGCTGAAAGCAATGCAAAACCGGCCGATGCCAATCCATGGGCAGTGAACTGCTCCAGCGGTTCGGCGACCAGCGAGCTTCAGTGCCAGGTTTCGCAGAACCTGACCGAGGCCAAGACCGGGCAGCGCGTGCTGACCGTGACCGTGCGCCGCGACAACGGCAATGGCAGCCTCGCCATGCTGCTTGCCCTGCCACACGGCCTGTTCCTGCCGTCCGGCGCCTCCTTCCAGATCGACCAGGGCCAGAAGACGACGATTGCCATCCAGACCAGCGACCAGAACGGCGCTTATGCCGCCACGCCGCTGTCGGCGGATCTCATCAAGGCAATGAAGTCCGGCACCAATCTGAACATCGGCATGGAATCGGTCACCCGCAAGCCGGTCACCATCCCGGTGTCGCTGGCTGGCTTCACGGCCGCCGTCGCCAAGCTGGAATCGATCAAGTAGCTGCTGTCAGCGGCTTGATTGTCGATGCGCGGAGTGCTTCGTTGCCGCTTCGAACAGTGGGGAAATCATGACAGGCTTTGTCGATCGCAGGCGCGCGGCGCAACTGATGAAGCGCGCGGGCATCGCGGCGCTGGTGCTGTGCGCACCCGAGGCCTTCCACTATGCGACCGGCGCCTCGATCGGCCCGGCGGGACTGTTCCGGCGCGCCGGCGCCGGCTTCGTCGTCATCCCGGCCCGCCAAGGCCTGCCGATCGGCGTGGTGGTGGCGGATTTCAATGCGGGACAGTTGCAACTGGCTCTGCCCGACGCCGTCATCCGCAGCCACCCGATCTGGATCGAATTCGCCACGTTTGACGCCTCGAGGCCAGCGCAAGGGCTGGCGCGGCGCATAGTGGCCGGCTTTGGCTCGTCCGGCTGGACGCCTGCCATTACCCGGCCCGCTACATTCGAGTTGGCCAATTCCGTCCATGAGCTGAAGCAGATCCTGACCGGGTTCGGTCTCGAGCGCGCAACGATCGGCGTCGATCTCGATTTTGTTCCCGCCGCTGATTTCGCTGCCATGCAGGCGCTGCTGCCGGGCTGCACGATGGTCGACGGCTCGGCGGTGCTCGACAGGCTGCGGGCCGTCAAGTCGCCGCGCGAGATCGATCTGCTGCAGCAAGGCATCATCCTGTCGGAGGCCGGGCTGGAGCGGCTGCAGGTCGATGCCATGGCCGGCATGCGTCAGGCCGATCTCATTGCCCTCTATCGGCAAGGCGTCGCCACGGCCGCGGCCGGCCTGTCCCATCCGGTCGCCACAGCCGAATATGTGACGCTCGGCGCCCGGCTCAAAAGCACCGATGCGAAAGCCATGCCGGGCGATCCGCTGAAGTGCGACATGGTCTGCACGGTCGGCGGCTACGCCTCCGACATGTCGCGCAACTTCACCTTCGGGCCGCCATCCGCCGAGCAGGCCGAACTGCACGCGATCGCCGAGCGGACCTTTGACGACGGGCTGGCATCCCTTGTTCCGGGAACCACGCTCGCCCAAGTGCATCGCGTCGCCACCGACAGCCTGGCGCGGCAAGGGCTGCGTACCTACCGCCGCGGCCATTTCGGCCATGGCGTCGGCCAGTCCGTCTTCTCAGAGCAATGGCCGTTCATTGCGGCCGACAGCGATGTCGTGATCGAAGCCGGCATGGTGCTGGCCTTCGAAATCCCGCTCTACATAGACCGCCTCGCCAGCTTCAATCTCGAGGACCAGTTCCTGATCACACCGGACGGGCCTGTTGCCATGAATCGTCTGCCGAGACGGTTGGAGAGGATTGGATAGCCGGCTTTGAGTCTGCACGCTGGAGATTGGCCGAAGCCTCCCCACCTTCGTCATCCACGGGCGGAGCAGGAGCGAAGCTCCGTCGCGGNTGCACGCTGGAGATTGGCCGAAGCCTCCCCACCTTCGTCATCCACGGGCGGAGCAGGAGCGAAGCTCCGTCGCGGAGCCCCGAGGATCCATGCCGTGACCTTGGCCGAGGAATGCAGCGGAGCAGAACTCTTCATCGTAGCGACGCTTTGAAGTCGCGGCATGGATCCTCGGGTCTGCGCTGCGTCGCTGCGCTCCTTGCTCCGCCCGTGGATGACGAAGCGAGGGACGTTCCCGCCATCGCCAAGGTATGCGGTGAGCACTGGCGATCCGCGAACAACCCTGCGCCGAGAAATTAATGCGCTTCGCGGCGGTAGATCCACAGCTGGGTCGGCGGGATGTTGCGGAGGATGAAATCGAAATGCTTGACCGTATAATTGCCACGGCCGGCCGGGATCGGCGACATCGGGCCGTAGGTCAACTGCACGATCGGCCGTCCGGCCGGGATGCGGTCGAGCAGGCTTTCGATATAGGCAATGCGCTGGGCGACCGGGAAGTTGAGCAGCGGCACGCCGGAAACGACGGAATCGAAGATCATCCCGCTCTTGTCGCCAAGCGTGGCGTTGAGGTTGAAGGCGTCGCCCTCGATGACGTTGACGCCGGGATAAAGCCGCCGCAGATGACGAACGAAATCCGCGGAATACTCGACCGCGTAGAGGTTTTCGGGCCGCACGCCCTGGGCCAGGATAGCGCGGGTGATTACGCCGGTACCGGGACCGACCTCAAGCACCGGCAGGCCGGATTTAGGATTGACGATCGAGGCCATCTTGCGCGCGGTGACCGAACTGGTCGGCACGATCGAACCAACCGCCTTCGGCTTGTCGATCCAGCCCTTGAAGAATTTGAGTTCGTCGTCGAACTTTTCGACAAGCGCCTTCCGCAGTCCAGGGCCACGTGTCATGCAAGCTCTCCTCAGCGCTCCCCGCAAGTTACTTAGCACCTGAGCGGTGCTAGGCAAGGCGCGGCCGGACGCATGTCGTGGATAAGATAATTTTCGTCGCGTCTCAAGGGGTGACGAGATTCAAGGATTTACGCGTTGCAAATCGGCTTAGGCGGGCCAAAGTGCATCAACGTTCGCCGAACGACTCGAAGAAATCCTTCATGCGGGCGAAAAAGCCGCTCGATTGTGGCGAATTGTCCTGCGAGGAGAGCTGTTCGAACTCCTCCAGCAGTTCGCGCTGGCGGCGGGTGAGGTTCTGCGGCGTCTCGACCGCGGTCTGGATGTAGAGGTCGCCGATATTGGGCTGGCGCAGCACAGGCATGCCCTTGCCCTTGAGGCGGAACTGGCGCCCGTTCTGCGTGCCTTCGGTCACCTTGACCTTGGTCTGCGTCCCGTCCAGCGTCGTCACCTCGAAGGAGCCGCCAAGGGCGGCCGTGGTCATCGAGATCGGCACCTTGCAATAGAGATCGGCGCCGTCGCGCTGAAAGAACTCGTGCGGTTTGACCGCCAGGAAAATATAGAGGTCGCCCGAGGGCCCGCCGCGCAGGCCGGCTTCGCCCTCATTGGCAAGGCGGATGCGGGTGCCGTCCTCGATGCCGGCCGGGATGTTGACCGACAGCGAACGCTCCTCGGTGACGCGGCCCTGGCCGGCGCATTTCGGGCACGGATCCTTGATCGTCTGGCCGCGCCCCTGGCATTGCGGGCAGGTCCGCTCGATCGAAAAGAACCCTTGCGTGGCGCGCACCTTGCCGTGGCCGTTGCACATCGAGCAGGTGACGGGCTGGGTGCCGGGCTTGGCGCCGCTGCCCGAACATTCGGAGCAGGAGATCGACGCCGGCACCCGGATCTGCGCGGTCTTGCCGGCAAAAGCCTCTTCCAGGGTGATTTCCATGTTATAACGCAGGTCGGCGCCGCGCTCGCGGCCGCCCGACGAGCGGCGCTGGCGCCCGCCCATCATGTCGCCGAAAATGTCCTCGAAGATATCGGCGAAACCGCCGGCGCCGAAACCTTGCGCGCCGCCATTCATGCCGCCCTGTTCGAAGGCGGCGTGGCCGAAGCGGTCATAGGCCGCGCGCTTCTGCGGGTCTTTCAGCGTCTCGTAGGCTTCGTTGATTTCCTTGAACTTGTGCTCGCAGGAATGATCGCCGGGGTTGCGGTCGGGATGGAACTGCATCGCGAGCTTGCGAAAAGCGCTCTTGAGCTCCTTCTCGTCGGCGCCTTTTTGGACGCCCAGCGTCTCGTAGAAATCAGCTTTCATTTTTTCCCGCTGTCCGGATGCTCAACGTCTTGAAGCATTGTTGCGTCTCTTGCCGGCACTGACGCTTCGATTTAGGTGCGATGGAAGGGGGATGCCAGTGTCGACGCGGCTTTGCCTGCATTTTTTCAGCAAGGCCCGCTGTTTTTCTGCAAGGGGTTGCAAAAAGCCCGGCCTTCGCCGGGCTTTTCGCTTTATCTTGCCGTCAAACGGTTCAGGCCGACTTCTTCTTGTCGTCGTCCTCGTCGATTTCCTCGAAATCGGCGTCCACAACGTCACTGTCCTTGGCGGCGTCCGCCTTGGCGTCGGCTTCCGCCGCTTCCTTCTGCGAAGCCTCGTACATGGCCTGGCCAAGCTTCATCGAAGCCTCGGCAAGCGCCTGGCTCTTGGCTTCGATGTCGGCCGGGTCGTCGCCTTCGGTCGCGGTCTTAAGCGCCGCGATCGCGTCGGAGATCGCCGTGCGCTCGCCTTCCGAAACCTTGTCGCCATATTCCTTCAGTGACTTCTCCGAGGAATGCAGCAGCGCTTCGGCCTGGTTGCGGGCCTCGACCAGCGCACGCCGCTTCTTGTCGGTCTCGGCATTGGCCTCGGCGTCCTTGACCATCTTCTCGATGTCGGCGTCCGAAAGACCGCCCGATGCCTGGATGCGGATCTGGTGCTCCTTGCCGGTGCCCTTGTCCTTGGCCGAAACGTTGACGATGCCGTTGGCGTCGATATCGAAGGTGACCTCGATCTGCGGCACGCCGCGCGGCGCCGGCGGAATGCCGACCAGGTCGAACTGGCCGAGCGCCTTGTTGTCGGCGGCCATTTCACGCTCACCCTGGAAGACCCGGATGGTCACGGCCGACTGTGAGTCCTCGGCCGTCGAGAACACCTGACTCTTCTTGGTCGGGATCGTCGTGTTGCGCTCGATCAGGCGGGTGAACACGCCACCCAGCGTCTCGATGCCGAGCGACAGCGGCGTCACGTCGAGCAACAGCACGTCCTTGACGTCGCCCTGCAGCACGCCGGCCTGGATGGCGGCGCCGAGAGCAACGACTTCATCCGGATTGACGCCCTTGTGCGGCTCCTTGCCGAAGAACTGCTTCACGATCTCCTGGATCTTGGGCATGCGGGTCATGCCGCCGACCAGGACGACTTCGTCGATCTCGCCGGCCTTCAGGCCGGCATCCTTGAGCGCCGCCTTGCAAGGGGCAATCGTGCGCTGGACCAGGTCGTCGACCAGCTGCTCGAACTTGGCGCGCGTCAGCTTCAGCGTCAGGTGCTTCGGCCCGGTCGCGTCGGCGGTGATGAAGGGCAGGTTGATCTCGGTCTGGGTGGTCGACGACAGCTCGATCTTGGCCTTTTCAGCCGCCTCCTTGAGGCGCTGCAGGGCAAGCTTGTCGTTCTTCAGGTCGATACCCTGTTCCTTCTTGAACTCGGCCGCCAGGTATTCGACCAGGCGCATGTCGAAATCCTCGCCGCCGAGGAAGGTGTCGCCATTGGTCGACTTGACCTCGAACACGCCGTCGCCGATTTCGAGCACCGAAATATCGAACGTGCCGCCGCCAAGGTCATAGACGGCAATGGTCTTGCCTTCCTTCTTGTCGAGGCCATAGGCAAGCGCTGCCGCGGTCGGCTCGTTGATGATGCGCAGCACTTCGAGGCCGGCGATCTTGCCGGCGTCCTTGGTCGCCTGGCGCTGGGCGTCGTTGAAATAGGCTGGAACGGTGATGACCGCCTTCTCGACCTTTTCGCCGAGATAGGCTTCCGCCGTCTCCTTCATCTTCTGCAGGATCATGGCCGAAATCTGCGAGGGCGACTGCTTCCTGCCGCCGGCCTCGACCCAGGCATCGCCATTGTCGCCCTTGACGATCTTGTAGGGGACAAGCTTCTTGTCCTTCTCCGTCACCGGATCGTCATAGCGGCGGCCGATCAGGCGCTTGACCGCGAAGATGGTGTTTTCAGGATTGGTGACCGCCTGGCGCTTGGCCGGCTGGCCGACCAGACGTTCGTCGTCGCCCGAGATGGCGACGATGGAAGGCGTCGTGCGCGCGCCTTCCGCATTCTCGATTACCTTCGGCTCCTTGCCATCCATGATGGCGATGCAGGAGTTGGTGGTGCCGAGATCGATACCGATTACTTTTGCCATTTTTCTAGTCTCTCCGCTAAGCAGGCTCTCAGGACCCGTACAGGCGTTCCGACGAAAGCCCCTGTTCACAAGAAATCCCGTTCCGGCAACCGGCATTCCGGCGCCGAACGGCTTGGCGCGTATATAAGAACAGGCGGCATCGCGCGCAAGCATTCTGCGCAAGGCTTCCATGAACCTTTCCACCTCCGCCCGCGACTGATCTCCAGGTGCCGCATGGTGCGGCCCGGAAAGGAAGCCCCCATGACCAATAACCCAGAGGCTCTGCGGTCTCCGGGAACAACAGGAGCTCGGCGCGACCAACGCCTTCGGGACGAGGTCGATGCGCTGGGCTTCCCGCTGATTCCGTTGACCCTGCGTAAGAGCAGGCGTATCGTGATTTTGAGGAAAGCAGACAATTCGATCAGGGAAGAACGAGCCGGACCGCCGCGCCTTGCCCTGATTTGCGCGGCCAGACCCGACGTTCTCCCGTCGACTACGGGGGGTAGTGTCATGTCTCGCATCCGCGGCTCGTTCGTGTCGTCTCTTGATGGCGGCTTGCGCCGCGCTGTGCATCCAGGCGGGTTGCTGGCGCTGGCACTCGGCCTGTGGCTGGGCGCCGCGCAGGCGCAGGAAACCCGGATCATCTATCCCGGTTCGATGGCGGTGACCGGATTTTCCGGCACCATCATTCCCAATTTCGACCCTCCTGATTCCGAAAAAGGGGGCCTGCCGCCCGGCGTCGATCCGGTCGACGAAACCTTCATCGACACCACGCGCGCCACCTTGCGCGTGTTCGACGTCTCGCATCTGGGCGGCCCGGCCTCCGGGCAACTGGTCAACACCCCGCCGCCCCTCGAGGTGACGGCGGAGCAGATCGGCCAGGTGTTCGGCGTCACCTATGATGACGGCGTGCGCGACGGCGTTCCATCGGGCATTCCCAATCTCTATGCCGGCGCCACCTCGCTGCACGGCATCCGCATCGTCACCCTGGACGCCGACGATGACGGCCGCCCCGAGCGGCAGCGCCGCGGCGCGGCCGGCGCCACCTTCATGGACGGCCAGTTCGGCACCGAAAACGGTGGCGGGCCGGGCACCATCTGGAAGATCGACGGCATCACCGGCCAGGTCTCCAAATTCGCCGACATCGACACCAACAGCGGTCCCGGCATCGGCAATCTCACTTTTGACGCCACTCACCGCCAGTTCTTCGCCTCCGACCTCGATACCGGCCTAGTCCATCGCATCGACGCCACCGGCGCGCTGATCGACAGCTTCGACCACGGCGTTGCCGGGCGCCCGGCGCATGGGCTAGCTCCGATCGCCGACGATGGTTCGGTGATGGACATACAGGGCGCCGCCTTCGACAGCGAAGACCCCGACAGCTGGGGCTACACGCAGGACGAGCGCCGCGTCTGGGGCGTCTCCTACCATGGCGGCCGGCTCTACTACTCGGTCGGCGAAAAGTCGGAAATCTGGTCGGTGGGCATTGCCCGCGACGGCAGTTTTGCCGGCGACCCGCGCTGGGAGCTGACGGTCAAGGCCGAAAAGGACTACGCCGTCACCGACATCGCCTTCGACAACACCGGCTTCATGTACCTGGCCCAGCGCGGCCCGGTCGAGAACCGCTACGATTACAGCCAGTTCGCCGATTCCGGCAAGGGCGAGGTCATCCGCTACTTCAGAGAGAACCCGGACGATCCGGAAACGGAATCGGTCTGGGTCGAAGTGCCGCAGGAATATGCGGTCGGCTTCCCGCAGGGCAACCGGCAGTCGGCCGGCGGTCTCGACCTGCAGTATGGCTATGATTCCGACGGCAATCTCGACACCTCGGTCTGCACGCAGACGCTGGTCAACACCGGCGACAAGCTGCGCGACGATCCGGCTCTCGCCGAGCAGCTCGCCGCCGGCGGGCCGCTGGCCGTGCACGGCGTGCAGATCACGCCGAAAGAGCTGGTCAAGCCGGCCAATGTGCCGCCCTTCGGCTCCTGGTTCGTCGACTTCGACGGCTATTTCGAAGACCCGGAGGTCGAGGGTCATGTCGGCGACGTTGCCGTCTGGCATCCTTGCGAGGGCCGCGCCGGCTATTATGAAGAAATCCCGGGCGGCTACCTGCCCCCCTTCTACCCGCCGGACTTCCCACCGCCCGGCAATCTGCCTCCGTGCATCGATGTCGAGGATATCAGGTATTACTGTACGCCTCGCGGCCTCCAGGCCGATCTCTATCTCCATGACCGTGCCGGCTTCGGCGGCGATTCGATAAAGGCCCAACCTTCGAATGAGACAAAGTCCAGGACGCCAGGCGTCGGGGTGACATCATCCCAGTCGCATGCGCCCGGCCAGCCTTACACGATCGACATTACCGGCCACTATCCGGGCGACAGAGTGGATGTTGGACTTTGCTTCTACAGGAAGTCCGACAAGGACAAGGGTGGCTACTACCCTTGCTGCAAGATGATCTTGCCGCTCCGAACCCCAGCCGTCAGCTGCGAACGTTGAGGAGGGGAAGATGAAAAATCTCGCACTCTCCCCATTCGCAACCAACACTCAAGAAACCATCGTGGAGACGATCATGAAACCCCTGTCATACGCCAGGCGCGGCGCGCGCTGGCTGATGGCGGCCGGTATCGCGGTCGCCATGCTAACCCCGGTGCAAGGCTTTGCGGAAGGCGCTGCCCCGATCACCCCGGAGCTGAAGCTCGATCTCGACAGTTCGCGCGTCATCACTCCGAGGCCCGACCGGGTCGTGCCCTTCTTCACCAAGAAAGGCACTCAACGAGGCTGCGACTACGTCGTCTATTCGCTGAGCTTCGGCCTGCGCGGGGATCCGCAGGGCCTTGCCGACCCAAGCCTTGAGGCCAGGCTGAAGAAGGTCCGGGTCGACTTCAAGGACCAGCTTCCGCACGGCCTTGAGATCGTCAACGTCAATGTGTCCGGCGACGGCACGGATTCATCCGGCGGACCACTGCCGGGCGCGACGATCAGCACCTCGGCGGGTCCCAATGATACCGCTGTTGTTTCAGACTTCCGCATCTCCACTTCAGATCTCGACGGCGCCGGCGCTCCCAACGAGCGCGTCATCAACGTCAAGATCACGGCCAAGATCGATCATGCGGCATTTCCCGCGCCGACGATCGTCGACAACCAGGGGATGATCAAGGTGACCGCCGGACCGGGCACCGGGACCATCATCCCGTCGCAGGATCCGAGCAAGCCCGACGACGGCGACTTCAAGACCGGCGTGAAGACCTCGATCAAGATCGACGTCACCAAGTGCAACCCGCCGCCGCCACCTCCCGGCAAGGAATGCTTCAAGGTGGAGCGCGGCACCGTCGACTGCGTGCTCGGCGGCGGTGCCTTCATCTACCACATGCCGGTCGGCCCGGAGATGGGCGGCAAATGGGTGCAGGTTTCGACGACCACGCCCGGCATCACCATCATCCCCGACACGCAACTGGTGCCGGCGGGCGGCGGTGTGCTCAACTGGAAGATCGTCGGCGCATCGCCCGGCGACGTCATCCACCTCATCGTCACCGGCATCGAAACCTATGCCGGTCCGAAGGAAGGCTGGGGCCTGTGCTGCACGCAGACCATCGACATCGTCATCCCGCGTGACCAGAGGTGCCCGCCCAAAGACAAGGAGCCCGACCTCAAGGTCGAGAAACGCGCCGACGTGACGCGTTGCACGATGGGCGGCGGCTGCGACTTCACCATCAGGGTCACCAATGTCGGCACCGGTGCCTACCACGGCAAGATCGTGCTCGACGAGGTGACGCTGCCGGCCGGCTCGACGCTCGATTCAGGGCCCAATCCGCCCTGGGTCTGCGTACCCGGCACCACCCCTATGATTTGCACCCATCCGGTGACCACGCTCAATCCGGGGGCCTCCGTCGACCTCAAGCTCGGCTTCAAGCCGGCCGGAGGCTGGCAAGGCAGCGTCTTGCGCAACTGCGCCACCTATAATTACGGCGCCAGCGACAAGCCACTGTTCGGCAGCCAGTCGAACGACCGCGGCTGTGCCTCGATCCCGGTCTGCCGACGTGGCGACCGTGACCGCGACTGCCGGCCGCCGGTCGAAAAGAAGGTCGACCTGATCCTGAAGAAGCGTGCCCGTATCCCGGTCTGCACGGCCGACGGCATCTGCTACTTCGTGATCGACATCATCAACAACGGCAGCGCCACCTACAATGGACCGCTGACGGTCATCGACAATTATCCCGGCGGCGCGCCAGCCTCCTCGACCTTCGGCCCGAGCCCGCCATGGACCTGCGCACCAACCGGCCCCGGGCTGTTCCGCTGCGACAATGCGGGCATCTCGCTGCCTCCGGGCGGCTCGACGCCGATCGTCGTCAAGGCGGTCATGCCGGCCGGCTACCAGTCGGACACTGTCGAGAATTGCGCGACGGTGAAGCCCATCCCCGGTGAAAACGATCTCACCAACAACAAGGCCTGCGCAAAGGAACGCTTCCGTCATCCCAATGGCGGCAAGCCGACCTTGCGCATCACCAAGGTGTGCAACGGCTCGCTCGCCGGCGCTGCGGTCATCTCTTGCCGCATCACCGTCATCAGCCTTGGCACCGCTGCCCCCACCGGCCCGGTGCGGGTCAACGATGCCGCCACGCTGGTTGCCGGCGGCGCGCCTGTCCAGATCCAAACCGTCACCCCTGACGGTGCGGAATGGGCGTGTGGACCGGTTCCGGCCAACGCGCTGTCGTGCCAGATTCCCGGTGCCGTCATGGTACCTGGAACCAGCCGCCACTTCGACGTGACGGTCTCGGCCAATGGCGCGTTCGAAAACTGCGCGCGCGGCTCCTATGGGCCGGCACCGGGCGACGACGTCGTCTATCCCTTTGGCCAGGCCTGCGCCAAGGGCGGCGGTTCTTCGACCATCCGTGTCGAAAAGACCGGCGACCGTGAATGCAGGCTCGGCCAACCCTGTTCGTTCGAGATCACCATCACCAATGACGGAACGACCCCCTTCTCCGGGCCGGTCCGCATTGGCGATGCGATCGGCGTGGAGGGTCTCGGCAGGCTGGAAGGCGTTGAGATCACGTCGATCGATCCGCCCTTTGGCTGTTCGCCGGAACCGGCAATCTTGCCACTATCCTGCATTGCCAATTTGTCGCTCGGCGCCGGCGAAAGCCGGGTGCACCATGTCACCGTGGTCATTCCCGACGACGGTCGCCTGGCCAATCTGCAGGGCAATGTCAGCGGCCAGAACTGCGTCGGCGTGCTCTCTCCCGACACACGGGTGCAAGGCGGTGGCGACGTGCTTTCCGACGACCAGGCCAACATCGAGGGCGATCGCGGCAAGGCCTATGCCTGCCATCCCTTCACCATTGGCCAGGAGACGAAGAAGGAATGCTCGCAAGGCTTCGTCATGAACGATGCCGGCCGCTGCGTTTGCCCGGAAGGCACCACCTACCGCAACGGCCAGTGCTCGCCGGGCGGTGGTATCGTGCCGAAGCCGGAACAGCCGAAGCGCTGTGTGCTGCTCGAAGGCCAGATCCGCACCGAGGACGGCCGTTGCGTCTGCCCACGCGGAACCGGGCTCGAGAACGGCAGATGTGTCAGGACCGACAAGCCCGAGCAGTGCACCATCCGTGGCCAGGTCCACAATGCGGATGGCGATTGTGTCTGCCCCAGGGGAACCGAGATCAGGGGCAATGCCTGCCGCCCGATCCAGCCAAAGCCTGAGCAGTGCACGATCCGTGGTCAGGTTCACGACGCGGATGGAGACTGCGTCTGCCCGAGAGGGACCGAGGTGCGCAACGGCGCCTGTCGTCCGATCCGGCCAAAGCCTGACCAGTGCACCATCCGTGGTCAGGTCCACGACACCAACGGCAATTGT
This sequence comes from Mesorhizobium sp. L2C084A000, assembly GCF_000502875.1. GTDB lineage: Bacteria > Pseudomonadota > Alphaproteobacteria > Rhizobiales > Rhizobiaceae > Mesorhizobium. The sequence goes on along the minus strand of NZ_AYWX01000004.1, from coordinate 312,877 downwards.
GTCTGCCCGAGGGGTACCGAGGTGCGGGGCAATGCCTGCCGGCGCAAGCAGCCGACGCAAGAGCAATGCGACATACGCGGCCAGGTCCACAACAAGCGTGGCGAGTGTGTCTGTCCGCGTGGGACGCAGGTGATCAACGGCGCATGCCGCAAGCCCAGACAGGAGGTGGAATGCGCACCGGGCTCGCAGATGATCAATGGCCAATGCCAGCCGATCATCAGGCGGCGCTGCCCGGAAGGCACGATCGGGCGCTATCCGAACTGCCGGCCCGTCCGCGGACAACCGTCGCTGGAGCTCAACCCCGGCCTGCTGCTGCAGCAGGTATTGCCACGGCGCAGGCCGCAGGTCGAACAGCAACAGGATCCGGTTCCAGACAGAATCCTGAAACTCCAGCAGCAATAACCACTGCTCGACACGAAACCAGAAACCCGCCGGAGCAATTCGGCGGGTTTTTCTTCGTAGCTGTGGGGGCAAGCGGGAATTGGCCGCACGTGATCGGGGATGCTGGCACGTCAGCCTGCGCGGTGCCCGCGCCTGCACCCTCGACAAGTCGGCTGTGGCGCATTAGGCAGTCGATAGGGTGGCCGAACGAGAAGGACACTCGGAAAGGCCGCACCCATGAGCAGAAAGACCCTGATTGCACCATCGGTGCTGGCGTCGGATTTTTCCAAACTCGGCGATGAGGTCGAAGCGGTGGCGGCGGCAGGCGCCGACTGGATCCATCTCGATGTGATGGACGGGCATTTCGTGCCCAACATCACCTTTGGCCCGCCGGTGATCAAGGCGATCCGCAACCGCACCAAGGCCTTCTTCGACTGCCATCTGATGATTGCCCCGGCCGACCCCTATCTGGCCGCTTTCGCCGAGGCCGGCTGCGACGGTTTGACCGTCCATGCCGAGGCCGGCCCGCATCTCGACCGCTCGCTGCAGACCATCAGGAACCTTGGCAAGAAGGCCGGTGTGTCGCTCAATCCGGCGACGCCGGAAAGCGTGGTCGAATACGTGCTCGACCGGCTCGACCTGATCCTGATCATGACCGTCAATCCGGGCTTCGGCGGCCAGGCCTTCATCCCGGCGGTCGTCGACAAGGTGAAGCGGGTCAAGGCCCTGATCGGCGGCCGGCCGATCCGCATCGAGATCGACGGCGGTGTTTCAGCCGAGACCGCGCCGCTGGTCACCGCTGCCGGCGCCGACGTGCTGGTGGCGGGCGCCGCCATCTTCAAAGGCGGCAGCGTCGAGGCTTATCGTCAGAACATCCAGGCGATCAGGACGGCAGCCGACAACGCAGCCGGCTGACCAGCGGTGTTCCCGCGGTCGGCCCGACATGCCGGCTAAGGTTCTGGTCCCGGGCGGGGCTTGTGAAAATCTGATGCGCAACGGCATCGGGCTGAGCGGTTGCCTGATTCGGTCTCAAGGTCCGCCGGCCTATGCCCAAAGCAGACAGTTGATCTCGCGCGCATACAAAAGAACAGAAAGACAGATTCTCCTGCGTGCATACAAAACATGTTAAGTTTCCACAGGTTGTGAAAATGCGCGGAATTACAGCATTGAGCTCCGGAATGCCGCATATTCCTTCGTGCTAAAGTACAATAGCGTGATCTTCTGCTTGAGCAGGCGAATGCTCGCGCTGTATGGTACAAGTACGAGACGGCGAATGCTTTCAGACTCGAATCGCCCAGGCCAAGTCTTGGGGACAAGGAGTCGCTATGACATACGGAGCTGCCAATCTGAACGACGACGTTGCGGGACCGAAGAGCACGCTTGCGAGTACGGTCTATCAGCAATTGCGGGACGATCTTCTCGGCGGTGTCCTTGAAACCGAGAGCAAACTGCGGGTCGAATGGGTTGTCTCCAAATATGGGGCCGGCGCCTCACCTGTCCGCGAGGCTCTCAATCGCCTCGCCTCGGAAGGACTTCTCGGCCGGCACGACCAGCGCGGCTTCTTCATCATGCCGGTCAGTGCGCCGGAACTCGAAGAGCTGACGCGCACCCGCTGCTGGCTCGAGGAGCGGGCGCTTCGCGAATCCATCGTCCACCGCACCGCCGAATGGGAAGAACAACTCGTGCTGGCGCTGCATCGCCTGGGCCGTGCGTCACGTTTTTCGCCGCAGAACCTCGTCTCGCTCAATCCCGATTGGGAGAGGCTGCATCGCATCTTTCACAGGGTGCTGATTTCGGCCTGCCGGTCGCAATGGCTGGTGGGGTTTTGCGACCAGCTCTCCGATCACGCCTATCGCTACCGGCAAATGGCCAATGATGGCGAAGGCGTCCAGCGCGACGATTTCGGCGAGCATCGCCTGATCGCCGAATGTGCCCTGGACGGCAATGCCGACGGTGCCGTCGAGGCACTGCTCAACCACTACCGGTTGACTGCCGCCATGTGCATGAAGCGCTTCGAGCAGGACGACGAAACGAAGGAACTCGCCGGCAAACGCGCTCGGCGATAGCAGTCGTTTCCTGGCGGGTCTCTTGCGCTCGTTTCTTGCGCTCAGCCTGCGTGGAGAGCGGCTGGCGTGAACTGCTGTCGGCGGGCTTGACGGCGCGGCCAAGAACCGCGAACTCTCGCCGCCGAGGCATGCCGCGACAGGCGCATGCTCAGCGCCGTAGCACCCCAGGAAGTCTTCATGAGCAATCATCTGTTCGATGCGTTCCGGTCCCGGATGCCGGCGCCAGCGCGCTTGCTGATGGAGACCGATGATGGCCGCTTGCTCACCTATGGCGATATGCTGGCCCGCTCTGCGCAGCTTGCGCATGCGCTCTTGCAACTGGATGTCGAACCCGGTGACCGCATTGCCGTGCAGGTCGAGAAGAGCCCGGAAGCGGTCATGCTCTATCTCGCCTGCTTGCGAGCCGGCGCCGTCTTCCTGCCGCTCAACACCGCCTATACGCTGGCCGAGCTGGAGTATTTCTTCGGCGACGCGGAACCACGCCTGGTCGTCTGCGATCCGGCAAGAGCGGCCGATATCGGCGCGCTGGCGGAAAAGACGGGCGCCGTCACCGTCACGCTCGGCCGCGACGGCCGGGGATCGCTGACCGACCAGGCCTCGCGGCTGCCGACGGATTTTCATGACGTGGCGCGCGGGTCGGATGACCTCGCGGCAATCCTCTACACGTCGGGAACCACCGGCCGTTCGAAAGGCGCCATGCTCAGCCACGAGAACCTTGCTTCGAACGCGCGCGTGCTGGTCGAGCACTGGCGTTTCACTGGAGACGACGTGCTGATCCACGCATTGCCGATCTTCCACACGCACGGCCTGTTCGTCGCCACCAATGTCGTCCTGATGGCCGGCGCCTCGATGCTGTTCGAGCAGAAGTTCGATCCGGCCCGCATCGTCTCGCTGATGCCGCGTGCCACGGCCCTGATGGGCGTGCCGACCTTCTACGTGCGCCTGCTGCAGCAGGATGGGCTGGCCCATGAGGCGGCAAAAAACATCCGTGTGTTCATTTCCGGCTCGGCGCCGCTTTTGGCCGAGACGCACAAGGCCTGGCGCGAGCGCACCGGCCACGCGATCCTCGAACGCTACGGCATGACCGAGACCAACATGAACACCTCGAACCCCTATGAGGGCGAGCGGCGCGCCGGTACGGTCGGGTTCCCCTTGCCCGGCGTCACGCTTCGCATCGCCGATCCCGACAGCGGCGCAGCACTTGCGCAGGGTGAGGTCGGCATGATCGAGGTCAAAGGCCCCAACGTCTTCGGCGGCTATTGGCGTATGCCGGAGAAGACCAAGGCGGAATTCCGCGCCGACGGTTTTTTCATCACCGGCGATCTCGGTATGGTCGACGCCGACGGCTACGTCCACATTGTCGGCCGCGGCAAGGACCTGATCATATCGGGCGGCTACAATATCTATCCGAAGGAACTCGAAAGCGAGATCGACGCGCTCGACGGGGTTAGCGAAAGCGCCGTCATCGGCGTTGCCCATCCGGATTGCGGCGAAGGCGTCACCGCCGTCGTCGTGCGTGCGCCGTCATCGCCGATCACCGATGCCGAAATTCTCGGCGCCATCGCCGGGCGGGTGGCGAAATACAAGCACCCGAAGCGGGTGATCTTCGTCGATGAACTGCCGCGCAACACCATGGGCAAGGTACAGAAGAACCTGCTGCGCGACACCTACAAGGACATATACGCATCATAGTTGCGCTGGGGCAGGGGCGCCTTACTCCTTGCGCGGCCTTTCGGCCCGGCTGCCGGAACCCCACAAGGCGCGCTTCAGCAGGTTGCGCTTGCGTGGGGCGAGATTGATGTCGCTGACAAGCTTGGCGCCGCCCTCGCGCCGTTCGAGGGTGATCTTGCGGCTGTGGAAGGCTTCCAGCTCGGCCCGGTGCGCCACGCTGATGATGGTGACATCAGGCAATTCGCGGATCACCGTCGCCATCATGGTGTCCTGGCTCTTCTCGTCGAGCGCCGAGGTTGCTTCATCCAGCACGACGATATCGGGGCGGTGCAGCAGCAGGCGCGCGAAGGCGAGGCGCTGCTTTTCGCCGCCCGACAGCGTCTGGTCCCATGGCGCTTCTTCCTTGATCCTTTCGGCAAGATAGGCAAGGCCGACCTTGTCGAGGGCGGCCTTGATCTGTTTGATCGTCCACTTGTCCGCCGCCGCGGGATAGGCGACCGCGCGGCGAAGCGTGCCCGAGGGGATGTAGGGGCGTTGCGGCAGCATGAACAGTCGCCTGTCGGCGTGGAAATTGACGCTGCCGCCGCCCCATGGCCACAGGCCAGCAACGGCCCGCACCAGCGTCGACTTGCCCGAGCCGGATTCGCCGGCCACCAGCACGCGCTCACCCGGTTCGATCGCAACCTCGGTTTCCTTGACCACGGAGGTGCCGTCGTCGAGCGTGACGGAGAGATCGTCGAGGCTGAGCATCGCACCGTCTTCGGTTTTGCCGTGCTGGATGCGTCCGAGCGCGTCGCTCTGCTCCGCACGCTCGAGCCCGTCGAGCGACATCATCAGCGAGGCGATGCGCCGCGCCGAGGCGTTCCAGTCGGCAAGACGCGGGTAGTTGTCGACCAGCCATCCGAACGCGCCTTGCACAATGCCAAAGGCAGACGCTGCCTGCATCACCTCGCCAAGCGTCATCGAGCCTTCGAGGAATTTTGGCGCGCACAGCAGGATCGGCACGACCGGCGCAAACAGGCTCGATCCCTGCGACACCGCCGCCGTGCGCATGTGCTGGCCCGTCAGCAGCGCCCATTGCCTGAGCACATGGCCGAAATTCCTGTCGATGCCGCTGCGCTCCTCCTCCTCGCCGCCCAGCAAGGCGATGCTCTCGCCGTTTTCGCGCACGCGCGTCAGCGTGTAGCGCAATTCGGCTTCCGCCTGGTTCTTCTGCTCGGAGAGCCGGACGAAATGGCGGCCGATGACCACCATCGAGGTCGAGGTGATGGCGGCATAGATCATCGCGGTGATGACTAGGAAGCCGGGAATGGTAATGCTCTCGCTGCCGATCGGCAGGGTGAGCGCGCCGCCGATGGTCCACAGCACGACGATGAAGGTCGAGGCCGACAGGAACGCGTTGAGGACGCCGGCGATGAAATCGACCGGCGACTCGGTGGCGATGCGCAAATCCTCGGTCATGCGGGCCTCGGGGTTCTGGTGGTCGCCGCCGACGAGGTTCAATTGGTAGTAGCGACCGCTTGCCAGCCAGCGCGCAATGACCGCGGTGGTCAGCCAGGAACGCCAGCGGCGCTGGATCGTCATGCGCAGGTAAACCTGCGCGACGACAAGGCTGCCGCTGCAGATCACCAGCGGTACGAATAGCGCGCTGAGGAAGTAGACGCTGCGGGCGTTGCGCTGCTCGAGCGCATCGAACATCGAGCGGTTCCAGACATTGATGCCATACTGGAAGCCGATATTGATGCAGATTAGAAGCAACACCCCGATCGTGAACGGCCAGGCGAGCCGGTCGCCGCGCCGGCTCCAGTAACCGCGCGCGCTGATCCAGAAACGCCGCAGCAGATATTTCTTGCGCGCCTGCTCGGCCTCTTCGAGCGTCAGTTGCGGATCGGGCTCGACAGCCTCCGGTGGCGGTCCCGGCTGGCCGTCGACCTCGGGGGCAGCTTCGGCGGCCGACGGCTTTTTTTCGCGCAACTCCTCGTGGCGTGGCCTCTGGTCACGCGGCGCTTGCTGTCGCGGCTTCAAGGCATCGCGCGGTTTGATGCCGTCGGCCTGTTTCAATTTGGGTTTCGCCTCGGACATACGCTCCGACAACGACCTCAAAATCAAAAGGTTTCATGACGTCAGCCGACTTGAACCTGAAATCAACGCAGTGGCGGAACCGGCCGCAAAAACCTTTTCGCCGCCGATCCAGACGCCCTTCGTGTCGAGATCGTCCGACAGCGCGACCATGTCCGCGGCCGTGCCGTTGGCGAATCGGCCCAGCCGGTGCGACTGGCCGATTGCTTGCGCCGGATAGAGCGAGGCCATGCGCAAGGCCTCGGAAAGCTCGACCCCGACGACGCGGTGGATGAAACGAACGGCCGAGATCATATCGAGATCGGCGCCCGCCAGCGTTCCGTCGGCGAGCCTCAGGCTGCCATCCCTTCGATAGATGGTGCGGCCGTTGAGTGTGAACGACGTCATGTCGGTGCCGATTGTCGCCATGGCGTCGGTGACCAGCACGATTTTGCCGGGACCTTGCTTTGCGCGCAGCGCGATCTTGATCGTGGCCGGGTCGACATGGATGCCGTCGGCGATGAGACCGGCGGACAAGCTGCCGATGTCGATGGCAGCCCCCGCCAGTCCAGGTTCGCGATTGCCGATCTGGCTCATCGCGTTGAACAGATGGGTGACCATCGAGGCGCCGGCCTCTGCAAAGGCGCTGGCGGCGGCATAGCCGGTATCGGAATGGCCAAGGCTGACGATGATGCCGGCCTTGGCGAGTGCCGCGACGCGCGCCGGCTCGACGGATTCCGGGGCAATGGTGGTGAGCAGCACCGGTAGTTTTTGCCGCGCGGCGATCAGCATCGCCTGGTCGGCGTCCGTCATCGGCCGGATCAGCGCCGGATCATGTGCGCCCTTGCGGGCGACCGACAGATGCGGGCCTTCGAGATGCAGTCCGAGAAACCCAGGCACCTTCTGGCGCGCCGCTGCCTCGCCGGCGGCGACAGCGGCGGCGGTGATGTCTGATGTGTCGGTGATCAGAGTCGGCAGCAGCGCCGTCGTGCCGAAGGGCGCATGTGCGCGGCAGATGGTCTCGATCGAAGCGACATCGGGGTGGTCATTGAGCATGACGCCGCCACCGCCATTGACCTGCAGGTCGACGAAGCCCGGCGTCAGCACGCCGCCGCCGGTGTCGACGACGCGGATATCCGAGGCGATGGCGCCGGCGGGCAAAATGGCCTCGACGAGACCGTCGCGCACGACAAGCGCGTGGCCTTCATGCCAGTCGTCGCCGTCGAAAATCCGGGCGCCGGTCAGGGCAAAGCGGCCGCTCATACTGTCTCCGTTACCTTGCGAAGGTTGCGCGGCGTATCCGGATCAAGACCGCGGTGGCGGGCAAAGGCCTCGACGAACATGTAGAAGGACACAATCAGCGTCAGCGGGTCGGTCAGGGGATGGCCGGTGGCGACATGAGGCAGGCGCACGGCGCGTTTGCCTAGTGCCGAGGTGACGAACACCGGCGCTCCCTTGGCCGCCAGGCTGTCGGCGGCCTCGGCGATGGACGGTTCGGACGCATCGCGCGCGGCCAGCGCCAACACCGGAAAATCGGGGCCGATCAGCGCCAGCGGGCCATGCATGACTTCGGCGGCGCTGTAGGCCTCCGCATGAATGCCGCAGGTCTCCTTGAACTTCAGTGCCGCCTCATTGGCCATCGCCGCCGACGGGCCGCGGCCGAGAATGAACAGCGATTTCTGTTTCTCGATCGTCTCAGACAGCACGCTCATCCAGTCGCAGGCGATCGCCTTGCGGAAATGCTCCGGCAAGCCGGCCAGTGCCACCAGCAGCGCTTCGTCACCGGTGGCGTGCGCCATCAGAGCGAGGCCGGCGACGGCCGAATTGATGAAGGTCTTGGTGGCCGCCACGCTGCGCTCGGGGCCGGCCAGGATATCGATTGCATAGTCCGAAGCACGCGCCAGCGGCGAATCGGCGGTGTTGGTGATGGCGATGGTCAGCGCGCCGCCGGCCCGTGCCGTCTCGGCCATGGCGACGATGTCGGGGCTCTTGCCCGACTGCGAGATCGCCAGGCAGGCCGAGCCGGCGAGCCTGAGCTTGCGGCCGTAAATCGAGGCGATGGACGGTCCGACCGATGCGACGGCGAGGCCGGCGGTCAGTTCGACGGCATATTTCATGAAGGTGGCGGCATGGTCAGACGAGCCGCGCGCCACGGTGACGACAAACTGCGGGTCGCGTTCGCGGATGCCGCGCCCGGCCTCGGTCAGCACGGCGCCGGAGCCGTCGAGCAGGCGGGCGACCGCTTGCGGGACCTCCTCGATCTCGCGCCGCATATGGGTCATTTCTGTCGTGCTCATGGTCGGCCCTCTTCGCTCGGCCCTGTCAGCCGCAGTTCGGCGACGAAATCATAGGCGTCGCCCCGGTAGATGGAGCGGGTGAATTCGATCACCTTGCCGCTCGCCAGATAGGAAATGCGTTCGATGTGCAGGCCGGCAATGCCTGGCGGCACTTCGAGCAGGCGCGCGTCGCTGTCGCCGAGATTGGCGGCGGAAATGCGCTGCACCGCCCGCACCGGCCGGTTGCCGGTCAATTCCAGCGCCGCATAGAGCGAGGAGCCTATATCAGCCGGATCGGGCAACACGCTGGCCGACAGCGAGGCGCGCTCGATCGCCAGCGGCGTGTCGTTGGCGATGCGCAGGCGCGCCACGCGCGCCACCAGTTCGCTCGAGGACAGGCCGAGCACCATCATCTCGTCGGGCGAAGGTGCGTAAAGGCCGCGGTCGAGCCATGCCGAACGCACAGCCATGCCGCGCCGCGCCATGTCTTCGGTGAACGAGGTCAGCCGCGACAGCGACTGTTCGACACGCTCCATGCGCGGCGCCACGAAAGTGCCGGAGCCGTGGCGCTGCACCAGGATGCCGCCCTTGACGAGGTCCTGCACCGCCTTGCGCACGGTGACCCGCGAAATATCGGCCTTGGTGGCGATGTCGCGCTCGGAAGGCAGCGCGTCGCCCGGCCCGATCAGGCCGCGATTGACCGCGTCCTCGATGCTCTTGCGAAGCTGCAGATAAAGCGGCGCGCCGCTTTGCGCCTGATGTTTGAGCGTGGCGAAGATCTGGTCGGCGGCGTCGCTCATCGAGTTGCCTCCGCGTGTCCGGCGAAAAGGCGAACCGCCATCTGCACCGCGCCGCCCAGTGCGTCGTCGAGCGGCGGCTTCAGCAGCGCCCGGTAGCGGGCAGACAGGCGCGGCGCGTAGAGCGGCGCCAGCCCGCCGAGCAGGCACAGCGGCGCGTCGTCAGCAAGGTCGAGCGCGCCGAGCGAGGCTTCGACATCGGCGACCACCCTGTCGAGGATCCAGTTGGCGACGCTGTCGCCCTTCTCGGCATGCTCGAACACCTTGGGTGCGAAGCCGCCGAAGTCGCCCGGCTTGGCATTGGTGGTGAATTCGACGACGTCCTCCGGGTTGTTGCGGAACACGGCCAGCATGCTCTGCGTCAGCGGCGAACCTTCGCGGACGCCGTCATAGGCAAGCAGTGTCTGTTCGAGCAGGTCGCGGCCGATACGGGCGCCGCTGCCCTGGTCGCCAACCTGGAAGCCCCAGCCGCCGATGGCGCGCGATTTGCCTTGTCTGCGCGCCATATAGGCGGTGCCGGTGCCGAGGATCGCCATGGCGCCGTCGCCGGAGCCGACAGCGCCTTCCAGTGCGATCTCGGCGTCGGTCTCGACGCGGCTGATGCTGAACGGCAGGATCGCTTCGAGCTGCTGACGGTAGGTGCCGACATTGGCGCCGGCAAGGCCGAGAATTGCGGGAGTTCGCGGGATCAATTCCGCATCCTGCCCGGCGGCGAGGAACGCCTGCCGCGCGGCCTCGACGATGTTCGAGCGGGCGCCGGTCAGGTCGGTGCGGATGTTGGCGGCGCCGCTTTTGGCGCGGCCGATCACCATGCCGTCCGCCGTTGCCAGGGCGGCCCTGCAGCTGGTGCCGCCGCCATCGATTCCGAGCACGAAATTCACGTGATTTCTCCTCCAGGCGGACAATACCAATAAAATACCAATAGCCAAGGGTTAATTTCCGTTTCAAAAAGATTAAGCCGTATTTTATTGGAAAATCTGCGTATCTCGTCGGCTCAGCGATTTCCGACCAGCGAATTCGTTAATGCGTGTGGACAAGTGGTATTTTTTTGGTATTGTTCTGGTATTGGAGGAACCGGGATGGCCGAAACGCGCACCGAAGCGCTTCACAAAAATGCCGAGGGGCTGGATATCCAGGCCCCGGACACCGTCCTTTCCTATTTGGCCGACGCGCAGATCGAAGCCGCGAAGGTCGTGCGCCATGCCATTCCATCCATTGCCAGGGCCGCCGAGATCATCGCGGGCAGGCTGAAGAGCGGGGGCAAGCTTGCCTACGCCGCGGCCGGCAGCTCAGGCCTGATGGCACTGGCCGATGCGCTGGAGCTTCCGGGCACCTTCGGCATTCATCGTGACCGTATTGCCATCCTGATCGCCGGCGGCGACGACGCCTTCCGCACATTGGCCGGCGGGCCGGAAGACGATGCCGAGGAGGCCGCGGCAGCGGTCGCCAAGGCGGGCCTCCGCAAGGGCGACTGCCTGATCGCCATTTCCGCCAGTGGCACGACGCCTTATGCGGTGCGGGCCATCGAGGAAGCGGCGCGCCGCGGCGCTGCCACCATCGGTATCGCCAACAACAGGGACTCTGCGCTGCTGCGCCAGGCACAAACCGCCATCCTGCTCGAAACGCCACCGGAGCTGATCGCCGGCTCCACGCGCATGGGCGCCGGCACCGCCCAGAAGATCGCGCTCAACATGCTGTCGACGCTGACCGCAATCCATCTCGGCCATGTGCATGACGGCTACATGGTCAATCTCATGGCCGACAACATCAAGCTGCGCGACCGCGCGGCGCGCATCGTCGCCGCCGTCAGCGGGCGCGACACGGACGAGGCGGCCCGCCTGCTCGAGAAGAGCGGCGGCGCGGTCAAGACCGCCATTCTGCTCGCCGCCGGCGCCGACAGCACTGACGCGGCGCAGAAGATACTGGAAGAGGCCGGCCAGAAGCTGCGGCCGGCCCTTTCCGCGATAGAGGGGAGCAAAGGGCGCACTGCCTCCGTTCTCATCAAAACCGAACCTGAAAAAGGTCAACAGGGAGACTGAGCATGACAACGAAACTACTGACGGCACTGCTTTTGGGCACCAGCATTCTCGGCTCGGCCGGGGTGGCTTATGCCGCAGACGTAACGCTCAACATCGAAAGCTGGCGCGGTGACGACCTTGCCATCTGGAAGGACAAGCTGATCCCGGCCTTCGAAGCCAAAAACCCGGGCATCAAGGTGGTGTTCGCGCCGTCGGCTCCGACCGAATATGACGCGGCGCTGGGCGCCAAGCTCGCCGCCGGTTCGGCGGGCGACCTGATCACCTGCCGCCCATTCGACAAGTCGCTCGAGCTGTTCAAGAAGGGCAACCTTGCCGACCTCTCGGCATTACCCGGCATGGAGAACTTCTCACCCGTCGCCAAATCCGCCTGGCAGACCGACGACGGTAAGGCGAGCTTCTGCGTGCCGATGGCCTCGGTCATCCACGGCTTCATCTACAACAAGGACGCCTTCGACAAGCTCGGCATCAAGGTGCCGGAGACCCGCGACGAGTTCTTCGCCGCGCTCGACAAGATCAAGGCCGACGGCACCTACATCCCGATGGCGATGGGCACCAAGGATCTCTGGGAAGCCGCGACCATGGGCTACCAGAACATCGGCCCCAACTACTGGAAGGGCGAGGACGGCCGCGCGGCGCTGATCAAGGGCGAGCAAAAGCTGACCGACAAGGACTGGGTCGCGCCCTATGAGGAACTGGCCAAGTGGAAGCCTTATCTCGGCGACGGCTTCGAGGCGCAGACCTATCCGGATAGTCAGAACCTGTTCACGCTCGGCCGCGCCGCCATCTACCCGGCCGGCTCGTGGGAAATCGGCCTGTTCAACACCCAGGCGCAGTTCAAGATGGGCGCCTTCCCGCCGCCGGTCGAGAAGGCCGGCGACACCTGCTACATCTCCGACCATACCGATATCGGCATGGGCCTGAATGCGGCTTCGAAGAACGCCGATCCGGCCAAGACCTTCCTGTCCTGGGTCGCTTCGCCGGATTTCGCCACCATCTACGCCAACGCGCTGCCGGGCTTCTTCAGCCTGAACTCCGCGCCGGTGAAGATGGCAGACCCGCTGGCGCAGGAATTCGTCTCCTGGCGCGCCAAGTGCAAGCCGACGATCCGTTCGACCTACCAGATCCTGTCGCGCGGCACGCCGAACCTCGAGAACGAGACCTGGGTCGAATCGGCCAACGTCATCAACGGCACCGATACGCCGGAAGCTGCCGCCAAGAAGCTGCAGACCGGCCTCGACAGCTGGTACAAGCCGGCGAAGTAGAGCTCAGGCAACGGAGCCGGCCGGGCGCACGCCTGGCCGGTTCCGGACCACCTCCTTCACAGTGCACCTATTCAGATTGCGATTGTCGGCACCGCCTCCCGGCCTTACCCTCACTGTTGTGGGGAAGGCTAGCTGATCAGTCGCAGGCCTTGTTCTTGCCGCATCCGGTAAGGATGTCAGGGCCGTGCATCGAGGCATCATCTAGATCGATACCCTTTGGAACCGAGAGACGGCGGGGACCGAACTCATGGCCGCAGATATCAGACCGAAAAGACCGTTCCGCTGGCACATCGGCATCTTCCTGGCGCCGGCGGTGCTCGTCTACTCGGCGATCATGATCCTGCCGCTCGCCGGCACGCTGCAGCTGTCGCTGTTCCGCAACATCGAGCAGCATCAGGTCTTCGTCGGGCTGCAAAACTTCCGCACGCTGTTCGGCGACCCCAACTGGTCGGTGGGTTTCTGGAACGCGCTCAGGAACAACACCTGGTTCTTCATCATCCACATGATCGTGCAGAACCCGATCGGCGTCATGCTGGCCGCCCTGCTGTCCAGCCCGAGACTGAGGTTCGCGGCCTTCTACCGCACGGCGATCTTCGTGCCGACCATCCTGTCCTTCGTCATCGTCGGTTTCGCCTGGAAGCTGATCCTGTCCCCGTTGTGGGGCGTGGCGCCGCATCTGATGGATCTCGTCGGCCTCAAAAGCCTGTTCACGCCGTGGCTCGGCAAGGAGCAATATGCACTGACCGCACTCAGCCTGATCTCGGTGTGGCAGTTCGTCGGCATCCCGATGATGCTGATCTATGCCGCCCTGCTGTCGATCCCCGAAGAGGTGATCGAGGCCGCCGAATGCGATGGGATTACCGGCCTTTCACAGTTCTGGAAGATCAAGCTGCCGCTGATCCTGCCGTCGATCGGCATTATCTCGATCCTCACCTTCGTCGGCAATTTCAACGCCTTCGACCTGATCTACACCGCGCAAGGCGCGCTCGCCGGGCCGAACTATTCGACCGACATTCTCGGCACCTTCCTCTACCGCGCCTTCTTCGGCTTCCAGCTGCAGACCGGCGACCCCAATATGGGCGCGGCGATTGCCACGATGATGTTCCTGATCATCCTCGGCGGCGTCTGCGTCTACCTCTTCCTCGTCCAGACGCGCCTGCGTCGCTACCAGTTCTGAGGGGCGAGATGTCGAGCTTGAACACCCCCCTCTGGCCTGCCGGCCATCTCCCCCGCAAGGGGGGAGATTGGCAGCGTTGGCCTTGCCGGCCATCTTGCTGCGTCGGTGATTGGCGAAAGCAGTCGCGACATCCGATCTCCCCCCTTGCGGGGGAGATGTCCGGCAGGACAGAGGGGGGTGCCTTGGCGCCATTCCTTGGAAGTGTGCGTCAGGAGACCTCCCAATGAGCACCGCCACCCGTTCCGTGCCCCGCACCATCGGCGCCCACGCGATCCTGTTGACCTACACGGCGATCGCGCTGTTTCCGGTGATCCTCGTCATCATGAACTCGTTCAAGTCGCGCGCGGGCATCTTCGGCGCGCCGCTGACGCCGCCGACGCCCAAAACCTTCGACCTGATCGGCTACACGACGGTGATCGGCCAGGGCGACTTCATCCACTATTTCCAGAACAGCCTCGTCGTCACCGTCGCCTCGCTGTTCTTCGTGCTGTTGTTCGGCGCCATGGCGGCGTTCGCGCTGTCGGAATACCGCTTCCGCGGCAGCTCGCTGATGGGGCTTTATCTGGCGCTCGGCATTATGATCCCGATCCGGCTGGGCACCGTCGCCATCCTGCAATTGATGGTGGCGAGCGGGCTGGTCAACACGCTGACGGCGCTGATCCTGGTCTACACCGCGCAGGGCCTGCCGCTTGCCGTGTTCATCCTGTCGGAATTCATGAAGCAGGTGTCCGACGATCTGAAGAATGCCGGCCGTATCGACGGCCTGTCCGAATACACCATCTTCTTCCGCCTGGTGCTGCCGCTGGTCAGGCCATCGATGGCAACCGTCGCCGTCTTCACCATGATCCCGATCTGGAACGACCTGTGGTTCCCGCTGATCCTGGCGCCGTCGGAGGAAACCAAGACGGTGACGCTCGGCGCCCAGCTGTTCCTCGGCCAGTTCGTCACCAACTGGAACGCCATCCTGGCGGCCCTGTCGCTGGCGATCATGCCGGTGCTGATCCTCTACGTCATCTTCTCGCGGCAGCTGATCCGCGGCATCACGTCCGGAGCCGTCAAGTGAACTCTGAAACACCTCTTCGCGTCGTCGTTGCCGGCCTCGGCAATATGGGCCGCAGCCATGCGCTGGCCTATCACACCAATCCGGGTTTCGAGATCGCAGCGCTGATCAACCGCTCCGACGTGCCGCTGCCGGACGGGCTGTCGGGTTACGGCATCAGGCGCTCCTTCGATGACGCCCTGCGTGACGAAAAGCCCGATGTCGCTTGCATCGCCACCTATTCCGACAGCCATGCCGACTATGCGGTAAAAGCGTTCGAGGCCGGCTGCCATGTCTTCGTCGAAAAGCCGCTGGCAACGACCGTGGCCGACGCCAAGCGCGTCGTCGCGGCGGCGAAGGCCAATGGCAGAAAACTGGTGATCGGCTATATCCTGCGCCATCACCCGTCCTGGATCAGGCTGATCGCCGAGGCCCGCAAGCTCGGCGGCCCCTATGTCTTCCGCATGAACCTCAACCAGCAATCCTCGGGCCACACCTGGGAGACGCACAAGCAGTTGATGCAGACGACGTCGCCGATCGTCGACTGCGGCGTGCACTATCTCGACGTCATGCTGCAGATCACCGATGCCAAACCGATCGAGGTGCGTGGCATGGGCGTGCGGCTGACCGAGGAGGTGGCACCCTCGATGTACAATTACGGCCATCTGCAGGTGCTGTTCGATGACGGGTCGGTCGGCTGGTATGAGGCCGGCTGGGGGCCGATGATTTCGGAAACGGCGTTCTTCGTGAAAGACGTGATCTCGCCCAAGGGCTGCGTATCGATCGTGATGAAGGAAGGCGTCAAGTCCGACGACATCGACACCCACACCAAGACCTCGACCATTCGCCTGCACAGCGCCGCGACCGGCGCGGACGGCAAGTTTCTCAAGGCCGACGAAATGCTGTCGATGGCAGGCGAACCCGGCCATCAGGACCTCTGCGACCTCGAACAGGCCTTCGTGCTGAAGGCGATCCGCGAGGATCTGGATCTCACCAAACATATGGACGACGCGGTCAAATCGCTCGCCGTCTGCCTTGCCGCAGACGAGAGCGTGCGCAGTGGAAAGGCGGTGCGATTGTGACCGCAGAATTGTCGTCACGGGTTGCATTCGCGCCCACATTCCAATCCGGAGGATCGCCGTGGGCTCGCTGAACATTGAGAACGTGAAAAAGGCCTTCGGGCCGGTCGAGGTGCTGAAGGGCATCAACCTCGAAGTGAACGACGGCGAATTCGTCGTCTTCGTCGGCCCGTCTGGCTGCGGCAAGTCGACCTTGCTCCGAGTCATTGCCGGACTGGAGGATTCGACCTCGGGCCGCGTCGTCATCGACGGCGCGGACGTCTCGGCCACGCCGCCGGCCAAGCGTGGCATCGCCATGGTGTTCCAGACCTATGCGCTCTACCCGCATCTGACGGTGAAGAACAATATGGGCCTTGGCCTCAAGCAGGCAGGAACGCCGGCGGCCGAAATCGAGCGCCGCATCGGCATCGCGTCATCGATGCTGTCGCTGGAGCCCTATCTCGAAAGACGGCCGGCCGAACTCTCCGGCGGCCAGCGCCAGCGCGTCGCCATCGGCCGCGCCGTGGTGCGCGAGCCAAAGCTTTTTCTCTTCGACGAGCCGCTTTCGAACCTCGATGCGGCACTGCGCGTCAACACGCGGCTGGAGATCGCGCAGCTGCATCGCCGGCTGAAGGCAACGATGATCTACGTCACCCACGACCAGGTCGAGGCGATGACGCTGGCCGACAAGATCGTCGTGCTCAATGCCGGCAGGATTGAGCAGATCGGCGGCCCGATGGAGCTCTACAATTCGCCGGCAAATGAGTTCGTCGCCGGCTTCATCGGCTCACCGAAGATGAATTTCGTCGACGGCGCCCGCCTCGGCGAAACCGCCAAGACCATCGGCGTGCGGCCGGAACATTTGACCGTCGATCCGAAATCCGGCGCCTGGAAGGGAACGGTGGTGCACGCCGAGCATCTCGGCGCCGACACCAATCTGTATCTCGACTGCGAGAAGGCGGGGCTGATCACCGTGCGGATCTTTGGTGTTTATGATGCCGAGCCGGGTGCCACGCTGTATGCGACGCCGGATCCGGCGAAGACGTATCGGTTTGGCGCTGATGGGAAGGTGTTGAAGTAGCTTGACACCCTCTTCCTTTCCTCTCCCTCCGGAGGGGGGAGAGGTGGCGCCGCGAAGCGGCGACGGAGTGGGGGAAGACCTGGACCCAAGCCAAAACCGCCATAGGATAGGGACTGACGTGTCAGTACAGTCGCTTCGACAGACGAGCGGATCGAGCCCCCACTCCGTCGAGCTTCGCTCGCCACCTCTCCCCCGATCGACGGGGTAGAGGAAAGGCGCGAAACCGCCCCTTCCTCTTCTCATTCCAGAGACACAAGGAGAGAACAGAGAAGCCTACACGTCAGCCTTGAACGTCTGCTTCTGCTGGCCCAGCCCTTCGATGCCCAGCTCCACGACATCGCCGGCCTTCAAGAACACCGGCGGCTTCATGCCGAGCCCGACGCCGGGCGGCGTGCCTGTCGAAATAATGTCGCCGGGGTGCAGCGACATGAACTGGCTGAGATAGGAAACCAGATACTTGACGCCATAGACCATGGTCTTGGTCGAGCCGTTCTGCATCGTCTTGCCGTTGACGGTCAGCCACATTTTGAGGTTCTGCGGATCGGCTACCTCGTCCTTGGTCACCAACCACGGGCCGGTCGGGCCGAACGTGTCGCAGGACTTGCCCTTGGTCCACTGGCCCTGGCGCTCGGCCTGGAAGGCGCGTTCGGAGACATCGTGGGCAACGCTATAGCCGGCGACATAGTCGAGCGCATCGGCCTCGCTGACATATTTGGCGGTTTTGCCGATGACCACGGCCAGTTCGACTTCCCAGTCGGTTTTCTCCGAGCCGCGCGGGATCAGCACGTCGTCATCCGGCCCGACAATGGCCGAGCTTGCCTTCATGAAAATGATCGGCTCCGGCGGCACGGTGGCGCCGGTCTCGGCGGCGTGGTCGGAATAGTTGAGGCCGATGCAGATGAACTTGCCGGTTCCGGTAACGCAGGCGCCGAGGCGCGGGCTGCCGGAAACCGCCGGTAGCGACTTGGGATCCAGCTTGGCCAGTGCAGCCAGCGATGCCGGGTCGAGCGTCTTGCCGCCGATATCGGTGACGTGAGCGGAGAGATCACGGATCGTTCCATCCGCATCGAGCAGGCCGGGACGTTCGCTTCCCACCTCGCCATAGCGCAGCAGTTTCATCTAAATCCTTCTCCTGATTGCGGCCTCGTGGCCCTTTGCAAACTTTCCGCCAAGGCGATGCTCCTTCAAGGAACCGGCGGACCGTACCCATCGACCTGACTACGGACAAGCGCGATCGCCATACAAGATAGCCGGCGCGCGGGATTTTCAGACTCTTCGATCCCCTGTTAAACGCCGGGAAAGGGCCAGATCGTCCTGCTCGCGTATGATTTCCGCAGTCAGATCGACCAGCCGCCGTCGATATTGTAGGCCTGCCCGGACGTGTAGGTGGCGCCGGCCAGATAGACGGCGAGATCGGCGATTTCCTCCGGCGTGCCGAGCCGGCCCATTGGCTGGCGGGCGATGAAGGCGGCGCGGGCGGCATCGTAGTCGCCTTGCGCGTGCATGCGGTCCTGCAGCGACGGGCTCTCGACCGTGCCGGGGCAAATGGCGTTGCAGCGTATGCCCTTGCCGACATAGTCGGCGGCGATCGCCTTGGTCAGGCCGATGACGGCGGCCTTGGTCAGGCCATAGACGAAGCGGTTGGGCACGCCCTTGGTCGAACTGGCCAGCGAGGCCATGTTGATGATCGATCCGTCGCCGCGTTCCAGCATGCCGGGCAGCACAGCCCGGCTGGTGCGGATCATGGCGCGAACATTGAGGTTCAGCGCGAAATCGAGGTCGCCGTCCTTCATCTCCAGGATCGAGCCCGAATGGACGAAACCGGCGCAGTTGAACAGCACGTCGACGACACCGATCTCGGCAAAGGCGGCGTTGACGGCTTCGTCGTTGAGCACGTCCAGCTTGCGGGTCTTGATCCCCGGCGTCTTGGCGAGTTCCGCCAGCAGGGCCTCGTTGATGTCGGTGGCGTAGACGATGGCGCCAGCTTTTGCGAAGGCCAGTGCGCTCGCCTTGCCGATGCCTTGCGCCGCTGCCGTGACGACAACGACCTTGCCTGCCAGATCCGCCATACTGTTCTCCTCGTCCACTGGGATAGTTCGGGTCTACCTGCGGCTGGCCAAGGCGTCATGTGCCAGTCACGCATGATCGTGCAGCCTGCGCCGTTGATCGTTCACTGATAAAGATGTTTTTTCTCGTTAAAGAACATCTGTCCGTGCGTCAACCCCGAACACGGTCTCGACAGCACCGGGGGGAGCTCAAAGCGCGCGACGCGCTTTGGCTCTTTGCCTTTATATATGTCGTTGCCCCAAAACCGCTGCGCACTTTTGGGCGACATACATTAATCGCCGTAAGGCACCCAGACATTCTTGACCTCGACGGCGCGGCGCAGGAAGGCGTCGCCGGCGGCTTCGTCGGATGCCCAGTCGAGGCCGCGGCCATTTCCGCTCCAGATGCGCTTGAGGTTGCCGATGGACTCGGCTTCCGCCTGGGCGCAGGTCTCAGCATCGGCGAACACCCAGAGCCCGTCGACATCGTCATGCTTGGCCAGCACGCCGGCAAGTTCGGCGCTGCGACCGGTGACGATGTTGATGGCGCCTGAGGGAACGTCGGAATATTCGATGACCTGGTAGAGATCGGTGGCCAGCAGCGGATAGCGCTCCGAAGGCACCGCGACCACGGTGTTGCCCATGGCCAGCGCCGGTGCGACCAGCGAGATCAGGCCGAGCAGCGGCGAGCTGTCGGGGGCGACGATGCCGACGACGCCGACCGGTTCATGAAGCGCCAGCGTCACGGCACGCGCCGGCGGCTGGTGCACGCGGCCCTCGAACTTGTCGGCCAGACCGGCATAGAGGAAGAGGCGCTCTATGGACTGTTCTACTTCTTCCCGCGCGGCCTTGGCGCTGGCGCCGGTCAGCTCGGTGAGGCGGGCGGCAAACTCGGCGGCGCGGCCGGAGAGATTTTCGGCCAGATAGTAAAGCACCTGACTGCGGTTATAGGCGGTCGCCTCGGGCCAGCCCCTACAGGCGCGGGCTGCGGAGACAGCATCGCGGATATCCTTGCGGCTGCCGAGACCAACCTCACCGGCCAGCTTGCCCTTGGCGGTGGCGACAGCCAGCGAATAATTGCCGTCCGGCCGTACCTGCTTGCCGCCGATGAATAGCTTTGCCGTGCGGTCGATTGCCGAGCCGTCGGCCTGCTCGACTGGCTGTGCGGAGGTCGTCGCCGGCTTGATGATCTGGCCGAGCGGCAGTTTCGCCGCGAGATATTCGAACATGCCCTCGCGCCCGCCTTCGCGACCGAAACCGCTCTCGCGGTAGCCGCCGAAGCCGCAGGCGGCGTCGAACATGTTGGTGCCGTTGACCCAGACCACGCCGGCCTTCAATTGCGGCGCGACGTGCAGGGCAAGGTTGACGTTCTCGCTCCACACCGAGGCGGCGAGGCCATAGCGCGTGTTGTTGGCGAGCTCGATCGCTTCCTCGGTATTGCGGAAGGTCATGGTCGCCAGAACAGGGCCGAACACCTCTTCTTGCGCCAATATGTTAGCCGGCGAAACACCTGTGGCGAGCGTCGGCAGATGGTAGTAGCCGGAAGACGGCAGCGCCGCATCCGGCTGCCAGCAGACGGCGCCCTGCCTGGCACCTTCGGCGACCAGGCCCTTGACGCGCTCGAGCTGTGTGGCGTCGACCAGCGGGCCGATATCGGTGTTCTTGTCGAGCGGGCTGCCGACGCGCAGCCGGCTCATCCGCGTCTTGACCTTGGCGATCAGGGCGTCGGCGATGCCTTCCTGGACCAGCAGTCGCGAACCGGCGCAGCATACCTGGCCCTGGTTGAACCAGATACCGTCGACCAGGCCTTCGACGGCGCTGTCGAGATCGGCATCCTCGAAGACGATGAAGGCCGACTTGCCGCCAAGTTCCAGCGACAGTTTCTTGCCCGAGCCGGCGGTGGCTTTCCGGATGATCTTGCCGACTTCGGAAGAACCGGTAAAGGCGATCTTCTGGATGCCGGGATGGTTGACGATGGCCCCGCCGGCCTCAGGACCGCCCTGCACGATGTTGACGACACCTTTCGGCACGCCGGCGCGCTCGCAGATCTCAGCAAACAGGATTGATGTCAGCGGCGTGAACTCGGCCGGCTTCAGCACCACGGTGCAGCCGGCGGCGAGGGCCGGCGCGATCTTCCAGGCCAGCATCAGCAGCGGAAAGTTCCACGGGATGATCTGGCCGACCACGCCGACACCCTTGTGGCCGGGGAAATCCTTGTCCAGCGCCTGCGCCCAACCGGCATGGTGTATGAAATGGCGGATCGCCAGCGGCACGTCGATGTCGCGGCTTTCGCGGATCGGCTTGCCGTTGTCGATGGTCTCAAGCACTGCGAACAGGCGCTGGTGGCGCTGCATGGCGCGGCCGATGGCATAAAGCACCTTGGCGCGCTGATAGCCCGAGGCTGCCGACCACTTCGGCAGCGCCTTGGTGGCCGCCGCAACCGCCGCGTCGATGTCGACGGCATTGGCGTCGGATATCTTGGCCAGCAGCTTGCCGGAAGACGGCTCGCTGGTTTCGAAAGTCTTGCCGCCGGACGCGGCTTTCCAGTCGCCGCCGATGAACAGCGCCTTGCCGAAATCGCGCGCGGCAAGCCATGCATCGGCCTCGTTGCGGGCTTCCGGCGCCGGGCCGTATTCCATGGCGTGGTAGCGGTCGAGAATGTTCATTGGGCGCCTCCTTCACCCCTCCCACTTGTGGGAGGGTCGATCGGCTTGCCGATCGGGGTGGGGGTAAATCTCTCAAGCCATCGCGTGGCGATGATTGGCCGAATAGTGTCCGGTCAGATGGTGCTCGAGCTGGCGCTCGATGTCGGTCAAGAGGCTCGACGCACCGAAGCGGAACAGGTCCGGCTCCAGCCATGGGCGGCCGAGTTCTTCCTTCATCAGCACCAGCCAGTCGAGTGAGGCCTTGGCCGTGGAAATGCCGCCGGCCGGCTTGAAGCCGATGAGATAGCCGGTTTCCTCGAAATAGGCCCTGATGGCGCGCACCATGGCGAGGCCGACGGGCAGCGTCGCATTGACGCTTTCCTTGCCGGTCGAGGTCTTGATGAAGTCGGCGCCTGCCATCATCGCTACCATCGAGGCCAGCATGACATTGCGCAGCGTGGCGAGGTCGCCGGTGCCGAGGATGACCTTCAGATGCGCGTCACCGCAAGCGGCGCGCATCGAGACGATCTCATTGTATAGCTCGCGCCATTTGGCGCCGAACACCAGCCCGCGTGGAATGACCACGTCGATCTCGTCGGCGCCGTCGCGGACCGAGGCTTCGATTTCCTGCAGGCGGGTCGACAGGGGTGCCAGACCATGCGGGAAGGCGGTGGAGACGGCGGCGACATGGATGCCGGCGCCGCGCACGGCATCGACGGCGGTGGTGACGAAGGGATGGTAGACGCAGACGGCGGCCGGGCGGATGGTTTCACCTGATATGCCCAGGCCCTCGACGATGTCGCGGCGGAACGGATTGATCGCCTTGGCGCAGAGCCGGCGCACACGCTCCTCGGTGTCGTTGGAATTCAGCGTCGTCAAATCCATGCAGGCGACAGCGCGCAGCAGCCAGGCCGCCTGGTTGTCGGCCTTGATCGAGCGCCGCTTGGTCAGGCTGGCGACGCGCCGTTCCAGCGCCGAGCGGTTGACGCTGCGCACCGATTCCATGAAGCCGAGATCGAGCTTCATGCCGGGATTGCGCGCAATGCGATGGTCCGGTGGAACGGCTGTGTTGGCGGCGGCACGCGCCGGCAGCGGCGTCACCTTGGACGAGCCGATATCGGCTTCTCGGATTGTGCTGCTCATCTCCTGCCCTTTCATTCAGCGACGTGTGCCGAAGATAGCCCGTGAAGCCGTACTTCACGAGTCCTGCGGGCGGTCATAACCGAAAAAGGCGGCGAAAGCAGCAATTTTGACCGTGCGGTCAAAAGCATAGACTTCGAGATGTTGGTGCGGCTCAGCCGACGAAGGCGCGCTCGACGACAAAAGTCGCTGGATGGCTCAGCGAGCCTTCCTCGAAGCCGAGGCTTTCGGCCAGGTCCTTGACGTCCTTCAGCATATGCATCGAGCCGCAGATCATGATGCGGTCGGTTTCCGGGCTGAGCTTGTCGATGCCGAGATCGCTGTAGAACTTGCCGGAGCCGATCAGCGCGGTGATGCGGCCCATGCGTGCCGACTCTTCGCGGGTCGTCGAATTGTAGAGCGTGACGCGCCCAGTGGTCAGTTCACCGATCAGCGGGTCGCTTTCCAACGCCGCGACCAGCTCCTGGCCGTAGGTGAGTTCCGCATTGTCGCGGCAGGTATGGGTCAGGACCAGCTGATCGAATTTGTCGTAGGTGTCAGGGTCGCGCAGCAGGCTGGCGAAAGGCGCGATGCCGGTGCCGGTCGAGATCATGAACAGCCGCTTGGCCGGGGTCAGCGCGTCGACCACCAGCGTGCCGGTCGACTTCTGGCGCATGATGACGGTGTCGCCGACCTGGATCTTCTGCAGCTCCGAGGTCAGCGGGCCGTCCGGCACCTTGATCGAGAAGAATTCCAGCTCTTCGTCCCAGGCCGGACTTGCCACCGAATAGGCGCGGTACACCGGCTTCTCGGCATTGGGCAGGCCGATCATGACGAACTCGCCGGAGCGGAAGCGCAACGACTGCGGACGGGTGATGCGGAACGAGAACAGCCGGTCGGTGTAGTGCTTCACCGAGACGACGGTTTCGGCATAGACGTTGGCCGGAATCGGGAACTGCAGCGGTCGGGCGCCGACGGTGTTGAGAGCGGATGTGGTGTTCATCAAATCCAACCTTCTGGCCCAACCGTGGACGCGGGCGCCAAACTTTCACCTGCACGCCCGGACCATTCAGATCCCGGCGGGCTGTTCGCACACTGCAAAGCGGCAAGCTCTTGTGTCCGGAATTTATTAGTATACAAACGATATTTGCGTCAAGATGCTCCCTTAAAACAGCTTTCCAAACTGGCGCATATCCGTAGTCCGCGCATTTCGGGTTTCGACGATGGAAGAGAATATTTCGGCGCAAGCGCGCAATTCCCGGGGAAATGTCGTCGCCGGTATCGATGTCGGCGGCACCTTCACCGACCTGCTCCTGATCGACGGAAGCGACGGCGGCCGGGTGTATCTGGCCAAGACGCCGACCACGGTGGACAACCAGGCTTTCGGTGTCGTTTCGGCACTCGGCGCCACCGGATTTGCCATCGATAGCATCGACCTCATCGTGCATGGCACGACCACCACCACCAATGCGGTGCTGGAACGCCGGCTGGCGAAAACCGGCATGATCACCACGCGCGGTTTTCGCGACGTGATCGAACTGGGTCGGCGCACGCGGCCGCAGGCCTATGGCATGACCGGCAGCTTCGTGCCGATCATTCCGCGCAATCTCAGGCTCGAAGTCTCGGAGCGCGTCGAAGCATCGGGCGCGGTGCGCACGCCGCTCGACGAGACCGAGATGCGCGACGCCGTGCAGACGCTGATCGCGGCCGGTTGCGAATCCCTCGTCATCCATTTCCTGCATTCCTACGCCAACCCGGCACATGAGCGGCGCGCCGCCGAAATCGCCGCCGAGCTCTGGCCGAACGGCTACATCACGGCAGGCCACGCGCTGCTGTCGGAGGCGCGCGAGTTCGAGCGCGGCGTCACCGCGTCGGTCAACGCCTCCGTGCAGCCGATCCTCGAGCGCTATGTCGAGCGGCTGCGCAAGGAATTGGGCGCAAAAGGCTATGCCCGCGACTTCCTGATCATGAACGGCAATGGCGGCATGATCTCGGCCCGCTTCGTCACACGTGAATCGGCCAAGACGGTCATGTCCGGCCCGGCCTCCGGCGTCATCGCCGCCGCCTATACCGGAAAACGCGCCGGCTTCGAAAACCTCGTCACCTATGACATGGGCGGCACCTCGACCGACGTGGCGCTGATCCGCAATGCCGAGCCGGCAGTCTCGAACGAGATCGAGATCGAATATGCGATGCCGATCCATGTGCCGATGGTGGCGGTGCACACGGTCGGCGCCGGCGGCGGCTCGATCGCCCGCGTCGATGCGGCCGGCCTGATCCAGATCGGTCCGGAAAGTGCCGGCGCCAATCCCGGCCCGATCTGCTACGGACGTGGCGGCCTCGAGCCAACCATTACCGACGCCAATCTGGTGCTCGGCCGGCTGGCGCCGAAGAAGCTGCTGGCGGTCCAAAATCCCGTCACATCAGAGCGCGTCACCAGCATTTTCGAGGACAAGATCGGCAAGGCGACCGGCCTGTCCGGCGTCGAGGCGGCGGGCGCGGTGCTGCGGCTCGGCAACATGAAGATGGCCGGCGCCATCCGCATGGTCTCGGTGTCGCGCGGCCATGACCCTCGTGATTTCGCGCTGTTCGCCTTTGGCGGCGCCGGCCCGCTGCATGCGACCGCCCTGGCGCGCGAACTCGGCCTGCCCAAGGTGCTGGTGCCGGCGCGTCCGGGCATCACCAACGCACTCGGCTGCGTCGTCGCCGACCTGCGCCATGACTTCGTCAACACCATCAACCAGCCGGTGGCGGTGCTCGACGAAAAACAGCTTCCTACTGTATTGGAACGCCACCGAAACGAAGGTGAAGAGCTGATCGGCAAGGAAGCGGTGAAGCCGGAGACGATCCGCGTTACCCACTCCGCCGACATGCAGTTCGTCGGCCAGACCCACATCATCAACGTGCCGCTGCCGTCCTCATCGGTGACGCGGGCAACACTGCAGCAGCTTTTCGAAAAGGCCTATTTCGCCCGCTTCAAGGTCGAACTGCCGGAAATCCGCGCCAACCTCGTCAATCTCAACACGTCGGTGACCGGCGTGCGTCCGGCGATCGATCTGTCGCGGCTGATCGATCCGGCGGGGCGCGCAACAACGCTGGATGAGGCAAGGCGCGAAATCCGGCCGGTCTGGTATGGCGGGCGTTGGCACGATACGCCGGTATATGCACGCGAAAAACTGCCGCTTGACGCTGAAATCGAAGGGCCGGCGATCCTCGAACAGATGGACGCCACCACCGTGCTCGAGCCCGGCGACCGCGCACGCTGCGACGCCGACGGCAACATCATCATCGACATCGGCGAGGCCTGAGATGCCTGACATTGATATGGCAAAACTCGACGCCATCACCCTTTCGGTCCTCCAGGCGGCCCTGCAACAGGTCTGCGACGAGATGGACCTTACGTTCTCTCGCGCCGCTTTCTCGCCTGTCATCGCCGAAGCCAACGACCGCTCCGACGGCATCTATTCGGCTGTCGATGGTTCGCTGATCGCGCAGGGAAGCCAAGGCCTGCCGGTGTTCGTCGGCGTCATGCAATATTCGACCAGGACGGTGATCGAGATGATCGCCGACGGCCGCTGCCTAGCCCCGGAGCCGGGTGACATCTACATCGTCAACGACCCCTATCTCGGCGGCACCCATCTGATGGATGTGCGCTTCGCCATGCCGGTCTACCGGGCCGGAAAAATCTTCTGCTGGCTGTCCAACACCGGCCACTGGCCAGACATTGGCGGCTCGGTGCCGGGCGGTTTTTCGGCCTCCGCGACCGCGGTCGAGCAGGAAGGCCTGCGGCTGCCGCCCGTAAAACTGTTCAAGAAGGGCGTGCTCGATCCGGAGATCTACGCCATCATCTGCTCCAACATCCGCGTTGCCGACCAGCGCATCGGCGACATCAGGGCCCAGGCCGCCGCACTGCTGATCGGCCAGGACCGGCTTAACGGAATCCTGGATCGTTACGGTGACGAAACCGTTGTCGAGGCGATCGCCGAACTGCGCCGCCGCGCCGCCGAGCAGATGCGCGCCAACATCTCAGCCATTCCCGACGGCACCTACCATTCCAAGGCGTTTGTCGATTCCGACGGGGTGGTCAACGAGCCGCTGACCATCGCGCTCGCCGTCGAGAAAAAAGGCAATACGCTGACTTTCGATTTCACCGGCTCGTCAAAGCCCTGCGCCGGGCCGATGAACAGCGTGCTGGCGACGACTTTGTCCTCGGTCTATCTCGCCATGCGCCACATTTTCCCTGATGTGCCGATCAGCGCCGGTGCCTTCGAACCGCTTGAAGTCAAGCGGCCGGAAGGCACTTTCCTCGACGCCAGATACCCGCGCCCCGTCTCGGGCTGCGCCGCCGAAGTGTCGCAGCGCATCGCCGAGGCGGTGTTCGCGGCCATGGTGCAGGCGCTGCCCGACAAGGTGACGGCGGCGCCCGCCGGCTCCAGCGGCAATTTCGCTCTTGGCGGCAACGACCCGGCGCGCGGCCGCGATTATGTGATGTACCAGATCTCCGGCGGCGGCTATGGCGGCAATTCAGGCCATGACGGGCTGACCAATGGCTGCTCGACCATCGGCATCTCGAAGTCGCCACCGGTCGAGATCATGGAACAGGCATTCCCGGTGCTCTACCGCCATTATGCCTTGCGCGAGGGTTCGGGCGGCGCTGGCAAGCATCGCGGCGGTTTCGGCCTCGCCTATGAGGTCGAAATCCTGCGCGGTGACGCCCGGGCCTCCTTCGTCATGGACCACGGCCGTTTCGGCCCACAGGGCGCACTCGGCGGCAGGGATGGCGCGGTCAACACGGTGACCGTCTTCCGCAACGGCGAGGAACATGTGCCGCTGCACCTTTCGAAGGAGCAGGACATTGCGCTCAAGGCCGGCGACCGCGTGCGCGTCGGCACGCCGGGCGGCGGCGGCTACGGCGATCCGCTGCAGCGCGATCCGGATCTGGTGCTGCGCGACGTGGCGCTGGGGTACTACACATCAGAGGAAGCCACCGAAAAGTTTGGCGTTGTCCTCTCGGCCGGGGAGTTGGCCATCGACCGGGCGGCGACCAACAAGCAGCGCGCCGGGTAACGCACCACCGATCGCCTGGCCTGGATCGCCCGCCGCGCCGCGATCGCCGCAGCGCATGTCGTTTCCGTCTCCGTCACACGCCTGGAAGACCGTAGACTTCCCGCTTTCAACGGGGAACTCGAACATGCGTCTTTCCGGTCGTTTCGTGCTTGCCGCTTCCGTCGCTCTCACCCTTGCCACGGGCGCCGCCTCCGCCCAGGACAAAAAACTCAGGATCGGTACCGAGGGCGCCTATCCGCCCTTCAATTACGCCAGTGCCGACGGCACGCTGGGTGGCTTCGACATCGACTTGGGGAAGGCGCTGTGCGCCGAGATGAAGGCCGAGTGTGAGTTCAGCGTGCAGGATTTCGATGGTTCCATACCGGCGCTGCAGGCCGGCAAGTTCGACGCCATCATCAACATCACCATCACGCCCGAGCGGGCCGAGAAGGTCGAGTTCACCCACAAATACTACCAGACACCGCCGGCCATCGCCGTACCGAAGGACTCAACCGTCGCGGGCACCTCGCCGGACGACCTGAAAGGCAAGGCGCTCGGCGTGCAGACCGCGACCATCCACCAGAAATTCGCCGAGCAGAAATATTCAGGCTCCACCGTCAAGGCCTATCCGACCGGCGACGACGCCCGCACCGACATGGCCAATGGCCGCCTCGACGCGATGATGGACGGCTCGATCATCTTGACCGAATGGCTGAAGAAGCCCGACGGCGCCTGCTGCAAGCTGCTCGGCACTCTGACGGCCGATCCGGCCATTCACGGCCCCGGCGTCGGCATCGCGCTGCAGAAGGGCAACAAGGAACTGGCCGACAAGCTCAATACGGCCATCGACGCGCTGCGCGCCAACGGAAAATACAAGGAAATCAACGACAAATATTTCTCGTTCGACGTCTACGGCGGCTGATCCTGACGCAATCACCTTCGGCAGCGCCGCCTGGCGCTGCCGTTTTTCTTGGATGATGGAGACTTCCTTGGCTGAGCGGCGTTCCCCTTTCTACAGCAGCATCGTCGGGCTGGGCGCGACCATGGGTCGTGTCGGGGGCGATTTCATCTCGGCCAAAACTTATTCCGACATTGCCGACGAGCACCTGAACACCCGCAAAAATGTCGGCGTGCAGGATCTCAGCACGATGGGCAAGATGGACGTCAAGGGGCCGGACGCCGAGGCGCTGGTCAACCATGTCATCGTCAATGACGCCGCCGCGATGAAGCCGGGGCAGGTGCGCTATTCCACCGTCTGTCGCGACGATGGCGGCATCATGGACGACCTCACCGTGTTTCGGTTGGGCCCGGAGCACTTCATGCTGGTGACCGGCTCGGTCAACCGCCTGAAGATGCTGCCCTGGCTGCATCATCACGCCCAGGGCCGCAAGGCCTATGTCACCGACATCACGGCGGCCATCGCCTTCCCGACCATCCAGGGCCCGCGCTCGCGCGAACTGCTGAAAGCGTTGATTGCGGATGCCGATCTGGATGGACTGAAGCGCTGGTCGTTCACGTCGGGCCATATCAACGGCACGCGGGTGCTGATCTCGCGCACCGGCGTGACCGGCGAACTCGGCTTCGAATTGTTCGTGCCGGCCGACGAGGCGGCCTCGCTCTGGGACGCGCTGATGCGCACCGGCCGTGACTTTGGCCTGAAACCCTATGGCGTGCTGGCGATGTTCACGCTGGGCCTGGAAAAGGCCTACCCGGCGCACGGCATCGACATGGACGAGAGCCGCACCCCGTTCCATGTCGGCCTCGACCGCTGGATCAAGTTCGACAAGGGCGATTTCGTCGGCCGCGAGGCGCTTCTCAAGGTCCGCGACACCGGCCTCGACGAACAATGGGTCGGACTGATCCTCGACGGCGACAAGCCGGCCGCGACCGATGCCAAGGTTCTGGCCGATGGCGAGGACGCCGGCATCGTCACCTACAGCGACCACGGCTATTCCCTCGGCAAGGTGCTGGCCACCGCGCATCTGCGGCTGCCCTTCACGGCTGTCGGCACCGAATTGAACATTGATATCGGTGGTCAGCCGACGCGTGCGGTCGTGGCGCCGATACCGTTCTTCGATCCGGAAGGTGTGAGGTTGCGAGGTTAGCTGACCCCCATCGGGTGTTTCGGCCTGTCCAAGGTATGCGGTCCGTCAACCCGAGCGACCGTCGAAACTTCTGCGGTAGCCGGAACGATCAGCTTTCGCCATCGATCAGCGTCTCCAGCAAATCGAGCAACTGCTCGAGCTTTTCGTGGCCGAAGCGCTGTTCGATGTCGTCATAAATGACACGACGCTCGGGCGACAGGGCGTCGATCAAGGCGGAACCCGCGGGCGCAATGGTTAGAACGACGCGGCGGCCGTCGCCTTCGGCCTTGTTGCGGGTGATGAATTTGCGTCCCTCGAGCGCCTTGATGATGCGCGTCAGGCTGGGCGGCAAAACCGAGGCGCGGTCGGCGAGTTCCGTCGCCTCGACCGGGCCGGCTTCGCTCAGCACGCGCAGCACGCGCCATTGCTGTTCGGTCACGTCATGCGCGGCAAGCATCGGCCGAAACCGCGCCATCACCGCTTCGCGGGCATGAAGCAGCGCCATCGGCAGAGAACGACGGGTATTTTCCGGCAGCAAGAAAAGAGCCTCCCACGCTTGCGATCGAAACAGGCCTCCCTCGGCCGAATCCGCCTGCCAGGGCCCGTTCCCGCCATCCCGTATCGTTGCGCCAAGCCCGATGCAAGGCTTGACTTCGCGCATGCTGCATGTAATTAACGCGTTAACTACAACAAGGCAATAACCCAGGGAACGAAACGCCGTGCCTCACTTCTCCATCGAGTATTCGGCCAATCTCGATGCCAAGGTCGATATGGGCGAATTGTGCGCTCTGGTGTTGCGCACAGTGCTGGACACCGGGCTGTTCGAAACCGGCGCCGTGCGGGTGCGGGCGTTTCGCGCCGAGGCCTACGCGATGGCCGACAGGCTGCCGGAAAACGCCTTTCTCGACATGTCGTTTCGCATCGGCACCGGCCGCAGCGCCGACGACAAGAAGCGGACTGGCGAGGCTGTCTTCGCGGCGGTGAGCGAATACCTTGGCACGCTGTTCGAGACCCCGCATTTCGCCCTGTCGCTCGAAATCCGGGAAATCGACCCGGTGCTCAGCTGGAAGAGAAACGCAATCCACCCGCGACTGCGCGGCAAGTGACGGAACCCGACATGTCCGACCTGCAAGGCAATCTGAATAAGGCCGAGGCCTATCTGGCCCGCTTCAAGCACGATGGCGTGTTGAACCAGATCGGCGGCGAGGCGGTGCCGGCGCTCGACGGCACGACGTTCGAAACGCTGTCGCCGGTCGACCTGAAGCCGCTGGCAAGCGTCGCGCGCGGCGGGGCTGCCGACATCGACCGCGCCGCCAGGGCGGCGAAGGCGGCTTTCCCGGCCTGGGCCGCCATGCCTGGCGAGGCACGCAAGAAGCTGCTGCACAGAATCGCCGACGCGATCGAGGCGCGTGCCGAGGAGATCGCCTTCGTCGAATGCATGGATACCGGCCAGGCGCTGAAATTTATGGCCAAGGCGGCGTTGCGGGGTGCCGAGAATTTCCGCTTCTTCGCCGACCGTGCGCCCGAAGCGCGCGACGGCGAGACGCTGCGGACCACGGGCCAGGTCAACCTCACCACGCGGGTACCAATCGGCCCGGTCGGCATCATCACGCCGTGGAACACGCCGTTCATGCTGTCGACCTGGAAGATCGCACCAGCGCTGGCGGCCGGTTGCACCGTGGTTCATAAGCCGGCTGAATTTTCGCCGCTGACCGCCCGCCTGCTCGTCGAGATCGCCGAGGAGGCTGGCCTGCCGAAGGGTGTCTGGAACCTGGTCAACGGCCTGGGTGAAGATGCCGGCAAGGCGTTGACCGAGCATCCCGACATCAAGGCGATCGGCTTTGTCGGCGAAAGCCGCACCGGCTCGATGATCATGAAACAAGGCGCCGACACGTTGAAGCGCGTGCATTTCGAGCTTGGCGGCAAGAACCCGGTGATCGTCTTTGCCGACGCCGATCTCGAACGCGCCGCCGACGCCGTCGTATTCATGATCTATTCGCTGAATGGCGAACGCTGCACCTCGTCGTCGCGGCTGCTGGTTGAAGCCTCGGTCTATGAGAGCTTCACCGCCAAAGTCGCGGAGAGGGCGAAGCGCATCGTCGTCGGCCACCCGCTCGATCCGAAAACGGTGGTCGGGCCGCTGATCCATCCGGTGCATGAAAAGAAGGTGCTGTCCTATATCGAGATCGGCAGGTCGGAGGGGGCCACGCTCGCCGTCGGCGGCGGCAAGGTCGATGGGCCGGGCGGCGGCTGTTATGTCGGCCCGACCCTGTTCACCAACGTCTCCAACGGCATGCGTATCGCGCAGGAGGAGATTTTCGGGCCGGTGCTGAGCGCTATTCCCTTCAAGGACGAGGCTGAAGCGCTCGCGCTGGCCAACGACACCCAATACGGTCTGACCGGTTATCTCTGGACGTCCGACGTCACCCGCGCCTTCCGCTTCACCGATGCGTTGGATGCCGGCATGATCTGGGTCAACTCGGAGAATGTGCGCCATTTGCCGACACCGTTCGGCGGCGTCAAGAGTTCCGGCATCGGCCGCGACGGCGGGGACCATTCCTTCGACTTCTACATGGAGACGAAGAACGTAGCCTTCGCGACGACCGCGCACGCGATCCAGAAACTCGGCGGCTGACCGGAGGAAATCAGATGCCCTTGCCCAAGCCCAATCTCTATCCCGCCTTCAACATCGTGCGCCTCAGCCATGTCGAGCTGGCCGTCACCGACCTCGCCAAATCCCGTGCGTTCTATGTCGATACGCTCGGCCTCCAGGTCACCGACGAGACTTCGGACACCATCTATCTCAGGGCGCTGGAGGAGCGCGGGCACCATTGTATCGTGCTGAAGAAGGGGGCCACGGCCGAAGCCCGCGACCTCGGCTTCAAGGTCTTCTCGGACGAGGATCTCGACAAAGCGGTGCATTTCTTCAAGGGAAAAGGCCTGCCGGTGAAATGGGTCGAGCGACCCTACCAGTCGCGAACCTTCCGCACCCGCGATCCGCACGGCATTCCGCTCGAATTCTACGCTGAGATGGAGCGGCTGCCGCCGATCCACCAGAAATACGCGCTGTACAAGGGCGTGAAGCCGCTGCGCATCGACCACTTCAACTGCTTCTCGCCCAATGTCGACGAGTCCGTCGCCTTCTACAACGAGCTCGGCTTCCGGGTGACCGAGTATACCGAGGACGCCAGCAGCGGAAGACTGTGGGCGGCGTGGACGCACCGCAAGGGCGGCGTGCACGACATCGCCTTCACCAACGGCATCGGCCCGCGCCTGCACCACGTCGCCTTCTGGGTGCCGACGCCGCTCAACATCATCGACCTGCTCGATCTGATGGCAACGACGGGCTATTTGCCGAACATCGAACGCGGCCCCGGCCGGCACGGCATTTCCAATGCCTTCTTCCTCTATGTCAGAGACCCGGACAACCACCGCATCGAGATCTACTGTTCGGACTACCAGACGGTCGATCCGGACCTCGAGCCGATCAAATGGGACCTCAAGGACCCGCAGCGCCAGACGCTGTGGGGCGCGCCGGCGCCGAAAAGCTGGTTCGAGGAGGGTAGTGTATTTGCCGGAGCTGCGGTGCGCCAGCCGGATTTGGCGGCTTCGCCGATCATTGCGCCGTGACGATGGACGAGGAGACCCGGATGACTGGACATGGGCGGCTCGCCACCTTCACCGTCGGCGGCAAGGCGCGCTATGGCGCGATCACGGGCAAGGGCGTCGTCGACCTGTCGGCGCGCCACAGACAGTGGCCGACGCTGCGCGAAGTGATCGAGGCCGGCGCCTTGCGCCGGCTGGCGGAAGGGGCTGAGGCCTTCGCCGCCGATTTCCCGCTCGGCGCCATCGCCTACGAAATCCCGATCCCGTCGCCGGAAAAGATCATCTGCGTTGGCGTCAACTATTCGGACCGCAACGAGGAGTACAAGGACGGCCAGGCTGCGCCCTCCAACCCGTCGCTGTTCATCCGCTTTCCCCGTTCATTCGTCGGCCATGGCGCGCCGCTGGTGCGGCCGCCGGAATCACCCCAGCTCGACTATGAGGGCGAAATCGTCATCGTCATCGGCAAGGCAGGCCGGCGCATCGCGGAAGCCGACGCGCTCGGCCATATTGCGGCGCTGTCGCTGTGCAACGAGGGCACCATCCGCGACTGGGTGCGCCATGCCAAGTTCAACGTCACGCAAGGCAAGAATTTCGACCGCACGGGTTCGATCGGCCCCTGGCTGGTGCCGTTCACCGACGAGGCGCAGATTGCCGACATTGCGCTGACCACCCGCGTCAATGGCGAGCTGCGCCAGCAGGATCGCACCAGCCGGATGATCTTCCCGTTCCGCAAGATCATCAATTACATCTCGACCTTCACGACGCTGGTGCCGGGCGATATCATCGTCACCGGCACGCCGACGGGTGCCGGCGCCCGCTTCGATCCGCCGATCTGGCTGAAGCCCGGCGATGTGATCGAGGTGGAGGCCGATGGCATCGGCGTGCTCAGAAACGGTGTCGTCGACGGGGCAGCGCAATGACCCCGGAGCAAGTGGAAGACGCCGCGGCACGGCTGTTCGAGGCCGAGCGGTCGCGCCGCCAGATCCGTCTGCTCAGCCTCGATTTTCCCGATGCGACGATGGAGGACGCCTACCGCGTGCAAGCGGCGCTGGTGACGCGCAAGATCGATGCCGGGCTGAAGCCGAAGGGCTGGAAGATCGGGCTAACCTCCAAGGCGATGCAGTACGCTCTTGCCATCGACACGCCGGATTCGGGCGTGCTGTTCGACGACATGTTCTTCAATGACGGCGCGACGGTGCCGGCCGGCCGCTTCATCCAGCCTCGCGTCGAGGCCGAGATCGCCTTCGTCATGAAGGCGCCGCTGAAAGGCCCCGGCGTGACCATCTCCGATGTGCTCAACGCCACCGACTACATCACCCCGTCGCTGGAAATCCTCGACACGCGCATCGAACGCATCAATGCCGAGACGAAGAAGGCACGCACCTTCTTCGACACGATTTCCGACAATGCCGCCAATGCCGGCATCGTCATCGGCGGCCGGCCGCAGCGGCCTGATGAGGCCGACATGCGCTGGATCGGCGCCATCGTTTCGCGCAATGCCGAGGTCGAGGAAACCGGGCTCGGCGCCGGCGTGCTCAACCATCCGGCGATGGGCATTGCCTGGCTGGCCGACAGGCTCGCCCGCTACGGCATGTCGATCGCGGCCGGCGAGGTGGTGCTGTCAGGCTCTTTCGTGCGCCCGGTCGAGGCGCGGCCCGGCGACACAATCGTCGCCGATTTCGGCAGTTCGGGC
This sequence comes from Mesorhizobium sp. L2C084A000, assembly GCF_000502875.1. Taxonomy (GTDB): domain Bacteria; phylum Pseudomonadota; class Alphaproteobacteria; order Rhizobiales; family Rhizobiaceae; genus Mesorhizobium. The sequence goes on along the minus strand of NZ_AYWX01000004.1, from coordinate 277,734 downwards.
ACGGTCAGCATTCACTTCGCGAAGGGCTGACGGTTCCGCCGCCAACCCGCACGGCAGCCTCTATTCGCCACGCAGATAGGCAACCACCACATCGGCTGCGATGGCCGACATGCGCATGCCGACATCCCTGGTGATGTCGCCTTCGACGCGGCTCTGCACCCAGCCAAGAAAGGCGAAGGCGCGCAGAGCCGAAAACAGCGGCAGCGCGGCGATGTCGCGCGCCGTCAGCTCCCGCTCCTGCCGATAGCCGTCGAGCAGAGCGGCCTCGATCAGCGGATAGATCGCCTCCTCGCGGTTCTGGTACAGCGCGACGGCAAGGTCGTACATGTGCCAGCCATGGCCGCAATCGTCGAAGTCGATGATGCGGATCGCGCCGTCATGGACGAGCACATTCTCGCGCACCAGGTCGGCGTGGATGATGCCGAAATTGCGGGCGCTGCGTTCATGCTCCGACAGCGCCTCCACGGCCTTTTCCCGCGCCTGGAAAATCAGCTCGCGACGAGGGCCGTCGAGGAAGGGCGAGGTCTCGAAACGGCCCCAAATCGGGTTCGCACCGAAGAAGCCGTCGAAATCCCAGGCATGGCGGGCAAAGCCGGCGGGCGGCGTCCAGGCAGACGTGACATTGTGCATGTGGGCGATGGTTCGCCCCATCGCGGTAAAGACCTGTCTTGCCTGCTCGGGCGTAAAATCCAGCGGCACGCCTCGCGCGCCGACGGCGCGGCCTTCCAGCCAGCTCAAGCAATCGACTTGACGGGGTTGCACTGAGGCGTTGGCGCTGACAAGCACGAACAGATCGCCGGCCGGCGTGGCGACCGGCGAGGGTGTGGCGATGCCGGCCGATTGCAGAAAGCCCATCCATTGCAGTTCCGAGCGCAGGGCGGCGTCCGTGTGATAGCCAAGCCGATGAATGCGCATGGCGGCCGGCTGGCCTGTTGGCAAGATGACGCGAAACACCGCGTTCTCGCGGAATTTCAGCAGCTCCGGCTCACCCTCATCAATGCCCCAATGGGTGAGCGCGCGCCTGGCAAGCGCCGTGACATCGGCTGCCGTCTCGGGCTCGGACTGCGCGGAAACAGCGCTCACGCCTTCACTCCGCCGACTTCACCAAGCACCTCGTCAAGCAGCCCGATCAGGACGTCGGCATTGTCGCGTGAAAACGGCATTGGCGGGCGGATCTTCAGCACATTGCCGTGGATACCAGTCTTGCCCATCAGCACTCCGCGATGGCGCATGCGGTTGGCGGCCTGCTCGGCAATGTCGGGCGCCGGCTCGCGCGTCTCGCGGTCGTGAACCAGTTCGGCGCCGAAGAACAGGCCGGCGCCCCTGACCTCGCCGATGCATTCATGGCGCTCGGCCAGCGGGCGCAGCAGACCGAGCGCATAGGCGCCGACATCGCGTGCGTTGGCGACGAGATCGTCCTGCTCGATGACGTCGAGGACGGCATTGGCCACCGCGCAGGAAACCGGATTGCCGCCAAAGGTGTTGAAGTAACGGAAAGCGTTGCGGAAGGTCGCCAATGTGTCCGTGGTGGTGACCACGGCGGCGACCGGATGGCCGTTGCCCATCGGCTTGCCCATGGTGACGATGTCGGGAACGAAGCCGGCGCGCTGGTGGCCCCAGAAATGGCTGCCGGTTCGGCCGAAACCGGGCTGCACCTCGTCGGCGATGACCAGTCCTCCGGCGTCGCGCACCGCGCGCATGGCACCGTCGAAGAAGCCGCTGGGTAGCGTCGGAAAGCCTTCATTGGCGAGCAGCGGGCAGAGGATGATGCCGGACAGGCCGATGCCGTTCTCTTCCAGCGACGCGATGGCTTCGCGCACCGCGTCGCCAAAGGCTTTGCCGTTGGCCATCGCATCCGGATGGCGATAGCTGTCGGGCGCCGGCACCAGCCTGACGTTGCGGGCGCGGCCTCCGACCGGCGGCATGCGGGTGCTGAGCTGCGAAACCGCCGTGGTGTTGCCATGGTAGGTGGCGTCGGTGGCGATGATGCCCATGCGGCCGGTGGCGGCCTGCGCCATGCGCAGCGCGATGTCGTTGGCCTCACTGCCGGTGCAGGTCAGGATGGCTGTGGACAGGCTGGTGTCGAAGGTCGCGGTCAGCCGCTCGACATAATCGAGGATGGCGGTGTGCAGGTAGCGCGTGTGGGTGTTGAGCAGGCTTGCCTGCCGGCACAAGGCCTCGACCACATGCGGGTGGCAGTGGCCGACATGCGCGACATTGTTGTAGGCGTCCAGATATTTGCGGCCGTCGGCATCGTAGAGCCAGACGCCTTCGCCGCGCACCAGATGCACGGGCTCGTCATAGAACAATTGCGATTTCGCGCCGAGCAGGCGGGAACGCCGGCTAACCAGTGCTTCTTGCGATTGACTCATTGCGTCTTGAAACTCCGTTGTGGCCAGCTAACCCGTCAGGCCTTCGACAGGCCTGCATCCAGCGCTTCGCCGATCTTCGTCACATCGGCGGCGGTGATGATGAGCGGCGGCGACAGGATGATGGTGTTGCCCGACACACGCAGCATGACGCCGGCCTCATAGGCGGCCTCCGAAACCACGGCCATGGTCTTCTTGTCGGTCGGCTTTTTCGTCGTGCGGTCCGAGACCAACTCCAGCGCCGCCATCAAGCCCTTGTACCTGACATCGCCGACGATCGCATGCCTGGCCTTCAGCCCCTCCAGCGCGGCCGCGAGTTCGACAGATCGGAAGAGCACACGTCNCTCGGCAAGCGCCGCCAGACCCGCCGCGCAGCCGACCGGGTGGCCGGAATAGGTATAGCCGTGGCCGATCGCACCAAAACTGGTCTTGTCGGCCTCGAAGACATCGGCGACTTTTCCGCCGATCAAGGTCGCGCCGAGCGGGAAATAACCTGACGTGATCGCCTTGGCGATGGTCATGAAATCCGGCTTCACGCCGGATAGCCGCGAACCCGACCAGGCGCCGGTGCGACCGAANCCCGTGACCACCTCGTCGGCGATCAGCAGGATTTCGTGGCGGTCGCATATCTCGCGGACCAGCGGCATGAAGCTGTCATGCGGAACGATGACGCCGCCGGCGCCGAGAACCGGCTCCATGATGAAAGCGGCGATGGTGTCGCCGCCCTGGAAGGCGATCTCGTCCTCCAGCGCCCTGGCGCAGAGTTTTGCCAGCCGCACTGGGTCGGTCTCATCGAACGGGTTGCGGAAGGTCCAAGGCGCGGGAATGTGGAAGACGCCGGGCAGCAGCGGCTCGTAGTTGCGGCGGAAATTGGCGTTGCCGTTAACCGACGCGCCGCCGAAATGGGTGCCGTGGTAGCCCTTCTTCAGCGCCAGGAACTTGGTGCGGTCGGCCTGGCCGCGGATCTTCCAATATTGCCTGGCCAGTCGCAGTGCCGTTTCGACCGAATCCGAGCCGCCCGAGGTGAAGAAGGTCCGCACCATGCCTTCAGGCTCGAACCATTCGCAGAGTTCGTAGGCGAGTTCGATCGACGGTCCAGTCGAGGTGCCGCGAAAACCGGAATAATAGGGCAGCGCGCCAAGCTGGTCGGCGATCGCCTTCTTGATCGGGGCGCAGCTGTAGCCGAGATTGACGTTCCACAGGCCGCCGACGGCATCGAGCACGGTGTTGCCGGCGATGTCGGTGACCATCACGCCCTCGCCCTTCATGATCACCTTTGGCGGGTTGGCCCGCATCTCGGCCGGATGCGCCATTGGGTGCCAGATCGGCTTGGCGTTGGTCTCGGTGAGGAAATTGATGTCGCGCATGAAAGGGCTCCGCATAATCTCAGGCTGCTGAAACGAGGTCGAAATGGCCGAGTGCTTCGGCATAGGATTGGGCCGGGTGAGCAACGTCGAAATGAACCGTGCGCATGCCGGCGGCACAGCCGCCATCGACATTGCGCCGCTGGTCGTCGACGAAGACGCAAGCACCCGCCGGCAGGCCGAGCGCTTCGGTGACCAAGGCATAGGCGCGGGGGTCGGGTTTGAGGATGCCGGTGTAAGTGGCGTCGACGATCGTGTCGAACAGGCCGAGCAACGGCAGCCGCTGGCGGAAGTCGGCGCCGTAGAACAGGTCGAGTTCATTGGACAGGATGGCCAGTCGAAAGCCGGCCGCATGCACCGTGCGAATGGCGCTGTCAGCTTCGGGCCGCACCACCTTTTCCGGCTCCGCGCCACGCGCGCGCCGGACGAAGGTTTCCATCGCCTGCCAGTCCTCGCCGACGAGACGGCCAACCTCGCTTGTGCGGGTGCGCCAATAGTCGCGCTCGCTGATCTCGTCGGCTTGCATGGCGCGCCAGAGCGGATCGCTGTCCGGATCGAACGGCCCGCGCCATTGCAGCGTCCCCGGCGTGAGGCCGAGCGCCTGTTCGGTCAAGGCGTGGGTCTCGAACAGTGTGCGGGTGACGACGCCGCCGAAATCAAGGACAAGCGCCTGGGCGGGAACAGCACTCACGCTGCCACTCCCTTGGCCGGCTTGCCGCGCGGGACGATGCCTTCCTCGACCCAGCGGTCGAAGATCTCGAGCGCCTTGCCGACGAAGTCGTCGCTGTTGATGTGAGCGTCGATCTCGTGGAACTCGACCCCGGCGGGAATAGCCCTGCGCATTTCGTCAGTGAAGGCCGCGAGAGCCTCGGGTTCATAGAGCGGCTCGCCCTGCACGTCCCATTCCTGGATGCCTCCGGTTGGCAGGATGAAGGCGGAGCGGCCTTTCGCGGCACCGAGCTTGGCGGCGATGGTCTTGGCGACCTGGCGGCGATCGTCGGCATCGACGGTGACCGAAGCGATCAGCCTGTTGTGGGCATGAAACGGCCGCGTCGAGAATTTAGCCGGCAAATCCTGCCAGGTCGGCAGATCGACCATGTCGACCGCCCCGGGTGCGGCGATCTGCGGAATGCCGCGAGCGCCGGCATTCTCCAGCCGGTCGGCGCCGGAACTGACGACGGATCCCGCGAGATGATTGGTGATTTCCTGCAGGCTGAAGTCGAAGACCGCGCAGAAATGATCTTGGCCCGCGATCGATTCGAAGGCGCGGCCGCCCATTCCGGTGGTGTGGAAGACCGCAACGTCATAGCCGCGCCGTTCCAGGGCCGGCTTCAGCGTCTTCATGTAGCGCAGGCAGCTGCTGCCGAGCGAGGTCATGCCGATGGTCGGCCCCGGTGCCTGCGCCGACGCGCGAGACGCCAGTACGATTTTAGCCGCGCCGACGACCGCACCGCAGGCCTGCGACAGGACCAGCCTGCAGATGTTGTTGAGGCCGTACAGTCCGCCCGCCCAGAGGATCATCATCAGGTCGGGGGCGACGCGCTCGGGCGGGATGAGATGCGAATAGGCGATGGTCGAGACGACGAATTTCGGCACGCCGAGCGGCAGGCAAAGCGCCACGTCGAGCGCCAGATCGGTTCCCATGGAGCCGCCTATGGCAATGAAGGCGTCGATCTCGCCACTTTGATGGAGCTTGCGCACCAGCTGCACGGCGCCGCCGGCCATCAGCGTCATGGCGGTGTTCTCATCACCGCTCGAAACGATCTCGGCGATCGTCACATCTACAGCCCGGGCCACGGCGTGCTTGTCGTGGTCCGGGCTGTAGGGCGGGTCGCCCAGCACGCTGACATCCATCATCACGGCGCTGCCGCCCGACGCATCGATGCACTGTTTCATGAACAGCAGCTCTTCGGCCTTTGTGTCGCCGGTGCCGATGACCAGGATGCGGGGCGCTGTCTCCAAGGGCATCAGGCCTGCCTCCTCAAGATTTGCAGGTTTTCGCCGTTGAGGCGCATGGAAATCTCCCGTGCCGCCTCCCTCACGGCAAGTCCCCGTTCGGCGATCGCGGCTGCCGTCGTTCTGGCCTTTGGCGCCGCCACCGCGATGGTGCCGAGCGCAAAGCCATCCGCCCCGCGGATTGCCGCCGCGACGCTGATCACACCTTCCTCATAGCCCTGGTCGTAGATCGAATAGCCGCGCTCGCGCGCCTCGCTCATGGATCTTGAGATTGCGGCCGGCTCGATCAGCGTATGGGCCGTGAAAGCGTCGAGCGAACCCGTCAGGCATGCCTTGACGGTCTCGTCGCGGGCGAAGGCCAGATAGGCGATGCCTGACGCGGTCGAATGCAGGGGCAGCAACTGACCGATGTCGATGTTGACCCGGTTCGCCCATGCCGGATGCTCGACATGGACGGTGACCAGGCTGTCGACGCCGAATTCCGACAAATGCACGGTCTCGGCCGTCGATGCTGCCAGGTCCCGCACCAGCGGAACAGCCGTCTGCAGGAAGGGAAAGCGCGCTTCGCGGATGCGCGCCAGCCGCGACAGGCCGGCGCCGAGGCGATAGTGCCGCGTGCCGATATCCTGCTCGACAAAACCATGGCCGGCCAGCGCAACCAGCAGCCGCCGTGTCGTCGCCTTGTCGAAGCCCGAGCGGCGCGCCAGATCGGACAGGCCGAGCTCGGGCTCGTCGACGCTGAACAGCTCCAGAAGCGAGATCGCTTTTCCGACCGTACTCAAATTTGCCTCCCGGTTCCGGGCAATCATTTAACGTGTGAATTAACTTGACAGGCATCGGCATTGTTTGCAAGTCTATATTCAAAATAACAGTTCAAATAATGAACCGACCACCAGAGTGCATGGGACAGGCCATTCGGCCGGCGAGCCTGAGGGTTTGCAAACAGGAGGGATCAATGACGGCAGTTGCAGAACAGGCGCCGGCCAACAGGCTGCGCAAGAACAGTCTTGGCGTCGGCGCCATCACCTTCATGGTGATTTCGGCGGCCGCCCCGCTCACGGCAGTCGCCGGCGGCACGCCGCTCGGCATGCTGATGGGCAATGGCCCCGGCTTTGCCGGCACCTATCTGATCGTGACGGTGCTGCTGCTTTTGTTCGCGGTTGGCTATGTCGCCATGTCACGCCATGTCGGCAATGCCGGCGCCTTCTATGCCTATGCCGCGCGCGGCCTCGGCAGCATGGCCGGCGGCGCCACGGCGCTGATCGCCATCCTGTCCTACAATGCCATGCAGATCGGGGTCATGGGCCTGCTCGGTGCCGCGACATCAGGCCTGTTCGCCGGCTGGGGCATCAATTTGCCCTGGTGGGTGTGGAGCTTCATCGCCATCGCGCTGGTGGCCGTGCTCGGCTACCGACAGGTCGACCTCTCCGCCAAGATCCTGACGGTGCTGGTGCTGTGCGAATATCTTGTGGTGCTGGTCCTCGACATCGCCATCCTCAAGACCGGCGGCGACAGCGGCCTGTCGGCGGCGCCATTCAGCTGGAGCCAGATCGTCAGCGGCTCGCCGGCCATCGCCATCCTGTTCTGCTTTGCCGCCTTCATCGGTTTCGAGGCGACGACGATCTATGCCGAGGAGGCACGCGATCCAAAGATCACCATTCCGCGCGCCACCTATTTTTCGGTCGTGCTGATCGGTGTCTTCTACATGCTCACGGCATGGCTGATGGCGGTCGGCGCCGGTGTCGACAAGCTGCTGCCGACGCTGCAAGGGCTGCAGGATCCGACGACCTTCCTGTTCGGCCTGTCGGATCGTTACGCCGGCACGATGCTGTCGCAGGCGATGAGCATCCTGTTCGTGTCGAGCCTGTTTGCCGGCGTGCTGGCGTTCCACAATGCGGTTGCGCGCTATATCTATGTCTCGGGCCGCGAAAAACTGTTGCCGCAGACGGTCGGCGTGACGCATGCGGTGCACCAGAGCCCGCATGTCGCTTCCATCATCCAGAGCGTGCTCGCCGCGGTCGTCGTCGGCCTCTTCGCCGTGCTCGGCCTCGATCCGGTGCTGGCGCTGTTCTCCTGGCTGACTAACGTCGCGACACTCGGCGTCATCGTCATGATGGCGGTGGCCTCGCTTGCCGTAGTGATGTTCTTCCGCGCCAATCCATCGACGCAGGAGAACGCGATGAAGACCACCATCCTGCCCGGGCTGACCTTCATCGCCTTCGTCATCATCATCTACCTGATCGTCATCAATTTCGGCAGCCTGTCCGGGGCCGGCGGTTTCCTTGGCGTGTTCCTGCCGGGGCTGGTGCTGATCGCCGCGATCGTCGGCCTGCTGCTGGCCAGCGCGCTGAAGAGCCGCGATCCGGTCGCGTTCAAAAACCTCGGCCAGCCGCTGAAAGATTGAGAAAAGCAAAGGGGGGCGTGCCACGCCGCCCCTTACACCACAAAGGGGAGTGGCGGATTTGAGCTTTGCCGAAAATATCACCGTCGAGGCATTGGAAGCAGATCCCTACCCGATCTATGCAGAGCTCAGGCGCAGTGCGCCTGTCGCTTTCGTGCCGGCGGTCAATCTGTGGTTCGTCACCCGCTGGAAGGATGTCGAGAGCGTCGCCAAGTCTCCCGACATCTTCTCCGCCGTTGTCGGCTCGTCGCCCGTCGAGCGCTCCTTCGGCAAGCCGACCATCCTGACCACCGATGGCGAGACGCACAAACAGCTGCGACAGGGCGTCGACCCGAAATACCGGCCGCGCACCGTCGCCGCCTATGCCGGCGACCTCGTACGATCGATCGCCGAGCCCTACCTCGACCGGATCGCCGAACAGGGTGCGGCCGAACTAATGGCCGACTATTTCGAGCCGGTGTCGACGCTCAGCCTGGCGCGCTCGCTCGGCCTTGCCGACATCGAGATGCCGACGCTGCGCCGCTGGTTCTACGGCCTTGCCCAGGGCGCCATCAATTTCGAGAACGACCCGAAGCGGCAGGAGATCGCCGACGCGATCAGCGCCGAGGTTGGCGACGCCATCCTGCCGACGCTGGAAAGGCTTGTCCACGCACCGGATGATTCCGCGCTGTCGCATATGCTGCATGACGGCATGCCGGAGGGCACGACGCGGCCAATCGACTTCCTGATGCCGAGCATCAAGGTGATCTTGCTCGGCGGCATGCAGGAGCCCGGACATGGCGCCGGCTCGATCGTCGCCGGCCTGCTGGCCCATCCCGAACAGATGCGGCAGGTGCTCGCCGATCCCGAGACCTTCGTGCCCAAAGCGGTTGACGAGGGCTTGCGCTGGGTCGCGCCGATCGGCACCCAGACACGGCAGACGACGCGGGCGGTCGAGCTTGGCGGCGTGACGATCCCGGCCGGTGCAGCGGTGGCCGCCCTCGTCTCTTCGGCAAGCCGCGACGAGAGCCGCTTTGCCGATCCCGACCGCTTCGACATCAACCGCAACGAAGGCAACCATGCCGCCTTCGGCTTCGGCCATCATTTCTGCTCGGGCCGGTTTTTCGCACGCGAGCAGATGTGCCTTGCGGTAAGGCTGTTGCTCCAACGCTTCCCCGATCTCAGCCTTGTGCACGGCAAGGAACCGGTGTTTCGCGGCTGGGAATTCCGCGCGCCCACNTGTTGCTCCAACGCTTCCCCGATCTCAGCCTTGTGCACGGCAAGGAACCGGTGTTTCGCGGCTGGGAATTCCGCGCGCCCACCACATTGCATGTGTCCCTGGGAGTCCGTCATCCATGATCAGTCAGAATGCCATCGACACGCTGCGCAAGACGGAGATCGGCGCGCGGGGGCTGTTCATCGATGGCGTGCAGATCGAGGCAACAAGCGGCGCAAGCCTGCCGGTGACGTCGCCGATCGACGGCCGACCTTTCGCCAGCATCGCCGACGGCAACGCCGCCGATATCGACCGCGCCGTGAAGTCGGCGCGCAAGGCGTTCGAGAAGGGCTCGTGGTCGCGATCAGCGCCGGCCTTTCGCAAGAAGGTGCTGACGAAATTCGCCGAGCTGGTCGAAAAGCATGCCGACGAGCTCGCCGTGCTCGGCGTGCGCGACAATGGCACCGAGATCGGCATGGCCTACAAGGCCGAACCGCTGTCGGCGGCAGGCACCATCCGCTACTACGCCGAGGCCATCGACAAGGTCTATGGCGAGATCGCGCCGACGGCCGACAATGTTCTGGGACTGATCCACAAGGAGCCGCTCGGCGTCGTCGGCGTCATCGTGCCGTGGAATTTTCCGCTGATGATCGGCGCCTGGAAGATTGCGCCGGCGCTTGCCGCCGGCAATTGCGTGGTGGTCAAGCCGCCGGAAATCGCTTCGCTGACGCTGCTGCGGCTGGCCGAACTGGCAAGCGAGGCCGGACTTCCCGCCGGTGTGCTCAATGTCGTCACCGGCCGTGGTTCGGTTACCGGCGAGGCGCTCGGCCTGCATATGGATGTCGACGCCATCGCCTTCACCGGTTCCGGCCCGGTCGGCCGACGGCTGCTCGAATATTCCGCTCGCTCCAACCTGAAACGCGCCTTCCTCGAACTCGGCGGCAAGTCGCCCAACATCGTCTTTGCCGATGCTCCCGACCTGAAACAGGCGGCGGTCGTCTCGGCCAACGGCATTTTTCGCAATTCCGGCCAGGTCTGCGTCGCTGGCTCGCGCCTGCTCGTCCAGGCGTCGGTCTATGACCGTTTCATGGACGAGCTTCTCTTGGCAACGACCCGGCTGAAAGTCGGCGACCCGCTCGATCTCTCCAGCGACATCGGCGCGGTATCGAGCGCCGAACAGCTGGACAAGAACCTCGGTTTCGTCACCAGGGCCACGGAAGAAGGTGCCCGTCTCGTCACCGGCGGCGAACGGATCCTGACAGAGACCGGCGGCAGCTACATGGCGCCGACGATCTTCGAGAACGTCACGCAAGACATGCAGCTTGCGCGTGAGGAGGTGTTCGGGCCCGTACTCGGCGTCATGCGCTTCGAAACCGAGGAGGAGGCGGTTCGGCTTGCCAATTCGACCGTCTACGGGCTTGCCTCCGCGGTGTGGACCGCCAACCTCTCCACCGCGCATCGCATGGTGCGCGCCATCAATGCCGGCGTCGTCCACGTCAACACCTATGGCGGCGCCGACATCACCGTGCCGCTCGGCGGCGTCAAGCAGTCGGGCTTCGGCCGCGACAAGTCGCTGCACGCGCTGGAGAAATATCTGGAACTCAAGACCGCGTGGATCGCGCTTTGAGACCAACCGTGGCGCTGGCCTGCCTCCGAATCTGACCTTCCCACGGAGATGCCCAGGATCGCCTTAGATCCGGCGGCGGTCGGCCGAGCGCCATCTTGTTCTCTCTTCGTTGGAATTTTTGAGAGAATATTCCTGGCTTTGGCGAGAACGGCGAAACGCGTTCTTTGATTAAATCAATAGAATTCCTGACGATGTGATCAAGGCTAGGCAGTCCGCTTGGCCGCATGACTTCACAACCGCAGAGATCAATCATGTCCGACTTCAAAAACACTTTGCCATCTTCCTTAGGGTCAACCATCAACCGGCGCAGCGGCTTGGCTCTGCTGTTCGCATCGGCCGTAGCGATCGGTAGCCTGATGGCACCGCATGCATCGTTCGCCGAGGACAAGAAGGCGATCAAGGTCGGCATCATCAGCGGCGAGGACGAGGATGTCTGGCGCGTCGTCGTCGCGCAAGCCGCCGAAAAGGGCCTCGCCATCGAGACCGTGGTGTTCAACGACTACACCCAGCCCAACGAGGCGCTGGAGCGCGGCGAAATCGACGCCAACGCCTTCCAGCACCAGCCCTATCTCGACAACCAGATCAAGACACAGGGCTATCACATCGTGCGTGTCGGCTATACCGGCGTCTGGCCGATCGGCCTCTACTCGAAGAAGTACAAAGCAGTCGCCGACCTGCCCGAGGGCGCGGTCGTCGGCGTGCCGAACGACCCATCCAACGAAGGCCGGGCGCTGCGCGTGCTGCAGAACGAGGGCGTGATCAAGCTGAAAGACGGCACCGGCATTCTGGCCACCACCGCCGACATCGCAGAGAATGCCAAGAAGGTGGTGATCAAGGAACTCGACGCCGGCATCGTCGGCCGCTCGGTCGAGGATCTCGACGCGGCCGTGGTCAACACCGACTGGGCGCTGAAAAGCGGCCTGACGCCGGAAAACCGCATCGCGCAGGAGCCCATCGCCGACAATCCCTACCGCAATTTCATCGCGGTGAAGGCCGGCAACGAGAACGAGGCCTGGGTGAAGACGCTGGTGGCCTCCTATCAGAACGAGGCGGTGAAGGCCGAGTTCGACAAGGTCTACAAGGGCACCGGCCTCAGCGCCTATTGATCCGATCGTCGACCGGACGCCCGGTTCGAGAGCAACAGCGGTCCGCGCTCAGGCGCGGGCCGCGATTGCGTTTTCGGAGAACAGGAACATTCATGAACCAGCATATCACAGCATCCGGGGACACCACCGATCCGACCCGCGCCCGGCCCGACGCATCTCAGGATGTCGTGCGCCTCGTCGACCTGAATCGCCGCTTCGGTGTGACGGCGGCGCTCGACGGCATTTCGCTGACCGTGCGCAAGGGCGAGATCCTCGGTATCATCGGTCGCAGCGGCGCCGGCAAGTCGACGCTGATCCGCTGCCTGAACGGGCTGGAAAGGCCTGACTCCGGCGAAGTGTTCATCGAGGGCCGCGAGATCAGCCGGCTAGGCGAGCGCGACCTGCAGCCGTTGCGGCGACGCATCGGCATGATCTTCCAGCATTTCAACCTGCTGTCGGCCAAGACCGTCGAGGACAATGTGGCGCTGCCGCTGAAGATCGAGGGCCGCCCGAAAGCCGAGAGGCTGAAGCGCGCCGCCGAACTGCTCGATCTCGTCGGCCTGTCGGAGAAAGCAAAAGCCTATCCGGCGTCGCTGTCGGGTGGCCAGAAGCAGCGCGTCGGCATCGCCAGGGCGCTGGCAGCACGGCCGGCGCTGCTTTTGTCGGATGAAGCCACTTCGGCGCTCGATCCGGAGACGACGCGCTCGATCCTTGCGCTGCTCAGGGATATCAACCGGCAGCTCGGCCTGACCATCCTGCTGATCACCCATGAGATGGAGGTGATCCGCTCGATCGCCGACCGCGTGGCGGTGATCGATGCCGGGCGCATCGTCGAGGAAGGCCCGGTCTGGTCGGTGTTCGCCGACCCGCGCTCGGACATCACCAGAAGCCTGCTCGGCGCCATCCGGCCGCAGCTGCCAGCCGAACTGGCGGCCCGGCTGCTGCCGGGGGCCGGCGCGGAGACGATCCTGCGCGTGGATGTGGCCGGCGAAGCGGCAAGCGGGCCATTGCTGTCCGACCTTGCCACGGCTGTTCCAGGCACCTTCCGCCTCGTCCATGGCGGCATCGACCATATCCAGCAGCAGCCGGTCGGCACGCTGTTCCTTTCGGTTCCCGGCAGCGATGCAAATCATCTCGCTGACATCATCACATTCCTGAAGGCCCGCCAGGCGCGGGTGGAGGTGCTTGGCCATGTCGCCGATCCTGTTTGAACTTCTGCTGCGTTCGATCTGGGAGACGGTGCTGATGACGGCCGCCTCCGGCCTCATCTCGCTGGTCTTCGGCCTGCCGCTCGGCCTGGCCTTGATCGCCACCGAACGCGGCGGGATTGCCGAAAGCCTGTGGGTGAACCGGTCGCTTGGCGCCGTCATCAACGGCTTCCGTTCGGTGCCCTTCATCATTCTTCTGGTCGCGCTCATCCCGGTGACGCGGCTGATCGTCGGCACCTCGATCGGCACATGGGCGGCCATCGTGCCGCTGTCGATCGCCGCCACGCCCTACTATGCGCGCATCGCCGAAGTGTCGCTGCGCGAAGTCGATCGCGGGCTGATCGAGGCGGCGCGCGCCATGGGCGGCAACCGCTGGACGATCATCCGCGAGGTGCTGGTGCCGGAAGCCCTGCCCGGCATTGTCGCCGGCTTCACGGTGACGCTGGTGACGCTGATCGGTGCCTCGGCCATGGCCGGCGCCATCGGTGCCGGCGGCCTCGGCGACCTCGCCATCCGCTACGGCTATCAACGATTTGAGACGTCCATCATGATCGCCGTGGTCATCGTGCTGATCATCCTGGTCTGCGGCATCCAGTGGGCGGGGGACCGGCTGGTGGCGAGGCTGGATCGGCGGGGGTGAAAGACTGGCTGATGGCACGGCCGGGGACGGGATAGGCGGAGGCCTTCCCGCCACCAAACCGTCTGACGCCCGGCTTCACCCGCCAAAGCTGCCCAGCCGCGTCGGCTGCGTATAGCTGCGGTCGACATAGAGCAGGGCCGAGCCGCCGCTGCCGTGCCGGACATCGATGACGCGGCCGATCATGACATTGTGCGTGCCGACGATATGCACAGTCTCGATCTCGCAATCGAAATTGACGATCGCATCCGACAGCGCCGGCGTACCGGAGGTCAGCGTCTGCCAGCGTGCGGCGGAGTAGCGCGCTTCCATGTCCCTGGTCGCGCCGGCGAACTTTCCCGCCAGATGCATGTGGTCATGCGTCAGCACGTTGACGCAGAAGCGCTGGTTGGACAGGAACATGGCGGCCTGCGTCGAGCGCCCGTTCATGCACACCAGCAGCGTCGGCGGCTCGTCGGAGACGCTGCACATGGCGGTGGCGGTGAAGCCGCCGCGCCCTGCCGGGCCATCGGTGGTGACGATGTTGACCGGCGCGCAGACCCTCGCCATGGCGTCGCGGAAATCGGTTTTCGAAATCTGCGTGGCCATCTGGTTTCACTCGGCCGTTGAGACAAGCGGATTGAACCAGGTATCGCCCGTCCAGCCATTCTCGTCATAGTCGGCCATGCAGGTGTCGACGAGCTCTTCCATCGCCTTCAGCCGCCCGCCGCGTTCAGCTCCTTTCAGCACCTGCAGCCGCACCTCTTCCGGCGCGCCGGCATAGTTGAGCTCGTAGAGCGCGTGACGGCCGCCGAACTCGGTGCCGGTCGCGTCCCACAAAAGCTTCATGATCTTGATGCGCTCGATGTGGCCCATGTCGTTGGAGCCGCGCACATATTGCGCCAGATACTTGTCGATCTCGGGGTTGTTGAAGTCGCGCACCGACGACGGCAGGTAGATCAGCCCGGACGCGATCACCCGGCGCACGGTGTCGATGACGCGCGGATAGGCTTCCGACATGAAGGTGCGGTAGGCGAGCGCGGCTTCCAGATTGGGCAGCACCGCACCATTCGCCCACGGGATCGGGTTGTAGGCCATGGCGTTGGAAAAGCTCCAGAACATGTGCCGCAGTGCAATGACCTCGCCCAGTGCCGCCTGGTTGCCGCGGAAAGCATCGCCGCCCGTGGCGCGCAGCGCCTTGGCCAGCAGGCCGGCGAGGAAATCGAGCTTGACGGCGAAACGCGTGCAGCCCTGGAAGCAGTAGCCATGCATGAAGCCGGACGCCGGGTGGAAGGACAGGATCTTCTGCGCATCGCGCAGCACCAGCACGTCCTCCCAGGGGATGAAGACATTGTCGAGCACTAGGATCGCGTCGTTCTCGTCGAAGCGTGACGACAGCGGATAGTCGAACGGCGCCGCCACCGTGTTGGCCGTCTGCTCGTAGGAGACGCGGCAGAACATCTTTATCCCCGGCGCATTCATCGGCACGATGAACATCACCGACAGCGACGGATCCTCGGTGACCGTCGCCGATCCCTGCGCCAGGAAGTTATAGTGCGTCAGCGCCGAGGACGTCGCCACCACCTTGGCGCCGGAGACGTAGATGCCGGCATCCGTCTCCTTGGTGATGTGGACGAAGACGTCCTTCACCTGTTCGGCCGGCTTGTGGCGGTCAATCGGCGGGTTGACGATGGCATGGTTCATGAACAGCACGGCTTCCTGGGCACGCCTGTGCCAGGACAGGGCATTGTCCCTGAACGGCCCGTACCAGTCTGCGTTGGCGCCGAGCGTATTCATCAGCGCCGCCTTGTAGTCGGGCGTGCGCCCCATCCAGCCATAGGACATGCGTGACCACTCGGCGATCGCCGTCTGCTGGGCGGCGAGTTCGCCAGAGGATTTGGCGACGCGGAAATATTTGTGGGTGTAGCCGCCCGAGCCGGTGTCGGTCGGCGAAGTCAGCGTGTCCCGTCGCAGGGGATCATGCAGCGCATCGTAGAGGCGCGCCAGCGACCGCGCCGAATTGCGCATCGACGGGTGCGTGGTGACATCGGCAATGCGTTCGCCATTGATATAGACCTCGCGGCCGTCGCGCAGGCTCTCCAGATACTCGGCCCCGGTGAACGGCCGTGCCTTGTCGGCGCGGAAGTCTTCTGATCGCATGATGGTCCTCCTCTTGAGTCGCAACACTAGCGCCTTGGGCATGCATCGGTTATGGACGGAACGGCAAAACCGATTGGACTTTTTCAGGCGCCATGAGCCAGAATTCCATCCCCGACTTCTTCGTCTATGGCGAGCCTGTGCGGCCGCTCGATGTCGGTTTCCTGCATGTCGAGACGGTGCTTGCGCGCAGCAATATCCATCTTGGTCAGGTTGCGGCGCACAAGCATCCGCAGATGGGCCAGATCACCTACTGGACCAGCGGCTCCGGCACCTACCGTATCGAAGACCGATCCTGGGACTTTTCGGCGCCTGCCGTCAGCTTCGTGCCGAGCGCTGTCGTGCATGGCTTCTCGATCGGACCCGGCACCGATGCCATCGTCGTCTCGGTCGCCGACGGCGCGCTCGCGGCCATCGCCGCTCACAGCCTGCTGCCGCTGGACAGGCCGGTCTTTGCCGACGGTCTGCCACGACACGCAGCGTGGGCGAGACTGGCGGCGGTGCTGGAGATGATCGCCGCCGAATATGCCGAGGCGCAAGCCGGCAATGACAGGGTCCTGCCGGCGCTGATCGCCGTCGCACTCTCCCACATTGCGCGCCTCAGCCCCGGCGTGACCGCCTCCGCCGCCTCTTCCGATGCTTCGCTGGCGCGGGGCCTGCGTCGGCTCGCCGACACGCATTTCCGCGACAACTGGCCGGTCGATCGCTACGTCGAGGCGCTGGCCACCACGCCGCATCTTCTCGACAAGGCTGCCCATGCGGTTCTGGGCGCCGGCGTCAAGCGGGTCGTCAGCGAAAGGCGGCTGCTGGAGGCCAAGCGCCTGCTGCTGTTCACCGTACGCACGGTGGAGGACATCGCCTACGAGATCGGCTTCGACGACCCGGCGTATTTTTCACGGTTCTTTCGCGCGCGAGTCGGCGAAGCGCCCGCCGCCTGGCGCCGGAAGCACTTGCAGGGCCATTGATCCTGCGTGAAATGCAGACCCCGTGACGCGCAATCCTCGATGTTGCAGCCACAGCCACTTTTTCGTGAAGCTGAACGGGTTGATCCCTTCGCCTGCCTGCCTAGGTAGAAAGGAGCGGCGGGTGCCACGCAAATCTGACATCGGACCAATCTGACGGTCGGCATGATATTTTCCTGCATTCAAAAGCTTGCCCTTCCTATTCTCTTCGTTGGCATCCAGTCTTCCTGCGTCGTTCCCGACGATACGTCGCGCGTGGCCAAGGTTGACCCCACCGCGGCGGCGGCTCGCAAGGAGATGGTCGGCCTCAGCGAAGCCGACGTCCGCATGTGCGCGGGGTTTCCGACCGCCACCGCGGACGCCGGCCGATCGGGCCAGATCTGGTCCTATAAGCGCGTCGTTCAGCGCGGCAATCTCAGCATCGTCGTCCCAACCATGGCATTGGGCGCGATCCCGGCGGTCGGTGGCTCCGTCAATGTCGCTCCCGGCGGTTATTGCGATACGCAAATTCGCATGGTCGACGGTCGCGTCGCCGAAGTTGCCTATGCCGGCGACAACAATATGCCGAACAGGCGCGACGCGCTTTGTGTCAGCACGGTGGACGCCTGCGTGACCTATGCGCGTCAACACGGTCAGAGGCCAGTGGCAGCGAAACGGCGATGACGGTCACGCAAATATCGTTGAGGGCTTGACTGACCCGCCGGACAGAATACGCTAGCGCAAAATACCGGCTCTGATCGCCGGGCGGCAAGAATGCCTCGTATGCCTCGCCCTCCCGGCGCTGGCTGCGAGGCATTGTCATTTTGGGGATCTGTTTGAAACGGCGTATCGAGATCGGCATCCTATATTCCCGCTCGGGGAGCTATCAGCTCGTCTCCGATGCGTGCCGCATCGGCGCCATGCGCGCCATCGCCGACATCAACGCCGATCGCAGCTCAGGTATCGAACTGGTGCCGGTCGAGCGCGATCCGCAAAGCAATGCCGACCGCTACGCAACGCTGTGCGAGGATATTTTCAGGACCAGCAGCGCGCGCCATGTCGTCGGGTGCGTCACCTCGTGGAGCCGCAAGGAAACCATTCCGGTGCTCGAGAAGGCGGGCGGCATGCTGTGGTACGCCTGCCCCTATGAGGGCTTCGAGGCCAACGAGCACGTCGTCTACATGCACGCCTGCCCCAACCAGCATCTGGTGCCGTTGATGGCGCATGTCGTGCCGCGTTTCGGCGCCAACGGTTTCCTGCTTGGCTCGAACTATATCTGGGGCTGGGAGATGAACCGCGTCGCCCGCGACCTGATCGCCGATGCCGGCGGCAAGGTTCTGGGCGAACGCTATCTGCGCATCGGCGAGACCGACGTGTCGCGTCTGATCGCGGAAATCCGCGCCACGCGGCCGAACTTCATCCTCAACAACCTGATCGGCACCTCGTCCTACGCCTTCCTCGCGGCCTATCGCGACCTAGGTCACGAGGATGCCGCCTTCAGTCCCGAGACTTGTCCCGTCATCTCCTGCAACCTCACCGAAGGTGAGCTGCCGGCGATCGGTGAATCCGGCAAGGGACATCTATCGGTCGGGCCGTACTTCGCGCCGCGGCCGGCCGCCTTCGCCTCGTCTTTCGAGGCCTCCGCCTATGCCTCCGTGCAGGTGATGGCCGACGTGCTCTCCAGCAATCCCGAAGCCGGTCCGGCGGAATTTTCCAGAGCCTTCGCAGAACGCCGCTTCTCCACCCGGCTCGGGCCGATCGCCATCGACGCGCACTCGCAGCACGCCACATTGCCGGTGATCATCGGGCGGATCGCGGACGGCTTCTTCGAGGTCGTCAGCCGCGAAGACGAAGTCGCGCCGGATCCCTATCTGTCGCGCTACGACCCGGCAAAAACATTCGGCCGCCCACGCCTGAGGGTGGTGTCGTGACGAGAGCCCCACGCATCCCCAATCTCGGCGGCGCCAAGGCGTTTATCCTGCATCGCCCGCATCCGACGGTGCAGGCGATCACCAGGCAATTGTCGGCCATCGGCCTGATCACGCTGGACTGCTGGCCGGAACTGCCGCCCGAGGCGCTGGCGGCCGATTTCGTGTTCTTCGACGCCGATCTCGGTTTCGACGAGCAGTTCCCCTGGAAGCCGGGCGAGGCGCCGATGCCGCTGGTGGCGCTGATCGGCTCCGAGGCGCCGGGCCGCATCGAATGGGCGCTGTCGCACAAGGCCGATGCCCAGCTCCTGAAGCCGGTCGGCAATGCCGGCGTCTACAGCGCGCTGCTGATCGCGCGCCAGAGTTTCGAGGCGCGAAAACACCTGGCCAGTGAGATTGCCTCGCTTCGCCAGCGCGTCGCCGAGCGCCAGACCATCGTGCGCGCGGTCACCGCACTGGCGAAAGGCACCGATGACGGCCGCGCCTATGCGCAGCTTCGCTCGCTGGCTATGAGCTGGCAGATCAGCGTCGAGGATGCCGCGCGGCGGATCGTGGCAATGACAAGTGAAGAAGCAACAGGGGAAGAAGGCGGCGATGACCAGTCCCATCGCGCCTGATCTCACCGCGCCAGGGCGCATGCCGGTCAAACCACGCGCCGGCGTCTGGCGCCGGCTGGTCAGGCGCCGTCTCGCACTGCTTGGGCTGATGATCGTCGCCATTGTCGTTGCCGGCGCCGTGCTGGCGCCATGGCTGACTGGCTATGATCCCAACGAGCAGATGTTCGACGGCCTGACCATCGAGGGCTCGCCCTTGCCGCCGGATGCAAAATTCTGGCTGGGCACCGACCTGCTCGGCCGTGACCTGTTGACCCGCATCCTCTACGGCGCCCGCACCTCGCTGATCATCGGCATCGTCGCCAATGGCGTGGCGCTGTTCATCGGCACGCTGGTCGGTGTTGTCGCCGGCTATTTCCGTGGCTGGATCGGCAGCGCGCTGATGCGCTTCACGGATTTGATGATGGCGTTTCCGGCACTGCTGCTCGCCATTTGCCTGGCGGCGGTGTTCGAGCCCAGCCTGTGGATCGTCGCCATGGTCATCGCGCTGGTCAACTGGGTGCAGACCGCCCGCGTCATCTACACCGAAACCTCTTCGCTGGCCGAGCGCGAATTCATCGACGCCGAACGCACCATAGGGGCGAGTGCACCGCGCATCCTGTTTCGCCATATCCTGCCGCATCTGCTGCCGACCATCATCGTCTGGGGCACGCTCGGCATCTCGACCACGGTGCTGCTCGAGGCGACACTCTCCTTCCTCGGCATCGGCGTGCAGCCGCCGACGGCGTCGTGGGGCAACATCATCTTCGAGAACCAGACCTATTTCCAGGCCGCACCCTGGCTGGTGTTCTTCCCCGGTGCCGCGATCCTGGCGCTGGCGCTGGCCTTCAACCTGATCGGCGACGCACTGCGCGACATCCTCGATCCGACGCAGAGGGGCCGGGCATGATCGCCTATCTCGGCCGCCGCCTGATCCAGTCGCTGCTGATCCTGCTCGGCGTCTCGCTGATCACTTTCGCGCTGCTCTATCTCCTGCCCGCCGATCCGGTGCGCCAGATCGCCGGTCGCAGCGCCACGCCGCAGACGGTCGAGAACATCCGCCAGCAGCTCGGCCTCGACCAGCCCTTCATCGTCCAGTACTGGCGCTATCTCACGAAGCTCATCAGCGGCGATCTCGGCCGCTCCTACATCCAGCGCTCCGAAGTCACCGAGCTGATCGTCTCACGGCTGCCGGCCAGCTTGTTGCTGATGGTCGGCGCCATCCTGTGCGAGCTGCTGCTCGGCCTGAGCATGGGCCTGATCGCTGCCGTCAAGCGCGGTACCGCCACCGACCAGACGCTGATGGTCGCCTCCTTCGTCGGCGTTTCGGCGCCGCAATTCGTCGTCGGCCTGCTGCTGCTCTACGTCTTTGCCGTGCGGCTCAGCTGGTTCCCGATCGGCGGCTATGGCACCTGGCGTCATCTCGTGCTGCCGTCGCTGACCATGGGCATACTCGGCGCCGGCTGGTACGCCCGCATGATGCGCTCGTCGATGATCGATGTTCTGCGCCAGGATTATGTCCGCACCGCCCGCGCCAAGGGCCTGGCGCGGCGAGCCATCCTGTTCCGCCATGCACTGCCCAACGCCATCCTGCCGGTCATCGCCATGATCGGCATCGACATCGGCATCTTCATGGGTGGCATTGTCGTCGTCGAAAGCGTGTTCGGCTGGCCTGGCATTGGCCAGCTGGCGTGGCAGGCCATCCAGCGCGTGGACATCCCGATCATCATGGGCGTCACCCTGATCTCGGCCTTCGCCATCGTGCTCGGTAATCTGCTGGCCGACGTCATCGCGCCCTTCATCGACCCCCGCATCAAGCTCAGATGAAAATGAAAACCAGATAGAGAAAGGGAACATAAAAATGAAAAAGTTTCTCGCATCCACGGTAGCGGTATCGGCGCTGGCGCTGATGCTCGGCATGACAAGTGTTCGCGCCGAAGACGCCGTCGACCCGAACGCCAAGCAGGGCGGCGCCATCACCATCACCTACAAGGACGATGTCGCCACGCTCGATCCGGCGATCGGCTATGACTGGCAGAACTGGTCGATGATCAAGAGCCTGTTCGACGGGCTGATGGACTACGAGCCGGGCACCACCAATTTGAAGCCCGACCTCGCCGAAAGCTACGAGATCGCGCCCGACGGCAAGACCTTCACCTTCAAGTTGCGCCATGGCGTGAAATTCCACAATGGTCGCGAGATGACGGCTGACGATGTAAAATATTCGCTCGACCGCGTCACCAATCCGAAGACCCAGAGCCCCGGCGCCGGCTTTTTCGGCTCGATCAAGGGCTATGACGATGTCGCCGCCGGCAAGGCCGAGAGCCTCTCCGGCGTCACCGTTGTCGACCCCTACACGGTCAAGTTCGAGCTGACCCGGCCCGACGCCACCTTCCTGCATGTCATGGCCATCAACTTCGCCCATGTCGTGCCGAAGGAAGAGGTCGAGAAATACGGCGCCGATTTCGGCAAGCATCCGGTCGGCACCGGCGCCTTCAAGCTCGCCGAGTGGACGCTCGGCCAGCGCATCGTCTTCGAGCGCAATGCGGACTATTGGCACAAGGGCCTGCCGCATCTGGACAAGATCACCTTCGAGATCGGCCAGGAGCCGATCGTTGCGCTGCTGCGCCTGCAAAAGGGCGAGATCGACGTGCCCGGCGACGGCATTCCGCCGGCAAAATTCCAGGAGGTGATGGCCGATCCGGAGCAGAAGGCGCGCGTCGTCGAAGGCGGCCAGCTGCACACCGGCTATGTCACCATGAACACCACCATGGCGCCGTTCGACAATGTGAAGGTGCGCCAGGCGGTCAACATGGCGATCAACAAGGCGCGGGTCATCCAGATCATCAACGGCCGCGCCGTGCCGGCCAACCAGCCGCTGCCGCCGTCGATGCCCGGCTACGACAAGGAATACAAGGGCTATCCCTATGACGTCGCCAAGGCCAAGGCGCTGCTTGCCGAAGCCGGCCATCCCGATGGTTTCGAGACGCAATTGTTCGCCATGAACACCGATCCCAACCCGCGCATCGCCCAGGCGATCCAGCAGGATCTGGCGGCCATCGGCATCAAGGCCAGCATCCAGTCGCTCGCCCAGGCAAACGTCATTGCCGCCGGCGGCGACAAGGCCGGCGCACCGATGATCTGGTCCGGCGGCATGGCCTGGATCGCCGATTTCCCCGATCCGTCGAACTTCTACGGCCCGATCCTCGGCTGCGCCGGTGCGGTGCCGGGCGGCTGGAACTGGTCGTGGTATTGCAACAAGGATCTCGACGCCAAGGCGGCCGAGGCCGACTCGGTGGTCGATCCCGCCAAGGCTGGCGAACGCGACAAGATGTGGAGCGCCATCTACGACAAGGTGATGGAGGACGCGCCTTGGGCGCCGGTCTTCAACGAGCAGCGCTTCACCATGAAATCGGCGCGCATGGGCGGCGCCGACAACCTCTATGTCGACCCGGTCCATATCCCGATCAACTACGACAATGTGTACGTAAAAGATGTGCAATAACTGCGACTACACCATCCACGGGCGCCAACATCATTTCGGCTGGGACAATTCGTTTGCCCCGGCCGAGCGGGTGGCGCCCGGCTCGACCATCGAGTTCCAGTGCCTCGATTCCTCCGGTGGCCAGTTGCAGGCCGACAGCACGGTCGCCGACGTCGCCAAGCTCGACTTCGCCACCGTCAATCCGGTGACCGGGCCGATCTTCGTCGAGGGCGCCGAGCCGGGTGACGCACTGAAGGTGACGATCGAGATGTTCAAACCGTCCGGCTTCGGCTGGACGGCCAACATTCCGGGCTTCGGGCTGCTCGCCGACGACTTCAAGGAGCCGGCGCTGAACATCTGGAAGTACGACGCTGCCTCGCTCGAGCCGGCGCTGTTCGGCAAAAATGCGAGGGTGCCGCTGAAACCCTTCGCCGGCACCATCGGCAACGCCCTGGCGGAAAAGGGTCACCACTCGGTGGTCCCGCCAAGACGCGTCGGCGGCAATCTCGACATCCGCGATCTCGCCGCCGG
Source organism: Mesorhizobium sp. L2C084A000 (assembly GCF_000502875.1). Lineage (GTDB taxonomy): Bacteria > Pseudomonadota > Alphaproteobacteria > Rhizobiales > Rhizobiaceae > Mesorhizobium. The sequence continues at coordinate 254,279 of NZ_AYWX01000004.1, read as the reverse complement.
CACCACGCTGTACCTGCCGGTGGAAGTGGCGGGCGCGCTGTTTTCGGTCGGCGACACCCATGCCGCGCAAGGTGATGGCGAGGTCTGCGGCACGGCGATCGAAAGCCCGATGAACGTCGTGCTCAAGCTCGATCTGGTCAAGGACGCCAGGCTGAAGACGCCGCGCTTCACCACGCCAGGCCCGGTGACGCGCCATCTCGACGCCAAGGGCTATGAGGTGACGACGGGAGTTGGGCCGGACCTGATGACGGGTGCAAAGGAGGCGGTTGCCCAGATGGTCGACCTGCTTTCCACCCGCTACAGAATAGACCCCGTCGAGGCCTACATGCTGGCCTCGGTCTGCGGCGATCTCCGCATCAGCGAGATCGTCGACATGCCGAACTGGGTGGTGTCGTTCTACTTCCCGCGCTGCGTGTTTGAATGAGGTTGGGCCGGCGCTGCACCCCCCTCTGTCCTGCCGGACATCTCCCCCGCAAGGGGGGAGATCGGATGTCACGACGGGCTTCGCCACTTTTCAACGGTGACGAATGGACGCCGCGGCAAGGCCGCCAATCTCCCCCCTTGCGGGGGAGATGTCCGGCAGGACAGAGGGGGGTGTGCCGGAGTAAATCCCCCTCCGGGTCACACGCGCAATGATCGCCGCCAGCAAACCCATACTCGACATCGCCAACCTCTGCGTCAGCGTGCGCGGTGAGGACGGCGAGCGCGAGGTCGTCTCCGACCTGTCGCTGACTTTGGCGCGTGGCGAGACGCTCTGCATTGCCGGTGAATCCGGCTCCGGCAAATCGATGACCGCACTGGCGATCATGCAGCTTCTGCCGCAGCCTGCCGCCCGGATTTCATCCGGCAAAGTCCATCTGGGCGATACAGATCTGACGACTCTGGACGAGCGCCGGATGCGGCGCATCCGCGGCGACCGCATCGCCATGATCTTCCAGGAGCCGATGACCTCGCTCAACCCGGTGCTGTCGATCGGCCGGCAGCTCACCGAATCCATCGAGGCACACACCAGCCTGTCGCAGGGCGAAGTCCGCCAGCGCGCCATCGAGGCTCTGAAAGCGGTGCGCATTTCGGAAGCCGAAAGCCGGCTGAAGCAGTTTCCGCACGAACTGTCCGGCGGCATGCGCCAGCGGGTGATGATCGCCATGGCGCTGGCGCTCGAGCCGGACGTGCTGATCGCCGACGAGCCGACGACGGCACTTGACGTCACCGTGCAAGGCGAGGTGCTGGAGCTGCTGCGCGACCTGCAGCGCCAGCACGGCACCAGCGTCATCCTGATCACCCACGACATGGGCGTGGTCGCAGAGATGGCCGACCGCGTCATCATCATGCGGCATGGCCGCATGGTCGAAGAGGGGAAAACCGCCGACATTTTTTCCAGGCCACAAGCCGACTACACGCGCGAACTGCTTGCCGCCGTACCGCGCATCGGCAGCGGCGTCGGCCGACAGACATCCAGGGAGGCCGAGGCGACGACGGCATCGGCCAATGTCGCCGAGGTCAAGGACCTGCATGTCCGCTTCGACCTGCATGGCGGTTTCTTCGGTCGGGTCAACCGGCGCGTTCACGCCGTCGAAGGCGTTAGCTTTTCGATCGCGGCCAACGAGACGCTGGCGCTGGTCGGCGAATCCGGTTGCGGCAAGTCGACCACCGCCAAGGCGCTGGCCGGACTGGTGCCCTACAGCGGAGGCGTCGTCATCGGCGGCCGCAATTTGTCTGGCCTTGGCCGCGACGAGCGTAAGGCGGTGCGCCGCGACGTGCAGATGATTTTTCAGGATCCCTACGCCTCGCTCGACCCGCGCATGCGCGTCGGCGAACTCGTCGCCGAGCCGCTGCTGATCCATGGCATCGCCTCGAAGCAAGAGCGCAGCGACCGTGTGGCCGCGCTGTTCGAGCGCGTCGGCCTGTCGGCCGATCAGATGGAACTCTATCCGCATGAATTCTCCGGCGGCCAGCGCCAGCGCGTCTGTATTGCGCGTGCCCTTGCGCTGCGGCCGAAGCTGATCATCGCCGACGAAAGCGTCTCGGCGCTCGACGTCTCGGTGCAGGCGCGCGTGCTCGATCTGTTGAAGGAATTGCAGCGCGAATTCGGCGTCGCCTATCTCTTCATCTCGCATGACATGGCTGTGGTCGAGAACATCTCCGACCGCGTCGCCGTCATGTATCTCGGCCAGATCGTCGAGATGGGCACGCGCGACCAGGTCTTTTCCAACCCGCGTCATCCCTACACCAGGCGGCTGATCGAAGCCGTGCCCGTGCCCGATCCGGCTAAGCGGCGAAGCCGCTTCGCCCGCCTCGACCAGGAGATCCCGAGCGCCACCCGCAGGATCGGCGAGGCGCCGTTGAAACTGGCGCTGAGGGATGTCGGCAACGGCCACCTCGTCGCCGCCGAGGGCTGAGGCAAGTACCGCCGCGGGTCGCGGTTCACGTGTTTGTGTTTCTATCTCGGGCTCAACGCCGGCATTCTGTCCCCAAAGCGCATCGCTTCGAACACGAAATCCGGGACGGCCTCTTGCCCTCTGTCCCTATCTTCCTCATGTTCAATACCATTGCGATGATCGATCGTAGGAGGGTCGGTCGGATTCATCGCTATGGGAGGAAGTCAACCATGAAGGTAAGCCTTTTCGTTTCCGCGGCACTTCTCGCCGCATCCGCGATCCCCGCCTCGGCCGCCGACATTTCCGACGGCAAGGTCAAGATCGGCATCCTCAACGACCAGTCGGGCGTCTATGCCGATTTCGGCGGCAAGTGGTCGGTCGAGGCGGCCAAGATGGCGGTCGAGGATTTCGGCGGCAAGGTGCAGGGAGCGCCGATAGAAATCATCAGCGCCGACCACCAGAACAAACCGGATATCGCCTCCAACATCGCGCGGCAGTGGTACGACACCGAGCAGGTCGATGCCATCATGGAACTGACGACCTCTTCGGTGGCGCTCGCCGTCCAGGGGATTTCCAAGGAAAAGAAGAAGATCGACATCGTCACCGGCGCGGCGACCACGGAGCTGACCGGCAAACAATGCTCGCCCTATGGCTTCCACTGGGCCTATGACACACATTCGCAAGCGGTGGGCACCGGCGGCTCTCTCGTGCAGCAGGGCGGCGACAGCTGGTTCTTCGTCACCGTCGACTATGCATTCGGCTATTCGCTGAAGGATCAGACCACCAAGTTCGTCGAGAGCCATGGCGGCAAGGTGCTGGGCGAGGTGCGTTATCCCCTGGGATCGACCGATTATTCGTCCTTCCTGCTGCAGGCGCAATCGTCGGGCGCCAAGGTCATCGGCCTGGCCAATGCCGGCCTCGATACCTCCAACTCGATCAAGCAGGCGGCCGAATTCGGCATCGTGCAGGGCGGTCAGCGTCTTGCCGCACTCCTGTTCACGCTGGCCGAGGTGCATGGGCTTGGCCTTCAAGCGGCGCAGGGCGTTGTGCTGACCGAAGGCTATTATTGGGATCGCGACGACAAGAGCCGCGAATTCGGGCAGCGCTTTTTCAAGCGCACCAACCGCATGCCGAACATGATCCAGGCCTCGACCTATTCGGCGGTGACGCAGTACCTGAAAGCGATCGACAAGGCCGGCACGGACGAGACCGAAGCGGTCGCCAAGCAACTGCATTCGATGCCCGTGGACGACGCCGCGATAACCAACGGCAAAGTGCAGGCGGACGGCAACATGGTCCATGACATGTACCTCTATCAGGTCAAGTCGCCAGCCGAGAGCACCAAGGAGTGGGACTACTACAAATATCTCGCCACCATTCCTGGCAACGAGGCCTTCCTTAGCGAAAAGGAAAGCGGCTGTCCGACGGCCGGCCAGTGATCGGCGCGGCCGATGGCGCCGACTGACCTGAGCGCGAACGAGCCGCCTGTGGTGCTTTCCGCCCGCGGGTTGCGGCGCGACTTTGCCGGCTTCATCGCCGTCAAAAACGTCGATCTCGATGTCCGCCATGGCAACATCCATGCCCTGATCGGACCCAACGGCGCCGGCAAGACGACCGTCTTCAACCTGCTCACCAAGTTCCTGGCGCCGACCAGCGGCAGGATCGAGCTGCTCGGCCACGACATCACCCGCACCTCGCCGGCCAGGGTCGCGCGGATGGGCCTGGTGCGCTCGTTCCAGATATCGGCGATTTTTCCGCACCTCAGCGTGCTCGACAATGTGCGCGTCGCGCTGCAGCGGCCGGGCGGGCTCAGCGTTCAGTTCTGGCGCTCGCTGGCGGCGCTCGACCGGCTGACGCCGCGCGCCGAGGAACTGCTGCGCTCGGTCGGTCTCGACGACGCCAGGAACAGGCTCGCCGGCGACCTTTCCTATGGCAGGAAACGCGTGCTCGAGATCGCTACGACCCTGGCGCTCGATCCGAAAGTGCTGCTGCTGGACGAGCCGATGGCCGGCATGGGGCATGAGGACGTGGCCACGGTTTCCAGCCTCATCCGTTCGGTGGCCAGGGATCGCGCCGTGCTGATGGTCGAGCACAATCTGACCGTCGTGGCCGACCTTTGCGACTGGATAACGGTCATGCAGCGCGGCGAGGTGCTGGCCGCCGGCGACTACGCCACCGTCAGCCGCGACGAGCGCGTCAAGATCGCCTATATGGGCACCGCCGATGACTAGTGCCGCACCTCTGCTTGCAGTCAGCGGCCTCAACGCCTGGTATGGCGAGGGCCATGCGTTGCACGGCGTCGATCTGGAGGTGTTTGCCGGCGAGACGGTCACGCTGCTCGGCCGCAACGGCGTCGGCAAGACGACGACGCTGCGCGCCATCATGGGGCTGATCCGCAAGCGAACCGGCCGGATCGCTTTCGACGGCCAGGATCTGATGCGGCTGCCGCTGCACCGGACCGCGCATCAAGGCATCGGCTTCGTGCCGGAGGAGCGCGGTATCTTCGCGACGCTGACCGTCGACGAGAACCTGGTTCTGCCGCCGGTCGTCGCGCAGGGCGGCATGAGCGTCGAGGAGATTTTCGACCTGTTCCCCAATCTGAAGGAGCGGCGCAACAGTCCAGGCACGAGGCTGTCGGGCGGCGAACAGCAGATGCTGGCGATCGCGCGCATGTTGAGAACCGGTGTGAAAATGCTGCTTCTCGACGAGCCGACGGAGGGTTTGGCCCCCGTCATCGTGCAGCGCATTGGCGCGTTGCTGGCGACGTTGAAAAAGCGCGGCATGACGATCCTACTGGTGGAGCAGAACTTCCGCTTCGCCAGCCGTGTCGCCGATCGTTTCTATCTGATGGAGCACGGCAAGGTGGTGGCGGGGTTTCCGGTCGGCGAGCTGCCGGACCGCATGACGCAGCTCCACGAAGTCCTGGGTGTATGATGGCGCCATGACGATGATCTTCGGCATCCCCGTTCAGGCTTTCCTCGGCCAGTTGCTGGTCGGCCTGATCAACGGCTCGTTCTACGCCATGCTGAGCCTGGGCCTGGCTGTCATATTCGGCCTGCTGCGGGTCATCAATTTCGCCCATGGCGCCCAATATATGCTCGGCGCCTTCGTCGGTTATCTGCTTCTCACCTATCTCGGCATCGGCTACTGGCCCGCCTTGATCCTTGCGCCGCTGATCGTCGGTGCCTTCGGCATCGTGGTCGAGCGCCTTGCGCTGTCGAGACTGTACGATCTCGATCCGCTCTACGGCCTGCTCTTCACCTTCGGCCTCGCGCTCGTGCTCGAAGGCATCTTCCGCTACTATTACGGCGTCTCGGGAAACCCCTACGCCGTGCCGCCGCTGCTTTCGGGAGGCACCAATCTCGGCTTCATGTTCCTGCCCAACTATCGCGGCTGGGTCGTCGTCGCCTCGCTGATCGTCTGCTTCGGAACCTGGGCGCTGATCGAGAAGACCAGGCTCGGTTCCTACCTGCGCGCCGCGACGGAGAATCCCCGCCTCGTCCAGGCTTTCGGCGTCAACGTGCCCTTGCTGCTGACCCTGACCTACGGCCTCGGCTCCGCGCTGGCCGGGCTTGCCGGGATTCTGGCAGCGCCGATCTATCAGGTGAGCCCGCTTATGGGGTCGGATCTCATCATCGTCGTCTTCGCCGTCGTCGTGGTCGGCGGCATGGGATCGATCCTTGGCGCCATCGTCACCGGCTACATGCTTGGCCTTGCCGAAGGCCTGACCAAGGTCTTCTACCCCGAGGCCTCCAACCTCGTGGTCTTCGTCATCATGGCGATTGTGCTTCTGGTCCGGCCGGCCGGCCTGTTCGGAAGGGACGCCTGACATGTCGGAACTGACGCTTCGCGAGACATCGGCCAAAACCTCGGCACGGCTTGAATGGACGCTGGTCGGGCTCGGCATCCTGGCGCTGCTGGTGGCGCCTTTCCTGGTCTATCCGATCTTCCTGATGAAGATGCTGTGCTTCGCGCTGTTTGCCTGCGGGTTCAATCTTCTGCTTGGTTACACCGGGCTGCTGTCATTCGGCCACGCAACCTTCTTTGGCGGCGCCGCCTACTTCACCGCGCATGCCGTCAAGGTTTGGGGCTGGCCGCCGGAAGCCGGCATTCTGCTCGGCATGGCGGGTGCGGCCTTGCTCGGCCTCGTCATGGGCTTCTTCGCCATTCGCCGGCAAGGCATCTATTTCGCCATGATCACGCTGGCACTGTCGCAGATGTTCTTCTTCTTCTGCGTGCAAGCGCCGTTCACGCAAGGCGAGGACGGCATTCAGGGCATACCGCGCGGCATGCTGCTAGGCGTCCTCGACCTGAACGTCTCGCTGAACATGTATTATTTCGTGCTGGCGGTGTTCCTGATCGGCGTCTTCGCCATCTGGCGCATCGTCAATTCGCCATTCGGCATGATCCTGCGCTCGATCCGGGAAAACGAGAATCGCGCCATTTCGCTGGGCTATTCCGTCGCCAACTACAAGCTCGGCGCCTTCGTCATGTCGGCGGCGCTGGCCGGGCTGGCCGGCTCGCTCAAGGCGATCGTCTTCCAGTTCGCCACGCTCACCGACGTCACCTGGCAGATGTCGGGCGAGGTGATCCTGATGACGCTTCTCGGCGGCATCGGTACGATGGTCGGGCCGATCATCGGCGCCAGCCTTGTCATCGGCCTGGAAAACACGCTTGCCACTTCCGGCTTTCCGGTGACCATCGCCACCGGCCTGATCTTCATGGTGTGCGTGCTGATCTTCCGGCGCGGCATCGTCGGCGAATTTTACGCGCGGATTTTCGGGCGGGCGGGAAAGGACTGATCAGCTGCAGGTTGGTGGGACGCGGTTTGCGCGTGGTGACATGCGTCACCACAATGAGCACCTGTCCGGATTCTTCAGAAAACTATAGACCTCGATCAATCGAGGCGACTGCTTGCGACCTGGGGCAATCGCGACCCCATCGGAACGGGTGAGCACTGCTGTGGACAAATCGTGATGCGCGCATTCTTTCGATTGGTTGCGGTTATGACCGTGGTGTCCGGCGTGACCGGCTGCACCAGCATTTCCTACTACGCGCAATCCATGAAGGGTCATCTGCAGATCATGACCGCACGCCAGGATGTCGGAAAACTGATCGAGGATCCTTCGACGCCGAAGGCGTTGCGCGCCCGAATGGCATCGGCGAGCGCCATACGACAGTTTGCGACAGATGAACTGGCGTTGCCCGACAACAACAGCTACCGCAGCTATGTCGACATTGGTCGGGACTCGGTGACATGGGCTGTCTTCGCCGCGCCGGCATTTTCGCTGACGCCGCGAACATGGTGTTTTCCTGTTTTCGGCTGTGTTCCCTACCGGGGGTATTTCTCCAGGAAGTCCGCGACTGAAACCGCTGTCGAACTTCAAGGACAGGGCATGGACGTCTATGTGACGGGCATCACGGCATATTCCACGCTTGGCTGGTCGAGCGACCCGCTGCTCAGCACGATGTTCGGCCAGGATGAAACCTATCTTGCAGCGCTGGTGTTCCATGAGCTGGCCCACCAGCGCGTCTATGTGCACGACGATTCCGCTTTCAACGAGGCGTTCGCTGTCGCCGTCGAAACAACCGGCGTGAAAAAATGGCTGCGCGCGACTGGCGATACCGCCGCATTGCGCCGTTACGAAGCCGCCCGGGGACGCAAGGCTGAATTTCTTTCGCTGGTGTCGCGGACCCGGGACGAGTTGGCGCAAGTCTATTCCAACTCCGGCACCTCGGAGCAAAAGCTGGCCGCAAAGACGGCCGCGATTGAACGGCTGCGGATGCGCTACCGACACATGCGCGACAGGCGCTGGGACCGATACCGGGGATACGATGCCTGGTTCGCTTCCCCGATCAACAATGCAAAGCTCGCCGCGACTTCCGTCTATAGCGATCGGGTGACCGCGTTTCTCCGCCTGTTCGACTTGTGTTCGGGCGACTATGTCAGGTTCTATGCATCGGTCCGGCGGATTGGCGCACTGGACGAAGCTCACCGCGTCGAAGCACTTGCGGCGGCAGATCGCTGTTATTGAGTCAGCCCGAGAGTCGCGCACGAAACAACGTGCAGCCGTCCGTCAGGCGCGACCTGGAGATATCGCGGAATCCAGCCTCGGTCATCCACGCGCGATACTGACCCTCAGTGTACGATTGGCCGTTGCGATAGAGGTTCAGGAAGGTGAGATTGAGAAAGACACCCTCAGGCGGGCCGAGGCGGTCGTCATCGACGACACCCCACCCCGCAATTGCGATCTCGCCGCCACGTGTAAGGCAACGCGCGGCGTTCAGGATCGAACTGCGCGCCTTGTCCGGCGGAAGCACCTGGACGACGGCCTTCAGGATCGCCAGATCGTGCCGACCTATCGATGGCGCGGCGGTTATATCTCCCTCTTCGACAACCACGTCGTCGGCACCGTATTCCGACAGGATAGCTGGCGCGACCGCTGCGACCGTTGGCAGTTCCATCAGCGTCGCCGCAATGTGCGGCCACCGCTCGCGAAGCCCGACCAGTATGGTCCCGGCGCCTCCGCCGATGTCGATCACCGAACCGACCGCCGAGAGGTCCATCTCCTGCGCCAGATGTCGGCCGAAAATCACCCCGCCCGGCGCGAGCATGCGGCTGAAGGCGGCCGCGGCCTCAGGTCCCGCTTCGGAAAAGTCGTGCAGCGCGGCCGGCCGGTTCTGTCGCAGCGAGTCCGCGGTCAGCAAGTCGGCTCCCCAGAGCTCGCGCAGGAGCGCATGATCGCCGCCGCGATAGCTTGGCTTGGACGCATCGAGGAAGGCCGACGCTTCGGCTCCGTTGCGAAATTCACCATCCTTGACTTCAAGGAGGCCGATGCTGGCGAGCGCGTAGAGGAGCCGCGACAGACGATCGGGTTCGACTTTGAGCGTGGCCCCGAGGCTGTCAGCAGTCAGCGCGCTTTCACCGAGCCGGGTGAAGATGCCAAGGTCCAATCCGGCGCGAAGCGCCAAGGCGGGGGGCACCGCTGCGATCAGCTTGTCGATCCGGTCAGAATCCACCATGTCACATCCCCTCCGCGATCCAGGATCGGCCTTGAAACAACTCCCATGGACTAGAACTTACAGTCCCGACGTCCGGATGGCGACGGACCGGCCGAGAACTCCCAGTGGTGCGGTTGGAGCGCGCGCGGCTCTAGTCTGAGAACTTCACGCTCACGCCGCGCTGCCGAAAATAAGCCTGCATCAACTTGCGGCCCGAGCGGTTGTTCTGCGCCAGTTTGGTAGGATCGAACACCGCCTGTTTTATCCCCTCCCGCGTCAGCGCCGCCTTAAGCGTCGCGATATGTGCGTCGATGTCGGCATTGTCCGCCCGGAGCGAGGCATAGATGCTCTCGGTCGCCTCGGCCACGGTCAGTTCGCTCATTGGTGTCGTCCTTTGGTTGGTTGGGCGGCGCTTAGCACAGATTCGCGGTCCGCCGATACCGAGACCGTCAGTACACAGCGCCCGCCGCGAAAGCGAACCGTTCCTTATGAGGCTTCGTAAAGTTCCAGCGGCAATCCATCCGGATCTCTGAAAAAAGTAAACCGTTGGTCTGTGTATGGGTCGATCCGGATTGGCTCAACGGCAACGCCTGCGGCTTCCAGGCGGATAATTGCGGGCTCAAGATTAGCCACAGCAAATGCCAGATGTCTCAGGCCTGTAGCCTCTGGGTGGGATGGCCGCATCGCCGGTGCAGGGAAGGAGAACAATTCCAGTTGGGCCGACCGATCCGCAGATCCGCCTTCCATGACTGCCGCTCCTCCCGATAAACCTCCCGGATCAGATCGAGGCCGAGGAGTTCGACGTAGAACCGTCGCGACCGGTCGTAGTCGGTGCAGATGAGCGCGACGTGGTGAATAGCGTTCAGCATGCTGCTAACCCTGGTCAAGCTGGGACATGAGGCCGAGGTACTTCAGGGCCTGGATCGTCGCGCGCCACGGCTCTGATTTGCCCTGTCCTTTCACCTCACCCATAACACCCGCGTTCCACCGCCAGCCGGCGCACCAGCGCCAGCACGGCATCGATGGTCGGGGTCGGCTTGTCCGTTAGCCGGCCAAGTTCCTGCACCGCGCTCACCAGCGCGTCGATCTCCATCGGCCGGCCGCGCTCCAGGTCCTGCAGCATCGAGGTCTTGTGTTCGCCGACATCGCCGGCGCCCTTGATGCGCCGGTCGACCGCTATGGGAAAACGCACGCCGAGGCTTTCGCCGATCGCCTGCGCCTCCAGCATCATGGTGCGGGCGAGCGCGCGGGTGCCATCGTCGGCGACAATCGCGGCCAGCGTGCTGCCGGTCAGCGCCGAGATCGGGTTGAAGGAGAGATTGCCCCACAGTTTTACCCAGATTTCGCTGCGGATGTCCTCGCGTACCGGCGCTTGCAAGCCGGCCTTGACCATCTCCTCGGCCAGAAGCGTGACCCGTTCGCGGCGCTCGCCGGAGGGTTCGCCGAGCGAGAAACGTTTGCCCTCGACATGGCGGATGAGGCCCGGCGCATCGACCTCGACGGCGGGATAGACGACCGAGCCGATGACGCGGTCCGGTCCGATCCGCTGCCAGATCGCGCCGCCGGGGTCGACCGCGTTCAGCCTGGTGCCTTCCAGCGGCCCGCCGACGCCGTGGAAATACCACCAGGGCACGCCGTTCTGCATGGTGACGACTGATGTGTGGTCCCCGAGCAGTGGCGCGATCTGGTCAAGGGCTGGGGAGAGCGAATGGGCCTTCAGCGCCAGCACGACGTAATCCTGGGCGCCAAGCTCCTCGGCCTTGGCGGCGGCCCGGACGGAGACCGAAATCTCCTGGCCATCCTCGATCAGGCGAAGGCCATCCGTCTTGATCGCTTCCAGATGGGCGCCGCGCGCGACGATCGAAAGATCGGTCCGCCCAGTGATGGCGAGCTTGGCCGCGAGATAGCCGCCAATCGCACCGGCGCCGAAGATGGTGATCTTCATCGTCAAAGCCCGAGTTTGGCAGCAAGGCCGATGCGCTGCAATTTGCCGGTCGCACCCTTGGGGATCTCGTCCAGGATCAGGATCTTGCGCGGCACCTTGAAATCGGCAAGCCGCGTCGCGGCATAGGTGCGGATGTCACCCTCGGTGGCGCTGATGCCTTCGCGCAGCACAACCGCCGCGGCCACCTCCTCGCCAAGCTTGTCATGCGGCATGGCGAAGGTGACGACCTGCGCCACCGCCGGATGGTCCATCAGCACATCGTCGACCTCGAGCGGCGAGATCTTTTCGCCGCCGCGGTTGATGATCTCCTTGAGCCGTCCGGTAACCCTGAGATAGCCGTCTTCGTCGAGCACGCCCTGGTCGCCGGTGTGGAACCAGTCATGCGCGAAGGCGGTGGCGTTGGCATCCGGGTTCTTCTCGTAGCCAACAGTCACATTGGGCCCGCGAATGACGATCTCGCCGGTCTCGCCGGCATTAAGCAGCCGCCCGTCGGGCGCCATGACAGCCACTTCCGGACCGGCGGAGGCCCCGACGCTGCCCGGCTTGCGCTGGCCCGGCGGCAGCCGGTTCGACGCCATCTGGTGCGCCGCCTCGGTCATCCCGTAGGATTCGATCACCGGGCAGCCGAAGGTCGCCTCGAGCTCAGCCATCACTTGCGCCGGCAGCGACGCCGAGGACGAGCGGATGAAGCGCAGCCGCGCAGCCGCCAGCGCCTCGGTGTTGCGTGCCGCGCGGGGCAGGATCGCCTGATGCATGGTCGGCACCGCCGTGTACCAGGTCGGCCGCGCGTCGCTCAGCCACTGGAAGAAGCGCAGCGCGTTGAAGCCGGGCGTGCAGTAGATGCTGCCGCCCGATGCCAGCGACGACAGCACCGCCGCGATCAGGCCGTGAATGTGGAACAGCGGCATGATGTTGAGGCAGCGGTCATCGGCCGTCAGGCCAAGCGTGCCGCCGATATGGGCAGCCGAGGCTGCGATGTTGGCATGGCTGAGCGGCACCAGTTTTGGCCGCGACGTCGTGCCGGAGGTGTGCAGCAAAAGCGCGATGTCGCCGTCTTGCGCCATGTCGGGTGATGCCGGGGGCCCGATCGCCGCGCCCTCGATCGCAAAACTGCCGGCGGGTGTGGCGGGCTGCACGACAAGCCGCAGCACGCCGATGCCGAGGCGTTCGGCCACCGTCACCGCCGGTCCGGTCTCGCCCTCCGCGACAAGGATCGCCTTGGCGCCGATGTCGGTCAGGTAGAAATCGAGCTCGTCGGCCCGGTAGGCGGGGTTGAGCGGAGCCGTCGAGGCGGCGGCCGCCACGGCGACGAAGGCGGTGGCCATCTCGGGCCCGTTCGGCAGCACGATCGCCACCCTGTCGCCCCGGCCGATGCCGCGCGCATGCAGCTGTTTTGCCGTGTCGGCCATCAGGCTGCGCAATCCGCCATGGCTGAGCGTTGCCCTGTCGGGTGCCAGGATAGCGGGCGCATCGTCGACGCCGGTGGCAAGACGGCGGGAGAGATCTGCGTGGGTTTCGGCTTGGGTCATGATCACCGGCTGGATTTCGAACGACTATTGGCGGGAGCCCGGCTGACGGGCTTACCTCGATACGGATACGCCATTGGACAACGGATTGCGTCAGTAGCCAAGCGCCAAACCATCCTTGCGCGGATCGGAGGCGCCGGTCAGCGTCCCCTTCTCCCAGTCGATCAGCACCACCTGCCCGCCGCCCAGCGGATGATGCGGCTCGGCGATGCGGTGGCCGCGCCGGCACAGGCCCTCGATTGCCGCAGCAGGAACGCCACGCTCGGCCTCCACGGTGTCGTCATTGTAAAACACCCTCGGCGCATCCAGCGCCTGCTGCGGGTCCATGCCGAAGTCGATCATGTTGGTCAGCAGATGGACGTGTCCAAACGGCTGGTAGCCGCCGCCCATGACGCCGAACGGCATCAGGACGCGGCCGTTCTTCGTCGCCATGCCGGGCATGATCGTATGCATCGGCCGCTTGCCGGGCGCGATCGCGTTCGGGTGCGCCGGGTCGAGGCGGAAGCTCGAACCGCGGTTCTGCAGCACGACACCGGTCTTCGGGCCGACGACGCCGCTGCCGAACGAATAATAGGTCGAGTTGATGAAGGAAACCGCGTTGCGGTCGCGGTCGACGATGGAGATGTAGACCGTGTCGCTGCCGGGCAGCTCCACGCGCGGCAGATGCGTCATGGCGCGGTCGCGGTCGATCTCGGCGCGCAGCCGGTCGGCATAGGCGCCGGACAGGAGCTGTTTGACCGGCACCGGGACATGATCCTGGTCGCCGACATAGCGGTCGCGGTCGCGATAGGCCAGGCGCCCGGCCTCGATCTCCAGATGCAGGCGCTCGGCGCCATTGGGGTCAAGTCCGCCAAGCTTGAAGCCCGACAGCAAATTCAGCATCAAAAGCGCCGTCAGCCCCTGATTGTTGGGCGGCATCTGGTGGATCTCGTGGCCGCCATAAGAGGTGCTGACCGGCGTCACATAATCGCCTCGGGTCGAGGCGAAATCCTCGGCCGAATGAAGTCCGCCCAATTCGTTAAGCCGACTAACCATATCGTCGGCGACAGCGCCTTCATAGAAACCGGCTCGGCCGTGTTTGGCGATGATGCGCAACGTCGCCGCTAGTTCCGGCTGCCTGTGGATGTCACCCGCCTTCGGCGCCTTGCCGCCGGGCAGGAAGATGCGCGCGGCATGCTCGTCGGCCGACAGGTCGGTTTCCGGTTCGGCCCAGTCGAAGGCGACGCGGTCGTGCACGACATAGCCGTTCTCGGCATAGTGGATGGCCGGCGCCAGCACCTCGGCAAGGCCCTTGCGGCCATGGTCTTCGAGCAGGCGGCCCCAGGCGTCGACAGCGCCCGGCACGGTGACCGCATGCGGACCCTGCAGCGGGATGCGATCGAAGCCTTTTTCGCGGTACCAGTCGACCGTCGCTTTGGCTGGCGCCCGACCCGAACCATTGAAGGCCAGCACATTGCCCTGTCCCGCCGGGCTATAGAGCACGAAGCAATCGCCGCCGATGCCCGTCGATTGCGGCTCGACGACGCCCTGCACGGCGGCGGCGCAGACGGCGGCATCCATGGCATTGCCGCCGGAGCGCAGCATGTCGATGGCCGCAAGGGTTGCAAGCGGATGCGAGGTCGCGGCAACCGCCTCGGTGGCACGAACCGGCGAGCGGCCGGGAAACTGGAAATCACGCATTCTGTCTGGATATCCCCTGGTCACGTCTGCAAGTTGGTCACGTCTGCAAGTTGGTCACTTCTGCGAATTGGTCTGGTGAAATCAATGCCGCCGGCCGAAGATCTGCGCAACCGACAACAGCACGACCGAGAGAACGATCAGGCAGGTCGAGATGGCAGCGATCGTCGGGTCGATTTGGTCGCGCAGCGCGTTGAACATGCGGCGTGTCAATGTCGTGGTCTCGCCGCCCGATATGAACAGCGAAACCACCACTTCGTCGAAGGAGGTGATGAAGGCAAACAGCGCGCCCGAGACGATCGAGAAGCGGATCTGCGGCATCGTCACCTGCCAGAAGGCGGCGACGCGGCCGGCGCCAAGGCTGCGCGCCACCCGCTCCTGGTTCATGTCGTAGGAGCGCAGCCCGGAAAGCACGGTCAGCACCACCAGCGGCAAGGCCTGCACCGTGTGCGCGATGACCAGCCCGGTCAGCGTGTTGTTGAGCCCGATGCGGGCATAGAGGAAGAAGGTGCCGATGCCGATCAGAATCACCGGGACGATCAGCGATGCGGTCAGCAGCGCGTTGATGGTGCCGTTGAAGCGCAGCGTGCCCCGGTTGATGGCATATGCGGCAGCAGTGCCGAGCGGCGTCGCCACCAGCACGGTCATAACAGCCACCTTGACCGAGACGATCGTGGCGTCGCGCCATTCCAGTGAGCCAAAATAGGTCTGGTACCAGCGCAGCGACCATTGCTGCGGCGGGAATTGCAGCAGCGTCGAATCCGAAAACGACATGATGACGATGATGATCGACGGCGCGATCAGGAACAACAGCACGAGGCCGCCGAGGCAGTAGAGCCACAGACGTTGCCGATGCGAGATCGGCAGGCCGACATCCTCGCTCATCGTGAACTCCACACGCCTGTGGCGCGCGCGCCGAGCAGCCACTGGAACAGGCCGAGAAGCGCCAGCGTGACCACCAGCAGCACCACGCCCAGTGCTGCACCCGCACCCCAGTTGGAATAGAGGCTGGTGGTCTGTTCCATGCGCATCGCCCACATGATGACCTTGCCGCCGCCCATCAGCGCAGGCGTGACGAAGAAGCCCAGGCACAGCACGAAGACGATGACCACGCCCGAGGCGAGGCCGGGCAGCGACAGCGGAAAGAAGATCTGCCGGAAGGTAGCGGCCGGGTCGGCACCGAGATTCATGCCGGCGCGCAGGCAGTCGGTGTCGATTGTCTTCATCGAGGCGTAAAGCGGCAGCACCAGGAACGGCAGCAGGATATGCGTCATGCCGATGACGACGCCCGAAAAATTGTTGGCGAGCGACAGCGGCTGGCTGATCACGCCGAGGTCGATCAGCCAGCTGTTGATCAGGCCCTTGCGCTGCAGGATCACCAGCCAGGCATAGGTGCGCACCAGAACCGATGTCCAGAACGGCAGGATGACGAAGATCAGGCAGATCGACGCCGCCCGGCGCGGCAGCTGCGACAGCATGTAAGCCAGGGGATAGCCAAGCAGAACACAGGCGCCGGTGACGATGAAGGCGACCTTGAAGGTGGTGATGAAGGTCTTGATGTAGGAGGCCTGTTCGAAGAAGCGCGCATAATTGGCGGGACTGAAGGCGCCGGCTTCGTCGAACAGCGACAGCCAGAACAGCCAGCCGATGGGCACGATGATGATGGCGAAGACCAGCAACAGGCTCGGCGACAGCAGCGCCAGCAACCGCAACGACTCGCGCCGAGCGTCCATATGCAGCGCCTGCGTGTTCAGATCCGGGCCCGAGCGGCCGGCTTTCTCCTGCATGAGGGCGGTCTGCGCGCTCATCAGTCTGCCGCCACCAGGATCGTGTCCTGCGCATCGAGACCGAATGAGACTGGATGGCCGGGTGCGGGCATTTTCGCCAGCACATCGCTGCGGCAATAGTCGCGCAAAGTCAGCTGCCGGCCGTCGCGCAGCACGGCATAGCAGACGAAGCTGTCGCCCTGATAGATGATGTCGCTGAGCGTCGCGTTGAGCACGTTGACGCCGCTTGTCGGTTCGGCGTTTGCCAAGAGCCGCAGCTTTTCCGGCCGCACCACCATCAGGTACTGGCCTGCCGCCGGCGTCGCCGCCGCCGTATGGATTCTTCGCTCCTCGTACCAGACGGAGCCGTTGCGGCACTCGACCGGAATGAAATTCGATTCGCCGATGAAGCCGGCTACAAATTGCGTTTGCGGCCTGGAGTAGAGGCTTTCGGGCTTGTCGAGCTGTTCGATGCGCCCGGCGTTCATCACCGCGATGCGGTCCGACATGGTGATGGCTTCACGCTGATCGTGCGTGACATAGACCGTGGTCATGCCAAGCCGCCGGTGCAGGCTGCGCAGCTCGATCTGCATGTGCTCGCGCAAGCCCTTGTCGAGCGCCGACAGGGGCTCGTCCATCAAAACGATGCGCGGCTCGAAGACGATGGCGCGCGCCAGCGCCACGCGCTGGCGCTGGCCGCCGGAGAGCTGGTCGACCCGGCGCTCGCCCAGCCCCTGCAATTTCACCAGATCGAGCGCCTTCTCGACACGCTCGGCCGTCTCGGCGGCGGCAACGCCGCGCTGCTTCAGCGGAAAGGCGATGTTGTGAAAGACGTTCATATGCGGAAACAGCGCGTAGTTCTGAAACACCATGCCGATGTTGCGCTTGTGCGGCGGCGTGGTGATGATCTCGTCGCCGCCGACCCTGATCGAGCCGGCATTGGCCCGTACAAAGCCGGCCAGGATCATCAGCAGCGTCGTCTTGCCGGAACCGGAAGGCCCCAGCAGCGTCAGGAATTCACCAGCCTCAACGTCGAGGTTGAGGTCGCGCAGCACAGGCACGCTGCCAAATCGTTTCTCGATCCCGCGCATGCCGATCGGCAACGCGGATGGCGCAATGGACAAGATTTTTCTCTCCCAGGGGCTGAGGCGGCGAAAGCAGGGCGAGGCGTCGCCCTGCCGTGGTTTGGATTGCGGCCGCAGCCTATTGCTGGATCAGATTGTTGAACTTTTCCGTCGCCTCGACCAAATTGTCGCGCCAGAATTTTGCATCCTGCAACACCTGCTTCTTGACGTTTTCGGGCGCCGAATTGATATCCTTGATCCTGTCCTGCGGGATCTTGCCGGTCTCGAAAGCCTTCTCATTGACCGGGCCATTATCGACATAGAGCGGCAGATTGGCCTGCAATTGCGGGCTGACGAACATCGCCAGCGCCTTCATCGCGGCTTCCTTGTTCTTGGAGCCCTTGGGGATGACCATGCAGTCGGCGGTCAGCACGCCCTGGTCGAAGGAGAAGCTGACCGGCGCGCCTTCCTTCTTTAAGGTGCCGGCACGGCCGTTCCAGATGCTCGCCATGTCGACTTCGCCGTCCTTCACCAGCTGCATGGCCTGCGCGCCGGAGGTCCACCAGGCGTCGATATGGCCACGGATCTTGTCGACGGACTTCAACGCGCCGTCGATATCGACCGGATAGACCTTGTCGATCGGAATGCCCTCGGCCAGTGCCGCGACGCTCAGCGTTTCCGTCGCCTGGCTGCCGCTCAGCGCACGCCGTCCCGGAAACTTTTCCACGTTCCAGAAATCGGCCCATGTCTTCGGGCCTTTGTCGCCGAAAACATCGGTTCGGTAGATCAGTACGACCGACGTGTAGGAAATGCCGACCCAGTCGTCATGGACAAGCTTCGGGTTGATGCCGCTCTTGTCGATGATGCCGTAGTCGAGTTTTTCGAACAGCCCTTCCTTCGAGCCGCGCGCGCATTCGTCGGCGCCAAGTTCCGTGATGTCCCATTTCACCGCATTGCCGGTCACCTGCAGCCGCACGTCGTCGAGGCCGTTGGTGGTGTCTTCCTTGATGGTGATGCCGAGCGCATCGGCGGTCGGCTTGAAGAACGCCTTGGTCTGCGCGTCCTGGTAGGTGCCGCCCCATGAGGCGACGGTGATGGTGTCGCCCGCCATGGCGGGGGCTGCGAGCGAGGCCATGAGGCCTGCCATCGCAACGATACTAACGCTTCTGGTCCTGTTCATTTTTTCGGCTCTCCAACCGGTGTTCCCATTGTTTTTGATTTGGCATGCTATTTTGTATACAATTTTGAGTGTAGCCTAGCGATCGATGTTGTCAACACCGCCGGCTCGATCGAATTCACGGGTTTCGAGCCGGACAAGGTGGCGAGGAACGGCGTCGCCGGGGGCGTGGCAAATTATGCCGACTGCGGCTACAGCTATGCGTGTTCCGGCTGAAAGGCCGGAGAAGTGGGAAGGGAAGCTTGGCCAAGGAAACCAAAAATACGTTGCGCGACTCGGTTTATTCCGCGCTCAAGGCGATGATCGTGACCGGCCAGATTCCGCCGGGCTCGCGCGTCACCGAAAACGACATCGCCGCGAAGCTGACTGTCAGCCGAACCCCCGTGCGCGAGGCTTTCAACCGTCTCGAGCGTGACGGGCTGGTCACCGGCCGGCCGCGCCAGGGCTATGTCGTCACCGAGTTCGACATCAACATGTTCCGCGAAGCCTTCGAGATCCGCGAGCTGCTCGACGGCCATGCGACGGAACTTGCGGCAACGGCCGCGACGGAACAGGACAAGGCGCGGCTGCGCGCCATGCTGGCCGAATGCGAGCGCTTGGCCGCCATTCCGGAACGAACCAATCGGGAAAAATTCCAGGAACTGGAGGTCGGCATCGACCTGCACCGCGTCATCGCCGAAATCAGCGGCAATGTGATGCTGCACGGCATGCTGTGCGGCATCCTCGACAAGTGCCAGCACTATGTCTGGACCGAACTGCTGTGGCTGGACGAATGGAAGATCGCCCGCGACGAGCACGCCGAAATCGTCGACGCCATCTGCGCCGGCGACGCTGCCAGAGCCGGCACGCTGGCGCGCGCCCATGTGCGCGGATCGCGCGACAATGTGCTGCGCCTGCTGCAGGCCAAGTCCGACTATCGGAATTTTTTGGCAAAGGCGTCGTGAGGGGCGAGGAGCTTGGGCCAGGCGTGCCCGCCGAATACCCCTGACGACAAGCGCCTTTGAGCCTTCAGCCCTTGCGCTCCTGAAGGCTGTTGCCGCCGTCGACCACCAGCAGGGCGCCATTGACATAGCTGGCACCTTCCGAGGCCAGGAACACCACCGCTGCGGCCACCTCATCCGGCCGTCCGGCCCGCGCCGGCGGCGTGTGCAGGGCGGCTTGCCGCTCCATCTCGCTCGACGATCCCGTTTCGATCCAGCCGGGGGCCACGGCATTGGCCGTGATGCCGCTTTTCGCCACTTCGAGCGCCAGGGTGCGGGTCAGGCCGGCCATGCCGGCCTTGGCGGCGGAATAGGCTGATGTGCCTTCGAAGGACACCAGCGGCCCGGTGACCGACGCCACATTGACGATGCGCCCGTAGCCCGCTTCGACCATCGCCGGCAGAAACGCTTTCGTGACGAGGAATGCGGTCTTCAGGCTGACGTCGATCCCCTGATCCCAGTCAGCCTCGGTCATGGCGAGAAACGCCTTGTCGACCGAGGGCGATGCCAGCGAGCCCATGCCGGCATTGTTGACCAGGATATCGACGGCACCGACATCAGCACGCAGCCGCGCGACATCGGCCGCAATGGTGAGATCGGCGACCACGGCTTTGGCATCGATGCCTTCGGCGCACAACTCGGCGGCGCGATCGAGCACACGCCCGCTGGCGCCCGTGAGGAAAACGGCATGGCCGGCAAGGCCGAGTTGCCGGGCAATGGCAAAGCCGATGCCGTCGGCCGCACCGGCCCCGGTGATCAAAGCGCGTTTGATGCGGCTAGAGGGAATGGTCAAGTCAGGCTCCGCTGGTTTCCGCCTGTGCAGCCTCCTCGTCGAGGTGTGCAACCAAGGCGTCGAGTTGTTAACAATTCATGCAACGTGGCGCAGATATTGTTGATCTGCAGCAGCATTAGAAGTGAGCCGTTCCATTGCGCAATATCCCCGCGGAGGCGATTAATTTGCAGCTTGTCATTCACAATGACGACCAGACGCTGTGGGAGTTCGTCGTCGATCTCGTTCGCTCGGTCTTCGACCGATCGGAGGCGGAGGCCGAGGCCTACGCCGCGACAGTGACGCAGCAGGGAAAGGCCGTGTGTGGCAGCTACGCTCAGCCGGAATTAGGGTAAATCCTTTCGGGTTTACTTTCTCTCAATTTCCGGCTGTATCTTTGTACAAGGGAAATTAGTGGGGCAGCGGTAGTTCATGGACGTTGTGGAGACGGCACAGTGATCCCAGCATGGAATCTTGTGGGATTGCTTCCGCCAATACGTCCAGGCGAAGAGGGTCACGGAAGTGATCGGTCGCCCTACGCCGCCACGATGTTAGATGTAATCGGCCGTTTCGGAACAAATGAAGACCGATTGGCCATATTGGCTGGCCTTCTGAACTACCGCCAAAATCTGTATGATCTGGACGTCATAGAGGGTTTTCAGTGGCTAGACGGCAGCTTCACGGAGGATGTCGAGAGCCTAATGGGACGTTCTCCGAATGACATAGATGTGGTAACATTTTTCAAGTTGCCCGCCGGGCAAACGCAGGAGAGCATGTGGCCACAGTTGCATCATCTGTTCGACATTGAGCACACGAAGCAGGCTTTCCGCGTAGATGGTTATCCAATGATCCTCGCGGAAGCGTTGGAGGACAGGCACGTCCACGAAATCGCTTACTGGTACAGTATGTGGGGACACACGCGCGATCGGAACTGGAAGGGTTTTCTTCGAGTTGATTTGGATCCTGGTGCAGATTTGAACGCACGCAACCTTCTCGAAGCCGTGCAATTTGTGGAGCCAGAGTAGTGAGACGCAGGAGTCACGCGCTCGCATCAGAAGTCGCGGAACTGGAGGCCGTGCTTTCACGAATTCCAGAAACCAGCGTTATTGAGCGCTTCGGCTTCGAGCAGCGGCTCAAAACTGCTCGTGCGGCTCTTGGCCAAGCCCAAGACACAATCGAACCAGAGAGAACCCAGCTGACATTTCGAGGGCTTCCGGTCAAAGGTAGCCAAGGGATTTATGCCGAGTTCGGCAGCAAGGCAGCTGTTGCATTCACAGCAGCATTCACCGCCATACTGGCTGGAATGAAAGATCGTCTGAACTACATGGGCCCAATTCCAGACAAGGCTCGAAATCAGCTATTGATTACTGGGACCGCTGTCGGCTCTTTCGGGTTCGAATTTCAACTTCCTAGCCTGAACCCAGATTTCTTTTCTGAATCTGGAGGCGCTGAAGAGGCATTGGAACGGCTACTCGGGCTTTTGGAAGTATCTGCTGAAGGCACGGACGACGATGTCGCCGAGCTAGTTGCGGAAGTACATCCTCGCGCTGTCCGAAAGGTTGCATCATTCCTAGAATATCTTTCTCGAAACCAGGCATGGTGCGGACTCGAATTCAAGCAGAATGTGTTCAAATACCGCAATGTTGAGCAGTTAAGACGTTCTCGCGACCGCCTAAGTGAAGGTAATATCCGGGAGACTCATGAGGAGTTCGTTGGCGAACTGCAAGGCGTTCTGCCCAAAGGACGCACTTTTGAGTTCAGCGTCAGTGGCGCCGATCAAATTCTGAGAGGAAAAGTAGGGATAGGCATAGAAGACCCTGACATACTAAACCGGGAGTGGCTTCATAAGCCTGTAAGGGTCAGCCTGAATGTAGTTCAAGTTGGGAAAAGTCGCCCAAGTTACATACTGGCAGATCTTGAGAGAATTAGCCGAGTTTAATTGCGACCGTGGTGATGACGGCGAGCTGTTCCCGCCTTCGGGCCGACCGACCAGCAGACTGAAGATCGGGCGATCCGCATGGCCAAGGCCTTGGCATCAACGCATGTCGGCGTGATTGCATGGAGCCGCGATGCCGACCCGGCGTTAGGCGACTATGGCTCGCCGACAGTGCTTCTCAACAGCGGTGGTGTCCCCGACATGGAATAGGGGCAGTCGGATTCTAGCTTGCCTTTGCCTTACTCCGGCTGATGACGACGACCTGGTCGAATGCCGCCTGCAGCTTGTTCTCCGAACACACGTCATCCGACGTGAACCATGCTGCCCAAGCGTCATAGACCGACTGTAGCAGCGGCACATCTTTCGCCGCCACATGCTTGTAGAGTTGAGATCCATATGCCAGCGCACAGAGCTCAGCGTCGGGAGCCTCTTGCCGAACACGCAGGATGAGCCACATGGTTTGTTCCATCACTGCGGCACGGCGCTGTTTGGTTTCTTCAAGCCGAAGGACGGACGGAGCGAATGCCTCGACAAGATCATGTGGAGGCATTGGACAACCAAAACGGTGATCGCACCCTTTTGATGAACGTCGGCACGCAAGACCGATCGCCCATCGATGTCCTGAACCAGCCCTATACCGCTCAAGGCCTCATCGAACCGGGTAAACACGAACGCCGCTGCCTGATAGTCGAAGGACATGTTGGCTGCCCTCGCCGAGAAGGCATTGTCGACATCACAAGAGGTGGCACAGACATCCTCTGGCCGCTGCCAAATGAGCCATTCCCTCAAGGAAGTCGTGTCGCCATCAATTGGGTGAAAAACTTGACCCGCCCGCAAGCCAGGCTTGACGTCGAATGTTTAATTATGTTAGACCATGTCTGCCCATGTCGCTCGACACGGGCAGACACTCAACCCGGTGAGGCTTCGCCTGGAAAGCCAGCCTCACCAACATTGGAGATCAACATGTTAACACCGAAGGCGCAGATGCGCAAAGCACGCAGAGCATCGAAGTCGATTGTCGGAGGGGATGCCCTTCTGGAGTTTCTGCAACGTGAAGATGTCCTTGAACTTCTCAAGGAAGGCATTGTCGAGGAAGTACCACCTGTATCCAAGATCAGCGACTTGCTGATGGAGGAGCTGGGCGAAGAAGTCGATCTCAAAGCGCTCCCCGTCCGACAGTACATCGGGTACGTGGTTAAAGCCGTGCTCGCCGATGACGGATACCGCGTTATGGAAACGGGGGTCCGCATCGAGGGAGATCAGATTTTCCGTTCTGGCTCGACCTATGAGGCCGTCGAACACGAGACTAGCGACGGCGATCTGCTTACCCGCTTCATCGCCACGCTCGATCGAGATGAACTGGAACGCGCACGCGAGCTGGTCGAGGAGGCACTCGGCGATTAGTTGGTAAATGGAGGCAAGGTGCGGCGACCCTGCCTCTTATTGATTTTCGGGTGAAGATTTCTCGCCGTGAGATGTGCACCTGAGGGAGACGTTGAACCCTTGGCCATCCTGATGCGACCATGCAGCACCGACTTTCGTCCAGAAGGCTC
Organism: Mesorhizobium sp. L2C084A000; assembly: GCF_000502875.1. Taxonomy (GTDB): domain Bacteria; phylum Pseudomonadota; class Alphaproteobacteria; order Rhizobiales; family Rhizobiaceae; genus Mesorhizobium. The sequence goes on along the minus strand of NZ_AYWX01000004.1, from coordinate 230,506 downwards.
GATCTCCCTCCCCTTCCACTACGCAGACACCGTGCGAGGGGTGGTTCTTCGCGGGTGCGGTCTCCTTCTTTGCCATTTCGGCCTCCTGTGTCGACCGCCCCATTTCGGCCATTCTGGAAGCCGGGAACGGAAGGATTCAGGAGGGTCCAGCTGGCTCCGGAGGACGCTTGCGCTTGGCCATAGGCGGGGCCTTCAACCGACGTAGAGGAAGGCAACAGAACGGCGCGGGAGCGGGTGAATCAGGAGGCTATGGCATGGATGAGACGACTCCCTCCGCGCGCGCCGATCCATCGCCGGGGGAGTACGGGCGAAAAGGCGAGAAAAATCAGACGAACTTGGTCTGCACTTGGTCCAGGGGGAAAAAAGCGATGAACGCCTTCCGAACCCTGGCCCCGGTCGGTCAAATTTTTCCAGTATTTTCAAGGGTTTGAATGGCGCGCCCGAAGAGATTCGAACTCCTGACCCCCAGATTCGTAGTCTGGTGCTCTATCCAGCTGAGCTACGGGCGCGCAACAAGCCATGCTTTCCATGACCCCGCGATCCGATCGTGAACGACCGGCCGCGACGAGACGTGTTCCCTAGCGACTGAATTTCCGAAAAGCAAGTCGATCCGGCAAAAGTTTTGTCACAAGTGCCTTGGCCGGCGATGACGGCCCGGATTCTTGCGTTCGAAACGGCCGTGAAGCCAAGCTCCGAACTCATCTTTCAAGGGAAGGGTGCCGATCTTGAAAGGAGGAGCACCGGGGCTGGAGGCAAGAGCACCGGGCGACACTGCGCCCGAACCGTCACGCAGGGCGGCGCAGGCCGTTGCTGCGGGCCTGGTCGAGCCGGACCGGCTGGTCGGGGATGGTGACGGCAAATGTGGTGCGTCCGCCAATGCTCTCGACCAGTTCCACCGTGCCGCCATGCGCGCGGATCAGTTCATGCGCGATCGCCAGGCCAAGGCCGGTGCCGCCGCTGCGCGCCGAGCCGCGGAACGCCGCGAACAGGTTCTCCCGCGCTTTGGCTGGCAGGCCGGGTCCGGTGTCGCTGACGGCGATGCGGCTGACGCTGCCCAGACGCACGGCCGACACCGCCAGGCGGCGCACCAGGGCGTTTTCGCTGTCGGCCGCCATCGCCTGCACGGAATTCCGGCACAGATTGGTGAGCACCCTGAACAACTGGTCGGAATCGGCATCGACCTCGAAGGCCGGCTCGACCGAATTGACGAACTCGATGCCTTGCTCGATGTCGAGCAAGCCTTGCACGTCCTCGACCAGCTGCCGCAGCCGGAGCCGGCGCCGCGCGGGCGGCGGCTCCTGCGTGCGGCCGTAGTGAAGCACGCCTTCGGAATAAGACACGGCGCGGTCGAGTGCGCGCAGCAGTTTCGGCGCGAAGGCCTGCACGGTCGGATCCTTGACCTGGCGCAGGCGGTCCGACATCAGCTGCGCCGAGGCCAGGATGTTGCGCATGTCATGGTTGATCTTGGAGACCGCGAGGCCGAGGTCGGCAAGATGCTTCTGCTCGGAGAGCATTTTTTGCAGCCGCTCCTGCATCTGCGACAGTTCGCGCTCGGCAACGCCGATCTCGTCGGCGCGGGCAGCCGGATGGATGATCCGTCCGGGATCGTCGGGCGCTTCGGAGAAGGACAGCATCGAGCGCGTCATGGTCCGGATCGGTCCGATCATGATCAGGTCGATCGCGGCATAAACCAGCATGGCGGTGAACAGCGAGATCAGCAGCGAGACGAAGGCGACGTTGCGCGAATAGCGCAGCATCGCATTGCGCAGGCTGTTGTCGGGCATGATCAGCTCGAACTCCTTGTCGGACTCGCCGACCGGGCCGAAGACGCGCAGCATCCGGTCGCCGCCGAAAAACAGCGTGTCGAGCGCGCCGGTCATGCCCTTGATCATGCCGATCGAAGCGATATCGATGTGTTCGTCGACCTTCGGCGGCATTTCGGCCACCACCAGCAGCCGCGAGACGCCGCCGTCGCGCACCGCGATCGCCTTGGCGCCGATCGCCATTAGCACGTCGTTCTGGGCCGTGCGCGACAGCGAGGTGGATTCACCTTGCACCAGCACGATCGACACCGCCGCCGCCGTGCTCAGCCGCTCCTTCAGCCAGTTCAGCCGGTAGCTGGCGATCCAGGGCAGGAAGATCAGCACTTCGGCCAACAGCACGAAGACGATGGTCAGCAGCAGCAGCTTGGTCGACAGGCCGCGCGACAGCGGAACCGTGCGCACAGTGGCTGGCGCCTCGGTGGCCCCCGCCGTGCCGATCCCTTCCTGTGCCTGTATGGTTTCGCTCATGCGGCTAATGTCTTCACGATCACTTGATCAACGCAGATTAGGCGATTACGGCTTTTTTGCCAATTTCATCCTTGGTCGCAAACATAAACCGGCCTGAACGGAGCCGGATTGCGCCCGACGACTCCGGATTGACTTCCAAAAGCCTTCTTTCTATAAGCCCGCACACGCTCGGGCCATTCGTCCCGGCGCGGTTTCGATCGCGCCAAAGCCGGCCCGGCAAAGCTCCTGTTACACAGTGACAGAATCAAGAAGGGCCGCACCCCGCGGTATTAAAACAAATGAAGCGTACCTACCAACCGTCTAAACTCGTCCGCAAACGTCGGCACGGCTTCCGTGCCCGCATGGCCACCAAGGGTGGTCGCGGCGTCGTCGCAGCTCGCCGCAACCGCGGTCGCAAGCGGCTCAGCGCCTGAACGGAAGACGAGATCGTTGCCCGCATCCGGCAAGCCAGTGGGACCAAATCCCAAGCGGCTTCTGAAGCGCGCGGAATTCCTGGCTGTCCGTCGTGGTGAAAAGCGACGCGGGCGGCTTTTTCTCGTTGAAGTCCTCGACCGCGGCGACGGCCTGTCGCCGCGCGTCGGCTACACCGTCACCAAGAAGGTCGGCAATGCGGTTGTCCGCAACCGTGTCCGGCGGCGGCTGCGAGAAGCCGTCCGCACGCATGCTGCAAGTGACATGGCGCCTGGCAATGACTATGTCATCGTCGGGCGCGAAGACGTGCTTACCACTCCGTTCGGCCAGTTGAAGGCCGAACTCTCCCGCCGACTGCGCGGAACACGATAGGCCAAGGGCTTTCGATGGAAAACAACCGGAACTTCTTCATCACCATCGCGCTGTCGGTGCTGATCCTGGCGGTATGGCAATATTTTTACGTGTTGCCGCGCAGCGAAGCGCAGCGCGAGGCAGCCCGCGTCGAACAGCAGCGCGTCGAGGAGCAGAAGAAGGCCGCCGGCACAAATCCCGGTACCGACACCGGAACGCCCGTCGCCCCTGGCGCCATTCCCAACGCACCGGGAACAGACGCCGTGACGCCGGCCGGCCGCGAACAGGCACTCGCCACGACCACCCGCGCCAGGATCGACACGCCGAGCCTCGAGGGTTCGATCAACCTGACCGGCGCCCGTCTCGACGACCTCAAGCTCAAGCACTACACTGAGACGGTCGACAAGAACTCGCCCGAGATCAGCCTGCTCAACCCGGCAGCACTCCCCAATGGCTACTATGCCGAGATCGGCTTCGTCGGCAACGACAAGACCGGCGCGGTGCCCGGTCCCGAGACTGTGTGGGCCGTCGACGGCAATGCGACGCTGACGCCGACGACCCCGGTCACGCTGACCTATTCGAACGACAAGGGCCTGACCTTTAAGCGCACCTTTTCCGTCGACACCAACTACATGTTCACGGTGTCCGACACGGTGCAGAATACGGGCACGGCCGCCGTCTCGCTGTCCAATTACGGCCGTGTCACCCGCTTCGACAAGCCGCTCGTTGCCAGCACCTATGTGCTGCATGAGGGCCTGATCGGCTTCACCGGCACCGAAGGCCTGCAGGAGCACAAATACGCGTCCATCGAGAAGGACAAGCAGTTCACGCCGGGCAAGTCGACCGACGGGTGGCTCGGCATCACCGACAAATACTGGGCGGTGACGCTGGTGCCGACGGAGAAGCAGCCGTTCCAGCCGCGCTACGCCTATTTCGAGGACGGCCGCCATCGCTACCAGTCCGACTTCCTCACCGACCCGATCACCGTCGATGCCGGCCAGTCGGCGACGGTGGAGAGCGAAATCTTCGCCGGCGCCAAGGAAGTCGGCAAGATCAACGCCTATGCGGAAGACCGTCATATCAAGCGGTTCGATCTCCTGATCGACTGGGGCTGGTTCCACTTCATCACCAAGCCGATGTTCTGGCTGATCGACACGCTCTACAAATTCTTCGGCAATTTCGGCCTGGCCATCCTCGCCACCACCGTCATCGTCAAGGCCATCTTCTATCCGCTCGCCAACAAGTCCTACGCGTCGATGGCGAACATGAAGAAGGTGCAGCCGAAAATGCTCGAGATCCGCGAGAAATACGCGGACGATAAGATGAAGCAGCAGCAGGCGATGATGGAGCTGTACAAGACCGAGAAGATCAACCCGCTTGCCGGCTGCTGGCCGGTGGCGCTGCAGATCCCGGTCTTCTTCTCGCTCTACAAGGTGCTCTACATCACCATCGAGATGCGGCACGCGCCGTTCTTCGGCTGGATCCAGGATCTGGCCGCACCCGACCCGACGTCGCTGTTCAACCTGTTCGGCCTGATCCCGGTCACCCTGCCGCACATGCTGATGATCGGCGTCTGGCCGCTGATCATGGGCGTCACCATGTTCCTGCAGATGCGCATGAACCCGACGCCGCCGGACCCGACGCAGGCGGCGATCTTCACCTGGATGCCTGTCATCTTCACCTTCATGATGGCGGGTTTCCCGGCCGGCCTGGTCATCTACTGGGCCTGGAACAACACGCTGTCGATCCTCCAGCAGGGCATCATCATGAAGCGCCAGGGCGCCAAGATCGAGCTGTGGGACAATCTGGTCGCGCTGTTCCGAAAGAAACCATCGCCGGCCGAATAGAAGCGCAGCGCTTTCTCCAGCCTCAAAGCCCCGCTCGCGCGGGGCTTTTTCCGTTTAAGCAACTCCGGGATCACGTTCCCGTGATCGGCGAAACTTGCGCCTCGCCGGGGGCGTGACTGCCTGTGCGTTTCCAAAGGCTATCAATTCCGATCAGCCCTCACCCGGAGGAAGACCACATGCGCTTGCCGTCATTCAGGACCATCGCCTTTTCCGCGCTCATCGCCGGCGTGGCGATTGCCGCGCCCGCCTATGCCAAAAACCCGAATGTCGGCGGCGCGCCGATGTACACCACCAAGAACATCGTCGAGAACGCCGTCAATTCGAAGGATCACACGACGCTGGTCGCCGCGGTCAAGGCCGCCGGCCTGGTCGACACGCTGCAGGGCGCTGGCCCGTTCACAGTCTTTGCCCCGACCAATGCAGCGTTTGCGAAATTGCCCAAGGGCACCGTCGACACGCTGCTGAAGCCGGAGAACAAGGACAAGCTCACCAAGGTGCTGACCGCGCATGTCGTGGCCGGCAAGATTTCGGGCGCCGAAATGATGAAGAAGGCCAGGGCGATGGGCGGCAAGTACGAGATGAAAACCGTCTCCGGTGACACGCTGACCGCCGAAGTCAAGAAGGGCAAGCTCTACATCATGGATGAGTCAGGCGGCGAGGCGCGAGTGACGATCGCCGACGTCAACCAGTCGAACGGCGTCATCCATGTCGTCAACAAGGTGCTGTTGCCAAAGTAACGGCTTTCGGCAAAGGGGATCAAGGCAGGTCCGTTGGGGCTTTCTCGGCCTGCCGTCCCACCTCATGACGAGGTGCCATGTTTCTTGGGAAGTCGTATCGGCATCGGCCGGGGTCCTGTAGTCCCTCACAGGACCCCGGTTTCTTTTCGGCTGTTGCTTGTCCTGCCGGATGAGCTTCGACCGTCACTCCATCACGGCGCTGTGGTCGATCTTGGCCGGAGTCGCCGGCTTGCGCAGCAACAGAACCAGTGGAATGGCGGCAAGCGACAGGATCATCATCAGCTTGAAGTCGTTCATGTAGCTGATGATGGTCGCCTGCAGCGTCACCACGCCGTCGAGCGCGGCACGCCCGGCGGCGCTGTAAGGGTTCATCGCCTGGAAGATCGCCGGATTGCTGAACGCCTGATTGTAGGGCGTCACATAGGTGGCGATGTTGGCGTGGTTGATCTGCACGTTCTGCGTTAACAGCGCGGTGACCACCGATATGCCGACGCTGGAGCCGATGTTTCGCGACAGATTGTAAAGGCCTGTGCCTTCCGCGCGCCGCTCCGGCGCCAGCGTGGCGAAGGTGATGGTGGTCAGCGGCACGAACAGGAAGCCGAGGCCAGCGCCCTGGATGAAGCCGGTGCTGATGATCGTCCATTGCGACACATCAGGGGTCCAGCCGGTCATGTCGTACATCGCCCAGGCGGTGACCAGCAGGCCGGTCAGCAGCAGCCAGCGCGTGTCCACCTTGCCGATCAGCCTGCCGACCAGGAACATGCAAGCCATGGTCCCAAGCCCACGCGGCCCCATGACGATGCCGGCCGTCACCACCGGATAGCCCATCAGCGTCTGCAGATAAGGCGTCATCAGGGCCAGCGAGGCCAGATAGGTGATGCCGATGATGAAGATGAAGATCATGCCGACTGCGAAATTCCTGTCGAGGAACAGCCGCGGGTTCACGAAGGTGTTTTTGGCGGTGAAGGTGTGGACGAGGAAGATGTAGAAGGCCGACGCGCAGATCAGCGCCTCGACGATGATCTCGGACGACGAGAACCAGTTGAGCTGCTCGCCGCGATCAAGGAACATCTGCAGCGCGGCGATGGTTATGCTGAGCATGCCGAAGCCCAGCCAGTCCAGCCTGGCCTTGAGGTCGGTCTTGGTTTCCTGGACGAACATCGACACGCCGGCGAAAGCCAGGGCGCCGATCGGGACGTTGATGTAGAACACCCAGCGCCAGCTGACATTCTCGGTCAGCCAGCCGCCGATGACCGGCCCGAGCACCGGCCCGACCATTACCGAAACGCCGAACAGCGCCATCGCCGAGCCGCGCTCCTCGACGCTGTAGATGTCGAGCAGGATGCTCTGCGCCAGCGGCACCAGGGCCGCGCCGAACAGGCCTTGCAGCAGGCGGAAGCCGACGATCTGCGGCAGCGACTGCGCGAACCCGCACAGCACCGATGCGACGACGAAGCCGGTGATGGATATCAAAAGGATGCGCTTGCGGCCGAAACGATTGGCAAGATAGCCCGAAGGCGGCGTCATGACGGCCGCCGCGACGATGTAGGACGTCAGCACCCAGTTTATCTGGTCGGCGCTCGCCGAAACGCTGCCCTGGATATAGGGCAGCGCCACATTGGCGATGGTCGTGTCCAGCGCCTGCATGATGACGGCGAGGATCACGCAGGCGGTGATGGCGCCGCGATTGGCGACCACGCCACCTGTCGCGGACGCGCCGGTCATGACTTTTGTCCGAACCGGCCGAGGAGGTCCGTCACGAAGTCCGGCAGGCCGCGCGCATGGCCGGTATCGATGCCGACCACGACGCTCATCCCGCCACGCAACGGCGGCTTGCCCTGGAGATCGTCCAACGTCACGCGCATCGGAATGCGTTGTACGACCTTGACCCAGTTGCCGGTGGTGTTCTGCGCCGGAAGCAAGGAGAAGCTCGACGACGACGCCGGGCTGATCGAGGCGACCGTACCGTGCCAGACGGCACCCGGGTAGCTGTCGACGCTGATCGTCGCCGTCTGTCCCGGCCGCACATAGGTCAGTTCGGTTTCCTTCGGCTCCGCCGCGATCCACAGATCGGTCGCCGAAATCAGGCTGAAGGCCGGCTGCGAAGCCGGCAGGTACTTGCCGACCTGAAGCGCGTCGACATTGGTGACGATGCCGTCGAACGGCGCCTTGACGATGGAATCGGCAAGGTTGCGCTGGGCGTCGTCGACCGCCGATTGCGCCTGAAGGTAGAACGGATTCTTCTCCACCGGCTGGCTGGCGTCGCCGCCAAGCTGGGCAAGCGTCGCCTGTGCCTGCGCTTGGGCAACGGACACTTTCTGGCGGGCGGCGACGAGGTCGTGTTGGGCGCTGTCGAAGGTCGCCTTGGAGGAGGTGGAGGTCTTGAGCAGATCCTGCTGGCGCTGGAAAGCGGCCTCGTAGTAGGGGATGTCGGCCTGCGCCTGCTCGATCAGCGCCTGCGACTGCAGGTAACTCGCCTGCAGGGTCAGCACCTGGTTGCGCACCGTGCCGAGCTGCGCCTGGGCGGCGGCAAGAGCGGTTTCGAAAGAGGCCGGCCGCAGCCGGAAAAGCACCTGGTCCTTCTTCACCGCCTCGTTCTCGTGCACGTCGATCTCGGACACAGTGCCGGAGACATCGGTGGAAACGCCGAGCGACTGCGCCTGGATGTAGGCATTGTCGGTCGTCATGACCTGGCCGCCGATGACGTAGTAGTAGCCGCCGACGACCAGGGCGACCGGAAGCAGGGCAAACAGGATCGGCCGCGTCAGGCTGCGCCTGGGCTTAACCGTCGCCGGAGGCGCCACCGCAACCCCGGCCTGGCGTGGCTCCTTGGACGGAGCCTCGAGCGCCGCCGGCTCCAGGGCGACCGGTGCTTCGAGCTCGTCATTGTCGATGAGGGTGCCGGCTCGCCTTTGCTCGCGTTCGCTGTCCAGTCGGATGACCTGATCGCGCGCCCGGTCGGCGGCGGATCCATCTTCTTCGACAGGCTTCTTTGGTGAGGTTGATTCAGCCATGTGTTTTCTCCCGGTCGGCGGCAGGCTGGGCGCAAGCCGCGAGCAGATTGGATTTGATGAGGATAGGGTTTGCAGCAGATGCAGTTGCGCATCCGCGGAAAGGCCGACGAAGGCCTCGTCACGCGTCTTCTGCCCATTGCTGCGCATGATTTCGATAAGCGGATGGGCTTGCGGCTTCAGGTAAAGCAGCCATGCCAGGCGGTCGGCGGGATTGGGCCGGCGCTCGATGAAGCTGCGTGCCTCCATCCTGTCGAGCAGCCGGGCGAGCGTGATCGGCGTGATCTCGATAAGATCGGCCAGTTTGCTCTGGTGGATGCCTTCATGCAGGCAGAGATAGGCCAGCACCTGCCACTGGGCGCTGGTCAGCCCCGATGCCCGCGACCTCTGCTCGAACCGCTTTCGAAGCAGGCGCGCGACATCGTGCAGCACGAAGCTGATGTTGGGTGACGATGGCATGGGAGGCACTGGAGTTTTTCGGCGCGACTTTTAGTGAGCATGCTTATTATCATCATGCACATAATCCCGCTGGACGCGGTGCGCAAGACGGACTAAGCCCGCCTGGAAAAAATGACGCATGGGCTGCGACGCCACAAAAAGGCTCCGGTAGCAGGCTGTTGCCGCGCAGGGATGAGACGATGAAGTGGCTGAAGATATTGACCGTATCGGCCATCGCGGGATGGCCGGGCATTGCGTTCGCAAAGGACGCCGTCAGCTGCGGTGGCGCCGCCATGCTGGGTGGCGCGCAATTGAACTGCAGCCACGTCGAACCCCAGGCGCCGCCTCAGTTTTGCACCTATAGCTGGGCTCTCCACATGCCGACCGGAGACCAGAAAATCGTCGAAGGCAGCTTCATGCTGCCGCCCGGCGCGGCGAACGTCACCGTCTATCAGGGCAGCGGTTTCGACAGCGCGCTGTCCGATCCGATCGTGATCTGCCGCGGCAGCAAATGAGCAAGACCGTCAAGGAAAGCTCGCTCGTCGCCCGATTGGTGCTATAGGGCGGATCACGCTATTTTGAACGGGCGCATTCGAGTTTCGGATGCGCCTGGCGGCCATTTCTCTGACGGATTTCGACATGGACGGACCCAACCCAGACATCAAGCACCCGATCCCGATGCATACCCGCGTCGGCTTCCTCAAGGGGCTGGTGAACGCGCCGAACATCGAGGTCGGCGACTTCACCTATTATGACGACCCCGACGGTCCGGACAAATTCGCCGAAAAATGCGTCCTGCACCATTATCCGTTCATTGGCGACAAGCTGATCATCGGCAGGTTCTGCGCCATCGCCGAGGGCGCGCGCTTCATCATGAACGGCGCCAACCACGCTATGTCCGGCTTTTCGACCTATCCGTTCAATATTTTCGGCCATGGCTGGGAAAAGGGTTTTGACCCGGCGACCTGGTCTAGGGAAGTGCGCGGCGACACCATTGTCGGCAGCGACGTCTGGATCGGCATGGAGGCGGTGATCTTGCCCGGGGTGGAAATCGGCCACGGCGCCATCGTTGCCGCGAAATCGGTGGTGACACATGACGTGCCGCCCTATGCGATCGTCGCCGGCAACGCGGCCAAGGTGGTAAAGATGCGTTTCGACGACCGGACAATCAGGCGGCTGCTGGCGGTGGCGTGGTGGGACTGGCCGGTGGACAAGGTCAGCCGCAACCTCGATGCTATCCGGGGTGCCAATATTTCTCTTCTGGAGGCAGCAGCTTGAACGCTCTGAACAGCAGCACAATCGGCACCGAACTGTTTACGCGAGGATGGATCTTCATTCGCGGCGTTCCGGCCATGAAGTTCCTGCCGCCGGAAGGGCCGCCGGAAATCGCCTTTGCCGGCCGCTCGAATGTCGGCAAGTCGTCGCTGATCAACGCGCTGGTCAACCAGAAGGGGCTGGCGCGCACTTCCAACACGCCGGGGCGCACGCAGGAACTCAACTATTTCGTGCCGGACGGATTTTCGGGTGAGGGCGCCGACCTGCCGCCCTTGGCGCTGGTCGACATGCCCGGCTATGGCTACGCCACCGCGCCGAAGGAGAAAGTCGACGAGTGGACCAAGCTGGTCTTCGACTATCTCAAGGGCCGCGTCACGCTGAAGCGTGTCTATGTGCTGATCGACGCCCGCCACGGCATCAAGGCCAAGGACGATGAAGTGCTGTCGCTGCTCGACAAGGCGGCGGTGTCCTACCAGATCGTCCTGACCAAGACCGACAAGATCAAGACTGCCGGCGTGCCGCGGCTGATCGAGGAGACGCTGGCAAAGATCAAGAAGCGGCCGGCGGCGTTTCCGTTCGTGCTGGCGACGTCTTCGGAAAAAGCCGAGGGCCTTCAGGAATTGCAGGCGGCCATCGTGCTTGCCGCCAATGGCGGCTAAGCTATGTCGATATTCAGGTGATGCCGGCCTGCAAACGACGGCTTTCTGCGCTTCCGGTGCTCACGGACCCGAATGTCCGCTCCGCTCCGGTTCTCGAAAGCCACCGTTTTCGGCTCGGCCTGACCTGAATCTCAACACACCTTAGAACTGGGTTAAGGCTTGGCCTCGATAGCAATCGTCTGATGGCCTTCTTCCGCCACAAGCCTTTCGGTGCCGTATGCCCTGAGGAACATGCTGACGCCTGACCTGACGATGTGATCGATCTCGTCCTGGGTCGGGGCTTTCGTGCGGTAGGCGAAGATGCACTGGCGGAACAGACCGGCCAGGCACAGTTCGGTGAACTGATAGGCGGCAAGATCGACATCGTCGATGCGCAGCAGGTCGCGCTCGATGGCGGCATTGAGAAAGGCCGCGACCTTGTCGTGGCCACGCTTGGGACCGCGCTCGTAAAAACGCGCGCCCATGTCGGGTATCCGGTCGGATGCCCCGATCACCGTGCGCTGTGCCTGGATGACCTTGGCCGACGTGATCTTGAGGGCCAGCACCTTGCCGAACTTCACCAGCGTCTCGCGCAGGTTGTCGGCGTTGTCCAGCACGTCATACATGTTCTTGAAGATGGTGCCGCGCTCTTCCTCGATCAGCGCCTCGAACAGCTCCTCCTTGTTGGCGAAGTAGACGTAGATCGTACCCTTGGAGACACCGGCCTCGCGGGTGATGTCGTTCATCGAGGCGGCTTCGAAGCCCTTGTCGATGAAGACACGACGGGCGCCGTCGATGATCTGGCTGCGCTTGACCGGATCCTGCCCCGCGGCCGGGCGGCCACGGCGCAAGCTTTCCAACAGGTCGTCGCACGACTCGTTTTCGACATTGGGCGGGGTCTCGGCCATGAAAGTCACACCTCGAAAATAATTCGAACCAAGCGGTTCGATTGCCCTTGATATGGTCCTCTTTACGCGCTATGTCAACGGCCGGATCGAACCGAACGGTTCAGTATCATATTATAACTTTAGAGAGATGTCATGTCCTCGAACGCGCCGACCACAGCCGAAGTCCGTCCCTTCCCCAACGCCAAGGTTGCGCCGGCGACGGAAGCGCCGGATATGCCTGTCCAGCCCGTCTCGTCGCCGCCGGCAGAGGCTCCGGTCAAGAAGAAGCGCTCGGTGCGTTCTTTTCTGCTGCCGATCATCGGCGTCGCCTTGCTGAGCGCCGGCGCCTGGTACGGTTACGATTACTGGACAACGGGCCGCTTCATGATCTCGACGGATGACGCCTATGTCCAGGCGGACATGGCGTTCATCTCGCCCAAGATTTCCGGCTATGTCGATCAGGTCAAGGTCAGCGAGAACCAGCTGGTCAAGGCCGGCGATCCGCTGCTCGTCGTCGATGACGGCGATTACAAGATTGCCGTCGCCCAGGCCGAGGCGCAGATCGCCACCTTGAGCAAGACGCTCGACCGTATTGACGCCCAGACCGACGCAGCCCGCGCCTCGCTGCAGCAGGCCCAGGCGCAGAAGGTCGCCGATCAGGCCGCCGCCGACAATGCAGCCAAGGTCGCGGCGCGCGCCTCGCAGCTGCTCAAGACGCATGTCGGCACGCAGGCGCAGCTGGACGACGCCCAGACGGCGGTCCAGCAGGCCGATGCCGCCCTTGTCGGCGCCGACGCACAGATCGCCGCCGCGCAGGCCAATATCGGCGTGCTGCAGGCGCAACGCGCGGAATCGGCGAGCACGCTGGCGTCCCTGCAGCTCAGCCATGACAAGGCGCTGCGCGATCTTTCCTTCACCGTGCTCAAGGCGCCTTATGACGGCATCGTCGGCAACCGCTCTGTCGAACAGGGCGACCTTGTCAGCCCCGGCCAGAAGCTCGCCGTCATCGTGCCGATGGACAAGCTCTACATCGTCGCCAACTTCAAGGAGACGCAGCTTGCCCGGCTGGTGCCCGGCGAGAAGGTCAAGATCTCGGTCGATGCGACCGACGGCCAGGACTTCGAGGGAACCGTCTCGTCGCTGGCGCCGGCTTCGGGTGCCGTGTTCTCGCTGCTGCCGCCCGAAAACGCCACCGGCAACTTCACCAAGGTCGTGCAGCGCGTTCCGGTCCGCATCGATGTGCCCGCCGATGCGCTGAAGAGCGGCAAGCTGCGCGCCGGCCTGAGCGTCGTCGTCGCCGTCGACAGCCGTACCGCCCCATCTGGTTCGGCATCAGCGGCAGCGTCGAACTGAGCGGCCGCCGGGGAGCAATGCCATGGCAACCGCAACCCTGACAGCAGGAGCGCCGCCGGCGAGGCCGGCTGTGCCTGACACCATTTCGACGCGGCGCGTCATCGCCTTCCTGGCGATGGTGTTCGGCATGTTCATGGCCATCCTCGACATCCAGATTGTCTCCGCCTCTCTGTCGGAAATCCAGGCCGGCCTGAGCGCCAGCTCCGACGAAATCCCGTGGGTGCAGACCGCCTATCTGATCGCCGAAGTGGTGATGATCCCGCTGTCGGGCTTCCTCAGCCGGATGCTGTCGACGCGCGTGCTGTTCACGATCTCGGCGGCGGGCTTCACCGCGGCCAGTGCGCTGGCGGCGACCGCCACCAACATCGACCAGATGATTGTCTACCGCGCCGTCCAGGGCTTCATCGGCGGCGGCATGATCCCGAGCGTCTTCGCCGCTGCCTTCACCATCTTCCCGCCCTCGCGCCGCGCCTTCGTCTCGCCGATGATCGGCCTGGTGGCGACGTTGGCGCCGACCATCGGCCCGACTGTCGGCGGCTACATCAGCCATGCCATGTCCTGGCACTGGCTGTTCCTGGTCAATGTCGTGCCCGGCATCCTGGTCACAGCGGCGGCCTGGACGCTGATCGACTTCGACAAACCCAACCTCAAGCTGTTCAGCAAGTTCGACTGGTGGGGCCTCGCCGGCATGGCGGCTCTCCTGGGCTGCATGGAATATGTGCTCGAGGAGGGTCCCAACAATGACTGGATGCAGGATCAGGGCGTCTTCATCTGCGCCATTGTCATGACCATCGGCGCGGTGCTGTTCTTCTGGCGGGCGTTCACCGCCGAGGAGCCGATCGTCGACCTGAAGGCCTTCACCAACATCAACTTCGCCTTCGGCTCGCTGTTCTCCTTCGTCATAGGCATCGGCCTTTACGGCCTGACCTATCTCTACCCGGTGTATCTCGGGCGCATCCGTGGCTACGATTCGATGATGATCGGCGAGGCGCTGTTCGTCAGCGGCCTGGCCATGTTCTTCACCGCGCCGATCTCGGGCATCCTGTCGAATAAGATGGACCCGCGGCTGATGATGATGATCGGCTTCTTCGGCTTCGCCACCGGCACCTGGTGGATGACGCATCTGACCGCCGACTGGGATTTCTATGAGCTGCTCATCCCGCAAATCCTGCGCGGCTGTTCGATGATGCTGTGCATGGTGCCGATCAACAACATCGCGCTCGGCACCTTGCCGCCCGAGCGGCTGAAGAACGCTTCAGGCCTGTTCAACCTCACCCGCAACCTTGGCGGTGCGGTTGGCCTCGCCCTGATCAATACCGTGCTGATCGACCGCAATGCCTTCCACTACGCAAGGCTCTCCGAACATGTGCAATGGGGCAGTGAAGCCGCGCAGACCAAGCTGCAGAACATGACGCTCAATTTCGAGCAAACCCCCGGCCTCGACGCGACAAGTGCCGCGATCTCCAAGCTGTCTGGCATGGTCCAGCAGCAGGCGGCGCTGCTGTCCTTCATGGATGTGTTCTTCATGCTGACGGTGCTGTTTGCGACGCTTGGCATGTTCACCATGCTGATCCGCAAGCCGGCCGCGGCGGGCGGAGGTGGCGGCGGCGGCCACTGATACGTGGGCAGCTGTTTCGGGAAGCTCCTCCAGTCCACGCCTGAAAAAGCTCTGACCGCGCAAAAAACTCCGGGCCCGCAAGCCCGGAGTTTTCATATCCAGTTGGAATTTGTCAGGCTGTGGCGGGCTTGAAGGTCAGCGCGACGCCGTTGATGCAGTGGCGCAGGCCGGTCGGCGCCGGACCGTCGTCGAAGACGTGGCCGAGATGGCCGCCGCAGCGGCGGCAATGCGCCTCGGTGCGCGTCATGCCGAGCGAGCGGTCCACGGTCGTGCCGATAGCCTTGGGGATCTCTTGCCAGAAGCTCGGCCAGCCGGTACCGGAATCGAATTTCGTCTCCGACGAATAGAGCGGCAGGTCGCAGCCGGCACAGGCGAAGATGCCCTTGCGGTGTTCGTTGAGCAGCGGGCTGGTGCCGGGATACTCCGTGCCTTCCTTGCGCAGCACGTTGAAGGCGGCAGGCGACAGGATGGCTTTCCACTCGGCGTCGGTCTTGGTGACTTCGAAATTTTCGGCGGCCTGTGCTGCCTGCGGATCGCCCATGCGCAGCATCGTTGCCGCGATCCCGACGACGCCGATGGCGGCGGCACCGCTCAAAAGAAAGTCGCGACGGTTCATGACCAGTTCCTCCTGATGTCCTTTTGCCAAACTATACCGTCGCGCGGAAATCAAAAGCCGGTGACGGAAGCCCCTCGAACGAACACTCCGCGCCCGCCCACATCCGAATGTGGGAGGCGCGGAGTGCGCGGGTCAATTGCGGATCACAGAGCGGGATCGTGCAATCGACGGAGGGCCCTTGCTGCCAGTTCGCCGGCAGCAAGCCCCTTGTTACATCTTCGGCAAAAGAACCTTGTCGATGACGTGGATGACGCCATTGGACTGTTCGACATCGGCGATCGTCACATTGGCGACATTGCCGTTCTCGTCTGTGACCGTGACCTTGCCGCCGTCAGCCTTGAGCGACAGCTCGCAGCCGCCGGCCGTCTTGACCTTGTGGGTGCCGCCGTCAGCCTTGGCCATCGAGGCCACGTCCGCCCCCATCGCCTTGGCACCGATGACATGGCAGGTGAGGATCTTGGTGAGCTTGTCCTTGTTTTCAGGCTTGAGCAGCGTCTCGACCGTCCCGGCCGGAAGGGCTGCGAAGGCCTCGTTGGTCGGAGCGAACACAGTGAACGGACCGGCGCCCTGTAGCGTCTCGACAAGGCCGGCGGCCTTCACGGCGGCGACCAGCGTGGTGTGGTCCTTCGAGTTCACGGCGTTCTCGACGATGTTCTTGTCGGCAAACATCGCGGCGCCGCCAACCATGGGGTTTTCGGCATAGGCGGCGGTGGCAAGGGCCGAAACGGCGATCGTACCGGCGAGCAAAAGGGTGGCGTATCTACGCATGATGTCGAACTCCTCGGGTTTTTCTCTTCCCATTTTTGGGGACGCGAGGAGATACGGGACAAAATCGCCCGAGTTTCAGAAATATCGTGATTTTTTATTTTATCTAACGCGCCCGGCGGATTTCCCAAGCAATCGGTCGCGGCCCACATGCTGTCTATGGGCATGTTCAGTGAGGGATAGACTTATGATAGTCTTTGTGATTTTTCAAGCGCGCGGAGCCGGTCAGATGCTCTTCAGGTCGCCGGCGGCGACTACCGGTCCGGTCGGCTGTCCGGTCGGCGAACCGCCTGACGGCTCGAGGCTGACGGCAAGCACCGCGCCCTGGGCAAGCTTCTGCTGGGCCGCCGGCGAGACGACAATGTGCGCCGTAGCGCCGGCCGGAATGACGCCCATCGACACCGGCGGGTTCTTGCCCTCGATCATCCACAGCTCGAAGTCCTTGCCGGAAGCACGCTCACCGGAGACATGCGACAGGCCGATTTCGTGATGCGCGGCATCATAGACGGCGAGATATCTGACGTCGCTGCCTTCGGCGGCCAGCGAAGCGACGAGGCGCGCCTGCGGCTGCTCGACCGGGGGGTTGAGGACTGGCACGGCGATGTAAATCGCCAGTGCCGCAGCCGCGGCCGCGGCAAGGCCGCGCCAGAAGGCCAGGCTGGACCACAGGCCGCCGCGCGATTCGGCGGGCGTGGTCACGGCGGCAGCGTTGGCGAACAGGCGGCGGTCGACAGCGGTCTTCACCGAAACCGACGGCTCGACTTCCCGATAGGCGGCGGCAAGCGGTGAGAGACTGACCTCCCAACTCTCGACAAGACGAGCGAAAACCGTATCCGCATCGATGCGGCGGGAGACGATCTGGCGTTCGTCGGCATCGAGCACGCCGAGAACGTATTCGGCGGCGAGCAGGTCGTCGCCTCCACGTTCCGGTCCTGTGTCTTCTGCCAGCGTCATCTTTCCAGACATTCTCTGAGTTTCAACAGGCTGCGGCGCAGCCATGTCCGCATCGTGTTCAGCGGCACGCCATGGCGCTCCGCCAGTTCGGCATAGCTCTCGCCCTTGAGATAGGCGCCCCGGACGGCGGCTGCCCGGTCCTTCTCCAACTCATCGAGACAATGGTGGATACGTTCGGATTCGTCGCCCGCCACCGCCATCGCTTCAGGCCCCGGCGCCGGATCGGCCACGTCGAGCGCGGCATCGATGTCGGCGGCGGGCTTGCGTCGCGCTCGTATGCGATCGATCGCATGGTTGCGCGCGATTGCCACCAGCCAGGAGATCGGGCTTAGATCGGAGACCGCAAAACGATCCGCCTTCGTCCATATCTTGACGAAGACTTCCTGCAGCGCTTCTTCCGCGTCTCCCCGGTCGTTCAAGACACGAAGGCAGACGCCAAAAAGTTTCGCGCTGGTCTGCCGGTAAAGCAGATCGAACGCGGCCCGATCCTTCATCGAAGTCCGAACGATCAGCTTGGTGATGTCCTGCGGCGTCATTGCAGGCAAGTTAGGCGATTGCGATGTATTTGCAACGGCGGAAATAATCTTGTGCACGCCTAAGCTTTTGTGTGTCGCCGGCCCGGATCCGTCCACCGATTGCCAATGGAATCGCCACTGGCTAGCTTGCCCTCAGTGATGGGGGAGCGCGCATGTCGGTCGAACGGATCCTTTGGGAAGAAGATGCCACGGGCCTCGCCAATCTGGTCCGCAAGGGCGACGTTTCGGCCGTCGAGCTGACGGACACCGCGATTGCCCGCGCCGAGGCCACCCGTCCCGACATCAATGCCACGGCCGAACCGCTCTACGATGCCGCCCGGGCCCGCGCCAAGACCATCGACCGCTCGCTGCCGCTGGCCGGTGTTCCCTTCGCCATCAAGGATCTCGGCATCGCCATCAAGGGCGTGCCGACGCATGGCGGCAGCCGCATTCCGGCATGGCTGGCCGATGTCAATTCGGTGCTGACCGACCGCTATCTCGCTGCCGGGCTTATCCCGATCGTCACCTCGACATCGCCGGAGCACGGGCTTCGATTGATGACCGAATCCAGGGCCTTTGGCATCACCCGCAATCCGTGGAACACCGGCCATACCAGCGGCGGCTCTTCGGGCGGTTCGGCAGCCTTGGTCGCAGCCGGCGTCGTGCCGGTGGCGCATGCCTCCGATGGCGGCGGCTCGATCCGCGTGCCTGCCGCCTGCACCGGGCTTGTCGGCCTGAAAACGTCGCGCGGCCGCACACCGCTGACGCCGCTGGTGAGCGAAAGCTGGTACGGCATGGTCGTCGACCATGCGCTCACCCGTTCGGTGCGCGATTGCGCGCTGCTGCTCGACCTCATCCACGGCCCCGATCCTCTGTCGCCCTATGCCGCGCCGCCGCCGAAAGGCACGTTCGCGGCTGCCGCCGCGCGCGATCCCGGCAAGCTCAGCCTGGCCGTGTACCGCAAATCGCCGCTTGGCCTGCCGATCTCGGACGAGACGCTCAAGGCGCTCGACACGGCGGTGGCGCTTGCCCGCGAGGGCGGCCACACGGTCGAAGAGATCGACCTGCCCTTTATCGGCCGCGATTTCTTCGCCGATTTCTGCAGGACGGTTGCCTCCGCCGTTGCCGGCACGATGCGCGCCGAAGCGCTGCGTGTCGGGCGCTCCGTTACCGGTGACATCGAGCGGGCGACGCGCGTGCTCGCCCGCTTCGGCGAACTGGTGTCGGCGGGCGAGACCTATGCCGACCTGCAGCGGCTGCATGCCGCCTCGCGACGGCTGATTTCGGAGACTGCGCGGTATGACGCCGTGCTGATGCCGGTCATTGCCCACCCGCCGCTCGCCTGCGGCGCCATGGATCCGAAAGGCGCCGACGAACTCATCGAGAACCTGCTCGACAAGCTTCATCTGACGCCCTTGCTGAAGCTGAAGCCGTTCTTCGGCCAGCTGATGGACAAGAGCCTCTGGTTCACCCATTGGCCGGCGATCCAGAATGTCAGCGGCCAGCCGTCGATCGCGCTGCCGGTCCATGTCACTGACGCCGGCCTGCCGCTCGGCGTCCAGGCGGCCGGCCGTCCGGGCGACGAGGAGACGCTTTTGTCGCTCGCCGCGCAGATGGAGAAGATCTCGGGTTGGCTGGGCCGCAGGGCGCCGCTGTTGGTGCCGACACGATGACGAGGTCGTGAAGCGCTCGAATATGACAGCAAAGCCATTTGCGGGCGGCGCCAATTCCCGCTAAGACGCCGCCGTCCTTACCTGATGCATGTCGCCCAAAAGTGTCCAGCGGTTTTTGGGACAACGACATGCTTAAAATAAAAAGCCGGGAACCAAGCCGATGACGGAAATAACCGCCACCGCCGAAATGCAGGCAGCCCTGTTGTCACGGGCTCTGCCCTACATGCAGCGTTACGAGCACAAGACGGTCGTGGTGAAATATGGCGGCCATGCCATGGGCGACATCGAGCTTGGCAAGGCCTTCGCGCGCGACATCGCGCTGCTCAAGCAGTCCGGCGTCAACCCGATCGTCGTCCACGGCGGCGGCCCGCAGATCGGCGCCATGCTGGCCAAGATGGGCATCGAATCGAAGTTCGAGGGCGGCCTGCGCGTCACCGACCAGAAGACGGTCGAGATCGTCGAAATGGTGCTGGCCGGTTCGATCAACAAGGAGATCGTCGCGCTGATCAACGCCGAGGGCGAATGGGCGATCGGCCTGTGCGGCAAGGACGGCAACATGGTGTTCGCCGAAAAGGCCCGCAAGACCATGATCGACCCGGACTCCAACATCGAGCGCGTGCTCGATCTCGGCTTCGTCGGCGAGCCGGTCGAGGTCGACCGCACCTTGCTCGATCTTCTGGCACGCTCCGAGATGATTCCGGTGCTGGCGCCGGTGGCGCCAGGACGCGACGGCCACACCTACAACATCAATGCCGACACCTTCGCCGGCGCCATTGCCGGCGCCTGCCAGGCGACGCGCCTGCTGTTCCTCACCGACGTGCCGGGTGTGCTCGACAAGAACAAGAAGCTGATCGACGAACTGACCGTGGCCGAGGCCAAGGCGCTGATCAAGGACGGCACGGTCTCGGGCGGCATGATCCCCAAGGTCGAGACCTGCATCGAAGCGATCGAACGCGGTGTCGAAGGCGTCGTCATCCTCAACGGCAAGACGCCGCATGCGGTGCTGCTGGAACTGTTCACCGAGCATGGTGCCGGCACGCTGATCGTGCCCTGAGGGGCTCTTCAGCCGGCTAACTTTTTCGCCTCGGAATCTTCAATATTGCCGATGATGGGAATGGCAGGCTTTCTGGCCGGGCGTCGAACGGACATCGATTCCTCTTCGGCGTCCTGCGGCGCGCCCCAGAATTCGGCCAGCGTCGGGCCGTCTTTCACCCTGATGTCGCGGACCAGAAAGCCCCAGACCTCGCGGAACCAGACGCGGCGGCCCATTTGCGTGTACCAGCGCATCGAATGGCGCTGCTCGGGATCCTTGTGGAACAGGATGCGCGCCAGCGCCTTCGGCCGCGACTGCACAGCCAGCTCGATCAGCTTGACGCTGAAGAACAGCATCCACGGTTTCAGCCGCGTCATCTGCAGCACCTGGTGCTTGTAGTCCCACAGGCGCGCGTCCTGCTGGATCACCTTGCGATCCCGCGCGATGCGGAAGAACGGCGTCCAGCGATGCGGCGTCACATACAGTGCCTGGATCTGGTCCGGGTCGTAGGCGATGAGCTGCCGGAAGCCGCGCCACAGGTCGCGAAACCCTTCGTCCTCGAAGCCGGCCACCCAGGTCGCCATAGACAGGATGCCGTTGAGGCGCAGCAGCCTTATCGCCTCGCGGTCGGATGAGATGCTGCCGCCCTTGCGGATCAATTGCAGCGTCTGCTCGTCGGTGTTTTCCATGCCGAGCAGCCAGCGGATGACACCGGCCTTGCGGTAGAGATGCAGGATGTCGGCATCGCGCACGATGTCGTCGGCGCGGGTCGAACCGACGATCAGCACCGGCACGTTCTCGGCGATCAGGGCGTCGAGGAAGGCCCGCCAGGCCTTCTTCGAGACCGTCGGATTCTCGTCGGCGAGATTGATCAGCTCGACGCCGTGCTCGCGGTGCAGCCAGGCGATCTCCTTGGCGAACTTCACTGGGTCGCGATGCCGCCATCGGGTCCAGAAGCCGCGCTGGCCGCAATAGTTGCACAGATGCGGACAGCCGCGCGAAAACTGCATGACCACGGCCCGCTTGCCGCCCCAGTAACTGTACCGCGAGTGCTCAATCAGCTCCCAGCCGACGCGGTAGGCGTCGAGGTCGGCAATGGTCATGGCCGGTTGCGTGGCGACGGGACGGCTGAGATCGTCGCGATAGGCGATGCCGGCCACGCTCGCCGGTGGCTGGCGCATTTCCAGCGCCTCGACCAGCGCCACGACGGTCGCTTCGCCCTCGCCGCGCACGATGAAGTCGAATGTATCCGTTGCGGACAGGATGTCGCGCCAATGATAGGTGGGGAAAACGCCGCCATAGATGATGATGGTCGCCGGCTCCCGCTGCTTGATCTGCTCAGCGATCAGCAAGGCGGTCGGATGCGCCGAGGTCGAGCCGGAATGGCCGATCAGGACGAAGTCGGGGTGGTCCTCCAGTGCGTTGCGCACGACGTCATCGAGCGGCATCGGCCCGAACTCGGCGTCGACGAGCCGTACTTCGTGCCCGGCATCGATCAGCGGCCCGCCGATCGCCAGCAGGCCGAGCGGCGGCAAATGATCGTCGGGCACGCGGCTGCCGATGGCGGTGTGCGGCGGATTGATCAGGACGATTTTCATGGCGGACCTCTTGGGCATTTGGTCCGCGCAAGCTGGCCGGCGATGTGGACACGCGCTTGGCCCGTTTCAGCAGTTTGCGTGCAGTTTTTCCCCAAGGAGTGCGAAGGCAGGCATTGTCACCGCCGGAGGTGGGCGAGCGGCACGTGGCCGGGTCCCTTGATGTTCTGCAGCACGAGCTGGGTGTGGACGTCGCGCACGCCGTCGAGCCGCATCAGCCGATGCATGACGAAGGCGTTGAGCTCGTCGACCGACGGCACCATGACATGCAGCAGGAAATCATGGTCGCCGGTCATCGTCCAGCACGACGACACCTCGTCCATGCGCTGCACGGCGGCGATGAAGCTTTCGGGAGAGCCGTCGCTGTGGCTCACCAGGCGCACCTGGATGAACACCTCGACCATCAGGCCGACCGCGCGGCGGCTGATCACCGCGGCAAAACCCTTGATGATGCCGGCATCCTGCAGCGCCTCGAAACGCCGCGCGCACGGCGTCGTCGACAGGCCGATCTCTTGCGCCAGTTCGGAAACCGGCTTGCGCCCGTCGCGCTGCAGGACATCGAGCATCTTGATCTCGAAATCGTCGAACTGAGGCATTTTCACTCCGAGAGAGGGTTTTGTGAGTGGATATTATCTCGAATATTCCGTTCGAGCCATCATCAAAACCGATTTCCCTCGGCAAATCCGGGTAGCCTTTCGGCACGTCTGCCATTCATGATTTGCGAGGAGAAAACCATGACGACGATGAGCGTTGCCGAATACGCCCGCGACTGCGCGGCGCAAGGATTGCGCGGTGACTATTCGGTCTGCCGTGCCGATTTCACCGTGTCGCAGGGTTACGATTACAGCGAAGAAGAGCAGGCGGTCTGGCGCACGCTGTGCGACCGCCAGACCAAGTTGACGCGCAAGCTCGCCCACCATTCCTATCTCGACGGCGTCGAAAAACTCGGCCTGCTCGACCGTATTCCCGATTTCGACGAGGTCAGCGCCAAGCTGCGCAAACTGACCGGTTGGCAGATCGTCGCGGTGCCGGGGCTCATTCCCGCGGCCCCGTTTTTCGATCATCTCGCCGATCGCCGCTTCCCGGTCACCAACTGGCTGCGGACCAGGCAGGAGCTCGACTACATTGTCGAGCCCGACATGTTCCATGATTTCTTCGGCCACGTGCCGGCGCTGTCGCAACCGGTGTTCGCCGATTTCATGCAGATGTATGGCGAGAAGGCCGGCGACATCATCGCGCTGGGTGGCGACGAGATGATTTCCCGGCTCTACTGGTACACGGCCGAATATGGCCTGATGCAGGAGGCCGGCCAGCCGCTAAAGGCCTTTGGCGCCGGCCTGATGTCGTCGTTTACCGAGCTGCAGTTCGCGGTCGAAGGCAAGGACGCCCACCACGTGCCCTTCGACCTGGAAACGGTGATGCGCACCGGCTACGAGATCGACAAGTTCCAGCGCGCCTATTTCGTGCTGCCGTCCTTCGACGCCTTGCGCGATGCCTTCCAGACCGCCGATTTCGCGGCGATCGTCGCCCGGCGTAAGGACCAGCCGGCGCTCGACCCGGCGACGTTATAGCGAGCACGTTGCCGCAGACGTCAGGCGGTGACCACCTTGCTCAGATGATCGCCCAGCCGGCAGGCCAGCGCGGTGATTGTCGTCGTCGGGTTGCATTGACCTGACGTGCAGAACACCGAGGAGCCGCCGACATAGAGATTGTCCATGCCGTGCATCTTGCAGTTGGCGTCGACAACACTTTTGGTGACGTCGGTGCCCATGCGCGTGCCGCCCATGTGATGATGGCCCGCCGTCTCGTCGTTGGTGGGATAGTCCTGGCCGTTGCTGATCCAATCGGCAATGCGCACGCGGCCGAGATTCTTCTCGATCAGTGTCTTGCCGAACAATCTGAGCCCTTCGAGCAGTGTGCGGCGCTCCATTTCCGATTTCTTCCAGTGTAGCTCGATGCGCGGCACGCCGGCGTGGTCGACATCGGTCTTCGACAACTCGATCTGGTTGGATGCCAGCGGCGCCTGTTCCCAGGCGACGTAGAGCTGGGCGGCGCAACGCAGCCTCTGGCTGAGCTTGGAGGACATCCACTCGGCCATGTCGGGCGCCGTGCAGGCGAGGTCGGCGATAAGGCTCTTGACGCCGGGATACGGCGTCTCGATCAGCCGGATGCCAAAATTCATGATCTGCAGCCGCTCCATGGCGGCAAGTGTCGGCGAGAAGAAGGCCTCGTTGACGGCATCGACCTCGAACGCGTTGTAGTCGGTCAGGATGGCATTGCCGCCCTCGAAGGTCGGATGCTCCATCCAGTAGCGGCCAAGCGCCGTCGCATTCGGCACGACGCCGCCGTTCGAGCGCTGGTTGGACCACAGAAGCAGCCGCGAATTCTCCAGCCCACCGGTGCAGACGATGAAATAGTCGGCGCTGAAGGAGCCGGCATCCTGCCCGTTCGACCACAGTCTGGCGCCAGTCACGCGTCTGCCGTCGCCGGCAAGTTCGGTGGCACAAGTGTTGAGCACCACCGCGATGTTCGTGGCCTTGTCGAGTTCATCGCCGAATTTCTCGGCGAAGCGCACGGCCGGGCTCTTGATCAGCTGCACCCAGCGAATGTCGTCCGAGATCGGCATATCGGGCCGGAGGGCCGGAAGGTCGAGAATGTCGCGCACTTCCGGCAGATAGGGTTCGATGTCGGTGCGGCGGATCGGCCAGCCCGTGTCGGGTACCCAGGCCTTCGGCTCGAAATCCTGCTTGTCGAGGACGCGGCACCAGCCTGCCCAGTGGTTGGAACTGCCCCCCATGAACCGCAGCCGGGTTATGTCGAGATCGAAATAGAAATCCCCGACCGTGCTGCCCCGGTAGAAATCCTGCGAGTCGTCGCTGAATTCGCGCGGACCGGCTTCCATCACCACCACCGGAATGCCGGCGGCGCCCAGCTTGCGGGCAATGGTGGTACCGGCCGGGCCGGAGCCGAGGATGCAGACTTTTGGAGTGAAGTTCGCGGCGCGATACGCCTCGTAGCTGTCAAAGATCATGCCAAGTCGCTCCGCTTCAGGATCCAGCCATTGACCTCGACGATCTCGTTCGGGTCGGGCTCTGGATCGGCGGCATCGGCATCAGGCAGCTTGCGGAACAAAGACAGGGCAGGCAATGCGATCAACGCCTGCACGAGCGCGCGGCGTGACATTCTTTTGATGATGAAACTCATGGCTGGTTTCTCGTCTGGGCTTCGGCACTGCATGGGCGTTCCCAGAACGGCAATTCCCGGAACGACACATGCATCACCGTGGAAGCCAGTATCGTGCCAAGTCTGGCCGTGAAGCAGTGAAAACCCGGCTAAGCGGTACAACCGAGTGCAAACAGGGTTAGAGTTTGCTTAACGGGCCGGTTGCGGCAGATCGGATCACGCCGCCTCGGAAATGCCGGTATCGATGATCGTCAGATTGCGGCCCTGGTGCTTGGCCTGGTAGAGGCGCCGGTCGGCGGCGCGCATCAGCTCCGACACACTGGCTTCCTCGCCGCAGATGGTGCCGCCGATGCTGACCGTGAGCGGGATGGTCCGCTCGTCGACGGGCCGGAAGCGGATCAGCTCGACTTCGCGGCGAATGCGCTCGGCGACGCGCTTGGCCTCCTGCTCGGTGGCGCCGATCAGAAAGGCGCCGAACTCCTCGCCGCCGATGCGGCCGAGCACATCGCCGCTGCGCACGCCGCGCTGGATCGCGCTGGCGATCAAAAGCAGCGCGTCATCGCCGGTCAGGTGGCCAAAATTGTCATTGATGGTCTTGAAGTGGTCGGCGTCGATGATCAGCAGCGCGCCGCGATCGGACTTGCGGCGCGAACCGTCAAGCGCGGCAAAGAAACTTTCCCGGTTGAGCATGCCGGTCATGTCGTCGCGGCTCGCCTTTTCCGCCAGTCGGCGATGCGCGGCGGCGAGCTGGGCATGAGCGCGGGCGAGATCGCGATGCGCGTTTTTCAGCCTGTCGCTTTGCCAGAAAGTGCTTGCGCTGGCGGCCCACGCCAGCACCAGCGGACAGAGGGTGGAGGTCAGCCAGATCGTACGATTGACCGGAAATCCCATGGCCGGAACGATGATCAGGGTCAGCAGGAGAGAGGCCGCGACTGAGGCGAAAGCAACGGCGGCGGATCTCAGAATTATGCTGTTCATCGCTTGCTCCCACAAGACTGCCTCTCTGCCAGCAAGCCCTGAAGGCCACCTTTCCCAGATGCCTAAAATTTGAATCGTGAGGCGATTTACGCAACCTCAACGAGCAGAAGTTGTGGATAAAGTCGCTTTCGGAATGCGCGTTTCATGCCATAAGGAGCCTATGACCACGCTCCCTGACCCCGCCCGCTTCGCCCATGTCACCGACTGGGTCTTCGATCTCGACAACACGCTCTATCCGCATCATTCGAATCTGTTCTCGCAGATCGACGTCAAGATGACCGCCTATGTCGGCGAACTGTTGGCATTGCCGCGCGACGATGCGCGCAAGTTGCAGAAGGAACTCTACCGCGAATATGGCACGACGCTGAACGGCCTGATGACACGTCATGGCATCGACCCCGACGATTTCCTCGAGAAGGTCCACGACATCGACTATTCATGGCTGGTGCCCGATCCCGTTCTCGGCACCGCCATCCGCCAGCTTCCGGGCCGCAAGTTCATCTTCACCAATGGCGACCGCAGGCACGCCGAGCGCACCGCGCGCCAACTCGGCATCCTCGACCATTTCGACGACATCTTCGACATCGTCGCCGCCGGGCTCAATCCCAAGCCGGCGCGCCAGACCTACGAGAAGTTCGCCGAACTGCACGCCGTCACCGGCCACAATGCGGTGATGTTCGAAGACCTTGCCCGTAACCTGTCGGTGCCGAAGTCGCTCGGCATGACCACGGTGCTTATCGTGCCGCGCAATTTCGAGCCGACCTTTGCCGAGATCTGGGAGCGCGACCCGGCCAACGAGGATGATGTCGATTTCGTAACCGACGATCTGGCGGGGTTTCTGACGGCGATTGTGGAGGGGGAAGGAAGAGGGGAATTGAAGAATTGAAGAATTGAAGAATGAAGGACGGTCTCCACGGATCAAGTTCCCCAGTTCTTCAATTCACCAGCTCTTCAATTCCCCACTGCCCTACTCCCCCAGCTTGTAGAACCGGCTGATGATCCCCCAGGCTTCGTCGGCGGTGTCGACGAAGTCGATGATGTCCTGATCGCCGGGGCTGATCGTGCCCTGCTCGGCGAGAAAATCGAGATTGATCGCCCGCTTCCAGAAGGATTTGCCGAACAGGATCACCGGCACGCGCTCCATGCGCCCTGTCTGGATCAGGGTCAGCGTCTCGAAGAATTCGTCCATCGTGCCGAAGCCGCCCGGAAACACCGCGACCGCCTTGGCGCGCATGACGAAATGCATCTTGCGGATAGCGAAATAATGGAAGTTGAAGCAGAGCTCCGGCGTCACATAGATGTTCGGCGCCTGCTCGTGCGGCAGGACGATGTTGAGGCCGATCGACGGCGCGCCGACATCGTCGGCGCCGCGGTTTCCCGCTTCCATCACGCCGGGCCCGCCACCGGTCACCACGACATATTCGCGGTAATAGGAGGTAGCCGACTGCTGCGAGCAGAGGCGGGCGAATTTGCGCGCTTCCTCGTAGTATTTGCTGTTTTCCTCGAGGTTCTTCTTCTGCGTCTCGTTCTTGGCCGCCCAGGCCTCGCCGCCGGGTTCCGGCAGGCGCGCGCCGCCGAACAGGATCACCGTCGAACGGATGCCGCGTTCGGCCAGGATCATCTCCGGTTTCAGGAGTTCGAGTTGCAGCCGGACCGCGCGCAACTCGCGCCGCGTCATGAAGTCGGGATCGTTCCAGGCGAGCCGGTAGGTTTCGGCACGCGTCTGCGGCGTGTCCGGCACACTCTTCGACCGCTCCAGATCCTCGTCCGAATGCGGCAGTGGCGTCCAGCCCGCCTTTTCCATAGGTGTCATATGCTCTACCCGTCCAAATTCTTAACTTGCGCCGCCCCATGACGCAGCCGCGATTGACCCTCACCAAGGCTTCACATAAGCAGGTTCCGCAAAAGTGTCCCGCGGTTTTGTGACAAGAACCTGCTACATGCAAAGACGCAAGCATGCGAAGCATGCATGGGGTCCGCGCGACTTTCAAAACAGGTTAAGGCGCAGCCCCTTAACAGCTTGGTAATGGAGCGAATTCATGTCGAAGCCCGATCTGGCGAGCCTCGAAAAGACCATCGAGAAGGCCTTCGAGGAACGCGACGCGATTTCGACTGCGACGCGCGGCGAAACGCGCGATGCCATCCAGTCGGCGCTCGACCTGCTCGACCGCGGCGCCGTCCGCGTCGCCGAGCGGCAGGCCGACGGCAAGTGGCATGTCAACCAGTGGCTGAAGAAGGCCGTGCTGTTGTCCTTCCGGCTCAATCCGATGGAGATCATCAAGGGTGGTCCCGGCGAAGCGATGTGGTGGGACAAGGTGCCGTCGAAGTTCGATGGCTGGGGCGCTGTCGATTTCGAAAAGTCGGGCTTTCGTGCCGTGCCGGGGTCGATCGTGCGTCGCTCGGCCTATATCGCGCCGGGCGCCGTGCTGATGCCGTCCTTCGTCAATGTCGGCGCCTATGTCGATACCGGCACCATGATCGACACCTGGGTCGGGGTAGGCTCCTGTGCCCAGATCGGCAAGAACGTGCATCTTTCCGGCGGCGTCGGCATCGGCGGCGTGCTGGAGCCGATGCAGGCCGGTCCGACCATCATCGAGGACAATTGCTTCATCGGCGCGCGTTCGGAAGTGGTCGAAGGTTGCATCGTGCGCGAAGGCTCGGTGCTCGGCATGGGCGTCTTCATCGGCCAGTCGACCAAGATCGTCGACCGCGCCACCGGCGAGATCTTCTATGGCGAAGTGCCGCCGAATTCCGTCGTCGTCGCCGGAACGATGCCGGGCAAGTCCTTTCCTAACGGCGAGCCAGGTCCGAGCCTCTACTGCGCCGTCATCGTCAAGCGTGTCGACGCCAAGACCCGCTCCAAGACCTCGATCAACGAATTGCTGCGCGATTGATCTTTGCGCAAAGCGAGCGCACCTTCCGCCGGCGCGACAATCGGTCGCGCTGGTTCAACATGGAGGGGTGACATGGACTGGAAGGATCTGCTCACAAGTTTTGATGGTCGCATAACCCGTGGCAAGTTCTGGGCCGCGATTGGCGTTTTCATCGTCATTGGCATCGTTGCCTTTATTCTCGATGCGATTCTCGGTACACGCATCACCACCGCCAGTGGCGCCCAGATCGGCATCATCGGCATTCTCATCGCTCTGGCCTCGATCTATTTCGCACTCGCAGTCTACGCCAAGCGCTGGCATGATCGCGGCAAGTCGGGCTGGTGGAGCCTGATCATGCTGGTGCCGCTCATCGGCCCGATCTGGTTTCTGGTGGAATGCGGCATTCTCGAAGGCGCCAGGGGCGCCAATCAATATGGACCGGACCCGCTTGCCTGACAGATCAGATCTCACCTGGCTTTTCTTCAAAACCTCGGGCCGCGTCAGTCGCGCGGCCTATTTTCTTGGCGGGTTGCTCGTCGCCATCATCCAGGCCTTCCCGCTCTACCGCTTCACGCTAGTGCCGGAAGGTTCGGCCGAGAGCAACATGTGGTCGTTCATCTTCTTCGTCGCCTTCATCGCCTCGCTGTGGTCGAACATCGCCCTGGCGGTGAAGCGGCTGCACGATTTGGACAAGCCGGGCATTGCCGCGCTGATCCTGTTCGTGCCGGTAGTGTCGATCGTCGCCTTCCTTGTGTTGTGCCTGTTTCCGGGGCAGCCTGGACCCAACCGCTATGGCCGGCGCACCAACGAGCCGGAACAATCCTGAGGGCCGATCGGACATGCGCTACCGCACGCTTGATCCGAAGCTGATCATCGAGACCGCGGAACGGCTGGAGACGCGTGTTGCGGAGCGTTTCCCCAAGGCCGGCCTGCGCGGCGTTGCCGCCGAACTGGTCTCGCTGTCGCGCGATCTGGCACAGGGCGCCAAGGCCCTGGAAGCGCCGATCTGGTGGCTGCGCGGCCTCATCGTCGCCGCTGTCGTTGCCGGCGCATTGATGTTCATCTTCGTCGGCACCGTCCTGCCATTCGACCGCATTTCCAAACCCGGTGATGCCGTCCAGTCGGTGCAAGGCATCGAAGCTTCGCTCAACATGTTCATCCTCGCCATTGTCGGATTTCTCGCCTTGATCCGCTCCGAGGAGCGCATCAAGCGCAAGCAGGTCTTTCGCCAGCTGCATGGCCTGCGCTCGCTGATCCACGTCATCGACATGCATCAGCTGACCAAGGATCCGGCGGCGCTGTCGGCCGATTTCAAGCCGACGTCGCATTCGCCCGCCCGCATCACCAATGCCGCCGACCTGGCCCGTTACCTCGATTATTGCTCCGAAATGCTGTCGATCACGGGCAAGATCGCCGCATTGTTCGCACAGTCGGTCAATGACGACGTGGTCATCGACGGCGTCAACGACATCGAGAACCTGGCGTCAAACCTGTCGCGGAAAATCTGGCAGAAGATCACGTTGATCGACGGCCGGCCGGTGCAACAACCTGCTCCGGCGGCAGGCCCGGCGAGCCAAGCCGCTCCGCTTCCGCCGCGCGCACCAAGGCGGTGATCCGCTGAACCGTCGGCACGGGCGTGCCGACCTTCCCCGCCAGCTGCAAGATGGCGCCTTGCAAGTCGTCGATCTCCGTCGGCCGGCCGCGCTGAAGATCGTCCCACATCGACGAGCGCGCCTGCGCGTCGATCGCCAGCATGCGCCGCGCCAGAAGCTTGAACAGCCAGTCAGGCAGCCTGAGCACCTTCGGCAGCAGCGCCGGCCGCAGGCCGGCGATCCGCGCCGGCTCGATGCCGGTCGCTTTCATCGCCGTGAGCGCCTCGTCGATCTGGCTGGCCAGGATCAGCCGCCAGCGCCGATCGGCCAGTTCGGCCGTCAGCGGCAGGCCGGAAAGCGCCACCAGTGCGTTGTTCAAATTCATCAGCAGCTTGCCCCACAGCACAGCCTTCATGTCGCCACGGGTTTCGACCGCAAACCCTTCGACTCCAAGCAGGTCGGCCAAGCCGGCGTCGCCATCCTCGACCATTACCGTGCCGTCGCTGGCGCGGTGAACGCGCAGCGGCAGTTCGCTGTCCGGCGACTGCACCACATTGAACGGCACCATGCCGGCCAGCACCGTACGTCCGGCAAGTTCAGCGCGCAGCCTGTCGGCATTGCCGACACCGTTCTGCAGGCTGATCACCACGGCATCGGGGCGGGCATGGGCCTTGATGAGGTCCGCCATATCCTGGGTGGCGCCGCTCTTGACCGTGACCAGGATCACGTCCGCCGGCGGCAGGGCGACGGCCGGATCGGCGGTGACGACAAGCGCCTCGGGCTTGATCGAGCGATCGGGGCCCTGGAGGTCGCTGACCCGCAATCCACCCTGCCGCAACGCTGCCTCGATGCGAGGCCGAGCCAGCAGAATGACCTCTCGGTTGGCCAGCGCCAGGCAGCCGCCGGCATAGCAGCCGATGCTGCCGGCACCGGCTATGACGATCCGTTTGTGCTTGTCTGCCATCCTGCCGCCCGCGCCGGGTCGCAACTATAAGACATGAAAACCATAATATCGGCGGTATCGCCAGCCATGACGCTGGCCCCTATGTCTGGCCGTGACAGGCCCTGCGCTTTCGACTATCGCTTTTGCCATGACGCTGCCGACCGATCCCGCCGAAAACCTCGCCGCCCTTATCCGTTGCGCTTCGGTGACGCCCGCTGAGGGCGGCGCGCTGACCGCGCTGGAGACGATGCTCAAACCGCTCGGCTTCCTGGTCGATCGGCCGGTGTTTTCCGAAGACGGCACGCCCGATATCGAAAACCTCTATGCAAGGCGCTCCGGCAATGGCCCGCATCTGATGTTCGCCGGACACACCGACGTGGTGCCTGTCGGCGACGAAGCCGCTTGGACGCATCCGCCTTTCGCCGCCGAGATCGCCAATGGCGAGATGTATGGCCGCGGCGCCGTCGACATGAAGGGCGGCATTGCCTGTTTCATCGCCGCCGTGGCGCGCCATGTCGAGGCCAATGGCGGTCCGAAAGGGTCGGTCTCGCTGCTGATCACCGGCGACGAGGAAGGCCCCGCGATCAACGGCACGGTGAAGCTGCTCGAATGGGCGGCTTCGCGGGGCGAGAAATGGGATGCCTCTGTCGTCGGCGAGCCGACCAATCCGGACGCTCTCGGCGACATGATCAAGATCGGCCGCCGCGGCTCGATGTCCGGCGCGGTCACCGTCAATGGCCGCCAGGGCCATGTCGCCTATCCCTTGCTTGCCGACAATCCGGTGCGCGGGCTGATGAGCCTGGTCGACGCCTTGCTGCATCCGGTTTTCGACAAGGGAACCAGGGATTTCCAGCCGACCAATCTGGAGATCACTTCCATCGACGTCGGCAACCCGGCCACCAATGTCATCCCGGCCAAAGCGACCGCGACCTTCAACATCCGCTTCAACGACACCTGGACTGATGAGACCTTGCAGGCCGAGATCCACAACCGGCTCGACCAGGCGGCTAGGCGCAAGAAGTACCGGCAGGGCAAGAAGACGCCGGTCGACTACGAACTCGTCTGGCGCGACCGGCCGAGCCATGTCTTCCTGACACGTGACGACAGGCTGATCGACACGCTGCGCGGCTCGATCAAGTCGGCGGTCGGCAAGGAGCCGACGCTGTCCACCTCCGGTGGAACGTCCGACGCGCGTTTCATCAAGGACTATTGTCCGGTGGTCGAGTTCGGGCTGGTCGGCAAGACAATGCACATGGTCGACGAGCGCGTCGCCATTGCCGATCTCGAAACGCTGACGCAAATTTACCAGCGCTTCATAGAAGACTGGTTCGGACAGGGCTGAACGGCATGCTTTCGGCGGACGAAACCCAAGCTTCGCTGACGGGCGCCTGGCGATTGATGCTCGGCAAGGCCGACGGCCTGCGCCTGCTCGACCTATCGGCCGACGGCTTCTGGAATTCCTTCTTCGCCATTGTCGTTGCAGCACCGGCGCTGATCGTCGGCTGGGTCGGCATCGCCAACGAAATCGGCGATCCCGACGCCTTCGCGGGGCGCTTCAGCATGCTGGTGCGCCTGGCGACGGTCGACATCGGCTCCTGGGTGCTGCCGCTGGTTGCGCTCGCTTTGATCGCGCCGCGCGCCGGCATCGGCGGCCGCTTCGTCCACTACGTCGTCGCCAGCAACTGGGCTTCGGCCATCACCGCCTGGCTGATGCTGCCCTCGGCGCTGATCCGGCTTTTCCTGTCGTCCGCAAGCCAGGCTGCGAGCCTTGTGTCGCTGTTCCTGTTTGCCCTGTCGATGGTGCTGACCTGGCGCATGACCAACGCCACGATCGGCAGGGGCGCATCGGTCGGCACCGCCGTTTTCGTCGGCATGTTCATCGCCTCGCTGCTGGTGCTGTTCGGCCTGCAGACGCTGCTCGGCATCACCGTGCCGGACGATGTCGGAGTTCAGAGCCTGTCCGGGCTCGTCTCGACTGGATAATCGACACCGGTGAGAAACAGCCCGTCGGGCGGCGCCACCTGGCCGCAGGCGGCGCGGTCGTGCGCCTCGAGCGCCGTTTTCAGGTCGGCCGCGCTCCAGCCGCCGTCGCCGACGCGCTTCAGTGAGCCGACCATCGAACGCACCTGGTTGTGCAGGAACGAGCGCGCCGAAGCCCTGACCTCGACTATGTCGCCCTGTCGGCTCACATCGAGCCGTTCCAGCGTCCTGATCGGGCTGTTGGCCTGGCACTGGGTCGAGCGGAAGGTGGTGAAGTCATGCCGTCCGAGCAGGACTTTCGCCGCTTCGTGCATGGCGCCGGCGTCGAGCCGCTTCGGCACCCACCACACCTTGCCCTTGTCGAGCGCGGCCGGGGCACGGCGGTTTAGGATGCGGTAGAGATAGTGGCGGCCGATGGCCGAGAAGCGGGCGTCGAAGCTGTCGGAAACGACCGTCGCTTTCAAGATGGCGATGCGCGCCCCGGCCGCCTGCAGATGGGCGTTGACGGCATCGCGCACCTTGTCGCCCGGCCACGCCTTGACGAGATCGACATGCGCCACCTGCGCTGTCGCATGCACGCCGGCATCGGTGCGGCCGGCGGCGCGCAGCCTGATCGCTTCGCCGCAGAATTTTTCGATCGCCCGCTCGATCGCCTGTTGCACCGAAGGCTGATCCGCCTGGTGCTGCCAGCCGGCAAACAGGCTGCCATCATATTCGATGTCGAGGCGAAAACGCGGCATTTGCGACTAGAGCTCTCGCCTCGGGCAATTCGAGGAAAAGTGTGAAACGGTTTTCCGTTCGGAATTGCGTTCAAACAAAGAGGTAGAGCAGTTCGCCGTTTCCATGAAACGGTGGACTGTTCTAGGCGGCGAGAGCGGTGAAGGCGGAGGCGTATACCAGCCTGCCGGCGTCAGGCGCGTCGCCCCAAGCCAGCGCCTGCAGCGCTTCGCCCTGGTATTCGCTCTCGAAGTTCTCGGCACGCGTGTGGCTATATCCGAAACGCCCGTAATAGGTGGGGTCGCCGAGCACCACGGCCAGCGTTTCGCCGGCATCCCTGAGGCGGATATGCGCCTCGCGGATCAGCGCGCCGCCGATGCCGCTGCCATGGAACGAGGGCTCCACCGCCAGCGGCGCGAGCGCCACGGCGGCGAAGGTCTTGCCGCCATTCTGGACGAACAGCCGCGAAAACAGGATGTGGCCGACCACCTGGCCGTCCTCTTCCGCCACCAGTTCGGCAACAGCGTTGCCGCCAGTCACCAGCGCGTCGACCAGACCGGCCTCCGCCTGCTGGCCGAAAGCGTGTTCCTCGACGAGGCGGATGGCCTCGCGATCCCGCGGCGTTGCCGCGCGTATCGACATCATGCTCATGAGAATTTCAGTCCTTTTTCGATCTTGGCCCCGCGCAGGAATTCCGACGCGGCAGCGGGCTTTCCGCCCGCCCGTTGAACTTCGACCAGCCTGATCGCGCCTGCCCCGCAGGCGACCGTCAGCCGGTCATCGAGAATTCCTCCCGACTCGCCCAACTCTTCCCAAAGCGACAGGCCTTGCGACAGCGTCGAGCGAAGCAGTTTCAGCCGCTCCCGGCGGCCGCCAATTCCTATCTCCGACCAGGCGCCGGGAAAGGGCGACAGGCCGCGAATATGATTGTGGACCTCACTTGCTGAGCGAGTCCAGTCCACGCGAGTCTCGGATTTATCGATTTTCTTGGCGTAGGTCACCCCCTCCACAGCTTGTGTGGTGAATGTCAGGGTGTTCCCTTCCAACCGCGCCAGCGCTTCCACCATCAAGGCAGCACCGACGCTCATCAACCGATCATGCAAATCGCCGGCTGTCATATCGGGTTCGATGGCGCATTTTTCAATCAGCCCGACCGGGCCGGTGTCCAGCCCCTCTTCCATGCGCATCACCATCATGCCGCTTTCCAGGTCGCCGGCCATGATGGCGCGCTGGATAGGCGCGGCACCGCGCCAGCGCGGCAGAAGCGAGGCATGGCCGTTGATGCAGCCGAGCCGGGTCGCCTCCAAAACCGCCTTCGGCAGCAGCAAGCCATAGGCGACGACCACAGCGACGTCGGCCCGCAAGGCACGGAAGGCGGTCTGCTCGGCCTCGCCTTTGAGCGAAACCGGCGCTCGCACCTCGATGCCCAGTCGCTCCGCCTCGCGCTGCACCGGCGACGGTGTCAGCTCCAGCCCGCGCCGTCCGGCAGCGCGCGGCGGCTGGGTATAGACGACTGATATCTCATGGCCAGCCTCGGCGATCGCGCGCAAAGTCGGCACCGAAAACTCCGGCGTGCCCATGAAGATGACGCGAAGGGGCATTTTTCTTCCGAGACCTTCTCTCTACCTGCGCCGGGAAGTCAGCTCAGGCTTCAAACGGGTTTACCAGCTTCAGGTCAAGTCCGTCGAAGTCTCGAACGTTGCGGGTGGCAAGCGTGGCGTCGTGCACCTGGCAGATCGCAGCTATCATCGCGTCCTTGGTTTCGACAGGTCTGCCAGCGAGTCGTCTTGCCGCGGCAATGCGGCCATAGTGTTCTGCGGGCAGATCCCCAAAAACCAGGATCCGACCCGAAAATTCGCCCCGGATCCTCGAAATGCTTTGGAGAAGACCATCCCGCCGGATGGCCTCCTGAACGAGGTAGGCTCCGAAATAGAGCTCTGCAAAAACAATGGTGGAGAGGAAAAGGGTCGCAGGCTCTTGGCCATTCAACCAGTTGAGAACGTTTTTGCTCCGTTGCCGCGATAGCACGTCCGATATGACGTTGGTGTCCAGTATAATCATTTCGGTCAACGGAAATC
Source organism: Mesorhizobium sp. L2C084A000 (assembly GCF_000502875.1). Classification (GTDB taxonomy): domain Bacteria; phylum Pseudomonadota; class Alphaproteobacteria; order Rhizobiales; family Rhizobiaceae; genus Mesorhizobium. The sequence continues at coordinate 194,154 of NZ_AYWX01000004.1, read as the reverse complement.
AGGCGGCCCACGATCGGCCTCACTTCGCGACCTCGCTATTTCCTGAATCTCGTCGCTTGTGAAACGATCATCGCCGACGAGCGAATAGAGGCGATCGCCGACTTTTTCGGCGCCAGCAAATTGTGTTGCAAAACCCTTCTGTATCAAGACGACCGCTTCCTCCGAAAGGCTGCGCCTGTTCAGCCGCGCACTTTCCTCGAGACGCCGTTTCAATTCCGGATTGATCCCACGGATCAGCATGTCACCCATAGACACCTCCTACGTGATATCACTGATATCACAGCAAGTCGGTATTTTCAATCGAAGGTTCGTGAAGCTGAACCGCCGAGGCTGATCGGAGGGGCCGTGCTCCGACAGAGCATGCCCTATCCCACCAGCTTGCCCGGCGCTTTGTCCTTGGCGAGCTTCTTGAATTTCTTCACCACCATGTCGCGCTTCAGCTTCGAGATGTGGTCGATGAACAGGACGCCATTGAGGTGGTCGATCTCATGCTGCAGGCAGGTGGCCATCAGGCCCTCGGCCTCCATCTCCTGCAGCTTGCCGTCGCGGTCGAGATACTTGACCCGTACGGCGGCCGGGCGTTCGACCTCGGCGTAATAATCCGGGATCGACAGGCAGCCTTCCTCGTAGACGGAGCGCGCATCGGCGCTCTCCAGGATTTCCGGATTGATGAAGACATGCGGCGCCGGCGTCTCGTCTTCCTTGGCGAGATCGATCACCAGCAAGCGCAGCGGCTCGCCGATCTGGATTGCCGCCAGACCGATGCCCGGTGCGTCATACATGGTCGCCAGCATGTCGTCGGCTAATTTGCGCAGGGGCGCGTCGACACGCTCCACCGGTTGGGAAACCTGGCGCAGGATGGGGTCGGGAAGGATGATGAGCGGCTTGATCGGCATGGCGTTCCACGTAAGACCTCCAGCGAAAAGCGTCAACCGGTTGGCATGAGGCTCGTTCACGTTTTGATCTGTGCTATCGCGGCGAATCGTCTATGCTGTCCACATGAATGATTTGAGCACCATCCTTTCGGAGCCTGTCGCCCGGCTTGGCGCCACAACCATCACGCTCGGCCATGCGCTGGCCTTCGGCGCTTTGCTGTTTCTGGCCCTGTTCGTGGCGCTGGTCATTGCGCTGTGGCGGTCGGCGAAGGCGCGCGCCGTGGCGGCTGCGGAAGCCGCCGATCATGCCCGCGATGCCGAGGCGCGGATGGCCGGAATTCTGCAAAGCCAGGCCGAAATGCAGGGTCGCATGGGCGCCATTGCCGAAGTGTTCGGCGCACGGCAGGCGGAGCTGACGCAATCGATCGGCCAGCGCCTGGACGCCATGACCGGCCGGCTCGGCCAGACCATGACCGAGCAGACGAAATCCACGCATGAGAGCCTGGCCAAGTTGCAGGAGCGGCTGGCTATCATCGATGTCGCGCAGGGCAACATCCAATCGCTCGCCGGCCAGGTCGTGCAGCTGCAGGCGATCCTCTCCAACAAGCAGACGCGCGGTGCTTTCGGCCAGTCGCGCATGGAGGCGATCGTTGCCGACGGCCTGCCGCATGGCGCCTATGAATTCCAGGCGACGCTGTCGAACGGCAGCCGTCCCGACTGCCTGGTGAAGATGCCGAACGGCGCGCCGTCGCTGGCCATCGACGCCAAGTTTCCGCTCGAGGCCTGGAATGCCATCCGCGCCGCCGACGGCGCCGACCTGCAGAAGGCCGCCTCGCAGGCCTTCCGCCGCGACATCGAGATCCATGTCCGCGATATCTCGGAAAAATACCTGATCCAGGGCGAGACGCAGGACACGGCCTTCATGTTCGTGCCGTCGGAATCGGTGTTCGCCGAGATCCACGAGAATTTCGAGGCGATCGTCCATAAGGCGCACCGTGCCCGAATCGTCATCGTCTCGCCGTCGCTGCTGATGCTGTCGATCCAGGTCATCCAGGCGATCCTCAAGGATGCCCGCATGCGCGAACAGGCGCATCTGATCCAGGGCGAGGTCATTCGGCTGATGGAGGATGTCGCGCGTGTCGATGAGCGGGTGCGCAAGCTGCAGGTCCATTTCGGCCAGTCGGCCAAGGACATCGACGACATCCTGGTTTCGACGTCGAAGGTCACCAAGCGCGGCCAGAAGATCGAAGCGCTGGAGTTCGGCGCGCAGCCCGACGGCGATGCCGCCGCGGACGCAGCGTCACGGGCTCCCGCCGCGAAAGTCGATACTGGCGCGCGCGTTGCCGATTCGAAAACCGGGCAGCTCAGGCTGAGGGTCGTCGAAGGCGACGACTGAGCAGCAGCGCCGGATCCGCCCTACTGCTCTTCCTTGGTCGTCATACCTGGGAATTCCGGCAACCAGGGCAGCGCCGAGCGGTGCCAGCTTTGCCGTCTCGGGACCAGCTGTTCACGTTGCCGCGCCGTGCCGACCCGGATGCCATAAACCTTCGGCCCGTCGCCAACCGATGTCGCGTAGAGATGCGAGCCGCACTCGCCGCAAAAGCCCTGCGCGCGCTTGTCGCCGCTCGATCCTGTCTTGATATAGACCTTTGGCGCACCCTTGGTGATCCGGTAGTGGCCTTCCGGCGCGCCCACGGTCACGCGAAAAGCCGTTCCGGTCAGTTGTTGGCAATCGGTGCAGTGGCAGATTCCGGTGTTCTCCGGGTCGACCTCCGCCTCGTAGGTGATGGCGCCACAATGGCAGCCGCCGTCGATTTTCATCTTCGCTCCTCCAAAGTCCCTTTAATCCTAGCGGGGGAAGACCGTGAGGCAATGGCGCAGCGCTAGTCCAGAGCCGGATCGGATGCGTTCTCGATCAGCCTGCGCCGCTGCTCCCAGGTGCCTGACGTCTGCGGCTTGACGAACAGCCGTGTGATCTCCGGCATCTCCTTCTTCAGCTGCGCCTCCAGGCGCTCGACGCAAGCTTCGATCTCGGGCGCCGTCAAATGGTCCTCGAACTCGATGCTCAGGCCGGCGACGATCTCTGCCGGCCCCATATGGACGGTCAGGACGCCGTTCGCCCGCTGCACCGCCGGATCCTGCTGGGCGATCGCCAGCACCTTCATCTGCACCTCGAGCGAGGCCGGCTCGCCGATCAGCAGGCCCTTGCTTTCGCGGGCCAGGAAGATTGCCGTCGCGCCCAGGATCAGCCCAATGCCGATGGAGGCGGCGCCGTCGAGTTCCGGCATCTCCAGAACTTCCGCCGCCAGGATGCCGGCGAACGCGACGATCAGGCCGAGAAGTGCTGCGCTGTCCTCGAACAGCACGGTGTAGACGCTCGGGTCCTTGCTCGACTGCACCGCCCGCAGCCAGCCCTGCTTGCCCTTCTGCTGGCGGAACTCTTTCAGCGCCACCCACCACGAACTGCCTTCGAACAGGAAGGAAAGGCCGAGCACGATGTAGGTCACCTCGGCGTTGGCGACCGGCTCCGGCGCCATCATATGGATCACGCCTTCGTAGAACGACACGCCGGCGCCCAGCGCGAAGACGAGGAGCGCGACGATGAAGCTCCAGAAGTAGAGTTCCCGGCCGTGACCGAGGGGATGCGTCCGGTCGGCCGGGCGGGCGGCACGGTGCATGCCGTAGAGCAGCAGGCCGCCATTGCCGGTATCGACCAGCGAATGCACGCCCTCCGACAGCATCGCCGAACTGCCGGTAAAGGCGGCGGCGGCGAACTTGGTCAGCGCGATGGCGAAATTGCCGGCGAGCGCCGCGTAGATCACCTTTTTTGAGCCGCCGTGCCCGGCCATGGTGCTGTCCCCATTCGATGCACACCCAGTCTAATGGTCAGATGGAAGAAGCTCCACAGCCACCACAACGTGTGAACCGCTGGCTCGTTCAAAAACGGCGGTCGTTAAAGAGGTTTGTCGTTAGAGACTGGTAGGCAGAACGACTACTCGATGATCTCGCTGGTCCACACCTTGAAGCCGGCAAGCGTTCCCGGCCCGAATATATGGGTCAACGGAACGTCGGCGGCGTCGCGGCCGGAGGCGATCAGGATGCGGCCGATGCGCGGTGCATTGTTGCGCGGGTCGAAGACATGCCAGCGGCCGCCGAGATAGACTTCCATCCAGGCGCAGAAATCCATGCTCGCCCATGGTTTCGGCATACCGATGTCGCTGATGTAGCCGGTGCAATAGCGCGTCGGGATGTTGAGTGCCCGGCAGAAGGTGACCGCGAGATGCGCATAGTCGCGGCACACGCCGCTCTGTTCGCGATAGGCTTCCGCGGCGGTGCGTGTCGGCCGAGCATTGCCGTAGTTGAAGACGATGTGATTGTGGACGAAGTCGCAGACCGCCTGCACGCGCGGAATGCCCAGCGGCGTGTTGCCGAACAGCCGCCACGCTTCATCAGCCAGAAGGTCGCTTTCGCAAAAACGGCTGGGCAGCAGAAACAGCAGCGTGTCCGCCGGCAGATCGCGCACCTCGTGCTGCCAGGCCATCAGGTCGCCCATCTCGAAAGTGCCGGGATCGCGGATCACCGCGTCGGTGCCGAAGGTGAAACGCCCGGGCGGCGCAACGAACCGGTTGCACCAGTTGCCGAAACTGTCGCGATAGCTTTCGATCGGCACCGGCGGGTTGGAGATCAGGAAATCCGGCCGCTCGAGATCGGAGGCACGCGAATAGTGGACATTCAGCATTGCGATGAGCGGCGTTTCCTGCGGAAAGTCGAAGCTCATCTCGCAGCCGATGTGAATTCGCATTGTCGTCCTGACGGCCTGCCTGACGATCACCGGGCGGAGGCACGGGTTGATGCTGCAGTGCGAAGACAACCATGGCATGGACCGCCATGGTTTACGAGCAAATTAGAAACCGGTTGAAAGCGAGCCGCTGACGGCGGCAGCAGTCGCTAACCCCTTGCAGTCCGGCGGTTCTCTTGTTTCACTTCGCTTCCCACATCAGGAGGAACGAATCATGGCTAAAGGTGCGATGAAGGCAGGCAAGGAAGCCCGCAAGCCGAAGAAGGACGCCAAGAAGCCCGCCCCGGCTCCGGCCCTGAAGGCGCCGCCGGTGAAGGCGATGAAGCTCAAGGACAAGTAAGTCCGGCCGATTTGCTTCGAAATGGGATTGCGACCGGCAGCGCTGTTGCCGGTCGTTGTTGATCGAGCGCTCGAAATTCCTATATTGGCGTGGCGGGGACGACCTCGCGCTTCCCCAAAATCCGGACGGGACGACCCGCCATTGTTTGACTGATCGTCGGACGCCGAAAATCGCTTTTCGGCCCGATGCTCTGATGGAGCGTTGTCGATGTCGTGGGTTCTTCTCTTTTTCGCCGGCCTGTTCGAGATCGGCTGGGCAATCGGCCTCAAATACACCGATGGCTTCTCGAAGCTGGTGCCGACCGTGCTGACCGTTGCCTCGATGGTCGTCAGCCTCACTCTGCTCGGCCTGGCGCTGAAGGCGCTGCCCGTCGGCACCGCCTATGCGGTGTGGACCGGCATCGGCACCGTCGGTACGGCACTGCTCGGCATCTGGCTGCTCGGCGAACCAGCCACCGCGATCAGGCTGGCCTGCATTGCGCTCATTGTCTGCGGCATCATGGGATTGAAGTTCGCCGCCTGACCGATAGCGCTCTTGTTTTATGCATGTCGTCCTCCCAAAACCGGGACCACTTATGGGCGACATGCATGGGACAAACACAATCAGGGCCGCTGCGAGGCGACCCTGATTCTCGAAGCCGATTGCTTCGTAGCCTGGAGGCTAGCGGGCCGAGAAGCCCGGCGGCGTCCTGCCGGTGCGCTGCTTGCGTGCCGCATAACGCGCGTCACGCTTGGCCTTGCGCTCGGCTTCATCGGCCAGAAAACGGGCGATGCGCTCGTTCTCTTCGGATTCCCGAATCTTGGCCTCAGCCTGTGCAGCTTCCTCGGCGGCGATACGTGCCGCTTCGGCTGCTGCCTCGCGCTCGGCCTTCTCGACCGCTTCGCGTGCCAGCTTCTCCTGCTTCAGCCGGGCCTTTTCGGCCTCGCGGATTTCGCGAGCCGCAAGGATAGCCTTGCGTTCAGCCTGCCGCGCCAGCACTGCGGGATCATCCGCCGCCGGCTTTGCCTTGAAGCGCTCGAGGAGCGCCTTCTTTGCCTCGTTTGCGGCGTTGCGCCGCTCGAAAACGTCTTTTTCCCTGTAGATAGCCAAGTCCACTTCCCTGAAGTCAATTCGCGACGCTTACATACGCGCGAAAACCGAGAGTTCAAGCGCCAAAACGGCATGGCAGCCATGAAATTGTCGGCTGTTGCAGCCGGGAGACGCCTTTGGAGCAATTCCAGGAGAAATGTGAAGCGGTTTTCCCGGGAAAAGCGCGCAGCGCTTTCCCTTGGGAATTGCGACGAAGAGATAGAGTCGAAAACGACATGCACTGTTCACCGTCGCCCCTCTGGCAGCGAGGTTGGCGGATGGCTACGTCTAGCGGCAAATTCCAACATCAGGATGACATTAGATGGAACTCGGTCTCTACACCTTCGCCGACGTCAGCCCGCAGCCGGGCCCCGGCGCAATCGGCCCGCATGAGCGGCTGCGCAACCTGATCGAGGAGGTCGAACTGGCCGACCAGGTCGGTCTCGACGTCTTCGGCCTCGGCGAGCATCACCGGCCCGACTATGCCGCCTCCGCACCGGTCGTGGCCTTGGCCGCGGCGGCCGAGCGTTCGAAGCGCATCAAGCTGACCAGCGCGGTCACCGTTCTGTCTTCCGATGACCCGGTGCGCGTGTTCCAGCAGTTAGCCACGCTCGACCTTCTGTCGGGAGGCCGCGCCGAGATCATGGCCGGACGCGGCTCGTTCATCGAATCCTTCCCGCTGTTCGGTTACAACCTCGAGGACTATGATGAGCTGTTCGCCGAAAAGCTCGATCTGCTGCTTGCCATCCGCGACAGCGTGAAGGTCACCTGGTCCGGCAATCTGCGCGCGCCGATCAACGATCGCGGCGTTTATCCCCGGCCCTTCCAGGACAGGCTGCCGGTCTGGATCGCCATTGGCGGCACGCCGCAGTCTGCCGCCCGCGCTGGCGCGCTCGGCCTGCCGCTGGCGCTCGCCATTATTGGCGGCGAGCCGGCGCGTTTCGCGCCGCTGTTCGATCTCTACCGCGAAGCCGCCAAGCGCGCCGGTAGTGATCTGGCGGGCCTCGCCACCAGCATCAACGTGCACGGCTTCATCGCCGAGACGACCGAGCAGGCGGCCGACGATTTTTACGGCCCGCAGGCGGAGGTGATGAACCGCATCGGCCGCGAGCGCGGCTGGGGTCCGACATCCCAAGCGCATTTCGACCAGTCGCGCGGCCCGAACGGGGCCTTGTTCGTCGGCGGCCCCGAGCAAGTGGCTGAGAAGATCGTCGCCCAGCACAAGATCTTCAAAAACGACCGCTTCCTGCTGCAGATGGCGATCGGCACCATGCCGCATGCCAAGATCATGAAGGCGATCGAACTCTACGGCACCAGGGTGGCGCCAATCGTACGCAAGGAAACAGCCAAGGCTGAGCCGGCACCGGCAGCGCCGGTCGCCTGACCCGGAGTCCGGTGCGAGCGGCCTCATTCCGGAAGCCGGCTCATGGAACCTGCGCCCATAACTCTGCGTTCATGCAGGCAATAGCCGATCGCCGAGGGCGCCGGCTCGAGGGTGAGCATGAAAACCGAACCCGCTGCCTTGGCTCACGCCGTCGCCGACGAATCGGATTCGCGCGTTGCGGCCCGCGCCGACACGCATCTGATGCGTTCGCTGCTCGTCGGCATTTTCCTGTTCATGGCCATCTATGCACTCTACTTCGCTCGCGCTTTCTTCATGCCGGTCATTCTGGCTTTCCTGCTGGCGCTGACGCTGACGCCGATCGTTAGGCTCCTGCGCAGGCACGGCATCTCCGAAGTGATTTCGGCGACCCTTCTGGTGCTGGTGTCGATCTGCATCTTTGCCAGCGTAGGCTACCTGCTCAGCGGACCGATCATCGACCTCATCAACAACACCTCTTCGATAGGCCAGCAACTTGCCGAACGGCTGGCACAATTGCGCCGCCCGCTCGAGAAGATCATGCAGATTTCGCATCAGATCGAACAGCTGACCCAGACTTCGCAGGAGCCGGGCATTCAGAGGGTGGCGGTGGCGCAGTCCGGCATCCTGTCGGCGGCCGCCAGCAACATCCTGTCGGCGGGAACAGGCCTGACCATCATCTTCGTGCTGTCGCTGTTCCTGCTCGCCTCCGGCACGATGTTTTATGAAAAGATCATCCAGTCCTTCGCCCGCCTCAGCGAAAAGAAACGGGCGCTGCGCGTCGTCTATGACGTCGAGCGCGAAATCTCGCACTATCTGCTCACCGTCACCATCATCAATGCCGGCCTTGGCACAGTCATCGCTCTCGGTCTGTGGGCGCTTGGCATGCCCAATCCGCTGGTCTGGGGAGCCGCCGCGGCGTTGCTCAACTTCTTGCCCTATGTCGGAGCGCTGATCACCATTGCGCTTGTCACGGTCATGGCGTTGATCAGCTTCGATACCATCTTCTACGCGCTTCTGGCGCCGGCCTTCGTGATCTTGTGCGACATCGTCGAAGGCCAGTTCGTGACGCCGATGGTGGTCGGCCGGCGCCTGGAGATCAACGCCGTGGCGATCTTGATCGCCATCGCCTTCTGGTCATGGCTGTGGGGCTTCGTCGGCGCCCTGATGGCGGTGCCGCTGCTGGTCGTCATCAAGGTATTCTGCGATCATTTCGACGGGCTCAGCCATGTCGGCAATTTTCTCTCCGCGCAGCACGCGGTTGTCGTCGAGGAGGACGACATCGCCGACCCCGAAGCTGTCAAAGGCTGATCAATATTTTTGAATTTGCGGCGCCGCCGGATGCTTCCTACATGCGGTCCTGACACAGGATCCCACCCATGACCGCTCTTTCCGTTCTCGACCTGTCGCCGATCGTCGAAGGCAGCGATGCCTCGCAGTCGCTGGCCAACTCGCTCGATCTTGCCCGCCATGCCGAGCGCCTGGGCTACAAGCGTTTCTGGCTGGCCGAGCATCACAACATGCCGGGTATCGCCAGCGCGGCCACAGCCGTCGTCATTGCCCATGTCGCCGGCGGCACCAAGACCATTCGCGTCGGCGCCGGCGGTATCATGCTGCCCAACCATTCGCCGCTGGTGATTGCCGAGCAGTTCGGCACGCTGGCCGCCTTGCATCCGGGCCGCATCGATCTCGGCATCGGCCGGGCGCCCGGCACCGACATGGGCACCGCCCGTGCCTTGCGCCGCAATCTCGAGGCCGGGGTCGACAATTTCCCTCAGGATGTCGTCGAGCTGATGGGCTATTTCCAGCCGGCCGAGGAGGGCCAGCGCATCCGAGCCGTGCCCGGCGAAGGCCAGGACGTGCCGGTCTGGATCCTTGGCTCCAGCCTCTACGGCGCGCAGCTCGCCGCCATGCTCGGCCTGCCCTACGCCTTCGCTTCGCATTTCGCGCCGGCGGAGCTGGATCACGCGCTGGATGTCTACCGCTCGCGCTTCCAGCCGTCCGAGCAGCTCGACAAGCCGCATGTCATGCTTGGCCTCAATGTCTTCGCCGCGCCCACCGATGCGGAGGCCCGTTTGTTGTTCACCTCGCTGCAACAGGCTTTCGTCAATCTGCGCACCGGTCGGGCCGGCCGGCTGCCGCCACCTGTCGAGAACTATGACCGCGATCTCGATCCGATGGCAAAGACAATGCTCGGCCAGGCATTGTCCTGCGCCGTCGTAGGCTCCCCGGAAACGGTGCGGCAAGGCATCGATGCCTTCGTGCGCCGCACCGGCGCCGACGAACTGATGGTCACCGCGCAGATTTTTGATCATGCGGCGCGGGTGCGATCGTTCGAGATCCTGGCCGAGGCGCACAAATCCTTGTCGCAGGCGGCCTGACAAATCCTGGTACGACTTACGCCGGGGGAAGGCTACGCGCTCACGCTCTGCGCAATCGCGCCGAGCGGACGGCATGAATTGCGGATCATCAGCCGGCCCTTGAGCAAAAGCTTGCGCGGCGGCGCGTCCCTGTTGCCGGCGAGACGGTCGAGAAGCAGATTGGCCGCCTGTTCTCCGATCGCCTGCACCGGCTGGGCCACCGTGGTCAACTGCGGCTGGAACACGTCGGACCATGGAAAGTCGTCGAAGCAGGCGACCGAAATGTCTTCCGGGCAGGACAGGCCGATGTCGCGGATCGCCTTCATGGTGCCGATCACCATCGGGTTGTTGGCCGAGAAGATAGCACTTGGCCGATCATGCGAGGAAAGCATCTGCATGGTTTCGTTATAGCCGTCGATCTCATGGAAATTGCCGAAGCGGATCAGTTCTTCGGCGATCGGCAGGCCGGCGGCGTGAAGCGCCTCGCGATATCCCGCCATGCGGTCATGCATCGGCGAGATGTCCGAGGTGCCGGTGATGTAACCGATGCGCCGGTGGCCGAGATTGATCAGATAGGTGATGGCGTCGAACACCGCGCGCTGGTTGTCCAGCACCACGGCATCGGTGTCGACGCCTTTGCAGATACGATCGAGCAGCACGACCGGCACGTTGGCGTCGTCGACGATCCGCTTGAGGATCGCGCCGTCGCCGACGCGCGCCACGATCAGCCCGTCGACCATGCGGTCGAGCAGCAGCCTGATCTGGTCGTCCTGGGTGTTCAAATCCTCGTCCGTGCAGCACAGCATGACGGCATAGCCGGCCCGGTCGAAGGCCTGCTGGATGACCGAGACGACATCGGTGAAGAACGGGTTGGTGATGTGCGGCACGGTCAGTCCGATGGTGCGGGTCGTGCCCATCTTCAGGCTGCGGGCGATCGCGTTGCGCTTGTAGCCGATATCGCGGATCGCCTGCTCGATGCGCTGGCTAAGCTCCGGGCTGACCGTCGCCGTGCCATTGATCAGCGCCGAAACGGTGGCGACAGAAACCCGCGCCGCTTCAGCCACATGGAGCATGGTGGGCGCGGTGGATTTGCGGTGTCTTTTTTGCCCTGACGCTGTCATTTTCGAAACGTTTCGCCACCCCTTGCTGGCCAATACGTACGGAATCCTGTCCTTTTAAGCAAGAATCGAATTGCATCAAACGCCCGGCACCTTATATCGGCTTGACATGATCGAAACGTTTAGATTAGCGTTTGCGGGAAATTGACGACGACGGAAGGGAGGCCGCCATTGTCATGCAAGAGAGCAATTCCCTTTCCCCGCAGCACGATGCGACTGATCGGTCGGACACCGTTCTGAGTGCCGAGCGCATTTCCAAGAGCTTCGGCGGCATCGCCGCGCTTGTCGATGTCAGCTTTGAGCTGCGGCGCGGCGAGGTTCATGCCTTGATGGGCGAGAACGGCGCCGGCAAGTCGACGCTGATGAAAATCCTCTCCGGCGTCTATACCGGCTATGAAGGCACGGTCAGCGTCGATGGCCGCCCCGTCAGCTTCGCCGGAGTGCGCGACGCCGAGGATGCCGGCATCGCCATCATTCATCAGGAGCTCAACCTGGTGCCCGAGCTCAGCGTCGCCGACAACATTTTCCTCGGCCGCGAGAAGCTGATCGCCGGGCTGATCGTCGACCGCAAGGCAAGCAGCCGCGCGGCGGGTGCTTTGTTGCAGCGGCTCGGCATCGAACTCGATCCGCAAGCCCGCGTCGGCGCCTTGCGTGTCGGCGAGCAGCAACTGGTCGAGATCGCCAAGGCGCTGTCGATGTCGGCGCGCATCCTGATCATGGACGAGCCGACCTCGGCGCTGTCGCCGGCCGAATGCCAGCGGCTGTTCCGCATCATCCGCCAGCTTGCCGACAGCGGAGTCGCCATCGTCTACATCTCGCACCGCATCGACGAGGTCATGCATCTGGCCGGCCGCGTCACCGTGTTTCGCGACGGACGCCATGTGCTGACCGAGCCGATGGCCAGGCTCGACGAAGATGCGATCATTTCGGCGATGGTCGGCCGCAACCTGCTTGCTTCCTCCCAGGAAGAGCGCAACACCACTGGCATGACCGTGCTTTCGGTCGAAAACCTGTCGCTGTCGAAGCCCGATGCGCATGGCTGGCGCACGGTGATCGACGGCGTCGGCTTCGATCTTGCCGCTGGAGAAATCCTTGGCATTGGCGGGCTGCTGGGTTCGGGCCGCACCGAGATCCTGGAAGCGATCTTCGGTTCGAGCGATGGCCGCACCGGCGGCGAAATCCGTATCGACGGCCAGCGCATGGATATCCGTTCGCCGCGCGATGCAAGGCGGCTGGGCATCGCGCTGGTGACCGAGGATCGCAAGACGCAAGGGTTGCATCTGCAGGCTTCGATCGCGGACAATGTCGCGCTGCCGCTGGTCGGCTCGCTGGCCCGCTTCGGCATCCGCTCGCTGGCCGGCGAGCAGGGGCTGGCGCGGCAGGCGGTCGAGGCCCTCGGCATCCGCTGCCGGGACATCGATCAGCCCGCCGGTACGTTGTCGGGCGGCAACCAGCAGAAGGTCGTCATCGGCAAGTGGCTGGCAACCAGGCCAAGGGTGCTGCTGCTCGACGAGCCGACGCGCGGCATCGATGTCGGCGCCAAGCGCGAGATCTACGACCTGATCTTCAGGCTGGCGCGCGACGGCCTCGCCATCGCCGTCATCAGCTCCGAACTGCCGGAGCTGCTGCACCTCTCCGACCGCATCCTGGTGATGGCCGATGGCCGCCAGACAGGCATTCTTTCCCGCGACGCGGCCAGTGAGGAGGCCATCATGCGCCTCGCCGCCCCGCGTCGGACCATATCGAGACCAGCCGCATGACTGCCCTGAAACTCCTGTCCCGAACCAAGCTCTATTGGGGCCTGATCGCCATCTTCCTGATCGGCGTGCTCGGCTCGCCGATGAGCTCGAAGGGCAACAACATCTTCCTCTCCTACGGCAATCTGCTCGATGTGCTGCGCCAGGTGTCGACCACCGGCCTGATCGCCACCGGCATGACGGCTGTGATCATCACCGGCGGCATCGATCTCTCCGTCGGCTCGCTGATGGCTATCTGCTCGGTGGTCTGCGCCATGCTGCTGACGGTTCCAGGCGTGACACCAGGCGTCGTGCTGGGCGTGCCGACCGTCGCTTTGGTGGCGCTTTGCCTCGGTTTCGTCGTCACCCGCTTCATTTTCCAGAACCTGGCAAAGTCCCGCGCCGGCGCCGATCTCCTCCGCGAGATCAGGCTGGACGGGATTCGTGGGGTGGTCACGCCCGCCGTCGTCGGCGTGGTCCTGTGCTGCCTGTCGCTGTGGTTTCTGCTGCCGCAGATCGAGCCGAAATTCGGCGTGTTCGGCGTGCTGCTGGTGGCGCCATGCGTCGGCCTGCTGTTCGGCGCGCTCAACGGCTTCATCATCGTTGCCGGGCGCCTGCAGCCCTTCATCGTCACCTTGGCGATGATGGTGACGGCGCTCGGCATCGCCCGGCTGACCGCCGGCCAGAACAATGCCGTGCTGCCGGTCTATACCGGCTCCAACGCGACCGCCGATTTCGAGATACTGCGCTCGCTGGTGTTCGGCATCATCCCGATGCCGGGCCTGTTCTTCCTCGGCGCCATCCTGATCTATGGCGCGGTGCTGCGCTTCACGCCGTTCGGCCGCTATGTCTACGCCATCGGCGGCAATGAGGAGGCGGCGCGCCTCTCCGGCATCGCCGCCGGCCGCGTCAAGATCGCTACCTATGCTGTCTCCGGGCTGCTCGCCGGCATCGCCGCCGTGCTCTATGTCGCGCAGTACCGGCAAGGCAAGCCGGATGCCGGCGCCGGGCTGGAGCTCGATGCCATCGCCGCCGTAGTCATCGGCGGCACCAGCCTGATGGGCGGCCGCGGCAGTCTCACCGGCACGTTCTGCGGCGTGCTGATCTTCGGCCTGCTCTCCAACATCCTGCAGCTCCACAACATCAATTCGAACCTTCAGCTGGTGCTGAAGGGGATGATCATCATCGGCACCGTGCTCGTGCAGGAGCGCAATGCCGGTGATCTCCTGGCCTATCTGCGCCTGCCCGGCGGGCAATCGGCGCACAAGGAAACGGCCGCGGCAAAGCGGCCGTCGCAAGAGACACCGTCTCTCAATCTCGGAGGAAACAAAAAATGAAACGACGTGACATGCTGAAGCTTGCCGCCCTGACCGCGGCGCTGCTGACCACCACCGCGCTTCTGACCACCGGCAATGCCTTCGCCCAGGACAAGAAGTGGAAGATCGGCTTCTCGCAGGTGACGACCATCGAGCCCTGGCGCGCGCAGTTCAACAAGGACATCCTGGCCGAAGCCGCCAAGCATCCCGAGGTCGAACTGATCATCACCGACGGCGAGGACAAGACCGAAAAGCAGGTCGCCGATGTCGAGAACCTGATCCGCCAGGAGGTCGATGCGCTGTTGGTGTCACCGAAGGAATCTGCCGGCCTGACCGGCGTCGTGCAGCAGGCGATCGACGCCAAGATCCCGGTCTTCGTGCTCGACCGCAATGTCGACACCAAGGACTACACGCAGTTCGTCGGCGGCGACAACGCGCTGATCGGTCGCGCGGCCGGCGAATATGCCGTCGAACTGCTTGGCGGCAAGGGCAAGGCTGCAGGCAACGTCGTCGAGATCTGGGGCGGCATGGGCACCCAGCCGGCGCATGACCGCCATGACGGTTTCCATGAATTCACCGACAAGGAACCGGGCATCAAATATCTGCTCGACCAGCAATCGGGCGACTGGAAGCAGGACCAGGCCTACAATCTGATGGCCAACGCGCTGAAGAGCAACGAGAAGATCGATCTCGTTTACGGCCACAACGACCCGATGGCCTATGGCGCCTATCTCGCCGCCAAGGATGTCGGCCGCGAGAAGGACATCAAGTTCATCGGCATCGACGGCCTGCCCAATGAAGGCGTGCAGATGGTGAACAAGGGCGAGCTGACGGCGACCTTCACCTATGTCACTCCCGGCGCCGAAGGCCTGCGCCAGGCGATCAAGTTCCTCAACGGCGAGAAGGTCGAAAAGACCATCACTCTGCCGACCGAGAAGATCACCAAGGAAAACGCTGCCCAGGTGCTGAAGGACAACGGCCTCTGAACGCTATTGCCGGAGAAGGTAGCTCCGGTGTTTAGAATTCGGCCATAGCTCTCCCGCTCTTTGGTGGGCTATGGCCGGAACCTCTTCAGCCGTCGAACTCGATAACGGAAGCTTCATCACCTTGAATTAACCATCAACGTGAAGGAGAATCTTCCTATGGCTGAGACTTCGATCGAATGGACCGACGCGACGTGGAACCCGGTGGCCGGCTGCACGATCCTGACCGCCGGTTGTACGAACTGCTACGCGATGCGCATGGCGGCACGACTAGATGCCATGGGCATGAACAAGTACCAGGGCTTAACACGGAAGACGGGTGGCCGGGCGAAGTGGACCGGCAAAGTCATCACCGATCCGAAATCGCTGTCGATCCCCGCAACTTGGTCAAAACCACGCCGCGTCTTCGTGAACTCGATGTCCGATCTCTTTCATGTCGATGTGCCAGCCGATTTCATTCGGCAGGTATGGGCTGTGATGGAAGAGACGCCACGGCATACTTATCAGATTCTAACGAAGCGCCCGGAAGTCATGGCCAAGGTTCTGACGCGTGGCGACTTTCCCGTTCTGCCGAATGTCTGGCTCGGGACCAGCGTTGAAGACCATCGAGTGCTGGGCAGACTCGATGACCTTCGCCGAGTGCCAGCAGCAATCCGGTTCGTTTCTCTAGAGCCGTTGATTGGATCTGTGGCCGGTGCCAATCTCACCGGTATTCAATGGGCAATCGTTGGCGGTGAAAGCGGGCCAGGGGCACGGGATATGAATCCTCACTGGGTCGACGAGATCGAAACGATGTGCCGACGCGCGGGCACGGCATTCTTCTTCAAGCAGTGGGGAGGCAATAATAAGAAAGCCGCCGGTCGTATGCTCAATGGTCGTATCTACGATGAGATGCCGTCAGCTACCGCCTAGAAAAGGTTGCCCTGTCTTTGGTTGTTGGCAGCGACCTTCCAAAACGCCAGAGCGAGTTCATGCTTGGCGGCTAGCAGAAGCCAATATAGCGGCTGGTTGCCGGGTCCGGTTACTAGCTTGGGTTCGGGGGAGGGCCATACGCCGAGTCGTCCAACAAGTTCCGACCAATAACGCAAAATTGCCTGGCGTGTTGCCTTGGCGTTTCCCGCTTTGATGGCGTCACGCCAGCCAGGAATGAAGGCATCGAACACCGTCGAGTCGCCCGACGAGTATTTGTCGAGGTTCCGCTGCAGGTCCATTTGGCTGACATGTACAAGCATGTCGACGTACCGAAGGTCTGACAGCGTGCTGATCATCTCGAAGTTGAGCGTCTCCAGGTTGTAAGGATCCAGGTATGCGAAATTCAAGCTATGAGGGTTCACAACGCCGACGACCGTCTTGATGGTGGCAACAGCATTACCCGTGAAAGCCACGACCGGAGCGTTCAGCGCTTGTAGCCGTTTCTTGCAAGCCTCAACCCGCCCGGGTTCGATATCTCCGATATATACCGCAGAGAATGGCGTTCTGCTGTCCGCACTCTTCTTCCAGGCAGCAACCACACCGCCATCAATGAACTCATTGGTGCCGCGAATCCTGCATCTGCCCGGTCCACAGAACGGATCAATCAGAGTTGCTCCAGCCTTTCCGTGATCGAGCCATTTTGATCGGACGCCACGGCTGATGTCGACATAACGACATAGATACTCGTGCTTAGTTTTGGCCCAGGCGCCGACCTCCTCTACGGGCGATCCGTCGTCGCCTTGAACAAGCTGCCCCACAAACGCCCCCGTTTTGATCGATCCAATCATCTTTGGTGTCAATCGACAAGCGACGAGCTAACCGCATTCGCCTGAGGCGAACTCTTCTCCGACAGCTATATTACATAAGGCCTTGCTAGTCGGCCCATTCTCGCGGCAGCGCCGCTCTAAGCCAGCTTCACCAGCAGCTTCATGAAGGTGGCGATCTCCTTGGCGGAGAGCGGCGCCAGCGTCTCCTGGGTGATCTCGCGCGCCAGCGGGATCAGGCGCTCGATCGCATCGCGGCCTGCCGCGGTCAGATTGACCAGAAGCCGTCTTTTGTCGACCTCGTGCCTGGAAAGCTCGACAAGGCCGCGCGCCTTCAGCCGGTCGATGACGCCCTTCACCGTCGCCGCATCCATCGCGATCAGCGTGCCGAGCTGGTTCTGCGAGGTCTCGCCGACGTCACGCAGCTTGGCCAACGCCGCGAATTGCGGCGGCGTCAGGTCGCCGATATGCGCGGCAAAGATCGCGACATGGCGCTGATGCGCCTTGCGCAGGATGAAGCCGACCTGCTCCTGCAGGAGGTAATCCTGGTCGTCCGGCGCCTCGACCTCGACCAGCTTGAGCAGATTGTCCTCGCCGCTCACCGCAAGCCATCCCAGGCTTTGATGTCATCGGCCGCGAGACCACCCATGCGATCGTGGATGCGCGGGCCGCAGGTCATGGCGAGGCAGAACAGGATCTCGTCGGGGCGCGGACCATCGGACATGCCGACTTCCATGGCGTCGAAATGGCTGCGCACATAGGCGGCGTTGATGTGGCCGAGCGGCACGTCGAGCTTCGAACCGAAAGCGCCGACCTTCTTGGCCGAGGGCACGATCGCCTTGGCGTCGCCGAGCCGCTCGCGCATGGCGTAGCCGCCGGGCACATGCCAGAGCGCGCCGTGCTCGAGTTCGCCTGCTGTGCCGACAATGGCGCCCTTGCCATAGCCGTCGATCTGTTTCACATCGCCGCCGAGGGCCGTGATCAGCCGGTCGGCGAGCAGCAGGCCGAGCGGCTTTAGATCATCCATGGCGCTCTGCAGCTCCTCGACATAGCGCCCGGCGAACGGATTCTTCACCACGGCAAGAGCGGCGGCGCGGCGGCGCGGCACCCTGGCCACCGGCCCGCCCTCGTGAAAAATCTCTTCGGTCAGCACCGCGATCTTGCGGATCGGAAACTCAGGCATGGGCAACCTCCTCCCTCGAACTTTTGTTGGGCGCGGCAAGCGCAACCGAGCCACTGATGCGGGCCTCACCGCCAAGAAACAACGCCGATCCGGCAATGAGGCCGCGCCGGCGAAAATCTTCGGCGACGGCAAGGCCATTGTCCAGCGCCTGCGCCACTTCGCCAGGTGCAAGCGTGCCGACGTCTTGGGTCACCAGCCGCGAGCCAAGATCGCTGTCGGGCGACAGTTCATGTGCGGAAATGCGTCTGATGGCGGGATTGCTGGGCAGGTCCACTGCGTTGGCAATGAGGGTCGCCGCCGCATCGGCCTCGGCGCCAGTCCGCGCGAGCACGGTGACGGCGTCGGCAATGCCAAGCGAGAAGGAGCGGCCGCGCCAGCCGCTGGTGGCAACGCCACGAACGCCATCTTCCGCGCGGATCGTGATCCGGTCGGCCATGCCGTTGCCGGTGCCGGCGACCGCCAATCCCATCGACTGTCCCCTGCCGATATGGATTGCGCAGTCGCCGCCATTGTTGACATAGGCGCGATCGAGCTTGCGACCCTCAAGCAATGCAGCGAGCATTTCGTCGGCTACCGATCCCGCGACGGCGGCCATCGGTGTTATGAAGCATTCCGCCAGGGGCATGACGGCTGCCTCCATGCGGCGCGCCGTCGGGCCGGCGAAGGTGCGCGGCGCCAGGAAAAACGCCGGCAGCCGCAATTCGGGGAGTTCCTCGACCAGTTCCATCAGGATCGTCTGGAACCGCGCTACGGCTTGTTCATAGGCTCGGCGGCATTCATCCGCCTCACCAAAAACCTCGACGATCAGGTCGATCGGCCCGTGGTTGAGATGCAGCCGCTTGCCGTCCTGCAGCCAATGGGCTTGCGGACCTTGCATCACCCGGCCCCGTTCGGGCCAGCACGACGTAGCTGCGCGAGTGGCGGCCATGGATTGTTGGCTTCGGCGCCTGTGCCGCGGCGCGGATTCAGGTACTCACCGCCTTTTGCGACAATGTCCTCGACGCTGCGTATCTCGGCCTCGTAGCCGCCGAGCCTGACATAGTCGTCGCGGCGCAGCGTGAACTCGATCGGGGCCACCAGCGCCGGTGTCGGCACATAGCCGAAGGCGCCTTCCGGCACTCGTGTGACATCGACCATCAGCGTGATGCCGCCGCCCGGCCAGACATAGACCGGCGCGCCGCCGACCGTCACATAGGTGGTCAGGCCTTGCACCGAACGGGTCAGATTGACCGGGTTTTCGGTGACGCCGGCACGCAGCGAACCGCCGGCGCCGCCGATGAACAGCACGGTGCACAAAGCCGGTTCGCAATTGTCCTCGATCAACTCGACGGACTTTTGCAGCCTTTCGGGAAAACGCTTTTGCACCGGCTTCAGATCGTCATCGAGTTCGTAATAGGCGAACTGCTCGCCGGTGGTCGACACCATCAGCAGCGACAGGCCCGGCCGCGCGCCCTTCTTGACGTTCCACTCGCCGAGGATCGACAGTGGGTCGGAAATGCTGGTGCCGCCCCAGCCTAGGCCGGGTTCGGAGACCTTGAAATAGCGGCCCGGCGTCGAACGACGGCCGATTATTTTTATACCCGTTTCCTGCCAGTCCAGCACCTTGCCAGCCTGGTGCTCGGAAACGACGCCGGTGATGTGGTCGTCGACCACCACCACCTCGTCGACCAGACCGCGCCATTGCGTGGCGAACATGCCGATGGTGGCCGAGCCGCAGCCGACGCGCATGCGGTGTTCCTGCTTGCCGTCGATGATAGGCGCCTTGCCGGCTTCGACTGTTATGGTGGCGCCGCCGTCGATGGCCAATTCCACCGGCTTGCGGTTGCACAGATTGAGCAGAGCGTCGCAGGTGGCGCGGCCCTCGGCCTTGGAGCCGCCGGTCAGGTGATGCACACCGCCCAGCGACAGCATCTGCGAGCCATATTCTCCCGTCGTGACATGGCCGATCGCTTCGCCTTGCGATCGCACGACAGCCATTTCGGGTCCGATATGACGGTCGGTGTCGATCTTCACCTTGACGCCGCAATACGAAAAAATGCCTTCGGTGACCACGGTGACGAGATCGACGCCTTCGACTTCCTGGCTGACGATGAACGGCGCCGGCTTGTAGTCGGGATAGGTGGTGCCGGCGCCTATTGCCGTGACGAAGCGGCGGCCGGTGTTAACCAGTTCGCCGTCCCATGCCTCGCCTTCGGCAATGAACGGCACGATTGCCGCGCCGGTCTCGGCCGCATGATCGAGGATCGTCAGCGGGTCCATCCGCACGATCCTGCCGCCGACATTGCCGTAGCGGTCGCAGGCGCCGGTGCGCCCATCCGATATGTAGCACATCACCGGACAGGCATCGCAGCGGATCTTCTCCGCCACCTGCTTCTCGCCGGGATCATGGGTTTCGAAGCGCTCGGCAAGCTCGCTCATCGGCGTGCCTCCTTTTCGCGGATACCATCTTTTTCGCGGATGCCAGCGCGGATACGCGTCGGCGTCGCCGGTATCTTGGTGACCAGCACGCCGGTGGCGTGGCGGATGGCATTGAGGATTGCCGGCGCCGTCGGGATCAGCACATGCTCGCCCAGCCCCTTGGCGCCGAAGGGTCCTTCCGGATCCGGAACTTCTATCAGGATGGTCTCGATCGGCGGCACGTCGCCAATGGTCGGGATCAGGTAATCGTGCAGATTCTCGGTGCGGCCGGGGATATACTCTTCCATCAGCGCCATGCCGATGCCTTGCGCGATGCCGCCTTCGATCTGGCCCTCGGCCAGCAGCGGGTTGATCGCCTTGCCGACATCGTGCGCGGCGGTGATTTTCAGCAGCTTCACCGTGCCGAGCTTGAGGTCGACCTCCAGTTCGGCGATCTGCGCGCCATAGCCGTAAACGGCGTATGGGTTGCCCTGGCCCTTGGCGTCGAGGGGCAGCGTCGGCGGATCGTAGGTCTCCTCGGCGCGGAAGACGAAGCCTTCGGCGTCCACGTCGAGCGAGGCGAGGTCCATGCGGCGGACAGCTTCGCCTTCGCGGATGACGATCGCCGGGCCGTCGAGTTGCAGGGCTGCGTTTTCGGAAACATTGGCAAAGCGCAGGATCTTTTCACGCAAGGCGCGGCCGGCCTTTTCGGCCGCCTTGCCGGTGACGAAGGTCTGGCGCGAGGCCGAGGTCTTGCCGGCATCGGGGCTGATCGCCGTATCGGCGCTTTTCAGCCGGAATCTCTCAAGCGGCAGGCCGAGCGCGTCGGCGCAGATCTGGGTGATAACGGTGTTCGAACCCTGGCCGATATCGACGGCGCCCTGATGCAAGATGACCGTGCCGTCAGCCGCGATGCCGACCCGGATTGTCGACGGGTTGGGCAGCGAGGTGTTGCCGCAGCCATACCAGCAGGACGCGACGCCAGCGCCGCGCTTTCTATCCCTGTTGGCACGGTTGAATGCATCCGCATCAGCCGTCGCGCGCACCCAATGCGGCTGTAGCGATTCCAGGCATTCGGCAATGCCGACGCCGGACTCCAGAAGCTGCCCGGTAACCGTTTCGGAGCCGTTTCGAAGGCAGTTCCTCAAGCGAAAGTCGAGCCGGTCGATGCCGAGCTTGCCGGCCAGCTCGTCATAGAGCGTCTCCTGCATGATCGTCGCTTGCGGCACGCCGAAGCCTCGGAAGGCGCCGGAGATCGGTCCATGGGTATGGATGGCGCGGCCTTCGGCCCGGTAATTCGGCGTCGCATAGGGTCCGGAGGCGTGCACCGGCACGCGGTTGGCCACCGTCGGCCCCCAGCTTGCATACGCGCCGGTGTTGAAGTCACCTTCGAAGATCATGCCGGTGACAAGGCCGTCGGCATCGGCGCCGATGGTCGCTTTCATCTCGGCCGGATGGCGCTTGGTGGTCGAGATCATCGATTCGGTGCGGGTGTAGGCAAGTGCCGCCGGCCGCCCCGTCTTCATCGCCACCAGGCCGATCAGCGGCTGCAACGAAACGTCGAGTTTGGAACCGAAACCGCCGCCGGTCGCGGTCGGCACGATGCGCACCTTGTCGACGGCAAGGCCGAGCACCTTCGCCGTCTCGTCGCGGTCCATATAGGGCGCCTGGGTGCAGGCGACGACGACCAGCGTGTCGCCGTCCAGATAGGCATAGCCGGCTTCCGGTTCGATATAGGCGTGCTCGACATAGGAGGTGTCGATGGCGCCGGACACGGTGAACGCAGCGCCGGCAAGCGCCGTCTCGGGGTCGCCGCGTTCGACCAGGCCGGAGGTGAGCAGGTTCGCCGGCCGACTTTCATGGATCAGCGCCGCACCTTCGGCCTGCGCTTCGGCGGGTTGCAGAAAATGCGGCAGTTCGCTCCAGCGGATAGGAAAATCCGACAAATCGAGATCGAGGATCGCCTCGCGCTCGCCGGCGACCAGCGCCACCGCCTCGCCGCGAAGACGAGTAAAACCTTCGGCCAGCGCCGGCTGGTCGGCGAATGGGCCGA
This sequence comes from Mesorhizobium sp. L2C084A000, assembly GCF_000502875.1. Lineage (GTDB taxonomy): Bacteria > Pseudomonadota > Alphaproteobacteria > Rhizobiales > Rhizobiaceae > Mesorhizobium. The sequence continues at coordinate 171,830 of NZ_AYWX01000004.1, read as the reverse complement.
TAGCGCCGAAACAGTTCTTTCCCGGAATGTCGGCGGCGGTGAAGACCCCGGCGATGCCAGGATGCTGTTTCGCCCAGCCGTCGAGGTCGCCGAAGGCGAAAGCGGCGTGATAATGCGGCGAGCGGACCACCAGCACGGCCAGCGCATCGGCGGGGAAGGAATCGCCGCCGAATTTCTCAGCCCCGGTGACCTTCGGCACGCCGTCGAGTCGGATCGGCGAGGAGCCGATCGCGTGGCCGGATGGAGGCAAGCGGAAATCCAGGCTTACTGCCTGCACGGAGGCATCCATCACTGCGGCAATGATCTTCCGGTAGCCGGTGCAGCGGCACAGAATTCCGCCGAGCGCGTCCTGTACCTCGACCTCGGTGGGGCTCGCCTTCTTCTCCAGCAACGCCGTCGCCGCAACCAACAGGGCGGGCGTGCAGATCCCGCACTGCGCGGCGCCGTAGGCGAGGAAAGAGGCCTGCAACGCCGACAGCCGGCCGTTGGAAAGCCCTTCGACTGTCGTCACCGATGCGCCGGCAGCGGAAGCCGCCGGCATCAGGCAGGCGCAGACGGGATCGCCGTCGACCAGCACCGTACAGGCGCCGCAATCGCCGGCATCGCAGCCGACCTTGGTGCCGGTCAGCCCCAGTTCGTCGCGCAGCACCAGAGACAGCCGGCGCAGCGGCGGCACATTGACCGAGACGGCGGCGCCGTTGACCTCGAAGACGATATCGGCGCGCGCAGCGCCGAAGCCTGGCTGGGCACTGCTCGGATCGGGCAAGGCTTCACGCGCGTCAGGCTGAATTTGGCTCATGCCGCCACCTCTTCGCCAGTCGTCCGGCCCACAGCCGCGAGCAGGGCGCGGGCAACAATCTCGCGCACCGCATCGAGCCGGTATTCGGCGCTGCCGCGCACATCGGCGATCGGCGACAGTTCGCTCATCGGCGCGGACAGGACCGCAAAGGCAAGTCCGCCATCCGCCGGCAGCCCGCACAACGCGGCTTCGACGCCGGCCAGCCGCCTGGCCACCACCGAGCAGGAGCCGGCGGCGACCGCCGCTTGCCGGACAAGGCCGTTGTCGACGACCAGACGTGCCGCCACCATGGCAATGGAAATGACGAGATAACGGCGCGCGCCGAGCTTGACGAAAGCCGACATGCCCGTAGCAGCGGGTCTCGGCACGCGGATGGCCGTGACCATCTCACCGGGCAGCAGAGCCGTTCGGCGATTGCCGAGAATGAAGTCCTGCAGCGGCAGGTGCCGCGTGGCTGCCACCGAGCGCAGCTCGACCTCGGCATCGAGGACGAGCAGGGCAGGCACACCGTCGGCGGCCGGCGACGCGTTGCAGACATTGCCGGCGACCGAGGCGACGTTCTGGATCTGCACCGAGCCGACCTCGCGCGCCGCCTGTTTCAAGGCATCGAAGGCCGGCGGCAAGGGGTGGCGGACGATGTCGGTCCAGGTCGTGCGCGCGCCGATGACGAAATGGTCGCTCGTCTCGGCAATGCCGCGCAGCGAACCCAGGCCGTTAATGTCGAGAACATTGTCGCGGAAGGGTTTGCTGCCCTGTGCCGGATAGAAATCGGTGCCGCCGGCAAGGATGCGCCAGGCGCCCTCGCCAAGCAAAGCGAGCGCTTCGTCGACCGAGGTGGGTTTCGCGTAACGGATCACGCTTTGCCTTCCAGAAAAGGAACTTTCCGAATCCGGTATTTCCGGCGTTCAAGCCGAGAAATTCATTCGTATGCAAATGATATCAAGCCCGCAGGATTTGTCAAAGCCGGAGTTTGCAGCGACCCGGCCGGCACGCATTTGTTATGTCGCGAGAGGTTGACGCCGCCGGCCATCTGGTCAAGTTTCTGCGTCCGGTCGCGTCAGCGGCATTTTCCACTGGAGCCTGCATACGGAAGAGGAAAGCCCATGGCCGACGAAGCGCTTGTCGTCATCGACCTGCAGAACGATTTTTGTCCGGGCGGCGCGCTGGCGATTGCTGGCGGCGATGAGATCGTGCCGCTGGTCAACGACCTGATCCGGCGAACCGACCATGTCGTGCTGACGCAGGACTGGCATCCCGCCGGTCACTCCAGCTTTGCTTCGAGCCATCCGGGCGCGCATCCCTTCACCATGATCGAGATGCCGTACGGCCAGCAGACGCTGTGGCCGGACCACTGCATCCAGGGCAGCTTGGGCTCCGATTTCCATTCCGGCCTCGCCTGGACCAAGGCCGAACTCGTCATCCGCAAGGGATTCCGGCCTGATATCGACAGCTACTCGGCCTTCTTCGAAAACGATCGCACGACACAGACCGGCCTTGCCGGCTACCTCCGGGAGCGCGGCATCGACACGCTGACCCTGGTCGGGCTGGCGACCGATTTCTGCGTTGCCTTCTCGGCGCTGGACGCCGTTAGCCAGGGCTTTAAAACCATAGTGCGGCTCGATGCCTGCCGCGGCATCGATCTCAACGGCTCGCTCCATGCCATGCTGCAGCGCATGCGCGACGCCGGCGTGACGCTCGAAGACCCTTTGTCGGATTGAACGGATCGTGGGGCAACAGGTAGAGATCCGATGTTTAAAGGCAGGATTGTCGCCTTCGGTGAAGCCAGCCGAATTGCGAAGGGCAATTCGGGGCGATCCGACCTCTCCCCTAGGGGAGAGGAGGCTGCCGGCGCCGAAGCTCGTCTCTTCTCCCCAACGGGGAGAAGGTGGCCGCGTAGCGGCCGGATGAGGGGGCCTTTTTCATATCCGATTCCCCTGTTGGCTGCATGCGCTGCGATAATTGCCGCTACGCTGTTTCCGGCACAAGCTTTCGCGGCGGAGGAACACGGCCTGCCCGGCGCTTCGATGTCGCTGTGGTGGGCGCTGCCCTTTGCCGGGCTGTTGTTGTCGATCGCCACCGGTCCGCTGCTGTTTCCTCATGCCTGGGAGCATCACTACGGCAAGATCGCGGCCCTTTGGGGCGCTCTGGTGGTCCTGCCGCTGGCGGTTGCCTTCGGTGTCCCCACAGCGACCGAAGCGGTGCTGCATGCGTTGCTCACCGAATACATGTCGTTCATCATCCTGCTGTTTGCGCTGTTCACCATTTCGGGCGGCATTCTCATTGCCGGCAACATTCACGGCACGCCGCTGGTGAATGCAGGCCTGCTGCTGGTCGGCGCGCTGCTGGCATCGGTGATCGGCACGACCGGTGCCTCGATGATCCTGATCCGGCCGATCATCCGCGCCAACGACAACCGTCCGTTCAACGCCCATGTCGTGATCTTCTTCATCTTCCTCGTTTCCAACATCGGTGGCTCGCTGACGCCCTTGGGCGATCCACCGCTGTTCGTCGGCTTCCTCAGAGGCGTCGATTTCTTCTGGACGACCGCCAACCTCTGGCGCGAGACGCTGTTCGTCGGCGGTGCCGTGCTGACCGTCTTCCTGGGCATCGACATCATCCTGCACCGGCGCGAGGCTGGCGCGCCGAAGATCAAGGATCCGACACCGGATACCAAGGTGCGTCTGCGCGGCCTGGCCAACCTTCCGCTGCTGGCGGGCGTGATCGGCGCCATCCTGCTGTCGGCAACCTGGAAGCCGGGCGTCAGCTTCTCCGTGTGCGGGGTCAGCCTGGAACTGCAGAACCTGGTGCGCGACGCTCTCATCCTGGCGCTTGCCCTCTTTTCACTTGCCATTTCGCGCAAGGAATACCGCGAAGCCAACGGCTTCAACTGGGGTCCGATATCGGAGGTGGCGAAATTGTTTGCCGGCATCTTCATCTGCATCGTGCCGGTCGTCGCTATCCTGAGGGCCGGCCATGAGGGCGCGCTGGCGCCGCTGGTCGCCCTCGTCACTTCGCCTTCGGGCGGGCCCAATGACCTCGCCTATTTCTGGCTGACTGGGGCGCTGTCATCCTTCCTCGACAATGCGCCGACCTATCTGGTGTTCTTCGAGCTTGCCGGCGGCGACTCCCGGCACCTGATGACGGAATTCGCCTCGACTTTGGCTGCGATCTCGGCCGGTGCGGTGTTCATGGGCGCCAACACCTATATCGGCAATGCGCCGAACTTCATGGTCTACGCCATCGCCAGGCATCGCGGCGTCAAGATGCCGGGCTTTTTCGGCTATATGGCATGGTCGGGCCTGGTGCTGATCCCGACATTTTTGGGTGCGGGTTTTCTGTTCTTCGGCTGATCAGCCCACGCCGACATAACGGCGCACCGCCGACGGGTCGGCACGCAATTCCTCGACATCGACCGTCTCGCGGTTGCGGCCGTTTTCGATGAAGGCAACATGGTCGGCGACAGAAAGCACCGCATCGACACGCTGTTCGACTAGGATGGTCGAAACGCCCATGTCGCGCAGCTTCGACACCGTCTCGCGGATCTTGGCGATCATCGACGGCATCAGCCCTTCGGTCGGCTCGTCGAGCAGCAGCACCTGCGGCTCGAGGCAGAGCGCGCGCGCCATCGCCAGCATCTGCTGCTCGCCGCCGGACAGTGTGCCTGAACGTTGCCGCAGCCGCTGGCGCAGCAACGGAAAGAGGTCGAGCACGTTTTCACGCGCCGCCTTGCCCTTGCCGCGCGCCATCAGCCCGATCTCGATGTTCTCCGCCACCGTCATCTCGGCGAACAGCCGCCTGCCTTGGGGCACATAGGCGACGCCGGCCTTGGGCACCTCATGCGCCGGCAGCCCGGTCAACTCTTGGCCAGCCAGTTTGATCGAGCCGGCGCTCGAGGGAACCAGCCCCATGATGGCTTTGAGCGTCGTCGTCTTGCCGGCGCCGTTGCGGCCGAACAGGCACAGCACCTCGCCCTTGTTCAGCACCAGGTCGAGGCCATAGAGCACCTGGACCTCGCCATAGAAGCAGTCGAGCCCCGAGATGGTGAGTGCTTGAGACGTCGCCTCGGCCTTGTTTGTCTCGGTCATGGGGCGGTCCCCAGATAGGCTTCCTGCACCGCCACGTTCCCGCGGATTGCTTCGGGCGTGCCTTCGGCGAGGATCTTGCCGGCGTTGAAGACGGTGATGCGGTCGGCCAGTTGCATGACCACGGGCATGTTGTGCTCGATCAGAAGCACGGTGGCGTTTTTGGCGATCTCGCGCGCCAACGTGATGAAATTGTCGATCTCAGAGTCGGCCAGGCCTTGCGTCGGTTCGTCGAGGATCAGCAGGCGCGGCTTCAGCGCCAGGCCCATCGCCACTTCCAGCAGGCGCTGATGGCCGTAGGACAATTGGCCGGCCGGCATGTGGGCACGATCGGCTAGGCCGGTGCGTTCGAGTGCTGACATGACAGCGGCCTGTATCGCGCTCTTGGAATGGCTGCCATGCCGCAGCGTCAGTTGCGCGGGCAGCGCGACGTTGGCGTAAACGGACAGGTTGGCATAGACGCTGGTGAGCTGGAAGGTGTAGGCGATGCCTCTGCGCACCCTGACATAGGCAGGCAGATTGGTGATGTCGGCGCCGTCGAAGACGATCATGCCGGCAGACGGCTGGATGCGGCCGCTGACCAGGCTGACGAAGGTGGTTTTCCCCGCCCCGTTGGGGCCGATGACGGCGCGGATCTCGCCCGGCATCAGCGCGAAATCGACATTGTCGATGGCGCGCAAGCCGCCAAAGTTGCGCGACAGGCCCTTGGTGGTCAAAAGCGGCATCATGGCAGCCACCCGAGCCAGCGCTGGCGGATGCTGCCCAGAATGCCTTTGGGGAAAAACAGCACCAAAAGGATGAGCGCGATGCCGACGATCAGCAGATAGGCGGAGGTGTAGCCGCTGGTGATATCAATGACATAGTACATGAACAGCGTGCCGATCAGCGGCCCGAGCGTTGTTGCAGCACCGCCCAGCAGCACCCACAGCAGCGGCAGGATCGAATACTGCACCGAGGCGAAGCTCGATCCGACATAGCCGAACAGCAGTGCATAGGCGGCACCCGACGCCGCGCAGATGGTGCCGGAGATGACGACGGCGGCGAGCTTGTTGGAGAAAGTGTCGTATCCCAGCATCTTCGTCCGCTCCTCGTTCTCGCGGATGGCGACCAGCACGCGGCCATAGCGGGAGCGGACCATGGCCAACTTGACGAGAAGCACGATCGAAAACAGCCCGAGCGCTGTCAAGTAGCGCACCGTTGGATTGGTGAGCTCGAGCGATGTCGTGCCGAAGCTAAGCACCCGCGCCGGCTGCGGCACGACCATGCCCTGGTCGCCGCCGGTCCACGCCGCAAAATAAAGAATGAGGAGATAAAAAACCTGGGCGAACATCATGGTGACGATCATGAAGGCGACACCCGTGGTGCGCAGTGCCAGCAGGCCGATCACCAGTGCCAGGACTGCGCCGCAGGCAATTCCGCCGAGGAAGGCCAGGGGTACGCTCCAGCCGAGCTGGATGACGGCAAGGCCGGCGCCATAGAGCCCAGCGGCGAAGAGCATGGCATGGCCAAGGCTGAGCAGGCCGACATAGCCGAACAGCATGTTGTAGCCCATGGCAAAGACCGCCAGCACCATGATGCGGGCGAGCAGGCCGTGATAGTACTCCGGCAGCAGGAAGCTCAGCACGAAGAGCAGCGCGATGACGCCGAGATGCAGGGCATAGGCTTTTGCCGGCGAAGCTTCGCTCATCGCGATGCCGTCCCGAACAGGCCTTGCGGGCGGAACACCAGCACCATGGCGACCAGCAGCGTTGCGATGATCTTGGCCAAAGTCGGCGAGAAGAACATCGAGATGATGCCGTCGGAGAGGCCGATCAGCACGGCGGCGACGACCGTGCCGCGCAGCGAGCCGAGGCCGCCGATGATGACGACGATGAAGGAGAGCAGCAGCGGATCCTGTCCCATCAGATAATGCGCCTGGCTGATCGGCACGATCAGCACCGCGGCAATGGCCGCCAGCATGGCACCGAGCGCGAAGACACCGCCATAGACACGGCCGACAGGGATGCCGAAGGCCTGTGCGGTTTCGCTGTCATACTGGGTGGCGCGCATGACGAGGCCGATCCTGGTGTGCGTCAGCACCAGCCATGTCGCAATGAGCAGCAGCGCCGAAGTGGCGATAACAGACAGTTTGTAGCCAGAGTAACCGAACCAAGGCAAAAGGATGCGATAGCTGAACGGCGGCTCCACCGGCCGCGCCTCCGGGCCGTAAAAAGTCAGCGCCAATTGCTGGATGATGTAGAGCATGCCGATGGTGGCGACGATGGTGGCTTCCGGATTATAATTGAGCCGGCGCAGCACCAGCCGTTCGGCGACCAACGCAATGGCGCCGACGATCAGCGGCGCAATCACCAGCGCCGCCAGGAAACCGAGCGCAGGGTGACCGCCGATGGCCGTGGTGATCGCCCAGGCGAGCACCGCGCCCAGCATGAAGAACTCGCCATGCGCGACGTTGACGACGCGCATCACGCCGAACACAAGCGACAGGCCAAGCGCGGTCAGCGCCAGCACGGCTGATGTGACGAGGCCTTCGAGGGCGGCGAGGAGTAGGTGGGGACCGAAGTGCATCGGCTACGCACCGGCGGATGCGCGAGGCACCCCCCTCTGTCCTGCCGGACATCTCCCCCGCAAGGGGGGAGATTGGATGTCCTCACTGGTTTCGCCAACCATCAACGCTCGCAGATGGGCACCGCCGCACGAACTGCCGATCTCCCCCCATGCGGGGGAGATGTCCGGCAGGACAGAGGGGGGTGTCTTGGCGCTCACGCTGCTGGAGCTAAGCTCAAAGCGCCTGCGTCGTGTAATCCCCCTCGGCCTCGTAAAGCCCGTCCTCGATCTTGGTCTTGTGCACGACCTTGAGCTTGCCGCCCTCGACCTTGGAGATGTTCTGGATGCCAAAGCACTGGTGGATCTTACCGTTGAAGGTTTTCGGCCCCTGCGGATGCTCCGGACCTTCGGCGAACTCGGTCAGGGCCTCGGTCGCCTCGACCAGCTTGGCGCGGTCTTCCGGACCCTTGTAGCCGGCGTCTTCCATTGCCTTCTTGACGACGTAGAGCGTCTCCCAGCAGCCGAACATGTGGGCTGCGGTGGAGACATCCTTGGGATCGCCGACGGCAGCGCCATTGTCGTCGATGCCGACGGCGGCGCGATAGGCCTTCTGCGCTTCGGAATCGTTGGCCTGCGCATAGCGCGGCGAGCCTTCCCAGAAATGGCTGCCGTCCAGGAATTCGAGGCCGGGGCTGTTGATGTCGGTGGCCTCGAGCGAATCGATGAAGCCGAACAGTTGCGGCCGGTTGGAGCCGTAGAACTCGCCGAGCTCCTTGACGAAGGTGAGCACGGCCGGGCCGACCATGACGTGGTAGATCACCTCGGTCTCGGCCGGGATCTGCGGGAAGTATTTGGTGAAGGACGATTCCGTCGGCGGGATGGCGATCTGCGCGATGACCTCGGCGCCTTGCGCCTTCAGTGCCGGCGGCAGGTAGTCGCGATGGTCGTAGCCGAAGGCGAAATCNATGACCTCGGCGCCTTGCGCCTTCAGTGCCGGCGGCAGGTAGTCGCGATGGTCGTAGCCGAAGGCGAAATCGGGGAAGATCTGCGTCACCTTCTTGCCGGCATTGGCCGCGATCCACGGCGCCATCGACTGGATCTGGCTCTTCACGTCGGTGATGCCGGGCTGGAAGACATAGCGGTTCAGCTTTGTCGAGGCGACGTGATGGCCTTCGCTGACGACGAAATAGGGCATCTTGTTTTCGCCGGCGGCGGGCGCCGAGCCGATGACAACATGCGAGAACAGCGTGCCGAAGACGATGTCGGTCTTGTGCTGGGTGGCGAACTTGCCGACCACCTCGGCGCCACGGCCGGGATCGGTGCCGTCGTCCTCGATGATCACCTCGACCTGGCGGCCGTTGATGCCGCCGGCGGCATTGATCGCCTTGACCGCGGCAGCCGTGGTCTTCTCGTACCAGCGGCCATAGGCAGCGCCGATGCCGGTGCGGTGCGACTGGAAGCCGATCTTGATCGGCGCCGAGCTCTGCGCCTGGGAATAGCGGACGAAGCCGGGGGCCAGGCCGAGGCCGGCGCCCGCGGCCAGACCCTTCAGCGCCGTGCGGCGGGTGAGCGTGGATCTGGAGAGATCGAAAAACCCATTCTTGTCAGTCACGGCAGTTCCCCTGTTCTTGAGTTTTGACTGGCTGTAACGAGGCAAAAAATCGCATGTGTACAAACTAAATCACCAAAGCCCCGACGTGGCAAGCGGGCTTTCCCCCCAAGGCATGCTGGTCGCCTTTTCTCATCCGACCGTCGGCGTGGCAAGCAACCAGAGGCCGAAGACGGTGTAGGCGATCATCAGCAAGGTGAGAGGGAACTGGCTGAGTGCCGCGCGGGAGGGCTGTGGGTGCAGGCGCCAGGCGAAGCCGTGAGCGACGAGGACGGCGAGCACATGGCCCAGGATGATGGCGCCGGCCTGGATATTCCACAGCCACCACGCAGAGTCCGCCCCCGCAACGATGCCGGCCTCGATCTGCATGTCGGCGGTGCCGAACAGGTTCCAGCCCATCGCGAACGGATCGGAAAGTGCCGCAAGCGCATATTGGCCGTCGACGAGCAGCGCCATCAGATAATGCGCAACGTGATAGGCGAGCGCGATCGGCACGATCGACCACACCAGCACGCCGGCCGCCTGGGCGAGGGTGTGATCGCTGCCGGCAAGACGCTGGCCGAGCCGGACGGCAAGCAGGAACACCGCCGCCAGCAGCGCGAATGTCAGGATCAGCCCGAAAGTGCCGCTGCCGATCAGCGCGGTGCGGCCGGGAAATTCGAGCGGGTTGATGCCGAACAGGCCGAGCCAGAAGAAGGTCTTCGACAGGCCGTCGAAGGATACCGACGACAGGGCTAGCAGCAGGAAAGCTATGCCGCTGGCCGGCAAGGGCTCCGCGGCCAGCAGCTTGGCGCCGGGCCAGCAAAGTGCAAGCCGGCCGTCTTGGTTGCGTTCGGCCACGGCGAAGCGCGCCACCATCGAGAAGAAAACCGTCAGGAATTCACCGCTGCGGCTCCAGCCGCGATAGCCGAACGCCAGCATGGCGAGGAAAGAGAACAGCCAATATAGGCCGGCGGCAAAAGCCAGCCGTGCCGGATCGTCGGGCGCGGGATCGATGAGTTCGAACCAGGCGAAGGCGAAGAACAGGATGGCAGCCGGCCAGCAGCCGACCCATCGGGGCAGGCGCCATGCTCCGTGATCCCCGGTCCCGAACAGGCGCGAGGCGAGACGCCATGGTCCATACCAGGGGTTCAGCCATGACCAGAGGTCGCCGAAGACACCCTGCAGCAGCGTGACACCGGCCCACAACAGGGTCCAGATCACCAGTGGCAGAGGATTGGAAAGTGGGTCGCGGCTGCCGAAAAAGCCGGCGGCGATGAGAATTGCAAAGCCGGCGAAGGATAGCAGGCTGATGGCGGCGCGGGTGGCGTCTCTGAGGGCAAACAACGGCAGGCGCCGGCGCCAGAAACGGTCGAGCAAATCCGCAGGCAGCAGCGCCAGCACGAGGAAGCTGATGGCCACGGCGAAGGCGCCGCCGACCAGATAGTAGCCGGTCGGCAGGAGCAGGACATGGCCACGATCGGAGGCGTGCGCGAAGGCGGGGGTGGGGAGGGATACGAATAAGCAAATGAAGCTTGTGATCAAGAGGCGATAACCTTCGCCGCCGCGATCCTTCACACCCCCCTCTGGCCTACCGGCCATCTCCCCCGCAAGGGGGGAGATCGGATGTCGCCCAGGCTTTCGCCAATCTTCAACTTCGGAGAAAAAGGCGGACTGGTCGAAGCGGCCAATCTCCCCCCTTGCGGGGGAGATGTCCGGCAGGACAGAGGGGGGTGTGCGGGAACTCAAGCTATCCGAGATTCCATCTTTGCAGGCGATGCCAGGAGTCCCATCACCCCTCACACCTTGACCAATTGCTCCACGCGGTCCTTCTCGCCAAAGATACTGAGATACCGCTCGATCTCTTTCACATCGCCGGTCGCCTTGGCCGGATTGTCGGAAAGCTTGACCGCTGGTCTGCCATTGGCCTCGGTGACCTTGCAAACCAGCGATATGGCGTCGAGGCTGTCGGTTTCCGTCGGCGCGCAGCCTTCGAAATCATTGGTCAGATTGGTGCCCCAGCCGAAGGACATACGCACCTTGCCCTTGAAGTGGCGATAGGTCTCCTCGATCGTCTCGACCTCGAGCCCGTCGGAGAAGATCAACAGCTTCTGCTTGGGATCCTTGCCCTTGTCGCGCCACCAGGCGAGAATCTTTTCGCCGCCCTCGATCGGCGGTGCGCTGTCGGGGCGGAAACCCGTCCAGTCGGCCACCCAGTCCGGCGCGTCGCGCAGGAAGGAGGCGGTGCCGAACGCATCGGGCAGCACGATCAAAAGGTTGCCGCCATAGTAGCGCTGCCAGTCCTGCAGCACCTTGTAGGGCGACTGTCTCAGTTCTTTTTCCGAGTCGGCAAGCGCGGCGAACACCATAGGCAGCTCATGTGCATTGGTGCCGAGCGCTTCGAGGTCGTTGTCCATGGCCAGCAGCACGTTGGAAGTGCCGGTGAACGCCTCGCCGATGCCTTCCTTCAGCGCCTCGACACACCAGCGCTGCCACAGGAAGGAATGGCGCCGGCGCGTGCCGAAGTCCGAGATGCGGATGCCGGGCAGCGCCTTCAGCCGCTCGGTCTTGGCCCACATCTTGGACTTGGCGCGGGCATAGAGCACGTCGAGCGCGAAAGGCCCGAACGCCCGCATCGCCGCGCGCGATCGAAGTTCATTGATGATGGCGAGCGCCGGGATTTCCCACAGCGTGGTGTACATCCACGGCCCGCTGAAGGTCAGCTCATACTGCCCGTCGCGCTTTGACAGCTCATACTCGGGCAGCCGGAAGCCTTCCAGCCAGGCGAGGAACTCCGGCTCGAAGATCTGCTTGCGGCCATAGAAATTGTTACCGCCGAGCCAGATCATCTCCTTTTTGGAGAAGCGCAGCGTGCGGGCATGGTCGAGCTGTTCGCGCAATTCGCCCTCGTCGATCTCGTCAGCAAGGCGCACCGAGGTCGAGCGGTTGATCAGCGAGAAGGTGGTGTTGACCTTGGGGTACATGCCCCAGATCATCTGCAGCATCAGAAGCTTGTAGAAATCCGTGTCGAGCAGGCTACGCACGATCGGATCGAGCTTCCAGGTGTGGTTGTAGACGCGCCGCGCAATATCGGTCTTAGCCATGTTTCAACACCGCCTTCGCTGCCTGCCATCCACAATCGCGACAGGCCTCATAGCATCGAATCGGCCAGAACGCTGCCCGCTTTCAGGCTGGCCCGACAAAAAGAGCTGCCTGCACGCTGTGGCGCAGAGCCTGGCATCAGTTTGCGGATTTGCCGCCCATCACCCTGAGCGCCGGACGCTTGCGGCGGCTGACGATGCGGCCGGCCACCGGGGCGTCGGCGCGCCCGTCATCCCCGGCCTTCTCGGCGAACAGCCAGTCGATGAACACCTGCACGATCGGTGTCGCCCGCATCTCGTTGCGGCAGACGACATAGAAATCGTCGACCGCCGGCACCGACAGGCTGAACGGCGCGACCAGCATGCCCCTGGCCAGCAGCGCGCTTGCCGTCACGGAGTCGCCCAACGCCACGCCATGGCCGTGCACCGCCGCCTCGGTCGCCATACGCGCATCGCCGAGGTGATGGCGGCGACCCCGCTCCAGGTCCAGCGCATCGGCCGCCGCCAGCCAGGTGTGCCATTCGCGACCGTCGTCGCCATGCAGGAAGACATGGTCGGCAAGGTCCCTGACGCTGCGGATCGGGCGGTTGTTGATCAGTGTCGGGCTGACCACGGGAAACAGTTCGAGGCCCGACCATTTGCGCATCCAGCAATCGGTCCAGCTGCCGTCGCCATAATGCACGCAGACATCGATGGTGGGCGCCCGCAAATCCTTGGGATCGTTGGAAGGAATAAGCGTCAGCCTTATGTCGGGATATTGCGCCATGAAACTGCCGAGCCGCGGTGTCATCCACAACAACAGAAGCGCCGGCACGCAGGAGACCGAAAGTGTGCCGCTGCTCGCCGGCCTTGTCATGCGCTGGGTGGCGGCCGCGATGCCGTCGAAGGCGGTCGACACTGCCGGCAGAAGCTCCGCGCCATGCGGTGTCAGTTTGACCCGCTGACCGACCCGCTCGAACAGCTTGACACTGAGCGACTGCTCGAGCGCCTTGATCTGGTGGCTGACGGCGCCATGCGTGACATTCAGCTCATTGGCCGCCTTGGTCAGCGAGCCATGCCGGGCCGTTGCCTCGAAGGCGCGCAGCGGATTAAGCGGTGGCAGGCGCTTGGTCATGGGTATCAACTTTATTGTGAGATTTTCTCACAGAAAACACCCTAACAATATCAATTGATTTTTCAATGCCGCTGCCAGACACTGAGCCTGGAACAGCATCAAGACGTGAAATCTGCAGGCAGCCAGCGGGACAGCGGCCCGGCCGGATGACGGTCGGTTCGCAGGCGTCACCCGCGTCGGCACTGTATCAGCCCAGGAGGAGCGGACATGGGATACGATCGCGGCAAGCTCGACGCGTTGCGTCGCAAATATTGTGAAAGCCATGGCGGCGAGATGTTCGACCCGAAATTCCGCAAGGTCGCCGACAAGATATTCTCCAAAAGCGGCACGCGGCTGGCGCCCTATTCAGGCATCCCGACCTTCCTCGCCGCGCCCTACCGGGAAATATCGGCCGACAATCCGGATTTCGGCGACCTTCAGGTAGCGATGATCGGAGTGCCGATGGATCTCGGCGTCACCAACAGACCAGGCTCGCGCTTCGGGCCGCGAGCGCTGCGTGCCATCGAGCGCATCGGCCCTTACAACCACGTGCTGGAATGCGCGCCCACACATGAGCTCCGGGTCGCCGACATCGGCGACACGCCGTTCCGCAGCCGCTACCGGCTGGAGACCAGCCATGAGGATATCGAGCGCCGCACCAACCAGATCGTCGATGCCGGCGTCATCCCGCTTTCGATCGGCGGCGACCATTCGATCAGCCATCCGATCCTGAAGGCCGTCGGGAAGAAAGCTCCGGTCGGGTTGATCCATATCGACGCCCACTGCGACACCAGTGGCCTGTTCGACATGACCAAGTTCCACCATGGCGGCCCGTTCCGCAACGCGGTGCTTGACGGCGTGCTCGACCCGACGCGCACGATCCAGATCGGCATCCGCGGCTCGGCCGAATATCTGTGGGAATTCACCTACGAGTCCGGCATGACCGTGGTGCATGCCGAGGAGGTGACCGGTCTCGGCATTCCGGCCATCATCGAGAAGGCGCGCAGAATAGTCGGCGACGGCCCGACCTATGTCTCCTTCGACATCGACAGCGTCGATCCGGCCTTCGCGCCGGGCACCGGCACGCCTGAGGTCGGCGGGCTGACGACACGCGAGGTGCTCGAACTGCTGCGCGGCCTCAAGGGTCTCAACATCGTCGGCGGCGACGTCGTCGAGGTGGCACCGCAATACGACTCGACCACCAACACGGCGCACNCTGACGACGCGCGAGGTGCTCGAACTGCTGCGCGGCTTGAAAGGTCTCAACATCGTCGGCGGCGACGTCGTCGAGGTGGCACCGCAATACGACTCGACCACCAACACGGCGCACGCCGCGGCACAGGTACTGTTCGAGATCCTGAGCCTGATGGTGTTCAGCCCGGCGATCACAGGCAAGGGCGCCTGACTTTCAGAAAAGCAAAGGCGGCCGCCGCGCTGGAGCCGGCGGTCGTGTCAAACAAAGCGTCCAGACAGGGGAATAACAATGACAATCCGCAAGACATTTTCAGCCATCGCCGCCGTGCTGATGCTCGGCACGGCCGGCTTCGGCCTGTCGATTCAGGCCGCCAGCGCCGATGCACTGGCGGACATCACCAAGGCCGGCACCATCAATGTCGGAGTCTTCGCCGACTTTCCGCCCTTCTCCTCGGCCAGCGCCGACATGAGCCTCAAGGGCTATGACATGGACGTCGCGCAATACATTGCCGACACGCTCAAGGTGAAGCTCAATCCCGTCGCCGTCACCGGCCAGAACCGCATCCCGTATCTGAACGACAAGCGCGTCGACATCCTGATGAGCGTCGGCTACTCGAAGGAACGCGAACAGGTCATCGACTTTGCCGCCGCCTACGCGCCCTACTACATCGCCGTGATCGGTCCGGCGGCACTGACGGTCAAGGGCAAGGAAGACCTCGCCGACAAGTCGATCGCCGTCAATCGTGGCACGCTGGAAGACACCTCGCTCACCGAGGCAGCACCGGCGTCGGCCGACATCAAGCGCTTCGACAACTACAATTCGGTGATCCAGGCCTTCATCTCCGGCCAGACGCAGCTGATGGTCGTCGGCAACGATGTCGGCGCGCAGGTGCTGGCCAAGCAGGATGCGCTGAAGCCGGAGCAGAAGTTCCAGCTTCTGACCTCGCCTTCGCATATCGGCCTCAACAAGAACGAGGACGGCCTGAAGAAGGCCGTCAACGATGCGGTCGCCAAGATGCTGGCCGACGGCAAGCTGGACGAAAGCTCGAAAGCCTGGCTGAAGACGCCGCTCAATCCCGAAAACCTCAAGGATTGAGTTTCCGTGGCCTTTGCCTGGCTCCCGGATGCTCTGGGCGACATCGCGCACGGCGCGGCCACGACGATCCTGCTGATCGCCGTGACCACGCTTGCCGGAACGCTGCTCAGCATCCTGGGTGCCGCGGGGCGACGAAACGGCCCGGTTCTGCTCAAGCGGGCAATCGCCTGTTACGTCGAGGTGATGCGCAACACGCCGTTCCTGGTGCAGCTGTTTTTCATCTTCTTCGGGCTGCCCAGCCTCGGCATCCGGCTCGACCCGCTCCTGGCCGCCATGCTGGCAATGACGCTCAACATGGCGGCCTACACCATCGAGATCGTCGGCGCCGGGCTTGACGCCGTGCCTGGCGGGCAGACGGAAGCAGCGCTCGCATTGGGCTTGCGGCCACGCCAGGTCTTCATCAAGATCGTGCTGCCGCAGGCACTCAAGATCATCTATCCCGCGCTGACCAGCCAGATCGTCATCATGATGCTGGAGTCGGCCGTGGTGTCGCAGATCGCCGTGCGCGAGCTGACCTACGAGGCCGACATGCTGCAGGCACGCACCTTCCGCTCTTTCGAGACCTATTTCGTCGTGACGCTGGTCTATCTCGCTCTGTCGATGGCCTTGCGCCGGCTGCTGGTGTCAGGCGGGCGCCGTGCGCTCGGAGCCGGCGTGTCATGATCGAGTTCACCTTCTGGGACATCGTACGCAACCTGCTGCTCGCCGCCCGCTGGACGGTGCTGCTATCGCTGGCCGCCTTCATCGGCGGCGGCATCGTCGGCCTGGTCGTGCTGTTCTTCAGGATCGCCAAGGACAAGTGGAGCAGGCGTGTTGCTTCCGGCTACATCGCCCTGTTCCAGGGAACGCCGCTCTTGATGCAGCTGTTCCTGATGTTCTTCGGCCTGCCGATGCTCGGCCTGCGCATCGAACCGTGGACGGCGGCGGCGCTCGGCCTCACCTTCTTCGCCAGCGCCTATCTCGCCGAAATCTGGCGCTCGGGCGTCGCGGCGCTACCCCTCGGCCAATGGGACGCCGGCGCCAGCCTTGGCCTGCACTATCTGCAGGAGCTGAGGCTGATCATCCTGCCGCAGGCCTTTTCGATCACCCGCGCACCCACCGTCGGCTTCCTGGTTCAGCTGATCAAATCGACCGCGCTGACCTCGATCATCGGCTTCGAGGAACTGGTGCGTACCTCCAACGCCATCAACAATGCGACCTTCGAACCGTTCAAGGTCTACGGGCTGGTGGCTCTGATCTTCTTCGTCATGTGCTTTCCGCTGACGCAATACGCCCGCAGGCTCGAGAAACAGGCGGCTGCCCGCTGACGCGCCAAGGCAGATGTCCTTGCGGTTAGCGCTCGATTTCAGGCCGGCAGCCCAAGCTGCTTGCGCAGGCTCTTGTCGAATGCGGACGCGGGGACGAAACGGCGCAGGAAACTGACCTGGCGCGCCATTTTTCCCGCCGCATAGCGCTTCTTCGGCGCGGGATCTGTCGCCGCGGCCAAAACGGTGTTGGCGACCACTTCGGGCGCATCGCCTTTCTCCATCGATTTCCGCACGGATACAGTCATCCCGGCGCGCGCGGAGTCGTAGATTTCGAGCGACCGGTCGGGGGCGGCAAGATTGTCCTCGAATGCCGTTCGGGTATAGGCGGGCTCCACCAGCGAAACGCGGATGCCGAACGGGCGCAATTCGTGATCGAGCGACTCGGAATACCCCTCGATGGCAATTTGGTCGCTGAGTAAAGCGCGAAATAGGGAGCGGGGATGAACCCCTGCACCGAACTCAAATTCACGATTCTGCCCTTCCCTTGGCTTCGCATTGCCGGCAGCACCGCGTTGGTCACGCGCAAGACGCCGAAGACGTTCACGTCGAACAGCGCCTTGGCCTGGGCGGTCGAGGACTCCTCCGCGCCGCCAAACAGGCCCATACCGGCATTGTTGACAAGCAGGTCGATGCGTCCGGCCTTGGCCAGAACGTCATCGACCATTGTCGCAACGGACGCGTCGTCGGTCACGTCGCAGGTCAGCATGGTCACGCCGGCGGATTGCTGGGAGGCCGTGCGACGGCTGGTTCCGAAGACGAAAGCCGGCGCCCAGCAAGGCGTCGGCGGTAGCGCGCCCGATGCCGGAAGATGCCCCTGTCACCAGGGCGACGCCAGGATTGGTCTTGTTCATGGAAATCATATCCTTCTTTGCGTTGGATTGGATTGGGAAAAGCATGAGGGGCCGGGGCAAAGGGCGTTGGTCATGACTGCGTCTGGCGCTCGCGTCTGGCCACAGGTTAGTTCCAGCGTCTGAACAGGGCGCTGGCATTCACGCCGCCAAAGCCGAAGCCATTGGAGATCGCGTACTCCATCTCCATCGGCCGGGGCGCGTTTGCGACGAAGTCGATGCCGTCGCCGGCCGGATCGGCCTCGCCCAGGTTGAGGGTTGGCGGAGCAATCTGATCCCTGAGCGCCAGGATTGCGAAGATCGCACCAAGCCCGCCGGCCGCTCCGAGCAAATGTCCGGTCGCCGATTTCGTCGCACTGACAGCTATCGCGAAATCGCGCCCGAACACGCTCTTGATCGCTTCGATCTCACCCAGGTCGCCGACTGACGTGGAGGTCGCATGCGCATTGAGATGACGAACCTCGCGTGGCGAAATCCCTGCCTGGGCAATCGCGATCTGCATGGCCCGGCGCGCGCCGTCGCCGTCCTCCGGCCCGGAGGTGACGTGGTGGGCATCCGCGGTCGTGCCGTAGCCGACGAGCTCAGCCAACGGCTTTGCGCCGCGCGCCAACGCGTGGCTCAACGCCTCGATGACCAGCACGCCGGCCCCTTCGCCCATGACGAAGCCGTCCCGCGATGTGTCGAAAGGGCGCGAGGCTTGAGCCGGCGCCCAATTGAAGCCGGTTGAAAGAGAGCGAGCCGCGGCGAACCCGCCGAGACTGACGGTGTTGATGCACGCTTCCGTTCCGCCGCATACGGCGATGTCGGCTTCGTTGGCGCGGATCAGGCGGGCGGCGTCGCCGATCGCCTGGATGCCCGCCGCACATGCCGTCACCGGTGCGCCGAGTGGACCTTTGAAACCACGACGGATCGAGATGTGGCCCGCCGCGAGGTTCACCAGGAAGGACGGCACCGTAAAGGGAGACAGGCGGCGGGCGCCACGCAGGTCCACCGTGCGCACCGCCTCGGTGATGGCGGGGAACCCGCCGATTCCTGAAGCGATGATCGTGGCCGTGCGCAGGCGCTCCGTTTCCAGCGCAGGCTTCCATTGCGCCTGCGCAAGCGCCTCTTCCGCCGCCGCCAGTCCAAACAGAATGAACCGGTCCACCTTGCGCTGATCCTTCGCGGACAGGACGGCATCGGCATCGAAACCGGCCTCCGGATCTTCGCCCAGGGAGGGAACCACGCCGCCAATCTTAACCGGCAGCTCTCCCACCACATCGTCCGGAAGCCTGCGAACGCCGGACCGGCCGGCAAGCAGGCGTGACCAGGACGCTTCGACATTGGCGGCCAGGGGCGTGACCGCTCCCATGCCCGTGACGACAATCCGTTGCATCTGCTCTCCTGCCCTTGGTGTGCCGGCGGCGCTGCTCGCGCCGTTCAAGTGGCGACTGCTTCGCGAACCTGATCGGCCGCCGCATCAAGAAAAGCCCGCGCAAGGTCGGGATCGTTGACGACCCGCGAGAGCACGACCGCGCCGACCATCGTCGAGAGAACGGCCATTGCCTTTTTTCCGGTCTTTTCGCTGTCGCCCTCGCCAACCCAACCGCCGAGCATCTCAAGGTACGCCTTGATGCCGTCTTCGAATGACGCCTTCACCTCGGCACCCTGCCTGGCTGCATCCGAACCGAGCGCAACGACCGGGCAGCCGTCCATCTTTTCCTCGCGATGGTCCATGCTGAGGTAGAATGAGATCACCCCGTAGAGCGGGTTCCCAGGATGTGCCGCGGTCGCGGCTGACCATTTGTGGGTGGCGCTTTCCATCGCCCGCCTGGACGCCAGCGCCGCCAAATCGTCCTTCGACTCGAATTGCTTGTAAAAGGCGCCCTGGGTCAGCCCGGCACCCTTCATCAGATCCTTGAGGCCGATGCCGTCAAAGCCGCGCTCCCGAAAAAGCCGGCTTGCCACATTGATCACGGTCTCGCGGTTTTCCGCGGCCTGAGTGCGACTCACACGCATCGTCATCTCCTTTTTTAGATTGCATTCGTAATCTATACCCTGTATAGAGGGTGAACGCAATCTAAAAAAGGACAAATGAGATGATCCGCAAAACCCTGAGCGCCTCGCTCCTGGCGGCGCTGTTTCTTGCAACCCCGGCTCTCGCCGAGGAAGCCACCATCGGACGCCCGATCGAAGGCGGCAGCCTGCACCAGGGACACCTGGACATGGTGGCCTACTACGTTCCGCGCGGCGACCTGCTTGAGGTCACCGCCACTTTCGCACCGAAGACCGGGGGTGATCCGCTGCGGTTCGTCATGGGCCTCGCCAACAGTGACGCCGTGGCGTTTTCCATACCGGGCCACCCGGGCTCGCTCTACGCGTTCTCAAGGTCCGGTAAGGAAGTGACGGTCTCGACCGGGACCGGCACATCCCTGCGAGCCGATGCGACAACGCCCTGACCTGGCGCGCAGGCCGCGGCCGCGCGATGCTGGCCGGGGCTCTCGCGTCCGATCACGCCATCCCAATGAGCCTGGAGAGGTCACATGCTTTACAGCTATTTTGTCGAGAAATCGATCCGGCAGAGCTTCGACGACGTTAACAACCATCGCTGGGACGCGGCGGTGAAGGCCATCGCGCCGCATGTCCATCACCGGGTTGGTGGCGCCCACGCGCTTGGTGGGGAGCGCCACGACAAGCAAGCCCTGCGCCGGTGGTTCGAGCGCCTCGGCCGTGTTCTGCCCACTCTCCATCTCACGGTCAACCACGTCTGGGTGAAGGGCTGGCCGTGGCATACCACCGTGTTTGCCCAGTGGGATGGCGCCGCAACCCTGCTCAACGGCGATACGTCCTACGTCAACCATGGTCTCCACGTGTTCACGCTACGGTGGGGCAGGGTTCATGCGCTCGAGGAGTTTTACGATTCACAGGCGGCGGCGCGCGGTCTCGCCGCCCAGGCCGCAGCCGGCCTCGAAGAAGCTGTCGCCGAACAGATAACAAGCTAGCAGAAGCGCGGTCCGAGGACGGCCAAGGTTACGGGCCGGTCGCGCTGATCTTTTTCGTCGCGTGCCTTCCGCCTGCGCAGTATGCGCGGAGGGTCGGGAAGCGAGCGCCGGCGCTGGACTGCAAGCCAGGAAACCCAGTGCGGGAGCTGCATCGATGCCGGTGCTGTCGCGGCAACGGTCGAGCCGAGGCAGGCATATAGCTTTCCTGCTAGGAATAGGCCTTGACATCTTGCCGTTCGAATTGTCCATTTGATGCTTGACCGGGCCGAACGGGGCGGCGAGGGCGGACAGGGGCAAACCGGCGCGTGGATAGACAGTCGAGTCGAGTGCTGTTGAAGACGGTTGGGCTGACAAAAGCCTTTCGAGGGCTGGTTGCCCTGCGGGATCATTCCATCGAGCTGCACGAAGCTGAAATCGTTGGGGTAATCGGGCCGAATGGCTCGGGCAAGAGCACGCTTTTCAACCTGATCACCGGCTTCTCCCAGCCGAATTCCGGTAGCATCGAGATGGAGGGCCGTTCGATCGTCGGCCTGCGCACATCGCAGATCGTCGCGATGGGCATCGCCCGCACCTTCCAGGGTTCTCGCCTATTCGGCAGCCTCAGTGTCGCACAGAACGTGCTGACGGCGGCGCAGCTGCGCCATCCTGTCGGGCCCGCCGATACCGTGCTGCGCGGTCAGCGCTATCGCGAGCGGGTGGCCGCGACGCGGCAGCAGGCCGACGAACTCCTCGACCTCATGGGCCTGACAGATCAGGCCGGCAGGGTCGCCGCGGATCTTCCCTACGGCGATCAGCGGCGGCTGGAGATTGCGCGTGCGTTGGCGACCAGCCCGCAGCTGCTGCTGCTCGATGAGCCCGCAGCCGGGCTTGATTCCAACGAGACCAAGGTGTTGGCGGCGCTGATTCGGACGATCCGTGACCGCTACGGCGTAACGGTGGTCGTTGTCGAGCACGACATGGACCTGATCATGGCGCTGTGCGAACGCATCCAGGTGCTGGCGACCGGCGAGGTGATCTGCGTCGGAACACCGGAGCAGGTACGCGAACACCCGAAAGTGCGGGAGGCGTATCTTGGCCACGCCTAGCCCCGTTCTGCTCAGCGTCGAGAACCTCGAGGTCAATTTCGGCGCGGTGCGTGCGCTGAAGGGCATTTCGCTCGACGTCCATGCCGGCGAGGTGGTGGCGTTGGTGGGGGCCAACGGCGCCGGCAAGAGCACGACCTTGCGCACCATTTCCGGCCTGTCGCGGCCGCGCGGCGGCAAGATCATCTTCGATGGCAAGCCGATCGGAGGTATCGCTCCGTCGCGTATCGTAACTCTGGGCATCGCGCAGAGCCCGGAGGGCAGGCGCCTGTTCGGCGGCCTGACGGTGGCCGACAATCTGCGGCTCGGCGCCTGCACCCGCACCGACAAGGAGGCCATCGTCAGAGATAGCGAGCGCATGTTCATGCTGTTCCCGATTCTCAAGCAGCGGCTGAAGCAACTGGCCGGCACGCTGTCGGGCGGCGAACAGCAGCAGCTTGCTCTGGCGCGCGCGCTGATGGCGGCGCCGCGCCTGCTGCTGCTCGACGAGCCTTCGCTCGGCGTTGCGCCGCTGCTGGTGCGCCACATCTTCAGCGCGCTTGCCGAACTGAAGCGCCAGGGCATGACGATGCTGCTGGTGGAACAGAACATCACGCTGGCGCTGGACCTCGCCGACCGTGCCTATGTGCTGCGCACGGGTCAGGTGGCGCTGTCGGGCCGGTCCGCGGAACTGCGCGACAGCGAACGCGTGGCGCAGGCATATCTCGGGGCGGCAACATGACCCAGCTGGACTATATCCTGCAGCAGATCGTCAACGCGGTGAGCCTCGGCAGCCTCTACGCGCTGGTGGCGGTCGGCCTGTCGATCGTCTTCGGCGTCCTCAAGCTTACCAATTTCGCGCATGGCGACGTAATGATGGTGGGCGCCTTCGGGGTAGCTCTGCTGGTCGGGATCGGCGTTCCGTTCCCTGTCGCGGTGATCTGCGGCATCGCCGCGGCGGCCGTCGCGGGCTTCCTCATCGAACGCATCGCCTATCGTCCGATCCGCGACGCGCCCGACGTTGCGCGACTGCTCACCAGCCTCGCCGTCACCTACATCATCGAGAACGTCGGAATCCTGGTGTTCACCTCCTCGCCGCGCAATTTTCCACTCCCCGATATTCTCAACACCTCCTGGGAAATGTCGAACGGCGCCATCACCTTCACTAGCATCAATCTCCTGACCATCGCGCTGACCTTCGTGTCGCTGCTGCTCCTCGGCTGGTTCATCACGCGCACCACGACCGGGCTCGGCATGCGCGCCGCAGCCGAGGACATGTCGGCGGCACACCTTGTCGGACTCAACGTCAACCGGCTGATCATCGTCGCCTTCATCGTCGCATCCGCCTATGCCGGCCTTGCCGGCATTTTGTGGGCGGCACAGGCCGGCGTGGTGCAGCCGCAGATGGGCTTCACGCCGCTCCTGAAGGCTTTCGTGGCGGCGATCATCGGCGGCTTCGGGTCGATCGCGGGCGCCCTGGTGGGCGGCTACATATTGGGCGCGCTGGAGATCTTCATCGTCGCATTCCTGCCGAGCAGCGTCTCGTCCTATCGCGACGCAATCGTCTTTGCCGTGCTGATCGCCTTTCTCCTGGTGCGCCCGGGCGGGCTGCTCCAGCCAAACCGGGAGATAAAGCTGTGAGCCGGGAAGCGCGGATCACACTCCTCGTCCTCGTCGCCCTGGTGGCGGGAGCAGCTGTCGCTTTCGGTGCGCCGCACGTGCTGAGCGACTATTTCGTCCGGATTATCCTGCTGATCGCGCTGAATGCAATCCTGGTGCTGGCGCTGTCGCTGAGCAACGGTTTTACGGGCGTGTTTTCGCTCGGTCATGTCGGCTTCATCGGCGCCGGCGCGTATATATCGGGGATACTGTCGATTCCCGTACAGCAGAAGATGGCACTGCTGCCGCATCTGCCGGCGTTTCTGCATGCTTTCAGCCTCCCCTTCCTGCCGGCGACGCTGGTGGCAGGTCTTCTGACGGCGCTGCTTGCCGTGGTCGTCGGTTATCCCTTGATGCGCCTGTCGGGCTATTTCGTTTCGGTGGCGACGATGGGATTCTTGATTATCGTCAACGTGGTGCTGATCAATGCGTCGGATTTCACCCGAGGCGCCCGCACTTTCACCGGTGTGCCGCTGGAGACGACGTTGCCCTGGGTGATGGGTTGGCTCGCCATCACGGTGTTCGTTCTGGCGCGCCTGGTCTATTCGCCTTTCGGGCGCGCCATGAAGGCGGTGCGCGACGACACAATCGCGGCCAGCGCTGTCGGCATCGGCGTGTTGCGGACCAGACTGATCGCCTTCGTCATCGGCGCGTTCTTCTCAGGCGTCGGCGGGTCGCTCTACGCACATTATCTCGGCTCGTTTTCGCCGAACACCTTTTACTTCGCGCTGACCATGAGCCTGATCACAATGCTGGTGCTAGGCGGCATGGGCTCCCTGACCGGCGCGGTGGTTGGCGTCATCTGCGTTTCGCTGTTGTCGGAGGTCCTGCGCTCGGTCGAACGCGGCTTCACGATCGGCGATTTCGCGGTGCCGGCCCTGTTTGGCGCCAGCCAGATCGTGCTTGGCTTCATCTTCATTCTAGTCATGATCTTCCGGCCGAAGGGGATCATGGGGGACCGGGAACTTACGTTCGGATTAACCCAAAGATCGGCAACGGTGAACCAGACAGAGGAACGAAAACGATGATCAAACTCACTCGACGCGACACCATCGGCCTAGGACTGGGCGCATTCTTCGCGCTTGCCTCGGCCAGCACGGCACTTGCTGCCGACACGATCAAGATCGGCTATCCGGCAAACCTGACCGGCATTCAGGCCTCGCTCGACGGTCCGATGCTGAATGGCGCCAAGCTGGCGGCAAGCGAAATCAACGCCGCCGGCGGCGTGCTCGGCCAACAGATAGAACTGGTGATCTACGACTCCAAGAGCGATTCGACGACGATCTCGACCGTCGCCAGCCAGTTGATCGACAGCGACAAGGTCGTCGGCATCATCGGCTTCGCCGATTCCGATTCGGTGCTGGCCATCGGACCGCAGGTCCAGAAGGCGCAGATCCCGTTCATCACGCCCGGCGCGACCTCGCCGAAATTGCCGAGCCAGCTCGGCAACGAGATCTTCCTCGCCGCCTTCGGCGACAACGTTCAGGCTGCGGTTGGCGCGGAATTTGCGCTGAACAAGCTGAACGGCAAGACCGCCTACCTGCTGACCGACATCGGCACCGAATACACAACGCTGCTGTCGGACTACTTCGTCACCGCCTACGAGCATGGCGGGGGCAAGATCTTGGAGCGCGACACCTACAAGATCGGCGACAAGACCTTTACCGCGCAGATCGCCAAACTGAAGGCGCTGTCACCGCAGCCCGACTTCGTCTATGCCTCGTCGAATGCCGAGGAAATCGGCCTGATCTTGAAGCAGATGCGCCAGGCCGGCATCAACCTGCCGGTGGTCGGCGGCGACGGTTACGACACGCCCTTGCTGATCCAGGTCGGCGGCGACGCGGCCAAGGACACCTACTTCACCACCCATGCCTATATCGGTGAGGGCGCCACCCCGAAGGTGCAGGCCTTCATCGACGCCTACACCAAGTCGGCCGGCAATGCCCCGGAGAACGCGTTCGCTGCGCTCGGCTACGATTCGGTCAAGCTGATGACCGACGCGATCAAGCGTGCCGGTGCGCCGGATCCGGCCAAGATCCGTGACGCGCTGGCCGCTACGTCCGGGCTCGACGGCGTGACCGGAACGATCACCTACCGCCCGGGCATTTCGGTGCCGGACAAATCGGTCTCGGTCATCGGTGTCAAGGACGGCAAGCTTGTCCTTGCAAGTGAAGCGGCACCGACCTTCGTCGCGGAGCCGTGATCTTGTCCACTCCGGGTTCCCTTTGGGACATCTACAGGTCGCGGCTCTCCGCCGCGACCTTCACCGACCTGACGCATGCGTTTCATCCGGGCCAGCCGCACTTCCCGGCCTTCCCGGACGAGGAGCGCCGTGCGTTGCTCGATTTTTCGAAGGGCGACGCCTTCCAGGTCCACCACTACGCCTTCGTCGGACAGTGGGGCACCCATGTCGATCCGCCGGTGCACTTCATCGACGGCGGCCGCTCGATCGACCAACTGTCGGTGGCGGAGATGCTTCTGCCGTTGGTCATCCTCGACATCAGCGACAGGGTCGCCGCCGATCCCGACGCGACGCCGACGCTCGACGACATTTCCGCCTGGGAGACACGGAACGGCCGTATCCCGGAAAAGTGTTTTGTCGCGCTTCGCACCGGGTGGTGGCCGCGCTGGCCAGACCCCGTGGCGTTTCAGAACAAGTCGGCCGACGGTATCTCGCATGCGCCGGGCTGGTCGAAGCCGGTGCTGGAGGAACTTTTGGAACGCCGCGGTGTCGCTGCCATCGGGCACGAGGGCATGGACACCGATCCCGGCCGCGCCACTTCCGCGGGTGACGCAAGCCTGGAATACTATGTGCTGTCCCGCGACTGCTGGCAGATCGAGCTCCTGGCCAATCTCGACAAGGTGCCTGACGCCGGCGCGTTGATAATGGCAAGCTGGCCAAAGCCAAAGGCCGGATCCGGCTTCCCGGCTCGCGCTGTCGCCATCCATGAAGCGGCCGGCTGAACGCGTGAAACCGCAGCTGGCGGCGTCTAGGGGCCGCCACACAACGATCACCAGACACACGGAATTCAGACATGGATATAGACACAGTCCGCGATGCTTTTCCGGCGATGGCGAGAGGTGCCGAGCCGAAGAAGCGGATTTTCTTCGACAATCCCGCGGGAACCCAGATGGCGAGCCGTTCGATCGAGAGCATGACGCGTGCCATGATCGAGACCAACGCCAATCTTGGTGGCTATTTCGAAACCTCACTCGCGGCCCAGGCGATGGTCGACGACGCGCATCAGGCGATGGCCGATTTCTTCAATGCCGCGGACCGGCGTGAGGTGGTGTTCGGCCAGAACATGACGACGCTGACTTTCGCCGTCTCGCGCGCCATCGGCCGCGATCTGAACGCCGGCGACGCCATCGTGTTGACGCGCATGGATCATGACGCCAACGTCGCACCCTGGCTGATGCTGGCGGAGGATCGCGGGCTTGAGGTACGCTGGATCGACCTCGATCCAAAAACGTTCGAACTCGACCTGTCGACGCTGGAGGCCACTATCGACGAGGAGGTCAAGCTGGTCGCCGTCGGCTATGCCAGCAACGTTACCGGCACGATCAACGACGTGAAGCGGATCGCGCAGCGCGCACGCGCGGTCGGGGCGCTGAGCTATATCGACGCGGTGCAGTTCGCGCCGCATGGAGTGATCGACGTCCAGGAGATTGGCTGTGATTTCCTGGTTTGCTCGGCCTACAAATTTTTCGGACCGCATCACGGGGTGTTGTGGGGCCGGTTCGATCTGCTGCAGGCGCTGACCGCCTACAAGGTGCGCGCGGCTTCGAACACGCCACCTGGAAAATTCGAGACGGGGACGACAAGCCGCGAGGCGCTTGCCGGGGTGCTTGGCGCCGTCGAGCACTATGCCTGGCTCGGACAGTCCTTCGGCAACGTCCACCCGCAGGCGACGCGGCGCGAGCGCATCGTCGCCGGCATTGAAGTCGCCGACCGTTATGAGCGTGTCCTGACAGCACGGCTGATTGCCGGATTGTCCAGAATTGATGGCGTCTTGGTCCAGGGTATAACCGATGTGGCGGCGCTGGCGCGCCGGGTGCCTACCGTGTCGATCACCGTTGACGGAACCGATCCCGCCGATATCGCCAAGGCGATGGCAAAGGAAGGCATCTATCTCTGGCATGGCCACAATTACGGTTTGGAGCCAATCAAGCGGCTGGGGCTTGCGGACCGCAACGGCGTCGTCCGCATCGGGCTGGCCCATTATAACACCGAGGCGGAAGTCGATTTTCTGTTGGCGAAGCTGGCGGACTGGATGAAGACGCGGACCTGACATGCGCGACAGAAACGGAACCCCGAGGATCGGCGTCAAGCTGCGCCATGCCAGACAGGTGCTTGGCCTCAGCCTGGAAGAGCTCGGCGCCCGCATCGGGCTGACAGAGGGTTATCTCTCGAAGATCGAAAACGACCGCGCGACGCCCTCGATGGCGGCTCTGCACCGGCTGGTGCAGGCGCTGGGCATCAACATGAACGCTATGTTCGGCACGCTGCAGCACAATGCCTCGGAAGTGTTCGTGTTGCGGCAAAACGAGCGTCCGCACATGGAGACGGGACATCGGCGCTCGGGCAACCATGTCGTGCTCGAGCAATTGGTGCCATCCGGTCCGGAATATCTGCTGCAGATCAATGTCCACGTGATCGAGGCCGGCGGCGGCAGCCTCGAGTTGATCAGCCACAAGGGACAGGAATTCGGCTACGTGCTCGAAGGTTCCGTCGAGTTGCTGGTCGAGACGAACGTGGTGGCGCTCGAGGCAGGCGACGCGTTTTATTTCAACTCCGAACTCGGCCACGGCTACCGCAATATCGGTTCGACCACGGTCCGTATCCTCTGGGTCAACACGCCGCCGACATTCTGACCGCCTCTATCGCGGAGTTGTGAAGGCGTTGTTCAATGAGCCAACGCCCACAGGACAACAGCCGCCGGGCCATCGGCCGTTCTGTTTCAATGCCCGAACGCGAGCGGCGGCGCCAACCGGTCGCGCCGCAGCCAGCGCGCCAGCAGCAGCGCGGCCACCACGGCCAGCCCCGTCGACAGGCCGATCCAGATGCCGACGCCATGCAGGCCGAAATGGAAGGCGAGCAGCACGCCGAGCGGCAGGCCGACGCCCCAATAGCCGATCGCGGCATAGATCATCGGCACCTTGGTGTCATGCAGGCCG
Source organism: Mesorhizobium sp. L2C084A000 (assembly GCF_000502875.1). Taxonomy (GTDB): domain Bacteria; phylum Pseudomonadota; class Alphaproteobacteria; order Rhizobiales; family Rhizobiaceae; genus Mesorhizobium. The sequence goes on along the minus strand of NZ_AYWX01000004.1, from coordinate 143,299 downwards.
CGCAGCATGCCGGCGGCCACCGCCTGGGCGCCGTCGAAGACCTGGAACAGCGCCGCGAAGACCAGGAACGACACGGCAAGTTCGATCACCCTGGCATTGGCCGGATTGCCCAGATCGATGAAGGCGCTGATCAGCGGATGCGGCCACAGGATCATCACCAGCCCCATCAGCGCCATGAACGAGACGCCGATGACAAAGGCGGTCCAGCCGGCGCGCGAGACGCCTTCCGGATTGCCGGCGCCGTGCGCAAGGCCGACGCGCACCGTCACCGCCTGGTTGAGGCCGAGCGGCACCATGAAGGAGATCGAGGCGATCTGGATGGCGATCGCGTGCGCGGCCAGGGAATCCGCGTCGATCAGGCCCATCAGCAGGGCCGCCGCATTGAAGATCGTCACCTCGAAGGCGAGGATGCCGGCAATCGGCAGGCCGAGCCGCAACAGGCCCTTGAAGCGCGGCCAGTCGGCGCGCCAGAAACGGCCGAACAGACGGTAGCGGCGGAACTTCTTCTCCAGCATCACCACGGCAGCCATGCCGATGAACATCAGCGCTGAGGACAGCGAGGTGGCAAGGCCCGACCCGGCAATGCCCATTGCCGGCACGCCGAGATTGCCGAACATGAACACCCAGTTGAAGAAGACGTTGCAGGCGACGGCGACGAAGACGATGACCAGCGCCCAGCCCGGCCGTTCCAGCGCCGAGATGAACGAGCGCAGCACGATATAGAAGTAGAAGGGCAGCACCGCCCATTCGAGCCAGCGCAGATAGATGCCGGCCTGATGGGCCAGAACCGGGTCCTGGCCCATGGCCAATAGAATGCCCTCGCCGTGCCAAAGCACGAGCCAGATCGGGATCGAGATCAGGATCGCCAGCCACAGGCCCTGGCGCACGGTGCGGCGCAGGTCGCGCACCGAATAGCGGCGGCGGCCGAGCTCGGTAGCGATCATCGGCGAGGTCGCCAGCATCAGGCCGAGGCCGAAGATCAGCGGCATGAAATAAAGGTTGGCGCCAAGCGCGCCGCTGGCCAGCGTATCCGGGCCCAGACGACCCATCATCATGACGTCGGTGGCCGTCATCGCGGTCTGGCCGAGATTGGTCAGCACCATCGGCCAGGCGAGCGCCAGCGTCGCCCTGATTTCCTGACGCCAAAGATTTTCCGGCGCGCGAGCGCCGGCTTCGATCGCAGACATTGTTCCGCTCTTTCCAGCTACGGCACGTCGGCCAGAGCCGGAAGCCGCATGTCAAACGGCAAAACCTTCGGTTTCGCCACGTTTGCGTCAGCTTCTGGACGAAACGCGACATGAAGGCAAGAGAGGAGGGACGGGAACGGATTGAGCCAGCGACCGGCCCGATGCTCTAGCGGATCGCGTCCAGCATCCGGCGCTGGCGGTGCATCTCGAGGAAAACCTTGTAGTCGCGCTCGAAACGCCCTGATGATTTCGGGTTCGACGGGCGCGTCCTGCCGCCTTGCTGCATGGCAAGACAGGCGGCGTTGAGGTCGGGAAACAGCCCGGCAGCGGTGGCGGCGATCATGCCGGTGCCGAGCAGCACCGCCTCGTCGGCCAGCGGCTCGATCACCGTGCAGCCGGTGGCGTCGGCGTAGAGTTCCATCAGCAGCGGGTTCTTGGTGTGGCCGCCGGTGACGTGCAGCGTGTCGATCAGATAGCCGTTCTCGTTCAGTGCCTCCAGCACGTGGCGCACGCCGAGCGCGATGCCGACGGCGGTGCGCCAATAGAGCTTGCACAGGCTGTCGAAGGAGGAATCCAGCGTCAGCCCGCTGACGACGCCGACGGCATGCGGATCGGCGAGCGGTGAGCGGTTGCCATGAAAGTCGGGCAGCACATGCAGCCTTGCGGCGAGGCTGTCGCCCTCGATGGCGCGCAGCTCGGCGACACGCCTGGCGATCTTCGCATGCATGGCGGCATCCGGCTCGCCGCCGGCGCCGTGCCAGCGGATGATGTGGTCGAGCAGGGCGCCGGTCGCCGACTGGCCGCCTTCCGACAGCCACAGCCTGGGCAGCGCCGCGCCGTAATACGGCCCCCAGACGCCGGCGAAAGGCTGCGGATCCGGTGACATCGCCATGACGCAGCTCGACGTGCCGGCGATCAGCGCCAAATGCCGGCCGATGTCCTGTTCGTCGCCGGCAAAGCCGCCGAGCACGCCAAGCGCGCCGGCATAGGCATCGATGACGCCGGAGCCCACCCGGCATTTCTCGCTCAGCCCAAGCTCGGCCGCCGCTTGCGCCGTCAATCGACCGATATCGGCGCCGACGGGACTGGCCTTTTCCGGCAGGCTGCCGTGCTCGAAAAGATCGCCGAGGCCGACGAGCTCGAAGAAGTCGCGCCGCCAGCCTGTCTCCTCATGCGCCAGATAGGTCCATTTGGCGGTCAGCGTGCATTGCGAGCGGGCCAGCGAACCCGTCGCTTGCCAGGTCAGGAAATCGGTCAGGTCGAATAAATAGCCGGCTTCATTCCACGTGTCCGGCAAATTGCGCTTCAGCCACATCAGTTTCGGCGTCGCCATTTCCGGCGACATGACGCCGCCGATGTAATTCAGCACGGCGTGGCCGCTTGCCGTGCATTCGTCGGCCTCGGCGATGGCGCGGTGGTCGAGCCAGACGACGGTGTCCCAGCGCTTGTCGCCCGTGACCGAGACACTGAGCTGGCTGCCTTGCCGGTCGCGCACCACCAGCGAACAGGTGGCATCGAAGGAGATGCCGACAATGTCCTCAGGCTCGACACCGGCTTTTTCGCGGGCAGCGCGCACGGCGGTGCAGACGGCCGACCAGATATCGCGCGAATCATGCTCGGCGTGATCGGGCTTCGGCTGGTTCATGGCGATCGGCCGCTCGGCGCGGCCGAGCAAGGTGCCACTGGTGTCGAGAATGCCCGCGCGAGCGCTCCCGGTGCCGACATCGACCGCGCAAACGAACTGTTTCGTCAAGATGCTCTGTCTCTCGCTCCCAAGCCTGCAATCAGATCGGGCAATTGCAGCATGTCAGCGAATATAAAGTCCGGTTCACTCGACGCAAGCCGCGCTTTCAAGGCGGGATTGCCGGCATGCGATCCGCCGGTGAAGGCGAGCACGCGCATCCCTGCCGCCCGCGCAGCAGCGATGCCGGCCGGGCTGTCCTCGATGACGAGGCATTTGCGCGGATGGGCCCGCATGCTGGCGGCGGCATGCAGGAACAGATCCGGCGCCGGCTTTCCCTTGGCCACCATGGTGGCACTGAACAGATGCGGCTCCATCAGCCCAAGCAATCCGGTGACGTCGAGCGCGTAGCGGATGCGGTCGAGCGTGCCTGAGGACGCGACACAGTACGGCAGCCCAAGCTTGGGCAGCATCTTCCTGACGCCGGCGATCGGCTTCAGCTCCTCGCGGAATTTGCGCATCAATTCGACGCGCATCTCGGTCAGGTGCAGGTCGGTGATATCGAGCCCGAAGTCGCGGCCGAGGATCTCGCGCACGCTTTTCATGCTCTTGCCGAGGAAATGCTCGTAGGCGGCGTCCTCACTGACGCTGCCGCCGGCAAGTTTGACCATGCCAAGCAGCGCCGAGACGGAGAGCGCCTCGCTGTCGACCAGCACGCCATCACAGTCGAAGATGACCAGCTCAGGCGTCATGATGGAGAATGGCTCTCAGAGCTTGCCGGCGAGGTAGCGCGTCAGCGTCGCGCGCGCGCCATTCGCCCACAGCACGTTGAGCGCATGGGCAAAGGCCTCGACAAACGCCGTCGCGCGGCCGACATCGCCATAGATGTCCTCCATGGCGAGCCAGGCGGCGGGAGCATCCTTTGCCGCCTTTGCCGTCGCTTGCAGCCGGTCCCAGCTCGGATCGTTGGGCTCGATGACGGCACCGCTGTCGGTCGTACCGAAGCAATAGCGGCACCAGAGCGCTGATTCCAGCGCCAGGCCGACGACGCTTTTCCCGGCCTTCAGCCGGTCGGCGATGGTCGGGATGATGAATTTCGGCTGGCGGTTGGAGCCGTCGAGGCAGAGCCGGCGCACCGTGTCGCCGATCTTGGGATTGGAGAAGCGGCTCTCGATGAGCTGGTAATAGTCTTCCAGGACCGTGTCCGGCACCGGCGGCACGGTCGGGATGATTTCGTCCCGTTCGAGCTTGGCCAGAAACCCGCTCACCAGCGGCTCCTGCATCGCCTCATGGACGAAATGGATGTCCATCAGCCCGGCCGGATAAGCGATGGTGGCGTGGCCGCCATTGAGGATGCGGATCTTCATCAATTCGTAGGGCGCAACGTCTTTGACGAACTGCACGCCGACCTTTTCCAGTGGCGGCCGGCCGCCGGTGAAATGGTCCTCCAGCACCCACTGCCGGAACGGCTCGCAGAACACCGGCCAGTTGTCCTCAAGGCCAAAATCCTTGGCGAGAATGCCGCGTTCGCGATCGGTGGTCGCCGGCGTGATGCGATCGACCATGCCGTTCGGAAAGGCGACATGCTCGCTGGCCCAGTTCGCCAGATCCTCGTCGATCAAACGGGCCAGGCCGATGACCCCGTCCGAGGTGACATGGCCGTTGTGGGGGATGTTGTCGCACGACATCACCGTGAACGGCACGGTACCCTCGTCGCGGCGGCGCACCAGCCCGGCAAGGATGATGCCGAACACCGTCTTCGGCGTCGCGCCGGGCTGCGCATCGGCGACGATGTCGGGATGGGTCGGGTTGAACACGCCGGAGGCCGGGTCGATGAAATAGCCGCCTTCGGTGATGGTCAGCGAAACGATCTTGATGGCCGGGTCGGCCAGCTGTTCGATGATGCCGGCCGCATCGCCGGGCATCAGGAAGTCGATCATGGCGCCGGTGACGCGTGCGCTCATATGGCCGCTGTCCTGCTCGACCACGGTGGTCAGCCAATCCTGCTCTTCCAGTTTGCCGCGACCGATCTTTTCACCGTCGAACACGCCGGCGCCGATCAGCGCCCAGTCATGGCCGATGCCCGCATTGAACAAATCGTCGAGATAGACGGCCTGATGCGAGCGGTGAAAATTGCCAACGCCGAAATGCACGATGCCGGCCTTCAATGTTGCGCGGTCATACTTCGGACCGGCGACCTCAGTGGGCAGCTTGGAGAGGTTTGAGGACGAGAGTTTCACGGTCATCTGTTTTACCCTTTGGCCGGATTTCGGCCTTCGTTACGCTCCTCTCCCGGTCGGGGAGAGGATAAGGGGTGGCACTTGCTACGCGCCCGCTGATGTCGGCCTCTGCTCCTCGCGGAGGTACGAGGAGCAGAGGCCGTCCCCCGCCCTCAACTCATCCACTGGCCGCCGTCGACATTGTAGGTCTGGGCGACGACGTATTCGGCGTCGGCGCTGGCGAGAAAAACCGCCATGCCGGTAAGGTCCTGCGCCGTGCCCATGCGGCCATAGGGCACCGCCTCGCCGACCAGTTTCTTCTTCTCGCCCCTCGGCCGGTTTTCATATTTGGCGAACAGCGAATCGACGTGATCCCAGTGCTCGCCGTCGACCACGCCAGGGGCAATCGCGTTGACGTTGATGCGGTGCTTGATGAGGTCGAGCCCCGCCGACTGGGTCAGCGAGATGACGGCGGCCTTGGTGGCGCAGTAGACGCCGACCAGCGCCTCGCCGCGGCGTCCGGCCTGGCTCGCCATGTTGATGATCCTGCCGCCCCGGCCAGCGGCGATCATCGAGCGGGCGGCAGCCTGCAGCATGAACAGCGTGCCGGCGACATTGACGGAAAACAATTTGTCGTAGCTTGCCTTGGTGATCTCGACGATCGGCGCCAGGTCGAACAGGGCGGCGTTGTTGATCAGGATATCCAGGCCACCGGTCTTCGTCTCGACGGCTTTCACCGCCGCTTGCCAATGGCGACCGCGTCNACAGCGTGCCGGCGACATTGACGGAAAACAATTTGTCGTAGCTTGCCTTGGTGATCTCGACGATCGGCGCCAGGTCGAACAGGGCGGCGTTGTTGATCAGGATATCCAGGCCACCGGTCTTCGTCTCGACGGCTTTCACCGCCGCTTCGATCGAGGCGAGGTCGGTGACGTCGAGCTTGACCGCATAGGCCTTGCCGCCGATCTCGGCGGCTGTCTTCTGCGCCGCCTCGAGATTGATGTCGGCGATGGCGACGGTTGCGCCTTCGCCGGCATAGGCTTCGGCGAAGGCTCTGCCGATGCCGCGGGCCGAACCCGTGATCAGCGCGGATTTGCCGGCCAGTCTCATGCTCACATCGCCTTTCCGTCGGCGCCGAAGCGGTGCAGCTTGGCCTTGTCCGCTGTCAGATAGATGGTGTCGCCGTGACGGACGGCGAGTTCGCCGTCGGCGCGCACTGTCAGCGGACCGACGCCATCGGACTGGACGTGCAGGAAGGTGTCGGAGCCGAGATGTTCGGCGACGCCGACAGTGGCTTTCCATTCGCCCGCCGTGGTCGAGATCTCCAGATGCTCGGGACGGATGCCGATGGTCTTGGCGCCGTTTTTGGCAGCCGGCGCGCCTTCTATCAGGTTCATCTTCGGCGAGCCGATGAAGCCGGCGACGAACAGGTTCTTCGGCGTCTTGTAGAGCTCCATCGGCGAGCCGACCTGCTCGATGTTGCCGGCGTTCAGCACGACGATCTTGTCGGCCATGGTCATGGCTTCGACCTGATCGTGGGTGACGTAGATCATGGTGGTCTTGAGCTGATGGTGCAACTCGCTGATCTCCAGCCGCATGGTGCCGCGCAGTGCCGCATCGAGGTTGGACAGCGGTTCGTCGAACAGGAAGGCGGTCGGCTGACGCACGATGGCGCGGCCGATGGCGACGCGTTGGCGCTGGCCGCCGGAAAGCTGGCCGGGCCGGCGTTCGAGATAGTTGGTCAAGTTGAGCACGCGCGCCGCGTCTCCCACCTTCTTGTCGATGGTCGCCTTGTCCTCACCGGCCATCTTCAGCGGAAAGCCGATGTTCTTGGCCACCGTCATGTGCGGATAGAGCGCGTAGGACTGGAACACCATGGCCAGCTTGCGCTTGGCCGGTGCCTCGCCGGTGACGTCGCGGCCGTCGATGTTGATGGAGCCGCCGCTGGTGTCCTCGAGCCCGGCGATCAGGCGCAGCAGCGTTGACTTGCCGCAACCCGACGGGCCGACGAAGACGACGAACTCGCCATTCTCGATCACCAGGTCGAGACCGGGGATGATGGACGTCGCTCCGAAGGATTTGGAGACGTTCTTGAGCGTGATGTTTCCCATGATTTCCTCCCCGAGGGGTTATTTCTGCCGATTGCTTCGAACAATTCCGTTATTTCACCGCACCACCAATTATTTGACCGCACCAAATGTCAGGCCGCGCACCAACTGCTTCTGGCTGAACCAGCCCATGATCAGGATCGGCGCGATGGCCAGCGTCGAGGCGGCCGAAAGCTTGGCCCAGAACAGGCCTTGCGGGCTGGAGAACGAGCTGATGAAGGCGGTCAGCGGTGCGGCTTCCGTCGTCGTCAGCCGGATTGTCCAGAACGCCTCGTTCCAGGCCAGGATGATGTTGAGCAGCATCGTCGAGGCGATGCCCGGCACCGCCATCGGCGTCAGCACATAGACGATCTCGTTCCACAGCGAGGCGCCGTCCATGCGTGCCGCTTCCAGGATCTCTCCCGGTATTTCGCGGAAATAAGTGTAGAGCATCCACACCACGATCGGCAGGTTGATCAGCATCAGCATGATCATCAGGCCGATGCGGCTGTCGAGCAGTCCTGTGTCGCGGAAGATCAGGTAGATCGGGAACAGCACCGCGACCGCGGGCATCATCTTGGTGGACAGCATCCACATCAGGATGTCCTTGGTCCGCTTGGTCGGCGAGAAGGCCATCGACCATGCCGCCGGTATGGCGACCAGCAGGGCCAAGATGGTCGAGCCGACCGAGAGCAGCACCGAGTTGAAGAAGAACTTGAAGTAGCCGCTTTGCGCCTGAACCTCGGCATAGCTCTCGAACGTTCCCGACGGGATGATGCTGAAACCCTGGATGGCTTCCTGCTCCGACTTGAACGAGGTGATGATCGTGTAGAGGATCGGGAAGAAGATCAGCAGGGCGACAATCCAGGCGGCAACTGTCGCAATCGTCTTGTGCTGGGTGGTGACTGAGCGTGCCATCGTAGCCTCCCTTACTTGTCCAGGTTCTTGCCGACCGCGCGCATGGCGAAGAAGGCAACGATGTTGGCGAGAATGACGGCGATCACACCGCCGGCGGATGCCTGGCCGATTTTGAACTCCAGCAACGCCTTCTGGTAGACGAGGAAGGGCAGGTTGGTGGAGGCGTATCCCGGGCCGCCATTGGTGGTGACGAGGATCTCGGCATAGACGGAGAGGAGGAAGATCGTCTGGATCAGGATGACGACCGTGATGGCGCGCGACATGTGCGGCAGCGTCAGATAGATGAAACGGCTGATGAAGCCGGCGCCGTCCATCTCGGCAGCTTCCTTCTGCTCACCGTCGAGCGACTGCAACGCGGTCAAGAGAATGAGCGTCGCGAAAGGCAGCCATTGCCAGGCGACGATGATGATGATCGCCAGCATCGGATGCTGCCCGAACCAGTCGATCGGCTGGGCCCCGAAGAAGCGGGCTATATCGGCGAACACCCCGTATTGCGGGTGCATGATCATGTTCTTCCAGACCAGTGCGGCCACCGGCGGCATGACGAAGAACGGTGAGATGACGAGAATGCGCACGATGCCCTGGCCCCACATCGGCTGGTCGATCAGCAGCGCCAGAAGGATGCCGCCGATCACCGTGATCAGGAGCACGCTGACCACCAAGGTGAGCGTGTTGAGGATCGATTGCAGGAAGGCCGGGTTGGAATAGAACAGCGCGTAGTTCGAGAAGCCGACGAAGCCGTCGCGGATCGGATTGAGCGGGTTGTACTGCTGGAAGGAGAACCAGATGGTGATGACCAGCGGCACAATCATCCAGACGAACAGCAGCACCACGGATGGCGCCATCATGAAACGGGCAAGCGAACGGGTCTGCTGAGTAGCCATGACGGTCACCCTTCACTGGTCAGACGGAATTTTCAAAAGGCGTTAAAGGCGGCCGCCCGAACTGGGAATTCGGGCGGCCGTTGCCGGTCAGGAGGCGACCGGCATTCGGCGCCGGGAGGAGCCTTACTTGATGTATCCGCCTTCGGTCATTGCCGCGGTGGCAGCGTCCTGGGCCTGCCTCAGGGCATCGTCGACGCTCGACTGGCCGGCAAGAGCCGCCGAGAAGAGCTGGCCGACAGTGGTGCCAAGACCCTGGAACTCAGGGATGGCGACGAACTGCACGCCGACATAGGGCACCGGCTTGACGGTCGGATGCGTCGGATCGGCGGCGTTGATGGAGTCCAGCGTCATCTTGGCGAACGGAGCCGCCTTCTGGTATTCGGCATTGGCGTAGAGCGAGGAGCGCGTGCCCGGAGGAACGTTGGCCCAGCCTTCCTTCGAAGCGACGAGTTCCGCATAATGCTTGCTGGTCGCCCAGGAGACGAATTTCTGGGCGGCATCGGCCTTCTGCGTGCCGGCGGGGATCGCCAGCGACCATGCCCACAGCCAATTGCCGCGCTTGCCCAGGCCATTGTCGGGTGCCAGCGCATATCCAACCTTGTCAGCGACCTGCGATGCCTTGGGATCGGAGACGAAGGACGCAGCGACGGTGGCGTCGATCCACATGCCGCATTTGCCCTGCTGGAACAGCGCCAGGTTTTCGTTGAAGCCGTTGGAGGACGCACCCTCAGGGCCGTCGGCCTTCATCAGGTCGACATAGAACTGCAGCGTGTTCTTCCATTCCGGCTGATCGAACTGCGGCTTCCAGTTCTCGTCGAACCAGCGCGCCCCGAAGGAGTTCGACATGGCGGTCAGGAAAGCCATGTTCTCGCCCCAGCCGGCCTTGCCGCGCAGGCACACGCCGTTCACGCCATTGGCGCGATCGGTCATCTTGTCGGCGGCCTGCCTGATGAAGTCCCAGGTGGGCGTGTCGGGCATCTTCAGTCCGGCCTTCTCGATCAGGTCCTTGCGGTACATGACGAAGGAGCTTTCGCCGTAGAAGGGCGCGGCATAGAGCTTGCCGTCGACCGAAAGGCCGCCGGCGATGGCCGGGATGATATCCTTGGCGTCGTAGTCGTCGCCGAGCTTGTCGAGCGGCAGCAGCCAGCTCTGCTTGGCCCAGATCGGAACCTCATAGGTGCCGATGGTCATCACGTCGTACTGGCCGCCCTTGGTGGCGATGTCGGTGGTGACGCGCTCGCGCAGCACGTTTTCTTCGAGCGTAACCCAGTTGAGCTGGATGTCGGGGTTCGCCTTGGTGAAGTCCTCGGTCAGCTTTTGCATGCGGACCATATCGCCATTGTTGACGGTGGCGATGGTGATGGATTCGGCATGTGCGGCGAACGCAAGCGTGCTGGCCGTCAACAAGCCCAGGGTGAGCGTGCGAAGTTTCATCAAATTCCTCCCTTGAACCAAGATGAGCATTTGCCTTGGCTTTGGGCAATTACTCACTTGGCGTGAATTATGTCAAGCCGGATTCGATGCTGCAGCGCAGCACTTGGGCGACACCGCAGGCCGGGACGAGCGAAATTGCCAGGGCGCGGATCGTCCCGGCCGCATACAGTGAGGCAACGGCGGATACATCTGCGAGAACCAGGTGCAGCCCGGAAGCTTGCCGGTCAGCAGGCGATCTCGGCCAGCAGCCAGTCGCGGAAGGCACGGATCTTCGGCACGTTGCGGCGCGCCTCGGGATAGACCAGCCAATAGGCATGGCCGTCGTCGCCAACCAGATCGAAAGGTTGGATCAGACGCCCGTCCGCGAGTTCCGCCTTGAACAGCGCCCTGGTCAGGATCGCGACGCCATGACCGGCGATCGCCGCATTGGCCTCATAGGCCTGCGCGCCCATGCTGCTGCCGGGCCGCTTGGCAAGATCGTGCGAGTGCACGCCAGCAGCCGAGAACCATTCCGTCCACCAGATGTCGCCGGGATCGAGGATAGGCAGCCGCAAGAGGTCGGCCGGTTCCCTGACGCCGCCGATGGTCGCCGCGAGTTTCGGGCTCAGCATCGGCGTGAAGTCGGCATCGAGCAGCTTGTGCGCTTCCAGGCCCGGCCATTTGCCGCCGCCCGAGCGGATGGCAATATCGGTATCCTCGCGGGCAAAGTCGGTCAGGCGGCTCGACGTTTCGAGCCGCACCGCCAGCGACGGATGGGCGATCTGGAACGACCCCAGCCGGTGCGCGAGCCAGTTCGAGGCGAATGTCAGCACCGTCGTGACGCACAGCAAGCCGTCGGCCCCGCCACGCACCGCGGCATAGGCCTGGCCAAGGATGGCGAAGGCCTCGCTGACCGCAGGTGCCAGGCGCTGCCCGGCCTCGGTTAACACGATCTGCCGCGGCCGGCGTAGGAACAGCGGCGCGCCGACACGCTCCTCCAGCACCTTGATCTGATAGCTGACCGCCGCTTGCGTCATGGCGAGTTCGCCGGCGGCCTTGGTGAAGGAAAGATGCCGCGCCACCGCGTCGAACACCCGGATCGCCTGCAGCGGCGGGAGTGGCGAAACCTGTCGCGAGCCGAGGTCCGGCATAAGGCCTCCTTATGGATCATGATCGATGTTCGATTGGCAAAGACCGCCGGCAAGACCGACATTCCCAGTCAACCCGTCATTCGGGTCCAGGATAGCGAAGGTTGACGATCATGACCATGGCGCAGCAAAAATGCACTCCCGCACCGGATCACCGCTGGTTTTCGTGGCTGACGGATGGATTCGGCTGGTTCGCGACCAAAAAACGGGCACATCTCGATATCAGGGACCTGTCGCCGCATCTGCAGCGCGATCTCGGGTTTCTCGATGGCAACGACCCTTTCGGGCGGCACGGCTAGTGCGGTTGGCCTTATCGCAAACCGGTTGTGGGTCCGGTCAGATGCCAGCCAGCAGGGCGGCGGCGGTCCGTTCATCGGTGATGAGGCCGTTGATCAGCCGCCGGTTCGCGGCCGCTAGGATGCCTGGCAGCTTTCGTTCGCCCATGGCCAGTGCGATGACCAGCGATTTCTCGCGTGACGGTAGCGAAGCCGACGACACCCGGTCGTTGGTGATGCCCTCGATCATGCGGCCCTCCCTATCGAACACCCAGCCGACGATCTCCGCGATGCCGCCGGCCTTCTGCAGCGCCTTCAATTCGCTCTCCGAAATGAAGCCGTCTTCGTAGAGCGGCGCCTTGGGGCCGAGATCGCCGATGCCGATGAAGGTGACGTCGGCTTCCGCCGCCAGCGCCAGCGTCGGCTGGATCATCGGCTGGTTGAGCAGCATCTCGCGCTCCTCCGGCGACGAGGCGATGACCGGCAGGGGCATCGGGAAGGAGCGCGCCTTGACCCTGTCGGCCATGGTGAAGATGACGTTGTAGAAGGCGGCCGAGCCGTCCGGCGAGATGTTGCCGGTCAACGACACCACCTTGTGCTGCGGGCATTCCATTGGCGGCAGCTGCTCGATCGCCGCCTTTAGCGTGCGACCGGTGCCGATCGCCATGACGATCGGGGTCGGAGACCGCAACCGCCGCTCGATCTCGGCGGCAGCCGCCTCGGCGATGCCGATCGTGGTCGAGGACGAATTGGGGTCGCTCGGCACCACCTCGACCAGATCGAGCGCAAAGCGCGATCTCAGCCGTGCCGCCAGATCGAGGCAGTTGGCGATCGGATGGTCGACGCGAACCTTGATCAAGCCCTCCGACACCGCCAGCGATACCAGCCGCTGCGCCGTCTGCCGCGAAATGCCGAGCGTCGAAGCGATCTGGTCCTGTGTGTTGCCGGCAACATAATAAAGCCAGCCGGCGCGCGCCGCATCGTCCAGCCTGTTGCTGCCACCATCCTGCCGGCTATTCAAAGTCCTGCCTCCCGAGACCGCCGGTTGTGAGAGCGGCCCATGCCCCACTTTCGCAGGGAACGGCCAACTGCGCAATTGTCAATCTCCGGAGCAATTGCTTGCTGTTCATCGACGTAAGCACGGCCCAGTTTTTCTTCTCCCACGAAGTCTCTGTCGCCAAAGAGACTTGGCCGCGGTCCCGGCAGGCGGCAGGTTCTTGCGCTCCGAAGGTTTATCTCCCGGCTCAAACCCTTTAAGGGATGGCAAAAAGGAGCCTCACATGATGCCGAAAGCGGTTTTCTGGGACATGGACGGCACGCTGGTCGACAGCGAACCGCTGCACGAAGCAGCCCTGATGGCGGCGATGCGCAATGTCGGCCTTGTCCCGCCGGACGATCTGCATAAGCGCGTGCTCGGCGTTGCCGCCTGGCCGGTCTACGAGATGATGCGCGACGAGTTCGGCCTGGACCTGCCTTTCGACGACTGGATCGTGCGCAAATACGAACACTACCTGCCGCTGGTGGAGAGCTTGAAGCCGCGCCCCGGCGCGATCGAGATATTCAACGAGCTGCGTGCAAGAGGCATCCAGCAGGCCGTGGTCTCGAATTCGGACCGGATGATCGTCGACGCCAATCTGAGCATGGTCGGCCTGATCTACCCCGGCATGAAGACGATCAGCCGCAACGACGTGCGCGAAGGCAAGCCGCATGCCGAGCCGTTCCTGCGCGCCGCGTATTTGGCCGGTGTCGACCCCGCGCACGCCGTGGCGATCGACGACAGCTGGCCGGGCGCCATGGCGGGACTGGCGGCGGGCATGAAGACGATCTTCTGGCCGGAAAAGCCGATGGAGGGCCCGCCCGGCGCTGTCGTCATCAACAGCGCCGATCAGCTCCGGGCAGAACTAGGCCTGTAAGGCAATCAGTTTCGGTAGACCGGTTCCTGCTCGTCGAGGATCGCCTTCAACTCGCTGAGATGGCGTTCGGCCTGGCCGGGATAGTCGTCCATCTCGCTCGCCGCCTTTTCGGCGGTCGCATCTGACAGCGTGCGCAGCGGGCGGCCGGTCCACAGCGCCTTGATGTAGGTCTCGGCGGCGCGCTCGAAATAGAACATGCGGTTGAAGGCATCGGCGACCGTGTCGCCGATGACCAGCACGCCGTGATTGCCCATCACCATCACCTTGACCTTGGGATCGACGAGAAGCTGCGAGCAGCGCTCGCCCTCCTCCTCGAAGGCCAGCCCGCCATAATGCGCGTCCACGACGTGGCGATTGAAGAACATCGCCGAATTCTGGTCGATCGGCGGCAGTGTCGAGTCAGCGAGCGATGCCAGCACCGTGGCGTGGATCGAGTGCACATGCATGACGCAGCGCGCGTGGCGCACATTGCGATGGATGGCGCCATGCAGCCCCCACGCCGTCGGGTCGGGCGCATTGGGGCCGGAGAGCGTTTCTGGATCGTTGGCATCGATCATCAGAAGGTCGCTCGCCTTGATGCGCGAGAAATGCACCTGGTTGGGGTTCATCAGGAATTGTGTGCCGCCATCATTGACGGCCAGCGAGAAATGATTGGCCACAGCCTCGTGCATGTTGAGCCGCGCCGTCCAGCGGAAGGCGCAGGCGAGATCGACGCGCTCCTCATAGTAGGGCAGGTTGGTCAGCGTTTCCTTTTGCAGACGGGCAAGGCTCATCGAAAAATCCTCCGGTTTCGGCAAGAATGCCGTGGCCAGTCGATCCCCGCAACCGGTTTTGGTTGGTGCAGGGATAGCTGTCTCACGCCGCCGTGCTGGCAGCGGCAGCGCCGGCTCGCAGGCCGCCATGCTCGATGATGAAATCGATCACCTCCTGCAGCCCCTTGCCGCGCGAAAGGTCGGTGAAGCCGAACGGCCGCTTGCCGCGCATGCGGCCGGCGTCGCTCTCCATGACATCGAGGTTGACGTTCACGTAAGGAGCAAGGTCGCTCTTGTTGATCACCAGGAAATCGGAGCGGGTGATTGCCGGCCCGCCCTTGCGCGGGATCTCCTCGCCCTGGCAAACCGAGATGACATAGAGCGTCAGGTCGGCGAGATCGGGCGAGAAGGTGGCGGCGAGGTTGTCGCCGCCGGATTCGATGAAGACGATGTCGAGATCCGGGAATTTCCTGTTCATCTGCGCGATCGCCTGCAGATTGATCGACGCGTCCTCGCGGATGGCGGTGTGCGGGCAGCCGCCGGTCTCGACACCCATGATGCGGTCCTCGGGCAGCGCCTGCAGCCGCGCCAGCATCATGGCGTCTTCCTTGGTGTAGATGTCGTTGGTGACGACGGCGATGGAAAACTCGTCGCGCAGCGCCTTGCACAGTTTTTCGGTCAGCGTCGTCTTGCCCGAACCGACCGGGCCGCCAATGCCGACGCGCAGCGGACCATTTGTCTGTGTCATGTCGGAAACTCCGTGATGGCGAGGATGGCAAAGCCGAGCCCGATCAACAGGCACAGCGGCGAATAATAGCGGACATCGAGCCGCGCGAAAGGCTGTTCCGGCGTCAGCCGCCGCCACCACGGCGTGAAGCCGGCTATGCCGCGTCCCAGGAACACCAGACCGATGAGCAGCGAGGTGGCGGCGAGCCCCTCCTGGGGGAAGGGCGAGGCAAAGACGCCTATGAGCGCAAGCGGCCACAGCGTCGCCAGGCACAGGCACGCGGCGACGGCGAAACTGGCGAACGGCGTCGGCATCTCATCGACGCCGCGAAAGCCGACGACGGCGCGGGCGCAGGAGGCCGCATCCTGGCCCGGCCAGATGCCGCCAAGGCCCCAATAGGCGTGCAGCGCGGTAATCAGGAGTAGAACGGTCGAAAGCGAGAAGGCGAGAAGGATCATGAACGGAACAATCGCGAATACTGGGTTTCGTGCTTCATCGCCATGACATCGGAAACGAAGGCGCAGCCACCGAGGTCGTCGAGTGTCGAGCGCGCGGCGCGGGTCGCGGTCGCCAGGGCCAGTGGCTCGAAGCCGGCCAACAGAGCTGTGGCTTTGCTCTGGCCGACGATGCCAAGCCGGATCGCTGCCTGCACGAGGTTGGAGAAGAAGGTTTGCAGGAAGGCCGACAGCGCGTCCTGAAGCCCGATGCCGTTGCCGCCGGCAATGGCGCCGACGGCGACGCAATAGGCGCATTCAGCCGGCAAGCGCTCCAGCACTGGATTTGGCCAGGCCGCCGCCGCTTTGAGGAAGGCCGCACCCTGCAGCATGGTTTCGGTGTGGCGTTCGCGCGAGCCGGCCAGCGCCTCCGCGAGTGCCGCTACTTCATCGAGATCGCCTGCGTTGCGCGCGCGGCGCCAACTCTCGGCGAACAGCACGGCATCGTTCCAGCCGGAGCCCATCTCGACCAGCGTTTCCAGCCAGCAGGCGAGGCTGTCGGCATCGGCAATCAGCCCGTCATGCACCGCGCGCTCGAGACCATGGCTGTAGGAAAAGCCGCCGACCGGAAAGGCAGGCGACAGCCACGCCATCAGCCGCAGCAGGGCGATGTTCGAAGGCTGGTCAGTCATGATCGTGGCGATGGCCGGCATGACTGTGCGAATGGGAATGCGCTTCGCCATGAGAATGGCTGTGCGCTTCCGCGTGGCTGTGCGCATGCGCATGGCCGTGATCATGGCTTTGCCCATCATGGCCGGAATAGGCACCGCGCACCGGTTTGAACGGTTCGGACACGTCGGTCACGGTGGCGCCCAGCCCCTCCAGCATCGCCTTGATGACATGGTCGCGCAGGATGAGGATGCGCCCGGCCTCGATGCTCGCCGCGAGATGGCGATTGCCGATGTGCCAGGCGAGCTCGGCCAGATGCACGCCGTCGCGGGCGCGGATGTCGTAGACCTCTTCCGGCGCCGCGATGATCTCGATATGGCCGCCATCCTCCAGCACCAGACGGTCGCCATCGTTCAAGGCGACGGGCTCGGGCAGGTCGACCAGCACCTTGCTGCCGTCGGCAAGCTCGATGGCGCGGCGGCGCAGATGGCGTTCGTCATGGGCGAGAATGGCCCGGCCGGACGGTAGGGTGGTTCCGGCATTGCCGGCGGACAGCACGGAGACGGCGCGCGGGAATTTGGTGAAGTCGGTGTTGAGGTTGAGCTTCATTTCATGGATCCTCCATTTGCTTGTGCCCGCACACGCGCAGGCCGCGCCAGCACGCGGTCGAAATAGGCGTTGACGCGTTCGGACTCGATCTCAAACCGGCCGGCACGCGCCCAGCCGCCCATGTCGCCGAGCAGCACGTCGACGGCGGAAAACCGAGCGCCCAGCGCAAACGGTTTGTCGCCCAGCCGCCGCTCCAGCGCCTTCAGCTCCGAGGCAAAATCGTAAGCCGCCGCAGGACCGACATCGACGCGTACGTCCTTCGGCAGCAGGAAGCGATGGCGCAATTTGTTCCACAGCGGCGCTTCAAGCTCGCTCTGCGCAAAATGCATCCAGGAATCCATTTCGGCGCGACCGGCTAGGCCTGGGTTGGCGCTCATGCCCATGTCCGCGTGCTTGTCGGCGAGATAGACGCAAATCGCCGCCGAATCCGTCACCGTCAGTTCGCCATCGATGAGGATCGGCACCTTGCCCGATGGGTTGAGCGCATAGGCTTCCGGTGAGCGCAGCCTGACCTCGACGAATTCATAAGGCTGCCCGAGCTCCTCGAGCATCCAGAGAACGCGGCTGACCCGGGATCCGCGCGATCCAACGGCCTTGTACATGTCGAACCCTGCCTTTCCCCAACAAGCTAGACCATCGCGTTCGTTCAGACGATGGTGTCGAAGAGCCGCAGGATGAACGATATCTGATAGATGAGCGCCGCCGTCACGAAGGCGATATGGAAGCGGCGGTCGCGCACCAGGATCGCAATGATGCAAAGCGCGACGAAGACCGGCGTGCGGAACAGGTACTCGCTGCCGAAGCGGGCGAAATGCTCCGGCCCCTTCAGCAGCGTGTCGACCACGTCGAGCATATAGGTCGCCGCCAGCAGGCCGAAGAACCACGCCCGGCGCGAATAGAAGAAATCCTCGTAGCTGGTGTAGTCCAGCATCGAATCGGGAAACAAAAGCGCGCACAGCAGGAACAGCGTGATCGCGTAGAAGATGATGAACAGATACTTGCCGAAGGTCCAGGTTTCGATGGCGTAGAGGCCGAACTCCCACCACCAGAAATGCACCAGCATCAGGAGCACCGAGACGACCCAGGCCAGATGCACGGGATAGAGCTTGTATTGGCCGGGATGCTGGACGATCCGCGCCACCCCCGACAGCAGGCGGGCGACGCCAAGCCCGATCACCATGCCCATGACGATGCGGATATGCGGGAAGATGTCGTGGGCGGAAGCGATTTCGGTGGCCATGCTCGATCACAATGCAACTGGTGGTCGGCCGCATATTGCTGCCTCCCACCAAGGGCTGCAACGGATAAGGCTCGCCCGGTCGAATCGCCGCTTCAAAACAGAAAATACCTCTGCGCCATCGGCAGCACCGTCGCCGGTTCGCAGGTGAGCAATTCACCGTCGGCACGGACCTCGTAGGTTTCCGGGTCGACTTCGACATGCGGCGTGGCGTCGTTGAGCACCATCGAATGCTT
Source organism: Mesorhizobium sp. L2C084A000 (assembly GCF_000502875.1). Lineage (GTDB taxonomy): Bacteria > Pseudomonadota > Alphaproteobacteria > Rhizobiales > Rhizobiaceae > Mesorhizobium. The sequence goes on along the minus strand of NZ_AYWX01000004.1, from coordinate 124,910 downwards.
GCCGATGCCGCCGCGGGTGTTTTCAACGGCGACGAACTGCTTGTCGACGCCAAGCCTGCCGTGCAGGCCTGATTCGAGCGCGGCTTTCGAAACAAAGGTCACCGACGAGTTGGTCCTTGCCTTGCCATAGGCGCCGAACATGGGCCGGTAGTGCATCGGCTGCGGCGTCGGGATCGAGGCGTTGGGGTCGCCCATCGGGGCGGCGGCGATCATGCCGCCGATCAGCACCATGTCCGGCTTGACGCCGAAGAAGGCAGGGTTCCACAGCACCAGGTCGGCGCGTTTGCCCACCGCGATCGAGCCGATATCCCTGGACAGCCCATGCGCGATGGCCGGGTTGATCGTGTATTTGGCGATGTAGCGGCGGACGCGGAAATTGTCGTTGTTGCCGGTCTCCTGCGGCAGCGAGCCGCGCTGGCGCTTCATCTTGTCGGCGGTCTGCCAGGTACGGATCGCCACTTCGCCGACGCGGCCCATGGCTTGGCTGTCCGATGAGATGATCGAGAAGGCACCGATGTCGTGCAAAATGTCTTCCGCCGCGATGGTTTCCTTGCGGATGCGGCTTTCGGCAAAGGCGATGTCTTCGGGGATCGACGGCGACAAATGATGGCAGACCATCAGCATGTCGAGATGCTCGGCCAGCGTGTTGACCGTGTAGGGCCGCGTCGGGTTGGTCGAGGACGGGATGACGTTGGGCAGGCCGCAGACCTTGATGATGTCGGGCGCGTGGCCGCCGCCGGCGCCCTCGGTGTGGAAGGCGTGGACGGTGCGGCCCTTGATAGCCGCGACGGTGTTCTCGACAAAGCCGGATTCGTTCAGCGTGTCGGTGTGGATCATCACCTGCACGTCATAGTCGTCGGCGACCGACAGGCAGCAGTCTATCGCCGCCGGCGTCGTGCCCCAGTCCTCGTGCAGCTTCAGCGAGCAGGCGCCGCCCAGCACCATTTCCTCGAGGGCTGCGGGCAGCGAGGCATTGCCCTTGCCCGACAGGCCGATGTTCATCGGGAAGGCATCGAAGGACTGGATCATGCGGGCCATGTGCCATGGCCCCGGCGTACAGGTGGTGGCCAGCGTGCCGTGCGCCGGACCGGTGCCGCCGCCGAGCATAGTGGTGATGCCTGACATCAGCGCCTCTTCGATCTGCTGCGGGCAGATGAAGTGGATATGCGCATCGAAGCCGCCTGCGGTCAGGATCTTGCCCTCGCCGGCGATGATCTCGGTGCCGGGACCAATGATGATGGTGACGCCATCCTGCGTGTCCGGATTGCCGGCCTTGCCGATGGCCGTGATGCGCCCGTCCCTGAGGCCGACGTCGGCCTTGAAGATGCCTGCGCTAGCATCGATCACCAGCGCGTTGGTGATGACGGTATCGACGGCGCCTTGCGCCCTGGAAACCTGGCTCTGGCCCATGCCGTCGCGGATCACCTTGCCGCCGCCGAATTTCACCTCTTCGCCATGGATGGTGAGATCCTTCTCGACCTCGATGAACAGTTCGGTGTCGGCAAGGCGCACTCTGTCGCCGACCGTCGGGCCATACATCTGCGCATAGGCGGCGCGGGTAATTCTGGCCATCAGCGATTGCTCCTGAAATGCGGTTTGCCGAAATGCGGTGGGATTGAAGCGCGGCTGCACATTGCTGCCATCCTATGGTCACGCAATGACCCGCTGGGCGACACCTTCTGATCCCATTTGGCGGTTGAGGTTAGGGGGTCACCCCAGACCGACCGTTTGCCAATCGATGGAAAGGAAAATGCATGCGCAAAACAATAATTCTTGCCGCTGCTGCCGGCCTGATGCTGGCGGGCGCCGCGGGTGCCCAGCAGCAACCCGCGCCACAGCCCGCTCCGGCGCCGGCAACGCCTGCTCCAGCCACGCCCCAGGCTCAGCCTGCGGTGCCGACGATCCAGAGCGTCAACATCGTCGACATCACCGAGCTGCCGAAGGACACCCAGACGCAGGTCAACCAGGTGATCGCCCAGCGTGGCAATGACGGCCTGAAGAAACTGCGCAGCTCGATCGACGCCACGCCCAAGGTGAAGTCGGCGCTGGAAGCCAAGGGGCTCAGTTCGGCGCAAGTCGTCGCCGCCAGCATGGAACCCAATGGCGCACTGACCCTGATCACCAAGAAGGCGAGCTGACGAGACGGCACGGCGGGCCGGCATCCGGCCTGCCGGCCGCATCGGGAAAGGAACCTTCGCCGGGCGGGATTCGTTTTGTTCTTTTCGCGCTAACCCGCGCCCCGAAACGACTTCTCTCAGGAGCGAGCGATGGCGATCACTTCTTTCTCGACCAGAATGCAGGCAGTCGCCGCCACGGCGTTCCTGGCGGCGGCAGGGTCTGTTGCCGGATTGAAAGCGCAAGGGCTGGAAAGCACGGAGACCGTCAACCGCATCGTCGGCTCGCAGGTCAAGCAGGAAGAGGCCAAGGCCACCGCCGAAGCCCGCAGCGTCAACACGGCGATCGACCGCACGCGTGAAAACATCGGTACGGTGCGCAAGACGTCCAAGCTCGACAAGGTCGACATCGTGTTCCTCACCGACGCCGCGCGCAGCGAAGGCGGCCCGCCGCCGGAGATCGAAAGCAAGGTCAAGCAGCATCAAGACGACATCACGGAGCTGCGCAAGGAGATCGAGGCCAACGCGCTGCTGTTCAACGCCATCGAATCGCGGCGCGTGCAGGCGCAGGATGTCCTCGCCGTCGAATTCGACAATCCCGGAAAGATCGTCATCTACGCCGCGGCCAAGCCATCGAACTGAGCTGAGCGCGCCGGGAGATCTCACAGCTTGCCCATCACCTTCTGCTGAAATCCGTAGACCTCGCGCTTGCCGCCGAGCCGCACCAGCGTGACGTCGCGCTCCTGTCCGGGCTCGAAGCGCATGGCCGTGCCCGCGGCAATGTCGAGGCGCATGCCTCTGGCACGCTCGCGGTCGAACTTCAGTCCGTCATTGGTCTCGAAGAAATGGTAATGGCTGCCGACCTGGATCGGCCGGTCGCCGCTGTTGGCCACTTTCAAGGTGACGGTCGGCAGGCCCCTGTTGAGCTCGATGTCGCCGTCCTTGGTGATGATTTCGCCGGGGATCATCGTGCCTCACAACACGCCGAAGACGAGGCCGACGCCGATCGCCGCGCAGGCGGCACCGGCAGCGCGGGCCAGGCCACGGAACCGGATGCCGAGACCGAGACCGGCGGCGATGCCGGTGGCATGCAGCAACAGCGTGGCGATGGCAAAGCCGGCCATGTATTCAAGCCCGCCGGCATTCTCCGGCACCTCGGTGCCATGCGCGTGGCCGTGGAACAGTGCGAACAGGCCGATGATGGCGACGCCGACCGAGACTGGCAGATCGATCGCCAGCGCCACCAGCAGCCCGAGCGCCACGATTGAGGCCAGTATGCCGGGTTCGACAAAAGGCAGCGGCATATGCAGCATGCCCAGCGCGCCGCCGACCAGCATGACACCGACAAAGGCCGCCGGCCAGGCAAGAACCGCCTTGCCGCCCTTGATCGCCGCCCACAGTCCGACCGCGATCATCACCGTCATGTGATCGAGCCCGGAAAGCGGGTGCATGAAGCCGGCCGTGAAGGAGGAGGCCGTGCCGATGCCGACATGGGCATAGGCCGGCATGGCAGCGGCCATCAGCAGGATCGCCGACAGGCAGAGGCGTTTGGCAGGGATCATTCTATTGCCTTTCGTTTTGCTCGGTCTGGTGTTTACGCCGCCTTGCGGGGGCCGCAGCCTTCGGCCTTGAGAACGCGCCTGGGCGACGCCGGGTATTTCTTCAGCATTGCCGCCGGCCGGATCGGCCGCGCCGAAAAACCACCGCCGCAATTGGGGCAGATGCCGCCCAACACCTGTTCCACGCATCCGGCGCAAAAAGTGCACTCGAAGGTGCAGATCAGCGCATCCGTCGCCTCGGGCGGCAGGTCCTTGTCGCAGCATTCGCAGTTGGGACGCAGCTCCAGCATCCTGTCCTCCTCAACGGATCGGTTCGTGCACGGTCACCAGCTTGGTGCCGTCGGGAAAAGTCGCCTCGACCTGCACGTCATGGATCATCTCGGCGATGCCTTCCATGACTTGCGCGCGGCTGACGACATGAGCGCCGGCTTCCATCAGTTCGGCGACCGGACGGCCGTCGCGGGCGCCTTCGACGACGAAGTCGGTGATCAGCGCGATCGCTTCCGGATGGTTGAGCTTGACGCCGCGTTCGAGCCGCTTGCGCGCCACGATCGCCGCCATGGCGATCAGCAGCTTGTCCTTTTCCCTTGGCGTCAGGTTCATGCGTTTCCCTGGATTGGTAGAGACAGGCCTATAGTGACCATAATTTGGGCAACCCCGCCCTTCCGTTGAGCAATTCGACGAGTGGAACCAGCCGCTGGCGCAGCCGGTAGCCGTCCCCGGCGTAGAGCCTCGCAAGAAGCTTGCCAGATTTCTTCACGCACCAGGCGCTGGCGCTGCCTTGGTCGCCGACGATCTCCAGAACCTGGTCGAGCAGGGCCTCGGCGCGCGGCGACACCAGAAGCAGCGTCGCCACCGCGATCGCGCCGCCGGCAACGGCCGGGCGGTCGAGCCTGGCGGCGATATCGGGTCCGATGCGGAAATCCTCGGCATGAATGAGGGCGCCATCCTGGCGCACGCGCCAGCGGTCATGGAAGTTGCCCTGCGTGGCGCGCTCGCCCATAGCCAGGCGACCGAAGACGGCGGCTTCCAGCACCAGCGCCTCGGCGCCGACGGCAAGCTCGACGTCGAGCGTGCGGGCAAAGGCCGCCCGGTCGAAGACGATGGTTTCCTGCGGCAGCCAGGCGATGCGCCCGTTTTCGCCGACCGACAAATTGACCCGCACTTCGGCACGGTCGGATGCCGCCCGGTAGATCTTCTCGCAGGCCTGGGTCGTGATCGAAGCCGAAGCGGCCGCGCCGACATCCACGTCCCAGGCGATACGATCGCCGCCGGTCATCCCGCCGGCGGTGTTGATCAGCACCGCTTCGAGCGGATCGGTCGAGACGGCCGGCATTCTTATCTTGGCGGCGCCGTCCTGATAGAGGCGCCGCAGGCGCGTGCGGCCCTCACGGAGCGCGCAGGAAAGCCGCGCGACGCCCGCAACGCGCTGCGTCGAAATCCCGTCATGTTCGCCGCTAGGTTCGCCCATATCCATGCCTGCACGTTAAGCACTCCGTCGGCTTTGTCGATATGGAGTTCGATATAGCTTGTTGCTTGACAACGTTTCGGTTTCTATAGAGGGAACCACCTTGGTACGGTCATGCTGCGCTTGGCGGGGGTATTAAACGACGACGGCGGCTTGATACCAGGAGAAAAAGGGGCGCTGCTCAGTTGGCGTCGGGAAACGTCGAGATAGTGGGGAAGGAACCGAATGGCCGACCAGCTGGCAACGGATATCATCGCGAAGATCAAGGCTCATGCCGAGCCGGGCGGCGAAGAAATCACCACCACCACCGAATTGACCTCGCTTGGCATCCATTCGCTCGAGCTGACGGAGATTATCTTCGATCTTGAGGAAGAGTATGGCATCGAGATCGAGATGAACACGGTCGACGCCTGGAGCAATCTGAAGAATGTCGGCGACATGGTCGAAGCTGTGCGCGCGCTGATCGCGAAAAAAGCCTGAACTGAATGCGGCAGCGCGTTGTCATCACCGGCATGGGCGGCATTTGCGGGCTCGGCACCAGCGCGTCCGCGATCTGGAACGAGATGCGCGCCGGCCGCTCGGCCATCGGCCAGATCACAAGTCCCCAACTGCATGATTTGAAGGTCAAGGTCGGCTGCGAAATCAAGACGCTTCCAGATCACGGCATCGACCGCAAGCAGACCGTATCGATGGACCGCTTCAGCCTGCTGGCGACGATCGCAGCCAGGGAAGCCATGCAGCAGGCCGGCCTGGTTTCGAATGAAGCCACCACCTATCGGATGGGCACCGTCGTCGGTGTCGGCGTCTGCGGCTGGGAGGCGATCGAAGAGAGCTATCGCGCCATCCTGGTCGAGGGCAAGAACCGCGCCGGTATCTTCACCGTGCCAAAGGTCATGCCAAGCGCGGCCTCCGGCCACGTCAGCATGAATCTGGGCCTGCGCGGCCCGGTCTTCGGCGTCACCTCGGCCTGCTCCTCATCCAACCACGCCATCGCCTCGGCCGTCGACCAGATCAGGCTTGGCCGCGCCGACGTGATGGTCGCCGGCGGCACCGATGCGCCGCTGGTCTGGGGCATCCTGAAGGGCTGGGAAGCATTGCGCGTGCTGGCGCCCGACACCTGCCGGCCATTCTCGGCCGACCGCCAGGGACTGTCGCTCGGCGAGGGCGCCGGCATGGCGGTCCTGGAGACGTACGAGCACGCCACGGCGCGCGGCGCCACCATCCTTGCCGAGGTCGCCGGCGCCGGCCTCTCCGCCGACGCCTCCGACATTGTCGCTCCGACCGTCGAAGGGCCGACAGCGGCCATGCGCGCCTGCCTGGCCGATGCCGGCTTCAATCCCGAGGATGTCGACTACCTCAATGCCCATGGCACTGGCACCAAGGCCAACGACCAGATCGAGACGGCAGCGATCAAGCGCGTCTTCGGCGACCATGCCTACAAGCTTTCGGTGTCGTCGACCAAGTCGATGCACGCCCATTGCCTGGGCGCATCGGGTGCGCTGGAGATGATCGCCTGCGTGATGGCGATCCGCGAAGGCATCGTGCCGCCGACGGCCAATTTTCGTGAGGCCGATCCCGATTGCGACCTCGACGTCACGCCGAATGTGCCGCGCGAGCGCAAGGTGCGCGCCGCGATCAGCAACGGCTTCGCGTTCGGCGGCACCAATGCCGTGCTGGCCTTCAAGGCCGTCTGAACGCAAAGGCCGGGCGCGCGATCTGCCCCAAGCAGGCCGTTCCGTTGACTGTTCGCGTGCAACGAAACCCTTGCACGCCATTGATCGTGCCGTGCGCCGCGTCTAATCCTTGGCCGACCCGCCAAAACCGCGCCGCTCGGCGCGAATCCTCATTCAGGAGTTTCCATGGCCGACCTGTCCGCCTTTCCGATCGCAACGCGTTGGCCGGCCAAGCGTCCGGATCAGCTCCAGCTCTATTCGGCGACAACGCCGAACGGCGTGAAGATTTCGATCGCCCTGGAGGAACTCGGCCTGCCTTACGAGCCGCATTGGGTCAACATCGGCCAGAACGAAAGCTGGACACCGGAATTCCTGTCGCTCAATCCCAACGGCAAGATACCGGCGATCATCGATCCGAACGGTCCGGACGGCAAGCCGATCGGCCTGTTCGAATCCGGCGCCATCCTGCTCTACCTCGCTGAAAAGACCGGCCTGCTCATGCCCATCGATGCTGCGCGCCGCTACGAGACCATCCAGTGGGTGTTCTTCCAGATGGCCTCGGTCGGGCCGATGTTCGGCCAGGTCGGCTTCTTCCACAAATTCGCCGGTCGCGAGATCGCCGACAAACGCCCTCTGGAGCGCTATCGCGACGAGTCAAAGCGACTGCTCGGCGTGCTCGACGGCAGGCTGAACGGGCGCAAGTGGATCATGGGCAATGACTACACCATCGCCGACATCTCGCTGCTCGGCTGGGTGCGCAACCTGATCGGATTCTACGAAGCGCGCGAACTCGTCGGCTTCGACGATTTCGCCCATGTGGGAACATGGCTGGAACGCGGCCTGGCGCGGCCGGCGGTGCAGAAAGGCCTGACCATCCCCGCCAAGGGATAGCCGAACCAGCCTCCGGAGCGCGGCTATTTCGCCTTCGCTTTGGCCTTCGAACCGCCTTTGCCCATGACGGAAGCAGCGAGCGACGCAGCACCTCGGGCGGCGACCATGACCGCGCCGGCAGCGACGTTGGCCGTCGCCTTGGCCGTCCGCATCGCGCTGCCGCTCACGGAGTCGCTGGAGCTTGCGGGCTTCTTCGGCTTTGCGGCTTTCGGCGCGGCTTTCGCTGCCGTCGGCACCACTTTCTTCGGCGCTGCCTTGCCGAAGGCCGGCTTGGCGTCCTTCGAACTAGCTGTCATCGCCGGGCCGGCGCCGGCCTTGGATTGGGTCGCCTTGCCCTTGGCGGGCGCGGGCTTTCTTGCCTTCATTGCCATTGGACCGAATCCCTCTTCTGGCACAATTGCCGTGTCGGGATAACGGCCTGAAAGTCTTAAGGTTCCCCTTGCGCAATCCGTCGAATCAAGCTGAAAGGCCGATCACCAGATCGGCAGCCCGGCGCCGCGCGAGCACGCGTTCGATGTTGGGCAGGTCGTTGGACGCGATCCAGGCGCGCGCATCTTCGTCGGAGCGGCCATGTCCGTGCCAGCGCTCCATCAGGCGGCGCTCGAGTTCGTTGCGCGGCACGTCGACGAAGATCGAGAAATCGAACAGCGGCGCCAGCCGCGACCACGGCTCTTCGTCGAGCAGCAGATAGTTGCCCTCGACCAGGATGAACTTGGTTTCCGTGGCGACGATCGAGGCGGCGGCGCGCGACAGCTCCATGCTGCGGTCGAAGACCGGGATGGCGATGTCGGGTTCACCGGCACGGATACGCTTCAGCAGGGCCTCAAACCCGGCAAAGTCGAAGGTTTCCGGCGCGCCCTTGCGCGCGCGCAGGCCGCGCCGCTCGAGCACGGCGTCGTCATAGTGGAAGCCGTCCATCGGCACGACTTCCGAAGCACCTTCGGGCAGCAGTTCATGCAGCCTTGCCGACAGCGTCGACTTGCCGGAGCCTGGTGGCCCGGCAATGGCCACGATGAAGCGGTTTGCCTTGCCGGCACGCTTGAAGATGGTGGCGGCGAGATGGGCGATTTCGGACATGAGAGCCTCTCTGGCAGGAGCTTCAAATCCACCATGTTCCGCATGATGATTTCGGCCACATCTTGGCGGCAGTTCACGGAAATTTCAAACCCTGCGGCCGCGCAATCCCATCAAGCGGGCGCAGGCTGGCCAATGCGCAGGAAATCGCTGTCGAAGGGAACCTCCCGCGTCGCGCCACCCGTCACCAGTCGTATGCGGCCATCCGCCGTCGTGATCGCCTGTGGCGGCTCGCCGCCGGCCAGCGGAATGGCGCCGATGACATGGCGAAAGGACACGCTTTGGCCTTCGCCCAGTGCAAAGGCGGTCGCGACCCCTTCGCGCTTCAGCCAGTTGTCGCCGATCGAGGCGGCATGGCCGACGGCGGCGCGGCCATCCTCGATGCCGAGCACGCCCAGGTGGCGACCGCTCCAGGGCGCGTAGTCGCGCCCGCCATTGCTGAGCCACAGCATGGTGATCGGCAGTTCGGCCGGGTTCTTCAGCACCAGCACCAGATCGTCTTCGGCCTCTCGTGCAAGCGCGGTCCAGCCCGGCCCGCCATGATCCGCCTCGACCAGCGTGAGGAAATCCTCGCAGCGGTCGTCCATGCGGTATTCCGTCAGGTCGAGCGTACCGCCGCCGGCGGCGGGGAATTGGCTGAGATCGGCGGATCGTGCCGGATAGGCCAGCAGGAAGCGGCCGCGCGCGGGATCCGGCTCCAGCGGGTCGTCCAGCGTCGCCGCAAACCGCTTCGGCGAAAAGGCCAGCCTGCCGCCGCCCGTCATCGCCGTCATCGGGTGATGCGCGACCGAGATGGCACCATGGCCGCCGGAAAACGCATGCTCCTGGTAGAGGAAGGGATGGCCGTCGCGCAGCGTCAGGATCTTGTCGACGCTGGCACCCATCACCTTGTGCCGCAGGCGGTAGACCGCGCGCCAGCCATCATCCGTCGCGGCACTTTCGGCGATGTCCCAGGCGCTGTTGGCCGGCCAGCCATGCAGCGGCGCTTCCTCGACATCGCTGCGCGAAAACGGCGCGCAGAGAAAATCGCCGGACAGCCGAACCGTACCTTCCGGCAAATTGTCCGGCAGCGTCTCATTCGCATCAACCCAGGGCGCGCGGTGCAGCGGCTTCAACTGCCGTCCGCCACCCTCGACGACCATGTCGGCGATATGGCCGACCGTGAGGTCGAGCGAAACCGAAATGCCTCGGGCCTTGATGGTCTGGATGGTCATCGCGCTCTCACCGATTCTGCAGGCGCAAACTGGCCTGTTCGGCGGCACTTGCGCAAGCACCGCGACAGGCATTTTGCATCAGTTCTCACCCTCCCACATCGCATATGGATTCTTTCGAAGAGGACCCCCACCCTAACCCTCCCCACAAGGGGGAGGGAACGCTGTCGCGTGCCTTAATTGTTCTTTCTTTGGCGCCGAAAAGACAGGCGACTAGCCTGGGTCGGCGCCAACGGAAGTCTCCCTCCCCCTTGTGGGGAGGGGTTAGGGGTGGGGGTCCGTGCCGGGCAGACATCTCAGGAATTCCATATGCGATAGCCCTGCCACTTGTGGGGNGCGCCAACGGAAGTCTCCCTCCCCCTTGTGGGGAGGGGTTAGGGGTGGGGGTCCGTGCCGGGCAGACATCTCAAGAATTCCACGTGCGATAGCCCTCCCCACAAGGGGGAGGGTGAGCGCAGCTACTGCCGCTTGTATTCCCGCACCGGCGACTTGGTGCCGTCGGTGTAGGTGACCTGCACCGACATCGATTTCACGCTGTCGGCGACCTTGAAATAGGGCTGGTAGTCGTAGGGGATGGCGTAAGGGTCCTTCTTGTCGCAACGCGGCATCTTGATCTCCTTGTCGAGCGCCGCGCCGTTCAGGCTGTAGTGCACCTGTTTGATGGCGCAGCGGTAGGACAGCATCTGGGTGAAATAGACCAGCCCGTGATTGCCGCTGGCATCGAAGGCGATCCACGAGGTCCAGAACTGGTCGAGGATCTGCTTGTTGCCCTGCTGGAGTGCCGCCTCCGGGTCGAAGCGGATGTCGAACGGGCCGGTCTCGCGGCCCCTGATGTCGAGATATTTGATCGCGATGATGCCGGCCACGGTGCTGTCGGGCATCTCGAAGCTCGGATTGGCCATCGGCTTGCCGGTGGTCTGGTCGTTCATGGCCAGGAAACCGGTGTCGGTGAACGGACCGCTGTCGCCCATGCGCCACGAGATGGCGGTCGCCGGCTCCGGCAGCGAGATGGTCATCGACCAGCCCTGGTTCGAGCGCATCGGCGTCAGCGAAGGCACGAAGCGGGCGGGATCGAGCACGTCGCCGAGTGCGGCCAGCCGGCTGCGGCTGCGGTCCAGCCAGTCGGCCAGCTGCGTCTGGTCGACGAAATATGTGAGCAGCCCGCCATCCTTCTCGTAGGACGTGAACTTGGTCAGCGCCTTGGCCTCGTTGCGCTTGTCGGCCAGCGTCTGGGCGCCGAGCCGGTCTTCGGAAAACTCCTGCGCCAACAGGAAATAGGCCGGCGCGAAATCTGGATTGGCTGATATGAAGGCGTTGAGCTTGTCGACGCGCTGGGCGTCGTCGAACTGCTGGATATGCACCAGCTTGATCGACAGCGCCTTGCCCTTGTCGGCAAGCGCGCCGAACACTTCGCGGGCGCCGGCCTTGCCGTCCTGCACCCGAAGCAGCGTGGCAAAGCGCGTGTAGGGGTCGATGGCGTCGACGTCGAAACCGGCAAAGGCGAGGTAGGAGCGCCGTGCATTGAGCATGTCGCCGGAAAGCTCGTATACGCGGGCATTGTGGTAGAACTCGTCCGGCCGCTTCGGCTCGGCGATCGCCCCGCCTTGTACGGCCAAGGCGGCAAAGCCCTTGGCAATGGTGTCGATCGAGGCCGCGATTTGCTGCGTCGTCGCCTGCAGCTTCTCGGTCTGGGCCTGCTGCTGCGCCTGGCCGGCGGCCAGCGTCTCGGTCTGCTTCTTCACCTCTTCGGTGGTCTTTTGCACTTCCGCCGTCTGCTGCGTCTGCTGCTGCTGGGCGTTAGCGATCTCATCGGCCTTCTTCTCCACCGTGTCGGTCGTCTGCTTGACCTGTTCGACCGTCTTCTGCGTTTGCGTGACGGTCTGCTCGATCTTGGCCACCTTTTCGGACACGATTCCCATCGACTGTTGCAGCCCGGCAATGGCCGGCACCAGGCTTGCGATCACCCCGTTCTGGGCGTTGGTCTGCTGCTGCAGGCCGTAGACGCCGCCGGCGACGGCCGCCGCTGTTGTGGCGAAGATCAAGGCCGGCAGCGCTCTGGCCGCCAGCACCAGTCTGAGCACGATGGCAATGGCGATGATGATTGCGGCCACCGCGGCGATCAGCGCGATATAGGCGGCGAACGGCGCCAGCGGATTGAGGATGTCGGATACGGCACCCCCGATAAAGGCGACGCTGCCGGCCCATTTGCCGGTGCGGCTGAGCGATGCCCTGATAAGCGAGGGCGCAGCGCCCCCGGCCCCGATATTCGTCATGCCAAGCCCCCAAGCCCTGAGATACCACGCCCCTTCCCACGGGAAACGCGGCCCTGGCAAGGAAAGACACGGGAAAACCGGCGTTTTCGGGGCGGCTTCGCAGGCTTGGGTTCCTCGCCCCCACGAATGTGGGGGAGAGGTGGTCGGCGGAGCCGAGACGGAGCGGGGGAACGGCGCCGGCCGTGCCAGGTAAGGTTCCGATACATTTCGTTTAGAGATGGCGCCCGACGAAATCCCCTCTCCGTCCGCTGCGCGGCCACCTCTCCCCACTTCGTGGGGCGAGGAACCAGATCGATGCCCTCGACAATCCTGGGACTGTCGGCCATTAACCAAATGGACGCATCACTTGCGTTACGTTAGCTTCGTCTTATCTCCGCAACAGCCGACCCCAGAACAGTCCAGCCCTTGTCCAATACCCTTCCGCTCATCCAGAGAGTTTTTGCGGCACTCGCCCTGCTGGTGCTGCTTGCCGGCTGCGCCACGACGCCGCCCGACAGCGTGCTGGCCGTGCCGGCGCCGGCGCAGAAATATGCCGCTATCGTCGTCGACGCCAGGACCGGCAAGCAGCTGTTCGAAGTCAGCTCGACGGCGCAGCGCTATCCGGCCTCGCTGACCAAGATGATGACGCTCTATCTGCTGTTCGATGCTCTGGAGTCCGGCCGCGTCACCAAGCAGACGCAGATCCCGGTGTCGGACCATGCCGCCTCGCAGCCGCCGACCAAGATGCGCTTCCGGCGCGGCGAGAGCATCGACGTCGATTCGGCGATCCGCGCCATCGTCGTCAAATCGGCCAATGACGTGGCGGTGGCGGTCGGCGAATATCTCGGCGGCTCGGAGGATCAGTTCGCCGCCATGATGACATCCAAGGCGCGCCAGCTCGGCATGACCAGCACCATTTTCCGCAACGCCTCGGGCCTGCCCGACGATGGCCAGATGACGACGGCGCGCGACATGGCGGTGCTCGGCATGGCGCTGCATCGACGCTTTCCCCAGCAGTTCCACTATTTCTCCGAAAGCGACTTCATGTTCCGCGGCCGGCTGGTGCGTGGCCACAACGACATGCTCGGCCGCGTGCGCGGCGTCGACGGCATCAAGACCGGCTACATCAGGGCGTCCGGCTTCAACATCGTCACCTCCTACAATGCCGACGGCCGCAATTTGATCGTCGTGGTGATGGGCGCCGACTCAGCCCGCCAGCGCAACGACCATGTCGAAGCGCTGATCCAGCGGAGCCTGTCGCCGACCATGGACGGCGCCAAGACCAGGCTGATGTTCGCCGAGCAGTAGTAGGCCGCGGCGCGATTCGCGTCTGGGCGCACGGTGACGGGTAGGAATTTTTTCTTGACTCGGTGAGGGCAGCTACGCTACTGTTTTGGGTAGGGTGCTGAGTCGCGCCAATCGACCCACTGGAAACGTGACCCGCCCGCAAGGCGGGTTTTTTGTTGCCCGCCGCGTGCAGAACCTTGCGCACGTTGGCGGGACAGCACCCCCCTCTGTCCTGCCGGATGTTCGTCGCTCGGAAAGCCAAGCAATTGGCTTTCCGCCCGCTGCGCGGACCGCTCCTCAACCCCCGCAAGGGGGGAGATCAGCGGCTTCGGCGCTACGCTCACTCATGTGACGGTGGAAATTGGCGAAAGCCGGGATGACAGCCAATCTCCCTCCTTGCGGGGGAGATGTCCGGCAGGACAGAGGGGGGTGATTGGCGCAAACATCGGGCAAGTTCTTCACCGCAAGCGACAGCTTATGGCATGGCCCTCCGGTCTTCGCTCCCGCTCCGCCCATGGATGACGAAGTTGGGCAATCTCGAACCTCGCCCTGAGCCTGCGAAGAGTGGACTGCCGGCAGCATCGAAGCCCATCGCCTCCTGCCCTCGATCAAAAACACTTGTAGTCCCACGAAATCCGTCGCGATGCTGGCGATGTTGCGGCATACGTCGCCCAGCACCACCAGGAGCCCGCACCATGAGCACCGTCCCCAAAACGCCCGAGCAACCGGCAGACAACCAGCACGACAGCGGCGGCGAATATTTCGAGGCGCCGATCATCGGTGAGCTTGAGGCCGATCCGGTGTCGGACGAGCACTTCGAGACGCCCGAAGTGCCGGACTCCGAACCCGCAGGCCCAGGCGCCCAACGCGGCAAACCGAAGAAAAAACCGTCGGCGATCTCAGGCCGCAAATTCCGCAAGCGCGATCTGGTGCGCATCGACACGCTGCGCCCGAGCCTCGCCGACCGCATCCGGTCGGACCATCCCGACCTGCCGGCCGGCGCCCGCATCAGCCGCGCCGAGCTCGGCCGCTACCGCATGCGCTACATGGAGGAGCTGCTGCAGCAGGAGCACGGCGAATTCTCCGAGCTCGACCGCCAGGTGGTCGAATCGATCGCCAGGCAGGACACGATTTCCGAAAACTCGGAAGAAGAGTTCGAGGAGCACCGCACCTTTGCCGACCGCGTCTCCGACAACATGGCGGCCTTCGGCGGCAGCTGGTGGTTCCTGATCTCGTTTGGCAGCGTGCTGCTGGTGTGGATCGGCATCAACCTGATCGCCGGCATGAGCAGCGCCTTCGATCCCTACCCCTTCATCCTGCTCAACCTGCTGCTCTCCTGCATCGCCGCCATCCAGGCGCCGATCATCATGATGAGCCAGAGGCGGCAGGAGTCCAAGGACCGCCTGCGCTCCTTCAACGACTACCGCGTCAACCTCAAGGCCGAGCTCGAAGTGCGCCATCTGCACGAAAAGCTCGACTACCTCATCTCGCGCCAATGGACACGCCTGGCCGAAATGCAGCAGATGCAGCTGGACGCGATGCACGAACTGACCGGCGCGAAGAAACCCAAGCGCGCGGTGCGCAGGCGGCGGGTGGTGAAGAGTGGGGCGGGGTGAGGAGTGGTCCGCGCAGCGGACGAAAAGCCAATTGCTTGGCTTTTCGAACGACGAACGCCCTGAGCCTGCGAAGGGCGGGCGGGCGCGAACCTCATAGGCCGTAGCCAGGGCGTATCGAGCCAAGTCGCGGAGCCAATCTCCAATTGCCCGTTGAAGCCCGCGCCTGCTTCCGCTAAGAAGCCGTGACTTGCCGGTTCATCGGCTGGTTCGTTTTCCGGATTCCGGAAAGCACCCGTAGCTCAGCTGGATAGAGCGCTGCCCTCCGAAGGCAGAGGTCACAGGTTCGAATCCTGTCGGGTGCGCCAACGCTCATACCTTCCGCCCAGTTAGCCGAGTTACGCTGACGAGTTCGACCGATAGTCTCGTCGGATCAGTTTGCATCCGGCGCATTGCAAAAAGGAAAATAGAGGCAAAAAGGGGGACAATTTGGGCAGGTGGTTGACCTCGCTCCAATAATTGATTCGAATAGTTGTTTAGCCTGTTCAGAACGACAGGCGGGGAGGAAGAAATGACGACTGATGCTCAGGAGGCCGTGACCGAGAGCGAGGAAGCGATAGCTCCTAAAATTGACTTTAAATCAGTTTCGTTTGCCCTCAAGCCACTGCTAATAGACGGCGGGGCTCTTTCCAAGGCCTACAAGACGCGCAAGTCTCCGGTCGTCAAGAAAACAGTACATATCGCCGACACCGACGATGCAGAGTCCAAAGGTTGGAAAGTTGTCAGACGCCAAAAGCGGGTCACTGTTGTTCAAAAAACTAAACCCATTTCTGTCAGCTTAGAAGATCGCGTGTGGTGCCTATGCAGAGATATGGGATATCCTGTACTTAGCGGAGGGGCTTTCAAAGTTTCCTATTCGCGAAATGATGGGTCCGCCGGTACAAAACAGATTGACGTCTTTGCCAAAGATTCTGAGACAGCAATTGTATTCGAATGCAAATCAAAAGAGGTGAGAGGTAGAAAATCGCTACAGAAGGACTTACATGAAACCGCATTCTTGAAAAAGCCTACCGCCAACGCGATCAGAGCTCATTTTGGTGACGGTTATAACCCCAAGATATTGTGGATATATGTTACGGATAACATAATATGGACCGAGCCTGATGTTACACGAGCTTTGGCTGACGGAATAAGAATAATAACTGAAAATGAACTTCAGTACTTCGAGGCGTTCGTCAAGCACGTTGGAACAGCTGGAAAATACCAGTTTTTAGCCGAGTTCCTTAAGGGGCAAGAAATCCCTGCACTAAGCGGATATAAGGTCCCCGCTGTCAAAGGAAGATTGGGAACTGAGAACTTCTACTCATTCACCATTCCTGCCGGCCATCTTCTGAAAATAGCTTTTGTAAATCACCATGCTTTAAATAATCCTGATGGCACTCCTGCCTATCAGCGTATGGTAGATAAAAAGAGATTGCAAAGTATAGGTAAGTTTATCAAGGATGGTGGGTATTTCCCGACGAACATTCTAATTAATTTTACCAAGAAATGTACCTTTGAGCCTCTTGCAAAAAATGACAATACGATAGACGGGCTCAAATTCGGCCATTTAGTTCTTCCGAATGAATTCAAAAGCGCCTGGGTGATCGATGGTCAACATCGGCTCCTGGGGTTTACAAATCTATCTGAGGAGTATCTGAAGCAACCTCTTTTCGTTGTTGCCTTCGAGCAAATGGCCACAGTGAAAGAGGCGGAACTTTTTATTACGATTAATCACAAGCAGAAGAGTGTTCCCGCAAGCCTTTTGGTCGCCTTGCAGGCAGATCTCCAAATGGGTAGCGACGATCCTGACGAGGCTCTTTCTGCGCTGTCATCGTTTCTCATTCGGAAGCTGGCGCTAGACGCGACGAGTCCCTTCTACGGACGCTTTCAGACACCGGGTGTGCCGGCATCTGACTTACAGGTACTCACGGTACCCGAGATTCAAAAAGGTTTGAAGCGATCCCAACTCTTGGGCCGGGTCGTAAAGAAGGTCCGTCTTGGTGGGTATCTCTCAGGAGCAACTGATTCTGCCACTCTCGACAGGGCGCGACGAGCGATAAACAGCTATTTTAGGATGATTGAAGATGCTGTGCCGGAAAGATGGATGACAGGTCGCGCGTCCCATGTCGTGACGAACCCGGGAATACGCGCTCATCTTATGCTGTTTAATGAAGTGCTCAGATTCCAGCACGCCGCAGGGAAGATAGACCCCATTCTAGCTTCGTTGGACGAGATAGATGTCTGTGTGACCGCCTTTTGCAAGCCGCTCATCGACTGGCTAAAGGCTGCAAACGACTCCGAGATCGAAGCTCGATTTGCCAAGCAATACGGGGAAGGAGGCGTTCGGGACTATTTCTTCCACCTTTGTGATCTGATCGCGACTGCAACGCCAACATTCGGACCGGACGAATTTCGTGACTATAAGGCAAAATCAAGCGACGAGAGGCGAGCCCAAGCGAAACTAGATGTTGAGGATGTGACCAAGTTAATTTCTGGGGTCGTGATCGAAAAACTCAAGGAAATCTACGGTAAGGACGAACTTCCTTCCGGCGAAAAGAAATATTGGGAGCTTGGCATCGCAGACAGTAAGATTAAGCAGGCCGCCTACAATTCGCAACAGCAGGCCAAACCAGAGAAGCGAGCGCCTAGAGAGGCTTACCTCCATATCATAGATTTTGAAACGGTAATAAAACAGAAAGGAAACTGGGAATTCCTAAAGCCAATTTTCAATATCCCGCTTCGGGGAGTTAATCCAAAATCCAAGGAATATCACGTCGATTGGATAAAGGACTTCAATGACATCCGCAATATCGCGTCCCATAGCTCGATATATCGGCAATTATCAGACGCCGACTTAGATTTTCTTGCCTGGCTGAAGGGCGCCCTTTATGAGCGCTGCGAGGCCGCCGGGATTCCCGTCGACGAATACTAGGTTGGTCGGCCTACCGATGGCGCGACAGGGTGGAATAGGCAGATGTCTCCAGCGAATGAAATTGTGGTGCCGTTTCTTAAGTGGGCCGGGGGCAAGAGGTGGTTTTGTGAAAAATACCTGCATCTTATCCCCGCATTTGAGGGGCGCTATATCGAGCCATTCCTGGGCGGAGCCGCCGTTTTCTTCGCGTTGAGTCCGAAAAATGCTCTGCTAAGCGACCTGAATTTCGACCTGATTACCACCTACAACGCGATCCGCAGCGCCCATGTGGATGTGTCTAGATTGCTGCAAATTCACCACGAGAAACATAATCCAGAATATTACTATGCCACCAGAGCCCACAAGCCGGCGGAAGAAATCTCGCTTGCTGCGTGGTTCATCTATTTGAACAGAACTTGTTGGAACGGGTTGTACCGCGTTAATCTGCGTAATCAATTTAACGTGCCGATTGGAACAAAAACAGATGTGGTAATGGCGGGAGACAATTTCGAAAAGACCTCTGCTCGCCTGCAGTCGGTTGACTTATCTGTAGCTGATTTTGAAGAGACCATTGATACTGCGGAGAGAGGTGATTTTGTATTTGTGGATCCTCCGTACACGGTTAAGCATAATTACAATGGATTTATCAAATACAATGACAAGATTTTTTCTTGGGATGACCAGATACGACTCCGGGATGCTGTGGTGCGCGCCGCAGGGCGTGGGGCTTCAGTAATGGTGCTGAACGCCAACCACGGGTCGATACGCGATCTCTATTCGGGCGTTGGCGAGCAAACAAAGTTAGCACGAGCTAGTGTGATTGCAGCCAGCGCGGCAAACAGATCATCCGTTGAGGAATTGATGATTTTCACAGCCGAATAATAAGTGAGCTTGCGTCGGGTGCAAGTCGGGTTAGGCTTAGATTATGTTCATCGTGCTAAGTCGTGTTGGACGCCTTTTTAACCCGCCACCCCACGCACACTCTCCCGCTCCACCAGCGGGCACTCCAGCTTCGTAATCGGATACCGCCCTCGTCCAGGCGGCGACGGCGCCTCCAGTTGCTCGATCGCCCATTGGCCCATTGCCATGTGCGGCAGGATCGAGGTCGTCAGCGGCGGGAACAGATGGCGGGCGATTTCCTCGTCGTCGTAGCCGACCACGGAAATATCCCCAGGGATGTGCAGACCGGCCTCCTTCAGCGCTTCGTAGCAGCCGATCGCGGTGCGGTCGTTCTGGCAGAAGATGGCGGTCGGCCGGTCTTTCAGCGCCAGCAGCTTGACGGTCGCGGCGTAGCCGGCGCTGGCCGACCAGTCGCCCTCGACCACCAATTCGCCGTCGAACGGGATGTCGGCGGTGGCGAGCGCGCGGCGGTAGCCTTTCAGCCGGTCTTGCGCCGCCTGCATCCACGGCTCGCCGGTGATGGTGGCGATGCGGCGGTGGCCGTGGCTGATCAGGTGGCGGGTCGAGCTCTGGCCGCCGGCGATCTCGCTCGGCACCACGGCCGGGAAGGCATAGTCCGCCGTGTAGCAGTTGAGCAGGATCACCGGGATGTCGAGGCCGTAGAGATAGTCGGGCGCGGTGATCTCGCGCGTGAAGATGGTCATGTAGATCAGCGCTGAAATGCCCCGCTTGGTGAGTGCGGCGATGGCGCGCGGCTCCATGACGGAATCGCCCAGCGTCTGCGCAACCAGCAGTACGTTGCCGGCGTTCCAAGAGGCCTGGCGCGCGCCCTCGATGGCGACCACGGCTTCCGGGCTGGTGGCGAGCTGGTCGACGGCAAAGCCGATCACCCCGTCGAGTCCTTCGAAGGCGGGCCCCTCGAAGGCAGGCAACGCCGGGTGAAGGGCCTCGAAGGCGGGCGCGGTGTAGCCAAGCGTCCGCGCGGCTTCGATCACCCGTTCGCGGGTCTGCTGCGACAGCTTGATCCCCGGCGAATTGTTGAGCACGAAGGAAACGGTCGCCTGCGAGCAGCCGGCCGCCCTGGCGATATCGATCATGGTCACGCGGCCCTTGGCGCCCTTGGCCGCCGCCTTGCGCCGCCTCGCCGTGTCGCTGGCCCGATCCGTCGTCTCGCTCATGGCAAATCCCAGTCTGGCAGGCCGGTCAGGCCGGCAAGATGGCGTGACGCCGTCGATTCATAGAGATATCGTCAAGGGCGTTTATAACTATTAGTATGCCGTAGGTCCATCCGCCATGCATCTCCATACAAGCCAAAACTCAAATGACAAAGGCTTGGGCGGTGGCCTTAGCGGTGAGGACGGCTCGCCGATGGATACGTCGCGAAACGCCGGCATTTGCCCCGCAACTAATACTGTTTACTAATACAAAAATGCGCTGTACCGTCAATCCGTCGCGTCCGGCCGGTCACGTCCGGGGCGGCGGGAGAGTACGAAAATGGCCCGGTGGCGAGCGGGTACTACCTTCGCGAGCCTCGTCTCGGATATGTGATATGTCAGACAAATCGGACTATTTACGAACGAAGGATGAGTCTCTAAGGTCCATGATCGTGGCTGGAACGACGCCATTCTTTCGGTGCCGGGAACCCCTTTGAGGAGGAGGGCGTCCACGCTGCAAACGGCAAATCAGGTCAGTGCAAGATCGGCCGGTCCAACGACTGAGCCAAACGGGAGGTTGAACATGAAATCCTTGATACGCAATGCATCCGTAGCCGCGGCCGCGCTGCTGCTTGGCCTGTCGGCCACGGCAATCGCGCGCGCCCAAGACAAGCCGACGCTGGCCTTCGTCGTCAACGGCGCTTCCGATTTCTGGAAGGCCGCCGAAGCCGGCGTCAAGAAGGCGCAGGGCGAACTGCCCGACTATACGCTCGAGCTCAAATATCCCGAGCAGTCCTCGGTCGCCATCCAGCAGCGGCTGATGGACGATCTGGTCACCGCCGGCGTCAAGGGCATCATGGTCTCGGCTGTCGATCCCAAGACCTCGACCGACGGCCTCAACAAGATCGCTTCGGAAACGGCGCTGTTCACCACCGACTCGGACGCCCCGCAGACCAAGCGCGTCGCCTATATCGGCTCGTCCAATGTCGATGCCGGCAAGCAGGCGGCCGAAATCGCCAAGAAGGCGATGCCCGATGGCGGAAAATGCCTCGGCTTCGTTGGCCTGCTCGGCGCCGACAATGCCAAGGAGCGCATCCAGGGCATGAAGGACGGCCTCGCCGGCACCAAGATCGAGCTGATCGACGTGCGCGGCGACGACATCGACCAGGCGCGCGCCAAGAAGAACGTCGAGGACGCGCTGGTTGCCAGCCCCGACGTCACCTGCATGGTCGGCTTCTACTCCTACAATACGCCGCGCATCTATGAAGCGCTGCGCGACGCCGGCAAGCTCGGCTCGATCACCGTCGTCGGCTTCGATGACGATCCGATCACGCTGGGCGGCGTCAAGGAAGGCACCATTGCCGCCACCGTCGTGCAGCAGCCCTTCGAATGGGCCTATCAGGGCATGAAGCTGATGGCTGCCTATCTCAAGGGCGACAAGTCGGGCATCCCGGAAGGCAACCTCATCATCATCCCGACCAAGATCATCGGCAAGGATGACGTCGACGCCTACGCCGCCAATCTGAAGGCGATGGCCGGAAAATAAGACTTGAAGCAGTTCAGCCGGCTCAACGTCGCTTGGGCCGGCTGCTCGCATTGACGAACCGCACGCGGATCGTCAGTCTGCCAAAAAGTCGGCCCGCCAATCGCTGTCAGGCATGATGAATTATTCCGACACATCCATCGCAGCAACGACGCCGTTCCTCAGCCTCGAGAACGTGCGCAAGACCTATCCGGGCGTCGTCGCGCTCGACGGCTTCTCCATGGAGGTCAGGCCGGGCGAGGTCATCGGCCTCGTCGGTGAAAACGGCGCCGGCAAATCGACCTTGATGAAGATTCTCGGCGGCGTCACCAAGCCGGACAGCGGCACGATCACCGTCGACGGCACCGCGCATGACAGGCTCTCCGTCGAAGGCAGCCTGGGTTCGGGCATCGCCTTCGTCCACCAGGAACTCAACCTGTTCGACAATCTCGATGTCGCCGCCAACATCTTTTTCGGCCGCGAGCCGTTGCGCGCCGGGCCGCTCAGGCTCGTCGACCGCGCCAAGCTGCGCACCATGGTGGCGCCGCTTTTGAAGCGCGTCGGCGCCAATTTTTCCGCCGACACGCCGGTCGCGACCCTGTCGCTGGCCCAGCAGCAGATGGTCGAGATCGCCAAGGCGCTGTCGATCGAGGCGCGGCTGGTCATCCTCGACGAGCCGACGTCCAGCCTGCCGCTCGCCGAGACCGACAAATTGCTCGACGTCATCAAGGCGCTGAAGGCCGACGGCATCAGCGTCATCTTCATTTCGCACCGCCTGCACGAGGTCGAGCGCGTCGCCGACCGCGTCGTGGTGCTGCGCGACGGCATGCTGGCCGGTACCTTGCCGAAGAGCGACATCGGCCACGACCAGATGGTCAAGCTGATGATCGGCCGCATGCTGAAGGAGCGCGAGAAAGCTTCGGAGGCGGCGCGTGCGCCCGGCGCCACGGCGCTTGCGGCCAAGGCCATCCGTACGCCTGCCTATCCCGGCCGGCCGGTCGATCTCGACGTCAGGCGCGGCGAAATCCTCGGCCTTGCCGGCCTTGTCGGCTCCGGCCGCACCGAACTGGCGCGGGTGTTCTTCGGCATTGACTCGAAGCTCGGCGGCGCGCTGGAACTCGACGGCAAGCCGCTTGCGCTGGCTTCCGCGGCGGATGCCGTCGCGCAAGGCATCTTCCTGGTCCCGGAAGACCGCAAGCTGACCGGCATCCTGCTCGACCTGTCGATCGCGCAGAACATTTCGCTGCCCAATCTGCCGGCGCATGCGCGCCGCTCCCTGGTGTCCTCAAGCGCCGAGACCGCCACCGCCGAGAAACAGAAGAAAGATCTCGGCATCAAGGCGCCTTCGGTGCAGACGCGCACCGGCACGCTGTCGGGCGGCAACCAGCAGAAGGTCGTGCTCGGCAAGTGGCTGGCCATGAATCCGAAGGTGATGATTCTCGACGAGCCTACGCGCGGCATCGACATCGGCGCCAAGGCGGAAATCTACGGGCTGATGCGGGCGCTCGCCGATGCCGGCGTCGCCGTGCTGATGATCTCCTCCGACATGGAAGAGGTGATCGGCGTGTCCGACCGCATCGCCGTCATGCATGAGGGCCAGATCTCCGGCATTCTCGACAAGGACCGGTTCAGCCAGGAAAACGTGCTGCTGCTGGCAGTGGGCAAGCAGCCGAAATAGTTTCTTGTTTGCCACGGGTTCCGGTCCGGAACCTTCCAGGGCGGGCATTGGGGAGAAGACGATGAGCAAGAAAGATCTCGGCCTGCTGATCCTGATCCTGGTGGTCGGGGCGATCGTTGCGATCATCAATCCGCGCTTCCTGCTTCCGATCAACCTCGCCAACACCTCGAACCTGATCGGCCTGTTCGGCATCCTGTCGATCGGCCAGGCCTTCGTCATCATCACCGGCGGCATCGAATTGTCGGTCGGCTCGGTGGTCGCGCTGCTCGGAACGCTATTCATCGACTTTATCGCCGTGCGTGGCATGGGATGGCCGGTTGCCTTCGTGCTCATCCTGGTGCTTGGCGCCATCATCGGCCTGGCACATGGCTGGCTGATCACAAGGCTCAAGCTGCAGCCCTTCGTCGTCACCCTGTGCGGCCTTTTGATCTACCGCGGCGTCGCCCGCTTCTACACTGGCGACGGCACGGCGGGTTTTGCGTTCGGCCAGAATTTCCCCGACCTCGAATTCCTGACCGCCGGGCGCTCTTATGGCGTGCCGAACAGCTTCATCGCGCTGATCGTCATCTCAATAGTCATGTGGGTGGTGCTGCACCGCTCGGTGTTCGGCCGCTATCTCTACGCCATCGGCAAGAACGAGGAGGCGGCGAAATATTCCGGCATCCGCACCGGCCGCGTCGTCATCGCCGCCTATGTCATCTGCGGCGTGCTGACGGCGCTGTCGGCGATCTATTTCGCCATGTACACGCGCTCGATCTCACCGGCCAGCCACGGCCAGTTTTACGAGCTCTACGCAATCGCCGCCGCCGTGCTCGGCGGCTTCTCGTTGCGCGGCGGCGAAGGCTCGCTGATCGGCGTCATCCTCGGCACGGTGCTGCTGCAGGAACTGCAGAACCTCGTCAATCTGCTCGGCATCCCGTCCTCGCTCAACTTCGCGGTGATGGGCGGCGTCATCCTCATCGGCGTGCTGGTCGACCAGCAATGGGGCGTGTTCCGGGAACGGCGGCTGATGGTCGACGCCACGCGCAAGAGCGCTTCCGGCGCGGCCGCGGAATAATCGCCCTGCCAAGACGCGCCGCGCGTTTGTCGGCGCCTGGCGGCATGAATGAAATGGTTGCGGCCTTGCCGCCCTTCTGCGATTGCGGGACGTCTCCACATCATGCCGGATGTCGGTGGCGGACGAGTGGCAAGCCATGAGAGCGAAACCTGAACTGTTGATGTTGAGGGCAGGGGCGCTTGAAGCCGAACTGGCGCCGCAAATCGGCGGCAGCGTGAGCGCGCTGCGCTGGCGCGGCATCGATCTCCTGCGCCGGCTTTCGGACGGGGATCGCGATACCGGCAATGTGCTTGGCGTGGCCATGTTTCCAATGACGCCCTACGCCAATCGCATCACTGGGAACGCTTTCGACTTCGGGGCGCAGCGCTGGCAGGTCCTGCCCAACAATCCGCCGGAGAAATTCAACGTGCACGGCAGCGGCTGGCAACACGCCTGGACTGTCACCGAGACAGCAGCCGCGAACGCGACGCTGACGCTGGACATTGCCGCCGGAGCCGAGCCCTATTCCTATCGAGCGACGCAGGCTTTCGCGGTCACCGAAGAGGGGCTGAGCGTCACCATTACGCTCACCAACACCGGACCGGTTACCTTGCCGTTCGGTTTTGGCCTGCATCCCTGGTTCGATCGCGATCCGGACGTGACATTGCAATTCGAGGCGAAGCGCTTCTACCTCGAAGAGCCGGATGGCATTTCCGGTGATCCGATCACACTTCCGCCCGAACTCGACTTTGCCGAGGACCGGCCTTTGCCAAACGGCTGGCGCAACAGTGATTACGGCGGCTGGAGGGGCGAGGCGATCATTCGTTTTCCAACCCGCGGTGCCGGCTTGCGGATCAAGGCCGACCCGGTCTTCAAGCATCTGATGCTCTACGCCGATCCGACAAAACCGTATTTCTGCGTCGAGCCGCAAACGAATGCCTCCGGTGCTTTCAACCGGGGCCGGTGGGACGATCCGGAGGAAGGCGTGATCGTGCTGGCCCCTGGCGAAAGTGCTGCCGGCACCGTCTTGTTCATGCCTTTTGCGCTTGAAGGCTAGCCTAGATCAGGCCCGACATGTCGGAAAAAGCCATCGCCTTGCGCAGCACCTCGGCGAAACGGTCGCCGGCCGCCTCGCGTGGGCCGCTGTTGTCGATCGAGGTGACGCCAGGTCCCGACAGGCTCACATTGGCGCTGCGCGCCAGTCGCGCCAGCACCTCGCCGCGTGACTCGCGACCGCGCATTGCCAGCCGCTCTGCCAGAACCTCCGGCGAGGCGGTGATCTCGACGATGGCCAGATTGGCATAGCGTTCGCGCAAGGAGGGGATGATCGCGCGCGACACATTGGCGACAGCGACACGGCCATTGGCAACGGACCAGTCGACATCGACGGGGATGCCGTAGCGCAAGCCGTGCGCTTCCCAGGAGATGGCGAAGGCGCCATCGGCTTCGGCCTCGACGAAGGCGGCATCGGCCAGCGTGTCGTGGTCCTCGCTGGCGACATCGCTCGGCCTGGTGATGACGCGGCGGACGAACTCCAGCCTTGTCTCATCGGCAAAGCGGGCGCGGGCGTAGCCGATCACCGTGTCCTTGCCGGCGCCGCTTGGGCCGACGACGGCGACGAAAACGCCATCGCGGATCGGAAACGTCTCGGCCGACAATTCCCGCTCGATCGATGCCGACACCATCATGCGACCCGGCTTCCCTGCCGCCACACGGTGCGCACCACCGGGACATGGTCGTCGACGCGCACGCGCACCAGATCGGCGCGGCGGCCCTGTTCGATGACGCCGCGATCGGTCAGGCCAACCGCATCGGCCGGGTTCTTCGAGACCATGGCGACGGCCTGCGGCAGGGAAATGCCTTCGACGACATCGCCGAGGAAGAACGCCGACTGGATCAGGCTGAAGGGAATATAGTCGGACGACAAGATGTCGAGCAGGCCGTCGCCGGCCAGCGTACGGGCGGAGACATTGCCCGAATGCGAGGCGCCGCGCATGACGTTGGGCGCGCCCATCAGCACGCCCATCCCGGCCTCTTTCGAGGCCCTGGCGGCCTCTTCCGTGGTCGGGAATTCGGCGACGCGCACGCCCTGTTCGATCGCCTCGTCGACATGGCCTGATGTGGCGTCGTCGTGACTGGCCAGCACGATGCCGCGCTCCTGGCAGGCGGCGGCGATCACCGCCCGGTTCGGCGCCGAATTGCGCGCCGATTCGGCCATCCGCTTTTCGCAGAACAGCTTGAAATCGCGATCGGTCAGCTGCAGCTTGCGCTGGTAATAGTAGGCATAGGTCTCGAGATTGACGAACTGGCGCTGGCCTGGCGCATGGTCCATCAGCGACGCCAGCTTGACCCGCTCGTCGCCGTCGAAATTGGCGAAAGCCCCGAGGCAGTCCGGTGCCGAAACCTCGCAGCGCAGATGGATGAAATGGTCGGCGCGCAGACGGTCCTGCTTCACACTGTCCTCGATCGCGTCGGCCAGCTTGCGGATGTCGGCCGATGTGAGGTCGGCGTCTTCGTCCATGCCGACGCGCAAGGCGTCGAGCACAGTGGTGATGCCGGCGGTCGCCACCTGCGCGTCATGGGCGAGCACGGCGGCGATCGGATTCCAGCGCACCTTGGGCCGCGGCGCGTAGTGGCCTTCGAGATGGTCGGTGTGCAATTCGACCAGCCCGGGAATGATATAGTCGCCGCCCATATCCTCGCCGATGCGGCCGATGCCGGATTCGATGCCGGCGATAAAGCCGTCGCGCAGCACCAGCGAACCCTCGACGATCTCGTCGGCAAGCACGATGCGGGCATTGTGGAGAACAGTCTCGGCGGTCATTTCAGGCAGTCCTTCAGGCGGTTTTTCTGGCCGGGCGGCGCCCGAGCGCGTGATGCGAGAGCACCATGAACGGTGCACCCGGTTCGGTTTCGACAAACAAGGTCAGCGCATCCACCAGCACCTTCTGTTGCAGCACTTCCGCGAACAGGCTGTCGATCGCTGCGCGCAAACGAGGGCTTTCCCGTGACCCCGCCCGGCCGGACAGCGTCATGTGGAAGCGAAAGGTTTCGAAGACATAGGGGTAACCCCATTGGCAGAGGTTGCGGAACTCGGCCGGCTTCAGCGAATCCGGGCTGCGCCGCTCGATTTCCGCTTCGCTCAGCGGTGCGCGAAACCGGTCGAAATCGCGCACCACGTCATCGGCGAACCGGTTGAGCGCAGGCAGCGGCCCTTCCGGCACCAGTGCGAAGAAGCCGTCGATCTGGCTGACCACGAGACGCGGGATGGTCACCACCGGCGTCACCTCGGCAAAATGGTCGAGTGCGGCGCGCAGCGAGGTTTCGGTCTCGTTGGTAGCCAGGCGGAAGGGGGCTTTCAGCGTTGCGTGAAAGCCATAGCGGCGTGCCGAAGCGGTGTGGAAAGCGACTTCCGCCGCCGACAGGTCTGCCACCGCTTCGACCGGCCTCGTCGCGGCGCCGAACGGGTCGCGGCCCAGCCAGTCGGCGGCGATCCGCGCCAGCGGCTCGTCCTGCCGGGGGGTGAAATAGAGGGCATAACGCATGGAAAGTCCTTGTCAGCTTCGCTGCCATAGGTGATTTCCATGACGAATTGACGAAGCCTTGCTGGCTTTCAGGTAACAAAACGCTGCGGCGGGGTCATTAGCCGACGATTTTTTCGTGCTGGACCAGGGAGCGAGTGCTCACGCAGCGACCGGTCAGGCCTTCATCAGCCATTCATGCTCAGGCGCATTGTGGAATTTCCACGTCCGCTTCGGTCCGGCCATGACGTTAAGATAATAGAGGTCGTAGCCGTGGCAGGCGGCGCAGGGGTGATACCCCCGGGGCACCAGCACGACATCGCCATCCTCGATCGCCATTGCTTCATCGAGCGCGCGATGGCCGTTCTTGTCGGCATCGGTATAGACGCGCTGGAAGGCAAAACCCTGCGGCGGGTTGAGACGGTGATAGTAGGTTTCCTCGAGATAGGATTCGGCGGGCAGATTGTCCTGGTCGTGCTTGTGCGGCGGATAGCTCGACGTATGCCCGCCGGGCGTGATGACCTCGACCACCAGCAGCGAATCGGCCGGCTCGCCCTCCGGCAATATGTTGGTGACGTAGCGCGTGTTGGTGCCCTTGCCGCGCACATCCTGGCCGAGATCGTCCGGTGCGATCACCCGCACCGGCAGCCCGCCGCCAAGGCCCGGCGCCGAGCAGACGGCGAGTTCCAGTTCGGTGTCCGCTGTCACCGACCAGTCCGAACCCTCAGGCACATACACCGACCACGGCTTGCCCTCGAAGGGCGACATGCGCTCGCCAAGCAGGCCCAGATCCTTGCCGCCGGCGGACGCCGTGCCCTTGCCGGTGACGAACACCAGGCAGACTTCGCGATCGTCGGTTTTTCCGGACGCGCTCTCGCCGGGCTTCAGCCGGTGCAGGTCGAAACCGACATAGGTCCAGCCGGCGATTTGCGGTGTCACATGGGCGACCCGGCCATGGCCTTTATTGGCTTTGACGAGCAGCTTCGACATTTTTGTCTCCTATTCCAGTGGCCTGACGGTTGCAGGCCTGTAAAGCCAAGTCGTTTGTTTGAAAGGACCATCGCAAACGTTCGGAAATTGGCCGGCGCCCTTCCAACTTCGTCATCCTAGGGCGAAGCAGGAGCGAAGCTCCGTCGCGGAGACCCTAGGATCCATGCCGTTGCCTCGGCCGAAGGGCACAGCGGAGCGGAATCTGCACCGTCACACCAGCTTCAAAGTCATGGCATGGATCCTAGGGTCTGCGCCGCGTCGCTGCGCTCCTTGCTCCGCCCTAGGATGACGAAGTTAGAAGCACTGCAAGCCAATCGCCAACGCATGCGATCAGTCACTCCTTCGGTTCGGCCTCGGCCTTCGCCTCGTCGGCCGGCTTATAGAGATAAAAAAACTGCCAGACGGCGTAGCCGGCGAAGCCGAGCGCGATCATGCCCCAGAACGGCGTGCCGGTGGCGAACTCGATGATCGACCAGATGACGCAGACCGCGACGATGGCGACGCGCCGCCACAAAGGCCGGAAGAAGGGGTGTTCGGAATCTTTCATCGGGCCAATCTACAGCAATCGGCCTCGCCGGGAACCCGTCGCACCAGCCATTGGGAAACTAGACATTTGGAAAGCCTTGCGTCTCGACCGTATAGCCGGCGGCGGTCATGACGCGCATCAATTCCTTGTAGCCAACCTGCGCCATCCTGAGTGGCGGGTTCTTCTTCGGGTCCTGCTCCGCCTCGACCACGAACCAGCCCTCATAGCCATGGTCGGCGAAGCGCTGCACGATGGCGCCGAAATCCAGCGAACCATCGCCCGGCACGGTGAAGGCGCCCAGCGCCACCGCGTCGAGGAAGGATTGTTTGGTGCGATCGAGCTTTTCGATCACCCCCATGCGAACGTCCTTCACATGCACATGGCTGATCCGGGTATGATGGTTGTCGATAGCGCGCAGCACGTTGCCGCCGGCGAATGCCAGATGTCCAGCATCGAGCAGCAGGGGAATGCCGGCTCCGGAATAGCGCATGAAGGCATCGAGTTCCGGCTCGGTCTCGACCACTGCCGCCATATGGTGGTGGTAGGAGAGCGGCATGCCTTGCTCGGCGCACCATTCGCCAAATTCGGCGAGCCGCCTGGCATAAGCCTTCATCTCGTCATCCGACAGCTTCGGCTTGGTGGCCAGCGGCTTTGAGCGGTCGCCCTGGATCGAGCGGCCGACCTCGCCATAGACGATGCAAGGCGCATTCACCGCCTTGAACAGGTCGATCATCGGCTGGATGCGATCCTTGTTGTCGGCCATCTCCCCATCGACCAGCGTGCCCGAGAACCAGCCGCCGCACAGCGTGACGTCGGCGGCCTTCAGGATCGGCAGCATGATTTCGGGGTCATTGGGAAAACGCCGGCCCATCTCCATGCCGGTGAAGCCGGCCGACCGTGATTGGCGCAGGCATTCTTCCAGCGACACGTCATCGCTGAGTTCCGCAAGATCGTCGTTCCACCACGCAATGGGGGACATGCCCAGTTTGGCTTTCAAGTAGTCACTCCGGTTCTTGTTCACCCTCCCCCTTGTGGGCAGGGTCGCTGCGAAGCAGCGGGGTGGGGGTGGCGCCGGACCCCCACCCGGACCTTCGGTCCGACCTCCCCACAAGGGGGAGGTAGGGGTGGCAGCGCCTATATCAATCGCCAANGGCAGCGCCAGTACCCCCACCCGGACCTTCGGTCCGACCTCCCCACAAGGGGGAGGTAGGGGTGGCAGCGCCTATATCAATCGCCAACGGTCTGCATCTTCCGCTTCTCGTCATACGCCTTGCGCGCCGCGTTGACCTGCGGCCGTACAGACACTTCCGGCACCGCCACGTCCCACCAATGGCCCCCGGCATCGGTGGAAACCAGCGGGTCGGTGTCGATGACCAGCACGGTGGTGCGGTTGTTCTTCTTTGCCTTCTCCAGCGCGTTTTCCAGCCCGGCGATCGACGGCACCTTCTCGGCGATCGCCCCCATGCTCGCCGCATGCGCGGCAAAGTCGATGTCGGGCAGGACCTCGTGGCGCGAGTCCTTCAGGAGATTGTTGAAGTTGGCGCCGCCGGTCGCCATCTGCAGCCGGTTGATGCAGCCGTAGCCGCGATTGTCGAGCAGCACGATGGTCAGCTTCAATCCGAGCATCACCGAAGTGGCGATTTCGGAATTCATCATCAGGTAGGAGCCAGATCGGAAGAGCACACGTCTGNACGACGATCTCATCGCCGGGCTTCGCCATCTTGGCTCCGAGCCCGCCGGCAATCTCGTAGCCCATGGTCGAGAAGCCATATTCGCCATGATACGATCCGGGCGCGCCCGCCTGCCAAAGTTTGTGCAATTCGCCCGGCAGGCCGCCGGAGGCATTCAGCAGCGTCACACCGGAGCCCATGGCGCGCTGCACGGCGCCGATCACCTGCGCGTCGGACGGGTAGGCGGCATTGGTCGACGCCGTCACCTTGGCCGCCTCGGCCTGCCAGGCCTTCTTGCCGGTGGCCGCATTGTCGGTCCAGGTGGAAGGTGCCTTCCAGCCGTTCAGCGCAGCACTGAGTTCGGCCAGGCCCTCGGCCGCATCGGCCACCAATGGCAGCGCGCGGTGCTTGCCGGCGTCGAAGGGCTGCACGTTGAGCCCGATGATGGTCTTGCCGGAATTCTTGAACAGCGCCCACGAGCCGGTGGTGAAATCCTGAAGGCGCGTGCCGATGGCCAGCACGACATCGGCTTCCTCAGCCAGCCGGTTGGCGGCAGAAGTGCCGGTGACGCCGACCGCCGCCATGTTGAGCGGATGGTCGTCCGGCAGCGAGGATTTGCCGCCTTGCGTCTCGCAGACCGGGATGCCGGCGCTCTCGGCGAATTTCGCCAGTTCGTCCGACGCCTGCGAATAGAGGACGCCGCCGCCGGCGATCACCAGCGGTTTTTTCGCACCCTTGAGCGCGCCGACTGCAGCGGCAAGCTCATGGCGGTCAGGGCGCGGCCGGCGCTGGTGCCAGACCCGCTCGGCAAAGAAACTCTCGGGATAATCACAGGCCTCGGCCTGGACGTCCTGGCACAGCGACAGCGTCACCGGCCCGCATTCGGCCGGATCGGTCAGCACTTGCATGGCGCGGCTGAGCGCAGGAATGATCTGCTCCGGCCGGGTGATGCGGTCGAAATAGCGCGAAACCGGACGGAAGCAGTCGTTGACCGTCGCCGTGCCGTCGGAGAAATCCTCAGCCTGCTGCAGCACCGGGTCGGGAATGCGGTTCGCGAAGACGTCGCCCGGCAAAAACAGGACGGGCAACCTGTTTACATGGGCGAGCGCCGCCGCCGTCACCATGTTGAGCGCGCCAGGGCCGATCGAAGAGGTCGCGGCCATGAAGCGGCGGCGGAAATTGGCCTTGGCGTAGGCGATCGCCGCATGCGCCATCGCCTGTTCATTGTGGGCGCGGAAGGTCGGCAATTCGTCGCGCAGCTGATAGAGCGCCTCGCCGATGCCGGCGACATTGCCGTGGCCGAAGATCGCCCATACGCCGCCGAAGATGGGGACTTTGCTACCGTCGATCTCGGTCATCTGGCGCGACAGGAAGCGGGTCAGCGCCTGCGCCATCGTCAGGCGGATTGTCTTGCTCATGGTGGTTTCCTCCGCAGTCCTTGTGCCGGGCTTTCTTATGCCGCCTTACGGCCGCGCGCGGCAAGCCACGCTTCGGTCAGCTGTTCGAAGCGCTGCGCCATATCGGCGATCGCCTCGTCATCCGACATCTTGCCGGCCAGCCATTGCTCGGCCGCATGGACGAAGATGGTGCGGCCGACCGCAAAGCCCTTAACGATGGGTGCCTTGGCGGTGGCGGCGAAAGCCGCTTCCAGCTCGTCCTGCGGCGCCTCCAGGCCAAGCAGCACGACGCCTCGGCACCACGGATCGTGCTTCAGGATCACCGCTTCGATTTTGGCCCAGGCGCCGGCCGACGCCTGCGGCTCGAGCTTCCACCAGTCCGGCTTGATGCCGAGCGCATAGAGCTCCTCCAGCGCGCGCGGGATCGTCGTGTCGTCGAGCTTGCCATGCTTGCCGGCAATGATCTCGACCAGCAATTCGCGGCCGACCTTGCGCGCGGCTTCGAACAGCGCGCGCAGCTTCTGCTGCTGTTCGTCCTTCAGCGCCGCCGGATCGTCGGGATGGTAGAAGCACAGGCACTTGATGCAGTGATCGACCGGCCACTCCACCAGCTGCGAGCCGATGTCCTGCGAGAATTCGAAGCGCAGCGGCCGCGAACCCGGCAACTCCACCGGCCGCCCGAGCCAGGCGAAGGAATGCCTGGCGAATTCGAACATCGCCTTGCGGCCATGTTTCTCGTCGATCAGCATGCCGTAGCCGTCGCGGCCGGCAGCGACCTTCGCCGCGGCCTTGACCGCCAGCACCTTGAATTCTTCGATCCGCGCCGGATCGGCGCCGGCCTTCGCCGCCACATCCTCCAGCTGCACGCGATGGTCGCAGGCGAGCGCCATCAGCGAGGCGACGTCGCGCCGGCGCGTCGTCGCCCGATGGATGTGGTTGATCGCCTCGTCCTTGCGCAACGCCAGATGCTTGCTGCCGTTCTTGAGGAAGAACCGCAGTTCCTCGAAGGTCGGATATTCCGGCGCGCAGAGCAGCCGCGACACGGCGAAAGCGCCGCAGGCGTTGGCCCAGGTCGCCGCTGTCGCATGATCTTCGCCACCCAGCCAGCCGCGCAGGAAACCGGACATGAAGGCGTCGCCGGCGCCGAGCACATTGTATATCTCGATCGGAAATCCCTTGCCGACGACACCGTCCTCGAGATCGTCGCTGATCGGTCCGTCATAGACGATGCAGCCCATGGCGCCGCGCTTCAGGACGATAGTGGCGGACGACAGCGAGCGGATCGTCTTCAGGGCGCTCAGGCAATCGTCGGCGCCCGACGCGATCATGATCTCTTCCTCGGTACCGACGATGAGGTCGCAGTCGGGCAGCACCGTCTTCAACTGTGCCGAGACTCGGTCCGATTTCACATAGCGCTCGAACCCTTCGGCATGGCCGGCAAGGCCCCACAGGTTCGGCCGGTAGTCGATGTCGAACACCACCTTGCCGCCCTTGGCCTTCATGATGCGGATCGCCTTGCGCTGCGCGGCATCGCTGTCGGGCCTGGAAAAATGCGTGCCGGTGACGACGATCGAGCGCGCCGAGGCGATGAAGGCCTCGTCGATGTCTTCCGGCGCCAGCGCCATGTCGGCGCAATCGGAGCGGTAGAAGATCATCGGCGAAACGCCTTCGTCCTCGACCGACAGCAGCACCAAAGCGGTCAGCCGCTCCTTGTCGGTCTTCAGGCCGTCGACATTGACGCCTTCACGCGTCAGCTGCTCGCGGATGAAGCGGCCCATCTGCTCGTCGCCGACGCGGGTGAGCAGCGCCGAGCGCAGGCCGAGCCTGGCGGTGCCGACAGAGATATTGGCCGGGCAACCGCCGACCGACTTGGCGAAGGAGGTGATGTCCTCCAGCCGCGAGCCGATCTGCTGCCCATAAAGGTCTACGGAAGCGCGACCGATGGTGATGACGTCGAGCGGCGCGTATTCAGCGTCCACGGCTTCGCTCATTGGAACCTCCCGTCGGCCTTGTTGTGTTGGGGTACACGCGCGAGCGGCAGCGTGGCGCCGGGAATATGAAATAATAATTCCAATCCATAGTCAATATGGAATGAGCGTTCCTTCGGGGAAAAGTACCTTTCGGCGGTGGATCAGGCCTTGCGCTTCCGACCCGTGTCGCGTCGCTTCTCGCCGACGCCGACGGTCAGCGCCATGGCCAGCGCCATTGTCGCCGACAGCGAGCGGAAGCCGGCGAAATCGGCCTCGGCAACCTCGAACCAGACCTTGGCGAACTGGGCGAGCGGGGAAAACGAGCTGTCGGTGATGGCGACGATCGGCACGCCCTGTTCCGAAATACTGCGCGCCTCCTCGATGGTGGCAGGCGCATAGGGCGAGAAGGAGATGGCGATGACGGCATCCGCCGGCGTTGCGAAGCCGATCATCTCGGCATTCAGCCCGGCCGCCGATTCGATCAACTGGTTGCGGATCTTCAGCTTGCCCAGCGCATAGGCGATGTAGGACGCCACCGGATAGGAGCGGCGCTTGGCCAGCACGTAGATGGTTTCCGCCTTTGCCAGCAGGGAAATAGCATCTTCCAGATGCGCTTCGTCCAGCGTGCGCGAAATGTCGTTGAGCGAGGTGCTGGCCGCGGCGACGAAGCCGTCGAAGATCGCCCGATGGCCGGCGCCGCCCTCTGCCTTGGCGCGCAACGCCTGCAGCCTTTCGTCATAGGATGAGTTGCGCTCGCGCAGCCGTTCGCGAAACACCTGCTGCAGGCTGGTGAAACCATCGAAGCCAAGCTGCTGGGCAAATCGGATCAGGGTTGAAGGCTGCACGCCGGCCGAAGCGGCGATGCTGGCGGCCGTGCCGAAGGCGATATCGTCGGGATTGTCGAGCGCATGGGCGGCGATCTGGGCGATGCGCTTCGGCAGGCTTTCGCGCCGCTCCAGGATGGTGGTGCGCAGCGTCTCGAAATCGCGAGGTACCCGTTCGTCCATCGTCGCTGTGTCCAAGCTCATGCGTGAAGCGTCCCTCTCTGCATCATCATAGCGAGCCTGCGCAAGAACGCCATAAAAAATGAGGCAGACATTCCATTTCGGATGAAAATGGACTAATTCATCCACGTAACGCTTCAAGCAGTGGAGAAACGGAAAATGGTCGGCGTCGGTCTCATCGGTACGGGTTTCATGGGCAAGTGTCACGCCATAGCATGGAGTGCCGTCAGCGCCGTCTTTCCCGACGTTGCCAAGCCACGGCTGGTCCATCTCGGCGAGGTCAATGAAGAGCTCGCCCGGCGCAAGGCGGGCGAGTTCGGTTTCGCCAAGGCGTCCGGCGACTGGCGTGCCGTAGTCAACGATCCCGAAGTCGATATCGTCTCGCTGACCACGCCCAACCAGTTCCATCCGGAAATGGCCATCGCCATCCTCGAAGCAGGCAAGCATCTGTGGTGCGAAAAGCCGATGGCGCCGAGCTTTGCCGAGGCCGAGGCGATGGCTGCGGCGGCGAGCAAGTCCGGCAAGGTCGCGGCGCTCGGCTACAACTACATCCAGAGCCCGGCCATCCGCCACATCGGCGCTTTGCTGGAAGAGAAGATCATCGGCGAGGTCAACCATCTGCGCATCGAGATGGACGAGGACTTCATGGCCGATCCCGAGGCGCTGTTCTTCTGGAAGCACGAGGCGGCCTCCGGTTATGGCGCGCTCGACGATTTCGCCGTGCATCCGCTGTCGCTGGTCTCAGCCCTGTTCGGCCGCGTCGCCAGCGTCATCTGCGACATGGCCAAACCCTATGCCGATCGCAAGCTGGCCAGCGGCGGCCGTCGCGTGGTCGAAACCTACGACATCGCCAGCGTGCTGATGCATCTGGAAAATGGCATTGCCGGCACGCTGCTGGTCAACCGCTCGGCCTGGGGCCGCAAGGGCCGCATCGCCATCCAGATCTTCGGCTCGAAGGGGTCGATCTTGTTCGACCAGGAGCGGATGAATGAAATCCAGCTCTATGTCACCGCCGATCGACCGACCGAGCAGGGCTACCGCACCATACTGGTGGCGCCCCACCACAAGCCGTACGACGCTTTCCTGCCGGCGCCCGGCCATGGCCTCGGCTTCAACGACCTCAAGATCATCGAGTGCCACGAATTGCTGACGCGCCTGGCCGGTAAGCCTGCGCGGGTCATCGAATTCGCCGAAGGGCTGGAGATCGAGCGCACCGTGCACGCGATGGCGCGCTCGTTCGAGGAAAAGCGCTGGGTGGATGTGAGGTGATCATTCTTGGGGAGCACGACTGGTGATGGGCGCTTCAGCTGCGGAAATTGCGATCGGCTGGCGGAACTCACCAAGCGACGATGTTGGTGGTTTCGGCATAGCGGATAGGCGCAATTCGGGCAGATGAGGCTCCTTGGCGCAGCCGATTTCGTCGTGATGGGAAAAGTGATATCCCATGCAAGGCAAAATTTAGGAATTTCACCGGGCTAAATAAATGATCAAACTCGGAGCGAGAAACTTCTGGTTCTTACTTGCAGTTGCAAGTTACCTTTCCTTGAGTATGATCGCAACAGGTGCTTCTGCCGAAGGTATAGGTCAAAGCGTTAAAGGCGCCTCATTGAGGTATTTGTCACATTTGGATCAAGGGGCGAAAATTTTAGTATGGCCATCTTACACCAGAACGTATGAAATTATCAACGCTGGCCTGAGATAGATGGTTCCGTAAGTGAATATAGAACTAATCGAGATGGCATTTTCGACCTAGTTCGGACGAGTGGAACAACTCAGATTTCCATTATATCAGTTTCCCCAGGCGTCTTTGCAAATGACATAGAGAAATTATTGGGGAATTCGAAATTACTGCAGGGTTATAAATCATTTGCCTATACGGCGCGCCTCAGTGGTGATGGCTGCACAGCATATAAATTTACCAGCAGAAAGACGTGGATCTCGGTTGGCTTGGTTTTTGTTGATAAGACTAAATTTGGGATAGGCAACAAGGTGGAAACTAACGCGTGCGTCTTTGGAGCTCTTGATTACGTGAACGGCTTTCCGACCAAGGACACGTATTTCGAGTATATGTCACTCCCGCAAGAGCCTGTCAGAAAGCTTATCTTAGAGGCGATTCATCGCTGCGCTGCCGATGGCGACAACAGGTCCCGGCAGGACGAGATAACAAAGGATGGTATCACTCCGCTGCCCTCGTTGGGGTGCGTAGCGGCGAAGATAGGGCAATAGAACTATCTAGCTTGGGTCGGTGGCAGAACCAAAGCGCTGGAACTCAACTCGCGGCGGTCGAGGCGTTCGTCTCCCAGCCGTTGACCCAGACCTGTCGCAAGCGGTCGCCTTCGCCCTTGAACCGCAGCCCCGTCGCCTGGCAATCCTCGATCCGGTCGCTGCGGAAATTGCGGATCGCCTGGCGCAGCTCGCACCAGGCGACGATGTTGGCGGTTTCGGCGTAGTAGATGAGCGCGATCGGGCGGATGAGGCGCTCGGAGGCGCGGCCCATTTCGTCGCGATAGGAGAGGTCGAGCTTCTCCTCATCGCGGATGGCGCGACGCACCAGCGCCAGATCGATCGCACCGGTCGAAGGCGCGGCGAACCCCCACGCATGCAGCGCATTGGCATCGAATGCCTGGCGCAGGGGCGGCGGTACCGCGCCGGCGATCTTGGCGCTGACGCGCTTGGCCGCCTGTTTGAGCTCGCTGTCCCCGGTGCGCTCCAGCAGCGCCAGTGACAACACGATCGCCTCCATCTCCTCGATCGAAAACATCAGCGGCGGCAGGTCGAAGCCGGGGCGCAGGATATAGCCGATGCCACGCCCGCCCTCGATCGGCACGCGCATCGCCTGCAGCGCTGCGATGTCGCGATAGATCGAGCGCACCGTCACTTCCAGCCGCTCGGCAATCGTCGCCGCCGTCACCGGCTGCCGCGCCAGCCGCACGATCTGGATGATCTCGAACAGGCGTGACGCCTTGCGCATTTTTTCCCCCGGGTTGCGAGCCCAACTGACACAGCATTGTCAGTTGGGCTGATCTATAGGAGCGCCTATCGAATTGAAAATCAACAGGTTCCGCTGCGGTTTGGCGGAGCGAGGCGGCAGGCAACTGACATGGATTATGCGGAAAATCTCTGGCTTTTCTTTATCCTGCTGTTCGGCATCATCGCCGTTCCAGGCATGGACATGCTCTTCGTGCTCGCCAATGCACTGACCGGCGGACGCGACAGGGGTCTCGCCGCGACTGGCGGCATCATGGTCGGCGGCATGGTGCACACGCTGAACGGCGCCATCGGCGTCGGCCTGCTGATGCATTTCGTGCCGATCCTGTTCAAGCCGCTTCTGCTTGCCGGCGCCGCCTACATGGCCTTTATCGGCATCACGCTGATGCGCAGTTCCATCACTGTCGGTCAGGAGGGGCCTGCCGGCAGCCGTTCCGCATGGAAGGCCTTTCGCCAGGGTTTTGTGACCTGCCTGATCAACCCGAAGGCATACCTGTTCGTGCTTGCCGTCTACCCGCAGTTCCTGAAACCGGACTACGGTCCGATCTGGATGCAGGCGACGATCATGGGACTGCTGACCGTGGCGACGCAGGCTGCGATCTATGGCGGACTGGCGATCACGGCCGGCCGCAGCCGCAATCTTCTGATCGCCAATCCGAGGGCGACGATTTTTGCCGGCCGGGCGGCCGGACTGCTGCTCTTTGCCGTGTCGGTGTTCACGGCATGGGAGGGGTTAAGGGCGGCGTAGGGATTTCTTGCGAAGAGGACCCCCACCCCTAACCCCTCCCCACAAAGGGGGAGGGGGACTCCAGTCGGCGCTGACAACGGCAAACTGCCGACGTTTTTCAGGCGTCAAAGGTTCGAGTAGGAGTGCGCGGCAGCGTTCCCTCCCCCTTGTGGGGAGGGTTAGGGTGGGGGTCCTTCTTCGCAAGAATCCATATGCGATTGCCCTCCCTCTTGTGGGCAGGGGTTAGGGTGGGGGTCGTGCCGGGCAAAGGCCGGCATCAGTGGCTCAAGCGGCTCCCTGCCGGTTGTCGATCATGGCGCGGCGTGTCGAGCGGCGCCATTCGACAGCACCCGCAAGGCCGTGCAGCACCGTCTCGGTGGTCGCCCAGTCGATGCAGCCATCGGTGATGCTCTGGCCATAGACCAGCGGCTTGCCCGACACCACGTCCTGCCGGCCGGCGATGAGGTTGCTCTCGATCATGAGGCCGATGATGCGCTCGTCGCCTACCGCGACCTGGCCGGCGACATCGGCCGCCACCTTGGGCTGGTTTTCGGGCTTCTTGGCCGAATTGGCGTGGCTGACATCGATCATCAGCCTGGGCGCAACGCCGATATGAGCGAGTTCCACAGCGGCGGCTTCGACGCTCGCCGCATCATAGTTGGGCTGAACGCCGCCGCGCAGGATGACGTGGCAGTCCTCATTGCCCGTGGTCGTGGCGATGCCGCTGCGCCCGCCCTTGGTCACCGCCATGAAATGATGCGGCTGGGCGGCGGATTTCACCGCCTCGGCGGCTATGCGAAGATTGCCGTCGGTGCCGTTCTTGAAGCCGACCGGGCAGGAGAGGCCCGAGGCGAGTTCGCGGTGGATCTGGCTCTCGGTTGTGCGCGCGCCGATCGCGCCCCAGGCAACCAGGTCGGCAATGTATTGCGGCGTGGTCATGTCGAGGAATTCGGTCGCCGCCGGCAGGCCGAGATTGTTGACGGCCGACAGCACGTTGCGTGCCATCCGCAGCCCCTTGTCGATGTTGAAGCTGCCGTCGAGGTCGGGATCGTTGATCAGGCCTTTCCAGCCGACCGTCGTGCGCGGTTTCTCGAAATAGACCCGCATCACGATCTCCAGCCGGTCCGACAGGCTCTCGCGCAGCGCTGCCAGGCGGCTGGCATAGTCGACGGCCGCGACCGGATCGTGGATCGAACACGGGCCGACAATGACGAGCAGCCGGTCGTCGGTGCCGTTCAAGATGGCATGGGTTGCGTTGCGCGATGCGCTGACGGTGCGCGTCGCGGTCAAAGTGCGCGGGATCTCCCGCATCACCTCGTCCGGCGTACTCAGTTCTCGGATTTCCTTGACCCGAAGGTCGTCTGTGGTGGTCAACACGGCTTTCTGCTCCTGTCGAGAGCATGATGCCGAAAAGTGTGAAGCGGTTTTCGGACGACATCATGCTCCTCTTTGATTTAGAGGGAACCTGCCGGCTGAAAACAAAAAAGCCGCCAGGTATGGCGGCTGTTCGGATCTTGTTGCTGCAATCTTCAGATCGAGCGCAATCCTCCCGCCGCCAGCGAGCTCCTAAAGTACCAATACGTGGCGGTCAGGTTGATCATGAGGCTCATATAGTCGATGCGGAGGCGCTTGTCACGTGGGTGATGCGGAGACAATTCGGGATGGCCGAAGCACCCAAACTTCGTCATCCCTGGGCGGAGCAGGAGCGAAGCTCCGTCGCGGAGACCCTGGGATCCATGCCGTGACCTCAGCCGTGGAGTGCATCGGAGCAGAATTTCGCACCGCAGCAACGCTCAGAAGTCGCGGCATGGATCCTCGGGTCTGCGCCGCGTCGCTACGCTCCTTGCTCCGCCCGTGGATGACGAAATTATGGTCGTTTCCGCTAGACTCGCCGATCCTATTCCGGCGAAGCCCCCGCAATGCTCTGGTCATAGTCGACCAGCGATCCGGTCATGACGCCCGACTGCGGGCTGACCATGTAGCTGATCAACCGTGCTAGCTGGTCCGGCTTCACCAACTGGCCCATCGGCTGCGCCGCTTCGGCCTTTGCCAGCCAGTCGTCCGGCGCATCGTGCCATTTCTTCTGCACGATGTCCTCGCCCTCTGTGTCCATCCAGCCGGGCAGCACCGCGTTGCAGCGGATGCGGTTGTGGCGATAGGCATTGGCGACGTTCTTGGTCAGCGTCATCAGCGCCCCCTTGCTGGTCGAATAGGGCGTCAGGAACGACTGGCCGGTATGCGCAGACATCGACAGCACATTGACGATCGAGCCGGGTGCCTTCTTTTCCAGGAGATGCGCCACCACGCCCTGCATCAGGAAGAACGGGCCGCGCACATTGGTGTCGAAGATGGTGTCGAACAGCTCTTCGCTGGTTTCGACCAGCGAACCGCGCGCCGATGTCGCGGCGGCGTTGACCAGCGCGTTGATGGTGCCGAAATGCGAGATCGCGTTGGCAACGGCGCGCTTGCAGTCGGCCACTTTAGAGACGTCGGCGCTGATGAAGATCGCGTCGACGCCCGCTTTCTTGAAATGGGCGACGGCCTTGTCGCCCTTCTCTTGCGAGCGGCCGATGAGCGCCAGTGCCCGGCAGCCCTCGTCGGCCAGGGCTTCGGCAACGGCAAATCCGATCCCCTGGGCGCCACCGGTGACGATGGCGCGTGTCTGTGAATTGCGATCGGCTGATGCGCTCATCGCTCTGCTCCTGTGGTTATTTCCAAGGGTTCTTACTTGTCGAGACGGACGGTCTTGCCGGTCGTTGCTGATTTCAGCGCCGCGTCGGCCAGCTTCAGCGCCACCAGCCCATCCGCACCGCTCGGCGACGCTTTCTTGCCCGAGGTCGCGGCTGTGATGAACGCGGCGATCTCAATGGCATAGGCGTCGAGGTAGCGGGTCATGAAGAAGTCGTGCAGCGGCGGGCGGGTGTAGCCCTTCTCGTTGGCCAGTTCGATCGACACCGGCCGCTGGTTCTCGGCCGCGATCATGCCTTTCGAGCCATGCACCTCGATGCGCTGGTCGTAGCCATAGGTGGCGCGGCGCGAGTTGGAGATGACGGCCTGCTTGCCGGAAGCGGTTTCGAGGATGACGCTGACGCTGTCGAAGTCGCCGGCGGCACCGATCTTCTTGTCGACCAGCACCGAGGCATGCGCGCTGACCGCCACCGGCTCTTCGCCGAGCAGGAAGCGCGCCATGTCGAAATCATGGATGGTCATGTCGCGAAAAATGCCGCCCGAGCGTTTGATGTAGTCGATCG
Source organism: Mesorhizobium sp. L2C084A000 (assembly GCF_000502875.1). Taxonomy (GTDB): domain Bacteria; phylum Pseudomonadota; class Alphaproteobacteria; order Rhizobiales; family Rhizobiaceae; genus Mesorhizobium. The sequence goes on along the minus strand of NZ_AYWX01000004.1, from coordinate 82,541 downwards.
GCGGCGCGCCGGGATCGCGCGAGGTGATGGTGACCATCTCGACGGTGCCGATGGCGCCGTCGTCGATAGCCTTGCGCACGGCGGCGAAATGCGGGTCGAAGCGCCTGTTGAAGCCGACCATCAGCGTCGCCTTGGTCTTCTCGACCACGGCCAGGCACTTCTCGACGCGCTTGACGTTGAGATCGATCGGCTTCTCGCAGAAGATCGCCTTGCCAGCCTTGGCGAAGCGCTCGATCAGATCGGCATGGGTGTCGGTAGGCGTGCAGATGACGACGGCGTCGATATCCCCGGATTTCTCGATGGCGTCGATGGTCCGCACCTCGGCGCCATAGGCGCTCGCCAGTTCAGTTGCCGCCTTCTCGAACGCATCGGCGACAGCAACCAGTTTGGCCTGCGGATTGGAGCCGACGGCGCGGGCATGGACCTTGCCGATGCGGCCGGCACCGAGGAGGGCGAANGGCGACAGCAACCAGTTTGGCCTGCGGATTGGAGCCGACGGCGCGGGCATGGACCTTGCCGATGCGGCCGGCACCGAGGAGGGCGAAGCGAACAGTCATGATATTTCCTCTGGGGGGATGGGTTAGAGAGAGTTGTGTCCACACCTTCCCTGAGGAAGGGGCAAGATTGCTTCAAGCACGCATATCGTCCTCAAAACAGGATGACCATCCTGTTTAGGCCGCGAGTTCCGCCTCCCCGGTCTTGGCGCCGGTGATGTAGGAGACGATGTCGTTTCCGTCGGTGTTCTCCTTGCGCAGATTGGCGACGATGCGGCCGCGCCGGAACACGACGATGCGGTCGCAGAGATCGAACACCTGGCGCATATTGTGGCTGATCAGGATCAGCGGCTCGCCATTGTCCTTGAGCGTGCGGACGATGTTTTCGACCTGCGCGGTCTCCTGTACGCCAAGGGCGGCGGTAGGCTCGTCCATGATGATCAGCTTGGAGGCGAACGTCGCCGTCCGGGCGATCGCCACGCACTGGCGCTGGCCGCCCGACATGTGGCGGATGGTGTTGGACAGATTGGGGATCTTCACCGCCGTGCGGACGAGCGCCGCCTCGGTCGCCTTGCGCATGTATTTGCGGTCGAGGATCGAGAACGGGCCGAGGTTGAACAGCACCTTCTCGCGGCCGAGGAACAGGTTCGACGGCACGTCGAGATCGTCGGCCAGCGCCAGGTTCTGGAACACGGTCTCGATGCCCGCCGTGCGAGCCTCGATCGGCCCGGCAAAATTCACTTCCTTGCCGTCGAACCAGATCTGGCCGCTGGTGCGCTGCTCGACGCCGGTGATCTGGCGCACGAAGGTCGACTTGCCGGCGCCGTTGTCGCCCATGATGGCGACATGCTCGCCCTTGCGCAGCTCGAAATTCGCGCCTTCCAGCGCGTGCACGCCGCCATAGCGCTTGGTCAGGTTTTCGGTCTTCAGGACGATGTCTGACATGGTCATGCCCTCATTGCCCGCAGGCGTTGGCGCCACTGGTCGAGAACCACCGCACCGACGATGATCACGCCCTTGACCATCTCCTGGTAGTAGGCGTCGAGGCGCAGGAAGGTGAAGCCGGAGATGATGACGCCGAAGATCAGCGAGCCGATCACCGTGCCGATGATCGAGCCGCGGCCGCCCGACAGGGAGACGCCGCCGATGACCGCCATGGCGATGGCGTCGAGCTCGTACATCACGCCCATGCCGGACTGCGCGGTCAGGTTCTTGGAGCTCAGCACCACGGCGGCGAGCGCGGCGAGAATGCCGGCGATGACGTAGACCAGGATCTTGTGGTTGGCGATCTTGATGCCGGACATGCGCGCGGCATCTTCGTTGGAGCCGATCGCATAACAGTGCTTGCCGTACCTGGTGTAGGTCATGATCAGCTGGAACAGGATGGCCAGCGACAGGAAGATGACGACGGGCATCAGGCCTTTGCCGATGCCGGCGAAACTCTCGGTGGGAAACGAGATCGGCTGGCCCTTGGACCACCATTTGGCGATGCCGCGCGCGGTCACCATCATGCCGAGCGTGGCGATGAACGGCGGAATGCGCGTGTAGGCGATCAGCGCGCCATTGACCAGGCCGGCAAACAGGCCGCAGGCGATCGCCACCAGCAGCGGCACGATGACAGGCAGGTCCGTCCAGCCTTGCGCCAAAAACATCGCCTTGGGATTGGGGTTGCCGTTGACCGTCGCCACCTGGGCGAAGCTCATGGCGATCATGGCGGTCGCGCCGACGATCGAGCCCGAGGACAGGTCGATGCCGCCGGTGATGATCACTTGCGTCACGCCGATGGCGATGATGCCGACGATCGACACCTGCAGGATGATGATCTGCAGGCGCGCTTCGTTGAAGATGCCGCCGACGTCGCTGCGGGTGTTGAACAGGAAGCTGTCGCCGAGAAAGACGCGGCCGATCAGTTCGAAGATGACGACGAGAATGACCAGCGCTAGGAAAACATTGAACTCGGCCGGCCATGTGCGCTTCCTCGCATCATAACCGACGCCGCCGACGCCATGAGATGTCTGTGCCACGTATCCTGTCCTCCATCAGCCGCGGTCGCCCTCGCGCCGTGCCGGCGCCGAGGGAGAGAGGGGAGCGGCGCTGTCTTGGTCGAGCGCCGCTCCGTATCGAACCGTTGGCGGCTCAGTTCTTCTTCAGGAACTTGTCGATGTTGGCCGGCGTCACCAGCTGGAAGGGCACGTAGACCTTGTGCTCGATCTTCTCGCCCTTGGAGAGCTTGAGCGCCGCATCGAGAGCGCCGGCGCCCTGGCCGGCCGCGTCCTGGAACACGGTTACGTCGAGGTCGCCCGCCTGCATTGCCGCCAGCGCGTCCTGGGTGGCATCGACGCCGCCGACGACAACCGCCTTCATGTCGATGCTGCCGGCCTTCATCGCCTGGATGGCGCCGATGGCGCTTTCGTCATTGTTGGCGATGACGCCGTCGAACGGCTTGCCGGTCGACAGCCAGTTGGTCATCAGGTTCTGCGCCTCGTCGCGGTTCCAGTTCGACGTCTGCTTGTCGATGATCTTGATGAAGCTGCAATCCGGCGTCGCGATCACATCGTCGATGTCCTTGGTGCGCTGCACGGCGGCCTGGTTGGAAAGCTCGCCCATGATCACATAGACATTGGCTTCCTTCTTGCCGGCTTCCTTGAACAGGCGGCAGACTTCCTTGGTCTCGAGCGTGCCGGAATCGGCTTCGTTCGAGGCGACGAAGGCCTGGTTGTCGGGCAGCGTATCGACATTGACCGGCTCGCGGTTGACATAGACCAGCGGGATCTTGGCTGCCGCGGCTGCGTCCGACATCGCCTGGGTGGCCGAAGTGTCGACCGGGTTGACGATGATGGCATCGACGCCGGAGGCGGCGAAGTTCTTGATCTGGTCGAGCTGCTTGGCAACGTCGTTCTGCGCGTCCTCGACCTGCAGCTCCACGCCGCTCATGCCCTTGGCCTGCTCGATCATGCCGTTGCGCAGCACGGTCAGGAAGTTGTCGTCGAACTTGGCCATCGACACGCCAACCTTGGCGGCCAGGGCGGATGAGCTCATCAGCGCCGCGAAGGCGACGCCCAAAATCAATTTCTTCATTGTGTTTCTCCTCCACATATTGGTGTCCGGTTTCACCGATTTATCCGGAATCCCCGATCTCCCCGGGGAATCTCTCCCTGATATCTTTTCTATTCCGGATGACGCTTGCCTCCTGGCTGGAACGTCAAACCCTCTGTTTGAAACAGATGTTCCGGAACGAAAGAACCAAAATACACAGATGATGAAATATTTATTCCATTTCACATCGGGGCGTCAAGGGCGATTCCGCGGCCTGCCGGCCGATTTACGCATCGCTCTGATGGATTCTATCATTTGCCTCGGCGGCCTTGCGCGGCGGCGGGCTAGATGTTTTCCGGCAGGTAGATGTCAAAGGGCAGGAAGGTCTGGCCCGGAGCGTTGGCGGCGCCGGTTTCGATGGCATGCGCCATCAGGTCGACAAGCTCACGGCACAAAGCGGCGAGCGGGGTCGAGATCACCATGGTGAGGATGTTGTCGGCGAGTGCCGCGCGCGACTCGGCGTTGATCTCGTTGCAGACGACCACCGGCATGGTCGCGGGCTTCGCTGCCCGCAGCGCCGAGACTGCGCCTTCCATGCCGCCGCCCGCGACGTAGCAGCCGGCAAGATCCGGATAACGTGCCAGAAGATCGATCATCGCGTCATGGGTCACCTGGTTGGCTTCCAGATTGACCAGCGTCTCAAGCACGCTGAACTCCGGCGCGTGCTCGCGGAAGAAGGAGCGAAAGCCGATCTCACGCAGCTCATGGCCGTGGAAGCGGTGGCTGCCGACGAAGAGGGCGACCTTGCCGGGCCGCTTGGCTGCTTTGGAGATCATCCATGCGGCGGTGCGCCCGACCTTGCGGTTGTCGAGGCCGATATAGCCCTCCCGGATGCCGGCGGCAAAGTCGGACAGCACCGAAAAAACCGGCTGCCCTCTCGCCTTCAAGGTTTCCACGACCGCTGTCAGGGTCGGATGGTCCGGACCGACAACGGCGATGGCCCTCGATTTCGCCGCCAGCCTGCGCATCTGGGAGGCGATCTCGTCGGGAGCCAGGGAACTGGCGAAATCGATGGTCGCAACGCCGCGGAAGCGCTGCGATTGCGAGATGGCCAGTTCAAGTTCCCGCGCGAAGTCGCCGTAAAAGGCATCATTGCCCCGCAGCAGCAGGAAGCCCAGCCGGTACTCCGGCAATTCCTGGCGCATGCGCTGCTTGATAAGGCCGGCGGCGTGGTAGCCGATATCGGTAGCGGTCTCGTAGACGCGGCGCGCTGTCTCTTCGCGCACCGGCAGCCGGTTGTTCAGCACGCGGTCGACGGTGGCGACACTGACGCCCGAGATGCGCGCCAGATCTGATATTGTCGGCCGCTTCACCATGCTCGCCTCGTCGGGTTTGCTTGAGCCTTCGTATATCATCCTGATGGGAAATGATAGAAACTATCTTTGTGATGTTGAGTCCATCATCGGTCGGCGTTACTTTGATGCTCGAAACCAAGGGATTTCACGGCATCGCTCTGGCGGATGCCTTTGCCGAGGGAGGCAATCATGTCCACTGCGCCGTCCCGGCGTGACTACAGCCTGATCGGCCGCGACGCCAGGCTCGCCGTCGAGACCGGCCTGTCGGCGGCCGAGTGGTATCACACCGACGTACCGCGCAAGCAGATGAAGGAGCTGATGCAGCGCTCCGACGGGCCGGCGATCCGCGATACCATCATCTGGATCGCAGCCATCCTGGGCTCGGCCGCCGGCATCATCTGGTTCTGGGGCACGTGGTGGGTGGTGCCGTTCCTGCTCGTCTATGNGCCGTTCTTCTTCGTCTATGGCGTCCTCTACGGCTCCTCGACGGATTCGCGCTGGCACGAATGCGGTCATGGCACCGCCTTCCGGACGCAGTGGATGAACGATGCGGTCTATCAGATCGCCTGCTTCATGATCATGCGCAATCCGGTGACCTGGCGCTGGAGCCACACGCGCCACCACACCGACACCGTCATCGTCGGCCGCGACCCGGAAATCTCGGTCATGCGGCCGCCTGATCTGGTTCGCGCCATGCTGGGCTTCGTTGGCGTGCTCGACGCCTGGCGTGCGATGTCAGACATGCTGCGCAACGCCGCCGGCAACATCAGCGCCGCCGAAAAGACCTTCATTCCCGAACAGGAACAGCCCAAGGCGATCCGCGTCGCCCGCATCTGGACGGCGGTCTATGCCGCCATCGTCGGGCTGGCGCTCTACACCGGTTCGTTCCTGCCGCTGATGCTGGTCGGCCTGCCCAGGCTCTACGGCGCCTGGCACCATGTCATGGTCGGGCTGCTGCAGCATGGCGGCCTGGCCGATAACGTCACCGACCACAGGCTGAACAGCCGCACCGTCTACATGAACCCGATCAGCCGCTTCATCTACTGGAACATGAACTACCATGTCGAGCATCACATGTTCCCGATGGTGCCGTACCATGCGCTGCCGAGGCTGCACGAACTGATCAAGCACGATCTGCCGGAACCGACACCGTCGATCTTGGCCGGCTATCGCGAGATGATACCGGTCTTCCTGCGCCAGCTGCGCAATGAGGACTATTTCCTCAAGCGCAAGCTGCCGCCGACCGCACGGCCATATCGCGAAGAATTCCACAACGACACTGTCGCCGCCGCGGCGGAATGATCGTGCTTCCATCCGATCTGGAATATTTATTTAACGCAATTCCGGACGGAAAGCCGCTGCGCACTTTTCCTGGATTTGCTTTGGGAGGACTTGAATGAGCGACTGGGTCGAGGCCTGCGCCACCGGCGACATAGACGAGGAGGATGTGATGCGCTTCGATCATGGCGGCCGCTCCTTCGCCATCTATCGCAGCCCCGACGACGAGTTCTTCGCCACCGACGGCCTCTGCACGCATGAAAAGGTGCACCTGGCCGATGGGCTGGTGATGGACGACATCATCGAATGCCCCAAGCACAATGGCCGCTTCAACTACAAGACGGNACCTGGCCGATGGGCTGGTGATGGACGACATCATCGAATGCCCCAAGCACAATGGCCGCTTCAACTACAAGACGGGTGACGCCCGCGGCGCCCCGGTCTGCGTCAATCTCAAGACCTATCCGGTCAAGGTCGATGCCGGCAAAGTCCTGATCCAGATCGGATGACTGACATGGCGGGGGGGATGCTCATCATCGGCGCCGGCGAATGCGGCGGGCGGGCGGCATTGGCGCTGCGCGACCTCGATTATCGGGGGCCGGTGACGCTGGTCGGCGACGAGCCGCATCTGCCCTACGAGCGCCCGCCTCTGTCCAAGGAGGCGATGGCCAGCGATGCGCCCGAGATCAAGGCGATCGCCAGCGACGCAATTCTGGCCGAGAAATCGATCCGGCATATACATTCCGTCCAGGCCGTGGCGATCGATCGCGCGGCGCATGCGGTGCGCCTGTCGGACGGATCGGTCCTGCCCTACGACAAGCTCCTGCTGGCAACCGGTTCGACGCCGCGCAAGCTGCCGATGCCGGGGTTGGGTCCGCGCTGCGTCTATCTCCGCACCTTTGCCGATGCGCTCGCCATTCGTGCGCATCTCACCGCCGGCAACCGCATCGCCATCATCGGCGGCGGTTTCATCGGTCTCGAACTCGCGGCCGCGGCCCGCAAGCTCGGCACTGATGTCACCGTCATCGAGGCGCAGCCGCGCATCCTGATGCGCGGCGTGCCGGCGGAGATCGCAGAAATCATCCATGATGCGCACGTCGCCGAGGGTGTGGATATCCTGTGCGGGGATGGCATCGCGTCCATCGCCGACGACGGCAACAAGGTGCGCATAGCGCTTGCCGGCGGCCGGGAAATCGTCGCCGACCTCGCGATCATCGGCATCGGCGCCGTGCCGGTGACCGGGCTTGCGGCCGAAGCTGGGCTGGCGATCGACAACGGCATTGCCGTCGATGCCGAGCTGCGCAGCAACGATCCCGACATCTTTGCCGCCGGCGATTGCTGCTCGTTTCCGCTCGCCGTCTATGGCGGCCGCCGCGTACGGCTGGAAGCCTGGCGCAACGCCCAGGAGCAGGGCGCGCTGGCGGCCAGGAACATGCTCGGCGCCGGCGAGGCACATACGGCGGTGCCGTGGTTCTGGTCGGATCAATACGGCCTGAGCCTGCAGATCGCCGGGCTGTCCGACGAAGGCCGCAGCACCGTGCGCCGCGACCTCGGCGATGGCGCCTTCATCCTCTTCCATCTGGCTGAAGACGGCAGGCTGGTGGCGGCCAGCGGCGTCGGCCCCGGCAATGCGGTCGCCCGCGACATCAGGCTGGCCGAAATGCTGATCGGCAAACGGGCGAAGCCGGCGCCGGAAGCGCTGGGATCGCAGGATGTGAAGCTGAAGTCGTTGCTGGCGGCCTGAGCTCAAACCCGCTAAAACAACGCCTTCAGCTCAGCCAGCTTGTCGTTGACCAACCAGCCGTAATAATTCTCCTCGGGCAGCTTCTCCGGCTCGCCGGCGGCGCGGCGCCTGTCGTTCTCCGCCTTCAGCGCGTCGGCGCGCTGCTCCGGATTGCCGACATTGTAGAGCGTGGCGGTCAGCCCGGGATTGCCCGAAATGTCGAAGCCGGCAATGCTTTTGTAGGCATCGATCGATTTCCTGATCGTCGCGGCGACGTAAGGCAGCGTCAGGTCGGGATCCATGATGGTCTTGTAGACCGAATTGGGATCGCCGACGTCGAGCCTGGGCAGGCCCGAAACCTTGTGCACCAGATCGCTCATCTGCAGGGCGGTCAGCGGATTGAGCTGACCCAGGCCGAAGGTCTGGCCGGCATAATAGGGCTGGAAGAAGGTGGCGCCGAAACGGTCGTCGGGAAAGTTCGTCCCGCCGACCGACTTGCCGCGAAACGAACGGTTCCACACCTGTTCGCGGCATTCCCACAGATCGTAGCTGTCGGACATTGCGGCGCATTTCTTGAATTCCGGCCGCTGCACGAAATCGGTGATGTCCTCGCCGTCATAGGCGAAGGACAGCTTGCTGGAGAGATAGGAGATCGCCTTGACGTAGTAGGTCTGCAGCCGGTCATAGGCATCGACATTGTAAGTGTGCTCGCCGACGATGGCGCCGACGATGTGCAAGGGATCGATGCCGTAGGTGGCGGCTGCCTTCTTGATCTTGCCGCGCAGATCGGCGTCGTTCTGCAGCAGGGCGTAGACCTTGCGGTACTTCGCCTGGAAGCTGGTGTTGGTCGCTTGCGTGCGCCGGCTGGAGGCGCCCGGAATATCGGGCTGCACGGCATTGCGATTTCCCGGCGGCACCAATGTCGCTGCCTCGGCGGCGAACAGCGTCGCCGCCAGCGTCAAGCCGAGAATAACCAGAATCAGTTTTTTCATGCACCCGCCGCCCAAGCAATTCCAGGAAAAGTGTGAAACGGTTTTCCGGAATTGCGTCAAACCAAGAGATCGAGAATTGCCGCGCAAACTAGGTAAAGCTCTTGGTCGAGTCGAGAGCGCCCCTTCACCCGGCACTACGAAAGCTGCCAGATGATACCATCTGGCCACACATGATTTTGCTGGCCGGAAAATGTTGCCTGGACCGGCGCCGGAACGTTCCGGCGCCGTCGTTCAAAGGATGAACCGCGACAGGTCGGTATTCCTGGACAGGTCGCCGACATGCTTTTCCACATAGGCGGCGTCGATGGTGACGCTGGTTCCGTTGCGGTCGGGCGCGTCGTAGGAGATTTCGTCCAGCACCCGTTCCATCACTGTCTGCAGTCGTCTTGCGCCGATGTTCTCGACGCTGGCGTTGAGGTCGACGGCAATGCCGGCCAGCGAATCGATCGCGTCGTCGGTGAAGGTCAGGTCGACGCCCTCGGTCTTCATCAGAGCGATATACTGCTTGATCAGGCTGGCCTCTGTCTCGGTCAGGATACGGACGAAATCGTCCTTCTCCAGCGCCCGCAGCTCGACCCGGATCGGCAGGCGGCCCTGCAATTCCGGCAACAGGTCTGACGGCTTGGACACGTGGAACGCACCCGAGGCGATGAACAGGATGTGGTCGGTCTTCAGAGGTCCGTATTTGGTCGCCACCGTGGTGCCTTCGATCAGCGGCAGCAGGTCGCGCTGCACGCCTTCGCGGGAAACGCCGGCGCCCATGCCGCCTTCACGCGACGCGATCTTGTCGATCTCGTCGAGGAAGACGATGCCGTCATTCTCCGTCGCATCGAGCGCCCGGCGCACCACCTCGTCCTGGTCGAGCAGCTTGTCGGACTCGTCGTTGACCAGCAGGTCGTAGGATTCCTTCACCGTCGTCTTGCGCATCTTGGTCTTCTTGCCGCCCATCGCCTTCGACAGCATGTCGTTGATGTTCAGCACGCCGATATTGGCGCCCGGCATACCGGGGATTTCGAAGCCGGGCATGCCGCCAGCGCCGGTGTCGGCGACCTCGACCTCGATCTCCTTGTCGTCGAGTTCGCCGTCGCGCAGCTTCTTGCGGAAACTATCGCGGGTGGCCGGGCTCGCCGTCTTGCCGACCAGCGCTTCCAGCACGCGTTCCTCGGCGTTGACGTGGGCGCGCGCCTTGACGTCCTCGCGCATCTTCTCGCGCACCAGGCCGATGGCGATCTCGACCAGGTCTCGGATGATCTGCTCGACGTCGCGGCCGACATAGCCGACCTCGGTGAACTTGGTCGCCTCGACCTTGACGAAAGGCGCACCGGCGAGCCGCGCCAGGCGGCGCGAAATCTCGGTCTTGCCGACGCCGGTCGGCCCGATCATCAGGATGTTCTTCGGCATCACCTCTTCGCGCATCTGGCCCTCCAGCTGCTGGCGGCGCCAGCGGTTGCGCAAGGCGATGGCCACGGCGCGCTTGGCGTCTTTCTGGCCAATGATGAAACGGTCGAGTTCCGAAACGATTTCGCGGGGAGAAAATGTGCTCATATCACTAAATTCCACTTTGCCACTGCTTGATGGCCTCGAACGGATGCAGCAGCATGATCACGTTGAGTGTCAGATTGTCCCGGATGAGATAGCCGGTACCGAGTTCGAAGATGATGGCAAGGCTGACGATCACCCATATAGGTAGCCTTCGCGCCATCACAAATCCCAGCACCATGGCCAGTGTGTCGGACACCGAATTGATGATGCTGTCGCCGTAATAGTCGAGCGAGATGGTGCCGGCGCGGTAGCGCTCGATGATGAACGGGCTGTTTTCGAGCAGCTCCCAGCCGCCTTCGATGAAGACGGCGAACGCCAGCCTCAGTCCGATCGGCGAACGCGGGAACAGGAATTTGGCCAGCGCATAGAACAGGAAGCCGTGGATGATGTGCGAGAACGTATACCAGTCCGAAATGTGCTGGGAATTCTCCGAACTGTTCACCACGCCGTGCCAGAGTTTCACATAGCCGCAGGTGCAGATCGGCGCTCGCCCCATGCCGTAGAGCGCCCCAGCCTGGAAGATGACCAGGGCAAGCACCAGCAGAAGCCCCATCCGCCAGCTGTCTTCATAGGCCGAATAGCTGCTCTCCGTGGCCGGTGTCGTCATCGGTTCATTCCCCCTCGTTTCGCGTCGCCGTGTCGATCATCACAAAGCCTTGTCACGCCTTCAGCGGCGGTAGCCGGCGGATCACGGCAGCCGGCAAGGTGGGTTTGACCACAATCCGCCGGATACGCTGCCAGCCAGCCCCGAACAGAATAATCAGCGCGCCAACAACGACCAGGATCAAGGCAAAAGGCGGGATACCCGTCGAATCGGAGGCGGAATTCACCAGATAGTAGATGCCCAGCGAGCCGAAGTAAGCCAATGTCGGAACCAGAAGCGAACGGCGGTCGATGGCAAGCGCGACATAGAGGAAGCCAAGGATCAGAATCGTCAGCATGATGGTTGCATTGGCATCCGGCGCGATATGTCCGAATACGACGTTCTGGCCGGTTGCCATGATAAACAGCGGATGCACCAGCATGGGCGCCGAGACGACATGCAGCCAGAAAGCGCAATCAGACCAGATCTTGCGTCGATCCCTGTCGTAAATGTCAAAAGCTACACCCGTTGCGAACACGATCAGGCCGCAGATCAGCGGCATGTAAAGTGCCGCGCGGAGCAATTCGGGAACATCCTCAATACGCGGCGGCGCAATCGCACCCGCTGTCACGCTGTCATACAGGATTATCGCCGTTTGCAGGAAGGCAAGCAGTGTAAAGGCGATGGCGATAGCCCCGGCAATGATGGGGACGCGAAAACGCCAGAAATAGATCGCCGCCGCGATTATTCCTCCGCCCAGGAACAGATATCCGGCCTGGGACGCCTTCTGGCGCAACGCCAATAGCTGCCAGATAGTCTCCGGCTTGCGTATGCCGAAGCTGGACTCCACCTGTAGCGCCAGAGCGGCCAGAATGGCGGCCATGAAAATCAGGGCAAGCACGGACGACGATAATTTCATCCGGTGCTGACGCGTGACAATTTCGGCAAGCCCCCAGGCGAAAACCGCGAGGATGCCGGCGATCCAGAATGTCTGGCCTGGAAGCAAGGTGGTGAGGACAAAGAAGAAGCCGGCGCTGAGCAGAACGGTTCCAACGGTGACGAACAGATCGTTGCCGCCGCCGACCAGCCGCAGGTTTTCCTCGTCACCCTCGTCATCGGCGCGCCTGACCTCGGGGGCGAGAGCGACCGCGCGTTCCATGGCCTCCAACTGATCGCGCAGGGTCTGCGAGATCAAACCTTTCGCGACTGCCTTGTCGAGTGTTTCGGCGCTGATCAATTGGGCTCCTGCGTCGCGTCGCGCGCCATCATCAAGGCAGGCCCGTACTCCGATGTTCTGGTGTCAAAGGCAACAAAGCCAGCCTTTTCATAGGCGCGGATGGCCCTGACATTGGCGGGATCAGGATCGATGATGACGCGCGGCACGCCTTCGTCGAAAAGCTGTTCGACGAACTGGCGCACGATTGCCGAGCCATGGCCGAGCCCGACCAGCTCCGGCCGGCCGATCGACAGGTCGATGCCGAGCGTGCCGAACGGCTGGTCGGCATAGGGATGGCCGTCCTCCAGATGCGGATCATAGGTCTGCAGATAACCGATCGGCTTGCCGTCGAGTTCGATAATCAGCGGCTCGACGGAAATCGAGTCGATGTGCTCGCGGATCTGCGCGATCTCGATCTCGGGATCGTCCCACCACTCGGCGACATGCGGTTCGGCGAGCCAGCCGGCGATCATCGGCAGGTCTTTCTCGGTCACCGGCCGAAAATCATAGCTATCTTCTTGTTGGACCATGATCTCTGGACGAACGGAACCGTTCGTCCGAGAAAACCGGTTTCCACGTTTCGGGATCATGGTCGGCCCGCTCAGCCGACATCGAGCGTTTCGACGACGAAGCTGTTGTTGGTGTAGACGCAGATGTCGGATGCGATCTGCATCGCCTTGCGGGCGATCTCCTCGGCATCCTTGTCGCTGTCCATCAGCGCGCGTGCCGCCGCCAGCGCGTAATTGCCGCCCGAACCGATGGCCATGACGCCGAATTCGGGTTCGAGCACGTCGCCGGTGCCGGTCAGCGCCAGCGAGACCGACTTGTCGGCCACCAGCATCATCGCCTCGAGCCGGCGCAGATAGCGGTCGGTGCGCCAGTCCTTGGCGAGTTCGACGCAGGCGCGCGTCAGCTGGTCTGGATATTGTTCGAGCTTGGCCTCGAGCCGTTCCAGCAGCGTGAAGGCGTCGGCGGTGGCACCGGCGAACCCGGCGATCACATTGCCGCCCTTGCCGATGCGGCGCACCTTCTTGGCGTTGCCCTTCATGATGGTCTGGCCAAGGCTGACCTGGCCGTCGCCGGCGATCACCACCTTGTTGCCCTTGCGCACCGTCACGATGGTCGTGGCGTGCATGGTCAGTTCATTGGACATTTCCTGGCTCCGAGCAGCGCCATCCCGATAAGGCGATCGGCGCGGTACGAGTAACTTTGATCGGCCATATGTATGCATGGGGCCGGTGATTGCAAATCGCTCTCTGGCAAGGCCGATACCGCTGTCAGAGGCAACTGGCAATCGCCGGATCATGCTGCTAGAAGGCTTTCGTTTTCAAGCCTGCGAGCGCTTGAAGCCTCTGAGCCGGTCACGATGTGAACCTCTGGGACAAGGATAGAGTGATGCCGCCCCGTTCCGCCGAAGCAAGCCGCAAGACCAAGGAAACCGACATCTCCGTGTCGGTCCATGTCGACGGCTCCGGCAAGTCGGATATCGCCACCGGGGTCGGCTTCTTCGACCATATGCTGGACCAGCTGTCGCGCCATTCCCTGATCGACATGACGGTCAGGGCCAAGGGCGACCTGCATATCGACGATCACCACACGGTCGAGGATACCGGCATCGCGCTCGGCCAGGCGCTGGCCAAGGCACTGGGCGAGCGGCGCGGCATCATGCGTTATGCCTCGATCGACCTTGCCATGGACGAGACGCTGACGCGNCAAGGCACTGGGCGAGCGGCGCGGCATCATGCGTTATGCCTCGATCGACCTTGCCATGGACGAGACGCTGACGCGCGCCGCGATCGACGTGTCCGGCCGTCCCTTCCTGGTCTGGAACGTTGCCTTCTCATCGCCGAAGATCGGCACCTTCGACACCGAGCTGGTGCGCGAGTTCTTCCAGGCGCTGGCGCAGAATGCCGGCATCACGCTGCATGTCACCAATCACTATGGCGCCAACAACCATCACATCGCCGAGACCTGCTTCAAGGCGGTGGCGCGCGCGCTGCGCGTTGCCCTCGAACGCGATCCGCGCCAGCCGGATGCGGTTCCCTCCACCAAGGGATCGTTGAAGGGATGAGGCCATGGCCACCTATGTCGTGATGGAACCGGCAGGCCGCAGCGAGAAGGCCGATGCAACGGCCTTTGTCCGCGATGGCTTCACCTGGCTGGGCCTCCTGGTGCCGCCGCTATGGTTCGCCTGGCATCGGCTGTGGATCGAGGCAGCGCTTGCCTTCGTCGTCATGGGCCTGCTTTCGATGCTGGGCCAGAAGCTCGGCCTTGGTCTGGCCGGCTCGCTGCTGTCACTGTTGGTTTCGCTCTATGTCGGACTGGAAGGGCAAGGCCTGCGCATCGCGGCACTTCGCCGGCGCGGTTGGCACGAATGGGGCGCGGTCGAAGCCGGTTGGCTCGACGACGCCGACACACGCTATGCGCTGGAAGCGGAAGCGCTTGCCGATGAGGTTGTGCCGGCGCCGCGCATGGTCCCCGATGCTGCCCTGGCGCGGCCAGCGCAGCCGGGCATGGCGCTGGGGCTGACCCACATTCCGGGAAGAAGCTGATGCGGGTTGCGATCATCGATTACGGTTCGGGCAATCTGCGCTCGGCCACCAAGGCTTTCGAGCGCGCGGCGCGGGAAGCCGGCATATCGGCTGCTATCGACCTGACATCGGATGCCGAACGGGTGCGCACGGCCGACCGCATCGTCCTGCCCGGCGTCGGCGCCTATGCCGACTGCGCGGCCGGCTTGCATGCCCTCGAAGGCATGTGGGAAGCGGTCGAGGAGGTGGCTATCGACAAGGGCCGGCCGTTCCTCGGCATCTGCGTCGGCATGCAGCTGATGTCCGAGCGCGGCCTGGAAAAGACAATCACCAACGGCTTCGGCTGGGTATCAGGTGACGTCAAGGAGATCACGCCGGCCGATCCGACGCTGAAGATCCCGCAGATCGGCTGGAACACGATCGAGCTCAAGCGCCAGCATCCGCTGTTTGCCGGCATACCGACTGGCGCAAGCGGGCTGCATGCCTATTTCGTGCATTCCTACCATCTCGATGCGGGCAAGGCGGAAGAGGTTCTGGCGGTCGCCGACTATGGCGGCCCGGTGACGGCGGCCGTCGCCCGCGACAATCTCGTCGGCACGCAGTTTCACCCGGAAAAGAGCCAGGCGCTGGGCTTGGCGCTGATCACCAATTTCCTGCGCTGGAGCCCTGAAAACCGATGAGCAAGAAGGGCTACTGGATGGCGATGGTCGAGGTGACCGATCCGGAAAATTATCCGCTATACATTGCCGCCAACAAAGCGGCTTTCGACAAATATGGCGCAAAATTCCTGACCCGCGGCGGTCGGTCGTCGAGCCCGGAAGGGCCATCGGGCAATCGCCATGTCATCATCGAGTTCGAGAGCTACGCGGTCGCACTCGCCTGCTTCCATTCGCCCGAATACCAGGCGGCGCTGAAATTCCGACGCCTCTATTCGACGTCGCATTTCGCCATTGTGGAAGGCGCCTGAACGGATGATCCTTTTCCCGGCGATAGATCTCAAGGACGGCCAGTGCGTGCGCCTCAGGCATGGCGACATGGCGACCGCGACCATCTACAACGATGATCCTGCCGCCCAGGCGCGAGCCTTCGAGCAACAGGGCTTCGAATGGCTGCATGTCGTCGACCTCAACGGCGCCTTCCAGGGCCAGAGCGTCAACAGTGCGGCGGTCGGCGCCATCCTCAAGGCAACGAAGAACCCGGTGCAGCTCGGCGGCGGCATCCGCACGCTGGCGCAGATCGAGGATTGGCTCGATCGCGGGCTGGCCCGCGTCATCCTCGGCACGGTGGCGGTGCGCGATCCCGACCTGGTCAAGCAGGCCTGCAAGGCGTTTCCGGGCAAGGTCGCCGTCGGCATCGACGCCAAGGGCGGCAAGGTCGCCGTCGAGGGCTGGGCCGAGGCGTCGAGCCTTGGCGTCATCGAACTGGCGAGGAAATTCGAGGGCGCCGGCGTCGCCGCCATCATCTACACCGACATCGACCGCGACGGCGTTTTGACCGGCATCAATTGGGACGCCACCATCGACCTCGCCGATGCCGTGTCGATCCCGGTGATCGCTTCCGGCGGCCTCGCCTCGATCGCCGACATCGTGCGCATGACCATGCCCGATGCGCAAAAGCTCGAAGGCGCGATCTCCGGGCGCGCGCTCTATGACGGCCGCATCGATCCGGCCGAGGCCCTGGCGATCCTCCAGGGCAGGGCGGAGCCGCGGACGTGAAAATTTCCATCATCCTGGCCTCCTATGACAGCGGCCATTACCATGGCGGCATGGGCCAAGGTCCGGACGCGCTGGTCTCGGGCGGGCTCGTCGAAGCCTTGACGATGGCCGGTCACGACGTCGCGGTCGGGGACATCGGCAAGGTCGGAGACGATCAGGAGCGCGAGATCGCCACCGGCTTTGCCGTCTGCAACGCGGTTGCGAGCGAGGTTCGCCTTGCCCGTGACGCCGGTCGGTTTCCCATCGTCCTTGCGGGAAACTGCCTGACCAGCGCCGGCGCGGTCGCCGGTGAGGACGCCGATGCGATCATCTGGGCCGACCAGCATGGCGACCTGAACACGCCCGAGACATCCACATATGGCTTTCTCGACGGCATGGCGCTGGCGACGGTGCTTGGCCTGTGCTGGCGGCCGATGGCGTCGGCCATTCCCGGCTTCAGGCCGATCGATCCGTCGCGTTGCGTGCTCGTCAACGCGCGCGATCTCGATCCGGCGGAAAGACAGCTTCTCGAGACCTTGCCGATCGTGCGGACGGAATGCTCCGGGGTGGCCCAGGCGGCCGAAAGACTGAAGATCGCCGGCGCCAGACGCGTGCACATGCATCTCGATATGGACGTGCATGATCCCCGGGAGCTGCAGGCCAACCGCTATATCACTTCGGGCGGCCCGAGCCCGGAACAGCTGCGCGACGCCACTTGCGCCATGGCGCTGGCGGTGCCGGTCGTCGGCATCACCGTCTCCGCCTACGACCCGGCCTTCGACGCCCAGGCCGATGTTCCGCCGCTGGTTGGCCAGTTGCTGAACGATCTCATCGCCACGATAGAGGGCCGCTGATGCTGAAAGCCCGTGTCATCCCCTGTCTCGACGTCAAGAACGGCCGTGTCGTCAAGGGCGTCAACTTCGTCGATCTCGTCGACGCCGGCGATCCGGTCGAGGCGGCCAAGGCCTATGACGCGGCCGGCGCCGACGAACTCTGCTTCCTCGACATCACCGCTTCGTCGGACAATCGCGAAACCATCTTCGACGTCATCGCACGCACCGCCGAACAATGTTTCATGCCGCTGACCGTCGGGGGCGGCGTGCGCCAGGTCGCCGATATCAGGAAGCTGCTCTTGGCCGGCGCCGACAAGGTGTCGATCAACACGGCCGCGGTGAAGAACCCGGATTTTGTTGCCGAGGCCGCCGACAAGTTCGGCAACCAGTGCATCGTCGTCGCCATCGACGCCAAGAAGGTGTCGAGCACCAGTGAGACCGACCGCTGGGAGATCTTCACCCATGGCGGCCG
This sequence comes from Mesorhizobium sp. L2C084A000, assembly GCF_000502875.1. Taxonomy (GTDB): domain Bacteria; phylum Pseudomonadota; class Alphaproteobacteria; order Rhizobiales; family Rhizobiaceae; genus Mesorhizobium. The sequence goes on along the minus strand of NZ_AYWX01000004.1, from coordinate 64,792 downwards.
CGAAAAGACCGGCATCGATGCGGTCGAGTTCGCCCGGAAAATGGTCGATCGCGGCGCCGGCGAGATCCTGCTGACCTCGATGGATCGGGACGGCACCAAGGCCGGCTACGACATCGCGCTGACCCGCGCGATATCAGACGCCGTGCGCGCGCCGGTGATCGCTTCCGGCGGTGTCGGCACGCTCGACCACATGGTCGAAGGCATTCGCGACGGCCATGCCGGCGCGGTTCTGGCGGCGTCCATCTTCCATTTCGGCACCTACACGATAGCGCAGGCCAAGGCACATATGGCCGCCGCGGGGCTGCCGATGCGGCTGGACTCTGTGAATAATCGGCCCTAAAGCATGATCCCGAAAAGTGGGAACCGTTTTTCGGAAAAAGATCATGCTTAAACAAGCAGATAGATGACGGCCATGACCGAGTTTTCACTGTCAGATCTGGAAAAAATCGTCGGGGAACGCGCCCATTCCGGCGACCCGGACTCGTGGACGGCAAAACTGTTCGCGCGCGGCATCGACAAGGCGGCGCAGAAGCTCGGCGAGGAGGCGGTCGAGACGGTGATTGCCGCCGTCAAGGGCGACAAACAGGCCATCGTTTCGGAAAGTGCCGATCTTATATATCATTGGCTTGTCGTTCTCGGCCTCTCCGGGGTTCCGCTGAGCGACGTGCTCAGGGAACTCGAAGGCCGCACCGGGCGTTCGGGGATCGCCGAGAAGGCGTCACGGCCCAAGGGCTGACCGCGAGGAGGGCAGGTATCTCGATGGATCAGCTCGCGCCGACCGAGAAGTATTCCCCCTTTCGCTTCTTCTCCGCCGAGCAATGGTCGCAATTCCGCGCCGATACCCCACTGACGCTGAGCGCGGACGAATTCCGCCGCCTGCGCTCGCTCAACGATCCGGTCGATCTCGAGGAGGTCACGCGCATCTATCTGTCGCTGTCGCGGCTGTTGTCGGCGCATGTCGAAGCGAGCCAGCTGCTGTTCCGGCAACGCCAGGCCTTCTTCAACGCGGTCGACGTGGTCAAGACACCCTTCATCATCGGCATCGCCGGTTCTGTCGCCGTCGGCAAATCGACCACCGCACGCGTGCTGAAGGAACTGCTGGCGCGCTGGCCGTCGAGCCCCAAGGTCGATCTCATCACCACCGACGGTTTCCTGCTGCCCAACGAGGTCCTGCGCCGCGAGAACCTGATGGAGCGCAAGGGTTTCCCCGACAGCTACGATGTGGGCGCGCTGCTGCGCTTCCTGTCGGGCATCAAGTCGGCGCTGCCCGATGTCCGCGCGCCTGTCTATTCGCACCTGACCTATGACGTCATTCCCGGCGAGTTCGTCACCATCGACAGGCCGGACATATTGATCTTCGAAGGCATCAATGTCCTGCAGCCCGGCAAGCTGCCGCAGGACGGCAAGATCGTGCCTTTCCTGTCGGACTTCTTCGACTTCGCCATCTACATCGATGCCGACGAGAAGCTGATCCACAACTGGTACATTTCCCGCTTCATGCGGCTGCGTGAGACCGCCTTCCGCAATCCGGACTCCTTCTTTCACCGCTATTCGCAGCTGTCGGAGGGGTCGGCGCGCGCCATCGCCGAAGGCCTGTGGACCAACATCAATTTGAAGAATCTGCGCGAGAACATCCTGCCGACGCGGGCCCGCGCCGACTTGATCCTGCGCAAGGGCGCCGACCACCTGATCGAGGAAGTGGCGCTCAGGAAGCTGTGACGGCCGGCTTCGTCACCCGTCGCAATGTCAGATTGATCCGCCCGCCGTTTTTCAGCAGCGCCGAGGTCGAGGGATAGATCCGATCGACGCCGTGAAAGCACAGCCGCCCCTCGCCGCCGAGCACCACGACGTCACCGCTTTGCAGCCTGAACGACTTGGTGGCGCCATCACGCGTAGTCTGGCCGACTCGGAACAGGCAGTCGTCGCCGAGCGAGACGGAGACGACCGGCGCCGAAAAATCGGCCTCGTCGCGGTCCTGATGCAGCCCCATTTTTGCATCCGGCGTGTAGAAATTGATCAGGCATGCTTCCGGCGGGTGCGGATAGCCCGAGACCTCGCGCCACAGCTCGAGCAGCGCATCCGGAATTGGCGGCCAAGGCGCCCCGGTTACCGGATGCGCCGGCTGGTAACGATAGCCGTGCTCCTTGTCGGTGACCCAGCCGAGCGGCCCGCAATTGGTCATGCGCACGCTCATCTCCTTGCCGGTGCGCGGCATGGCCGGCACGAACAGCGGCGCCTGCTGCACGATCCGTCTCACCTCATCGACCAGCGCTTCCTGCACGGTGCGTGACAGATAGGCCGGCATGTGGCGGACACCTTTGGGCAGAACGAGCACGGATTCGGTCACCTCCCGGATGGTTCGGAACCGTAAAATGTCACGATCAAAAGAAAACGGCGACCCGAAAGCCGCCGTTCTAACTCTTTGTTTGGCACAATTCCGGACGGAAAACCGTTTCACACTTTTCCTGGAATTGCTTTTCGCAAATTGGCATCGCCTTGATCAGGCGAGATCTGGGATGCGCAGCACCTGGCCCGGATAGATCTTGTCGGGATGGGTCAGCATCGGCTTGTTGGCCTCGAATATGACCGTGTTCTTGACGCCTTGGCCCTGGCCGTAGCTTTTCTCGGCGATCTTCCAGAGATTGTCGCCCTTCTTCACCGTGTAAAAGGTGGGCTCCTTGGCCGGGGCGGCGGCCGTGCCAGACGCTGGCGCGACCTGCAATTCGTCCGCCTGCACCTTGGAGACGCCGAGCGTGTTGCCGACGGCGATGACTGCCTTTTCGAAGATCGATTGATCCTTGACCACGCCCTTCAGCACCGCCGTGTCACCCTTGACGACGACCTCGACGCCATCGGTGCCGAGTTTGTGCGAATCGAGCTCCTTCTTGAGTGTGTCGGCCGAGGGTGCGGCTTCGTCGTCACCGCCGATGCCCAGTTTCTTGCCGACGCTCTTGACGAAATCGAACATGCCCATCCTTGGGTCTCCCTTGCTAATGGCAATGGTTGAACCTTGCATCTGCGGTCCAAAATGGGAAGTCGTTTTGTGCGCGTGCCTAGATCCAAGAGATAGAGCATGATGTCGCCCGAAACCGCTTCACACTTTTCGGCATCATGCTCTGGTGTGGTGCTTAATCGTTCTCCACCCGGCCGCGCAGCTTCTTGATCGTGCCGCGCCCGGCCTTGCTCTTCAGCCGCCGCTCCACGGCGCCCTTCGATGGCCGTGTCTTCTTGCGCGGCGGCGGTGGCGGTTCGGCGGCCTTGGCGACCAATGCCGTCAGCCGTGCCCGCGCATCCGCCCGGTTCTGTTCCTGGGTGCGGAAGCGGCCTGCCTCGATGACGATGACACCGTCCTTGGTGGCACGCTGGCCGGCAAGTTTGATCGTCCGCTCGCGCACGCGCTCCGACAGACCCGTTGCGTTGGCCGCGTCGAAGCGCAGCTGCACCGCCGTCGCCACCTTGTTGACGTTCTGGCCGCCGGGGCCGGACGAGCGGATGAAATCCTCGTGCAGGTCGCCCGGATGGATAACCGCATCGCCTGATATGATGATGTTGTCGTCGCTCGCCATGCCGCAGTCATGGCGCGGCGGATCGAAAAAGAAAAGGCCCGATCGAACCGGGCCTTTCAACGAAAGCTGAACCCTGTGGCGCGATTACTCCGCCGCTTCCTGCATGCGCGGCGCGGCGCCCAGCACCACGGCATCGACATGGCTTTCGAATTTCTCGAAATTGACGGCGAACATGCCGACCAGCCTTGCCGCCTGCCGGTCATAGCCGGCCTTGTCGGCCCAGGTCGCCCGGGGGTCCAGAATCATCGGGTCGAGAATGCCGCTGTCGACGCCCGGGACAGCCACCGGCACCGCGAAACCGAAATGAGGGTCGGTGCGGAACTCGGCCGTCTTCAGCGAGCCGTCAAGTGCGGCGGCAAGCAAGGCGCGCGTCGCCTTGATCGGCATGCGCTTGCCGGTGCCGTAGGCGCCGCCGGTCCAGCCGGTATTGACCAGCCAGCAATCGGCGCCGTGGCCTGCAATCAGCTCGCGCAGCAGATTGCCGTATTCAGAGGGATGGCGCGGCATGAACGGCGCACCGAAACAGGTCGAAAACGTCGCTTCGGGCTCGGTTACCCCCTTTTCGGTTCCGGCCACCTTGGCGGTGTAGCCGGAGAGGAAGTGATACATCGCCTGCGCCGGGGTCAGCCGCGCGATCGGCGGCATCACGCCGAAGGCGTCGGCGGTCAGCATGATGATGTTGTTGGGATGGTTGGCGCGGCCGGTCTTGCTGGCATTGGGGATGAAGTCCAGCGGGTACGCGCAGCGTGTGTTTTCGGTCAGCCTTCCGTCGTTGAAATCCGGCACGCCATCGGCGTCGAGCACGACATTTTCCAGCACCGTGCCGAAGCGCTGCGTGGTGGCGAAGATTTCCGGCTCGGCTTCCGCCGACAGCTTGATCGTCTTGGCGTAGCAGCCGCCTTCGAAATTGAAGATGCCGTGCGGTCCCCAGCCATGCTCGTCGTCGCCGATCAACGTGCGCGAGGGATCGGCCGAGAGCGTCGTCTTGCCGGTGCCCGACAGGCCGAAGAAGATGGCGGCGTCGCCGGCCGCACCCTCATTGGCCGAGCAATGCATCGGCATCACGCCTTTCGCCGGCAGGAGATAGTTGAGCATGGTGAACACCGACTTCTTCATCTCGCCGGCATAGGAGGTGCCGCCGATCAGCACGATCTTGCGCGAAAGATCGACGGCGATCACCGTTTCGGTGCGGCTGCCGTGACGGAGGGGATCGGCGCGGAAGGACGGCAGGTCGATGATCGTCATCTCGGGCACGAACTGCTCGAGTTCGGTGGCATCGGGACGAATGAGCAGATTGCGGATGAACAGCGAGTGCCAGGCAAATTCGGTGATCACCCTGGTCGGCAGCCTCGACTCCGCATCGGCGCCGCCGACCAGATCCTGGACGTATAGATCCTTGTCCGCGGCGTGCGCCTGGAAATCGGCGAGCAGCGTGTCGAACTGGGCCGGCGAGATCGCCTTGTTGTTCTCCCACCAGACATGTGGTTCGGTGTCACCGTTGCGGACGACGAACTTGTCCTTGGGCGAGCGGCCGGTGTGCTGGCCGGTCTCGGCGACCAGCGCGCCATGGGCGGTCAAGCGGGCCTCGCCGCGCCGGATCGATTCCTCATAAAGGGTAGCCGCACCGAAATTATAGCGCACCACGCCGGTGGTTTTCAGGCCGATATGATCGATCGCGCAGGCGGAATTGCGTTTGCCGACTTCCGACATCGAGTGTCCCTCTTGGATTTGCCGCATCTTTGCCGGCACGTTTCCAGCACGCCCACTACGCGGGCTGAGATGGTCAGAACCAGAAAAGGCAAATGATATCAAATCATTAATCGATTTAAATATTTTGAAAGTTGTTTAAATCGTTTATATGTGCAAAAAGTTTCGCGGTTGCCCAAAGGATTGGCGATGTACGTTCGTCCAACCCATGTCGAGGTAGGATTGTGGCCGCCGGCATGCCGCGCGTGACAGCGGACAAGGCCTATGCCACATTTTGTACCTAATTTGTCCTGCAAAAGCCCCTTCTCTACGACAGAAGGGACAGCTCATGAGGGAGCCGCTTGAAATGGCAACAATCGCGCTTGTCGATGACGACCGCAACATTCTGACATCGGTGTCGATCGCCTTGGAATCCGAGGGGTATCGCGTCGAGACCTACACGGATGGTGCGTCGGCGCTGGAAGGCCTGGCGGCACGCCCGCCGAACCTTGCCATCCTCGACATCAAGATGCCGCGCATGGACGGCATGGAACTGCTGCGCCGGATGCGCCAGAAGTCCGACCTGCCGGTGATCTTCCTGACCTCCAAGGACGATGAGATCGACGAGTTGTTCGGTCTCAAGATGGGCGCCGACGACTTCATCCGCAAACCCTTCTCACAGCGCCTGCTGGTCGAGCGCGTGCGCGCCGTGCTGCGCCGCGCCAGTGCCCGCGAGGCTGCCGCCAAGACGCCAAGCCAGCAGGCCCGCTCGCTCGAGCGCGGCCAGCTCGTCATGGACCAGGAGCGCCACACCTGCACCTGGAAAGGCGAGCCGGTGACGCTCACCGTCACCGAGTTCCTGATACTGCATTCGCTGGCGCAGCGTCCTGGCGTCGTTAAAAGCCGTGATGCGCTGATGGATTCGGCTTATGATGAACAGGTCTATGTCGACGATCGCACCATCGACAGCCACATCAAGCGGCTGCGCAAGAAGTTCAAGGCCGTCGACGACGACTTCGAGATGATCGAAACCCTTTACGGAGTCGGATACCGGTTCCGCGAAGCGTAAGTAGCAGGGCCTGCTATTCGATGGCAGTGGAAACACAGCGAACAAGACCGGCGGGCGCCTCCAGGCGGCCGTCCCGGATCATGCCGTCCTTCGTCTCGAAGATCACGGTGCCGATGCGCCGCTTCCTCGGCCATCATATCTTTTCCAGCCTGACGCGGCGTATCCTGTTCCTCAACCTTGCCGGCCTCGCCGTCCTGGTGACCGGCATCCTCTATCTCAACACCTTCCGCGACGGACTGATCGACGCCCGCGTCGAAAGCCTGATGACCCAGGGCGAGATCATCGCCGGCGCCATTGCCGCGTCGGCGACCGTCGAGACGGATTCGATCAGCATCGACCCGGAAAAGCTGCTTGAGCTGCAGGCCGGCGAAAGCCTGGGACCCGGCTCCGACCAGCTCGACAATCTCGACTTCCCGATCAACCCGGAGCGGGTCGCGCCGGTGCTGAGAAGGCTGATCTCGCCGACCAGGACCCGCGCACGCATCTATGACCGCGACGCCAATCTGCTGCTCGATTCGCGCCACCTCTATTCGCGCGGCCAGATCCTGCGCTACGATCTGCCGCCGGTTGAAGAGGAAGAGCCCGATCTTGTCGAGCGCATCCAGAAATTCGTCTTCGACTTCTTCCGCAACACCGAGCTGCCGGTCTATCACGAGCAGCCGGGCGGCAATGGCGCCGCTTTCCCGGAAGTGGTCAAGGCTCTCACCGGCAGCCCGTCGACCATCGTGCGCGTCAGCGAGCAGGGCGAGCAGATCGTTTCGGTGGCGGTGCCGATCCAGCGCTTTCGTGCCGTCCTGGGCGTGCTGATGCTGTCGACCGAAGGCGGCGACATCGACAAGATCGTCGCCGCCGAGCGCAAGGCGATCCTGCGCGTCTTCGGTATCGCGGCCCTTGTCACCGCCATCCTGTCGATGCTGCTTGCCTCCACCATCGCCAATCCGCTGCGCCGGCTGTCGGCGGCGGCGGTGCGGGTGCGGCGCGGCGTCAAGAGCCGTGAAGAGATCCCCGACTTTTCCGACCGTCAGGACGAGATCGGCAATCTGTCGATCGCCATACGCGACATGACCAACGCGCTCTACGCCCGTATCGAGGCGATCGAAAGCTTTGCGGCCGACGTGTCGCATGAATTGAAGAACCCGCTGACGTCGCTGCGCAGCGCGGTGGAAACCTTGCCGCTGGCCAAGAACGACGATTCGCGCGGCCGGCTGATGGATATCATCCAGCACGATGTCAGGCGGCTGGATCGGCTCATCACTGATATTTCCGACGCCTCGCGCCTCGACGCGGAGCTCGCGCGCGAGGATGCCGGGACCGTCGATTTGAAGAAATTCATCACCGATCTGGTCGCCGTTTCGCGCGAAGCGACGCGTAACAAGAAGGCGGTCGAGATCGAGTTCAAGGCCGCCAAACTGCCGCAAGGCGTCAAAGGCTACGTCGTCGTCGGGCATGATCTGCGCATCGGCCAGGTCATCACCAATTTGATCGAGAACGCCCGTTCCTTCGTTCCCGAGGACCATGGCCACATCAGCCTCTCGCTGGCGCGTGCCGGCAAGTTCAACATCGTCACCGTCGACGACAATGGCCCCGGCATCCGCGCCGACAACATCGACCGCATCTTCGAGCGCTTCTACACGGATCGGCCGGCCGGCGAGGCATTCGGCCAGAATTCGGGCCTTGGCCTGTCGATATCCAGGCAAATCGTCGAGGCTCATGGCGGCACGCTGACCGCCGAGAACATCCCCGGCACCAAACCCGGCGAGATCAAGGGCGCACGCTTTGTGGTGACATTGCCGGCCGAAGGCTGAGAGCATGAATTCCAACCACGCTTGGTCCAGCCGTGCAGCCTGAAAATATTCACGCGACAATGGTTTTGATCGGCGAGCGCGGCATTCTCGTCACCGGAGCATCCGGCTCGGGCAAGACGACGCTGGCGCTGGCGCTCATCGACCATTGTCGCCATCGCGGCCTGTTCTCGCGGCTCGTCGGCGACGATCAGCTCTTCGTCGAGGCGCATGCCGGGCGGCTGCTGTGCCGCGCTCCCGCCGCCATAGAAGGCCTCGCCGAGGTGCCGGGGCTCGGCCCCCGACCTCTGCCATTCGAGCCGGCAGGCCTCGTCGACCTCCATGTCCGCCTGGTGCCGGCCGGCGAAGCGGTGCGCTTCCAGGAGGATACCGCAAGCAGCATTGCGGGCTGTCTGGTGCCGCGGGTCGACGTGGTCGAACGCAATGTCCCAGCGGTCTTGCCGGTCGTGATGGCGCGGCTGTCGATCGCGCCTTTTCTATGATCCGTTCCGGGTTTTTTGCTGCAATGCGTCAAAATGGCATGTGCCTGCGCAATTTTGGGCTTGTCAACGGGCCGTGCGTCGACAAGATAGCGCTCCCGCCGCCTGGATTGGCTGGCGAGCATAAAATGCGCCTGTGAAGCGGCGATGACGGGAGCCACCAAAGAATGATCGGACTCGTGCTTGTAACGCACGGTCAACTGGCCACCGAGTTCCGACATGCCGTCGAACATGTCGTCGGGCCACAAGACAATTTCGAAACCGTGGCGATCGGTGCCGACGACGATATGGAGCAGCGTCGCCGCGACATCGTCGACGCTGTTGCCCGTGTCGATACCGGGGCGGGCGTCATCGTGCTGACCGACATGTTCGGCGGCACGCCCTCCAACCTTGCCATTTCGGTGATGGAATCCGGCCGCACCGAGGTGATCGCCGGCATGAACCTGCCGATGCTGATCAAGCTCTCCTCGATCCGCAAGGGCGACAACATGGCCGCCGCGCTCGATGAGGCTCAGGCCGCCGGTCGCAAATACATCAACGTCGCCAGCCAGCTCCTGAGCAGCAAATGAACGCCCTGTCCCCGGAAAAAGATCAGATTGTCCGGGACTTTCCCATCATCAACCAGCGTGGCCTTCATGCCCGCGCTTCGGCGAAGTTCGTCCAGCTGGCCAGCGGCTTCGATGCCTCGGTGCATGTCGAGAAGGACGGCGTCAAGGTCGGCGGCACCTCGATCATGGGCCTGATGATGCTGGCGGCAAGCCCCGGCTATTCGATCCGCGTCACCGCCAGCGGGCCGGAGGCCCGGCAGGTCATCGACGCCCTGGAGCAGCTGGTGGCGTCCCGCTTTGGCGAGGAATGCTGAGTGCAGATGCGCGTCTGAGAGACATGCAGGGATAAAGATTTCTTTATATCCCATTGTCGACCCTGCTCCGATCTGCTAGTCAGGCCGGCAATTCGCGCCCTTCGACGCGCCGACCGGCGCGGGCGTGTCCGCAACAAATTCGCAAGCACAACATTCGCATCGGAGTACTGCCATGACGGGTAGCAAGGACTATGTGGTCGCCGACATCTCGCTTGCCGGCTGGGGCCGCAAGGAACTCGAGATCGCCGAAACCGAAATGCCGGGCCTGATGGCCTGCCGTGAGGAATTCGGTCCCAAGCAGCCGCTCAAGGGCGCGCGCATCACCGGTTCGCTGCACATGACGATCCAGACGGCGGTGCTGATCGAGACGCTGAAGGAGTTGGGCGCCGATATCCGCTGGGCCTCCTGCAACATCTTCTCGACCCAGGACCATGCGGCCGCGGCCATCGCCGAAGCCGGCATCCCGGTGTTCGCCGTCAAGGGCGAGTCGCTCGAGGAGTATTGGGACTACACCGACAAGATCTTCCAGTGGGCCGATGGCGGCCTCTCCAACATGATCCTCGATGATGGCGGCGATGCCACCATGTACATCCTGATCGGCGCCCGCGCCGAGGCAGGCGAGGATGTGCTGTCCAACCCGCAGAGCGAGGAAGAGGAATACTTCTACGCCCAGGTCAAGAAGCGCCTGAAGGCTTCGCCCGGCTTCTTCACCAAGCAGAAGGCGGCGATCCGCGGCGTCACCGAAGAGACGACCACCGGCGTCAACCGCCTATACCAGCTGCAGAAGAAGGGCCTGCTGCCCTTCCCCGCCATCAACGTCAACGACTCGGTCACCAAGTCGAAGTTCGACAACAAATATGGCTGCAAGGAATCGCTGGTCGACGGCATCCGCCGCGGCACCGACACGATGATGGCCGGCAAGGTCGCTGTCGTGTGCGGCTATGGCGACGTCGGCAAGGGCTCGTCGGCCTCGCTCAAGGGCGCCGGCGCCCGCGTCAAGGTCACCGAGGTCGATCCGATTTGCGCCCTGCAGGCGGCGATGGACGGTTTTGAAGTCGTCACGCTGGAAGATGCGGCCCCCACCGCCGACATAGTCATCACCACCACCGGCAACAAGGATGTCGTCACCCTCGACCATATGCGCTCGATGAAGGACATGGTCATCGTCGGCAACATAGGCCACTTCGACAATGAGATACAGGTCGCCGCGCTGCGCAATTTGAAATGGACAAACGTCAAGCCGCAGGTCGACATGATCACCTTCGCGGACGGCAAGCGGATGATCCTTTTGTCGGAAGGGCGGCTGCTCAATCTCGGCAACGCCACCGGCCACCCGAGCTTCGTCATGTCGGCATCCTTCACCAACCAGGTGCTGGCCCAGATCGAGCTCTACACCAAGCCCGGCCAGTACGAGAACCAGGTCTATGTCCTGCCCAAGCATCTCGACGAAAAGGTCGCGCGCCTGCATCTCGACAAGCTCGGCGCCCGCTTGACCGAACTGTCCGGTGAACAAGCCGCCTATATCGGCGTCACGCCGCAGGGTCCGTTCAAGCCGGAACACTACCGCTATTAACCAAAGCTAAAATTACTACCAGATATTGAGGCCGGGCGATTGACTTTTCGCCCGGCCATATTTTTGCGCGCCATCAGCCTTCACGGCGATTCGGCGAGGGGTTATTGTCAGGTGATTCGGCGATGCTTCCAGCCCGAGAGGGTCAAGAGAGGCACGCATCAGGGCGGTCTTGCATTCAGGCGGCGGAGAGGACCAAGACATGCCGGGGCAACACCCGCACAGAGCGGGACGGGCCGTTTCCGGCGGCCATGACGATTCGGGGATTGCTGGCTCCGCCCTGGAAGGCGGGAGCCTGTCCTGGCGCGCCCGCGCGTCGACATTTCTTGCCACCTCCGCGCTCACGGTCCCCTTGGCTGGCGCCGTCGCGCATGCCGAAACCGCTGCTGCCAGCGTCGCCGGACTGTCGCTGAGCGCCATCGAGGTCATGCAGCTTGCCGTGTTCGTCGGCGTGACTGGTGCCGCACTGATATCGGCCATCGTTCTCATCCGCGAAAGAGCCCGCACCTCGGCGGAGAATGTCGAACTCAGGAGCCGCTTGGCCGACATCAACGCGGCGCTCCGCCGTTCGGAGGCGCTGCTCAATCTGCGCGACCAGCGCGTCGTCGTCTGGGCCGCGGAAAACAAGAAGCCCGAGCTCATCGGCACATTGCCCGTCGAAAGCGGCGCTCCCGAGGATAGGGCCGCTTTTCTTGCTTTCGGCCGCTGGCTGATGCCGCGTTCGGCGGCGGCACTCGAACATGCCGTCGCGGGATTGCGCGAAAGGGCCAAACCCTTCGACCTCGTCATCGAATCGCAGGCCGGCGCGCCGCTCGAAGTGCATGGCCGCAAGAGTGCCGCGCATGTGCTCGTGCGTTTCGTCTCGCTCTCGGAGACGCAGCGCAGCCAGGCCAGGCTGAAGATCGAGAACCAGCGGCTGGCCGCCGACCACGACACGATGATCGGCCTGCTCGACGCGATGAACATGCCGGCATGGCTCCGCGGCGAGGATGGCGGGCTGAAGTGGGTCAACCGCGCCTATGCCGATGCCGTCGAAGCCGAAAATGCCGAAGCCGCGGTTCGGGAGAAAAGGGAGTTCCTCGGCGGTCAGGCGCGCGATGCTATTGCCGCCCAGCACAAGACGCATCCGGTTTTCGAGCAGTCGCTGTCCACCGTGATCGAAGGTGACCGCCGTGTGTTCGCGGTCACCGATTTCGCCGGCAGCGATGGCTCGGCCGGCCTTGCCTGCGACACCAGCGCCATTGAGGCCGTTCGCGGCGAATACGAACGGACGGTGCGAAGCCACGCCGACACGCTCGACCAGCTCAACACGGCGGTCGCCATTTTCGACATCGACGAGAAGCTGCGGTTCTTCAATCAGGCCTTCCAGAAGCTTTGGGGGCTGGACGCCGGCTTCCTGCACAGCGCACCCGACAATGCCTTGCTGCTCGACCGGCTGCGCAGCGAAGGCAAGATCGCCGAACAGCCTGAATGGCGCCGCTGGAAGGAAGGCCTGCTCGGCGCCTATCGCGCCGTCGAATCCCAGGAACATTGGTGGCATCTGCCGGATGGCAAGACCATTCGCGTCGTCGCCAATCCGCAGCCCAAGGGCGGCGTGACCTGGGTGTTCGAGAACCTGACCGAGAAGATGGACCTCGAAAGCCGCTACCAGACAGCGGTGCGGGTTCAGGGCGAGACGCTCGACAATCTTGCCGAAGGCGTGGCGGTGTTCGGACCCGACGGCAGGCTCCGGCTGTCGAATCCTGCCTTTGCCACTCTCTGGGGATTGAGCGGTGAAGCGGCCAAGCCCAGCGTCCATGTGTCGGCGATACGTGACCTCTGCGACCGGCAGGCCGCGGACAGCCCCTGGCCCAGCTTCGTTGCCGCCATCACCGGCTTTGACGACGAGCGCCGCGACCGCCACGGACAGACCGAGCTCAACAACGGCAATGTGCTGAGTTACGCCATGATCCCGCTGCCCAACGGGCAGGTGATGATGACCTTCGTCGACGTTACCGACAGCGTCCATGTCGAGCGGGCGCTGAAGGACAAGAACGAGGCGCTGCAAAAATCCGACCAGCTCAAGAATGAATTCGTCCAGCACGTCTCCTATGAACTGCGCTCGCCGCTGACCAACATCATCGGCTTCACCGAACTCCTGTCGCAGCCCACGACCGGTCCGCTGTCGCAGAAGCAGCGCGAATATGTCGAGCATGTCAGCTCGTCCTCCTCGGTCCTGCTCACCATCGTCAACGATATCCTCGACCTGGCGACGGTGGACGCCGGCATCATGCAGCTCGACATTTCCGAGGTGCAGGTCGATCGCACCATCGCCGCTGCGGCCGAGTTGGTGGCCGACCGGCTGGAAGAGCATTCGATCAGTCTCCAGGTGGACGCCGTTGCGGCGCCGAAGACGTTCCATGGCGATGAGGTCCGCGTCCGCCAGATCCTCTACAATCTGCTCAGCAACGCCGCCAATTACGCCCCGGAAGCCAGCATCATCCGGCTCACTTGCCGCCATCTGGCGGATGGGGTGGAATTCTCGGTTCATGACGACGGCCCCGGCATGCCGCCGGATGTGCTTGATTCGGTGTTCCGCCGTTTCGAGCCGCGCGCCAATGGCGGCCGCCGGCGCGGCGCCGGCCTCGGCCTGTCGATCGTCAAGAGCTTCGTCGAGCTGCATGGCGGCAGCGTTCGCATCGAAACCGGCAAGGACAAGGGCACGACCGTCATCTGCACCTTTCCAGACATGCCGGGCATCCGCGCCGCGGCCGAGTAGCGCGTTCGATGACCGGACTGGTGCTGGAGCGATTACTCGCCGACGAGACCCACACAGCGCGGCTGGGCGAAGATCTGGCGCTGTCGCTGCGCCCGGGCGACGTGATTGCCCTCAAGGGCGATCTGGGCGCCGGCAAGTCGACGCTGGCGCGGGCCTTGATCAGGACCCTGGCCGACGATGCCGGCCTCGACGTTCCGAGTCCGACCTTCACATTGGTGCAGAGCTACGACACCCGCATTCCGGTCCATCATTTCGATCTCTACCGCCTGTCCTCGGCGGACGAGCTCGATGAGCTTGGGTTCGACGAAGCCCTGGCGCAGGGTGCTGCTTTGGTCGAATGGCCGGAACGGGCGGAAGCCCATCTGCCGAAAACCACGATCCTGATAGAGCTCGTCCAGCATGGCGACGGCCGGCTGGCGCGATTGTCAGGGCAGGGTGATGCCTTCGATCGGGCGGCACGGTCGCTGGCCATGCGCGACTTTCTCGTGAACGCCGGCTGGGGGGAAGCGCAGCGCCGCCATTTCATCGGCGATGCCTCGGCCCGCTCCTATGAGATCGTTTCGCTGCCGGACCGAAAGCCGCAAGTGCTGATGAACTCACCACGGCTGGTGCTCGGCCCGCCGGTTCGCGACGGCAAGCCCTATGCAGAGATCGCGCACACCGCCCAGTCGGTCTCCGCCTTCGTAGCCATCGACCGCGCCTTGAAAGCGGGTGGGGTCAGCGTTCCGGAAATCCATGCCGAGGACCAGGAGCAGGGATTTTTGCTGCTCGAACATCTCGGTTCCGAGGGGTTTCTCGGCGGCGATGGCCAGCCGGTGGCCGAGCGCTACATGGCGGCGGCCGAGCTGCTGGCCATGATGCATGGCAGGACCTGGCCGCAGCGCCTGGAAACAGGACACGGCGGCTTCCACGATGTGCCGCCTTTCGACCGCGATGCCATGATGATCGAAGCCGATCTGCTGGTCGACTGGTATGTACCGGCGATATCGGGCGACCCGGCAAGTGACAGCTTGCGCGCCGGTTACCACAAGCAATGGAACGCGCTCCTCGACCGGCTGCAAGGCCGCGAGTACACGCTGATGCTGCGCGATTTCCATTCACCCAACATCATCTGGCGCGGTGATCGTTCCGGCCATGACCGGCTGGGCATCGTCGATTTCCAGGATGCGCTGATCGGCCCGTCCGCCTATGACGTCGCTTCGCTTGCCATGGACGCTCGTGTTACGATGTCGCCCGAGCTCGAGAGAGCGGCGCTCGACGCCTATGTCGCCGCGCGCCACGCAGCCGGTGCTTTCGACGAAGCAAGCTTCCTCGAAACCTACGCCGTCATGGCGGCGCAGCGGAATTCCAAGATCCTCGGCATCTTCGTCCGTCTCGAAAAGCGCGACGGCAAGCCCTATTATCTGAAACACCTGCCGCGCATCCGCGATTATCTGCGCCGGGCCTTGTCTCATCCGGCGCTGGCA
The DNA here is from genome assembly GCF_000502875.1 of Mesorhizobium sp. L2C084A000. GTDB lineage: Bacteria > Pseudomonadota > Alphaproteobacteria > Rhizobiales > Rhizobiaceae > Mesorhizobium. The sequence continues at coordinate 49,534 of NZ_AYWX01000004.1, read as the reverse complement.
AGCCTGCGCGAGTTCTACGACGCCCACGGTTTGCTGGAGGAGCGAGCGCTGTGACAGCAGGACCCGACACCGCCATCGTACTCGCAGCCGGGCTTGGCAAACGCATGCGGCCGATTACCGACACCATCCCCAAGCCGCTGGTCAGGATAGCCGGCAAGACGTTGCTCGACTGGAGCCTCGACAGCCTGGCCGCCGCCGGCGTCGGCAAGGCGGTCGTCAACGTCCACTACTTTCCCGAACAGATCGTCGCCCATGTCACTGCCCGCCGCGCGCCAAACATCGTCATTTCCGACGAGAGCGAACAACTGCTCGATTCCGCCGGCGGCATCGTCAAGGCGTTGCGGGAACTGGGCGATCAGCCCTTCTACATCCTCAACGCCGACACGTTCTGGATCGATGACGGTCCTCTGAATCTCCAGCGCCTCGCCCTTGCATGGGACGCGGCGAAAATGGATATTCTGCTGATGCTGGCGGATCTCCAACAGGCGACCGGACACTGCGGCAGCACCGATTTCCTGGTGGCGCCGGATGGCGGCTTGCGGCGTTCGAAAGGCGACCCGGCGGGGCTGATCTATGCCGGGGCGGCGATCGTCCATCCGCGCCTGTTCGAGGGTGCACCGGCCGGGCCGCACTCGCTCAACGCCTATTTCGATTCCGCCATCGCGGCCGGCCGCCTGTTCGGCATGCCGATGCATGGCCACTGGATCACCGTCGGCACGCCCGATGCCGTACCGCTCGCGGAAGCGGCGGTCGCCGGTGCGCTCATCGAGTCGCAATGAGCGGCTCCAGCCGCGTTTTCTCGATCCCGCCCGGAGCGCCGTTTCTGCCGACGCTTGCCGAGGCGCTGCTTGCCGGCCGTCTTGTCCCGGGGTTTCGATTTGACGGCGACCCGCTCGCTTTGGCCGATGTCACCATCTATGTGCCGACACGCCGTGCTGCGCGCGCTCTGCGGGGTGTCTTCGTCGACAGCCTGGCGGCACGCGGCGGCGGCGGCTCGGCGATCCTGCCGGTCATCCGGCCACTGGGCGAGTTCGACGAGGATGAGGCCGCATTCGAGACGGAGGCATCGGCGGCCATCGATCTCGCGCCGCCGATTTCGGCAACCGAACGCCTGTTGCTGCTGACGCCGCTGGTTCGGGCCTGGAAACGCCGGCTGCCGGCGCATGTCGCCGCCCTTTTCGCCGAGGAGATCGTCATCCCGGCTTCCACCGCCGACGCAATCTGGCTGGCGCGCGATCTCGCCCGGCTGATGGACGAGATCGAGACGGAAGGCACCGACTGGGCCAAGCTCACAGATCTGGTGACCGGCAATCTTGCCGGATGGTGGCAGGTGACGCTCGAATTCCTCGGCATCGTCACCGAAGCCTGGCCGAAATTCCTCGCGGAAAGCGACCGCTCCAATCCGGCCGCGCATCGCAGTGCGCTGATCCGCGCCGAGGCGGCGCGGCTGCTGCGCAATCCGCCCGCCGGNCCCGCCGGCCCCGTTATCGCCGCGGGCTCGACCGGCTCGATACCCGCCACGGCCGAACTGCTTGCCGCCATCGCCGGCCTGCCCGGCGGCGCCATCGTGCTGCCCGGCCTCGACCGTACGCTGGACGAAGCGTCGTTCCAGGCAATCGCCGCGCCAGGCGCGCGTCCAGCCGTGCTCGGCCACCCGCAATATGGCCTGGCCAGATTGATCGCCAAGGTCGGCGGGCTGCGCGGTGACGTCGACGAGCTCGGCGTGGCCGAGCCGCGTCTGGCGCTCCGCGCCGCTCTTGTCGGCGAAGCGCTGCGGCCGGCCGAGACCACCGAACTCTGGGCCGAGACACGTGCGGGCTTCCCGGCCTCCGATATGGCCGGCGCCTTCGCCGGGGTGACCTTGCTCGAAGCTGCAAGCGAACGTGATGAAGCCGTCGCCATCGCCGTCGCGCTCAAGCGCGCGGTTGAACAGCCCAGCCAAAGGGCGGCTCTCGTCACCGGCGACCGCGCGCTGGCGCGGCGCGTCTCGATCGAGCTCCAGCGCTTCGGCGTCGCGGCCGACGATTCCGGTGGCACGCCGCTCGCCAACACCCCCGCGGCCAGCCTGCTCAGGCTGGCGCTCGAGGCATTATTCAGGCCAGGCGATCCGGTCGGCCTGCTGTCGCTGCTCAAGCATCCGCTGCTTGGCCTTGGCCTCGAACGGGCCGATGTGCGCCACGCGGCGGAACTGGTCGAGCTGGTGGCGCTGCGCGGCGGCACCGGCCGCCCCGACATCGTTTCGCTGCCGGAACTGTTTGAGGCCCGCCTCACCGGCCTGGGCGGCGGCAGCCGGCAGCCCTTCTGGTTTTCCCGGCTGACCGTGCGCTCCATCGAAACCGCCCGGAATTTGCTTGAACGTCTCAAGCAGGCGCTGGCGCCGCTCGCAGCCTTCCGCGGCCGGGACGATGCCGACCTTGCCGCGCTTGTCAGGGCCAGTGTCGCCATCCTCGAAAATCTCGGCCGCACCGTCGATGGCGGCCTTGCCGAACTCTATGCCGGTGACGCCGGCGAGAAGCTTGCCGAACTGCTGCGCGGGCTGGTCGCGGCTTCGGCTTCGCTATCCTTCGCGGCGACCGAGTGGCCCGATATCATGGCGGCGCTGATCGCGCCTGAAACGGTCAAGCCGGCACACGGCACCGACCGGAACATCGCCATCTGGGGCGCGCTGGAAGCGCGCTTGCAGACTGTCGATACGCTGGTCATCGGCGGGCTCAACGAGGGCGTGTGGCCGCGCAAGCCAGAGAGCGACCGCTTCATGTCGCGGCTGATGAAGACCGGCATCGACCTCGAACCGCCGGAACGGCGCATCGGCCTTGCCGCGCATGATTTCCAGATGGCCATGGGGGCTGGGAAGGTCGTGCTGTCCCGCTCGGCGCGTGCCGGCGACGCACCCGCCGTGCCATCACGCTGGCTGCAGCGGCTGTTGACCTTCATCGGCAACGATCAGGCAGCAGAGTTGCGCCGGCGTGGCGACGAACTGCTCGCCTGGGCGCGCGCGCTGGATACAGGCCCAAGGCAGGATTTCGCGCCACGGCCGCAGCCGAAGCCGCCCTTGTCGGTGCGCCCGACGCATTTCTCGGTCACCGAGATCGAGACCCTGCGCCGTGACCCCTACGCCGTCTATGCAAGACGCATCCTCGGCCTGATGCCGCTCGATCCGGTCATTCGCGATCCTGGTGCGGCCGAGCGCGGCACGCTGTTTCACGCCATCCTGCACCTGTTCTCAGGCAGCGTCGCCGATCCGCGCGCCCCCGATGCGCTTGCCGGCCTTATCGCCGCCGGCCGCGTCTGTTTCGTCGAAGCCGACCTTCCGGCGGATGTCGAGGCCGTGTGGTGGCCACGTTTCGAGAAACTCGCCGCAAACATCATCGAGTGGGAGCGCACGCGCGCCGATGCAGTGACAAGGCGCCATGCCGAGGAGCGCGCCGGAAAGACCGTCGTCGGCCAATCCGGCGTGACTCTGTCCGGCTACGCCGACCGCGTTGACCTTTTGGCCGGCGGCATGGCCGACATACTGGATTACAAGACGGGGTCCTCGCCGTCCAAGGCGCAGGCGCACACACTGCTTGCGCCGCAACTGGCGTTGGAGGGCGCGCTGCTCAGGCGCGGCGCCTTCAAGGATTTGGGCGCGCGCGAGCCCTCTCAACTGGCCTTCATCAGGCTGAAGCCGAATGGCGAGGTGTTCGAGGAATCCATCCTCGAACACAATCGCCAGCCGCGGACCGCGACCGACCTTGCCGAAGAGGCCTGGGCGCGGCTGGAAAAGCTGTTGATCCACTATGCCGATCCTGCGACGGGTTATCTGTCGCGCGCGCTGCCGTTCCGCGAAGGCGAGACCGATGGCGACTACGACCATCTTGCCCGCGTGCTCGAATGGTCGGCAGGCGGCGATGCCGGTGACGAGGGAGGGGAGGCATGAAAAAGGCCTATCCGATCCCCAGCGACACCGCGACCAGCCAGGCCCGCGCCGCCGATCCCGGCAATTCCGCCTGGGTGTCGGCGAATGCCGGATCCGGCAAGACCCATGTGCTGGCCCAGCGCGTCATCCGGCTGCTGCTGCGCGGCACCGATCCGTCGAAGATCCTGTGCCTGACCTATACGCGTGCCGCCGCCGCCAACATGTCGAACCGGGTGTTCTCGACGCTGTCGGAGTGGACGACGCTTGGTGACGCGGACCTTGCGGCAAAGGTCGAGGCGCTGGAGGGCCGCCGGCCCGATCTCGAGACCATGCGCCGGGCGCGGCGCCTGTTCGCCGAGGCGCTGGAAACACCCGGTGGGCTGAAGATCCAGACCATCCATGCCTTCTGCGAATCGGTGCTGCACCAGTTCCCGCTGGAAGCCAATATCCCGGCCCATTTCGAGATGCTCGACGGCCAGATGGAGGCCTCGCTGTTTGCCGCGGCTCGCCGCGAGATGATTTCGGGCACATCCGCCGGTGACAAGAATCTGGCTGAGGCTTTTGCCGCCATTCTCGATCGGGGCGGCGAAGCCGGGCTAGACGCCTTGCTGGGTGAGATCGTGCGCAAGCGCGACGGCTTGCGCAATTTCATCGACGCCGTCGGGCGTGACGGCACGCGCTTCCAGGCCCTGTTCGACGAATTCCATTTCCATCCAGGCCAGACGGCCGAGGGCATAGCCGCTTCGGTATGGCCGTTGCCGGGTTTCCTGCCCGACTATTTTGCCGGCTTCGCCCACGCAGCCGAGGCCACCGACGCCAGATCGGTGCTGAACAACATCCTGCCCTATGCGCGGCAGGCTTTCGCCGAGGGCGATCCCATTCGGCGCCTGCAACTGCTCGCGCGAGCCTTCCTCAAGACCGATGGCGACGCCTACGACCCGGCAAAGGCCTTCAAGAAGGCCCTGGTCGACCGGCTGCCGGATCTGGCGGAGCGCTATCTCTCGGCCGCCAACGCCATCGTCGAAACCACCGACCGGCTGGCCCTGTTCCGGATGCTGGAGGGTACAAGAGCGGCGCTGACCATCGCCGACTGGCTGATCGCCCGCTACGAAATGCTGAAGCGCAGCCGCGGCTTTCTCGATTTCAACGACCTGATCACCCGCACCGTCAACCTGCTGGCGCGACCAGACGCCGGCCCCTGGGTGCAGTACAAGCTCGACCAGGGCATCGACCATATCCTGCTCGATGAAGCGCAGGACACCAGTCCGGACCAATGGGAAGTGGTGAAACGGCTGGCGGAAGAATTCTTTGCCGGCTTGGGCGCGCGCGACAGGGTCCATCGCACGGTCTTCGCCGTCGGCGACGAGAAGCAGTCGATCTATTCGTTCCAGGGGGCTGCCCCGGACTCCTTCGCCGACAGCCGGCTGTTGTTCGCCGGACGAGTGCGTGACGCCGAGGCGTCCTTTGCCGACCTCAAGCTGACCTGGTCGTTCCGCTCGACCGACGATGTTCTGACCGCGGTCGACCGCGTCTTTGCCGACGCGAGCGTGCGGCGCGGCATCAGCCATGATCCCGATCCGCTGCGCCACCAGGCGATCCGCACCGACGCACCGGGCTATGTCGAGGTGTGGCCGTCAGTCGGCGCCGATGTCGTCGATGAGCCCGACGACTGGACGCAAGCCATCGACCATGCGCACGCGCCGGCGGTGCGCGTGGCCGAGAACGTCGCCGCCACCATAGCCGGCTGGATCGGCACCGGTGAGATCATCGAGGGTCGCGGCAAGCGGCTGCGGCCGGGCGATGTGCTTGTGCTGGTGCGCAAACGCGATCGCTTCGTCCATGCGCTGACCCGCGCACTCAAACGCCGCGACATTCCGGTCGCCGGCGCCGACCGGCTGAGCCTGCCCGGGCACATCGCGGTCAAGGACCTGATTGCGCTCGGTCACCTCCTCATCCAGCCGCAGGACGACCTGTCGCTCGCCGCGGTGCTGCGCAGCCCGATCTTCGATCTGCCGGAAGAGACGCTTTTCACGCTCGCCGCGCAGAGGCCGGCTGGCCTGTCGTTGATCGCATCGCTGCGCCAGCACGCCGGCGAAAGCGAGAGAATGGCGAAGATCGTCGCTCAGGTCGACATCTGGACGAACGAGGCCGCCTTCAAACCGGTGTTCGAGTTTTACGCTTGCCTGCTGGCGCGCGATGGCGTGCGCCGCAAGATGATCGCGCGGCTTGGGCCCGAAGCCGGCGACATTCTCGACGAGTTCCTGAGCTTCTGCCTTGCCGAGGAGCGGACCGGCCTGCCGGGGCTGGAAGCCTTCCTGTCGACGCTGGAAAACGCCGGTCCCGAGATCAAGCGGGAGATGGACCAGACCCGCGACGAGGTCCGAGTCATGACCGTGCACGCTGCCAAGGGGCTGGAAGCGCCGGTCGTGTTCCTGGTCGATGGCGGTTCCGCCCCGTTCAGCGACCAGCATTTGCCGCGCCTGATGCCCTTCGACGGCTCCGGCGCGAACTGGGACGGCAAGGGCTATCTCTGGCGCTCGGCCAGCGACGTCGCCAACGGCTTTTCCAAAGCAGCGGCAGCGCGGGCACGGGAACTCGCCGACGACGAATACCGCCGGCTGCTCTATGTCGGCATGACCCGTGCCGAGGACCGGCTGATCGTCTGCGGCTATCACGGCAAGCGGGCGCCGAACGCCGGCACCTGGCACTCGATCGTCAGCCGCGCGCTGATCGGCGCGCCGGAAAGCGAACAGCGTGCGCATCCCGCCGGCGGCGAGCCGGTGCATCGTTTCCATGTCACCAAGCTGCCGCCGGTCGCACAGGCTTCCAGCGAGCAGGCGCGGCGGACGGATGCTTTCGGACCTTTGCCGGCGACTTTGTTCCGGCCCTTGCCGCCCTTCGAGGATCTGCCGCGTCCGCTGTCGCCATCCGGTGCCTCGGCGCTGATAGACGAAGGCAAGGAAGCTGTGGTCGACAAGACGTCTCCGGTGCTGGACGCCGATGCCGAGCCGGGCTTTGCCGTGCTGCGGGGGCTTGCCCTGCACAAACTGCTGCAGATGTTGCCCGGCATTGCGGAGCCTGACCGCTCGGACGCCGCCGAGCGCTATCTCGCACGAACGGGTGCTGATTGGCCTCCGTCAGAGCGTAAAAAGGCCCTGGCGTCGGTCACGTCAATCCTTGCCGATCCCGGCTTCGGTCAGCTGTTTGCACCGTCGTCGCGCGCCGAGGTCGCGATCATGGGCAGCCTGGAGGTCAAGGGCAAGAAGCGCTCGATTTCCGGCAAGATCGACCGGCTGGCGGTGACATCGGACAGTGTGTCGATCGTCGACTACAAGACCAATCGGCCGGCGCCCGGCTCTCTGGCCGAGGTTACGCCGGCCTATGTCCTGCAGCTCGCGCTCTATCGCGCCTTGCTGCAACCGCTCTATCCCGGCCGCATGGTCAAGGCGGCCTTGCTGTTCACCGAGGCGCCACGGCTGATCGAACTGCCGGCCAGCGCCATGGACGACGCTCTTGCTCGACTCACGCGAGCGTGACACAACACCTGCTTGAAGAAGGGCGCGATCGCCACCACATTTGGTGGTACAAAAACTTTCAAAAGGATTTTTCCATATGGCAACCGTGAAGGTCGACAAGAGCAACTTCCAGGCTGACGTGCTTGACGCCAACGTACCGGTCGTCGTCGATTTCTGGGCGGAATGGTGCGGCCCCTGCAAGCAGATCGCTCCGGCGCTCGAAGACATCGCCACCGAACTCGGCGCCAAGGTCAAGATCGCCAAGCTGAACATCGACGAGAATCCCGAGCTTGCCGCCCAGTTCGGCGTGCGCTCGATCCCGACGCTGATGATCTTCAAGGGCGGCGAAATGGCCGACATGAAGGTCGGTGCGGCGCCGAAGACCGCGCTGTCGCACTGGATCAATGGCAACCTCGCCTGACCTATCTGAAATTCCTGATATCAAGCCCGGCCTCGCGCCGGGCTTTTTGTTGGCGTCATTGGTAACAGGCTCTGGCCCTCACATCCGGGCAATCCATGTCTTCTGTTGGCAGCGCAAGCAGGGAGAAATGATATGACCGGATCCGCCAAGGCCACCGTCTTCATCGACAATGAGCGCGTCATCGTCACCGAATACCGCTTCCAGCCCGGCGACAATACTGGCTGGCATCGCCATGGCCATGACTATGTCGTGGTGCCGCTGATGGACGGCAAGGTGAAGCTGGTGACCAAGGATGGCGAGAACTTCGCCGAGATGAAGAAGGGCGCACCCTATTTCCGCAAGGAAGGCGTCGAGCACGACGTGATCAGCGCCAATGAGGGTGAATACGCCTTCATCGAGATCGAGCTGAAGTGATGGCGTGCCATCATCTGCCATCTTGATGGCAGGGGCAGGAAAGGCTATATCTTTTCAAAAGGGAGTTTGAAATGGCCGAACCCCAGCTTTCCGTCCGCAGCGCAAAAGCACGTGATCTTGCGCATCGACTCGCTCGTCGCGAAAACCGCTCAATAGCTGATATCGTCGAACGCGCGCTTGAATCCTATGAGATTCGCGAGGCCGGGCGAGAACCGGCATCCGCCTTCTACTCCCGCCTGACGGCAAGCGTTGGCGTCGACATCGATCTGGAAGAAATCATACGGGAAAACCGCAAGGTCCATACAGGGCCGGAGCTTTGATTTTCGTCGACACCAATGTGATTTCTGAGAGCCTTAGAAAGGCGCCTGACGCGGCTGTCATGGCTTGGCTGGTTCGCAACGATACCGAACTGGCGCTTCCCACGGTGGCGATTGCCGAAATCGCTTTCGGTATCCAAAAGATACGACCTGACGAGCGTGCCGATCGCCTGGAGCAAGGTCTCTCCCAATGGCGCCATCGCTTTGCCGGTCGCATTTTTGGGCTGACGGAGGAGGCGGCTCTGGCTTATGGCGAGATTATGGGAACGGCGACGCGCAAGGGCCGGGGCATGTCGGCACCCGATGGCATGATTGCAGCGATAGCGCGCGTGAATGGCGGTCGGCTGGCAACGCGTAACCTGAACGACTTCGGCCCGGCCAACCTCGAGCTGATCTCACCTTGGGATTTCTAATGCATGTCGCCCAAAAGTGATCTCGGTTTTGGGAAGACGACATGCATAAAAACAATGGCCTAAAGCGGGTCACCTGAATTCGTTCAGACGCGACACGCGTTAGGGCGTTTCACCGTTTCACGGAAAAGGAGGAATGCTCTACCAATCGGCGATGCGGTCGCCGCCGGCGAACTGTGCGCTTTTGCCGGTGTATTCGAACAGCTCGATCTTCACGCCGTTGGGATCGCGGATCCAGGCCTGGAAAGTGTCGTCGCAGGCGTGCTTCTTGGCCGTGACGTCGATGCCCTTCGATTTGATGTGATCGATCGCAGCATCGATGTTTTCCACCTCAAGGCAGAAATGGTTGATCTGGTTCTGCTCGGTGTAGGCCGTGCCGTCCTTCTGGAACACCTCGATGTGGCTGCGCCCGCCGCAATTGAGGTAGAACCCGAAAATCTTGCCGTCGCGCAGGAAATTGAACTGCGTATCCAGGCCCAGCACGTCGCGATAGAAGCTTCGCGTTGCCTCCAGGTCATGCGCGAAGATGCAGACGTGAGCGAGCTGCTTAACCTTGATCATGACGGGTTCCTCGCAACTCCGACCTCAGGTCGGCGGAGTGCCGTTCTCGGCCAGCACCGCGCCGGTCAGATACAACGAACCGCTGATCAGGATGCGTGGCGCCGGGCCGTCCCAGGTGTCGCGCAGCAGCATCAGCGCGCTGGCGACGGAACTCACCGGCTCGGCGGTCAGCCCGGCTTCCGTCGCGCGGATCGCCAGTTCGTCATTAGGCACGCCGGCCTCGCTGAGGCTCACCGGCACCGTGTAGACATGCCGGGCGAGGCCCTTGAAGGCACGGAAATAGCCGCTCTGGTCCTTGGTGTTGATCATGCCCGAGATGAGGAACAGCGGACGCGGGTTCTTCTCTTCCTGCTCGGCCAACGCTTCGGCAACCACCACGCCGGCTCCCGGATTGTGGCCACCGTCGAGCCAGATATCGGCGCCCTTGGGTGCCAGTTCGGCCAGCCGGCCCTGCATCAGCTTCTGCATGCGGCCGGGCCAGGCGACATTGATCATCGCCTTTTCGGCGGCGCGATGGCTGATCTCGAAACCGGCCGCCTTGACCGCGGCAATCGCCGCCGCCGCATTGGCGAACTGGTGGCGGCCGGGCAGCCTGGGCGGCGGCAGGTCCATCAACCCGTCTTCGTCCTGGTAGACCATGCGGCCGTTCTCCTCGAAGGCAAGGAAATCCTGGCCGTAGACGAAGGTGGGGCATTCAAGCCGCTCGGCGGTTTCGATCAGCACCTGCAGCGCCGTTTCGCTCTCCTGCGCGCCGATGACCACCGGACAGCCGGGCTTGACGATGCCGGCCTTTTCGGCCGCGATCAGTTCGACCCGGTCGCCGAGATAGGCCTCGTGGTCGAGCGACACCGGCATGATCACCGACACGGCGGGCTCCTTGACGACATTGGTCGCGTCGAAGCGGCCGCCGAGCCCGACCTCGATGATGGCGGCGTCGGCCTGGTGTTCGGAAAACAAGAGGAAGGTGACTGCGGTGAGAATCTCGAAGACGGTGATCTTCTCGCCCTCATTGGCCCTGGCGGCACGGGCAATAGCATCGGCGAAAACCCTGTCTTCGACCAGCCTGCCGCCGCCATCGGCAGCCAGCCGGTAACGCTCATGCCAGTTGACCAGATGCGGCGAGGTATGGACATGGACGCGGTAGTCCGCGGCCTCGAGCAGGGCGCGCGAAAAGGCGGCGCACGAGCCTTTGCCGTTGGTGCCGGCGATGTGGATGACCGGGGGCAGCCGATCCTGCGGATTGTCAAGCCGCTCCAGCAGCCGCGAAATGCGGTCGAGCGAAAGGTCGAAGCCTTTCGGATGAAGTGCCATCAGGGCTTCGATTTCGCGGTCGGCGGCAAGCGTCGTCATGGGTAGAATCCTAGCGCATGAGCCTGAAAACCAGAATCGTTTCGGATGGCCATGGCAATCAAAAGCTACAGCGCGCCGAAGCCGTCGTGCAATCGCGGTCGCGGCGCTTCGTGTCGCTTCAGGCTTGCGGCCGAGCTTCCGCGGCGACCGCTGCCGGCGGCAGGATTTCCGGCTCCAGCGGCTTTTGCTCCTCCGGCAGCTTGAGCAGCATCTTGAGCAGCCGCGATATGGTTTCGCGCAGCTCCAGCCGCGACACCACCATGTCGACCATGCCGTGCTCCATCAGATATTCGGAGCGCTGGAAGCCGTCGGGCAATTTCTCGCGGATCGTCTGTTCGATGACGCGCGGTCCGGCAAAGCCGATCAGCGCGCCGGGCTCGGCGATGTGCACGTCGCCCAGCATGGCGTAGGAGGCGGTCACGCCGCCCGTGGTCGGGTTGGTCAAAACGACGATATAGGGCAGGCCGGCTTCCTTCAGCCGGTCGACACCGATCGTTGTCCGCGGCAATTGCATCAGGGACAAAATACCTTCCTGCATGCGCGCGCCGCCGGAAGCGGCGAACAGGATCAGCGGCCGCTTGCGCTGCAGGGCCACTTCGAAGCCATGCACGATGGCGTCGCCGGCAGCCATGCCGAGCGAGCCGCCCATGAAGGCGAAGTCCTGCACCGTGACCACCACCGGCAGACCCTCGACGGTGCCCAGCGCATTGATGATCGCGTCCTCAAGGCCGGTCTTGGCCTTGGCGTCCTTCAACCGGTCGACATAGCGCTTCTCGTCGCGGAATTTCAGCGGATCCTGCATCACCTTGGGGTTGTCCAGGGTCTCGTATTTGCCGCCATCGAAGAAGAATCTCAGCCGCTCCTTGGCCGAGATCTTCATGTGATGGCCGGACGAAGGAATGACGAACTGGTTGGATTCCAGGTCCTTGTGGAACACCATCTCGCCGGTCTCCGGATCCTTGATCCAGAGATTCTCGGGCATGTCGGTGCGCCGGCCGAGCATCGAATTGATCTTCGGGCGAACGTAATTGGTGATCCAGTTCATCGCTTCGGCTCCTGTCCTGACGAAGATTTGGCTAAAGACGTAGGGAAACTATTCGGCAGCAGCAAGGCGGGCCGAGCGCACACCTTGCGCAAGGCCGCTGACCAGCGTGGCGACGGCTTCGGCCGGATCGGCGGTCTTTTCGCCCTTCGGTCCCAGCACATTGGCCACCGCATTGACGATCGCGGTGCCGACGACGACGCCGTCGGCATTGGCGCCGATCACCCGGGCCTGCTCGGCGGTCTTGACGCCGAAGCCGACGCAGACCGGCAGGTCGGTGTGGCCCTTGATGCGCTTGACCGCCGCCGCCACCTTGCCGGTGTCAGCCAGCGCCGAGCCGGTGATGCCGGTCATCGAGACGTAATAGACGAAGCCCGACGTGTTCTGCAGCACTTTCGGCAGGCGCTTGTCGTCGGTGGTCGGCGTCGCCAGCCGGATGAAGTTGATGCCGGCCTTGAGCGCCGGAATGCACAGTTCCTCGTCCATCTCGGGCGGCAGGTCAACGACGATCAGCCCGTCGATGCCGCTGGCGATCGCGTCCTTGAGGAAGCGGTCGACGCCATAGATGTAGATCGGATTGTAATAGCCCATCAGCACGATGGGCGTCTCATTGTCGCCAGCACGGAAGTCGGACGCCATCTTCAGCGTCTTGACCAGCGTCTGGCCGCCCTTCAGCGCCCGCAGGCCCGCTGCCTGGATCGCCGGGCCGTCGGCCATCGGATCGGAGAACGGCATGCCGAGCTCGATGATGTCGGCGCCAGCCTTGGGCAGTGCCTTCATGATCGACAAAGAGGTGTCGTAGTCGGGGTCGCCGCCCATGAAATAGGTGACGAGCGCCGGGCGGCCCTCGGTCTTCAGCTTCGCCATGCGGCGGTCGATGCGGGTCACCATGATCAGATCTCCATGCCCAGCATCGAAGCCACCGTGTGCACGTCCTTGTCGCCACGGCCGGACAGGTTGACGATGACGATCTGGTCCTTGTCCATGGCGGGCACGATCTTCACCGCATGCGCAATGGCATGCGCGGATTCCAGCGCCGGGATGATGCCTTCGACGCGCGTCGTCAGCTTGAAGGCCTCCAGCGCTTCGTCGTCGAGGATCGGCACATATTCGACGCGGCCTGAATCACGCAGCCACGAGTGCTCCGGGCCGACACCAGGGTAATCGAGGCCGGCCGAGATCGAATGGCCATCCATGATCTGGCCGTCAGAGTTCTGCAGGAGATAGGTACGGTTGCCGTGCAGCACGCCGGGCGCGCCGGCATTCATCGACGCGCAATGCTCGATGCCGTCGAGACCGCGCCCGCCGGCTTCGATGCCGATGATGCGGACATCCTTGTCGTCGAGGAACGGATGGAACAGGCCGATGGCGTTGGAGCCGCCGCCGACAGCGGCGATGATCGTGTCCGGCAGCCGGCCCTCCTGTTCGAGGATCTGCGCCCGCGCCTCGATGCCGATCACCGACTGGAAATCGCGCACCAGCTCCGGATAGGGATGCGGGCCCGCAGCGGTGCCGATCAAGTAATAGGTGTCCTCGACATTGGTCACCCAGTCGCGCAACGCCTCGTTCATGGCGTCCTTCAGCGTGCCGTGACCGGCGGTCACCGGCCGCACTTCGGCGCCGAGCAGCTTCATGCGGAAGACATTGGGGCTTTGCCGGGCGACGTCGGTGGCGCCCATATAGACGACGCAGGGAAAGCCGAAGCGGGCCGCGACCGTGGCCGACGCCACGCCGTGCTGGCCGGCGCCGGTCTCGGCGATGATGCGCTTCTTGCCCATGCGCTTGGCCAGCAGGATCTGGCCGAGGCAATTGTTGATCTTGTGCGAACCGGTATGGTTCAGATCCTCGCGCTTGAAATAGACCTTTGCGCCGCCGAGATGCTTCGTGAGGCCTTCGGCGAAATAAAGCTTCGACGGCCGTCCGGCATAGTGGGTCGACAGGTCAGTCAGCTCGGCCCTGAAATCCGCATCGTTCTTGACCTCGTTCCAGTGCCGCTCCAGATCGAGGATCAGCGGCATCAACGTTTCGGCAACGAAACGACCGCCGAAAATGCCGAACATGCCCTGTTCGTCGGGTCCGGTGCGGAAGGAATTGGGTGTCGCCGGCTTGTTCATCGCCGATCTCCTGGCTTGTCGTTTACAGCACGCTCAGGCTGCGCGGGTGTTCCGCGCGGCCCTGACGGCCCGGAAAAACTGTTCGATCAGCGCCGGATCCTTGATGCCCGGCGCGCTTTCCACGCCTGAGGAAATGTCTATTCCGGGCGGGTCGGCAAGCCGAAGGGCATCGCCGATATTGGCGGCGTTGAGCCCACCGGAAAGCATGTAATCGACGCTGCCGTCAAGGCCGGCGAGGATGTGCCAGTCGAAGGCCACGCCGTTGCCGCCCGGCAGTTGCGAGCCTTTCGGCGGCTTGGCGTCGAACAGGAACCGGTCGGCTATGCCGATGAACGGCTTTATCCGTTCGAGATCGGCGGCCTCGCTGAGCGGCAGCGCCTTCATCACCGGCAGGCCATAGCGGGCTTTGACCTCGGCGACGCGATCGGGCGTTTCCGCACCATGCAGCTGCAGCATGTCAGGCTGCATTTTGGCAACGATTTCATCAAGGAAGGCGTCGCTGGTATCTACGGTGACGGCAACCGCCATCGCCTTGCCGCGCGCAGTCTCGCGCAGACGGCCAGCCTCGGCAGGTTCGACATAGCGCGGGCTTTTGGCGAAGAAGATAAACCCGACATGGCTGGCGCCGCCGGCCAGCGCCGCGGCCATTGCCCCGTCGGTCTTCAAGCCGCAGATCTTGATGTCGAGTGCCATGGCGCGGGAATTGGCATGAAAAGCGAAAAGAGTCGAGAAAAAGCATGCTGTTTGCCGACACGGCCAAAGGCGCTACCTATGGATGAACAGGACACGGCGGGAGCACGATCATGACCGACAGGACAATTGCCGAACTCAGGCAGAAGGTCGCGCAGGCGCGCGAGGTCATCGCGCACCTGATCGACAAGGCTGCCTTCAACGGCGCCGAAGCGCACCGGGCGCTCGACTATTTCGGCGGCGATGAATTCGACGGCAATTTCCTGCCGTGGCCGCATCATGGCGATGAGGGGTTGCGGCCTGAGGACTTGAACGCCGCAAACGACGACTGAGCGATCTACTCGAACATGATCGCCTGCAGCGCACCGCCATTGCGCTTCAGCCAGTCCTTGCAGCGATCGGTGTCGGGGCAGAGCTTTTCGCACAATTTCCAGAATTTCGGACCATGGTTCATCTCCTTGAGATGCGCCACTTCATGCGCGACGAGATAGTTGATGACCGGCGACGGCGCCATCATGATGCGCCAGGAGAAGGACAGATTGCCTTCGGAGGTGCAGGAGCCCCAGCGGCTCGACGTGTCCTTGAAGCGGACGGCCTTGGCGCGTTTGCCTAACGCCTGGGTGTGCTTGAGCACCAGCTTCTCGATGTCCTTCTTGGCCTCGCGCTTGAGGAAGTCGGCGATGCGGCGCGGTAGGTGTATGCGATCGCCGTGCACGATCAGCAGCGGGCCGCGCTCATCGCTCGACACCGTCACGGTCCCGCGCTTTGATGGCTCATGGACGATGCGGTGCGCCACGCCACGCACCGGGATCCTGATGCCGGGCCGCACCTGCGGCCGCGTCGGCACCTTGGCCAGTCGCTGCTCCAGCCAGTCCTGGTGCCGCTCGAGGAACCTGTCTACCTCGCCGCGGCGCAGGCCTGGCGGCACGGTGATGCGCAGACCCTGGCCGCCTGAATCGATGCGCAGCGTCATTCGGCGCGCCCTGGCGCTCTCGACGATCTTGAGCGGCAGCGTGCGGCCGGCGATGCAATATTCGCGTTCCACGACAGGCGTGGGCTTGGGCTTTGTCAGATTGCGAAAGAAGCCGAGAGTCATGGCGGGACGATACGCGATTCGAGAAAAACGACTAGAACAAAAAAGAAACGGCGCCGCTCGCGCGACGCCGTCGTCATACCTTGGCCTGTCCTACAGCGCCGCGCGTCCTCTGGGACGCGCAAAGGACGCTGTAGCACTTTAAGTTGGCGCATGACCCGAAAACCGGTTCCGGTTTTCGGGGTTATGCGTCGGGCCTCAGTCGTCAAGCAGGTTCGAACCCTTGCCACGCTTGGTGGTCGTCGTTCCGGCGCCCGGATCGGTCTTCGTCGGAGCCGTCGACTTGTTGCGGTTGGCCATGAACCGGTCGAACTCGTCCTGATCCTTGGCGCGGCGCAATTCGCGGGCATACTCGTCGAACTGGGTCAGCATCTCGTCGAGCTTGCGACGCTCTTCGTTCAGGCGCTCCAGTTCCTTTTCGCGCCAGTCGTCGAAAGCGACGTTGCCGGTGCGGGCGGAGCCATTGCCCCAGCGCGCGGCCTTGTCGGAACCGCGGCGGCATCCGGCGAAGATGCCGTCGGTCGCGCGGTTGACGTCACGCTTGAAGCCATCGAGGCGGTCGCCCCAGATGATGTAGGCGAGCATGGCGAAGCCGAGTGGCCAGAACACCATGAAACCCACAACCATCAACGCGATGGTTGCGGGCGTCCAGGCCGGACGGATCAATGCGGATGTGTTCATTTTCTCCCATTCCTTCGGTTGGAGACAGCCAAACCCGGCTGCGTGGAATCGAAATGGGAAGAGAAAAACGGCGATTCAAGACAATGTCCGCCAAATCCGGACAAGCATCTGAAATGATTACCGCTTTTTGATCATATCGAGGGAAAGCACGACCAACCCGGCAATCAGGCCCCAGAATGCGGCGCCAACGCCGAACAGCGTCAGGCCCGACGCGGTGACGACAAAGGTGACGGTGGCGGCCATGCGATCCGCCTCTTCCTTCAGCGCGATAGACAGCGCGTTGGCGAGCGACGCCATCAGCGCCAGGCCTGCCACCAGCACGATCAGGCTCTGCGGCAGCACCGCGAAGATCGCCACCAGCGAAGCGCCGAAAATAGCAAAGATGAGATAGGCGAGCGCATAAAACGGCCCGGTCTTCCAGCGCTCGGCGGGATCGGGGTGGACGTCCGGCCCGGTGCAGATCGCCGCCGAGATCGCCGCCAGATTGGTCGTCGAGCCGCCGAACGGCGCCGACAGCAGCGAAAACAGGCCCGTGACACCGATCAGCGGGCCGGGCTCCGGGTGATAGCCGGCGGCGCGCAGCACGGCGAGGCCGGACAGGTTTTGCGACGCCATGGTGACGAGGTAGAGCGGCAGTGCCAGGCCAATCACCGCCTTGGTGGTGAAGTCAGGCGCAATCAGCGTCAGCGTCGACAGTTCCGGTGTCGGCAGGCCACCGACACGGCCGGTGAGGAAAGCGGCGAGGCCACCGCCGATCAGAACCGCCAGCACCGACAGCGCCGGGTTGAACAGCCTGATAACGAAGAAGACGGCGATCAGCGGCAGGATCAGCCACGGGTCGATCGGAATGGTCTTCACCGCATTGAGCGCGAAGGTGACGACGATGCCGGCCAGCATGCCCGAGGCGACGGAGGGCGGTATCCTCGAGATCAGCTTGGTCAGGGGCCGAAACAGCCCTGTGGCGATCAGAAGGACGCCGGTGACGATGAAGGCGGCGACGGCCTCGCTCATCGAAAAGCCGCTCGATGCCGCGATCAGCGCCAGGCCCGGCGTCGACCAGGCGGTGATGACAGGCATTTTCGTGCGCCATGACAGCCACAGGCTCTCGATCGCCATGGCCAGGCAGATCGTCGTCACCCAACTTGCCGTCTCGATCTGCGTCGCACCGACTGCGGTGGCGGCTGCGATGACGATGGCCAGCGTGCCGCCGAAGCCGACGATCGCCGCGACGAAGGCGGATATCGGGATGGAAAGGCGCATCAGTTTCCCCTCTGCGCCATCGCATCGACGGCCCGCACCAGCATGTCGAGATCTTGGGGTCGCGACAAGCGATGGTCGCCGTCGGGGATCAATGACAGTGTCACGTCGTCGGCGGGCAGCAAGCTGACCAGCTTCAGTGCGTGGCTTGCAGGCACGTCCGCATCGGCCAGGCCCTGCAGGATGTGCACCGGGCAATGGGTGTCGATCGGGCCTGTCATAACCCGGTTGTAGCGCCCGTCCTCGATCAGGGCGCGGGTGTAGATGTAGGGTTCCGTGGAATAGTCCGACGGCTCTTCGAAGAAACCTTTTTTGGCGAGATCGCGCTTCTGCGCCTTGGTCAGCACCGGTTCGACCAGGTCGGCGGTGAAATCCGGGGCTGGCGCCAGCAGCACCATGCCGGCGACGTTGCTATCGCCTGCCTTGCGCAATTCCTGCACCATGCGCAGCGCGATCCAGGCGCCCATCGAGGAGCCGACCAGGATCTGGCTGCCCCGGGTGAAATGCCGGAACACGGCAAGGCTCTGCGCAAGCCATGTCGAAATCGTGCCGTCGGCAAAGGCGCCGCCGGATTCGCCATGGCCAGAATAATCGTGGCGCAGGAAGGCGCGGCCTTCTTTCGCCGCCCAGTCCGTCAGCGTCTGCGCCTTCGTGCCCAGCATGTCCGACTTGTAGCCGCCGAGCCAGACGATGCCTGGCGCAGAGCCAGCAGTATGGCGCACCGCGATGCGCGATCCATCTACATCCAGAAAGATTGGGGGCGTAGCAGTCATGGCTTTTCCTCAACGCGGGTCTTGTGACACAGCCGGTGGCGTGGCGAAAAGTGCTCACGATGTTGTTTGTTTGGTGCAGAGCAGCGATCAGGGTGATTTTCTGTCAATGCTGTGCTATTGACTCCGCCCGCGCGCTCACCACATTGCGCGTCCACGCATCAACACTGACGAACCTGAACGAAACGGCCAAGGAGACCACGACCATTCGCAGACCTTTCAAAGCAGCGGCGCCGACCAAGGATGGCCCGCGCTCCAACCGTGACATCCGGGTTCCCCGGGTCCAGCTTATCGACGCCGATGGCCAGAACCGCGGCGATATTTCCATCAACGATGCGTTGCTGCTCGCCGAAGAGGCTGGGCTCGATCTCGTCGAGATATCGCCCAATGCGGTGCCCCCCGTCGTCAAGATCCTCGATCTCGGCAAGTTGAAATACGCCAACCAGAAGAAGGCGGCCGAGGCGCGCAAGAACCAGAAGGTCATCGAGATCAAGGAGATCAAGATGCGCCCGAACATCGACAGCCATGACTACGAGACCAAGATGAAGGCGGTTCGCCGCTTCTTCGAGGAAGGCGACAAGGTCAAGCTGACGCTGCGCTTCCGTGGCCGCGAGATGGCGCATATGGAACTCGGCATGCAGCTTCTGAACAAGGTCCGCGAGGAAGTGGCGACGATTGCCAAGGTCGAAGCGGAACCGAAGCTCGAAGGCCGCCAGATGATGATGGTGCTGTCGCCGCGCTAGAGCGATCCCCGTCAAAAGCAAAGGCCGCTTCGGCGGCTTTTGTTTTGTTTTGCCTCCGCCATGATTTCTCCGCAAGTTGCTTCGACAAGGATTCTGGTTGCCGGTCCTCGCGGCGAAAGGATTCTCCCATGACCGCTGCGGCACGTTCTACAAGTGAAATGGGTCGCTATCAGCGGCGCCGGCGCGTCCTGCTGGCGCTGCTAATCGGCGCTTTTTGCGCTTTGCTGATCTTCGGCGGCTCCCCGCACGATGAACTGACCCACGAACGCATAGAGGCGCACGGGATCGCCCTGATACTGATCGGAATCGGCGGCCGGCTCTGGTCGATCCTCTATATCGGCGGCCGCAAGTCGGCCGAAGTGGTTGCAACCGGCCCATATTCGGTGATGCGCAACCCGCTGTATTTTTTCTCCACCGTAGCGGCCGTCGGCATCGGCACCCAGACCGGCAGCGCGATCGTCGCGGTAGCGTCGGCGGTTTTGTGCGCGGCCGCGTTCCACATCGTCACGCTGCGCGAGGAACGGCATTTGACGACCGTGCTCGGGGCGCCGTACAAGGACTACGTTGCACGGGTGCCGCGTTTTTTTCCCAATCCCCGGCTTTATCGCGATCAGGCCGAGGTCACCTTCACACCGCGCATCTTCAATCACACGCTGCGCGACGGCTTGATGTTTCTGGTTTCCATACCGTTTTTCGAACTCATCGAGTCCGGACAGGAAAGCGGTGTAATTCCCGTCCTCTTCTGGCTGTATTGAGCTGCGGTAGGCAGTCAAAAGAGGCGACATGCATTAAATCCGCCTGAATTATCCTGCAAGCCGTCCCAACGATCGGCGGGGCCCTGTTTTCTTGGCCAGAAGCTGCGATCGCCGGCAAGTTTTTCGACGATCGGATTCCGCCATGGTCAATGAAATCAAGTCTGCGCCCGTCGAGGCACACGGGCTGGGCAACTACCAGCATATGCGCCGCATGGTGCTTGCGGTGCTGGTGGTGGTGCTGTTTCTGGCACTGCTGTTCGGCCAATCGACGTTTCCGCCTGAAACCTGGGTGCATGAGTCGATCGAAATGTTCGGCGTGCTGCTGATTTTCCTCGGCATCGTCGGGCGCCTTTGGGCGACGCTCTACATAGGCGGGCGCAAATCTTCCGAGGTGGTGACCGGCGGGCCTTACTCGATCACCCGCAACCCACTTTATGTGTTCTCGACCGTGGCCGCGGCGGGCGTCGGCGCCCAGATCGGCTCGTTCTCCGGCATCATCCTCTTTGCGCTGCTGTGCGCGGGTGCCTTCCACATCGTCATCCTGCGCGAAGAGAAGTTCCTCAAGGAAGCGCTCGGCGCGCCGTACCAGGCCTATCTGGAGAAGGTGCCGCGCTTCTTCCCGAAGCTGTCGCTCTACCAGGAGGGCGATACGGGCAGCTTCAAGCCCCGCCTGTTGCTGACCACGCTGCTCGACGGCCTGGTCTTCCTCGTCGCCCTGCCGGCCTTCGAGCTGATAGACGGAGCCCAGCTGTCAGGCATGTTGCCGGTCTGGTTCACGCTGCCCTGACCAAGGACACAGCGCCGCATCTCCACAGGTGTTGCACGCGGGCCGTCTTTGACGTATAGCACCGCCGTTCAAGAAAACCGCCCGGCAGGGCATGCCGTGGCGGTTTCATTTGCTTTTCGGGCTTTGGTCGGCCCGAAGCGAACAAGAAGCGCGATAGTGCGCCAACAATACGGAGTAGCAAAATGCCCAAGATGAAGACCAAATCGGCCGCCAAGAAGCGGTTCAAGATCACAGGTACGGGTAAAGTCCTGTCGGCTGCGGCCGGCAAGCGTCACGGCATGATCAAGCGTTCCAACAAGTTCATTCGAAATGCCCGCGGCACGATGGTTCTGGCTGAACCGGATGGCAAGAAGGTCATCAAGAATTTTCTGCCGAACGGTCTCTAGGGAATGATGCCAAAAAGTTGCAGACTTTTTGGAAAACATCATTCGCCAAAATAAGATCATTCGGTCCGGACACGCATTTGTTTTACGCAATTCCGAACGGAAAACCGCAAGGCACTTTTCCTGGAATTGCTTTTAAGGAGATCATGACATGGCACGCGTAAAAAGAGGCGTCACTTCGCACGCCAAGCACAAGAAGGTCCTGAAAGCCGCCAAAGGCTTCTACGGCCGCCGCAAGAACACCATCCGCATCGCCAAGCAGGCGGTGGAAAAGTCGATGCAGTACGCGTATCGCGACCGCAAGAACCGCAAGCGCTCGTTCCGCGCGCTGTGGATCCAGCGCATCAACGCCGCGACGCACGAGCATGGCCTGACCTATGGCCGCTTCATCGACGGCCTCAACAAGTCGGGCATCGAGATCGACCGCAAGATCCTGTCGGACATGGCCATCCATGAGCCGCAGGCTTTCGCAGCCCTGGTCGCCAAGGCCAAGGTGGCGCTCGAATATCTGAAGAACACCACGCCGAACGCTTTTGAAAGCGCTGTCGCCTAAGACCAGCGCTTCCCAAGCATTCGCAATTCTGATTTGGGGAACCCGCGCTGGCACGGCTGGCGCGGGTTTTTCTTTTGCCTGAACTTTCAACTTAAAAGTGACTTTCACTTTGAGCTGATTTCCAACGTAGCGAGTTTGACCGTGAACGACGCAACCACTGGCCTGGATACGCTTGAAAACTCACTTCTGGCCGAAATCGCCTCGGCCGCCGATGAGCCGGCCATCGAGGCCGTGCGCATCGCTGCTTTCGGCAAGAAGGGCGCCGTGTCCGAGATGCTGAAGACCCTTGGCGCCATGACCGCTGAGGAGCGTCAGGTCAAAGGCCCCGCAATCAACGGACTCAAGAACCGCGTCACAGATGCGCTGACGGTGCGCAAGGCCGAGTTGAAAGATGTGGCGATCACCGCCCGCCTCGCCGCCGAAAGGGTCGATGTGACGCTGCCGGTGCGGCAGTCGCCGGCCGAGCGCGGCCGTATCCACCCGATCAGCCAGGTCATCGATGAGATCGCTGCGATCTTCGGCGACCTCGGGTTTTCCATCGCGGAAGGTCCCGATATCGAGACCGATTACTACAATTTCACTGCGCTGAATTTCCCCGAAGGCCATCCGGCGCGCGAGATGCACGACACCTTCTTCTTCCAGCCGGACGAGAAGGGCGAGCGCAAGCTTTTGCGCACGCACACTTCGCCGGTGCAGATCCGCACCATGGAGACGAGGAAGCCGCCGATCCGCATCGTCATTCCGGGCAAGACTTACCGCCAGGATTCGGACGCCACTCACTCGCCGATGTTCCATCAGGTCGAGGGGCTGGTGATCGACAAGACGGCCAACGTCGCCAACATGAAGTGGGTGCTGGAGGAGTTCTGCAAGGCCTTCTTCGAGGTGCCGCAGGTCAAGATGCGCTTCCGGCCGTCCTTCTTCCCGTTCACCGAGCCGAGCCTCGAGGTCGACATCCAGTGCGACCGCTCGCGGCCGGGCGAAGTGCGCTTCGGCGAAGGCTCCGACTGGATGGAGATCCTCGGCTGCGGCATGGTCCATCCCAACGTGCTGCGCCATGGCAGGCTCGATCCGGACGAATATCAGGGCTTTGCCTGGGGCATGGGCATCGACCGCATCGCCATGCTGAAATACGGCATGCCGGACCTGCGCGCCTTCTTCGATGCCGACGTGCGCTGGCTGTCGCATTACGGGTTCAGGCCGCTCGACATGCCGACGCTGTTTGGGGGCCTGAGCGCATGACAGCGCCCTACGCCGGCGGCTGTCGCTGCGGCGCCGTGCGGTTCGAGGCATCGGCCGAACCGCACCACGTCAGCTATTGCCATTGCGGCGATTGCCGGCGGGCCAGCGGCGCGCCTGTATCGGCCTTTGTCGGCTTCCCGGCCGGTCAGGTCGCGTTCACCGGCAAGGCGCTGAAGATGTTCGAGAACGGCCCGGTGACGCGCTCGTTCTGCGGCACTTGCGGCTCACCCATCGCCTATGTCGACGAGCGGCTGGAAGACGACATCTACTTCATGCTCGGCGCCATGGACATGCCAGCCGATTTTGAACCCACGCTGCATGCCTATGTCGGCGAGCAGCTGCCCTACCTGCATATGTCCGACGACCTGCCGAGACATCTGAAATCAAGCGTCAAAAGACCAGACGGAACAGCCCCATGAAATTCACCCTCTCCTGGCTCAAGGACCACCTAGAGACCGACGCTACGCTCGACGAGATCGTCGAGCGGCTGACCTCGATCGGCCTCGAAGTCGAGCATGTCGACGACAAGTCAAGCCTGAAGCCCTTCGTCATCGCCAGGGTGCTGACGGCGGTCCAGCATCCCGATGCCGACCGGCTGCGCGTGCTGACCGTCGATACGGGCGACGGCAAGCCACCCGTGCAGGTCGTCTGCGGCGCGCCAAACGCCCGCGCTGGCCTGATCGGCGCCTTTGCCGCGCCCGGCACCTATGTGCCCGGCATCGACGTGACGCTGGCGGTCGGCAAGATCAGGGGGGTCGAAAGCCACGGCATGATGTGTTCCGAGCGCGAGCTGGAACTGTCAGACGAACACAACGGCATCATCGACCTGCCCGAGGATGCGCCGGTCGGCACCAGCTTCGCCGCCTATGCGCATATCGACGATCCGGTCATCGAGATCAATTTGACGCCGAACCGGCCGGATGCCACCAGCGTCTATGGCATCGCCAGGGATCTGGCGGCGAGCGGGCTTGGCCGCCTCGTTGGCGGCGCCATCATGCCGCATGTCGGCAATGGCATGTGTCCGGTCAAGGTGACGATCGAAGCGCCGGAGCTTTGCCCCGGCTTCGCGCTCAACCTGGTCAAGGGCGTCAAGAATGGGCCGTCGCCAAAATGGCTGCAGCAGCGGCTGATCGCCATTGGCCTGAGACCCATCAGCGCGCTGGTCGACATCACCAACTACGTCACCTTCGACCGCGGACGCCCGCTGCATGTGTTCGACGCCAGCAAGGTTGCCGGCAATCTCGTCGTGCGCCGCGCGCGCGATGGTGAAAAGGTGCAGGCGCTCGACGGCCGCGAATACACGCTGACGCCGGAAATGTGTGTCATCGCTGATGACAATGGCGTCGAGTCCATCGCCGGCATCATGGGCGGCGAGCATTCGGGCTGCGACGAGAACACGACCGACGTGCTGATCGAATCCGCCCTTTGGGATCCGATCACCACGGCGCGCACCGGCCGTACGCTCGGCATCATCACCGACGCGCGCTACCGCTTCGAGCGCGGCGTGGACCCTGAATTCATGGTGCCTGGCGTCGAGCTGGCAACGAAACTGGTGCTCGATTTCTGCGGCGGCACGCCGACCGAAATGGAAGTCGTCGGTTACGCCGGCCACAAGTCGAAGATCGTTTCCTTCCCGCTTTCGGAAGTGAAGAGGCTGACCGGCATCGAGGTTCCCAGGGCGGAAAGCCTCGACATCCTGTCGCGCCTCGGCTTCAAGCCGGAGGGCTCGGGCGATGTCGTCGATGTCGCCGTGCCGTCCTGGCGCCCCGACGTCGATGGCAAGGCAGACCTGGTCGAGGAAGTCATGCGCATCCACGGCGTCGACAACATCGCGCCGCAGCCGCTCGGTGCGCATGACGCGGTCAACGCAAGGATACTCACCACGCTGCAGGTCCGCACCCGCACCGCCAAGCGCGCGCTTGCCGTGCGCGGCATGATGGAAGCCGTCACCTGGTCGTTCATTCCGGCCAAGCATGCCGAGCTGTTCGGCGGTGGCCAGACCGCGCTGAAGCTCGCCAACCCGATCGCCGCCAACATGTCCGACATGCGGCCGTCGCTGCTGCCGGGCCTGATCGCGGCTGCCCAGCGCAACGCCGACAAGGGTATCGGCGACGTGGCGCTGTTCGAAGTGTCGGGCACCTATGAGGGCGACGGCGCCGACCAGCAGCGGCGCGTCGCCGCCGGCGTGCGCCGCGGCACCGCCAAGCTCGACGGCTCAGGCCGCAACTGGGCCGGCAATTCGGGTGCGGTCGGCGTGTTCGACGCCAAGGCCGACGCGATCGCCGCGCTCGAAGCCTGCGGTGCGCCGGTCGAGCGGCTGCAGATCGAGGCCGGCGGTCCAGCCTGGTACCATCCCGGCCGTTCCGGCACCATCAAGCTCGGCCCGAAAACCGTGCTCGGCACCTTTGGCGAATTCCACCCGAAGACGCTGGAGGGGCTCGATGTTTCCGGGCCGCTGTGCGGCTTCGAGGTGTTCGTCGATGCGGTGCCCGAACCGAAGGCCAAGCCGACGAAAACCAAGCCGAAACTGGAACTGTCCCCCTTCCAGGCGGTCAAGCGCGACTTCGCTTTCGTCGTCGACAAAACGGTCGAGGCCGGCACGCTGGTCCGCGCGGCGCTCGCCGCCGACAAGAAGCTCATCACGGGCGTTTCGGTCTTCGACATCTTCGAAGGCGCTTCGCTCGGCGAGGGCAGGAAGTCTATTGCCATCGAAGTGTCGATCCAGCCGGTCGAAAAGACGCTGACCGACGAGGATTTCGAGGCACTGGCCAAGCGTATCGTCGAGAATGTCGGCAAGCAGACGGGCGGCGTTCTGCGCGGCTAAGACTTGCGAGCAGATGGCGAATCGCCCTCCAAAGGGCGATGGACCATCTGCGGTATTCCGGACTTCCTTTCGAAGAACAGCGCGCGGCGTTTCTCGCCATCGTGCCTGCCGACCCGCTGGTCCGCGACGCGCTGGCGCGGGCTCGCACGCTCGACCTGCCGGGCTGGCTGGTGGTGTCCGGCGCGCTCTACAACAGTGTCTGGAACCACCTGACCGGCAAGCCTTCGGGTTACGGCATCAAGGACGTTGATCTCTTCTACTTCGATGACAGCGACCTGTCCTACGAGGCCGAGGACGCGGTGATCCGCCGGGCGGCGCGGCATTTCGAGGGGCTAGCGTTGCCGGTCGAGGTGCGCAACCAGGCGCGGGTGCATCTATGGTATCCGCAGAAGTTCTGCCAACCCTGCCCGCGCTATTCGAGCGCCAGCGAATCCGTCAGCTATTTTGCGTCGAAGACCCATGCGGTGGGTGTGCGATACGATGCGGATGGGCAGCTCGAGATCGTGGCTCCATTTGGTCTTGACGATATTTTTTCGTTCCGCATCACACCGAACCGGGTGATGGACAATCAGCGCACGCATGAGGTGAAGGGCAGACGCGCCCAGGAGTATTGGCCGGGGACCACTGTCGTGCCTTGGTAGGGAGTTGCCGGAATGTTGGCGCGAGGCACCCCCCTCTGGCCTGCCGGCCA
This sequence comes from Mesorhizobium sp. L2C084A000, assembly GCF_000502875.1. GTDB lineage: Bacteria > Pseudomonadota > Alphaproteobacteria > Rhizobiales > Rhizobiaceae > Mesorhizobium. Next base: position 23,026 of record NZ_AYWX01000004.1, on the reverse strand, counting down.
TCTCCCCCGCAAGGAGGGAGATTGGCAACTTCATCGGCGGCACCCTTCTTGCAACGTTGGTGATTGGCGAAAGCCGGCGTGACATCCGATCTCCCCCCTTGCGGGGGAGATGTCCGGCAGGACAGAGGGGGGTGCCTCGCGCCAACGTCACGCAACCTTCTGCACCATCGCGCATGAAAAGGGGCGCCGAAGCACCCCTTCCGCTTACTCACCAGCTTTCACCCATTCACCAGCGCCAACTCCTTCTGCGCATAGCGCCTACCGACCACCTTGTCGGGCGACAGCGCATCGCCAATCGCCTGCACCTCGACAGCGCTAAGTGCAATGTCCGCCGCCGCCGTGTTCTGCTCGAGATGGCGGATTTTGCGCGCACCGGGGATCGGTACGATGAAATCGCCCTGGTGCAGCACCCAGGCCAGCGCCAGCTGCGCCGAGGTTGCGCCCTTTTCAGCCGCCAGCTTTTCCAGCGTGGCGATGACGGCGGCATTGGCTTCCATCGCCTCGGCCTGGAAGCGCGGCAAGGTCCGGCGCCAGTCGTCGTCGCTCAAGGCCTCGGGCTTGGCGATCGTGCCGGTCAGCAGCCCACGGCCGAGCGGGCTATAGGGAACGAAGCCGATGCCGAGCTCGCGGCAGACGGCGAACACCTCGTCTTCCGGGTCGCGGCTCCACAGCGAATACTCGCTCTGCACGGCCGATATCGGATGAACGGCATGGGCCCGGCGGATGCTCGCGGCACTCGCCTCGGACAGGCCAAGCGCGCGCACCTTGCCCTCGCGCACCAGTTCGGCCATGGCGCCGACCGTATCCTCGATTGGCACGTTGGGGTCGACGCGGTGCTGGTAGTAGAGGTCGATCACATCCGTGCCCAGCCGTTTCAGCGAGGCCTCGGCGACCGCCTTGACGTGCTCGGGGCGGCTGTCGACGCCCGCCATGCGGTCGAGGCCTGTGCCTTCCTCCAAAATCTTGAAGCCGAATTTTGTCGCGATCGTCACCTTGTCACGCACCGACTTCAGCGCCTTGCCGAGCAGGATCTCGTTCTCGTAAGGGCCATAGACTTCCGCCGTGTCGAAGAAATTGACGCCGATGTCGACGGCGCGGTGGAGCGTGGCGATCGCATCGGCTTCCGCTTGGCCGCCATAGGCGAAGCTCATGCCCATGCAGCCGAGGCCGACGGGGTAGACGTTCAATTCAGTTCCTAGCTTGCGGGTGTGCATAACGCGTCTCCTTGTTGCGATGTGGCAGAAATAGCGCCTTGCCTTGTGTTCGATAATCGGTTTTCATCCGCACGGGCTGTACTAAAAGATAGATCAATGAATCGAGCGCATCTTTCACAACTGGCGGTGCTGGCGACTGTCGCTCAATGCGGCAGCTTTCGCGGCGCTGCCAGGGAATTGGCCATCGCGCCTTCGGCGGTTAGCCACGCGGTATCCAGCCTCGAAGCCCGGCTTGGCGTGCGCCTGTTGGCACGCAGCACGCGCAGCGTTGCCCCGACCGAGGAGGGCGCGCAACTGCTCGAGCGATTGCGGCCGGCGCTTTCCGAGATCGACCTGGCGCTGGAGACGGCAATCGAAGCGCGCGACCGACCGGCCGGCAATCTGCGGCTGACCGTGCCGCGCACGGCGGCCCATTTGGCGCTGACGCCACGGCTGGGCGCCTTTGCGTCGGCCTATCCCGACATCGTGCTGGAGATCGTCATCGAGGACCGCTTCACCGACGTGGTGGAAGGCGGCTTCGATGCTGGAGTCAGGCTAGGCGAGAGCCTGCAGCGCGACATGATCGCGGTGCGCATCGGGCCGGACCTTCGCGGCGCGGTGGTCGGCGCCCCGGTCTATTTCGAGGTGAGCCCCAAGCCGCTCCACCCGCGCGACCTAGCCGGCCACCGCTGCATCCGCTTCCGCTTCTCCAGCGGCATCCTCTACCGCTGGGAATTCGAGAAAGGCCGCGAGACGATCGAGATGGCGGTGGAGGGACCGCTGATCCTCGATGAGGACCATCTGATCGCGCAGGCGGCGGTCGACGGCGCCGGGCTTGCCTTCGTCTTTGAGGATTATGTCCGCGCCCCGCTCGCCGACGGCAGGCTGATCCGCGTGCTGGAGGATTGGTGCCCGCCCTTCGACGGCTTCTTTGTCTATTATCCGAGCCGCCGTCAGATGCGGCCAGCGCTCAGGGCGTTTGTCGATTTCTTCAAGGTGAGTGGATAGAGCGGGCTCGCCCCTCCCCCTGGTGGAAGAAAACCGGCATCGCGGTCGTTCACCAACGATGCAAACATCGATCACCAATAGCACGACCAGCTACGGCTGGGGCGCGATCATTCTCCACTGGCTGATTGCGCTCATCTTCATCGGCCAGTTCGGACTCGGCTTCGTCATGGTGCGGCTGACCAGCCAGCGCACCGCCTTCGAACTGATCCAGCTGCACAAATCCTTCGGTTTTCTGCTGCTCGGCCTGATCGTCCTGCGCATCGCCTGGCGCCTTGGCAATGTATGGCCGCCGCTGCCGCGCTCGGTCGGGACTCTGGAGCGTCGGGCGGCACCGTTGGCCCATTTTGCGCTCTACGCGTTCCAGCTTGCCTTGCCCTTGTCCGGCTGGGCGCTGGTGTCGGTCTCGATGCTGGAGATTCCCAGCCTGCCGTTCAACCTGTTCATCATGCCGAACCTGCCGCTGGCCGAATCGGATGGTGCCGAAAGCTTCTGGGCGGCGGCGCACTGGTATCTCGGCTATGCCGGCATGGCTCTGGTCGCGCTCCACGTCGCGGCGGCACTGCGGCATCATTTCCAGCTCAGGGATGGCGTGCTCACGCGCATGATCACGCCTTCGTCAGATCCGGAATAGAGCGAGCGGTTCATTCGTTCATGGAGTGAGGGCGCAAGAAATGCGCTGCCTCCAACAAGGAACATCCCATGTACACGCGCATCCTCGGATTTGCGGCGGTCGCCGCTTGCCTTGCCATGCCTGTTTCAGCGGCCGTCGCGCTTGGTGACGCCGCCGGCAGCTATTCGATCAGCCCGGCCAGCTCCAGCATCCGCTTCTCCATCGACAAGGTCGGCGGCGGCGGCCTCAATGGCGCCTTTGCCCGCTTCAAGGGGTCGATCCGCATCGACAACAGCGATGTCGGGCGCTCGCAGGTCAATTTCACCATCTTTCCCGAAAGCGTCGGCACCGGCCAGGGCCGTATCGATGCCTTCCTGCGCTCCGACGCGGTGTTCGATGCCGCCAAGAACCCGGAAATCCAGTTCCGCTCGACCAGTGTGACCCGAACCAGCGACACCACGGCCCTGGTCTCCGGTAGGCTGACGGCGCGCGGCAAGACGTTCCCGGAAAAATTCACGGCCGAGCTTGGCGGTCTCAAGGCTGGCACCATAAAATTCCATGTCACCGGCAAGGTGTTGAGGTCACGCTACGGCATGGATGTCGGCACGCCGATCTATTCCAACATCGTCGACTTCGACATGACGCTGACCGGCAAAAGGGGCTGACCCTCGTCATTGGCTTTTCCGGCAATTTCGGGCAAACCTCGTGGCCTGTAATCGTGATGGAGAAGCCTGATGTTCCGATGGGGTGTGTTGTCGACGGCCAAGATCGGCCGCGAGCATTTGTTGCCGGCCATGGTCGAGGCGGAGAACGGCGTGCTGTCGGCGATCGCCAGCCGCGACCTGTCGAAGGCCAAGGCGCTCGCCGACCGCTTCGGCGCGCGCCATGCCTTCGGCTCCTATGAGGAACTGCTTGCCTCCAATGAGGTCGACGGCGTCTACATCCCGCTGCCGACTTCGCAGCATGTCGAATGGACGGCAAAGGCCATCGAAGCCGGCAAGCACGTGCTGGTCGAAAAGCCGCTGGCGCTCGACGCCAACGACATTCTTCCGCTGATCAAGCTGCGCGACCAGAAAAAGGTGCTGGTCTGCGAGGCCTTCATGGTCATCTACCACCCGCAATGGATCAAGGTACGCGACCTGATCGCCAGCGGCGCCATCGGCCGGCTGCGCCATGTGCAGGGTGCCTTCTCCTACTACAATGTCGACCCCAGCAACATGCGCAACCAGCTCGACCTCGGCGGCGGCGCGCTGCCCGACATCGGCGTCTACCCGACCGTGTCGACGCGCTTTTCGACCGGCAAGGAGCCGCTGCGCGTGCAGGCGACGATCGAGCGCGACCAGAAATTCGGCACCGACATCTACTCCTCGATCCGCGCCGATTTCGGTGACTTCGAACTGTCCTTCTACCTGTCGACGCAGATGGCGGCGCGCCAGGTCATGGTGTTCCACGGTGAGAAGGGTTTCATCGAGTTGTTCTCGCCTTTCAATGCCGGGCTCTACGACCACCACCGCGTCGAACTGCACAACCAGAACCACTCCGAGGCGCAGGTGTTCCGCTTTCCCGGCACGCAGCAGTACCGGCTGGAGGTCGAGACCTTCGCGCGTGCGGCACAGGGCGGCAAGGAGCGCGTCTTCACGCTGGAGGAATCTGTGCTCAACCAGAAAGTCATCGATGCGATCTTCCGCGCCGGCGGCACGGACGGCTGGGAGACCGTCTGACCGCTTGCAATAAAGTAACCGGCTAATTCTGGGAGGAAAGATGGCTGACGATGCGGACGTGATCATTGTCGGCGCTGGCCTTGCCGGGCTGGTTGCCGCCGCCGAGCTTGCCGAGGCCGGCAAGAAAACCATCATCGTCGACCAGGAGCCGGAGCAGTCGCTCGGCGGCCAGGCGTTCTGGTCGTTCGGCGGCCTTTTCCTCGTCGATTCGCCCGAGCAGCGGCGCATGCGCATCCGCGATTCGCATGACCTGGCGCTGGAAGACTGGCTGGGCACCGCGGCTTTCGATCGGCCCGAGGATTTCTGGCCGCGCAGATGGGCGGAAGCCTATGTCGGCTTTGCCGCCGGCGAAAAACGATCCTGGCTGCTGCAGCGCGGCCTGAAGTTCTTTCCCGTGGTCGGCTGGGCCGAGCGCGGCGGCGGCAATGCCATCGGCCACGGCAATTCGGTGCCGCGCTTCCACATCACCTGGGGCACGGGACCGGGAGTGCTCGAACCTTTTGTCCTACGCGTGCGCGAGGCGCAAAAGCGTGGATTGATCAGCTTCAAGTTCCGGCACCGAGTCAATGAACTGACACGGACGGGCGCTGTTGTAACCGGCGTGCGTGGCGACATCCTGCAGCCCAGCGCTGTCGAGCGCGGCCACAAGAGTTCGCGCGAAATATCAGGCGATTTCGAGCTTCACGCCCAAGCGGTGATCGTCGCCTCCGGCGGCATCGGCGCCAACCATCAACTGGTGCGGGAGAATTGGCCCAAGCGGCTTGGCACGGCGCCCAAGCGCATGATCACCGGTGTGCCCGACCATGTCGACGGCCGAATGCTGGCGATCACCGAACGGGCCGGCGGCTCGATCGTCAACCGCGACCGCATGTGGCACTATGTCGAGGGCATCAGGAACTGGTCGCCGATCTGGACCGACCATGCGATCCGCATCCTGCCCGGCCCGTCATCGCTGTGGCTCGATGCGCGCGGCAAGCGCTTGCCGGTGCCGCTCTATCCCGGCTTCGACACGCTGGGCACGCTCTCCCACATCATGAGCACCGGCTTCGATTATTCCTGGTTCATCCTGACCAAGAAGATCATCCAGAAGGAGTTCGCGCTGTCGGGCTCAGAACAGAACCCGGACCTGACCGGCAAGAGCTGGCGCCAGGTGCTCGGCCGCGCCACCTCGGGCATTCCGGGTCCGGTCAAGGCGTTCATGGAAAGAGGTGAGGATTTCATCGTCGAGGCCGATTTGCCGGCGCTGGTCGCGCGCATGAACGCGCTTGCCGGCGGTGAGCCGCTTCTTGAGGTGGCCCAGGTCGAGCGCGAAATCCGCGCCCGCGACCGGCAGCTGGACAACCCGTTCTCCAAGGACATGCAAATCAGCGCCCTGCGCGGGGCGCGCGCCTATCTCGGCGACCGCCTGATCCGCACGGCCAAGCCGCACAAGATGCTCGATCCGGCAAACGGCCCGCTGATCGCGGTGCGCCTCAACATCCTGACCCGCAAGACGCTGGGCGGCCTGCAGACCGATCTCGACAGCCGCGTGCTGGGTGCCGATGGCCAGCCGGTTGCGGGGCTCTACGCTGTCGGTGAAGCCGCCGGTTTCGGCGGCGGCGGCGTGCATGGCTACGCGGCGCTTGAGGGTACCTTCCTCGGCGGCTGCATCTTTTCCGGCCGCAGCGCCGGCCGGGCGGCGGCGGCGGCCGTGCAATAAGGTCCAAACCGCGAGACGATAAAACCGCTCACCAGAGCCAGGCGCCCTGTCCAAGGGCGGCCACCGCATCGACGATCCGGGTAAAACTCGCTCGGGCGCGGCCCACCGTGTGCCGGGCTCTGAGATAGCCATGCACCAGCCCTGGTTCCTCGAACCAATATGCCCGTCCGCCGGCCGCGACGATGCGGTCGCGATAGGCTTCGCCGTCGGACGACAGGGGATCGCATTGCGCGGTGATCAGCACTGTCGGCGGCAGGTTGGCAAAATCGGCATCGGCAAGCGGCGACTGCGTGATGTCGCCGGTGCCGTCTTGCCCGCCGGTGCGGATGTTCTTGTAGAATTCGAGATCGCGCGTGGTCAGCATCGGCGCTTCGGCATGCGTTATGTACGATCCTTGCGACCGGTCGCCGCCGAGGCCGGGATAGATCAGAACCTGGCCGATCGGCCTTTTCGAATGGCCGCGCGTTGCATGGCTGACGGCGGCGCAGAGATTGCCGCCGGCGCTGTCGCCGCACAGCAGGATCGGGTGCGAAGGGGTCGCGGCGGCCCATTCGAAAGCGCTCATCAAATCGTCGAAGGCGGCCGGATGCAGATGTTCAGGCGCCAGCCGATAATCGACCGAGACCACCTCATAGCCGGTGCGGGCACAAAGCTCGGCGCAGACATCGTCATGGCTGTCCAGTCCGCCGAGGATGAAGCCGCCGCCATGGACATAGAGCACCGTCACGGCTGCCTGGAGTGGGCTTCGATAGATACGGGTCGGGATATCGTGCGTGGACGTCGCGATGGCTGAGGTTTCGACAGCAACGCCGTCGGGATAGCCGGCAAAGAATTCGCGGCACATGCGGTCGTAGATCTCGCGCTGCTGCGCGATCGTGTAGTCGATTGTATCCGGCGGGTAATAGGAATTGGTGCGCTCGATGAAGGCCCAGGTCTCGGCGTCGATGAGGGTTTTGTAGTCGGTCATGAGTGAGGCTGCCGAAGTCGAACCTGGGCACCCCCCTCTGGCCTGCCGGCCATCTCCCCCGCAAGAGGGGAGATTGGCAGTTTCGATCGCGGTGCTCTTCTTGCAACGTTGACGATTGGCGAAAGCAGAAACGACATCCAATCTCCCCCCTTGCGGGGGAGATGCCCGGCAGGGCAGAGGGGGGTGTGACGGGACGCCATCGTTCCCACTACTTCCCCTTCCACACCGGATCGCGCTTTTCCGCAAACGCACGAAAGCCTTCCATGCCGTCCTCGGAGCCGTAGAGTGCATCGACCGTCGCCAACTGGCGCCGCGTCACCCTGTTCATCGCATCCTGGAAGGTCAGCGCCTCGGCCACGCGCGCCGTCTCCTTGATCGCGGCAAACACCAGCGGCGGGCCGCCGGCCAGCAGCCGGGCGATCTCCCAGACGCGCTCCTCGAGCTTCTCCTTGGGCAGCACTTCGTTGACCAGGCCCCAGCGATGCGCTTCAGCGACATCCATCCAGCGGCCGGTCAGCAGCAGGTCCATGGCGACATGGTAGGGGATGCGCTTCGGCAGCTTGATCGTTGCCGCATCGGCCAGCGTGCCGGCGCGGATTTCGGGCAGCGCGAAGGAGGAATGGCCGGAGGCGTAGATGAGGTCGCAGGAAAGCGCCAGTTCGAAGCCGCCGCCCACCGCCATGCCGTTGACGCAAGCGATCACCGGCTTGTTGAGGTCGCGCAATTCCTGTAGCCCGGCAAAGCCGCCGACGCCATAGTCGCCGTCGACCGCATCGCCGCCTGCAGCGGCCTTCAAATCCCAGCCGGCGCAGAAGAACTTGTCGCCTGCGGTCTTGACGATGGCGACGCGCAATTCCGGATCGTCTCGGAATGCCTTGAAGGTCTCGCCCATCAGCCGCGAGGTCTTCAGGTCGATGGCGTTGGCCTTGGGCCGGTCGAGCGTGACTTCGAGGATGGTGCCCTCGCGGCGGGTCGAAATGACGTCAGACATTCTTGTTCTCTCCCAGCACCAGCAGTGCGTCGGCGATCCAGGCGCCCTTGCCTTCGGCGCAGACGATCAGCGGGTTGATGTCGAGTTCCTCGATCTCGCCGGCATTCTGCTGCACGAAGGCGGCAATGCCCGAGATGGCGTCGATGGCAGCGGCGACATCGGCTTTCGGCCGGCCGCGATAGCCTTCGAGCAGCGGGAACAGTCTCAGGCCGCGAAGCGCCGCCTCAATATCGTCGCGCGTCGCCGGCAGCATCAGCGTGACGCTGTCGCGCAACAATTCGACCAGCACGCCGCCGGTGCCGAGCGTCATCACCGCGCCGAACATCGGATCGCGGGTGAAGCCGACAATGAGTTCGGCGACACCGTCGCGCACCATGCGCTCGACATAGAGCCCGGTGCCGAGCGGCAGCAGGTCATGCGCTGCGGTGCTGACGGATTCGGCATCCCTGAGATTGAGCCTGACAGCGCCAACTTCGGATTTGTGAGTGACGCCGAGCGCCTTCAGCGCCACCGGGAAGCCGAGCGCCATGGACGAGATCACCGCCTCGACCGCATTGGCGGCGCGTTCGCCCTTCGGCACCGGCAGGCTGGCCTTGATCAGCCGTGACTTCGCCTCGGCCTCATCGGGCGTGACGTGGTCACCGCCAGGCGCACCGGATGCGGACGTGTCGATCGGCTGCGCCTGCGGCTCGTGCCACGCCCAGCCGATGAAGGCTGCCGCCTGGGCGGCGTCCATGGCTTCGGAAATGCCGAACAACGGCACCATGCCGCGTGCCATCAACTCGGCGGTGTATTCCTCCGGCAGGTTCTCCGGCAGCGAGGAGACGATCGCGCCGTGCGCTTTATTGGTCTTCAGTGCCGATTCGAAGGCGCGCAGCGTCGCCCACCAATCGGTGACCGAGCAGCGGTCGGGGCGCGGGAAATCGAGCACCAGCATGTTGAGGTCGAAGCCGCCCGACACCATGGCGGTGAAGGTGGCGGTCATCGCCGGCTCGTTGTTCCAGATGAAGGTGTGATAGTCGAGCGGGTTGGCGACCGCGACCAGCGGCCCGAGCGTCGATTTGACATGGGCGCGGTGGCTGTCGATCAGCACAGGGAAATTGACCCAGCGCCCTTCGGCGCTGTCGGCCATGACGGAGGCCTCGCCGCCGGAGCAGCTCATCGACGACAGCCTATAGCCTGGCAGCGGGCCGGTGATGTGCAGCAGCTTCAGCGCCTCGATGAAGGCGGGGATCGAATCGACTCTCGCAATGCCGAGCCGCCGCAGGAACGCACCCGAGGCCGCGTCCGAGCCGGCCAGCGAGGCGGTATGCGAGACAGTCGCCTGCCTGGCCTGTTCGGAACGGCCGACCTTCATGGCGATGATCGGCTTCTTCAGCTCGCGCGCCCGTGCCGCCAGCCGCTCGAAGCCGGCTACCGAATCGAAAGCCTCGATATGCAGGCCGAGCGACGTGACCCGCTCGTCCTCGATCAGGCCGAGCGCCATTTCGGACAGGCCGGTCTGCGCCTGGTTGCCGGCGGTCATCAGGAAGGCGATCGGCAGGCCGCGCCTTTGCATCGTCATGTTGATGGCGATGTTGGAGGACTGGGTGATGATGGCGACGCCCTTGCCGCCCTCGGCCAGTCTTATCCCGCCATGCTGGTCGGGCCACAGAAGCGCGCCGTCGGCATAATTGATCAGGCCGTAGCAATTCGGCCCGATGATCGGCATCGAGCCGGCCGCCCCGACCAGCTCGGCCTGCAGCCGCTCGCCGTCGTCGTCATAGGCCTCGGTTTCGAGGAAGCCGGCGGCAAAGCAGACGGCGCCGCCGGCGCCGCGTTCGGCCAGCGCCTTGACCACCTCTATGGTCAAATGCCGGTTGACGCCGACAAAGGCGGCGTCCGGCGCGGCCGGCAGGTCGGCGACCGAGCGATAGGCCTTGCGGCCGGCGACCTCGTCCTTGGTCGGATGCACCGGCCAGATCTCGCCGGCAAAGCCCATCTTGATCGATTGCGCGACGACGGCTGCAGCCTGCGCACCGCCGAATACGGCAATCGACTTCGGCCGCAGGAGACGCTCAAGTTTATGCATATGTTATGCCCCAAACGGACGCAGCAGCGCCCGTGAAATGATGTGGCGCTGGATTTCCGACGTGCCCTCCCAGATGCGCTCGACGCGGGCGTCGCGCCAGATGCGCTCCAGCGGCAAATCGTCCATCAGCCCCATGCCGCCATGGATCTGGATCGCTTCATCGGCAACGTATGCAAGCATTTCGGTGGCCTTCAGTTTGGCCATGGCCATGTCCTGGTCGGTGACTGTGCCCTGATCGTACTTCCAGCCGGCTTCGAACACCATCAGGTCGGCGGCCTTCAGTTCGGTCGCCATGTCGGCAAGCTTGAACGATACGCCCTGGAACTTGCCGATCTGCTGGCCGAATTGCTGGCGCTGCGCGGCATATTCGACGGCATGGCCAAGCGCCCGCTCGGCGCGGCCGAGGCAGGTGGCGCCGACCTGCAGCCGGGTGGCGCCGAGCCAGGAATTGGCGACGTCGAAACCCTTGTGGACTTCGCCCAACACTTGGGCGGCGGGCAGCCGGCAATCGTCGAATTCGAGGATGGCGTTGGTGTAGCCGCGATGCGAGACGTTGCGGTAGCCATCGCGGACGGTGAAGCCCTTCGTCCCTTTGTCGACGAAGAAGGCGGTGATCTTCTTGCGTTTGCCGCGCGGCGAATCCTCTTCGCCTGAGGCCATGAAAACGATGGCAAAGTCGGCGAGGTCGGCGTGGGAGATAAAATGCTTGGTGCCGTTCAGCACCCAGTCGTCGCCGTCCTGCACCGCCGTCGCCTTCATGCCGCGCAAATCGGAGCCTGCGCCCGGCTCGGTCATCGCCAGACAGTCCCATTTCTCGCCGCGGATGCAGGGGAACAGATACTTCTCGCGCTGCTCGGGCGTGCCGGCCAAGAGGATGTTGGAGGGCCGCGCCACGCAGGTCCAGTGCAGCGCATAGTTGGCGCGGCCGAGTTCCTTTTCGTAGAGCAGCCAGGTCACCGTATCCAGGCCAGCGCCGCCGACATCGGCCGGCATGTTGGCGGCATAGAGCCCGGCTTCGATCGCCTTGACCTTGATCTCCTCGATCAGGTCGCGGCGCAGCACGCCGGTGCGCTCGACCTCGCGCTCATGCGGGTAAAGCTCGTTCTCGACGAACGCACGCGTCGTCTCGACGATGAGCCTCTGTTCCTCCGACAGCCCGAAATCCATGCTCTCAGCCTTTCTTCTTGCCGGTCTTTTTCTTCGGCTTTTCGGCTCTCTTGACCGGTTTCAAGGCTTTGGCCTTCTCGGCCGCCTTGGAGGCCGTGGGCTTCTTCGCCGCCAGCTTGGCCAACTGCCTGGTATAGTCCTTGTGCAGGGCGCCGGCGCCCCAGCCCTTGCCTTTGTTCTGCTTCGACAGCGCATCCATGATGGCGACCAGATTGTCGTCGCGGATCTTTTCCAGTTCGCGGATCGACAGGCCATGCGCCTGGTCGTCCGACTGCGTGGCGATCAGGTCGACCAACTCGTCGTTGAACTCCGGCACATCCATCAGCTTGGTCCATGGCCATTTCAGGCAGGGCCCGAACTGCGCCATGAAGTGGCGCATGCCGGCCTCGCCGCCGGCGACGCGATAGACCTGGAACATGCCCATCTGCGCCCAACGCAGGCCGAAGCCGTAGCGCATGATGTCGTCGAGTTCCTCGACCGTGCAGATGCCGTCCTTGATCAGCCACAGCGCCTCGCGCCATGCCGCTTCGAGCAGGCGGTCGCCGACGAAGGCCTCGATCTCCTTGCGGATGACGACCGGCTTCATGCCGATCGAGGCATACATCTCCTTGGCGACCTCGATCGCCTCGGGAAAGGTCTGCTCGCCGCCCACGATCTCGACCAGCGGCAGGAGATAGACCGGGTTGAACGGATGGCCGACGACCAGCCGCTCCGGATGCTTCTTCATCGCCACCTGCATGTCGGTCGGCTTGATGCCGGAGGTCGATGAGCCGACAATCGCATTGGCCGGCGCGTGGGTATCGATCTCGGCGAGCACCCGGTGCTTGAGGTCGAGCCGTTCCGGCACGCTTTCCTGAATGAAATCGGCATCGGCCACTGCCTCGGCGATGGTCTTGGCGAAGGTCAGCTTGCCCTCCTTGGGCAGGCCGCCGGGCACCATCTGCTTGTAGGCGCGGCGCGCGCCCTTCATCACTTCGCCGACCTTGCGCGACGCCTCGGGATCGGGATCGAAGATCGACACGTCGATGCCGTTGAGCAGCAGCCGCGCCACCCAGCCGGCGCCGATGACGCCGCCACCGATGGCGGCTGCCTTGTTGATGATGCTCATGCGGAAGCTCCGGTTCTGGTCATGGCGGTTGTGGGATCTATGAGCGGCACGCGTTCGCCGGCGCGGATCACGGACGGGTCGTAGGCCTTGCGGGCAAAGGCTTCGAGCACGAAGGGCCGGAAGAATTCGATCGGCAGGGTGTCATAGTCGGGGTCGAAGCTCGACTGGTCCCAGCGTTCGCAAAACTGGTCGCAATCGTCGAAATAGGCGTGGCCGGCAAAGCGGTCGCGCGCATGGCGGTTACCGCCCAGATGATGGGCATAGTAGAGCCGCTGGAAGTCGCCATGCTTTTCCACCACCCAGGTGCATTGTTCGCGCACGAAGGGTTTCAGGATCGAAGCGGCATATTCGTCGTGATTGTATGGCGCGTAAATGTCGCCGATGTCGTGCAGCAGCGCGCAGGCGATCCAGTCGGTGTCGGCGCCGTCGCGCCAGGCACGCGTCGCCGCCTGCAGCGAATGGCCGAGCCGGGTGATCTTGTAGCCCGACAGGCCCGCGTCGAGCTGCACCAGCGCATCGAGCAGCCGCTCGCCTGTCCTTGCCGCATAGTCGATCTCATGCGCGGTCAGGAACTCGTAGTCGTCCCGGTCGCCATCCTTCATCGCGGTGAATTTTACGGTAGTCATGCCGACCCTCCCGATGAATAATTTATGCCGCGATCGGCGCCCGCTTGGTGAGGTTGAGCTTTTGCCGCACCTCTTCCGGCCCAAGAATCCTGGCGCCGAGATTGGTGACGATGCTGGCGGCACGCTCGACCAGCTGCGCATTGGTCGCCAGCACGCCCTTGTCGAGCCACAGATTGTCTTCGAGACCTACCCTGACATTGCCGCCAGCCAGCACCGCCGCCGCGGCATAGGCCATCTGGTTGCGGCCGATGGCGAAGGCCGACCAGTTCCAGGTGGACGGGACATTGTTGACCATGGCCATGAAGGTGTTGAGGTCGTCAGGCGCACCCCACGGCACGCCCATGCAGAGCTGCACCAGCGCATCAGGGTTGAGTACTTTTTCCTCGACCAGCTGCTTGGCGAACCACAGATGACCGGTGTCGAAAGCCTCGATCTCCGGCTTGACGCCGAGCGCCGTCATCATGCCGCCCATGGCGCGCAGCATGCCGGGCGTGTTGGTCATGACATAGTCGGCTTCGGCGAAATTCATGGTGCCGCAGTCGAGCGTGCAGATTTCCGGCAGGCACTGGCGCACATGTTCCATGCGGTTGGTGGCGCCGCCCATGTCGGTGCCTTTTTCGTTGAGCGGCAGCGGCGCTTCCGGCGATCCGAACACCATGTCGCCGCCCATGCCGGCGGTCAGGTTCAGGATGACGTCGACTTCCGCCGCGCGGATGCGCTCGGTCACTTCGCGGTAGAGATGCACATCGCGCCTCGGCTTGCCGGTTTCGGGATCGCGCACATGGCAGTGCACGATCGCCGCACCCGCCTTGGCTGCGTCGATGGCGGAATCGGCGATCTGCTTGGGCGAGCGTGGCACATGCGGGCTGCGGTCCTGCGACCCGCCGGACCCGGTCACGGCACAGGTAATGAAGACCTCACGGTTCATCGCAAGCGGCATGGAACTCTCCTCCGATAGAAACAGACCACAACAATGCCCGACTTGCCGGAAATTGTTTTGCGCTTTACGAAGCTTCCATGACAAAAAGCGAAAAACCGACGATCTTTCGCGCCGAGCGTCTGCCGCTCAAGGTGACGCTGCTGGTGTTTTCCGGCTCGTCGATCATGTGCGTGGCCTCGGCCGTCGATCCGCTGCGCGCCGCCAACCGTATCTCCGGCGAGACCCTGTTCGATTTTCGGCTGGTCTCGGTGACCGGCGAGGCTCCGGTCACCACATGCGGCCTGCCGGTGGCGGTCAGTGGCCGTTTCGACGCGGGCGAGCCAACCGACGTCCTTGTCGTCGTCGCCGGCTTCGGCACCCAGAACTATGCAACTTCGGCTTTGTTGTCCGGACTGCGCCGGGCCGCACGCACGGCGCGTGCTTGCGGCGGTGTCGAGGCGGGCACTTGGCTGGTGGCACGCGCCGGCCTGCTGGAAGGGCGCAGCGCCACCACCCACTGGGAGGACATGGAGGATTTTTCCTCGGCCTTCCCTGGCGTCGATGTCCGCCCGGATCGCTACGTCATCGACGGGCCGGTGTTCACCTCGGGCGGCGCTTCGCCGACCTTCGACCTGATGCTGCATCTCATCCGCACGCGGCTCGGCATGGCGGTGGCGCTCGATGTCGCCAGCGTCTTCATCTATGACCAGGCGCGCGCCGCCACCGACGCACAGCCGCTGGTCTCGCTCGGCCGGCTCGACGGCTACGATCCGCGGCTGGCGCATGCGATCCGGCTGATGGAAGCGCATGTCGACCAGCCTCTGACCATAGAGGCGGTGGCAAAGCGTGCCGGGGTGACGGCACGGACGCTGGAAAGCATCTTTCGCAAATCTATCGGCGAGACACCGGGCGCCTATTACCTCAGGCTGCGCCTCGGCGCCGCGCGCCGGCTGGTGGTCGATACGAGGGTTGCCATGGCCGATATTGCCGGGCGGACCGGGTTCTCGTCCGCCGCCGCATTTTCGAGAGCGTTTTCAAGGACTTTCGGCGAAGCGCCGGTCAGATTGCGGAGGGGGTAGGTTTCAACGGGCGATCACGCCGCGTTCTGACGGTCGCCGTCGATCTGCGAGCGCATCTGCCTGGCCAGACGGGTCTCGAAGCGGCTGGCGACAGCGCGATCCCATTCGTTCGCAATCTTGGCGTCGTCGGATTTCCTCGGCATCGCCATCAGCCGGTCGATGATCGATCCGGCCTCGCCAGGTGAGAGCAGGGCGTCGATTTCACGTTCGTTCTGCATATCGGTTCGCCTCCTTCTTCCTCTCCCGCCACGAGCCAGTCTTATACGAGATTCGTGACGGCAGTTTGAAGGCAAGAGCGAGGTCATTGAAGGGCGTCGAAGGGCAAAACCATGTCGCGGGACCGGGCAATGCGCAAAGCTGTTCCTGCGCCTTGGCAGGTCAGGTCAAGGAGAGATCTACAGCCGCTTTTCGAACAGCACCGTGGTGAAGCCACTGTCCCATTCGTCGTCTGGATAGCGGTTTTTCTCGATATAGCCGACCGCCTTGTAGAGTGCTTGTGCGGGCAGATTGAACGTGTCGGTTTCCAGCCGCGCCTGCGCCAATCCGGCGGCGCCGATCGCCTGTTCGGCGTGGGAAAGCAGCTTGCGGCCGACACCTTGCCCTTGACGGGATGCCGTCACGTGCAGGGCCTCGATGAAATCCGCGCGCCAATGGATCAGGCCGGCGACCTCGCCATCGATCTCGGCAACGGCGAATTCAGGCCAGCTCTGGTCGACATAGCGCCCGCCAATATCCGTCTCGACATAGCGCCGCGCCGCTGCTTCGGTGATGTTCGGCAGCCATGTGCCTTCGAAGGTTTCATGCAGCACCTGCTTCAACGCCGGAATATCGCTCGCCTGCGCCGGGCGCACGATGGTTCGATCCTCTGCCATTTTCCGTCTCCCGCCAATGCATGTCGCCCAAAAGCGCACAGCGATTTTGGGATGGCGACATGCATAAAATAAAGGCTGCCGCACGGGCCCTCTTTCGGCGGCACGCGTGGCATCTTGATCACACGCTGGCTGCCGAAGATCTGTGCGATCCTCGGCAGCCTCGTGCGAAGTGGGCTGACTAGCAGATGGCGATGGCGGCGGCTTTCAGCCAGTGGTGTCGGATGTCGGTCCAGAGATGGAGCGGCGCGCGCCTTACACGTAGCGGTTGACGATATTTTCCAGCAGTTCCTGGCGACCGGACCTCGGCTGCGGCTCGATCTTCTTCTTGACGACGCGCTCGGCGATATCCTCCAGCGTGCGCTTGCCGGCGAGCATCGCCTTGCCCTCGGCCGTGTTCCAGCCGGCATAACGTTCGGCCAGCGGCGCCGATAGCGCCTTGTCCTCGACCATGCCGGCCGCGGCTTTCAGGCCGCGTGCGCAAGAATCCATGCCGCCGATATGGCCGATCAGCAGGTCCTGCGGATCGAGCGACTGGCGGCGCAGCTTGGCGTCGAAATTGGTGCCGCCGGTCTTGAAGCCGCCGGCCTGCAGGACCTGATAGTAGGCCAGCGCCATTTCCGGCACGTTGTTGGGGAACTGGTCGGTGTCCCAGCCCGACTGGTAGTCGTTGCGGTTCATATCGATCGAACCGAAAATGCCGAGCGCATTGGCCAGAGCCAGTTCGTGCTCAAAGGAATGGCCGGCCAGGATGGCGTGGCCCTGCTCGATATTGACCTTGACCTCCTTCTCCAGCCCGAAGCGCTTGAGGAAGCCGTAGACGGTGGCGACATCGTAATCGTACTGATGCTTGGTCGGCTCCTGCGGCTTCGGCTCGATCAGGATCGTGCCCTTGAAACCGATCTTGTGCTTGTAGTCGACGACCATGCTGAGGAACCGGCCGGCCTGTTCCTGCTCGCGCGCGAGGTCGGTGTTGAGCAGCGTCTCATAGCCTTCGCGCCCGCCCCACAGCACGTAGTTTTCGCCCTTCAGCCGCTTGGTGACGTCGATGCAGCTTTTTACCGTCGCCGCCGCGTAGGCAAAGACGTCCGGATCGGGATTGGTGGCCGCACCCGACATGAAGCGGCGATTGGAGAACAGATTGGCGGTGCCCCAAAGCAGCTTGACGCCGGTCTGCTTCATCTTGCCCGCGAAGTAATCGGCGATCTCGTCGAGGCGCGCGGCACTTTCGGAAAAGTCCTTGCCCTCCGGCCGCACATCGGCGTCATGGAAGCAGAAATAGGGCGCGCCGAGCAGCGAGAACATCTCGAAGGCGACGTCCGCTTTCAGTTTTGCCAGCTCCATCGTGTCGGTGCCGCCTGCCTTGGGAAACCACGGCCGGTCGAAGGTCTGGCCGCCGAACGGATCGCCGCCCGGCCAGGCAAAGGAGTGCCAGTAGGCCACGGCGAAGCGCAGATGATCTTCCAACCGCTTGCCGGCGACGACCTCGTCGGGATTGTAGAACCTATAGGCCAGCGGATTGGTCGAATCCGGCCCTTCATATTTGATTTTCTTGATGTCGCCGAAGAATCCGCTGCTCATGATTTCTGTCCTCTCACAAAGTTCTGCCGCCATTACCTCAGGCGTAATTGGTTTCAGGCCAGCGCTGGTCGAAAAAGGTCATGTCAAAGCCACCAAACGAAGGAGACAGACCATGACCGACCTCACCAAGATCGCTGAAAACTACATCACCGCCTGGAACGAAAGCGATGCCGGCCGCCGGGCCGAATTGCTCAAGGCGACCTTCACGGAAGACGTCAGCTATCGTGATCCGCTCATGCAGGGCGACGGCCATGAAGGCGTCACGGCTCTGATCGACGGCGTGCAGCAGCGCTTTGCCGGCTTCCGGTTCTCGCTGAAGGGCACGCCGGATGGTTTTGCCGACAAGATCCGCTTCTCGTGGAACCTCGGACCTGAGGGGACGCCTTCGGTGATCGAAGGTACCGACATCGGAATCATCGAGAACGGCCGCCTGAGGAGCGTCACCGGCTTTCTCGACAAGGTGCCTGCGCAGTAAGGACTTCTGGGGGAGGCGGGCGTGAAGCGCCCCCCTCTGGCCTACCGGCCATCTCCCCCGCAAGGGGGGAGATTGGTTGGCATCCGCGCCTTCGCCAATCACCCACCTTGCAGGACTGGCATACCCGCCAACGCTGCTAATCTCCCCCCCCGCGGGGGAGATGCCCGGCAGGGCAGAGGGGGGTGCCTCGCGCTCACTCACGCGGTCACGCTCTTAATTGCCGGGTACAGCGACCGGTAGCGCTGATATGCATCCGCATACGCCCCAGCGAGCGCAGCGTCCGGTTCAACGGTAGCATCCGTCCTGGGCGCCGTGCACACAGCCAGCGGATCGGCATCCGTTGCCGCAATCAGACCGAGCCGTGCGGCACCAAAGGCGGCGCCGAAATCGCCGTCGGCGGGAATGTCGACAGGCAGTTGAAGCGCGGTGGCAATCGCCTTCAACCAGTAGTGCGAGCGCGAGCCGCCGCCGATCGCCGTCACCCGCGTCAAGGTCGTGCCGGCCGTGGCCAGGGCTTCGAGGCTGTCGCGGAAGGCAAAGGCCACACCCTCCAGCACGGCCTGGGTCAGCACGGCACGGCTCGATTCATGCGCCAGCCCGGTGAACGCGCCGCGAATGGCGGCATCATTGTAGGGTGTGCGCTCACCCGAAAGATAAGGCAGGAAGGACACGCCGCTGGGCGCCTTCAATGTGTCGCCGAGCTGAGCGGTCAATTCGCCGGCGCTCTTCCCGGTGATTTCGGACAGCCAGTTGAGCGAATCCGTCGCCGACAGGATGACCCCCATCTGATGCCAGGTGTTCGGCAGGGCGTGGCAGAAGGTGTGAACCGCGCTAGCCGGGTTGGGCAGGTAGGAAGCGTTGGCGGCAAACAGCACGCCCGATGTGCCGAGCGAGACGAAAGCGTGGCCGGCGCCGACCGTGCCCATGCCGCAGGCCGAGGCCGCATTGTCGCCGGCGCCGCCGGCGATCAGAATGCCGGCCTGGACGCCCCATTTCGATGCCAATTCGCTGCGCAGTGCGCCTGCCTTGTGCGTACCCTCAACCAGCGACGGCATCTGCCTCTCGTCGAGCGACGTCGCTGCGAGCAGGTCCGTACTCCAGCGCCGCTTGCCGACATCGAGCCAGGAGGTACCGGCAGAATCCGACATTTCCGAAATGTGTTCGCCCGAAAGCCAGAGCCGCAGGAAGTCCTTGGGCAGCAGCACTTTTGCGACCTTGGCGAAGAGAGCGGGTTCGTTGTTTTTCACCCAGGCAAGTTTCGGCGCGGTGAAACCGGGAAAGACGATGTTGCCGGTCAGGGCGCGGAAGCGCGGATCGGCGTCGAGCACGGCCGCCTCGGCATGGCTGCGCGTGTCGTTCCACAGGATGCAGGGACGCAGCACCTTGTCGGCGGCGTCGAGCAGCGTGGCGCCATGCATCTGCCCGGACAGGCCAATGCCCTTGACTGCCGCGAGTTCATCCGGATGGGAGGATCTGAGTTCGGCGATTGCGTCTTCGCAGGCCCGGATCCAGTGCTCGGGATTCTGTTCCGACCAGCCGGGATGCGGCCGTGAAACATCAAGCGAACCGTGGCCGGAACCGATGACGGTTTGCCCGGCATCGATCAGCAGCGCCTTGACGCCCGACGTCCCGAGATCGAGGCCCAGATACATGTCTTCCTCCCACGCCAGTTAATTTTTTCGGGTCTCGAAAAAATCTGACTTGGCCAGTTTTTAAAACAAGATCCGCTTCGGGTCAATTCTCCGACAAATCGGCGGCGCGTCGCACAAACAGCGCTGACAGCGGACTGTCGGGCCGCGCCATCGAACGCTCCGCCGTGAGCGCCCTGGCCAGCGCACCGTCACCGGCGCGCAACGCTGCCTCGATCAGCGTCAGGTCGATAACATCGCGCTGAGCGTGGCTGCCGCCGAAGCGATGGGAGATCGAGCGGATCGGCCGGATCAGGCGCACGGCCTCGGTGTAGCTGCCCTCACCGAATGCCTTGATGGCGAGCGTCAGCGGATGGCCGACATCCCGCGTGAAAGCCGCATTGTCATCGCTGCCACGCATGGCCTCGCGCTGCGCCTCGAGCAAAGCGAGGGCCGGCGCATCGAACCCTGCACCGACAAAGGCCATCATCGCGTGGGCATCGTTGAAGGCATAAAGGCCCGCTCCGGCCTTGCGCCAATTGGCGGCAAGCGCTGCCCAGCGGTCGCCGACATCGACGCTGCCCAGGGCGAGCCGCCACAGGACTGCCGAGGCATCGACCATGTTGAGCGCCATCGTCGATTGCACGCTGTAGATAGGGCCGTCATAGAGGGCCAGCACCGCGTCGGTTTCGCCGAGATCGTAATGGAACAGCGCCAGGTGCCACCAATTGTGCACCTGCAGGAAGCTCTCCCTTGTCCACGCTTCCGGGTTGGCCTGCATCCAGGCGATGCCATCCCTTTGCCGGCTCTGCATTTCCATGACATGGGCGACGGCGTGCTGGGCCCAGCCATCGCGCGGCTCCATGTCGACCGCCGCGCGGCCAAGCTGCTCGGCCCTGACATAGTCACCCATTTCCTCCAGCCCGAAGGCCTGCATGCCGAGCATGGCGTGGTAGCCGGGCATGCCGCTTTGCCATGACGGCAGGGGCCCGCGCGATGCGGTCGCGCAGCATGCGTGCATTGCCGGTGAAGAAATCGATCTGGTGGCCGACCTGCAGCGCCAGCCCGTCGCGGGGGGTCTCGATGGTGATGTCCTCGAGAATGCGGCTGGCTTGATGCCATCGTCCGCCGGCGAGATGCCCGAGGGCCGAGACATGCGCCCGCTCGCGCGTGGTCGCGGCAAGCGGCAGTGCGGTCTCATGGCAGGCCTTGGCCACGGCCGTCGCCTCCCGCTCGGTGGCGAGGCCGAACAGATAACCCTTGAAGACATGCGCCATGACGAAGCCGGGATTTTCCGCGATGGCGCGGTCGACGGAGGCTACGGGATCGCCGACGAAGCACTGCAGTTCACGCACTGCCTGGCTGTAGGGGGTGAATCCCGCCTCCGTGGCGCCCGAAAGTGCCAGGCCGAATGCGTCCCTGGTTGCCATGCGATGTCCTTCTGTCGACCCGTGACAGGCCCTCGATCCTTCGGCCCAAACCGATCCTAAAGCATGGGCCACGGCAACGCCAACCGCGCGCTACGCCAGGTCATTTGAGTAGTCTTTGCAGTTTAGCAACCATGCGAGGCAGATTAGGCTTTGTAAAATCGAATGAATTGTGTCTTCATTACGGCGACTGGCGGGGGCTGGAAATCGCGAATCGAGAGGGGACGCGATGCGGCATATGAAGAACTCACTTCCGAACAGTCGTTCGGAGGATGTGCAGGTGGCAGTTGCTTCGCTACGGCGAAAGCCGCAGCCGCTACACCCGTGGCTTATTAGCATCCTCTCAACTACGGCTTTTGCGTTGCTGCCCAACTCCGCCGCGTTTGCCGCATGCGTGCTGGGTCCATCCGCCGGAAACACCGTCTACACCTGTGATAGCGGCGACTCAGGCGGCAGCCTCGCCGATCCCGATGGCGACAACACGCTGAATTTTCCCGCCGGCGGCACCGGGCAGATATCAGGCAACGTGACCTTTGGTGTAGGCACGGACCGCATCGATATGCAGTCAGGCACCATCACCGGCGCCGTCGATCAGGGTGGCGGCACGGATTTCTTCACTATCGGCGCGGGTACCGTCGCCGGCAATGTCCAGCAGGGCGCCGGCATCGACGACTTCAACATGAGCGGCGGCCAGATCGGCTCGCTCAACCAGGGCGACGGCCTCGACACCTTCACCATGACCGGCGGACGCATCGTCGATTTCTTTGACGATGGCGACCGCGCCGTGATGACCGGTGGCCGCATCGGCCGCGTCAACATGAAGCTCGACCAGAATTATTTCAACATGTCGGGCGGCACCATCGACCGCAACCTCGTCACCGGCTTCGACAAGGACACGATCATCCTCTCGGGCGGCACCATCGGCGGCAACATCAGCGTCAGCGGCGGCAATGACAGCGTCACGGTCACCGGCGGTACGGTCGGTGGCGATATACTGATGAGCTTTGGCGCCGACAGTTTCGTCTGGAATGGCGGCGGCATCATCTATGGCGCCGTCGACCTCGGCGGCGACAACGACACCGCCGAACTCAGCAACCTCACCAACGCCAATATCGGTGCCACGGATGCCATATCAGGTGGTGCCGGCACCGATGCGCTGACCCTGGACAACGTCAAACTGGATGGGGTCAGCCGCCTTCAGAACTGGGAAAGCATCGACGCCACCAACGACACCGAGCTGACGATGGACAGCAATCTGGTGCTCGGCGATAGCGGCACCGGCACAGGTTCGCTCAGTGTCGATGCCGCAAGCACGCTCTATGGCGGCGGCTTCAATTCGGCGATCCAGGCGTTTACGGCGGGTCAGTTGGCGCAGGTCACCAATGCCGGCCGCATCGACCTGACCAATGGCAGTACCGGTGCCACCGACAGCCTGACGATTTCGGGCAATTATGTCGGGCTGGGTGGCCTGCTGCTTATCCAGACCGAGCTCGGTGACGATTCCTCCGCATCCGACAAGTTGGTCCTGTCGAGCGGAACGGCTTCCGGTTCGACCGGCATCTCCGTGGTCAATCTCGGCGGCGCGGGGGCTGCGACCACGCAGGACGGCATCATGGTCGTCCAGGCAATCAACGGCGCCACCTCGGGCGCCACGACATTTGCGCTCGACGCCCCGGTCGCCGCCGGTGCCTTCGAATATTACCTGTTCAAGGGCGGCGTCAGCGCCGGCAGCGAGGAGAACTGGTACCTGCGCTCGACGCTGAACACGCCGGCCCCGCCGGCCGCAGCCCCGCCGGTGCTGGAACCTGCTGCGCCGCCGGAACCTGAGCCGCCGGCGGCCGAACCGCCACCGCCGCCGCCCATCGACCCTGCGCCGCCGCCGCCGCC
>NZ_AYWX01000003.1 GCF_000502875.1 Mesorhizobium sp. L2C084A000 | reverse complement strand
GCACCGGCACCGCAGCCGGACCTGCGCACGCCTCAGGCGCCCTTGGGCGGCCCTGCATTGCGAGGCACGCTCGACCTTGAGCGTCCTGGCGAGGCGGCACCGCGTCCGCGCGGCGATGCCAGCGCCCGCACGCCTCAGGGCGGATGGGTGCGCGATCTGCTTACCGCGGCATCGAACGATGAGGACCTCAGGTCGGCAGGCCCTACGGCCCCCGTGGAAGCGCAGCGCGCTACCCCTGCCCAGCGCTCGCCCCTGCATGTCGTGGAATCGCTGAACTCGCTCTCCGTCGATATCGCACGTGCCATCGACCACGATGCTTCGATCGAGCTGTGGAACCGCTACCGACGCGGCGAGCGTGACGTGTTCACGCGGCGGCTCTACACGCTGAAGGGACAGCAGACGTTCGACGAGATTCGTCGCAAGTATCAGGCCGAGGCCGAGTTCCGCGCCGCCGTCGACCGCTACTGCGACGATTTCGAGAAGCTGCTCAAGGATGTCTCGCGCAACGACCGTGACAACATCATGGCGCAGACCTACCTGACGTCGGACACCGGCAAGGTCTACACCATGCTGGCCCATGCGAGCGGCCGCCTGCATTGAGACAGGAATTGAACAGGCGGGGCCATGGTCCCGCCCGTGACTGCGCTGAACCTCCGGCACGCGCCGAACCTGCCCGCAGCACGTTTGCAAGCCGATCGACGCGTTCGGGACTTGCCCAAGTCGGATTTCCGACGCACTGAAGTCCACCGACAATACCCGCTGCCTGACGCTCGAAGGGTGTGATCGTGAAGACGGCAATCATATTCGACTGCGAGTTTCTTTGCCTGGAGGGCTCGCAACGCCGATTCTGGTGCGCGGCACACGACCCCGACCCGGTGATCGCGCAGATCGGTGCGGTCAGGCTTGGACTTGAAGGCGACTTCCCCCTGCTCGGCACACACAAAGCCTATATCAGACCGGTCGACCGGTTTGGTCAGAGATACGCCCTCGATCCGTTCTTCACCAAACTGACCGGCATCACCGAGGAAGATCTGGAGACCGAAGGCGTGGCGCTAGGAGATGCGCTCGCCGACGTCGATCGTTTTTCCGGAGGGTCGCGATTCTGGTCCTGGGGCAAGGACGAATTGAACATGATCGCCATCAGTTGCTATGTCGCGGGCATTCAGCCTCCGGTCCCGGCCACCCGGTTTGACAATGCCGTCAAGCTGCTGATCGCGGCCGGAATGCCGATCGAGGATCTGGCGAGAACGCCGAGCAACAAGCTCGCCGATTACTACGGCGTCGAACACCCGCCATTGCAGGGGCACGACGCGCTCGATGACGCGCTGTCCGTCACCTATACCCTGCAGCACCTGATGAAGACCGGAAAGCTCCGCCCGAAAATCTTCGACCGCTTGTAGGTAGAGAAGCCTGGAGGGATGAAGCTTTGTGGGATTCCGGCGCCCCCGCGCTCAGATCACCGAATCCGTCCAGCTCACGATCTGCCCGGCGGCGTCGCCGAACGCCTTGTCGAGCGCGCTGACATAGGCAGGATTGCCGCTGCCCGAGACGGGTGCGGCTGCGGTGAAGCTCTTGGAGGCACGGACCTCGCCGTTGCGATCGTTCAGGATGCGCACGAACAGGTCGACCTCGGCATGCTCGCCGCCTTCGACGCGCACCTCGAAGGACCGGATTTCGACGATCACCTGATAGTCGATCGCCAGGCCCTCGCCCGGCTTGCCGACGCCGGCAAAGCTGCCCGAGCGCTGGAACGTCTCGGCCAGCCGCGCCTGCACGATCAGCGGCAGCCGGTCGGCCCATTGCGCGCCCTTGAGATACTGGATCGAGCGATCCGACGGCTTGATGACGATGTTCTGGCTGTCCAGCGCCTTGAGCGCCGACGGCTGCGCGATCAGGATCTGCCGGCGGCTGTGGCCATGCGCGTCGACCGAAGGCGCCGACAACTCGAACGTATCGAGCGGCGCGGGCTTGCCGCCCAACGCCGCGCAGCCGGCCAACGTCAAGGCAAGCAGTGCCGCAGCCGAAGTCAACCCGCCCGTTTTCACCCACACAGACTTCACGCGCGATCCCCGTTGTCCCCGGATCGTAAGATCGACCCGTTTTCGCGGCTCATGTTTCTGGGGCGCGCCGTCGCCGAAGTCAACGCCGCGCCCTGCCATCGAATTGCCGAACCTCGCCGTCGCCACCCGAAAGGATGCGCTGCGGATTGCGGCTGAGATCGGTCACCGCCTCTTCGATGCGGCTGATCGAACGGCGGCTGTCCTGCACCAAAGCCTCGACATTCGAAAGCCCCTGTCCCGAGAAGCGCGCCAGATTGTCGGTGATGACGCCAAGGCGGGCATTCAGCGTGTCGGCAACCTGCTTGAACGACTTCAGCGTCGCCCGGGCATCCGCCATCACGCCGTCGGCCTGGCCCGACCCGAGCAAGGTATCGACCTTGGCAAGAATGCCATCGACGCGCACCGAGGCATCGTTGAGCCGTTGCGCGAGCTGCTTTGCATCCTTGATCGTCTGGTCGATGTCGTCGGCCCGGTTGGCGAACTTGTGGGTCACCTCAGCGATGTCGGCGGCGGCCTTGTCGGCGCTCTCACTGGCCTTTTGAATGTTGGCGAGCGCCGAGCGCACTTGTGCGGGATCGATACCGTCGAGCACGTTGTCGACCTTGGCCAGCGTGCCTTGCGTCCGTTTGGTAAAATCGTTGACCGACCCCACGGCCGTATCGACGTTCTTGATCACGCCGTCGAGCTGCTTCGACGTCTCCTTGAGGTTACCGGTTACCGCGTCGACATTGGCGACGATGCTCTTGATCTTGTCCTTGTCGACGGCGTTGAGAAGGCCTTCGGCTGCTTTCAGCGTGCCGTCGAGTTTGCCGGAAACGCCTTTAAGCTCATCCGCCAGCGTGCTGGCGGCGGACAGGAACTTGTCGATGCCATCCGAATTCTTGGCCAGCGCATCGGAGAAGGTCTGGACATTCTGGACGGTCTGCGTCAGCGGCCCGCGAACGTCCCTGGTGAAGCCTTCGAGCTCGGTCAGCACCTTGTCGGCGCGGGTGAAGATATTCTGCGCCGTCTGCAAGAGGTTGGTCACCGCCGACGGGTTGGCGACGATCTCGGCGACCTTGCCTTCCTTTTCCGCTTGGTCGAGGAGTTTCACTTCCTTGGGGTCGGCGCCCTTGAGCTCGATGTTGGCCTGCCCGGTCAGGCCGGCAAGCCCGATATCGGCTTGCGTCGATTTGGTGATCGGCGTCATGCGGTCGATCTCGGTATCGGCGATGGCAACCGTCGGATTGTCGACGTCGATATAGACGCGCTTGACGTCGCCGACCTTGACGCCGTTGAACAGCACGAAACTGCCGCGGCCAAGCCCGGATGCCGAGCCCGGAATGCGCACGCGCAGCAACGTCGTCTCGCCCCTGTCGCCGATGGCCGCCGTCCAGTAGACGAAGGCAAACGCCGCCAGGATCGCGGCCAGCGTGAAGATGCCGACAATGACGTAGTTGGCTCTGGTTTCCATTGTCCCACTTATGGCTATGCGCGCGCCGCAAGATCAAGTTGCCGGGCGCGTTTTCCGCGGAAATAGGACTTTACCCACGGTTCCTCGCTCTTCAGCATGTCGTCTATGGTGCCTTCGACCAGCACTTTCTTCTTGCCGAGCACGGCCACCCGGTCGCAAGCGGTGAACAGCGTGTCGAGATCGTGCGTCACCATGTAGACGGTCAGATCCATAGTATCGCGCAGCTTGACCACCAGTTCGTCGAACTCCGCCGCGCTGATCGGATCGAGGCCCGATGTCGGCTCGTCGAGGAAGACGATGTCGGGATCGAGCGCGAGCGCCCGGGCCAGCGCGGCGCGCTTGATCATGCCGCCGGACAGTTCGGACGGGAATTTCTGCGCTGCATCGGGCGGCAGCCCGACCAGCTCGATCTTGAGCATCGCCAGTTCGTCCATCAGCTTTCGCGGCAGGTCGAGATATTCGCGCATCGGCACCTGGACGTTTTCCAGCACTGTCAGCGCCGAGAACAGCGCGCCGTGCTGGAACAGCACGCCAAGCCGCATGTCGATGCGCAGACGCTCGGCATCATCAGCTTTCTCGATATCGACGCCGAACAGCTTGATCGTACCCGACTGCTTGCGCGTCAGGCCGAGAATGGTGCGCAGCAGAACGGATTTACCGGCACCCGAGGCGCCGACAAATCCAAGGATTTCGCCGCGCCTTATGTCGAGCGACAGTCTGTCGAGGATAAGCTTGTCGGCGAAGGACACGCTGATGTCGTGCGCGGATAGCACGATGTCGCCCTCACCCGCGTCATCAGCCAATGCGCCTGCCCTTTTCCTGTTTCGCAGCTTCATCTCAGAACTCGATCGCTGCGTAGAACATGGCGAAAAGTCCGTCGAGGATGATGACGACGAAGATCGACTTCACAACCGAAGCGGTAACATGCTGGCCGAGCGATTCGGCGCTGCCGCCGACCTTCATGCCTTCGACCGAGGCAATCGTGCCGATGATCATGGCCATGAACGGCGCCTTGATCAGGCCGGCAAAGATGGTGCTGAGATCGATGGCGACGCGCAGCCGGTCGATGAAGGCGGCGGGCGGGATGTCGGAATAGAGCCAGGCAGCCAGTATGCCGCCGCCGAGTGCGGCGAAATTGGCGATGATGGTCAGGCACGGCAAGGCGATGACCAGCGCCACGAGCCGCGGAAAGACCAGGACGCCGATCGGGTTGAGCCCGATGACTTTCAGCGCGTCGACCTCCTCGCGCATCTTCATCGAGCCGATCTCGGCGGTGATCGCGCTGCCGGAGCGGCCGGCGATCATGATTGCCGTCATCAGCACGCCGAGTTCGCGCAGGATCAGCACACCGACCAGGTCGACGACGAAGATATCGGCGCCGAAATAGCTGAGCTGATAGGCGCCTTGCTGGGCAACGATGGCGCCGACGATCGCCGACATCAGCACCACCACCGGAATGGCGCCGACGCCCATGCGGTCGATCTGGTTGAAAATCGCCGCCGGGTTGACGGCATGGCCACGGCCGAGCTTCATCTGCGCGCCACGGATGGTGGCGCCGAGGATGTTCATCGAGGCGAGAAAATCGTCGCGCATCTCGTAGACCCGGCGGCCAACCGCCTCCAGCGCGCGAATAACGATGTTGGGCGGTCGCGCCGGGCCGGATTCGGGTTCGCGCCGCACGGCCTCGCCGACAGCTTCGAGCAGGATCGAAGCGATCTCGCTCTGGCCTTGCATCTGGATCTCGACGCCCTTCTTCTCGAAGGCGCTGACCAGCCGGTCGATCAGCCAGGCGCCGGCGGTGTCCATCTTCTCGATCTTGGAAACATCGAGCGCCAAGGTTTTGAAGCCGCTTCGCTTTTCGATCTTGCGCATGTCGGCGTCGATGAGCGCGACGGTCCTTGTGGTCCAGATTCCGGAGAAAGCGCAGCCAAGAACGCCATCCTCCTCGCCGATCGCCACGCGCGGTTCGTGGTCAGCCTCCCCTGCGGTCGTGCCGCTTGCGTCGCGCTTGCCGATGGTCAACATGGCGTCCTGTTTAGCCTGACGGGTCTGACCTGTCGATTTGCCGACAACGGTTGTCGCATAGCAGGAGCAGAAAAATATGGCGCGTGTCATTTCGGTCGAGGCCGAGCGTTTTCCCATCGCCGGAACCTTCACCATTTCGCGCGGTTCCAAGACCGAAGCCGAGGTGATCTCCTGCACGATCGGCGACGGCGGCCACTTCGGCCGCGGCGAATGTGTCCCCTACAAGCGCTATGGCGAGACCATGGAGGGCGTGCGCGACGCGATCGAGGCCATGCGCGGCCGAATCGCCGCTGGCATCAGCCGGACAGCCTTGCTCGATGCTATGCCGGCCGGAGCCGCCCGCAACGCCATAGACTGCGCCCTGTGGGATCTGGAGGCAAAGCTCAGCGGAACCTCGGTAGCAGTCGCGATAGGTGCTCTTCCCTTGCAGGCGCTCGAAACCGCCTACACGCTGTCGCTGGGCGAGCCGGAGGCGATGGCGGCGCAGGCCCGCGCCAATGCCGCGCGGCCGCTGCTCAAGGTCAAGATCGGTGGCGACAACGACATTGCCCGCATCCGCGCGGTCAGGCAGGCAGCGCCAGACAGCCGCATCATCCTCGACGCCAATGAGGGCTGGAGCGACGACAACATCGTTGCGAACCTCGCCTTTGCCGCCGAACAAGGCATCGCGCTGATCGAACAGCCGCTGCCGGCCGGTCGTGACGAGATCCTGCGCCATATCGCCCATCCCGTGCCGATCTGCGCCGATGAAAGCGTGCATGAGGCTGAGAATCTCGAAGCGCTTGTCGGTCTCTACGATGCCGTCAACATCAAGCTCGACAAGTCGGGAGGCCTGACTGCGGCACTGGTGCTGCGCGATCGCGCCCGCGAACTCGGTTTCGGCGTGATGGTCGGCTGCATGGTCGGCACGTCACTGGCGATGGCGCCAGCGGTGCTGCTTGCCCAGCATGCCGATTTCGTCGACCTCGACGGTCCGCTGCTGCTTGCCCGCGACCGGGTACCGGGCCTTATCTACCAGGGATCGCTGGTGTCACCGCCCGATGTGGCGCTGTGGGGCTGAGCGCGCAGCAAGCCCGATGAGCACCAGCCCGATCAAGGCGATCGGGATCATGGCAAAGAAGCCGTCCACGCCGAGACGGTCGTAGAGCGGGCCGGACGCCAGCGTCACCACCGCCATGAAGAAGCCGTTGGAGAAATAGGCAATGCCTTGCGCGGCACCTGTCCGCTCCTCGGAGACGGTTTCGCCGATCATCTTCTGCAGGCCGATCAGCCCAAGCGCCACCGAGACCGAGTGCAGCGACTGGACACCGAAGAAACCGGGAATGCCGAGGCCGAGCGGCCAGACCAGCGGAAAGGCGATCCAGCGCACGATGGAGCCGATCCCCGCCATCACCATGATCGACACGACGGAGAACCGGTCAAAAAAGCGGGTGAACATCATGAACATGCAGACTTCCGACACCACACCCCAAGCCCATAAGAGACCGACAACCGAATCACTGATGCCGATCGATTTCCAATAGATGGAGACGAAACCGTAGAGGAATGCGTGGCTGGCGGTGATGACGCCGACGCCGACGGAAAAATACAGGAAATACGGGTTGAGAAGCTTCGGCGCCGAATGCTGGATGTCGGCGGCCGACAGCGGTGAGGCGCGCCGCGGACGGCCTAGACGCGGCGCCAGCAGGCCGGCGGCAAGGGCCGCGGCAAACGCCGCCAGAATGACAACCGGAACGGCCTGCGAACCGGTTGCCGACAGAATGAAGCCGCCGGCGACATTGGCGCAGAGATAGGAGATCGAGCCCCATTTGCGCATGCTTGTGTAGTTCGAACCGAAGCGGCGGACACCCGAAAGCGCCAGCGAATCGGCGATCGGCGAATGCGGCGTCCAGACAATGGTCAGCGCCAATGAGACCGCCAGCACCATCGCATAGGTCGGCGGCAGGAAATAGCCTGCCGACAAGAGCAGTGATGCAGCCATCAGCGCGACATAGACATCGGCGCGGTCCCTGGCACGGTCGGCCAGCGCGGTCAGTAACGGCGTCGTCACCACGCGCAGGAACATCGGCGCCGCCAGAATGACGGCGATCTGCTCGGCGTGAAAACCCTTGGCCTGCAGCCACAGTGGAAAATAAGGCAAATGCGTTCCGAGCGGCACGTACAGCGTCGCGAAGATCAGGCTCATGCGCAGTTCGAAATGGCGCGGCTTGACGAGTTGTTCGGACGAGAGCTGCGGCAGGGCCATGAATCGATCCAATCGCGCTGTATTCGACCGGACGGCAACGCGTGTCGATCCCTTAACATGGACGAAAATCGGACGAAACCGGTTGGACTAATTGATTGATTCCGAAGCCCGAAAAGACTTCGGACTATGCCGCCTGCCCTACCCGATCTTCGATGAGCAACGGGATAAAGGGCTCGTCCGGCGCTTCGGGCAGCACCTGCGCCCAGGTCAGAATTTCCATGCGGCCGTCAAAATGCTCGACCACGGCCGTACAACTTTCCACCCAGTCGCCGGTGTTGATGTACTGGACATCGCCAAAATTCTCGATGACGGCATGATGGATGTGGCCGCAGATGACGCCGTCGACATGCGAGCGGCGCGCCTCGTCCGCAAGCATGGTCTGGAACGAGCCGATGAAGTTCACCGCCTTCTTGACGTTGTGCTTGGCCCAGGACGAAAACGACCAATACGGCAGGCCGAGCAGTTGCCGCAGCCGCGTCACCACGCGATTGACCAGCATGGCCGCGTCATAGGCATGGTCGCCGAGATAGGCGAGCCAGCGCGCATTGTGGACGACGGTGTCGAACTGGTCGCCATGGATGACGAGCAGGCGCTTGCCGTCGGCGGTCTCGTGGATGGCGCTGTCGGCGACGACGATGCCGCCGAAATGCACGCCCTGGAACTGGCGGGCGAACTCGTCATGGTTGCCAGCGATGTAGGTGATGTTGGCGCCCTTGCGCGCCTTGCGCAGCAGTTTCTGCACGACGTCATTGTGGCTTTGCGGCCAATGCCAGCTCCGTCGCAGCCGCCAGCCGTCGACGATGTCGCCCACCAGATAGATGATATCGGCATCGTGATATCGAAGGAAA
Source organism: Mesorhizobium sp. L2C084A000 (assembly GCF_000502875.1). Lineage (GTDB taxonomy): Bacteria > Pseudomonadota > Alphaproteobacteria > Rhizobiales > Rhizobiaceae > Mesorhizobium. The sequence continues at coordinate 441,479 of NZ_AYWX01000003.1, read as the reverse complement.
TCGATCAGGAACTCGGCCTTGGCCGCCTTCGAGCCCAGATGGACGTCGGAAATGAACATGCTGCGGAAAGTGCGGGGCTCTTGGCCGGACATCGCGATTTCACCGTTGCTTTCGCGAGCCTATGCCCCGATTCATGCAACAACCGTATGACGGTTGCGATTGGTCCAGCCGAAGGACTAGCCTGCCGGCCAAATCACAGGAGAAATCGTCATGGATCTTGGTATCCGCGGAAAGAAGGCCATCGTCTGCGCTTCGAGCAAGGGACTTGGGCTCGGTTGCGCCATGGCGCTGGCCGAGGCCGGCTGCGATGTCGTGGTCAACGGGCGCAACGCCGAACTGGTGGCGAAAACCGCCGCTGAGTTGCGCGAGCGCTATGGCGTCACGGTGACGGAAGTCGTTGGCGACGTTTCGAAGCCGGAGGTGCAGAAGGCGCTGCTCGCAGCTTGCCCCGAGCCGGACATCCTCGTCAACAACAATGGCGGCCCGCCGCTTCGCGATTTCCGTACGCTTGATCGCGAAAAGATCCTCGAAGGCGTTACCCAGAACATGGTGACGCCGATCGAGCTGGTCCAGGCTGTCCTCGACGGCATGGCGGCGCGCGGCTTCGGCCGCATCGTCAACATCACCTCGCTGTCGGTCTATGTGCCCATTCCCGGCCTTGATCTCTCGTCCGGCGCGCGCGCCGGCCTGACCTCGTTTCTTGCCGGCGTGGCCAGAACGGTGATCGACCGCAACGTGACCATCAACAGTCTTTTGCCGGGCAAGCTCGACACCGACCGGCTGCGCGGCCCGCATGAAGCCGGCAGTGTCGAAAGCCCTGAGGCCGCAGCCGCGCGCAAGACCCGCATCAGCGCCGACGTTCCGGCCAAGCGGCTCGGTACGCCGGAGGAATTCGGCCAGATCTGCGCCTTCCTGTGCTCGGTCCATGCCGGCTATCTGACCGGGCAGAACATACCGGTCGATGGTGGTCTCTACGTCAGCGCATTCTGATCAACTTGTCCGTGAAACTGCAGGAATCGTCTGTCAGAAAATCAAGATAAGCATCTGATTAATTGTGGCTTTCGACGCGCCGCCGGGTAAAGCTCTCGGCGCGTCAATTAGCGTCGCGAAAAACCACGGCTGCATGCTAAAAGGGAATCTCCAGCCAGAATTCGAGGGAGCGGCCGCATGGAAGGCGAGAGCAAAAAGACGGCACGTTCGGACCTCGACGAAGCCGCCCTCTACTTCCACAAGCACCCAAGGCCGGGAAAACTCGAGATACAGGCGACCAAGCCGCTCGGCAATCAGCGCGACCTCGCGCTCGCCTATTCGCCTGGCGTCGCCGCCCCTTGCCTGGAAATCCGCGACGACCCGGCGACCGCCGCCGATTATACCGCGCGCGCCAATCTGGTCGGCGTCGTCACCAACGGATCGGCCGTTCTCGGCCTCGGCAATATCGGCCCGCTGGCCTCCAAACCGGTCATGGAAGGCAAGGCCGTCCTGTTCAAGAAGTTCGCCGGCATCGATGTCTTCGACATAGAGATCGACGCGCCCGGTATTGAGCGCATGGTCGAGACGATCTCGGCGCTGGAGCCGACCTTCGGCGGCATCAACCTCGAGGACATCAAGGCACCGGAATGCTTCGAGGTCGAGGAACAGCTGAAGGCGCGCATGAAGATACCGGTGTTTCACGACGACCAGCACGGCACCGCCATCATCGTCGCCGCCGCCGTGCTCAACGGGCTGGAATTCGCCGGAAAAACCATATCTGAAATCAAGATCGTCACCTCCGGCGCCGGGGCTGCCGCCCTTGCTTGTCTCAACCTGCTGGTCTCGCTCGGCGCCAAGGTCGAAAACATCTGGGTCACCGACCGTTTCGGCGTTGCCTACAAAGGGCGGACCGACGAGATGGACCGCTGGAAAGACCCTTATGTGAAGGACACCGAGGCGCGCACGCTGGCCGACGTCATATCGGGCGCCGATGTCTTCCTCGGCTTGTCGGCGGCAGGCGTGCTGAAGCCGGAACTGCTCCAGCACATGGCACCGAAGCCGCTGATCCTGGCGCTGGCCAACCCCAATCCGGAGATCATGCCGGAGGCGGCACGCGCCGCCCGCCCCGATGCGATGATCTGCACAGGCCGTTCCGATTTTCCCAATCAGGTCAACAACGTACTTTGTTTTCCTTACATTTTTCGCGGCGCGCTCGACTGTGGTGCCAGCGCTATCAACGAGGAGATGAAGATGGCGGCGGTCCGCGCCATCGCAGCCCTTGCCCGCGAGGAACCTTCGGACGTCGCTGCCCGCGCCTATTCCGGCGAGACGCCGATCTTCGGCCCTGAATTCCTGATTCCTTCGCCGTTCGATCCGCGCCTGATCCTGCGCATAGCGCCCGCGGTCGCCAAGGCAGCCTGCGACACCGGCGTCGCGACAAGGCCGATCACCGACTTCGCCGCCTATATCGACAAGCTGAACCGCTTCGTCTTCCGCTCCGGCCTGGTGATGAAGCCGGTGTTCTCCTCCGCCAAGGCATCGAGCGCCAAGCGCGTCATCTATGCCGACGGCGAGGATGAGCGCGTGTTGCGCGCCGCCCAGGTGGTGCTCGAGGAAGGCATCGCCGAGCCGATCCTGATCGGCCGCCCGCACGTCATCGAGGTGCGCCTGAAGCGCTACGGCTTGCGCATCAAGCCCGGTGTCGATTTCGGCCTGATCAACCCGGAAGACGATCCGCGCTACCGCCATTATGTCGACCTTTTGATCGAACTCGCCGGCCGGCGTGGCGTGACGACGGAGGCCGCGCGCACCATGGTGCGCACCGACAACACGGTAATCGCAGCGATTGCGCTGAAGCGCGGCGATGCCGATGCCATGGTCTGCGGCCTCGAAGGCCGCTTCGAGCGGCATCTGCGCAACGTCACCTTGATCATCGGCCCCCGCGCCGGCATCAAGGACCACGACCTGTCGACGCTTTCCATGCTGATCTCGCAGCGCGGCATCATCTTCCTGACCGACACCCACGTCTCCGTCGACCCGACGGCGGAAGAAATCGCCGAAATGACCGTGCTGGCGGCGGAAGAAATCCAGCGCTTCGGCATCGAGCCTAAGGCAGCGCTCTTGTCGCATTCCGATTTCGGCTCGCGCGATTCGCCCAGTGCCCTGAAGATGCGGCAAGCAGCGGCGATCCTGGCGCGCATCGCGCCTGACCTTGAATGCGATGGCGAGATGCATGCGGACACTGCTCTGTCGGAGCACCTGCGCCAGCGCGTGTATCCCCATTCGAGGCTGAAGGGCGAAGCCAATTTGCTGGTGTTCCCCAACCTCGATTCGGCCAACATCACGCTGACGGCGCTCAGAACCATGACGGATGCGCTACACGTCGGGCCGATCCTGCTCGGCACCGACATGCCGGCGCATATATTAACGCCGTCCGTCACCTCGCGCGGCGTCGTCAACATGACGGCGCTTGCCGTGGTCGAAGCCGCCCACAAGGCACAGGCGGTCGTCAATCTGGGCTGAACACGGATTTCGCGGTAAACTGCAGTTAACCGCGAACACGGTAGCCTTGCGGGGCTAACAGTCGGGATTTGGCAGGCGGAGTTTGGGCGGATGGCAAGCGGAGGGTGGAAGCAGGCGCATGCTGCCGTGCTGCTTGGCCTCCTGTTGTCTGCAACCTGGGGGGTGGCCGAGCCACAGGCTGCTTCGCGGGTCTGCCGCCAGCTGGAAGCCGATCTTGCCGCGTCCTCGCGCGGCGGCGGTGGCGGTCCGGCGCTGATCCGGAAATACGATTCCGCAATTGCCAGGCAGCATGAACAGATTTCGAAGGCTCGCAGCCAGGCGAGCCGGGCCGGGTGCGGTTTTTCGCTGTTTGGTCGCAACCTCAATCAATGCGCCGGACTCAACGCCACGATCGACCGCATGAATGCCAATCTCGACGCCTTGCAGAACAAGCGCGAGCGGCTGGCCGGCGGCGGCTCTCGCCGCGACCGCGGACGCATCCTGGCGGCGCTTGACGCCAATGGCTGCCGCGACGACATCGTAGCGCCTCGGCGGACGCCTTTGCAGGAAGCCAACCGCGACGGCGGCAGCGCAAACCTGTTCAATCAGCTTTTTGGCGGCAACAGCCAGCAACTCGATATGCTTGATGAGCCTAGCCCGCCCGACGATCCAGGCGAGGAGCGCAATGTCCGCCGGGTGCTCAACCAGCCCGGCATACCCGATTTTCCGAGCGTCGGCGGTGAGTTCCACACCTCCTGTGTGCGCACCTGCGACGGTTACTTCTTCCCGATGTCGAACTCAGCCTCGGCTGGCGATTTCGAACGTGACCAGAAGAATTGCGAATCGAGCTGCCCCGGCACCGAAATGCAGGTTTTCTACTCGCGCGGCATGGGCGACGATTCGGCCTCGATGACGTCATCTATCACCGGCCGGCCCTACAGTGAATTGCCGACCGCCTATCTCTACAAGCAGCCCGATATGTCGCGGCCGCCGGCTTGCGGCTGCAACGCCGCCGCGCAGGGTTTTCAGATCATCGCCGGCAACCCGCCGAATCCGGAACAGTTGCAACCCGAGACGGACTCCGCACCGTTCATTCCGGTGCCGATCTCCAAACCGGATCCAGGTGCCGATCCCGAAACGCTGGCCAATCAGGAAGGCGGGCTCGACCGCGAGACGATCAAGCGGGTTTCCGCCAAGCCGGTGACGTCGCCGATATCAGCCTTGCCGCCGGAACAGCGGAAGGTCAGGGTCGTCGGGCCAACGTTCCTTCCCGACCCATCAGCGGCAATAGATCTGCAAGCTCCGGCCCCGAAGGCAGTCCGGTAAGGGCTGTTCTGAGCGGCATGAACAACGCCTTGCCCTTGCGGCCGGTCGCTTCCCTGATCTTGCCCGTCCAGTCCTTCCAGATCGTCGCGGTCCAGGGTTCCTCCGGCAACAGGTCGAACGCCTGTCGAAGAAAGTCGCGGTCCTCATCGGAAAATTCCGGCGTCTCCTGAGGCCCTTCGCGCAGGATGCGCCACCAATTGACCGCATCGGCCAGCCTGTCGAGATTGCCGCGCACCGCCAGCCAGAACGGTTCGGCCTGCTCGCCGGAGACGCCGAGCACGATCAGACGGTCTTGTGCCTCGGCGAACGGCATGTGGTGCAGCAGCGACCGGTTGAGTACGAACAGCTCGTCCGGATCGAACTTGGCCGCGGATTTCGATGTCGCCGCCGGATCGAAGCGTTCGGCGAGTTCGCCCATCGTCGGCATCGCTGCGACATTCTCCGAAGTGCCTACCAGAACGGCCAATGATGCGACGGCCATCGGCTCGATGCCGTCCTCGCGCAGGCTCTCGATGGAGAGCGCGCCGGTGCGCTTAGACAAGCCCTCGCCCGATGCGGTGGTCAGGAGATTATGGTGGCCGAACACTGGCGGCTCGGCATCCAGAGCCTGGAACAGGGCGATCTGCACGCCGGTGTTGGTGACATGATCGTCGCCGCGGATGACATGGCTGACGCCCATCTCAATGTCGTCGACCACGGAAGGCAGCGTATAGAGATAGGTGCCGTCCTCGCGCACCAGGACCGGGTCGGAAAGCGAGGCCAGATCGACGGTTTCCTCACCGCGTACCAGGTCGTTCCAGTGGATTTCGGTGCGTTCCGGCTGTTGTGGATCGCCTGAGAAATTGGGGAGGAGAAACCGCCAGTGCGGCCGGCGGCCATCGGCCTGGTACTCGTCGATCTGCTCTTGCGTCAGTGTCAGCGCCTCGCGGCCATAGACCGGCGGCAGGCCGCGCGTGCGGCGCACCTTGCGCCTGAGATCGAGTTCCTCCGGCGTTTCGTAGCAGGCATAGAGAACGCCTGCCGTCTTCAGCCTCTCGACCGCCGCGTCATAGACTTCGAAGCGCCGCGACTGGTACTCGGTGGCGTCGGGAAAAATGCCCAGCCAATGCAGGTCATAGAGGATGGCGTCGGAAAACTCCTGCTTCGAGCGCGCAATGTCGGTGTCGTCGAAGCGCTGGATGAATCGGCCCTTGTTGTTCATGGCGAACAGCCAGTTGAACAGGGCCGTGCGCGCATTGCCGATATGAATGCGGCCGGTCGGCGACGGGGCGAAACGAACGGTAACTGTCATGAACGGGGCGTACCGGATGCTTTTGTGGTTGACAAGACGCGCCCCCGCGTTGCCCGGCAGACATAGAACATGGCGGCTGGAATGAAAAGACCGGGCGGTGGACGCCTCAGGAGGCGCGCAGTCCGGAGGCGGCCTTTGTGACCCAAGCGTAGCCAGCCGCTGGGGCCGACGACCGGTTGAAGGCGATCAGCGGCCGAAATCATCGGAACTGAGGCGGGTCCAGCGGTCGCCCACCAATCCACCGATAAAAATGTCGCCGGAGCGGACCGCTTCCGTGACCTCGGCGATGCGCGAGCGGACCATCGTTCCCCCGGCATAGCGGAAGAAGACATTCTTGTAGCCAAAGAGTTGAGGTATGAATCTGGTCTGCGTCTGTCCGGTGATGCCCACGCAGCCCATCTCCCATGCGGCGGCGACAAGCGCATCCAGAGTCGCGCCCCAGTGCGGTGCGGATGCCTGGATCTGCAACAGGTTCGCCATGCCGCCGGCCTGACCATAGAAGGCATGACAACCGAGCATTTTGCCCGTTTCGTCGTAGATCCCACCGAAATGAAGGGGGCCGTCGGCCCGCTTCTCGGCCGCCAGCGCAAGCAGCCGTGGCAGTTCCCCATCCTTCCAACTCGGCCGAAGAGCGTAACCAGACAGGAGAGTCGGCAGCTTCTCGGCAAATTGCACGGCATCGATCGGCTCACGGTGGGTGCGATGTGACGATGAATGGAGGACGGGGGGCTCGAACCTTTTCTTCGCGAGAGCATCGAATGCTCTCGCGCATGGATCGAGTACAAGGCGAGGCAGGCCAGGCCATTTACGGTGCAGTGCGGAGGCGGCCATCGCCGCCGGCCGGAAAACATATGTCCATCCCAGACAATGCACCGGAAGGAGTTGGTACTTCATCGGGCGCGCGAAGGCCAAGGATGTCCGGTTGGCCGAATCGGTCAGTTGCAGATCGAATTCGCCTTGATGCAAGGCACGCAGCAATTGGGGTCCGGCCGAGCCGTCATCGGTGCCGGGGTCGGCCATGAGCGGCCCGATGATCGCCGCATTCAATGCCGCTCCATTGAGCTCGTAGCGGGCTTTCAGAACGCCGAGGAACCCACCCAGACGACCGTGCCGATTGATCTGGACAAGAGCGTTGCTTTCCCCGGACTGGCCGGCAGGGTCGAGATAAATCTCTCTCATATACGCGGCCGTCTCGGCGATCGCGCGATCGAGGAGGTGGCGGCGGCGGCGGCGAAACTTCGTCAGGAAGAGTGCGGCGACGCGCTCGAGATCTTCGGCAGCCAGCGGACGAACCGAGCCATGCTGAGATTCCAGCACTGACGGCGCAGCCAACTTTTCCTCGGCATTCGCAGAAAGATGCATCGTGAAGAACGTCCGTAGGTTGCTCTCCATCGGATATATATCAACCAATGGTAGAAACAACGTATCTCGGTCGGTATGATGAACAGAGGTCTCAAGACTTACTATCCGGACAGGACTTCACAGGCAAATCAAGTCGGCCAGCATCACGGCGCTGATCGGCGGGTTGGCCGCGGCCCTGCGATCGCATGCCCTGGTCCAGCCCGCTGGGCTGACCGTGCCGGACAGAAGCGGCCTCCGGCCGAAGCTGCAGGCCGCCTCAATTCAGCTCACAAGTCCCTTGGTCAGTTCCAACGCCTGGCGTTCGAACAGGCGACGGTAGATGCCGCCTTTCAGCCGGATCAGTTCGTCATGCGAGCCTTCCTCGACGATGTTGCCGCGATCGAAGACCAGCAGCCGGTCCAGCGCCCGCACCGTCGAAAGCCGGTGCGCGATGACCAGCGTCGTGCGGCCGACCATCAGCCGCTCCATCGCCTGCTGAATCAGAACCTCCGATTCCGAATCGAGGCTCGATGTCGCCTCGTCGAGGATCAGGATGCGAGCATCGGCAAGAAAGGCGCGCGCGATCGCCACGCGCTGACGCTCGCCGCCCGACAGTTTCACGCCGCGCTCGCCGACCAGCGTGCCGTAGCCCTTCGGCAGGTTGGTGATGAAGTCATGCGCACTCGCCAGCTTCGCGGCATGCTCGATCTCCTCCTGCGTCGCACTCGGCCTGGCATAGGCGATGTTTTCGGCCAGCGACCGGTGGAACAGGATCGGCTCCTGCTGAACGATGGCGATCTGCCCGCGCAACGAGGCTTGCGCCACCTGCGAGATGTCCTGGCCGTCGACCAGGATTTGCCCCGCATTCACGTCATAGAGCCGCTGGATAAGCTTGACGAAGGTGGTCTTGCCCGACCCCGAATGGCCGACCAGCCCGACGCGCTCACCCGGCGCGATATCGACCGAAAAGTCGCGGTAAAGCGCCGATCGGTGATGGCCATAGTGAAAGGTGACGTTGTCAAAGCTGATCCGTCCTTCGGTGATCCGGATCGGCTCGGCACCTGGCCGGTCCTCGATGCCGAGCGGTTCGGACTGGAAATCGACCAGCTCTTCCATATCGTTGATGGAGCGCTGCAGATTGCGGATATGCGTGCCGATATCCCTGAGATAGCCCTGCAGCACGAAAAGCGAGGTCAGCACGAAGGCAACGTCGCCGGCGCTCGCCTGCCCCCACGACCACAGCATCAGCGCCAGGCCGATCACCGCGGCGCGCATGACCAGCAGCAGCACCCCTTGCGTGGTGCCGTTGATGGTACCGCGCACCCAGGTGCGCCGTGTGCGCGCACGCCATTTGGCGACGACCTTGGCCAGTCGGCGTTCTTCGCGCTCCTCGGCGCCAAAGCCCTTGACGACGGCGTTGCAGCTGACCGCGTCGGCCAGCGAGCCGCCGAGGCGGGTATCCCAGGTGTTGGCGAGCCTTGCCGCCGGCGCGACATAGCCAAGCGACAGCAGCGCCGTCACCGTGATGAACAGCACCGAACCGGCAGCAACGACCGCACCCATCAACGGCCAGAACCAGCCGAGCAGCAACGTCGAGCCGACCAGCATGACGACCGACGGCAGCAGCGCGATGAGGATGGTGTCGTTGAGCAGGTCGAGCGCCCACATGCCGCGCGTCACCTTGCGAACGGTCGAACCGGCAAAGCTGTTGGCATGCCAGTCGGTGGAAAAGCGCTGGACGCGATGGAAAGCATCGGCGGCGATGTCGGCCATCATCTTCAACGTCAACTCGACGATCCCCATGAACGCAAGATTGCGCAAGACGACGCCGGCCAGCGCCAACGCCATCAGCATCGAGAACGCCGTCATCGCGGCATTCCAGGCAATCGCGTCGGCGCCGGCGCTGCTGGCGACGGCGTCGACCAGCCGGCCGGAGTAGAGCGGCGTCAGCACATCGGCCAGCGTCGACAGCAGGAAGCTGCCCATGATGAGCGAGAGCCGCCAGGGCTGGCGCCGCCAATGGGTGAGCGTGAAGCCAAGAACGCTGCGAAAGGCGCTCGCGCGCAAATCGATCTTAAAACGAGCCATGATGTCATTCGGGCACAAACGAGCCCGATCCCAGTAGGTCGAAAATTGAAGAAGCCGCGCAAGGGGCCAATGAGTGCCCGGAAAGCGGAGTGGCATATTTGGCGTCTCGCCCATAATCGGGCGGCGACCGGCATCGGCATAAGCCTGTGCTCGATCCGGCATCAGCACGAAGGGCAAACCTTCGCTGAGCGCCGGATGAGACCTAGGCTTCGCGGCCTCGCATTACCATGTGAAATACTGCCATTCGGACCTCCCGCAAGACAATTGCGGAGGGGTCCTTATAGAGACGCTCCGATGCATCGCCAAGACGGGCTGACGCCAAAAGCGTATCTGGTCCAACCACTGCGATTATTTTGCAACAATGGCGGGCAAGCCGCGCCTCATTCAGAAACGCGATCGAAGCGCATGTAGCGGCCATCGGTTGATGGCTTGAACCCGAGCTTTTCATACATGCCATGGGCATCGCTGGTCGACAGGCTCCAATGGAAAACGGTCCTGACCTCCGGATGGTCGATCAGGGCCTGGACGAGCCGGCTGCCTATGCCCTGCCCGCGGTTCTCCGGCCAGACGATGATATCGGCGAGATAGGCGAATACCGTGCGGTCGGTGATCGCGCGGCCGAAGCCGACTTGCTTGCCATCGACATAGGCACCGACGCACAGTGAATTGGCAAAGGCGCGGCGATGGACTTCGTCAGTGCGTCCGGCGCCCCAATAGCTTGCCATCAACAGGTCCGATGTCGCACGGAAATCGATCCGTGACATGTCGAAGCTGATTTCACAATCGGGCATAGCTGTCTCCGGCCGCACCGCCGCGCGCTTTCGGTACTTAGCTGCGATCCCTGAAACGATTGGTGATGGGATAGCGGCGGTCGCGGCCAAAATTCTTTTTGGTGATCTTCACGCCCGGCGCCGCCTGCCGTCGCTTGTATTCTGCGATGTAGAGCAGGTGCTCGATGCGCGTCGCTGTCGCCCGGTCATGGCCGCGCGCGACGATATCGTCGACACCCATCTCGTTCTCAACCAGGCATTCGAGAATATCGTCCAGCACCGGATAGGGCGGCAGCGAATCCTGGTCGGTCTGGTTCTCGCGCAATTCCGCCGATGGCGCCTTGTCGATGATGTTTTTCGGGATCACCTCGCCCGAGGGGCCAAGCGCGCCCGGCGGCACGTGGCTGTTGCGCCAGCGCGACAGCGCGTAGACCTGCATCTTGTAGAGATCCTTGATCGGATTGAAGCCGCCATTCATGTCGCCATAGAGCGTAGCGTAGCCGACCGACATCTCGCTCTTGTTGCCGGTGGTGACGACCATCGAGCCGAACTTGTTGGAGATCGCCATCAGGATGGTGCCGCGCGCGCGGCTCTGCAGATTCTCTTCGGTGATGCCTTCCTTAGTGCCTTCGAACATCTGCGTCAGCGCGTGCAGAAACCCTTCGACCGGCTCGAAGATCGGCACGATGTCGTAGCGGCAGCCGAGCGCCCGGGCGCAATCCTCGGCATCTTTCAGCGAGTCCTTCGAGGTGTAGCGGTAGGGCATCATCACCGCGCGCAGGCGTTCCTCGCCGAGCGCATCGACGGCGAGCGCCGCGCAGATCGCCGAATCGATGCCGCCGGACAGACCAAGCACCACATTCTTGAAGCCGTTCTTGTTGACGTAGTCCCGCAGGCCTAGCATGCAGGCGCGATAGTCGGCCTCCTCCCGGTCCGGAATTTTCGACATCGGCCCTTCGGAACAGACCCAGTGATCGCCCTGGCGTTTCCATGTAGTGACGTCGACCGCTTCCTCGAACTGGCTCATCTGGAAGGCAAGCGTCTTGTCGGCGCCAATGGCAAACGAGGCGCCGTCGAAGATCAGCTCGTCCTGGCCGCCAAGCTGGTTGGCATAGATCATCGGCAGCCCGCATTCGATGACCTGGCGGATGACGACCTGGTGGCGGACATCGATCTTGGCGCGGTAGTAGGGCGAGCCGTTCGGCACCAGCAGGATTTCCGCCCCGCTTTCGGCCAGCGACTCGCAGATATCGACATCGCCCCAGATGTCCTCGCAGATCGGAACTCCGATGCGCACGCCGCGGAAATTGACCGGCCCCTGGATCTCGGGTCCGGCCTGGAAGACGCGCTTCTCGTCGAACTCGCCGTAGTTAGGCAGATCGAGCTTGTAACGTTCCGCGATGATCTTGCCGCCATCGGCGAAGACGATCGAATTGTGCGTGCCGCTCTTGCGCTTCAACGGCGTGCCGATGATGACGCCGGGACCTCCGTCCGCGGTGTCGGCGGCAAAATCCTGTGCCGCCTTTTCGCAGGCTTTCAAAAAGGCCGGCTTCAGCACCAGATCCTCCGGCGGGTAGCCGGCGAGGAAAAGCTCGGTATAGAGCACGAGATCGGCGCCTTGACGCGCGGCATCCGCCCTCGCCTCGCGGGCTTTGGCGAGATTGCCTGATATATCGCCGACAGTCGGATTGAGCTGGGCGACGGCGATGCGCAGGATGTCGAGCTTCTTGGTCATGCCTGCTGACTTAGCGCGGCAAAATTGCCCGGGCAATGGCGTTCGTTTGGACCAATTCGGACCGATTGACATACGTCAATCGTGTACGGACCGATCAACGTACTTCAATCGTGGCGATACGACCAGGTATCAGTCGTCGCCCATATATTCGCGCAGCGCTTGCGGCGAATGGTTCTCGCCGATCGACATCGCCAGGATGCGTGAAATATGCCGGCGCGGCAGATGCGTCTCCGCTGCCCATTGGTTGATTTGCCTCTGGATCTTGTCCAGGTCCTTCTTCGAAGTCGGGCTTTCGGCGATGTCTAGGCCGGCGTCGCGCAACGCCGCGGCCATATCGCCCGAGATGACGAACGCATCCCAACCCAGCCAGCGCAGGAAATACTGGCCCGTATTGCCGCCCAGCCGGCTGCCATGCTTGCCGAGCCAGGCCATCAGCCCGACCTGGTCGTCAGCCGGCCAGTTGGCGAGGAATTGGCCGAAACCGCCATATTCCTTCGACACGCGCTCGACGAAGGCAGCGTTGTCGCGCACGGATCTGATCTTCTGCGGGTTGCGCACGATGCGCTGGTCGGCCGTCAGATCGTGCCAGAAATCATCGGGCTGGAACAACAGCCGCTTCGGCTCGAAGCGCAGGAACGCCTCTTCGAAGCCTGGCCATTTCTGCTCGATGACCCGCCAGACGAAACCAGCGGCGAAGACGCGTTCGGCCATAACAGAGAGAATGCGGTCATCGGCGATGTCAGCCACGGCGGCATTGTCAGGCGCCGGACCCAGCAGCGACGTCAGTTCCTCTTCGCCGCCCTTGCGTTTTGCGGCGCGTGCGCGAATTTTCTTGAAATCGGCCATTGGTCCCTCGGCAACTGGAATCAATCTAACACTTCCCGTGTGAGCCGGCAGCCTCTACCTCTTACGGCAAGCCAAAGACCCTGGAGATGGCCATGAACAAGACGATCGACGACCTGGCGAACCGCTGGCTCAAGCGGCGGCCGGACGGCCTCAGCCAGCTCGAAAGCCGGGTGCTGCAATCGACGCTCGAACGGACCACCATCTCGCGCGACACCAACAAGGCCGTCGCCTTCCACCAGACCTTCGGCGACCGGCTCGCCGACACGATCGCCCGCATCGGTGGGTCATGGTCCTTCATCCTGACCTTCATCGCCTTTCTGATCCTGTGGACATCAGGCAATGTCTGGCTGCTGTCGCGTGACGCCTTCGATCCCTACCCGTTCATCTTCCTCAATCTCGTTCTGTCGATGGTCGCCGCCTTGCAGGCGCCGGTGATCATGATGGCGCAGAACCGCCAGACCGAACGCGACCGCATCGACGCCGCCCACGATTACGAGGTCAACCTGAAAGCCGAGATCGAGATCATGGCGCTGCATGAAAAGCTGGATGAACTGCGCCACGGCCAGATTCTCGGTATGCGCGACGAGATCGTGCAGCTGACCGAAATGGTCAAGCGGATCGACGAAAGGCTGTCTTCGCAGCAGTCGGCTTCATGACCGACGCAATCCATCATTTCATCGAACAATACGGGCTGCTCGCGGTCTTTATCGGTTGCGTCGCGGAGGGCGAAAGTGCCGCCATCCTTGGCGGCTTCTTCGCCCACCAGCAGGTCTTCGTCCTGTGGCACGCGGTTCTTGCGGCCGCGCTCGGCGCCTTCGTCGGCGATACTTTCTTCTTCATCCTCGGACGAAGCTTCGCCGACCATCCCTATGTCGTCAGATTGCGCAAACGGCCCGGCTTCCGCCGCGCCTTTCGGCTGCTCAACACCCATCCCGACATTTTCGTGCTGTCCAACCGCTATATCTACGGCATGCGCCTCGTCGGCGGCATTGCAGCCGGGCTTTCCAACATTGCCGCGCCGCGCTTCGTCATCCTCAACGCGCTTTCATCGGCGGTCTGGGCGGTACTGTTCGGCACGATCGGTTATGTCTTTGGACTGGGAGCCGAGCACGTCATCGGCCAGGCGTTGATGCATCACGAACGGTTGCTGATCGGGCTTGGCATCGGCCTGACCGTGGCCGTTCTGGCATGGCTCGTCGCCCGTCACATCGCCAGGAAGGAACGCGCCAGGGAGGGCTGATCGTCAATCCACGCCGAGCGCCTGATCCCCCCGATCGAGGATAAGCGGGATGATCAGGTCTTCCTCGTCGGCAAGATGCCTTGTCAGCATGGCGATCAGCCGGCTGTTTTCGTCGGCATAGGCGTCGGCGGCGAAGCGCTGTCTGTCTTCGCTCTCCTGAAGCGTCTTGATGAACGCGTTGGCCGCCTCGGCATTGCGCTCCAGCCCTTCATGAATGGTGTGATGGTCGGCATCGAGAATCTCGAAGCCGCGCTTCAAACGGGGCTCGGCCTTGGCGAGGACCGGAAAATATTGATAATCCTCGACATTGTGGTGACCGTCGAGATGCCCAAGAAAATGATCGAGGCGCGGCGCGAACCAGCGCGCGAAATCAGGCGCCGTCAGCCGTCCCTCACGGTAGTCCCCAATACCGTTGGCCAGCATGCCGCCAAGTTCGCGGAACATGTCGTGCCGCTGCAGCCACATGTTTGCCATGCCGTGGATGTTGGCGTGGCCCTGCCATGTCTCGCGCGGATATTTTTCCGCCAGCCAGCGCAGGTCTTCCGGCAGGCCGGCTCTTTCAAGCAGCAGAAAATTGGCTTCCACGACGTCAGTCTCCTTTGGTGACTAACATATGGGAGCGTTCAGATCAGATCGGTAGTCCCGTGATGCGCTCGATGAGGGCGATTCCCCAGACGCCGGCGACGATAATAACCGAAATCAGCACCGCCAGCGAGCCGCAGTCCTTGGCGAGCTGGATGTCGACGTTGAACTCGCGACTGAAGGCATCGCAGGCTGCCTCGATGCCGGTGTTGAGCACTTCGACCATGATGAGCAGCAGCACCGCGCCGATCAACAGCGCGTAGCCGCGCCACGAGACCGAGACNAGATCGTCTGGCAGGCCAGCACGCTCAAGAAGCAGAAAGCTCGTGGCTTCGGACATGACAGTCTCCTTTGGTGACTGGCATGTAGGCATCGAAAGGCTAGATCGGTAGTCCCGTAATCCGCTCGATAATGGCGATACCCCAGACGCCGGCGACGATGAGCACCGAAATCAGCACCGCCAGCGAACCGCAATCCTTGGCCAACTGGATATCGACATTGAACTCGCGGCTGAAAGCGTCGCATGCCGCCTCGATGCCGGTGTTCAGCACTTCGACCATGATCAAGAGCAGCACGGCGCCGATCAGCAAAGCATAACCGCGCCACGAGATCGAAACGAACCAGCCGAGCGGCAAGGCAAGCGCCAGCAGCATCAGCTCCTGCTGGAAAGCCTTCTCGCTGGTGGCCAGCTTGCGAAACGCCCGCACCGAATTGAAATAAGCATCGATCAGCCGCTGCATGCCAAACCCCTTTGCGAATCACCGGCACGGGATAATGCAATGGCTGGCCAGATCAATGGAATAAGGTGACTTGTCCAAGATTCATTCAGCAACCGGTATGGACGGTGTCGACTTTTCAAACTGCGGCAGCCCGTCGTCGATCGAATAGTAGTCACCCTTGTCACCGACGAAGATATGGCATTCCCCCTCAAGACCTGTCGGCTTGTCGAACGATCCCGCCATGACTGAAACGTAGTCCTGGTCTCGCGGCTTCCAGAACAGCACCGATCCGCATGCCTTGCAGAACCCACGCCTGGCGAAGGTAGAGGCTTCGTACCAGGTGATACTTTCCGTGCCCTCGATCACAATGTCGGCGTTGGCAACATTGGTCGCGGCATAGAAATGTCCGCTCTGCTTGCGGCATTGCGAGCAATGACAATAGACGACGCCACGCAGCGCTCCGTGCGTTTTGAAGCGAACCGCTCCGCACAGACACGATCCCGTGTGATTGTCGCTCATTTCGACCTCCTCGAGGAAAACTCTGCCTCAGCATCGTCGTCAGGATTCCAGCTTTGCGACGACCACACGCAAGCAAATGCGACATGTACTGGCGTGGTGAATCCGAAATTCGGTTTCATTTTCAAGAGCGCGATGCGCGAATTTCGGATTCAAAGCCACCAAACTGGCGTCGTTTTCGATTATTGGGTGCGCAAATTTAAGCTTTTACAGCCGCAGGTAGAGAAAAACTGTGGAATCTCGGCAAATTAAGGAAACTTTAGCGCTGGCGCATTTATGGTCATGGCAAGCGAAGGTCGTGGGTGGGGACGCATCCCTTTGCAAGTTGTTCTGGAGTCGGTCGCATTCCCCAGGTCGGCGACAAAGGGAACCCGCGAATTCTACAGCGGAATCCGAGGGGAAGAATCAAAAATGCAGCCGGCAGCTCTTCCGACCGAACGAAGCACCGACATCGCGGCCAGTGTCGTTGCCACAATGCGCCAGCTGGGCGTGCTCAGCCTGCCGCGCAACTACGAGATTTTCTACGAGGCGCTGAGCGGCACCAATCGCGAACTCAGCCTCGCCGTCGTTTCGCTGAGCAGCCGGCCGACACAAGATGAACTGGACCAGATCGGGCGCACTTTCTTTGCCCACAACCATGGTCCGGGCATCGTCGAGCATGCCAGAGACGTCATCGCCAGGGAGCTCGAGGAGGTTGCTTCGTTGCTGCGGAGCGAGCGCAGCCACATCGAGAAATACGGCAGGATCCTCGATGAGACATCGAGCGGCCTCAGCGGCCGCAGCCTTCTCTCTCAGGATCTCCTGCAGAAGATCGCCAACGCCATGGCGGTTGCCACCAATTCGACGATCGATCACGGCCGGCAGGTGGCCTCGACGCTCAGCGACAAGACGGCCGAACTCGAGAGCGTCAAGTCGAAGCTTGAGGAGTATAAGCGGCTGGCCGACACCGATCCGTTGACCCATATCTGGAATCGGCGCGCCTTCGACAAGGAGATCACCAGGATCTACAACAGCAACAGGGGTATCCTGTTCAACGCCCTGGTTCTTGTCGACATCGACCGCTTCAAGGATATCAACGACCGCTATGGCCACCCGGTCGGCGACAAGATCATCCAGAGCATCGCCGATATTTTCCAGACCAGCATTCGCGGCGACATGTTCGTCGCCCGCACCGGCGGCGAGGAGTTCGCGCTGATCATCGAGGGCGCCAGCGAGGACGCCACCTATGACGTCGCGGAGCGTATTCGTGCCCTGATCGCGCAGACGCCGTTCACCAGCAGCCAGACCGGTACGAATTACGGCACCGTTACCGTCTCGATGGGTATCTGCATGGCGTCCGAAGCCGAAGGACCCGAAGATCTCTACACCAAGGCCGACCGGGCGCTCTATCGCTCGAAGGTCAGCGGCCGCAACCGCGTCACCAGGCACTCGACGATGGCAGGCCCCCGGGCCGGCAAGAGCTGGCTGCTCTACAAGAAGGACTGACAGTCCCTGCCCGCTGGTGCCGGGAACACTGGACTAGCGCAGACATAAAAGGCGCCCGATTTCTCGGACGCCCTTTCGTGGATCTTATTCGGACTGCGCGAAAATCAGCCGTTGGCAACCTGCTTGTGCTGCACCGGGTGGCTCTTCTTCAACAGATCCGAGACCAGGAACGCCAGTTCGATCGCCTGGTCGGCGTTAAGACGCGGATCGCAATGGGTGTGGTAGCGGTCCTGCAACTCCTCGGCGGTGATGGCGCGCGCGCCACCGGTGCATTCGGTGACGTTCTTGCCGGTCATCTCGACATGGATGCCGCCCGGATGCGTGCCTTCGGCGCGGTGCACCTCGAAGAAGGTCTGCACCTCCTTCAGAATGCGGTCGAACGGCCGCGTCTTGTAGCCGGCGGCCTCGATCGTGTTGCCGTGCATCGGATCCGACGACCACACCACGGAGCGGCCTTCCTTCTGCACCGCGCGCACCAGCTTCGGCAGATGGTCGGCGACCTTGTCGGAACCGAAGCGGGCGATCAGCGTCAGCCGGCCGGGCTCGTTCTCGGGATTGAGCAGGTCGATCAGCTCCAGCAAGCCGTCCGGCGTCAGCGACGGACCGCATTTCAGGCCGAGCGGGTTCTTGATGCCACGGCAATATTCGACATGCGCATGGTCGGGCTGGCGGGTGCGGTCTCCGATCCAGATCATGTGACCCGAGGTGGCGTACCAGTCGCCGGAGGTCGAATCGACACGCGTCAGTGCCTCCTCATAGCCGAGCAGCAGCGCCTCGTGGCTGGTGTAGAAATCGGTCTCGCGCAGCGCGTAGTTGGTTTCCGAGGTGATGCCGACGGCCTTCATGAAGTCCATCGTCTCGGTGATGCGGTTGGCAAGAGACTCGTATTTCTCGCCCTGCGGACTGTCGGACACGAAGCCGAGCATCCAGCGGTGCACATTCTCCAGGCTGGCATAGCCGCCTTGCGCGAAGGCGCGCAAAAGGTTGAGCGTCGCCGCCGACTGGCGATACGCCATCTCCTGGCGAGCGGGGTCCGGAATGCGCGACTTGGGGTCGAATTCGATGCCGTTGATGATATCGCCGCGATAGCTGGGCAGCGTCACCTCACCCTTGGTCTCGTTGTCGGACGATCGCGGCTTGGCAAACTGGCCGGCAACGCGGCCGACCTTCACCACCGGCTGCGCGCCAGCGAAGGTGAGCACCACCGACATCTGCAGGAAGACGCGGAAGAAGTCGCGGATGTTGTCCGCGCCATGCTCGGCGAAGCTCTCGGCGCAATCGCCGCCCTGCAGGAGGAATGCGTCACCGGCGGCGACAGAAGCGAGCTGCTTCTTCAGCTTGCGCGCCTCACCGGCAAAAACCAGCGGCGGAAAGGTTGCGAGCTGGGCCTCCGTGTTCTTCAGCGCGGCAAGGTCCGGATAGGCAGGAACCTGCTTGATCGGCTTTGCTCTCCACGAATTCGGCGACCATTTCGTCATCGCTGCACCAACACTCTTTCCGGCGAGCACCCTCGCCCCCACTCCAGCCCCTATATGGGATGGCGGCTCCATACACGAAGCCGTTTTCGTATTCTAGACCGGAATTCAAGCGCTGGCGAATGGTCCGGGGCGGGCTATGCCGCCTTCTCCACCAGCCGCGCCAACTGCGTCATGACCACCGCCGAGCCCGCCAATCGCTTCTCGGGGGTTGGCCAATCGCGCACGAAGACGACGCTGTGGTCCGGCCGGATCTTGGCCAGCGAGCCCTGCTCGCCGATGAACCGGACGAGCCCGACCGGGTTGGAGAATTCGCGCTTGCGGAAATGGATGACGACGCCCTTCGGCCCGGCGTCGAGCTTCTCGACATTGGCCTTGCGACAAAGCGCCTTGATGAAGACGATCTTGAGCAGATGCTTGACCTCTTCCGGCAGCGGGCCGAAGCGGTCGATCAGCTCGGCGCCGAAAGCGTCGATTTCCTCGGTGTTCTCGAGATCGCCGAGACGGCGATAAAGCGCCAGCCTGAGCTGCAGGTCCGGAACATAGCTTTCCGGGATCATCACCGCCGTGCCGACGGCAATCTGCGGCGACCAGCCGCCATCCTGGACCTCGCCGGAATCCTTCACCTCGGCGACAGCCTCTTCCAGCATCTGCTGGTAGAGCTCGAAGCCGACCTCCTTGATGTGGCCGGACTGCTCTTCGCCCAGAAGATTGCCGGCGCCACGGATGTCGAGGTCGTGGCTGGCGAGCTGGAAGCCGGCGCCCAGCGTATCCAGCGATTGCAGCACCTTCAGCCGGCGCTCGGCGGTGTCGGTGAGCTTGCGGTTGGCCGGCAGCGTGAACAACGCATAGGCGCGCACCTTCGAGCGACCGACGCGACCGCGTAACTGGTAAAGCTGCGACAGGCCGAACATGTCGGCCCGATGGATGATCAGCGTGTTGGCGGTCGGGATGTCGAGACCGGATTCGACGATGGTCGTCGATAACAGCACGTCGTACTGGCCGTCATAGAAGGCATTCATGATGTCGTCGAGTTCGCCCGGCGGCATCTGGCCATGTGCCACCGCCACCTTCAACTCCGGCACGGATTCCTTTAGGAAATCATGGATTTCCGAGAGATCGCTGATGCGCGGCACCACATAGAAGGAATGGCCGCCACGATAGCGCTCGCGCAGCAGCGTCTCGCGGATGACCAGCGGATCGAAGGGCGAGATGAAGGTGCGCACCGCCATGCGGTCGACCGGCGGCGTGGCGATCAGCGACAGTTCGCGCACCCCGGTCAACGCCAGTTGCAGCGTGCGCGGGATCGGCGTCGCCGACAGCGTCAGCACGTGCACGTCGGTCTTCAAATCCTTCAGCCGCTCCTTGTGCTTGACGCCAAAATGCTGCTCTTCGTCGATGATCAGCAGGCCAAGGTTCTTGAACGAGATTGCGGAACCGAGCAGCGCATGCGTACCGATGACGATGTCGACCTGGCCCTCGGCGATACCTTTCTTGGTCTCGGCCAGTTCCTTGGCGCCGACTAGCCGCGACGCCTGGCCGACACGGATCGGCAGGCCGGAGAAACGCTGCGAAAAGGTCTTGAAATGCTGGCGCGACAACAATGTCGTCGGCACCACAACCGCCACCTGAAAGCCTTCCATCGCCGCGATGAAGGCGGCGCGCAGCGCCACTTCGGTCTTGCCGAAGCCGACATCGCCGCAAATCAGCCGGTCCATCGGCTTGCCGGCGCCAAGGTCGTCCCGTACCGAGTCGATCGCTGTCTGCTGGTCGTCGGTTTCCTCATAGGGGAACCGCGCGGCGAACTCGCCATAGAGGCCTTCTGCCGGCACCAGTGGCGGTGCGGAGCGCATCTGCCGCTCGGCGGCGATGCGGATCAATTGACCGGCCATGTCGAGCAGACGTTTCTTCAGCCGCGCCTTGCGCGATTGCCAGGCGCCGCCGCCAAGCTTGTCCAGCGTCGCCTCGGCCGTATCAGAACCGTAGCGCGACAGGAGTTCGATGTTTTCCACCGGCAGGAACAGCCGGTCGTCGCCGGCATAGTGGATTTCCAGGCAGTCATGCGGTGCGCCGACCGCTTCGATGGTGCGCAGGCCTATGAAGCGGCCAATGCCGTGGTCGGCGTGGACGACAATGTCGCCGGCCGACAGCGCCGAGGCCTCGGCAATGAAATCCGAGGGACGCTTCTTGCGTTTCGAGCGCCGGATCAGCCGGTCGCCCAAAATGTCCTGTTCGGCGACGACGACCAGTTTTTCGGTCTCGAAGCCGGATTCGAGCGGCAGCACGGCCAAGGCCGCCTGACCCGGTTCGAGCTTTTCGGCTTCCGCCAGCGTCGCCACCTGCTTGAGGTTGCCGAGATGGTGTTCGGCAAGGATCTGGCCAAGCCGGTCGAGCGAGCCTTCGGTCCAGCCGGCAATGACAATGCGGCGGCGCGCTGCGCGCTCGTCAGCGATGTGTTTGACGACGACATCGAACACGTTGGCGTTCGGATCGGCGCGTTCCTCGACAAAGCTGCGGCCAGGGCGCGAACCGGCATGAAAAACCTTTTTCGCGCCGGCGTCAGGCGCGTCAAACGGCGTGAAGTCGATCGCTTCACGCGGCCCTAGCGAGGCAATCAGGTTTTCCGGGGAGAGATAGAGCAGGTCCGGTGCGACCGGCTTGTAGGGCACGGCGTCCTTCAAGGCACCGTCCGCCTGCTTCTTGCGCGCCTCGTAATGGTCGAGGATCAGCGTGTGGCGCTCGGCCAGCGCCTCATGCGCCAGATGGTCGAAGATGACAGGCGTGTCAGGCAGATAGTCGAACACCGTCTCCAGCCGCTCATAGAAAAACGGCAGCCAGTGTTCCATGCCGGCAAACCGCCTGCCTTCGCTGACTGCTGCATAGAGCCCGTCATCGCGCTGTGGAGCGCCAAAGGCTTCGATATAGGAGCGGCGGAAACGGCTGATGGTTTCCGCCGTCAGCGCCACCTCGCTCATCGCCTGCAGCGCCATCGACTTGCGTTGACCGGTGGTGCGCTGCGTGGCGGCATCGAAGACACGGATCGATTCCAGCGTGTCGCCGAAGAAATCGAGCCTGAGCGCTTCGGTCCAGCCGGGGGCGAACAGGTCGAGAATGCCGCCCCGCACCGCGAATTCACCGATACCGCGCACGGTCGGCACGCGCTCGAAACCGGACGTTTCCAGTCGCGACACCAGTACGTTCATGTCGATCTGGTTGCCGGGCCTGGCGTGGAAGGTCTGTGCCTCGACGAGATCCGCCGGCGGAATGCGCTGCAGCAGCGCGTTGGCGGTGGTGAGGATGACGGCGCGGTGCGGCTTCTTCGCCAGCGCGATCATGGCGGTCAGTGCATCGAGGCGCTTGGCGGCCGCATCCGAGCCGGGCGAGACGCGGTCGTAGGGCAAGCAATCCCAGGCCGGCAGTTCCAGCACCGGCAGGCCGGGGGCCGCGAAAGACAGCGCCTCGATGATCGCCGGCAGGCGCTGACCGTCGCGTGCGACGAACAGAACCGGCTTGTCGGGCGCGATCTCGAGTGCCGCCTGCACCAGCGCAAAGGCTTCGTAGCCGTCGGCGACGCCGTCGACGATGAACTGGCCGGCGCGGCCTTTCGGCAGACCGATGGTGGGAATGAGGCTCATGAAATCACGTCGTTCAGACTGTCGTTGTTCAAAATGTCATGGACTGGCGGAAAGCCAGGATCTTTTGCAGGACGGCACAATCGATATCGGCCGGAACCGGGCGTTCGCCGGTGACCATGGGCAGGAATTCGGTATCGGGAATGTCGAGGAGCCTCTCATATTGGTCGATTTCGTCGCCGGTCAAGGCGCCGATCTCAGCGTCGGCGAAGGTGCCGAGGATAAGGTCCATCTCGCGCATGCCGCGATGCCAGGAGCGAAACAGAAGCTTGCGGCGGCGGACGTCGAGCCCCTCGCTTGATCTCGTCGTTCCGGTCATCGTGCCGCATCCTTGCTTGCTGCGGGCGCATATAGCGTGGATAGAAGGGGCTGTCAGCCTTGCAACGGCCCGGTTGGCGTCTAACATCTCGGTGTGACGAACATTCCTGACAGTATCGGCGCTAGCACCCCCCTCTGTCCTGCCGGACATCTCCCCCTCAAGGAGGGAGATCGTATGGCACGACTGCTTTCGCCAATTTCCAACTGCGCAAGGCGGGCGAGGTCAGAACTGCTAATCGCCCCCCTTGAGGGGGAGATGGCCGGCAGGCCAGAGGGGGGTGAGCGCAGACACCGCATGGTTTCTCTCAGATGAGACCTTCCATCCTCGATCCCTTGTTTGTCCCGATCACCTCGCTTGCCGGCGTCGGACCGAAAGTCGGCGCGCTGATCGAGAAAGTCGTCGCCGCCGATCTGGGTGATCGCGTCGCCCGCGCGGGCGACCTTCTGTTCGTGCTGCCGCACACCGTCATCGACCGGCGCAGCCGGCCGGGCATCGCAGGATCCGCGGAGGGCCAGATCGTGACGCTGGAGGTGCGCATCGACCGCCACCAGCCGCCGCCGCGCGGCAACAGGTCGGTGCCTTACCGGGTCTTCGCCCATGACGACACCGGCGAGATCGCGCTGACCTTCTTCCATGCTCACGCTTCCTATCTCGAAAAGGCGATGCCCGAGGGCGAGCATGTCGTGGTCTCCGGCCGCATGGAATGGTTCAACGGCCGCCCGAGCATGGTCCACCCCGACCACATCGCGCTCGCCAGCGAGGCGGAAAACCTGCCGCTGGTCGAACCGGTCTATCCCCTGACAGCCGGGCTCTCGGGCAAGGTGCTGCGCCGGGCGATCGGCCAGGCGCTGGCGCGTGTGCCCGAATTTCCCGAATGGCAGGACGGCGCTTTCATGCGCCGCCACACGTCTCCCTCCTTTGCCGGCGCGCTTGCCCGCATCCACAATCCGGCCGACCCGATCGATGTCTCCGTCGATGGCGCTGCCTGGCGGCGCCTCGCCTATGATGAGCTGCTGGCGGGCCAGGTCTCGCTGGCGCTGGTGCGGGCAAAAGTCCGCCGCCTGTCCGGCCGCCCTCTGGTCGGCGACGGCCGCATCGTCGAAAAACTGCGAGCCGCACTGCCCTATTCGCTGACACCGAGCCAGGAGTTCGCGCTGGCCGAAATCAATGCCGACCTCGCCGATCCCGAGCGCATGCTGCGGCTTCTGCAGGGCGATGTCGGCTCCGGCAAGACGGTCGTCGCGCTGTTGGCCATGGCGCGGGCTGTCGAGGCTGGCGGCCAGGCGGCCTTGATGGCACCGACCGAAATCCTGGCGCGCCAGCATCTGGCGACCATCACGCCGCTTGCCGCCAAGGTCGGGCTGCGCATCGCCATCCTCACGGGCCGCGAGAAGGGCCGCGAACGCGCTGATACGCTGGCCGGCCTGGCAAGCGGCGAGATCGACATCGTCGTCGGCACCCATGCGCTGTTCCAGGAGACGGTCATGTTCCACGACCTGGTCTTTGCCGTGATCGACGAGCAGCACCGTTTCGGCGTCCATCAACGGCTCGCCATCACCGCCAAGGGCGATGCGCCCGACATGCTGGTGATGACGGCCACTCCCATCCCGCGCACGCTGGTGCTGACCGCTTTCGGCGACATGGACGTGTCGAAACTGACGGAAAAACCGGCCGGCCGCCAGCCGATCCGTACCGTTACTCTGCCGCTGGAGCGGCTCGATGAACTGATCGGCCGCATGGTCGAGGCGGTGGCCGGCGGCCAGAAGATCTACTGGATCTGTCCGCTGGTCGAGGAATCCGAAGAAATCAAGCTGATGTCGGCCGAGGACCGCTTCGCCTCGCTGAAACCATTGTTCGGCGACCGTATCGGGCTCGTTCACGGCCGCATGAAAGGTGCCGACAAGGACGAGGCGATGCGCGCCTTCAAGCAGGGCGAGACACGCATCCTGATCGCCACCACGGTCATCGAGGTCGGCGTCGACGTACCGGACGCCACCGTCATGGTCATCGAGCACGCCGAGCGCTTCGGCCTCGCCCAATTGCATCAGTTGCGCGGCCGGGTCGGGCGTGGCGACAAGCCCTCCTCCTGCGTGCTGCTCTACAAGGACCCGCTCGGCGAGACCGCGAAACGCCGGCTGTCGGTGATGCGCGAGACCGAGGACGGGTTCCTGATCGCCGAGGAGGACCTGAAGCTGCGCGGCGAAGGCGAATTGCTTGGCACCCGCCAGTCCGGCACGCCGGGTTTCCAGGTGGCGCGCATCGAGGCGCATGCCGATCTTCTGGAGGCCGCCCGCGACGATGCCAGGCTGATCCTGTCGCGCGACCCGGAGCTGCAATCGCAGCGTGGCGAGGCGTTGCGCCTGCTGCTTTATTTGTTCGGCCGCGACGAGGCCGTGCGGCTCCTGCGCGCCGGCTGAGCCAGGGCGGCAACCGACGGGTTGGCGAGCATCCCCTCGATCGGCTCGCCATTCACGACAACCATTTGCTTGACCTCGGGCGCCACCAGCCCGGCCGAGACGATCAGCTTGGCGCCGTCCTCGATCGTCATGTCGAGCAGCACGATGTCCGACTTCGGCACATACATCAGGAATCCGGTGGTCGGGTTCGGCGTGCACGGCATGAACACGGCAATCAGCGGATCGCCTTCCTGGTCGAGCTTTTGGTTGATCTCGGTTTCCTTCTCGCTGGCGACGAACACCAGCGACCACACACCCTTGCGCGGATATTCGACCAGCCCGACCTGGCGGAACATGTCACCCTTGTTCGACAGCACGGTCTCGAAAATCTGCTTCAGCGAGCCATAGATGCCGCGCACCAGCGGCATGCGGCCAAGCAGGCGCTCGCCGAAATTGACGATGGCGCGGCCGACTATGTTGGCCGTCAGGAAGCCTATCAGCGTGATCAGGATCAACGCGACGATCAGCCCGAACCCCGGCACCGGAAACGACAAATAGGTGTCAGGGCTGTAGCGGGCCGGAATATAGGGTTTCACCCAGGAATCGACCCAGCCGATGAAAGACCATGCAATGTAGGCGGTGATCGCCAGCGGCGCGCAGACAATGAAGCCCGTGAGGAAATAGTTCCTCAGCCGGGTCACGCCGGAAGTCTTGGGAGCGTCGGACATGATTCACCGGAGGCGCGGGTTGCAGCGCAACATTAGTGAACCGGACGAAGCTTTGGAACTGCGAAGTTTTTAAAGAGCCGATTATGCCGCCGCTTCCAGCGAAGCAATCCAAACGGAAGCAGCATACGTTCGCGATTAGCCGAAACATCCCTCCCCTTCGTCATCCACGGGCGGAGCAAGGAGCGAAGCGACGCGGCGCAGACCCGAGGATCCATTCCGTGACGTCGGCCGAAGAACGCAACCCCTCAAGATGGTCGGCGAATCCTTCGTCGCTATACTTCGTTCATGACGGGCTATGTCTATTTAACTGCGAGCCGGAAACGCGGCACCATCTATATTGGCGTCACAAACGATCCGATGCGATCCAGCGCGAGAAGTCGCTGAAACGTTGGCCGCGTCAGTGGAAGATTGAATTGATCGAAAAGGTCAATCCGGAGTGGTTCGAGCTTTTCCGCGGGACTGGGTGGTAGCGCCAAGTTCTGCACCGCTTTGATCCGCCATACCGTCCCGGAATGGATCCTCGGGTCTGCGCAGGAGCTTCGCTCCCGCTCCGCCCGTGGATGACGAAAGGATGAGGCCTACTCCACCGTCACCGATTTCGCCAGATTGCGCGGCTGGTCGACGTCGGTGCCCATAAAGACGGCGGTGAAATAGGCGAGCATCTGGATCGGCAGCGCGTAGATGATCGGCGAGATGATTTCCGGCACGTCCGGCAGCACGATCGTCTCCATCGTCTTGACGCTCGTCAGTGCCGCACCCTTGCTGTCGGTGATCAGGATGATCTTGCCGCCGCGCGCCGCCACTTCCTGCATGTTCGACACGGTTTTTTCGAAAATGCGGTCGTGCGGCGCGATGACGATGACCGGCATGTTCTCGTCGATCAGTGCGATCGGGCCGTGCTTCAGTTCGCCGGCTGCATAGCCTTCGGCGTGGATATAGGAGATTTCCTTGAGCTTTAGCGCGCCTTCCATGGCCAGCGGGAAATTGGTGTCGCGGCCGAGATAGAGCACGTTCTTATAGTGAGCGAGGTCGCGCGCGGTCTTTTCGATCTGATGGTCGAGCTTCAGCACCTGATTGGCATAGCGCGGTGCTTCCGAAAGCTCGCGCACAAAGGTCTTTTCCTGCTCCTTCGAGATCGTACCGCGCGCCACGCCAGCCCGCACGGCAAGCGATGCCAGCACCGACAACTGGCAGGTGAACGCCTTGGTGGAGGCGACGCCGATTTCCGGCCCGGCGAGCGTCGGCAGCACGACGTCGGATTCGCGCGCCATGGTCGATTCGCGCACATTGACGACGGCGCCGATCTTCATCCCCGCCTTGCGGCAGTAGCGCAGCGAGGCCAGCGTGTCGGCGGTCTCGCCCGATTGCGAGATGAAGAAGGCGGCATCGTTCTTCGACAGCGGCATTTCGCGGTAACGGAATTCCGAAGCGACATCGATATCGACCGGCAGTCGCGCGTAGCGCTCGAACCAGTACTTGCCAATCAGGCCGGCGAGATAGGCGGTGCCGCAGGCCGAAATCGCCAGCCGGTCGATTTTGGCGAAATCGAAAGGCAGGTCGAGCGGCTTGGAGACGCCGCCGACAAAATCCAGATAATTCGCCAGCGTGTGCGAGATCACCTCGGGCTGTTCATGGATTTCCTTCTCCATGAAGTGGCGTCTATTGCCCTTGTCGACCATGAAACTGGTCGAGAGGGACTGCTGGCGCTTGCGGTCGACCTTTGTGCCGTCGATGTCGAAGATGGTGACGCCGTCGCGGCGCACCACCGCCCAGTCGCCATCTTCGAGATAGGTGATCGAATTGGTGAACGGGGCGAGCGCGATGGCGTCTGAACCCAGAAACATCTCGCCATCGCCATGGCCGACAGCCAGCGGCGGACCGTTGCGCGCGCCGACGATCAGGTCTTCATCGCCCTTGAACATGATGGCCAGCGCGAAAGCGCCTTCCAGCCGCTTCAGCGCCTGGTGCGCGGCATCAACCGGCTTCAGCCCCCTGGCGAGTTCGCGCGCCACCAGATGCGCCACGACCTCGGTGTCGGTCTGCGACGAAAAAGAATAGCCGTCGCGGATCAGCTCGGCGCGCAGTTCGGCGAAATTCTCGATGATGCCGTTGTGGACGATGGCGACGCCATCGGAAAAATGCGGGTGCGCATTGGTCTCGTTGGGCACGCCATGCGTCGCCCAGCGTGTGTGACCGATGCCGATCGTGCCGTCGAGCGGCTCGTCCTTGAGCCGGCGCTCCAGGTTGATCAGCTTGCCTTCGGCGCGGCGGCGGGCGAGTTCGCCACGCTCGATGGTGGCGACGCCGGCCGAGTCATAGCCGCGGTACTCCAACCGCTTCAACGCATCGACGATGAGCGGCGCAACCTGCGAGTGGCCGACGATTCCAACGATACCGCACATGCAGAAAGCCCCCGATTCCCCGGAAAACCAGCGCTATTTAGGGATGGCCGGCCTGCCGTGGAAAGTCACATTGCATTTCGTCCCGTATAACGGAACGCTCATTCTGTCGATGCACCATGACAGGCCGCCTTGCAATCCGGTTACTGCAATCGTTCGGTTTGTCAGGCTTCGGTTT
This sequence comes from Mesorhizobium sp. L2C084A000, assembly GCF_000502875.1. Classification (GTDB taxonomy): domain Bacteria; phylum Pseudomonadota; class Alphaproteobacteria; order Rhizobiales; family Rhizobiaceae; genus Mesorhizobium. Next base: position 412,942 of record NZ_AYWX01000003.1, on the reverse strand, counting down.
TCAGACGATGGTTTTCACCAGAGAGATATCTCGCTAATAGCCCTGCCATGAGCGAGAGCAAGCCCACCGTAACCCTCTGGCGCCCTGTCGGCCCCAGGGAACTGAAACTGATCCAGGCCTCGGGGATGCAGGCGTTTCCGCCGCGCCTGCCCGAGCAGCCCATTTTCTATCCCGTGACGACCGAAGCCTATGCGGTGCAGATCGCACGCGACTGGAACGTGCCGGCCAGCGGCTCGGGGTTCGTCACCCGGTTCGACGTTCTCAAGAGCTTTCTCGACCGCTACCGGGTCGAGCACGCTGGCAGCAAGGCGCATCTGGAATACTGGATTCCGGCCGAAGATCTCCCTGAATTCAACAAGGCGATCGTCGGCAAGATCGAAGTCACAGCCGCTTTCGGCAAGGACGCGAAGACTTCCGGCTAACGCCCGTTATCCAGCAGCCTTTTTCTTCGCCGCCGCCGCCGAAGCAAAGCGCTCGCGCAATTCCTTGCCCTTGCCTGGAATCGTCTTCTGGCGGGCGCGGCCGAAGGCCAGCGCGTCGTCGGGCACGCTTTCGGTGATCACGCTGCCCGAGGCGATGTAGCCGCCCTTGCCGATGGTGACAGGCGCCACCAGCGACGAATTGGAGCCAATGAACGCGCCCTCGCCGATGTCCGTGAAGAATTTCGAATAGCCGTCGTAATTGCATGTGATGGTGCCGGCGCCGATATTGGCACCCGCGCCGACGCGGGCATCGCCGATATAGGTCAGATGGTTGACCTTGGCGCCCTCCTCGATAACCGCCTGCTTGACCTCGCAGAAATTACCGACCTTGGCCTTGTTTCGGAGATCCGCGCCCGGCCGCAGCCGCGCGTACGGCCCGACATCGCAATTGGACGCAATGGTGGCGCCCTCGATATGGCTGAAGGCATGGATCTTGGCGCCCGTGGCGATTTTCACGCCCGGGCCGAACCAGACATTGGGCTCGACGATGGTGTCAGCGCCGATCTCGGTGTCGTGCGAGAAGTACACGGTCTCCGGCGCGATCAGCGTCACGCCCGACAGCATTGCCTCATGGCGGCGGCGCGCCTGCCAGATGCCCTCGGCCTGCGCCAGTTCGGCGCGATTGTTGATGCCGAGCGCGCTCTCGAAGCTGGCTTCGGTGGCGACGACATCGAGGCCTCGCGCGCCGGCGATCTCGACAATGTCGGTGAGGTAATACTCGCCTTTGGCATTCTTGTTGTCGACCTGATCGAGCAGCGTCAGCGCGTGAGCGCCGGCTACCGCCATCATCCCGGCATTGCAGAAGCCGATTTTTTTCTCCTCCTCGGAGCAATCCTTTTCCTCGCGGATGGCGACCAGCTTGCCGTCCTTTTCGATCAGCCGGCCATAGCCCGTCGGGCTGGGCGGACGGAAGCCAACCACCACGACGGCCGCACCTTCCGCCAGTTTCAGCCGCGCCACGGTCAGCGCATCGGCGTCGATCAGCGGCGTGTCGCCGAACATCACCAGGATATCGTCATAACCCTTTGATATCGCATCGCGCGCGGCGAGCACGGCATGCGCGGTGCCGAGGCGCTTGTCCTGCACGAAGGTCTCGGCCTTTGGAGCGAATTTCGCCGCCGCCTTGCGCATCTCTTCGGCCCCATGGCCGATCACCAGCGCCTGGCTGCCGGCACCAGCGGCTTCGGCTGCCTTCACCACATGGGCGACCATCGGCAGGCCGGCGATCTGGTGCAGCACCTTCGGCAGCACGCTCTTCATGCGCGTGCCTTCGCCGGCGGCAAGGATGACGGACAGGCAGGATCTCTGGCTCATGGAACGACAACCATATGAAAGGGTTGGGAATCAAAGCATGCTAGCAGTGGCGCCATGCTTCACCAATGCGGTTAAATTCCGGTGAGGTGGGAGCGGAGGCGTTCAGGATTCGATCCGCGTTGCCGTAGGCATCCGCGTCGCCCTAAGCAAAAGCAAAGCGATAGCCGGTGCTGTTAGATCATGTTAAATTTTCTAATCGTCTCGGGGATAATTCACATGTGGCCGTTTTCAAAAAAGCAGTCGAATATCTCGCGAGAAATTGTTTCGAGCGCCGACCAGAAAAATTCAAGGCTTGGTAGTGTAGAGAACTTTGCAAGGTATCTTGGCGTTGACATCACCCCCTACGGAGCAGGTGTCGCGCTACTGTCTCTCGAGAGCGGATACAGCGAAGCCGAAACAGCATCACATTTCGCGGTTGTAACTTTGGCTCGCGACATTCGGGAGGCAGGATTCGATATCGAAAAGATAGTGCGATTTGCGCCCATTGCCATGGCAACGCTTGAATGCCTGAAGGAGCTGAAAGATCGAGGATTAATGCGCGAAGAAATTTGGCAAAATGACACCACGGCGATTGGCAAGATCGCTTTTCCAAGTCCGGATACCCATTCTTGGATCGAGCGAGTTCTCAGCGATCCCACGGTAGCTCGTGACCGCGTTGCGGTGAGCCGCATCCAAATTTAGATCAAACCTACCCCAGCCGCCCCAGCACCGGAAAATTCTCCAGCAGCCAATACGACACCGTCTGCACGCCACCAGTGAGGAAAAACACCCCGGCGACGACCAGCAGCGCGCCGATCGCTTTTTCGACGCGGCCGAGATGGACGCGGAATTTGCCGAGGAAGCGCATGAAGGCGCCGGAAAACAGTGCGGCGATCAGGAATGGGATGCCCAGCCCGAGCGAATAGGCGGCGAGCAGCAGCGCGCCCTCGCCCACCGTTTCGCGGCCACCTGCCAGCGTCAGGATCGGCCCCAGCACCGGGCCGATGCAGGGCGTCCAGCCGAAGGCGAAGGCCAGTCCCATGACATAGGCCGCGACGGCACTTGCCGGCTTGCCCTGCGACTGGAAGCGCGCCTCGCGCGACAGCAGCGGAATGCGCAGGATGCCGAGGAAATTCAGGCCCATCAGGATGATCAGCACACCGGCGCCCATTGCCAGCGGCTCCTGCCAGACGCGCAGCAGCCGGCCGATGGTCGAGGCGCCGGCGCCCAGCGCGACAAAGACGGTCGAGAAGCCGAGCACGAAGGCGATCGAGGAAAAGAGCAGCGCGCCGCGTGCGCCTTCACGCGCTGTCGCACCGGCATTGCCGCGGAAATCGTCGACCGACACGCCGGCCATATAACAGAGATAAGGCGGCACCAGCGGCAGCACGCAAGGCGACAGGAACGAGATAGCTCCCGCCCCGATCGCGCTGACATAGCCGATGTCCAATGCCATTTCCAAGAACTCCAATGCCGTGACGCCGATATAGCGACGCGCAGCCTTGTCCACCAATCACCATTGTGTTGGCAAGATCATCCATTGCCCGACGCACTTGCCAGGAAGAAACCACAGCCCGCAGGCGTTGATGCTGTGAGGCCGCGATTTCCCGCGCGTCTCCAGATATCAGTCAGGGAGATTTCCATGAAAACCATAACCGCAGGACTGGCAGCGCTTCTACTCAGCACAGCCGCATCCTTCGCCGCCGACGCGTGGAAGGAAGCCGAGGTCAATGGCACCAAGATCTACACCNATCCTTCGCCGCCGAAGCGTGGAAGGAAGCGGAAGTCGCTGGCACCAAGATCTACACCGATGCCAACGGCATGACGCTCTATACCTATGACAAGGACGAGAAGGGCAAGACCAACTGCTATGACAAATGCGCCACCAACTGGCCGCCGCTGAAGGCCGAAGCCGGCGCCAAGGCGGATGACGAATGGACCGTTGTCGACCGCACCGACGGCACCAAGATGTGGGCCTATGACGGCAAGCCGGTCTACACCTTCATAAAGGACAAGAAGCCCGGCGACGTGACCGGCGACGGCGTCGGCGAAGTCTGGCACATCGTCAAGGCCGACTAAGCCACTCTATCCCAGTCCCGCCTGCTGACTGGTCGCCGGGCATCGCTTCATGCCGCCGGCGGCCAGCATCAATCAGCCGTTCTGGCGTCGAACCGACGCTATTCCCGGCCGTCACTCCGCGACTCGGTGGAAAAGTGAAACCAGGTCGTTTTCGCCGGCTCGGCACCACATCTCCCTTTCCCAAAATTCTGTGATTTTCTCCATACACTCTTAGAGTGTATTGCTGCGGACCGGCCCGCAATTTGGGCGCTTCCCCTTGACCGGATGCAAAAGCGCGGCCATGTGAGCGACAAATAGAACGAGATTTCGTCGCGCGCAGCGGAATTCTTCTGCCGCACCACAGCTGATATGAGACCTCATGGACGTCGTCGTCGTCGAATCGCCGGCCAAGGCGAAGACAATCAACAAATACCTCGGCAAGAACTACAAGGTTCTGGCCTCGTTCGGCCATGTCAGGGATTTGCCGGCCAAGGATGGCTCGGTGCGTCCGGATGAGGATTTCGCCATGTCCTGGGCGGTCGACACCGCCTCTGGCAAACGCCTCGCCGACATCGCCAAGGCGGTCAAGGACGCCGACGGCCTGATCCTCGCCACCGATCCGGATCGCGAAGGCGAAGCGATTTCCTGGCATGTGCTGGAAGTGCTGAAGCAGAAGCGCGCGCTGAAGGACAAGCCGGTCAGCCGCGTCGTCTTCAACGCCATCACCAAATCGTCGGTGCTGGAGGCGATGGCCAATCCGCGCCAGATCGATGCACCGCTGGTCGATGCCTACCTCGCCCGCCGGGCGCTGGATTATCTCGTCGGCTTCACGCTGTCGCCGGTGCTGTGGCGCAAGCTGCCGGGCGCCCGCTCGGCCGGCCGCGTCCAGTCGGTTGCGTTGCGTCTCGTCTGCGACCGCGAATCCGAGATCGAGCGCTTCATCCGCGAGGAATACTGGCAGATCGCCGCCCTGCTGGGCACGCCGCGCAACGAGAATTTTGAAGCGCGGCTGACCGCCTTCGACCGCAAGAAGCTGCAAAAGCTCGACATTTCCAACAAGGCGCAGGCCGACGACATCAAGTCGATGCTTGATGGCGCAACCTTCAAGGCGGTGTCGGTGGAAGCCAAGCCGACCAAGCGCAATCCCGGCCCGCCCTTCACCACTTCGACCCTGCAGCAGGCCGCTTCGTCAGGTCTCGGCTTCTCGGCCAGCCGCACCATGCAGGTGGCGCAACGCCTCTATGAAGGCATGGAGATCGGCGGCGAGACCACAGGTCTCATCACCTATATGCGAACCGACGGCGTGCAGATGGCACCCGAGGCGATCGACGCCGCACGCGACGCCATTACCAAGGAATTCGGCGCAAAATACCTGCCGGAAAAGCCGCGCCAGTATACGGCCAAGGCCAAGAACGCCCAGGAAGCGCACGAGGCGATCCGCCCGACGGATTTCATGCGCACGCCGGCATCGGTCAGGCAATATCTCGATTCCGACCAGATGCGGCTCTATGAGCTGATCTGGAAGCGCGCCATCGCCAGCCAGATGCAGTCGGCCGAGATCGAGCGCACCACCGCCGAGATCGAAGCGGTCAATGGATCGCGCACCGCCGAGCTTCGCGCCGTCGGCTCGGTCGTTCGCTTCGACGGCTTCATTGCCGCCTACACCGACCAGAAGGACGACGATACGGAAGACGAGGAAAATCGTCGCCTGCCCGAAATCCGCGCCGGCGAGCAGCTTGCCCGCCAGGCGATCAATGCCACCCAGCACACCACCGAGCCGCCGCCGCGCTATTCCGAGGCGTCGCTGATCAAGAAGCTGGAAGAACTCGGCATCGGTCGGCCTTCCACCTATACGGCGATCCTGAAGACGCTCGAAGACCGCGACTATGTCACCATCGACAAGCGCCGGCTGGTGCCGCAGGCCAAGGGCCGGCTGCTGTCGGCCTTCCTCGAAAGCTTCTTCAAGCGCTATGTCGAGTACGACTTCACCGCGTCCCTCGAGGAAAAGCTCGACGAGATCTCGGACGGCAAGCTCGCCTGGAAGGACGTGCTGCGCGATTTCTGGAAGGATTTTTCCGGTGCCGTCGCCGACATCAAGGAACTGCGCGTCACCGACGTGCTCGACGCGCTCAATGAGGAACTGGCGCCGCTGGTGTTTCCCGCGCGCGAAGACGGTTCGAACCCGCGCATCTGCCCGAAATGCGGCACCGGCAATCTGTCGCTGAAACTCGGCAAGTTCGGCGCCTTCGTCGGTTGCTCCAACTATCCCGAATGCTCCTTCACCCGCCAGCTCGGCGACGCCGCCAATCCGAATGGCGAGAATGGCGGCGGCGAGGACGGCACCAAGGTCATCGGTAAGGATCCCTACACGTCAGAGGAAATCACGCTGCGGAGCGGCCGCTTCGGCCCCTACCTGCAGCGCGGCGACGGCAAGGAAGCCAAGCGCTCCAGCCTGCCCAAGGGCTGGACGGCAGAATCGATCGATCACGAAAAGGCGCTGGCGCTGCTGTCGCTACCCCGCGATGTCGGCCAGCATCCGGAAACGGCCAAGATGATCTCGGCCGGGCTCGGCCGCTACGGTCCGTTCGTGCTGCATGACGGCACCTATGCCAATCTCGAGAGCATCGAGGACGTGTTCTCGATCGGCCTCAACCGCGCCGTGTCGGTGATCGCCGAGAAGCAGTTGAAGGGCAAGGGCGGACGCAATGGCGGCACTGCCGCTGCGCTCAAGGAGCTTGGCGACCATCCCGATGGCGGCGGCAAGATCGTCGTGCGCGACGGCAAATACGGACCTTACGTGAATTTCGGCAAGGTCAACGCCACCCTGCCCAAGGGCAGGGATCCACAGTCGGTGACCATCGAGGACGCGCTGGCGCTGATTGCCGAGAAGGAAGCCAAGGGCGGCGGCGGCAAGAAGCCGTTCCGCAAGGCAGCGGCGGCCAAGGCCCCGGCAACCAAGAAAGTAGCCGCCAAGAAGCCGGCTGCGAAGAAGCCGGCCGCGAAGAAAAAAGGATAGGGCAGCGTGGCGCGCAAGATCACCGGCAGAACCCACGGCGATCCGCGCACCGCCGACACCAGGGCCAAGGTCAAGGACGACTACCGGCCGTCGCGTGACGAAATCCTGCGCTACATCGCCGAAAATCCCGATCGCGCCGGCAAACGCGACATCGCAAAGGCGTTCGCGCTGCGCGGCGACGATCGCATCTGGCTGAAGGACATTTTGCGCGACTTGCAGGACGAAGGCGTCCTTACCAAGGAGCGCAAGGGGTTGGCCCGCGTCGGCGCCCTGCCCCATGTCACGGTCCTCGATATTTTTGACCGTGATGCCGATGGCGTGCTCTTGGCGCGTCCTACCGAACACACGGCCAATGGACCGCCGCCCATCGTTTCCATCCGCCTGTCGCGCAGTGGCAGTGGACCGGCGCCCGGCATTGGCGACCGCGTGCTGGCCAAGACCTTTCCGGCCGACGAGACGAACGTTGCCCTGGGCGGCCCCGCCTACACCGGGCGGGTGGTGAAGATTTTCGAAAAACGCACCGATGCCGTGCTCGGTGTCTTTCGCATCTTGCAGGACGGCACCTTCCGCATCGAGCCGGTGGAACGGCGCCAGCCCGAACTGATCGTCGACAAGGAATTCCAGAACGGCGCCAAGAACGGCGACCTGGTCGAGGTCGAGCCCGCGCGGGCTTCCCGCTATGGGCTGCCGAGAGCCAAGGTGCTCAACGTGCTGGGTTCGCTGACCAGCGAAAAGGCGGTCTCGATGATCGCCATCCACGCACACGACATTCCGCATATCTTCCCGGCCGACGTCATCGCAGAATCCGAAGCGGTCAAACCCGCGACGCTGGATCACCGCGAGGATTGGCGCGACCTGCCGTTGATCACCATCGATCCGGCCGACGCCAAGGATCATGACGACGCCGTCTTCGCCACGCCGGATCTCGACGAGAAGAACCCGGGCGGCGTGGTCGCCACTGTCGCCATCGCCGACGTCGCCGCCTATGTGCGCTACGGCACGGCACTCGACCGCGAAGCGCTGAAGCGCGGCAATTCGGTGTATTTCCCGGATCGCGTCGTGCCGATGCTGCCCGAGCGCATCTCCAACGATCTCTGCTCGCTGCGCGAGGGCCAGGACCGGCCGGCATTGGCAGTGCGCATGGTTTTTTCGGCCGAGGGCCGCAAGCTCAGGCACTCCTTCCATCGCGTCATGATGAAGTCGGCGGCAAAGCTCGCCTACCAGCAGGCTCAGGCGGCGATCGAGGGCGCGCCGGACGACAAGACAGGCCCTATCCTCAAAACCGTGCTGAAGCCACTGTGGGACGCCTATGCGATCCTGAAGCGCGGCCGCGATGGCCGCCAGCCGCTCGAACTCGACCTGCCGGAGCGCAAGATCGTGCTAAAGCCGGACGGCACCGTCGATCGCGTCATCGTGCCGGACCGGCTCGATGCCCACAAGCTCATCGAAGAATTCATGATCCAGGCCAATGTCGCGGCGGCCGAAACGCTCGAGGCGAAGAAACAGGAACTGGTCTATCGCGTCCATGACGCGCCATCGCTGGCCAAACAGGAATCGCTGCGCGAGTTCCTGCAGACATTGGGCCTGTCACTTGCGCGCGGCGCGCAGATGCAGCCAAGCCAGTTCAACGGCATTTTGGAGCGCGTGCGCGGCGCCGACAATGAAGGCCTGGTCAACGAAGTGGTTCTGCGCTCGCAGAGCCAAGCCGAATACTCGCCAAAGAACATCGGCCATTTCGGTCTCAACCTCCGCCGCTACGCCCATTTCACCTCACCGATCCGCCGCTATGCCGATTTGATCGTGCATCGCGGACTAATTGCCGCACTCGGATTGGGTCCGGGCGGACTGACGCAGGACGAAGCGGCACGGCTCGAAGATGTCGCCGTGCTGATTTCCGGCACGGAACGCCGCGCAATGGCGGCCGAGCGGGACACGGTCGACCGTCTGATCGCCAGCTATCTCGCCGAACGCGTCGACGACCGGTTCGATGCCCGCATCTCCGGCGTCACCAAGTCAGGACTATTTGTCCAATTGCCGCAGTACGGCGCGGATGGTTTCATCCCGGTGTCAACTCTGGGCGGCGATTACTATATATACGATGAAACGGCCCGCTCCCTGTTCGGAGAACGCTCGGGCAAAGGTTATCAGCTCGCGGACCGTGTCGAGGTCCGACTCATCGAGGTGGCGCCGATGGCCGGGGCGATGCGCTTCGAGATGTTGACCGACCCGAAGCCTCTGCCGGGCTCCAAACGGTCGTTTCACAAGGCCAAGGGCCGCGCCCGCGCGTCGCAATCGCGACCGGGTTCGCGCGGCAGGAGACGATGATGACAACAGCCATGGAAGAACAGGTTTTCGGCGGAGAACATCACTCGGGCCGGACCACGCGCCCGCTGTGGACGGCGATGAAGCGCGGCCTGCTCGGCCGCTGCCCGCATTGCGGCGAAGGCAAGCTGTTTCGCGCTTTCACCAAGACCGTCGACACATGCAGTGTCTGTGGCGAGGAATTGCATCACCACCGGGCCGACGACCTGCCCGCCTATCTCGTCATCGTCATCGTCGGCCATATCGTGCTGGGCGCCTTCATGGGCGTTGAGGCGACGTCGACGCTGTCCACATGGCAGCACATCGCCATCTGGGTGCCGCTGACCATCCTTTTGTCGGTTGCGCTGCTGCAGCCGATCAAGGGTGCTGTCATCGGACTGCAATGGGCCTTCTATATGCACGGCTTCGGCGGCGAGCACGACGTGATCGAGCCGCATCCCGGAGCCTAGGCCGCAGCCAGGAATGCTGCCTGGCGCAACATACCGACCGTGAAAGGCCACTTTCGCTTGCCAGAAGTTTCCGCTAGGTCCTGCGCATGGACGGTATGACCAAGGCGGAAGTCGACAAGATCGAGCGGAGCATGGTCGCTCATAGCGACCGGCCAATCCGCCCGCGCGACGCGGCAACCCTCATCCTGCTCGACCGCAAGGACGATGACGTGCTGGTTCTGATGGGTCGCCGTCATGCCGGCCACGCCTTCATGCCGGGCAAGTTCGTCTTTCCCGGCGGCCGCACCGATCCGGCCGACAGCCGCATACCGGTCGTCGCCGCCCTGCATCCGGAGCAGGAAGCCAGGCTGATCGCCGGGCCAGGGCGCACAAGCGCCGCACGAGCCCGCGCCATCGCCCTGTCGGCCATCCGCGAAACCTATGAGGAAGCCGGGCTGCTGATCGGCCGCAAGGGTGCCTTCGCAACCTCCAGGTCCGACTGGCAGGGTTTTGCCGAACACGGCGTGCAACCCTCGCTGGACATGCTGCGCTTCGTCGCGCGCGCGATCACGCCGCCCAACCGGGTGCGCCGCTTCGACACCCGCTTCTTCAGCGCCTGGCGTGATGACGTCGCGGTCGAACTGCCCGGTGGCGGTCCGACCAACGAACTGGAAGAGCTGGTCTGGCTGCCGCTTGCCAAGGCCAGGGAAGCCGACATACCCGACATCACCCGAATGATCCTGGGCGAGCTGGAAAAGCGCCTCGCCCATGACCCGCTGTTGCGTCCAGGCGGCCCCGTGCCCTTCTACCGGCTTGTCCGCAGCCGCTTCACCCGCGAACTTCTCTAGAGCAATTCCAGGAAAAGTGTGACGCGGTTTTCCGCCCGGAATTGCGTAAGATCAAACAGGCAGAGTATTCAGCATCCCATGACGGTCGATACTCAACCACAGGGCGACGAACGCGTACACTGGCTGCCGATGGTGGCGGCGATCTCGTCGATCAGCGTCGTCGGCATCGCCATCGGCCTTGGCATGCCATTGCTCAGCGTCATCCTCGAAACGCGCGGCCATTCGGCTTCGATGATCGGCCTCAACACCGCCGTCGCCGGCCTCGCCTCGATCGCCGGAGCGCCGCTGGCGACCCCGCTCGCCATGCGCTTCGGCGTTGCCTGGACAATGATCGCCATGATCGCCGCCGGCGCGCTGGCCTTTGTCGGCTTTCATTTCGCACCCGATTTCTGGATGTGGTTTCCGCTGCGCATCGTGCTGCACATTGCGCTGACGGTGCTGTTCATCCTGTCCGAATTCTGGATCAGCACCTCGGCGCCGCCGCACCGACGCGGCCTTGTCCTGGGCATTTATGCCACTGTCCTGTCGCTCGGCTTTGCCGCCGGACCATGGCTGTTCGCCCATCTCGGCAGTTCCGGCTTCAGGCCGTTCGGCGTCATCATCGCGTTGGTGACGCTGGCGGCCATACCCGTGCTGGCAGCACGCAACGAGAGCCCGTCGATCGCCTCGGATGGCGAAACCAGCAATTTCCTGCGCTACATCTGGCTGGTGCCGTCGGCGACCGCTGCCGTGCTGGTGTTCGGCGCGGTGGAAACCGGCGGCTTTGCGCTGTTCCCGATCTATGGCAGCCGAATCGGCTATTCCGAAGCCGATGCAGCACTTCTCCTGACCATGATCGGCCTCGGCAATGTGTTGTTGCAGATCCCGATCGGCATGATCAGCGACCGCGTCAGCGATCGCCGCTACCTGCTGATTGCCTGCGCCACGGTCGGTCTTATCGGCACCGTCTTCATGCCCTTCTTCGCCCAGAATTGGCATCTGATGGCCGCGCTTCTGTTCGTCTGGGGCGGCGTCGTCGCTGCCATGTACACGATCGGCCTCGCCCATCTCGGCTCGCAGCTTTCCGGCCATGAACTGGCGTCGGCCAACGCCGCCTTCGTGCTGTGCTACGGCGTCGGCATGGTGCTCGGCCCGCAGGCGATCGGCATCGGCATGGATGCGTTCGGCCCGTCCGGCTTCGGCTGGTCGCTCGGCCTGTTCTTCGCGGCCTATATCGCTTTGGTCGCCGTCAGGTTGGTTCGCAAGATCCTGCTGTAGCGCGACTGCGGCCAGCCCTGCATTTGGCACGGCACGGTGACAGGCTGCTGACAGAACCGTGTCAGGAGCACAGGGCTAAAAAGGTGTCCCAAAACACTCGAGGACATTTCCATGATCGACAGCGGCTTTGAAACCACATCGCTACGAATGACACTGCTTCTGCTCGTAACGTTCCAGGCTCCGGCCGCCGACGTCGACCGCATCATGGATGCCGTGGTGGCGATTGCGCCGCTGGCCATGGGCAAGTATGACCGCAATGCCTATCAGTCGGCGCACGGCATCGAACGCTATAGGCCGCTTGACGGTGCGGCCGCCGGCGCCGAAACCGAATTGAGGCGGCGGCCCGGCACGGTCGAGGTTTCCTTCGAACTGCCGGACGATCAGGCGCTGGCCGCTCGTGTCGTCGAGGCGATTTTCCAAGCACATTCCTATCAGGAACCGGTGATCCGCATTCAACCGATTCTCGCCAGCCGTTCCAAGGGGCTGGACGACCGCGCCAATCCGAATCGCTGGTGGAACACGACCGGAGACTGGAAGAAGGTTGCTGCACCGGCGACAGAAACCGCATGATTTCCGTTCACCAGCAGGCTCAGGCGGATCGCACGAGGCTTGCCGGGCTTGACTTTCCGGGCGCGTTCTTTATGTGTCGCGCTAAGTTTCCCGCGTCCGGGTGTTTCCCCGTGCTCCAGCGGCCAAAACCCCACGAACAAACGGACTGATATCATGGCTAAAGCCGCAAACATCAAGATCAAGCTTCTGTCGACCGCCGACACCGGTTTCTTCTACGTGACCAGCAAGAACAGCCGCACCAAGACCGACAAGCTGTCGTTCCGCAAGTACGACCCGGTCGCCAAGAAGCACGTCGAATTCAAGGAAACCAAGATCAAGTAATCTGGGTTTCCCGCTGCAATGCCGAAACGCCGCCCAATGGGCGGCGTTTTTCGTTTGTAGCCAATTGATTTCGTTGCATCCGAGCAGAGACTCCAGCCAAAGGATTGACCCTTCGCCATGGTTGCGGCACCCTTGGCCGTGGGTTGGGTGTCACGAACAAGGCGCCTATGGATGTCGAAGAAGTTGAAAGCTGCAATCATTGCAGCCCTTGTCGCTCTGGCTGCTGGTTTCGCCGTCAGCCACGGGCTGATAAGCCAGCAGACGGCCGATGAGATCAAGGCCAGGACTGACCAGGTTCTGACTGAGGAAGAGGCCGCACAGCCTGCACCTCAGCCTGACAGCCCCGCCCCGCCTTCCACGGAACCCGCACCGCAGGCTCCGGCCCCTCCCGCCGCGGCACCCCCGCAAGGATCACAACCGGGTCAATGAAGAAGCCCCGCCGGCATGGGCTCCTCTCGTGCGATCGCGCCATCACCATACCTGCTGAGTGTATCGTTTTAATACAATCGCCGATTGGTAGACTTGCACCACGGATAGGCAGTTAGTTTCAGCGTCAGGCAAAAAGGGGGGAAATGCCTCGCACTGGGAGAAAACGATGTCCGTACAAAAAGGCGACTTTCGAACCAACAGAGCCGACTACGTGATTGCCGCGATGCATGGCGGAGTGACCGCCGAAGACAGCGTTCGAGACGAGAACCTGGCAAGGAGAAAGAAGTCCCTGTGGCTGAAGGAGCGGCGATCGGCCAAGTCGGCTGAGAACCCGTTGGACAGCTCGCCGCTGTCTAAAAGAAGCCCTCGCGGTTAGCGATTTACAATCACCCTTCCGCGATCACACCATAGCCGCACACAACCCACTCACCCATATTGCAGGTGCCGCCGTCGGTGTTGACTAGCTCCGACGGCGGCCTAGTTCGTGGCGAAATAACCTCCGTTTTTTGAGAAGACGGCGGGACTAAGGTCTTGTGCCCTACACGCAAAGGTCCGACTGGTCCTGTTAGGTTCCGGAAATGTCTCTTGGACGTTCCGCTATTTTATCCAATTGAAATGTAGCGTTACCGTGTATTCCCGCCCGATAGCGGCCTGATCCGGCTGCCCGCATCCGCCCTGGCTGAGTCCCCTCAGCCGATGCGCTCACCGCTCTTCGGATCGAATAGATGCAGCTGGTGTGGTTCGGCCGCCAACCGTACCTCGTCGCCGGGCTTCACGCCGGCACGGCCCATGGCAAAGACGCAAAGCTGCTGGCTGGCCAGCTTGACGTAGAACTGCGTCGAAAGCCCGAGCGGCTCGACCACCCCCACCTCGCCCTTCAACGCGCCGTCGTCCGCCAATTTGATATGCTCAGGCCGCAAACCGACGGTGATTGCGTCGCCATCCTTGAGCGGCAGGCCTTCCGGCAGCCTCAGCGCCTGGCCATCGGTCAGCACGGCCTGCGGGGTAACGCCCTTGCGAACCGTCGCCGGCAGGAAATTCATGCCGGGTGAGCCGATGAAACCGGCGACGAACATGTTGGCCGGCCGATCATAGAGATCGAGCGGCGCGCCGACCTGCTGGATCAGCCCGTCATGCATGACGACGATCCGGTCGGCCATGGTCATGGCCTCGATCTGGTCGTGTGTAACATAAACCGATGTCGTCTTCAGTTGCTGGTGCAGCGCCTTGATTTCGGCGCGCATATGGACGCGCAGCTTGGCGTCGAGGTTCGACAGCGGCTCGTCGAACAGGAAGACCTTGGGGTCGCGCACGATCGCCCGGCCCATGGCGACGCGCTGGCGCTGGCCGCCAGACAGTTGCCGCGGCAGGCGCTGCAGGAATGTGTCGAGCCCGAGCCGCTTGGCGGCGCCGTCCACCCTGGTCTCGATCGTCGTTTTCTCCGCCTTCTTCAGCAGCAGGCTGAAGCCCATGTTCTTCGACACGTCCATGTGCGGATAAAGCGCGTAGGACTGGAACACCATGGCGATGTCACGGTCCTTGGGTGCCACGTCATTGACCAGCCGCTCGCCGATGCGGATCTCGCCGCCGGAAGCCTCCTCCAGCCCGGCGATCATGCGCAAAAGCGTGGACTTGCCGCAGCCTGACGGGCCGACCAGGACGACGAACTCGCCATCGGCGATTTCAAGGTCGACCGCGTGCAGGACGCGGACGGCGCCATAGTCCTTGCGGACCTTTTCGAGCGTAACAGAGGCCATCGATCTATCCTTTGACGGCGCCGGCGGTGAGGCCGGTGACGAGATAGCGTTGCAGGAAGGCGAAGAAGATGCAGACCGGGATCAGCGCCAGGATGGACGCCGCCATCATCTGCCCCCAATCGACGGCGAACTTGCCGATGAAGGTGAGCAGGCCGACAGCGAAGGTCTTCTGGTCGTCACTGGAAATCAGCATCAGCGCGAACAATAGCTCGCTCCAGGCTGCAGTGAAGACGAAGCCGAGCGTCGCGCCCATGCCTGGCAGCGTCAGCGGCACGATCACCTTGCGCATCGCCTGCGCGCGGGTGCAGCCGTCGATCATCGCCGCTTCCTCCAGATCCTTCGGAATGCCGTCGAAGAACGACTGCATCAGGAAGGTGGCAAAGGCCGTGTTGAAGGCGGTGTAGATGATGATCAGCCCGGTCAGGCTGTTGATCAGGCCGATCTGCCCCATCACGCGGTAGATCGGCGGAATGACCATCACCAGCGGAAAGGTCTGGGTCAAAAGCAACATCAGCGCCAGTGCTGCCTTGCCGCGAAAGGTGAAGCGCGACATGGAATAGCCGGCGAGCGTGGCGATGATCGTCACCAGTGCCGCCGTCGAGACCGAGACGATGACGCTGTTGAGGAAATACCGCGGGAAATCGGTCGTCTCGAGCACGGTGACGAAATTCTGCAGCGTCATGTGCGACGGCCAGAAGGTGATGCCTTCGGAATAGAGAAGCCGCTCCGGCGTGACCGAGATTTTTAGCGTCCAGTAGATCGGGAACAAGGCAAAGAGCACGTAAGCCGCGATTGCCGCGTAGAGGCCGATGCCGCCGAAGAAGCGCTGCGAGGTTGAGCGTCCTGCGATCATCAGACGTGCCTCACCAGGGTGCGGCGGATACCGATCAGCGCAATCGCATAAGCAATGAGCAGGACGAGAAGTAGCACCGCCACCGCCGAGGCATAGCCCTTGTCCAGCGATTTGAAGGCGCTGACATAGATGTAGACCGGCACCGTGTTGGTCGAGCCGGCTGGCCCGCCCTCCGTCATGACAAAGATCAGGTCGGCGAAGGTGGCGATCCAGATGGTGCGCAACATCACGGTGATGGCGATGGTCGGCGCCAGAAACGGCAGCGTCACCTTGGTGAAGCGCTGCCAAGGCGAAGCGCCGTCGATGGCCGCTGCCTCATGCAGTTCCGACGGAATGGATTTCAGCGCCGCCAAGAGCGTGATGGCGAAGAACGGAATGCCGAACCAGATGTTGGCGACGATCGGCCCCCACATGGCGGTTGAGGGATCGGAAAGCACATTGGTCGGCTGGGCTTTCAGCCCCAACGCAAACAACCAGTGCGGCAATGGGCCGATGATGGGATTGAACAGCCAGGCCCAGGTCAGGCCCGACAAGAAGGACGGCACCGCCCAGGGCAGGAACACCAGGGCTTGCACGGCCTTGCGGCCGCGAAATGGCTTGTCGAGCAGCAGCGCCAGGCCGAGGCCAAGGAAGAACTGGAAAAACAGACTGGCGACGGTCCACCACAACGTGTTGACCAGCGCCTGCCCCAGCACCTGATCCGACAGCATCGCCTGATACTGCCCAAGCCCGACATATTCGGACTTGAACGCCGAGAATTTGCGGAAGGAGTAGCTGATGCCGATGACCAGCGGCACCAGAAGCACCACGACCAGCAGGATGATCGCCGGGCTGAGATAGAGCCATGGCTCGATTGCGGCGTGGGATAACCGCTTGCGGCGCGGCTGGCCGGCGGATCGTATTTCGGACACGGCATAGGTCATTGGTTTAGGGGTCACTCCTGGAACGTCGGCTGGCGGAGAGCGTCCTTCTCCCCGTGAAACTGGGAGAAGATGCCGTAGACAGATGAGGGGCAGCGCTAACCTGGCAGAAGCTAGTGCTGCCCTCATCCGTCATTTCGTGACACCTGCTCCCCGTGAACGGGGAGAAGGAAAGAAGAGCTACTTCTTGTTCTTCGCCAGCCAATCCTGCTGTTCCTTAGTCAGGAAGGCAGCCCACTGGTCGGCGACGTCCTTGGCCGTCTTCTGGCCAAGCAGCACTTCCTGAAAATTCTTGATCGCCACCTGGTCGACGAAGTTGCCAAGGTTTTCCAGATGTGTCGGCGGCGTCACCATTTCATATTTGGAGCTGTCGCTCAGCTCCGTGAACCAGCCCTTGAACTGCTCGGTCTTGAAATGGGGATCCTGGTCGGCGCCGTTGTGGATCGGGACGACGCCGACTTCCTTGGCCCATTGCAGATTGTCCTTCGGCGACAGCAGCGTCGCCATCAGCTTCCAGGCGTCGTCCTTGTGCTGCGAGTTGGCAAACATCGCCCAGCCGGCATAACCCAGCGTCGGATAGGACTTGCCGCTCGGCCCGACCGGCAAAGGCGCCACGGCGAAGTCGTCGGCGCTCATCTTGTCGGCGATGCCGAGCAGCGCGTCCGGATCCTGGTTGAGCATGGCACAGGTGCCGGAATAGAAGCCGGTGACCGTTTCGTTGAAACCCCAGCTCACCGCATCCTTCGGCGCCAGTCCGTCCTTGTACATGTCGGCCAGCATCTGCAGGCCCTTGACCGAGCCTTCTTCGTTGATGGTCGAGGTGCCATCCTCGTTGAAGTAGCCGCCCTTGCCGGCGGCAATGTTCATGAACATGTGCATGCCGTTGAAAGCGCCCGGCCCGCCGCGCAGGCAGTAGCCATATTTGCCCGGCAACGCAGAGATTTTCTTGGCGTCGGCGATGAAATCATCGAGCGTCGCCGGCGGACCATCGAGGCCGGCTTCCTTGAACAGTTTCTTGTTCCAGAACAGCGCGTTCACATAGTAGCCGTAAGGGATCATGAACTGGGTGTTGTTGACGGTCGAGCCGAACTGCTTGGCGCGGTCGCCCAGCGTTTTGGCGTCGTCCCATTTGGCCATATAGGGGCCAAGATCCTCGAGTTGGGCGTTGTTGGCATAGAGGCCCATCCAGCGTTCCGGCATTTCGACGATGTCGGGCGTATCGCCGGCCTGCACCATGGTCAGGAATTTCTCGAAGGCCTGGCCCCAGGGCAGCGAGATCAGCTCGACCTTGATGCCCGGATTGGCTGTTTCGAACTCGGCGATCTGCTTTTTCAGGAACTCGGTGCGTGGCGGGCTGGTGATGACTTCGACCATTTTCAGGGTCGAATCGGCCACGGCATTTCCGGCGGAAATCGCCAGTCCCGCAACGGTGGCAAGCATGACGGTCAGTTTTTTCATGTTCAAGACTCCCATTTTGAACCCGCTTGTTATTTTCTGGCTTTTTCGAAGGCTTGGGCGACATCCGCCCACAGGTCTTCGACACTCTCCAATCCGACATTGAAGCGGATGGTTCGGGGGCTGACGCCGAAGCGCGCCATCGAATTCAGGCCAGGCGTCTGCTCCAGCGACGCCTTGGCCGGCACGACCAGGCTTTCATGCCCGCCCCAGCTGACGCCGATGCGGAAATATTTCATCGCATCGACGAAGACGGGGATGTCGATCTCGTCCGTCACCTCGAAGGAGAACAGACCGGCATAGCCGGCCAGTGTCGCCTTGCCCGGATGGTTCGAATAGACAGGATGGTTGACGCGCTCGACATTGGCATGCGCCTTCAGCCGTTCGGCGATGGTCAGGCCGCTCTTCATGTGGTGCGGCAGGCGCAGCGGCAGCGTGCGCAAGCCGCGCAGCAACAGCCAGGCTTCGAATGGCGACAGCTTGCCGCCGAGATAGGAATAGGTCTGCTCGTTGATGTGCTTGATATGAGCGGCCGAACCCGCGACGACGCCAGCGACGGTGTCGCTGTGGCCGCCAAGGTATTTCGAGGCCGAATGCAGCACCAGGTCGACGCCATGCGCGATCGGCTTCTGGAACACCGGCGTCGCCCAGGAATTGTCGATGGTGGTGACGATGCCCTGTTCCTTGGCCAGCCGTGTCAGATGCGCGATGTCCTGCAGCTCGAACATCATCGAGGTCGGGCTTTCCAGGTAGAGCAGCTTGGCGCCGGGAAGTGCCGCCGCGACCGCATCCGGGTCGGAGCCGTCGACATAGTCGACCTTGATGTTGAGCCGAGGCAACAGCCGCTCGAACAGCCGGTAGGCATCGCCATAGCAATTGCGCACCGCCACGATGCGCTCGCCTGCCCCAACGAACGCAAGCACCGTGGCGCTGATCGCCGCCATGCCGCTGGAAAAGCCGCGTGCAGCTTCTGCGCCCTCAAGCGCTGCCACGCGCGCCTCGAACTCCATCACCGTCGGATTGTCGCCACGCGAATAGATCGGCTGCTTTCGTTTCCCGGCAAAGGTATCGGCCATCTCGGCATAATTGGCGAAGGTGAACAGCGAGGTCTGGTAGATCGGCGGCACCACCGCGCCGCCAGGGAACGGTTCGTCATGCGCCAAGAGTGTCGCGGCCTCGGCAAGATAGTCGTGATCGAAACCTGTTGGATGCTCGTTCATGTCTGGCTCGAAAGTTTGAGTTTGGCCGCACCGCGCTTGAGATCGTCTTCGACGGTGGCGATCAGCTTGAGCGCCTCGGCGCGTGCGCCTTGCGGGTCGCGCGCGGCGATGCGTTCGTAGATGGTGCGGTGATAGGGAAAGCTGGCGTGGCCGAAGTCGCGCACGCCGAGCGGATGCTCCCAGAAGCGGTGGAACAACTCGTACATGGCGGCGATGATCTGCTCGAACAGCGGATTACCCGAGGCCCGGTAGATCGCCTGGTGGAACTCCCAATCCTCTTCCGACGACATGCCGTCGCGTGTGCGGAACGCCTGCTCCATGATGTCGAGCTTGCGTGCGATTTCGGCGATATCTGCCTGGCTGGCGCGTTCGGCGCAAAGAGCTGCGGCCTCCGCCTCCAGTGCGCGGCGGATCTCCATCGTCTGCATCAGGCTGGTGAAATCATTGCCGCCCGCCAGCGTCAGCGGCATGTGCAGCATATCGTGTGAAACAGCCGCCTTGAGATAGGTGCCGCTGCCCTGGCGCCTCTCGACGAGGCCGAGCCCTTCCCAGCGCGTCAGTGCCTCGCGCACGGTGTTGCGGCTGACCTTCAGCCGCTCGGCCAGAATGCGTTCGGTTGGAAGTCTCTCACCCGGCTGCAGGGCTTCGGCGCGAACAAATCCCACCAACGCCTTCAACACGGCGTCGTCGCGAGCCGAGGTCTGGATGGGTGGCAGGCTGTTCTGGTCCACATTTCCTCCAAGTGGTCCAATGGTCCAACCAATTTCTGCACAGAAGAAAACTCCTGTCAACCAGCTGTCAGGAGCCCTGTCGGAGGGAGCGACGCAATACTTTCAAGGCGGTCGCGCGATCGCGCTTCGATCGTATCTGCTAATCTGAGGCAGCAGGCGACCCGAACCAGGTGGTCAGCGCGTCCACCAGCCCCTGTTGGGTTCCCGCCCCGGCCCAAGCCACATAACCATCGGGCCGGATCAAGACGGCGCCGGGCGCGGCGACCCTCCCGAGCACCGGGAGGTCCCAGATACCGGCGTAACCGGCGTCGATCTGCCGGACCCGATCAGCCCAGGGCGCGAGATCAGCCTGCCGGGCTCACCGAAGTTGAGCAGCACGGGCCGCGCGTCGTGCAGCAAGGTGAAGACCCGCAACGGCCCGCCGGCGGTGGTCAGATCGAGATCGGGCATTCGCCGCCCAAGCAGTGGATGCCCCTCGCCAAGATCGTAATGGACACCCAAACCAGACATCTCCGCGGCGATTTTCTTGCGGGCTTCATCCATGCCGAGCAACTCGGCAACAGTGTCGGCCAAGGCCTTGCTGCGGTCATCCGTGCGGCGAAGCGCGACCTGCGCCATCGTATTGCGCAACACGCGGGCGGCAACCGGATGACGCTCGGCGTGATAGCTGTCGAGCAGGCTTTCCGGCGATATCCCCTTGATGACTTGGGCCAGCTTCCATCCAAGGTTCACCGCATCCTGCACGCCGATATTGAGGCCCTGCCCACCCATCGGCGGATGGATGTGCGCGGCATCACCCGCCAGCAGCACGCGCCTGTCGCGATATGCGGCAGCCTGGCGCGTCATGTCGGTGAAGCGGGAGAGCCAGGTCGGGCTGTGGACCCCGAAGTCGGTGCCGTAGATGGCAGTCAGCGCCTCGCTGAGCTCGCGCAGGGTCGGGTCGCCGCGCGCCTCCAGGCATGGTTCCGTCAGCACGACGCCAACCTTCTTGCCGCCCTCGATCTTGCCCAGGGCATGAATTCCGGAGGCGTTGCTGCGGAAGCCCCATGCCGGTTCTTCCGACATTTCGACCTCGGCAATCATCCAGCTCATCGTCGGATCCCATCCGGCGAACTCGATACCGGTCGCCTTGCGAATGGTGCTGCGGCCTCCGTCGCAGCCGACCAGATATGCGGCCCTCAGGCGGTGACCGGTGGACAGTTCGACGTCGACGCCGCTGTCGTCCTGCGTAAACCTCGTAACCTCGTGTCCGCGATAGATCGGTACCTTCAACTCGCCGACCCAGTCGGCCAGGATGTGCTCGATGTGGTTTTGCCGCAGTGCCAGCAGATAATTGTGCCGGGTTCGGAAGTCGCTGATGTCCAGGCGGATCATGTGAAAACCCACGGCCGGGCTCACTTGGCCCTCCGAGAGGAACCGATCCGCAATTCCGCGCTGGTCGAGCACCTCAAGGGTGCGCGCATGCAGGCCGCCCGCGCGCAGGCCGGCAAGCTTCTGATCCGGCCGCCTTTCGACAATGGCAACGTCGACGCCTGCCAACGCCAGTTCGCCCGCCAGCATCAATCCCGTCGGACCACCCCCGGCGATCACAACCGCATGATCTGAAATCATTATCGTAACTCCCGTTTTCCGCACCCTGGCTTGGGTCGCGGTTTTACGGGAGGAGCCGGGTCTTGCCGCAAGCCTCTTGCGCGCCATATGTATGAAATGGAAGGGGTGCTCTTCCCCCTCATCGTTGGCTGCCCTCACAGCGAAACTGTGTAGGAACGGCTAAAACGGGTATTCCGATTTCACGTGCAAAAACGCAGATTCCTCCGTGCTTTGGCACGGAGTTCTAATGTTCTTTCGGAGAAAAGGGGGCCGGTCGGCGTTTGGCAGCGGTACGAGGAGGCCACTATGTGCCAGCGCCGGCCGGCCGACCCCACGGACCCAGGAGATGCGGCGGACCTGAGCATCATGGGGTATTCCCAGGATCGGAGCCGGCTTTCTATCCTCGTGCCGGCTTCGTCTAGGCCTGCACAGTTGCGCAAGAGTTTATGAAAATCAACAGTTTCTTAACCAAGGCTCGCGAATCGCTTGGATTAAGGTAAACGGGTAACCCTGTCAGGTTGACAGGATAATCGGGGCTGGATCGCTACGCCGCCTTGGCGACGACGCGATTTCGGCCGCCGCTTTTGGCTTCGTAGAGCGCGAGATCGGCACGCTTCATCAGCGCCGCGACCGTGTCCACCCCCTTCAGCACCGACGACACGCCGACGCTGACCGTGACTTCGATCGCCTTGCCGTCCTGCCCGATGGCGAAAGCCGCCTGGGCGATTTCGGCGCGAATGCGCTCGGCTACCTTCTCGGCCACCGCGCCCTCGGTGTCCGGCATCACCACGACGAACTCCTCCCCGCCAAAACGGCAGGCAAGGTCGATACCCCTGACATTCTTGCGCAGCCGTCGTGCGAATTCCCGCAGAACCTCGTCGCCCCCGTCATGACCGTGCGCGTCGTTGATCGCCTTGAAGCGGTCGAGGTCGGTGATCATCACCGACAGCGGCCGGCGCCGCGCCACCGCGCGATCGAACAGCGTCTGCAGATGGCTGTCTAGATAGCGGCGGTTGTGCAGCCCCGTCAGGCCGTCGGTCACCGCCATTTCGATGGTCTGGGTGACGCTGGCGCGCAGCTGGTCGTTGTAGCGCTTGCGGCGCACCTGGGTGCGCAGCCGCGCCGTCAACTCCTGCTGGTCGATCGGCCGCATCAGATAATCATTGATGCCGAGTTCAAGGCCGCGGATGATGCGTTCCTCCTCGCCCTCCTCCGCCAGCAGGATGATCGGCACGAAACGGGTGCGATCGAGCGAGCGCAACTGCGAACAGAGCCTCAGCGGATCGAAATCGGCGAACGCGGTCGAGATCATCACGCATTCATAGGACGTCTCGGCGGCCTGGAAGAAACCGGCATGCGGATCATGTGTGACGTCGAGATCGGCCCGGTCGCGCAGCATCTTCTGGATGCGCTCGACGGATGATTTGCGTTCGTCGATCAAAAGCACTTTGGGCGTCGTGTCCTCGGATGCGAAATTACGGCTGAGCAACTCCTCGATGCCGATGTTGCGCGTCGTCGAGGCGCGCAGCCGCAACTCGTCGGTCAGCGACTTCAGGCGAACCAGGCTCTTGACGCGCGTCATAAGCTGCAGGTCGTTGACCGGCTTGGTCAGGAAGTCGTCGGCGCCGGCCTCGAGCCCGCGGACGCGGTCGGAAACCTGGTCGAGCGCGGTGATCATCACCACCGGAATGTGCGATGTCGCCGGATCGCTCTTCAGCCGCCGACAGACCTCGAAGCCGTCCATGTCCGGCATCATCACGTCGAGCAGCACGACATCGACCTTGCCGTTCTCGCAGGTCTCGATCGCATCCGGCCCGTTGGTGGCGGTCAGCACTTCGAAATATTCGGCCAGCAGCCGGACTTCCAGCAGCCGCACATTGGCAGGGATGTCGTCGACGACGAGGATCCGCGCAGTCATTTCACAAGGCTCCGGCTCGGCTGAAAGGGCACATCACGCATCGCCCAGATAGGATTTGATGGTTTCGATGAAACGCGGCACCGAGATCGGCTTCGAAATATAAGCCTCGCAGCCGCCCTGGCGGATACGTTCCTCGTCACCCTTCATGGCGAAGGCGGTCACCGCAATGACCGGGATGACGTGCAGCTCGTCGTCTTCCTTCAGCCATTTGGTCACTTCAAGCCCCGACACTTCAGGCAATTGGATATCCATCAGGATCAGATCCGGCCGGTGCTGGCGCGCCAGATCGAGCGCTTCCAGACCGTTGCGGGTGCGCACGGTCTCGTAACCGCTTGCCTCGATGAGGTCCCGAAAGAGCTTCATATTGAGCTCATTGTCCTCGACGATCATAACCTTCTTCGGCATCGATTTCCCGTCCCGGCTGCCCTTCCGCTTCGAAGGCGACCGTCATGCGCCCATGTCTGAACGCACCAAACCCTGCTTCACTTTACGGCAATATGATTGACGAAACGGAAATCCACCGTGCGAAAAGCTGTTTGGATTCCACCTCGGGCGCCGCTCTAACCGCTTGCCGCCAGCAACTCTTGCCATTATTGCGGGAGAGACTCATTCCACGCACCGAAGGTAGTGATGGAAAACGCAGCGTCAATGCGTGAAGAAGCGGAATCGATTGCCGTGAAGGCCCTGGGCTTCGTCGCCTCCGATCCGGAGCTGCTGCCGCGCTTTCTGGCGATCACCGGCATAGAGGCGCATTCAATCCGCAAAGCCGCCAGCGAACCGGGATTCATGGCCGGTGTGCTGCAGTTCATTCTTGCCCACGAGCCGACGCTGATGCGCTTTGCCGAGGAAACCGGCACGCCGCCGGCTGCTGTCGGCAAGGCGCTGCGGTCGCTGCCGCTGGGCGACGACAACCACGAGCATTCCATATGAGCGATGATCCGGAAACCGCGCGCCAGATTGAAGAACTGGTAGCCGACGACCGACCCTTGCTTGTCCTCGATGTCGACGATGTCGTGCTCGAATTCATCCGGCCGTTTCCGAATTTCCTCAAGGCGCGCGGCTATGGCCTGACGCTGGCCTCGTTTCGGCTGACCGGCAACATAGCAGAGACCGCTAGCGGCCGCCTGATCGAACAGCCCGAAGTCACGGCACTGCTGGCCGATTTCTTTGACGCGCAAGCCGATTGGCAAAACATTACTGACGGCGCTGCAGAAGCCCTGGCAGGGTTTGGCGACCGCGCGGAAATCATCTTGCTGACGGCCATGCCGCACAAGCACCGTGCCGTGCGTCGCGTCCATCTCGACGCGCTTGGGCTGAGCTACCCGCTTCTGACCACTGAAATGGCCAAAGGACCGGCAGTGGCCAAGCTTCGCGGCAGGGCCGGCCGACCGGTGGTTTTCGTCGACGATCAGCCGCACAATCTGGCGTCGGTACGGGAATCGGTCGCCGACGCCGAACTGTTCCACCTGATGGCCGACAATTCGCTGCGCGCATTCCTGCCGCCGGTGACGGACGATGTGGTCGTCGTCCAGGACTGGCACGAGGCAGCGCCCAAGATCGCAAGCGCGCTGGGGCTCTGAACTCCAGCTTCAGGGGTTCAGTTCGCACCTGCGCCGCCGCTGTCGTCTCCGCTGTCATCGGCGCCGTCACCATCATCCAAGCTGTCGTCCACGGCCGGATCGGCGGGCTTCAGCATGACGCCATTGACGGTGACCGAGCCATCGGCCTTGGCATTGACGATCCATTCCAGCCGGCCATCGGGCAGCGTCTTGCCAAAGCCCTTCGCCATGAGAGCGACTGGCACGTATTGGCCAACCTCCGGTTCCGACTTTGCCGCTTCCTGCAGGCCTTCGACAAGCTTGTCGAAGCCGGCGACATCGACGGTTACGCTTCCTTCGGGCTTTTCGCCTAGGAATGTCATCTCGCCTTCCAGCGCGATCTCCGTGTCCTTGTTCTTCACGGTGCTGTGGCCAAGCACGACCTTCGGCATCCTGGCCATGAAGTCGACTTTAAGCTGCTCGCCGAATTCGGCCGACAGCGGTGGATTCTTATTGAGATCAAAGGCTTCGATCGCCTTCTTCGCCATGCTGTCGAGATCGATATTGGCGCCGCCAAAGTTCAAATCGACATCGGTGGGCAACAACCCCACGCTCCAGCTCGGCAGAAGCTGGGTCGGCACGGTCAGCCCCGATGCCTTGATGCCGTACGTGATCGTGCCGTTCTGGGCGACGCCATCGGTGCCGAACACGGTGCTGAGCTGGGTGGCGCCGAAATTGCCGACCGGGCTTTCCACCGCAAAATCCTTGAAACCGTAGGTCCCGTCGATACGCTGCCAAAGCGGCAAGGCGGCGAGCAGAAGCGATTTGAGCTGCGCCTGGTTGTCCTTCAGCGTCGCCTCGTCCTCGTTGGCCACCGCAAATGCCAGGAGATCGAGCAATGGCTTGGTCCGCACGCCCTTGCCGCTGGCTTCGACCGACAGTTCAGGCGACCTGACGGTGACCGGGAATTTCAGCCCGCTCTCGGGGTCATCGAAATTGATCGCTTCGACAAAACTCGACACCTTCTGCGAGGTTGTGAAATCGACGCCCCCGGTCGCCGACTTGGTCGCGGCAACGGTCGCGATGCCGGCGCCCGTGCTGGCTTCCATGTGCTGCTTGGCATCCTTCGATGCCATCGTCATGCCGGCCATCGAGCTGGTGCCGCTGGTGAAGGCCGCCAGATTTGGATCGTAGACGCCCGAGCCCTTGCCGTCCTTGATCGAAAACTGAGTGCTTTGCAGCCCCTCGGGTCCGTTGAACTCGAAGGAGGCGGTTTGGGAGAAATCCATGGAGACATCCCAGGACCCGTCGCTGCGCGGCTTGACCATCAAGGCATAGGGCGCGAAGTCGAACTTCAGCAGTTTCTGGTCCGGAAATGATGCGGCAAGTGCCTTGAAATCGAACACGATCTTGTAGGCGCCACCTTCGAGCGAAACCTTCAAAATGCCTTTGTCGATGGCCTGCTTGCCGACATAGCGGGACAAGTCGTCGGACAATTGCTTCGCACCCTGACTGTCGGCGGTCTGGCTGAAAGCAGGGGCACTCAACGCAAGAAGGAACACGAATGGCAGGGCACGGTTCACGCGAATTCTCCGTTTGACCTAGAAGAAAGACTTTGTCCGTCTGGTATGAAATTACCGCTGCAACCGCAAGGTGAGATCGACAACGGCATCCGGGCAGACCATCTCGATCAAAGCACCAGCCGCATCAGCGGGCGACCGGCCTTGCGTTCCACCAGCCGCTCGAAACCCGCCTTCTCGAAGACCCGTGACGAACCGACGAACAGGCCGATCGAGCGCGAATCGCGAGACAGGTCCATCGGGCACGCCTCGAGCAGCCGGGCCCCATTCTGGCGGGCGAAACCTATGCCGCCTTCGACGAGGCGATGCGTGATGCCCCTGCCGCGCGCCTTGGCGCGGATGAAGAAGCAGGAGATCGCCCAAACGGCCGCATCCCCCGCGTCGGCAGGATCGACCGGTGCCGACCCCCTGCCCTGATTGTTCCATTCGGGCACGTCGGCGCGCGGTCCGATCTGCATCCAGCCAACCGCCTGGCCATCCTCGAATGCCAGCAGTCCGGGCGGCGGGCCGGCTTCGATACGCGCCTTGATGTGGTCCTTGTTGCGTTCCCGGCTGCTCTCGCGGCGCATCGCCGGCGCCAGCCGGAAATGCGTGCACCAGCAGCCGTAGCAGGCGCCTTGCTTGCCGAAGAGGTCCTCGAATTCAGCCCAAAGCTCGGGCGCAAGCGGCGCTATGGTCGTGCTCATGCGTTCTCCCCAGGCCAGCCTTGTCGCTGGCCTTGCACTGTCGTACCATTGCTTCTGTTCTCTTTATGTTCGCAGCGATGGCGGCCCCTGTCAACAATCCCGATCACGGTTTTTGCCGCGACTGCCTGATGTTTCAGCGCAGCCCGACGCGCCGCTGCGAGCGCTGCGGCAGCCCCCGGCTTGTGCGTCATCCCGAGCTTTACCGGCTGCATCTGGCCCATATCGATTGCGACGCCTTCTATGCGGCGATCGAAAAGCGCGACAATCCGGCGCTCAAGGACAAGCCGCTGATCATCGGCGGCGGCAAGCGCGGCGTCGTCTCCACCGCCTGTTACATCGCCCGCATCCAGGGCGTCCGCTCGGCCATGCCGATGTTCAAGGCGCTCGAAGCCTGCCCGGAGGCGGTCGTCATCAGCCCCAACATGGAAAAATACGTGCGCGTCGGCCGCGAAGTGCGCGCCATGATGCAAGCGCTGACACCGCTGGTCGAGCCGCTGTCGATCGACGAGGCGTTTCTCGACCTCGCCGGCACCGAACGACTGCACGGCCTGCCGCCTGCTGTGGTGCTGGCGCGCTTCGCGCAGGCCGTCGAGAAGGAGATCGGCATCACCGTTTCGGCCGGCCTGTCCTATTGCAAGTTCCTTGCCAAGATTGCGTCTGATTTTCGCAAGCCGCGCGGTTTCTCGGTCATCGGCGAGGCCGAGGCAGTCGGCTTCCTGGCGGCGCAGCCGGTGACCATGATCTGGGGTGTCGGAAAGGCATTCAACGCCACGCTGGAGCGTGACGGCATCCGCACTATCGGCCAGTTGCAGCAGATGGATCGCGGCGACCTGATGCGCCGCTACGGCACGATGGGCGACCGGCTCTACCACCTTTCGCGCGGCGAGGACGTCCGCCGCGTCGATCCCGACCAGGATGTCAAGAGCGTATCGGCCGAAACCACCTTCGACACCGACATCGCGTCGCTGGAGGAACTGATCGCGGTTCTCAGGGGTCTTTCGGAAAAGGTCTCGGCACGGCTGAAAAAGTCAGGCATTGCCGGGCGCACCGTGGTGCTGAAACTGAAGAGCCAGGATTTCAAGCTGCGCACGCGCAATCGCCAGCTCGGCGATCCGACCCGGCTCGCCGACCGCATCTTTCAGACCGGGGTGGAGCTTCTGCGCAAGGAAACCGACGGCACGAAATATCGGCTGCTAGGCATCGGCGTCAGCGACCTTTCGGACGACGACAAGGCCGACCCGCCCGATCTGGTCGACATCCAATCGCGCAAGCGCGCCATGGCCGAAGGCGCCATCGATGCCCTGCGCGACAAGTTCGGCCGCAAGGCGGTGGAAACCGGCTACACATTCGGCAAGGGCCGCGACGCCCATCCGCCGGAGCCGCTCGAGGATTAGGTGCGCTGCAGATCTATCCTGCTCGTCACCACGCTCTTGCCGGTTTTCGGGTCGGTGTCGATGACGGTCAGCCGCATGCCGTTCTCGCCGCGTTTCTCGACCTTCATCTGCGCCCTTCGGTCGCCATTGACCTCCTTGGCCCAGCGAATGCCCAGGTTGATCGCGTTGCCCGAACGGCTGCCGTTGAGCTGTGCCGGTCCCGTGCGAGAGCCGACATAGATGCCGCTGTATTTGGCGCCGCTGGCCTTCAGATCCGCGCTGATGGCACGCGTGACCACGACAAGCCCCCGGCAATTGCCGTCGAGCGACAGGGAGGTCGATGTCGCGTTCGAGCTGAACGTGCAGGACACGTTCACGGTCGGCGCATCGGTGGTGACCTTGACGATACCCTTGCCGGCGAAATTGCCCTTGAACGACTGGAGAAATTGCGTCTCGTCGGCATGTGCCGCGCCTGCCGCAACCAGTAAACCGCCGGCAAGCGCGAATTGCGCGAAGAATCTCATCGAAGCTCTCCCTGTCGATCTTCAAAAAGGCGGGACGGTCCGCCAGCACGGCTGACCATCGGGACTCAACGCCACTTGCCGTTTCAGGTTCCGCCCGCCACATGACTGTTTCACAACATCCAGCAGTCGCGACTGGCCCAGAAGAATGCCTTGCGTAGCGATTGCGGCAGAAGTCCTGGGCTGCGACATAGCGCGAATGGCACCCACACCCTCGATCCCCAAGGCCGCGTTCTGGATGGCGCTGTCGATCGCTTCCTTCCTTGGGATGACGGTCGCCGGCCGAGCCACGACAGCGGAGCTCAACGTCTTCCAGGTGCTGGAGTTGCGCTCTGTGATCGGCTTCTTCATCCTTCTGCCGCTGGTGATGACGAGTGGCGGCTTTCAAGCCATGCGCACGCGGCGCCCCATTGCCCACATCGCCCGCAACGTCATCCACTACACGGGCCAGGCGGCCTGGCTCTACGCCCTCACTTTGATCCCGCTGGCCGTGCTGATCTCGATCGAATTCACCACGCCGATCTGGACAGCTATCCTGGCGGTGATTTTTCTTGGCGAAAGGCTGAACCGAGCCAAGCTGGCAGCGATCGGGCTGGGGCTGATCGGCGTGGTGATCATCGTGCGCCCCGGTGTCGGCTCGGTCGATCCTGGACATCTCGTCGTGCTGGGTGCCGCGGCCTGCTTCGGCATCTCGGTGGTCACGATCAAGTCGCTGACCCGGACGGACAGCGTCGTGCGCATCATCTTCTGGATGCTGGTTATCCAATCGGTGGTCGGTCTCATCCCGGCGCTTTATACGTGGCGCAACCCGCCACTGGAGCTGTGGCCATGGATCATGCTGATCGCCTTCACCGGCATGTCGTCGCATTTCTGCATGGCCCGTGCGCTTGGTCATGCCGACGCGACCATCGTCTCGCCGATGGATTTCCTGCGCGTGCCGCTATCGGCACTGATTGGCTGGCTGCTCTATAGCGAGCAGATCGACGCCTTCACCGCCGGTGGCGCGCTGCTGATCCTGATGGGCAATCTGCTCAATCTTCAGCGCAGGCCAATGAAGCCGGCCGAAGTGGCGGCGTCGTAGTTCCGCCGGCCGTCAGTTCCCTTCGTCGGGTATGTTGAGGAGATGGCCGCAGGCTTTGCAATGCACGGCGTCCGGCTCGTGCCGCCGCAAGCCGCACTGCGGACAGGGAAACAAAACCTTGGCTGGCCGGAAGATCGCCTGAGCCAGTCTGACAAACAGCGATATGCCGATGATCATGGTGACGATTGCCGTCAGCTTGCCGGCCATGCCCGGCAGCACGATGTCGCCGAAGCCGGTCGTCGTCACCGTGGCGAACGGTGAAATAAAGCGCGTCGATATAGTTCTCCAGGCCGGCGCCAGTGCGGAAGAAGAACGTGTAGACGAAGCCGGTGATGACAAACAGGAAGGTCAAGAGGTTGATGACCGCGTGGCTGGCCTCGCGCCACGGCCGCAGGCCGCGCATCTCCAGATGCCGCCAGAGCGAACCGCTGCGCGACAGCGACCACAGCCGCAGGATGCGCAGGAAGGCGAGATTGGCGAACGCCGTCGGCATCAGCAGCGTCAAAAGGATGAAGACATCGACCCACGACGTCGGCTGCTTCATCAGCCGCAGCATGTTTTTGGAGGCAAGCAGCCGGGCGACCAGGTCCGCGGCGACAAGCGCGGCCGCCGAATAGTCGAGCCAGAGGAATGACGGCTTGTCCTGAAGAACCGGCGTCGCGATGAAGAAAGCGATGATGGCGAGGTCGATGACGACGGCCACCAGTTGGAACCGGAAAGCGGCCGGCGTGCGCCCATGATAGAGCCTGCGCAGCCTGTCACGCAGCCGCGCCAAGGTTGAAACCGTCTGCGACCCGTTCCTCTGTGCCGGCTTCATGCTGACTGCGCTGGCGTTCGCGGCAGCGACCGCCCGGCTGATTGCCGCGCGCGAGAAAGAGCGGGGGTCACACCAACTCCACTTCGACCACGCCCGGCACCGCGCGCATCGCCGAGGCGATCTGCGGCGAAATCCGGTAGCGGTTCGGCAGCTCGATCTCGATTTCCCCCTCGCCCTCTTCCTTGATCAGCACGAAGCTGACCTGGCCTTCGCCCCTGACGGTCAGTTGGCCGGCCAGCGTGTTGATCGGCGAGGCGTTGCGCACGAAAATGCGAAGTGCCTTCTGGATACGGCTTGCCTCGTCCTCCAGCGACTGCACTGAGTTGATGCGCAGATTGACGCCTTCCGGCCTGTCCTCGGCGGCAACGGTGATGACCACGGAGCGGCCGGCCTCGAGCAGATCGCGATATTGCGCCAGTCCTTCGGAAAACAGCACGGCTTCGTACTGGCCGGATGTGTCAGAAAAGGCGATAACGCCCATCTTGTTGCCGGTGCGCGTCTTGCGCTCCTGCTTGGACGTCACCGTGCCGGCCAGACGGCCGGCGGCGGCACCGCGTTTGACGGCCGCCGAAAACTCGGCCCACGTCTGAACCCGCATCTTCTGCAGGGCCGCCTTGTACTCGTCGAGCGGGTGCGCCGAGAGATAGAAGCCGACCACCTGGAATTCACGGTGCAGCCGGTCGGCGGCGAGCCACGGCTCTGTCGCCGGCAGATTGAGTGCCTGCGACTGGGCGCCGAGCGAAGCGCCGAAGATGTCGTGCTGGCCGGAAACCGCATTCTGCTGCGCCAGCGACGCCAGTCCCATCATGCGCTCCACGCCCGCCATCATCGACGCGCGGTCGTGGCCGAAGCAATCGAGCGCACCGGCCATGATCAGGCTTTCGAAGACGCGCTTGCCGACAATCTTGGGATCGACCCGCTCGCAGAAATCAGCAAGGTTCTTGAACGGCCTTTCCCCACGTTGGGCAACGATGTGTTCGACCGCCGCGTCGCCGACGCCTTTGAGCGCCGCCAGCGAATAGTAGATGCGGTTCTCACCGACCTCGAAGGGGCGAAAGCTCGATGTCACCGACGGCGCCAGAACCTCTATGCCGAGGCGTAGCGCGTCCTGGCGGAAATCGGCGAGCTTGTCGGTGTTGCCCATGTCGAGCGTCATCGACGCCGCCAGGAACTCGACCGGATAATGCGCCTTGAGATAGGCGGTCTGGTATGAAACCACCGCGTAGGCGGCGGCATGCGATTTGTTGAAACCATAGTCGGCGAACTTGGCCAGCAGGTCGAAAATGAAGTCGGCTTGCGGCTTGCCGACGCCACGCTCGACAGCGCCGGAGACGAAGCGCTCGCGCTGCTTGTCCATCTCGGCGCGGATCTTCTTGCCCATGGCGCGGCGCAGCAGATCGGCTTCGCCGAGCGAGTAGCCGGACAGCTCCTGCGCGATCTGCATCACCTGTTCCTGGTAGACGATGACGCCTTGCGTCTCCTTCACCAGATGGTCGATCTTGGGATGGATCGACGCCATCTCCTCCTCGCCATGCTTTCTGGCGTTGTAGGTCGGAATGTTCTCCATCGGACCGGGGCGGTAGAGCGCGACCAGCGCGATGATGTCCTCGATGCAGTCGGGCCGCATGCCGATCAACGCCTTGCGCATGCCGGCGCTTTCCACCTGGAACACGCCGACCACTTCACCGCGCGACAGCATGGCGTAGGTGTCGGGATCGTCGAGCGGGATCGTCGCCAGATCGATCTCGATGCCGCGCCGGCGGATCAGCTTCACCGCCGTCTCCAGCACGGTCAGCGTCTTCAGGCCGAGGAAGTCGAACTTCACCAGTCCGGCCTGCTCGACATATTTCATGTTGAACTGGGTGACGGGCATGTCCGAGCGCGGATCGCGGTACATCGGCACCAGTTCCGACAGCGGCCGGTCGCCGATGACGATGCCGGCGGCGTGCGTCGAGGCATGGCGGTAAAGGCCTTCCAGCTTCTGCGCCATATCGAGCAGCGTCTGGACGATCGGCTCCCTCTCGGCCTCTTCGGCAAAGCGCGGCTCGTTGGCGATGGCGTCAGCGAGCTTGACCGGATTGGCCGGGTTCTGTGGCACCATCTTGGAGAGCTTGTCGACCTGGCCATAGGGCATCTGCAGCACACGGCCAACGTCGCGCAGCACGGCGCGAGCCTGCAGCGTACCGAAGGTGATGATCTGGCCGACCTGGTCGCGACCGTATTTCTGCTGGACGTAGCGGATGACCTCCTCACGTCGATCCTGGCAGAAGTCGATGTCGAAGTCGGGCATCGACACGCGATCGGGATTGAGGAAGCGCTCGAACAGAAGCGAGAAGCGCAGCGGATCGATGTCGGTGATGGTCGTCGAATAGGCGACCAGCGAGCCTGCGCCCGAACCGCGGCCCGGCCCGACCGGAATGCCCTGAGCCTTCGCCCATTTGATGAAGTCGGCAACGATCAGGAAGTAGCCGGGAAACTTCATCTTGGTGATGATGCCAAGCTCGAAGTTCAACCGCTCGCGGTATTGCTCGACCGTATAGCCGGCGGTTGGGCCATGCATGGCGAGGCGCGCGTCGAGCCCCTCATGCGCCTGGCGGGCCAGTTCGTCGGCTTCCGCTTGCACCGCGGCGTCATTGTCGGCGACATCGCCGCCGGTGAAGCGCGGCAGGATCGGATTGCGATTCCTGGGATAGTAGGAGCAGCGCAGCGCGATCTCGACAGTGTTGTCGATCGCCTCCGGCAGATCGGCAAAGAGCCGCGCCATATCGGCCTGGCTGCGCAGGAAATTGTCCGGCGACAGCCGGCGACGATTGTCGGCGGCGACGACCGATCCCTCGGCGATGGCGATCAGCGCGTCATGTGCGTCATAGTCGTCACGAGAGGAAAAGAACGCCTCGTTGGTGGCGACCAGGGGCAGTTCATGGGCATACGCCAGATCGATCGAGGATTTTTCGATCACGCGGTCATAACCGGAAACCCGGTCCAACTCGACATAGAGCCGGTCGCCGAACATCTCCTTGAGGGTCAAAAGCCGGGCTTCGGCCAGGTCGCGGCGATCTTCCTTGAGCGCGGTGCCGATCGGTCCGCGCGGCCCACCGCTGAGGCAGATCAATCCGTCACAATAGCCGTCCATCATTTCGGTGGTCAGGTGCACGGCTTCGCCCGGCGGCGTTTCGAGGTAGACGCGGCTAACCAGCCTGACCAGATTGGAATAGCCGGCTTCGGTCGCGGCGAGCAGGACCACCGGCCGCATATCCGGGCCCTGCCGCCTGCGGTCGCGCTGGCCATCGCTGTTTTCGCCGGAAAAGGCGAGCGCCGTCTGACAGCCGATGATCGGCTGGATGCCGTCCTTCACCGCCTTCTGCGCGAATTCCAGTGCGCCGAACAGATTGTTGGTGTCGGTGACGGCGATGGCCGGGGCTTCGTCCTTGACCGCGTGAGCCACCACCTTGCCGATCTGCAAGGCGCCTTCCAGCAGCGAATAGGCCGAATGCACGCGCAGATGGACGAAGGGCCGCGCCGGGGCCTCGGGCCGCGCCGCAGCAATCGCTGCTTCGCGCTTCAGGGGATCGCGGGGAAGTTTTTCGTCGGCCATGGTGCTGTGTGAAGGTCCTTGAGTCGATGGAGATGTATTGTCCGGGACCGCGCGATGCCAGTCCAGCACAAACCGCTGCTGATCACAGGCTGCCGGCCCGGCCAGCCTTACGCAAACTCCATGATCACCGCATCCACGGCCAAGCTGTCGCCTGGCTTGGCGTTGAGTTTGGAGACGACAAGGTCGCGTTCAGCACGCAGCACGTTTTCCATCTTCATCGCTTCGACCACCGCCAATGTCTCGCCGGCCTTGACCTCCTGGCCTTCGGCAACGGCAATTGACACGACAAGGCCAGGCATCGGGCAAAGCAGCAGGTTCGACGTGTCCGGCGCCACCTTTTCGGGCATCAGCCTTTCCAGCTCGGCGGTGCGCGGCAGCATGGCGCGCGCGGTCACCGACATGCCTTTCCAGGCTATGCGAAAGCCGTTGGCAACCGGCCTGACCTGGGCCGTAACCTTGCGCTTGCCTACCGTGCCGCGCCAGATCAGATCGCCCGGCCGCCAGTCTGATGCAACGGTCAACGCCCTGCCGCCCTCGATCGACAGATCGATTTCCATCGGAATGGAAATCATGCCCTCGATAATCGACGCCGACAGATAGTCATCGCCGATCTTTACCACCCAGTCGCGCTTCAGAGCTCCCGAATGCGGCGCCAGCCGCCCGCCCAGCCGGTCGAGCCGGTCACGGCGCAGCAGTTCCACCGCGGTCGCGATCGACGCCAGCACGGCCTTCTCATCGTCGTTCGGTACGACCGGCGCGAAGCCGTCGGGATATTCCTCCGATATAAAAGCGGTCGATATCCGCCCTTCCCGCCAACGCGGATGCTGCATCAAGGCGGCCAGGAACGGAATGTTGTGCTCGATACCGTCGACGACGAAGCTGTCGAGCGCTTCCGACATGGCATCGATGGCCTCCAGACGCGTCGGCGCCCAGGTGCACAGCTTGGCGAGCATCGGATCGTAGAACATCGAGATTTCGGAGCCTTCGGTGACGCCGGTGTCGTTGCGGATGACGACATCGCCGAATTGTCCTTCCTCAGGCGGCCGGTAGCGCGTCAGTCGGCCGATCGAAGGCAGGAAGTTGCGGTAAGGGTCTTCGGCATAGAGCCGGCTTTCCACCGCCCAGCCGTTCAGCTTGATGTCGCTTTGCTTCAGGCCAAGCTTTTCGCCGGCGGCGACGCGGATCATCTGCTCGACCAGATCGATGCTGGTGACGAGCTCCGTCACCGGATGCTCGACCTGCAATCGTGTATTCATTTCAAGGAAATAGAAGTTCTTGTCCTTGTCGACGATGAATTCGACCGTGCCGGCGCTCTGGTAATCGACGGCCTTGGCCAGCGCCACCGACTGCTCGCCCATGGCCTTGCGTGTCGCGGCGTCCAGGAAGGGCGACGGCGCCTCTTCGGCGACCTTCTGGTTGCGTCGCTGGATCGAGCATTCGCGCTCGCCGAGATAGAGCGCGTTGCCATGCGCGTCGGCCAGCACCTGGATTTCGATATGGCGCGGATCGACGATGAATTTCTCGATGAAGAGACGATCGTCGCCGAACGAGCTCTTGGCTTCCGAGCGCGCGCGGTCGAAGCCGTCGCGCACTTCGGCCTCGCTCCAGGCGATGCGCATGCCCTTGCCGCCGCCGCCGGCCGAAGCCTTGATCATCACGGGATAACCGATCTCGCCGGCGATCTTTTCGGCATGGTCGGCATTCTCGATGACGCCGAGCCAGCCGGGCACGGTGGAAACCTTGGCGGCGTTGGCGAACTTCTTCGATTCGATCTTATCGCCCATCGCCTTGATCGCCTTGGGCTTCGGGCCGATGAAAATGATGCCTTCCGCTTCCAGCGCTTCGCAGAAAGCCGCCCGCTCGGACAGGAATCCGTAGCCGGGATGCACGGCCTGGGCTCCCGTTTCCTTGCAGGCGGCGATGATCTTTTCCGGGACGAGATAGCTCAGCGCGGCTGGCGAAGGCCCGATATGCACCGCCTCGTCGGCCCTCTCGACATGCACGGCATCGCGATCGGCATCGGAATAGACGGCAACCGTGGCGATACCCATCTTGCGCGCCGTCTTGATGACGCGGCAGGCAATTTCGCCGCGATTGGCGATCAGGATTTTCGTGAACATGCGAAATGTCATCCCCTCGGGTCGGCCGTTCCTTTTATGGCCTGTGCTTGCAGGGTCAAGCCGACCATGCAATTCACTGCCTTCCAATCGATCTGCGATTCCAATTCACCGCTGTGGACCAGTCCTGGCACCAGGTTCCGGTTGATCGTGTCGATAAAACCTGAAACCTTGGAAAAAAATTCGCATTGGAGGAACTGCCCCATGAAAACCCGCGCCGCTGTCGCTGTCGCCGCCGGAAAGCCGCTGGAGATCATGGAGGTCGATCTCGACGGCCCACGCGAGGGCGAGGTGCTGGTCGAGATCAAGGCGACCGGCATTTGCCACACCGACGAATTCACGCTGTCTGGCGCCGATCCGGAAGGCCTGTTTCCAGCCATCCTCGGCCATGAGGGCGCCGGCGTCGTCGTCGATATCGGCAAGGGCGTCACCTCGCTCAAGAAGGGCGACCACGTCATCCCGCTCTATACGCCCGAATGTCGCCAGTGCCATTCCTGCCTGTCGCGAAAGACCAATCTGTGCACGGCCATCCGCGCCACCCAGGGCCAGGGCCTGATGCCCGATGGTTCATCGCGCTTCTCGATCGGCAAGGACAAGGTCTTTCACTATATGGGCTGCTCGACTTTCTCCAATTTCACCGTGCTGCCCGAGATCGCGCTGGCCAAGGTCAACCCCGACGCCCCCTTCGACAAGATCTGCTACATCGGCTGCGGCGTCACCACCGGCATNCCACCGGCATCGGCGCTGTGATCAACACCGCCAAGGTCGAGATCGGCGCCACCGCCGTCGTCTTCGGCCTCGGCGGCATCGGCCTCAACGTGATCCAGGGCCTGAAACTTGCCGGCGCCGACATGATCATCGGCGTCGATTTGAACAACGACAAGAAGGAGTGGGGCGAGCGGTTCGGCATGACGCATTTCGTCAATCCGAAGGAGATCGACGGCGATGTCGTGCCCCACCTCGTCAACATGACCAAGCGTGGCGCCGACCAGATCGGCGGCGCCGACTACACATTCGACTGCACCGGCAGCACCAAGGTGATGCGCCAGGCGCTGGAAGCCTCGCATCGCGGCTGGGGCAAGTCGGTCGTCATCGGCGTCGCCGGCGCCGGACAGGAGATTTCGACAAGGCCGTTCCAACTGGTCACCGGCCGCACCTGGATGGGAACCGCCTTCGGCGGCGCGCGCGGCCGCACCGACGTGCCCAAGATCGTCGACTGGTACATGGACGGCAAGATCCAGATCGATCCGATGATCACCCACACGCTGAAGCTCGAGGACATCAACAAGGGGTTCGACCTGATGCATGAGGGCAAATCGATCAGAAGCGTCGTCGTTTACTGAGGAAGACCACAAACCGCCGACCAACGGCCAGCGACCCCTGTGGTTCACAACTGGGAGGAGAAAAGAATGGCGGAGAAACTGCATCCGAAAATCGACAATGGCTTGCCGAAGGAAAGCGCAAGCTTTGCCGGCGGCACGCTGGTCTGCGCCTGCACCAGCAAGCCGGTGAAGGTGAAGGTCAAAGGCCAGATCGCCCACAATCACGCCTGCGGCTGCACCAAATGCTGGAAGCCGGAAGGCGCGGTGTTCTCAGTCGTTGCCGTGGCCGGCACCGGCGACGTCACCGTCACCGAAAACGGCGACAAGCTGAAGGTGGTCGACCCCTCAGCGCTGATCCAGCGCCATGCCTGCACCGGCTGCGGTGTCCACATGCACGGGCCGGTCGAGCGCGACCATCCGTTCAAGGGCCTGTCCTTCATCCATCCCGAACGCTTCGAAGAGGACGGTTGGTCGCCGCCGGGCTTTACCGCCTTTGTCTCATCGATCATCGAGTCCGGTGTCGATCCGAAGGGGATGGACGGCATCCGTTCGCAGCTGAAGACAATCGGGCTGGAGCCCTATGACTGCCTCAACCCCGGCCTGATGGATTACATCGCCACCTGGACGGCGAAGAAGTCCGGAGCGCTGCCGGCCTGAACGATTGCGGGCTGGACCTTCCTGGTCCGGCCCGCACCAGCCGTTCGAAAGCTTGCAAAGGCATGGTCATAATCCGCATCAAATTTCGCGACGGGCAAGCGTCAGGTATCCACCGCATTCGCAATTTCGGCGAAGACCTCTGGCGAACATTTCGCGACAACAAACGCGTCAGCATCGACCTCGGCGAAATCGATAGATGCATTGACGAGATCACATTCAGCGCCCGAGGCCCGTATGTGAAGAGAGCGGTGAAAGAAGCCGAAATGCTGATGCGCGAACATATGGTCGACAAGGAAGCCGAGNAGCCGAGATCGTGGTCGAAGACGGCACCACCCAAGCATGAGCGAACTCCCCGCCATTCTCGTCGATGCAGACGCCTGCCCGGTCAAGGCCGAGGTCGAAAAAGTGGCCGACCGGCATGGCGTCGTTGTCACCTACGTCTCCAATGGCGGCCTGCGGCCATCGCGCGATCCGATGATCCGCAATGTCGTGGTCTCCAAGGGCGCTGATGCCGCCGACGACTGGATCGTCGACAATGCACGCACCAACGACATTGTGATCACCGCGGACATTCCGCTGGCCGCCCGCGCGGTGGCGCTCGGCGCCCATGTGCTTGGGCCAACGGGGCGCCCCTTCACTCCGGAAACGATCGGCATGGCGATGGCGATGCGTGACCTGAAGCAGCATCTGCGCGAGACCGGCGAAAGCAAGGGCTACAATGCCAGCTTCGCGCCACAAGACCGGTCGCGGTTTCTGGGCGAACTCGACCGCATCTTGCGGCGGGCGCTCAAATCCGCCACACCAGACTAGAAACCGAGCGCCATCCAAGGTTGGAACCGACATGGCTGCCGAAACCCCGGTGAAGTCTCCCATTCAGCGCCACATGCTGTTCGCTGTGTCGGCCTGCGTTGGCGTTTTTGCGCTTCTCGTGGCGTTGCTGCTGCACGCCCCGCTTGCCTATTCGATCGGCGCCAACGCGTTCTTTGCCGCCTATGTCATTCTCGTCGTCGCCCAGATGCCGAAGTTCACCGGCAGGTATCTGAGCAGGAATGCGCGTGCCACGGACCAGCCTGTGCTGGTCATCTTCGCCGTGACGCTTGTCGTCGTCGGCGTTGCCGTTATCTCATTGTTCCTGCTGATCAATCAGAAGGACAGAAGCCATCCCGTCGAGCTCACCTTCGCGCTGCTGTCGATCCCGCTCGGCTGGTTCACCATCCATGCCATGGCAGCGCTCCATTATGCCCATGTCTACTGGATGGACGGCGATGCGGTGGATGCCGAGACCAGGAAGAAAATCCCGGTCGGCGGACTGCTGTTTCCGGGCGACAAACGGCCGGAGGGCTGGGATTTCCTGTACTTCTCGACGGTGATCGGCATGACCGCACAGACTGCCGATACCAACATCTCGACAACGCATATGCGTCGTGTCGTGCTTGTCCATTCCATCCTGTCGTTTTTCTTCAACACGGTCATCGTCGCCGCTGCCGTCAATCTCGCCGTCAGCCTGGGCGGTCCGTAATAAATCCGTGATCGGATGAAACATCGGTTTGGATCGCGACGTATCAGGAGGACAATGAACGCGCAGGCCATGCCGCGAGGCCGGGAGACGAAAGACGATGGAATCCGTTGCCAGAAGCCAATCCGCCGCCGATCCAGGCGCTTCTGCGTCGAACGACAAAACGCTGATCTACCGGCAGTCTCGCTGGACGCGGTTGACGCATTGGCTCTGGGCCATCTCCTTGTTCTTCATGCTGCTGTCAGGCCTGCAGATCTTCAATGCCCGTCCGCAGCTCTATATCGGCAAAGAATCGGGCTTTGACTACAACAACACCATCTTCGCCATCGGCGCTGAGAATTCCGACGCGGGTCCGCGCGGCTACACGGAAATCTTCGGCAAGCGCTTCGACACGACTGGCGTGCTCGGCTGGTCGGGTCCGGCCGGCCAGGAGACATCCCGCGCCTTTCCATCCTGGGCGACCATCCCGTCCTACTATGATCTCGGCACCGCGCGCGTCATCCATTTCTTCTTTGCCTGGATACTGACCACGACGTTGATCGTCTGGTTTGTCGCCAGCATCGTGAACGGCCATCTGCGGCGCGATCTCGCGCCACGCCTCGACGATTTGAAGCGATTGCCGCAAGACATCGTCGACCATGCCAAGCTCAAATTCCACCACGCGCGCGAATACAACACGCTGCAGAAGATGGCCTATAGCGGCGTGCTGTTCGTGCTGTTGCCGCTGATGATCATCACCGGCCTGGCGATGTCGCCGAGCATGAATTCGGTGCTGCCGTTCCTCAACGATCTGCTCGGTGGCCGGCAGACGGCACGCACCATCCATTTCACCGTCATGGTGCTGCTGGTCGCCTTCTTCGTCGTCCATATCCTGATGATCCTGGCCGCCGGCCCGATCAACGAACTGCGCTCGATCATCACCGGCTGGTATCGCACCGATCCTCCCGCACAGGACGACAAACCCGTCGAGAGGAATGCCTGACATGGCAAAATTCCAGATCAGCCGCCGCAAATTCCTGACCGGTGCCAGCCTTGGCGTCTCCGGCATCATGCTGTCGGGCTGCGACGCCTTCGACAGTCAGCTAGGTGTTGGCAGCGGCCTGCGCAGTTTTCTCGAAAACGCCAATGACCTGACATACCGGGCACAGCGCCTGCTTGCCGGACGTGACGCGCTGGCGCCGGAATTCACCGAGGCCGACATACGCCAGCCGCAGCGGCCGAACGGTGTCACCGCTCCCGATGACGATGTTTACAAAGGCCTGCTCGCCAACAATTTCGCCGACTGGCGTCTGGAAGTGACGGGTCTCGTCGAAAAGCCGCTGTCGCTCAGCCGCGAGCAGCTTCAGAACATGCCGAGCCGCACCCAGATCACCCGCCATGACTGCGTCGAAGGCTGGAGCTGCATAGCCAAATGGACCGGCACCCCGCTGTCGCTGGTGCTGGACCAGGCGGTGGTCAAACCACAGGCGCGCTATGTCATGTTCCATTGCCTCGACACGATCGACCGCAGCCTGTCGGGCGACATCAAATATTACGGCAGCATCGACCTGATCGATGCCCGTCACCCGCAGACGATCCTCGCCTATGGCCTGAACGGCAAGCCGCTGCCGGTCGAGAACGGCGCGCCGCTGCGGGTTCGCGTCGAGCGCCAGCTCGGCTACAAGATGCCGAAATATCTCTACAAGATCGAGTTGGTCGATGGCTTCGCCACAGTCGGCGGCGGTCGCGGCGGCTATTGGGAAGACAATGGCTACGACTGGTACGGCGGGATCTGAGCTGCACACCGCAAATCCGGCTCTGAAGATGCTAGCCTAGCGAGCGGCGAAACAGTTCGCCCTTTTCGGCAATCTGCTCACCAATGCCGCCGAGCCGCAGCATGTGCCAGGCAAGGGCGTGATTGCTCGAGGTTACCGGTTTCCCCAGTTCCTTCTCGACCTCCTCGATGATGCGGGCAACGCGCATGCTGGTGCAGGAAACGAACACCGCCTCACAGTCGCTCGACGCACCGATTTCCAAGATGGCCTGCTTGACCGACGCCGGCGTGATGC
This sequence comes from Mesorhizobium sp. L2C084A000, assembly GCF_000502875.1. Taxonomy (GTDB): domain Bacteria; phylum Pseudomonadota; class Alphaproteobacteria; order Rhizobiales; family Rhizobiaceae; genus Mesorhizobium. Next base: position 370,623 of record NZ_AYWX01000003.1, on the reverse strand, counting down.
GTGCAACGACATTGTCGTCCGCCTCGTTGAAGGAGCCCATGACCGGAATATCCATCCCCCGCGCCATCAGCGATGCCCGCAGGGAATGATTGATTTTTGCCAAATAAGGGGTGAGCAACGCGATCCGCGAAACGCCCAGGGCCTTCAGCGCCGCCCGCGCCGCCGTCACCGGGTTGGTCACTTGCACGCCCGGCAGCACCTCGTGAACGCGTTCGGCGACCTTGTCCTCGCCGATAACCAGCGCTCCCGAAGTGCAGGCAAAGCCGATCACATCGAACTTGACGTCCGGCAAGAGCCCGACCGTTCCCGGGATGACGGCCGACATCTTCATCAGGTTTTCAGGCGTGATCTCGACATCGCTGTAGAGCCGCGCCTCGTACAGCGCGATGGCGCGCGCGGGCAGCGCATAGCGGAATTCATCCTCGATGGTCTGGTCGGTCCGAAGGACGAGCAGGCCGAGATTGGCGCGGGTGCCGATGCCGTCGTCGGTCGTGAAGGGAATGTGTTCCTTGTCGAGGACAAGCGTGTCGTCGGCGCGGCTAAGCGGGGCGTCCATGGCACAGTCCCCTTCCTGATGCCAATCAGAATTGTCGACAATAGAAACGACAACTTTGCCAAACGTGTCAAGAGCTCCGTTCGAATTTTGGGAACCGAGAAATGCCGGGGTTCGCCCTGTCTGAACGGTGAATCGATCGTCGACCCACGCGCCGTTGACAATGACCAGCGTCTTCCTATTGAATTGTCGACAATAGAAACGACAACCATTCGGGACAGCGATGCGCGTATTGATCTTGGGCGGCGGCGTTGTCGGGATCACCACGGCCTATCAGTTGCAGAAGGACGGCCACACGGTCACCGTTCTCGAGCAGGCATCACAGGTGGCCGAAGGGGCAAGCTGGGCAAATGCCGGCATGATCGCGCCCGGCCATTCCTTCGTCTGGTCATCGCCGGCCGCGCCAAAAACCCTGCTGAAGTCACTGTTCCTGAAAGACCAGGCGCTTCGTTTCAAGCTCTCCACCGACCCGCATCTCTACAGCTGGTCGTTGCGCTTCCTCATGCAATGCACGGCCGCCAAAGCACGTCGCAACACTCTGCTCAAACATCGGCTTGCGGTCCATTCCCAATCGGTCCTGCAGGCGGTCGTCAGGGAAGAGGCGATCCCGTACGACAGGACGTCGGACGGCATTCTTTATTTCCACCGCAGCCATCAGGCGCTCGACAAGGGCGTCGCCAACATGCGCCTGCTGGAAGCCGACGGCCAGGAGATCCGCATCGTAGACGCGCAGGAAATCGTTGACCGCGAGCCGGCGCTGGCTTCGTCGCGCGACAACATTGCCGGCGGCGTATTGTGTCCGACCGACGAAACCGGCGACGCCGCCAAGTTCACGCGCGCGCTGGCGGCCATCGTCGAAAATAGGGGCGGCAAGATCCTGACAGGGACCAGGATCGTGGGGATCGAACGCAGAAAGGAAACGATCACCAAGGTCGTCACCGACAAGGGAGAGTTTCTGGCCGACACCTACGTTCTGAGTCTCGGCGCCGAGAGCCCCGTCCTCGCCCGCAAGATCGGCCTTGGTCTGCCGATCTATCCGGTCAAGGGATATTCCATGACCATTCCCATCATCGATCGGGCGCTGGCTCCAAAACTCCCTGTCATCGATGAGCACAACCTCGTCGCCATCACGCCGATGGGCGATCGCATCCGCGTGACCGCCACCGCGGAATTCGCAGGCTATGATCGCAGCCACAAGCCTTCGGATTTCGCGTTCATGAAGCGCGTCACGCAGGACTTGTTCCCGCGCGGCATCGCCTATGATCGCGCCGAGATGCGGGCCTGCCTGAGGCCCATGACGCCCGACAACCTGCCGATCCTCGGCCTGCGCAACATCAAAAATCTCTGGCTGAACACCGGCCACGGTCATATCGGGTGGACCATGGCACATGGATCGGCCCGCATCGTCGCCGATCTGATCGCCGGCCGGGCGGCACCAATCGCCCTCGATGACATCCTTCCCACACGGGCGCGGTTCGCCGAACCAAGCGCCGCAAAGGCTTGACCGACGCCATGCTCCGACCCACCAGGCAAACCAACCAGGGCAACAGCGCGGCCCTGCCCTCCAAGCCGATCAAGACCGGCCCGCGTGTCTATGAAGAAATCCGTCGCATGGCGATGGACTATCGCTTCAAGCCGAACGAGCGCATCAACGAAGTGGCGCTTGCCGCCAGGCTGAATGTCAGCCGCAGCCCGATCCGGGAGGCGCTCCAGCGGTTGGTCACAGAAGAACTCATCACTTTCCAGACCAATCGCGGCTTCTTTTGCCGGGGCTTCGATGTAGACGAGATCGTCAATCTTTCCGACGTGCGGGCGGTGCTCGAGGAGCGCTCCGTCAGGCTGGCGATCCAGCGCGCGACAGATGAGGAGCTTGCCGCGCTCGTCGACTGGTGGACGCTCACCATGGCGCGCGCCGACTCATTTTCCAGCGCCGAACTGACCGCCAGGGACGAGGAATTTCACATCCGCATCGCCAGGCTGTCAGGTAATCCCGAACTGGCGCGCATGCTCGAAGGCATCAACACGCGCATCCATTTCGTTCGCACGATCGAAGTGGAGAAGCACCGGCGATTGTCGACGACCTACACCGAACACAGCGAAATCGCCCGAGCCATGGTAGCCCGCGATGCCGACAGGGCCGCAAGGCTCATGCACGACCACATCGCCATCAGCGTCGCCGATGCCATGTCGACCGTCAGGGAAGGCTTGGCAAGGATATACATCGACGTCGACCAGATCTAATCGGGCAACCCCGGCTTTGACCGAGGCAACCCCTACCGCTCAGGCAACCTTGTCGAGCAGCGGCCTCAGCGCCGGATGGATTTCCGGTGAGGCGTGCTTGATCAGGGTCAACAGCGCGCGTTCGTTCTCGTAAAGAGGCCTGTCGACGCCGATATGTTCGATCAGCCAGCCGGCTTCGCCGGCATCGATCGTCTCGGCGCGGCGGGCCAGGGCCTCGGCCGCCCTGTTCCTGGCTTCCCACTCGGCCTCGATGTCGCCTGGAGACCGATAGGCTTCCATGATGCCGGCAAGGCCGCCAGAGATCATGCGGCTGAAGAAGCCGCCGATTTCCGGATCGGCATGTTCGAGGAAGGCATCGCGGCGCAGCGCCACATCGCGCGTCGGTGCTTCGTAGCCGGCCGAGCACATGACGAAATTGGCGATCGCCTTGACGAACAGCTCGTTCCAGGACGGATCGTTGTGCCCTTGAGCAGTGCACTCGTTGATCTTGAACAGCACCTCGGCCTCGGCGCGCGTGATGGCGATGTTGCCGTCGCCGCCATGGGCACGGAGGATCCGGCGCAGCAGCTCGACCTCCGCCTGTGCGATGAGGCCGGGAGCCAGCGCGCCGCCGAGCATCAGCGGCCCCTTGCCGTCAATGACGGCATGCGCCACCTGCTCCAGCGCATAGACGCAAAGCTGGCTCGGCGACGATTTCGCCTGTTCCAGCACGTGCACCAGCAATTCGAGCTCGGTCCGGCTGTCGACCATACCATCGCGCGAGATCGTGCGGATCAGCCAGTCGGCATTGTCTTGCGAGATATAGCCCGACGGCTTTTCCTGGTGGACGATATAGTCGGTAACCGCCTCGACGAAGAAGGGCGGCCATTCCTGGCATTTGTCCTTCGCCGTTGCATCGAGCGCGAACAGCGCCTCGGCCTCGCCGCGCGTCACGACGCCATCGCCGAACACTTCATGGCGCAACATCGCCACGTCCTCCGCGGCGATGCGGCTTTTCGAGGTCAGCCCGGCCACCGGCGCGCTCATGATCAATTCGCCCATTGTCGTCCCCGTCCGCCGTCGCCAAGCGCCGGCCCCAAGCGTCATACAAGCCAACATATCAGCAGTGTCTTGAAAAACCGGCAAACGGCGTGGTTAGCGAAGACTTGTCGGCCAACGCATGTCGCCCAAAAACGTGCCGCGGTTTTGAAGAATGGCATGCACGCGCTTTAGATGTCGCTGACAGGTGACAAGCCGTCGCGCGCGAGCTATGGATGGCGCGTCGAGGACTCAGGGTCTGAGTCCTACCTGTTTGCGGGAGAGAACAGCGAGAGCTGTCGCCGAAGGGGAAATCGCCCGAAATCTCTCAGGCAAAAGAACCGTAGACGGGAAAGACACTCTGGAAAGTCGGGGCTTGCCCCCGCGCCGAAGGTGTAAGCGCCGCTGACAGAGCTCCGGCTGCGCGAGTCTCTCAGGCTTCAGACAGAGGGGCACGGACTGGTCGCCATTCGCGGCCGATTGCGTGCGACTCTGGAGACGACATGACGGGCGACGATACAAGACACCTACCCCTCGAAGACATCCATGTGGCCGCCGGTGCGCGTTTTGGCGCTTTTGCCGGCTGGTCGATGCCGCTGACCTATCCGGCGGGCGTCATGAAGGAACATCTTCACACCCGCGAACAGGCCGGCCTGTTCGACATCTCGCATATGAAGCTGTTCGAAGTCAGCGGGCCGGAGGCGGTTGCGCTGCTCAACCGCGCTTGCCCCTTGGATGCAGGCGCACTCCAAATCTCACAGTCCAAACTGTCATTTTTCCTCAACGAGGCAGGCGGCATTCTGGACGACCTGATCGTCACCAGACTTGGCGATAGCAGGTTCATGGTGGTCGCCAACGCAGGCAACGCCGTCGCCGACGAAAAGCATTTGCGTGCACTTGCCGCGGATTTCGACGCCAGGGTCGAGCCGCTCGACCGCGTCTTCCTGGCCATCCAGGGTCCTGAAGCCTGGGCCGCCCTTTCGCGCGCCGGCATCGAGACCGGCTCGCTGCTGTTCATGCATGGTGTCGAACCGCGCAAGAACTGGTTCATGAGCCGGTCGGGCTATACCGGCGAGGACGGTTTCGAGATCGGCCTGTCGGAAGCCGATGCGCGCGACCTCGTCGCGAAGCTGCTCGGCGATGAACGCGTGCTGTGGATCGGCCTGGCCGCCCGCGACAGTCTGCGGCTGGAGGCAGGGCTGTGCCTGCATGGCCAGGACATCACGCCGGAGACCGATCCGGCCAGCGCTGCGTTGATGTGGGCAATTCCAAAGGACATCCGCGCTTCCGGCGCTTTCATCGGCGCCGATGCGCTCCGCGCCGCCGTGGAACGAGGCCCCGCGCAAAAGCGGGTCGGGCTTAAGCCGGAAGGTCGCCGGCCGGTGCGTGGCGGTGCCGCGCTCTTCGACGCCGACGGCAATCCGGCCGGCCAGGTCACATCGGGCGGCTTCGGCCCCTCGGCCGGCCATCCGGTCGCCATGGGCTATGTCTCGACACCTCTGGCAAAGCCGGGAACGCGGGTCTTCGCCGACGTGCGCGGCATGAAAATCCCAGTCGATATCAGTTCCCTGCCCTTCACACCGCATCGCTACCGCAAAGGATGACCTCAATGGCAACGACCTATTTCACATCAGATCACGAGTGGCTCCGCGTCGAGGGCGGCGTCGCCACGGTCGGCATCACCGATTACGCGCAGGAGCAGCTCGGCGACCTCGTCTTCGTCGAACTGCCGGAGACCGGAAAGAAATTGACCAAGGGGGACACCGCCGTCGTGGTCGAATCCGTCAAGGCGGCATCCGATGTCTATGCACCGGTCGATGGCGAGATCACCGAGGCCAACGGCACGCTGTCGTCGGATCCGTCACTGGTCAACTCGGCCGCAACAGGGGCCGGCTGGCTGTGGAAGATGAAGCTTGCCGACGAAAGCCAGCTCGCCGGTCTCATGGATGAGGCCGCCTACAAAGCCCATATCGGTTGATATCAGGACGTATTGACATGACCGCAGCACTCACTCCCTTCTCGGCTCGCCATATCGGTCCGAGCGTCAACGATGTCAGAGCCATGCTTGCCGTGATCGGCGTTCCGTCCGTCGAGACGCTGATCAGCCAGGCCGTGCCGCAGTCGATCCGCCTCGACTTGCCGCTGACCCTGCCCGCACCGGCCAGCGAAGCGGAAGCGCTGGCCGAATTGTCGGCGATCATGGCCAAGAATACGGTGCTGAAGAGCTTCATCGGCGCCGGCTATCACGGCGTCCATGTGCCGCCGGTCATCCAGCGCAATTTGTTCGAGAACCCGGCCTGGTACACCGCCTACACGCCCTATCAGGCCGAGATCAGCCAGGGCCGGCTCGAAATGCTGTTCAATTTCCAGACGCTGGTCACCGAATTGACCGGCCTGCCGGTGGCCTCGGCCTCGCTGCTGGATGAAGCAACCGCCGTGGCCGAAGCCGTCGGCATCGCCTTGCGCCACCACCGCGACAAGCGCACCAAGATCGCATTTGCCGGCACGCCGCATCCGCAGACGCTGGACGTGGTGCGCACCCGCGCCGAGCCGCTCGGCATCGAGATCGATGGCGAGACGATCGACGACAACACCGCCGCTTTGCTCGTCTCCTGGCCGGATACGTTTGGCGTCTATGGCGACCACAAGGCGGCGATCGACAAGGCGCGTGCGACCGGCGCCATCGTCGTCTTCATTGCCGATCCGCTCGGCCTGGCGCTGACCGATGCGCCGGCCAAGCTTGGCGCCGACATTGCCGTCGGCCCGATGCAGCGTTTTGGCGTGCCGATGGGCTTTGGCGGGCCGCACGCCGCCTATTGCGCCGTCTCCGACAAGTTGACGCGGCTGATGCCTGGCCGCCTGGTCGGCCAATCCACCGATAGCAAAGGCCGGCCCGGCTACCGGCTTGCCTTACAGACACGCGAACAGCATATCCGCCGCGACAAGGCGACCTCCAACATCTGCACCGCACAGGCGCTGCTTGCCAACATGGCGACGGCTTATGCGATCTGGCACGGCCCCGCCGGGCTGCAGGCGATTGCCGGGCGCATCCACACGCTGGCCAATCGTCTGGCAAGCGGCCTCGAAGCGGCAGGCGTGTCGGTGATCGGCGCCAGCCGTTTCGACACGGTGACGGTGGAGACCAAGGGCAAGGCGGCGCAGATCGCCACTGCGGCTGAAAAGACCGGCCGGCTGCTGCGCGTCATCGATGCCGACCATGTCGGCATCAGCTTCGATGAGACCTCGACCGATGCCGATCTCGATGCGATCGCCGCCCTGTTCGGCGCCAAGGCCTCTCCGTCGGCCGACAGCACCGTACCTGGCAAGCCGCGCGGCAAGGAGTTCCTGACCCAGCCTGTGTTCCATGAGAACAAGTCGGAAACCGACATGATGCGCTTGCTGCGCCGGCTGGCCGACAAGGATCTGGCGCTCGACCGCAGCATGATCCCGCTGGGATCCTGCACCATGAAGCTCAACGCGGCGGCGGAAATGATGCCGGTAAGCTGGCCTGAAATCGCCAATTTGCATCCCTTCGCGCCGGCAAGCCATTCGGCCGGCTATCGCGCCATGATCGGCGAACTGGAAGGATGGCTGTCGGAGATCACCGGCTTCGACGCCGTCAGCCTGCAGCCCAATGCCGGCAGCCAGGGCGAGTATGCCGGCCTGCTTGCAATCCGCGCCTATCATCGCTCACGCGGCGAAGGTCATCGCACCGTCTGCCTGATCCCCTCCTCCGCTCATGGCACCAATCCGGCAAGTGCTGCGATGGCCGGGATGAGCGTTGTCGTTGTGCGCTGCCTGGAGGACGGCAATATCGACATGGACGACATGAGAGCCAAGGCCAACGAGCATTCCAAGAATCTCGCGGCACTGATGTTCACCTACCCCTCGACGCATGGCGTCTACGAGGAAGGTGCACGCCACCTCTGCGCCCTTATCCACGAGCATGGCGGCCAGGTCTATTTCGATGGCGCCAATCTCAACGCGCTGGTCGCCTTGGCGCGGCCCGCCGATATCGGCGCCGATGTCTGTCATATGAACCTGCACAAGACCTTCTGCATTCCGCATGGCGGCGGTGGCCCGGGCATCGGCCCGATCGGCGTAAAGGCGCATCTGCAGCCCTATCTGCCGGGACATGTCACCGAAGGTTCGGCGCACGCCGTGTCGGCCGCACCATTCGGCAGTGCCTCGATCCTGCCGATCACCTGGATGTATATCCGCATGATGGGCGCCGCCGGACTGAAGCAGGCGACGGAGACCGCCATCATCTCGGCCAACTACGTGGCGACACGGCTCGCGCCGCATTTCCCGCTTCTCTACAAGGGCAGGCACGATCGCATCGCGCATGAATGCATCCTCGACACCCGCGTGCTCAAGGACAGCGCCGGCATCAGTGTCGACGATGTCGCCAAACGGCTGATCGACTACGGCTTCCACGCGCCGACCATGTCCTTCCCGGTCGCCGGCACGCTGATGGTGGAGCCGACCGAATCCGAGCCCAAGCGGGAACTCGACCGCTTCTGCGAGGCGATGATCGCCATCGCAGGCGAGGCAGCGAAAGTCGCCAGGGGCGAATGGCCTTTGGCCGACAATCCGCTGGTCAACGCGCCGCACACCGCCGCCGAGGTGCTGGCCGGCCAGTGGACGCATCCCTACTCGCGCCTGGAGGCGGCCTATCCCGCCGGCGACGCCGACACGGCAGCCAAATACTGGCCACCGGTGTCACGCATCGACAATGTCGCCGGCGACCGCAACCTGGTCTGCTCCTGCCCGCCACTGTCGGACTATCTGGGTGCGGCGGAATAATTACGCGGAGCGCAAGGCCGGCTTGATAGGTTCGGCCTTGCCTGTCCTTTTACGGCTGATGACGCAGTTTCGCCCGGCGCGCTTGGCGGCATAGAGCGCCGCATCGGCCTCGGTCAGCACCTCATCGAGGCTGCTGCCGCTTGCCTCGCCAAAGCCGATGCCGCCGCTGACCGTGCTGCGCAACTTGCCGAGTTGGGTGGCGACGATCTCGGTGCCGAAGGCCACACAGATCTTGCTGGCGAGATCATGGGCCTTCTCTTCCGTCATTCGCGACATGACGACGGCGAATTCCTCGCCGCCCAGGCGAAAAGCGTCGACGCCGGTCCTGGCATATTTCTTGATGACCGCGGCGAAGCGGCACAAGACCTGGTCCCCGACCGGATGGCCATAGACATCGTTCGTCCGCTTGAAGTGGTCGAGGTCGAACATGACGACGGACATGAACGGACCGAAACTCCGCTCGCCGTAGAGCGACGTCAACGCCCGCCGGTTCATCAACCCCGTCAGCGGGTCGGTCATGGTCTCGGCCTTCAGCTCGATCTGCGCCTGCAGATGGTGGAGGGAGAGCGTCAATGCGCCGAGCCCGGTCATGCAAGCCACCGCCACGACGGAATTCAGTCGTTCGGCCCAGTTGTCGGGCGCGACCGCGAGCGTCCATTGCCCCTTGGTCAGCAGAACCACGCCACAAAGCGCAAACGACACAGCGCAGGTGCCGCTCAGAAACGAAACCACCAGCAGGATCCGGCGATCGTGACTGCCATTGATCCAAAACATGGCGCCGATCGCCGACAGAAGCACCGTCACCGTGGCGTAGGTGACGATGAAGCCGACACCGTCAAGCCCCAGGAAGGTCACTGCCGCACAGACAGCCATGGCGGCAAGCGCCGGTGCAACGGCGCGTCTGTGGCCGGGCACGCCCAGATATTGCATGGCCGACACGCAGAGGATCAGGAACCCCAGGCTGAGCAGCGCAAGCACGATCTGACAGAGCAGCGGATCGGGATCCTTGGTGTATCGCCAGAACAGGATCACATGCGCGACGAGCACCAGAATGCCGCACGCCACCGTCAGCACGAAGCCTGCCTTGGGCGCGGTGAACCAGATCGCAAACATGGTGACGCTGAGGCAGATGCCCGACAGCGCAGCTGCGAGCAGGAGCGAACTGAAGTCCAGCATATCGGGCAAGGGCCTCTCGAGCGTCGGCGGTTGCGCTGCACTCTAAGGTCAGCGGCAGCCCTCAGATATGGGTTTTCAGCCGATCTATCGATGCAACCTACGGATAGGGTTTACAAAACGTTCGATGCCATGTGTCCCGAAACCGGACCCTTGGACGACGCGAGGTCAACCCTTGTTCAAGAGAGCGAGGTTGGCGTTGACGACGGTGGGATCGGCCATGCCGGCCTTCGCTTCGAGCAGCAGCGCCTTGGCCTTCTTGCGATTGCCGCGCAGCAGTTGCGAATAGCCCATGTTGTTGACGATCTGCGGCTTGCGGCCGGCGACTTTCAAAAGCTGGCCGTAGGCACGGTCGGCGAAGTCGAAGCGGCCGAGTTCATCATAGGAAGCAGCGAGCCCCATCCAGGCCTCCGCATTGTCGGCCTTCAACTCGACGGCCTTGCGGAAGTGCTTTTCGGCGAGGCCGTAATTGGCGTCGCGAAACTGCGCCTTGCCTTGCGCCAGATCGGAGGTGTCGATGTCCTTTGCCGCCGGTTGGATGGCGGTGGTCTTGGTGGTGTCGACGCCGCCCGTTGTACAGCCAGACATCATCAAGACGGCCGAAATCGCGGCCATTGCCGTGAAGTTACTGTGACGCATGCCCCTGCCTCATCGCCCGATTTGCCGGGTCGTTCTTCAGGAAACACATTATATCAGCGACGCTTAAACTTTGGTGCCGAAACGTCACCAAAATTTGGTTTCGGGCACACCAGCCATTAACCACCAGGCCACGCTGCTTCAGTCGCAGCCAGCGGCGTCCTCACGGCTCCAGGGCTTTGAGCCCCGCAGGAGCCGTATACCGGCTGCCATCATAGCGCAGCCGGTAGGTTTGGCTCACGGACTTGCCGGGATGGGACTGGCACTCGCCATCCTTGTCGGGCAACGGATTGTCAGTATCCATTTGCTCGACCACCGTTATGTCGTGGTAGCCATGATGTTTGGCCGGGCTCATCGCCAGGCTAACCCGACTAGTATGAAAGTATCCGGCGCAATTGGTATCGCCCTCGCCGCCATTGCCGCCCACGACCAGGCCATCGAGCACCATCCTCAGGGAATCGCCATCGACGGCATAGAGCCGCAGGTCGGTTTCACTGAAGGGATTAGGCAGCGAATTGTTCGCCATTTCGATGCGCAGGCCAAAGGCAGTAACATCGGGCGCCAGCGCATAGCGGCCGGTATCAAGTTCGACCTTGCGGATGGCGATGGCATCATCATTCATCAGCCCGGGCTGGAGCAAGCGCTGGCGCACCTGCCGGCTCTTCCTGTCGACAATCAAAAGCTCGATATCGCCGGCATGCGCGTAGTCGCTGGGTTGGGACCCCTCCATCAGCGGCACTGCGACCAACAGCAGGTCGTCATGGGCGGGCCAAATCTTGCAAACCAGCCCCGGCGGATCGCCATACGCGAATGTCAGGGCGATGCTGGTGTGGGGTTCGAGCGTGAACGAGGTGCCGTCGGCGTTCTTTCGAGCTTTGGGATAGGCCTGCTGCACCAAGGCGGCGGCATCGCCGCAATCGTCGGCCACGGCCCAGGCGGGCGACAGGCTGGCCGCGGCAAGGCCGAGCAAGAGAGTGCGCAGCAGCATGGACTTCTCACCTGCAAAGCCGGGTTCGGTCAGAACAATGGTTGTCAGCCCCTTGCTAGGGCTTTTGTGAAGCGCTCGCTAGTGCGCCGTCATTTTGACGATGACTGGAATGGCCGCGATCATCAGCACCACCGGCAGGATGCACACAACAACCGGCACCGACATCTTGGCCGGCAAAGCGTGCGCCTTTTCCTCGGCCAACGACATACGCTTATGGCGCATGTCGTCGGAGAAAACGCGCAGCGCCCCCGACAGGCTGGTGCCGAGTTCCTTGGACTGCTGCAGCAATGTGGCGAAGGAACGCACCTCGTCCAGGCTGAGGCGGTCGGCGAGCGCCTTCAGCGCATCGTCGAGGCTGCGCCCGGCCCTCAGCTCCAGCGACACCAGCTGCAGGTTCTGGCTGAGCGCGGGATAGGTCTTGGCGAGTTCCTTGGAGACGCGCTCTATGCCCGCCTCCATGCTCATGCCGGCATCCGAGCAGACAATCATCAGGTCCATGAAATCGGGAAAGCCGTTGCGGTACTCACGCCTGCGCTCCCGCACTTTCTGGCTCAACACCAGGCCGGGCAGGAAATAGCCGGCCGCTCCCGACAGGATGACGAATGTCCAGCGACTGGCCATCGTCGCGTCCGGGCTGGCCATCCACCGGTTGAGCACAAACACACCGATTGCCGTGCCGATCATCGCGCTGAACCGGATCAGGAAGAACGTGCCGACAGCACGCGGCTCCATGTAGCCCGCCTGGATGAGCTTCATGCGCAGCCGGGCGACATTTTCCGGATCGCTCCTGGCGTAGAATTCTTGCGCCCGCTTCACCGCCTTCTCGCGCACGACGCCGGTATTCTTCTTCTGCACCGGCTCTGGTTTGGCGGCCACGGGACCGTTGTCGACCCTGAGCCGGCGCATGACCTCGTTGCGGTCGCCCTTCGCCATGACAACAGGCCAGGCAACAGCGGCAGCACCCGCCGCCAGCAGCAGGATGGCCACCGGCATCAACGAGATCGGTGCAAGCGAGGCGAGGAATTCGATGAAGCCCTGCATGTCAGAACTTGAAATTCGACATCTTGAACATCATCAGATTGCCCAGCATCAGCCAGGTGATAGACCCACCGAGCAGGTACCAGGTTTTCGCCTCGCCCCAGACGTCGCTGTAGAAGCCCGGCATCAGCGCCATGATAGCGGTGAACAGCAACGCCGGCACCGCCGTCAGTATGTAGGCCGACATCCGGCCTTCTGTCGCAATTGCGCGCACCTTGCGGCGCAGTTTGCCGCGCTCGCGGATCGTCGTCGCCAGGCCGTCAAGGATCTCGCGCAGATTGCCGCCCGAACTGGTCTGGATCGAGACAGCGGTGACGAACAGCGGCAGATCCTCCTGGCCGACCCGGTCGAACAGCGAGTTCAACGCCGAAACCAGATCGGAGCCATAGGTCACCTCGTCGGCGATGACGCCGAACTCGGTGCCGATCGGGTCGGGCATCTCGCGCGCGACCATGGCGATCGCCACCGGCACCGGATGGCCGGCCTTTAGGCCACGCGTGATCAGTTCCAGCGCCTCCGGCAACTGCATGCCGAACCGCTTCACCCGGCGCTTGCGCTTGAAGCGCAGCGTGATCACTGGCAGCACCGGCACAAGCACCACAAACAGCACAAGCCCCATCAGCGGCGGCAAGCCGTACCAGATGGCGACCAGGGTCATCGCCATCGCCACGCCGCAGGTGATCATCAGGAATTTCGACAGCGGCATGATCATGCCCGACTGGGTTCGCAAAGCGCGGAACCGATCCAGCGAAAACAGCGGCGTGCCTGCATCGAGGCCGCGTTCCTTGCGCAGTTGGACAAGCACCTGCTCTTGGGTGATCTTGCTTTCCTGCAGTTTCATGCGCCGGTTGATGGCGGTGCGTTTGTCGCTGCGACCGGCGTAAAGCAGGTAGCAGGCCTCGGCGATCAGGATGCCGGTCAGCGCGGCCGCGGCATAAACGACATAGATCGCGCTCATTCCATCGAACACTTGGCTACTCCTGCGGCCGGCCGGGTTCGAAATATCGTCCAGGAAACTCGATGCCCATAGCGCGCAGATCCTCAAGGAAGCGCGGCCGGATGCCGGTCGCCTCGTAGTGCCCCAGAATCCTGCCGTCGGCCTCCATGCCGGTGCGCACGAAGCGGAAGATCTCCTGCATCTGGATGACATCTCCTTCCATGCCGGTCACCTCGGCGACACTGGTCACCTTGCGCTTGCCGTCGGACAGGCGCGTCAGCTGAACGATCAGGTCGAGCGCGCTGGCGATCTGGCTGCGGATCGACTGTACCGTCATCGGCATGCCGGTCATGCCAAGCATCTGCTCGAGCCGCGAAATGGCGTCGCGAGGCGTGTTGGCATGAATGGTCGCCATCGACCCTTCGTGGCCGGTGTTCATCGCCTGCAGCATGTCGAAAGCCTCCTCGCCGCGGCACTCGCCGAGAATGACGCGGTCGGGGCGCATGCGCAGTGCGTTCTTGACCAGGTCGCGCTGCTTCAGCTCGCCATGGCCTTCGATGTTGGCTGGCCGCGTCTCCATGCGCGCGACATGCGGCTGCTGCAGCTGGAGTTCGGCCGCGTCCTCGATGGTGATCAGCCGCTCGTCTTCCGGAATGAAGGCCGACAGCGCATTGAGCATGGTCGTCTTGCCGGTGCCGGTGCCGCCCGAAATGATCGTCGTCTTGCGGGCATGCACGGCCGCCGCCAGCACTTCGGCCATGTTCTGGGTGATGGCGCCGAATTCGACCAGTTTGTGCAGACCGAGCTTGTTCTTGGAGAACTTGCGGATCGACACCAGCGGCCCATCGACCGCAACCGGGCGGATGGCCGCGTTGAAGCGCGAGCCGTCCAGCATGCGGGCATCGACCATCGGCTGCGATTCGTCGACGCGGCGACCGACCGCGGCGACGATCTTGTTGACGATGCGCAGGAGATGCGCCTCATCCTTGAACGGAATGTGTACCGGCTGCAGCTTGCCCTTCTTTTCGACAAAGCAGTTCATGTGGCCGTTGATCAGGATGTCGTTGATGTCGGGGTCCTTGAGCAGCGGCTCGAGCGGACCGAGGCCGACCATCTCGTCGACGATGTCGTCGACCAGTGCGTCGAGCTCGACGGTGTTGATCGCCATCCGCTCCTGCTTGGTCTTTTCCGACACGAAATCATGCACTTGCCGGCGCATCTCTTCCTTCGGCAAACGCTCCAGCGCGACAAGATTGATCTCTTCGAGCAGCAGCCTGTGGATACGCACGCGCGCATCGAGCACCTTGTTGGCATTCTTTGCCGGCGCAGTGTCCGGCTTTGCCGGCAAAGCCTTTCGGCTGGTCGGAATGACGACGGCATGATGGGCGACCGGCGTCGTCTCAGGCGCGCGCTGCTGCGGACGCGCATCTCGGTTCTGCAGGGCGGAGAAGCGGCTGGTCATCCGGCTTTCCTCTTCAGCAATCCACGGCCCATACCAAACAGCGAGCGCGATTTCGCGCGGGTTGGGACCGCTTCTTCCGGCAGGATGATCTTCTTCAGGTCGTTGACGACATTGGCGTTGGGATCGATCTCGTGCAGCGGCACTCCGCGATCGACCGCTTCGCGCACCAGCCGGTAGTTGTTGGCGATGCCGCCGACGAAATGCTCGCCGAGAATTTCCTGGACGTCCGCCTGCTTGATGCCGTTATCGAACATCTTCTGTTCGAAACGATTGACGATAACGTTCGGCTTCACTTCCTTGCCGGCAGTCTCGTAGACCGCCTGGATCAGCCGCTGCGTGTGGCGCAGGCACGGCACCGTCATTTCCGCGACGATGTAGAGCTTGTTGGAACCGAGCAGCACGGTTTCCGTCCATGGAAACCAGGTGCGTGGCATGTCGATGACGACATTGTCGAAATAGGCCGAAACGAGGTCCAGCATGCGCACCACGACATCGGTCTTGAACGAGCGCATCTCTGCCGGATGCGCCGGTGCCGCCAGCACGCACAGCCCGCTGGCATGCTTGGACAGCATCACGTCGAGCAGTTGGCGGTCGAGACGCTCGGGCTGGTTCTCGATCTCGGTGATGTCGAAACGCGGTTCGAGGTCGAGATATTCGGCACAGGCGCCCTGCTGGAAATTGAGATCGACGACGCAGGTCGACGCGC
This sequence comes from Mesorhizobium sp. L2C084A000, assembly GCF_000502875.1. Classification (GTDB taxonomy): domain Bacteria; phylum Pseudomonadota; class Alphaproteobacteria; order Rhizobiales; family Rhizobiaceae; genus Mesorhizobium. The sequence continues at coordinate 355,066 of NZ_AYWX01000003.1, read as the reverse complement.
CGCGCGTCACCGAGTGATGCAGCTGAAAGGCGGTCTGCAGCGCCAGCGTCGTGGTGCCGACGCCGCCCGCGGCAGGCATGAAGGTGTAGATCTGCGACTCGCTGTTTTCCTCCCGACCGGGTCCCTGCAGCGCCCTCACCACGGAGCGCACCAGATCGGCGGTGGTGATCGGCTTGACCAGGAAATCCGCGACCTTGAGCTGCACGAGAATACGCACCGCGGCCGCGTTGAACTCCTGGGTGACGACGACGACAGGAACCTTGTCCTCCAGCCGGCGCATGATGCGCTGCAGCGACTCGACCTCCTCCAGCCTTGCCGCATCCATGTCGACGATGATGGCGCCGAAGTCGGCTTCCTGGATCTCGCCGCGCAACTCGGTAACGTTCTTCTCCACTGTCGAGAGCTGTATGATCTCGGAGGCGGAAAACGCGGTGCGCGTGTCCTGCGCAAACGTCCTGTCGGTCGATACGAGCAGGATCTTCCTGGTCTTGATGCCGTTTGCCATTCTGTCAGCCTGTCAGTTCGATCGACCGTTGGATCAGTTGCCCGTGGGATCAATTGGTCGTGCTGGACTGCGACGCCTTGGCACCGGCCGCCTGATCGGGTGTTACGGCCGCGGCACTGCCTCGTTGGGCCGGCACCAGGAGCCTGGTGTTCTGGACCCCGTATTCCCAGGGATCGACCATCTGCATGACGGTGTTGGCGGCCTGCGCATTTCCGGCGCCGGCCGTCGGCCCTTCGCTGCGCACATAGTCGTCGCTGGTGCAGCCAGCGGTAAAGCCGGCCAGCAGCAAGGCGACGCTCGATCCAAAGACCAGACGCATGGCTTCAATCCTTCGGCAGGTCGAGGAAATGCCCAGCCGAAGCGGCCGCTGCAGGTTGAGTGACGCGGCCGTCTGCCAGCGCCACGGTGCGACCGGTATCGGCGCCCTTCACTTCCTCGGTGTTGTTGAGAAAATAATCGGCGTTGCTGGCCGGCTGCGTGCCATCTGTCGGCTCGACGAGCTTCTTCGACGGATCGACCGGCTTGACCAGATAGGGCGTGACGACGATGACGAGGTCGGTCTCGCGCCGCTGATAGGATTTCGACGAGAACAGCGCTCCAAGCACCGGCATCTTGCCGAGGCCGGGAATGCGCGAGGTGGTGATGTCGTTCTGCGACTGCAGCAATCCGGCGATCATGAAGCTCTGGCCGTTCTTAAGGTCGACCGATGTCCTGGCACGGCGCACGATGAAACCGGGCACCGAAATGCTGCCGATATTGTAGGAGGCTGACGCGTCGATCGAGGAGACTTCCGGCGCGATATCCAGGCTGACCAGCCCGTCCTTCAGAACCGTCGGCGTGAAATCCAGGCTGACGCCGTACTTCTTGTAGCTGACTGAGATCTTGCCGTTGTCCTCGGAGACCGGGATCGGGAATTCGCCGCCGGCGAGGAAGCTCGCCGTCTGGCCGGAACGGGCGATCAGGTTCGGCTCGGCCAGCCGCCGCGCCAAGCCGCGCTCTTCCAGCGCTTTGATGGCGATATCGATGGAGACGCCATTCGACAGCAGCTTGCCGATGATCTCGCCTGTTCCCGCGCCCTGTATCGATCCGGCCGGCAGCGTGACGTCGCGGCCACCCATGCCATAGGCGAAATTGGCGGCGTATTTGGCGCCGAGATCCTGGCCCGCCTGGCGGTTGATCTCGACAAAGCGGACGTTGAGCTGGACCTGCTGCGACGACGAGATATTGACCGAGTTGATCACCTCCTCGGCACCGGAAAAGCGCGTCGCGATCTTGTTTGCCTTTTCGGCGGCGACCGCGTCATCCGCCTCGCCCGACAGCACGACCCGGCCATTGGCCGATCCGACCGTGATCCTGGCATCCGGCACGCTGGCGCGAATGGTGCTGGCCAGTTGGTCGGTGTCGAGCGTCACCTCGATGTCGACAGTGCCGACAAGCTGCTTTTTCTCATCGAACAGGGCAATGCCGGTGGTGCCGAGATTGTTGCCGAGCACATAGAAGGATTTGTCGGTCAGCGGATTGACGTTGGCGATCTCCGGATCGCCGATGACGATCTGGTAGAAGGCGGCACTGGTCATGATCGTCTTCGGCTTGCCCTTGGCGACCTTGATTGACGCATTCTTGGTCGACGACACATAGACGATCTCGTTGTCAGCCCTCGCCGAGGCGCCGAAGGCCAGCATCGCGGCAGCAGCCAGCGAAGACGCGACAGCCGCCGCACGCAAAACGCGCAACCGCCCCATGACCCGATATGTGAACAGCCCGAACATTGTCCCGTCCCTCACCCAGTCCCCACTGGCTTATTTCTGGTCCCGCGAAGGAACCTGGTATTCCTCGGCCTTTGTGCCGCGCGTTACGATGACCGTCTTGAACTTCGGCTTCTCCGGCTCTTTCACCACGGCATCGAACAGCGAGCCGGCAGCGGCCTGCACGTTCGAGGCGGCCGATCCACCGAACGAAGAGATGGTGGTGACGCCGCCCTTGCCGTCGCCGCCTTCGCTGGCCGAGCGCAGCGACAGCGACAGCGTACCGACAGTGCGGGCCAGCGCCACTTTCTGCGCGCCGTCGGTCGTCACCTCGATGGTCACCGAATTGGAAATCTGCGGCGTCGTCTGGCGCTCGTCGGCACCTTGCCCGACGCTCAGCACCTTGGCATCGGCAACGACAATCTCGGAGGTGACCGTCGATCCGGCCGCACCCTGTGCATTCTTGGCCACTTCCTGAATTTCGCCGGCATCGCGCGTCAGCACGACATCAACGCGGTCGCCCGGTGTGACGAAGCCGCCGACACCTGCTATCTCGTCGGTGCGGATGGTGACCGCCCGCATTCCGGGCGTCATCATGTTGGAGAGTGTCGCGCGGCCGTTCGGACCGGACAGCTTGGTCAGCAGTACCGGCTCGTTGACCTCGATCGGCGACAGCACCACGCGGCTGCCATCGGCAAGCACCGCATTGATGGTGGTGAAGGCGCCCTGCGGCACGGCCTCTTGCGACCACGGGATTTCGCTGAGCTGCGCGCGGTCGAGCGCCATGCCGTAGCGCAATGGGGCATTCGCCACCACGATGGTCTTGAACTCGACCTTCGGCACGACAGCTGCCGGAATAGACGACGTCTTCTCTTCGGAATCGGCCTTGGCCTGGCTTTTGACCCAGAAATCCGCGGCAAAGATCGAGATCGCCCCGAAAACGGCGGCGATGCCGATCATCGATATGGCCTTGCCCCTCACGCCGAAACCCCTGATGCCCGCAGTTTCTTGTTTTGTTGGGCTTAACCCTAGGCGGCATTGTTAAAGAATCAGGAATCCTGCACCGCGGTATCGGACCTATTTCCGCCGGCTTGGTTATCGAATGGTTTTGGAGTAAGAGGGGCCATATCCCCGAACGGAACAGGAACCTCGGTCGCTTGGCGCTGAAAAGCGTGGCAGTATCGCGAGGTGATTCGCAGCATCGGACTCTATGGCAGGCATGGACGATCTTTTCGGCAATGACGACAACAAGCCGCAGCCGGTTCGCGCGCCAGCGCGCCCTGCGGATCCACTGGTGGTGCAAGCCACCAAGCGTCCTGCCTCGACCAAGGACGGCAGCGAGGGCTATAGCGCCGCCGACATCGAGGTGCTGGAAGGGCTGGAGCCGGTGCGCCGACGGCCAGGCATGTATATCGGCGGCACCGACGACAAGGCGATGCACCATCTGTTCGCCGAGGTCATCGACAATTCGATGGACGAAGCGGTGGCCGGCCATGCCACCTTCATCGATGTCGAGCTCTCGGCCGATGGCTATCTCGCCGTGACCGACAATGGCCGCGGCATCCCGATCGATCCGCACCCGAAGTTCAAGAAGCCGGCGCTTGAAGTGATCATGACGACGCTGCATTCGGGCGGCAAGTTCGACTCCAAGGTTTACGAGACATCAGGCGGCCTGCATGGCGTCGGCGTGTCCGTGGTCAACGCGCTGTCGGACCATCTCGAGGTCGAGGTCGCGCGGGGACGGCAACTCTATCGGCAAAAATTCTCGCGCGGCGTTCCCGTGACCGGGCTGGAACAGTTGGGCGAGGTCCACAACCGGCGCGGCACAAAGATCCGCTTCCACCCCGACGAGCAGATTTTCGGCAAGGGCGCGGCGTTCGAACCGGCGCGGCTCTACCGCATGACGCGCTCGAAAGCCTATCTGTTCGGTGGTGTCGAGATCCGCTGGACCTGCGATCCGTCGCTGATCAAGGAAAAGGACCAGACACCGGCCAAGGCGGAATTCCATTTTCCCGGCGGCCTGAAGGACTATCTCAAGGCATCGCTCGGCGACGACTTCCAGGTGACGCGCGAAATCTTCGCCGGCAAGAGCGAGAAACAAGGCGGCCATGGGTCGCTGGAATGGGCGGTGACCTGGTTCGGCGGCGACGGCTTCATCAATTCCTACTGCAACACCATCCCGACCGGCGAAGGCGGCACACACGAGGCCGGCTTCCGCAACGTGCTGACGCGGGGCCTGCGCGCCTATGCCGATCTCGTCGGCAACAAGCGCGCCTCGATCGTCACCTCGGAAGACGTCATGATCTCGGCGGCGGGCATGCTGTCGGTGTTCATCCGCGAGCCGGAATTCGTCGGCCAGACCAAGGACAGGCTGGCGACGATCGAGGCGATCCGCATCGTCGAGACCGCGATCCGCGACCCGTTCGACCATTGGCTGGCCGACAACCCGCAGGAAGCCTCGAAGCTGCTCGAATGGGTGATCGCACGCGCCGACGAGCGGGTACGCCGGCGCCAGGAAAAGGAAGTGTCGCGCAAGAGCGCGGTGCGCAAATTGCGGCTGCCGGGCAAGCTCGCCGACTGTACGCAGAATGCCGCGGCCGGCGCTGAACTGTTCATCGTCGAAGGCGACTCGGCCGGCGGCTCGGCCAAGCAGGCGCGCGATCGCGCCAGCCAAGCGGTGTTGCCATTGCGCGGAAAAATCCTCAACGTTGCCAGCGCCGGCAACGACAAGCTTGCCGGCAACCAGCAGATCTCGGACCTGATCCAGGCGCTCGGCTGCGGCACGCGGTCGAAATACCGCGACGAGGATTTGCGCTACGATCGCGTGATCATCATGACCGACGCCGACGTCGACGGCGCCCACATCGCCTCGCTGCTGATCACCTTCTTCTACCAGGAGATGCCGGCACTGGTGCGTGGTGGCCACCTCTATCTGGCGGTACCGCCGCTTTACTCGATCAGGCAAGGCGGCAAGGTCGCCTATGCCCGGGATGACGCGCACAAGGACGAGCTTATGCGCACCGAATTTACCGGGCGCGGCAAGGTCGAGCTTGGCCGCTTCAAGGGTCTGGGCGAGATGATGGCGGCCCAACTCAAGGAAACCACCATGGATCCGAGGAAGCGCACGCTGCTTCGGATCGATGTGATCGACGCCGAGGCGGCGACCAAGGACGCCGTCGATGCATTGATGGGCACCAAGCCGGAGGCCCGCTTCCGCTTCATCCAGGAACGCGCCGAATTCGCCGAGACGGAAGTGCTGGATATCTAGCCACCAGCCGGTCCATAACAAGGCTCCAGTTGCGGAGACGAGCATGTGACCTGGGCGCGGCTGAAAGGCTATTTCGAGACGAGTTTAGCCGGCTTGACGCAACCGACGCGTTCGGACTGGATTTTCTCGCTGCGCACTGTTTCGGCTGGCCTGATCGCTCTGCTAGCCGCCTATGCGCTGAAGCTCGACCATCCGCAATGGGCCATGATGACGGTGTTCATCGTCGCCCAGCCGGTTGCCGGCATGGTACTGGCGAAGGGCTTCTACCGGCTGCTCGGCACGCTGGTCGGCGGCATCGCCGCGATCGGCATCACCACCGTTTGCGGCACCAACCCCTGGGTGCTGGTAACGGTGCTTGCCGTCTGGATCGGCATCTGCACCTTCGTCTCGTCGCTGCTGCGCAATCCGGAAGCCTATGGCGCCGCCCTCGCGGGCTACACCGCAATGATCATCGGCCTGCCCGCTTTCGGACAGCCGCATCTCGTCGTCGACCTCGCGGTCGCGCGCTGTGCCGAGATCGTGCTTGGCATTGTCTGCGCCGGCCTGACCAGCCGCCTGATCCTGCCAAAACTGGCCAGCGACGCCATCGTCTCGCGCCTGAAACGCTGCATCCTTGATCTTGCCACCTATGCCGGCGGTGCGTTCTCCGGCGGCGACCCGGCAACGCTGTCCGCGCTGCACCGAAAGCTGATCACTGATGCCCAGACGCTCGGCGAGATGCGCGCCTATGCCAGGCTCGAAGCGCCAAGCTTCGCGCCGCGCGCCCATCCAGTCCGGCGCACCATCGGACAGCTGCTCTCCGCGCTCTCGGCGGCACGCGCGCTGCATTCGCACGCCGCCCCGAAGAATGCGGCGCTCATTCCGGTGCGCTCGGAATTACAATCGCTGGTCAGCGAGCTGGCGACCAAGCCCGGCGCGCTGGACGATACGGCGCTGTGGATGGCTCGGCTCGATGCGATTGCCGGAAACGCCCGGCAAATGCCCGATACCTCGACCGACCAGGGCAACGACAGGGTCGGCACTATCACCCGCCTGACCATCGCCGCCGATTTCGCCGATGCGCTCAAGCAGGTGCTGCGCGGCCTCGACGCCTTGCGCGCGCCTGCCACACGTCCGGCCCGGGGCAGCAGGCAGCCTGCGCTGGTGGTGCATCGCGATTACGCCGGCGCATCGCGTAACGCCTTGCGTGCTGCCCTTGCCACGCTGCTGGTCGCGGCCTTCTGGCTGACGACGAAATGGTCGGAAGCGGCCGGTACGGTCATTCTCGTTGCTGTCGTATCGAGCCTGTTTGCTGCTCGCCCCGACCCTGTGCAGGTCGCCTGGGGTTTCTTCAAGGGAACGCTTCTGGCGCTGCCGTTTGCCTTTCTCGTCGGCCAGATCGCATTGCCTGCCCTGCCCGGCTTCGGCTGGTTCATGCTGTTTGTCGTGCCCATCCTTGTACCGACGGCGCTGGCCATGGCCAATCCACGCTATGTCGGCGTGGCGACGGCCTTCGCCATCAACTTCCTTGCCTTCCTGAGCCCGCACCAGGCGATGACCTACGATCCCGGACCCTTCTTCGCCGGTTCGGCGTCGATCCTGGTCGGCATCCTGCTGGCGATCGGTGTCTTCATCGTCGTGCTGCCCGCCGATCCGTGGCTCGCGGCCAACCGCATCGTGCGCGCCATGCGCGAGGATCTGGCGCGGCTTTGCCTGCATGAGCGCGTGCCGAGACGTTCGGCCTTCGAGAGCCTCGCCTACGACCGCATCAACCAGCTGATGCCGCTGGTGCAGAATGCCGGTCAGAAGGGCGATGCGGTTCTGGGCGGCGGAGTCGCCGCCGTCACCGTCGGCCTGGAGGTCCTTCGGCTGCGCGATGCAAGCCAAAGCCATGCCATTCCATCCGAGACCGCGCTTTCGATCGCCAACTTCCTGAGGGGACTGGCGCGCGAACTGCTTTTCCGCGCCCCCAGCGATCCGCAGACCTCGACCGTCGCCGTCGCCCGGCAGTACGCAGCGAACATCGCCGAGCGAAACGGCACCAGCGAATTGCTTCAAATCGCAGCATCGCTGCGCATCATCGCCGCCGCGATTGAGGATTTCCCGGACTTTTTCGCGAGGGATAAAGGTTAAGCTGCCGCTATCGCCAGCGCGTGGCCTCGCGCGTTCTCGCGCAGCGCATCGAGATGGATCGACTTGATCAAGGCGGCAAGATCGCCTTCGGCGGATTGCCCACCCACTTCCTTGAGCATCAGCCAGCTGACCTCCTGCACACCGGCGACGCGCTTGCCGTTGGCAACCTCGCGCCAGATCTTCAGCGCACGCAGGATGATGGCATGGGTGACTGCGGCGAGTCCGGCGCTGCGGAACAGCGCCTGCAAGGCCACGTCGTGCCCGCCGGCCAGCAGCGCCCTTACCCTTTGTTCGGACTGCTGGCTGAGCGCGACCAGCGCCGAGCCGAAGAAATCGACCTTGCCATGCGCGATGGTGCGGATCAGAAAGCTCGCGGTAAGGTCGCCACGCAGCCTGAGATGCTCGATCAGGGCCGCATGTTCTTCCTGGCGCGTGCCTTCGATCAGCGTCACCGAAGCCTTGACGCAGGCGTCGCGCATGACGCGGTCGGCTCGCGCCGCGCCCATCATCGCCATCACCAGTGGCGACGTTTTCAACATTTCGCCAAGCTTGACGAGCAGCATATGCCGGCAGTCGGCCGGCAGCCTGATATCCGATATCAGCGCCTCGCGCACCAGCGGCAGGTGCCCATGCCGTTCGGCCATGCGGCGGAAGCTGAGCGAGGCGATGTCGGCGCCGCTGTTGGCGAGCAGCACGGCGCAGGCGTCCGCCTCGCCGATCTCGGCGATGGCCGCCGACAGCGCCATCGAGACGAGTGGCCGGTCGGCGATCAATTTCTGTGTCGCCTTCGGACTTGAAGCCACGCGGTTGATCAGGTCGGCGTCGGTGAGCAGCGGCGAGCGCGCCAACACCACGCCGGCGACTTCCGGCTGGTCGGAGGCCAGCACGCTGATGATCTGCATTGGCGCGTGGTGGCTCATCGACAGCGCCTCGGCCATCGCCAGCCGCACCTTCGACGACGCATCGTCGAGCAACAGCGTCAGCGCCGCCTCGGCGGCGCAACGGTCCTCGAAAGGCAATTCGGAATTGATATAGGCCCGGGCCAGAGCGCTCGCCGCCGCGGCGCGCTCCGACACCCTGGCCGTGTAGATCCATTTCAGGAAATGCGAAACAACAACCATGCCCGCCTGCTTACGCCCCTTGTCAGAAGCTTCTGACCCACTGACGACCGTAGGCAGAATTGGTTTACGAACCGTTCACCATGTTCATTAACTGGCTTGCGAGCCTGATTTGCAGCGCCTATCACCGTCAAGCACCTGGGGAGAAGAAATGGCCGGGCTTTATCTCGAAGAGTTCGTTGTCGGCCATGTCTTCCAGCACACGCTGCGCAAGACCGTTACCGAAAGCGACAACATGCTGTTTTCGGTAATGACGCTGAACCCGCAGCCGCTGCACATCGACTTCGATTTCGCCGCCAAGAGCGAATGGGGCAAGCCGCTGGTCAACTCGCTGTTCACGCTCGGCCTGATGATCGGCATTTCGGTCAATGACATCACAGTCGGCACTACGGTCGCCAATCTCGGCATGAAGGAGACCGTGTTTCCGCATCCGGTCTTCCATGGCGACACCATTCGCGTTGAGACGACAGTCATCTCGGTGCGCGAGTCCAGGTCGAAACCCGATCGCGGCATCGTCGAATTCGAGCATCGCGCCTACAACCAGCATGGCGATCTCGTCGCCAAATGCACCAGGCAAGCGATGATGCTGAAGAAGGCGATCTGACGCATGCGTTCGCTGCTGTTCATCCCTGGCGATTCCCAGAGGAAACTGGAAAAGGGTTTTGGTGTCGGCGCCGACGTGGTCATCGTCGACCTCGAGGATTCCGTGGCATCGCACAACAAGGCGCTGGCACGCGAGGTGGCGGCGCGCTTCATCCTGGAACGCAGGGCGCAAACCGGTTCAGCCATCTATGTCAGGGTCAACGACCTGTCGACCGCGCTGACGGACGACGATCTCGCCGCACTGGTTCCAGCGAAACCCGACGGCATCATGCTGCCCAAGTCGAACAGCGGCCAGGATGTGCAGCACCTGTCGGCAAAGCTCAGGGTGCGCGAGGCCGAAAACGGCTTGGCCGACGGCGCGATCAAGATCCTGCCGATCATCACAGAAACGCCGGCAGGCGTGCTGGCGGCTGCGACCTATGCCGGGACAAGCGCGCGGCTTGCCGGCCTCACCTGGGGCGCTGAAGACCTGTCGGCGACGATCGGCGCGCGCAGCGCCCGCGACGAGCATGGCCGCTACACGGACGTGTTCCGTCACGCTCGCACCATGACCATACTTGCCGCCGGTGCGGCGGAGGTCGAGGCGATCGACACCGTCTTCCCGAATTTTCGCGACATGGCGGCCTTCGAAGCGGAATGCACCGAGGCCGAGCGCGATGGCTTCACCGGCAAGATGGCGATCCACCCCGATCAGGTGCCGGTCATCAACGCCGCCTTCACGCCGTCGGTCGACGCCGTGAGACAATCGGCGGCAATCGTTGCCGCGTTCGCGGCAGCGGGAAGTCCCGGCGTCGTCAGCATCGACGGCAGGATGTTCGACCGCCCGCACCTGCGGCTAGCCGAGCGGCTTCTGGCGCGGGCAAAGGCGGCAGGTGTTTCCGCCTGAGCGCCTGCTACCAAACCAACGGGATCAAGCGGTAACGGACCCGGGCCACATAGTCGTCATAGCCGCGCAGGCCGGTGCGAAGCGTCTTCTCTTCAATGAAGGTGCGGATGGCCAGGAGAACGACGATCACGAGTACCGACGCCAGCCCCCACCAGGAACCAAGCAGAAGTGCCGTGCCGGCGAAGAAGAGGATGGCGCCGGCGTACATCGGATGGCGGACGTAGCTGTAAGGCCCCGTGGAGATCACATGTTGTCCGCGTTCATCCTGGATCCTCACCACGGGCGCCGCGAAACTGTTCTCCAGCATCGTCAGATAGCAGATCCAGATTCCGAGCAGCAGGACGAGCGCGCCGACCACCTGCACCCAGACGGGAACCACGGACCAGCCGAAACGGACGTCGAACCCCATGAATATCTGCGAACCAAAGATGGCGAACAGTAGTATGGACAGCAGGACCTTGTCGGCCGTGTCCTGATTCTTCTGGATGGGAGAACTCAGCCGCTCATTCATCAGGCCGGGATCGCGCCTTGCCAGCGCCACGCCCAAGGTGAGACTGAGCCCCACCATCCCCACCAGATAGACCCAGGCCCCCGGCCAGTGCAGCGTGCCGGCCGACAGGAAGAGCAAGGCGCCCATGGCGCCAAACCAGACGAATGTTTGAAGGACCAATTTCGCGATCATGATCGGCCTTTCATGATATCCGCTCACTTGCGCTGGCAATTTTAGACCATCGGTCTACCATACCGACCGACGGTCTGTAATTCAAGCGAGCTGTGCAGAAGGTTCATCATGCCCCGTGTCATCAAGCATCCAGAGTTCAGGCGAGAAGAACTTCTGGACCATGCCCAGACGCTTTTTCTGACGCAGGGCTATGACAAAGCGAGCCTCAACGACGTGATTGCGTCCGCCGGCGTCTCCAAGGGCGCCTTCTATCACTACTTCCCCTCCAAGGAGGCTCTTCTGGAAGCCTTGGCCGATCGCTTTGCAAGACAGGCACTGGCTGGCGTGCAAGACATAATCGACGATCCGGGCCTAGACCCGCTTGACCGCCTGAATGGCCTGCTCAGCCAGTCGCGGCGGGCCAAGATCGAGACCGCGCCGGAAGCTTGGACTCTTTTCGAGACGATGTTTCGGCCTGAGAATCTGGTGCTTTTCCACCGTATCAATCTGGCCGCCAGCGCGTCGTTTTCACCTCTGCTGGTCAAGATCATCAGGCAAGGGATCGAAGACACCACTTTCAGGACCTTCGATCCGGAAGGTGTCGCCGACATCGTCATGCAGTTCGGCATGGCCACGCATGACGTCGTTGCCAAGGCAATTGCCGGGGGCAGCGACGCCGACATGGAGATCGCGATCGAGGCCCTGGAGAAACGCGTCAGGCTCTACGAGATCGCTCTCGACCGCATACTGGGTCTGCCCGATGGAAGCATCCGGATCGGCGAGCCCGGCTATGTGCGCACCGTCATGACGGCCAGGCAGCGAAAGAGTGCCGGCAAGGCGCTGGCCAAGCCTGATATCTAGTCCTTGTCCCAGCGCGGCCGGCGCATCGAAAACACCTCGTCGACGCTGGCATAGTCCATATAGCCGAGACGAGCGACATTGCCGGCCTTGGTGATGTCGAACAGGCCGTCTGTCAGGAAGGCGTCGTCGATGTGCACGCCGACCACTTCACCGGCAACAATCACAGCACTCGTCGGCGATCCGTCCAGCGCCTTTGGCCGAAAAACTTCCGTCACCCTGCATTCGAGCGCAGCTGGCGCTGCCGCCACGCGCGGCGGCCCGACCAGGCGCGACGGCGCCATGGCAAGATCGGCATAGACGAACTCGTTGACGCCGCGCGGTGCGTTGACCGATGTGCGGTTCATCTTCTCCGCGAGATCGCGGCTGACGAGATTGGCGACGAACTCGCCGGTTTCCTGCGCGAAGGAGGNAATGCGGTCCAAACTCTCATCAACGGGGACGAACTCGCCGGTTTCCTGCGCGAAGGAGGCGCTGTCCTTCTCGCCTTCCGAGGAAAACCAGACGATGAACGGTCGCGTCGAGACGGCATTGAAGAAGGAGTATGGCGCGAGATTGACCTCGCCTGCCCCGTTCAGCGTCGAAATCCAGCCGATCGGACGCGGCGCCACGATCGCCTTCGATGGATCGTGCGGCAGGCCGTGGCCCTTTGAGGGTTCGTAGAACATTCAGCCCGCCCACGGCCCCGAATAGTCGCCGTAAAGCTTTGCCGGATCGGGCCGCGGCCGCTCCGGCGCCGGGCCGGCATAGGAGCCGATATGGATGAAGCCGACGACGCGCTCCTGCGGCGCCAGCCCCAGCAGCGCCCTGCCCTCCGGTACATCCGAATACCAGTTGCTGATCATGTTGGTGCCATAGCCCAGCGCATTCGCTGCTATCATCAGGTTCATCGCCGCCATGCCGCCCGACAGGAACATTTCCCATTGCGGGATTTTTGGATTCTCCCGGGGGACAGATACGACGCCGATCACCAGCGGCGCGCGTGAGAACCGCGCCAGTTCCTGATTGCGGCGGCCTTCCGGCAATGGGCCCTCCCGCTGCTCTGCAAGCGCTGCCAGTTGCCTGCCGATCTCGACGCGGGCGTCGCCACGGTAGACGATGAAGCGCCAGGGCTCCAATCGGCCATGGTCGGGCACCCGCGAGGCAGCAGTGATCATCGTCGCGATCTCCGCATCGCTCGGCGCCGGCTGCTTCAGATCGGGGATCGGAGCGGAGTTTCGGGTCAGCAGGAAATCGATGATCGGCGACGCCATGGGCGCAAGTCTCCTGAACATTCTGTTTTGAGCTGAAGCGCACCATCGGGAATTCGGGCGGCTCGGGCATTGGCGCGGGATACGCCGGACGGAAGAGTCGTATCGGACTCTTAAGCCTTGAAATTGCCACCGCCATGGGCTTCAACGCAAGGCATGTTTGAGGGGACTGTCCGTCTTTTCCTGATCTGGCTCGGCGCCCTGCTGTTCATGNTGGGCTTCAACGCAAGGCATGTTTGAGGGGACTGTCCGTCTTTTCCTGATCTGGCTCGGCGCCCTGCTGTTCATGGCGCCGGTTTCGTACGCCATGGCGCAGAACGTCGACGGTGTCAGCGACCTGAAGCTTCCGGGAATTTCGAGCTACGCGACGCCGAAAGGCGAGACGTCACTGGCACTAAGCGGCGGCGGCGCCATCACATTGTCCGCCCAGTTGACCGACAAGGGTTCCGACATCACGCGCGGCATCGTCTGGCGGGTTTTCAAGCCCGAAGCCGTCAACGGCAAATTGCCGATGGTCGCCTCCTCCCATGGCGGCACCGCCGTCTTCCAGCTCGAGCCTGGCAGCTATCTGGTTCACGCCTCCTACGGCCGGGCCGGCGCCACCAAGCGCATCACTGTCGGCAAGGACGCCAAGCGCGAAAGCCTCGTGCTCGACGCCGGCGGCCTCAAGCTCGACGCCGTGCTGTCCGGCGGCGTGCGCATTCCACCGAAGAAGCTGCGCTTTTCGATCTACGAGGGCACCGCCGAGGCCAATGGCGACCGCGCGCTGATCATTCCCGATGTCGAGCCCAACAGTGTCGTGCGGCTCAACGCCGGCATCTACCATGTCGTCTCGACCTATGGCGCGGTCAACGCGGTCATCCGCTCCGACATCCGCGTCGAGGCCGGCAAGCTGACCGAAGCCACCGTCGAGCACCACGCCGCCGAGATCACGATGAAGCTGGTGCGTGAGACCGGTGGCGAGGCGATCGCCGATACGTCCTGGTCGCTGCTCAATGAGTCCGGCGATCCGATCAAGGAAACCGTCGGCGCCTTCGCCTCTATGGTGCTGGCCGAGGGCGACTACACCATCATCGCCAAGAACCGCGACCGCATCTATCAGAAGGATTTTACGGTCGTGGCCGGGCAGAACCAGGAAATCGAGGTTCTGGCCACCGAGGCCGCGGCGATGGATCCCGAAGAAGGTGCTGATTAGACCAGACTGCAGTTCGCAATCCCTACCAGAGGAATCAGGTGTCTGCTTCATCCTCTGAACTGGCCGGATAATCCTGTCCGCCGTAGAGCACACGCAGGATGACCACGGTGTCACCGTTGACCCGGAAAACGATAGATACGCGGCGTTCAAAACCGACGATGCGGACGCCGGGGCCAACAGCGTCGCGCACGGTCCCGCGCTCCGGGAAGGTGGACAGCGCCATACACGCGGCCTCTATGCGGTTGACATAGTCGCCGGCACGCCGATTCCCGCTGTCGTTTTCGATGTAATTGTAGATGGCGAAGAGGTCGGCTTGAGCCGCTGGCCTGAAGACGACCTTATGCGTCACGCTTAGAGGCCTTCATGCGGTCCGCATGATGGGCGCGCAACGCTTTGAAGACGTCTTCTGCCGGGATGTCCGGACGCGGGTCGTCAAGGGCTTCCTGGACCTTGGCGTGCATAACAGCGGTGATGATCTGCTCCTCGCGATCGAGGGCGCGTAGCGCCGCGCGCATGACTTCGCTGGCGGAATCGTAGGCGCCCGAGGCCAGACGTGCGTCGACGCTGCTCTGCTGGCGGCCGAGGGTCACGGTGATTGGTTTGCTGGTTCTCATGGCAAGTTCGTTTCTTGCCTCCTTATAGCACCGCAACGTTACAGTGTCATACTATTTTCTGAACGGACGGTCGAGTCTCGGCCCCTCGTGAGCCGGACGTTTGTTGCCTCAAGCAGCCAGCTTGGTCCGCGCCGGCAGGAACGGAATCCGGCGGCGCCTCACGACTGGCGCAAGGTCGAACACGCCGCGATAAAGGCGGTCGAGCAACGCCTTGCGGTCGCGCAATGGCTCCAGTTCGCTCCAGCTCAGCATCTTGCCGACACGCACGTCGATCGCCTTGCCGGACAACCGCGCGAATTCGTGGATGAGCAGCGACGTGCGCAATGTCACCGAGGCCTTGCCGATGAATTTCGCCACCCGGCCGTCGCTCTCAGCCATGTTCATCGGGCCGCTGACCAGATGGAACAGCCTGCCGTTCTGCCCGGAAAAATGCATCGGGATGACCGACGCTTTGGCCTCCTGGACGAGACGGGCCGGAAACATCTTCCACGGCAGGTCGCGCGCCCGGCCAAAACCTTTTGGCGCGGTGGCGACACCGCCGGCCGGAAACACCACGATGGTGACGCCCTCCTTCAGCAGCCGCACCGCTTCATGGCGCACGGCCATGTTGTTCTTCAGCGCGTCCTTGGTCTCGGAAAAGTCGATCGGCAGCGAGTAGGGCTCCATCTCGCGGATCTTGAGCAGGTCCTTGTGGATCATCACCCGGAACGGCCGTCCGAGCTGCTCGGCCAGCGACAGCACGGCAATGCCGTCACCGATGCCGAACGGATGATTGGCGACGATCACCAGCGGCGTATCAGGCAATTGCGCTGGCGGCCACTGATCTGCCGTCCGCACGCGGACGTCGATCAGGTCGAGCATGCGGCTGAACACACGCTCGCCGGTCGGCACGACCTGACGGCGCCAAAAATCGTAAAGCGCGGTGTAGCGGTCGCGGCCCGACAGGCCTTCGATCGAATGGATGAACCAGCGCGTCAGCGCCGGCTGGCGCGGATTGGCATAGGAAAGCTCGGGAAAGGGTCGTTCGCGCGATTTCAGCTTGAGCATAGGGGTTCGTTACAAGGTCGGCGTGACAAGGATATGAAAATGGCGGTGGATCGCTCCACCGCCATTTGGCCGAAAAACTATGCCGATCAGGCAGCGCGTTTGCGCCTGCGGTCGGGCGTGACGGCTTCTTCGGTCAATTGCGCGATCGCCTGGTCAAGGCCAAGCGATTCCTGGTCGCGTGAGCCCAGCCGGCGCATGTTGACCGTCTGCTCTTCCGCCTCGCGCTTGCCGCAGACGAGGATGACCGGAACCTTGGCCAGCGAGTGTTCGCGGACCTTGTAGTTGATCTTCTCGTTGCGCAAATCCGCTTCCGCCAACAGCCCGGCGGCCTTCAGCTTTGCCACCACTTCGGTCGCATAGCCGTCGGCATCCGAGGTGATCGTCGCCACCACCACCTGCAGCGGCGCGAACCACAGCGGGAAATGGCCGGAATAGTTCTCGATCAGGATGCCGAGGAAGCGCTCCATCGAACCGCAGATGGCGCGGTGCACCATCACAGGCTGCTTCTTCTCGGAATCGGAGCCGATATAGAAGGCGCCGAACCGTTCCGGCAGGTTGAAGTCGACCTGCGTCGTGCCGCACTGCCATTCGCGGCCGATAGCATCCTTGAGCACATATTCGAATTTCGGTCCGTAGAAGGCGCCTTCGCCCGGATTGATCGAGGTCTTGATGCGATTGCCGGATCGTGTCCTGATCGTCTCCAGCACGCTGCCCATGATTGCTTCGGCGTGATCCCAGGCTTCGTCGGTGCCGACGCGTTTGTCGGGCCGCGTCGAAAGCTTGACGCTGATTTCGTCAAAACCGAAATCAGCATAGGTCGACAGGATCAAATCGTTGATGCGCAGGCACTCTGCGGCCAGCTGCTCCTCGGTGCAGAAGATGTGCGCATCGTCCTGCGTGAAGCCGCGCACACGCATCAGCCCGTGCAGCGCGCCCGACGGCTCGTAGCGATGCACATTGCCGAATTCCGCAAGCTTCACGGGTAGATCGCGATAGGACTTCAACCCATGCTTGAAAATCTGCACATGGCCCGGACAGTTCATCGGCTTCAACGCGAAGACCCGGTCGTCATCGGTGTCGTCGCCGGCGACCGTCACCTTGAACATGGCGTCGCGATACCAGCCCCAATGGCCTGACGTCTCCCACAGGCTCTTGTCGAGCACCTGCGGCGCGTTGACCTCCTGATAGCCCTGCTCGTCGAGGCGGCGGCGCATGTAGTTGACCAAGTTCTGGAACATCTTCCAGCCCTTGGCATGCCAGAAGACGACGCCCGGTCCCTCTTCCTGGAAATGGAACAGGTCCATCTCGCGGCCGATCTTCCTATGGTCGCGCTTCTCGGCCTCCTCCAGCATCATCTGGTAGGCTTCGAGCTGCGCCTGGTCGGCCCAGGCCGTGCCGTAGATGCGGGTCAGCATCGGGTTGTTCGAATCCCCGCGCCAATAGGCGCCGGCCACCTTCATGAGTTTGAAGGCATTGCCGATCTGCCCGGTCGAGGCCATGTGCGGGCCACGGCAGAGGTCGAACCAGTCGCCCTGCGCATAGATCTTGAGATTCTGATCCTCAGGAATGGCGTCGATCAGCTCCAGCTTGTAGCGCTCGCCCTTGTCGGCAAAGACTTTTTTCGCCCTGTCGCGCGACCACACTTCCCTGGTGAACGGCTTGTTGCGCGCGATGATCTCGCGCATCTTCTTCTCGATCACCGGAAAATCGTCAGGCGTGAACGGCTCGTTACGGGCGAAGTCGTAGTAGAACCCGTTCTCGATCACCGGCCCGATGGTCACCTGCGTTCCCGGCCACAATTCCTGCACGGCTTCTGCCAGCACATGGGCCGCGTCGTGGCGGATCAGCTCCAGCGCGCGCGGGTCGTCGCGGGTGACGATCTCGACCTTGCCGGACTTGCCGAGCGGATCGCTGAGATCGCGAACGGTGCCGTCGATCGCATAGGCGACCGCCTTCTTGGCCAGCGATTTCGAGATCGATTCGGCGAGGCCGGCACCGGTCATCGCCGCGTCGTATTCGCGGACGGAGCCATCGGGAAATGTCAGGGAAACGGAATTCAGCATATATATCTCCTATCCAGTCCCGCAAACGAGCGCGGGTGGTTGAAATGCATGTCGCCCAAAAGTGTATGGCGGTTTTGGGTTACGATATGCATAGGGAAAAGCCGGATGCGTCCGGCAGCGGCTGTCTTTTATGGACAGATTCCGCCTCCGTAAAGCCCGGCTCAAATGTCAGCGTTCATTTGATGAGGAGCGGCAGGTCCTTCAGGAACGCGGCGCGGGTCTTGAGGCCCTTGGGCATGTCGGTGCGGTTGGTGTCGACGACAAGCCGCGCAAAGACGATCTGGCGGCCATCCTTTTGCGCCCAGCCGACGAACCAGCCGAGCGAACGCTTGTCCTGAACCTTGTCGACGTCGTTGCGCAGCCTGGTGCTTCCGGTCTTGCCTTGCACCGTCCAGCCTCCGGCCTGGAAGGTCGGGATGATGGCTGATGTCATGTCGTAAGCCCTGGCCGAGACAGGCAGCTTGCGGGCCAGCAGCTTGCGCAGGAATTCGACCTGCTCGACCGGCGTGATCTTGAGCGAGGAATTCACCCAGGACTTGGTCAAACCATCATTCTTGCCGGGATTGCCGGAAACATCGGCGTTGCCGTAGTCGAATTTCGAGACATAACCGGCAAAACTCCCAGACCCAAGCCGGCGGGTGATTTCCCGGGAAAACCACAGGATCGAATCCCGCTCCCAGACCACCGGATCGACGGTCTTCTGATCCCGCTTCACCGCGTTGAATTCAGGCTTGTAATCCCAGCTCGGCGTGTGCTCGTCGCTCAGGATCCCGCTGTCATAGCCGATCAGCGACAACGGCACCTTGAACGTCGAAGCCGGGCTGAACCGCTCGTCGCACACCCCGTCCTCGTAGAGCGCCTTGCCGCTCGCCGCATCGGCGATCACCGTGCACTGCACGTCCCCCAGCGGCGCCGATTGCGCGCGCAGCGGAAATCCCAGCAGCCAGGCGAGCAGGAACAGTATCCCGGCAAAGATGAAGGGAAGACGGTCGAAATTGCGCATTTTCTGCTCGCTCCAGAAGGGGGTTCGCGAGCGGCTTAGCGAGGTCTCTTGTCTCGATTTTGTCTCAAATGCGCAGTCTTTGTGCAGGCTGTTGTTAACCCTACCGGATCGTAAACGGGCAGAGCCGGCGGGACCTGACTGACGCGATCACCCCTGCGCTTCGCCGCGCTTGCTGCCGATCCGCCAGTACCGCCATGGCGTGAACCAGACATAACGATCCTCCAGCACCTCCGGCACGAGGTCTATGCCATGCGTGCCGAATGGCCCGCAGCGCAGCATCCGGAAAAATCCCATCCAACCGCCCGCCCACAGGCCATGGCGGGCGATCGCCTCATGGGCATATTCCGAACAGGTCGGCAGATGCCGGCAGGAATTGCCGACAAAGCCCGACAATGTCAGCTGGTAGAGGCGCACGAGCGACGTGCCGAGGAGACGGCCCGGCGTCTTGCGCCATGGACCGGGCCAGTTACGGCCGCGTTTCGGCGGCCGGGCGATATGCGCATGCCCATGCTGGTCGCGCACCACAGTCTCCGTTTCGCGTTTCCCACGCGATAGATGTGGGCTTCTACTAGAGAACGCAATCCCCGCGCCCACCGTCACGGACGGAAACGACGAAACGGCTGCCAGTCAGCCGAAGCCACCCACCGGCCACGACTGGTCGGCTCTTCGTAACGCTTTTCATGCTGTCTTCTGTCACGCCATTGAAACGTTGCGATCCGCATGACATCGCCAAAGATGCTCAGCAACTGGATCATGGTCGGTCTCCTTTGATGCGATTAGACGGCCGCTGGCCTTCGCCTTCAAACGAGTATAATTTCCACTTCGGATAATCCTGGGTTATGCGAAATGAAGCGTGGGCGCCTGCCGCTGACGGCATTGAGGAGCTTCGAGGCGGCGGGCCGGCATCTGAGCTTCAGCCGGGCCGCCGAGGAGCTTTTCGTCTCACAGGCGGCGATCAGCCGGCAGATCCGGGAACTCGAAATCTTCCTGCGCCAACCCTTGTTCGAACGTCACCATCGCCGTGTCGAACTGACCGACACCGGACGGCGTCTGCTGGATCAGCTTGTCAGAAGTTTCGACGCTATCGACACCTTGCTTGGAGAACTGGTGGCGACACCGGCGCAGTCCGTGGTCCGTGTCAGTGTCGAGCCGTCGCTTGCATCCGTGTGGCTGGTGCCACGGCTCAACCGGTTTCGCCAATTGCGGCCTGACATCGACATCTCGCTCGAGGTCGATCCAAGGCTGATCGAGTTCCGCAGCGATCAGCCGGAGCTTGCCTTGCGCTTCAGCGCACATGCCACCGCGTGGCCGCGCAGCGAAGCCGAGCAACTTGCTTCGACAGTCGACTCACCTGTTCTGTCGCCGGCGCTGCTTGCCTCGGGCCCCGCCCTCGAGAAGCCGATCGATCTTGGTCGCTACACGCTTTTGCACGAGGAGAACCGCCAGGGCTGGGCGCGCTGGTTCGAAGCGGCCGGCGTGCCCGCCGACGCCGTGCCGGCGCGCGGGCCGATGCTGGCGGATGCGTCGCTTTCAAAGCAGGCCGCCTTGCTCGGACATGGCGTTGCACTGGGCGATCTCTTGCAGATCGGCGGAGAAGTCGCGTCCGGCGCGCTGGTCAAACCGTTCGACATCGACGTCGCATCCGGCGCCTATTGGCTGGTGGCCAGAAGCTTGCGCGATCTGTCGGAGCCGGCCGCCGCGTTCGCGGACTGGGTACGCGGCGAATTTGCCGAAAGCAGACGTGCATTGTAAACGGTCGGTTGCCGGCCCTCAGGCTTCGGCGCGCTTCTCGATCTGGCCGATGGCGTCGACCACGGCGTCGAAAGTCAGCATGGTCGAGGCATGACGGGCCTTGTAATCGCGCACCGGCTCCAGATATCTGAGGTCCGCGAAGCGACCGTCCGGCGGGGCGCCATCTTCCTTGAGCATCTTCAGCATGGTGTCGCGCACCGCGCGCAATTCCTCGGCGCTCGCGCCGACGACATGTTGCGCCATGATCGATGACGACGCCTGGCCGAGCGCGCAGGCCTTCACATCATGGGCAAAGTCCGTGACCACGCCGTCCTGCATCTTGAGGTCGACGGTGACCGTGGAACCGCATAGCTTGGAGTGCGCCTTGGCGGTTGCGTCAGGATGATCGAGCCGGCCGATGCGGCCAATGTTCCCGGCAAAACCGAGAATTTTCGCGTTGTAGACCTCGTTTATCATTATTTTCCAATCCGTCGCCGCCAAGCGAACAGCGATTGCCGCTGTCGTGTCTTCCTTTCGCTCGCTATGACCTTATATAATGGTGGCAGTCCGGTATCGACAAGAAGACGAAAGCCAATGTCCTTGCCGGGAAGTTCACGCCGCTTACGGGGCTGGAAACGGGGCGAGTTTCCGACACCGAAAGGTCGTGGTCCGTTCAACTCGTTCCTCCGCCGAGAGGGACTACGGGAGACGCCTTTATGGATGCCGTCATCAAGAAGCTCATGCCACAGTCAGCCTATATGGAAAAGCCGGTCACCGACCGGCCGAGCGAAGCCGAAGTCGAAGCCGCCGTGCGCACGCTTTTGCGCTGGACCGGCGACAATCCGGACCGCGAGGGGCTGGTCGACACGCCGAAGCGGGTGGCAAAGGCCTACCGCGAAATGTTCGGTGGCTACGACATGTGCCCGGCCGACGAGCTCGGCCGCACCTTCGAGGAGGTCGCCGGCTACGATGATCTGGTCATCGTCAAGGACATAACATTCCATTCACATTGCGAGCACCATATGGTGCCGATCATCGGCAAGGCGCATGTCGGCTATCTTCCGGACGGCAAGGTTGTCGGCCTGTCTAAGATCGCCCGCGTCGTCGATATCTTCGCCCACCGCCTGCAGACCCAGGAGGCGCTGACGGCGCAGATCGCCGGCGTCATCCAGGACGTGCTCAATCCGCGCGGCGTCGCCGTCATGATCGAGGCCGAGCACATGTGCATGGCCATGCGCGGCATCCGCAAGCAGGGTTCAACCACGCTGACCTCGACCTTCACCGGCGTTTTCAAGGACACGCCCGAAGAGCAGGTCCGTTTCGTCACCATGGTGCGCGGCGGCGGGGTCTGATCGGCCCTCGCCGGCCATCAGACCATGATCCCGAAAAGTGGAGACCGGTTTTCGGACAAGATCATGGTCAAAGAGGAAAATGGACCGGCGATGTCGGCACTGGAATTTCCAAAAGCTCCGTCGGACAAGAAAGCGCTTGAGGAAGGCGCGGTGTTTTCGCCGCGCTTCGATGCAGCCGGGCTGGTCACGGTCATCGTGACAGACGCCGCGGACGGCATGCTGTTGATGGTTGCGCATATGAATGCGCAAGCACTGGCACTGACACTGGAGACCGGCATAGCCCACTACTGGTCGCGCTCGCGCGACGAACTTTGGAAAAAGGGCGAAACATCAGGCAATTTTCAGCATGTCGTCGAGATGCTCACGGATTGTGACCAGGATGCCATATGGTTGCGCGTCAAAGTATTGGGCCACGACGCAACCTGTCACACTGGCCGGCGTTCATGCTTTTATCGGACGGTGGGGCTGATCGATGGCAAGGGGACGCTTGCCGACGACGGCAGCAAGCCGCTGTTCGATGCGGAAAAAACGTATCGGAAACCACTAGCTTGAACCTTCTGCCTGACACCGACCACACGGATTCATCATTTCGATACGGCCCGCTCGTATAGTAGCCGTGGGACAAGGGAGATCATGATGCTCGAGTGGGCGTCATTGCGTAACAGACCAGATGTCAGGGAGGCCAACGGCCTGTCCTCGTCAGGCGGCGCGTCCGAAACGAACTCCCAGAAGAAAACAGGCATTTCGCTCGCCTTAGGTGGCGGGTGCGCCCGCGGCTGGGCGC
The DNA here is from genome assembly GCF_000502875.1 of Mesorhizobium sp. L2C084A000. Classification (GTDB taxonomy): domain Bacteria; phylum Pseudomonadota; class Alphaproteobacteria; order Rhizobiales; family Rhizobiaceae; genus Mesorhizobium. The sequence goes on along the minus strand of NZ_AYWX01000003.1, from coordinate 332,271 downwards.
ATATAGGCGTGCTGCGCGCGCTCGACGAAGCCGGCATCGAAGTATCGATGATCGCCGGCACCTCGATCGGCGCGCTGGTCGGCGGCTGCTATCTCGCCGGCAAACTGGACGAACTGGAAGAATTCGCCCGCAGCCTGACCAAGCGCCGCATCTTCGGCCTGCTCGATCTCAATTTGCGCGGCAGCGGCCTGTTCGGCGGCATGAAGCTCGATGCAAGGCTGCGCGAGCACATGGCCGGCATTCGTTTCGAGGACCTTGCCAAGCCGTTCGTGGCGGTCACCTCCGAAATCCGCACCGGCCACGAAATCTGGCTGTCGAGCGGCTCATTGATCACCGCCATGCGCGCCTCCTATGCGCTTCCCGGCGTGTTCGAGCCGGTGAATTGCAATGGCCGCGTGCTGGTCGACGGCGCGCTGGTCAACCCCGTACCGGTTTCGGTCTGCCGCGCCTACGAGCAGCCGCTCGTCGTGGCGGTCAACCTTCACTATGATCTGTTCGGCCGTGCCGCGGTGATAAAACACAGCGCCGGCGAACTGGTCATCGAAAAGGACGCACCAAGGCCCGGCAAGGTCGACGCCGAGCACCAGTCGCATCAGACGCGGCTCGGCATTACCGGCGTCATGGTCGAGGCCTTCAACATCATCCAGGACCGCATTTCGCGTGCCAGGCTTGCCGGCGACCCGCCCGATATGTCGCTGCAGCCGAAGCTCAGCCATATCGGCCTGACCGAGTTCCACCGCGCCGACGAGGCGATCAACATCGGCTATCAGGCGACGATGGCCCAGATCGGCGAGTTGACCCGGCTGCAGACCGTTCTCGCCTGATCAAAACCTACGCACGCGCCGCATCGGTGATGCGAAACTGCACGGTGCGGTTGCCGTTCCAGTAATTTCCCGACAGCGAACCGGCGACGTGGATCGTCTTGCCCCGGTTCTTGAACAGAAATTCGCCAAGCGCGGTATCGACGGCGCGAAAGGCGATCGCCTGGATGCGGCCGCCGCTTTCCGATTGCAGCTCCACGCGGATGTGGTTGGTGCCGACCGGCCGCGCATCGGCTAGTCGGTGGCGCGGCAGCGCGAAAACGGGGGCAGCGTGCCCGGCACCGAAGGGTCCGGCCTTCTCCAGCGCATCGAGCAGGCTGAGCGTCGCGCCTTCAGCGGCAAGCGCACCGTCTATGGCCAGGCTTTCCTCGCCCTGCAGGCGGAACACGTCGGCTGCCGCCCGCTCTTCGAAAAACGCCCTGAGCTCACCAAGCTTCGCCCGCTCGACGGTGATGCCCGCCGCCATGCCATGGCCGCCGCCCTTGACGATCAGCCCCGCAACGGCCGCCTCGCGCACCAGCCGGCCGAGGTCGAAACCCGAGACCGAGCGGCCCGAACCGGTGCCGATGCCCACAGTGTTGAAGGCGATGGCGAAGGCCGGCCGGCGGGCGTGGTCCTTCAATCGCGAAGCGAGCAGGCCGACAATACCCGGATGCCAGCTGTTGCTGGCGGTGACGACGATAGCCGGGCCATTGCCGCCGGCAAGCTCTGCATCGGCCTCGGCGCGCGCCGCCGCGAGCATCTCCTGCTCCATCAACTGCCGTTCCTGGTTGAGCCGGTCGAGCGTCTCGGCAATGGTGCGCGCCTCCACCGGGTCGTCGGTCGCAAGCAACCGGCTGCCAAGTGCGGCATCGCCGATGCGTCCGCCGGCATTGATGCGCGGACCGATCAGATAGGCCAGATGGAAAGTGCTGATCGGCTCGCCGATGCGCGACACCCGTGCCAGTGCCGCCAGCCCTTCATTCTTCTGCTGGCGCGCCATCTGCAGCCCCTTGACCACGAAGGCACGGTTGACGCCGGTCAGTGGCACCACGTCACAAACAGTGGCCAATGCCACGATATCGAGCAGCGAAAGCAGGTCTGGCGGCGTAGCATCGGGCATGCGGCTACGCAGGATCCTGGCCGTCTGCACAAGGGCGAGGAAGACCACGCCGGCGGCACAGAGATGGCCCTGCCCGGAAAGGTCGTCGTCGCGATTGGGATTGACGACAGCGATTGCCGCCGGCAAGGCACCGCCGACCTGGTGGTGGTCGAGCACCACGACGTCGGCCCCGGCCTCGTTGGCGGCATCGATGGAAACGGCGCTGTTGGTGCCGCAATCGACAGTGACGATCAGTGTCGCACCACGCGAAACAAGTTCGCGCATGGCGTCGGGGTTGGGGCCATAGCCCTCGAAAATACGGTCCGGGATGTAGATTTCCGACGGCACCGAGAAATGCGTGAGGAACCGCTTCAGCAACGCCGACGAGGCGGCGCCGTCGACATCATAGTCGCCGAAGATCGCCACCTTTTCCCTGGCCATCACTGCGGCGGCGATGCGGGCCGCCGCCCTGTCCATGTCGGTCAGCGATGCCGGATCCGGCAGAAGATCGCGGATCGTCGGGTCGAGAAACCGCTCGGTTTGTTCGGCGGTGACACCACGGCCGGCAAGCACCCGCGCGACGATGTCGGGCACGCCATGGCCTTGCGCGATGGCGAGCGCAATCATGTCCTGGCGTTCTGTCAGCCGATGTTCCCAGGAAACCCCTGATACCGACTGCCTGACATCGAGGAAGAGGCGTTTTTCGCCGGTCATACGCTTTGCCAACTCATCGTTGGCCGCACGACAATGCATGCCGCCCATAAGTGCGCAGCGGTTTTGAGGCCACGACCCGCATTGGCAACAATTTCAAGCGCGTCACGTTCACGCGACGCTCTATAGGCCAAAGGCGGGCAAAGCCATGCGATTCACGGGTGTGCGCCGTCCCGGAATAGGTCAAGAAAACTGCGCTTTCCGCTTTTCAGCCTGTCGCCTAAGCCATTCGTCGGCCGCATCGCCCATCGTCTTTTCCACACCGTCCTTGAGCCAGGCCATGAAAGGCCGGTCGAACATGAATGCGTTGCCGCATTCCCGGATGAGAAAGCGACGCACATTCTGGGTGTTGCGATAGGACTTTGTGATGGCGGTGGCACGCGAAATCGGATCCGCATGCCAGTCGAACGGTTTCATCGTCAAATCCCTGCAGCCATCATCGGATGCGCCCGAATGGCTAACAATTGCAAGGCGGCTTCGCAAGCGAGCGTCAGAACTTATCCAGATCCTGATGGCGGGCCTTGATCTCGCGCACCGTCCGCGACGACGAGCGCAGCACGATCGTGTGGGTGGTGATGTAATTGTGGCCGAACTTGACGCCAGCCAGCATGTTGCCGTCGGTGACACCGGTGGCCGCGAACAACACATCGCCGCGCGCCATGTCCTCCGTCCGATAGACCCGTTTCGGATTGGAAATACCCATCTTTGCCGCGCGAGCAACCTTTTCCGCCGTGTCGAGGATCAGTCTGCCCTGCATCTGGCCGCCGGTGCAGCGCAGCGCGGCAGCGGCCAGCACGCCCTCGGGTGCTCCGCCAGTGCCCAGATAAATATCGATGCCGGTTTCTTCCGGGTCCGTGGTGTGGATGACGCCGGCGACATCGCCATCGCCGATCAGCCGGATCGCGGCCCCCGTGGCGCGCACGGCATCGATCAGCTTGGCATGGCGCGGCCGGTCGAGAATGCAGGTGGTGATTTCCGATACAGCGACGCCCTTGGCCCGAGCGAGGCTGGCGATGTTCTCAGCCGCCGAGGCGTCGATGTCGATGACGCCGTCCGCATAGCCCGGACCGATGGCGATCTTGTCCATGTAGACGTCCGGCGCGAACAGCAGGCTGCCCTTTTCGGCGATCGCGATGACCGCGAGTGCATTGGGCAGGTTCTTGGCGCAAATCGTCGTGCCTTCGAGCGGATCGAGCGCGATATCGACGGCCGGACCTTTGCCAGTGCCGACTTCCTCGCCGATGTAGAGCATCGGCGCCTCATCCCGTTCGCCTTCGCCGATCACCACCGTGCCCTTGATGGAAAGCCGGTTGAGCTCCTGGCGCATGGCATCCACGGCTACCTGGTCGGCCGCCTTTTCGTCGCCGCGCCCGCGCAGCCTGGCGGCCGCGACGGCGGCTCGTTCGGTGACGCGCACCAGTTCCATGGTGAGTATCCGGTCAAGGCCGGCGACGATGTTCTGGGCCACATTCATCTGGTGATTTCCTCGTTGGCAATGCGGCCCCCGCCGGAGGCGGGCCTGTTTTGTCAAACGAGCATGACAACGGCAAGACCTGCGGAAGATTTTATCGAATAGTCAGCAATATCAATCGATTAAACCGCATTTTTGAAACAAGGCCAGCCGGCCGCAATGAACCGGGCCGGCCTTGAAAAGCGAAAGTTAGACCTCTTTGGCGCTAGAAAACCGCAAGATATTTGAGCAGCGAAATGATGCCGATTATGAGGACGATAACCTGCACGATCTGCCTCATCCGGCCGTCGAGCGGCAGGCGCTGAACAAGATAGAGAACGAGGATGATGACGAGGAATGTGATCAGGATGCTAATCAAGGCGGATGAAGCCACAGTGCCCTCCTTAAAAATGATGTGCTGAAACAAGGAAACGAGCCGGCAAACCCGGCCCTATCGCGCCGTGGTCAATACCAGCGGCGCGACGTATCGTTCGTCGACTGACCTATGGCGAAACCGGCCATAAAGCCGAGCAAACCGATCACGCCGACCAGGGCAGTCGTCGTACCGGGGTTTTCGCGCGCTACTTCCGAGACGGACTGAGCCTGGCTGCGCAGTTGTTGCGCCGTACGCGAAGCGCGGCTCGCGGCCGTGTCGTACAACTCGGACGCCTGTTCGCTGGCGTCATCGAGCATTTCCGCGCCCCGCGCCGAAATGCTCTTGTTGATCTTGGTGATCTCCTTGCGCAAATCGGCAATCTGCTTTTCCAGCGTCTTCTGGATGTCGTCGATATTAGGGGTGTCGGACTTGTTGGCATCGGCCATGAAGCGGTTCCTCTGGTTGCTGACCAAGAGAACGGCGACGACACCAATTCGTTCCCGTGTGGCGGCTGTCCCCACCAGACCGGACCTCAATGCCTGCGGGATTCCTGTCCCGCAGGGCCTATCGGGCAAAAGCTACCCTGCCCGCTCGATGCGGATGACCTGCGGCTTGTCGGTCAGATGGCCATCCTTGGTGATGCCGTCGACGGCCTTGCGCACAGCGGCCTCGGTCGTCTCGTGGGTGACGAGGATCACCGTTTTTTGTGCCGCCGCTTCGCCGTTGACCGCGTGCTGGACGATCGATTCCAGCGAAATATCGCTGTCGGCCATGCGCTTGGCTATTGCCGCGAACACACCGATGCGGTCATGCACGGTCAGCCGGATGAAGTAGCCGCCGGCATGGCTGCGCATCTGCGCCTTCTTGTAGGGTTTCAGCTCCTTCGCCGGCCGTCCGAAGACCGGACCATGCTGGAATCCTGGCCGGCTCTTGGCGATGTCGGCGATGTCGCCGATGACGGCCGAGGCGGTGGCGTTGCCGCCGGCACCGGGGCCTGATAGCAGCAGTTCGCCCAGAATGTCGGTCTCGATCGCCACCGCATTGGTGACGCCATGCACCTGCGCGATGACCGATGCGGTCGGCACCATCGTCGGATGCACGCGCTGCTCGATGCCGCTCTCGGTGCGCTGGGCGACACCCAGCAACTTGATCCGGTAGCCAAGATCGGCGGCCGCGCGGATGTCGGCCTGGGTGATGTTGGAGATGCCCTCCATGTAGATGTCATTGGCGGCGATCCTGGTGCCAAAGGCAAGGCTGGTCAGGATCGACAGCTTGTGCGCGGTGTCGTGGCCCTCGATGTCGAAGGTCGGATCGGCTTCGGCATAGCCCAGCCGCTGCGCGTCCTTCAGGCAAGCATCAAACGAGATGCCCTCGGCCTCCATGCGCGTCAGGATGTAGTTGCAGGTGCCGTTGAGGATGCCGAACACGCGGGTGACCGAATTGCCGGCCATCGCCTCGCGCATGGTCTTGATGACGGGAATGCCGCCCGCCACTGCCGCCTCGTAGTTGAGCAGCACGCCCTTCTTCTCGGCGATTTCGGCCAGCGCAACGCCATGCTTGGCCAGCAGCGCCTTGTTGGCAGTGACGACATGACGGCCGGCTTCGAGTGCCGCTTTCACCGATGAGCGCGACGGACCCTCGTCGCCGCCGATCAGTTCGACGAACACGTCGATTTCGGCGGTCTGCGCCATCTTGACCGGATCGTCGAACCACTCTGCCGAGCTGAGATCGACGCCGCGATCGCGCTTCGGGTCACGCGCCGAGATGGCGGTGACGATGACGTCGCGGCCGCACTGGCGGGTCAGTTCCACCGCCTTGTCGCGCAGCACGCGCGCCACCGACGCGCCAACGGTGCCGAGGCCGGCAATTCCAACACGCAATGCTTCAGCCATATCCGGCGACGTCCCTCAAAATTCGATCGAAATCGTCTGCGGCAAGCTTACCGATGAGCGGAGAGCGGCACGACATTGTTGGGCTGCTTGGCGCTGGTCGACAAGAAGCGCTTGATGTTGCGCGCCGCCTGCCGGATCCTGTGCTCGTTCTCGACCAGAGCGACGCGCACGAATTCGTCGCCATGCTCGCCGAAGCCAACACCCGGCGCCACGGCCACGTCGGCATGTTCGATGAGCAGCTTGGAGAATTCGAGCGAGCCGAGATGTCGGAACGGCTCCGGGATTGGCGCCCAGGCGAACATCGATGCCGCCGGTGCCGGAATGGTCCAGCCAGCGCGGCCGAAGGCATCGACCATCACGTCGCGGCGCTTGTGATAGATATCGCGCACCTCGGCGATGTCGGCGCCGTCGCCGTTGAGCGCGTGTGCCGCCGCCACCTGGATCGGCGTGAAGGCGCCGTAATCGAGGTAGGATTTCACCCGCGTCAGCGCCGAGATCAGCCGCTCGTTGCCGACGGCAAAGCCCATCCGCCAACCGGGCATGGAGAAGGTCTTCGACATGGAGGTGAATTCGACGCAAACGTCGATCGCGCCAGGCACCTGCAGCACCGAAGGCGGCGGATTGCCGTCGAAATAGATCTCCGAATAGGCAAGGTCGGACAGGATGATGATGTCGTTCTTCTTGGCGAAGGCGACCACATCCTTGTAGAAATCGAGCGAGGCGACCAGCGCCGTCGGGTTCGACGGATAGTTGAGGATCAGCGCCAGCGGCTTCGGGATCGAATGTTTGACCCCGCGCTCGAGCGCCGGGATGAAGCCGTCGTCCGGCTCCACCTGCAGCGAGCGGATGACGCCACCCGACATGATGAAGCCGAAGGCATGGATCGGATAGGTCGGGTTCGGGCACAGGATCACGTCGCCGGGCGCCGTGATCGCCTGCGCCATGTTGGCGAAGCCTTCCTTGGAGCCAAGCGTGGCCACCACTTGCGTGTCGGGGTTGAGCTTCACGCCGAAGCGCCTGCCATAGTAGGCGGCCTGGGCGCGACGCAGGCCCGGAATGCCACGCGACGAGGAATAGCGATGCGTGCGCGGGTCGCGCACGACCTCGCACAATTTGTCGACGATAGCCTTGGGCGTCGGCAGGTCCGGATTGCCCATGCCGAGGTCGATGATGTCGGCGCCACGCGATCGGGCGCTGGCCTTCAGCCGGTTGACCTGCTCGAACACGTAAGGCGGAAGCCGGCGAACCTTGTGAAATTCTTCCATGGCAGTTCCAGACAGCGAAGGGGTGTTGGGCGCGCGCTATATACTTATTTGCAGGTAGGGTCGAGGGTGGGGTCGCATTTGGCTTCGATCTGCCTCAGCGTTTCGTCGCCATGCTTCTTGGCCAGATCCGTCAGCGCCGCCTGGTTGGCGACCTTCGGGCCGCCGCCCTTTGCCGCCTGCGCATTCTCATCCGCCTTCAATTGCGCGAGCTTGGCGTTCTTCTCGGCTTCGGTGAACTGCGACGCCGCCACTTGCGGCTTGATGTTCAGGTTCGGAAAGGTGCCGGTATCCTTCGGCCCCGCACCCGCAGCGACAGGCGTCGGGCCATTCGTGTTGGTGCTCGAGCACCCGGCAATCCCGATGAGGACGATCGCCACGCCGATGCGGCAAAAACGTCCGGCACCGAAAAAAACAGTCTCGCCAATATTAATCGTCATATTGTTTCCCTGGCAGCCGAGGTAGAGCGAGATTGGCCCGGTCGGATGTCCCATGTTAATATGTCAAGAAAAGGCCTCGGGAGGAACCCCGCCAACCATGTCCAAAACACCCGATTCGGGCAAAGCGGAAGATGACGAGCCTTCGACCGTCGAGCAATATCTGGTGAAGGACCCGGAACGCTTCGCCCTGAACATGGCGCGCATGATCGAGCAGGCCGGCAAGGCAGCTTCCGCCTGGGCTGAGCCGCGCGAAAAAGGCGACGTGCGCGACCATGTCGCCGAGCCCGTTGTCGATATGGTGAAGACCTTTTCCAAGCTCAGCGAATACTGGCTTGCCGATCCGCAGCGCGCGCTGGAAGCGCAGACGCGGTTGTTCTCCGGCTATATGACGGTCTGGGCCAACGCCATTCAGCGCACCAGCAACGCCGCGCAAGACACCGAGGACGCGGTCAAGCCGGAGCGCGGGGACAAGCGCTTCCTCGACCCGGAATGGGGCCGCAATGCCTTCTTCGATTTCCTCAAGCAGGCCTATCTCGTCACCTCGCGCTGGGCGGCCGATCTGGTCGAGCACGCCGAAGGTCTGGACGAGCACACCCGCCACAAGGCCGGCTTTTACGTCAAGCAGGTGTCCAACGCCATCTCGCCGTCGAATTTCATCCTGACCAATCCGGAACTGTTCCGTGAAACCGTCGCCTCGAACGGCGAAAACCTGGTGCGCGGCATGAAGATGCTGGCCGAGGACATCGCCGCCGGCAAGGGCGACCTGAAGCTGCGGCAGGCCGACTACTCCCCCTTCGAGATCGGCAGGAACATCGCCACCACTCCCGGCAAGGTGGTCGGCCGCAGCGACGTCGCCGAAATCATCCAGTACGACCCGGCCACCGAGACGGTGCTCAAGCGGCCCCTGCTGATCTGCCCGCCATGGATCAACAAATTCTACATCCTCGATCTGAACCCGCAGAAATCCTTCATTCGCTGGGCGGTTGAACAGGGCCACACCGTGTTCGTCATCTCCTGGATCAATCCGGACGAGCGCCACGGCACCAAGAGCTGGGAAGCCTATATCCGCGAGGGTCTGCAATATGGCCTCGACACGGTCGAGAAGGCCACCGGCGAACGCGACGTCAACGCGATCGGCTATTGCGTCGGCGGCACGCTTTTGGCGGCGGCACTGGCGCTGATGGCGCAAGAGGGCGACGACCGCATAAAATCGGCTACGTTCTTCACCACGCAGGTCGACTTCACCCATGCCGGCGACCTGAAAGTGTTCGTCGACGAAGAACAGGTCGCCGCTGTGGAAAAGTCGATGAGCGAAAAAGGCTATCTCGACGGCACCAAGATGGCGACCGCCTTCAACATGCTGCGCTCAGGCGACCTGATCTGGCCCTATGTCGTCAACAACTACATGCGCGGCAAGGATCCCCTGCCCTTCGACCTGCTCTACTGGAATGCAGATTCCACCCGCATGGCGGCGGCCAATCACTCTTTCTACCTGCGCAACTGCTATCTCGAGAACAACCTTTCGCAAGGCACGATGGAACTGGCGGGCCATACGGTCTCGCTCGGCGACATCACCATCCCGGTCTACAACCTCGCCTCCAAGGAAGATCACATCGCGCCGGCGCTTTCGGTGTTCCTCGGCTCGAAATATTTCGGCGGCACAGTCGAGTATGTGATGGCCGGATCGGGCCATATCGCCGGTGTCGTCAATCCGCCGGCATCCAACAAATACCAGTATTGGACCGGGGGTATGCCGACGGGCGACTTTAGCCAGTGGATAGCCAATGCCACCGACCATCCAGGATCCTGGTGGCCGCACTGGCAAGACTGGATAGAGGCCAAGGACAACACGCGCGTGCCTGCCCGCAAACCGGGCAAGCATATGAAAACCTTGGGTGATGCTCCCGGCACCTATGTGAAAGTACGTGTGTAACGGACTGTAATGTGTGGTGAGTTGACGGACCGCCAAAAGCGGGCGAAATGGTGTCGTCAACCATCAAGCGGCCGTAATTCGGCAATCACCGCAAAAATACTTTCAGGCTTGCGGATTTGACACAGGTCTCGTTTCCGGATCGGAGACAAAGGTCACCCTGGCATCGACGCATGCGTGTGGCGCCAAGGATATACCGACCGGACATCGAGGGGGAATTTGACTTTGAAATCAGCAGGATGGAGCCTCGCAAAGGGAGAACGCCGCGCCATTGTGGCAGCGCTCTGCTCCTTGCTTCTGGCCTCCTGCACTTCGGCTGGCGACCCGACAATGTCGGTCGGAATGCCCGGTTACAATGCCACCGCATCGGACATAAACGCGGCCTCCAGCGGCAAGGCGATCGCCTCCGATTCGTCTGATATCACGACCGAGCAGACGACGGTGATGACGGCAAGCGATACGGCGCTGCCTGAAAAAGTCGCCTACGTGCCTATGTCCAAACCGGGAGCTGCCTTTCCGCTGACCACGCCGGCGGGCGCCGAAACCATCGTTGGAAACACGCCGCAATCGCTGACGCAGCAGGCACAGACCGCGCGCCAAACCGACGCGGTCGCCCAGCAGATTGCCGCGGTCGACGGCGACGTGGCGGCGCCGAAGCCCGCTGCCGTTCCGGCCATGAACAACCCGGTCTATGTGACAGCTGGCGAGATGCCGCAGGCCGAAGCACCAAAGAAGAAAGGCTTCCTCGCCTCGATGTTTGGCGCAACGCCAGCCTCGGCGACACCAGCCCCCATCATCAGCAACGCCCGGACGGGCGAGCAGCCCCCGGCGCAGGCAAAAGCGGCGCCAGCAGCGGCAAAGCCGATCATCACGCTTGCCTCGGCCAGTTCCACGGCCAAGCCGGTGCAGCTGGCTTCGCTCGGCGGCGATACCGGCCACGTCACTGGCAGCGATGCCCTGCCCGGCGTGCGCCAAACGGCCCTGTTCGAGATCAAGCGCAAGTCCGGCCTCGATGACGAAAGCGACGTCGACCTCAACGAGGATGAGGGGCCAATCGGCGGCTCCTATCAGGTTGCGTCAGCCGCCGGCATGGCCCGGTTGGCGCCCAACGGGCTGCTCAAGCAGAACGAGAGCGTCGACGTGGCCTGCCTGAAGCCGTCGCTGGTGCGTGTGCTGAAGACGATCGAAGGCCACTACGGCCGCAAGATGACGGTGACGTCAGGCTATCGCGACCCGGCCCGCAACCGGCGCGCCAACGGCGCCAAAAATTCGCTGCACATGTATTGCGCCGCCGCCGACATCCAGGTGCCCGGCGTTTCGAAATGGGAACTGGCGAGCTACATCAGAAGCATGCCCGGCCGCGGCGGCGTCGGCACCTACTGCCACACAGAATCGGTTCACGTCGACGTCGGCCCCGAGCGCGACTGGAACTGGCGCTGCCGCCGGCGCAGCGGCGGTGACGGCTAGCGCGGATCTGAGATCGGCTGGCGGCCAAGATCGTTCCGTTGGGCATCCCGAATATCGGATTGGCCGAAGCCTTCCCAACTTCATCATTCCGGAGCAGAGCGATGCGGCGTCCCCGCTAATCGTCAAGCTCGCCAACTTCGGGAAATCGTTGATTTGGCAGGCCCGGAAAAAAGTTGTCCAAGGTGGCACCTGACGGGTTGCCGGTTGCGCACAACGCCAGTATAAGCCGCTTCGTCTGAGCGCGCCCATCGTCTAGCGGTTAGGACACCGCCCTTTCACGGCGGTAACAGGGGTTCGATTCCCCTTGGGCGTACCAGATCTTTCAACGACTTAGCCGAATCTGTACCCCATTCGTCACATAAGCGTCGAATAAGCGCAGCGAATTTCAGCGGACGTTCGCGCACAAACCGAATCAACGTGACTGAGAAAAGCCCGCCACCGTGAGGTAGCGGGCCAAACGCGACAGTTCAGGCTGCGCCGCCTTCCGAAGCGTTGACCGCCTCTTCCAATACTTCTTCCGGTAGGAACGACCAGAGCAGCGCGTCAATGTCCTCATGCTTGGTCCGCGAATATGTCGGGTGCGAGCAGATCGAAGTTGGCTTGGTGGACTGGATAACCAGCAAGTAGTTTCGGGGTTAGGAATTAAGGCCATATGGCCCGCTTCTTCTTTGATCTAACGGACGATGGCGAAGTGTTTCCCGACCCTGAAGGCACCGAGCTTAAAAGCCGGAAAGCCGCTGAAGATGAGGCAGCAACAGCGTTACTCGAAATAGCCAAAGACCAGATGCCGGAAACTTTCAGGAAAGTTGCCATCCGTGTCCGCGACCACACCAGCAAGCCGCTATTCACCGTGAAGGTCACGTTCGAGTGGGTGCGTGAGCTGCCCGATGGATGAGGACATCGCCTTAGAGCTATTCATTATGGCGGCGCACCGACGCCAGCGACATGCGGTCGCTGAGGCAGACAACATGCTTTCGGCCATCGCGGAGACGCGCCGCACAATCGCAGAGTCGCGCAAGCTGCTAGAAGGACTAACCGACACGTCAGGCCTTAAGTGGGTAGCACCGGCCCAGTAGTGTTCCACCGGATGAACTCGACTTCCCTTCCGGTCACATCCCGCACGGCTTTCAAAAGCACCTCATGTAAGACGCGTGTCTGTCTGTAGTGGTCGCAGAGCGGCGATATGAACGGCTTGACGATGCTCAGGTGCAGCGCTTCCGCTGCCACCAGAAAGCGCTCGATTTCAACCTGTGATAACTGCTTGGAAGGTTTCGATCGGGCCATTTGTGCGAACTCCGTTTGAGGGGATCGCCGCAACGGAAGGATTATATTCCTCATCGCCATCGGGCTGGCAAGCGACCGTAGTCGGCCCGATCAAGCAGCCGAGCATCGAGCGCGAGCATCAGCGGCTAAAGCGACCTAGCACCCGGATCGACCTTTCTTGATTTGTGAAGCCTTGGCTTCGGCAGCAAGGCGTTGTTCTCGAAGTCGGGCAGTTTTTGTATCTCGCGCCTCTCTCTCGGCCGCGTTAGCAATCTTTGCCTCACGGTCTGCGCGCTCCAACCGGTCTTTGTCGACGCTCCGCTGGGACAGTTTGGCCTCCTGCAGAAGAACCTTCAATTTACAGTTTGCTAAAATGTTCCCATCAATTTTGTCGCCCTGAGGGAGCAGTGACGGCCTTCCGATGTTCTGCTCCGCCAGGGGAACCGAGCGCGATCCAAACCTCCTTTCGGAGCGTGTTCCAGTGGGTCCGCCCCCACTGGCGGGCAGAGGCGGACCCGGCCGGGGCTTGGAGCCTCGGCCCGGCAGCGGGGGACGCTGCCGCCATTTCCAACCCGCCTCGACATATCAGGTTCCGCTAATACATAAAAAAGCCCCCACAGTTCGGCAGCGGGCCAAACCTTGGATGGAAATCAGATCACCAGCAGGGTTCGAACATTGGCCAATTCACCGGTCCTGTCCCGTGCCACTGAATGACGAAGCATCCTTATGGGCCGGAACTTTGATGCAATAGCGAAGTTCGAGAGGAGATATTTTCGCAGCAGGCACGCAATGAACGGGATCGTAAACGACATCCTGGCCGAGGTGGCAGAGATACTTCCGTCGCTATCACCGGACGAAAAAGATTTGCTGCCGAAACTGCCAGTCGACGCGCCCAATTTTCCCAACGACCTGGAACCGGTGATTCGAGCGGAGACGCCACCCCCGGAGCAGAAAGCAGAAACCGCAGACCGTCACTGCGACGGGAAGCCGCCTCAAGGCGAAGCCTGATGTCGGACGACGGGCGGAACCGAGTTCGGGAAGGCGCGTTGCTCACCAGCGCCACGTCACGAAAGGCCGGAGCAATGGCGGACAATCTATCTCGCAGGCAAGAACAGCGTGGCACGCGAAGACTCATGGCGTGGGGCGTGGCGGTTATCGCCGTCCTTTTTCTAGGCCTGATAGCATTCTTTGTACTCACGCCTTTATCGAACGGCTCTTGGCAGACGGCACCGTTCAAGCGTGCTCCTGAGCAAAACCAGGGCGGTAATGCGCCAGCGGACACGTCACCCAGCCCAGGCGTGAAAAAAGACCCTCAGGAAAATACTGAAATGCCCGAGCAGCAGTAGTGGGGTTGGGAACAAATCCGCACCGGTCTGGAAAACTTTTTTCGGGCTGCCGGGCGATTTTAACAAAGAACCCGCCCGCCGACCTTTCCCGCGCGGACCTTCTGGTAATGCTCCTACGAGCGGCCCTGATGCTCCGAAACGTAACCCAGCGCTTGACCCGAGGGTCCAAGAGCCCCTGTCGGGCGTGGCGGAAGAAATGGGGCTCAGGAGGGCGGACCATCCGAACGATAGTGGGCGATTGGCTGTCGCTAATGCGTATCTGCCGGTTCCGCATGCATTGGACGAGGACAGCACTGTGGAAGGAAACGCATGATCAACGCACCATGAGCGCGAGTGACCCTGAGATTGACTGTCAGGAGGCGATGGGCCGGCTTTCAGGTCATCGTGGGCTGAATGCTGGAGGGCCGATATCCCGCACGAGCGCCGCCCGTGACATCAAGCGGCGGCTCGGCGAGGAAAGCGACGTAGAAGGCATAGGCATGATCATGGTGCTTACATTCGTCGCGACCAGGCACCCACCTCATATCGGCCGACCACCACGCTTGCGCTTGCATAAACCTCTGCGCGAATTCGATCTTGAAGCGTCTCGGGACCGAGTTTCTGAAGCTGTGATAACGCCCATCTGCTCGTGCTGACGTTCGCTTGTCATACTGGTGTCCCCCCGGATGAAAAAGCACAACAAGTTAGAGCTCGAATGCAGGCCCTTGGCGCACTCTAAAGCCGAGCGGCTCATCTGCACTTTAGAGATGTCTAACATAAATGGCGGCTGAAAGGGTGTCTAGGCGCATCCTCATTGGACCTCCCAGAAGTCCTTCAGCGAGGCGAACCCGCCTTGGCGGCCTAGCACGACAGGCTTTTCGAAAGCGGCTACATCCTGAGAATCGACCGCTATGCATCAACCTGGGACAGTCCAAAGGCAGGTCAGCAGCCTTCCGTGGTCTTTTTCATCTGACCAGGAGCAGCCGAGTTAGCATCGGTGTCCTGTTGACCTGGGGCGGCCTGCTTGGCGCTGCCAGTTTGTTGACCCGGAGCGCAGTCCTTGGCGGAGTTCGAGTTCGTTCCACTCGTGGTGGTCGAATCCGTGCCCTGNGTGCTCTTCCGATCTTACCAGTTTGTTGACCCGGAGCGCAGTCCTTGGCGGAGTTCGAGTTCGTTCCACTCGTGGTGGTCGAATCCGTGCCCTGATCGGTCGTAGTGCTCGGCATGGTCTTGGTTGTCGAGGTCGACGATCCGCCTGTGGTCGTGTCGGTCGATTGCGCAAATGCGAGGCCAGTTGACAGTGCCATAATGGCTGAAGCGAAAAGAACCTGTTTCATGATCAACTCCATTTCGGAATGTCCCTTTGGTACCGAACTTCGCTGCGGCACGACGGTTCCAAGAAAAATGGGCAATCCAGAGGTCCGCACCTGGGATTGCCCTATGGCCCGCCACTGGGAAGCTCTCTACCGTTATCTTCAACGAAGACCTGTCTTCCGCGATCACACCATAGGCTAACGCGGTCACACGGGTCATAATCCTGCTACAAAGTGGTCGATTCCTCAGGGATGTAGCCGCTCCAAGAGCCCGCCGCAGGTCGCCCCCGTGGCGGGCTTTTCAATTGCACGGTCGAGTTGGGTTCTCGGCACTGCGATGATGAGAAAGCCCCGCAGTGGTGGTAAGCCCGTATTTATTGCCTGGTTTCCCGGCTTTAAACAGCTGACTTCGCGGTGTGCGGATTCGGGCAAAAGCCGGATTCTGCCTGATGAAGGCGGAGCCGAGTCACCACTGTCAAACAGTGGGTGTTGCGATCCCCTCAAGCGCAATTATCCTGGTGTTGGCGCAACGCTTACGGATTTCGATAAGGCGCGCGTATTCCGGCGAATTGTACCAGCCCATCAATGACGTCATGTCGGGAAATTCGATAATAACCAAACGGTGTGGCTCCCAATCACCTTCCAAAACCTTGGTCGCACCGCCACGACCTAGATATTTCCCACCATAACGCTCCTCGGTGGCCGGCACATCCCGCCGGTATTCCTCGAACACGGCAGCGTCCTTTATGTCTACATCCGCGATCAGATAGGCGGCCATTTGCGCATCCTTCTTCTCAACGGCGCCCGACCCTTGCGTTCCACTCCCAGGGGGCGGCGCCCGTCGGTCAAGACGACTCTCTTCAGCGCTTCAACCGGCATTCGCCATGCGAAGTCAAAAGCCTGTTACAATCCACGGGTTGGAGTCGTATCCGAGGCGCGGCTCTGCCTTTGCGCCGCTATCTTGCGATTTGGCGGTTCCGGTGACACCGCAGTCCAGATTTGGAACGGGCTTCTTGGCTGACGGGTTGGTGGAACACAAGGCGGCGGCATCACTGACCGCCACCTTCTTTTCCTTGGCATCAGCGACACCAGTCGCAGCGAAAACCACAGCCGCGCAAAATACAGCCACTCTCATTGGAACCCCCTTTATTGCACCCGATAGATGGTCCGACATGACGTAACGTCATCTCAATATTAGCACTAATGAATATATTATCTAGCCCCTTGCCATCAAAAGCAGGCTGAGAGCCAGGCTTGCAGCGCGACCGCCAAAACCGGTGCCGATCTGGACACCAGCCGGCATGAGTCGCATTCTGCTCGTGGGGAAGGATGTGGATCGACAAAACACAGGGGCTGATCAGGCCAAACGCTAGCGGGACCGGACCCTGCGCGGCCGCCGGAGGCGTCTGTCGCATAACGTCGTGTCGTGGGCGCTGATCCTGATGGCGATAACCATTCTCGGTGGTCTAATCGCGCTCAAGGCGTACAAGTAAGCAGAGCCCCAGCACGCGAAGCTATCAGGCCACAGCCTAGCCGCTGCCAAGCAGCGGCACGGTAACGGTTGTCGCGTAGTTGATGGGGAAGGAACTGAAGTAGGGAAAGTCGATGACGAAGGCATAGGCCGCGGTCAGATGCGCCATGCGGAAGCCGCCGCTCACCGGGTCGATGGCGATGGTGACGTTCACGTCCTTAAACCCCAAGGCCTGCAATTTCTGCGTGGCGATCGATTGAATGTCGGCCTGGGTCAGCGTGTTCTTAAGCTGCAGCGAGCGCGCTGACGTCTCCAGCGTATAGCGAACACTGGAGACCGAGTGCATCGACCAGCCAAAAGCGAAGATCCCGAACAGCAGCATGACGAGGAAGGGGGCGATTAGCGCGAACTCCAGCCCGGCCCCGCCCGATCGATCCTGCCGGAACGCGCTTACCCTAGCGGACACGGATCATCTCCTGGTGACCGATTACAGTGGAAGTGGCAAATGGGCCGAAGGCAATTGGCGGCACCCAGGTGCCCGATGCCTGTATCTGGACATAGACCGCCGGCACCTTCGGCCCACTGCACATGGTGGACACGTCGACCACCGTCGCCCCGCACATACGGATGCGGCTTAGCGTGACCTGACCGTCCTCCGGCCGATTTTCCCAGCTCGCAATGGCAAGAGCTTGGGTCGCCGCATCATCGGTCGATCCGCTCATGACCAGGTTCGCGGCGGTCTTCACACCGGCGCGCATCGACAGTGAACTCGTTACGTAGGACCAGCCGTCCAGAATACCAAGCAGCACCAGGCACAGAATGGGCAGCACCATCGCGAACTCGACCGCCGCAACGCCCGAATCATCGCCAAGGTTCGGCATCGATCGGCGCCCCACGGGGCTACTCGGAAAGTGCCACGGACCGCGCGGCTGGAATGTTGGGCACTCCGAGGCTTGAGCAATCCTGATTGATGGTTGAATTACCGGACCATTGAATCGTATTGGCGACGACCCTGGTGCAGCCGCCCTTGCCCGAGAAGTTGCCAAGATAGTTCACTTGCTGCTTGGGGAAATAGATCGCCCCGGTCAAAAGCGAGTCCGCCGTGCCGTTGAATGTGCTGGATGCACTCATGCCGGTCCTGTCGCCGTAGAACAGAACGCCTGAGTAGGTGCCCGAAGTCGCCGCGCTGAGGTTCACGGACGCATTGCCATTCATGCTGACAGTCGAGCTGCCCGACATGAAGATGGTCACCCCGCTGCCAGTGATGGCCGCATTGGCGTTTATCTTGAAACTGCCCTGGACGACATAGACGCCGGGCGAAAGCGTGACATTGCCCTTTAGGTTCATGCCGCTGCAATAGGTGCCTGGACCGAGCGTCGCCTTGTTGTCGTTCTGGCAGGTGGTCCCGGCCACCGGGGCCGGCAGGTCGACAAAGGGATCGCCGGCAGGCAGTGCCTGGGTGATCGGGGCCGCGCAGACGGTCCTGACGGGATTGCTGAGAGAGACACCGCCCGCCGATATCAGGCAATCGGCCTGCAGACCGGCCGAGCCCTGAAGCTTGATGGCGTCCGAGGCGATCGAATTGGACATGACCGAGCAGCCGCTGAGCTTAACGCTGGTACTGCCGGAAAACAGCACTGCCTGCGAAGCGGATGGATCGAGCGCGAGCATGCAGGCACTCGAGGCATCGGTAATGACGGCCACCGCCCTCGCCTGTTCGGGAACCTTTTCCTGTGTAAAGATCAGGGTGAACATCCGGTCGAGCTTCTGGCCTACGATCACCTCGACCGCTTTTTTTGCCGTATTCGGTCCGGACGCTGGGGGCGTATTGACGACGATCGTGCCCGAGCCCAGTCCGTTCGACGCCGCGGACTGGGTCGCGGCCGCGACGATCGTCGGCTTGTCGGAACCCGAGATCTGTTCGAGCGCACCGGCATAAGCGGCTGCATCGGCCGTCGCCTGCAATCTCAGGCTGTTGTAGTACCAATAGGAGGTCTCGACGCCGAAGCCCGCAGCGCCGACAACGACCGGCAAGGTCAAGGCAAAAATCGTAGCGACATTCGCGCCCGTGCTGCGGCGCATGGCGTCCATTACAAGCCGAACACGGGTGAAGCTACTCAAGGCCATGGTTTAAATTAGAAAGCACGCATAGATGAACGAATGGCTAAAAAGTTCGTTGCATTTTTGAGCAGTGGTCCATTGGCTTCAAAAAAGAAGTGTTTCGCTGGCTGACCAACGCGCAAGCGCATCGATGTCTCAGAGTGGGCCGCCCCTCAAGGCCGGCGGGAAATTGCCGGATTCGCAGCCGAGACCGCGCGAACAACGACCGGGTCTCCGAAAAACACACCGGAGTAAGCGTATTTACAAATTACTGATGCATGTGTGGAGGATGGAGGTTCAGGATTTGCTTCAAGCGGAAAGAATTGGCATCGACTCCGCGACCGTATCAGCCAACATCTCTCGCTGCACGGCCAGGAAAAACCTGCGCACTTCATCGCTGGCTGCCGTTCTGTCCCTGCCGGATCCGACCACAAGATCGAGCAACTCCGACGCTTTGGCCCTCCAGAAGGAGGTGGCGGTCTCGCCATGCAGATTGCCGAGCTTGGCAGCAACCTCTCGAACCAAGAATACCTGACGGTCGATCGGGAATGCACGAACTTTTTCTGGAGACATCTTCCGAACCATGAGACTGATGCAACGAATCAACCACTGCCAACAAGCAATGGCATAGCCGGGAAGATGGAAACGGAAGCTTAACGGCGCCGACGATGGTGCATCCTGGTGCAGTCATCGCGGACGAGACCCGCGCAGGCGCGTGCGAGATCCTCATGGGCGTTCAACCGCGTTCGTTGGCGTGCCAATCGAGCCAGGCGAAACGGGCGACGGCCTTACGCCTGGAACGCCCTCGCCTCACCGCCGCGCTTGCGCGGCGTCATCATATCCCTGGCCATCAGTCCACTGGCGCGGCAAAACGCCATGAACGCCCGGCAGGCATCCTCGGTCTTGACCACCTCCACCGTGGCGCCAAAGCAGGCGTTGAACGCTTTCTGATAGATCGGGCCCTGACGGCGCGCAGGCCAGTCCTGGAGAAAATCGAGCGCCTGTTCGACGCCATAGATCTCCTCGACTGGCAGACCGGATCCAGGCGCTATGCGCACCGGCACCTCGAATTGCAGTCTATCCATTTCCTGTCTCCCGAACGGCGTCGCCGAGGCAACGCCGTTCGTCGTCAAAAGTTGCTTTGACCGGCTTTTGGCTCAGAAATGTGTCGTCACTTGGGTCGCGGGCCGCCACATCGCGCCAAAGAAATCGCGCATCCGAGATCTGTCCTGGGTGCCATATGCTCACTGGTTCGCCGAATCCGTCTCCGCGTCGAAGGCCATGCGAATGGCGGTGATCAGTACAAATACCGTCGGCACGGCGAAGATGCCGCCGAGAACAAGGGCCGCCATCGCCGACAGGCCGAGCGTCTCGGCAACCGCCCAATAGACGGTTCCGATGCAGATGAGCGCCTGGACGGAGAGGAACATGGCAGCCGAGGCCGCGCGCGACAGGGTTTTGAAAGTCTTGATGCGTTGTTGCATTGAAATAATCCGGAAATGACGCGCCGCGCGACCGCTGCGCGGCCGACAGCCGCCGCACGATCACGACGCAACAGGAATAACGAATGAGGTAAAGGGTACGGTCCTGGACCGCTCAGGCCGTGATGGTCGGCGGTGCGCGCGGCTGATTGGTGCTCGCCCCGGGAACCGGAGCGGCCCCATATCCCGAAACCATCGCTCTTTGCGATGTCCGTTCGGCCCAAAGAAAAACAGCGTCGGGGACCGGAAGCGCGGGATGGCCGCCGGCGAACTTGACCAGGAGCGGACGGCCGGCACGAACTTCCAGCGCTTGCGCCTTGCCGGTGACACGCAGCAGCGCCGCCACCTCGCCCGACCGCTCGACACCGACACTGGCACCGCTTGGCGCAGACCCCGCAAAGCCTGACGCCGCCGGCAGGCCGAAGCACAGCATCGCCAGCAGCACCATGCCCATCAGGCATGAGCACGCTGCCGTCAGCGGCGCTTCAGGCCATCCGGTTTGCCTGGCCGCCGCGAAGGGACGCGATCTCGAAAACATCACCCGCCCTAACGCACCATGGCCAGAAAGGGAAGCAAACCGGGCAAAAACCGGCAAGACATCGCCCATGCGAGGCAAATATCCGGAAGCGCGCGGCCGCATCAGACAGTTCTTCCTTGAACCTTTTGCCCTCAAGTGCCAAATCTGGGGAAATTTTCACGCTGGCTCTCCTGCAGAGCCCTACCCGCTACACGGACAAAATGGTCACCTATCTCGACGCCGCCACGGCCCCGCTCAGAAATACCGGCCAGATCCGCCTCTATGGCGAGGACGGCTTTGCCGGCATGCGCAAGGCATGCGATCTCACCGCACGCTGCCTCGACGAGCTGGTGCCGATGGTCCAGCCCGGCGTCACCACCGAAGCAATAGACCGCTTCGTCTTCGAATTCGGCATGGACCACGGCGCGCTGCCGGCGACGCTCAACTATCGCGGCTACACGAAATCGTCCTGCACCTCGATCAACCATGTCGTCTGCCATGGCATTCCCGACAACAAGCCGCTCAAGGATGGTGACATCGTCAACATCGACGTCACCTACATCCTCGACGGCTGGCACGGCGATTCTTCGCGCATGTATCCGGTCGGCACGATCAAGCGCGCCGCCGAGCGGCTGCTCGAAGTCACGCATGAATGCCTGATGCGCGGCATTGCGGCGGTCAGGCCGGGAGCCCGCACCGGCGCCATCGGCGCCGCCATCCAGACCTTTGCCGAAGGCGAGCGCTGCTCGGTGGTGCGCGACTTCTGCGGCCACGGCGTCGGCCAGCTTTTCCATGACGCGCCGAACATCCTGCATTACGGCAGCGCCAATGAAGGCGTCGAGATGCGGCCAGGCATGATCTTCACCATCGAGCCGATGATCAATCTGGGCAGGCCGCATGTGAAGGTTCTGTCGGACGGCTGGACCGCGGTGACGCGCGACCGCTCGCTGTCGGCGCAGTACGAGCACACGATCGGCGTGACCGACACAGGGTGCGAGATTTTCACGCTGTCGCTCCAAAAGCTCGATCGCCCCGGCCTGCCGGCTTAGAGCGCATCTACCCGGCAGGAGGCCGTCTATGCCGACTGCAAATCCGCGGCATTCGGCAGGTCGATGGTGACGACCAGTCCGCTGGGCTGGTTGTCCTCCAATTCGATCCTGCCGCCGTGACCCTGGACGATGTCGGCAACGATCGAGAGGCCCAGACCGAAGCCATGCTTCGATGCAATGCCGCGCGACGCATCTTCCTTGAAGAATGGTTCGAAAACACGAGCACGTACCGTCATCGGAATACCCGGCCCGTCGTCCCCTACCGTGATGCGCGCCGCCGTGCCGGTCGCCGTCAATGCGACCGTGACGTTGCCAGCGAATTTGACCCCGTTGTCGCAGAGATTGGCGATCGCACGCGCCAATGCATTGGGCTTGCACCAGCCCAGGAGCCGGTCCGGCCCGGAATATGAGACAGGAAATCCGACATCGGAGAATTCGGCGCAGACGGTTTGCAGAACGCTGGCAATGTCGGCGCGCTGCAGCTTCTCCGTCGAAACATCGTTGCGCAGATAGGTCAGGGTCTCGTCGATCAAGATTTCGATGTGCTGGACATCGGACAGGATTGCGGTTCGGATTGGGCCATCATCCATACGCTCGGCGCGAAGCCGCAGCCGCGTCAACGGCGTGCGCAGATCATGACTGACGCTGCGCAACATGCGCGTGCGATTTTCGATCATCGTGCGGATGCGCGTCCTCATCCTGTTCAGGGCGCGCGCCAAGCCCACCATTTCAATGGAACCGTGTTCGACGAAGAGCTGTTCGCCATTCTCGATCTCGGCCGAACCGACTGCTGCCGAGATGCGCTTCAATGGATCCGTCACGGCCCAAACCGCAAACAGCCAGATCAGCACGGGCAAGGCGACGAAAGCCATGAACCTGTAGAACGAGGCACGGACGAGGCCCGATGTCAGCCAGGAATCGGGCATGCCGAAATGGGCCAGGACGTCCTGCTGGTCCAAGTCGATGACAAACGCGTATCGGCCGCCGATCCTTAGCCAGCGTCCATCCACCGTCCCCCTGTCGATACGCAAAAGCCATTCAACACTTCGCCATTGCAGATAGGACTGGGGAATGCCGCGTATCTGGTCCTTGGGCAATATTTCGAAATCAAAGCCGGCCCGCTTTGCTGTCGCCAGAATTGCCCCACGCGCCTCCGCCGGCGTTTCTTGCAACAAGGCAGCAACAACGGCCGCACGCCTTGCGTTATCTTCCGCGGCGGGAAGGTCGACGTTCTCTATGAAAATCTCGACGACCGAACCGACGAACATGATCACGATCACCGCGATGAAAATGATTGCCACAAACTGCCCACGCACGGACTGTGGCAAGAAACGGCGGATGAAACCCCTCATGCTTCCTCCACCGTCGCGGTGAAGATGTAGCCACCCAACCGAACGGTCCTCAAAAGCACCGGATCGCGCGCATCCTTTTCGATCTTCCTGCGGATTCGACTGATATGGACATCGACGCTACGCTCGATCGGCCCCGCGAGCCCGGCATGGGTTACGCCCAGAAGTTCCTCGCGCGAGAGAACCCGGCCTGCATTGCGACAAAACGCAAGCAACAGGTCGAATTCATGCGTCGTGGTCGTAACCCGCGCATTGTTGGGGTCATGCAATTGCCGTCGTATGGGATCGAGGCGCCAGCCGTTGAAACGAAGCACCTTCGACCAGTCCCGCTCGTCTGGAGTATAGGCTGTACGGCGCAGCAGCGCCCGTATCCTGGCCGTCAGTTCGCGCGCGCTGAACGGTTTCGTCACATAGTCGTCCGCGCCGATTTCCAGCCCGAAGATGCGGTCGATTTCCTCACCGAGCGCGGTCAGCATCAGGATCGGAATGTTGGTTCCGGCACGAAGACGGCGACAGATGTTGAGACCGTTTTCGCCCGGCAGCATGACATCGAGCACGATGAGATCGAATTTCTGGTTGCGAAGCGCGGCATTCATCTGGACGCCGCTCTCGGCAATTTCCACGATCATGCCGTTGTCGGTGAGAGTCTCGCCCAGCATGCGTGCGATCTCAAGATCGTCTTCGACAATGAGGATGCGCGAACCTTGCCTTGCCGACCTGGATTCGGCGCTCAAATCGCTTTGGTGCCGTTGCTGTGCCATTCCGGAGTTTGTCTAGCCTGCATTTGGTGCCAGGGTAGGCGTCAGAACCGATATCCGACGAGAAGCATCCCTGAAGGCTGGATCTTTTCGACGACAACTGGGCTGTCGGCAGCGTCACCCAAGAGAACACCGACCCCCGCTTCGCCGCGCACCATCCAGTTCTCGTCGAGCATATATGTGGCGGAAATCGAAAAATCGGCGCGCTTCAAACCGGCGCCGGCATCATAGCGCGCCAGCCCCGAGCGAGCCGATTGTTCGGGCGTGACACCAAAATAGGCCTGCATGTAATTTTCGTCGGCGAAGACGGCGGACGCGCTGGCGCCGATCATCAACGATTGAGACAGAGGCCGGGTCACCTCGATCCCTACCCTGCCCTCCAGGCCATCGCTGCCGCCGATGGTCTTGTCCAGTTGCGCGAATATTTCGGCCGGACCGAACTTCGCCGCCGCCTTCACGCCGACCGTCGCGCCCATGTCGACGTCCCCCAAGCCGCGCAGATGGTCGGAGTCGTCTTCCTTGCGGCCCATCTCATAGCCAAGCCGAGCGCTGAATGCGAACGGTCCTTGTTCATAGACGGCGATGTTGGCACCTGTCGGGTCGATCGTCACCGTGTCGAGGAATGTCGCCGTGACGAAAGGCACCGGCATGATCTTGAGCTCATCGCTGCCCTCGTATTTGGGGACGATGATGGCGCCGCCGCCGAGCACGACATGCCAGTCGGACAGTTTCTGTTCGAAGCGCGCGAAACGGGAAGGCTCGGGCGGCAGGGTAAAATCATCGGAATTCACCGCAATGGCGTCTGCCGCCAGCGCGCCCTCCGAATGCGTTGAAAACAGGATTGCCATGGCCGCGAGAGATGCCCGGCCGGCAAATAGTCCAGAGTCAATTTTGGCGAACATGCGCGCTCCAGTATAGCGAGGCCACGAGCCTCCGATGGCGCCAACATGTCAGGTGAAAGTGGCCGCATGCGTTAAGTGATGTTAAGTTTTGTTGCGCAATCGTGGTTTCATCTTGCCGTATAGGGAAGCCATAGACTGACAGCGGGAGCTGCCACGATCTGCCGTGGATCGTCTCGCGATCGGGGAACAGAACTGTTTCAATCCAGGCCAGAACAGCTCTAATGTCTGCGCTGGAGCAATGTAGGCGGTGTATGGGGAACACAAGCGACGACGACGAGCGGAGTTTCTTCTCCGAAGCGCCGATGCGGCCTGCGGCGAAAGCCAAGGCGACGCTCGACGAAAAGCCGCATTACCTCGGCCATCGCGACCGCTTGCGCGAGCGCTTTGCCCTGGCGGGTCCGGATGCCCTGCCCGATTACGAACTTCTGGAACTTCTGCTCTTTCGCCTGATCCCTCGTGCCGACACCAAACCGGCGGCCAAGGCGCTGCTGGCACGCTTCGGCACGCTGGCCGAAGTGCTCGGGGCGCCGGTTGGCCTCCTGCAGGAAGTCAAGGGCATTGGCCCTGCGGTGGCGCTCGATCTCAAGATCGTCGCGGCAACCGCGCAGCGCATGGCGCGCGGAGAGGTGCAGAGTCGCGAAGTCCTCTCGTCCTGGACACAGCTTCTTGCCTATTGCCGGTCGGTCATGGCCTTCGAGGCGCGCGAGCAGTTCCGCATCCTGTTCCTCGACAAGAAGAACGCGCTGATCGCCGACGAGGTTCAGCAGACAGGCACCGTCGACCATACGCCCGTCTACCCGCGCGAGGTGGTCAGGCGCGCCCTCGAACTCTCGGCCACCGCCATCATCCTGGTCCACAATCACCCGTCAGGCGACCCCACACCCTCACGAGCCGATATCGAAATGACGAAGGAGATCATCGAGGCGGGCAAGCGGCTGGGCATCGCGGTGCACGACCACATCATCATCGGGCGCAAGGGATACGCCAGCATGAAGGGCCTGTTGCTGATCTGACGGGCCGGGGGCATGCCACGACCGTCCGATCAAGCCCGGGCGATCGAATGAAGTGCAGGAAATTCGCTTGCACAATCTTTTGCCAAAAAATTTGAAAATTGTTCAATCTTGGAAAGAGGAGCCCAGTATCCGCTCTATTTCTGGATTAATCTTCCAATCTATAAGAATTCTCTCTTTGATTTTTAGAAGATAATTCCGTTGAGGCATCGCATTTTCGCTGCTACCGTTTTGAAACGCTTCAATTGGAACTCCGCCATTGCAACGCAAGCGCCCGACCATAGCGGATGTCGCACGAACCGCCGGTGTCTCCATCGGCACGGTGTCGAACTTCATCAATGGAACGGCCAGCCTGAGGGAAGGCACGCGCGACCGCATCGAGAAGGCGGTTGCCGCGCTGATGTATCGGCCGAGCTCCTTTGCGCGCTCACTGCCGGGCCGCGCACCACGCAGGCCAAAGAATCTCGACCATCTGCCAAGACTTCTGGTCGCCGGTAGGGTGAGTGTCGACTTCCTGTGCCGCGTCGACGTGCTGCCGCATCGCGACGACCGGATCACCGCCAGCCACATCGACAAGGCGTTGGGTGGCCCCGCGGCCAATCTCGCGGTTGCCGCCGCCGGCATCGGAGCTCCCTACGCGCTGGACGTTGAGCTGGCGACAGCGGTCGGCCAGGATCCAGAGAGCGATTGGGCGCTCGGCGCGCTTTCGAAATTGGGGGTCCACGCCTTGCCGATCCGCAACACGCCCAACAACCGCCTCTCCCAGGCGATCGTGATCATCGAGCGCAACGGCAGCCGGACGATCATCAGCGAACCGTTCGAGCTTGGCGAGGTCGACCTGACAGCCAATCTGGATATCCAGCCCGAGCAACGTTCGGCCTGCCTTCATATCGAAGGCTTTCACTACGAGACGATGACCGCGTCCATCGCGCGCTTTCATCAGGCGGGCTGGAAGGTGAGCCTGCATTCGGCCGGTCTTCCCAAAAGCGTCCGCACGCCGGAAACCTTCTCGCAGATGGTCAAACAGATCGATCTGACCTTCATCAACGATGTGATGATACGGGAGATCTTCGACTTTCGCAGCCGCATGGCGACGACGATCGAAGAGGTGCGGCTGATGCTGTCACGCATCAAACAACGGGGAACGGTCGTGCTCACCCTCGGCGAGTTCGGCGCCGTCGTTTTTCCGGCGAATGGCGGTCCGCAGATCGAGGTGCCGGCGCTGCCGGTCAATCGCGTCGACGCGACGGGCGCCGGCGACAGCTTTGCCGGCATCTTCCTTGCCCTTTGGCTGCATGGCGCGTCGCTGGGCGACGCCGCGCGCTATGCGGCAATCGGGGCGAGCCTGACGACAACGGTCGAAGGCGCGCAGGGTTACATCGCAGACTTTGCCACGCTGAAGGCTGCGGCCCTGGCGAACAATGCCGTGATAGCCAGTTAAAACAATGGCTTATCGACGTTCGACCTGGCGCGGAAAACCGCATCAACCGACGAAATCAGGAGAGTATGATCATGGCGAAAACAAAAGTCCTTCTTGTCGGCGAAAGCTGGGTGAGTTCGGCGACCCACTACAAGGGGTTCGACCAGTTCGGCAGCGTCACCTTTCACCTGGGCGCAACACCCCTGGTGGACGCTTTGAAGGGCAGCGAATTCGATCTCGACTACATGCCCGCCCACGAGGCCGTCGAGAAGCTGCCTTTCACCATGGAAGGGCTGTCGCAATACAGGGCGATCATCCTGTCCGACATTGGCGCGAATTCGCTCCTGCTCCACCCCGATGTCTGGCTGCACGGCAAAACGGTTCCCAACCGGCTCAAGCTCCTGCGCGACTGGACGCTGGCCGGCGGCGGCCTGATCATGATCGGCGGCTATTTCAGCTTCCAGGGCATTGACGGCAAGGCGCGCTGGCATCGCACGGCGGTCGAGGAGGCGCTGCCGGTGACCTGCCTTCCCAATGATGACCGGCTCGAAATTCCGGAGGGCTTTCGTCCTGAGATCACTGGTTCCAGAGACCACCCGCTTTTTGCCGGCATCGAGGGCGAATGGCCGCTGCTGCTCGGTGCCAACGAGGTCATCGCCCGTGATCGCGACGATGTCGAGGTCCTGGCGCGGCTGCCGCAGGACCAGGGCGGTCATCCCCTGCTGGTCACCGGGCGCCATGGCGAAGGGCGTACGCTGGTCTGGACGTCGGACATCGGTCCTCACTGGCTGCCGAACAGTTTTGTCGAATGGCCTGGCTACGCGAGGCTTTGGACCAACGTGCTGCGCTGGGTCAGCAACGCCTAGCCGATCCGCAATCGTCGGGGAACCCGTCATGACAGAGCCCTTTCTTGTCGCCAGAAACATCGCCAAGCGCTTCGGCGCTCTGACCGCGCTGGCAAATGTCGATCTGGAGATCCGCTCCGGCGAGGTGCTGGCGCTTCTCGGCGATAATGGCGCCGGCAAATCGACCTTCATCAAGATCCTGGCAGGCGCTCATCCGCCCAGTGGTGGGGAGCTTGTGATCGAGGGCAATCCGGTCGCCTTTCACTCGCCCAAGGATGCCGCGGCATCGGGGATCGCGACGATCTTTCAGGAACTGGCGCTTTCGGAGAACCTGTCGATCGCAGAAAACGTCTTTCTCGGCCGTGAATTGAAACGCTCCATTTTGGGCATTCCGTTCCTGAAGCGCAAAGAAATGCGCCAGCGCGTCGACGGCCTGCTGAAGGAGCTCGATGCTCATATTTCCGATCCAGAAGCGCCCGTAGGCAGCCTGTCGGGCGGCCAACGTCAGGCCGTCGCAATCTGCCGGGCGCTCAATCTGAATGCCAGGCTGGTCATCATGGATGAGCCGACCGCGGCCCTTGCCGTTGCCGAAACGCGCAAGGTCCTGGCACTGACACGGCGGCTTGCCGCGCGCGGCTGTGCCGTTGTGCTCATCAGCCACAACATTTCCGAGGTCTTCGAGGTCGCCGACCGCATCGTGGTGTTCCGGCGCGGCCGCAAGGTGGCCGAACGGCTGGCCGCCGATACCGATCACGAGGAAGTCGTTTCGCTCATAACAGGCGCTCATCCCGACGTGCGGGCGCTTGAAAAAACAAACTGAAACGCACGTCATTTCCAGAGAGGTTCAAACACAATGCTTTCACAGCTCAAGAAAGTGCTCGCCGCTTCCGCACTGTCACTCGCCATTGCAACCGCGGCGCATGCCGCGGACAAACACAAGGTCGCCTTCGTTCCGCAATTGATCGGCATCCCTTACTTCAACGCCATGGAAGCCGGCGGTAATCGCGCCGCCAAGGACCTGGGCGTCGATTTCATCTATTCCGGTCCCGTCGACACCAATCCGGTCGACCAGTTGCAGATCGTCCAGAACCTGATCGATCAGGGCGTCGAGGCGATCTCGGTCAGCGTCCTCGATGCCTCCAGCATCGCACCCGTGGTCGAGAGCGCCAAGGCGAAAGGCATCAAGCTGTTCACCAGTGACAGCGACGCGCCCGACAGCGGCCGCGCCGTCTATGTGGCGCAGGCGACCGACGAAGGCCTCGGCACAACCATTGTCGACGAACTCGTCAAGCGCGTCGGCGAGGACGCAACCATCGGCATCATCTCCGGCGAGGCAACGGCGTCCAATCTCAACGCCTGGATCGGCTTCATGCAGAAGCAAGCCACCGCCAAATATCCGAAGCTGAAGCTGCTCGCGCCGCAATTCGCCGGCGGCACCGCCGAACGCGCCGCGCAAATATCAGGCGATCTGATGGCGGCCAACCCGGACATCAAGGCCATCATCGCCGTCGCCTCCTCGACATGCCCGGGCGTAGCCCAGGCCATCGAAACCGCAGGCAAGATCGGCTCGGTCATCGGTGCCGGCTATTGCAGCCCGAACACGGCACGGTCCTACCTGAAGAGCGGAGCCTTCGGCTTCACCGTGCTCTGGGATCCCGAGCAACTCGGCTATCTCACGGTTTGGGCCGGCAAACAGCTGATCGACGGCAAGAGCTTCGAGGCGGAAAACAAGGTCGCCGGCCTGGAAAAGCCCGTCACCTATGATGCCGCCAAGGGCATTTTGCTTCTCGGGCCGCCGGCTGTCTTCACCAAGGACAATGTCGACAAGTTCAACTTCTGAGCCTGAGATGAACGTGGTGCGGCAGTTTGGAAACGGTGTCTTCTCCATGAGCGGGCGGGAGTGGTCTCTGCTTGTCGCCTGTTTGCTGGCGATCGTCATCTTTTCTGTCGCATCGCCGCACTACGCGACATCAGGCAATGCAGCCACGGTCTTGCGCAACAGTGTCGAGTTGCTGCTGATCGGCCTTGGCATGACCCTGCTGCTCGCCATGGGCGGCATCGATGTCTCGATCGGCATCGTCATGGGTCTGGCGGCGATCGCCATTGGGCGCGTGCTCGGCGCCGGCGGCAATCCGCTGCTGGCGCTCATTGCGGGTCCTTTGGTCGGTGCGGTGCTGGGATGCGTGACCGCCGCCGTCGTTGTCCTCGGCCGCGTTCCGGCAATTGTCGGTACACTCGGCCTGCTCGGTGTCTACCGCACCGCCGTCTTCGTACTTCTCGGAGGGCAATGGCTTTCGGGCCTGCCCTCGAGCCTTACAGATCTTCTTGCAACCAGCGTGCTCGGCGTCCCCGTCCCTGCCCTGGTGATTGCCGCTGCCTATCTGGCCGTCTGGCTGGCGCTGCGGCGAACCCCTTATGGGCTGCATCTGCTGGCGATCGGCAATTCGGAGGAAAAAGCGCGGCTTTCTGGCATCCCAGTGATCAAGATCCGCTTCATGACCTTCGCCATCAGCGGTGTGCTGACTGGCATTGCCGCCACGTTCTATGTCGCCACCTATCGCAATGTGGAGATGACGATCGGCAGCACGCTGGCGCTCGACGCCATTGCCGCGGTCATTCTTGGCGGCACCAGCATATTGGGCGGCAGATGCAGCCTGATCGGCACCGTGCTCGGCGTGCTTCTGCTTAGAATCCTGCAAAACGGTCTGCTGCTGATCGGTGTCCCCTCCCTTTGGCAGCCTGTCGTCACCGGCGTTCTCATCATCGGCGTGCTTGGCTTCGAAGCTGTTTGCAACCGATTGCCGCTCGGCAGATTTCAACGAGCCCGCGCATGAAAACGTTCCGCAACCTGCAGGGCCCGGCCCTTACCCTGGCTTTGCTCTGTACGCTTTGGCTGATCGTCATTTTCGGCCTGCTGGCGCTCAAGCCGTCTGTCTTCCATCTCGGCACTGTCACCACCATTCTTCAGTTCTCGACGATCCTGGCCCTGGTCGGCCTTGGGCAGGGATTGGTCATCATGGCCGGTGGCGCCGGCATCGACCTCTCGGTCGGCGGCGCGGTCTCGCTGTCCGCCATCGTCGCGATGCTTTGCCTCAAGCTGGGATTGCCGCCGGTCCTGCTGCCCGCCGTCTGCATCCTGGCCGGCGCGATGCTCGGTGCCTTGAACGGATGGCTGGTGAACGGGCTCGCGCTTCTCCCCTTCATCGCGACGCTCGGCACCTTCTTCGTCTATTCCGGCGCTGCACTTGCCATTACCGGCGGCGCGGCCCAAGCCGGCGTGCCCTCCTGGCTGCTTGTGTGGGGGCGCGGCGTCGTCATGGGCATTCCCCTGCCCTTTCTCACCCTTGCCATCCCCTGCTTTGCGCTAGCCGGTTTGGTGCTGCTCTCGACAGCGTGGGGGCGCTGGATCTACGCCATGGGCTTCAACGAACGCTCGGCCAGGCTGGTCGGTATTCCGGTCGATCGCGTTCGCTTGGTCCTCTACGCCTTGAGTGGCGCGCTCGCCGGCGCCGCGGGACTCGTCTCGATCGCCTGGCTCGGCAGCGGCAGGCCCAATATCGGCCAGAACCTCGAACTCGAATCGCTGACTGCGGCCATGCTCGGCGGCATCGCCATCACCGGCGGGCGTGGCGGCGTCGGCGGCGTGTTCGCGGCCGTCCTGCTGCTGGTCACGCTGAAGACCGGCCTTCTGCAATTGAACATCAACACGGTTTGGCAGGTGGGGATTGTCGGCGCCCTTCTGGTTTTCGTCCTTCTCGCCGACCGACTTTCCCAACGTTGGAGATCATGATGCCGTCCATGGAAGAGATCATTGCCGCGCGCGTCGAAGCAAGCGCTGACCGTATCGTCCAAACGCTGAGCGATCTCGTCGCCTTCCCCTCGATCGTGAAATCCGATCCAAAGGAGGCCGGCCCCGGCGAGCGTGATTGCCAGCTCTATCTGCAAAAGCGGATCGAGGCGCTAGGCTTCTCGACCGATCTATGGGACCCGGACGGCCCAGCACTCTACGAAAAATACAAGGGGCGGGCCGGCGCCAACAAAGGCAGGACGTTCGAAGGCCGGCCCAATCTCGGCGGCGTCTTGAAGGGCACGGGCTGCGGTCGCTCCATCATGCTGACCGGCCATATCGATGTCGTCCCGCCCGGCGCCGCCGGTCACTGGACGACCGACCCGTTCCAGCCCGTCCTCAAGGACGGTTTTCTACACGGCCGTGGTACGGTCGACATGAAAGGCGGCGTCGCCTGCATGCTGATGGCCGTCGAGATCCTGAGGGGACTCGACATTCCCCTGTCCGGAGACGTCGTCTTCACCACCGTGGTCGATGAGGAAATCGGCGGCATGGGGTCGCTGGCCATGGTCGATCGCGGCTTTCACGCCGACGCCGGCATCATGACCGAACCGACCGCGAACAGGATCGCACCGCTCTGTCACGGCATTCTGTGGGGGAAGATCATCATTGACGGCATAGGCGGGCATGCGGAGCTGACGCCCAATGCCTGGTATTCGAGCGGCCCGGTCGATGCCGTCCAGCTTTGCCGGCAGATCCTCGACGGCATCGACATCCTCAACCGGCGCTGGATGTTCGATCCCAGAAAGAACCATCCGTTGATGGACCTGCCCAACCAGATCATCGTCACCCAGATGAGCGCCGGCGAACATCCGTCCTCCATGGCAGGGCGCGGCGAGATCATCATCGACGCTCAATATCTGCCGAGCGAGCATGACGAGTTCAAATTGGGCGGCAACGTCAAACGCGAAATCGAAGAGCACATAGCCAATGTCTGCCAGGCAGACCCTTATCTTCGCCAGCGCCCTGCCCGCGTCGAATGGATTCTCGACGCCGACTGCGCCGAGATCCCAGCGGACAATCCCTTTGTCGGCGTCTTCCAGGAGGCCGTCAAAGAAGCCAATCTCTCGCCGGTCCTGAGTGGCTTTGGCGCGCACAGCGACATCGGCCTGCCGACCGGCCTCGGCAACACCCCGACCGTCAATTTCGGTCCCGGCGACCCCGCGCAGGCGCATCAGCCGAACGAACGCGTTTCGGTGCGCGATCTCGTCGATTGCACCAAGGCAATTGCAATTGCCGTCGAAAAATGGTGCCGCTAGCGGGCAGACGATTGGCAGTGCGACAACGCAGCATAGGGGCCATGGCCCTTCGACAGGAGCCGCAGCTTCTGGTCATCGACCGGCGGCGGCACGCCCTCGAGTTCCCGCCATGCGGCAAGTGATCGATCTTTGCCGCACTGCAGGCATGGTTGCGCCCCTGCCTGGTGACGTCGTCGCGTTCTGACACCCGGCGAGCTTGCGCACGTGATTTGAGCTGAACGCCTGTGCAGCAAGCCGTGCCCGTTGCGGTCCGTTCACGGCGGATCGGTGTTGCAGCTGCCGGCTACCTGGTTGACCGCTTCGCCGAACCCGGCGAGGTCGAAATCGGCCTCGCCGCGCCCCGCCAGCAGCCCGAACCGCCAGGAAAGCTGGAGCCGGTTCGCGGCGACAAGGCGCCTGATGCCGTCGGCTCCATCGCGCACCAGCATCCGGCCGCGCGGCCCGACCGACCAGCTTTCATCGAACTTGCTCTCCTGATCGACCGTGATCGACATGGTGATCTTGCGGCTGGCCGAAACAGCGTCGTTCAGTTGCAGCCATTCAGTCCAATGCGGCTCGCCGTTTACCCGGCAGGCAATCGTCAGGATCGGGCTGTAGCTCAAGGCACCGCCGCCGGTGATCAGCTTGTTGGTGGCATAGAGCGAGGCCGTGACGAGGCCGTCTTCACTCGTGCCGAACCGCCAGTTGTCAGGCACCGTGCCGGCCTGGGCAATGCCGCAGACCGAGACAAGCATCAGCGCGATTGCCGAAGCGTGTCCCAATTCGACGAACAGTCTCAACACGCCCTCCAACAACCAAGCGGCTTGCAATAGAAGCGCAGATAATGATCAAAGCTTGGTCGCCACAGGCCGTCGCGTGCGAAGCATGGCGGCTGTTGCAGTTTGGCAACGAAAAAGGCCGCCTCGACGGCGGCCTTCCTGTTTCAGCGGAGCGCTGGTGTTATTCGGCGGCCTTCTTCTTCGGCGCAGCCTTCTTCTTGGGCTCTTCCGCGTCGTCGGCCTTCTTGGCGTCGGCCTTCTTGGCGGCGGCTTTCTTCGCCGGCTTCGCCTTGACGGCGGTCTCGTCCTCTTCGTCGTCGGCCATCAGCTCTTCCTTGCTGACCTTGACGTCGGTGACCGAAATCTGACCGAGCAGATGGTCGACCACCTTCTCCTCGAACATCGGCGCCCGCAGCGTGTTCAACGCTTCCGGATTGTTGCGGTAGAACTCGAAGACTTCCTGCTGCTGGTTGCCCGGATAGCGGCGCACCTGCTCGAACAGGCCGCGCTGCAGCTCTTCGTCCGATACGGTGACGCCGGCCTTCTCGCCAATTTCAGCCAGCACCAAGCCAAGGCGCACGCGGCGCTCGGCAAGCCGCAGATACTCGGCACGCGCCTCTTCTTCCGTCGTCTCTTCGTCGGCGAAGGTGCGTCCGGCTGCTTCCAGATCACGATTGACCTGCGCCCAGATGTTGTTGAACTCGGCGTCGACGAGCTTCGATGGCGCCTCGAACGAATAGGCCGCGTCGAGCTGGTCGAGCAGCTGGCGCTTGACCTTCTGGCGCGTCATAGCGCCGAACTGGTTCTCGATCTGGCCGCGTACGACGTCGCGCAGGCGCTCCAGCGACTCCAGGCCGAGGTTCTTGGCGGTCTCGTCGTTGATTTCCAGCGCGCCGGGCTGGGACACTTCCTTGACGGTGACGTCGAAGGTCGCTTCCTTGCCGGCCAGATGCGCGGCCTGGTAGTTTTCCGGGAAAGTCACGGTGACCTGCTTTTCGTCACCGGCCTTGGCGCCGACCAGCTGATCCTCGAAGCCGGGGATGAACTCCTTCGAGCCCAGAACCAGCGGCTGATCGGTGCCGGCGCCGCCATTGAAGGCCTCGCCGTCGATCTTGCCGACATAGTCGATGGTGACGCGGTCGCCATTGGCGGCCTTGCCGGTCTTCGGCTCATAGCTGCGCGCCGATTCGGCAACACGCTGGACCTGCTCGTCGATCTCGGCATCAGGCACGTCGAACACCTGGCGTGTCACCTTGATGTCGGAAAAGTCTTTGATCTCGATCGCCGGAATGATCTCGTAGTTGAGGCGGAATTCGAAGTCAGCGCCGCCGGCCAGGATCTTCTCGGCTTCCTTCTCGTCCTCGGTCATGATGACTTCGGGCTGCATGGCAGCCTTTTCACCACGCCCGGTAATGATCGAACGGGTCGAATCGTTGAGGATTTCGTTGACCACTTCGGCCATGAACGACTTGCCGTAGACCTTGCGCAGGTGCTGCACCGGCACCTTGCCGGGACGGAAGCCGTTGATGCGGACCTTGTTGCGGGCATCCGAAAGCCGCGCCATCAGCTTGGCTTCCATGTCACCGGCCGGCACGGTGATCTTGATCTCTCGCTTGAGACCGGAGTTGAGCGTTTCGGTGACCTGCATCGTAAAACCTTTGTTTTCACCAATGAGACTGCCACGGCCTCTGCCGTTCACAGCCTGCCGGTATATTCTTGCCGGGAATGGCTTTTGGTACGGAACCTGGCGATTTGACCGAAAACCCGGCTCAAACTCTCCCAAACTGCGTTCCAAAATGTGAATAAGTTCTTGTTTTTCCTACTTCTTATCACATTCTGCAGAAGCGGATCGTCGCGTCCCGTCACATTTGACACGCCTTTTGTCACAGGCGAGGCCAATTTTCAACAGTCTTCGCATTCCGGCGAACAACCAGCATTCGGGCCTGACCCACATCTTGTCCCTGACCCACATCTTGTCTCCGACATTGACAGAATGATGGCTACATGGGATTGCCGGTCCATGCGGATGTGGCGGAACTGGTAGACGCCCTGGATTTAGGTTCCAGTGCCGAAAGGCGTGGGGGTTCGAGTCCCTTCATCCGCACCACCCTTCGCTCTTCGAGCTTCGGGTGGCGGGCCACCCGAAGCTCGTTAGACGAAGGAGTTTCCCCGAAGCCCAATACCGTTCAGTCAGCGATCGGATTGAGCTTCAGATGCTGGATCAGGATAATGGTCTTGGCGTCGAGGATACGGCCATCGGCGATGCCGGCCAGGGCCTCGTCGAGCGGCATTTCCAGGACCTCGATGTCCTCGCCCTCTTCTTGCGCCCCGCCGCCGGCCGAGATGCGGTCGGCGGGCGAATAACGGGCGATGAAAAACCAGAGACGTTCGGTGACGCTGCCGGGGCTCATATAGGGCGAAAACAGCCGCTCGACGTTCTGCAGCCGGTAGCCGAGTTCTTCCTCCGCCTCCTTGCGGATGCAGGTTTCGGGATCGTTTTCGTCCAACAGGCCGGCACAGGCCTCGATCAGCGGCTCGCGGTGGCCGGTGACATAGGCGGGATAGCGGAACTGGCGCACCAGAAGCACGGTCGAACGCAAGGGGTCGTAAGGCAGGATCACCGCGCCATCGCCGCGATCATAGGTCTGGCGGATTTGCGTCTCCCACTGACCGTCGCGCCGACGGTAGTCGAGAACGGTCTTCTTCAGGACGGCCCAGTCGTCGGAGAGGATTTCCTCCGAACGGACGCGAATACGATCTTCCATCGTGGTCTCCATGCAAAAGCGCGTCGCGCTTTATGCTCCTGTTTTATGCGTGTCGTTCTCCCAAACCGGGGCCACTTTTGGGCGCCATGCATTGCCGAGGCCTATCCGCGAACCGGCATTTCGGCAATCCCGTCAGTGATTGGTCCAGAACCCCTTTCACCGCCTCGTGTCTGGCGCAGGCGCCATCGGTCGCCTAAATAGCTGCGAACCCTCCCGGAGTTTCTCATGACAGCGTCGCTTTTCCAGTCGATCACCCTCGACGGCCTCACCTTCCCCAACCGCATCGCCGTCGCGCCGATGTGCCAGTATTCCGCCGACGACGGCTCGGCCAGTGACTGGCATCTCCATCACTGGATGAATCTCGCAATGTCCGGCGCCGGCATGGTCACAGTCGAGATGACCGATGTCGAGCGGCGCGGGCGTATTACCCATGGCTGCCTCGGCCTTTATTCCGAAGACAATGAAGCCGCCGCCCGCCGCGCACTGGACGCCGCACGACGCGTCGCCGCACCCGGCACGAAATTCGGCTCCCAACTCGCCCATGCCGGCCGCAAGGCTTCGAACCGCAAGCCGTGGGAAGGCGGCGGGCCACTGCAGCCAAACGAGGATCCCTGGCAGACCGTTTCCGCCTCGGCCATCCCCTAC
Source organism: Mesorhizobium sp. L2C084A000 (assembly GCF_000502875.1). Taxonomy (GTDB): domain Bacteria; phylum Pseudomonadota; class Alphaproteobacteria; order Rhizobiales; family Rhizobiaceae; genus Mesorhizobium. Next base: position 294,764 of record NZ_AYWX01000003.1, on the reverse strand, counting down.
GACACAGGTTGGAACGTGCCGCACGCGTTGGAGGACCAGGAGATCCTGCAGCTCATCGAACGCTTCGCCGAGGCCGCAAGGCGAGCCGAACGCGCCGGCTTCGATTTCATCGAACTGCACGCCGCGCATGGCTATTTGATCTTCCAGTTCCTGTCGCCCTTGTCCAACCAGCGCTCGGACCGCTGGGGTGGCTCGCTGGAAAACCGCATGCGTCTTGCCGTCGAAATCGCCAAGGCGGTGCGCAAGGCGGTGCCAAAGCTGATGCTCGGCGCAAGGCTGTCGGTGAAGGATTGGGTCGACGGCGGCTTCGATGTGGCGGACGCGATCGAAGTGGCCAAAGCGCTCAAGGACGAAGGCGTTGCCTATCTCTGCTGCTCGAGCGGCGGCAATTCGCCGTTGCAGAAATTGCCCGCCGGCCCCGGCTATCAGGTGCATCTGGCGGAGGCGGTGCGCAAGGGCGCTGATATTCCGACCCGCGCCGTCGGCCTGATCGACGACCCCAAGCAGGCCGAAGCGATCCTCACCGAGGGCCGCGCCGACATGGTGGCGCTGGCGCGGGCCTTCCTGGCTGATCCGCGCTGGGGATGGCGTGCGGCGGCGACATTCAGCGAGACAATCCACCCGGCGCCACAACTTGCCCGTTCGGTGACCACGATGCAGCACTGGATGAAGGCAGTAGGCTGAACGGTCCGCGCTCCCGACACGCGCCCTCCTGTCTCCAGACAGCTTGACGGTGCTTCGCAGCTATTCCGTCCGCAAGCTGTTGGGTGGGACGAGGCTGCGGCGGGCGTGGCCGGGCGTGGGAGGAAACTGTTCAGGGCATGCTTGCCGGTTGCGGCGCTGACCGCAGGTGTAGAACCTTCAAACAGCCTCTGAGACGTTTGGGCGCAGGCTGACGGCCATGGTTGCAACCAATTTGGCTGCTTTGCGTTGCGGCCATGATGGACAACAAACCTTTTGAAGTGCCGGTCGTCGTCGAACTTGGCCACGTCGGCAAATATCGCCACATCCGCAGCGCCCAGGAGGCCGCGGAGTGCCTGATGACGGTGTGGCCGCTCAATCGCGGCCCGCGCCATCGTGATGCCCTCGACACTTGCCTCAAAGTGCTGGAAGGTTATCGTTCGACAGCAGATGCGCGCCGGGCGCTGATTGAAGCCGCCAAGGAATCGGAAGTGCTGGTGCCCGACGACAGACTGCCCGACGACCGGCTGCATTGAGCAGACGGACCTTTCAACCGGAGGTTTTCCATGGCGAAGCTGACTTACAAGATCGTCGAGCATGACGGCGGCTGGGCCTACAAGGTCGGAGCGACCTTTTCCGAGACGTTTCCCACGCATCAGGACGCGTTGCGCGCAGCCGAAATCGCCTCGGCCGAGCAGCAGGTCGCCGGAGCGACCGACGGCATCCAGTATGAGGACGCCGAAGGCAAATGGCACGAAGAATTGGCCGACGGCCGCGACCGGCCGCAGACAGAAGTCTCAGATTAATTCGGTATAGCGCTTGATGTTGAGCGGTCCGACAGGGCGCCGACCGCAGCGCCGTCCGGAGAAAGGACGCGCCAGCGGCCAGCGGCTGTCCTTGCGGACTAGCCCTCGAACATTGCTTTCCAGAAAATCAGTGTGCGCTTTTCGGAAATCGCGTTCTGGCTATTTGCCGCAATACTGATCGTTGACGTTTTGCCCTGCGTTGGCGTCCGGGCCGGGCGTGTTGTGGGCACATGGGCCTATTGCGCCGGTATTGCCTTGGGTGTTCAACCCGGAGCCGTCACGGATGCTTCCCGTGGTATAGGGGTCGACAGTTGTCTGGTCGTTGTCGCCGAACAGCCACCAATCACGATTGTTGGAATACCTGTCGTCCAGTGACTGCGCCATCGCCGATGTTGCGAGACCGATCGTCAGAACAGATGCTGCGAGAATTTTTGTAACCATTGAATCACTCCGTATCTTAGCCGCCTTGGTGCGACACTCATAAAACCCGGTAGTCAGCCGAATGGTTCCTTGAAATTGTCGTGAAGCTGAGGTGAGGCCCTGACCAGCAAAGCCCGGCCGGCGATGCGCTCGATGAATGCGGCGGTTCGCTCCGGGATCACGAATTGCGGCATGTGCCCTATTCCCTCGACCAGTTCGAACCTAGATCCTTGACCTCATCGGCTCGCCGTGGCGGCGCGAAGATGACATTGCGGCCACCGTCGCGCCGCGCTATCTCAGACCACTCGCCTTCCCAGGCCACTCGCCTTGCCGGAGCCTTCCATGCCTGAAATCGTGACCGCCGCCATGCTCGTCATCGGCGATGAGATTCTGTCCGGCCGCACCAAGGACAAGAACATCGGCCATCTCGCCGACATCATGACGGCGATCGGCATCGACCTGAAGGAAGTGCGCATCGTCCCTGACGAGGAAGACGAGATCATCGCCGCGGTGAACGCCGTGCGCGCCCGCTACACCTATGTGTTCACCACCGGCGGCATCGGCCCGACGCATGACGACATCACGGCCGATTCCATTTCCAAGGCTTTTGGCGTGCCTTGCGAATACGATGCCAAGGCCTATGCGATGCTGGAGGCGAGCTATGCCGCGCGCGGCATCGAATACACGCAGGCCCGCAAGCGCATGGCACGGATGCCGCGCGGCGCCGATCTCATCGACAATCCGGTGTCGGTCGCGCCTGGCTTCCGCATCGGCAACGTCCACGTCATGGCCGGTGTGCCATCGATTTTCCAGGCCATGCTCGACAATGTCGTGCCGACGCTGAAGGCCGGCACGAAGATGCTGTCGGCGACCGTGCCCTGCCCGTTCGGCGAAGGCCTCATCGGCGGGCCGCTGGGCGATATCCAGAAAGCGCATCCCGATACGATCATCGGCTCCTACCCGAAATATGGCGACGGCAAGTTCTGGACCGAACTGGTCGTGCGTGCCCGCAGCCAGGAGGCGCTGGACGCGGCGCGCGCCGATGTCGAGGCGATGGTCGCCGGCTTCGCCAACAATCCCGGCTGATCGGGTCCAGCCCGGAACAAAGCACGACGCTGCAACGTTTCCCCGGCACGAGTTCGCCAGCTCGTAAACTGAGGGATTGTCATGCGATTCAAAACCATCGTCGCCATTCTGCAGAACGAGCAGGACGCCGAGCGCGTGCTCGACTGCGCCATTCCGCTCGCCACCCGGTTTCAGAGCCATCTGGTCGGCATCCACGCCGAAACGCTTCCCGTGCCCTACACCTCCGCCACAGGCTTTCCCGACACCGAATTCCTGCAGGTTTCGGCAGATATGAACCGGGAACGGGCCGAGAAGTTGAGGACACTGTTTCTCAGGCATATCGAGGATTCCGGTCTTTCCTTCGAGTGGCGAAGCCTGGAAAGCTTTTCGGGTGACAGCGCGCTGACCGGGATTTCGAGCGTGCGGGCCGCCGACCTGATCATAGCGGCGCAGCGCGAAACGGGCGGCGATTCCAGTGCGGACGTAGACACGCTGGTCTACGATGCCGGCCGGCCGGTGCTGGTGGTGCCGCACGAGGGTCCGCTGATCACCACCTTCAAACGCGTCTTGCTCGCCTGGAACGGAAGCAAGGAAGCGGCACGCGCCGCCTTCGACGCGCTGCCCTTCATCATCGAAGCCGAGAAGACCGACATATTGGTTATCGACCCTCCTGAAACGCTCGACGACAGCCCGGAGGCCGCCGGCGCCGAAATCGCGTCGGCGCTATCGCGCCACGGCGCCACCGTCAGCGTCTCGGTGCAGCAGTCGGGCGGCAGTTCGGTCGATGACATCATCCAGACCAGGATCGCGGAAACCGGCGCCGATCTGCTGGTGCTCGGCGCCTACAGCCACTCATGGCTGCGTCAGCTTCTGTTCGGCGGCGTGACGCGCAGCGTGCTGCGCACCGCGCCGGTGGCAGCCTTCCTGTCGCGGTAGGTCCACAGCGATCGCTGGCCCTTGCCTTTGCCAAGGCCCTTACTCTTGCCAAGATGGGGGCTTTCCAGCTAATTCCGCGCGCATTCCCCTGTTTTCCTGCGCGCGATCCCCGCGTGCTGTGGAGTGCGCGACATGTCCCTTCCCGAAAAAGCCTTTCCGGTCTCCTGGGACCAGTTCCANCGATCGTCTGCATCACGCGAGGCGGGCTGGTCCCCGCGGCGATCATCTCGCGTGAACTCGGCATCCGCGTCATCGAGACGGTCTGCGTCGCCTCCTATCACGACTATACCAGCCAGGGGCAGCTGCAGGTCCTCAAGGAGATCACTCCTGCCCTGCTCGCCGAAGACGGCGCCGGCGTGCTGATCATCGACGACCTGACCGACACCGGCAAGACGGCGGGCATCGTGCGCGCGATGATGCCCAAGGCGCATTTCGCCACCGTCTATGCCAAGCCGAAAGGCCGGCCGCTGGTCGATACTTTCGTCACCGAAGTCAGCCAGGACACCTGGATCTATTTCCCGTGGGACATGGGCTTCACCTACCAGAAGCCGATCGCCGACGACCACGCGGGCTGATTCGAACTACCTGCCTGTTACAGACCGGCAGCTTGCACTGGGGATGATTTGCTTTCGCAAACAGGTCCGGCAGGGCCGGATATTTTGTGAAATCGACGTCTATCGGCGGAAATCGGCCAGGCGAATGAAATTTTTTACTTTTATTGCCGACAATTAGCCGTAAGATTCGTGAGACGGCAAACGATTCCGGAGGCTGGGGCTAGCTTCTTCGATGTTGACGAGGCCAACGACACACAATCATCTGGCCGAAAGGGTCCGACGGCTCTTCGGCACGGCGCCGTGCCGCCTGCAGGTTGCCGCCCTGCCTTGGCGCGACACGGGAGACGGCGTCGAGATCATGCTGATCACCAGCCGCGATACGGGTCGATGGGTGTTGCCCAAGGGCTGGCCCGAGGCCAGGGAGCCGCTCTGCGAGGCCGCGGCGCGCGAAGCCGGCGAGGAGGCCGGGCTGCGCGGTCGTGTCTCTCATCTTGAAGCCGGCCGTTACTTCTACGCCAAGGTACTGGCTTCCGGCGAAGAAGTGCCGTGCGAGGTCCTGGTGTTTCCGCTGCATGTCGACAAAGTCGCGGACCGCTGGAAGGAAAAACACTCACGCACCCGCAAATGGGTCCGCGCAAGCGAAGCGGTGCGCATGGTCAACGAACCCGACCTTTGCCAGATCATCGCCTATTTCTGCGCCGACCCGCACAGCTTCTCCTGACGGGCGGCCACACCGCGCTCTTTGCAAAACGGGACTGGCTTGCAAGGGCTGGACATGCGTTGCCGCGTATCGACATGAATGCTTTGCTAAGGAATCAAGGATAGGATTCGGCAGCTCTGGTATTTTTGATCGATGGCGAATCCCGCAAATCCAATTCCAAACGAGTCCGACGAGCCCCAGCGCGAGCGTCGTCCGCGCGTGCTCAAGGGCGGGTCGATCATCACCGGAATTTCGAATTCGGAAGTGGGCTGCACGCTGCGCAATCAGCACGACGGCGGCGCCGAACTGAAGATACCGCTCGAAGCCCGGGTCCCAGATCGCTTCCTTCTCTATGTGCCGCTCGACGGCATTGCCTATCGTTGCGAGGTCCGCTGGCGACGCAACGACCGTATCGGGGTGCAGTTCACCGGCACCGAGCCAAAACCCCGGCTGCATTACGGCTGACGCCCGGGCAAGCTTGCGCGCGGAAAATCGTGATCCGCGCCTGCATTCTATCCCCGTTATCCACATATGTGACACACAAGATGTTGGGGTCACAAAAGCTACGCAAACGAATCCTTGACGGCGCAAAACGAGTCGCCTTTTATAGGCCATGTGCTCCTGTTGAGAGTGCGACCGGAAAGTTCTGAGCCCGGTCTTTTTTCCCGGACTATGTGCGTTTTTGCTCGCATTTCCGCCTGTTTACGAGGCCGGCGGAAGCGTTGGGATTGTGGGGCGGTTGGGACGATAGGGACAATTGTCGGGCTTGAATAAATTGTCTGTTAATACTATATTTAGTGTTTGCAGGTAGGTTCGACGCTAGATAGTGTGAATTTCCCTCGATCGAGGGAATCGGAAAAAATCAGTTTTGAGGGACCCGCGGGTTCGTCGGCGCGTTGGACAGATACTTCGCAAGGAGTTTGACCAGCAGGGCCGGCGGAGACCGCGAAAATGGAGAGCCGGTCGTTTCGAACGCCCGGCAGACGGCGGACATGCGCGTTTCGCATCGGGGGCAGAAATCCCTTGGGAAAAGCGCTATATATAGACAAAAGGGACCGGACCAATGCGCATCGAGCGTCGTTTCACCAAGCCAGGACAATCTGCCTATGCGGAGATCGAATTCCGCAAGGCGCTTTCGGAGATCAAGAATCCGGATGGTTCGGTGGTGTTCCGCTTGGACAATATCGACGTGCCGGCGCAGTTCTCCCAGGTTGCAGCCGATATCCTGGCGCAGAAATATTTCCGCAAGGCCGGTGTCCCCGCACGCCTTAAGAAGATCGAGGAGAACGACGTCCCCTCCTTCCTCTGGCGCTCCGTCGCCGATGAGGCGGAACTGGCGAAGCTGCCGGAAGCCGAGCGCTACGGTTCCGAGATCGACGCCCGCCAGGTCTTCGACCGGCTTGCCGGCACCTGGACTTACTGGGGCTGGAAAGGCGGCTACTTCAAGGGGTCGGAGGAAGACGCGCGCGCCTTCCGCGACGAGCTTGCCTACATGCTGGCCACCCAGCGCGTCGCGCCGAACTCGCCGCAATGGTTCAACACCGGCCTGCACTGGGCCTATGGCATTGACGGCCCGAGCCAGGGCCACTTCTATGTCGACCCGTTCACCGGCAAGCTGACCAAGTCGAAATCCTCCTACGAGCATCCGCAGCCGCATGCCTGCTTCATCCAGGGCGTACAGGACGACCTCGTCAACGAGGGCGGCATCATGGACCTGTGGGTGCGTGAAGCGCGCCTGTTCAAATACGGCTCCGGCACCGGCTCCAACTTCTCGCTGCTGCGCGGCGAAGGCGAAAAACTGTCCGGCGGCGGCCGCTCGTCGGGCCTGATGAGCTTCCTCAAGATCGGCGACCGTGCGGCGGGCGCCATCAAGTCGGGCGGCACCACGCGCCGCGCCGCCAAAATGGTCATTGTCGACGCCGACCACCCCGATATCGAGGAATTCATCGACTGGAAGGTCAATGAAGAGCAGAAGGTCGCCTCGCTGGTGACCGGCTCGAAGATCGTCAAGAAGCATCTCGAAGCGATCATGAAGGCCTGCGTCAACTGCGAAGGCAATGGCGACGACTGCTTCGACCCGTCGATCAACTCCGCGCTGAAGCGCGAGATCAAGGCGGCCAAGAAATCCGCCGTGCCGGAGAACTACATCTACCGCGTCATCCAGTTCGCCAAGCAGGGCTATAGCTCGATGTCGTTCAAGACCTACGACACCGACTGGGATTCGGATGCCTACCTCACGGTTTCGGGCCAGAACTCCAACAATTCGGTGTCGCTGAAGGACAATTTCCTGCGCGCCGTCGAGGACGATGCCGACTGGCACCTGACCGCCCGCAAGGACGGCAAGGTGATGAAAACGCTGAAGGCCAGGGATCTCTGGGAAAAGATCGGTTACGCCGCCTGGGCATCGGCCGATCCGGGCCTGCATTTCAACACGACGATGAACGACTGGCACACCTGCGCATCGGCCGGTGCGATCCGGGCGTCGAACCCGTGCTCGGAGTACATGTTCCTCGACGACACGGCCTGCAACCTCGCCTCGATCAATCTGCTGCCCTACCGCAACGCCGACGGCACGATCGACATCGCCGCTTACGAGCACACGGTGCGGCTGTGGACCATAGTGCTCGAAATCTCGGTCATGATGGCGCAGTTCCCGTCGAAGGAGATCGCCAAGCAGTCCTACGAATACCGCACGCTCGGCCTCGGCTATGCCAATATCGGCGGCCTGCTGATGACGTCGGGCATTCCCTACGACTCCGATGAAGGCCGCGCGATCTGCGCCGCACTCACCGCGATCATGACCGGCATGGCCTATGCCACCTCGGCCGAGATGGCCGGCGAGCTCGGCGCCTTCGCCGACTACGACCGCAATGCGCAAAACATGCTGCGCGTCATGCGCAACCATCGCCGTGCCGCCTATGGCGAGAAGCAGGGCTACGAGAAGCTCGCCGTCAACCCGGTGCCGCTGGTCGCTTCCGACCTGAAGCAGCAGGACCTTGCGACCCACGCCAAGGCCGCCTGGGACCGCGCCATCGAGCTCGGCGAGGAGCACGGCTACCGCAACGCGCAGGCGACCGTGATCGCGCCGACCGGCACGATCGGCCTGGTCATGGATTGCGACACCACCGGCATCGAGCCCGACTTCGCGCTGGTGAAGTTCAAGAAACTCGCCGGCGGCGGCTATTTCAAAATCATCAACCGCGCCGTGCCGGAAGCGCTGCGCACGCTCGGCTACTCCGAAGCCCAGATCGCCGAGATGGAGGCCTATGCGGTTGGCCACGGCAACCTCAACCAGGCGCCCGCCATCAACCCCGGCGCGCTCAAGGCCAAGGGCTTCACCGACGACAAGATCGCCGCGCTCAACGCAGCCTTGAAATCGGCCTTCGACATCAAGTTCGTCTTCAACCAGTGGACGCTCGGCGCCGACTGGGTGAAGGAGACGTTCGGGTTCACCGACGAGCAGCTCAACGACTTCTCGTTCGAGATCCTGCCGGCGCTCGGCTTCTCCCGCAAAGACATCGAGGCCGCCAACATCCATGTCTGTGGTGCGATGACGCTGGAAGGCGCACCGTTCCTCAAGGCCGAACACCTGGCGGTGTTCGATTGCGCCAGCCCGTGCGGCAAGATCGGCAAGCGCTCGCTGTCCATCAACAGCCACATCCAGATGATGGCGGCGGCACAGCCCTTCATTTCCGGCGCCATCTCGAAGACCATCAACATGCCCAACGATGCGACGGTGGAAGACGCCAAGGGCGCCTACATGCTGTCGTGGAAGCTGGCGCTGAAGGCCAACGCGCTCTACCGCGACGGCTCGAAGCTGTCGCAGCCGCTCAATTCCTCGCTGCTCGCCGATGGCGAGGACGACGAGGATGATGCCGTCGAGCAGCTGCTCGCCGCACCTGCGGCGGCGCGCGCGGCGCAGATCACCGAGCGGATCGTCGAACGCATCATCGAGCGCGTGTCGCGCGAGCAGGAAAAGCTGCCCGGCCGCCGCAAGGGTTACACGCAGAAGGCCAAGATCGGTGGCAACACCATCTTCCTGCGCACCGGCGAATATGACGATGGCCGTCTCGGCGAGATCTTCATCGACATGAACAAGGAAGGCGCGACCTTGCGTGGCCTTCTCAACAACTTCGCCATCGCCATCTCGCTCGGCCTGCAATATGGCGTGCCGCTCGACGAATATGTGCACGCCTTCACCTTCACCAAGTTCGAGCCGGCCGGCATGGTGCAGGGCAATGACGCCATCAAGAGCGCGACGTCGATCCTCGACTACGTGTTCCGCGAGCTGGCGATCTCCTATCTCGGCCGCAACGACCTCGCCCATGTTGACCAGTCGGACTTTTCCAACACCGCACTTGGCCGCGGCATCAGCGAAGGCAAGACCGATGCGGTCTCCAAGGGCCTGACCCGTGGCGCCTCGCCGGTAAAGCTGGTATCGCGTGTCAGCGGCAACGATCCGAAAGGCTTTGCGGCCCCCTCGGGCGCCCCTGCCCGCTCAGTGCCGACCGCCTTCTCCGGCTCCAACGTGCTGGCCCTGAAACCGGCCAGCGACGAAGCGGTCGCCTACAAGCGCGACTATGAGGAGCGGGCGAAGGAACTGGCCGAGGACATCGCCTTCGAGGAAGCGGCTGCATCCGACGCCACCGCGGGATTGTTCACCGACGCCGCGGCCGTTGAGGCGGCCGAGGCGAAGAAACTCGCCAACGACCGCCGCGCCAAATCGCTGCTCCAGGGCTACACCGGAAATTCCTGCTCCGAGTGCCAGAATTTTACCATGGTGCGGAATGGGACTTGTGAGAAGTGCGATACGTGCGGCTCGACGAGCGGGTGCAGCTGAGGTCTAGTGCCACCTCGGCTTACAGTTCGCGAGATCATTCGCCTGCTGGAGGCCGACGGCTGGTATCTGGTTGCAACCAAGGGCAGCCATCGCCAATATAAGCATGAAGTCAAAGCCGGCCGCGTCACCGTGGCTGGCAAGCCGTCTGAAGAGGTTGCACAGGGAACACTGAACAGCATCCTCAAGCAGTCAGGTTTGAAGGAGTGATGACATGCGTTACGCGGTGGTGATTGAAAAAGCAGGAAGTAATTTCTCTGCCTATGTGCCGGACCTACCCGGCTGCATCGCGACAGGTGCCACTGTGCCTGAAGTGGAAACCGAGATTCGCGATGCAATACGCTTGCACATCGAAGGTTTGCGAGCCGATGGGCTGGATGTGCCCAAGGGTGTCAGCCTCGCGGAATACGTAGAGGCGTAGAAGGCAATTCACTCAATCGGATCAGGCTCTGATCCCGCCTGCTATCTCTACGGCAACACCTCCAGCGTCTGCTCGTCCTGCCCTATCCGCACGAACAGCACCTTGCGCCCCTCACCCGTGGGCACCTCGAAATACTGGATGCCGTCAGGCATTTCGCCGCAGGGCGGCTCGGGGATCTCATTGAGGTCGGCTACTGCTTTCAGTTCTTTCGCGTGGGCGGCGTCGGGGCTGAATGTGTAGCGTTTGACGGCGGCAGGCGCGGCGCCCTCGGTGTAAGGCGTCGGAGTCGATAACTTGTTTGCATCTGGCCATGCCTTCGGCCTGCCCAGATCAAAGCCTCTCAGCATGCCATCTCAGATGGTCGTCCATGAAGCTGGAGATGAAAAGATACGAGTGATCGTATCCATCCTGCATCCGCAGCTTCAGCGGAATACCTGCTTTGGCGCAGGCCGTCTCAAGCAGCCAAGGCATCAGCCCGTCGTCAAGAAATCCGTCCGACGTTCCCTGATCCACCAAAAATTCGGGGAAACGGTATCCGTCCTCGATGAGCGACGTCGCGTCGCAGGTTCGCCACGAGGCCTCATCGTCGCCGAGATACTTCTCAAAAGCCGGTCTCGACCAGCCGGCGGTGCTTGGCTGGGCGATCGGGGCAAACGCCGAGCAGCTCTTGAAACGCTGCGGATTCTTCAAGGCAATCGTCAGCGCGCCATGCCCGCCCATCGAATGGCCGGAGATAGCCTGGCGCGCCATATCGGCTGGAAATTCAGCCGCGATGAGAGCTGGCAACTCCTCGGTGACATAGGAATACATACGATAGTTCTTCGCATAAGGTTCTTGCGTCGCATCGAGATAGAAGCCGGCGCCGGAGCCGAACTGCCAGTTGTCTTTTTCATCCGGAATGTCGGCCCCGCGCGGGCTGGTGTCGGGACAGACGACGATCAGGCCAAGCTCGGCGGCCATGCGCCTGTACTCGCCCTTGTCCATTACATTGGCGTGGGTGCACGTCAGGCCTGAGAGATACCACACAACGGGACAAGGCGCCTCCCGCGCCTGCGGAGGTATGAAAACGGCAAAAATCATGTCGCAACGGCAACTCGTCGACAAATGGGAATAGACGCCCTGCACGCCGCCATGGGCTTTCGTTTGAGAGATGATTTTCATGTGTTCTCCACGTTGCGGGTCGGATGACGGTCGCCCCCTACTGCCAACCAGCGGCAGCACTTGCGTCCTGCCATCCTATGGTTCTTGTGTCGACGGATCTCAGCGCGAAAAAAGAACCTCGCCCATTCCGAGCACTGCGTTATCCCCGCCATATTTGCGCGGTGCGCTCCCCAGAAGCGGCCGTTTCAAAATGCCGTCGGCGATCAGATGACGATCGATGATGGCGGCGAAAACGCTCTCGGGCGCGCCGCATTCGACGAAGCTCGGCGACATGCGTGCCGGCGCGCGATCGAGAAGGATCGAACCGCGACGCATCAAATAGCCGGGCATCTCGCCGGTGCCACCGGCCACCACCAGCGTGCCGGCGATCATGCGGCTGCCGGCAAGGTCGCCGGAGCCTTTCAGCACCGCGATCAGGCCGCGCCGCATGCGGTCCGCCGCGAAGGCGCCCGCCTTGCCCCTGACGATCAACACACCGCCGTTCATGCCGGCCAGTTCCCCCACGAGCGGCGCACCGAGGTGGTCGCCGGCATTGCCTGTTATCTCAAGCCTGCCGCCGCGCATGCCGGAGCCGGCGTATGGACCCGCATTGCCTTCGATCGTCAGCTTGCCACCGCGCATGGCGCGCCCGGCCTGGGCGCCGGCATTGCCAACGAGGCGAACCGACCCACCCCGCATGCCTTGCGCCACAAGGTCAAGGCGCGTGCTTCCGCCCTCGAACACGATGTTTGTCGGATCGCTGCCGGCGACGCGAAAAATGTCGCCCACCTTCGATCCCTGCTTCGACATGCCGATCTGGATTGTTTCGACGTCGCGCGTTTCGATCCCGGCCAGCCGCTCCGGCGTCAGCGGCGACAGGTCAAGGCGCTCCGGCGGCTCGGCAACCAGGGTGAAGGTCAGCCCCTTCATGGCAGCATATTCTTCAGCGAGTAGATGAATTTTCCGAGCTTGCCGCCGTAATTGCCGGCGCTGATGCGAACCGCGCCTCTTTTCGGTCCGAGCTCTATGACAGCCTTGATGCCGGCCTTCATCGCGGCGGCAACTGCATCATTGGTTTCACCATCGATGACGATTTCCAGGACGGCGTTGATGTCGGGACCGAGTTCACTCGCGACGACGCCGCGCAGCGTCGGCGCGTAGGCTTCGTTGGCCGAGGCGATCATGCCTTTGTATTTGCCACCTATCTTGGAACCCGAACGGGCAATGCCGCCCGGAAACGGCACGATGGCGCCAGGCACCATGCCGATCGCAGCGACCGCGGCCTCGGCAGCGGCCAAAGCGTTGGCGCTGCTTTGCGCCATGACAAAGAAATTGCCGCCACCGACAGCTTCCTTCGTCAGTCCGGTCGTTGCTTCGCACAGGAACTCGCCATCCATGACGGGAATACGCCAAAAATGCCTGTCGCCGATCTTCTTGGAGATTTGCCAGCCGTCGCCGAAATAACGCAGCGCCGAACCGAGCTTGAGCTCGGCGCTGCCCTGCAGCCCGGCAAAGCAGGCGGAACCCGGCGAGGTCAAAACGCACTGGCCGACACGATTGAGCAGTTGTTTCTGCAATTCGTCCGTTCCCATCGCGAAAATCATGACGCGGCAGCCCGGCCGGCCATCCGGTGTGGCCGACGGCGGCAGGTCGAGATCGATTGCCGCTTCGCAGCCGCAACCGATCACCGAGGTGGCGAAGCCGGTCATCGTGATCGCCGCCTGGCGAGCCCATTTCCGGCTCGGCGCGGTGATGACGATGGCGGTTGCGCGCATGCCGAAGGCTTCCGCGAAGGTATCGTCGATCGTCATCCCATTGACGCTCATGTTCGGCATGGCACCTCGCCGAATGGCTGTTCGCGCGCAATCGCGGAATCCGGAAAATTGAACCAGTCCAGCGACAGGCCGTAGCGCTGCTGGTGATAGTCCTCGAGCCGTCGCACCATTGCCTTGTCGACAGGGGGCTTGAGCCTCAATGCCTTGCCCCAGCGGTAATGGATGATTTCCCCGTCTTGCACGACGAGATCGCCATCCTTGAAAACATACGCCGCCCGTCCGAGCATTTTCGCGATACTGCGGTCCCTGCGATAGATAGCGATGTCTGCTGTTGCGCCGGCGCCGAGATGGCCTCGATCCGTCAAGCCGAGCAGCTTGGCTGGCGCCGCGCGCGTCATGATGGCGATTTCCTCAAACGTGTATTCGCGGTCGATTGCGGCCAGGGTAGAGAGCGCCAGGGCGGATGATGACAGTCCAGCGGTCATTTCGGTGCGCGCTTCCCGGCTCATCAGCAGTTCGAACAGCGCCGGATAAGCGGTAAAAGGTGCACCGTTGGGGTGATCGGTGGTGAAGAACACGCGCCAGGGATCGTCGATCAGGAGAAAAAGCTCGAGCCCGATCGCCCACTGCATCGTGCCGTAGAAGTCCTTGCCATAGCTGTAGGGCACGATGCCGCCGCCATTGCCGTCACCATCATGAATGACGGTCTTTTTCGGGTGCGCGCTGCCACGCGCCGAAAACTGCCGCATGACGTCGGAGGACACCGTGACCGTCTGGCCGAACATGACCTGGCCGATATCGATGGTGACTTCCGGCGTCGCGTTGACCAGTTCGGCAAGCCGTGCGGCGGCGGAAGAAAACCCGCGTTTTCCTTCCGTGCCATAGCCATAGAACTGGAGGTGGGCGAGATGCAGCGGCAGCCCATCCGCCGCTGCAATCGTCGCAGCCGCCGTATCCGCCGATCCGGGGCTGCCCAGATTGTTGCAATGGACATGCAGGGGATGCGGCAGGCCAAGACTGTCGACGGCGGCCTGCAGCGTCTTGACGATCTTGCGCGAACTGACGCCATAGGAAGGCACGACATCGTCCAGCGAGAAGGTGCGGACGTTCTCCTTGAAGGCGGCCGCCGCACCGGCGTTGATCACCTTGACCCCAAGCGCTCGCGTCGAAGCGACCGTCCAGGCGACATAGTCCTCGATCATCGTTCGGGGGGCGTCGTCGCGGATCATCGACAACAGGAAATCGTCATTGCCGAGAATGGCAAGGGTCGCTTTGTCGATGATCGGGATGTCAGCCAGTTCGAGATGCGTGTGAAGCGCCGCTCCCGGCGACATCGCCGGCTCGACGACCGTCGTAAAGCCCATCTTTGCGTAGAGGCAGCCCGTCTGGAACGTCGACCAGCCGGCATTGGAAAGCGGCGTCGTTGCTGGCCTCACCTGATGGGCGGCATGCTGTTCGGGCAAGAGCAGCCGCGCGGTGTTCACATTGCCGCCGCCGATGTGGGAGTGGATGTCGATGGCGCCAGCCATCACGATGCAGCCGCTGGCTTCGATGATCCGATCGGCCGCCCCTCCCGCCGGCGCCGGAACGATCTTGTCGTCCTTGATCCAGAGGTCGCCCTTGCCGAGACGGCCGTTGACGGGATCGATGATGTCGCCGCTGGCGATTTTCGTCAGCATGGCGGTGCCTCGGCGAAAGCATGGGTAGCGATCAGGCGGATGATCGTCGCGGCGGAGGGCAATTGCGAGGCCGCTTGCGCATCGATCGACCTGAGCGAGCCCGTGCGGCTGGAGTAGACAACCGCATCGTGATCGACCCCAGCCTCGCCGATGGCGATGGTGACCGCGGCGCCGGCAACCGGCTCTTGCGTTTTCGTCAACGCAATCAGCGCGATGCGGCGCTTTTTTTCCTTCGGTTGAGCCGTTGTGGCGGAGATCCGCAGGTGCAGGTCGGCTTCGCCGGCAGCGATCATGCGCGCCACATCGCAGCGCCAGGGATCGAATTCCGGGAAGCCGCGCGCAAAGCCGGTGCGCAGCGGAAAACCTGTCATCCAGGCCGAGGCGAGCGTGCTTCCCCAGCCGTTTTCGTTCGCCGGCAGATGAAGGCCGGATGCGCGCGATTTGCGATTGAGATCGGCGATCAGTCCTTGCAGCATCTCCAATGCCAAGCCTTCGGCGGCATGGCCCGAAAACAGGAACACGGGAAAATGCGCGGCCGCCAGAGCTTTGGCGAAATCATTGAAATTCGACACCGGTTGCGATGTACGCTGCCCTTTGTACTGTGCCCTCAGTGCCGCCAGCGTGGCGGCGAGGCTGGATTGGCCACAGGAAAGTTGCGTTGCCTTGCGGCCGCCGTTCAGCGGCGGCACGGACATCCCGTTTGGGCCTACCACGAAGAACTCGCGCTGGTTCCCGGTCGAGAGGTCGGGAACCGTCCCAGCGAGTTCGCCAACAAGACCATGATGGATCCGCGGGAGCTCGCCCACGATCACCACGACATCGGCACGCCGGCGCGTCTCTCCGGGGGCGACGGTCATTGCCCCCTTGTCCGTAAAAAGCGCGGTCTCTCGGGCAAGTGCCGCGCCATCGGCATGGTCGTATGCCGCGCCAGCCCGCTCGGCCAGCGCGATCGCCGCCCTGGTGCCGTCTATATCCGTATCAAAGCTGAAAACCGGGCACCGACTTGACGACAATAGCGACGCGGCATGCGCAGCCGCGTGCTCAATCAGCGCTTCCCGGTTGCCGATCCAAGCAACCGCCATTCGCTAAACTACTTTCTGGTGCCGGCCCGATCCTAGACGAAACTAGATTGGCCGTGAACCCCACCTTGCAGCGGATCAGCGAATGTTTTCATACGCGTCAACAAATTCCGACCCTGCTTAGTCATATTTGACGTAAGCGAAGCGTTGATCGGTCAGCGGAGTGCCTTCCAGCGCCCCGCCTTCCTTGGCCGGCTGCCACTGAACAACATCCTCGATCTTTTTCGCCAACTCGAAATCCTTGTCGGTAATGCCTTTCGCCGCGTGGTTCGTCAGGCGCACCTCGACCCAGGCATAGGAGGCGGTGATATCGGGATGGTGCCACGCCGCCTCGGCGAGATGGCCAACCGTGTTGATGACCATGAGCGTCGATTTCCAGCTGTGGGTCTTGTATTTGCGCCGGATCCAGCCGTTTTCGTAACGCCATTTCGGCAGCTCCTTCTCAAGCCGATCGGCGATCTCGGCTTCCGAATAGACCTTTTCCTTGACTGTCTCGTTCATCTCGACCTCCGCGAATTGCTCGGTCTGTCTATGCGCCGGAGCCGGCAAACACGTGATGCATTCTCTTTGGCTTGCCCCATCGACGAAAACAGTTATCATGGTACCGGGCACCTAAACTTCCATGATGCATCCATGATGCACCCATCGGGGGGCAGATGTCGAATTCTGTTACCATACGAGTGCCCGCTCGCCTGCACCTTGGCTTCCTTGATCTCAATGGCGATGCCGGACGGCGGTTCGGCAGCATCGGGCTTCCATTGAGCGAACCCGAAACCGTCGTCACCCTGTCGCGGTCCGGCGAGACCATCGTCGAAGACTCCGAGAGCACCCGCGCCAGCGAGCATCTGTCGACGCTCTGCAAGCATCTCGGCATTCGCGGCCAGCACCATCTGGTGGTCGAGCAGTCGATCCCCAGTCATGCGGGTCTGGGGTCCGGCACGCAGATCGCCCTTGCCGTCGCCTCGGCATTGCGCACTCTCCATAATTTGCCTCTGGATATCGTCGGCGACGCCAGCCTGCTCGAGCGGGGCGGCCGATCCGGCATCGGCATCGCAAGTTTCGAAGACGGCGGCGTCATAGTCGACGCCGGCAAGAACGACCGCGGCGGAACGCCTCCGGTCGTCGCGCGGCTGCCGTTTCCGGAAGAGTGGCGCGTCATCCTCATCCTCGACCATTCCGGGCATGGACTGCATGGCGCTGCCGAGGTCGCGGCGTTTCGTTCGCTGCCGCCATTCCCAACGGCAGGCAGCGGGGAGATCTGCCGGAGGGTGCTGATGGGCATTATGCCGGCTCTGGTCGAGCGGGACCTTCCGGCATTCGGCGCCGCCGTCACCGCGATACAGATGCTGATCGGCAGCCATTTCGCCCCGGCGCAGGGCGGCGTGTTCACCTCGAAGGGGGTCGAGATGGCGGCCCACCGTCTCAATGAAGCAGGCGCCGTCGGCATCGGCCAGAGTTCCTGGGGGCCGACAGGCTTTGCCTTCGCGCCATCGCATGACGCCGCACTCAAGTTCGTCGACGCGGTTCGGAAGACGAAAGTTGGAGACGGCCTTGAGATCAAGATCGTCAAGGGCAGGAACTCCGGCGCGAAGATCAGCTCAACCAGGCTGAATCTCGTCGGCAGCTGACGCTCCCGTTTCAGGCAGAAAGGCAAGAAATGGCCCGCAAACACATCCTGCACATGCTGACACCGTTGAAGCAGATGAGCCCCTTCGACGTGAATATGGCGCTCGACGCAGGTTTCGACGCCGTCGTCCCCTATGTCGATGTAAGCCTCGCCGAAGTGACAGGCCTGGTCCAGGACGCGATCTTTTCGCGCCCGCCGGATGCGGGTGTCGACACCGGCATCTTCATCGCCGGGAAGGATGCCTCGTTGGCGCTCGACATGTTCGACGCCGCGAAGAAGGCGATGGTTCCGCCTTTCCAGGTTTCGGTATTTGCCGATCCGGCCGGCTCGTTCACCACGGCCGCGGCGATGGTGGCCAAGGTCGAAAAGGCGCTGGAGAAGAAATTCCAGCGTGGGCTCAGGGATACGAGGGTGGCTGTTTTCGGCGCCACCGGCGTCGTCGGCTTCTGCACCGCCGTCATCGCGGCAGAGGAAGGTGCACGGGTCACACTTGTCGGCCATGACGGCATCGAAAGGGTCAAGCAGATCGCGGCCGAGATCGAAAGCAGATTCAACATCATCGTCGATGCCGCTGACGGATCGAGCGACGCCCGCAAGACAAAGCTGGTCGAGGCAAACGAAATTATCCTGGCTTGCGCTAAAGCCGGCGTCCAAGTGGTCTCCAAAGCCCAATTGAAAGGCAATGACCTGCTTATTGCGGCCGACGTCAATGCTGTTCCCCCGGCCGGCATCGAAGGATTGGCCGTCAATGCCAATGGTGATCCACTCGAAACGGCAAAAGCTGTCGGCATTGGTCCGCTTGCCATCGGCAATGTCAAATATAAGGTCGAATTCGGTCTCTTCAAAAGAATGATCGAATCCGAAAAGACGATCACGCTCGATTTTCAGGAAGCGTTTTCCCTTGCACGCGAAATTGCCAAGTAACGCCGGATCTCTTTTGATCGCGGCAATTTCAGGCCGGGCGCTGGCCGCCGCCGCGCGTCGCGCCGGCTATCGTCCGCTGGTCGCCGATTTCTTTTGCGATACGGACACCGTCGCACTCGCAGAACGCGCGACGATATTGCCGGGCGACCTGCAGGGGGGCGTCGATGGCGAGCGCATCATCGACACGCTTCGGCGATTGGCTGGCGACGACCTCCCGGTCACCATTATCCTGGGCTCTGGGTTTGAGCGGATGCCTGAGACCGTGGACAAGATCGCGCGACACTTTCCGCTCGCAGGCAATGGCGGCGGCGCGATCCGCAGGATCAAGGATCCGCAGTTGCT
This sequence comes from Mesorhizobium sp. L2C084A000, assembly GCF_000502875.1. Lineage (GTDB taxonomy): Bacteria > Pseudomonadota > Alphaproteobacteria > Rhizobiales > Rhizobiaceae > Mesorhizobium. The sequence continues at coordinate 275,778 of NZ_AYWX01000003.1, read as the reverse complement.
GGCTGATGATTGCGCCGAACTCGGCATCCCGCATCCGCAATTGCGATGGGACCAGCCGCCTGATCCGGAGAACTGGGTGATCAAGACCGCGGGCGGCGCCGGCGGCGGGCACGTCAGACGAGCAGCCGGAGAAAGCCCGACCGCCGGCCGCTATTTCCAGCGCTTCGTTGCCGGACGCAGCATCTCGGCCCTGTTCGTCGGCAACGGGCAAACCGCGCACATCGTGGGCTTCAGCCAACAGTGGACGTCCCCCTCCCCGACAGCGCCCTATCGCTACGGCGGCGCCGTGCGGTTGAGACGCTTCGATCGCAGACAGGCGGCGCTCATCGGCGGTTGGCTCTCAAGTCTGACGTGGCGCGCCGGCCTGGTTGGATTGTGCAGCGCCGATCTCATCCGCGGGCCGGATGGCTACAAGTTCATCGAGATCAATCCGAGGCCAGGCGCCACCCTCGACATTTTCGACGATATCGAAGCGCCATTGATCGAAGCGCATCTGCGCGCCGCGACGGGTCAGGTCTTCCGCTTGCCGCGCTTCGTCGATTCGATGGCGTCGATGGTGACTTACGCCGCGACGCCAATCACTCACTTTCCGTCGATCGCCTGGCCTGAATGGACAGCGGACCAGCAGTCGGCTGGCACCCGTCTGATTGCCGGCGACCCTGTCTGCACGGTCTTCGCGCGCGGTCCGAGCGTCCAATCGACCAAGCGGCTCATCAAGGGACAAGCCAGTCAATTGCAACTCCAATGGGAAGGAGACCGGACATGAAAGACGGTTCGGCATTCCTGAACGACAATGCACAGCGCATCGTTGACGGCATGATCGGCGACGCCGAACGCCTTCGTATCGTCGTCTCCACGGGGCCATTGGGCGAGCGCCTGATCGATGCCGGCGCCAAGACCGTCGGCAGCGTCGAAGCCGGGCTGCGCATGGCTGAGGCCGCGATGGGCGGTCTCGGCAGCGTTTCGGTGTTCATGGATCGCGCGTCACAGCAATGGCCGTTCACCGTCGAAGCGCGCTCTTCGCAGCCGGTGCTAGCCTGCCTGGGCAGCCAATATGCGGGCTGGAATCTATCTGGCCAGGACTATTTCGCCATGGGATCTGGGCCGGCGCGGGCGCTCGCCCGGGTCGAACCCCTGTTCGAAACACTTTCCTATCGCGACATCGCATCGTCTGCGGTGCTTATCCTGGAGACGGCCGAACCGCCTCCCCGCGCGATCGTTGAGAAAGTGGGCAAGGCAACTGGACTGGCGACGGAAAAGCTCACCTTCCTCTATGCGCCGACACAAAGCCTTGCCGGCGGCGTGCAGATCGTTGCGCGCGCGCTCGAGGTTGCCCTGCACAAGATCAACGATCTCAAATTCCCGCTGGAGAACGTTGTCGATGGCATCGGAACGGCTCCGATCCCCGCCCCCCATCCGGATTTCCTGACCGCCATGGGCCGAACCAACGATGCCATCATCTATGGCGGCAGCGTCCAGCTCTTCGTGAAAGGATCGGCGAAAGAAGCTGGCAAACTCGCGGAAAAACTCCCAAGCAGCGCCTCACGGGACTATGGCCAACCCTTCGCCGAGATCTTCGCGCGGTTCAAGGGCGATTTCTATGCCATCGACCCGCTGCTGTTCAGTCCGGCCGAAGTGATCGTGACAGCGATCGAAACCGGCGATACGTTTCGCGCCGGTCGGCGTGATCTGAAGATGCTCGAACGAAGTCTCGGCTAAGAGGATGGCGGTGCAAAGGGATTCGTCCGTCATTCGCCTGCCCGACGACTGCATTTCGTGCAGCCCCGTCGCGGACGCGGCCATTGGGGCGCGGAATCGCTCGCGCCTCCGAGGTTCCCGCACCCGAGGCGCCACATGATCCCTCGCATCCTGATCGTCAGCGACAAAGTGGACACCGGCTCGAACGGCCTGGCGGCAGGGCTTGGTCGGCGAGGCGCCGCCGTTGCAGCCGTGCCGCTGGCGGCGATCGCATTCGACACCAGCAGCCCGAGCGGGCTTTCGATCCCTGGCTTCGGCGGCACGCTGCCCGACGCCGTGCTCGTCCGTTCGATCGCCGCCGGATCGTTCGAAGCGATTACCCGGCGCCTCGGCGTGCTGCACGCGTTAAGCAGACTGTCGGTTCCCGTATGGAACTCCGCGCAGGCGATCGAGCGCTGCGTCGACAAGTCGATGACGACATTCCTCTTGAAAAATGCCGGCCTGCCTACGCCACGCACCTTTGCCATAGAAGGACTTGCCGTCGCCGAGGAGATCGCGGCGCAAGAGCTTCCGCGGGGACCGCTGGTGCTGAAACCATTGTTCGGCGCGCAAGGCCGCGGGATAAAGCTGATCCGCGCGCTCTCGGACCTGCCGGCCGCAGAAGAGGTGAACAGCGTCTACTACCTTCAGCAATATGTGTCGCGTGCCGGTCCGCCTTTCCGGGATTTTCGCGTCTTTGTCTGCGCCGGCGAGACCGTGGCGATGATGAGCCGCATCAGCGACGACTGGATCACGAACGTCAACCGGGGCGGCGTGCCGGAACAGGTTTCCGAACATGGCAAGGCGGAACTGGCCTCGCTGGCTGTCGCAGCGTCAGCCGCGGTCGGCGCGGATTTTGCCGGCGTGGACATCGTGCGGGCTGACGACGGCAATCTGTTCATACTCGAAGTGAACAGCATGCCCGCCTGGTCGGGATTGCAATCGGTGGTCGCCGTGAACATCGCCGAAGCAATCGCCGATGCCTTGCTGAAACTCCTGGCCGACCGCGCCGAAGCGGCCGCCGCGCCGCGGCCCTACCGTTTCGCCGCGCCTGCGAATTCGTGAGGCCGCTAGGATGGCGCTATCGCGTGAACGCCTCCGGGCCAGCTACAAGGATGCCTGCAGGATGGAGATCGAAGCCCTCAAACCGGGCAACGTCCATCTGTTCGCCGACGGACACGGAATGTCCGCCGCCCAGTTCATGATGAGTGCGGAGGTTTCTTCCGGGCCGCTAACCGATCCTCGTCTGCCGGTCGGACAGCGCATGCTGGAGGCAGTGCGCGCGACACGACTGGCGGTCGCAACCAATACCAATCTCGGAATCATCCTTCTGACAGGGCCACTGATATGCGCCGCCGAAATGGGCGGTGACAGACTGCAGGACAATCTCGACTCGCTGCTTCGGGCTTTGAGCGTGCAGGATACCAAGGCGGTATTCGAGGCGATCGTCACGGCCGCGCCAGGCGGCCTCGGAGAAGCCGCCAACGACGTGCGGCAGGAGCCGAAGATCCATTTGCTGGACGCGATGCGGGAGGCCGCCGACCGCGACATGATCGCCCGCCAGTACGGCAGCTGTTTCGGCGACGTGTTCGGGGTCGGGCTCGCCGCGCTGGATGGAGCGTTGGCACGTGGAGAAACCGGCATGTGGCCGACGGCATTCGTCTACATGGCGTTTCTCGCCGGCTTCCCCGACAGCCATGTGATGCGCAAGCACGGCGTTGACGTCGCAAATCAGGCGCGGCAGGAAGCCGTTGCCGTCCAGGCGGCGCTCCACGCCGAGGGCGACGAACCGTCGCGCATTCGCCTGCTCATGGAGTTCGACCGTCGGTTAAAGACCGACAACATCAATCCCGGCACCTCGGCCGACCTCACCGTGGCTACTCTTTTAGTCCACACCCTCGCCCTCACCTTGCATAATCGCGGCGTTGGTGCTTGACTTCCAAAAGCGGAAGCTGTGCTTCCGCGGCTATCTAGCCAACCGGTCCGGGCAAATCCGGACGCTGCCAACAAGGATAGCTGTCCATCGAGCGCCTGCTCGGTTGCAGCGTCCGTGGACATCATAATTGTGTCTTGGAGGAAATTGGCATGGCAAAAATCTCAAAGGTTATGGTCGGTGAATCGCTGGTGGGAGACGGCAACGAAGTCGCGCATGTCGACCTGCTCATCGGCCCGCGGGGGAGCGCGGTCGAAACGGCATTCTGCAACGCGCTTACCAACAACAAGGACGGCTTTACTTCGCTTTTGGCGGTGATCGCGCCCAATCTTCAATGCAAACCCAACACCGTGATGTTCAACAAGGTCACGATCAAGGGCGCCAAGCAGGCGGTCCAGATGTTCGGCCCGGCGCAGCACGCCGTGGCAAAGGCCGTGCAGGACAGCGTTGCGGACGGGACCATTCCGGCCAACGAAGCGGACGACGTGTTCATCTGCGTCGGGGTATTCATCCATTGGGACGCGGCGGACGACGCCAAGATCCAGAAATACAATTACGAGGCGACGAAGGAAGCTATCCAGCGCGCCGTTGCAGGAACGCCGACCGCCGCCGAAGCAACTGCCCAGCGCGACAAGGTCAAGCATCCGTTCGCAGCCTAGACAAGAGACAGCCCCGCACAGGAAAAACCCTCTTCTGAGACGGATGGTCTGTTGCGCCGGCTGAAAAAGGTTCTGGGCTTTTGAAACGTCAACTCCCGAAGGGCGCTCGCCCTTCGGGAGTTGACGAGCGACGATTGTCAGGCGCCGAGTGACGCGAGGCGGCCGGGGGTGAGCGTAGCGTTGTGCAATGAGGTTGCGACCAGCGCCGCGGCGACACCCATCGCGGACAAGGCGCTGATGTCGGTCTCATTGCGGACGCCGCCGGCCGCGATGACGGCGCGATTTCCGGCCTTGGCCTTGACCTCCTGCAACCGCCCGAAGTCGGGACCGGCGGCCGCACCGACCTTGGCCAGCGTCATGACAATCACCTTTTGCGGCCAAAGCTCGGGCTCATCGAGAAGAGAACGCGGTCCGCAAAAACTATCGCCGACGAAATCAAGGGACAGGATGAGATCGGGATGATCGCGAAAACGCCGCAGCAACATGTCGTCCCGCTGCGATTCAGAGCCCAAAACAGGAGACAGCGAGCGTTCGGCAAGCGCCGCCAAAAGTGTCTTTTCGTCGGCCACACCGGCATCGACCCAAAGTTCCGGCGGCTCCGCCATCGTCCTCAGCCGGGCGAGTGCGTCGCTGTTTGGCACACCGCCTTCGATAGCGTCCAGATCCGCGATGTAGAAGGTCGAAAAAGGATAAAGCCCACGCAGTCCTTCAGCGACCGCGACGACATCAGGGCTTCGGCTGAGCGGCGTAACGATCGGCCTGTAGCGATCGCGTTTTCCCTGCTGGGCGCGAACCACCACGCCGTCTTTCAGGTCGAGAACCGGAATGATACGCAACGCTTTTTTCACCGACCAATTGCCCCCGTCATGAAAGCTTGAAGCGTGGAAAAAAGAAAGGGCATCATTGCCGGTTTCGACATTGGCGGCGCACATCTGAAGGTGACCCGCGCACAAGACGGTCGCATCGTCGAGGCGGTAACGATCGCAACGCCGCTCTGGCAAGGGCTGCACAAGCTGGCTTCAGCCCTCGACGAAACGGCTCCGATCTACGCGGGTGCGGATCTCAACGCATTCACCATGACAGGCGAACTGTCGGACATCTTTCCGTCTCGCGATGTCGGCGTAGCGGCTCTGCTGGGTCAGATTTCCACCCATTTCCCCACAGACAAAAAGCTGGTCTATGCCGGACCATCCGGTTTCGTCGGGGTCGAGCGGGCAGCGCAGCTAGGCGCCGATGTGGCTTCCGCCAATTGGCACGCGACAGCCTTATTGGTGGCAAAACTTGCCGGCGATGCCCTGTTCGTCGACATGGGCTCCACCACCACCGATATCATCGCCATCAAGAACGGCGCCGTGGCCAATGACGGCTACACCGACGCCGGACGGCTTCTAACCGGCGAATTGGTCTATACCGGCTTTACCAGAACATTCCTGTTCGGCGTAGCCTCGTCGGCTCCCGTCCGTGGCAGGCTAACGCCGCTGATGAACGAGTATTTCGCCTCAATCGCCGACGCTCACCGCATCCTGGGCGTGCTCGACGAGGACGACGACAGGCACCCTCCCGCCGACGGCAAGGAAAAGACCGTGGATGGCTCGATCGCGCGGCTGGCGCGCATGGTCGGGCGCGACGCCACTGACCTTACCCCGCCGGAATGGGGTGAAGTCGCGCGCTGGTTCAGCGAGCAGCAACTGCGCAAAGTGCACGATGCAGCGTCGCTGGTTGCCGGAACCCTGCCTCGGGATGTCCCGATCGTCGGCGCCGGAATCGGCCGCTGGCAGATCAGGCGACTGGCAGAACGCATGGAACGCAGTTACATTGATTTCGCCGACATCATCCCCGCTGATGACACCATTCGCGGGCAAGCGAGCAGCGCGGCACCCGCGTCCGCGGTGGCGCTTTTGGCGGGATATCCTTCGTAAGCAGGTTGCGGCGCCCGCGCCTATGCTCGCGCGTCCTCGCTACCGGAACTTTTGGCGGTCAAGTGATCGCTGACACGCTGCATCAGCCAGCCCCAGGCTTCCTTTTCACCGTCGCCTGCTGTCTTTTCGATGGCGATCGAAAGGTAGGCGATTTCCGCCTCGATCTTGTCGCGCGGCAGCATGCCGAGCCGGCTGACCAGGATGGCCAGCTCAAGCACCGCCGCCTTGGCTCGGTTGAGGCCGGTGAACGGCGCAAGCGCTTCCTCCCGCACCACGCGGCAGAAATGGCGGGGGCGCACGCCATTGTCATCGACTGCCTGGACTTGGAGCCCCGAATACGCCAGCGCCGCCTCGAGCCTCGGCACCGGAAACCCGTCAACCGGAACGATTGGCCAATGCTTGCGGCCTGTCAGGCAGCCGGCAAAGACACGCACGTCGTCGGTATAATTGGCGATGGCGAACGGCACTTCGGCGAGATTGTCGAGCGTGACCGACGGCCGGAACGGCGCAATCACCCAGCCGTCATTCTCGGCAATGATGCCGATCGGCGCGATGTGGACGTTGCCTGCCTTGTTGACCGTCGTGATGATCGATTCGCGGATGTAGGGCATGGTCCTAGCGCTCTTTCCTTGCGCGGAGCGTCTTGCCCGGCTCGGCAAGACGGGTACGGTCGGTTTCGGGAGCCGGCGCGGCAACGCCCCATGCGAGCGGCTCGTCCTGCACATAACGCTTGCCGAGGCGCCACGCGATCTCGGCCTTCATCAGTTCCGCGCCGAGGTAAAAAGCGTGTGCGCCATCGGCGTTGACGTCCAGCCCGGCAAAAAGTTCGAACGCATCCGTGGCAACTGCATGCCCTTTGCTATTGAAAACATGGATGCCGTCCTCCGCTACCGCGATCCGGAAGTTGGCATCGCGCACCTGGACCGCCAATGCCTCGATATCGTCGGTTGAGGCTGTGAAAGGCTTGCGATCGTGGACCTGCAACAGGCCTGGGTGATAGCCGCGCGGCAAGGCGCCGTCCGTGCAAGCAGCCAACATGACGCGGCGGGCGATATCGTGCTCCTCGATCGTCCGCACCGTGTGTGGGCTGACATGCACCGCCAGCACGTTTCGGATCCGGAGTTCCGAGCAGAGTCCCGCTAGAACGGCCGTAACACCAGAACTGTCCGCGTCGGTCAATTCGGTGAGATTGCCGGTGCCCATCAGCAATTCGACGTCCGGCCAGCGGCGCCGCGCCTCGATGAAGCGCCCGAGTGAAACGGCGAAGCCGAAATGGATCGGGTCGAGCACGGGATCGGCAATGAAGGCGATACCGGCCTTTTGCGCGGCTTCGATGGCCCGGCCGAGCGAATCCAGATCGCCAGGCGTGGAAGGTATCAACACTGCCGTAGCCCTATGATCGAAGATCAACGGCAGCGTGTTCTCATCGAGGCTGAGAAGATAGTCCGCGCCGGCGCGTGCCCCGATCGTCAGTTCGTCCACGCTGGCCGAATCGACGCTGACCATAAATCCCCGTGCCTTGAGCGCTCGCACAGCCTCCGCCAGCAATGGAAACGGCGTCTCCGGCAGGCAGCCCAGATCGATGACATCGGCGCCGGCCGCAGCTAGCATCGAGGCCCTCGCCATCAGTGCCTCGACCGACAGCATCGGCGCATCGACGATCTCGGCGAAGATGCGCATATCGTGACGCGTCAGATCCGGCGGTTTGCCCGCCCGGCCAAGGAAGGCCGGAAGGTCGGCGATCTCGTCGGGGCCGCGCACAAAAGGCACGCCGAAATGCTCCGACAGGTGCTCGATGTTTCCCCGATAGCGTCCGGGTAGGATGACGCGGTCGGCGTCTCCTGTCAGAGTGAGCCGACGCTTCACAATGTCCTCGCTCATCAGCGCGGCGACCTTGACGCCGACGTCGACGATTTCCCACGCGAATTCGGTTCTGCCCAGCCCGGCCAGCAGCCGTTCCAGCNTCCAGCCGCGCCTTGGCCAGATGGCCGGTAAGAAAAACCAGCCGCTCAGCCATCGCTTGCGAGTTCGGCCTGTCGCCGTGTGAGCGAGGCTTCGAGATCAGCGAGCGACTCGACCACCTGGGTCCGCTCGAAACTCTTCAACTGCTCGGTATTTTCCAGATCGATCCTGCGCGGATAGACCTTGACCAGCCCGTGCGGTGCCTGGGTTTCGAGTTCCGGTGCGGTGTCGCAAGCAAAGACGATGGCTGGCACACGGCACTTTCCCGCTTGGGCAAAGACATTGGTGGCGAGCGTGTCGGAAATGCCATGCACGCATTTGGCGACCGTGTTGGACGTGGCCGGCGCCACCACGACCGTGTGATAGACACCGTGGTAGAATTCGCCGACCGGGATCGCGCTCGCGGTCTTGTCGTGCAGCACGCGCGTCGTCTCCGGGAAATCAAGTTTGAGCTTGTACATGCGCAGCACTTCGTTGGCGGCCTTCGACACGAAGACATCGCAATGTTCGAGTTGGCGAACAAGTGCGAAGCTCTCCGTAAAAAAATGCCCGGAACCCGTCAAAACCCACGCCCAGCGCGGCACATGCAGCTTCACCATCGGCTATCCCGCCTTCTTTGCCGACGACCCTGTAGAAGCCACGATCCTGATGCCGGGCAGCTTGCCCAACACGAGCATCGCGCCGGCCTCGGCAGCATCCTTCGGACCGGCGAGATGGAAATCGACGCCGTCAGGCAGCATGGCGGCAAAGCCTGGGTCGACAATGCCTCGGGTCCTCAGGCTGTCAGCGGTATCGCTGTCGAAGAATGCACCGGTCTGCTTGATAAGCAACAGCGCGTTTGCGCCAAGCTTACCGGCAAGCCAGGCGGCCAGAGAATCGGAGGTAATGTCCCAGGAGGCCGGAACATCCAGCGCCGGCAGTGCCAGTGACGACGGCAGCCACACCGGAACCTTCCCCGCCTCCAACGCTCGCCCGATCTCATCCAGCGACCGTGCCGGCGTCAGCCTTTCGTCCCGGTCGAGGATGACATGGCCGAACTGTTCCATGGCCAGGATCGCCATGGCATGTGCGGCGGTGTCGGAAAAATCCATGCGTGTCTGCGTCTCACGCACATGATCGGCAAAGAGCCCGCCGCCGGGCACGATGACGATCGGCAGCCGGGAACCCGCCAGCGCTGCGATCCAGCTCTTCATCTCCGCCGCGTGGGCCGTGCTGCCGCCAAGCTTGACGATGGCCCGTCGGAGCATTTCGGGGCGTTCCTGGCGCGGCCGGAAGACAACGCTTCGGTCTTCTCGGCCAGCGGTGCCGGAGGCAGCGCCGCGTCCCGCCGATTGGCGCTTGCGTTCGATCTCGACGCCGACACCGCCAGGACCGAGCTCGAGCTTTTCCACCCTTACCGTAACGCGCACGACCCGCTGGTTCTCCAGGACGTGCGCTGCCACCTGCTCGGCCAAAGCCTCGCTGAGCTGGATATGGCCTCGCGCGACGATGGTGCGAATGCCGTCCATGATGATGTCATAAGAGAATACATGGCGCATGTCCTCGGGATGGTCGGTGATTTGCAGCACGTCGGCGGTCACATCAAAGCGCACTTTTTGAGTATGGCCATGCTCGAAGCTGTAGGCGCCGATCTGGACCGGCAGAACAAAATCCCGCACAAAAGTCCTGTCCGTGCCCAGTGTCGGGTCGGTGTCCGGCGAATAGCCTCTCGCCGCCAACAGGCGATAGTCGATACTCAATTGACCGCCGGTCCCGGATTCCGTCGGGATCAACTCTCGAATCTGCGAGACCGCCTCGGCGCTGATCGAACTCGTGCGACCGGAATGGCCACACAGCGCCCCCCGAAAGCCGAGAAAATCCGGAGCGAAAGGCAATAGGCGCGGAATATCCGGAGCTTCCAACGATCCACTCAGGCCTGCCATCAGACCGAGCGATTTCGTGCGATCGACGAATCCCGGAATACGCTCCGGCGGCAGATGATCGAGCAGCCGGCCCTTCCCCTTTTGCGCGGTATCGACCATCACGCCATGGAAGCGATGCCTGGCGAACATCGGCAGAAGCTCGAACTCCGGCGCCAGATCGGCAAACAGCACGGCAATCAGCTTCGTTCGTGCAGCGAGCGGTTCGAGCGCTTCTACGCAGGCAGAGATATTTGCCGAAGGGAAAAATCCGATCTTCACATAGTCGACGCCGGTCGCCGCGATCTCTTCGGCCTTGATGCGGATCGTTTCGGGCTCCATCGGCAGGTCGCCGCAGACCGCGCTGACCGGAGCCCGACCAGCGATGAACGAAATGGTTCGGCGCATGGTTTCCGTGGACACCGCGCCCAGGGCTCCCGCCTTCGGGTCCTTCAGGTCGACGATATCGACACCTCCAGAAAGAGCGATCTCCGCCTCTTCGATGCCGGTGACGCTTGCCAGCATTCTGGTCATTTGAACAGTTTCTCCAGTTTGGAGGACAAGACGTTTTTATAAAGGCGGTCGATGCCCCTGCGCCACGTCTCGTCGGTGTTGCCACGCGAATCGACGCTGGCGACTTTCCGCACCGTTCTGGCAGGCGCGAAAAGTCGTCCGATAGGGTTTGATAAATTTTGCGGGTCGGCTAAGTTGATCATGGGCACCTTGACTTGGCGCGGGTCCGGCAACAGTCGAACCTTTGCGCAAGAATGGGTAATTACTATCGATGACGAGCGCGGTGCCAGGCACTCTCGCTGCCTTTTTGTGCTTTTTTTCCCTGACCGTCAACGTTTCCGATGCGGCAGGCCAGGAAACGGTGGCGAAGCCGGAAAAAAAGACAACTGAAATCAAGATAGGCTATTTGCGCGCCTACGCGCCGCAATTGACGCTTTCCATGCTCGACCTGCCGCCGCGCGACGAAGGTGTCGCCGGCGCCGAGGTGGCGATCGGCGACAACAACACGACGGGAAAGTTCACCAACCAGAAATTCAGCCTGGACGTGACCGAGATCAAACCCGAAGGCGACGCGGTTCGGGCGTTCGAGGACATGATCGCCAAGGGCGACCGCTATGTGGTCGCCGATCTTTCAGCCAAACAATTGCTGTCGATCGCCGACATCGCCCGCGAAAAAGGCGTGCTGATCTTCAACGTCGGCGCCACCGACGACANGGAGTTCAGACGTGTGCTCTTCCGATCTAGAAGTGGCCGAATTGGGTGCTGCTCTATGGATCGCATAAGCAGGATCATCTCTACGCCGATGCGTTGCGCCGCGCGGCAACCCGCTTCGGCGGCCAGATCGTCGCCGAGAAGGAATTCAAGGATACCGGCACAGCCAGGCGCACCGACACCGGCGCCACGCAGATACAGCAGCAGATTTCCGTGTTCACGCAAGATCTCCCGGAGCATGACGTGGTGCTTGTCGCCGACGAAAGCGAGGTTTTCGGGACCTACGTGCCCTATCGCACCTGGACGCCGCGGCTGGTCGCCGGCACGGCCGGTCTGGTTGCATCGTCGTGGCATCCCGCCAGCGAACAATGGGGCGGCATCCAGATGCAGAGCCGCTTCCTGAAGACGACGAGCCGGCGGATGCTCTCCAAGGACATGTCGGCCTGGACGGCGGTGCGTGCCGTCGGCGAGGCCACCACGCGCACCAAGGGCGACGATGCGAAAAAGATCAGCGACTACATGCGCTCTGACGATTTTTCGGTTGCTGCTTTCAAGGGGCAGAAGCTGACCTTCCGCAAATGGAACCTCCAGCTTCGCCAGCCGATCCTGCTTGGCGACACCAAGTCCGTCGTCTCGACATCGCCACAAGAGGGCTATCTTCACCAGGTCTCCGAACTCGACACGCTCGGTGTCGATCAGCCGGAAACGAAATGCGCTCTCAAGTAGAGTCAATCGGGAGGAATTTGCGTGCAGAAACGAGCTTGCGCATTCGCCATTCTCGCGGCCGGCCTGACGGCCAGTCCGGCATCGGCCTATACGGCCTACGTTTCCAACGAGAAGGACAACACGATGACCGTCGTCGACACGGCGACGATGCAGGTGGTGAAGACAGTTGAAGTCGGCCAGAGACCTCGCGGCATCACCATCTCGCATGACGGCAAATTCGTCTACCTATGCGCCAGCGATGACGATACGGTCCAGATCATCGATACCGCGACGCTTGAAATCGTCGGTACGCTGCCATCCGGCCCCGATCCCGAATTGTTCGTGCTCTCGCCGGACGGCAAGACGCTTTATGTCGCCAATGAGGACGATAATCTCGTCACCGCCATCGACGTCGAAAGCAAGCAAGTCCTGGCCGAGATTCCGGTCGGCGTGGAACCGGAAGGCATGGGTGTCAGCCCCGATGGCAAGACCATGGTCAACACCTCGGAAACCACCAGCATGGCGCATTTCATCGACACCGGCACGCATGAGGTGACCGACAACGTGCTGGTCGACACGCGCCCGCGCTTCGCCGACTTCAAGCCCGACGGCACGCAGGTCTGGGTCAGCGCCGAGGTTGGCGGCACCGTCAGCGTCATCGACAACGCCAAACGCGAAGTGGTGAAGAAGATCCAGTTCGCGATTCAGGGACTGCGGGCCGAAACCATCCAGCCGGTAGGCATCGCCATCAGTGCCGATGGCAAGAAAGCCTATGTCGCGCTCGGCCCGGCGAACCATGTCGCGGTGATCAATACCGATACCTACGAGGTGGAGAAATACATCCTCGTCGGCCAGCGCGTCTGGCATCTGGCCTTCACGCCCGACCAGAAAACGCTAATCACCACTAATGGCAATTCCAACGATATCACCTTCATCGACACGGCCACCGACGAGCCGGTCCAATCGCTCACCGTGGGCCAGCAGCCCTGGGGTGTGGTCATTTCGCCCAAATAGCAGACATTGATCATCGGGAGGCTCAAGACATGAAACTTTGCCGCAGGTTTTTCTTCGCCGCACTCGCCGGATTTGTCCTTGCTCCGATCGGAGCAAGCGCCGACGACGCAACACCAAAACCGTCGCGTGCCAGCAAGAACCTGCCGGAATTGATTATCGGTTCGGCCGATTCCACCTATGCCGTCAATCAGAAGGACTTCGAGCTGATCGCCGGCCAGGGCTATCGCTGGAAGATCACCTCCAAGGGCGGTTTCGAATACAAGTTCGTGACCGACCTCTTCCGCAATGTCTGGATGGACCAGATCGTCATCAACGATTTGGAAGTGCATATGGACGGCGGACCGGCCTGGCTGGAATTCGACGATGCGGGAACGATCCAGGTGCAGTTCCATACCGTTCGCCCGGGCGAATACACCTGGTCGGTTCCCGACCTCGCCGACAAGGGACTGAAGGGCAAGATTACGATCAAGTGAGACAAAGGCGATCAGGGCGCCATATAGCCAACGCGTCCTGAAGGAGCGACCCGGCATGCAGCATATGAGGACAAGCGGACCGGGAGACGAGGTGGCGGCGCTCGATGTCGGTGCCGTCAGCCATTCCTATGGCCAGAAGCGGGCGCTCAACGACGTCTCCTTCTCGATCGCGCCGGCGACTTTCACCGTTCTGCTCGGCCTCAACGGGGCCGGCAAGACAACGCTGTTCTCACTGATAAGCCACCTCTACGACACGCGTCACGGATCGATCCGCATCTTCGGCCATGACATTCGCCGCGCGTCCGGCGAAGCACTCAGACGGGTCGGCATCGTGTTCCAGGCACGCACGCTCGACCTCGACCTCAGCGTCTACCAGAATCTCTCCTACCACGCCTCGCTGCATGGCATTGGCGGACGCGAAGCTCGCCAGCGCATTGCCGCGCTGCTTGAAACGGTCGACATGCAGGGCCGCCAGCACGACAAGGCACGCAGCCTCTCCGGCGGTCAGATGCGACGCATCGAAATCGCCAGGGCGCTGCTTCACCGACCTTCCCTGCTCCTGCTTGACGAGGCGACCGTCGGCCTCGACATCGAATCCCGCGCGGGCATCCTCGCCACCATCCGCAAGCTCGTCCAGGCAGAGGGCATCGGCGTGCTCTGGGCCACGCATCTGATCGACGAAGTCGAAGACGCCGACCATGTTGTCATACTGCGGCTGGGTGATCTGGTCGCGAGCGGCAAGGTGTCGGATGTGACCCGTGCGAACGGTGGAAATTCGATTCGCGAAACCTTTTCGAAGCTCAGCCGCGTCGATGCGGCGGGCATGGCGGAGACGTCGCCATGAGCGCTCCTGCGATGCCTGGAAAGGTCGCCGGCATCATGCCGGTGCGGTCTGAGCCATTCGGCCTGCGCCACTATCTCATTTGCCTGAAAGGCGTCGTCCTGCGCGAGTGCCTGCGCTTCCTGCACCAGCGCGAACGCTTCATTTCCTCGCTGGTCCGGCCGCTCGTCTGGCTGTTCATCTTCGCCGCCGGCTTTCGCCAGGTGCTCGGCGTGTCGATCATCCCGCCCTACAAGACCTATGTGCTCTACGAGGTCTATATCACACCGGGCCTTTGCGGCATGATCCTGCTGTTTTCCGGCATGCAGTCTTCGCTGTCGATGGTCTACGACCGCGAGATGGGCAACATGCGCATCCTGCTGGTCAGCCCGTTTCCGCGCTGGTTCCTGCTGGTGTCGAAGATGCTGGCCGGTGTGGCCGTATCGATCGTGCAGGTCTACGCGTTCCTGATCGTTGCCTGGTTGTGGGGCGTCAAGGCGCCGCCACTCGGCTACCTCTACGTGCTGCCGGCACTGTTCCTGTCGGGCATGATGCTTTGCGCGCTCGGTATGCTCTTGTCTTCGCTGATCAAGCAGCTCGAAAACTTCGCCGGCATCATGAACTTCGTCATCTTTCCCGGCTATTTCGCGTCTCCGGCGCTCTATCCCTTGTGGCGCATCCAGGAGGCGAGCCCGCTGCTCTACAAGATCTGCCTCTGCAACCCGTTCACCTATGCCGTCGAACTGATCCGCTTTGCCTTCTACGGACAGATCGAATGGCTGTCGCTGGGCGTCGTCGCCGGCTGCACGCTGCTGTTTCTGGGCGGCGCCATCATCGCATACGATCCTTCGCGCGGTTTGTTGATCCGCAAACAGGACATGGGAGGAAACGCCTGATGGCGCGAATGAGGCTTGCTCACACTCTGGTTCTGGTCGCCACGCTTGCCTCGATGGGGAGCGCCGGCGCGGCAAACACCGATCCCGACTGGCCCTGCATGCAGCGTAAGGTGCCACAGCTCTCGCTTGGCCAGATCTGGAATGGGCCGGAGCTTCCTGCGACCGCGAAAGATTGGGCGAAGGATGCCCGTGTGTCGGCGCTTGTCGAGGCGGTGGCGGCCCGGCGGACGCCGATTGCCGAAGCCCAGAAAGAGATCAAGGATTTCGCGACTTCCCTGTCGGCCGAGCAGGTCGCACCAAAAATGACGATGCTGGTGCAGGGAATGTTCGACCATATGGACGCCGAGCGTTCGCACGTGATCTCCGGCATCTCCCGCTATGCGCACAAACAGCTCGAAATGGCGGCACAGTTGCGCAAGGAAGCATCCGAAGTCGACGCGCTGCGCGCCAAGGCCGATGCGGATCCGGACGAAGTCGAACGGCGAACCGACCAGCTGAATTTCGCGACGCGAATTTTCACCGAACGGGTCCAGTCGCTGACTTATGTCTGCGATGTGCCCACGATAATCGAGCAGCGGCTTTACCAGTTGTCGAAGACCGTCTCGGAAACGCTCGTCGTGAAGAAATAGACCTTGGCGCCTGCCTCATGACCCCCTGCCAGGCAGCACACGCCAGCGCTGCACGAAATAACCGGGATGCGTCTCGATCCACCGAGCCACCAGCGGCTGCGCCTGCATGAAGGCAGTCCCGGGATTCATCGCCAGACCGTCTACCATTTGTTCGCGTTGTTCGCAGGTCCGCGGTACATCCGTCAGGCAGACCATCATAACGAGTGTGTAAAGCATTACCCCTTTTCCCCATCGAATTCCCGAACCCTACCCGGGAGATTTCCGAACAGTCTGCAGGGGTTGCACATACGGATCGCTTACGGATGTGAAAGGACGTGGCCCCCGCTCTTTCGCACTGCAACATAACATATCGCTTATATAACACCAACGATCGCGGGCGTTCTCCACCGGACTTTCATCCGTTGCGTTCGTAAAATGTCATCCCGCCTTGTCTGGATACAGCTTTCCGAAAAGGGGCAGATACATCGCGCCCTTGCGCATCAGGAAATCGTTGAACGTGGCCATGGCCGGCGAGATTGCGTGATCGGTCCGCATCACCGAGAACCATTGCCGGCGGATCGGCATGCCGACAACGTCGAGGATGACGAGCCGGCCTGCTTCGGTTTCCGCAGCGATGGTGTGGGCAGAGATGAAGGCGATGCCCAGACCAGCCATCACCGCCTGCTTGATCGTTTCGTTCGAGGCCATCTCGACACCGAGGTCGTCGATGCGCCCAGGCACGTCGCTCAGGAATATTTCCAACGAGATGCGGGTTCCGGAGCCGGGCTCGCGAATAAGGAAATGCTCCTCGGCGATGCGCTCCTTGGAGATATCGCGCGCCGCGACCAACGGATGGTCGGGCGGCGCGATGATGACCAGCGGGTGATCGCCGAAGACCGAAGCACGCACCGGAACCTCTTTCGCCGGGCGCCCCATCAGCGCGATATCGATGTCGTGGTTTCGGAGGTTTTCGATCGTCTGGGCACGGTTTCCGATGGCAAGCCGCATGTCGATGTCGGGATGGTCCTTCATGAACGCAGCCATCAGCCGCGGCGCGAAATATTTGGCGGTGGAAACGACGCCGAGCCTCAAGCTGCCGGTGCGTACGCCCTTGATGGCATCCATCTTGTCTTCGAGCAAACCGAGATGCTCCTCGATAACCTGTGCTGTCTCGACGAAAGCCCGACCTGCGGCAGTGGGACGCATGCCGTCCGACGTTCGGTCGAACAGAGCCAGCTGGAATTCTTCCTCCACTTGCCGCAACTGGATTGTCAGCGCTGGAGGAGACAGGCCTAACATCTTGGCTGCGCTGACAATTTTTCCGCACTTGATGATTGCCTGGACGGTCTTGAAATGCTTGATCGTGAGGTTCCTCATGCCGCATACTAAATTATTTTTACTGGCTAAGTAAAGTTATTGAATTTTACTTATCTCTCCACGTTTGTTTCCATTCCTCCAGTCCAGCCGCTCCGAGGAGATGCGGCCGGACCGGGAGGTTACGATGCCAGCGGCAACGCTCGACGCTTTTCTGAACTCCTATCTCGGCCAGCCTGACGAATTCCGCTCGGCAGTTGTGACGACCGTCCGTCAGTTGACACAGGCCGCCATCAAGGTCCGCAACACCATCAATCAAGGGGTGCTCGGCGCCGCCTTTGCGGAAACCCGTGGCGCCAATGCCGATGGCGACGTCCAGAAGGATCTCGACGTCTTCTCCGACGACATCTTCCTCGACGCCATGCGCCGCGCACCAGTCGCGCTTTACGCCTCCGAGGAACTGGAGCAGCCAGTCCTGCTCGACAGGCAAGCGCCACTCGCCATTGCGATCGACCCGCTCGACGGCTCTTCCAACATCGACACCAACGTGTCGATCGGAACGATCTTCTCGCTCCTGACCGCAACTGGCGCGCCGGACGCTGATCCGGCCGCCTCTTTCCTGCAGGCGGGCGTGAACCAGCTAGGCGCCGGTTTCTTCATCTATGGGCCGCAGCTGGCACTCGTCCTGTCGCTCGGCAGCGGCACGCATGTCTTCGTCTTCTCGACAAGGCTCGGCACCTTCGTCCAGGCCTATGAAAGCCGGATCATTCCGCAACGCACTCAGGAGTTCGCCATCAACGCCGCCAACTACCGGCACTGGGACGAGGCCGTGCGGCTCTATGTCGACGACTGCCTGGAGGGCACCGAAGGACCGCGCGAGAAGGATTTCAACATGCGCTGGATCGCCTCTCTGGTTGCAGACTGTTACCGAATATTGATGCGCGGCGGCGTCTTTCTCTACCCCGGCGATCGGCGCAAGGGCTATGGTCAGGGACGGCTGCGCCTCGTCTACGAGGCCAACCCGATCGCCTATCTCATAGAACAGGCTGGTGGTGCCGCCACCGATGCGATCAACCGAATCCTGGAAATCGAACCCGAGAGCCTGCATCAGCGCGTGCCGATGATCTTCGGGTCGGCGCGGGAAGTCGCGCGCATCACCCGCTACCACACAGAGCCGAGCAACATCGGTGAGCGTGCGCCGCTGTTCAGCCGCCGCGGCCTGTTCAGAGCCTGAGCAGCACCATGTCAGCCAAGCACCCCATCATCACCATCACCGGGTCGTCGGGCGCGGGCACGACCTCGGTTAAGCGCATCTTCGATCTGATTTTCCGGCGCGAGAACATCGAGGCCGCTTTCATCGAAGGCGACGCATTCCACCGCTACGACCGCGCGGCGATGAAGGGAAAGGTGGCCGAGGAGGAAAAGGCCGGCAACCCGAACTTCACCCATTTCAATGCCGCGGCCAACGAACTCGGAATTCTCGAAGAGGTGTTCACGGAATATGGCCGCCGCGGAACCGGCAAGACCCGCACCTACATTCATGATGAGGAAGAGGAAAAGCAGCACGGCACGCCACCGGGAACCTTTACCGAATGGCGCGAATTCGCTCCCAGCGACCTGCTCTTCTACGAGGGGCTGCACGGCTGTGTCGTCACCGACACGATCGATTTGGCCAAGCATGCGGATCTCAAGATCGGCGTCGTGCCGGTCATCAATCTCGAATGGATCCAGAAGATCCATCGCGACCGTTCGACACGCGGCTATTCCACCGAGGCGGTGATGGACGTGATCCTGCGCCGGATGCCCGACTATGTCCGCTACATTGTCCCGCAATTCTCGCAGACCGCCATCAACTTCCAGCGCGTGCCGATCGTCGACACGTCCAACCCGTTCATCGCGCGCTGGATCCCGACGCCGGACGAATCGATGCTGGTTATCCGCTTCGCCAATCCGCGCGGCATCGATTTTCCGTATCTGCTGTCGATGATCCACGACTCGTTCATGTCGCGGCCAAATTCCATAGTGGTGCCAGGCAACAAGCTCGATCTTGCCATGCAGCTGATCCTGACGCCGCTCATCCTGCAATTGACTGAACGCAAGAGCCGTGTGTCGTGAGGAGGATGCAATGACCAGCCAAACAGCACTGAAGCCCGTCACCACAACCGCTCCCGTCTCGGAGCGCGACATGGCGAACGCCATTCGCGCGCTGGCGATGGACAGCGTCCAAAAGGCGAATTCGGGTCACCCAGGCATGCCGATGGGCATGGCCGATGTCGCAACGGTGCTGTTCAACCGCTTCATCAACATCGATCCGTCGAGGCCGGACTGGCCCGACCGTGACCGTTTTGTGCTTTCAGCCGGCCACGGCTCGATGCTGCAATACGCGCTGCATCATTTGCTCGGCTATGAGGACATGCAGGTCGAGGAATTGCAGCGATTTCGGCAGTTGGGCAGCCGCACCGCCGGGCATCCGGAATACGGCCATGCGCTTGGCGTGGAGACCACCACCGGACCGCTGGGACAGGGCATTTCCACGGCGGTCGGCATGGCGCTGGCGGAACGTATGCTTGCCGCCCGCTACGGTACCGATCTGGTCGATCATCATACCTATGTGATTGCGGGCGACGGCTGCCTTCAGGAGGGCATCAGTCACGAGGCGATAGACCTCGCTGGTCACCTGAAGCTTTCCCGCCTGATCGTCTTCTGGGACGACAATGCGATTTCCATTGACGGGCCGACCTCCCTCTCCACGTCGATGGACCAGCCGGCGCGCTTCAAGGCCGCCGGCTGGGATGTCCAAAGCGTCGCCGGCCACGACATGGAGGCAGTCGCCGCGGCAATCGAGTCGGCGCGGCGGTCGGATCGGCCATCGCTGATTGCCTGCCGCACAGTGATCGGCATGGGTGCCCCCAATCTCGGCGGTTCGGAGAAGACGCACGGCGCACCGCTGGGTGAAGCAGAGATCGCCGCGACACGCGAAAACATCGGCTGGGCCCACGCGCCGTTCGATGTGCCGGATGATATCCTTTTCGCCTGGCGCGAGATTGCCGGTCGCGGCGAAGCGATGCGGCGCGCCTGGGAGCAGCGGCTTGCCGCCTCGCCGCGGCGCGAGGCTTTCGAGAGCGCCGTCGCCGCCGAACTGCCCGACACCGTCTTCAAAGCGCTCGACGCCTTTCGTCGCGAACATGTCGAGAAGGCAACCAAGGTGGCGACGCGAAAAGCCTCCGAAATGGCGCTCGAGGTCATCAACGGCGCAACGGAATTGACCGTCGGCGGCTCGGCCGATCTGACGCATTCAAATCTGACGATCACCAAGGGCATGAACCGCATTGCGCCGGGTGATTATGCCGGCCGCTACATTCACTACGGCATTCGTGAACACGGCATGGCGGCCGCCATGAACGGCATCGCGCTGCATGGCGGTTTCGTGCCCTATGGCGGTACGTTCCTGTGCTTCGCCGATTATGCGCGCGGCGCGATGCGGCTCTCGGCGCTCATGGGCCAGCGCGTCATCTATGTGATGACACACGATTCCATCGGCCTCGGCGAGGACGGCCCGACGCACCAGCCGGTCGAGCACCTTGCGATGCTGCGTGCCACGCCTAATCTCAACGTCTTCCGCCCGGCGGATGTCATCGAAACGGCGGAGTGCTGGGAACTCGCGCTAAAGAGCAAGGATCGGCCTAGCGTCCTGGTGCTGTCGCGCCAGAACCTGCCGATGCTGCGTCGGTCGCACAGCGACGAGAACCGCTCCTGCCAGGGCGCTTACATCCTGCGCGAGCCGGCAAAGCACCGCGCCGTCACCCTGATCGCCACCGGCTCGGAGGTCGAGATCGCGGTTGCTGCCGCCGAAAGGCTGGAGACCGAGCATGGCGTCGCCGCCGCCGTCGTGTCGATGCCGTGCTGGGAGCTTTTCGAGGAGCAGGAAAGCGCCACCCGCAAGGCCGTCCTCGGCTCGGCGCCGCGCGTCGCGGTCGAAGCGGCAGCCCGGCTGGGCTGGGACCGCTGGATCGGCGAGACCGGCGCTTTCGTCGGCATGACCGGCTTCGGCGCCAGCGCCCCTGCCCCCGACCTCTACCGGCATTTCAACATAACGTCCGAAGCGGTTGCTGCAGCGGCGCTGAAGCTCATCATCTAGGAGGATTCACAATGGCTCGCATCACCCTTCGCCAGCTTCTCGACCATGCCGCCGAGCACGGCTACGGCGTTCCGGCATTCAACATCAACAACATGGAACAGGGCCTCGCCATCATGGAGGCGGCCAAGGCCTGCGACGCGCCAGTCATCATCCAGGCTTCACGTGGCGCCCGGTCCTATGCCAACGACATCATGCTGGCCAAGATGATGGAGGCGCTGACCGAAATCCACCCGGCCATCCCGCTATGCATCCATCAAGACCACGGCAACAGCGAGGCCACCTGCCTTTCCGCGATCCGCCACGGCTTCACCTCGGTGATGATGGACGGATCCTTGATGGCGGACGCCAAGACGCCGGCAAGCTACGACTACAACGTCGCCATAACCGAACGCGTCGCACGCATGGCGCATTGGGTCGGCGCTTCCGTCGAAGGCGAACTGGGCGTGCTCGGCTCGCTGGAAACCGGCCAAAGCGAGGCGGAGGATGGCCACGGCGCCGAGGGCGCGCTCTCTCACGACCAACTCTTGACCGATCCAGATCAGGCGGTCGATTTTGTGACTGCAACCCAGGTCGACGCGCTGGCGATTGCCTGCGGCACCTCGCACGGCGCCTACAAATTCACCCGCAAGCCGGACGGCGACATCCTGGCCATGCAGGTGATCGAGGCGATCCACGAGAAGCTGCCCAACACGCATCTGGTCATGCACGGCTCTTCCTCGGTGCCGCAGGAGCTGCAGGACATCATCAACAGATACGGCGGCGAGATGCCCCAGACCTTTGGCGTTCCGGTCGAGGAGATCGAGCGCGGCATCCGCTACGGCGTGCGCAAGGTCAACATCGACACCGATTGCCGCATGGCCATGGCCGGGCAGTTCCGCCGCGTCGCGACGGAAGACCCGCGCGAGTTCGATCCCCGCAAATTCCTGAAACCCGCCATGGATGCCTTGCGCGACCTTTGCCGGGACCGCTTCGAGCGCTTCGGTACGGCGTCCAACGCCTCGAAGATCAAGGTCATCGCCATGGACGAGATGGCGAAACGTTACGCCGCGGGAAAACTCGACCCCCATATCGCAACCGCGAAAGCCGCCTGAGCAACAAACAGGAGACCTGTCATGAACAAGATCGACATACTGCCAGTGGGGACGCTCAAGGAAGGCAAGGAACGCTACAAGTCAGGGGTCATCCCCTACAAGAAGATGGGCTATTGGGAGCCTGACTACAGGCCCAAGGAAACCGATCTGATCGCCATGTTCCGGATCACGCCGCAACCCGGTGTCGACCACGAGGAGGCGGCGGCCGCCATCGCCGGCGAATCCTCCACCGCGACGTGGACCGTGGTGTGGACCGACCGGCTGACCGCTTGCGAGCTCTACCGCGCCAAGGCGTTCAGATCCGAGCCGGTGCCGAACACCGGTCCCGGAACCAAGACCGAGCAACAGTACTTCGCCTACATCGCCTACGACCTCGACCTGTTCGAGCCGGGCTCGATCGCCAATTTGACCGCATCGATCATCGGCAATGTGTTCGGCTTCAAGGCAGTCAAGGCGCTGCGGCTGGAAGACATGCGTATCCCGGTCGCGTACCTCAAAACCTTCCAGGGGCCGGCGACAGGCATCGTGGTGGAGCGTGAGCGGCTCGACAAGTTCGGCCGGCCGCTGCTCGGCGCTACGACGAAGCCGAAGCTCGGCCTCTCGGGCCGCAATTATGGGCGCGTCGTTTACGAAGCGCTGAAGGGCGGCCTCGACTTCGTCAAGGACGACGAGAACATCAACTCGCAGCCCTTCATGCACTGGCGCGACCGCTTCCTCTACTGCATGGAGGCCGTGAACAAGGCGTCGGCCGCCACCGGCGAGGTCAAAGGCCATTATCTTAACGTCACCGCCGGCACGATGGAGGAGATGTACGAGCGCGCCGAATTCGCCAAGCAGCTTGGTTCCTGCATCGTCATGATCGACCTCGTCATCGGCTACACGGCGATCCAGTCGATGGCCAAGTGGGCGCGCCGCAACGACATGATCCTGCACCTGCACCGTGCCGGCAACTCGACCTATTCGCGCCAGAAGAACCACGGCATGAATTTCCGCGTCATCTGCAAATGGATGCGCATGGCCGGCGTCGACCACATCCATGCCGGCACGGTGGTCGGCAAGCTGGAAGGCGACCCGCTCATGATCAAGGGATTTTATGACACGCTGCGTGAGGAGCGCACGCCGCAGAACCTCGAAACCGGGCTGTTCTTCGATCAAGAATGGGCCTCGCTCAACAAGGTGATGCCCGTCGCCTCGGGCGGCATCCATGCCGGCCAGATGCATCAGTTGATCCACTATCTCGGCGAGGACGTCATCCTGCAGTTCGGCGGCGGCACAATCGGCCATCCGGACGGCATCCAGGCAGGCGCGACGGCCAATCGCGTCGCCCTGGAAGCGATGATCCTGGCCCGCAACGAGGGGCGCGATTATTTGCGCGAAGGGACCAAGATCCTCGAACAGGCGGCCAGATGGTGCACGCCGCTGAAGGCTGCCCTGGAGACCTGGAAGGACGTCACCTTCAACTACGAATCGACCGACACGGCCGACTTCGTGCCAACCGCAACGCCCAGCTTCTAGACGAAAGGAACCATCGTCATGATGACCAATCCGGGAAACAAGGTCACGCAGGGACAGTTCTCGTTCCTGCCAGACCTGACCGATGAGCAGATTTCGGCGCAGATCAAATACGCGCTGAAGAACCATTGGGCGGTCAGCGTCGAGTACACGGACGATCCGCATCCGCGAAACACCTACTGGGAAATGTACGGCAACCCGATGTTCGATTTGAAAGATCCGGCGGGCATACTGCTCGAGGTCAATGCTTGCCGGAAAGCCTGTCCGAACATGTATGTGCGGGTAACCGCCTTCGATTCGACCAAGGGCTGGGAAGCGCCGCGCATGTCGTTCATTGTCAACCGGCCGCCCAGCGAAGCCGGGTTCCGGCTGCTGCGCCAGGAGCGCGACGGCCGCAGCCAGGGTTATTCGATCGTGCCTTATGCGACCGACAGGCCCGAGGGCGAGCGGAGCTAGCTGAACCATGCTGAACGCGATGACCAAGGACGCTGCCGCACAGGACGCGACGGTTGATCTGCAGGCCGAGTTCGAGGCCTCCAACATCGACGAGGTGATGGACAAGCTCGACCGTGAACTCGTTGGCCTGAAGCCGGTCAAGACCCGCATCCGCGAGATCGCCGCTCTCCTCCTGGTCGACCGGCTTCGCCGCAAGTTCGGGCTGACCTCGGGCGCCCCGACGCTGCACATGAACTTTACGGGAAATCCCGGCACCGGAAAGACCACCGTGGCGCTGAGGATGGCCGAAATCCTGCATCGTCTGGGCTATGTCCGCGAAGGCCACATGGTCGCCGTGACGCGCGACGATCTTGTTGGCCAGTATGTGGGCCACACCGCGCCCAAGACCCGCGAGGTGATCAAGCGTGCCATGGGCGGCGTGCTTTTCATCGACGAGGCGTACTATCTCTACAAGCCCGAGAACGAACGCGACTACGGCCAGGAATCGATCGAAATCCTGCTGCAGTGCATGGAGAACAACCGTGACGATCTGGTTGTGATCCTTGCCGGCTACAAGAACAAGATGGACCGCTTCTTCGACAGCAATCCCGGTATGCGTTCGCGCATCGCCCACCATCTCGATTTCCCCGACTATGGTGTCAGCGAACTGAAATCAATCGCCGAGATTATGCTCGCGGAGCAGAATTATCGCCTCAGCGAGGCGGCATCCCGTGCGCTCGAAGAGTATCTTCCGATCCGCATGAGGCTGCCGCATTTCTCCAACGCGCGTTCGGTCCGCAATGGGCTCGATCGGGCACGGCTGCGGCAGGCCAACCGGCTTTTCGCATCGCGCAGCAGGGTGTTGACCAAGGCCGATCTTGTCACCATCGAGGAATCCGACATCCGCGGCAGCCGCGTGTTCGCGGAAGGGAAACTCGAAGGCGAACCGGAGACGAAGATGCGCTGACGGGATGAAGCCGGCTGGCGCAGAGACCAACAGCGCAGACAGGATTGGAGACGACGACCATGGTCACCAGGACAATCATCGCACCCTCCGTGCTTTCCGCGGATTTCTCGCGGCTCGGCGACGAGGTCGAAGCTGTCGTGCGGGCGGGTGCCGACTGGATCCATCTCGACGTGATGGACGGGCATTTCGTACCCAACATCACCTTCGGTCCGCCGGTGATCAAGGCGATCCGCGACCGAACGGACAAAGTCTTCGACTGCCATCTGATGATCGCGCCGGCCGACCCCTATCTGGCCGCCTTCGCCGACGCCGGCTGCGACATCATCACGGTGCACGCCGAGGCCGGGCCGCATCTCGATCGTTCCCTGCAGGCGATCAAAAATCTCGGCAAGAAGGCCGGCGTATCGCTGAATCCTTCGACGCCGGAGAGCGCCATCGAATATGTGCTCGACAGGCTCGACCTGGTGCTTCTGATGACGGTCAATCCAGGCTTTGGCGGCCAGGCCTTCATTTCCGCGGTCATCGAGAAGATCAGGCGAATCAAGGCACTGGTTGGCCACCGCCCGATTGACATCGAAATCGATGGCGGCGTCACGGCCGAAACCGCCCCGCTGGTCACTGCAGCCGGCGCCAATGTGCTGGTCGCCGGGTCGGCCGTGTTCAAGGGGGGCACCGAGGCGGCCTATCGCGCCAACATTGGAACCATCCGACAGGCGGCCGACGGTGCGATCCGGAAAGCCGCGTAAACCATTCCATCGGAGGCAAGCATGGCGGCCGTCCCCCCTGTCTGCGATTTCGGCTGGCGCGCCATCGATGCCGTTTTGCCTGACGTCGACGGCAGGTCGCATTCGATCTTCAGCCAGGCCGGCCCGAACGGCCTGGTCGTGGCCTTCATCTGCAATCACTGCCCTTATGTGAAGGCGGTGATTTCACGTATCGTGCGCGATGCCAACGACCTCAAGGCCGAAGGTATCGGCTTTGTCGCGATCAACTCAAACGATGCCGATGCCTACCCGGAGGATTCCTTCGACCAAATGAAGCTATTCGCCACGACGAGCGGCTTCAGCTTCCCTTACCTGCACGACCAGCACCAAACTGTGGCGCGCGATTACGCAGCCGTGTGCACTCCCGATTTCTTCGGGTTCAACAGCGAGTTGGGACTGCAATATCGCGGTCGGCTGGACGCCTCGCGACGAGAAGCCGGAGCGCCCGGGCTGAGACGCGATCTGTTCGAGGCGATGAAGCAGGTTGCCCGAACCGGCGACGGGCCGCTGGACCAGATCGCCTCGATCGGCTGCTCGATCAAGTGGAAGGATGCCGCATGAACGTCGGCGCAGGTAGGCCGCTTCGATCGCCGAAGGCGATCCTGTTCGACCTCGACGGCACGCTGGTCGACTCGGCGCCGGACATAGCGGCCGCAGTCAACGAATTGCTGGCCAGCCGCGATCTGCCGCCGCTGCGCCTGGATCAGGTCACGGCCATGATCGGCGGCGGCGTCAGGAAATTGATCGAGCGAGCCTTCGCGGCGTCGGGAGCGCCACTGCTCGGTAACGCTCTCGATGAGGCCAACCGCGTCATGGCGCCTATCTACCGCCGGCATCTGACCGGCCTGACAAGGCTGATGCCTGGCGTCAGGGAGGCTCTCACCCACTTTCATTTGGGCGGGGTAAGCATGGGGGTGGTAACCAACAAACCGCAGTTGGCGACCCGCGAAATCCTGCTTCATTTCGGATTGACGGAATATTTCGGCGCCATCGTTGGCGGAGACGCGGTGACATTCCTGAAACCGGCGCCCGATGCCCTGCTGCTGGCGTTGGCACAGCTTGGGGTCGACGCCGGTGACGCGCTGCTGGTCGGAGACAGTGGCGCCGACCTGGGCGCCGCACGCGCCGCCGGCATGCCCGTCATTCTGTTGCGCGGCGGCTACAGCCACATTCCGGTGGAAGAGCTTGGCGCCGACCTTGTTTGCGACAGCCTTTTCGATCTGCCTTCGGCAATGCAGAGGCTGCAAGCCGATGCGTGATTGAGGCGTCCGCCGGCCGAACGCAAATTCGAACGGCCGGCTGCGCTCTATTTCGAGAATTGCTTCAGATAGGCAATGACATTGGCGATGTCTTCGTCCTGCTTGAGGCCGACAAACGCCATCTTCGTTCCTTTGACCATGGCCTTGGGATCGTGAAGATAGGTCTTCAGTGAGGGCTCATCCCATTTGACGCCGGATTTGCCAGCCGCGACCATCGCCTGAGAATAGCTGAACCCCGGGTGTGTTCCAGCCGTTCGGCCTATGACGCCGTTCAACGACGGGCCGACCTTGTTCTTGTCCTGGTCGGCGACGTGGCAGACCTTGCATTTGGCGAAGACCTTCTCACCAGCCGCCGCATCCTGTGCCTGGGATTGGCTCGCGATGAAGGGCACAACGGACATGACTGCGAAAAATGCGATTGCGCGCATGGCATTTCCTCATTGATCGTCTGGGTGCCCTGGACGATTTGCGCATGCCGATCCTTTGATCCGTCGGCATGCGCCTTACGCGGTGGTGTGGAATATCCGCTTCTCCCGTGGAGCCGCGCCGCGTGATTCAGAAGCTAATTGGCATGTTGTGAAAGTCAATCGTACAAAGGTTTAGAGGCCTGGGTGCTCAACAGACCCGTCCATTCGTCTTTGTTGACGGTGATCCGGCGAGCGCGTAGCTTGACCTCACTCCGGTTTCTCCATTGGCACCTCGGGAAATCCGGCAAACGGTGATTTTGCCCTCGCTTCTGGTTGGGCTGAGCTCGCCGGGATGAGCGTTTGGGAACGCGCAAGAGGTGCTGAATGGACATGGTCGATCTCATATTGACGGTTTGCCTCAGCGCCAATCCGAGCAATTGCCGAGACGAACATCTCTATTTCGAGAGCCGCGGCACTCTGTTCCAATGCATGATCCTTGCCCCCAGCGAAATCGCGAAATGGTCCCAAGAACACCCGACCCTCAAGGTCATGCGCTGGAAATGCGCATTTCCAAACAAGGAACGAGCCATTTGATTTGGCAGCGCGGAACCCTGGGGAGGAGGTGTCATGATGGTTTCACGGCGCATGACGTTGCGTCTGGCGGTTCTCGGGACAGCCGCTGTTCTTGCTACCAGGCCGGGCGTTGCGGCAGCCAGGATTCGCCTCGGTGTGCTGAAGTTTGGAACCGTGAGTTGGGAACTCGATACGCTAAGGCAGCACAAATTCGATGCCGCGAACGGGATCGGTCTGGAGATCATCGACTTCGCCGGCGAGGATGCAACCAACGTCGCGATGCTGGCTGGCGCGATCGATATGATCGTCTCCGACTGGCTGTGGGTCTCGCGCCAGCGCTCCGAAGGCGGCGACCTCACATTGACCCCCTATTCGACCGCGGTGGGTGCGATCATGGTGAAGGAGGATTCGCCGATCCGGACGGTCGCCGATCTCAAGGACAAGAAGATCGGCGTCGCCGGCGGCCCGCTCGACAAGAGTTGGCTGCTGATACAAGCGCTGACCAGACGCGATCTCGGCGTCGACCTGTCGGCAACCAGCGACATCGTCTTTGGCGCGCCGCCACTGATTTCGGAAAAGGCGATACAGGGCGAACTCGATGCAGTGCTGAATTTCTGGCATTTTTGCGCGCGTCTCGAGGCCAATGGCTTCCGTCGATTGATCGGCGTGAATGACGCGGCAAAGACGCTCGGGGCTCTGGGACCCGTTTCGGCGCTCGGTTACGTCTTCCATGACCAATGGGCCAACGAGAACCCCGATGCCGTCAGGGGTTTCGTGAGGGCGTCCGCGCAAGCCAAGGACTTGCTGGCCAGATCCGATGACGAATGGCTGCGCCTGGCGCCGATCATTCGCGCGGAAGGCAAGGAACTGGAAAAACTGCGCGATCGCTACCGCCAGGGCATTCCCAGCCGGTCGATCGCCGAGGAAGCGGCCGACGCCGGGAGGCTATACCATGTGCTTGCGGCGATCGGCGGCGCGAAGCTTGTCGGCAGCGCGCCGGAAATGGCGCCCGGCACGTTCTGGCAGGACCCCGAGAAATGACCGCATTGGGAACCGACGGCGCGCGTGATGCCCCGCCGACCATGTCCGGCCGACGCAATCTGGCGACGGCACTCATGCCCGCGCTGACCGTAGCGGTCTCCCTGCTCGGGCTTTGCCTGCTATGGAACCTTGCGGCAAGTGTCTGGCCAAGCCGTGCCTTTCCAGGACCTGGGCAGGTCTGGCAGGTGCTTCTCAGGGAGGCTGCGAGCGGCGACCTTTTTTACCATCTCGGCGTGACCCTCGGCCGGGTCGCCGCGGCATATATCGTCGCAATGATCATCGGATCCGTCATCGGCGTTTTGCTCGGCAGCCATCGTCGCGTCGACCGTTTTTTCAACCCGTGGGTGATCCTGTTCCTCAACATCCCGGCGCTGGTGGTCATCGTCCTCGGCTATATCTGGTTCGGCCTCAACGAGGTGGCGGCGATCGGCGCGGTGGCGGTGAACAAGATCCCGAATGTCGTGGTGACGATGCGCGAAGGCGCCAGGGCGCTTGATCCAAGTTACGCCGAAATGGCCACCGTCTATCGCTTCGGCCGCCTTGAACGCATCCGCCATATCCTGCTGCCGCAATTGCAGCCCTATCTTGCCGCCGCATCGCGATCCGGCATCGCCCTCATCTGGAAGATCGTCCTGGTCGTCGAGTTGCTCGGCCGCTCGAACGGTGTCGGCTTCCAGATCCATCTCTATTTCCAGCTCTTCGATGTCGCCGCCATTCTTGCCTACACGCTGGCTTTCGTGGCGGTGATGCTTGTCATTGAACTTCTCCTGGTGCAGCCCGTTGAACGACATGCAACCCGTTGGCGCCGTCGTCCCGCTTAAGGTCGACATCGCCGAAAAGACCTTCAGGTCCGCGCGAGGCGTCTCGATCACGGCGCTTCAGGACCTTTCCTTCGAGGTCCGGCAAGGCGAATTCGCCTGCTTGCTGGGACCGTCGGGCTGCGGCAAAACCACGACGCTGCGTATCCTGCTTGGCTTGGACAAAGACTTTTCCGGCTCCTTCCAGTTGCCGCAAGGAGGTTCGAACCGCATCGCCGCCGTATTCCAGGAACCGACCCTGCTGCCGTGGCGAACGGTGGAGCAGAATGTCAGGCTGGCGTTGCCGAAAAGCTTGAGAGCGAAAAATCTCGACAGGCTGTTCGACACGCTCGGCCTCGCCGGCATGCGCTCGCTCTATCCTGCCGAACTGTCGCTCGGCCTTGCGCGCAGGGCAGCACTTGCCAGGGCTTTCGCCACCGAGCCGGCGGTGCTTTTCCTGGACGAACCCTTTGTCTCGCTCGACGAACAGACCGCCGAGCGGCTTCGGCATCTGCTTTTGACCGTGTGGTCGGCACGGCCAACGACCGCCTTGATGGTGACGCACAATCTACGCGAGGCACTGATGCTGTCGGACCGCATCATCGTGCTCGCGCCGCGGCCAACCCATGTGCTCGGCGTGTTCGACGTACGGCTGCCACGGCAACATCGCAATTCGCAGGTGATGAGCGACCTTCTGCGGTCGTTCCATCATAGATTTCCGGACGTCACCTGATTGCCAGCAGGCGAAATGCATATCGGAGGCCTTCATGTCGGTTGATCTGCTAAGACGCAGGCTTGTGAGTGGCTTCGCCTGCACCGCCGCCAGCGCCGCCTTGCTGCCATGCTGCCTCGGACGAGCCGTTCTGGCCGCAGGTGGCAGTTCTCGGTTCTCGGTCAGACAAATCGCCGACGGCGTCTTCGCCTTCCAGGGCGCGGATGAGTTGATGACCGCCGCCAACGACGGTGCGATCTGCAATCTGGGCGCCGTCATCGGCACCGATGCGGTTGCCGTCATCGACAGCGGTGGCAGCCTCATCGAGGCGCACGCCTTTCTCGCCGCGATCGGAAAGCTGACAGCAAAGCCGGTTCGCTTCCTGGTCAACACCCACATGCATCCCGACCATATCTTCGGCAATGCGGCATTCCGGAAGATCGGCGCGACCATCGTCGGTCACCGTAATCTGCCGCGTGCTCTCGAGGCGCGTGGCGCGTTCTATCTGCACAACTATCGCGAACAGCTTGGCGAGGCGCTGATGGAGGGGATCGAGATCGTGTCGCCGACCATGCTGGTCGACGATCGCCTGCAACTCGACCTCGGCGGGCGCATGATCGAACTGCGGGCATGGAAGGCGGCGCACACCGACAACGACCTGACCGTGTTCGATCCCGCGACCAGAACGCTCTTTGCCGGCGATGTCGTGTTTATGGGCTCCTTGCCGACGCTCGACGGATCACTGCTTGGATGGCTCCGCCAGATGGATGCGCTCACCGCGATCGACGCCGCGCGCGTCGTTCCAGGTCATGGTCCTGTAACGGCCGACTGGCCACAGGCGCTGGCGGGGGAGCGACGCTATTTCGAGGTTCTGGCGCGCGATATCCGCAAGGCGATCGCCGACGGAACGCCGCTGCGCGAAGCAGTCAAAACCGCTGGCGAAAGCGAACGGGATAATTGGCACCTGTTCGACGACTACAACGAGCGCAACGCAACGGCCGCATTTGCCGAACTCGAATGGGAATAGACGACACCGACATGCGCCAGGCAGCTGTAAGGCACGGCGATTTGCCAAGGCGTCGCCAAAGGCTTATCCTCAACGCCAGCCTGGGCACCACCTCTCTTGCATTGGTGGAGGCATCGAAATGCAAAATCACGCTTACTCGAGCCGGCAGCTCGCTTTGCCGCTCGCATTCGTTTTCGTCGCGATCATCTTGGCCATCGGCACGCTGCTCGGCTCCTCGGGAACCGCCAGCGCACAGCAAACAACCGCGTCCTCGGATAGGATCTGGCAGGATTTGAAGGGCGACGTGTTCGGCGATCGGGCAATTCTGGTCGATACCGGCGTCGTCAGGATCGAAGCGCCGAAGCGGGCGCAGGATGCCGCCATCGTGCCCGTCGACATCTATCTCGATCCAGCCAAGGCGCCGGACGGCATCAAATCCGTTACCTTGATCATCGATGCCAACCCTGCACCGGTGGCGGCAACGTTCCAGCTCGGCAAGGATGCCGGCGTGACGCATCTGTCGACGCGCGTGCGCGTCAACGACTATTCCTATCTGCGGGCCATCGCTGAGACGCAGGGCGGCCAACTCCATATGGCGCAGACCTTCGTCAAGGCGTCAGGCGGATGCTCCGCCCCTGCGGTCAAGAACCAGGACGAGGCCAACGCGACGATGGGTCAGATGAAGCTGCGCCAGTTCCCGCCCAAAGAGACGATGACCAAGACCGAGGAACTGCAGTTGATGATCCGGCACCCTAACAATTCGGGGCTGCAGCGGGATCCGCTGACCCAGTATTTCATACCGGCGCATTTTGTCCAGAAACTGTCGATCTCCCAAGCCGGCCAGCCGATCCTCTCCATGGAAGGTGGAATATCGATTTCGGAAGACCCCAATTTCCGATTTGATTTCACCGTGCACGGCAACGGCGAAATCCAGGTTGAAGCGATCGATACGGATGGCAAGACATTTCGCAATCAGTGGCCGCTGGAGACAGCGGGACTCTGAAGTCTCGATATCCTGTGCCGGACTGCCGGGTGCTTGCCAGCTTGACCCCGAAAGTGGAGCTTGTTTCGGGAAGGTACTGTCCAGACAAAGGATGGAACTCCATCCGGCTTGCGGATTTGAGCAGGTTCTAAAAGCAGCGCACGTCGGCTTCCGACTGCGCGCGCTTCAATTCGGTACGGGCTGCCTTCGCCGGTGCGCTCTCGCGAAACAGCCCCGCGTTTTCCCCTGTGGTCAAAGACATGCTCTTGAAAGTCTCGGCTCTCTCATAGTGGTCGTAGGGAAGGATCGAGGCGATGACGTCGATCGAGCAGGAACAGCTTTCCAGCGCCTGACGTGTCTGGCCGTTCGTCTGCATGCAGCCGAGCACGTAATCGGCAATCGTTGCTGTCGGGTAATCTCCCGCGGCGCCCGCCGGGTTTGCGAAGGCCAGCGGCGCGGCAAGAAGCAGCGGCAAAGTCGAAAATCCAACATATCTGATCACGGGAAAACCTCCGGTTGGCCTGGGCGTGATGCGCCCAGTCGGGATCACCGTGGCAGTTGGCAACGTGCCGCAGAGTCAGTCAAGCGCCCATGGCTTCCGTATACGACCAAAGGAGGAATGCAGTGCTGGTCGACGGTGGTTCCGCATGGGGGCCCCATGCCCCGGTCCACGCTCCAACTCCAACGATCATCTCATGCTTGGCTCACTATCGTTTCCCAACGGGGCACGTACATGGCCATGCCGAGACATCGAAGTGAATACCTCCAAATAAAATCCACACTTAGGTGAAATGTAAAACTCAAAAAATAATCAAATTTTATCCGGCCCACCGTTATTTCTCAATCAGAAATACTTCATCTAACAAATACTACCCTACTTATTTCCTTATATTGCGCCGCATCATTTACGATATTGCGGTGCAAAAAAACACCCAGGCTTTTTTGCTTGCCTAGCGTTTTGCGATGACATAGCCTCACTCTGTTTCCGGCTTCAAGGGCGTCACCGTCATTAGGGAGCGGCGACAGTCTTTCGTAGGCCAAGGTGAGGTGGGCAGTAACGGTGCCCTCTGCACATCTGGCTTAGGTCGTGACACGCTGCCGGAAATATTTCCCCCCCGTGAATCGCTTGGGCAAGCCCTTGTGGGCTCAGCAAATGATTCATCACTATGAACCTCGGGAGGAATTCGGATGCGTGTATTTACGAAAGCTACCTATATTCTAACCACTGCGGCGTTTCTGTCGCTCGGCGCGGCCTTTACGGCGTCGGCTAACGAGGACCTTGCAAAGCTGGCTTCGGATTCGAAGAACTGGGCAATGCAGACGGGTGACTACGCCAACACCCGCTATTCCAAACTCAACCAGATTACTGCGGACAATGTGAAGAACCTGCAGGTCAAGTGGACCTTTTCCACCGGCGTGCTACGAGGCCACGAGGGTGGACCGCTTATCATCGGCGATGTGATGTATGTTCACACGCCTTTCCCGAACAATGTCTTTGCGCTCGATCTCAAGAATGACGGGAAGATCCTCTGGAAATACGAACCCAAGCAGGATCCCAACGTCATTCCGATCATGTGTTGCGATACGGTCAATCGCGGCGTTGCCTATGGTGACGGCAAGATCATTCTCAATCAGGCCGACACCACCGTCGTCGCCCTCGACGCGAAGACCGGCAAGGTCGTCTGGTCGGTCAAGAACGGCGACCAGACCGATGGCGGCAAGGGCGAATCCGGCACGGCTGCTCCCGTCGTCGTCAAGGACAAGGTGCTCATCGGCGTATCCGGCGCCGAATTCGGCGTTCGCGGCTGGCTGGCCGCCTACAATCTGAAAGATGGCAAACTCGCCTGGAAAGCCTATTCGGAAGGTCCGGACGCAGACACCCTGCTCGATCCTGAGAAGACCACGCATCTCGGCAAGCCGGTGGGCAAGGATTCCGGCACGAACACCTGGGAAGGCGAGCAGTGGAAGACAGGCGGCGGCACGACATGGGGATGGTATTCCTATGATCCCAAGCTGAACCTGGTCTACTATGGCACCGGCAATCCCTCGACGTGGAACCCGGTACAACGCCCCGGCGACAATCGCTGGTCGATGACGATCATGGCCCGCGATGCGGATACCGGTGTTGCCAAATGGCTCTACCAGATGACCCCGCATGACGAATGGGACTATGACGGCATCAACGAGATGATCCTCGTCGATGGCATGGAGGTCAACGGCGCCAAGCACGACGTGCTGGTGCATTTCGATCGCAATGGTTTCGCCTACACCATGGATCGCGCCACCGGCGACCTTCTCGTCGCCAAGAAATACGATCCGGCCGTGAACTGGGCGACGGAAGTCGTCATGGACCCCAAGAGCGAACAATATGGTCGCCCGCAGGTCGTGGCGAAATATTCGACCCAGCAGAACGGCGAAGACACCAACTCGACGGGCATCTGCCCGGCAGCGCTTGGAACGAAGGACCAGCAGCCGGCGGCCTATTCGCCGAAGACCGGGCTGTTCTATGTCCCGACCAACCATGTCTGCATGGACTATGAGCCTTACAAGGTGAGCTACACCGCCGGTCAGCCTTATGTTGGCGCCACCGTGTCGATGTATCCCGCACCTGGCGGCGACGGCAACATGGGCAACTTCATTGCCTGGGATGCGGCCAAGGGTGAGATCGTCTGGTCGAAGCCCGAGCAGTTCTCGGTGTGGTCGGGTGCGTTGGCGACAGATGGCGACGTCGTCTTCTACGGTACACTCGAAGGCTACATCAAGGCGGTCGATAAGGACGGCAAGGAACTCTACAAGTTCAAGACCCCGTCCGGCATCATCGGCAACATCACGACCTACGAGCAGGGCGGCAAGCAGTACATCGCCGTTCTGTCCGGCGTCGGTGGCTGGGCAGGTATCGGCCTGGCAGGCGGCCTGCTTTCGCCTGATAACGCCGCTGCCTGGCATGGCGCCGTCGATCAGGGCCGTGCCCAAGGCGACGAGGCGGCGGTCGTTGGCACCGCTGGTCTTGGTGCCGTCGGCGGCTACGCGGCACTTGCCGACTACACAACGCTGGGCGGTCAGCTCACCGTCTTCGGTCTCCCGGATTGATGCGCCGGGAACCTTGAGCACGCCTCGGGTCTTGTGAGACCAAAGGCTTGAAGAACGAGAGCCCGGATCATCCGGAAGCCATGTCCGGGCTCTCGATTCGGTTACGCACCCAAAAACACCGATCAATGCCGGTCGCGACAGCAAAACCGTGTCCATTGGCAAATGAAGGAAGCGTTTGAATGTCCGTTCGCATTGTAATTTCGGCTTTGGTCCTGGCTCTGCTGCCTCTGGCAAGCTCAGGCGTCGCCCAGGCCGACGACAGCATGGAAAAAGCCAAGGCGGTAAAGGAAGAAGGCGGCAAGTATATGGATGCGGATGGAAATCCGACCTACAAGATCGAAAACGGAACCGTCGATTGGTACACGTTCAGCGGCTACCGCCGGTATCACTCCGATTGCCATGTCTGCCACGGACAGGACGCGACAGGTTCGAGCTATGCGCCGGCTTTGGTCAACAGCCTGAAAACCATGGATTACGCCACATTCCTCTCGATCGTCGCCGAAGGCCGCAAGAATGTCGGCGGCGGCAAGGAAAACGTCATGCCTGCCTTTGGCGACAACAAGAATGTCTATTGCTACATGGACGACCTCTACGTCTACCTGCGCGCGCGCGCAGATGGCGCGGCCCCCCGCGGACGGCCGCCCAAGCACGAAGACAAGGCCCAGGCGGCGAAGGATGCCGAAGCATCCTGCATGGGTGGATGACATGATTGGCCGCGATGCATTGAAGCTGCGCGTCGTTCTGCCGATCCTCGGCACACTCGCCTTGCTGCCGTCGAACGCGCATGCGCAAAGCGCCGGTCTTGGCGCGGCGGGAGAACTGGTCGATCCCGACATTCTGCGCGTCTGCGCCGATCCCTCGAATATGCCCTTCACCGACAAGAGCGGCGAAGGCTTCGAAAACAAGCTGGCCGAGCTGGTTGCCGCGAAAACCGGGCGCAAGTCCGTCTCCTACACCTGGTTTCCCACGATCACCGGCTTCGTGCGCAATACGTTGGGGGCCAACCGATGCGACATCATCATGGGCTATGCCCAAGGCGATGAGCTGGTGCAGAACACCAACGCCTACTATCGCTCC
The DNA here is from genome assembly GCF_000502875.1 of Mesorhizobium sp. L2C084A000. Classification (GTDB taxonomy): domain Bacteria; phylum Pseudomonadota; class Alphaproteobacteria; order Rhizobiales; family Rhizobiaceae; genus Mesorhizobium. Next base: position 238,765 of record NZ_AYWX01000003.1, on the reverse strand, counting down.
GCCTATGTGCTGGTGCATCCAAAAAGCCACGATATGGAAGGTGTGGAAACGATCGAGGATCCCAGACTCACGGGCAAGACGATCGGCGTCGTTGAAAGCACGCCGCCAACCGCCAACATGGCCGCCAACAAGCTTCTGCGGACCGCCAAGATCTATCCGCTTGCGGTGGATACGCGCGTCACCCCATCCATGGGAGAGGTCATGATCAAGGACATGCTGGCACACAGGATCGATGCGGCGGTGCTGTGGGGACCGATGGCAGGTTACTATGCAAGGGAACTCGGAGCTGATGTGACGATCGTTCCACTGGTGAAGGAAAAAACCGGCTCGCGCATGTCTTACCGCATCACCATGGGCGTACGTCCGTCCGACCAGGAATGGAAGCGGACGCTCAACCGGGTGATCAGGGAAAACCAGGCTGAGATCACCAGGATCCTGCTGAGCTACAACGTGCCGCTGATCGACGAACACGACAACCTGATTACCCAATGAATGGAAGGGAGACTATTTTCTTGCTGGTCGCCGCGAGCCTTCTGGGTCTGACCGAGCCGACATGGGCTGGCGATGTCGTCGAACCCAGCGGTTTCCGGATGGACGACTATCGGGCGCCGGTGCCGCGGACGCTGCAAGGCGCGAGGGTGGTGACAACGGTGGAAGCGGAAGCGCTGTGGCGAGCGAAAAAGGCGATCTTCTTCGACGTGATGCCGGACACGCCCAAACCGACCAATTTGCCGGCAGGAACCATATGGAGGGACAAGGTCAGAAAGGACATTCCAGGCAGCATATGGCTGGCCAATGTGGGATACGGCGCTATTTCGCAGGAGACCGCCAGCTATTTTCGCCAAGGCCTCGCGGCCAAGGCCGGGACGGACAAGTCGCGCGCGATTCTGTTCTACTGCATGACGAATTGCTGGATGTCGTGGAATGCGGCGAAACGGGCCGTCGAGTGGGGCTACAGTTCAGTAATCTGGTATCCGCTCGGCGCCGATGGGTGGGAAGATGCAAACCTTCCACTGGAGGAGAAGAAACCCTACACAATGAACAATTGAAGTAAGGACTGCAATTATTCTCGATAGTTTGTTTTCAATTTTTCAAAACCTATTGTTTCATTTGTCCATTTTGAGACTTGATGGACGAGCCATTGCGTCGGTGCCCTGCAATGGTTGGCTAACGACAGGATCGGTCCCTTCGGGCTGGTATAAGAGGAGAAATGTCATGAAGAAGAACTGGAAAAAACCGACCATGTGTCAGGTTGCCGCTGGCTTCGAAATTTCACGGTATCTGCCTGCTGAAATTACTCCCAAGAAGTAGGCCGCAGAGGTGCGCGTCCCTGGCGACAGGGGCGCGCATCCCCTCGCCGCATGGGATTTTCGTGAAAGATTTTGACGCACGCAAAGCGTGCGAAGCGTTTTTTGTGACTGCAAATTGCCTGCAGGTCAGAGAAGCCGCCGCGCGGGCATTTTCATGCATTTGAAGATCATCGGATCGGCGGCGGGCGGCGGCTTTCCGCAATGGAACTGCAACTACCGTCTGAGTCGTGCGGCTCGCACCGGCATGGCCGGCGTACATTCACGAACCCAGTCAAGTGTCGCCGCCTCTGCGGACGGGTTCGGCTGGGTTCTTTTCAATGCCTCGCCCGACATTCGCCAACAAATCGCTGCAACACCTGAACTGCAGCCTGCGGGCGATGCGCCGCTGCGCTCGACGCCTATTCGCGCGGTGGTGCTGACCAATGCCGATGTCGATCATATCGCCGGACTGCTCAGCCTGCGCGAACGGCAGCCTTTCGCCATCTATGCAACGGCGCAGGTTCTGGCGACGCTGGAGGCGAATTCGATTTTCAACGTTCTCGATCCAGCGCTTGTGCCGCGGCGCATCCTGCCGCCGGCGAAAGAATTGGCCATCTGCGACGCAGAAGGCCGCGATACCGGCGTAATGATCGAGCCCTTTCCCGTGCCCGGGAAGATAGCACTCTATCTGGAGGATAGAGACCGTCCGGATGCCAATTTCAGCTCCGACGCAGGTGACACGATCGGAGTCCGAATTGCCGGCATCGGCAGCCGCGGCTCCGTCTTCTATATCCCAGGCTGCGCGCGCATCGATGCGCGCTTACGCGCGCGTCTCACCGATGCCGCCTGTCTTTTGTTCGACGGCACGGTGTATACCGACGACGAGATGATCGTCGCCGGCGTCGGTCAGAAAACCGGCGCGCGCATGGGGCATCTGGCGATCTCGGGAGAACTGGGTTCGATCGCAGGCTTGGCCGATGTGAAGGTTAGCCGCCGTGTCTTCGTCCACATCAACAACACCAACCCCATCCTTGACGAGAATTCCGCCGAGCACGCGGCGGTCAAGGCGGCAGGCTGGGAAATCGCAAACGACGGTATGGAGATGGAATTTTGAGCGACTTCCGCGATGCAGCCAAAGGCGGACTCTCCACGAGCGCTCTCGAAGCCGTATTGAGGCAGGTTGGCGCCGAGCGCTATCACAATCGCCATCCCTTTCACCACAGGATGACCAGCGGCGCGTTGTCAAAGGCCGAGATGAAGGCCTGGGCGCTGAACCGCTATTGCTATCAGGCGGTCATCCCGCGCAAGGATGCCATGATCCTCGTGCATGCCGAGGATCCGGCGTTTCGCGCCGCTTGGCGCAAGCGGATCGAGGATCATGACGGCGAGGACGGCTGGAGCGGCGGCATCGCGCGCTGGCTGCATCTGGCAACTTCGCTCGGCCTGGACGCCGAGGCCGTGAAGAGCGAAAGGCTGGCGCTGCCGGCGACGCGCTTCGCGGTGGGCGCTTACCTTTCCTTTTGTACAAACCGGACGCTGTTCGAGGCGGTCGCGTCGTCGCTGACCGAGATGTTCTCGCCACTCATCATCGGTGAGCGGGTGCCGGCAATGCTGGCCAAATACGACTACATCACCGAGGATACGCTGGCCTATTTCAGGCAAAGGCCCGAACAAGCCTCGCGTGACGCCGGCTTCGCCCTCGCCTACGTGCTCAGCCATGCCGATACGGCGGAGCGCCAGCAGCAGGCAATCGATGCACTGGTGTTCAAATGCGATATACTCTGGGCCATGCTTGATGCGCTTCAACACGCTTATGGCGAGCAGGGCAGCATACCGCCTGGCGCCTTCCAGCCCGAGGCAGCCCAATGATGGCGCTGCGCGAAAGAGCCGTGGTGTCGTTGCGATCGGTGCCTTCGCTGCCGAAGCACGCGCGCATACAGTACGATTCCGTGCGGCAGGCATTCGCCGTACTGTCACCGGAAAAGATATTCTGGCCGAACGATATCAGTCTCGACATATTGCGCCGCTGCGATGGACGGTCCACGGTCGGCGACATCATTGCCGGCCTTGCCGCGGATTACGAGGCCGAGCAGGAGGCCGTGGCGACTGACGTCATCGCCTTCCTGCAGGAATGGTCGGATAAGCTGCTGGTGAGGCTATGAGCACGCCCCTCCTCCCGCCAATCGGCATGCTGGCGGAACTGACGCATCGCTGCCCGCTGCAATGTCCTTATTGCTCCAATCCGCTCGAACTGCTGAAGGCCAATCGCGAACTCGACACAGAGACCTGGCTCGCTCTGTTCTCGGAGGCCGCCGATCTCGGAGTGCTCCAGGTGCATCTGTCCGGCGGCGAGCCGACACTGCGCCGCGACCTCGAGCAATTGATCGCCGGGCTTGCGGGGCGCGGCGTCTACACCAATCTGATTACCGCGGGCGTTGGCATCGTCGAGGGCCGTATCGAGGCATTTGCCGAAGCCGGTCTCGACCATCTGCAACTGAGCTTTCAAGGCGCGCGGCCGGCGACCACCGATCGCATCGGCAACCACAAGGGCGCCCACGAAAAGAAGCTGGAGACGGCACGCCGCGCGCGCGCTGCCGGTCTGCCTCTTACCATCAACGCACCGATCCATCGCCATAACATCGAGGAAGTGCCGGAATTCATCGATCTCGCCCTTTCGCTGGGCGCGGAGAGGCTTGAGATCGCCAATGTGCAGTATGCCGGCTGGGCGTTGACCAATCGCGATCAACTGATGCCCGAGCGTGAAGCGGTCGACAGGCAGGCGGAGATCGTCGCGGAGGCACAGGAGCGGTTGGCCGGCATCATCAACATCGATTTTGTGACGCCGGACTATTTTGCGATCTATCCCAAGCCGTGCATGGGCGGCTGGGCGCGTGACGCCTTCATGGTGACGCCTGACGGCACCGTACTGCCCTGTCATGCCGCACAGACGATCCCGTCTCTCAGCTTCGAGCGTTTCGAACCACGCAGGCTGTCCTCGATCTGGGCCGATTCACCGGGGTTCAATGCCTTTCGCGGCACGGACTGGATGCAGGAACCCTGTCGCGGCTGTGAGCGGCGCGAGATCGACTGGGGCGGCTGCCGCTGCCAGGCGATGGCGATCGCCGGCGATGCCGCTGCAACGGACCCGGCTTGCGCGAAATCGCCGATCCATGCTCGCATGGCAATGCTGGTCGACGAAGCCAAGCGCATTGCCACAGCCCCTTCGAGAGAAGAACCATTCGTCTACCGGCGGATCGGCGCCATGACCGAATCCGCCTGACCAGTGTCATACCAGCCCGAGCAGAAAGGCGGCGCCGCCGAGAAAGCCTGCCGAGCAGATCCATAGCAGCCCAAGCCCCCGGACCCGGCATTCGAGCACCGCTGAGCCGGGGTTGACGGGGTCATAGTGAACGTCGACCTTGCTACCTTCGACATATTGCCGTGCCTGGCCGCCGACGAGGCCGGGCAGCGAGGCGGTCACGGTGGCGCCGAAGGTCACACGATCGGCGCTGTAGCGCTGGCCGGCGACGCCATAGGAGTAGACGATGCGGGATTTGGAGACGGTGCGCCAGCGGCCATAGCCTGAATGGTTTCGGAGCGCCTGCAGACCTGAAGTGTCGATGCGGCCAGCGACGATCGGCCATTTTGCCGCCTGCTCGGCTAACGCTTTCTGGGCGAAACCCATGCTCAGGATGAACAAGCCCATAAAAAGCAGCAACGCCGCGGCACCGAGATTCTGCGGCTTGGGCAAATGCGGCCCAATCGCTTCCAGAACACCGCCGACGGAAAACACCAGCACAACCGCCCCGATCACCAATCCTGCCGAAAGTTGGACCATGAACTTGAAGGCGCCGTCCGGCAGTGTGCGCTCGATCACCGCTTTGCTCGGATCGGCCGGATTGTAGAAGACAGTCACCTCCGCGCCGCGGGGAAACTGGGCAAGGGTTTCAGCGACTTCGAAATTCCCCAAATTCTCCTTCACGCTGTAGCGCGAGCTTTGAAATTTCTTGCCGCCGACCTTGTATTCGAAGGTGATCGCCGGAAAATTGCGCATTTCGGTGGTATCGCTGCTGTCCGAGCCAACGCCCGAGTTTCTCACTTCACGTGCCTCGACGCGCGAGGAAATGATCTTTCCCGGGGCCGGCAACCAGCGGCTGAGCGCTTTCACCTCTCGCCATTTCACGAAGGTGATGAACGACAGCGCGCCCGCGACCACGCAGGCAAAGCCGACAAGCATGATCTTGAGTTCCAACTCGTCTCCCCCAGGAGTGCAGGAACTTCACATAGACAGCAAGGCTGCGGCAATGTCTTGCTTATTCGCGAAATCTGAAAAGGCTGAGCAGCGCAAACAGCGACAGCGTTCGGCGGGTCATGCAGGCTTGACGGCCAGGAACGTGTTCCATTCTTCGCTATTGCGGCCGACGTTGAAATCCTCCCTGATGAGGACGAGCCCGGCGCCTTCGAGACGGGCCGCGAAGTCGTCCCTGCGCCAGTAGACCATGTGATATTCGCCTGATGTCTCGCCGTCGCCATTGCGCATCGAGACGAGGAAGGCGCCGCCCGGCCGCAGCGACCCGGCTATCTTGGCAAGTACCTGGTCGGTCTCGTCGCGAGGCACATGGATGAGGACGCAGAGGGCCAGGACTGCGTCGTAGGGGCCGCCGAGATCATCGGTGATGAGATCGAGCAACTCGCCATGCTTGCCACGCGCGGCCTGCAGTTCCAGAAACCGCTTGGTTGCGTCGGTGCGCCGGACTTTGACACCCAAAGTCTCCAGAAAATCCGCGTCATATCCGGCTCCGGACCCGACTTCCAAAATCCGGCCGCCTGTGCCAGCGATTGCCACCAGGCGCTTCAGCGATGCCTGCTCCCTCTCGTTGGGAACATGGCGCACGGTGGCATCATATTGTTCGGCATAATCCTCGTAGGCGCTGATCGTTTGACGGCTCTGCGCCAGAGCCTCCGATGACACACCCATCTTTTCCTCCCATGCGTCCATGTCGGTCAAAGAGCCGGACACTTTCCTCAGCGAATGCTGCCGGCGGAAGCGTGTCCATCGAGCAGTCCGATATCGCGCTTGCCCAGACCGCGGGCATCAGGCAGAGCGAAGCGCGCCGGGACTGACGACTGTCTCAGTTGGCGTCGGCTACCGTCTGCCGGCCGCCGGCCCAGGCGCGCCATTGCCGTTCGTCGCCATGGAAGACATTGAGGTCTATACGGCCGGTGACGCCGTGCGACAGGCCGGAGCCGGAATACTGCCAGAAGAGCCATTTGCGGCCGGGATAGACCTTTGACGGATGCTGGGCCACGGCACGCAGCCAGAACGGATAGTCGAGGAATTCGCCCCTGAGATTGTCGCGGTAGAAATCGGGCGCGGTGTAGATGATGGGACGCTGGCCGTAATGGCGCTCCAGCTTGTCCATGAACACCTGCATCTTTTCCAGCACCTTTTCGCGCGACGGCCGGCGCTTGCAGCTGGACTCGCCGTTCCACTCGACGTCTATCACCGGCGGCAGTGCGCCTTCGACCCTGGGCACGTTGCGGATGAACCAGTCCGCCTGCTCGCCGGCCGTGCGGCACCAGTAGAAGAAATGATAGGCGCCGCGCTTCAAGCCGGCGGCGTCGGCGTTGCGCCAGTTTTTCATGAACATCGGATCGAGGTGGTCGCCACCGTCGGTCGCCTTGATGTAGGCGAAGTTGGCGCCCTGGGCGCGCAGCTTGTCCCAATTCACGTTGCCTTGCCAACGCGAGACGTCGACGCCGTGCACTGCAAGGCGGCGAGGCGAAGCCTTGCCGAAATTGATAGGCTTGGCATCACGAAAACCGTAACGGGTGAGCGGCCCGGCAAGCATGGCCGGTGCCGCGCGGGTCAACAGCTTGGGCGGCGACACCAAGGCTGCCGGCTCGACCGGCAACCCGCCGACATCAGGCACTTGGGGATCAGGCACATCAGGTGCGGCAAACACCCCCGTCTCTTCCTCCTCCGCCAAACCAAACGGGCGCCTCGGACCGTTGTCAGACATGGGGGCCAATTCGGCCCTTGCCGCCCTGTTGCCCCTTGCCGCCGGAGCAGCGGCGATCGGTGCCGGCGGCCGAATCACGGAACTGGTGGTCTCGTTGGACGGTTTCTGCAAATCCAGCGCGTCGACGCCGGCCGTTGAAGAGCAGCCGGCAAGGCATAGCGATGCGATCAAAAAACTGACGACGCCCGGAATCCGCATCTGGACCTGTACTCAAAACACAACAGACCGAGGGCAAAACGACAGCCGACGGACAAACCGGATCAGTTATGAATGAGAAATTACCAATAAAGTTTGAATCAATTTTTTTCGCCCATACCGCGTGTGGGTAAGCGCGGTGGAAAACCGGCTAGGATTTCCTGAAAACGCCGATCATCGGCCCGAGATTCCAGTAGTCGTCTTTGCGGCCGATGGCAGGCGCAAACAAGCTTGATATCGTGCCGTCGAGGAACAGCGCGTTGTCGCAGCCAAGCGCGTCGCGGAAAAGCCGGGCGAAGGCATGGAAGGTCACTGTGCCGTTCGAAATCGCAAAGACCGCGACGCCGTCCTTTCGCACCCCGACACCGTCGCGGGTTTTCCGCGAAGTGCCGTCAGCCTGGAATTTTGGATGCAGCTTGCCGTCGATCACCAGCATCGGCCCCGATTGCGTCGCATAGTCGACGGTCGGGCGCCTTTTCACGAATTCCCGAGTGGCACGAACCGCGGCCTTGCCGTCGCGCAGGTAGAAAATGCCGTTCGGCTGCAGGGAAAAATTGCCGCTTCCCGATCCCGTTTTCACCGAGGCCATCTCCTGGCCACGCTCGACATAGAGGCCGACCGGCGCGAGGTTAGGGTGATACATGCCGGCATTGATGCCGAACACCATCGTGCGCCCGATCGCCTGTTGCGCGGCATGCAGATTGTGCAGCGACTGAAACGGCTTGCCCGCCGCATCCTTCCAGAACAGCTCGAGCTGGTATCGTTTCGGATCGACCTCGCAAACGAGATAGCTGGTCGCCTCGAAGGTGAAGTCCCGGCATGGCGGCAGTGAAGCGGCCCACTGGCCAAATGCCGCCACCGACGGCAGTGCGCCCTTGGCCAACGCCAGCAGCAACGGCAGTGATTGCAGGAGGGTCAAAAAATCCATGTGCGTACCGGAATCGAAGTTCGAGGTCCGGTACGGATATAGCCCGTTTCAAGCGATACTGTGGAACTTGCCTTAGACGAGCCATCCCATCGCCACGCCCAGCAGCAGGACGACACCGAGCAGGCCGCGATAAATGACGAACGGCCAGGCCGAGAAACGCTCCAGCACGTGCATCAGCCCCCATATGGCGAAGAAGGCGGAGATCGAGGCGACGACCAGCCCGACGGCAAGGACCGACCACCCATGGGCGTCGAGATGGACCTTGTGCAGTTCCCAGAGTTCCTTAAGGCCGGCGAGTGCAATCGCCGGCAACCCGAGCAGGAACGAGAAGCGCGCCGCCTCGGCCCGCTTGAAGCCGAGCCCCAGTGCCGCCGTCAGGGTCGAGCCCGAGCGCGAGACGCCGGGGACAAGCGCGCCGATTTGGGCAACACCGACGAGCAGCGCATCGGTCAGCGACGCACCGCCCATGCTGCGCCGGTGACGGGCAAAGATCTCGGCCAGCGCCAGCAAGATCGCCATTGCGATGCAGGCCCAGCCGATCACCGTTAGGCTGCGTAGCGGCGAATTGCAGGCGTTGAGCACGCCCGACAGCGCCACGCCGGCGATGACGATCGGGATCGTCGCCAGCACGATCCAGAGCGCCAGCTTGAAATGCCGGTCGGCGAAATCGCGTCGCGCCAGAGCGTCGAACGAACCAAACAGGATATTCCTGACATCACTCCAGAAATAGCTGACCACCGCGGCAAGAGCCGCGAGTTGCATGGCGGCGGAGAAGGCGGAGCCAGGATCCTGCCAGCCGAGCACGGCCGGCACGATGCGCATATGGGCGGTCGAGGAAATCGGCAACAGTTCGGTGATGCCTTGCACCACGCCGAGGAACGCCACCTTGGCGAACCCCAGCCCGACGAAGCCCGTGTCCAGGCCTTGTGTGCAGATGTCGGCCAAAATCGAATTCCGTGCATGAGAGATCAGAGTTGCGTGGACCGACCACCGGTCAATCCCCGACAAGCCTTATCGTCATGGGCCGGATAATCAATTTACGGATTTGTAAGCTGGCGTGCCGAAGTGCACGCCGTTCGAAAACCGGCCCACCTTGGAGCCGGCTTGAGATACACAGGGAAAATCGCAAAGCGACTACGGGCAGAGCCAGAGTTTCTGGCATGTCCTGGCGATCACGTGCGCCGGCGGCACTTCGGGCTCATCGGTCGAAGGCCGGCGAGCCCGTTCGAGCAGCATGCGCACCTGTTCGGGGCGCACACGATCGCGCTCCATCACAAGCAGGACCATCGGATCGCTCAAAAGCTCGTCCAGGGTGCTGATGCTGTCGTTCATCCGTCGTCTCCTCGAATGCCGTACCCGCGACCCATAAATAGGGAGACAATGATGGCCCGCCAATGACGCTTTGCCGGCTATCTCGTGTCGATTTGGATTAAATTTTGGCCATGGTTGCGTTCTTCCTTCTCGCTGGCGTAGCGCGTCGATCCACCTTCTTCCACAACAAAGGGAAAGGGGAAAATTAGCCTGGCGGAGGGGCGCCTTCGTATTTCGGCAGGCTGTCATCGAGCACCACCCAGGGCTGCTTCGAGGCGGTGAAAATATGCATTTGCGGCTTGAAAACCGTGGGATCGTCGAGCGAACCGGTGGTGATGCCGATGATATCAGCGGAATCACGCCGGGAAAACATCGTCGTGCCGCAGCTCGGGCAAAAGCCGCGCTTGAGATCCGGCGAAGAGTTTATGGTCGCCAGCGGCCCGTCGATCGTCACGTCGTCGATGCGAAACAGGACGCGTGCGTTGAAGGCGGCGCCGATCGCCTTCTGGCAAACCCGGCAGTGGCAGACGCGTTCGTTGATGGGGGCCGCGTCCGCGCGGTAGCGCACCGCCTTGCACAGGCATCCGCCGTCATATCTTGCCATTGTCCGGATCGATCCACTGGTGGGGGAGAATAGGCGCGCAAGGTATCGGCGCGGCCGATTGGGTCAATTGAAAAGCTTTGATGCAACGTCATCGCTTATGCTGATGCGAGTGGGGCTGAAGTCATGACGCCGAAAGCCGTCATGGCGGCCGCATGACGATCCGCCGGCTGCCAGCCAACAACCGGCGGCCTTGGCGTTCACTCCGTTTCGCCGACGACCTCGTCCCAGGTTTTGACCTTGGTCTGGCCGTTGAGGAACGGCAGCGCGGCGGCCGTGAGTTCGGGGGCGAAGAAAGTGTCGTAGTGGGTGCGGTTGGGCAGGATCGCCAGGCGGTTCTGCGACAGGTTCTCGCGCATCCAGCCGGCGTCCTTCAGCCCGCCGCCGAGCATCTGATAAAACTTGATCTCGTGCTCGGGCTTGTACATATCGCTGTCGCCATAGACCAGCATGACAGGCATCTTCAGCTTGGCGACGTCGGCCGAGTAATCGCGGTTCTGACGCATGAAGCCGCCCAGCGCATCGAGGAGCTTCGGGAACTCCTCCGGATGCGGCGCCACCGCGACGTAGGATTTGTACATCGGCGTGTCCTTCATGAACTCAGCCGCAGCCGCGCTCACCTGTGCCTGCTGGGGACGCATCTCGTCATAGAAGCCGTCCGGGGCGTAGCCGGTCGATACCAGGACGAGGCGGCGCACCGCTTCGGGATGCTGGCCGGCCATGCGGAAGGCGACGCCGCCGCCCAGCGAATAGCCCATGACATCGACCTGGTCGTAACCGAGCGCCTTGACGATGGCGGCCATGTCGTCGCCCATCGCTTCCACGGTGAATGGTCGGTCACCCAGCGCGGTGCGACCGTGACCCTGCAGGTCGACGCCGATGACGGTGCGGTTTTCGGCAAGTTTCGGCAGGATCGGCGCGAACATATCCGTGGTGCCGAGACCGCCATGCAGCAGAAGCAGCGGCTCGCCCTTGCCATAGATGGCATAATAATAATTCAGGCCGTCGATCGGCAGCAGGCCAGACTTTTCCGGCTTCGGCAGTGCGTTCGTCTCAGTCGTCATGGCGGGTTTTGTCTCCTCCGCATTGGTGGTGACCGGGCAGGCAAGCAGTGCTGCGGCCGAAGCAAAAATGGCGAAAAACAGGGTTTTGGACATATCGATCTCCTCTCGTCCTGCCGGTATCAGAGCGTCATGCGGATCAAAGCGTTTTGGCGAGTTCTTCGAGCTGGTCGGCGCACTGTCCCCAACCCTCGTGGAAACCCATCTTCTCATGCTGTTCGCGGTCGGCGACGCTCCAGTGCCTGACCCGAGCGATGTAGCGCGTCTTGCCGTTGCCCTCGTCCTCGAAGGTCAGCACGACGGTCATGAACGGCTTTTCCGAAGGCTGCCAAGCCTCTGTGTAGGCGTCGGTGAAGACGATCTTCCTGCCGGGAACGACTTCGAGGAAGATTCCCGGGTTGGGGAATTCGTTACCGTCCGGGCTAGCCATGACGACAAGGCTCGAGCCGCCGGTGCGCACATCCATCTCGGCGCGCGGCGTCGTCCACGGCTTTGGCGAGAACCAGCGCGTGATCAGTTTCGGATCGGTCCAGCAGCGATAGACGTTCTCACGCGGCGCATCGATGATGCGGGCAAGAACCACTTCACGGTCGTTGGTGGGGGCGGTGTCGAGCTTGGTGGTCATAAGGGCGTCCTGCGTTTGATCTGGCTTCCGTCCCAAGGACGAGCCGATGAACCGCAAACCGACATCGTCCACGAAAATTTTGCGATGACGTCCCTGCTCCGCGTCGGTCCGTGGGGAACGAAGGAAGTGTCAGTGGCGCTTGGCTTGCACCAGATAAGCCTCGATTTCGGTCTCCCCGAGCCACTTTGCCGCTTCCAGCCGGTGCAGGCCTTCGACGAGGATGTGGCGTTTGCCGTCATGGCGGACCTGGATCGGCGTCTTCATGCCGTTTTCCAGTATGTCTTCGGCCAGGTGCCGGACCGTTTCGGGATGCAGCGTCTTCTTGCGCGCCGTCGGCACGTAGATGTCATCGACCTTGACCTTTTGCACTCTCAGCATNGGTCTCGGGATGCAGCGTCTTCTTGCGCGCTGTCGGCACGTAGATCTCGTCGACTTTGACCTTTTGCACTCTGAGCATTCCGACCCCCGTGGCGGAAACGCCGCCTGCCCTGAGATAGTCCGTTTGATGGAGGCGGCCAAGGGTGCGGCTAACGAATGCTGGTCCGATCGTTTCCATTTGACGCAACGACAGCAGATCGCCGAAATGGCGGCCTTCGACCTTTCAGGTGTTCATGACCCATCTGCCGACCGAATTCCCCGATTTCGGACTGACGCCGGAGCAGCGCCGCCACGCGGTGCGTGGCCATTACTACGAATGGCCGGGGATGGATGGCGAGCGCGGCGAGATCTGGTGCTACAGCGACCGCTTTTCCTATCGCGCCGGCGAAACGGTGGCGTTGCATGTCAGTTCGACAGCTCCGAACTTCGGCATGACAATCACCCGGGATGGCGGCAGCGAGACCAAAGCATTCGAAAAATCGGGCATCGCGGCACGCCGGCAGGACACACCTGACCAGTGTTCGGTTGAAGGCTGCGGCTGGGACGTATCCTTCGAATTTCGCGTCGGGGCGGACTGGCCGTCCGGCGCCTATCGGGTCACGCTGACCGCCGACGGCCGCGACGGCAAACCGATCCAATCCCATCATCTTTTCATCGTCAGCCCGCAGCCGGGCCGTAAACCCGGCCGTGTGCTGCAGGTGGCTGCGACAGGCACATGGCTGGCCTACAACACCTGGGGCGGCTCCAACCACTACCAGGGCATCACCGGGCCGGATCGCAACCAGTATTCGCCCATCGTGTCGACGCAACGCCCCTGGTGCCGCGGCTTCGTCGTGCTGCCGAAAGACGCGCCGCGCGTGCCGCTGGAAGTCGCCGTGCCACCCAAGACGATTCCCCGCTATCCGCATATGGAATGGGCGCTCGCCACAGGCCATTCGAAGAAATACGCCTCTTCGGGCTGGGCCAGCTATGACAGCCATTTCTTCCGCTTCGCCGAACAGGCCGGCTATGGCGTCGATCTCATCAGCCAGCACGATCTGCATTTTTCGTCCGAAATTCTCGACGGCTACGACTGTGCCGTCTTCGTCGGCCATGACGAATACTGGACCTGGGAAATGCGCGATGCCGTCGACGCCTATGTCGAGCGCGGCGGCCATGCGGCGCGCTTTGCCGGCAATTTCATGTGGCAGACGCGGCTGGAAGACGAGGCCCGCCGGCAGGTCTGCTACAAATATCGCGCGCGTGCCGAAGACCCCGCCTATCTCCCAGGCGGCGACATCACCCGCGCCACCAACTCCTGGGAAGCGCCGGAAATCGGCCGGCCGGGTTCGGCGACCTTCGGGCTCAACGCCACGCGCGGGGTTTATACCGGTTGGGGCGGTTGCGCGCCGCGCGGCGTGCGTGGCTTTCCGGTCTACCGGCCGGAGCACTGGGCCTTTGCCGGCACCGGCATCTATTATGGTGACCTGCTGGGCTCCGACAGCCATGTCTATGGCTATGAAGTCGATGGGCTCGACTTCGAGATACGCGGCGGCCTGCCCTACCCCACAGCGACCAGCGGCGCGCCAGACGGCCTGCAGGTTCTCGCGGTCGGCATGGCATCCCAGGTCGAGGAAAGCGCCGACATTCCGATCGAGGATCAGTTCCTCACCGACGAAGACGGTCGCTTCACCGCCGAAACACTGTTCGGAGAGGCGAGCGACGCCAATCTGGAAAAGGTCAAACGCGGCAATGGCATGATCGTCAATTTCCCGCGCGGCAAGGGCGAGGTGTTCCACGCCGGAAGCTGCGAATGGGTCGCCGGCCTGCTAAGACAGGACCCGATGGTCGAACGCGTCACAAAAAATGTCCTCGATCGTTACCTCGGAAAGCCCTGATATGTCGAAAATCCAATCCGCCGTTGAAGAAACCGAAGTCCGGCGAGACTCGCATCTGTTCTATCTGTCCAGCCTGCGCCGGCCGCTGATCGACCGTGCCGAGGGCATCTATATGTGGACGCAGGACGGCCGCCGCTTTATCGACGGCTCGAGCGGCCCGATGGTCGCCAATATCGGCCATTCCAACCGCAACGTGCTGGATGCCATGAAGCGGCAGATGGACCGCGCCACCTTCGCCTATCGGCTGCATTTCGAGAACGAGCCGGCCGAAGAACTGGCACGTGAGCTGGCCGGCAAGCTGCCGGAAGGCATGGACCGTATCTTCTTCGTCTCGGGCGGCTCGGAGGCGACGGAATCCTGCATCAAGCTGGCGCGGCAATGGGCTGTCGCCGCCGGCCAGGCCAGCCGCTGGAAGGTGATCACGCGCTTCCCCTCCTATCATGGCGGCACGCTGGGTTCGCTGTCGATTACCGGCGACGATGCGCTGGCCGAAACTTTCGAGCCGATGATGCGGGTGATGCCGACCGTGCCGGCGCCGAACGCCTGGCACGACCGCGACAATCTTTCGATGGAACAGCGCGGCATCCGCTATGCCGACATGCTGGAGGAGAAGATCCTGGCCGAAGGGCCGGAGAGCGTGGTCGCCTTCATCATGGAACCGATCGGTGGCGCTGCGACCGCAGCGCTGGTGGCGCCCGACAGCTACTATCCGCGCATCCGCGAGATCTGCGACCGCTACGGCATCCTGCTCATCCACGATGAAGTGATGAGCGGCGCCGGCCGCACCGGCAAATTCCTCGGCGGCGACCACTGGAACTGCAAGCCCGACATCGTTGCGCTGTCGAAGGGGCTGGGTTCGGGCTATGCGCCGCTTGGCGCGCTCGCCGCCCCGATGCGGCTGGTGCAGCCGCTGCTTGACTCCGGCGGCTTCCAGCACGGCCACACCTATGCTGGCAATCCGCTGGCCTGCGCCGCCGGGCTTGCCGTGCTCGGTGAAATGGACCGGCTCGACCTGATCGCCAATGCGGCCGCCATGGGCGACGTGCTGATGGACGGGCTGAAGGGGCTGGCCAAGCGGTTTCCGTTCATCGCCGATATGCGTGGCAAGGGCCTGCTCACCGGCGCCCAGATGGTTGCCGATCCCGAGACGCTGAGGCCGATCGACCAGACCAAGAAAGCCACGCAACGGCTGCTCGACCTCGCCTATGAGCGCGGGCTGATCATCTATGGCCGCAGGGTCAAGGGCGGCGTCGACGGCGACAATTTCATGGTCGCGCCGCCGATGATCGTCACCAGGGAGCAGGTCGGCGAGATCGTCTCCATCATCGGCGACTCGCTGGACGTTCTGGCCTCCGAACTCGACCTACCGGTCGAAGGCTGAGGCGACAAAGATGGCGCCTAGAAAAGTCATCGTCACCTGCGCTGTCACCGGCTCGGTGCACACGCCGTCGATGTCGCCCTATCTGCCGGTGACGCCGGACCAGATCGCAGCGGAGGCGATCGCGGCGGCCGAAGCCGGTGCCTCGATTCTGCATCTGCACGCCCGCGATCCGAGTGACGGCCGCCCGACCGCCGATCCGGACGTCTACATGCAGTTCCTGCCGCGCATCAAACAGGCGACCGATGCAGTGATCAACATCACCACCGGCGGCTCGTCGCTGATGACCCTGGACCAGCGGCTGGCGGCACCGCTCAGAGCCGAACCCGAAATGTGCTCGCTCAACATGGGTTCGATGAATTTCGCGCTGTTCCCGATGCTCGACAAGCCGAGGGAATGGCAGCACGAGTGGGAACCGAAGCTGCTGGAAGCCACCCGCGACACGATCTTCAAGAACACCTTCGCCGACATGGAAGGGGTGCTGGAAAGACTGGGCAAGGGCTGCGGCACGCGCTTCGAATTCGAATGCTACGATGTCGGCCATCTCTACTCATTGGCGCATTTCCGCGACCGGGGGCTGGTGTCTGGCCCATTGTTCATCCAGTTCGTGCTGGGCATTCTGGGCGGCATCGGCGCTGACCCGGACAATCTCGTCCACATGAAGCGGATCGCCGACAAATTGTTCGGCGACAGCTACCAGTTCTCGGTGCTGGCCGCCGGCCGCCAGCAGATGCCGCTGATCTCGATCGCCGCGGCCATGGGCGGCAATGTCCGCGTCGGGCTGGAGGACAGTCTCTATGACGGCCGCCAGCTGGCGAAATCCAATGCCGATCAGGTGCGCCGCATCCGTGGCATTCTCGATGGGCTGTCGCTGGAGGTTGCAACCCCCACCGAAGCGCGCGACATGCTGGCGCTCAAGGGCGGCGACCGGGTGGCGTTTTGAGATGCTGGCGTTTGAAAGGGAGACAATCTGAAATGATTGCGTTCCTTCGCACCCCCCTCTGTCCTGCCGGACATCTCCCCCGCAAGGGGGGAGATCGGATGTCATTTCGGCTTTCGCTAACTTCCAACGTTGCAGGATGGGCGGTAGTATCAAAACTGCCAATCTCCCCCCTTGCGGGGGAGATGTCCGGCAGGACAGAGGGGGGTGCCTGGGCACCGAACCTCCGATGATTGTCCCCCCGCCCAATATCCTCCTTCGACTCGGCACTCTCGACGACGTCGAAACGATCCACGCGGCGATCCTGAAACTCGGCACCCATATCGGCGCGCCCGAGGAGATCATTTCGACACCGGACGATCTCAGAACTTACGGCTTTGGTGAAAAGCCATCCTTCTCCACCCTGATCGCCGAAGTCGGCGGCGAATTTGCCGGGCTCTGCCTGCATTTCCCGATCTTTTCGACCTGGATGGGGCGGCCTGGCGTCTATGTGCAAGACCTCTATGTCGAGGATCGTTTTCGTGGCCGCAAGATCGGCGAGCGGCTGCTGCGGCACGTTGCGGCGCAGTGCCGGAAAGAAGGCGGCGTGTATCTGAGGCTATCCGTCGACACCGACAATGAGGGCGCCAAGGCCTTTTATGAAAGGCTGGGCATCGCCTGGTCGAGCTACGAACAGACCCAGAAGATCATCGGCGATGCCTTCTTTGCCTTCGCCGACACGGCCGAGAATGAGGAGCAGGAATGAAAGCCTTCTACGCCGAGGAACAGAAGCGTCACGACCCCAAGGCCTTTCTGTCAAGCGGTGCGGCGCAGCCCAATCCGGAAAAGCCGGAGCGCGTCGAAAGATTGTTAGCCGGCGCATTATCCGCCGGTTGCACGATCGAGCGGTCTCGGGATCATGGGCTCGGCCCGGTCGCGGCTGTGCATACGCCCGAATATCTGGATTTCCTCGAGCATATCTACGCGCGCTGGCAGCGCATCGAGGGCGCTTCGGCCGAAGTGATCCCCAACATCCATCCGATCGCGCGCAACGGCTCCTACCCGGCCTCGGCAGTCGGGCAGGCCGGCTACCACATGGCCGATACTGCTTGCCCGATCTCGGGCGAGACTTGGCAAAGCGCGCTGTGGAGCGTCTGGAGCGCGGTCGATGCGGCCGAGGCGGTGATGTCAGGCGTACCGGCCGCCTACGCGCTATGCCGCCCGCCCGGTCACCACGCCTTTGCCGATGTCGCCGGCGGCTTCTGTTTCATCAACAATTCGGCCGTCGCCGCACAGGCTCTGCGTAAACAGGCCGCACGGGTGGCGATCCTCGATGTCGACCTGCATCACGGCAACGGCACGCAAGGCATCTTCTATGCACGACCGGATGTGCTGACCGTCTCGCTGCATGCCGATCCCGTGCGTTTCTACCCGTTCTTCTGGGGCCATGCCGACGAGCGCGGCGAAGGGCCAGGCCTCGGCTACAATTTCAACCTGCCGCTGCCACGCAAATCCGCCGACGCGGCGTTTCTCGAAGCGCTCGAGGTAGCGTTCCAGCGCATCCGTGCCTTTTCGCCCGACGTGCTGGTCGTGGCGCTCGGGCTCGATGCGTTCGAGGGCGATCCGTTCGGCGGACTTTCGGTGACGACGCCGGGTTTCTCGCGCATCGGCGAGGCCATCGCAAAGCTCGACCTGCCGACGGTCATCGTCCAGGAGGGCGGCTACCTCTGCGACGAACTCGGCGACAATCTCACCGCGTTCCTCACCGGCTTCGGCGGCAAGATGCGGTGAGTACTCAAGCCAGTGTCAGGAGCGCTGCTGCCTGAGCATGGCGATGACCCGGTGCACGCTCTCCAGCGTCTCGTCGATTTCGGCAGATGTGTTGTAGTGAGCGATGCCGATGCGCACGACGCCATACTCGGCCGGGATGCCGAGTTGATGGACGATCTCCCAGGCATAGTTGTGCCCCGACCACAGGAAGATGTTCTCGGCGTTCATCTGCCGTACGATCGTCTCCGGCACGATGCCGTCGACGGTGAAGGACACCGTCGGCACGCGCTCGCCAATCCGCTTCGGATCGGTGATGCCGTGGATGGTCAGACCCTCGATATCGGACAGACCGTCGATCAGCTGTTGCGCCAGCGGGTTTTCATAGGCGATCGACACCGCGAACGCCTTGGCGATCTTCTGCCTTCGCGATCCACCCTCGCCCGCTGCCGCGCCAAGGTCGGCGAAGTAATCGACCGCGGCCGTGAGGCCGGCCATCAGTTCGATCTGCGGCGTGCCCAGCTCGAACCGCTCCGGCAGGCCGTTGGATGAACAGCGGCACTTGTAGGGTTTCAGATCATCGATGACATCATGCTGGCCCCACAAAATGCCCATATGCGGGCCGAAGAATTTGTAGACCGAACAGATCAAGAAATCGCAGCCGAGCTCCTGAACGTCGATCAGGCCGTGCGGGGCGAACTGCACGGCATCGACATAGACCAGCGCGCCGGCGTTCCTGGCGATGGCGCTCAGCGCCTTCACCCGGTTGATGGAACCAGTCAGGTTGCTGGCATAGTTCAACGCGACCAGCCGGGTCCTGTCGGATAGCAACCCGGCGAGCGTCGCCTCTTCGACCTGCCAGCTCTTTTCGTCGAACGGCAGCCAGCGCACGACGAGGCCGAGATCCTCGGCCAGCTGCAGCCAGGGCGACACATTGCCCTCATGGTCCATGCGGGTGAGGATGATCTCGTCGCCGGGCTTCATCGTGCGGCCGAGCGTGCGCGACATGTGATAGGTCAGCGTCGTCATGTTGGCGCCGATGATGATTTCTTCCGGGCTCGCCGCACCAAGGAAATCGGCCATTGCCCGATGCGCCTCATCGACGACGGCCTGCGCGGCAATCGTCGTTTCGAAATAGCCGCCAAGGTTGGCGTTGGTGGTCAAAAGACAGCGCGACACGGCGTCTGCGACGACTTGCGGCACCTGCGTGCCGGCCGGATTGTCGAGATAGATGCGGCGACGGCCCTTGTCGGTCAGGGAGAGAGCGGGAAATCTTTCGCGGACCAGCTCGATCGGAAAATTCATTGTTGCCCTTCTCCCATTGTAATCATTGGATTCGGCCAGCGGCCAATCCCCGTTCAAGGACAGGGATTACCGACCCGCTGATGGATCGCATCCACCGCCTTCTGCATTTCTTCGGTCCAGACGACATCGACGGAAGACAGCGCCATGTCGAGCTGCGAAAGCGTCGTTGCGCCGACGATGTTGGAGGTTACGAACGGCCGGCTTGAGACATAGGCATTGGCAAACAGTGCCGGCTCCAGGTCAATGGAGCGCGCCAGCTCATTGTATTCAAGTTGTGCTTCGGCAGCACCTGGCGTCTCGTAGCGCTGGCCGCGGTTGAATAGCTGCGTGCGCGAGCCCTGAGGCCGCGCGCCATGGTCGTATTTGCCAGTCAGGTATCCCTGTGCCAGCGGCGAATAGGGCAGCAGCGACACTTGCTCGCGCTCGCAGACCTCGGCGAGGTTCACCTCGAAGGTGCGGTTGACGAGATTGTAGGCGTTCTGGATCGACGCGACGCGCGGGCCGATGTCCTTGTCGGCTTCGGCAAGGAACCGCATCACGCCCCAGGAACTCTCGTTCGACAGGCCGAAATGGCGTATCTTTCCTGCCTTCACCAGTTCGTCGAACACGGCAAGCGTCTCGGCGACCGGCGTTTCGTCGGCCGGTGCGCCGACGGAATCGGCGCGCGGCGACACGGCGCCGACGCGCGTCGGGTTGGCGCCCCAGGGGATATCCCGCTCCGGCCAGTGGATCTGATAGAGGTCGATATAGTCGGTGCCGAGCTTGGCCAGCGACTTGTCGATGGCGTCAAAGATATCGGCGCGCACCAGTTGCGACGGCCTGTCGCCGCGAAACCAGCTGTTGGCCGTGCGGCCGACGACCTTCGAGGCAAGGATTACCTTGTCGCGGTTGCCCTTGGCTTTCATCCAGCTGCCGATGATCTTTTCGGTCCACCCTTGCGTCTCCGCCTTGGGCGGGATCGGGTAGAGCTCGGCGGTATCGATGAAATTGACGCCGCGCGAGAACGCCAGGTCCATCTGGGCGTGGCCTTCGGCCTCGGTGTTCTGCTGGCCCCAGGTCATGGAGCCCAGGCAGATCTGGGTAACAAGAAGATCGGTCCGACCGAGACGACGCTTGTGCATGGAATTCGGCTCCGGAGGAAGGCTGGCGCGACTGCGCGGAGGAAGCCGCATCTATAGGCAAAGCAGAGCCGCTCTCCAAGCCTCGCCAGAGCGACTTTTGCGTGAACCAGCCGGGTTAGCGGCGAGCACCTGCCAATGCACGGCGCTTGGCCTCGTCGATCAGCATGTTGGCCACTTGCATGCGGATCATGGCGCGCTGGCGCAGATGCGGAGCGACACGGTCGGGATGGTTGGCAAAGGCAAAGCTGCGGCGCATGCGACCGAAATCGGCGACCTGCTTGGGCTGATTGAGGCCGAGTTCCATGGCGATGGCTTCGGGATCGATCGGCGGCAGCTTTTCCTCGGGCTTTGGCTCTTCGCCGGCGAGAGCCAGCTTGGCATGATCGAGCAAGGCGGCGAATTCCGTCGCCAGATCCGCGCCCGCCTCGCGATATTCGGCAGCGGAAACCTTGATGCGGCCGGAATGGAGTTCATCGGCCACCGAAAGATAGTCGAACGGGATGGATGGACGAGCGCCGGCCTCTTCGCCCTCGCCATTCTTGTCGGGGGCGATGAAGAGGTCGTCGAGCAACGAAGCGAAATCCCGCTTGGCGCCAGTAGCGATGTCAGCCTCCCCCTCGCCCGACCATTCGGGTATCAAAGCATAGAACCGGCTCGTTAAAAATGCATGGCACCGATCTTAACGAATTTAGCCTTCGCCTCGTCTACCGCTTGACCCACCGCAATCCCAAAAACAAAAGCCGGACTGCATTTTCACGCAGTCCGGAATTCGCCAGGAGTGGCGAGGAAAAACCGGCCATGTAGCCAGCATTCGAGGCTACGGTGCGCGTCGGCCAAAAGTTTCACCGGGTTGCAGAAAATGGCGAAAGATTCGCCAAGGCAAAAATTCGCCAAGACATGGCAGGTATGCAAATGCTGCACTGCACAATTGTCACGATTCACCTATATTGGCTGGCGTGGAGGACCAATTTGGGGCTTGAATCATGGGTTTCTTCACTGAAATGTTCGCCCGGCCTCGGCCGCAGGAACATCTGAGATACCGCTCGGCGCTCGCGCTGCTTCATTCGATGAGCAATGCCGACCGCGCCGACATCGGTATCAAGCCGGCCGACTTCCCCCGCATCGCCCGCGAAATGTCCATTCGCTGACTGTCATCGGAGTCGCCAGATGTCCCGGATCAGTCCGGGACATCTCGAAGACCCTAATCCTCTAGCGCGCTCCCAGGAATGTCGCCTTGCCCAGCGGCACGCCATTGTGGCGAAGGATGTCGTAAGCGGTGGTCAGGTGGAAATAGAAATTGGGCATGGCCACATGCAGCAGATACTGCGTGCCGGGCATCGAAATCTCGCGCTGGCCAAGCTTCAGTTCGATGACCTTGTCATCCGAACCGTCGAACTCGGCGGCCGAAAAGGTCTCCAGAAGGTCCAGGGTCTTGGTGACGCGCGCCTGGACATCGGCAAAACTCGCCTCGTTGTCCTCATATTTCGGCACCTCACGCCCGGCGAGCCGCGACGGCGCGCCCTTGGCGTGATCGGTAGCGATCTGCACCTGCCGGGTCAGTGCGTACATGTCGGGCGCCAGCCGAGAGGTCAAAAACACCTGCGGATCGATCTTGCGATCAAGCGCATTCTGTTCGGCGGTCGCCAGCACATTGGAAAGCGCTTTCAGCCTGGCTGAAAACACAGGCACGGAGGCCTCATACATCGATATCGTCACGTCAAATCTCCTGCCCGGCCGAACGCCGGCGGACGCGACGTAGCGCCTTCGCGCGCGATTCTTCAAGACCGCCGAGCCTGCGTCACCACGTTGCCGCAATCGCCAGAGTAGAATCTCCCCATCGAGCGGAGGTTCCCGATGAGACGCGCCCTTTTCGCAGCGACTGCCTTTCTCTCCCTTGTCCCGATCGGCCAGACGCTATTGGCGGCCGACGATGCCCCCGAAACGCCCTATGTCGACGACCGGTCTAGCGCCGATGCGGTTGTGCGTTCGCTCTACAGCGCCATCAGCCGGCACGAATTCGCCCGCGCCTGGGGTTATTTCGGCGATACAAAGCCGGCAAAGGATTTCGACAGTTTCGTCAAGGGTTTTGATGGCACCGACAAGGTCGAGGTCGAGACCGGGGCTGTTTCCGACGAAGGTGCGGCCGGCAGCATTTTCTACAACGTCCCCGTCGCCGTCCGCGCCACCGACAAGAGCGGCGGCAAAAAGGTCTTTGCCGGGTGCTACACGCTGCGCCAGGTGAATGCCCAGACACAAGTGGAGCCACCCTTCGATCCGATCCACATCGAGAAAGGGGCACTGAAGCCCTCCACTGCCGATTTCGAGGAGGCGCTGCCGCCAAGCTGCGGCGATGGCCCGCCACCGCCAAAGAAAGACACCGCACTGGAGCAGGCCAAGAAGGCCTTTCTGGCAACCTATGGCGACCAGTGCGACAAGCAGTTCCTCGCCAATGATCCGACCGTTTTTTCGATCAAATACAAGGACAAGGATGCGCAGCCCGGCGATCCCGACAAGGAAACGCGACTGTTCCATTTTTCCTGCTCGGCCGCCGCCTACAATGAAAGCTCGGTCTACTACATGACCGACGAGACATCGGGCGTGCAGCAATTGCAGTTCGCCGAACCCAAAATGGATATCCGCTACGAGAACAATGACAGCAACGGCAAATTGCTGGGCATGACCATCGTCGGTTTCCAGACGTCCGGCTGGGCAGTCAATTCCGACTATGACGAAGCCGCCCACACGATCACCACGTTCAACAAGTGGCGCGGCATCGGCGATGCGTCCGACGCGGGGACGTACCTGTTTCGCAACGGCAATTTCTCGCTGGTCCAGTACGACGTCGATGCGTCCTATGACGGGGAGCAAAACCCCGAGACTGTCGTCGACTACAACACCGCGCCCTGAGCCTCACACGAGCTTGCAGGCTGATCGATCAGGGCGCCTTCGACAGCATCCAGTTGAGTGTGCCGCGCCAGTCGGTCATGCGAATCGGCGTACCATGGGTGCCGGTCTCGAAACGGACGAAGCGGGTCGGATAGGTCTTCGATTTGGCCAGGATCGAGCGAAAGAACGCCTCCTGCTTTGCCACGGGGTAGACCACGTCGTGGCTGCCCTGGCCGAAGAAGACCGGCACGCGGCGCTTGAAGGCCGGGCTGGTGAAAAAGCTCTCATCCCACAGCGAACCGAGCAGCAGCAGACCATTGATGCGTCCGCCCGTGTCCTTGCGCGCGGCCAGCTCCCAGCACAGCGCGCCGCCCATCGAGCCGCAGGCGACGAAGATCTTCGCGCCGGGCGACTGTTCGGCATAATGACCGATCAGCGCCGCCACCTGCGCCGCTCCCGTATCGCCGAAATCGGGGAAATCAGGACTGAGATAGAGGCCGCCATTGCTGGCCATCAGGTTCTTGAGCCGGTTGAAATTGCCGCCGAAAGTGAAGTCGTCGACACCCTGCTTGCGGCTGCCGCCCTGCCCGTGCAGGTAAAGCACGATGATGCCGGCGCCCTCGGTCTTGCCGACGGCGACATGCCTGACATCGCCGGCATCGGTCTTCAGCAACAGATCCTGCTGCACCTTGCGCACGCTGGCGTCGGTATATTGGGCGTTCACCCGCCGCTCGGGCACCTGGTCACGCTGGTTGATGTCGCGTAGCTCGCGGTAATCGATGACGGTATAGGCGCCATTGGTGTCGGACGACAGCGTGGCCGGATAGGCGAAGAGATCGTCCTTGAAGGGTTTTAGTTCGAGAGCGGCAGCGTGGGTGGCTGAAGAAACCAAGAAAAGCATTGCCGTGAGGAACGCGCGGCACGCCCCCCTCTGGCCTGCCGGCCATCTCCCCCTCAAGGGGGGAGATTGGATGCGCTTTCGGTTTTCGCCAATTTCCAAGGTTTCAGGACGTGAGCTGCCGTCAAAGCTGCCAATCTCCCCCCTTGAGGGGGAGATGCCCGGCAGGGCAGAGGGGGGTGCGACGGTATGAATAGACATGTCCAAGGCATGCGTAATTCGGCTTGGGTTTGTCAATCCTGCAGCACGCCGCCAGCGCCTTCCAGCGCCTCGCGTGTGTCGACATCGACTGACGCCGCCGCGCCGATCTCGACATCGATGACATCGAGCCCTTCAGTCTCGACCAGATGGCGAGCGCCCGTGTCACCCTCCAGATGGGCGATCGCCGGAAACAGCGAACGCGGCAACAGTACCGGATTGCCACGCTTGCCGTCATGCGAAGCGCGGACCACCGCATTGCCGCCGGCCTTGCGGAAAGCATCGATCAATCTGTCGAGGTCGTCGGACGCGATACCCGGCATGTCACCGAGAACGATCATCACGCCGGCGGAATCCTCGGGCAGATAGCCAATGCCGGCCTTCAGCGAGGTGGACAGGCCCTCGGCAAAATCGGGATTGTCGGCGAAGGTCACGTCGAGGCCCGCCAGTGCCGAGCGCACCCGATCGCGCTGGTGGCCGGTGACGACGACAGTGCCGGACGCCTTCGAGCCAAGCGCCCGCTCAGCGGTGCGGCGCACCAGCGGCTTGCCGTCGAACAGCGCCAGCAGCTTGTTCGGCCCGCCCATGCGGCTTGAGCGGCCAGCCGCCAGCAGCACGATGCCGACCTTGACCTGGCTTCTCGCCGGCAGCGGTTCGCGCGGCTGCGGCCGTGTCGGGATTTCCATCAGCAGCCCGCCGACCCCCATGCCGGCAATATCCCTGGCGGTCACGTCGATACCGGCGATCAAACGGTCCAGCACCCAGTCGAAACCGTTCTCCTTGGGGCTGCGGGCGCAGCCAGGCGCGCCGATGACGCGCTTGCCATCGAGTGTGCCGAGCACCAGCAGATTGCCGGGATCGACCGGCATGCCCGCGCGGATGACTATACCACCCGCCCTCTCGATCGCGGCGGGAATGACATCGGCAAAATCGCTCATCGCCGAAGCGCCGAAGATCACCACCATGTCGTTGTCGCGCGCCAGGGAGACCGCGGCCTCCGCCACCGGTGCGATCTCATGCGGCGTGCGGCGCTCCGCAGTCAGCCTGCCGCCCGTGCGCGCCAGCCGCGCTTCGGTGACGCGCAGCGTCTTGTCGAGCACACT
Organism: Mesorhizobium sp. L2C084A000; assembly: GCF_000502875.1. Lineage (GTDB taxonomy): Bacteria > Pseudomonadota > Alphaproteobacteria > Rhizobiales > Rhizobiaceae > Mesorhizobium. The sequence goes on along the minus strand of NZ_AYWX01000003.1, from coordinate 212,902 downwards.
TGGCTTGATGCCCGGCAGAACCGTCTGGATGACGCCGACACGCACGGGCCGGTAGGCATTGACGGCAAATATCTCACCACCGGCGCAGATTTTCGTCGCGGCGCCGACCAGCGCTGAACTGACCGCGAAGGGGATGATCTTCACGGTCGCGACCATCTGGCCTTTCTCCACCGGCGCATGCTGCGCCAGCGTGGCGATGGTGATGGCCGGATCGATGGCGTTGATGGCGTCGATGACAGCGGCATCGACCGTGAAGATGCCCGGCGCCTTGGCATGGAGGTTGACCCGCCCGGTCGCGGCAGGCTTGGCCTCGATCCCGCGAAAGGTCATGCTCTCAGCTATTTCCTGCGCGGCGGCATCCTCGCCGAGGTCGTCCTCAGCCAGCACGGCTGCAACGACCTGCGAAATGCCGGCGGCCCGCAGCAGCGCCACATCTTCGGCGCTGAGCCTGTGCGCCTTGCGGAAGCGGCGTTCACCAGCGGTGGTGGAGTGCGCCAGCACCGCGCCTTCCGCCGCCTCGATAGGGATCGGGCCGAATTTCACGCCGCAGCGCCCGTAGAGCGCCGCGCGTCCTTTTGGACGCGCAAAGGACGCTCTACTACTTTGAATCTACGCATCGTGCTTTTCCAAAATCGATTTCGATTTTGGAGCCGATGCGGAGGCATCGAGACCGCGCGAGCGGAAGGCGTGGATCGCCTGGGCCAACACCGCAACGGCGATCTCTCCCGGGCTGGCAGCACCGATGTCGAGCCCGATCGGCGCATGGATACGGGCGATCTGATCGGCGCTCGCGCCCAGCGCCAGCAGGCGTTCGACCCGCTTGGCATGCGTCTTCCTGCTACCGAGCGCCCCGACATAGAAACAATTGGCGTCGAGCGCGGCCTTCAGCGCGAAATCATCGACCTTCGGGTCATGGGTTACGGCGGCAAGTGCGGTGTAGCTGTCGAGCGGCTGGCGCTTCAGCACATCCTCCGGCCATTCGGCATGAAGCGCCACCTCGGGAAAGCGGTCCGGCGTGGCGAAAGCGGTGCGGGGGTCGATGATCTCCACGGGATAGCCGGCGATCTTCGCCATCGGCGCCAGCGCCTGGCTGATATGGACAGCGCCAATCACGACCAGACGCGGCTGCGGCAGATGCGCGTTGAGAAAGAAATTCCGCCCCTCGGCTTCGACCGAACCGGAATTGCCTGTGCGAAACGCCCTGGCGATCGCGGCGCCAAGATCGCCGGCGACCTGATCGCCCTCGCGCACGATCCTGTCGCGGCCGTCACCGAGATCGGTGACAAGGATCGCCGCTCGGCGAGCGCGTCGTTCGGCGTTCAAAGTTTTTAAGGCGTAGGGATCCATCAGGAAATCTCTTGTCCGAGCATGATCTTGTCCAAAAACCGGGCCCCACTTTTGGGCATGCTCTAGCCCAGTCTTTCCACATACACCTTGATGCGGCCGCCACAGGACAGGCCGACCTGCCATGCGGTCTCATCGGCAACACCGAACTCCAGCATCCTGGCCTTGCCGCTGTCGATGACGTCGATGGCCTCGCTGACCACAGCGCCTTCGACGCAGCCGCCCGAGACGGAGCCGTGGAAATTGCCGTCGGCGTCGATGACCAGATGGCTGCCTACAGGTCGGGGCGCCGAACCCCAGGTCTCGACCACTGTCGCGATGGCCACGTCCTTGCCGTCCTTCATCCAGCCCTCCGCAATGATCAGCGGGTCGCGGGCCTCATCCAGATAAATGCTGTTTTCCATGACCGTTTCTCCAGAAGTCTGTTTTTCTCGGGATCTGTTTTCCGGATGGGAAAGATATGGCTATGCGGCGTGCCTCGCGCCAGCTTCCAGCCATCGGCGCGGATCGACGGATTCTGCCGACTTCTTATCCAGCGACGCGCAAAGATCGGCGAGCGCGTCGAGATTGTGCACCGAGCGGAACTCGTCGACGTGCGGCAGCATCGTCTTGACGCCGCGGGCGCGCGCCTGAAAGCCGTCGAAGCGCAGCAACGGATTCAGCCAGATCAGACGCCGGCAGGATTTGTGCAGGCGCTCCATTTCTTCAGACAGGCCGGCGACATCGTCGCGCTCCAGCCCATCTGTGATCAGAAGCACGACCGCGCCCTGCCCCAGCACGCGGCGCGACCATATCAGGTTGAACTCGGCCAGCGTGTCGCCGATGCGGGTGCCGCCCGACCAGTCCCTGACCGCCGCCGAACAGTCGGCAAGGGCTGCATCCGGGTCGCGATGGCGCATCTGCCGGGTCAGATTGGTGAGCCTTGTGCCAAAAACGAACGTGTGCACGCGCCGGCGTTTTTCGGTCAGCGCATGCAGGAAATGCAGGAAGATGCGTGTGTACTGGCTCATCGAGCCGGAAATGTCGGCCAGCACCACCAGCGGCGGGTGAACCTCGCGGGCTGAGCGGAATTTCGGCAGGATCAGTTCGCCGCCGGTGCGCGCGGCCGAACGCATCATGGCGCGCGGATCGATACGGCGGCCATGCGCATCGGCCTTGAAGCGCCGGGTGCGCACCATGTCGAAAGGCAGCCGCAGCTGCGCGATCGCCTTCTTGGCGTCGGCCATCTCGGCGGTATTCATCTGGGCAAAATCCTTGGCCCGCAGCACCTCGTTGCCGGAAGAGGTGAAGCGGGCGTCGACCTCGATCTCGGGAATTTCCTGTGGCGGCTGGTTCTTCTGGTGGCCCTCGAACATCGCCTGGCTGACCCGGTTTTCAGCGGCGCGTGGCTTCTGCTTTTCCCTGTTGTCGGGTGCCACCGGCGAAAACATAGCCAGCATCTTTTCGATCAGTTCGCGCGACTTCCAGAACAGCCGGAAGGCTTGGTCGAAAATGGCGTGGTCCTCATGCCTGGACACCAGCACGGCGTGCAGCGTCCAGTAGAAATCGTCGCGCGAGCCGATGCCGGCGGCGAGCACCGCTTCGATTGCGTCCTTGACCGAAGCCGGGCCGACCCGCATGCCGGCCTTGCGCAAGGTGCGGGCAAAATAGACGATGTTGTCGGCGATCCGCCCGTGCGGCATGGCCTCTTTTGGCTCGGGGCGCGACATCGCCTACTCCGCCGCCGAAAGCTCGGCCTTCACCTCGTTGAGGATGCGCCGGCCTTCGCCCTGTTCGATGCGGGCAATGTCGTCCTGGTATTTCAACAGCACGCCGATCGTGTCGGAGACGGTTTCAGGATCGAGCGCCACCTTGTCGAGCTCGGTCAGCGCGCCGGCCCAGTCGATGGTTTCGGCGACGCCCGGCACCTTGAACAATTCGATCTGGCGCAGCTTCTGGATGAAGGAGACCACTTCGGCCGAAAGCCGCTGGTTGGCCTGCGGCACCTTGCGGCGCACGATCTCCAGCTCGCGCTCGGCATTGGGATAGTCGACCCAGTGATAAAGGCAGCGCCGCTTCAGCGCATCGTGGATTTCGCGGGTGCGATTGGTGGTGATGATGACGATCGGTGGTTCTTCCGCCTTGATGGTGCCGAGTTCGGGCACCGTCACCTGGAAGTCGGACAGGATTTCGAGCAGGAAGGCTTCAAACGCCTCGTCGGTACGGTCGAGCTCATCGATCAGGAAAACCGGGGCAGCGCCCGTCTTTCCGGTCAGCGCATCGAGCACCGGGCGGCGGATCAGGTATTTTTCGGAAAAGACGTTGCGCTCCATGGCGGAGCGCTCGACCTTGCCGGCCGCCTCCTCCATGCGGATCTCGATCATCTGCGCGGCGTAGTTCCACTCATAGACGGCGGACGAAACGTCGAGGCCTTCATAGCACTGCAGGCGGATCAGCCGGCGACCGAGCGCCTGTGCCAACACCTTGGCGATCTCGGTCTTGCCGACGCCGGCCTCGCCCTCGAGGAACAGCGGCCGCTTCATACGCAACGACAGGAACAGCACGGTCGCCAGCGACCGGTCCGCCACATAGTCCGCACCGGTCAGGAGATCGAGCGTCTCGTCGATCGTCCGTGGCGCGGCGCGCGGTTTCAGCTCGGTCATTCTTTCTCCGTGAACGCCGCCGCTCCGCTTTCCAGTACGTGGTAGCCGCGGGCGTGGTAAATCAGCGGCCGCAAATTATCGCCCATACGCAGACCTGTCACCTTGCCAAAAAGCACACGATGGGTGGCCAGATCCTTGGTGTCGATCAATTCGCAGTCGAACACGGCGAGCGCGCCTTTCAGCGTCGGTACGCCGGTAGAGATCACATCCCATTCGCCAAGCGCGAAACGTTCCTCGACCGGCAGGCCGGTGATGCCGGAAAAGCCGACCGACAGTGGCTCCTGGTGCGAGGCCAGCGTGTTTAGGGCAAACCTGCCGTTTTTCACGAACAGCTCATTCTTGGCATTTTCGCGGTTGAGACAGACCAGGATGGTCGGCGGCGTGTCCGACACCGAACAGGCGGCGATCACCGTCGTGCCGCGCTTGCCGGCCGGCCCGTCGGTGGTGACCACATGGACGTGGCCGGCAAAGTGGCTCATCGCATCGCGATAGGCCTGCGGCCCAATGTCGTTCTTCTTCAGCACCGTAAATTTTCCATGGTCAGGATCCTACCGACATATATGGCCAGACATAGCCCGCCACAAGCGAAGTGCCTGAGCCATATCCCGAAATTCGCGTGTTGCACCAAGGCCGGGCAGCCTTTAGGTCTTGGCGGTAATAGTGCCGGGAGCATAGAGCCGGCACGGAGGGACCCATCGCTCGAATGCGACCCAGGACAAGAACAATAGCGGCGCTGTTCTGGCTGTTTCTGGCCAGTGCCGCGGATGCCCAGACGCTGCTCGTCGGCGTCTCAGCGCCCCTGTCGGGACCATCGGCCATTCTCGGCAAGCAGATCGAGGCCGGCACCGGTCTGGCCGCCGAGGCGAACGGCATCGAACTCAAGACGGTGGATGATGCCTGCACCGCCGATGGCGGCGCTGCCGCGGCCAGGGAATTTGCCGCCGCCAAGGTCAATATCGTGGTCGGCTTCCTCTGCACCGAGGCGATCGAGGCGGCGATGCCGATCCTGAAGGACGCCGGCATTCCGGTCATCACCGTTGGCGTGCGGACCGAAAGCCTGACCGACCGCCGCGCCAAGACTGGCTGGCCGGTCTATCGCCTCGGACTACGCGGCGACGATGAGCGCAACACCGTCGCTTCTGCCCTCACCCATCTGTGGCAGAACGAGCTGTTCGCCATTATCGACGACGGCACCATCTACGGCCGTGAGATCGCCGAGACGTTGCGGGCAGCGGCCGAACAGGCAGCGCTGAGGCCGGTATTCACAGACACGTTCCGGCCACAGCTCGACAACCAGATCGGCATGATCGGCCGGCTGAAGAAGGCCGGCGCGACGCATGTCTTTGCTGGCGGCGACGGCGACGACATCGCCATCATGGGCCGCGATGCCGCACAGCTTCAGGCTGGCATCGTCTTTGCCGGCGGCGAAAATCTCCGCACACCGCCGGGCGACGTGCCCTATGCCGTGGGCACGCTGATGATCGCACCGCCTGAATGGGCCGATGTCGCCGATCCAAAAGTGCTGGCGGCATTTGACGCTAGGAAGATCGTGCCCGACGGCTATGCGCTGCCCGCCTACGCCGCGGTCGAAATCGCCAAGGCGGCATCAAGCTTGTCCGAAAGCTCGGGCAAGCCATTGGCTGAAGCCCTGACCGGGCAGGATTTCACCACGGCGATCGGGCCGATCCGCTTTGATGCAAAAGGCGACCTCAGCCAGAGCCCCTACCGCGTCTTCCGTTTCGACGGCACGCGCTTTGCGCCCTTGGAAAGCAACTGATGTTTCGCACCGGCCCACGCAACCTGATCACCGACGTTGCCGGCCTGCGCGTCGGCAATGCGTCCGACGCCAGGCTGAAATCCGGGGTGACGACCGTGCTTTGCGATGCGCCGACGGTGGCTGGCGTTCAGATCCTGGGCGGCGCGCCGGGCACGCGCGAGACAGACCTGCTCGAACCGCACAATTCGGTCGATGTGGTGCACGCCGTCGTGCTTTCAGGCGGTTCGGCTTTCGGCCTCGACGCGGCGTCCGGCGTGCAGGCGGCGTTGCGCGAACGCGGCATCGGCCTTGAAGTCGGTGGCTTTCGTGTGCCGATCGTGCCGTCGGCGATCCTGTTCGACCTGCGCAATGGCGGCGACAAGGATTGGGGCCGTTATCCGCCCTACCGTGAGCTTGGCTATGAGGCGGCGCAAACCGCCACCGCCGATTTCCAACTCGGCACGATCGGTGCCGGCACCGGTGCGCTGACCTCGGGGCTAAAGGGCGGCCTCGGCTCCGCCTCGACGCTGCTGGATAGCGGCGTCACCATCGGCGCGCTGGCCGCCGTCAATCCGACGGGCTCGGTAACCGTCAGCCGAACCCGCCATTTCTGGGCAGCACCGTTCGAGATCGGCGGCGAATTCGGCGGGCTTGGTTACCCCACGCCGATGCCGGACGATGCGAAACGGATTCTTTTGAAACACCGCGACAAGCATGTTGGCAGGCAGATGGAGACCGGCGGCAACACCACCATCGCCGTCATTGCCACCGATGCGGTGCTCACAAAAGCTGCCGCCAAGCGCCTGGCGATATCGGCGCATGACGGGTTCGTGCGCGCCATATGGCCGACGCACACACCGGCCGATGGCGATCTTGTGTTCGCGCTGGCGACCGGCACGAGCGGTATCGAACTCTCCGCCGATGCGGCAATCGATCTCTACGCCGCCGCCGGCGCCACCATGGCGCGCGCCATCAGTCGCGGCGTCTATGCGGCAACGCCTGCCGAAAACGATCTGTTTCCGGTCTGGTCGTCACGCCTGAGGTGAAGCGATCAATCAGACCCGATCGGACTTTTCTTCCTCGAACGTCACCGCAACATCGGAATTCGCCGACAGCCAGACCTTCTTCCCGTCGACTTCGGCAATCAGGCTCAGGGGAATATAGTGATGATGGCCCTTGTGAGCGCCCTCGCCGCTATCGGCCTTGGTCAGCTTGATGCGCTGGCCATCGACCTCGTCGACAGTGCCGACATGCACGCCGTCGGCGCCGACGACTTCCATATGCTCGCGAATTTTGCTGGTGTCGGTCATGGTGGTTCTCCATTGGGACTGCCGACCATAACAAATGACGGGCCGATTGGATGCATCGGCTTTCGCACCGCACGACGTTTTGATTTCGGCGTGCTAGGGGATTGAGACGATCACGGGGGTGAAGACCGATGCGAATGCTCTTTCTGTTTGCCGTTGGCCTGCTTGCACAGTTTGCCACCTCGATCGCGGCTCATGCCGGCGATGTCGCCGAACTTGAAATCCTCGGCTTCACCAAGGACGGCAGCGTCTTTGCTTTCGAGGAATATGGCGTGCAGGATGGATCGGGCTTTCCCTATGCCAACCGCTACTACATCGACACCAGCACCGACAGCTTTCTCAAGGGCACGCCGATCCGGGTCCGGCTTGAGGACGAGAATGCCAAACTGGATGCGGCGCGCCTTCAGGCCCGGCAAAAAGGCGAAGCCATTGTCAGTCAGGCCGAGTTGGACGCCAATCGCGGCATCACCGCCGGTTTCAACCCGGTGACCGAACTTTCGGCCGATCCGCACCGGATGGCAGTCAACCCGCGCCCGATCTTTTCGCCGGTCGACCCACCGCTCGAGTTCCGGCTCGACGAGATCGGCATGAACAACACCGAGGGCTGCGAGAGCCAGGGCGAGATCAACGGCTTCCGGCTGCTGCGCATCGAGGCGCAAGACGGCGGCACCACCAAGCTGCTGCACGAGGACAAGGCGATACCGAAAAGCCGGGGTTGCCCGAACGGCTACCGCATCGGCGCTGTCCAGACCTTTTCGATGGACAGTCTCAGCGCCTATGCCGTGCTGATCGCGGTGCGCCAATACGGCTTTGAAGGCCCGGACTTTCGCTGGATCGCGGTCACCGGCCGCCTGTGACACCGCTTGTCCCACCCGCCCCGCGCGATCGTTCGCTGAACCGCCTTCGCCGCGCTATACCGACGCCGCGCACTGCGTTTTATGGCGCCTTGTTGTGGGCGTTAACGATGGGCGCCAGTGCGCTCGTCACCCTGTTTCTGGACGACTGGGAGACACCGGCGAAAATCCGCATTGTCACCGTGCTGTTCGCAGCGGGAGCTGCGCTGGCCTTTCCGGTTGGTCTGTTTGCGGCGCGGCTGGTCTCGCAGGGAAGGCGTTGGGAAGTCGCCTTCGCGGCGGCGTTCGTGTGCCTCGCCGCCGCAACGGTCGGTCTGACCGGCGGGCTGTTTGCGCTGCAGTACCGCTCCTACTATGCCGAGTGGCATGCCCCTGCTTTCACCCACACCTGGGCCCTCCAGTTCGTCTTCACGACGTTGATTGCGCTCTATCAGTTCTTGGTCCTGGGCGTCCGGCTTTATTTTCCGCTTGGTTTCGTCGCGTTGTTTGCCGCGGGCGTCTGGTTTGCGCGCCAGCAGCGTTGAGCATTTTGCTCGCCTCTGTTAGGACGCGGGCAAACTTCTCGATACGTCAGGACTGACCGATGATCCCTCGCTATTCCCGGCCGGAAATGGTCGCCATCTGGTCGCCCGAAACCCGGTTTCGCATCTGGTTCGAGATCGAAGCCTATGCGTGCGACGCGCTGGCCGAACTCGGCGTCATCCCAAGGCAAGCGGCCAAAACCATCTGGGAAAAGGGCAGTGCTGCAAAATTCGATGTCGAGGCGATCGACGAGATCGAGCGCGTCACCAAGCATGACGTCATCGCCTTCCTGACCCATCTTGCCGAATTCGTCGGCCCGGACGCCCGCTTCATCCACCAGGGCATGACCTCGTCGGACGTTCTCGACACCTGCTTTGCCGTACAGCTTACCCGCGCCAGCGACATTCTGCTCGCTGACATCGACGGCCTGCTTGCAGCGCTGAAGCGCCGTGCCTTCGAGCACAAGGACACCGTCACCATTGGCCGCAGCCACGGCATCCATGCCGAGCCGACCACCTTCGGCGTCAAGCTGGCGCAGGCCTATGCCGAGTTCTCGCGGTGCCGCGAGCGTCTGGTTCATGCCAGGGAAGACATTGCCACCTGCGCCATTTCGGGCGCAGTCGGCACCTTCGCCAACATCGATCCCTATGTCGAGGAGCATGTCGCGGCGAAGCTCGGCCTGAAGCCCGAGCCGGTGTCGACGCAAGTGATCCCGCGCGACCGCCATGCGATGTTCTTTGCCACGCTCGGCGTCATCGCCTCCTCGGTCGAGCGGCTGTCGATCGAGATCCGGCATCTGCAGCGCACCGAGGTGCTGGAGGCGGAAGAGTATTTTTCGCCGGGCCAGAAAGGCTCGTCGGCCATGCCGCACAAGCGCAACCCGGTGCTGACCGAAAACCTCACCGGGCTTGCCCGCATGGTGCGCTCCATGGCGCTGCCGGCGATGGAGAATGTGGCACTCTGGCACGAGCGCGACATCTCGCACTCCTCGGTCGAGCGCATGATCGGGCCGGACGCCACGGTGACGCTTGATTTCGCACTGTCACGGCTGACCGGCGTCATCGACAAGCTGCTTATCTACCCCGACAACATGCTGAAGAACATGAACAAGTTCCGCGGTCTCGTGCATTCGCAGCGCGTCATGCTGGCACTGACGCAGGCCGGCCTGTCGCGCGAAGACTCCTACCGGCTGGTGCAGCGCAACGCTATGAGGGTATGGGAGCAAGGCGCTGATTTCCTTGAAGAACTGCTCGCCGACAAGGAAGTGACCGCAGCGCTGCCAGAGGTCGATATCCGCGAGAAATTCGACTTGGGCTATCACACCAAGCATGTCGACACGATCTTCAAGCGGGTGTTCGGATAGGATTTCCATGCGACTGGCTGTCCTTTCCGACATTCACGGGAATCTGCGCGCGCTTGAAGCGGTTCATGCGCGGATCAAGGACAATTCTCCCGACATCATCGTCAATCTGGGTGATTGTCTCTCCGGGCCGCTATGGCCGGAAGAAACCGCGCAATATTTGATTGCACAGAACTGGCCGACCGTGCGCGGCAATCACGACCGTGTGCTGATCGAGCCGCCGGCTTCCGGGCTGGAAGACGTCGATGCCTTTACCCACCATTGCCTCTCCCAGACGTCATTGGCTTGGCTTTTGGCATTGCCGATTGCCCTGACGCTCGCCCCTGAAATTCTGCTCTGCCACGGCAGCCCCAGCGACGACGAGACGTTCCTGCTCGAGGAAGACGGCGGCAATCACTTCTATCCATCCAATCAAAAAGAAATCAGACACAAGCTCGGCAGCATCGATGCCGGGCTGACCTTGTGCGGCCACACCCATACGCCGCGCGTCGTGCGGCTTTCCGACCGCCAGACGATCCTAAATCCCGGCAGCGTCGGTGTTCAGGCGTTTCCCGGCCTTACCGTGACCGGCAGCCCGCATGCCCGCTACGCCCTCGCCACGCACAAGCGCGGAGAATGGTCGTTCAGCCATCACGCGGTCAGTTATGACTGGGCCGAAGCATCCAGCCGCGCGACGGCGGCCGGCTTCGACAGTTGGGCACACGGATTGCTGACCGGTTACGCCGCCAGTTCTGTTTAAGAGCGCAGCGGGCGCTTAGCCGGCAGCGCCAGGCACGGTGCGGATCACCGTGCCCCACGGGTCTTCCCGCGTGGTTTCGGTGGATGCCTTGTCCGAACGCATCTCGACCCAGGCCAGACCTGACCGGGAGGGATCGCGGCGGCCTGCGCCTGAACTCTGCCAGGCGTTGGCGCCGATGTGGTGGTGATAGCCGCCCGAAGACAGGAACACCGCCTGGCCGCCATATTTCGCCACCGTGTCGAAGCCGAATTCCTGGTTCCACCAGGCTTCGGCGTCTTCCGGCCTGCCGACACGCAGGTGGACATGGCCGACGATGCTGTTTTCCGGCGCGCCCTGCCAGCCGGCGTCACCCGCAGGCACTTCGGCAACGACGGACGGAATGTTCAGCCGCTCCGTTGCCATGGCAATCTTGTCGCCATTCCACTTCCAGTCCTGCGGGCGGCGGTCGGCATAGATCTCGATGCCATTGCCTTCGGGATCGGTCAGGTACAGAGCTTCGCTGACCAGATGGTCGGAAGCGCCCTCGATCGCGATCTTGTTCGATATAGCGTGGTTGATCCAGCGGCCGAGATCGGCGCGGCTGGGCAGCAGGAAGGCGGTGTGGAACAGCCCGGCGCTGCGCGGATCATCCGGCTTAGCTGAAGCGTCCTGCTCAAGCACCAACAAGGGACGGTTGGCGGCGCCCAGCGTGATCGAACCATCGGCACGGCTCAACTCCTGCAGACCGACAATTTCGCGGTAATATGCGGCAAGGCTTTCCGCGTCGCGCGCCTTCAGCCCGACGCGGGCAACGCTGACTGGGGTGGTGGCGGCAAAAGGCAACTCGCTCATCAAATGCTCCGTTCGACCGGCCTGCGATGAAGCTCCCAAAGCGAGAAGCCCCACTCCGCCGATCATTGTACGTCGTGTCAGTTCCAAAGTCAGGGTTCCCGCGCACGGCTGTTTCTTTTCCTGACCACAGATCGTCCATCGGCATCGTTCACACAAGACGCGAAGAAGCGAACATGGTGTTCACTATTGTGATCAAAAGTGGCGTTCCCGCCGGTTGCACGAAGCGATGCCGCTCGCTATCTCAGCGCCATGAAGGTCAAGGAAGCAGATATCCTCATCGTGCCGGGCTACACCAATTCCGGCCCCGACCATTGGCAGAGCCGCTGGCAGTCGAAACTGTCGACGGCGCGCCGCGTCGAACAGGCCGAGTGGTCGAAGCCGGTTCGCGAGGACTGGACCGCGAGCGTCGCCAAGGCGGTCAACGAGGCCGAGCGGCCGGTCGTCCTGGTCGCGCATTCGCTCGGCGTCACCACTGCGGTGCAAGCCATTCCGCAATTCCGCAAGCCGATCGCCGGGGCCTTCTTCGTGGCACCTCCCGACGTCGCCAATCCCGAGATCAGGCCCAGGCACCTGATGACCTTCGGTCCCTACCCGCGTGAGCCGCTGCCCTTTCCCTCGATCGTGATCGCCAGCCGCAACGATCCGTTCTGCGCCTTCGATGTCGCCGAAGACATTGCCGGTGCATGGGGCTCACTATTCATCGATGCCGGCGAGACCGGTCATCTGAACGCGGATTCAGGCTTCGGGCCGTGGCCCGAAGGTTCAATGACCTTCGCCAAATTCCTGACGGATTTGAAACCCTGAGTTTCTTCAGGACCCAATCGAATCGCGGACGCTCTTGATCAGCGTTTTTGCGCCAAGCCCGATCAGCGAATGCTCGGAGCCCATGGCCAGCAGGCGATAGCCCATCGACACAACCCGGCCGGCAATTGCCGGCTCGACAACGTAGATCGCCGCATGTTTGCCGGCCTTGCGGGTGCGCTCGGCCACCGATGCCACCGTCTCCATCATGCTTTCCAGCGTCGAATTGACGGTCGCACCATTGCTCCAGGCGATCGAGAAATCCGATGGGCCGAGGAAGATGCCGTCGATGCCGGGCGTGTCGAGGATGCCGTCGAGCGCATCGAGGGCCGGACGCGTCTCGACCATGGCGAAGGCCATGGTGCGTTGGTTGGTGTCGCGCAGCCACTCGGCCTGGTCGCCCTTGCCGTGGCGTGGAAAAGCGTAAGTCGGCCCCCATGAGCGCTCGCCGAGCGGCGGGTATTTCATGGCGGCGGCGAACAGTTTTGCATCGGCAACCGAATTCACCATCGGCGCGATGACCGCCTCGGCGCCGAAATCGAGCGCGCGGCTTGCCATGTCGAAACGGCCAACAGGAATGCGCACCAGCGCCGGCTTGCCGGCAGCGAGCACCGGCACCAGGCCACGCAGCACACTGTCTTCGTGATGGCCGCCATGCTGCATGTCGAGCGTGACGGCATCAAAGCCCTGCTTGGCGACGATCTCGACGGTCAAGGCATCCGGCACGCCGGACCATGCGGTGAACAACGTTTCGTCGGCCGCGAGGCGGGACTTCAGGGACATGGGTACTTTCCTTGTTAACTCCGGCAGTTTCAGCCGGAAATCGTGACAAAGGCAAAGAAAAACCGCCCGGATAGGCCGGGCGGTCGATTGGTCCAGCGTATGGCCGGGATCAGCGCATGGCCCGGATCAGGTGTTCTTGATCTGCTCGATCGCCTGCGCCATCAGTTCGTCCATGGTGCGGCGGATCTGGTGGTCCGACTGCTCGACGCCGGCCGCGTCGAAATCCCCGCGGATTTTGCGGAACACGTCGTGGTCGCCGGCTTCCTCGATGTCGGAGATAACCACTTCCTTGGCATAGGCGTCGGCATCAGCGCCGGACTTTCCGAGCTTTTCGGCGGCCCACAGGCCGAGCGCCTTGTTGCGGCGCGCCGAGGCCTTGAACCGAAGCTCCTCGTCGAATGCGAATTTACGCTCAAAGCCCTCTTCGCGGTCTTTCATGCTGCTCATGGCGTCCCTCCGGTCAAATTCGATTCGTTGGCGGTGAATATGTGCGTTGCCAAAGCACAAACCAAAAGGTCGCGGGCCGGTCAATACGCTTCATCGCATGCTGCGCTGCGACATTTCAGTCCCGAAAGCGGTTGATTGGAAGGATTTGCCGATTGAGCAAACGATGTGATTGGGATAGACCCGGCATTGAACCCTACCGTAGCCGCACTATTTCAGGCAGACGGACAGGAAATGGTCTGATACCGCCTGTCCGGAACCCCAGAGAAAAATCCAGATGAAAAATCGCCGCCGCATTTATGAAGGCAAGGCCAAGATACTCTATGAGGGACCCGAACCGGGCACGCTTATCCAGTTCTTCAAGGATGACGCCACCGCGTTCAACAAGAAGAAGCATGAAGTCATCGACGGCAAGGGCGTCCTCAACAACCGCATTTCCGAGTACATCTTCAACCATTTGAACCGCATGGGGATCCCGACCCATTTCATCCGCCGGCTGAACATGCGCGAGCAGTTGATCAAGGAAGTCGAGATTATTCCGCTCGAAGTGGTGGTGCGCAATGTCGCCGCCGGTTCGCTGTCCAAGCGGCTCGGCATCGAGGAAGGCACCGTTCTGCCGCGCTCGATCATTGAATTCTATTACAAGGCCGACGCGCTTGACGATCCGATGGTGTCGGAAGAGCACATCACTGCGTTCGGCTGGGCGAGCCCGCAGGAGATCGACGACGTCATGGCGCTGGCCATCCGCGTCAACGACTTCCTCTCCGGCCTGTTCATGGGCGTCGGCATCCAGCTCGTCGACTTCAAGATCGAATGCGGCCGGCTGTTCGAGGGCGACATGATGCGCATTGTCGTCGCCGACGAGATCTCGCCGGATTCCTGCCGCCTGTGGGACGTGGCGACGCAGGACAAGCTCGACAAGGATCGTTTCCGCCGCGACATGGGCGGCCTCGTCGAGGCCTACCAGGAAGTTGCCCGCCGCCTCGGCATCATGAACGAGAACGAGCCGCCGCGCCCGACCGGCCCGGTGCTCGTCGCCTCGACCGACGGCCTCAAAGGCAAGCCGCACTGATCGCGGCTTGCGAACTGATAGTCAGAACAGGAGCATGTCCAGCGTGATCAAGGCCCGCATTACCGTCACCCTCAAGAACGGCGTGCTCGACCCGCAGGGCAAAGCGATAGAACACGCATTGTCGGGCCTTGGCTTCGGCGGCGTCGGCGCGGTGCGGCAGGGCAAGGTTTTCGACGTCGAACTGGCCGAAAGTGACAAGGCCAAGGCCGAAGCCGACCTCAAGGCCATGTGCGACAAGCTGCTGGCGAATACGGTGATTGAGAATTACGCGGTGGAGATTGCCTAAATTGAAAGCAGCCGTCGTCCTCCTGCCCGGCCTCAACCGCGACCGCGACATGATCGCGGCGTTGACCAAGATTTCGGGAACACCGCCAGTCACCGTCTGGCAGACCGACACCGAAATCCCCGATGTCGACCTGATCGCCATTCCGGGCGGCTTTTCCTTCGGCGACTATCTGCGCTGCGGCGCGATCGCTGCGCGCATGCCGGTCATGCGGGCAGTGGCCGAAAAAGCGGCCGCGGGCGTTACAGTCATCGGCGTCTGCAATGGTTTCCAAATCCTGGTCGAGGCCGGCCTGTTGCCGGGCGCCTTGATGCGCAACACCTCGCTGAAATTCGTCTGCCGGCAGGTGAAGCTCGAGATCACCAATGCCAACACCATGTTCACCCGCCGCTATCAGCCGGGCCAGATCATCCGCTCGCCGGTCGCGCATCATGACGGCAATTATTTCGCCGACGCCGACACGCTTGCCCGTCTCGAAGGCGAAGGCCAGGTGGTGTTCCGCTATGCGGAGGGCACCAACCCCAACGGCTCGATCAACGACATTGCCGGCATCGTCAACAGCCAAGGCAATGTGCTCGGGCTGATGCCGCACCCGGAAAACCTGATCGAAGCAGCCCATGGCGGCACCGACGGCCGCGGACTGTTCGAGAGCGCCCTCGGCATCGCCGCCTGACGATATCGAAGCGAACAGCTTGAAAACAGCCGGACATTCCTGTCTCTTTGGAGCAAGTCTGGTTCATTGGGGAGAGAGACGGTCATGAAACTCTATTCGCGGCCGTTGTCGCCCTACTCGTCGATCGTGCGGGCACTGGCCTACATCAAGGACGTACCACTCAAGATCATCGCGCCGCCGCCCGGTTTCCCCATCCCGGAAGAGTTTCGCGCCATCTCACCGATGAACCGGATTCCGGTTCTGATCACCGGCTCGGGCGAAACCATCGTCGAATCGGTGGTCATCGCCGAATATCTCGAGGAACGGTTCCCGGAACCGGCGCTGCTGCCGCCCGATTCCAAGGACCGCGCGCTGGTGCGTATGTTCGCCCGCATCACCGATCTCGATGTGCTGACACCGATGATGAAGCTTTTCGAGCTTCATTCCGTGCCGAAGCGAAACAATGCCGAGATCGACGCCCAGTTCGCCCGCCTACATCATGGACTGGCGGCGATCGAGGCCCGCATGGCGCAAGGGCCCTTCGCACTCGGCGACGACATTAGTTTCGCCGATGCCTGGCTGACGCCGACGCGGTTCATCTTCAACAATTTTCGCGTTATGACGGGACGCCACGACCTGCTCGACGCCTATCCGAAATTCGACGCCTACCAGCAGATCGCCTCGCAACACCCGGCATTGTCGCGGGTGTGGGGCGAGATGACCGATGGTTTGAAGATTTTTCTTTCCGAGCTTGAGATGGGTGCCGCTTGATCAAGTCGAAGACGATCGCGCTGGTCGCCGCGGCGGGCTTTGTGCTGGCATCCTGCCAGTCGACGCCAAAGAGCACGCCTGTTCCCTCAGGCAAAAGTGCTGCGCTGCTGGCCATGGAACAAGTGGCGATCGCTGCCCACAAATGCTGGATCGCCAGCAAGGACCCAGCCTTCAAACCGTACCAGATGGCCAATGAGCTGAATTCGTTCAGCGGCACGCCGCGTTTCCTGCTGGTGCCGGCCAAGCACTATGGCGGCAAACCTTTGCTCGTCGTGCAAGCGCAAGGCAATTCTAGCCGCGTCGACGTCTTCGGACCGCTGATGAACGATCCGCTCGGCGCCCGCATCGGCTCGGACATCGCCCGTTGGCAGGCCGGCAATCCGGCCTGCGCCGCGACGGCCTAGCCCGTGGGCCGGTTCCTGCAGATCGCGGGTCTGGTCATCGGTCTGGCCGGGCTCATCCTGCAGTTCTGCATCAGCATTCCGGCATCGATGGAAGCCGGCCGCAGCCTGCTTGGCTCAATCATTTTCGTCTTCAGCTTCTTCACCATCCTGACCAACATCGGCGCGGTGCTGGTGTACACGTCGCTGCTGTCACCCACCTTCTATGCCTGGCTGCCGGCCGTTGCAGGCGCGCGGATGCGCACCGGCGTTGCGGTTTCGATCGCGCTGGTCTTCATCATCTACGCAACGGTCCTGGCACAACTCTGGCAGCCGCAGGGGCTGTTCCTGCTCTGCGACGTCCTGCTGCATTATGTGACGCCGGTGCTCTTCGTGCTGTGGTGGTTGATATCGGGCGCTGACGGCAGGACGCGCTGGAGCGACATTTCCTGGTGGATGCTCTATCCCGTCGCCTATCTGATCTATGCGCTGGTACGGGCACCGCTTGCCGGCGAGGTGCCCTATCCCTTCCTTGACGTCGCCAAGAACGGTGCGCCCAGCGTTGCCATCTCGGCGCTGGCCATCACCGGACTTTTTCTCGTGCTGTGCGTGGTCGCCGTCCTTGCGGACCATGGCATTGCACGCATCAGGGCATCAAAACTCCGCTAGCTTTCAGTCCCAGAACGGCCTGATGCCCTCACGGTGGGCATCGCAGCGCGAGACGCCGATATCCTTGAGCTGATCATCGGTCATTTCCAGCAGCGCCAGCCGGCTGCGGCGGCGATCCAGCAGGCTGTCGATCCATCTCGCCAGCGATCCGACCAGACGCACCAGACGGCTGACAAAGCCGCTCCGGTCCGATGGACGTGTCGCTTGGCCCGATAACTCGGCGCTCGAATGACGGATTGTGGCGATTGTATTCATTTTCTTTCTACCAGAATTCCAAATTGTACCCTTTTTGGCACGCATCTGATATGTATTGACTCATGTATGGGTGCAATATAGAAAATTGTCACCATGACAAATTGGCTCCCCGACCTCACCACCGGCTCCGGCCCGCTGTATCAGCGGCTTGCGGATTCCATCGAAACGGACATCGACCGGGGGGTGATCGATGCCGGCGCAAAGCTGCCGCCGCAACGCGACCTCGCCTACGACATCGGCACCACCGTCGGCACGGTCGGCCGGGCCTATCAATTGCTGCGCGAGCGTGGGCTGGTGAGCGGCGAAGTCGGGCGTGGAACCTATGTGCTCGGCCAGCGCGCGAAGCCGGATTTTCCGGCTCCGGACGTCGGCGGCGAAGGCACACGCTATATCGATGCGCCTAAAGGCAAGCTGCGTTTCGACAGCACCGCAGCACCCGATATCGGCCAGGGCGACATCGTCGCCGGTGTCCTGTCGCGCACGGCGCAGGACCATCCACATGAGATTTCAAGCTACACGCGGGATTTTCCCGACCGCTGGTACGAAGCCGGCGCCCGCTGGTTGGCGCGCAATTCGTTTCGTCCGAGTGCCGACACCATCGTTCCCACGCTCGGCACCCATGCGGCGGTGATGGCGGCAATCGCGGCGCTCACCATGCCTGGCGACCATGTTGCCTTCGAGCACCTCACCTACTCGCAGATTTCCCGCAGTGCCGGCCTGATCGGCAGGCGCACCGCGCTGGTGGCATCGGACGAGGAAGGCATCGATCCGCAGGATTTCGAGCGCGTCTGCGCGCAAAAGCATCCCAAGATGATCTTCCTGATGCCGACTGCGCAGAATCCGACGCTGGCCACCTTGTCGGCGGCGCGCCGCGAGGCGATCGCCCATGTCGCACGCGAATACAACGTAGTCCTCATCGAGGACGACCTCTATGGCAATCTGACCGATGACCCGACACCATTGCTGGCCGAGTATGCGCCTGAACGCACCATTGTCGCGGGCGGCCTGTCGAAGTCGGTCGCAGCCGGTGTACGCGGCGGCTGGCTTTCTTGCCCGCCCGCCTACCGCCACCGCATCCGTGTCGCTCACAAGATGATGACCGGCGGCATGCCCTTCCTGCTGGCGGAGGTGAATACAAGGCTGGTGCTGTCAGGTCAGGCGGATGAGATACGCAAGCGCAGCATCGCCGAAATCGGCGCCCGCATCGCCATCGTGCGCGAGACTTTGGCCGGCTTCGCATTCAAGTCGCATGACAGGGTGCCCTTTGTCTGGCTGACCCTGCCCGACCCCTGGCTTTCCGGCACCTTCAAGAACGCCTGCCTTGAGCACGGCGTGCTGATCGACGATGAGGACGAGTTCAAGGCCGGCCGCTCCGAGCAGGTTTTCCATGGCGTCCGCTTTGGCGTTTCGCAGCCGAGACAGCGCGAGGACATAGCCGAAGGCGTCGCGGCGATCCGGCGACTTCTCGATGAAGGCCGCGCCGGCTACGACAGCTTCTCCTGACACTGCGTGGCTTTGTCCGGTTTTCCGTCGTTTTTCGTCGATCCATGGGTGTATCGGCCGCGAGGCTTGCGATAAGACGGGACTCAAAATCCCAACGTCCCGGATATAAATCGCCGCCCATGACCATTTCCAATTCCGTGCCGATCACCCCCGAGCTCATTGCCTCACACGGGCTCAAGCCCGACGAGTATCAGCGCATCCTCGACCTCGTCGGGCGCGAGCCGAGCTTCACCGAACTCGGCATCTTCTCGGCGATGTGGAATGAGCACTGCTCCTACAAATCCTCGAAGAAGTGGCTGCGCACGCTGCCGACCACCGGTCCGCAAGTCATCCAGGGGCCGGGCGAGAATGCCGGCGTGGTCGACATCGGCGACGGCGACTGCGTCGTCTTCAAGATGGAGAGCCACAACCACCCGTCCTATATCGAGCCCTACCAAGGCGCGGCGACCGGCGTCGGCGGCATATTGCGCGACGTCTTCACCATGGGCGCGCGGCCGATCGCGGCGATGAATGCGCTGCGCTTCGGCTCGCCTGACCATCCCAAGACCCGGCACCTCGTTTCAGGCGTGGTTTCCGGCGTCGGCGGCTATGGCAACGCCTTCGGCGTGCCGACAGTCGGCGGCGAGGTCAATTTCGACGCCCGCTACAATGGCAACATCCTGGTCAACGCCTTTGCGGCGGGCCTTGCCAAAACCGATGCGATCTTCCTGTCGGAAGCCAAGGGCGTCGGCCTGCCGGTCGTCTATCTCGGCGCCAAGACTGGCCGCGACGGCGTCGGCGGCGCCACCATGGCTTCGGCCGAATTCGACGACAAAATCGATGAGAAGCGCCCGACAGTGCAGGTCGGCGATCCCTTCACCGAAAAATGCCTGCTGGAAGCCAGCCTCGAACTGATGGCCTCGGGCGCCGTCATCGCCATCCAGGACATGGGTGCCGCCGGCCTCACCTGCTCGGCGGTCGAAATGGGCGCCAAGGGCGACCTCGGAATCGAGCTCGATCTCGACAAGGTTCCTGTGCGCGAAGAGCGCATGAGCGCCTACGAAATGATGCTTTCGGAAAGCCAGGAGCGCATGCTGATGGTGCTGCGCCCGGAAAAGGAAAAGGAAGCCGAGGCGATCTTCCACAAATGGGGGCTCGATTTCGCCATCGTCGGCAAGACCACCGACGATCTGCGCTTCCGCGTTCTGCACCAGGGCGACGAGGTCGCCAACCTGCCGATCAAGGATCTTGGCGACAAGGCTCCGGAATATGATCGGCCGTGGACCGAACCGAAAAAGCCGGCGCCGCTGGCCGCCAATGACATTCCGCAAGCCGACGTTGCAGACGCGCTGCTGAAGCTGCTCGGCGGGCCCGACCTGTCTTCGCGGCGCTGGGTGTGGGAACAGTATGACACGTTGATCCAGGGCAATTCGCTGCAGCTTCCAGGCGGCGATGCCGGCGTGGTCCGGGTCGAAGGCCATGCGACCAAGGCGCTCGCCTTCTCCTCCGACGTGACGCCGCGCTATTGCGAGGCCGACCCCTATGAGGGCGGCAAGCAGGCGGTGGCCGAATGCTGGCGCAATTTGACCGCCACCGGCGCTCTGCCGCTGGCCGCAACCGACAACCTCAATTTCGGCAACCCGGAACGGCCTGAGATCATGGGCCAGCTGGTCGGCGCGGTGAAAGGCATAGGCGACGCCTGCCGTGCGCTCGGATTCCCGATCGTCTCCGGCAATGTCTCGCTCTACAACGAGACCAACGGCCAAGGCATCCTGCCAACCCCGACCATAGGCGGCGTCGGGCTGATCGCCGATTGGTCGAAGATGGTGCGGATCGGCTTTGCGGCCGAGGGCCAGATGATCCTGCTGGTCGGCGCACCGGCGTCCTGGGGAACGCATCTTGGCCAATCGGTCTATTTCAGGGACGTACACGGCCGCACGGATGGCCCGCCGCCGCCGGTCGATCTCGATCACGAAAAACGCGTCGGCGACCATGTGCGAGCGCTCATCGCCTCCGGCATCGTCACGGCGGCGCACGACGTTTCCGATGGCGGTGTCGCCGTTGCACTTGCCGAGATGGCGATGGCGTCCGGAATCGGCGCCGCCGTTCCCGGGCTTGTCGGCACCGACCCGATCCCGGTCTGGTTCGGCGAGGATCAGGGCCGTTATCTCCTGACGCTGTCGATCGATCCGCATGGTGACGAATGGGACGCCATTCGCAAGCAGCAGGGCGAACTCGGCATCTTCGCGCCGTGGATCGGCTCGACCGGGGGCAACGCGCTGAAGCTTGGCGACGCCAGGGCAATCCCGGTCAGCGAACTCTCCGCGGCGCACGAAGGCTGGTTCCCCCGCTTCATGGACCAGGCCAGTTGACGAGAGCATGATCCCGAAAAGTGGGAACGGTTTTTCGGGAAACTCATGATCAATCACAGGAAACTGGCTGCCCGGGCGCTGCTTGCAGTCGTCTTCTGGCCGTCGTTGTTCTTCTTCTGGTTCCTGGGACCGTTCGTCTTTTTCCTGCTGTCGACAACCTCAAGCGAGGTATGCATGCGGCTGGAAACGCGCGCGGAGTTCCTTGCCGCGGCCAATGGCGCCATCCCCATGCTCATCGCGCAGAATCTCGTCTACGCGGTCCCGATCGTCTGCCTGGTTCTGTGGGACCGCCTGGCGCCGGATCCGGCACGGGCAAGGCACATTGTCACCTGCATCAAGCTTTTTGCCAGCGCGGTGGTCGTAGGCGCGTTGTGGGAGTACGGCTCGTCGTTGACCTGCGACGGCTACGGCCAGGCGTTCTTCTCGCCGGCTTGGCAAATGACGAGCTATCTTCCCATTGTCAGCCTCGTGCTCAACTTGCCGCTCTATGTACTTGCCTTCAGCCTTGGCCGTGCTTTCTCGACACGCGAGGACGTTGCCGAGAATGAAGCAAGCCCACCGGTCTAGTCTTTCTCTGAAGCCATCGAACCGTCTTGCCGTTGGTGGGACAGAACGGCTTCAATCCGGACCGGAAAGGCTTTAGGCTCGCCCGACTCTCATCTTATGGCCGGCTGCCGGCCGCTCGAAACAGGATTTTGCCATGGCAATGGATGCCCACGACATCGAAAAACTGATCAAGGACGGCATTCCGGACGCCAAGGTGACGATCCGCGATCTCGCCGGCGACGGCGACCATTATGCGGCCGAGGTGGTGGCCGAGAGCTTTCGAGGGAAAAGCCGCGTGCAGCAGCACCAGATGGTCTATGACGCGCTGAAAGGAAATATGGGTGGCGTGCTGCACGCACTGGCGCTGCAGACCAGCGTTCCTGACTGAGCCGCACCGGAACAACCGCAACCACGCGGATCAGTGTCGAGAGAACCGCTTGGCCCAACACGGCTCATCCTTTGCGCCATTTCAGCCACGGCACGGCTAACGTCTTGTTTCGAGCAATCGTTGGGTTTATTTGAAGGGATATGTTTCGAGCCTGACTCCCACAGGCGGGAAAGGATTTTCCATGAGCGGTATCAACGACTACATCGACAATGAAGTGAAGGGCAACGACGTCGTCCTTTTCATGAAGGGCACGCCCGGTTTCCCGCAATGCGGATTTTCCGGCCAGGTCGTCCAGATCCTCGACTATATCGGCGCCGACTACAAAGGCGTGAACGTTCTGGACTCGGCTGAACTGCGCCAGGGCATCAAGGAATATTCCAACTGGCCGACGATCCCTCAGCTCTACGTCAAGGGCGAATTCGTCGGCGGCTGCGATATCATCCGCGAGATGTTCCAGGCCGGTGAGTTGCAGACATTCCTCGTCGAGAAGGGCGTCAGCGTCAAAGGCGCCGCCTGATTTCTGTTTGTGCATATTGCCATCCGAAGGTTGATTTTGATTTTCGGGGTCATGCACAAAGGCGCCGGGAGCAGCCCACCTCGGCAATTTTCATGTCCTGAACCCAGGACCAAGACGAGCCAATGCGCCGGCCCGCCGGCGCATTTTCGTTTGAAAGATCGGACTTGCCGTGGACCAGTCAAAACCAGAGCCGCAATCGGCAAGCAAACTGCCCATTCCGCGCTCGGAGTTCATAGCCCTATGCGCGGCGCTGATGGCGCTGAACTCGCTGGCCATCGATATCATGCTGCCCGCGCTGCAGCAGATCGGCGCCTCGCTCGGCGTCGAAAATGAAAACCACCGGCAGTACGTCATAACGGCCTACATTCTGGGCTTCGGCGGCGGACAGTTGTTCTTCGGGCCGATCTCGGATCGCTTCGGGCGTCGCGCACCGCTGGTCGCCGGGCTGGTGATTTATGTCGCCGCGGCGGCGGCTGCCGCCATTGCGCCAAGCTTTGAAACACTTCTGCTGTGCCGGGCCGTGCAAGGCATCGGTGCGGCCGCCACCCCCGTCATCGCCGTCTCGATCGTGCGCGATACGTTCGACGGCCGGCGCATGGCCGAGGTGATGTCGCTGATCTTCATGGTGTTCATGGCGATACCGGTCATTGCTCCCGGCATTGGCCAGTTCATCATGCTGTTTGCGACCTGGCATTGGATCTTTGTCACCATGGCCGTCGGTGCGCTCCTCGTCTCGGCCTGGTCGCTGCTGCGCCTGCCTGAAACGCTGCATCCCGAACATCGCCGGCCGCTGACCGTGAACTCCATTGTCGGTGGGTTTCGCATCGTGCTCACCAACCGCATTGCGATCTGCTATGCCTTCGCCAGCACCTTCATCTTCGGCGCCATGTTCGGCTTCATCGCTTCGGCGCAGCAGATCTATGTGGACATCTTCCATGTCGGCGAGATGTTCCCGGTCATCTTCGCCGGGGTTGCGGGCGTGCTCGCCTTCTCCAACTTTCTGAATTCGCGCCTTGTCGGCCGTATTGGCATGCGCCGCCTGTCGCAGAGCGCGCTGCTGCTGTTCCTGGTCATCAGCCTTGCCTGGCTGGTCGTTTCGCTGGAAATGAAGATGCCGCTCTGGCTGTTCATCACCTTCTTTGCCTGCGCCATGCTTCCGTTCGGTGCGCTCGGCGCGAACTTCAACGCGCTGGCCATGGAGCCGCTCGGCCAACTGGCCGGCACGGCGTCGTCGATCCTCGGTTTCATGCAGACGTTTCTCGGCGGCATTCTCGGCACGCTGATCGGCCAGGCCTTCAACGGCACGGTGACGCCGCTGGCCGCCGGCTTCTGCAGCGTCTCGGTCGCGGCGCTGCTGATGATCTTCATCGCCGAGCGCGGCAAGATGTTCCAGCCACAGAACCCGCCCGTTTCAGGGCACATCACCGACTTGCATTAGGAGGCACCTTCAAGAGCTGCCGTGAATCGAGGAGCAAGCATGCGCCCCGCGATTGCTCCACCCATGCTGTGCGAAAAGGGCAATGGCAGAGCTTCATCCAGTGCCTTGAGGATTGAGGCCACGAAGGCCCGGCTGAGCTGGGCATCGGCGCCCAGATCGGAATATGTGGCGCGAGGCTTGCCGATCAATGTGCCGTCGCGGCGAAGCGAGAACCGCAACGTGAGGGACATGCCCGCGGTTCCGGGTGGCGGCTTCCAGCAGGCATAGATCGCGTCCGACATCTCCTTTATCGTATCGACGGGATCGGGACTGCGACAGCTGCGCTCTTGCGATGTTGCTTCCTGGGAACTGGCAAACAAGACGGCGGCAAGAGCCGTGGCGACAAATGCGAACCGAGGTTTCATTCGAGAGCCTCCGGATTTGCGTAAGATAGCATCGCTCCTTCGGCTAACGCAGCAATTAATCCTATTGCGCCCAGAGTTCGCGGCGCAATTCGTCCCAGCTTTCGCGATCGGGCGCGACAAGCAGGCCGCCGCCGAGATGCGAGGGCAGATAGGTGCTGCCGTCGAAGCGCGCCGCGTGGCCGCCGGCCTCGGCATGGATCAGCACGCCGGCCAGATGATCCCACGGCATCAGCTTGTTGTAGACGACGAAGTGGGCATGGCCGCTCGCCAACAGGCGGTATTCGTGCGCGGCGCAGCGATAGGCGAATTGCGACAGGATCTTCGTCTGGTTGCGCGCCAGCCGCGACCGCTCCGGCTCGGCCATATATTGCCAGGAGACGGAGCCGGTCATCTGCGCGATCGGCGCAGGTGCCGCGACATGCACCTTCTCCAGGCTGCCATGCGCATGCCGGATATGGCTGCCAGCGCCCCTGGCACTGATCAGCCAGTCCTTGCCGACGGGATCGTGGATGATGCCGGCAACCGTCTCGCCCTGGACCACGACCGCCAGCATGACGCCGAACAGCGGCACGCCGGAGGCGAAGTTGAAAGTGCCGTCGACCGGATCGATGACGAAGGCCAGATCGGCATCGCCCAGACCATCGAGCAGTGCCGGATTGTCGGAACAGGCCTCCTCGCCGACGATCATCGCCTGGGGATAGCGCTCGCGCAGCCGCGCGGCGATCAGCCGCTCGGCATTGACGTCGGCTTCGGTCACAAGGTCGGCAGCCGACGTCTTCTGGCGGATGTCGCCCTCACCAAGCCGGCGAAAGCGCGGCATGATCTCGGTCAGCGCCGCCTCGGCCAGAATGCCGGCCAGCCAGTCGATCGCGGTGTCGTCAAATGTCATCGGAAATATCTTGCCTTGTGCTGAGGGTCTCATTGAGCGCAGCGAAGTCGAACAGCTTTCTGTCGAGCAGATGCGATGGCCTGCTGTTCGACAGCGCGCGCAGCATCGTATCCTTGCGGCCCGGCATGCGCTTTTCCAGGTCCTCGAGCATCGCCTTCATGGCGTTGCGCTGAAGACCTTCCTGGCTGCCGCAGAGATCGCAGGGAATGATCGGGAAATGCATGGCGGCGGCGAATTTTTCCAGATCGGCCTCGGCGCAGTAGCTCAATGGCCGCAGCACCATGACGTCGCCCTCGTCGCTGAGCAGTTTTGGCGGCATGGCGGCGAGACGGCCGCCATGGAACAGGTTCATGAAGAAGGTTTCGAGAATGTCCTCACGATGGTGACCGAGCACAAGCGCCGAGCACCCCTCCTCGCGCGCAATGCGGTAGAGATGGCCCCGCCTGAGGCGCGAGCAGAGCGAGCAATAGGTGCTGCCCGCAGGCAGCTTGTCGGTGACGACGGAATAGGTGTCCTGATACTCGATGCGATGCGGGATGGCGTATCTGTCGAGATAGTCCGGCAGGATATGTTTGGGGAAATTCGGCTGGCCCTGGTCGAGATTGCAGGCCAGAAGATCGACCGGCAAGAGCCCGCGCCATTTGAGGTCGAGCAGCACCGCGAGCAGGCCGTAGGAATCCTTGCCGCCAGACAGGGCAACGAGCCAGCGCTGGCCGGGCTTCACCATCGTGAAATCCTCGATCGCCTGCCGGGTCAGCCGCAGCAGCCGCTTGCGCAATTTGTTGAATTCGACCGAGGACGGCACGTCGGCGAACAGCGGATGGAAGCCGCCTTCGCTGTCGGCGATCGGTTCGATGTCTGGAAGCATGTTCATGGCATGTCGCTTTCAGTGGCCCAGAGCGCCGGATTAGCGGACATGACCGACAAAGAAAAGGCCGCCTCGACGGGCGGCCTTTGCTTGGTATCGCAGAACGCGCTCGTTTTAGCGCGAATAGAATTCGACGACCAGGTTCGGTTCCATCTGCACGGCGAACGGAACGTCCGCAAGGCCAGGGATGCGCGAGAAGGTCGCGACCATCTTGTTGTGATCGGCTTCGATGTAGTCCGGCACGTCGCGCTCGGCGAGACCGACCGCTTCCAGAACGATGACCAGCTGCTTGGACTTTTCGCGCACTTCGACGACATCGCCCGGCTTGCAGCGATACGAGCCGATATTGACACGCTTGCCGTTGACGTTGACGTGGCCGTGGTTGACGAACTGACGGGCGGCGAAAATGGTCGGCACGAACTTGGCGCGGTAGACGACCGCGTCGAGACGCGATTCGAGCAGGCCGATCAGGTTCTCCGAGGTGTCGCCCTTGCGGCGGTCAGCCTCTTCATAGACCTTGCGGAACTGCTTTTCCGAAACATCGCCATAGTGACCCTTCAGCTTCTGCTTGGCGCGCAGCTGCAGGCCGAAATCGGAAAGCTTGCCCTTGCGGCGCTGGCCATGCTGGCCAGGACCGTATTCACGCTTGTTGACCGGGGACTTCGGGCGGCCCCAGATATTTTCGCCGAGACGGCGGTCGATCTTGTACTTCGCGGATTCGCGCTTGCTCATCGCATTCCCTTTTCAAAACAATACACCCGGAACCTCATGGTCCGGGTGAAGGAAACGCGCCCTCCTCTGGCCTCCGTTTTCGAGACCTGACAGGGTTTTCCCACGCAACGCGGCGGAAAACCCACGGGACACGTCAGTTCAAACAAGATAGTAGAATTGGATTTCCACGCATCTTGCGCACATAAAGAAAACCACCGGGCATTGCGGCCCGGTGTTGGGGCGCTGATTAAACGGAGATTTAACCGGTGTCAAGCTTGTGGCTGGCGTAGGCCATGGCGACGATATAGCGTCTCTGGGTTGAGTGCAGTGCCGGATGTGGCGGGAGGTTGCGCCAGCGGCATCAGGAAGGGACCGGAGCAGAGGAGCTACATTCGCATGAAGAAATTCTTCCTTACCCTGACAGGAGCCGCTGTGTTGGCGGGATCCATGGCGGTCCTGACACCGGAGCCGGCGGAGGCCAGGCATTGGCAAGGACACCGGCATCACCAGGCTTGCCGCATCGTGATCAAGAAGAAGGTTATCTGGCGGCACGGCCACAAGAAGGTCATACGCTACAAGATCAAGCGCTGCAGCGGGCGCTGGTAGGCTCCTATCCGGTCTCAGGCGGCCGATATCATTTCAAAGCCCGCGGTCTTGGCCGCGGGCTCTTTGATTCCGGATGCTTAACCCTTAGTCTTTCGACTTCTTCTCCGGCAGGCCCTTGCGCTTCGTCTCGGCGAATTCCTCGAGCTGCTTTTCGCTCATCGATTCGTACATTCCCTTGGAAGCGCCCTGGAGTTCGCTCTTCTTGGTCTCGCCGCGCTTGGCCGACAGAGCCGCGCCGGCGGCTTTCTGCTGGGCTTTCGAGGTGGCTGGCATGGCTCTTTCTCCCGTTAGAATCTGGAGAAAAACGCAACGACTGCCGTGATGTTCCGCTTCGGAATCACGACATCGCCAGCCCGAAGCCCTGTATTAGGCGACGGGTCGGAAAATCGGCTCTTTTCGATGTGAAGACGGCAAGGTCGGGGCCTTCAGGCAGCATCTCGCCACGACCGCTCGGATCGATGTCGGCGAGAAGCGACAGCGCCCGGCGCGCGATCGCTTCAGCGGGGTCGAGCCAATCGACCGGCCAGGGCGCCGTCTTGCGCATGCGATTGGCCAGAAAGGGGTAGTGTGTGCAGGCGAGCACGACGATATCCGTACGCAGCGCATCATGTTCGACGAAGCACGGCGTAATCTCGGTGCGCACGGCTTCTTCATCGACGAAGCCCTCACGCATGTAGATCTCAGCCAGTCCCGCCAGCCTGTCGCTGCCGACCAGGCGGACATGGCATTTCTGCGCCCATTTGCTGATCAGGTCGCGCGTGTATTGGCGCTTGACGGTGCCAGGCGTCGCCAGCACCGAAACCAGCCCTGAGCGCGTGCGTTCCGCCGCCGGCTTGATCGCAGGCACCATGCCGACGAAAGGATGCTCGGGAAATCTATCGCGCAACGCATCGATCACCAACGTCGAGGCGGTGTTGCAGGCGATGACGGAAATGGCCGGCGCAAAGCGCTCCAGCAGTTTGCCGAACAATTCGAGTATATGCGCCCTCAGCGCCGGCTCTTCCCAAGCGCCGTAGGGAAACGCAGCGTCGTCGGCGACATAGATGAAGCGGCGGTCGGGCATCAGCACGCGTGCCTCGCGCAGCACGGTAAGCCCGCCGATGCCCGAATCGAACATCAGGATCGGCCGCTCAGTCATTGTCGGTTCCTTTTCCGCCAAGCGGCGGTATGTCATCGTCCTTGCCGGTGTCGGCAAGGCGCGCCGCCTCCGCCTTGCGGGCACGCGCGGCGGCCGCGGGCAAGCGCCGCGGATCGTCGCCAGGGGACCCGTCGCCGCGCGGCATCGCCGGAGAAAACCTGTCGAGCGACGAGATGATGCCGCGCAGCACCTTGAGCTCCGGTTCGGCAAAGCCGGGGCGTGTGAGCACCGCGCGCAGATTGTCGACCATTTTCGGCTTCTTCGGCGCCGGCCGGAAATAGCCGCGCGCTTCCAATGCGCCTTCCAGATACGCAAACAGGCCGTGCAATTCTTCCTTGCTTGCCGGCTTCATGTCCGGGCCGGAGAAATTGGTCTTGGTCTCATCTTCCAGGCCGGACTTCATCCATTCATAGGACATCAGCAGCGCGGCCTGGGCGATGTTGAGCGAGGAGAAATCGGGATCGACCGGGAAAGTGACGATCTCGTCGGCCAAGCCGACCTCGTCATTGTAGAGGCCGAAGCGTTCGCGTCCGAACAGGATGCCAGTGCGTTGTCCCATTGCATGATGGGTCCGAAGCATCCTGCCCGCCTCCACCGGCCCGCGCACGGATTTGAAGCCGTCGCGCTGCCTGGCCGTGGTTGCGAAGACAAAATTCAAGTCGGCGAGCGCCGAGGCCAGGTCGTCGAACACTCTCACGGCGTCGATGACATGGTCGGCGCGGCTGGCCGCCGCGCGTGCCTTCTCGCTCGGCCAACCATCACGCGGGTTGACCAGGCGCAGCTCCGACAGACCGAAATTGGCCATGGCGCGCGCGACCATGCCGATGTTCTCGCCAAGCTGCGGCTCGACGAGGATGATCGCCGGGCCGGCGACTGCAATGCTATCGGGATCTTTGATGACGGGCATGATTGTCAATGAACTGCTGTTTGCGGCATTTCAGCGTCCCTGCCATATTCGGCCGGGAAAATGAAGCATTCGCAAATGACGACGGCTCTGGCCTCCAATTCGTGACCGATCGCCGTTTGCGTGGCCAAAAGCGCTTTGATATACGGGCGACATCTCCCGGCCCAACGCCACGCGGGCAAGGCCGTCCCATATCCCAGCAACGAGGCATTCTTTCCATGGCGAAGATCAAGGTGGCGAACCCGGTCGTCGAACTCGACGGCGACGAGATGACCCGCATCATCTGGCAGTTCATCAAGGACAAGCTGATCCACCCTTATCTCGACCTCAAGCTTGAATATTACGACCTCGGCATCGAGCATCGCGACGCCACCAACGACCAGGTGACCATCGATTCGGCCAACGCCATCAAGAAACACGGCGTCGGCGTGAAATGCGCGACGATCACGCCCGACGAACAGCGCGTCGAGGAGTTCAAGCTGAAGAAGATGTGGAAGTCGCCGAACGGCACCATCCGCAACATCCTCGGCGGCACCATCTTCCGCGAGCCGATCATCATGAAGAACGTGCCGCGCCTGGTGCCCGGCTGGACCAAGCCGATCATCGTCGGCCGCCATGCCTTCGGCGACCAGTACCGCGCCACCGATTTCCGCTTCCCCGGCAAGGGCAAGCTGACCATCAAATTCGTCGGTGAGGACGGCCAGGTGATCGAGCACGATGTGTACGACGCGCCCGGCGCCGGTGTCGCCATGGCCATGTACAATCTCGACGAGTCGATCCGCGAGTTTGCCCGCGCCTCGCTGAACTACGGCCTGCTGCGCAACTATCCGGTCTATCTGTCGACCAAGAACACTATCCTCAAGGCCTATGACGGCCGCTTCAAGGACATCTTCCAGGAGGTCTACGAGGCTGAATTCGAGGCCGAGTTCAAGTCGAAGAAGCTGTGGTACGAGCACCGCCTGATCGACGACATGGTGGCCTCCGCCCTGAAATGGTCGGGCGGCTATGTCTGGGCCTGCAAGAACTATGACGGTGACGTGCAGTCCGACACGGTTGCTCAGGGTTTCGGCTCGCTCGGCCTGATGACATCGGTGCTGATGACACCGGACGGCAAGACCGTGGAAGCCGAAGCCGCGCATGGCACCGTCACCCGCCATTATCGCCAGCATCAGAAGGGCGAGGAAACCTCGACCAATTCGATCGCCTCGATCTTCGCCTGGACGCGCGGCCTCGCGCACCGCGCCAAGCTCGACGACAATGCCGACCTGAAGCGTTTCTCCGAAACGCTGGAAAAAATCTGCATCCAGACGGTCGAGTCCGGCTTTATGACCAAGGACCTGTCGCTCTTGATCGGCCCCGACCAGCCCTGGCTTTCGACCACCGGTTTCCTCGACAAGATCGACGAGAACCTGCAGAAGGCGATGGCCTGACAAGTAAGCAAGATGGGCAAGCCCATCGTCTACGGGGCGGAGTACAGCGTCTATCTACGCATCGTCCGCCTCGTCCTCGCGGAAAAAGGCATCGACTACGAGCTTGTGCCGGTCGATGTCTTTGCCGCTGAGGGCGTTCCCGCCTGGTATTTCGAGCATCATCCGTTCGGCCGCATCCCGGCCTTCGAGCATGACGGGTTTCGCCTCTTCGAGACAAGCGCGATTGCGCGCTATGTCGAGGAGGCGTTCGACGGGCCGACGCTGCAGCCTGCCGACGCGCGCGGCCGCGCCAGGATGGGCCAGATCATCGGCATGCTCGACGCCTATGGCTATCGCGCGATGGTCTGGGATGTTGCCGTTGAGCGGCTGGAGAAAGAGGCCCCCGACGAGGCGCTGATCGCCAGCGGGCTGCGCCAGGCCGAAACGGTGCTCGGGGTGCTTACCTCACTCAAGGCTCCCGGACCGTGGCTGCTCGGCGACCAGCTCACGCTGGCCGACCTGCACGCGGCACCCATCATCGCCTATTTCCTCAATGTCGCCGAAGGGCAAGGCCTGTTGGCACGGTTCGCGGATATCCAGGACTGGTATGCGCGCATTGCGGCTCGGCCGAGCTTCGTGCGGACTGAACAAGCCCGCGATAAGTTTTGAGAGGCCTGCGGGACAGCGCCCCCCTCTGTCCTGCCGGACATCTCCCCCACTTGGGGGGAGATTGGCAGCGTCCGCTAAGGCGCCTATTCCGGCGCGGTTTTATTTCCACGTGGGAGATTGGCGAAAGCCGACGCCACGTCCGATCTTCCCCCCAAGTGGGGGAGATGTCCGGCAGGACAGAGGGGGGCGCTGGCCCTCCAACCGTTGCTCTAATTCAACCCACTTGCCTACGCCGCTTCGAGTGCCGCCCTCACCGCTGCAATCGCATCATCGGCCTTGGAAGCGTCGGGGCCACCGGCCTGGGCCATGTCGGGCCGCCCGCCGCCGCCCTGCCCGCCCAATGCGGCGGAGGCCACGCGGACAAGGTCGACGGCGCTGAAGCGGCCGATGAGGTCGTCGGTGACGGCCACCACGACGCTTGCCTTGTTGTCTTCGCCGGCGCCGACGAAGACGACGACGCCGGAGCCGAGCGAGCTCTTGCCGGCATCGGCCAGCGGCTTCAAATCCTTCGGCGAGACACCGGAGACCGTCTTGCCGAGGAAGCCGACACCGGCGACCGTCTCATTGGCGGCTGGAGCATCGGCTGACGATCCCCCGCCCAGCGCCAGCTTCTTGCGCGCCTCGGTCAATTCCTTCTCGAGCTTCTTGCGCTCTTCGAGCAGCGTCTCGACGCGCGCCGGCACATCGGCCGGCGAAATCTTGAGCACGGCCGCCGTCGCCTTCAAACGCCGGTCCTGCTCGTCGAGATGTTTGCGCGCGGCTTCGCCGGTCAGCGCCTCGATGCGGCGCACGCCGGCGGCGACCGCGCTGTCCGACACGACACGCACCAGGCCGATATCGCCGGTCGCCCGGACATGCGTGCCACCGCAGAGCTCGACCGAATAGGGCCGGTTGGCCTTGGCGCCGTGCACCCCGGTGCCCATGGACACGACGCGCACTTCGTCACCATACTTCTCGCCAAACAGCGCCATGGCGCCTTCGGCAATGGCATCGTCGACCGACATCAGGCGCGTGGACACCGGGCTGTTCTGCACGACGATCTCGTTGGCCATGCGCTCGACCTCTTCGAGGTCCTCTGATGAAATGGGTTTGTTGTGCGAGATGTCGAAGCGCAGGCGCTCGGGCGCCACCAGCGAGCCCTTCTGCGCGACATGGCTGCCCAGCACCTCGCGCAGAGCCTCGTGGATCAGATGCGTCGCGGAATGGTTGGCGCGCAACCTGGAGCGGCGCGCATGGTCCACTTTGAGCTCGACGGCGGCGCCGGTCTTGACCGTGCCGCTGGCCACCTTGCCGACATGGACGAACAGCCCATCGGCCTTCTTCTGCGTGTCGGAAACCTCGATCGAGAAGCCCTCGCCTGAAATAACGCCGGTGTCGCCCATCTGGCCGCCGGACTCGGCATAGAACGGCGTCTGGTTGACGACGATCGCCACTGCGTCACCCTTGCCGGCGCTGTCGACGGTCTTGCCGTCCCTGACCAGCGCCTGGATGATGCCTTCGGCAGCTTCAGTCTCATATCCGAGGAACTCGGTGGCGCCGGCCTTCTCGCGCACGGAGAACCAGATGGTCTCGGTCGCCGCGTCGCCGGACCCAGCCCAGTGCTTGCGCGCCTCGGCCTTCTGCTGCTCCATCGCATTGGTAAAGCCGGCAAGATCGACAGAGATGCTGCGCTGGCGCAGCGCGTCCTGCGTCAGATCGAGCGGGAAGCCATAGGTGTCGTAGAGCTTGAAGGCCGTCTCGCCGTCCAGCATGTCGCCGGCATGAAGCGTTTCGGTCGCCTCCGAAAGCAGGCCGAGGCCGCGCACCAGCGTCTTGCGAAACCTGGTCTCCTCGAGCTTCAGCGTCTCGGTGATCAACTGTTCGCCGCGCAGCAGTTCCGGATAGGCCTGACCCATTTCGCGCACCAGCGCCGGCACCAGCTTCCACATCAGCGGTTCGTTGGCACCGAGCAACTGCGCATGACGCATGGCGCGGCGCATGATGCGACGCAGGACATAGCCACGGCCTTCGTTCGAAGGCAGCACGCCATCGGCGACCAGGAAGGAGGACGAGCGCAGATGATCGGCAATGACCCGGTAGGACGCGACAGTCTCCTTGTCGGGACCATGCCCGATCGCGGACGAGGCGGCGTCGATCAGGTGGCGGAACAGATCGGTCTCGAAGACGCTTTCCACCCCTTGCAGGATGGACGCCATGCGCTCCAGGCCCATGCCGGTGTCGATCGAGGGGCGCGGCAGGTCGATCCGCTCCTCCTTCGTCACCTGTTCATACTGCATGAACACCAGGTTCCAGAATTCCAGGAAACGGTCGCCATCTTCCTCCGGGCTGCCGGGAGGACCACCCCAGATGTGCTCGCCGCGGTCGATGAAGATCTCCGAGCACGGCCCGCAGGGTCCGGTATCGCCCATCGCCCAGAAATTGTCCGATGTCGCGATGCGAATGATGCGGTCGTCGGAAAACCCGGCGATCTTCTTCCAGAAACCGGCCGCCTCGTCGTCCGTGTGATAGACGGTGACCAGCAGCTTGTCCTTGTTCAGCCCGAACTCCCTGGTGATCAGGTTCCAGGCAAGCTCGATGGCGCGCTCCTTGAAATAGTCGCCGAAGGAGAAATTGCCGAGCATCTCGAAGAAGGTCAGATGGCGTGCCGTGTAGCCGACATTGTCGAGATCGTTGTGCTTGCCGCCGGCGCGCACGCTCTTCTGGGCGGTCGACGCGCGCGAATAGGGCCGCTTCTCCAAACCGGTGAAGACATTCTTGAACTGCACCATGCCGGCGTTGGTGAACATCAGTGTCGGATCGTTGCGCGGCACCAGCGGGCTCGACGCGACGATCTCGTGACCCTCCTTGCGGAAGTAGTCGAGAAATGTCGACCGGATCTCGTTCACGCCACTCATGAATGCTGCCTTTTCGGAAGAGCCGCCGGCAAACCGGCGGAAATGGGCTCTGCGTTTTTAGAAGATTAGGACTTGGCCTTTTAGCCGCCGCGCCTCACCCTGTCCAGAAACACGGAATTGGTCCAATCCACGGCCTTTGCCGGCCATTCGAACCGGCCTGTTTTCGCCGCCAAAACGCGAAACCGCCGGCACTGGGCCGGCGGTTTCGAAACGCAATAACGCGGAACTCAATTACATAAGCCTGAGATAATAGAACGCGATTATGGCCGAACTCCGGCCGGCATCGCGCACGAAGCTGTTACATGGCGCCGGATTCTTCCTCGAAACCGTCGTCTTCGCCGCGCTCAGGGCCGCCATTCTCGAGGAATTTCTCGGCGATCAGCCCGGCATTCTGCCTGATCGACAACTCGATCTCGCGTGCCGTGTCGGGATTGTCACGCAGGAACAGCTTGGCATTTTCGCGGCCCTGGCCGAGACGCTGCGAATTATAGGAAAACCAGGCGCCAGACTTCTCGACAATACCGGCCTTGACCCCGAGATCGACCAGTTCGCCGGTCTTGGACACGCCTTCACCAAACATGATGTCAAATTCGACCACCTTGAAGGGCGGCGCCAGCTTGTTCTTGACCACCTTGACGCGGGTCTGGTTGCCGACAACCTCGTCGCGGTCTTTGATCGAGCCGATGCGGCGGATGTCAAGACGCACCGAAGCGTAGAATTTCAGCGCGTTGCCGCCCGTCGTGGTCTCGGGCGAACCAAACATGACGCCGATCTTCATGCGGATCTGGTTGATGAAGATGACCATGGTGTTGGAGCGCGAGATCGAAGCGGTCAGCTTGCGCAGCGCCTGGCTCATCAAGCGGGCCTGCAGGCCGGGCAGCGAATCGCCCATCTCGCCTTCGATTTCGGCGCGTGGCGTCAGCGCCGCGACCGAATCGACCACCAGCACGTCGATGGCGCCGGAGCGCACCAGCGTGTCGCAGATTTCCAGCGCCTGCTCACCGGTGTCCGGCTGCGAGATCAGAAGGTTTTCGAGATCGACGCCAAGCTTGCGGGCATAGACCGGATCGAGCGCATGCTCGGCATCGACAAAGGCGCAGATGCCGCCCTTCTTCTGGGCTTCGGCCACGGTGTGCAGCGCCAGCGTCGTCTTGCCCGAGCTTTCCGGCCCGTAGATCTCGATGATGCGACCGCGCGGCAAGCCACCAACACCAAGCGCGATGTCTAGGCCAAGCGAGCCGGTCGGCACCGTTTCAATCTCGACGACCTGATCGTTGGCGCCGAGCCGCATGATC
Source organism: Mesorhizobium sp. L2C084A000 (assembly GCF_000502875.1). Lineage (GTDB taxonomy): Bacteria > Pseudomonadota > Alphaproteobacteria > Rhizobiales > Rhizobiaceae > Mesorhizobium. Next base: position 176,907 of record NZ_AYWX01000003.1, on the reverse strand, counting down.
GAGCCCTTGCCGAAAGCCCGCTCGATCTGCGACAGCGCCGCATCCAGAGCCTTTGATTTGTCCACTGCCTTGTCCTCTACAAGCCGCAAAGAATTCTGAGCCATGATACATCACCCCTTGGTCGTCAATGAAGGCCGGACAATCCGTAATCCCTGCCTATTTGTACCTTTTTTGTTCTCATTTGGCAAGAGGGGTCAAATATCTGAAAAACAAACAATATCGGGATTTGTTCTTTTTTTGTCCAAGGATTCGATCAGGGATGCACCACACGTTGGGCCAGACGGCTCGGTTGTTTCGATCTGCCGAATCGCCGCCTTGCATGCGAAGCTCCGTCGCGCAGCCTAGCGCTTGTGCGGCTGGAATAACAAAGGTCATATCGCCGACATGCTGAAATCCACGAAAATACTGGCCGTAGGCGGCGCCCATATCGACCGGCGCGGCCAGGTGTCCGGCGCTTACGTGCCGGCTGCCTCCAATCCCGGCACGATGCGCGAGGATGTCGGCGGCGGCGTCTTCAACGCTTTGCGCAGCGCCGTGCGGCGCGGCGTCTCCGCGTCGCTCATGTCGGTTCGCGGCGGCGATGCCGCTGCCGACACCGTTTCGCGAGCCATTGCCGAGACAGGCATTACCGACCTGTCGGCGGTCTTCCTCGACCGCACGACGCCGAGCTACACGGCGCTGATCGACAGTGAGGGCGAGCTGATCGTCGGCTTTGCCGACATGGCGCTCTATGATTTGGCGTTTCCCAAGCAGATCAGGCGCTCCAAGGTGCGGGAGGTGATCGCTGGCGCCGATGCGATCCTGTGCGACGCCAATCTGCCCTCTTCGGCGCTGGAACGGCTGGTGGCGCTCGCCGCGGGCAAGCCGATTTTCGCCATTGCCATCTCGCCGGCCAAGGTGGTGCGGCTGATACCGGTGCTGAAGGAGCTCTCGCTCGTCTTCATGAACCGGCGCGAGGCCATGGTGCTGGCCGGCGTCGCCGCGACTGCCACGGAGCGCGAGGTCGTCGACGGGTTGCGATGCAGCGGCCTTGTCAGCGGCGTGGTGACGGCGGGCAGCGAGCCCATGCTGGGCTTCGATGAAGCCAGCGCCTTCTCGATCCTGCCGCCGCCGCCAAGAAAGGTCGCTGACGTCACCGGCGCTGGCGATGCGCTGGCGGGCGCTACGGTTGCTGCCTTGCTGCGTGGCCTGCCGCTGCGGGCAGCTCTGCGCGAAGGCATTGCCGGGGCGACGCTTGCCATCGAAAGCGCCAACGCCGTCCCGGAGTTCACCGCGGCGGGCTTCGCGGAAGCGTTGGCTCTTGTGCCGGATGCCAGGGAAGTGGCATGAGACCGGCAAATTCATAGTGCCACGATGTTGCCTGATGTCCCGACGGACGCGCCGCATTCCGGATTGGAGACCCTGATGACCCCTGAGACCGCCCGCCCCTTCATCGACATCCACGCGCCGGTGGCGCAGGCCCTGGCTGCCGGGCGGCCGGTGGTGGCGCTGGAAAGCACCATCATCACCCATGGCATGCCCTACCCCGACAATGGCGCCATGGCGGCCGATGTCGAAAAGATCATCACCGATGGCGGCGCCGTGCCGGCGACGATCGCCGTGGTTGGCGGCCGCATAAAGATCGGGCTTTCGGACGGCGAGCGCGAATCGCTGGCGATGACGGGCGACGCCATGAAGCTGTCGCGCGCCGACCTAGGTTTTGCGGTGGCGCAAGGGCGCACCGGTGGCACCACGGTCGCCGCCACGATGATCGCGGCGCATATGGTCGGCATAAAAGTGTTCGCCACCGGCGGCATTGGCGGCGTGCACAAGGGCGCCGAAAAGAGTTTTGACATTTCCGCCGATCTCGACGAGCTGGCGCGCACCCCGGTCATCGTCGTCTCGGCCGGCGCCAAGGCCATCCTCGACATCGAAAAGACGCTGGAGGTGCTGGAGACGCGCGGCGTGCCGGTGATCGGCCTTGGCTGCGAGACGATGCCCGCCTTCTGGTCGCGACAGTCGCCGTTCCGCGCGCCGCTGACCTTGCACGAGCCGGAAGAGATCGCGCATTTCTACCAGACGAGGGCAGCGCTGGGGCTCGCCGGCGGCATGCTGATCGCCAATCCTGTGCCGGAAAACCATGAAATCCCGGCTGAGGAGATGGCGGGCTATATTGACGCCGCGCAGAAGGCCGCCGAGGCGCTGAACGTGACCGGCAAGGCGGTGACGCCGTTCCTGCTGGGAAAGATCCTCGAGCTGACTGGCGGCCGGAGCCTGAAGACCAACATCGCGCTGGTGGAAAACAACGCGCGGCTGGCGGCACGGATTGCGAAGGCGTTGTAGGCCAACGTCGGCGGGACAGCACCCCCCTCTGTCCTGCCGGACATCTCCCCCGCAAGGGGGGAGATCGAATGTCGTCAACGCCTCTGCCAATCTTCAACGTTGAAAAAAGCAGGCAGACGGTGAAACCGCCAATCTCCCCCCTTGCGGGGGAGATGGCCGGCAGGCCAGAGGGGGGTGCTGTCCCTCGACCGTCCCAAGGCTGGCATCACTTCCCCGCCCGCCGCCCCGCCTCATGGGCCCGCCGTACCCAGGCCGCCATCTCGTCGGGATCATCAAACGCGCTATCTGGAACGCCCCAGTAGGGCATGGCGACCAGCTTGCCGTGGCGCGAGCCGGTATAGGTCCATTGCGTGCAGCCGGCGGCCTCGAACTCGGGCGCGCTTTGCTCGTCGGCCTTCAGCATCAACTCACCGCGCAGCACGATGGCGACGATGACACCGTCGAAATAGATGCCCTTGCCGCCGAACAGTTTTCGGATGCTGACAGGGCCGAGGCCCTCGAACAGTTCGGCGATGCGTTCATTGTCCATGCCGCGATCATGTCACCGGCGTTTGGCCTTGTCATCGCCGCAACCAAAATCATGCTGACAGGTTGTGTGAGGTCGATCGGAGTTTCCCGCCATGCCCGTCCTGCTCAAAGGGTCCTGCCGCTGCAATGCCGTGCGTTTCGAGGTGGAGAGCCACACGCCGGCGCCATTCATGCTGTGCTACTGCTCGATCTGCCGCAAGCAGCAGGGCGGCGGCGGGTTTGCCATCAATCTCGGTGCGAACAACGAAACACTGAACATCAGGGGCAAGCGCAGCCTCGGCGTCTTTCGGGCGGAGATCGAGGACGACGAGCATCCGCATTGCGAAATCTCGACCGGCGAGCGCAATTTCTGCAAGAAATGCGGGGCGGCCCTTTGGCTCTACGACCCGACATGGCCGGAACTGGTGCATCCCTTCGCCTCGGCGGTCGACAGCGATTTACCCATTCCGCCAAGCAAGGTGCACCTGATGCTGAAATACAAGGCGAACTGGGTGGAGCCGGAGGTTGGCAAGCATGACAAGGTCTTCGACGTCTATCCCGAGGAATCGATCGTCGACTGGCACAAGCGGACGGGCATGTGGGTGGATTAGCGTCCTTCACCTCGTTTACGGCGGGGCGATTGCATATGGGTTTTTACGAAGAGGACCCCCACCCTAACCCTCCCCACAAGGGGGAGGGAACGCTGCCGCGCGCCATCCTTTTGGCGTCGAAACCTCGGGGATTTGCGGAATCAGCGCCTACCGAGTCTCCCTCCCCCTTGTGGGGAGGGATTAAGGGTGGGGGTATTCGTAGAGCGCAAGCCAGTCATATGCGATCACCCCTGCCGCTTACGGGGCTGGAAGATCAGGCCGAGGCGCGTGCTTCTGCCAGCGCCTTGAGGTCCGCCGGCTTCAACTCGACGGACTCACCGCAGCCGCAGGCCGAACTCTGATTCGGATTGCGGAATGTGAAGCCGGTGCGAAGCGTCGTCTGCTCGAAATCCATCTCGGTGCCGAACAGGAATAGCGCTGCCTCGGGCGCCACATAGACATGCGCGCCATCGCGCTCGATATGGTCGTCCTTGGTGTTGGGCTCGGTCACCAGATCGACCGTATATTCCATGCCGGCGCAGCCGCCCTTCTTGATGCCGAGGCGGATGCCGTGCGCGTTGTCGCGGGTGGCGACGATCTCGCGCACCCGGTCGGCGGCCTTTTCGGTCATCGTGATGACGGCGAAGCGTCCCATTCTTTTTCCTTCCATTCCATGCAGGTTCAAGGCCTGCCGAATGATTCCTCACCTAAAATGGTGAAGTTTTATCCCTGGCGCAAGTGCACCAGCCTCTGTCGGGCTAGTACCAACCCACCGCCACCTGCGCCTCTTCCGACATGCGGTCGGCCGACCATGGCGGGTCGAAAGTCATGTTGACCTCGACGCCGGACACGCCTTCGACGGCGCCGACGGCATTCTCCACCCAGCCGGGCATTTCGCCGGCGACCGGGCAGCCCGGAGCGGTCAGCGTCATGTCGATCTTGACCGAGCGATTGTCCTCGATGTCGATCTTGTAGATCAGGCCGAGCTCGTAGATATCGGCTGGGATTTCCGGATCGTAGACGGTCTTCAGCGCCGAGACGATGTCGTCGGTCAGCCGCGCCAGCTCGTCGGCTGGAATGGCCGATCCCGAAACCAGCGCATTGGGCGCGGTTTCCGGAATGGTCTCGGCAGCGATGCTTGCATCATCCATGGTCGTCACCCAAAAAAATCATCATCCGAAGAATTTGCGCGCTTTTTCGAGCGCCTCGGCCAAAGCGTCGACTTCGGCCCTGGTATTATACATGCCGAACGATGCCCTGCATGTGGAGGTTACGCCGAACCGTTTCAACAGCGGCTGGGCGCAATGGGTGCCGGCGCGGACAGCAACGCCCTGCCTGTCGATCACCATCGACACGTCATGCGCATGAATGCCTTGCAGTTCAAACGAGATGATGGCGCCCTTGCCAGGCGCATCGCCGAAGATGCGCAGCGAATTGATGGCGCGCAGCCGCTCATGCGCGTAATTCTTGAGATCTTCCTCATGCGCGGCGATGCGCTCGCGGCCGATTTTTTCCATATAGTCGAGCGCAGCACCCAGCCCGATCGCCTGGACGATCGGCGGCGTGCCGGCTTCGAAACGGTGGGGCGGCTCGTTGTAGGTGACGATGTCTTCCGTCACCTCCTCGATCATCTCGCCGCCGCCCATGAAGGGCCGCATGCCAGCGAGAATGTCCTTCTTGCCGTAGAGCACGCCGATGCCCGAGGGGCCGTAGACCTTGTGGCCGGTGAAGACGAAGAAGTCGCAGTCGAGATCCTGCACATCGATCGGCATATGCACGGCGCTCTGGCTGCCGTCGACCAGCACGGGAATTCCACGCGAATGCGCAATGCGCACGATCTCCTTGATCGGCGTCACCGTGCCCAGCGCATTCGACATCTGCGTGATGGCGACCAGCTTGGTGCGGTCGGTCAGGCGCTTCTCGAATTCCTCGATGTGGAAGACGCCGAGATCGTCGACCGGCACCCAAACGAGTTTCGCGCCCTGCCGCTCGCGGATGAAATGCCAGGGAACGATGTTAGAGTGGTGCTCCATGATCGACAGCACGATCTCGTCGCCCTCGCCGATGTTGGGCATGCCATAGCCATAGGCGACGGTATTGATGGCCGACGTCGTGTTCGAGGTGAAGACGATGTTGTCGGTGCTCGGCGCGTTGAGGAAACGGCGCACCGTTTCCCGCGCCTTTTCATATGCGTCGGTCGCCGCATTGGAGAGGAAGTGCAGGCCGCGATGGACGTTGGCATATTCCTGGGAATAGGCGTGCTGGATGGCGTCGAGCACCGCCTGCGGCTTCTGTGCCGAGGCGCCATTGTCGAGATAGACCAGCGGCTTGCCATAGACTTCCCGCGACAGGATCGGGAAATCGCGGCGGATCGCTTCGACGTCGTAGAAATCTCCGATCTTGCCTGGAGCGTTCATCAGGTCACCCGTGTGCCACGAACCAGTCGTCGAGCCGCGCTTCCAGCGCCTCGACGATCGCTTCGTCCTCCAGTTCCTCGATCACCTCCGCGACGAAGGCCTTCACGAGCAGCCCCCGCGCGCTTTTCTCGTCGACGCCGCGCGCCATCAGGTAGAACAGATGGTCGTGGTCGATTTCGGTGACCGTCGCGCCGTGGCCGCAAATCACGTCGTCGGCGAAGATTTCAAGCTCCGGCTTGGTCGAGAACTCGCCATCGTCCGACAAAAGCAGCGTGTTGCAGGCCATCTTGGCGTTGGTCTTCTGCGCATATTGATGGACGTTGATGCGGCCCTGGAACACACCGCGCGCCTTGCCCGTCACCACATTGCGGATCACTTCCGTAGAGGTCGTGTGCGGCACGGCGTGGTCGAGCACCATGGTCACGTCGGTGTGGGTGTCGCCGGCCAAAAGGTTGATGCCGCGAAGCTTGAAATCGGCGCCTTCGCCAGTCGTCCTGACCATGATCTCCTGGCGCACGAGCTTGCCGCCGGCGTTCATGACGAACAGCGTCAGTTTCGCATTCTTGCCGATATGGGCCTTGAACTGCGCCAGATGCGTCGCCGTTTCCGGCTGCTCCTGGACGACCAGCCACGTCACCTCGGCGCCCTCGTCGAGCACGATCTGACTGACCGAGCTGCTCAAGGCAGCGCCATCACCCGTCTGCCGTTCGACGATGACGGCCTTGGCGCCGGCGCCGACGCGCACGGGCAGGCGCACATGCGTCTGGCCGCCGGCCTGCAGGTTCTGCAGTTCGATCGGCTTTTCCAGCTTCGTCCCATCGGCAATATCGATGAAATAACCATCGGCAACGAAAGCCGTGTTCAGCGCGCCGATGGCATCGTCGCTGCCATAGGGATCGAGCCCCGGTGCGATGCTGCCGTCGATCAGCTTTTCCGAAAGGCGCTGGAAGGTGACGCCTTCAAGGACAGGCACCTTGGCGTCGGACTTGCCGTTCAGGATCGACACCACGGCAGAACCCTCGACGATCGGTGCGATGGCTTTAGCCATGGCGGCCGGGTCGAAGTCCGGCACGGTATTCAGCAACCGCCGCAGGTCGGTATAGTGCCAGGATTCGACGCGCCGCGTCGGCAGGCCGTGCTTGATCGTCTCGATGGCGTCGTCGCGCTTCAGCATCACCGCGCCGTCGCCCGGCAGCAGCGACAATCGGTCGCCGAACGCGTCGATCAACGCTGTCTCGGCCGGTGTCCGCTGCGGCTGTGCGTGCATATTCATTAGTTTGACCTTGCCCTCTGGCATCTCACGCGGCTTCGCCGATCACGCCGGCATAGCCATTGGCTTCCAGGTCGAGCGCCAGCGACTTGTCGCCTGACTTGATGACCTGGCCCTTGTAGAGCACGTGCACGGTGTCGGGCACGATGTGCTCAAGCAGGCGCTGGTAGTGGGTGATGACCAGGAACGCCCGGTCCGGCGCCCGCAGCGCGTTGACGCCGTCGGACACGATCTTCAGCGCATCGATGTCGAGGCCGGAATCGGTCTCGTCGAGCACGCACAATTTCGGTTCCAGCAGCTTCATCTGCAGGATCTCGGCGCGCTTCTTCTCGCCGCCGGAGAAGCCGACATTGAGCGGCCGCTTGAGCATCGCCATGTCCATGCTGAGCGAGGCGGCGGCTTCCTTCACGCGCTTCAGGAATTCCGGGATCTTCAGCGGCTCCTCGCCACGTGCCTTGCGCTGCTCGTTCATCGCCACTTTCAGGAATTCCATGGTCGCAACGCCCGGTATCTCCATCGGATACTGGAAGGCGAGGAAAATGCCTGACGTGGCGCGCTCGGCCGGATCCATTTCGAGGATCGACTGGCCGTTGTAGAGGATGTCGCCTTCGGTCACCTCATAGTCCTCGCGGCCGGCGAGGATGTAGGACAGCGTCGATTTTCCCGAGCCGTTCGGCCCCATGATCGCGGCAACCTCGCCGGCTTTCACCGTCAGGTTCAAGCCACGGATGATCTCGGTGCCGTCATCGACGATGCGGGCGTGCAGGTTTCTGATTTCAAGCATTTTTTCGTTTCCTGAATATATATCCGGTCAGCCGACCGAGCCCTCAAGGCTAATCCCGATCAGCTTCTGCGCCTCGACGGCGAATTCCATCGGCAATTGCTGGATCACGTCCTTGACGAATCCGTTGACGATCAGCGCGATCGCTTCCTCTTCCGGGATGCCGCGCTGCATGACGTAGAATTTCTGGTCCTCGGAAATCTTCGACGTCGTCGCCTCGTGCTCGAACTGCGCCGTCGAATTCTTGGCTTCCATGTAAGGCACGGTGTGCGCGCCGCACTGGTCGCCGATCAGCAGACTGTCGCAGTTGGTGAAATTGCGGGCGTTGGTCGCTTTGCGATGCGCCGAGACCTGGCCGCGATAGGTGTTCTGCGAGAAGCCGGCGGCGATGCCCTTGGAGATGATGCGGCTCGACGTGTTCTTGCCGAGATGGATCATCTTGGTGCCGCTATCGACCTGCTGATAACCGTTCGACACGGCGATCGAATAGAATTCGCCTTGGGAATCGTCGCCACGCAGGATGCAGCTCGGATATTTCCAGGTGATGGCCGAGCCGGTCTCCACCTGCGTCCACGAGATCTTCGAGCGGTCACCGCGGCAGTCGCCGCGCTTGGTGACGAAGTTGTAGATGCCGCCCTTGCCCTCGGCGTCGCCGGGGTACCAGTTCTGCACCGTCGAGTACTTGATCTCGGCATCGTCGAGCGCCACCAGCTCGACCACCGCGGCATGCAGCTGGTTCTCGTCGCGCTGCGGCGCCGTGCAGCCCTCGAGATAAGAGACGTAAGCCCCCTCCTCGGCGATGATCAATGTGCGCTCGAACTGGCCGGTGTTCTTCTCGTTCATGCGGAAATAAGTCGACAGCTCCATCGGGCAGCGCACGCCCTTGGGCACGAAGACGAAGGAGCCGTCGGTGAACACGGCGGAGTTCAGCGTCGCGTAGTAATTGTCGGAGGTCGGCACGACCGAACCGAGATACTTCTGCACCAGCTCCGGATGCTCGCGGATGGCTTCCGAGATCGAACAGAAAATGACGCCGGCCTGCGCCAGCTCCTTCTTGAAAGTGGTGACGACCGAGACGGAATCGAACACGGCGTCGACAGCGACGCGGCCCGACTTGTAGACGTTATCGCTGACCTCCTCGAGCTCCGAGGCATCGGTCTTCTGCACACCGGCAAGGATTTCCTGCTCCCGCAGCGGAATGCCGAGCTTTTCGTAGACCTTCAAGAGTTCGGGATCGACATCGCTGAGCGAGGTCGGGCCGGGCGTGCTCTTGGGCGCCGCATAGAAATAGATGTCCTGGAAATCGATCTTCGGATAGTGGACGCGCGCCCAGGTCGGCTCGTCAAGCGTCAGCCAGCGGCGATACGCTTCCAGACGCCATTCCAGCATCCAGGACGGCTCGTCCTTCTTGGCCGAAATGAAACGGATGATGTCTTCGCTGAGGCCCTTGGGGGCCTTGTCCATCGCGATTTCGGTCTGGAATCCGTATTTGTATTGGTCGACGTCGATCTTTCGGACCCGATCGATCGTGTCCTGCACAGCAGGCATATGCGTTCTCCATCCACGCCGGGGTCAAGGCCCGACAGTTTTCAAACTATGGCACCGCCAAAATTGAACGCCAAAGAAGCGCTCGCGGCAGCGTAAGTTTCATATAGTGCGCTTCGACCGGAAATTCACCCGGCCAGCATGAAACGCACGGCTCTACCAGGCCGAAAGGCCCGAAATTGTCCAACCGCTCACGCGGCCTTTTTCCTATCCGCCCTGCGTGCAGCGATTCCCGTCAGCGCAACGCGAAACAACTCGATGTCTTCCGCGCCGGTCGCAGGCCCGATCGACACGCGCAAGGCGCCGAGGCTGTCACCGTATCCCATGGCTTTCAGCACATGGCTCGGTCCGACCTTGCCCGACGAACAGGCGGAGCCGGCCGACAGCGCTACACCGGCCAGATCGAAGGCGATCTGCGCGGTTTCGGCTTTGACGCCCGCAATAACGAAGAATGCCGTATTGGCAAGCCTTGGCGCACCGGTTCCGAAGATTTCCGCGTCCGGCACCAGCGATTTGACGATGGCCTCGACTTCGTCGCGGCGCTGGCGCACCGCATCCATTGCCAGCAATCCGGCCAGGGCCTCGCGGGCGGCCGCGCCAAAACCGGCAATGGCAGCGAGGTTTTCGGTGCCGCCGCGATGGCCCTTCTCCTGGCCGCCGCCATTGATCAACGGCTTCGGCATCATCAGATCCGAAGCGGCGACGATGGCGCCGACGCCCTTGGGGCCACCGATCTTGTGCGAGGACAGAATCAGATAATCGGCGTAACCAGCTGATAGATCGATCGAAACACGCCCGGCGGCCTGCACGGCGTCGACAATGAGGATACCGCCCGCCGCCTTGACAATCCCGGCGATGCGATCGATCGGCTGGATGACGCCGGTTTCGTTGTTGGCGGCGTGGATGGCGACCAGCGGCAGGCCTTCGCTCTTGTCATGACCGCCGAGCGCCGACTCCAAGGCGCCGAGATCGGCGATGCCGTTGGCGTCGACACCGATCCGGGTAACCTGCGCTGCCGGGAAGTGTCCGCCATTCAACAGGCAGGGATGATCGGCCTCGGACACGTAAAGCCGGCTCATGCGCACGGTGCCGCGCCCCATCCGCCAGTCTGGTGACAGCAGCGTCGAGGCGGCTTCCGTGGCACCGGAGGTGAACACGATATGCTCCGCCTTGGCGTTGACGAGCGCCGCCACGTCACGCCTGGCGGTCTCGATCAGGCGGCGGGCCGCACGCCCCTCGGCGTGAACCGATGACGGATTGGCGGCGACGTCAAGCGCCGCGACCATAGCCTCGCGGGCCGCGGCAAGCAGCGGCGCACTGGCATTATAATCGAGATAGGCGCGTTTTGCGGCCATTTTCGTCCGTCAAGTCCCGTCAGAAGCCATTCCGATGTCGTATGGCGTTATTTCCTTGAAATTCCAAGGCGAGCCGTCCTATTTACGCGGCTTGCGGCGCGGGTGGCCGGGCTCGATGTCTTGCCACCCAGTTTTGAACAATTCTAAACTAGCTTCTAAGAAGACGCTCGCCCTGCGTCAAGGCCAGAGGAAACGTTCCAGGCACCGCGCGTTCGTATTACCAAGTGGAGTATTTTATGCCTGAGGTCATTTTCACCGGTCCTGCCGGCCGCCTGGAGGGTCGCTATCAGCCTTCCAAGGAAAAAAGCGCGCCGATTGCCATCGTCCTGCACCCGCATCCGCAATTCGGCGGCACGATGAACAACAAGATCGTCTACGACCTCTTCTACATGTTCCAGAAGCGGGATTTCACCACGCTGCGCTTCAATTTCCGCGGCATCGGCCGCAGTCAGGGCGAATTCGACCACGGCACCGGCGAGTTGTCGGATGCCGCCGCGGCGCTGGATTGGGTGCAGTCGCTGCATCCCGATTCCAAGAGCTGCTGGGTCGCCGGCTACTCCTTCGGCTCCTGGATCGGGATGCAGCTTCTGATGCGCCGGCCGGAGATCGAAGGCTTCATCTCGATCGCGCCGCAGCCCAACACCTATGATTTCTCGTTCCTGGCGCCCTGCCCGTCATCGGGCCTGATCATCCATGGCGATGCCGACAAGGTGGCGCCGCCGAAGGATGTGCAGGGCCTGGTCGACAAGCTGCACACGCAGAAGGGCATCACCATCACGCAAAAGACGTTGCCCGGCGCCAACCATTTCTTCGCCAACGATGCCGACCTGCTGCTCGAGGAATGCGCCGACTATCTCGACCGCCGGCTGGCCGGCGAATTGTCGGATCCGCGTCCGAAGCGGCTGAGATAAACAAGAAAAGAACGGACGGCGATGTACGAGCCTCCTCATTTCAGGGAAACGCGGCCGGAAATCCTGCACGGGCTGATCCGGACGCATCCGCTGGGCCTGTTGATTTCCAACGGGTCCGATGGGCCGGTCGCCAACGCTGTCCCGTTCCTGCTCGACGCGGAAATCGGGCCTAACGGCAGGCTGCGCGCCCATCTGGCGCGGGCCAACCCGCAATGGCGCCTGCTGACCGACAATCCGGCTTCACCGGTATTGATCGTCTTCCAGGGCAGCGATGCCTATGTGACGCCGTCCTGGTACGAGACCAAGCGCGAGACCGGCAAGGTGGTGCCGACCTGGAATTATGCCATCGTGCAAGTTCGCGGCACAGTCAAGGTGATGGATGACCAGGATTGGCTGGCGCAGCAGATCGCCGATCTGACGGCGTCGCAGGAAGGCGCTCGCCAAGCGCCCTGGGCAGTGACCGACGCGCCGGAGCCGTTCATCCAGTCGCAGATCAAAGGCATTATCGGGCTGGAAATCGAGATCAGCGAAATCCACGGCAAGTGGAAGGTCAGCCAGAACCGGCCTGTGGCCGATCGCGTCGGCGTTGCCCAAGGGCTGGAAAGCGAAGACCACCAGTCGCCCGGCATGGCCGGCCTGGTCAGATCCTATGGCGGGCTGGACGGCAACTGAACTTCGAATGCTCAGGCAGCCTTCCTTCTCCGCCCAATCAGCCGAAACGTTGTCTTGCGGATCGGCAGCCCCGAAGGCATCGGCCGGAAGATGAAGCCGAGCCGGGCAAAGACCAGCCCGCAGGCCAGCGCGAAACCGCAGCCGAGGCCGAAGCCGGCGACGGTGTCGCTGGGATAGTGCGCGCCGACGAAGATACGGGTCGAGGCAATGCAGGCGGTGATCGCCAGGGCGATGTACCAGCGCCGCGGAAACAACAGCAAAGCGACCCCGAACACTGCGCCCATCGTCGTACCATGGCCGGATGGAAAGCCGGCGAAGCGCGCATCGAAAGCGAAGGGGTGCAGGGTAAGCACGCCAAAGTCCTCGTAATAGAGCGGGCGAGCCCGGCCAATCGCATATTTCAGCACATTGACGGCGATTCCCGACAGGCCGGTGGCGCACAGCACCAGAAAAGCCAGGCAGGTCCAGTTGTAGAGGAGCATCAGCGAGCGCCGGGAGAGGCTTCGCCAATCCGTCAGGTTCGCGGCGACAAGCAGAAGCGCCGACGGAATGAGATACCAGCCACCCAGGCCGAACTGGGTGAAAAAGTCGGCAGTCCGGGCAAATCCCGCCGACCACTTGCCGTGAAGCATTCCGGCCGGAGTGTCGAGACGAACAAACGCTGCCGCCGTCAGCAAAATCCAGACCAGCACCCAGACCGACCACAAAACGTTCGGGTATCTGGCCGGACGGGTGGCAAGGCGGCTTTTGGCGATCTGCATCGTATCGCGAAAATTGTCGAGCGACCGGCGCCCTACCCCAAGGAGCAGGCTCGAAACGGGCGGGCGTGATTTCACCAGCATAGGAAATTCGACCCCATTGTTGCCGTCATGGGCATCGGCGAGCCGTCACTGGGTTACACGATAGAGGCCGAGCGACAGCTTGTCTCCCGATGAATAGTTGAGGCCGTCGACCTCGGCAACGCGGTTCGCCGACTTGCCTTGCGCCGCCAGCAGCCCATTCAGTTTCTGCTCGTCGCCGACCTGCGCCAGCGCCAGGGCGCAGGCAGGATCGCCGAGCAGATGCTTGGCGACGCCATCGACATCGGTCAGGACGGTCTTGGTGCCGACCAGGAACACCAGGCTCGGCTCGTGATATTCCGCCGAAGCGAGCACCGTGGTGTCGCAAGGCCTGTTGGCCTGGAACGCCGCCTCGATCGCCGGGCTCAGCCAGATCGGCTTCAGCGAAGGCGCGATGACGCCGAACAACAGCCCATAGGTGATGCCCGCGCAAGCCGCGACGGCGCCGATGCGAGGAAGCGGAACCTGCAACTCCCGCGAGAAGGCAAGGTAGCCCGCCCCCAGTGCTGCCGCGGCGGCCGGAATGCTCCACCAGGAGAAGGTGCCGGTGAGGTAGATCGGCGCTCCGACGCAGACCGCCGCCAGGCCAAGGCTGACCACGGCAAGACCGAATGCGGTCGACCACCACAACCAATCCTGCCAGCNTGCCAGCGCCTGAGCGGCGCATTCGCCTCCTGCGGCGGCAAGGTCAGCAGCCAGCCGATCAGCAGCGCCATGCCGGGATAGGCCGGCAGGACATAGTGCGGCAGCTTGGTCGGGATCAGCTCGAACACCAGCCAGAACGGAATGTACCAGGCCAGGCAGAAACGCAACCGCGGATCGTCGCGCAGACGGTTGAGGGCCTGCAGCCCGGCGCCGACCGCGATCAGACCGAACGGCCACATGAACAAGGAATAGGTCAGCATGTAGAAGCCCGGCGGCAGGCCGTGCGATTCCTCGCCCGAGGCGACCTTGGCCATCATGTCCTTGCCGACGGCATCACTGAGAAAGGCGCCGCCGCTCTTCCAGGTGATGAGGGCCACCCAGGGCAACACGATGAGCACCACCAGAGCGACACCGCGCACGAGCTTCAGCTTCAGGAGCCAGCGCCAGTCGCGCTCGAAGGCAAACAGGGCGGCGACCGTCAGCACCGACAGGAGCGGAGCCACCGGCCCCTTGATAAGGATTCCGAGGCCTTGAGCCGCCCAGAAGATCCACGGCAAATGGGCGGCCACCGGTTCGTTGCGGCGCGATGCCAGATAAATCTGGGCGAGCGCGCCTTGCGCCGCCACGCAACAGGCCAGCAGCATGGCGTCGGTCTTGGCGTCACGGCCCTCGAAGGCTGTGGCGAAGATAGCCGCCATTATCAGGCCGGCGGCGAGACCGGCATTGGCCCCGAACAGCTTGGTGCCTGTCCAGGCAATGCCGACGACGGCCAAGGCAATGCCAAGCATGGAGACGAGGCGGTAGACCCAGATCGGCGCCGCCGCCCCCTCGCCGCTCAGCGCCACGGCCGCCGATTGCAGCCAGTAGATGCCGATCGGCTTCTTGTAGCGCGAGGCATCCTGAAAACGGATGTCGACATAGTCGGAGGTTTCGACCATCTGCTTGGTGGCCTGGACAAAACGGGATTCGTCCCGGTCGACGGGTGGAAGGCTCGCCAGTCCGCTGAATGTCATCAGCACGCTGAACAGAAAGAGAAAGAGATAGTTCCTGTTCATCGCGGAGCTTTCCGGATCTGATCTGCGGGATGGCCCCGTCGCGGCGCCTCAGGCCCTGCCCCTGCGCGGCGCCTCAATACGCCAGCCCAAACGACGAAGCAAGGATTCGCAAACGCCATCCGCGCGGGCACCAAAACAGGAAACCGCTTTTGCTGATCGCTGGACCTTTGTCTGGCGCGCGATCAGACGCAAAACCGGAAACCACTTTTGCTGATCGCGCTTGGATGCTAAACGCCCGCGTTCATGCACATCCGAGCCACAGCGGCCGGGCGCTTTCGGGAAAGAAACAATGTCCGCCTTCAAATCCGATTTCCTGCGCACGATGAGCGAGCGCGGTTTCATCCACCAGACTTCGGATGATGCCGGCCTCGACAATATCTTCGCCAAGGAGACGGTGACGGCCTATATCGGCTTCGACGCCACCGCCAAGAGCCTGCACGCCGGCTCGCTGATCCAGATCATGATGCTGCACTGGCTGCAGCAGACGGGTCATCGGCCGATCGCGTTGATGGGCGGCGGCACCTCGATGATCGGCGACCCGTCCTTCAAGGACGAGGCGCGCAAGCTTTTGACCCCGCAGGACATCGAAGACAATCTAGCCGGCATCCGCCGCAACTTCATGCCCTACCTCAAATTCGGCAGCGGTCCGAACGACGCCATCATGGTCAACAACGCCGACTGGCTGATGGAGATCAACTACGTCAATTTCCTCCGCGATGTCGGCCGTCACTTTTCCGTCAACCGCATGCTGGCGTTCGATTCCGTCAAGTTGCGGCTCGATCGCGAGCAGTCGCTGTCGTTCCTCGAATTCAACTACATGATCCTGCAGGCCTATGATTTCGTCGAGCTCTACAAGCGTCTCGGCTGCCGCCTGCAGATGGGCGGCTCCGACCAGTGGGGCAATATCATCAACGGCATCGATCTCGGCCGCCGCATGGAGGATGCGCAGCTCTATGCGCTGACGACGCCGCTGCTCACCACCTCGTCGGGCGCCAAGATGGGCAAGTCGGCTTCGGGCGCGGTCTGGCTCGATGCGGAGATGCTGAGCCCCTACGAATTCTGGCAGTACTGGCGCAACACCGAGGATGCCGACGTCGCCAGCTTCCTGAAGCTCTACACGACGCTGCCGCTGGACGAGGTGGCGCGGCTCGAACAGCTCGGCGGATCCGAGATCAATGAGGCCAAGAAGATCCTCGCCACCGAGATCACCGCCCTGCTGCACGGCCGTGCAGCCGCCGAGCAAGCCAGCGATACGGCGCGCAAGACCTTCGAGGAAGGCGCGCTCGCGGAGTCGCTGCCGACCGTCGAGGTCGACAAAACGGCGCTTGAAACCGGCGTCGGTATCCTGTCGCTGCTGGTCACTGCCGGACTGGCGGCATCGAACGGCGAAGCGCGGCGGCATGTGCAGGGCGGTGCCGTGCGCCTGAACGACGAGCCGGTGAGCGACGAGCGCCGCCTGGTGACATCAAAGGATTTGAGTCCGGAAAACATCGTAAAACTTTCTCTGGGAAAGAAAAAACACATTCTGGTCCGACCTACCTGAACTCGATCACCGGTACTCGAAGATCGACCTGAATATTCCAGGCGCGATCACCGACAGCGGATTGATGTCCAGCAGCGGCTTGTTGGCATTGCCCTTGAGCCGATAGGTGACGCCGATCAGGCCACGGTCGCGGCCATTGCCGAGCAGCGCGCCAACGATGGGCAGTTCGCCGAAGATGCGATTGAGGCCATAGACCGGCATGAACGTGCCGGTCATGTCCATGTTGTTGTTCTGGTCGTAGAGCGTGCCCTGGAACGTGGTCCCGATGCGCGGTCCACGCAGCACGCCATTGGCCAGTTTCAGATAGCCGCTGCCCTTGTCGATCTCGGCGTAACCGCGTTCGAACTTCACCCGCGACGTATCCAGCTTGCCTTTGACCGCCTGGTTGAGGCTGCGGTTGTCACCGGCCGGCGTGGTCGAGACGATGGAGGCGAGTTTCGGTTCGTTGACGACGAAAAAGTTGCTGGTGTCGACCTTGCCCTTGAGCGATCCGTCGCTCGGCCCGGCCAGTGCGAGCGTGATCACGCCGCCTTCCATATGTTCGTAGATGTTGAGGAATCTCAGAATGGCGCCGGCGTCCGCGGACTGCATGTTGAGCGTGCGCCGGCCGGCGCCGGTGGTGTTGCTGATTGATATGGCCGCACCTGAACTGGCCGTGGCGCTGACCTTCAGCCCGTTCACCCGCGAGCCGGCCGCGCTGTAGTCGAGCTTCAGATTGGACAATTGCTCGTCGTGGAAACCGGTCAGCCGGTCGACATCGGCGCTGACGGAAATGGCATCGGAACCGGTGGTCTTGGTAGCCGTGTCGACGTCCGAAGTGAACTGCTTGATGAGCGAGCGGGCATCGAGCGCGTTGCCCGACATGTCGACCGCATAGCCCTTGCCGGACCGCTTCACCGACACGGCAACGTCGTCGCCCCTGTTCAAGGTGACCTTGCTGAACCGCGCCGACGACAAGGCGCCATTGACCAGCACGATGCTGCCGTCGACGGAGAACGTCTTTCCGTCGAGGTCGAAATCGGACAGCGTCATGGTCTCGCCGGACCTGGTCATGACGAAGGTGACCTTGGCGGGGACCCCTGCCCCCTTGCTCCAGCCCGCCCAGGGAATGTCCAGCCTGGCGTTGGTCAGATCGGCCGAGACGTTCTGGTCGCCGCTGCCGTTCTTGTCGATCGCCACCTTTACCGTTCCGGCAAGCAGCGGCTTCAGGCCGGGCATGGCGGCGGCGCGGATCTTGTCGTCAAGCACCAGAGCCACCTTGCGGCTGCGCGCCGGCCCGTCATCCGCGAGCGGCTCTACCAGATCGAGTTCGGCCGGAATGCCGTTCAGCAATGCCTTGGCGGAGATCACCGCCTTCTCCGGATCGACCGTGATCGAACCGTCGGCATCCGTCACGATCTGGCCCTCGAAGGGCTTGGCCAAGGACATGCCGCTGTAGTCGAGCGACACCAGCCAATCGAGCTTCGAGGAGTCGACACCGGACTGCAGCGGAATATCCGCCTTGACGTGGCCGGTAACGCTGCCCGACAGGTCTTCCGGCAGGATGCCGACATGGCGCATGGCGTTGATCGGCTCGTAGGATGCGAGTTCGGCGACGGCCGACGCTTCGCCGTCGACGTCGATATCGAGCGCGCCGACGACCGGCGGGCGGTTGGCCGCCTTGACCGTCAGCGTGCCGTTGCTGGCCGCCACGGTGCGGCCGCTGGGCATGTAGACGGTGCCCGAGGACAGGGAGATATCGACATCGTTGCCGTGGAAACCGACGACGCCGACCGCGTCGCGTATCGGCGGGATGCGGCCGGCGGTGTCGAAGCGCGATCCCTCGATCTGGAAGCGGCCGAACACCTCATCGGCCGAAAGCGGCACGCCGTTGCCGAGCCGGCCCGGCACCACCTGGAACTGAAGGTTGGCGTCGACGACACGGCCGCCGAACAGATTGGCCAGCACCCAGAGCCGGGCATTGCGCGCCGAAAACCACGGCCACAGCTGCTTGACGTGAGAGACCTGCATGTCGTGGATGTTGAACGCCAGATTGATCCCCGGCGCTTTGCCGTCGACGAACGCCACGGCGGCGGTGCCAAGCACCTCGCCGGAGCCGGCGGACCGAAGCGCGATCTGCTCGGCGACCAGTTTGTGGCTCACCGTATTGTAGACCCCGGCAATCCGGGCGAGGAAGGTGAGCGCCGGCTCGGGCGACTCCGAAGGCGCAAGCGACGACCCGTCGCTGGTCAGGTCGTAGCGATAGGAGGGTTCTTCACCCACCGCTCCGCTTGCCGGCTTCGGCCCGATCGACCCGGCGAAATCGAATGTCGAGCGGCCGGTCTTCAGCAGCAATCTGTCGACCTGGATCTTGTTGCTGCCCGCAACCAGCGTCGCATTGATATCGACGTCCGCCGGCAGCAGTCCTCGCGTGCCGAGATCAAGGACAGAACCCGTCGACGACAAAGCGGCCGTCAGCCGCGATGCGTTCGCGCCGAACCCTTCCGATCCCGTCAGCTTCAGCGCGACGGTTCCCAGCTTGCCGGCAGCGGCCGCCATGTCGCCGGTATCGGCCAGATCGACGCTCGCATCCAGTGCCGTGACGCGGTGCGCCGCGATATCGCGGGAGGCGGAAGCGGCAACGGTAGCCGTCCTGCCGTCGATGTCCGCCGTGGACGAGAACTGCATGCCGCCCGGGCCTGACTGCACGACGGTGGCGTCGGTGAGCTTGACGAGCTTGATCGCTCCGGTTTCGGGCAGCACGAATTCGACATTGCGAAGGTCGATCCGGCGCAGCGAATCCTCCCGCACGGCATCGAGTGCGTGGTTGATGTTTCCGAACACCGCGGCGGACAGCTTCTCCGGATCGATGAGGCCGTCCGCATTGCGCAGGCCGGCGGTCCAGTCGCCGCCGGACGGCATCGCAGCCACGACGATGCGGGCATCCGAGATCCTGGCGCTGGTCAGCCGCACATCCCCCCACAGCAGCGGGAACAGACGCACGCCGAAGCGCACGCGGCCGGCATCGGCCATCGGCTTGCCGTCTGATGTCTTCAAGCTGACGTCGCTGACCTGAAGCGCGATGAAACTCGAACCGTCGAGCGTGATGCGGGCAGGCCCGACCGCGACATTGACATCGACGCCCGCCAGTTTCTCGAGCGCCGTTTCCGCCTCGGTGCGAAGCCGGTCGGCTCCGATGCCGGAGGCGCCAACCAGATAAACGAGCATGGCGGCCAGCAGCACGAAAGCGACCAGACCTGCGAACAGTCGCGACAGGATGCGAAAACCGCGTCCGATCGACGCCTGACCGAGCGGCGGCACACGGCAGGCGGACGGAAAGGTCCCCAGGTCGGTGATCTCATCACGCCTGAACCGGATCTTCTCGTGCTGCGGTCGCTCCTGATCCACGCAATTTTCCGTTGTACGAACTCGATCGTGGACGAATCCCCGTCCGACACTATATCGGTGTGGCTTCGCGCGTAACCTCAAACAAGGGCATCGGTATGGCTGACCTCGACGTAGGCGATCTCGCGCCGCAATTCGACCTGCCGCGGGACGGCGGCGGATCAGTCAGCCTTGCCGCATCGTCCGGCAAGCCCATCGTGCTCTATTTCTATCCGCAGGACGACACAACAAGCTGCACGCAGGAGGCGATCAGCTTCTCGCAGCTGAAGCCGGAGTTCGAGAAGGCCGGCGCCGTGGTGATCGGCCTGTCGCCCGACCCCGTCAAGAAGCACGACAAGTTCAAGTCGAAGTACAATCTGACCATCGACCTCGCCGCCGACGAGGAGCGCAAGGTGATCGAGGCCTACCATCTGTGGGTCGAGAAATCGATGTATGGCCGCAAGTATATGGGGGTCGAGCGCGCGACGTTCCTGATCGGCCGCGACGGGCGGATCGCCAGGATTTGGCGCAAGGTCCGCGTCAAGGGCCATGCGGAAGAGGTGCTTGAGGCCGTTCGTGCGCTTTGAGATTTTACCGGCGAGGCCGGCCCGGTTTCCCTTACAACCTTGCGCACGCCTGGCGGGCAACCGCTGCGGACAAGTCGGCGCTGCAAGCCTTTGTTAACCTTAATAATGTGTAGTCAAGCTGTCGTGGTGTCGTAAACGAAAGCTTGGTCCCGTGAACGCAACCGGTCAGTCCGCAGTCTTCGGCAGGCGTAAGGAGCCCCATACGGTCATCATCGCCCGGGGCAACGAGATCAGGCATTTCACAATCCGGCCGTGGCTGGCGGCCTTTATCGGCTCGGCGCTGGCCGCCATTGCCATAGGTTACCTCATGGCCACCTCCTATCTCGTCCTGCGCGACGATTTGATCGGCGCCACCACGGCGCGCCAAGCGCGCATGCAACAAGCCTATGAAGATCGAATTTCGGCGCTTCGCGCCCAGGTCGACCGCATCACCAGCCGGCAGTTACTCGACCAGCAGCTGATGGAAACCAAGGTCAGCGAACTGCTTGAACGGCAGAGCCAGCTGAGCCAGCGTCACGGCCGCCTTGGCCCGCTGCTCGAACGCGCCGAGAGCGAAGTCGGCGCAGCGCCGGCCGAATATCCGGCAGCGGTTGCGAAGCCGGACAAACGCGCCGAAGTGACCGGCAGCATCAAGGAGCCCGCGACGAATTATGCGGTCGCCAGCCTGAGCGCCGATCCCGGCGCCGGCGACACAAGGCCGTTCTCGCTGTGGTCGACCCGCTCCGATCCGCTGCCCAGCGATTCAGCCGCCGATCGTGCCGACAAGCTCTTCGTCTCGATCAACCAATCGCTGAGATCCATCGAGAGCGATCAACTGACCCGCATCAGCACGCTTGCCGACAATGCCTACAAGAGCGCCGATGCCATCACCCAGGCGCTCGAGGCGGCCGGACTGCCCGTCGACAGTGACTTCGGCAAGGGCGACAGCGATGTCGGCGGACCGCTCATTCCGGTCGACAGTTCGATGATGTTCGACAGCAAGGTCAAGGAGTTGGACGAAGCGCTTGACGCCCTCGACCATCTCAAGAAGGAAGCGCGCCAGCTGCCGCTGACCAACCCCGCGCCGGGCCACTCCGTCACCAGCCCGTTCGGCGTGCGCACCGACCCGATCCTCGGCACCGCGGCACTGCATTCCGGCATGGATTTCAGGGCGCCGATCGGCATGGCCGCCAAGGTCACCGCGCCCGGCACCGTCACCAGGGCCGGCTGGAACGGCGGCTATGGCCGCATGGTGGAAGTCGACCACGGCAATGGTTTTGCGACACGTTACGGGCATCTCAGCGAGATCGACGTCACCGTCGGCGAGAAACTGGACGCCGGCGCCGTCATCGGCAAGACCGGCAGCAGCGGCCGCTCGACCGGCCCGCATCTGCACTACGAAGTCCGCCACAATGGCGAAGCGATCGATCCCTTGCGCTTCCTCACGGTCGGCAAGAAGGTCGCCCAGTATCTGTAAGCGATCCTGGGCTCCTGCCCCATGCGCCGATGACCATCATGATGGCTGACTAAGGCGCTTCCATCGACAGAAACGCCGTCGCTGCCGCAACCAGGGTGGCCGCGCCGACCTTCAACGCGGCCTCGTCGACACGAAACCGGGCGTGATGGAGCGGAAAGACCGATCCGATCGCCTCGTTTCGGATTCCCAGCCGAAAATAGACCGAAGGACGTTTCTCGCTGTAGTAGCCAAAGTCGTCCGCGATCGTCCATCCGGGCGTGTTGAGGACGTTGTCGGCACCGATGCAGGCCTTGGCGCTGGCGGCAATCAGTTCAGTCATCTCGACATCGTTGACAACCCCCGGTTCGCCCTTGTGGATGTCGACCTCGACACGCGCGCCGTGGCTGGTCGCTACCCCATCGGCTATCGTACGAATGCGGCGCCAGGCACGCTCGCGGGTTGCATCGCTGCCGCTGCGGATGGTGCCTTTCAACGTGACCTTGCCGGCGGTGACATTGTAGGCGTTGCCGCCGTTGATGGCCGTCACGGAAATCACCAGCGGATCGTACGGGTCGATCTCGCGCGAAACGATCTTCTGCAATTCGCTCACCAGGGAGCAAGCCACGGCCAACGCATCGACACCCTCATGCGGTTTTGCCGCGTGTGACGCCGAGCCGATGACGGCCACATCGAAAGTGTCGCAGGCCAGAGTGTAGGGACCGGAGCCGACGGCGATCTTGCCGGTCGGTGTGTACGGATCGACGTGGACGCAGATGGCGGCGTCGATATCGTCGAGAAGCCCCTCTTCCACCACCCGCCTGCCGCCCGACGGTTCGTCCTCCTCCGCCGGCTGGAAGATCAGGCGAACGGTACCGCCAAAACTGTCCCGCGACTGGTGGAGATGCGCGGCGACCGCGAAAGCCATCGATGCATGGGCGTCGTGGCCGCAGGCATGCATCACGCCTGGATTCGTCGATGCATACTCGACGCCGGACTCCTCCTCGATCGGCAAGGCATCGATGTCGGCGCGAATGGCGACCTTTCGATTTGACGGCTTGCCGGTGCCGACAATATCGACGGCAAGGCCAAAGCCGGCGACGTCGCGAATGTCGGCAATCCCCTGATCCACCAGCATCTGCCTGAGATAACGCTGCGTGCCGGCCTCTTGGTTCGAGAGCTCGGGATTGCGGTGCAGATGGCGGCGGACCTCGATCATCCGATCGAGAATTCCGGCGGCGATATCGGTCGTCACGGTTTTCGCAACACCACCCGCCGTGGCCGAACCCTCAGGATTTGACATGGATCTCTCGCGGGAACTTCGTCAGGGTCTCATGGCCGGTTTCGGTGACCAGGATGGTCTCGCTGATCTCGATGCCCCAGCCGTCCATCCACATGCCGAGGATGGAATGAACGACATTGCCCGGTTCAAGCACGGTCTTGTCGCCCGGCCTGAGGCTGATCGTGTGCTCGCCCCAATCCGGCGGATAGGCAACCCCGATGGAGTAGCCGATGCGCGATTCCTTCTTCAGTCCGTAGCGCTGGATGACCTTGCGCCAGGCGGCTTCGACGGCTTCGGCTGATGTTCCCGGCCTGACCGCGTCGAGCACCGCATCCATGCCCTCGATCACCGCTTTTGCCGTGTCCGAAACATTTGTCGGCGTCTTGCCAAGCTGCATGGTCCTGGCGAGGCCGGCGGCATAGCGGCGGCAGACGCCGGCAAGTTCCAGCGCGATCGTCTCGTTTTCCCCGAACCGCCTGTCGCTCCACATGATGTGCGGCGCCGAGGCATTCTCGCCACCGAGGATTGTCGGTGGAAGCGCGGTGATGTCGCCGGCAAAATCCGGGCTGCCCGCAATCTGCGCCGCCTGGATGGCGGCGATGGCATCGCATTCGCGAACACCCGGCGCAATCACCTCGAAGGTCCGCGTGACGGCCGCTTCGGCCAGGGTCGATGCCTTGCGCAAATACGCGATCTCGGGCGCCGATTTGACCGCGCGGATCCAGTTCACCAGCAGGTCGGCATCGTGCCATTTTGCGTTGGGAAGTCCGGCGACAAGCCGGGCGTGCGCCTTGGGGGAGAAATAATAGGCTTCGAGTTCGATGCCGATATGTCTGCTCCCCCAGCCCCTGGCGACGATCCAGTTTGCGATCCAGTCCATCGGATGGCGATCGACGCGCTGAACATGGTCTTCCGGGAAGCCAACCACGTTTTCCGGCTTCATCCAGGCTGTCAGAAGACCGCCGGCCGCATCCATGGCGCGCCCGATCCAGACCGGCTCGACCTCTTCGATTGGCACGAGCACGACCTGGGGCGTATAGAACGACCAGCCATCATAGCCGGTGATGTAATGCTGGTTGGCAACGTCGTTGACAACAAGGAGCTCGAGACCGCGCTTGGCCATCTCGGTGCGGATTTTTCGTAGCCGCTGTTGGTACTCGTCGCGGGCAAACGGCAATTCGATCATCTTTGCTCCATGCTTTGTCGGATCAACGGTCGCGGGGTTCGCCCACCTTTGAAACGGTTTCGACATGGCGGCAATCAGCCAGGGCGGCGTGTGAGCAGGTCCTGAACCGAATACGTCCTCGAAGGCCTTCCCTGGAAAACTTCGTCGTGAATTTATTTTTGAATTCCATTTGACTGAATAAATAAGCAATGCAAAGCTGCGCTCTCCTAAGGGGCGCAATCATGGCACTGCGGGGGACCAATCAGGAGTTCGGGCGGCCGTACAACCGGCGCATCGTGCTTGAGTCCATCCGCCTGCATGGACCGATCGCCCGCGGCGAGATCGCCCGGCGCGTCGGCCTCACCGTCCAGACGGTGTCGACCATCGTTCGCGAACTGGAAGATCAGGGCTACATCCTGTCGCTGCGCGAAGAGCCGAAGGGGCGCGGCCTGCCGCCAGCGACGCTCCGGATCAACCCCGATGGGGGCTATGCCGTCGGCATCCACATCACTCCGCTTGGTATCAGCGCCGCCTTGATCAATCTGAGCGGCGACGTGATCGAGAGCATCTACCGCGAGGCGCCAAATGCGACGCCGGACCACGCCTTCGAGCTGATCGGGGCGATGGTGGTGGAATTGACCAGACTACGGGCTGGCGGACGGGTGCTAGGCGTCGGCATGGCCCTGCCCGGCCCATTCGACGTGGAGTCCATGAGTTTCGTGGGGCCGACCACCATGACCGGCTGGAAGGATGTAGCGCTGCGCGAACGGCTGGCGGCCTCCACCGGATTGCCGGCCTTCTTTGAAACCGATATGGCAGCAGCCGCCATGGGCGAGCGCCTCTACGGCCTCGGCGCCCAGTTTTCCGAATATTACTATCTCTATTTCGGCGTCGGCCTTGGCGGTGTCATGATTCATGACGGCAGCGCCTTGCGCGGCGCCTGGGGAAATGCCGGCGAGATCGGGCACATTCCCGTTATTCCGGGCGGCGAGGCTTGCCCGTGCGGCAACAGCGGCTGCCTCGAAAGATATTTGTCGCTCGAGGCGCTCCGGCGCTGGAACGGCAGCGAGGCGGATTGGGTCGCCGAAGTCGCACCGATCTTTCACAACGCCGTCGCCGTCATCGAGAACCTGTTCGACCCGGAGACGGTCATCCTCGGCGGGCTGGCGTCCACCGACCTGCTCGAAATGCTGGCTGGTTCGGCCGGAGGCCTGCACAACTCCGTCTCGGCCCGCAAGGACCGCACGACGCCGAGGGTTGTGGTGGCGCGCGGCGGACAGCATTCCGTGCTGCGCGGCGCCGCCGCCCTTGCGGTTTCCGGGGTGCTGTCACCTCGCTTCGGGCAGATGTTCGCGGCCGAACGCGAACGCGAGCGCGACCTTCTCAAAGGCAGGGAGATTGCGGCATGAGTGAACCCCTGCTGGTGCTCGACAACGTCACCAAGAACTATGGCGCGATCGAAGCGCTCAAGGGCATCAGCTTCTCGATCGGCAAGGGCGAGGTCGTGGCGCTGCTGGGCGACAACGGCGCCGGCAAATCGACACTGGTCAAGATTATCGCCGGCGGACTGGAGCCGACCTCCGGCCGAATGCTGTTCGAGGGCAAGGAGTTCCTTGCCCGGTCGCCCGCAGAGGCCAAGGCAGCCGGCATCGAGACCGTCTACCAGGACCTGTCGCTGTGCACCAATGTCGACGTGGTCGCCAATTTCTTCATGGGCCGCGAAATCACCAGACAGGTTTTCGGCATTCCCGTGCTCGACGAGCGCGCCANGTCGCCAATTTCTTCATGGGCCGCGAAATCACCAGACAGGTTTTCGGCATTCCCGTGCTCGACGAGCGCGCCATGGAAGCCGTCGTCGGAAAGGCGCTGGCCAGTGCCGGCACCCGCATTCCCTCGCTGCGCGCCAATGTCGAGCACCTTTCGGGCGGCCAGCGGCAAGCCATCGAGCTCAACCGGTTCGTGCATTGGGGCGGCAAGCTGGTGCTGCTAGACGAACCGTTCGCAGCGCTCGGGGTCGAACAGACGCGGCGCGGCCTCGACATGATCCGCCAGGTGGCGAACCAGGGCATCGGCGTCGTCATCATCACCCATATCATGCAGCAGGCTTTTCAGGTCGCCGACCGGATCGTGGTGATCCGCCAAGGCGTCGTGGCCGGCGATGTCGCACGCAATAAAACAAGTCCCGATGCGGTGATCAACATGATCACCGGTGAGACGCTTGCCGGTGCCGGACCGACAGGCTGAGGGACAAAGAGGGGTCCGGCTTAAGAGGAGCGAACGACATGAAGCGAATACTTCTTGCTGTCTTCGGTATCCTTGCACTGGCCTTTGCCACGCTCACGCCGGCATTCGCCCAGTCCAAGGGTATCGTCTACTATATGGTGCCGACCCTGCTGGACGAGTTTCAGACCGGCTCGGTGAGCGCGCTGGAACTGTTCCTGAAGCAGACCGGCTACGAGATGAAGACGCTGAACGCCGACAACAAGACCGACGCCCAGCAATCGCAGATGAACGATGTCATCGCGCTGAAGCCGGCGGCCATCATCCTGGCGGCAGTTGACTTCAATGCACTGAAACCGTCGATCGAGGCAGCCCGCGCCGCCGGCATCCCGGTGGTCGAGTTCGACCGCCAGATCACCTCGACGCCATCCGACTTCACCTCTGTCGCCGGAACGGTCGAGATCGGCTACGTCGCCGCGGACCAGGCCGAGAAGCTGCTGAAAGCCAAGAACGGCTCGGTGAAGGGCAAGGTTCTGCAGGTGCTCGGCGATCCCGGCGATCCCTATACGCTCGACATCCAGAAGGGCTTCGAGGAGAAGATGAAGGCGTTTCCGGACGTCAAGATCATCTCGCTTCCGGCCATGCAATGGGAAGCCAGCAATGCCGGCACAATCGTTGCCGACCAGATGTTGGCAAACCCCGACATCGACCTGATCTTCAGCCATGCCGCGCACCTTTCGGTCGCCGCCGTCGCCTCGCTCGAGGCAGCCGGCAAGAAGCCGGGCGACGTCATGCTGATGAGCTCGAACGGCGCTCCGGTCGGCCTCGACCTGATCCGCAAGGGCTGGCTCAACGCCGAAATCGAGCAGCCGCTCTACGCGCAGGCCGCGGCTGTCGCCATGTTCATGGACAAGATCGTCAAGAAGCAAGAGATCAAGCCCGGTGAATACGACGTGCTCGGCTTGAAATCGACCGTGACCAAGGAAGCCTGGGGTCCGAACATCAAGATCCCCGGTGCCGCCATCACCAAGGAAAACGTCGACAATCCGGCCTTCTGGGGCAACCAGAAGCCGCCGACGGACACCGTCAAGTCGGTCGAATAGTCATTGAAAGCGCTCCGGGCCGTAACGGCCCGGAGCCTGCCCCTTCACACCGCCGCGTCCGAAAGGATGCCGTGGCGAATTTGAATCCGCGCCTTAACCCGACGAAATCGAGTTGATTTCGCGGGGCGCCAACCGGATCAGCCCATGAACCCGCGCACACGCAAAGCCCTGGAGTTCGTACTCGACAACCTCGTCTGGTTCATGCTGCTGTTCGTGCTGGTGGTCTTCTCCATCTTCGTCCCGAACTACTTTCAGCTCGGCATTTTCGCCAACATCATCGAGGCTTCCAGCGTGCTCGGCGTCATGTCGATCGGCCTGGCGCTGGTGATCATCGCCGGCCACATGGATCTGTCGGTCGAATCCGTCGCAGCGCTCAGCGCCATGGCGGTCGGCATCCTGTTCTGCTCGTCGGGCATCGGCATGGGCGTGCAGCTGCATCCCGAATGGCTGATGGTTCCGGTTTCGCTGCTGCTGGCGCTGGCAGTCGGCGGCCTCATCGGCGCCTTCAACGGCTATCTGGTGGTCAAGGTGAAGATGAGCGCCTTCATCATTACCTTGGCGTCCTACATCTGGGTGCGCGGCCTCGTGCTGGTCGTGTCAGGCGGCCGCTCGGCACAGGACCTGGCGCCGGCCATCCGCTGGTTCGGCATCCAGCGCCTGATCGGCTTGCCGCTGACCGCCTGGATCGCGGTTGGCTGCTTCGTCGTCTTTTCGCTGATCATGGCCAAGACGCCGTTCGGCCGGCATCTGGTGATGATCGGCGGCAACGAGACGGCGACCTTCCGCGCCGGCATCCGCGTCAACCGCAATCTCATCATCGCCTTCGTTCTCGCCGGCGCCATTGCCGGCCTTGCCGGCTGGCTGCTGGCGATCCGCACCTCGGGCGCCACCGCCAATCTCGGCGTCGGCCTGCTGTTCAACGCGTTCGCCGCGGTCGTCATCGGCGGGGTCAGCCTGAAAGGCGGTGTCGGCACCCTCCCCGGCGTCTATGCCGGCGTGCTTTTGCTCTCGGCCATCAACACGGCGATCAATTTGATGGGCCTGCCGGCCAATTTCACCCAGGTGATCCACGGCCTGCTGGTGCTGGCGGCCGTGCTGCTCGACGCCTTCAAGCAAACCATTCGCCAAAGACTCGCATGACAGGACGGCTCGCATGACCAATCGGTTACAAGACAAGGTAGCGCTGATCATCGGCAGCGCCCGCGGCATCGGCAAGGGCATCGCGCTACGCTTTGCCGAGGAAGGCGCGAGGCTGGTGCTCGCCGACACCGAGGTCGAGGCCGGGCAAGCCACCGCTGGCGAGTTGGGCGTCCCCTTCATCCGCACCGACATCTCGCAAATGAGCGACGCCGAGGCCGCCGTGGCGCTGGCGCTCAAACTCCATGGCCGCCTCGACGTCATCGTGCAGAATGCCGGCATCTATCCCTGGCAGCTGATCGAGAACACCAGCACTGATGACTGGGACCGCGTCATGGCGGTCAATCTGCGCGGCACCTTCAATGCCAGCCGCGCGGCCCTGGTGCCGATGAAGGCGCAAGGCTTCGGCCGCATGCTCTACACCTCGTCCATTACCGGCCCGCATGTCACCAGCCCGGGCCATGGCCACTATTCGGCCAGCAAGGCCGGCATCAACGGCTTCATCCGCGCCGCCGCACTGGAATTCTCCGGCTACGGCATCACCGTCAACGGCGTCGAGCCCGGCAACATCCTGACCGAAGCCATCGAGCTGCATCGCGGCGCGGCTTACATCAAGAACATGGAGGACTCCATTCCGCTCGGCCGCCTCGGCAGCCCGCGCGACGTCGCCAACGCCTTCCTGTTCCTCGCCTCCGACGATGCCAGCTACATCACCGGCACGACCATTGTTGTCGATGGCGGACAGCTGCTGCCCGAGGGCAATGATTTCCGTCTGTTGCCGCCTTGAGTGCAGCACGAACCAGACGACTCGGTTCCGTGTCTGGCAACAGTTTGAATGGACTATGGAATGGTGGGCGATGACGGGCTCGAACCGCCGACATCTTCGGTGTAAACGAAGCGCTCTACCAACTGAGCTAATCGCCCGCTCCGGGCCGGACCTTTAAGCGGTCAGGGTCCGCTTCGCAAGGCCAAATGAATGCAGGACGCCCTGGTTGGATGCCGGTTTTGCCAACAAAACGCCGGCTGTCAAAAAACCTTCTCCTGTTTGCTGTTATGCTGTCCTGTCACGCTTGACACCCGGTGGCGAACCCCTTATCCAGCGCCCCAACGACGAACACGGCTGACACGTGTTCGCCATGCGCGGGTGTAGCTCAGTTGGTTAGAGTGCCGGCCTGTCACGCCGGAGGTCGCGGGTTCGAGCCCCGTCACTCGCGCCATTTCTCTCAAGGGTATCAAGCCCTTGGCTTCAGAGAAATGTCGACATTGATTGTCAAAAAATCATCTTGGATGAGGCAACTCGGATTGTCTCGGATCTGAGTTTGATCTCCCAAGCATAGACCCAGGAACCGCCTCTGCAACGTCGGCATTGACGACGCCGCGCTCTGGTCGCGTCAACCGGCGCAAGCAAGGCGCCGCCCAAATCCTGTCAGTCGCACGCCGGCGCGCACCCGCACGTCTGGCCATCCCCTGTCTCCGATCCCATCCAACCGCCCCCGAAAAAGTCATCATGGCTGCACGAACCTGTGAGCTCGATCAGGACATCCATCGAAAATTGTGAGAGGAAGGTCGATCTGAAGGCAGTCAAACAGCGGGGACTTTGTTCATGAGCGATCACACCAGCCTGAATCTTCTGGAGACCACACTTGCCGCCGCCCAGCAGGATCAACGGACTCTGGACGAGCAGCGGCAAAGCACCACGCCTCTTGTGGACGGCATGTCCTTTTTCGACAGCATCCGGCACAATGACGACCGCGGCAGCGTCACGGAGATCTATGACCCGCGCTGGGGTTGGCATGCCGACCCGCTGGTCTTTTCCTACATGTTCACAATTCGCCCTGGCTTGGTGAAAGGGTGGGGCCTGCACAAGCTGCACGAGGACCGCTATTTTGTGATCAGCGGCGAGATGGAACTGGTCCTTTATGACCCTCGCCCCGAATCCAGCACATACGGCAAGATTTCGAAGGTTTACCTCTCCAGCAATCATCCACGCCTGGTCAATATTCCGAAATTTGTCTGGCATGCCGACCGAAACATCGGAACATCCGACGTGGTCGCCATCAACTTCCCAACGATACAATACGATCACGCAAATCCCGATAAGTATCGCCTGCCGATCGATACCGATCTCATCCCCCATGATTTCGGCAGCGCGAAGGGATGGTGAGCAAGCCCCGCTTTTCCATCCTCATGCCGACGCACTCGCGCGTGGATGTCATCGGTGTGGCTATCCAATCGGTGCTGGACCAGACCGTCGACGATTTTGAATTGCTGGTCGTCGGCGACGGCTGCGCGGCCGGCACGGCCGAGGTGGTCGAAGCCTTCCATGACAGCCGCATTCGTTTCTTCGATCTCCCCAAGGCGCCGAACTTCGGCTACGCGAACCGCAACATCGTGCTGCGTGAGGCACGCGGCGAGCTGATTGGCTTTGCCGCCGATGACGACCTCCTGTTTCCGGATCATTTTGAGATCCTGGCGGATGGCCTCAAAACTGGAGCTGCCATCGCGTACAGTCAGGCGCTGTGGGTTTCCACCGATGGCATCGCAGCCCCCTTCCTGACCAATCTGGACCTGGCCGACGAGTTCAGGGGGTTCACTGAGGTCGGCAACACGATACCCGCCAGTTGCTTCCTGTATCGGGCCGATTGCCTGCCGTCGCGAGATGTCTGGCCCGAAGACGTCGCATCGGCCGGGGACTGGCAATTGTGGCGGCGAATCATGCGCGAGAATCCGCGAAACCCCTTCACCTATTGCCGCGTTCCAACCGTCCTGCATTTCAGCGCCGCATGGAAAAAATCACGGCACTCCGCAGTATCCCAACTCGCCACACTGCTTGATATCGCCGACAGAGCCGGCTGGTGGCCTTCGGCCTTGCGAGTCTGGATACCGAACGCCAGCAAGGAACAATCCGAATACTCGCGCCTCATGCGCGTTGATCCCAGGGCCTGGAGCGAGCAGATGCGCCGTGCCGTCGGGGATCTGGTAGCGCGCCTTGCCTGGGAGGATGTGCAGACGATCCGACCGATGCTTGCAAGCGCTGAAGCCGAGAAGGCGACATTGCATTCTGAAATCTCAAGGTTGCGCAGTGCGCTTGAGGCGGCTCACCAAAGCAGCGTCGGGCTGCAGAGCGCCGCTTCGGATGCCAGGAACGAGAAGGACGAGATCGAACAAAGGTTGCAAGCGTGCCAGATGCAAGTCGCGGCCTTGCATCAGTCCAGAAGCTGGCGCTTCACAGGCCCGCTGCGCAATATCTCCACAAGCTTGCGTTCGAAAAAACCATAGGGCCTCAAGAACTGGCCGGAGGCGGCGTCAGCGGCCAGTCAGCCAAGCCGATCTTATCCCCCAGCCAGCAGCGCCTCGACCTCCCGAAGCGTCGGCATTGACGGCGCGGTCCCTGGCCGGGTCACCGAAATGCCAGCGACGGCACAGGCGAAGCGCACCGCTTGCAGCGGCTCCACGCCCCTCGAAAGTGCTGCGGCAAGCCCGCCATTGAAGGCATCGCCTGCCCCCGTGGTTTCGGCCACCGGCCCGGCACTGACGGCTGGAACATGGTCCGAGCGGGTCTTCGAGTGCAAAAGCGCGCCCTTGTCGCCGAGCGTGACGATGACCGTGCCGACCCCCTTTTCGAGCAGGCTGTCCGCGGCGCGCCGCGCCTCGTCGACCGAGGACACCTTCATCCCGGTCAGTTCCTCCGTCTCGGTCTCGTTGGGTGTGAGGTAGTCGCAGAGCGTGTAGATGCGGTCGGGAAGCTTTGCCGCGGGGGCCGGATTGAGGATCGTCGTCACCCCTGCCCCACGCGCGATCTCCAGCGCCCGCATGGCTGCTTCGATCGGCTGTTCGAGTTGGGTGACAAAGACGCCGGCACCGCCGATCAGCCCGGCATTGGCCTCGATATCGGCTGACGAGATCAGCATGGCGGCACCGGGGCTGACGATGATGGCGTTGTTGCCGGTGGTCTCCTCGACGAAGATGTAGGCGGCACCGGTGTAGCTTTCCGGCGTGTCGATGACGGCATTCTTGACGCCCGCCTGCGCCCAGGTCTGCCTGGCCATGTCGGCGAAGGGATCGACGCCGAGGCGGGTGAGGAAGGTGACGTCGGCGCCGAGCTTCCCGGCGGCCACGGCCTGGTTCGAGCCCTTGCCGCCCGGCCCCAGCGTGAAGGATGTGCCGAGGATGGTTTCGCCCATGCGCGGCTGCCGCTGCGCCCTGTAGGCGGTGTCGGCGACGAACACACCCAGGATGACGACCGGCTTCATGACGACCGGCTTGCCCGAAGCCATGCCGCTACTCCGCATCCGGCGGCACGACGCCCTTGCGGAAGGCGAAGCAGCCGTAGAAGCGGCGCTCACCTGTCTGGATCACGCAATAGGCCTGTTTGGCGCGCTCGTAGAAAGCATAACGCTCGACCGCGATCATCGGCCACGACTTGCCCTCGGCGTTGTCGACCTCCTTCTGCACTTCGCTTTGCACGGGCGGAATCTCGTCCGGCTTGCCGACAATCTCCATGCGTGCGGCCGAATCATCGACGAATGTGTCGAGCGGGTAGAGCGACAGCACCGCCTTGACCACTTGCGCCGCCGAGGCATCGATGCGCAGCACGCGGCCGAGCGCCGTCTGGCGCGCCACCGAATCGGACGGAAAATTGGTGTCGGCGATGATCAGATCATCGCCATGCCCCATTGCCCGCAATGCCTGCAGCACGTCGGCATTGAGCAGCGGGTTGATGCCTTTGAGCATGGTATTCCTCGTGAGTTGGGATCAGAGACGCTTGCCGGTCTCTGCGTCGAAAAGGTGGATCTGATCGAGCCGGGGCTTCAGGGTCAGCGTGTCGCCGGGCTTGAAGTCGTGCCGCTCACGAAACAGCGCCACCATCTCGCCGTCGCCGAAGCGCAGGAACACCAGCGTTTCCGAGCCGGTCGGCTCGACCACCGAAATCTTCGCTGGCACGCCATCGGGATGGATCTCGAGATGCTCCGGGCGCACGCCATAGACGACAGCCTGGCCATCCTGCGCTGCATTGCCTGGTGCAATCGGGAACAGCGTGCCTGCAATGTCGACACCGGGCCTGGCACCCTTGCGCATGACGCCCTTGAGCAGGTTCATCGAGGGCGAACCGATGAAGCCGGCGACAAACAGGTTGGCCGGTCTGTCGAACAGTTCGAGCGGCGCGCCGACCTGCTCGATGCGGCCGTCGCGCATGACGACGATCTTGTCGGCCATGGTCATGGCTTCGATCTGGTCGTGGGTGACGTAGATGGTAGTGGTCTTCAGCCGCTGGTGCAGCTCCTTGATCTCGGTGCGCATCTGCACGCGCAGCTTGGCGTCGAGATTGGAGAGCGGCTCGTCGAACAGGAACACTTGCGGATTGCGCACGATGGCGCGGCCCATGGCCACGCGCTGGCGCTGGCCGCCGGAAAGCTGGCGGGGATAGCGCTTCAGATAAGGGTTGAGGTCGAGGATATCGGCGGCGCGCTTGACCCGCTCGGCGACCACGGCCGGATCGGTTTTCCTGAGCTTGAGGGCAAAGGCCATGTTCTGCTCGACCGTCTTGTGCGGATAGAGCGCATAGTTCTGGAACACCATGGCGATGTCGCGCTTGGCCGGCGGCAGATGATTGACGACGCGGTCGCCGATGGCGATCGTGCCGGCGGAGACGGTCTCCAACCCAGCCACCATCCTGAGCAACGTGGACTTGCCGCAACCCGAAGGGCCAACCAGCACCACGAACTGTCCGTCTGCGATATCGACGCTGACTTCGTGCAGAACCTTGACCGTTCCAAAGGCCTTGGCCACCTTGCTGATCGCGACTTGCGCCATATCTCCCCCATCGGCTCCATTAGCCGTAGGCGCAGAAGCTACCCAACGCGACCTGCCAGGGCAAGTCGGTCTCTTATAGATAAAAACCCGCTCTCGTTGACACGGCGTTTGGTTGTGAGAATAGTGGCAGGCGCTGGTCAAAATGTCGGTACCCGATCCGCAGGGAATTTCAATCGACGCAGGGTGGGGTCCTGCCTAATTCGTTTCCGAACCGGGGAGCATCCTTGGCGCTCCAGCGTCCGACAGTTGGCCGATTTATTCACACTGATGTTCTGGGAGGAAATAGGCGATGAGAACGGGTCTTTACGAGAAACTGGTTCGTGCCGGCGCCACAAGGCGCGACATATTGAAGGGCGCGGCCAGCATGGCCGCGATCGCAGCCGCATCCGGCGCCGGACTTGGCGCCTTGACGCGACCGGCCTCCGCGGCAAGCGAATTGCGCTCCAAAATCCTGCAGATCCCCGGCGTCGGCAAAGGCCAGCCGACGGACGCCGATTTCCAGAAGGTCGGTGAACTCTGCCTCGAGGCGACCAAGGCCAACGTCAAGGAAGGCGAATTCGCCGGCGTCGAGCTGACCTTCATGGGTCTCAACAACCAGAACCTGCACAATGTGCTGTTCCGCGGCTTCCTGAAGCCATGGGAGACCTATACCGGCGCCAAGATCAACTGGATCGACCTGGCGCAGGCCGACTACAACGCCCGCCTGCAGCAGTCGATCGCCACCGGCACCGTCGATTTCGACATCATCGAGATGGGCGCGCCGTTCGAAGGCGATGTCTGCGGCAAGGGCCTGACCTCGGAAATGCCGGATTGGGTCAAGGACCAGATCGACATGAAGGACGTCGTGGCCTATCTGCAGCCGCCGGTCGGCACCTGGGACGGCAAGCAATACCGCGTGACCGTCGACGGCGACGCGCACAATTTCAACTACCGCACCGACGTGTTTACCGATGCCGACCTCGCCAAGGCCTGGAAGGACGGCGGCGGCGAAGGTGAATGGGGCGTGCCGAAGACCTGGCAGCAGGTCCAGGCGGTGACGAAGTTCCTCAAGGGAAAGAAACTCAAGGACCAGGACGTCTTTGGCTATCTCGACGCGCCCAAGGCGTGGGGTGGTTTCGGCTTCTATTTCCTCGGCAGCCGCGCTAGCGCCTATGCCAAGCATCCGGACGACAAGGCCTGGCTGTTCGACGCCGACACGATGAAGCCGCGCGTCAACAATCCGGCCTGGGTGCGCGCCATCCAGGACGTCATCGACGCGCTGCCGTCCGAACCCGCCGACCAGATCAACGCCGATCCGAACACGACCGCCTTCCAGCAGTTCCTGGCCGGCACCGGCTCGATGGTCACCTGGTGGGGCGACGTCGGCTCCAACGTCAAGACCAACGACTCTTCCGTCGTCGGCGACGTCACCGGCTTCTCGATCCTGCCGGGCTCGGACGATGTCTACAATGCGAAGACCGGCGCCTGGGACAAGCTCGCCAGCGGCCCGAACTATGCGCCCAACTGCGCCTATCTCGGCTGGGGCGTCTATGTCATGGCCCGCGTCGATGCCGACGAAAAGAAGAAGAAGGCGGCCTGGTCCGCTGCCGCGCATCTCGGCGGCAAGGACCTGTCGATCTGGACGGCGATGTATCCATCGGGCTTCCAGCCTTACCGCAACTCGCATTTCGACATTCCCGAATGGGTGGCGGCCGGCTACGACGAGGCGTTCATCACCTCCTACCTCAAGTCGGAATCCGACAGCTACAATCATCCGAACGCTGCAATTGAGCCACGCATCCCCGGCATCTTCCAGTACTACAGCGCCGCCGAGGACATCCTGGCCAACACTTTCGCCGGCAAGATGAAGGCGCAGGAAGGCGCCGACGCCATCGCGGCGGCCTGGGAGAAGCTGACCGACCAGATCGGCCGCGACAACCAGATCAAGCTCTACAAAGCTTCGCTCGGCATGTAGGCTGGCCTATGAACCGTGGTCCGGCGGCAACGCCGGACCACTTTAGACCGGCTCCGGCTCCTCGAGAGCCTTCAAACGGGCGAGATTTGTGGCTGACCAGACTTCGACCGCGAACCAGTGGCCGGCAGATGCCGGCCCTTCCGATCTGATCTCTCCAGGCCGCAAGCGGCTCGGCTGGGCGCTGATGGCCGTTGCGACGCTTGGCCTGCTGGCGGTCATCGTGCTGGAAATCCTCTACAAGGGCAGCGCCGATACGATCGGCTTCGAGACCTGGCGCCCCGTCGTCTATGCCTATGTTCTGTGGGGCGTGGCGATCGGCGTCGGCCAGGTGCTGACGCGCGGCGAGGACGGCCAACGTGCCCTGTTCCTGCTGCCGGCGCTGCTGTTCACCATCGCCATGGTGATCTTCCCGACGCTGTTCGGATTCTACATCGCTCTCACCGACTGGAACCTCAGTTCCTTCAGTGGCCGCAAGTTCAACGGGCTCGACAATTTCTGGCAGATGCTGGCCGATCCCTACTACCGCAACGCGCTGTTCAACATGGTGCTCTATGTGCTGGCGGTGGCGGTCGAATATGTCATCGCCTTCGGCCTGGCGCTGCTCCTCAACGCCCAGATCCGGGCGCGAAAATTCTTCCGCGTCGTCTTCCTGATGCCGCTGATGCTGTCGCCGGTCGCCGTGTCGTGGATGATCGGCAAGTCGCTGATGGAATACCGGTTCGGACCGGCCGCAACGCTGGCGCGCCATCTCGGCTGGGAAAATCCGGCCTTCTTCTCCGACCCGATCATCGCGCGCATATCGATCATGATACTGGATGCCTGGACCTTCATTCCGTTCATGATGATCATGCTGCTGGCCGGGCTGCAGGCGATGTCGCGCGAGGTGCTCGAAGCCGCACGCGTCGACGGCGCCAGTGCGTGGCAGACCTTCTGGCAGGTCACTTTTCCGCTGATGCTGCCGGTGTCGGTGACGGCGGTGATCCTGCGCATCATCTTCAAGCTGAAGCTTGCCGACATCATCATCACGGTGACGTCGGGCGGCCCGGGCGGCGCCACCGATTCCGTGTCGAGCTTCATCTACCGCGAATATCGCGACCGTTCGAATGTCGGCTACGGAACCATGCTGGCGATGGCCTATCTGGTGATCATCGTCGTGTTCGTCACGTGGCTGTTGAAATTCGCCAATCGTTTTGTCCGAAATGTGAATTGAGCTGAGATGAGCGTTCAGACCACCGAATATGTCGCCTCAGAGATCCGCTCGCCGGCGAGCTTCCTCGCCAGCCGCGTCTTCATCTATGGGGCGCTGGCCTTCTGGGCGTTCATCTGCCTGTTCCCGATCTACTGGACGATCACGACCTCGTTCAAGACCGCGGTCGACGTCACCCAGGGCCATCTCATCCCCTTCGTCGACTTCCAGCCGGACTGGAAGGGCTGGCGCTCGCTCGGTCTGTCGCCGGACTCGATCTTCCAGACCTCGACGGTGCGCGAGGAGTTCCTCAAGCGCTTCATGAATTCGGTGATTACCTCGGTCGGCGCGTCGAGCCTCGCCATCGTCATCGGCAGCCTCGCCGCCTACGGGCTCACCCGCTATCGCTATCATTTCGCCTGGTTCAGGAACGAGGACATCTCGTTCTTCTTCCTGTCGCAGCTGATCCTGCCGCCGGTGGTGCTCGCACTGCCCTTCCTGGTGCTCTACCGCGAGGTCGGCCTGCTCGACACGCGCGTCGGGCTGATCCTGCTCTACACGCTGATGGTGCTGCCGATCGTCATCTGGATCATGCGCGACCAGTTCAACTCGATCCCGGTCGAGCTCGAGGAAGCAGCGCTTGTCGACGGGCTGTCGATCTGGGGCGCCTTCTTCCGCATCGTCATGCCGATCGCGCTGCCGGGCATGGTCGCCGCCTTCATCCTGGCGATGGTGCTGTGCTGGAACGAGTATTTCTTCGCCGCCCTTTTGACCTCGACCGACGCCAAGACCATCCCGGTCATGGTGGCAAGCCAGACCGGCTCGCAAGGCATCAACTGGTGGTCGATGGCGGCGCTCGCCACGGCGGCCATCGCGCCGCTCGCCGTCATCGGCATCGCGTTGGAGCGCTATCTGATCATGGGCATGACCGCGGGTGCGGTGAAGTAGGGCGAGTGGCGCCAGGCTCCATCACTTCGTCATCCTAGGGCGGAGCAAGGAGCGAAGCGACGCGGCGCAGACCCTAGGATCCATGCCGTGACATCGGCGCTCCGCCACGGTGAAGAAACTTTTGACGCGAGGAAAGGCCGCTGCGAACCGCTTCTATCCTGCGCCGCAGCGTTCGTTGGCTGCGGTCACGGCATGGATCCTAGGGTCTCCGCGACGTCGCTTCGCTCCTGCTTCGCCCTAGGATGACGAACTACCAAAGCCGCCCGACAATCTCGTAGCTAGCTCCTCAGAATCATCCGCAGGTGATCGAGGATCATAGCCACACCCTTCTGCCCAAGCTCAGCCGAAGCGTCCTTGGCGCTCGCCGTATACCAGCTCTTGTTGTCGTCGAAGTGACCGGCGTCCACCGCCTCCGGGCATAGCGCCAGCATCAGCGATGTCTCGCCGATGCCGGCATGGTCGAACGGGTACTTGCCGTTCATGTCAGCCGGCATCAGCGGATGAACCTGTACCCAGTTGAAGAAATTTTCACCCGCGGCGTGCCCGGAATAGTAGTCGGCCATCGCCTGCGACCCCCACCAGCCCTCGCCGCGTTCCTTTTCGAGAAAGCGGAAGATCGCCTGGCGACCGGCGGTCTTGAACGCCAGATCGGTCGGCATGCCGGCGGCGAAATTCTCGGTCTGGTGGTGGATGATGGCGTGGATGTTGCGAAAGCCGATGCGCAGCAGGCTGTAGAACAGCTCCTCGCCGAACGGCGCCAGCGCATTGCCGCCGACCTGCACCGAGCCGCTGCCTTCCGGCGGCGCCACCGCATAGCTTGCCGCGCCGTAGTAGAAGGATGGCAGGATGACGACGTCCTTCTCCTTTTCGAACAGTTCCAGCGTCTTGACGACGGCCAGCGTGTCCATGCCGACGGCCATGTGCTCGCCATGGTATTCGAGCACGCCAAGCGGCAGAGCGACCGGCCAATTCTCGGCGATCGCCCTGCGGATCTGGTGTGGCAGCATCAGTTCGTAGCGCATGATCTATTCCATGTTGGTGTGGCGGGCGCGCATTGCTTCAGGCGACGCGCCAATCAATTCCCTGAGCTTCAGCACCATCACCTCGAACAGCAGGAACAGTGCGCCTTCGAACACCGAGCCCATCGGCAGGACCGATGTTTTTTGCGCCCCCTGATCGTTGGCCATGGTCTGCGCGGGAATGAGCAGGGTGAAGTCGGCAAGCCTTGCCGCGCTGGCTTCGGCCTGGGCGGTCAACAGGAGATTGGTTGCACCTGCTTGGCGCGCGACCTGCATCAAGGTCAGCACGGTCGAGGTCTCTCCCGGCCCGGAACTGACCAGGAAGACATCGCCCTGCCCCAGCGGCGGTGTGTTCATGTCGGCGACCACGGAAACCGGTAGGCCCAAATGGTAGAGCCGCATGGCAAAACCCTTGACCTGCAAGGCCTCGCGGCCGCAGCCATAGACGACGATCTGTCGCGCGCCGGCCAGCATTTTGCAGGCGGCGTCGATCCGGCTTTCGTCGATGCGTGCCAGCACGCCGCCGAGCTCCTCAAGCGCGGTCTCGAACAGGCTTTTGCTCTTGTTGCTCACCGCAAACCTGCCATTGAAAATTACCCTGGGATTTGCCGCTCTTGCTGCTACGAACAGCTTGATTTCGTTCATGCTAGCAACCGCGAAAATGCGTGTCCAACGCGCAGCGATGCTTTTGCCGGACCACAGGCATGATAGTGTCATGTCAGACAAATCAAACGAGGCAAACGGCAGCATATGAAGACACGGCATTTCGACCGCATCGGCAATGGCGGCATCAGTTTCACCGAGCTCGGCTTCGGCACGGCGCCGCTCGGCAACCTCTACCGTGCCGTCTCCGACGAGGACGCCAACGCCACGCTGGAGGCCGCCTGGGCGACCGGCTGCCGCTACTACGACACCGCGCCGCTCTATGGGCTCGGCCTCTCGGAAACGCGGCTCAACCCGTTCCTGCGCGGCAAGAAGCGCGACGACTATGTGCTGTCGAGCAAGGTCGGCCGCATCATGCGTGCCTGCCCGCCCGAAGAGCGCACCGGCATCGGCAAATTCTTCGACACGCCGTCGCGCCGCGAGGTGTACGACTACAGCTATGACGGTGTCATGCGCTCATTCGAAGCCTCGCTTGAGCGCCTCGGCGTCGACCGGATCGACATCCTCTTCGTGCACGATGTCGACATCTTCACCCATGGCAGCAAGGAAGCCTCCGACCGGCGCCTCGAAGAGTTCATGCGCTCGGGCTATTACGGCTTGCTGTCGCTGCGCGACCAGGGCGTGATCAAGGCGTTCGGTGGCGGCATCAATGAGTGGCAGGTCGCGCAGACGCTGGCCGAGCGCGGCGACTTCGACCTGTTCCTGCTGGCCGGTCGCTATACGCTCTTGGAACAGGAGGCGCTGACGTCCTTCCTGCCGCTCTGCCAGGCACGCGGCATCGGCATCGTTCTCGGCGGCCCCTACAACTCCGGCATCCTGGCGACCGGACCGAAGCCCGGCGCCTACTACAACTACTCCGAAGCGCCGAAGGACATCCTCGACCGCGTCGCCGGCATCGAGAGCGTCTGCAAGCGCCATGGCGTGCGGCTGATCGAGGCCGCCCTGCAATTCCCGCTACTGCACCCTTCGGTCGTCTCAGTGGTCCCCGGTGGCCAGCGGCCGAGCGAAGTCGAGAGCAATCGCTCGCTGCTCGATGCGAAACTGCCCGCAGCCCTTTGGGCCGATCTCAAGAAGGAAGGCCTTATGCGCCCTGAAGCGCCGACCGCATAAGCCGGCCGCCGTCGCGTCAGCGTCTGGCACAAAAATGAAAAGCCGGGCAAGCCCGGCTTTTCTGGTCGTGTGTACGTGCGTAGGCCACGAAAATGAAAAGCCGGGCAAGCCCGGCTTTTCTGGTCTCTGAAAAGAAAAAGGCGCTTAGTTGACTGCGTCCTTGAGGCCTTTGCCGGCCGAGAACTTCGGCACGGTACGCGCCGGGATCTTCACTTCGGCGCCGGTCTGAGGATTGCGGCCGGTCGAGGCGGCACGCTTTGACACGGTGAAATTGCCAAAGCCGACAAGCCGGACATCGCCGCCCTTCTTCAGTTCGCCGGTGATGGTGGAAAATACCGCATCGACCGCCGACTGCGCGTCACCCTTCGAAATGCTCGCGGCGTCGGCGACAGCGGACACCAGTTCGTTCTTGTTCATAAAAATTCCCTTCCATGAGAACACCGGAACTATCGACTCATCCGGCAGGAAACGGACTGTAGAAAGAAGCGTTGCCGCAACCAAGCCGAAAAGGCAGGAAAAAAACGGAAAAAGCCCGGAAATGCTGGGTTTTTCACATGAAAAAGCCGGGCGCTAGGCCCGGCTCTCCGTTTGTGCGCTGCAACCTTGACGAAAACCAATGCATGGCCCTGAAAACCGTAGCCGGTTTTCGGCAGGGGCCATGCACAAGTCTGAGCGTTAGAGCGTCCTTTGTGCGTCCAGATGGACGCCCGGAGCTCTAATGCGCCAGGGATTTTCCAGCGTCGTCGGCACTGTCTGTCGCGGCCGGCGGATTGACCGGTTCGACCCATTCGATCGGCTCCGGCATACGCACCAGCGCGTGCCGCAACACCTCGCCGACACGTGAGACCGGAATGATCTCCATGCCGTTCTTCACATTGTCCGGAATCTCCGCCAGATCCTTGGCATTGTCTTCCGGGATCAGCACCTTCTTGATGCCGCCGCGCAGTGCGGCGAGCAGCTTCTCCTTGAGCCCGCCGATCGGCAAGATGCGGCCGCGAAGCGTTATCTCGCCGGTCATCGCCACATCCGCCCGGACCGGAATACCCGTCAGTACCGACACAATGGCTGTCGCCATGGCAGCACCTGCCGACGGGCCGTCCTTCGGCGTGGCGCCTTCCGGCAAGTGCACGTGGATGTCGCGCTTGTCGAACAGCGGCGGCTCGATGCCGAAATCGACGGCGCGCGAGCGGACATAGGAGGCCGCCGCCGAAATCGATTCCTTCATCACGTCGCGCAGGTTGCCGGTCACCGTCATGCGGCCTTTGCCGGGCATCATGACGCCTTCGACCGTCAGCAGTTCGCCGCCGACTTCCGTCCAGGCAAGACCTGTGACGACACCGACCTGATCGTCAGCCTCGACCTGGCCGAAGCGGTAGCGCTGCACACCAAGGTAATCGGAGAGGTTCTCCGCCGTGATGCTCACCGTCTTCTTCTTCGTCTTCAGGATTTCGGTCACCGCCTTGCGCCCGAGCTTCATCAGCTCGCGCTCCAGGCTCCTGACGCCCGCTTCACGGGTGTAGGTCTGGACGATGGCGCGGATCGCGTCCTCACCGACGGAAAACTCCTTCGGCTGCAGCGCATGATCGCGGATCACCTTCGGCATCAGGTGCCGCTTGGCGATCTCGATCTTCTCGTCCTC
The DNA here is from genome assembly GCF_000502875.1 of Mesorhizobium sp. L2C084A000. GTDB lineage: Bacteria > Pseudomonadota > Alphaproteobacteria > Rhizobiales > Rhizobiaceae > Mesorhizobium. Next base: position 133,833 of record NZ_AYWX01000003.1, on the reverse strand, counting down.
GGTGTAGCCGGCAATACGGATGATCTCCATGCGGTCCATCAAGGGCGCCGGGATGTTCAGCGTGTTCGCCGTCGTCACGAACATGACGCTCGACAGATCGTATTCGACCTCGAGGTAATGGTCCATGAACGTCGAGTTCTGTTCCGGATCGAGGACCTCGAGCAACGCCGATGACGGATCGCCACGGAAGTCCTGGCCCATCTTGTCGATCTCGTCGAGCAGGAAGAGCGGGTTGGACTTCTTGGCCTTCTTCATCGACTGGATGACCTTGCCGGGCATCGAGCCGATATAGGTGCGCCGGTGGCCACGGATCTCGGCCTCGTCACGCACGCCGCCAAGCGCCATGCGGATGAATTCGCGACCGGTCGCCTTGGCGATCGACTTGCCGAGCGAGGTCTTGCCGACGCCGGGAGGGCCGACGAGGCACAGGATCGGCCCCTTCAGCTTCTTCTGGCGGCTTTGCACGGCGAGATACTCGACAATGCGCTCCTTGACCTTGTCGAGGCCGAAATGATCGGTGTCGAGCACGTTCTGCGCAAAAGCCAAGTCCTGCTTGACCTTGGAGTTCTTGCCCCACGGAATCGACAGGATCCAGTCGAGATAGTTGCGCACGACGGTCGATTCAGCCGACATCGGCGACATCGTCCGGAGCTTCTTCAACTCGGCTTCCGCCTTTTCGCGGGCCTCCTTGGAGAGCTTGGTCTTCTTGATGCGCGCCTCGATCTCGGCGGCCTCGTCGCGGCCGTCCTCACCTTCGCCGAGTTCCTTCTGGATCGCCTTCATCTGCTCGTTGAGGTAGTATTCGCGCTGCGTCTTCTCCATCTGGCGCTTGACGCGCGAGCGGATGCGCTTCTCCACCTGCAGGACGGAGATTTCGGCTTCCATGAAGCCCATAGCCTTTTCCAGCCGCTCCTTGACCGAGAGCGTGGCCAGCATTTCCTGCTTCTCAGGGATCTTGATGGCGAGATGCGAGGCAACCGTGTCGGCGAGCTTGGAATAGTCGTCGATCTGGCTGGCAGCACCCACCACTTCGGGCGAGATCTTCTTGTTCAGCTTGACGTAGTTCTCGAAGTCGGTGACGACCGAACGCGCCAGCGCCTCAACCTCGACCTCTTCCTCTTCCGGCTCGACCAGCGCCGCGGCGCGGGCCTCGTGGAAGTCGGGACGGTCGGTGAACGAGACGATTTTCGCACGCGAAGCGCCTTCGACCAGAACCTTGACGGTGCCGTCGGGCAGCTTGAGCAATTGCAGCACATTGGCGAGCGTGCCGATGTCGAAGATGGCATCGGGCTCGGGATCGTCGTCGGCGGCATTCATCTGGGTGGCAAGCAGGATCTGCTTTTCCTGACCCATCACCTCTTCCAGCGCCTTGATCGACTTCTCACGCCCGACGAAGAGCGGCACGATCATGTGCGGGAACACCACGATGTCGCGCAGTGGGAGAACTGCGAAGACGCCGTCGCTGGGTGCCTTGGATACTTTGGCCATTGTCCAACCTTTCATGTCGCGGCTGCCAATCAGCCAACCGCGAATCTTATATTAACGACCGGGGATCGTTCCGCCTACCACCGTTTGTGACGGGAGTTTTACAGCACAGAAATCGGGCACCTCGGCCTTCTCCAGTTAGTTGGATGCACGACCCCCAAAGATCAAGGGGCGCGTCCAAATCCGCACTTCCAACCCGTCCGCGAGTGACACATTTGCGACGCCAAGCCGTACGCCGCGCAAAACCCCTGCGCGACAGCAAAACGGCGCCTTGCGGCGCCGTTCCAGAATTTCGCTGCGGGCTCATGTCAGGCGCTGACATTGCCCTTCTTTTCCTTCTGCTCGGAGTAGATGTAGAGCGGCCGGGCACTGCCGGTCACCACCTCCTCCGAAATCACCACTTCGCGCACGCCTTCGAGCGCGGGAAGCTCGAACATCGTGTCGAGCAGGATCGCCTCCATGATCGAACGCAGGCCGCGCGCGCCGGTCTTGCGCTCGATGGCGCGCTTGGCGATCGCCGAAAGAGCGTTCTCGTGGAAGGTCAGGTCGACATTCTCCATCTCGAACAGCCGCTGATACTGCTTGACCAGCGCGTTCTTCGGCTCGGTCAGGATCTGGATCAGCGCCGGTTCGTCGAGGTCTTCCAGCGTCGCCAGAACCGGCAGACGGCCGACAAATTCGGGGATAAGACCGAACTTCAACAGATCCTCGGGCTCGACCAGGCGGAAGACATCGCCAGTGCGGCGATCCTCCGGCGAAGCGACGACCGCGCCGAAGCCGATCGAGGTCTTCCGGCCGCGATCCGAGATGATCTTGTCCAGCCCGGCGAAGGCGCCGCCGCAGATGAACAGGATGTTGGCCGTATCGACCTGCAGAAACTCCTGCTGCGGGTGCTTCCTGCCGCCTTGCGGCGGCACCGAGGCGACGGTGCCTTCCATGATCTTCAGAAGCGCCTGCTGCACGCCCTCGCCCGACACGTCGCGGGTGATCGAGGGATTGTCCGACTTGCGCGAAATCTTGTCGATCTCGTCGATGTAGACGATGCCGCGCTGGGCCCGCTCGACATTGTAGTCGGCCGATTGCAACAGCTTCAGGATGATGTTCTCGACGTCCTCGCCGACATAGCCGGCTTCGGTCAGCGTCGTCGCATCAGCCATGGTGAAGGGCACGTCGATGATGCGGGCCAGCGTCTGCGCGAGCAGCGTCTTGCCGCAACCGGTCGGGCCGATCAAAAGGATGTTGGACTTTGCCAGTTCGACATCGTTGTTCTTGCCGGCATGCGCGAGGCGCTTGTAGTGGTTGTGGACCGCCACCGACAGCACGCGCTTGGCATAGGGCTGACCGATGACATAATCGTCGAGAACCTTGAGGATCTCCTGCGGTGTCGGCACGCCTTCGCGCGACTTCACCATCGAGGTCTTGTTCTCCTCACGGATGATGTCCATGCAGAGTTCGACGCACTCGTCGCAGATGAAGACCGTCGGACCGGCGATCAGCTTGCGCACTTCGTGCTGGCTTTTGCCGCAAAACGAGCAGTAAAGCGTGTTCTTGGAATCGCCGCTGTTGTTGCCGACCTTGCTCATTTTCATGTCCTTTCATGGCCGCCCGCCGATGGTCTGGCTGAAAGGGCGCATACTCTATCTATCGCGGGAATCCGCCGCCGCCAGTGTGTTCCGGCTCCCGCAACGCATTCCGTACGAAACACAAATCAGAAAACGTGGCAATGATTCGCGACAACCCCGCATAAAGCTAAGCCGCCGAAACTCAACATAGCCTTAACGTAGGCAATCCTGTCCCCCGAGGGAACAGCCAATTGTGGCCGAAATGCCGCAAGACACACCAAAAGCGCGTGATGCCGCCATCCAACTGCCAATAAGCCCTTATGCCACAGCGCCTTCAGGCGGCTCGCGCGACGAAATGACCTTGTCGATGAGGCCGAAATCCCTGGCTTCGTCAGCGGTCATGAAATGGTCGCGGTCGAGCGTCTTCTCGATCTCTTCGTAGCTCTTGCCGGTGTGCTTGACGTAGACCTCGTTGAGGCGACGCTTCAGCTTGATGATATCCAGGGCATGGCGCTCGATGTCGGACGCCTGGCCCTGGAAGCCGCCGGAAGGCTGGTGAACCATGATGCGGGCGTTCGGCGTGGCAAAGCGCATATCCTTGTGGCCGGCGGTCAACAGCAGCGAACCCATCGAAGCCGCCTGGCCGATGCAGAGCGTCGACACGGCCGGCTTGATGAACTGCATGGTGTCGTAGATCGCCATGCCGGAGGTGACGACGCCGCCCGGCGAATTGATGTAGAGGTTGATTTCCTTCTTCGGATTCTCGGCTTCGAGGAACAAAAGCTGCGCGCAGACCAGCGTCGCCATGCCGTCCTCGACCGGACCGGTGATGAAAATGATGCGCTCCTTGAGGAGACGCGAGAAAATGTCGTAGGCCCGCTCGCCGCGATTGGTCTGTTCGACCACCATCGGAACGAGGTTCATGTAGGTTTCGACGGGGTTCTTCATCAGTTGTCTCTTATCTCGCGGTGGGATTCCGGCGCCGGGAATGCTGGCGGATCGGGCAGAATCGGTTCTGGATCGTTATTCCGTAAATAGGATGCCGGCTCATCCTTGTGCAAGGCCGACCCCTCCTAGCCATCTGGGTAAGTCGAATCAAGCTTTCTGACCAAGGATTCGCGGCGGCGGATGCTTCCGCGGGTCCGGAGCCGCATGGCCGGCCGCGCAAGGTAGCAGTTTCTTAACCGCGTCACTTAACGAAATGCGCCGAAACCGCTTTTCTCCGAAACGGCTTCCTCTACAATTCAACGTTGAACTTATGCGTAGAGTTCAACAGGGGGAGTGTCATGCCCGGGAAAACCGCATGCTTCACCATCGCCGGGCTGACCATGCTCGGCACGATTTCGCAGACGGCGGCCGGCGGCCGCGCCGTCGAATGTTATGAACCGGTCCGCAGTCCGGCCGTCTACGACACGGTCTATGAAGACGTGATGATCAGTCCGCCCGGCCAGCAGGTCGACTATATCGCCCCTATCTATGGCACGCGCGAGCGCGTCGTGATGACCGTTCCGGCGCAAGTGACCTACCAGATCGTGCCGGCCGTCACCCGCACCGTCTACCGCACGGTCCGGGTCGATGGCGGCGGCTACTCCTGGGAATGGCGCGTCATCCATGGCCGCAAGGTGCTGTGCAAGGTATGGCACAAGGCGCGCTACGAACGTGTTGCCAAAACCGTGGTGATCCAGCCCGAACGCACGCGGCGCGTGGTCATCCCCGCACAGTACGACAGGATCGCCCAGGAGGTGCTGGTGCAGCCCGAGCAAAGGCGCGTCATCGATGTTCCCGCCTCCTACCAGACCATCGCGCGCCGCGTGCTGGTTCGCGAAGGTTCATCGGGCTGGCGGCGGGTGCATATTCCCAGGCATTGCCAGGATTAGCGAGCATAGCGTAACCTGCGTCGCAGCGGATCTCCGTAGGGCTGAGGGCATGCGCGACCTGGAAATTTCCAATCAGGAATTGTCAGACCTTGCCGAAGAAGCCTTGGCGCTTGCCAAAGGTTACTGGGCCTCCCTCGAGGAACGTCGGACGTATCCCACGACCAGCGGCAAACAGACGACCGAACTGTTCTCGCGGCCTTGGCAGGAGAGCGGCCGCGGACGGGAAGTCTTGCAGGATTTCAAGTCGATCGCGGAGCATGTGCGGCCTTCAACCGGCAGATTCTTCGGTTATGTCGTCGGCTCCGGCGAACCGGTCGGCGCGCTGGGGGAGCTGCTGGCTGCGGTGCTCAATCAGAATGTGACGTCGTGGCGGTCGGCTCCGGCTGCGACATCGATCGAACGCGCCGTGATCGGGTGGTTGGCGGAGGCTGTCGGTTGCCCCGGATTTACAGGCAGCCTGTGCGGCGGCGGCTCGACGGCGAACCTCATGGCCCTGGCGATGGCGCGGGAAGCGAAGCTACCAGCCAACGAAACAGGCGTGCGGCCCTGCGTGATCTATGCTTCCGAGCAAGTGCACATGTCCATTCCAAAGGCCGTCGCGCTGTTGGGGATCGGTAGAAAAAATCTCCGTTTGATCCCTGTCGACGACAAATTCAGGATGCGGACGGATGCCCTCCAGGCGGCTATCACCGTCGACCGCGAGGCCGGAAACATGCCCATCGCCATCGTGGCCACGGTCGGCACCATCATCTCCGGTGCGATCGATCCCCTTCCCGAGATTGCAGACATCGCCCGGAGGGAGGCGCTGTGGATGCACGTCGACGGTGCCTACGGAGGGCTGGCGGCTCTTGCGGCGCCGGAAAAGTTCCAAGGGTTGTCTTCGGCGGATTCGCTGTCACTGGATGCGCACAAATGGCTCTATCAGCCACTCGATTGCGGCTGCCTGCTCTATCGTCACCCGGACATTGCGCGAAAGACTTTTTCGCACAGCGACGACTACGTCAGGATACTGAGCGATGACCCTACGGAAGCATTTGCGTTCTTTGAGGAGTCGATCGAACTCTCTCGACGCTTCCGTGCGCTGAAGCTCTGGATGTCGCTGCAGTATCACGGACGCCGTGCCTATCGCGAAGCCATCGCCCGCGATCTCAACCATGCCCAGATGTTGGCGCAGGCAATCGCGTCGCAGCCGGAGTTGGAACAGCTTGCACCCGTATCGCTAAGCGCAGTCTGTTTCCGCCACCGCTCAAAGAACAATGAAGCGATCCTGCGCCGCGTGATCGCGCGCGGCCGGGTGTATCTGTCGAATGCGACGATCAACGGCCATTTCGCGCTGCGCGCGTGTTTCGTCAATCACCGAACGACCCCAGATGACGTGCAGGCGATTGTGTCCGAAGTCATTGCCGCCGCAGACGAAATCAATCGCTGAGTGAGTCTTCAACCTGGCGGCGTTCAGGCCACTTCCGCCCGCAGCCATGTCTTCAGGCCGGCGATGTCGCCGTCGCCCACCGCGGCCGCAACGCGCCGGCCGACCGCAGCGCCGAATTTGTAGCCATGGCCGGAGCAGGCCGAGACGATCAGGCATTTTCCTCGCTCGTGAGCGAAGAACTTCTCATCTTCGGTGAAGGTGTAGGCGCAGGTGACCACCTCGGTCACCCTGTATTCCTCGATGCGCGCGATCGGCGGCGAAAACAGGTTGCGGATCGCCTCGCCCTCGCCCGCCACCGGCTGACGGTTCCAATCGGCGTCGCTGGTCGGCACCCTGTGCAGCCCGGACCCGAATTTCATGCCGGCGCCGCCGGAGGGCGGGATCACATAGCCGTCGATCGCGCCGCCGACATCGAGGACAACCGGTGCCACCCGCCAGGCGGCCTTGAGGTCGGCCGGCGGTTCGACATAGGCGAGTGCGGTTCGATAGGTCTTCAGCTCGCCGTCCAGTTCCGGAAACAGTTTCAGCACCCAGGCGCCGGCGGCGACAACGATACGGTCGGCCTGCATCGTCTCGCCGCTTTCGAGCACGATGTGGCCGGCTTCGGCGTCGACTTCGATGACCTTGCTGTTTTCGTAGACATTGGCGCCGTTGGCGCGCAGCCAGTTTGCCATGCCGGAGGCTATCTTGCGGCAATGCAGGGCGCCGCCTTCGGTCGAGAAATAGGCGTAGCGAAACGAGCCGGCTTCGAGAAACGGCCAGCGTTTCACTGCTGCATCGGGCTCCAGCAATTCGAACGGAAAATTGCCTTCTTCCAGGCCCTCGCGATATTCCTCGGCCTCGTCGCCCGGTTCGCGCGAAACGCAGACAAATCCGCGCGCATCAAGATGGCTTTCGCCGAGATGGCCCACATCTCGTCCCAGGCCTGGTAGGCTTCGGTGATCAGCCGGCCATAGCCGGTCCCCGCGCGGTAAGCGCGGCGGATGATGCGATGATGGTCGCCCGACGCGGCCATCGGGTTTGGGATCGGCCCTTGCTCGACGATCGAAACGCTGTGGCCGGCCTTGACCAGCGACCACGCCGTGGAGAGACCGGCAATGCCCGCGCCGACAACGATCACATTCATCAAATCAGACTTTCCGCAGCCGGTCGGCTGGCTCAACGTATTCGATTGCGGGCGCCAACATACGGTCTGGAACCAGGCTGGCAAGCCGCGCTATTGGTCTGGCATGAGCAAATTGACGCCACCCGCCCTGGTCTTTGATCCAGCCACTCGACGCCTGCGGCTCGACCCGCACGAGCCGGCCTTTTTTCAAAACCCTTATGATGCCTATGCTTTCCTGCATGGCGTATCGAATGCATTCTTCTGGGAAGAATTCGGCTTCTGGTGCTTTGGCGGCTTCGACGACGTCAACCGGCTGCTGCGCGACCGCCGCTTCGGCCGCCAGAACCCGGCCGGCATTCCAGACAGCCGCGGCATTGGACAGGACCGCAGCCATCTCAGGGCCTTCGACAGGCTCGAAGCCAATTCGATGCTGGAACTGGAGCCGCCGGTGCACACGCGTCTGAGAACACTGGTCAACCGCGCCTTCGTCTCGCGCCAGGTCGAAAGGCTGCGGCCGCGTGTCGAGGCCTTGGCCAACGACCTGATCGACCGTTTCGAACCAGGCAAGACGGTCGACCTGTTGCCTGCTTTCGCGGCGCCCTTGCCGATCACCATCATTGCCGAAATGCTCGGCGTGCCGGTCGAAATGGGGCCGCAACTGCTCGACTGGTCGCACCAGATGGTTGCCATGTATATGCATGGCCGCACCCGCGAAATCGAAGAGACGGCCAACCGCGCCGCGCGCGAATTTGCGGATTTCCTCCGTGGCTACGTCACCGAACGACGCAGGAATCCCGGCGACGACCTTTTGTCGCTGCTGATCTCGGCGCAGGAGGATGGCCAAAAGCTGTCGGAGGACGAGATGGTGTCCTCGGCGATCCTGCTGCTCAATGCCGGCCATGAAGCGACCGTGCACCAGACCGGCAATGCCGTCCGCTCGATCCTTGCGCAAGGGGGCGATGTCAGCCGCTTCTTCGGCTCGCCCGAGACGACCGCGGCAACGGTCGAGGAATGCCTGCGGTTCGACGCGCCGCTGCACATGTTCACGCGCTACGCCTATCAGGAGATCGAAGTCTCGCCCGGCATCGTCGTGCAGCCGGGGCAGACGATCGGGCTGCTGCTTGGCATGGCCAATCATGACCCGCGCGCCTTCGCCGATCCCCTCGCTTTCCGGCCCGACCGTGCCGACCAGAAGAACGTCTCCTTCGGCGCCGGTATCCATTTCTGCATCGGCGCGCCGCTCGCCCGGCTCGAATTGCAGGTGTCGCTGAAAACCTTGTTCGAACGGCATCCGAAGCTGCATCTTGCCGAAAGCCCAAGCTTCCGCGACACTTACCACTTCCATGGGCTGGAAACGCTCGCCGTCGGCTTTTGACGATCGCGAACCTGGGGCTGCCTCAGCCAGTTTCCGGCAAAATAGGACGGCGACGCTTTGCCTGACATGACCGAGTTGAAATTCGCCTTCCTGGAAGAGCCGCCATTCTGCTTCACCGGCGCACCGGGCGAGGTCTCAGGCTGTGACGTCGAGCTTGCGCGCAGGCTCGGTGACATGCTCGGATTGGCGAGCTTTAAGCCGATCGAAACCGAATTCGCTGAGCTGCTGCCTGGGTTGGTCGAGGGCCGTTGGACCATGACGACCGGCCTGTTCTTCTCCGAAGAGCGCAGGCAGCTTGTCGACTTCACACGGCCGATATGGGCGTTGCAGGACGGGTTGCTGGTCGCGGTGGACAATCCGTGCGGCTTTCGCGGCTACCAATCCATTGCCGAGGACGGAACAGCGTTGATTGGTGTCATAAACGATCAGGTTCAGCACCTTACGGCGCTGCACAACGGAATTGCGCCTGGGCAGATCAGGATGTTTGCAACGCAGGCGGATGCGGCGGACGCAGTGGCCAACGGCGTCGTGCACGCCGATGCCAGCGTCGCCATGGCGCATCGAGGCTATCTGACCCGGCGGCCCGAAATGCGGCTTGGACTTGTCGAGGTTCCCTCGATTGAAAAGCAGCCGTCGGCCGGTGCCTTCGCGATCGCCAAAGGCAATTCAGCCCTGCTCCGGCGCATCGATGCTTGCCTCGATGAATTGGTGGGCAGCGACTGGCACCGACAGATGATGGCGCGATACGGATTCTCGGACAGCGATATCGATCGCATCGTTTGATCCGCACATCTGTTGTTGTTCGACCATGATCTTTACCCGAAAACCGGCCTCCACTTTTCGGGATCATGGTCTACAGCTTGATCACATATTCCTTGCGAGTCGTTTCAAGCACTTCCCAGCTGCCTTTGAAGCCGGGCCTCAGCACGAAGCTGTCGCCGGCCCGAACGGTGCGCGCTTGCCCACCGTCCTCCGCGATCACCGAAACGCCGGACAGGATGTGGCAAAACTCCCACTCGTCATAGACGATGCGCCATTTGCCCGGGGTCGATTCCCAGATGCCGGCGTAGAGGCCGCCGTCGCGCTCCTCGACATTCCAGGTGCGGAATTTGGGATCGCCCGAGATCAGCCGGTCCGGCGCCGGCGCGCCAGATTCAGGCTCGACGGCGTCAGTCGCTATTGTCAGGTAATGCGCGGACAAGAACTTGCCTCCATGAAAGAGCCGGCTTCGCGTCGGCTCACCCCCACCCCGGCGCTGCGCGCCGACCCTCCCCACAAGGAGGAGGGTAAAAAAGATCAGACCTTGGCAAGCGCCTGTTCGAGGTCGGCGACGATGTCGTTGACGTCCTCGATGCCGATCGAAAGCCGCACCGTGTCCGGTCCTGCGCCGGCCTTGACCTTCTGCTCGTCGGAAAGCTGGCGGTGCGTGGTCGAGGCCGGGTGGATGACCAGCGACTTGGTGTCGCCGACATTGGCCAGGTGCGAGAACAGTTCGAGCGCCTCGACGAATTTGACGCCGGCGTCATAGCCGCCCTTGAGAGCGAAGGTGAACACGGCGCCGGCGCCAAGTGGTGAGTATTTCTTCTGCAGGGCGTTGTTCTTGTCGCTGGGCAGGCCGGGATAGTTCACCGAGGCAACCTTGGGGTGGTTGGACAGCCAGGCAGCAACCGTCACGGCGTTGTCGCAGTGGCGCTGCATGCGCAGCGGCAAGGTTTCCAGGCCGGTCAGGATGAGGAAGGCATTGAACGGCGAGATCGCCGGGCCGAGATCGCGCAGGCCGAGCACACGCGCGGCAATGGCGAAAGCGAAATTGCCGAAGGTTTCGTGCAGGACGAGGCCGCCATATTCGGGGCGCGGTTCCGACAGCATCGGATATTTGCCCGACTTCGACCAATCGAAGGTGCCGCCATCGACGATGGCGCCGCCGATCGAATTGCCGTGACCGCCGATGAATTTGGTCAGCGAATGGACGACGATGTCGGCACCATGCTCGATCGGCCGGATCAGGTAGGGCGAGGCCAGCGTGTTGTCGACGATCAACGGCAGGCCGTGCTTGCGTGCGATGTCGCCGATCTTCTCGATATCGACGAAGGTGCCGCCCGGATTGGCCAGGCTCTCGATGAAGAGAGCCTTGGTCCTGTCGTCGATCTGGCTTTCGAAGGTCGAGATGTCGTTGGTGTCGGCCCAGCGCACCTCCCAGCCGTAATTCTTGAAGGCATGGCCGAACTGGTTGATCGAACCGCCATAGAGCTTGTTGGCGGCAACAAAATTGTCGCCAGGCTGCATCAGATTGTGGAACACGATCACCTGCGCGGCATGGCCGGAGGCGACCGCAAGAGCCGCCGTGCCGCCTTCGAGGGCCGCCATGCGCTCTTCCAGCACCGCCTGGGTGGGGTTCATGATGCGGGTATAGATGTTGCCGAAAGCCTTCAGTCCGAACAGTGAGGCGGCATGGTCGGCATCGTCGAAGACGAAGGAGGTCGTCTGGTAGATCGGCGTGGCGCGAGCGCCGGTCGCCGGGTCGGGCTTGGCGCCGGCATGGACGGCGAGCGTGTTGAAACCTGGCGTGCGGGTCACTGAAAACCTCCCTGAAAAACCTTCTGAAATTCGCCGGGCATTCTTGGCGAAGCCCGGCCTCGAATGCAAAGAAGAAAATACCCTTCCGTGCAGGACCTTCTATCAAGCGGCAGGAAAATACGGCGTTTGCCGGAATAATTTTGCGCTTTCGCCCCTCGCCTATTTCTGGCGGACGCCAAAACTCTGGAAGCCAGAGCGCATCAGCGGCTTCTTCGACGACAGCACGCCGGAATTGACGCCGGTCCAGCCGATCTCGCCGGACAGCTTGCCATATTCGATTTTGGGGCAGCGGTTCATCACCACCTTGATGCCCGCGGCCTCGGCGCGCGCGGCTGCCTCGTCATGGCGCACGCCAAGCTGCATCCAGATGACTTTCGGCAGGGGATCGAGCCGCAACACCTCGTCGACGATGCCGGGCACTGCCGCCGGCGCGCGAAAAATGTCGACCATGTCGACCGGCTCCGGAATATCGGCGAGCCTGGCATAGGTCATCCGACCGAGTATCTCCTTGCCGGCCTGGCCGGGATTGATCGGGAACACCGAAAAGCCCTTGGCCAGCAGATATTTCAGCACGAAATAGCTTGGCCGCACATCATTGGCGGACGCGCCGACCATGGCGACGGTCTTCACCGAATTGAGGATGCCGGCGATGTAGGTGTTGTCGTAACTATCGTGGATCATGCCTCGTCCTCATACAACGCCTCGTCGAGAAAGCCATCCGGGTCATTGCTAAAATCGCGCAGCATGCGGAAGTGGTCCGTGTCGCGAAAGTCGGCGGGTTCCAGCCCGAACCGGCTGATGCGGAACAGCCGCGCGCCGGGACAGGCCATCAGCAGCGGCGAATGCGTCGCCATGATCACTTGCGCGGTGCCCGACTGGTCCATGCGCCGCAGCATCTTGAGCAGTTCGATCTGGCGCGTCGGGGACAGTGCGCTCTCGGGTTCATCGAGGATGTAGATGCCTTGCCTGCGGCAGCGCTCCTCGAAAAATCGGATAAAGCCCTCGCCATGCGACCAGGACAGGAAGTCCGGCGGCGCCCCGCCAGACTCCAGCGCTGCCTGATCGAGATAGCGGGCCACGGAGTAGAAGGATTCGGCACGAAAGAACCAGCCGGCGGTGACTTTCGGCAGCCAGTGACCGCGGAATGTGTTGGCCAATGCAGCACCACTCTTGTCGATGGCGCTGGAATGGTCCACCGGCCGATAGCCCTTGCCGCCGCCGACCTCATCATAGCCGGCCAACGCGCCGATCGCCTCGAGCAGCGTCGATTTGCCGGTGCCGTTCTCGCCGACAATGATGGTGATCGGCGTGGTGAATTCGAGCTCGAACTCATGGCCGCGAAACAGCGGCAGGTTCCAGGGATATTTTTCCCAATCCTCGACCCGCGCGGGATCAAGCAGGATACGCTTGAGGTAGGGAGCTTTGAGCCGCGTCAGCTGCTTGCGATGGGCCATCAGCCGGGGAGCGAAATCGTGCCGTCTTCCGCGATCGGAAAGGCCGGATTGTGCGCCACTTCCCAGACATGCCCGTCGGCGTCGGCGAAGTAGCCGTACCAGCCGCCCCAAAAGGCCCGGCCGGCCGGCTTGACGATGCGGCCGCCGGCTTTTTGCGCCCTGGCGAGCACGTCGTCGACTTCGGCGTCGGAGCGGGTGTTGTAGGCGAGGTAGACCGCCGATGGCGCCGCGGCGAAGGCAATGCCGGAATCCTCTTCTGCGCTGGCACGTGGGAACAGGCCAAGAATGACGCCGCCCATCTGGAAGAAGGCGACACCGTCGGTGATACCGGCATGCCGCTTCAAGCCCATCGCCTCGTAGAAGCGCACCGCACGGTCGAGATCGTCGGTAGCAATGGTGATGATGGAGATGCGCGGTTCCATGACGTTCTCCTTACTCGTCCTTCCATTCCGGCTTGCGCTTGCCGATGAAGGCACCGATGCCCTCCTCCGCGTCGCGTGCCAGCATGTTCTCAACCATGATCCGGCCCGTATAGGCATAGGCGTCCGCCAGCCCCATTTCGGCCTGCGCGTAAAAAGCCTCCTTGCCGGTCTTGACAACCAAAGATGATTTGGAAGCAATGGTTTGCGCGTATTTGGTGACAATCTGATTCAGATATTCGCGCGGCACGACACGGTTGACCAGGCCGAATTCCTTGGCGGTCGCCGCATCGATCGTCTCGCCGGTCAGCAGCATCTCCATCGCATGCTTGCGCGAGACATTGCGCGACAGCGCCACCATCGGCGTCGAGCAGAACAGGCCGATGTTGACGCCCGGCGTGCAGAAAGTCGCCTCATGCGAAGCGATCGCCAGGTCGCAGCTGGCGACCAGCTGCAGCCCGGCGGCGGTGGCCAGGCCGTCGACTTCGGCGATGACAGGCAAGGGATGGCGCACGATGGCCTGCATCAGCGTCGCACAAGCGGCAAACGTCTCCGCGAAGAAGGCCTTGCCATGATCGGCGTCAGTGCGGCGCGCCGTCATTTCCTTGAGATCATGGCCGGCGCAGAACACCTTGCCGGATGCCGACAAAACGATCACGCGAGCCGCCTTATCGGCCTTGGCGCGCTCGAGTTCGGCCGTCAGCGCCGCCATCACCGCCAGCGACAGGGCGTTGGCGGGCGGATTGGCGAGTGTGAGGCGCAGCACGCCCTTGTCCAGTCGTGCAACAACCGGACCCTCAACGGCGGCAGGCTTGATGGCAAGGATTTCGGCCATGGATAAGGTCTCCGCGATTCCGCTGGGGCTGCCAGAGTATCTAATACCGGATCAGGTTTCGTCCAACACCGATCGCTTGCACCAGGGGACGAAGATTGTCAGAAATGCCGCGCCGCGCCCATACAGGTAGGCCAAAAACGAGAGACCGACATGCCCGCCCAAACCAATTTGAAGCCGGTGCTGACCGCGCAACAAGTCAATGCGCTGCTGGAGACCGTCTATCCGCAGCTCAATGAGCAGTTCAAATATTTCGAGGCGATCGACGTGTTCCCCGGCGGCTGCACCGTGCGGCTCAACGCCGGCGAGCGGCACTTGCGTCCGGGCGGCACCGTATCCGGCCCTTCGCTGTTCACGCTGGCCGACATTGGCGGCTACGTCTGCGTGCTCAGCCATGCCGGGCCGGATGCGCTTTCCGTTACCGTCAACCTCGACATCAATTTCGTGCGCAAGGCCGAGGCCGGACCGATCGATGGCCATTGCCGCATCCTGAAGCTCGGAAAGAGCCTGATGGTGTTCGACATCGACATCGTCGCCGGCCCGGACCGGCACACTGTGGCGCACGCCACCGGCACCTATTCGATCCCGCCAAAGCGAAATGGCGATGTGGTAAAATAATACCTTTTAACTAAACTATTGTTTTTGCAGTACTTTACCTGCTATCCACCGTTTCGTGCACCTTGACGCCACAAACACCCTCGCCTATAAGCCCATCACGAAGCAGCGGCCCGCAAAGGCCGCCGTTTTGTTATTGGCGGCGGGCAGCGTCCTTCCGACAATCCAAGCAACAAGAAACGCCTTCCCTCGTGAAGGTCAGAACCGAGAGCAGAAAACATGACAACCTTTTCGCAGAAGCCTGCGGATGTGGTGAAGAAGTGGATCCTGATCGACGCCGAAGGTCTCGTCGTCGGTCGTCTGGCCACCGTCATCGCCAATCATCTTCGCGGCAAGCACAAGCCGACCTTCACCCCGCATGTCGACGACGGCGACAACGTCATCGTCATCAATGCCGACAAGGTGGTGTTCACCGGCAAGAAGTTCACCGACAAGGTCTATTACTGGCACACCGGCCACCCAGGCGGCATCAAGGAGCGCACCGCGCGCCAGCTGCTCGAGGGTCGTTTCCCCGAGCGTGTCGTCGAGAAGGCCGTTGAGCGCATGGTCCCGCGTGGCCCGCTCGGCCGTCGCCAGATGAAGAACCTGCGCGTCTATGCAGGTGCCGAGCATCCGCATGTCGCCCAGCAGCCCGTCGTGCTCGACGTGGCCAAGCTGAACGCCAAGAACAAGAAGGTCGCATAAGATGGCTGAGCTTTCCTCGCTCGCAGAACTGGGCGCCGCCACCGGCAACACCAATACCCAGCCGGCGGCCCCCGTCCACGTCCAGAAGCTCGACAAGTCGGGCCGCGCCTATGCCACCGGCAAGCGCAAGAACGCCATTGCGCGCGTCTGGGTGAAGCCGGGTTCCGGCAAGATCATCGTCAACGACAAGGAATTCGCGACCTATTTCGCGCGTCCGGTCCTGCAGATGATCCTCAACCAGCCGATCATCGCCTCCAACCGCGCCGGGCAGTACGACATCGTCGCGACAGTTGTCGGCGGCGGTCTCTCCGGCCAGGCTGGCGCCGTGCGTCACGGTATCTCCAAGGCGCTGACCTACTACGAGCCGACGCTGCGCGCCGTGCTCAAGAAGGGCGGCTTCCTGACCCGCGACAGCCGCGTCGTCGAGCGCAAGAAGTACGGCAAGGCGAAGGCCCGTCGTTCGTTCCAGTTCTCGAAGCGCTAAACGCTCCGCAGCTTCAGACCATCGAAAGGCCGCCTCCGGGCGGCCTTTTTGTTTGCGGCTCGGCAGTCACCCCATCCGCGCCTGCGGCGCGACCTCCCCTCGACGGGCAGGTCGGCGCGTAGTGCCGGTGGGGTGATGGCGCCGTCACAAAACAGGTCAGGCCTTGCCGCCCTTGATATAGTCGATGAACGCCCGCAGCGGGGCCGGAACCAGGCGCCGGCCGGGATAATAGAGGAACGGTCCGGGAAAACTCGGCCACCACGGTTCGAGAATGGGCTCAAGCGCGCCGCTTTCGAAGTAAGGGCGAAGCCAGCCCTCGAAGAGGCCGATGATGCCTGTGCCCGCGATGGCCGTATCGACGGCAAGATCGGTCGCGCCGCCGATGCGCACGATCAGCGGCCCTGTCGGATCGACCCGCACCACCTCACCGTCGCGCTCGAACTCCCAGGGCAGCATCGCACCGCTGGCAAAGCGCCCGCGCACGCAAGAGTGGCCAAGCAGATCGCTCGGGTGTTGCGGTCGCCCATGGCGAGCAAGATAGGCAGGGCTGGCGGCGGTGGCGAAGCGCTGCACGCGCGGTCCGATCGGCACCGCGATCATGTCCTGCTCCAGCCGCTCGTCATAGCGGATGCCGGCGTCGCACCCGGCCGCCAGCACATCGACGAAGTTCTCATCGGCGATCACCTCCAGCCGGATGCCGGGATAGGCGGCGAGGAAACCCGGCACGATATCGGGCAAGATCAACCGCGCGGCGCTGACCGGCACATTGAGACGCAGCGAGCCCGCCGGCCTGTCGCGAAAGCCGTTCACCACGTCCAGCGCCGCCTCCACCTCCGACAGCGCCGGGCCGAGCCGCTCCAGCAGGCTGAGGCCCGCCTCGGTGGGAACAACGCTGCGCGTCGTGCGATTGAACAACCTGACGCCAAGCTGCACTTCCAGGCGACGCACCGCCTCACTCAACCCGGAGGCGCTGCCGCCGCTCGCACGCGCGCCATCGCGAAAACCGCCGGCGCGCGCCACCGCCACGAAGGCGTTCAGATCGCTGAGGTCCATCATTGTTCGCCATTCCGCACGGCCTGTGTGGATTGTACCGGATTATCACGAGGTTGGGCAGCGCCTATCTCTGCCTCCTCAAAGGAGATCAATCATGTCCAACATCCAACAATCCGGCACCTTTAAGCTCGGCAGTCATACCGTGAAGCGGCTCGGCTACGGCGCCATGCAGCTCGCCGGTCCCGGCGTTTTCGGACCGCCTAGGGACCATGACGCGGCATTGGCCGTGCTGCGCGAGGCGATTGCGCAGGGGATCGACCATATCGACACCAGCGACTTCTATGGCCCGCACGTCACCAACCTTTTGATCCGCGAAGCGCTGGCGCCCTACCCTGACGATCTCGTCATCGTCACCAAGACCGGCGCCCGGCGCGGCGCGGATGGATCGTGGTTGCCGGCCTTTTCTGCCGAAGCGCTGACCCAGGCGGTGCATGACAATCTCAGCAATCTCGGGCTCGATGTGCTCGACGTCGTCAACCTACGCATCATGTTCGATACCCATGGTCCAGCCGAGGGATCGATCGAAGCGCCGCTCACCGTGCTGGCCGAGCTTCAACAACAGGGCCTGGTCAGGCACATAGGATTGAGCAACGTGACGCCGGCCCAGATCGCGCAAGGACGCGGGATCGCCGAGATCGTCTGCGTGCAGAACCAGTACAATCTTGCGCATCGCGGCGACGACGCCCTGATCGACGATCTTGCCCGCGACGGCATTGCCTATGTGCCGTTCTTCCCGCTCGGCGGCTTCAACCCGCTGCAATCCTCCACCCTGTCGGACGTCGCAACGCGCCTCGGCGCCACGCCAATGCAGGTTGCGCTCGCCTGGCTGCTGCGCCGCGCGCCCAACATCCTGTTGATCCCCGGTACATCGTCGGTCGGGCATCTCAGGGAGAACCTCGCGGCTGCCGAACTGGTACTTTCAGATGATGTGCTGGGAGAGTTGGATGGGATGGCGACGGCGGCTTGAGGCGCAGGACCTGCATGCAGCTATGGAAGCTAAGGCCGTCTTCGGACGGCCTTTTTAGGGCTCGGCAGTAACCCCGCCCGCTTCGCGCCGACCTCCCCATCAAGGGGAGGTGGGGCGCCGCGCTTTACATCCAGACTACTACCTGGTCGTGCAGGCCCCCGGCGGATCGAAAATAGCCGCGACCTCCTACCTCCCCTCGATGGGGAGGTCGGCGCGCAGCGCCGGGTGGGGTGATGGCGCCGGCGTTCCCAAGGTGGGGTGACTGCGCCAGCATCGGATTGCTAATTGATACTGGCCGTATTCGCCGGCTCAACGGGCCGCGCCTCGTCCGCATAGGGCACGCGAAAACCATTCGCCGCCAGCCAGCCGATGGCCGCCTTCGGCTCGTCGGTCTGGATGATGGTGGCGCCGCGATCGGCCCAGAAACCCCAGGCTTCGCGCGGCAGGCTGGCCTGTATGGCCAGTTCGTCACCGCGGCCGCCCGCCAGGAAGCCGCCCGGTTTGTTGGCGATGGCGTAGGTGTCGGCCCAGATGTGCCAGTTGCCCCTGACCGCGGCCGCGCGCATGCGCGTGCTGAACAGCGGCCCGCCGGCTTCGGTCAGCGTGTCGGCGCCTGCCCGCCAGTTGATGAGCTCGATCGCGCGCGGCGAAAAGGCATGGTCGACCGTCCGGGCGAAGCCGGCATCACGCACCGCATCATCGGCGATGATCGGCATGAACTGGAAGCCGCCGCCGATAGCGGCCATGGCGGCCTTAACCGTGGTGATCCTGGCCTGGTTCCACAAATTCTCCTTGACGATGACCTGCTCGGCCAAGCCGAGATCGCGAGCCACCGCGATCATGCCCGAGAGGTCGCCGACGTCGAGCTTGTTGTCGAGGTTGATGAGGATCCTGTCCCTGGTTGCCATGAGCATCTCGCGCAGCGTCGAAACCGTCTCATTGGTGACGGCGCCGGTGCCCTCGATCACCAGCCTGCAGGTCTTCAGTTCGGCCAGTGTGTATTTGACCACCTCGCCCTTGCAGGTCGTGGTGCGGTCGAGCCAGCTGTCATGCATGACGACGAACTCACCGTCCTTCGAGCGCCTGATATCGACCTCGACGATTTCTGCGCCCATCGCGATCGCCCCCTCCACGGCGGCAATCGAATTTTCCGCGTAGAGCGTCTTGCCCGCCTGCATGCTGCCGGCGCGATGCGCGACCACCATGACGTGGTCGCGCCACTGGTTGGCGTGCTCGAAGCGGTCAAGAATCTGCCTGGCGCGGGTCTCGCCGGCCAATGACTGGCCAGAAAAGGCCGCAAGTGCCGAGGAAAACAGAAGGCTCAGCCAGATGGTCCGCATCGAGAATCGCTCCTTGCCGGATCGAAATCGGGATAGGCGACCCTCGTGACATCCAGGTGAACGAAGCCGGCTAGCGGTTGTTCGCGGGGAGTGCGCGTCAGATGCGTTTTGAGAGCCTGCGGAACCACGCCATGGCCGGCATCTCAATGAGGCGCCAAGTGATCCAGGAGGCGGCAATGGTGGCGGCGAGCATGACGGCGATTGCCACCGCTCCCATCCAGCCGGCACCGAAGCCGGTGGCAGGCTGGCCGCGCAGCGTGAAGTCGCCGATCAGGCCGAGGCCGAGCTTGCGCTCGACGAGCCCGGCGACGTTGATCATGCGCGCCTGAACGAAGACGTGGACCATGTAGATCGAGTAGGACAGCGCGCCGAGGGTCAGCATGAACGGGGCTCTCAGCAAGGCGCTGATCCAGCCGCCTTCATGGGCGAACAGAAACAGCGCCAGCGCGAACACCAGGGGGGCCGCGATGCCAAAATCATTGTCGCCCGCCAGCGAGACGAAAAGCACGATGACCGCCACCATGACGATCTCGGCAAGGGTCCAGGCCATCCGCGGGCCACTCCTGGCGAGGACCTGTCGCGCCCCTGCAATGGAATCATGCTGAAACCAGGCCAGCAAGGCGCCGAGCGAGAAGCCATACAGGCAGCGGATGAAGCCGAAATCGAAGGACACATCCATATGATGGGTCGAGAAGCCGAGCAGGAACAGCGGTGCGGTGACGGCGGCGGCAACGAACCATATCCAGGCGCGCGCGCCGGCGACGAAGACCACGCCGGCAAACAAGAGATAGGCGAAGAACTCGGCCGAAATGCTCCAGCTCGGCGCATTCCAGGTCAGCTGATCCTCGAAGCCGACACCCTGGAGCAGGAGAAGATTGGCAAGCAAACTCTTGAGATCGAAGCCGCCGGTGAAGGGAGCAGCCCCGGTTCCATGCAGTTGCGGCAGCATCAGCCGCAGCAGCTCGAAGCCGGCAAAGGCGGCAAGCATGAGCAGGTGCAGCGGGTAGATGCGGCCGAAACGGACCAGGGCGAAGCGCGCGACCTGTTCCGGCTGGTTCAGCCGATCGCCGTAGCTGCTGGCGATGACGAAGCCGGAAAGGACGAAGAAGAAATCGACGAACAGGTAGGACGAACCGATGAAGGCGCTTTGCGAAATCGTCGAAGCGGTCGGAAAGTGAAACAGCGCCACCAGAAGCGCGCAGATGCCACGCCACGAATCGAGCACCAGGAAGCGTTCACCGGCGACCGTGCCGGTGTGGGTCGACGCCGCGGCACGGGTGGGGTTGAGAAACGCGGTCTGCGTCATGATGATACAATCCTGTCTTGCCGTGGCACTCGGGCAGCGCCATTCCGTCTCGCCAAGCTGTGACTGGCATCTTCCGTGCCGGTTCTGTAGTTGTTGCAACCCGATGAAAAACGAGGATCCGTAATGGCGAACAACAACATCGACAACGCCTTCACCGCCCGTTCCAAAACGGGCGCCGCGTTCGAGCCGACCTATTCCGGCGCGCTGTCGTTCATGCGGCGCAAATACACCAAGGACGTGAAGGGCGCGGATGCTGTGGTATGGGGTATTCCCTTCGATGCCGCCGTCACCAACCGGCCGGGCGCCCGCTTCGGGCCGCAGGCCATCCGCCGTGCCTCGGCGATCCTCGACAACGACCCGCAATATCCGTTTTCACGCGATCTGTTCGAGCATCTGGCGGTCGTCGACTATGGCGATTGCCTGCTCGATTCGGGCAATCATCAGAAGACACCCGGCACGATCGAACGTGAAGCGGCCAAGATCCTGAAGTCGGGCGCCTTCCTGCTGACGCTCGGCGGCGATCATTTCGTCACCTGGCCGCTGCTCAAGGCGCATGCCGCCATCCATGGTCCGCTCGCCTTGGTGCAGTTCGACGCCCATCAGGACACCTGGCCGGACGACGGCAAGCGCATCGATCACGGATCCTTCGTAGGCCGTGCCGTCAAGGAAGGCATCATCGATCCCGACCGCTCGATCCAGATCGGCATCCGAACTCATGCGCCCGACACGTTCGGCATCAAGATCCTCCATGGCCATGAAATCGAGGAGATGCGGGCGTCCGATATCGCCTACGCCATCGTTGACCGCACCGGCGGCAAGAAGACCTATCTCACCTTCGACATCGACTGCCTCGATCCGGCCTATGCGCCGGGAACCGGCACGCCGGTCGCCGGCGGACCGTCCTCGGCGAAAATCCTGTCAACGCTGCGCCAGCTCAACCAGATCGATATTGTCGGCGCCGATGTCGTAGAGGTTGCGCCGGCCTATGATCACGCCGATATAACGGCGATCGCCGGCTCGATGGTGGCCATGCAATATCTCGGCCTGCTGGCTGAGCGAAAGGCCCGGCTTGAAGAGTTGAACAACGGCAACCACAATGGTGCCGCAGTGATTCAAGGTCAGGGCATATAGTGTTGAAATACCAAGGAATTTGATCAACCCATGAAACCGAAAATCTTCATCGACGGCGAACACGGCACCACAGGCCTGCAGATCAGGGCGCTGCTTACCGAGCGCAGTGATCTGGAGATCATTTCCATCCCGACCGAACGCCGCAAGGAAACGGCGGCACGCGCCGAGTTCCTCAACGCCGCCGATGTCGCGATCCTGTGCCTGCCCGACGACGCGGCGAAGGAAAGCGTCTCGCTGATCGCCAACGACACCACCAAAGTCATCGATGCGTCGACCGCGCATCGCGTGGCGGAAGGCTGGGCGTATGGTTTCGCCGAGATGGACAAGGACCAGGCAAAGGCGATCGCCTCGGCAAAACGCGTCGCCAATCCAGGCTGCTGGCCGCAGGGACCGATCGCCACGCTGCGGCCGCTGGTCACATCAGGCCTGCTGCCGGCGGATTTCCCGATCACCGTCAACGGCATTTCGGGCTATTCGGGCGGCGGACGGCCGATGATTGAGGACTATGTCGCCAAGGGCGAGGACGCCTCGGAATTCCTGCCCTACGGCCTCACCCTTCAGCACAAGCACGTGCCGGAATTGAGGGCCTATGCCAGGCTGTCGCATGATCCGATCATGCAGCCGGCGGTCGGCAATTTCGCGCAAGGCATGATCACCGTCGTGCCGTTGCAGCTTGGCGGCCTCGACCATGTGCCGACCGGTGCGGAACTGCATGCGGCGATTGCCGACCATTTCGCCGCTATCAAGGGCGGCGTGGTCGAGGTGGCGCCCTATGCGCATTCGGAGCGCATGCCGGAGATCGATCCCGAGGTCTACAACGGCACCAACCGGATGAAGGTCTATGTCTTCGCCAATGACAAACGGGCGCAGGCCCTGCTGCTGGCGGTCTACGACAATCTCGGCAAGGGTGCCTCGGGCGCCGCCGTGCAGAACATGGATCTGATGCTCGGCCTCTGATGGACACGCCCGCCTTTCCGGCGCGCTGGAAAGTCAGCGCACCCGAACTCATTGCCGAGACCTTTTCGAGCCGCATCAGGTTTTGCGCGCAGACGGCTCGCCGGCGATCGTCAAGGCGCTCAAGCCTTTCGACGACGTCGCCGACGAGTTGCGCGGCGAGCATTATCTCGCCTGGCGACGCGGCGAAGGCGCGGTGCGCCTGCTCGGCCGCGACGGCCACAGCATGCTGCTCGAATATGCCGGTGAGACCTTGTTGGAGCAGGTGCTCGACCAACAGGGCGACAACGCCGCCACCGAAATCGCGGCCGAGGTGATGGCGAAACTATTTTCACAGGGGAAAGACCCCTTCCCGCCCGAGCTTCAGCCGCTCCGGGAACGGTTTTCAAGCCTGTTCAAGAAGGCGACAATCGACCGCGATTCGGGCCATGACAGCCTCTATGTCGAGGCCGCCATCATCGCCGATCGACTGCTGGCCAATCCGCACGATATCAGGCCCCTGCACGGCGACCTGCATCACGAAAACATCCTGCACGGGCCGCGCGGCTGGCTGGCGATCGATCCGAAGGGCGTTCTCGGCGACCCCGGCTTCGACGCCGCGAACATGTTCTACAACCCGCTCGACCGGGACGAGCTTTGCCTCGATCCGGAGCGGATCGCGCATATGGCCGAGATCTTCGCCAAAACACTGGGCCAGACGCCACCAGCCGTCCTTGATCATGCCATCGCCTATGGTTGCCTGTCGGCTGCCTGGCATCATGAGGACGACAATGAGGTCGAGGAGAGCCGCGAATTGTCGATCGCCGAGGCGATCCGGGCGGTGCGGGCAAGCTTCTGATCGCGGGCTGCGGCGCGGTAATCGCTTGTTCACAGCGATGGGCTACTGACTGGCCTCGGCTCCACTTCGGGATTTGTCATGGTCAGCGCGATTTCGGGTTCCTCCCAGGCAGCCCAGTATTCCTCGTCGAGTTCCTCGAGCAATGCAGCCCAGGAGGCCGCGCTCGAAAAGCAGATCCAGGACCTGGAAGACCAGGCCAAGGCGATCACGGATCAGGTAAAGGCTGCCCAGGTGCAGCAGGATATCGCCGTGGCCCAGGCCAGGCTCGATGCGCTCAAGGCCGCCGACAAGGTAGCCAAAGCCGCTCAGGACCAGTCCGCGCCGTCCGCCGCGGCGTTGCGGCAGGCGGAATTCGATGGCGAGAAGACGACATCTACAAACGAATTCTGGATGTAGTTGGCCGATCGGTTCGAGGTCAGGCCCTGCGTGCGATTTCGTGCGGCAAGGGATAGGCGCCCTTGGTGCCGCGCCAATGGGCGGCTGCAAACCCCAGGACGATGAGCGCAAATCCCTGATGGGTCAGCGCCATATGCAGCGGCACATGCATCAGCAGCGTGCCGATGCCGATCGAGGCCTGCACCAGCACAGCCAAGAACAGCAGCGTCGCGCGGCGCGCATGCGTTGTTTCAGGCAGCCGCCGGCGCGTGGCGATCATGTGCCACAACGCCACGACGAATACCGTGTAAGCGCCAAGCCGATGGACGAACTGCACCGTCTTCGGGCTCTCGAAGAAGTTGCGCCATGCCGGCTCGAGGATCAGCAGATCGCCCGGGATGATCTTGCCATCCATCAGCGGCCAGGTGTTGTAGCTGAGGCCGGCGTCGAGCCCGGCGACCAGGCCGCCGAGATAGATCTGGATCAGCGCCAGCAGCACGATGAAGCCGGCCAGCCTCTGCGTCGACCTATCGGCGGCAGGCTCGGAATGCGGCGCCAACCCTCGCGCGACCACCATGGTGGCGGTGAAGATCAGCGCGGCAAGCGTCAGGTGGGTCGCCAGCCGGTACTGGCTCACGGACACACGGTCGACCAGTCCTGAAGCCACCATCCACCAGCCGATGGCGCCCTGCAGGCCGCCAAGCAGGAGAATGCCCACGAGTTTCGGGCCCAGGCCGCGCTCGATGCGGCGCGTCGCCCAGAAAACCAGCAGCGGCAACGCAAAGACCAGACCGACGCTGCGCGCCAGGATGCGGTGCGCCCATTCCCACCAGAAGATCGACTTGAAGGCCTCGATGCTCATGCCCTTGTTGAGCTCGGCATATTGCGGGATCTGCTGATAGAGCTGGAATTCCTCTTGCCACTCGGCGTCGTTGAGCGGCGGGATCACGCCATGGATCGGCTTCCACTGCGTAATCGACAGGCCGGAATCGGTGAGCCTGGTGGCGCCGCCGACCAGCACCAGCGCAAACAGCACCAGAAGCACCACATAGAGCCAGCCGCGCAGCAGCGCCCGGTTATGCAGGTCGCGGTCGCGGGCGACGTATGGCGCGGCAGCTGATATGGCAGCCATGATCTTGTCCCGGCAGGTTGATTTGGCGGATTGGTGGACCATCGCACCCGTGCTGGCAAGACCATACGGCGCGGCACGCCGTCGCGCCGCGTCTCACCGGTTGCACAGTCTCGCCTCAAGGCATATGCGAGGCCAATACCCCTTGAGCCTGCCAAGCCGCCTGTGCAAATTCCGGCATGCTCGATCAGGAGACCAACCATGCCCCTGCGTCTGAAAAAGCTGATCGGAATGTTTCTGCTGGTGGCGCTGGTCATCGTCTATGCGCTGGTCGCATCGATCTTCGCGGTCGCCCGGCTGTCGGAGTCGGGTCCGTGGGTGCATTTCCTTTTTTTCTTGCTCAGCGGCCTGCTCTGGGTGCTGCCGGCGATGGGCATCATCAAGTGGCTGATGCTGGAGCCGAGAGCCAAGCGCTAGGCGAAAACGCCAGCGTCAGATGGTGACGACCATCTTGCCGGCGTTGGCGAGCGGCGTCGTCACGCCCGACAGCATGGTGCGGATGTGGGCGAGGCTCTGGTAGCGGCCGTTGACGGAGATGCGCGGCAAGGCGTGCAGGAACCCGGCATGCTCGGCGCGCAGCACGCCGTGGCGCGTCGTCACGGCGGAGGTATAGCCGGCGTCGCGGGCAAAGCCCACTTCGCGGCAGCCGACGGCGCTGGCATAGCCATAGGGATAAGCGAAATGGCGGGGCATTTCGCCCAGTTCGGCCTGCAACATGGCGCGCACGGCGCCAACCTCGTGCCGGGCATCGGCTTCGGAGAGCCGCTTCAGGTTGCTGTGGTTGATCGTATGGGCGCCGATCGTCACCAGCGGATGCGCGGCGATGCGACGGATTTCATCCCAGCTCATCAATGTGCGCAAGCGTGGGCCGTCGGCGTCGATGCCGTTTGCGCGAGCCAGGTCACGCAACACGGCCTGCAGGTCCTCCTCGCGGACTTCCGAGGTGAGATAGGCGTGCAGGCGTGCATTGGCCTGCAATTTCTTCGCGGGGGTCGAGCAATCGATCGTCAGGGGACCGTTCGGCCGCGTCAGAGTGAGGGTATCGCGCGCGTTGACGATGTCCTCGACAACGTCCCACCACAGGTCGGCTGTGCCGTTGATCAGCCCGGGCGCGACATAGATGGTGATCGGCGCGCCGTGCTTCTCGAGCACCGGCAGCGCCTCGACCATGTTGTCGCGATAGGCATCGTCGGCGGTGATCGTGGCAAACTGACCGCCTTTGCCGCCCACCTTGATGCACTCCACCGCTTCGTCCATGGAGACGAAGGCATAGCCATGCGCCTTCATGTCGGCGATCATGGCGTCAAGGAAGCCGGGCGCGATATTCAGATGCCGGTTGACGCTGTCCGGCTTTTCCGGCGTCGCGGTAACACGGTGCAGCATCAGGATGGCGCCAATGCCGCCGATGAACGGCTTGGCCAGCGGTGCAAGGCCGGTATAGCGGGCGACGTTCAGCGCCAGTTTCCGGATTGCCTCCCCGCCGTCGATCATTCATTCACCTTTTGCGCCTAGGCTGATCCAAGCACGGAATGCGCCTATGCGAACCCCCAAATCGCGATCAATACGCCCTAAGGATTGAGGTATGGTTGACGCAACTGCGTCATTTGACGGCAATCGGCTTGCGGCGACCGAGGCATCGTCGCGGGCCTTGCCACGGGACCATGCCGACCTGTCGATTTCAGTGGCGTCCACGGACGGACTCGCGGCCTATGCCGAGTTCTGCCGCTCGGCTTTGTTTGGGCCGGCGCAGAGTGCTGCCTGGGTCCAGAATTGGGCGGCCGAGACACGACCGGACCTGCTTGTCGCGACGCTGAGTGTCGAGGGCAAACCGGTTTTTTCGCTGGCGCTGGAGGTTGCCTCCAAGGGGCTGTTCCGGATCGCCCGCTTCATGGGTGGGCGCCACGCCAACGGCAACTTCGTCGCCGCGGACCCGAACTGGCTGGCCAAGGCGGATATACCGGCCCTCCGATCGGTACTGGCGGCCATCGCCAAGGCACGCCCGGACATCGATCTGGTCGCGCTCGAGCGGTTGCTGCCCGATCTCGACGGCGTCGCCAATCCGCTCGCATCGCTCGACCATTTTTCCAGCCCCAATCTGTCGCTAGCCGTCGATCTCGCCGGCGGCTTCGATGCGCTGCTTTCCCGCGCCAGCGGCAAACGCAAACGCAAGAAGCACCGGTCGCAGATCCGGAAATTCGAGGCCGTAGGCAGCTATCGGCGCATTGAGGCCCGCACCCCCGACGAGGTGGACACGCTGCTCGACGCCTTCTTCGAGATGAAGGAGCTCCGCTTCCGCAAGATGGGCATCGCCAATGTTTTTGGCGACGCGCAGGTACGCGGCTTCTTCCGCGCGCTGTTCATGCAGGCGCTTGCCGAGGACAAGCCTTCGTTCGTGCTGCACGGACTCGCGGTTGCCGGCAAGCTGCGCGCCATCACCGGTTCAAGCCGCTCGGGCAAACGCCTGATCTGCGAATTCGGAGCGATCGCCGAGGACGATCTCGGGCACGCCAGCCCCGGCGACTTCCTGTTCTTCGACAACATCCAGGAAGCCTGCGAGACTGGTTTCGAGGTCTATGACTTTTCGGTCGGAGATGAGCCTTACAAGCGGCTGTGGTGCGATATCGAAACGCGGCATTTCGAAGTGCTGGTCCCGTTGACCGTGAAGGGCCGCATGCTGGCGCTGACGCTTCGGCAAGGCGCGCGGCTGAAAGCCTTCGTCAAGAACAGCCCGATGATCTGGAAGCTGACCAAGGTGCTGCGCCGCAAAGCCGCCGGTCAGGCAGCGCCCTCGGAAGAAGATAGCTGACGCCATGAAGCCGATCATCCGCACACTGTCCCTGCAGGAACTGGGGCTTCTCGTCGACTGGGCGGCCGCGGAAGGCTGGAACCCAGGTCTTGAAGACCCGGCGATGCTCCAGGCGGCGGACCCCGAAGGCTTCATCGGCGCCTTTGTCGGCGACGACATGGCTGCGGCAATTTCGGCCGTGGCCTATGGAAGCGAATTCGGTTTCATCGGCCTCTACATCTCCCGGCCTGACATGCGCGGCATGGGCTACGGCAAGACGGTGTGGGACGCCGGCATGAAAAGGCTCGTTGGCCGGACCGTCGGCCTTGACGGCGTCGCCGAGCAGCAGGCCAATTACCGGCGCAAGGGCTTCGCACCGGCCTACGAGACCATCCGCTTCACCGGGCGCAAGGCAGGCCCGGCGGTCAGGGACGATGGGCTGCGGATGATTACAAAGCAGCTCCTGTCCGACATCGTCGCCTATGACTCCCATTGTTTTCCGGCGTCACGATGGGCCTTCCTGCAGGGATGGCTGCAGGAACCGCATCATGGACTGGCGGCGATCGGTTCGCGCGGCGTCACCGGCTTTGGTGTGGCGCGCCGCTGTCGATCCGGCTTCAAGATCGGCCCGCTGTTTGCCGACGACATGGAAACCGCTTTGCAACTCCTGGAGGGACTGGCCGGTGCCTGTGAGGGCGGCGAGCTGCACATCGACGTCCCCGCCGATAACACCGGCTTCATAACTGCGCTCGATGCGGCCGGCTTTGCGCCGACCTTCACCACCACGCGCATGTACAAAGGTCCTGCCCCGGAACTGGACCTGCAAAGGGTGTTCGGCGTAACGACGCTTGAACTGGGATAGATCGGGCGAACCGCAGAACGGTTCCGCCAAGCGATCCGCGGCTCCCTCAGGCAGCGGCAGTGCGCCGTCCCGGCACCGGATTGCCGGGCGGTTCGTGGCCGAGCGGCGTCACCAGCGTCAGGTCGGGGTAGCCGTTCTCGATCAGCTTGACCGCAGCCTGCGTCACCTCATCGTCGGCCTCCAGCATGGAGAGAAAGACCTCGGTGGCATCGCCGGTCAGGCGGCCGATGCCTTGCGCGTCGGCCGGTCCGCACTCGACCACGACCAGGTCGTAGGCTGTCGTCAGCGACTGCATGATGATCGGCAGCCGGTCGGCGGCACGCATGGCACGAACCGGATCGGCGGTTCCGACGGGAATGACGTGACAGTCCGAGTAGAGATCGGCGTGGATGACGTCGCTGAACTGCGCTTCCGAAGCGAGCAGGTTGGTGATGCCCGGGAAAAGGCCGCTGTCCAGCATCGGCCGCGAGGCGGCCCCCGACGCGGTGAGGTCCAGCAACAGCACGCGCAGCCCGGCGTCGGCGACCTCGCGCGCCACCAGGATCGCGGATGCAGCCGCCTCGTCGCCTTCCGGCGAGACGAATATGGCGCGCGCCGCACCGCTGGAGATCAGCTTTTCGGCAGCTTTCTCGATATCGATCTCGCCCAAGGTGGAACGCGCCGGTTCGGGCTCGACAGCCGTTTGCTCTGTCGCCGCAGTTGCGGGCATTGCGACCACATCCGGCGCCTCGGCCATGGCCGGCATCGCGGCGGCATAGGGCTCCGCATCTGCTTCATCCGCAGGTTCAGGCAGCTCCTGGCGAACGACGGGGTCCTGCAAAACGGCAGGCTCCTGGCGGAGAAATGGCTTGGCGACCGGCGCCTGCGCCACACGGGGCATTGCGACCTCATCGATCCGTTCGAAACGGGAACCGCTCGCCGGCCGCATCGCGCGGCCTGAAAACAGCTCCCGCAGAAGCGTCACGATGGCCATGATCAGCAGCGATGCGGCGAAAGCCGCGCCGACGATCGGCCCGACCTTCGGGAAATAGGCCTCGGAGGGAACAGAAGCCTTCGAGGCGATCCGGGCGTCGACCGGCAGATAGTTGCGATCCTGGCGCGATGCCGCTTCGCGGTAGTTGGTCAGGTAGAGCTCGAGTTGCTGTCGCTTGGCGGTCGCGTCGCGCTGCAGTGCGTCGAGATCGACCTGCTGTTCGCCGGCCTGCGCCGAAGCGGCCTTCAACGTGTTGACGTCTGCGACAAGCTGGTTCTCGCGGGCCTTTGCGGTCTCGGCCTGCATCAACAGGCCTTTCATGATCTTCTGGGCCTCGCTGCGGATCTGCGCGTCGAGATCGGACAGTTGCGATTTCAGCGCGCGAATGCGCGGATGATTGCCAAGCAGTGTCGTCGACAGATCGGCGATGTTGGAGCGCAATTCGACCTGTCGCTCACGCAAGCGTTGGATCAGGTCCGATGACAGAACCTCCGGCACGGCATCCAGCGAACCGCCATTCTGCAGCGCCCTGCGCACACCGTCGGCGGTCGCTTCCGCAGCGGCGCGGTTGGCGCGCACTTTCGACAGTTCGCTCGACAGTTCTGAAAGCTGCTGGGTGGCCAGCACCGAATTGTTGCCACCCATCAGAAGATCGGACTGGGCGCGATAAGCGGCGACCTTCGCCTCGGCATCCTTGACCTGCCGCTGCAGGTCGGCGATTTCCGGCGCCAGGAAGTCCGCCGCGGCGCTGTTCGATTCGAGCTTGGCCGCCCCTTGCCCCGCTATATAGGCGGCGGCGATCGCGTCTGGTGTGGCGGCCGCGAGCTTGGGATCTTCCGATGAGAACTCGATGGCAATGATGCGGGTCTTCTCGACGCCATAGACGTTGAGCTTCTCGTGCATTTTCTTGAGCACGCGCTCTTCCGTCGGAATTTCCATCGGGTCGCTTTTCAGGCCGACCAGGACCAGAGCGCGGCTCAGCGCCGACATGTCGAGCGCTTCATTGAACTCGGGCAGTTTTTCCAGACCGAGCTTTTGCGAGACCTGCTTGAGGATTTCGTTGGAGGAAATGATCTGGACCTGGGTGGCGACGCCCTGTTCGTCGAGAATAGGCTTGTCGGTGTCGTTGTTGTTGCTGGCCGGCCGCGTGTAGATGGATTCGCGCGGCGCGATCTCCACCTGCGTCTCGGCCTTGTAGTGCCGGGTTGCCAGCGAGGCGAAAGCGAAGGCCAGCCCGGTTGCCAACAGGACGACGAGGACTATACGCAGCCAGTTCCTCGCCAGGCTGGCGAAGAGCTGCCTGAGATCGACATCGACATCTGCGGCCGCGGACTGAACGGACATGCATCCCTACTCCGATACTGGGTCAGCACGCACCGTAAACAACTATGGTAACTCAGCCGTTAAGATCGCGGTAAGTTTCCGTTAGGGTTTACTGGCGGGTGACAAACAAAACCGCCAAAAATCACAAAAACTCTTGCCGATGCGCCACGTGTCGGCCGCTCCCTTTACCGGCCATTAACCCTAACAGGATGATAACGGACCTCGATCCCTAGAGTTGCTGCGACGTTGCAGCGACCAGTCGAAGGTACCTGTCCGGCCATGAAAAGCACTGCTTCCCTGTTTCGCGCGCTGCTTGCCGTATCGATGCTGGCTGGCTGTTCCAGCTACCGGCCGACGCCGGCCGCCTTCCATGAGGTGCTCGATCAGCCCTACCGTCTTGGCGCCGGCGACCGCGTCCGCGTGACCGTGTTCGAGCAGGACGGGCTGACCAACACCTACAGCGTCGATCAATCCGGCTATCTCTCCTTCCCGCTTGTCGGCGCCGTACCAGCGCGCGGCCACACCGCGCAGCAAATGGAAAAGGAGATTGCCGACAAATTGCGGCAAGGCTATCTGCGCGATCCCGACGTTTCGGTCGAGATCGACCGCTACCGCCCGATCTTCGTCATGGGCGAAGTGGGTGCCGCCGGCCAATATTCCTATGTTCCCGGCCTGACGGTGCAGAAGGCGATCGCCATTGCCGGCGGCTTCACGCCGCGCGCCAACCAGGAAAGCGTCGACATCACCCGCGACATCAACGGCAAGGTGATGACCGGCCGCGTGGTCACCTCCGACCCGCTGCTGCCCGGCGATACGGTCTACGTCCGCGAACGTCTGTTCTGACAGATATCAAGTGGCGGACAGGCTCAGGATCGTCCATTGCTTTCGCTCACCCGTCGGAGGAATTTTCCGGCATGTGCGCGACCTGGCCGAGGCGCAGGTCGCCGCCGGGCATTCCGTTGGCATCGTCTGCGATTCGACGACAGGCGGCGCGTTCGAGGAACATTTGTTCGAGCAGATGAAGGACATGCTGGCGCTCGGCATTCATCGCACGCCGATGCAGCGCCACGTCGGTCCCGGAGACCTTGCCTCGGCTTGGCGCACGTACAGGATCATCAAGGAATTGCGGCCGGACGTACTGCACGGGCACGGCGCCAAGGGTGGCGCCTATGCCCGTCTGTTCGGCTCATTGTTGCGGGTATCAAGGTCTCGCGTAGCCCGCCTTTATTCGCCGCATGGCGGCTCGCTCCACTATGACGAGAACACGGTCATCGGAAAGCTGTTCTTCGCGCTCGAGCGCTTCATGGCTCGCTTCACCGACTCTCTGCTGTTTGTCTCGGACTATGAGCGGCGGACCTATCGCCACAAGGTCGGCGAACCGCCCATTCCCAACACCCTCGTCTATAACGGCCTGCGCGCCACTGAATTCGAGCCGGTGATCACCGCGCCGGACGCAGCCGACCTGCTTTATATCGGCATGATGCGCGACCTGAAGGGACCGGACATCTTCCTCGACGCATTGGCCCTTGCCGGCCCACGGTTCGGCCGCGCGCTGACCGCGGTGATGGTTGGCGATGGCGACGACCTTCCGCGTTACCACGGGCAAGTGAAACGCCTCGGGCTCGAGCGCCATGTCCGGTTCCTACCGCCGATGCCGGCCAGGGAGGCCTTTGCCCTTGCCGCGCTTATCATCGTTCCCTCGCGCGCCGAAGCCATGCCCTATATCGTCCTGGAAACGCTTGCCGCGGGAAAACCGATGATCGCAACCGCGGTCGGCGGCATTCCGGAGATATTCGACACCGGTTCCCCTGCCCTGATCCGACCTGACGCGATCGAGCTCGCCGACAGGATGAGCCAGGCGCTGGCCGACC
The DNA here is from genome assembly GCF_000502875.1 of Mesorhizobium sp. L2C084A000. Lineage (GTDB taxonomy): Bacteria > Pseudomonadota > Alphaproteobacteria > Rhizobiales > Rhizobiaceae > Mesorhizobium. The sequence continues at coordinate 101,028 of NZ_AYWX01000003.1, read as the reverse complement.
CGGCCGCCTATCGCGACCTGATGCCCGATGGCGCCAACCTCAAGGCACGCTTCGGCGCCGATGTGATGGCCGCCGACATCGAGAAGGCCTATTTCGCCGCACTCGACAGGTAGGCGCAGGACCAAGCCGTTCCAAAGCCGTGCGTTGTTTCAAGGGTTTCTTAGCTCTCTTTTGCTATGACCGGGGGGAAGCTTGCGGAAAGCCCTCATGAACGAGATCGACCCCGCGCGCCGCTTTTCAGCAGAGGCGGTGCGTAAATTCGACGGCCCGGCCGACGGCGACACGCCAAGCGGCATGAACGATGTCGCCCGCCAGGTCGCCTCGCAGTACAGGCGCGATACGATGTCGCCGATCATGGTCAGCGGTGTCCTGCGCATGGTCGAATTCGGCTTGCTGTTCCTGTCCGGACTCGCCGTCTATTTCCACTATGTCGGGTTCTTCAACTATCTCGCCTGGCAATATCCGGTGACGATCGCAGCGGGCTCGTTCCTTGCCGTGGTGCTGCTCGACGTCACCGACTGCTACCAGATCGTCGCCCTGATGCGGCCCATCGCCAATTTCGGCCGCGTGCTGCTCGTCTGGGCCGGCACTTTCGCCCTGATGGCGCTGACGGCATTCGTCATGAAGATGTCGCAGGACTATTCGCGCCTATTGTTCGGCAGTTGGTTCGTCGTCGGCTTCGTTCTCATCTTCGGCCTCAGGCTGGTGATGTCGAAGCTGATCCGGGCCTGGGCGCGCGATGGCCGCATGGAGCGGCGCGCCGTCATCGTCGGCGGCGGCAAGGCGGCGGAAATCCTGATCCGCTCGGTCGAAAAGCAGCCCTACAACGATATCCGCATCTGCGGCATCTTCGACGATCGCGGCGACAAGCGCTCGCCGCCCATCGTTGCCGGCTACCCCAAGCTCGGCACCATTTCGGAACTGATCGAGTTCGCCCGCATCGCCCGTATCGACATGCTGATCGTATCGCTGCCGCTGACCGCCGAATCGCGCGTTCTGCAGCTGCTGAAGAAGCTTTGGGTGCTGCCGGTCGACATCCGGCTTTCGGCGCATTCCAACGCGCTGCAATTTCGCCCGCGCGCCTATTCCTACATCGGCGCGGTGCCGATGCTCGACATCTTCGACAAGCCGATCAACGACTGGGATTCGGTCGCCAAGCGCGCCTTCGACATCGTCTTCAGCCTGATCGGCATCGTCGTGTTCTCGCCGGTGATGCTGGCGACCGCCATCGCCATCAAGCTCGACAGCAAGGGGCCGGTGCTGTTCCATCAGAAGCGGCACGGTTTCAACAATGAGATCATCGAGGTCTACAAGTTCCGTTCGATGTATACGGACAAGGCCGATCCGACCGCCAAGCAGACGGTGACCAAGAACGACCCGCGCGTCACCCGTGTCGGCCGCTTCATCCGCAAGACCTCGATCGACGAGCTGCCGCAGTTCTTCAACTCGCTGCTGGGTTCGCTGTCGCTGGTCGGCCCGCGTCCGCACGCCATCGCCGCGCAGTCGCATAATTTGCTCTACAACGAAGTGGTCGACGGCTATTTCGCCCGCCACAAGGTCAAGCCCGGCGTCACCGGCTGGGCGCAGATCAATGGCTGGCGCGGCGAGATGGACACCAACGAAAAGATCCGCATGCGGACGGAGTATGACCTCTACTACATCGAGAACTGGTCGCTGCTGTTCGATTTGCGGATCCTGTTCCTGACGCCGCTCCGGCTCTTGAACACGGAAAACGCCTATTGAGCGCGATCAGCCATGATCTGCCGCGCGCGGTGGTCAACGCCAAGCTGGTCGCGCTGATTTCCTCGGGCGCGGTCTTCCTCGGCATTCTGCTGTCCGGCTTCGTCATCAGCGAGCCGGCGCCCTATGAGCTCTACATGGCCGGGCTGATCGCCATCTGGGCGCTTTTCGGCTTGAGGATTTCCCGCGCGGCCACGCCGCTGCTGGTGCTGCTCGTGACGATGAACATCGGCGGCATGATCTCCATGACGCAGATGGCGGACCTTGCCAACACGCCGCTCTACCTCGCCGTGTCGCTGTTTCTCGCCTTCAGCGCGGTGTTCTTCGCATCGATCACCGCCGTACAGCCGGGCCTCTACCGATTGATCTTCATTGCCTATGTGGTTTCGGCCATGGCCACCTCGCTGCTTGGCATTGCAGGCTACTTCCATGCCTTTCCGGGCGCGGAGATGTTCACCAAATACGACCGCGCCGCCGGCGCCTTCCAGGACCCGAACGTGTTCGGCCCCTTCCTGGTGCTGCCCGGCATCTATCTGCTCTATCTGCTTTTGACCGGACCGGTGACACGCATGCCGCTGCTGGCGGTACCACTGCTGATCATCACCGCCGGCATCTTCTTTTCCTTCTCGCGCGGTGCCTGGGGCATGTTCGCCGTTTCGGCCGTCCTGCTCACCGGCTGCCTGTTCCTGCAGAGCGCCAGCGGCAAGTTCCGGCTGCGCGTGGTGGTGATGACGATTGCAGCATTAGCGCTGCTGGTCGTCGCCATGATCGTCATCCTGCAGCTGCCCGGCGTGTCGGAGATGTTCTCCAACCGCGCCCATCTCGAACAGAGCTACGACACCGCCCGCCTCGGCCGCTTCGCCCGCTACGGCATCGGCTTCCAGATGGCGATGGAGCATCCGTTCGGCATCGGCCCGCTGGTCTTCGGCACGATCTTCGGTGAAGACACCCACGACATCTGGCTGAAGATGCTGATGGATTATGGCTGGCTCGGCTTCGTGTCGTTCCTGGCGCTCGTCTTATGGACGATGGCAGCCGGCTTCCGCATCCTGCTGCGCGACCGGCCGTGGCAGCCCTATCTCCTGTGCGCCTATGTCGCCTTTATCGGCAATATCGGGCTCGGCACCTTCATCGACATCGACCACTGGCGCCACGTCTATCTGCTGCTCGGCCTGATCTGGGGCGCCATCGCGCTGGAATACAGGCACCAGCGGCTGTCGCGCAACTAGCGTCAGGCTGATTTCAATTTTGACCGCTTTGCCACCAATTCGACCTGTGCGAGAGTCGAACCTAGCGTTGGTGACCTTGCGGTTTTCACTGGCCTGTCACACCGGATCTCTAACTCTCTTTATTGATGTTGACGAGTATGAGCTAAACGTGCGCAATAAGCTCTCTAGGGGCAAATGCACGGCGGCGTTTTACTTCAGTGTCTCAGCACAATAGATTCACAAACGTTGCACTTGGCCTAGTCATCGGCCTTGGGGTTGCGCTTTTGTTCGTCGCCTGGACGGTTCCAGAGTTTCGCAATCCATCCAACACCAATGCACAACAGCAAAATTCCGAACAGGCTACCGGCGGGAACAATCAGCCAGTCGAAGCGACCGACCTCTGGGACATCTACACTTCGCCTAAGGATACGTACGCACAATGGATCGCAGCCTTCGCTGCGCTTGGCAGCGTCGGCGCGAGTGTATTGGCTATCGTCTTGGTCACACAAACATTGAACGAAACTCGCAAGGCTACCAACGCTTCGATTCGATCCAGCGAAATTGCCGAAGAGACGTTGCTTGGCGTTGAGCGCCCGCATTTGTTCATCACCGGCACCGAACCGCTGGTCCCGATAACACATGAATGGGTCGACTTGCCCGACAATCAACGACCCATCCCGGAGGCCGCTTACTCAGTCAAAAATTTCGGACGCACCCCTGCCATTATAAACGAGATTCGGGCGAGCCTCCGGCTTTGCAACTTGCCGGCAACTCCGCATTACCATCCCGGAGAAATCAACTATGTTGAACGAGTTCTCGGAGCCGACGATACGCTCACTCCAGTAGCTATTGATCGCGGCGGTCCTATCACAAACAAAATCCTGAATGAGCTTTTCTTGTCCGACATTCACATAGAAGGGCGGGCTCCCTTCCGTTTGTATCTTTACGGGGAAATCACCTACACGAGCGTCAATGGGATTACTGACCAAGTTGGGTTCGTTTATCGGTATTCGCCTTATGGCCCAATATTCCACTTGGAAAATATCCCTGGCTACACCTTCCGTCGTCGTGACGTGAAGAACCAAGTAGACCGGGCGCCTAATGGATGGCGTCAGGCAGCCGGGGCTGGATGATGGTAGATTGGAAGGCTGCCGAAACTTTTGAGGTCGTCGTCAGCACTGGCGAGATTATTCGGAAGATCCTAACGATGGAAACGTCAAGCCTCTATTTCCATTTGTGCACAACTGTGGATAATGCACGTAAGTGACACCACATGAGTCGGGGGCGAAGTGTCGGATTGGTCGTTGATCACCGTCACTATACCGCCTGATCGGCTTGATGACGCGATCGCCAATCCTGATGCATTGAAAATCGCTTACGATGTCGGCGTTTTGGAGCTTCTCGGGATATCGCTCTCGATACTCGGTGTCGCTTTAGTTGTGATCGGATTCGCAGCCTATTTTTCGGTCCAGCGGGCTGCCAAGCAAGCCGCAAGGGATGTGGCTGTCCGCGAAGTGCCGCGGTCGGTGGATGAGCATATCCGCAAGGACGCTTTTGCGGTCATCAAGGGGGTTCTGAAAGACCCTCAGACTCTGGCAGCCATTCAGGCCGAAATGGATCGGCTCGGGCTTACGGACGTTACAGATGCGGGCGATGTGGAAGGCAATATTTTGGATTCGTACGATGCCAAACGCACTCGAAGTTCTTGATAAATACCTTGGCGACGTCCCCGTCCGCGTCGAAGATGCGATCCGGGAACTGGATGTCAGCCTCAAAATGAATGCGGACCTGCCGTTTGGCATTTCGGGCCAAATCAAGCGTCTGCCCAACGGCAGGTACGAAATCTCGTCTGCCGCGGGAGAGACAAATAGCCGTCAACGTTTCACGATAGCTCACGAACTCGGGCATTATGTTCTCCACCGAGGGATGCTTGGGGCCGGCGTCAATGACGACACCAAATATCGGACGGTGCGCGATAGCAATCTCTACAACGGTGCAATCGACGACGTACACGAACGTCAGGCCAATAGCTTCGCGGCAAACATCTTGATCCCCGAAGCCACCATTAAGCGTGATATTGGCTGGTATAAGTTCGTGTCAGAGGCGGCCAAGGTTTACAACGTGTCCAAGTCCTCCATGCGGTGGAGGCTGAACAACCTGGGACTTCTGGATTCGAAAGTTATCGATGACACATGACGACACAGATCAGCGTTTCGACGGCCTGCTAATAGCGATGGGCAGCGTCGGAACGCCTCGCGAACATTCGTGGGACTTCTTGTCCGGTTGTGACGGTATTGAACAGCAATGATCGGCTTCTGTTCTCCTGCGCCGTTTTAGCGCTTGCACGCCAACCATTGAATATATATGGCTTTCCGCGGTCCGGAGTGTAGCGCAGCCCGGTAGCGCACTTGACTGGGGGTCAAGGGGTCGTCGGTTCGAATCCGGCCACTCCGACCAATTTAGAACAAGGACTTGTCCCCGAAGTCCGCCCCTCCAGATGCCCCGGTCAGCCCGGCCAAATCTTGGATCAGGGCAACCATGTGCTCTGCCGCTTGAGCTTCGGCTTGGCGCTACCCTTGGCACACATCAACCCAACCAGCCCCAATCAGCTCGACCATGCGCTGCGGCGGAATCCGCACCGCCGCATTGGTGGCGCCGGCGGCAGGCACGACTTCGTCGAATTCGCGCAGCGATACGTCGCAATAGACCGGCAGCGGTGCCGGCAAGCCGAACGGGCAGACACCGCCCACCGGGTGGCTGGTCGCTTCGACAACTTCCGCGGCGTCGAGCATGCGCGGCTTGCCGCCGAACTGGTCCTTGAACTTGCGGTTGTCCAGCCTGGCGATGCCGCTGGTCACCACCAGCATGGTGCGGTCGCCGACTCGCAGGCAGATCGTCTTGGCGATCTGTGCCGGCAGCACGTCATGCGCCTCGGCCGCCAGGGCCACCGTCGCCGAACTCGCCTGCGTGACGGTGACATGGATGTCGGGCGCATGGGTGGCGAAGAAGGCACGAACGGATTCCAGGCTCATATCGAAAAACCGACGGTTCAAAAACGTTATGGACGGCGGATTACGGTCCAGCAGCCAGGGCCGCAGCACGCATAAGCACGTGCGATGGACAGATCGGCAAGTGCCAGGCTGAAGCAAAGCGCTGCGGCAGGTACAAAGAAACCCGCCAAGGGCCTTGGCGGGTTCTCTGGAATGCGTGGTGCGGATCTACGCCAGCGATCGACCTTGCGCCGCCGGCGTCGGCGCAGCCGGGGTGATCAGAGCCTCCTGGGGGAGGTGAAGCGCGGACACAATACGACGCAGCTTCGACGGGTCGGTCACTCTGCCGCTTTCGATATCTTCAATTTCGTCCACCGCCAGGCCGCATGTCAGGGAGAGCTCTTCCACGCTGTAACCGCGGGTCTCCCGCATCGCTCTGAGGGTGTTGTAATCTGGCCCGCTCCCGTTGGTTGCCGGTTCGGAGAGGGGTTCGCTTTTCGCATTATGGGGCATTGGCAACTCCATGACTGAAAGAGTTTGATCAAATGAGGAGTGTTGCCTGAGACGGTCGGGAAGATGCCCTCTCGCCGGCGATTTGCCAAGAGCCAAAAGGGCCGTCACGGGATCGTGAACCAGGCGCCTGGCGCGGCCCTCTCGCGTACACGTCGCGATCAAGTTGTTTTGAAGGTCGGATCGGCCTTTTGCCGGCAGTTTCGCCGCGCTCGTTCGTTATCTCCGGGTCGCTGGCGTGAAACCATCCGGTTCCAGCCAGCTCATTCCCGGAAGGATTTTTGCAATGAACTTGAAGACATTCATGGTCGTGCTCGGCACGATTTCCAGCCTTTCCCTCACCGGCGCCGACGCCGCCCAAGCCGCAGACGCGCTGCGTGTGCGCGGCACGGTGGTCAGTTTTGAGCCCACGCTGCTCACCGTGAAAACCCGCCAGGGCGGTACCGACGCGATCAAGCTCAAGGCTGGCTGGAAGATCTCGGGCGTCGCCAACACCTCGGCAAAGGACATCAAGCAGGGCGATTTCCTCGGCATTGCCTCCGTTTCGAAAGCGGATGGCGGCAGCGGCGCCCTGGAGGTCGTGGTCTTTCCGGCCGCGCTGAAAGGCACCGGCGAGGGCGACCGTCCCTGGGACCTGCAGCCAAACAGCCGGATGACCAACGGCACAGTCGCCGACGTTACCGATATAAGCGGGCGATCGGTCACGCTGACCTATGACAATGGCCAGACCAAGAAGATTTCGATCCCCGACACCACGCCCGTCGTGACCTTCGCGCCGGCGACGCCGACCGACCTCAAGCCGGGTGCGACGGTCTTCGTCACCGCTGAGCGGGGCAGTGACGGCGCGCTGAGCGCCAGCCGCATCGTGGTCGGAAACAACGGCGTCGTGCCGCCGATGTAGTGGAACAGGCGGCTAATGGCCGCCTCTCGATCTTGCCGTGCATGGTGGCGGGAGGCTGAATTGGGCAGAAACAGTACAGAAACAAAATTCTACAATCGGGAAATACTGACGAAAAAATTCAGGCGCGTAATTCCATTCGCGGCGGCAGGGCTATCGCCCGATCCATATGCGCCCGCGAAACAAAAGGAAACGATCCATGAAGAAGTCCCTCCTCTCGGCCCTCGGGCTCGCAGTTGCATTGGCTTTCACGGTGCCCGTCATCGGTGCGACGAGTGCGGATGCGGCCCCGATGGCAAAGCATCATCGTCACCACCATCATCATCGCCACCATGTCCGCCACCACCATCATCACCGCCACCACCACCATGTGATCGGAAACAAGGCCTAAGCTCCGCAGACCGCCACCGAGAAGACCGGCCTTGGCTTCCTGTCCAAGGCCGGCTACTCCGCCCCGCGAGGCTCGATCGCGGATCGACAATTCACGCAAATCCAATGCGCGACGCCGGTGAGATCGTCGTCTATCCCGGCGCTGGCTATGGCACCACCACCAATCCGGCGTTCACCGGCGAAATCGGGCGGCCCTGGCGGCTTGACCAATCCGCATTCCTGCGCCGGCGACACAGAGGTGCTGGGCGCCTCTATGCCGACACGCTCCTCGCCAGATGCCGGAGCGACAACAGACATGGCCGATCGCAAGGAAAATGACGGACCACCTTAGGGCGAGCCGTCACTTCTTCTTGCTCGTATCTGTGGGATTTGGGTTTTAGAATTCAGCGCCGGCTGAACAGCAGACTGGCGACAAGACCGAGCACCACAAGGCCAACCGCCGCGGCAGCCGCCGGATGGTCGCGGGCCGACCTCTCGATCACCCTGCCCTGTTTGCGGATTGCCGGCATGGCGTCGCGCAGGCGCCCGGCAAGATCGGAATAGGTGTCGAGCGCGGCATCGCGACCGTCCTCGTAGTAGGCGCCGCCTCGCTTCGCCACAGCCCTCTTCAAGCTGGCCAGTTCCTTGCTGAGAACCGCGACCTGCCTGTCGAGATCGATGTCCGAGAGGGTCGAAAATGATGCCATGGTATGTTTCCTTCACTTGCAGAAGGAAGCGTAACGCCTCACCCGAAGACGGGTTCCGGTTTTCGAACTATCGATGTCGCGTCGGGCTGCGGTCAGCGCACCTGGTCAAGCAGGCGCTTGCATTCCAGGAGGTCGAACAGCGCCTCCTGTAGCAAGGCCCTGTTGTCGCGCGAGAGTTTCGATGCATCCGGCTGCACCGGACCGTCCTCGTCGCTCTTGCCCAGGCCGAAAAAGCGGCGGCTGGGCTTCACCCGCGGCTGGCCGACCAGTTCGTCGTCCATGCCACGCGGCTGGGCCGCCGGCGTCAGCGGCACTTGGTCAGCCTGCCTTCGCTGTGAGATCGCCTCGACGGCGGCCATGTCGCCATTGCCGATGGCAACCAGGAAATGGTTGCCGTTCTCGCGCAACAGCTTCTGCACGCCCTTGATGGTGTAGCCCTGGTCGTAGAGCATGTGGCGAATGCCCTTGATCAGTTCGACATCCTGCGGCCGGTAGTAACGACGGCCGCCGCCGCGCTTCATCGGCTTGATCTGGTTGAAACGCGTTTCCCAGAAACGCAGCACATGCTGCGGCAGATCGAGATCTTCGGCGACCTCGCTGATGGTACGAAAGGCGTCGGGGCTCTTGTCCATGGGCGAATCCTCACGCTGGACGATGATCCGGCCTACCTGCCGAATCGGGGCTTATTTCAGCGGTTTATGAAGCAATATTCAAGCCCGGCGTCATGGCGGCGGCAGTTTTCAACCGCGCAATGGACTACTTGCTGCTTTTGGCCTTGCCGCTCTGATGGGAGCGCAAGATACGGCTCTTCAGCACATTCGACGACTTGAAGGTCATCACCCGACGCGGCAGGATCGGCACTTCCTCGCCGGTCTTGGGATTGCGGCCGATGCGTTCGTTCTTGGAGCGGACGTGGAATGTCGCGAAGGACGACAGCTTCACCGTTTCGCCGCGCACGATGGCTTCGCAGATTTCATCCAGCACCGCTTCGACGAGCTCGGCCGATTCAGTGCGCGACAGGCCGACCTTCCGGTAAACTGCCTCGGCAAGGTCGGCGCGCGTAAGTGTCTTTCCCCCCATGCGACCGTCCCATCAGCTCAAAACATGAAATTCGGCACAACAACGGCAGAGCCTAAGTAATTGATCCGTCAAGGTCAAGGACCGAAACTGGACCGTTCGGCACTTACCAGCGAACCAGGACAGCGCCCCAGGTGAAGCCGCCACCCATCGCTTCCAGGAGGACGAGATCGCCCTTCTTGATGCGGCCGTCGGCGACGGCCACCGACAGCGCCAACGGCACGGAAGCAGCCGAGGTGTTACCGTGCAAATCGACCGTAACCACCACCTTTTGCTCAGCTATCCCGAGCTTCTTGGCGGAAGCGTCAATAATTCGTTTATTGGCCTGGTGGGGCACGAACCAGTCGAGATCATCGGCCGAGATACCGGCTTGCGCGAACGTCGCCTCGATGACGTCGGTGATCATGCCGACCGCATGCTTGAAGACTTCGCGACCCTCCATCCGGAGATGGCCAACCGTACCCGTGGTCGACGGCCCGCCGTCGACGAAAAGCTTGTCCTTGTGCGTGCCATCGGAGCGCAGGCTGGCCGCCAGAACGCCATGGTCGGCGATCGTGCCCGCCCCCTCGCCTGCTTCCAGAATCATGGCGCCGGCGCCGTCGCCGAACAGCACACAGGTCGAGCGGTCGCTCCAGTCGAGGATGCGCGAGAATGTTTCCGAACCGATCACCAGGACACGCTTGGCCAGGCCGCCGCGGATGTAGAGATCGGCGGTGGTCACGGCATAGACGAAGCCCGAACAGACCGCCTGCAGGTCGAAGGCAAAGCCGTGATGCATGCCGAGCCGGTTCTGGATCTCGACGGCGGTGGCCGGGAATGTGTTGTTTGGCGTCGAGGTCGCCAGCACGATCAGATCGATGTCGGCGGGCGTGAGGCCCGCATTGGCAAGTGCGGCACGTGCCGCTGCTTCCCCGAGCGAAGCCGTGGTCTCGTCGTCACCAGCGATATGTCGCTGGCGAATACCGGTACGCTGGGCGATCCACTCGTCAGAGGTCTCGACCATGCCTTCGAAATCGGCATTCTTCATGATTCGGCGGGGCAGCGCGGCGCCCGTGCCGCGCACGACTGATCTGATCAAAGTTCTTTCCTATTCCTTTGCGTCGGTGACGACGTCGGATTTCCTAGCTGACAGGGCACGCGGGTTGCGCGCATGAAACAGGTCCAGATCGGCCTCGATGCGGTCGAGTAGGTTGTTGCGGACCATGTCATAGCCGAGTTCGATCGCGGCGGCGAACCCGTCAGAATCAGCACCGCCATGGCTTTTGACGACGATGCCGCTCAGCCCCAGGAAAACGCCGCCATTGGAGCGGCCGACATCCATCTTTTCGCGCAGGCGATCGAAGGCGCCCTTGGCGAAGATATAGCCGATCCTGGCCATCAGAGTCCGGCTCATCGCGGCGCGCAGATAGCCACCGATCTGGCGCACCGTGCCTTCCGCCGTCTTCAGCGCGATGTTGCCGGCAAAGCCTTCGGTGACGACGACGTCGACCACGCCCTTGCCGATATCGTCACCCTCGACGAAACCGTGATAGTTCATCGAGGCCATGTTGGCTTCGCGCAGCATGCGCCCGGCCTCCTTGACCTCTTCCTGGCCCTTGATCTCCTCGACGCCGACATTGAGCAGGCCGACGCTGGGCCGGGCTATGCCGAAGACCGAGCGCGCCATGCCGGTGCCGAGAATGGCAAAATCAATGAGCTGTTGCGCATCGGCCCCAATGGTCGCGCCGACGTCCAGCACCACGCTTTCGCCGCGCAATGTCGGCCAAAGGGCTGCGATCGCCGGGCGATCGATGGTGGCCATGGTGCGCAGGCAAAATTTCGACATCGCCATCAGCGCGCCGGTGTTGCCGGCGGAAATGCAGGCGTCGGCCGTGCCGGCCTTGACCGCTTCGACGGCCTTCCACATTGATGACTTCCAGCGGCCGTGGCGCAGCGCCTGGCTCGGCTTGTCGTCCATCCTGACCGCAATTTCGCAATGGAAGAATTCACTGATCTCGGCGAGCTTGGGAAATTTGGCAAGCTCCGGGCGCACGACCTCCTCACGCCCGAAGATGACGAAGCGGATGTCGGGACGACGGGTCGCGACCGTCATGAGCGCTGGAATGACCACGGCTGGTCCGTGATCGCCGCCCATGGCATCGATGGAAATCCTGATCACGCGGTATTTATCTCACGGTTAGGCGGCAGGTCGCTTTAGCGACCGCGAAGGTTCGGCGAAAATAACGGTTTTGGGCTGCCGCACAACCGACTTTTCCGTCGCGGGCGAGCTTTTCAGGATTTTCCCAGCAAGGATCGCAGTTTTTGCTGAAATTCATTCTCCGCCGGTTCGTTCTCGCTGCCGGTGTTGAGCGATGCGCCCTGCTTGCGCGGATAGGGGTCGATGGCGAGCCCGAAATACTGTTCGGCGATTGCCCCGACATCGATCGTGTCACCGGAAAATGTCTCTGGACTGTCAGGGCCTTCCGCGTCGAGCAGGATCTCGCCGCCACCATCGAAACCCTGCCGTCCAAGCTTGGAATCCTCGGGCAGCAGCAGCGCTTCGACCGGTTCGTCGATATGCGCCTCGACAGGCTCGAGCGTGACGATGCAGGCCTGGGTGATGTCGGCTTCGACGCGACCGCTTATCTTCACGCCATTGCGCTTCCACGACGCGACCAGAAGCTCGGCGCGATAGGATTCGACCGAAATCAGCCCGTGCTCCTCGGCCAGTGCCGCACGCTGCGCGGCATCGGCCTCGATAACCAGCGGCAGGCCCTTCTGCGGCAGGCGCGTAACGTTTGCCCGGAAGGAGACCGGGCTTTGCGGGTCAACATGCTTCATTGTTCAACCTCCTTGGCGGCGGGAAAGGTCAGCGTGCCGGAGACAATCGATTCGGATGTCTGCGCGGCCAGATGACTGCGCGCGTCGGTAACATAGTTGGCCAGCAGCGATGCTTCCAGCCAGGCGCCCGCGTCGGGCCGGACATTGCGGGCAAGAGCCGCGGTCAGCCCTTCATGGTCGTTTCTTTTCAGGGCATCGTCATAGGCAGCGGTTCGGCCATAAAACATCTTTGCCAGCTTTTTCATGCGTTTGGGCACGCCCACGTCGCCAATGCCCAATTCCCGCAACGAATGGTCGACGTCGAGGAAGAACTCGTCGATCAGCACCTGGGCGACCTCTTGCGCCGCACCGCCCTCCCCGCGCAACCTGTGCTGGAACAGGAACATGTGCAGCGACAGCATCTCGAAACGGCCAAGCGGCGTGTCTGGCACATTCCAGTGGGAATAAAACACGGTCTGCCGCGCCGCCGCCACGATTTGTGCGTAAAGCGCCTCGGTGATAGCGCGGTTGGCGTAGCGTTCGCGGCCAAAAAAGCGCTGGAACATTGGGGATGGTCTCCTGGGGACCGTTTGTTGAAGTGGGCTTGTTGCATCGGCAAGCAAGCTGGTTTACCGGTTTCGCGGCCCAGCGCAAGTTGCGGCCAGCTAATGGAGTTGTTGTTGCGCGCGCTGAATTTCAAGTCGACCTTCTCGTCCAGGCCCGCCGGCGCGATCTCGCTGCTGATGATCGTTTCGGCACTGTCCGCCTGCCACACCTCCAAGATGATCGGCGACCTCAGCCCAAGTGAGACGCTGACGCAAGGTTACGTCATAGACCAGCAGGCAATCGACCTGGTGCCGGTCGGTTCGAGCCGCGAGCAGGTGCTTCTGGCGCTCGGCACGCCGTCGACGACCGCGACCTTCGACAACGAGGCCTTCTATTACATTTCGCAGACGCGCAAGCGCTACGTCGCCTTCGACAAGCCACGGCTGATTGACCAGCATGTGCTGGCGGTCTATTTCGGCGCCGATGGCCGCGTCACCCAGATCGCCAATTACGGGATGAAGGACGGCAAGATGTTCGACTTCATCTCGCGCACCACACCGACCGGCGGCAAGGACCAGAACTTCCTCAGCCAGATCATCAACGGTGCCAGCAAGCTGGCACCCAGCATTCCGGGCGGCGGCGTCTAATTCCTTTCGGCTTTCATTCCGGAAGCCTCATCATCTCAGGCGACCAAAAACCCGCGGGAGCGATCCTGCGGGTTTTTGTTATGGGGATCGGTCACCGGTGTGGCCGTGGCCAAGGTAACGCGAGCCGAGCCTGGATGAGATGCTTGCACACCACGCACTGGAGGACCCAGGCGAAGCGAAGCGCTGAAGGGTCGACGTTGTCATCGCTTCAACAAAAAACCCGCGGGATCGCTCCCGCGGGTTCTGTTTTCGAGTGGATGCTTTTGATCAGCCGTGCGCGAGCACGGCCAGCAGCAAGAGCGCGACGATGTTGGTGATCTTGATCGCCGGGTTGACGGCCGGGCCAGCGGTGTCCTTGTAGGGATCGCCGACCGTGTCGCCGGTCACCGAAGCCTTGTGCGCCTCGGAACCCTTGAGATGCTTGACGCCGTCCTTGTCGACAAAGCCGTCTTCGAAGGACTTCTTGGCGTTGTCCCAGGCACCGCCGCCAGAGGTCATCGAGATGGCGACGAACAGGCCGTTGACGATGACGCCGAGCAGCGAGGCACCAAGGGCGGCAAAGGCGGACGCCTTCGAGCCCGAGATCAGCAGCACGCCGAAATAGACGACGAGCGGCGCCAGCACCGGCAGCAGCGACGGGATGATCATTTCCCTGATTGCCGCCTTGGTCAGCAGGTCGACCGCGCGTGCGTAGTTCGGCTTCGAGGTGCCGGCCATGATGCCCGGATCCTCGCGGAACTGCTTGCGTACTTCCTCGACGATGGCGCCCGCCGCGCGGCCGACGGCCGTCATGGCGATGCCGCCGAACAGATACGGGATCAGCCCGCCGAAGATCAGGCCAGCGACGACGTAGGGGTTGGAGAGATCGAAGGAGATCTCGCCAATGCCCTGGAAGTAGGGATATTTGTCGCCATTGGCGGCAAAGAACTTCAGGTCGTTCGAGTAGGCGGCAAACAGCACCAGTGCGCCGAGACCGGCCGAACCGATGGCATAGCCCTTGGTCACCGCCTTGGTGGTGTTGCCGACCGCGTCGAGCGCGTCGGTGGACTGGCGCACTTCCTTGGGCAGGCCGGCCATTTCGGCAATGCCGCCGGCATTGTCGGTGACCGGGCCGAAGGCGTCGAGCGCAACGATGATGCCGGCAAGACCGAGCATCGTCGTGACCGCGATCGCCGTGCCGAAGAGGCCGGCAAGCTGATAGGTCGAGATGATGCCGCCGACGATGACGATCGCGGGCAGCGCCGTCGATTCCAGCGAGACCGCAAGGCCCTGGATGACGTTGGTGCCGTGACCGGTGACCGACGCCTGGGCGATAGAGTTGACCGGGCGCTTGTTGGTGCCGGTGTAGTATTCGGTAATGACCACGATGAGACCGGTCACCACGAGGCCGACCAGGCCGCATATGAACAGGTTCTTGCCGGTGATGACCATGCCGGCGACGGTGCCGATCTCGCCCCAGCCGAGGGTGACATGGGTGGCGACGCCGAGGCCGACGATGGACAGCAGGCCGGTGACGATCAGGCCCTTGTAGAGTGCGCCCATGATCGAGCCGTTGGAACCGAGCTTGACGAAGAAGGTGCCGACGATCGAGGTCAGGATGCAGGCGCCGCAGATAGCGAGCGGATAAAGCATGGCTGCACCCAGAACGGCGGTACCGCCAAAGAAGATGGCAGCCAGAACCATGGTGGCGACAACGGTCACCGCATAGGTTTCGAACAGGTCAGCGGCCATGCCGGCGCAGTCGCCGACATTGTCGCCGACATTGTCGGCGATGGTGGCCGGGTTGCGCGGATCGTCTTCGGGAATACCGGCTTCGACCTTGCCGACGAGATCGCCGCCGACGTCGGCGCCCTTGGTGAAGATGCCGCCGCCGAGACGGGCGAAGATCGAGATCAGCGATGCGCCGAAGCCGAGCGAGACCAGCGAGTCGATGACGATGCGATCATTGGGCTGGAGGCCCATGAAGTGGGTCAGGATGAGGTAGTAGATCGAAACGCCGAGCAAGGCCAGGCCAGCAACCAGCATGCCGGTGATGGCGCCCGATTTGAACGCGATGTCGAGGCCGGCAGCGAGGCTGTTCGATGCGGCCTGCGCCGTACGAACATTCGCGCGAACGGAGACATGCATGCCGATGAAGCCGGCGGCGCCTGAAAGCACTGCACCGATCAGGAAGCCGATCGCGGCGGTGATGGACAGCAGCCACCAGGCGAGCACGAGGACGACGACGCCAACGATGGCGATGGTGGTGTACTGACGCGCCAGATAGGCCTGTGCGCCCTCGCGGATAGCCGCGGAGATTTCCTGCATGCGTGCATTGCCCTGATCGGCCGCAAGGACCGAACGTGTCGCCCAGATGGCGTAAAGGATTGAAAGCAGGCCGCAGGCGATGACGGCGGAAATAATTGTCATTGCCGGATTTTCCTCGATTGATGGCCCAAAAGAACCCCTCCCTGGGCCGTTGAGACAAAGACCGGATTCCGCGCACGCAATCCGCCTCTTCGCATCGGTGTATGCGAAACAGGGCTGCGAACGTCAAGATATTGTTCGGTTTTTGCCCGGCTTTCGCCTAAATGGTTGGGGCCAGGCGGCGGCTGCCGTCAGCACCCTCCTATTAGATCGATTGAAATTGGCCTCTTGACGCAGGACGCCCCTACTCGGCTTCCCGGCCCATGCGGCGCGCCGTGTAGCGCTCGATCGCCGACAGACCGTCATAGATCAGCACGGCAAGCGCTGCCACGATCAGGCCGCCCTGCAGGATGAAGGCGAGATTGTTGGACAACAGCCCGGCGATGATCACTTCGCCCAGCGTTTTGGCTGCCACGGTCGAACCGATGGTCGCGGTGGCAAGACTGATCACCACCGACAGCCTGATGCCGCCGAGAATGATCGGGGCGCTGAGCGGCAGCTCGACCTTGGTGAGCCTTTGCCAACCGGTCATGCCGGCGCCGCGCGCCGCTTCGACGACATTGGCCGGCAGCGTCGTCAGGCCGGTCAGCGCATTTTCGAAGATCGGCAACAGGCCGTAGAGAAACAGGGCGATCAGCGTCGGCTTCTCGCCGAAGCCGACGGCCGGCACCGCAAGCGCCAGCACCGCCACCGGCGGAAAGGTCTGGCCGATGTTGACCAGGCTGCGCGATAGCGGCAGGAATTCGGCGCCGGCCGGCCTGGTGACCAGGATGGCAAGCGCCACCGCGACGATGGTTGCGGCCACGGTGGCGATCAGAACCGTGCGCAAATGCAGCAATGTCAGTGTCAGCAGGCTGCCCTGATTGTAGATCACCGGCGCATTGTTTTCGGTCAGCGGCTTCAGCAGCGGCTCGAACCAGCCCGGATTGGTGACGAAGGCAACGAGCAGCACCACCAAGGCTAGCCTGAGCAGCGATGGAAGCCAGGCCTTCATGCCGGCCTCGCCGCGCGCTTCACCAGCCCGTCGATGGTCACGCGGCCAAGCGGCTTGCCGTCGGTGCCTGAGACCGGCAGCGCCGGCCGGCCCGACCACAGCAATTCGGCCAGCGCGTCGCGCTGGCTGGCATCGCCGGGGATCGCCTCGCCTTCGGCGGAGCCCTTCTCCACGGCATCGCGGACCCGGCCGAGCGACAGCAACCGGAACGGCCTCTCGCTGGCGCCAACCAGGGTCTCGACGAAGGCGCTTGCCGGCTTTGCCAGGATCTCGGCTGGCTTGGCGTATTGCACCAGCTTGCCGGCATCCATGACCGCGATCTTGTCGCCCATATGCACGGCCTCTTCCATGTCGTGGGTGACGAGAATGATGGTGGTGCCGAAGCGCTTCTGGATCGCCAGCAGATCCTCCTGCGCCTTGGTGCGGATGATCGGGTCAAGGGCGCCGAACGGTTCGTCCATCAACAGCACGTTGGGCTCGGCGGCGAGTGCGCGGGCAACGCCGACGCGCTGCTGCTGGCCGCCGGACAGTTCGTGCGGATAGCGCGGCCCGAAGGCTTCGGGATCGAGCTGATAGAGCGTCATCAGCTCGTCGACCCGGGCCTTGATACGGTCCTTGTCCCAGCCAAGCAGCACCGGCACGGTGGCAATGTTCTGTGCCACCGTGCGATGTGGAAACAGGCCGTGGCCCTGGATGGCGTAGCCGATGCTGCGGCGCAGCTCGTAACCGGGCAGCGAACGATTGTCGGCGCCGTCGAGCTTGATGATGCCCGAGGTCGGCTCGACCAGCCGGTTGATCATGCGCAGCAGCGTCGTCTTGCCGGAACCGGACGTGCCGACAATGACGGCGATGGTGCGCGGCTCGATGACCATCGACACGTCATCGACCACGGTCGTCGCGTCATAGCGCTTAGTGATGCCTTCGATCTCGATCATGCCGTTTCAACCCTGCGCTTGGTGGCGGTCATTTCGATCACCGCATCGAGGATGATGGCGGCGGCAAAGGCGAGCGCGACCGTCGGCACGGCGCCGAGCAGCACAAGGTCCATTGCCGTCTGACCCACACCCTGGAAGACGAACACGCCGAAACCGCCGCCGCCGATCAGCGCGGCAATGGTGGCGAGGCCGATGTTCTGCACCAAAACGATACGGATGCCGGTGAGGATGACAGGAAAAGCCAGCGGAAACTCGATGCCGAACAGGCGCTGCCTGTCGGTCATGCCCATGCCGCGCGCCGCGTCGTTGGCCGCGCGCGGCACGCCGGCGAGACCGACCACCGTGTTGGCCACCACCGGTAGCAGCGAGTAAAGGAACAACGCGACGAAGGCGGGAGCGGTGCCGATGCCGCGAATACCGAGCGCGGCAGCCCCCGGCACATGCGCGGCAACCCAGCCGAGCGGCGCGATCAGCAGGCCGAACAGCGCGATCGAGGGAATGGTCTGGATGATGTTGAGCACGTTGAGAACCCCGGCCCGCAGATTTTCGACGCGATGGCACAGGATGCCGAGCGGCAGGCCGACGATCACCGCGGCGGCCAGCGAACCGAGCGCCAGCGTCACATGCTTGGAGCCCTCCGCCCAGAAACTGTCGGCGCGGTTGAAATATTCCTTCAGGATCGACAGATTGTCCCAGCTTCCCGAAATCAACAGCAGCCCGATCGCCAAAGCCGCGACCACAAGCACGCCAACCCGCGCCAATGGCGACAGGTTCAGCCTTGTCAGCACGTCGGCGAGCAAAAGCGTGAAGGCAAAGATCAGAATCCAGAAACCGGAGGCTGGCGAAACTCTGGCGAAGGTGTTGCCCGCCGGCGTGAGAAATGTTCCGGCGACACCGATCAGCAGCGCGAGCGCGGCAAGCGCCATCACGCTGGCGGCAAGGCGCAGCACAAGTGGTGTCTTGAACAGCGCGATGAGTGCTGCGGCGACAATGATGGCGAGCAGCAGCGTCCCGGTCGTTGCCGGCAGCGCCTCGAGAATCGAGCGCGCCTGGCCGGGGACGATGCGGTTGGCACGGAACGTGGCAAAGGGCGCGGCAAAAGCCGCGTAGGCTGATATCGCGGCGATGACCACGCCGAGCTTGTCGAAGCGGGGAGTCATGGTTGCCCCTCATGAGGGGCGATTTGCCACATCGCGCAGCTTTCTTTGGGGATTGGCGAAAACCGACGCGATATCCGATCTCCCCCCTTGCGGGGGAGATGGCCGGCAGGCCAGAGGGGGGTGTGANTCGGCGGGACAGCACCCCCCTCTGTCCTGCCGGACATCTCCCCCGCAAGGGGGGAGATCAGCAGCTTCCAGAGGGGGGTGCCTTGCACCGGTGTCACTGACTACTTCAAAAACCCGTTCTTCTTCAAAAAGTCCTCGGCGACGCCCTTGACCGGCTCGCCGCCGACCTGCACGCGACCGTTCAGTTCCTGCAGCGTGACGAGGTCGAGCTTGGCGAAGACCGGCTTCAGCAGCGTCTCGATCTCGGGATGTTCCTTCAGCACCGCTTCGCGGATGATCGGCGCCGGCTGGTAGACCGGCTGCACGCCTTTGTCGTCGTCGAGCACGACGAGTCCGGACGGTGCGATGCCGCCATCGGTGCCGTAGACCATGGCCGCATTGGCGCCGTTGGTCTGGTTGGCGGCCGCTGCGATGGTTGCTGCCGTGTCGCCGCCCGAAAGGGTGATCAGTTGGTCCGGCTTCAGCGTGAAGCCATAGGTGGTCTGGAAAGCCGGCAGCGCAGCCGCCGAATTGACGAACTCGGCGGAAGCCGCCAGCACCACCTGACCGCCGCCCGCGACATATTTGCCGAAGTCGGTGAGCGTGGCGAGTTTGTTGGTCTCGGCGACTTCCTTGCGCAGCGCGATCGCCCAGGTGTTGTTTGCGGGCGACGGCGACAGCCAGACGATCTTGTTGGCGTCGTAGTCGAGCTTCTTGGCCGTTTCATAGGCCTTGGCGGCGTCTTTCCAGACCGGGTCGTCGGCCTTTTCGAAGAAGAAAGCGGCGTTGCCGGTATATTCGGGATAGATGTCGATCTCGCCGGCGGTGATCGCCTTGCGCACCACCGGCGTACCACNGGCGTTGCCGGTATATTCGGGATAGATGTCGATCTCGCCGGCGGTGATCGCCTTGCGCACCACCGGCGTACCACCGAGCTGGATACGGTCCGATGTCTTGATGTTGTTGGCGTTGAGCACGAGCTGGATGATGTTGCCGAGCACGCCCCCCTCTGTGTCGATCTTGGAAGAGACAACCACCTGGCCATTGGCGGAAGCCACCGTGATGCCGAGCGCCAATGCCGCGCCGGCCAGAAACTTGACTGAAAACATTGTGAAACCCCTTGCTATGAACCGAAACGCGGTGACCGCATATGAGCATGGCTTCAACGGCCAGTCGGGGCACACGGTTTCATAACAATAGGTACAGACGCAATATTTTTGTTCCGGAGCGGTAAATTCGACCGACATCGTGCTGACAGCGCCGTGTCAGGTGAAACGGCGGATGGATCAGGCTTCGGCTTTGCGCAAGCTCGTCAGCTTGAGCGCGCCGAGCGCCACGAAGCACAGGACGGTGACCGGAAAGACTATCCAGTTCAGCATCTCCCAGCCCCAGGCGTTGTAGACCATGCCCGACATCAGCGAGGCGCAGGCGACGGAGCCGAACAGGACGAAGTCGTGGAAGCCTTGCACCTTGCCCTTTTCCGACGGCCGGTAGGTGGCGGCCACCATCGCGGTCGCGCCAATGAAGCCGAAGTTCCAGCCAAGGCCTAGCAGGATCAGCGACGTCCAGAACTGCCACAGCGCCAGGCCCGACAGAGCGACAATGGCGCAGCCGATGAGCAGGATCAGGCCGGTGGCCACGATGCGTTCGGCGCCGAAGCGATGGATCAGCGAGCCGGTGAAGAAGCTTGGCGCGAACATCGCCATGACGTGCCAGGAGATGCCGAGCGTCGCGTCGTTCTCCGACAGGCCGCAACCGACCATGGCCAGCGGTGCGCCCGTCATGACGAAGCTCATCAGCGCATAGCTGCCGACCGCGCAGAAAAGCGCGGCGACGAAACGCGGCTGCGTGACGATCTCAGCCAGTGGCCTGGCGTCGCTGTCGGCGATCTCCACCTTGCCGGATGCTTTCGCCGGCAGCCGCAGGAACGACAGGACGATGGCGCCGACGGCGGCCAGCGGCAGGATGGAGACGAACGAACCGGCAAACATGACCGGCGCAAGCAATTCGCGGGTGAAGATGACGATCTGCGGCCCGAGGATGGCGGTGACGACGCCGCCGGCCAGCACGAAGGAGATGGCGCGCGCCTTGAATTCCGGCGGTGCGTTGTCGGCAGCGGCGAAGCGGAACTGCTGGACGAAGGCGCCGCCGACACCGATCGTGAGCAAGCCAAAGGCAAACAGCCAGAAGCTGCTTTGAAAAAGCGCAAGCGTGGCGACGAGGCCGCCAAGCGCCGTGACGATCGTTCCGGTCATGAAGCCGCCGCGCTGGCCCATGCTGCGGATGATGGCCGCTGCAGGCAGCGCGCCGAGCGCCACGCCGATGTTGAAGCCGGTGACCGGCGCTGTCGCCAATGATTTGTCGGGACCGAGCAGATATTGCCCGGCCAGCGCGCCCACGGAGATGGCGATGGGGGCCGCCGAGCCGATGATCGCCTGCGAGGCGGCCAGGATCAGCGCCGTGCGTCGCGCCTCCTGACTGGCATCGAGGGCGATGGCCGTCATGATGCGTCCTTGCCGCGCCCCTCGCCACGCACCCGGCGAGACACACGGTCGAGCACGGCATTGACCAGCTTCGGCTCATCTTCCTCGTAGAAGGCCTTAGCGATGTCGACATATTCGGAGACGATGACGGCGACGGGGACATCCTCGCGCTTCATCAGCTCGTAGACGCCGGCGCGCAGGATGGCGCGCAGCGTCGAATCGAGCCGCGACAATGGCCAGTCCTCGGTCAGCGCCTGGCGGATGATCGGATCGATGGTCTTCTGGTTCTCGACGACACCCGCCAGAATAGCGCGGAACCATTGCGCATCGGCCTCGCGGTAGAGCGCGCCGTCGACTTCCTTGCCGAGACGAAAGGCCTCGTATTCGGCGGTGATCTCGAAGACGCCACTGCCGGCGACATCCATCTGATAGAGCGCCTGCACGGCGGCCAGACGGGCAGCGCCGCGTTTGTTGGCGTGGCGCACCGAGGGCTGGCCGGGCGAAGCGGGTTCGCTCACGATCGCGCTCCCAGTTGTTCCTTGAGGGCAATCATGGTCAGCGCCGCACGCGCGGCAAAGCCGCCCTTGTCGCCTTCCGAGCGCTTGGCGCGAGTCCAGGCCTGGGCGTCATTCTCGGTGGTGAGGATGCCATTGCCTATGCAGACAGAGTCCTGCACGCTCAAATCCATGAGCGCGCGGCTGGATTCATTGGCGACAATGTCGAAATGATAGGTGTCTCCGCGGACGACGGTGCCGAGCGCGACAAAGCCATCATAATGTGTGCCGCCTTCCGTCGCGCCGTCCAGTGCAAAGGTGATCACCGCGGGGATTTCGAGCGAACCTGGGACGGTGACGACATCATAAGTCGCGCCCGCTTCATCGAGCGCGCTTGTCGCGCCATCGAGCAGCGCGTCGGCAAGGTCGTCGTGAAAGCGCGCTTCGACAATAAGCAGATGCGCCTTCGCCTTCGGACGAATGAAGGCTTTGCCGTGTTGGGATGTACCAGCCATAAAAGTCTCCGGGGAGTTGCCGGTGACTTAGGCCGAAGCCGGGTTCATCGCAAGCGGAAGATTGTCCACGTTGCCGAAGGTCCGCAGAACTTATTGGTTTCCAGTGCTCATACGCCTGTATTGTGACGGTAGCCACGCACGGTATCGCGCAGACGATCGTTCACCGATCGAGGATTGATCAAGGCTTCAACGAAGACTCTGCTGTCGTTGACGGACAGATCGAGTTGCGAGTGCTCTTCGGTGTTCACATCGGCCTGCACCTCACGCATCAACTTGTCTTCCTGCGTGGAATTCACCCTGTCCTTGGTCATCAAAGCCCCTCTTTCGTCGCCTCCACCAGCCGCGCCGCATAGCGGGCCATGGTGTCGATCTCGAGGTTGACGCGGTCGCCGACCTTGCGCTCGCCCCAGGTGGTCACGGTCAGCGAATGGTGGATCAAAAGCACGTCGAAGCGCGTGCCTTCGACCTTGTTGACGGTGAGCGAGGTGCCGTCGAGCGCGACGGAGCCCTTGGGCGCGATGAACTTCGCCAGGTCGCGCGGCGCCTCCAGCGTGAAGCGCACGGCGTCGCCCTCATCCTTGCGCTCGACGATTTCGGCCATGCCGTCGACATGGCCCGAAACGATGTGGCCGCCGAGTTCGTCGCCGATCTTCAGCGCCCGCTCCAGATTGACCTTGGTGCCGGATTTCCAGCCCGAGGCCGTCGTCAGCCTCAGCGCCTCTTCCCAAGCCTCGACCTCGAACCAGCGCGCGTTCGAGCCGCTGTCGGGCAAGGCAGTGACTGTCAGGCAAACACCGCCGCAGGAGATCGAGGCGCCGATGGCGATGGTCTGCGGATCATAGGCGGTGTCGATGCGCAGCCCCACCCCTTCCCTGAGCGGCTCGACGGAAGCGACAGTGCCGACATCGGTGACAATTCCGGTAAACATTGGTGTTGATCCCTAGAGGTCTCTTATCCACTCGGCGTAGCTGTCTTCGCCGAAACGCATGTCGCGCAGTTTGCGAAATCCTGCCGGGATATGGTCGGCGTCGATCGGCGATGCAATGCCGTCGTCGCCGATCGCTTCCGGCCCCTGGAACAGCACAACGCGGTCGACCAACCCATCGGCCAGGAAGGCGCTCGCCACCTTGGCGCCGCCCTCGACCAGCACGCTGCCCATGCCGAGCGCGGCCAGATCCTCGAGCAGTTCCGGCAGAGCGATGCCGCCCTCATGTGTTTCAGTGCCGATGAAGCGCACGCCTGCGCGTTCGAGTGCTGCCCGCCGCAGCGGATCGGCCTCCAGGCAAGCGGCGACATAGAGCGGCACCCGGTCGACGCCCGAAACCAGCTTCGAGGCCTCCGGCAACCGGATCTGGCGGTCGAGCACGATGCGGGCAGGCGAACGGTTCTCCAGCCCCGGCAAACGCACCGTCAGGGCCGGATCATCCTCAAGGGCCGTCCCGATACCAACCAGTATGCCATCCGCCTCGGCCCGCATCAGATACACTTCGCGGCGCGCGATATCTCCGGTGATCGACACCTGCCCACCGCCTTCCCTGCCGATCTTGCCGTCGCTGGAAAGCGCAAGCTTGAGAATCACTTCCGGGCGTTTTCTCAATGATCGGATCAAATAGCCGGCCATCTGCTCGGCGGCTTGCTCGGCCAACACCTTCTCGACCACCTCGACACCGGCGGCACGCAGGATCGCGTAACCCTTGCCGGATACGCGCGAATCGGGATCGCTGGCCGCACCGACGACGCGTGCGACACCGGCATTGACCAGCGCATTGGCGCAAGGCGGCGTGCGGCCGTGATGGGCGCAAGGCTCCAGCGTGACGTAAGCGGTGGCGCCGCGCGCGAGGTCGCCGGCCTCGGCCAAGGCCTCGGTCTCGGCATGCGGGCGGCCGCCGACAGCGGTGACGCCGGTGCCGACGATCATCGGGCCATTGCCGTCATCGCGTACGATCAGCGTGCCGACGGAGGGGTTGGTCGCGGTGCGCCCGGCATTTTTTCGCGACAGTCTGAGTGCCGCCGCCATGAAGCGGCGATCAAGGGCGGCCTGTTCGCTTGCAGTCATGCTCAGCTGGCTTCCTCTTCACCCTTGATTTCGTCGCCCTTGAGCTCGCCCAGCAGTTCGTGGAAATCCTTGGCCTCGCGAAAATTGCGGTAGACCGAGGCGAAACGCACATAGGCGACATCGTCGAGCGATTTCAGCGCTTCCATGACCAGCCGGCCGACTTCTCCCGAAGCAACCTCAGTCTCGCCGGAACTTTCGAGCTGGCGCACGATGCCGGTCACCGCGCGGTCGATGCGCTCGGGATCGACATTGCGTTTGCGCACGGCGATCTCCACCGAACGCAGCAGCTTGTCGCGGTCGAAGGGTACTTTGCGGCCCGATTTCTTGACCACGACGAGGTCGCGCAACTGCACGCGCTCGAAGGTGGTGAAGCGACCGCCGCAATCGGGGCAGACGCGCCGCCTGCGGATCGCCGCGCCATCCTCGGCGGGGCGCGAATCCTTCACCTGCGTATCTTCTGACTGGCAATAGGGACAGCGCATGGAGAAGCCTTTGGTTGGCGAATCTGGTGAAGCGAAAGGCTTAGAGGTTTTTGCAGCGATGGCAAAGTGTCGCCAACAATCGCCCTTCATCGCACAGAGATAGCGAGGCGCAAGCAGGATTGCCAGCCTCGCCAGGCGGCCGCACAGCGTACCGATGTCTTCAGGGAGCGACGTCGGCGGTCGGAAATCCGCATGATGTGCCGAGACTTCGATAGGCCTTGGTGAAGCCGTCCATGGATATGCTTCCAACCGGCGCGTCGCCGAAGGAGACGTCAAGCACCGATGCCCGCCGCATGGCGCGCAGGAGCGCCAGGCTGGTCTTGGCCTGGTTGTCCACGGTCCAGCTGAGCCGGCCGTTTACGGCGCCATCAGAATGGAGTTTTGCGGCAACACGGCCCTTGTCGTCGCCGAAGGTGGCGGCGACGGACTTGCCGGCCGGCAGATCCTTGTTGTCGACGGCGATCGTTACGGACGGGTAGGCATCCGGCGGCAGTGCATCGCCGTTCGTGATGACGAGCGTCAAGGTACCGGGCACGCCGCCCGCGCCGATAAAGGCGGTCGAGGCAGCGCAGGTCTTGCGCAGATCCTCACCGGTGTCGACCTCGTCGACCAGGGTCGACCATCTGCCGAAAGTTTCGAGCTTGGGTGCCGGCTGGGCGGGCGCCGCCGGCTCGGCCTGAGGTGCGGGTTGCGCGGGCGCGGGTTGAGCAGAGGCGGTTTGCGCCAAGGCGATGCCGGGGAAAGGCACGGCGATCAAAGCGGCCAGAGCGCCAACGGCGCCAAGGTCGGCGAAACGAAATGGTCGCATCATCAAGGCTCCTGCCGGCCGCCCCGGCCTGCTGCAACGACGCTTGTCGTTGCAGCAGGCCGTAAGACTTCCTATCGCGTCAGCCCAGATAGGGATAGAGCGGGAAACGATCGGTCAGCGCCACGACCTTGGCCTTGACCGCTGCTTCGACAGCGGCATTGCCCTCGTCGGAATTCGCAACCTTGAGACCGTCCAGCACTTCGGCGATCAGCTTGCCGATCTCGCGGAATTCGGCCTGGCCGAAGCCGCGCGTGGTGCCGGCCGGGGTGCCGAGACGCACGCCCGAGGTGACGAACGGCTTTTCCGGGTCGAACGGAATGCCGTTCTTGTTGCAGGTGATGTTGGCGCGGCCCAGCGCCGCCTCGGCGCGCTTGCCGGTGGCGTTCTTGGGCCTGAGGTCGACCAGCATGAGATGGTTGTCGGTGCCGCCGGAGACGATGTCGAGACCAGTCTCCTTGAGGCTGGAGGCCAACGCCTTGGCGTTGGCGGCAACGCTCTCGGCATAGACCTTGAAGCCTGGCTTCAGCGCTTCGCCGAAAGCGACAGCCTTGGCGGCGATGACATGCATCAGCGGGCCGCCCTGCAGGCCTGGGAACACCGCCGAATTCATCTTCTTGGCGATGTCCTCGTCATTGCACAGGATCATGCCGCCGCGCGGGCCGCGCAGCGATTTATGCGTCGTGGTCGTCACGACATGGGCATGCGGCAGCGGCGACGGGTGCACGCCGCCGGCGACGAGGCCGGCGATGTGGGCCATGTCGACCATCAGATAGGCGCCGACCGCATCGGCGATCTCGCGAAAGCGCTTCCAGTCCCAAACGCGGGAATAGGCGGTGCCGCCGGCCAGGATCAG
Source organism: Mesorhizobium sp. L2C084A000 (assembly GCF_000502875.1). GTDB lineage: Bacteria > Pseudomonadota > Alphaproteobacteria > Rhizobiales > Rhizobiaceae > Mesorhizobium. The sequence continues at coordinate 74,246 of NZ_AYWX01000003.1, read as the reverse complement.
CTTCGGCTTGGTCTCGTGCGCTGTCTTCTCGATGGCGTCCATATCGAGCAGATGGTCGTCCTGGCGCACGCCATAGGAGACGACCTTGAACCATTTGCCGCTCATGTTGACCGGCGAACCATGGGTCAGATGGCCGCCGGAATTGAGGTCGAGGCCCATGAAAGTGTCGCCGGGCTGCAACAGCGCCAGGAAGACGGCCTGGTTCATCTGGCTGCCGGAATTCGGCTGGACGTTGGCGAAGTTGCAGCCGAACAGCTTCTTGGCGCGCTCGATGGCCAGTTCCTCGGCCACGTCGACGAACTGGCAGCCGCCATAGTAGCGCTTGCCCGGGTAGCCCTCGGCATATTTGTTGGTCATGATCGAGCCCTGCGCCTCAAGCACCGCGCGGGAAACAATGTTTTCCGAGGCGATCAGCTCGATCTCGTGACGCTGGCGACCGAGTTCGTTGCGGATGGCGCCGAAAATCTCCGGATCGGCATCGGCCAGCGTGGTTTCGAAGAAGGATTCGAATTTGTTCGACACTGCCGCTGCTGTTGCCATGGCCTGAAATCCTCGGGGTTCGGGGGCAATTTTCGATTTATGCAAGTCGTTGTCCCAAAACCGCTGCACACTTTTGGGCGACTTGCATTTGCCGGGCCATTAACACAGTTGTTTTCGCCCCGCCACGTTTGCGGCGCGAAATTTGCTGGCCGGATTGCGCCAGCGAAGCCTTCAGGTCGCTATTTCCTCGCCTTGCGGCCTCTCAGCAAGGCCTCGGTGAGCGTGATCTCGGTAAACAGCGCCTGCGACGTGTGGTCGTTGATCTCGCCCCGGCGAAACATGGCGCGTACGGCCTCGCGCTCGGCTTCGATGCCCGCAAATCTCAGCTCGAGTTCCAGCCTTCCGGCTTCGCGCGCCTCAGCGCGGGCCTCATCGGCTTCGTCCGAGGCGGCGATGCGGCGCCGGTAGCCGGCGACGATGCTGTCGGCGGCGGCAAGCCTGGCGCCGGGCACCTCGCCTCCCTCATCGTCACCAACTCCAGCGATGCTCTCGATGCGTGCGATTGCCGCCTTGGCGGCGCCGACACGCGCCAGGCGCTCCTCGGCTGCGCCGGCATCCTCGCCCGGTTCGACCAGCCCCCTGGCGATCGTCGGCAGAGCGAGGCTGGCGAAGACCAGCGAACAGATGATGACGCCAGCGGCCAGGAAAATGACCAGGTCGCGCGCCGGAAAAGGCGAGCCGTCCGGCATGGCGAGCGGCAGCGACAATATGCCGGCCAGCGTAATGGCGCCGCGCACGCCGGCCACCGAACCGGCAAGCCGCACGCGCAACCCGAACGGCTCCACCTTGCGCTTGCCCAGACGCGCGGCGATGCCGGCCGCGATATCGCCCACCCAGATCCACAGGAAGCGCAACGCGATCAGGCACAGCGTCAGCGCGATGACGGTCGCGATCGGCTGGATGATCGGGTGCAGGCTCATGAGTTCCGGCGGCACATGGCGGATGATGTCGGGAAGCTGCAGGCCGAGCACGATGAAGAGAGCGCCGTTGAAAACGAAGGAAAGCGTCGTCCACAGCGACATCGTCTGCATGCGCGCCGAGACACCGAGGAAGCGAAACACGCCGGAGCCGCCGGTGAGCAGGCCGGCGGTGACCGCCGCCAGGATGCCGGAAGCTCCGACATGCTCGGCGCCGAGATAGGCGATGAAGGGCAGCAGGACCATCACCAGCACCTGCGCCTCGGCCGGCACGCCGCCGATCCGGTTGAGCAGTTGCAGCAGCTTGGCGGCAACGAACAGCGCCGCCACGCCGATCAGGATGCCGATCGCCACGGCATAGAGAAAACTGAGCGAAGCCGCGGCAAGGGAAAAGCTGCCGGTCAGCACCGCCGCGACGGCAAAGCGGAACATGACCAGCCCCGACGCATCGTTGAGCAGCGACTCGCCTTCCAGAATGTGCATCAGCCGCGCCGGGACGACATTTCTGTCGACGATCGAGGACACGGCCACCGCGTCGGTCGGCGACAGCACCGCGGCGAGCGCGAAAGCGACGACCAGCGGGATGCTCGGCACCAGCCAGTGCAAGGCGTAGCCGAAGCCGACGATGGTGAAGAAGACGAGCCCTATGGCAAGATCGAGGATCGGTCTGCGCAGCGCCANAGGCGTAGCCGAAGCCGACGATGGTGAAGAAGACGAGCCCTATGGCAAGATCGAGGATCGGTCTGCGCAGCGCCATCAATTCACGCTTCGGCGCGCCATAGGCATCGCCGAACAGCAGCGGCGGAATGAACACCAGCAGAAACAGTTCCGGATTGATCTCGACATGGATGCCGCGCACCGGCCAGGCGAGCGCGGCACCGATCGCAATCTGCAGCACCGGCAACGGTACCCGCACCAGGCGAACCAGAGCGCCGGAAAGCGCCACGAAGACGAGCACGACCAGAATGAAGACGGCGACTTCCATGGTCCGGTTCCAGGCTTTCCGCCGACCATGCGCGCAAAGCCGGCCGATCCGTCCAGCCGCCCGTCCCGTGAAAAACGCCGCGGCACCCAATCAATAAAAAGGCCGCCCTGAGAGGCGGCCTTTTTAGATAAGAATCAAATGCTTACAGCGCAGACGTGATCTGCAGTTCGTTGTTGCCATCAAGCGCGTAGACGTCGTCGCGGAACTGCACCACGCCCGGACCGGTCGACCAAGCCGAGAGATAGAGGAAGTGGACCGGCACCGGATTGGTGACCTGGATCGGCGTGTTTTCACCGGTCTTGATCGCCGCCTCGAAATGCTGGCGATCCCAGCCGGGCGTGTCGCGCAGGATCCAGGTGACGAGGTCGCGCACATTCTGCACGCGCACGCAGCCCGAGGAATCGAAACGCAGCATCTTGCCGAACAGGCTCTGCTGCGGCGTGTCGTGCATGTAGACGCCGTCAGGGCTCGGGAAATTGATCTTCACCGAGGCCATGGCGTTTTCCGAGCCGGGATCCTGGCGGAAACGGTACTTGGCGGCGTCGTCGGTCGACCAGTCCACATTCATCGGATCGACTTCGCTGCCATCGGGCGCGAACAGGCGGATGTGGCTGTTCTTGAGATAATCGGGATTTTTCCGCATCAGCGGAATGATGTCCTTGCGCACGATCGAGACGGGCGCGTTCCAGTATGGATTGACGATGATCTCATTGATCTTGGAATTGACGATCGGCGTCTGCCGGTCGATCTTGCCGACGATCGCGGTGTGGCGAAGCACGACGCGATCGTTCTCGACCGCTTCGACCTGCGCTGCCGGAATGTCGACCAGCACGTAGCGGCTGCCCAGCGTGCCGGCCTTCTCGCGCAGCCGTTGCAGATTGGTCTGCAGCTGGCCGAGCCGGATCTGCGCCGAAACGTTCATCGCCGCATAGGTGTATTTGCCGAGCGCACCATCGGCAGGCAGACCGTGGCGCAGCTGGAAGCGCTTGACCGCCGAGTCGACATAAGAATCGAAAGCCGTCGAAATGCCGGCGCTCTGCGACAGGTCGCCGGAAACCATCAGCCGCTTGCGCAACGGCACCACATCGGGATCATCGACGCCAAGCTGCAGCTTCTTGGTCGCGGGAACCTCGACCCAGCCACCCTGCCCGACAATGTTCTGGTATTGCCCGACCGCCTGTTCCGTGAAGGCGACGGTCTGCGGGCTGAAGATCGGCAGCGTCGAGGCCACCTTGCCGCCCTCGCTGGCGCGGGCGTCGAACTGGTCGTCCCAATTGCCGCGCGCCGAGGATTTCAGGATATCACCGATCACATCTTGCGCATTGGCGCCGCCGGCGACCACCGCTGCTGCGAGCGCGGAGGCTCCGGAGAGGAAAAAACGACGGCTGGTTCTCATGGACGTTCCAGACATTTGTAGCAGTTCGATCACTTGCTGCGTTGATCACCGGGCGATCTCGCCCGCACTGTAAAATTGGCAATCTTAACAATTAGCCAACCATGCTCCGTATCACCTTGGTGTGACAGCGCCCAGGCGCGATACAGATTGCGGGTGAACGCATGGTCTTCACACCAGCATCACTGCCACTCTCGGTTCCATTGGAATATGGCGGCAACGTGGCCTTGGCCCGCGATTTGCATCGGGCGCCGCAGCGAAATGAAAGGCCCGTGCTTTTTCGGTATCGATCGGCATCCTTGATCGCGTCAAGCAGACGGCGGTTCGGCCGCTCCACGAGACGCGCTGCCTATCCTCACGATCCCTCAGTGTGAGGTTTCAACCTTTGGGCCCGGACCTAGCTTCGCCTTCAATTCCGAACATCGTTGCAACACCTCATGCTGGGGGTAGCGCAGGACTTTGTTGTCCTCGAGTTTGAGCAGCAGCTCCCGCCTCTTGTCTGTGCTCTCGCCGTCCGTACACGTCATATCCAGGATGACGACATCCAGGCGGTTGATCTTCTGAACCTTGTCCAACGTGCAGCGGACCTCCCACATTTCCATTGCTTTGTCGGTAAACGTCACTATCGAGTCATTGTTGTCACAGGGCTCGCTGCCTTCCCCAGCGAAAGAATCCTTCCACCATTCCTCGGCAAAAGCCGTTTGCGAGACCAACAAAAGCACTGCGGCAACCGAGCAAATCTTCGTGCGTTTTCCCTCACCCATAACGCGCCCCTCCAGGCCGTGACATTAGGCACTGCTGCAGCGAAAGCAAACCTGGCCGGATATTTGGGCTTTGGGATCAGGAAAAGAAAAGGCCGATGCCTCTCGGCACCGGCCCTGACTGAAGGTCGATATTTCGGCCGCGCTTCTGTGGCGCGGGCCGGATCCGATGCGACGCCTTACATCCGGTAGGCGATGGTGTCGTTCCAGAAGCGGTCGAGCCGCTGCAAAGCGCGGTTCATCTGCTTGAACTCGTCGGTGTTGATGCCGCCGACCTGTTCGATCGAGCCGACATGACGCTCGTAGAGGCCGGCAACGACCTCCGCCACCTCGTTGCCCTTCGGCGTCAGCGAGACACGGACCGAACGGCGGTCGATGCGCGAGCGCTGGTGGTTGATGAAGCCGAGATCGACCAGCTTCTTCAGATTATAGGAGACGTTCGAGCCGAGATAGTAGCCACGCGAGCGCAGCTCGCCGGCGGTCAGCTCGGAATTGCCGATATTGAACAGCAGCAGCGCCTGGATGGCATTGATGTCGGAACGGCCGTTGCGGTCGAATTCGTCCTTGATCACATCAAGCAGGCGGCGGTGCAGCCGCTCAACAAGCTGCAGCGATTCCATGTACAGGGAACGGATAGCCTCGCGGCGATCGTCGGATACGTTGGCGGTCTTCGCCGCCGGACGCGAATTGATCATTGTCTTTGCCTCTCGTTTGTCGCCCTGGTGATTTTTTGTTTTTCACCTTGATCGCGACACTATCGAATACTCATAAAATTCGACTTAAACGCTAGGGCTAACAAGAGCTTACCGGTAAGAGGTTTCGCAAGAGGCTTAACGAACGGTCACCCGAGCAAGGATAATTAACCTAAAGATTTCGGCAACGATTGCGGGGCTCATTCGAGGCGACAGCCGGGCCGCCAATGTGCTCAAGGGCTTAGTGGCGGACCGGGCGCTTCTGCAGGTAGATGACGACGCGGAAGACAATGTAGAGCACCGCCACCGCCGCATGCGAGACGACAATCAGCAAGCGATGGCCGAATAGCTCGGGAAAGCCGGCATACATGACCGTCTCGGTCACCGCGCAAATGAACCAGATCACCGGGCCCCAGGACGCCAGCATCCACAGGCCGGCAGCGGCAAAGGGGAAGAACACGGCGAGCACCACCGCCGCGACCTGCCAGTGCACGGGCATCAGGTCGAAACGCCACAGTGTGCCCGGATAAAAGCCGATCAGCCTGATCCAGTAGAGAATGCCGAACAGCAGGCAGTAGCCCGATATGACGCGCTGGAACCAGGCGAAGATCACCTCCACCCCGGAGGGCTGCAGCACGACGCGCCTCGAGGTCACCTCGCTCATATCAAGAGTTCCCGTTCGCCGAGCGGGGCGAAATAGGCGTCGACATCCGCTTCGCTAACCGCAGCGAGGCTTGCCGGCCGCCATTGCGGCTTCGAGCCCTTGTCGATGATGGCGGCGCGGATACCTTCGTAGAAATCATGGCCGGCGAGCATCCGGTTGAGGATGCGGAACTCCATTTTCATGCAGGTTTCCATGGACAGCGTCAGTCCGGCGCTGATCTGCCGCCAGGCGACGCGCAGGCTGGTCGGCGAGCGGGTGCGGATCGTCGCCAGTGTCTTTGCCGCGAACTCGTCGGCGGCGGCCGCACGCTCGAGGCTGTCGATGACGCGGTTCAGGGACGGTTGCGAAAAATGGCGAACAATCGCCTCCAGCGTCGGCCTGTCGGTTTCTCGCCTTGCCTGCACGAAGAAGCCGCGCAGCACCGATTCCGGATCGCCGGTCAGCGCCAGGCGGTCGAGGAAGCCAGCCTGGTCCTCGGCCTTGATGGTATGGGTGGCCAGCCCCGACCACAGCGCATCGCCATAGCGGATGCGATTGCCGGTCAGCGCCAGATACATGCCGAAGGAGCCGCCGAGATCAGGCAGCAGGTGGCTGGCGCCAACATCCGGAAAAAAGCCGATGCCGACCTCCGGCATGGCAAATTGGGCATTCTCGGTCATCACCCGGTGCGAGCCATGGAAGGAGATTCCGACACCACCGCCCATGACGATGCCGTCGATCAGGGCCACATAAGGTTTCCTATAACTGTTTATGCGGGCGTTGAGGCGATATTCGTCGGCGAAGAACTCGACCGGCGGTTTTCCCGCCCGGCCTGTCTCATAGACATGCAGGATATCGCCGCCGGCCGAAAAGGCCCTGCCCTCGGCCCTGACGACGACGACATCGACGCCCTGGTCGGTCTCCCAGGCGGAAAGGGCAGCGTCGAGCGCCCCGATCATGCGGTGCGTCAAGGCATTGAGCGCCTGCGGCCGCGTCAAGGTGACGACGCCGGCCCGGCCCAGATGTTCGAAGCGGATCTCGTCGCCTCCGCCAAAATCCATCGTGAAGAATCCCTCCCCCGGCCGCCGGGACTGAAGTGCTAAAGCGTGGCGCATGGGTGCGTCAATGGCGAGCACACCGGTGCAAGCTCTGGCCCGGACCAGGAGCCGGTACTAAAAATCGAGCTGCAATACTGAAAAACTGGATAGAGTTCATTGCAGCGCAGCTCTGGCGGGTCTTCGAACGGGACGATTGGTTATGACTCGATTTTCACGCTTTGCGCCGGTGGCAATTGGGCTGAGCATCTGCTTGGCTGTTCACCCTGTCATGGCGGGGACTTTGGAAGACCTCTACAGTTCGCAGACCATCGTCAACGGCAAGTACGAGAAGAACCGCCAGTCCGGCTTCAAGCGCTGTCTCGACGCGGTTCTGGTGCGGATTTCCGGTGATCAGCGCCTGCCGGCGAAACCTGAAATGACGGTATTGCGTGATAAGGCCGGCAGCTTCGTCGCTGGCTTTCGCTACCGCGACCGCATGGAAGGCATTCCCAACCATGACGATCAGGGCACGTACGATCGGCCTCATAATCTTTATTGCCAGTACAAGCCGGCTGACATCGACCCGGTGCTGGCTTCGCTCGACAGCAGGCCGTGGCTGACCGAGCGGCCACGGCTGGCGGTGTTTTTGGTGACCGAACGCGGCCCAAGGCATGCCGCGCTCGATGCCAATGACGAGCGCGGCATGCTGATGCGCGAATCCTTCAGCAATGCCGCCGCGCCACTGGCCATGCAGGTGAGTTTTCCAACGGCAGCACTGCTGTCGCAGGCCGGGCTGGACGATCAGACACTTCGCAACGCCGAGATGACCAAGCTCGACAGCATCGCGAAAAAGGCCGGTGCCGACCAGGCGCTTTCCGGCAACCTTGTCTGGAGCGACAAGGAACTGGGCTGGATCGCCGACTGGCGGCTGGCCATGGCCGGCAAGACCTACATCTGGCAGGTGCGCGGTGTCGGCTTCGACGAAGCTTTCCGTGTCGCCATCAGGGGCGCAGCACAGATTCTGTCAGGCAATGGGCAACCCGAATAGACCTCGACCGCGTCGCTGGCACAATCGTGCCGCATTGGTCAGCAACGGGAGCTCGTGGTAAAAGCCTGCCCGAACGAGAGTATTGGCGATGAACAAATTCACCCCCGCAAAGCCCGCCGGCGCGCGCGGCGTCGACGAGATCACCGGCAGCCGCCGTCTGCGCCGCATGCGCAAGGCCGACTGGTCGCGCCGTCTCGTGCAGGAGAACCGGCTCACGGTCGACGACCTGATCTGGCCGATCTTCGTCGTCGAGGGCAAGGGTGTCCGCGAGCCGATCGCCGCCATGCCCGGCGTCTTCCGCCTGTCGATCGATCTCGCCGTCAAGGAGGCCGAGCGCGCGGCAAAACTCGGCATTCCGGCACTCGCCACCTTCCCCAATGTCGACATCTCGCTGCGCGACCAGACCGGCTCGCACATCCTCGATCCCAACAATGTCATCAACCGCGCCACCCGTGCGATCAAGGATGCGGTGCCGGAGATCGGCATCATCACCGACGCAGCGCTCGACCCGTTCACCAGCCACGGCCATGACGGCATCCTGCGCGACGGCATCATCGTCAACGACGAGACAGTGGAACAGGTGACCGCCGCTGCTGTCATCCAGGCGGCCGCCGGTGCCGACATCATCGCGCCGTCCGACATGATGGACGGCCGCATCGGCGCCATCCGGGACGCGCTTGACGCCAATGGTTTCCAGGATGTGGCGATCATGTCCTATGCGACCAAATTCGCTTCGGCCTTCTACGGCCCCTATCGCGAGGCGGTGGGCACCGCCGGCCTGCTCAAGGGCGACAAGAAGACCTATTACATCGACCATGCCAATTCCGACGAAGCGGTGAGAGAGGCCGAACAGGACATTGCCGAGGGCGCCGACATGCTGATGGTCAAGCCCGGCCTGCCCTATCTCGACATCATCCGGCGGCTGAAAGACGAGTTCCAGATGCCGACCTTCGCCTACCAGGTGTCGGGCGAATATTCGATGATCAAGGCGGCAGGCGCCAATGGCTGGATCGACGGCGAGAAGGCAATGCTGGAATCGCTGCTCGCCTTCAAGCGCGCCGGCTGCGACGGCATTTTGACCTATTTCGCGCCCGAGGTGGCGGAGCTGCTCAAGGGGTAATTTCTCTTCCGACGATGACCGGTCGCGGCAACCAATGTCGGCGAATCCGCTTCGACATCCCTACCAATTTCCGGCTCCTGGCCGGGGAATCCATAGCGGGGGTCGCTTGACCCCTAGCCTGGGCTTCGTTCGCGCTTGAAATACCGCTTGCAATTCACAATCAGTTTGATACAAAACAACTGCTTGCAAAATACAACTGGTTATCGAGGAGGCTCGCATGTCCAAACTTCGCGTCAACGCTTTCACCCTGTCGCTCGACGGCTATGGCGCCGGTCCCGATCAGGATCTGCAAAATCCTCTCGGCGTCGGTGGGGAATCCTTGCACAAGTGGTTTGTCGACACCCGCACCTTCCGTGAGATGGTTCTCGGACAAGATGGCGGCACCACCGACGTCAACGAGGCGTTCGCGGCGCGCAGCTTCGAAAATGTCGGCGCCTGGATCCTCGGCCGAAACATGTTCGGACCGATCCGCGGCGAGTGGCCTGACGACAGCTGGAAGGGCTGGTGGGGCGACAACCCGCCCTATCATGTGCCGGTTTTCGTGCTCACCCATCACAAGCGGGAACCGATCACGATGGAGGGCGGCACCACTTTCCACTTCGTCACTGACGGTATCCATTCAGCTCTTGAACAGGCTAAGGCTGCCGCTGGCGGCAAGGACGTGCGGGTCGGCGGCGGCGTCGCCACCATCCGGCAATATCTGCAGGAAAAACTGATCGACGAGATGCATCTGGCGATCGCGCCGGTGCTGCTGGGCACGGGCGAGAACCTTTTTACCGGCCTGGACATGCTCAAGCTCGGTTATGTCTGCAACGAGCAGGTGGCGACGCCGCTCGCCACGCACGTCATCATCAAGCGGGCGTAGGTGGAGAGCCAATCTCCCCCCCCTCGGGGGGGAGATCGCAGCTTCGTCTATCTCAATACTTCTCCGACACGTAAAGCTCGCGCGGCAGCACTTGGCGTTCGTATTCGGGGTTGAAGACGCGCTCCGGCAGCGTGATCTCCTCGTGCGGCACCTCCTCGTAGGGCAATTGCTTGAGCAGATGGTCGATGCAGTTCAGCCGCGCGCGCTTCTTGTCGTTGCCCTCGACGATGAACCAGGGCGCTTCCGGGATGTTGGTGCGGGCGAAGGTCTCTTCCTTGGCCTTGGTGTATTGCTCCCAGCGCACGCGCGACTGCAGGTCCATCGGCGACAGTTTCCACTGCTTCATCGGATCATGGATGCGCATCAGGAAGCGCATCTGCTGTTCCTCGTCGGTGATCGAGAACCAGTATTTGACCACGGTGATGCCCGAGCGGACCAGCATGCGCTCGAACTCCGGCACGTCGTGAAAGAATTCTTCGACCTGATCGGGCTGGGCAAAGCCCATCACCCGCTCGACGCCCGAGCGGTTGTACCATGAGCGGTCGAACAGCACGATCTCGCCGCCGGCCGGCAGATGCGGGACATAGCGCTGGAAATACCATTGCGACTTTTCGCGCTCGGTCGGCGCCGGCAGTGCCACGACACGGCAGATGCGCGGATTGAGCCGCTGGGTGATGCGCTTGATGACGCCGCCCTTGCCGGCCGAGTCGCGTCCCTCGAAGATCACCACCAGCTTCTTCTTGTGGTAGGCGACCCAGGACTGCAGCTTGATCAATTCGGACTGCAGGCTGATCAGGTCGCGAAAATATTGCATGCGATCGATCGAAGGCGGATGCGAATTCTTGTAGATCTTGGCGATCTCCATCGACAGCGCCGGCTCCGACATTTCGAGCTCATAGTCTTCGTCGAGCGTGTCGGCGAGTTCGGCTTCAAGCCAATCCCTGGCCGCAGAATTCTGTTTTAGCTCGGTCATTATCGGCTGCTCCACTTGCAAGCTCTGTCGATCGGCGCCCCAAACTCCCGGCTTACAGCCCGGAACGGCAACGCCTGAGCCGACTTCAATATAGGCCCGCAATGACGGTTTTATTGCAGCCTGACCTGATCGCCATCACTGCAAAAACCCGCGAGGCATGATCGATCCGCCGCCCTGGCATGGAGACATACCGCGCAAATTGTCCTACAAATAGCAGCCACATTCGGGCGCCCTTCCCAACCCCTTCTCAATGCAATCGCGAGGACCGACATGGAATACCGCACTCTCGGCCGTTCCGGCCTGAAAGTATCGACGCTGACCATGGGCACCATGACTTTCGGCGGCGCCGGCGCATTTTCGGCTGTCGGCAAGACCGACCTCGACGAGGCGCGCCGGATGATCGATCTCTGCATCGACGCCGGCATCAATGTCATCGACACTGCCAACGTCTATTCGAACGGCATTTCCGAAGAAATCATCGGCGAAGCGCTCGGCGGCAAGCGCAAGGGCGACGTGCTGATCGCCTCCAAGGCACGGATGCGGATCGGCAAAGGTCCGAACGATGAAGGCCTGTCGCGCCATCACCTGATCCGCGAATGCGAGAAGAGCTTGAAGCGGCTCAGGACAGACGTCATCGACATCTATTTCCTGCACGAATGGGATGGCGTGACACCGCTGGAGGAAACCATCGCCGCGCTCGATACGCTGGTTGCCCAGGGCAAGATCCGCTATGTCGGCTGCTCCAACTATTCCGGCTGGCAGGTGATGAAGGCGCTCGGCGTCAGCGACAGCCATCATCAGCCGCGCTTCGTTTCGCAGCAGATCCACTACACGCTGGAAGCGCGCGAAGCGGAGTACGAACTGCTGCCGATTTCCGTCGACCAGGGATTGGGCGTTCTGGTCTGGAGCCCGCTTGCCGGCGGATTGCTGTCCGGCAAATACCGCCGCGACAGCCCCACCGCCCGCCAGCTTGCAGGCTGGTCGGAACCGCCGATCCGCGACGAGGACCGGCTGTGGCGGATCGTCGATGTGCTTGTCGAGATCGGCGCGCAGCGCGGCGTGTCGGCAGCGCAGGTGGCGCTGGCCTGGCTGCTTGGCCGGGCGGCCGTCAGTTCGCTGGTGATCGGCGGCAGGACGGAAACGCAGTTCCGGGACAACATCGCGGCGGCAAGCCTGGTGCTTTCCGGCGAGGAGCGCGAGCGCCTCGACGTGGTGAGCCGGCCGCCCTTGCTCTATCCCTACTGGCACCAGCAATTGACGGCAAAGGACCGGTTTGGCGCCGCCGATCTGGTGATTGACCGAAGCGGCATCTGATCGGCAAATCGACGGCGATAGGTATCGGCCGCCGCAATGATGAGCCTGGCCCCTTCATTGCAACGCGCATCTTGCAAGCCTGGCCATCATCGACGCACTATCGCTTCAGCTGTTGTGTTTGACGGCTAATGCTCCTAGGCAGGACCAGAGCCGCGAGGCAGTGAAAAGGAGCCGATATGGCGCGACCACCAAATTACGATCAGGAACGCAAGGAACGCGACCGCCAGAAGGCGGCCAAGAAGGCCGAGAAGCTGGCAGCCAAGGTTGCAGCGAGGGAACGTTCGAAGCCCGAAGACGAGACTGAAGCCGAAACCGAAACGGCAAAGTGACGGCAAACGGCCCGCAGATGCGGGCCGCGCCTCAATTCGGATTGCCGCCCCGGATGTCGCCTTGTGTCAGGCCGGCGCCTTGTCGCTGACGAACACGTCCACTTCGCGTGCTGCCGCGATGAAGGCGCGCCTGGCGTTCATTGCCGGCTTGTCGCCGGCGAGTGCGTCATGGCAGGCCTGCAGGGCCGCGCGATGCTTGGGGCTGCGCTTGCCGGGCCAGCTGTTGAGGAGGTAGTCGGAAGCCTCACGCGCCGTGCGCAAGAGCTGAGTGCTTCCCGCCGCGACTGACTTCACAGTCACAGGTGTTTCAAATCGGTTGTTTTCCATGGCCGCTCCTTACGCCATCGGCGTCTGCGAAGCGAGGCGAAAGTGCGCATACGTCCAGATGCCGCTTTGCGCCCCTTCATCCACTCTTAAGCAGCAACGACGGCAAAGCCTCTGGCGCGAAGACCGCGCCGATCGTTGGCGAGCGACGTCACCAGCCGGTCGCGGCTGCCGACGATGTGGACCGAGAGCAGGCGCGCGGCTTCATCGGCGTCGCCAAGGCGCGTGGCCGCCAGAATGGCGCGATGTTCAGCCCAGGCGCGGGCAAGGGCCGCTTCGTCGCGAACCTCCAGCCAGCGCGCCCGCGACAGGCGCGTCATGGCATCGCGCACCGCCCTAAACAGGAATTCATTGCCCGACAGACGCGCCAGTTCGATGTGAAAATCCATGCCGACGCGATGCCATTCCTCGCGCGGCGTGTCGTTGTCGCAGGACTCGAGCATCGCCTCGATGACATCGACGGCGCTCCGGTCCGCCAGGCTGCATGTCAGGCGAAGCGCCGCAACCTCGACCGCATCCCTGTAGACGGCGATCTGCTCGAGTTCAGCCAGATTGATCGGCGACACCGTCCAGCCACGTCCGTCCCTGCCGACCAGGCCCTCGGTCTCAAGCCGCAGCAGTGCTGCCCTGACCGGGGTTCGCGACGCGCCGAAGCGGCTCTCGATCCAGCGCTCGGTCAGCTTCTCGCCGGGACCGATCTCGAGGCCCAGGATCATTTGCCGAAGCTGTTTCTCGACGCTCTGCATCTGCGACATTGTCGTTTTCCATTTTTTGATCGTTGCTGGCGATCGTCTTGCCGGCCGCCTTTTCCGATCACGTTTGAGACGGTCGCATTGACAGCGGTCAAGCTTGCGTCCATCAGGGGCACCATCTTGGTATCCCAATTTGGTATCCGCAGCAACCATCGATAAAGAGTTGCTGGGACAGGACATATGACATGCAGCAGCAGAGCACGCCCCCGGCAACCGACAGCACCTACAACATTCACTGGCGGCGCAATCTGTTCGTGTGCTTTGCCGGATCGTTTTCGACGCTTGTCGCCATGACGCTGCTTTTGCCATTCCTGCCGCTCTATATCGAGCAGCTCGGCGCCGAGGGCCACGCGGCGATCGTGCAATGGTCGGGGATTGCCTATGGCGCGACGTTCTTCGCGGCGGCGCTGGTGGCGCCGCTCTGGGGACGTCTCGGCGACCGCTACGGCCGCAAGGTGATGCTGGTTCGCGCCAGCTTCGGCATGGCCATATGCATGTCGCTGACCGGCATGGTGCAGACGGTCTGGCAGCTGGTGCTGCTGCGGCTGCTGATTGGGTTTGCCGGCGGCTATTCCTCGGGATCGACCATCCTCGTCGCCATGCAAACACCCAAGGAGCGTTCCGGCTGGGCGCTGGGCCTGCTGTCGGCCGGTATCACGGGTGGGGCTCTGGTCGGTCCGCTGGTTGGCGGCGCCCTGCCGCCGCTGATCGGCATCCGCGCCACCTTTCTCCTCTCCGGCGGCGTCATCTTCCTGGCGTTCCTGGCAACCACGTTTCTGATCAAGGAGAATCCCCGGCCGAAAACAGCGGACGCCGCAGCGACGCAGAAGCGGAAAGGCGGCTGGTCACAAATCCCCGACAAGCGGCCTGTCGTCGCCATGCTGGCGACCGGCATGCTGTTGAGCTTCGCCACCATGTCGATCGAGCCGATCATCACCGTCTATGTGCAGCAGTTGATTGCGGACCAAAGCCGCGTGACGCTGATATCGGGCGTCGTCATGTCGGCGGCGGCCCTTGGCGCCATCCTGTCGGCCTCGCGCCTCGGCAAGCTCGCCGACCGCGTCGGCCACTGGAACGTCATCATCGGCGCGCTTGCCGTCTCGGCGCTGCTGCTGATCCCGCAGGCCTTCGTCACGCAAAGCTGGCAACTCGTCGGCCTGCGTTTCCTGATGGGCCTGGCGCTGGGCGGGCTCTTGCCTTGCATCACCAGCGTGATCCGCCACAATGTTCCCGATGGGGTCGGCGGCAATGTGCTCGGGTTGTCGATTTCCGCCCAGTATGTCGGGCAGGTCGCCGGCCCCCTGCTGGGCGGCTTTGCCGGTGGTCATTTCGGCATGCGCTCGGTGTTTCTGGGCACATCCGTCTTGATGGCGGGGGGCGCGGTGTATAACTGGCTCGCACAGTCGCGCCGCGAGCAGGACATGCTCGCCAAAGCCGGCAAGTCCTGACGGGATTGGGCATCCCCCTGATATCACGGAGCCATGGACATGAGCACGGCCGAACGACCTTCCGATAGCAGCGGCCGTATCCTCGCCCTGGCCGGCGGCCTGTGCGGCGCCGCCGGCGTGGCGCTGTCGGCCGCGGCAGCGCATCTNGGCCGGCGGCCGGTGCGCCGCCGCCGGCGTGGCGCTGTCGGCCGCGGCAGCGCATCTGGGCGGCGCCTTCGTCGGCACCGCCGCATCCTTCCTGCTGATGCATGCGCCGGTCTTCCTCGCCGCCGGATTGCTTGGCGCGAACCGGATGCTGCGCATCGGCAGCCTGATCCTGCTGGTTGGGCTTCTGCTGTTCTGCGGCGACCTGCTGGCGCGCGATTTCATCGGGTCGCGGCTGTTCCCGCTGTCGGCGCCGATCGGCGGCACGCTACTCATTGCCGGCTGGCTGGCGATCGCTGCCTCGGCGCTGGTGCGCGTGCGTCCCTGACGCCTCGGCGCGCCCGCCGGCATCAAACGTCAAAGCGTGGCTGCTAGTCTTGCCGACGCTCGGGCTTGATGAGCAATTCGCGATTGCGTCGCCGCAGCTTGGCCGACCAGCGCTCTTGCGGCCTTTTGGAAGCCGGCGCGATGCCCCAATAGTTGCGGTAGATGTCTTCGAACAGATAGCTGACGGGATGCATGATGTGCGTCCTTTAGATTCTTGAATCGATCCAATCGACAGGCGCGAAAACCGACCCCGCTCAGCTCCGCTTGCGCCCCACAAGGAACCGCAACTCGCGAACCCATGGGCTGGCATTGCCGCGGCGCTTCTGCGTCGTGGTGTTCGACGAGATGCTCCAGTCGTTGCGGTAAATGTCTTCGAACAGAAAATTGACGGGATGCATGGCACAACTCCCCTGAATATGTTGAATCGATCCAACTCAGAGAACCATCGCTCACTTGGATCGATTCAAATATACGCCTTGGCGAGGCTGCGATCAAGTCAAAATTTGAACCGATCCAACGAAAGTGTTAGATGGGAGGAATTCAGGAGACGAAGATGGCGCCATTTATCTCTGCAAAGACAAGACCGGTCCGGCTGGCGGACATCGCCAAGGCGGCCGGCGTGTCGCACGGCACCGCGTCCAACGTGTTCGCCCGTCCGGAGATCGTGCGCGAGGAGGTCCGCGAGCGGGTCAAGGCGGCAGCCGAGGCCATGGGATATGGCGGACCGGATCCCAAGGGCCGGCTGCTGCGCGCCGGCAAGGTCAATGCCATCGGTGTCGCGACCGCCGAGCCGCTGTCCTATTTCTTCGACGACCCCTTTGCCCGGGTGATGATGGCCAGCATCTCGCAGGCTTGCGACGCGACCGGTGCGGGGATTTCGCTGGTCTCCGCAGCCAACAACGAACAGCTTGCCTGGAACATACAGAGTGCGCTGGTCGACGGTTTCATCGTCTTTTGCGTCGATGGCGGTTCAAGGCTGGTCGAACTGGCGCGTGAACGCAAACTCCCCTTTGTCGCGCTCGATCTCGATTCGGACGACGACGACGCCGTTGCAGCGATCGGCGTCGACAACATCGCCGGGGCTGGCCTGGCGGCCCGCCACCTGACCGAACTCGGACATCGCCGCTTTGCCGTGCTTGCCCTGCCCGTCGCGGACTCCGGCTTCGGCCCCACCACAAGGGAGCAGATGGAGAAGGCCCTCTATTCCGGGACGCGCGACCGTCTGCGTGGCTATTTCGCGGAACTCTCACGCGTCGACATCGACGTCGAGCGTGTGCCGATCTACGAAACCGTCAATGACGAGGAAAGCGTGTGGGCCGGCCTCGATCATATTTTCGCCGGCGCCGAGACCCCGACCGCCATCCTGGCTATGTCAGACAGGATGGCCTTGCATGCATTGGACTGGCTGCGGCAGCGTGGCATCACGGTACCCGGCGACGTTTCGATCGTCGGCTTCGACGGTGTTCCGGAAGGAGCGGTTTCCAGTCCGCCG
The DNA here is from genome assembly GCF_000502875.1 of Mesorhizobium sp. L2C084A000. GTDB lineage: Bacteria > Pseudomonadota > Alphaproteobacteria > Rhizobiales > Rhizobiaceae > Mesorhizobium. The sequence goes on along the minus strand of NZ_AYWX01000003.1, from coordinate 57,142 downwards.
CTGACCACGATCGTCCAGCCGATCGCCGAGATGGGCCGTCTTGCCGTCAAGGCGATCCTTGAAAATGATGGCTCGTTCAGCCGGCAATCGCTGCCGGTCCAACTCGTGGTGCGAGCTTCATCCGGCCCCTCGCCCGCCTAAGCTCAACGGCCCATTCTTGTCGCCATGGTCGGCATCGCGAAGGATGCAGCATGGACGGGCGGTGCGGCGTGAGCCGGCCTGCTTTTGGCGGACCAGCCAAGGCCCGAAAGCCATTCGAGATAGTAGGCAAGCGCGAACTGCATGACGATGCCGGCCGATATCAACAGGCTGTCATAGGCAAATCCGCCCGGATTGATCAGCTTCAGCACCTGCGCCGCCATCGCGAGCACCGTGCTGGCAATGAAAACCGGCAGCGATCGTTTGCCCAATATGGCAAGCGGATGATCGCGCCCGGTGCGAAACAGGTTCGAGATGGCCGGGAATGCCACGATCAGGTAACTCACCGCCAATATATGAATAAGCCTCGGCAGCGACAGGAACGTCTTATCGAAGCCGGTCAGCACCGCAGGCAGGCCAAACCAGGAGACCTGCCCCCAGAGCGGGCTGTGCACCCAGACCAGCGCCACAACGGTATAAGCCAGGGCCGCGCCAACCAGCCAGCGATTGACCGGAATGGTGCCACCGCGACGCACATGCAGCGTGCCAGCAAGGCCGATGTTGAAAAGGAACTGCCATGACAGCGGGTTGAGAAACCAGAAGCCTGGCTCGGGATAATTGGGCGGAGCAATCTGGTAAATCCCCGCGACCAGCCACAGCGCGCCGGATGCGACCAGTGCCAAGACCGGCCGATAGCTGACGAAGAGCAGGAAGATCGGCGTCAGCAAGAGCAGCACCGCATAGACCGGCAGGATGTTGTTGTAGCCGAGTTGGTGGCCGAGCGTCACGATGCCGATCAGCACCTGCGGCGTATTCTTGATCAACGGCTCGATGTTGATCATCGTCAGAAGCTCCGGCCGCCTGACGAACACTGCCGCCGCGCAGAAGATGGCCATCACCACCATGGTGGTGACGATGTGGGCGGCATAGAGGACACCGGCGCGGCGCCACATCTTCAACGTTGCCAGCAGCCGGTTTCCAGGTTGGAATTTCCTGCCATAGGCAAGTGCGACCGAGATGCCGGAGATCAGTACGAAGACTTCCGCCGCATCGGAAAAGCCGAAATTCTTGTAGGTCAGATACTCGAAGGCGGTACCTGGCACATGGTCGACATAGATGGTCAGCAAAGCGAGAGCACGGAGCACGTCTATGCGCGTGTCGCGCTCAGTGCGATCCGGGACACGCGCATCGCGGTCCGGGGAAATCTGGGTGGTCATCGACAAAAAGGCCTCAAAGCTGGTTGTTCATACCGCGCAATGCGACCCCCGGCGCACCGCTTCGATTCCTCCCGAAGGAATGTTATCGGCGGAGAAACGGACTGTAATGCGCCCGGTTCAATCAACTTTCGCGGAGCTTGAAAATATTGCGTTTTGAAGCCGGCAAATTGAGCGAAACCTCATATAATCAAGAGGATGCGCGATGATCGAAGAGACCTCACAAGATGGTGCGCTGCGGCGTGATCTCGCCTTCAGCTACCGGCTTTACAGCCCGGCGGATTCAACCGGCGAATGTCTCTTCCTGCTGCATGGATCGGGTGTCGACGAGACGACATTGGTGCCGCTGGCGCGGGAGATCGCACCGCGGGCCAAGCTGATCACGGTGCGTGGCCGCATTGTCCAGGAGGATGGTTTCCGCTGGTTCGGGCGCATCACGCCGACGCGCTTCGAACAGCACAGCATCCGCACCGAGACCGATGCCTTTGCGGGCTTCGTCGCCGACGCGGCCACACATCACCATCTCGACCTCTCGCGCACAATTTTCCTCGGCTATTCGAACGGTGCCAATCTGGTTTCGAGCCTGATGCTGCTGCATCCGGGCCTTGTCGAGCGCGCCGCGCTGCTGCGGCCGATGCCGGTGCTCGATGACGTGCCGGCGACGGATCTGTCAAAGGTGCGGGTGCTGATGATCGCCGGCGCCGCGGATCTCACCTATTCGCCCTTCGCCCCTGCTCTGGTGACATTGCTCAGCCAGCATGGCGCCGAGATCGACGCCCGGATTGTCCCATCAGGTCATGAATTCGGCAGCGCTGACGCGGCAATCGTCAGGCAATGGCTGCCGGGATCGGCGGCGCAGGCAGGCTGACGGACTCACCAGCATGACCAGTCTGCCTACCCTCGTCCCATCCTGTTCCAGGCATCCAGTCCGGCGATCTTGTAGGCTTCGGCGAGCGTCGGATAGTTGAAGGTGTTGTTGACGAAGAAGTCGACGGTGCCGCCGAGATTGATCACCGCCTGGCCGATGTGGATGAGCTCGGTGGCGCCCTCGCCGATGATGTGCGCGCCGAGCAGACGGCGCGTTTCGATCGAAAAGAGCAGCTTCAGGAAACCGGTGTTGACGCCCATGATGTGGCCGCGCGAGGTTTCGCGAAAGCGCGCTACGCCGACCTCATAGGCCGCACCGCTTTCACGCACCTGTTCCTCGGACTGGCCAACCGTCGAGATTTCCGGCACCGCATAGATGCCATAGGGGAATGTTTCCGGTGGCGGCGGCAAAGGCACGCCGAAGGCATGGCAGGCGGCCACCCTGCCCTGCTCCATCGACGTCGAGGCCAGGCTCGGAAAGCCGATGACGTCGCCGGCGGCGTAGATGTTCGGCACTCTGGTCTGGAACGTATGCGGATCGACCTTGATACGGCCCCTGGAATCGGCGTCGATACCGACCACATCGAGGCCCAGGCTGCCGACATTGCCGGTGCGACCGGCGGCGTAGAGCACGACCTCGGAACGGATAGTGCGGCCATCGGCCAGTTCGACTTCGGCGGCGTCCGGCTTGGAGCGGATTTCCTTCACCGCGCTGCCCAGCCGGATGGTCATGCCGCGATCGCGCATCTGGTGGATGAAATCGTCGACGATCTCGCGGTCGACGAAATCGAGGATGGAGTTGCGCGGCTCGACCAAGGTTACCGGCACGTCGAGCGCGGAAAAGATCGTCGCATATTCGACACCGATGACGCCGGCGCCGATCACGGTCAGCGTGCGCGGCAAGCGATCAAGCTCCAGCATCTCGTCGCTGTCGAAGACGCGGGTCTTGTCGAAAGGCACATCGCGCGGCCGGTGCGGCCTGGTGCCGACCGCGATCAGCGCATTGGCAAAACCGACCTCGCTGTAATCGCCGGTGTCGGTGGTCAGGCTGACCTTGTTGGGGCCAAGGAATTTCACCGCAGCCCGGGCGCTCTTGACCGTGTTGCGCATGAACTGGTGCTGCAGCACCTCGACCTCATGGTCGAGCGTCTTGTGCAGGCGCTCGACCAGATCGCCGACCGAGATATCCTGCTTGACCCGGTAGCCGCGCCCGTAGAAGCCGCGCTCACGCCAGCCGGAAAGATTGAGCACCGTTTCGCGCAGCGTTTTCGATGGGATGGTGCCGGTATGCACCGAGACACCGCCCAGACGCCGGCCGCGGTCGACCACCAGCACCGACTTGCCGAGCTTGGCCGACTGCACCGCGGCCCGGCGACCGGAAGGGCCGCTGCCGATGACCAGCATGTCGTAGTCCATATTGCCCCGTCCCCTGCCATGTGCGCTTTTGCTGCGCCGCAGCAAGCTAATGCTATCCGCGCCGCAAATTCAACCGGTTCAGATTGCACCCGACGCGATCGAAGCCAGTGCACCGCAAGAAGCCCGATCTTGATTCCGCCACGGGCCTTCACCATTTCATGGCTGAGCGGTCCGCACCCTATGTCGGACCTTGTTACGAGGAAATGACATGAACGCGCGCGTTCTCGACGGCGAAATCATCACCAGCAGGCTCGACGATGTCAGGGCCTATGACGGTGTGCGCACGAAGCGCATTCTGGCTTTCGTAATCGACTATGTCATCGTCGCGCTGCTTACCATTCCGTTTGCCATTCTGGTGTTCTTCCTCGGGCTTTTGACCCTCGGGCTTGGCTGGATGCTGTTCGGCATCCTGGTACCGGCCGTCGCCATCCTCTACATCTGGAACACGCTGGGCAGCACCGACCAGGCCACCACGGGCATGAAGATGATGGGCATCCGCCTTGACCGGCTCGACGGCAGGCCGATCGACGGCCTCACCGCGGTCGTCCATTCGGTGCTGTTCTGGGCCGGCAATGTCATCCTGTCGCCGCTCGTCCTGCTGGTGACGCTGTTTTCCGACCGCAAGCGCACCTTGCACGATCTTTTGCTTGGCACGGTCGTCAGCCGCACCGACCGCTGAAACGGCCCTCTGAAGAGCAGTCGCAACTGATTGAGCACAAATGTGAAGGCGTCGAGTCGACCACGCCCACACAATCCTGTTGAATTTTTCGCCGTCCGCGCCAAAGGTAGAGCGATTCGAAGGAGTGTTTCCAAGGCTCGATGACGCAGCATCCGACCCAGTCGCCGCAGTTCTTCCTGACCGCGCCATCGCCGTGCCCCTATCTCGACGGCCAGTTCGAGCGCAAGGTGTTCACGCACCTGGTTGGCGACAAGGCGGCGGAGATGAACGACCTCTTGACGCAAGGCGGCTTCCGGCGCTCGCAGAATATCGCTTACAGGCCGGCCTGCGAGACCTGCCGCGCCTGTGTTTCGGTACGCATCCTCGCCCAGGAATTCGTCGCCAGCCGCAACATGAAGCGCGTGCTGCAGCACAATTCCGACCTCGTCGGCCACATGCACAATGCCGAGCCTTCGACCGAACAATATTCCCTGTTCCGCAGCTATCTCGACGCCCGCCACCGCCGTGGCGGCATGTCCGACATGACGGTGCTCGACTATGCGATGATGGTCGAGGATACCCATGTCGACACCAAGGTGATCGAGTATCGGCGGCGTGGACCCGATACGTTCATCACCGGCAAGGGACAGGGCGAGCTGATCGCGGTGGCGCTCACCGACAAGATGGCCGACGGCCTGTCGATGGTCTATTCCTACTTCAATCCCGATTTCGAGGAACGGTCGCTCGGCACGTTCATGATCCTCGACCACATCGCCCGCGCCAGGGCGATGGGCCTGCCCCATGTCTATCTCGGCTACTGGGTCAACGGCTCGCGCAAGATGAATTATAAGATGCGCTTCATGCCGCAGGAGCATCTCGGCCCGAAGGGCTGGGAGCGCTACACCAACGAAGCGGTCGCGCGCTGATTAGTCTTTCCCAAGTCCGGGCTTAAACATTTTCAATCGAGACGATGCTGGTCTTTCCGCTGGTTGGCGGAGAGCGTGAGATTGCGCCGGTCCGCCATCCTCTCCCGAATTCATTGTGAAAGTCGCTGCATGTCATCTCACGATACTCACACCAAAGGACTTCTGCTCACCGCATTTGGCGGGCTGACGCTGACCGTGGATATCCCGCTGATCCGGCTCGCCCACGGCGAGGCGTGGACAATCTTGCTGCTGCGCACCGGCTGCACCTTGGCCGCGGCACTGATCATGTGGACCATCTGGCGCTCGTTCAGCAAGAATGCGCCGCAGCTGATACCTGGCTGGTCGGGCCTGATCGTTGCCGCGATCTACGGGCTCGGCGCGATTGCGTTCATCACAGGCGTCTACAACACCTCGACCGCCAACCTGGTGTTCATCCTGGCCTTCACAACCATGTTCGCCGCGCTGCTTTCATGGGTGTTCCTGAAGGAGCGGCCGCGGCCGCTGACCCTTGCGGCATTGGCCATGATGATTGTCGGCGTCGTCATCATCGTCGGCGATTCCGTCGGCACCGGACATCTGTTCGGCGACCTGATGGCATTGTGTTCGGCCTTCCTGATCGCCTGCGCCATCACCATCTCGCGCGCCAGCGGCAAGGACATGGGCTTTACCTCACTGATCGGCGTCGTCCTGCCTTTAGGGCTGGCGGCGTTCATGGTCTCCAAGACCGGCTTTCAGGTGGAGGCGCCATGGTGGATCATCCTCAACGGCGCCGTCATCATGCCGATAGCGTTCTTCTGCCTTGCCACCGGGCCGAAATACATTTCGGGCCCTGAAGTGGCGATGTTCTACCTGCTTGAAACCGTGCTGGCGCCAGTCTGGGTGTGGATGATCTTTGCCGAAACACCGACGCGCAACAGCCTGATCGGCGGCGGGATCCTGATCGTCACGCTGGTCGCCCATTCGCTGTGGCAACTTCACGAGGGACGCAAGCGGCGTGGCGACCTTGCGGTGCAACATCCGGTCTGAGGTGTGTTGAAATCAGGCGCTGGCCTTCTTCGCCACGTCAGGTTCCGGCAGGGCCTCGATTTGCGGACCGGCTTCGATTTCGGCTGGCGAGCCGGGGATGATGTCGTCGGCCAGTTCGACCTCGCGCAGCCATTCGCGCCAGATCGCGACCAGCAGCGCCATCAGCACCGGGCCGATGAACAGGCCGAGAAACCCCATGGTCTTGACGCCGCCGATCAGGCCGAAAAAAGTCGGCAGGAAGGGCAGTTTTATCGGCCCGCCGACGAGCTTCGGGCGCAATGTCTTGTCGACGATGAACAGCTCGACCGCGCCCCAGATGAACAGCGCCAGCCCGGCCATCGGCGACCCGCTGGCGGCGAGGTAGATCGAGACCAGCGTGAAGGACAGCGGTGCACCGCCGGGGATCAGCGCCATGACGCCGGTCAGGGCGCCGAGTGTTACCGGTGACGGCACGCCGGCCAGCCAGTAGGCAATGCCCAGCACCAGGCCTTCGCCGATGGCGATGACCGTCATGCCGGTCACCGTCGACGAGATCGTTGCCGGCACGACGCGCGAGATCCGCTCCCATCTGGTCGGCAGGATGCGCTCGCCGAGACGGTCGACCTGGCCGGCAAAATGCTCGCCGTCGCGATAGGCGAAGAACAGCGCGATCATCATGAACAAAAGCGTCAACAGCAGGCCGAAAGCGCTGCCGCCGGCCGCCAGCACACCGCGATAGATGCTGCCGATATTGGCGCCGCTGACCAGCTGGATCAGTTCACCAATGCCGCCCGGATGGCCGAAATTGGTCGTCCACTGCTGGTTCAGCCACTCGCCCACGACAGGCAGCGTGGCGATCCAGTGCGGTGTCACCGCGCCATGACGGTTGGTCTCGATCGCCCAGGCGACCCATTCGCGGACCTCGTTGATCGCATAGGTGCCGGCGAGCGCGATCGGGATCACCAGGAAGGCGAGGATGAAGAGGATGGCTAAGGTCGCGGCGATGGTGCGGTTGCCACTGACCGCGACAAGCAGGCGGCGGTAAAGCGGCCAGCTGGCGAAAGCGATGACGAGCGCCGCCAGCACCGGAAACAGGAAGCCGTGGAAGAAATAAACGCCGGCGGCGACGATCAGCACCAGCAGCCAGCGCGCCGCCGACAGCGGCGGGATGACGGCGGACCTGAGCGGCGTCGACAGGCCGAACAGGCGCTGCTGCCGTTCCGGTTTCTGGATTCTGGATCCCTTCAAACGCCTGCCTCTCTCAAACACCCTTCCCGCTTATGCACTGATATAGTGCAGCAATCGTGACGATAGTCCAAATGGTGATGGAGTTGCGCGCGCCATTGGCGTCGCCGCGGGCCAGCACCCCCCTCTGTCCTGCCGGACATCTCCCCCGCAAGGAGGGAGATTGGCTGTCATGTCGGCTTTCGCAAATCGCCAACATTGGAAAGCGGGCAGAAAGGGCGAAGCTTCCGATCTCCCCCCTTGCGGGGGAGATGTCCGGCAGGACAGAGGGGGGTGTGAAGGATTGCTAGCGCCTGAGATTTTCAAACCTGAAAACTGCCGCTACCCAAATTTCCCCGTCCTCGGGAATCCCTTCGGCACCATGCGTCCGGCTGAGGCGCGAGCGCCGATCCACTCAGTCAGTTCCTCACGCGATCGGATGAAAGTGCGGTCGGCCGAATCCTGCCAGGATAGGCCGGTCTCCAGCGTGAACGGCTTGAGGTCGAGAAGGCCGCCGTCCTTGTATTTCTGCAGCCGCACGCCCTTGCCGCGGCCCATTTCCGGAATCTCGGAGAGCGCGAACACCAGCATCTTGCGATTCTCGCCGACGATGGCGAGGTGATCACCCGTAACCGGAATGCAGCGCTTGGCTTCGTCTGGCGCCTTGACGTTCATCACCTGCTTGCCCTTGCGGGTGTTGGCGACGACTTCCTCCTCCGGCACGATGAAACCGTTGGCGTCGTGCGAGGCCAGCAGCAGCTTGCGCTTTGGGTCGTGAACGAAGGCGGTGACGATGTCCTGGTCATTGTCCATGTCGACGATGATGCGGATCGGCTCGCCATGGCCGCGCCCGCCAGGCAGCCGGTCGGCGCCGATGGTGTAGAATTTGCCGCCGGTGGTGAAGACCAGCACCTTGTCGGTGGTCTGGGCATGGAAGGCGAGCTTGAGGCTGTCGCCCTCCTTGAAGGTCAGCGTCGAGAGATCGGCCAGATGCCCCTTCATCGCCCGCAGCCAGCCCTTTTCCGAGACGACGACGGTGACCGGCTCGCGCTCGATCATGGCATGTGCGATGTCGGTCAGATCATGCTCGGGCGCGTCGGCGAACTGGGTGCGGCGCTTGCCGAGTTCGGTCTCCGGACCGAACTTGTCGCGGATGTTGGTGACTTCCCATTTGATCGTCGCCCACTGCTTCTCGTTCGAAGCAAGCAGTGCCTCGATCTGCTTCTTCTCGGCGCTCAGTCCGTCGAATTCCTTGCGGATCTCGAATTCTTCCAGCTTGCGCAAAGCGCGCAGCCGCATGTTGAGGATGGCTTCGGCCTGGGTGTCGGTGAGCGACCAACGGGCCATCATGACCTGCTTTGGCTCATCCTCCTCGCGGATGATCCTGATCACCTCGTCGATGTTGAGGTAGGCGATCAGGTAACCGGCAAGGATTTCCAGGCGCCGTTCGATCTCACCGAGGCGGTGTTTCGAGCGGCGGACCAAAACGTCGCGGCGATGCTCGAGCCATTCCTGCAGCACGCCCTTCAGCGACAGCACATTGGGCACCTTACCGCGCGACAGCACATTCATGTTGAGCGGGAAGCGGCTTTCGAGTTCGGTGAGCTTGAACAGCGATTCCATCAGGATGCCGGGGTCGACCGAACGGCTCTTCGGCACCAGCACGACGCGGATGTCCTCGGCGCTTTCGTCCCTGATGTCCTCGAGCAGCGGCAGCTTGCGCGCCATCAGCAGCTCGGCGATCTTCTCGATCAGCCGCGCCTTCTGCACGCCATAGGGAATTTCGGTGACGACGATGCTCCAGGTACCCCTGCCCTGGTCCTCCTGGAACCACTTCGAGCGCACGCGAAAGCCACCGCGGCCGGTTTCGTAGGCTTCGAGGATCGAGGCGCGGCTGTCGACGATGATGCCGCCGGTCGGGAAATCCGGCCCCTGGACAAAGTCCATCAGCTTCGCCACCGGCGCGTCCCGGTTTTCGATCAGGTGAAGTGCGGCATCGCAAAGCTCCGCGGCGTTGTGGGGCGGGATCGATGTCGCCATGCCCACCGCGATGCCGGACGAGCCGTTGGCCAGCAGATTCGGAAAGGCGCCGGGCAAAACCACCGGCTCCTCGTCTTCTTCATTGTAGGTCGGCCGATAATCGACGGCATCCTCGGTGATGCCGGACAACAGTTCGGTCGCCACATCGGTCATGCGCGCTTCGGTGTAGCGCATGGCGGCGGCGTTATCACCGTCGATGTTGCCGAAATTGCCCTGCCCGTCGACCAGGGGATAGCGCATCGAAAAATCCTGCGCCAACCGCACCAGCGCGTCATAGATCGACTGGTCGCCATGCGGGTGGAACTTGCCCATCACCTCGCCCACGATGCGGGCGCATTTGGCAAAGCCCTGGTCGGGGTTGAGCCGCAGCAGGCGCATGGCGTGCATGATGCGGCGATGGACCGGCTTCAGTCCGTCGCGCACGTCGGGCAGCGCCCGGTGCATGATGGTCGACAGCGCATAGGCGAGATAGCGCTCTTCCAGCGCCTTCTTCAGATCGACCGGCTCGATATGATCGCCACCGCCATTTTCAGGCGGCAAAAGCCTTTTTCCCATGGGCTCGGACTAGCCGAGCGGGTGATTCGCGGCAAGAGCCCGACAGAGATACCGGCCCTTCTGCAACATGAAACCGCACCGCGGGGGATGTCGGCCAACATCAGGCTGTTACATGCGGGTTCTATGGCCAAGCGTGACGATATCCGGCTATCGGCTCTTCATGACAAATTCACCGGTTTGCGCAAAGACGGCGGGATCAGGTTTGCCTTTCACCGCGATTTTTGACCATTGTGCCGGGACACGCCTTTTTCCGGTCCAGTTCGTCACGGAATGGTGATGGCGCAAATAATTGAAAAAACAATTTCAGGACACTCTCAGGGACCTTGCGATGACAATCAAACGCTCAACTCTTAGGAAATTAGCCCTTTCGACCTTCTTGCTCACGCTGCCGCTGAATGCGGCCCTCGCACAGGATACGGCAGTGGCCGACCGGCTGAAGGCCGCGCTTGTCGCACAAGGTGTCGACATCACCTGGACCGGCGTGACCGGCGACAACACCAGCATGGTGCTGCAGGGCGTTGCCATCAAACCGGCGGCGGAGAAGGAAGCAGTTCCCATCGGGGACGTCAAACTCGAAGGTGTGACCGAGGCAAATGGCGGCTATGACATCGCCACCGTATCGACGGCTGCCTTCACACACAGCAAGGACGGCGTCACCCTCGACCTCAGCCCCTTCGTCATCCATGACATGACAGTTCCGGCCGACGGCGCCACCGGCCCGCTCGGCTCGCTGATGATGTACAAGTCCGCCGAACTCTCGAACATGACCGTCAAGGTCGCCGACAAGACCGCCTTCTCGATGGACGGGCTTGCCATCGAAATCACGCCGCCGGCGGACGGCAAGGCAATGGAATTCACCGCCACCACGGAGAAATTCAACGCCGACCTGACGCTGGTGGACGATCCCAAGTCCAAGGAAGTCATCAACGCGCTCGGCTACCAGAACATCGCGGGCAATCTCGAAATGGCCGGCACCTGGCAGCCCACGGACGGCAAGATGGAACTGTCGAAATACGACATCTCGGTCGAGAATGCCGGCACGCTCGGCATGACCTTCAATCTCGGCGGCTACACGCTGGAATTTATCAAGTCGCTGCAGGAAATGCAGAAGAAGATGGCGGCACAGCCTGAAGGGGCCGACAATTCGGCGCAAGGCATGGCCATGCTCGGCCTGTTGCAGCAGCTTTCGTTCAACAGCGCCTCGATCCGCTTCGACGACGATTCGCTGACCAACAAGGTGCTGGACTATGTCGGCAAGCAGCAAGGCATGTCCGGCAAGGACATCGCCAACCAGGCCAAGGCGATAGTGCCGTTCGGCATGGCGCAGCTCAACAACCCAGAACTGACGGCGCAGGTTACGGCCGCGGTCAGCAAATTCCTCGACGATCCGAAGAGCCTCGAAATCTCGGCCGAGCCGCCGGCATCCGTGCCGTTCGCACTGATCATGGCGGGCGCCATGTCCAACCCGCTCGACCTGCCGAAGACGCTCGGCGTCACCGTCAAGGCCAACGAAGACTGATCGAAGCGATCTCAGTATGCGAAAAGCCCGGCATGCCGGGCTTTTTTTGTCGGGATTAGCGAATCGAAAGAATCGGTTCGGGCGGTTCTTTAAGGCATCGCCCGAAGCGCGATCAGGCGTCCTTCTTGGGCACGGCAACGCGCAGCGCCAGCTCGCGAAGCTGCTGCGGGCTCGCTTCCGACGGTGCGTTCATCAACAGATCGTAGGCCTGCTGGTTCATCGGGAACATGGTGATCTCACGCAGGTTCTTGGCGCCGAGCAGCAGCATGACGACGCGGTCGACACCGGCGGCCATGCCGCCATGCGGCGGCGCGCCATACTGGAAGGCACGATAGAGGCCGCCGAAGCGCTCCTCGACCGTGGCGCGATCCAGCCCGACCGTCTCGAACGCCTTGACCATGGTTTCGGGCAGATGGTTGCGGATACCGCCGCTGGCGATCTCGAACCCGTTGCAGACCATGTCGTACTGGAACGCCTTGATGCCGAGCAGGTCCTCGCCATTCAGCGCATCGATGCCGCCTTGCGGCATTGAGAACGGGTTGTGGGCGAAGTCGATCTTCTTTTCTTCCTCGTTCCACTCGAAGAACGGGAAGTCGACGATCCAGCACAGTTCGAAACGCTCGCGATCGACCAGGTTCAGCTCCTCGCCGGCACGGGTGCGCGCAGCCCCCGCAAAGGAGACGAACTTCTTCGGGTCGCCTGCAACGAAGAAGGCGGCGTCGCCATCGGCAAGGCCGAGCTGAAGGCGGATCGCCTCGGTGCGCTCCTCGCCGATGTTCTTGGCGAGCGGGCCGGCGCCTTCGAGCTTGTCGCCCTCCTTGCGCCAGAAGATATAGCCCAGCCCCGGCTGGCCCTCGCCCTGCGCCCAGGAATTCATGCGGTCGCAGAAGGCGCGGCTGCCGCCGGTCTTGGCGGGAATGCCCCACACTTCGGCCTTCGGGTCGTTGGCCAGGATGTTGGCGAACACCTTGAAGCCGGAATCGCGAAAATGGTCGGAAACGGCCTGCATCTCGATCGGGTTGCGCAGGTCCGGCTTGTCGGAACCGTATTTGCGCATGGCGACATCATAGGGAATGCGCTGGAATTTCTGCGTCACCGGCTTGCCGTTGGCGAAGGTCTCGAAGACCCCGCGCATGACAGGTTCCATGGTCGACAGCACGTCGTCCTGCTCGACGAAGCTCATTTCGAGGTCGAGTTGGTAGAATTCGCCGGGCAGACGATCGGCGCGCGGGTCCTCGTCGCGGAAGCAGGGCGCGATCTGGAAATAGCGGTCGAAACCCGACACCATGATCAGCTGCTTATATTGCTGCGGCGCCTGCGGCAGCGCGTAGAAGGTGCCGGGATGGATGCGCGACGGCACCAGGAAGTCGCGCGCGCCTTCCGGCGACGAGGCAGTCAGGATCGGCGTCGAGAATTCGGTGAAGCCGACATCGCCCATGCGCTTGCGCATTTCGGCGATGATTTTTGTCCGCGCAATGATGTTCTTGTGCAGCGTCTCGCGGCGCAGGTCGAGAAAACGGTATTTCAGCCTGATATCCTCGGGATAGTCGGGCTCGCCGAACACCGGCAGGGGCAATTCCTTGGCCGCCGACAGCACCTCGATCTCGCGGGCGAATATCTCGATCTCGCCGGTCGGCAAATTGGCGTTGGTGGTCTCGGGCAAGCGCGCCTTGACCTCGCCGTCGACCCGAATGACCCACTCGCCGCGCACGGTTTCGGCGACCTTGAAGGCAGGCGAATCCGGATCGGCGACGATCTGGGTCAGGCCATAATTGTCGCGCAGGTCGATGAAGAGCAGGCCGCCATGATCGCGCACGCGATGCACCCAGCCCGACAGGCGAACGGTCGAGCCGACGTCGCTCTTCCTCAACTGGGCACAGGTATGGCTGCGGTAACGGTGCATTGTCATTGGTAAAGTCCGGGGTGCTGGGGCCGAAGCATCACCGCCCGGCCTGAAATTTGCGCGAAAAGCGCATGGGAGGCCGGATTTGTCAAGGCAAGCGGACACTCGATTGCCTCTTGGTCCGACCTTCAGAGTTCGCGCCAGGGCCGACCGTCGGGCATTGCCGCTGGCAGTGTTACTTGCGACCATACGGCCATCACACGATTTGGAGATGATTTGTGCCTGAACGTGCTCGCCCAAAGGGGATCGGACCACACAATGGCCGCGAGTTGGAATTGATGCTTCGAGGCGACAAGCCAATGGCTGCATTCGCGGCCGAGCCGAACATGAGCGCCGAAGATATCGGTGACGCGGATTTCGGGCCGTTTGTCGAGGAAGGCCGCATCCTTAAGTTTTCCCAGGGTTGACCCCAAAACGTCCGTGGAAGAACGCTGCTACTGCCTGCCGACGGAGGAATGGCGCTGCAAGCTCAGCCTACTGATGTCCCGGATGTGCCGCAGCGGAGAAGCCTTCGACGCGTTCACATCGAACGATCTGGCGAGACTTGAAGGCACGCTTCTCGGCTACTCAAAGGAAGATATTGAAGCGTTCGTCATCCATGCCGCATCGCGGAAAATGCAAAATTCCAGCCGGGATTGACCGACTGCTTCCGAGTTCGGATAGCCCTATGAGCCCAGCGCCGATAGAAGGAGGCGATGAGCAAGGTGATCGATTACCAGCACGGCGCTGGCGGAAGACGTTTCGGCCCGATGAAGGCGGATCTCCGCTCCGGGCAGCGGCGGCAGATATCGGCCGGGATGGATGCCGCGCAGGCCGGGCGCCAGCATGCTGCCTTTGACCACGGTGATCGCAAGGCCCTGCTCGACGATTGCCTCCGTGGCTGAAAGGCTTGGACTGACATAGGCCAAACGCCATGGCCGCCCTGCCTTGTCGAGCGCCTCAATGGCCCAGGAGCGAAACAGGCAATCGGGGCTCGACAGAGCGACGGGCAGCGGATCGAGTTCCTCGACGGCTTGGGTCGCCGCCGCTGCCCAAATCGCCCTTTCGCGGCATATCAGATCCCCCTCGGTTGTGCCTTCCGGGTGCATGGCGATGACGGCGTCGAACGACGACCCAAGCCGTTTCAGGAGCCGGGCGGTGAGACCGATCTCCATTTCGACCTGCACCAACGGAAATCGCTCGGCGATGCCAGAAAGGAGGCGCGGCAGGATCTTGGTGCCATAATCTTCCATGACCCCGATGCGAACCTGTCCGGCCACCTGCTGACCGGAAACACGCGCAATCGCCTGCTCATTGAGAGCAAGTATGCGGCGGGCATCGATCAGAAAGCCCTCCCCGGCGGCGGTGAGTTCAACGCGGGCTGTCGAGCGCCGGGACAAGATGGTCTCGATGCGCTCCTCAAGACGTTTCACCTGCAAGCTGACGGCCGCCTGCGTTCTATTGAGCTGCTCGGCGGCTCGCGTAAACGAGAGGCGCTCGGCAACGACGACGAAGGCCCGCAGAAGGTCCGGATCGAGATTCGGGATGCTCATAGTGGAATGTTATCAAACTCATTGAGCTTATTCGATTCCTTATGGCCCGCCTGCCCGATATCCGTGGTTCAGAGTTGGCAAGGTCAGGAACCATGGAAATCACAGGAGTGCTCGCCGCGATTCTCTCCAGCGCTTTTGGGGGCACCGCCGTTGGCGCAACGCGATATCTCGCGGGCACGCTCGATCCTCTCGTTATCGGTGCGGTCCGGTTCGGCGGCGGCTTTCTGGTTTTGGCCGCCGTAGCTCTCTGGCGACGAGACAGGTGGCCGCCGAAGAGCGACTGGCTCGGCACTGGTGCATTGGGTCTTCTGTTCTTCGGGCTGTTTCCGGTGCTCTTCAATGGAGCCCTTGTCTACACAACGGCCGCGCGAGGTGCGCTTGCGCTTTCGACACTGCCTCTGCTCACAATGCTTGCCGCGGCAGTTCTGAGGATCGAGCCGCCGACCATCCGCAAGATCGTCGGTGTCCTGATCGCAATGGCAGGGGTGGCCGTAGCGCTCGGCACGAGCCTGACGACTGCTCCCCCAGATGCCTGGCGCGGAGATCTTCTCATGGTCGCGGCCGCTTTCTGCATGGCGCTCTACAACGTCTGGTCGAGACCATTTCTATCCCGCACCGCGCCGATCCCGTTCGTGGCGTTTGGCATGGGCGTGGGCGCGGTCTGCCTATCGGTCCTGGTGGTTTCGAACGGAGGCTTCGCGCGACTTGCCACTCTCAGCGCACCTCAGTGGATCGCGAGCGCATATCTGGCCATAATTTGCGGCGCCTTCATTTTCTTCCTCTGGGCATTCGCGCTCGAGCGCGCGTCGCCGACACTGGTTGCCGTCTCCGTTGCGGTTAATCCGGTGACGGCATCGATCTTTGGTGTTGTCTTCCTGGGCGAACAGGTAAGCGCAAACCTGATTGTCGGGCTGGTGGCAGTCCTCGCAGGAATAGGCATCGCAACGGGAGCAGCCGAGCGGCTCAGCCTGTGGCCCGACGATCGGCAGTCACGTCGCCGGCAGCCTTGAGCGCTGACCAAGCAAAACGCGGAAACGAATCCAGGCGAATACAGCGATCATCCCTGTTGGCGCAGGGAATTGCTGCTGGCGTTGGCCAGGGTGATGGTTCAAGAAGGGATCACCGACACGTGATCGCCTCTTCATGTCCTCCATCCGCCCGATGATCCCGCTCCTTCTCGCCGCCGGCATTTTGCTCGGCGGCAATGGGCTGCAGAGCACGCTGATCGCGCTGCGCGGCGCGCAGGAAGGGTTTTCGGCTTCCGACATCGGCCTGATGGGCACCTTCTACTTCGCCGGCTTCCTGCTCGGCTGCCTGGCCATCACCCGCATCATGAAGGCGGTCGGCCATATCAGGGCGTTTTCGGCGCTGGCGGCAATCGCCTCGGTCGGCACCTTGCTTCTGGTGCTGGTCATCGATCCGGTGATGTGGTGCGCGGTGCGCCTTGCCGGCGGCTTCTGCTTCGCCGGGCTGTTCACCATCGTCGAAAGCTGGCTGAATTCCGGCGTCGGCAATCACGACCGGGCACGCGTGCTGGCGATCTACCGGATGGTCGACATCGGTTCGGTGACATCAGCCCAGTTCCTGATCCCGGTCTTCGGCGCCGGCGGTTTCGCCATCTTCGCCATCATGTCGATGATGATCACCTTGTCACTGGTGCCGGTGTCGCTCGGCGACCGCTCCAACCCGGCGCCACCCGAAGAGGTCAAGCTCGACCTGGCGCGCGTCTGGCGGATTTCGCCGCTGGGCTGCTTCGGCTGCATCGCCGTCGGCGTCACCAACAGCGCCTTTCGCACCCTGTCGCCGGTCTATGCCGAGCAGATCGGCATGTCGGTCGCCGATGTCGTCACCTTCGTCAGCGTCGGCATTTTCGGCGGCGCCATCATCCAGTATCCGCTGGGTTACCTCTCCGACCGCTGGGACCGGCGCCGGGTGCTGCTGATGACGACGTGCTGCGCGATGTTCTCGGCGCTGGCGCTGGTGTTCATCGCCGGCAGCAATCCGGCGCTCAACTTCATCTTCATCTTCATCTTCGGCTGTTTCGCCATGCCGCTCTATTCGCTGTCGGCGGCGCATTCCAACGACCGCGCCGACACGGGCGAGTTCGTGCTGATCAACGCGGCGCTGATGCTGTTCTATTCCTTCGGCGCGATTGGCGGCCCGTTTGCCGCCTCGACGGCAATGCAGTATTTCGGACCGGGCGCCCTGTTTGTATTCAGCGCGGTGGTCTATGCGATCTTCATCGCCGTCATCCTTTACCGCATGCAGGCCCGGTCTGGCGTGCCTGCAGGCAGGCGCGGCCGCTTCACCGCGCTCCTGCGCACTTCGACGGTTTTCGCGCGGCTGGCCAGGAGAAACGACGATTCCGATGGTCCGGGAACCTGATGATGGCGGTGCCAAAGCTTGACGAAAGCCCCGGCGGCTGAAATCTAGGAAGACCTTACTCCTGTCAAAAGCGATTTGATGAACGTCATCACCACCCAGAAAGAACTCGAGACCGTTCTCGCCGCTTTCGAAAAGTCGGATTTCGTCACCGTCGACACCGAATTCATTCGGGAAACGACCTTTTGGCCGATCCTGTGCCTGATCCAGATGGCCGCACCCGGCGTGACGGCGCTCATCGATCCTCTGTCGCCCGATATCGACTTGAAGCCGTTCTTCAGGCTGATGGCCAATGAAGCGGTGGTCAAAGTCTTCCACGCCGCGCGGCAGGACATCGAAATCATCGTCCACCTCGGCGATCTGGTTCCGCATCCGGTGTTCGACACGCAAGTGGCGGCGATGGTCTGCGGCTTCGGTGACAGTGTTTCCTACGATCAGCTCGTGCAGCGCATTACCGGCGCGCGGCTCGACAAGTCGTCGCGCTTCACCGACTGGCGCCACCGGCCGCTTTCCGACAAGCAACTCGACTACGCGCTGGCCGACGTCACGCATCTCATCGAGGTCTATCAGCACCTCAGCGCCGAATTGGAGCGGGAAAACCGCGCCCATTGGCTCAACGAGGAGATGGAGGTGCTGACCTCACGCGAAACCTATGATCCGCATCCCGAGGACGCCTGGAAGCGGCTGAAGATGCGGCTGCGCAAACCGCAGGAATTGGCGATCGTGCAGGGCGTTGCGGCGTGGCGTGAGCGCGAGGCGCGCGAACGCGATGTCCCGCGCGGCCGCGTGCTCAAGGACGACGCGATCTACGAGGTGGCGCAGCAGGCGCCGCGCGACACGGCAGCCCTTGGCAAGCTGCGCACGACACCGAAGGGCTGGGAGCGCTCGTCGACGGCGACGGCGCTGCTCGGCGCGGTCAACACCGCACTTGCCTTGCCCAAGGAGCAGATGCCGAAATTGCCAAAGAGTTTCCAGCCGCCCGAGGGCTCGAGCGCCGCGGCGGAACTGTTGAAGGTGCTGCTGCGGATCGTCGCCGAAAAGGAAGGCGTCGCCTCGAAGGTGCTGGCCTCCAGCGACGACATCGACCGTATCGCCGCCGAGGGCGAGGAGGCCGACGTACCGGCCCTGCAGGGTTGGCGGCGCGCGGTGTTCGGCGAGGCCGCGCTCAAGCTGGTGCGCGGCGAGATCGGCATCAAGTTCGACAAGCGCAAGATTGCGGTGTTCGATCTGTAGACGAGCATTCTTTCCTTCTCCCGCAAGCTGGGAGAAGGGAGAACTGTCTGCTCAAACCACGCCGAGCAGGTGCAGCGCGAACCAGATCCATCCCAGCAGGAGAATCACCGCACTGACGAAGAAGGACCGGCTGCGCAGCAGCAGATTGTTGCTGGTCAGGTGAACCCAGGCATGGAAATAGCGCGACGCGACGAAAATCCACATCAGCGCCAAGGTCAGATAGTTGACGCCGTTGGTCAGGTGCAGCGTCAGGCACAGCACATAGAACAGCACCGGCAATTCGAACTGGTTGGTGAGATTGGCGGCAACGGTGACGCTGGAGGCCGGCTCGCTCGAACGCACCTTGAACTGGCCGGGTTTCGCCTCGCCTGACCTGACTGCGCCGTATCTGCGGCGGCCCAGCACGCAGTAGACGATGTAGATCAGCAGCACATGCGCCAGAACAGGCCAGAAGATCGTGGTCTGGTTCACGAAGTGTCCCCTACCCGGCTGTGCTTTCCGCGCGGCATCAGGCCTGGCGTTTCTGGCCCGCCAGCCAGAAGGCGGCAATGACGATCACCGGTATGGCGAAAAGCGCGAATTTGGTGACGGTGAGCGCCGAGGCGAAAGACAGCGAGTCCGGGTTGGCCGACAGGAAATCGGACAGAAGCCGCGCCACCGCAAAGTTCTGAACGTAATGTGCAAGCGTGTAGGGAAGCACCAGGACCAACGCGAAAATCGACTGCAGCTGCGCCGGCAGCACGCGGAAAGCCTTCAATCGCCGGCCGGTGGCCAGGATGAGGCTGACCAGCGTGACCGACAGCAGCGCCGGGAACAACAGATCGAAGGTCAGATAATGCCAGACGAGAATGATCTCGCCGCCGCGCCGGCCGAGCGCCGTCAGCCAGGCCATGCCTTCGTCCGGCGTAAACCCTAAAATGCGCATGTCGAGTGACGGCAAGCCGCCGCTCAACTGGCGGAAATAGAAGAATTCCAGAGCCGTCATGGCGATGAAAACCACCCCTGACAGGAAACAGAGCGCGCCTGCGTGGCGCGATAGCCGCAGGATCGTTGCCGTCAGGTTCCGCCCGAGCCCGTACTGGTCAGGCTCCGCCGGGATAATTCGGGCTTTCGCGGGTAATCGTGACGTCATGGGCGTGGCTTTCACGAAGTCCGGCATTGGATATGCGCACAAAAGTGGCGCGCTCGCGGAAATCGGCAAGATCACGGCCACCAACATAACCCATAGCGGCTTTCAGCCCGCCTGCAAGCTGGTGCAACACTCCGGACACAGGTCCTTTGTAGGGAACCTGCCCCTCGATGCCTTCAGGGACCAGTTTCAGCGTGTCGCGCACCTCGGCCTGGAAGTAGCGATCGGCGGAGCCGCGCGCCATGGCGCCAACCGAGCCCATGCCCCGATAGGCCTTGAAGGAGCGGCCCTGGTGCAGATAGACCTCGCCAGGGCTTTCGTCGGTTCCAGCCAGCAGCGAGCCGATCATGGCGGCACTGGCGCCGGCGGCCAGCGCCTTGGCAAGATCGCCGGAATATTTGATGCCGCCATCGGCGATCACCGAGACGCCGGATTTGTGCGCCGTCTCGACAGCCGACATGATGGCGGAAAGCTGCGGCACGCCGACGCCGGCAACGATGCGGGTGGTGCAGATGGAACCCGGACCGATGCCGACCTTGACGGCGTCCGCCCCGGCGTCGATCAGCGCCTGCGTGCCCGCGGCGGTGGCGACGTTGCCGGCCAGGATGCGGACCGAGTTGGATAGTTTTTTCGCCCGCGTGACAGCGTCGAGCACGCGCTGCGAGTGGCCATGCGCGGTGTCGATCACCAGAAGGTCGACGCCGGCATCGATGAGGCGTTCGGCGCGCTCGAAACCGTCATCGCCAACGCTGGTGGCGGCGGCGGCACGCAAGCGGCCCTGCGAGTCCTTGCTGGCGTGCGGGTTGAGCTGCGACTTCTCGATGTCCTTGACGGTGATCAATCCGACGCAATTGCCCTGCCTGTCGACGACCACCAGCTTTTCGATGCGGTGCTGATGCAGAAGCCGCTTGGCCTCGTCCTGGTCGACGTTCTCCTTGACTGTGATCAGGTTGTCACGGGTCATCAGCTCATGGACCTTCTGCGCCGGATCGGACGCAAAGCGCACGTCGCGATTGGTCAGGATACCGACCAGCCGTCCGATCTTGTGGCCGCCGCTGCCGCCGTTCTCCACCACCGGAATGCCCGAGATCGAATAGCTGCGCATCAGGCCAAGCGCGTCGGCGAGCGTCGCGTCGGGGCCGATGGTGACGGGATTGACCACCATGCCGGATTCGAATTTCTTGACCTGCCGCACCTGCTCGGCCTGTTCGGCCGGCGAGAAATTACGGTGGATGACGCCAATGCCGCCGGCTTGGGCCATGGCGATGGCGAGCCGCGCCTCGGTGACGGTGTCCATCGCCGCAGAGAGGATCGGCACGTTGAGGTCGATGTCACCGGCGATGCGGGTGCGGACATCGGTCTCGCCGGGCATGACCTCGGAATGGCCGGGCTGCAGCAGCACGTCGTCAAAGGTCAGCGCCAATGCGCCGGTAGACGTTTCGATGATTTTTGCCATGGCCAGTCCCTCGATATAAACGCGGTGGGGGAATACAAAAAAGCGCTGGACCGGAATGGACAGCGCCGACTCGTTTCTTCCCTTTCAGGATTGGCGCTGGCTGGTACCACGTCCGAGCGCCGATGAAAAGCCGATGATTTCACGCTCCCGGAAAGGTGACTTTTCGGCGAAGGATGCGACCTGTGGTTGCCGGTCGCACAAAAGTGACAGCAAATTAATGCGACATGCCGGCGAAGGCATGGTAACCGCCCGCCTCAAGGCCGACATGCAACCGGCAACGCAACATTCAAGTCTGGACGCGTTCCTTGAACCGCACCATTCCGCTTATACTGGCGGTCGCCCTTTTCATGGAAAACATGGATTCGACCGTCATCGCGACATCGCTGCCGGCGATCGCCGTCGACATCCACACCAGCCCGATCGCGCTCAAGCTGGCGCTGACCGCCTATCTGGTATCGCTGGCGATCTTCATTCCGATCAGCGGCTGGATGGCAGACCGTTTCGGCGCCAAGAATATCTTTCGCGCCGCGATCGCGGTCTTCATCGTCGGGTCGATCGCTTGCGCCCTCTCCGGTTCGCTGCCGGCTTTCGTGGTGTCGCGCTTCCTGCAAGGCATCGGCGGCGCCATGATGACGCCGGTCGGGCGGCTGGTGCTGGTGCGCGCGACACCGAAAAGCGAACTCGTCGCGGCGATGTCCTGGCTGACCGTTCCGGCGCTGGTCGGACCGTTGGTGGGCCCGCCGGTCGGCGGCTTCATCACCACCTACTTCACCTGGCATTGGATTTTCCTGATCAATGTGCCGATCGGGCTGATCGGCATCTGGCTGGCGACGCGTTTCCTGCCGGAGACCGAACCCGCGCAGACCCCACCACTTGATTTCATCGGCTTCGTGCTGAGCGGGCTGGCGGCATCCGGCGTGGTGTTCGGCCTGTCGGTGGTCAGCTTGCCCTATCTGCCGCCAATCGTCGGTGTCCTCACCGTGGCGGTCGGCCTCGTATCGGGCGCGCTCTATCTGCTGCATGCGCGCCACGCCAAAAACCCGCTGCTGGCGCTCGAATTGTTCCACAACCAGGTGTTCCGCTCCTCGGTGCTTGGTGGCGGGCTGTTCCGCATCGGCATTGGTGCTGTGCCGTTCCTGCTGCCGCTGATGTTCCAGATCGGCTTTGGGCTGACGCCGTTCCAGTCCGGCATGATCACCTTCGTCTCTGCAATCGGCGCCATCGGCATGAAATTCGTCACCGCGCTGATCTTCCGCGTCGCTGGCTTCCGCCGCGTTCTGGTTGTCGGTTCACTGGTCGCCGCGGCCTCGATCGCCATCAACGGCCTGTTCACACCCGACACACCCTATCTCTTGATGCTGGCCATGCTGCTCGTCGGCGGCTTCATCCGCTCGATGTTCTTCACTGGCGTCAATGCGCTCGCCTATGCCGAGGTTTCGGCTGAAGACACCAGCAAGGCGACGCCGATTACCGCGGTCTTCCAGCAGTTGTCGGTCGCGCTCGGCGTGGCGCTGGCCGGCGGAATCCTGGAAGTATCGACGTCAATCCATGGCGGCCCGCTGTCGCTGGACGACTTCCACATTGCCTTCTTCATCGTTGCAGCGGTGTCGGCGGCGGCATCGCTATCCTTCGTCCGGCTGGCGCCCGATGCCGGCAACGCCATCTCCGGTCACGGCCGGCTGACAACACCCAAGACGCTGGAAACGGTGAGCCCGCCCGGCAATTGATGCGGCTGGCTTTACGTTTCGTCGTCCTCCGGCCCCTCGCTATGGCTCCGGGCGCTCGAGTCCTTCGGAACGTCCACTGGACGTTCCGATCCGCCTGGCGGACCGGCCTCTCGCCCTTTAAAATCCTTGGCCAGCAAATAGAGCTCGACCGATTCATCCCGCGACGCCGGCGGCTTGACGTGATGCACGGAGCGGAAGTTCTTCTTGAGCATGGAGAGCAGTTCGTTTTCGGCGCCGCCCTGGAAGGTCTTGGCAAGGAAATGCCCGCCCGGCTTCAGCACCGACAGCGCGAAATCGGCTGCCACCTCGCACAGATGCATGGTGCGGATATGGTCGGTCCGCTTGTGGCCGGTGGTCGGTGCCGCCATGTCGGACAGCACGATATCGGGATCCCCGCCCAACGCCTCGGCCAGCTTTTGCGGCGCCAGCGGATCGAGGAAATCCATCAACAGCACCGGCGCGCCGGGCACGGCGTCCATTTCGAGATAATCGATACCGATGACATGCGGCTTGTCGGCCGTCGATTTCGTCCGCGCGGCCGCAACCTGGCACCAGCCGCCGGGGGCCGCACCAAGATCGATCACCTTCATGCCGGGTTTCAGCAGATGATGCTTGTCGTCGATCTCGATCAGCTTGTAGGCCGCGCGCGAGCGATAGCCGTCAGCCTTGGAGCGCTGGACATAGGGATCGTTGATGTGGCGCTGCAGCCAGCGGCGCGACGATTCCTTCAGCCCGCTCTTCTTCTTGATCCGCGTCTTCAGCACACGAATGCTGGCGGACCCTGGTTTTTCCGGTTTCTTCGTCATTGCTTATTTCTTCGGTTCGGGCTCACGCTCTGCCACGCCCATCGTTGCGCCAGACGCCATCATCGGCCATCAGTTCGCTCAAAATACCTTCGCGCAGGCCACGATCGGCGACTCGCAGCCGCTCGGACGGCCACACGGCGCGGATCGCTTCGAGGATAGCACAGCCGGCCAGCACCAGATCGGCGCGATCGGCACCGATGCAAGGGTTGGCGCAGCGCTGCTGGAAATCCCAGCCAACCAGTCTTTCGACCATGCGATCGACGCTGTCGCGGTCCATCCACAGCCCGTCGACACGGCGGCGATCATAGCGCTCGAGCTCAAGGTGGACACCGGCCAGCGTCGTCACAGTGCCTGACGTACCCAGCAGATGGAAATTCGGACTGGCCTTGAGATGGCTCAGCCGATCGCGACCGTCGAAGCTGGCCAGCCGGCCGGCAACGTCGTCGACCATGGCGGCAAAGATCTCGCGCGTCACCGTGCGACCGCCAAAGCGCTCGGCCAGCGAGACGACGCCGACCGGCAGCGACGTCCACGACACGATATGATTGGCCAGCCTTGGCGAACGGCGGCCAGCGAGATCGATGAGCGCGATTTCCGACGAACCACCGCCAATATCGAACAGGACGACGCCTTGGGTGTCCCGCTCGACCAGCGAGCCGCAGCCGGACACCGCCAGCCGCGCCTCGGTCTGGCGGTCGATGATCTCAAGCTTCAGGCCGGCCTCGCGTTCGACACGGTCGATGAACTCGACGCCGTTTTCGGCCGTGCGGCAGGCCTCGGTGGCGATCAGCCGGGCTTTCCTGATTTTGCGGTTGCGCAATTTGTCGCCGCAGATTTTCAGCGCCTCGACCGCGCGGTCCATCGCCGGCTGGCCGAGCCGGCCATTGGCGGTGAGCCCCTCGCCCAGCCGGACGATGCGAGAAAAAGCGTCGATGACGCGGAACTGGCCATGCCGCGTCGGCACGGCGACCAGCAGCCGGCAATTGTTGGTGCCGAGGTCAAGAGCCGCAAACACCGGAAGCTCCTGGACCGGCGGCCGACGGGCGCTCTGTTCCGGCCGTGGCACTACAGCGGCGGGCGAGGCCATCGATTCCGCCGGTCTGTGGGACTCCGCCGCCGGGACACCGGTTTTGCCCGGCGCCGGCGATCGATTCTCCGTGGGACGTGCTTCGTCGCGCGCAAAAACCTTGCGCCCGCGCCTTCGCTTGCGCCGCTTCTTGGGCTTGCCTTTGTGGGGTGCGTCGCCCGCCTGCCCGTCCGCGGAGCGGAGCTCCGTCGGGCGGCGTTGCTGCCAGCTTGCGTTCCCCGGGCCAGCCGACCCCTGGGAAGCGCTGGACACGCCCACCTCCGGCGCGCCGGCGCCGGTGTCGTGGTCTTCCACTGTCGTTCCTTCCGGCGCCGCGCGAACCTATGATGGACGCAGCAGGCGCTTCAGTGTTTTAAGTTGCCGCCAGACTAACAGCGCCGCGCCCGATCACCAAGAGCCGCGTGCCGAATTTTGCCGGCAGGCCGCAAACCGCCGTTCCGGTGCGGCCGCGTAATGAACCCGCACGCCGCAGATGCCGGCGCTACGCCTGCCGGCATCTCTTTCGGCCGCTCACGACGGACAAATCTTGCCGGCCGCCGCTGCGACAAGGGTTCGCGGTTGAATAGCCGGCTTCGATGAGGCATTTCTGAAATGAGCGGAAGAATCCGGCAAGCCGGCCTCCCACCAGCCACGGAAAAGGAAGCGGACCCGCAACGCATGGCAGTCAGGCAATGAATTGGCAGGCAATGAACTGGAGACGCTATTTCTGGCCGGTTGTCGGCATCGCCGCCGTGATCTTCTCGCTGCTGCTGCTCTGGCACGAACTGCGCGGCGTTTCACTCGACGACGTCTGGGACGGTATCACGGCCATTCCGACCCGGGGTTGGGTCCTTGCCGCGCTGTGTTCGGTCATCGCCTATGCCTCGCTTGCCGGCTACGACCACATCGCGCTCCTGCATATCGGCAAGCGCGTGTCGTGGCTGTTCGTCACGCTGTGCTCCTTCACGACCTATGCGCTGTCGCACAACATTGGCGGTTCGGTGTTTTCCGGCGCCGTCATCCGCTATCGCGCCTACGGCACCAGAGGCCTGACCGGTCAGGATGTCGGCGTGCTGGTGGCGATCTGCTGGATCACCTTCGTGCTATCGACGATTCTCGCCTCTGGCCTCGTTCTGGTGTTCGAGCCAGAGGTACTCGACCGGTTTTCCGGCATCGCTCATCATGGCCTGTCGGAAGCGGCCGGTATCGCGATGCTGCTGCTCGTCGCCGCCTATGTCTTCGGCAGCTGGCTGCATCTGCGCCCGCTGAAGATCGCCAGCTTTCAGCTCCACTATCCGGCGCTGCCGATCGTCGCCCGGCAGTTGCTGATCGGCCCGATCGAACTGCTGGCCGCCGCCGCGATCATCTTCTTTGCCCTGCCAGCAGCCCACAATCCCGGTTATTTCGTCATTCTCGGCGTCTTCCTCGTCTCCTTCTCGATCGCACAGATCTCGCATGCGCCGGGCGGGCTCGGCGTGTTCGAGGTGGTGTTTCTCGCCGGCCTGTCGGACATGGATCCGGTCGGCGTGCTGGCGGCGCTGCTGGTGTTCCGGCTGTTCTACCTGATCATCCCGCTGATTCTGGGCCTGGGGGTGGTGCTGTTCTTCGAACGCTCGCAGTTCAGCCGGACGGAGCCTTGAGGCGCGGGATTGGACTGGGGGCCGCGCGCCGGCATCTGAAGAGTGGTGTCTGAAATCACCTGACGAAACCTGCCATTGAACCACAGAGCAGGCTTGACTATTTTCCGCTGGCGGCTACAAGGCAGCGCTCACAGCGGCTTGCCCGCTCGGCCCGCACGGTTCATGACCGCGCCTGCTGGGGAATAGGTTAACGGTAGACCCACGGACTCTGACTCCGTTAGTCCTGGTTCGAATCCAGGTTCCCCAGCCAAAATCCCACAAGCAAACCGATGATTTAGCACGCCAATTTGGCATCGTTTTCATCTGCATCGCTATGTCAGTTACGCACAGTACCGGGCTTTTACGGGCGCTACCCGCAGTTGCCCGCAATTGAGCCGGTCGAGATTCCCGGAGCGAAAAAGATCGTTGCCGCCGGCGCGTGCTACTCGCTAAGCTTCATGAAGGTTCCAGCACAATGCCGCGTCATGCTCACTGACAGCCAGTACATTTTCGAAAGCATCAAGGAGGGCTGCTTGACGCTCTCCGATGACGAGTTCGTCATCGACAGGCTGGTGAAGTATTTCGGCAATGGGAGGATCCGATGGCATGTCGAATTCCGTGGGCATCGCGTCGAGCTGACGACAGGCCAGCTCAAGAAGCAGCCGACCTTCCGCAGGAAGATACTCGAACAGGCTGGGGTGCTGCCGCCCCAGCGTGCCGGAACCGACTACAGGCGATGGGCACTCGATCTGAGGAAGAATGCCATCGAGCTTCCGTGGCGGGATAGGCCGGTGGACGTCGGTTTCGCCATCGACAGGCTGACCAGCCATGGCGATGAGCGCTGGACGGTCGAATACCAGGGCAAGGCCATCAAATTCACGACGACCAAACTCCGCAGGCAGGTGAGTTTCCGCAAACGCATGCTGGCCAAGGCCAAGGTGTTGCCGCCTCAGTTGGACCCGGCTGCCTATCGGAAGTGGATGGACTGGCTCATTCAAAACGCCACTGACCCGCAGCCCGGCGATGTCTTGATGACGGAAAAAAGTTGGCTCGACGACCTGCCAGAGCTAGCCGGCTGGCAAAAATGAAGCGCCGCTTAAGGACCAGCTAGCAGTGGTGGCAATATCTAGAACAACAGCCCAAACTTGAATGGAAGACATGGACCGCTTCGACCTCGGCACCTACCGCCGCCCCATCTCCACTCGCTCGGCAGAAACCCAGCGTTGGTTCGATATCGGCCTCAACTGGTGCTACGGCTTCAACCATGAGGAAGGCATCAAGTGTTTTCAGAAGGCGCTGGAGACGGATCCTGACTGTCCGATGGTTCATTGGGGCATCGCCTATGCCGCCGGACCTTTCTACAATCTGACCTGGAAGGAGCATGGCGAGGCCGAGGCCGGCAGCGCGGCCAAGCGCTGCTTCGAGCATGTCCAGCTTGCGCGGGCCAATGCGGTTGCCGCCAACGAAATCGAGAAGCGGCTGATCGAGGCGTTGGCCGCCCGCTTCCAGAAGCCGCACCGGGTGAGCCCCGAGGAATTCGAACGGTGGGGTGACGCCTATGCCGCCGCGATGCGGCTTGTGTACAGCGACTTTCCCGACGACCATGATGTGATGGCACTGCTGGTCGAAGCGCTGATGATGCGCACGGTGCGGCGGCTGTGGAACCTCAAGACCGGCGCGCCGGCTCCGAATTCCGATGTCGTCGAGGCGCTCGATGTCTGCGAGCGGTCGATCCGGCTTGCCGATGAAGCCGGCGCGGCACAACATCCGGCGATCGTCCACCTGCACATTCATCTCCTGGAAATGTCCACCATGCCGGAGCGCGGCATGCGCTCGGCGGATCTGCTCGGCGAGATGTGCCCCGATGCCGGACATATGAACCACATGCCGGGGCACATCTATGTGCTGTGCGGCGAGTATGAGAAAGCCAAACGTGCCAGCGAAAAGGCGGTGCGCGCCAACGACCTCTATCTGGCCTATGCGGACGAGCCGACCTACTATTTGCTGGGCTGCTGCCACGATCTGCACCTGATGATGTTTACCTGCATGTTGTCGGGCCAGTACCGGCCTGCACTGTGGGCCGCCGACAGAGTGCGCAGCCTGGTCACGCGCGAGGTGGTCGCCATCCAGGGCCGGCCCAAGCTCACGCAGACGGTGGAAGGCTACCATGCGATGAAATCGCATGTGCAAGTGCGCTTCGGCCGCTGGCAGGAGATCATCGACGAGCCTGTAACCGCGGAGCCCGGCCTCTATGTGCTGACGGCGGCCATGCAGCACTACGCCAAGGGCGTCGCGCATGCGACGCTTGGGCAATTTGCTGAGGCCGAGCGCGAGCGCGAAGAGTTCCATCGGCATCTGAAAGGTATTGCGCCCGAGCGGCGCTTCCTCAGCAACCCGGCGCAGGCTTCGCTGGCTGTCGGTGTCGCTCTGCTCGACGGCGAGCTGGCGTACCACCAGGGCCGGCATGACGAGGCCTATGGCCATTTGCGGCAGGCGGTCGAGCTTGACGACAATTTGTCCTACACCGAACCGTGGGCCTGGATGCACCCGCCGCGCCATGCGCTGGCGGCGCTGCTTCTCGACCAGAGCAACGCGCAAGAAGCAGAACAGGTCTATCGCGACGACCTGGGCCTGAGCGGCACGGTGCAGCGCTGCGCCCAACATCCGAACAATGTCTGGGCACTGCACGGGCTGGTAGAATGCCTGAAACGGCGCGGCGAGACTGATGAATTGCCGATATTGCAGACAAGCCTTGCCGCGGCGATGGCCAAGGCGGATGTGCCGATCACCTCGTCCTGCCTGTGCAGGACGAGCGCGCAGCAAGGCTGCTGTCACTGACGCGAAGTCAGCCTGTCGCCACTGTTGCGGCCGATCGGCTCGCCAAACAAATTGTCGGCCGATCGTCGTTGGCGGTGGAAACCTCGCCGCCCGGTCGTGTCACCTGCCGATCAGCCAAGGCTCCATGCCGCGTCGTTCCACGCCTTCGTCGATCAGCACGGAGCAGTCTATCTCATCGTGAAGCTGGGCGTTTGGGTCAGACGAAAGCCAGGAAGCATAGGACCGAAGCTGCTTGAGCCTGGCTGTTTTCTCCAGCCGTGCCTGGCGCTCATCCTCGGCTGGTTGAGCCGGTCTTCTGTCCTTCTGGGCAGGAAATGTCATCCTGGCTCTCCTCGGTCACTGAGCCTATGAAAACAGGCGCTCAATGGGACCTTGGCCCATTGCCAACACAGGCGCTGACGAGAGTCGCCATCCATCTTGATGATGGCGGACCCTTATCAACAATGCACCCGCGCCACCGCCGGGTGCTCCTGGTCCGGGTTCGCTGCGGCGCATCGGCACTCGGCAGCCGGACTCAGATGCAGGGAAATGGAACCAGATCGGCCGTGCGACGTCATAGAAGCAGGTGCTCATACAGGAGTGTGACCTCCATGATCAGGCTCGTTCTTGCCGCGGCCGCCATGCTCGTCATGGCATGCGATGCAACGGCGGCGGCAAAACTGGACGCGGCCACCGTCAACAACGCCCAATTTGACGGCAGCGAAGCGAAAGGCGTCAGTGTGACCGTGCTGAAGGCGCAAATCCTCCTGGATCGTGCACGCTTCTCGCCAGGCCTGATCGACGGCCGCCAAGCAGAGAACTTCACCCGGGCAGTCAGTGCGTTTCAAGCGGCCAACGGATTGCCTGCCGACGGCAAGCTTACCCGCGAGACATGGGACAAGCTGGTCGCGACATCCTCGCGCCCCGCGCTTGAGACCTACGAGTTGACGCGCAAGGATGTGCGTGGACCGTTCACCAGGCGAATTCCGGCGCGCATGGAGAGGATGGCCCGCCTGCCCCGGCTCGCCTATCACAATGCCTTGGAAAAGATGGCGGAGCGCTTCCACATCAGCGAGCAGCTGCTTGAACGGCTCAATCCCGGCATCGGCTTCAGAAAGGCGGGGCAAAAGCTGCTGGTGCCAGCTGTCGCCCGAGGTGATCCGCCGCAAGACATTGGGAACGTCGAGGTCGACAAGAGCGCTCGCCAGGTTCGCGTGCTCGACCCTTCCGGCAAAGTGCTTGCGACGTACCCCGCCTCGATCGGGAGCCAGGAGAAGCCCGCGCCGAGTGGCGAGGCAGAGGTCAAACGCGTGGTGCGCCACCCAACCTATCACTACGATCCAGAGTTTGCCTTCAAGGGGGTGAAGACCAAGCGCCCCTTCACGATCGCTGCCGGACCAAACAATCCGGTGGGATCGGTCTGGATCGATTTGTCCATCGATAGTTATGGCATTCACGGGGCGCCGGACCCAGGCAAGATCGGAAAGACCTTCTCGCATGGTTGCATCAGGCTGACCAACTGGGATGCCGAAGACCTCGCCTCCGAAGTGCAAAAAGGCACAAAGGTCGTCTTCAAGGACGAAGCGGCAGGATCGGTCGAACAAGGATCGCAGTAGGTAGGCGCTACCGGCTAACCCGCTTTCGATCGTGGGGCTGGCGTCACCGAAGGCATGGGGCGGCGCCCCCTACCCCAGCCACTTCTCATAGTCGGACACCAGCAGGTGGATCGGGGCAACGTCTTCGTCGATGTTGGAAAAACGGCCGATCGGTTCGCGAAACACATTGTCGGTGAGATCGTCATTGACGGTCGAGACCTCGCCGATCAGCACGTCCTTGCCCTCGGCCCAGAAGGCATGCCAGACGCCGGGCAGCAGCGTGACGCTCTGGCCCGGGTCGAGCTTCAGGAGCCCACCCGCAGGCAGCCTGTGGATGGTTCCGTCGACCGGCACCGAGACCTCGGCCTTGGGATCGATGCCGCCGTCGCGGTCATGCATGAACAGTTCCAGCACCAGCTTGCCGCCGCCACGGTTGATGATGTCCTCGGCCTTGATGTTGTGGCGGTGCATCGGCGACAGCTGGTCCTTGCGCGAGATCATGATCTTTTCGGCATAGAGCATGCCCATGCCCTTCTTCATGTCCTCGTAGCGGCCGTTGCGAACGGTGAACAGGAACAGGCCGAGTTCCCTGAATTTCTCTTGCCCGTAATCGGTGATGTCCCAGCCAAGCCGCGAGGTGAATACGGCCGACGAGTCGACCTGACGCGCCTTCGCCTCCTGCGGCGACCAATAGGCGAAGGGCGGCATGATGTAGCCGAACGAGCGGATGAAAGCGTCGGCTTCGCGGATGATGTCGTTGATGGCGGAGCGCTTCATGATCATGATCCCTTCGTATCGATTTGTCTGGCAAATCGCATAGCCGAACGTCGATGCGGTGTCGATCCATCTCGCCGCCTGTCCGGCGTTGCGCTTAGGCGCATGGACCACAAATCCGCTTCGCTGGCCGCGTGACATCACGGATTTTCAGGGCCATAAAACCCGCGGATTCCTCATGGGGTGAAAGATGATGCCGACCGTTCACGATCTCGATACGCCATCCATCCTGATCGACACCACGCGCGCGGAAGCCAACATTGCCCGCGCCCAGGCGCATGCCGACAAGAACGGGCTGAAGCTCAGGCCGCATATCAAGACGCACAAATTGCCCTACTGGGCGAAGAAGCAGGTGGCGGCCGGCGCCGTCGGCATCACCTGCCAGAAGATTGGCGAGGCCGAGGTGATGGCGGATGCCGGGCTGACCGATATTTTTCTTCCCTACAACATCCTTGGGCGCGCCAAGCTGGAGCGGCTTCTGGGGCTGCACGGGCGCGTCACCCTGTCGGTGACAGCGGACAGCATGGAGACGCTCGAAGGGCTGGCAACCACCTTCACCGATGCCGGTCATCGCTTGCAGGTGCTGGTTGAATGCGACACCGGCATGGGCCGCTGCGGCGTGCAGTCGGCTGATGAAGCGGTCGCGCTGGCAAGACAGATCGACAGAGCCGGCGGCCTCGCCTTCGGCGGACTGATGACCTACCCGGCCGCCGGGCGGGCAGCGGAGGCCGAAGCCTGGCTCACCGAGGCCAAGCAGGCACTTGCCGCGTCGGGCCTCGCCTGCGAACGCATCTCCAGCGGCGGCACGCCGGATATGTGGCGCTCCAGCGATACATCTGTTGTCACGGAGTATCGTCCAGGCACCTACATCTATCTCGACCGCTATCAGGTCGCCAAAGGCGTCGGCGGCCTCGACGACTGCGCGCTAACGGTGCTGTCGACGGTGGTCAGCCATCCCACAGCGACGCGCGCTATCCTCGATGCCGGGAGCAAGGCGCTGTCCAGCGATACGCTGGGTCTCGCCGATTTTGGCGAGTTGCTCGGCGTGTCGGGAGCGCGGGTGACGGGCCTGAGCGAGGAGCACGGCACCGTCACGCTTTCGGGCGACGGCAAGCTGCGCATCGGCGAGCGCGTGCGTGTCGTGCCCGACCATTGCTGCGTCGTCACAAACCTGTTCAACGAGGTCAATCTGGTCGACGGCGACACGGTGCTGGAAACGTTGCCCGTGGCGGCGCGGGGAAGGATGGGGTGAGGGTCATCGTCAAGGCCAGCGAAACGCCGCAGTATCTTCAGCACGCCGGCGGGACAGCGCCCCCTCTGGCCTGCCGGCCATCTCCCCCTCAAGTGGGGAGATCAGCAGCTTCAGCGCCCCACTCACTGCTCAGAGATAGACGTTGGCGAAAGCGAAAATTACAGTCGACGCGCGTCAGTTGGCGGACCGCTCGGCCTGCCGTGCCGCAACCCTGCGCGTGGCAATCACCCGGCGGCGGCGGATTTCGGTGCGCATCGCCATCAGGTGCAGCGCGAAGAACAGCACGGTGAAGCCGAGCGCCATCACCAGTAGCGGCCATAGCAGGCTGGGATCGATGGTCGAGCCGCCCATGCGGAACACCGAGGCCGGCTGATGCAGCGTGTTCCACCAGTCGACCGAGAATTTGATGATCGGGATGTTGATGAAGCCGACCAGCGTGATGATGGCGGCGGCCCAGGCGGCGCGGCTTGCGTCGTCGAGTGCGCGGGTCAGCGCGATGATGCCGAGATACATCAGGAACAGCACGAAGACCGAGGTCAGACGCGCATCCCAGACCCACCAGGTGCCCCACATCGGCTTACCCCAGATCGAACCGGTGATCAGCGCCAGCGCGGTGAAGACGGCGCCGATGGGGGCTGCGGATTTCAGCGCGACATCTGCCAGCGGGTGCCGCCAGACAAGCGTGCCCAGCGCCGAGACCGCCATCAGCGTGTAGCACATCATGGCCAGCCAGGCGAAAGGCACGTGGATGTACATGATGCGGACGGTTATGCCCTGCTGGAAATCCTCAGGCGCGGCGAAGCTCATATAGAGCCCGACGGCGAGGATGAGTGTGGCGATCGTGGCCAGCCACGGCACGACCTTGTCCGCCAGCCCGACGAAGCGCGTCGGGTTGGCGAGATCCATCCAGCCGGTCAGGCGTGAAGTCGTGTCGCTCATGCGTTTCTACATAAACCGCCGCGGCGTTCGGGGCAATCGAGCGTGGTGTCGCAGACGCAATTGGGGCGGCCGTGCCTGTACTCTCACCTGGACCTATGGTCCGACCTCCCACAAGGGGAGGTCGGAGAAAGAAGCTCAGGCGGCTGCTTCCTGCTGTTGCTGTACGGTGCGGCTGAGGCGGCGGACTTCCTCGTCGTTGAGCAGGCCGCCGGCGCGCAACAGGCTGGCAAAGCGGCCATTGCGCAGCGACAGCTCGGTGAAGCCGCCCATCTCGACCACCCTGCCCTTGTCCATGAACACGACCAGATCGGCGTCGCGAACGGTGGTCAGGCGGTGGGCGATGATGAAGGTCGTGCGGTCGCGGCGCAACTCGTCGATCGCTTCCTTGACGCGGTCCTCGGTCTCGACGTCGAGCGCGCTGGTCGCCTCGTCGAGCACCAGGATCGGTGCGTCCTTCAACACGGCGCGGGCAATGGCGATGCGCTGACGTTCGCCGCCCGACAGCTGGCCGCCACGTTCGCCAACCACCGTGTCGTAGCCATTGCTCTTGGACAGGATGAAGTCCTGTGCGGCAGCCGCATTGGCGGCGGCATGGATCTCGTCATTGCTTGCATCGGCGCGGCCAACACGGATGTTGTCCTCGATCGAGCGGTTGAGCAGGCCGGCATCCTGGAATACGGTGGCGATCGAATGGCGCACCGACTTGCGGGTCACGGTGCGGGTGTCGATGCCGTCGATCAGGATACGGCCATGGGACGGCGAGAAGACACGCTGCAGCAGGTTGATGAGCGTGGTCTTGCCGGCGCCCGTCGGGCCTACGATGGCGACGGTCTGGCCCGCCTGCACCTCGAAGGACACGTCGTCGATGCCTTGGCCGGAATTGGCGAACTCAAAGCCGACATTCTCGAAGCGGACATGGCCGGTGACGTTGGCAAGATCGCGCAAGCCGTCCGGCTCGGCGGCATCAGCCGCGGAGTCCTCGAGGTGGTAGAAATCCTCAAGTTTGGCACGGGCCTCCGAAATCTGGTTCGCGAAAGCCGACATCTGGTCGAGGCGAGCGATAAGCATCGTGGCAAAACCGGTGAAGGCAATGACGTCGCCGACACCCAACTGACCATGAGTGACGAGATAGGAGCCGATCGACAACACGATCAGCATCGAGATTGCCGATGACAGACGGTGCAAGGCATTGGCCAGCGCCCACCAGTCGAGCACGGGGTTCTGCGCGTCGAGCAGGTTCTTGACGTAGCGGCGCAGCGTATCGGCCTCGTGGCCGAGGCGATTGTAGCTCTGCAGCACCGCAACGTTGCTGACCGAGTCGGTCACATGCGCGAACACCTTGTGGTAGTGACGCTCGACCGCAGCCTGGCCCGCCTTGGTGCGGCGCATGACCATCCGGCCGATGCCGACATAAAGCAGCCCGAGGCCAAGCAGCACCAGCGACATGCGCAGGTCCATGCTGATCGCGGTCGGAACCAGCAGCACGAGGGCGACAGCCGTGGACAGATGCTGGCGCATGAATTCGAGCCAAAGGCTGAACAGGGTTTCGACGGCGCGCAGCATCGTGTGCAGCGCATTGGAGGTGCCGTGCTGATGGTGCCAGGCGAGCGGCATGGTGATCACACGCTCGAAGGACTGGCACAGCACTTCGCTGCGCCGAGCATGGGCGAAGCGGTCAGCGCCGCGCGCCACCATGACGAAAGCAACGATGTTGAAGGCGCCGAGACCGGCCCACATGACCAGCGTGGTGAAGACAGAGCCACGCTCGGAGATGGCGCCGATGACGCGACCGAACATAATTGGCTCGAGAAGCGCTACGATGGCGAGAGCCACGTTGGCCGAACAGATCAACGCAACGCGTTTCCTGTCCGCGGCCAGATAACCGAGAGCTCGCCAGTAGATTTGCAGAAGGGTCACCCCAGTTACTCCGCCACGCTGTTTATTGTGCACTGCATCATTTTATTCGTACCGGTTGATACGTCGCAAAACAATGGCCGTGTACCCCTTCAGTTCCCTTAGAGCGAACAAAAGATGGCGACGTTCCGAAATCTGCCGTGATCACCTAACGGTTTGAGAAGACAGGTAAAATGTCAGGCATGCGGCGAAATCATGGCAGTTGGCACGTGCTGCCACAATTTTAATCAGCAACAATGTCGGGCGGATGACTAAGGCCGAAATCGCCTTTTGCGAAGTATAGAGCGAAACAAAGCTGCAGGGCGCCCTTCCAGGTGAAGGGAGGCCAAACTCTCACTGCTCGTGGCGCCCCTGTCGGACGCCTCAAGCCTTTGATTTCATGCACTCCTCGGTGGCATGTCCTTCAATCGGCAGGCGGCAACGCCAGGCGGGACGGCCTCTCATCCCGCCGTGGCGGCAAAAGTCGCGCCCCGGATCCCAGGCCCGAGCGCATAGTTTTTGAGCAACATTGCATTAAGCCGGGATCCGGATGACCACCTCGGCAACTTCGCCGTCCTTCAGTTCGACTGCCGAAACCTTGGTCTTTGTCCCATTCACCTCCAGCGACACGGCCTTGGCCTTATTGTCGCGGATGACGCGAACCCTGAGTTCCGCTCCCAGCATTTTGAGATTTGCCGAGTACCCATTCCAGTGGCTCGGCAGCTTCGGCTTGAACTGGACACGTTTGCCGCGCCGTTCGATGCCCAGAATGCCCTCGACCGCAGCCCTGTAGAGCCAGCCGGCAGAGCCGGTGTACCAGGTCCAGCCCCCACGGCCGCCCTTGCCGTTGCCGGCATTGTCGTCGCCGGCATAGATATCGGCCGCCACGACATAGGGCTCGACACGATAGTGCTCGGCCGTGGCCTCGTCGGTCGCATGGTTGACGGGGTTCAGCATCGAGAAACAGCGATAGGCCTCGTCGACCTGTCCCATCTCGGCAAGCGCGATGACGAACCATGTGGCGGCATGGGTGTACTGGCCGCCATTCTCGCGCACACCGGGCGGATAGCTCTTGATGTAACCCGGGTCCTTCTCCGTCTTCGAGAAGGGCGGCGTGAACAGCTTGACGATCTTCAGCTTGTCGTCGACGAGCAGCTTCGTTGCTTGCTCCATCGCGGTCGTCGACCGTGCCGGATCGCCCTCTCCCGAAAGCACGCTCCAGGACTGGGCGATCGAGTCGATCTTGCACTCCTGCGAGTTGCGAGACCCCAAAGGGGTGCCGTCGTCGAAACTGCCGCGCCGGTACCATTCGCCGTCCCATGCGGTGCTCTCAAGCGCCCGCTTCAGAACATCGGCATGCTTTGCCCAGGCCTGTGCTCGCTTGGCGTCGCCCTCGGCCTTGGCGACAGGGGCGAAGTCGCCCAGCGTCTTCAGCAGGAACCAGCCGAGCCAGACGCTCTCGCCCTTGCCCTGCTCGCCAACGCGGTTCATGCCGTCGTTCCAGTCGCCGCCGAGGATCAGCGGCAGGCCCGCGGGGCTGCTGCGCTTGATGGCGAGATCGAGCGCACGCGCGCAATGGTCGTAGAGCGACGCTGTCTTCTTCGAGATTTCCGGGGTGAAGAAGGCATCGTGCTCGCCCTCGCCCAGCGGCTGTCCATCGATGAAGGCCAATTGCTCCTTCAGGATGGTGGCATCGCCGGTGACCAGCAAATAGCGCGCCGTGGCGTGGGCAAGCCAGACCACGTCGTCGGAGATCAACGTACGCACGCCAGCACCCGTGCGCGGCAGCCACCAGTGCTGCACGTCGCCTTCGGGGAACTGCCGCCGCGCCGCGTTGAGGATTTGGTCGCGCGCCAGTTGCGGGTCATGCGCCAGCAGCGCCAGCGTATCCTGCAACTGGTCGCGGAAGCCGAAGGCACCGCTGGCCTGATAGAAGGCGGAGCGGGCACGGATGCGGCAGGCCAGGCTCTGATAGGGCAGCCAGTGATTGACCATTGCGTCGAGCGCCTTGTCTGGCGTCTCGACCTGGATGGTGTCGAGGAAGCCGCGCCATTCGCGCTCATTGTCGGCCAGCCGCTGGTCGAAATCCTTGACCCGGTGCTCCTGCACCAGCGCGCTCGCCTCCTCGGCGGACTCGGCGTCGCCGAGCAGCCAGAGCAGCGTCACGTCGCCGCCTGCCGGAATCTCGACATCGCGGGCAATCGCCGCGCACGGATCGTCACCGGCCTCGACACGGCCAGACAGCGCCGCACCACTCAGCACCGCCTGGGGTAGCTCGCTGGAACCATGCCGGCCCAGGAACTCCGATCGGTCTGTTGTCACCGAATGGACGCCACCGTCGGCCGCGAGGAAAGCAACGCGCTCGCCGAAATCCAGCCCGTAGGGGTTTTGTGCCAGCAGCGCGCCGCTGGCGGCATCCCGCGACGGGACGATGGTTGCCGCCGTGCGCGACCGGTGCCCGCCGAGCACCCATTCGGCATAGGCATAGACACGCAGCCGCGCCGGCACCGAGCCGGAATTCTGGATGCGCAGCCGTGAGATCTTCAGCGGATCGACCGGATCGACGACATGGGTGAGATCCATCGACAATGGTCCGCGCTTCGAGCGGAAGGTCGAGAAACCCTGGCCATGCCAGGCCTCGTAGGTCATCGAGGGATCGCGCACCATGGCGGCGAGCGGCGAGAATGCCTTGCCGCTCGCCTGATCGTAGATATAGAAGCCCTCGCCCGGCCGGTTCGAGACCGGATCATTCGACCACGGCGTCAACTGGTAGTCGCGGCTGTTTCGGCTCCAGGTGAAGGCGGCGCCCTCGGCCGAGGTATGGAAGCCGAACGAGGCGTTGGAGACGACGTTGATCCACGGCTGCGGCGTCGTGCGCCGGCCGGCCAGGCGCACGACATAGTGCCGCCCGTCGCCGTCGAAACCGCCAAAGCCGTTCCACTGGCTGAGCCCGCTGCCATCGGCGCTGACATTTGCCACCGCCTGCGAGGCAGGAGCATGCGTCGTGGGTGTCGGCGACGGCAATTCACGCGGAATCGGCAATGCTGCCAGAGCGTCCCGCGCCTGCAGAGCCGCCGCCTCGGCGCGCTCGATCTGGTCGAAGATGGTGCCATTGCGCGTGTGCAGGACCACCCGGGCGACAGCGAGCAGCGTCTTGTAGGTGGTCTCGTCCATGAGGTCGCGGCGCACCGCGAAAATGTGCTGGCGCGGTCCGAGCTCCTTGCCGCGCAGGCGGCTGTTTTCGCACAGCGTCTCGACCGCCCGTTGCAGGTCCTGGACATAGGAGGACGCCTGCTCGTTGACGACGACGAAGTCGATCATCATGCCGCGGGTGCGCATATATTCCTGGAAACGCAGCGCCTGGGCAACGATTTCAAGATCGGCGACGTCGCCGATCCTGACCAGGAAGATCGGGAAATCGCCGGAAATGCTTGTCGGCCACAGGCTCGACTGCTTGCCCAGCCCGGAGGCGATGGATTCTGCGGGAAGACGCAGGAACGGATCCGGATAGATCAGGTAGCGCGCCAGCTTCTGCACGTTGGCGGCATCGGTCAGGCTGAGGCCCATATGGCGGGTCTGCACCTGGCTGCGCGTCCAGGCAAGCATGGCCTGGCGGGCAAAGCTCTCCGGATGGTCGAGGCGGGCGATGGCTTCGTCCAGCTCGGTGCGGCCAGCGCCGACGACGGTCCAGAAGGTCAGCGATATCTTCTTGTTGGCCGGCACGCGCACCTGGCGGCGCAGCGACGCGACGGGATCGAGCGTAAAGCCTGAATGGCCGCCCAGCCTGGCGCCCGGGTCGAAAGCGGCCGCATCGACGATGGTACGGCCACGGCCGATGAAGGCGCGCCTGTCGGTCTCGGCCTCGGCATCGCGCGCCGATCCGGACGGATCGGTGACGAAATGCACCATGGCGATATCGGGCTCGCTGGTCTCGCGCTTGCGCCGCGTGGCGAAGATCGCCGCGTTGTTCGCAGAGATTTCGGTTTCCACGAACATCTTCGAGAAGGCCGGATGCGCGTTGTCGGACGCCTCCAGGCCGAGCACCAGTTCGGCAAAGGAGGTCACTTCGATGTGACGGTCGGACGGACCGTCATTGTAGAGCGTGACCCGACGGCCCTCGCCATTGCCTTCCGAGATGACGATGCATTCGACCTCGGAGCGCAACGTGCCCACCGATTTGACGAAGCTCGCCTTGTCGTCGGAGAACAAGGTCTGCGCCTTTTCCTCGGCGGCGCGCTTCGGTTCGGCTGTAGCCGACCACCAGTCACCTGAGCCTGCGTCACGCAGGAAGATGTAGGAGCCGAGCCGGTCCTCGGTCGGATCCGGCTGCCAGCGTGTGACGGAGAGATCGCCCCAGCGGCTGTAGCCCGAGCCGGTCGCGGTGACCATCACCGAATAGCGGCCGTTTGACATGACGTTGGTCGACCGCAGCGACTGCAGCGGATTGAGCACGATGCGGGTGTCGGGGCTGTCGACTTCGGTCTCGTCCTTGGAGCGTTCGTCGGCCTCGGTCCTGACGGTCGCGGTCGGGATGTCGCGCGGCGCCCTCTCCTGCAGCAAGAGTTCAGCCGATTCGATGACCGGATCGCTGTGGAAGCGGTCGCGCATGCGACCTTCGAAGATGGCGTCGGCAACCGCCGCGATCGACATGCCCGAATGGTGGGCCATGTAGTTCTGGACGACGACATGATCCGTGCCTTCCGGCACGCGCTGCGGCGTGAAGTCGACGGCATCGTAGTAACCGTGGCGGCCGAGCGCCCCGATCTCCCGCAATCGGGCGAGATTCAGCACGGCTTCACGCGGATTGAACTGGGCCGCCAGTATGGTGGCGTAAGGCGCGATCACCGTGTTCTGGCCAAGGCCGCGCTTCAGCCCGAGACCTGGAACGCCGAAATTTGTGTATTGGTAGGTCAGTTCGCGGTCGCGCGCATTGTAGGCGGCCTCCGAAATGCCCCACGGCACGTTCTTCTGGCGGCCATACTGGATCTGGCGCTTGATGATCAGCTTGCTGGTCTGGTTGAGGATCGAGCCCTGCGGCTCCTTCATCACCAGCGGCGGCATCAGGTATTCGAACATCGAGCCGGACCAGGACATCAGGGCGCCCTGGAAACCGATTTCGACGATCGGCCGGCCAAGCCGGAACCAGTGCTCGGTCGGCAGGTCGCCCTTGGCGATGGCGAACAGGCTGGTCAGCCGCGCTTCGGAAGCCAGAAGGTCGTAGCAGCTTTCGTCGAGCTGGTGCTCCTCGACCCGGTAACCGATCGACAACAGCTTGCGCTCCGGCCGCATCAGGAAGGAGAAATCCATCTCGAAGGCGTAGCGGCGCGTGCGCTCGCGCAAGGTGAGCAGCTTGGCACGCAGCGCCTCGACGGCATTGTCGTCGCTGTGCGCGTCATGGACGTGCGCTTCGCAGGTGGCTTCCAGCCTTGCCGCCCAGTCGACGATGACGTCGCTCTGGGGCGACACAGCCTCGGTATGGATGGCGGTGGCCAATTTGCGGATCTCGCCGGCCAGCACAGCCAGGTTGATGGTGCGGATCGACGCCATTTCGGGCTGCGCCTTGATGGTGTCGACAGCGCGCCGCATGCCGTCGAGACGGTCCGCGAGACGCTGGCGCAGCGGGCGCAACTGACGGCGGTCGTCGGGCAAATCATCGAGGCTTTCGCTGAGGATGGTGACCGTGTCGAGAATGCCTTCGAAATCGCCCTGGAGATGGACGGAGGGCGCTTCGGCCCATTCGGCGCAG
Source organism: Mesorhizobium sp. L2C084A000 (assembly GCF_000502875.1). Classification (GTDB taxonomy): domain Bacteria; phylum Pseudomonadota; class Alphaproteobacteria; order Rhizobiales; family Rhizobiaceae; genus Mesorhizobium. The sequence goes on along the minus strand of NZ_AYWX01000003.1, from coordinate 15,711 downwards.
GCCGCCGCCACCGCCACCAGATGGCCAGCGAGATTGCCGCTGTCGACAGCCGAGATGTAAAGCGGATAGAGCGGCTTCAGTGTCGTCGTGTCGTACCAGTTGAAGAGGTGACCGCGCTCACGCGGCATGCCCTCGATCGTCGCCATGGTGGCGTCGATGCGGGTGATGGCGTCGGACAGGCTGATCCAGCCGAAGTCGCGGGCGGAGACGACGGACAGCAGGTAGACGCCGATATTGGTCGGCGAGGTGCGTGGCGCCACCACCGGCGCCGGGCTTTCCTGGAAATTATCGGGCGGCAGATGGTGGTGTTCTGCCGTCACGAAGCTTTCGAAATAGTGCCACGTGCGCCGCGCCACCGTGCGCAGCGTGTGGATGTCGGCCTGCGATATGCGCAGCCGATCCTCGGTTTCAGCCGAACGGCTGATCCAGCTGGCGATGGCCGGCGAGCCAATCCAGAACAGGGCGAAGAAGAAGGCCACGAAGGCGCCGGTCGAATCGGCCAGCACCGGAATGGCAAGGCCGACGAAGCCGATGATCACGGCGCCATACATCATGCCGTAATAGGAACCGACATCGTTGTCGCCCGCCTTGTGCGCCTGCGAGGCGGTGCGCCATTCCAAAAGGTTCTGGCGGCTGACAAACAGCCGGTAGAGCGTGCGCACGATGGCATCGCCCATCATCCAGGCGTTGTGCGCCATCAGCACGATCTTCAGCGCCACCATGGCGGTGCCGAAGGCGACGTCGCGTGCCAAGGCCGAGAAATGACCGCGCGGCGTCTGGTCGCCGCTCTTGGGCAGGATGGCGTTGACGATGTCGAATGTCGGCGCCATGAACAGGCTGAGGATCAGCAGGGCCTGCCATTGCGCGGCCTGCGTGAAGGGCAGCAGCGTCCAGCCGGCGATCGCCGCCATCACCCAGAAGATCGGCGTCAGCGAGCGGCGCAGATTGTCGATCATCTTCCAGCGCGACAGCGCCGGCACGCCGGAGCGCGGATCGAGCATGAAGCCGAGCAGCTGCCAGTCGCCGCGCGCCCAGCGATGGTGGCGCGAGGCGTCGACCGAGTATCGGGTCGGATAGTCCTCGACCAGTTCGACGTCGGTGACCAGCGCCGCGCGCGCCAGCGCGCCTTCCAGCAGATCGTGGCTGAGGATGGTGTTTTCCTCGATGCGGCCCTGCAGCGCGGCCTCGAAGGCGTCGACATGATAGAGGCCCTTGCCGGTGAAGGACCCGTCGCCGAAGACGTCCTGATAGAGATCGGACACGGCAAAGACATAAGGGTCGAGGCCGCGATTTGCCGAAAACACCCGCTGGAAGAACGACGCATCGTCGCCTGATGTCAGCGACGCGGTGATGCGCGGCTGCAGGATCGCGTAGCCGGCGGTGACGACGCGCTTGCTGGCATCGAAATGCGGCCGGTTGAGCGGGTGGCAGAGCTTGCCCACGAGGGTGGCGACCGCGTCACGGGTGGTGCGCGTGTCGGCATCGAGCGTCATCACATGGACGACGTTCTCCGGCAGCGGCACGTCGAGCGGCAGGAACGTGGTGTCGCTGTCGCCGCGCAGCAGAAGATCGAGCTCGTGCAGCTTGCCGCGCTTGCGCTCCCAGCCCATCCAGGCTCCTTGCGCCGCGTTGAAGAGCCGGCGCCGGTGCAGGATGTAGAAACGCGGCGCGCCTTCGGAGGGATAGCGGGCGTTGAGACGAGCGATCTCGGCACGGGCGAATTCGAGGATTTCGGTGTCCGCCGCATCGATCTCGGTCTTCGAGTCTGGCCAGTCCGACAGCAGCGCGAAATGGATTTCATCGGCCGTGTTGGCGAGATGATGCACCTCGATGTTGCGGATGTTTTCCTCGACATCGTCGCGCGAGCCGATCAGCGACGGCACCACCACCAACGTGCGCGCCTCGGGCGGCACGCCGTGCCGGTAATCGTAGCCGACGAGGCGCGTCGGTTTCAGGAACAGCGATACGACCGTGTTGAAGAAGGCGAGCGCGCCCTCGCTGGCCGGCACGGCAAAAAGCGCCAGCATGAGGACGATCGAGGGCACCGACAGGCCAAGATTGGCAAGCGCGTTGCCGGACAGAACGAGAAGCAGCGCCGTCAGCGCAAACACGGGCACGACGATGCCGAGCCAGCCGGTCTTGCGGAAGGCACGCTTGACTGTCTGGCTGATGGTGGGCCGATAGCCGATCGCCTTCTCCAGCTCCAGCCGGCGTGGGCCGACGAGAAAGAAGCCGACATCGGTGTGGGCGGACCCGGTTAAAACGGCGTCGCCGTCACCATCGCTGGCGGCGTGGCCGGCCAACTCGATGGCCATCTCGGCAACGCGATATTCCGAAAGGTTCGAGCGGCGCGCCAATTCCTCGATCGCGGTCCGGTACTGATCGCGCGAGAAGAAGTCGAGCGCGGCGAAATCGGTGCGCTCGCGCAGCACGGTGTCGATGCGGCTGACGCCTTCGAACCACACCGTCCAGTCGACGTCGTTGATGAGGCGCAGGCCGCGGATGATGTTGCCCGTCGTCACATTGCCGCTGGACAGCGTGTGATGTTCGGAAATGATGATTTCCTCGGCATCGGAGCCGGTCTTTTCGAGCTCGCCTTCCAGCCATTCCAGAGCCTTGCCGGCATTCTGCGATCCATCGCGCAAGCGATAGAGCAGCTGGGTGGCGAAGGTGGTGTCCTGCGCGTGGGCGCTGAAGTTGGACAGGATCGACTGCCGGTCGGCGCTGTCGTCGGTGGCCAGGACCTTGTCGGCCACATCGTTGGCGATCTGGCGCATCTGGCGGGTGCGATTGACCCTGACGGCCAGCCGGCGGAGATTTTCGATCAGGACGAAGCGCAACAGCGAAGGCAGCGCCCAGAGTTCGCCGATCTTCAGCGGCTCGACCGACTGGAAACCCTGGACGATGGACTTGAACATCGTCGCCGAAACGGAACTGTCCGAATGCGCCACATAGGTCCAGGCCAGCGCCAGCGCGCGCGGCACAGTGCCGTTGTCAGGCAGTTTCAGCGTCGGCAACTGACGATAGAACCGGCGCGGCAGGTCGCGCTTGACCTGGAAAATGGTCTCTTCGACCAGGTAATTGTTGTCGAGCAGCCATTGTGCCGCCGGCGTGATCGTCTCGCCCCTCGCCTGCGCAGCATTGGTCGACCGGTAAACTTCCAAAATCTTCTTGGCGCTGTCCCGGATACGGGCCTGAAAATCAAAGGGCGTCAGGCCGAACAGGTCCGTGAGGTCGCCTTTTGCCAGGCTTTCGCCAAGCAGCCGAAGGCGCTCTTCGGGCAGGTAATTGGAACGGATCGGCTCTTCGGTAATGGCCGGGAAGCTTGCGCTTGTCTTCTCGATTTGGGCAGGATTCGTCTGAATATTCATTGAAAATTCCGTAAGCGGGCACTGAGCGGCGTCACCGCCACGGCAATGGCCCTAAAACCGGTTCAAATGCAATTGGTTGCATAAACCCCACTTGCCGAAAGTTTGTTTCCGCACCGCGACAGGGCGTTATCTCTCAGCAAGACTCAAAGACAAGCACCCTACTTCCCACCAAGCCAGATCGGCGGAGAGGATTCAGGCTTTTTCGTGATGCCGCCAGCAGCTTACGCTATATTTCGCCGGTACCGCGATCATGTTTGGAAACAAGCGTTAATCGTTGCCGGCGACGGCGCAGATCCGGATCACGAACAGCGTTGCCTCATGGGCGGGCTGGACAAGCAGGCCGGTGCTGACCGGACCGGACCGCAGCGTATCGAGCGGTCCGAGGCGAACCGGTTCAGCGGCGGGCACGCTGACGTCGCCGTTCAAGCACAGGATGAGCGTTGTGCCGGCTTCAGTCCGGATTTCCACGGGGGCCGAAATCACCAGGCGTTCGACCGAATGCGTCATCCGGCTTCGGCGGGTCATGACATTGAGATCAGTGATCGGTCCGCCGATCAGCGCGGCCGAGGTCTGCACGTCGGCAGGGAAAGAAAACAGGGCAGTCGTCCTGTTTATGGATGTCGGCGGGTGGCCGGCGATCTCGAGGACGATGCCCTCGCCTTCGAGCACGGCAAGGGTGCGATCGATCCCGGCAAATTGCGAGAAAGGACCGCTCAATTCGACGCGCGCCATCGACACGCGCCAGTCGAAATCGTCGAGCCCGGCACCAGTGGGCGAGACGGCGATTTCCGTCGTCACGCCGCCGCCGTTCTTCCACGGCATCGACCGGTATTCGGCTGCCCGCAGGATGCGCATCGGCTCAGCCAATCAGCCGAGAATGCCGGGCAAATTGAGCTGGTGCTCCTTGGCGCATTCGACGGCGATCTCGTAGCCGGCATCGGCGTGGCGCATGACACCGGTCGCCGGGTCGTTCCAAAGCACCCGCTCCAGGCGCCTGGCCGCTTCGCGCGTGCCGTCGGCGACGATCACCATGCCGGCGTGCTGCGAGAAACCCATGCCGACGCCGCCGCCATGGTGCAGCGACACCCAGGTGGCGCCGGACGCCGTGTTGAGCAATGCGTTGAGCAGCGGCCAGTCGGATACCGCGTCCGAGCCGTCCTTCATCGATTCCGTTTCGCGGTTCGGCGAAGCGACCGAGCCGGAATCGAGGTGATCGCGACCGATGACGACAGGCGCCTTCAACTCGCCCCTGGCCACCATTTCGTTGAAGGCGAGCCCGAGCCGATGCCGGTCGCCGAGGCCAACCCAGCAGATGCGCGCTGGCAGACCCTGGAAGGCAATGCGCTCACGCGCCATGTCGAGCCAGTTGTGCAGATGGGTGTTGCCGGGCGTCAGTTCGCGCACCTTGGCGTCGGTCTTGTAGATATCCTCCGGATCGCCCGACAGGGCCGCCCATCGAAAGGGGCCGATGCCGCGGCAGAACAGCGGACGGATATAGGCCGGCACGAAACCGGGGAAGGCGAAAGCGTTCTCGAACCCCTCCTCCTTGGCCACCTGGCGGATGTTGTTGCCATAGTCGAGCGTCGGCACGCCGGCGTTCCAGAACGCCACCATCGCCTCGACATGTTCGCGCATGGAGGCGCGGGCTGCCTTCTCGACTTCCTTGGGGTCGCTGACGCGCTTCTCGCGCCACTCGGCCATCGTCCAGCCCTTCGGCAGGTAGCCGTTGATGGGATCATGCGCCGAGGTCTGGTCGGTGACCATATCGGGGCGAATGCCACGCCTGAACATCTCCGGCACGATGTCGGCCGTATTGCCAAGCAGGCCGACCGACTTCGCCTCGCCGGCCTTGGTCCAGCGTTCGATCTTTTCCAGCGCCTCGTCGAGCGTGTCGGCGCGCTCGTCGACGTAGCGGGTGCGCAGGCGGAAATCGATCGAGTCCGGATTGCATTCGATCGCCAGGCAGCAGGCGCCGGCCATGACGGCGGCGAGCGGCTGGGCGCCACCCATGCCGCCGAGACCGCCGGTCAGGATCCATTTTCCCCGGAGATTGCCGCCATAGTGCTGGCGGCCGGCCTCGACGAAGGTCTCGTAGGTGCCCTGCACGATGCCTTGCGTGCCGATGTAGATCCACGAGCCGGCCGTCATCTGGCCGTACATCATCAAGCCCTTCTTATCGAGCTCGTTGAATTTTTCCCAATTCGCCCAGTGCGGCACCAGATTTGAGTTTGCGATCAGCACACGCGGCGCGTCCGGGTGGGTGCGGAAGACGCCGACCGGCTTGCCTGACTGCACCAGCAAAGTCTCGTCATCGGCCAGCGTCCTCAATGAGGCGACGATGCGGTCAAAGTCGTTCCAGGTGCGCGCCGCCCGGCCGAGGCCGCCATAGACGACCAGCTCGTTGGGATTTTCTGCAACGTCCGGATCGAGATTGTTCATCAGCATGCGCAGCGGCGCTTCCGTCAGCCAGGAGCGCGCGCTGATTTCGGTGCCGCGCGGGCTGCGGACTTCGCGGATGTTGTGGCGAGGATTGTTCATGGCGTCACTCCATAAAAGGACCTAATGTCAGACACGCGCCCAGGATGTCGCGGTCTCGAGGATTTTCCGCAGCGTGGCGCGGATCGGTGCGGCAAACTCGGCATCGTAAGGCACTGGCCAGTTGTCCGGCGTACCCTTGCCATCGGGCTCGCGCATATAGCCGCGATTGGAAAGTTCCATCTGCAGCGCATGCACGCCTTGTTGCGGCTGGCCGAAATGGCGTGTAATCCAGCCGCCTTTGAAGCGGCCGTTGATGACAGAGGTTTCACCGGTTTCGGCCATGATCTGGCCGACCATCGCCTGCAGCGTCGGATCGGCGCTCCTGCCGTCATTGGTGCCGAGGTTGAAAACCGGCAGCGTGCCTTCAAACAGGCGCGGCAGCACTGAACGGATCGAGTGGCAGTCATAGAGGACGATCTTTTCGTGCAAGCCACGCAACCGGTCGATCTCGACCTGCAGGGCGGCATGGTAGGGCACGAAGAATTTCTCGCGACGCTCGTCGATCTCCGACGGCCCCGGTTCTTCGCCCTCGCGATAGAGCGGATCGCCATCGAAAGTCTCGGTCGGGCAAAGGCCGGTCGTCGCCTGGCCGGGGTAAAGCGAGGCGCCGGAGGGATCGCGGTTGACGTCGATGACGGTGCGCGAGATCGCGGTGTGCACCACCGTCGCCCCGAGGCCGGCGGCAAAGTCATAGAGATTGTCGATCCACCAATCGCAATCGCGGCGGCCGAGCCAGGGCGAGACCAGCCGATTCTCAAGGCCGGCCAGGTCGATGCCGGTGTGCGGTAGCGACACCAGCAACGGGGCTGTGCCGGGCGTAACCGTCAGCCAGGGCGCGCTTGCCATCACATCGCTCCGGAAATCGACGGCAGAGCCACGCCGCCGGCGGCCTCGATGGCCGCACCGCTGCGCACCATGGCGATGGCTTTTTCCATATCGGGGTGGAAATGCCGGTCATTGTCGAGATGCGGCACTTCGGCCCGGACCAGCTTGCGCACTGCCTCAAGGGCATCGCTCGACGCCAACGGGGCATGGAAGTCGCAGCCTTGCGCCGCAGCCAGCAATTCGATGCCGATCACCGCGGTGGCGTTCTCGACCATGCCGATCAGCCGGCGCGCACCGTGCGCGGCCATCGAAACATGGTCTTCCTGGTTGGCCGATGTGGGAATCGAATCGACGCTGGCCGGATAGGCTTTCTGCTTGTTTTCCGAGACGAGAGCCGCCGCCGTCACCTGCGGGATCATGAAGCCGGAGTTCAGACCGGGCTTCGGCGTCAGGAAGGCCGGCATGCCCGAAAGTGCCGGATCGACAAGCATGGCAATGCGGCGTTCCGACAGCGAGCCGATCTCGCAGACCGCGAGCGCGATCATGTCGGCGGCGAAGGCCACCGGTTCGGCGTGAAAATTGCCGCCGGAAAGCGCGGTGTCATCCTCGGCGAAGATCAGCGGATTGTCGGTGACGCCATTGGCTTCGGTGCCCAGCGTGTCGGCCGCCTGGCGCAGCACGGTGAGTGCGGCGCCCATGACCTGCGGCTGGCAGCGCAGGCAATAGGGATCCTGCACGCGTTCGTCGCCAACCCGATGCGATTCACGGATGGCGCTGCCGGCCATCAGATTGCGCAGGGCGTCGGCCGTCTCGATCTGGCCGGGATGCTTTCTCAGCACATGGATGCGCGGATCGAAGGGGGCGTCAGAACCTTTTGCCGCGTCGGTCGATAGGGCACCAGCGACCAGCGCCGATTGATAGAGCACTTCGGCCTCGAACAAGGCGGCCAGCGCATAGGCGGTCGAAAACTGGGTGCCGTTGAGCAGCGCCAGGCCTTCCTTGGCGCCCAGTGTCACCGGCTCCAGTCCATGTGAGACGAAGGCGACCTTGGCCGGGAAACGGCCATGCGGGGTAAAACATTCGCCGACGCCGATCATCACCGCGGTCATGTGCGACAGCGGGGCAAGGTCCCCGGAGGCGCCGACCGAACCCTGCGCCGGCACCACCGGGATGACGTCGTTGGCCAGCATTGCTTCCAGCAATTCGATGGTTTGCGGCCTCACGCCGGACGCGCCCTGCGCCAGGCTGGCGAGTTTCAGCGCCATCATCAGCCTGCAGACAGCAACAGGCATCGGCTCGCCGACGCCGGCGGCGTGCGACAGAACGATGTTGCGCTGCAAGGTCTCGAGATCCTCGGCCGGGATGCGGACGCTGGCCAGTTTGCCAAAACCGGTGTTGATGCCATAGACCGGTTCGCCCTTGGCGACGATCCTGGCGACGGCCTCGGCGCTCGCCTTGATCTTTGGCCGGCAGGCGTTGTCCAGCTTGGGCACGGCGCCACGATAGATGGCGCGCCAGTCCGCCAGCGTCGCATTGCCGGGCTTCAGGGTCAGTTCGGTCATTGTCCTCTCCAAATGCGGGCATGCAGCGGGTTGAAGCCCATGCGGTAGACGAGTTCGGCGGGGCGCTCGATGTCCCAGATCGCCAGGTCGGCGGACTTTCCGACCTCAAGCGTGCCGGTTTCTTCCAGCAAACCAAGCGCGCGGGCCGCCTCGCGGGTGACGCCGGCAAGACATTCATCGACGGTCAGGCCGAACAGGGTCGCGGCCATGTTCATGGTCAGAAGCAGCGAGGTCAGCGGCGAGGTGCCGGGGTTGTTGTCGGTGGCGACAGCCATCTTGACGCCGTGCTGGCGAAACAGGCTGATCGGCGGCTTCTTGGTTTCGCGGATGAAATAGTAGGCGCCGGGCAGGATCGTCGCCACGGTTCCGGCCTTGGCCATCGCCGCTGCACCTGCATCATCGGTGTATTCGAGATGGTCGGCCGACAGAGCGCCGTAGCGGGCGGCGAGTTCGGCGCCATGCAGGTTGGACAGCTGGTCGGCATGGAGCTTGACCGGCAGGCCGGCCGCTTTGGCCGCATCGAAGACGCGCGCCATCTGTTCCGGCGAAAAGGCGATGCCCTCGCAGAAACCGTCGACGGCATCGGCCAGCCCCTCGGCGGCAACCGAAGGAAGAATCTCATTGGCGACCAGATCGATAAAAGCGTCCTTGTCGCCCTTGGCTTCCGGCGGCAGCGCGTGAGCGCCGAGGAAGGTCGTGCGGATCGTCACCGGCCGTTGCTCGCCCAGTTGGCGGGCGGCACGCAGCGACTTCTTCTCGTTTTCGAGGTCGAGGCCATAGCCGGACTTGATCTCGACGGTGGTCACGCCTTCGGCGATCAGCGCATCGAGGCGCGGCAGCGATTGAGTGACCAGTTCGTCTTCGCTGGCGGCGCGCAGCGACTTGACCGAGGAGACAATGCCGCCGCCGGCCCGGGCGACCTCTTCATAGGTGGAGCCGGCCAGCCGCATCTCGAATTCGTTGGCGCGGTTGCCGGCATGGACCAGATGGGTGTGGCAGTCGATCAGGCCGGGTGTGATCCAGCGGCCCTCGCAATCGATCGTCTCGACGCCCTGGGCAAGTGTTGGGGGCAGCTCCGACTCGGGGCCGGCATAGACAATGCGGCCGTCACGCGAAGCGACCGCGCCGTGTTCGACGATGCCAAGTCCGGCAGACCCTGCGGCCATGGTCGCGAGCCGCGCATTGCGCCACAGACGAAGATCCCCTGCCCGGCTTTTGCTCTGTCCAGCCATCATCTTTTCCGTTTCAATCGATGACGATTATGTATATACATATCGAAACGCACTGCAAGTGCCATCATCGCATGAGAGACAGAGAACCGGAGAGAAAAGTGGCAGCGATCTTTGCGGAACAGGCGCTCCTTCCCAATGGCTGGCGCGATAATGTGCGGATCACCCTGGCCGAGGGGCGCATTACAGCCGTTCAGCCTGGTGCCGCTGCGACAGCCGACGACGAACGCCACGCGATCCTGTTGCCCGGCATGCCCAATTTGCACAGCCACGCCTTCCAGCGCGGCATGGCCGGCCTTGCCGAGCTTCGCGGCCCCTCCGCCGACAGTTTCTGGAGCTGGCGAGAGGTGATGTACCGCTTCGCCCTGTCGATGACGCCCAATCAGGTCGAGGCGGTTGCAGCGCAGCTCTATGTCGAGTTGCTGGAGGCCGGTTTTTCCCGCGTCGGCGAATTTCACTATCTGCATCACGACCGCGATGGAAAACCCTATGCCAACCTCGCCGAGATGGCCGAACGCATTGCGGCCGCGGCCGGCGAGACGGGCATCGGCCTGACGCTGTTGCCGGTGTTTTATGCGCACTCGTCTTTCGGCGGTGCCGTGCCAAACGAAGGCCAGCGGCGATTCATCAACGATGTGAATCGGTTCTCGCGGCTTGTTGAGAAATGCCGCGAATCGGTTCGTGCACTGAATCAGGCTGTCGTCGGCGTCGCTCCGCACAGTTTGCGCGCCGCGACACCGGAAGAACTGATTGAGGTGACTGCCATAGCACCGGATGGGCCTATCCACATCCACATTGCCGAGCAGGTGAAAGAGGTCGAGGATTGCCTTGCCTGGTCGGGCGCGCGGCCGGTCGAATTTCTGCTTGGGCATGCCAAGGTCGACAAGCGCTGGTGCCTGATCCACGCCACGCACATGACCGATGCTGAAACCGTTGCCATGGCCAGGAGTGGCGCCATCGCCGGCCTTTGCCCGATCACCGAGGCCAATCTCGGCGACGGCACTTTTGCAGCGCCACTGTTCAGAGACCATGGCGGCCGCTTCGGGGTCGGCTCCGATTCCAACGTGCTCATCGGCCTCCCGGACGAGTTGCGCCAGCTCGAATATTCGCAGCGCCTCGCCCGCCGCGCCCGTAATGTGCTGGCGGTCGCCGGCGGCTCGACTGGCCGCGCGCTGTTCGACGCCGCACTCGACGGTGGCAGCGTCGCGCTTGGCGCCGGTGCTTCCGCGATCGCCGCCGGCGCCTCGGCCGATCTCGTCTCGCTCGATCCCAAAAATCCCTCGCTGGCCGGCAAGACCGGCGACGCAATTCTCGACGCCTGGATCTTCGCCAATGGCGGCAAGGTCGACTGCGTCTGGGTGCATGGGCTCAAACAGGTTAGCGGCGGCAGGCATGTGAAGCGAGAGGCCATCGCCGGGCGGTTTCGCAGCGTGATGACGGCGCTTTCGGCATGAGCATGGCCGACACAGTGGTAGCGGAAGGTGGCGGCTCGCTGCACCAGCGCATCCTGACCGACATTAGCGAGAAGATCACGTCCGGGGCCTGGGCGCCCGGCCATCGCATCCCGTTCGAGCACGAATTGAGCGTGCAATACAATTGCTCGCGCATGACGGTGAACAAGGCGCTGTCACAGCTTGCCAAGGCCGGGCTGATCGAACGCCGCCGCCGCTCAGGCAGCTTTGTGCGCCGGCCGCAGTCGCAAGCGGCGGTGCTGGAAATCCACGATATCCGCATCGAGGTCGAAGCGCTCGGTCTGCCCTATCGCTACGAGCGCGTGATGCGACACAAAAGGCGCAGCAGCGCCGGGGACCGCGCCTCGCTGGAATTGGGCTTGGCCGGACCGGTTCTGGCGCTAGAATGCGGGCATTTCGCCGGCGAGCGGCCGTTCGCGCATGAGCAGCGGCTGATCAACCTCACCGCCGTGCCTGAAGCAGCCGATGAGGAATTCCTGGCCATAGCGCCAGGGCCATGGCTGATCGGCCGCGTGCCGTGGAGCGAAGCCGAGCACCGGATTCGCGCTGTCGCCGCCGACAGGCATATAGCGGCCGCACTCGACATCGAAGCCGGCGCGCCATGCCTGGTGGTAGAGCGACGGACATGGAGCGCCGAACATCCGGTCACCCATGTACGCTTTACCTACGCAGCCGAGAGCCACACGCTGGTGGCAAGGTTCAGGCCGTCGCAGGGGTGAGGCGTGTCCAGCCGCAGGCTGGCGAAAAGCCAACGATTTGGCTTTTCGAACGCCGAACGCCCGGAGCCATAGCGGAGGGCAGCGGCGCCGACCCCCACCCGGACCTTCGGTCCGACCTCCCCACAAGGGGGAGGTAGAAGGCCGCCGATCAAATCGCCGCGGTAATAATAATCTCGACCAGATAATCCGGGGTGGCGAGCTTTGCTTCGCCGGTGGCGCGGGCTGGCGTGTTGCCCTGCGGCACCCACTTGTCCCACTCCGCGTTCATCTCGGCAAAGGTGCTCATGTCGGCCAGCCAGATGATCGCCTGCAGTATCTTGGTCTTGTCGGAACCGGCCTTGGCCAGCAGTTCGTCGATGGCCGCCAGGATGTCCCTGGTCTGCGAAGCGACGTTGCCGGTTGGCTGGCCAACCTGACCAGCCAGATAGACGGTATTGCCATGGATGACGATCTGGCTCATGCGCGGGCCAACATCGATGCGACGAATGCTCATTGGATGGTTCCTTCCTGTGGCGGTTGCGCTTCTTTAGAGTCGCGACCGGCTTCGGGCAAGATCGTCAGGTCGAATCCCCTTGGGCCAATGGCATATGGATGTGCAAACACGGCAAGTTGACCCTGCGGCCGCAATTCCGCCGGATTGGCTTGTTGACTAATGTAATAACATCACATATCCAGTCGGCCGCTGCCAGCAGCCGGATTTCGCCGCCTACGGATCGCAGAATGACAAATACCTGCCTGACATTCCGCGACCTGACGCTTGGCTACGGCAGCCATCCGGCGATCCATCATCTCGACGGCACCATCCGCAAGGGCTCGCTGACCGCTGTGGTCGGCGCCAATGGCTCCGGCAAATCGACGCTGATGAAAGGCATTGTCGGCGTCCTGAAGCCGATGGCCGGCGAGGTTATCCGCGCGCCCGGTGTACGTGCCGCCTATCTGCCGCAGCAATCGGAGCTCGACCGCTCCTTTCCGGCACGGGTGGTGGATCTGGTTTCGCTCGGCCTGTGGCCACGGCGCGGCCTGCTTGGCCGCTACACCAAGGAAGATCGCGAAGACGTCAGCAAGGCGCTGATGGCGGTTGGCCTCGGCGGTTTCGAGAAGCGGCCGATCGACACGCTGTCGGGCGGCCAGTTGCAGCGCACGCTGTTTGCGCGTGTCCTGCTGCAGGACGCCGACCTCATCCTGCTCGACGAACCCTTCAATGCTGTCGACGCCAAGACGGTCGGCGACCTCATTGCCCTGATCAAGCACTGGCATGGCGAGGAACGCACCATCATGGTTGTCGTGCACGATCTGGACCTGGTGCGGCAGAATTTCCCCGAAACGCTGCTTCTCGCCCGCCAGCCGATCGCCTGGGGCGAAACCAGGGAAACGCTGAAGCCTGATAACCTGTTGCGCGCCCGCCGCTTCCACGAAGCCTGGGAAGAAAATGCACCCTGGTGCGAGCCGGGCGAGGACGCTCATGGTCACGATCACCATGGCCACGATCACCATGACCATCAACACGGCGTCGGACCGAGGGCTGCCTGATGGACATGCTTTACGGTCTTGTCATCGCGCCCTTCGCCGATTTCGGCTTCATGCAGCGGGCTTTGATCGGTTCGCTGATGCTGTCGCTCGGCGCCTGCCCTATCGGCGTCTTCCTGATGCTGCGACGCATGAGCCTGTCGGGCGACGCGATGGCGCACGCCATCCTGCCCGGTGCAGCCGCCGGCTTCCTGTTCTATGGACTGGAGATCCTGCCGATGACCATCGGCGGCCTGATCGCCGGCGTCATCGTCGCGCTCGGCGCCGGCGCCGTCTCGCGCTTCACCATCCAGCGCGAGGACGCCTCGATGGCGGCGTTCTATCTGATTTCGCTCGCCATCGGCGTGCTGATGGTGTCGATCCGCGGTTCCAGCGTCGATCTCATGCACGTGCTGTTCGGCACCGTGCTGGCGCTCAACGATGAGGCCCTGACGCTGATCGGCGGCATCGTCGCGGTGACGCTGGTCAGCCTCGCGATCTTCTGGCGGGCGCTGGTCGCCGAATGCCTCGACCCGCTGTTCCTGCGCTCGGTCAGCCGGCTCGGCAGTCCGGTGCATTTCATCTTCCTCGGCCTTGTCGTGCTCAACCTTGTCGGCGGCTTCCAGGCACTCGGCACGCTTCTGTCGGTTGGGCTGATGATGCTGCCGGCCGCAGCCGCCCGCTTCTGGACAGTTCGCGTCGAGCCGATGTGCGTGCTGGCGGTGCTGATCGGCTTCGCGTCCTGCGTCGCCGGGCTGCTTTTGTCCTATCACGCGTCGCTGCCGTCCGGCCCGGCCATCATCCTGTCGGCCGGCGTCGTCTATTTCGCCTCGATCCTGTTTGGCACGCGCGGCATTCTGCGCGCGCGCATCATCCATCACCGTCACAGAACGGCCTGATCCCCGCCCCTAGAAGGAGACCCGTCTATGCTGAAATCGATCCATGCCGCCTTGGCTATGAGCGTTATAACATTAACCGCCTTTGGCGCATCGTCGGCCTTGGCGGCACCGCTGAAAGTGGTCGCCAGCTTCACCGTCATTGCCGATTTCGCCAAAAATGTCGGCGGCGACCGCATCGACGTCACCACCATTGTCGGGCCGGATGGCGACGCCCATGTCTACGAGCCGAGCCCGGCCGATGCTGTGGCCATGGCCAAGGCCGACATCGTGCTGGTCAACGGCCTGCATTTCGAAGGTTTCCTGCAGCGGCTGGTCGATGCCAGCGCCACCAAGGCGTCTATCATTACCTTGACCAAGGGCGTGACGCCGATCGATTTCAAGCCTGAATTCGCCGACGCCGACGCGGCCGAAGGTGCCGGCACCGGCGGCGGCAAGACGGTCACCGATCCGCACGCCTTCCAGTCGATCGCCAACGCCAGGATCTACGTGAAGAACATCGCCGAGGCTTTCTGCGCGGCGGATGCGGACGGCTGCGTCAGCTACCAGACCAATGCCGCCGCCTACACGAGGAAGCTCGACGCGGTCGAAGGTGAAGTGAAAACTGCGATTGCCTCGATCCCGGAGAGCAAGCGCGTCGTCATCACCTCGCATGACGCCTTCGGCTATTTCGAACACGCGTATGGCCTGACCTTCCTCGCCCCGCAAGGCATCTCGACCGACTCCGAGCCATCCGCCGCAGACGTCGCCAAACTGGTCAATCAGGTGAAGCAGGACAAGGCGGCTGCGATCTTCGTCGAGAACATCACCAACCCGCGCCTGATCGAACAGATCGCCAGCGAAACCGGCATCAAGGTCGGCGGCACGCTCTATTCGGATGCGCTGTCGCAGCCCGACGGCCCGGCTGCGACCTATATCGACATGATGCACAACAACATCCGTCAGATCAAAGGCGCCATTCTCGGCAGCTGAGTATGAAGGATTGTCCAGCCGGGCCGCATCGGCCCGGTTGGATTTTCCGGCACGCAGTGTCTATTTGGCAGAGAATTCCTTCGGTATGGATTGCCGCCCATGTCGGGGAGTGGCAAGACTGCCGCCTGACCAGTTTGCGAGGATGCTGCCATGGAATACCGCGAAATCAGCGAGGACTATTCGGTTTCGGGCCAGATCCAGCCTGAGGACGTCGCCGCCATCAAGGAAGCCGGCTTCAAGAGCGTCATCTGCAACCGGCCCGATGACGAACAGCCCGGCCAGCCTTCTGCCGACACCGTCAAGGCAGCGGTCGAAGCCGCAGGGCTTGCCTTCCGCTACATCCCCGTCATCAGCGGCCAGATTACGGCCGAGAATGTCGGGGATCAGGCCGAAGCGCTCGACGAACTCGACGGCCCGGTCTTCGCCTATTGCCGCTCCGGCGCCCGCTGCACCAATCTCTATGGGCTGATCCAACAGTCGAAGGATTGAACGGCCTTCCGTCATTCCGTAGGCTGGCGATCCTTCACACCCCCCTCTGGCCTGCCGGCCAATCTCCCCCCTTGCGGGCCCGTTGCGTTATTAAGTTATAGGGGCAAGGAGGGAGGGTCAGGCCAATGTGGG
>NZ_AYWX01000002.1 GCF_000502875.1 Mesorhizobium sp. L2C084A000 | reverse complement strand
TGCGCTTCAAACTCTCGCTGTGTTTGGACATGAAAACCCCCGAAGGTGGATGTCCAACTTTCGGGGGTCAGTTCATACAGGCGGGTTTTTGCGTTTGGTGCCTTGCAAACCGACGTGCCGGCGAAGTCTTTAAAGACCGGGTGAACCCGGATTCCTTGCTCTGCGCGAATTATACGGCCGGCTTCCTTTTGCGCCGATGGACAAGCCAGACGGCGAAAATGCCGCCGCCAATGGCGCCGATCACGAGGCCGGCCAGGCCGGTGAACACGGCAAAATAGCCGCAGGCGCCCTCGAAACAGCTCATCTCGGTGGCATCAGCGATCACCGAGCCGATGGCGAATCCGCCCACGGCGCCGATGACCGCGCCCAGGACGATGCCGAGCAGCGCGGCGATGACCGAGACGAAGGCCGATGGGCTTTCGGTTTCCGGATTGACATAAACGGCATCGGCTTCGGATCCACGGCGCAGCAGATAGATGCAGAGAACGCCGATGGCGATTTGAGCAGCCATGATGGCAAGCGCCTGGCCCGAAAAGACGAAATCCGAAATCGTCAGTGCACAGGCCTGCCAGGTCACCAGCCAGACGATTGTGGCGACCTGCCAGATGATGAACCGTCGCGGGAAGCGGGCCGAGCGGCCGAAGGCGAGGCCGAGCAGGTAAAGCCCCCACAGGATGGTGACGATATCGATGACGAGCCCGCCATAGATAAGGTAAAACACGCTGTCTGGCAGGCCGGTGGCGCCGACCGCGGGCCAGACGGAGATCAGGCCGTAGACCGACCACGCCATGACGAAGACAAGCCAGCCCACCGGCACGAAGGACAGCCCGCTGTCCGGCCGCCTGACTGGCGTCTGTCCATTGCTCGATGTCATGTCCGCACAATGCCCCCGCAAAGCCTCGGCACCCGACAGGCAACTCCGGGGGAAGTCAAGGGCGGCCGGCCCCGCGGTCCTGCCTGTGCACACCATTGCAGCGGCGGCGCCTGTAAAAACGGGCATGCCGGCCGCCTTGTGAAACACTGTGTGGCCGGCAAAGCGAATAGACTGCCGTTATGGCTTGGCATTCGGCGCCGGATCGACTAGATGAGCCCCGCGCCTGTTGCTTCGGCTCAGGTGCGGGGAAGGGCGTTCGCTGGTTGGCGGCGCCGGCGCGGATTTCCACGCCTCAGCCCCAAGGGAGGTGCATCTCCCCAACCCGCACGGCGAAACCGGCCGACGCGACATGCATGGACGGAGAGGTGGCCGAGTGGTTGAAGGCGCACGCCTGGAAAGTGTGTTTACGGGAGACCGTAACGCGGGTTCGAATCCCGCTCTCTCCGCCAATTTGCAACCCAGCCGGAGTTGCCTGGAGCCGGCGCCCAGGGCACACGGACCAAGGCAATCCTCGTCGAGCGCCACGGAGGACCCGACGTTCTGCAGCTTGCGGAGATCGGCTTGGCGCCGCCATCGTAGCGAGGTCCAGATCCGTCACACAATCATTGGGGTCAATTTCATCGACGTCTATTGCAGGACCGGATTTCGACCTCCTGTAGCCGCCGGGCGTTCCGGGCATGGAAGCCGCCGGTCTCATCGCAGCGGTCGGCCCGGAGGTTTCAGGCTTTTCAGTCGGCGACCGCATTGCCTATGCATGCCCGCCGGTCGGCGCCTACTGGCGCAGGCTGCCGACGCTCATCGCGATCTCGAGGCCAGGAGGACAACCGGGGCGCTTGTGCTGAAGGTGTGATAGTGTTGCCCCGGTGCTGTCATATTCTGAACTTGGCGAGCAGTTTTCACTACCGTCTCCACTGAGATGCAATTTCATTCGACAAATGCCGGGCCGAATACCGGAGAATGGCAGCAAAACGGTCGATCATCTCGCCCTAGATCACCGCTTCCTCGAGGAACGGCTCGTTGCGCTCTATGCGCTCGTAACAGAACGGCGACAGATCGAGTGTCTGGAAAGCCCCGTGAACGATGAGTTCTGAAACTCCCCGGCCCACGGCTGGCGACTGTTGCAGCCCGTGCCCCGAGAAGCCGTTGGCAAACATGAAATTGGTCACCTGCGGGTGGAAGCCGACGATGCCATTGTGGTCGAGCATGTTGTACTCGTAGTGGCCGGTCCAACTGGTCTGGACCTTGAGGGCATCGAAGGCCGGGACGCGATGCCAGAGCGCTGGCCAGATATATTCGTCGAACTCTTCATACTGCATTTCGAAGTCGTCGTAGCCGGCCGGCCCGTCGCCCTGCGGGGTGTTGCCGGTGAGAAAAAGCTCGCCTTCCGGGCGCACGAATGTTCCGGAAAGGTCGATGACGTTAGGCATCCGGCCAGGGATCGGATTGGCACTGGCGAAGACGAAGCTATAGCGCTTGTACGGCGCGACCGGGATCGACAGGCCGGCCATGGCTGCCACCTGTTGCGCGCGCGGACCCGCGGCGTTGACCAATGTTCCGCAGGCGATCGTCTGGCCGGTCGCGAGGCGCACTGAGACGACCCGCCCGTTGGCGATGCCAAGCTCCGTCACGGCATTATCGATATACTCGACACCGCTGGCGCGGGCGGCTCGGCGAAAACCGTTCATCAGCCCCATGGAATCGAACCAGCCCTCTTCCCGGGCCCCCCAGGAACCGCCGCCGAGATCATCCACGTTGAGCCAGGGAAAGCGATCCTTCAGCGGGCCCGGCTCGAGGAAGACAGTGTGAGCCCCGAGACTTCGCTGCAGGTCGACGCGCTCGCGGGCCGCTTCGATGCCGTCCGGGGAGCAGCAGTAGAGATAGCCGTGCTCACGAAAGCCGAGATCGGGCGCCGGCTCGTCCTTGTAGAAGGGTGCCATGCGCTCCTGGAAGGTGCGGATGACCTCGATGCCGAACTGGCTGATCTTCACATTGATCGGATTGGAATATTGCTGCCGGATCGCGCTGGTGGACAGCGCTGTCGATGAAAACTCGTAACTGCTATCGCGCTCGACCACGAGGATCGAGGCACCGCTGCCCAGCGCCTGGCTCAGCCAGTAGGCCGTGGACGAGCCGACAACCGCTCCGCCGACGATGACGATGTCGTAGGCGTTGCGCGATGGCGCTTTGTAAGGCGGGATCGCCATGGCTCCGACTCCAAGCTACTGGTTGAACAATGCGATCAGGGCATCCGAGCCCCGCGCAAGAAGGCCAAGGTCCGAACCGACGGCAACCATGGTGAAGCCTTCGGCAAGGTAGCGGTCGGCATCGGCCTTCGCCGGCGCCAGGATGCCGCTTGCCTTGCCTGCCGCCGTTGCGGCCTGACGCACGGACGAGATTGCCTCCTGGACATGTGCCGCGCCGGGATTGCCCATCGCGCCCATATTGGTGGAAAGATCGCCGGGACCGACGAAGAGAACGTCGACGCCGTCGACCGCCGCGATCTCGGCGGCATTCGCCACGCCCAATTCATCCTCAATCTGCACGGCGAGAAGCTGCTGCTCACGCGCCTTGGCGTGGTAGCCGGCGATGCGGCCGAAGGCGTTGGCGCGGTGACCGACCGAGAAGCCGCGAAATCCGCCGGGCGCATAGGTCATGGCCGCGACGATGGCGCGGGCCTGATCGGCGGTCCGTACATTGGGGATCATCAGGCTGCGTGCGCCGATATCCAGCGCCTGCTTGATCAGATTGGGATCGTCGGAGGGCAGCCTGACGACAGCTTCGCTGTCGAAGCCGCCCATCACCTGAAGCTGCGCCATGATGCTGCGCAGATGGTTGGGGCTGTGCTCGCCGTCGATCAGCACCCAATCGGCTCCGGAGCCGGCGACGATCTCCGTGGTGAGCGCCGAAGCCAGCGAGCACCAGATGCCGATGTGAGCCTGGCCAGCCGCTGTGGCAGCTTTCAGCGTGTTGAGGCGTTCTTGCATCTTGCGATCATCTCCAATCATCTGGATTGAAATTTGTATGATGTCCTATATCATATGGCTACAAAACGGTGCAAGATGGGATGTGCGGACTTTCGAATGGGAGCTGGAGAATGAGGATCGGGTTCATCGGGCTTGGCGTCATGGGAGCACCGATGGCGCGCCACCTGGCCGATGCCGGGCATGAGATCGTCACCGTTCTCAATCGCTCCCCTCTACCGCAGGGCCTGACCGCATCGGTCGTCGCGTCCGCCGCCGAAGTGGCACGGCGGTCCGAGATCATCATCACCATGCTGCCCGACACGCCTGACGTCGAACGCGTCCTGTTGGGCGAGGACGGCGTCCTGGAAGGACTGTCAGCCGGCAAGCTGGTCGTCGACATGAGCTCGATCAGCCCCATCGCCACGGCGGCGTTCGCGGCGAAACTGCGAGAGAAGGGAGCCGGCTACCTCGACGCCCCGGTCTCGGGCGGCGAGGTCGGCGCCAAGGCGGCAAGCCTCACCATCATGGTCGGCGGCCCGGCCGCCGAGTTCGAGCGGGCGCTGCCGATCTTTGAGACACTCGGCAAGAACGTCACTTCGATCGGCGAGCAGAATGGCGCCGGGCAGACCTGCAAGATCGCCAACCAGATCATCGTCGCGCTCAACATCGAGGCCGTGGCCGAAGCGCTTGTCTTCGCCAGCAAGGCCGGGTGCGACCCGACGAAGGTGCGCGGCGCCCTGATGGGTGGCTTCGCCGCTTCACGCGTCCTGGAAGTGCATGGCCAGCGCATGATCGACCGGACCTTCGCCCCAGGCTTCCGCATCAAGCTCCACCAGAAGGATCTCAACCTGGCGCTTGACAGTGCCCGCGTCCTTGGCGTGGCGCTGCCGAACACCGCCATGGCGCAGCAACTGATGAATGCCTGTTCAGGCCATCCAGGCGGCGCCGAGGCCGATCACTCGTCTCTCGTCCGGGCGCTGGAGATCCTCAGCGGCCACGAACTGTCAAAAGAAAAGGAGTAAAACCGATGCGCGGAACCGGCAAGGCCGAGATCTTCGTGATGCTGGCCCATCCCGTGGCCCATGCCAAGAGCCCCGGCATATTCAACGAGATCTTCGAGCAGAAGGGCCTCGACAGCCTCATGGTGCCCTTGAGCTGCCGCCCGGAGGATTTCGAGACCTTCTGGGCCGGCATCACGGCAGCCGAGAATATCAGGGGCGTGATCATTTCGGTGCCGTACAAGGTTGCCGTCTACCACAAATGCTCCGCCGCGCATGACCGCGCCGCGCGGGTGGAAAGCGCCAACTCGGTGCGACGGCTGCCGGATGGCAGCTGGTATGCCGACAATTTCGACGGCGTCGGCTTCATCGATGCGCTAAAGGCAAACGGACATCAGATCGCCGGCCGCCGCATTCTTCAAGTCGGTGCCGGCGGCGCCGGTGCCTCGCTCGCCTATTGTCTCGCGGAAGCCGGCGCCGACGAAATCCGCCTTACCGACATCGATACGGCGCGTGCCGAGAAACTGGCGGCGCTGGTTGGCCGCGCGTTCCCGAAATGCCGCATCCAGGTCGGAGGGGCCGAGCCTTCCGGCATGCATATGGCGATCAACGCCACACCTGTCGGCATGCATGCCGGCGATCCGCTGCCGCTTGACGTCAGCCGGCTGACCCCGGATATGACGGTCGTGGACATCATCATGGAGCCTGCGGAAACCGCTCTGCTGCGGGCGGCCAAGGGGGTCGGCTGCCGCGTTCAACCGGGACGCCCGATGATGGATTTCCAGGTCCGGGCGATGTCCGAATTCTTCGACATCGAAGGCAAGGACCGTGGCCATGGCTGAGACACCGACTGCCGTCGTCATCGGCGGCACGTCCGGCATCGGACGCGCTATCACGCAGCGCTTCGCCGAAGACGGTTATCATGTGGTCGTCTCCGGCCGGGATGCGACGAGGGGCAATGAGGCGGCCGGCTCCTGCCAGGCGGCAGGCGCGCCGCGTGCGCTGTTTGTCCAGACAGATGTCGCAGATAGCGGCTCAGTCGAGGCTCTGGCACGGATTGTCAGCGACGGGTTCGGCACGCCTCACGTCGTCGTCAACTGCGCCGGCATCTTGCAGAGCGGCAAGTACGTCCTTGATCAGGATCTGGACGAGGACGAGAAGATGTGGCGGGTGAATTATCGCGGCACGCTGTTGGGGTGCCAGGTGTTTGGCCGGCTGATGTCGGCCGCCCGGCGAGGCGCGATCCTGAATGTCGGCTCGCTCGCCTCTTTCGCGCCGCTGTCGCTGCCGGCCTACACGCCGGGAAAGCATGCGGTCCTGGCCCTGACCCAGATCCTCGCCGCCGAACTCGGCCCGCATGGCGTTCGCGTCAATGCGGTCGCGCCCGGCTATACACTTTCCGATGGTTTGAAGACCAAGATCGCCAAGGGTGAACGCAACCCCGAAGCCATACAGGCCACCACGGCACTGCGACGCTTCGTCGAGCCGCGCGATGTCGCCGAGGCGGCATTGTTCCTCTGCTCGGAGCGCGCCGCTTCGATTACCGGCGTCACCTTGCCGGTCGACGCCGGCTGGCTGGTTCAGGCGCCTTACGCACAATATCTGCAGGGAAATCCCATCCGGCAAACGCCGGCTATCTGACAAGGATAATCCAGTGAGCAATATCCGGCCAGTGAGCGACATCCAGCGCTTCGACTTCGATACCCGCATCCACCACGGCGTCATCCATAACGGCACGCTCTACCTCACCGGCCAGGTCGCGAGGCCCGGCCAGTCCGCGGCCGACCAGATGCGCGAGGTGCTCGGCAAGATCGATGCGCTGCTTGGCAAGGCGGGCACGGACAAGACCCGCATCCTTCATGTGCAGATGTGGCTGGACGACATCAGGGATTTCGACGAAGTCAACGCGGTGTGGGACGCCTGGATGCCCGGGGAGCACGCACCGGCGCGCTCATCGGGCGAAGGACGGATGGCGAAGCCCGGAATGCTGGTCGAACTGATCGTCACCGCGGCGGTTTGAATGGTCCTGCCGGTTCGGGCATCATCCCGAATCTGGCGAGAGGGAGACTGATGACGAAGCGCAAGCCGCTTTCCACCGTCGTGGCGGAGAGCCTGTCCGAGAAGATCCGTTCCGGACAGCTGCTGCCCGGCGCGCAATTGCCGACAGAGGCGGAGCTTTGCGCCGAGTACGATGTCAGCCGCACGGTGGTGCGGGAAGCTGTGGCGCGACTACGTTCCGAAGGCCTGGTGGTGCCGCAGCAGGGGCGCGGCATGTTCGTCAGCGAGACGCCGGCGCCGCGCAACTTCTCGATACCGGACGAAGCGCTCAGGACCTTGCCGGAAACCATTGCGCTGCTCGAGCTGAGGTTGAGCGTCGAGGTGGAGTCGGCGGGATTGTGCGCGGAACGGCGCACCGATGCGGAAGCCAGCGTGATCCGCACCTTGATGGAACAGGTCGACGCCCAGCAGGCCGATCCCGCCGTCGTCCAGATCCACTACGACTATGATTTCCACCTGGCGATCGCCAAGGCGGCACGAAATGAATTCATCCACGGTTTCCTAGGCTATCTCGGGCCGATGATCGTGCCGCGCTTCCAGCTCGGCTATCTGGTCACGCCCGAACTCAAGGACAGCTACTACGCGCGCATACACAGCGAACATAAGACGATCGTCGACGCCATCGAAAGGCAGGATGGCCGCGCCGCCCGCCAGGCCATGCGCAAGCACCTGCACAACAGCCTCGGGCGGGTGCGCGCCCTGGCCCGAGCCTCTGGCGTGGAGGCAATCGAAGCCGAGCAGAAGGCGGCGGCGGCCTCACTTTTCACCGACATGAAAAGGCCTGTCTCGACAGGCGGATGAGGCCTCGGCGAATTCGATCGCATCGGCGCGCCTGAGCCGAAAATTAGACATCCGTTGCGAAAGCCGTGTTTTTTGTTCCGTCACCGGCTGCGCGGGTTTCCCAAGGGTTGAAGGCGCCAGCTTGCCAGCGTTTCCCTGGGTTTTCGGCTGCTGCGGTTAAACCAACACCCCAAGGGATTTTGGAGGCGTTCGAAATTTTCGAAAGTTTATCTTTCCTTTTTGCTGGTTTTCTTGGTTTCGCGGCATCGGCCCGGGCCGCAAACTGAAAACAGACAATCAGGAAAGTCCACGTGACGACAGCCTTCATCACCGGTGCGACGAGCGGCATAGGGCGGGCCATAGCGATCGCGCTGAGCGACGCCGGCTACGACGTCTATGCGGTCGGGCGCAGCCAGGCCGCGCTCAAGGAGCTGCAGGCACAGCGGTCCGGCATCGTGCCGATTGCCGTCGACGTCACCGACCGCGAGGCCCTGGAAGCGGCCCTGGCGGATCTCACCATCGACGTGCTGATCAACAATGCCGGGGTCATGCCGCCGCTCGGCAACTTCGCCGATATGAAGATCGCTGACATCGACACCACGCTCGAGGTGAACCTCAGCGCGGCAATCCTGCTCACGCGCCTCGTCGTCCCGCAAATGCGCGAGCGGCAGTCCGGGCATGTATTGTTCACCGGCTCCACAGCGGGCCACGCGGCATACTCCAACGTTGCCGTCTATTCAGCGACCAAGGCGGCGATATCAGGCTTTGCAGCAGCGCTGCGCGCCGACCTCTCCCCATCAGGCGTACGCGTCACCGAGATCGTTGCCGGCCGTGTCGAGACGCAGCTCTACCAGGACATCCTCGACGCCAACGCGCGCGCAGCCATGTACGCCAGCAAAGTGGTGCAACCGGATGACGTGGCCAGGATGGTCGTCGCTGTGCTTGGGCTCCCCGCATGGGCCGACGTTACCCGTTTCGACATCATGCCGACTTGGCCAACCTCGCCAAGCGGTACCAAGTAAGGAAAACTGGGATGAAAGATCTTTCCGTTCTGATCGTTGGCGGTGGTGCCGGCCTCGGTGCCCTCTTAGCCGAGATGGCTGTCGAGGCCGGAGCGGCAAAGATCGGCATCATCGACATCAACCAGGAAGCCGCCGAGTCCGCGCTGGCGACCGCGAAGGCCAGCGGACTGCCTACCGCGACCGCCCTTTGCGACATCCAGGTAGGCCCAGAGTGCCACGCCGCATTCGAGGCGATCGTTTCGAAACTCGGGCGCGTCGACACGCTGATCAATTGCGCCGCGATCTACCCTCGCCGCCCGCTCCTCGAAATCACCGACGCCGACTGGGATGCCTCCAACGGCATCAACATCAAGGGCACCTACCACATGATGGTGGCGGCGGTTCGCCACATGCAATCGCAGGAGCCGAAGAGCCACGTCCGCGGGCGGATCGTGAACCTGACCTCGGTCGACGCCTTCAAGGCGCATCCGCAGAACGCTCATTATGCGGCGACCAAGGCCGCCGTCGTCAGCCTTACCCGATCCTTTGCCCATCACGTGGCGAAGGACGGCATTCTGGTGAATTCGGTGGCGCCGGCCGGCATGGCGACGGAGAAGGCAAAAGCGCTCGGCTTCCTGGAGGAACTGGCCAAGGCGAGCCCGCTCGGCCGCGGTGCCGAGCCAAAGGAAATTGCCGAATGGGTGCTGATGACGGGCAGCCCCAAGAACACTTACATGACCGGTGAAAACGTAATTGTTTCAGGCGGTTACATATACGCCTGAGCCTCTTTCGCCGCAGGCGACTGAACTCTGGCAGTGCATGACCGAGGCAGTGCATGACCGACCGGCCACAAGCAGGGAAAGGAACGGGATTTTCGATGACCGGCAAGCTGCGCCTTCCCTCGCTGAATGCTCTGCGCGTGTTCCACGCGGTCGCGCAGCACAAGAGCTTTCGGCAGGCGGCGGATGAATTGCTGGTCACGCCGCAGGCCGTCGGACAGCAGATCAAGCTTCTGGAGGATACGCTCCAGGTAACGCTGTTCGAGCGTAAGGGCCGGTCGATCGAACTGACCGAGTCGGCCATTCTTCTGTCGCACTATGTCAAAGCCGGCTTCAACGAGTTTGCCGAAGGCGTTCGCCGCGTCACCAAGTCGAACTATCGGGACCGCATCAACCTGAATGCAAGCCCATACTTCGCCACGCACTATCTCCTGCCGCGGCTTTCGTTGTTCCGGGAAATCTTGCCGGGCGCGGATCTGCGCCTGACGACGATGGTCGACCTGCCCGATTTCGGGCGCGACGATATCGATATGACGGTCCAGTGGGGCTACGGCAACTGGTCCGACTATGAAACCACGTTGCTGGTGCCGGACCCGAAGATCATCTGCTGCACGCCGGCGATCGGCGAAAGGATCAAGTCGGCGCATGATCTGACACAGTTCACGTTGCTCGACACCGTCAAGTCGAAGCGTCTGTGGCCGGACATATTGCGCCACCTTGGCGTGGAACTGACGGATGGCGACCGCAGCATCAGCTTCGACGACGCCGCGACCATGCGCCGGGCGACCTTGCAAGGCATAGGTGTGGGCTTGGTTTCCGTCATCGACGCCGAGGAAGATTTCCGAGCGGGCACGCTGGTCGCGCCGATCGGCCGCGACGCCATTGCCGATATGAAGCCAGAGGAAGTCCCGGGCTTCTATCTTGTCGTCCCGCGCGGACATCTGCGTGTGAAGGCGGTCGCCGCACTTCACCGATGGCTGGCTCAGCAGGACTGGCGCGGCGACCTCACGATTTCCTCGTTACCGAAACCGGCCCCGCTTTCCGACTAGAAGCGGCTTCGAGACCGAGGCCTGAAAGACGCTTTTTAGGCCTCCAACAACAAGAAACCAAACAACCTCAACAGTGGAGACGGAACATGAAAATGATGAAATGGGGGGCTTCGGCCCTGGCCCTTGGCCTCGTGCATTTTGCGGCGCCGGCGGAAGCCGCCGGCGGCAAGACGCTCGAAACCGTCAAGGCACGCGGCATGCTGAACTGCACCGGCCATGACGGCTCCTATCTCGGCTTCGCCGAGGTGGACGACAAGGGCAACTGGAAGGGCATGGACATCGACCTCTGCAAGGCGGTAGCCGCGGCCGTGTTCGGCGACCCGGCGAAGCTGAAGGTCGTTCCGATCAGCTGGGCCCAGCGCTGGCCGGCCTTGCAGTCCGGCGATGTCGACATCATCATCAAGGCCTCGGGCGGCACGCTCAGCCGCGACACCGAACTTGGGCTGCAGTTCTCCATGTCCTACTATCTCGGGACCACCAAGGTGATGGCGCACAAGGAGCTGAACCTCAAGTCGCTCAAGGATGCCGCAGGCGGCACGATCTGCATTCCCGCCGGCACCTCGCAGGAACAGCAGGTCGCTGCCTATACGGCCAAGCTCGGCATCAAGCTCGAACCGGTGCTCATCGAGAAGACCGAGGAGCTCGAGCAGGCCTATTTCTCGGGACGCTGCGATCTTTATGCGCAGTGGGGTCCGACACTGGCCATTGCGCGCATCGCCAAGAGCAAGGTCGACGACCACGTCATTCTGCCCGACGTGCTCGCCGTCGAGCCTGAAGTCATGATCATGCGGCAAGGCGACGACAACTGGGTCGACATCGCCAACTGGACGCTGAGCACGCTGATCTTTGCCGAGCAGGAAGGTATTACCTCGAAGAACGTCGACGAGATAAAGGCCAAGCCGACCTCACCGCAGGTCGCCAAATTCCTCGGCGTCACGCCAGGCATGGGCAAAGGTCTCGGGCTCTCCGACGACTGGGCCTACAAGGTGATCAAGAACGTCGGCAACTACGGCGAAATCTTCGATCGCGATCTCGGCAAGGACTCGCCCTACAAGATGGATCGCGAACTGACCAATTTGTGGAACAATGGCGGTGTCCTGTTCCCGCTGGTTGTCGATTGATCCGTTCTGAACGCATCTCGCTCCAGGTCCCGCCCGGCTCCCACCGGGCGGGACCGCGCGGCAATTCGGGAAGGATTTCTGAATGGTCAGCCTGCTGAGAAATCAAAAAGTCCGCAACGCACTGTTGCAGGTCCTGTATGTCGGCTCGATCGCCGCGATGGTGCTTGCCGGCATTGCGATCGCCAGACAGAACCTGGCGGCGCAGGGGATCACCTCCGGATTCGACTTCCTGTTCAAGTCCACGGGCTGGGACCTGAACTTCTCGCTGCTGCCCGCCACGGCGAACGATCCTTATTGGTGGTACTTCCTCATCGGGATCATCAATACGCTGTTTCTGGGAACCGTCGGCCTGACGCTGGCGACGATCGTGGGAACGATCGTCGGCCTGGCGCGAACATCCTCGAACGAATTGGCCCGGCTGCTCGGCCGCACCTATGTGGACATCTTCCGAAACATCCCGCTGATCCTCCAGGTTTTTTTCTGGTATGCCGTCATCACCCATCTGCCGACGCCGCGCGCCGCGCATGAGGGATGGGGCTTTCTCCTCACCAGCCGGGGGCTTTACATTCCGTTCCCCAATGTCAGCAGCGCCGCGCTCGCTGCGGCGACATTGGCTGTGATTGCCGCCATCGCGCTGCCGATCTGGCTGGGCAGGACATCGCGCCTCAGCCTGCCGGTCGGCCAGCGTGGCGGCATCCAGCTTGCCTGCGCGGCGGCGGCACTTGCCTGCGCGGCCGTCGTTCTGGTGGCCGGCCGCCTGGCCGACTTGCCGCTGCTCGATTTCCCGGCGCTGCAAGGTCTCAATCTGAGAGGCGGCCTGCGCATTCCGCCGGAATTTGCGACACTGGCCATCGCGATCGCCATCTATGGCGGCTCCTACATCGC
Source organism: Mesorhizobium sp. L2C084A000 (assembly GCF_000502875.1). Lineage (GTDB taxonomy): Bacteria > Pseudomonadota > Alphaproteobacteria > Rhizobiales > Rhizobiaceae > Mesorhizobium. The sequence goes on along the minus strand of NZ_AYWX01000002.1, from coordinate 892,847 downwards.
CGAGATCGTGCGCGGCGGGTTCAAGGCTGTCGGCAAGGGCCAGGTCGAGGCGGCTCTTTCCCTGGGCCTTGGCCCGTGGCGGGTCTTCATGCTGGTGCGGCTGCCGCTGGCACTACGCGCCATGCTGCCAATCCTCGCCAACCAGTATGTCTGGCTGATGAAGGCGACCACAATGGGCATCGCGGTGGGCTTCACGGATTTCTTCATGATCGTGGCGCTGACGATCAACCATTCCGGCCAGACAATCGAAGCGATCGGCATCCTGATGGCTGGCTTCCTCGCCATCAACCTCAGCCTCGCCGCCATCTTCAACCGCATCAACAAAGCAATCGCCCTCAAGGGCAACCAGTTGAGGGGGTGAGGGATGGAAATGGTCGTTGTCGCCCCTCCTGCCCTTGGAAAGATCGAGGATCTGAGGCGGCGCTTCTTTGCGACACCCCTGCAGGCATTGCTGTCGCTGGCTTCCCTGGCGATCATGGTCTTCCTGGTCTGGAAGCTCCTGAATTGGGCGGTTTTCTCGGCCGTCTTCACGACGAGCGGCGGACCCGAAGCCTGTCAGGCGGCGGCGGGAGCCTGCTGGTCGGTCATTGCCGCGCGATGGCGCATCATCCTGTTCGGCCTCTATCCCTATGACGAGCAGTGGCGGTCGGCCCTGGCTTGCCTGACCGTCGTGGTCATGACGGTGCTAAGTTGCATTCCGGCCTTCTGGACGGGTCGCCGCATCGCACTCGTATGGGGAGCCGGAACGGCGCTTTTCTACGTGCTGATGAAGGGCGGCGTGCTTGGTCTGCCCTATGTCGGCGAGGAGGCCTGGGGCGGACTGGCGCTGACCCTGTTCATCTTCGTGACCACCTGCCTGATCGGCTTCCCGCTGGCAATCTGCCTGGCGCTGCTGCGCCGCTCCGGCCTGCCATGGATTTCCCGCACCACCGGCCTCATCATCGACGGGGTGCGTTCATTGCCTCTGATCTCGATCCTGTTCACCTTCGCCATCGTGCTGCCGTTCGCACTGCCGCAATGGCTGGTGGGCGACAAGCTGTACCGGGTGATCCTGGGCTCGGCCCTGTTTTTTTCCGCCTACCAGGCGGAGATCGTCAGAGGTGGGATGCAGGGCGTTCCCAGTGGGCAAGAAGAGGCAGCCAAGGCGCTTGGCATGCGCTACTGGCAGCGCGTCGGCCGCATTCTTCTACCGCAGGCCATGCGCAATGCGCTGCCGGCGACGATCAACCAGTTCGTGATCTCGTTCAAGGAAACCTCGCTGGTGATCATCGTCGGCTTCTTCGAGATCCTGGCCTCCGGCAATGCCGCCTACGGCACCGGCGAGTGGCGCTTCGCCTATGTCGAGGTCTATGCCTTCATCGCCTTCATCTACTTCATCTTCGTGTTCAGCCTGTCCCGCTATGGCGCTTTTCTCGAGCGCCGTATGTCGGTCGGCGAACGATAGGGGGCGTTTACGTGATTTCAGGAAACCGATCCAGCGGCCCCGCGGTGCTGATCGAAAATCTCGACAAATATTACGGGACATTCCAGGCGCTGCGAAAGGTGAGCTTGTCCGTGGATCGCGGCGAGAGGATCGTCGTCTGCGGCCCGTCCGGCTCCGGCAAGTCCACCATGATCCGCTGCATCAACCGTCTGGAGCAGCACAATGGCGGCCGGATCACCGTGCTCGGCACCGAGCTCAACGACGATGTCGGCAACATCGACGGGATCAGGCGGGAAGTCGGCATGGTGTTCCAGCACTTCAACCTGTTTCCACACATGACGGTGCTGGAGAACTGCATGCTCGCGCCCATGATCGTGCGCAAGGTGCCGCGCGCGGATGCCGAGGCGACCGCCCGGCGCTATCTGGAGAAGGTACGCATTCCTGAACAGGCGATGAAGTATCCCGGTCAGTTGTCCGGCGGCCAGCAACAGCGGGTCGCGATAGCGCGTGCCCTTTGCATGCAGCCCGAGATCATGCTGTTCGATGAGCCGACCTCTGCGCTCGACCCGGAAATGATCGCGGAAGTGCTCGACGTCATAGTCACGCTCGCCTCCGAAGGCATGACAATGATCTGCGTCACGCATGAGATGGGTTTTGCGCGCCGGGTTGCCGACCGGGTAATTTTCATGGATGGAGGCGAGATCGTCGAACAGGCGCCTCCCGATGAATTCTTCACCTTTTCCCGCAACGAGCGCACGCGGCAGTTCCTGTCGCAAGTGCTTGGTCACTGATCGATGCAACGATCCCGCGTCAGGCCGCAGCCATGTCCGTGACTGATCCCGTCACCGTCTTGCGCGAGATGCTCGGACCGAAAGGCTGGCTTTCGGGCAGCGATGCCAGGCCCTATCAGCGCGATTCGCTCGATCGCTACGGCGTCGCGGCTCTGGGCGTAGCCAGGCCTGCGGACACCTCCGAAGTGGCCAGTGTCGTAAAGGCATGCCATGCGGCCGGACTGGCGGTCGTGCCGCAAGGCGGCAACACCGGGCTTTGCGGCGGCGCCGTCGCCGATCGGCCGGATGCGGTGATCGTTTCGCTTTCGCGCATGACGGCGATCGGCAAACCGGACTTGGACAGCGGCTCGATCCTCATCGAGGCGGGGGCCGTGCTTGCCGCGCTGCACGAGGCGCTGGAACCGCACGGCCTGATGTTTCCGATGCATCTCGGCGCGGAAGGCAGCGCCAGGATCGGCGGCCTGGTCGGCACCAATGCCGGCGGCAGCCAGGCATTCCGGTATGGCATGATGCAAGACCTCGTGCTTGGCCTGGAGGTCGTGACCCCTGACGGGGCGATATGGAACGGGCTGCGCGCGGTGCAGAAGGACAATGCCGGCTACCAGTTGCGCAAGCTCTATTGCGGCGCGGAAGGAACGCTTGGCATCGTGACGCGGGCGATCCTGCGGCTCTACCCGATGCCGCAGCGGCAGGCGAGCGCGCTTGTCGTCATGCCCGATTTCGCTGCCGCGGTTTCGTTCGGCACCTTTCTGCGGGGCGAGGCGGGGGAATTCCTGACCGGCCTCGAGTTCTTCTCCGACATCGGGCTGGGACTGGCCCTCAAACACCTGCCCGACCTAGCCTACCAGTTGGAGGCACGCGGCGAGGTCTATGTGCTGGTCGAACTGGCATCGGCCGTCCCCCGCGTTCCACTCGACGAGATACTGGCTTCGGCGCTGGAGTGGGGGATGGAGCAAGGCCTGGTGCTGGACGGAGCATTGGCGGCGACGGGCGCGCATCGCGCACAATTCTGGCGGCTGCGAGAGGAGCAGCCGGAAGGACAGAGGCTGGAAGGCGAGCAGCTGAAGCACGACATCTCGGTGCCTCCGGGCGCTATCGCCCGTTTCGTCGAGGCCGGCGCAGAGATCTGCGACGACATTCTTCCCGGCGTGCGGATAAACCCGTTCGGGCATCTCGGCGACGGCAACATCCACTACAATCTGTCGCCGCCGGAAGGCCGCGCCGATTTTGACGGCAAGGCCGGGCGGTTCGCCGAGGCGCTATCGTCGCTCGCCACGGAAATGGGCGGCAGTTTCGCGGCCGAGCATGGACTTGGCCGCGCCAAGGTCGCCATGGCCGACCGAAACCGCAGTCCGTTGGAGCGCGAACTCATGGCGCGGCTCAAGGATGCATTCGATCCACGGGGAACGATGAATCCGGGCGTGCTGGTGCACGCTGCTCGGCAAAGAAAAACTTTCGAATAGACGGCATTTCTTGATTTCGCCCCGAACCGCCTGCGTGCACCTATGAACCGAAGGCAGGCTCGATCGACCTGCCGCCAAAGTGAGGATGTCGAAGCATGATCCGCAATGGCGGCCGCCTTCTCGTCGAGTGCCTGATCGGGCTTGGCGCGACCAGGAGCTTCGGCGTGCCCGGAGAAAGTTATCTGGCCGTCCTGGACGCGCTGCACGACACGCAGGGAAAGCTGGACTACACGCTTTGCCGCAATGAAGGCGGCGCGGCGTTCATGGCCTCGGCCTACGGCAAGCTTACCGGCTCGCCAGGCATCTGTTTCGTGACGCGCGGCCCAGGCGCCACCAACGCCAGCATCGGCGTTCACACGGCCATGCAGGACAGTTCGCCGATGATCCTGTTCGTCGGCCAGGTCGGCACCGACATGAAGGGCCGCGAAGCCTTTCAGGAAATCGACTACCGGGCGGTGTTCGGCACGGTCGCCAAATGGGCGGTCGAGATCGACGATGTCGCGCGCCTGCCCGAGATTGTGGCGCGGGCATGGACGACCGCATTGACCGGACGACCTGGTCCCGTCGTGGTCGCGCTGCCCGAGGACATGCTGACCACCATGACCGAAGCGGCTCCGCTCAGCGCACCGGTGGCCATTTTCGAGCCGGCGCCGGCGCCGGAAGCGATCGCTTCGGCCTTCAGGCTGCTGGCCAAGGCCGAGAGGCCGGTCCTGCTCATGGGCGGCGCCAACTGGACCGTGGACGGACGCGCGGCGCTACAGGCTTTCGCAGAGGTTTCCGACATCCCTGTCGTGGCGGCCTTTCGCTATCAGGACCAGTTCGACAACCATTCGCCGGTCTTTGTCGGCGAGGCCGGCGTCGGCATGGTGGCGCATGTCAAAGCCCTGCTCCGCGACGCCGACGTGATCCTGGCCGTCAATGTGCGTTTCGGCGAGATGACCACGGACGGCTATACGCTGCTGTCCGTGCCGTTGCCGCGCCAGAAACTGATCCATGCCCATGGCTCCGATCGCGAGATCGGCAAGATCTATGTGCCGGCCATCGGTATCCATGCCGGGCCGAACGCTTTCGCCCGGGCGTTGACGCCCGTCAAAGGCGGCTGGGCGGACTGGCGCGCGACGGCCCGCAAAGCCTATGAAGGGACATTCGGCGCGCCCGTCCAGCCCGGCCCGGTGGACATGGTGGAGGTCAGCGCCTGGCTGCGCGAAAACCTGCCTCCCGACGTCATTCTCACCAACGGCGCCGGCAATTTCACCGTCTGGCCGAACAAGTTCTTCAAGTTCGGGCCGGACGCACGGCTGCTCGCCCCGCAGTCTGGCGCCATGGGCTACGGCCTGCCGGCGGCAATTGCCGCCAAGGTTGCGTTTCCAGAACGCACGGTCGTCTGCTTTGCCGGCGACGGCGACTTCCAGATGAATTGCCAGGAACTCGGAACCGCCATGCAGGCTGGCGCGCAGCCGATCGTGCTGATCCTCAACAACGGCATCTACGGCACGATCCGCGCCCATCAGGAGCGCCACTATCCGGCGCGCGTTTCGGGCACGTCGCTCGAAAACCCTGATTTCGTGACACTGGCAAAGGCCTATGGCTTCCATGCCGAGCGGATCGAGGCGACGCGCGATTTCGCGGCGGCGTTCGATCGGGCGCTCGGATCCGTGACGGGAGCGGTCCTCGACATCGCCATATCTCCCGAAGCGCTGACGCCCCGACAGACCCTTTCCCAGATGCGTGACGCCGCGCTCGCTTCCCAGAAGGCCAAGGCATGACCTCCAAAGACGACATCCGTCTCGGCGCGGACATCGGCGGCACGTTCACCGACGTCGCGCTCGACCTCAGGGGAACGATCTTCTCCACCAAGGTGTTGACCAATTATGCGGCGCCCGAGCAGGCGATCCTGGACGGCATTGCCGTCGTCACGCGCGATGCCGGTATCGCGCTTGCCGAGATCGGCATCATCATCCACGGCACGACGCTGGCGACGAATGCGCTCATCGAACGCCGTGGCGCCAGGACCGCGCTGGTCACCACCGAAGGGTTCCGCGATGTCATCGAGATGCGTACGGAAAACCGCTTCGAGCAGTATGACCTCGACCTGCAGCTGCCGGCGCCGCTAATCCCGCGCGAGCACCGTTTCACGGTAAAGGGCCGGATCGGCGCGGAAGGCCAGGAGCTTCAGCCGCTCGACGAAGCCGCCCTGGAAGGCATTGCCGACCGGATCGGGGCCGGCGGCTTCGGCTCCGTGGCGATCGGCTTCATCCACGCCTACACCAACCCTGATCATGAGCGCCGGGCACGCGCTATCCTGTCCCGCAAGCTTACCATCCCGATTTCGATCAGCGCCGAAGTCTCGCCGCAGATGCGCGAGTTCGAACGCTTCAACACGGTCTGCGCCAACGCCTATGTGCGGCCGCAGATGGCGGACTATCTCGCGCGTTTCCAGACCCGCTTGAAGGAGATGGGCGCCGAGTGCCCGGTCTTCATGATCCATTCGGGCGGCGGTCTGATCTCGGTGGAGACGGCCTCGGAATTTCCCGTGCGCCTCGTCGAGTCCGGCCCGGCCGGCGGCGCCATCTTCGCCGCCGACATCGCCAGGCGATTCGGCCTGGAAAAGGTCGTCTCCTATGACATGGGCGGCACCACTGCAAAGATCTGCCTGATCGAGGATTATGCGCCACGCACCGCCAGAACCTTCGAAGTGGCGCGTACCTATCGCTTCTGCAAAGGTTCCGGCATGCCGATCTCCATTCCCGTGATCGAGATGATCGAGATCGGCGCCGGCGGCGGCTCGATCGCCTGGGTCGACGCCATGGGCCGCATCCAGACCGGTCCCGAAAGTGCCGGATCGGAACCTGGCCCGGCCTGCTACGGCCGCGGCGGCAGGCGCCCGGCCATCACAGATGCCGACCTGGTGCTCGGCAAGCTCGATCCCGACAATTTCGCCGGCGGCGCCATCAGGCTGGACACGTCCGCATCCGAACAGGCGATCCTGCGCGATGTCGGCGAACGCCTGTCGCTCGATGCCATGGCGACGGCCTTCGGCATCTGCGAGGTGGTGGACGAAAACATGGCCAATGCCGCCCGCGTCCATGCCGTCGAAAACGGCAAAAACATTTCCGACAACGTGATGATCGCCTTCGGTGGCGCGGCCCCGCTTCACGCCGCAAGGCTTTGCGAGAAACTCGGCATCGACCAGTGCATCGTCCCCAAGGGCGCGGGCGTCGGATCGGCGATCGGCTTCCTCAAGGCTCCGTTCGGCTACGAAGCCCTGGCATCCCGGCTGACGCGGCTGTCGCAGTTCAAGCCGGCCGAGGCCAATGCTTTGCTCGACGACCTCAAAGTGTCAGCCGAAAGCTTCGTGCGGGCAGGGGCCAACGGTACGATCACATGCGAAATCACCGCCTTCATGCGCTACGCCGGCCAGGGCTGGGAAATCCCCGTGCCGCTGCCGGACGTGCCGTTCGGCAACGATGCCGCAACCACGCTCGAGGATTTGTTCCAGGCGAATTACCAACGCTTCTTCGGCCGCGCCATCGAAGGACTTGCCGGCCTGGAAATCGAGATCGTCACCTGGTCCGTGAAGGCGACGGATGTCCGGCCTGCTGTCGCCAGGCACGAGCTGATCACCGGCAAGCGGACCACTCAGCCGGCAACAAGCCGCGCGGTGTTCGATCCGGCCAGCGGTGCGCCACGGACCTATGGCATCGTCGAACGGGAGGGGCTGTGCACCGGCGATCGGGTGGCGGGCCCGGTCATCATCGTCGAACGCGAGACGTCCACCGTCGTCACCACGAGCTTCGACGCCGTCATCCAGAGCGACGGCGCAATCCTTCTGATCCGCAAAGGCAGCCAGGCATGAGCGACATCAGTGAAATCCGCATGCAGGTTATGTGGAACCGGTTGATCTCGGTGGTCGAGGAGCAGGCCCTCACCTTGCTGCGCACGGCTTTCTCGACATCGGTGCGCGAATCCGGCGACCTGTCGGCGGGCGTGTTCGATCCCCGCGGCCAGATGCTGGCACAGGCGGTGACGGGAACGCCCGGCCATGTCAACACCATGGCCGAGGCGGTGCTGCATTTCATGAATGAAATCCCGCGCGAAACCATGTTCGAGGGCGACACCTACGTCACCAATGACCCCTGGTTGGGCACGGGCCACCTGCACGACATCACCATGGTGTCGCCGTCGTTCCTGAACGGCGAATTGGTTGCGTTCTTCGCCTGCACGGCGCATGTGGTCGATGTCGGTGGGCGCGGCTTCGGCGCTGACGGCAAGTCGGTCTACGAGGAAGGCATCCAGATCCCGATCATGAAGTTCGCGGAGAAGGGCAAGGTCAATTTCGATCTCGTCAGGATCCTGCGCGCCAACGTCCGCGAGCCGAACCAGGTCGTCGGCGATTTCTATTCACTCGCCGCCTGCAACGAAGTCGGCCACCGACGCCTCATCGACATGATGAAGGAGATCGGCCTGGCATCGCTGGACGGGCTTGGCGAGTTCATCTTCTCGCGCACCCGCGACGCCATGGTCGAACGCATCAAGGCGATGCCCAAAGGCAGCTGGTCGAACGCGCTGGTGACCGACGGCTACGACAAGCCGGTGAAGCTCGCGGCGACCGTCACGGTTCGGGACGCCGGCATCGAGGTCGATTTCACCGGTACCGACCCGATGAGCCGATGGGGCATCAACTGCCCGATCATCTACAGCAAGGCCTATGCCTGCTACGCGTTGAAATGCGTGGTGGCGCCCGATATTCCTAACAATGCCGCGTCGCTCGCCTTCTTCACCGTGTCGTCTCCGGTCAACATCCTGAACGCCGTGCGGCCGGCGCCGGTGGCGCTCAGGCACATCTTCGGCCACATGGTTCCCGATCTGGTGCTCGGCGCGATTGCCAAGGCGATGCCCGGCAAGATCCTTGCCGAGGGCGCCGGCGCACTGTGGAACATCCATATCTCGGTTCGGCCGGTCTCCGGCGGTTCGGGCCGCCGCGCCGAGGTGCTGATGTTCAATTCCGGCGGCATGGGCGCGCGCCCCGGTCTCGACGGATTGTCGGCGACGGCCTTCCCCTCCGGCGTCCATACGATGCCGATCGAGGCAACGGAGCACACCGGCCCGATCGTCATCTGGCGCAAGGAGCTGCGGCCCGATTCCGGCGGCGACGGCGAGTTCCGCGGCGGGCTCGGGCAGGTTATCGAAATCGAGGCGATCGAGGGCCATGAATTCGACTTTTCGGCCATGTTCGACCGCGTCAATCATCCCGCCCACGGGCGCAACGGCGGCGGGCCTGGAGTGGCCGGCGTGGTCAGGCTGGACGATGGCACGCAGATGCGGCCCAAAGGCTGGCAGCATGTTCCGGCCGGCCGTCGGCTGATCCTCCAATTGCCGGGCGGTGGCGGCTATGGCGATCCGTCCAAGCGCAGCACCGAGGCGCGGGCGAACGACCGCTCCAAGGAATACATTTCGGAGAACGGCAAATGAGCTACATTGCCTCGCGCCTGTCTGCGGTGAAGCCTTCGGCGTCCATGGCTGCTTCGCAAGCAGCCAAGGCCCTGCGCGCCAAGGGCGTCGACGTGATCGATCTTGGCTTGGGCGAGCCGGATTTCCCGACACCGAGCCACATCATCGAAGCGGCGCATTTTGCCGCGAAGGCCGGCCAGACGCTATACACGGGTGCCGCCGGCACGGCCGAGGTGCGCGAAGCCGTGGCCGGCAAGTTCCGCCGCGAAAACGGACTGGACTACACGGCGGACGACGTCGTCGTGGCCAATGGCGCCAAGCAGATCATCTTCAACGCGCTGATGGCGACGCTGGAGTCTGGTGACGAAGCGATCCTGCCGGCGCCCTACTTCGTTTCCTATCCCGAGATGGTGAAGCTGCTCGGCGGCACGCCTGTCGTTATCGAGTGCCCGGAAACTTCGGGCTTCCGGCTGACGCCGGAGTTGCTCGAAAAAGCCATCACGCCAAGGACGAAATGGCTGTTCCTCAACATGCCCGGCAACCCCTCCGGCGCCATATATTCGCAATCGGACCTGCGGGCACTCGGAGCGGTTTTGGCAAGGCATCCGCAGGTGCTGGTGCTTTCCGACGAGATTTACGAGCACATCCTGTTCGACAGACGCGACTTCGTCTCCTTCGGCAAGGCTTGCCCGGAACTCAGGGACCGCACCCTGATCGTCAACGGCGTCTCCAAATCCTATGCGATGACCGGGTGGCGTGTCGGCTATGCCGCCGGGCCGGCGCCGCTCACCAGGGCGATGGCGACCATCCAGAGCCAGTCCTGCACGTCCGTCTGCTCGATCGCGCAAGCGGCGACGGTGGCCGCGCTCAACGGCCCTCAGGACGAGGTGGCACGCTTTCGGCAGGCGTTCGAGGCGCGCCGCGACCTTGTCGTCGACGGCATCAGGCGAATCAACGGTCTTACGCTTTCGCCACCGGAAGGCGCCTTCTATGCCTATATTGGCTGCGCCAGCCTGATCGGCCGCAGGACCCCAAAAGGCGTCGTGCTCGAGGACGACACGGCAGTGGCGAATTATCTCCTGAACGAAGGGCGCGTGGCCTCGGTGCCGGGCGCCGCCTATGGACTTTCACCCTATTTCCGCATCTCGACCGCGACCGGCGAAGAGGTGCTGACCGAAGCGATCGCGCGCATCAACGCCGCCGTCGCGCAAGTGGAGTAGATCATGCCGCATTACGAACGCATCCTGATCACCGGCGCGGCCGGCCGCCTCGGTTCGGAACTGCGAAAGGGGCTGGTGCCGCTGGCAAAAACGATCCGCCTGGCAGGCCGCGAACCGTTCGGCGATCTTGCTCCACACGAGGAAGAAGCGGTCTTCGACCTCGCCGATATGGAGGCGACGATTGCCGCCACCAAGGATTGCGACGCGATCGTGCATTTCGGCGGCGCACCACTCGAATGCGAATGGCAAACCATCCTGGACTCCAGCATCCGCGGCTCCTATCACATCTACGAGGGCGCCCGGAAACACGGCGTGAAACGAGTCATCTATGCCTCCTCCGTACATGCCGTCGGCTATCACGAGGTCGAGGCGCATATCGGCGTCGACGTGCCGGTCCGTCCCGACAGCCTCTATGGCGTGTCGAAGAACTTCGTCGAGAGCCTGAGCCGGCTTTACTGGGACAAGTTCGGCATCGAGACGGCGTGCCTGCGCATCTTTTCATCCTTCCCCGAACCGGCGGACCGTCGCATGCTATGGTCATACCTCTCCTTCGCCGACTGTGTGCGTCTGGTCGAGGCAGCTCTCACCGCGCCGCGCGTCGGCCATACGATCTCCTTCGGCCTTTCCGACAACAAGGTGAAAACGGTCGACAACAGCGGCGCCAACCATCTGGGGTTTTCTCCGCAGGATAGTGCCGAGCCGTTCCGCGCAGCGGTCGAGGCGAAGACGCAGATTCCGGATCCCAAGGCGCCATCGGTGAAGTATCTGGGCGGGTGGTTCTGCGAGCTTGGCCATCCGGACGACGAGCCGGCGTAGCTATCGAAATACCAATCCGCTAGATGGCGCAGACCGGAAGCCGAGATGCGGCAGGCGATGGATTCACGCATGGTGGCGGAGATCGAGCAGGTTGTCGGCGGTCGTCATCGGTTTTGGGATTCTCACCTGATCTGGTAGTGGGATCCAAATCACAGGAGATGGCATGCCGAACGATGTACTCGTGCGCGACAGCAATGGCGCTCAATTGAATGACGGCGATTCCGTCACGCTGATCAAAGACCTCAAAGTCAAAGGCACTTCGGAGACGATCAAGCGCGGCACGTTGGTGAAGGCCATCCGGCTGAACGGCAATCCCGGCGAGATCGAATGCAACACCAAGCAAGTGAAAGGCCTGGTGCTCAAGACGGAGTTCGTGAAGAAGGCGTAAGCCTCAAGGCGGCAAGCGATCTCGATGGCTCCTTCGGGATTCCGGAAAGCCTGCCGTCGCCAAGTGGGTCGCGGAGCCATTGAGCGTCCGGCACCCGACAGTTGCGCTGTAAAATTGATGATTTCGCCGACCAGGCACAAAAAACCGCCAAGACCTAAGTCTGGAACCTCCTGCCGCTCCGCGCGTTTCACGGCGTCCCGTTCGCGGACCCGCCCGGATATCTCTCCAAGCGCGCGAAAAAACCAGGAGCCCGCTTCATGCACGACAAGCTGTTTCATTCACCGGTCGCACTGTCGGTCGGCCTCGGCTTCAAGCGCGAGATTGCCTCGCTGGCCGAAATGCACGATTTCCTCACCAATTGGACCACCTCCCGCCGCGGCCCGCTCTACCGAAATGCGGTGAAGGCATGTGATCTGGCCGTTCCAGGTTATGTGAGCGTCGAGCAGGCGCGCCGGGCGTTGCTCGAATTCGCGCAAGCCGCGGGCATCCTGTGGCCGGACCTCGAGCCGGTGGCGGGCGTGCACGCCGTTGCGCGTGGTTATGGCGGCTACGCCGCCTGAAGATTGATGTTCCCCGTGGCGGCTGAAGCCATACCACCATAGAAAGCCCGGCTGGCCCCCAGCCGGGCTTTCCCGTTTCCGGCAGCTCGCAAGGAAATCGCAATCCTGTGGTTGGCCGTGTGCCTTGGGCGACAATGCCTGGGTGGAGTGTTGGGAAGAGCCCGCGCAAAAATCTTTATGACATTCCTATTTCTTTCCACTGCGCCCTGTCTCGAACCTTTATGGCGATCGGGTCCATATTCCTTTCAGAAAACACAACCGGTTCCGTCGCCAAAGATGCGACGGGCCACTTCCGATATATTGCGAACTCTCCTGTCAAATTCGCAAAGTGCAAAAGAACAAAAGGAATAAACACAATGGATATAGCCGTTATCGGGATCGGAATTTTGTTCTTCGCCTTTTGTTTCGCCTACATCAAAGCTTGTGACGCGCTCTAGAGCGAGGCTGAAAAAATGATCATCGACTATATTCTCGGTGGCGGCGTTACGCTGTTCCTGCTCGCCTACCTGACATACGCCCTCGTTCGTCCAGAACGCTTCTGAAGGCACGGAAAGCCCACAGCCATGACACTGAACGGTTGGATACAGATCCTGGTCTATTGCGGGATCGTCATATTGCTGGTGAAGCCGCTCGGCGGCTACATGCACCGCGTCTTCAACGGCGACCGCACGCTGCTTTCGCCGGTCCTTCGCCCGCTTGAGCGCGGGCTTTATCGTATCTGCGGAACCAGCGAACGCGAGGAACAGCACTGGACCACCTACGCGGTCGCCCTGCTGCTCTTCAACCTCGCCGGCTTCCTGGCGCTTTATGCCCTGCAGCGTCTGCAGGGCAGCCTGCCTTACAATCCTGCCGGCATGACAGCGGTTGAACCAGGGCTGGCCTTCGACACCGCCGCCAGCTTCATGACCAACACCAACTGGCAGAACTATGGTGGCGAGAGCACGATGTCCTATCTCGTGCAGATGGCCGGGCTGACGGTGCAGAACTTCGTTTCGGCGGCCACCGGCATTGCCATCGCCATCGCGCTGATCCGCGGCTTTGCACGGGCCTCCGGCAAGTCGATCGGCAATTTCTGGGTCGATATGACCCGCTCCACACTCTATCTGCTTCTGCCGTTCTGCATCGTGCTGACGCTGGTCTATGTCTGGCTCGGCATGCCGCAGACGCTCGGCGCCTACGTCAACGCCACGACGCTGGAAGGCGCGCAACAGACCATCGCCGTCGGCCCGGTCGCTTCGCAGGTGGCCATCAAGATGCTCGGCACCAATGGCGGTGGTTTCTTCAACGCCAATGCCGCGCACCCGTTCGAGAACCCCGACGCGATCTCCAACCTGATCCAGATGGTGTCGATCTTCGCCATCGGCGCCGCCTTGACCAATGTCTTCGGCCGCATGATCGGCAACCAGCGCCAGGGCTGGGCGATCCTCTCGGCCATGGGCGTCATGTTCATCGCCGGTGTCGCCATCTGCTATTGGGCGGAAGCCGCCGGCAACCCGCTGGTGCATGCGCTGGGCATCGACGGCGGCAACATGGAGGGCAAGGAGACGCGTTTCGGCACCGCCCTGTCGGCGCTGTTTGCCGTCATCACCACGGCCGCTTCCTGCGGCGCGGTGAACGCCATGCACGGCTCGTTCACCGCGCTCGGCGGCATGATCCCGATCATCAACATGCAGCTTGGCGAAGTCATCGTCGGCGGTGTCGGCGCGGGTCTCTACGGCATCCTGATGTACATCGTCGTTGCCGTCTTCATTGCCGGCCTGATGGTCGGCCGCACGCCCGAATATCTCGGCAAGAAGATCGAGGCCAAGGAGGTCAAGATGGCTATGTTGGCCATACTATGCCTGCCGCTGGCGATGCTGATCTTCACGGCCATCGCCGTCGTGCTGCCGACCGGCGTGGCGTCGATGGGCAATGCCGGCCCGCACGGCTTCTCCGAGGTTCTGTATGCCTACACTTCGGCGGCGGCCAACAACGGTTCGGCCTTTGGCGGCCTCAGCGGCAACACGCCCTGGTACAACATCACGATCGGCATCGGCATGCTGATGGGCCGCTTCCTGGTCATCATTCCGGCGCTGGCCATTGCCGGCTCGCTGGTGGCGAAGAAAACGGTTCCGGCTTCCGCCGGCACCTTCCCGACCGATGGCCCGCTGTTCGTCGGGCTGCTGGTCGGCGTCATCCTGATCGTCGGTGGCCTCACCTTCTTCCCGGCGCTCGCCGTCGGGCCGATCATCGAGCACCTGGCGATGGCTCACGGGCAGACCTTCTGAGACCGTCATGTCCTGGTTCAATGCCATGCGCCGCAAGGTCGGCCACAGGGACGATCACGGAAAGGAGGAGAGACCTCCTCCTTTCCCGACCCTGTCGACGTTTCTCGGCCTTGCGGCAGTCATGCTCGTCCTCTGGCTGCTGGCCTACAGGCCGCCGCATTTCCTTTCGGCATCCAATCATCGGGTGCCGTCCAACAACACCGAAGCCGGAGCTTCAAAATGAGCAACTCGAAATCAGCCAGCATCATGGATGCCCGCATCTTGGTTCCCGCCATTGGCGGCGCCTTCCGCAAGCTCGATCCGCGCACGCTGGCCAGGAACCCGGTGATGTTCGTCGTTGCCGTCGTCTCGGCGCTCACCACGGTGCTGTTCGTCAAGGACCTGGTCACCGGAGGCGGCAATCTCGGCTTCACGCTGCAGATCATCATCTGGCTTTGGTTTACCGTGCTGTTCGCCAACTTCGCCGAAGCGGTCGCAGAAGGCCGCGGCAAGGCGCAGGCGGATTCGCTGCGCAAGGCACGCACCGAGACCCAGGCCAAGCTTTTGACCGGTGAAGACCGCACCAAATACAAACTCGTNTCGCTGCGCAAGGCACGCACCGAGACCCAGGCCAAGCTTTTGACCGGTGAAGACCGCACCAAATACAAACTCGTGCCCGGCACCAGCCTCAAGGTCGGCGATGCCGTGCTGGTCGAGGCCGGCGACATCATCCCGTCCGACGGCGAAGTGATCGAAGGCGTTGCTTCGGTCAACGAGGCTGCGATCACGGGCGAATCCGCGCCGGTCATTCGCGAATCCGGTGGCGACCGTTCGGCGGTCACCGGTGGCACCCAGGTGCTGTCCGACTGGGTCCGCGTCCGCATCACCGCCGCCTCCGGCCATACCTTCCTCGACCGCATGATCTCACTGGTCGAAGGTGCCGAGCGCCAGAAGACGCCGAACGAGATCGCGCTCAACATCCTGCTCGTCGGCATGACGCTGATCTTCGTGCTGGCCACCGCGACGATCCCGAGTTTTGCCTCCTACTCGGGCGGCTATATCTCGGTGACCGTTCTGGTGGCGCTGTTCGTCACCTTGATCCCGACCACGATCGGCGCGCTGCTTTCGGCCATCGGCATCGCCGGTATGGACCGTCTGGTGCGATTCAACGTGCTGGCCATGTCGGGCCGCGCCGTGGAAGCCGCAGGCGACGTCGACACGCTGCTGCTCGACAAGACCGGCACGATCACACTAGGCAACCGCCAGGCGACGCAGTTTCGCCCGGTCAAGGGCGTCACCGAACAGGAACTGGCCGACGCGGCCCAGCTTGCCTCGCTCGCCGACGAGACGCCGGAAGGCCGCTCCATCGTCGTGCTGGCCAAGGAGAAATACGCCATCCGCGCCCGCGACATGGCAACGCTGCACGCCACTTTCGTGCCCTTCACAGCGCAGACCCGTATGAGCGGCGTCGACATCGATGGTTCATCGGTGCGCAAGGGCGCCGTCGATTCCGTGCTTGCCCATGTCAACCAGTCGGCAGCCGCCGCCCATGGCACGCGCCCAAGCAGCGAATCCATCCGCGATCTCCAGTCCATCGCCGACGAGATCGCCAAGTCCGGCGGCACGCCGCTGGCGGTCGAACGCGACGGGCGCCTGCTCGGCGTCGTCCACCTCAAGGACATCGTCAAGGGCGGCATCAGGGAGCGTTTCACCGAACTGCGCCGCATGGGCATCCGCACGGTGATGATCACCGGTGACAATCCGATGACGGCGGCGGCGATCGCCGCGGAAGCCGGCGTCGACGACTTCCTCGCTCAGGCCACACCGGAGGACAAGCTGAAGCTGATCCGCGACGAACAGGCCAAGGGCAAGCTGGTGGCCATGTGCGGCGACGGCACCAACGATGCACCCGCCCTTGCACAAGCCGATGTCGGCGTCGCCATGAACACCGGCACGGTTGCCGCCCGCGAGGCCGGCAACATGATCGACCTCGATAGTGACCCGACCAAGCTGATCGAGATCGTCGAGATCGGCAAGGCGCTCTTGATGACGCGGGGTTCGCTGACAACCTTCTCGATCGCCAACGATGTGGCCAAGTATTTCGCCATCATTCCGGCGATGTTCGCCGTCTTCTACGTCGCACCGGGACAGACGACCGGCCCGCTGCAGGCACTCAACGTCATGCATCTGGCGACGCCGCAAAGCGCCATCCTGTCGGCCATCATCTTCAACGCGCTGATCATCATCGCGCTGATCCCGCTGTCGCTGAAGGGCGTCAAATACCGCGCCATTGGCGCCGGCGCGCTGCTCAGCCGCAATCTTCTCGTCTACGGCCTCGGCGGCCTCATCGTGCCGTTCGTCGGCATCAAGGCGATCGACATGATCGTCACCGCGCTTGGCCTCGCTTAACTCTTTGTTTTAACGCAATTCCGGACGGAAAACCGCTTCACACTTTTCCTGGAATTGCTTTGAGGAACATCTCCATGCTCACCCAGCTAAGACCCGCGATCATCATGATCGTCTTCTTCACGGTCCTGACCGGCCTGATCTATCCGATCGGCATGACCGGCATCGCCCAGGCGATCTTCCCGCGCCAGGCCAATGGCAGCCTGATCGAGAAGGATGGCAAGGTTATCGGCTCCGAACTGATCGGCCAGGGCTTTGCCAGCGACAAGTATTTCCATGGCCGCCCCTCGGCCGCCGGCGACGGCTACAACGCCGCCGCTTCGAGCGGCAGCAATCTCGGCCCGACCAATCCCAAGCTGATCGACCGCATCAAGGGCGATGCGGAAAGACTGAAGGCGGAGAATCCGAACCAGCCCGTCCCGATGGACCTGGTGACGACGTCCGGCAGTGGCCTCGATCCCGATATCAGTCCCAAAGCAGCCTACTTCCAGGTCGCCAGGGTGGCCAAGGCCAGGGGGATCGATGAAGCCAAGGTCAAGGCGCTTGTCGACAGTCAGGTCGAGGGCAGGGAACTCGGCTTCATGGGCGAACCGGTGGTCAATGTGCTCGGTCTCAACCTTGCGCTGGACGCCGCGAAACAGTGAATGGTGCGGGCTGGGGATCGACAGTATCTCCGGCGCCATCCATGATCGGTCCCGATGCCGGACGACAGAAACAACGACGCCAGACCTTCTCCCGACGCACTGCTTGACCATGCCGAGCGGGAAGGTCGCGGCCGGCTGCGGATATTCCTGGGTGCCGCTCCCGGCGTAGGCAAGACCTATGAGATGCTGATGTCGGGCCGCGCCAGGCTGACCGACGGCGTGGATGTGGTGATCGGTGTCGTCGAGACGCATGGGCGCAAGGAGACACTGGCCCTGGTCGAGGGTTATGAGGTCATTGCCCGCCGCAAGGTCGACTACAAGGGGCGCATCCTCGACGAGATGGACATCGACGCCATCCTCGCCCGGCGCCCGGCGCTGGTTCTTGTCGACGAACTCGCCCACACCAATGCGCCCGGCAGCCGCCATCCCAAGCGCTATCTCGACGTCCAGGAAATCCTGACGCACGGCATCGACGTCTACACGACGCTCAACATCCAGCATGTCGAAAGCCTGAACGACGTTGTCGCCCAGATCACCAAGGTCAGGGTTCGCGAGACGGTTCCCGATTCCATCATCGACCAGGCCGACGATGTCGAGATCATCGATCTCACTCCCGACGACCTGATCAAGCGGCTCGAGGAAGGCAAGGTCTATTTCCCCAACACCGCGCAGCGCGCGATCGAGAACTATTTCTCGCCGGGCAATCTGACGGCGCTCAGGGAGCTGGCGCTGCGCCGCACCGCGCAGCGCGTCGACGACCAGTTGCTGATCCATATGCAGGCCCACGCCATTCCTGGACCGTGGGCTGCGGGGGAAAGGGTACTCGTCTGCGTCGACGCGCGTCCGGGCGGGGCGGCGCGTATTCGCTACGCGCGCAGGTTGGCCGACCGGCTCCGTGCCCCGTGGACGGCGCTGCATGTCGACAGCCCTCGCTCGGCCAGCATGCCCGAAGCGGACAAGGATCGGCTCGCTACGAACCTGCGGCTTGCCGAACAGCTCGGCGCCGAGGTGACCACCATTCCCGGTCAGAACATCGCGCAGGACATTGTTCGCCATGCGACGGCGAACAATTTCACCCATATCGTGGTCGGCAGGCCGACCCGGTCGCGCTGGCGGGAATTGATCGAAGGCTCGCTCACCTACGATCTCATCCGCAACGCCGGTGACATCAGCGTCCATGTCATTTCAGGAACCGAACGCAACGCCGAGGTGACGTCGAGGAGTGTCAAGGCGGCGGACGAGCAGTGGCAGTTCGAGATCTGGCCCTATCTCAAGGCCACGGCCTTTGTCATCGGTTCGCTCGCCTTCGCCGTCGTTCTCGACCAGTTTCTCGACGTTCGCAACCTGGCGATCATTCTTCTCATCGGCGTACTGGCATCGGCGGTAACCGGCGGTCTGTGGCCGGCTCTGTACGCTTGTTTCGCCAGCGCCCTTGCTTTCAATTATTTCTTCCTGGAGCCTCGTTATACGCTGACGATCCGGGATCCGGAGAGCATCGTCGCGCTTGGCGTCTTTCTCGTCGTTGCGGTCATCGCCAGCAATCTGACGGCGCGCGTGCAGCGCCAGGCGGTCGCCGCCCGCTCGCGGGCGCGGGCCACGGAAGACATCTACCTCTTTTCAAAGAAGCTCGCCGGCGCCGGCACGCTCGACGACGTCCTTTGGGCCACGGCCTTCCAGATCGCCTCGATGCTGAAGCTGCGGGTGGTGCTGCTTTTGCCGGAAGACGGGACCATCACCGTCAAGGCCGGCTATCCGCCCGACGACACGCTGGCCGAAGCCGACATCGCCGCCGCCCGCTGGGCCTGGGAGCACAATCGTGCCGCGGGTCGCGGCGCCGACACGCTTCCAGGCGCCAAGCGCCTCTATTTGCCCTTGCGGACGGGGCGCACGGCCATCGGGGTCGTCGGCCTG
Source organism: Mesorhizobium sp. L2C084A000 (assembly GCF_000502875.1). GTDB lineage: Bacteria > Pseudomonadota > Alphaproteobacteria > Rhizobiales > Rhizobiaceae > Mesorhizobium. Next base: position 873,528 of record NZ_AYWX01000002.1, on the reverse strand, counting down.
GACAACGACAAGCAGGGTCCGCTGCTGACGCCCGAGCAGCAGCGGCTGCTTGACGCACTGGCCGACCAGGCGGCGGTCGCCATCGAACGTATTCAATTGGTTGCCGACGTCGACCGTGCCAAGCTCGCGGCCGAGGCGGACAGGCTGCGCTCGGCGCTGCTCACCTCCATTTCCCATGATCTGAAAACGCCGCTCGCTGCCATCATGGGCGCGGCTGGCACGCTGCGGGATTTTTCAGTCGCGCTTCCCGAACCGGACCGGGCCGAACTGCTGTCGACGGTGCTGGACGAATCCGAGCGGTTGAACCGCTTCATCGCCAATCTGCTCGACATGACCAAGATCGAGTCCGGCGCGATGGAGTCGAACTACGCCTTTCACTATGTCGGCGACATCGTCGGCTCCGCCTTGCAAAGGGCCAGGAAAATCATTGGCGAGCACAAGATCGAGACCGACATCCCCAAGGATTTGCCGATGTTGAAGGTCGACCCGGTGCTGTTCGAGCAAGCGTTGTTCAATCTTCTCGACAATGCGGCGAAATATGCCCCGGCAGGCTCGACGATTCGCATGCAGGGTTGGACCGACAATGGCTCCGTCCTGCTGCAAATCATGGATGAAGGGCCAGGCATTCCTCCCGGCGATCTGGAACGGATTTTCGACACGTTCTATCGAGTGCGCAAGGGCGACCAGATCCGCGCCGGTACGGGGCTCGGCCTGTCGATCTGCCGCGGCTTCGTCGAAGCGATGGGTGGCACGATCATGGCGGCAAACCGGACCGACGGTTCGGGCGCGGTGTTCACCATCAAAATGCCCAGGCCGGCAAATCCGCCCAATTTCGACGCTTCGAATACCGACGACCACGATGTGGGTGACCTGGCATGACAAACTCGAACGTCAGAATATTGGTCGTCGATGACGAGCCGCCGATCCGCAAGCTGCTGCGCGTCGGGCTCGGCAGCCAAGGTTATGCGGTCAGCGAGGCGCCGAACGCGAAGGTGGCGATCGAGCTGATGGAGGCGGAGAAGCCGGACCTCGTCCTGCTCGACCTTGGGCTGCCCGGCATGAGCGGCCATGAACTGCTGCGCAAATGGCGCGACGATGGTCTCGACATTCCAGTGGTCATCCTGTCCAGCCGGACCGACGAGGCCGGCATCGTCCAGGCCCTGGAACTCGGCGCCGACGACTATGTCACCAAGCCTTTCGGCATGAATGAGCTGGTGGCGCGCATTCGCGTGGCGCTCCGCCACAAGTTCCAGCAGCAGGGCGAGAAGCCGATTTTCCAGACCGGCGATCTCAGCGTCGATCTGGTCAAGCGCATCGTCAAGGTCGAGGGCAAGGAGGTAAAGCTCTCGCCGAAGGAATACGACATCCTGCGCATGCTGGTGCAGCACGCCGGCAAGGTGCTGACCCATCATTTCCTGTTGAAGCAGGTCTGGGGCGACTCGACCGACGTGCAGTATCTCAGGGTCTATGTGCGGCAGCTCAGGCAGAAGATCGAGAAGAGCCCCGACCAGCCGCGCTACATCACCACCGAGACCGGCGTCGGCTACCGCCTGCGCGAGGTCGAGTGAGCAGGCCAGGTTTTAGCCGATAGCTTCCCGTGGCTGGCCAAGCGGTCTGGAAACCCGCAAGGCCGCGAGGCAGCCGACAATGCCGAGCGGCACGAAGGCAAGAAACAACCACGACGCGACATTCGCCGCCGCGTCGTGGTTCAGACCTTGCGAAAAGCCGCTGGCGTTGGCGACGATGCCGGCGAGTGCGGCGCCCACGGCATAGCCGATGCGCTGCATGGTCGGCACCGCCGCCGAGGCGATGGTCTGCTCGCCCTCCGGCGCGGAGGCCACGATGACGCGCGTGAGGAAGGGCCAGGCCACGCCGAAGCCGCCGCCTTGCAGCAGGGCGCAGATCAGGATCAGCGGAATGGAGCCCAGCGGTATCGCATACGCAAAGCCTGCGATGCCGGCCGCGATCATCACCGCGCCGCCGACGATGATCAGCCGCTCGCGCTGCGGCGGCGCGTTGGCGACCAGGATCGACAGGATCGACCAGGCGATCGATTCGGCGGCGATGATGTAGCCGGTGGTCAGCAGCGGAATGTCGTGAAGACTGGTCAGCAACAGCGGCCCGTAGACGCCGAAGGAACAGGTCGCCACCGAAAAGGCGGCAACCATGGTCATGCCGGCGCCGACCGGCGTGCGCCACGAGAACAGCCGCGCCGGAAACAGCCGCGAACGCGGCTTCAGCGCGTCGATGGTGAAGAACAGCACCAGGCCTATCAGGCCGAAGGCCATCAGCAGCGAAGAGCGCAGCAAGGCGATGTCGACGCCGGCCGAGGCAATCAACACCACGGCGACGGCAAGGCAGCCAAGGGCCGCGAACGGGAAGGGCGGCGCCTTGCCCGTGCTCGTCTTGGGTTTCGTCGCCTGCGGCGTGTCGAGCACGATGAAGCTTGCCAGCGCCATGGCAGTGCCGCCGAGAGTAAAGATGCCGAAGGCCCAGCGCCATGACAACAGCTCGGTCATGATCGCGCCGAGCAATGGTCCGCTGAAGGCGGCGACGCCCCAGATCGCCGACATGATGCCGAAAAGCTGCGGCCAGATGGCGCGCGAGAACAGTCGTTCGACCGAGACGAAGGCCAGCGACACCAGCGCACCGCCGCCAAGTCCTTCGATCAGGCGGCCGGCGAGGAACAGTGGCATGGAAGGCGAGGTGGCGCATATCAGCGCGCCTGCTGCGTAGAGCAGCGCGGCGACCACCATGTTGGTGCGCAAGGGGACATAACTCACCAGTCGTCCGGCGGCTGCGCCGGCAACGATGGCGCCGAGTTCGTAGATCGCCAGCGACCAGCCGACGAGCTGTACGCCCGCCAGTTCGCCGACCATGGCCGGCATCACCGTTGCCACCATCGTCTCGTTGGTGGCGTGCAGCAGGATGCCGAGGCTGATGAAGCAGAAGCGCGCCAGGTCGCCGCTTGCCCACAATAAGCGCCAGTCGACCCTGTTCGTGCTGATCTCGGTCATTTCCACCCCTGTCTTGCATATCTCGACGCCAGCGCAGCACGCCAGAAGCCAGTACGGGTTTCCGGCAGGACCATGCGAATCGACAGCGCCGGATCGAGGCGTTGTGGCGTTCGGGGCAGGCTTGTAAAACCTCAACCGGGGTTGAGCTCAAGCGGTTTTTTTGAAGATCGTTCGCGCGGCAGCCTTTCCGGTTGCGGGTTCGTTGCGCGATCAGTTCTCGGTGCTGCGCAGCTGGAATTGGCTGACGCCGATCGCGAGGTTCATGCCGGTCTGCGTCTGCAAGCTGAGCGGCTGCAAGGTGAAGGCCTGAGAGGAGCCGCCGACCAGCAGATTGGCGCCGGCGCCGACGGCGGCCGTCACCTCCGCGCTGGCGCCGATGTAGTCGCCGGCCAGCGCACCCGGCGCATAGATGTTCTTCAGCGGCGTCAGCACGATCCACTGCATGACCGTCTGCTTCGTCGTGCCGATGTCGAGGCCGTATTTGTTGACAGCGCCGAAATAGGCTTCCGGCGCGAAGCTTTTGTCGGCGGGGTTAAAGGTGCAGCTCAGATCCTTGCTTGAGCCGAAGATGAAGCCGGTGCCGCCGCCTATGGCGCAGTCAAGCGTACCGACTTCCATGCCTCGGTCCTGCGCCTGCACCGCTCCGGATAGCGTGGTGAACATGGCGGCAGCTATGGCTGTCTTCAGCATGATGGTTCCCCTCCAAAATCAAACGGCGCGAAACCATCCTATTTGGTTCCGCGCCGCGGGGTGAGGGGTCATGGAGCGCACGGCTCCATGTAATCACTTGAATGAGTGGATCAGCTGGAGCGAGGTCACGGCCACGGCAAGGTTGACGCCGGTCTGCGCCTGGACGCTGAGCGGCTCCAGCATGAAGGCGCTGTCCAGGCCGCCAACCAGCAGATTGGCGCCGCCGCCGGTCACCACGCTCGCTTCGGCGTTGACACCGTAGTAGCTGCCGGCGAGATCGCCTCCGTCACGGTCCCGGGTCGCAGCCAGCACGGCCCAGACGAGCTGGCCCTGATGCGTCTGGCCGACATCGAGGCCGATCTTGGAGATGACGCCTGTGTAAATCTCGGACGGCCCGTGATGATGAGGCCGGAAGACACAGGACACGCCCTTGTTGGAAGCGACGATATAAGCGGTGCCGCCGTCGATGGTGCAATCGAGCGTGCCGAGTTGCAGCTTGCCGGCGCTGGCCGGAGCCACCGCGAACATCGTCGTGGCGAGGGCAGCGGCGCAGGCGAGTTTCTTGATCATGGGAGGGTCCTTTCGCAAAATACTTTCAACAACGGCTTGGGTGGGTAGACCGTTCCGCCGAAAACTTGGCGCGATCAAGGCAGGGGCCGAAAGCCTCCTGCCGGGGTTAATGCGCGGTTGCGAAGTGCGTCCTTTCGGACACGCAAAGAATCCCGCAGCACTTGGATGTCATGCGGATTTGTATGGGAAGCCGAACCGAGATCAGCTGACGCGGGCGAGGCCATCCTTGGCCGGCTGGTAGGTAGGGTCGAGGCGAACGGCTTCCTTATAGGATTTCGCGGCCTTCGCCTTGTCGCCGCGCCGCTCATAGATCAGCGCCTGGTTGGACCAGGCCTCGGCATTCCTGCCGTCGAGCTTGATCGCCATGTTGAAATCGGAGAAGGCATTGTCTTCGTCGTTGGTCGCCAGATAGGAGAGGCCGCGGCCATTGTAGGGTTCGGCGGCGTCCGGCGCCAGCGAGATGGCGGTCGAGAAGTCCTCGATGGCGAATTTGTGCTGGCCCTGGCTCTGATAGATCAGGCCTCGATTGTGGTAGGCGCGCGCGTCGGTCGTATCGAGCTGGATCGCCTTCTGAAAGTCGTTGAAGGCGTCCTGGGTGCGACCCGCCTTGCGGTAGAGATTGCCGCGGCCGATATAGGCGGCGTCATAGTTCGAGTTGATCTGGATCGAACGGTTGTAGTCCGCCAGCGCGGCTTCCTGGTTGCCGAGGAAGCGCTGGATGAGCGCGCGATTCGAATAGGCCTGGAAGAAATTCGGATTGAGCTGGATGGCTTGATTGAAATCCTTGAGCGCCGCCTGGTACTGACCGCCACGGCCATAGGCCGAGCCGCGCACATTGTAGCCTTCGGGATCCTGGGGATTGCGCTGGATGACCGCCGACAGCGAGGAAATGTTCTCGCTCGACCCTTGCGCCTTGTCGATGTTGTTGAATTCACCGGTCGGGCCCGCCGTTTGGCAGCCGGCAAGCGCCAGTCCGGAGAGCAGGGCTGCTGTCAGGGCGAAACCACGCAATGCGGTCCCGCGCTCCACGCTCGTTGCGTTCATGTCTGCCCTGTCCTCACTTCAAGCCGCGTCGTTCAGGTCCGGCTCCCCCTCCGGACCGGTCACATCAAAACAAAAAGGTGGCGGCGATTCCACATCGCGCCACCTCTGATATCCTTCGAAAAGGACGAAAAATTGGCGTTAGAACCGCGGCGGACGCGGAGCGCCACCTGCACCGCCGGCGGCGCCAGCAGCGACCGGGCGCGGCGTCATCGGCAGTAGGCCTTCGCGCTGGGCGCGCTTGCGGGCCAGCTTGCGGGCGCGGCGAACGGCTTCAGCCTTTTCGCGGGCGCGCTTCTCGGACGGCTTCTCGTAGTGACCGCGCATCTTCATTTCACGGAAAATGCCTTCGCGCTGCATCTTCTTCTTGAGAGCGCGAAGCGCCTGATCAACGTTATTGTCGCGGACGAGTACCTGCACGGGCAATCCTGTCTTTCGGGTTTGATATCAACAGGCAAGCGGCCATAGCCACTAGCCTCCGCGGCGGTTTACACCACGAATTGTGGCGGCTGATAGCAGAATCATGCCGCGCTGTCCACAGCGGAAATGAATTTGCGGGGCCAGCCGCCGTCTGTTTGCCTTGATATAAGGAGCCGACTAGGCCGTCGCGAGGTGCAGCAACTCGAAATTTTCGAAGAACTCGCCGTAGTCGCAGGTGATCTCCTCGCCCACGCCGATGTCGCGGGTCGCGGTGGCCCCGCCATATTGCGAAAAATCCGTATTCGGATTGCTGGAATGGTTCATGAAGCGGCCATTGTCGACTTCATAGACCAGGAAACCTGGCCGGTCCGGGCTCGGATAGGCATAGCGGTCGAGCAGCTCCCTGAGATGCGGGGGTGCCGTCTCGTATTTGTCCATGGGGATCAGCCGGTCGAAATCCGGATCGAGCCGCCAGATCGAAGCGCCTTTCCTGATCGGCTCCGCGGCGAACACGCCGACACCTTCGATCGCACTCGCAGTCACATAGGTTCTGATCAGCATCATGGTTCCAGACCCGCTTTTGGACATAAACGGAATCGCCAAATCGCGGCGAAAAATCAAGAGCGGCCGTTTGCCTGGCGGTTATGAGCATGCATCCCGCCGCTGGAATCTTCACGTCCGGTTGATCGACACGCCGCCATCGGCAAACAGAGCCGCTCCGGTGGTGAAGCTCGAGGCGTCGGAGGCGAGATAGAGTGCCGAGCGGGCGATCTCCTCCGGCATCGCGATACGCTTCAAAGCATGCAGGCCTTCGACGAAAACCCGTGATTCCGGGGTCTTGAAGGTTGCCGCCGGTGTGTCGGTGCCGCCGGGCAGCAGCGCGTTGACCCGCACGCCTTTCGGGCCGTATTCGGCGGCCAGCACCTGTGTCAGTCCGATCAGGCCGGCCTTGCTCGCGGCATAACTAGTCATGCCGGGCATGCCGACTGTGTGACCAACGAAGGTGGAGGTGAAGATCAGCGAACCGCCGCCGCGCTCGATCATTGCCGGCACCTGGTATTTGGCGCCGAGAAACGCGCTGGTGAGGTTGGTGTCGAGCGTCTTGCGCCATCCCTCCAGCGGCAGGTCCGAAATCGGCCCCATCCGGCCAACGGCGCCGGCATTGTTGAAGGCGATGTCGAGCCCGCCGAACTTTTCGACCGCCAGATCGACAAGGGCCTTTGCATAGGCTTCGTCCCTGACATCGCCGGCAAGCGCGATGGCCGCGCCATCATTGTCTTCTATCTCGGCGACGAGCGTATCGAGCTCGGCCTGACGGCGGGCGGCGACGATGACCTTGGCGCCTTCCTCGGCAAAGAGTTTTGCCGAGGCCCGGCCGATGCCGGAACTGGCGCCGGTGACGATGGCGATCTTGTTTGCGAGTGCGAACATTTTTGCATCCTTTTCTTCGCGCCGGCCTGACCGGCAGTTGGGGTGCTTGGTCGCAGATCGAGGCAAGGCGAGCCACCCGATACGTGCCAAGATGCTGGAAAGCGCCGACGCACCAGATGCGTCTTTTTCACCACGGCGCAAAACGGCAAGCGCCGTCGCAAACAGCGCAAGGGTGGAAGTGCTGTTTCGCTAGTGATACACCTCGCGCGCCGGGACCGAACGAACGCCGGCCGCCATTCGCGAAGCCTTTTTGGGGCGAGGTTGGGACGTTGAAGAAATATTCGGTATTCGCCATCGCCCGGGAAGCCATGCGCGGCCACAAGGGCTGGGAGGAACAGTGGTCCTCGCCTGAGCCCAGGAAAGAATACGACGTCATCATCGTCGGCGCCGGCGGCCATGGCCTGGCCACCGCCTATTACCTCGCCACGGTGCACGGCATCACCAATGTCGCGGTGCTGGAAAAGGGCTGGCTCGGCGGCGGCAACACCGGCCGCAACACCACCATCATCCGCTCCAACTATCTCTATGACGAGAGCGCCGGCATCTACGACCACGCGCTGAAGCTGTGGGACGGGCTCAGCCAGGAGCTCAATTACAACGTCATGTATTCGGCGCGGGGCGTCATGATGCTCGCGCACAATGTGCACGACGTGCAGGTGCTGAAGCGTCACGTTCACGCCAACCGGCTGAACGGCATCGACAATGAGTGGCTGACGCCGGAGCAGGCGAAGGAATTCTGCCCACCGCTCAACACCTCCAAGGAGGCGCGCTATCCGGTGGTCGGTGCGTCGCTGCAGCGGCGCGGCGGCACGGCCCGTCATGACGCCGTTGCCTGGGGCTATGCGCGCGGCGCCTCGGCGCGCGGCGTCCACATTATCCAGAATTGCGAGGTTACCGGGGTCAAGCGGGCGGCCAATGGCGCGGTGATGGGCGTCGACACGACGCGCGGCTTCATCGGCGCCAAGAAGGTGGGCGTCGTTGCCGCCGGCCATTCCTCCGTCATCATGAACATGGCCGGCGTGCGCATGCCGCTGGAAAGCTATCCGCTGCAAGCGCTGGTGTCGGAACCGGTCAAGCCGGTGGTTCCCTGCGTGGTGATGTCGAACACGGTGCACGCCTATATCTCGCAGTCCGACAAGGGCGAGCTGGTGATCGGCGCCGGCACCGACCAGTATGTCTCCTACTCGCAGACCGGCGGCTTGCACATATTGCAGCATACGCTCGACGCCATCTGCGAGATGTTCCCGATCTTCACGCGCATGAAGATGCTGCGCTCGTGGGGCGGCATCGTCGACGTCACGCCCGACCGCTCGCCGATCCTGGCCAAGACGCCGGTGCCCGGCCTCTATGTCAATTGCGGCTGGGGCACGGGCGGCTTCAAGGCGACGCCGGGATCGGGCCATGTCTTTGCCCATACGATCGCCAGGGACGATCCGCATCCGATCAACGCGCCCTTCACCATCGAGCGCTTCCGCACCGGACGGCTCATCGACGAGGCGGCGGCGGCGGCGGTGGCGCACTGATGATGGCGCAGATGGCTGTCGCGATGCCGCTGATGCTGGCGGGGGAACAAGTGCTGGCGGGGGAACGGGGCATGTTCCATTTTCCCTCGCCGGACGAAGTGCGCACGCAGCCGATCAGCCGCACCGGCAACGAAACCGTCTGGCCGTTTTCGGTCGATGACGGCACGCTGGCCTGCGTCTGGAGTGGCGGCCAGAGAGTGGTGATGTTCTTCGAGGGACGACCCGAAGGACTCGACGAGGCCGAGACATTCCAGCCGCGTCAAGTCATCGTCACCACCGATCCGATGCAGCTCACCCTCGGCAACATGGCGTCCCGCGATCTGTTTCGTCCCGCTGCAAGCGTGGAAGAGCGCATCCGGCTCGTCGCACCGTTCGCGACCTTGGGACAGAAGCTTTGCGATCAACCGGCGGGCGCCCACGTCGGCCACGGCGAATTGTAGGAACCAGGACAATGCTTCTCATCCGCTGCCCCTATTGCGAGGAAGAGCGTCCGGAACTCGAGTTCCGCAACGCTGGCGAGGCGCACATCGCGCGCTCGGCCAATATGGCCGGCGAGAGCGACGACGATTTTGAAAAGTTCTTCTTCATCCGCTCCAACCCCAAGGGCATCATTTATGAGCGCTGGCGGCACATGCATGGCTGTGCGCGCTTCTTCAATGCCGTACGCGACACCGTCACCGACAAATTCGTCATGACCTACAAGGCCGGCGAGCCCAAACCCACCAAGCTGCCGAAAAACTCCAACGAAGTGGTTGCCAAATGAGCGGCGCGTTCCGCATTCCCGGCGCTGGCCGCTTCAGCCAAGCCAAGACCGCGCGGTTCAGCTTCGATGGCCAGTCCTATGCCGGCATCGAGGGCGACACGCTGGCCTCGGCGCTGCTCGCCAATGGCGTCCATCTCGTCGGCCGTTCGTTCAAGTACCACCGTCCGCGCGGCATCCTGTCGGCGGGCGCCGAGGAGCCGAACGCCCTGGTCGAAATCAGGCGCGACGCGGCACGCAAGACGCCGAACGTGCGGGCGACCGTGCAGGAGCTCTATGATGGGCTTGATGCGCAGTCGCAGAACCGCTGGCCGTCACTGTCCTTCGACCTCGGTGCGGTCAGCGATATCGCCTCGCCGCTGCTTTCGGCCGGCTTCTACTACAAGACCTTCATGTGGCCGAAAGCGGCGTGGAAGACGCTCTATGAGCCAAAGATCCGCGCCGCGGCCGGTCTTGGCGTTTCCCCGGACCAGCCGGATCCCGACCATTATTCATCGCGCTATGCGCATTGCGACGTGCTGGTGCTGGGCGGCGGTGCGGCAGGCATCGCGGCAGCGCTTGCGGCGGCCGAGACCGGCGTGCGCGTCATCCTCGCCGACGAGCAGGCCGAGTTCGGCGGCAGCCTGCGTTTCGAGAGCGGCGCGAAGATCGACGGCCAGGACGGTTTTGCCTGGGCGCAAGCTGCCGTGGCGAAGCTCGCCGCGATGGACAATGTCCGCGTGCTGTCGCGCACGACGGCGTTCGGCTACTATGCGCAGAATTTTATCGGGCTGGTCGAGCGTGTCAGCGAACATCTGAGGACCCCCGGCCACGATCTGGCGCGCGAGCGGCTTTGGCAGGTCCGGGCCAAGCGCGTGGTGCTGGCCTCCGGTGCGATCGAGCGCCACATGGTGTTTGCCGACAATGACCGGCCCGGCATCATGCTGGCGGGTGCCGCGCGTACCTATCTCAACCACTATGGCGTCGCCGTCGGCAGGAATGTCGGCGTCTACACCGCCAATGATTCCGCCTATGCAGCGGCGATCGACCTGAAGAAAGCCGGCGTCAACGTGGCGGCGATCGTCGATCTGCGCGACAATCCGACCGGACCGGTGATCGATGAGGCGAGGGCGCTCGGCATCGAGATCAATTTCGGCCGCGCGGTGATCCGCGCCGGCGGTAAGCTCAGGGTGTCGTCGATGACCGTGCAGCCGAAGAATGGCGGCGGCGAACGCACCATCGCGGTCGATGCGATCCTGATGTCGGCCGGCTGGACGCCGTCGGTGCATCTGTTCTCGCAGTCGCGCGGAAAGGTCGCCTTCAACGACGAGACCAAGCGCTTCGTGCCGGGCACCTATGCGCAGGACTGCGTCTCGGTCGGCGCCTGCAACGGCACCGATGGGCTGTCGGCCACGGTGGACGAGGCCTATGCGGCGGGCGTCAGGGCGGCGAAAGATGCCGGCGCCAAGGCCGCCAAGAGCAGCAAGCCGAAGGTCGATGCGTCGGAGAGCTGGTCGCGCGGTATGTTGGGCGCGGCGCCCGGCGCCGGGCCGGACACGACGGTGAAGGCGTTTGTCGATTTCCAGAACGACGTCACCGCCAAGGATATCCGCCAGGCGGTGCACGAAGGCATGCGATCGATCGAGCACGTCAAGCGCTTCACCACCAACGGCATGGCGACCGACCAGGGCAAGACCTCCAACATGCACGGCCTGGCGATTGCCGCCGAGGTGCTGGGAAAGCCGATCCCGGAGGTCGGCCTGACCACGTTCCGCGCGCCCTATACGCCGGTCACCTTCGGCGCGATCGTCAGCCATGCGCGAGGTCCGCTGTTCGACCCGACACGCAGAACCGCGATCCATCCCTGGGCCGAGGCGCAAGGTGCCGTGTTCGAGGATGTCGGCCAGTGGAAGCGCGCCTGGTATTTCCCCAAGGCGGGCGAGGACATGCACGCGGCGGTCGACCGCGAATGCGTCGCCGTGCGCAAGACGGCTGGCCTGTTCGATGCCTCGACGCTGGGCAAGATCGAAGTGGTCGGGCCGGACGCGGCCAAATTCATGGAGCTGCTCTACACCAACCCATGGGAGAAGCTGGAGCCCGGCCGCTGCCGCTACGGCATCATGCTGCGCGAGGACGGGTTCATCTATGATGACGGCGTCGTCGGCAGGCTGGCCCCCGACCGTTTCCACGTGACGACGACGACCGGCGGCGCGCCGCGCGTCATGAACCACATGGAGGACTATCTCCAGACCGAGTTCCCGCATCTCAATGTCTGGCTGACCTCGATCACCGAGCAATGGGCTGTTATCGCGGTGCAGGGACCCAAGTCGCGCGACATCATCGCGCCGCTGCTCGAAGGCATCGACATGTCGGACGAGGCGCTGCCGCACATGTCGGTGCGCGAAGGCAAGATCTGCGGCGTGCCGACGCGGCTGTTCCGCATGTCGTTCACCGGCGAGCGCGGCTTCGAGGTGAACGTGCCGGCCGACTATGGCCAGGCGGTCTGGGAAGCGCTGTGGGCCGAAGGCCAGAAGCATGGTGCGGCTGCTTATGGCACCGAGGCGATGCACGTGCTGCGCGCCGAAAAGGGCTACATCATCGTCGGCCAGGACACCGACGGCACGGTAACGCCGAACGACGCCGGCCTCGATTGGGCGGTCGGCAAGAAGAAGCCGGACTTCGTCGGCATCCGCGGCCTGACGCGGCCAGATCTGGTCGCCAAGGGCCGCAAGCAATTGGTCGGCCTGAAGACCAGGGATCCCAAGGTGGTGCTGGAAGAGGGCGCGCAGATCGTCGAGGACCCGAAGCAGGCGATCCCGATGAAGATGATCGGCCATGTCACCTCGAGCTACTGGTCGGAAAATTGCGGCCGCTCGATCGCTCTGGCGCTGGTCGCCGGCGGCCGCGACCGGATGGGCGAGACCCTCTATGTGCCGATGCCGAACGGGGTGATCGAAGTGGAGGTTACCGGCATGGTGTTCTTCGACGAGACGGGAGGGCGCCTCAATGGCTAAGGCCGCTGCAAGAAAGACGGCTCCGGCTGCATCGCCTTCGGTCGAACGCCGTCCGGCGCTGGCTGGGCGCAGCACCACTGCCGCCAGCGTCAAGGTCGAGGTGCTGCCGCCGGCCGAGCGCGTTTCATTACGGGCGCCGGAGGCTTCGGTCGCAGCGCTTTCAAAGGCGCTCGGCGTGACCTTGCCGAACAAGCCGAAAACCGCTGCCGCGAACGGCGGGCGCACCGCTCTGTGGCTCGGCCCCGACGAATGGCTGGTCATCGATGAGGCCGACAACGATCCGCTCGCCGATTGCGCCAAAGTATCCGCGCTGCATTCGGCGGTCGGCGTCTCGCATCGCAACATCGCGATATCAGTGACGGGTGCCGGAGCGGCGGCGGCGATCAATGCGGGCTGCCCGCAGGACCTGTCGCTCGACGCCTTCCCGGTGGGAGCAGCGTCGCGCACCATCCTGGGCAAGACCGAGATCGTGCTGCTGCGCACGGGTAACGACGCCTTCCGGGTCGAATGCTGGCGTTCCTTCTCGGACTATGTCTTTACTTTGCTGTCCGAGGGATCGCGCGACGCGGCGGTCTGAACTCGGAACGTTTTGCAGGGCACGCTCGTTCTGCATCCGCACGCCGAGGGAGAATGCCGATGCCGTCGAATTCCGCGCCGAAGTCGCCGGTCATAAAGACATCGGCTGTCCGCTCGCTCGAACACGAGCGGCACGAAGCGCCGAGCGCCGAAGACGAACTCGAGGAAGGCCTCGAAGACACGTTCCCGGCCAGCGATCCGATATCCATCACTGGAACGGCCATTCCTGGAGCTCCGGCAAAACCAGGCAAGGCCAAGACCGTGCCCGGGCGCAAGAGGCGCAAGCCGTAGTTTCCATCGGGCAAGATCTCATCGGGCCTTCTCAATCCCCTTGGACATGCTATTTAAAGCGCTTTGGGAGATGAAAATGCCGACAAAAGCGATCGTATGGGGCGAGAACGTCCACGAGCAGACCAATGAAGCCGTGCGCGACCTCTATCCCTTGGGGATGCACGGCACCATTGCCGCCGCCCTCAACCAGGACAAGGGCATCGAGGCGACCACCGCCACCTTGCAGGAACCCGAACATGGCCTGAGCGAGAAGCGCCTGGCGGCCACCGACGTGCTTTTGTGGTGGGGCCACGCGGCGCATGGCGAGGTCAAGGACGATATCGTCGAGCGGGTGCAGAAGCGGGTCTGGGAAGGGATGGGCCTGATCGTGCTCCATTCCGGCCACTACTCGAAGATATTCAAGCGGCTGATGGGCACGCCCTGTTCGCTGAAATGGCGCGAGGCGGGCGAGCGCGAGCGCGTCTGGGCGATCAACCGCGGCCACCCGATCGCGCAAGGCATCGGCGAGTGCCTGGAGATCGGCGAGACGGAAATGTATGGCGAGCCGTTCGCCGTGCCGGAGCCGCTCGAGACGGTGTTCGTCTCCTGGTACGAGGGTGGTGAGGTGTTCCGATCCGGGCTGACCTACCAGCGCGGTGCAGGACGGATCTTCTACTTCTCGCCCGGCCACGAGACCTATCCGATCTATCACAATGAGGGCGTGCAGCAGGTGCTGCGCAACGCCGTCCATTGGGCGCACAACCCGGCGCCGGCCTGGTCCGGCATCACCAACGCGCCGAACGTGCCGACGGATGCGGCCAAGGAGAAGATCGTGCAGAAGGGGCTGCGCCTGCATGCCGACGGCGACAAGGGCCTGAGTTGATTCGGGCCTGAGCTGATCGGGGCCTGAATTGCTTAAGGCGTGAGTTGATTGGGGCTTGGGGCTAATGCACCGAATTCTTCTGCTCGGCACCGGCGGTATCGCCGGGCATCATGTCGAGGAGTTTGCCGAGATCCCGGGCTGCAGCATCGTCGCCTGTGTCGACCAGGTGCCCGGCCGCGCCGCAGCGTTTGCCGCCGTCAGCAAGATCGGCGAATCTTTCGAGAGCCTGGAGGCGGCGATCGCCTGGGGTCAGTTCGATGCCGCCATCAACGCGACGCCGGATGGTGCGCATATGGCGACGACGCTGGCGCTGCTTGCCCAGGGAAAGCATGTGTTTTGCGAAAAGCCGCTGGCGCCGAACCACGCCGACGCGCTTGATATGACCGAAGCGGCCGAGGCTGCAGGGGTGGTCAACATGGTCAACCTGACCTATCGCAACTCACCGGCGATTCATGAAGCGCGGCGCATGGTGCTGGCCGGCGAGATCGGCGAGCTGCGCCATGTCGAGGCGAGCTACCGGCAAAGCTGGCTGGTCAGCCAGTCATGGGGCGACTGGCGGGTCGAGGACAAATGGCTGTGGCGCTTGTCCAGCCGGCACGGTTCAACCGGCGTGCTGGGCGACGTCGGCATCCACATCCTGGACTTCGCCACCTATGGCGCCGATCAGGACATCGTCAGCCTCCACGCCGATCTGGTGACGTTTCCGAAGGCCGAGGGCGAGCGCATCGGCGACTATCTGCTGGATGCCAATGACAGCGTGGCGATGACGGCCCGGCTCAGTTCCGGCGCGCTCGCCACGATCGCGGCGAGCCGCTACATGACCGGCCACGCCAACGATTTGTCGCTGGCCCTGCACGGCACCAAGGGCGCCATCAGGGTCGAGACCGACGGCAAGGCATCTAACCTGTCGGCCTGTCTCGGCGGCGATGTCGATCTTCAGCAATGGCGAACGCTGGCGCTGCCCAGTGTCAAGCGCAATGCGCGACGCTTTGCCGATGCGCTGGATACAGGCCGGAATGGCGATCCGTCGTTCCGGCGTGCCGCCGACATGCAGAAGCTGATTGACGCGGCCTTCGAGAGTTCAGCGGCGAAGCTGCCGGTTTCGGTCAGCTGAAGTTTCCACCTGACCGGCTTGTGCCGGCCAGAAGTGATGTCCTGCAAATATCAGAACGAGCTCGGCACGATCCAAGGATTGATGTCGATGCCGAGGCGCGGACCTTTGCCTTCAGCGGTATTTTCCGTGGCGCCCTTCTTCTCGACCGAACCGGTCGAAGCGCAATCGAGCTTCACGTTGGTCTTGGTGTCAACGCAGGCCGCCACCGGCGCATGCTTGACGGGGTGGGTGGTGTTGGCGGCGAAGGCCGAGCCCGAAAGTGCCAGCACGGCGGCGAGGGTGAGGAGTATCTTTTTCATTGTCAGTCTCCGTTTTCGACGGGTGAATTTCTCTCGTACATGTACGATGCACTGTACATATACGCCCGTCGATCGCGAAGTTCAAGGAAAACCGTACGCGTACAATAAATTTTTTGTTAACCAAGAAACCCCCCAGGTCTGGAGGGGATACACAAACCAAAGGAAACGGCGTTCAGCAGTTGACCGGTGTCTCGGTCAGTGGCGGCACGTTTTGCGTGCTGAGCGTGGCAAGCGTGAAATCGCACATCCGCTTCACGAAGGCCTGCGGGTCGCCGAAGGGGTAGAACGGAAAGGTGATGAGCAGCGAGATCGTGCCGTGGCCGACCGCCCACAGCATGGTGGCGATGGCGCGCGGATCGCCCTGCAATTTGCCGGCGGCGACGCAGGCCTCGACCCTGCTGATCAGCACCTTCATAGCAGGGTTGCTCTCTTCCATTTCGTTGTAGCCTTCTGGCAGCTTGGTCTTTTCGGTCATGAACACGGTGCGGTATTCGTTGGGATTGCCGAGTCCGAAAGCGGCATATTCGGTCATCACCGCCTGCAAGGCCTCGATCGGATCGTCGGACGGATGCTCCTCGATGCGGCGGGCAAGCGTCTCGAATGCATCCTCGGCCAGAGCGAACAGGATGTCCTGCTTGTCGGCGAAGTAGGAATAGACCGACATCGGGGCGTAGCCGACCCGCTTGGCCAGCTTGCGGATGGTCAGGCCTTCATAGCCTTCCTCCTGGACGAGCTTGTGCGCGGCCTCGACCAGTTCGGAGCGCAGTTCGGCCTTTTGTTTCTCGCGGCGTGTCGGGACGCTCGGCGGCAAGATCTGGTGCCTTTGGTTGGTTGGTGTCTGGCTAAATTATATACGCTGTACGGAAACGGACAAGAGCGCGGGAGGTTCCCAAGCGGTATGCTTCGGATCGTGCCGACGCTTGTCGAAGTTGGCGGCACCCGTGATCAGCACCTTTGCTCCGTCAAAGCGGCCCATCACGCCTCCTTGTCGATCAGCTTCGCGGCAAGACGCGAAAGCAGCTTCACCGCCTCGCCATAGGTCCGGGCTTTTTCCGGATTGGAGGCGTTGCCGTCCAGCGCCCGCTTGTAGACGCCTTGGCAGATCGCGGCCAGCCGGAAGAAGGAAAAGGCCAGGAAGAACGTCCAGTTGCCGATACCGGTGAGCCCGCGCCGCCGGCAGTAGGCGGCGACGTAGTCCGTTTCGGAGGGCAGCCCGCGCGCCGCGCGGTTGATGCCGCCCAGGCCGCGAAAACCCGACGCGTGCGGCAGCCGCCATTGCATGCACTGATAGGCGATATCGGCGAAGGGGTAGCCTGATGTCGACAGTTCCCAGTCGAGCACCGCCAGAACTTTTGGCCGGTGGGGCGCGAAGATCAGATTGTCCAGCCGGTAATCGCCATGGACCAGGGAGACGCGGCCGTCATCCTCCGGTATGTGTGTCTCCAGCCAGGCAATCAACCGGTCCATATCGGCCACCGTGCCGGTCTCCGAGGCGCGGTACTGGCTGGTCCAGCGCGCCAGCTGGCGCTCGAAATAACTGCCCGGTCGGCCGAAATCGCCGAGCCCCACGGCCTCGACATCGACCTCGTGCAGCGCGGCAAGAGTGTCGTTCATGGCATCGTAGATGGCGGCGCGTTCATCGTTGTCGCGAGCCTCCGGCAGGGCCGGATCCCAGAAAATGCGGCCGTCCAGGAAATCCATCACGTAGAACATACGGCCGATGGGCGAGTCTTCCGCCGACAGATGCAGCATGGCAGGCACAGGCACGGCGGTGCCGGCAAGCGCGCTCATTACCCTGAATTCGCGATCGACCTGATGCGCCGATTTCAGCAATTGCCCCGGCGGCTTGGCGCGCAGCACATAACGGCCGCTTGCCGCCGTCAAAAGGTAGGTCGGGTTCGATTGGCCGGATTTGAACTTCTCAACTGCCTCAAGGCCGGAAAAGCCAGGTATGTTCGCCTCGAGGTAAGGCGCAAGCGCTGCCTGGTCGAGAACGGGATCACTCATGCCGTCTCGGGCTGGCGTTCGATCAAGGTCAGCGTCAACCAGCGCGCGGTCAGTGCCGGCTTCTTCGAACCCTCGATCTCGATCGTCACGTCATGCGCGGTCTGCACCCAGCCCGACGGCCTGACCTTGACGTCGGCCAGCACGAACCGCGTGCGGATGCGCGCGCCGGTCTTCACCGGCGCTAGGAAGCGCAGCGAATCGAAGCCGTGGTTGACGCCCATCTTGCCGTTTTCCAGCGGCGGCATGGTCTCGAAAGTCATCGCCGACAACAGCGACAGCGACAGGAAGCCGTGCGCGATGGTGCCGCCGAACGGCGTTTCGCGCATGGCCCGCTCCGGATCGCAGTGGATGAACTGGTGGTCGTCGGTGGCGTCGGCGAACTGATCGATCATGCGTTGCGTGACCGCCCGCCACGGCGACACGCCAACCTCCTTGCCGACACTGGCCAGAAGCACATCGAGACTGATCGGTTCCACGCTCATGTCCTCCAGTTCCCCCCGGCTTCTGTGGCCGGAAAATGTCATTCCTTGAACAAGGTCAGCCCATGCTGCACCGACTGTCCGCCGTCGATCGGCAGAATGGCGCCGGTGATGTAGCTGCCTGCACGGCTGCACAAATAGAGCGTTGCGCCGGCAATGTCATCCGGTGCGCCGATACGGCCGATCGGAACATGGCTGCCGACGTGCCTGGCCTGCTCATCCGTGCCCGTGGCGAATGCCGTCATCCGGCTCTGGAAGGGGCCGGGAGCGAAGGCATTGACGGTGATGCGGCGGCCGGCGAACTCGAGCGCAAGGGTGCGGGTCAGATGATGCACGGCTGCCTTGGACGCCGTGTAGGAATAGGCGTCGTCGGCCAGCGGCTGCGTGCCCATCACCGAACCGAGATTGATCACCCTGGCCGGATCGGCGTCGCTGGCGGCAGCGTCGAGCAGTGGCAGCAATTCGCGGGTCAGATGGAAGACCGCGGTGACATTGACGCCAAACACCTTGGCCCAAGCCGAATAGGGGAAGCTTTCCAGCGGCGCGCCCCAGGAGACGCCGGCATTGTTGACCAGAATATGCAGTTTCCCGGTCCGCGCCTTGACCGCGGCGACGAGTGCAGCGATGCCGGCTTCGCTAGAAACGTCCCCGGCGAAGCCCTCGGCCCGGCCCGGTGCACCAAGCTCGTTCAACTCTTCGGCGACCTGGATGCAATCCTCGCCCTTGCGCGACGCGATCATCACGCTGGCGCCGGCCCTGACCAGCCCGGTCGCCGCCATGCGGCCTATGCCGGTCGCGGCACCCGTCACCAGCGCGGTCTTGCCGGCCACCGAAAACAGCTCGTCCAGATAGCTCATCACAATCCTCCGCGCTCGGCATGCGGGCAAACAGTTCGCGTTGACAAGGCTATCCGAAGTACGGTCATCCTTGCCACTGACAAAATGCCTGGCATGCATGAAGGGTTAGCGACCGATGACGGAGATGAATCTCGGCATGACCGAGCGGCTGAAGCCGATCCACGCGCGCGTCGCGGCCATGGTTCGCGACGAGATCATGCCGCTCGACAGGGAATTCCTGAGCGAGGTGGGCAAGGCAGGCAACCGCTGGGTCTACAGTGCGCGCCAGAGCGAGATCCTCGAAGGGCTGAAGAAAACCGCAAGGGAGCGCGGCCTGTGGAATTTCTGGCTGACCGGCTCGGAACGCGGCTACGGCCTTTCCACCGTCGAATATGCCTATCTGGCCGAGGAGATGGGCAAGGCGCATCTTGGCGCCGAGACCTTCAACTGTTCGGCGCCCGACACCGGCAATATGGAGGTGCTGGAACGGTACGGCTCGGCCGACCACAAGAAAGAATGGCTGGAACCGCTGATCGAGGGCAAGATCCGCTCGGCCTATCTGATGACCGAGCCGGATGTCGCGTCGTCCGATGCCACCAACATTGCCATGCGCTGCGAACGCCAGGGCGACGACTACGTGCTCAACGGCGAGAAATGGTGGGCTTCGGGCGCCGGCGATCCGCGCTGCGCCATCTACATCGTCATGGTCAGGACCGGCGGCGATGACGAGCCGCAGCACCGCCGTCATTCGATGATCCTGGTGCCATCAGGCACAAGGGGTGTGACCAAGGTCCGGGCCATGCAGGTTTATGGCGATGACGACGCGCCGCACGGCCACATGCATCTTCGCTTCGACAATGTGCGGGTACCGACATCGAACCTGATCCTCGGCGAGGGCAGGGGGTTCGAGATCGCGCAAGGGCGGCTCGGTCCCGGCCGCATCCACCATTGCATGCGCGCCATCGGCCAGGCCGAGATGGCGCTCGAGATGCTGTGCCAGCGTTCCTTGCGCCGCGAGGCCTTCGGCCAGAAGCTGGCAAAGCTCGGCGCCAATTTCGACATCATCGCCGAATGCCGCATGGAGATCGAGATGGCCCGGCTGCTCTGCCTCAAGGCGGCGTGGATGATCGACCAGGGCGACGCCCGCGCCGCAGCCCCCTGGATCAGCCAGATCAAGGTGGTGGCACCCCGCGTCGCGCTCAAGGTCACCGACGAGGCGGTGCAGATGTTCGGCGCGCAAGGCATCAGCCAGGACACGCCGCTGGCGCGGTCGTGGACGCATCTGCGGACCTTGCGCCTTGCCGACGGGCCGGACGCCGTGCATCGCCGTCAGGTGGCGCGCACCGAGCTGAAGAAATACACGCAAGAAAAGGTCTGAGCGCCGGCATCGTCATCTGGCGATGCCGACAGTCCAAGCACGGAGTGTTCCAATGGCCGTCCCCTCCGAAATGAAGGCGCTGCTGCTGGTCGGCGACGGCTACACCAGGACGCCGAGCGGCAGTGTGCTGGAGGCGATGGAGCCGTATCTCGAGCCGGGCAACATCGCGGTGCCGACACCCGGACCGACGCAGGTGCTGATCAAGGTCAGCCTCGCCTCGATCAACCCCTCCGACATCGCCTTCGTCAAGGGCCAGTACGGCCAGCCGCGCGCCAAGGGACAGCCGGCCGGCTTCGAGGGCGTCGGCATCGTCGTCGCCAGCGGCGACGAGACCTATCCCCAAAGCCTGATCGGCAAGCGCGTCGCCTTTGCCACCGGCGTCACCAACTGGGGCTCGTGGGCCGACTATGCCGTCGCTGAAGCTGCTGCATGCATTCCGCTGCTCGACACGGTCCGCGACGAGGATGGGGCGGCGATGATCGTCAACCCGCTCACCGCGCTCGCCATGTTCGACGTCGTCAAGGAGGAAGGCGAGAAGGCCTTCGTCATGACCGCCGGCGCCAGCCAGCTCTGCAAGCTGATCATTGGCCTGGCCAGCGGAGAGGGCTTCCGGCCGATCGTCACCGTGCGCCGCGACGACCAGATCGCGGCGCTGAAAGCGCTCGGCGCGGCGCACGTCCTCAACGAAAAGGCGCCGGATTTCAAGGCAGCGCTGCGCGAGGTGATGAAGGCCGAACAGCCGCGCATCTTCCTCGACGCGGTGACCGGGCCGCTGGCTTCCGCCATCTTCGACGTCATGCCGAAGCGTTCGCGCTGGATCATCTATGGGCGGCTCGATCCCGAACACACTGTTATCCGCGAGCCCGGCCAACTGATCTTCCAGCACAAGCATATCGAAGGGTTTTGGCTGAGCGAGTGGATGCGCCAGTTCCGCGATCGCCGCGGCCCGGCGATCCTGGAAGCGCAGAAGCGTTTTTCCGATGGGCGCTGGTCGACCGACGTGACGGCGGTGGTGCCGCTTGCCGAGGCGATGGCGCGGGTGCCAGCGGAACTGGCCAAGCCGAACGGCAAGGTGTTCATCCGGCCTTAGGCCAATTCGAAAGATTCGAGCAGCTTGGACGGGAGGGGCCTCGGAGGGCTTTGCGGGCAGAGATTGCCGGTTATCCGCCGACGCGGGACCGTCAGGCCGATATCCTGGTCCATCAAGCCCCCTATGCCACGCCGCTGCGTCCGTGATATGCCGCCGCCATCGAATGCCGGGACAGGCTGGACTGAGCCTGTTCCGGGATTGTGTGGGGTGCCTTGATGACGATTTCCAAGCCGGTTTTCGACCGTTTGGGGTTTGGCCTGTGGATCGGAGCGTTCCTGGTCGTTCTTGCCATGGTCCTGTGGTCGCCGTACACGCGGACGGTATGGAAGGCCTATATAGATGGCAGCGAGGCGCTTCTGGCCGGTCTGCCACTCTACGACACCCAATCCGAGATGGGGTATCTCTACGCGCCGGCCTTCGCCGCGCTCTACACTCCAATAGTCAAGCTCGGTCCGCATCTGGGCGGCGTGATGTGGCACTCCCTCGGGTTTGCGGTGCTGACCTATGCCGCGATGCGGCAGGTGCGCAAGCTCGGTGGTGACGAGTTGATGTGGCTGCTTTCTTTCGGCCTCTTCCTCGCTGTGCCGATGGCGCTCGGCGCGATCCGCAACGGCCAGGCGACGATCCTTTTGACCGGCGCTTGCTGGCTTCTCACATTGTCGGCGCTGGAAGGACGACGGGCGGAGACGTTCTTCTGGGCTTCGCTCGCCATCATCGCCAAGCCGACCGCGATCATAATGCTGTTGTTGGTAGGAGCCCTTCGGCTTCGGTTGATACCGGTGCTGGTGCTGGCGGTGCTGTTCGTGCTCGCACTGCCTTACGCTTTTGCTCCCGCCGGCTATCTCAACGATCAGTATCGTGTCTTCGCCCAGATGCTGACCTCCATGGCCGTCGAGAACACCAGCCATTTCGTGTCCACCGATTTCACGGCACCGTTCACCACGATAGGGCTGCCGATACCGGAATTCGGCGCAACGATCGTGCGCATGGTCATGGCCCTGCTTACGCTTTCAGCCGTCATCTGGTTCGACCGCAGGCTCGAACAGGGAAAGGCGGCGCTGGCGATCTTCCTGACGGCCACCTTCTACATGTGCGTCTTCAACCCGCGCGTCGAACCCAACACCTTTGCCATGATCGCGGTACCAGCCGGTCTTGCCATCGCCCTGTTGTGGCGCGAAGAACGGGGCGGCGTCCTCGCCTCGGTGCTGTCGATGACGCTGTTCGTGACCGGGCTGAGCGGCGTCGAGCGCCATGTGCACGATTTCCTCTTCCCCTGGTTCCGGCCGGTCGCCGTCACTTTCATCGCCGGTTCGCTGATCTGGTGGTTCTGGGCCAAGGCACGGGAAAAGGTGGTGAATGCGGGAGTCGCGAATGGCTGAGTTGCGACAGAGCCTCGATATCGTTGCGCCATTCTTCAACGAGGCGGCATCGGCATCGGCCTTCGCGCGCCTGCTAGGCGAGCTCGAAGCGGCCGTGGCACAGCGCTTCGGCATGACCGTGCACAAGATCCTGGTCGATGACGGCAGCGGTGACGATGGCGCTGGACGATTTTCGCAAGCGCTGACGGGATCGTGGGAGATCGTCCGCCTCAGCCGCAATTTCGGCAAGGAAGTCGCTGTACTCGCCGGCCTCGACCAGTCGCGCGGCGACATGGTGCTGATCATGGACGCCGACCTCCAGCATTCCCTGGACATCAGCCTGAAGCTGATCGCCGAGCTGGTGGACCATCCGGACATCGACGTCGTCTTTGCCCAGAACGACCGCCGCGAGGCGAGCTGGCGGCGCAGCCAGCTTGCACGGCTTTTCTACAGCCTGATCAACAGCAGCCAGCGTTTCGATATTCCCGAAAATGCCGGCGACTTTCGCGTCATGCGCGGCGCTGTCGCGCGCGCTCTGACCAGCCTGCGTGACAAGCGTCGCTTCAACAAGGGCCTGTTTGCCTGGGCCGGCTTTCGCCAGAAGGCGTTGCCCTATTCGCCGGAAGGCCGCGCCAGCGGCACATCGAAATGGAGCCGGCTCAACCTCATCGCCTTCTCGCTGGAGGGGTTCACCTCGTTCTCCGTCATTCCGCTACGCCTGATCAGTCTTAGCGGGCTGCTCGCGGCGATGGCCGGCGCGCTCTATGGCGCCAAGGTGTTCTTCGAGGTGATCTTCTACGGCATTGCCGTTCCGGGCTACCCCAGCCTGCTGGTTGCCGTCGTTCTGCTCGGCGGCCTCAACCTGACCCTGCTTGGCCTGATCGGCGAATATGTCTGGGTGACGCTCAGCGAGAGCAAGGATCGGCCGGTCTATCTCGTGCGCGATGTCGTGCGCAGCGAGGCCCCCGCCGACCGGCCGGAGCCGGGCACTTCGAACAGATGACGCGGCGCATTCGCCTGATCGCTGACGATTACGGCCTGGCGCCTGGCGTTTCCGCCGGGATTCTCGATCTTCTCGATCGGGGGCGCCTGACCGGCACCAGCTGCATGACCGGCTTTCCCGAGTGGGCAAAGGAGGCAGAGCGCATAAAACCGCTGTGCGGCCGGGCCGCGGTTGGGCTGCACCTCACCTTGACCGACCAGTTGGCCGCCACCGGCCGGTCGGCCTTGGCGCCGGAAGGCCGGCTGCCACCGCTCCGCGCACTGGCCTTGCCTGTTCTGCGCGGCCGCATCGGCGACCGCCATGTCCATGCCGAGCTTGACGCCCAGTACGGCCGCTTCGTCGAGGCGCTTGGCCGCCGCCCCGATTTCGTCGACGGGCACCAGCATGTGCATTTCCTTCCCGTTGTGCGCACATGGCTGCGCACACGGTTTCCAGAAGGCGCCGACAGGCCGGCCCTGCGCGGCGCCCCGGCGCTGGCCGCAGGGTCGAAAGTCGCCGCCATTGCCGCGCTGGCTGCCGGGTTCAACCGCTCGATGCAGCGCGCGGGCTTCATCGTTTTCCAGCCGCTCGCCGGCATCTATGACTGGCGACAGCCCGAAAAGTTCGCTGCGGTTCTGCAGGCGGCCGTCGAAGGGTTGCCGGAGCGAGGGCTGTTCATGTGCCATCCCGGCCATGTCGACGAGACGCTGCGCGCGCGCGACACCATGCAAGATGTGCGCGAGGTGGAATTCGCGGCCCTCGCATCGGACGAATTCGGCGCTGGTCTGGCCCGCGCCGGCGTCGAGATCTTGGACGGCAAGAGATGAGCGAAGCCGATCGGCCCCAGCGTTCGGCCGGCAGCAAGATCGTCCGCTTCGCCATTGTCGGACTGGCGAACACGGCCATCGACCTTGCCAGCTTCTTCCTGCTGCTCAAGCTCGGGGTTCCGCCGGTGCCGGCCAACATCGCTGCCTGGTTCGTCGCCGTCACCTTTTCCTTCGCGGCGAACGGCTTGTGGTCGTTCGAGCGCAATCGAGCCATCCGGCTGCATGATGCGTTCCTTCGTTTCGCCACGCTTGGAGCGCTGATTTCGCTCGGTGTCTCCAGCCTCTCGATCGCGCTATTCGCCGGCATAATCGGGGTGTGGCCGGCGAAAATCGGGGGCGTCGTGGTGGCGGCGGTGCTGAATTTCCTCGCCGCGCGCTGGTCGATCGAAGGTCGGTTGCTGAGATAGCCGGAATTATTTTTCTTACGAAATTCCGGACGAAAAACCGCTACACACTTTCCTGGAATTTCTATTCTGCCGGCTCCACATTGGTGTAGGCGGCTTCCTCCAACTCGCGCTTCAGCCGGGCTTCCTCGTGGGTCTTCGGCGTGACGAAGCGGCCAAGCAGGAGATAGGCGACCGGCGTCAGGAACAGCGTCGAGACGGTGGCCAGCCCCAGGCCGCCGACGATGACCCAGCCGAGCGCGACGCGCGCCTCGGCACCGGCGCCGCTCGCCAGCACCAGCGGCAGGCCGCCGAGCACGGTGCAGATCATCGTCATCATCACCGGCCGCACGCGGATGATCGAGGCCTGTTCGATCGCCTCGCGCACGCCAAGCCCGCGGTCGCGCAACTGGTTGGCGAATTCGACGATCAGGATGCCGTTCTTGGCCATGACGCCGACCAAAAGCACCAGGCCGATCTGGCTGTAGGCGTTGAGACTGGTGCCCGAGAGGAGAAGCGCGAAAATCGCACAGGCCAGCCCGAGCGGCACCGTCGCCATGATGATGACGGCGCTGACAAAACTTTCGAACTGGGCGGCCAGCACCAAAAGGATGATGACCAGCGCGAAGCCGAAAATGGTGACCATGGCGCTGTTGGTCTCGCCTAGCGTCGCCGCCTCGGCCAGGGGCAGGATGCGGCTGCCTGGCGGCAGCAGCGGTGTGGCGATTTGCTCGGCGCGGGTGAGCGCGTCGCCAAGCGCGAAGTCGCCGCTGAGGTTGGAGGTGATCGCCACAGAGGGCTGCTGCTGTTCGCGCGACAGCGACGGTGGCACGGCGCGTTCGGTCAGCGTGGCGATGGTCGACATCGGCACGAAACGTCCGTCGGCTGTTTTCAGGAAGATGTTTTCCAGATCCGTCGGATCGTTGATCGGATTGGTGGTCGAGACCAGCTTCACGCCGTAGCTGCGGTCGGCGATGTAGACGTCGACGACGTCGTTGCCGTCGAGCATGGCCTGCAAGGTGTTGGCCAGTCCTGATATGTCGATGCCGAGGTCGGAGGCGCGCTCGCGGTCGATGGCCACGGCTAGCTGCGGCTGCGTCGGGTCGATCGACAGGCGCGGTGTCTGGAAGCGCGGGTCCTTCTGCATCTCGGCGATGATCTTCACGGCGGCATCGCCGAGTGCCTTGCGGTCGTTGCCGACCAGCGCGAACTGCAGGCCGTTGCCGGCGCCACGGATACCGAGGCTGTTGGGCTGCACCGGGAAGATGCGCACGCTCGGCACCTGCCTGGTCAGCTGGCTGATCTCGGCCATGATCTCCTGCTGGCTGCGGCTGCGCTCGTTCCACGGCGCCAGCGTCATCACCATGAAGCCGGAGTTGTAGGAGCCGTTCTGGCCGGCATTTTCGAAAGTGCTGCGGATCTCGCCGGAATCGCGCATCGGCTGGATCAGTCTCTCGATCTTCTGCATCTGCTGCGTTGTGTAGTCGAGGCTGACGCCTTGCGGGGCGCTGATGCGCAGAAGCACGGCGGCGCGGTCCTCGGTCGGCGTCAGCTCCTGGCGGATGGTGCCGAACAGCGTGAAGGCGGTGCCGGCGAACAGCACCGCGACCAGAAGCACGATCCATGGCGCGTCGAGGCAGGCGTGCAGGCTGCGCTTGTAGGCCGTATTGAGCGCGCCGCCGATGCGGGCGCCGATGCCATGGCCACCTTCGTGGTGGAGCGATGCGCTGGTCAGCATGCGCGAGGCGAGCATTGGGCACAGCGTCAGCGCCACCACGCAGGACAAGAGCACCGACATGGCAAGCACGAAGCCGAATTCGCGGAACAAGCCGCCGGTCTGGCCGGGCAGGAACGAGATCGGCACGAAGACGGCGACCAGCGTCAAGGTGGTGGCGATGACGGCGAAGAACACCTCCTGCGCGCCGAGCACGGCGGCGGCGCGCGGCCCCATGCCTTCGTTGCGTCGTCGCACGATGTTTTCGAGCACGACGATGGCGTCGTCGACGACCAGACCGGTCGCCAGCACCAGCGCGAGCAGGGTCAGGATGTTGACCGAGAAGCCGGCCAGATAGATGGCGGCGATGGTGCCGATCATGGCGACCGGCATCGACAGGCCGGGGATCAGCGTCGCACGCCAGTCGAGGAGAAACATGTAGATGACGATCAGCACCATGGTGACGGACAGGCCGAGCGCGATCTCGACCTCGTGCACCGCCCCCTTGACGAAGACAGCGTCGTCGCTGGTGATCTTGATCGACATGCCCTCGGGCAGGTTTTCCTGCAGCTTGGCGACGGCGGCCTGGACGCCGGTCGAGATGTCCAGCGTGTTCGATTCCGCCTGGCGGATGATGCCGATGCCGATGCCGGTCTTGCCGTCCGAGCGCAACGTGGTCTGGCCGACGTCGGGGCCGAGCGTGACGGTGGCGACATCGCGGATGCGCGTCGTGCCGCCGACAATTATGTTTTCGAACTCTTCAGGCGTGGTCACGTCGGCAGTCGTGCGGACGATCAGGTCCTGGTTGGTCGTGGTGATCGAACCGGCGGGGGAATCGAAGGCGACCGAGGCAAGGGCGGCCCTGAGGTCGGCGACCGTGAAGCCGAGGCTGGCCAGCTTGTTCTGGTCGACATCGATGCGGAAGATCTTGTCGCGGTCGCCATAGACCTGAACGTCGGCAACGCCGGGCACGGCGGCCAGCTCGTCCTCGATCTGGTCCTGGACCACCACGGTCATGTCCTGGATCGACATGTTGTCCGAGGTCACCGCCAGTCGCATCACCGCGTCGGAATTGGCGTCGGCCTTGACGATGCGCGGCGGATCGGCGGTGTCCGGCATCTGGTTGGCGACGCGGCCGACGGCATCACGCACGTCCGAGGCGGCGACATTCAGATCGACGCCATCGTTGAACTCGATGGTGACGCGGCTCGAGCCGAATGAGGAAGACGACGAGATCGACTTGACGCCGGAGACGCGGGCGACGGCGCCCTCGATGGTGTCGGTCAGTTCGCGATCGACGGTCTCGGCCGCCGCGCCCTCGAAGGTGGTGGAAACGGTGACCACCGCGCGATCGACGTCCGGCAGTTCGCGGATCTCGACGCCGTAGAAGGCGGCCAGGCCGGCGACCGCAATCAGTGTGTTCAGCACGAAGGCCATCACCGGCCTGCGGATGAACAGGGCGGTGAAGCCGGTCTCGCTGGCAGTGTTGGCGGGGCTGGTCATGTGCCTGCGGCGGCGTCCGCGGCGCGCTGCTCTTCGCCGGCGAGGCGGACCGCGCCGCCCTCGCTGACGCTCTGGGTGCCTTCTGTGACCACCATGTCGCCATTGTCGATCTCGGCGTCGATCAGCACGGTCTCGGTGTTGCGCTGTACGATGCGCACCGGGACCCGCCTGGCCTTGCCGTCCTCGATCTGCCAGACATAGGCGCCGTCCGCCCCCCACAGGATCGCCAGCGGGCTGACGGCCGGATAGGTTTGCCCCGGAAATTTCATGGTGATGCCGAACGACATGCCGGCGCGCAGTGAATCCGCCGGGTTGGCGATCTTGGCCTTGACCAGCAGGGTGCGGCTCTTTTCATCGATGTGGTTGTCAATGGCCGAAACGGTGCCGCTATAAGCATTGCTGGGATTGGCGATCGGCGTCGCCGTCAATTGTGCACCGATCTTGACGGCGGCAGCGAAGCGCTCGGGCACCAGGAAGTCGACCAGGATCGAGGACCGGTCGTCGAGCGTGGCGATGGCCGACTGGTTGGTGACATAATTGCCGGCCGAGATCGGCAGGATGCCGACGGTGCCGGCGATCGGCGCCAGAATCGACCGGCGCTGCAGTGCGAGTTCCGCATCCTGAAGCGCCAGCTTGGCGCCCGCCAGCACCACCTCGGCGTCAGCCACTGCGACTGGTGTCGCGGCATTGGAGGCACGAAGCGACCTGACACGGTCGAGTTTGGCCTGCGCATCCTGCAAGGCGAGCTTGGCGCGGTCCTGAGAGATCACTTCGGTCTCGGAATCCAGGGTGGCGAGAATCTGTCCCTTATCGACATGGCTGCCGGATTCGACCAGCAGTTCGGCGAGGCGGCCGGAGCTGTAGGGATTGACGGCCACCGAGGCGTTGGCACGGCCGGTGCCGATTGCCTGCAGGCGGTCGTTGATAACAGCCGAAGTGGCCGCAAGGGCGACCACGTTCACCCGCTGGTTGCCGCTATTGCGGCCGTTTGACTGCTTCGCGTTGGCGGCGCCGGTCTCAGCCGGGGGCGTTGCCGCGGAGGCCCAGTCGATGCCCCAGCGTGCCAGCACGTCCGGCGCGCCGGGATAAAAGCGCAGCCAGGCGGCTGCCGCCACCACCAGCACCACAAGTGCAAAAAGTATCTGTTTCCAGGCGGCCATCGGCACTCCGGTTGGTAAAACAATCCTTCCGTCTACCGGTTTCCCGAAATGAAGCAGACGCAGCGAGGCTATTGTAAGGCAAAGAAGCCGCCTCGATATCGCGTCTTTATGACAATTCTCCGGGGGCTGCGCACATTAAATATATGTAACGTTGAGAAAATATGCATAACGCTTTGGATCATCACACAGGCACTAACGCAGACTTTCCATCTCGCGAATGCGTTTGGCGCCTTCTGCTTCCAGTTGCCTGGTGACGGCGCCGATCAGCGTTTCGGCGACGACGAAAAGGGCAGCCGAAGAGTCCCATGCCGACGGCACCGCGGTTCGTCCGGCGATAACATGACGAGCAAAGCGGGCGATCGGCGACAGCCACTGGTCGGTGAACAGCACGATCTGGACGCCACGCTGATGCGCCTTTTCGGCGAAGCGGACGAGGCTGTCCTGGTAGCGCCTGATGTCGAAGATCACCAGCACGTCGCGCTTGCCCATGTCGATCAATCGGTCGCGCCACATGCTCTCCTGCCCGGCGAGGTGAAAGACATCCGGCTGGATGACAGCGAGGTGGGCGGCCATGTAGCGCGCCAGCGGATCGGTGAAGCGGCCGCCGATCAGGAAGGTCTTGCCGCGCCGGTCCGCTAGCCGGGCGGCGATGTCGGCAAGCTGCCTGTCGGACAGGTGTCTGAACGTCTCGCGCATGTTGTCGAGCGTCGCTTCCAGCATCGGCGACACCGTCCCACCACCAGGCGAGGGCGGATTGAGCGTCCTTGTCGCCGGCGATTGCAGTTGCGCCGCCAGTTCGTCCTGCAGGCTCGACTGGAATTCCGGATAGTTCTGAAAACCCAGCCGGGCGACGAAACGCAGGATCGTCGGCGAGGAGACGCCCGCCGCGGCCGAGAATTCAGCGACCGTTTTCAGGCCGATCATCGGATAGTTGGCGATCAGTGTCTGGGCCGCGCGCCGTTCGCCGGCCGGCATCGTGCCGAGGCGATCGGCGATCAGTTCGGCAATGCTGGAAATCATGTTTTCCCCACCCCTGGCCCGGCCGAAGGCCTTTTCCGAGATCGCATTTGACAAAGCCGGACAAACTGTATGAAATCATCCACAGGGACGCAATGAGGCAAAATACGTAACATACGATACAGCGCTCCCCGGGGACGGCACAGTATGGAGAAAGCACGGCCCGCCAGCCTTGCATCGTCTGATACCGTAAGGGTGACGAACCCCGGCGGATCGAGCCCTTTCGTGCTGACTTGCGATCACGCCTCGAACTTCCTGCCGGCCGAATTCGGTACGCTCGGCCTTGCCGCCGAGGACCTGTCCCGTCACATCGCCTGGGATCCCGGCGCGCTGCCGGTTGCCCGCCGCATGGCGCAGGCGCTCGACGCGACGCTGGTGGAAACTCGTATTTCTCGCCTTGTCATCGACTGCAACCGGCCACTCGACGCGCCCGACCTGGTACCGCCGGTCAGTGAGACAACGGCCATACCGGGCAATGCCGGCCTGTCGGAGAGCGAGCGGGCGGCGCGTGTTGCCCTGTCATGGCAGCCGTTCCACAACACGATTGCCGGTATCATCGACAACAGGCTGTCACAGGGTCAGCAAACCCGGCTGGTTTCGGTCCACTCCTTCACGCCGGTCTACAAGTCCATGAGCCGGCCCTGGCATATCGGCATCATCCACGACGAGGATCGCCGGCTGGCGGCGCCGCTGATATCGGCGCTGAAGCGGCTTGCCGGCGTCACCGTCGGCGTCAACGAGCCTTATTCGCCTGATGACCGCGTCTATTTCACGCTGGAACGGCATGCGCGCTCGCGCGGCCTGCCCTGCGCGATGATCGAAATCCGCAACGACGAAATCGCCGGCGAGACCGGGCAGCGGAAATGGGCGGATCTGCTCACGGGCATTTTTTCGGATCTGGAGCCAGAGGAGGCCGGATATTCCAGATCGCATTCAGTCGGAAAGTCAGTTCAATCGGCCAATTAGAACCACAGGGGAATGAAAATGGCAGGACCGGATTATACGGACGTTGACAAGAAGGAGGACCTGAAGGTTCTCCATGGCATGGGCTATGCCCAGGAACTGTCGCGAAGCATGAGCCGCTTCTCGAATTTCGCGATATCGTTCTCGATCATCTGCATCCTTTCGGGCGGCATCAACTCCTTCGCGCAAGCCACATCGTCGATCGGCGGCGCAGGTGCGGGCATCGGCTGGATCGTCGGCTGCTGCGTGTCGGGCTTCTTCGCCCTTGCCATGGCGCAGATCGCCTCGGCATTTCCGACCGCCGGCGGCCTCTATCACTGGTCGTCGATCCTCGGCAACCGCTTCACCGGCTGGCTGACGGCCTGGCTAAACCTGTTCGGCCTGATCACCGTGCTCGGCGCCATCAACATCGGCACCGCTTTCTTCTTCGTTGGAACGTTCGGAAGCTGGTTTGGCATCACCGGCACGCCGGGCGAAATCGTCGGGTTCGTCGCCTTCATCACCGTGCTGCAGGCGCTGTTCAACCATTTCGGCATCAAACTGACGGCAATGCTCACCGATGCTTCGGGCTTTCTTATCCTGGGCGCAACAGCAGTGCTGATCGTGGCCTGCCTGGTGTTCGCACCGGCAATCGACATCAGCCGGCTGTGGACGTTCACCAACTATTCAGGCGATGCGGGCGGCGGTGTTTTTCCGCAAACCGACTCCATGAGCTACCTGTTCCTGCTCTGCCTGCTTCTGCCCGTCTATACCATCACCGGCTATGACGCCTCGGCCCACACCTCCGAGGAGACCGTCAAGGCAGCACACTCCGTCCCGCGGGCGATCGTTTCGTCGGTGCTGTGGTCGTCGCTGATCGGCTGGGTGATGCTGTGCGCAATCGTTCTCGCGATCCCGGACCTGGCTGCCGGCGCCAAGCAGGGATGGAGCGTATTCTTCTCGACAATGGATGCAATCCTGCCGGTGTGGCTGAAGGAACTGCTTTATTTTGCAATCCTGATCTCGCAATTCCTCTGCGGCCTCGCCACCGTGACCTCGGCTTCGCGCATGCTGTTCGCCTTCTCTCGCGACGGCGGCATGCCTGTTGGCTCCGCGGCTCTCGCCAAGGTCAACCCGACCTGGCGCACGCCGGTCAATGCGATCTGGACGGCCGCGATCCTCGAGATCCTTTATGTGTTCCTTGCCCAGTTTATTTCGATCGGCGGCACCAACATCTACACCATCGTCGTCAATTCGACGCTGGTGTTCCTGTTCCTGTCGTTCACCATCCCGATCGCACTCGGCATGGTCGCATTCGGCACGGCCAAGTGGCCCAATCCTGGCCCGTGGAACCTGGGCGCCGGACTGTTCAAGCTCTTCTGTGCGCTGTCGATTGTCGGCATGGTGATCATCTTCTACATCGCCATCCAGCCGCCGAACGACAAGGTGCTTTACATCACCATAG
This sequence comes from Mesorhizobium sp. L2C084A000, assembly GCF_000502875.1. Lineage (GTDB taxonomy): Bacteria > Pseudomonadota > Alphaproteobacteria > Rhizobiales > Rhizobiaceae > Mesorhizobium. Next base: position 840,800 of record NZ_AYWX01000002.1, on the reverse strand, counting down.
GCTTCATCTTGCTGACCGCCGTGCTTTGGTTCGGTTTCGAGAATCGCCGCTTCCAGGGTCCGCCGATCGGTGACCAGATTGCCAAACGCCAGGCCGCGATCAGGGCAGCCGAGGTGGCTATCGGCGAAGCTGGCGCCTGATATCGCCCTATATGGCCATGGCCGGCCTCGCGCCGGCCATGGCTACGTTTATCCCTTTCAATCGACAAGTGCTGGAGTGCCAAAGGAATGGCCGGAAATTTCTCGTTCGATCAGTTGAAGAAAGCGGTCTCCAGCGGTGAGATCGACACCGTGCTGGCCTGCATCGTCGACATGCAGGGACGGTTGGCGGGAAAACGCTTCCTGGCGCAGTACTTCATCGATTCCGCGCATGACGAAACGCATGGCTGCAACTATCTGCTGGCGGCCGACATCGATATGGAACCGGTGCCGGGCTACAAGGCCGCGAGCTGGTCGAAGGGCTATGGCGATTTCGTCATGAAGCCGGATCTCGCCACGCTGCGGCGCATTCCCTGGCTGGAAAAGACCGCACTCGTGATCTGCGACGTGCTCGACCACCACACCCATGATGACCTGCCGCACTCGCCGCGCGCCATCCTCAAGAAGCAGGTCAAGCGGCTGAGCGAGCGCGGCTATATCGGCTATTTCGCTTCCGAGCTCGAATTCTATCTGTTCAACGAGACATACGATTCTGCCCGAAAGAAGCACTGGCAGGGTCTCGACACCGCATCGCCCTATATCGGCGACTACCAGATCGGCATCACCACCAAGGAAGAAGGCGTCATGCGCCGGCTTCGCAATGAGATGGAAGCGGCCGGCATCCCGATCGAAAATTCCAAGGGCGAGTGGGGTCCGGGCCAGGAAGAGATCAATGTGCGCTATGCCGAGGCGCTCGACATGGCCGACCGCCACGTCATCCTGAAGAACGGCGCCAAGGAAATCGCCGAGTCCGAGGGCAAGGCGATTTCGTTCATGTCCAAGTATAATTACGGGCTCGCCGGCAATTCCAGCCACATCCACAATTCGCTGTGGAGCGCCGACGGCAAGACACCGCTGTTCTTCGACAAGACGGCCGACTGGACGCTGTCGACGCTTGGCCAGCAATGGGCCGCCGGCCAGCTCAAATACGCCAAGGAATTCACCTGGTTCCTGGCGCCCTATATCAACTCCTACAAGCGCTTCCAGGCCGGCACCTTCGCGCCGACTAAGATCATGTGGAGCGAGGACAACCGTACCGCCGGCTTCCGCCTGTGCGGCGAGGGCACCAAGGGCATCCGCATGGAATGCCGCATCGGCGGCGCCGATCTGAATCCGTATCTTGCGTTCGCAGCGCTGATCGCCGCCGGCCTTGCCGGCATCCACGAAAAGCTGGAATTGCAGAAGCCGTTCGTCGGCGATGCCTATCAGGCATCTCGCCTGCCGGAGATCCCGAAGACGCTGCGCGATGCCACCGACACGCTGGCGAAGTCGAAGATGCTCAAGCAGGCGCTCGGCGAGGATGTGCTCGAACACTATGTCCACACCGCAAAGTGGGAGCAGTTCGAATACGACCGCCGCATTACAGATTGGGAACTGCACAGAGGGTTCGAGCGGTACTAGTTATCGACTGTTCGTCGGCGCCGTCGGCGCCGTCCCTTACCCTTCCTCTCCGTGTGAAGAAAACGGAGAGGAGGCGAAGACGCTGGAGCTCCATCCTTCTCCCCGTCACTATGCGGGGAGGGGTGCCGGCAGGCGGATTAGGGGCAGCGTCAGCCCACAAGACTTTGTTGTAGAATGCGAGGACTTCCAAAATGACCGAAACGGTCAAACTCATATCCCCCATCGATGGCTCGATCTATGCCGAGCGGCCGATCGCGACCGACCAAGCGATCAACGCCGCGGTCGAGCGTGCCAAGGCGGCGCAGGAGAAGTGGGCTGAGACGCCGATCGTCGAGCGCGGCAAGTTTATGCTGGCCATGCTGGAAGCGCTGGTCGCGATGACCGACGAGATCGTGCCGGAGATCGCCTGGCAGATGGGGCGCCCGGTGCGTTATGGCGGCGAGTTCGGTGGTGTCAAGGAGCGCACCACCTACATGGTCGAGATCGCCGAGGCGGCGCTCAAGGCGGTGCCGGCCTCCAACCCGAAGGACGGCTTCCGTCGCTATGTGAAGAAGGATCCGCTTGGCGTGGTCATGGTGATCGCGCCGTGGAACTATCCCTACCTCACCGCCGTCAACACCATCGTGCCGGCGCTGATGGCCGGCAACACCGTGGTCCTCAAGCATGCGGCGCAGACGCTGCTGGTCGGCGAGCGCTTTCAGCAGGCTTTCGACAAAGCGGGCCTGCCCAAGGGCGTATTCCAGAATGTCGTGCTCAACCATGCCCAGACCGAGAAACTGCTCGGCTCGGGCAAGATCGACCATGTCAATTTCACCGGTTCGGTCGGCGGCGGCCGTGCCATCGAAAAGGCCGCGGCCGGGACCTTCATGACGCTCGGCCTCGAACTTGGCGGCAAGGATCCGGCCTATGTGCTGCCCGACGCCAAGATGGACCATGCGGTCGCCAATCTGGTCGACGGCGCCTTCTACAATTCCGGCCAGTGCTGCTGCGGCATCGAACGTGTCTACGTGCACGAGAAGGTCTATGACGAATTCGTCGAAGGCTTCATCGCCGAGACCAAGAACTATGTCGTCGGCAACCCGCTCGACCAGGCGACGACGATGGGACCGATGGCGCAGGCGCGCTTCGCCGACCTGATCCGCGAACAGAAGGCCGAAGCGCTGCGCAAGGGTGCCAAGGCGCACATCAATATGAAGGTGGCTAACGACAAGGCGGGTTCGCCCTATCTGGCGCCGGAAGTGCTGACAGAAGTCGACCATCAGATGAGCGTCATGCGTGAGGAAAGCTTTGGCCCGATCGTCGGCATCATGAAGGTGCGCAACGACGAAGAGGCGATCGCGCTGATGAACGACAGCCCCTACGGGCTGACCGCTTCGATCTGGACGCGCGATACCGAGCATGCGGTGGCGATCGGCAACCGCGTCGAAACCGGCACGGTGTTCATGAACCGCTGCGACTATCTTGACCCGGCCTTGGTCTGGACCGGCGTCAAGGACACCGGCAAGGGTGCGGGCTTGTCGGCCATCGGCTACGATAATCTGACCCGGCCGAAATCTTTCCATCTGCGCGAAGCCATCTGATTTATTGAAAGACAAAAATGTCCAAGCTGATCTCCAAATGGAACTATCCCACCACCGTCCGCTTCGGCGCCGGTCGCATCAAGGAATTGCCCGAGGTATTGACGGCCACCGGCATCAAGCGGCCGTTGTTCGTCACCGATCCGGGCCTGGCGAAACTGCCGGTCGTCGCCTCGACCTTGAAGATCCTCGACGATGCGAAGGTCCCTTACGGCGTTTTCTCCGAGGTCAGGCCGAACCCGGTCGAATCCAACCTGACCGCCGGCATCGCCGTGTTCAAGAAGGGCAAGCATGACGGCGTCATCGCCTTCGGCGGCGGCTCGGCGCTCGATCTTGGCAAGCTGATCGCCTTCCAGGCCGGGCAGACGCGGCCGGTGTGGGATTTCGAGGATGTCGACGACTGGTGGACGCGCGCCAACTCGGATGCCATCGCGCCGATCATCGCCGTGCCGACCACCGCCGGGACCGGATCGGAGGTTGGCCGCGCCGGCGTCATCACCAATGAGGCCACGCACACCAAGAAGGTCATCTTCCATCCCAAATTGTTGCCGGCTATCGTCATTGCCGATCCGGAGCTTTCGGTCGGCATGCCGGGCTTCATCACCGCCGGTACCGGCATGGATGCGCTGGCCCATTGCCTCGAAGCCTATTGCGCGCCCGGCTACCATCCGATGGCCGACGGCATTGCTGTCGAAGGTGTCCGGCTGGTCTTCGAGAACCTGCCCAAGGCCTATGCCAACGGCAGGGATCTCGTTGCGCGCGCCCATATGATGAGCGCCGCTGCCATGGGCGCCACCGCCTTCCAGAAAGGGCTCGGTGCCATCCATTCGCTTTCGCACCCTGTCGGCGCGCTCTACGACACCCATCACGGTATGACCAACGCGGTGTTCATGCCCTATGTTCTGGCCTTCAACCGGGACTCCATCGAGGAGCGTATTGGCCGGCTCGCCGCCTATTGCGGCATCAAGGGCGGCTTCGACGGCTTCGCCAAAGCCATCATCAAGCTTCGCAAGGAACTGAAGGTGCCGCATGCACTGCCCGGCCTTATCAAGGGGCTCGACATGGACAAGAAGCGCAAGGCGCTGATCGCCGACATGGCGGTGGTCGATCCGACTGCCGGCGGCAACCCGGTCAAGCTGACTAAAAAGGCGGCGCTGACGTTGCTCGAAAACGCCATCGCCGGCACGGTCTGAGGCGTTTTCCGCACGCAAAGTGATCTGAAAAGGGGCTATGAAAACAAAGGGGGAGGATGACGGGCAAGGCAAAAACTAGTTAGCCGGAAAAAGAATCCCGAAGCGATTGCTACATCAGGTTAAAAAGAGTTTACTTTTTCGCACTGCGAGCAGCCGCTTTCACAAAGCTTTCATCTGGCTGTCACATGAAAACGATACCGCATCGCAGGCGTCCAACGGCGTCAGTTCAACGGAGAGAACACATGTTCAAATTCACGGGGAAAGTGCTTTCCCTTTCGGCCGCGACCCTGATGGTGTCGTCGGTGATTTCGTCCGCGGATTCGATGGACGATCTCGTCAAGGCCGCCAAGGCGGAAGGCCAGCTCACCACCATCGCGCTGCCGCATGACTGGTGCGGTTACGGCGACGTCATCGCCGGCTTCAAGGCGAAGTATCCGGAAATCACCGTCAACGAACTCAATCCCGATGCCGGTTCCGGCGACGAGATCGAGGCGATCAAGGCCAACAAGGACAACAAGGGCCCGCAGGCGCCTGACGTCATCGACGTCGGCCTGTCCTTCGGTCCGACCGCCAAGGCCGATGGCCTGATCCAGCCCTACAAGGTGTCTACCTGGGACTCGATCCCCGACAGCGCCAAGGATGCCGAAGGCTTCTGGACCGGCGACTATTACGGCGTGCTTTCCTTCCAGGTGAACAAGGACCTCGTCAAGGAAGCTCCGGCCGACTGGGCCGACCTGCTGAAGCCGGAATTCGCCAACTCGGTAGCCCTTGCCGGTGATCCGCGTGCCTCGAACCAGGCGATCCAGGCGGTTTATGCCGCCGGCCTGTCGTCAGGCGCCGCCGCCGGTGAAGCTGCCGGCACCGCGGGCCTCGACTTCTTCAAGAAGCTCAATGCCGCCGGCAATTTCGTGCCGGTCATCGGCAAGGCTGCGACGCTCGCCCAGGGCCAGACCCCGATCCTCGTCACCTGGGACTACAACGCGCTCGCCGGCCGCGACACGCTGAAGGGCAATCCGCCCGTCGACGTCGTCGTGCCGAAGACCGGTGTTGTCGCCGGTGTCTATGTGCAGGCGATCAGCGCCTACGCGCCGCATCCGAATGCAGCCAAGCTCTGGCTCGAATACCTCTACTCGGACGAAGGCCAGATCGGCTGGCTGAAAGGCTATTGCCACCCGATCCGCTTCAACGATCTCGCCAAGAACGGCAAGATCCCGGCTGAGGTGCTAGCCAAGCTGCCGCCGGCCGAAGCCTATGCGTCCGCCGTGTTCCCGACACTCGACGAGCAGGGCAAGTCCAAGGAAGCCATCACCAAGAACTGGGATGCCGTCGTCGGCGCCAACGTCAAGTAATTCACACCATGCCGGGCGGCCTCGCGGCCGCCCGGTCCTTCTCTCGAAGACGGTAGCCGGCGCATGACCGATATCTCATTGTCCGACCACGCTGTTACCGGGAAGACCGCGCCTCCCGCCGAAGCACGCAGCATGCGGCTGCCGACCCAGTGGCTTGGCGTTGCACCGTTCTTCATCTTCGCCATCATGTTCCTCATCCTGCCCACGCTCTATCTGATGCTGGGTGCATTCCAGAACGATGCCGGCGAATTCACTCTCGAAAACATCGCAGCGCTGGCGCAACCGTCCATCGTTGCCGCCTACTGGATTTCTATCAAGATCAGTCTTGCTTCATCGCTGATTGGCGCATTCGCGGGCCTGGCGATTGCCATTGCCATCGTGCGTGGTGGCCTGCCGGACTGGATACGTTCGGCGACACTGACGTTTTCCGGCGTGGCCTCCAATTTTGCCGGCGTGCCGCTGGCCTTTGCCTTCCTCGCCACGCTCGGCCGCCTCGGCCTTGCGACGGTGATCCTAAACACCGTGTTCGGCCTTAACATCTACGCGCATGGCTTCAACATCCTGTCATTCTGGGGCCTGACACTGACCTATGTCTATTTCCAGATACCGCTGATGGTGGTGATCATCGTGCCAGCCATCGACGGGCTGAAGAAGGAATGGGGCGAGGCAGCCGCGACGCTGGGCGCGACCATGTCCCAGTACTGGCGCATGGTGGTCATTCCGGTGATCTGGCCGAGTTTCCTCGGCACCGTGATCCTGTTGTTCGCCAACGCCTTCGGCGCCATCGCCACCGCCTATGCGCTGACCGGCTCGTCGCTCAACATCGTGCCGATCCTGCTCTATGCCCAGATCCGTGGAGATGTGCTGCACAATGCCCATCTCGGCTATGCCATCGCCTTCGGTATGATCGTCATCACCGGTCTTGCCAATGTGTTCTACATCTGGTTCCGGACCCGTTCCGAGAGGTGGCTGAAATGAAGTCGGGAAAGTTCTGGGCCTGGCTCGTCTTCGCTCTTGGCGCGGCCTACTTTTTCATCCCGCTGATCGCGACCGTGGAGTTCTCGATGCGCATGCGGCGCGGGGAGTACTCCTTCGACGCGTACAAGGTCGTGTTGGGCGACGCCCGTTTCCAGGCCACCTTCGGCTATTCGGTACTGGCCGCCGTTTTCACCATCATTCTCGGTGTGCTGATCGTGGTGCCCGCCGCTTATTGGATCCGGCTTCGGCTGCCGCAATTGCGGCCGATCGTCGAGTTCATTACCCTGCTGCCGCTGGTTATCCCAGCCATCGTCATCGTCTTCGGCTACATCAGAATGTACGGGTCGAATTCGCCGCTGCCGTTTCTGGCGACCGATACAGGCACCAATGCCTTGTTGGTCATCGGCTATGCGACACTGGCGCTGCCCTATATGTATCGCGCCGTCGACACCGGGCTTCGCACAATCGACGTACGCACCTTGACGGAAGCGGCACAGATCCTTGGGGCTGGCTGGGGCACCATCATCACCCGTGTCATCCTGCCCAACGTGCTGATCGCGGTGCTCTCGGGCGCCTTCCTCACCTTCGCCATCGTCATCGGCGAATTCACCATGGCCAGCCTGCTCAACCGGCCTGCCTTCGGCCCTTATCTGCAGAATATTGGTGCCAACCGCGCCTATGAGCCGGCGGCACTTGCCATCATCGCCTTCGCCATCACCTGGGGCTGCATGTCGTTGATCCAGATCCTGTCCCGCTTCGCGCCGAGATCGGCGAACCGTCCGAACTGAAAGTCAAAGCCATGGCCGACCCGTTCCTCTCCATCCAGCACGTTCGCAAATCCTTCGGCGCCACCACAGTGGTGGAGGATTTCAATCTCGACGTCGAGCGCGGCGAATTCGTCTCCTTCCTGGGTCCGTCCGGTTGCGGCAAGACCACCGTCCTGCGCATGGTCGCCGGTTTCGAGGAGCCGAGCGCGGGCACGATCGTCGTCGGCGGCAAGGACATTACGCGGCTGAAGCCCAACCAGCGCAATGTCGGCATGGTGTTCCAGGCCTATGCGCTGTTCCCGAACCTGACCGTGGCGCAGAACATCGGCTTCGGCCTGAAGGTCGCCGGCATGCCAAGGGCGGACATCGATGCTCGTGTCGCCGAGATGCTCGGCATCATCAAGCTGCCGCAGATGGCGGATCGCTATCCCTACCAGCTCTCGGGCGGCCAGCAGCAGCGCATCGCATTGGCCCGCGCCATCGCCCCGAAGCCGAAGCTGTTGCTGCTCGACGAGCCGCTGTCGGCGCTCGACGCCAAGGTGCGCGTGTCGCTGCGCGAGGAAATCCGCTCGATCCAGAAGAAGCTCGGCATCACCACCATCTTCGTCACGCACGACCAGGAAGAGGCGCTGTCGATCTCGGACCGCATCGCCGTGATGTATGGCGGCAAGGCCGAGCAGGTCGGCACGCCGTTCGAGATCTACAACCGCCCGGCGACCAAGTTTGTCGCCAATTTCGTCGGCACGCTGAACGTGCTCGAAGGCACCGTCACCGATGCGGCTGCAGGCACGGTGCGGGTCAATTCCGAACAGGTCTCGCTCAAGGGCAAGCTCAACGGTTCCAAGTCAGGCGACACGCTGTCGCTGGCGTTGCGACCTGAGGCAATCTCGCTCGGACGACAGCCCGGCCGCGATTCCAGCCTTTCGGGAGAGATATCCGAGGTGCATTTCCTCGGCTCGGTCATCCGGGTTCGTGTCGGCATCGGCGGCAACACGGTCTCGCTCGACACCTTCAACAGCCCGGCGACACCGCCCCCCGCAGTCGGTGAAAAGGCCGAGATCTCGTTCTCGTCGAGCGATATGCTGGTGCTTCACTAGGCTGATGCGCTTGTTCAAAATGAATGGCTGCATCCCGGTCTGCGAAGACGGGAGGATGCTTCCGTCCGCGTGGCATGGGCTGCAATGCAGGGTTTAAGCGAGCCCTCTATCGGTGATTTCGATGTCGGTGCGGTCGGCGCATTTGTCGAATTGGCAGGGCATCGGCGGAAGGCGAGGCATATTCCCCTCGGCTCAAGCTTGCTGGCCAATCAACAGTTTCCAGCCGCTTTGCCACTGCCAGCGTCTCGGCTTCCCGGCTATAACAGGCCATGGCGCTTTTCGAACTGACACTCGTTCTGCTGTTGATCGCTGTTGCGCTGACGGCGCTGTCGCGGCGCGTGCAGGTTCCCTATCCCTCTTTGCTGGCGCTGGCAGGGGTGGCCATCGCCTTCGTGCCTGGCGTGCCGACCATAGAAATCGATCCGGAACTGGCGCTAGCCCTGTTCATCGCGCCGGTGCTGCTCGATGCCGCCTATGATACCTCGCTGCGCGATCTCAACCGCTACAGGGTGCCGCTTGTGCTGCTGGCGCTTGGCGCCGTCCTTTTCACGACAGCGACGGTTGCGCTGGCCGGCTGGGCGATGGCAGGCCTGCCGATCGCCGCAGCCATAGCGCTTGGCGCCATCGTGGCGCCGCCCGATGCGGTTGCGGCATCGGCCGTGCTTGGCCAGTTCAAGGTGCCGCACCGCATCACTGCCATTCTGCAGGGCGAGAGCCTGCTCAACGACGCCACCGCGTTGCTGATTTACCGGATGGCGATTTCGGCGGCAGCAGGTTCCATTCTGCTGAGCAGCGCCGTTCCGATGATCCTGCTGTCCACGCTCGGCAGTCTTGCGGCCGGCTACCTGCTTGGCCGGGTGTCTCTGATAACGCTGGGCCGGATCGAGGACCCGGCGAGCGGCACCGTGGTGCAATTTGCCGGCACATTCGGGGTCTGGATCCTGGCCGACAGGATCGGACTGTCGGCCATCATCACCATAGTCGTCTATGCCATGACGATCGCCCGCACCGCGCCGCGCCGCATGCCGGCCAGAAACCGCATCAGCTCTTATTCGGTCTGGGAAACGGCGGTGTTCGTGCTCAATGTCCTGGCTTTCGTGCTGATGGGCCTGCAGGCACGTACGATCGTCGGCCGGCTTGCCGGGCAGGGGCAGACCGATGCGTTCGTCCTGGCCGGGACAGTGCTTGCCATCGTCATCGTCTCACGCCTCATCTGGGTGCTGGGGTGCGGCGCGATCATCAGGTGGTTTGACCGTTCCGGCGGAGCTGATCGTCAGCGTGACGCTCCGTCGTTTCGGGGCGGCGTGCTGATCGGCTGGTGCGGGATGCGCGGTTTGGTGACGCTTGCGGCGGCATTCGCCCTGCCGGCTGAATTCCCGGCCCGCGACCCGATCGTGCTCGCTGCCTTCACGGTCGTGCTCGGCACGCTGGTGCTGCAAGGCATGAGCCTGAAGCCGCTGCTGCGCCTGCTAAATCTCGACCCTGACGAAACGGTCGACCGCGAGGTTGCGCAGGCACGCGTCGTGGTCATGCAGGCCGCGCTCGACATATTGGGCGGCAAGACATCGGACGCGGCGGCCGCGGTGCGCGAGCAATATGCCGCTCAACGCAAGATCGCCAAAAATCCCGACGATGCCCAGGCAGCGACCGAATATGACCGCTTGCGTCTTTATGCGATCAAGAGCCAGCGCGACGCGCTGGAGGAATTGCGCCGCAACGGGACGATTGGCGACGAAGCCTATCATCGCCTTGAGGAAGAGATCGACTGGACCGAACTGGCGGCGTCGCCACCCGGCCGGTTCCAGCCGCTGAATACATAAGGCATCGCACGCCGTTTTCCGGCGCACGGAAGATACCGAAGTGCTTCGGGATCGGTGCATGATCCCGGTGAAGCAAGGCTGGTCCAAGCCACGTCCATTCTCCTGCACATTGCAACCGTGGCATCGAACCGCTACTGCCAACACGAAATTGAGCCGGATAAGCAATGAAGCTGGTCAGCTACAACATCCAGTACGGGTTCGGCGGCGACGGCCGCTACGATCTTTCGCGCGCCGCGCGCATCGTTGCCGGCGCCGACATCATTGCGCTTCAAGAGGTGGAGCGGAATTGGCAGCGCAGCAATTTCGATGATCAGCCGGAGCTGCTTTCCCGTCTGCTGCCCGAACATCACTGGGTTTACGGCCCGGCCTTCGACATGGATGCCAGCGAAAGGCGCGACGGCCGTCTGGTCAATCGGCGCCGCCAGTTCGGCACCATGGTGCTGTCGAAACTGCCGATCGTCTGGTCGCGGCTGCATGCGCTGCCGATGCGCCGCACGCAGCGGCCGCTCAACACCCGCAACGCCGCGCTTGAATGCATGATCCGCACGCCGGCAGGGCCGGTGCGGGTGTTGTCGCTGCATCTCGCCCACATCGCGGCCGAGGAGCGGCTGGAGCAGATCGACTATCTCTTGGCCGAGCATCGCCGGGCACCGTCCGATGGCGGGCCGTGGAGCGGCGTCGACGACGAGCCCACGCGCAACTGGACCAGCGGCGAAGCGGAACCGGAAAACCCGCTGGCGGCGATCTGGATGGGTGATTTCAACATGGAGCCGGGCAGCGCCGAATATCGCCGCATCGTCGGCAGCACGCCCTACCATCGGGGTGCCGCCTATCTTGATGGTTTCGTCGATGCCGCCGCCGTTGCCGGGGAGCCGGTTCCGGACTTCCACACCCATGTGAAGACCATCGACGGCAAGCTGGCAAAGCGCCGGCTCGACCATTGTTTCGTCGGCGGCGTGTTCGCCGGGCGGGTGCGTTCGATCAGTGCCGACATCGGCGAGGTTGCGTCGGATCATTTTCCGCTACGGGTCGACATCGACCTGGAAACGCCCGGAATTGCCACATGACGCTTTTCGTCTTCTTCGCAGTGCTTGCCGCCGCCGCCATGCACGCGATCTGGAACGCGCTGGTCAAGGTCCATCTCGACCGCTTCCTGTCGATCACGCTGATGACGCTCGGCATGGGCGCTGCGGCCCTCGTGGTGCTGCCTTTCGTCGAAGTGCCGAAGGCGGAAGTGTGGCCCTACATCATCGCCTCGGTCATTTTCCACATGGGCTACCGGACGTTCCTGATCGGCGCCTACAAGGCCGGCGATTTCGCACAGACCTATCCGCTGGCGCGGGGCACAGCACCTCTGCTCTCGGCCTTTGGAGGCATGTTCGTCGTTGCCGAAATCCCCGGCCCGTTCGCCATGCTCGGCATCTTCCTGTTGTCGGCCGGCACGCTGGTGATGTCGTTTCGCGGCGGCGCGCATCTGGAGAAGCTCAATCTGCGCGCGGTCGGCTTCGCGCTGGGCACCTCTATCTTCATCGCCAGCTACACGCTGTCCGACGGTAGCGGCGCGCGGCTGGCGGCAACCGCGCAGAGCTATGCAGCCTGGCTGTTTATCTGCGATGCTTTTGGCGCCTTGGTGCTGTGCCTCATCTTCCGCGGGCCGAAGGCGCTGCCGGTGCTGGCGCGCGACTGGAAGGCAGGGCTGTTCACCGGCGTGCTCAGCGGTGCCGCCTACTGGATCGTCATGTGGGCGATGACCAAGGCGCCGATCGCTTCGGTGGCATCGCTGCGTGAAACCTCGATCCTGTTTGCCATGATGATCTCGGTCTTCGCTCTCGGCGAAAAAATGACCGGCTGGCGCGGTGCTGCCGCGCTCAGCATCGTGGCCGGCGTCGTCGCGCTGAGGCTTGGTTAGGCGCCGCTCAGGTCAGGACCGTCATCACCTGGCCACGTCGTTCCGGGCTGAAGCGGATGACGATGATGATGCAGACGGCGACCACGCCTGCGAACAGCGCCAGGGCATAGCCATAGCTGCCTCCGGCGCTTTCAGCGATTCCTGCTTGATAGGGGCCGCCATAGGACGCGGCGAGATTGCCCGCCTGATAGATAAAGCCGGGCAAGGTCGCCCGCACCGCGCCGGGCGAAAGCTCGTTGAGGTGCACGGGGATGACGCCCCAGGCACCCTGGACCGCGACCTGCATGACGAAGGCGCCGATGGCGAGCATGAACGGCGTGGTCGAGTAGGCCCATAGCGGGATGGACGGCAAGGCGATCAGGCATGCCAGCGTGATGGCGTTGACGCGGCCGATCTTCTCCGACAGCGCGCCGAATGCCAGGCCACCGACGATGGCGCCGATATTGGCAACGATGGTGATCCAGCTCACTGTGTGCGGATCAAAGCCATGCTGCTTCTTCAGGAAGGTCGGATAAAGATCCTGCGTGCCATGGCTGAAGAAATTGAAGAACATCATCAGCACGACGGCATAGAGCGCGACGCCCCAGTGCTTCTGCAGGGTTTCCCACATGCCCGGTCTCGCGGTCTTCTGCGCTTCGACGAAGGCCGGCGATTCCGGCACATGCGAGCGGATGAAGAGCACGATCAGCGCCGGCACGAAGCTGAGCAGGAACATGGCACGCCAGCCGATCGTGTAGCCGCCGATCGTCTGCTGATAGAGCAGACCATAGACCACCGCCGCCAGCAGATAGCCGGCCGGATAGCCGCATTGCAGGATGCCGGAGACCATGCCGCGTGCGCTCGGCGGAATGGACTCCATGGCCAGCGAACTGCCAAGCCCCCATTCGCCGCCCATGGCGATGCCGAACAAAGCACGCAGGGCGAGGAATATGCCGAGATTGGGCGAGAAGGCGGCCAGCGCGCCAATCACCGAATAGCTGACGATGTTGAGCATGAGGATCGGCTTGCGCCCGTATTTGTCGGCAAGCATGCCGAAGAAGAACGCGCCGATGAAGCGTGTCGCCAAGGTCAGGAACAGCGCCTTGGAGACCGCGGGCACGTCGGCGTGGAATTCGGTCGCGATATCGGTGAGCAGGAATGTCAGAAGGAAGAAATCGAAAGCATCGAGCGTCCAGCCCAGGAATGAGGCAAGGACGGTCTTCTTCTGCTGCGAATTAAGGGGCAAATCTTCCTCCATCATCATCGATGGGGGGAATTATCGGCCAGTTCAGGGAAGACCGGTGGTCACGTTTTCGCGTGGCTCATTTGATCGAACGCCCGCAGGAATGGCGGAAGGTGCGATGAGACCGACCGGTGCCATCTGTCGATGAACTCGATCGTGGCTTGAGGGTAGGTTTAGATTTCGAGATCAAACACCAGCAGTCCGTCCGTGCCGCCTTCCAGGGCAGCGACCAGGCGCGCGCCGGCGCGCTGGTGCGCTTCATGCACAAGATAGGCATCGCGCGCGGCAGCATCGCGGAAATCGATGGTGAAGCCGTGGGTGAAGCCGCGTGCGAACGGCTCCGGGCTGACATTGGCGCTGAATTTTACTGCGTCCATGCCGTCGATCACCTGTCGCAGCGCCTCGAGATCGGCATGGATCGCCGTGCGCTCGGTGGCGTCGACATCGTTGCGCAGCTTGACGAAAACACAGTGCCTGATCATGTCTTACTCCTCAGTGGCTAAGCAGCCCGGTTTCCGGAAAACACCGCCGGCGGCAGCGGCTCGCGGCCAAGGACCAGGTCGGCGCCCTTTTCACCGACCATGATGGTCGGCGCATTGGTGTTGGATGAAGGCACGCGCGGCATCACCGAGGCGTCGCAGACGCGCAGGCCCTCGATGCCGCGCAGCCGCAGATCCGGCGTCACGACAGCCATATCATCATGGCCCATGCGGCAGGTGCCGACCGGATGGTGGTCGGTCTTGGAACTGCGGCAGGCATAGTCGAACAGCTCGTCGTCGCTGGCGAGTGACGGGCCGGGCAGCACCTCGCGCAGCACGTAAGGGGCAAGCGCCTTCTGCCGCATGATCTCGCGGGCCAGCCGCAGCCCCTTGATCGACATGGCGCGGTCATAGGGATCGGACCAATAGTTCGGATCGATCAGCGGGTGGTCGGCCGGGTCGGCACTCTTCAGCCGGACCGTGCCGCGCGAACGCGGACGCAGGAAAGCCGAGTTCAGGGTGACGCCAGGGTTTTTCAGCTTCTCGACGCCGGCTTCGATGCCGGAACCCAAGCCGAGATGAAACTGGATGTCGGGCGAGGCGGCGGTCGGGTCGGCGTACCAGAAGCCGCCGGTCTCGAACAGGCTGGAGGCCACCGGCCCTTTCTTCAGCAGCAGATACTGCAGGCCGGCCCAGGCCGTGCGGTGCAGCTTGGCGTAGTTGTCATAGGTGTGATCGCCCGTACATTCGGCGATGACGAACAGATCAAGATGGTCCTGCATGTTGGAGCCGACGCCGGGCAGGTCGTGCACCGGCGTGACGCCGACCGACTTCAGATGGTCGGCGGGGCCGATGCCCGACTGCATCAAGAGTTTCGGCGAGCCGATGGCGCCGGACGAGACGATCACCTCGCGCTCGGCGCGCAGGATTTTCTTCTCGCCGCCCGGTCTGTCGACAATTTCGACGCCGATGGCGCGGCCCTTCTGGACGACGATGCGCGTCACCAGCACATCGGTTCGGACGGTCAGGTTCTTGCGGGCGCGGATCGGCCTCAAATAGGCGACTGAAGCGGACGAGCGCCGGGCATCCTTCTGGGTCAGCTGGTAATAGCCGACGCCTTCTTGGGCAGCGCCGTTGAAGTCCGGGTTGAAGGGGATGCCCATCTGCTGCCCGGCACGGAAATAGGCCTCGCAGATCGGCAGCGGCGCAATCGGGTTCGAGACGCCGAGCGGGCCCTGGTCACCGTGAAAATCGTTGGCGTAGCGCTGGTTGTTCTCAGCGCGCTTGAAATAGGGCAATACATCGCGATAGCCCCAGCCGGCGAGGCCTTCTTCCTTCTCCCAGTCGTCGTAGTCGCGGGCGTTGCCGCGCGTGTAGATCTGGGCATTGATGGACGAGCCGCCGCCGACCACCTTAGCCTGCGTGTACCAGAAGACGCGGTCCTTCATATGACTCTGCGGCACGGTCGACCAGCCCCAGGAAGCAATACCCTTGGTCATCTTGGCAAAGCCGGCAGGCATGTGGATATAGGGATGCCAGTCCTTGCCGCCGGCTTCCAGCAGCAGGACCGAATTTGCCGGATCCTCGCTCAATCGGTTGGCCAGAACGCAGCCGGCCGGACCGGCGCCCACGATGATGTAGTCGGTCATGACACTGTCCACTTATAGTCGCGGCACGGAGAGGGCGCCATCGACATTGATGATCGAGCCGGTCGAAAAGCCGAGCCTGCCGCCGGCGAGCGTCGCCACCACCGCACCGATGTCCGATGCTTCGCCCCAGCGTTTGGCCGGCACCAGTCCACTGTCGATGAGGGCATCGTATTTGGCGGTCACGCCTGAAGTCATGTCGGTGCGGATGATGCCGGGCCGCACCTCGAACACGCCGATGTTTTCGGGCGCCAACCGCAGCGCCAGGTTCTTCACCCACATCGAAAGCCCGGCTTTCGAGATGCAGTAATCCGGCCGCTCCGGCGACGCCATTTCGGCGCTGACCGAGGTGATGGTGATGATCGATCTCTGATCGCCCGAAGTGGCCAGCATCGCCTTGGCGACAGCCTGGCTGAGGAAGACGGTACCGCGCAGGTTGATGCCCATTGTGCGGTCGAAGTTCTCCGGTTTGAGGTCCAGGAGGTCACCGCGCACCACGGCGCCGATGCCGGCATTGTTGACCAGGCAGTCGATGCGGCCGAAGGCGCGCATCGCGGTATCGACAAGTACGGTGTGGCTTGCGAGATCGGCGATGTCGGACTGGACGTAGGCGAACTTCGCGCCACGCTTGGTGATGTCGGTGGCAAGTCCGTCAGCGGCCGTTTCGGCAAGGTCGACGACCAGAATATCGAAGCCGGCATCCGCCAGTGCCTGGGCGCAGGCAAGCCCAATGCCGCGCGCGCCGCCGGTGACGATGGCGGAGGGGCGGGTCATGCGGCGAGGTCCGTCTTATGGATGTGATCGGCGACACGCAGCGCCTGCGCGGCGATCGACAATGCCGGATTGACCGCCGCCGAGTTCGGCAGGAAGCCGGCGTCAACGACAAACAGGTTCCGGTGATCGAATGAGCGGCAGAACGGATCGAGCGCCGCCGTCGCCGGATCGTCGCCCATCTTTATCGTGCCGCATTGGTGCGACGGCGTGCGCTTGTCGAAGGGGCGCGAGAGAACGATGGGATAACCGCAGGCGCGGAAGTTTTCGCGCATCACCTTGGTCAGCCCGTCGAGCGATTGCATGTTGGAGCGCCGCCATTGCATGACGATGTCCTTGCCATCAACCATGATGCGGCTTTCGGGATCCGGCAGGTCCTCGCACATCAGGTACCAGTCGACGGCGTGGCCGGCCATGAAATCAAGCGCGAATTTTGGCGTGTACCTGACATTGGCCTGCAGCATGTTGCCGTCGATCTTGCCGAGCAGCTGGACGTTGCCGAGCGGCTTGCCGCCCTTGCCGCCGGACAGGTAATAGTCGTTCAGCATCAGCGTCTTCTGGTACACGGCATCGTTGCGGCGGCGCGGGTCGATCGCCAGCATGGCGCTCGAATTGTGGTTCATGAAATTGCGGCCGACCTGGTCGGACCGGTTGGCCAGGCCTTTGCCATCAGGAGAGGGCGAGCGCAGCAGGATGACTGCGGAATTGACCGCGCCGGCTGAGAGGATGACCAGCTTCGGTGATACTTTCTTCAACTCGCCATTCTGGCGGTAGTGAATGGCTGATATCGTCGTGCCGTCCGCCGAGGCTTCGAGATATTCGACGCAAGCGCCAGTCTCGAGCCGAATGTTCTGGTCGGTCAGCGCCGCCGTCAGCGGACCGGTCTGCGCGTCGACCTTGCCCTGGCCGGTGTTGGGAAACGCGTCCCAGCCGGTCTTGCCCTCGTTCAGCCAGGTTTCGATGTCGACACCGAGCGGCAGCGAGGCCGGATGCAGGCCAAGGTTTTTCAGCTCGGCGCGGGCGCGGGCGATCGGTGCCTCGTCGGGCACCGGCTTGTAGGTGTAGGGGACCGAATGGAACGGCTCGGTCGGATCCTCGCCCAGTGCACCGCGCACGCGAAACAGCTGTTCGGCTTTCGAATACCAGGGCTCGAATTCCTCATAGGAAAACGGCCATGCCGGCGAGACGCCGCCAAAGTGCTCCATGGCGGCGAAATCTTCCTTGCGGTAGCGGATCAGCACCGCGCCATAGAACTTCGAATTGCCGCCGACATAGTAGTAATTGCCGGGGTTGAAGGCGGCACCACCGGCCTCACGCCACATCTCCTTCGGCCTGTAATGGCCGTCGACAAAGATCGAGCGTGTGTCGCGCGCGTGCGGTGTCGCCGGCAACGGCTCGCCGCGTTCCAGCATCAGGATGGAGGCGCCGCTGCCGGCAAGGCCGGAGGCGATCGTGGCGCCGCCAATGCCGGAGCCGATGATGACGATGTCCGGATTTGTCATGGCCTAAATCGCGTCCCGACGCGTTTTAGTTTCTTGTTTTGATGCATGTCGTTGCCCCAAAACCGGATCCACTTTTGGGCGACATACATTAGCGAATACGGGTCTCGGTCGCCGGATCGAAGAACACCGCCTTGGTCAGGTTGAAGGCGAGCGGCGTGTTGGTGCCCGGCTGGATGTTGGCGTCGGCGCGCAGCCGCGCCACCACGCCCTTGCCGCCGAGATTGGTGACGGCGAAGGTATCCGAGCCGGCCGGTTCGACGACCTCGATGTGACAGTCTGCGGTTGCGATGTGCGAGGCGTTGCGCTCGGCACCTTCCGGATCGGTCAGGGCTTCGGGGCGGACACCGAAGATGATCGGCTTGCCCTGGAATGCCGACAGGCCGGCCGGTGCATTGGCCATCGGCAGCGAGATCGGCTCTCGTGCTTCGCGCTGCAGCACGACGGACAGCGCATTGCCTGACGTGCCGATGGTCGCCGGGATCAGGTTCATCGCCGGCGAGCCCATGAAATCGGCGACGAAGAGATTGCTCGGATTGTTGTAAATTTCGGCCGGCGTACCGAACTGCTGCACCTCGCCATCCCGCATGACCGCGATCTTGGTGGCCAGCGTCATCGCCTCGATCTGGTCGTGTGTGACGTAGACGATGGTGGTGCCGGTGGTGGCGTGCAGACGCTTGATCTCGATGCGCATGTCGACGCGCAGCTTGGCGTCGAGGTTGGACAGCGGCTCGTCGAACAGGAACAGTTTTGGGTCGCGCACCAGCGCCCGGCCCATGGCGACGCGCTGGCGCTGACCGCCCGAAAGCTGGCTCGGCTTGCGCTGCAGCAGATGACCGATCTGCAGCACCTTCGCCACCTTGTCGATGGCCTTCTGGCGCTCCGCCGCCGGCACGCCGCGCATCTCCATGCCGAAGGAGATGTTTCCGGCCACCGTCATGTTCGGGTAGAGCGCATAGCTCTGGAACACCATGGCGATGTCGCGCTTGGAGGGGTGCAGATCGTTGATGGTGCGGCCGTCGACACGGATTTCGCCAGACGTGATCGTCTCCAGGCCGGCGATGGTGTTGAGCAAGGTCGACTTGCCGCAGCCGGAAGGGCCGACCAGCACCAGGAAGCCGCCTTTCTCGAGTTCGACATCGATCCCTTTGAGGATCTCGACCTGGCCGAAGCGCTTTCTCAGACCATCAATTTCCAGAAAAGCCATCAGATCATCCTTTGACGGCGCCAGCCATGAGACCACGCACGAAGTAGCGGCCGGCGAGCACATAGACGAGAAGGGTGGGCAGTGCCGCGATCATCGCGGCGGCCATGTTGACGTTGTATTCGACGACGCCGGTCGAGGTGTTGACGACGTTGTTGAGCGCCACCGTCATCGGCATCGCGTCGCCGGTGCCGGCGTAAGCCGAGGCGAACAGGAAGTCGTTCCAGATGTTGGTGAACTGGTAGATCACCGTGACGACGAAGATCGGCATTGAATTCGGCAGCATGATGCGCCGGAAGATCTGGAAGAAGGAGGCGCCGTCGACCTGTGCCGCCTTGACCAGTTCGGTCGGGAACGCCTCATAGTAGTTGCGGAAGAACAGCGTGGTGAAGCCGATGCCGTAGACGACGTGGACGAAGACGAGGTTGACCGTCGGGTTGCCGAGGCCAAAGCTGGTTCCCGTTGCATTCTGCAGCGTGACGCCGAAGCGGCCGAGACTGCCGAGGATGGTCGCCATCGGCAGCAGCACCGACTGGAACGGGATGAAGCAGGCGAACAGCATCAGCCCGAACACCAGCGTTGCCCCGCGAAAACGCCACTTGGTCAGCACGTAGCCGTTGAGCGCGCCGAGCATCGTCGAGATCAGGACGGCCGGGACCACCATCTTGATAGAGTTCCAGAAATAGCCCTTGATGCCGGCGCAGGTGAGGCCGACGCAGGTCTCGCCCCAAGCCTTCAGCCACGGATCGAAGGTCGGCGCCCTGGGCAGCGCCAGCATGTTGCCGTTCTGGATCTCGTCCATGGTCTTGAACGAGGTCACCAGCATGACGAACAGCGGCATCAGATAAAATAGCGCAAACAGCGCCAGCAGCCCGTAGATGACGATGCGGTTGATAACCTTGACGTTGACGCCGCCGGAGGCTTGGCGGGCGGGAGTGGTGACGGCGCTCATCGCGGCTTCTCCCGCAGTTCCGAATAGAGATAGGGCACGATGATGGCGACGATGGTCATCAGCATGATCACGGCGCTGGCCGAGCCGACGGCCATTTCGTTGCGCTTGAACGTGTACTCATACATGAAGTTGGATGGCAGCCAGGCCGAGCCGCCGGGGCCGCCGCTGGTCAGCGCCACGACCAGATCGTAGGACTTGATGGCGAGGTGCGCGAGCACGATGAAGGCCGACAGGAAGATCGGCCGCAGCAGCGGGATGACGATGCGGCGGTAGAGCTGGAAGGTGGTGGCGCCGTCGATCTGCGCCGCCTTCATGATCTCGCCGTCGATGCCGCGCAGGCCGGCCAGGAACATCGCCATGATGAAGCCGGAGGCCTGCCAGACGCCGGCAATGACCACGGTGTAGATGACGAAATCCTTGTTCTTGATCCAGTCGAAATGGAAGCTCGTCCAGCCCCATTGATGCAAGGTCTGCTCGAGGCCGAGGCCGGGATCGAGGAACCATTTCCAGGCGACGCCGGTGACGATGAAGGACAGCGCCATCGGGTAGAGATAGATCGGCCTCAACACGCCTTCGCCGCGGATCTTCTGGTCGAGCAGGATGGCCAGGAACAGGCCGAGCGCCAGGCAGATGAAGATGTAGAGAAAGCCGAAGATACCCATATTGGTGATCGACGTGTACCAGCTCGAGGGCGGGTCGGTGTCGAAGGTCCAGCCCCACAGTCGCTGATAGGCGCGCGAGCCGGTTAGGACATAGGATGGGAAGGTCTTGGAATTGGTGAAGGACAAATAGATCGTCCACAGGATGAAGCCGTAGACGAAGACGATGGTGATGGCAAAGCTGGGCGCCAGCACGATCTTCGGCAATGCGTCCTGCAGGCGTGAGCGCACCGAGGCGCGTGGCCGCGCATGCTCCGGCGTCAGCTTGATCTGGCTTGTCGCTACCGTGCTCATGGGGCTCCTCCCGTCGACTCGCGGCCAACCAGCTTCGCGGATCTGGGCCTTCCCCGCCGGAGCGGGGAAGGCGTTTTTGGCGCGTGGCGCTTACTTGGCGTCGTCGATCGCCTTGACCAGCTCGGTCACGGCCTCGTCCGAGGTCTTGATCTGCCCATGGACGAATTTGGAGACGACGTCCTTGTAGGCATTGGCGACCGCCGGGGGCGCGCCATAGCCCTGGGCGAGCGAGCCGAACAGCGTGCCGCCTTCGTTAGCTGCCTTCAGGTCGGCGATGCCCTTCTTGCCGCACGCGTCGAAGTCGGTGTCCGGAACGTCGGTACGGGCCGGAACCGAACCCTTGACGACGTTGAAGGCCGACTGGAAGCTCTTCGACAGGGTGGCGGTAGCCAGTGCGACCTGGGCGGCCTTGCGGTCGTCGGGAACATTGAACATGCCGAACATGTCGGAGTTGTAGATCACCGAGCCGTCGGTGCCCGGGAAGCGATAGCACAGGAAGTCGGTGCCCGGCGTTTTCTTGGCGGCGTTGAACTCGCCCTTGGCCCAATCGCCCATGACCTGCACCAGGGCATCGCCCTTGATGACCATGGCGGTGGCAAGGTTCCAGTCGCGGCCGGAGAAGTTGGGGTCGACATAGGTGACGAGCTTGGCCAGATTGTCGAACGACTTCTTCATCGTGTCGGACTTCAGGGATGCGTCATCGAGGTCGTTGAAGGCCTTCTTGTAGAACTCGGGTCCGCCGGTCGACAGCACGACCGAGTCGAACATGGTGGCTTCCTGCCAGTTCTGGCCGCCGAGAGCGAGCGGGATCACCCCTGCCGCCTTGGCCTTGTCGAGCAGGGCAACGAAGTCGTCGAAGGTCTTCGGCTCGGTGCCGCCGATCTTGTCCAGGACGGCCTTGTTGATCCACAGCCAGTTGACCGAGTGAACGTTGACCGGCGCCGCGACCCACTTGCCGTCATAGACCGAAAACTTCTGCAGGGCTGCCGGAACGGACTTGTCCCAGCCTTCCTTCTTCGCCGTTTCGGTCAGGTCGCCCATGACGCCGGCAGCGGCGTAGTCGAGCACGGTGTAGCCGAGCATCTGCGAGGCGGTCGGATAATTGCCGGCCGCGACCATCGCCTTCAGCGCAGTCATGGCGGCGTCGCCGCCACCGCCGGCCACCGGCACGTCCTTCCAGGCGTAGCCTTCCTTGGCCAGATCTCCCTTAAGGACGTTGAGAGCAGCCGCTTCGCCACCCGACGTCCACCAATGCAGCATCTGCACTTCCTTGACGTCCTCGGCGTGGGCCGCGAAAGCCAGGCCGGATGCGAGAGCGGTTCCGATAAGCAGTTTGCGCAACATGTACTACCTCCCTTGTTGCATTACACGACCGGTGAAGCCCACCGGGTTCTTCTCAACTCAGCCGACCCACCACCCGGTGCGCTGGCCGCGATGAAACTGGATTGTCTTTTCCTCGGTATAATCCTCGACGGCGCGTTTGCCGAGTTCGCGTCCGAGACCGGACTGCTTGTAGCCTCCGAACGGCAGCTCGGGATAGCCTTCCATGAATGTGTTCACCCAGACGGTTCCCGAACGCACCCCACGCGCAATCGACATGCAATTGTCGATACTGGCGCTCCACACGCCCGCCGACAAACCATAGGGCGTGTTGTTGGCGATGTGCAACGCCTTTTCAATCGATTCAAAAGTCAGAACCGAGAGCACCGGACCGAACACTTCTTCGCGCGCAATGGCCATCTCCTCGGTAACGCCGCGGATGATGGTGGGATCGAGATATTGGCCGACATTGGAGGCCAATTGCTTGCCTCCGCTGTAAACCTGGCTGCCGTCGCCTTCAGCGGCGGAAACATAGCCGGCCACCTTCTTCAGATGGTCGGACGAGATCATCGCGCCCACCTTGGTTTGGTCATCGAGCGGATCGCCGACCGTAACCCTGGCGGTAAGCGCCTTGACGGCGCTGAGAAAATCGTCGGCGATCGCCTCGTGCACGATCAGCCGGCTGCCGGCATTGCAGCACTCGCCGGCATTGAAGAAGCCGCCGAACACCGCCGCATCGGCGGCCGCCTCGAGGTCGGCGTCCGGGAAGACGATCTGGCCGTTCTTGCCGCCGAGCTCCATCGAAACTTTCTTCAGCGATAGCGCGGCGGACGCCATGGTCATCTTGCCGACGCGGGTCGAGCCGGTGAACGAGACCATCTCGACCAGGGGATGGCTGACCATCGGCGCGCCGACGTCGGCGCCAAGCCCGGCCAGGATGTTGACGACGCCGGGGGGCAGGCCGGCCTGCAGCAGGATATCGCCGAGCACAAAGGTCGAGGCCGAGGTCATTTCGCTCGGCTTGACCACCGCCGTGCAACCGGCGGCGAGCGCGAAGGGCAGTTTCTGGCTGACGATCAGGAACGGGAAATTCCACGGCGTGATGATCGAGACGACGCCGATCGGCTCGCGCAGCACGACGCCCAGCATGGCATCGCCGAGATTGGCATAGGATTCACCGTGCAGCGTGCGGGCGAGCGAGGCGGCGTAGCGCCAGATATCGACGGCGCCGCCAATCTCACCGCGCGCCTGGGCGATCGGCTTGCCGGATTCCAGTGCATCGAGCCGGGCGATCTCTTCCAGCCGGCCCTCGATCAGGTCAGCCGCCTTGAGTAGGATCGCGGCACGCTCAGCTGCCTTCATGCGCGGCCATGGACCGGTCTCGAACGCCTTGTGGGCGGCCTGCACAGCGGCTTCCACTTCGGCCTCGCCGGCCTGCGCGTAGTGCGAGACGGTGAAGCCGTGGCCGGGGCTATTTCGAGCAATCGTGCGGCCGTCGCGGGCATCGACATGCTTGCCGCCGATCAGCAGTCTGTACGCTTTCGGTGCCGCAGCCGCCTCGGCCGGCATGGCGATCTTGAGGGGGGCGTTCATCTGTTTTCCTCTAGGATCTCGAAAAGGCTGGCTTCTGCTTGGCCTTGAAGGCATCGACGCCGGCCTTGAGATCTCCGGTCAGGGCGATGAAGCCGCTGGCCAGCGCTTCGGTGGCGGCGGC
Source organism: Mesorhizobium sp. L2C084A000 (assembly GCF_000502875.1). Lineage (GTDB taxonomy): Bacteria > Pseudomonadota > Alphaproteobacteria > Rhizobiales > Rhizobiaceae > Mesorhizobium. The sequence goes on along the minus strand of NZ_AYWX01000002.1, from coordinate 816,752 downwards.
ACTTTCCTCGCCTTCGGCGACCGCGATCATCAGCTTGGCGGCTTCGGTCGCCAGCGGGCCGCGCTCGGCGATCTTTTCCGCCCACGCCCTTGCTTCGTCGTATGCCTTGCCAGTCGCGACCACCCGGTCGACGATGCCCAGAGCGAGTGCCTCGGGGGCGAGAAAGATCTCGCNCGTATGCCTTGCCAGTCGCGACCACCCGGTCGACGATGCCCAGAGCGAGTGCCTCGGGGGCGAGAAAGATCTCGCCGCCGAGCGCCATGCGGCGCACCGTCTGCGCGCCGAAGCGGCGCACGGCGCGCTGCGTGCCTGACCAGCCGGGCACGACACCGATCGAAGTTTCAGGGAAGCCCAGTTTCACTTGTGTTTCCGCCACGCGGAAGTCGCAAGCCACAGCCAACTCCAGGCCGCCGCCCAGCGCATGGCCGGACAGGACGGCGATGGTCGGCTGCCGCAGCCGCGCCAAGCGGTCGAAGACGCGGTGGCCATAGCGCACCCATTGCACCTGGAAATCGGCGGCACTCATCCGCGCCCACGCCTCGACATCGCCGCCGGCGCAGAAGCCCTTGCCTTCGCCACGGATGAGCACGACGCGCACGCCGTCGGCCGCTTCCGCTTCGTCGAGCGCTGTTTCGAGCGCGCGAAGCATGGGGATATCCAGTGCGTTGAATTTCTCCGGCCGGCGCAGCGTGACGATGCCGAGGGCGCCATCCTGTTTGAAGGTGACGAGAGGCTCAGCCATGCGCGCCTCCGAGCGAGGCGCCGCCATTCAGTGACAGGCCTATCGGTTGCTCCTGATAGAGGGCTGCCGGTGTCGTCTTGAGGTCCTTGGCAACGCCCAACGGCATTTCCGACTGCGCCAGCACATCGCGCTGTAGATCGATGCCGGGTGCGAGTTCTGTGACGACCAGGCCCTCCGGCGTGAGCCTCATCACGCAGCGCTCGGTGACATAGGTGATGTCCTGCCCCTGCGCGACCGCGCGCTTCCCCGAAAACGAGATGTGCTCGACCTCGTTGACCACCTTCTTGACCTTGCCCTCCTGCTCGATGCGGATACCGCCATCGGCCAGAGACAGCTTGGCGCCGGCGTTGAAGAAGCCGGAGAAGACGATCTTCCTCGCCCGTGCGGTGATGTCGACAAAGCCGCCGGCGCCGGCGGTGACATGCGGGCGCGCCGAAAGCTTCGAGACATTGACCGAGCCATGGCGATCGATCTGCAGGAAGGACAGCAGCGAAGCGTCGAAGCCGCCGGCCTGGAAATAGACGAACTGGTGCGGCGAGGGCATGAAGGCGTCGGCGTTCGACGAACAGCCGAATTTGAAGTCGAGCAGCGGCACGCCGCCGACCGCGCCCTGTTCGATCACCCAGGTAATCTTGCCGTGCTGTCCTTCCTCGAGAAGGATGCGAGGGACATTGGCGGAAATGCCGAAGCCGATGTTGACGGCCATGCCGTCGCGCAACTCCATGGCGACGCGGCGCGCGATCACTTTCTGGACGTTCATCTCCGGCGTGCGGAAGCTCGACAGCGGCCGGAAGATTTCTCCGGAGATGGCCGGGTCATAGGGTGTCAGCGTCGTCTGCAACTGGTCGGGCGCGACGACGATATGGTCGACCAGGACGCCCGGCACGCGCACGTCATGCGGTTTCAGCGTACCGTTTTCAACGACACGCTTGACCTGCGCGATGACGATGCCGCCATTGTTGCGAGCGGCGAGCGCCTGTTCGAGGCCGCCGAGATAGGCGCCCTCATGCTCGTAGGTGAGGTTGCCGCGCTCGTCGGCTGACGTGGCGCGGATGATCGAGACCTGCGGCACGATGGAGCGGAAATAGAGCCATTCCTCGCCGTCGAACTGCTGCACCGAAACGATCGGCTCGCTGGCGGCGGCGTTCATGGCGCAGCCCTGGTGGCGCGGGTCGGCGAAGGTGTCGAGACCGACCTTGGTCAGCACGCCCGGCCGCTTGGCGGCCGCTTCGCGGTGCATGTCGAACAGGATGCCGGACGGCACGTTGTAGGCGGCGACCGAATTGTCGCCGATCATCTTCCAGATCTGCGGCGGTTCGGAAGAGGAGGGGCCGGACGGGTAGGAGCCGCACAAAGTACGCTTCAGCAGGCCGGGCTTGGCCAGATGGTCGATGCCTTTGATGCCGTACATGTCGCCGGCGGCGATCGGGTGAAGTGTGGTGATATTTTTTGGGTGGCCTTCCCCATCGAAGCGTTCGCCGATCGCGGCAAGCACCGCGTCCGGACAGCCGAGACCGCTCGACGACGACACGGATACGACCATGCCGTCCTTGATCAGGCCCGCCGCCTGCGCTGCCGAAACGACCTTGCTCAATTCATGCTCCCCGAACCGGCCGTCCTGTTTCGGGTGCGGCGATCCGGGCCACAGCTTTCCCTGACGACCAGATTGACCGCGCCGATATGGTCCTCGGCGCGTGTGGTGCGCGACTGGATCATTTTCAGCATGACATGGGCGGCGCGTTCGCCGAGGCCGGCCGAGTCCACCGCGACGCTGGTCAGCGCCGGCATGTAATGCTCGGCCTCGGCCACGTCGTCGAAACCGACGATGGCGAAATCAGTTCCCGGCTCAAGCCTACGCTTGCGCAGCGCCAGCATGGCGCCAAAGGCGACAGCGTCGTTGAAGCAGAGCGCCGCGGTCGGCGGCTCAGCCATAGCGAGAGCGGTTTCCAGGCACGCTATACCACCTCTGCGGCTGGTCTCGCCCTCGACGACAAGTGCGTCGCGGGCGGCGATGCCCTGCGTCTCGCAGGCTTCGCGAAATCCGCCAAGCCGCTCGTGATAGACCACCAGGTCGGACGAGCCGCCGAAGAAGACCAGCCGGCGATGTCCCTTGCCGATCAGATGCGCGGTGGCGAGATAGGCGCCGCGATGATTGTCGGGCGCGATCACCGGGATGCGGCTCTCGGGAAGCCGGCGCATGGCGAAGACAACCGGCAGACCCGCCGTCTCGATCCGCCTGAAGGCGCCCGGCGTCGTGCCGCGAGCCGGCGAGACGATGAGACCGGCGACGCCTTGCTCCATCAGCGACTTCAGCACTTCTTCCTGGCGCACCGGATTTTCCGCCGTGTTGGCGATGAACGGCACGATGCCGGCCGACTGAAAGACGCGTTCCATGCCGACCGCCAGTTCGGCGAAGAAAGGATTGGTCAGATCGTTGATGACCATGCCGATGACGTTGGAGTGCGCCTTGCGCAGATTGGCGGCGCCGCGGTTGTAGACGTAACCGACATCCTCGATCGCCTTGCGCACCTTGCTCGCTGTTTCGGGCCGGATCAGTCCGCTGCCCTGGAGCACGAGCGATACCGTCGATTTGGACACGCCTGCTTCGCGGGCGATGTCGAATATCGTCGCCTTGGCCCGGTTGGCCATCCAGATGCATCCTCCTCGATTGCAGGCCCAAACTATTGGAACGTTCTAATCTCCGCTCCGCTCGTAAGTCAATCGGGATTTTCCCGCGCCTCGAACGCCGATTGTGCGTACTCAAATGGCTTGCTCCACAAGGATTAGTGTTGCAATGCAGCATTCTTCCTACCGTGGAGCCCGAATCTTAAAGGTTCTTGATTTATTGGAACGTTCCATTTAGTAGCGTTGCGAAGGGAGAGATCGATGGACATTTCCTTGCCTGGTGAGGGTGGCGGCAGCACCCGGTACACGCTGGTCGGCGAACCGGTGCAGTCTGACATCGGCGCGCGATTTTCGCGTATTGCCTATGCCGCTGCGCACGTCGTTGCCGATCCGCTCGCCATGACCGATCCGTGGTCCAGGCCGGTGGTCGACTGGGACAGGACGATGGCGTTCCGTCACCATCTGTGGCGGCTGGGATTCCGCATCGCCGAAGCGATGGACACGTCGCAGCGCGGCATGGGCTTCGACTGGGCAAGCGCGCAGGAATTGATCCGCCGTTCGATCGCCGAGGCGCGTACCGTCGATGGCGCCGATCTCGCCTCGGGTGCCGGCACCGACCATCTGGCGCCCGCCGCCGCCAGGACGCTGGACGATGTGATCGCCGCCTATGAGCAGCAATTCGCTTTCATCGAAGGCTTGGGCGGCAAGGCGATCATGATGGCCAGCCGGGCACTGGCGGCAGTGGCCAAGGGGCCGGACGACTATGTCGGCGTCTACGACCGCATCCTGTCCCAAGCATCCGGCAAGGTCATCCTGCACTGGCTGGGCGACATGTTCGATCCGGCGCTCAGGGGCTATTGGGGCAGCGAGAATTTCGAGACTGCTCTCGATACAGTTGTTGCCATCATCGAACGCCACGTTGGCAAGGTGGAGGGGATAAAAATCTCACTGCTCGATGCCGGCAAGGAGGTCGCGCTGAGAAACCGTCTGCCGGACGGCGTCGTCATGTTCACTGGCGACGATTTCAATTATCCCGAACTGATCGCCGGCGACGAGAAAAGACACTCGCACGCACTGCTCGGTATTTTCGATGCGATTGCGCCGGTCGCCAATGCAGCGCTGGCGAAACTGGCGGAGGGTGACCGCGCCGGCTATGACACATTGATGGCGCCGACCGTGCCGCTATCGCGAAAAATCTTCGAAGCGCCGACCGAGTACTACAAGGCCGGCATCGTCTTCATGGCCTGGCTGAATGGCCATCAGGACCATTTTGCGATGGTCGGCGGTATGCAGTCGGCGCGCGGCATCCGTCACTATGCCGACGTGTTCCGCCTTGCCGACCAGGCGGGATTGCTCGCTGATCCCGATCTGGCGGTAGCCAGAATGAAGAGCCTTTGCACCGTCGCGGGCATCTGAAGCGCGGAAAGGCTGACCGGTCGAAGAGGACGCGTCGCCACGCGATTGCTGCGCCTGCCCAGGTGTTTCCGCTGTCGAACGACCGCAGGGTGGTTTTCGCGTCACCAATTTTCTTGTGAACCAATTTCTCTCGAGGCGCGACCAAGCGATGTGTCCAAACATGGTCCATCAAGGAGAACGTCTGATGTTTACTGTTTCAAGAAACGTCCTTTTGGCCGCCATCGCCGTTTCGGTGCTGGCCGGCTGCAAGACAACCGCTCCCAGGGAATGCGACAAGCTGAAGCCTGGCGTCACCTACAACGGCAAATGCTGCGGTCTCGGAGAGCCTTGTCGCGAAGGCAAGGGCGGCGGCGACAGGCCGGGAAATACGCCTGATCCAGCGCCGCAATGATCTGATCGAGTGCGGCCCGTTCCGGTCAAACGCCGGGACGGGCGCGTTGCGCTCGAAAAACTCGCCAGTGTCCAGCTTCCCTTGGGCGAACGAAAATTGTCCAGCTCGGGCGAGCGGGCCAGGATGCCGATTCAAGTCTGATCGTCTGGTTGGATGGTGGGCGTGACAGGGATTGAACCTGTGACCCCTGCAATGTCAATGCAGTGCTCTCCCGCTGAGCTACACGCCCATCCGAAGCCGCGCATACACCATTTTTGATCCAGCGCGTCAATAGCAGGAAAAAGGAAAGAAGGCGTCGTCTCGCCGCAGTGGCGAAGAGGCGCGGCGCCTTGCCTAGAAAACGGCTCAGGCCGCCTGCAGCATCTTCTCGACCTCGTTGACGAGGTCACGCAGGTGGAAGGGCTTCGACAGCACCTTGGCGTCTTTCGGCGCCTTGGAATCCGGGTTCAGCGCAACGGCGGCGAAACCGGTGATGAACATGACTTTCAAATCAGGATCGATCTCGGTGGCGCGCCGCGCCAGTTCGATGCCGTCCATCTCCGGCATGACGATGTCGGTCAACAGCAGCGAGAACGGTTCCTCGCGCAGCCGCTCATAGGCGCTGGCGCCATTGTCGAAATCGCTGACCTGGTAACCGGCGCGCTCCAGCGCCTTGACGAGGAACCGACGCATATCGTCGTCGTCTTCCGCCAGAAGAATGCGTGCCATGATATCCCGTCCGAATCACCCGCCCGAGATTGCCGTTGGGCAAGCCCGTTAACCATCCTGTATATGAGGAGGTGAGGGTAAACATCAAGTGAACGCGGACGGCGATGATCCATATTTGCCAGGGCGCGTGCTGCCGCTGAAATGCTGGACACGCGGCCTGCAAGGTGACACTTTCACATCATGATGCACTGGTGTTTTCGGGTTCGCTCAAATTGAAGACGGCAGCCGAGGATTTTTCGGTCTTTCCACCCTTCGAAATCCGGTCGGGCGCCGAGCAGCGCGTCCCCTTCCTCTTCAACTCGCCGCATAGCGGCCGCTACTATCCCGAACGCTTCCTGGCCATGGCAAGGCTGGACCGCAATGCCATCCGCCGGTCGGAAGACTGTTACGTCGATGAGCTGTTCGGCGGCGCCGTGGCGCTAGGCGCGCCGTTGCTGGCAGCGAATTTTCCGCGCGCCTATCTCGACGTCAATCGCGAGCCGTGGGAACTCGATCCGCGCATGTTCGCCGAGCCAGTGCCGTCTTTCTGCAACATCCGCTCGGCGCGGGTGGCCGGCGGGCTTGGCACGGTGCCGAAGCTGGTGGGCGAGGGGCTCGACATCTATTCCGGTCGCCTGCCTCTGGCCGAAGCCGTTGCCCGCATCGAGGCCGTCTACAAGCCCTATCACGAGACACTGAAGCGGCTTTTGACCAGGACCCATGCGCGGTTCGGTTTTGCCGTGCTGATCGACTGTCATTCGATGCCGGCGAGCATCCGTGTCGGCGACAGCGGCCTGCGGCCCGACTTCATCATCGGCGACCGCTTCGGCATCTCGGCAACCGCCGCCCTGACCGAGACCGCGATCGGCCTGCTCAGCGCCATGGGCTATTCGGTTGCCCACAACAAGCCCTATGCCGGCGGCTTCATCACCGAGCATTACGGCCGCCCGGCGCGCCATCTGCATGCGCTGCAGATCGAAGTCAATCGCGGGCTCTACATGAACGAGCGGACATTCGAGAAGGCCGGCGGCTTCGATGCGCTGGCCGACGACCTGACGCGGTTCTCAGCCGACCTGATGTCGATGCCCGACCATCATTTCATCGACCTGCCGCTAGCCGCCGAGTGAGCGACCGGCCGTTGGCCGCAGAGTGAAATCGCGGCGTAAAAAAAGACCGCATCGTTTGCACGATACGGTCGAAGTCTAGGGAGGAAACGCCCAAGGAGGGCATGGACAGGAAACCCTGTCCGAGATCAAGGGTATTGTGCGCTGCACAAATGTCAAGCGACCTTGAGGCTTTTTTAATTCACTCTGATGTGGAAATTGCGTTTCGACGACGCTTGTGTGACATCCGGGCAACAGATGCCGTCGCGGAAAAGTCGTCGAACACTCTTGTTTTGGTACGAAATTGGCGGCAGAGCACGGCTCGGACATGCTGCAGTGCGGGAGAATCAGTTGGACATCAGTGTCGGTTTCATGCGCCGCATCGCGCAGGTGGCAGCGGCGGAGACCTTGCCGCGCTTTCGCAGCCAAGGTGCGGTCGCCAACAAGGAACAGGGCAGTTTCGATCCGGTCACCGAGGCCGATCGCGAGGCCGAGCGCGCCATCCGGGCGCTGATCTCTGCTGAGTATCCCGACCATGGCATTCTTGGTGAAGAGCATGGCAGCGAGAACATTTCGAGCCGGCATGTCTGGGTGATCGACCCGATCGACGGCACGCGCGCGTTCATTTCCGGCCTGCCGGTGTGGGGCACACTGGTCGGGCTGACGATCGACGGCGACGCCGTTGCCGGCATGATGGCGCAACCCTTCACCGGCGAGCTTTTCTACGCCAACGGCTCGGGCTCCCATTATGAGGGGCCAGGCGGGCCGCGAAAACTGACGACCCGCAAGACGACGAAGTTGGACCAAGCGACGCTGTTCACCACCACGCCGGCCCTGTTCAAGGGCGAGGCGCGCAACCGTTACGATGCATTCGAAAGACAGATCCAGCTCGCCCGCTATGGCGCCGATTGCTATGCCTTCGCCATGATCGCCTCAGGAAGCGTCGACATCGTCGCCGATCCCGGATTGAAGCCCTACGACATCGTGGCGCTGATCCCGATTATCGAAAAGGCAGGCGGCGTCGTCACCACATTCGATGGCGGGCCGGCGGAACAGGGCGGCGATGTGCTCGCCGCGGCGACGCCGGAGCTTCATGCCGCCGCCATGGCCGCCTTGCGCGGCTAAACGAGCGTCCGCTGCCATTCAGGTGATGCCGACCGCTTGAAGCAGTCGTTTTACTGCCGGCGCACCCCTTGGGGAGCGGGCCAGCGACCGGCGCCTGTCAGGCTGTGGGGTCGTCGCTCCCGGGAATGAAGGCGTCGAAAGCGGCGAGCAATTGCTCGCGATAAATGTCGGCTTCCTGCAGGATTTCGTGGCGGGAGCCATCGATCATCAGCAGCGAACCGAGCCGCAGACGCCTGGCGTAGGTTTCCACGGCCCTGGTCGAGACGACCTGGTCGGCGCCGGCGGCGATTATCAGCAGGGGGACCTGAATCCCTGCCATGAAGTCGGGGTCGCTGACAGCTTCGGAGGCTTTCGCGGCTGCCCGCAGCCAGCGGATCGTCGGACCCCCAAGCGCCAGTTGCGGATGTTCTTCATAGAGCCGCGTGTTGCGTCGATAGCGTACCGGGTCAGACGTCAGCTTGTTGGTCTCGAAAGGGGCCGTCACCTTCGGCCGCGGACCCCAGGCGGCATAGAGCCGGCCGAGGCCGAGAACGCAGAACAACGAGCAGACGCGGCGAACCGTCGAGATCGAGACCGGCAGGTCGGGCAGCGTCAGGAAGGGCGCGATCAGCACCATGCGCCGGATGCGGTTCACCATCGACGGGGCGGCAAGCAGGGTGATCAAGGCACCTGCCGAATGGGCGAGGATGTAGTACGGTCCGCGGCAATCGGGCAGCACGATCTCCTCGAAGAACTGTTCGAGGTCGGCGGTGTAGTCGCGGAAGCTGCTGACGTAGCCGCGCTGGTGATCGCGGATCAGCCGGTCGGAATCGCCCTGGCCGCGCCAATCGAGGGTGGCGACGCCAAAGCCGCGATCGGCAAGGTTGCGGATGGTTTCGAAATATTTCTCGATGCACTCGTTGCGGCCGGTGAGCAGGACCACGGTGCCCTTCATCGGGCGAGCGACTGCGCCGAACAGGCCGTAGCGGATATTCTTGCGGTCACGCGTGGTGAAGAAGCCGCCGGTGGCGTTTTCCGGCCGCGGATTGCCCTCGATTTCGTGAAAAAGGGAGTTTTCGGTGAAAAGATCCGTCATTCGGCGCTTCGTGCTCGGCGTCTCGCATGCCCGCCTGCGCTGGCCGGCTCCGCTAAGGTGATAGACGCCCATGCGCCAAAAGCCAAGGAATTCCCGGTGAAGGGGAGGCTGCGCCAGGGAAGGCCGGAAGCCGCTCGAAAGCGTGCTTCCGGCCTCTGTCGATCCGGGAGGAAGGGACGTTACACCCGGTCGGCCTCGTTGCGGTGCCTGTTGTGCAATGGGCGCCGCCAGTCCTTGATCCTGTAATGGACTTTAGCGCCGGCTGCCTGAACGCGCGCCGAAGTGCCGGTTCATCTGCCGTTCATCAAGGGGCCTGCCGCCGTGGTTTTTGCCGCCAGGTGAAATCTTGAAATGCTTTCCAGCGCTCCCCAAATGTCTGGTGCGGTCGCCAATGTCGGGGCCGCTGGCCCACCCGAAACGCCGCTCAAGGGTTTCGCACCGGCCATACGCAAACCATGTTGCTCAACAGGAGAACACCTCATGCGTCACGTTGATTTTTCCCCGCTTTATCGCTCCACCGTCGGCTTCGACCGTCTGTTCACGATGCTCGATTCGCTTGCGCAGCCGGATGGCGCGCAGACCTATCCCCCCTACAACATCGAGCGCACCGGTGAGGATTCCTACCGCATCTCGATGGCGGTTGCCGGCTTCTCGGACGAGGAAATCTCGATCGAAGCCCATCGCAACGTGCTGACCGTGAAGGGTGAGCGCAAGGACGAGGGTACCGGCGAAGGCTCTGAGCTGCTCTATCGCGGCATTGCCTCGAGGGCTTTCGAACGCCGCTTCCAGCTTGCCGACCACGTCGAGGTCGTTGGCGCCTCGCTGAAGAACGGCCTGCTCTTCGTCGACCTCAAGCGCAACATCCCCGAGGAGCTGAAGCCGCGCAAGATCGCCATTACGGCGTCTTCGGCCAAGGCCAAGCAGATCGAGGCCAAGACCGCTGCCTAAAGTACAAGTCTCCTCCCGAGACGGAAGCGGCGCCGAAAGGCGCCGCTTTTTTGTTGTCGGGGATATCCGTTATCAGGCGATCAGCTGGCCAAAACGGTCGACTTCATCGGCTGTCGTCGCAAAGCTGGTGACGAAGCGGTAGAGCAACTCGTCCTCGCCGATGTGGCCGTCAAAGCCATGCGGCTTGTGCCAGTCGTAGAAGGCGGCCCCCGCGGCCTGCAGCCCCTCGGCCTCGGCTTTCTTGATCACCGCGAAAACCTCGTTCGCCTGCGGCAGCCATGCCAGCTTGGCCGTGGCCGAATCCTCGATCGCGGCGGCAAGGCGTGCGGCCATAGCGTTGGCGTGGCGGGCGGTGTCCAGCCACAGTCCATCCTTGAAATAGGCCTCGAACTGCGCCGCCACGAAGCGCGATTTCGAAAACAGCTGGGCGGCGCGCTTGCGCAGGAAGGCCAATTCCCTGGCACGATCAAGATCGAACAGCACGACCGCCTCGGCGCACCAGCAGCCGTTCTTGGTGCCGCCGAAGGAGAGGATGTCGACGCCGCGTCTCCAGGTCATTTCGGCCGGTGTCGTCTCGAGTGCGACCAACGCATTGGCAAAGCGGGCGCCATCCATGTGCAGGGGCACCGAATATTGTTTGGCGATCGCGGAGATCGTCTCGATCTCATCCAGGCCGTAGATGGTGCCGACCTCGGTCGACTGGGTGATCGAAACGGCCATCGGTCGTCCCCAATGGACGATTTCCGGTGCGAAACGGCCGATGGTCCTTTCCAGATTGTGCGGATCGATCTTGCCCAGCGCGCCATCGATCTCATGCAGGCGAGAGCCGCCGGAAAAATACACCGGCGCGCCGCATTCGTCCTCGATGACATGCGATTCGCGATGAGCAAAGGAAATGCCGCCCGGCTTGTTGTAAGCGGTGAGCGCCAGCGAATTGGCGGCCGTGCCGGTGGCCACGAAGAACACCGCGACCTCTCGTTCGAAAATCTCGCTGAAGCGCTGGTAGACTGCCCGGTCGAGCGCACCGTCGCCATAGGCGGTGGAAAAGCCGCCGGCATTGGCCGACAGGCCGGCGGCAATATTGGGATGGGCGCCTGCCCAATTGTCGGAAGCGAAGAACATGCATCTGCCTATGTCTTGGGAGATCGGGGCTTTGGGGAAATCAGCCTGAAGTTGACCGGTTTCGCGAGCGGACCGCAAGGGGCCAGGCGCCGGAAAAATGGTAAAGCCAGCCAACCGACAAAGCCCGGGTCGAAGACTGAAGCTTACGTTTTTCCTCAACTTCACGACATTTTCTGTCGCGGAAAGCCCAAGTTTTTTGTGAATCGGTCTTGTGTGCGTCCCAGATTTCTGCAATAAAAATTTAGGACAGTAGTGCTGTCTTATTTTGTCGCACAAAACGAGCTGGATTGGCGTATCATTTGGGCCTCTCCGGCTGTTGCCGCGAGCGACAGGTGGACAGCCAGACTCTGGCCTGTACGATTACCAGATGCGATCCATGCGAAAAGCCGCCTGGTTCGGCAAGGATTTCGCAAGACGTGCCACAAGGATCAGGGTGAGCCAAGCGCTTGCCGAGGCAAACCAGCGCCTGAATGGCTGGGAATGGAGGACAGGAGATGACGGACATGACGCACTCTGCGACGAACGGCCAGGCCGCGCAGACGAAAGCGGCAACCGTCAAAACCATGTCCCGGACCGATATTGGCCGAACCGCCAACGGCCTTTCCGCCCAGGGCCTTTACGATCCTCGCAACGAGCATGACGCCTGCGGCGTCGGCTTCATCGTCAATATGAAGGGGGTGAAGTCGCACCAGATCGTCAAGGACGGGCTGGCTGTGCTCGAAAACCTGACGCATCGCGGCGCCGTTGGCGCCGATCCGCTGGTCGGCGATGGCGCCGGCGTGCTGGTGCAGCTTCCCGACCAATTCTTCCGTGAGGAGATGGCGGCCCAGGGCATCGACCTGCCGCCGGCCGGCCAGTACGGCGTTGGACACTGGTTCATGCCGCAAGACGTGGCCCTTCGCGCCCATATCGAGGACATCATTGCCGAATCGGCGCAATCCGAGGGGCTTCCGCTCATCGGTTTCCGTGACGTGCCCGTCGACAATTCGTCGCTGTCGAAGGCGCCTGACATCGTGGCATCCGAGCCGTTCCATCGGCAGATATTCATCGGCCGCACGCCAGACATTACCGATGACGAGGAATACGAGGCCAGGCTCTATCTGTTGCGCAAGGTGATATCGGGCCGCATCTACGCCGAGAACGACAACAAGGACATCGGCGCCTATTGCGTGTCGCTGTCGGCGCGCACCATCGTCTACAAGGGCATGTTCCTGGCCTACCAGGTCGGCGCCTATTACAAGGACCTGATCGATCCGCGCTTCGAGACCGCGCTGATCCTCGTCCACCAGCGCTTCTCGACCAACACCTTCCCGTCTTGGAAGCTGGCGCATCCCTACCGCATGGTCGCCCACAATGGCGAGATCAACACCGTGCGCGGCAACAACAACTGGATGGCCGCGCGCCAGGCGTCGGTCGATTCCGAACTGTTCGGCAACAACATCTCGAAGCTGTGGCCGATCTCCTATGACGGGCAGTCCGACACCGCCTGCTTCGACAATGCGCTCGAGTTCCTGTTCCAGGGCGGGTACAGGCTCAGCCATGCCATGATGATGCTGATCCCGGAAGCCTGGGCCGGCAACAAGCTCATGGATGCCGATCGCAAGGCCTTCTACGAATACCATGCGGCACTGATGGAGCCGTGGGACGGGCCGGCGGCGGTGGTTTTCACCGATGGACGCCAGATCGGCGCCACGCTCGACCGCAATGGCCTGCGCCCGGCACGCTACATCGTCACCGACGACGACCGCGTCATCATGGCCTCGGAAGCCGGCGTGCTGCCGGTGCCCGAGGAGAAGATCGTCAAGAAGTGGCGGCTGCAGCCAGGCCGGATGCTGCTGATCGACCTGGAGAAGGGGCGTATCGTCTCCGACGAGGAGCTCAAGTCGGAGATCGCGACCAAGCATCCCTACAAGACCTGGCTCGCCAACACACAGCTCATCCTCGAAGATTTGAAGCCGGTCGAGCCGCGCGCGCTGCGCAAGGATGTCAGCCTGCTCGATCGCCAGCAGGCGTTCGGCTACAGCCAGGAAGACACCAAGCTGTTGATGTCGCCGATGGCGACAACAGGCCAGGAGGCGGTGGGCTCGATGGGCACCGACACGCCGATCTCGGCGATGTCGGACAAGTCGAAGCTGCTCTACACCTATTTCAAGCAGAATTTCGCCCAGGTCACCAATCCGCCGATCGACCCGATCCGCGAGGAGCTGGTGATGAGCCTGGTGTCCTTCATCGGGCCACGGCCCAACATCTTCGACCTGGTCGGCAATTCGCGCCGCAAGCGGCTTGAGGTGCGCCAGCCGATCCTGACCAATGGCGATCTCGAAAAAATCCGTTCCATCGGCCACACCGAGGACCGCTTCGACACCAAGACGATCGACATCACCTATGGCTCGGCCGAAGGGGCCGCGGGCATGCAGGGCGCCATCGACCGGTTGTGCGAGCGGGCGGAGGCGGCGGTCGCCGGCGGCTACAACATCATCATCCTGTCCGACCGCCAGGTCGGGCCGGACCGCATCGCCATCCCGGCGCTGCTGGCTACGGCTGCGGTCCATCATCACCTCATCCGCAAGGGGCTGCGCACCTCGGTCGGGCTCGTCGTCGAATCCGGCGAGCCGCGCGAAGTGCATCATTTCTGCTGCCTTGCCGGCTATGGCGCCGAGGCGATCAACCCTTACCTTGCCTTCGACACGCTGCTCGACATGCACAAGCGCGGGGAACTGCCGAAGGAGGTGGACGCCTACGAAGTCGTCACGCGCTACATCAAGTCGATCGGCAAGGGCATCCTCAAGGTGATGTCCAAGATGGGCATCTCGACCTACCAGTCCTATTGCGGCGCGCAGATTTTCGACGCCATCGGCCTGAAGACCGATTTCGTGCAGCAATATTTCACCGGCACCGCGACGCTGATCGAAGGCGTCGGGCTGGACGAGATCGCGGCCGAGACGCTAAGCCGCCACAATGACGGTTTCGGCAACGACCCCGTGCTGCGCAACAGCCTCGAGGTCGGCGGCGAGTACATGTACCGCATGCGCGGCGAGGCCCATATCTGGTCGCCCGACGCTGTCGCCACCTTGCAGCACGCCGTGCGCCAGGGATCGTGGGAAACGTTCAAGGACTATTCCGCCCAGATCGACAGCGAGACGGCCCGCGCCCAGACCATTCGCGGCCTGTTCAAGATCAAGCTGGCCGGAGAAACCGGCCGCAAGAAGGCGGCGCTCGACGACGTCATGTCAGCGGCCGACATCGTCAAGCGGTTCTCGACCGGGGCGATGTCGTTCGGTTCGATCTCGCGCGAAGCGCACACGACGCTGGCGCGCGCGATGAACCAGATCGGCGGCAAGTCGAACACCGGCGAGGGCGGCGAAGAGGCCGACCGCTATCTGCCGCTGCCCGGCGGCGGCAAGAACCCGGAACGCTCGGCGATCAAGCAGATCGCCTCGGGGCGTTTCGGCGTCACGGCCGAATACCTCGTCAATTCCGACATGATGCAGATCAAGGTGGCGCAGGGCGCCAAGCCCGGCGAGGGCGGCCAGTTGCCCGGCCACAAGGTCGACGCGACCATCGCCAAGGTCCGGCATTCGACGCCGGGCGTCGGCCTGATCTCGCCGCCGCCGCATCACGACATTTATTCGATCGAGGATCTGGCACAGCTGATCTACGATCTGAAGAACGTCAATCCGGCGGCCGACGTGTCGGTCAAGCTGGTGTCGGAAGTCGGCGTCGGCACGGTTGCGGCGGGCGTTGCCAAGGCACGCGCCGACCACATCACCATTTCGGGCTATGATGGCGGCACGGGCGCCTCGCCGCTGACCTCGCTCAAGCATGCCGGCAGCCCATGGGAAATGGGCCTTGCCGAGACGCACCAGACGCTGGTGCTGAACGGTCTGCGGTCGCGCGTTGCGCTGCAGGTCGATGGCGGGTTGCGCACGGGACGCGACGTGATCATCGGCGCGCTGCTCGGCGCCGATGAATTCGGCTTCTCGACCGCGCCGTTGATCGCGGCCGGCTGCATCATGATGCGCAAGTGCCATCTCAACACCTGCCCGGTCGGCGTCGCGACTCAGGATCCGGTGCTGCGCAAGCGCTTCAAGGGCACGCCCGAGCATGTCATCAACTTCTTCTTCTACGTCGCGGAAGAGGTCAGGGAGCTGCTCGCCGAGATGGGCTACACCCATCTCGACCAGATCATCGGCGACACCGATCTTCTGGAAAAGCGCGACCTGATCGTGCACTGGAAGGCACGCGGGCTCGATTTCTCGAAGATGTTCTTCAAGCCGGATGCGCCGCATGAGGCCGTGCATTGGACCGAGCGGCAGAAGCACCCGATCGACGACGTGCTCGACCGCAAGCTGATCGAGCTGGCAAAGCCGGCGCTCGAAAGCAAGCAGCCGGTCAAGATCGAGGTCGACATCCGCAATGTCGACCGCTCCACGGGCGCCATGCTGTCGGGTGAAGTGGCCAATCGCTTCAAGCACAAAGGCCTGCGCGAGGATACGATCCAGGTGAAGCTGACCGGCACCGCCGGCCAGTCCTTCGGCGCCTTCCTGGCGCGCGGCATCTCATTCGAGCTTGTCGGCGCCGGCAACGACTATGTCGGCAAGGGCCTGTCGGGCGGCCGCATCGTCATCCGGCCGCCGGAAGGGGCCAAGATCGTCGCGGCTGAGTCCATCATCGTCGGCAATACGGTGCTCTATGGCGCAACCGAGGGCGAGGCCTACTTCGCCGGCGTCGCCGGTGAGCGTTTCGCCGTGCGCAATTCGGGCGTCGCCGCCGTCGTCGAAGGCGTCGGCGACCATGGCTGTGAGTACATGACCGGCGGCATCGTGGTCGTCATCGGCCAGACTGGCCGCAACTTCGCCGCCGGCATGTCGGGCGGCGTTGCCTATGTGCTTGACGAGGCAGGCGACTTCGCCGAGCGCTGCAACATGGCGATGGTCGAGCTGGAGCCGGTTCCCGAAGAAGACGATTTGATGGAAAGGCTGCTGCACCATGGCGGCGACCTCGATCACAAGGGCCGCGTCGACGTCTCCGGCGACATGACCAGCCATGACGAGGAGCGGCTTTACCAGCTGATCTCGAACCATGTGCATTACACCGGGTCGGTACGTGGCCGCGAGATCCTTGACGACTGGACGACATTCCGGCCGAAATTCCGCAAGATCATGCCGGTCGAATACCGCCGCGCGCTGATCGAGATGGAACGCATGCGCATGGGCGTGGCGGCGGAATAGATTTGGAATTGCCGGGAGGCCCAGGTTTCCCGGCCCATCTTCATCGATAGTTTGACCTCGTGCGAAAGGTTGCCATGGCTGCCTCAAGGGGTTAACGGGTGCGGCGAAAACCGTACCATCTGGACAGCAGGAACTGGACTATGGGCAAGGTAACAGGCTTTCTCGAAATCGACCGGCAGGTGCACAAGTACCAGCCGGCCTCCGATCGCATCCGGCATTTCCGCGAATTCACGCTGCCGATGTCGGACAAGGAGGTCGAGAAACAGGCCGCGCGCTGCATGGATTGTGGCATTCCGTTCTGCCACGGGCCGACCGGCTGCCCCATCCACAACCAGATCCCAGACTGGAACGACCTCGTCTACAATGGCGACTGGGACAACGCGATCCGCAACCTGCATTCGACCAACAATTTCCCGGAGTTCACCGGCCGCATCTGCCCCGCGCCCTGCGAGGAAGCCTGCACGCTGAACCTCGAGGACATTCCCGTCGCCATCAAGACGGTCGAGCAGGCGATCGCCGACAAGGCCTATGAAACCGGCCATATCAGGCCCTATCCGCCGGAAAAGAAAACCGGCAAGCGCGTCGCCGTCATCGGCTCCGGCCCTGCCGGCATGGCGGCGGCCCAGCAGCTTGGCCGCGCCGGCCACGATGTTCATGTATACGAGCGCGAAAGCCGGCCCGGCGGGCTGATGCGCTACGGCATTCCCGACTTCAAGATCGAGAAGCACTACATCGACCGGCGCATCGAGCAGATGCAGGGTGAGGGCGTGACCTTTCATTGCGGCGTCAATGTCGGCGTCGACAAGCCGGTTGCCGAGCTGCTCGCCGAACATGATGCGGTGCTCTATTGCGGCGGATCGGAAACGCCGCGCGCGGCCGGCATTCCCGGCGACGATCTCGGCGGCGTGCATGACGCGATGCCCTATCTGGTGCAGCAGAACAGGCGAGTCGGCGGCGAACCGATCCAGTCGGTGGCGTGGCCGTCGCATCCGATCATCGCCGGCGGCCAGCATGTGGTCGTCGTCGGCGGCGGCGATACAGCGTCCGACTGTGTCGGCACGGCCTTCCGCCAGGGCGCCGTGCGTGTCACCCAGCTCGACATCCGCCCGCAGCCGCCGGAGAAGGAAGACAAACTTTCGGTCTGGCCCTACTGGGCGACCAAGATGCGCACCTCGTCCTCGCAGGCCGAGGGCGCGGAGCGCGAATTCCAGGTGGCGACGCTCGAATTCATCGGCGAGGAAGGCCAGCTGACCGGCGTCAAGTGCTGCGAGGTCGATGACAAGCGCAAGCCGATCGCCGGTACCGAATTCGTCATTCGTGCCGATCTCGCTTTCATCGCCATCGGCTTTGCCGGGCCGGCCGCGGCCGGTGTGGCGAGAGAATTGGACGGGCAGATGAAGATCGCCACCGACAGCCGCCGTTCCAGGAATGTCGAGGCCAATGACCGGGACTACAGGACCAGCGTCGACAGACTCTATGCGGCCGGCGACGTGCGTCGTGGCCAGTCGCTGGTCGTCTGGGCAATCCGCGAGGGCCGCCAGGCGGCACGCTCGATCGACGAGGCGTTGATGGGGTCGAGCGTTCTCCCGCGCTGAGCCCGTTTGGAAACTCTACTCCTGCGGCCATCTGAAGGCGTTTTCTGCGCTTCCGGTGCTCGCGTACTCAAATGTACGCTCCGCTCCGGTTCTCGCAAACACCATCATATGACTCGCAGGAGCGAGTTTCGAAACGGCCTTGGAGTAGCTCTGCGATACTAACGATTGATCGCGGTCGTGGTGTCGCTCGCGGCCGCGGCTTTCGGCGGCCATGAGAAATCGTCCGCGCGGCCGGGCGATGCAATAGGTGCCTTGCCCTCGACCACAAGCTTTTCACCGGGCAGGTCCGGATTTGCTTTCGCCGGCGGGGCCGCGCCAAGCAGCTCGGAGCCGCCGTCGAGTGCCGGATCGCTGAGCAGCATCGGCGCGGTGCGGTCGATGACGATGGGTGCCGCGGCCGGCGCCGGCGCCTCGACAGGGGCGCCCGCCGGAGCGGACGGTGTAATCACGCTTCCAGGCGCGGTCAGGCCGAGGATCTTCAGCAGCGGTTTTTCGGTATAGAAGGCGAGTTTGCGCTTGCCCGCCCTCGAGACGTTGATGCCGTCATCGGCGCGCAGCCGCACCGGCTGGCCGTTGATGTCGGGGCCGCTGGTGACGAAAGCACCGTTCTCATCGACGAAACCGTCCCAGACGTCGACGAATTCACCGCCATGGCTTTCAGCGGCCTGATGGTAGATGTCGTTGAAGGCCAGCATGTCGGAGGTCATCTTCGGCACCCGGAACGCCGGCATGCCGACCCACAGGAAGGGGACTTTGGCCGCGGCGATGGCTTTGCCCAGCGCGTCGGTCCGCCGTTCATATTCCTTGGTCCAGTTCTCGGAACGTGGCTGCTCGCGCACGTCACCCACCTTCATCTGCTGGCGGTCGTTGGAACCCAGCATGACGATCACGGCGGCAGGTTTTTCGGTCTCGATCAGCGATTTGATCTGTTCGGGCCAGTTGTAGAAGTCGTCGCGTACGAAGCCGGACGAACCATTGCTGCGAACGACGATCCTGACGCCGGCATTCTCGGCAAAGGCGGTGTCGAGGCCTTCGGCGAGGCCGGCCGCCATGAAGTCGCCGACTACCAGGACGGTGCGGGCGTCCGGTGCCTTGACGACCACCGGGATTTCCGGTTCCGCGGGCGGGCGAGGGGCGCGGGGTTTTTTCGCCTTGGGCCTGGGCCTTGCTTTCTGGATGTCCTGCGGCGGCTCGATGCGCTCGCTGCGGCGCGGGAACAGAAGGTCGCGCAGCGACCAGCCGCGGTTTTGCTGCTCCTGCGCCATGGCCGGCGCATGAAAGGCGCCAGCCACACCGACGGTGAGCACGATCACGGCCAGGATGAGCACCGGCATGCGACGAACAAGCCCTGCGATGCGCGCAGCCGAAGCCAATCGTTTCCTCCATCCCTTGGCGCAGCCCTTTTTTTGAAAAGTCGTACTTTTCAAACGGACTTTGCGCCAACCAGATTGCTACAGCGTCCTTTGCGCGGCCGAAAGGCCGCGCGGCACCGCAGGCGGCTCTATTTCTGCCGGAGCCACTTCAGCACTTCCATGCTCGGGTAACCGTCCTGGGTCAAGCCGGCCTTGGCCTGGAAAGCCAAGATGGCTGATTTCGAGCCGTCGCCTATCTTGCCGTCGAACTTGCCGTCATAAAGGCCATGTTGGGAAAGCCGCTGCTGCAGCTCCTGCCTTTCCTCGAAAGTGAGCTTGGTGAAAGGCCGCTTCCAGTCCTGCACGAGACCGCTGGAGCCGGCGATTTCGTCGGCAAGAAGGCCGACGGCAAGCGCATATTTGTCGGCATTGTTGTAGGCTTTGATGACCGTGAAATTCTTGATCATCAGAAAGGCCGGCCCGTTGCGGCCGTCCGGCACCTTCAACGTCGCCTTGTCTGAGCCGTTCTTGAACGGCTTGCCGTTGGCCCTGACGACGCCCAGCGCCTGCCATTGCGACAGCGTCTTGGACCCGGCGGGAAGTTTGCCGGCCGGCAAGGCGACCTCATAGCCCCAGGTCTTGCCGGCCTGCCAGCCATTCTTCTTCAACAAATTGGCTGATGTCGCCAGCGCATCGGGGATCGAATTCCAGATGTCGCGCTTGCCATTGCCGTCCATGTCGACGGCATAGTGCAGATAGCTGGTCGGAATGAACTGGGTGTGGCCCATGGCGCCGGCCCAGGATCCGCTCAGATGGCTTTCGTCGATGTCGCCGGTCTGCAGGATCTTCAGTGCGGCGACCAGCTGGGTGCGGGCGAATTTCGCCCGCTTCGGATCGGCATAGGCCAAGGTTGCCAGCGAGCGCACGACATTGCGCATGATGTCGTCGCGCTTGAGGATCTCGCCATAGTTCGATTCCATCGACCAGATGGCCAGGAGGATGTAACGGTTGACGCCGAACCTGGCCTCGATCCGATCCAGCCACGGCTTCCATTTCCTGGCCATCTGCTGGCCGACGGCGACCGACTGGTCATGGACGCGGTTGTCGAAATAGTCCCAGGCAGGAGCCGTGAATTCAGGCTGCGTACGCGCCTTTTCCAGCACCACCGGATCGATATCCCTGATGTTCCTGAAGGCCTGGTCGTACAGGGCGCCGGAAACGCCGCTCTGCACGGCGGTGGCGCGGAAGCCGGCGACCCACTGCCGGAAACCGGCATCGGCGAAAGCGGGGCCAGGCATCAGCAGAGCGAGCGATAGGCTGGCTGCCGCTATGACGCTGGTAAAACGTTTTGCGGCATTGCGAACGGACATCTTTTCCTCCTTCTCTGTCTCAGGAAAGACCATTCATCGCCGAACCAGGTTAGGAATTAGTTTACCATAGGCGCCACCGGGAACGAAAAGACGCTTCGAAGCTTTACCGGTGGACATTCCTCTCAGTTGCCCAGTATTCCCCAATTCCGGCGTGAAAATGTCTTGGAACGGGGATTGCGGAGCTGGCCCTCAAACGGATAATTGAAAGCATGAAGAGAGTTCGCAAGGCAGTC
Organism: Mesorhizobium sp. L2C084A000; assembly: GCF_000502875.1. Lineage (GTDB taxonomy): Bacteria > Pseudomonadota > Alphaproteobacteria > Rhizobiales > Rhizobiaceae > Mesorhizobium. The sequence goes on along the minus strand of NZ_AYWX01000002.1, from coordinate 795,737 downwards.
TTCCCGGTCGCCGGTCTCGGCACACGGTTTCTCCCGGCCACCAAGGCTGTCCCCAAGGAAATGCTGACCGTCGTCGACCGGCCGGTGATCCAGTATGTGGTGGATGAGGCGCGCGAGGCCGGCATCGAGCATTTCATCTTCGTCACCGGCCGCAACAAGGCCGTCATCGAGGACCATTTCGACATCCAGTTCGAACTCTATGACACGCTGGCCCAGCGCGGCAAAGACGACCAGCTCGCCCGCCTGCAACGGCTGCAGCCGGCGCCGGGGCAGACCAGTTTCACACGCCAGCAGGTACCGATGGGACTTGGTCACGCCGTCTGGTGCGCCCGCGAGCTCGTCGGCGACGAGCCCTTCGCGCTTTTGCTGCCCGACATGATCATGCAGTCGGAGAAGAGCTGCACGAAGGCAATGGTCGAGCTCTACGAGGAGACCGGCAACAACATCATCGCGGTGCAGGAATGCGCTCCCGCCGAAGCCCACAAATACGGCATCGTCGGCCGCGGCGAGGACACGCATCACGGTTTCCGCATCACCGAGATGGTGGAAAAGCCGAAGGCCGGCACCGCGCCGTCCAACCTTTACATCAACGGCCGCTACATCTTGCAGCCGGAGATATTCAAGATCCTCGAAGGCCAGGAAAAAGGCGCCGGCAACGAGATCCAGCTCACCGACGCCATGCTGAAGCTGGAAAAGCAGCAGCCTTTCTACGGCTACCACTATCGGGGCCGCACGTTCGACTGCGGATCGCCGGAAGGCTTCGTCGAGGCCAACGTCGCCTTCGCGCTGTGGCGCAGCGACATGAACGAGAACATGGCTGGCGTCATCCGCACGCTTCTGGACGAGTTGAAGCCGTCTGAGCGCCGCGGCGCTGCGTTTTAAGGTATTATAGCGAGCGGCCGGATGTCGTTGGTGCGGCCGTTCAGCGCTGCACCTTCACGCCGAGGAAGATGCTGTTGGCGGTGTAGTCCCGGCCCGGCAGATTGCTGGTCAGCTTCTCGGTCCTCACTCTTGTGGTCAGGCCGGCGTAGCGGTTCAACCACCAGGTCAGTCCGGCCTCGGCGCTCAACACCCTGTCATGGCCGTCGATGCCGATGTAATCACGCCAGTCGAGGCCCAGAGCCGCATTGGCGGTGAGGTTGGCGCGAATCTGGCGCTCGCCGGTCAGGCGACCGGAATAGAGGATGTCGCCGCTTTCGCCCGATGTGGTCGTGGGCTCGACGGTGGTCCGCCCGGTCAGGCCGATCGTTGTGCCGCGCTCGGGTGACCATTTGAGGTCGGCGTTGACGGTGGCACCAGAGATCGCATCAAGGTTTTTGTCGTCGATCGCTTCCCTGAGCCAGCCGGCCGAGAATTCACCCGACAGCTTCTCACCCATATCGAGTGCAAGGCCAGCGCGGGCGCCGAGCCGCGTCGACGAGCGCTCGAAGCCTTCATTGTCGATGCGTTGATCATAAGTCCGGCGGCCGACCTCGATTTCGGTGAAAGGGGTCAGGGCAGGGGAGATCTCGTAGCCGGTGCGCAACGTCGCCGTGTAGAGCGTGGAGTCCTGATCCTTCTGCGACAGCGAGGTGCCGTCCGAGAGCTTGGCGTCGCCGTAGAAGTCATGCGAGACCGCGCCGGTCAACGTGTACTGCATCTTGCCGAGATGCTTTTCGACGGCGAGGCTGCCATCGATGGTCTGCCGCAGCGGCTGCTTGCTGACGCCCGCGATGGCGTCCGGCGATGATGCCGATTCCGGCACGGCCTCGTAGCCGAGCTTGGCGATGGCGCGCAACTCATTGTCGAGGTCGACATTGAGCTGGCCTTCGATGCGCCCTTGCTCGTCGTGAACCGGGTAACCCGAGACAGTCTCGCGAAAAAGGCCATAGCCGTCGATCGTGGCTGAGTTCTCGCGCCAGTCGGAGGCGGCGGAAAAGCGCAGCGCCGTCTCGGACAGCAGCGCCGACTTGCCGGCACTGCTCGAATCGCCGTTCGATGTGGCGGTCAGGCCCTGTTCGATCGTCGGCCGGATGACGAAGGACCCCCATTTGACGCCGGTGGCAGCAAACGGATCATCCTCCGGTTTTTTCTTCTGGCCTTCGATGGCGTCCGTGCGCTCCGCGCCTGGGTCGAGCTTCTGCCTGTCGGCACTGTCGATGGTGAGGGCGCGGCGGTTGGCCGTGCCCGCATCGGTCTCTTCACCATCGGCAGCGTCCGTCGTGGAGGCCGTCGTGGAAGCGGTGATGTCGGAGGCGCCGGCCGTCGATTTCTTCTTCTTTTTCGATTTGTCGGCAGCCTTGTCCTTGGCCTGGTCAGCAGCATTCTGCCCGGCGGTCGATGAGCGGCGGCGAGGCTTGGGCGGCGCCGCAGTGTCGGCGGCCGTGTCGTCGGTGGCTGACGCCGGGTCGAAGAGGCTGCCGGTCGCGTTGGCGTCGCCAGTGTCGGCGTCGTCAGGCACGGCACCGGCGCTGGCCGGCAGATAGGTGCGGGCCGGCGCATTGGCCTGCGCTGCATTGGCCGGCTGTTGACCCTGCGCTGCCAGGGCCAGCTGTCTCGCCTTGCGCTGCTGGTCGGACAGGATCGCCGATTCCGAAACCTCGCCGCGCAGTTCGGTTTCCTGGGCATGGAGCGCAGTCGGGCGCAGCAAGGCAAACATGCTGGTTGCCAGCAGCAAGGCGCAGACCGCCTTGCCCTTTCGTCCTGTCGAATTTTCTGGCTGGGCCCCGGACATCGCCACCACTGCTTGCGCGGCGCACGCGCGCCATACTTACCGAACCGTAAATGGGGATGGTTAACGGAGGGTTGAGGCGGCGGCCCGTCAGCCGCCTGAAGCGCTGATTTCCAAAGGCATTCATACCGCGTGCGTCAAGCTTTTGGTTTTCGCCCCTGCCGTCGTCAAAAACCACCGCACACGTTCGGGCAACACGCCTTGGGCCATTTCTGTTGGACAGCGCGCCGGCAAAGCGCTAATCGCATCAGCCATGCATGCGGGATCCATGGATAAGAAACCTTCGGACAGGCAAGCCTCGATCGCTTCGGCGCTGAGGACGGTGGCGACAGAACAGGCTGGTGTCGCAGCCCTTGCCGAGGCGCTGGAGAATGGGCTGGCCGGGCCTTTCGCCCAGGCCGTCGAGATGATCTCGGGGATTGAAGGCCGGCTCATCGTCACCGGCGTCGGCAAAAGCGGCCATATCGGTTCGAAGATCGCGGCGACGCTGGCCTCGACCGGCACGCCGGCTTTCTTTGTCCATCCCGCCGAAGCCAATCACGGCGATCTCGGCATGATCGCCAGGGACGACGCCATCATCGCCATGTCGTGGTCGGGCGAAAGCAAGGAACTGATGGGCATCGTCGCCTATTCCAGGCGCTTTTCCATTCCGCTGATCGCCATCACCGCCGGAGAGACATCGGCGCTGGCGCGGGCGGCGGACGTGGTGCTGCTTTTGCCGCGCGCTCCAGAGGCCTGTCCGCACGGCCTGGCGCCGACGACATCGACGCTGCTGCAACTGGTGATGGGCGACGCGCTGGCGATCGCGTTGCTCGAGGCACGCGGCTTCACGCCGGACCATTTCCGCACCTTTCATCCGGGCGGACAGCTCGGCGCCAACCTGACACAGATTCGCGAGATCATGCATGTCGGCGACAGGCTGCCGGTGGTGGTTGCGGGCACCGGCATGCAGGACGCGATCCTGGAACTGTCGCGCAAGGGGTTTGGCTGCGTCGCGATCACCGACGCCGACGGTGCGCTGGTCGGCATCATCACCGATGGCGACATCCGCCGTCACATCGGCAGCAATCTGCTGGCGATGACGGTGGATCAGGTGATGACAAAAGGCCCGAAGACCGCGACGCCGGACACGCTGGTGGCAACGGCGCTGCAGACGATCAACAATTCAGCCATCACCAGCCTGATGGTGGTGGAGGGCCGGAAACCAGTCGGCCTCATCCACCTGCACGACCTGCTGCGTATCGGCGCCGCCTAAGAGCGCTGATCTTCGGTGATGCCGGCCTGACCCGGATCTCGACACACTCTTAACGCCGCTCGTTCAGACCGCCTCGACGGTCAGTTCCAGATCCGTATCGGCCGCGCCCGTCACGCGCACTTGCGTGCCGGCCGGCAAATCCGGGCCGGAGACACGCCACAGCGTATCGCCCAGCTTGATGCGGCCGCGTCCGTCCCGGATCGGCTCGGCAAGTGTCGCCATCCTGCCGACCATTTGCGCGCCGCGCCGGTTGAGCAGCGGCTGGTCGGTCGGGTCGTTGCGGCTGCCGACCAGCTTTTTGCCGACATAGGCCGAGACCAGCGACAGCGCCAGGAAGGCGAGGACCTGAACCTGCCAGGTCCAGAAGCCGGCGTCCCAGATCAGCAGCGACACGGCGCCGATGATCAGCGCGGCGATGCCGATCCACAGCATGAAGATACCCGGTGCGATGATTTCCATCACCAGCAGGACGAAACCGAGTACCATCCAGTTCCACGGGCCGAGTTCGGAAACGATGCGGTCGATCATTGGTTTCGACCTCAGTTGTCGGTTGGGCGAACGACCGGCGGGCGCGCGGCCTGCCTCTGCGAGCCGGTCGTGCCTTCGCTGCGGAAGACTTCCTTGGCGATCTCGCCAATACCGCCGAGCGAACCGATCAGCGACGATGCCTCGAAGGGCATCAGCACGATCTTGCTGTTGGTGGCCGTGCCGATCCTGCCAAGCGCTTCAGTGTATTTCAGCGCTACGAAATAGTTCAGCGCCTGCACATCGCCTTTGGAGATCGCTTCCGACACCACCTGGGTGGCGCGGGCTTCCGCCTCGGCCGAACGTTCGCGCGCCTCGGCATCGCGGAAGGCGGCTTCCTTGCGGCCCTCGGCCTCGAGGATCTGCGACTGCTTGAGACCTTCGGCGGCAAGGATCTGCGCGCGCTTGTTGCGTTCCGCCGTCATTTGCCGGCCCATCGATTCGATAAGGTTGGCCGGCGGGTTGATGTCCTTGATTTCGACGCGGGTGATCTTGATGCCCCACGGATGGGCCGCTTCATCGACGACGCGCAGCAGGCGCTCGTTGATGGCGTCGCGGTTCGACAGGAGTTCATCGAGGTCCATCGAACCCATGACGGTACGGATGTTGGTCATCGTCAGGTTGAGGATAGCGTTCTGCAGGCCGGCAACCTGGTAGGCGGCCTGCGCTGCGTTGAGGATCTGGAAAAAGGCAATGCCGTCGACACCGACGATGGCGTTGTCCCGGGTGATGATTTCCTGGCTCGGGACGTCGAGCACCTGCTCCATCATGTTCATCTTGGCGCCGATGCGGTCGATGAACGGGAAAATGAAATTGAGGCCTGGGCTCAGTGTCTTGGTGTAACGGCCAAAACGCTCCACCGTATAATTGTAACCTTGCGGGATTGTCCTGATGCCTTTGATCAGCAGCACCAATACCAGAAGTGCAAGTGCACCAACCGCAATATCGAAACCACTGAAATCCATTTGGCTCTCCCTCAGACGAAGGCCGCTCAAGCCATTCTCGCGCAGCCGACTTCACCAAAGACTTAAGTGTATTTCAGATGCGTTACAATCAGGTGATGATGGATTGTTTATAGGGTTGCACTCAGCGGTTGAAGGCAAACAACCTTGCATCCGTGTCATCCAGCCCGTTGATCGAAGCCGGGACAATCTCGGAAGCGATCTGCGAGAAGGTGATGCCGTTGCCGCCGTAGCCCAGCACCGCATGGATGCGCGGGTGGCGGGGAATGGCGCCGATATAAGGCAGGCCGGTGGTCGTGGTGCCGAACGAGCCGGTCCAGGCAAAATCGGGTCTGGTGTCGAGATGCGGAAATATCAGGCCGAGCTTCTCGGCGATGCGTGTGCTCTTGTCGGCGATCAGCTCGTCGCGCCGCGCTTCGTCGATAAAATCCTCGTCCTCGCCGCCGCATATGACCCGGCCGTCGACCGTCGTGCGCATATACAGATACGGCTCCGACGCTTCCCAGATGAACGCTGCGTCCGGCCAGAGCTTTCGCGGTTGCGGGCGTGTCGCAATCGCCCATGTCGAGATGATCCGGTGGGCCGCGGCCGGCACGATGTCTACAAGTTCGTAGCCGGTGGCCAGAACAACATGTCGTGCGGTTATGGTCGGGCCATCCCTGGTCGCGACGACAACAGCTTCGGCGCTGTCCTCGATCATTGTGGCTTCGACGGGGGCATAGAAGCGTGCCTTGCGCTCCAGGGATTTCAGCAGCAGCCCAGCCGTCAGCTTGCGCGGGTCGAGCGCGATGTTGCCGTGGCCGAGAATGGCGCCTTGGCGGTCGATGCCGAATTTCTCGGCTAGCTGTTGTCGGGTTAAGCAGATGGCGCCGATGCCGGCTAGCCGACGTGCCTCGGCCTCGTCGCGCAGTTCCGACGGACCAAGCATCGTGCCGGCCAGATAGAGTGATGGCATGCGGCTCAGGCCACAGTTGATGCCGAGTTCGGCGATGCGTCCGGCGAGATTGGAGACGGCGAGCCGCGAGCGTCGCCAGGCCTGCTGGGCCGAGGCTCTGCCGACCATCTTCGAGAGCGTGGAGAGGGGCTGGTCTATTTCGAATGCCACCAGTGCGGTGGTTGCGGCGGTCGAGCCCTTCAGCGGGCCGCGCCGGTCGATGCAGATCACCCGATGGCCATCGGCCGTCAGCGCCTCGGCCATCATGGCGCCGCTGATGCCCATGCCGACGATCAGCACATCCGTCTTGACATCTCGGGTCAGACTGTCCGTCGGCACCGTAGGCGCCCGATAGGCGGACCAGACGGGCCGGCCACTACTGAGGTCGAGTTTGCGGGACATCGAATTCTCCGGAGGGCGCGCCTTAACGCCTCGGAGCAGGCGTTGTTCCGGTTCAGACCCAGCCGGACAGTTCGCGCCGCACCATCGCCTCGATCACCGCCATCCCTTCCGCGCTATCGTTGAGGCAAGGGATATGGGCGAAATTCTTGCCGCCGGCATGGTGGAAGGTTTCGGCCGCCTCGCGGCCGATCTCGTCCAGCGTCTCGATGCAGTCGACGGAAAAGCCGGGATTGACGATGGCGATCGACTTGACGCCGTCCTGCGCGAGTTTCTCGACCGTCTTGTCGGTATAGGGCTGCAGCCATTCCTGCGCCCCGAAGCGCGACTGGAAGGTGATGATCAGTTTCTTGTCATCCCAGCCAAGCCGTTCGCGCAGCAGCCGCGTCGTCTTCTGGCAATGGCAATGATAGGGGTCGCCCTTCTCGAAATAGGGTTTTGGAATGCCGTGATAGGAGGTGATGACCACCTCCGGCTCGAAGTCCAGCGTCGCCAGATGCCGTTCAATCGAGCGCGCCAGCGCTTCGATGTAGACCGGTTCGTCATAGTAGGGCGGCACGCTGCGGACGGCCGGTGCGCGGCGCATTTTCATCAGCGCGCGAAACAGCTGGTCGTTGGCTGTTGCCGTGGTCGTCGCTGAATATTGCGGATAGAGCGGGAAGGAAAGAATGCGGTCGCAGCCCTGGTCGACCAGACGCTGGGCAATGCTGGCGGTTGAAGGGTTGCCGTAGCGCATCGCCCAGTCGACGACGACATCAGGCAGGTCGCTCAGCGCTTCGGCCAGCTTTTCGGCCTGGGCGCGGGTATAGGTGCGCAGCGGCGACTCGTTCTTTTCCCGGTTCCAGATCCGTGCGTAGTTGGCGCCCGACTTCTTGGGCCGCGTGGTGAGCACAAGGCCATAGAGGATCGGATACCAGATTGCCCTGTTGAGCTCGATGACGCGCGGGTCGGACAGGAATTCACGGAGATACCGCCACATCGGCTTGAAATCGGTGCCGTCGGGCGTACCCAGATTGACCAGCATGACGCCTATCCTGCCCGCCTTGACCGGCGGATGCCCAGCGGGCAACGGGCCGAGCGCCTTTGCGGCCTTGGGTTCGGCAGGGGTGGGAAGCGTCATAAGGGTTCTCCGGAAGACGCGAACCTAACCATCTTGCGCGCGCATTCAATGCAGCGTCTGGCCGCACCTTAAAGCGGATTGTCTGAATGGATTCAGACGACCCGCTTTAAGTCTTTGTTTTTATGCATGTCGTTCTCCCAAAACCGAGTTCACTTTTGGGCGATATGCATTAGCCCGAAAACAGGACGCCCGTCCGGTTTTCGGACGGACGGTGTCATTCAGGCATATAAGCGAGGCTATTTCGGCGGGATGGTCAGCGTTGCGCCGACCGGAAGCCGGCGCGGCTCATAGCCCTTGTTGGCGCCCGAAATGACCTTCCACCTGGCGCCGTCGCCATAAGCTTTCTTTGCCAGATCCCAGTAGGTGTCGCCGGCAACGATGACATGGCTGGCTTCGGTCGGCGCGGCCTCAGCAGGCTTTGCCGGCTCGGCGGCGGGAGCCGGTGCCGCCGGGGCGGGGGCTGCTTCAGCCGGTTTTGCCGCCTCGGCTGGTGGCGCTGGCGGGGCTGGTGCTCCTTCCGTCGATATGGCCGGGGGCGTGTTGGCGATGTCGCCCGAGTTGGCCGGCAATTCAGGCATTGCAGGTGCCGCTTCAGCAGGCTTGGCGGCTTCAGCCGGATCGGTTGCCGGGGCCGCAGGCGCCGCAGCGACGGTCGCGGCCATTTCGGTGATGCGGCCGTCGAGCTTCGGCGTGTAGGGTCGGTGGGCACCGAGATAGTCGGCAACCACCTGTTCGAGGCCGGGGCCGTAATCGTAGGCATTCTTGGCCTTGTCGGCGAAGATCTTGTAGCCGTCGCCGCCCTGGCGGACATAGTTGTTGGTTGCGACCAGATAGTCCTTGTCCGGCTTGATCGGCGTCCAGGCGCCGCCTTCCATGACTTCCACCGACTTGACGCGGCCGGCATTGGGCGCGACGGATTTGTCGAAGGAATATTTCAGGCCGGCGACCTGGGGGAAGCGCCCGGCGCCGTCCTCGAGCTGGCTGAGGCCGCCCTCGAGGCCGGCCACCAGATCCTTGCCCGAAATCTGGAAGGTCGCCAGCGTGTTCTGGAACGGCAGCACGGCCAGCACCTCGCCCATGGTGACGGTGCCCTTGTCGATCGAGGCGCGCAGGCCGCCGCCATTGGAGATGACGATTTCGACGCCCTGTCCCTTGACGCGGTCGAGGACGGCGTCGGAAACGAGGTTGCCCATCGCGCATTCTCGGGTGCGGCAGCTCTCACGACTGCCGTCGATGACGTCGGTGGTTTCCGCCACTTCCTTGTTCTTCAGCGCCTCGATCGGCGCGCCAAGTTCCTTGATGCGGGCGAGCACGGCCGGGTCGTGGGTGATCGACTTGTCGAGATAGATCGGGTCGCCGCTGGCCGATTTGACGACGCCATTGTCGTCGAACACCACCTTGAACTCGCCGAGATATTTCGAGTAGGACGCCGCCTGCACCACCGGCACCTTGTAGCCGTCCGGATTGTCGACCATCGTCGGGTAGGGGCCTTCGGCCTTCGGATCGGTGTTCGACAGCAGGGAATGGCTGTGGCCGCCGACGACGACATCGATGCCCGGGATCTTGGCAATGACGTCGCGTTCGCGCCTGTAGCCGATATGGGTCACGGCGATGATCTTGTTGACGCCTTCGCCCTTGAGCTTCTCGACCTCGGCGGTGATCGACCTGACGTCGTCCTCTATAGTGACGTTGGGTCCGGGGGAAGCGAGGTCCGGCGTGTCGTTGGTGATCGCGCCGATGATGCCGATCTTCTGGCCGCCGACCTCGACGACAACAGACGGCTTGATGCGGTCGCCGAGCTTGGATTGCGCGTTGGCCTTCACATTGGCGCCGAGCACCGGGAACTTGATCATGTCGAGGAACGGCGCCAGGGCCACTTCGCCGTCGTCGAATTCATGGTTGCCGAGCGCCATGGCATCGAACTTCATGTCGTTGAGGAATTCGCCTTCGACCTTGCCCTTGTAAGTGGAGTAGAACAGTGAGCCCTGGAAATTGTCGCCTGCGCTGAGCAGCAGCACGTTCTGGCCTTCCAGCTTCTTGCGCTCCTGGGCGATCGCGGTGATCAGCCGGCCCGCGCCACCGATGCACTCGCCCTTGGTTTCCTCGTCCGCCGAGCAGGTCGATTCATATTTGTTGTTGCCTTCGATGCGGCTGTGCCAGTCGTTGATATGCAGGATGTTCAGCGTGTAGTCGGCAAAGGACGCGCCGGCCGACAGACCGAGTGCTGAGGCTGACAGGGCTGCAATGGCGGCAAGCTTCTTCATCTTCGTCTCCCGGAAAGCTGATCGGAGGCCATTAGCGCTCTTGCTTGACTGGAACATAACAGCCGGCGCTTCGGCCATGTTCCCATCGCGTTCGGGATGACGCAAGCGGAATCCGGGACCCTTTGCCGGCATAAAAAAGGACGGCGGCCAACTGGCCGCCGTCCTTGGAAAACGAATGGTCGTGGGTTCAGACGCGCCTTGTCAGCACGAAATTCTGACCGCTGGAGCTGGTGCAGTTGAGCTGGCTTGTCGACACCATCAGGCAGTTGAAGCTGACCGCGGTCTGGCGGATCAGCGAGGTGCCGCTGATCTGCACCGATGTGGCGCCTGTCATCGTATAGCTGCCGTCGGCAAGCTTCTGGCCGGTGTCGGTGGCGACCGTCGTGAAGGTACCGCCGGCGAAGGTCGACAGGCCGGTGCCTTTGGCGTCGATCCAGGAGCCCTCGACGCCTTTCGGCGCCGCCGCCATGGGCGGCTCATCGGGACCGCTGGTCGCACAAGCAGCAAGCCCGGCCAAGGCTGCCGCCGCTACGCTCATCGAAAGAACTTTGCGCGCAATGTTGTTCATATGAAAATCCTCTCCTCAGTCCGCATCCCTTCAATCGCCCGATTTCCGGGCGATTGCAAGGCAGTGAGGCAGGTAGGCGGTGCTGCTATCGCACAAGGATGTTGCGGAACTGCCACGGGTCGTTCCGGTCGAGGTCTTCCGGGAACAGGCCGGGACGGTTATCGAGCGGCGTCCAGTCGGTGTAGTAGCCCTTGACCGGTCCGAGATATTGGGACTGCACTTCCAGGCACCGCCTGTAGTCCATCTCGTCGGCTTCGACGATGCCGGCCTCGGGGTTTTCCAGCGCCCAGACCATGCCCGAGAGCACCGCCGAGGTGACCTGCATGCCGGTGGCGTTCTGGTAGGGCGCCAGCTTGCGCGCCTCGGCGAGCGACAGCTGCGAGCCGTACCAATAGGCATTCTTGTCGTGGCCGTAGAGCAGCACGCCGAGTTCGTCGACGCCGTCGATCAACTCGTTCTCGTCGAGCACATGATGCACCGGCTGAGGCTTACCGGCGGCGCCGAACATCTCGTCAAGCGACAGCATCGCGTCGTTGCAGGGATGGTAGGCATAGTGGCAGGTCGGGCGGTAATGCACCTTGCCCTTCTTCGAACGCACGGTGAAGAAATCGGCGATCGAGATCGCCTCATTGTGCGTCACCAGCAGGCCGTATTGCGCGCCGGGCGTCGGACACCACGAGCGCACGCGCGTATTGGCGCCCGGCTGCTCCAGATAGATGGCTGCCTTGGAGCCATGCTTGTGCTTCTTGGCGTTCTTCGGCATCCATGTCTCGTGCGTGCCCCAGCCAAGTTCCGCGGGCTGCAGGCCCTCGGAGATGAAGCCTTCTACCGACCAAGTGTTCCAGAACACATTCATCGGCTTCGGCTTCTTGGTGCGCTGGGTGTCGCGTTCGGCGATGTGGATGCCCTTGACGCCGGCCTTCTTCATCAGCTTGGCCCAGCCCTCGCGGTCGTCCTGCGCGGGCTCCGAGAATTCCAGGCCAAGATCGGTGGCGAGATTGACCAACGCCTGCTTGACGAACCACGAGACCATGCCTGGATTGGCGCCGCAGGTGGAGACCGCCGTGGCGCCGCCGGGCTTGTCGTGCTTTTCCTTGAGCAGCGACTCGCGCAGCGCGTAATTGGTGCGGCTGGCGTTGTCCGCCTTGGCGTCGAAATAGAAGCCGAGCCACGGCTCGACGACGGTGTCGATGTAGAGCACACCGAGCTTGCGGCAGAGCCGCATCAGATCCACCGAGCCGGTATCGACCGACAGGTTGATGCAAAAGCCCTGGCCGCCGCCATTGGTCAGAAGCGGGGTCAAGAGCTTCTTGTAGTTCTTCTCGGTCACCGCTTCCTGGACGAAGGCGATGCCGCGCTCGTCGAGCAGCTTGCGGTCGGTGTCGCGCGGGTCGATGACCGTCATGCGCGACTTGTCGAACTTGAAATGGCGTTCGATCAGCGGCAGCGTTCCCCGGCCGATCGAGCCGAAGCCGATCATCACGACAGGGCCGCTGATCTCACCGTAAACGGGCCAGTTTTCATTCGCCATTTTATCGAGCACTCCTTCAAAACCCAGGAAACTGGGAAAACACGCGCAAAACCGGGAATTTCTGCCCGGCGGCCATGCGCTACATCACAGATCATTGTCACAAACCAGCGAAAAGCGCCAACCAGCGGCTACGCTGCGTTGGCTACGTGGTTAAGGCCGAAACCGTGGATGAGTGGCTCTATCCGAGCCTGAGCTTGCCCATTCGCCAAGCGCACCGGTTTAACGGATTTTTGCCCTCGGCGCGGCTGTGGACGCCCGAACCACCAGTTCCACGGGCAGAACGACTTGGCGGGGCGGTTGATTGTCAAGAACCATGCGGGCGGCGAGCCTGCCTTTTCCGATCACGTCTTGCGCGACAGTCGTCAACGGAGGCGTGGTGCGTGCGGATTCGGCAGTGCCATCGAAGCCGATAACCGACACATGGCGCGGCACCTCTATGCCACGACGAACCGCCTCGTCGAGTATTGTGATCGCTTGCCAATCCGACATGGTCAGGATTGCGGTTGCTTCGGGCACATTGTCGAATACCACCGCCCCAGCAGATGGATCGCCCGGCGTCGTCTCGATGATCGGAACATCGTCGATCGACAAGTTCGCCTCCGCCAAACCCTGTTTGAAACCGTCGAGCCTTTCGTCGTCGAGTGAGAAGCCGGCTAGAAGCGGGCGCTCTGCCTGTCCGGGCATGTGCACGATCGGAGGGCCTGGAGTCCTCCGTATGGAAAGGATGGCAAAATGCCGGTGCCCTAACCCGGTCAGATGCCGGACGGCGGCGACCGCGCCACTTCTGCCGTCGATCTTTATCGAATTGATGTCGGGACCTGCGTCATTTTCGAGAATGACGAAGGGCAGGCGCCGTCGTTGTGCCGATGTTATGAGACCGATGTCCCCGCTGTGACCAAGGATGAAGCCGTCAACGAGGGCCTCGCGGATGCTGGCGAAGCGGGTATTGTCGGTGCCGTTTACAAGGCTGAGCGTCGTTCCGGCCTCGTCGCAGGCGAGCGAAACGCCCAGCACCAACTCGCGGCCATAGGGGCTTCTCATCACCTCGGCGATGGCGTAGGCGCCAGGTGGCATGAACCCGATGGCATTGAACTTGCCATCCCGCAGCAATCGTCCTTTCGGGTCGGGGCCGCCAAATCCGAGCGCTCTCGCGGCCGCTTCAACACGTTGGCGCAATTCAGGCCTGACCAGTTCCGGCCGGTTGAAGACGTTGGAAACAGTGCCCCGGGAGACACCGGCAGCCTTGCCCACATCGGCTAGCGTTGGCATTGTGATTCACCCATTTCCCTTCAGTTAGACCATTTTTTGGAGCGCTCCAAGAATTTCGTTGACTCGAAAGTGAAAAAGGGGGATCGTATCACTTGGAGCGCTCCAAATAAACATATCTGCTATATTTCGCGTCTGAAACAACGGAGATTGTCAAAAGGCTTGGTCACAGCGGCGGCCATGCCCAAGGAGAGAGTCATGGCAGAAACCAATGTTTTTCCAGCCTCGCTTGTCGGTAAGTCTTTCGACTGCGTTTTCGGCCCGTTCGTACCCCGGCTGACGTTTTTCTCGCCGGAGGAATTGCATGTGCAGGCGTCGATCGGTGCCACCGAAATTGACGAGATGGTCAAGATCGACATGACCAGCGTACGCCCGAACCTCGTTCTCATGAGCTGGACGGAGCAGAGCGGCAACTTCATCGTGCAGTTGCAGGATCATGAAAACGGGATCGTCCATAATTATGCGCGTCTGGCCGATGGGCAGCTCTTCTGTGCCCAAGGTGCCATTCAATCCGTTGCGGTGGCGTGACACTGCCGCGTCTTGGCCCGGCCGACCGCGTGCGGCCGGACTCCGATCTGCTGAAGTGCCTGTCATCGATTTCCCTAATGGAGGAGGAAAGTGCGATGGAACTCGCTTACGACAGTCATCTGCTTGCCCGAATTCTGTTGAGCGTCGCGACCGTGGGCTACGGTGTGGTGACGATCAAAGCCGACCTCAACGCCACCCACGCCACCAATCCGCTGTGGACCCCGCACGCCCGGTTTCACGTCGTTTGGCAGGTGCTGAGCTACACCGGAGTTGCGCTGATTGCGCTGGGGCTTATCTGGATCGAGGGGCCACTCGAAGCCGAGCGGCTCTATCTCGCAGGGGGATTGGGCGTCGCTATGTACGGAGCGTTCTTCGTGGCAATGCTCTCACGACCGATTTATGGCGGCGTGCTCTACGACGAGAACGGCTATCTGCCATTCCGACCGCCGTTCGGACCGGCGGGTTGGCGGTGGGATGTCAACGTCACCGTCTTTAGCGCGATGTCCGCGATCCTGCTGCTGGGCCTAGCCGCGATTTAGGACAGCGCCAGCGCCCCGAGCCGGTCGACTAGCCGATCGCGGTCTGATGTCAGGCCCTTGTAGTCGAGATGCGCGAGATCGAGCGCCTTGAGCTGGGCGGCGAAAGACGCCGCGAGCTTCGCCCGATCAGGGTGCCTGGCCAGCACGGCGAGCGGGTCGAGATGGATGCGGATGGTGAACAGGATATCGCGTGAAACAGGCAGTTTGCGCAGGGTTTGCCGCTCGACGCGGATGAAGGCATGGGCGTCGATGTCGCCATCGGGAAAGCGCGACCGCCGATTTGTAGCGCGGTCGATGCGCTGCAGGTCGGAAAGCGGATGGTAGAGCGCGTTATCGGACTGGATCGACCAGTTGTAGCGCTCGACGGCCTGCCCCTGGAGGCCATCGAACATCCGGTTGATGAGTTCCGCCGGACGCGTGCCCGGGCCGAAACCCGGCACCGGCGCGTGGATGTCGTGCAGCGGCTTGCCGAATTTTTCCAGGAGCGACCAGGACGAGGGAAAGCACAGCGAGCCGGCAACGAGACGCCAGCCATTGTCGCCGCGGCGCATCAGGATCAGGTCCTCCTGGATGAGCTGTGAGGCCTTGGCCAGCGGAGCCTCGGCGAGGGAAGCAGGCAGACGGCGCGCCGCGCCCACCACCTCGACGCCTGATCCGATGCACCGATAGATTTCTGGAAACCTGTCCAACAGATGCGCACTGAGCAAGTCGAGCACCTCCTGCTGAGCGTCCCGCGTGCCGTCCTCCTCGACAAAAACCCGCTCGGGGATTTCGGCATAGAGCCGGTACTTCTCGGCGAGATACGGCAGCAGATGGTCGTCGATCTCGATCCAGTCCGCCGGATCGAGCGGCTTCAGCCCGATGCTGAAGAGTTTCGACGAGCCGTCATAGGGCGTGTGGGTGGGCAAAGAGGTCATGCTTCAGATCAGTCTCGCAGGGATTAGTCCGCGCAGCGAATTGCCGACAAAAAGTGCTTTGGCCGACTTCAGGTCGCTGTAGCTGTAGACGGCTTCACGGGCGCGGCCTTCATCCAGAAGCTGCGCGCGCAATACACCAGGCAGCAGGCCGCAGTCGAGCCGGGGTGTGGCCAGCACGCCGTCGCCGAGATCGGCAAAGACATTGGTGATCGTGCCTTCACAGATCTCGCCGCGCTCGTTGGCCATAAGCACCTCGTCGGTCTGGGTGACGAGATATTCGGCGCGGGCATGCGTGTAGAGCTGTCGTCGGCTGGTCTTGTGGCGCAGCAGCGTGTCGTGCGAATCGAGCCTCGTCCGCGCCAGCCGCAGCGTCCAGACCTTGTCGGCGGCGAGCGGTTCATAAGGCTGCGCCGAGGCCGCCACCTTACCATCATGCGACAGGACGAGCCGCGTGCGCATGGCAACGCCGGAACCGCTGACCGCGCTGCTCAGCGCCTCGCCGACCGTGCCTGGATCACAGCGGAAGCCGAGCTCAGCCGCCGAGCCGTAGAGGCGCGCAAGATGGCGATCGAAGCGCAGGAAGCCCGGGCGGGGTTCCCAGCGCATGGTCTCGATCAACTGAAAGTCGGCGGTGTTCCCGTCGCGAAGCGCGCTTTCAGCAGACACTCCTGATACTCCTCCTGCGCCGTCGAATCGAAGACGACGCCGCCTCCGACATTGTAGACGGCCTCGCCGCCCGAAAAGAGCGAGATGGTGCGGATCGCCACGGAAAAGCGCATCGGGCCGCCGGGCGCGATCCAGCCTATGGCGCCGCAATAGGCATCGCGGGGCGTGCCTTCCAGATCGCGCAGGATCTCCATGGCACGGATCTTAGGCGCGCCGGTAATCGAACCGCAAGGAAACAGCGCCGCGAAGATCTGGCGGATAGAGAGACCCGGCAGCAGTCTGGCCCTGACGTCGCTTACCATCTGGTGCACGGTCGGGTAGGTCTCGATGCGGAACAGCGCCGGCACGTCCAGCGTGCCCACCTCGCTGATCAGCGAGATATCGTTGCGCAGGAGATCGACGATCATCCGGTTTTCGGCCTGGTTCTTCTCGTCATTGCGCAGGAAGATCTTCTGCCGTTCGTCCTCGGCTTTGGTGGCGCCGCGCGGCGCCGTTCCCTTCATCGGATGCGTCTCGATCATGCCCTCGGCGTCGATCTCGAAGAACAGTTCAGGCGAGCGCGACAGCACGATGGGTTCACCGAGCGCGATCAGCGCGCCGTATTTCACCGGCTGACGTTCAGTCAATGCATTGAAGGCGGCCAGCGGCTCGCCCGACCACTGCGCATGCACGGGAAAGGTCAAATTGCCCTGGTAGCAATCACCTTGCCGGATGTGCTGGTGCAGCCGCGAGAAGCGTTTTTCATAATCCTCGGGCGACCACGTCGCACGGGCGTCGAAGATCGGGCCGTTGGTCGCCGTGGTGTTGCGCGGCGGCACCGCCTCTTCGACCGGGGCATCGAAAACCCCAAGGCACACGAGTGGGGAGCGGCGTCCGTTAGGCAGCAGGGGAACGAGCTTGGGTTCGAGCAGGTAGCCCGCCTCATACGAGAAATAGCCGGCAAGCCATTTGCCTGCATCATGCGCGGCTTGTGCTGCTTCCAGAGCCGGCCCGAAATCCCCTGCTTCGTGCGCCACGATGATATCGGCCGGCCGGTCGAAAACGAGCTGGCGCGCGCTTTTGTCATTGCGAAAAATTGCGGCGGGCAGGGACATGGGCACCGAATGCTGCGGTCAATGAAGCCATCAACCGCTCTATATGGGGTGCCGCCCGCGCGCAATCGAGGGAACGGCACGCTGCCTCTTAAAGCCGACCTTAGGGCCAACTCAGGAACCAAGAGCAAACGGCGGCGCCGATATGGCGCCGCCGCTTGCAATCTTCAATATTCGCCAGCGATCAGCTGTTGCCGGTGGTTCCGGCTGTTGGAAACTGCTTGGCGAATTCCTTCTCGTTGCCGGCGGCGAGCAGCTTGGCCTGCTCGATCCAGCGTTCGCGCGCGATGCGGCCGTCGAAATTCATGACGTCCTCGATCCGTTTGATATCGGCCGCGGTCCAGGACGCGATCTGGGCGAAGTTGGTGACGCCTTGCGCCTTGAGCAGCTTCTCGTTGACCGGACCGATACCGATCAGCCGGCGCAGATTGTCGGGCTTGCCGGATGCTGGACCGGCTGCTGGCTTGGCTGCTGGTTTGGCTGTTGCAGGCTTGCTCGTTGCGGATTTGGCTGGAGCCGAGGTTTTGGTGACGGCGGGTTTCGCCGCCGGCTTGGCAGAGACCGCCTTGGCAGAGACCGGCTTGGCAGAGACCGCTTTCGCAGCGGCGGCCGGTTTAGCCGGCGCGGGCTTTGTGGCGGCGGATTTGGCCGGCGCGGGGGTCGACATCAGGGCCGCCGGCGCCTGGCTTGCCGGCTTTGCCGCGCTGCTTCCGGCGGCAGGTGCGGCCGGCGCGTCGCGCAGCCGGCGCTCGAGGTCGGCGCGGGTCTTGCCGCATGCATCGAGTTCGCCGGTCAGGCGGTCGCTGTCGGTGCGCAGCCTGTCGCGTTCGCTGCGTGTACGGTCGAGGTCGCCGCGCAAGCTGTCGAGTTCACCGCGCAGGCGCCCCCAAAGGAACCAACCGACCAACACGCCTATCAGGAACGCCAGGACCACGTAGAAAAAAGTGCCCATTGTCTCTCTCCAGTCAGATCCGTCTGCCGTGGGTCATGACCTTCGGCGAAGGACTACTCTTGGTGGTTCCGCGGTAAGCAGAACAGCCGGCTTCGGTTCGAGCTGCGGCGATCGGCTTTGCTTGCCCATGGCCAACGGCCGTTGTCGCGTTCGCCTGAGCGCCACGGCCGGCTGAGATTTCTCCTCGCCGATCCGCATGCGCTCCGGCTGAGCTTGGAGCGAAGGCTATCATAGAGCTTGTGGAAAGCTATCGGAAAACTTCGGTGGAGAGTACTTCAAGAACAGATATTTAGGGTGATAGTAGAGCTGTCCCAACATGCATTCCGGCTAAACTGTTAGAGCGATGCCTGAGGGACGCGTTTCAAGCGTCGAGCGCTTCCAGCTCGTCGATCAGGCCGCTGATGACGCCAAGTCCGATCTGCCAGAAGGCGGGATCGGTTGCGTCGAGCCCGAAGGGTGCCAGAAGCTCGGAATGATGCTTGGTGCCGCCCGCGCGCAGCATTTCGAAATACTTGTCCTGAAAGCCGCGCTCGGCGTTCTGGTAGACGGCGTAGAGCGAGTTCACCAGGCAGTCCCCGAAAGCATAGGCATAGACATAAAAGGGCGAATGGATGAAGTGCGGGATGTAGGTCCAGAACACCTCGTAGCCTTCGCGCAGTTTGATAGCGGGACCCAGACTTTCGGCCTGCACTTCGAGCCAGAACTGACCGAGCCTGTCGGAGGTCAGTTCGCCGTTCTTGCGTTCGGCATGCACCTTGCGCTCGAATTCATAGAAGGCGATCTGGCGTACGACCGTGTTGATCATGTCCTCGACCTTCTGGGCGAGCATGGCCTTTCGCTCGCGCCGGTCGGTGGTCTGGTCGAGCAGCGAGCGGAAGGTCAGCATCTCGCCGAAGACCGATGCCGTCTCGGCCAGCGTCAGCGGCGTCGAGGCCATCAGTGCGCCCTGGCCGCCGGCCAGCACCTGATGCACCCCATGGCCAAGCTCGTGCGCCAGCGTCATCACATCGCGCGGCTTGCCCATGTAGTTGAGCAGGACATAGGGATGCGCCGACGGCACGGTCGGATGCGCGAAGGCGCCAGGCGACTTGCCGGGCCGCACCGGCGCGTCGATCCAGTTGCGGTCGAAGAAGGTTCGTGCGATCTCGGCCATGTCGGGCGAAAAGCGCTGATAGGCGGACAGCACCGTGTTCCTGGCCTCGTCCCAGCCGATGATCGCCTGGGGCGTATCCGGCAACGGCGCGTTGCGGTCCCAGTGGTTCATCACCTCCATGCCCAGCCAGCGCGCCTTCATCGCGTAATAGCGGTGCGACAGGCGCGGATAGGCATCGCGAACGGCGGAAGCAAGGGCGTCCACCACGCTGCGCTCGACGCGGTTTGCGAGATGGCGTGAATCGGCGATGTCCTCGAAGCCGCGCCAGCGGTCGGATATTTCCTTGTCCTTGGCCAGCGTGTTGGTGATCAGCGTGAAGGTGCGCAAATTTTTGCGGAAGGTCGTGGCCAGCGCCTCGGACGCCCGGCGGCGCACCTCGCCGTCGGCATCCTGCAAGCGGTTCAGCGCCGGCTCCAGCGTCAGGTCCTCGCCGTCGATGTCGAAGCGAAGGTCGGTCATCGTCTCGTCGAACAGGCGGTTCCAGGCGCCGCGCCCAGTGATCGACTTTTCGTGGAAGAGCTGCTCGACGCGGTCCTCGAGCTGGTAAGGCTTGTCCTTGCGCAGATCGAGCACCCATGGCCGGTAGTGACCGAAGGCGGGGTCGCCGGCGAGCGCGCCTTCGATCGACGCATCGTCTATCAGGTTGAGTTCGAGCGCGAAGAACAGAAGGTGCGCGCTGGCGTCGGTCATCTTCTCCTGGACGTCGCCATAGAGCTTGGCGCGCTGGGGATCAGCGGTGTTTCCGGCATAAACCAGTCCCGCATAGGAGACGATGCGGCCGATCAGTTCCTCCAGCGCCTCGTAGGCGACAAGCGCCTCGCCCAGCCTGCCGGCGCTGCCGCGCTCGGCCTCGGCGGCCAGTGTGCCCTTCCAGCGGTTCTCGAAGCTGGTCGCATCAGTCGCGGCCCTGGCGATGTCGCGCTTCAGTTCTGGCGCGTCCATGCCGGCATAGAGGTCGGCAAGGTTCCATTCCGGCAGGTCGCCCAGCTCGGCCGCGCCCTGACCGGACGCCGGCGCCGTCAGCCGCCGTGCGGAAACCATGTGCCCAGAATCCTTATGCATTGCCGACACCTTCCGTGGCCAAGGTTCGAGGGGAAACGAGAAGCCGGTCAAATCCTAAGGAATTCATTCACCGGGTTTTTTGAAACCTTATTTAGAACCCTGTGCCAAGATGGTCCACAGGGCAGAATTCCTCGGGCGGGCAGTCATACCAGTCATGACAGGTTCCATACTCATAGTCGATGACGATCCGGTGCAACGCCGGCTGCTCGAAGCGGCGGTGACGCGGTTCGGCTACAGCGCAATCGTCGTCGACGGCGGCGCGGCCGCTCTCGATATCCTCGATGGACCCGGCGCCCGCGAGGTGTCGGTGGTCATCCTCGATCTGGTCATGCCCGGTCTCGACGGTATCGGCGTGCTGAAGGCGATGCGCGAGCGCGACATCCACGTGCCGGCCATCGTGCAGACCGCGCAGGGCGGCATCGAGACCGTGGTTTCGGCGATGCGTCACGGTGCCTTCGATTTCGTCGTCAAGCCGGCGTCTCCCGACAGGCTGCAGGCGTCGATCGGCAATGCGCTCAAGGTCGAGGCCGTCGAGGGCGAGGTCAAGCGCACGTCGCGCCGGCGCGGCGGCCTCCTGACCTTCAAGGACATGATCACGCACAGCCCGGCCATGGACAGGGTGATCCGCCTTGGCCAGAAAGCGGCGGCATCCAACATCCCGATCCTGATCGAGGGCGAGTCCGGCGTCGGCAAGGAATTGGTGGCGCGCGCCATCCAGGGCAGTGGCGACCGCCGTTCGAAACCCTTCGTCACGGTCAATTGCGGCGCCATCCCCGACAATCTGGTCGAATCGATCCTGTTCGGCCATGAGAAGGGCTCGTTCACCGGCGCCACCGACAAGCACACGGGCAAGTTCGTCGAAGCGCATTCGGGCACACTGTTCCTCGACGAGATCGGCGACCTGCCGCTCGACGTGCAGGTCAAGCTGTTGCGCGCGGTCCAGGACGGCGAGGTCGACCCGGTCGGCGGACGCTCGACCGTCAGGGTCGACATAAGGCTGATTTCGGCCACGCACCGCAACCTCCTGCAGCAGGTCAAGGACGGCAAGTTCCGCGAGGATTTGTTCTATCGGCTGAACGTCTACCCGATCTTCGTGCCGCCGCTGCGCGACCGCCGCGACGACATCCCCTATCTGGTCACCCATTTCATGGAGAAGGTGGCGCCGGCCGACCCGCACCGTCGCCTGCAGGGTATTTCGGCGGCAGCGCTCGCCGTGCTGCAGGCCTATGACTGGCCTGGAAACATCCGGCAGCTCGAAAATGCCGTCTTCAGGGCCTCGGTGCTTTGCGAAGGCGATGTGCTTTCCGCCGAGGACTTCCCGCAGATACGGGCGCAAGTGGAAGGCACCGTCAACCTGGATATGGACGGCGATGCGCCGGCGCCCTCCCAGTCTTTGCAGGAGCGCGATGACGAAGCCTTGCCCGGCGAGGGCGGCCCAGCAATCGCGTTCGATCCGCCGGCAAGGCTGCAGCCTCGCTTCGGCATGTTGCGGGCGCTCGACGAGCGCGGCAATGTGCGGGCACTGGCCGATGTCGAACTCGAGATGATCAAGCTTGCCATCGATCACTACAACGGACAGATGAGCGAAGTCGCCCGCCGGCTCGGCATCGGCCGCTCGACGCTCTATCGCAAGCTCAAGGAACACGGCATCGATCCGGAGACAGGCCGCGTCGACCGACTCGCCTCGTAAGGACGAGGCCAGACTGAGCTTCGGCCCGGAATCCGGCCTTGCCATAAGGCCGGCGCCAGCTTGCAATGCCACAACAGCCCCTGTATCGCCGTTTCAGCGGGATTGTGGCTGTCCCATGGACAGCTCTGTTCACGCATTAAGGCTAACGGTAACAGATTGTGTTCGGGCCGAAGGCGGAAATCTGATCTAAACCAGCGGTTTACCAAGAAACCTTGTGAACAATTTTTGACGGGATATCGCCACGGTGTTACCGCATTTCGGCTTCAATAAGCGATGATTAACCATTAGGATCGATATTCGGGTGTGCTAATGCCACATCCGTTTGGACAAATCCGGGGACAAACGGCAGCCTGCAAGGCCTTTTGATTTGAACAGAATCGAACGACACACAAACAGGCGGCACCATCATTTGAGCGTCTGGCCGAAGTGGCTGGCAGTGTTGGTTGTCGCTTTTGGTTTTGTTGCCGCGGCTGCGAGCGGAGCTAGCGCCGAAACACGGTCGCTGAAGCTGTATCATCTCCACACCCATGAGAAGGCCGAGATCGTCTACAAGCGCAACGGCCGCTACGTTCCCGAGGGTCTCAGGAAGATCAACATCATTTTGCGCGACTGGCGTCGCAACGAGCCGACCAAGATGGATCCGCGCCTGCTGGATCTGGTCTGGGAAGCGTATCGGGAAGCCGGCGCCACGGACTACATCCAGGTCATCTGCGGCTATCGCTCGCCGTCGACCAACTCGATGCTGCGCGGCCGCAGCAGGGGCGTCGCCGAGAAGAGCCAGCACATGCTCGGCAAGGCGATGGATTTTTACATCCCCGGCGTGCCGCTGAAGAAGCTGCGTAACATCGGTCTCAAGATGCAGGGCGGCGGCGTCGGCTACTATCCGTCATCCGGTTCGCCGTTCGTCCACATGGATGTCGGCAATGTGCGCCATTGGCCGGGTATCAGCCGGCAGGAACTGGTCAGCCTGTTCCCCAATGGCAAGACGCTGCATGTGCCGAGCGACGGCAGGCCGCTGCCCGGCTTCGAGCAGGCGCTCGCCTCCTACAAGGCGCGCAAGGGTTCAGGCTCGCCGGCTATCGAGATGGCCAGCGCCGGTGGCAGCGGCAAGAAGTCAGGCGGGTTCCTGTCGGCATTCTTCGGCGGCGGCGACGACGAGGCCGAAGACAGCGCCGATGTCCAGACCGCTTCGGCCGCCCCCCCGCCCAAGGCGAGAAACCTGAAGCCGGCAGCAGCAGCCAAGACCAACAACCTCCCGGGTATCGCCATCGTGGCGCCGGAGAATGCGCGGCGCGCCGAGATTCCGCAGGTGACCGAGCAGCAGGCTCCGGAGCCTGAAGAGGACACGCCGGAGACGATCATCGCGGCATTGCCGGCCCGAAGCATTCCGCTGCCGGATTTCGCACCGCGGCCGAAAGCCGATGTCGGCGCTCAGCAGCCTGAGAACGTTCCTTTTGCGATGGCGGAGGCGACAGCCACCACCGAGCAGGCCGTGGCGACCGCGCATGCGCCGGCGAGCGTTCCTTTCGGCTTGGCCGATGCAACGGCTTCGGCTAATCCGGCCCAGATCGCGGTCAACAACATACCGTTGCCGACATGGCGTCCCGACAATTCGCTGCCGGCCGCTCTGGCTGCGCCGCCCAGCAAGGATGTGCTGATGGCGCTGGCCGAGACGGCTGATCAAGGCAAGACCGCGACCGATGCGTTCTCGGTGCTGCCGACGGCGCGGCCCGAGATGGCCAGGCCGGATGCGGTCAAGGCCGTGCTCGACGAGGCCAATGCACAGGTCGGTGCGGCCGATTACCAGCTTGCTTCCTTGTCCGGATCCGAGCCGCGTTCGGCGTTCAACGATCCGGGCACCAACGCCGCATCGCCGCGCGATGCTGTCGTTGCCCGTCCGGCCGGTTCCGATCCGGCCGCCGCGATCGGCGCCGGCGTCAAGACGACCCGCAAGGAATCGAGAGCCACCGCCCGCGACCTGAAGCCAGGCCCCAAGGCCATGGTGGTTGCAGCCGCACCGCAGGCCGCCCGCTGGGCGCTGACCAGCGGCGAGCATGTCGCCACCGTTTCAAGCGCGACGACGGCGCCGGGTTACGCCTACAGCATCGTGCACACGCCGCCGAGCGAGGTCTACACGGCCGGCTTCCAGCCGAGCAGCCAGGTGGCCGATGCCAATCGCTTCACCGGCAACGCCGTCAAGTTCATGTCGGTGGCCCGCTTCCAGACCAAGTGACGGCAAATCAATCGACAAAGCCGCGCCGGGCAACCAGCGCGGCTTTTTGTTGTTCAGCGAACCGGGCCAGCCCGCACGGTCACGCGCGGCTGAACTTCTCGTGAAGCCGGAACGGTCGGCCTATTCCCCGGGTTAATGTAGGTTCGTTCAAACCCGGGGAGATCCATGAAGAACATCCTATTGGCATCGGTCATCGCATTGGCAACCGCTTCGGCGGCCATCGCCCCTACGCAGGCCGAGACCATTGTCGTCAAGACTCATGACCGTATGCACATGAAGAAGCATTGCCGGACCAAGGTGGTCACAAGCTGGAAGCATCACCACAGGGTGGTTGAAAAGGTTCGGGTCTGTAGCTGATCCGGTTCGGAGCCGATTTGGCAAACCCGGTCGACGCGAGTCGGCCGGGTTTTTTCGTGCCGTGGCCGAAGCCTTATTTCGCAAGCTTGCTCGCCGCGCGCGCCAGGGCTTCGATCTCGTCCCACTTGCCGGCCTTGACGAGGTCGTCGGGCGCCACCCAGGAACCGCCGACGCAGACCACGTTGGGCAGGCTTAGATAGTCAGCCGCGTTCTTGGCCGAGATGCCGCCGGTCGGGCAGAATTTCACATCGGCGAGCGGTGAGGCGAAGGCCTTCAGCGAAGCGATGCCGCCCGACTGCTCGGCCGGGAAGAATTTCAGGAAGCGCAAGCCGGCTTCCCGCGCGGCCATGATCTCGCCGGGTGTGATGGCGCCGGGCAGCAACGGAACATCGCTGCCGGCGGCTGCCGACAGAAGCTCGCGGGTGATGCCGGGGCTGACGATGAAGCGCGAGCCCGCGGCAGCCGCCTCTTCGAACTGCCTGGCATCGAGAATGGTGCCGGCGCCGACGATGGCGTCCTCGACTTCACCAGCGACCCGCCGGATCGCTTCCAGCGCATCGGCGGTCCTCAGCGTGATCTCGATTGCCGGCAGGCCGCCGCGCGCCAGCGCGCGCGCCAGCGGCACGGCATTGGCGACATCAGAGATCTTCAGCACCGGGATGACCGGCTGGCCGTTGAGGAGCGACAGGAGTTTTTCGGTCTTGCTGGGCATGTGTCTCTCCGTGGCGTGGGACAATTCAACCGATTAGCAGAAGGCCGTTTTCCTGTCCACGAAACCGGCCGTGTCGCGATGTCACGCGTCGCCCATGCTCGCCAGGCTTAGCTCACAAAGGCGGCTGTCAGCTCGGCGGTGTCGGCAGTTTTGTTTCAGGATAGGAATTTTTTCTTGACTCCCTGACCTCAGCTATGGTACAAATTCGCCCATGGTGCAGATTTGCGCCAGTGACCTCCGAACAGGATGCTTGCTCTGCCTTGAATCGGCTTTCGCGAGCGTTTAGTGGCTTCGGCAATGACATCCCTTCCGCCCTTCCGCGTCGCAGCGCTCTACCGGTTTGCCCGGCTCGACGCTTTCGAGGAACTGCGCGCGCCGCTCGCCGCCTTCTGCTGTGGGCGCGGCATCAAGGGCACGCTGCTTCTGGCGCATGAAGGCATCAACGGCACCGTCGCCGGCAGCGAGACGGCAATTGCCGAACTGATCCTGTACCTTGAAGCCATCGAAGGGCTGGCTGGCCTCGAGGTCAAGTACAGCGCAGCCGCGGACATGCCGTTCCACCGCATGAAGGTGCGGCTGAAGCGCGAGATCGTTACCATGGGTGTCGATGACATCGATCCTTCGAAAAGTGCCGGCACCTATGTCGCGCCGGCCGACTGGAACGCGCTGATTTCGCAGCCCGACACTGTCATCATCGACACGCGCAACGCCTACGAGGTGTCGATTGGCACATTCAGGGGTGCGATCGACCCGGCCACCGCAAGCTTTCGCGAGTTCCCGGCCTGGGTGGAGGCGCACCGGGGGGAGTTCGAAGGCCGCAAGGTGGCGATGTTCTGCACCGGCGGCATACGCTGCGAAAAGGCAACCGCCTATGTCAAATCGCTCGGCTTCGAGGACGTCTTTCATCTCAAGGGCGGCATCCTCAAATACCTCGAAGAGGTTCCGGCCGAACAGAGCCTCTGGCAAGGCGAATGCTTCGTCTTCGACGAGCGCGTTTCGGTGTCGCACGGCCTCGCCGAGGGCAAAGCGGAACTGTGCCGCGCCTGCCGCCGCCCGCTGACGCCGGGCGACCTGACGTCGCCCAAATTCGCCGCCGGTATTTCCTGCCCGCATTGCTTCGATGCGCGTTCGGACGAGGACCGCCAGCGTTATGCCGAGCGCCAGCGCCAGGTCGAGCTTGCGCAGGCGCGGGGCAGAGAGCCGCATATCGGCTCCTGATCCAGGCATCGAGCTGCTGCAAAGCGGCCGCTGTCATTGCAATGTCAAGTTTCGGGACCTACGTCTTCGACGTCCGAAACCTGCCCGTTCGGCCGGGCAAAGCCTGGAGGCACTGAATGTTCGATCCCAAGAAGCTTCTCGACGATCTGCTCGGCTCGCAAATCCCCGGCACCAGCGGCACCGTTCGCGACAAGGCGGGGCAGGCCGTGCAGATGGCCAAGGACAATCCGCTGGCCGCCGGCGCACTGGCCGCCGTGCTGCTTGGAACTGGTGCCGGTCGTAACGTGACGGGCGCCGCGGTGAAGCTTGGCGGACTTGCTGCCATCGGCGGCCTCGCTTACAAGGCCTACCAGAACTACAAGGCCGGCAACGCACCCGCCGAAGCACCGGCGGCCGGCGAGCCGGAATTGCTGCCGCCGCCCAAGGACACCGCCTTCCACCCGTCGCCGCAAGGCGAGGACGAATTCACGCTGACCCTGATACGGGCGATGATCTCGGCGGCGAAGGCCGATGGCCATATCGACGATGAAGAGCGCCAGAAGATCGCCGGCAAGCTCAGCCTGGCCGGCATAGACTCCGATGCCGAAAAGTTCCTGATGGCGGAGCTGGCAAGCCCGCTCGACCTCGACACGCTGGTGGCCGGCGCCAAGACCGACGCGCAGAAGCTCGAACTCTACACGGCATCGCGCCTGACCATCGATCCCGACACCCGCGCCGAGCGTGGCTATCTCGACCTGCTTGCAGGCCGGCTCGGCCTGCCGGACGCGCTGGTCGACCATGTCGAGGCAACGGTTTCGGCGGCCAAGGTGCCGGCCAAGGCAGGGACGTCACCCAATCCGCGCTGGTAGGCCAAAACGGCACAGGAGGCACTTTCCGGGTTAACCTCTCGTTAACCCAGCAAGCGCATCATTCAACACAGTCGGATCGGCTTTTCCTCCTCCCAAGCCCGGTTCAGATCAGGGGCGGTCGCCAATGGCCGCCCTTTTTGTCGGCCCGATCGGATGGACACGCTTGCCATCGCCGCCGTCATTTGCGATGCCTTCCTTTTTCGAGCCAAAACCCGAAAATCAGTCGAGCAAGCGCAGCTCTGCCGGAGGACAACAGCCATGACCGAGCAAAGAACCGCCATCGTCACCGGGGCCGGCACGGGCATCGGCAAGAGCGTCGCCACGGCGCTGCTCAAGAACGGCTGGAACACGGTATTTTGCGGGCGCCGCAAGTCGGTGCTGGACGCTGCGGTCGCCGAGGCCGGCCGCACCGACGCCAAGGCCTTGGCGGTAGCCTGCGATATCAGCAAGGCAGGCGAGGTCGACGATCTGTTCGAGACCGTGGCGGCGGCCTTCGGCCGTGTCGACCTGCTCTTCAACAATGCCGGCATGGGCTACAAATCGGCGCCGATCGACGAGATACCGGTCGAAGTGTGGAACGATATCGTCGGCGTCAATCTCACCGGTTCGTTCCTGTGTGCCCGTGCCGCCTTTGGCGCCATGCGCAAGCAGAAGCCGATGGGTGGCCGCATCATCAACAACGGTTCGGTGTCGGCCTATGCGCCGCGCCCGGGCTCGGTGCCCTACACGGCGACCAAGCATGCCATCACCGGGCTGACCAAGACGCTGGCGCTCGACGGCCGGCCTTATGACATCGCCTGCGGCCAGATCGACATCGGCAATGCGCTGACCGATATGGCGCAGCCGATGACGGTCGGCGTGCCGCAGGCCAACGGCTCGATATCAGCCGAAGCGGTGATGGATGTTCAGCGCGTCGCCGACGCCGTCGTCCATATGGCCAGCCTGCCGCTCGAGGCCAACGTGCTGTTCATGACCGTCATGGCGACCAAGATGCCGTTTGTCGGGCGTGGGTAGTTATTCTCCCGGTAGCTCTGCGCCGGGTAGATAGAGCGCGATAGGACGGATCTCGTACACGGCGGTCGGATTGACGCGACGAAACTCGCGCGCGATAGCGATGGCATCGTCCCGCGTCGGGCAGTCGACGACATAGAGGCCGAGAAGCTGTTCCTTGGTTTCGGCGAAGGGGCCGTCGACGATCATGCCGTCGCGCAAGGTGCAGGCCGATTGTGTCGCGTCAAGCCGCGCCGACGGCCCAAGGCTGCCGTCGGCATAGAGCCCTTGATGGATCTTGAGCAAGTCAGCCATCAGCGCCGTATCTTCCTGCGGCGTCAGCGCTTTGATTGCGTCTTCCACATGATAGGCAAGGATTGCATAGAACATCCGATGTCACCCCACTTCGATCCTGATCCGAGGACCGTAGCCGTTCTCGACATGCACGCCAGTCTTGGCCGCGCGCCTCCGGACGGCTCATGACACCGTGATGCCACAGCCGCAATTGTCCGGAAGAGGACAGCGGGCCGCTTTCAAGCTTACTTCGCCAGGAAGGCCCCGATCCGTTCCAGCGCCCGCAAGATGTTCTCCTCGGAATTGGCGTAGGAGAGCCTGATATAGCCTTCGCCGAGAATGCCGAAATCGGGACCGCCGATCAGCGCCACACCGGCATCGTCGAGCAGCGCCGAGGCCAGCTTCTTGGCCTTCCAGCCGGTCTTCGAGACGTTGGGGAAAGCGTAGAACGCGCCCTTGGGCGTGATGCAGGAGATGTCAGGCAGGGCGTTCAGTCCCTCGACGACGATCTTCCGGCGGCGGTCGAAGGCGCGCATCATATTGGCGACATCGTCCTGCGGGCCGTCGATTGCCGCGATGCCGGCGAATTGGCTCGGCGCGTTGACGCAGGACCAGCAGTTGACAGCCAGCTTGCGCACCTTGTCGTAGAGATGGGCGCCCTTGTCGCCATTCGGCCAGATCGACCAACCCATGCGCCAGCCGGTCATCGCCCAGGTTTTCGACCAGCCATTGAGCACGATCAGCCGGTCGCGGATCTCGGGAAAGCCGAGCAGCGAGCAATGCGTCTCGCCATCATAGGTCATGACGTCGTAGATCTCGTCGGAGAGGATGGCGACGTGCGGATGCGCCTCCAACCCCTTGACCAGTTTCTCGATCTCGGCACGCGGCGTGACGCCGCCGGTCGGATTTGCGGGTGAGTTGAGGATCAGCAGCCTGGTCTTCGAGGTGATCAAGGCCAGCGTCTCCTCGGCGGAGAAGGCAAAGCCGTTCTCCTCGCGCATCGGCACCGGAATAGGCGCCGCACCGGTGAACTCGATCATCGAGCGATAGATGGGGAAGCCCGGATCGGGATAGAGGATTTCGGCGCCAGGTTCGCCGAACATCAGGATCGCCGCGAACATGGTCGGCTTGCCGCCGGGCAGGATCATCACCGTTTCGGGCGATACTTCGACACCGGTGGTGGTCAGCGTGCGCCGCACCACCGCCTCGCGCGTCGCCAGCAAGCCGTTGGCCGGCGTGTAGCCGTGGTGACCGTCGCGCAACGCCTTGATCGCCGCCTCGACGATGTGCTGCGGCGTCTTGAAGTCCGGCTGGCCGATGCCGAGATTGACGATGTCCCGACCTTGGCTTGCAAGGGCTGTCGCCCGCGCCAGCACCGCGAATGCATTTTCCTCGCCGAGACGGTCGAAGGCCGAAATCGTGTGGAGCATTTTTCCCGTCCGTGTGGTTCTTGCTGTTGGGTCGCGTTTTTGTGAGCTTCGGCTGGCAAAAGTCAAACGGATTGGAGCTTTCGGTGTCGGAAAATCTCAGGGATTGGCAACCGCGCCCGCGGCCTGAACGCAAGACCATCGACGGAAGCACTGTCCGGCTTGAGCCGCTGAGTGCTGCAAAACACGGCGATGGCCTCTATGAAGCATCCTCCGTGTCCGACATCGACGGCCGCTTCGCCTGGCTGCCGGACTTCCCGCCGGAGACCCGCGCCGCCTTCCAGCCATGGCTGGACAAGGTCGAGGCCAGCGAGGATCCGCTGTTCTTCACCGTCATCGACAAAGCCAGCGGCAAGGTCGCCGGACGCCAGACGCTGATGCGCATCGATCCGGCTTACGGCGTCATCGAGATCGGCAACATCTATTGGGGACCGCTCATCTCGCGCAAGCCGGGAGCAACCGAAGCGCAGTTCCTGTTCATGAAATACATCTTCGACGAACTCGGCTACCGCCGCTACGAATGGAAGTGCAACAACCGCAACGAGCCGTCGAAGCGGGCGGCCGAACGGTTCGGCTTCAAGTTCGAAGGCATTTTCCGCCAGCATCTGATCGTCAAGGGTGAAAACCGCGACACCGCGTGGTATTCGATCATCGACAAGGAGTGGCCGGCTCTGCGCAGTGCCTATGAGGCGTGGCTCGATCCGGCCAATTTCGATGGCGACGGCCAGCAGAAGCGACGGCTCGAGGATTGTCGCGCGGAATTCGGCGCTTAGGAGTTCGCCATTGGCACATACAAACGATCACCGCGGGCATGATCACACTGGGCACGATCATGGGCCTGGCCATGTGCATGGCTCGACCGACAAGAAACGCGTTCTGATCGCAGCCTGCCTGACCGGCGGCTTCATGGTCGCCGAAGCGCTTGGCGGCATCCTCACCGGATCGCTGGCGCTGCTGGCCGATGCCGGCCACATGCTCGCCGACTCGATCGCGCTCGGCTTGGCCTGGTATGCTTTCCATCTAGCCGGCCGCCCGGCGACCGTTCGCCTCACCTACGGCTTCGGCCGGGTGAAGACGCTGGTGGCCTATACCAACGGCATCGCCATCTTCGTCATCGCGCTGTGGATCGTCTATGAGGCGTGGGGGCGCCTGCAGGCGCCGGCACCAGTGCTTGGCGGGCCAATGCTGGCGGTGGCGATCCTCGGCCTGCTGGTCAACATCGGCTCGTTCTTCGTGCTGCATGGCGGCGACCGCGAGAGCCTGAACATGCGCGGCGCCATCCTGCATGTGCTTGGCGACCTGCTCGGCTCGGCTGCGGCCATAGCGGCGGCGCTGGTCATCCTGGCGACGGGCTGGACGCCGATCGACCCGATCCTGTCGGTCCTGGTCTCGCTGCTGATCCTGTACACGGCGTGGTCGCTGATGCGAGAAGCCGCTCATGTCCTGCTCGAGGGCGTGCGCCAAGCCTCGACCGCGATCTGATCGCCAGGGATATCGAGGCGACGATCCAGGGCGTGCGCGAAGTGCACCACATGCATGTCTGGTCGCTCGACGGGACCAGCAACATGGCGACGCTGCATGCCTGTCTCGACGAGGGCGTCGATGCGCATCAGGCGGTGAGTGCCGTCAAGAAGCGGCTTGCCAGCGAGCACGGCATCAGCCATGCCACCGTGGAACCGGAATTCGGCCAGTGCGCCGACGATGGCGACGAGCACGGGCATGGGCACGAGCATGAAGCGGCAGCCTATCACGACCACCATCATTAGGACCGATCGATCGACGTCGATTGGTCCTGCCTCGGGAGTTGCAAAACCTTGAAAACCAGCTTGATGAACACCCGCTGCCCTGGTGCGGCGTGATGGATCGCGACACCAGGAATGCTCTTATCGCCGCAGTGTGGATCATGCTTCTGTTCGGTATCGGCGCCTACTATCTGCCGACCGTGATGCTGGCACTCGGCAGCCTTTCGACCGTGCTGGCCGGCGCCTTCGGCGTCGTCTTCGTGCTGGCGTTCTTCTCGGTGTTCTGGCTGCGGGCCCGCAACCAGCGCAAAAACCAGGGTAAATAGGCAAGGGATTTTCGATATGCGCATTCTGATCACTGGCGCCGCGGGTATGGTCGGCCGCAAGCTCATCGCCCGGCTGGCCAAGGACGGCACGCTGCGCGGCGGCAAGATCACCGCGCTCGATTTACACGATATCGTGCCGCCGCAGGCACCGAGCCTGGATGGCGTCAGCGTCACGCTGCACACCGGCGATCTCGCCGAAGCGGGTGCCGCTGAGCGCCTGGTCGCATCGCGTCCCGATGTCGTCTTTCATCTCGCGGGCATCGTATCGGGCGAGGCGGAAGCCAATTTCGATCTCGGCTACCGCGTCAATCTCGATGGCACGCGGGCCCTGTTCGATGCCATCCGGCTGGCGGGCTTTGCGCCGCGCGTCGTCTTCACCTCGTCGATCGCGGTGTTCGGCGCGCCGTTCCCGGATGTCATTCCCGATGACTTCCATCCGACGCCGCTGACCTCCTACGGCACCCAGAAGCAGATGAGCGAAGCGCTGCTGGCCGACTATTCCAGGCGCGGTTTCTTCGACGGCATCGGCATCAGGCTGCCGACGATCTGCGTGCGGCCGGGCAAGCCGAACAAGGCGGCGTCCGGCTTCTTCTCCGGCATCATCCGCGAGCCGTTGAGCGGCCAGGAGGCGATCCTGCCGGTGCCGCGCTCGGTCGTGCACACGCATGCCAGCCCGCGCTCGGCGGTCAACTTCCTGATCCATGCGGCAGGGATCGACAGCAGCGCCGTCGGGCCACGCCGCAACCTGACGATGCCTGGCGTCGCCGTCACCGTCGGCGAACAGATCGAGGCGCTGGAACGCATCGCCGGGCCGAAGGCGGTAAGCCTGATCCGCGAGGAGCCGGATGACACGATCTGGGCGATCGTCAAGGGCTGGCCAACACGGTTCGAGGCGCGGCGGTCAAGGGAACTGGGCTTCAGCGCCGAGAACAGTTTTGACGAAATCATCCGCGCGCATATCGAGGACGAACTCGGCGGCAAGATCGCGGGTTAAACCCCGAGCCTCGCGGCGCCGGGCATCATCCGCCGCTCGCCAAGCTCGCCGACAGCAACAACAATCCGAACAGGAACACGAAGGCTGCGCCGCCGATCTCGACGATCGAGTGGATGCGGTTGCCCATGCGGCCGTCGCCGGCGAAATACACCGCCCAGTTCTTGGCGGTCACCGCCAGTGTCGCCAGTGCCGATACGGTGATCGCCGTTCCCAGCGACATCGCCAGCACCGACAGCAGGCCGCCGAGCCAGAGCCCGTTGAGCAGGGCGAAGCTGAGCACGATCAGCGCGCCGGAGCAGGGGCGGATGCCGACCGCCGCCACCGCCGTCCAGGCCGTGCGCCAGTCGAAGCGGTCGCCCGACAGCAGCGCCGGATCTGGTGCATGCGAATGGCCGCAGGTGTCGCAGACTTCGCCCGCCGCGTGATCGTGATGAGCATGATCGTGTTCGGCATGATCGTGATGATCGTGCGAAGGGCCGTGCACATGGTCATGCGCGTGTAGCGCGTGCGAATGAGCATGCGCCGAATTGCTGTGAGCTGCATGGGAGTGACCGGCCTGCGAATGCGCGCCGTGCGAATGACCCCCATGAGAATGATCGGCGTGAGAATGACCGGCGTGAGCCGCCGACAGGCTGTAGGCCGGGCCTCTTCCGAACAGACGGAGGATGGAAGGGCCGAGCTTGCGCCACAGCAGCCAGGCGCCGAACAGGGTGACGAAGACAAAGCTCATGATCTCCATGAACCAGGCTGCGTCCGTCATCGAGACGGAGGTGCCGCGCAGGACGAAGTAGGCGACTCCCATCACCGCGACCGCGGTCAGGCCCTGCAGCAGCGCCGAGACGAAGGACAAGAGGATGCCGCGCCGCAACGCCACCTCATTGGCCACCATGTAGGACGAGATCACCGCCTTGCCGTGGCCGGGGCCGGCGGCATGGAAAATACCGTAGGCGAAGGACAGGCCGACGAGTACCCAGATCTTGCTGCCGTCCTGGCGCATCGCCTTCATCGCCGTCGCCAGCGCGCGGTAGAATTCCTGCTGCCTGAGATTGATCCACATCAGGATATGGGCGAACGGGCCGGTGGTGGGCGCCATGCCGTCATTGACGCCGATGCCGAGCGAACTCTGGGCATGAGCGGCGTCGGCGAAATGCATCATGGCGACAGTGAGGGCCAACAGGCCGAATGCCAAACGCAGGGACGGTTTCGTCACCGGCTTCATCCTTCTGGCTGACAGGTCAGTTCGAGCTTGGTGGCGAAGATCTTGCTCATATCGGTGCCGGTCGGGTCATTGAAAAAGGCATCGGTGAGGGTCTTCTGGTTTTCCTTGATGGCCTCGTCCGGGTCTGGACGGACCACCTTGCTGGTGCAGTTCGAGGGCAGGCCTTCAACCGTGATGTTGGAGTCCTCGGTGAAGTCGATCGCCGTGTAGAATGTCGGATCGTAGACGCCGATATCGATCTTGCCGTGGAGCTTGATCGGCACCTTAGGTTCGGACTCGAAAAGGATGATCAGCTGATCGTTGTCGAAATTGGCCATCAGATGCGGCGGCGGCGTCATCGCCACATCCTTGCCGTCGACGGTGACGAGCTGGAAGTAATTGAACTCGGCCAGCGAGGCATGAACGGTGTCGGCGACTTCCTTCAGCTCCTTGTCGTCGAGCTTCAGGTCGGAGTTCTTGTCGAACTCCATCATCACGGTCGAGGAAAACAGATCGTCGAAGCGCCAGAGATGACGCAGAGCCTTCACGCTTTGGTGATCCGGGGAGAGGATCACATCGAGGCGGGCCTCGGCGAAGACATGCGGATGCACGTAAGCGGGTCCAGTGGCGGCAAAAGTAGCCGCCAAGGCCGAAGCCAGCATGATTGCGTGCCGTTTCAGATTCATTCTCGGTCCATAGGCCTCGGAAGAGTTGCCGAGAGTTACCAGAAAGGGGGCGAAATTGGGACCACGAGACTATTGACGCCGGTCAGCCAGCCTCGCGCGTCCTGAACCACTGCACCAAAAAGTCGACGAAGACGCGGACTTTCGCCGGCAGATAGCGACGGTGCGGGTAGACGGCGAAGATGCCGCCGCCCGACAGGATACGGTCATCCATCACCGCCACCAGCCGGCCGCTCGCGAGGTCGGGCGCGGCGATGAAATCCGGCAGGACGGTAAATCCGAGACCCGCCACGGCCGCGGCTCTCGCCGTCATCGGGCTGTTGACCTCGACCGGACCGGACACCGAAACGCTCACCGGATCGCCATTGTCGCCCTTGAACGGCCAGTTGTTCAGTCCGCGGCCATTGGTGTCGACGATGCAAGGCATGCGGCTGAGATCCTGCGGCCGTGTCGGCATGCCATGCTTGGCGATCAGTTCGGGGGAGGCGCAGAGCTTTATCGAAAACGGCGCCAGCCGCCTGGCGATCAGCGACGAGTTCTCCAGCCGCGAGATGCGCACCGCAAGGTCGAAGCCCTCCTCGACCAGATCGACGAAGCGGTCGTCGAGCTGGATGTCGAGGACGATGTCGGGATGCTGCTTGGCGAAGTCGATCAGCGACTGGCCGATCGGCGCATCGGCGAAGGTGCGCGGCGCCGACAGCTTGATCCGGCCGCGCACGTCACCGGAGGATTCACGCACCGCGTCGGCCAGGCTGTCGACCTCGCGCACGATCTCCGAGGCGCGCCGGTAATAGGTGTGGCCGGCCTCTGTCATCGAGAACTGGCGCGTGGTGCGGTTGAGCAGCAAAGCGCCGAGTTCGTCCTCCAGCTCGCGCACATATTTCGACAGCAGGGCCTTGGAGCGGCCGATCTTGCGCGCCGCCGCCGAAAAGCCCTCGGCCTCGACCACGTCGATGAAGGCACGCATGCGCGTCAGTGTGTCCATGGTCAGGCCTTTCGTGCCGCGTCGAGAAGTTTCCGGCCGAGCCGTATCAGGGCAATGTCGCTGCCGGAAGGGCCAAGCAGCGACAGGCCGAACGGGGCGCCGGCGACCGAGCCGACGGGCAGTGTGATCTGTGGAAAACCGGACAGGCCGGCCAGGCACAGAAGTTGGAGCGCCCGTTCGCGATAGGCCTGGAACTGCTCCGGCGTGCTGTCCACGTAAGGTGCCGGACCAGGCACCGTCGGCAGGACAAGGAAGCCGTTCTTGCCGAGCAGGGCGCTCAGTTCGCCGCGAAAGGTCAGACGTCGCACCTTCTCGGCCTGGGCTGTCTTGTCGTCGACGGCGCGGCCAAAGCCGAAACGCTCCTCGACGCCGGGGCCAAGGCCGCGCTCGCCGCTGGTGATCCATTCGCCATGCACCGCCCAGGCCTCCCTGGCCTGCAGCCGGCGAAAGCACCAGTAGAGTTCATCGGGAGATGAGGAGAAGCGCACTCCCGGCGTCATCGGCGCGCCGAAGACCTTGCCCGCCAGCCCCTTCATTTCACCATATTCGGCAAGCGCCGGGCGGGCGACCAATCCATCCAGCCAATCCAGTGCCAGCGGCCGGTCCAACACATGCTGGTGCGGATCGCGGCCGAGCAGCAGCTTGCCGACGGTTTCGTAGGTCTCGATGTCATCGGCGAACCAGCCGAACGTGTCGAGGCTCGGCGCCAGCTTCATCGTGCCGTCGAGCGGAATGCGGCCATGCGTGGTGCGCAGCCCGATCAGTCCGCAAAAGCTCGCCGGGGCGCGGATCGAGCCGCCGGTGTCGGAGCCGGTGGCGATATCGGCCAGCCTGCCCGCCACCGCCGCCGCCGATCCCGATGAGGAGCCGCCTGTGACGCGGTCGGGTGCCGCCGGGTTCACCGGAAACGAGAAATGCGCATTCTGGCCGAACAGCGCGAAGGCAAGCTCGTCGGTCTGCGTCTTGCCGACGAAGCGTGCGCCGGCATCGAGGATCATCTGCACGGCGGGTGCGGTGCGCGAAGCTGCGTGGCTTTCGGCGAATTTTTGCAAATTGCCGCAACCGGTGCGGTAGCCGGCGACGTCGTAGATGTCCTTGACGGCCAGCCGCAGGCCGGCCAGCGGGCCTAGCTGGGCATGTGCCACTGGCATCTGGCGAAGATCGAGAAAGGCGTTGAGAGGGCCGTGCGTGCCTGTCATCGTTCGATATCCGGATACGGTTGCCGCAACATTGTTCGACGCCAGAAATTTTACAACCTGCGATACGATTTTTATTGATTGTGAAAGTCTTCGCCCTTATATCGCGCTTGCCCAAAGTCGCACGTGCCTGTGGGTGTCCGCCGATCCTCGAATGGTGAGGGAAATCGGTAAGGTAACTGGAGCTAACCCCTCCAGTCGGTCTAGCGGCCAACCGCCAGCCCGAGGACACCTTGAAGCAACGACGGTGCGGGCCTTTCTGGTGTTCTGCCGGTTGTCCAAAAACCGGGGTTACTGAAGAGGCACACCTTCATTGCCGGCAGTGCGGACGGGTCTCCCATCCAAGCCAAGGCAGACAAAGCGAACCGAGGCCGGGCAAGGCCAAGGTTCACCGCCGCGAGACGGCGCTTCATGGTTCCGGGGTCTCCACCGGCTGGTTCCATGAATTTCCGTCCCGCCTTTGTCCACCGCGAGTTCGCGAGGCCGACAGCCCGCGTCCCGCAGCCTTATTGCGCGCCGAAAGGCGCTGATGGAGAGACCCCGATGGCCACCCAGCGCATTCTTGACTTTCTCGCCACCCGACGTCCGACCGGCCCCTGCCTCGTCGTCGACCTCGATGTCGTGCGCGACAATTTCCGCGCCTTCGAGAAGGCGCTGCCTGATTCCAAGATCTACTATGCTGTGAAAGCAAACCCGGCGCCGGAAATCCTGCGCCTGCTTGCTGCGATGGGCTCGTCCTTCGACACCGCTTCCGTTGCCGAAGTCGAGATGGCGATGGACGCTGGTGCGCCGGCGGACCGCATCTCCTTCGGCAACACCATCAAGAAGGAGCGTGACATCGCACGCGCCTACCAGCTCGGCATCCGCCTGTTCGCGGTCGACTGCGTCGAAGAGGTCGAGAAGATCGCCCGCGTCGCTCCAGGCGCGCGCGTGTTCTGCCGCGTGCTGACCGATGGCGAGGGCGCGGAATGGCCGCTGTCGCGCAAGTTCGGCTGCGTGCCGGCGATGGCCGTCGACGTGCTGCGCCATGCCAAGGGGCTCGGCCTCGACGCCTATGGCGTGTCGTTCCATGTCGGCTCGCAGCAGACCGACCTGACCGCCTGGGACCGTGCGCTGGCCGACGCCAAGGTGGTGTTCGCGACGCTCGCCGAAGAAGGCATCGTCTTGAAGATGGTCAATATGGGCGGTGGTTTCCCGACGCGCTATCTGCGTGACGTGCCGGCCGCCCAGGCCTATGGCCAGGCGATCTTCTCGGCGCTGCGCAAGCATTTCGGCAATGCGCTTCCCGAGACCATCATCGAGCCGGGCCGTGGCATGGTCGGCAATGCCGGCGTCATCAAGTCGGAAGTCGTGCTGATCTCGAAGAAAGCGGCCAACGACAATGTGCGCTGGGTGTTCCTCGACATCGGCAAGTTCGGTGGCTTGGCCGAGACGATGGACGAGGCGATCCGCTACCCGATCGTCACCGCGCATGACGGCACGGAGACAGCGCCCTGCGTGCTCGCCGGCCCGACCTGCGATTCGGCCGACGTGATGTACGAGAAGACGCCCTATCCGCTGCCTTTGTCGCTGACGATCGGCGACGAGGTGCTGATCGAAGGCACCGGCGCCTACACGACCACCTACTCGGCGGTCGCCTTCAACGGCTTCGAGCCTCTCCGATCCTACGTGATCTGACGGCGCTTCCTCAGCGCATTTTCGGACGGCGAACCGGACACAACTTCGCCTGAAAATGCGCTGAGAGAGCCGATCAGATCATCCCAGGTGGGCGCCTGTCGTCCACCCGGGCTCGCCTGTGGAACAGATCTCCGCTCGCCAGGGATTGCGGAAATGGAAATGTCATTTGAAATGGAAATGCCAGTTGAAATTGGGGGCCACGCACCGGCCTTTGGGATGGTCGCCGAAGCCGCCGCCGATGTTGCGGCGCGCGAGGCGTTGCTCGATCGGGCCATGGGGCCGAAGCGCAGGAAAAAGTCGTCGGAGAAGTTGCGGCGTGGCCGGCGGCCCTCGGAAGGGCTGGCCTTCGTCGCCCGCGATGCTTTGGGCGGCGTGGCCGGCACCGTGCGGCTGTGGGATGTCAGGCTGGGCGAGGGCGGTGCGGCCGCGCTGCTGCTTGGCCCGCTTGCCGTCGACCCGTCGCTCAAGAATGCCGGCATCGGCTCGGCGCTGATGCGCCATGCCATCGCCGAAGCGGCGCGTCTCGGCCATGCCGCTATCCTTTTGGTCGGCGATGCGCCCTATTACGCGCGCTTCGGCTTCTCGGCCGAGAAGACCGGTTCACTTGCCATGCCAGGACCCTATGAGCGGCACCGCCTGCTGGCGCTGGAACTGGTGGAAGGCGCGCTTGACGGCGTGCACGGCACGCTGAAGGCGGCCGGCCGCAAGCTGAAGGCGCAGGAACTGATATCGGCGGCCTGAGACACGAAGCCGGCAGCATTTCATGCAAAAACGCCGCCCGAAAAGGCGGCGTTTTTGCGCTTGGTGGGTGCCGCCTGGGCGGCTGGATGCCTTCAGCCGATCAGCTGGCTGAGCGCCATGGCGACGGTCATGTCGCCTTCGACCTTTATCTTGCCGGTCATGAACGCCATTGTCGGGTTCAGGTCGCCAGCGATCAGCGAATCCAGATCGTCGAGCGAGAGCTTGATGGTGCAGTCGGTGGGTGCATCGGTGTTCGAGACGGTTGCGCCGTCGATGACGATGACGCCGTCGCTGCCGGTGTCGAATTTCACGGAACGATCGAACCCGCTGCTGGCCACCCGCGACTTGATCTTCTCGGCAATCTTCTGAACGCTCACGCTGTTCTCCTTGTCTGGTTGCATCTGTCTCGCAACGGCGCTTCGATCCAGCCGAAGCCCATGCCGCGGTTTCGCGATCACGGTCGCTGCCGCATATAGCTTTGGGTTGACGTTTACGTCAACGCGGATTCGGGTGGCTGGTTCCTGCCCTTGCGGCAGGCGAGGCTCGATGTGACCAGGCCTGTGAGCAGGGCAACTCAGTGTTCCTTGAACGCCTTGGTCATTTCGGTCGCCGTTTCGCTTTTCTTGCGGCGCAGCCAGTTGTCGCGGATTTCGTCCTTCGACAGGAAATTGACCTGGTCGATCAGAACCTCATGCACCAAAGGCGCGCCGACACGCGCGTTGACGGTATCGCGGATTGCGGCGCGGAAGGCATCGAGATCGATGGTCGCCTTGTTGGTGAAGTCGATCTGCGGATTGGAATAGAGGTAGGAATAGACCTGGTCGGTGATCAGCGCTTCGGCCGGAATGGACAGCTTCTTTATCTGCTCGGGTTCGACGGTGTAGACGAGCTTGGTCAGGAAATAGCCGCCGATCTCAGAATCGCGGATCAGCGGCACCGAAATGATGTCGGTCTTGACGTAGTCGAGACCGCCCAGCATCGGCTTCGGCGTTTCGCCGACACCGCGCTCGCCGGCCGCCTGGAAAGAATAGAACACGGCGCCGAGGGTTGCGGCGCAAATCCAGACGGCGATGGCGATGACCTTGATCATCGGCTCTTGTCAGTCCCTTGATCCGTCCCTTGCGAAGGCGACGCGGCACTGCGCCGTTGCTTCGGCAGTATCTCCGAAGTGTCGCTCGTGTTCGGCATCATGCCTTCATCCAGCCGAACTCGCCGGCGGAGTAGGTGCCGTCGGTCTCGGCGCGCTGGATGGCGTGCCGCAGCAGGCTGGCGACTTCGTTGACCGCGCTGAGATGCGCCAGGATCGCCGCTTCGTTCTTCGCCAGCTTCTGGCGCAGCCGGGTCAGGCCCTCGCGGTGCTGTTCGAGGAATTCGGCTTCGCTGCCGCCCTTCATGGCGCGGGTCAACTCGTAGAGGTAGCGGCTCTTGCGGGCGTTCGACGCCTTGAGATCATAGTTGGTCGCGTTGCGGATACCGGCGGTCTCTTCCTCGACCACTTCCTCGATGCGACCGATGATGGCGGCGAGGTTGCCGGGCCGCGCGAACGGGATCGGCGCTTCCGACGCCGTCGTGCGTACTGGCAGGTTGGGGGTGGATTCCGAAAAGTCGGCCATGGCGTTTCCCAGTTTAGATCTTGATGTTTGTTTTTATGATCGTCTCGTCACCGGTCATCGACCCCGCAGCCTTGCGCTGCAATTGGTGGACCAGCGAGGTCGACAGGCTGTTTTGCTGGTCGATCTCGGTCTTTTCCAACCCGCCCGAAACCGGACCGACCGGAACCACGCGCTTGCCTTCGAGATAGTGGTCGGCAAGCATCGACTTGGCGATGCCGATGCCACCGCATTCGGCCATCACGTCCGCGACCCGCTCGGCAAGCTGCGATTTCCACATGTCGCCGGCCAGGCCCTTGCCGTAGACGCCCTCGGTATCCTTTGGCAGCATGTTCTGGATGAAGGTCTGCAGCACCATCGCCTCGAACTTCTTGAATTTGTTGGCCGGGTCGGTTGCAGCGGCGGCCTTGTCGGCGGTGGCGCGCGACAGGATCGAGCCGGCATCGACCGAAGCGGCGGTGTCGAGTGAAAACGTGCCCGCAGCGCCGCCGGCCCGCTTTGCCAGCGCGGCGCGGGCGGTCTCGATATCCGCCGGGTCGACGGCTCGGGCCACATCCATAACGATGTCGCTGGGTGGAGAAATCGCCAAGAAAGTCCGCCTTTTACCGGTTTTCCTTAGCCAGACCATGCCTCAACAAGCTTGTGGCAGGCTTGCGGGAAGGAGAGGGAGCGGAAGTGCGGGGATCGGATCGAAGCTGCCGGCTTCGCGCCATGCGTTGTCGGGCAGTTTTTTCCATCGTCGATTTCCGCCTCAGCTTCACTCCTTGACCGCGCCCGTCATCGAGGAGACGTAGTGCTCGACAAAGAATGAATAGAGCACCACCACCGGCAGGGAGCCGATCAGCGCGCCTGCCATCAGGGCTCCCCATTCATAGACGTCCGAACGTACGAGCTCGGTAAGCACGCCGACCGGCACGGTCTTGTTTTCGGACGACTGGATAAAAGTCAAAGCGTAGATGAATTCGTTCCATGACAGGGTGAAAGCGAAGATGCCGGCGGAAATCAGGCCAGGCACCGACAGCGGCAGAACTATCTTGGTCAGGATTTGCCAGCGGCTGGCGCCGTCGATCAGCGCGCATTCTTCCAGTTCGAAAGGGATCGAGCGGAAGTAGCCCATCAAGAGCCACGTGCAGAATGGAATGAGGAACGTCGGATAGGTGAGGATCAGCGCGAACGGCGTATCGTAAAGGCCGAGGTTGAAAACCATCACCGACAGGGGAATGAACAGAATCGAGGGCGGCACGAGATAGGCCAGGAAGATCGCCAAGCCGACCTGCCGCGCCCCGGAAAACCTCAAGCGTTCGATCGCATAGGCAGCGAAAACCGCCGCCAGCAGCGACAGGAAAGTTGCGGCGGTCGAGATGATGATCGTGTTGAGAAGCCAGCCCGGATAGGATGTGTCGAAGAGCAGATACCGAATATGCTCGAGTGTCGGATGGACGACCCAGAACGGATTGAAATTGGCATAATCCGTCATCTCGAGATTGGGTTTCACCGCCGTGATCGTCATCCAGTAGAACGGGAACAGCAGCACGATGACGAAGATCAGGAGCGGCAGATAAACGGTCACCACGCGCCGGGGCAGGCTCTGGAGATAGCCCATGCCGCCTTCATCCGTGTTCGGACGATTGTTCGTTTCGATCGCGGCCATGTCAGTCTCCACCGCCCTGCTGCCATTTACGACGTTGCAAGCCGAAATAGCTGAAAAGGATCGCCGCTAGCAGGAATGGGATCATCGCCACCGCGATCGCGGCTCCCTCGCCAAGCTGGCCGCCGGAAATGCCGCGCTGGAACGAGAGCGTTGCCATCAGATGGGTGGCATTCACCGGCCCGCCGCGAGTCAGCACATAGATCAGCTGGAAATCGGTGAAGGTGAACAGGACCGAAAAGGTCATGGTGATGGCGATGATCGGCGTCAGCAGCGGCAGCGTCACATAGCGGAACAACTGCCAACGGCTGGCGCCGTCGAGCGTCGCGGCCTCGTAAAGCGATTGGGGAATCGTCTGCAGGCCGGCCAGCAGCGTGATGGCCACGAAAGGAATGCCGCGCCAGACATTGGCAGCGATCACCGAGGCGCGTGCGTTCTCCGGATCGCCAAGGAAATTGATGCGGTGATCGATCAGTCCCATTTCCATGAGCGCCCACGACAGGATGGAGAACTGCGAATCGTAGATCCACCAGAAGGCGATGGCCGAGAGCACCGTCGGCACCACCCACGGCAGCAGGACAATCGCACGGAAGAACGATTTGAAGGGAAGGTTCTGGTTGAGGAGGAGCGCTAGCCAGAGGCCGAGCGCGAATTTGAGGATCGAAGCGCTGATCGTATAGAGCAAGGTGTTGAAGACGGAGAGCCAGAAGACGGCGTCGCTCCACAGATATTCATAGTTTTCGATGCCGATGAAGATGCCGGGGCGGCCGATGCGGGCATCGGTGAAGCCGAGCCAGACGCCAAGCCCCAGCGGATAGGTCAGGAAGACAAGCAGCAGTGCAGCCGCCGGAAGCATGAAGCCGAAGCCAAGTGCGTTCCGACTTTCGCTCCAGCGCGACAGAATCCGTGAGAAGATCGAAGATCGCGGCTGGATAGCAGCTGACGGCACGGCCATGGGTTGGCTCCTGCTGAGGTCTCATTGATAGGCCGGATCGGCCGCGACGCAATCCGAAGCCAGCCGGGCAGCCGCGCTGCCCGGCTGAGCAGGCTCAAACGCGATAATAGCGATTTGCCCGCTTCTCGGCCTCTTCCATTGCCTCTTGCGGCGTCGCCTGGCCGGTCACCGCTTTGGCGAACATGTCGACCAGCACGTAGTCGGCCATGGTTGCCGCCGAGGCATAGCCGAGCGGCCCGGCATAGCCGTTAGGCCGCAGAGTAGCCGAAGCCTTGGCGTAAGCGGCGTTGTTGGGATCGGCGGTCCATACGGGGTTGTTGTCGAATG
This sequence comes from Mesorhizobium sp. L2C084A000, assembly GCF_000502875.1. Lineage (GTDB taxonomy): Bacteria > Pseudomonadota > Alphaproteobacteria > Rhizobiales > Rhizobiaceae > Mesorhizobium. The sequence goes on along the minus strand of NZ_AYWX01000002.1, from coordinate 751,444 downwards.
CCTTCAGTGTCTGGCAGCAATATCCGGCCGAGGAGGTGATCCAGTCCTTCATTTGCGGTTCCTCGAACATGAACTGCAAATACGCCTTAGCCGCGTTGGGGTAGGGCGTGTAATTGAAGATGACAGCCGTGGTCACCTGGAACAATTCGACGGATTTGCCGACAGGACCGATGGGCAGGTTGGTCGTGCGTATGTCCTTGGCGATTTCAGCCAGCTTTGGATCTTTGTCCTTGTTGATCTTGGCCGTGTTGTAGGCGGAAATTCCATTGGCGATCACCCCCAGTTCGCCGGCCAGGAAGGCGCGGTTGTTGTTGACGTCGAGCCAGCTTTCGGTGCCTGGAATGAAGGTCTTGTAGAGCTCCTGCGCGTATTCGATCGCCTTGAGGGTCTCGGGGCTGTTGATCGTTACCTTGCCACTCTCGTCGACCATCTGGCCGCCATGGCTCCACAGCAGCCAATGAGCATAGTTGTTGCCGTCGCCGACGCCATGGCCATGCGTGAAGCCGGCCGGATGTCCCTTCGCTTGCAAGGCCTTGCAAAGTTCCAGGAAGCCTTTCGTATCCTTGGGAAACTCCGAAAAGCCGGCCTCTTTCACCCAGCTTTCCCGATAGACGATGGCATTGCCGATCGTGGCCAGGGGCAGGCCGACGAACTTCCCGGCGCGTGTCGCATATTGCTTAGGTCCCTCGTGCCAGCCACCGTATTTCGCGCCTAGATACTCACCCAGTTCGCTCACGTCGTGCAGCTTGTCGGGATATTGGTGCGGGTCATCGAACCAGACGAACATCAGGTCGGGGCCGGACCCGACATTTGCTGCGACCGCCGCCTTGGGACGAATGTCCTCCCAGCTTTCCTTGTCGACGCGAACCTCGACACCTGTCGCTTCGGTGAAGCGCTTGGTGTTGGCCAGCCATTGGTCCTCGTCGCCCTGGACGAAAGGCGACCAGCGCAGCAGTCTAAGCTTGGCGCCATCCTCGGGTTTGTATTTCGGTCCGTCCTGGGCAAGGGCCGGAGAGCTGATGAACCGACTTCCCAAGGCACCCGCCGCCGCGCCGGCGGTGGTGCGGATCACGTCGCGTCTGGTGAACTTCATGCTCGTTTCCTCCTCTTTGTTGTCCTTGCCTTGTGGTCCTAACGATCGGTACGTGTCTGGAATCTCTGTCCGGTTTCTCCGTGAAAGAGATGGATGAGGCTGGGCTCGGCCGTAAGCCGGATGGTTTCGCCCGGCGTGAAGGAATGTCGTTCCCGGAAATTCGCGACGATCTCTTCGCCGCCGGCTGTCCGGCCGATGAGCTGCACTTCGGATCCGGTTGGTTCAACCACCGCGACGGTGACCGGAATGCCCTGGTCGTCCGACAGCCGCAAATGCTCGGGCCTTATTCCCAGCACCACAGGCTCGCCGTTGGGGATGGAAAGTGCCGAGGCCAACGGGACTGAAATCCCCCCGGCACCTCGGAACGAGGGTGAGCCGTCGGTAGCGATCTCGCCCCTCAGCAAATTCATGGCCGGCGAGCCGATAAAGCTGGCGACAAAAAGATTGTTCGGGCGGTCATAGAGTTCCAGCGGCGGCCCTATCTGCTCGACGATGCCGTCATGCATGACCACGATCTTGTCAGCCATGGTCATGGCTTCGATCTGATCGTGCGTGACATAGACTGTCGTGGTCTTGAGGCGCTGGTGCAGTTCCTTGATCTCGGCGCGCATCTGCACCCTGAGTTTGGCGTCGAGATTGGACAGCGGTTCGTCGAAGAGAAAGACCGCCGGATCACGAACGATCGCGCGGCCCATCGCGACGCGCTGGCGTTGGCCGCCGGAAAGCTGCCTAGGATAGCGCGCCAGCAACGGCACCAGCCCAAGGATTTCGGCTGCGCGGCGCACGCCTGCATCGCTCTCCGGCTTGGAAACTCCTTTGAGCATCAGCGAGAACGCCATGTTCTCGGCGACGGTCATGTGTGGGTAGAGCGCATAGTTCTGGAAGACCATGGCGACGTCGCGCTCCTTAGGCGCAACGTTGTTGACGACACGTTCGCCAATCGCGATCTGGCCGCGTGAAATCTTTTCCAGGCCGGCGATCATTCTGAGGAGGGTTGATTTTCCGCAGCCCGACGGTCCGACCAGAGTGACGAACTCGCCGTCCTCGATGTTCACGCTGACCCCGTGCAGGATCTCGACAGCGCCGAATGATTTATAGACTTCGCCAATTGCGACAGACGCCATCGATCCTCCCAACAAATTCCCGCGACGTCGTCGAAGGAACAACGCTTCCGCTAGCGACAGCCCTGGCTCCTCCCAGGCTCACGCTAGGCCGAAACGGTAGCGCTACCAAACCGGGCTGTAAAGCGTTTACGGGAAAGCCGAACCTTGGAGGGTCCGCTTCGCGCCACAATACTCCCCGCTACTCGTGCGTCCGTTTCTGCGCGATGATATCGAGCCGCTCGCGGTCGGAGCGTTCGCGTTCGTCGCGGTTGCGCACGTCCTTGTAGGCGCGCTCGACCATGTTGGTGCGGGCGGTCGCGGCGGCGATGAGGCTGGCTTCCTGCCTGGCGCTCGCCAGGTTCGCCTCCTGGCGCACGACCGCCTGGGCGATGCGGCGATGGTAGAGGTCGGGAAACAGGGCGGAGAGCGAATCGGCCTGGTCGAAATGGCCGACCAGTTCCCTGGCTTCGGCCTCGGCCGCACCGGCCGCGGCAAGGAAGGTGGCGTGGCGGGTTTCGTGCAGCGCCTTCAGCTGTTCCTGCACCTTGACCAGCTTCTTGAGGCGGTCCTTGCGCGTGCTCATTTCTATCTCGCCAATGTCAGATCGACGAAGCCGTCGACGAACAGCGACAGCATGGTGCCGACGGCGAAATAGAAGATGATCATGCCGCCGGCGATGATGAAAGGCTGGGAGATGAAGTAGATCGGGATCTGCGGCGTCAGCTTGTTGACGAAGCCGATCGTCAGATTGACGAGAATAGCATAGGCGACGAACGGGCTGCCGAGGCGGATGACCAGGAAGAACGTGTCCGACACCGTGTCGGTGACGTCGACGAGGGCGGCCTGCGGGTTGAAGAAGACGTTGACCGGCGCGACCGTGTAGGAGGAAACCAGCGCGCGTATTATCTCGTGGTCGAAATCGAAGACGAACAGCATCAACAGCGCCGAGAACGAGATGATTGCGGCAAGGGCTGCCTGGGGTTCGGGCTCCTCGATCGCCGGTCCGCCGGTCCCGCCATAACCGACCAGCATGGCGATGGCCGAGCCCATGAAGCGCAGGGCTTCCATGTAGAGCCTGGTCATGGCGCCGATCAGGCCGCCGACCAGAAGTTCCGAGATGATCATCGGCACAAGGATCTGCGGGCGCGGGTCGACGAAAGGAAAGATCTTGTCCCACAGAAAGGCGAGCAGGCCGCCGGTGGCGGCGACCGCCACGAACAACCTGACCTGGACCGGGACGCGGGCGCTGGAGAGGCCCGGCATCAGCATGAAACAGGCGCCGATGCGGCAGAAGGCGAGGAACGCCGCGATGACGACGCCTTGCGACAGCACGCTCACGATATGGTTCCGAGCACCTTGATCTCGACGCCCTTGGCGATTTCGACATGGCTGAGCACCGGAAGTGTGGTGAACAGGCGCTCGATGATCATGCGCACATAGGGGCGGGCGTCGGGCGCGGTGACGAGGACGAAACGCTCGCCGGCTTCCAGATACTTCTTGATCGCCTTGGTGGCGTCCTGGCCGAACTCCTCGAGCTGGCGCGGGTCGATGTCGAATTCGCGCACCTCACCCTTGGCGTCGCGCTTGAGGCTCTGGTGGAAGGCGAGATCCCAGCGGTTGCCGAGGCGCAGCACTTTCAGCACGCCGCCCTCGGACAGGTCGCCGCATATCTGCTGGGCCATGCGGATGCGGACATGCTCGACAATCTGCTCGGTGCGGCGCACATGCGGCGCGATCTCGGCGATCGCCTCGATGATCAGGTGCAGATTGCGGATCGAGACGCGCTCGGCCAGCAGCAGCTTCAACACCGCCTGCAGGCCGGGATAGGAGATGTGCGTGGTGCAGATCTCGTCGGCGAGCTTGCGGTATTCCTGGTCCTGGCGTTCGAGCAGCGCCTTCATGTCCTTGTAGGACAGAAGCTGCGGCAGGTTGTTACGGATGACCTCGGAGAGATGGGTGAGCAGCACCGACATGTTGTCGGCGAAGGTGTAGTTCTCGCGCTTCAGATCCTCGGCGAAGGCTTCGACGACGGAATAGGCGCGCATGCCGAAGGCCGGCTCGCGGATTTCCTCGCCCGGTATCTCGGGTATGTCGCGGTTGCCGAGCAGCACCATGATCTCGCCGACGCGCATCTGGTATTCGGCCACCACGGTGCCGTGCACCTTGATCTGGTAGCTCTTCGGCGGGATGGCGAAATCGTCGGCGACGCGCACTTCCGGCACGACGAAGCCGTACTGGGTGGCGAATTTCTTGCGCATCTTGCCCATGCGGAAAACCAGTTCCTGATGCGACGTCAGCAGCCTTGTCGACAGCTGCTTGCCGATCAAGAGCTCGATCTCGGCGGTGGCGAGCGAGGCCTTGACCGAGTTCTTCTCCTCCTCGACCTTGGTCGCCTTTTCCTGGTCCTTGATCGCCTCGGCTTCGGCGAGAACCCGGTTGGCGCGCATCGGGATGACGTAGCCGAGGCCGGCCATGCCGGCGGCGAGCGCAAAGAACGGGAACAGCGGCAGGCCGGGCATCAGGCCGAGCAGCACCAGCAGCGATGCCGCGACATAGAGGGCGCGCGGGTGGGCGCCGAGCTGGCCGAACACCGCCTGGTTGGTCGAGCCGCGGGTGCCGCCCTTGGAGACGAGCAGGCCGGCGGCGAGCGACACGATCAGTGCCGGGATCTGGGTGACGAGGCCGTCGCCGACCGACAGCTTGATGAACACGTCGGCGGCTTCGCCCATGCCCATGCCGTGCCTGATGTAGCCGATGGCGATGCCGCCGACGATGTTGATGGCGGTGATGATGAGGCCGGCGATGGCGTCGCCGCGCACGAACTTCGAGGCGCCGTCCATCGAGCCGAAGAAAGAAGATTCTTCTTCCAGTTCACGGCGGCGCAGCTGCGCCGTCTTGTCGTCGATCATGCCGGCCGACAGGTCGGCGTCGATCGACATCTGCTTGCCGGGGATGGCGTCGAGGGTGAAGCGGGCGCCGACTTCGGCGATACGCGTGGCGCCCTTGGTGATGACGATGAAGTTCACCACGATCAGGATCATGAAGACGATGAGGCCGATGACGAAGTCGCTGGCCATCACCAGCTTGGAGAAGCCGGCGATGACGTAGCCGGCCGCGTGCGTGCCCTCATTGCCATGCGCCAGAATCATGCGCGTGGTGGCGATGTTGAGCGACAGCCTGAGCATGGTGGCGATGAGCAGAACGGTTGGAAAAGACGAGAAATCGAGCGGGCGCTGGATCCATAGCGCCACCATCAGGATCAGCACCGAAAGCGCGATCGAGAAGGCGAGGCCGATGTCGATGAGAAAGGCCGGAATCGGCAGGAACAGGACGGCCAGGATGATGACGATGCCGATGGCGAAGAAGACGTCGCGGCCGTTCTTGGCCACCGCGCCGGGCTGAATGCTTTCGCTGATCGCCATATCGTCCTCAAACCCCATAGACTGCCGAGCGCGCGACAGCCCTGTGAGGGTAGCCCGCCAAGCTTGCGCGAGGGTGGGAGACTGGCTAGTTCCAACGATCATGCGCAGGTCGCCGTGTCGGCCGACCGTGTAAAGAAGGGAAAACCCGTGCTTCTGATCATCGGCACCATCCGCTTGCCGCCAAACAAACTGGAAGTAGCCAGGCCCACTATGGAACGCATGGTTTCCGGCAGCCGCGCCGAGCCCGGCTGTCTCGAATATTCCTATGCGCAGGATGTTTTCGATGCCGGGCTCATCCGGATCACGGAAGTCTGGAGCGACAGGGCGGCGCTCGACGCGCATTTCCGCTCGCCGCACATTGCGGACTGGCGTGCGAGCTGGCCGGCGCTTGGCATAGGCGAGCGCAACCTCGTGCTCTATGAAGCCGGCGAGCCCATGCCGACCTGAACTGTCCATCGGCGATCGATATCGCGCTGTCGCCAACATGGTGTCTGTCGGCATTGTGGTTGCCATGCCGTGCCGCCGGGCGTATCAGGCTGGTTTTCCACTGCCTTTCGATATCGGCGAGCCGCCCCGGTGCTTTCCAGAAACCACAGCGAAGTCTATGCCCGCCGGCTGCGCGCGGTGCTGATCAGGTCGTTGCCCCTGCTCGAGGCACGCGGCATCGTGGTGGTTATCCTCGCCGGTGTGGTAGGCGTAATGGCAGGCATATTGGTCACGGCGATGAGCCAGATCGTGCAGGACCTGCACGGGCTGCTGTTCGGCGTTCAGCCAGGCGGCCGGCTTTCCGGCATGTTCTCGCTCGCCAATCCGATGCAGGCGTTGATACCGGCGATCGGCGGCATGCTGCTGGGGCTGACGGTGGTCTGGCTCAGGATACGGAAATTCCGCACACCGATCGACCCGATCGAAGCCAATGCGCTCTATGGCGGGCGCATGTCGCTGACCGACACCTTCATCATCGCCGGCCAGACCATGATCTCCAGCGGTTTTGGCGCCTCGGTCGGGCTGGAAGCCGGCTACACGCAGGTTGGCTCCGGGCTGGCATCGCGGCTGGCGGGCATCTTCAGGCTGCGCCGCAACGATGTCCGCATCCTGGTCGGCTGTGGTGCGGCCGGCGCCATCGCCGCCGCCTTCGATGCACCGCTGACCGGCGCCTTCTACGGCTTCGAACTGGTCATCGGCATCTACTCGGTCGCCAATGTCGCGCCTGTCATGACCGCCGCGATCTCAGCCTCGCTGACCGCCGAGATGTTCGGCGGGGTGCCGTTTCCGCTTGAGCTTTCGGGTCTGCCGGCGCTCACCGCCAGCCAGTATGTGCCGTTCCTGCTGCTCGGCCTGCTCGGCGGCGCCGCCTCGATCGCCATCATGCATCTGGTGACGTTGATCGAGCGCGGTTTTGCCAGGCTGTCGATCGATGCGTCGCTGCGCCCCGTCATCGGCGGCGTCATCGTTGGCTTGCTGGGGCTGATCACGCCGCAGGTGCTGTCCAGCGGCCATGGCGCGCTGCATCGCGAATTCTCGATGAATTACGGTTTGGCCGTGGTGGCCAGCGTCTTCGTGCTCAAGCTGGCGGCATCGGCGATCTCGCTGGGGTCGGGCTTTCGCGGCGGATTGTTCTTCGCCTCGCTGTTCCTCGGCGCGCTGCTCGGCAAGGCGTTCGCGGATGTGATGCTTGTTATTTCTCCGGCAACCGGCATCGACCCTGCCGTCGCCGCCGTCGTCGGCATGACTTCGCTCGCCGTCGGTGTCGTCGGCGGTCCGCTGACGATGACCTTCCTGGCGCTGGAATCGACCCGCGACCTGACGCTGACCGGCGTCGTGCTGGCCGCCTCGATCATGTCGGCGATCCTGGTGCGCGAGACCTTCGGCTATTCGTTCTCGACATGGCGCTTCCATCTGCGCGGCGAGACCATCCGCAGCGCCCACGATGTCGGCTGGATGCGCAGCCTCACAGTCGGCTCGATGATGCGCAAGGACATCAAGACCATCTATGCCTCGACGACGCTGGCAGCCTTCCGCAAGCAAGTGCCGCTCGGCTCTGCCCAGCGCGTCATCGCCGTCGACGCGGGCGACCACTATGTCGGCGTGCTGATCGTAGCCGAACTGCACAGCGATCCTTCCGGCGGCGAGGTCCCGGTGCGCGATCTTGCCAAATACAAGGACGCGGTGCTGGTGCCGAGCATGAACGTGCAGGCCGCCGCGGAAACATTCCAGCGGGCGGGCGCCGAAGAACTCGCTGTCGTCGAGGATTTCACCGACCACATCGTGCTGGGGCTGTTGACCGAAGGCCATTTGATGCGGCGCTATGCCGAGGAGCTCGACAAGGCGCGCCGGGACCTGTCGGGCGAGGGGTGACGGGAGGGCCAAGCGGGGTGCCTGCGACCGGGGGCGCGGTTGCGGAGCCCTAATGCTCGATAGGTCCCTTGGCCATCACAAGCGCTGTGCCCGCAGTGGTCGGGCGTTCGATCATGCGTCGCACGCGCGGCGGTTCGTCGCCGCTGTGCAGGGCCCGCACGCGTTCGCCGATGACGGCATCGGCATGGGTGATGCGTCCATTGTGCCTGATATATTCGATCCAGGTCGGCGTGTGATAATGCTCGATCCATACGGTGGGATTCTCGAGGTCGCGCGCCAGCGTCCAGTTGCGGGCGCCGTCACGACGGCGGATGCGGCCGCGTTCGGCCATGATGGCGAGGAACTCCGGTTCGTCCTCGTGCCGGATCACATACTCGATCATGATGGCGATGGGACCACTGCGCGGCTTCAGGTCAAGCGCAAGGTGCGGTTCCTTGAAGCGATTGAGCGGGTCGAGGTTGAGCACCTGCTGTTGCGGCAGCGGGAGCAAAAGACCGATGGCGCCGCCGGCCAGCATGGCGACGCTGGCTGCGATCAGCGCGGTTTCGGCGCCGTGCGCATCGGCGACGACACCCCAGATCCAGCTGCCGAGCGCGATGCCGCCGAAAGTCGCGGTCTGGTAGACCGACAGCACCCGGCCGACCACCCAGCGCGGCGTCGCCATCTGCACCGTGACGTTGAAATGCGAAAGCGCGATCACCCAGCAGGCGCCGCCGACAAGCAGGCCGAGCGACGTCTGCCAGGCATGCTGGCTGACGGCGGCATTGAATGCGCAGACAGCGAAGCCGGCAAAAGCACAGCGCACCATCGTCTCGCTGGACAGCAACTGCCGCAGCCTGACGCTGATCAAGGCGCCGCCGACCGCGCCGATGCCGAAGGCGCCGAGCATGATGCCATAGGTCAGCGCATCGCCCTTGACGACATCGCGCGCCACCAGGGGCAGCAACGCAAGCACAGCGCCTGCACTGAAGCCGAACGCAGCACCTCTGACCAGCACCTTGCCGATGTTAGGCGACATGGCGACATAGCGCAGGCCGGCGCCCATGGCGGCCCCCAGCGATTCGCGCGGCAAGGTCGATACCGGCACGTCCGGCTTCCAGCGCGCCAGCACGACGATCAGGCCGATATAGCTCACCGCGTTTGCCGCGAAGGCGGCCGCCGCACCGGCCGCGGCGACAATGATGCCGCCGATCGCCGGACCGACGCTGCGCGTCAGGTTAAAGCCCATCGAATTGAGGGCGACGGCCGCCGGCACCTTGTTGCGGGGTACGATATCGCCGACGGAGGCTTGCCATGATGGGCTGTTGAGCGCGGTGCCGCTGTCGATCAGGAAGGTGAAGGCAAGCAGCGTCCATGGAGTGATCAGGCCGGAATAAGTGAACACGGTCAGGAGCACCGACACCACCAGCATGAAGGTCTGGGCGACCAGCATCACCTTGCGCCGGTCGAAACTGTCGGCGATGGCGCCGGCGACGAGCGCAAACAGCATGATCGGCAAGGTGGTCGAAGCCTGGACCAGGGCCACCTGATAGGGCGAGGTGGCGATCGTGGTCATCATCCAGGCGGCGCCGACACCCTGGATCAGGCCACCGAAATTCGAGACGAGACTTGCGCCCCATACGGCGCGGAAAATGCCGTGACGGAAGGGCGCCAGCGCCGAGACGCTCTCGCTGTCCGGCTTTTCGTCAATCATTTGGGGTTCCTGCCATGTCGTGCCTGCTCGTCAGACAATCCGTTTGCGCAGACCGTTTGCCGAAAGTAGGGCATGGCGCCGCAAAGGGCAAAAAAGCTCATGGTCCAACAATGGGATAGAGGCGGTCCAGGCCTTGTCCGCCGTGGGTCCGGAGGTGCCGCGGGGATCGGCGGCTCTGTCTTCAGACAATTGCGAACGGCATGCCGCGGCACACCATCCTGGAACAGGTTCAGAATCCGTTCTGGATGCGCTCGAAGATGACGTTGGTGAAGGCCGATATCTGGCTGCCGATGAAGGGGCCGGTCAGCGCCACCACCAGCATGATGGCGACGATTTTCGGCACAAAGGTCAAGGTGATCTCCTGCACCTGCGTCAGCGCCTGGATGAGGGCGATGCCGATGCCGACCGCCATGGCGACCAGCACCACCGGAGCCGACGCGACGAGCACCGTCCACACCGCATACTGGACGATGTCGAGAGCGTCGGCCTCATTCATGGGACTGGCTCTCTGCCGAAAGCGTCAGCTTGCTGCCTTGACCGAAACTCCCGGACCGACCGCGACTTCGGTGCCGTTCTGCAGCACGGCGATGAGACCGTTGCTGGCGAGGCGCACCGAAGCCACGGTGCCCGTCGTCAGGCCGTCGGCGGAGGTTATCGAGCGCCCGATCAGTGCGTCGGCCTGCGACAGCGCCGAGGACTGCATGATCTGATTGAGCTTGGTGTTGGTCTGCACCGATTGCTCGACCTGAGAGAAGGTGGCGAGCTGGGCGACATATTGCGTCGAATCCATCGGCTTGGTTGGATCCTGGTTCTTCATCTCGGCGATCAGAAGCTTCAGGAACGACTGGTAGTCGACCGCTGTCTTCGAGGTCGACGCCGTGGCCTGATTGGCGCCGGTCGGAATCGTCGTCGTCATGTCCACGTTCATCAGTATCGTGCTCCCACAGCCAACGGGCGCTCGGCACCCGAAACATCGTCATTACCACCCAGCGCGCGGCGTTCGAGCGGATAAAGCGCGCGGATCGCCTTCAGCGCCTCGTAGATATGATCCTCGCCGACCATGCGGTCGATCTGTTTCAGCGCGCTGCAGATCTGGGTGTCCTCGAAGCTTGCCAGAAGCAGCGGCAGCGAACGGCGGAACATGTCGCGCGCGGCGGCGGCGCCCGCCGGGTTCATCAGCATGACCTGCAGGATGAAATAGAGCTGCTTGAGCGGTGTCGAGGCATCGTCGGCCTGAATCACGTGGCTTTCGAGCAGGAACTGGACGTCGTTCATCAATTCGACGGTGACCTTGCGGTCGACCCGGATGACGGCGCCGTTGATGTAGATCTTTTCGTTCGGCTTGAGCGATATCTTCAGCGTGTTGGTCATTGAATGCCGTCCCTGATGATCTGGGACACCTCGATCAACCCTTCGAAATTGTTGGTGCGGCCCTGACGGATGTCCTCCGCCTCGCGCAGCAGCCACAGGCCGATGGAAATGAGGTTGGCGCGCAGTTCCTTGGGCAGGGCGTTGTCGCTGGAGCCAAGATCCTCGACGAAGGCGGTCCAGACGCGGTTGGTGAAGTGAAGCGCCTCGATCGCCTCCATCGAATCGTGGCCGGCCGCTGCTGCCGCCGCCAGCATGTCGATCGAGCGGGTCAGAAGCTCCCGCTCGCGGTCCTTCGCGTCGGCAACGGAGTTGCTCTGGATGTCGGCGTAGGAGAATTGGTACATCGTTGGGGCTCTACCGTTCCGTTAAGCGTTGTCAGGTCAGGTAATTCAACAGGCTGAGCTGCTGCAGGCGTGCGGTCAACGCGAAAGACGTTTCGATGTGCTGTGTCAGGTCCGCGACCCGTGTCGCGGCTGCCGCCGGATCGACGGCTTCCAGATCGAGAATGTGCCGTTCGAAAAGGTCGACCTGCGTTTTCATCCGATCGTTGGCATCGGAAACCCGCTTCTGGACGATGCCGGTCTCGGATTGAAGCTGGCCAATGCCGCTCAGCGCTTCGCCAACCAATGTGGTCGAGCGGCTGACAACCGTATTCTTCGCCGCCTGGCTGATGTTGCTGGACATCAGGCTGCTGACCATGGCTGCCGCCATGGCGAGTTTCTGAATGCCATCGCTGTTGGCGCTGGTCGAAGTCGGTGTGGTTTCGTTGAGTGCGATGCGGCTGACGATCTGCTGGTCGGTGGCGTTCGACCAGTTGCCTTGCCAACCCGCGCCCGTGAACTGCGGCACGACATCATTGGTGATGAAATCGTCCATCTGGGCAGCCGTGATGTTGGCCGCTGCCGGGTCGTCCTGGGTGAAACCGAAATTGGTGAGGAAAGCGGTATCGAATGCAGCCTTGGCAGGAGAGCCGGCAGCGGTGAAATCGTTGATCGGCTTGACGTCTGTGTTGGTGCCGGCAAACAGATATTCACCATTGACGCTGGTGTTGAGGATCGAGGTCAGCTGCTGGATGGTCGCCTTGCCGGAGTCCCGGGTGAGGCTGTTGGACGAGTCGCTCGAGGAAGCGGTGGTCAGGGCGGACAGGAAGGTCTGCGCGGCGGTGGAGAGCTGACCAAGCGAGGTCTGCGTCGAGGAAAGCCGGGCGCCGACCAGGCCGTTGGAATCGATGATGACGTTGAGCCGGTCAAGATCGCGCTGGAAGGTGACGGCCTGGGTGGTGCGCCCACCGAGAGCCAGGCCGACGTCAGCGACCCGGCCCGTCGAGGATTCTTTGGTGGCTTTGACGAGTTCGGCCTGCATGCGCATCTGCTGGGAGCGCATGGCATTGGAGATTGCGGCCGAGGAGACTGAAGTCATGGAATTATCCCACCGCGTTGAGCAAGGCCGTCAACATGTCGTCGACGGTTTTCATCATCCGGGCTGATGCCTGGTAGGTGTGTTCGAGGTCGAGCAGCAGCGACATTTCCTGGTCGACATTGACCCCGGTCGCGTTGGACAGCGCCTCGGCGCTGCGCGATGCCAGTGCTTCCTTGGCGTCGGAGGCGGTCGAAGCCTGCTGGCGCACGCTCTCGAACCAACCGATCGAACTGGCGGCGTAGTCGGATACGCTGGAGGTTGCCGAAACGCCGGCGGCGGGGTCGAAAGTCATCGGCTGGTCGAGCCGGTCGCCATAGGCAACCAGAAGGGTGGAATAGGACGCGCCGCCGCCCGTGTTGGCGACATAGGCAGCACCGTTGGCGCCGCCGTCGCGCAGCAGCGTCGGGTTGCCGCCGGTGCTCGGGTCCATCGCTGCATTGACGCTGATGGACGCGGCAAGGCCGGTGACCAGCGTGCCGGCGGCCGGCACGGCCGGCGCTCCCGACCAGGTGAACAGGCCGGCGGCATTGGCCATCGAGGGTGCGGTCTCGGCAAAAGCGGTGATCAGGCCACGCGCGGTCTCATCGAGCTGGCTCTGCATGGTCGAGGCGACGCCGTCGCGCAATTGCAGCAGGCCGGCAAGCGTGCCGCTGGCGCTGGTGTTGCCGCCGGCTCCCGCCGAGATCGGCACGTTGTCGATGTAAACGGCATTGCCGGCGGCACCCGCGGTATAGCCTGCCGACGCCGCGAAGGTGACCGTGCGCGGTATCGTCTCGAACAAAGTCGTGCCGTCACCGGTGGTGATGACCATGTCATTGTCGCCTCGCGTGAAGGTCGACACCGGGACATAGTTCGAAATCTTCTTCAAAAGCGCGTCGCGCTGGTCGAGCGCATCGGAAACGTCGGTGCCGGAACGGGTTCCGGACATGACCGCCGTGTTGGCATCCTGGAATTGGCCGAGCAGCGAGTTCAGGTCATCGACGGCCGTGGCGATCTGGCCGTCGGTCTGGGTGCGGAAATCCTGGACTGCCTTGGAGCCCTCATTGAGCGAGCGCACGACCTGCTTGGCGGCGTCGATGACCGAGGCGCCGAGGTTCTGGTTCGACGGCGAGGTGGCGTAGAGCTGCAGCACCTGCTGCAGGTTGGCGATCGCGGTCGAGGGCGAGGACGCATTGTCGACGCCATTGACCGCAACGCCCAGCTGATCCATGCCGCTGTAGAGCGCGTTCTGCCCGCTCCAGGCCGACAGCGCGCCGAGATTCTGGCGAAACAAAAGCTCGTTGGCTGCGCGCTGGATATCGACCGAACGCGCGCCCTGCGCCGTGCTGGTGACGACGGCCTGACGGCGTGAATAGTCCGGGTTGGAGGCGTCGGCCACGTTGCGCGAGACAACGCTGGTCTGTCGCGCGGTGTTCATAAGCGCCGACTGGGCGATACTCAATGCGGTAGACAGTGACATGCGGGTCTTTCGCGGGCGACGCCCGTCTTATCTCTTCAGGTTGACAAGGACGTCCATCAGATCGGAACCGGTCTGGAAGACTTTCGAATTGGCGGTGTAGCTGCGCTGTGCCGCGATCATGTTGGTCAGTTCTTCGGCGATGTCGACGTTGGAATTCTCGAGCGCGCCGGAGATGATGGAGCCGAGCTTGCCTTCATTGGCAAAGCCGACACGAACCGCGCCGGACTCGGTGCCCTGCGAATAGACGTTGCCAGGCAGCGCCTTGAGCTGATCCGGGCTCTGTACGTCAGCCAGCGGGATCTTGTAGAGCGGCTTGGTGGAGCCGTCCTTGTACTGCGCGTAGATGGTGCCGTCCTTGCTGATCTGGACCTTGTCGATAGTGCTCGGCGCGTTGCCGTTGACCTGGGCGTCGGAAACCGTGAAGCCGGCGCCAAGCTGGGTCAGCGCAGACAGATCGAGCGAAAAGGCGGCGCCGTTGGGCACGGTGAGGGAGACGCTGTCGACGGCGCCGGTGAGCTTGCCAGTGGTGGCGTCGAACGTCAGGTTGGCCGAGCCCAGCGCGCCACCGGTATAGGGGAATGCTGTCCCGGCCGTGGCCTGAGACTGATCGAAGACCGAGACCTGCCAGGTGCCGGCGCCGGTGTTGGTGAAATAGACGTCGAGCAGCTTCTTGTTGCCGAGATTGTCGTAGGCAACCATGGAGGATTTTGAGGTGTACTGCGCGCCGACAGCATTGGTGGTGGGCAGATTGCCGGCGGCGATCGGGGTCGCGCCGGCCGGCAGGTTGCCGGCATAGCTGCCCTCAGTGCTCGGTGTTGCAGTCATTCCCTGGTCTGAGATGACAACCGGGACCAACCCCTCGAAGCCATTGACCGTCGCTGCCGGTACGCCGTTGTCGTAGCTGTACGCCATCAACTGGAAGCCGGCCGAGTTGACCAGTCTGCCTTGACCGTCGGGAACGAAAGCGCCGGCCCGGGTCAGGTAGGGGGTGCCGCTCGGATCCTGAACGACAAAGAAGCCATCGCCGCTGACGGCAAGGTCGGAAACCGAGGTCGTGTATTGAAGCACACCCGGATCGCTGACCGCCTGGCGGATCGTCGTGGTGACGCCGCCGGAATTGTAGGCACCGCCGGTCGACGGCATGACCAGCGTCGAGAATTCGGCGGAGGAGCGCTTGTAGCCGGTGGTGTCGGAATTGGCGATGTTGTCGGCGACCGTCGATAGGCGGTTTGCCTGGGCGTTCATGCCGGAGACGCCGGTCCGCATCATTCCGTAGAGGCTCATCGAAACGTCTCCGCTGTGTCCATGCTGCTGGCTACGAGGCTACGCATGTTTTCTTGCGCGAGGCTGGCGCGGCGCTGCATCAGAAGACGAGCCGGTAGCCGAGGAAACGCTTGGAATCGATCGGGTCGGTGCCCAGCTTCTCGCGCAGCTTCTTGCGCAGTTTGCTGATGTGGCTTTCCACCACGTTCTCCTCGACCTCTTCGTCGAAGATGCCGTAGATGGCATTGAAAACCTGGGTCTTGGTGACACGGCGCCCCCGATTGCTCGCCAGATATTCGAGGATGCGGCGCTCGCGGCGCGGCAGGGGGAGGGGCTGACCGTCGATCTCGGGGTCGCGGCCGTCCATGAAGATGCGCATGGCGCCGATCTCGGTGTAGGCGACGTCTTCCTGGGCGCGGCGGCGGATGGCGGTGATGCGGGCCAGAATCTCGCGGATATGGACGGGCTTGCGAATGACGTCGTCGACGCCGCTCTCGAACAACCGCAGCGTGTTCTCCAGCGAATGCTGTTCGCTGAGCGCAATGACCGGAGCGCCGGTGCGGTCGCGGATCTGGCGCGGAGAGATGGAACCCTCGCGGCAGTCGCCGATGAGGAAGGCCCTGACCGAGCGCAGATCGGTGTCCGCGGCCGAGTTCACCCACTCACCGAATTCGCCGGACGCAAAGCCTGCACAGGCGATGCCCTCACGATCGAAAAGTGAATTGTATCCCTCTGTTACGAGCTCGCGCTCGTCAACGATCACAATCATCGGCCCCGCCTTCCGAATCAAATCATTTGCCCCGTGAAGAGAGGCGTATCCGCTGGCGGGAATCCTGAACAACCGTCATTTCTTGTAGCTAGTTTCTTGGGAGTCTGGAATCGTATCGGTTGCATTAGCGGGCGGCCAGATGTGCTTTCGGCGGCAAGGTATGATCAAGTCAAACCAACAATTCGGGTTGTACGGTTGGTCTATTAGTAACGGGAAATGCGCTTACGGGTTGCAGAAGCCGCGGGCGTTCGCGGTCCATTTTCCAAAGCCGGTGGCGACCATGTTGGCAATGACGCGGCAGACATAGATCTTCTGCGCCGGGTCGTTGTCGGGACCGGCATGATAGCGGGCAACGGCCATCGACCAGGTCTCGTGACGGGCATGAAGGCTGGCCAGGAAGCGCGCCGCATAGTCGACGTTCTGGCGTGGGTCGAGCATGTCCTCGACGCTGCGAAAATGCGATGCGTGATAGTGGTGATTGATCTGCATGCAGCCCAGATCGATCAGGGTCTTGCCCTCGCGCCGGGCATTGGCGAAGGCGGCAAGGGCCTCGGTCCGGCTCCTCGGAAAGACTGCTTTTCCTTCTATATTCAAGGCATTGGGTTGAAGGCTGCCCTTGTTTCCGGTCTCCGTCAGGCCAACAGCATAGAGGATGCCGGCGGGCACGCCATAACGATCGGCGGCGCGCAGGATCTCCGGCTCGCAGGGGTTGGCCGCGGCTGCGGCGGCGTTTGCCGCGCTAGATAAAGATATCGCCGCCAGCGCGCTCGCGAGCAGGCGAAGTGCCGCGGCCGTAGTCCTGCGCGTCATCGTTGCGTTTCCCTGAGGATTGCTGGCCCGGTTGCTGGCCGCCGGCTCCACCATTGCCGCTGCCCGAATTCCCCGGTTGAAAGGATGCTGGATCGCGGCCTGTCGCCGCCGCCATAGGAGCGGTTGCATCCGTCCGGGTTGTAGCGGGAACTGCTACCGAAGGTTGCAGTATCGTGACCTTGTCAACCTCAAAGCCGAGCCCCCGCAGTGACTTGACGATGGCCTCGCTGTCGGCGGACAGCCGACGATAAGCGTCGTGCGTTTCAGGCTTCAGCTCAATCGAAAGTTGTTCCCCGGAGAGGCGAAGATTGGCCGTCACCATGCCGAGTTCGGCTGGGTGGAGTTCGATCTTCAACACATGTGTCGGAACGGCAACAGAGCTGGCCAGATGGGTGGTCGTGGGTGAGGCTGAAAGCGCCTTTTGCGGCCCGGCGTCGGCGGCTATGGCGTTGATCACATTGAGGGCTGCCTGGCTGATGGGACTTTGCGGCGGTGCGGGGAAACTCCGTTCCGACACCACGTCGATGCGCGCAGTGGACAGGGACTGTTTTCCCGCTTCTGGACGCATCGAGGACTGGACATCCTCGATGCTCTTCATCGCATTCGCGGTGTGCTTCGACCGCACGCCGGGCACATCGGCGGCCGGTGCGTCCGACAGCTTCTGGGCCGCCGCAGCGGCGTCGCGTTTTGGCGCGCTGGAGGCAGCGCTCGGCGACTGACCGTCAAGCGCCGTCAAAGGTCCGTCGACGATCGACGCCTGCTCCGGCTTCGACATGGTTTCGAGTGCTTCGCGTCCGCCCGCGGCTTTTGGCCGGTAGGTCTTTGGCAGTGAAGCCTGCCCATCGAGCGCCGGGTCCGACGGATTCTCGCCGGTGGCCGTATTGCCCCCGGCTGCCTTGGCCGTTGTCGCGAAATGCCGCAGGTCATGAAACGCGATCAGCAGCGGCAGGTCGTCCTGAAGCGGCCCGGCATCCGGCGCCGTATCTTCAGCGTCGGCCTTCGCGTTTTCTTCCAAATCGTCCTTGCCGGTTTTCACGTTTGCCACTTTGGCCGAGATGGTCCTTCCGGGCTCGGCCGATGCCGGTTCGGCCTTGGCGTCATGCCCGGCAAGGCCGGCAGCGAGCTTGCTCCAGCGCTGGTCGCGCGATCCCGCCTCTGTCGACGGCTGCCGTTCCGGGCGGGCATCGTCGCGCAGCATCTTGCCGAAGCCGGCGTCATCGTTCCTGCCGTTCGCGGCAGGCTGCTCCGACGTCGCGCGCGTGGAGGCAAATCCTGGCAAGGCCGAGCCGAGGCTGGTGGTCATTTTGGGGCGGCTCCAAGCATCTGGTCGATCAGGTCGAGCTGTCGACGTGTTCTGGTCATGGCGGCGTCGGTCGGATCGGCGGGCTCTGGACCGGCTGCGGGCGACAGTGCCGACGCCGGCATGACAGTCGCAGGCTCGGCGGATGCCGCTGCTGCCATGTCCGGGGCATTGGCGGCTGGTCCGCCGGAGGCCGCGGTGACGGCGGGTTGCTCCGAGATGGCGCCTTCGACCGGTGGCAGGCCACTGTCATCGGCGCCTTGCGCCGTGGCGATCTCGGGCACCGGCTGTGCCGCGGCGGCAGGAACTGGGGCAGGCTTTTCCGCCGGAAGGGCGGTGGGCGGCGCGACGACCTCGCCGGCAATGGCCTGCGCGGCGTCGAGCAAAGCGCGGTCGCCCTCCGACAGCCGGCTGCGGTCGATCTTGCCGAGCTTGGCGCGAACGTCCTCGATTGTACCCGAGGTGACGGTGGAAAGGCTGGCATAGAGCAGGGCGCGTGGATCGTCCTGATTGGTGTTGCCGTCGCGGCCCTGTTCCGCCCGCGCCGAAGCGAAGGCCGACAAGTCGTTCAGGCCGTCTATCGCGGCCCGGCGGGCGATGCGCAGATAGATCACCTTCTCGCGCTCGGGATCCATCATCGAGGTGATGTCGCCCAGCTTGTCCTGGCTGATCGACATGTGCAGCGCGATGACGCCGGAGACGAAGGAGTCGGCGAACTGGCTGGCATAGGGCGAATAGAGATAGCGCTCGACATATTGGGTGGAAGCAAGGGCGAAGCGTGCCGCGTCGCCTTGCGCGACTGCAAGGCCAACCNGCTTCCTCGACCAGCGTGCCGGGGCTGAGCAATCTTGCCTCGTCGAGCAGACGGAGTGCGGTCGCCGGTTGATCGCCGGCAAGCAGTGAGCCTTTGACCAGGGCGAGGAAGGCGCCGAGATCCGGGGGCAGCGCCATGGGATCGATCGGCCTCAAGGCTTCGATAGCCTCGCCGGGCCGGCCGTTGAGGTAATCAATCACGCCTTTGGCGATGGCAAGGCTTTGCGGGTCCGTCGTAGCGCGCGACGTGGCCGCTTCGACGGTCACCGGGTTGCCGCCGCTCATGCCATAGACAAGCAGAGCTCGAAAGTTCTCGGGATCCTTGTAGTCCTCGGCATTCGCCGCCCGCAGGCGCGCATCTGCCATCTCCAGCAGCTTGGCTTGCATCGGCAGGGCGGCATGATCGCCGGCGGCTATGCGGTCCTGGATGAGTTGCAGCGAGCGCACCAACTGATACGGCTGCAGCGTATCCTGGGCGAAACCGGTCGACGGGTGTCCGCCGGCCAGCAGCAACAGGCCAATCAACCGGCGGGTGACGGCCGCTCGCTTCATCCGCCGGTCGCCATCAGGATCTCGATGCGGCGGTTCGCGGCCGCCAATGGATCGGCTGCTATTTTCGGCTGGCGGTCGGCGAAGCCGGCGACCTCGGTGATGCGGCGTTCGTCGACGCCGCCGCGCACGAGCATGTAGTAGGCGGAATGCGCGCGCGCCGTCGACAGGCGCCAATTGTCGTAGCTGTCGCCGCGGAACGGCCGGGCGTCGGTGTGGCCGTTGATGCTGATGGTGCCCTTCTGGCTGTTGACGATGCGGCCGATCTTCTCCATCGCCAGCACCAGTTCGCGTCTCGGCAATGCCGAGCCGACCTCGAACATGCCGAAGTCGAGCTGGTCGGTGATCGAGATGACGACCCCCTTGTCGGTGGCTTCGACCGAGACGCCGTCGTGCAGCTTGTCGCCGGGCTTGAAGGCATCGGCCAGTTGCCGCTTGACGTCGGCCGCTGCCTTGACGGCAGCCGCGGTTGGCGCCTTCTCGCCGACGTCAGGCTTGGTGGCGTTTTGCGTCGCGGCTTTCGCTCCGCCCGCGACCGTGGTGCCGTCCGGTTTGGTCTCGCCGGCCATTGCCGTGGCAGGGTTCGCGGCCTGCTTGCCGGTCGCGTCCTTAGCCAGCGGCTCGAGCGGTGCCGCGACAGGCGGCACGGCTTTGACTTTGAGCACTTGCGTTTCGGCGGTCTTGTCGCCGGGCTTGGCCGGATCGCCCTCGATCTTGGTGCGCTCGGCGCTGGCCTCGGCGCCGGGCGCCGCGACCTGCTGCGACCAGAAATCCGGCTCGAAGGGATCGCGGTAGGAGGCGCCACCGGAGGCGCCGGTAGCCGGTCCGGCAGCCTGCACGCCGCCGTCGCCTTTCTGGCTGACATTCTGCATGACGCCGGTATCCGCGGCGATTTCCGAAAGCACCGCGTAGGGGTCGGCGAAGAGATGATCGTCGGTGCGTTCCGCCTGCTGCGGCTCCTGCTTGTCCTGCTTGCGGTCCGACGCGCCCGCGCCGGCATTGCCGTTCTGTCCGGCTTTGCTGGTCGCCTCTTGCGGATCGTCGGCCGTCAGCCCCATGGCGCGCGGGCCGTCGCCGAGATCCTCCAGGCCCTTGCGGCTCGAATTGCGGTCGACCAGCTTGACCGGGTTGAAGTAGCTGGCGACGGCTGCCTTGGTCTGCTCGTTGGCGGCGTTGATCAGCCACATGACCAGGAAGAAGCACATCATGGCCGTCATGAAGTCGGCGAAGGCGATCTTCCAGACGCCGCCATGGTGGGCTTCGTCATGGTCGTCATGACTGCGCCGCACGATGATGATCTCGTGGCGGCCGTGATCGGCGTCGGCGACGCTCATGCCAGGACCTCCGAGAGGGTCGTCGACCATTCGGCCATGCGCGTCTCGAACACCGCCTCGTCGATGGCGACGGTCAGGTCGAAGCCTGGCGCCTCGACAAAATCGAGATTGGCGGCGCGGGGTCCGAGCGACGCCTTCAGTGTTTCGAACATCGAGAGCGGGCCGCGCACGACGATGCGCACCGCTTCGGCATCGCCAACCGCTTCGCGAACGGCGCCGGCCAACGCATCGATCGAACGTTTCTGCAGATCGTCGCTGACGATGCCGCCGATGATGCGGGCGACCGTGGCGGCGACAAGTCCGGTCACGCGCGCCTCCATCGCATCGATGCGCAACGAGACAGCCTTGCCGACATCGTCGCCGAGGCTTTCGAGAAATATCCTTGCTTCCTCGGCACTGGCCTGGCGTTCGGCTTCGAGCGCGGCGTCATGCGCAGCCGACAGGCGGACCTCCAGCGCTGCCTCCGCCTGGGCAACCGCCTCGGCGATCAGCGTGCCGATATCGGCTTGTGGCGCCGGCGTCTCGGGCTTGTGGTCGGGATCGACTGCTGCCCGGGGCTGGCCGGCGCGTTGCGCGCGCGTCCCGAAATCGGGCAGAAGGTCGAAGAGGGCTACGGAGGGCATGGTTTACACCGCCACTTCCTGGGCAGCCCATTTGCGCAGGATCTGCGCGGTGCGCTCCTCGTTGAGATCGACCATCCTGGCAAGCCTGTCCTGCGGCGCCGGCCGGATCTTCTGGCGAAGATCGTCGAGCGGCGTGGGGCCTGGGCGTGTGCCTGGCAAGGTCCCGATCGCGGCACTGTCGGTGGCCGCCATTGCCTCCGGCGTCGGCAGCGAGCGCTGGACGTCGTCGAAGCTGGGACCTGCCAGGGCCGGAGTAGCCTTTGCCGTCAGCGCCGCGGCCATCGGCCTCAGGCCGAAGAAGGCGACCAGGAACACCACGACGATGAAGGCACCGGCATTGATCATCGTGCCGGCATGCTGGCCGATAGAATCGAGCATTCCCGCCTGCGGGATCGCCTCGCCATCCAGGCCATCGATGAACTCGACCGCCGAGACGTCGATGATGTCGCCGCGCTTTTCGTCCAGGCCGGTGGCGGACGTGACCATCTTCTGGATCTCGGCGACGCGCTTGGCGATCTGCTCCGGCGTGGCGTCCTTGCCGAGGATGGCCGTCAGCCGCTGCTGATTGACGACCACGGCAATCGACATCTTGGTGACGGTGTAACCGTTGGAGACCGTGGCGATCTTCTTGGAATTGATCTCGTAGTTGGTGATCTCTTCCCTGCGGTCGTTTTGCGAGGAGGATTGCGGACCATCGGTGGCGGTTGCCTGGGTCTCGGGCAGGTTCTGCTCGACGCTGGCCGGAGTGGAAGCCTGCTTCTGGTTGTTGTTCTCGTTGGCCCGCACCGACTGCACCGAGCGTTCGACGCGGGAATTCGGATCGAAGATGGTCTCTTCCGTCTGGCGGGTGTCGGTGTTGACCTCGGCCTTGACGCTGGCGCGGAAATTGTCGGGGCCGAGATAGGCCGTCAGCGCACGGCGAATGTTGTCTCCGATCTGCGCCTCGACGGTCTGCTCGACGCCGAGCGTGCGGGCGGCGCTGGTGTTGGAAGGGTCGTCGCCCGCAGCCAGCAGATTGCCGCTGGAATCGAGAACAGTCACCTTGTCTGCCGACAGGCCGGGAACGGCGGCGGCGACGAGATGGCGGATCGACATGGCGCTCTTCTCGGCGTCGATGCCGGCGTAGCGGATGACCACGGAAGCGGAGGGCTGCTGCTCGTCGCGGCGAAAATTGGCGCGTTCGGACATGACGATGTGGACCCGCGCAGCCTTGATGCCCGATATCGACTGGATGGTGCGGGCGATCTCGCCTTCCAGCGCGCGCACGCGGGTGATCTGCTGCATGAAGGAGGTGAGGCCGAGCGAGCCGACATTGTCGAACAGTTCGTAGCCGGCATTGGCGCTGGTCGGCAGGCCCTTTTCGGCAAGCAGCATGCGGGCCTGAGCGGTGGTGCCGGCCGGCACCAGAACCGAGGTTCCATCGGCGCCGACATCGAAGCCGATACCGGCTTCGCCCAGCACCAGGCCGATCTGGTTCACGTCGGCACGGTCTAGTCCCACATAGAGCGTGTCGTAGGCGGGGCGGTTGAGATAGACCGAGGCGATGCCGATGACGCCCATCACCAGAACGGCGATGCCCGCCAGCATGGCGAGGCGCTTCACGCCAAACCCGCGGAGATTCGAGATGATGCTCTGGATCTGTTCCGGCACGGTTCAACGACTCCCAGCATGATTGTCCGCTGGAACTCTAGTCTTCGAAGCTTGTGCGAAAATGAAATCGGGCCGCGCTTGCGGCGCGGCCCGATTATCTGATGGGAAGGTGGGCGCCGGTGGCGCCCGTGATCAGCTCTTGAACAGAGACAGGATCGACTGCGAGGCGGCGTTGGCGATCGACAACGCCTGGATGCCGAGCTGCTGCTGCACCTGCAGGGCCTGGAGACGGGTCGATTCCTTGTTCATGTCGGCATCGACGAGCTGGCCGACGCCGCGGTCGATGGAGTCCATCAAGCTCTGGGTGAAGGTCTTCTGCAGGTCGATGCTGCTCTTGGCCGAGCCGAGGATGGTGGCGGAGTCGGTCAGCTGGGCCATGACCTTGTCCATCCTGGTTACCATCTGCGTGATGATGTCGTCGGTTACCCCTGGGGCCGTGATGTCGAGGTTGTAGGCGGAAATATTGTCGACCTTGGCGACCGCTCCCGCCGCCGTCTGGCCGGCTGTGTTCGCGGCGATATCCGTTCCTCCGCCCGCGATCACGCCCGCATAGGCGTTGTCGTACAGGGTCTGGGCGGCGCCCGTGGAATAGATGGAGGTTTTGCGATCGAGGGTTCCGGAATTCTTCACCTCGGCGGCGAGGCCGTAGTCGAAAAGCTTGGTGCCCTCAACATCGATGTTGATCGTTCCGATCGACACTGCGCCGGATGAGGAGCGATTGAATGAGGACACGATCTGCGAGTCGGGCTGGACGCCATCATTGGGGGCGACAGTCTGCTTGGAGGTCACCGCCAGGAAATTCGAGCCGGAGAAGGTCGCCGCATCGGCGAACGACTTCATCTGCGTCTGAAGCGCCTTGATCTCGGTCTGGGTTTTTGCCTTGGCGGCATCCGTCTGGCCGACCATGGACAGCACCTTGGTCTTGATCTGCCCGATCGTTGTCAGCACATTGTTCATGCCGGTGTAAGCGGCGTCGACCTTCGAGGCGCCGAGGCCGAGTGCATCCTGCACGGTCGACAGGGCCGCGTTGTCGGAGCGCATCGTGGTGGCGATCGACCAGTAGGCGGCGTTGTCCGAGGCCTGCGAGACCCGGTAACCGGTCGATATGCGGGCCTGCGTCTGTTCGAGCGACTTGTTGGTGGCGCTGAGGCTTTGAAGTGCGGTTAACGCCGAAGCGTTGGTCATGATGCTCGCCAAGAAAGTCGCTCCTTCTCAAAAGCCGACATGCTCAGACATGCCGGATGGGCCTGTTCAACGGGTGGCATCGTGCCGGTCGGACCGATTCGCCAACTGTCGTAAGCTATTGGTTAACCATAACTAGCGCGGCATGGTTAACAGCCTGTTAAAAGCTGGCTTTTGAGAGTTAAGCATCGAGGGTTGCGTGGGGCTGGAGCAAAACGCAAATCGGGCCGCGCTTTTGGCGCGGCCCGATTTTTTAGTGCGAACTGTGGTTGAGCGAAGGCGATTAGCCGCGGAAGAGCGACAGGATCGACTGCGACGAACCGTTGGCGATCGACAGCGCCTGGATGCCGAGCTGCTGCTGGACCTGCAGGGCCTGCAGACGGGTCGATTCCTTGTTCATGTCCGCATCGACGAGCTGGCCGACACCGCGATCGATGGAGTCCATGAGGTTCGAGGTGAAGGTCTTCTGCAGGTCGATACTGCTCTTGGCGGCGCCGAGCGTGGTGGCGGCGTTGGTCATGGCCTTGAGCGCGGCGTCGACGACGTTCATCTGCTGCGCGATCTGGCTATCGCTGGCAGCCGTGCCACCCGAAAAGATAGTGAGCGAGGCAACCGAATAGGTGTCGGTTGCCGCTGCTGCAGCACCCAGGGTGGGGTTCGAGGCCGTGGCAACAGCAGCGCCCGTGGTGCCGAGGCGAGCCGTGTCGAGAATACCCTTGGCGGTTGGTGCCGCGCCGGCATCGTACAGCTTGATGCTTTCCACATTGACATCGATCGTCGAGATCGAAGCCGCGCCGGTCGCGTCGCGGTTGAAGGCCGAAACAATCTTCACGTCGGCCGCGGTGCCTGTCGCAGTGGACACCGAAAGCATGTTGGTGCCGGAGAAGGTGGCGCCATCGGCGTAGGCCTTCAACTGGTTCTGAAGGGCGGCGATTTCGACCTGGGTCTTTTCCTTGGAGGCGTCCGTCTGGCCGTAGGACGCGACCAGCTTGGTCTTGATCTGGTTGATGGTATCGATCGCGCTACTCATGCCGGTATAGGCTGTGTCGACCTTGGAGGCGCCGAGGCCGAGAGCGTCCGAAACGGTGGACATTGCCTGGTTGTCGGAGCGCATCGTGGTGGCGATCGACCAGTAGGCGGCGTTGTCCGAAGCCTGCGAGACCTTGTAGCCGGTCGAGATGCGGGCCTGGGTGTCGGTGAGGGATTTGCTGGTGGCGTTGAGGCTCTGCAGGGCCGTCAATGCGGCGCTGTTCGTCATGATGCTGGACATGGTACTCGTACCTTGATTTTACAGGTATTTTTTACATACCGGCTCTACCGGTATGACGGTGCGGCATCATGCCCATGATCTCTCAAAATCGATCACCCGCCATCTGCGAGCGAATATGCGGGCAAGTCCCTACCAAAGGGCTAAACCGGACGGTTAATCGAAAATATATTGCTGGGATTTCGAGCCGGCGCGGCAGGATCAGTTGAAGGAGCGCACCAGGCTGCCGACAAGCAGGTTCCAGCCGTCGATCAGGACGAAGAACAGGATCTTGAACGGCAGCGACACCACTGTCGGCGGCAGCATCATCATGCCCATCGCCATGGTGATGGTGGCCACGATCAGGTCGATGACCAGGAATGGCAGCACGATCAGGAAGCCGATCTCGAAACCGCGCCGGATCTCCGAGATCATGAAGGCCGGCACCAGGATGCGCAGGTCGACGGTGTCACGCGAAACGGTCTGGCCGCGCTCGCGGGCGAGGTCGGCGAAGAGGTCGAAATCCTTGTCACGCACATTGCGCAGCATGAAGGTGCGGAACGGGTCCGAAATCTTGTCGAAGGCTTCGGTCTGGGTGATCTGGTTGTCCATCAGCGGCTTGACGCCGGTGTTCCAGGCCTGATCGAAGGTCGGCGCCATGACGTAGAACGTCATGAACAGCGATAGCGAAATGAGGATGAGGTTTGCCGGTGTGGACTGCAGGCCGATGCCGGCGCGCAGGATCGAGAAGGCGATGACGAAGCGGGTGAAGCTCGTCACCATGATCAGCAGGCCCGGCGCCACCGACAGCACGGTCAGCAGGCCGAACATCTGGATGATGTAACCAACGGTGGTGCCGTCGGCCTTGCCGATGCCGCCGAGATCGAGTTGCTGCGCCGCCGCGACGGACGTTGCGGCCGCGATCATCGCCGTGGCGAGAAGGAACTTTCTCATTCGAGCAGCAATGTCCTGATAAGAATCTGCTTGGCGTGACCCTGGCTGCGGATCGAGGCTCGTTCCTCGAGATCGGCCTTCAGGTGCTGGTAGCCGCTGGCGCCCTCGATCTGATGCATCTTCAAGGTGCGCACCAGGGCCAGAAGATCCTGGTGGATGTCATCCGACATTGCCTGTGGCTGCGGCCCGTCATAGACGACGGACACCTCCATTCTGATCCAGGTATCGGCAGGCGAGGCGATGTTGGTGGTGATCGGCGCCAGCACGACCAGTGTAGGCCCCACGGCTGGCTGCTCGGCAGAAGCCGGCTGCTCCGTCTTGCCTTCATTCTCGGGCGCCGCCGGTACCGACGACGGTGCGTCGACACCCTTCAGATAGCCGCCGGACATCCAGCCCATGCCGATGCGGCCGCCGTCACAACCAGCAGCATGCCGGCCTGAATGGCAGGGGAGGGACCCTTGCGCGGCTGGACCTGTTCGACATTTGCCACTGTGCTCTGTTCCCCAACCCTAGAACGGAAGAACCTGGTCGAGAATCTGCTGGCCGTAGGCAGGCTGCTGGACCTCGGTGATGCGACCGCGTCCGCCGTAGGAGATGCGGGCCTCGGCGATACGTTCGTAGGGGATGGTGTTTTCGGCGCCGATATCGGCCGGCCGCACGATGCCGGCGAGCGTCAGCACCCTGAGCTCGGCGTTGACGCGCACTTCCTGCGATCCGGTGATCATCAGATTGCCGTTGGGCAGCACATCGGTGACGATCGCCGCGACATTGAGCTCAAGCGTCTCCGAGCGCTTGATCTCGCCGTCGGCAGTCGTGTCCGTGGTGGAGCTGAGAGCCCCAGCGCCCTTGCCGGCGGTGCTCCACTTGTCCCACTGCGCGCTGAGGTCGTAACCGAGCTTGCGATTGGCGGTGCGGCTCCTGTCGTTCTGGTTCTTGAAGTTGGCCCGATCGTTGATCTTGATCTTGACCGTCAGGATGTCGCCCTGGGACAGCGCCCGCGGGTCGGTGAACAGCCGGCTCTGGCGGTCGTCCCACAACGAGAATTTCTTGACCGGCGGGGGCGGCGTTTGCGGATAGCGATAGAGGGAGCCAGTGCTGCCGCCATCGATGCCGGAGCCGACCGGGGACAGGGCCGGCTCCCTGCCGACCTCCTTGAGGTTGGTTCCGCAACCCGACAGCACGGTGACCGCGCACAGGACAAGCATTTTCCGGATCATGACGGATCTACCCTTCGGGCTGCGCTGGCCATAATGCCGGTGAGCGTCGCCGCCGCCTTCTGGTCCATTTCGTTGAGGATGACGCTCGCCTTGCGTGAATCGAGCTTCATCAATATGGCCGCAGCCAGATCGGCGTTGACGATGGCCAGCCGCTCGGCGGCGGCGTCGGGTTTCATGCCGGCGTAGATCTGGACGACGCCGTCCTCGGCCCGGGCCAGGAAAACCTCGCGCCGCTTCAGCCAGGTCTCGTATTCAGCTTTCTTTGCATCGAGAGCTTTCATGCGCTCGTCAATGCCGGCCTGGAGCTGCTTCAGTTCCTCCGCTTGCAGGACATAGCGGCGGTCGCGGGCGGCGTCGGCGATGTTTGAGCAGAAGCGCTCGATCTCGCTTTGGTCCGGCGCCTTTTCCCGTGTCAATTGCCGCGGCGGCGCTGCCACCGGTGCTCCCGGCAGAACCTGGCGGACCGTCTCCTCGCCGCGTGCGGTGTCGCCGGCAAAGGGCAGCGCCGCGAGAATAGCGGTCGCAAGCAGGATCGCGGCTTTGCGGTGTCTGCCGTCATGGCGTGGGAAGGAGCGCGTCATCGGCATCGCCTATTGCAGAACCAGGTCGGCCTG
Source organism: Mesorhizobium sp. L2C084A000 (assembly GCF_000502875.1). Taxonomy (GTDB): domain Bacteria; phylum Pseudomonadota; class Alphaproteobacteria; order Rhizobiales; family Rhizobiaceae; genus Mesorhizobium. The sequence continues at coordinate 723,202 of NZ_AYWX01000002.1, read as the reverse complement.
CAGGGCCCCGGCCGACTTGATGCCCTGCAAAATGGCGATGATGCCGTCCGGCTTGACCCCGAGGCGGTTGAGGCCGGAAACGAGGGTTTGGAGATCGGGTCCGTCAAGCACGGCAACGCGGGCGTCGGGCCGGCTGGCGTCGATGGCGGTGAACGGTTCGATGGCGGTCTCGCCCTTGGAGAAGGGCTCGGGCTGGACGACGCGCGGCGCTTCGGTGATGCGCACGGTGAGCGTGCCGTGGCTGATGGCGACCCGTGAGATCTTGACGTCATTGCCGATGACGATGGTGCCGGTGCGCTCGTCGATGACGACACGGGCCGGCGTGTCGGATTCGACCACCAAATTCTCGATTTCGGCATAGAAGCGCGCCGCCGAGACACCCTTCGGCCTTCTGATCTGAACGGTGCGCGAATCGCGCTCTGCCGCCACCCGCATGCCGAAGCGCTGGCCGGTATAATCGTTGATGGCGTCCGCGATGCGGATAGCGGTCGAGAAATCGGGATTGCGCAGTTGCAGCGTCAGGATCGCCTGATCGTCGAACTCGGCCTGGACAGCACGCTCGACGATGGCGCCGTTCGGCACGCGGCCGGAGGTCGGCACGCCTTGCGTCAGTTGCTCGGCCTGTCCCTGGGCGGTAAAGCCGGACACGATGACCGAGCCCTGGCCGACGGCATAGATCTCGCCGTCCGCCGCCTTCAGCGGCGTCATGATCAGCGTGCCGCCGGAAAGCGAGGTCGCGTCGCCCATCGAGGAGACGTCGATGTCGATGCGGGCGCCCGACTGCACGTATGGCGGCATGTTGGCGGTGACGATGACGGCGGCGACATTCTTGGCGCGCGCGCTGCCGCCCTCGGTGGCGATGCCGAGGTTTTCGAGCATCGCGCGGATCGACTGTTCGGTGAATGGCGAGTTTCGCAGGCTGTCGCCCGATCCGGCAAGGCCGATGACCAGGCCGTAGCCGACGAGCTGATTGTCGCGCGAACTCTGCAACTGGGCGATGTCCTTGATGCGCGAGGCGACCTGGCCGGGCGGCAGCGAACTCGGCCCGGTCGACACCCGGAACATGCGGCTGGTGGTGGCCGGATCATATTCGGGATCGTTGTAGACGCCGCCATTCTTGGCGGCGAGCTCACGCTTGGCCTTCGGCGTCAAGCCGTCGGCCAGCGCCGGCTGCAGGCCAAGCACGGCTGCCAGTATCAGGGTAAGCCCGCGCATCATGAAGCGCTGACCTGGATGGTTCCATCCGCCATCACCGTGCCGGACAGGACTTTGCCGCTGTCGATGTTGCGAACCTTGACGAGGTCGCCCGCGGCTCCCGGCTGCAGCGTCACGGCGGTGGCCGAGATCGTCAGCCCGCCGGCGATGAAGAAGATCTGCACGGAAGCACCCTGTTCGACCAGCCAGGCCTCGCGGATGGCGGTGGAGGGAATGTAGCGGCCGGGCAGCAACGTGCGCTTGGCGACCTTGCCATCCAGTTCCTCGACCCGTGTGGCGACCGCCTCTGGCTTGTGCTTGCCGACGATAAGGGTGACCTGTTTCAGGGCAGCCAGGTTGATGGTCTCGCCGGGATAGATAACCCGGCTCGGAATAAGCACCACCTCGCCGACAGCTTGATTGCTGGCGATCCGGGTGGCCGACTGGTTGGCCGATTCCTGGGCAAAAGCCGGCATCGTGCCGGTCACCAGCGCAAGGACGAGCGCGCTGCGGCGGAATGCGGACAGGAGGCCGGGCGTCGACATCATGCGTTACCTGATGTTCTTGGAGACCACGGAGGCCATGTCGTCGGCGGCCTGGATGACCTTGGAGTTCATCTCATAGGCGCGCTGCGCCGAGATCAGCTCGGTGATTTCCTTGACCGGGTCGACGTTGGAGGCTTCGAGATAGCCCTGCTGGATGGTGGCGAAGCCTGGATCGCCAGGCACGCCGACATTGGCTGGCCCCGAAGCCGTGGTTTCCTGGAACAGATTGTCGCCGAGCGGCGCCAGGCCGGCCTCGTTGGCGAAATTGGCGATCTGAAGCTGACCGAGGTTCTGCAGGTCGGTCTGGCCGTCGATGCGGGCGAAGACCTGGCCGGTCTTGTTGACGATGACCTCGACGGCATCCACGGGGACGTTGATTGCCGGAATGACGGCAGCGCCGTCGACCGTCACCAGCTGGCCGGTGGCGTTGGTGTTGAGAGCGCCGGCACGGCTGTAGAGCGTGCCGCCGTCGGCACCCTCGATCTGAAACCAGCCCCTGCCGGTCAGCGCCAGGTCGAAACTGTTGCCGGTGCTGGTCAGTTCGCCCTGTGTGTGCACGTTGCGCACGGCCGTCGTCTTGACGCCGAGGCCGATCGAGACGCCCTCCGGCACCAGCGAGGCGTTGGAGCGGTTGGGCACGCCTTGCGTGCGGTCGACCTGATAGAGCAGGTCGGAGAATTCGGCACGGGCGCGCTTGTAGCCGGTGGTGTTGATGTTGGCGATGTTGTTGGCGATGACTTCCAGATTTGTCTGCTGGGCATTCATGCCGGTGGCGGCGATGGCAAGTGCTTTCATGGCGGAATTCCTCAGATGCCCATTCGACTGACTTCGAGATACGCGGAAACCACCTTGTCGCGGATGGCGACGGCGGTCTGAAGCGCCTGCTGCGCGCTCATCACGGCGTCGACCACCTGACGGGTGTCGGCGTCGCCCTTGAGCGCCTGCATCGATACCTGCTCGGCATTCTGCATCGTGTCGACGGTCTTGGAGGCTGCCTGGCTCAGCGCCTCGGCAAAGGAGGTGCCGACATTGCCGCCGGCCGAGGGTGTTGCGCCGCCCTGGAGCAGGCTTGTCGCCGTGTCATCGCCGCCGATCGACGGCTTGAACTGAAGGGCTCCGATACCGCTGATCATTACTGGTTCCTCATCAGGTCGATGGTCATGGAAATCAGGTCACGGGCCTGCTTGACGACCTGAAGGTTGGCCTCGTAGGAGCGGTTGGCCTCGGTCATGTCGGCCATTTCGATCAGCACGTTGACGTTGGGCATCTTGACGTAGCCCTTCTCGTCGGCTGCCTCGTTGCCGGGCTGGAACTCGACTGGAAAGTCACTGGGATCTCGATCGATCGAGTTCACTGCAACCGTTGAACTGCCGGAGGCCCGGTCAAGCTCGGAGACGAAGCTGATGGTCTTGCGGCGATAAGGATCGGAGCCGGGCGCGGTGCCGGTCGACTGGGCGTTGGCGAGGTTTTCGGAAACCACGCGCAGGCGCTCCGACTGGGCGCCGAGGCCGGATGCTGCGACTTTGAGGGCTGCGGTCAGTGCGTCCATGGTCAGCTCTTCACCGCCATCATCATCATCGTATGAAACGCCTTGACGATCGCCGTGTTGAGTTCGAAGGAGTGGCGCACCTCGCCGGCTTTCAGCAACTGGTCTTCCAGAACGACGGAGTTCTTGGACGGCATGACGACGCCGTCATCCTCCTGCGGCTTGATGGTGAAGCCGGCATTGCTCGCTGCATTGCCGAGATGGCCGGCCTGGGTGGCCTGCAGCGATACGGCGGCGCGGTCGAGCACCTTTTCGAATGGCTCGACGTCGTTTGCCGTATAACCCGGCGTGTTGGCATTGGCGATGTTGCCGGCGACTGCCGACTGGCGCACGGCCAGCCATTGCGCTTGCTTGGCGGCGAGATCGAAAAGGGAAACGGGCTCCATGGGAATCTCCGAGCAGGTACCCAGAGACTAGGCCGCCAGTCTTGCGCGGGCCTTGCGGATGGCCGGAAGCCGGAGATCGTTTATCTGGAGAGTTCGATTACCCGGTCGGCACTGGTGACCATGACCCATTTGCCGTTGCGCTGCTCGATGGAGGACACCTGACTGGAGTCAGGCAGTATCGAGCCGCGCTGGACGATCCAGAGGCCAGCGTCGTCCTGGATCATGGCACGGCCGTTGGCGACATGAACCATGCGGAATTTCGCCGCGTCGGCCGGAAACGGTTGCTCGTCGGGTGCGGCTGCGGGATTGGCATCATCCCGCACCGTTCCGGTGGCAAGAAGATCGAGATTGGCCGCGGGAATATCCTTTGCCGTCAGCGGCGCGCTGCGTTCGGCGACCACGCCGCCGCCCGCTCGCCCGGAATTGGAGCCGGTGCCGCCGAACTTCATCGCCTGGACGCCAAACTGGTCCTGGTTAAAGAAGATGTACCAGGGAAACAGGGCGCAGATCAGGCCGAGCGTGATGCCGAGCGCGGCTATGACGAAATCGCTGCGTCGGTCGGACTTCTTCCTCAGTCGGGGAAACGGTGCCTTTGGCGGCTGCGGCCATTCGGTGCGCGGGAACAGCCCGTTGATCAGCGAGTCGCGGCTCGCCTGCGTCATCTCGGCAGCCACCGCCTGGACAGCCCGGGGCAGAGCGGGTTCGACGGGCCTGGCCAGAAGATCAGGATCGGCTCTGCCAGCCCGTGGCAGGATTGGCTTGACGGCTCTGGCCAGAACGGCCTCGGCTTTGGCTGCGATGATACGGGCAGCCTTTGCCTTGGCGGTTCTCGCTTCGTCAGCCTCGGCTTGCTCCACGGCATTGGCCTCGGCGATCATGTCGCGCAGGATGCGCTCGGTATATTCGCGTTCAGTCTCCGGCATCGGCGTTCAGCTTGCTCTTGAGGTGGCGGGCGAGATCGGAGAAAGGGTCGGCCGACGGGCGATCCTTCGGCGCTTGCGTCAGCGCCTCATAGATCAGCGGCACCTGGCGCACGGCGATGTCGAGTTCGGCATCGACGCCCCCCTGATAGGCCCCAAGCAACCGGATATCGCGCGTGTCCTCGAAGCGCGAGATCATCGACTTCAGCCTTGTCACCAGCGCGCGCTGTTCGACGCTCCAGGCCTTTCCGGCCAACCGCGATATGGACGACAGCGGGTTCACGGGGGGATAGCGACCCTGTTCGGCGATCGTGCGATCGAGCACGACATGGCCGTCGAGGATGCCGCGCACGCAATCGGCGACCGGGTCGTTGTGATCGTCGCCGTCGACCAGCACGGAAATGATGGCGGTGATCGACCCTTTGCCTTCCGTACCCGGCCCGGCGCGTTCGAGCAGCTTGGGCAGTTCGGTGAACACCGAGGCCGGATAACCGCGCGCGACCGGCGGCTCGCCGGTTCCAGTCGCCACCTCACGCAGGGCGTGAGCGAAGCGGGTGATCGAATCCAGCACCAGCAAAACGCGATGCCCCTGGTCGCGAAAGTGCTCGGCGATGCGCATGGCGGTGTCTGGCGCACGCCGGCGCATCATGGCGCTTTCGTCGCTGGTGGCGACGACGGCGACGGTCTTGGCCATGCTGTCGCCGATCGTGTCCTCGAGGAATTCACGGACTTCGCGGCCGCGTTCGCCGACGAGCGCCACCACGACGGTATCGAATGCGTCGGCGCCGGCGAGCATGGCGAGCAGCGTCGACTTGCCGACGCCGGAGCCGGCAAAGATGCCGAGGCGCTGGCCGAAGCAGAGCGGCGTGAAGATGTCGATGACCTTGACGCCGGTCATGAAGGCAGTGCCGACGCGTTGCCGCGCCATGGCCCCCGGCGTCGTCTGGGCGCCGCGCGTTGTGTCGTCTCCCCGGGCGAGTGGCGGGCCGCCATCGATCGCCCTGGTGAGTGCGTCGATGGTGCGGCCGCGCCACGAGGCATGCGGCGCCACCACGAGCGGACCGCGGCGGAACACGGCATCACCGATGCCGGAATCGGCGCTGCGTTCGAAGGGCGCCACGACGGCCTCGTCGCGGCCGATCTTGACGATCTCGCCGCGGCGCGCACCGGCATTGCCGCGCTGCTCGACGATGTCGCCCAGCCTGGCGAAACCGGAAAGGCCGTGCACCTTGTAGTGCGTGGGCGTGACTTCGATGACGCGGCCGCCGCGCTTGAGCAGCGCCTCGGCGTCGGCGAAACGCCGCCAGACCCGTTCCAGCGCGGCAAGCCGGTCTTCCGGCGCCGGCTGGAGTTGTCTTTCGAGTGCGCGCAGGGATGGCTGGTCGAGCGACATGGATTATTTCGAGCCGAGCGTCTTGATCGCCTCGTCGGTGGACGAGTCGGTCTGCCGCATCAGGGCGGCGGTGTTCTCGAAGGCGCGCTGGACCATGATCAGCCTGGTGATCTCCAGCACCGGATTGACATTGGACTCTTCGAGAAAGCCCTGGGCAACGCCGATATCCGAGCGATCGGTGACAGGCTCCGGGGTGCGTGCCGGAACGATGCCGGAATTGCCGTAGCGGACGAAGTTCGCGCCTGGATCGAAATTGTAGAGACCGATCGAGCCGACAAGCTGATCGTTCTGGCGCAACGAACCATCGGCCCCGGCCTTGGGCGGGCCGTTGCGGGGGTCAAGCTGGATCGGCGAGCCCCCGGCATCGAGCACCGGGTGGCCCTCGAGCGACATCAACTCGCCGTTCTCGTTCATCGAAAAGCGTCCGTCGCGGGTCATGACGGTGCCGACCGGCGTCTCTATGGCGAACCAGGCATCGCCCTGGACGGCGAAATCGAAGGGATTGCCGGTCTCGCTCAAGGCACCGTGGGCGCCGGAAAGGTAGGTCTTGCCCGGAGAGGCGAAGGATACCGATTTCTGCCCGGTGCCGGAGACGACGTCCTCGAACTTCACCCCGGTGGCGCGAAAGCCGATCGTCGAGGCGTTGGCGACGTTGTCGGCGATGGTGTCGAGGCGCCGCTCGAGCGCGATCTGCGACGAAAGGGCGACGTACAGGCTGTCCCGCATGATGGTCTCAGAACCTCAGTTTCTGCATGGCCATCATCAGGTCGGTGGAGATGCCGACGGTGAGTGGCTGGGCAAACAGCACGCTGACCGAGGCGACGGCCGATGAAGTCGGGTGGTTGATCTCGTACATGCTGGTGAAGCGCGTCAGGAACTTGCCGAGTTTTTCGGGGTCGGAGAAATCCGAGATGTCGAGTTTTTGCTCGAACAGCTGCGCCTGCTTGTCGACGTCGGCGGTGGCGAAGGAATCGGGCAGGCCGAGCACGGTGCGCACGACACTGGCAAGCGCGGTGTCGGCCAGCACGTCATACCAGCTGGTGATGGTCGGGGCCTTGCGATCGAAATAAAGCGCCAGCCGCACGCCCTGGTTGGTCTGACCGGCATCCTCTTCGAGGGTCTGGCGCATGTATTTGTCGACGGTCGGCTGTTGCGCCGGATTGATGGTGGTGGTGTTTTCGCCATAGGCTTCGAAGTTGAAGGCGGAGGCAAGCGCGGCATAGGTCTTGTCCGTCATCTTGTTGGCGACACTGTCGGGGTCGCGGACGCCGCCCTGCAGAACCCGCTTGATGAGATCCTTGTCCTCCGTCGCCGAATCGAGACCGAATGACGCCAGCGCGTATGTGTAGAGCCGGTTGTTCGACATCAGATCGTCGATCGACTTCACCTTGGTGATGTTGGCAAGATAGTATGTCGTCTCGCCCTTCACATAGGCCGAATTGGGATCGAGGCCGGCGATCTGCGCCTGGGTGGCATAGTTCTTGGTCACCAACTGCTGTGTCTTGTTGTAGATGGTCGCATCGGCGCCGTTGGCGGCGAAGTTGAAGGCGCTGACGAATTCGGCGTAGCGCTTGTCGGTCAGCTTGTTGGCGAAGCTGTCGGGATCGGAGACGCCTTCCTTGAGTGCCTTGACCATGAAGGCCTTGGCGTAGTCCATGTCCTCCAGCCCGTAGGCCTTCATGGCATACTTGAACAAACGGTCGTTTTTGACGAAATCGTCGATCGATTTCACCTTGGTGATATTCGCGAGATAATATTTGGTGTCGCGATCAACCACGGGCTGCTGCTCGATCCTGTCGATCGATTTTGAAATGTCCTTGGTGATGAGCTGGTAGCTGGTAAAGGTATTGAGCAAAGACGTGCCTCCGGCCGAAGCTATGCCGGCACAATACCCCTACTTCCTTGCGCGAAACTGAATCGCTTCCAAGCCCTCGATTCAAGCCTCACACAAGGCACGGGGACTATCCCTAGCTCCTGATGTGAAATGCGGAAGGACCTGTCGTGGGCATTCTGATTGGACTGGTGGTAACGCTCGGCTGCGTCCTTGGCGGCTTCATGGCCATGGGCGGCCATCTTCATGTGCTGATTCAGCCATGGGAAGCCGTGATCATCTGTGGTGCGGCTTTTGGCACCTTCCTCGTCGCCAATCCGATGAAGACGGTCAAGGACACCGGCAAGGGCATCCTCGAAGCCTTCAAGCAGGCGGTGCCGAAGGAACAGGACTATCTCGAGACGCTCGGCGTGCTGCACTCGCTGATGCGCGAGCTGCGCTCGAAATCCCGCAGCGAAGTCGAGGCGCATATCGACAATCCGGAAGAGTCGGCGATTTTCCAGGCGTTCCCAACCGTGCTGCATAACCACGACCTGACGCATTTCATCTGCGACTACTGCCGTATCATCATCATCGGCAATGCCCGCTCGCACGAGATCGAGGCGCTGATGGACGAAGAAATCCAGACCATTAAGTCCGACAAGATGAAGGCCTATCACGCGCTGGTGGCGGTGGGCGACGGCTTGCCGGCGCTCGGCATCGTCGCCGCCGTGCTCGGCGTGGTCAAGGCGATGGGCGCGCTCGACCAGTCGCCTGAAATCCTCGGCGGTTTGATTGGTGCCGCACTTGTCGGAACGTTCCTCGGCATCTTCCTGTCCTATTCGGTGGTCGGGCCGGTCGCCACCAAGATCAAGACAGTGCGCGAGAAGAAGAACCGCCTCTATATCATCGTCAAGCAGACGCTGCTGGCCTACATGAACGGTGCGCTGCCGCAGGTGGCGATCGAGTTCGGCCGCAAGACCATCTCGTCCTATGAACGGCCGACGATCGACGCCGTCGAGCAGAGCACGATGAATACCGGCACCGTCGAAAAGAAGGCCGCCTGAACGATGCGCGACAGATCGGTCCCGGCACTGTCATGACCAGCCTGGGCAGTCCAGCGGAAGCGCGCTCGCTGATCATCGAGCGTCTGGTCGGCGACAGCGGCGAGGCCACGCAGGTCATCGACGCAGGCCGCGCCATGGCCGAACGCGCCGTACCGCTGTTGCAGAAAAGCCTGACCAGCGAGCTTGGCGTTCCGGTCGTCGTCGAACTCAAAGCGATCGAGGTCAGCCGCGTTCCCGAGGCGCGTTCGCGTGCCGGCGACACGTTTGCCATGACCGTGATCGGCTCGTCGGCGTCCTCCGATGCGATGACCCTGGTGATCGATGCTCCGGCGATCGCGATCATGGTCTGCACGCTGTTCGGCGGCGATCCGGATCTGCCGGCATCGCCGATCGAACGCGATCTGTCGCAGATCGAAATCGATGTTTCGACCATGGTGTTCCAGCAGGTCGCGCAGGCCCTCAACGGATCGGGAAAGCGCTCGCTCGACCTGCGCCTGCCCGCGCCGCGAGCAATGTCCGGCACTGAGGCGAAGCAGTATGTGCTGCGCGATGGCGCGGCAATCCGTATCGTGCTTGGCATCTCGACGCCGGCCGATAGTGGCACCGTCACGGTGACGATGCCGCAGCGCGTCGTGCTGGCCAGCCGCGACGGAGCCGTTTCTGTCAGCGACGACGATCACGGCCCCAGCTGGCGCGCCCGCTTTTCGGAAGAGGTGATGCGCTCCACCGTGGCGCTCGAGGCCACGATGCCGCTGGCGCGGCTGACGCTCGGCGAGCTCGCCGGTTTCCAAATCGGCGACGTCATCGAATTCGAGGAAACGGCCCAGTCCCAGGCGCGTCTCAGCGCACGGGGCAAGACGCTGTTCGTATGCGAGTTCGGCAAACTGGGACAGAGCTACACCGTCCGGATCAGGCATCCTTACGACGCCGGACAGGACTTTATCGACGGGCTGATGCCGGCAGCCGCCGGACGCGCCTGAGAATTTGGAGACGATCATGGCCAAAACCAAGGCGGAAGCCGACCTCGACCAGCCGGACGAGCAACTCGACCGTGCCATCGAAGAGTTGCGCGGTGTCCTGCATGAAGAGGAGCAGCGCCCCGATGCGGCGTTCAGGGCGGCCTCATCAGCCAATTCGAGCGTGATCATGAACATCCCCGTCGATGTCCAGATCATCCTCGGCAGCACGGAGATGCCGGTCTCCGATCTGATGGCGCTGCAAAAAGGGTCGACCGTGGCGCTCAATCGCCGCATTGGGGAACCCGTCGACGTCGTGGTCAACGGCCGCAAGATCGCGCGCGGCGAGATCACCGTGCTGGAAAGCGATCCGTCGCGTTTCGGCATCAGGCTGACCGAAATCATCGCCGGCACGAAGGGCGCCTAGACATGGTTTGCGGGGCTTGCCGGTGGCGGCGGAGGCGAGTGGCATGACGACGCCGGTGACCTTGACCCGCGCGCAGAAGGCGGCCGCCATACTTGTGGCGATGGGCAAGCCGTCGGCCAGCCGCCTGCTGAAATTCTTCAAGCAGGAAGAACTGAAGGCCCTGATCGAGGGCGCCCGCCTGCTGCGGACGATTCCGCAAAGCGATCTTGAGCGCATCGTCGCCGAGTTCGAGGCCGAGTTCACGGAAGGGGCGGGGTTGCTCGATTCCGCCGACAGGATGGACACCATCCTCAACGAATCGCTCTCGCCCGAAGAGATGAGCGCGATCATGGGCGACAAGAAATTCGAGGTGGCACCGGAAGGCCCGCCGCCGATCTGGCCCGAGCTCGAAAAGCTCGAGCCGGCGCGGCTTGGTGCCTTCCTGGCCGGTGAGCATCCGCAGACGGCGGCCATGGTGTTGTCGAAGCTGGCACCGCAGGTGGCGGCCAACGTGCTGCTGACACTGACCAAGCCGATGCGTGGAGAAATCATCAAGCGCATGGTGACGATGGCCAATGTTCCCGACGCTGCCGCCAGGATCGTCGAAGACCGGCTGCGTACCAGCGTGCTGGCGGAAACCTCGACCAAGGACACCTCGGCCGGGCAGGCGCGTGTCGCCAGCGTTCTCAACGAACTCGACAAGCCGCTGCTCGAGGAGGTCATGCAGGATCTGGAAGCCGCCGGCACGCCTGATCTCGACGGTGTGAGGGCCCGCCTGTTTGCTTTCGAGGACTTGCCGCTGCTCACTCAGAAAGCGCGGGTGCTGCTGTTCGACGGGCTGTCGACGGAGTTGGTCACGCTGGCCCTGCGCGGCACTTCGGCCGCACTCGCGGAATCGGTGCTGTCGGCCATCGGCGCCCGCTCGCGGCGCATGATCGAAGCCGAACTCGGACAGGGCTCGGACGGGGTCCCTCTCGCCGACATCACGGCGGCCCGCAAGACGATCGTTACGACGACGATCCGGCTGTCGCGCGAAGGCGCCTTCGAACTACCCTCGACCCAAGACGCCGCCTAAGACCGCGCCATGGCTGACGCGGTCGACAAGGATTCGAAAACCGAAGAGGCGACGGAAAAGAAGATCCGCGACACCGTCGAACAGGGCAAACTGCCCCATTCGCGGGAGACAGCGCTCTTTGCCTCGTTCGTTGCCATACTGGTGTTCACCGTCTTCTACGCCAAGGATGCGATCATTGATCTCGGCATGTTCCTGTCGATGTTCCTGGAGAAGCCGGAAGCCTGGCCGATGGACACGGAGACCGACGTCATCGCGCTCTACAAAATCGTCCTCCTCGAGGTTGGCCGCGCCGTCCTGAGCCTGATGGTGCTGCTGACCGTCGCCGGCGTCGGCGCCTCGGTGTTCCAGAACATGCCGCAATTCGTAGGCGAGCGGGTCCGGCCGCAACTCTCGCGCATTTCGATCGCCAAGGGGTGGAACAGGCTGTTCGGAATCCAGGGTTGGGTCGAGTTCCTGAAGTCACTCGGCAAGGTCGGGTTTGCCATCGTCGTGCTGAGCTTCACGCTGTCGGAAGACCACCGAAAGCTGCTCGCCGGGATGATCACCAATCCGGTCGCCTTCGGTCTCGTCATCCGCGGCATCGCCGTCGACATCCTGGTGGCGATCGTCTTCGTCATGGGGCTGATCGCGGCAATCGACATCGTCTGGTCGCGCTTCCACTGGAAGCAGGATCTGCGCATGAGCAAGCAGGAGGTCAAGGACGAGTTCAAACAGTCCGAGGGCGACCCGATCGTCAAGTCGCGGCTGCGCTCGCTGGCGCGCGACCGGGCGCGCAAGCGGATGATGACGGCGGTGCCGCGCGCGACGCTGATCATCGCCAACCCAACGCACTTCTCGATCGCGCTGAAATATGTGCGCGACGAGGACTCGGCACCCATGGTGCTGGCCAAGGGCCAGGATCTGGTGGCGCTGAAAATCCGAGAGATCGCGCGGGAACACAACATCCCGGTCTTCGAGGACGTGGCGCTCGCCCGCTCCATGTACAAGCAAGTTTCGGTCGATAGTGTAATCCCATCACAATTCTACCAGGCCGTCGCCGAACTGGTGCGGATCGTCTACTCGAAAAAGGCTGAGCGCAGACAGATTTCATGAACCGGCAACCGCACGCAAAATCCCGCGAGATCATCGTCGCCAGCGCCATCGAGCAGGTGGTGGGGGAACTCAGGCTGATCGATGTCGCCGACTACATCGCCTTTATCCGGCTGGAGCATTTCGCGTGCCTGTCGGACCTCGTCGATTCAGCGGTCGAGTTGTTCTTCATGCCGGGCACTCTGCGGCTCGGCCATGGCGGCGAGGCGCATGTCGACTGGAGCGGCAGCCCGCGCATCGTGCTCGATCTGGAACTGAGGCCGCCCGGCGTCACCGTCTATTTCCAGCTGACGCTGAGCGAGCTCGGCGCATCGGTGGCGGTCAACTACGTGTCGTTCGAGAAGCCGGGCGAAGACCCGGAGCACAATACGGCGCTGCTCGAGGCGGTGATCGAAGAGGCGCGTATCCGCAAGGTCGAGCCGCTCGCCTATCGCTGACCGTCGGTCGCCTTTCGAAGCGCTGTCGAATTCCCCTATTCGATCAAGCCCAGCCGCAGCGCCTTGGCAACGGCCTGGTTGCGATTGACGGCGTTGAGCTTCTGGGTCGATTGGGTCAGATACTGGTTGGCGGTGTGCACCGATAGCTTCAGGAGCCGCGCGATCTCTTCGCTGGTGTTGCCGTTGGCGGTCAGCTTCAGGCATTCGAGTTCGCGCTTGGAGATTGCGCGCATGCGGCCGGTATCGCCCGGACGGATGCGGGCGACGGCGGCGAACAGCGAAAAGCAGCGGGCGTGTATTTCGTAGAGCGCATCCTGCTGCAAGGTCATCTCCGAGCCCAGGAACACGACAAGACCGCATTGGCCGCGGTCGGCGTGAACAGGAAAAGCGATGCCGCTGGTTCCGGGCACCAGCGCCGCCATCTGCTCGGTCCAGGCGAGATCGCCAAACAGCTCCGCCATGGCAGGGACGCCGTCATCCGTCCACCAGCGCGGTTCGGTCGAGATGCGGGTGTGGCGCACGATCTCCTCGCCGTTGGCGCCTGAGATGAACTTGGTCGCCACGGCAATGCCGGGATAGTCGGAATCAAAGCATGGGACTAGCCGCGCCCGCTCGGGCGAGGGGCTTACGAAGAAGAGGCCGAAAGCCGAGGCATTCATGTCAACGGCGATCCAGCGGCAGCGGCGCACGGCATCGGGAATGGTGACCGCGTGATGGGTTTCGGAGCCAAGGGTGAAGGCTCCGAACGGGTTGCGCTGCTCGTTGAAAAGGGCTTCGGCCGTTTCCTTGATATCGGCGTGTTTCAAATGATGCCGCTCCTGATCGCCGTGGCGATGGCCATCGCGCGGTTNGTCTTGCCTTCGGAAACCCAAAACAGGCATTCGCGCTCGCGATCCGACAACGGATCCTGCATGGCGGCAGCGGCAATCAGTTGCGGGATGTGCGAGAGCGCGTAGCAGCATTTCAGCTGCGCCCGCATCAGCGCCGGCTGGTCGATGCTGCCGGCGGTCGCCGCAGAGAACAGGGCGAACAGGCGCTGGCGACCGACATTGAGGCGCAGCGAATAGATTTCGGCATGGCCGAGCACGTCGAGAAGGCGGGCTTCCTCGCCGGTGATCAATCCGTCTGTTTCTGGTGCCCGGGATGCCACCAGCGGCTGTGGACGGATACCTGGCGCGACGGTGAGCGCGCCTTGCGCGAGCCCGGCGATCAGCCGCTTGCCGATCAGCTCGATGGCATCGAAAATCCAGTTGGAGGAGACGATGCGCGCATCGTTGCGGTCCTGGTCGTGGACGATGGCGACCAACATGTAGCTGTCGGCGCCGATCTCGGCGGTCAGTTGCATGAAAAAACTGGTGAGATCGCCGCGCGACGTCAGGCGCGAGCCCAATGTGTCGGATTGAAGAAGTGCGGCGGGACTGCTCATTCTTGTTGCTTTTGGCCGGAATCGTTTCTGCTGTCCGGATGCTGGAAGCCAGCCGCCGAACCCGAATACGCATTACTTTGACGAAGACACACGCGTGGCGCAGGGCTGCACCAACCAGATCCGAATCCATTCAGGGAACGCGAAGCCGTCCGCGTCTGGTGCCGGAAAAGCTCCGGAACAAGAGACTTTGGGTGGTCGCCGCGCCCCCCAAGGACCGGCTGATTCGGGTCTAATCTACCCGCAGTTGAATCTGACATCAAACGCGATTTGACAAAATCGAATCCGGTGGACTCAGGTGCGACTCAGAGCTCGGTTTTCGCGCCTCGGACAGAAGACCGGGACGCGAAAATCTTCGCCGGCCATCTCGGCGGCAGGTCGATTTCGCCGGGCTCGGGAGCATTGACAGACGGGCGCGCCGGTTGCTGTGCCGAAGGCTGGTGCCTTGGCCCGATAGTGGGAGCCGGGCGATGTTGCCGCCCGGTCCCGGTGGTCCTTTGCTTATGCCTGTCGTTGTCCCAAAATCGCTAGATGCTCCTGGACGATAGGCATTTACCGATCCTCGAACCCGGTCAGCACGCCGACCGCGTTGATGCCGATCTCCTCGACGGCATAGCCGCCTTCCATGACGAACAGCGTCGGCAGGCCGAGCCTGGCGATGCGGCGGCCGATCTTGGGATAATCCGATGTCTTCAGCTTGAATTGGCTGATCGGGTCCTTCTCGAACGTATCGACACCCAGAGAGACGATGACGACATCCGGTGCATAAGCGGTGAGCCTGGCGCAGGCATCCTCGAGCGAGGCGTTCCATGCATCCCAGTCGGTGCCGAAGGGCATTGGATAGTTGATGTTGAAGCCTTCGCCTTCGCCTTCTCCGCGTTCGTCGGCATGGCCGAGGAAGAACGGGTACTCGACCATCGGATCGCCATGCAGATTGAGCACCTGGACGTCGGCACGGTCGTAGAAGATCTCCTGCGTGCCGTTGCCGTGGTGATAATCGACATCGAGGATCGAGATGCGTTTGGCGCCCTGGTCGCGGAACCATTGCGCGGCGACGGCGGCGTTGTTGATGTAGCAATAGCCGCCCATGAAGCCGGCCCCGGCATGGTGGCCGGGCGGACGGCAGAGCGCGAAGGCGGAAGCCTCGCCGCCTTTGACCAGGCCGGCGGCGGACAGCGCCACATCGTAGGAAGACTTGATCGCCGCCCAGGTACCTTCGACGAAGGTGGCGCCGGCATCGAAGGAATAATAGCCCAGCAGCGCGTCGACGCGCTTTGGCGGCACGTCGCCGCGCAGGCCGCGCGTCGGCCAGGTGAAGGGCATCGCCGTGCCCGTGAGGCCTGCTTCCAGCCATTGCGGCCAGACCGTCGGGAGGAAGTCGATATAGTCTGATTTGTGGATACGCTTGGCGGCGGCGAGGTCATGTTCGTGCGGCGCGATGATGGGACCCAGTTTCTCGCTTTCGACCTGTGCCTTGATGAATTCGGCCCTGGATGGCTTTTCGAAGCCCGGCACGATGGCCGATGTGACCAGTTCCATTTGGCCGGCATGGCCGGCGTGCAGGGGGGAGAAAACAGTCTTCATAAATTCCTCTCGAAGTGTGAAATCAGTCAAGATTCAAGATTGAGATAAGGGCTCACCAGAGCGAGCCACATGGTTTCCACATCGTCCTCGATGAGGTCGAACGTCCTGCGATCCTTTTTCAGCCCCACAAGCCGGCAAACGTGTCCGACCTCCATCATCAGCACACCGAGCCGGCTGGCGATCTTGTCTTCAAGTGCCGGGTTCACATGCTGCAGCCATGCGGCGTAGAGGGCGATGATCTGGTCGTCATATTCGTTCTGGATCGGCCTGAGGTCCGCGTTGCCTGAAATGGCCTCGATCACCGGCATCAGGGTGGCGTTTTCCAGGTAGAGCCTGGACGTGTCGGTGAAGAGCCTGCGCACTTCCTGCCGAAACTCTTCACGATTGGTGGGCGGGGCGACCTTGATACGCTTGGCGATCACCTCGGGAAAGGATGACAGCCAGCGCCGGGCGAGGTCCAGAAGAATGGCTTCCTTGTTGGGAAAGTATTGGTAGATCGAACCAACTGACAAGCCTGCGCGCTGCGCAATGGCGAGCGTCGTCGGCGTCTTGGTTCCTTGCTCGCGCGTCAAAACCAGCGCTGCGTCGAGAATCCGGTCGACCACCTTGCTGGAACGTTGTTGCCGCGGCTGTTTGCGCGGTTCGAGCGCTATCCTGGTTTTGCGGTCGAGACTGCGCTTCACTGTCCGATGTCCTCGTTCCCCGCCTGGTCTCAACATGGTGGGAGCTTGCTGTCCACAATACATTCCAGATTCGGTATGTTGACAAACGCGAATAATCAGTCGCATTCTTTATCCACGCTGCCTCTTGGGATGACAAGGGGAATTTCCAAGACAGCGCGCTGGCATTCTTTTTCGTCCCATGGCGCCGCTCCGGTGGAGTGGCAGGTCGTTGGACATGAGGGGTTGTCGGTCCCAGTCAGTCGTCAAAAGCGCGGAGTCGCGATGTCTGTCACAGGTGCGGGTCACAATGCGGATCTGATCGTCATCAACGGTCGTGTACGGACCATGGACGACGACAATCCCGCCGCCGAGGCCGTCGCCGTCAAGGACGGCGCCATCATCGCCATCGGCAGCCGCGCCTCCATCGAAGAGTTCAAGGGACCGGCCACCAAGGTGATCGACGCCAAGGGCGGTTCGGTGGTCCCGGGGTTCATCGAAGCCCATATGCATCTGTTTTCGGGCGGGGCTGAACTTGCCCACCTTCAACTCACCGGTATTCATGGCTTCGAGGCGCTGCAGAAGGCGATCCGCGGCTATGCGCCGACCCGGCCCGACGCGACGATGCTGGTCGGCCAAGGCGTCGACTACACCGTGCTCGGCAGCGAGCGCGTGACGCGCCATCACCTCGACGCCATTTTGCCCGATCGACCGTTCTGCATGGCGGCGCCCGACCATCACACCATGTGGGCCAACACCAAGGCGCTGGAAATGGCCGGCATCCTGCAGGGGCGCACGCTCGGCCCTGGCAATGAGATCGTCATGGGCGACGACGGACTGGCCGCGGGTGAATTGCGCGAAGGCGAGGCCTTTGGCCCGGTGCTCGACCTTGCCGGCGAAGGCCGGGTGCGGCTGGGGCTGTCGACCGGCGGCGAGCCGGACCCGATGCCGACGACGGCCGAGCGGGACGCCGACCGCGACATCATGCGGCGCGGGCTCGCCTGGTGCGCCCGCCACGGCATCACCTCGATCCAGAACATGGACGGCAATCTCTATCAACTTGAGCTGCTGGCCGAGATCGACGCCGAGGAAGGTTTGCCCTGCCGCGTCAAGATCCCGTTCCACTACAAGAATTTCATGACGCTCGACATGCTCGACAAGGCGTCCGATATGGCCGAACGCTACAACAGCGAATGGCTGTCGTCGGGCATGGTCAAGGTGTTCTACGACGGCGTTCTCGATTCCTGGACAGCTGTCATGGTCGAGCCCTATGCCGACCGCCCGGACTGGGTTGGCGAGCCGCTGTTCACGCCGCAACAATTCATCGATCTAGCCGTCGCGGTCGACAGACGCGGGTTGCAGATCGCCGTGCACTCGATCGGCGACGGCGCGGTGCGCGCGGTGCTCGACGGTTATGAGGCGGCGCAGAAGGCGAACGGCAAGCGCGACAGCCGTCACCGCGTCGAGCACATCGAGGTCACCACCACCGCTGATGTGCCGCGTTTCGCCGAACTCGGCGTCATTGCCTCCATGCAACCGCCGCATCCGCCCGGCGCAATGGATTTTCCGCTGGAGCCGACGGTATCGCGCATCGGGCCGGCGCGCTGGCCGCTGAGCTATGCCTGGCGGACCTTGAAGGATGCCGGCGCGCATGTCGTCTTCGCATCCGATTGGCCGGTGTCGCCGATCGATCCGATCCTGGGCATTCAGGCGGCAGTGTTGCGCAAACCGTGGGCAGAAAGCGACCCGGACCAGAGTTTCTCACTGCATGAAGCGATCGCCGGTTACACGATCGAGGGCGCCTACGCCGAATTCGCCGAGCACCGCAAGGGCACGCTGAAGTCAGGCTACATGGCCGATCTGGTGGTTTTGTCGATGGATATCGAGAACACCGCCCCGGCCGACCTGCACAAGGTGCGGCCGGTGACGACGATTTGCGGCGGCAAGGTCACCTATCAGGCCTGACTATGGCATGGGGCTTGCAGGCCTCAATGACTGATTGAACTGTGACCCAATGCCGGGCTTGCCAACCCACCGGCCATGTGGTCACATCGAACAGGGGAAGAGCTCCGCCAGCAAGAGCGGGGTCAACAGTGAGGCGTAATCGTGCCGGACAAACCGGATCGGAATGCGATTGAAGTAGTAAACGTCAGCAAAATTTTCGGATCAGGTGAGGGGCAGGTAGCTGCCCTCGACACGGTCTCGGTATCTATCCGGGAGAACGAATTCTTCACGTTGCTGGGGCCATCCGGCTGCGGCAAGACGACGTTGCTCAGGCTGATCGCCGGCTTCGACTTTCCAACCGCCGGTGAAATCCTGCTCTACGGCCAGGACATCGCGCCGCTGCCGCCCTTCAAGCGGCCGGTTAACACCGTTTTCCAGTCCTATGCGCTGTTCCCGCACATGACGGTCGCCGACAATATCGGCTTTGGCCTGGAAATGCTGGGCAAGCCGAAGGCGGAGATCAAGGCGCGCGTCGCCGAGATGCTGAAGCTGGTCAAGATGGAGGCACTCGCTGGTCGTCGCACCAGCCAGATCTCCGGCGGCCAGCAGCAGCGCGTGGCTTTGGCCCGCGCTTTGGCGCCGCAGCCGAAGGTGCTTTTGCTCGATGAGCCGCTGTCGGCGCTTGACTACAAGCTGCGCAAGGAGATGCAGATCGAGTTGAAACGGCTGCAGCACGAGACCGGTATCACCTTCATCTTCGTCACCCACGACCAGGAAGAAGCGCTGACCATGTCAGACCGCATCGCGGTGATGTCATCGGGCAAGATCCTGCAGGTCGGTTCGCCCTGGGATATCTACGACAAGCCGGCGGAGCGCTTCGTCGCCGACTTCATCGGTGAAACCAACTTCCTCACCGCCGCCATCAGCGAGATGGCCAACGGCAAGGCGCGCGCCACGCTCAAATCCGGTGCGACCATCGAGGCGACCGTGGCCCAGAGTTTCCAGCCCAAACCCAACGCCACGGTGGTGGTTCGGCCCGAACACGCCAAGCTGACCAAGGCCAAGGGCGAACTGTCGGGGACGGTCGAAAACATCGTCTATTTCGGCACCGACACCCACATCCATGTTCATCTCGACAGTGGCGAACTCTTCACCGTACGCCAGCAGAACACGCGCAGCGCGGGCTGCGGTTTCGAGAAGGGCGACGCAGTCGGCATCCTCATCGGCAGCGATGCCGCTCAGGTCCTGAAGGACTGACGATGGCGACCGCGGAAGAAGTCGCCAAGGCAGCGGAGCGGCGCGATGTCCGTGACCGCTGGCTTTTGTCAGCGCCAGCGCTGCTGGTCATTTTCCTCGCCGCGACCGGCCCCTTGCTGATCGTGCTCGTCTACTCGTTCCTGACGCCAGGCTCCTATGGCGACGTGAAGTGGCAGTTCTCGCCGGAAGCCTGGATATCGGTGTTTCTGGAACGCGATATCTTCGACGACACGCTTTCGATCGCCGCCGCCCACGTCACCATCTTCCTGCGCTCGATCAAGCTCTCGGTGGTGACGACGATCGCCACTTTGGTGCTTGGTTTCCCGACCGCCTATTTCATGGCGACGCGCAGCGAAAAGACCCGCGATCTCTGGCTGTTCCTGATCACCATTCCGTTCTGGACCAACCTCCTGATCCGCACCTTCGCGGTGCTGCAGATCATCCGCAACGAAGGCATCATCAACACGATCCTGCTCAAGCTCGGCATCATCTCGGCGCCCATCCAGATACTCTACACCGACACGGCGATCCTGATCGGCATGGCCTATGTCTACCTGCCGCTGATGGTGCTGCCGATCTATGCCAGCATGGAAAAGCTCGATTTCCGGTTGGTCGAGGCGGGGTACGACCTTTACGCGTCGCGCTTCCAGGTGCTGCGGCGGATCATCTTTCCGCTGGTCAAGCCGGGTGTCATCGCCGGCTCCATACTGGTCTTCATTCCAGCACTTGGCGCCTATGTGACACCGAGCGTTCTTGGCGGCGGCAAGAACATGATGCTGTCCAACCTGATCGAATTGCAGTTCGGGCAGGGTCGCAACTGGCCACTCGGCTCGGCGCTGTCGATCGCCGTCATGATCATCGTCATGGTGGCGCTGCTTGCCTATGTGCGCAATGCCGGAAGATCGGGGGTGCGTCATGGCTAAGAACTTTTCCATCAAGCACCAGCCAGGATTCACCGCGATCGCCGCAACCTGCTTTATCGTGCTGTATCTGCCGATCATCGTGCTGGTCATCTATGCCTTCAACGCGGCGAGCTCGACCTCCGAATGGGGCGGCTTTTCGCTGAAATGGTTTCAGTCGGCATGGCAGAACACGCAGGTCGTCGATGCCACGCTGCGTTCCTTCCAGATTGGCTCCATCGCGGCGGTGCTCTCCACGATCTTTGCCACCATGGCGGCGCTCGCCACCACCCGCACCGCGCCCTATCCCGGCCTCACCTTCAAATATGCGGCGATCAACCAGCCGCTGATGGTGCCCGAGATCGTCACCGGCGTGGCGCTGCTGATCTTCTTCTCGCGCATCAAGATCTTCACCGGCTATTCCGGCATCGGCTATCTGGTCGCCGCGCACACGGCGTTCTGCATTCCCTTTGCCTATTTGCCGATCCGGGCGCGGCTTGAGAATATGGACCTGACGCTGGAGCGTGCCGCAGCCGACCTCTACGCGACGCCCTGGAAGGCTTTCCGGCGCATCACGCTGCCGCTTCTGTGGCCTGGCATCCTGGCCGGGCTGATGCTGGCCTTCGTCATCTCGCTCGACGACGTCGTCATCACCGAGTTCGTCAAATCAGGCGGCCAGGACACGCTGCCCACCTACATGCTCGGCCAGATCCGCCGCGGCATCACACCCGAGATCAACGCGATATCGACCGCCTTCCTGCTGCTTTCGGTCGCGATCGTCACGTTGTTTTTCTTCGTCAGCAGGAAACGAGACTGAACCGAAAAATGGGAGTTAAAACCATGAACTGGAAGACAACAGCAACCGCCATGGGGTTGGCGTTGCTCGCCTCGACGGGCCTGGCCCGCGCCGACGGCGTGCTCAACATCTACAATTGGGGCAACTACACCAGCCCCGACGTGATCAAGAAGTTCGAGGCCAAATACAACGTCAAAGTGACCATCACCGACTACGATTCCAACGACACCGCGCTGGCCAAGGTTCGCCAGGGAGGCACCGGCTTCGACATTGCGGTGCCGTCGCAGACCTACGTGCCGATCTGGATCAAGGAAGGCCTCATCCAGGAGACCGATCCTGGCAAGATGGAAAACTTCAAGAACGTGGCGCCGGAATGGGCCAATCCCGATTTCGATCCGGGTCGCAAATACAGTGTTCCATGGGCGTGGGGCACGATCGGCGTGGTCGTCAACACCGATGCCTACAAGGGGCCGGCCGATAGCTGGGGTATCATCTTCAACACGCCTGACGAGCTCAAGGGCAAGGTCAATGTCGTTCCGGAGATGGGCGATGTGATGTTCGCCGCGATCAAGTATGTCGGCGGCCAGCAATGCACCGACGACAAGGCGGTGCTGAAGAAGGTGCGCGACCTGTTGGTGGCGGCCAAGCCGAACTGGATCGCGATGGAATACAACACCATCGAGAAGATGGGCGCCGGCGACTTCAAGGCGACCAGCGATTGGAACGGCTCGGCGCTGCGCCAGCGGCTGGCCAACCCGGCCATCCACTACAACTATCCGAAAGAAGGCTTCGGCCTGTGGAGCGACAACGTCGTCGTTCTTAAGGAAGCCAAGAACGTCGAGAACGCCAAGCTTTTCCAGAACTTCATCATGGACCCGGAAAACGCGGCAGGTCTCTCGGCCTTCCATCGCTACGCCAATGCCATCACCGGCTCGGACAAGTACATGCCGGCCGACATGAAGGACGCGCCCGAAGTCATCATTCCGGCCGCGGACAAGCCACGTGGCGAGCTGCAGCAGATGTGCTCGCCGGAGACCCAGGAAATTTACACCAAGATCTGGACCGAGTTGCAGAAATAAACTGGGTTCGACGGACCCGGCGGCACACGCCGCCGGGTCCGTTTTCATGTTCAAAGGACTCGGCCGTCATGGACTCCTATCGCAATTCCGATCCGCGGCCGCCGATCATGCAGGGCTCGCCGCCCGCCATGGTACCGCCGAAGCTCGACTGGGACCGGCCGCCGTGGAACCGCTGGGCGTTCCAGAACATCCGTGAAATTCTGCCGACCGCCGAAGTCTGGCGCGGCAATGGCCATCGCCACCGCTTCGAACGCGCCGAGGCCGATCTCGACGGGCTGACGGTCGAGGACAGCACAGGCGCGCCGACGACGCTCGCCGGGCTGCTCGACGAGACCTATACGGACGGCTTCCTGGTGCTCAAGGACGGCAAGGTCGCCTATGAGCGCTACTTCAACGGCATGGATGAGCGCACGCTGCACCTGTCGCAGTCAATGGCGAAGTCCCTTACCGGTTCGGTGTTCGGCATACTGGTTGGGCGCGGCCTGATCGATCCGGCCAGACCGGTAACGGACTACCTGCCGGAGCTCGGCGTTACCGGCTGGGCCGGCGCCAGTGTGCAGCATGTGCTGGACATGACCAGCGGCGTCCGCTTCTCCGAGGAATACACCGACCGCTATTCGGACATTGGCCAGGTCGATGTCGCCACCGGCTGGAAGCCGGTGCCGCCGGGCAGCGATCCGGCCTTTCGCTGGCCATCGCACATGTTCGAGCTGATCCTGGGCTTGAAGGAAACGATCCGCCCGCATGGTGCCCAATTCGAATACCGCTCGATCGAGACCGACGTGCTTGCCTTCATCATGGAACGGGTGACGGGCAAACGGCTTCCGCAGCTGGTTTCGGAAGAACTCTGGCAAAAGCTCGGCGCTGATGAAAGCGCCTGCTTCACGGTCGATAGCGCCGGCTATGCGGTGGCGGATGGCGGCTTCAACGCGACGCTGCGCGACTATGGCCGCTTCGGCCAGATGATCCTCGACAATGGTGGCAGCGTCGTGCCGGCCGACTGGATCGAGGCAACACGCAACGGCAGGCATGGGCCTGACTTCAGCCCCAGTCTGCCGGAGGGCAGCTATCGCAACCAGTTCTGGATCGAGGACCCGCGCTCGCGCGCACTGATGTGCCGCGGCGTGTTCGGTCAGATGATCCATATCGACTGGAACACCGGAATGGTCGTGGTGAAGCTTTCGACCTGGCCGGATTTCGCCAATGGTGCCTATTCCATAGCGACGCTGAAGGCCGTGCACGCTATCGCCACGGCACTTCGCTGAGCCCCACAAAGAAGAAACGACCCGGAAGGAAACGCCATGACCGGCAAGACCGTGTTCGAGACCCGCTATGGCTTCCGGCGCAACCAGGTGGTGCTCGCCAACTGGCGCGAGAACCCGTTCAATCGGTGGTCGTTCCAGAATCTCGGCGAACTGGTGCCGACCGCCCGCGTGGCGGCGGCGTCGGGCGTTGTCGAAACCCCCGTGCGCGATATGGGCGGCCTACTCGGCGAAAAGGTCGTGATCGCCGGCACACCGGAGACGGTGGCTGAATTTCTCGCACGTTCGAGCACCGACGCACTGACGGTGATGAAAGGCGGCAAGATCGTCGGCGACTGGTTCGCCCCGCATATGGATTTCGGCGCCCGCCACATCATCTTCTCGATCAGCAAGTCGGTGACAGCCATCATCGCCGGCATATTGCAAGGCGAGGGGGTGTTCGACCCGGAAGCGCCGGTGACGGCCTACATCCCTGAAGCCGCCGGCTCTGCCTATGGCGATGCGAGCGTGCGGCATGTGCTCGACATGAGCGTCAGCCTCGATTTCGAGGAGGCCTATCTCGATCCGGAGAGCGCTTTCGCCCGCTATCGTCGCGCCACGCTGTGGAATCCGGGCGGCGGCACGGAGAGCCTGCGCGAATTCATTTTGACCTTGCAACGCCTTGCAGAGCCGCATGGCCAGACCTTCCGCTACCGCTCGCCGAATTCCGACCTGCTCGGCCTGCTGCTCGAGCGCGCGTCGGGCCAGCGGTTCAGCGACCTGATGCGCGAGAAGCTGTGGCTGCCGCTCGGCGCTGTCAGCGAAGCCTCGATCGGCGTCGACATGGAGGGCACGGCGCGCACTGCCGGCGGCATTTCGGTGACGCCGCGCGACTTGGCGCGTGTTGGCGAGATGATGCGGCAAGGCGGGGTGGCCAATGGCCGCCGCATCGTGCCCGAGGTGTGGGTACGCGACACGACCAGCACTGGCGGCAGTGCGGACGCCTGGCAGCGCGGCGCGATGCTGCCGCTGTTTCCCAAAGGCCGTTACCGCAACAAATGGTACCAGACCGGTTTGCCGAGCGGCGCCTATTGCGGCATCGGCATCCATGGTCAGTGGCTGTATGTCGATCCAAGGACCGAAGTGGTGATCGCCAAGATGTCGTCGCAGCCCGAGCCGGTCGACGATCCGCTCGATGTCGAGATCGTCGCCTTCTTCGAGGCGCTCAGCCGCATGGTCTAGACCGGGCCCGAGCCGTCACATTAGCGCACGCTTTCCTGTGGACCCGCCGGGCTGATCGAAGCGCGGCGGTTGGCGGGCCGGACGTCTGCGCCTATGGTCGCCGCTCTTTGGATGAGAGCAGGAACGACATGGCATCCGACATCAAGCGCATCGCAGCCATCATCGCGGCCGAGATCAGCGCGCGGCCCGAACAGGCGGCCGCGGCGATCGAACTGCTCGATGAGGGCGCGACAGTGCCGTTCGTGGCGCGCTACCGCAAGGAAGTCACCGGCGGCCTGGACGACACGCAATTGCGCAATCTTGCCGAACGGCTTGCCTATCTGCGCGAGCTCGACGCGCGCCGCGACACCATCCTTGGCTCGATCCGCGAACAGGGTAAGCTGACCGAGGAGCTTGAAGGCAAGATCGTCGCCGCCACCACCAAGGCTGAGCTGGAAGATATCTACCTGCCCTACAAGCCCAAGCGCCGGACCAAGGCCGAGATCGCCAGGGAACGCGGGCTGGGGCCGCTGGCCGAGGCCATCTTGGCGAACCGCTCATTGGTGCCTGCCGAACTGGCGCTGGCCTATGTCAGCGAAGAGGTGGCCGATACCAAGGCGGCGCTCGAAGGGGCGCGCGACATCCTGTCGGAACAATTCGCCGAGAATGCCGATCTGGTCGGAAAATTGCGCAGCTACATGAAGGAGCGCGCCTTCATGCGGGCCAGGGTGGTCGACGGCAAGCAGGAGGCCGGCGCGAAGTTCTCCGATTATTTCGACCATGTCGAGCGCTGGACAAATGTGCCGAGCCACCGCGCGCTGGCGATGCTGCGCGGCCGCAACGAGGAAGTGCTGTCGCTCGACATCGAGGTCGATGCCGATGACACCTCGCCGGTGAAGCCGGTCGAGCGGATGATCGCCAATGCCTATGCCATCGGCGGCAGCCTGCCCGGCGACCGCTGGCTGATGGACGTCGCCGGCTGGACCTGGCGCATAAAACTGTCACTACACCTGACACTCGATTTGATGCGCGACCTGCGCGAGCGGGCAGAAGAGGAAGCGATCCACGTCTTTGCCCGAAACCTCAAGGATTTGCTGCTAGCCGCTCCCGCCGGTTCGCGCGCGACGATGGGGCTCGACCCCGGCATCCGCACCGGCGTCAAGGTGGCGGTGGTCGACGGCACCGGCAAGGTGCTGACAACAACGACGGTCTATCCATTTCCGCCCAGGAACGATGTGCGTGGCACGCAGGCGGAACTCGCCAAGCTCATCCGCTTGCACAAGGTCGAGCTGATTTCGATCGGCAACGGCACTGGTAGCCGCGAGACGGAAAGGCTGGTCGCCGACATGCTGTCCGACATGCCGGCGGATGGTGGGCCGAAGCCGCTGAAGGTGATCGTCAGCGAGGCCGGCGCCTCGGTCTATTCGGCATCGGCGACGGCGGCGGCGGAATTCCCTGGCCTCGACGTGTCGTTGCGCGGCGCTGTGTCGATTGCCCGGCGGCTGCAGGATCCGCTGGCCGAATTGGTCAAGATCGAGCCCAAATCGATCGGCGTCGGCCAGTACCAGCATGATGTCGACCAGTACCGTCTCGGCCGCTCGCTGGAAGCGGTGGTGGAAGACGCGGTCAACGCCGTCGGCGTCGATCTCAACACCGCCTCGGCGCCGCTGCTGGCGCGCGTTTCAGGTCTCGGCGCGTCTCTGGCCGACGCGATCGTCGCGCATCGCGATGCGACCGGCCCCTTCGCCAGCCGCAAAGACCTGCTCAAGGTGCCGCGGCTCGGACCTCGCGCATTCGAACAATCCGCCGGCTTCCTGCGCATTGCCAATGGCAGCGAGCCGCTCGATGCCTCGTCGGTGCATCCGGAGGCCTATGGCGTGGCCAAGAAGATCGTCGCCGCCTGCGGGCGCGATGTGCGGTCGTTGATGGGCGACAGTGCAGCACTCAAGGCGCTCGATCCGCGCGTTTTCGTCGATGAGCGTTTCGGCCTGCCAACGGTACGCGATATCCTGGCAGAGCTGGAAAAGCCGGGCCGCGACCCACGTCCGGGCTTCAAGACGGCGACGTTTGCCGACGGCATCGACGATATCAAGGATCTGAAGCCCGGCATGCTGCTGGAAGGCACCGTCACCAATGTCGCCGCCTTCGGCGCCTTCGTCGACATCGGTGTCCATCAGGACGGGCTGGTGCATGTCTCTCAGCTGGCCGACCGGTTCATCAAGGACGCGCACGAGGTGGTCAAGGCCGGCGATGTGGTGAAGGTGCGCGTCGTTGATGTCGACATCAAGCGCAAGCGCATCGCGCTATCCATGCGCAAGGATGGTGGCGAAGGGGGCGCGTCGAAAGGTGGGCCGCGCGATACCGGAGGCGGCAGGCCGGCACCGCGTTCGCCGGCGCCTCAGCGCCAGCCGGAGCGGCCGGCACAGCAAGGCGCGTTCGGCGCGGCGCTGGCGGATGCGCTGAAGCGGAAGTAGTTACCACGCCAGAACGGCCGGCTCCTTCTCGACCTGGCCCAGCAGCCAGTCGCGAAAACTGGCGACTGGCGGATGGCCGCGCTTGTCGTGTGGGACGACGAGATAGTAGGCGGTGCGGCTTTGCATGGGCTGGCCTGGCGCCGGCACCAATTGGCCGCGCTGCAATTCGCCTGCAATGAGGATCAGCGGTAGCAGCGCCACACCGAGCCCCGCCATGCAGGCCTGGGCGGCGGTGCCGAACTGCTCGAACTGCATGCCGGGCCCCGTCGGTGCGCTCAGGCCCTGATGCTCGAACCATTCCGTCCACGCGCCAGGGCGCGTCGCCATATGCAGCAGCGGCAACCGGCCGATATCGGCCGGTGTGGCGATGGCGCGGCCGGCGAGGAATTCGGGCGACACGACCGGCGCCACCGTTTCGCGCACCAACAGTGTCGAGTCGGCCTCAGGCCAGTCCGGCAGGCCATAGTGGATGGCGGCATCCAGCCTCTCCCTGGCGAAGTCGAAGCGGCCGATGCGGGTGACGAAATTGATGGTGATATCGGGATTGTTTTCGACGAAATCGGGGATCATCGGCATCAGCCAGCGCGTGCCGAAGGTCGGCAGAATGGCAAGGTTCAGGATGCCACTATGCCGATTGCTCATCAATCCAAGGGCTGCATCACGCAATTGCCCAAGTGCCGAACGCACCGCCTCGGCGTAGATTTCGCCCGATGTCGACAGCCTGACATTGCGGCTGTCGCGTTCGAACAGCCGGCGGCCGAATTGATCTTCAAGAAGCCTGACCTGCCGACTGACCGCGCCCTGGGTCAGATCGAGTTCCTGGGCGGCGGCGGTGAAACTGCCCAGCCGGGCCACAGCCTCGAAGGCGGCAAGGGCGCTTATGTTGGGCAAAAGGCGGCGTTGGACACTCATGATCCATTCCTATAGCTCATTGATCGGTGAATCAATTTCGTTTGATTTTTTCGAGGCGCAGGCCGATAGAACGGGCCAAGATTTTGCTTCATGCATGTCATCGTTTTGAGCGACATGCACTTGGTTGGGAGAACGCCATGGCCGCCGACAAGAATGCATTCGTCTGGGAAGATCCGTTCCTGATCGAGGGCCAGCTTTCGGAAGACGAGCGCATGGTGCGCGACGGTGCGGCGGCCTTCGCCGCCGACAGACTGGCGCCGCGGATCGAGGACGCCTACCTCAACGAGACTTTCGACACCGCGATCTTCCGCGAAATGGGCGAGGCCGGCCTGCTCGGCATCAATATCCCCGAGGAGTTCGGCGGGCTTGGCGCTAATTATGTGACCTACGGGCTGGTGGCGCGCGAGGTGGAGCGCGTCGATTCCGGCTATCGTTCGATGATGTCAGTGCAGTCGTCTCTGGTGATGTATCCGATCTACGCCTATGGCTCGGACGAGCAGCGCAAGAAGTACCTGCCCAAGCTTGCCAGCGGCGAGTGGATCGGCTGTTTCGGCCTGACCGAGCCGGATGCCGGCTCCGATCCGGGCGGCATGAAGACACGCGCCGAGAGGACAGCCAACGGCTACAAGCTGTCCGGTTCGAAGATGTGGATTTCCAACGCGCCGGTCGCCGACGTGTTCGTCGTCTGGGCGAAGCTGAAGGGCGAGAACGGCAAGGACGAGATCCGTGGCTTCGTGCTGGAAAAGGGCATGGAGGGGCTTTCGGCGCCGAAGATCGGCGGCAAGCTGTCGCTGCGGGCGTCGATCACCGGCGAAGTGGTGATGGAAGGCGTGGAGGTCGGCGAGGACGCGCTGCTGCCCAACGCAAAGGGCCTTGGCGGACCGTTCGGATGCCTCAACCGGGCTCGCTTCGGCATTTCCTGGGGCTCGATGGGCGCCGCCGAGGATTGCTGGCACCGCGCCCGCCAATACGGGCTCGACCGCAAGCAGTTCGGCAAGCCGCTGGCCGGAACGCAGCTCTACCAGAAGAAGCTGGCGGATATGCAGACCGAGATCGCGCTTGGGCTGCAGGCATCATTGCGCGTCGGGCGGTTGCTCGATGAAGGCAAGATGGCGCCGGAAATGATCTCGATCGTCAAGCGCAACAATTGCGGCAAGGCGCTCGACATCGCCCGCCAGGCCCGCGACATGCATGGCGGTAACGGCATCCAGATCGGCTACCACGTCATGCGCCACGCGCAGAACCTGGAGACGGTCAACACCTATGAAGGCACGCATGACGTGCATGCGCTGATCCTGGGAAGGGCGCAGACGGGGATACAGGCGTTTTTCTGAGCCGGCAACCGTTGCTTAAATTAGGTGCACCGCAACATCTCTGCTTGGAGAATGGCGGCCTGATGTGTCAGGGTTCGGCGAAATCGTTGAAACGCTGAATTCCGGGGCTTCATGGCAATTCTGGCAGCCGTCTATCACCTGACCCATTACAAATATGACCGGCCGGTGGTTCTCGGGCCCCAGATCATCAGGCTGCAGCCGGCGCCGCATTCCCGCACCAAGGTGCTCAGTCATTCGCTCAAGGTCGAGCCGGCGAACCATTTCGTCAATCTGCAGCAGGATCCTTACGGCAATTTCCTCGCCCGCTTCGTCTTTCCGGAGCCGGTGACGGAGTTGAAGATCGAGGTCGACCTCGTCGCCGACATGACGGTCTACAACCCGTTTGATTTCTTCGTCGAGCCGTCGGCCGAGGCGTTTCCGTTCGAGTATCCGGAAGAAATCCGCGACGATCTCGCCATCTATCGCACCCCGGAACCGGCGGGACCGCTGCTGTCGGCGCTGCTGAAGACCATCGATCGCAGCGCAGCCAACACCGTCAATTTCCTGGTCGACCTCAATGCGCGGCTGCAGCGCGAGATTGCCTATATCGTGCGCATGGAAACCGGGGTGTTCTCGCCGGAAGAGACCTTGGCCGCGAAAAAGGGGTCTTGCCGGGATTCGAGCTGGCTGCTGGTGCAGATCCTACGCAATCTCGGTATCGCGGCACGCTTCGTTTCCGGCTATCTGGTCCAGTTGAAGCCCGATCTGGTGGCGCTGGACGGTCCGCCGGGAACGGCGACAGACTTCACCGATCTGCATGCGTGGTGCGAGGTCTATCTTCCCGGCGCCGGCTGGATAGGCTTCGATCCGACCTCGGGCCTGCTCACCGGCGAGAGCCATGTGCCGCTGGCCGCCACGCCGCATTTCCGCAACGCGGCCCCGATTTCCGGCATGGCGAGCTTCGCCAATGTCGAATTCGGCTTCGAGATGCGGGTCGACCGCATCGCCGAGCATCCGCGCATCACCAAGCCGTTTTCGGACGAAAGCTGGCAGGCGCTCGACGCGTTGGGCAACAAGGTCGATGCAGCGCTTGCTGCCGGCGACGTGCGGCTGACGATGGGCGGCGAGCCGACTTTCGTGTCGGTCGACGATTTCGAGTCGGCCGAGTGGAACACCGCCGCCGTCGGTCCCACCAAGCGTGAAAAGGCGGACGAACTGATCCGTAAACTGCGCGAGCGCTTCGCGCCCGGCGGCTTTCTCCATTACGGCCAGGGCAAATGGTATCCGGGCGAAAGCCTGCCGCGCTGGACCTTTTCGCTCTACTGGCGTGCCGACGGCCAGCCGGTGTGGAGCGATCCGTCGCTGATCGCACGCGAAAAGAGCGAGGCCGATATCGGCCCGAAGCAGGCCGAAAGCCTGCTCACCGCGATTGCCGGCGAACTCGGCATCGACAAGGCCATGGTCAGCGAAGCCTATGAGGATCCGGCCGAATGGCTGCTCAAGGAAGGCAAGCTGCCCGACAATGTCGATCCGTCCAACTCCAGGCTGGAGGATCCGGAAGAACGCAGCCGCATGGCGAAAGTGTTCGAACGCGGGCTGACCAAACCGTCCGGCTATGTGCTGCCCGTCCAGCGCTGGAACAGCCAGGCATCGGATCCGCGCTGGCGCTCGGAAAAATGGAAGACGCGGCGCGGCCGGCTGTTCCTGGTGCCAGGCGATTCACCGGTCGGCTACCGGCTGCCGCTCGGCACGTTGCCCTATGTGCCGCCCGAGCAATTCCCCTATATCGTGCCGGTCGACCCGTCGCTACCACGCGGCCCGCTGCCCGCGCGTGAAGCCATACTGGCCGGACCGACTCCAGCCGAACTCGAAGGCGCCGACGAGATGGCGCGCCGCCAGCAGGCGGCATCGTTCACCGCTGCGACCGGCCAGCAGGAGCGGGTCGAGCAGGAGATCACCGAGATTGGCGGCGCTGTGCGCACCGCGCTTTCGGTCGAACCGCGCGACGGGCGGCTGTGCGTGTTCATGCCGCCTGTCGAGGCGCTGGAAGACTATCTCGAACTGGTCGCGGCGGCCGAGAACGCGGCAAAGGCGATCGGCCTTCCCGTGCATATCGAGGGCTACGGCCCGCCTCACGATCCGCGCCTCAACGTCATCCGCGTTGCGCCTGATCCCGGCGTCATCGAGGTCAACATCCATCCTGCTTCCAACTGGCAGGATTGCGTGGCGACGACGACGGCGATCTATGAGGAAGCGCGGCAGACACGGCTTGGCGCCGACAAGTTCATGATCGATGGGCGCCACACCGGCACCGGCGGCGGCAACCATGTCGTGGTCGGCGGTGCGACACCCAATGACAGCCCGTTCCTGCGAAGGCCGGACCTGTTGAAGAGCCTGGTGCTGCAATGGCAGCGCCATCCGTCGCTGTCCTATCTGTTCTCTGGCCTGTTCATCGGGCCGACCAGCCAGGCGCCACGCTTCGACGAAGCGCGTCACGACTCGCTCTACGAGCTTGAGATCGCGATGGCGCAGGTGCCGCATCCAGACCAGGGCAACGCACCCTTGCCATGGCTGGTCGACCGGCTGTTCCGCAATTTGTTGACCGACGTCACCGGCAATACGCATCGTTCGGAAATCTGCATCGACAAGCTGTTTTCGCCGGACGGACCGACCGGTCGGCTGGGGCTGGTCGAATTCCGCGGCTTCGAGATGCCGCCCAATGCACGCATGTCGCTGGCGCAGCAACTGTTGGTGCGCGCCATCATCGCACGTGCGTGGAAAGGCCCGCTCGATGGCCGCTTCGTGCGTTGGGGCACCTCACTGCACGATCGTTTCATGCTGCCGCATCATGTCTGGGCCGATTTCCTCGACGTGCTCGACGACCTCAAGCTCAACGGCTTCGAATTCAGGCCCGAATGGTTCGACGCCCAGCTCGAATTCCGTTTCCCGTTCTGCGGCGAGGTTCAGCATGCCGGCATCAAGCTGGAGCTGCGCCAGGCGCTGGAGCCGTGGCATGTGATGGGCGAGCAAGGCGCGATCGGCGGCACCGTGCGCTTCGTCGATTCCTCGGTCGAACGGCTGCAGGTCAAGACCGAAGGGCTGAACCCGGAGCGCCACGCAGTCGTCTGCAACGGCCGCATCGTGCCGATGAAGGTCACTGATAATCGCGAAGTGGCGGTGGCGGGTGTCCGCTTCAAGGCCTGGCAGCCGGCATCGGGCCTGCATCCGGCGCTGCCGGTCAACACGCCACTGGTCTTCGACATCTATGACCGCTGGTCGGGGCGTGCGGTCGGCGGCTGCGTCTACCATGTCGCCCATCCCGGCGGGCGCAATTACGACACCTTTCCGGTCAATGGCAACGAGGCGGAAGCTCGGCGGCTCGCCCGCTTCGAACCGCGCGGCCATACGCCATCCGCCTATGTGATCCGTGAAGAACAACCGGCGGAAGATTTCCCGATGACCCTTGACCTTCGGCGGCCGGCAAGACTCTGATCAGCGATGGCAAAGGGGAATCACAAGAGGGGACACGGCAAGCCGCGGACCCACAGCCTGCTGGAGCACTACCAGCCGATCGACGGCGTCGTCGACGAGATGGTCGATGCGTCAGGCAATCCTCGCCCGGTCTGGAAGCATTTTGTCGAGGCGCTCGAGGAACTCGGCGCTGAAAAGCTCGGCCAGCGCTTTGCCCGCGCCGACCAGTATCTGCGCGATGCCGGCGTTTATTACCGCGTCTACGACAAGGCCGGTGCCAATGAGCGCGAATGGCCGCTGGCGCATGTCCCGGTTCTCATCGAGGAGAGCGAGTGGGCGGCGATCAGCGCCGGCCTCGTGCAGCGCGCCGAACTGTTCGAGGAAACCATCGCCGATATCTACGGGCCGAACCGGCTGGTCGAGAAAGGCATCCTGCCGGCGGGATTGATCGCCGCCAGCCCCGAATATTTGCGGCCTGTCGTCGGCACCAGGCCGGCCGGCGGCCACTTCCTGCATTTCTGCGCCTTCGAGCTCGGCCGTGGACCTGACGGCCAGTGGTGGGTGCTGGGCGATCGCACGCAGGCGCCGTCCGGCGCCGGTTTCGCACTGGAAAACCGCGTCGCCACCACACGCGCGCTGTCCGACATCTATGGCGAGATGCATGTGCACCGCCTTGCCGGCTTTTTCCGCCGTTTTCGCGATGCGTTGATCGGCATGGCCAAGGAGACCGACGGCCGCGTCGCCATCCTGACGCCGGGGCCGCTCAACGAAACCTATTACGAACACGCCTACATCGCCCGCTACCTCGGCATCATGCTGCTCGAAGGCGAGGATTTGACCGTCTCCGACAGCCGGCTGATGGTGCGCACGGTTTCCGGCCTGATGCCGATCAGCGTGTTGTGGCGGCGGCTCGACGCCGCTTTCGCCGACCCGCTCGAACTGCGCCCGGATTCGCAGATCGGAACGCCGGGCCTGGTCGAGGCGATCCGCCAGGGCGCGGTTGCTACCGTCAATGCGCTGGGCTCTGGCCTGATGGAGACGCGCGCGCTGCTTGCCTTCCTGCCCAAGATTTCACGGGCCTTGCGTGGCGAGGAATTGCTGCTGCCAAGTGTCGCGACATGGTGGTGCGGGCAAGCTACCGAGCGCGCGCATGTGCTGGCCAATATCGATCGCATGGTGATCGGGCCGGCGCTGTCGACGAGGCTTGCCTTCGAGGACGACGATTCAACGAAGCTAGGCTCGGCTCTGTCGGCCGGGGAGCGGGCGGAACTGGTGGCGCGCATCGAACGTGATGGCGGCGATTTCGTCGGCCAGGAAGCGGTGACGCTTTCGACGACGCCCGTCTATGTCGGCGGCTGGCTGGAGCCGCGGCCAGCGAGCCTGCGCGTCTACCTGGCGCGAACGCCGGAGGGCTGGACGGTGATGCCGGGCGGTTTTGCCCGTATCGGCCTGTCGCTCGACCCGACGGCGATCGCCATGCAGCGTGGCGGCCAGGCGGCGGATGTCTGGGTTGTCAGCGACAAACCGGTGGAGCGCGAGACGCTGCTGCCGCAAGAAGGCGACAGTTTCAGCCGCACCAGGCCCGGCAGCCTGCCCAGTCGCGCGGCGGAGAACCTGACCTGGCTCGGCCGCTATATCGAGCGCTCGGAAGACACGGTGCGCATCCTGCGCGCCTACCATGTGCGGCTGGCCGAAACCTCCGACCCGGATATGCCGCTGCTCGCCGACATCAGGGATTATCTCGAACCTTTCGGCATCGATGTGGAGACAGCGATCCCGTCAGGGCTGATCGGCACGCTGGATAGCGCGGTCTACAGTGCCGGGCAGATCCGCGACCGCTTCTCGCCCGATGGCTGGCTGGCGCTGAAGGACCTGTCGAAAACCATCCATCAGTTCGCAACGACGGTCGCGCCCGGCGACGACGCGACCCGGGCGATGACAGTCATCCTGCGTAAGCTCGCCGGCTTTTCCGGCCTGCTGCACGAGAACATGTACCGCTTCGCCGGTTGGCGCTTCCTCGAGATTGGCCGCCGGCTGGAGCGCGGTATCCAGATCTCCCGCACGCTGTCGCGGCTGACCAGCGCCAAGGCGCCGGACGGCGCGCTCGACATGATGCTGGAAATCGGCGACAGCGTGATGACCCATCGCCGCCAATATCCGGTGCAGGCCGGTCGGCGCACGGTGATCGACCTGCTGGCGCTCGATCCGCTTAACCCGCGCTCCATCCTGTTCCAACTTGAAAGGCTGAAGGCCGAAATCGGCCTGTTGCCGTCGCTCGGCGGGGAGGGGCAAATGTCGCCGGCGGCGAAGGAAATCCTGCAGCTCAACACCCAGATCGCCATCAAGGAGCCTTCGGACATGACCGCAAAGGCGCTGGACGACCTCGCCTATGAAATCGGCGGCCTCTACAACAGCCTCGCCAAAGCCTATTTCGGATAAAGCATGCTCTACGACATCAGGCTTCATCTGCATTACGATTACGCTGCGGCGGCCGGCGGCGGTCGTCATCAGGTGCGCGTACTGCCGTCGACGATACCGGGCGTGCAGCGTGTCATCGCCGCATCCCTGTCCTTTGCGCCGGCACCCAACGAGCGTTCCGACTTTTCCGATTTCTTCGGCAACAATGTCACCTCGATCGTCTTTCGCGACGCGCATGACGCGCTCGACATCAGGATGAGCGCCCGCGTGTCGGTGTCTCGGCCCGAGCCCGGGCTCGACGTGTCGCCCGATATCGCCCGGCTGAGGCAGGAGCTCGCCGCGGTGCGGTCTCTGGCACCTGATGCACCGCACCATTTCCTGACGGCCAGCACCCATGCCGGCATCGACGATGCGATCACCGCTTACGCACGCGACAGCATCGCCGGCTCTGCCGCCGGCACGGTCATGAGCCTGTGCAATCGCATCCATCGCGATTTCACCTATGACGGCGAAGCGACAACGGTGCGGACCCGGGCCAGTGATGCCTTCAAGTTGAAGCGCGGCGTCTGCCAGGACTTTTCGCACATCATGATCGCCGGCCTGCGCGGGCTCGGTATTCCGGCCGGCTATGTCAGCGGCTTCTTGCGCACCATCCCGCCGAAGGGCAAGCCCCGGCTGGAAGGCGCCGATGCCATGCATGCCTGGGTCAAGGTCTGGTGCGGGCGCGATGCAGGCTGGCAGGAATTCGACCCGACCAACGGCATGCGGGCCAGCAACGACCATATCACCGTCGGCCACGGCCGCGACTATTCGGACGTGGCGCCGATCGTCGGCGTGCTCAAGACCACGGGGGGACAGGTTGGCGAGCAAGCTGTCGACGTCATTCCCGTCGTGCTCGAAAGAGCCTGAAGCAGGTCGTACACGCAGCGGTATTTGCGCCGCAATTCGGGATGGACAAGACTGCTTCTCAAATACCGATGCGGCCGCTAGTCTGTATTCGTTTCGGGGTGACGGTAGTTGTATCCTCAAGCGCATGGCGCGAGGGTTTGTAATTGAGAGCAATCAGCGTCGTCATTCCTGCCTGTAACGCGGCGGCGACCATCGCTGCAACGCTGGCGTCGCTACGCAGCGAGGCCGAGATCATCGGCGAGATCTTGCTGGTCGACGACGCGTCGACCGATGGGACGGCAACCATCGCGCGGGAGGCCGCGGCACAACTGTCGTTGCCGCTGCGCGTGCTGTCGGCCAAATGCCGCGATGCAGGCGGTGCCCGCAATTTGGCGCTGGCCGAAGCGGTCTATTCCTGGGTCTACCTGATCGATGCCGACGACCTGCATCTGCGGGGCGGGTTGCGCGCACTGCTCCGCAAGGCCCGGGAGCAGCCGGAGGCCGACATGATCGTCGGTGCCTACCGGCGACGGGTGAACGGCCAGGACCGGCAGATCAAGATGCCGAACGGCTACCAGGCTGCGTGCCTGGCAAATGCTTCGGCCTATGTCAAAGGCGACATACGTTCGGTCGCCGTGGGCAGCGTTCTGGCATCGCGGACCCTGATCGGCGAGACGCGGTTCCCGATCGGAATGGCCTATGACGAGGACACGCTGTTCTGGGCACGGCTGATGAGCAAGGCATCGCTCGCCATGGTTTCGCAACCTGTCATGGTCTACGAGGTTTCGCCGGTACGTTCCGATGACCGCTTTGCCATCAACCCGGTGCGGCGCTTCCTGGACTGGCGCCGGGAACTGCGCACACTCACCGACTGCAACATCCCGTTGTCGGCCCTCAAGGCCAGGGAAGGCCTTGTCGCCCTCAAGATCGCCCGGGTCCACTATGCGCGCGGCGATCTGGGCACCGCGGCGCGCTTCCTGGCGGTAGCCGCGGCCGCGCCAAAGCGGCGCTCAGAAGCTTGGCGCTGCCTGCGCTACAGGTTCAAGCTCGCGGCGCGGCGGCGTTTGTCCGCGCCGCCGATCAAGCTGGAAGGCGCTCTGTAGGCGCCAGCCAACACGATATCGGCGCGAGACGCTTTTCGGACGGCGCGTGGAACCAGCGGTCGGCCAGTGGCTTATCTACGGAATTCGCGTGGAGCCGACATGTTGCAAAAATCCGGATTGTCTCCCAGCCGACCGGCTGGCCAGGATGCTGTGTCGCCAGATGGCGCGCCCAAAAACGGGGCACAAAGCTCGGCCGACCATGCGTCGCTTAGCTATGTCAGTGATGCTGAGCCCGGTATCCGGCGGCTGAAAACAGGCAAGGGGTTTTCCTACCAGGGACCTGACGGAGGGACAGTTTCGGACACTACCAGGGCCCGCATCGAGGCGATCGTCATTCCGCCGGCCTGGAGGGATGTGTGGATTTCGCCGGACGCGGACGGCCATATCCAGGCAACCGGCAGGGACCAGCGCGGACGCAAGCAATACCGCTATCATCCGCAATGGGCCGAAGAGCGCGATGGTGCCAAATATTCGAGCCTGGTTGCTTTCGCCGAGAGCCTGCCGGACCTGCGGCACAGGATCGACAGCGATCTGCGCCGTCGTGGCCTGCCGTTCGAGCGTGTCGTCGCCGCGGTCGTCTGGCTGCTCGACAACACGATGATCCGCGTCGGCAATGCCGCCTACGCCCGTGACAACAAGAGTTTCGGGTTGACCACGTTGCGCGACCGGCATGTGGATATTGTCGGTTCAAGCCTGCGCTTTGCCTTCAAGGGCAAGTCGGGCAAGGAGTGGAAGCTGAAGCTGGTCGACCGCCGCATCGCCAGGATTGTGCGCGGCGCACAGGACCTGCCAGGCCAGAAGCTGTTCCAGTATCTCGATGAGGACGGCAACAGGCGGCCGGTCCGCTCCGAGGACGTCAACCGCTATATCCGTGAGGCGGTCGGTGACGCCTTCAGTTCGAAGCATTTCCGCACCTGGGGCGGCACCATTCACGCCGCGTCGCTGTTTGCCCAAACGGAACTGCCGCAAAGCCGGGCGCAGCGAAACAGGGCGATGAACAGCGTTATCGACAAGGTTGCCGAGCGGCTGGGCAATACGCGTGCCGTCTGCCGCAAATGCTATATCCACCCGCGGGTCTTCGAAGCGTGGTCCGAGGGGCGGTTGCTGAATGAAATGGCGCAAGCCAACAAACGCAAACGCTCAATCGATGGTCTCGATGACGAGGAAGCT
Organism: Mesorhizobium sp. L2C084A000; assembly: GCF_000502875.1. Lineage (GTDB taxonomy): Bacteria > Pseudomonadota > Alphaproteobacteria > Rhizobiales > Rhizobiaceae > Mesorhizobium. The sequence goes on along the minus strand of NZ_AYWX01000002.1, from coordinate 684,526 downwards.
CTCGTGCTGCGATGGCTGAAACCGCGAGAAAGCTGACCAGCGCGGCCGGCCGTGGCCAAATCCGCCACATCTGGATTTTTTTATCGACGTGGTGTCGGGATCGGTCTTACTGTTTCGTCCTTTGACAGAGAAAAGGACCAGCCATGCTCTACGCAATCCTCTGCTATGCTTCCGAAGATGTCGTCTGCTCCTGGAGCAAGGCACAGGACGACGAGGTCATGGCCAATATCCTCGGCGTTCAGGAAAAATATGCCAAGGCCGGCCGGCTTGGCCCGGTGGCACGGCTTCTGCCGACGACCGCCGCGACGACCCTGAGAAAGGTCAAGGGTGAATCGGTCGTCATCGATGGGCCGTTCGCCGAGACCAAGGAACAGTTTCTCGGCTTCTACACGCTCGAATGCGCTGATCTCGACGAGGCGGTGGAGTTCGCCCGCGAGCTTTCCGAGGTCAACCCGAGCGGTGGGTCGTATGAAATCCGGCCGGTTTCGGTCTTTAACCCAACAAGGGTTTCCGCATGACCGAAATGGCCTGGATAAGCTCCGCGATCAGCGCCGCCCGCCCGCAGGCCATGGGTGCGCTGCTGCGTTATTTCCGCGATCTCGATACGGCGGAGGAAGCTTTCCAGGACGCGTGCCTCAGGGCGCTGAAGAACTGGCCGCAGAACGGGCCGCCGCGCGACCCGGCGGCCTGGTTGATCTTCGTCGGTCGCAACAGCGGCATCGATGCGGTGCGCAAGCGCGCCAAGCAGGCGCCGATGCCGGAGGAAGACCAGGTTTCCGATCTGGAAGACGCCGAGAGCGATATCGCCGAGCGGCTGGACGGGGCGCACTACCGCGACGACATATTGCGGCTGCTGTTCATCTGCTGCCATCCTGATCTGCCGGCAACGCAGCAGATCGCGGTGGCGCTGCGCATCGTCTCCGGTCTTACGGTCAAGCAGATCGCGCGCGCCTTCCTGGTTGGCGAAAGTGCCATGGAGCAGCGCATCACTCGCGCCAAGGCGCGCATTGCGGACGCCGGCGTGCCGTTCGAGACGCCGGGCGCGGTCGAGCGGTCGGAACGGCTCGCCGCCGTCGCCGCCATGGTCTACTTGGTCTTCAACGAGGGCTATTCGACCAACAGCGGCGAGGCGCCGGCCCGCGCACCGCTGTGCGAGGAGGCAATCCGGCTGGCACGGCTGTTGCTGCGGCTGTTTCAGACCGAGCCGGAGATCATGGGGCTGACGGCGCTGTTGCTTCTGCAGCATGCGCGCGCACCGGCCCGTTTCGACGAGAGCGGCGAGATCGTGCTGCTCGAAGACCAGGATCGCAGCCTGTGGAGCCGCAAGATGATCGATGAGGGGCTGGCGCTGGTCGACAAGGCGCTGCGCCATCGCAAGCCCGGCCCCTACCAGGTGCAAGCGGCGATTGCCGCGCTGCATGCGCGGGCCGAAAAGGCCGAGGACACCGACTGGAACGAGATCGATCTGCTCTATCGCTTGCTCGAGCAGATGCAGCCGTCGCCGGTGGTCACGCTCAACCGGGCCGTCGCGGTCTCGAAGGTGCGTGGACCGGCAGAGGCGCTCGCCATGATCGAGCCGCTGGAAGAACGGCTTTCCGGCTATTTCCATTTTTTCGGTCTCAAGGGCGGCCTTTTGATGCAACTCGACCGGGGCGACGAGGCGCGCGTCGCCTTCGACCGCGCCATAGCGCTTGCGAACACGGCGGCGGAAGCTGCCCATATCCGCATGCATATCGACCGGCTGATCAAGGACGGTGCGGTACGCCCAGCGGCCAAGAAGGCAAACTGAGCGCCATCTGGCTCAATCGTGCAGTTTGGGCTTAGACCATGCCGGGGTGGTGATTTTCCCTTGAACCGAGTAATGCCACGCGATGATCGTGCCTGAGGTGCCTTTGTGCACGCGGGCAGCATGGCGCCAGGCTTTGACCGGCGTGCCTTTTGTGCATGTCGTTGTCCCAAAACCGCTGGGCACTTTTGGGCGACATGCATTATGAGCGACTGGATCTGAAAGGGACAAGAATGACGATAGGCAAGGAAACGACCGAACTGCTGGCGAAACTGGGTGTGGCCAAGGAGACGCTGGTCGGCGGCGACCTGATCGTGCGCAGCCCGGTGACGGGCGAGCAGATCGCGGCGCTGAAGACGATCTCACCGGCTGACGCGGCCAAGGTGATCGATGCCGCGCACAAGGCCTTCCAGGCCTGGCGCATGGTGCCAGGCCCGCGGCGTGGCGAACTGGTGCGGCTGCTCGGCGAGGAGCTGCGTACGCACAAGGCCGAGCTTGGCCGGCTGGTCTCGATCGAGGTCGGCAAGATCCCGTCCGAGGGGCTCGGCGAAGTGCAGGAGATGATCGACATCTGTGATTTCGCCGTAGGCCTCTCCCGGCAATTGTACGGCCTGACCATCGCCACCGAGCGCCCAGGCCATCGAATGATGGAAACCTGGCATCCGCTCGGCGTCGTCGGCGTCATTTCCGCCTTCAATTTCCCGGTGGCTGTGTGGTCGTGGAATGCCGCCCTGGCGCTGGTCTGCGGCGACGCTGTGGTGTGGAAGCCGTCGGAAAAGACGCCGCTGACCGCACTTGCTTGCGAAGCCATCTTCAAACGTGCGGTCAAGCGCTTCGGCGCTGACGCTCCCGATGGCCTGGCGCCGGTGCTGATCGGCGACCGCGCCGTCGGCGAGATCCTGGTCGATCACCCCAGAGTGCCGCTGGTTTCGGCGACCGGCTCGACCCGCATGGGCCGCGACGTCGGCCCGCGGCTGGCCAAGCGCTTTGCGCGCGCTGTGCTGGAGCTCGGCGGCAACAATGCCGGCATCGTCTGCCCGACCGCCGATCTCGACATGGCGCTGCGCGCGATTGCCTTTGGAGCGATGGGCACGGCCGGCCAGCGCTGCACGACGCTGCGGCGCCTGTTCGTGCATGACAGCGTCTACGACGCCTTGGTTCCGCGCCTCAAAAAGGCCTACGAGAGTGTGTCTGTCGGCAATCCGCTGGAGACCTCCTCGCTGGTCGGGCCACTGATCGACAAGGCGGCATACGAGGCCATGCAGAAGGCGCTGAAGGAAGCCGCCGCCCATGACGGCAAGGTGACCGGCGGCACGCGGGTCGAGAACGGCCACCCCGATGCCTACTACGTGCACCCGGCGCTGGTCGAAATGCCAAGCCAGGTATCCCCGGTGACGGAAGAGACCTTCGCGCCGATCCTCTATGTGATGAAATATTCGGATTTCGACGCCGTGCTCGACGAGCACAATGCGGTGGGCGCCGGCCTGTCGTCGTCCATCTTCACCCGAGACCTGCAGGAATCCGAGCGTTTCCTGGGTGTCGACGGATCGGATTGCGGCATTGCCAATGTCAACATCGGAACCTCGGGCGCCGAGATCGGCGGTGCCTTTGGCGGCGAAAAGGAAACCGGCGGCGGCCGCGAGAGCGGCTCCGACGCATGGAAGGCCTATATGCGACGTGCCACCAACACGGTGAACTATTCCAAGGCGCTGCCGCTCGCCCAGGGCGTGTCGTTCGACATCGACTGAAGGGCTCGCCGGCTTGGGCATCCCGCACGGGGGATGCCCACCGGTCAGCTGCCTGCTGGCGAGTCAAAGGCCTTGACGAACGCGGCATCGATGATAGCCAGCTTGACGGCCTGGGCGGTCATGTACTCCCGGTAGAAATCGCCCGACACCCACATCACCGAATTGCCGCGCTGGCCGAGCCAGCCAACGCTGCCGAGGTCTTCGGCATCCCGCAGTTTGCGTGCCAGGTGGGTTCGCGACAGCTTGAGCCATTTGGCCAAATCGCCGATCGAGACGACGCCAGTCGGTATTGCAGCGAGGCCGGCATGGTCGGGATCGACGCCCGATATCAGCCAGTCCATGACGACGCCGCCATTGTTAAGCCAGGTGAACAGCGAAAAGGTCCGCTTGGGCTCGCGCACGGGGCTGGAGGAGATCAGCCCGTCAGCCACCAGCGGTTGCACCCTTGCGAGCGCAAAGGGCCGCTCCAGAAACGTCGCCAGACGATTCGCGCCGTCGAGACTGTCCAGTGTGTGCAGATGAGCCATCATCCAGCCGGCGAGCGTGTCCAGCGTGTTCACTGTGGGCTGTATGGGGCGGATGCGGCCATCCTGAGCTGCCGAGAGGTGCTCGATGAAATTGTAGTGCAGCATCTCCTTGAGGAAGGCGTCGGCGGTGTTGCGGCTGGCGACGGAATTCTCCCGGATGACGTCGATGAAACGCGCCGCCGTCAACTGCTTGCGGTAGTCATCGGGCTCCCGTCTGAAATGCAGGGCAAGGCCGATATGCGCCATCAGCCAACGCTGCTGGGTGGCAAATATCGAGGCAAGCCTCGGGTTCGTCTCGTAGGTCTGGATAAGCGCCTGCGCCTGGGCACGGACACAGCGATGCAATGCCGGGTGACCGGCAATATGGTCCAAGGTCAGCGCCATTCTCCCCCCGTGCGTCAAGCCCCCCAACGCGAAGACGCAGATCACATTTTCAGCCTTCAAGGCCCGTGTCCAGACGCGCCCGCTCTATAACAGGTTATGATCGCCAGTAGACAATGTTCACGGCCCGGGCAGATATCGATCGCGCCGATCCTTCAGCGGTCTTCCGGAGCTGGAAAACAGGCGTCGAAGGCCGCATCGACAATGGCCAGTTTGGCGGCCTGGACGGTCATGTACTCCTGGTAGAAAGTGTTCGATACCCACATCACCGAATGGCCGCGCTGGCCGAGCCAGCCGATGCTGCCGAGTTCCTCGGCAGCGCGCAGCTTGCGGGCAAGGTGGGTCCGCGAGAGCTTGAGCCATCTGGCGAAATCTCCGATCGAAACCACGCTGGTCGGAATCTGGTCCAGGCCGGCATGATCGGGGTCGATGCCCGACATCAGCCAGTCCATGACGATGCCGCCATTGTTGAGCCAGATGAACAGGGAAAAAGTCTGGTTGGGCTCGCGCACCGGCTTGGAGGCAAGCAGGCCGTCCGCCACCAGAGGCTGCAGCCTGACAACCATGTCGGGCCGCTCCAGGAACTTGGCCAGCCGGTTGCCACCGTCGAGATGATCCAGCGTCTGCAGATGGGCAAGGACCCAGCCGGTGAAAGTCTGCACGGTTGCCGCCGTTGGCTGCAAAGGGTGCGTGCGCCCGTCGCCACCCGAAACATACTCGGCGACATGATAGTGCAGCATCTCCTTGATGAAAGCGTCCGCCGTGTTGCGGCTGGCCACCGCGTGCAGGTGTACGAACTCGGTGAAACGCGATACCGTCAGCTCCTTGCGGCGGTCGTGCGGATCGCGCCTGAAATGCATGGCAAGGCCGACATGACCCATCAGCCAACGCTGCTGCGTGGCGAAAATGGAAGCCAGTCGCGGGCTCGTTTCATAGATGTTGATCAGCGCCAACGACTGTGCCTGGACACAGCTATGCAGGGCCGGATGGCCGGCAATGTCTTCCAGATTCAGCGCCATCCTCCTCATGTTCCGAGTTAACTCCAATAGCGGAGTCGCGTCCACATTTTCCAGCCTTCGATAGCTGTGTCCAGAGGCACCAAATGCGAAGAGCAAGCCCAACCCGAACATGGGGCCGGCCACGACCGTTTCCATGGTAGGGTCCGCTAACCGGTTGCTGTGGCTTGGAAAACCCCTCCCAATAATAGTCAGCCGGACGGCCGCCCGTTGAATTGACGTTCACCAGAGCGAGGCATAGTTTCCGCGACATCCGAGCGGCGGGGGCACGCCTTCCCGGAAGTGAGTTCGAAAGCAGAAGCCAATTAACGAGCGATGAAATCTCGCGCGGTGGCGAAGCTTTGCCGAACTCTACCTCGAAGGACGAGTGATTGAGTGAAGTATACAAGCAAGATCGCGGTTGGCAGGGATAACGACTGTCACCCAGTTTTCGGCGGGCTGGCAGCCCGTAAGGGATGGTTGATCCTGTTTGCCGTCTCGGCGTGCCTGTGGCTTCAAACCGGCGCGTTTGCCCAGACAGCCAGCCAGATCACGCCGCCCAGCTTTCGGCCGCCATCGGCGGCCAACACGGCAGGCGTTTCCATTCCCGAAGGTGAGGGCCTCGAGGCGCCGGCGGGTGCCGAGAAGCTCAAGGTCAAGCTCGGGGATGTCGGCGTCGAAGGCGGCTTGCCCGACATGGCTGACGCAACACGCAAGATCGTTGCGGGCCTGGCCCATCGAACGGTCACGGCGGCGGAAATCTTTGCCGCGGCGCGAAAACTCGAAACCGAATATGGACGGGCCGGCTATGCGCTGGTGCGGGTGGTGCTGCCGGCGCAGAAGCTCAACGACGGCGCAGGGCTCCGGCTGGTCGTCGTCGACGGCTTTCTCGAACGGATCGACACCAGCAATCTGCCCGAGCGCATACGCGGGCGGGTCGAGGCAACGCTGGCGCCGCTCGTTGGACAAAAGAGCATCAAGCTGTCGGCGATCGAACGCAAGCTGCTGCTGGCTGGCGATACGCCCGGGGCCCGGCTGCGCTCAACCTTGCAGGCCGGAACAGCCAAAGGCGCCAGCGTGCTGGTCATCGATGGCAAATATCGCCCGATCGGCGGCCAGGCGACCGTGGACAACTCGCTATCGCCGTCGTTGCAGCGCTGGTCTACGGGCATCGGCGTCGATTTCAACTCATTGCTCGGCCTCGGCGAACTCGTCTATGTCAGGGCAGGCGGCTACCCCGATGGCGGCGAGAGTGGCCTGTTCACGGATGGCCCACGCAATCGCAACTATGCCGCGGGCATCGTCGTGCCGATCGGCTATGACGGGCTGACGCTCAACCTGGAAGCCAGCCGCACGCAGGCCAATCCGACAGCCGAGCCCGGCACGCTCGGCTTCGGCAGCGCCTTCGAGCGTTATTCGGCGCGGCTTCGATATCCCTGGATCCGCAGCCGTGCGCTTACGATCAGCACCGAACTGTCCTTCGACGTGCAGAACGACACGCTCGACGCGGTGACGCCGATTTCGCTGCCGATCGCCGAGGACCGGCTGCGCATTGCCCGGCTCGGTCTCGACGGCATCTGGTTCACACCGCTTGGCGGCGTCTTCATCGGCAACGTCGTTGCGTCCTTCGGTATCGATGGGCTCGGCGCGCGTTCAGCCGCCGATGCGACGCCGCTGCTGCCACTGTCGCGTCAAGGCGCCGACGCCGATTTCCAGAAGCTGGAGGTCTCGGCCAGCTACAGCCAGCCGCTGGCCACCCATCTCGGCCTCGATCTCTACGCCCGCGCGCAGACCTCGTTTGGCAAGCCGCTGCTGCAGTCCGAACAGATCGGGCTGGTCGGCGCGAACGGTCTGTCGAGCTTCGACGCGGGCGCGCTGCAGGGCGATTCCGGCTATGTGCTGCGCGGCGAGCTGTCCTCACCCTGGTACGTGCCGTTCACTGGCGGCATCGTTTCGTTGTCGCCCTACGTGTTCGGCGCTGTCGGCCAGGTCCATCTCGAAATGCCGACCGCGCTCGAGACGGCCAACATCGTCGGCGCGTCATACGGGCTTGGCCTGAAGGTCGGCACCGCGCTGGCGGGCGACGCGACCAACGCCAGCCTGACGCTGGAATGGGGCCGCCAGCATCGTGACAACCATCTGCCGACAAGCGATCGCTTTTCGCTCAGCGGCGCCGTCCAATTCTAGAGAGATGACCATGCAGCGCAAAGCCCACCTCCCACGGCGGCACCTGAACCGCACCGGCGCGCCGTCGATGGCGCTGCTTTTGACGTCGACGGCGCTTGTCGGCTTCACGTCGGCGCGGGCACAGGAACTGCCGACCGGCGGCAGCGTAGCATCCGGCGGCGTCACCATCGCCAACCCATCGTCGTCGCAACTGAACATCAGGCAGTCGACCAGTTCGGCGATCGTCAACTGGCAGAGTTTTTCGATCGGTGCCGGCGCGACAGTCACCATCGACCAGCCATCATCCTCGGCAACGATGCTGAACCGCGTCACCGGCGGCACCAAATCGACCATTGCAGGCCAGCTCAACGCCAATGGCCAGGTGTTCCTGGTCAACCCCAACGGCATTGCCATCTCCAAGACCGGCAAGGTTAGTGCCGCCGGCTTCGTCGCCTCCTCGCTCGGTATCAGCGACGAGGATTTTGAGGCCGGAAAGCTGGAATTCGAGGGCAAGGGAGCTTCAGCCGCCGTCTCCAACCAGGGTGCGATCAGCATCGGGCGTGGTGGCTATGCCGCATTGATCGGCGGCAGCGTCGACAATGCCGGCTCGATCACCGTGCCGCTTGGCAAGGTCGGGCTCGGATCGGGTGAGAAGGCAACACTTGATTTGTCCGGCGACGGCTTCCTGCAGGTTTCCGTGCCGAGCAAGGCTGACGGCAGCAATGCGCTGGTCAGCAATTCCGGCTTGATCAGTGCCGATGGCGGGCTGGTCGAACTCAAGGCGGCTGCGGTGCGCGATGCCGCACGCCAAGCCGTCAACATGTCCGGTGTCATCGAGGCACGCACGGTGTCTGGCCAATCCGGTGCCATCGTGCTCGGCGGCGATGAAGGCTCGGTCGAAATCACCGGCATGCTCGACGCTTCGGCCAAGGCCGGCGGCAAGGGCGGCAAGGTCACGGTCACCGGCCGCAAACTGAAGCTCAAAGCCGCCAAGGTCGATGCCTCGGGCAAGGATGGCGGCGGCAGCGTCAGGATCGGCGGTGACAAGCAGGGCAAGGGCACCTTGCAACGCGCGGTCACAACCGAGATCGATGCGAAGACGACAATCAGTGCCGATGCGACCGGCAACGGCACTGGCGGCACGGTCATCGTCTGGTCGGACGAGCAAACAAAGTTCGCCGGCAAGATTTCCGCACGCGGCGGTGATGACGGCGGCAATGGCGGCTTTGCGGAAGTGTCCGGCAAGCAGCGCCTCGACTTCACCGGTGAGGTCGATCTGCGCGCCCGCTTCGGCGACACCGGTGACCTTTTGCTCGATCCCTACAACGTCACTATATCGAACGCTGCCGGCAACACCGGCGGCAGCATGTCCGCCAACACCAATGACAGCGTCATCAACGTCACCACGCTGCAGAACCTTCTTGCAACGGCAAACGTCACCATCTCGACCGGCAGTGGCGGTTCGCAGGCTGGCGACATCACCATTGCAGCACCGATCGCCTGGAACACCAACACGCTGACGCTCAGCGCCTCTCATTCGATCGTCTTCAATGCGAACGCCACGATCGGCGGCGTCGGCGGACTGGCGCTCATCACCAACAATGGCGGCACCGGCGGCACGATCTCCTATGCCTTGGGCGCATCGGCGACCTTCACCGGCACGCCCGGTGCGCAGGCGCTGTCGGTCAACGGCCAGAGCTACACGCTGATCTATGATGTCAACGGCCTGCAGGCGATCAACAGCGGGCTCACCGGCAGCTACGCGCTGGCCAAGAATATCGATGCCAGCTCCACGTCCAGCTGGAATAGCGGTCTCGGCTTCATATCGCTGGGCACCGACGGCAACAGCAACATCCAGAACGGCGGCAACGGCTTCACCGGCTCGTTCGACGGGCTCGGCCACACCGTCGACAGCCTGTCGGTGACGCAGTCCGCTGCCCAGTATGTCGGCCTATTCGGCTATATCGGCGCGGGCGGCCTGGTCCAGAATGTCGGCGTCACCAATGTGACGGTCCGGGGGTTTAGGACCCTTGGCGGGATCGCCGGGTTCAATGCCGGCACGGTGGCCCAGAGTTATTCGACTGGTCAGCTGTTCACCACGCAATACGGGTCCACCTCAGGCGGTCTGATCGGCGAGAACGATGGCGCACTCTCTGACAGCTTCTCGACAGTGGTCATCAACGCACGCGACACAAATGCCGCGGGCGGCGCGGTGGGCTTCAACAATTTCGGCACCATCGATCGCGTCTATGCCATGGGCGCTGTCGATATCGGCAGCGGCGGCGCGGCCGTCGGCGGCCTCGTCGGATCGAATTATGGCTATTCGTTTGTCGGCGAGGGCGGCAGGATAACCGACAGCTATTCGACCGGCGCGGTCAGCGGCGGATGGAATGTCGGCGCGTTCATCGGCAACAACCTTTACGATGGCGTGATCACGGGCGCGTACGACACGTCGACATCCGGCCCCTACAACACCACATCCAGCGCCAAGCCTGCGATCGGCGGTGGCACCACCGGCCCCAATGTCAATGTCGTCGGCCTGTCGACCTCCAGCTTCCAGAATGGCGGCGCCAATGGACTGAGTGCCGCCTTTGGCGGCGGGACTGGCGGCCTCTATCCCTATCTGAAGAGCTTCTACCCCAATGGCGTCCAGGCGATCTCCGGAATTGCTTACAAGGATGCCGGCAACACGCCGCTGATTTCCGGTACCGGCCAACCCTATTACACAAAGAATCCCGGGCTGGTGTCCGTCGTCTCCGGCGGCGTGAACCTCGGCACAGTCTCGACCGGCGTCAACGGCTACTATTATCTCGCTCTGCCGGCCGGCGCGGTCTCGAACTCGGTGCTCGCTTACACCGTTGCCGAAGCGGACTCGGGCGCCAAGAATGGCGTGACCTTCCGGACCGGCCTGTCCGGCAGCAATGTCTCGAACCTCAACGTCTATGGCGACTGGCGGCTCGACGAGGCGGATGGCTCGATCGCCTCGCTGTCGGCGCTGAGCAGCGCCTATAGCGCGGCGATTGGGTCAGCCTCTGTCGGCAGCCTGTCCTTCGCCAATCGCCAGATTGAAACCGTAGCAGCCACCTTCGCCCTCAACCAGGCGCTGTCGGTCGGCACCGGCACGCTGGCGCTGTCGTCGAACGGCGTGGTGACGCAGACTAGTGGCCTGACGGCGGCGTCGCTGGTTCTCGGTGGCACGGGTAGCTTCACCCTGACCAACGCCGGCAACCAGGTCGGCAACGTCGCCGGCAGCGCCGGTTCCGTCGATCTGCGCGATGGTGCAAGCCTGACGATCGCCAGTGCTTCCAGCGCCCGTGGGGTTATGGCGACCGGGGTGAACACCACCGGTTCGGTGAAGCTTCAGACGACGGGCGATTTGACCATTGCGGCAAATGCGACAATCAGCGGAACGGATCCAGTGCTCTCGGCCGCTGGCCTGTTCGTCAACAACCGGGGCAGTGACGCCGTCGCCGCCACTAGCGGACGCTGGCTGATCTATGCGGCAAATCCCACCGGCAATACATTCGGCAATCTGGACAGTGGCAACACGGCCGTCTGGAACACGTCGGCGGGTGGTCCGGTGAGTGCGACAGGCAACCGCTATGTCTTTGCCTATCAGCCGACACTGACCTTCAAGTCTAGCAATGCGACCAAAATCTATGGCGATACCGCCCTGCCGGCACTGACCTATTCAGTGGCGGGCTACCAGGCGGGCGTGATCGGCGCCTATCTCGGCGACACCGCCGCCACGACCTTCAGCGGTGGCCCAAGCGTCACGTCCGTCAACCCGCCGGGCAATACACAGGTCGGAGCAGGATCCTATGCAATCACCGTCGGCGCCGGCAATCTCGCGGCGTTGAGCGGCTATGGCTTCGCCTACAACAGCGCGGGCCTGCTTACCATCGGCAAGCGCGCGGTGACGGTGACGGTGACGCCGGGCCAGGGCAAGATCTATGGCGATGCCAATCCATCATCCTATGCATACACCGTTTCGGATCTCGGCGCCGGCACGGCTCTGGTCGGTAGCCTTAGCCGCACGGCAGGGAACAGCGCCGGGACTTATGCCATCAACCAGGGCAGCATCACCAACACCAGCAATTCGAACTACGACATCACCTATGTCGACGCCAATTTCACCATCGCCAAGCGCGCGATCACGGTAAGGGCCGATGCCAAGAGCCGTACCTATGGCAACTCCAATCCGACGCTGACCTATCAACTCACAACAGGCAGCCTCGTCAGTGGCGACAGCTTGGGCGGTTCGCTGACGACATCGGCGACGACGGCATCCGGTGTCGGCAGCTACGGCATTGCGCAGGGCACACTCAACAACAACAACTATGCGATCAACTATGTCGCCGCCAATTTGTCGGTGACGCCGCGCGCCATCACGGTGACAGCCAACGCCAAGAGCCGCATCTATGGCGACAGCAATCCGGCTCTGACCTATCAGCTGACATCAGGCAATTTCGTCAATGGCGACAGCCTGAGCGGCGCACTGGCAACAACGGCGACGACGGCATCCGGTGTCGGCAGCTACGGCATCATGCAGGGCACACTCGCCAACGGCAACTATACGATCAGCTATGTCGGCGCCAATCTGTCGGTGGCGAAGCGCGCCATCACGGTGACAGCCGATGCCAAGAGCCGCATCTATGGCGATGCCATTCCAACGCTGACCTATCAGCTGACCACGGGCAATTTCGTCAATGGCGACAGCCTGAGCGGCGCGCTGGCGACGTCGGCCACGACAGCATCCGGTGTCGGCAGTTACGGCATTACGCAAGGCACACTCGCCAACAGCAACTATGCGATCAGCTATGCCGGCGCCAATCTGTCGGTGACGAAACGGGCGATCACGGTGACGGCCGATGCCAAGAGCCGCATCTATGGCGACGCCAATCCGGCGCTGACCTATCAGCTGACCTCGGGCAATTTCGTCAATGGCGACAGTCTCGCCGGTGCGCTCGCTACAACGGCCACGACAGCATCCGGTGTCGGCAGCTACGGCATCACGCAAGGCACACTCGCCAACAGCAATTATGCGATCAGCTATGTCGGCGGCAATCTCGCGTTGACCCCGCGCGCGATCACGGTGACGGCCGATGCCAAGAGCCGCATTTATGGCGATGCCAACCCGGCGCTGACCTATCAACTGACATCAGGCAATTTCGTCAATGGCGACAGCCTGAACGGTGCGCTGGCGACGTCGGCAACGACAGCATCCGATGTCGGCAGCTACGGCATCACGCAGGGCACGCTCGCCAACAGCAACTACGCGATCAGCTATGTCGGCGGAAACCTGTCAGTGGCACAGCGCGCGATTACGGTGACGGCCGATGCCAAGAGCCGTGTCTATGGCGATGACAATCCAACGCTGACCTATCAGCTGACCTCGGGCGATTTCGCCAATGGCGACAGTCTGAGCGGTGCGCTGGCAACGACCGCCACGGCATCATCCGATGTCGGCGGCTACAGCATCACGCAAGGCACGCTTGCCAACGGCAATTACGCCATCAGCTATATCGGCGCGGACCTTTCGGTGACACAGCGCGCCATCACGGTCACGGCCGATGCGGGCCAGAGCAAGATCTATGGGGACAGTGATCCGCTGTCCTACGGCTATGCGGTTTCCGGTCTTGGCGGCGGGACGGCGCTGGTCGGCACGCTTGATCGCGCCGAGGGCGAGAATGTCGGGACCTATGACATTGGCCGCGGCACCCTCAGCGATGCTGCCAACGGCAATTACGACATCACCTATGTCGGTGCCGGTTTCAGCATCGGCAAGCGATCCGTGACCGTCACTGCCAGCTCGGGTCAGGGCAAGACCTACGGCAATGCCGATCCGTCGTCCTATGGCTACACCTTCACCGATCTCGGCAATGGCGCGGCGCTGGTTGGCGCTCTCGACCGCACGACCGGCGAAGATGTCGGCGCCTATCAGATCGGGCAGGGCACACTCGCCAACGCGGCCAACTCGAACTACGACATCAGCTATGTCGGCGCCGATTTCAGCATTGGCAGGCGTGCCGTGACAGTCACGGCCAATTCGGGCCAGGGCAAGATTTACGGCGATGCCGACCCCTCCTCCTATGGCTACACCAGCACCGATCTCGGCAGTGGTGTGGCGTTGGTCGGCGCTCTCGATCGCGCCTTGGGAGAGAACGCCGGAGCCTACGCGATCGGCCAGGGCACGCTCACCGACAACGCCAATGCGAACTACGAGATCAGCTATGCCGGTGCCGACTTCAGCATCGGCAAGCGGGCGATCACTGTGGTGGCGGATGCGCAGAGCCGGCCGCAAGGCATGCCCAATCCGCCACTCACCTATTCGATCGGCGGTCTGGGGTTGGTCAACGGGGATACATTCCTTGGCGCGCTCTCGACTGAGGCGACACACGCTAGCCCTGCTGGCAACTATGCCATCGAACAGGGGAGCCTGACCCTCTCGGCCAACTATGAGCTGGCCTATGTCGGTGCCGATCTGGTGGTCTCGCCGCCCAACACGGTGCCGGCACCGGATGCGGCCAGCACGGTCGCGTACAACGCCGATGCCCATGCTGCCGGCGGGCCGGCTCGGGTTTTCTTCACCGGGCAGCCGGTGGATGGCGATGCGCAAACGCTGGTCGAAGACCCGCGCCTTGACGATCCCGCCTTCTGCCAGGGCGTGGCGGACGCAGCTTCCGTCTGCAGCGTTGCCTCGGTCCGGTAGGAAATGGGGACGCGCTGGTTGGCGCCTTGACCGCGTTGCCGGCGAGACTGTCGGCAGCTATACCATCGCCCAGGGCGGCATCACCAACGCCGCCAATCCGAACGGCGATATCACCTATGACCTAATGCCATGGCCGCCTGGGACCCGGCCGTCCTTGCCGCGTTGCCACGGTCCGGTGAGCGTGCGGGCGACCACGATTTGACGCGGTCAATTATCACCTCTCACATCAGCGCTACTTCGTCAGCCGATCATGCAGGGCCGGCTTTCGCCGGCCGGTTGCTCCGATCGGGATCAGCCGCAGACGCGGACCTCTTCGATCACCCTGTGGTGGTGGCGCCAATGCTTGACCAGTTCGATATGGCAGCGATGATGCCGGTGATGGCGGCGATATTCGCCGTACCGGTATTCGCCATTGTCATATTGAACGTTCTGGTCGCCATCATACTGATTGTCATAATAGCGATCGCGGTGGTGGCGGCGAATAACGATCCCACTATCGGAATCGTCATCCGGCAAATATCGGTCGCCGTCGTCGGACTGGATGGTCACGCTTGCCGCTTGCGTCGGCGCAGTGATCCCCGCTGTCGCGGCCAGTGCCAACAGGGAAGCCAGAATCAGCTTTTTCATCTCGTCCTCCTGCGTGTTCAAGACATGTTAACTCGCGGAAGAACCGGGCGTTCCGCTTAACTTTACACGCTTTGCGACGCGGAAGACATCAAGGCGTCATCGTCCACCCGTTCCAGGCGTACGAAGGCCGTCAGCGGCAGGTGGTCGGAGGCAACGCGCGAAAGCGGCGTGTCATGCGCGTTGATGGCGGCAATCATGCCGTGCCTGTTGGCCATGATCCGGTCGAGCGCCAGCAGCGGCAGGTTCGACGGGAAGGTGGGGACCGCCGGCGGCTGCGGGCCGAACGTCGCATGCAGCGTGTTGAGAGCGGAGCGGTTGCCGAGCCGCCATTCGTTGAGGTCGCCGAGCAGCAAGGTCGGTCTTTCGTCCGGGCTGTTCATCAGGTCGAGCACAACGCGCGCCTGCTGGGAGCGCGAGCGGCGCAGCAGGCCAAGATGGGCGGCGATGATGCGCAGCGTCCGGCTTCCATCGAGGTCGATCTCCGCCACCACCGCGCCGCGCGGCTCCAGTCCCGGAAGCTTGATCTGGTGCACGTCGCGAACGACGCCCTTCTTGAACAGCAGGACGTTGCCATGCCAGCCATGGCCCTTGCCGGTGGCCGAAATCGGCACCGGAATCAGGCCGGTTTCCCGCTCGAGCCGGGGCAGGTCGAGAAGCCCGACACGGTCGCCGAAGCGATTGTCGGCTTCCTGCAGCGCAATGACATCCGGATCGATTTCGCGGATGACGCGGATGATCCGCTCCGGGTCGAATTTCCTGTCGACGCCGATGCATTTGTGGACATTGTAGGAGGCAACCAGCGTGCCGGTGGTGGCTGTCGTCTTGAGTGCTGCGGCGTTAGCCTTCTGCATCCGGCGGTCACGAAGGGACAGAAGCATGCTTGCCGGGAGGCTGCGTCCAATTCTGTGCATCTCTGTGCTGCTCGTCCTCGCTGGTTTCAATTCAGAAGCCGGATACAGTGAAAATAGGCAATTTCGGCGTATGTTCCATGACAGACGAGTTCCTCAAGCGCACCTCCGCCTTAGAGATAGGGTGAACCGAGCCATAATACCCGGTCGAACAGCCTGATAAGAAACGGCCGGGCTCGCAAGGCTTCCAGCGTCACCGGCACGGCGGAGGCAATCGCCGACCCGATCCGCGTCTCGATCTCGCTGGCAAAGCCGGCATCGAGCACCTCCAGGTCGATCTCGAAATTCAGCCGCAGCGATCGGGCATCAAGATTGGAAGATCCGACATAGGCCCACACGCCGTCGATCGAAAGCAGCTTCGAATGGTCGAACGGTCCCTCGGTTCGCCAGACACGGCAATAGTGTTTGAGCACCTGATCGAACTGCGCCATCATCGCGCGGTCGACGAGGAAAAGATTGTTCACCGCCGGCACCACGATGTCGATTTCGACCCCGCGCCTGCCGGCGGTGATCAGCGCGCTGATCAGTTCCCGATCCGGCAGGAAATAGGGCGACATCACGCGTATGGACTTGCGGGCGACCGAGAATGCACCGATCAGCAGCTTGTGGTTGGTCTCGTTGCTGGCATCCGGGCCGGACGCGACTGCCCGCACCATCATCGGTGCGCCTGGCGGTGGCGACAGCGGGGCGATGCGCCAGGCGTCGCCCTTCAGCGCCTCGTTGGTGGCGAAGCGCCAGTCCTCGGCGGCGACCGAAAACAGGTCGGCGACGATCGGACCGGTCACCCGGAAATGTGTGTCCCTGGCGCTGTTGGAGCCGGCGAATTCGGCTGAGAAGCCTTTTCGGATGTTCATGCCCCCGGTGAAGGCGGCGATGCCGTCGACCACCAGGATCTTCCGGTGGGTCCTCAGATTGGCGTAGGGCAGGCGCAGGCCCATGACGATGTTGCCGTTGAAGACATCGGCGGGGATGTTGGCCTCGCGCAAATGCCCCAGGATGCTCGGCACCGAGTAGCGGGCGCCGACGGCATCGATCAGCACGCGGACGGTGACGCCGCGCCGGACGGCGCCGGCCAGCGCCTCGACGAAGAGCAGGCCGACGGCGTCATTGTCGAAAATATAGGTCTCGAGCAGGACGCTGCGCTCGGCGCCATCGATCGCCGCGCACATGGCGGCATAGGCCTCGTCGCCGGTCTCCAGCACATCGATTGCATTTCCAGGATTGAGCGTGCGCCGCGCCACCCTGTCGCCCAGTGTCCGCAAGCCCGTGAACCGTTGCCCGTAGCGCTCGACGATCAGGGCCTCTTCGACAGCGACGTCGCGCTCATGCTTGGCGGACACCGCGCCGTCGGCAAACGGGCGCTGGGCGGTGATCGTGGCGCGACGGATGCGGTTGATGCCTGCGACGGCATAGATCAGCACGCCAAGGATCGGCGACAGCACCATCACGCCGACCCAGCCGGTGGCGGCGCGGACATCTTCCTTGGTCATGACGGCATGGACGATGCCAGCCGTCGCCATCGCCACTGAGATGATCGCCAGAATTTGCGGCCAGTGAGTCGCCAGGGTCTCCAACATGCCGAGACTATCCAGCGAGCGGTTGCAGAAGGCAATGCAGCCGCTCGTGCCGCGCATTCGGTGGATGGTGGCATGCGGCCCTGGCTGAAGAGTTCGACCAGCCGCAGAGATCGATGGGTTGAAGCACCCCGATAGATCCTGTTCAGAAGGAAAAACCTGACCCAGGGGAAGCATAGAGCCTGGCATCGTCCTGTTCTGCTCGGGGCCTCCGAAGCCTCTTATGCTTTGGTACCACCTCTATTGTATATCAGGAGGAATGATTTTAGTGAATAAAAACACTTTGATTGATGGCGAGGGGGGCGCCGAATGATGAAATTCAACTTCGATGGACCTCTCGGCGATGACGCAGCTGCCGACACGTCGGCAGAATGCCAACGCCAATTGCTGCCTCTCGTCCGCGAGATCGTTCAGGCAGCCGTCGCTGCCGGGTGGAGCGAGGAAGACGTTCTTCTGGGTTTTGTGGAACTTACATGGGATTTGTATGAGAATCGTCGCGACGATCTGCAATGACCGGCGGCAAATCCGGTAGCTCTGCATTGTTGAATGGCCGCCGAAATGGCCAAACTGTCCCCTGAAGCAGGGCTCCGAATTCAGGTCAACCAGAGGCCTCGCGGCAGTTGGCGACTTTTGCGCACGCAGCTTTTCACGATAGGAATTTTTTCTTGACTCGGTGACCTCAGCTAAGCTACATATTCGTCCATGGTGCTGATTTGCGCCAGTGACCCGCCGCGCAGGCGGGTTTTTCGTTGATGCTCCGTCAGTCTATGCGCCGGCGAAGGTGTCGAAAAATGTTCCAGTCCCTCCCTTGTGACTGGTTCCTCTTATCCCGAACAAAATTTTTTCTTTGCGTACGGATGTTATTCACTATCCGCGGCATGTGCGTTACGCTGGGTCCGGGTCGGGCAAGGGGGATTTCAGGCAGCGGACAAAGCGGCAGAGGCCAGGCATGAAAAATACGGACGATGCTCGGGACAGCGGCGATTCCCGGGGCGTCAATCGAGAACGGACAGCTCGATATGTCCTGGACATAATTCCTGAAAGCGCAGGTCCCAGGAGGGCCACCACGCGGAGGAGTGTCATACACTCCGCCCGCGATCCCGTCCCGCAGACATTCCTGACCAAGGAGCCTTCCACCGGAATTGTGCTGAGGCCCATAGGCGGATTGAGAGCCTCGCTCGGCAGCGACAGGATCACGGAATACGGCGCGCCACGCGTGCGGGAATATCTCGACGAAAACGTCGTGCGAAAAGTCATCGCCGAATTGGCATCCTTCGCAGGGGTTTCATCCAACCATATCATAGCAACGTTCGGCGTGCCGCCGCATTGCGGTGAGTTGCCGATTGCCGAAGTCGCCTGTCTCGCCGGTTCTTCGGATCGGAGCCATCTGCCTGCGAGAACGCCGACCGGGGCCGCGCATGCTTCCCTCAAGAACTGAGGGCCCGGCCATGGCAAAATGGCAACGCCTGCTCACCCGCGACGCAAGACCGGAATTTTCTACAAGGCTTGCTGAGTTTCTCAAAATACATCCCGCTGCAAATCTGCCCCAAGCTCCGCAGGAGTCCTCTGGAATGTCATGCAGTCCGCGCATTGTTCGCCGTCCGGCCGGAACGATCCGATGAGTGGCGATGCCGGTCAGCTTCGATCAATCACGAATTGTTTTTCAGGGGAAAATGGAAGGAAGCCTTGGGTTGAACCTCATCTGGGACGTATCGGGAGGCCGAAAAATGCCGGGCGATGATGGTTTCCCCGGACCGGTTTCCGGAACCAACTCGCGACAGCCGACGCTCAACGCGAAAGGCGGGCTTTCCGTCCGCGCCGCGCGCCGCGTGCAGCAATTCCTGGACGAGAACTTTACGCGCAAGCTGGCGCTGGCTGATATGGCCGCGGTTTGCGGGCTTTCCCCCTATCATTTTGTGCGGGCTTTCTCGAGGACGTTCGGAATGCCGCCGCACCAGTACGTCCTCGACCTGCGGCTGGATTTCGCTGAAAGACTGCTTGCAGACAGCAGCATGACGATCGCCGACATCGCCCACTCGAGCGGGTTTTCAAGTCAGAGCCATTTTACCACCGTGATGAAGAAATACCGGCAGCGGACCCCGTTGCAGGCACGGGTGGGAAAGCTTAACGCCAAGGTTAGGTGAGGCGACGCTTATTTCATTGCTTTGTTTCTTGGTTTTAAAGCATTGGCTAAGGTAACAAGCCGTTAACCTCTGTAGGTTTGCTGCGCTCTTTTCTCACAAGGCAGCAATTTCGTGAAATACCGCGGGCAGGAATCATGTCTTCCTGCGGTGGAGCGGAATTGTCAGACATTTCGTGCCGGCCAGCGGAGAGGGAACCATGACCGACAATCAGATTTCGAACGGCTCGCTTCTTGTTCAGCGTCGCGCGGCGCATTTCGCCGGGCACTGGATCGCGGGGGCCGATCATGGCTCACGCTCGACGCGCCGCCGCCTAATGGCGGTGCTGCGCATGGCTCATTGCGTGCTGGGCATGGGGCGCAAGCGCCTGGGGCTGGGAACGCTGGGCGTCGGCGGGACGTCGGCGGCGGCGCTTGCCGTGATGGGGATCATGATCCCGCAAACGGCTTTCGCGCAGCTCGCCATTGGCAACGGGACTGTGACCAACGTCGCGAACTGCACGACTCCCTCCGCAGGGATACAAAGCACTGCCATCGGTTGTGCCAGCACCGCCACCGGGTCCGCCTCAACCGCCGTCGGCGATGGTGCCAAAGTGAATGGCGACGACGGCGTGGCACTGGGCACCGGTGCCACGGCAACGGGCAACGCTTCGATCGCTATCGGCTACACGATGAGTGCCAATGGCCTCAACGCCATAGGCATAGGTGTCTTCGCGGGCGCAACCGGCGTCAACGCGCTCGCTGTAGGCGGTAACGCCAAGGCCAACGGGGACGGAGCAAGCTCCATTGGCGTCAACTCAGTTGCAACCACAGGCGCGGCCGCCTTTGGCCTGAACGCGCGTGCCGACGGATTGAACTCGACGGCGATCGGCTATGTTACCCGGGCGACCGGGCTGCGCGCCACCGCTCTCGGGTTCGGGGCAACTGCATCCGGGCTGGATTCGCTTGCCCAAGGTAACAGCGCCACCGCAACCAACCAGAATGCCATCGCCATCGGATTCCAGGCGACCGCGACCGCGATCAACGCCGTCAATCTTGGCAACCGAACTGTTGCGGGAGGGGGCGCGCTGGCCCAGAGTGCCATCGCCATCGGTACGGATGTGACGGCGTCCCAGGTTGACTCCACCGCGATCGGGCGCGCGAGCAAGGCAACGGGAACGTCCGCCATAGCGATGGGCGCGACCTCGATTGCGAGCGGCTCTGCCAGCACCGCGGTCGGCAACGCGTCCGCTGCCAGCGGCATAAACGCCTCCTCATTCGGGACGGGTGCAAATGCGATAGGAGACAATTCTCTCGCAGCCGGCGTCAGTGCCAACGCCGGCGGAGTCGGCAGCACCGCGCTCGGCATAGGTACGTCGGCCGGCGGCGCCAGTTCGGCAGCCGTGGGCTTCCAGGCCCAGGCCGCCGGCACCAATGCCGCAGCCGTTGGTCCCCAGGCAAATGCATCGGCGATAAACTCGGCAGCGTTCGGCAACGTCGCCACGGCTTCGGGCCAATTCGCGCTGGCCCTGGGCAATTCGGCCGTATCGAGCGGAGTAGGCTCGGTCGCGGCGGGCTCTGGAGCCCAGGCCACGGACGTCTCCACCACGGCTTTGGGTAACAACGCCGCGGCGACCGCCGCAAATGCCAGTGCGCTGGGATTGGGCGCCACGGCCAGCGGAGTGTACGCCACTTCGCTCGGTTCCACATCCAAGGCCACCGGTGCCCGTGCGTTCGCCGGTGGCCGTTCGTCCACTGCGGGAGGCGACGACTCCATTGCCATAGGCACGACATCCATCGCGACAGCGGCGAGCTCGACAGCAGTTGGAGCGGGCGCTGTGGCACAAGACGTCAATGCGATTGCCATCGGTACCGCCGCCGGCGCTATCTCCGCCGACTCCGTCGCCATCGGCACGGGCGCGACCGCCGATGGCGGCAA
Organism: Mesorhizobium sp. L2C084A000; assembly: GCF_000502875.1. GTDB lineage: Bacteria > Pseudomonadota > Alphaproteobacteria > Rhizobiales > Rhizobiaceae > Mesorhizobium. The sequence goes on along the minus strand of NZ_AYWX01000002.1, from coordinate 663,044 downwards.
GGNGGCGATCCGAGCTATGCCAGCGGCACCGGCGCCTTCACCGGTGGCGCCAACAACATCGCCAACAGTGACGGCACGGCGAGCGCCACCGCGGCCAATACGGCCAACGGCGCCGTCGCCATCGGCAACAACAACAAGGCCATCGGGCAGGGCTCGGTGGCACTGGGCAACGGCTCGACCGCGGGTGCGGCCGGCCTCGCCGGCAATGTCGCGCTGGGTAATGGCGCGACAGCGGCGGCGAGCTCCGGCGACGTGGCGCTCGGCTCCGGCTCGGTGACCACCACGGCCGTCGGCACGGCGAGCGGCGTGGTCAACGGCACGACCTACGCCTTCCAGGGCACCAACCCGCTCTCGACCGTCAGCATCGGCGCGGTCGGTGCGGAACGCACGCTCACCAACCTGGCGGCGGGGCGCGTCAGCGCGCTCTCGACCGATGCGATCAACGGCTCTCAGCTCTTCGCCACCAACCAGGCCGTCGACGCCATTGGCGTCACGCTCAGCAACATCAATGTCGGCGGCGGCATCAAGTATTTCCACGCCAACTCGACCCTGGCGGATTCACAGGCTCTCGGAACGGATTCCGTCGCGGTCGGCCCGAACGCCGTGGCCAACAATGACGGCGACGTGGCGATCGGCCTGAATTCGACATCGGGCGCAACGACCGCCGTCGGTGGCACAACGATCGGCGGCGTCAACTACACCTTTGCCGGCGCCACACCGGCCGGTGCCTTCTCGGTCGGCTCGGCGGGCGCCGAACGCCAGATCCAGAATGTCGCGGCCGGGCAGTTGAACGGCGGTTCGACCGATGCGGTCAATGGTTCGCAGCTCTTCGCCACCAACCAGCAGGTCACGCAGAATACGACCGATATCGCCAATATCGGCAGTGGCGTGACCGATCTCGGCAACACGATCAACAACATCGCCGGCGACACGTCGACCGCCTATACCGACGCCAATGGTGTGGGCATCCGCTACGCCCGCACCAACGAGGCAGGCTTGGCGCAAACCGATTCCTTCGCACAAGGCGTCGGCTCCACCGCCGTCGGCTACCAGGCGACCGCCACCGGCGTCAGCGCACTGGCGCTCGGCCGCGACAGCAATGTCAGCATCGACGGCGGCGTGGCGCTTGGCTCGGGTTCGGTCTCCGATCGCGCGATCGCTCCGCTTACCGGGCAACTGCCCGCCGGCCCAGCCAACTTCATCCAGTACAACACGACCGACAAGACGCTGCTCGGCGCCGTTTCGGTCGGCGACGCTACCTCGTATCGGCAGATCACCAATGTGGCCGACGGCACGCAATCTCAGGATGCGGTAACGCTTCGGCAGCTGCAGGGCGCCATCGCCTCCGTCTCGGTGACGTCGACGAAATACTTCCATGCCAATTCGGCGGCGGGCGACTCGCTGGCGGTCGGCGCGGAATCGGTCGCGGTCGGCCCGACGACGGTCGTCAACGGCGACAACGGCATCGGCATCGGCAATGGCGCCACTGTCGAGCAGGATGCACCCGGCGGCACAGCGATCGGCCAAGGCGCCCACGTGATGCTGGCCGACGGCCTGGCGCTCGGCACCAATTCGCTGGCGTCCGGCATCCAGTCGGTGGCGCTCGGCGCCGGCGCCCAGAGCACCTTCATCAACAGCGTTGCGCTCGGCGCGCAGTCCATCACCAGCGTCGGCGCGCAGGCCGGCTACACGGCCTTTGCGCTCGCCGGTTCGCAGACCTCGGTCGGCGAGGTGTCGATCGGCGCCGCCGGGGCCGAACGCAAGCTCACCAACGTCGCGGCGGGCTCGGCCGATACCGACGGCGTCAACGTCTCGCAATTGCGCGGCGTGACGCAAAACGTCAGCAACCTGTTCGGCGGCGGCACGACCGTCAATCCCGACGGCTCCATCACCGGCCCGACCTACACCATCCAGGGCAACAACTATTCCACCGTCTATGACGGCTTCACGGCCGTCGACAATGCGCTGACCAGCATCAGCAATGGCGGCGGCATCAAATATTTCCACGCCAACTCGACGCTGGCCGACAGCATCGCCGGCGGCACCAACGCCGTGGCGATCGGGCCGGAGAGTGTGGCGAGCGGCACCGACAGCCTGGCTGCGGGACATGGCTCGACGGCCACCGGGCAGGGCGCCGTCGCGCTCGGCCAAGGCGCCAAGGCCAACAACGCCAACGATGTGGCGCTCGGTTCCGGTTCGGTGACACAGACCGCCGTCGGGACCTCCAGCACCGTCATCAACGGCAAGACCTACACTTATGCCGGGACGACGCCGACCGGAACCGTCAGCGTCGGCGACGCCGGCGCCGAGCGGACGATCACCAATGTCGCCGCCGGCCGCGTCGATGCCGGCAGCACCGATGCGATCAACGGCTCGCAGCTCTACGCCACCAACACGGCGATCGAGGATCTGAAAGCCGGCGTCGGAAACCTTACCCAGAACGCGGTGACCTATGACACCCAGGGCGGCAACAAGACGAACACCATCACGCTGCAAGGTGGCGACGTCAACGCGCCGGTCGTCATCTCCAATGTCGGCCCCGGCGTCAAAGGGACCGATGCGGTCAACGTCGACCAGATGAACCAGGGCCTGACCGCGGGCAAGAGCTATACGGACAACCGCGTGGCCTACGCTATCGATACGTCCAACGACTACACCGACAAGGTGGCGGTCACGACCTTGCAGCAGGCCAACGACTATACCGACCAGAAGCTCAGCCAGCTCAATTCGGACATCAGCGGCATCCGCGACGAGGCGCGGCAGGCGGCCGCGATAGGCCTTGCGGCCGCCTCGCTGCGCTATGACGACCGGCCCGGAAAGCTGAGCGTCGCGGCGGGTGGCGGCTTGTGGCGGGACGCAGGCGCGTTCGCCTTCGGCGCTGGTTACACCAGTGAAGACGGCCGCATCCGGGGCAATCTGTCGGGCACGGCCGCGGGTGGGCATGTCGGTGTCGGCGCCGGCATCAGCTTCACCTTGAACTGAGGCAGGAATGAAAGGACTTGTTGCCCTGACCTGCCTGGCGCTCTGCGGCGGCCTCGTGCCGTCCGCCGGGCAGGTCGCGTCGACCTACAGGATCAAGCCATCGGACGTAGTGGTGCCGCCCGAGGTCAAGCTCGGAGACTATCAGCGCACCATCCGCCCATTCGATAACTGGACGCTGATCTGCGACGAGAACCTCAAGGCTCGCAAGAAGGTCTGCAACGTCTCGCAGATCATCGAGGACGCATCAGGCAAGATGGCTTTCAGCTGGTCGCTCGCCGCCACCCAGGACGGCAAGCCGTATATGATCCTGCGCACCGCTCCGAACGCCAGGAGCGATGGCCTGGTGTCACTGAAGTTCGATGGACAGAAGCAGCCGATCGACGTGCACCTGAACGGCTGCAACGAAATGGTCTGCGTCGGCATGTTGCCGGTAGGCCCCGTCATGCGCCGACAGATCTCGCAGAATGCGACACCGGCGATCTCCTATTCGACGGTCGACGGTCAGACGATCACCGTGACCGCAACGCTCAAGGGGCTGTCAGAGGCCCTTTCACCACTCAAATAACCGGGGCATCACCATGAGCCAGCAGGACCAGTTCACGTCCGCGAAACGCACTGCGACCGTCGAGGCGGATCGGCAGAGGCGGGCCGAGTCCCCAAGGCGGCGCTGGCCACGCGTGGCCGGATATTCACTTCTGGGATTGGTCGTGGCGGGCCTTGGCTTCGCCGCAGGGAACTATGCCGCCATCGCCAATCTGGTCGGCGGCGCGACGGCCGCACCCGCAGAAACTGCGGCGGCCCCCGTGCTTCCGGACACGCCCTTCCTCGAGCATGTCAAGCAGGCCGGAGTGCAGGCCTGCTCGACCGTCTATCCGGCGCTCGGACAGATTCTGACGAACGGCACGAAATACAGCGTCAAATCCCTGTGGAACGACCAGGCCGCCGACAAGCACGCCATCCAGGCCTTTGTCGGCATGGATTATGCGTCGGAACGCTATAGCGGACCGGCCGCCGGCATCGTCTTCGCATCGCCCACCGCCACGGGTTGCGAAGGGGCGATGGTGCGGGTGGCGCCATTCGCCAGCCCGTGCGCCGACATCGCATCCATCCTGCCGCAGGGCAGCAAGATTACCGACCATCTCGGGCAGGTCGAGGTCTACGAGCTCGGCGGCAATGCCGGTGAAGCGCTTCTCCTGCCGACGGGCAAAAGCTGTGTGGTGATCTCCCTCGCTTCGGCGGCGAAGTAGGACGCGAAGCGATTGAGGTTAAGGAAAGGATGCCGACCATGAGATTGCAGGCTTTGGCAGTTTTGGGCTTGACCCTGTTGTGGAGCGGACAAGTCGTCTCGGCCGACCTTGTGGCCCCATCGGAACCGCAACAGGAGGAAAAAGGCATCTGGGCGGCCATTGCCTATTCGCAGGCCGATAGCAAATACGGCTTCTTCTGGGGCGCCGACAAGCGGCAGGAAGCGAAGGACATCGCACAGAAATATTGCGAGAACGCGGGCGGAAAGGCCTGCAACGTCGTCACCGTCTTCCGCAACCACCGCCATTGGAATGATGACGACGAGACCGGCTTTCCCTACAAGCACTGCGGTGCACTCGCCGTGGCAGACAAGGTGGAGAACCGTTTCACGCCCTGGGGCGTGAACTCGGCCGAGACCCGTCGCGAAGCGGAGGATCTCGCTTTGCAGGCCTGCGAGGCGGCGGGAGAGAAATGCAAGATCCGCGAGTGGGTCTGCACATGAAGCCTGGCCCGAAGGCCGTCTCCGCATGTGGGGCAATTCTATTCTCGTTGATGTCGCCGGTGTCTGCCCAGCAACAGGTGGCGGCTGTCCCGGATGGACCCTCATCGCTGCGTGAAGTCTATCAGGATTGGAGTGTGACCTGCTCGGTTCGAGAGAAGGCGAGAGTGTGCTCGCTCGCGCAAGATCAGGTCCAGCAGAACGGGCAGAGGCTTCTTGCCGTGGAGATCGCGGCACGCCCGGACGGCTCGACGACGGCTACCCTGCTTCTGCCCTTCGGCATCCTGCTCGACCCGGGCGTGACGCTGCAGATCGACGATCAGCCGCCACTGTCCCCGCAGCGCTTCAGGACCTGCCTGCCGACGGGTTGCGTCTCGGTCTTTACCGTCGATCGGCCGACGCTTGGAAAGCTGAGGGGAGGCTCGGTGCTGAAGCTCAATGTGACGACGGACGCCGAGACCCCGCTGAGCTTCCCGGTCTCGCTTCGCGGCCTGACCGCGGCGCTCGACCGCATGGTGGCGTTGAGCGCAAATTAGGGTGCGCGCTGACCCAGCTTTTGGCCGCAATCAGCGACATGACGCGCACGCCGGCCGCCGCGACGGAGTATTTTGGGGCGGCTGCCGAGAGGGCGTACCTGAAAATGGCTCAACTTCAGGTTGGGTCATCAACAGCCGCCATACCCACATGGCATGATTCTGGCCATATCGGCCCACTGACCTGCCGTTTTTCGGGCTATCCCGCAGAGTGCGGCGTCCGGATACAACCGGAGCGAGCCGACGTTATGTGCTATTTTTGCTACATCTCGCAGCCTTGTTGCCCAAAAAGGCTATTTAGCGACCTCTAAATCAATAATCGCTCACATATTTCGTGAATTTGTGAATAATCCACCGACGGGCAGGCCTTGGCTTGGTTAGCGCTCTGAAAAGGACGCTGGGGAAACGTTAGGGTGGGATTGATGAATACGACAAACATGTCGACCATAGGCAGGCGCCTTGGTCTTTTGATGGCGGCCACCATGCTGACCTGCGGGAGTGCTCATGCGCTTACGCTCAAGGAGGCGATGGCTGTCGCGGTGGAATCCAATCCCGAGATTGGACAGGCGATCGAAAATCGCGAAGCAATCGAGTTCGAGTTGCGGCAGGCCAAGGGCCTTTATCTTCCCAGTGTCGATGTCGAGGCATCGGCCGGCGTTCGCCGGCTCGACAATTCATCCCGGCGCTCCCTTTCCATCGAAGACGACGCGCTCTATCCGGCTGAAACGGATCTTACCGTTTCGCAGACGCTTTATGACAGCGGCGCAAGGCGGGCCGAATTGAACCGTCAGGCATCGCGCGTCGATGGCGCTTCGTTCCGGGTGCTGGAACGGTCCGAATTCATCGGGCTGTCCGTTGTCCAGGACTATCTGGAATACATGCTGCAGGCTTCGATCGTTGTCGAAGCGAAGAAAAATCTCGGCTTCCACCAGGGAATTCTCGGCGACATCCGGCAAGGCATTTCGGGCGGCGCGCTGAACGAGGCCGACCGGCAGCAGGCCGAGGAACGGCTGTTTGCCGCCAAGGCGCGCATGCAGGAGGCGACCGAGGAACTGGAAGCGGCCAAGATCCGCTTCTTCAAGACCGTCGGAAAGCCACTGACCAGCCCATCGAGGCCGGGCGATGTCTCGGCTGCGCTCCCGCGATCGCTTGACGAGGCAATAGGGTTGGCGCGCGAAAGCAATCCGCGCGTGCACATGGCCAACAGCGACATCGACGCGGCGGCTTCCCTCGTGGATGCCGCACGGGCTAAATTCGGCCCCTCCATCATCGCTGAAGGTCGCGCCCGGGCGGGAACTGACATTGACGGCGACGATGGCGACACCAGCGACCTGCAGGCACGCGTGGTCCTGCGGTGGAATCTCTACCGCGGTGGTATCGACAAGGCCAACGAGCAGGAGCAGATCCGCCGCACCAGCGAACAGCGTCTGGCGCTGCATCAGGTGCAGCGCGAAATCGAGGAAGCCGTTCGCACGTCGTGGGATCGTCGTTTCCGACAAGCCGATCTGGCGAAGACCCTGAGGCAGCAAGCCGCCGCCAATGAGAAGCTGGTCGCTTCCTATCGCGAGCAGTTCAAGGTTGGACAGCGCTCGCTGCTCGACGTGCTCGACGCGCAGAATACGCGGTTCAACACGGCAACGCTGGCGGATACCGCGTCCTACGCATCGCTGTTTGCCCAGTACCGGCTTCTGGCCGCGACCGGACAGTTGCTGAAAACGATGAACCTTCAGCCGGCAAAGCAGGCGACAGCCTATGCACGCACCGAGTTCGCAGCACCGGAAACCGCGGACACCGAGACCTNTCAGCCGGCAAAGCAGGCGACAGCCTATGCACGCACCGAGTTCGCAGCACCGGAAACCGCGGACACCGAGACCTATGCGCGGACGCCGTCGGAGCAGAAGAGCGACCTGCCTTTCGACATCCTCGCTCCGGTGAGGAAGAAATAAGACGACGCAAGGTCCAGCGAGCGTCCTGACGGGCAGATCGTGAACCAGCAACCCAACATCCTCTCCCCCAAGGAGGCGTTCAAGGCCTGTTTCTCAGCCGTTGCCGGATATCTCGGCAGGCCGAGCGCGGAGACCGTGCTGTTTGCCGGCGTGCCGCTCTCGGACACGCGAATTGCGGTCGACGACATCAGGCACCTTGCCGAACGCATCGGCCTGGAGGTCACCGAGTTCAACCACCGGGATTTTCTCAGGGGGCGTATCGATCTGCCCGCAATCGTCTTTCGCGTCAGCCAATTGCCCGTTGCCCTGCTCGCTCTAGGCGAAGACGATGCGTATATCACCGCGCCCCAGGAAGACGGCCGCACCGCGATCGGCCGATCGGAACTGGCCGCCAGCTACATCAGCGGCGGCGCTTCCTTCTCGATCACCTACGCCAATGCCGCCGAGACCATGTCGGTCGGCTCGGCGGCCAGGATCGAGCGGAGACATTGGCTCACGGGGACGATGGGCGCTTTCTGGCGCACCTATTCGAAAGTCGTCCTGGCGGCGGTGTTCATCAATCTGCTGGCCATAGCCTCGCCGATCTTCACCATGAACGTCTACGACAGGATCCTGCCGAACAAGGCAATATCGACACTGTGGGTGCTGGCTCTCGGCATCGGTGCGGTCATCCTGTTCGACCTGCTTTTGAAGACGGCCAGGGCTTCCCTCATCGACTATGCCGGGCGCAAGGCGGATCTCCGAATATCCTATCTGCTGTTCGAGAAAGTGCTGAACTCGTCGCTGTCGGCGCGCCCCGGTTCGACCGGTGAATACGCAAACAGGGTCACGCAATATGAATTCGTCAGGGAGTTCTTCACCTCCAACACCATAAGCGTGTTCATCGACACGGCATTCGTCTTCGTCTTTCTCCTTGTGATCTATGCAATTGGCGGCTGGCTGGTGATCATACCGGCGCTGGCCTTCGTGATGTCCGTCATCGTCGGCCTGGTCACCCAGCGCCGCATCGGCAAGCGCGTCGCCGCCTCGATGAACGAAGCATCGCAGCGCCAGGCACTGCTGGTCGAATCCATCTCGACGCTGGAGACGATCAAGTCGCTGCGCGCCGAGGCGTATCTGCTGCGAAAATGGGGGGAGCACTCCAAGAACGCCGCCAACACGTCCGAGAAGATCAAGCAGCTTTCGGCGGCGGCGGGCAACATCACCCAGTCCATACAACAGCTGGTGACCGTCGCCCTGGTCGTGGCCGGCGCCTATGCCTTCTCGGAAGGGCATGTTTCGACAGGAGCAATCATAGGAACGGTGATGCTGGCGAGCAGGGCCGTGGCGCCGCTCGGCCAGATCGCCATAACGTTGTCCCGGTTTCGCCAGGCCATGCTCTCGCTGAGAATGGTGAATTCGATCATGGCTCAACCGGAAGACCGACCTGACACGGTGGGTTTCGTCAACCGCCCCATTCGCAAGGGGGCGATGGTGTTCAGGAACGTCGGGTTCGTCTATCCCGGCTCGGAGAACGAGGTTCTGACCGGCCTGAATTTCTCGGTGAAGCCGGGGGAGCGGATCGGCATCATCGGCCGCATAGGATCGGGAAAGACGACGATGGGGCGGCTGATCGGCCGGCTCTTCCTGCCGACTTCCGGTGAGTTGCTGCTGGATGGGATCGACATTCGCCAGTATCACCCGTCCGAGGTTCGCGCCGCGGTCGGCATCGTTGCGCAGGCCGGCGACCTGTTCTCGGGCACCATCAAGGAAAACCTCCTGATGGCATGCCCCGAGGCTACAGACGAACAGATCATCGAAGCTGCAAAGGCGGCCGGCGTCGACGATTTCGTTTCACGCCACCCGCGCGGCTACGACATGAATGTCGGCGAGCGCGGCACCAATCTTTCCGGCGGCCAGAGGCAGACCGTGGCGATCGCACGCCTGCTTTTGACCAAACCGAAAATCGTCTTTCTGGATGAGCCGTCGGGCTCGATGGATCTTGCCTCGGAACGCCAGTTGATCAAGCAGCTCAAAGTCGCTTTCGACCGCGACACGACGCTGATCGTCTCCACACATCGGTTCAGCATGCTTGAGCTGGCCGACCGCCTGATCGTTATCGAACGGGGCAAGATCGTTGCCGACGGACCGAAGGACCAAGTCATACAGGCGTTGCAGAAAACAAGCGCCTGACAAAACAATTATTGCTGCATCCAATGCGTTGGGGCGTGGGAAATGCTTGCCAGGGAAGATCGACCGCCGCTGTTTGCGTCGGCGTCCATATTCATCATCGGAGCGCTCTTCGTGGTCTTTGTCGCCTGGGCGTCCTTTGCCGAAGTCGATGAGATCGCACGCGGCGACGGCAAGGTCATACCCGCTTCCAAGACCCAGATCATCCAGGCGAGTGAAGCCGGTGTCGTTCAGGAAATCGCCGTGACGATTGGCCAGGTCGTCAAGAAGAACGATCTCATCATTCGTCTGGACAACACGCTCAATACGTCCAGTCTCGGCGAGCAGCAGGCCAAGGCGCGCGCGCTGGAAGTGCGCATAGCAAGGCTGAAATACGAACAGGCCGGCAATCTCTCGGGCCCATTTCCGTGCCCGCAGGACATCCAGTCGGTCGCTCCGCAAATCTGCGACAATGAACAGAAGCTGCTCATTGCCCGGCGCGGGAACTTCGACAACAAGCTGTCCGTGCTCAAGTCACGCCTCGATCAGCGCGAGAGGGAACTGGCCGAGGCGGTGGCCAATTCCGACCGTCTGACCAAGAACCTGGTCGTCAGCGACCAGGAGGCAAAACTGGTCGACGCGATGGTCAAGAAAGGCCTGATGGCAAGGACCGAGCAGCTCCGGGTAGAGCGCGAACAGACCGAGCTCAACGGCCAGCTGAACCTGGCCGGCGAAACAATAAAGAAGATCAAATCGTCGATCACGGAAGCCCAGCTGCAGGTCGAGGAACTCGGCCTGCAACTGCAGCAGGAGGCGTTGGACGACCTTACCCAGGCGCTGGCGGAACTTTCGGTGGTGGATGAAACCATAAGGGGGGCCACCGACAAGGTCGCGCGCACCGATATCCGGTCTCCCGTGGATGGCATCGTCAACACGCTGGAGCTGAACACGGTGGGGGCCTTCGTCCAGCCTGGCGCCGTCGTCGCCGGCATCGTGCCGACCTCCGAGACGTTGCTGGTGGAGGCACGGGTCTCGCCACGGGATGTCGCGTTCATCCGCCCCGACCAGGAAGCCCTTATCAAGGTCACCGCCTATGATTTCTCGATCTTCGGCGGCATCGAGGGCAAGGTCTCCAACATCACAGCCGACAGCCTGGTCGATCAGAAAACGGGGGAACCCTACTATCAGGTGCGCGTGGCGACGGACAAATCCACTCTTCAAAGAGACGGCAAGGCCTATTCGATCATTCCCGGCATGATCTGCTCGGTTGACATCAAGACCGGGCGCAAGACGATCCTGCACTACCTCCTGAAGCCGATCAACAAGGCGCGCGAGGAGGCGATGAGTGAGCGGTAGCGCCAGCCCTCATCCTGATGGCGAGCGACTGCTTCCGCCAGTCGCGGCCGAGGATTTCGGGCTTGAATTTCGGGTCGTGGCGCGTGGCGGCATAAGACGCGGCATCCGCTTGGAGCGGGCATTCTGGTTTTCGCTGAAGCAGATGGCCGAACGCAGGAAATGCACGATCGGCATGCTGATCGACGAGATCGCCGAAAGCCAGGCACAGACAGGCAATTTGACATCCGCGATCCGGGTGGCCTGCATGCGTGGATTGGCGGATGAAAACCTGACCTTGCGAAGGCTTGCATCGATCAACACCATCAACGCCATACTGGTCGCTTGCCCGTCACCAGCCTTTGCGCTGGCATCGTCGAAGAAGATCCTGTCGTTCAACGCGCCGTTCCAGCAATTGGTCAAACGTCAATTGCCGATCGCCCCAAGCGATGACGCACGGCACGATCTCAAGCTGGCATTGGACCTCAACGTAGCCGACATCTTCGCGCGGCTCGATGCCAATGGCGAATCGCCGGTGGCCACCGGTTTTGTCATCGGCGCGGGTGATCGTCGATACCGGGGGCAATTGAATGCGGTGCGGGCTCCGGTGCTCGAGCCGGAGCTGCTGATGGCGTTCGTCTTCGGCGGCTGAATCACCACCAATCCAACGAGAACTTACGGCTGAAAACCTTCGCCAGGTGCGACGGTTGCGATACCGCCTTTGATGTCAGCCATCTGGGCTCCGCCCGGTCTTGAACCGTGGATCCAGGCCCGGTCCGTGCTGAACGAGTAGAGCGGAACGTAATCCGGGAGATCGCTGTCACGCACGACAGTGTTGCTGAGGCTGTCGAGAATGAAGGTGCCGCTGCCTGTGCTCACCGACAGCACTGCGTGAAAGAAGCCTCGCTTGCGGTCCTGGAGAACAACCAGCGCCATGCTCTGCGTTGGAATGCCGGCCCTCAGCAGGGCCGTCATCTTGAGTATGGCAAAATCCTCGCAATCGCCGGCTCGCCGCTCGAGAATCTCCGAAGGCTTCGCCCAATAGTCGAGCTTGCCGTAGACGACGCTATCTTTCCTGTAGGCGATCAGGCGATTTACGCTGCTGTTGACGAAGGACAGCTTCTCGCTGAATCCCTTGCCTTGAGCGGCGGCGACCATGCCGGCAAAAGCTGTGCTCTTGCGCTCGCAGGGGCTGCCCGCCGAACAAGCGGTGATTGCCCGGTACACGGGCGCCCAGCGCGCCGCGACGGGAAAATTGCGCATGGACAAGGCAACCGATCCGAAGACCCCCGGAATGATCGACGCGGTCTGCACCGGATCTATCCCGGCGTCATCTCGCGCCGTTGACGAGCCATCCCCGCGGTCAGCATCTGCCGGGCCATAGCTGCTGATGACCTGACCGATCCGGTAAGCGCCCGCAGGCTGCCTGGGCTGGGGCCTCGCCAGCGAAACACCGCCGAGACAGGGCGGCGTCTGGACCTTCTCCTGAGGCCAGCCGGATGCGGCGATATCGCTCGCGAATGACGGCCCCGCCAGGCCGACAAGCCCGATTGCCAGCAGGAGCATCTGGAGCCGGGTTTTTCCCGGAACTGTTTTTTGCTTTTTCATAACGCCCACCTTTGACTGTGGACGCTACCAATCTTGTCTCAAATTATTGGAAAGGAAGGTGGATAAATATCCAGCAACTGTCTTTATCCAGTTTGTCTAAAATTTTATTCAAATTTATACTTTGGTTCACCAAAAAGATGCCGACTAGTCATCCGTCAACCAGACCTCCAGAAACCAACATATATCAGGTTATATTGTTGCGGTTTACCACGTGTAAAAAATGCCGGGCAATGCATATCATAATATATGAAATAGATTAGGGGGCAGTTGCAAAGTAGAAGTGGCCGCTGTCTCTATCCGGTAAATATCGGAGGGGTTTCAGCCATGACGAACAATATCGAGTTGGACAGCTTTTCGGCTTCCTTGAACGAGCATTCCGCGTCCAATGAACACGCCGATCAGGCGTCGCCGGCGGAGATCCGGGTCGCACAGGCAAATTCGACGCAGCCCGCGCCGGCAGCGTCCGAACCGGTGCCGGTCGATGTCGGCGGCGGAGCGCCTGTCAAGCCAGAAGCCCCCGCGGAAGCAAAGGCACCGCCGGCAGCTGCGCCGCACGAATACGTAGCCGACGCCAGCCATGTGGTGAGGCTTCCCGCCAACGCCTCCATCGACAACATCAAGGTCGATGGCCAGAACCTTCTGCTCGAACAGGCCGACGGCTCGGTAATCGTGGTCAAGGATGGCGCCCTGAACGTGCCGACCTTCATCATCGGCGACGTCGAGGTGCCGCGCGTCGCGCTGCTGGCGGCGCTGGAAGCCAGCCATGTCGATGTCGCCTTCGGCGCCGACGGCTCCATGTCGGCCGGCCCGGGCGGTTCGAATTCAAGCGCAGGCGGAGATTTCTCGGTTCCCCCCGGCGGCATCGGCGACGGGTTCGACCTGTCGGCCCTGTTGCCCCCGACGGCTCTGCAGTTCGGGCTTCTGGAGCGGCGCGAGCTGTTTCCCTCGATCGTCGACAGGCAGGTTTCAGTGACGGCCACGTCACTGCTTGCCCCGACCGAAGCGGCTAGTGAAACTGGCCTCGATGGCGGTGGGGCGCAATCTCCGGGTAGCGAAGCGCCGACCGACAAAGAAACGTCCAGCACTGGAACGATCAGCATCGACGCGCCGGATGGAATTGGCTCGATCGTCATCAACGGTGTCACCGTCACCGGCGTCGATCAGCACATCCCAGGGCAGTACGGTTACCTGACGATCGTCTCCTTCAATCCGAGCACCGGTGCCATCGAATACAATTATACGGTGACCGAATCGGTTTCCCATACGGATCAGACACCCGGCTATGATCCCAGCACCGACACGGTTCCTGAGAATTTCACCATCACTGTCACGGATGTCGACGGCGATACTGCCAGCACCACCTTCGCCGTCGCCATCTTCGACGACGTGCCGACGGCACACGCCGATACCGACAGCATCGCGGCCGGCCAGTTTGGCCCCGCGACGGGCAATGTACTGGTTGGCGGAACCGATGCCGGCGACGCCAACGCGACGGACGGCGTTGCCGACACCAAGGGCGCCGACGGCGCGACTGTGGTTGGCGTGCAGGCCGGCAACACCAATACCGATGTCGACAATGCGGCCACGCTGAACGCGCCGATCCAGGGCAGCTACGGCACGCTGACACTGCTGGCGGACGGCTCCTACAGCTATGTGCGCGCTGCCGGCACGCCAGGCGGCGTCAACGACGTGTTCACCTACACGATCAAGGACGGCGACGGCGACACCTCGCATACCACGCTGACGATTTCGATCGGCAACTCGACGCCTGTGATCACCGACCTGACGCCGGAGGCCACCGGCGGCGACGTCGTCGTCAACGAGGCGGCGTTGAATATCGGCACGCCGGGCGGGCCTGGGTCCGATCCGGCAAGCACGGCCGAGGCCGGCGCCGGCACCTTCACCGTCTCCTCGCCCGACGGCATCCACTCGCTGGCGATCGACGGCAACGCCTTCATCACCGATGGCGTGTTCACGGGCGGCTCGTTCACGACGACGCTCGGCAACACGCTGACGGTGACAGGCTACAATGCCGCCACCGGTGAGGTGAGCTACACCTACACACTGCTCGACAACGAGGGGCATGACCCCATCCAGGGCACCAACAACCTCTTCGAGAACTTCACCGTCACGCTGACCGACCAGGATCTGCAGAGCGCCAACGCCACGCTCTCCGTGAAAATTATCGACGACATTCCGACGGCACATGCCGACACCAACAGCGTTGCCGAGGGCGGCATCGTGAGCGGCAACGTGCTGACGGACGGCACGGACGACGTGTTCGGCGCCGACGGCGCGGCGGCGGGCGGCGGGGTTGTCGAATTGCTGGAGCCCGATGCAGCAGTGAANCGTCAACAATGTCGAGACCTTCACCTACCAGGCGACCGACGCCAACGGCAACACGATCACTAACACCATCACCATCGACGTCACCGACGACATTCCGACGGCACATGCCGACACCAACAGCGTTGTCGAGGGCGGCATCGTGAGCGGCAACGTGCTGACGGACGGCACGGACGACGTGTTCGGCGCCGACGGCGCGGCGGCGGGCGGCGGGGTTGTCGGCGTGGCCGCCGGGAGCAACACCGCGGTTCCTGTGAGCGGCGGGCTTGGCGCCGGCATTCCCGGGACTTACGGCACGCTGACACTGAACGCCAACGGCAGCTACAGCTATGACGGCCTGCCCAACGTGGTCCCGCCGGCCGGCGCGACGGAGACCTTCGTCTACACCATCATGGACGGCGACGGCGACCTGTCGACGACGACCTTGACCATCAACCTGTCGGATAGCGGCCTTGCCGCCTCCAATGACGACCTGACGGTCAACGAGGCGGCGCTGCCGATCGGCAGCAACCCGTCGAGCACCGCCGAGACCATCGCCGGAACGGTCGTCGACAATGTGTCGGGCGGCACCGGCCCCTACACCTACGCCCTGGTGGGCAGCGGCACCGGCACGCACGGCACGCTGACCTTCAACGCCAACGGCACCTACAGCTACACGCTGACCACGCCGGTCGACGGCGCCGATGCCAACAACGGCACCAACACCGTCAACAATGTCGAGACCTTCACCTACCAGGCGACCGACGCCAACGGCAACACGATCACCAACACCATCACCATCGACGTCACCGACGACATTCCGACGGCCAACCCGAACACCAACAGCGTTGTCGAGGGCGGCATCGTGAGCGGCAACGTGCTGACGGACGGCACGGACGACGTGTTTGGCGCCGACGGCGCGGCGGCGGGCGGCGGGGTTGTCGGCGTGGCCGCCGGGAGCAACACCGCGGTTCCTGTGANAGGCGACCGACGCCAACGGCAACACGATCACCAACACCATCACCATCGACGTCACCGACGACATTCCGACGGCACATGCCGACACTGGCAATGTAAACGAAGGCGCTCTGCTGACCGTGACGGCGGCGGCGGGCGTGCTGGTCAATGACGTTGCCGGCGCCGACGGTGCAACCATCGACGGCGTGCGGGCAGCGGGCGGCAATACGACGACGGCGGTGACGACCGGTGTTAACACCGACATTGCCGGCCTGCACGGCACCTTGCACCTCAACGCCGACGGCTCCTATACCTACCAGTCGACGACCCACAGCATCAGCGCCAACACCACGGACGTGTTCGTCTACACCATCAAGGACGGCGACGGCGACCTGTCGACGACGACGCTGACCATCAACCTGGCGGACATCAATGACGCACCCGTTGTCGCGAACACCCAGAACTGGATGTCGAGCGACCCGGCGCAGCAGACCTTGAGCACGCCTAGCTATCCGAATGGGTATCCGTTGCTGGTTTCCATTCCGACGGATGCGGACGGGGATAACCTCATTGTCACCGCCACGGGAACGATCCCCACCGGCACATTCTATTTCAACGGCGTGACCTATGTCGCCCTAACAGCCGGCACGGTGCTCTACAATCCGTCCGGCGGTATCGATTTGCTGGACGACCTGGTTTATCGGCCAACAGCATCGCAAACTGACACGGTCAACAACAACCTGTCGCTGGATGTATATGACGGTCATACTCACATAGCGCAGACGGTCGGCATCCACGAAGTGCCGCCGACTAGCCTGCCGAGCGACACGTCGCAGATTGGCAATGGCAACAGTCCGCTTACGTCGGGTAACGATCAGATCACAACGCTCTCCCTGTCGCAAGCGACGGTCAGCGCAATCCTGGCTGATCCACACAACTCGACGGTAGTGGTCTATACCGACTTCCAGGAGTCGCCTTTCATCACGCCTATTCCCTTGGGCGAACGGAATCCGGGTGTCTACG
Source organism: Mesorhizobium sp. L2C084A000 (assembly GCF_000502875.1). GTDB lineage: Bacteria > Pseudomonadota > Alphaproteobacteria > Rhizobiales > Rhizobiaceae > Mesorhizobium. The sequence goes on along the minus strand of NZ_AYWX01000002.1, from coordinate 646,446 downwards.
GAGACAGCAGCGCGGGCTCGCATCGTGAGCAGGAAGTGCAAGTCGAAATCAGAATTGGCTCGGATCGCTTCGCGATCGTCGAAGATGACACCAGCCCTGGGACTTTCGAGCAGAGCTGGTTCTACGATCCGACCACAGGTTTGATGAAGGCGACCGTCGACTACGACCACATTTACCTTCTGGACGGCAGCGGCAATGCCACCTCCACAACGCTTGCCAGCTACCTGATCACGCATCCGCCGTCAGTCGGCGACAACTGGACCCTGTCTTATTTCGACAATGATGGCGGCAATTTCCAGGCGCGCAAAGTGAGCTTCTCTTTCTTCTCGCATGATCCAGGCGACCCCGGGATCACGGTGAATGGCGATGCCACACTGGCCGACCAGATCTATGGAACGTCCGGCATCGACCATCTTAACGGCAATGGCGGCAATGACATCATCATTGGGCGAGGTGGCAACGACTTCCTTGACGGCGGTGCTGGCAACGACACGCTCGATGGAGGTGCTGGCAACGACACGCTCGATGGAGGTGCTGGCAACGACCTGCTCATCGGTGGCGCGGGCCAAGACACGCTTACCGGAGGCACTGGCGCCGACACGTTCAAGCTCGATCATCTCGACATCAAGGATCTCATCACTGACTTCAATGGCGGCGAGGGCGACAAGATCGACCTGACCGGGCTGTTCGACACAGCACCCGGAGGGGCTAATATCGGTGACTTCGTGAACTACGATGCGGGGACGGGCACGCTCAGCGTAGATGCGAATGGGACAACCGGCGGCGCCAATTTCATTGACGTGGCAACGCTGACGAACTTGCCCGCTGCCAACACCATCACGCTGCTCTACGACGACGGCGTAACCCAGCATACGACGACTGCAAACGTGGTTTAACGCCATGGCGCACGGCCACGCGACTATGTTATACATCGCTAATATCTAGGGGAGCTCAACATGAAACGTTCTGCAAGACTGCTGGTTTCCGCTGCGACGCTGTTGCTGGCAGTCGGGTCGACGGGGTATGCCGCCGACATCATCGATGGCCCGACCGGCGATTATTGCCGTGTCGTGGGGACGTCCAACCTGGTGCTGAACGACAACATCGTCGATCTGAAGCAGCAAGTGGTGAAGCTGATGGACGAGTCGGTCGCCGCCGCCAACAGTTCGGAGTGGATCAACTCGTCGCGTCCCGTCTTCGTCTGGGCATCGGAAGCCAAGGTCGCCTGCGGCATGGCTTACGGCTATCTCAAGACGAACTACAAGGACGAAGACACCCTCAACAAATGCGAGTGTTTTCACGATCGCATGGTCGAGTACATGCACTGACCGGATAGGCGAACCCACGCCTGTTGGCCATCATGACAGCCGACGAATCCTTCCTGAAGGCGGTTGCGGGCGCGATCGTGTTGCTTGGCTTTGTCCAAACGGTCACGCCGGCCAGTGCCAACTGGCTGGAACGACCATCCGTGAAACAACAGCTTTCGTCCGGCCTGAAGCAGGCAGTGCGCTGTGATCCGGCTACGGAGTGGACCCGGCAGACATTCAAGGCATTTGCCAGCTGCCAGGCATCGATCTATGGCCTGGAGCCGCTGCTGGCGCATGCGGTGATGGAGATCGAAAGCGGTTTCGATCCCGGCGTCCAGGGCGCCGACGGCGAAGTCGGCCTGATGCAGGTGATGCCGGCGACCGCCAGGATGCTCGGCTTTCGAGGCTCCCTGGACGATCTGAGCGCGCCGGCGACCAACATCGCGCTGGGGGTCAGATATCTTGCACAGGCCAACAGGCTCGCCGCGGGCGATCTGTGCACCACCGTCATGAAGTATCGCGCCGGGCACAATGAAAGCCGGTTCTCGGCCCTTTCGGTCCGCTACTGCCAGCGTGCGCGGGCAATCCTGGCAAGGGAAGGGATTGAAGTGACCGGACCTTTGCCGGTGGCGACATTTGGCTTTGCCGCATTTTCGCCGGGAGGGGAGGAGGGAGCCCCTGCCCAGGGAAAAGGTGTGTGCGTGCGCCGCCTGTTCGTGCCCGGGCCGCGATACATGAAATGCGCCGACTATCGAAGTGCCGGGCAAGCAAGGCAGATCAGGGCGCTCAGAGGCAGGCTTTTCGGCGGTTAAAAGAACTACAGACGGCACTGCAAGTCCGCCGTAACATGCGTTGAAGACCAGACCGGGAACAATATCCGGCGGCACACAGGGGTGGAGCATTCATGGAAGCTGGCCGACAGGTCCACCGTCCGCGGACATGGGCAATCGCCTTGGCGCTCGCCACGATCTTATCGGGCTGCCAGTCGAAAGGCGGCGTCTCCGAAGTGCTCGATCCGGCGGCGGTTGCCGCGCCTGCCGGGCAGAATGGGGCCGCTGTTACCGGTCCCGCCCAGGCGACCCAGTCGCTGGGCACCGGTTCGACAAAAGTCACGATGCTGCTGCCGTTGTCCGGCTCCGGAACAGCGGGCGAAAACGGCAGGAAGATGCTGGATGCGGCCAAGCTGGCGATGACGGATATTGGCAATGGATTGCTGACGCTGACGGTAGAAGACACCAAAGGCGACAGCGCACTGGCCAGCAAAATGGCGATAACGGCCATAACGACGGGCTCGAAGGTCGTGATCGGCCCGACCGAACTGACGGCAGCCCAGCATATTGCCACGCTTTCGGGATCGAAGCGGCCACCGGTCTTGGCGCTTGCCGATAATTTCGCCGGCGGCGCCGGGGTTTATGCCGTGCTCCTTGGCGAAGCGGACAGCGCCGCCGCGGGCGCCGCGGGACTGGCCGCGAAAGGCAGCAAGAAGTTCGTACTGCTTGTCGCGGATGGCCCAAACGCCGGCGCCATGGAGAAGCGGGTCGCAAACAGCCTCAGCATCTACGGCGCGGCGCTCGCGGTCACTCTCCGATATTCTGCCGGCGACGGCGCCGCGAAGGCGGTCGACGAAATGGGCTCACTCGTGGACGCCCCCGACGCCGTCATTGTCGCCAGCGGCAATGGCAGTCCGTCGCCCATCCTTGCCGCCCTCAAATCGAAGGGCATTCCGGGAAAGACTATCTCCGTCGTCGGAACGAACCGTTGGCTGGAGCACCCCACGGATCCGCTCTTCGAGGGGGCGTTTATCGCCACGCTCGATCCAGGTGAAACCGGGCCGATCGCCGACCGCTTCAGGACGGCATACAACTATCCGGCTGACGTCAATGTGGCCTATGCCTATGACATGGTTGCCCTGACGGCAGGGATTGCCAGCGCGATCGGGCCTGATGGCTTCAGCAAAAAGGTTCTCGAGAATCCAAACGGCTTTCGCGGGTCGACCGGCCTGTTCCGGTTTCGGGCCGACGGATCCAGCGAACGCTCGATGCCGTTCTATCGGATTGAAAAAGGTGCGCTCAAGCTGGTTGCCAAATCGACGTCGGGTTTCTGACCGGCGCAAATCCCTGAGATCCTGTTCAAGCTGATGGGCAGGCCGGGCCGCAGCCGCTTGGCGATCGCGCTCGGAAGCCTGCTGCTTCTGGCCGGGATACTGCTGATCATTCAAGGTGGGGCGTTGCTTTCGGTCGATCGGCCTGTCCGTGCCCCGTCGCGGGATGTTGACGATACGCAGCCTATCCGGCCGGTTGCCCCGGTAGCCGGCGCACAACGCCTGGAGCCGGCGCGCAAGGTTGCTCAAGACCTGATCGCTCCGCCACGGCTTGATCCCGCTGAGATCGAACGGACCGAACCCCGTCCGCCACTCAGCGAGCTCGGTCTCGCCGTGCCCCCGAAAACGCCAATGCCTGGGGATTGGCGGGAGGTCTTGCTCTACCGCCCGGTTGCCACATCGTCGGCGATGTTCGAATCCATGGGCCGCAAGGTGGTCATCAGCGGAGTGCGAGGCATCGATCTCGACAGCTCCTGCTCGTTTCATGACGTCACCTGGCCTTGCGGCCTGCGCGCACGCGCCGTTTTCAATTCCTGGCTGAGGGGACGCGGGCTGCACTGTTTCGTACCGCCGGACGTCGAGCGTTTTGCCGTCGCCGCGCCATGCAGGCTGGGCAAGCAGGATGTTGGCGCCTGGCTTGTCTCCAACGGCTGGGCCACGGCGCTGCCGAACGGCATCTACGGCAAGGCGGAGGCGACAGCCAGAAAGGCTGAGATGGGCATATTCGGTCCGGTACAATAGCCTGCCATTCAACCCTGATGTTTTGTTTGTTAACCGCCACGGGCGCAGCTTTGCGTCTTTGTCTTTCATGCATGGCCTTTTCCAAAGCCGAGGTCATGCATTGGGAGCAAGCCGATTTCGTCCGCAGCCTTGATGGGGTCATCGCGCAATCGATTAAATTGCAAGGTTCCTTGAAACTGAAATTGCAACACACCGGCCCTATACCAGCCCATCCACAGGAGATCGGCCAGTGACAAAGACTATGGCGAGCACCACCGACCAGGCATGGAAAGGCGTCGCTTTGCTGACGTTTCTGGGAACCACTGCAATCCTGGGCGTTTCCGTCGGCCTCAATTATCTGCTCCTGTTCTCCGAGGCGCTGACGCCATTTGGGCGCAGCATGATCACGGCAATCCTGTTGCCTGTCGTCCTTGGTGTTCCGCTTTTTCTGTTCGTTGGATTGAAACAGATCGAGCTTCGTCGCTATCGCCGGGAACTCGACAAGTCGGCAACCTTCGACACCACGACCGGCTGCCTGAACGGAGCGGTCTTCACGTCGATGGTCGAAAAAAGAACGGCAAGGCCGTCGGTGCCGGGGCCTAAATCGGGCGCCTTCCTGGTTATCCATTCGGAGCATCTGCGGTCCATCAACCTGCGCTTTGGTCTTGAATGGGGCGATCAAGCCTTGCGGCTCATAGCCTCGACCATACAATCGTCGGTGCGCGCGGAAGACCTGGTTGGACGCATGGGGACGTCTATGTTCGGGGTTTTCCTCGCCGGCGCGACCGAAGCAGAAGCCAGGGAAATCGGCGAGCGTATCGAGGCGCGCATCGCGCAAGTCTATTTCGCGCCAAAGGGGACCGAGGATGCCCTGACCGTCAAGGTCGGCGGCGTGGTGTTCGAAAACCAGGTGGAGTTCGCGGACATGTTCCGGTCCGCCGAGCAGCGCATGGCCGGCGTCCAGGACGGAGCCGCGTTTGAACTGACGCATCTCCATAGCTGACATTCGCCGGGAACCAGAGCCATTCGGAACCCAGGGGAATTGTCGGACGCGGCCGCGGTTACGCTGACGACGGGGTAGCCCGTGAAGACGCCGCCCAGGTTTCGGCTACGGCGACGATCGCGGCATTGATCGGTCCGCTCGGGATCGCCGGCATCACCGAGGCGTCGACGACAAAGGCATTGTCGAAGCCGTTCAGCCGCAAGTCAGGATCGACGACGGCCTCAGTGTCACGACCCATCCGGCACGTGCCGGCCGGATGGTGATGGGTGGAAGCAGCCCTGGCGATGAAAGCATCGAGTTCGGCATCGGACTGAACCGGGGCGCCTGGCAGGATCTCCATATCGCGCCATTCGTCCAGAGCCGCATGATGGCCGACCATGCGCGCCCGCTTCAACGCCATCCTGAATGTCGCGCGATCGTGTTCGGTTTCGAGATAATGCGGGTCGATGACCGGCGCATCGTTGCGGCCCGGCCCGCTTGGTGTGATGCGCCCTCGGCTTGTCGGATGGGTGACGCCGCACAGGATGGTAAAGGCGGAGCCATAGGGCGGGGTCTTCAGGCCCTCGGCCGCGGACGGGGCGACGACGCAGGCGAGCACGATATCGGGACTTCCCGTAGAGCGGGTCGGATCGTCGCTGTGCAGATACATCAGCGATTCGGAGTGCTGCAGGCGGGAGGGCGGCACCGGCTTTTTCGTGCTGTAGACATTTCCGAGAGCCAGCAGATGATCCTGCAGGTTGCGGCCCACATCGCCCCGATCGGCAAGGCAGCGTATATCCGCCTGCTTCAGCGTATCGGGACAGCCAATGCCCGACCGCATGAGGATGAGCGGCGTGGATACGGCGCCGGCGCAAAGGACGATCCGGTCGGCGCAGAGCGTCCTGGTCTCACCCTCGCACACCACGCTCACGCCCGTGATCTTGTGGCCGTCCAGCACCAGGTGCTCGACCTCGTGGCCGGCGAGCAAGGTCAGGTTCGGCCGCGCCATGACCTGCGACGGCAGATAGGCGTCGGCGACGCTCAGGCGCTTGCCGTCACGTATATTGAGTGAATTGGGACTGGTGCCGACCAGTTCGCCGCTGTTGTGGTCGCTCAGGGTGGGAGCGCCCAGGGATCGCCCGGCGGCGATGTAGGCACGCACGACCGGACTGACCTCGGCGTCCGGCAGATAGACGTCCAGCGGGCCGCTCTTGCCGCGTGTCGGCGCATCGAAGGCGGTGAAGGCTTCGCTGCGGATGAAGCCCGGCAACAACCCCCGATAGGACCAGCGCTCGCCGCCGGCTTGCGCCCAGGGTTCGAAATCATCGGGATGGCCGCGCACATAGGCCATTGCATGCAGGCAGCTCGAGCCGCCGACTATCCTGCCTCGCGGCCATTCATGGATGCGGTCGGCGGTGAAGGGCTGGGGCACGGTCCGGTGGCTCCAGTCGTAGGCGCGGCCCTGGAGCATCGTCCACTTAAGCGGATCGGCGATGTCGGGATCGGCCGGCATCGCCCCGGCCTCAATGAGGCCGACCTGGCACGACCGGTCTTCACTGAGCCGGCTGGCAACAACCGAGCCGGCGGATCCCGCACCGATCACCAGCACGTCGAAATGACGTTTCAATTTGGAATTCCCCGCACAGGCTCAATGTCGGAAGCTGATACGATCACGCGGCAAAGGCGCCGGCATTCGACCGTTCCATGATCTGTCTCTGCACGGACAAAAGGTGCGCGCGCATTGCGGTCTCTGCCGCTTCGGGATCGCGCTGCGAGATCGCTTCGGCGATCAGGCGATGCTCGCCGTCGCGGTGGGCGATCCGCTTGGGGCAGGTGGGTGCCGCGGTGCGCGCAACCTTCACCCGCGCATCGACACCGACCTGGCGCAGCATCTTGTAGAATTCCGCGGCGAGGTGGTTGCGGGCCGCGGCAACGATCGCGAGATGGAAAGCGAAGTCGACCTCACCCGACGGGGCGTTCTCAGGCGTGGTTGCCGCGTCGAGGATCCGCGCCGTCTCGAAAGAAGAGGCGCGCAGCGACGCCAGTCGGGCAAGGCCCGGCTCCATGATCAGGCGCAATTCCAGGACCTCGATCGGATTGGTTACCCTGACCAATTCCTCGCCATATCTCGGAAGGGCGGTCGGCGCCCGCCTGGCGCGCGCCGGTTTGAGGTCGCCCGAAAGGCGCAGCACTTCAAGCGCCTTGCGAAGCTGATGGCGCTTGACGCTCAGATGTTCCGCAAGATCGCGCTCGGACGGAAGCTTGCCGCCGCCCTGCTGCAACTGGCGGACCGCGGCGATGATGTCGTCGAGATCCGATGGTCCGACCTGCGGCTCGAATGCGCTCAAAACCAAATCTCCTGTCCGATCGGCAGACCGCCGACTCAACGTCCCGACATCATATTGTGACACGAAAACCTGTTCGACGGCACTCAACCAATTCAACCAATCTACAACTGTACGCAATGGTTGACAACACCAGTTGCGCGATGGTTGACTGCCCATGTCGACGGTTGCCATCGCGGCGGACCGTCTTTCTCCCGAGGATCACGCATGCCGGCTGGCGAAACCTTTGACTACGTCATTGTCGGTGCGGGATCGGCCGGCTGCGTGCTGGCGAACCGGCTGAGCGAAGACCCTGCCGTGTCGGTGCTTCTGCTGGAGGCTGGGGATTGGGACCGCGATCCGATGATCCACATCCCACTCGGCTGGGGCAAGATCCTGACCGAACGCCGCCACGACTGGATGTATTTCTGCGAGCCCGAGGCCAATGTCGGCGGCCGCAAGGTCGAATGCGCGCGCGGCAAGGTCATCGGCGGCTCTTCCTCAACCAACGCCATGGCTTATGTGCGCGGCAATCGCGGCGACTATGATCGCTGGGCGGCAAGCGGCCTGACGGACTGGTCGTTCGACAAGGTGCTGCCCTACTTCAAGAAGCAGGAGCGCTGGGAAGGAGGCGAAAGCCGGTATCGCGGCGGCAGCGGGCCGCTGAACACCCAGTTCTGCCGCTACAAGGACGAACTGATCGATGCGTTCGCGACGGCCAGCCGTGATGCCGGATATCCGCAGACCGACGACTACAACGGCGCCATACAGGAAGGCTTCGGCCGCCTGCAGATGACAATTGCGAACGGCCGCCGCTGCTCGACCGCGACCGCCTATCTGCGGCCGGCTATGCGTCGCGGCAACGTCAAGGTGCTGACCGGCGCGATGGCGACGAAGATCCTGCTGAAGAATGGGCGCGCAACCGGCGTTGCCTNGCAACGTCAAGGTGCTGACCGGCGCGATGGCGACGAAGATCCTGCTGAAGAATGGGCGCGCAACCGGCGTTGCCTACACCAGAGGCGGGGCGAGCCATGAAGTTGTGGCGCGGCGCGAGGTCCTGCTTGCCGGCGGCGTCATCAACACGCCGCAGCTGATGATGCTGTCAGGCATAGGCGACAGCGGCGAGCTCGCGGCGCATGGCATCGAGACGAAAGTCGATCGTGCGCAGGTCGGCAAGAATTTGCAGGACCATGTTTCGGTCATCCTGATGTATCGTCGCAAACAACCGGGACCGTTTCTCAAGATGATGCGGGCCGATCGTATCGGGCTGGATTTCGTCAAGACCTATCTCACCGGAAAGGGCTTTTCGGGAGATGTGCCTGGCGGCGTCGTGGCATTCCTGAAGAGCGACGCAAGCCGGCCGTTGCCGGACGTACAGCTGCTTTTCACCGCCGCACCGCTTGGAGCATGGCCTTACATGTCGCCGTTCAAGGCGCCGTTCGCCGACGGCTTTGCGACCCGTATCGTTGCCGTGCAGCCGGAGAGCCGCGGCAGCGTCAGGCTGGCGTCCAGCGATCCGGTCGCCGCGCCCCTGATCCATCAGAATTTCCTGTCCTCGCAGCGCGACTGGCAGTCGCTTCGCGCCGGCTTTCGTGTTGCGCGCAACCTTGCCAGCCAGCCGTCCATGGCTCCGTTCGTTGGTGCGGAGTTCTTCCCCGGCCCGAAATGCGAGAGCGACGAAGAGATCGACGAGCATATCCGCAAGACCTCGATCACCGTGCATCATCCGGCCGGCACGTGCCGCATGGGCGTCGATGCGGCATCGGTGGTCGATCCGGAATTGCGGGTGCGCGGCATCGCCGGACTTCGTGTCGTGGACGCCTCGGTCATGCCCGACCTCGTCTGCGGCAACATCAATGCGGCGGTCGTCATGATCGCCGAAAAGGCCGCGGATCTGATCCGCAGCCGCGCCCAACAGAGCGTGGCGGCCTGACAGAGGCGGCCGGAATACAACCAAAGTCTTTTGGTTGAGATTGAAAACTGCGTTGGTTGGACCGTCATGTGCCTCCGCCTGGCCGTGACGAGGCGGCTTCATGCCCTGATTTCAAGGCATATTTCGAGCACTCTTGGGCTATTTCTGCCTGTTTCTGGGCATTTGCCTCTCAAAAATGCACCTCAACCAAAAACTTATAAAATTCGCAATTTGGGTATTGTCGCGCAAAACCAATGCGAATACGGTTGAGTTGGTTAGAAGTATTTTCTTCGTGACGAGAGGTGTCCGATATGTCCCTGGCGCAACCAGCTAACGATGTGCTCACCAACAAGAAGGCAGCACTCAAGGGCCTCTATGACGCCCTCTACGCAAAGAACATGTTTCCGTTCTGGGCGACGTCGGAAGGCGTCGATCATGACGAGATAAAGCAGCTGATGGCGACGTCGAAGGCCGTTCCCTTCGTGTGGTCCTATTCGGACATCGAGCCGCTGCTGCAACGCGCCGCCGAACTGGTGACCATGGACGACAGCGAGCGCCGCTCGCTGATCCTGGTCAATCCTGGCCTTGCGCCCAAGCGTGCATCGGTCAGCACCATGTACACCGCCTACCGCCTGAATGATCCCGACGAGATCATGCCGCCGCACAAGCACTCGCCGAGCGCCATCCGCTTCGGCCTGACCGGCAAGGGCAACTTCACCGGCGTCGAGGGCGAAGACGTGGTCTTCGGCCCCGGCGACATGGTGCTGACGCCCAACGACGCCTGGCACAATCATGGCACCGTCGGCGGCGAGCAGGCGGTCAACCTGTCGGTGCTCGACCTGCCGCTGGTCGAAACGCTGCACGCCGTCCATTTCGACCACAAATACACCGAGATGGTCGACGGCAAGGAAGTCGAGAAGAAGGTGCAGACCGCCCGCTATCCCGGTGACTATTCACAGCGCATCTATGGCGAGGGCGGCCTGATGCCGCGTTTCGTCGACCACAAGCGCGGCGGCGGCCTGTCGTCTCCGATGTATGTCTATCGCTGGGAGAAGATGGAAGCGGTCCTAGACGCTCACAAGGATTGGGATGGCGACCCTCATGAAGGCATCGTCATCGACTATGTCGATCCGACGACCGGCGGACCCGTCTTCCACACCATCAATTTCTACGTGCAGATGCTGCGCCCCGGCGAGAAGACCTTGCCGCAGCGCGAGACCGCCAGCCTGCTCTTGGCGCCGTTCCGCGGCAACGGCCATTCGATCATCGACGGCAAACGATATGACTGGAACCAGTTCGACACCATCGCCATACCCGGCGGTTCCTGGGTCGAGCATGTCAACGGCTCGTCGAGCGAGCCGGTGATCTTCTTCGGCGCCACCGATGCGCCGACGCAGAAGGCGCTGCTCCTCTACAAGCGCTGGGGCCGCAACCAGGCCGGCGATCTGCTCCGTCTCGTCTAGTTCCCATCCTACTGCCCCGCCGCCATTGGCGGCGGGGACATTGAAATGACGTTTCAGCAGCAAGGGCGTATGCATTTGGTTTCGGCGTTCAACACCAAGCAGATCGGCCATGTCGACTGCCCAGGCGGCGGCCAGGTCTGGGTCGACGGCAACATCCTCTATATCGGCCACATGCGGCCGCCGAGCGGTACGACGCTGGTCGACATTTCCGACCCGCGCAATCCGCGCAAGATAGCCACGATCGATGTTCCGCCCGGCTGGCACTCGCACAAGGTGCGCGCCAAGGACGGGCTGATGATCATCAACCACGAGCGCTTTGGCGATGCCGGCCCGGCCGATTTCGGCGGCGGGTTGGCACTCTACGACACAACCAAGCCGGCACAGCCCAAGCTCATCTCGAAATGGATAACCGGCGGCAAGGGCGTCCACCGCTACGACTTCGACGGCCGTTACGTCTACATCTCGCCGACCGCCGACGGTTATGTCGGCAACATCGTGATGATCCTCGACCTGATCGATCCCACAAAGCCGGTCGAGGTCGGACGCTGGTGGATACCCGGCCAGTGGACGGGTGGCGGCGAGGAATACCCCTGGCACGACTATGTCACGCCGCGTTGCCACCATCCTTTGCGCATGGGCGACCGGCTGTATGTCAGCTACTGGCATCACGGCCTGTTCATCCTCGACATTTCGGACATCACCAAGCCGAAGCTGGTCTCGCACGTCAATTCGAGCCCGAGCTTTCCGCATCCCACCCACACCTGCCTGCCGATTCCACAGCCGCTCAAGGGCCGCAACATCATGGTGGTGGCGGACGAGGACGTCGCCAAGCTTCGGCCATCACCGCCGGCCTTCACGTGGATCTACGACATCACCGACGAGACCAACCCGTTGCCGATCTCGACCTTCCAGGTGCCGGGCCTCGACCCGGATGGTTCACCGCAGCCGCAGATGACCGGCTGCCATCAGCCTTCCGAACGGTTCAAGGGCACGATCATTCCGTTTGCATGGTTCGCGCAGGGGCTGCGCCTCGTCGACATCGCCGACCCGTTCGCGCCAAAGGAGGTCGGCCATTTCGTGCCCGACGCGCCCGAGGGGGCGGAGCGTTCCTCGTCCAACGACGTGACCATCGACGACCGCGGCATCGTCTACCTGATCGATCGCATCCGTGGCGTCGACATCATCGAAACCAGTGTTCTCTAGGAGCAGGCATTGAGCGACAGCACGCGAAAATCCGCCAGCCATTACGCCATCGGCAACAAGAACCCGAACCTGCCGTTTCATCCGGCGGTGCGTGCCGGCGACTTCATCTTCGTCTCGGGCCAGGTGCCGAAGGACGACAACAACAACATGATCAGCGGCACGATCGAGGAAGAGACGCTGGCCACGCTGAAAACCATCGCGCGCGTCATCGCGCATGAGGGCGCGACGCTGTCGGATGTCGTGCGGATCACCACCTATCTCGAGGATACGCGCGATTTCGGCCGCTACAACAAGGCGTTCCTCGAAGGGATCGGCGATGCCGTGCTGGCGCGCACGACCGTCGAGGCAAAGGCCGTCATCAACACCAAGATCGAAATGGACGCGATCGTCTACAAGCCGCTCCCAGCGAGCAAGTAGGCATTGGACACAATCGAGGAGACGACATGTACAAGCTGTTAGGCCGCCAGACATCAGGCAACGTCCAGAAGGTGCTCTTCATGCTCGAAGAGCTTGGGGCATCCTACAAGCGCGAGGACTATGGCCGCCAGTTCGAGAACACCCAGACGGCGGAATACAAGGCGCTCAACCCGACCTCCAAGGTGCCGACGCTGGTCGACGGCGACACCGTGATCTGGGAGTCCAACACCATCCTGCGCTATCTCGCGGCATTCGGTGGCGAACAGTTGAATGGCGCCACGCCGGCGGAAAAGACCGAGGTCGAGCGCTGGATGGATTTCCTGCTGGCGGCGGTCAATCCCGGCTACCTGGCGGCCTTCAAGGGCGCCAAGCTCACACCCGAGGAACAGACCGCCGAATACAAGGAACAGGTGAAGGACCTTGTCGCGCAACTCAAGATCGTCGATGGCCACCTGGCCGGCAAGGACTTCCTGGCGCTGGACAAGCTGACCCTTGCCGACATCGCCTGCGCGCCGATCCTGAAGCGCTGCGTCGACTTCAAGATCGACCGGCCGTCGATGCCCGATCTGGAGCGTTGGGTGGCCGCGATCGCCGCCCGGCCGGCCTTCAAGGCGGCAACCACTGCTGCTCCCGCAAAGGCCGCATAATGATCAGGCGCGCCGCTCTCATCGGATTGGGAACGATGGGTCCAGGCATCGCCGCGCGGCTTTCGCGCGGCGGCCTCGATGTCACGGCGTATGATGTTTCACAGGCGTCGGTCGAGCGTGCCCGCGGCATGCTCGATCTCGCCGGCGGCGTGCTCGATCGTCTCGACATCAAGGCGCCCGGGACAGGCGCCGGCAGCGTGCGATTCGTCGAGACGATCGCCGAGGCCGTCGATGGCGCCGAACTGGTGATCGAGAACGTGCCCGAGAATATCGACATCAAGGCGCAGACCTATCGCGACATCGATCCGCTGATCGGCCCGTCCGTCATCGTCGCTTCCGACACGTCGGGCATCCCGATCACCAAGCTGCAGGCGCATATTTCGCATCCCGAGCGGATGGTCGGCATGCACTGGTCGAACCCGCCGCACATCATCCCGATGATCGAGGTGATCGGCGGCGAGAAGACCGCACCTGAAACCGTGGCTGTTATCCGCGATCTTATCCGCTCGATCGGCCTGCTGCCGGTGGTGGTGAAGAAGGATGTTCCAGGCTTCGTCGAGAACCGCGTGCTCTATGCGCTGCTGCGCGAGGCGGTTGATCTTGTCGAGCGCGGCGTCATCGAGCCGGAAGACCTCGACACCTGCGTATCCTGGGGCATCGGCTACAAGATCGCCGTCATCGGTCCGATGGCGCTGCTCGATATGGCGGGGCTGGATATCTACAAATCCGTCTCATCCTTCCTGAATGCCGATCTCTCCAACCGCGACGATGTCGCGCCGATGGTGCTGGAGAAGACGGCTGCGTTGAAGTTCGGCATCAAGTCGGGCGAGGGCATGTTTGCCTACACGCCCGAGCAGACAAAGGCGCTGCAAGGCGAACGGGCGCGCAAGCTCGTCGCGGTGCGGCGCATCCTGGAAGGCCGGGAGTAGCTAATGTCAAACGGTGCGCAGAGGGCAGGCCGGTTCGAGGAGTTCCACCGGTCGGCTGTTTGTGTGAAGGGTGCCTTCGCCATCAAGACGGCGTGGCTGCGGCCGACGAAAGCGCGCGGGGCGACAAGCCATGCGCATTGAAACCATTCGAGCCGCCGGTGACAGGCCGGCCCATATCCGCCATGACAATCTGATCTCCGCCAAGGGCGTTTCGGTGGTCATCGCCCGGCAGTTGATCCTCAGCAACATCGATCTCTCTGTGCCGAAGGGGTCGTTTGTCTCCCTTATCGGCCCTTCCGGTTGCGGCAAGAGCACCTTGCTCAAGGTGCTGGCCGGGCTGGTGCAGCCGACCCAGGGCAGCGTTGCGATCGCCGGGCTCGCACCGGTCGAGGCGGCGCGCAAGTGTATGATCGGCCTCGTCTTTCAGGACGCCAACCTGCTCCCCTGGAAGAACGCCGTCGACAATGCGTCGCTGCTGCTCGGCATCGCCGACAAGTCGCTGTCGCGCTCGGATTTGCGGGCGCGCGGGCAGGAGATGCTGGAACTGGTGGGGCTGGGCGACAGCGCCCACAAGCGCCCAAACGAACTGTCGGGCGGCATGCGGCAACGGGTCGCCATCGCACGGGCCCTGGCGCTCGATCCGGCGGTGCTGCTGATGGACGAACCGTTCGGCGCGCTCGACGCCATCACCCGCGATTCGATGGGGCAGTCGCTGCTGGAAATCTGGCAGCGTACCGGCAAGACGATCGTGCTCGTCACCCATTCCATCGACGAGGCCATCCATCTGTCGCGCCATGTGCACGTGCTGGGGATCAAGCCCGGGCGGATCACCGAGAGCCTCGACATTGCGCTGCCTTATCCACGCGACCTGTCGGTCAGCGAAGATCCGGAGTTCGTCAGGCTGGTGGTCCAGTTGCGAACCATGCTGCGCTCCAGCCATCAGCCGGGAGGCGCGTCTTGAGCGACCAACCCATCACGGACCTTCCCGAGCCGCGCCTCGCCTCCAGCTGGAGTGCGGCGACCGGCAGTTGGCTACCGGCGGTCATCCTGCTGCTGGTGACGATCGTGGCGTGGGAAGCCGCCGTGCGGATCTTTGCCATATCCGCCTTCATCATTCCCGCCCCGTCCGAGATCGCGAAGTCGCTGGTGGCGCAATGGGGCACGCTGATGCAAGCGACGCTGGTGACCGCGGGCGAGATCCTGTTCGGCTTCCTGGTCTCGGTCGTGGTCGGCATTGCCATTGCGCTGGTCATCGTGCGCTTCGACTGGCTGGGACGCGCGCTGTATCCACTGGTGGTGCTGTTCCAGAACGTGCCGAAAGTCGCGCTCGCGCCGATCTTCATCCTCTGGTTCGGCTATGGGCTGGCGCCCAAGATCGGCCTCATCCTGGTCATCGCCTTCTTCCCGGTGACACTGTCGATGCTGGCGGGCATGCAATCGGTCGACCGCTCGCTGCTGTCGCTGATGAATTCCGTCGGAGCCAGCCCGACGCAGATCCTGTTCAGGATCCGTGTTCCGCATTCGCTGCCGAACCTGATGGCCGGAACCAAGATCGCCGCCACGTTGAGCGTGATCGGCGCCATCGTCGGTGAGTTCGCCGGGGCGTCGGACGGTCTCGGCTACGTCATCCAGTTCGCTTCGACCCAGCTCGACACGGCGCTGGTCTTCGCAGCGCTGCTGCTCGTTTCCGTGCTTGGCATCGCCTTCTACTACGCCGCCGAAATCCTCGAACGCATCGTGGTGCCGTGGGCGCCGAAATTCAGCCAGTCCTAGGTCCGCTCGATCAACCAAATTCATAAAAGGGAACAAAAAATGCTGAGACGCTCACTTATCAAGGCCGCTACCTTCGCGGCGTTTGTTGCAGCACTCGGTTTTTCCAACGCTGCTCTGGCGGCGGACAAGGTCAACGTTCAGCTCGACTGGGTGGTGCGCGGCAATCACGCCATGTTTTTCGTCGGCAAGGAAAAAGGCTTCTTCGCCAAGAACGACATCGATGTGGCCGAGATCCGCAAGGGGTCCGGCTCGCCGGACGCGATGCGGCTGGTGGGCAATGAGAACGCGGATTTCGGCTTCGGCGATCTTCCCACGCTTGCCGTCGCACGGTCGCAGAATGTCCCGGTCGTGGCGCTGGCGGCCGTCAATCAGCACTCGCCGCTGGGGATCATTTCGCTGGCCAAGACGCTGAAGCTCACCAAGCCGTCCGACCTCAAGGGACTGACCATCGGCATTCATCCGGCTGGCTCCACCTACATCTTCTTCAAGGGCTTCCTGGCCGCCAATGGCCTGACCGAAAAGGACATGACGCTGAACAGCGTCTCGCCTCCCTATGAAAGCTATCTGCTGCTGGGCCGGGTTCAGACGGTCGTCGGCTATATCGACGCGGAGGTTCCCGAGCTGGAGGCGAAGGCCGGAGGCCCCGGCTCGCTCAGCATCATGATGGGGGCGGACCATGGGTGGAAAGCCTATGGCTCGGGCCTGTTCACCTCGCAGGCGATGATCAAGGACAAGCCGGACGTCGTGCGCCGCTTCGTCAAGGCGTACAGGGAGGCCTTCGACTATGTCGTGGCTCATCCGGAAGAGGCCGCCGAGATCACGGCCAAGGCAGCGCCCGGCTATGCGGACAAGAAGGACGTGCTGCTGGCGCAGATCAACGCCGACATCGCCTCGACATTCAGCAGCCCCGACACCAAGGAACACGGTCTCGGCTGGATGACGAAGACGCAGTGGGAGGAGACCCTAAAGACGCTGACGGACCAGGGCGTGCTCAAGGCGGCTCTGTCGGCGGACGACGTCTTCACCGACGCATTCCTGGCAAAAGAATAAGGGGCGCGCGGTGTTCGAACGGAAAGATCGATGAGCGCCTACCGGCAGACCAGGCTGTCCTGCGCGATGGCGCAGGACACATCACGCTCGCCTTTCGCCGCATCGGCGCGGTCGAGCGTGACCTGCACGCGGGTGGCATATGCCCGGCTCGCCAGACCGCACCACAGCCGCTCGACGGGCAGGTTCTCGCGCTTGTCGTTGAGGATCGTGAACGTGCCGGTCTTCGCATCGAACCAGAGCTCGACGCGGGTCTTCTTGCCCGGCTCGATCGTTGCGATCCCGGCTGAATACCAGTGGGCGAAGTCGGCGTTGCAGGAGAGGCCTTCGCTGCCCGCATTCGAAATCGTCAACGGAACCATGTCGAGCCCGTCAGTGCCGGTGCGGACGGTGACATGGTGCAACTCAACCGCGTTGGCGAAGGACGACAACGCCAGCATCACCGGAAGGGCATAACGGATCTTCACTTTGCCTGAGCTCCATATATAAATTTCGCAGGCAGTCTATCTCGCTTTCGCGCAATAACAATAAGAATGTTGATTGGTAAATCAAAACAGAGAGGGTAACATGTTAAAGATTCTCAAGAGCAGTGTAAGTGCAGTTATATTGAGCGGTGTCTTGATGAGCGGCGCGCTTGCCGGCGAGGTCAAGTCGATCGCCATCCTGACGCCCGAAGAAGGCACGGACTATGGCTGGAACCAGCAAGGCATCGACGCTGCCAAGGCGGCGGGCAAAGCCGCAGGTGTCGAAGTGGTCGTGGCCCAGGGTCTCGGCTATGGCGACGTTCGTCCGACCTTGCGGGAACTTGCCTCCGACGGCGCCAGCCTGCTGATCGCGCATGCCAGCGGCTACAACACCTCGGCGCCCGAAATCGCCAAGGAATTGAAAGTTCCGGTGGCGATCGTCGACACGCCAGCCGGCCTGGAGAAGGGCCTTGTCGCCGACTACACGCTGAGCGGCCACGAGGGTGCCTATCTCGCCGGCCGTCTCGCCGCCAAGGTGTCGCGTTCCAAGTCGGTCGGCATCGTCGTCTCGGGCGAACCGCCATCGTGGAATTCGCAGTCGGCGGCGTTCGCACAAGGCGTGAAGGCGGAAAACCCTGACGTCAAGATCACCTATGCGGTGATCGGCCCTGCCGCCTACAGCGACGCGGCCGGCGGCAAGCGCGTCACCGAAAGCGTGATCGCATCCGGTGCCGACATCATCTTCGGCCAGGGCAACGGTTCGAGCTTCGGCATGCTGCAGGCGGTCGAGACGACCAAGGCAGCCGATGGCGGGAAGGTCTATTTCATCGATGTCATCGGCGACAAGTCACCGATCGACAAGGGCTTCCTGCTGTCGTCGGTGGTGTGGAACATCGAGCCGGTTTATGCGGCAATGATTGCCGACCTGAAGGCCGACACGTTCGGCACCAAACACTATACGATCGGCCTCAAGGACGACTCGGTCAAGCTGCTGAAGACCGCTGCGATCCCGGACAATGTCTGGACGGAAATCCAGGCGCTGCGCGAGGACGTCATTTCCGGCAAGATCAAGGTCGAGCCGGTCTATGACGCGGCCGCCGTCAGGGCACTGATGACCAGCGTCGCCCAGTAAGGCGATCACGGTCAACTGCCGGAGGGGTGATCCGTTCACCCCTCCGGACGATTCCCGTTTTTTTTGGTGCTGGGCTTTCATGAGCGGTTTTTCTTCATCGTCCGTTGCCGGGCGCGACATCGTCGCGCTTGAAGGCGTGACCAAACGGTTCCCCGGCATCGTTGCCAATGACAGCGTCGACCTGTCGATCCGCCCGGGCGAAGTGCATGTGCTGCTGGGCGAGAACGGCGCTGGAAAATCGACATTGATCGGCATGTTGTCCGGCCTGCAGCAGCCGGACGAAGGACGCATACTGGTCGACGGCAAACCGACGCCGATCACCTCGCCGCGCCATGCGCTGGCACTCGGCATCGGCACCGTATTCCAGCACATGATGCTGGTGCCGACGCTGACGGTGGCGGAGAACCTTCTGCTTGGCGGGCCGTGGTGGCAGCGCCCCAGGACCGAGGAACTGGCGGCGCGCGTCGCCGAGATCACCGGCACGCTCGGCATCACCGTCAAGCTTCAAGCCAAGGTATCGGAGTTGTCGCTCGGTGAGCAGCAGCAGGTCGAGATCCTGCGCGCGATGCTGCGCAACAGCCGGCTGCTCATCCTTGACGAGTCCACCTCCATGCTGACGCCGAAAGGTATCGACGAACTGGGCGCGCTGATGCGCCGCCTTGTCGAGCAGGGCCTGGCGATCGTCTTCATCACCCACAAGCTCAAGGAGGCGGCTGCCTTCGGCGACCGCATCTCGGTGCTGAAGCTTGGCCGCAAGGTCGGAGAGATCCCGCCCGAGCGGTTTCGCACGCTGGGCGAACAGGAGATCGTCTCCGAGATCGTGGAATTGATGTTCGGCAAGCAGAAGGATGATCCGGAAGCCGTCGAGCGTCCGGTCCGCACTGCCCGAGCAGAAGCGGCCCCGCTGCTTCAGGTTACGGATCTGGCGGTAGCACCGACGGACAATGCACCGGGCCTGTCGTCGATCTCCTTCGACATCCGCCCGGGCGAGATCCTGGGCATAGCCGGCATCGACGGCAACGGCCAGAAGCAGCTGGCGGAAGCGCTGGCCGGCCAGCGTACAGCTGCCGGCGGCTCGGTGCGGCTGGAAGGCGCCGCCATCGAGACGCTGAGCGTCGGCGAGCGCCGCCGGCGCGGCCTTCGCTACCTGACCGACGACAGGCTGGGCGAGGGCACTGTCGGAACCTTCCCGGTCTCGATCAACTTCTTTCTCAAGCAGGTCGGCGCGGCTCCGTTCTGGCGCAACGGCGTCGAGCAACGCGCGGAGATCGACAAGCGCGCCGCCCAGCTCGTGCGCGAATATGATGTGCGTACGCCGAGCCTGAAGGCGCCTGTCGCGCGGCTGTCCGGCGGCAACATCCAGAAGGTGCTTCTGGCGCGAGAACTGGCTGAGGGCGCCAAGGTGGTGATCTTCAACAAGCCGACCTACGGGCTCGATCTCGCCAACACTTTGGCGTCGCGCCAGCGCATCCGCGACACGGCGGCGCGTGGCCTTGCGGTGCTGCTGATCTCCACCGACCTCGAGGAATTGCTTGGCATGTGCGATCGCATCGCCGTCATCGCCGACGGAGCTTTGGTCGGCACCGTCGAGAATGCCGACGACGCCCGCACCAAGGTCGGTCGCCTGATGATCGGACTTGCCGCATGAGCATTGACACCGCACCCACGGTCAGTGCTACCGCACTCGATGCCACGAGCGGGGCAACGACGCGCCGCGACATCCTGCATCGGCTGCTGATGACGCTCGGCCCGATCCTCATCGCTCTCGTCATAGCCGGCTGTATCCTGCTTGCCGTCGGCGTCGACCCGCTCGCCTATTATGGCTTCGTGCTGGAGAAGGGACTGTTCTCGCCGCTCGGCATCCAGCAGACGCTGACGCGCATGGCGCCGCTGCTGTTTCTTGCCGCCGGCCTGATCGTGGCCTTTCGCGCCGGCATGTGGAATCTCGGCGGCGACGGGCAGTTCCTGCTTGGCGCGGTGACGGCGGCTGCCAGCGCTCCCGTGTTCGTGCAGATCATGCCAGCCTGGCTGGCGCTGTTCTGCTCGTTCCTCGTCGCCATGGTGGTGGCGATGATCTGGTCGCTGGTGCCGGCCCTGCTGCGTGCCTATCAGGGCGTCAACGAGATCATCACCACGCTGATGATGACGTTCCTCGGCACTTCGCTCGCCAATGTGCTGGTCAAGCTGGCATTTCGCGATCCGGGAACGACCGTGCCGCAGACGCGCACGCTGCCGGTGGAGGGCCGGCTGCCGCGCCTGTTCGAAACGACCATCACCAGTGGCCTGCTGCTTGGGCTGGCGGCGATCGTCATCGTGCATCTGGTGATGACGCGCACGGCGTTCGGGCTGAAGCTGAGGATCGTCGGCGCCAATCCACGCGCGGCGGTTCACTCGGGGCTCGGCGTTCCCGGCCTGACCGTTGCCGTCTTCGCCATTTCCGCCGGGCTGGCCGGACTTGCCGGCGCTGTCGACATCATCGGCGTCCAGGGCAATGTCCGCGCCGACTGGAATCCCGCCTACGGGCTTGCGGTGATACCCGCTGTCTTTCTCGCCCGCATGAACGGCTTTGCAGCCATTGGTTTCGTGTTCCTGCTCTCGGTGCTTTCGATCGGCGGCGAGAGCGCGGCGCGCCGGCTCGGCGTGCCCAATCATTTCACGCTGGTGCTGGTTTCCATCGTGCTGATCGTGCTCGCGCTCGCCGAATATTTCGATCACCGATACAACCAGTCGCGGAGGGCCTAGGGCATGACCGGGCTGTTCAGCGAAGTCTTTCTCAGCGCGCTCCTGTTCGGCGCCGTCACCGCGGCGATCCCGCTGCTGCTTGCCGGGCTCGGCGAGCAGATCTCCGAGAAGGCGGGCGTGCTCAATATCGGCATCGAAGGGATGATGCTGGCCGGCGCCTATCTCGGCTTTGTCGGCGCTTTCTATTCGGGGTCGCTGTGGCTGGGCTTTCTCACCGGTGCCGCTGGCGGCGCCGCGGTGGCGCTTGTCATGGCGCTGCTTTGCGTGCGCATCGGGCTGAACCAGATCGTCATCGGCATCGCGCTGACCTTGGGGCTCGAGGGCCTGACGGCACTGCTCCACCATTTCCAGTTCTCACGCAGCTACCCGCGCCTGCCCGCGGCGGATGCTACCGTCATTCCGCTGCTTTCGGGCATCCCGGTCATCGGGCCTGCATTCTTCAAGCATCATCTGATCGTCTATCTGGCGGTCGCGCTGGTTTTCGGCATGAGCTACCTCTATCGGCGCACGCAACTCGGCCTCAATTTGCAGGCGGCAGGCGACAAGCCGGCCGCGCTCGATGTCGCCGGCATCGATGTCGTGCGGACCCGCACCATCGCCGTGTTGACGACCGGAGCGCTGGCTGGGCTCGGCGGCGCCTATCTCGCCAATGTCGGGGCTGGGCTGTTCATTCCGTTCATCACCAATGGCGCGGGCTTTCTCGGCATCGTGCTGGCCATGCTGGCGCGCGGTCGCCCGATCTGGGTGCTGTTCGGCGCGTTGCTGTTCGGCGTCTGCCTGTCGCTGACGACGGCCATGCAGGTGGCCGGCATCAACATACCGACCGACATCATCCAGATGCTGCCGTTCCTGGCGGTGATGATCATGCTGGTGCTGTTCGGCCGGCGCGCGAGCCTGCCGGCGGCGCTCGGCATTCCATACGAGCGCGGCGCGCGCTGAGCACAATTCATGCGCGGACGGGACCCGCGCCAATAAAGGAGGCAAGAATGTCGGATACCAAGGTCTACCTGCTCGACGGCGGCTCGCTCGTTCTCGACGGCTATCATGTGTTCTGGAATCGCGGCCCTGGCGGTGAAGTGCGCTTCCCCGTCTATTCGATCCTGATCGAGCATGCCGAGGGTCGGTTCCTCATCGACACCGGCTACGACTACGACCACGTGATGAAGGTGCTGCCGTTCGAAAAGCCGATCCAGGAAAAGCACCAGACCATCCCCGGCGCCCTGGCGCTGCTCGGCCTTGAGCCGAAGGACATCGACGTCGTCGTCAACTCGCATTTCCACTTCGATCATTGCGGCGGCAACAAGTATTTTCCGCATGCCAAGAAGATCTGTCATCGGACCGAGGTGCCGCAGGCCTGCAATCCCGAGCCCTTCGAACATCTCGGCTATTCCGACCTGAGCTTTTCGGCGGAGGCTGCCGAAGCGCGTGGCGCGACCGCACAATTGCTTGCGGGAACGACACGGGCGAATTCGACCTTCGAAGGCATCGATGGCGACGTCGAGCTTGCCAGGGGTGTCCGGCTGATCTCGACGCCCGGTCATTCGATCGGCCATTACAGCCTGCTGGTAGAGTTCCCCAAGCGCAAGCCGATCATGTTCACCATCGACGCGGCCTATACGCAAAAGAGCCTTGAAACGCTGTGCCAGGCGGCCTTCCACATCGATCCGGTGGCGGGCGTCAATTCGATGCGCAAGGTGAAGAAACTCGCCGAGGACCATGGCGCCGAGTTGATGTACTCGCACGACATGGACAACTTCAAGACCTACAGGACCGGCACGCAATTCTACGGCTGACCGCCTGCAATCGGGAGACAAGACGATGCGCTATCTCGAACACGCCGATCCGGTCATCACCCTGACCGCGGGGCCGGTGAACGCCTATGCCGAAGTGCTGCGCGGCCTCGGTCGCACGGTGCTCTACGACTACGACCCGGCGTTCCAGCTTTTTTACGAGGGTGTGGTCGACAAGGCGCAAAAGGCGATGCGGCTGTCGAACAAGCCGGTCATCCTGCATGGCGAGCCGGTGCTTGGCCTGGAGGCCGCCGCGGCCTCGCTGATCACGCCGGACGATGTCGTGCTCAACCTTGCCTCGGGAGTCTACGGCAAGGGCTTTGGCTATTGGGCGAAGCGCTATTCGCCACATCTGCTCGAGATCGAGGTGCCCTACAACGAGGCGATCGATCCGCAGGCGGTCGAGGCAATGCTGAAGGCGCATCCGGAGATCACCGTCGTTTCCGTCTGCCACCACGACACGCCGTCCGGCACCATCAATCCGATTGACGCCATCGGCGCGCTGGTCTCAGCCCATGGCGGTTACCTCATCGTCGATGCCGTCTCGTCCTTTGGCGGCATGAAGACGCATCCCGAGGATTGCAAGGCCGATATCTATGTCACTGGCCCGAACAAATGCCTGGGCGCGCCTCCCGGCCTCACGATGATGGGTGTCAGCGAGCGGGCCTGGGCCAAGATGAAGGCCAATCCTCTGGCGCCGCGCGCGTCGATGCTCAGCATCGTCGACTGGGAGCATGCGTGGTCGCGGGACAAGCCGTTTCCATTCACGCCGTCGGTCTCGGAGATCAACGGGCTCGATGTCGCGCTCGACCTCTATCTCAATGAGGGACCGGAGGCTGTGTGGGGGCGCCATGCACTCACCGCCAAGGCCATGCGCGCCGGCGTTGCCGCGATGGGTCTGTCGATCTGGGCTGCCAGCGACAGCATCGCGTCGCCGACCACGACCGCTGTCCGCACGCCCGAAGGCATCGACGAGAAGGCGCTTCGCCAGGCCGCGCGCGCCCGCTACGGCGTGGTGTTTTCGTCTGGCCGCGGCGAAACCTTGGGCAAGCTGACACGCATCGGCCACATGGGTCCGACCGCCCAGCCGATCTATGCGATCGCGGCGCTCACGGCGCTTGGCGGCGCCATGAACGCGGCCGGCCAGAAACTGGCGATCGGCAAGGGTATCGACGCGGCGCTGGCCGTGATCGACGCCGACGCCTGAACAGACATCACCACGGATTGAGGGAGCATTTTCATGACTGAACGGCTTGCGGGAAAGACGGCCCTGGTTACAGGCGCCGCGCAGGGTATCGGCAAGGCGATCGCAACGCGGCTGGCCGCCGACGGGGCAACCGTCATCGTCAGCGACATCAATGCCGAAGGCGCCGGGGTGGCGGCCGCGACGATAGGCGGGAAGGCGAGGGCGATCGCCGCGGACATTTCCGATTCGGCATCCGTCAAGGCGCTCTTCGCCGAAATCCAGACCCTGACCGGAGGCATCGACATCCTGGTCAACAATGCCAGCATCGTGCCGTTCGTCGCCTGGGACGATGTCGATCTCGACCATTGGCGCAAGATCATCGACGTCAATTTGACCGGCACCTTCATCGTCAGCCGCGCCGGTACGGACCAGATGCGTGCGGCAGGCAAGGCCGGACGGGTGATCAGCATCGCATCCAACACCTTCTTTGCCGGCACGCCGAACATGGCGGCCTATGTCGCGGCCAAGGGTGGCGTCATCGGTTTCACCAGGGCGCTCGCCACCGAGCTTGGCAAATACAACATCACCGCCAATGCGGTGACGCCCGGCCTCATCGAGAGCGACGGCGTCAAGGCGAGCCCGCACAACGAGGCGTTCGGCTTCGTCGAGATGCTTCAGGCCATGAAAGGCAAAGGGCAGCCGGAACATATCGCCGACGTGGTTTCGTTCCTGGCCTCCGACGATGCGCGCTGGATCACTGGCCAGACGCTCAATGTCGACGCCGGGATGGTGCGCCACTAACCAAAAGCGCATTCCAAAAACGCTATGACCCTTCTGGGCGACCTGCATTTTTTGGGTCGCAACAGCGGGAGCGCGGCCGTGCCCGCAAGGCCGTGCCGCAAATAGCCAATCAAGGAAAAATCACGGTGGACTTCGGATTCGACACGTCGGTTTTCGACGGGCTGACGATTGCAATGCTGGTCGCCGGCCTGGCCATGACCGGAATGGCCTCCGGCGTGCTCGCCGGTCTGCTGGGGGTCGGCGGCGGCATCGTCATCGTCCCGGTGCTGTTCTGGGTGCTTAGCCTGTTCCACTTTTCGCCTGCTGTGATCAGCCATCTGGCGGTCGCGACCTCGCTCGCGGTCATCATCCCCACCTCGATCTCGTCGATGCGGTCGCACAACAGGCGCGGCAATGTCGATCGGCCTCTGCTCACTCTGTGGGGACCGGCCATTTTCGCCAGTGCCCTCGTCGGCGGCATCATGTCGAAATTCATCCCGGGCGCCGGCTTGCGGCTGGTCTTCGGCGTCGTCGGCCTGCTGGTGGCCGTCAACATGGCGCTGCCGAAGCACCTCGTGATCTCCGATCACCTGCCGCAAAGCGGCTGGATCAACCGCGCGATCGCTGCTGTGATCGGCTTTGTCTCTTCGCTGATGGGAATTGGCGGCGGCACGCTCTCGGTGCCGACGCTTTCCAGTTTTTCCTTTCCGGTGCATCGTGCCGTCGGCACATCGTCGGCGCTTGGCCTGCTTATCGCGCTTCCGGCAGTGGCCGGCTTCATCTGGTCGGGTCTTGAAATCGCCGGCAGGCCTCCGCTCAGCCTGGGTTACGTCAGCCTGCCGGCGGTTGCCATCATAGCGCCGGTGAGCTTTCTGTTTGCACCCTTGGGCGCAAGGCTCGCCCACGCGCTCAATCCGCGCTACCTGAAACTTGCCTTTGCGTTCTTCCTGGCGATCACGGCCGGGCGAATGTTGCTTTCCTGAATCCGGTTCAGCGGCCTACGGCTATTTTTCCCGCATGGCCCGGCGGAAGTTCTGCGTGATCGGCTCGGCGAGGTAGGAAAGCACGGTGCGGGCACCTGTCCGGATCATCGTCTCGCTCGACATGCCGGGCAGTAGCTTGCGGCCCTCCAGCTTGGCGAGTTCGCTCTTGTCGATCAAAACGGTCGCGGCGAAATAAGGTGCCCCGCTGCGCTCCTCAACCATGCGGTCAGCCGACACGATCTCCACGACGCCCTCGAGCGGCGGCAGGTTGTAGCGAGCGAACGCCGGGAAGCTGACGCGCGCGGGCTGTCCGGGGGCGATCGTCTCGACATCCTCCGGCTTGACCATGGCTTCGACCACGAGTTGCTGTCCGAGCGGCACGATCGTCATCAATGTCTCACCGGGTTTCACGACGCCGCCTGCCGTATGGACCTTCAGGTCCATGACGATGCCGTCAACCGGTGCGGCGACGTTGGTGCGGTCAAGCACGTCCCTGGCGGAGCGCTCCTGCTGTCCGAGGTCGAACAACTCCGCCTCGACCTTGCTCAACTCATCGACGGCCTGGTTCAGCCGCACTGTGTTGAGGTTCAGGATCTGCATATCAATCTCGGCCATGGCGCTTCCGGCACGGGCGATTGCGGCAATGTTGGTAGCGCGCTCCCCTTCGATCTCCCGCTGTTGGCGTCTGAGCAACAGGTTCCGTTCGCGGGTGGTCAGCCCTTTCTTGAGCAGACCCTCAAGGTCTTTGCTTTCGCCCTCGATTGCCTCGATCTGCTTGTCTTCGGTGACGATAAGCTGCTCCAGTCCCGTTATCTCTTCCTCGACCTGGTGACGGCGCTGGCCGAGAATTTCCCGCTCGTCCTTCAGATTGTGGTGCTTCGCGGCAAACACGTCACGCTGTGCTGCCACCGCGTCCTTCACGGCGGTGGCGGGGTTTGCGAGCAACGCCGGATTGAACTCGATCTCGGCCTTGCCGTCGCGCTCGGCCCTGAGACGGGCGGCCAGCGCCTCACGCGTTGCTATCCGGTTCTGGATCAGGTCGAGCTGCGCCTTTGCCTGCGTGTCGTCGAGCCGGACGAGGATCTTGCCCGCCTTGACGATATCCCCGTTGGCGGCGTTCAACTCCGCGATGATGCCGCCCTCGAGGTGCTGGATGAGCTTGCGGTCGCCGGCGACCTTGATAACGCCCGGCGCCACAGCGGCGCTGTCCAACGGCGCCAGCGCCGCCCAACCCCCGGCCACGCCGAAGAACAGGAACATGATCGCGAACCCGGTGCAGGTCACGCCGGTGAGACGCAGCGGCACCGGTTCCAGCAGCGAGGGCGGAGGAAGGGGTAGCGGCACGACGTTCAATCCGGGGGGGCGGCTCATGCTTCCTTGACCTCTTTGATTTCCTTGACCACTTCAAGGGCTGGCAACTGGGCCGCTTTGGGCAGATGGGCCACCTTGCTGACACGGTTGGCGAGTTCGTTGAAGACATGGTCGCGCGGCCCGAAGAGATCTTGCTGACCTCTGTTGAGCACCAGTATCTTGTCTATCTTGTCCAAAAGGTTGGGGCGGTGCGCGATCAGGATAACGGTTGTGTTCGTGGCCTTGGCCACGCCGAGAGCAGCAATCAATGCCTCCTCGCCCTCTCTGTCGAGGTTGGAATTGGGTTCGTCGAGGATAAGCAGCGCGGGGTCGCCGTAGAGTGCCCGCGCCAGCCCGATGCGCTGGCGCTGCCCGCCTGACAGGACGGCGCCGGATTCGCCGATCTCGGTGGCGTAACCCTTCGGCAGTCCCTTGATCAGTTCGTGGACTCCTGCCAACTGCGCGGCCTCGACCACCTTGTTGAAGACCGCCGGGTTGAGCGTCGCGAAGCGGCAAATATTTTCGGACACGGTGCCGGCGAAGAGTTCGATGTCCTGCGGTAGGTAGCCGACATGACGGCCACGGTCTTCCGCCGCCCATTGGGCAACATCCGTTCCGTCCAGCAAGGCGCGCCCCGCGGACGGGCGCCAGGCACCGGCGAGTATGCGCGCCAGGCTCGTCTTGCCAGCCCCGCTCGGACCGATCAACGCCATCGCTTCACCCGGCTCGAGGCGGAAGTTGATGCCTTTCAGGATATGTTCGCCACCCTGTCGGGCAAGCACAATGTTCTCGGCCTCGAACCTGCCTTTCGGTCGTGGTAGCGGCAGAACCGGTGTGGATTCCCGGTGCTGTCCGGCGACAGCGGTGAGACGCCGATAGGCGGCACGCGCTCCGAGCGTCGCCTTCCATGTGCCGATGGCTTGCTCGACCGGTGACAATGCGCGGCCCATCAGGATCGAGGCGGAGATCATGATACCGGGCGAGGCCTCGTTGCGAAGTACCAGATAGGCGCCGAGGCCGAGTATCGCCATTTGCAGGGCCAGCCGGTGACAACGCGCGATAGCCGCGATGGCCCCACCCCGGTTGGCGGCAAGAACCTGTCCTCTGTTTGCCTCGTCCTGCTGTGCCTTCCAGCCCTCCATCAGTGGCTTCAGCATACCCATCGCCTGGACGACCTCGGCGTTGCGGATCGCCGCCTCGGCCTGCACATAGGCCCGCGACTGCGCACCCGAAGCCTCGGTCAAGGGCTTTCGCGTGACGTATTCGTTGAGCAGCGCCAAAGCGAACAGGACGATCCCGCCGCCCAGCGCCAGCCAACCCAGCCAAGGGTGCATGACGAATATGGCAGCGAAAAACAGCGGCGCCCAAGGAGCGTCGAGGATCGGGAAGACGCTCGGGCTGGTGCAAAAATTCCGCACCTGGTCCAGATCGCGCAATGCACGGGCGTTGGCCTGGCCGGGCGCCGAGGCGGCGTATTCCACCGATGCAGTCAGCAGAACCGGTCCCAGCCGCGCATTCATCCAGGAACCGACCTTGGCCAGAAGACGCCCGCGTATTACTTCCAACCCGGCGAGCGTCCCGAGCGCGGCCGCCGCCATCAGCGAAAGCATCACCAGCGTCTCCAGGCTATGGCTGCCGAGCACGCGGTGGTAGACCTGGAGCATGTAAAGCGCCCCGGTCAGCATCAGCACGTTGATGCCTCCGCTGAACCAGATCAGCGGCCGAATGGCGCGTTTGACCTCTTTCATCACTACCTGCAGGGCAGGGGGCTGTTGCTTGGTTTTCATCGCTATTTCTCTGGTGTGCGGAGTGACATCCGGCGCAAGGGATTGCAGTTAGTCCAGCCATAAGTTGCTATGGTGAGTGCCATCGAGATTCCCCCCTTTTTGAACGCATCAAGAAAAGGGGATCCCCCCAGATGCCCTACCCGAGTGCATCCGCTGGCGCGCTGACGCGCTGAACTGCGGCCTTTGATCCTCGATTGTGTCGCCGCCGACGAGGAGGCGTCCATTCCCGGTTCGATAGTATTGAGATCAATGTCCGCACCTGATCGAACGATATATACCTTTCGATAGATCAGGCCGGCGCAGGCGCTGCGGCGGTTATCACGGCCGATGCCATCACGCGGCTTTCCGGCCCCTTTGCCAGCTTCATGTCGATGCCAGTTGAAAAGTGCTGGTGTCAGAGGAGGCCCGTTCCTGGACGCGCAGCGCCTTTGCCATGCGCCATGCCCAGGCCAGCTCCGCCCGGCTGCCGAGGTGCAGCTTCTCGTAAACGTGGTATAGGTGCAACGTCGTCGATCTGCTCAACCAGCTCAAGACCGAGTGTCGCGCCGACTATCTCACTCGCCTCGGCTTCGTCGTCCTCGATGAACTCGGATCGTCTCACGCATCACTGTGAGATCATCGAGACTGTCAATGAGTGCGGGCGCTTCAAGAACCGCGCCTGATCACCCAACACGGCCAAGCTCATCCGCGCTCGCCGGGCTGCGCAACCCGATAAGCTCCGGCGAGCGCTAAGCGACGTGCCCTACATAGAGGGCGACGCCGATCGGGCCAAGGCTTTTGACACATATGGTTTGCTCCGGCGCGGGCATTCACTACGGCGCTTCTCCGCCAGGTCAATATTCCCATTTACACTGACGACAGCAACCCTATCGAAAACGATATATATCGTTCGATATAGGTCAGAATACTACCAGACGGAAAGTTGACTTGCCATCCTTAGGCTGCGCCAAATTGACCCCTGAGCATCTGGGGTTTGTTAGCATTTCAAGTGGCATCTCAAGTGATGGCGGACGGGCAATCGTAGCTTTCCAAGCCTCCGGAACTTACGCACGTCAAGGCGTGCTCTGTTCCGGTTCTCGAAATCCACCATTTTCGGCGCGCCCTGACCTAATCCCAACTGACCCTGGAACAGCTCGATCACAATTGGGAGGAAGATTATGACTACGATTACCGCCACCAATCTCGTTCTCGACGAGCAGATCGGCGTACAGACCGTCACCGATGATAATGATGTCCTCCTCGACCAGACGCTGAGCGACGCGCTCACCGCTCTCGGCGTGCTTGGAATCAGTCCTACCGACCCCACGACAGGGTTCCCGCAGGTGGCTGTCAACACCGCCCTCCTTGACACAACCGGCGCGACCGATCTGGCGCTGTCGATTCCCGATGACGGCCCGGGCGGCACCACGAGCGGCCTCTTTACCGTCGGCGGTGTGGAAATCTTCCTCTACAATGAGGGCGGCATCATTTATGGACGCGAGGCCGACGGGAATGGTGACGCCGATCCCGCTGGCGCCTTGGCGTTCGCGGTTGCGCTTGACGAGACTGACCTGTCATCGGCGCAGATTTACCTCATTCAATACGAACCGCTGCAGCACAACGTTCCTGGTGATCCTCCTGTCATTGACGATGACGACATCCTGTCATTTGCCCAGGGCAAGATCACACTGGATGTAACGACCACTGAGCTCGTAACGACGTTTCAGGTGCTGGACTTCGCGTCGATCCCGTCAGGTAGCCCACAGGAGACACTCACGGTTGCGACAGCCGATCTCACTGACAATCACAGCGCCAAGTTTGATGGCATCATCTTCCCGGCAGGTGCAGTCACTGATCCGACGACCATCAACAAGAACCCCGGAACCAATGATGATCTGAATCCCGACGCCGTCGGCTTCGGTGTGAAGGGGGGCCAAGCCTCTCAGATGAATCAAAATGAGGGCTTCTTCGTCCAAGACGCGGCCTGGACTTCTGCCACTCCGGATGCGAACGAGATCGGCGGCATCAGGTTCGACGTCCAGGGCATAGGCGGCGTGAAGAGCGTCAACATCGAGTGGTGGACTGTCGATAATGGGATAGTTATTGAGCACGGGACCGACACAGTAACTTTACCTTCCGGCAGCGCCGTCTTTGAGAATTATACCATCGAGTCGGCGGATAGCGTCGATCAAATCTACGTTCGATTTACCTACGACACGAAGCAGAGCACCTCCGGTGTGCGCGTTGAGAACCTTGAAGTCGCGTTCCCATCATCGAGCGAGGTGACGGTCGTCAACCACGAGGATCTCGGGACGCACCTCGTGTTCGAGGATGCCGGGCCGACGTTCGACGGCATCACTGGTGATGCAACGCCGTTCCAGGTCGGATTGGCCGCCAATCAACAGGACACAGGGACGTTCGACCTTACTCCCGGAGCCGACGGCTCACACGTCACCATCACCCAATATACCGATCTCGGTGGCGCTGACATCGAGGAGATTCTCACCAACGACGGAACCACGCTGACGTACCGCGACGTGGCCACCGATACGGATCTTTACCAACTGAACGTGACCGACTCGGGATACACCTTCGACGTGCTCTTCACACCCCAGGGTGAGCAGTCCGACCTCAACTTCAATGCGGTCAAGTCGGGCGGTCCCCAGGAGACCTTGACAGTACCCACGGTGGATAACACCGGCAGCATCGTCTTTGACGGCCTGATCTTCAACGCTACGCCCGCAGCGGGCGCGACCGAGGCAGCCTTTGTGCCGTTCAACACCACTCCACTGGGAGGCCCGACTGTAGCGGCTGACGACCTTAACCCCGATGCAGTTGGTTTCGGCGTGAAAGGCGGTCAGGCTTCGCAGATCAATAACAACGAGGGCTTCACCTTCTCCACTGCGGACGGGTCTGACATCAACAATCTAACCTTCGCGGTCGCAGGAATTGGAAACATCAACGCCATCACCGTAGAATCGTGGCTTTACGACGATGGCGGCAATCTGATCGATCACACCATCGAAAACGTTACTGGCTTGCGCTCGGGCAATCAGACCGTGACCATCGATGACGATGGTGGGCAAGCCTTCGACACGGCCTACGTTCAGTTCCACGTCGGCGGTGCCAACTCGGGTGTTCGCATCCTCGACTTCTCGACGAGCATCGAGGGCCCAGTTGACGATCAGCCGTTCGAATTCACTCTGGCAAACACCGACCTCGACGGGGATGCTGCTACGCAAACACTGAGCATCCTCGCAAGCCAGGACTTCATCGTTTGATGACGTTCTCGCAGCCTTCATTAGCTTCAACGCAGACGATCCGGCCCCTTCGAGGGGCCGGACGTTCAAGACACCAAGGCTCTGGACTCAAACTAGGCGACATGCAAAGCGGCGGCTTGCGGTGTATGCTGTGGCGGCTTTCCGACAACCAGCCTCTTTGGCTGAAGGAACCGGAGGAGGGGAGAGCCAGCAACCGCCAAGCCAATCTCCAATGCCCCGGTTATCAGGCGGGTCGGACCGAGAGCAGGCTGTCGCAATCGCGGCCGATGCCATCGCGCGGCTTTCCGGCCCGCTGCCGGCCTCACGTCGATGCCCGTTAAAAAAGTGCTGCTTTCAGAGGAGGCCCGTTCCTGGGGGGGGGGCGAGGCTTTTGCCGTGCGTCATCCAGGCCAGTTCCGCCCGGCCGCCGAGGTGCAGCTTCTCGTAGACGTGATGCAGGTGCATCTTCACCGTGCCTTCGGATAAATGCAGCCGCTGCGCGATGGTCTTGTTGCGCAGCCCGCGCGAGACGAGATCGGCGATCTCGGTCTCCCGCCCGGTCAGCCGGGACATTGGCTGCGGCTGCGACCCGGGCATCAGCAGTTGCTGGACGATCTTGTTGTCGATCCACTTCTTGCCCGCCGCCACCGCATTCACGCATTCGATGAGAAAGCGGTGGCTGATGCCGTCCAGAAACAGGCCGTCGACGTCGAGCGTCTGTATCTCCTTGACATCGAGCCTGCCGGTTGGCTGCACGATGAAGATGATGCCGAGAGCGCTGTTGCCGGCCTTCAGCCGTGAGGAGAGACCTGATGTCTGCTGGTCCGCGAGATCCACGCCCACGATGACGATATCAGGTTGATGGCGCTCCACATGAGCGAGAACGTCCACAGGGCGGCGGCACTGGGCGACAACATCGTGCCCAGCCTTCTGCAACACCCACTCCAGACCGGCGAGATACACCCCCCGCGGGTCGGCGACAACCAAAGTCGACATACCAACACCGTCCGAAAAAAACGCAACGAACTTGGTTAAACACCCGTTAAATCAGGAAACCAGAGCGTAGGCATATTGTCAAGTAACAGCTAATATACATGTTGCTATATCCGCGACGGGCCGGGGAGCAACCAAAGCCCTGGTTCCGGAAGGAACTGTCGGAGATTAAGCTTGTTCGTCGGATCGGCAAGGTGCGCGATGTCGGCCGCAAGATGCTGGACAAGTCGACCGACCGGCATGCCCAATGCTATCGCGACCGGGTGACGACCGGCCCGCTCAGCGACGGCCAGGGGGGCAGCGCTGCATGACTGCCTTACAGTTGCGACTCGTTGAGCCTGCGGTCGGGAGGTTCCGATCTCACTGGCCCGCGGTATCGCGTTGGCGGTGCAGCGCCTATCAGGTCGCGTGTGAGTGGCTGCTGCTCAGGTCTAGAACGTCGACGCCGACCGACTTCCGCACGAGCCAGGCCGGCATGAGTTCCCGGACAACCGATTTGAGATAATCAACCATGGGCAACGCATGTTGCCTTCTGCGGGTTCCGTATCACCGCCATCCCTCGCAGTTCAGAGCCCGAGGGTTTGGCCCGCTTCAATCTGAAGGAAATCTGCCGACGAATTCCGGAACACAGCGTCCTGGAACGCGGCGACGGCAGAGCCATGGGTGACATCGACCAGCACGGTCGCCGCAGCTTCAACTTTGTCGGCCGCTTCGTCGACCTTGTCGAATCGCATCATCATTCGATCATGGAGCATCGAAAGCCGGGCCGCGTGGTAAAGCACGCTGCGTTTGTGATAATCCGAGTCCAAGGGTTCGAACAGCATTGTCATTTGGGGCTATCGTTCTCGTTTGGCGGCCTCGACCAGACGCCGAATCCTGCCGGACCGTTCGATGCTTTGGGCCACCATCTTTTCCGCGCGTTCAATCGCGAGTTCGGCCCGTTCGATCCGCGGCTTGGCGGCTTGGCATTGGCGACATCGGACGCAATCCCGATTCCGTGGGGTTTGATGGTGTTCATCATGAGTTTGTAACCCACCGAGGGCGGAATCGTTCCTTGACCGGCCAAGTAGCCCTGTCGGCCGACGTGGGGGATTCTCTTGACGATGTCAGCACCCTCGACCATCGGCAAGCCATGCACGTGGGCAAGCAGCATGCCTAGCGCGCCGTCCAACGAAGCGCAGGCCAACACGAGGTCGAACATTATCTCCGGTGCCTGGCCTTCAACACACGGTCTATATTTCGCTCATCGAAAAGGGGTTCAGGTCGCATCCATGTCGCGTGGACCTGCCGATAGTTGCAGGAAACCCTTGGAAATCAACGGTAGTCATTTGCAACATGGTGCGACTTGAGAATGGCAAAGAAGGCGCGCTAGATGACGCCTAAACGCCTAAATTTATTTGAAGAAATTTGGTAGCGGGAGAGGGACTTGAACCCCCGACCCCAGGATTATGATTCCCGTGCTCTAACCAACTGAGCTACCCCGCCAGGGCGGCGAAAGGCCCGAAATCCGCCTCAAATCGAAAGGCATGTCGGAGGCGTTCGCCAAGGTCGCGCGGATATAAGGTTGGGAGGGTGAGCCTGTCAAGCTTCGAAGCAACCGGCTTGCCGGCTTATCGTCATTATCGAAAAGCTTTGCCGTGCGGACATTTGGTTGCCGCCGCCGGGGTTGAGTTCGAAGGGGCACGTCGCTATGTCTCGGCCAAGAGTTTTTAGAGTTTGAAACAGATGAAGCCGCGCATAGCAGTCCTCGGTTGCGGATACTGGGGCAGCAACCACATCCGCACTCTCAAGGCGCTCGGCGCGCTGTACGCGGTCTCCGACACCAACCGGGCCCGCGCAGAAGGCTTCGCCAGTGAGCAGGACTGCCTGGCGATCGAGCCGGACCAGTTGTTCGTCCGTGACGATATCGACGCCATCGTCATGGCACTGCCGCCGCAATTCCATGCCGACCTTGCCGTGCGTGCCGTCGAGGCCGGCAAGGAGGTGCTGGTGGAAAAGCCGATCGCGCTGACGGTTGCCGATGCCGAGCGTGCGGTGCGGGCGGCCAAGGACAATGGCCGCGTCTTCATGGTCGGCCATGTCCTGCGGTTCCACCCCGCTTTCGAGACGCTGAAAGGGCTCATCGACAAGGGCGAACTCGGCGAAGTCCGCTACATCCACTCGCACCGGCTCGGCCTCGGCAAGTTCCACACAGAGAACGACGCGCTGTGGGACCTGGCGCCGCACGATCTGTCGATGATCCTGGCGATCACCGGCACAGAGCCGATCGAGGTGCGCGGCGAGGGGGCCGCGCTGCTCGACAGTCTCAGCGACTTCGCCCATCTGCACATGCGCTTTCCCAACGGCCTGCGCAGCCATCTCTTCACCTCGCGTCTCAATCCCTATCGCGAGCGGCGGCTCACCGTGGTCGGCACCAAGGCGATGGCGGTGTTCGACGATGTCGAGCCATGGGAACGCAAGCTTGCCGTCTACCGCCACGCGGTGTGGCAGGACAGCGGCCAATGGGCCTTCACCACCAATGAGCCATCCTATGTCGCGGTTGCCCAGGGCATGCCGCTGACACGCGAGCTGGAGCATTTCATCCAGTGCATCGAGACGCGTGCCGAACCGCGTACCAGCGGCGAGGAAGCGATCAGGGTGCTGCGCATCCTGACCGCCGGCACGGTCACCCACACCAAGTCGAATTCCTGAAGCGCGGATTATTCGGCGGGTATCTTATTCGGCAGGTATCTTATTCGGCAGGTATCTGGGCCGGCCTGGCGGCAAGCCGGGTCAGCATCGCCTCGGCCTCGGCGCCACGCTCCGAACGCTCGATGAAGCCGCCGCCGAACACGCGAGCTTCGTTGCCGTCATCGGAGTAGAGCACGCAGGCCTGGCCCGGCGCGATGCCGGACTCGCCGTCGATCAGTTCCACCCATGTGGCACCGGCACGATGATGCAGCACGGCCGGGCGCGGCGGCCGCGTCGAGCGGACCTTGGCGAACAGCTCCAGGCCGCCAGCAGGGACGTCTGTGAGCGGTCCGTCGCCCAGCCAGTTCATGTTGCGCAGATAGATCTTGTGCGTCTCCAGCGCCTCGCGCGGGCCAACCACGACGCGAGCGCGGTCGGCATCGAGGTGGACGACGTAAAGCGGCTCGCCGGAAGCGATGCCGATGCCACGGCGCTGGCCGATCGTGTAGCGCAGGATGCCCTCATGGCGGCCGAGCACGCGGCCGTCGATGTGGACGATGTCGCCCGGATTGGCGGCGGTTGGCTTCAGCTTGGCGATGATGTCGGAATACTTGCCCTGCGGCACGAAGCAGATGTCCTGACTGTCCTGCTTGGCGGCAACCGCCAGCCCCATCTCCTCGGCAATGGCGCGAACCTGAGGCTTCGGCAGGCCGCCAAGGGGAAAGCGCAGATAATCGATCTGTGCCTGCGTGGTGGCGAACAGGAAATAACTCTGGTCACGGTCGGCGTCGACCGGCCTGTAGAGCGCGCGGTGGGCGCCGTTGGCGCCGGAACGGATGTAGTGGCCGGTGGCCAGCGCGTCGGCGCCGAGCTCCTTGGCGGTGGCCAGGAGGTCGGCGAACTTCACCGTCTGATTGCAGGAAACGCACGGGATCGGCGTCTCGCCGGCGACGTAGCTCTCGGCGAAGGGATCGATGACCGCCTTGCGGAAGCGTTCCTCGTAGTCGAGCACATAATGGGGGATGCCGAGCGTCTCGGAGACACGGCGGGCATCGTCGATGTCCTGCCCGGCGCAGCATGAGCCGGCCCGGTGCGTCGCCGCGCCGTGGTCGTAGAGCTGCAAGGTGACGCCGACGACGTCGTAGCCCTCACGTTTCAGCAGGCCGGCGACGACAGAGGAATCGACACCGCCCGACATGGCGACGACGATGCGGGTGTTTTCGGGACGTCCGGGAAGATCGAGACTGTTCATGATGCTTTCGTTCTGCACGGCGCCTCAATGCCAATGTCGAGAATATAGGTCAAGCTTTACCGGCGCGCCAGCGTGCAGGGCGATTCACCGGTTGCGTCCGATCTCCGCCAGGGGATGCATTTTCCCCGGCAAATCAGGGTTTGCGGGCAGATGTTTCAAATGCCGGCGAAAAGACTAACGCGGCGTTCATGATCCTTACCTAGTCATTAGGGTCTGCTTAGGCAATTTTTAAAGCTGTGGCGGTAACGTGGCGGGGATTGGGTCTTTGAGTTTTTTGTAGAGAGTACGATGACCGATCTGGTTAGACCGAGAGTCAAATATGTTATCGGGCCTGACGGCAGCCCTCTTACGATTGCCGATCTGCCGCCGACCAATACACGTCGCTGGGTTATCCGGCGTAAGGCGGAAGTGGTTGCGGCCGTGCGCGGCGGGCTTTTGAGCCTGGACGAGGCATGCCAACGCTACAAGCTCACCACCGAGGAATTCCTGTCCTGGCAGGCGTCGATCGACGAATATGGCCTTGCCGGGCTGCGCACCACACGCATCCAGCAATACCGGCACTGACCATTGCGAATTTAGACGAAGGGCGCGGCTAACCCCGCGCCCTTCTGTTTTTCACCGTTCCCGCTCAGAGCGATAGCACAACCTTGCCGATCGGCTTGGTGGCGAGGAAGGCGTGAGCGGCCCCCGCATGGTCCAGCGGGAAGCTCTTCGCCACATGGACGGCAAGCTTGTTGGCATCGATCAACCGAGCCAGTTCCAGCAGGCCCTCACTGTCGGGCACGACGGACATACGCTCGACCCGAATGTCTCGCGCGCCGGCCTGGGCCCTTGTGTTGTCGCTGACATCGAGCAATGACACCAGCACGCCGCCACGCTTGAGCACCTTCAGCGAGCGTTGGGCGTGGTCGCCGCCCATTGGATCCAGCACCAGATCGATGTCGCGGATCTGATCGGTGAAATCGCCCTTGGTGTAGTCGATGACTTCGTCGGCGCCCAGTTTGCGGACGAAATCGAGCTTGCCCGGGCTGGCCGTGGCGACGACGTAGGCGCTGCGCGCCTTGGCGATCTGCACCGCCAGATGACCGACGCCGCCGGCTCCCGCATGCACCAATACGCGCCGATCCGATTTCAGTCTGCCGTGACGAACAAGCCCTTGCCAGGCGGTGAGGCCGGCCAGCGGCAAGGCGCCCGTCTGGAGGTGGTCCGCGCCCTTCGGCTTCAGTGCGATTTGATCGGCAGGCACGGCAGCCAGCTCGGCATAGGCCGCCGCCTGCTTGGGGAAGCGCGGCATGCCGAACACCTCGTCGCCGATCTTGAAGCCGGTGACGCCGGGGCCAAGTGCTTCGACAGTTCCCGAGATGTCCCAACCCAGGATGAAGGGCGGCTCGCCGAGCAAGGGGTAGTAGCCGGCACGGACGGCGCCGTCGACCGGATTGATGCCTGCGGCCTTGACGCGAACCAGCACTTCGCCGGCCTCTGGCGTGGGATCCGGCTGATCGGCGATGACAAGGACGTCGGGTCCGCCGACGGATTTCTGGATAACGGCACGCATTGAGATGTCTCCTGCTCGGTTGATGCCACTATCATTTGGATAGTAATAGTCTCTTGTCCAGTATGTACCTTCCTGATATATACGCACCCCATGGATAGTGAAGATGATTGCGGTTTCGGCTATGATGCGTTCCGGCGGACGTGTCCTTCGCACACCGTGCTGGAGATGCTGGCCAGCAAATGGGTCTATCTGGTGGTTTGCGCGCTGCGCAAAGGCCG
Organism: Mesorhizobium sp. L2C084A000; assembly: GCF_000502875.1. Classification (GTDB taxonomy): domain Bacteria; phylum Pseudomonadota; class Alphaproteobacteria; order Rhizobiales; family Rhizobiaceae; genus Mesorhizobium. The sequence continues at coordinate 607,480 of NZ_AYWX01000002.1, read as the reverse complement.
GCTGCGCAATGGCGAGCTCGCCCGCAAGCTCGAAGGCATCACGCCGAAGATGCTGACGCAGACGCTGCGGGTGCTCGAGCGCGACGGCCTGGTGCGGCGCGAGATTTTCCCGGTCATTCCGCCGCGCGTCGAATATGAATTGACCGAGCTCGGCCAGAACCTGGCGGGGCTGCTTACCCAGATCAGGTCATGGGCGGAGCAACATGCGCCGGATATCAAGGATGCCCGTGCAAGGGCAATTGCCGAGAGTGAAGGGGATTGGGCCGCGTAGGGCGGATTCATTTTTCCCGCCGGAGCCGCAAGCCGCGACAATGCGCCAGCCTAATGGCGGGCGTTGGCGCGGCAAACCGCCAGGTCTTAGCCGATCATGGCGCTGCGGCCACCGACTTCCGCTTCGCGGATCTTCGTGTCGCGCGATTCCAGCATTTCCGCCTTGGAAAGCTCCGCTTCAGCTTCGCCGAGTAATGATTCGGCGGCGCTTCGCTGCTGGGCGAGGTCGCTTTGGGAATTCCTGAGGTTGTCGCGGCGCAGGCGAGCCGCCTTGGCGAAGGTCGGATAGGCGAAATGGTTGATGTCGGTGATGCCGGCCTTCTTTTCCTCGGCGGTGATCTGAAGCTCCAGCTCGACGGCCATGCGTTCGAACTCGGCGATCATCATGTCGAGCTGCAGCAGCTGCCGCCGCTTCTCATTCACCTGAAACTGTTTCAGCCGAACGAGGTTTTCACGTGACTTCATGATTCGGTACTCCCGGAAACGCACACCCGCATCTATCGTCCAAACCACCTGGAAACGCCCAGGCCGCACCCGTGTCCACCGCCTTTCCCCTAACTATGGGAAACAAAACCCTAAAGTTTTTTGCCGACGGTAACCATTCGTTTACGGGCATTGTTAATCATACGGGTCAGGACTTAAGGCCGGGTAAAAATTCCGGCCACCGATGCGGAAGCGACGTCGATGAGTCCCTGGAGTCGCTTAGTCCAGGTTGTTAATGTGTTGCATTAGGAATTTGGTTCTGAGATTCGTTATTAGATTCAAGAGGGTGTAGAAAGAGGTTAAAAAATCTGGTACCGTCATGGACGGGAAATTAGGATTTGTTAACCATTCAATGGCAGCCTCTGCACAAGGCAACCACTGCTCCGGGTCCGGACGGGTCGTGAAATGGTCCGGCAGCAGAAAAGGGGAATGAAATGCGTGTTCTGCTGATAGAAGATGACAGTGCAACCGCACAAAGCATCGAACTGATGCTGAAATCGGAAAGTTTCAACGTCTACACGACCGATCTCGGTGAAGAGGGCGTCGATCTAGGCAAGCTCTACGACTACGATATCATTCTTCTCGATCTCAACCTGCCTGACATGTCGGGCTACGAGGTCTTGAGAACGCTTCGCCTTTCCAAGGTCAAAACACCTATTCTCATCCTCTCCGGCATGGCCGGCATCGAGGACAAGGTGCGCGGCCTCGGCTTCGGTGCAGACGACTACATGACCAAGCCGTTCCACAAGGATGAGCTGGTTGCCCGCATTCATGCCATCGTGCGGCGCTCCAAGGGCCACGCCCAGTCGGTCATCACCACCGGCGACCTGGTGGTCAACCTCGATGCGAAGACAGTCGAAGTCGGCGGCCAGCGCGTGCACCTGACCGGCAAGGAATACCAGATGCTGGAGTTGCTTTCGCTGCGCAAAGGCACCACGCTGACCAAGGAAATGTTCCTCAACCACCTCTATGGCGGCATGGACGAGCCTGAGCTGAAAATCATCGACGTCTTCATCTGCAAGCTCCGCAAAAAGCTCGATGCGGCATCGGGCGGTCAGAACTACATTGAAACGGTCTGGGGGCGCGGCTATGTGCTGCGCGAACCGGAAGACATTCGCGTCAGCGCCTGAGCGACGAATCGTTCGAATCTTTTCAAAAAAACCCGGCTTCGGCCGGGTTTTTGCATGACGGGCTGGTAACGGTCTGTTTTTGGGCTTCCGAGCAGGAAACCGTCACGCACTTTTTCTGGAATTGCTCAAGGGTGTCGAATCAGGTGCGCTCTTCAAGGTGCGAAAGCGCTCGAGCAGTTGCGGGCGGTTGAACGGCTTCAAGAGATAGCCCTGGGCGCCGGCGCGCTTGGCCCGCATGATCGAAGCAATATCGAGCTCGACCAGGGAAATCAGGATCTGCGGCCTTATCGGGCTCTCCATGGCGCGGACGCGACGGATGAGATCGACCGCCGGTACGTCGGGCAAGGCGCCATCGACGACGATGATGTCGGGCATGTCGGCGGCGCACATCTCCAGCGCGTCAAGTCCGCTGGCGGCCTCGATGACAATCATTTCGGAGCCGCCCAGGATGCGTTTTGCAACCTTCCTGATGACGCTTGAATCGTCGACGAACATGCAGCGTTTCATTTCCGGGTCCTCTTTGTCTTCTGGCAGTCCGGTAGCGTCGGGGGCATCCAGGGCGGACCATAGGCCAATCTGGTAAAGAAGCCGAAAAGGCGTTAGGTAAAATTTTTACAAAGATAGGCAGGTGCCTGCTTTTATTCGCGAATGCTTTGGCACTGCCTGGACGACCAGATGCATCTCAAGTCGATGAGCTGGAATTACAGATTTCAATGTAGAAATACTTCGCTTTATCGGCTGCGCAATCAGGCCGCAGAAAGCACGATTTCTTCCGGCGTCGCGTGGATCGATATCGTCATGCCGGCTTCGCGCGCCAGAAGCAGCGTGTAGTAGGGCTGCACGGAATGCGCGTCGATCGGTTCCTCCGGCTTGTGGCCGGAATGCAGTTCGAGNAGCGTGTAGTAGGGCTGCACGGAATGCGCGTCGATCGGTTCCTCCGGCTTGTGGCCGGAATGCAGTTCGAGGAACTTCGGCGGCACACGCAGCATCGGGCCAGCCGACGCAAGCGCGAAACGCGGTTCGGTCTCAAGATTTTCCAGCGTCACGGAAAGCTTGCCGCCGCGCGGAATGGCGGCATTGGCGACGAGGATCAGGTTGAGCAGCAGCTTGACCTTGTTCTTGGGCAGCAACGCGCGGGGCCCGTTCCAGGTCAGTTCCGGCTTTTCGTTCTTGAGGAAGGCGATGGCGACCGCTTCGGCATCGCCGGTATCGATCAACATGCCGGCCGAGCCGGCGGCACCGAAGGCGATGCGGGCGAACTGCAGGCGGGCCGAAGCGTTGCGGGCGCTCTGGCGGATCAGCTTCATCGCGTCCTCGTCGGCGCCGCCTTCATCAAGCAATTCGAGCCCGTTGTTGATCGCGCCGACCGGCGAGATGATGTCGTGGCAGACCCGACTGCACAAAAGCGCTGCCAGATCGGGTGCGGAAAGGGTGAACAGATCGGCCATCGGCGAAAAATCCCTGCAAAATCTCACAACTCATGGCCGGGCGATCGATCGTCGCCTGCCACACGAATCACGCACTCTCTCCTCGGGCTTTCTGAATACACAGCGCCCGTGCGTGCAGCAACAAATCCAAATTGTGGTTGTGGCAAATGGCGTGTTCACGCAGGCTGCCGGCCCACTTGAGCGACCCCAAACAGCCTTCGAACCGCCATGTTCATGTGTGAGCTTAATGGTTGAAAAAGGATTACGGCATAGTTTGCCCCTAACAGTTACCCTTAACGGCCGGCTAAAAGAGCCGTACGGGGTGCGAGGCGTCGGCGAAGGTGCTCCCTGACGGAGATTGGAAGCATGTTTTCCCGATACTACGACCGGAGCTTTCTCCGTGTCTTCTCAATGGCGGTCACGCTCCTGGGCGTTCTCGTCTTCTCGACTTCAGCCCTGCGGGCCCAGGAATACACCGCTCAGGAGATTGTCGATTCCGGTCACAAATTTTTTGGCGCGACATCGGGCGGGCTCGCCACGGTGATCGAGAAGATTTTTGCCTCCTACGGCCTGCCCAACGGCTATCTGCTGGGCGAAGAAGGCTCGGGTGCGCTGATCGGTGGCCTGACCTATGGCGAAGGCACGCTCTACACCAAGAATGCCGGCGACCACAAAGTGTTCTGGCAAGGCCCGTCACTCGGCTGGGATTTCGGCGGCGAGGGGTCGCGGGTGATGATGCTGGTCTACAATCTCGACGATGTGGGCAGCCTCTACAACCGCTATGGCGGCGTCGCCGGTTCGGCCTATGTGGTGGCTGGCGTCGGCTTCAACGTGCTGAAGAACAACAATGTGATTTTGGTGCCGATCCGCACCGGTGTCGGTGCCCGGCTTGGCGTCAATCTCGGCTATCTGAAGCTTACCGAGCGCGCCACCTGGAATCCGTTCTAAGCTGAAGTCCTTGGCTGTCGTTTCCCAAAACCGGGACCGCTTTTGGGTCGACATGCATTAAACTCGTGGCGTTGCGGCAAACCCTTGCCGCAACGCTGGATTTCCGCCATGTCAACGTGGCACAGTCAAGCGCTCTATGCGCTTTTGGTTTATCTTGTTTGATGCTTACCGGCCACAACGGGTAGTCACTTGGTCCAGTCGGTCCTGTTCTTCGTCCTCGGCTTTCTCTGCGCTGGCTTTCTGGCGCTCATGGTGGCTCCGGCCATATGGCGTCGTGCGGTCGCGCTTACACGCAAACGCGTCGAATCCTCGATCCCTCTGACGCAAACCGAAATCCAGGCGGACAAGGATCGCATCCGCGCCGAATACGCTATGACGACGCGCCGCCTGGAAATCGGCGTCAAGGCGTTGCGAGAGAAGGCGGCCGAACAACTCGTCGAGATCAATCGCGGTCGCGAGGCCATAAAGGGCCTGGCGGTCGAGCGGACGGACAAGAACCAGGCGCTGACCGAGCTGGGCGCGAAGAACGAAGCGCTGCGTCAACGAGAGGGCGAGTTGCAGCAGCTTTCGGAGCGGTTGAAGGAAACCGAGCGCAAGCTGGAAAAGCGCGCAGTTGAGCTGGAAAAGCTGGAGCGCATGTATGACGATGCCAGTTTTTCCTCGAGCAGCCGGCAGATCGAGCTCGTGGCGCGAGAGTCCGAAATGCAGAAACTCGCCAGTGACATTGCGATGCTGCGCGGCCAGCGCAAGGAAGCCGACAGGCGCGGCCAGGAAATCGCGGCCGAAAGCAAGGCCGCGCGGGACGCTCTGAAAGCCGAGAAGAAAAGGACCGCCGAGCTCGACAAGAAGGTCGAGCGGCTGCTGGCCACACTTGCCGATCGCGAAGACAAACTCGACCGCCGCGAAAAGGAACTGGCACGCATGCGCGAAAGATCGAAATCCGAAGACAGCGCGCCAGCCTTGCGGCTGGTCGGCAAGGGCGGCGATGTCGCCAGGAGTGATGATTTGGACAAGGCAATCGCCAAGCTCGACAGTGACCGTGAGCAGCTCGAGGCGAGGCTGACGGCGCTGGCGCGCGAGAACAAGCGGCTGAAGGCCGACCTCACCGCACTGGCCGCGTCCAAGGCCACGGACAGCAGCTCTGCCTTGCGCGAGCAGATGAACGCGCTGGCGGCGGAGGTCGTCCATCTGACGGCGAAGCTCGAGGGGCCTGGTTCGCCGGTCGCCAAGGCATTGGCGGTACCGTCGGACGCCCGCTCCGGCAACGGTGACCGCAGTCTTGCCGACCGCGTGCGCGCGCTGCAGAAGGCTGACGCGACAAGCTGAATCAGGCCTCTTTAGAGTATTTCACCGTTTCACGGAAACGGCGAAATGCCCGAACTCTTTGCTTTGACGCAATTCTGGACGGAAAACCGCTTCACACTTTTCCTAGAATTGCTCTAGCCGAAAAATGATGCAGCGCGATGGCTGAAGCCGCGGCGACATTCAGGCTGTCGAAGCCTTCCGCCATGGTAATCCGCACGTTGCGCAGGCTTGCGAGCAGGTTGTCCGGCAAGCCTTCGCCCTCGGTGCCGAGATAGAGCGCCAGGCGCCTACTGCGCTGCGCATCGCGGATGTCGGTCTTCCCGCGTGGCGACAGCGCGAATTGTTCGAAGCCACGTCGGGCGAGCATCGTTGTGAAGCCGGCGGTATCGGAGAACGATGCGAAGGGGATCTTGAGCGCGGCGCCGACCGAAACGCGGATCGCCTTGCGATAGAGCGGGTCGCAGCATGTCGCATCCAGCAGAACAGCGTCAGCGCCAAAGGCGGCGGCATTGCGGAAGATCGAGCCCACATTGTCATGGTTGGCGATACCGACGAGCACTACGACGAGCGCCCGAGGCGGCAAGCCATCGAGCAGGTCTTCGGCCGGCTGCGGCTCTCCCTTGCGGCCAATGGCCAGGATTCCGCGATGCATATGAAATCCGGCGATAGCGTCCATCACCGCGCTGGTGGCGACATAGACCGGGAGGTCGGCGGGCGCCTTGCTCAGGATGTTGTCGAGACCTGNGTCCATCACCGCGCTGGTGGCGACATAGACCGGGAGGTCGGCGGGCGCCTTGCTCAGGATGTTGTCGAGACCTGCCAGCCGGTTTTCCAGGACCAGGATCGATTCGGCGGCAAAGCGCCCGGTCGAGAGCAGCAGGTCGAGCACCACCTTGCCTTCGGCGACGAAGCGGCCTTGCCGGCCGGCGAGGTCACGCTCGCGAATGTCGAGATAGGCAGCGACGCGCGGATCTTGCGGGTCGTCGATGCGAATGGGATCCATGCATTCCTCGCGACCGTCGCATCGGCCCGAAAATCCGGACCGCTTCCCGGCGCTCACCTTGTTTGGAAAGCACGATGCGACAATTCGGGACAATCAGCCAGCTCTGTACGCCCCGGATGGGCGCATGTCGCTCTGAAATCACCGGCGAGATCGGCGCTATGTGGTCAGGTTCCAGCACGGCGCAAACGGTGCGCCATCTGGGACAGGTCATCCTTGCCGCTGCCGAAAATGCCGTCCAGCATGACAAGCAGTTCTCGCACGGCGTCGGATTTGCAGGAGTAGTAGATCATCTGCCGGTCGCGGCGGGTCTCGACCAGGTCGAGCGCCCGCAACTTGGCGAGGTGCTGGGACAGGGCGGATTGGCTGAGCATCACCTTCTCAGCAATGGCTCCAACCGACATTTCACCTTCGGCGAGATAGCTCATGATCAACAGTCGCTTCTCATTGCCCATCAGCATGAGAAACTCTGCCGCCGATTCGGCGTTCACGATTAGCTTTGTCGAGACCATCGATCCCCCATGCTTCCTGTTCATCCCGACGCCATGGGGGCAATGGCGTCTGATTCCATAAATTCACTTGTCGATCGGCGCTGGCGATTCAGCGTCACCAAAAGGTAGAGCATTTCACTTAAATCTCAAGTGTTGCTTTTGATCCAGCATAATTAAGTCTCAGTCCCGGCGTCGGCCATGGCTCGGCCGGCCTTGGCCATATCGACCAGAACGTGCCGCAATTCGCCTGCCGCCGCCAAAGGGTGTGGGTAAAAGACCCGGCAAACATCGTCGCCCGACACCAGATCCATGCCATCGGCATCGAATCCGGCAACACGCCAGCCGTTTCCGGACGCTTTGGCGAAATGCTGTGCGTAAACGGCGATTGCGTCGAGATGGTCGGCGTTCATGTGGTCGATGGCGGATTGTTCGCGCGCCGCGAGTTCCTCGACGACCGGTCCGCTGGCGAGCAAATCCGATCGATCGAGCTGATAGGCCTTGCCGAAGCCGCCGTTGAGGCTGGCGCGTTGCGGACCGAGGCGAAAGATCGAAAAGTCGCCGAGACCGGCGTAAAGATTCGCCCTGGGATTGTGATTGAGATAACGGCGCTCGGTGCGGGCGTGTTCGGCTGATCCGCGCTCAAGCCGTGCCGCCTGGCAGATCAATGTCAGGCGCGGGTGCGCCAGCGGGTCGCCCTTGCCCGGTTCGCCGAGCAACAGGGAACAGCGCGGATCGGCAAGCAGAGCGCCGGTGTGCGCCGAAAGCATCGAAACCAGGATCAGCGGCGCGCCGTCGATGTCGGTGGCCACGCCGACCCTGCTGGCCAGCGGCGAGCCGGTTTGCGGTTCGATCACCGCCAGGGCGCCAAAGCGGGCGCTGCGCAGAAGCGTCTTCGCCAGCCGGATCGCTTCGGCGTCCGTCTCGCGGATCACGTCCTTTTTCGGCTCGTCCAAGGCAGCACCACAGTAAGTTGATCTTTCTTCTCTAGTTATCGGTCAGCAAGCTGGATTTGACAAGGTCGTCGATCTCGGCTTTCGCAAAGCCGAAACGTGCCAGAATTTCCGATGGCGACACATCCTCATTGCCTGGCATAGGGGCCAATGTCGGTTGCGAGCTCGAGAAACGCGGCGCGGGGGCCGGGCGCTCAAATGCACCTGTCGTCACAGAGGCGTTGCGTGCCCGATTGTGCGGGTGGTGCTTCGCCTCTTGCAGCGACAGGACGGGTGCAACGCAGGCATCGGTTTGCGTGAACAGAAGGTCCCAGTCGTCGCGTGGTTTCTGCCGGATCCGATCGGCAATGGCGGCGCGCATCGGCGGCCACAGGGCCTTGTCGTACTGGCCGGACGCAAAGCGCTCGTCGAGCGGCAGCAGCCTGGCGAATTCGGCGAAGAATTGCGGCTCGAGACAGCCGATGGCGATATGGCGTCCGTCCGACGTCTCATAGGTATCGTAGAACGGGGCGCCGGAATCGAGCAGGTTCGCGCCGCGCTTGTCGCTCCACAAGCCGGCCGCCATCAAGGCGTGCAGGGGCACCGCCAGCATCGAGGCACCGTCGACCATCGCGGCGTCGATGACTTCACCCTTGCCGGTGCGCGAACGTTGGAATAGGGCGGCCAGCACGCCGGCCATCAGCATCATGGCGCCACCGCCATAGTCGGCGACAAGGTTGAGCGGCGGGACCGGACGGCCGTCGGCATGGCCGATGGCGTGCAGCACGCCGCTATAGGCGAGGTAGGTGATGTCGTGGCCGGCGCGGCCGGCGAGCGGGCCGTCCTGGCCGAAGCCGGTCATACGGCCGTAGATCAGCGCGGGGTTACGCGCCAGCACCGCTTCCGGGCCGAGGCCGAGCCGCTCCATGACGCCCGGGCGAAAGCTTTCGAGCAACATGTCCGCCTTTTCGGCAAGGCGCAGCAACAGATCGGTGCCTTCACGGCGCTTCAGGTCGAGGCGCAGGACGGCGCGGCCATGGCGGTCGATGTTGTACTCATCCGGCAGCGACAGGAACTGGCTCGTCCCCGCCCGTTCGATGCGCAACACTTGCGCGCCCATCTCCGACAGCATCAGGCCGGCCAGCGGCACCGGGCCGAGCCCGGCCATCTCGATCACCTTCAGCCCGGCCAGCGGCCCGGTTTTAGCGGCAGCGGACAGGCCGGCGCTCATGACCTTCTATTTCGGCGCCATGCGAATGGCGCCGTCGAGACGAATGGTCTCGCCGTTCAGCATCTGGTTCTCGACGATGTGCAGGGCGAGCGCGGCGTATTCGGACGGTTCGCCCAGGCGCGACGGGAAAGGCACGGCGGCGCCCAGCGAATCCTGCACCTCTTGCGGCATGCCGGCCATCATCGGCGTCTTGAAGATGCCGGGCGCGATGGTGCAGACGCGGATGCCGGAACGGGCAAGATCGCGCGCCACCGGCAGCGTCATGCCGACGACGCCGCCCTTGGAAGCCGCATAGGCGGCCTGACCGATCTGGCCATCATAAGCGGCAACCGAAGCGGTGTTGACGATGACGCCGCGCTCGCCGCACTGCAGCGGCTCGAGCTTCGACGCGCGCTCGGCAACGAGGCGGATCATGTTGAACGTGCCGATCAGATTGACCTCGATCACCTTGCGATACTGATCAAGGGGGTGGGGACCATCCTTGCCGATCGTCTTCACGCCGATGGCGATGCCGGCGCAGTTGACCAGGATCCGTGGCTGGCCAAGCTTGGCCGTAACGTCGGCGAGGGCAGCGGTCCCGCTGTCGGCGCTGCTGACGTCGCACTGGACGGCTATACCGCCGATCTCGGCCGCGACCTTGGCCGCGCGATCGATACCGACATCGAAGATGGCGACGCGGGCGCCCTTGGCCGCCAGCGCGCGCGCCGTTGCCTCGCCAAGGCCGGAGCCGCCGCCGGTGACGATCGCGATCTGGCCGTTCGGGTTCATGGCGTCATCCTTTGATCTCGGGAACAGTGGGATGGATCAGGCGCCAGATCGAAGGGAAAGGTCAAGCCATCGCCGCGGTAGGATCGGCCACCCTGGCCTGATCGGCGTGGCCGACCTCGCCCAAGAGCCTGGCTACCGCGCCCGGCGCGATCTCGTGCGACAGCAGCCGGTCGAGATCGACGGGGCGCGGCATCGAAATCTGGCCGCGCGGAATCCGCTTGAAACCGAGCGGCCCGTAATAGGGCTCGTCACCGACCAGCATTACGGCAGGTGCGCCGGCCCGGGCGGCGGCCTCCAGCGCGATCGCCACCAGCCGGCGGCCGATGCCGAGATTCTTGAAGGCCGGCCGCACCGCGAGCGGCCCGAGCATCAATGCGCGGCCGGCGCCGGCGGCGATGCGGGTCATGCGCACCGAGGCGACGACAAGGTCGCCGTCGACGGCGACAAAGGACAGCGAGCGCTCGTGCCCTCCGGCTTCACGGATCTTGTAAGCGGCCAGCACAAAGCGGCCGGGCCCGAAGGCTTCGTCGTTGATGGCTTCGATCTCGGGGTCGTGCGCCGGGGTTTCCGGCAGGTATTTCACGTCGGCAAGGCTCATGGTCGTTGCGGTCCGATACAAGGAGGAGAGGTTTGCTGCAAACGGCAGCATTCGCCAGTCAGCGCTTCATCAAGCGCGGGCGCCCTTTCGTCGTCGGTCAAACCGGATCAAAGCAAAGTCGAACATGCGGATTGTGCGCTAGCATCAATTTCCCGCCGCTGCAATCGGCCGTTTTTGTCCGTCATTTCTGCCAAGTGACGGTCTGTTCAGCACCTGACGTCTTCGACAGGGCAGCCTTGTGCCTACATCAACCAACAGGACGCAAGGAGATTTGCATGGGATTGCTGGTTGAAGGAAGATGGCAGGATCGCTGGTATGATACGGCGGACAATGGTGGCAGCTTCGTGCGGACGCAGTCGCAATGGCGCGACTGGATCACTGTTGACGGCAAGCCGGCTGAAGGCCGGACGCGCGGTTTCAAGGCCGAGCCCGGCCGCTATCACCTCTATGTCTCGCTTGCCTGTCCGTGGGCCCACCGGACGTTGATCTTTCGCGCGCTGAAGAAGCTGGAAGGCGTCATATCGGTGTCGGTGGTGCATCATTTCATGGGCGCCAACGGCTGGACGTTCGTGGCTGAGGACGGCGCCACGGGCGACACGCTTTACGGCCTCGACTTCCTGCACCAGATCTATGCCAAGGCCGATCCCGCCTATTCGGGCCGGGTGACGGTGCCGGTGCTGTGGGACAAAAAGGAGCAGACCATCGTCTCCAATGAGTCTTCCGAAATCATCCGCATGCTGAATTCAGCCTTCGACGAATGGGGCGACGCCAGCCTCGATTTCTATCCGAAGGCGTTGCGCGGCGAGATCGATCGGATCAATGCGCTGGTCTATCCCGCGGTCAACAACGGCGTCTATCGCGCCGGCTTCGCCACCACGCAACGTGCCTATGAAGAGGCGTTCGGTGAATTGTTCACAGCGCTGGATACGCTGGAGGAGCGGCTGTCGAAGCAGCGCTATCTCGTCGGCGATCGTATCACCGAAGCCGACTGGCGGCTGTTCACCACGCTGGTGCGCTTCGATCCGGTCTATGTCGGCCATTTCAAATGCAATCTGCGCCGTATCGCCGACTACCCGAACCTGTCCAACTATCTGCGCGATCTCTATCAGGTGCCTGATGTGGCCGGGACGGTGAATCTGCATCATATCAAGGCGCATTATTACGGCAGCCACCAGACAATCAATCCGACGCGGATCGTGCCTGTCGGACCGGATCTGGATTATGCCGCACGGCATGACCGGGCGCGCTTCGAGAAAGCGGCAGCCTGATCTACCAGTAGGGCGAGGGCTGCTCGCCGTCAAAAACCTCGGCGATCCGGCGCAGCGTCGCCGGCGTCGTGCCCTGCGGCAAGCCGTCGAGCGGGAAGAAGCCGGCTTCGGCGATTTCGTGGTCCGGCAGCTTCGGCGCCGTCTGGCTGAAATGCTCGAGCAAATAAAAGCCGACATGGTCGCGGCGGCTGGAGCGGCGGTTGAAATGCATCGATTTGAGCACCGGCGGGGCGGTGAGAGCGATGTTGCCTTCCTCGGCCAGTTCACGGGCCAGTGCCTCGTTCATCGTCTCGCCGACTTCGACGCCGCCGCCGGGAAGCTGCCAGCCCGGTACATAGGTATGGCGAATAAGGAAGACGGACCTGGACGCCCTGTCGTGGATCAAGCCGCGCACGCCAAGCGTCATCGGCCTCCGCAGCACGAAATAGAGATGGAACAGCCTGGCCCTCAAACCTGGCCAGCCGGTCTGGCGGAAGGCATCTTCAGGGCTCGTCATTGATAGCGAAACCGTGGGTGGAAAGCCGCGCGCGGGTCGCCTATGAAGGTTGTATGTTCAGGCTCGCGCATATTTCCGATGTCCATCTGGGGCCGCTCCCCGATGTATCCTATCGCGATCTCGCCTCCAAGCGCGTGCTCGGCTATGTCAACTGGCAGCGCAACCGCCGCCGCCATATGCATGATGCGGTGATTGACACGATCGTCGCCGACATCAAGGCGAACACGCCTGACCACCTCGCCGTCACCGGCGACCTGGTCAATCTGGCGCTCGACGGCGAGATCGAGATGGCCAGGCACTGGTTGGAGACGCTGGGGCCGGCGCATGATGTTTCGGTCGTTCCGGGCAACCACGACGCCTATGTGCCAGGCGCCTTCGACAAGGTCTGCCGATCCTGGGCGGCGTGGATGAGCGGCGACGGCGTCAACACGCCGGTCGATCGTAACGCATTTCCCTATCTGCGCGTGCGCGGCAACGTCGCGCTGATCGGTGTCTCGACAGCGCGCGCCACGGCACCCTTCATGGCCAATGGTTTCTTCATGGAAGGCCAAGCGAAGCGGCTCGGCAAAATCCTCGGGGATACCGCCGGACAGGGGCTGTTCCGCGCCATCATGATCCATCATCCGCCGGTGCGCGGCGCGGTCCCGCAGCACAAGCGGCTGTTCGGCATTGCCCGCTTCAACAAGATCATTCGCCGCCACGGCGCCGACCTTGTCCTGCACGGCCATTCACATCTGCCGTCGCTGTTCTTCATCGGCGGTCGCGGCGTCAGGATTCCAGCGGTCGGCGTCGCCGCCGCCGGCCAGGCGCCGGGCGGCAAGAACCCGGCGGCGCAGTACAATCTGTTCGACATTGACGGCGAGACGGGCAACTGGCGGATCCGGCTGACGCGGCGCGGCCTGACCGGGCCGTCCATGCCGCCATCCGATCTGCAGACGCTGGAACTCGGTGCCGTGACTGGCGCCGCTATGGCCGCAAGCTGACTACCATGGCGACGATGCGGTCCCAGAACAGGACGATGGACACGAGAAGACCGACCAGGGCACCGGCAGCCACAAGGCCAAGCCCGGACAGAAAGGCCGACCAGCGTTTGCCGCGCGCCGTCGCGCGCAGCGGCGGTTCGGCTTCCGGCACATAGGCACGTTTCATGCCGGCGACGGCCGGTTCGACGCCGCCTTCCAGCATCCTCTGACGCTCGACAATGCGCTCCGCGACATAGCGTGTCACGGAATGGGCAACCGGCTTCATCTCGGTGGATTCGGCAAGCACCACCCGGCCGATACGGGTGTCCTTGAGGAAGCGATAGGTCCGGCGGTCGCGCCCCATGGCGACATGACTGATGGCGTCGATCCACAAGCGCGGCTGCAAGCCGGACGAGACGACAAAGTCGAAATTGTCCATGTCGGCCGGAACATCGGCAAAAACCGGTGCCAGTTCGGCGGCGAGCAGATCGAGGCGCATGCGATGCGCCTCGCGCATGTCGACGACGACGTCGTCGCGGTCGGCGAAGGCATTTTTGACATCACGGATGGCATCGGACAGTTTCTTGGACTGGTCGATGGTCTTCTCGCCTGCTTCCTTCATCGGCGTCTGCCTCGTGGGTTTGGTTAACACCGGGTTAACACAGCCGCCGGCAAAATGCACTGGCGAGATCGACGGCCCCCGGGGTGCCCAGGAAGGTTGTCGTGCGAAAAAGGTCAGCTGGCTGCTGCGGCGAATTTCTGGCGATGTGGCCTGGCGCGACGATTGGTGTTGCGGCGAATGATCTCGGCAACAAGGCCGGGGGCTTCCTCAGCCAGCATATGGCCGGCCTCCAGCACGTGGTGCACGTGAAAATGCGCCGGCAGGTCATCCGCCTGGGTAAAGGGCAGCACCGCATCGTTGGTTCCCCATGCCACCATCACTGGCATGTTCAGTCCATCGAGGCGATCGTGCGGGATGACGCCTTGCCGACCGTCCACGGTCATGGCGGCTGCGATCTCGACCAGCTTTTCGAGTTGGCCGGGTCGCCTGCGCATTTCCCAAAGGGTGTCCACCATATGTTCGAGTGGCGGGGCTGAAGGTCCCGACATGACGGCGAGGCAGGAGCGGATCTCGGACCGATCCGAGGCTTCGGCATAGCGGCGCAATAGCGGTCCATTGATTTCGGGGCCAAGGCCGCCCGGCGCCAGAAGCGTCAGCGAGGCTATCTTTTCAGGCTCGGCCAGCGCCATCAGCGCCGCCACGGCACCGCCCATCGAGTGGCCCACGAGATGAACGCGCTTCAGGCGACGCTCAGAGAGATCGGCGAGCACGGCCTTGGCCGCCACCCTGGCCGGACCGGCGGCGGGAAAATCGAGCGACATCCCATACCCAGGCAGATCATAGGCCAGCGTATGCGTGGAAGGCGTCAGGGCGGAAATCACCTCGCGCCATACATCATGGCAGCCGCCGAAACCGTGCAGCAGGACGATGGCCTTCGAGCCAACACCCTCTTCGGCGGCAAAAAGTGATGCGGTCATGAAAGCTGATTTTTTTGTTATTGCAGAATGCGCGACACCAATGATGGCTGAATTGCTCCTAGTCCAACGTGATGACCAGTAAAATTTTCGCGATTTGTACGGTTGTGTACAGAACTTGGCCACCAATCGGCAATCGGCGATCGGAGCGCAGGAAATCCATCGGGACGCGGCGCAGCCAGTGCGCGGACGTCGATGGTGTCAGCTTGGGCTGCCGAGCCCGGCAGCGCGGAGTGCCTGGACCAGCCGGTCGGTCAGGTCGGCCGGATATTTCCGCTCGACGAAAGTCGCCCGTGGATCGGCGGCAAATTTGGGGAACTCGGTGGTCAGCTGTTTCAGCAGCGTGCTCACCAGATGGTCCTGTCCGGCAGCCTTGGCGCCGACCAGCCGCGCCGCCAGATAGTGTGATTTCGTTGCCGTCGTTCTCAGTGCCATGCTGGCCGCGACCGCCTTGTTCATGTCGCCGAGCATGAACTCACCAACGAACAGCCCGTAGTCCCACCATGTCGGGTGCCCGCTGAAGGTCTCCGCCGCATGATCGAGGATCGGCGTTCCCTCGGCATATCGTCCGGCGAAGATCAGCCCGTAGCCGTAAGCGGCGGCCATGCCGAGGTCGTAGGGGTTGAGTTCATAGGCCTTGCGCATCCAGCGGATCGCTTCGTCCGTATTGCCGAGGCGCGAACTGACATAGCCGTAGGAGCGATGCGCATAAGGGCTGGTCGGACCCATCTGCACGCCGCGATGGGCAAACTCGACGGCTGTCTCAATCGTCGCATTGGGCGGATAGGCGTAATGATCGGACACCGCCTCGAGATGCAGGGAAGCAAGTTCCGAATAGACGAGCGAGGACTTGGTTCCACCATTGGCCAGCTTCTCGAGGCAACGGTAGGCTGCCTCATGGGTCCTGGCGTTCTGGTCGAGATAATATTTGCCGTTGAGCAGCAGACATTGCGTCAGGCCGTTTGGCGTGCCGGTCTGCTCGATATAGTTGTAGATGGTGCCGGAGGCGGGGAGTGCCGAGCTCAGCATGTCGGCGATACGGTCTTCGACCGCGGCAGGTGCGCTGTCGGCGGGGGTGAGATTGCGCGATAGAAGCACCCGTCCGGACGCCATGCTTTGCAGTTCGATCGTGATGTCGCCCGCGTCCGGTCCGGGCAGGACGTCGAATATGAAGCTCGCAGCGTCGTCAGCCGGATCGCCGACGGTGTCGCGGCCGATGAAGTCGATGGTATCGAAGCCACTCAGGCCGGCGCGCAGCGATGCGGCGACACGGCTGGCGTCGGGGCCGTCAGCCTTGAGTCCGATATAGACTTGCGGAAGGGCGTCAGCCCTTGCCGATGCCGTGACGCTTGCGCTTGCGCCAGCGATCTCCGGCGTTGCCGAGATGTCGCCGCCTGCCAGCAAGGCAGTGCTGCCCTGGCGAAGGATCAGTACGCCCAGCATGGCGATGACCAAGGCGATCGCCATCCAGAAAAAGCGGAGATGGCGCGCCACCGAGGGGGCAGGCGAAATCGGTACGGAAGCCAGAGACATCGCGTCCAGCATGCCCGTGCCGGCTTCGTTGGACCGATCGGCGGATACGACGCCGTCCAGCCTGAGTTCGGGAACAGCCTCGGCAATATCCGGCAGGCGGATCGCGTTCAATTCATAGGCAGGAACATAGCCGCCGCGCGGAATGGCGATGCGGACCGGCTCGGCAATTCCCTCATTGGCAAAATAGTGCTGCAGAAGCTCGCGCAGCCTGCCTGCCTGCACACGCACCACGGCATCGGTGGACGGATCGAAGTCGCCGTCCTTGCCGAAAACATCCATGGCAATGGAAAAGCCCTTGAGCCTGTCGGCTTCGCCGGCCTGTTCACGTTCGACAAGATAACGCAGCAGCTTGCGCGCGCGTTCGGATCGGCCGAACGTTTGGCTGGCAAGCAGTCGCTCCAGTGTCTCGCGCACTGCGGGGGCGGCAGGCGTGGCATGCTGCAAGTGTCGATCCTCTCGAAGTCGGCACAGGTTGAGGCGCGATCATATAGGTCCCGCACCACCACACAAGTATACACCCCGTTATGCGATCACGTACCCACCGGATAATTCCGCGGTGGTTAATGGCCCGAAAGATCGGAACCGTTCACCAGGTTGGGAGGGTTCCGATCTTTGTTCCCGTCGGGCGTCAGCCGGCTTTTTTACCGACGATACGGTTCGCGGCAGACATCACCGCCTCCAGTGAGGCGGCGACGATGTTGGTGTTGATGCCGGCGCCGAACAGCTTGCCCTGGGGATACTCCATCTCGACATACGAAATGGCTGACGCGTTCGAGCCGCGCTGCATCGAGTGCTCGGAATAGTCGAGCACCGACATCTCGACGCCGACATGGCGCGACAGCGCATCGACGAAGCCGTCGATCGGACCGGTGCCTGTGCCGGAGATCGTCACTTCCTTGCCATTGTCCAGGATGACCGCCTCGACGACGCGCCGGCCCTTGATTTCGGTGCTGGGATAGGTGTGGTGATCGAGGAATTTCAGCCGCGCGGCCGGCTGATCGACATAGGTCTCGAGAAAGCGCTCGTAGATACGCCTGGCCGGCACTTCCTTGCCCTCGGCGTCGGTGATCGCCTGGATTTCCTGGCTAAATTCGATCTGCAGATTGCGCGGCAAGTTGAGGCCGTAATCGGCCTGCAGCACATAAGCGATGCCACCCTTGCCGGACTGCGAGTTGATGCGGATGATGGCTTCATAGCTGCGGCCGACATCGGCCGGATCGATCGGCAGATAGGGCACTTCCCACAGGCTCGTATTGGCCTTCTTCAGCGCCTTCATGCCCTTGTTGATGGCATCCTGGTGCGAACCGGAAAAGGCGGTGTAGACGAGTTCGCCGACATAGGGGTGGCGCTCGGGGATCTTCAACTGGTTCGAATATTCGTAGACGTCCTTCATCCGGTTGATGTCGGAGCAGTCGATCAACGGATCGACACCTTGCGTGTACATGTTCAGCGCCAGCGTGACGATGTCGACATTGCCGGTGCGCTCGCCATTGCCGAACAGCGTGCCTTCGACACGGTCGGCGCCGGCCATCAGGCCGAGTTCGGTGGTGGCGATGCCGGTGCCGCGGTCATTGTGCGGATGCAGCGAGACCAGCAGGTTCTCCCGGTTGTCGAGGTTGCGGCACATCCACTCGATGCGGTCGGCATAGATGTTGGGTGTCGACATCTCGACCGTCGAGGGCAGGTTGACGATCAGCTTGTTGTCCGCCGTCGGCCTGACGATCTCGGTGACGGCGTTGCAGATCTCCAGCGCCACTTCGAGTTCGGTGCCGGTAAAGCTCTCCGGCGAATACTCGAAGCGAAAGCCTCCGCCGGCCTTGGCCGCCATGTCGGTGATCATCTTGGCGGCGTCGGTGGCGATCCGCTTGATGCCGCCGACGTCCTTTTCGAAGACGACGCGACGCTGCAGCTCGCTGGTCGAATTGTAGAAATGGACGATCGGGTTGGTGGCGCCCTTCAGCGCCTCGAAGGTGCGGGTGATCAGCTCCGGCCGGCACTGCACCAGCACCTGCAGCGAGACATCGGCGGGCACGTTGCCTTCCTCGATGCACCAGCGGGCAAAGTCGAAATCGGTCTGCGAGGCCGACGGGAAGCCGATCTCGATCTCCTTGAAGCCCATGTCGAGCAGCAGGCCGAACATGCGTGCCTTGCGCTCATGGCCCATCGGATCGATCAGCGCCTGGTTGCCGTCGCGCAGGTCGACCGAGCACCAGATCGGCGCCTTGTCGATGACCTTCGAGGGCCATGTGCGGTCGGTGAGGCCGACGGTCGGATAGGGCTGATATTTGCGGGCTGCGTCGGACATGCCCTTGTTCTGGATGCTTCGTTCCGCATCCTTGCCGGCTACCGCGGCATCGGAACGGATCTCTTCTCGTGCGTTCATCGTCTTTTCTCCCGGCGGCTCATGGATCCACCCTCAGGTGGATTGATGGCGAGCGGCGCCTTACCAGAATTTCGTTCGCTTGATGTGATTGCCAAGGAGCATGCGCTTGCGCGGCGGTTCGACCGCCGGGCGCTCCTTCAGCGAACCCGGCGATCGCCGATAAGGCCGAGAAGAAGCAGGGTCGAAGCCAGCGCGCGCACGGTCTCGCCGGAAAAACCGGTCGGACGGGAAGCGTTGGTGGCGCGCGTGTTCATGGCTGATCTCATATAGGAGCGGCTTGTGGGAGGCAAGTGGGGCCGCATTGCGGGTAATGCTGATGACAGCGAGTTCGGCAGTGTTGGCAGCCTTTGTGCCGGCAGCTTTCCACGATAGGAATTTTTTCTTGACTGGGTGACCTCAGCTACGGTACATATTCGTCCATGGTGCTGATCTGCGCCAGTGACCCGCCGCACAGGCGGGTTTTTCGTTTGATGCTCCGTCAGCCAACGCGCCGAAGGCCGCGGGGGAACCCGAGTTCGGTGCCTTGGCTTTGCTGGCCGGATTTTGCTGGATATTGTCCCCACCGCACATGCCCTTCCCCAGGCGCTGCAAATGCGCCAGACTTGGGCATCGACGGGTTGCGATGGGGTTGTCCATGAATTTCGTGTTCTTCTCCCCGCATTTTCCCGCCAACGGCGCGGATTTCTGCGACCGTTTGAAGAAGGCCGGAGCCAGGGTGCTCGGCATCGGCGACGCACCCTATGACGCACTCGACGCCAAGCTGAAGGCGGCGCTTTCGGAATATTACCGTGTCGCCGACATGGAAGACTACGATCCGGTGTTCCGGGCGATGGGGCATTTCATCCACAAATGGGGCCGCATCGACCGTTTCGAATCGCTCAATGAACATTGGCTGGAGCTGGAAGCCAACATCCGCTCCGACTTCAACATCTACGGCACCAAGCTCGATTTCGTGAAGAATCTGAAGCGCAAGAGCCGCATGCGCGCCTTCTTCCGCAAGAGTGGCGTCGACACCATCGCGCAGCGCAAATGCTCCGACCGTGCCGGGGCCATGACTTTCATCCGGCGCGTCGGCTATCCGGTGGTGGTCAAGCCCGACAGCGGTTCCGGCGCATCGAACACCTTCAAGATCTCCAACGCCAAGGAACTCGACCAGTTCTTCCGGGACAAGCCCGAGGACGTGACCTTCGTCATGGAGCAGTTCATCGAGGGACTGGTGGTGACTTATGACGGGCTGGTCAACCGCGACGGCGAGGTGGTGCTGGCGGCCAGCCATCGCTATGACCAGAGCATCATGGAGGTGGTCAACAAGGACCGCCACATGAGCTACACCTGCTTTCCCAAGGTTAGACCGGCGATCGAGGAGGCCGGCCGCAAGATACTGAAGGCGTTCGACGTGCGCGAACGCTTCTTCCACATTGAGCTGTTCGAGACCAAGGACGACCGGGTCATCGCGCTGGAGGTCAACATGCGTCCGCCCGGCGCCTGGATGACCGATGCGATCAACTATACGTTCGACGTCGACGTCTATGCGGCATGGGCCGATATGGTGGTCAGAGATGCCGCCGGCGGCCCTTACGAGGGCAAATACTTCACCGCCTATGCCAGCCGCAAGCGACGCCTCCACTATTTGCACAGCCATGAGGACGTGCTAGCCGCGCACCGCGACAAGATCGTCCACCATCAGGCCATCGAAGAGGTTTTCAGCCGCGCCATGGGAAATTACGCCTATCAGATGCGCTCGAAGGACGAAGCAGCGTTGCGCGAGGCAGTCGCCTATATCCACGCGGAAAAGGCGTGAGGCGATGGACATCTCCTATCACAAGAATTTCTCGAGCCAGCTCGGCCGCGACATGGAATACAAGCGCTACGGCCATGCCGGCCGGCCGGTGGTGGTGTTTCCGACCTCGCAGGGCCGGTTCTACCAGTTCGAGGATTCCGGCGGGGTGGGCGCACTGGCCGAATTCATCGACACCGGCCGCATCCAGCTGTTCACGGTCGACGGCGTCGATTCGGAATCCTTCTTCGACAAGCATGCCGACGCGGCCCATCGCATCGCCCGCCACGAAGCCTATTTCCGCTATGTGCGCGAGGAGGCGCTGCCGGAGTTCCTGTCCGCAGCCGAGCAGGCCAATGGCGGCCGCAAGCTGAAGCCGCTGTTCTCGGGCTGTTCGATGGGCGGCTATCACTCGTCGAACTTCGTCTTCCGCTTTCCCGAACTTGCCAGCGGCGTCATCGCGCTGTCGGGCGTCTATTCGGCGCGCGACTTCTTCGGCAAAGCGCTCGAGGGCGACATTTTCTACAACTCGCCGCTGGACTATCTGCCCGGCATCGTCGATCCCAAACTGCTGACCCGGCTGAAGGCGCTCAGGCTGATCTTCTGCTGCGGGCAGGGCGCATGGGAAGAGCGGATGCTGGTCGAGACGCGCAGGTTGGAACAAATCCTGCGCGACAAGTCCATTCCCGCCTGGGTCGATTATTGGGGTGGCGATGTCAGCCACGACTGGCCGTGGTGGCACAAGCAACTGGTCTATTTCTTCGGCCGCTGGCTGGATGAGGACCTGATGCACAGGCTCGATTGATAGCGGGGGCCGTCCGCTGACTGCTACCCTTCCTGCGGCACTGCCTGGACGTCGACACTTTCACCTGAAGCCGATCCGCGACGCAGGCCAAGGAAGACGACGACGGCGGTCATGACGGTGATTGCCGCCAGCACGATCAGCAGCCTGTCGAACGCCGTCTCGTAGGCCTGGACCAGAACAGCGGCTCCGGCTTGGGGCAGATGTTGTGCTGCTTCGCCGAGATTGCCGGTCACCAGCAGCTGGGCTGCCGCCGCCGCCTCCGTCGAAGATGCCGTTTCCTCGGCGGCGACCTGCGCGGCGGTAAAGCCGGAAAGGGTCGCCATGACGATCGCGAGCGCCACACCCTCGCAGGCGACGCGGGTGGTGTTGAAGATGCCGACCGCCATGCCGGCGCGCTCTCTCGGCACGACACTGACGGCAAGCCCGTCCATCAATCCCCAGGGCAGGGCGATGCCGACGCCGATCAGCATCAGCGGCGCCACCAGCGCACTATCGACCGGTGGTGTCAGGCTCAGCCAGACAAGCCCGGCGGCAGCGACAAGCAGGCCGACGCCGCAGATCGTGGCCGGCGCGATCCAGCGCGCCAGCTGTCCGGCGAGCATCGGCAGGATCAGCAGCGGGCCTGATAGGCAGATCATCAATTGCCCGGCCTTGATCTCGCTCATGCCCTCGATGCCGATGAAGCGGATCGGCAACAGGACGAGCAGGACGACGAAGGCGTAAGCGGGTGCCGCAGCCAGAAACTGGACGCCGACGAAGCGGGGATAGGCAAACAGCGTGAGGTCAAGCATCGGCCGTTGTGCGCGCCGCTCGACAAAGACGAAGGCGACAAAACAGATGACAGAAGCGGCCAGAAGGGTGACGACAAGGGGATCGGCCCAGCCGCGCTGCGGGGCCTGGAGCACGCCATAGGTCAGCGACGCCAGCGCGATCGTGAAGGTGCCGGCTCCCGCCCAGTCGAGGCCAGTCGCATCCGGATCTCGCGATTCCCTGATGGTGCGCAGGCCGAGCATGGCGGCGGCAATCGCGAGTGCTGCAACCAGAATAAAGATCGACCGCCAGCCGAATGCAGAGATAAGCAGGCCCGACGCGATCGGGCCGAAGGCGAGGCCGATGCCGAAACTGGTGCCGAGAAAGCTGAAGGCGCGCAGCCGCAATGGCCCTTCGAGTTCCTGGGCGAGTGCCGAGGCGCCGCCAGCGAAGGCGGCCGCACTGCCGATCCCCTGCGCGGCCCGGAAAATGTCGAACCAGATGATGTCCGGCGCCAGCATCGCGCCCAGCGACGCCAGGACATAGAGGGAGAGGCCGACGAGGAAGAGGCGCTTGCGGCCATGGTTGTCGGCCAGAGCGCCCGACGCCATCAGGGTGGCGCCGAAGGTCAGCATGAAGGCGTTTGTCACCCAGTTGAGCTCGATCGGACTGCCGCCGAGATCGGCCGCGATGCGCGACAGAGCGACGGCCGGACCGGTGAAGGTCAAGGGCATCGTCATCGCGGCAAGGCAAACGGACAAGAGCACGAGCCATCTCTCGGCAGAGCCGGTTGTGGTCCTAGAAGTCATGGATTTCCCTATCTGAAACAGCACTCGCCGGTCGGCCGCGCGTTTGCGGATCCGGTCGTGACGACAAGATAGGTCGTCGGCATTTCAGGAAAAATGGTGTTATATCTCCTGGTATATCGGACTGAAACGCTCGAATGGAATGACACGATGGATCGTCTCAACGGGCTCCTGGCCTTCGCCCGCACCGCCGAATTCGGCAGTTTCGTCGCTGCAGGGCGGGCGCTCGGCATCTCGGCTTCCGCCGTCGGCAAGNAGGTTGCTTCAGCGCAGCACGCGCCGCATCGGCCTGACCGAAGAGGGCAAGCTGTTCAACGAGCGGGTGCGCCGGATCCTCGACGACATCGGCGATGCCGAGGCGATGCTGTCGCGGACACGGGAAACACCGCGTGGGCGGCTGCGCATATCCACCCCGATCGTCACCTATCATCTGCTGCTGCCGGTGCTGTCGGAGTTCATGGCCCGCTATCCCGAGATTGAGCTCGACATCGATTTCAACGACCGGATCGTCGACGTCATCGACGAGGGCATCGATGTCGCGATCCGTAGTGGCGAACTGCCGGATTCGCGCCTTGTGTCGAGACCCGTTGCGCCCTTTCGCATGCTGCTGTGCGCGGCGCCCTCCTACCTCGACCGCCATGGCGCCCCCAGCGTGCCGGCTGATCTCACCAGGCATTTCGGCATAAACTTCCGCTTCCTGAACAGCGGCAGGCTGCTGGAGTGGCCGTTCACTACCGGAAGCGCCGAACCGCAGATACGCTCGATGCTGACATGCAACAACATGGAGGCGTTGAAAGGCGCCACGCTCGCCGGGCTCGGCATCGCCTGCATGCCGGATTTCCTGGTGCGCGAGGCGCTGCACGAAGACAGGCTGCGTACCGTCCTCGACGGTCATGTCGACGGCCGTGGCCAGTTCCGGATGCTGTGGCCCTCCAATCGCCATTTGTCGCCGAAGGTGCGCGTCTTCGTCGACTTTCTTCCCGAGCGGCTTGCTGCGCGGTAGGCGTTCATCGCTAAATATGAATTTTATAATCAAGTTTATGTGGAAACGCCGCAGCGGCTGTGGCATGTCGCTGACGGCGGTGGCGCTGCGGCGCTTGCCGAATTGTTGCGAAGGACTGAGCGATGGACCAACTGAACGCGCAAACCCGGATCAGCGACGCGGCGATCAGGTTGGTGATGGACCGGCTGCGCGCAGAGCACAGCGAATTCGAGATTGACACTGGCGTTGCCGACCAGTGGGAGCTCCGCCTCTACTACGGCTCGTTGAGCGCTACGCTTGATGATGAAAGCGTGCTGATCCGGGTCGCGGCGACAGACGAAACCTGCCTGTCCTACATGAAGATGACGGTCGCCGGCCATGTCGCCGAACATCTCGGCACGACCAAGGGCATCCATTGGCAAGGTGACGGCAGCGACGCCGGTACGCCGGTCTTCTTCCGCGAGATCGCGGTGATGTCGTCAACGCGGATATCGGCGCACATGCAGCGCCTGCGCTTCGCCGGCAAGGATCTCGGCCGATTTACCCATGGCGGCCTGCACATGCGGCTGCTGCTGCCGCCGCCTGGCCGCCGGCTGGTTTGGCCGACGATGGGCGCTGACGGCTTGATCGTCTGGCCTTCTGGCGACGATGCGCTTGCCGTGCGGGTCTACACGATCCGGGCGGTGGACGCCGCAAGCGGTTGGCTCGACGTCGATTTCGTGTTGCATCCAGGCCAGGAGACGCCCGCCGCCGCCTTCGCGCAAAGCGCACAGGCAGGAGACGTGATCGGCATGATCGGACCCGGTGGCGGCGACGCCCCGGTGGCGCAGACCTTGCTTCTGCTCGGCGACGACACCGCACTGCCAGCCATCGGCCGGATTTTGGAGCATTTGCCGGCGTCAACCCGCGCCGAGGCACTGATCGAGGTCGATGGCCCGGATGACCGGATCGCGCTGGCGCAAGGGGACAATGTCGATATCACCTGGCTCTACCGGCACGGCCGAGAGGCCGGCACCGCCGGCCTGTTGCCAGCCGCCTTGCGGGAGCGCAGCCACATGGCGCTTGCCGACGGTCTTTATGTCTGGGCCGGATGCGAATTCGGCGATTTCCGGGAGATCCGCAAGATCGTGCGCAAGCAATGGAACCTATCGCGCAACCGGCACCTGGTCACCGCCTACTGGCGCCGCGACGCGCAAAGCGAGGATGAGGGCGGCGAGGAATAATCCGCGGCTTATGACCGTCTCTGGCGTCGGTTTTGCCTATTGCCTGACGCTTCTGGCCACCAGCCGCGCGACGCTCGGGCCGACCAGCAGCACGATCAGGAAGCGTGCCGATTGCAGGGCCATGACGAAGGAGATGTCGACGTTCTGCGCGGCGGCGGCGATGATGGCGATGCTGTCCATGCCGCCAGGGCTGGTCGCCAGATAAGCGGTCAGCGGATCGATGCCCAGGAGATGGCTGATCATGAAGGCAAGGCCGCCGCAAAAGGCCATCAGCGCCACGATCGAGGCGATGATCTGCGGCAGCGCGCGTGTCGCATGGCGCAGGATCGCCCTGGTGAAATTCAGCCCGATCGACCAGCCGACCATGGCGTAGCTGACAGCCAGCAGCCAGGGCGGCAATTGCATCTCAACGCCCAGGCCGAGATGGATGACGCCGCCGAAGATGAAGGTGCCGAGGAAGTAGGGAGAAGGCAGCCGGCACAGCTTTCCCGCCAAGCCGCCGATAAACGCGATGCCGATGGTGGCGGCGAAGGCTTGGGCGTCGATCGGCGGGAACCAGGTGATGGCG
This sequence comes from Mesorhizobium sp. L2C084A000, assembly GCF_000502875.1. Lineage (GTDB taxonomy): Bacteria > Pseudomonadota > Alphaproteobacteria > Rhizobiales > Rhizobiaceae > Mesorhizobium. Next base: position 581,811 of record NZ_AYWX01000002.1, on the reverse strand, counting down.
GGGATTTCGACGCCCGATGTGTCGACCCACATCTTGGCAACGAGTGCTGCCGTCATCGAGACGAAGATGACGCGCAGATATTGCATGAAGGCGACGAGACGCTGGTCGGCGCCGAACGCACCGGCCATCAGCACCATGGCGGTGGCCGCGCCCGGCGACGAACCCCAGACGGCGGTGGTGCCGGGCAGGATGCGCCAGCGGCTGATCAGCCAACCGAGCAGGCTGGAGGCCGTGACGGTCGCCACCACGACACCGAGAAACAGCGGCCATTCCCGGTAGAAGACTGGAAAGATGTCGGCCGAGATCGAGCTGGCGACGAGGCAGCCGACGATCGCCTGGGCGGCGCCGAACAGAAGGCGCGGCACACGCACCGTGGCGCCATTGGTGCCGGCGACGATGGCCGCCAGCATCGGCCCGATCAGCAACGCCGCCGGCAGGGTGGCGAGTTCCAGCGCGCCGGCAAACAGGAGAGAAACAACCAGCAGGGCAAGCCACTGCCAGAGCTTGCGCATCCGCGCCATGCGCTCGAGTGTGGGCAGGTCCGGGGAGGGCTGCTCGGCCGAGGAATCCATGTTTCGCTCTTAGACCCGCAGGGCGAAAAATGCGAACCGCGGTTCATAGAAAACTATTGTTTCACCCGTCCAGGTGTCGAGTAACAGGTTTCATAAGCCGGCGTCGAACCGTTGCTCGATCTCATTGCGACCCATGCGGTCGAAATCGTCGGGGACGGAAAACTGGCCGGCCATAAAACCGACCCGTCGCGCCTGCAGAGCCGGTTGTTCGATCGGCACGATTCTGGCCAACGGCTTGCCGGCTTTGGCAATAACAAACGACTCGCCTTGGGCTGCACGTCTCACAAGGCGCGACAGATGGGCTTTCGCATCGCGAATGTTTACTGTCTGCGTCAAAGGTTGCTCCTCAAAGTTGGCATCGAACTCACCCCGTCTTGCCGTCGGCTAGGCCGAAGCCGCCGACAGGGTGGGTTTCGACCTGGAATTCGAAGCCGGCGATGAACGGCCGCGCCTTGGCGATCGCCGCCTGGACTTCGGGAAGCTGCAGCGAGGCCTTGTGGCTTTCGGCGTCGGTCCACACTTCGGTGACCCAGATCGCGTCGGCATCGGCGGGGTCGCGCGCGATGATATAGCTCAGGCAGCCTGGCAGGGCGCCTGTACTGTCGCGCAGGAGGTCCATGACCGCGTCGCGCTGGCCGCGCGCCGCCCGCATCTTGCCGATCAGTCCATACATTCCGTTGTCTCCCTTTGAGGTTTCGACAAGCAGATCGCCAGTATGCCGATAGCCGCTCAAGGCATCAACTGGCCGCCATTCACCTCGATGACCTGGCCGGTGATGTAGCCGCTGAGAAGATCGGAAGAGAGGAACAGATAGGCGCCGACGCAATCCTGCGCCGTGCCGGCGCGTCCCTGCGGAATGGTGGCGACCATGCCTTTGATCTGCTCGTCGGTCGAATAGCGCTCGTGGAACGGGGTGAGAATGGTGCCGGGCGCCACCGCGTTGACGCGGATGCCGAAGCCGATCAGTTCCTTGGCCATGCCGCGCGTCACATTGGAGACGAAGGCCTTGGCCGAGCCGTAAAGCCCGGCGCCGCCGCCGGCGCCATTGCGGGCGGCGATCGAGGAGGTGTTGACGATGAAGCCGCCCTGTTTCTTCAGCCACGGGATCGCCTTGCGCGAAGCAGTCAGTACCGAACGGGCGTTGAGGTCCATCACAGCGTCGTAATGCGCCTCGGTCTGCTCGGCATAGGGAATGCGGCCAAGCATGCCGCCGGCATTGTTGACCAGCCCGTCGAGGCGGCCGAAATATTGCGCGCTATCCTCGACGACGCGCTCGACATCGGCGGCAACGGAGAAATCGCCCTGAACGAGAAACACCTCGCCGCCCTTGTCGGCAATCGTCAGGCCGAGCTTCTCGGCGGCGTCTTGACTCGAATTGTAGTGCAGCGCCACCTTGCATTTCTGCGCTGCATAGGCCAGCGCGAGCGCCGCTCCGATGCCGGTCGACGCACCGGTGACCAGCACTGCCTTGCCGGCAAGATCGGGTATGCTGAGTGTGGTGGCTGGCACGGTTCTTCCTCCGGGACGTCTGCCTGTCCTTCGTAGGCCCTTGCCACCCCGGTGTTCAAGCCTTTGAGCAATTCAAGAAACGTGTGAAACGGTTTCCCGGGAAAAGGAGTAGCGCTTTCCCTTGGGGAATTTGCGCCAAGCAAACCGCTCTACGGGTGCAGATAGGCGTAACCTTGGCCTTGCAGTTCGGCGAGTTTGACGACGCCGCCCTTGTCGGCGGCATGAAACCCGGCGAGCAGGTCGGGGAGCGAAATATCCATGCCTTGCATGGTGTTGGCGCAAGCATGGGATTCCAGCCCCTGCCGCACCAGGCCGGCGAAGCGCCCGGAAATCGCGGCCGATATTCCCTTCGACTTGAAGCTGGCCAAGGCCGGGCCATGCACGACCAGCACGATGTCGACATTGCCGCCGGTGCCCTCATAGTGGTTCTTGATGTTGCCGAGCACGAAATTGACCTTGTCGGTATCGCTCAAGTGGTAGGCGACTTTTTGCCTTGTGGGCTCGGTGGCGGCTGCCTGTGCTGCCCGCAAACCAAGAAGCGTTCCGGTTCCGGCAAGAACCGCGCGGAACATGTCGCGCCGACGCATGGCATCCTCCTTCGCTTGGCGGCCCGCCGCGAATTGCGTGGCTGCGGCCGCAATACTAGCATAAATTGACGTTGCGTCCTGTCGATGCGGAGGAGAGATCACATGGCGTTCAGGGCAGGGGAATGGAAGACAGTCGCTGGCGCCGGGTTTGGCGCGGCGCTGCTTGGCTTGCTTGCCGGACCGGCCTCCGCCGACGATGCGCTGAAGCTCACCGAACTCAGTCCGAACGGCGCTGATGCCTGTTTCGGCCGCGTCTATGATGCGGGGCATCTCAAGGCGCACCCGAAGCAGAAGGTGGCCCGGATCTTCTTCTACTACGGCCATGATCCAGTCAGCCGGCCGAACGAGGAACCGGCCGCGAATTCCGACACGTCCTACAATGCTTTCATCGCCACCACCGTGCGCGGCGCCAAGGCGCCTGAATGGGCCGGCGGCTGGTGCAATCACGCATCCGAGGGCGGCAAGACAGGCCCGGTCCATTGCGGCATGGAATGCGACCGGACGCTTGCGTCGCTGAAGGTCGACGACAAGGGCCGGCTGTTCCTCTCGGATCTGCAGCCCGACATCTATCTCGATGCCGGATCGGAAGAGGAGCTTGGCGCAGCGGAATATCACAGGCAGGCGCTCGGCAAGGATGACGACAATTTTCGCCTCGACCCGATCCCAGCGGCGACCTGCAAGGCGGAGTTCGCGCGCATCGATCCGGTCGACCCGGCGCTAGGCCCACCGCTGCGCGAGCGGCTGAAGCCGGCCCAGGCCTTCTGCTATGGGCGCGACTATGATGCTGCCCATCTCGGTTCGCACCCCGATCAACTTACCAAGTCGATCCGGGTTTTCCGCGGCAAGGTAGAGCTGGCGTCCTTCGCCTCGGGTGGTGACGCCGCCAACTGGCCAGACGGCGCCGATATTGCCGTTACCGTCACCACATGGCAGAAATCGGCTGAGGTTACGCAGACTTATTCCTGCCAGGGCGAAGCCGACCAGTGGCGCTGCGCGGCCAGTTCGAAGATGAACGATTTCTCCTGCGACATCGCGCAGAAGGAGATTTTCCTCAAGCGTGGTGCCAATGGCACGATGATGCTGGCAAATCCCAACAGTGCACTCGCGATCGTCGACCTGTGTTCGAAGGCCGCCGACGGCAAGACGAAATCCGACGACAAGGTCTATCGGCTGCAGCCGATGCCGCAATCGGCCTGCTCGCCGTGAGCATCTCTGGAGGGGGCGAATGGATAAGGCAAAGGTCTTTTGGTATGGCCGATCGCAAGCGGTACGCTTGCCGAAGAATACCGGTTCGAAACCGGCGAGGTTTCAATCCGTCGCGAGGGCCGAGCGGTCGTCCTCGAACCGCTTGCGCAGGATTGGGGCTGGCTCGACCGTGTAATCGGGCCGCTTGACGATGATTTTGTCGAGGCGGTCTTAGAAGGCCGGTAGCGACGAGTCTCCTCGGCGCAGAAGTTTTCGCGGTACGCTTGTCGCTTCGTCATCCTCGGGTCTCCGCGACGGAGCTTCGCTCCTGCTCCGCCCGTGGATGACGAAGTCGAGAGGCTTCGGCTAATTTTCCAAGGTCGTGACGGGAGACCGCCTCACGCAAACGGCACGGCCGTCGTGCCCTTGGGCAGCTTGGCCTCGTCATCGGGCTCGACATGGATGGTGACGCGCACCGAAGGGATTTCGGCCTTCAGCGCGTCCTCTATGCGGTCGCAGATGACATGGCTGGCGCCGACCGACATGTCGGCATCGACGACCAGATGAAACTCGATGAAGGTGGCGCGGCCGGCGATGCGCGTCTTGAGGTCGTGAACCTCGAGCGCGCCCTTGCAATTGGCCGAGATGACGTCGCGGATGCGCATGTGTTCCTGGGTGTCGACGGCGCGGTCCATCAGGCCGTTCATCGACGAACCGATGACGTGCCAGCCCTGCCACAGGATGTTCAGCGCCACGAGGACGGCAAGCGCCGGGTCGAGGATCTGCCAGCCGGTCAGGATCGCTCCGACCAGGCCGCCGAAGACGCCGATCGAGGTGACCACGTCGGTCATGATGTGGTTGCCGTCGGCAACCAGCGCCGGTGACTTCTCCGCCCTGCCGGCGCGGATCAACGTCCAGGCCCAGAAGGCGTTGATGACTGTAGCGACGCCGTTGACGGCAAGACCTTCCCAGGGCTGTTCGAGCGGTGCCGGGGTCTGCCAGTGGCGCCAGACCTCGTTGAGGATCAAAAGGGCGGCGAGCACGATCAGCACGCCTTCCAGCACCGCCGAGAAATACTCGGCCTTGTGATGGCCGAAAGGGTGGTCCTGGTCGGCCGGCTTGTGGCTGACCTGGATCGCCCAGAAGGCTGCAACCGAGGCGATGACGTTGACGATCGATTCCAAGGCGTCCGAGTAGAGCGCCACGGAGCCGGTGACGTACCAGGCGGCAGCCTTCAGCGCGAGCACGACAAAAGCGACGATAATCGACCAGAAGGCGAGATTGGCGATTTTGCGCTTCGCGGCCGCCTTGGCCGCGATCGCCATCGTGTTCTCGGCTTCGGCCATGATCGTCAGGCGGCCTTTTCCTTGGCCTTGCGGGGCAGGTGGGCGACGATGTTCTCGATGATGCGCATGCCGGCATTGTGGCCGAGCGTCATGATCGATTCCGGGTGGAACTGTACCGCGGCGATCGGCTCCTTGCGGTGTTCGAAGGCCATGATGATGCCGTCCTCGGTCTCGGCCGTGACGATGAAATCGTCGGGCAGGCGCACCGGATCGGCAAAGATCGAGTGGTAGCGGCCGACGGTCACTTCCTTGGGCAGGCCCGAGAAGATGATGCCGGGCTTGGAAACCCGGATGCGCGACGGCTTGCCGTGCATCGGTATGTGCAGCTGCCGCAGTTCGCCGCCATAGGCCTCGGCCAATGCCTGCAGGCCAAGGCAGACGCCGAAGATCGGCAGTTCGCGGGCGCGCGCCTTCTTGATGGTGGCGGCGCAGTCGAAATCTTTCGGCGTGCCGGGGCCGGGCGACAGCACGACGAGGTCGGGCTTCAGCCGGTCGAAGACTTCCTCCGGCACCGGCGAGCGGACGGTCGAGACATTGGCGCCGGTCTGGCGGAAGTAATTGGCCAGCGTGTGAACGAACGAGTCCTCGTGGTCGACGAGCAGGATGTTGACGCCGTCGCCGACGCGCGCGGTGGTTCGCTCGGTGCTGGCGGAATTGGCTGTCTTGGCGTCGCGAATGGCGGAGAGCATGGCGGATGCCTTCAGTTCGGTTTCGGCTTCTTCTTCCTCGGGAATGCTGTCGAACAGCAATGTGGCGCCGGCGCGCACTTCGGCAATGCCGTCCTTGATACGGATGGTGCGCAGGGTGAGGCCGGTGTTCATGTCGCCGTTGAAATTGACCATGCCGATCGCGCCGCCATACCAGGCGCGCGGGCTTTTCTCGTTCTGCTCGATGAAGCGCATGGCCCACAATTTCGGCGCGCCGGTCACGGTGACCGCCCAGGCATGCGACAGGAAGGCATCGAAGGCATCCATGCCTTCGCGCAGCCGGCCTTCGATGTGGTCGACGGTGTGGATCAGGCGCGAATACATCTCGATCTGCCGGCGGCCGATGACGCGCACCGAACCCGGCTCGCAGACCCGCGATTTGTCGTTGCGGTCGACGTCCGAGCACATGGTCAGCTCGGATTCGTCCTTCTTCGAGTTGAGCAGTTTCAGGATCTGCTCGGAGTCCGAAATGGCATCGTCGCCGCGCTTGATGGTGCCCGAGATCGGGCAGGTCTCGACGCGGCGGCCGTTGACGCGAACGAACATTTCGGGCGAGGCGCCGATCAGGTATTCGCCTTCACCCAGATTAATGAAGAAGGAATAGGGCGAGGGGTTGATTGCCTTCAGCTTGCGCGAAATCTCGGATGGCTGCGTCTCGCAGCGCTCGTAGAACATCTGGCCGGGCACGACCTCGAACAGGTCGCCGCGCTTGAACGAATCCATCGCCTTGCGTACCAGATCGGCGTATTCGCCGGGTTCATGGTCGCCGCGCGGCGGGATGCGGTCGGGGCTCTTGAACGGCTCGGCGATTTCGTCGCGCGGCAGCCCTTCGGTTGAAAACCCGTCGCCGGCATAGTCGTAGCGGTCGGTCCAGGCCTTGGCCGAATAGTGGTCGACGACCAGGATCTCGTCGGGCAGGAAAAGCACCAGATCGCGCTGGCTTGGCTTGCGCTCGAGCTTGTAGTCGACCGGGTCGAATTGGAAGGCGAGGTCGTAGCCGAAGGCGCCGTAGAGGCCGAGGTTGGCGTCTTCCTCGGTCTTGAACAGAGCGGTGATGGCGCGCAGGACCGTAAATACCGAAGGCACGCGGCTGCGCTCCTCTTCAGTGAAGACACGGCCGGGCTTGGCGACGTCGAGGCGGATCAGTTTCTCCGACGTCTCGGCGATGGTGACGTCGGCGAGGTCGCCCAGCGTCTTGCCGATGACCGGCAACAGCGTCTCGCCACGGCCGTTCAGCGCCTCGATGCGCATGGCACGGCCGCGCGCCGAGACGACCAGCGGCGGATCGATGATGGCGGTGTCCCAGCGCGTGTAGCGGCCGGGATATTCATAATTGGAGGAAAACACCGCACCGCGGCGCGAATTCAGGCCGTCGACATAGGCGTCAATCGCACCTGCATAGGGCCGGTCGTGGCGCGCGCGCGTGATGGTTATGCCACCCGCGGTCACGAAACTTTCCGCGCCGTTTTCCAGAACCTTCATCGTCATTGCCGTCTCCATCAGCTTCTTGGGCAACGGACCCGGGAATGGCTTGGAAAAAACAAATGGCCGCCCGGACTTTCCGTTGCGGCCACCCTCTCTTTTCACGCGCACGTGTTCGAACAGGCCGCTGTCAGCAGGCCCACCACCAAATGGTCTTGATCGAACGCATGTTCATGGCGAAATCCATAGCCGCGAAAGGGAGGATACGCAACAGGTTTGAAAAGCCTGTCCGGTGGCTGTCGCTTCTGCGCCTCATGGTACATCGCCAGAACCGGCTATGGCGCTTAGAATGTTCATCAACAGCAGGAAGACGAGAAAACAATCATGACCGAGCAGATCGAGCGTGCGCGGACGTTCCATTCCCTCCACGTCAAGGGAAACCCGATCGTTCTCTACAACGTCTGGGATCCGGGTTCGGCCAAGATCGTCGAGAAAGCGGGCGCCAAGGCGATCGCCACCGGAAGCTGGCCGGTGGCGGCCGCCTTCGGCTATGCCGATGGCGAGAAAATCCCGCTGGAGCTGGCGCTCGACAACATCAAGCGCATCGTCACTGCCGTCGACCTGCCGGTGACCATGGACCTCGAGGGTGGTTACGGCGTCGACCCGGAAATTGTTGCTCGCACGGTAACGTCGGCACTGCGGGCCGGCGCTGTTGGGTTCAATTTCGAAGACCAGGTTGTCGGTGGCAGCGGCCTGCACGACATCGCTGTTCAGGTAAAACGCATCGAAGCCGCGGCGGCGGCCGTCAAGGCTTCCGGGATACCGGCGTTCATCAACGCTCGAACCGACATCTTCCTCAAGGCGAAACCGGATGCGCATGATGACGCCCTGCTCGACCAGGCCATAGAGCGCGCACAGGCCTTCGAAAAAGCTGGCGCGCACGGCTTCTTTGCGCCGGGCCTTGGCGATGAGGGCCTGATCGAGACACTCTGCAAGGCAATTGCGTTGCCGGTCAACATCATTGCGCTGGCGCATGTGCCGCCGCGCCAGCGGCTAGCGGAACTGGGTGTCGCCCGCATCAGTCACGGCCCGGTGCCTTACCGGCAGATGGCCGAATGGCTGGAGGCGAAGGCGCGGCTGGCTATTTCGGGTTAAGTCAGTCCTCCAGCGTCCCCGACCGGGCGTCGGCGCTCTTCCTGTCGCCGACCAGCTTCAACAGATCCTCGCCGGCGCGGATGATGCGGCGCGAGCGGCGGGTCAGGATGATGCCATCCTGCGGCGCAAACACTTCGGTGCGGCCATCGGCTTCGCCCGGTGCATGGACGATGGTGGCTAGGCGCGCGCCCTTGGCGACGCGGTCGCCGGGTTTCACGTCGTAGAGCACGGCACCGGCCCGTGGCGCCGGCATCATGTCGATGTTTTCCAATGGCGCCACGAAGCCGGTGAAAGGACCCGGCGCGGGCAGGGCGCTATCGGCGATCACGCCGCGCGCCACCAGCAGCCGGTAGAGGCCGTCGGCGTCGGCGTCGGCCAAGGCACCGTCGACATCGAGGATGCCGCGATATTCGACGGTGGTGGCGACGCGACGGTCGAGCTTGGCCACATCGGCGGGGACGTTCTGGTAGGGCATGATCGAGGCGCCCTCGAAGGTGCCGTCGGTGTCCTCGCTCCACAGCACGACCGCGTCGACGCCCATGGCGGCGGCGCAATCGGCCATGGCCGGCCACAGGCTGGTGTGGACGTAGAGATAGGCGAGGCCCTCGTCATCGCAGTGCAGGTCGAGCACGATGTCATGGCCTAGCGAGAGCTGCACCAGCCGCGTCTTCAGCCGCTGGTCGACGCTGCCAAGGGTGGTGTCGGGCAAGAGCGCTGTGTCGGGCGCGGCGAGCAGTGGAAAGCCGCGGTTGAAATTGGTGCGCGTGCCGAGATGGAAGCGGCCCTGATGCTCGCCGAAATGATATTGCGCCCGGCCGACAGGGTTGGCCCAGGGCACGACGGTGAGGTTGCCCTTGATGCGGCCTTCGGCCTCCGCCCTGGCAAGCATCGGCATCAGCGCGTCGATGGCGACGACGCCCGGCAACTCACCGGCATGGAGCGCCGCCTGCAGATAGGCCGAAGGAGCAGCCTTGTCGGAACCAGTGAAGCGGAACAGCGGGAATTCGTAGGAAACCCCTTCGCTTTCGCCGGCGATGCGCTCGATCGATTTCTGCATGACTTCCTCCATCAAGGACCAGAAGACATGCGATTTGAAGGCGCCTATGTCGATTGGTCCAGCCCGCCGCGCTATGGGCGCAAGAGACTATTCAGCCGGGAGCTGGATGACCGGCGCGCGCCGGTCCAGCGCCTGTGACAGCACGGCGACGGTCACTGCCAACAAAGCGAGTGCTGCGCCGACCAGCGGCAAATTGGCATAGGAAACACCGGCGGAAAGGGCCACGCCGCCGATCCAGGCGCCGCTGGCATTGCCGACATTGAAGGCGCCCTGGTTCAGCGTGGCGGCGAGGTTCGGTCCCTCGGAGGCCGCCTCGACGACCCGGATCTGCAGCGGCGGCACGACGACGAAGATGAGCAGGCCCCACAGGAAGACGATGCCGACGGCAACGCTGGCGATTGCGCCGAATTGCCTGAAGCCAACGAAAAGCAGGGCCATCAGCAGCAGCGTGCCGATCACCGTCGGCATCAGTTTCCAGTCGGCCAGTCTGCCGCCGATAATGTTGCCGATGGTCATGCCCGCGCCGAACAGCAGCAGAACCCACGTGACTGCGGAGGTCGACAAGCCCGATACCTCGGTGAGGTAGGGCTTGATGTAGGTGAAGACGGTGAACAGGCTTGCGGAAGTCAGCGCCGCGATCAGCATGGCCAGCCAGACCTGCAGCTTGCCCAGCACGCGCAGCTCGCCGCGCAGGCCGCCACCGCTTGGCTGGGCGACATCGGACGGCACCAGCCAGGCGATCGCTGCCACCGAGATCAGGCCGATACCGACCACGGCAACGAAGGTGGAGCGCCAGCCGAACGCTTCGCCAAGTGCGGTTCCGGCGGGAACACCCAGGATGTTGGAGAGCGTCAGCCCGGCGAACATCAGCGCGATGGCGCTGGCCCGTTTGTTGCGCTGCACCAGGCTGGCGGCAACGACCGAGCCGATGCCGAAGAAGGCGCCATGGCCGAAAGCGGTGAAGACGCGCGCGGCCATCAGCGTCCAGTAATTGGGCGAGATGGCGCAAAACAGATTGCCGATGACGAACAGCACGGCCAGCCCGACCAGCACCGGCTTGCGCGGCAAATGCGCGGTGGCCATGGCGACGATCGGGGCGCCGAAGACGACGCCCAGCGCATATCCTGTGACCAGCAGGCCCGCAGATGGGATCGACACGCCGAGGTCGGCGGCGACCTCGGGCAGCAAGCCCATGATGACGAATTCGGTGGTGCCGATGCAGAAGGNACGTGTGCTCTTCCGATCTAATGGCAAGCGCAAGGATCGGCAAAGGCATGGGGCGTCCAGACTGAATCGGTTCAAATCCAGACTGCGCGAAGGACGCCGCCGTGCGCAAGCGGCATTGCTGCATTGCAGCGATGCAGAAAAGGAAGAGCTTTGAAATGGGTCGCCAACAGGCTGTCAAGCCAGCGGCTTCAGTTCCTGAGCAATGGTGGGCAACAGTTCCGAGACATTCGGGTGGATATGCACGGCACGCGCCAGCGTGTCGACGGGCGCCTTGGCGTACATCAGGTCGAGCACGCAATGGATAACCTCGTCGCCGCCGGGTCCGAGCACCGAGCAGCCGAGGATCTCCCTCGTGTCTGCGTCGACCAGGATCTTCATGAAACCCTGCGTCTCGCCCTTTTCGATAGCGCGGCCGACGCGGGTCATCGGCCGCTGGCCGACCAGCGCGCGACGGCCGGATTTCTTCACCGCAGCCTCGGTCATGCCGCAGCGGCCGAGCGGTGGGTCGATGTAGAGCGCATAGGCTTCGATGCGATCACTGACCTTGCGCGGATCATTGTCCAGCAGGTTGGCGGCGACGATCTCGTAGTCGTTGTAGGAGGTGTGGGTGAAGGCGCCCCTGCCGTTGCAGTCGCCCATCGCCCAGATGCCGGGCACGCTGCTGCGCAACTGGTCGTCTACAGAGACGAAGCCGCGCTTGTCGACCTCCACGCCAGCCCTCTCCAGGCCGAGGTCATCGGTGTTGGGCGTCCGCCCCAGAGCCAGCAGCACGTGCGAGCCGACCGCCGGCGGTTTGCCGGCGGAGAAGGTCACGGCAATGTCCTGGCCTTGTCTGGCAAAGCCGATGTCGTCGGCGCCGAGATGGACCGTAATGCCTTCGTTTTCGAGGATCGACAGGATGGCGGCGGAGACATCCTCGTCCTCGCGGCCGGTCAGGCGGGGGCTCTTCTCGATGACGGTGATTTCGCTACCGAAGCGGCGGAACATCTGTGCGAATTCGAGCGAGATGTAGCTGCCGCCGACGACGATGAGATGGCGCGGCAGCACGTCGAGATTCATCATCGAGGAATTGGTCAGATAGTCGATGTCGTGGATGCCGGGCAGGTCTGGGACCGAGGCGCGGCCGCCGGTGTTGAGGAAGATATTTTCGGCGGTCAGCAGATCGTCGCCGACGCGCACCGTGTTGGCGGATTCGAAACGCGCATGGCCGCGATAGAGGGTGCATTTGTCCATGCCGGCAATCCAGGTCTCGAGATTGGTGCGAGCGTCGATCGTCACCTTGTCTTTGCGCGCTTTGATCCTGGCATAGTCGACGCCGACGGGGCCACTGAGCGTCACGCCGTAGTCGGCGGCGCGGCGCGCCAGATGCGCGGCATAGGCGCTGGCGACCATGGTCTTGGTCGGCATGCAGCCGGTGTTGACGCAAGTGCCGCCGACCAGCTTGCGCTCGATCAGCGCCACGCTCCTGCCGGCGGCCGTCAGCCGGCCGGCCAGCGGAGGGCCAGCCTGTCCGGCACCGATGATGATGGCGTCGAAGGTTTTCGTCGTCATGCCACCGCAGCCACGATCAGCAGACCGCCGATGATCGCCACCGCGTCCTCGATGAAGGCGGCGGGCGGATCCTTGCCGAAGGCGGCTGCGAGCCGGCCGCGAGCTTCAGCGCCGCCCAGCGTGCCGATGACAGCGCCGATGGCGCCCGCGATCAGGCCGCCGATGGTGGCGCCGCCTGTCGCTCCGATCACCGCGCCGGTGAAGGCGCCCATGACGATGCGGGCGCCGAATTGCTGCGGCACTTTACGGCTCGGCGTCGACGGCAACTGGTCGGTGACCAGTTCGACGATGGCCAGGATGGTGAAGATGCCGACAGCCGCCCAGTGACTCATGAAGCTCGCCCAGGTGCCGGCAACCGGCAGCCAGCCGAGATAAGCACCCCAGGCAACGGCAGCCGGCGCCGTCATGGCGCGAAGACCGGCAATGACGCCGATCAGCAGTGCGAGAATGTAGAGCATGGTCGATCCCCCTCGATCACCGGGCCAGGACGGCCTTTGAGACGGCAGGCTACCATAGGTCCAATATTTGACCAGTACTTGCATCGGCGCTTTTCTGTTGGCCGCACTTGTGCTTTGCAAGGACGTGAACTGGAGACGCGTCATGGTCGAAAGCGAGCGCGTGAAGATGGCGGCCGGCGAATGGTACACCTGCCTCGATGATGAACTGGAGTCCTTGCGTGTTGTCGCGCGTGACGCGGTGTTCGAGCACAATTGCCTGCCGCCGCGGCAGCGCGGCAATCTCGGGCCGGGCTTGAGAGCTTTGCTCGGCAACGCCGGCGAGGGCGCCCGCATCGAGGCACCGTTTCACTGCGCCTATGGTTTCAACATCTTTCTCGGCGACGGCGTCTTCCTTAATGCCGGCTGCACCATCCTCGACACAGCGAGTGTGCGCATCGGCAAGGGAACGCTGCTCGGTCCCAATGTGCAGATCTACTGCGCCGAGCACCATAGGGAGCCCGCTGGGCGGCAAGCTGGACTGGAGATCGCCAAGCCGGTCGAGATCGGCGCCAATGCGTGGATCGGCGGCTCAGCCGTCATCCTTGGCGGCGTCAGCATCGGTGAAGGTGCCATCGTCGGCGCCGGCGCGGTGGTGACACGCGACGTGGCTGCGAACACCACGGTGGTCGGCAATCCGGCACATCAGGTCAAGCGGGACTGAACAGATCAGGACGACAGGACGTACGCCATGCGCTCGTCCTGACCGGCTCGCCTGGAGAATTCGCGCCGATATTGCGCCGGCGATGTCCTGAGCCTTGCGGCGAAATGCTGGCGCAGCGAGGTGGCGCTGCCGAAGCCGGCTTCGAACGCCACCATGTCCGTCGATTTCTCTGTCGCCTCCAGCAACCGTTGAGCCAGTTCTATCCGCTGGCTGGTCAGCCAATCGCCGAAACTGGTGCCGATCGATTTTTGGAAGCGGCGGGTAAAGGTGCGCCGGGTCAGGCCGGCGGCCTCGGCGACGCTATCCAGGCTATGCGTCTCTCCGAGCGCCGCGCGAACCGCGTCGAGGGCTTGGGTGAACCGGTCGGCGTCCGCGCTTCTTGCCACCGGATGCTCGATGAATTGCGCCTGCCCGCCCTGCCGATGCGGAGAAAGGACGATCTGGCGTGCGAGCCGCAGTGCGGCTTCCGCGCCGTAGCGGGCGCGCACGATGTGAAGACAGCAGTCCAGACCGGCGGCGACGCCGGCCGAAGTCACGATGTCGCCATTGTCGACATAGAGCACCGAGGCATCGACGGCGACGTCGGGATGGAGTGTCTGCAATTGTTCGGAATAGGCCCAGTGCGTCGCGGCACGACGGCCCGAAAGCAGTCCGGCAGCGGCAATGGCGAAGGTTCCGAGGCACAGGCCGACGATCAGGGCGCCGCGTCGGTGCGCCCGGCGCAGCGCCTCCATCAGCAGCGGCGGTGCCGGCTCGCCGAGATGATGCCAGCTTGGGACGATGACGATGTCGGCGCCGTCGAGCCCTTCGAGCCCATGCGGCGCGGCAATTGTCAGTCCGGCTTCTGTGTGGATCGGACCGGCCTTGACCGCGCAGATGCGGAAGTCGAAGCGCGGCAGGCCAAGCGCCGTCCTGTCCTCGCCGAAGACCAGGCACGGCACCGAAAGATGGAACGGGCTGATGTCGTCGAAGGCGAGGACGGCAATGATCGGGTCGGTCATGGGTGCTTCCGGTAGTTGAAAGCGGATTGTCCCAATTCTTTCGAATGATGTCAATCGGGCCACTTTTAGCAGGCCGGCGACCCGTCTATTTTCGGCCCATCGCATTCAAGCCGGAAAGGAAAACACCATGTCTGACCCAGCCAACACCACGCCACGCCGGGCGCTGATCGTCGTCGATGTGCAGAACGACTATGACGGCGGCAATCTCGCCATCCAGCATCCGCCGTTCCGCGACAGCGTCGTCAATGTGGCGCGGGCGATGGATGCAGCGACTGCTGCCGGCATCAAGGTGGTGGTCGTCAAGCAGATGGCGCCGGAGACATCGCCGATCTTCGCTAGGGGCAGCCACGGCGGGGAACTGCATCCCGAGATCGCCAGGCGCGAGCGCGACCATTATGTCGAAAAGAACCTGCCCTCCGCCTTCACCGGCACCGATCTCGAGGACTGGCTGCGCGCCAATGCCATCGACACGATCACTGTGGTCGGCTACATGACGCATAATTGCGACCTGTCGACCATCATCCACGCCGTGCATATGGGCTTTGCCGTCGAGTTCCTGTCGGATGCGACCGGCTCGGTGCCTTACGCCAACAGCGCCGGCTACGCCTCGGCCGAGGAGATCCACCGCGTGGTCACGATCATCCTGCAGTCGCGCTTCGCGGCGGTGCTCAAGACCGCCGAATGGGTCGAGTGCCTGAAAACCGGCGCGTTGCCGGAACGCGACACGATCTTCGGCTCCAACCAGCGGGCGCTGTCGCGCAGCGCTGCTTAGGGTTATCCGAAAACAGAAGGGCGCCGCATCGCTGCGGCGCCCTTTGCGGTTTGAACTGAAGGATTTTAGAACAGGCCTTCGATCTGGCCCATCTCGTTGAGGAAGATCTTTTCCGAGGACGGCGCCTTGGGCAGGCCGGGCATGGTCATGACCTCGCCGCAGATGATGACGACGAAGCCGGCACCGGCCGACAGCCTGACCTCGCGCACCGGCACCGTGTGGCCGGTCGGCGCGCCGCGCAGGTTCGGGTCGGTCGAGAACGAGTACTGCGTCTTGGCCATGCACACCGGCAAGTGGCCGTAGCCGGCGTCTTCCCAGGCCTTGAGCTGGTCGCGCACCGACTTGTCGGCGATCGCTTCCGAGCCGCGATAGATGCGCTGGACGATGGTGTTGATCTTCTCGAACAGCGGCATGGCATCGGGATAGAGCGGCGCGAACTGCGAAGCACCGGATTCGGCCAGTGCCACCACCTTGTTGGCGAGATCCTCGATGCCGGCCGAGCCGTGCGCCCAGTGCTTGCACAGGATCGCCTCTTCGCCCATCGATGCGACATAGTCCTTCATCGCCTGGATCTCGGCGTCGGTGTCGGAGTAGAAGTGGTTGATGGCAACCACCGCCGGCACGCCGAACTGGCGGATGTTCTCGATGTGGCGGCCGAGATTGGCGCAGCCCTTCTTCACCGCTTCGACGTTTTCCTTGCCGAGGTCTTCCTTCTTGACGCCGCCATTCATTTTCATGGCGCGCACGGTGGCGACAATGACGGCCGCCGCCGGCTTGAGGCCCGCCTTGCGGCACTTGATGTCGAAGAACTTTTCAGCACCGAGGTCAGCGCCGAAGCCGGCTTCGGTGACGACGTAGTCGGCGAGCTTGAGCGCCGTCGTGGTGGCGACGACCGAGTTGCAGCCATGCGCGATGTTGGCGAACGGGCCGCCATGCACGAAGGCCGGGTTGTTCTCCAGCGTCTGCACCAGGTTCGGCTGCATGGCGTCCTTCAACAGCACGGCCATGGCGCCGTCGGCCTTGAGGTCGCGGGCATAGACCGGCGACTTGTCGCGGCGATAGGCGACGATGATGTCGCCGAGGCGCTTTTCGAGGTCCTTCAGGTCGGTCGACAGGCACAGGATGGCCATGACTTCCGAGGCGACGGTGATATCGAAACCGCCCTCGCGCGGGAATCCGTTGGCGACGCCGCCGAGCGAGCAGATGATTTCGCGCAGCGCGCGGTCGTTCATGTCCATGACGCGGCGCCAGACGACGCGGCGGGTGTCGATGCCGAGCTCATTGCCCCAGTAGATGTGGTTGTCGATCAGCGCCGAAAGCAGGTTGTGCGCCGTGGTGATGGCATGGAAGTCGCCGGTGAAGTGGAGGTTCATGTCCTCCATCGGCACGACTTGCGCATAGCCGCCGCCGGCGGCACCGCCCTTGACGCCGAAGTTCGGGCCCAGCGAGGCCTCGCGGATGCAGATGATCGCCTTCTTGCCGATGCGGTTCAGGCCGTCGCCGAGACCGACCGTGGTCGTGGTCTTGCCTTCGCCGGCCGGCGTCGGGTTGATGGCGGTGACGAGGATCAGCTTACCGTCCTTGTTGCCCTTCACCGATTTGATGAATTCAGCTGAGATCTTGGCCTTGTCGTGGCCATAGGGCAGCAAATGTTCGGTCGGGATACCGATCTTCTGGCCGATCTCCTGGATCTGCTTTTTCCTGGCGCCGCGCGCGATCTCGATGTCGGACTTCACTTCGGCCATGACGGCTTTCCTCTGGATTGGACGATGGAGGGGACGGGTTGATCTTACTCGCAGGCAGGTTGGACCCGGGCGCGGGCATGTTCTAACCCTGTCGCTGCCGCGGCGTCAACTTTCATGCAACTATGTTTCCTATAGAGAAAATTCCTCTGCGGACCGGCCGACCTGTCATCGGTTCTTCCTGGCTCCGTTGCCGCGCCGTATAGAAGCCAGAGGACACGCCGCGCCGCCGTCTCAAAACAGCCGCACAATGCACGGAATGCGACAGAGGCGACGGCGCAAATTCGCCATCGCCTGGTCCCTAATGGAACAGCGCTACTGCGTCAGAACGTTGCTGATTTCGACCATGTTGGAGCGCACCCTGAGCACATAGAAGCCCATCGTCGTCAGATGCGTCGGCAACAGCCAGCCATCCTCGCGGCCATTGGCGATGATGAAAGGCTGGATCTTCAGCGCCGAAACGAACTGCGAGTCCATTGTGTCCCACAGGTTCTGCAGATGCTTTTCCTTGATGACGTCCTCGAAGTCGGCCTGGGCGCCCTTCATCAGGCCGTAATAGCCATAGAGCTGGCCATAGGCGAACCAGTAGCGGTCGTCGGCGCGGAAGTCGAACCAGCCATTGTTGTGGTTCTCGGCGCGTTCCTTGAGGATCGCCGAGGTCGAGCCGATGTCGGACGAGATGCGGTCGATATACTGTTTCAGATTGTCGGCGCGGGCGTCGAATGTCGCCTGGCAGGTAGCAAGGCGAGCGTTGAAGGAACGCAGCATGCGCACAGCGTCGCGATAGTAGCTCGGTGTCGGCGTCTTGGGGCCGAACGGGTTCAGGCCGAAATACCAGGTCTCCTCGTCGAACTGCAGGTTGCCGCGGGCATTCTGCAGATCGCTGTCGATCTGCGAGGTGGTGCGGACGCGGCCGAGATTGTCAGCGAGTTCGGTCGCGGTGCGCCGCACCGCCTGGTTGATGCCGCGCTGGAAGGAGGCCTTGTTGTCCATCCACGGCGTGTTGTCCCAGTCGATGCCGAACAGGCCAAGCTTGTAGAGGATCATCGACGAGATCCAGGCATTCTGGTTGACGTTGAAGTCGGTCAGGTCGGCGGCGATCTGGGCAATGCCGGAGTTGCCGCAGGTCTTGGCGGTGTCGGTGCCGGCGCCGGCGGAGACCTGTTCGCCGGCGGAGACATTGCGCTTCTCGAACGTGTAGGTGTCGGGATAGTTCGGGTTGAAATTGTTCCACCATTGGGTGGCGTAGAAGAAATTGGCGTAGAGGCCGATCAGCACCAGCAGGGCGAGGCCGACCGCCGCCTTGAGGATCCAGCCGCGCTGCGTGTACCAGCGCCCGGCCCACAGGAACGGCCACAGGATGACGCCGATCAACAGGCCGATGCCGCGGCCAATCCACTGGAAAATGCGGGTGAAGAAATTCACGATCGGATCGAGCATGGCTGTGTCACCCCCTCAAAGCATGACGCCAAAAAGTTGCAGGCTTTTTGGATAACATCATGCGCCAAAACAAGAAGTTAGAACGACATAACGATTCATTTCGTTCTAGTCAGTCAGGCCGTAGAGGCGTGTGCGAAACG
Source organism: Mesorhizobium sp. L2C084A000 (assembly GCF_000502875.1). Taxonomy (GTDB): domain Bacteria; phylum Pseudomonadota; class Alphaproteobacteria; order Rhizobiales; family Rhizobiaceae; genus Mesorhizobium. Next base: position 563,240 of record NZ_AYWX01000002.1, on the reverse strand, counting down.
CCACCTTGTCCTTCAAATATGTGGTTTTGAGAACGTCCACAACATGCGATCGCCACGCGTCGCTGAAGCCGCCATAGTCCTCATAAAAGCCGTCCTTGTTGAAGATGTAGCGCGAAACGAAGTCCGACGGTACGAAATCCGAGATCAGCCGGTTGGTCAGCCAGGCGTCGGGGTGGTCAGGCTTGGCGCGGATGACAAGGAAACGTTGCTGCGGGAAGACATCCTCGATCTTGAGGTGGCCGAGTTGGGCGATCTCGCGCTTGGCGGCGTTGAGGAACGGAAAATTGCCGTCTCTGGTGATCAGGTCGGCATGGCTCTGGATCCAGGTCTGCAGCCAGACCTTGTCGACATCGGTCAAATTGCGGTTCGGCTCGGCATCGCGGATCAGCGCGCGCACCACCATCTCGGCGCGGTGCTCGAGATAGCCCGAGGTCTCCACCCAGGAGGCACGCGGCAGCTCGATGCGGCCGGTGGTGGCGAGGAACTTGAACACCTTGTCGGCGTCGTTGATCGAGAGATAGCTGACCTGCCACGGCCGCGAGCGGCGGAAACCGGGGGCGGCCGGATCGCTGATCACCGTCGTTATATCAGGGTCGACGAACACGTAGAGACCGCCGAAGTGACTGGTCCAGTAGGCATTGTGGCGGAAGATCACCTGGTCGGGCACCAGCGCGTTCTCGCGGATGTCGCCGCAGATCTTGGCAAGCTCCACCATCCGGTTCAGCATGGCGCTGTCGCGCCAGGCATCGGGCTCCTGCTTCAGCCGGTCCACGAGCTTGCCGAGTTCGGCGGCCTTGCCCAGCACATCCTCGGCCGACAGCACCTTGAATTCGACCTGGCTGATCGACAGCAAATCCTCGATGTCGTTGACCTTCGGAATGGAATCCTCGATCTCGCCGTAGATGACGTCCTTGATCGTCAGCGCATCGATGGCGCGCCGGTTCCTGGACATGAACTCGAACATCAGTTGCGAGGTGTTGGAGAAGGCGGTGTGCACCACCGGCAGGTCGATCTGCGACGGCGTCAGGATGATGAAGCGGCGGTTGACCTCGTTGGGATCGAGATAGTCATAATCATCGCATTCCTCGGCCACTTCAGGCGAGAAGCCGGTGCGGTCGATCTGCAAGCTCTTTAGTTTGGTCGGCTTCAAGCCGAATGCGGCGAGCGCCTTGTTGTAGCGCTGGATCAAATGCGGCTCGTCGACCGTCAGCAGCCGGCCATAGATCAGCTCGTTGTCGCGCAGGAGATCGGGTTTGGCGGGTTTTGTGGTCAAGGTTCATCGCTCCCGAGGAGCGTGCCAGCACCCCCCTCTGGCCTGCCGGCAATCTCCCCCTCAAGGGGGGAGATTGGCAGCGTCGTCCGTGTCGCTTCTCCAGATAGGTCGAAGATTGGCAAAAGCGATGGTGAAAGTCGATCTCCCCCCTTGAGGGGGAGATGGCCGGCAGGCCAGAGGGGGGTAGGCGCGCACTCACGCATTCCACAGCCCCTTCTTCTTCATCTCCTCCATCTCGCGCGCGGCCCGTTCGCGCAGGCGGGCGTCGCGCAGCAGCTTTTGTACGGCGGAGTCGTCGGACTTGTCGGAATAGCGGAACTCCGAGTCGGCGTAGCGGTTGATCTCCTGCATGACCATGTCCATCGAAAAGGGGCCGCGCAGTTCCTCGATCATCGCTTTCTTCTCGTCATAACCCTTGTGCATGAAGACTTCCGGCTTCTCGAACCAGTCGTCGGGAAGCTCGATGTCCATGGCGCGCATCTTGATGGCGTCGGTGACGTTTTTGATGGCGCGGCCGGTGAAGCGGGGCTCGGCATCCTTGATCAGGTGCAGATAGGTGCCGATGTCGGCCATCGATTTCGGTGCGCCGTTCTCCTTCATGTAGCGCTCGTAGACCTTCATCAGCCCGTCTTCTTGCGGCTTCTCGTGCCCCTCATAGGCTTCGGTCACGGCGCGCTGGATTTCCTGCGCGGCGTAGAGATCGTGGTCGCCGAGCGGGATCTTGTGGTTTTTTCCCGCCAGCAGGACAAAAATATCGATGTAGTCGTTGCGGCTCTGCGGCCCGTCGACCAGCCAGCGGGCGCCGGCGCGCTGGCGCAGCGCGTCGTCGACATTTTCGGGATAGTTGGAGAACATGCCGAACGAGCAATTGCCGCGCACCACGGTCGCGGCACCGGCGAAGGCATCCATCAACACGCCGGTGATTTCCTGCTGGCCGGCCGAGGCGCGGTCGTCTGAGCGGCGCGCCGCCACCTGGTCGATGTCGTCGATGGTGCCGAATCCGATGACGCGCGGGTTCAGCACATTGTTGATGAACTGGCGGCAGTTCTGGCCTGATTTGCCCTGATAGGACGAGATCTGGTCGACGCCGAAATTCTCGTAGGCGAAGGGATAGCCGGCGACCTGGCAGTAGCCGTTGACGAGGCCGGCGATCATCTGGATCAGGGTCGTCTTGCCGGTGCCGGGGGCGCCGTCGCCGATGAAGGTGAACAGGAAGCCGCCGAGTTCGACGAACGGATTGAGTTCGCGCTCGAAGTCGTAGGCCATCAGCATCTTGGCGAGCTTGACCGACTGGTATTTGGCGATGTGATTGCCGACGACCTCTTCCGGCTTCTTGAATGTCATCACCAGCGGTTTTGAACGCTTGCCCGGCGCGACGTCGAAACCATCCAGGGTGAAATCGTCGGCATCGATACGGATATGCGCGTTCTCGAACGGGCCGATGCCGTCGAAGCGGCCCTTGCGGGCCAGCAGCCCGTCGATGGCGACGCGGGCGAAGGCACGCGCCCTTGTCATCAGGTCGGCGTCGTCGGACGATCCCGAGATCGCCTTGTCGAGGCTGGCCAGGATCGACTTCACCGCATCCTGCGGCGTGTCGAACAGGAAGTCCGGTTCGGGACTGTCGTTGGGCGCCTCGCCGTCGCTGTCGATCAGCTGGAACAGGTAGGAGGCGAGGCTGAAGGCCGAAATGTAAGCCGAGGCCGACAGAAGCTTCTTGAAGGTAGACGCCTCGTCGCCTTCGAGCGGCGCGCGGGTGTTCTTGGCCTGCAGACTTTCAAGGTCCGAGCCCTCGGCAAAGACGTCCGATATTGCCAGCGCGATCGCCGTGCCGCGCCGGGCGCGAAACAGGAGCGTGTGCTGCGGGATGGTCAGCAGCTGATCATCGGGATGAACGGCGCCGACGGTCTTCGACAGCTCGACCTCGCGCGTGCGGCGCACCGAACCGACCGAGACGGTCGAAACGAAGCGGCGGTTGGTGCCGGCAAGCGCTGTGCCGGAGGAGCTAGACGGGTCCTCCAGCACGACGACACGGGTGATGAAGCTCTGCGCGGTAGCGCGGTGCTTCTCGATGGCGGCTTCCGGGATGGTGGTCAGGCCGGTATCCATGAAGGGTGCTCCGTGGTGTGACGGTCAGACGTCCGAGATGACCTGTCCGTTGGACAGGATGTGAACCTTGTAGCCGGCAAAGACCTTTTGCGCTTCGCCAGCGGCGTAGAGCGCCTGATAGGCCTCGTGCGGGATCAGCGCGTGGTTTTCATAGCTCGACACGCCCTGGCGCGCGGCTTCCAGATCGTCGGTGTTGATGAAGAATTCCTGGGTCGTCTTCTCGCTCGAAAACAGGCCCTTGCGGCCGGGCTTCTCGGCCTTGGAATAGACCTCCTGGATGGTCCAGGTCAGCAGCCAGGCATTTTCGGGCTTGCGCACCTTGGCGAGTACCTCGGTCACCGTCGAATTGTTGTCGGTAATGCCAGCCGAATAGAACGGGCCGAGCACGACGCGGCGCAGCTGCTTGGGGTGCAGCGGCTCGAAATCCTTGTCGAGATTGACCGCGATGGTCGCCGGCGACAGCGTATAGGCGGAGTTCTTCTCGGTGAAATCGTCGAAACGGTGGGCAAGCTCGGGATTGAGCAGGCCATCGACCGGCAGCGGAATGTCAATCGTCTCGTTCAGCTTGCCGTTTCTATCGACAAGCTGGCGAATCATCGTTTCGGACGAATCCTCCACCGTCACCATGTAGACTAGCGGCAGGTTGGCGCTGCCGTCGAACGTCGCCCAGTGGACGAGATAATAAGGCCGCCCCGTCTTCGGATTGACCGAGACCTTGGCCGTTTGCGCCAGGGTGAACGGGCCGAAGGTGTTCTCGCTTTTCACGTCCTCGAGATAAAGCCGCTCGGCTATCGACTTCTGCAGCGCCGCGGGGAATTCCTTGTGGCGCAGGATGAAGTCGGCCATTTCCTCGCGCAACTCGCCGGCGAGCGGAATGTTGGCAAGCCGCGCGTCGGCCTGGCGTCGGTCGTTTTCCAGTTCGAGCAGGTTCTGGAACACCGGAAATCCGCTTTCGGCGCGCGAAATGCGGAATGTGTCCATGAAGCCGAGCCGGTTGCGCCAGCAGGAAAACGACTTGTCGAGCCTGGCGATGTGTTCGGCGACGATCTTGGCGACGATGCCATGCCGGTAGAGCGGCGAGCGATCGTCGCGCATGAACACTTCAAGGCCGCTGAGCGCGGCCGTGATGGCGGAAAAATACCGTGCCGCCGCTTCGTTTTCGGGGGTCATGCCTGGTCGCTCGCGGGCAGTGCTGTCACCCTTAAGACTGCACGTAGTTAGCCGAATTGTGCTTCTTCAGCACCTCGTCGAAGCGGCGGGCGAAGGCATCGTCGGCCAGCTTCTTGCGGCGCTGGATGTCGGCGGTGGCGACCATGTTCTTCTCGTGCATCTCGAGCAGGTCACCGATGTGCTTTTGCGATGCGGCACCGATGCCGGCCATGGTTTCCTCGGCGGTGTTGTCGACCCGGCTGCCCAGCGTGTTGATCTTGTGGGCGACGTCCTGCTGGGCCGCGGTCTTCAGCGAATCTTCCAGCGCCTTGTAGAGCACGATGCGCTGCTCGGTATCGATGGTCAGCTTGTTGATCAGCGTCGATTGCGCGGCGATCTGGTTGTTGAGCGAATCGACGAAGGTCTGGAACATCGAGGTGTAACGCTCGAGCGTCTGGCTCTCGGCCAGCAGCTCCTGCTCCTTGGCCTGCTTTTCGTTGTATTCCGTCGCCAGCTTGGAGCGTTCGCCTTCGAGCTGCGTGCGGTCTTTCTGGCTGGTCGAAGCGGCGATCTTGTTTTCGATGTCGAGCAGCATCGGGTTGAGCTCCTCGATGCGCTTCTGCACGGCTTCGAGATTGGTCATGGTGGTCTTGCGGCGCTCGATAACCTGAGACAGGCTGGTTTCCGAGGTCTTGTAGCGTTGGTCGAGAACCTCTTTCTGCGCCTTCAATATGCCGACGATGGTGTCGGATTTGACCAGCAGTTCCTGCAGATTGCCGGCCAGCGACATGTTGCGAACGCGGTCGGTGCGCATGCGCTGCTTGCTCTGGCTGGAGAAGATGCCAATGAATTTTTCCCAGCCGGTGTAGTTCTTCATGCTCTCGAACTCGGCGCCGAAGACGTTGGTGGCGTCCTCCAGCCCGATGATCAGGTCGGCAATGTTGCCTTCCATCACCTTCTGCTGCTTCAGCACATCCTCGATGCGGGCGTTCTCGAGGTCGAAATTTGCGTCGCCGATCTTCTTGTCTGATGTGGCAAGCGTATCAAGCATGGTGCCGGATTGCTCGATCTTGGAGCGCATGTCCTGCACGACCTGCTTGGTCTTGGCAATTTCGGCGTCGAAATTCTGCAATGTCGCCATTGGGGCCTCCCGCTTCGGCATGACGTCGCTGGTCGCGAACAGCGGCGAATATATGTGGGGCATCAGGGGATTGAAAGACGTGAAGATAAGGGCGGCGTGAAAACAAAAAAATTCGTCAGGGTCTTGAAAACCAGTGAAGGCGTGGGCTTGGCGTGATTAGCTTGCCGACCAGCCATAGTTCAGCTGTCATTGAACTTTCATGCGGCAAGGCGAAGGCGCACGGATGCCTTTGTATTGGGCAAACCACCGAAGCAATCGCGGCCGCGATATGCGAGGAGAAAGCCGGCTTTACAGAGCTGACGAACAGCGGATCAGGGCTTGGGATCGGCCTTCAGATAGGCAATGACATTGGCGATGTCGTCGTCTTTGGCCAGGCCGGCAAACGCCATCTTGTTGCCGGGCACTTTCAGCTTGGGTGCCCTGAGATACTCGGTGAGATTGGCTTCATCCCAGACCAGGCCGGCGGCGCCGGCACTCTTCATCGCCTCGGAATAGCGGCCAAGAAAACTCTCCGCACTTCCGGCGGTGCGACCAACGACGCCCAGCAGATGCGGACCGACCTTGTCGCGGTCGGTGGCTGCTTCATGGCAGGCCATGCACCGGTTGAAGGCCTTCTTGCCCAGGGCCGGGTCGCCGCCGGCATGGGCCACAAGCGAGCTGGCAAGGAGAAGGATGCTGGCGGACGAAGCGGCTCGAAACATGCTGCCTCCGGAGAGTTCTGGCTGGCGGCCTTATAGTACCGAGGCTTTAACAAACGCTGCATCGCGGCGGGATTGCGGAAGACAGGCCCGCGAGTCAGGCCTGTTGTGCCAGATCGCGGCGCAGGAAATCATTCAGCCGCTCGACCGCCTGGGTCGTCGACAGCGGGTTGCGCAGGATGCCGATTTCGAGGTCCGGCAGCACCGGAAGCCCTTCATTGCCGCCGACGATGCGCAGCGACGGTGGTACGCTGCGCAGGGCGAGGCCAGCCACCGCGAGCCCGGCCTGGACGACGGCGATCAGGCCAAGCAGAGAGGCGCTTGAATAGGTACAGCGATAGGAGCGGTCGGCATCGCCAAGCGCCTGCAGGACATTCATCCTGGCGGCGCAGCCCGGTTCGAACAAGGCGACCGGAAGCGGATCGGTCTCCCAGGCGACATGGTTTGATGAGGCGACCCAGACGAAGCGTTCCAGCCGGATCACCTCAAGCGGCTGCTCCGGCAAGCGGGTGATGATCGCCAGATCCAGCCGCCCCTCCGCCAGCGTCTTCACCAGCGCGGTCGACTGTTCGCAGATCAACTCCACCGTCACCAGGGGATGCTCCGCCGCGAAGCGTGAGAGCACGGGCGGCAGGAGGAAGGCGGCATAATCGTCGGGCACCCCCAAGCGGACGCTGCCTGTTTCCTTAGGCCGGGTGACGCTTGCCCAGGCTTCATCCGACAGTTTCAGCAACCGGCGCGCATAGATCAGGAAATCCTCGCCGATCGCATTGGGAGTGACGGTTCTGGGACCACGCACCAGAAGCTGGCTGCCGACTATCTCCTCCAGCCGCTGCATCTGCATGCTGACCGCCGACTGGCTGCGGCCGACCCTGGGTGCTGCATTGGAAAGGCTGCCGCTCTCGACGACGGCGACAAAGGTTTTCAGCAGATTGAGATCGAGTGGCGCGGCCATGGTGCTATCAGCATATCGAATAGGTCATGCCAAATCTATTCGCTTGTTTGAAGGTGGCGCCAGTGACCAGATGGTTGCTGGGATCGCTGGGAACCATCACATGACGGACGCCTCGACAGCCCGCTTCCCGGCCGCGAGCCTTGCTCTGGCAATGGTGATCGCAGGCACGGTCGGCGCCTTCGCCACGGAATCGGGGCTGCATCCCGTTGCCGTCGTCTTCTGGCGATGTGTGTTCGGCGCGATATTCCTTTTCTTATGGTGCCTGTTGCGCGGCTATCTGCCGGATCGGACGCTGTCGCCGTCTCGGCTTGCCCTTGCAGCACTTGCCGGCGTCTGCATGGTGCTGAGCTGGACGGCCTTCTTCGCCGGCTTCGCCATGACATCGATCGCCACGACGACGATTATCTACCATATCCAGCCGTTCTTCGTGGTCCTGATCGGTGTCGTCTTCCTCAAGGAGCGCATCTCGCTCGACCAACTGCTGTGGATGCTCGGTGCGTTTCTCGGCGTCGTGCTGGCCAGCGGCCTCGTCTTCGCGCACGGCCACGACGATGCCAACTGGGCGCCGGGCATTGCGCTGACGCTGGGCGGCGCAATGCTCTACGCCGTTACAACGATCCTCGCCAAGGGCCTTGGTCAGCAGCGCGCCGAAATTACGGTACTCTGCCAGACGGTGGTGGGGGTCGTCATGCTCGCCCCGTTCGCCGGCGTCGGCCAACATATTGCGCTTGCGTCATGGGGCTGGCTGCTCGGCATCGGCGTGCTGCACACCGGCATTGCCTACGTGTTGATGAATTCGGCCTTTCCGCGCCTGACGACACCGGTGATCGGCGTCATCACCTTCATCTATCCCGTCGTCGCCATCATCGTCGACTGGGCGATCTATGGGCATCCGCTCGGGCTGGCGCAGGCTGCCGGCATGGCGCTGATTGCAGTGGCGACGCTGGGTGTGCGGCTGGGTTGGCGGTTTCCGAAGTGGCGTGTCTCGACCGTATGAGCCCGGTGCAATTCCAAGAAAAGCACATAGCGCTCCCCCTGGGAACTGCTCCAAAAACCAAGAGACAGAGTCAGCCCTTGATAAAGCCGATGAAGTCGTCGGGCGCGGCGCGGCCCATTTCTTCTTCCCAATGACGGCGGCAGAGCGAGACATAGACGTCCTTGCCGATCGCCACCTGCTCGCCCAGGCGCGCCACTTTGCCATCGGGGCCGAGGCGCACGACCATCGTCGCCTTGCGGCCGCAGCGGCAGATTGTACGCACTTCGCGCAAATCGTCGGCGATGGCCAGCAGCGCGCGCGAGCCGGAAAACAGCTTGCCCTGGAAATCGGTGCGCAGGCCGTAGCACATGACCGGGATATTCAGCCGGTCGGCGATGCGGGCGAGCTGCCAGACCTGCTCCTCCTCGAGGAACTGCGCCTCGTCGACGAAGACGCAATGCACTGACGTATGCGCGTGATGATCGGCGACGCGGGTGAACAGATCGTCGCCATCGCGGAACATCTCGGCTTCCGTCTCCAGGCCGATGCGCGACGAGATCAGGCCGGTGTCGCCCTTGCGGTAGTGGCCGGCGACGAACAGCATCGTGCCCATGCCGCGCTCGCGATAATTGTAAGAGGCCTGCAAGAGCATCGTCGTCTTGCCGGCGTTCATAGTCGCGTAGTGGAAGTAAAGCTTGGCCATGCCGCTCTTTTAAGCCGACTTGCCCTGATACGGGGAGGGGCGGTCGCCCGCATTCCCCTGAAAAAGCCCGCCCGTCTTCGAAAAAACCGTCCGGCATGGCAAAAGCGCCTGATGTGTCGCTGATTGGCCAGCCCGCGCCGTTGATCGTGATTGTCTTAATGCTTGAAACCACACCAGAATGGTGTTTGGCTGACGAAACAAGGCGGGCATAGAAACCGTAGCTACGCTTCGCCAAAGAATCACAATGGGAGACTGTCTATGTCGCGTATGAACTCTTTCGTCGCCGGCCTCGGCCTGGCGGCTTTTTTGTCCACCAGCGCTGCCTTTGCCGGCGATCCGGCGAGCTGCAAGGCGGTGCGTCTTTCCGATGTCGGCTGGACCGACATCCAGGCGACGACCGGCGTCGCATCGGTACTGCTCACCGCGCTCGGCTACGAACCGCAGACGATCCAGCTGTCGGTGCCGGTGACCATGGCGTCGCTGAAGAACAAGGATCTTGATGTCTTCCTCGGCAACTGGATGCCGTCGATGACCAACGACATCAAGGACTACACCGCCGACGGTTCGGTCGAGACCATCAGCGAAAACCTCAGTGGCGCCGGCTACGGTATCGTCGTGCCGACCTATGTCGCGGACGCCGGCGTCAAGACGCTGACCGACCTCGGCAAGTTCAAGGACAAGTTCGACGGCAAGATCTACGGCATCGAGGCCGGCAATGATGGTAACCGCATCATCCTCGACATGATCAAGAACCCGAAGGACAATCTCGAAGGCTTCGAGCTGGTCGAATCCTCGGAGGCTGGCATGCTCACGCAGGCCGAGCAGTCGATCAAGAGCAATGAGTGGATCGCGTTCCTCGGTTGGACGCCGCATCCGGTGATGGGTGCCATGAAGATCACCTATCTCGATGGCATGGGCGACAGCGGCTTTGGCGCAGCCACCGTGCATACCAATGTGCGCAAGGGTTACACCACCGAGTGCCCGAATGCCGGAAAATTCATCGCCAACCTGAAGTTCAATCTCGACATGGAAGGCGAGATAATGGACGCGATCCTCAAGGGCGCCGATGCCAATACGGCTGCGACCGACTGGCTCAAGAAGCATCCGGACGCGGTTGCTCCATGGATTGCCGGCGTGACCACTTTCGATGGCGGCGACGCGGCTGCAGCCGTGAAGACTGCGCTCGGAAGCTGAGCAGGTCTTGCGTTCGGCGTGACCGATCAAGAAGGGCAGTCACTTTAGAAGGGGCTGCCCTTTTTCATATCCTGTGACAAGATGACCGTCCGGCAAGGACGGCGACTGTCAAAGAGGGGCAAGATGGATCCGATTTCAAAATTCTTTGTCAGTTACAAGATCCCCATAGGCGAATGGGGCAAAGCGTTCTTCACCTTCCTTACCGACAATTTCAACACCTTCTTCCGCGGTCTCTCCGGCGGTTTGAATTTCCTGCTCGACGGAGTGGTCGACACGCTGCTGCTGGTACCGCCGGTCCTTCTCATCGCGCTGATTGCACTGCTTGCCTATTATCTGCAGCGATCGAGAGGCTTGGCCGTGGCTGTCTTTCTCGGGTTGCTGTTCATCCTCAACCAGAACCTCTGGAAGCAGACGGTAGAGACGCTGGTGCTGGTGGTTGCCGCCGCCGCCGTCTCGATGGCCATCGGTGTGCCACTCGGTATCTGGGCGGCGCACAAGCCGAAGGTCTATCGCGTCATGCTGCCGGTGCTCGATTTGATGCAGACGCTGCCGACCTTCGTCTACCTGATCCCGGTGCTGACGCTGTTCGGCCTCGGCAATGCGCCCGGCCTCATCGTCACCATCATCTTCGTCATCCCGACCGCGGTTCGTCTCACGCATCTCGGCGTTGTCTCGGTGCCGAAGTCGATCGTCGAAGCCGGCGAGGCGTTCGGCGCCACCAAGAGCCAGTTGCTGTGGAAGGTGGAGCTGCCCTCGGCGCTGCCCACCATCATGGCCGGTCTGACGCAGTCCATCATGCTGTCGCTGTCGATGGTGGTGTTTGCCGCACTGATCGGCGCCGGCGGCCTCGGCACCGAAATCAACCGGGCGCTGGGTTCGCGCAAGATCGACCTCGGGCTTGAGGCGGGCCTCGCTATCGTCGTTTTGGCCATCGTGCTCGACCGGATGACCCGCATCGCCGTTGGAGGCAAGAAATGACCGTCGCCGTCGATTTCCGGAACGTCGATATCGTCTTCGGCGCCGACCAGGCCGGATCGCTGAAGATGGTCGACGCCGGAGCCAGCCGCGCCGAGATCCTCGACAAGACCGGCAATGTACTGGGTTGCGCCGGCGCCAGCCTGACCGTGAACGAGGGCGAAATCTCCGTGCTGATGGGTCTCTCCGGTTCGGGCAAGTCGACATTGCTGCGGGCGGTCAACCGGCTCAACGTGGTGTCGCGCGGCCAGGTGCTGGTCAAGGATGGCGACAAGACCGTCGACGTCGTCACCTGCGACGAGGCGACCCTGCGGCGCCTGCGCCAGAAACAGGTGGCGATGGTGTTCCAGCAGTTCGGCCTTTTGCCCTGGCGTACGGTGGAGGAGAATGTCGGTCTCGGCCTCGAACTCGCCGGCGTACCGGAAGCCGAGCGCAAGGAGCGCGTGCAACGCCAGCTCAAGCTGGTCAATCTCGACCAGTGGTCGAAGAAATACGCGCATGAGCTGTCGGGCGGCATGCAGCAGCGCGTCGGCTTGGCGCGGGCCTTCGCCACCGAGGCGCCGATCCTGCTGATGGACGAGCCGTTCTCGGCGCTCGACCCGCTGATCCGCACCAAGCTGCAGGACGAATTGCTGCAACTGCAGGCCGAGTTGAAGAAGACCATCATCTTCGTCAGCCACGACCTCGAGGAGGCGCTGAAGATTGGCTCCCACATCACCATCATGGAGGGTGGGCGCATCGTGCAAACCGGCGCGCCGGAGGACATCGTGCTGCGGCCTGCCAACGACTATGTCCGCGACTTCATCGCCAATGTGAACCCGCTGTCGGTGCTGACCGCCTGGAACGTGATGCGCGACCGTCGCGATCTGGAGCACGGCAAGGACGGCTGGGTGTGGCTCGACCGCCGCAAGACGACGCGCTTCAAGATCGACGATCACGGGCTGGTGGCGGCGGCCGAACGCGACGGCAAGCCGGCGGTGTGGGTGTCGTGCGCCGACGTCGAAGGCCAGCCCGAGGAAGTAGCGCAGGTGTTCTGGGCCAATCCGGGCACCTCGCTGAAAACCGTCATGCTGGCCATGCACCGCTCGCAGACAGCACCCGTGGCGCTGTTCGACGACCAGTCGCGCTTCGTCGGCGCCATCGGCATCCGCGATGTGCTGAGCGCGGTGCTGCGGCGGTAACGCCAAATTCGTGGACGCCGCCGCGGGCAGCGGAGGCTGCTTGAATGCTTTTTATGCCGCCAGCGGCAGGCGCAGTTGCGTCAGCAGGCCACCGCCCGGGTTGTTGGACAGGCGGATCTCGCCACCTGCGGCGCGCGCGATGTTGCGGGCAATGGTCAGGCCGAGGCCCAGACCGCCGGTCTGGCGGTTGCGCGATTGTTCGAGGCGCACGAACGAGCCGAACACGGCGTCGATCTGTGCCTGCGGTATCCCGGGCCCTTCATCGCGGATGGTGAGCAGGATCATGTCTTCCGACCGGCGCAGCGAAAGATGCGCCTTCTTGCCGTAGGTGACCGCGTTCTGCACCAGATTGGTGACGCAGCGCTTGAGCGCGACCGGCCGCGCCATGCAGATCAGCCCGCGCGAACGGGTCTCGTCGTCGAACGACACGTCGTCATAGCCGTCGGCGATCGATTCCACGAGCGACCAGAAATCGATGCGTTCGTTCTTTTCCTCGGTCACTTCGAAGGTGGCGAAGTCGATCACCGAGCTGGCGATGCCCTCGACGTCGGCGAGGTCGTGCGCCAGCGCCTCGCGGACCGCCGATTTGCGCAACAGCTCCAGGCGCAGGCGCATCCTGGTCATCGGCGTGCGCAGATCATGCGCCAATGCCGCCGCCAGATGTTCGCGGTCCTCGACATATTCGCGCAACCTCGCCTGCATGGCGTTGATCGCCTTGGCGGCGGCACGGACCTCGCGGCTGCCGCTCTCGGCGATCGGTGGGCTCTTCAGATCCTTGCCGATCCGGTTCACGGCGGTTTCCATCATCCGGTAGGGCGCCGTCAGCCGGCGCAGCGACCAGATCGACATGATCACCACCAGCCCTGCGATCAGCGAATAAAGCGGCAGGCTGTCGAAGCTCAGGATCGGGCCGACGGGCGTGATCGGTTCGGTGAAGTTCAGCCATTGGCCGTCGGCGAAGCGCAGCGAGGCCGTCAGCTTGTCGCTCTGGGCGAAGTCGGCGGCCAGCACCAGAAGGTCACGCTCGACCTGTCCGATGTCGGGTCCCGGCGCCGTGCCGTCCGCGTCATCGGCCTCGCGCGTCGCCGGATCGCGGCGCACGCGTGCATCGGTGATGCCGAATTTCGACAGCCGGCCGACGAGGATGTCTTCGAGTTCGGCCAGTTCGTCGTCGCCGGCGATCGACGAAGTGACCGCCGGCGTGTCCGAAACGGTGAGCGCGTAAGTGGAGTTGAAGAGGCCGGTCGCCGTCGCCTTGCGCTCGTCCGGACTGGCGTCATGCATGAGCTGAACCAGCGAGAAGGCACGGTCGTTGAGCCGGTAGAGGTCGACGACGCCGTTGGCGGCGGCGCGGTCGCGCGACACGATATAGAGGGTCGCGACCTGGCTGATCAGCAGGCCGGCAATGACGATCAGCAGCACCCAGACAGGCAAGGTCTGCGGCAGGAAACGTCTCATTCGGAGGTCGTCTCGGGCAGGAACTGGTAGCCGCCGCTGCGTACGGTCAGGATCAGCTTGGGCGTCTTCGGGTCATCCTCCATCTTGCGTCGCAGCCGGCTGACCAGGATGTCGATGCTGCGGTCGAAGGAATAGTCGCTGTCGCCGCCGGACAGCTCGATGAGCTGGTCGCGGGTCAGCACGCGCTGCGCGCTCTTGACGAAGGTCTGCAGCAGATTGAATTCGGCCATGGTCAGTTCGACCCTGACATCGTCGGGTGCGATCAGCCGGCGCCGAGCACAATCCATCGTCCAGCCGGCGAAGCGGTAGATCTGCTTGGTGGTGGCGCGCTTCGGCTCGGCGGCGCCATTGCGCCTGAGCACGGCGCGGATACGCGCCAAAAGCTCGCGCGGGTCGAAGGGTTTGGGCACATAGTCGTCGGCGCCCATTTCCAGGCCGACGACGCGGTCGGTCGTCTCGGTGACGGCGGTCAGCATGATGATCGGCGTCGAATACTGGGCGCGCAGGTCGCGGCACAGCTCCAGCCCGCTCTTGCCGGGCAGCATCACGTCGAGGACGATGAGGTCCACCTGGACGCGCCGCAGGATGGTCTCCATCTCGATGCCGTCGGCGGCAACCGAGGTGTGCAGGCCCCGTTTCTGGAAGAATTCCTGCAGCAGGTCGCGGATACCCTTGTCGTCGTCGACGATCAGTATGTGTGCGTCGGATTTCACAGCAGCCCTGTCATTGTTGCCAAGCCCTTCTGTCTTTGATTGCCAAGCCCTTCTGTCGCAACCCACACGATAGAATTCAGGCCATATGTTGGCCAGTGGCTATGACGGGTTCACACCGGCTTTCTCAGACACAATCCAGAAACAAAATTCTACAGTTCAGAAAAACTCCTGAAAAATTTCAAGGGCATAACTGATCTCGTGGCGGTCAGGTCATCGGCTGCGACGCTAGTCTCCGGGTTTACGGATAAACCGATGCCAAGGTTGTCGATCAGTTTGTTGGGTGCGTTGCTGGGCTTCTGCCTGGTCACTGCCGCTGTCGGACAATCGGACGCAAAGGTGACGCTCACAACCCGGAGCGAACGGTGCGCCAATCTTAGCCACCAATTTGATGAAGCCCTCGAAACCCATGCCACGGCAACGCAGGTCACCGCGGCAAAGGCACTTCAGAGAAAGGGCAACCGGTACTGCGCCGCCAAGAAACAGGCGCAGGGCATCCGGATGCTCGCCAGTGCTTTGAAGCTGCTTGGAGTGACGCCGAACGACCCGGTTCAGTAACACTCCGAAACTTGGCCCGCATAAAAAGGAAACGAAGCCATGAAAAAGTCCATCCTCTCCGCAACGGGTCTCGCCGTCGCTCTCGCCTTCGCGATGCCGGCTCTCGGCAACGCCGCCGCCACCACGACCGCTGCTCCGGCTGCTTCGACGACCACCGCTCCGGCGACTGCCGCTCCGGCCAAGGCTGCTCCGAAGAAGGTCGTCAAGAAGACCGTCAAGAAGCACAAGAAGGCTGCCGAGAAGGCCGTCAAGAAGGACGCCCCGAAGACCTAATAAGGTCCGGCGCAAAATGCCGGCCTGTTGACCAAGGCCGCTCCAGCTGGTTTCGGCTGGAGCGGCCTTCTTCCTGTCCGAACCGCTGAAGCCCTGACGTTGGCGATGAAGCGGGTCGATGGGTTCAACTGATCTTGACGAAGTCTGGCACCGGCAGCTTCCGCCTCGACTGACACTTAACCCGTTTGCAACGCCGACCGTGTAGGACAATCCGCATGAAGAAGCGGCTTTCGTCCATTTTGCGCTCGATGGTGATCGGCGGCCTGGTTGCCACCGGCGTCGCCAGGGTGCTGATCCTGTTCACCGCCAGCCCGGTGCCCGATCCGGCCACCGGACGCACCGAGCCTTCGCTGTTCGCGCCGGCGATTTCCACCAGCTGGGACTACATCACGCCGGCACAGACCTGGCTGCTGGTCGTGCTGACCGGCGCGACGCTGATCTGCGTCGCCGCGTGGCCGATCGCGACCTGGCTGGAACGCCGGGCGGATGCCGGTGGAAACCGCTTTCGCCCCGATATGCCGTCCGCCACGACCGCGCGGCAGATTCCAAGCCGTCGGATGTTCGGTCGCCAGGGCCGTTGAACGGCAAACGACACTTTCCCACATAGGTGTGAATAGCCGCGCCCGGCTTGCGGCGTTGATCAAAATAGACGGCTGCTTTCGCTGGTGCCAGAATGGCGAAGGTCGCTTACGCAAATGGTCGGTTCCAATGCCTGAAATCACCACAAAACCGCGCGTCCAGGTCAAGCCGCAGGTCGAACGGCCAAAGCTCTACAAGGTCATCCTCATCAACGACGATTTCACGCCGCGCGAGTTCGTGGTGACGGTGCTGAAGGGCGAGTTCAAACTCAGCGAAGACCAGGCGCATCGGGTGATGATCACCGCGCATCGGCGTGGCGTCTGCGTCGTCGCCGTGTTCACCAGGGATGTCGCCGAGACCAAGGCGACGCGTGCCACCGATGCCGGCAAGGCCAAGGGCTATCCGCTGATGTTCACGACGGAGCCGGAAGAGTAGCCCTACCGTCCTTCGCGGTACCACATCGAACCCATTGCCAGAAGCAGCAGGCCGAGGCCGAGGAAGCCGCCGAACAGCGGCACGCGCGAGACGGCCTTGAGCACGCTGTCGTCCGTGGTGCGCAGTCCGATCCAGTCGTTGCCGGACGCGGCGCCAGCCGAGCGCACCGGCACGATGGAGGGCAGCGTCACGTCGCTGCCAAGGGCTGTGGACGACGCCAGCCGGCGCACGCTGCCGCCGGTGGCTTCAGCCGGCGCCTTCAGCCGGCTTTCGGTGGAAATGACGTCGGCGAATTCCGGTGCGTTGACCGGCCCGACATGGGCGAGCGCGGTGAGGTCGCCATTGGCGACCTGATAGAGGCCGATCTCGCTGGTCTCGACGCTGCCGAGGAAGACCCCGGGCTCGGATTTATCGAGCTTGACGGTCAAGGTCTTGCCGGACGGGGTGATGATCTGCGCGGGGCCGGGATCGTCGGCCATCGTCTGGCGGCGGATTTCCAGCACCATGCCACGGCCGTCGGCGGTCAGCCGCTCTTCCTCGAGCTCAGGCTCCTTCATCAGCCAGTGGGCGATGCGCCGGTAGAGCTGGACATGCGGGCCGCCGCCCTCGAAGCCGCGCGCCCACAGCCAGCCCTGATCGGACAGCAGCATGCCGACGCGGCCTTCGCCCTTGCGGTCGAGCAACAGCAGCGGCCGGTTGTCGGCGCCCTTCATCACCACTGCGCCTTCGGGGTTCTGCACGCCGATGGTGCGGAACCAGCGGCTCCAGTGCGGCGGCTCGGTGGCGGAGCCATCCAGCCCACGCGTCACCGGGTGGCGCTGGCCGAGTTCGGTGAGGCGCGGATAGAAGGCCTTGTCGACCACCTCGCCGGTCGGCATCGCCGGCAGGGCGGACATCAGCGGCGTGCGCGCGATCGAGCTTTCGCCGGCATATTCGGGGCCGGCCGCGATCAGCAGCGCGCCGCCCTTTTCGACATATTCGGAGATGTAGTCGTAATAGAGGATCGGCAGCACGTCGCGGTGCTGGTAGCGGTCGAAAATGATGAGGTCGAAATCCTTGATCTTCTCGACGAACAGTTCGCGGGTCGGGAAGGCGATCAGCGACAATTCGTTGATCGGCGTGCCGTCCTGCTTTTCCGGCGGCCGCAGGATGGTGAAATGGACGAGATCGACCGAGGCGTCGGATTTCAGCAGGTTGCGCCAGGTGCGTTCGCCGGCATGCGGCTCGCCGGAGACGAGCAGCACGCGCAGATTCTCGCGAATGCCGTCGATGAGCGCGATGGCGCGGTTGTTGGTGTCGGTCAGTTCGCCCGGTTCGCGGTCGATGGCGAGTTCGACGATGTTGCGCCCGGCACCCGGAATGGTCACCTGCAGCGGCATCGCCTGGCCAACGGTGGCGTGCTCGACCGCGACCTGTTCGCCATTGACCGAGACGCGCACATCGACCGGGCCGGTCTCGTTTTCGGTCGAGATGACGCGGTAGGTCATGTCGAGCGGCTTGCCGACAAGGCCGAAGCGCGGCGCGTTCTCGAAGCGGATGCGGCGGTCCTTTTCGTGGTCGTTGCCGGTGATCAGGGCATGCAGCGGGGCGTTGAAATCGGGCGCGGCCGGGGGGGCGTCATGGACCTCGCCGTCGGTGATCATGATGGCGCCGCCGATGCGCGACGGCGGCACGTCGCGGAAGGCGCCCTCGAGCGCGCCGAACAGCCGTGTCTCGGTGCGCTCCTCGGCGGCTTCGGATTTACCCGCTTCGACGACGCGCACGTCGAACTGCTTGAAGCGGCCAAGACGCTGCTGCAGCCCGGCCAGTGCCTCGTCGGTCTGCTTGGTGCGGTCGCCGATATCCTGGCTCTGGCTACGGTCGACAATCAGCGCGACGACGCTTTTCAGCGGCTCGCGCTCCTCGTTGAGGAACACCGGGTTGAACAGGGCGGCGGCGAGCGCCAGAAGGGCGACGAAGCGGAAGACCGAGCCGCGCTGGCGAAACCACAGGCCGACAAGCGCCAGCAGCGCCAGCGGCACCAGCGCCAAGGCCAGCAGGGGCCAGGAGATCAGCGGTTCGAAGGAGATCGACCAGTTCATCCCTTACCCTCCCCTTTGTGGGGAGGGTTTATCCGAGACCGGAGGGCACCAAACAAACTCATCTTACTGCCCCAGCCGTTCGAGCAGGATGGGCACGTGCACCTGGTCGGATTTGTAGTTGCCGGTCAGCATGTACATCATGATGTTGACGCCGGCGCGCAGCGCGTAGATGCGCTGCATCGGGTCTGCCGGCACGGTCGGAAGCAGCGCATCGCCGTTCTCGTCGACCGCCCAGGCGCCAGCGAAATCATTGGCAGTGATCATGATCGGCGAGACGCCATCGCCGGTGCGCACCGGCCGGTTCTCGGCGTTGCTGGCGTCGAGCGAGGCCTCGACCCAGAGCGGGCTGCCGGCGAAGCGGCCGGGGAATTCGGGCAGGATGAAGAAGGATTTGGTCAGCACGTGGTCGGACGGTACCGGTTCCAGCGGCGGCACGTTGAGGTTGCCGAGGATGTCGCGCAGCCGCTCCGTCGCCGGGCTGGTCGAATCGGCGCCGATGCCGTTGGCGAACTGGTCGCGGGTGTCGAACAGCACCGTGCCGCCTTGCTGCATATAGGCGTCGACGCGGGCGATCGCGGCCTGGCTGGGCATCGGTGCGGCCGGATCGATCGGCCAGTAGATCAGCGGATAGAACGACAACTCGTCCCTCGAGATGTCGACGCCGGCCGGCTCGCCCGGTTCCAGTGCCGTCTTCTCGACCAGAAAGCGCGTCAGGCCCTCGAGCCCGGCGCGGCTGATCGAATCGTCGCCCGGCACGCCGGTCAGCACATAGGCGATGCGGGTCTTCGAAATCGCCTCGATGGCAATTTCGTCACCCGGCTTGGCGTCGTCGGCGCGGGCAAGGTCGGCATGACCGAACAAGGCACCGAGCGCAATCAGGACGACGGCGGCGCTTGTCACGGCACCGGCGCGGCGCGGCCGGCGTGAAAACAGGCCACCCATCCAGAACACCGCCAGCGTATCAAGCAGCATCAGCACCAGGGCGGCCGCGACCAGCGTGCCTTTCAAATTGCGCGATTCGTCAAAGGCATACTGGATCGAGGTGACTGGAACAGTGATTCGCGGGCGCACCAGGGGCGCCAACTTGCTGTCGGTTTCCAGCAGATTGTGGGCAAATACACCCGTCTCGGAACCATAGAGACCGGGCGGGTTTTCAAAAGTCACCGGCAGCGCGCCAGCGCCCGGTACAAGCGGCCGCGCGTCCGGCGTCGGCGGCACCAGCGAGCCGTCGGCTGCAATCATGCGATAGGGCGCCAGCGACGCCGCGGCGGCTTCGGCATTGGCGATGGCCGCGCCCTGGTTGCGCGACAGCTGCACGATGCGGCGCAGCATCTCGACGAAGCTGCCAGAGATCGGCAGGTTCGACCAGGTTGCCTCAGGGGTGACGTGGAACAGCACCAGCGTGCCCTTGCCTTTCTTCAGTCCGGTGACCAACGGCGTGCCGTCGGCAAGGGCCGCCCAGGTGCGCTCGACGATATCGGGTGTCGGCTCGGCCAGCACCTGCCTGCTGACGGTGACCTCGGTCGGGGGCGCCAGATCGGCGAACGGGCCGGCCTTGGGGAATTCGGTGACAGGCTGCGGCGACGTCCATGATAGCGCGCCGCCGAGCGAACGCTCGCCGGTGCGAAGGCGGACCGGCAGCAGATCGTCGTCATCGCCCGCAGTAGCCAGCCGCGAACCGGCGAAACGCACCAGCGTGCCGCCATTGTCGACCCAATCGACAAGCCTCTGCCGGACTTGTCCGGGAATGGTGCCGATATCTGCCATGACGATCATCGCGGGCTTCTGGTCGAGGATCTGCGGGATGGCGTCGGCAAGATCGGCGCTGGAGGGTTCGACCAGATCGGCGAATGGCTGCAGCGCCCGCCTGATGTAGTAGAGCGGCGACAAAAGCGGCTGTGCCTGGTCGGCCTCGGCCTGCGACAATAGACCGACGCGCCGCCGCTTGGAGCTTTCGTCGAGCACGCGGACCGCACCGGCCTGCCGCTCGCCGTCGAGCGCGATGGATGCGAAGTCGTTGCGCAGCTCGAACGGCACCGCCATGGTGCCGGTGGCGGTGGTTTCGCCAGGCGAAAAGGTCAGCGTAGCATCGGCGATGCGGCGGCCCTTGTCATCGAAGGCGCCGGCGGTGACCTGAGCCGGGGCAGGGTCGCCCGGCGCGCGGATGGCGGTCAGTGCAAAGCCGTCGACCTGGTTGTCGGCGGTGGTCAGGCCGGTCAGCGACAGCCTGTCTGCGGTTGCCCAGACGACACGGGTGGCATTTTTCGACAAAAGTGTGTTGAAGGCGGCTTCATCGCCTTTTGCCGCCAGGCCGTCGGCAAGCACGGCGACACTGGCCCCGGGCAAGGTCTCCAGCACGCCGGCGACGCGGGCATAGACGGCGGGCCGGTCGGTCGGGATCGGCCGCGGCTTGGCGGCACGCAGCCGGTCAAGGGCGGTGGCGGCATCGAACGGCCCGATCTCGGCATTGGCCTTTTCGGCGGTGAAGGCGATGACGACCGGCACGCCGTTGGAGCCGGCGTCGTTGATCAGCCGCTCGGCGGTGGCGACGCGTTTGCCCCAGTCGGCGGCACTTGCCCAGTCATTGTCGATGACGAGCGCAAGCGCTGCACCCTCGGCCGGCAGCTTTTCGCGCGGATTGAAGACCGGGTCGGCCAATGCGGCGACGATGAGGGCCGCCATCAAGAGCCTGAGCAGCGTCAGCCACCACGGACTCTGCTGCGGCGTCTCCTCGCGCTTCAGCACGCGGGCCAGGATCTTCAGCGGCGGGAAGATTTCGGTCTGCGGCTTGGGCGGCGTCAGCCTGAGCAGCCACCAGATCACCGGCAGTGCCAGGAGGCCCCACAGCACCATGGGGGCGCCAAAGGAAAGCGGCAGCCAACTCATGCGACAGCCTTTCCTGGCCGATCGCCACCGGCGATCGTGCCGGCACGACCGTCAGCGGTCGGCCTGACCGAGGGGCCATCAGTGGTCATCGCCATGTGCAGCCGCACCAGCGCGTCGGAAGCCAGCCGATCGGTGTGGTTGACGGTAAAGCTCCAGCCAAGCCGTTTGCACCAGGCTGCCAGTTCGTGGCGTCGGGCGGCGTAGAGCAGGCGATACTCATCCCCCAGCATTTCGGCGCGGCCGGCGGTCAGCTTGTCGCCGGTCTCAGGATCGGTGAACTCGGTTCGGCCAGCATAGGGGAAGGTCTCCTCGGCCGGGTCGGCGACCTCGATCAGGTGGGCACGTACGCCGTGGCGGGCCAGCACGTCGAGCCAGGCCATCGTCTCTTCGACGGGATCGAGGAAATCGCTGACGATGACGATGTCGCAGAAGCGCCTGATATCGGACAAATCGGGTTTTGCCGGCAAATCGCCGGCATGCATCAACTGGGCGGCGATGCGTTCGGCGCCGTTGCGGGCGGTGAACGGATCGGTGAGGCCCGGCCAGGCGATGCGCTCGCCGCTGCGCGACAACAGCTCGGCCATGGCCAGCGCCAGCACCAGCGCGCGCGATTGCTTGGAAACGCTGGCGCCGGTCGATTTGTAGAGCATCGACGGCGAGGGGTCGGCCCACAGCCAGACGGTATGGGCGGCTTCCCATTCGCGGTCGCGCACATAGGTGTGGTCGTCGCGGGCCGAGCGGCGCCAGTCGATGCGCGAGGAATCGCCCTCGACATAGGGCCGGAACTGCCAGAAATTCTCGCCGATGCCGCGCTTGCGGCGGCCGTGCCAGCCGGCGATCACGGTGTTGACGATGCGCCGCGCCTCGACCAGCAGGTCTGGCACAAGCGAGGCCCGCAACCGGCCACGGGCGAGCGCGTCACGCGTCGCTGCCGGAGCCTGGACCTCGCCGATGCGCGGCATCAAATCCCTTTCACGAGTTTCGCCACCACGTCACGCACGCTGGTGCCTTCGGCGCGGGCGGCGAAGGTCAGCGCCATGCGATGCTGCAGCACCGGCTCGGCCAGCGCACGCACGTCGTCGACCGAGGGCGCCAGCCGTCCGTCGTAAAGCGCGCGCGCCCTTGTGCACAGCATCAGCGCCTGGCTGGCGCGAGGGCCGGGGCCCCACGCGACGTTCTTGTCGGTTTCGGCGTTGCCTTGGCCGGGACGCGCCGAGCGCACCAGCGTCAGGATCGCTTCGACGACGCTTTCCGGCACCGGCATGCGGCGGATCAGCGTCTGGATTTCCTTCAGCCGCACCGGCTGCAGCACGTTCTGGGCTTTCGCGTCCTCGATGCCGGTGGTTTCCAGAAGGATGCGGCGCTCGGCCTCGATTTCTGGATAGAGGATGTCGACCTGCATCAGGAAACGGTCGAGCTGCGCCTCGGGCAGGGGATAGGTGCCTTCCTGCTCGAGCGGGTTCTGCGTTGCCAGCACATGGAAGGGCGCCGGCAGGTCGTAGCGGGCGCCGGCAATGGTGACGTGGTATTCCTGCATGGCCTGCAGCAGCGCCGACTGGGTGCGCGGCGAGGCGCGGTTGATCTCGTCGGCCATCAGAAGCTGGGCGAAGATCGGCCCGGAGATGAAGCGAAAGGCCCGCTTGCCGGTCTCGTCCTGCTCCATCACCTCGGAGCCGAGGATATCGGACGGCATCAGGTCCGGGGTGAACTGGATGCGGCGCGAATCGAGGCCGAGCACGATGCCAAGTGTTTCGACCAGCTTGGTCTTGGCGAGGCCCGGCACGCCGACCAAAAGCGCATGTCCACCGGCCAGCAGCGCCACCAGCGTACGCTCGACGACGCTTTCCTGTCCGAAGATGACCCGGCCGACCCCGTCGCGGATCCGGGAGATGTCGGCAAGCGCCTTTTCGGCCTCGGCGATCATGTCCTTTTCGCTGATCGGGCTTTCCTTGACCATCACGCTCATGCCGCATCGATCCTTGTGGTTGGAATACCATGGCTGGAACAACGGCTGCACCATACCATAAGTTGCCGCGATTCGGCCTCGCGTGGCGCCTATGTCGAAACTTAAATCACAGACTTAGGCTGACAAGCGGAACAACAGTGACTATTTCGTGACCATGACGGGACCCTTGGTACATCGTGAAGAAAGCCTGACTGGTGCCACCGAGGCGCGTGGCCTCGAGGCACTCATCTCGCGCGCCGCCCGTGCCGGCAAGGGCGCGGCACCCGTCGAACGCTGGAATCCCGACTTCTGCGGCGATCTGGACATGGAGATCAAGTCCGACGGCACCTGGTTCTATCTGGGCACGCCGATCGGGCGCATGCCGCTGGTGCAGCTTTTCTCCTCGGTGCTGCGCAAGGACGCCGATGGCAGGACCTATCTGGTGACACCGGTGGAAAAGGTCGGCATCCGCGTCGCCGATGCGCCGTTCATCGCCGTCGAAATGGACGTTTCGGGTAGCGGCGAAGCGCAGACCATCACCTTCCGCACCAATGTCGGCGATGTCGTCGAGGCCGGGCCGGAACGGCCGCTGCGCTTTGTCGACGAGAACGAGACCGGCGGATTGAAGCCCTATGTGCTGGTGCGTGGCCGTCTGGAGGCGCTGGTGGCGCGGCCGGTGATGTATGAACTGGTCGGGCATTGCGAGGAGGTCGAGATCGGCGGCGAGACGATGTTCGCGGTGCGCTCCAAGGGCGCCGTGTTCCCGATCATGCCGGCGGACCAGTTGAAGCGGCTGAGCGCGTGATGGACCAGGTGACGCCGGCGCCGTTTTCATCCGCGGATTTTCGCGCGCGTTTTGCCGTGCAGCCCGATGCGCATGCAGGCGACGATTATGGCGATCATCGCTTTAACCCCGGCCATCCGCGCCTCAATCA
Organism: Mesorhizobium sp. L2C084A000; assembly: GCF_000502875.1. Taxonomy (GTDB): domain Bacteria; phylum Pseudomonadota; class Alphaproteobacteria; order Rhizobiales; family Rhizobiaceae; genus Mesorhizobium. Next base: position 539,029 of record NZ_AYWX01000002.1, on the reverse strand, counting down.
GGGCATGGCGCTGCGCAATGCCGCGGTGCTGATCCCGGTGGTCGATCATGAGGGCGATGCGACGGTTCTCCTGACCAAACGGGCCGAAAAGCTGCGCAGCCATTCGGGGCAGGTGGCATTTCCCGGCGGCACAATCGATCCGACCGATCCGAGCCCTGAGGCTGCGGCGCTGCGCGAGACCTTCGAGGAGATCGGGCTTGGCCGAGACCGCATCGAGATCATCGGCCGCATGCCCGACTATGTGGCCGGCAGCGGCTACCGCATCGCGCCGGTGCTGGGCATCGTGCTGCCCGGTTTCCAACTGACGCTCAACGCCGACGAGGTCGACGCCGCTTTCGAAGTGCCCCTGCGCTTCTTGATGGACCCGGCCAACCACAAGCGCGACAGCCGTATGTGGAACGATCTCGAATGGTTCTTCTACGACATGCCTTACGGCGAACGGCGCATCTGGGGCGTCACCGCCGGCATCATCCGTACCCTCTATGAAAGGCTTTATGCGTGAGTGTCTCGATCGCGGACAGGGCCGACTGGCTCGGCGACAAGCATCTGCAGCGCCTGCTGTTCGCACTGGCCGAAGGCGGTGAAGAGGCGCGAGTCGCAGGCGGCGCGGTGCGCAACACGCTGATGGGCCAGCCGGTCGCCGACATCGACATCGCCACCACCTGCCTGCCGGAGGAAACCCTCCGCCGCGCCGAAGCGGAAGGGTTCAAGGCGGTGCCAACCGGCATCGAGCATGGGACAATCACCGTGGTTGCCGGCGGAAAACCTTATGAAATCACCACCTTGCGCGCTGATATCGAGACCGACGGGCGGCGCGCGAAAGTGTCGTTCGGGCGCGACTGGAAGCTCGATGCTGAGCGGCGCGACTTCACCATCAACGCGCTCTATGCCGGGGCCGATGGCAAGGTGGTCGACCTGGTCGGCGGCATTGCCGACATCGAGGCGCGCCGGCTGCGATTCATCGGCGACCCGGAAGCGCGCATTCGCGAAGACTACCTGCGCATCCTGCGCTTCTTCCGCTTCTTCGCCTGGTACGGCGACGGGCGGCCGGACGCCGAAGGGCTGAAAGCCTGTGCCCGGCTTAAGGAAGGGCTGGCCCAGCTTTCGTCCGAGCGAATCTGGTCGGAACTGAAGAAACTTTTGTCGGCGCCCGATCCGTCACGGGCGCTGCTCTGGATGCGGCAGGCAGGTGTCTTGACCGCAGCGCTGCCGGAAAGCGAGAAATGGGGCATCGATGCCATCCATGGGTTGGCCAAGGCCGGGAAGGATCTGGGCTGGGCACCCGACCCGCTGCTCAGACTGGAAGCGATCGTGCCGCCCGATGCCGCTCGCATGAAGACGCTCGCCGAGCGGCTCAAACTCTCGACCGCCGAAGCGGATCGCCTGCGTCACTGGGCGCTTGCCAGCGCCGTCGAGCCGAAGACGACCGAGGGCGAACTGGCGAAAAGGCTCTATCGCGGTGACCGGCAGGGGTTTGTCGACCGTCTGCGGCTGTCGCTTGCGGCAGCCAGGGTGCGCGCCGTCGAGGACAATGAGGCGCTGCTCGAAGCCGGTGGTTTTTCGCGCCTGCTCGCCTTCGCCATCAAATGGGAAAAGCCGTTGTTTCCACTGAAAGGTGCCGATCTCACGGCGCTCGGCGCAACTCCGGGGCCGAAACTCGGCGAAGTCCTCAGGAATCTCGAGGCGGAATGGGTCGAAGCCGGGTTTGCCCCTGATCGCGACGCGCTCCTCAAGCGCGCCGCCGAAGCCTTGAAGGCCGGGTAGATCAGGCCGCGTCGCGGGTCTTTTCGATGCGCGAGCGGATCGCCTCGATCATCGTCTCGCGGATCACCGTCTCGCCATGCGTCTCGCGCATGTGCTCGACGGCACGGCGCATGACCTCGGCCTCCTCGTCGGCACGCGTGTGCCAGTCACAGCCGGGCACGAGCGACCCGCAGTGAAATTCCTTCATGGGATTTTCTCCTTTTCCTCCGTGGAGCCCGAGGCTCCGGCACTTTTTTGGCTGACGGTCCAAATCCGAGATCGGATCCTGGGGCCGCGAGCGGGAGAAGCATAACACAGATGGGGTGGCATTGGTTGCAGTCAACGGCGAAAAGGCGGAGCAGGCGCTGCTCCGCCCTCTTACGCTACCCCCAAACAGGACCGGATATCGTCTCATCCTGCTCTGGCGGGCAAGCCATCATTTTGCGACCTTGACGGCCTCGGCGACCTTGTTCTTGCCCTTCATATCCCATGAGACGCGGACCTTTTCACCGACCGTCAGGCCAGGATCCTTGAAGGTTTTGGGAAGCGTAAAAGACGATCCATCATCGAGGACCAGGCTCATGGCCGTCGTGTCAAAGGTCTTGATCGTTCCGGTGGTGTGCTTGACGGCGGCGAATGCCACTGAACCGGAAGCGAGAAGGGCAGCGGCGGCAGCCGAAACAATGATCTTGCGCATTGCGAAGTACTCCTGGAAAGGCGGGTATCTTTTTGACGAAGATGTCCCGCATCGTCTTGGGCCGTCCGGTCGCGTCGGGTCGCGGCTCGCTTTGTCTTGACGCAATTCCCGTCGGAAAGCCGTTTCGCACTTTCCTGGAATTGCGCGCAGGCGAGCCGCCGGCGCTTCCCGACCCGGCGCCACAAATAGACTAGTCTTTTCAACAGCCTATTAGACGAAAAAGAAATTTTTCGCCGCACCGTGTGCCACATTCCATGCCCATTTCGAGCGAATGGGACATCAATGCGGCTCACGCCGGGCTCACCATTTTGTTACGGCCAGCGGACCTCGGGTGGCAGGCTGGAAAGGATGGACGCGACATTGCCGCCGGTCTTCAGTCCGAAGATGGTGCCGCGATCGTGAAGCAGATTGAATTCGACATAGCGGCCGCGGCGGATGAGCTGTTCGTCGCGGTCGCCATCGGTCCAGTTCTCGTTGAAGTTGGCGCGCACGAGGTGGCCGTAGACGACGAGAAAAGAGCGGCCGACATCCTGGACGAAGTTGAAATCGGCATTCCAGCCGCCTTTGTCCTCGCCCGAATGCAGCCAGTCGAAGAAGATGCCGCCGGTGCCGCGCGGCTCGTTGCGGTGCGACAGATAGAAATACTCGTCGCACCAGGCCTTGTATTTCGGGTAATCGGCGACGTCGGCGTTCTTCTCGCAAGCGAATTGCATGGCGCGGTGGAAGGCGACCGTGTCGGGGTCGTCCTGCGTGCGGCGGCTGTCGAGCACCGGCGTTAGATCGGCGCCGCCGCCGAACCATTGGCGAGATGTGACCACCATGCGCGTGTTCATGTGCACGGCCGGAACGTTTGGGTTCCAGGGATGCGCGATCAGCGAAATGCCAGATGCCCAAAAGCGCGGGTCTTCCTCGGCGCCCGGCATCTGCTTCCTGAATTCGGGTGAGAACTCGCCGTGGACGGTCGAGGTGTGGACGCCGACCTTTTCGAAGACGCGGCCGTGCATCATCGACATGGTGCCGCCGCCGCCGCGCCCCTCGTCACGTTCCCATGGCGTCTTTTCGAAGCGGCCGGGCGACCACGAGGCCAGCGGCCCGCCAAGATCCTGCTCGATCTGCTCGAAGGTGGCGCAGATGCGTTCGCGCAGCGCCTCGAACCACAGCCTTGCCTTCATCTTCTTCTGTTCGATGTCGGCGGGCAGGCCTGCCGGTATTTCTGGTCGTTCCAAGTGCCGTCTCCGGTTGGGGCGGCGAGTCCCACAAATGACTCGTCTTTTGCCGGCGCGATCCCTAATCTCTTAAGGGCAAGGGTCAAGTCACTTTGGTTTTGCGCATGATCCTTTCCGAAACTCGATTCCGATTTCGGGGTCATGCGCCAGGTGCAAGGAGTTGTTTCGTGCGCACCCCGGCAAGACCGCCGCTGGATGGCCTGAAGAAAAGGCTCGACCAAAGCCGTGCCGAGCGTGTTCGTATGCCGCGCGACGGTTTCCTGCGCGAGACCTTCGTGCTGCCGCGCTCCGATGCGCGGCTCAAGGCCAAGGAATGGTTCGAGCGCTTTCCCAAGCAGGCCTACTGGACCGAGATCGAAAGCTGGTTCGAGCGGCCGGGCGACTTGATCGAGTTCACCATCAGGCGGTTGCCTGCGGCTGACTAGGATGTCCTCGAGAGAGGCGGAGCAACCAGCCTTCTTGCCCCTGTCCCCTCGCGCGCCAGCCGGTCGCCCTTGTTACGCAGCGGGCATTTGTCGATCGACATGCAGCCGCAGCCGATGCAGTCGGTCAGCCCGTCGCGCAGTTTCTTCAACTGGGCGATCTTGTGATCGAGCCCGTCGCGCCAGGCGGTCGACAAAAGGTTCCAGTCATCGCGCGTCGGCGTGCGGCCTTCTGGCAGCGATGCCAGGGCTTCACCGATCTCGGCCAGCGAAATGCCGACCTCCTGCGCCACCTTGATGATCGCCACGCGCCGCAGCACGTCACGGCCGTAGCGGCGCTGATTTCCCGCCGTGCGGTGGCTGCGGATCAGGCCGCGGGCCTCATAGAAATGCAATGCCGACACCGCCACACCGCTGCGCATGGCGACCTGGCCGACCGTTAATTCCGTTATCGGTGCCATTCCTGATTTTCCCGCTTGACCTCAAGTTAAGCTGAGCTTGTAGCGAAGAAACCCGGGGTCTGCAAACGAAGGAGAAGGCGATGTGTGCCTGGGTAAGAATGAGTGGAGAAACCACTGTCGTCGGCGGCGGCAAGCATGGTGTTGTCGATGGGTTGCGGATCCTATCCGAGTTGCCGGATGGCTTCGCCCGCCGCCATGGCGACCGAAAGCGCGACATTGATGCTGCGCGCCGTGCCCTGCATGGGGATGGTCAGCCGCGCATCCGCCGCCTGATGGACAGGATCCGGCACGCCTGCGGATTCGCGACCGAACAGCAGAATGTCGCCTTCGGCGAAGGTGAAGTCGGTGTAGGCCGTCGTCGCTTTGGTCGACAGCAGCACCAGCCGGTGCGAACCAGCCTTGCGCCGTTCCTCGAAGGCGTGCCAGTCGACATGCCGGGTCAGGGCAGCCATTTCGAGGTAGTCCATGCCGGCTCGTTTGAGCGCTTTGTCGGAGAGCGGAAATCCGGCCGGTTCGATGATGTCGACGCCAAGTCCGAGGCAAGCGGCGAAGCGCAGGATTGTCCCGGTGTTGCCGGCGATATCCGGCTGGTAGAGCGCGATGCGGAGACGACAGTTCATTTCCGCGTCTTTCTAATAAGTGGCAAATCGGCCACAGCGGGCTCGCGGTTTTGGAAATTGCTGGACCTGCGGGTGGCCATTTTCTGCGAAGTCGGGTATGTCAGCTCCATTGTCAACCCGAACCGATGGAGGGGTAATTCATGATGACCATGCACATCCAGCGCCCCTCTTATGGGCTTACCTGCCTGCCGGCGGTTTCGGTACGACGATTCTCCTGACTCTCTAAGACTTGATCGCACCGATTCCCGCCGAAACGATTTTTCGGCTCTCGAAGGAATCCTGCGATGTTTTTCAACCGGTTAAAGGGGCCTAGAGCCCCAGCNGCTCTTGAAGGAATCCTGCGATGTTTTTCAACCGGTTAAAGGGGCCAAGCGCCCCAGCTGAGCATGTCGCGACCGAGGCCTATCCTCGTGTCCCGACGGATGCAATCCGTGCCTCCGGCCGAAGGCCGGCGCACGACATTGCTTCGCCTTTTTATGTCTATTTTCACACGGAGGACGGACCGATGTTCGATCCCTATAGAATACCTGGCTCGAGGAGCCTGCATATCCACCGACTGCCGACCTGGGCGCTGCTGATCGGCGACACCTATTCGTCTGCGGTTCACGCCGAGGTTCGCCGCCGGCCGCATCGCGGCATGCTGCCGGATGTCGATTTTTCGCGCGCGGTTCCCGATCCGAGCCGCCCGTCGCTGGTGCGCCGGATCATCCGGCTGGTCAGGCCGGGCGCGAAAAACCGGGCTGGCGGCACCGTGTCGTCAGGATCGGCTGGCGCAGCTGTCGGCGAAAAGCCCGCGAGCCCCTATATTGCACGAGGCATGGCCGACGGTCCGGGTGATTCCAGACCGTCGGCCCTTGATGCCATGGGTACCGGGGATTTCGTACGCTCACGTGCCGCGTAAGCGGCAAACACATTTCACAGGCATAACCTATGTTGTTGTTTAGCTGGTTTGAAAAAAGGCTCGATCCGTTCCCCGCAGCGGAACCGGTCGAGCCGCCCAAGACGCTGGTTGCCTTCTGCCTGCATTATACGCGCGGCGCATGGCCTTATATCCTTTTCGACGCGGTGCTGGTGACGGCCATCGCGATCGCCGAAGTATGGATGTTCGGCTTCCTCGGCCGCATCGTCGACTGGCTGTCGGGGCAGAATCGCGAAACCTTCCTGCAGACGGAAGCCTGGAAGCTCGCCGGCATGGCCTTCATCGTGCTGTTCGCGCTGCCGGGCACGGTATGGCTGCATTCGTTTCTCAACCAGCAGACGCTGATGGGCAATTATCCCATGCGCATCCGCTGGCAGGTGCACCGCTATCTGCTCAAGCAGTCGATGAGTTTCTACCAGGACGAGTTCGCCGGCCGCATCGCGACAAAGCTGATGCAGACGGCTCTCGCCGTGCGCGAATGCGTCATCAAGGTGATCGACGTCCTGAACTACGTTATCGTCTATTTCCTCGGCATGCTGCTCATCGTCGGCTCGGCCGACTGGCGGCTGGCCGCGCCGCTCGGCGTCTGGCTGGTCGGCTATATCCTTTTGCTGCGGTTTTTCATTCCCCGGCTGGGCAAGGTTGGCGAGGAACAGGCCAATGCGCGCTCGATCATGACGGGCCGTGTCGTCGACAGCTACTCCAACATCCAGACGGTCAAGCTGTTCAGCCATGCACGCCGCGAAGCGTCATTCGCCAAAGACGGCATGTCCGGCTTTCTCGAAACGGTCTACCGGTCGATGCGGCTGGTGACAGTGCTTTTTGGCTCGCTTTACATCCTAAATGCATTGCTCTTGTTCTCTGTCACCGCGATGGCGTTGTGGCTGTGGCTGGGGCAAGCAGTGACGATCGGCGCGGTCGCCGTGGTCATCGGCCTTGTGCTCAGGATGTGGGGGATGTCGCAATGGATCATGTGGGAAATGTCGGGCCTGTTCGAGAACATCGGCACGGTGCAGGACGGCATCGCCTCAATCTCGCTGCCGCGCCTTGTCGAGGACAGGCCGGACGCGAAGGAGATCAGCGTTTCCAGGGGTGAGATCCGCTTTGAGGACATTCGCTTCCACTACGGCAAGCAGAAGGGTGTGATTGAAGGCCTGTCGCTGGCGGTGAAACCGGGCGAGAAGGTCGGCATCGTCGGCCGTTCCGGCGCCGGCAAGTCGACGCTGGTCAACCTGTTGCTGCGCTTCTACGACCTCGAAGCCGGGCAGATATTGATCGACGGCCAGGAGATCGCCGGTGTGAAGCAGGATTCGCTGCGTGCGCAGATCGGCATGGTCACGCAGGACACCTCGCTGCTGCATCGTTCGGTGCGCGAGAACATCCTTTATGGCCGGCCCGATGCCACCGACGAGATGCTTGTCGAGGCGGCGCGCCGCGCCGAGGCGCTGGATTTCATCGGCGGGCTTTCGGATGCCAGCGGCCGCAAGGGCTTCGATGCCCATGTCGGTGACCGCGGCGTCAAATTGTCCGGCGGCCAGCGGCAACGCGTCGCCATTGCTCGCGTTATGTTGAAGGACGCACCTATACTTATCCTTGACGAAGCGACTTCGGCGCTTGATTCCGAAGCCGAGGCGGCGATCCAAGAGAATCTCTACAAGCTCATGCAAGGCAAAACCGTCATCGCCATAGCGCACCGGCTGTCGACCATCGCGGCGATGGACAGGCTGGTGGTGATGGACAAGGGTCGTGTCATCGAGGAAGGTTCGCACGAGGAACTCGTCGCCAAGGGCGGGCTCTACGCGCAGCTCTGGCAGCGCCAGTCGGGCGGGTTCCTGCTTGAGGACGGTCCCGCCGACGCCGCCAACGACGCACTTGCAAAGGGGCAAGCCGCAGAATGATGGCCGCCGCATGATGACAGCCGTCTATCGCTGGTTCGAGAACTGGGTCTATCCGTTCAGGGAGCCAGCGAATCTTCGGCCACCGACCAGCGTCGGCGGCTTTCTCTGGCACTATGTCGGCCAGGCGAAGTTCGCCTTCTTCGCCATGCTGGTCATCGGCGGCATCGCGCCGCTGGTCGAGGCCGGCCTGTTCTACTTCGTCGGGCGGCTGGTCGATATTCTCGACCAGCTTCCCGCCGAGCGCAGTTGGCACGCACTGTGGGCCGCCGCAGGCCCTGAACTGGTTTTCATGGCCGTGGTGGTGCTGGTCATCCGCACCGTCGTCGTCGGCCTTTCGGCGCTGGTCGACGAACAGACGATCACGCCCGGCTTCTACAATCTGGTGCGCTGGCAGGCGCACCGGCATGTCTCGCGCCAGTCCTACGCCTTCTTCCAGAACGATTTCGCCGGCCGCATCGCAACAAAGGTCTGGCAGGCGGGCCAGGCCACCGGCGACCTGATGGAAAGCTTCATCGAGGTCGTCTGGTTCATGATCGTCTATACGGTGACGACGCTGGCGCTGGTCGCAGGCCTCGATCTCAGGCTGGCGGTGCTGGTGGTGATCTGGATTTCCGCTTTCGCTTGGCTGGCCAAGCTCTATCTGCCGGCAATCCGCAAGCATGCCGAGGAAACAGCCGAGGCCGGCTCGATGATCACCGGCCGCATTGTCGATTCCTATTCCAACGTGCAGACGCTGAAACTGTTCTCGGCCGATGGCGACGACCGCTACATCAGGAACGGTTTCGACATCTACCTCGACGCATTGCGCCCGTTCACCCGCCGGCTGACCGGCGTGCGCATGGCGCTGACGACGCTGTCGGGCATCATGATCACGGCGATCGGCTGTTTTGCCGTCTATCTCTGGGTCGAGGGCTCGATCACCGTCGGCGCTGTCGCCTTCACCCTGTCGCTGGTGCTGCGGCTCAACATGCTGCTTGGCCGGCTGATGATGCAGCTCAACAGCATCTTGCGAAACCTCGGCGTGCTGGAGAACTCCAAGGCGCTGATTTCGCAGCCGCTCGGCCTCACGGATGCGCCCGACGCCAAGGAACTCGTGGTGGCAGGCGGGCGTATCGAGGTGAAGAACGTCGAGTTCCATTACGGCAAAGGTTTCGGCGTACTGAACGGCATCGACCTTGTCGTCAAGCCGGGCGAGAAGGTCGGGCTGGTCGGACCGTCTGGCGCGGGCAAGACGACCCTCGCCAATCTGATCCTGCGGCTCTACGATCTGGAGAGCGGGTCGATCACCATCGATGGCCAGGATGTCGCCAAAGTCACGCAAAATTCGCTGCGCGCCAATATCGGCGTCGTCAGCCAGGACACGGCGCTGTTCCACCGTTCGCTGCGCGACAACATCAAGCTCGGCATGCCTGACGCGACCGATGCGGAGGTGATCGCGGCGGCGAAAAAGGCCGAGGCGCACGAGTTCATCCTGACCTTGCGCGACAACAGGGACCGCGCCGGCTACGAGGCCTTTGTCGGCGAGCGCGGCGTCAAACTGTCGGGCGGCCAGCGCCAGCGCGTGGCGATCGCCCGTGTCTTCCTGAAGGACGCGCCGATCCTGATCCTCGACGAGGCGACCTCGGCGCTCGATTCGGATATCGAGGCGGCAATCCAGGAGAATCTGACGCGGCTGATGGAGAACAAGACGGTCATCGCCATCGCCCACCGGCTGTCGACGATCGCAGCACTCGACCGGCTGGTGGTGCTCGACGGCGGCCGCATCGTCGAGCAAGGCACGCATGACCAGCTGGTGGCGCTCGACGGGCTCTATGCGCGGCTGTGGAAGCGGCAGTCCGGCGGTTTTCTCTATCACGAGGACAGCGTGCTCGAAGAGACGCGGCCTGCGGAGTAGGGCATGGTTGGATCGGCAGAGGTCATTCCAGAGATCGGCCCCGGAGTGAGCTATGTGCTCAAGCGGCTCCGGCCAACCACGCCGGCCTTCGACGCGCTGAAGCAGGAAAGCCGGTTTGGGGGCTACTGGATGCTGGTGCGCCTGGCGGATGGCTGGGCTAGCGGCCGTAACAAGTTCTTGAAGCGCGGCGAGGCACTCTACGGAGCCTGGAATGGCCGGGAACTCGCCGGCGTGTGCGGGCTGAACATCGATCCCTATTTCGAGGCCAGGGGCCACGGCCGGGTCCGGCACCTGTTCGTCAGTGCGCGCCACCGTCGCAACGGTCTTGGCCGGATGCTGGTCGAGACCGTTATCGACAGGGCACGTCACCATTTCGCCGTGCTGAACACCCGCGCGCCGCAAGAAGCCTTCGGTTTCTACGAACGGCTTGGCTTTCAGCGCGTGGAAGGCGAAGAATTCGTCACACACCGCATGGTCTTCGGGAAAGGAAGCTGAAATGTCCTTGCGTCCGCCATCTCATCTAGCCGGCGCCTCGTCCGCGGAAGCCGCCTTCGACGCGCTCGGCCATGAAATATTGGCGGAAAAGGCGGCAGCACTTGGCCGCGCCGGCCAGCGGGTAGAGGAAACGTTGGCCAGGCTGCGCGACAATGCCGACGAGCAACTGCGCCCCCGGCTGCTCAAGGATGCCGCCGAGGCGGTGCATGGCTATTTCATCCAGCGCGAGCTGTGCGGCTTGCGCAAGCACGATACCGTCATTCGTGAATACAACATCCCGAAAGCGGTGCTGGCCAGGCTCGGCGCGAAATAACTCTCTTTTGTTGGACCATGATCTTATTCCGAAAACCGGTTCCCACTTTTCGGGATCATGGTCTACTCAAGCCATTCGGTGATGAAGCTGCCATTCTCGTGGATGTCGGTCGTCTCCGGCGGGCCTGGGCCGAGATTGGTGAATTTGTGCGGCGTATTGGGCGGCACGATCAGGATCTGGCCGGCGGATGCCTCGATCTCCTGGTCGCCGACGGTGAACAGGCCGGTGCCCTGGCGAATGATGAAGATCTCAGCGTAGGGATGTGTATGCAGGCGGGGCCGCCTCCGACGCCAGGCAGATAGTTGAAGATCAGGCAGGAGAGCCGTAGGCGCCACATTGCAATTCGCCCTTCCAATGGTCGGAGCGAACAGACCAGGTGTCGCGGTCTATGATTTGTGCCCTGGCTATCTAGCCCTTCGCGGGTATCCAGGGGTTGAAAAGCTTCACCCCGGTGCCCTCAAAATCCTTGGTATTGCGTGTCACGACTGTCAAATTATTGACAAGCGCGCTGGCGGCAATGAGAGCATCGCGTTCCGGCTTAGGGTCAGGAACGTGGAGGTTTGCGCAACGCACGACAACGGCCGTGTCTATGCTCAGTATCCGGTCGTCGAACTGTGGAATTAGTATTTGATCCAACCACTCACGGTACATGGCGGCCTGGCGGGTGTCCTTCCTCGACAACAACAGTGTTCCGATTTCGAGTTCCAGGATCGAAATCACCGACATGAAAAAGCTGGCGACGTCGTGGGTCTCAGACCAGGCTAAAACGTTGCGATCGGCCTTGTCCCGACGACGCAGATTCGAAACGACATTGGTGTCGAGAATAAACATCAGTCGAGATCGGGAATCTTGAAAAACGGTCCTTCCAGGCGAGGTGGTTCCCAGTCGAAGTCTGCTTCGGGGCGATCGTCGGCAATCGCGTCCGCGAGGCTTCTCGGCTTCTTCTCCAACCGCTCGTATTCCTCCATCGAAATCAGCACATGGGAAGGCTTGCCGCGATCGGTGATGATAACCGGTCCGTTCCTGGCAGCCCGCTTCGCAAGCGCCGTGTCCTGGTTGAATTCACGGCTCGACATGATGGTGATCGTCTTCGTTGAGATGTTCATTTCAGCACCTCCGTCGAGTAGATGTAGACATATTGCTACATTTAGCCAAGCACGTCAAATTCATCGCTGTGCGGAACGCCCGCGACAATCTGCCCTTGTGCCTTCACCCGTCTGGACAAAAACGGGCTTCACGCATAAACCGAAGTCCAAATGCCGGAGGAATTCGCAAGCCTGTTCGCCATGCGCTGTCGGGTTGGCGTAATTGAGCGGGGAACAAGGCTCAGCCACCGGCACGGAAGAGGCGAAAGGATCAGGCACCCGTGAGCGCAACCGACACCCAGGATCCCAACCGTCGTGATTTTCTCTACGTCGCCACCGGCATGGCCGCAGTGGTCGGCGCGGGTGCTTTCGCGTGGCCGTTCATCGACCAGATGCGCCCCGATGCCTCGACGCTGGCGCTCGCTTCCGTCGAAGTCGACGTCGCCTCGCTGACGCCGGGCATGTCGCTGATCGTCAAGTGGCGCGGCAAGCCGGTCGTGGTCCGCAACCGCACCGAACAGGAAATGAAGGACGGCGAGGCTGTCAATCTCGCCGATCTCAAGGATCCGATCGCCCGCAACGCCAATCTGCCGTCCGATGCGCCGGCGACCGACGCCAATCGCACCACGCCCGGCAAGGAGGCCTGGATGGTGATGGTTCAGGTCTGCACGCATCTCGGCTGCATTCCGCTTGGCCAGGAAGGCGATTTCGGCGGCTGGTTCTGCCCGTGCCACGGTTCGCAATACGATACGGCCGGCCGCATCCGCAAAGGCCCGGCGCCTGAGAACATGGCGGTTCCGGTATTCAAGTTCATTTCCGATACCAAGATCCTTATCGGTTGAGGCAGGGGATATTTCGATGAGCGAGGGACACTCGACCTATACGCCCAAAACCGGTCTCGGACGCTGGTTCGACGCCCGCATGCCGCTGCCGCGGCTGGTCTATGACAGCTTCGTTGCCTATCCGGTGCCGCGCAACCTCAACTATGCGTGGACCTTTGGCGGCATCCTTTCGATCATGCTGGTGGCGCAGATCCTGACCGGCATCGTGCTGGCCATGCATTACACGGCTGACACCAATCTGGCCTTCGGCTCGGTCGAGAAGATCATGCGCGACGTGAATTCCGGCTGGCTGCTGCGCTACATGCATTCGAACGGCGCCTCGTTCTTCTTCGTCGCCGTCTACATCCACATCTTCCGTGGCCTCTATTACGGCTCCTACAAGGCGCCGCGCGAACTGCTCTGGATCCTCGGCTGCATCATCTATCTCCTGATGATGGCGACCGGTTTCATGGGCTACGTGCTGCCATGGGGCCAGATGAGCTTCTGGGGCGCCACCGTCATCACCGGCTTCTTCAGCGCCATTCCGCTGGTCGGCGACTGGATTCAGCAGCTGCTGCTCGGCGGCTTTGCCGTCGACAACCCGACGCTGAACCGTTTCTTTGCGCTGCACTATCTGTTGCCGTTCATGATTGCCGGCGTCGTCGTTTTGCACATCTGGGCGCTGCATGTCGTGGGCCAGTCGAACCCGACGGGTATCGAGGTCAAGTCGAAGACCGACACTGTCGCCTTCACCCCCTACGCGACCATCAAGGACGCGTTCGGCATGATCGTGTTCCTGTTCTTCTTCGCTTATTTCGTCTTCTACCTGCCGAACTATCTCGGCCATCCCGACAACTACATCGTCGCCAACCCGCTGAAGACGCCGGCCCACATCGTGCCCGAATGGTACTTCCTGCCGTTCTACGCGATCCTGCGCGCCATCACCTTCAATGTCGGGCCGATCAACTCCAAGCTCGGCGGCGTGCTGTGCATGTTCGGCGCCATCGTCATGTTGTTCCTGGTGCCGTGGCTCGACACTTCGAAGGTACGCTCGGCCGTTTACCGGCCCTGGTACAAGCTGTTCTTCTGGTTGTTCGTGGCCGATGCCATCCTGCTTGGCTGGCTGGGCTCGCAGCCGGCCGAAGGCAGCTATGTGTTCATGGCGCAGATGGCGACATTGTTCTACTTCGCCTTCTTCCTGATCGCGCTGCCGGTGCTCGGCCTGATCGAGACGCCGCGACGGCTGCCGAACTCGATCACCGAGGCGGTGCTCGAGAAGAACAAGGGCGGCAGCGGACATCCGGCGGGCGCTACGGCGGCTCCGGAAACCAAAGGCTGAGCGGGTAGAGAATCTAAGGGGATTTGGCATGAAAAAGATTCTCACCTCGCTGGCGCTGATCGGCCTCGTGGCGGTCGCCGCTGGGGCCGCGGGCACTCGGGCGATCGCCGCCGAAGAGGCACACAATGTGGCCAATCCGACGCATTTCCCGATCGACGAGCCAAAGGAAATGGACTGGAGTTTCACCGGCCCATTCGGCACTTACGACAAGGCGCAGTTGCAGCGCGGCCTCAAGGTCTACAAGGAAGTCTGCTCGGCCTGCCATTCGATGAACCTGGTGGCGTTCCGCACGCTGTCGGACCTCGGCTATTCCGATGCGCAGATCAAGACGCTGTCGGCCGAGTACACAATCCATGACGGCCCCAACGATGCCGGCGACATGTTCGACCGTCCCGGCAAGCCGTCCGACCATTTCCCGCCGCCCTTCGCCAATGAGGAAGCGGCTGCTGCTTCCAATGGCGGCGCTGCCCCGCCCGACATGTCGCTGCTGGCCAAGGCGCGCGGCGTCGAGCGCGGCTTTCCGCAATTCGTCTTCGACATCTTCACACAATACGATGCCGGCGGTCCCGACTATATCCACTCGCTGCTGACCGGCTACGACCAGACGCCGCCGGCCGGCATGGTGATCCCGGAAGGCACCCACTACAATCCGTACTTCATGTCCGGCGTGTCGCTGAAAATGCCCAAGCCGCTCTCCGACGGCCAGGTGACCTATGATGACGGTGCGCCGCAGACCGTCGACCAGTATTCCCGCGACGTCTCCGCCTTCCTGGCGTGGGCGGCCGAGCCGCATATGGAAGACCGCAAGAAGACCGGTTTTCGCGTTCTGGTGTTCCTGCTTTTGTTCGGCGCGCTGGTCTATCTCACCAAGCGCAAGGTGTGGGAAGGCGTGGCCCACTAGGCCATACAATCAAGTGATCGCGAAGGGCGCCGAGAGGCGCCCTTTTGCATTTCCGGAGGCTGGTCATGTCACATGGCCGTCATCGCATCCGGCGATCCTGTGCTGCTCTCATCAAAGGATCGCATTCATGAAAAGATACGCATCGCTCGCGGCAGGCCTGTTGCTGCTCATCCTCGGCTCGGCAGCGCAAGCGGAAGACGCCCAGCCCTTCGTCACCAACAAGGACGTCGACCTGACGATGATCCTGCCGCCGCCGCCGGCAAACGATTCGGCGCAGACCAAGGCCGAACTCGGCGAGGTGCTGACGCTGCAGGTGACGCGCACCCCGGAGATGGTCGCCAGCGCGGTGGCTGATGCCGAGGAGAATGTCTGGCGCTTTGCCGACGTCATGGGGCCGAAATTCAACAAGGAAACGCTGCCGAAATTCAGCGCTTTCTTCGATCGCGTGGTGGCTACCGAAGGGGCTGTAGTCGACCCGGCCAAGGATGTCTGGAAGCGCCCGCGCCCGCATCAGCTCAGCGATCTCGTCAAGCCGGCGGTCAAGCTGTCGAGCTCCGGTTCCTGGCCGTCCGGCCATGCCACCGTAGGCACGATGATGGGCATCATCCTGTCCGACATGGTCCCGGAAAAGCGCGCCGAGATCATGGCGCGTGCGGCCGAATACGCCCACAACCGCGAGGTCGGCGGCATCCACTATGCGTCCGACGTCGAGATGGGCAAGATTTCCGGCAGCGTTATTGCCGCGGTCCTGCTCAACCGGGACGACTTCAAGGCTGAATATGAAGTGGCCAGGGCCGAGCTTCGTTCCGATCTCGGCATGTAATCCTCGTCAGCCGGATTTAGACGGGAAGGGGCGCTTAAGGCGCTCCTTTTTTGTTAACGCTCGTGCTCAAGCGAAAGTTCGGCAATTAGTCCGTTGGCATGGCGGCATCAGGTTGATATTCGACGCATCGAACGGTGGCGAGAAGCTCGTCCCGCCATGGCCTTTGGAATTCGATGATGCGGCTCAGCGACTGTCACAACTTTTCCGATTTCCGGCGGATGGCACAGCAGCGGCTGCCCGGGCCGATCTTCAACTACATCGACGGCGCGGCCGACGATGAGGTCACCTATCGCCGCAACACCGAAAGCTTCGAGACCTGCGACCTTGTTCCCAACGTGCTGCGCGGAGTGAGCGAGGTCGACATGTCGGTGACGGTCATGGGCCAGAAGCTGGCGATGCCGTTCTATTGCTCGCCGACCGCCTTGCAGCGCCTGTTCCACCATCAGGGTGAGCGCGCGGTCGCCAGGGCCGCCGCCAAATACGGCACCATGTTCGGCGTCTCCTCGCTTGGCACCGTCAGCCTCGAGGAGGCGCGCGGCATCAGCAGCAGCCCACAGGTCTACCAGTTCTATTTCCACCGGGACCGAGGTCTTAACCGGGCGATGATGCAGCGCGCAAAGGCGGTCGGCGTCGAGGTGATGATGCTGACCGTCGACAGCATCACCGGGGGAAACCGCGAGCGCGACAAACGCACCGGCTTTGCCATTCCCTTCAAGCTCAATCTCGCCGGAATGGCGCAGTTCGCGCTCAAGCCGGCCTGGGCGATCAATTATTTCACCCATGAGGGGTTCAAGCTGCCGCAGCTCGACGAGCATGTCGACATGGGTGGCGGCACGATGTCGATCAGCCGCTACTTCACCGAGATGCTAGACCCGTCGATGACGTGGGACGACGTGGCCGAGATGGTCAAGCTTTGGTCGGGTCCGTTCTGCCTCAAGGGCGTCATATCGGTGGAGGATGCAAGACGCGCCGTCGACATCGGCTGCAGCGGCATTGTGCTGTCGAACCATGGCGGGCGGCAGCTGGATGGCTCGCGGGCGGCGTTCGATCAGCTTGCCGAGATCGTCGACGCCGTTGGCGACAGGATCGACGTCATCATGGATGGCGGCGTGCAGCGCGGCACCCATGTGCTGAAGGCGCTGTCGCTCGGTGCCAAGGCCGTCGGCGTCGGACGCTACTATCTGTTCCCGCTCGCGGCGGCAGGCCAGCCCGGCGTCGAACGGGCGCTTGAGCAGATGCGGGTCGAGATCGAACGCGGCATGAAGCTGATGGGCTGCAGTTCGATCGAACAATTGTCGCGCAAGAACGTCCGTTTCAGGTAATCTCGACCCATGAAATCCTCCCTCGAAGACACATTGCTCGCCGCGATCCGCACCATTCCGGATTATCCCAAGCCCGGCATCCTGTTTCGCGACATCACCACGCTGCTCGGCAATGCGCGCGCCTTCCGCCGCGCCATCGACGAACTGGTGCATCCCTATGCCGGCCAGAAGATCGACAAGATCGCCGGCATCGAGGCACGTGGATTCATCCTTGGCGGCGCCGTCGCCCATCAGCTCTCGGCCGGTTTCGTGCCGATCCGCAAGAAGGGCAAGCTGCCCTACGAAACGGTGCGCGTCGCCTATAGCCTGGAATATGGGCTGGACGAGATGGAGATGCACAAGGACGGCGTTGCTCCGGGCGAGAAGGTGATCCTTGTCGACGATCTGATCGCCACCGGCGGAACGGCTGAAGCCGCGGTCAAACTTCTGCGCCAGATCGGCGCCGACATCCTCGCTGCCTGTTTTGTCATCGACCTGCCGGACCTCGGCGGCCGCGCCAAGCTCGAAGCCCTCGGTGTGCCGGTCAGAACGCTGATAGGGTTCGAAGGACATTGAGGAGTGCTCTCCCTTCTCCTACAAGAAGGGAGAGGGAAAGTGGCGTTACTCGGCCTTCACCAGAACGGCGCTTTCGAACTCGAGCACCTTGTCGCCGGTGGAATCGAAAGCTTCCGAACGCAGCGCCAGCAGCCGCCAGCCGGGGCGTGAGGCGATTGGGCGGTGCGACAGCGCGGTGCGCGTGAAGGTGATGGTTTGCCCGGCATAGACCGGCTTCAGCCATTTCAGGTTCTTGAAGCCGGGCGAGGGACCGAATTCCGGCACTGGACCGGGACCGCTCCACGCAGCGATCTCGGCGTCCATACGGTTTTCCAGATTGAGTTTCATCCAGGTCGCGGCCGTGTGCCAGCCGGACGCGCAGAGGCCGCCGAGCACACTTTTCTTCGCGGCCTCCTCGTCGATATGGAAGATTTGCGGGTCGTACTTACGGGCGAAGGCCTTGATCGCCTCGGGCTCGAATGAGTGCGAGCCGAGCGTGACGGTGGTGCCGATACGGAAGAACTCGTCCAGTGTCATGCTTGGCTCCCCGCGGCATCGCGCGTGAGGAACATGACGGAGTTCTCGAGCTCGAAGACGCTTTCGCCACGCTGGTTGAACAGTTCGCTGCGCATGGTGACGAAGCCGAGTTGCGGCTTCGATTTCGACAGGCGCTTGGCAATAACCATCAGGGTGCCGGTCAGTTGGTCGCCGGCCAGGACCGGCTTCTTCCATTTGACCTGATCGACTCCGGGCGCGCCCTGGCAGGTCGAGTCCAGCAGGAACGCATCGCACAGCATGCGCATGAACATTGCGCAGGTGTGCCAGCCCGACGCTGCCAGCCCGCCGAGGATGCTGGCCTTACCGGCTTCCTCGTCGAGATGCATCGGCTGCGGGTCGAATTCTCCGGCGAATTCGACGATCTCGGCGGCACTCACGAGCTTCGAGCCGAGGTCGATCGATGCGCCCTCGATGAAGTCCTCATAGGCCCATGTTTTTATCTCTGCAGTCATGGTCTGGAATCCGGCTTGTCGACCCACGATCCCCAGGATCGGGGTTTCCGGATGCAGGCCGGCGTTCGTTTGGTCAAGCGATTTCTACTGCGCCAGCCTGTGGCAGCCGATCGACAGGGCCACTCAGAGCCAGCCGCGGCGGCGGAAGTACCAGAAGGGCAGGATCGCCGACAGCACCATCATGGCGATGGCGAAGGGATAGCCAAGCTCCCATTTCAACTCGGGGATGACGTCGAAATTCATGCCGTAGATCGAGGCGACCAAAGTCGGCGGCAGGAAGATGACGGCGGCGACCGAGAAGATCTTGATGATGGCGTTCTGCTCGATCGAGATCATGCCGAGGGTGGCGTCGAGCAGGAAGGAGATCTTCTGCGACAGGAAGGTGGCGTGGTCGGCGAGCGACAGCACATCGCGCGACAGCGTCTTGATGCGCGCCTTGGTGTCCTTGCTCATCTTGGTGCGGGTCGAGGCATGGGCGAAGAAGCCTGCCAGCCGCTGCAGAGAGATCAGGCTGTCGCGGATCGAAGACGCGATGTCCTCCTTGCGGCCGATGGCTTTCAGCAACTCCTGGAAATCACGGTTGCGCTTGGAAACCTTGGTCGACCGCGCCTCGAATATATCGCGCGAGATCGCCTCGATGTCGCGGCCGGCGCGTTCCAGAATGTCGGCGAGACGGTCGACGATCGCCTCCAGCAAGCCGATCAGGATGGTGTCGCCGCTGGTGCAGCCGGTCGCCACCTTCTCGGCGCGCTGCGGAAAGGTCTTGAAGGCCTTCGGCTCGTGGTAGCGCACCGTGATCAGCCTTGTGCCGGCGAGCACGAAGGTGACCGGCGACATCAAGGGATCGTCGACCTCGGTCTGGGCGGGCAGGGTGGCGGTCATGAAGTAGGCGCCGTCCTCGACATAGAGGCGGCTCGAAATCT
This sequence comes from Mesorhizobium sp. L2C084A000, assembly GCF_000502875.1. Lineage (GTDB taxonomy): Bacteria > Pseudomonadota > Alphaproteobacteria > Rhizobiales > Rhizobiaceae > Mesorhizobium. Next base: position 519,583 of record NZ_AYWX01000002.1, on the reverse strand, counting down.
CGATCTCCTCCATCTCCTCGCGCGTCGGAATGGCAACGCCGAGCCAGCTCTCGATCGTCGCTTCCTCTTCCTTTGTCGGGTTGAACAGGTCCGCCCAGACGATGGTCTCGCTGTTTGCCAGGAGATCGTCGACGACGCGCAGGCGGTCATTGTCCACGACGAAGGCCTTGATCATCGCCTGATATCCCTTGCTGGGGTCAAAGGGTGCGTTCGGATTGACGCGTCGTGTTGGATTGCACGAGACGGACACTTTCGCCGAAAGCGCCGACCGCGTGCCCCAGCCGATTAGACCCGTGATGTGACAAGGTCAAGGCAGGCCATGCCGCCCGCAAAACAGGTCAACGGCAAGTGCTGTCAACGATGCAGAGAGATAGCGGACGGCACATTGCCGCCCGCCATCTTAGGATACGTCTACCGGGAGTTTGGCAGGATCTGGTGCAGCACGATGGCCCAGACGGCGCCGAAGGCGATCGATGAGCCGAGGATGTACTGCACGAGGTCGGGGAGCGTCTTGACGAAATCCGGCGGCGCCAGCGTGGCAAACAGCGCCATCAGGATCGGCAGACCGATGACCAGCATGTTGCGCTCGGTCAGGGGTGTACCGCGCACGACGCGGAAACCGTTCATGGCGATGACGACGCAGAGGACGCCGAAAACGCCGCCGATGACAGGCCCCGGTATCGAGGCGATGACCGCCGAAAGCTTGCCGATCAGCCCGAACAGCACCAGGAAGATGCCGGCGGCGGCAAAGGCGGCGCGGCTGGCAATGCCGGTGATGGCAATGATGCCGGCATTGGACGAATAGCCGGTCACCGGGGTGCTGCACAGCAGCGCGCTGACCAGGCAGCCGAGGCCTTCACCTGTCGCGCCCTTGTCGAGCTGCTCGTCCGACAGCGGCTTGTCGATGACGGCGCCGACGGCGAACCAGGTGCCGGTGGTTTCGGCGAGAACGACGATATAGACGATCAGCATCGTCAGTGTCGCCGACAGCGAGAACGTCACGTCGAGATTGAGGAAGGCGATTCGCGGCATGGAAAACCATGTCGCGTCCGCAACGCCCGCCATGTTCAACTGGCCCATGAAGGCGGCGGCCACGCTGCCTGCCACCAGGGCGATGATCACGGACAGCAGGCGCAGCCAGGCGCCCTTCGCGCCAAGTGCCATGCCGGTCAGCATGCAGCCGACGAGGAAGGCAGCGGCGATAAAAGCGAGGACGATGTTGCCGCCGACCGTGGCGGTGCCGTGGACCGCGAACACGCTCTCCTTGAGCGCCACCGGCATCAAGGCGACGCCGACGACGATGATGATCGCACCGCCGACGATGGGCGGTACGAAGCGGTTGACGAGGCGATGGAAGATTCTTGTCGGCGAACCGAGCAGGATGACCAGTATGGCGCCCGGAATGAGCGCTCCGACCACGGCGGAGAGACCGCCAACGCCGCCGCCTGCTCCGAAGGCGATGGCCAGCACCGCGCCGATCGGGACGAAGGACGGCCCCTGGACGACCGGCAGCCGCATCAAAAGCTGCGACTGGATCAGTGTGGCAATGCCTGCGGCCACGAATGCGGACTGGATAAAGGCGCCGGCATCGCCGACGCTGAAGGCGAGCACCGATGCGATGATAAACGGCACGATGTAGACGTCCATCGCCAGTACATGCTGGAGGCCGAGCAGCGCTGCCTTGCCCCATGGCAGCGGATCGTCCGGTTGGGCAATCAATGTGATCTCTGACGCAACGCGTTCCATGTACCGTTCCCCTTCTGACCCCTCTGGAAATTCCCGCTCGATCATGGGATCAGTCGGTGCCGAAGGACAGCGGCCACAACATTTGCCAACTGTTTTTTTGTAGGCCAAGCAGACCGTTAGCCAAACCGGAGCCGCAATGACGAGAGAACCCTTCACGCTGCTCGGCACCGCCTTCCACACGCCCCAACGCGGCAGGCTGGAGGTGCTGAAGGACCATCTGTTCAGCGTCGATGCACAGGGGCGCATCGCGGAAATGCTGGCGCCGGATCATCGCGAGTACGAGGTCAGGCAGAACGCTGCCCGCCTGGCGGGCACGCTTGTTGAGCTTGCCAATGGCCAATTCCTGCTGCCCGGTCTCATCGACCTGCATATCCATGCGCCGCAATGGCCGCAGATGGGCAAGGCGCTGGATGTGCCGCTCGAAGTCTGGCTGCAGAAATACACCTTTCCGCTCGAAGCCCGCTATGCGGATGTCGATTATGCCCGCGAGGTCTATGCCGATCTGGTCGATAACCTGCTGGCCAACGGAACCACCACGGCGCTCTATTTCGCCACGGTCCATGTTGACGCGAGCCTGGCGCTTGCCGAGACCTGTCTTGAGAAGGGTCAACGCGCGCTCGTCGGCAAGGTGGTGATGGACGATCCAGAGCAGTGTCCACCTTTCTACCGCGATGCCGATGCGGCAAGCGCGGTATCGGACACCAGACGGTTCATCGAGGCGGTCAAGTCGCTGGATCCGCGCGACAGGCCGCTCGTCCAGCCGGCGATCACACCGCGCTTCATCCCAAGCTGCACGGATGCGGCGCTGCAAGGACTCGGCGAGCTGGCAACCGAATTCGGCTGCCACGTGCAGACGCATTGCTCGGAGAGCGACTGGGCAAAGCAGTTCGTCGAGACGCGCTTCGGCCGCACCGATGCGGCAAGCCTTGATGGTTTCGGCCTGCTCACCCGGCATACGATCCTGGCGCATTCGAATTTCATCGATGAGCAGGATATGGACCTCATAGAGGAGAGGGGCGCGGCTGTTGCCCATTGCCCGCTGTCCAATTTCTATTTCGCCAATGCCGCATTTCCGCTGCGCGCAGCACTTGACCGGCACATGCACGTCGGGCTCGGAACCGACATTTCCGGAGGCTACAGCCCGTCACTGTTCGATGGCTGCCGACATGCATTGTCAGCGTCGAGGACGCTGCAAAGCGGTGTGCATGCCGGCCTGCCGCCGGAGCAACGCGGTGCGCCCGGCGAACCCATCACGCACCAGGAGGCGTTCTGGCTGGCGACCGCCGGCGGTGCGGAAGCACTTGATCTGCCGACGGGCAATTTTCGCGTCGGCTATGAGTTTGACGCGCTGCTGATCGACACCAGCGCCAGGGCATCGAACATCCACATCGGCATGGCCGACGATACGCTTGAGGAGATATTCCAGAAGATCGTGCTCAACGCAGCGCGGGCCAACATCGCCACGGTCTGGGTGAGTGGCCGGAGGGTAGTTGGGCAATAGCTGGTTTTCCCGGGCTAGCCGGAGAGGGCGCTGATCACGCCGCCACGGCGGCGTGACATCCGTCACATCAGGTGTTGAACTTGAACAACAGCACGTCGCCGTCCTGGACGACATATTCCTTGCCTTCGTCACGCGCCTTGCCGGCTTCCTTGGCCGCCACTTCGCCGCCCAGTGTGACGAAGTCGTTGTAGGAGATGGTCTGGGCGCGGATGAAGCCGCGCTCGAAATCGGTGTGGATGACACCGGCGGCCTGTGGCGCCTTGTCGCCCTTATGGATGGTCCAGGCGCGCGTCTCCTTCGGCCCGGCGGTGAAATAGGTGATGAGATGCAACAGGTCGTAGCCGGCGCGGATGACCTTGTTCAGGCCGGGTTCGTCGAGGCCCAGCGACGACAGGAATTCCATTTCTTCCTCGTCGGAGAGCTGGGCGACTTCCGCCTCGATCGCCGCCGAGATCACCACGGTGCCGGCGCCTTGGGCGGTGGCCATGTTTTCCACGGCACTGGTGTGCTCGTTGCCGGTGGCGGCGTCGGCCTCGGCGACATTGCAGACATAGAGCACGGGATGCGAGGTCAGAAGGTTCAAGCCCTGCAGGATGCGCAAATCTTCGGGCGAAATACCCTTGAGCAGAATGCGGGTCGGCTTGCCGGCCTGCAGCAGTTCGAGCGCTGCCTCCATCAGCGGCAGCACGGTCGTCGCTTCCTTGTCCTTGCTGCCGGCGCGCTTGCGGAATTGCACGATGCGGCGTTCGAGGCTGTCGAGGTCGGCGAGCATCAGCTCGGTCTCGACCGTCTCGGCATCGGCGACGGGGTCGATGCGGCCCTCGACATGGGTGATGTCGTCATCCTCGAAGCAGCGCAGCACATGCACGATGGCGTCGACCTCACGGATGTTGGCGAGAAACTGGTTGCCCAGCCCTTCGCCCTTCGAGGCACCGCGCACCAGACCGGCAATGTCGACGAAGGATATGCGGGTCGGGATGATCTCCTTCGACTTGGCGATCGCGGCGATCTTCTGCAGGCGCGGATCTGGCACCGCCACCTCGCCGGTGTTCGGTTCGATGGTGCAGAATGGATAGTTGGCGGCTTGCGCCGCAGCCGTTCTGGTCAACGCGTTGAAAAGCGTCGACTTGCCGACGTTGGGCAAGCCAACGATGCCGCATTTGAAACCCATTTTTGTTCGGTCCTATCGGGAAAATAGAAATTTGATCAGGGCTATGGGCGATAGGGGTGATCAACGTCAAGCCCTTCGGTCCCCTTGATGCTCAGTCCTTGCCGCCGAACAGCTTCTTCAGCATGGCGGCCATTGGACCGCTTTCCGGCAGCTTGACCACCGGCTGTTGAGGCCGTGCTTGGCGGACGTGACTTTGCTGCTTCTGCGCCGGCTGCTTCGGTGCCGGCTTTTCCGGTTGCGAGCCGGCCTTGCCCTGGACGGCGAGGCTGGTCTTGTTCATGAAGCCGGACTCGTCGCCCTTGGCGATCATGGCGGCGTTGTCGGCGATCGCGTCGAGCAGCGGGTCGAGCCATTCGCGGTCGGCCTTGTCGAAATCGCCGAGCACATGGTGCTGGACCATTTCCTTGACGCCGGGATGGCCGACGCCGATGCGTACGCGGCGATAGGCGTTGCCGACATGGCCGTCGATCGAGCGAATGCCGTTATGGCCGCCGGCACCGCCGCCAGTCTTTATGCGCAGCTTGCCTTCGGCAAGGTCGATCTCGTCATAGAAGACGGTGAGCGCGGAAAGCTCGAGCTTGTAGAAGCGCAGTGCTTCGCCGACCGACTGGCCGGACAGGTTCATGAAGGTCTGCGGCTTGATCAGGACGATTTTTTCGCCGCCGAGCGTGCCCTCGGAAATCAGGCCCTGGAATTTCTTCGACCAAGGCGAAAAGGAATGGCGGCGGGCGATTGCGTCCGCCGCCATGAAACCGACATTGTGGCGGTTGTCAGCGTATTTCGCGCCCGGATTGCCGAGACCTGCAAACAGCAGCATCGCCTGCTCCGGGCGTGAAAGAGTTACTTCTCTTCGGCGGCAGGAGCCGCTTCAGGTGCAGCCGCTTCAGCCGTCTCTTCCGTCTCCGGCTTCATCGCCGACGAACCGGCAATGGTCGCGATGGTGAAGTCGCGGTCGGAGATCACAGGCTTGACGCCAGCCGGCAGCTTGACCGCCGAGATGTGGATCGAGTCGCCGATGTTGGCGCCGGTGAGATCGACGGTGATGAATTCCGGGATCGCATTGGCCGGGCAGTGGAACTCGACTTCGTGACGCACGATGTTGAGCACGCCGCCGCGCTTGATGCCGGGCGACTTGTCTTCATTGATGAAGTGGACAGGCACGTCGACATTGACCTGGGTGTCCTTGCCGATGCGCAGGAAGTCCACATGGACAGGGAAATCCTTGACCGGGTCGAGCTGGAAGTCCTTCGGCAGGACCTGGATCTTCTTGCCGTCGACATCGATCGTGGCGATCGTGGTCAGAAACCCGCCGCCATGGATCTTGTAGTAGATGTCCTTGTAGGTGAGCGCGATAGCCAGGGGAGGCTGCTTGTCACCATAGATTACTGCAGGCACTTTACCGTTGCGGCGAACTGCACGGGCGGACCCCTTACCGACCTGTTCGCGTGCTTCGGCCTTGAGCTCGTAAGTGTCGTGGCTCATGGCATTTCCTTTCGGTTTGTTCTGGAGCGCTCACGGTGGGCAGAGTGCCTGGACCGTAAACGTCGAAAGCCGACATACCCATGCATGATCTGGTCCGAAAACCGGAATCCACTTTTCGGGATCATGCGGGAAGGCGGCCTTCCGCCGCGTTGCCTCCAAGGGTGTCTACGCGGGTGGCGGCTCTATAGCGGAAGGCGGCCGGAGGTGCAAGCCAAAGGCACGCCCGGCCTGGTGCAGTCCAGGCGGTCGCTATCCGCGCTTTTCGATGACGGCATAAAGCACGTTGCGGTTCTCGCCGAAGAACACCTGCGCCTCGACGGTGTTGCGGTCGACGCTGGCATTGACGATGTTCCACATATCGATCTCCGATCTCAGCAGCAACACCCAGTCCATGAATGTCTCCCGGTAGCCGGCGTCAGGCGTGCCCTCGGCGTAGTTCGCAAACAGGAAGGTGCCGTTCGGCTTCAACATCTGCAGGCAGGTCTTCGTGAGTTTCACGGCGACGTTGTGGGCGAGGTAGTCGTAAAGGCCGGAGGCATAGATGAAGTCGAATTTGCCGAGCTTGTGGCCTCGCGTGAGCACGGTTCGCACCGAGCCGTCGATGGCTTCGACCGCGGTGCCCTGGAAGTCGCGCGCGATAAGCCCAACGCTCTGGGGGTCCTGGTCGAGCGCAACCCAGCGCTTGAGCCGGCCCTCCGTCAGGGCGACCGAACGATTGGCTTCCCGCAAATGGCCGGCCGCGATCGCCAGGACCTCGGTTTCCGGTCCATTCTTGGCCGCGATCTGATCGACATATCGGGTCAAGAGATCGCGCCGCTCCCGTGCGGCGACGCATGACGGTACGTTCTGGGTATGGCTGTACAGGGCCTTGCCGATCTCCGAGGCGTTGGCCACGCTCTCTGCCACATGCGGATCGCAATAGATGTAATCAAGCAACTGCGCGTCGCCGGAATAGCCCCTGGGCTTGGTGAAGGACCAGTGCGTCAGCGGATCCTCGAGAAAATACTTCAGGATCGGATGGTTCTGCGCGACCGGTATCAACGCATGCCAGACGTCGGGATGAACCTTGGAATGCAGGCCATTCAGAAAGGACAGCAAGCGACCGACGATCTCGGCCGGGTTCTTGTCCTGTTCGACCTGCTGCTGTGTCGCGTGGAGAATGAGGGCCAGCTCAGCACGCGCGGTTTCGAACGCTTCGCCATGATGCTCGAGCTTTCCCCGAGGCAGCGTGCCGGCGAGCATCTCGGCAGTAATCAAGCTTTTGCCATCAAGAACGGTCTGCACGCCATCACTCCATAGTTAACAGTCGGTTAACTTATTGCGTAGAATGCTCCCTTTGCCAATGTCGGGCCGACGGCATTTTATCGTTATGATTAATTTCCCGCCAACCATGTTCCTCTTTAGACGGCTTTCGGCCCGAATTCCGGGTTCGAGTTAACGGAAACTTGTCTTGCGCGATTGCATTTGTTTGCCCGGCGTCGCAATCGCCGTCGCGTCCAAGGAGCCGGCCCGCGTGGGGGCAGAAGCTGGAAATGAGTTCGGGAAACAAAATCCCTTTCAAACGGGGTCTATTGTGATGAACGAACACCTGTCATCCGTATTGGTCGATGCGGTTGATGCGGAGCCGTACGAGCCGCGCTACGAACTGGGGGCCGACGAGCTTCGCACCCTTTACCGCACGGAAGCGCAGGCGACGCGAAGAGGGGAAGCCAGGCCAGGGCTTTGGATCGCGGTTGCGATCTATCTCTTGTTTTCGGCAACCGATCTGCTGCTGATCCCGGATGTGGCCGCCTATACGATCACGGCGCGCTTCACGGTCGGATTGAGCGCGCTTTTGATCCTGGAAGCGCAGCTTCGCCATGGCGTCGGGACGGAATGGCTCGACGTGACCTGCGCCGGGGCCATTATCTTTGGCTATGTTGGTTGGCTGTGTCCGGCGATTATGGGCGCGGACAAGGAAAGTGTCTCTTACTATATGGTCTTTGGGACCATATTCATGATGAGCGCCAATCTTTTCTTTACGTTCAATTTCAAGCTTTCTATCGTAACTTCCGCAGTAATTTTATGTATACTTTATATTGTAAACTACTTTGTTCCTTCAACCCTCACATACAAAATGGTATTTGGGGCCTTCTATGTTTCGTGTTTCACGTTCACCTCGTATGTGAACTGGAAACTAAATGAGGAACGCTACAACGTCTTTCTGAATGCCCTGGAAGCCAAGATCCAGCACAATGAGGCGACCGAACGCGGCAAGGCCCTGCTGAGATTGTCGCGGACCGATCCGCTTACAGGTCTGGAGAACCGGCGCGCGATCGACGAGAAGCTGCGGGACTACTGGAGCGATTGGCAAAAGGTCGGCACCAGCTTCGGGGCGATCCTCATCGACGTGGACTTCTTCAAGAAATTCAACGACTGCTACGGCCATCAGGAAGGCGACCGCTGCCTGATCCATGTCGCCAATGCCCTGAGCGAGATGATCAAACAGTATAATGGTTCCATAGGCCGCTACGGCGGCGAAGAGTTCATCGTCCTGGCGCGCATGGAGACAAAAGAGCAGATCCTGAACATCGCGGAAGCCATTTGCAGCACGGTGGAGAACCTGGCGCTTACCCACGAGCTCCGGCGCGACGGCGTCTCGATCGTAACGGTGAGCGTTGGCGCCGCATTCACCAGGACGCAGACCGGGGCCAAGCTGGAGAAGATCATCCACGAGGCCGATCGCGCTCTCTATCTGGCAAAAGCCGGCGGCCGAAATTGTGCCCGGCTGTTCGATCCAACCGATCCGCAAAGCAGCGACGAGAGTGAGAACATTGCGGCCTTGCTGAAGATCGCGATCGGCCAGAATCTCGTTTCACTCGTTTATCAGCCCATCCAGGATGTCAAATCGGACCGGGTCGAAGCGGTGGAGGCTCTGATGCGCCTCAAGATGCTGGACGGCACATCGGTTCCGCCCAGCCTGTTCATTCCCGTTGCGGAACGAACCGGTGCGATCCTGGAACTCGGGCGCTGGGCGATAAGGACAGTGTGCGCCGAGCTCCTGGCGGACGACCACGTCCGTGTCGTCAGTGTCAACGTCTCCCCGATCCAGCTCAAGACACCGGGCTTCGCAACGTCTGTTGCGACTATTCTGGGCGAGACCCGCGTCGCCGGCAGCAGGCTGGCCTTCGAGATCACCGAAGGGCTGGAGATGGAGATGCATTCGGACATCCTGCGCTGCATCAGCGACCTGAAGCTGCTCGGGATCAAGATATGGCTCGATGATTTCGGGACGGGCTTCGCGGGCCTTTCGTGGCTTCGCCTGATCGATTTCGATACGGTGAAGATCGACCGCTCGTTTCTTCACGACTGCAGCTCCCCGAGCGGCAAGGCAATGCTACAGGACATTATCACCCTGGTCCGAAATCGCGGCCACAAGATCCTGGTCGAAGGGGTGGAAACCGACGAGCAGATGGTCTTGATGCGCGAATTCGGCATAGACAAGATCCAGGGCTTCCATGTCGGCCGCCCCGCTCCCGCCGTCAGTTTCCAGGCAAAGCGGGCCATGCGCAAACGGTCATTTGCCGTGCTTAAGTCCGCATGATGACGTGTGGGCGGTGGCATTTGGCTTAGAGCTTAGGCCGCTATTTGGCCGCGACGGGCCAAAAGCCGAAGTCTAGCTGACTTCACCTGAGCGCCGCGCCGGCTTCCAGTTTCTGGCCTGCTTCATATCGGCAGGAACACCGTCAGCGGGCTGAGCCGCGGCGGATGTCGAGACGCGGCCCGGCACCAAAGACGACCACGTGGAGAAGGCCGGCGCCAGATCAGCCCGACCATCGCCGTCAGGATCATCGCACCATCCGCTTGGCGGACCGGGTCAAGATCGCCACCGGCGGCAAGGTGATTGCGTCTACTTTTTCCTGATGGGGATCTCGCGCAAAACACCTTGCTTCCGCGAAACGGCTCGATCGAGGAATGCTATTCCCTAGATTAGTCTATTAAAACCATTTACTTTGATATTTGGCTCCCGGCCCTACCCTGCCAGCTCAACCACGATTGCTTGCAGGATTCCGGAACCGACAATGAGCAAGACCATCCGCTTCAATGCCTTCGAAATGAACTGCGTCGGTCACCAGTCGCCCGGCCTCTGGCGCCACCCGCGTGACCGGTCCTGGGACTACAAGGATCTGGAGTATTGGACAGATCTCGCCAGGCTTTTGGAGGCCGGGTTCTTCGACTCCGTCTTCATCGCCGATGTGATCGGCTATTATGATGTCTACAAGGGCAACCTCGACAATGCGTTGCTGCAAGGCGTGCAAATCCCGGTGAACGATCCGTTGCAGCTCGCCAACCCGATCGCCTTGGCCACCAAACATCTCGGCATCGGCATCACGGCTTCGACGAGCTTTGAGCATCCCTACACCTTCGCACGCCGCCTCTCGACGGCGGACCACCATACCAAGGGCCGTATCGGCTGGAACATCGTCACGTCCTATCTGGAGAGCGGGGCCAAGAACATCGGCCAGGGCGGGCTGCGCAGCCACGACAATCGTTATGACGTTGCAACCGAATATGTCGAAGTCCTCTACAAGCTGTTCGAGGGCAGTTGGGAAGAGGGAGCCGTGCTGCGCGACTAGGAGCGCGGGATATTTGCCGATCCGACAAAAATCCACGAGATCGGCCACAAGGGAAAATATTTCGATGTGCCGGGCTTTCACCTATGCGAACCTTCGCCACAGCGCACGCCCGTTCTCTTCCAGGCCGGCGCCTCGGGTGCCGGCAAGCAGTTCGCCGCCGGCCACGCCGAATGCGTGTTCATCTCGACGCCTCTGAAGGATGCCACCCGCGCCTATGTCGCGGAAATCCGCAAGCGCGCCGCCGAGCAGGGTCGCGATCCGAAAAAGGTGCTGATCTACGCGATGGCAACCATCATCGTCGATGAAACCGACGAAAAGGCACGGGCTAAATATCAGGATTACGCGAACCACGCCTCCTATGACGGCGCCCTGGTCCTGATGTCTGGCTGGACCGGCATCGATTTCGGACACTACAAACCGACGGATACGGTCAAGAAGGTCAAGACAAACGCGATCATCTCCGCCGTCGAGCATCTGGCCGGAGGCGACAAGGTCTGGTCCATCGAAGAGCTTGCAAAATGGGGCGGCATTGGCGGTCTCGGGCCGCTTTTCGTGGGATCGCCATCGACGATCGCCGATCTTCTGCAGGAGTGGGTCGAGGAAACCGACATCGACGGCTTCAACCTGGCTTATGCGCTGGCGCATGACAGCTTTGCCGACGTCATCGGATACGTCGTGCCGGAACTGCAGAAGCGCGGGGTCTACGCGACGCAGTATCGCGAGGGCACACTGCGCGAAAAGCTGTTCGGCGAAGGCCCCTATCTGCCGGCAAACCATCCGGCCCATCGCTTCCGCGACATCGAACGCGTCAAGCGCGACGAGGCCGCGGCGCAATCAACCTTGACCGAAGGGCATGCCCGCCAATCCGAACCGGCCTGACATCATCCCTGCACGGCGCCGGAGGGAAAGCGGCCCGCGCCGCCGGACCGTCGGACTTTGCCTCTGTCAGCCACCATGGAGCGCTGAATTCATGACAACGCCATCCGCACCCGCATTGGAAGTCAAGAACATCTCCCTCGCATTCAAAGGCGTGAAGGCGATCTCCGATCTAAGTTTCGAGGTGGCGCCTCAGGAAATCTGCGCCCTGATCGGCCCGAATGGGGCGGGAAAAAGCTCGCTGCTGAACATCCTGAACGGCGTCTATGTTCCCGATTCAGGCGAGATCATCTTCGAGGGCGAACATTTCCATCGGATGCAGCCGCTGGAGGCCGCGCGCCGCGGCATCGGCCGCGGGTTCCAGAACAACGCGCTGTTTTCGGGAATGAGTGTCGCCGACAATGTCATTGCCGGCCTGTCCAGGCATGCTCGCGCAACGCTCCTGGAAGAAGCACTGCTTTTGCCGCGCGCACGCGCCGAGGCGCGCCGTTTCCGCGAGCGCGCCCATGAAGTCCTGCGCCTCTTCGATCTGGAGCGGCATGCCGAGACCACCGTGGCCTTGCTGCCCTACGGCGTGCAGAAGAAGGTCGAACTAGCGCGCGCCATTGTCGCGGCTCCCCGCCTGCTGCTTCTCGATGAACCGCTGGCAGGCATGAACAGCGCCGAGAAACAGGAAATCGCGCAGATCATTGCCAGGCTGAACCGCGACCTGAAGCTGACGATCGTGCTGATCGAGCACGATATCGGCATCGTGCTGAAGCTCGCTCACCATGTCGTCGTGCTCGATTACGGGCGCAAGCTGGCCGATGGCGCGCCGGATACCATTCGCGACAATCCCGAGGTCATCGCCGCGTATCTGGGCCACGACAAGGTTGAGATCGCCGCATGAACATGTTTCTCGAAACCCTCATCGGCGGCCTGCTGGCGGGCACGATGTACTCGCTCGTCGCCATCGGCTTCGTGCTTATCTACAAGGCCTCCGGCGTCTTCAACTACGCGCAGGGGTCCATCCTGCTGTTTGCAGCCCTGACCTTCGTGTCGCTGACCGATCAGGGTGTGCCGGTGCTGGTGGCGCTGGCGATCACGGTGGTCGTGCTTGCGCTGATGGCAGTCGGGATCGAGAGGCTGATCCTGCGCCCGCTCGTCAACCGCAGCCCGATGACGCTGTTCATGGCGACGCTCGGGCTGGCCTACATCGTCGAAGGGACAGCCCAAGGGCTCATGGGGTCGCAGGTCAGGGCGCTCGATCTCGGCATCGAGGATCTGCCGATCTTCCTCGGCGACATCATGATCAGCCAGTTTGATCTCACCGCCGCCGCAGTCGCGCTCGTCCTGGTGGTGGCCCTGTCGCTGCTGTTCAACAAGACCCGCCTCGGAGTTGAGCTCAGGGGCGTGGCCGACGATACTCGCGCCGCTCTCTCCATCGGCATCGATGTCAACCGCATCTGGCAGATCGTCTGGACCATTGCGGGGCTCGTCGGGCTTGTGGCCGGTCTGCTCTGGGGCGCCCGCCAGGGCGTGCAGTTCTCATTGTCGCTGGTGGTGCTGAAGGCCCTGCCGGTGCTCATCATCGGCGGCTTCACCTCTATTGCCGGCGCCATCGTCGGCGGGCTCGTTGTCGGTGCAACGGAAAGCCTAGCCGAAACCTATATCGGCCCCTTCCTCGGCGGCGGCATCACGCCCTGGTTTGCCTATGCGCTGGCGCTCGCCTTCCTCTTCATCCGCCCCGCCGGTCTGTTTGGCGAACAGAAAATCGAAAGAGTCTGAATCATGTCCGATATTGAACTCCGGCTTACCGGCGGCATAGGCGAGGGCGCAAGCACCCGGACACTGGTCGGCATAGCCGCGGCTGCCCTGATTGTTGCCCTACCTTTCCTCGCCACGGAATACTGGATCAATGCTATCGCCGTGCCGTTCCTTATTCTGTCGCTGGCAGGTCTCGGCCTCAACCTTTTGACGGGTTATGCCGGCCAGATATCGCTCGGCGCCGGTGCGTTCATGATGGTGGGCGCCTATGCGGCATTTGCCTTCCAGCTGCGGCTGCCCGAACTGCCGCTGCCATTGGCACTGATAGCAGCCGGCATCGTCGCCGGCGCGGTCGGGTTCGCCTTCGGCTTTCCCTCGACCCGCATCAAGGGTTTCTATCTGATCGTCAGCACGCTTGCCGCGCAGTTCTTCTTCGAATGGCTGTTTCTCAAATTTCCGTGGTTCTACAACGGTGATCCGTCTGCCACGATCTCGCTTCCAGCGGGTCTGTCCGTCTTCGGCATCGATCTCAACAGCCCGCACGGACGCTATTACCTGACGCTCGCCAGCGTCGCCGTGCTGACCTGGCTTTCCTACAATCTCGTGCGCAGCCAGCCCGGTCGCAACTGGATGGCCCTCCGCGACATGGATACGGCAGCGGCCGTGATCGGCGTGCCGATCCTGCGCGCGAAACTCCAGGCCTTCGCCGTATCGAGCTTCATCTTGGGCATTGCGGGCGCACTCTGGGCATTTGCGTATCTCGGATCGGCCAGCGTGCAGAGCTTCGGCCTGACGCGATCCTACCAGATACTCTTCATCATCATCATTGGCGGCATGGGCACCATTCGCGGCGCTTATTTCGGAGCCGCCTTCGTCAGCCTGTTGCCGCTGGCGCTCGACTGGCTGTTCCAGCGGCTGCTCGGCGGCCATGTCGACGCCGGACTGCTTCAAAACATCCAGAAGGTGATCTTCGGGGTCCTCATCCTCTGGTTTCTCATCAAGGAACCGGAGGGACTAGCCCGCTTGCTGCAAAGACAGCGTGGAGATTTAGGCAATCGCCGCCTTGCGCGGCTCAAAATCAGGAGACAGACGTGAAGAAACTGATCATTGCCGCGCTTTTGGCGGGTGGCGCCTTCGTGGCGAGCCCCGCCACGCTCAACGCCGCGGATGTGTCGCAATATATCCCGCTGCCGACCTATCGTGTCGGTGCCTACGCCTCTTCGGGCGAACTCTGGTGGGCAGGCGAAAGGGACTATTTCCGCTATATCAATGAGGTCGAGGGCGGCATCGACGGGATAAAACTCAACTACGAAGAGTTCGAGACCGAGTGGAGCCCGGACCGGACTGTCGAGGTCTACGAGCGGGTCAAGGGCGGCAAGGATGGTTCGCCGATCGCTTTCTTCTTCACGCACGGTACGCCCGCGACCTATGCGCTGCTCGAGAAGGCTGCCGCCGACAAGATCCCGCTGATCGATCCGGCCGGTGGGCGCACCGAATCCATCGACGGCAGGGTGTTCCCGTATGCCTTCCCGCTGCTGTTCAGCTATTACAGCCAGGCCTCGACCGGCATCAACTATATCGCGTCCAAGGTCGGTGGGTTCGATAAGCTCAAGGGCTTGAAGATAGCAACCGTCTATCACGACAGCGCCTATGGGCGTGCCACCCAGCCCGCTGTCGACCTGCTCGCCAAGAAATACGGCTTCGAGAACATCCAGATCCCCGTCGCCGATCCAGGCAATGAACAGTCGCCGCAATGGCGCCAGGTCCATGAGCTGAAGCCGGACTGGGTGTTCTTGCGCACCTGGGGTGTCTCCACCGTGGTGGGCATCAAGACGGCAGCCCGCTTCGGCTTTCCGGCCGATCATATCATCGGCGACGTCTGGGCCGGCTCCGAATCCGACGTCATCCCGGCCGGGAAGGCGGCGATCGGCTATTCCGCCCTTGCGCCTTATCCGGCGGGGGCCGATTTCGAGATCCATCAGCGGCTCAAGAAATTCATTCTCGACGCCGGCAAGTCCGACCTGCGCGATCAGAAGTATTTCGGCGCCGTCAATTACAATGTCGGTCTGGTCAATGCCGCGCTCGCCGTGGAGGCGCTCCGCACCGGCTACAAGAAGTTTGGCGCTCGTCCCCTGAATGGCGAGGAAGGCCGGTGGGCCTTCGAGCATCTGACCATCGACGAAAACCGTCTCAAGGAGATCGGCTTTGTCGGCCTGCTGCAGCCGATCCAGATCACGCCGCTTGACCATGAAGGCGGCGGCGCTGCCCGCATCCAGAGCTGGGATGGCAAGAAGTGGGTTCTCCAGACCGACTGGATCAAGGCCGACCACGGAGCGCTACGGCCGCTGATCGAGCAGCAAGCCGCCGCCCAAGGAACACGGCATCGCACCGCGTACGCCAGATACCGAAACCAATTGATATTCCACTTGATAGTCCCACCGGGGGAGGGGCGTCGTGCCCCTCCTTGCCTGAAACAGGAGTTCACCATGCACCAAAAGCTCGCCATGCACCAAAAGCTCTTGCGCGCTGCCCTGGCGGCTGCCACTTCGTTGCTGCTGCTTGCCAGTGCAGCCAAGGCCGTTGAAACCCAGCCGGGTCCCGACAGCGACAAACAGTTTTTCCCGATCGCCAGCTATCGCGTCGGCCCCTATGCGGCGTCGGGCGCTTCCATCTGGGCCGGGCAGATCGATTATTACCGCTATATCAACGAAGTCGAAGGCGGCATAAACGGCGTCAAGATTGCCTGGCAGGAATGCGAGACGGAATGGACGGCCGAAAAGGGCATCGAATGCTATGAGCGCTTCAAGCACGGGCTGAACGGCGCTCCGGTCGCCGCCTATTTCCCGAACGGCGCGCCTGCCGCCTATGCACTTTCCGACCGCGCGGCCGCGGACAAGATACCGCTGGTAACACTTGCCTACGGTCGCACCGAGGCCACCGACGGGCGTGTGTTCCCCTATATCTTTCCGGTCATGGTGACCTTCTACAGCGAGGCGTCGGCGGTCGTGAACTATGTTGCCGAGCGCGAAGGCGGCTTCGACAAGCTCAAGGGAAAGAAGATCGCCACCGTCTACCATGACAGCGCCTATGGCCGCGAGACGCTTGATCCGCTCGCCCTTCTGGCAAAGAAATACGGTTTCGAGAATATCCAGATTCCCGTTGCCGATCCGGGCAGCGAACAATCCTCGCAGTGGCGGCAGGTCCGCGAAGCAAAGCCGGACTGGGTGTTCCTGAGAACCTGGGGTGTTTCGACGCCGGTAGCCATCAAGACCGCGGTGCGTTTCGGCTTTCCCGCCGACCACATCATCGGCGATGTCTGGGCTTCGTCCGAGGAAGACGTGATCCCGGCCGGCGAAGCGGCGAAGGGATATCTGGCGCTGACGCCTTATCCGGCCGGCGCCGACTTCAAGATCCACGAGCGTTTGAAGAAGGACATCATCGACGCCGGCAAGTCCGACCTGCGCGATACCAAGGCTTTCGGCAGCGTCTATTACAATTCAGGTCTCGTCGGCGCCCTGCTCTCTGCGGAGATCGTTCGGCAGGCCCAGGCCAAGTTCGGCAACCGCCCGATCACCGGAGAAGAAGGCCAGTGGGCGCTGGAGCACCTGAAGCTTGATGACGCAGCCCTTGAAAGGGCAGGTTTCCGAGGCCTGGTGCAGAACCTCCAACTGACGCCCGCGGACCATGAGGGCGGCGGCGCGGTGCGAGTGCAGCAATGGAACGGGTCCAAATGGTCTCTCGTCAGCGACTGGGTGCAGGCCGATCGCACAACGCTGCGTCCGTTGATCGACGCGAAATCCGAGGCCTATGCCAAGGAGCATGGAATTACGCCCCGCGATATCGGCAGCAACTGACAGGACGCGGCGGCCGCTTTGACGGTTTCCCACGATAAGGAGAAACGCCATGACCACGACATCGAAGCCGTCGCCCCGGCGGCTGATCAGGACACCCTTCTCGAAGTGTCGGGCATCGAAGTCGTCTATGGGGGCGCCATTCTGGCCGTCGCCGATGTGTCGCTGACGATCGGCAACGGCGAAATCGTTGCTTTGCTTGGAGCCAACGGTGCCGGCAAGAGTACTGTGCTCAAGGCGATTTCGGGCCTGGCCAGCGCCGATCGGGCCAAGGTGCGCCGGGGGCATATTCGCCTCGACGGTGAGGATATTCTCGGGCTTGCGGCCAACAGACTGGCAACGCGGGGCATCGTCCACGTCATGGAAGGGCGCCATGTCTTCTCGCATCTGACGGTCGAGGAGAACCTCTTGACCGGCGCATTTCTGCACCGGCCAAGCCGCAAGGAGCTGCAGCGTCAGCTCGATGACGTCTACGGCTGGTTTCCACGCCTGCGCGACAAGCGGCGCACGCATGCCGGGCTTGCGTCCGGCGGCGAACAGCAGATGCTGGCCATCGGCCGGGCGTTGTTGACGCAACCAAGGCTCGTCCTGCTCGACGAGCCCTCCATGGGGCTCGCACCGCGCATCGTTCAGGAAATCTTCGCGATCATCGCGCGCCTTAACCGGGAGAAAGGGACGGCCTTTCTGCTGGCGGAGCAGAATGCGGCTCTCTCGCTTGCCTACGCACAGCGCGGCTATGTTCTTGACACCGGCCGCGTGGCGCTCGAAGGGCCGGCGGCCGACCTTGCAGCGCGTGACGATCTCCACCGCATCTATCTGGGCGACGCGCCCTGACGCAGTCGTCGCGTTCGATCCGCGAATGTCTTCGAGGATGCATCTCGCGGGCAGAGGCCGGCGGGTGAGGTCCGACCGTCGAGAAGGCCGGGCCGGCTACCGGTCGCCGATCAACGCGGCGCGTAGCGCCTGGATCTGCCGGTTCAAGGCATCGAGCTGCGCCAGCGTCATGCCCGAGCGCTCGATCAAGGCTTCATTCAGGCAGTTGCATTGCACCAGCAGCCCGCGCCCGGCTGATGTCAGGTCGACCTGCACCTGGCGTTCGTCGGTCTGGCTGCGCTGGCGGGTCACCAGCCCGGCCTGCTCCATTCGCTTTACCAGCGGCGTGACGGTGCTCGATTCCAGAGCGAGCCTGTGGGCGATCGTGCCGACCGACATGCCGTCAGCCTCTCCAAGCGCGTTCAGTACCAGGTACTGCGGATAGGTGATGCCCATCTCGTCCAGCATAGGCTTGTAGCTGCGGTTGATGGCCATGCTGGTGGCATAGAGCGTGAAACAGAGCTGATTGTCCAACGGGAGAGGCACGGCGCATTCCTTTTGCCAATATGGGCGTCAATTCGATACCACGAAAAATAATATCGCGATATATATTTTTGTGGACAAGGGTTTTGAGTCGCGCTAGCTAAATCGTTATCGCGATATCGTTTATCGCGAAAATAACAGAAGGAGATTGAGATGACCTCGCAAACCAAGCCCAGTTCCGGCAGCGGTACGATCACCACCAAGGACGGAACGCAGATTTACTACAAGGACTGGGGGACCGGGCAGCCTGTCGTCTTTCATCACGGCTGGCCGTTGAGCAGCGACGATTGGGACGCTCAGATGCTGTTCTTCCTGTCACAGGGCTACCGTGTCATTGCACATGATCGTCGTGGCCACGGCCGCTCGACCCAGACCGATATCGGCAACGAGATGGATACCTATGCCGCCGACGTCGCGGAACTCACCGCTCATCTGGACCTCAAGAACGCCATCCATGTCGGCCATTCGACCGGCGGCGGCGAAGTGGCGCGCTATGTCGCCAAATACGGCGCCGAAGGCCGTGTCGCCAAGGCGGTGCTGATCGGCGCGGTGCCGCCGATCATGCTCAAGACCGCTGCCAATCCCGGCGGCCTGCCGATCGAGGTCTTCGACGGCTTCCGCTCCGCCCAGGCAGCCAATCGCGCCCAGTTCTTCCGCGATGTTCCCGCCGGTCCATTCTATGGGTTCAACCGCCCGGGCGCGGACATCTCGCAGGGCGTCATCGACAATTGGTGGCGCCAGGGCATGATGGGCGGCACCAAGGCGCATTATGATTGTATCAAGGCTTTCTCGGAAACCGACTTCACGGAGGATCTGAAGGCAATCGACGTGCCGGTCCTGGTCATGCACGGAGACGACGACCAGATCGTTCCGATCGCCGACTCGGCGCTGCTGACGATCAAGCTGCTCAAGAAGGGCGAGCTTAAGGTCTACGAGGGTTTTCCGCACGGCATGGCCACAACCCATGCCGATGTCATCAACGCCGACCTGCTGGCCTTCTTCAAGGCATAGGGCTTTCCGAATAGCCTACAAAAATGCACCCGCCATCAGGCGGGTGCATTTTTTGTGAGGTTCAGATTAGCGTGATCTAGGCAACTAACTGCGCTTTGCGTGCTTCCTTCATGTTCGGCAGGAACACGGTGAGCAATCCAAGAAACGGCAAATACGAGCAGATCTGGAAGACGAAATCGATGCCCTTCATGTCGGCGACGATGCCGAGCACGGCCGCCGCGATGCCGCCCATGCCGAAGGCGAAGCCGAAGAAGATGCCGGCGATCATGCCGACGCGGCCCGGCACGAGCTCCTGCGCAAAGACGACGATGTTCGAGAAGGCCGAGGACAGGATCAGGCCGATCAGCACCGTCAGCACCATCGTCCATTCCAGATTGGCGTAGGGCAGGGCGAGCGTGAAAGGCAGCACGCCGACGATGGAGAACCAGATCATCGCCTTCTGTCCGTAGCGGTCGCCGAACGGGCCGCCGAGCAGGATGCCCAGCGCCGAGGCACCGAGGAACAGGAACAGCATGACCTGCGACATCTGCACCGAAACGCCGAACTTATGCATGGAATAGAAGGTGTAGTAGCTGGCGAGGCTGGCGATGTAGGCATTCTTGCTCAGCACCAGCAATGTCAGCACGATCAATGCATTCGTCACCTTGCGGCGCGGGAAAGGCGAAACGAAGCTCGCCGCCTTGCGGGTGCCCTGCGCGGCACGCAGCCGGCTGTACCAGCCGCCGACCTGCCACAAAACGATGATGCCGATCAGCGAGCCGACGGCGAACCAGGAAATGCTGGTCTGGCCGAACGGCACGACGATGAAGGCCGCCAGCAGCGGCCCCATGGACTGGCCGAAATTGCCGCCAACCTGGAACAGTGACTGCGCCAGGCCGAAGCGGCCGCCGGAGGCGAAGCGGGCGATGCGCGAGGATTCCGGATGGAAGATCGCCGAGCCGATGCCGATCAGCGAGGCGCCGATCAGCAGCAGCGAATAATGCCCGGCATAGGCGAGCACAATCAGGCCGATCAGCGATGACGCCATGCCGTAGGGCAGCGAGTAGGGCATCGGCCGCTTGTCGGTGATCATGCCGATCACAGGCTGCAGCAGCGACGCGGTCACCTGGAAGGTGAAGGTCAACAAGCCGATCTGCCAGAAATCGAGGCCATAATTCTCTTTCAGGAGCGGGTAAATGGCCGACAGCAGCGACTGCATGATATCGTTGATGCAATGGCAGAAGCTCACCGCCAGGATGACGGTGAAGGCCGTCGCCTGGGCTGAAGCGTGACTGGTGGTCGCCGGTGGGGCGACGCTGGCGGCTATCGTATCGGTCAAGGTAGGCTCCGTGGTCTTTTTGGCGGGCAGGCCCGCAGGCAGTTGACGGACGCACCTGCGGCCGCCTTGTCGGACGCTCCTGTGGAGCGCTTGGGACGGTGCCTTATAAGCTGCTTGCGGGATGACTTCTTTCGTGGTTTGGTCCAATAGTTTCGCAAGTGGGCCATATCGGATGCCGCACGGCAAAGAAGTCTTTCACGCTGGCAACGCCAATCTCGGCCAGTTGCACGAGAGCCGCTGGCAGTGGCTTGAGCAAGTGGCCGGGCCGGCGGTGGCATTGCCGACCGAATATCCCGATGGCTACCGTGTGCCGCAGCACCGCCACAGCCGCAGCCAGCTCTTGCATGCGCTTGTCGGCGTGGTGTTGGTGACGACGCGCTACGGGCGCTGGATGGTGCCGCCGGACCACGCGATGTGGATTCCAGCCGGCACTGAGCATTCCGTCGAGATGCTGGGCGATGTCTCGATGCGTTCGGTCTATGTCATGCCACAGGCGATCCCCGGGCTGCCCGAAGGCTTGCGCGTCGTCGGCGTCACCGACCTGATGCACAGCCTGATCGTGGAATCGGAAAAGCTGCCGCAAGGCGGCGTTCTGGAAGGACGCGGTGGGCTGATCATGAACCTTTTGCTGCACGAAATCCCGACCTTGCCGGAACGGCCTCTCGGGCTGCCATTCCCGTCCGATCCGAGGCTGTCGGCGCTGTGCCGGCGCTTCGTCGCCGCACCGTCGCCGCACGCGACGATCGATGAATGGGCGGATGCCGCCGGCATGAGCCGGCGTTCGTTCACGCGCGCCTTCCAGCGCCAGACCGGCCTGTCGCTGTCGACATGGCGCCAGCAGGCCTGCCTGTTCGCGGCGCTGCCCAGGCTGGCGGACGGCGAGCCGATCACCAGGGTGGCGCTCGATCTCGGTTATGACAGCGTGCCGGCCTTCATCACCATGTTCAAGCGCATGCTGGGGACCTCGCCGCGCGGCTATATGCGCGGCGCACGAGAGAGCGTCGAGGTCGCTCGTCGCCTGATCGGGCCGGTTCGGTTGGAAAGCTCTGCGCCGTAACGGCAGGTGCTGTTCTAGAAGCATCTCACCGTTTCACGGAAACGGCGATCTGCTCTAACTCTTTGTTTTGACGCGGTTCTAGACGGAAAACCGCTTCACACTTTTCCTGGAATTGCTCTAGTCGAACAGGCTCGACACCGATTCTTCGGTCGCGGTGCGCGAAATGGCTTCGCCCATCAGGTCGGCGATCGAGATGACGCGGATGTTGGGAGCATCGAGCACGCCCTGCGTCGGCTGGATGGAATCGGTGATCACCAGTTCCTGGAGCTTCGAACCGCTGATGCGGGCAACCGCGCCGCCCGACAGCACGCCGTGCGTGATATAGGCGGTGACGCTGGTGGCGCCGTTGGCCAGCAGCGCATCGGCGGCGTTGCACAGCGTGCCGCCGGAATCGACGATGTCGTCGATAAGCAGGCAATCCTTGCCGGCGACCGCGCCGATGATGTTCATGACTTCCGATTCGCCGGGACGCTCGCGGCGCTTGTCGACGATGGCCAGTTGCGCATCGAAGCGCTTGGCCAGCGCACGGGCGCGGACCACGCCGCCAATGTCGGGCGAGACCACCACGACGTTGCCGAGCTGCTTGTATTTGGCCTTCACGTCGCGGGCCATCACCGGCACGGAAAACAGATTGTCGGTCGGAATGTCGAAGAAGCCCTGGATCTGGCCGGCATGCAGGTCAAGCGTCAGAACGCGGTCGACACCGGCGCGGGTGATCATGTTGGCGACCAGCTTGGCCGAGATCGGCGTGCGGCCGGAGGCGCGGCGGTCCTGCCTGGCGTAGCCGAAATAGGGGATGACCGCCGTGATGCGCTTGGCCGAGGAACGCATGAAGGCATCGATCATGATGAGCAATTCCATCAAATGATCGTTGGTTGGGAACGAGGTCGATTGCAGGATGAAGACATCCTCGCCGCGCACGTTTTCCTGGATTTCGACGAAGATTTCCTGGTCGGCGAAGCGCCTGACCGTGGCTTTGCCCAGCGGGACGTTGAGGTACCGGGCGACCGCTTCGGCCAGCACCCTGTTGGAATTGCCCGCGAAGAGTTTCATGCACGGTTCCTGGTGGAGGATGATGAGACCTGACGGACTCGCTTGCGCCCTTTAACCGGGCTTTTAGCGGCCCGCGCCGGTATTGCAAGCGCCGAGATCGGGAATCCGCCGGCTAAACTCAAGAAAGCTCCGCGCCATCGCCGGGCTGCAACAGGGAGCAGCGGACTTGCGCTGCCCCTTCTTCTCGTCGGGCATCGGATTTTCCCAAAACCGTCTCCACTTTTGGGTCCGATGCCTCTAGCCCGCCTTGCCGCCGAGCCAGGCCGCGAATTGGTCGATGGTCTGATCGGCGATCGTCTGCATGGTGGCCGGCGAGACCCCCTTCCAGCTGTCGCCGCCCGCGCTGGCGCCGGAATTGACCGACGGAGCCTTCTGCTGACCATTGATGCGGTGCAGCCGGTTGCCGGCGGGGTCATAGATATCCCAGACGTAGATGACGGTGATGTCGGCGCCTTCCGACATCGTCGAGAAATAGCCCTTCAGCACATGTGTCACGGTCTGGTCGGCGCTGCCGGCGAGCGTGATACCGCGCTGCCTGGCGCGGGTCTGCAACTCCGCCGTCAGAGGTGTCGCGGCTTCCACCGAAGCGCCGACGATCGGCGCGATCTGCAGGCGGGTCTTCGACAGGATGGCAGCGCTTTGGGCTGATGTGACCGGTGCGGCGGTGGTTGCGGGAGCGCCCGCCGTGCTGGTGGCGGGCAGCGTCTGGGTCGACGTCGCCGGCGGCGTGATCGCCGACGGTTCGAGCACGTCCTTTGCGTTGGTGCAGGCGGCAAGAGCCAATGCCACAAGCAATGACACGGTCGTCACATGCGATCGTCTCATTTGCCTTCTAACTCCTTGGCGAAGAACGCCTCCCACTGTGGATTCACTGTACGATCAAGTCGAGATCATGGCGGGACAGCGGCTTGGGCTGGGATTCGGTGGTCAGGTAGGTGCGGCCAAGCGTCATCGCCGTCTCGGTATCGGAGTCCATGATGATCATATGGGCGAACAGCGTCATGTTGGGCGCGATCGGTTCGGGATTGCCCTGGTAGAACATCGGCATGTCCATCCAGGACGGGGTGAAGCGGGCGCCGACTGAATAGCCGCAGGCGTTCAGCCGGTGCTTGGTCAGGCCGTGCGCCTCCATGGTGCGGGCATGCGCATCGAAGACGTCGCCGAAGCTGTTGCCCGGCGTCATCGCCTTTTCGACAGCCAGAAGGGCCGCGCGGGCGGCGTCGAACAGTTCCTGATGGCGCTTCGACACCTTGCCGGTCAGCACCGTGCGCATCATCGGTGCGTGGTAGTGGTTGAAGACGCCGGCCCATTCGAGCGTCAGCTGGTCATTTTTGGTGAGCTTGCGGCGGCCGGCCTTGTAGCGGCACAGCAGCGCATCGACGCCGGAGCCGATGATGAATTCGTTGGCCGGATAGTCGCCGCCGCCGGCAAAGATCGCACCCTGCATGGCGGCCAGGATCAGGGCTTCGTCGCCGCCTTGCTTGATCAGCGGCAGCGCCGCGTCGAGCGCATCATCGGAAAGATTGGCGGCCTTCTCGGCCTTGGCGACCTCGGCCGGGCTCTTGAACAGGCGCAGACGGCCGACAATGCCGGACGCATCGGCGATCTGGCCGAAGGTCTGCAACTGTTCGTCGAGCCGTCGGCCATTGAACGCGGTCAGGCCATGGGTGTCGTATTCGACGCCGATGCGGGCGCCGAGCAGGTCGAGTTCGTTGAGCAGATTGCGCAGGTCGACCGCCGGATTGGCGCCGTTGCGGTCCGTCCACAAGACGATGTTGTCGATAATCGAGGTCTGACGCGCCTGGCGCAGGTCGGCCGAGCGGGTCAGAAGCACCATCGAACCGTCGGCCTTCACCACCAGGCACTGGAAGAAGCAGAAGCCGAACGTGTCGTAGCCGGTCAGCCAGTACATGCTTTNCATGCTTTCCTGCGCGAACAGCAGGATGGCGTCGAGCTTCTTTTCGGCCATCTCGATGATCAGCCGGTCGCGCCGCGCGTCAAATTCAGATCGTTCAAAATGCAGCGCCATTATTCCCTCTCCAAGACAATTGCCGAAACCTGCCGGCCGTAATCGGGCTCCTTGCGATGCGTGGTGCGCCGGTAGGAGTAGAACAGGCCCTCCTCGGCGTAAGTGCAGCGGTCGAGGCCCTCAGCCGTCACGCCGGCCTTGGCCAACCGGTCAACCGTGTAGCGGTTGAGGTCGAACATCGCATGGCCGGCATTGGCGGACGGCGCGAAATAGAGGATGTTTTCGGCGTCGGCTTCGACAAAGCGGGCGACGAATTCCGGGCCGATCTCGTAGTTTTGCGGGCCGATGGAGGGGCCCAGCACGGCGACGATGTTTTGACGCCGGGCGCCGAGGCTTTCCATTGCCAGGATGGTGTTTTCGAGCACGCCAGTGAACGCGCCTTTCCAGCCGGCATGCGCGGCGCCGATGATGCGCGCCTGGGCATCAGCGAACAACACGGGACCGCAATCGGCGGTCGAAGCGCCGATGGCGATGCCCGGTCGGTCGGTGACGATGGCGTCTGCCTTGGGCCGCTCGCCGGCAAAGGGCTCCCTGGCGATGATGACGTCGGGCGAATGGATTTGCCAGGCGGTTAACAGATGGCTCGCCGGCACGCCCATCCATGCCGCGACACGGGCGCGGTTCTGCGCCACAAGCATCGGGTCGTCATTCGATCCGGTGCCGATGTTGAGGCCCTGGTAGATGCCGCCGGAGACACCGCCGACGCGGGTGAAATAGCCGTGGCGAATGCCTTGTGCCCGCGCCTTGTCCAGCAGCGGCGACCGAACGGGATCCGGTTTGGTCTGATTCAGCATGCGGGCGTTGTTGTCCGTGTGGGCGGTTTCGTCAAGAAGAAGGTGCTTGGTCGAGAACAGGCGCTGCAAAGCGCGGACGGGAGATTGGGAGGGGTGGCGGTAAAAAGTCAATCCGCCCCGGCGAAGGGCCGAACCGCCACGCCGCGGGGCAGTACCGCAAGCACCTTGAACAGCTCGCCCATGGCTTGCGGCCCTGCGAGGCGCTCGACGTCCCCGGCGATCCTTTCGCGCGCCGCCTGGCCGGCATCGGCGCCAAGCCGGCCGGCGCGCTCGAGGATACCCATGCCGAGGAGGAAGTCGCCCTGTGTCGTCAGATGAGCTTCGAGGCCATGTGCACGCACGATCATGGCAAGGGCGGCGAAATCGACATGGGAGGTGAGGTCGGCCTCACCGGGATTGGCCAGCACATCTTCGTGATCGTGGCTGCGCAAGGCCTGAAGCGTGTCCCCGACACCCGGCTGGAAATGGCCGTAGTCGAGAAACAGGCCAACGCCGCCATGCCTGGATATGCGCTCGGCGATCGTTGCCATGAGCGCGGTGCGGGCAGGCGCCACTTCGGCAATCGCGCCTTGCGGCGCTTGAGTGGCATCGGCGGGCAGCAGCGTCGGGTCGACCGAACCGGCGCCGGCGAAGAAGCAAAGGTCGTTGGTCTCGTCGAGGCCGACCATGCGCTCGCGCCAGCCGGTGCCGGCTCGGACGAACTGGCGGATGGGCACGGCGTCGAACAGTTCGTTGCCGACGATGAACAGCGGTTGCTGCGGCAAGGTCTCGATGGTTTCATGCCAGCCAACCGCGAAGGGTGTGGCGCCAAGCGTCTGCTTCTGCACCTCGGTCAGGCGCGGGCTGGTCTCGATCATGGCGAAGGTGGCGCCGCTGGCCAGATCAGGATCGAGCCGCGACAGCGTACGCAACATGTCCTTCATCAGCGTGCCGCGGCCGGGGCCGATCTCGGCGATGGTGGCCGGCAGCGGCCGGCCGCTCGCCTGCCACGCCTGGTACATCCACACGGCGACCAGTTCGCCGAACATCTGGCTGATTTCCGGCGCGGTGATGAAGTCGCCGCCCGCACCAAAAGGCTCGCGCGTCGTGTAGTAGCCGTCCGCCGGGTCGAACAGGCACAGCGCCATGTATTCGTTGATCGGAAGTGGCCCCAATGCCTCGATCAGGTCGACGATGCGGGTTTTCAGCCGTGTCATGCCGGCTGCGGCTGCGCCACCGGCCTGGCGGTCAGCATCGCCCAGATACCGGCCAGCACCATCGGCGTCGACAGGATCATGCCCATGGTCAGCCAGTTGGTGCCGAGGAGGTAGCCGAGCTGCTGGTCGGGCTCGCGGAAGAACTCGACGAAAATGCGCGACAGGCCGTAGCCGCAGATGAAGGCGCCGCCGACGAAGCGCGGCGTCTTCAGCTTGAGGCGCGAATGGGTGAGGATGCGCAGCACGAGGAACAGCACCACGCCTTCGAGAAGCGCCTCGTAGAGCTGGCTCGGGTGACGGGCAAACGGCCCGCCATTGGGGAATTCGAAAGCCCAGGGCACGTCGGTCGGGCGCCCCCATAGCTCGGAGTTGATGAAGTTGGCGACGCGCACCAGGCCAAGGCCGACCGGCACGCCGGCCGCCACGACGTCAAACAGCGACCAGATGCGGATGCCGCGCTTGATGGAAAACAGCGTCATGGCGAGGATGACGCCAAGCAGGCCGCCATGGAACGACATACCGCCTTGCCAGACCGCCAAGATGTCGAGCGGGTGGGCGATGTAGCGTGGCAGATCATAGAACAGCACATAGCCGGTGCGGCCGCCCAGCACGACGCCGATGGCCGCCCAGACGATGAAGTCGTCGAGATCCTCCGGCTTCATCGGCAGGACGCCGTTCGGCCATAGCTTGGCATTAGAGGCGAGCCGCTTGGCATACCACCAGGCGAACAGGATGCCGACGATATAGCCGAGGCCATACCAATGCACCGCCAGCGGCCCGATCTGGATGAGGATCGGGTTGATGTTGGGGAAGGGTAGGGAGGCCAGAGGCAGCAGGAAATATTCGTTCAACGGGGAACTCTCGGTTGCGAACGTGTTTGCGCGCGGACCATGCGGCAGGGTTTTGGCAGGGTCAAGGCAAGGTGGGCGCCCTCGACTTGATGCCGCAGCGCGGCGCAACATGCTTGCATTCGACGCGCGGCGCCATTACCTCATTTCGAGCAAGCGAGGATTTGCCATGTCGACCGGACCGAACCGCATTCTCGATGAATTCGCCAAGCTGATGACCGATGCCGCCGGCGCTGCCCAGGGCGTGCGCCGGGAGGTGGAGACCGCCTTCAAAGGCCAGGCCGAACGCATCCTCAACACCATGGACGTGGTGCAGCGCGAAGAGTTCGAGGCCGCGCGCGAGATGGCCGCCAAGGCCCGGGAAGAAAACACCCGCCTTGCCGCCCGTATCGAGGTGCTCGAGGCGAAGCTTGCGGAACTGGCCGGTGACGCCGCACCGGCGGCGGCGGCCAAGCCCCGCACAAAAAAATAATCGTTAAACTTTTCCACATAGCCCGATCCTGAAAAGCGCTTTGCCGTGAATCGCTTAACGGCATTGCATGAATCTTTGTGACAGCGGCTTTCCACATGCGAATGACGCAGTGCGAAAAATTGGGCTGTTCACGCGACTCCCGATCAATAGACTGAATTTGTTGCATGATTCGGAGCAGGGTCATGCGACCGGGCGGTGGGGTCCGGTCTGGGGTCTTTGCGTCGAGAAGTCGTCTTTTGCGCAGGAAAGTCCTGGCCGTCCGAGTTCTAGACAAGATTGTTCGTTGTGTGTGCCCTCCCGCGGAGCGTGTGGCGGCGCTCGTACAGAACGACAGGAAGCATTCCATGGAACTTCTCGAACTCGAATTCTCCCGCGAAATCCATCCGGTGGATGTTATCGAGCAGGTGGCCCACAACAACGACTGGTCCTTTGAGCGGGCAGGCGACGACGAGATTTCGATCTCGGTTGCCGGAAGCTGGACCGACTATCACGTCTCCTTTTCGTGGATGGAGGATTTCGAAGCGCTGCACCTAGCCTGTGCCTTCGACATCAAGGTGCCGGAGACCCGCGCGCTGGAAGTGATGCGGCTCTTGTCGTTGATCAACGAGCAGATGCTGTTTGGCCATTTCGACCTCTGGGAGCAGGAGGGCGCGATTATGTTCCGCCAGTCGCTGCTGCTGGCCGGCGGGGTCGAGCCGTCGAGCCAGCAGGTCGAAGTGTTGCTGTCGTCGGCGCTGGAAGCCTGCGAATGCTATTTCCAGGCGTTCCAGTTCGTCGTCTGGTCGGGAACCTCGGCCAAGGACGCCCTGGCCGGCGTGCTGTTCGAGACCTACGGCAACGCCTGAGTCCCCGTGAGGCAGACAAGACCAAGATGAGTTCGAACAGCGAGCGCAAGCCCGAGATCAGTTTTGCCGATTTCGATCGTGTCGACATCCGCGCCGGCACGATCGTCGAGGCCGAACCGTTTCCCGAGGCGCGCAAGCCCGCATTCAAGCTGAAGATCGATTTCGGCCCCGGCATCGGCATCAAGAAATCGTCGGCGCAGATCACCAAATATTATACACCGGAGACGCTGATCGGCCGGCAGGTGTTCGCGGTGGTCAATTTCCCGCCGCGCCAGATCGGTCCATTCATGTCGGAAGTGCTGACGCTCGGCTTTCCCGACGAAGAGGGCGCTGTGGTGCTCGGAGCGATTGAGCGCAAGGTGCCGGATGGCGGGCGGTTGTTTTAGGCTAGAGGAACGACCGTCGTTCCTTCGCGCTCCCTCCGTCCTGCTGATGTCGAACAGTACGATGCCGCCAGCCTTGAGTCAGGCCGCCAGCTTGCGCGTTGTGCCCAGTGCTTCCTCGACCGTATCGAGAAACATCTCCGCACAGGCTTTCCAGCTATAGCGCATGGCACGTTCGCGGGCTTCGGCACGGTCTACATTGAGCGCGGCAAGCGAGGCCTCGCGCAGATCGTTGGAGACCGCGCCGCCGAAGCCGTCGCCGACGATGTCGACCGGCCCGGTCACCGGATAGGCGGCAACCGGCGTGCCGCTGGCCAATGCCTCGATGATGACGTTGCCGAACGTGTCGGTGCGGCTCGGGAAGACGAAGACATCGGCCGAGGCATAGATCTCGGCCAGTTCGTCGTTGGGGCGATGGCCAAGGAAATGCGCTTGCGGATATTTTGCCTTGAGCCTGGCAAGCTCGGGGCCTTCGCCGACGATCACCTTGCTGCCCGGCAGGTCGAGGTCGAGAAAGGCGGAGAGGTTCTTTTCGATGGCGACGCGGCCGACGCAGAGGAAGACAGGGCCGGGGAAGCCGAGATCCTTCTTCTTGTCGGGCCGGAAATGGTCGGTGTCGACGCCGCGCGTCCACGGCCGCAGCTTGGTGAAGCCGCGCGCTGAGAGGTCGTCTGCGAGCGACTGGGTGGCGACCAGCGTGCCTTGGCCGGAATTGTGGAAATCGCGCAGCCAGCGATAGGCCCAGCTTTCCGGCACCGGCAGCCGTGCGCTGAGATATTCGGGGAAGCGCGTGTGATAGCTGGTGGTGAACGGCCTGCCGGCATTGCGGCAATAGCGCCGCGCCATGATGCCGAGCGGTCCTTCGGTGACGATGTGGATGTGGTCGGCTCTGCCGGCGTCGATCAGGCGCGCGACATGGCCGGGCGTGGTCAGCGCCAGCCTGATGTCGGGATAGGTCGGCAAGGGCAGGGTGCGAAAGATGTTCGGCGTCAGGAAATCCACGGCGACATCGAAGGATTTCAGCGTCTCGGTGAGCCGCTCCAGCGTGTGGACAACGCCGTTAACCTGCGGCCGCCAGGCATCGGTGACCATCAATATGCGCATGGCGGCCCTTTGCAGGAAAGGTCGACGGTTGCCTTGAGACGATGCCGGAACGGCGACCAGCCCGCTGCTCTCGCTTCGCTCCAGCGCACCCGGACGGGCACGGGGTCGAAGTGAGGCGGCAAGGCCGAATCGATTGAGGTCGCGCGCTTCATGCACGCTCTTGATCATGGTTTCATGACGGGCGGATGAAGCCGGTTTCCACTTTTCGGAATCGTGCCCCGTTATGCGGGAACCTTGATGACAGCGCGCAGTCCGCCGAGCGGGCTGTCTTCAAGGGTGATGTCGCCGCCATGGGAACGGGCGATGTCGCGGGCGATCGACAGGCCGAGCCCGGTGCCGCTGGCATCGAGGTTGCGGGCCTCGTCGAGCCGCACGAAGGGTTTGAACACGTCTTCGCGCCGGTCAGCGGGGATGCCCGGACCATCGTCGTCGATGGTGACCAGCAGCGAGCCGCGGCCATGGGTGGCGTTGACTTCCACCGTCTTGGCATAGCGGAAGGCGTTGCCGATCACGTTGGACATCAGCCGGGCAAAGGCGTTCGGCCGCACATGCACGTCGGGGTCTCCGGCAAGCGTCGTCGACAGCTTGCGCTTGCGCAGCCTGGCCTCCTCGTCGAGTTTCTCGAAATAGGCCTCGAGATCGAACCGTCCGGCGTCTTCCGAAGCCTCGCCACGGGCAAAGGCGAGATAGCCTTCGAGCATCGACTGCATGTCGTCGATGTCCTGGTCGAGCGCGGCCTTGGTCTCGGCCTTGCCGCCGGAAAGCGCCAACTGCAGCTTGAAGCGGGTGAGGATGGTTCGCAGGTCATGGCTGACGCCGGTCAGCATGGCGGTGCGTTGCTCGATCTGGCGCTCGATGCGCTCGCGCATCTGCATGAAGGCAAAGCCGGCGCGGCGAACCTCCTCGGCGCCGCGCGGCCGGAAGTCGCGCGGCATCGGCCGGCCCTTGCCGAAACTTTCGGCGGCTTCGGCGAGCATCAGGATCGGCCGGATCTGGTTGCGCAGGAAGGGGATGGCGATCATCAGGAGCACCAGCGAGGTGCCGACCATCCAGATCAGGAAGATGTGGGTGTTGGAGGCATAGGCCTGGCTGCGGCGCACGAAGACGCGCAGCACCTTGCCCTCGAGCTGCACGCGCACCTCGACGATGTTGGAGTTGCCGACCGTGTCGATCCAGAACGGGCGGTTGATCTGGCGGGTGATCTCGGACGAGAGAACATCATCCAAAATCGAGAAAAACGGCTTTGGACCGGGCGCGGGCAGTGGGTCGGGCGGCAAGAGGTCGACCTTCAGCTGCATGCGGTCCTGGGCGATGCGGATGATGTTGGTGTAGTCGGCATCGCGCGGATAGGTCTCGATCAGGTCGATGATGGCGGCAATGTCGCGCACGGTGGCCTGCGACAGGCGCTGCGTCACGGTTGCCCAATGACGTTCCATGAAGACGAAGGCGACGACCGATTGCAGCAGGATCATCGGCGCGATGACGATGATCAGCGAGCGGGCATAGAGCCGCTTGGGCATATAGAGCGAGACGAGGCGCCAGAAGCGGTTCCAGGCGCGCGGCACCGCCTTCAGCGTCCGCGCGGCGCGTGCGCTCAAGCCGCCATTGCCCGGCTGTTCCAGTTCCGTGGTTGCCATTCGCTCATTTCGCTTGCCCGCAGCCGCTCAACAGGCCGCAGGCGGCATTCTATTCCACGCTGAGCCGATACCCAATACCGCGCACGGTCTGCAGCCAGACCGGGTTGGACGGATCGCGCTCGATCTTGCGGCGCAGCCGGTTGATCTGGACGTCGATGGTGCGCTCGCCGACCTCCGAATCGTCACCGACAAGCTCGTGGCGGGGTATCGTCTCGCCGGCCCTTGCCGCGAAGATCGCCAGGATCTCCTGTTCGCGGTCGGTCAGCTTCAGCGCCTCGCCGCCACGCTTCAATTCGCGCCGGGCGATCTGGAAGGTGTAGGGGCCGAAGACCAACTGCTCGACCTTGGGCGTGGTCGCCGGGCCACCACGGCGAAGGATGTTGTTGATGCGCAGGATCAGCTCGCGCGGATCGAACGGCTTCGGCAGGTAGTCGTCGGCGCCGGCCTCAAGCCCTGAGATGCGGCTGTCGGTCTCCGACAGGGCCGTCAGCATCAGGATCGGTACGTTCTTTTCGGCCCGCAGCGACTTGGTCAGGTCGACGCCCGTCTCACCCGGCATCATGACGTCCAGCACCAGAAGGTCGAAGTCGAGGCCGGCAAGCTTGCGCCTGGCTTCGCCGGCATTGCCGGCGACGGTGACGCGAAAGCCGTTTTCGGTCAGATACTGCTTGAGAAGATTGCGGATTCGGGTGTCGTCGTCGACCACAAGCAGGTGTGGCGCGTCGTCGTCCGGTGCGGCCGCGTGATCGACCCGTTCAGTGCTCTCCATGGCTTTTCCCTGACATTTTTGCGGACCCAACGTCGATCTGCGCCCTCAGTTCCGGATTGACCATCGCTTCGAGGAACCGTTCCACCAAGGTTCGTTCGGCTATTCCGGAATCTCCCAATGCAGCATGGATGCGGCGCGACTGTGGCCGCGCCAGCGCCAACGCCAGCGCACGGCCCTTGGCCGTCGGGTAAAGCTCGCGCTGGCGGCGGTCGCGCGGACCTTGCAACTGCACGACATGGTCGGTGTCGATCAATTGCTTGAGCACGCGGGCCAGGCTCTGCTTGGTGATCTTCAGCACGTCGAGCAGTTCGGCGACCGTCAGGCCAGGCCTGCGGTTGACGAAATGCAGCACCCGGTGATGGGCACGGCCGAAGCCGTAGTCGGCCAGGATCTGGTCCGGATCGGAGGTGAAGTCGCGATAGGCAAAGAAGAGCAGTTCGATGATGGCGAAGTCGATGCCGTCCTCGACCGACATCGCGGTCCTGATCGGTTTTCCGGCGGCTGGGCTTCGATCCGTCATTATTTCTCCGTGGGAAAGAGAGATTATGTCAGTACTATTGACGTAATTTCCCTGCAATGGTAATTTTTGACAAGCTTTTGGGCGGATTGCGAACGAAAAGGCAAGGGAAGCCGGTTTTTCCGGAATTTCCTAAGTTTGCCAGAGCGCAATTATCCGCCTACGCTCCACCATAAAAGCCGCTTTGGGCGGCCGACACGAAACACACAACGATACAACTATCCGGGCTGCCGCCCGTGGGAGGTTACCATGGCATCCGTTCCCTTCGATCAACTCGATGGCTTCATCTGGATGAACGGCGAATTCGTCCAATGGGGTGACGCCAAGATCCATGTGCTGACGCACGGGCTGCATTACGCCAGCGCCGTTTTCGAGGGAGAGCGTGCCTATGGCGGCGAGATCTTCAAGCTCAACGAACACACCGAGCGCCTGCATGAATCGGCACGCCTGCTCGGTTTCAATATCCCCTATTCGGTGGCCGAGCTCAACGACGCCTCTTCCACGCTTCTCAAGAAGCAGGGTTTCCAGGACGCCTATGTCCGGCCGATTGCCTGGCGCGGCAGTGAGCAGATGGGCGTCTCGGCGCAGAACAACCGCATCAACTGCGCCATCGCCATCTGGCAATGGCCGAGCTATTTCGATCCTGCGCAGAAGCTGAAAGGCATCCGTCTCGATGTGGCGGAATGGCGCCGGCCCGACCCGCGCACCGCGCCTTCCAAGTCGAAGGCCGCCGGCCTCTACATGATCTGCACCATGTCCAAGCACGCCGCCGAGGCCAAAGGCTATGCCGACGCCATGATGCTCGACTGGCGTGGCCAGGTCGCCGAAGCGACCGGAGCCAACATCTTCTTCGTCAAGGAGGGGAAGATTCACACACCCAAGCCCGACTGCTTCCTCGACGGCATCACCCGCCGCACGGTCATTGGGCTGGCCAAGGATCGCGCCTTGGAGGTGATTGAACGCGCCATCCTGCCGGAAGAGCTGGAAAGCTTCGAGCAGTGCTTCCTGACCGGGACGGCAGCGGAAGTGACGCCGGTTTCCGAGATCGGGCCTTACCGATTCGAGGTCGGCGAAATAGCCAAGAATCTTATGAATGACTATTCTGCGGCCGTTCAGCCCAAGCACGCGATCGCCGCAGAATAACGAAAGTCACAGCTTTTTTAGGAAGTAGGGGCGGTTTTCGGGCCGCCCCTTTTATTTCAGCGTTTCTGCATTTGACTTTCGTCCAATTCGGCGTCTCATGATGGTGTCGGCCCGGGAGGCTGACAGCTATGGAGGGACTAATCATATGGACATGAACACGCTTCTTCCGATCATCATACAGGTGATTACTGGCGTCATCGGTGGTCAGGCGGTCGGTGCGGCGCTCAAGACGGCGGCGATGGGTCAGCTTCCCAAAATCCTGGGCGGAGCCATTGGCGGCGTCGGCGGTGCGGCGATCCTCGGCAGCCTGCTGGGTGGCGGTGCGGTCGATCCGGCGGCTGCGGCAGCAGCAACGAGCGGTCTCGGCAGCGCGCTGAACCTGCAGAACATCGTCGGCGGCGCCGGCGGCGGCGCGATCCTGACCGCCATTCTCGGCGCGGTCATGGGCGCCATGAAGAAGTAGGCAGGCCGTTTCGGTCTTTTCAAATGGGCGGCTTCGGCCGCCCATTTCCGTTTTCGGAGCTACCGATGTTCGTCTTTCGAGGGTGGACGCCCTTTGTCCGCGCCTCTACATCACCCGTGAACATCGAAAGGACGATCATGGGTCAGCTCAATGCCGGCATCGTGCCGGTCACACCGTTCCAGCAGAATTGCACCATCCTGTTCGACATGGATGACAAGCATGGCGTCGTCGTCGATCCTGGCGGCGATATCGACAAGGTGCTGACGGTGCTGAAGGACAATGCGATCTCAGCCGGGGCTATCTGGATAACGCATGGCCACATCGACCATGCCGGCGGCGCAATGGAGTTGAAGGAGGCGCTCGGCGTCGAGATCATCGGTCCGCATGAGGCCGACAAGTCGCTGCTCGACAATCTGGAAAACCAGGGCAAGCGCTACGGCATCGCCGGAGCGCGTAACTGCGTGCCCGACCGGTTCCTGGCCGAAGGCGAGACCGTGTCGTTCGGCGGCCATGTGTTCGAGGTGCTGCACTGCCCCGGCCATGCACCAGGTCACGTTGTTTATTACAACCGCGCGGCCAAGTTCGCCCATGTCGGCGACGTGCTGTTCCGCGGCTCGGTCGGCCGCACCGACCTGCCGGGCGGCGACCACGCGGCGCTGATCGCTTCGATCAAGGACAAGCTCCTGCCGCTCGGCGATGACATCGGCTTCATCTGTGGCCACGGTCCCGGCGGACGTTTTGGCGAGGAGAGGCGGACCAACCCTTTTTTGACTTGAACCAGGCTCGGAACCGTAGCTGTTTTCATCAGCCTCAAGCGACCGTTGACATTGTAGGGACCACAACAAAAAAGCGCTGGCCTTGCGGTCAGCGCTTTTCTGTTTTGGGGCAGGGAAGCCCTTGGTTTAGTTGGCAGTGCAGAAATGCTGTTCGCCGTCATTGCCGGTGAACGTGCCGGTACGGGAATTGAAGCTGCGGTAGCGGTCCGAGCAGTATTCGTACCAGTCACGCGTCCATGGCTCGGCATAACGATCGGCGTAGACCACTCGCGGCTCCGCATAGTAGCGGCGCACCGGGGCCGGGCGTATCACCACGTCACGATCGTAACCGTCATCGTAGTAGCGGTCAGCGCCGGGCGGCGGCCGGTCATTGGCCAATGCACCACCGATCAGCGCGCCGGCCGCGAGGCCGAGCACGCCGGCGGCAATGGCATCGCCGTTGCCATGATGGCCATGATGACGGCGCCAGTCGCGCGCATTGGCGGCGGGCAAGGCCGTGAGCGTGGTAGCGACCACGGCAGCGGCCAGGACGGCGGTTTTGAAAATTCGGTTCATGTCGATCTCCTTCGTGCCGGCCCGTGTAGTTTCGGGGATGCGGTCCGGCTTTACCGAAGACTAATATGCGACCGTGGCTGAACGGGGGCTGAACGGATTTTTACGTGTCTATTCAAAACAGACGTCAAAAATCATAGGCTCTCAAGGGAGCGATCTGCCTGGGATCGCCGGTTTGAAGCCGGCTCAGCCGACCGACAGGTTGACGGCCTTGGGACCCTTGCCGCGCTTGTCCGGCTCGGTGTCGAACGACACTTTCTGGCCATCCTCGAGACCGGGAAGACCGGACGCCTGCACGGCTGAAATATGGACGAAAACATCCTTCGCTCCATCATCGGGCGTGATGAAGCCGAAGCCCTTGGCATGGTTGAAGAATTTGACGGTGCCGGTCTGCGGCATGGGAAGCTCCTTTGTCCCATAAACTCCAGTCTCGGGCCGGCAAATGCCCGAGTGGAAATTTGTCCTTTATTTTAGCGTCATCGGCAAGGGAAAGTTTTGCGGGCGTCTAAAGCACGTTGCGGCGCGCTTTGGGTCTTTGTTTTTATGCAAGTCGTTGCCCAGAACCTGGCGGCTTGGGCGACATCACCGGCCCGCGCCTTCGATAAGGAAAAGGCGCGACGAAGATCGCCGCGCCTTTCCAAAATTCAGATCCCTCTCCAGGCCAGGTGCAGGCATGGAGCCTCCGTCGCACGTCCGAGTGACATGCGGCGCGCCGATGGCTCAGGCTGCGCGGAGGTTGACGGCCTTGGGGCCCTTGCCCATGCGGTCCGGCTCGACGTCGAAGGTGACCTTCTGGCCGTCGACGAGCGTGCGCAAGCCGGAGGCTTCGATCGCGGAGATATGGACGAACACATCCTTGGCGCCACCATCGGGCGTGATGAAACCGAAGCCTTTGGTCGCGTTGAAGAATTTAACGGTGCCGGTCTGGGCCATTGGGGAAACTCCTTCACCCGTTCAGTCTTTGGTGGTCCCGCCCGCCGCCTGGCGCAAAGGGCAGTTCCCGGTGGTTGCTTCGGCAGTCATGCATTGGCGCATGGTCAAACCCCCCGCCGAAAACGGGGCCGTCAGAGATTCACAGTATCGGGGAAAGGTCGTCCAAAACGTTCCGCTCTCCGGGTCGCAAATGCCCGAACACGGAATTTATCGCACGGAAACGTGATGGTTGCAAGATACCGCCGCGGGCCGCCACACTGGGCGCATCCCGACGCAAGGATCGACTGACTTGGGCATCGATGGGCTCGGCATAGGCTTGCTTGCCGGTCGGGTCTTCGGCCAAAGCCAGCCCACGAATGGGCCAGACATCGGCGGCGCGCTACCCCCCCCCTTGCGGGCCAGGCGCCGTCGTCGTTGCGGGGCCCAAACGGGGGGTTGCATTTGGCAAGGGAATGGCGAGGATCGATAACCGGGGACGCGATCGTGGGAGATCATCATGAAATTTCTGGCGGCAATCTTTTCGCGGCAGGGTTTTGCCATCCTGTTGCTGTCGGCAATTCTTGCCGCCTGCACCGTCGTCGTCGATGAGGGACCAGGGCCGCGCCCGCGTCCGCCACGGCCCGAACCGCAATATTGCAGCAAGCAGTACGAGCCGGTCTGTGCCCGCCGCGGCGGCGACCGCCAGACCTTCGCCAATGCCTGTCTTGCCGACCGGGCCGGCTACCGCATCGTGCGCGACGGCCCGTGCCGCGACGGCGGCGGTGGCGGTGGCGGTGGCGGTGAAGAGCAGACGTTCTGCACCCGCGAATATGCTCCGGTCTGCGGCCGCCGTCATGGCGAGATGCGCACCTTCCCCAATTCCTGCGAAGCCCGCGCCGCGGACTATCGCGTCGTTGGCGACGGGCCGTGCTGAGAACGATGCGCCTTGTTGAGGACGACAGGCGTCAAGCCGTCGGCTTCACCTGGCGACAGTAGGCGATGAACTCGGACGCGGGCATGGGTCTGGCGAAAAGCCAGCCCTGGGCGTAGTCGACGTCGCGCGCCGCGAGGTAGTCGGCTTGCGCCTGCGTTTCCACGCCCTCGGCAACGATCTTCAGCTTTAATGTCTTGGCCATGTCGATGATATGCGGGGTGACGGAACTGGTGGCGGAATTCGTGCTGATCGTATCGATGAACGATTTGTCGATCTTGAGCGCATCGAGCGGCAGCCCCTCGAGATAGGACAGGCTGGAATAGCCGGTGCCGAAGTCGTCGATTGCCACTGCGTGGCCAAGTTCGCGGGCACGAACGAGCGTCGAGCGGGCCGAGTTGATATCGACGAAACCTCGCTCTGTCGCCTCGAGCCAGATTTGCTGGGGCCGGATCCCGGTGTGCTGCAACGCGTTTTCGATGATAGGCAGGACCCGCGCGGTGCCGACATCGGTTGCGCTGAGATTGATGGCGATGTGAAGCGAGCGGTCGGCGACCAGAAGCCTGTTCAGGTCGAACACAACCATCGCGATGACCTGATCGGTGATCGCCGTGATCAGGCCGCTCTCTTCCGCCAGCGGAATGAAGAGATCGGGCCGGACCAGGGAACCGTTCGGCCGCTTCCAGCGCACCAGCGCTTCCGCCCCGATGCAATTGCCGGTCCTGAGTTCGACGATCGGCTGATAGTGGACGATGAATTCGCGCTTGCGTACGGCGATCTGCAATTCTCCCAAGGGCGAAAGCCGCCTTCGCGACAGCCACACAACCATGCCGATGATGAAGGCGGCCATGAAGGCGCCGAGCGGGAGCAGCAGAAATTGCTGCTGGCGAACGCTGCCCAGGATCTGGCTTGTCGGTTCGGTGGCGACAGCGATCCAGTCCGTCCCGCGCGCCGTGGCAAACAGGAGATCGTCATCGATGCCTTTGCTGGGGCCGGCGATGATCTTCTCGACGCGGGCGGGATCAGGGCCGTTTAGTGCTCCAAGCAGGATGCCCGTTTGCGTCGTCAAGGCGAGCTGGACACCGGGATCGACGATGACGTCGACAAAGCGTACCGGATCGACAAGGACGTTGTGATCCCTGTATCGCAGCGCCATCAGAAAATGGTCCTCGCTCATCACCGGCTGCATGCGGGCGGTGACGGCAATGCCGTCCCTGGTGGTGAAGTCAGGGGTGGATTGCGCAACGCGCGCTTCGGTCGATCCCCAGGAAGAGCATTTAAGCAGGCCGTTTTCGAAATAGCCCATTTCTTCGATCGGGCGCGTGTTGATGGTGAGTTGCCGCATGCGGGCTATATGGTCCGCCGAACAGCGGATGCCGGTGAACTGGTCGATCTGCCGCAAAGCGGCGGTGGCATCCTTGAGCGAGATGTCGGCCCTGGCGATGGCGCGGCTGGCGAACAGCTGCAGCCGCTCATGTTCCTTTTGGACGGCCTGAATCCAAGCGAGATGAAACATAGCCGCGATTGGCACGATGGCGCCCAGCATGGCCAACACCCCGCCGTCACGATGATGCGCGACCTGTCCATGCGCCTCCTGCCTTCTGGTATGAGCGGCGATCGTGGGTGGTCGCCCGCAACGTCTCGGCCACCAATCGCGGCAGCGGCCCGGTTCAGGCGGATCTTAGGGCCTCGATCTTACGTGAACTTTAATGGAGTCGTTGGGCAGCACCGCTGCTCTAAACCGGATACGCCCCGTCGGCCGGGCCGGCGTAAAGCTCGCTGCCGGTGTCGTCACAAATGCGCAGGCGATCGGGGATTTGCGGCATGGCCAGCGTGTGGAACAGCGCGGTGGCGCCCTGCAGCGCGGCGCGCAGGTTCGGCGCCTCCAGTGATACCTTGTCGAGAGTGGCTTCGTCGGCGTCGCGCGACCGGTAGAACTCGATGACGAAATTCAAGCGCGCCTCCGTGGCAGAGCATTGCGCGGGCCTGTTCAGTCAATTCGTCCCCCACAGAGGGACGACGGAGAGGACGCACGAGGCGCGCCCTCCAGTTTGTCAGCCCTTCGACTTCGGCTTCAGGTTGCTCTCCGCCTGCTTGACCGAGGAGCCGAACGGGGAGGCGGGCTTTGCCACGACCTTGTCCTTCTTCGGCTTGCGTGTCTCGCGGTTGCTTCGCTGTTGACCTTTGGACATGTCGTGCTCCTACTTCAGTGTTGGCTTGGCGGTGAGGTCTCAGATGAGCGGGTTGCTGGCAACAACGGGGTTGCCGGCAACAACCGGATCTGCCGGTTCGAGATTGTCTTCGGTGGTGACCCGCTCATAGGTCTCCTGCTCGCTGCGGATGCGGTATTGCGGCGAACCATCCTTGACCGGCAGCCTGCTCTTGATCTGGAACAGTTCGGCGGTCTTCTGGACGAGGCCGGTGCGGCTCTTCATGCGCACGGTCTGACCGATCGAAAACTGGTGCGCGGGCGTGTCGGTGCGCGGGCGCGCATTCTGCTGGAAACGGATCATGCTGCATTCTCCCTGTCGCGCTTCAGCGCTGTTTCGAGTTCGAGGTAATCGATGGCGACAAGCTGGCTGGTGGGCGGGTTTTTCGCTGCCCTTGCCGGCAGATGGATGAAAGTGGCGACGCGGCGCCAGGCAAGCCGCGACATGCCCTCGATCAGCTCTTCGTCGTGGTCGATGTCGTAGTCGCCGGCCGGCAGCTGCCCTTCCAGTCCGCCGAGCACGAAAGGTGCGGTGAAGTGCGCGATGGAGTGGGTGGTGCGGTCCGGCATTGTCTTACCTATGCAAAGCAGCGGTCCTGAAAACAAAAAAGCGGGGACGAGCCCCGCGTTCCTATTTCCGGCAGTCGCTGGAAATAAGCCGCTTTCGAGAGCTGCCAGTACATCCGTGGTCAGCGTTCATCGAATTCGGCCGGATCAGATCAATTGCAAATTGGCGGCCGACTCGCGGCCCTTGGTGTCACGCTCCAACTCGAACTGCAGCTTCTGGCCTTCGGCGAGGCCGGGGAAGCCGGCGCGCTCCAGTGCGCTGACATGGACAAAGACGTCCTTGCCGCCATCGGTCGGCTGAATGAAGCCGAAGCCCTTCTGGCCATTGTAGAACTTCACGGTTCCGGTGTTCATGTCGGTCTTTCGAAGAATGAGAATGGTCGCGCGGAGCGAATATGCCGCGCGCCCCGTATCGATGATTTGGAATGAGATTGGCGGGTCGAGAACCTCTGACGCCGCGAGATGCCAATTCTGGCCCAAAGCGATCCTGTACAAATAGGCCTTTGTTGTAATTTAATCAAGGCGTTTTAAAATAAAATTGGGTTTCATTCAAAAAATTGCGCGCTGTAACTATCAGAAAAATGATGATACAAATTCATACAATTCAAAAACTGTTTGAAGCTTAGCGGGAATAATTCTCCCGGTATTTTCATTTTTCTTGTGAATTGAAGAAGGAGACCTCGTGATGTCCGTAAAGACGCCAATAGGCACCCCCGTAACGATCACGCCGGTCGCAAAGCCGGTAATGGCAAAGCCGATGGTTGTCCTGTCGCCGCGGCTGACTGTCAGAAGTGACGAGGCGGCAAAGCGAAGGATCGCCGACACCGATGGAACGGTCCGGCGTGCCAGGCAGGTTGCCGAGACCAATCGCCTGATTTGATCTTTCCGCACCGACGAAAGGACGAGACAGCAGGCGAAGCCTTGAACCTGCGGCGCCGATGGCTTAGATCGCCACAGGCGGACAAAACACGGCAGGTTTCCCATCAACAGAGATCAAAGACGAGCGGCGGGTGCGGGAGCCAGGTCTGGCGCAGGCGGACAGCCGCCGCTGGGCCTCGACCAGTATGTGCAGCAGGCGTTGCAACTGCATCAGGCCGGGCGCCGGCAAGAGGCTGAGACGATCTACCGGCAGGTGCTGGCGCGTCAGCCCAAGCACGCCGCCGCCGCGCATTTCCTGGGACTGCTGCTGCACCAGACCGGGCGCAGCGAAGAAGGGCTGGATCTCATCGAACGGTCGGTGAGCCTGCAGCCGACGAATCCCGATTTCCTCAACAATTTCGGGACGGTGATGCGCGACCTCGGCCGCCCTGCTGCGGCCATCGATTTCTTCCGCGGGGCGGTGGATCTGCGGCCGGACCAGCTCGCGGCGCGCGACAATCTAGGCTCATCGCTGAAGCAGGTCGGCCAGTTCGAAGAGGCCGAAGAGATTTATCGCGGCACGGTTGCACGCAACCCATTTCATGTGCGCGCCCGCATCGGGCTTGCCGAAACCCTGCAGGAAGCCGGGCGGCTGGATGAGGCGCTCGCCGTCTTCCGCGAAGCGCTGACGATCCGGCCCAAGGATGCCGACCTGCTGCACGGGCTCGGCGTCGGGTTGATGGAAAAGGGCAAGCTTGACGAGGCGGCCGACCTGTTCCGGCAGGCGTTGGCGATCAATCCCGCCATGGCCACAGCCTGGCTGATGCTGACGCAGGTCAAGCGCCAGAAGGAGCGCGACAGCGAGCTTGGGGGCATGGAGGCCCAGCATGCCAAGGCGCCGCAGGACAGCCTGGCACGCATGCAGCTGTCTTTCGGACTCGGCAAGGCGAATGACGATCTCAGGGATTATGGCCGGGCCTTCGACTATTTCGCCGAAGGCAATGCGATCCGCCGCAAAGGCATCGACTACGATCAGGCCAGGACGCGGGCCGAGTTCGAGGCGATGAAGGCCACCTTCGATGCCGGCTTCTTCGAGAAGCACAGGCCCAGCTCAATCAGCGACGACACGCCGATCTTCGTCGTCGGCATGCCGCGTTCGGGCACGACGCTGGTCGAGCAGATCATTGCCAGCCATCCGCAGGTCTATGGCGCAGGCGAGCTCAGCATCTTGAAGAAGGCGGTCGGCAGGCAGTTCCCGGCGACCATGCCGGGTGGCTTCCCATGGGGCGTATCGGATACCGGCGATGCGGATTTTGCCGAGGCAGGCCAAGCCTATCTCGACATGCTGCATGCCCGCTATACGAACATGCGTCACGTCACCGACAAAATGCCAGGCAACTTCCTGCTTGTCGGCTTCATCCACATGATGATGCCGAAGGCCAGGATCATCCACTGCGCGCGCGATGCAGCGGCCACCTGCCTGTCGATCTACAAGGTGCATTTCCGCGGCGACAGCCATCGCTATGGCTACGATCTCGGCGAGCTCGCCGACTTCCACAATCTCTACACCGACATCATGAAGCATTGGCACACGGTGCTGCCGGGCGTCGTGCATGATGTACGCTACGAGGATTTTGTCGCCGACCAGGACGGACAGACGCGGGCATTGATCGCTCATCTCGGCCTGCCTTGGGACGATGCGGCACTATCGTTCCACGAAACCGACCGACCGGTTCGCACGGCTTCAGCCGCACAGGTGCGCCAGCCGATGTATCAGGGGTCGGTCGATCTGTGGAAGCGCTATGGAGACCGGCTCAAGCCGTTGCTGGACAAGCTGGATTAGTGCAACGCTATCTAGCTGATCGCGTGGCCTTAGAGATTGGCCTAAGCACCCGCGTCGTCATCCTAGGGGCTTCGCGACGGAGCTTCGCTCCTGCTTCGCCCTAGGATGACGAAGCTGAGGCTTCTTCTAATCGCTACCGGCTGCTCAAAGCTCAATGAATGGCTTGAAGCCACCGAAGATCATGCGCTTGCCGTCGAAC
This sequence comes from Mesorhizobium sp. L2C084A000, assembly GCF_000502875.1. Lineage (GTDB taxonomy): Bacteria > Pseudomonadota > Alphaproteobacteria > Rhizobiales > Rhizobiaceae > Mesorhizobium. The sequence continues at coordinate 475,752 of NZ_AYWX01000002.1, read as the reverse complement.
GGCATGTCCGCCCAATCGGCCTTCAAGCGCGGGTCGGCCATCACCTTGGCCATGACGGCATCGCGGCTCTCCCGCGACTCATAGACGGCCCAGGCGAAGACGACGATCTCGTCGTCCTTGGCCTGCACGGCACGCGGGAAGGACGTGACCTCGCCATAGGGCACGTCGTCGCCGATGCATTCGACATAGGCGAGCGCGCCATGTTCCCTCCAGATAGGCCCTGCGAGGTTGGCCAGCTTCTTGTAGTCATCGAGTTTTGCCTTGGATACGGCAAGTACGAAACCATCGACATAGGACATTTTGGATCTCCTCCTGGAAGTTCACGGGGCCTCACCGGCGCTGGCCGGTGAGGGGCTCGGGCCATCGGCGGCAGATCAGGCTTTCTTCACCGGCGCGTTCATCGCCCATTCGACGCCGAACGGGTCTCGCATATTGCCCCATTGATCACCCCAGAACATGACCTGGAGCGGCACGGCGACTTCGCAGCCGGCATCGACGGCGCGCTTCCACCAGGCTTCGATATCGTCGCTGCCGAGGTGAAGCTGCATTGTGTAACCCTGCGGCTTGACGGCGGGCATTCCGTTTTCCGGATAGAAATCGGAGAGCATGAGCGTCGAGCCGTTGATGTAGAGGTGAATGTGCATGGTGCGGCCTTTTTCGTCCGCCGGATAGGCAAAGACCTGCTCCGCGCCGAAGGCCTTCTTGTAGAATTCGGCAGCCTTGAAGGCGCCATCCAACTGCAGATAGGGGGTCAATCCGCCGAGCACTTTGGCCGCGGGCTGAACGGGGGTCTGGTCAGTCATTTGTTGTTCCTCTTTGCGTTTGGCGTTGCGAGCCAAAGGACGGATGAGGCGGCGGCGATCCTACATGGCCGGGAGATTTTTTTTGGCCGACCGGCCCTGGACTGGCCAGGCAGCCGGCAGCTGAACGAGAGACGTGAAACGAACTTGCGTCGGCGGCCCCCAATCAGAGCGCAATTCTCGCTGCTCGCGGGCTAGAACAGATGGATCACGCGAACGCCGCTTCAGCCCCGAGATGACAATGATCCTCTACTATCAGACCCATTCACCCTTTGCGCGCAAAGCGCTCGTTTTCGCTCATGAGGCCGGCATTGCCGATCGGCTCGAGGTCATTCATCACGAGACCAGTCCGACCTTGCACAATGCTCGCGTCTACGCCGAAAATCCCCTCGGCAAAGTACCGGTGCTGCTGCGGCCCGACGCGTCGCCGATCTTCGACTCCGATGTCATCTGCGCCTATCTCGACACGCTGCATGACGGCCGCAAGCTGCTGCCGCAAGATGGCGAAGCGCGCTGGCAGGCGTTGCGGCTGCAGTCGGTCGCCCAGGGCCTCGCGCAGACAGGCATCGCTTTGCGCTGGGAGACGGAAAGAAGACCCGAACAGCTGCGTTATAGCGCTCTCGCCGACGGATACCGGGAAAAGATCGAGGCGAGCTACGACTGGATCGAAAGTACGCTGGACGACGAGGCACCGCTCCATGTCGGCCACATCGCCTTGGCCACCACGCTGTCCTGGATGGCGTTCCGACACCTGCCGCCTTTTCGCTCGCGGGCGCGGCTGACGCACTGGTTCGAGGCTTTCGAAAAACGCGTATCGATGCAGGCGACACCGCTTTCAGGCGATACGCATGACTGACTGGCGCCTCGCGAGGTCAGGGGCGGCGGCCGTTCTGCGCGTCGAAGACGTCCGGAAAACCGATATCCTTGCGCAGCGAGGCAGGCAGTGAAAGCAGGATGCGCTCGCTGCGGTGACGAGCGCGCGCTGCCGCATACCGGGTTGCGATGCGACCGATGGATGAAAGAACCGACATGATAATTCTCCCTGGGTTGGCGCCGGCATCATCGTGTCGGCATCCCAAGGACGGGGCTGGCTGAGGCTATCCGACAGACCGTCGAAATTTTTTTATCGTGGCGTCTGATGGTCTATTCGAATGCTGCCGTACGGACCTACGCAACCCTGAGCGTAGGGATCGCTGAAACATCAACCTCACGCTCTGCGTGCCAGGCATCGAAAGCCGCCTGCATTCGAAGCCAGATCGCGGCTCCGTCGCCGAACAGCTTGCCAAGGCGAGCGGCCACAGCCGGTGAAACCGGCTTCTTTTCGCGGATGATGTCATAGAGATGCTGCCGGGAGATCCCGAGCAGATTTGCAATTTCCACCTTGGTCTTGCCAGTTGCCGGGATAATGTCCTCAAGCAGCGCTCCTGGGTGGGAGGGACAACGCTCAATAGGACGCGTCGGCTCGTGCACGGTCATAAGTCGAACTTCTCCAGTCTGGCCGCCTCAGTGATATTGCTCGAAATCGACGCGGGCGGCATCCTTGCCGTCGAACTCGAATGTGATGCACCACGGGCCGTTGACGTGGACCGTGTAGCGGATTGGATCGAAGCCTTTCAGCGGGTGGAAATCGAAGCCGGGAAGGTTCATTTCCTCCGGCTTCTCCGAAGCTTCCAGGCGGTCAAGCCGGACAAGAATGCGCTTGTGCATCTTGGCGTCGATCTTGCCGGTCTTTCCAGTTTGAAAGAGGTCCGACAGCGCCTTGTTCTTGAAGGACTTGATCATCGGTATATGTAAACAGATTGCTTACAAAAAACAAGGTCTGTAAGCAAATAATTTACATGCCAGTCGACTCCGTTGGCCTCATCCTGCCGTTTCAACCACCGAGCGGAAGAAATCCTCCGGGTCTTCGACTTCGGTGAGCTTCCGCTTCTCGATCAGCCAGAAGCGGTTGCCGATGGCGCGGATGAAGGAGCGGTCGTGCGAGGCGAGCACGCAGCTTGCCTGATGTGCCAGCAGTTCCGCTTCCAGCGCTTCCTGGCCGTCGATGTCGAGATGGTTGGTCGGCTCGTCGAGCAGATAGAAGTTGGGATCGGCGAGCCTGAGGGCCAGCATCATCAGCCGCGCCTTCTGGCCGCCGGACAGCACGCCGATCTTTTTCTCCTGCATCTCGATGACCACGCCGGCGCCGGCCAGCAAGGACCGTGCGCGCTGCTCGCCGACATCGTAGCGGCGCGAGACCATCGCCAGCGGCGTGTCGTCGCCGCTGATGCCGGACAGCGCCTGGTCGCTGTAGCCGAGCACGGTCGACGGCGTCACCTTCACATTCCGCAACGTGTCCGGTTCGATGATGGCATTGCGGATCAAGGTGACGAAGCGCGACTTGCCGACGCCATTGCGGCCGAGCAGCACGATGCGGTCGCCCTGGCAGATATGGCGCCTGCCGGTCTGAAACAGCAGTGTGCCGTCGGGTGTTTCGACAGCCGCGTCGTCGAGCGTGATCAGCACTTTGGCGTGAGTGCCGCGATTGGCCAGTTTTATGGCACCCGCCGACTTCTCGCGATGCGCCGGGTTCGCCGCTTCCTCTAGTTTTTCGGCCCGCTGGTTGAGTTGCTTGGTCTTGACCGTCAGCAGATCGCTGCCCGAATTGATGCCGATGTTGTTGAGCTTGGCCGCCTGTCGGCGCAATTGCTGCGCCACCTTCATGTCGCGCTGGAACTTGCGCTCCGTCGAAGCATCGACGTCGTCGAGCGCCTGTCTGGCGCGGGAGTAGGGCAGAGCAAACACCGGCGACTGTTCAGGGCGCAGGAACAGCGTCCGGTTGGTGGTGGCGTCGAGGAAGGCCCGGTCGTGGCTGGCGATGACGACCGGCACTTCGCGCGGCAGCGTGTTCAGCCAAGTTTCGAGCTGGCTGATGCGGGCCAGATCGAGATGGTTGGTCGGTTCGTCGAGCAGCAGCACGTCCGGATCTGTCACCCAGACGCGGGCGATCAGCGCCAGTCTCTGCCAGCCGCCGCTCAGCGCCTGCATTGGCCGCTCGCGCATGGGCTCCGGCACATCGAGTGAATCGAGAACCACGTCGACGCGCCACAGCTCGCTTTCAGCCTGCTCGGGCGGCAAGACGTCGGCCACTACCTGATGGAAGCTGCGGGTGAGAAGGGCCGGGGCAACGGATTGCTCGACATGACCGACGCGCAGGCCGCGCGTGCGGGTGATGTCACCGGAGGTCGGCTCCATCTCGCCGGTCAGGCATTTCAGCAAGGTCGACTTGCCGCGGCCATTGGCGGCGACAATGCCGAGCCGGTCGCCGGAGCCGATGGTGAGGTCGAGATTGGCAAACAGCGGCGCACTCATGGTGACGCCGAGGGATTTGAGGCTGATCAGGGCCATTTTGATTTCTCTGGTCTTGCCGGAGGAAAAGTCCGGTTCAATGCACTTTGACGGTGCGCAGGCTGGCCATCAGGCTCGGCGTTGCAAAACCACGAAGGGCAGACCAAAAAATCGAAGCGGGAAAACCCGGACCGTCCCTGGTCAGCCCTGCAAGCAAGCTCGCAGGGCAGAAATCGGGCCACGCTGACGATGGTGACGATGAAACGTAAACACGTGAGCCCTCCTTTCAAAACGTTCGAGTGTGTGGACTGGCTACACCAAAGGTGGGGCCGCTGGCAAGTGTGTCCTCTGCAGGCCGGCCTTAGTCTCGCGGCGGATTACCCAGTCCCCCTTATTTCCCTGGATTTCCTGCGGTGTCAGGAAGTGAAACTCCATCAGGATCGGTTCTTCCGGTCCCTTGAAGAAATGAAGCTCGGCGTGGGGGAGCACGAGCCGGCGGACAGTTTCAGATACGCTTTCCACCTTATATTCCTCGGCATGCAGTCCTAGACCTGCGAGGAGCGTCCTGGCGGCCGAAATCGTCATTGCCGGGCTAAAGCCATCGAGATCGATTTGGCTGTTGCCGCTCCATTTCAAAGGCAAAGGCTTGGGGACATCAGGCATGTCCCAAAGTTTGATGCTGATGCGATGGACGCGTGCTCGATTGCGCCTGGTCAAAATGTCGATTTCCAGATCGCCATAACCCAGAAGAAAGCCGCACGGCTGATCCTGATAGACATACAACCATTTAGGAAAGCCAAGGTGTTTCTCGACCGGACCGAGATCAGCTCCGGCCCGCAAAGGCGTGTCTTTGCTACCTAAGATTAGGGGGAGAATATGGAGTTTGCCTCGCTGTCGCATCGATCAAACCTTGGTTGGCTGGATATCCCGTCGCAGGGAGCATATTCCGCCTGCCCTGACCATTGTGCTACCCAGCTGATTGATTGAGCTTCACAGGTCAAAGGGCCGGATCAGACAGGTCTCAAGTAACCGCCGCTTAGTCCATATTCTTTGTTGAGATCGAGTAGGAAATGCCGAACACCGCGCTTCTGCCGAGATCGACAACGATCACAAGCAGGGCGTTGAACCTGCCGGTGCCAATCAAAACTTGATCAAACCGGTTTTGAACGTCCCGGTAAACATAGTGGACGTCGTTCAAATAGGGCACGCCGACTTCGTCCAGATTTAGCGCGTCGACATAGGGCCATATGTCTACGACAGCATTCGCCGTCGCGGTGATATTCGTCATCGGCTCGGCAAAGCAAGCCTTGAACTCCTCTTCATCAAGTCTGCGAACGACGACCATCACCTATTCTAAGCGGCGGCATCTGAAATCCGCAACCGATCGCAGGCTCGATGCTGCAGCTTCCTACCGCCCCGGCCTACCTGTCTTTCCCGGCCGACGCTTTTCGCGGCGGGCATCTCCCGCGTCTTCATACGAGCCGATGCCGGCGCGCTGGCGAACGATTGGTTTGCCGTCGCGTTCCTTTGTGCCCCCCTCTGTCCTGCCGGACATCTCCCCCACTTGGGGGGAGATCGGCTGTGGCTTTGCCGGCACTTTTCCCTCGACCGGCTTTTCCGTGCGCCGCACGGTCATCTCATCAAGCGAGTTCTTCTTGAACAGCGGCTTGACCGGCTCGCCGGGAATGCCGAAATCGGAGCCATGCGCCTCTTCGGCCGACTGTTTCTTGAACAACGAGCGCGACACCGCGCCGGCCGGCGTCGGCATGTCGGTGCCCGGACCCATGTCGTCGATCGAGGGTTTCGAAAACAGCGGTTTTTTCACTGGTACGGCGCCATCGGCGCCCATCTCGTCGAGATCAGGCTTGCGGAAGAGGTTGGGCCGCGCAGCCTTGGCCGCCTCTTCGGCGGCACGGGCTTCGTCGAACTTGCGGAAACGCTCCTGTTCCTCTGCTGTCCGATGTTTGGCCACGCCCTTGTTGTGCTTGCCCTTTTCGCGACCTGAGGCAGGACTTTCCATATCGGCGTATTTGGCCAGTGGGTCTTCGGAGATGGACAGTTCCATCTCTCGCAGACGCTTGATCTCGTCGCGGATACGAGCCGCCTTCTCGAAGTCGAGATTGGCCGCGGCATCGCGCATCTGCTTTTCCATCGCGTCGAGATGGGCCTTGAGGTTGTTGCCCATCATGGCGCCGGCATTGTCGGTGAACTGCGAAATGTCGGCGCGGACGTGGTCCTTCTCGTAGACCGAATCCAGAATGTCGGAGATGCGCGACTTGACCGATTCCGGGGTGATGCCGTTGGCCTCGTTCCATTCCACCTGCTTTTCGCGGCGGCGGTTGGTCTCGGCCATCGCCCGCTCCATCGAGCCGGTGACTTGGTCGGCATACAGGATGACCTTGCCGTCGACGTTTCTGGCGGCGCGGCCGATGGTCTGGATCAGCGAGGTTTCCGAGCGCAGAAACCCTTCCTTGTCGGCGTCGAGAATGGCGACGAAGCCGCATTCGGGAATGTCGAGGCCTTCGCGCAGCAGGTTGATGCCGACCAGCACGTCGAAGGCGCCGAGGCGCAGATCGCGCAGGATCTCGATGCGCTCCAGCGTGTCGATGTCGGAGTGCATGTAGCGGACGCGGATGCCTTGCTCATGCAGATATTCGGTCAAATCCTCGGCCATGCGCTTGGTCAGCACCGTGACCAGCGTGCGGTAGCCGGCCTTGGTGGTGTCGCGGATTTCGCCAACGACATCGTCGACCTGGGTCTTGGCCGGGCGAACCTCGACCGGCGGATCGATCAGGCCGGTCGGGCGGATGACCTGTTCGGCGAAGACGCCGCCGGCCTGCTCCATTTCCCAGCCGCCAGGGGTCGCCGAGACGGCGACCGAAAGCGGACGCATGGCATCCCATTCCTCGAAGCGCAGCGGCCGGTTGTCCATGCAGGACGGCAGACGGAAGCCGTATTCGGCCAGTGTCGCCTTGCGGCGAAAGTCGCCGCGATACATGCCGCCGATCTGCGGCACGGTGACATGGCTTTCATCGATGAAGACCAGCGCGTTGTCGGGAATGTACTCGAACAGCGTCGGCGGCGGATCACCCGGCTGGCGGCCGGTGAGATAGCGCGAATAGTTCTCGATGCCGGCGCAGGAACCGGTGGCTTCCAGCATCTCGAGGTCGAAGCGGCAGCGCTGTTCCAGCCGCTGCGCCTCGAGCAGGCGGCCTGCGCGCTCGAGTTCGACCAGCCGGTGCTTGAGCTCTTCCTTGATCGACTTGATCGCCTGGTTCAGCGTCGGGCGCGGCGTCACATAGTGCGAATTGGCGTAGATCTTGACGCTTTTCAGCTCGCCGGTCTTCTGGCCGGTCAGCGGGTCGAATTCGGTGATCTGCTCGATCTCGTCGCCGAACATTGAAATGCGCCAGGCGCGATCCTCCAAGTGGGCCGGGAAGATCTCGATCGTGTCGCCGCGCACGCGGAACGAGCCGCGAACGAAATTGATGTCCTGCCGTTTGTACTGCTGGGCGACGAGATCGGCGAGCAGCGCGCGCTGGTCGAGCCGATCGCCGATCTGCATCTGGAAGGTCATCGCCGTATAGGTCTCGACCGAGCCGATACCGTAGATGCAGGACACCGAGGCGACGATGATGACGTCGTCACGCTCGAGCAGCGAACGCGTCGCCGAATGGCGCATGCGGTCGATCTGCTCGTTGATCGAGGATTCCTTCTCGATGAAGGTGTCGGTGCGCGGGACGTAGGCCTCCGGCTGGTAGTAGTCGTAGTAGGAGACGAAATACTCGACGGCGTTTTCCGGGAAGAATTTCTTGAACTCGGAATAGAGCTGCGCCGCCAGCGTCTTGTTCGGCGCCAGGATCAAGGCAGGGCGCTGCGTCTCCTCGATCACCTTGGCCATGGTGAAGGTTTTTCCGGAGCCGGTGACGCCGAGCAGCACTTGGGTCCGGTCGTTGTTGTCGACGCCTTCGACCAGATCCTTGATCGCGGTCGGCTGATCGCCGGCCGGCTCGAAATCCGAAACCATCTTGATGGCAATGCCGCCTTCGGATTTTTCGGGGCGGGCAGGGCGGTGCGGCGTCCACAGCACGCCGTCCTTGTGCAGCGGATTGCCGGATTCGATCAGCGCCGACAGCGCGGCGACGGTAGCGGTGACGCTGCCCGAGGCCATCGTCTCGGCGTCTTCCAGCGAGATGTCGAGACCGGCGACCGGGTTGAGGCCGGCTGCCGTGCGCTCCCTGGCTGACGCCGCGCCACCCATCGAGGTGCCGCGCGAACTGCGTCCCGGCGAGCTTGAGCGCTCGGGTATCTTCTTCGACGGCTTCGGCGATTTGCCGCCGTCGCCCTTGCCGACAAGACGTCCTTCGTTTTCGGCTTCCTGCTCGATCTGCTCGGCCCAATCCGCGATCGAACCGGTCAGCGGCGTGCCAGAGAGCTCCGGCTGCGGCATCTCGGCGAAACCGCCTTTGTGCAGCGGCTCGGAGGCGTCGAGGAAATCGGTCAGCGGGCTGCGCCGCTTCGGCGCGGCGCGGTCGTCGTTCGCCGTCGGCGGCGTTTTCTTATCGGGGGATTTGGCCATGTCCCGAATATGGGATTTCCTGGCCAAAATGGAAAGAGCGCGGTGGGGAGAGGCGTGCCGAACAGCGCTGCTCCTGACAGCAGGCTGTCAGGAGCAGGCGGGAAGGTGCGGCCGAAAGCCTCTTGTCGCTACACGCCCCTGGCGGCTGATGCGACCTGCGTCGCCGACCCGTTCAGGCGCGGCACCACGACAAGGCGTTTGATCTTGCCCTTCTTGTAGGCGGCGAGGAAGCGCGCATAGTCCTTGAAGGCGACGCAACCGCTCGACTGGCCGTAGCGGCCTCGAAGCAGGTAGGTATGGGCCAGAAAGCCGTCGCGATTGTATTTGTTGCGGCCATCGGCCGGTGTCAGGCGCAAGGCCTCCACTCCGTGGAAGCGCGTCTCGCGCAGCGACAGATTGTAGGTGTTGGGCGGTGTCGGTCCGCGGTTCTTCTGGTCGGCATAACGCGGCTGGTCCGTCATGGCGCCGATGCCAGAATGAGCCTCGAGCCTTGAGCCGTCAGGCATGTAGACGGTGCCGGCGCTGATATCGTAGACGGCGACGCCATTTCCGGCTCCGCTTCTGGATCCCGGCGAGTTGAACAGATTTCTGAACGCCTTGCCAAGGCCGCCCGAAGGCGTGTCGGGCTTAGCATAGGCCAGCACATCGCCGCCATCGGCTGGCCGGCCTTGCCGCGTCGGTTTCGCCGGCTGGGCCTGCTGGACCGTCTCGCGTGCCGGCTTCGATTGCTGGGCGGGCTTGAGCTGCTGAACAGATTTGGGCTGCTGAACGGGCTTAGGCTGCTGCTGGACGATTTTGGGCTGCGGCGGGTCGAATTGCGGGCGGCGGGTCGGCAACGGCACGTCGTTGGTCAGCGCGTCCGGCAGCGAGGCGGCATCACCGGGTTGATCCTGCTGGGTTTCGACGGGGGAAACCGCGACATCGGCTGACGATTCCTCGATCGGCAGCGGTGAGGCAAACGCCCCGGCGTCGACCGGCAGCGACTGCACGAGGGCAAGTGCCAACTGCGAATTGTCTGGCGTATCAGATTGGGCAAAGCCCATCGGCTGCGGTGCGGTCTGCACGACCACCGAGCCGGTATCCAGCCGGGCGAAACGTTCGGCCGCCGGAACTGGCATGTTATCGGACAGGCTGGCCGTGACCTGGACGGACGGCACCAGCGACGCCTCGGCAATTCGCGGTGCGACGGTGGAGATCACCGGGCGCGTGTTGGCAGTGGCGGCAGGCTTTCCGGCGTCGGCAAAGGCAGCGGCCAGCTTCATCGGCGAAAGCGACGCTTCCATGCGTTCGAAGCGCTCCTGCGCCTTCGACTTCACGGCGGCTGGCATCGGCTTTGCCTGCGCTACAAGGCGTTCGGACTTTTCCGCCCGTGAGCTTACCCTGGCCAGCTTGAAACAGCTGGCACCGCACTGCACCGAATGATCATGCAGGGCCTGAGTGCCGCCATTGGCATTGGCCAGCACGAAGGGTGCTTTCAAGAAGTGCTGTTTCAGCGGATCGGTAAATGCGAGCGATCCCGGCATGGACAGCGTCTGGGGCAGGCCAACCGAAGTCGCCGACAGCGAGGCGCCGACGGAACTGAGGCCGGCCATGGTGCCGATCAGCCAAAGGCCGATGGCAGTGCTGACGCAGGGCAGTGCGACCCAGCGGGCCACCCGGCCAGCGTTGAAGGAAGAGGAACGCGGAGCATCGACGAACTCGCCGCCCTCACGCTGTCCCCGGTTTTTTTTATGTGTACTCAACAACGCCATGCAACCAATCTCGCTTCAATCGGTTTCCCCGTACGTGGCCTTGAGAGCCGCGACGACCATTCTGTGAGTGATCCCAGGTGGTCCCCGACGCGTTTGCCGCGTCTGTAGTTGGTTGCCAATTGCTTCAAAATATGGACAAAGTTGGTTAATCAATTCCTCTCAAAACCAACGACGAGATGTGGATTTTGGCCAAATCAGCCTTCGTCCACGGCCAGGAAAGTGGTGTTGTCGCCCTTCCGACCTGGTTTTGCTGCCTGTTTTTGGCGGCCGAGTCAAGCAAAACAGCCGCTGCTAATTTTTGCGAAGCGCCTTCGCGCGGCATCTGCAGTGAGGTGACTGCCAGCAGACATCGCTTGGGAAAGGCGCCTGTTTCCAGTAAAAATGTTGCCGGTCTTGCCAAGATTTCCCCTGCGGAAGAGCCTCAACATCCCGCCCTCAGTTGAACCAGAGCGCAAAGGTCAGAAACCCGCCGCCGCCGAACTGGCGCTGGATCTGGTCGAAATCGCTGCTGGTGACGAGCTCGCCGCTTTCGAGGTAGGGCGCGATGGCCGGGCCGGTGATCGACAGCACCAGATCGAAGTTTTTCGGGTCATCGAAGAAGCGCTTCATGTTGATGCCAAGGCCCGTGCCGGCGGTGACGCGGAAATGCGGCAGCAACTTGCGGCCCTCCAGGAGATCTTCGGCCATGGTCAGGGCGGCGAGCCAGGCCTGAACCTGCTCCTCGCCGACTTCGAGGCCGGTGAGCGGGTTCTCGCCCTTCTGCTGCGGTCCAGGCAGCCATTCGCGGTCATTGTCGGTCTCGGCGCGGATCGCCTTCCAGTCCTCGCGCGACAGCCGGATCATTTCCAGCAGGTGGCGGCGCGCCGCTTGCCGGCGCTCCGGTTCGACCACCGGCCAGTTGATGAGATGCACCATCGAGATGAAATCGGCGATGCGCCATTCCGACGAGAAGATGCTCGAGCCCATGTCGCCGGCCGGCGGCACCAGAATATCCTGCAACGGCAGCTTGGCGCGCGGGAACAGCATGTGGAACGAGCCGTCGAAGGTGCTCCTGAAATCATGCGCCAGCCAGAAATCGGCCTGGGCCATCAGGAACTCGGCATAGCCCTGCAGCCAGTACCCGTCGGCGCGGTCGAAACGGAAGGTGAGCGTGGGGACGGCGTCGTCCGATGTAATGCCGCCACGGGACAACGCGGCGATGATCGCCGCCATGCTCTCGTCCGGAGCGATGGTGCCGTCCTCGTTGAGGTCTATGCCCGCACGGGTGAGATCGATCGCCATGCCGATATCGGCGTTCGCCGGCACCGACGCAAACGTCGCCGCGGATTTTTCCAGCCGGTCGCGGAAGCCGACCAGGATGGCGCGGAACTGCTCGTAAGTCAGCGGCTCGGGATTGGGATTGTCGGGCACCGGCAACCGCATCAGTGGCAGCATGAAGGACTGCGGGCTTTCGAAACCATGGCGGTGCAGGCCGGTGGCCAGGATCTCCAATGCGGTGAAGAACTCGCCCGCCCCGGCCGCATAGGCGGATGCCGGGTCGTTTGGCGCGGCGGCCTCCAGCATCGACAGGGCAGCGTCGCGCGCGGCCACGCTCTTCGCCTCGAACAGTCGGGTAGCCGCTTCGGGCATTGCCGCCGACGCGGAAGACAGCGGCAGGAGCAAAATGAAAGCGGTCAGCAGGCCTGCCAGTCGTGTCATCTTTTCCCCCAATATTTGTCGCGCAGCGCAGATATACACCATTTGCAGCGCTGCGCTTCAACCCGCCCGCCGGACGGTCTACACAGGGCAAACAATTGGGCATCGCGTGTCGAATTATCCGTTTTCCTACAAACTGTCCTGGCTGCCGCGTTTCTTGAAGCCGTCTCTGGCCGGCGATGTGCAAGACTTTGCGCTGATGGCTGGGACGCTTATGGATCCGCCGCCGAGGCAGACAATGCGGCTTGCCTTTGTCGGGGACATCTCGGCGGTGGCCAACCGCAGCGCGCCGGATTGCGATCCGGCGATCAAGGCGCTGCTCGGCGCTGCCGATCTGGTGATCGGCAATTGCGAAAGCCCCGTGGTGGACAGACCAAGCGCGGCGCTGGGCACAAGGCTCGGCACGCATCATGCGATGAGCGAGTTGTTTCTGGCCGAGGCGCTGGCGGCGGTTGGTATTGCGCGAGAAAGGCTCGTGCTGTCGCTGGCCAACAACCATGTGCTGGATCAGGGCGTCGCCGGTTTCGACGAGACGGTGGCGGCGTTGCAGCGGCTCGGCATCCGCACGGTCGGCCTGGCCGCCAATGGCCCGGTGGTGCCTGTCCAGGTCGGACCGCTTGATATCGGCTTCGCCGCATTCACGCTGTGGCGCAACGCCGATGAAAAACTGTTTGCGGGGCGCGTTTCGATGGACAGCGATCCGACGGGCTGGCCGCGCGCTGGCTTGGATCTTCTCTGCGCCGTGCCGCATTGGGACTGGGAGTTCCGGCATTTTCCGCGTGCCGAGACGCGGGCGCTGGCCAGGCGGCTGGCCGGGCAGGGCGTCGGACTGATCGCCGGCCATCACGCCCATGTCGTGCAGCCGGTGGAAAGGATCGACAAGACGGTGGTCGCTTATGGACTTGGCGATTTCCTCGGCACCGCCTTCGCCCGCCAGCCATGGCCGGGTCGCATCGGTTCTATCCTCACTGTCGATGTCAGTGCCGATGCCGGTACGCGCGGGACGATCGCGTCTTACCGGCTGCATCCCTTCATGCGCCTGCGCGCCGGCGACCATGAGCGGCTGGTGTTGGTGGAGGCTTTGGAGGGCCGAGTGCGTGACAAGGTCGAGGGGCGACTGAAAGCGATCTTCCCTTCTCCACCAACCGATCAAGGCGTACCCGCTTAAACGTCTGGCGGCGCCTGCAAAACCGACTATCATGCTCCCGCAGAGGCAGGATTGCGGGGGATAGCGGTGGAAACAGCGGATTTCATGCCGAGCGAAACGGTCATCGCCGGCATCCGGAAAGACATCGCGGCCTATGAAGCGGCGAGGGCGTCGGCGGTCAGGCAGGTGCGCTGGCGGGTGCCGGTGTTCGTCGGCCTGGTGCTGGTGGCCGTGGTGCTGGTCGCCTGGCTGTTCAACAAGGTCGCCGACCCCAACGAGCAATGGGTCTCGACGCCGCATGTGTTCCTGTATGTCATCGGCTTCGCGGCTTCGATCCTGCTCTATTTCCAGGCCAGGAAACCGGCGACGCGGCTGCAGCAATCGTTCCGCGAGACGCTGTTGCCGATCATCTTCGGCTTCATCGCCGACATGCGCTACCAGCATGGCGTGACGCCGAATTCATTCGACCGGTTGCCGCGCACGGCGGTTGGTCCGTTCAACCGGCAGGCGTTCGACGACATCGTCGCGGGCCGCTACGAAGGGTTTCCGTTCGAGCTCTACGAGGCGCATCTGCGGGAAGGGTCGGGCAAGGGCTCGTCGACGGCCTTTCAGGGCGTCATCGTCGCCTTCGAGACCATCGCGCCGTTACCCGGCATATTGGTGGCGACGCGCCGGACCAACGCGGTCATCAGTTTCTTTCGCGGCATATTCGCCAGCAAGCTGCAGGAGCTGTCCAGTGGCGACGTGGCGCTCGACGCCGCGTACGAGTTCCGCACCGACAATCTCGGGGCGGCACAGCCACTGGTGAGCGGCCGGCTGGCGCAGGCGCTGAAATGGCTTGGCGAAACCTGGCCGGACGATCCGGCCCGTGTCGCGCTCAATGGCAGCGATGGGTTCCTGCTGCTGCCGCAGACGAAGAACTTCTTCGAGCTGCCGGATATTTCGGTGCCGCTCGATTACAGCACGCATGTCGCGCCGATGATATCAGACATGGGCGCGATGCTGGCGACGGCGGCACTTGTGCGCAAGATCGGCGCGAAGGACGAGATCGATTAGTTGGGCCTCGCTGTCAGCAGTCAAAGCCGTATTGGTCGCGCATGGTGTCCGCCTCCTCTTTCGACATTTTGTTGAACATAACGCAGACGGTGAAGCTGCCGACCTGATGGCCGGCGCGCATATAGCCCCAGTCGGAAATATCGTTTCGGGTGAATTCTATATTCTGCCCGAGGACCACATTACGCACTTGCTCCGGCTGGTTCGCCAATATGCCGACAAAGCCTGTTTCAGTGCGGCGGAACGGGATGACCCAGAAGTGCTCGCTGACATTCCCGTCGCGCACCTTGACCTTCAATTTGAACCTGTCGGTGTCGGAGGAAGGAGCCTCGGACAGTGCCAGGAATTCATCCAGGCTGGCGAGCGCCTGCGCTGTCGCTGCCGCCATCTCGGGATCGTCCTCGGTAAACATAATCGTCTTGTCATCGCCCGGATCCGCGCCTTGCGCACAGGCGGACCCCGGCGCAAGCGCCAGCATCAGGGACATCGCGGTCCGGACTGCAAGTTTCATGGAAGGCCCCCTTTCATCGTAACGGCGCACCATCCTGCATCCGTTCCCGATTTGCAACCGGAGCGCGAGTTTCATCACTTCGGAGCGGCGAGTTGAGCTGATCCATGAAACAAAATGTGTATCATGACCGGTCGGCAGTCTGTTTCGTGATGCCGCTTGAGACGGATTGCGGCGGCCGCGCCGTGATCGAAACCGCCCGCCACAATCCGGCTAAACGACTCTTTTCGCGGACAGAAGTCCGCTCATTGGGGGAGCCGAAGCGGCCTGAAATGATCTCGGTCGCAGACAATGTGTCGGAATTAAGCCTATGATATTGTTTGCAAAAATTCACCCAACGTGATTTGCGGAGCGAGCGCTTCCGTTCCAGTTTCAGGCCGTCCGGTGCTGTCGTTTCCCAAGGCGGCCCGGAAAAGTGAAACAGCACGGAGTGCACCCCATGAAGAAGACCCTCGCAACCACCGCCGCTCTGCTCGCCTTCCTCGGCACGGCCTATGCCGCGACCGTTCAGGGCACGATCCAGGCCGTCGACCCGACGACCAAGTCGATCACCCTCGACGACGGCAAGATCTACCAGCTGTCACCGGAAGCGACGATCGGGAAATTGAAGGTCGGCGCCAAGGTGGCGGTGACTGTCGATGACAAGACCGGCATCGTGACGTCGATCAAGAAGGCCTCGTAACGCGAGAGCATCGTGCGTCGGCAGACCTGCTGACCGGATTTTTCAAACCCTGTTCCACTCATGGCCGGTCCCTCCGGGGATCGGCCATTTTCATGCCTCGCCCCTCGATGCCGGGCGACCTGGATGAGGTCTTCCGGCTGGACCCCAGGGCCGGCCGGCGGAACGCTGTCCGGCGGCATCGCTATGGTTTTTGCCAAAAAGCCGCGCTATCCCTTGGCCAACGGGGGATATTCATGGCCGACGAACAAAAAGGGTTTCGCCTGTCGCGGCGATTGCTGCTGGGTGCGGCTGTCCTAGGTGGCGCGGTGCTGTGGGGCGGCAACACCGTGGCGCGGCTGGCGCGCGCGCCTTCGGGGCCGAAGAACGCCGGACGGATAGCCGATATCGACGGCTTCGCGTTGCCTTTGAAGCCGCTGGACAATGCGCCGGCCTTCGATGCGTCGCTGCCCTGGTCGGCAAAAGGCGGCGACATCAACGATGCCAGCGGCCTGTCGATGACGCCGGTCTACGGCGTCGTCGAGGTCAGCGAGGACGAGCACATCGCCAATGCGCTGGCCTTCGCGCGTGCCAATGGCCTGAAAGTCTCACTGGCCGCCATCCGCCATTCGATGGGCGGGCATGCCTTCGACGACAACGCGCTGGTACTCGACCTCAGAAAGTTCAACAAGGTGACCGTGGATGCGGCGGCGAAGACCATGACCTTGCAGCCGGGCGCGCGCTGGCACGACATCCAGAACCTTCTGCATCCGCGCTTTGCGGTGAAGGCGATGCAGTCGACCGACATCTTCTCGGTCGGCGGCTCGCTGTCGGTCAATGCGCACGGTATGGACCACCAGGCAGGGTCGGTGGCGGGCTCGATCCGCTCGATGCGAGTGATGCTGGCCGACGGCTCGGTGACGACCTGCTCGCCCACCGAGAACACCGATCTGTTCCGCCACGTCGTCGGCGGCTATGGCCTGTTCGGCGTGGTGCTGGAGGCGACGCTCGATATCGTCGAAAACGCCGTCTACCGGACCTCGCGCGAAATCATCAGATCGGACGATTTTCCGAAATTCTTCGCCGAGGTGCTGGAGCCGAACAAGAATATCGGCCTGTTCTACGGCCATCTGTCGACGGCGCCCGGCAATTTCCTCGAGGATATGATCGTCTACCGTTACGACAAGGTGGCGGAGCAGCCGCCGGCGGATCAGCCTGAGATCGGCGAGCCGGGTTCAGTCGGGCTGAAACGGGTGATCATCAACCTGGCGAAATGGGGCAGCCTGTTCCAGGAGTTGAAGTGGTTCACCGAAAAGACGCTGGAGCCGAAATTCGAAAGCTGCACGGTGGCGCGTACTTCGGCCATGGCCGAGGGCGAGGCCTGTCTCGTCACCCGCAACAACCCGATGCACGATTCGGTGCCCTATCTCTTCAACGATCAAATAGAAGAGACCGACATCCTGCACGAATATTTTATTCCACGTGCCGCCTATGTCGAATTCATCGCGGAAACGCGCGAGATCCTGCGCAACCAGACGCTGCCGGTGCTCAATGCTTCGGTGCGCATCGTCCACAAGGAGGATGTGGCGCTGACCTACGCGCCGGAGCCAGCCTATTCGCTGGTGCTCTACATCAACCAGCCGACCGATGCCGACGGCAATGCCAGGATGCGCGCGCTGACGCGGGCGCTGATCGACGTGACGATCAAGCATGGCGGGCGCTTCTTCCTGCCTTACCAGCTGCATTATACGGCCAGGGAATTGCTCGCCTCCTATCCCGAACTGCCGGCCTTCCTGGCGGCGAAGCGGCAGTATGACCCGACGGAACTGTTTTCCTCGACGTTCTACCGTGCCATCAAGGCGCTGAGCGGGGTGGCGTAGACGTTAGGAGACTTCATGCGCAAGGTATCAGCCGCGGCACTCATCCTCATCGCGCTGTGCGCTGGCCCTGCCGGAGCCGAGGATCTCAAGGCCTTCAAGCTGACCATCGACGGGGTAACGATCGATATCGATCCCGGCGAGAGCACTGATGTGACGCTACCCGGCGGTAAGCACAGCAAGGTGACGCTCGAGCGCAACGACTTCGCGACCTTCTCCGGCAGCGATTTCTCCTTCGTCCATCCGAGCAATATTTCGGTGACCAAGACCGACCTCGGCGATGATATCACGCAGTATCTGATGGCGTCGGCTCTCGGCACGATCGTCGTCGTGCAGGAATATGGCAAGATGAATCCGGTGTCGCTCAACCAGCTGATGCTGCAGGAGATGACCAAGGAATCGGTGCAGGCCGGCGCCACGCTGACGCAGGAGCCGACGACGCGCAAACTCGCCGACGGCAAGGAATTGACCGGGATTCGCGCCGAGGTGAAGACACGCACCGACACCGCCGATTTCGAGATCGTCGGCTTCGGCCTGGCCGATCGGGGGCTGCTGTTCATCACCCGCGTTGCCGGCGAGGATGCAGCGACCGAACAGCCGCTTATCGACAAGTTCTGGCAGAGCCTGAAGGTCAAGTTCAGGCCGGACTAGGGTCGTGTCTCAGTTGGGTTTCGGGGGGGAATCCATACTTTTGCATAACGGCGGCTCAAGTTATTCTGACGACCCTGAATTGGAGGTCCTGCAGCATGGCGAAGCTCATTTTCAGAATGAACCAGTCACTCGACGGCTATGTCGACCACCAGAAAATGCCGTCAGGCCCGACAATCTTTCGTCACTGGATGGAGCAAGTGCGCAATTTGAGCGGCAGTGTTTACGGTCGCGGCATGTACGAGGTCATGCGTTATTGGGACGAAGACAGTCCTGAATGGAGCGCGGAGGCGCACGAATTCGCGGCGGCGTGGCGGAGCCAACCGAAGTGGGTTGTGTCGCGCTCGCTGAAGTCGCTCGGCCCCAACGCTACACTTGTCGGGGACGACGTCGAGGCGGTGATAGGTGGGCTTAAGGCTGAGCTCGTCGGGGAGATTTCAGTTTCCGGACCAAACCTGGCACGAAGCCTGGCCGATCTTGGTCTTATCGATGAATATCAACTTTACCTCCATCCGTTCGTGCTCGGTCAGGGCAAGCCATTTTTCGCCGGCCCCCGGCCGCCGCTTCGCTTTGTGGCCAGCGATTTGATCGGTGATGACGTAATCAGGTTGACCTATGTTCCTGCCTGATTAAGCGGTCGTCAAACCGAGACGCCAGCAGGACTACAGCCCCTTCGGCACCAAGCCGGCCAGCCAGTTCACGGAGCGTTTCGCGGCATCGGCGGTCGCCGAGGCGGCGCGGCCGAGATCGGTCTTGACCACTGCGTAGCCGTTTTTGGTGCGATAGAGCACGCCGGTTCCGCCATCGACCACCTGTTCATAGGCGACCGGCCGGGCGGCATCCGCTTCCATGGCGGTCGTCGGTGAACCGACCGAAACGCTCGGCCGGTGGCTCAATTCAGGCGGTAGCGGGCTTTCGGTCCTGACAACGCGGCTGGCGGGCTTCAGTTCCGGGCGCGATGCGGTCGCGGCCAGCTGCGAGGAGGACGACGAACCCTTCGTGCGGCAAATGCCGGAGACGAGCGGATAGTTGAAATTGCGCTCGTGCAGCATCTGGCTCTTCATCGCCGCTTCGCACTCGGCGACGGTCGACCACTTGGCCGGCGTCTCGCCGATATATTCGCAAAGCTTGGCGTCGCAGTCGCAGCCGACAATGGTCATGGCGACAAGGGCGGTCTTGATCACGGTCTTGTCCCTTCGAGATGCCCCCCGGCAACCCATCCATTTCTTCCCATTCCTTCGCGCGCGAACAAGGCGGGATTTGGCCGCGATTGTGGAATGGGCGTGGCGGAGCGCAGGAAATGCATAATCCTGGCCGGGCCTGGCCGAAAGGCCTCAGTAGTCGTAGACGTGTTCAAGCCTGGCGCCGGCCTTGATCAGCGCCGGCAGCACGAGATGCAGCTTGCGCACGGCGACGATCATGCCGGTGCGGCGCGTGGATTGATCGGCCGGCAGCGGATAGCTGAACAGGATGCGCATGCCTTCGGGAACGGCGATCGTATCGGTGGAGAGCACGGTGACCATGATCTCGTCATTGCCGCCGATCTCGACGAAGGAGACGCCCTTGTCGATCAGGCGCGGGACCATTTCGGTGAAGACCTGATAGCGCCTGGTGACGAAGATGGTGCCGTCAGCGCCCATGTCGCGTTCGAGCAAGGTGTCGGGCTCGTTGCGGGTGGCTTCGCCGACGGGTCCCTTGGCCCAGACATGGACGTCGAGCAAGGCAGGGTCCATCGTGGCGGCGAGGGCCTTTTTGATCAGGTCGGCATAGCCCTGCTTGATGGTGTCGGCGAGGCCGAACGCCAGCTTGCGTTCGCTGGTCCGGATCGAGCTGTCTCCCGGCGCCGGCTGCACGGCAAACAGGCCGGCGCGCTTCTCGGCATAGGGGAACTGATACCAGGGCACCTGGTCGAGAAACCCTGCATAGTCCGCCGCCACCTTGGCCTGATAGATGTCGGCGGCGGTGCGCTTGGCCGTCGTCGCCTCGGTGATGCGGCCGACCGTGTTCTCATAGGCCCACTGCAGGATATGCTCGATCGAGTGGCTGGTGCCGATGATGACCAGCATCTGGTGGTTGGCGTAGTTGAACTTGTAGGCAGAACTGGCGCGGATGACCATGGCGTAGTCCTGCCAGAAGCGGCCGACATAGGACCAGTAGGGAAAGCCGCTCGGCTGGTCCTTGTCGACGAAGCCGGCATATTCGCGCGCGGCGTAGACGATCGCCCATTCCGGATAGGTGAGGAAGGTCGATTCCTCCGGCCGCTGGTAGAAGGGGATCTCGGCGCGGACCTTGTCGGCCAGCGCCTTGGGCGGGGCGCCGTCGGCAATGCCGGGCAGCGGCGTCTTGTCGAGCGACGACGTCGTCAGGAAGCCGTAGCTCAGCCCGGCGATCGGGATGAGGATGACGATGACGATCACCCACAGGATCGTCTTGATGATGCGCTTCAGCCAGCGGAACAGGAACATGCCAGATCAGGCCGTGGCGAAGTGTTCGTGTATGCGCCTGGCCAGCCGGAAACCGACATAGACGGCGAAGCCACCGATGACCAGGTGCGGCAGGTTGGCGAAGAAGCGGGCCGGGAATTCGATATCGTTGAGGGAGCGGAAGCCGTTGATGAAGATGCCGGCATCGAGGCAGCCGGAACCGGTGATCAGGCCAAGCACGCCGTCGAACAGGTAGACCGAACCGAACAGCTTGAAATAGAACACCGCCTGGCGGTGCGAGATGAAGGCTGCGGCCAGCGCCCAGACGCCGGAGAAGGCGTGCAGCAGGTCATCATACCATTGCAGCGAAAACAGACCGAACAGATTGCCGCCAGCGTCATTGAACGCGGGTATGTAGCCAATGGCGACGACGCCGAAAAACAGGAAGGCATAGGCGACGGCAAGCTTCTGGATCAGCGTCATGAAGTATCCCCCTCTACGAGTCCGCTTTGCAAACAGACTCTGACGACGCAGCGATACTAACCGATTTTAGCGCGCGGTGAAGCGGCGCCCGCGAGATCGCCGGCGAAGGATATCGAGGGGCAAAAAGACAGTCGGCGCCGGGATTTCTCCCAGCGCCTCCCTGTCAGATCAGGACACGGTCGCGGCAGCAACTTCCGTAAAGTCGTCGCGCCTTGCCGGCCTTGATTTTGACGGTCCTGCCAGTCCGCCGCCCGAGAGCAGCGTCCGTTCGGGACCACGCTGGTTTCCACCCTTGCGGGCTTTGCCCTGCGCACCATCGAAGGTTTCTGCCGTCCTTCATGGCAGCATCGGTCCGCCGTCGGCGTTGGCACGCTTTCCGCGGCCCCGTAGGTCTCGGCTCCGTCCCTCGAAACAGGCAAGCCTGCTCTCGCTTCGGGCCGTACGGGCCTCAGGAAATCCGCCTTTCACTTCGCCTTTCGGCTTGATGATCGGTAGCCGCCTGAGATGGGTTTAACCTACGCCGGGTAAGGGTCCTGGGGAATGGCCGGAGGCCTGTGGATAACGGGATTATCGGGGATCAAGCTGGGGTAACGAAATTTTCCTGTCCGCCACGATGGGCGTCATCGGCGGACATTCGGCCTTGCTCTGCGGGCGGGTGCAGTCTTCAATGCCGGCAAAGGATTCGAGGCGCCGAGCGCCTCGATCCTTGCGGGAGGGTTGCTTGAAAGTCGGAGTGGTTCTCAACCCGATTGCCGGTGGGGGCCGGCTGAAACGGCATTGGCCTGATGTCGCCGTGTCGCTGAAAAAGCATTTTGGCGAATTCGAGCTGCGCGAAACGCAGGCGGAAGGTGACGCCGAAAGGCTGGCAATCGATCTCGCGATGATTGGCTTCGACCTGGTGATTGCGGCCGGCGGCGACGGCACTGCCAGCGAAGTGGCCGATGGACTGCTGCAGGCGTTCCAGGAAAGCGGCCGGACCACCGAGCTCGGCCTCTTGCCGTGCGGCACCGGCATCGATTTCGCGCGCGGGCTCGGCCTGCCGAAAGAGGTGGATGCCGTGCTGAAGCGGTTGGCCGAAGCCAAGGGTCGCAAGGTCGATGCCGGGCGCATCTGCTACATCGACGATCACGGCGCGCTGGCCAGCCGGCATTTCATCAACATCGCCAGCCTGGGGCTTTCCGGCGCCACTGACCGCGCCGTCAATGCCGACAAGCGCAAGGGCAGGATGTCGGCCAAGGCGCTTTTCCTGTGGCGCACCGTGGTCGAGTTCATCCGCTACCGCTTCCAGGACGTCAGGATCACGGTCGACGACGGCGCGCCCGTCGAAGCGCGCATGGCGCTGGTGGCGGTCGCCAACGGAAAATTCTTCGGCGGCGGCATGATGATCGCGCCGGATGCGGAACTGACCGACGGGCAGTTCGACATCGTCATCCTGCGCGCCGCCGGCAAGCTGAAGCTGATCTGGGACATCCGGCTGCTCTATGGCGGCCGGCACCGCAACCATCCAGCGATCACCATCTTGCGCGGCAGGAAAGTGGTGGTCGAACCGCTCGGCGATGTCGAGAAGAACGGCGCGCTGGTCGACATAGACGGCGAGTCGCCGGGACGCATACCCGCGACCTTCGAGATCCTGCCGGGTGCGTTGACGCTCAGATACTGAATCAAGCCGTTGACGGATTGATTCAGATGAATCCGCCGATCCAGCCAACTCGCTGAAATCGCTTAATATCCAGCCGGCGTTAGAGTTCGAGCTTGGCCGGGAAACCAGGTGCGCGCAGGTCGGTGCCGACGGCATCTTCCAATAGTTTGACGATCTGGGTCGACCAGGCGCCGCCGCCATAGGCGGCCTTGCCTTGCTGAAAAATCGCGTTGACGCGCGACGCCAGCTCAAGCGGCACGCCTGACTGTTCGCCCATGGCGAGCGCGAAGCTGAGGTCCTTCAGCGCCAGATCCATGGTGAAGCCGATATCGTAGGAGCCGTTGAGAATGAGCTGGCTTTCGGTATCGTGGACGAAGCTGTTGCCGGAGGAGGCGACGATGGCGTGATAAGCTTGGGCGAGGTCGAGCCCGCCTCGCTTGGCCAGCATCAGCGCCTCGCCGGCGGCGACGAGGTGAACGAAGGCGAGCATGTTGGTGATCACCTTGATCACCGCCGCCGAGCCGACCGGCCCCATCAAGAACGATTTCGCGCACATCGCTTCGATTGCCGGGCGATGGCGCGCATAGAGCGCTGGATCGCCGCCGACCAGCGCGGTGATCTTTCCGGCCGCCGCCAGATGCACGCCGCCGGTGACCGGGCATTCCAGCGTCTCGATGCCTTTGGCCGAGGCGAGGGCCGCGAGGCGGAGAATCTCGTCGCGGCCGTTGGTCGACATCTCGATCCAGGTGCCGCCTGTGGGCAGGCCCTCCAGCAGACCATCGGCGCCCGCCAGCACGGCTTCGCTGACCTTCGGAGAGGGCAGGCAGGAGATGGCGTTGCCGGCCCGTGCGGCGGCCTCGGCGGGGCTGCTTGCCGCTGTGGTCCCGAGCGCCACCAGGCGCTCGACGGCGGTGGGATCACGGTCGAAGACGGTGACGGCAAAGCCGTTGCGGATCAGGCTGGCGGCAAGGTTGCCGCCGAGGTGGCCAAGACCGATGAAGGCGTAGCTTTCGCTCACGGCATCAACGGCGTCTGCATCATCTGCAGATGCAGGTCCTTGCCCGTATAGGGGTGCGCGTCGCAGACCGCCTCGTTGAGCTCGACGCCGAGGCCGGGCTCCTTTGAGGGGATGATTTTGCCGTCCTGCCACTCGATCTTCTTCTTCAGCAGCGTGGCGTGGAAACCGTCCCACTGCTTCAGCGATTCCAGGATGAGGAAGTTGGGCAGCGTCACCGCCAGCTGGATGTTGGCCGCACCGACGATCGGTCCGCAATAGCAATGCGGCGCGATCTGGATGTGGTAGGCCTCGGCCATGGCGGCGATCTTCTTGGTTTCGAGAATGCCGCCGGAGCGGCCGAGGTCCGGCTGAAGGATGGTCGCGGCGCGGTTCTCGATGACGCGGGCGAACTCGAACTTGGTCGTCAGCCGCTCGCCGGTGGCGATCGGGATCGAGGTCGCGCGGGCCACTTGGGCCATGACCTCAGGCATGTCCGGCGGCACCGGCTCCTCGAACCACAAGGGATCGTAGGGCTCGATGGCGCGCGCCATGCGCAGCGCGCCGGACGCCGTGAACTGGCCGTGCGTGCCGAACAGGATGTCGGCGCGGGTGCCGACCGCCTCGCGGATCGCCTTGATCATGCGGGTGGACAGGTCGATATCGACGAGGCGCGGCTGATGGCCGTCGAAGGCGGTGTAGGGGCCGGCCGGGTCGAGCTTGACGGCATTGAAACCCTGCTCGACATATTCGAGCGCACAGGCAGCGGCGAGATCTGGATCGTTGTAGACGTTCTTGCCGTGCGCGTCCTCGGAGTGGACGCTGCCGCTGTGCGGATAGAGATAGGTGTAGGAGCGCAGCGTCTCGTGCACCTGTCCACCGAGCAATTTGTAGACCGGCTTGTCGGCCTCCTTGCCGATAATGTCCCAGCAAGCCATCTCCAGCGCCGAGAAGCAGCCCATGCCGGAGACATCGGGGCGCTGGGTGAAACCCGAGGAATAGGCGCGGCGGAAGAAGTTCTCGATGTCGTGCGGATCGCGGCCGACGAGATAGCGCTCGGCCATGTCCTCGACCATCCGGGCGGTAACATGGGCCGAGAAGGTGGCGTTGTAGGCCTCGCCATAGCCGACCACGCCACCATCGGTGGTCAGCTTGACGAAGATGAAATACTTGCCGCCGATGCCGGGCGGCGGATTGCCGACAACCCAGGTCTTGACGTCGGTGATCTTCATTCTTGGTCCTCCAGAACCAGTTCGGCGCCTTTCCAACCGGTCATGATCGAGGCGGCGTTGGTGTTGCCGGTGATGTTGTCGGGAAAGATCGAGGCATCGATGACGCGCAAACCTTCCAGACCATGCACCCTGAGACGCGGATCGACGACGGCGCGCGCGGGATCCGGCCCCATGCGGCAGGTCGAGACCGGGTGATAGACGGTGCCCGAGCGCTTCCTGAAATCCTGGACCAGATCGGCGTCCGAGGTGATCGACGGGCCGGGCAACACCTCTTCCTCGATGATCTCGGCCATGGCGGGCATCGAGGCGATCTTGCGCACGAATTTCACCGCCGCCAGCATCTCCTCGACATCGGCATTGGTGGAGTAGGCATTGGCCGTTATCTTGGGGTAGTCGCGTGGGTTGGCCGAGCGGATCATGATCTCGCCACGGCTCGACGGGCGGCAGTTGGACAGGCCGATGGAAAAGCCCGGCCATGGGTCCGGCGTCAGGATCGGGCGCTCGCCGCTTTTGGGAATGACGGTCGAGAAGGCCTGGAAATAGAGCTGCATGTTTGGCCGCGTCGCCGCCGGGTCGGTGCGGAAGAAGCCACCGGCATTGTTCATCGACAGCGACAGTGGGCCGGAGCGGGTCAGGATGTATTGCATACCGACCAGCAGCTTGCCCCACCAGGGACGCAGCGTCTGGTTGAGCGTCGGCAGCCGGCCCTTAAAGGTGTAGTTGATGCCGACATGGTCCTGCAGATGCGCACCGACATTTTCGTTGGCATGGACGACGGGAATGCCCAGGCTCCCAAGCAGGGCGGAAGGGCCGACGCCGGACAGTTGCAGCAATTGCGGCGAGTTGATCGAACCGCCCGACAGGATGATTTCGCGGCCGGCACGCGCCGTCTTCATCCCGCCGTTCTGCTGGTATTCGACGCCGACGGCACGCTTGCCCTCGAACAGGATTTTTGTCGCCAGCGCCTTCATCTCGACGCGGACATTCCCGCGCTTCATCGCCGGGCGCAGGAAAGCGCGCGCCGCCGACATGCGGCGGCCATTTCGGGTCGAGATCTGGTAGATGCCGACGCCTTCCTGGGCGGCGCCGTTGAAATCCGGGTTGAGCGGCAGGCCGGCCTGCTGGCCGGCGGCGAGATAGCGTTTGGTCAGCGGATGGACTGCGTCCGAACAGTCGGTGACATGCAGCGGGCCGCCCGTGCCGCGCCATGTGTCGGCACCGGCCTGGTTGTCCTCGAGCGCCTTGAAGGTGGGCAGCAGATCGTCATAGCCCCAGCCAGGATTGCCGGCGGCTGCCCAGGCATCGAAATCCTCACGCGCGCCCCTGATCCAGACCATGGCATTGATCGAGCTCGAACCGCCGAGCAGTTTGCCGCGCGGCCAGTGGTCGGCATTGCCGGCGAGGCCCGGGTCCGGCTCGGCCTTGTAGTTCCAGTTGACGTCGGGATCGAAGAAGGTCTTGCCGTAGCCGAGCGGCATCTGGACGTAGAAGCGGCGGTCTGTGCCGCCGGCCTCCAGCACCAGCACCGAGAAGCGTCCCGAGGCCGAGAGTTTTTCGGCCAGGACCGAGCCGGCCGAGCCGGAGCCGACGATGATGAAATCATAGATCTGCATGATGATGCGGGCGGCTCCGGAAAATTGGCTGCAGCCTAGACGCGACGGCATTCCGAAGTCGCCGCGCCATCCGGCATCAGTTGTGAAAAAAGCGACCGCCGAACTGGCCTAGTTTACGGGGATTCCCGACAATCGCGCTTGATATGCACCGGGGCGACAGCTTATGCGATGGGATCGGCCACTCTGCGGAAGGCAGGAAATCATATGCGGACCCTTCCTGACGCGTTCATTCCCGAACTGCCGGGCCACTACAGCGGCAAGGTCCGCGAGAACTACGACCTTGCGGATGGCCGGCGCATCATCATCGCCACCGACCGGCTCAGTGCCTTCGACACCATCCTGACGTCGATCCCCTACAAGGGCGAGATCCTTACTCAGACGGCGCGTTACTGGTTCGAGGAAACCGCCGACATCTGCCCGAACCATGTTCTCGAATACCCCGACCCGAACGTCGTCGTCGGCACAAGGCTCGACATCCTGCCGATCGAGATCGTCGTGCGCGGTTATCTGGCGGGCACCACCAGCACCTCGATCCTGACGCGCTACAAGCGCGGTGACCGCGACATGTACGGCATCCGCCTGCCGGACGGCCTGCGCGACAATGAAAAGCTGGCGGAGCCGATCATCACGCCGACCAGCAAGGCCGCGCATGGCGGCCATGACGAACCGCTGTCCAAAGCGGAGATTCTCGAGCAGGGTCTTCTCACGCAGGCGCAGTGGGATACCGTATCGGACTACGCCTTGCGGCTGTTCGCCCGCGGCCAGCAGCGCGCCGCCGAACGCGGCCTGATCCTGGCCGATACAAAATACGAATTCGGCACCGACAAGAACGGGACCATCATTCTTGCCGACGAAATCCACACGCCCGACAGCAGCCGGTACTGGATCGCATCGAGTTACGAACAGGCGCTCGCCAGCGGCAGCCGGCCGGAGAGTTTCGACAAGGATTTCATCCGCTCGTGGGTCTCGGCGCGCTGCGATCCCTATAGCGACCCTATTCCGAAGATTCCGGACGAGATTGTCGAACAGGCCTCGCGGGTCTACGCGCAGGCCTACGAGGCGATCACGGGTAAGGAATTCTCTCCGGACCTTTCCGGGGACAGCGTGCTCGATCGCATTCGCTCGAACCTAAGGCGCTATTTCTAATCGACCTTCGCCGGGTGATGCGAACTGCCGTCTTCCACTCACCGCCATGCCAGAGCCCACCAACTCGGGTTAACGGAGCCTTCGCGGGGCGTTGGCTGACGGTGCATCCAACGAAAAACCCGCCTGTGCGGCGGGTCACTGGCGCAAATCAGCACCATAGGCAAAAATCTACCATAGCTGAGGGCACCAAGTCAAGAAAAAATTCCTATCGTGAAAAGCTGCCGGCAAAAAAGCTGCCGACACCGCGGCCCGGCTATCGCAGGTCTTTTGTCAGTTCGGAGCCGTGTGGCCATGTCGTGGCGCGTTGACCTTCGGGCGCCGTGACGATACGGGATCGAGGGCGGCCGGTCTCGAAGGATTTCTCGCATGGTGCACTACGCTGAAGGACGGCCGCTTGGCGATCTGACGCTGCGCACCCTGGCCATGCCTTCGGACGCCAATGCGGCCGGCGACATTTTCGGCGGCTGGGTGATGGCGCAGATGGACCTGGCCTGCGGCATCCGCGCCGCCGAGCGCGCCAAGGGCCGCGTGGTGACGGCGGCGGTCAAGGAAATGTCCTTCGCCAAGCCGATGAAGATCGGCGACACGCTGTGCATCTACACCCATGTCGAGCGCGTCGGCCGCACCTCGATGACGCTCAAGGTCGAAGCCTGGGCGCAGCGCTACCTCTCCGACCTGATGGAAAAGGTCACCCATGCCGATTTCGTCATGGTGGCGCTGGATGGCGAGGGCAAGCCGAAAGCAGTTCCTGCCGAAAGCTGACGCGAGCCGTTTTTCCCACGCTTGGTCATTTGTAACAGTGCCCCGCCTGGAGACCCGTTTCGCGACATCCGATGGTTGCCTCCAAGCCTGATCCTGCTGCAATCGGAGGAGAGACAATGCGTCAACATCTGCTGAACGGTTGGCTCGTGGCAGCCCTGGTCGCGACGACATGCCTGCTCGGCGTGACCGCTTACGCGGAGGTGAAGGAAGATATCTCGCGCAGTGCCTGCACGCATGGGGAACAGGCTCCCGGCGAGCAGGGCGCACGGTGTGATACCTGTGCCGCCGCGCGATGCGATGTCCGCACATCAGGAGCCTGAGCGGCAGCCGTCAGCGGACGGCATGAGCGGCAATCCACCAGCCAAAACGGCGCGTGCATTCGGGCAACGATCCGCGCAGCCGAGATAGAATTTCCGATCAGGCAAGCCGGATGTTGCGTGCGGGTCTGAATCCCTTGCAGCGCAAGGGTTTCAGACGCGGGCGTCGTCGAATTTTTCGCGCGCCGCCTTGACGCGCATGGTGTTCGCACGCGCCCATTCGCTCAGTGCGCTGACGGGGATCAGCAGCTCGTGGCCGAGTTCGGTCAGCTCATAATCGACGCGCGGCGGAATGGTTGGAAACACGGTGCGGGTGACGAAGCCGTCACGCTCCAGCCCGCGCAAGGTGGTGGTCAGCATCTTCTGCGAGATGCCGCCGACGGCAGCACGCAATTCGTTGAAACGCAGCGGTCCGTCGCCCAGCTTGCCGACGACCAGAACGGTCCATTTGTCGCCGACGCGCTGCAGGATTTCCGAGATGGCGCGGCAGTCCTCGGTGCGGTGTGGGTGCCTCGGTAACAAAAAAGTGCCTTCTTGTGCATCGCGTTTGCAGTATCTCATATAGCGCAGGTATCCAAATGATACCAGTACTTCGTGCAAGGAGAGCCCTTATGTCCAAACCCAAAATTGCTATCGTCGTCGGATCGACGCGCGCCGCTCGTTTCGCCGATGTGCCAACCCAGTGGATCGCCAAGATCGCCAAGTCGCACGCCGACATCGATGTCGAGATCGTCGACCTGCGCGACTTCCCGCTGCCGTTCTTCGACGAGGTCGCATCCTCCGCCTGGGCGCCGTCGCAGAACGAAGTGGCACAGCGCTGGCAGAAGAAGGTCGCCGAATTCGACGGCTTCATCTTCACCGCCGCCGAATACAATCATGGCCCGACGGCCGTGCTGAAGAACGCCATCGACTACGCCGCCAATGAATGGAACAAGAAGCCGGCCGGCTTCGTCGGTTATGGCAGCGTCGGCGGCTCGCGTGCCGTCGAACAGCTTAGACTGTATGCCGTCGAATTGCAGATGGCGCCGGTCAAGTCGGCCGTCCATATCGCCTGGGGCGATTTCCTCGCCGTCCGCCAGGGCGAGAAGAAGCTGGAAGACCTCGAGCATCTGAACCAGGCCGCCACCGCGCTGGTCAACGATGTTGCGTGGTGGGCCAAGGTGCTCAAGGCAGCGCGTCAGGCCGACGCCGTTGCCGAGGAAGTCAAGGCGGCCTGACCGCCAATTCGAATTATCCTCCCAAGGATCCGGGGCGGCGCTTGCGTCGCCCTTTTTCAATTATAGCGGCTCGAATTGAAAGCTGGCGCCGGATCGGACGACGCGGCCGATGCCGGGCGAATCCAGATGCGCGCCGGCGACGAAACAATGATCGTCGGCTGCAAGCGCCAGCAACCGCAACCGGCTTTCGCGCGCCTGGTCCTGATCGGCGTCGAATTCCCATGTCACCTCAGGTCGATCGAACTGAAGCGATGGGACGTGAACGGTGTCGCCCCAAATCAGAATGGGTTCGCCGCCGGCAGAAACACGAAAGCAGCTGTGTCCCGCTTCATGGCCATGAGCGCCGACAATGTCGACATGTGTCCCGATACGGTCTCCGGCTTCGAAGGGTTCCGCCATGCCGTGAAATCGTTCGAGCCGCGCTTCGGCGCGAAAAAAGCCGAGTTCTTCCCCGGGAACGAGCAAGCGCGCCAGGCGCGGGAAAGCGTCGCGGCCGTCGGCAAGCACAAGACCATGGATGTGGTCGAGATGCGTGTGGGTGAAGCAGACGGTACGGACTCGTCCTGCATCGATGCCAGCTTCGTCCAGCGCCTCGGGAAGTCGGCCCATGGTGGGATGCCAGGCGTTCGAGGCGCCGGTATCGATCAAGATGATCCCGTTTCCATCGTCAATCGCGAAGGCATTGACGGAAAGCCTGAGTTGACCACCAACCAACGCGACTTGTTGCGGCAATTCATCGCCAAATGGCTTGTCGCCGCGTTGCCGAAGCCGTCCGATCGGCATGTCGACATAGCCATCGCGCAAGGAGGTGATGCGCAAGTCACCAAGATCGTAGGTCTGATAAAGGTCGCCTGAAGCTATGCGGCGCATTTTTTCGATCCGTTCTGTGGACATCGACAACCTGCGACGGGCAGCCCGCGTCGCCCCGTCAATTCGATTTATGCCATTTGTGCATGCGTCGCCTGCCTCGGCCGGATGATGCAGTCTGCGAGGCGGTTCGTCTCGTTCAACTCGTCGGCGTGGTG
Source organism: Mesorhizobium sp. L2C084A000 (assembly GCF_000502875.1). Classification (GTDB taxonomy): domain Bacteria; phylum Pseudomonadota; class Alphaproteobacteria; order Rhizobiales; family Rhizobiaceae; genus Mesorhizobium. The sequence goes on along the minus strand of NZ_AYWX01000002.1, from coordinate 444,858 downwards.
CTGGCCCCATTGGCAGAGCGCCAGCAGGATCGGCTCGAGGCTGAGGCCGAGGCGCGTCGCCGAATATTCGACGCGCGATGGCACTTCGGCGAAGATTTCACGGCTGACCAGGCCGTGCTCTTCCATTTCGCGCAGCTGCTGGATCAGCACTTTCTGGGTGATGCCCGGCATCAGCGTCTTGAGCGCCGACAGGCGCCGGGGACCATCGAAGAGATGGTAGAGGATAACCGCCTTCCAGCGACCCGCGATCACTTTCAGCGCCCGTTCCGCCGGCAGCATCGGCAGTCTTTTGATCGGCATTCTCTTGGGATCTGGCATGGTCACCTCCTGGTCAGCAGGGGACAAATGAGTGTGTAGTCGAGGCTCCGCAGATAGTGGCAAACCGCTGCCGATGCCAGTGCTATCGGAGTTTGCCATGAAAGCCATTCAACTCAGCCGCTTCGGCGGTCCCGAGATGCTGGAGGTGGTCGATCTGCCGACCCCGGTGCCGCAGGCCGGTGAGGTGCTGATTCGTGTCCATGCCGCCGGGATCAACTTCTTCGAAGTGCTGATGCGCGCGAACCGCTACGCGGTGACGCCGCAACTGCCGATGATCCCGGGCGTCGAGGCGGCGGGTGTCGTCGAGGCCGTCGGGCAAGGCGTGGATGCACAATTGCTGGGTCGCCGCGTGGCCGCGCCTTTGTTCATGTCGCAGCGTCCCCACAGCGGCTATGCGGAGCAGGTGACGATGTCAGCCGATCTCGTCGTGCCGCTGCCGGATGCGCTGCCGTTCGAGGCTGCCACGGCGCTGATGGTGCAGGGGCTGACGGCCCTTCATCTGCTTCGGCAAAGCCCGCCCGATGACAAGGCGGTGCTGGTGCCGGCCGCATCGGGCGGTGTGGGAACGCTGCTTGTCCAACTGGCCAGGCTGAAGGGCGCACGCCAGGTGATCGCAGCCGCCGGCGGCAAGGCAAAGCTGGATTTCGCCTTGTCGCTCGGCGCCGATGCCGCAGTCGACTATACCAAGCCGGACTGGCCCGCTCGCGTCCGCGACCTCACCGGCGGGGAGGGCGCCAACGTCATCTACGACACAGTCGGCGGTGCGCTGACCGCTGCCTCACTTGAGGCTCTGGCGCCTGGCGGCGAACTGGTCTTTGCTGCGCTCGGGCGCTTTGGCCTCGCTGCCTCCGATCTGGAGCAGTTGATCGGCCGCAACCAGTCACTCAGGGGTTTCGCGCTGCTGCCGCTGCTGTCTGCCGATGTGCTGAAAGCCAGCCTGTCCGAACTGTTCCAAATGGCGGCAAGCGGCCGGCTGCAGGTCACGATCGGCGGCAGATTCCGGCTCGACCAGGCCGGGGAAGCGCACCGGTTGCTGGATGAGCGCCGGTCGACCGGGAAGGTGGTACTGATACCCTGATATGGCGATAGCCGCGAACACGACGCCAATCGGGGTTGGACTGCTACATCGACGGGACTGCCATCTGGTCGCGCCCTGTGGCCTGATATATCCGGCTGCAATCCGTCACATGAGTGAAGCCGTGAAGACATCCAGCCTGACCGGCGCCGTTTCCCCGATGATCCCGGTGCTCGTTTGCGCGCTTGCGATCTTCCTGCTGTCCGGGATGGATGCGGCGATGAAGATCCTGGTCATCGCGGTCGGCGTCTACAACACCTTGCTATGGCGCAGCATGGTCGCGACCGTGGTCGCGGGCGCGGCCTGGTTGGCGGGACCGCGCCTAACGCCAACCGTTCCGGTGCTGAGGCTGCATGCGCTGCGTGCCGCGATTGTCGGCATCGTCCTGATATCCTTCTTCTGGGGCTTGGCCAGGCTGCCGCTCGCGGAGGCGATCGGGCTCAGTTTCGTGGCGCCCTTGTTTGCCCTGTTTCTCGCCGCGCTGCTGCTGGGCGAACGGATCCGGCGCCAGGCTGTCTGGGCATCTTTGGCCGGCATTGCCGGTGTCGCCATCATCATGGCCGGCCAGTTCGGGAAGGCAGACTATTCGCAAGATGCCATGCTCGGCACGGCAGCGGTGCTCGTGTCGACGGTGTTCTACGGCTACAATCTGATCCTCGCCCGGCAACAGGCGCAGTTGGCCAAGCCCATCGAGATCATGCTGTTCCAGAACCTTTGCGTTGCCATCCTCCTCGGTCTCGCAGCACCCTGGCTTGCCGTCGCCCTACCGAGCAATCTTTGGCTTCCTTTGGCCGGGGTGACGGTGCTGTCGCTTGCCGGGCAGTTCCTGATGAGCTGGTCCTACGCCCGCGCCGAAGCGCAATATCTGATCCCGACGGAATACTCGGCCTTTATCTGGGCGGTCGCGCTCGGCTGGTTCTTCTTCGGCGAGGAGGCGACCTGGACCACCTTGACCGGAGCGTGCCTGATCGTCGCCGGCTGCCTGATCGCCGCGCGGGCCAATCCCAGGCTTGCCGAGCCCATCGAAGTGGCGGTTTGAGCGCCGACGTTCAGCGCCCGGCAGGTTCGCGAAATACCCCAGTCTCCACCTCGTGGATGAAGTGAGCGATGAGAGCCGCGCATTGGCGATGATGCGTTTCGAGAAGCATGTGTCCGCTCTCAAAGACATGGATTTCGACTGCGTCGAGGTCGCGGCTGTAGGCCATGATCTCGTCCAGCGCGAAGAAGGCGTCGTGCCGTCCCCACAGCACGAGGCATGCTGGCTGTTGGTCGCGGAGATAGGCCTGGATGGCCGGGAAGCGGGCGATGTGCGAGCCATAATCGGTGAAGAGTTCGAACTGAATGTCGGTGTTGCCGGGCCTCGCCAGACGCTCCGTATCGAGATACCAACCCTCGGGCGGAAACAACACCTTCAGACGCTCGGGGAGACCGCCGATATATTGGTTCCGGGTCCCCTCGAAATTCATCCAGTCCGGCAGTTTGGCGCGGTTTTCTTCAGTCGGTTCGGCGAGGAACGCCTTCGGCGCGTCCCATTCCGGTCCCAGCCCCTCGTCATGAGCGTTGCTGTCCTGCGCGATCAGGCCGAGGATGCGATCCGGCCGCCGTGTGGCGAGATGATAGCCGACGGGCGTGCCGAAGTCAGTGATGTAGAGGAAGAATCGCTGGAGGCCGAGGGCCTCGATGAAGGCTTCGATCGTGTTGGCCAGGTTCTCGAACGTGTAGTCATAGGCATCGATGGAAGGGGCGGACGAAAAGCCGAAACCGGGCAGATCCGGCGCCACCACATAGGCTGTCTCCGCCAGCGGTTCGATGACATTTCGATAGACGTGCGACGAAGTCGGATACCCGTGCAGCAGCAGGATTGCCGGCCTGCCCGGGTCGCCGGCATGACGATAGAAGATGTCGAGGCCGTCGACATTGATGGTCTGGTGGCGGGTCTTGTAACGATTGCTGCACATCCTCTCTCTCCAGGCTCTCGCGCCGATCTGGGGTGGCTTTGACACCGTATATCGGTGTGATAGTGATTCATCTTGTAACCGTATAATGCAAGTAATGAGGTTATGTTCCGTGAGCCATGCACACACCGAATGGGTGCCGGATCACTTCATAGGCGGGCATCCCGCTTTGGACCTGTCGAACGCCGTGTTCGACCGGCGGGTGCCAGCAGCTGATAATGAACTGTTTAAGTCCGTCCGGGATGTTGCGAACTGGTTCAACGCCTCAGGGCTTGCCGACGATCGCCAGGCGCAGGCCGTCGCCGAGATAGCGGATGGGCGGTTCGTGGAACGGGTCCGCGAAGTGCGGGAGGCGTCATTTCAGGTTTTCGAGTCAATCGCCGCCGGCAAACCGTCCGCGGTCGAACCGCTAGATCATTTCACCGTTTCACGGAAACGGCGAGCTGCTCTAACTCTTTGTTTTGACGCAATCCCGGACGGAAAACCGCTTCACACTTTTCCTGGAATTGCTCTAGGCGTGTTATTCTCGCGCACGGCAAGCTCGCTTGCCGCCGGCTCTATCGAGCTGGATCGCACCAGACCGAAGCTTGCCCTTGCCCGGTGGCGGGACCCGGATGCCGTCACCGCCTTGCTGGCCATGCTGTCCATCGAAGCGTTCTTCACCCTGCCGCGCGACAGGCTGCATTCCTGCCCTCGCTGTGGCTGGCTTTTCCTCGATACGTCGCGAGGCGGCAAGCGGCGCTGGTGCAGCATGCGCACCTGCGGTAACCGCGAGAAGGTCTCGCGCCACCGAGATCATGCCCATGCCTAGATCCGGGTTAGCGCACCACTTCGCCTTTGCCACGGGCAGGCCGGATGCCGGCGCGTCACTCCGGAAGACCGGCCTTGCGAAAACCATCGACGAAATGCTCGAGCGTAGCGGCGTCGCGGAATGGCTCGGTCGTCGCCCAGTGATGGGTTGTGAAATGCGGGTTGCCGACGAGAAACAGCTCGGCCTCCGCGCGCGCCTCATCCAGCCGGCCGAGTTGCGCCAGGCTTGCCGCCAGGAAACGGCGTGAGCTTGTGCGATAGGTCTCGTCACGGCGCAACGTCTCGATAGCGGCTTGATAGTCGCGCGCCGCATATTGCGCCTGGCCGAGCGTCAGATAGTACCAGCTCGCCGGAAACGGGTTCAGCCGGAACGCCTTGCGAATGTGCTCAAGGCCCTCTTCGACCCGGCCGGCCAGAACCGCGATGTCGGACAATGCAGCCCAGGTGTCGGCCTCGTTCGGGTCGAGCTCGATCGCCTTGGCGAATTCGGCATCCGCCTCGGCGAAGCTGCGCTCATAGGCAAGCAGGTAGGCCAGGATCCAGCGACAGCCAGCATCGTTGGGATCGATCGCCACAGCCTTGCGCGCCAGCTCCAAGGCAACGCTGCGGGCAGCTTCGGTTGGTCCGCCCCAATGCACCTGTCCCATCCAGTGGTTCATGGCAAGCCAGCGATAGGGCTCGGCGTATCCGGGATCGAGCGACACCGCGCGCGTCAGCATCAGATGCGCTTCCTGCGCCATCTGCGGCGAGTCGTCGATCAGCTTGCGCGCCCGCACGCAGAGATCGTAAGCCTCGAGATTGCTGGGCCGGTTGCGCGGCGGCAGCGTGCGCAGACGGCCAAGCAATGCCTCCACGATCTTGGCCGTCACCTCGTCCTGAACGGCAAAGATGTCGTCCAGGCCGCGATCGAAGCGTTCCGCCCACAGATGATCGCCGCTCACCGCGTCAACCAGCTGTGCGTTGATGCGCACGCGCCCCGCGGCGCGTCTTGCGCTGCCTTCCAGCAGGTAGCGCACGCCAAGGTCCCCGGCGATCTCGCGCACGTCCATCGCTTTTCCCTTGTAGGCAAAGGTCGAGTTGCGGGCGATGACGAACAGGCCGGAGATCCTGGACAGGTCGGTGATCAGGTCTTCGGTCAACCCGTCCACGAAGGAATCCTGCTCGGGATCGTTGCTGAAATTTACGAAGGGCAGCACGGCTATCGATGGTTTGTCGGGCAGCGGCAAGGGTTTTCGCTTGGCCTGGCCGAGCTGTTCGACGGCCCCCGTGAAACGGTAGCCGACGCGCGGAACGGTGGATATCCATTCGCCGTTCTCGCCGACAGGACCAAGCAGCTTGCGCAACTGCGCGATCTGGACGGTGAGGTTGCCTTCCTCCACGGCCGTGCCCGGCCATGCAGCGTCCATCAACTCGGCCTTTCCCAAGATTTCACCGGGCCGCCCGACGAGTGCTGCAAGCAGGCTCAGCCCGCGATAGCCAACGGCAACGGGGACGTCGTTCCGAAGCAGCGTTCCCGCACCCGGATCAAGCACGAACGGACCAAAGGCAAAACGCGATCCCATAGACGCATCTATAGAGCAATTCCAGGAAAAGTGTGAATCGGTTTTCTGTTCGGAATTGCGTCAAAACAAAGGGTTAGAGTAGGTTACCGGTTCCGTGAACCGGTGAACTGCTCTAGCTCGTTTGGAAGTTTTGAGAACTATTTGGGAGGGCTTAATTACGGCGCCGTCCGTATCCTGCAGAATTCAACCTCATCGAGAGCCCTAGGCCCTCAAACCATATGGAGGTTGCCATGACCAATACACTTGCATCAGCCCAGCGTTGTGCAGCGCGACCGGGAACGCCCGTGCGGCCGGCATCGCGCCGGCTCCTGAAGACCCTGCGAAGCATCATAGCGAGCTGGCACGATCGGACCTGGCGCGAACGGATACGCTTTCGCTGGCAACTCAGGCAGATGTCGAAGGACAATCCGCATCTGATCGACGATATCGGCCTGACGATAGAGCAGGTCGAGGGAGAGATCGCCAAGTCCTTCTGGGAACGATAGAGCGAATGCCGCAATTGCTCGGGCGTCAGCGCACCGCCTCGCGATGGGCGCTTGCCAGGCGGGATGCGGCGGCCGTCGAGATCGCCACCTCGAAGCGCCAGCCCTGCGCGTCGACGCATTCGCCAGTCGCCGGCATGATGCATGTGCGCCAGCACATAGCCGGCGACGGAGCCCGGTGATGGGAGAATGCCGGCCGTTGTGGCGGTGCGAAACGGTAGTACTCGTCATGGACCAGCACCATCGGAACGCCTTTAATCTCGACAGGACATCGAGCGCGTCGCACCCCTGAAGCGTGTCCCGTACGAACGGGTTCAGGCGACCCGTTTTAGGTCCTCGTTTTTATGCATGTCGTTCTCCCAAACCGAGGTCGCTTTGGGCGACATGCATCAGAGGGCATCCATATGTACGCCATTGGCAATCTGAGTGCAGCCGGGCAGGCCGAATTGCTCGGCCCACAGACATAGTGAACCTGCTGCTGCGTTGAGCGCCGCGCCGCGTTCTGTCAGCGAATAGACTACCTTCGCTGGAACCACGGAAAGACTTTACGGTCGACAAGGCCGTCGGCCTCCAGTTCTCGCAATTGTTGCGCCAGCATCTTTTCACTGATGCCAGAAAGCGCCTGTTTCAATCGACCAAATCTGCGCGACGCCGTTCCGAGCTCGCAAAGGATATCTACTTTCCACTTTCCTTCGACCATTCTGACGGCCGCTGCAAAGCCATTGTCCGCGGAATTGTTCATCGCGCGTTCCTTACCTTCTGGTGACCACTTACGCCCGGGTGCGTATCGCGCGCCGCTCGTTTTGACATACCTCTCAAGACGATCACAGCAAAACGCGGTCTGACGCCGCCAATTGATATGGAGTGTGGAATGAAGCTTTCAATCACGGTCATTGGAACGGGCCGTATGGGCTCGGCGCTCGCCGGCAGCCTGCTTCAGTCGGGATATCCGACGACTGTCTGGAACAGAACCAGACAGAAGACCGATCCACTCGCCAGGCTGGGCGCAATCGCCGCGTCCTCCGTGGAGGAAGCCGTGAACGCAGGCGAGATCATCATTGTGAATGTCAGCGACTATGAGGCGACAAAAGCGCTTCTCCACAGTGACGCCATCGCCTCAGCCATTCGCGGCAAGCTGATCGTGGAGTTGACTTCGGGGACGCCGAGTGGCGCACGGGAAGCCGCTGAATGGTGTACGAAGCACGGCGCAAACTACCTTGATGGCGCGATCATGGCGACGCCGGATTATATCGGCACGGACGCCGGGACCATCCTGCTTGCCGGGCCAAGGGAGGCTTTCGACACGAACCGCGATGTGTTTCGCGCCTTGGGTGGCAATGTCCAGCATGTTGGCGAAGAACCAGGGCGTGCGAACGCGCTCGATAGCGCACTACTGGCTATCATGTGGGGCGCTCTGTTCGGGACGCTCCATGCGATCGCCGTGTCGCAGGCCGAAGAGATCGAACTGGGTGAACTGGCGCGGCAGTGGTCCGCGACGGCGCCGGTCATTGACGGCCTGGTGACCGACCTCATCAAGCGGACGAGCGCTGGCCGATTTGCCAGCGATAACGAAACGCTCTCGTCGATCTCGGCGCACCACGGCGCAATGCAGCATCTGTTGGAGTTGATGCAGTTCCGCGGAATCGACCGTTCAATAGTCGATGGTTATGATGCGATATTCAAACGGGCCATAGCGGCGGGCCACTTGCACGATGATTTCGCCGCGCTCTCGCATTTTCTGGCGACAGGGAAGTAGCATGCCTTTGACGCATCTCATTGATAAGTATTGTGCATCGTGGTCCACCGAAAACGCCGAGAAGCGGCGGGCGTCGCTGCTATCGGTCTTGAGCGATGGCGCGACGTATACAGATCCAACCGTTCACGCTGTTGGTGCCAAAGAACTGCTAGCCCACATTGCAGGAATTCAGAGCAAGCATCCTGGTGCCTGCATTCTGCGGACCAGCAACGTGGATGTTCATCACGGCGTCGCGCGCTTCGCGTGGAAGTTTGTGATGCCTGACGGTTCGTCTTTACCCGAGGGCCTGGACATCGCTTTTCTAGATGAGGAGCAGAAACGGATAACGCGCATCATTGGCTTCTTCGGTTTGTTGAAACCAGTTCGACCTCTGGCAGAGGGCGGCGTCAGCTAACCGGTCAAAAGCTGACATTCGAACATGTCAGCGCACCGCCTCGCGGTGGGCGCCGGGCAGGCGGGTGGCGATCAGCTTGTCGATGCGGCGGCCGTCGAGATCGACCACCTCGAAGCGCCAGCCCTGCGCGTCGACGCATTCGCCAGTCGCCGGCAGATGGTGCATGTGCGACAGCACATAACCGGCGACGGTTTCGTAATCGCGGTTTTCCGGCAGGTCGATGCCGAGAATGTCGGCCATCTCGTCGGCCTGCATGTAGCCGGCGAGCAGCCACGAGCCGTCCTCGCGCTTGACCGCGTTCTCCTCGTCGCCGGCGTCTGTGTCCGCGCGGAACACGCCGGTGATGGCTTCCAGAATGTCGGCCGGGGTGACGATGCCTTCGAAATGGCCGTATTCGTCATGCACCAGCGCCATCGGCACGTCGGATTCCTTCAGCTTCTGCAGCACATCCAGCGCGTCGGCCTGGTCGTAGACGATGGGGGCTGCGCGAACATGCCTGCGCGGGTCGAGCACGCGGCCGGCAAGCAACGCCGCCAGCACGTCACGCGTCTGGACGACGCCGATCATGACATCGACGCCGCCGTCACCTGCCGGCAGGCGCGAATGCTGGGTTTCCATGAGCAGCTTGCGGATGGCCGCCTCGTCGGATTGCAGATTGATCCAGTCGACCTCGGTGCGCGGCGTCATCACCGCGCGCACGGCGCGGTCGCCAAGCCGCATGACGCCGGCGATCATGCGCCGCTCGTCGGATTCGATGGTGCCGTGATGCTCGGCCTCGGCGACCAGCATCTTGATCTCCTCATCGGTGACCTTCTCCTCGCTTTCGCCGCGCTGGCCGAGCAGCCACAATATGGTGCGGCCGGAGAAGTCGAGCAGGAAGACCAGCGGCGCCGAGATGGTGGCGAGGATGGTCATTGCCGGAGCGACCCTGGCGGCGACCCGCTCTGGGTCGCGCAAGGCAATCTGCTTGGGCACCAGCTCGCCGACGATCAGCGAGAAATAGGTGATGATGGCGACGACGATGCCGACGCCGAGCGGATCGGCGACGGTCTCGCGGATGCCGGTCGAGGCCAGGAACTGCGCCAGCCGTTCGCCGAGCGTGGCGCCGGAAAAGGCGCCGGAGAGGACGCCGACCAGGGTGATGCCGATCTGCACCGAGGAGAGGAACTTGCCGGGATTCGAGCCAAGCTCGAGCGCGCGGCCGGCGCCATTGATGCCGCGGTCGATCATCGCTTTCAGCCGGGCCGGTCGCGACGAGACGATGGCAAGTTCGGACATCGACAGAAGGCCGTTCACACAGATGAGGACGACCACGATAGCGATTTCTACGTATAACATGAGCGGTCAATAGCATTGCGGCGCGGTCTTCGAAAATAGTCTGACGTGATTTTTGAGAAATGACCGGCATTTCGGTCACGCGGCATCCCAGGGCGGCGTCGAAAAATGTTCGACGAGGGCGTCGACGACAACCCGTACCTTTGGCGTGAGCGCGCGCGTTACCGGCCAGACGGCATGCACGACGATGTTCTCGACCAGGCAGTCCGACAGCACCATTTCGAGATCGCCGCTTTTGAGGCTGTCGGCGGCCAGCCATGTCGGCAGGAAGGCGATGCCGCAGCCGGCGAGCGCTGCATCCAGCATCGGTTCGCCATGGCCGAGAACGAGTCGCGCCTTGGGCATGAAGGTTGCGAGATGGCCGTCGGAATGCCTGATCACCCAGGGACGGACGATGCCCTCGCGACCGTAGCCAATGACGCTGTGATCGGCGAGATCCTCGACCGATTGCGGCCGGCCATGCCTGTCGAGATAGTCGGGAGCCGCGCATATGGCCGAGCGCTGGGCGTAGAGGCGCCTGGCCGCAAGCGACAGGCTGTCGTCGAGTTCGCCCATGCGGATCGCCAGGTCGATGCCCTCCTCGATCAGGTCGACGCGGCGGTCATTGAAGGAGACTTCCACCGTCAGGTCCGGAAATTCCCTCGAAATCTCGAACAGCACGGGGGCCACGCAGCGTCGGCCGAAGGCCAGCGGCACGTCGATCCGAAGCCGGCCAGACGGGACCTGCCGGCGCGAGGCAAGCAGCGACTGTGCGGCTTCGATCTCGGCAAGGGCCCGGACGCAAGCTTCATAATAGCTGACGCCTTCGCTGGTCGGACTGAGGCTGCGGGTGGTGCGGTTCAGCAAGCGAACGCCGAGTCTCTGCTCCAGCTGCGCGATCGATTTGCCGATCGCCGACTTCGTCACATGCAGCCGCTCGCCGGCGCTGGTGAAGCTGCCGGCCTCCACCGCCTGAACGAACGCGACGATGCCTTGCAGGTCGGCCGTTTCCATGGCGATTTCCTATTGTCGACTTTTAGTCCGCAATCAGTGTCAAATTATACCGCACGAAAGCACTATTTTCTATAGTCGAAAGGCATAAATGTCTCGCCTGCATCAACGCACGGAGCGCGACGCGACATGAGCACCCCAATCAACAGATCCTGGCAGATGAGCGGTTTTGGCCTGTCGAGGCTAAGCCAGGTGGAAGGCAAGGTACCCGAGCCAGGGCCGCACGATTTGCTGGTGCGGACCAAGGCCGTGTCGCTCAACTACAAGGACAAGATGATCGTAGACGGCGTGCTGGTCCCCGATCTTGCCTTTCCCTTCGTGCCGACATCCGACGCGGTGGGTGAAGTGGTGGCCGTCGGCAGTGCGGTCAGCCGCTTTCAGGTCGGCCAGCGCGTGCTCGGCCAGGTGATCGCCGATTGGCCGGATGGCGACGCACCGCCAGTGCTGCATAAGCACACGCTGGGGTCGTCGCTGTCGGGCATGCTTTCCGATCATGTCATCTTCGGCGAGGACGCCGCGGTGCTGGCGCCGCCATCGCTCGGCGACATCGAGGCCGCGACATTGCCGATCGCGGCGCTGACGGCCTGGTTCGCCATGGCCGAAGCGACCAGACCGGTGCCGGGCCAGACCATTCTGATCCAGGGCACCGGCGGCGTGTCGCTGTTTGCGCTGCAGTTCGCCACCGCGTTCGGCCTGCGCGCCATCGTCACCTCAAGCAGCGACGAAAAGCTTGAGCGGGCAAGAAAGCTCGGCGCCTGGCAAGGGATCAACTACCGCACGCAACCGGCCTGGGACGAGGCCGCGCGTGAGCTGACGAATGGGCTGGGCGTCAACCACGTGCTGGAAATGGTCGGCGGCGACAATGCACGGCGATCGCTGAACGCGCTGGCCGCCGACGGCCGGCTGTCGATCATCGGCCTGCTGGGCGCGATGGAGCTCAGCTTCCCTATCGTGCCCTTCATGCGCAACCGCATCACCGTGCAGGGCCTGTCGGTCGGCCATCGCCGCGCCTTCGAACGTATGAATCAGGCGATCGAGGCGCTGGCGATCAAGCCGGTCATCGACAAGGTCTTTGGCTTCGACGAGGTGCCACAGGCCTTGCAGCATCTGGAGAAAGGGCCGTTCGGCAAGATCGTGATCACCACGAACTGACTTTTGCGATGGGTCATGGCAGCTGCTTCAACATGCCGACAATCGCCTCGCCGTCCGTGAAATAGGGATCGCCGCCGCCATTGCGGCCCGTACTGGTGGCGCCGACGCCCGATATGTCGCTGGTCGAGATCAGCGTGCCGGCGGTGGCCAGGTCGCGCACCAGGAAATCGCGCTCGGCGTCGATGTCGGGGCCGATATGGTGGGTGACGGCGCCGGTGTCGTGGCTGAGGCCGACGCCGCGATCGAAGCTGGCCGAGCCCAGCCACAGCGGCCGGCCATCGTCGCCGCTTGCCTCGGTCTGCCAGAAGCGCACATGATGCCGGCGGTCGGCGCTGAGGCCCTCCGGCTTTTCGAAGGCGAGATCCTGGGCGCGGCCATCGAACAGCAGCCTGCTGACCGGCGCATCGGGGTAGGGGTGGTCGAACAGCACGCTTTCACCGATTTCGATCGCGGTCTTCAGGGTCACGGCGTCGGCGGTGTCCCAGCCGGCGATGGCGAAGGCGTGGACTACTTCCTTTCGCGTACCGACAAGACCGACATTGATGGGATCGCCCGGAATGCCTTGCGGCGTGTGCGTCACCATCTCGAAGCTGTGCTTGCGAAAGCCGCGATCGTGAAACGTCCAGAATTCCGGTGCGGCGAAATAGGCGAGCGCCAGATAGGCGGCCAGCAAGGTCGCCACCCAGATTGCAACGCGTCGCCGAAAACTTCGCTGGCTCATGAACGCCGCCCGATCCGTGCGGTATCTTTTGCCCGAGGGACCCTGGAAATCAATGGCCAGCAGCGCGCCGCCGCTTTATCGTGGGCCATCGTTTCTTCGTGGGGGCAGCAATGGAGCGGAAGCTGGCAGGCCGCAAGCCAATGGCGTTGACCGCCGAGCTTGTCGCGCAAGTTGAGCGTGTCGAGCCTGATCCCGGGCCAGAGCCCGGAACCAGCGAGCACACCGATGCGGAGTTCGATGGCCTGGTCGAAAAGCTGCTTTCGCAGCATCGTCCCGACACGCTTTGGGTCTTTGCCTACGGGTCGTTGATCTGGAACCCCGAATTCGCCCATGTCGAGCAGCGCCCGGCCACGGCGCCGGGATGGCACCGCTCGTTTTGCCTGAAGCTGACCCGCTGGCGCGGAACCCGTGATTTGCCGGCCCTGATGCTGGCGCTCGATCGAGGCGGCAGTTGCAACGGCATCGTCTATCGGCTGCCCGCGGAAGACCATTTCGGGCAACTCGGCCAGTTGATGCGCCGCGAGATCGATGCCAACCCGCCAACCAACGTGCCATGCTGGATAAAGGTCAAGACCAAGGACGGGCCGCTGCATGCCTTGGCCTTCGTCGCGGCGCCGGATGGCAGGGCCTATGCCGGCCGGTTGCCATTGGAGCAGGTTGCCGACACTCTGGCACGGGCTGCCGGTCATTGGGGCTCTTCGGCGCAGTATTTGTTCAGGACCGTGAGCAAGCTTGAAGAGAGCGGCATCCGCGACCGGAATCTCTGGCGCATCCAGGACTTGGTCGCACGGCAAATCGCCGCTTCAACCGGTGGCGCCGACTAGGCTGATCTCTTTCTAACGGCAGGCGCGATAACCGTTCTTGCGGTTCTTGATGTCGAAATGGAAATGGTTGCGGTGGTCGTAATTGTAGCCGGGGCCGAGCACGGTGGTGAAATACTGGCAGCCGTCGGCGCGTACATTGTTGAGGAAGCCCCGGGTGCGGAAGGCGAACAGGCCGGGCTTGCGCACGTCGATGTCGTCGCCATTGTTGAGTTCGATGCTCATGACGTCGAGCGCATTGCCCTTGCCGTGCTCGGACAGTACACCTTCGCCGGCAATCCTGCGGCAGGAATAGCTGGAGCCCTGGTGGATGGTCTTGACACCGGAGAAATAACGCCAGCGGGCGGAGGGGACGAGCTCGTTCTTCGTCCAGCCGGCAAAGGTGGCGGCCATGTCGCAGGTGAGGGTCGCGGCGGGTTTCATCTGGATGTTGCCGATGGCCGAAACCTTGACCGGATAATCGATGCCGCACTGGCCTTTATGGATCGGCGCCAGGTCGGTGTAGGCGACATCGAGGCGCTTCAATTGCTGCCGGCAGTCGGTTTCGCTGGCCGGCATCTGCTCGACGGGCGACATCGGCTCGTCCATGCGCGGATAAGCGGCCTGCGTCATGTACGGATTGGAAGGGACAAGCTTCTGCATGCCGGCATATTGCGGCACGGCAGCCGTCTGCGCGCCGACGTCGACGGCCGGCTCCAGCGACAGCACACTGCCGGTGTTGCAGGCGGAAAGCGCCGCCAGCGCCAGGCCGGCGGTCAGCATTGCTGGATATTTTGACTGGCGCGCGGTGGCGAAAAACACGGCCCGAAATTTGCCGGCCATTGGCGGAATCCCGTTGATGGATATCCGGCATTTTAACGATCAAGGGTAAAGGAAAACTCAGCGCCCGCGTTCATGCCTGCGGCCGAATTGCGGCACGCGGCTGGATCAGCCATGTTCACTGGCAGAACGTCCCGCCGTGCCGGCGCGGTTCGAGATCGAGATGGAAATGCAGGGAATGATCAGGATCGGCGCCCGGACCGAGCACCGTCTTGAAAGGTCCGCAGGCCGCCTTGCGCACGGCATTGAGGAATTTAGCGTCTTTCTCCGGCGGCGCTGGGCCGACCTCGATCTTCTTGCCGTCCGACAGCGTGAAGCTGGCGATGTCGAGTGCGTTGCCGAACGCGTGTTCCGACAGTTTTCGTGTGCCGTTGCGTGGCCGGCAGACAAAAGCCGACGCCTGGCCGATCGATTTCAGGTCCGCACCGAATTCGGCTTTCGCAGCCGGCTGGATGACATCGGCGGCAAAACGCGCCATTGCCTCGGCCATCTTGCAGTTGAGCTCGGTGGCGGGGCCGATGGCGACGGACTTTCCAAGGGTCTTCAGCACGATGGGATAGGGGATCGAACAGCCGATTTCGGCCTGGCTTTCCGCCTTGTGTTCTTCGAATTCGACGCCGAGCATCTTCAGCCGTTCGCGGCATGCGACTTCCTCGGCCGGCATTTTTTCATCGGGCATGTCGGCCGAGCGCGGGTCTGGCAGCATCTTCTCGTCGTCTGCATCGGCCGGCTTTTGCGACGGCTGCGGGCCAATGTTGGGCGGCTGAGCCTCGGGCTCCGCGATGTCGGGTTTTGGTGTCGGCGTTGGCGCGACCGCGGGCGGCTCCGGTTCGCTTTCCGTATCGGCTGAGGGTTCGGGAGCCGGCGGCTCGGGAAGTGCCTGCTTTTCCTGGCGGGATTTTTCTTCATTGGAACGGTCGGGCGCGCCGGCGGTGTTCGCAGCGTCCGCCGGGCGTGGTTCCGGCACTGGAATGGCGGGTCCGGATCCCGAAATGCCGGGTCTGGGCATCGGCACATCGGCAGGCAAGGGTAGCGGCGGCAGCGTTTTCTGCTGTGCCTGCTTCGGCGTCACCGACCGGTGTCTTCGTGGTTTCAGGCGCTTTCCGCCTCGCGGTTTAAGGGACTGTTCGGCTCTTGGTGTCAACGGCTGCTCTATCCTCGGTGTCAACGGCTCGTGATGCCGATGGCGATGTCTCGCCTCGGCCGGCATCACCAGCAAGACCGTGACGGCCATGACGAACGCGATCCTGCATATTCGGGAAAAGACAATCGACCCCATCGCCGTCAACGGCGCCGACGCGAGGAAAGTTGCCTTGGCCCCATCACGAACGGTAACCGCGTCGTTACGCACCGATCGCTTCCAGCCCTTCCTCCAGCCAGTCGGCGAGCAGCGGCATGCCGAGCAGGTATTTCGCGGTGCGCTTGTTGGCGCGTTCGCGCGCTGCCGCCAGCGCGTCCGCCCATTCGGTGGCGTCGTAGTCGCCGCGACCGACCCAGGCCAGCGCGATCAGCTCGGCTGCTTCATCGACATTGAGGTCGTTTATCAGCTCGCGCAGCTCTTCCTCGGTCAGATTCTCCGAGCTTTCCTCGGCAAGGCCGTCATGGTGATGGTTGACATGGGACTCGCCGTCGAGTTCGACCTCGTGCTCGGCGCCATCTGCATAGTCTTCATTGACGGCCGCACTCAGCGCCTTGGCCTTGAGGATGAACAAGCGCACCGTGTCGGGGCCGATCGAAAGCTCCCAGTCCTTTTCAAGCCGCCGCTGCAAGGGCCGTCTCCCTCAGGTCGTTTGCCGGATGATAGCGGATTCGCAGCATCCGTCACCTGATGTTCTCCCGCACGTAATTTTCCGGGATGAAACGCAAGCCGACCGGCGTTAGTGTTGCATTCTCACCCCTCCAGGAGGTTTCGATGCATAAAAGAGTGCTGATCCAGGCGGCGACTGCCCTTGTCGCGCTGCAGTTCCTTGCCGTTCCGGTGTTCGCCGCCGGCGGTGACAGTGGCGGCAGCGATCAGACCGTCACCCAATGCAAGAAGGGCGAAGTCTGGGATAAGAAGAAGAAAAAGTGCGTCGCACCCCAGGAGGGCATGCTCGACGACGACAGCATCTATGATGCCGGCCATGCGTTGGCGATGGCCGGGCGCTATGACGAGGCGATCGCCGTGCTCAGCCTTGCCGCCAACAAGCAGGATCCGCGCATCCTCAACTATCTCGGCTATTCGCACCGCCATTCCGGCCGCGTCACAGTCGGCCTCGGCTATTACGAGGAAGCGCTGCGCATCGATCCGGACTACACGCTGGTGCGTGAATATCTCGGCGAAGCGCATCTGCAGATCGGCGATCTGGCCGGCGCCCAGCAACAGCTGATGGAAATCGAGAAGCGGACCGGCAAGGGTTCGCGCGAATACGGCATGCTGGCCGAGCAGATCGACCATTTTATGCGAAGCTGAAAAGATTCCAGGGCTCTTTTAAGCGGCCGCGAGCGATCGCGGCCGCTTTTGTTGCCCCCAGTCTCATTCACCGCCCCCGGCTGATGAATGCGGGGATGATTTTTACAAAACCGATTTTTGGGCGTGAAAAACCCGCGAAGATTGCTATATTCAGGGAAATTGCGGTGAAACGGTTCCGTTAGCCCGAGGCTGCCGGACCCGTTTTCTTTTTGTACCATCGACAAGGCTTTCCCCGAAACGCGGGGGTGGCAGCAGGAAAGGTCAGGCATCATGAACAAGGTCCCGATGACAGGCGAGGGGTTCGCGTCATTGAAGGAAGAACTGCGCTGGCGCCAGCAGGAAGAGCGGCCGCGCATCATCGAGGCGATCTCCGAAGCGCGCTCGCATGGCGACCTGTCCGAAAATGCCGAATATCATGCCGCCAAAGAGGCGCAGAGCCTCAACGAGGGCCGCGTCAACGAGCTTGAAGATTATATCGCGCGGGCCGAGGTGATCGACGTCAGCAAGCTCAGCGGCGACAAGATCAAGTTCGGCGCCACCGTGGTGCTGGTCGACGAGGATACCGAGGAAAAGAAGACCTACCGGATCGTCGGCGACCAGGAGGCGGACGTGAAGTCCGGCCGCATTTCGATCTCCTCGCCGATCGCGCGTGCGCTCATCGGCAAGGAAGTCGGCGACGCCATCGAGGTCAATGCGCCTGGCGGTGCCAGGGGGTATGAGATCGTCCAGGTGCAGTTCATCTAGGGAATTTGAGGGGGGAGCGGCTGCGACTTTTAAGCTGAGGTTTGCGCCGCCCCTCATTGCCCTGCCGGGCATTTCTCCCCGTATAGTGACGGGGAGAAAGATGCTCTCATCGACGATTTCGCCAATTTTCAACGTAGCAGAATAGACGCTGGCCTTGCGTTCAGATCCCTTCTCCCCGTCGTTATACGGGGAGAAGGTGCCGGCAGGCGGATGAGGGGCAGCGCCAGCCTTTCCGATTGACTTCAGTTCTTGCCAGCGTTGGCCTTGCCAAGGACCTGGAGTCCCGCCAGCCTTTCTGCCTCCGCCACCACCTCCGCCGGCATCACACGCTTCCCGGGCGGGGCCAAGAGCGTCGACGCATATTGCCCGCGAGGCCCCGTCAACCCTGGCTCGGTTGCCAGGAACACCGCAACCGTCGGCAGCCCGAAGGCGCTGGCAAGATGGGTCAGCCCGGTGTCGGCGCCGATGACCAGCTCCGAGCGGCCGATAAATGCAGCGATCTCGGCCAGCGGTGACTTTGGCACCACAACTGTTAACGGCACTGCCTTGGCAATGGCTTCGGCCACGGCCTTCTCGCGCTCGTTCGCCCATGTGGTGACCGGCGTCATCCCACGTTCAGCCAGCAGGCGGGCGGTTTCAATCCAGTCTTCGGCCGGCCATTTCTTGTCTTCGCGGCTGGTGCCGTGCAGCAGGAAGGCGGTTTTTCCAGAAGGGCCCGCCAGAGTGCCGGCGGGCGGCACGATGCCGGAGTCCAGGGTCGAAAGATCGGGCTGATAGCCGAGCGCCAGCCCGAACAGCCGCCGTGTCCGCTCGATGGCGTGCAGGTCGCGCGGCACGGGATAAGTGGCATCGTAGAACAGCGTCGCAGAAGGTTCGCGCGCGCTCGAACGGTCGAAGCCGGCAATGGGGGAGCCCACCTGTCTTGCCACCAGAGCCGATTTCAGGAGGCCTTGCGCATCGATGACGAGGTCGTACCGGCAATCGCGCAAGGTCCGCCGCAGGGCGGCCGCCTCGCGCCAGGTGGCGCCGTCGAGCAGCGCCTTGCGCCAGCGCCGGATCGCCACTGTATGAATCCGGTCGATCGCCGGGTGAAGCGCGACGATGCCGGCAAATGCCTCTTCGACGCACCAGTCGAAGGTCAGGTCCGGGCGGTTGCGACGGGCATCCTCGACGGCCGGAAAGGTGTGAATGACGTCGCCCATCGATGACGTCTTGACGATCAGCACCTTCATGCCGCTGCCGGGATGTCCAGCAGCCGCTCCGCCGCTGCCGCGACCTGGCCGACTTGCAGCGTCTTCAGGCAGTTGAGGTGGCCGAGCGGGCAGACCTTCTGGTGGCAGGGCGAGCACGACAGGCTAAGCCAGACCAGTTCCCGGTGCTCGGCCAGCGGTGGCGTGTTCTCGGGCGAGGTCGAGCCGTAGACGGCGACGATCGGCGTGCCGACGGCGGCCGCGACATGCATCAGCCCGCTGTCGTTGGACACGGCCAGCCTTGCGGCGGATATCAGGTCGATGGCGTCCTCCAGCCGCGTCTGTCCGGCGAGATCGACGACGCCGGGCGCCAGGGCCGCGATCTCCGCCGTCACGTCGCGGTCGTTCTTCGAGCCGAACAGAGCGACCTTCAAGCCTTTGCCCATGAAATCGCGGGCAAGCCCGGCATAGCTTTCGCTGGGCCAGCGCTTGGCCGGGCCGAATTCGGCGCCGGGCATCAGGGCCACGAATTTCTGCGGCGCTAGGCCGAACCGGCCGAGCAGGTCGACCTGGTTTTTCGTGTCCACGCTAAGCCGTGGCGCTCGGAAACCACCGCCCTGGGCAAGGCCGAAATAGGCCTGCGCGGTGCGTCGTTTGATGCTGTCGGGCAATGGCACGATGTCGGTCAACAGGCCATAGCGCATCTCGCGCAGGTTGCCGACCCGGCGCGGAATGCGGGCAAAGAACGGGATTAGCGCCGACTTCCAGCTGCCCGGCAGGACATAGGCGATGTCGTAGCGGCCGCGCAGCAGGCGGCCGAAGCGTCGCCGATGGGTGAATTCGAGCGCACCGGGTTTGAGCGGAAAGTCGATCTGCTGGCGGATTTCGGGCATGCGGTTGACCAGCGGCGCTGCCCAGGTCGGCGCCAGCACATCGATGGCGGCGTTGGGATGCAACTCCTTCAGCGCCGAAAACAGGCACTGCGCCATCACCATGTCGCCCACCCAGCGTGGGCCGATCACGAGGATCGTTGGGCTTTCAGCCATTCGACATAGTCTCTGACACCGGTTTCCACTGTCCGGAATTGGCCATTGTAACCGGCCGCGCGCAAACGGGACATATCAGCTTGCGTAAAGCTCTGGTAGCTGCCCTTGAGATGGTCGGGGAAGGTGATGAACTCGATCTCGCCCTTGCCCAGCGTGTCGATCACTGTTTCGGCTATGGCGCGGAAGGGCTGGGCACGGCCGGTGCCGCAATTGAAGATGCCGCTTGAGCCCTGTTTCCACAGCCACAGATTGACGTCGGCGACGTCGCCGACATGGATGAAGTCGCGGCTTTGTTCGCCGGGCCCGAACCCGTCATGGGCGCCGAACAGTTTCGGGTTCTCGCCGCGTTCGACCTGGTTGAACAGATGGAAGGCGACGGAGGCCATGGCGCCCTTGTGCGCCTCGCGCGGGCCATAGACGTTGAAGTAGCGCAAGCCCACGACCTGTGAATGGTCGGTATCGAAGGCGGTGCGCCCGGCGAACACGGTTCGCCTGACGAAGTCGTCGAACAGCTTCTTGGAATAGGCGTAGACGTTGAGCGGCCGCTNACGGAAACTTGGTCCGCTGCGCCCGGCTCTGACTGATCAAGGCGGTGCGCCCGGCGAACACGGTTCGCCTGACGAAGTCGTCGAACAGCTTCTTGGAATAGGCGTAGACGTTGAGCGGCCGCTCGAGCGCCGGATCCTCGCGAAACTCCGAGCCGCCGCCATAGACGGAAGCCGAGGAGGCGTAGAGGAAGGGCACGCGCAGCGCCTGGCTTGCGTGCAGCAGCCGTTTCGAGAAGGCGTAGTTCACCTCCATCATGAACTTGCCGTTCCACTCGGTGGTGGTCGAGCAGGCGCCCTGGTGGAAGATGGCCTCGATGCGGCCGAGCGAGCCTGCCTCCATGCGGTCCAAGAAATCGTCCTTGTCGAGATAGTCGGCGATCTTGAGATCGGCAAGATTGGCGATCTTGTGACCGTCGGTAAGGTCGTCGACGACGAGGATGTCGTCATGCCCTTCGGCATTCAGCGCGGCGACGATGTTGGAGCCGATCATACCGGCGCCGCCCGTGACGATGATCATGAAGGGCCTCTGGTTGCTTGCGATTCCGGCCCTTATAGGGGAGGCTAGGCGGGCTGTCGATAAAGCCAGGCATGTGCCTGTCCTGCCATTTTTATGGGCTTGTCTGTTTTGTCTGTTTTGTCTATTATGGACAAAACGGGACATCCCATGAAAAACTATCCATCGACCGATCTGAAACAGAATCTTGGAGATGTGCTTGCAGCTGCCAGCCAGCAGCCGGTCTCCATCACTCGCCACAACAAGCCGAGATACGTCCTGATGAGCATCGAGGCCTACGAAGCGCGCTTCGGCAACGACAGCCGCCGCGTCTACGCTGCGGAGGATGCCCCGACCGAACATGTCGAGATGCTTGAGGAGTACGCCGCGGAATTGGACCGTGATTAAACCCGCCGCTGCGGACGTCTGGCGATATCCATATCTTTGGCATCGCCAACACGGAGACGGCGAGACCGAAGGCCGGAAGTCACGGCCTGTAGCCTTTGTGGCTGTCCTTCCTGGGAAAGCCGGCGGTACGAACCTCTTCATCCTTGCAATCACTTCCACGCAGCCGGGCCGTGATCGCGTTGCCGTCAGCATCCCGGAAATTGAACGCCACCGTGCGGGCCTCGACCCTATGCCCCTTTGGGTCATGGTCGACGAGTACAATCATGATATCCTGGAAGCGTCAGCCTATTTCGAGCCGGGTGCGCGAATCGGCGCGTTCAGCCCGTCATTTCACAAGAAAATTATGTTCGCTTTACTGCGGTTGTCCGCACGGGTCAGTCCAAAGCCATCCCGCCCCGCGCGCGGACTGAATCGACAGAACAGAGCATGATCGTGAGGGACCAAAAATGCCATCGACCGAACTGCTCATCGCGTTTTTCGCCACCACGGCGATCTTCGCCTACATTCCAGGCCCGGCCATGCTCTATGCCGCCGCGCAGACGATGGCGCGCGGCCGCTGGTCCGGCCTGACGGCGGCACTTGGCATCCATCTGGGCGGCTACGTGCATGTTTTCGCCGCGGCTGCCGGGCTGTCGGTGCTGTTTCATGCCGTGCCGACGCTCTACCTGGCGGTCAAGCTGGTCGGCGCGCTCTATCTGATCTGGCTTGGCGTCTCGCTGTTTCGCAAGCGCGCAGACGGCGATGCGGCGCTGCCTGCCATCGAGCGCAAATCAGCGCGGCGCGCCTTTTTCGAGAGCATCACCGTCGAGGTGCTCAATCCGAAGACAGCGATCTTCTTCATGGCGTTCCTGCCGCAATTCATCGACGCCTCGGCGGCGTTTCCGGTCTGGCTGCAGTTCGTCGTGCTCGGCACGATCGTTAATCTGATGTTCTCCTCGGCCGATATCGTCTGTGTGTTCCTGGCGGGCGCCGTGATCGGCCGTTTGCGGCGTTCGAGCCGGGCACAGCGGCTGATGCAACGGGCGGGAGGGGCCGTGCTGGTCGGGCTGGGCGTCCATGTCGCCCTGCAGAAGAGCTGACCGCCCGAGCCTGCCGGGATCATGCCTGCCGTTGCGCTGCGTGAATTTGCGGTATATCGGCTTTCGCCATGAGCGATCCGACCAGTCGATTGATGAGCACTTATGAGATTGAAATCGGCCTTTTCCCTGTGTTGCCAGTGACATGATCAAGCACAATCCGCCTTCTCCCGAACCGTTGCACCGCGCCATTGCGCGGTTCGGCCAGGCCACCGTGCTGGTGGTCGGCGACTTCATCCTCGATCGTTTCGTCAACGGTGTCATCGAGCGGATCTCGCCGGAGGCGCCGATCCCGGTGCTGCACGGGCGCGGCGAGACCTCGACCATGGGCGGTGCCGGCAATGTCGTGGCCAACATCGTTTCGCTTGGTGCTGCCGCTGTTCCCGTCTCGGTCATCGGCACCGATGTGGCAGGCGATAGCCTGGTGCGGATGCTCGGCGAGCTTGGCGCCGATACGGCGGGCCTCGCGCAGGAGCGTGGTCGCATGACCTCGTCCAAAAGCCGCTTCAGCGCGCTCAACCAGCAGGTGCTGCGCTTCGACGAGGAGGAAATCAAGCCGTTGGGTGCTGCGGAGCGAGCCGGCCTGATCCGGCATTTCCGCGCCGCACTGACGCGCGCCGACATCGTCATCCTGTCCGACTACGGCAAGGGCATCCTGCTCGACGGCGTCGCCGGCGACTTGATCGCCATCTGCCGCGAGGCTGGAAAGCCGGTGCTGGTCGACCCGAAGGGCCGCGATTATGCGCGCTATGCCGGGGCGACCGCCATCACCCCCAACCGCAAGGAACTCGGCGAGGCCGTCGGCCATGCGGTGTTCGCCGATGACGAGATCGTGGCTGCCGCACGCGAGCTGATTTCGGCACATGGTTTCGATTTCGTCGTTGCGACGCGCAGCGAAAAGGGCATGAGCGTGGTCGGTCCCGACGAGGCGCGCCACATCGCCACCCAGGCGCGCGAAGTGTTCGACGTTTCGGGCGCCGGCGACACGGTGATCGCGAGCTTCGCGCTGGCGCTGGCCGTGGGCGCCGATACGGTCATGGCCGCTTCGATCGCCAATGCCGCTGGTGGCGTCGTGGTGGGCAAGCGTGGCACCGCGCGGCTGACGGTCGAGGAACTCACCGGCGCGCTGTTCCGTTCACATGGGCCGACCGCCCACAAGGACGCCATCCTCGATGCCACATCGGCCGCCCGCATGGTGGCGGCGTGGAAGGAAGAGGGCCTGAGCGTCGGCTTCACCAATGGCTGCTTCGACATCCTGCATGCCGGCCATGTCAGCTTGCTGCACGCGGCGCGCAGCCAGTGCGACCGGCTGGTGCTCGGCCTTAACAGCGATGCCTCGGTGCGGCGACTGAAGGGCGCCGGGCGCCCGGTCAACGACCAGCACGACCGCGCCTGCGTGCTGGCAGCACTTGCCTCGGTCGATGCGGTCGTGGTGTTCGAGGAAGATACGCCGCTGGCGCTGATCGAAGCGCTGCTGCCCGACATACTGGTCAAGGGGGCCGATTACACGGTCGACACCGTGGTCGGCGCCGATGTGGTGCAGAAGGCCGGCGGACGCGTCGTGCTGGTCGATCTGGTCGCCGGAAAAAGCACCACCAACACCATTGGCAAATTGCGCGCCGGCGGCACCACAAACTGAGGGTTTCATGTCCGAGTTGAACGATTATCTTGTCCGCTCCGCGGCTGCCATATCAGCCATGGTCGAACGGGACCTGACCGGTGAGATGGGGCGGGCAGCGAGCGCGGTGGTGACGGCGCTTTCGTCGGGGAAAGCCTTGCTCATCGCCGGCAATGGCGGCTCGGCCAGCGACGCCATCCACATTGCCGGCGAACTGGTCGGCCGCTTTCTCAAGGAGCGCAAGGCCTACAATGTCATCGCGCTGCCGGCCAATGCAGCGGTGCTGACCGCCTGGGGCAACGACTATGGATTCGACACGGTTTTTTCGCGCCAGGTCGAGGCGCATGGCGCCGCCGGCGGGGTGCTCCTGGCGATCTCGACCAGCGGCAATTCGCCGAGCATCCTTGCCGCCGCCGAACAGGCGCGGAGGATGGACATGACGGTGATCGGCATGACCGGCGACACCGGCGGCAAGCTGAAGCCTCTGTCCGATATCCTGCTCAACGTGCCGTCGACCTCGACGCCGATCATCCAGCAGGGGCATCTGTGCCTTTACCATCATTTGTGCGAGGTGGTCGAAGCGCGCCTCAGCAATGGCTGATCCCCCGACCTCTGGCCGCTATCCGCTGGCGGAGCCTGGCCTATGGGTCGAGCAGGTCGGCTCAAGGCTGTTCGCCGCCGGCGCGCCGGCGCTGTTCCTCGATCGCGACGGCACCATCAATGTCGATACGGGCTATCCGGATGATCCTGCCGAAATGGTGCTGCGCGCGGACATAGCCGCGGTGATAGCCGCCGCCAACCGGGCCGGCATTCCGGTCATCATCGTCACCAACCAGTCGGGCATCGCGCGTGGCTATTTCGGCTGGGGCGATTTCGCTGCCGTCAACGGCCGCGTGCTCGAGCTGCTGCGCGCCGAAAATGCGTTCGTCGATATGGTCGTCGCCTGCGCCTATCACGAAGCTGGCACCGGTGTGCTTGCGGTCGCCGATCATCCGATGCGCAAGCCCAATCCGGGCATGCTGCTGGAGGCGGCCGGGCGCCTCGGGCTCGATCTGCGGCGTTCGCTGATCGTCGGCGACAAGGAGGCCGACATGGAGGCGGGACAACGCGCCGGCCTCGCGCAGGGCTGGCTGGTAGACGGGCAAGCAGCTGTCCGATCGGGCTTCACAATTCAGCCTTGGTGCGCCCGCGCGGATTTCGACGGCCTGCTCGCCGCAATAGCTGCGCTTGGCACCGCCTCGGGCGCGCCGTGACGGCTTACATCCGATCTTTGTCTCGCCAGGCTTCATAAAGCTTGGCCTCTGTCGCGAACGAATACAGCATCACCAGCATCGAATAGACGAATCCGTGCCGGCCGCACAGGAAGTAGCGCTTGGCCAGGTAGAACTTCAGGAAGTTGCCGAGAGGCGACAGCACCAGTCTTATCAGGCCGGGCTTCTTGGCTCGTTCGACCAGCGTGGCAACCTTGAGGCTGGAGTAGGTGTTGGCTCTTGCCAGATCCTCGGCAATGGTCATTTCGCGGCGATGCAGCAGCACGCCATTTTCTATCGTGCCGGTTTCGCCTGGCACCTCGAACGACTCATGGACCCGCAGATTAAGGTCCATCGTGGCCTTGTCGCGGCGGAAAAGACGCAGCAGCCTGTTGTGAAGCACCCAGCGGTGCGCATAGCCATAGCCCTTCAGCTTGTCGCGGCGTCTGATGTACCATCCGTCGAAGGCGTCACTCCCAAGCTGGGTCACATTCATGATTGACTGCCTGAGCACGTCGTCGATGGCCTCGTCGGCTTCAATCGAAAGGCACCATGGTTGCGTGGCCTGATCGAGCGCGAATTGCCGCTGACGAGGAAAGCCCGGCCAATCGTTGTGAAACAGCCTTATCGGGTAGCCTTTGGCGATGTACCCATTGACGACGTCCAGAGTGCTGTCCGTCGAGCCCGAATCGACGACGATGATCTCGGCGCAGAAATCGACGCTTTCCAGGCACTCGCCGATCATATCGGCCTCGTTCATGCAGATGACCAGCGCCGAAACCGGGCTAGAAAATCGAGTCATCGTCCCACCCCACGGCACACAATTCTCGGAATTGGGCTGCCCTGCGCCACTTGTTTACGCAATCCCGAAAGCGCTATGCGCTTTCCCCAGGAAAACCGTTACACACTTTTTCTGGAATTGCTCTAGGAAACCAACAAGACGGCTACGGCAGAACATCCGGCTTCACAGGAGAGCTATCGAACGCCAAAGCGGCGCTGATATGGCGAGGCGTTCAAGCCGCATCGGCGAAAGCCCGCTGCGGTTCAACCGGGTCAAGGCTGTGCGAACGAGACCAGCCCTTCGTCCTTGACCCGGCGGATGGTGAGCGCTGTTCGCACCGTGTCGACATTCGGGGTCGAGGTCAGTTCCTCGATGACGAAGGTCTGGAAAGCGCCAAGGTCGCTCGCCACGCAATGGAGCAGGAAATCGGATTCGCCCGACACCATCCAGGCGTCGCGTACGATCGGCCAGCCGCGGGTGCGCTCGGCAAAGATGCGCAGCTCGGCATCGGCCTGATGATGCAGGCCGACCAGGCAGAAGGCAACGACATCGAGGCCGAGCGCTGGTGCATTGAGCAAGGCACGGTAGCCACGGATGATGCCGGCTTCCTCCAGGCGCTTGACGCGGCGCAGGCATGGCGGCGCCGAAATGCCGACGCGATTCGACAGTTCGACATTGGTCATGCGGCCGTCGCCCTGCAATTCGCGCAGGATCTTCCAGTCGATGGCGTCGAGGTCGGCCTTGAGCGGCATGGGGGCTCTCGATCACAAGGGGCAATACGCAAGAATCTTGCGTGATTTTGTAATTAAACGACTTCGCTGTCCATTCCATCCTTCGCCCGGAATATTTCGCGGGATCAGCGGGCGACAGGTGTGACAAAGCTTTCCGGGGACGAACTCCAACTTGCCTTGCTGGCGTCGTGGGCAACACTTACATTACGCGCGACAATGATCGAGTTTTCCATGCCGCAATTGCCGGCAGCCCTCCGCAGAGGCTTTACATGACCACCAAGCACGCGCCCGTTCTCATCATCGGTTCCGGTCCGGCCGGCTATACGGCAGCGGTCTATGCCGCCCGCGCCATGCTGAAGCCGATGCTGGTCGCCGGCCTGCAGCAGGGCGGGCAATTGATGATCACCACCGATGTCGAGAACTATCCCGGCTTCGCCGACCCGATCCAGGGTCCGTGGCTGATGGAGCAGATGCTAAAACAGGCCGAGCATGTCGGCACCGACATCATCAACGACATCATCACCGAGGTCGACCTCAACGTGCGACCGTTCCGTGCCAAGGGCGATTCCGGCACCACCTATACCGCCGACGCGCTGATCATCGCCACCGGCGCGCAAGCGAAATGGCTGGGCATCCCGACCGAGCAGGACTTCATGGGTTTTGGAGTCTCGGCCTGCGCCACCTGCGACGGTTTCTTCTACAGGGGCAAGGATGTCGCGGTGATCGGTGGCGGCAATTCCGCGGTGGAAGAGGCGCTCTATCTGTCCAATCTCGCCAAGAGCGTGACGGTCATCCACAGGCGAAGCGATTTTCGCGCCGAACGTATCCTGCGCGAGCGGCTTCTGAAGAAGGACAATGTCCGCGTCATCTGGGACACGATCGTCGACGAGATCACCGGCCGGCCCGGCAAGACGCCGCTGCCGCCCTCGGTCGAGGGGCTGAAGCTCAAGCATGCGGTGACCGGCGAGGTGTCGCACCTCAAGGTCGACGGCGTGTTCGTGGCCATCGGCCATGCGCCGGCGGTTGAACTGTTCGCCGGCAAGCTCAAGCAGAAGCCGAACGGCTATCTGTGGACGGCGCCGGATTCGACCCGCACCGATGTGCCGGGCGTGTTCGCGGCCGGCGATGTGACCGACGATATCTACCGCCAGGCGGTGACGGCGGCGGGGCTTGGCTGCATGGCCGCACTCGAGGCGGAGAAGTATCTGGCCGGCATCGAAGTGCATCGCGAAGCGGCCGAGTAGAGAGTTCAGAGAGCGGCTTAGAAACGCCGTGTAAAAGCCTGATTTTTCATTCAGACGCCAAAACAGAACGAGGGGAATCATGGCGTTGGACTGGGACAAGCTACGCGTGTTTCACGCTGCGGCGGAGGCGGGGTCGTTTACCCATGCGGCCGAGACATTGCATCTGTCGCAATCGGCGATCTCGCGGCAGGTCAGCGCGCTCGAGCATGATGTCGGCGTGCCGCTGTTCAACCGCCACGCCCGCGGGCTGGTGCTGACCGAGCAGGGTGAGATGCTGTTTCGCACGGCGCATGACGTGCTGATGAAGCTGGAGACCATCAAGTCCCGGCTGACCGAGACCAAGGATCGCCCGTCGGGCGTGCTGCGGGTGACGACGACGGTGGGGCTGGGCGCCGGCTGGCTGACCGAGCGGGTACAGGAATTCATCGAACTTTATCCCGAAATCAGCCTGCAGCTGATCCTCGCCAACGAGGAACTCGATCTCACCATGCGCCAGGCCGATTGCGCCATCCGGCTGCGCCAGCCGCAGCAGCCGGACCTGATCCAGCGCCGCCTGTTCACCGTGCATTTCCACCTCTACGCGGCCCCATCCTATGTCGCCAAGCATGGCAAGCCGTCTTCCGTCGCCGAGCTGAAGGCCCATCGCATCGTCACCTTCGGCGTGCCGGTGCCGTCGCATCTGTCGGAGCTGAACTGGCTGGAAACGGTCGGTGATTTCGAAGGCGGACAAAGGGTGCCGACGCTGCAGATCAACGACATATTGTCGATCAAGCGTGCGGTGCAGGGCGGTGCCGGCATCGCCATGCTGCCCGACTATGTGATCAGCAAGGACTCCGATCTGGTGCAGCTGCTGCCGGAGACCGAGGTGCCGTCTTTCGACACCTATTTCGCCTATCCCGACGCGATGAAGAACCAGGCCAAGCTGCACGTGTTCCGGGACTTCATCATCGCCAAGGCCCGAAGCTGGTCCTTCTGAGGGCATGCCGATATTCAAGTGAGGCCGCCGCGAATGGCCGCTTCCTGCGCTTCCCCGTCTACCGCATCGCGGTAGAACTGTGCTCACGTACTTAAGTACCCTCCGCTCCGGTTCTCGGCAGCCACCATTCTCGACTCGGCCTGACCTGAATCTCAACGCGCCCTGCGATGGTGGCTCAACCACGCCAGGGCGACAGTCGAGGCAGCCAGCCCGGGACGTTGCGGCGGTAGGTGTCGTATTCGGCGCCGTAGCGGTGAGCCAAGGTCGGCTCCTCGTAGAACCGCACGAAAGAGCCCATGACGATCGCGCCGATGACTGCATAGGCGACAAGCGCCCAGCTCGAGAACAGCAGCGCCTGGCCGAGGATGATCGACAGCACGGCGACATACATCGGGTTGCGGACATGGCGGTAGATGCCACCGATCACCAGCCTCTCGGTCGGGGCGACCGGTGCGGGTGTGCCCAGGCCCTCAAGCGCAAAACGGCCGAAGGCATGCAGGAGTGCCGCGACCGCGGCGACGATCAGAAGCCCGCCGACAGGGACAAAGCCCGGGAGACCAGACCACGGCAAGCCCCAGCGATCGGTCAACAGCCAAGGCACCAGCCCGGCAACCACGCAGGGCGCCGCGATGAAGAAGGCCGCACTGCCCGCGATCGCCGAAAACGTCCGCATTGGCTGCTTCCTCCCCGATTGCCTTACAAATGCACGCCTACTGCCCGCTTCCACATCATTGCCCAGTTTTGGCATTTCGAGCCGAAAGCCAGCCGAGATTAGCGATTCTGTAGTTGCAATTGCCCGATTCAGCGCTCCATTTCGACGATTTTGCTGGTCCTATTGGCTTCTGGAATGGGTTAGACCACAGCCTGCGTCTTTTTGCATGTGTGTGTTGCAAAATAGATGCTTGTTTCTTGGGCATGATGAGCACATATATAGATCATCTCCTGGGCGCGTTCTCCTCCCATTAGCGCCCTCGAGTGTTCCCCTCTGGAGGTTAGCCTTAACAGGCACTCCAATCAAACTCAGCCGGATCTTCATTGATCCGGCTTTTTTGTTGCCTGTGCCCTGCTGGGCCGGCCAAAAATTCCATCACAATTGCCACGTAACGGTGACATGTAACCTCTGGTAACATATCCCGGACGCCCGCGACCTGCTATGTAGATCATAGGACGCGGTGTGGTTCGGACGGGAGATGGGGGCATCACTCGTACGGCCCGGGCTCAGGCGGCTACCGCGTCCGAACCGTTTTTCCGCCGAACTCGGCGGTACCAAATGCGGCGGACCTGACGTTTTACCTCCCAAGGAAACGGTCCGCGAACAAAACGACGTCCGGCCCCGCCGGACGTCGTTTTCTCTTGTTCCCCCAAATCAGGTTCGAGAGGAACGCCACGCCATCAGGCAGCCTTGCCGTTGGTGTTCATCGCCTCGTCGGCCAGACGGCCGGTGAGTTCGGCCATGTGGTCGAAGACGGCACGGTAGCTGGCAACGCCCGCGGTCGCGGAGCGCAACTCGATGATCAGGTCGCCGATCTCGGCTTGCGGCATGGTTGCCTCGACGACATCCCATCCCGGCCAGTCGGGCCGCGCGTCGTAGCCGAGGATCTGGCCGCGCCGCTGCGGGATGAGCGCGATGATCTTCGAGGTGGCGTCGGACGGCGTGACGATCTCGACCTTCATCACCGGTTCCAGCAGCACCGGCGAGCAGGCGGCCATGCCTTCTTTCATCGCCAGCCTGGCCGCCATCTGGAAGGCCATGTCGGAGGAATCGACCGCGTGATACGAGCCGTCCGACAGGTTGACGGCGACATCGACCACGGGAAAGCCGAGCGGCCCGGACTTCAGATAGTCGCGCACGCCGGTTTCGACCGACTGGATGTAGGTCTTCGGCACGACGCCGCCGGTGATGGTATCGGTGAACTGGAAGCCGGAGCCGCGCGGCAGCGGCTTGATCTCGATCACCACATCGCCGAACTGGCCATGGCCGCCGGACTGTTTCTTGTGACGGCCGCGCTGCTGCGCCGGTTTGCGGATCGTCTCGCGATAGGGCACCGCCGGCGCATGGCCTTCGACCGGTATCTGGTTCTTGCCCTCCAGCCGTTCGCGCACGACGCGCAAATGCATCTCGCCATGGCCCGACAGCACGGTCTCGGCCGAGTCCTGATTGTGGCGCAGGCTAAGCGAAGGGTCTTCCTCGGCCAACCGCTGGATGGCGGCCGACATCTTCACTTCGTCCTTGCGCTCCTTGGGGCGCAACGCGAAGGCGAAGACCGGCTGCGGCGGCACGAACTCAAGCAGCGGCTTGATGCCGCCCCTGGCCGAACTCAGCGTCTGGCCGGTCTTGACCTCGTCCAGCTTGCCCAGCGCCACCGTGTCGCCGGCCTTGGCGATGGTGAGCTTAACCTGGTCCTTGCCGAGCATTCGGTAAATGCCGGAGACCTTGGCCGTGTCGCCGCCGGGCAGCCAAAGTTCGGAGCCGTCGACGACCTGGCCGGAGAGGATACGTGATACCGACAGTTTGCCGCCATGCGGCGTGTGGATGGTCTTGATTACCTGGACCAAGGTGGCCGCGCCGTCGGGTGCGCCGAGCCGCTTGCGGGTCGCCTCGATGTCGGGCGCGTCGTGGCGGATCGCCTTCAAGAGGCGCAGCACGCCGTTGCCTTTCTCGGCGGTGCCGATCAGCACCGGCGTCACCGCGCCGTCGCGCAGATCGGCGGCAAGGTCGTCGAAGACGGCGTCCTTGGGCGGCTCGATCTCTTCGAGCAGCTGTTCCATCAACTGGTCGTCATGGTCGGCCAGCGTCTCCAGCATGGAGAAGCGTGCCTCCAATTCGCGTGCCTTGTCGTCGCCGGGAATCTGCGCCACCTCGCTTTCGGCATATTCGCGATAGATGTAGGCGCGCTCCAGCGCCAGGTCGATCGAACCAATGACGACGCCGTCCTTGCGCAGCGGAATCTGGCGCAGCAGCAACGGCACGGCACTGGCCGGCTGCAGCATCTTCAGCGTGTCGCGCACACCGATGATTGCCTTGTCGACCTTGTTGAGGAACAGAATGCGCGGCACGCCGAGATCATCGAGCTTGCGCATGATCAGTTGCAGGGCAGGGATCTTCTTTTCGTCGGCCTCGGCTACGACCACCGCGAGGTCGCAGGCGGCCAGCACCGGCTCGGCCTCGAAGGAGAATTCGATGGAACCGGGACAGTCGACGAAGGTGATCTGCTCGCCCATGAATTCGGTTGTGGCGACCGTCGCCTCGACGCTCATGGCGTGGGCGCGCGCCTCGGGCGAATGATCTGAAACGGTGTTACCTGATGAAACGGGATTTTGTCGGGGAATTGAGCCCGTACGGGCCAATATGGCTTCGAGAAGTGTCGTCTTACCGCTTGCGAAGGGACCGACTATGGCAATGCATTTCGGTCCCGTGCGTCGTCCTCCGGCGCGAGTACCCATGACTGACCTCCACTCAGGCGTTTCCCGTAGGACCGACTGGCATGTATGGTTCTGAGCGGCGGCCGGCCTGTTCGACCGTCGCGGGCGGGTTCTTTTCAAGTGCCACCTGCCCAAAGCCATCGTCCCACTTGTTTGCCGGCAGGGCAAGAAAAATAGAAACCCTTTGCTCGGCCGTGGACCGTGCGGATCATATGCTGGGCTGGCAGCCGGAAGCTGTTGCACGTCGATCGATATCGGCCGAAACTGAAAACAGGCGATCCGTCGCCCGCTGTTTGAAGGACCATCGACCCATGAAGATCATTGCCTGCGGCAGCGTGCCGACCGTCATCGCACCGGAAAAATACTTTACCGGCCGGGTGCTGCAGACGCCGATCATCGAGAAAGAGGCGCCGGCGCGGCTGCGGGCCACGCTGGTCAGCTTCGAGCCGGGCGCGCGCACCCACTGGCATACGCATCCGCTTGGCCAGACGCTTTACGTGACGGTGGGCGCCGGGCTTGCCCAGACGTGGGGCGGCCCGGTCCAGGAGATCAGGGCCGGCGACGTCATCTCGTTCGCGCCTGGCGAAAAACACTGGCATGGCGCGGCGCCGAAATCGGCGATGACGCATATCGCGATGCAGGAGGCGCTCGACGATGTCCATGCCGATTGGCTGGAGGGGGTGACATCGGAACAATATGGCGGCTGAATGCTCAGTCCGCAGGAAGCCGGCTTCTCTTCCAGCCGCTACATTTTTAGAAGAGGGCGACTCGCGGCGAGTCCCGTATCGTGGCGCAGGCCATGCTCAATCGCCGGATCGACAGCGCCATGCCGCCCCTTCAACTGACCGTCGGTCAGTGATGATTGCGAAACTCACGTCCGGACGTAGCCATGTCAAAGCACCGTTTGCCCCTGGTCGCCGCTGTCTATCTTGGTTCGTTCGTGGCTCTGCTCGACGTCAGCATCGTCAATGTCGCGCTGCCGACCATCCAGCAGGCGTTGCAAACCGATTTCGGCGGCCTGCAATGGGTGGTCGACGCCTACACGCTGTGCCTGTCCGCCTTCATGCTGTCGTCGGGCCTGATCGGCGACCGCTACGGCCGCAAGCGCTCGTGGCTGGCCGGCGTCGGCATCTTCGTGGCCGGCTCGCTGATCTGCGCCGTCGCGCCCAATCTGCCGGTGCTACTGGCCGGCCGAGTGGTACAGGGCATCGCCGGCTCGCTGCTCATTCCAGGCGCGCTGTCGATCCTGACGCAGGCCTTTCCCGATGCGCGCCAGCGCGCCGGCGTCATTGGCGGCTGGGCGTCGTTCGCTGCCATCTCTCTGCTCGTTGGTCCCGTCCTCGGTGGCATCCTGGTCGAGACCGTCGGCTGGCAAAGCATCTTCCTGATCAACCTGCCGCTGGGCTTGATCACGATCGCGCTCGGTGCTGCTTCGATCAACGAGACGGCGCATCCCGAACATGCCCATCTCGATCTCGTCGGTCTGGCTCTCAGCATCCTGTGGCTGGGGGCGCTGACCTTTGGCCTGATCTCGGCCGGCGAGAATGGCTGGGGCGAGCCAAGGACGGTCGCGGCGCTCATCGCCGGCGTCGTCGGCCTGGCTGCTTTCCTCGGCTTCGAGGCGCGCACGGCACGGCCGATGCTGCCGCTTGGCCTGTTCCGTGACGTTCGCTTCGCCGTCGCCAATGTCGCTTCGTTCGCGCTCGGCTTCACCTCCTATTCCAGCGTCTTCTTCTTCTCGATGTTCCTGCAGCAGGTGCAGGGCTGGTCGCCGACGCAGACCGGCCTGCGCATGGCGCCGGCTTTCATCGTCCAGATCGTGGTGTCGCCATGGATCGGCAGGCTGAGCGCGCGCTATGGTCACTCCGCGCTGATGACCATCGGCTATGTTGCTATCGGTCTGTCCATGCTCGGCATGTGCTGGGCCGTCCCTTCGACATCCTACGCGATGCTGTGTCTTCTGTTCGCCATTGGCGGCCTCGGCAATGCGCTGGCGATTCCAACCGGCAGCGCCGCGGCCATGTCCTATGCGCCGCGCGAACGCTCGGGCATGGTGTCGGCGGTCATCAATGCCACCCGCCAGAGCGGTCTTGCCATCGGCATCGCCTTGCTCGGCGCCTTGATGAGCATGCGGGCGACCAACCTTTTGACCGGGTATCTCGGCGATGCCGGTGTCGCCAACGCGGAAGCGGTGGCCCGTGCTGCAATTTCGCGGCATGATTTCGCAACCGATGCGGCGATGGGCGAAAGCGGCGTGCATGAACTCTATACTGCCGCCTATGCCGGCGGCTTCCACGCCGCGATGCTGACAGCAGCGATCGGCGCGTTCCTCACCGCCGCACTGCTGGTTGCCGTGTTGGCGCCGGCCGAGGCGCGCTCTGCCAAAGAGACCAAGCACGAGGCGTGAGGCTGACGACCCATTAAAAACCCGGCGGTGATGAACTGACCCCCGAAAGTTGGACACAACCTTCGGGGTTTTTCGCGTTCATAGTGCGTCGGTCAGGTCAGCGAAGCCGTAAAACGCTGGATGCGTGTGCAGGCTTCTTCCAGAAGCGTCTCCGAGGTCGCGTAGGAGATGCGGAAGTTGGGCCCGAGGCCGAAGGCCGAGCCGAACACCACCGCGACGCCCTCGGCTTCGAGCAGTTCCGAGCAGAAGGTCTCGTCGGTGTCGATCAGCCTGCCAGCTTTGGTCTTCTTGCCGATCAGCTGGGCGCAGGAGGGATAGACATAGAAGGCGCCTTCCGGCGACGGACAGGTGATGCCGCGTGCCTGGTTGAGCATCGACACGACAAGGTCGCGCCTGCCTTGAAAGATCGCCTTGTTTTTGGCGATGAAATCCTGCGGGCCATTCAGCGCCTCGACGGATGCCCATTGCGCAATGGTGCAGGCGCCCGATGTTTGCTGACCCTGGATCATGTCCATCGCCTTGATCAGTTGAACCGGACCCGCTGCATAACCGATGCGCCAGCCGGTCATGGCATAGGCTTTCGACACGCCGTTCATGGTCAGCGTGCGCTCATAGAGTTTCGGCTCGACCTCGGCGATGGTCTTGAAGACGAAATCGCCATAGGTCAGGTGCTCGTACATGTCGTCGGTCAGCGTCCAGACATGCGGATGCCTCAACAGCACGTCGGCCAGCGCGCGCAGTTCGGCCTCGGTGTAGGCAGCGCCCGAGGGATTCGACGGCGAGTTCATCAGCAGCCACTTCGTGCGCGGCGTGATCGCCTTTTCCAGCACGGAAGCGGTCAGCTTGAAGCCGTTGTCGATCGAGGTGTCGGCAAACACGGAGGTGCCGCCGCAGATCGCCACCATCTCGGGGTAGCTGACCCAGTAGGGGCGAGGAATGATGACCTCGTCGCCGGGGTTCAGCGTCGCCATGAAGGCGTTGAACAGGATCTGCTTGCCGCCGGTGCCGACTATGGTCTGCTCGGGCTTGTAGTCGAGATTGTTCTCGCGCTTGAACTTTTTTGCGATCGCCTCGCGCAGCGGCACGATGCCCGAAACCGGCGGATACTTGGTTTCGCCACGGTGGATTGCCTCAATCGCCGCATTCTTGATGTTGTCTGGCGTGTCGAAATCCGGTTCGCCGGCGCCAAGCCCAATAATGTCACGGCCGGCATTTTTCAGCTCGCGCGCTTTCTGCGTGACCGCGATGGTGGCGGAAGGCTTCACGCGGGAAAGGGTGTCGGCAAGAAAGGCCATGAGCTTGACGTCTCCATGGAAGATCGGCGCGGCCAGGAGCGACCGCGGCGCTTCTCATGTCGCATGATTTCGCGCAACGCAAGCATTGTCGGCTGATCCAGGTCTCAAGGAGCTGTGATCGGAACCGGGGCCGGCAACAATAAATTCATTAACGAGCGGTAGAGGCTTGAGTGGCAGGATCGCAGACCAATTGCGGAGCGAGGAACCGTGTCGCGCAGCGTCGGGCTTGCCCACATCATCCGCCAGGACGACGGCACCTCCACCGGTGTCTGGGGCATCTACACGCTGCAAAGCGCCTTCCAGCCGATCTNGCCGATCTTCGCTTTCAAGGAAGGCAAGCTGTCGGTGGTCGCGTTCGAAGGGCTGATCCGACCGTTCCGCGACGGCGAGCCACAATCGCCGATGAATTTCTTCTCGACCTGTCCGGCCGCCGACCGGCTGCATATCGAGGCGCTGACCAGGACGCTGCATCTTCTCAACGCCGGTGCCTGCCTGCCGCGGGAAGCGTCGATCTTCGTCAATTTCGACCCGTCGGTGTTCACCGAACGCACTGTTGCCGACGCTGCCTTGCGCGACATGCGGCTCGTGCTGCACGAGGCCGGCATCGACCCGCGTCGCGTCGTCTGCGAGGTGACCGAGCAGCGGTCGGCGTCGCAGGAAGCCTTGCACGGCTTCGTCGCGGCACTGAGGGCCAACGGTTTTCGCATCGCCGTCGACGATTATGGCGCCGACGATTCCGACATCAATCGGGTCAAGGAGTTGAAGCCGGATATCGTCAAGTTCGATGCCTACTGGATCACGCAGCTGATGGAGTCCGGCGCCGGCTTTGCGTTGCTGACCGCCATGGTGAAGAACTTCGAGGAGCAAGGCATCCATACGGTGTTCGAAGGCATCGAGGAGGGCTGGCAACTGGAGCTCGCCGAGAAATCGGGTGCGTCGATGGTGCAGGGTTTCGTGCTGGCGCGGCCCGAATTGGCGCCGACCAGCTTTGGCGTCTTCGACAAGGCCAGGCAGGCGCCTGTCGCTGCTGCCGTCGACACGGTTCCTGCCGTGGCAACGCCTTCGGCGCGGCCGGTCAAGGCCTTCGGGCGCCGTGTGGCGACATGAGAGATGATCGGCGGCGCAATGTCGGCGATGCGATCCAGGTCGACGAAGTCGGCATCGAATACGGCATATATGGCGAGTTCCGGCTGCGCAGCGCCTACCAGCCGATTTTCGCGCCGCGCGGCCGTTTCCTTCACGCGGTCGCGGCCGAAGCCCTGATCGAGCCGCACCGTGCCGGCCGCCCCGGTGCGCCAAAAATGTTCTTCGAAAGCGTTGCCGTCTCGGACCGGCTGTTTGTGGAAACCATGTGCCGGGCGCTGCATCTCAGGAATTTCCGCAATATAGGCGTCGATGGGCTCGACCTGTTCTTCAACTACAATCCGCTGATCAACGACCATGCCGGGCGGGCACTGGCCGAGATTCGCCTGATGACCAGGCATCTCGGCGAGTTCGGCCTGGCGCCGGCCATGCTGGTCTGCGAAATCACCGAACAGGCGGCCGACGATGCGGTTCTCACGCGGCTGGTGCGCGAATTGCGGCGCGACGGCATCCGCATCGCCATCGACGATTTCGGCACCGGACACTCGACCGAGGAGCGGGTGAGCCTGCTCAAGCCCGACATCGTCAAGATCGACGGCACCTGGTTCGCGGAGTTCTGCCGCCACGCCGCCGCCGAACGGTTCTTCCGCCCGCTGGTTTCCAGCCTGCATGACCGCGGCGCCAAGGTGCTGGTCGAAGGCATCGAGCAGCCCACCCATCTGCGCGTCGCGCTCGAAGGCGGCGTCGACCTGCTGCAGGGTTTTCTCCTCGCCCGTCCCGCGCTTGCCGGCACGGTATTCGAGGAAAAGCCGCTGGTCATCGATGCGCTGCTGGGCCGGGACAGCAAGGTCGTGCCCCTCTTTGGCTAGGGCATGCCGACAATTGGTGCCGTGAGCGTCCTTGGACGCTTTGCATCAGCGGCGCTGATCGTCGTACCAAAACAAATCATTGGTTGAGGCCGCCGCCGCTGCGATAATCGCGCGGAGACAGTGCTCCGGAGAACAGCCATGATACTCTACGGCATGATCGACAGCGGCAATTGCTACAAGCCGCGCCTGCTGATGGCCAAGCTTGGCCTTGCCTTTACCAATGTCGGAGTGAGTTCGCACACAGGCGACACACGCAAAGCCGATTTTGTCGCCAAGAACCCGAACGCCATGGTGCCGCTGCTCGAGTTCGACGATGGCCGGCGGCTGGCCGAATCCAACGCCATCCTGCTCTATCTCGCCGAAGGCACCCGCTTCCTGCCGGCGGACAGGTATGAGCGTGGGCTCGCCTATCAATGGCTGTTCTTCGAACAATACAGCCACGAGCCCTACATCGCCGTGCGCAAGGCGCTGCTGACCTTCCCCGAACGTGCCGGGGATGCGACGCCGGAGCGGCTGGCGGTGACGCTGGAGCGCGGCAACAAGGCGCTCGGCGTGATGAACAGGCATCTGGAAAACAATGCTTTCTTTTCCGGCAGCACGCTCAGCGTCGCCGACATCGCGCTGTATGCCTATACGCATACGGCAGAGCAGGGCGGCTTCCAGTTCGACGCCTATCCGGCCGTGGCGGCCTGGCTTGGCCGGGTAGAGGCCGATCCGGGGCATGTGCCGATCGAGTGGCTGCCTTAGTTTTGTCCTCACGCCGTCGCCGCTTCGCGGCTGCTCCGGACGGGGCGCGCCAACAGGCGCGACGCCCGGTCGGGCTTGCGGCCTTCGGCCGAGGCGTGAATGGCTCCCTGAGCGAGATGATTGGCTATTTCAGGAGACGGTCGTAATCGGCATGGACGCCGAGCCTCCCAGAACGATGGGGAGGCGACGTGATTCACAGAGGACGCGTCCGGCCAGCGCGATGATCCGCCAGTGCCTGTTCGGCAAGCTTGTCCAATCGGCCGGCCTTCGCATCGGCCTCGATCTGCCGATCCCACATGTCCGCCCGAAGCGCCTCGAACCAGGCGGCAAACGCCTTCAGTTCTTCGGCGCTTAGTTCGGCGACGGATTTTTCGATTTGCTCAAGCTTGGTCATGGCTGAATAGTACCACTATTGGGCCAAAAGTACCACAAGTGGTACTATAGATCCTAGCTGAGGCGCCTGATCTCCAGACAGCAAAAAAGGCGGGATAAATCCCGCCTTCCATGCTTGGTAGCCTGATCGGGAGCGTCCGGTCCGGGCTGGCAGCTATCTGCTGATCCAGCTTGTCGGGTCTTTCCGCTCCAGCGCGCTTCTCGCGCGACTGTCAGTACATCCGTGACTTGCCGCGCGCCCCGAGCTCTCGCCCGGCGCGCGCTATCGCAAAATCAGGCTGCCTTGCTCAGAGATCCAGCGGACGACTTGCCAGTGCGGCGGTCCTGCTCGATCTCGAAGTTGATCTTCTGGCCTTCGACCAGGGTCGACAGTCCAGCACGCTCGACAGCGGAGATATGGACGAAAACGTCCGCGCCGCCCGCGTCAGGCTGAATGAAGCCGAAGCCCTTGGTGGCGTTGAACCACTTGACCGTTCCTGTTGCCATTTTAGATAGTCCTTCAACATTTGCTTTAGATTGACCGGACCGAAGTCCAGCCGGTGTGCATCGAGATTTTGGAGATAGACGTCAGCAAACGCGAAGATCGCGAGGCCCGGATCGATCGGCCGAAATATCAATGGAAGGCATATAGGCTGGTTTCGCATAAAATACAAGACTGCGTGAGAAAGCCGTGATCGAGCGCTGCCCAACGGCTGCCCCAATCTGCTGAAAACGTTGCGGCAGATCACGCTGTTCTCGAGCGGCGGATCAGGGGAGACGACCATGAAAATCATTCTGCTTGCCGCCTGCCTCACGCTTGTCGCCGCTCAGGCGCAGGCGATCTCGCGCTACGACCCGACGCGTATGAGCTGCGGCAAGGTTCAGGGGACGATCGCCCGGCAAGGGGCCGTCATCCTGCGCTACCAGTCGAAGCGGGTGCCTGGGCTGCCGCTCTACGACCGCTATGTACAGAGCCAGCGATTCTGCAGCATGGGCGAGGTGAGGACACGGGCCTACGTGCCGAGCGCCGACACAAAGTCCTGCCCGGTCTACAACTGTAAGCGGCCGGACAATGACCGGCATTTCCGCCGGCGGTTCTTCCACAACAACTAGCGCTTATCGACCGGCAGCCATTGCTCTCAATCCCGGATGTGTTCTGTGAGCATGGACACAAATTGCGTCACCTTTTGCGGGCGAAAGCGCGCTGCCGGATAGACCACGTGAATGCCGCCGGAGGGCAGCACCCAGTCGGGGAGCACGTGGACGAGGCGGCCTTGCGATAGGTGGTCGACGACCAGATAGTCCGGCAGAACTGCCAGTCCGCCCCCGGCGAGCGTCGCTTCCAGCACAGCCGGCGTCGAGTTGATGGAGAATGCCTCGCGCAGGGTGATGGTGCGCGGCTCGAAACCGCCTCGGGTAAAGTTCCAGGTGAACGGCTTGCGAAGCACGGCATTGGCAACGAGCGGTAAGGAAGAAAGGTCTTCTGGCTTGTCTACTCTGATCCCGGCGGCGAAATCCCGCGACGCGACCAGGATTTGCCGGAAGGTGCCGATGCGGCGCGCCTGCTGGCTGGAGTCCTCCAGCCAGCCGACCCGGATGGACAGGTCTATCTTGTTGTCGATCAAGTCAATTATGGCATCGGAAATGAGCAGTTCGACGCCGCAGGCAGGAAATTTCTTGCGAAAGCGGGCGGCGATCGGGGCCAGCACGATCGCGCCATAATCATTGGACGCGGAAACACGCAGCACACCGGCCACCTCGGCGTTGGCCTCGCCAACCTCGGCGATCGCTTCTTCGACATCCCGCAGGATCAGAACGCAGCGTGCATGCAGAAGACGGCCTGCTTCCGTCGGCTCGACCCTTCGCGTCGTGCGCACGAGAAGCGTGGTTCGCAGCTCAGCCTCAAGGCGCGCGACCTGTTGGCTGACAACTGTTTTCGTGATGCCGAGCCGCTCGGCCGCGCGGGTGAAGGAACCCGCGTCGACCACCGTGGCAAAATAGGCGAGGGCGATTGAGGTTTATCGATTCCACCACGAAGGCTCATTGTAAGCTTTCAACATACAGTTTGTATTATTATAGCCAATTTATTGATTAATCCAAAGAGCCTACCGTGCCGTTCCACCGTCCGTCCTGCGGCCGGCGGGTGCGCAGCCGCATCCGATCCCTTTCATTCAACGGAGATATTCCATGTTCACGAGGAGACAGATCATGAAGACCTCATTGGCCCTCGGCGCAACCGCCGCTTTCGCTCCCATCGACAGCGGCCGAGCCGCCGGCGCCAAGCTTGGCTGGAAACACTTCCCGGCGGGTCCAAACGGCTTCTTCCGTGCGCCGG
The DNA here is from genome assembly GCF_000502875.1 of Mesorhizobium sp. L2C084A000. Taxonomy (GTDB): domain Bacteria; phylum Pseudomonadota; class Alphaproteobacteria; order Rhizobiales; family Rhizobiaceae; genus Mesorhizobium. The sequence continues at coordinate 403,580 of NZ_AYWX01000002.1, read as the reverse complement.
TGCTGCTGTCGGGGCCGAGCGAAGCCCTGTTGATCGATGGCGGCTTCACCTATCCGGACGGCAAAGCGCTCGCCGATGCCATCAAGGCCAGCGGCAAGAAGCTGACCACCATCTACGTCACTCAGTCCGATCCCGATTACTACTTCGGCCTGAAGCCGGTGCGGGACGCCTTCCCGGAGGCGAAAGTGATCGCCGCCTCCGCCACGCTGGAAGCCATCAAGGGCAATGTGGAGAAGAAGCTCGCCGTCTGGGGTCCGCAATTGAAGGAAAATGGCCCGCAGGCGCTGTCCGACATCGTCTTCCCCGAGGCATTCGACGGCGCAACGCTGACCGTCGATGGCGAGACTGTCGAGATCGTCAATGCGGAAGAAGGATTGGCCAACCGCCGCTATCTGTTCGTGCCGTCGCTCAATGCCGTTTTCGGCGGAGTGATGATCTTCTCGGGCGTTCATGTCTGGACCGCCGACACGCAGACCAGGGAGAGCCGCGCCGCTTGGATCAAGACGCTGGACGCGATTGCCGCCCGCAAGCCCGCTGTCGTGGTGCCTGGCCACATGGCCCCCGATGCCGCGATCGGTCCTTCGGCGGTGGAGTTCACCAAGTCCTATCTCATCACCTTCGAGGAAGAACTGGGCAAGGCGGCAGACAGCGCCGCGTTGAAGGCGGCCATGGAGGCCCGCTTCCCCGGCCTCGGTATGGGCGTCGCCCTCGATGTCGGATCCAAGGTCGCCAAGGGCGAGATGAAGTGGGGCTGAGATGGCGACGAACCTCGATTTGATCCGTAGAACCTACGAGGGAACTTCCGAGGAGAACGGCCGCAATCTGCTGGCCGTTCTTTCCGCCGACATCGAATGGACCGAGGCGGAAGGGTTTCCCTATGCCGGCACCTATATCGGCGTCGAGGCCCTGATGCAGGGTGTTTTCAAGCGGCTCGGCTCGGAGTGGACCGGATACCACGCCGCCGTGCACAGTTTCATTGCCGATGGCGACCGGGTGGCGGCCTTCGGCGTGTATTCCGGTACATACAAGGCGACGGGAAAATCCATGACGGCCCCCTTCGCTCATCTCTACGAACTGCGGGACGGCAAGAGCATCCGCATGCGGCAGTATGTCGATACGGTCCTCGTCGCGCGCGCACTGACCTGACACCGACGCAACCAGGGAGACATCCATGCTGCAACTTAAACCCGACGATGACGGACGGTCGCGACTCGGTCAGGCAGCTTCTGGAAAAGATGGGAGTTGCCCATTGGCCGAAACAGGCGGTCGACTTCAAGCGGGTGATCGCCCAAGGCGATCTTGTCATGCCCCAGGTCGTTCAGCCGAAAACGGCTGACACGCCAGAGACGGTCATCGTGGATATTTTCCGCGTTGGAAGCCGGTGCCCGCCAACCCGGTCAACAGGCGATCGATGTACTGATCCCGGCTTACTGCCAGCACCGGCCGCCGTTCAAAACCCGAACGACACCTGCGCCGGTGGCAGCGGGCCGACGCGCACGCCTTCCATGGCCAGCATCTTCTCCTTGGTGATCGATCCGCCGGGCGCCGAGAAGCCGCCGATCTTGCCGCCGGCGGCAAGGATGCGATGGCAAGGGATGACCAGCGGCACCGGATTGGCGCCAAGGGCGGCCCCGGTTTCGCGGGCGAGCCCGGCATGGCCGGCGGTTTTGGCCAGCTCACCATAGGTGGTGGTTTCGCCGAAGGAGAGTTTTCGCGCCGCGTCGTAAATGGCGAGGCGGAAATCGTCGACGCCGTCGAGATCGACCGGCACGGCGGAGAAATCGATGTCCTCGCCCGCCGCATAGGCCTTGATCGCTGCGATCAGCTCGACCACCCATGGCGGCTGCGCCGTGGAGGTGGAAACGCCGCCATGGCGCAGCAGGCGCCGCTCCACCGCTTCGCGGCTGCGTTCGGGCAGGCAGAGCCGGATCAGGCCCTTTTCGCTCCAGGCAATGCCCATGAAACCGATCACTGTTTCTAACACTGCGTGGCCGGCCGTGATCGAAGCTGTCGTGACCATGATGCGCTCCTTCCCGCAAAGTGGCGAAATCCGGGATTCGTCCCAGTACATATCCGGAACAATATGGCACCACCGCCTGCGTCTCGCCACCCGAAAACCACCTGATCGCCCCGATTGCCCGGCCTGAATCGCTGGTGTAAGGGATTTCTTAACAACCCGACAAACCGGACCCGAGCGCGGCTTGCCAGCAAAACTCAACCTTATCGCGATCGGCGTGATCCTGGCCGCCGCCGGCATCAGCGGCTGCACGTCGACCTCGCAGATGAAGTCCGCGCCTGCTCTCACCGAAACAGCGACCGTCGCCGGCACTGACGCCGGCTTCACCGTGCCTCTGCCGGAGACGGTTTCGGTGCTGCCGGAATCATCGGGAATCGCCCCCGCTCAGACGGCCGAACTGCCGCTCGATCCCGCCGCACAGCCGGCTGCCGCGACCGCCGCTTTTGCCGGATCGACACCGGCGGCACCAGCCGTGCCCGCGGTGATGACCGCCAATGCCTGGCAGGCGCCGCCGCCGGCAAAGGCGAGCGAGCCGGTCAAGGCGGCCGAGACCTATACGACCGCGGGGCTCGTCATACCGGCAACCGCCAAGGGCGATCGCATGCCGGGCGTCCAGCAGGTCGCCTATGTCGTGCCGCAGAACCCGGCGGCCCTGGTCCAGTTCCCGGCAGGGCCCGTGCAAGAAGAACACGCGACGGGCGTGCGTGGCGATGTCGAGCGGCTGATCGAGAAATATGCGGCGATCTATCAGGTGCCGGTGGATCTGGTGCGCCATGTCGTCAACCGCGAGAGCACCTTCAACCCAAAAGCCTACAACAACGGCCATTGGGGACTGATGCAGATCAAACACGCGACGGCGCGCGGCATGGGCTATGACGGGCCGGCCAAGGGCCTGTTCGACGCCGATACCAATCTGAAATACGCGGTGAAATATCTGCGCGGCGCCTGGCTGGTGGCCGGCGGCAACGCCAAGAAGGCCGACTGGCTCTATCAAACCGGCTATTATTACGACGCCAAGCGCAAGGGCCTGCTCGAGGCGACCGGCCTTGGCCGCGACCGCCAGCGCCGCCGCCTGCAGCCCGACGCCTGAGCGCAATGCCTGAACCGCGCCCGCCGGCTCTGAATGACATCCGGCTGTGCAAAATCCTCGACGAGACGCTGGTTCCGCCGCACTGGCCGGAGGGTTTTGTCATGCGCAGCTTCGAGCCCGGTGACGCGCCCGCCCTGCATGCGCTTTTGACTGAAGTGTTCGATGACGACGCCGATGGTCCGTTCGACGAGTGGTGGCCGCGTATCGCGGACGATCCCGAATTCGACCCGGCGCTGTGCTTCCTCGTCATCGACGCCAAGGGCCGGCTGGCGGCGGCGGCGTTGTGCTGGACCCGCGGCTTCGTCAAGGACCTCGCCGTTCATCCCGAGGCGCGCGGCAGGGGTGTTGCCGAAGCGCTGATGTGGCACGCCTTCGCCGTTTTTCGCGAACGCGGCGCCGATCATGTCGACCTCAAGACCAACACGGTCGAGAATCCCGCCGCGGTCCGGCTCTATGAGCGGCTGGGGATGATGCCTGTCGCCTGGGAAGGCTAGGGTGTGCGGATATTCAGGTGATGCCGGCCTGCAAGCGACGGTTCCCTGCGCTTCCGGCCTTCGCCGGCCGAAGCACCCATAGTTGCCTGACCTGAATCTCAACACACCCTGATGCATGTCGCCCACGCAGGAACGGCATGATTTGGGAACCCAAAAGCGCCGCTTCGCATTTAATGGGAGGTGAGGGCCTGACAAGCTGCCGGCGCGTGGGAGGATTTTCCGTCACCGGCTGCGGAGGGACATCCACCACCATGACGTTTTCTCACGCATTCCTTGCGGTCGGCGTCGCTGCCATGCTCGCTGGCACGCCAGCATGGGCCGTCGATCTGTCGATCGTGTCGGGCGATACCGGCGATGGCATCAAGGTGCTGCGCGAGATCCTCGACCGTTACGAGAAAGACAGCGGCAACAAGGTCGGCATCGTCGTCATGCCGGCGTCCGGGACCGACCAGTTCGGCCAGTACCGGCTTTGGCTTGCCGCCGGAAACAGCGACATCGACGTCTACCAGACGGATGTGATCTGGGCGCCGCAACTCGCCAGCCAGCTCGTGGATTTGACCGCAGCGACCAAGGATATCGTGGCTGAGCATTTCCCGTCGATCATCCAGTCGCAGACCGTCGACGGCAAGCTCGTCGCCTTGCCGATCTTTACCGATGCGCCGGCGCTCTACTACCGCAAGGATCTCCTCGACAAATATGGCGCCAAGGTGCCGGCCACCTGGAAGGAACTGGCCGACACCGCCAAGCTGGTCATGGACAAGGAGCGTGCGGCTGGCAATCGGGATATCTGGGGCTTCGTCTTTCAGGGCAATGCCTATGAGGGGCTGACCTGCGACGCGCTCGAATGGGTGATGTCGAATGGCGGCGGCCAGATCATCGAGCCGGACGGCACCATCTCCGTCAACAACAGCCAAGCGGCGGCGGTGCTCGACATGGTCAAGGGCTGGGTCGGGACCATCGCGCCACCCGGCGTGCTCGCCTACCAGGAAGAGGAATCGCGCGGTGTCTGGCAGACAGGCAATGCGGTGTTCATGCGCAACTGGCCCTATGCCTACGCGCTCGGCAACGGCGAGGGCTCGCCGATCAAGGGCAAATTCGACGTGGCGCCGCTGCCGGCCGGCACGGGCGAGGGCGCCCGACCGGTCGGGGCCCTGGGCGGCTGGAATCTCGCCGTCTCCAAATATTCGAAGCATCCGGATGCCGCGATCGAGCTGATCAAGTTCATCGCCTCGCCCGCGATGCAGAAATACCGCACGCTGAAGACGTCCAACCTGCCGACCATCCAGGCGCTGTATGACGATGCCGACATCGCCAGGCAACAGCCGATCGTTCCGCGCTGGAAGCAGATCTTTCTCGATGCGGTGCCGCGCCCCTCGGCCGCGACCAGGATCAAATACAACGAGGCGTCGAGCCAGTTCTGGAACGCCGTGCACAACACGCTCTCGGGCGACGGCACTGCCGCCGACGATCTGGCCGATCTCGAAGCGATGCTGACCAAGTTGAAGGGCCGAGGCTGGTGACGATACTGGGACAGCCACCCGGCGGGACCGCAACGAGCGGAGCGAGATGACAGGGACGGAACCGGAAACAGCCAGGGCCGCGCACTCGCAGTTGACGGCGCAGCGCGTTCGCTCGGCGTGGCTTTTCCTGGCGCCAATGCTGCTGGTGCTCGCCGCGGCGGCCGGCTGGCCGCTTGCCCGCACGGTCTATTTCAGCTTCACCGATGCCTCGCTGGCCGATCTCGATGCGCGCCAATGGGTCGGCTTCGCCAATTATTTCTCGGTGTTCAGCATGCCGAGCGGCAGGACCCTCTATGACGGGTTGCTCGTCGATCCGGTCTGGTGGCGTGCCGTCTGGAACACGGTTCGTTTCACAGTGATTTCGGTGACCTGCGAGACCATCCTCGGCACCATCGTTGCCCTGGTTCTCAACGCGGAATTCGCCGGCCGCGGCATCGTCAGGGCAGCGATCCTGATCCCCTGGGCGATCCCGACGATCGTCTCGGCGAAGATGTGGCAATGGATGCTCAACGACCAGTTCGGCATCATCAATGTCGTGTTGCTCAACCTCGGCCTGATCAGCGCCAAGATCGCCTGGACGGCCAACGCCGACACGGCGATGGCGGCGGTCCTCATCGTCGATATCTGGAAGGCGACACCATTCATGACGCTGCTCATCCTGGCCGCGCTGCAGATGCTGCCGAGGGAGATCATCGAGGTCGCCAGGCTCGACGGCGCCAACCCCTGGCAGATCTTCTGGCGGGTGACCTTGCCGCTCATCCGCCCCGCGCTGATGGTGGCCGTGATCTTCCGCGCGCTCGATGCACTGCGCATCTTCGACCTGATCTATGTGCTGACGCCCAACAATGTGCACACCAAGTCGATGTCGGTGTTCGCCCGCGAGAACCTGTTCGAGTTCGACAAGTTCGCCTATGGCTCCGCCGCCTCGACCTTGCTCTTCCTGATCCTCGCTTTGCTCACCATCGTCACCATCCGGATCGGCCGGATAAGCCTGGACGGAGGCCGCTGACATGTGGATCCTGAAGCGCACGGCCTTTTACCTGCTGGTCGCGGTCATCGTCTTCGTCGCCGTGTTCCCGTTCTACTACGCCATCGTCACCAGCCTGAAATCGGGGACCGACCTGTTCCGAGCCGATCTGTGGCCGACGACGATCCGTCTTGCCAATTACCGGAATGTGCTGACCGAGGGCAGCTTCGTGCGCAACCTCGCGAACTCGCTCTTCGTCTCCGGCGCAGTCGTCGCGTTGTCGCTGTTGCTCGGCGTCACATCAGCCTATGCGCTGGCGCGCATTCGCTTTCGCGGTCGCTCGGCCCTGCTGTTCATCATCCTGTCGGTGTCGATGTTCCCGCAGGTGGCGCTGCTGGCCGGGCTGTTCGAACTGGTCCGCCTGTTCGGCCTCTACAATTCGCTGTTCGCGCTGATCTTCTCCTACATGATCTTCACCTTGCCGTTCACCGTCTGGGTGCTCACCACCTTCGTCCGCGACCTGCCGGTCGAGGTCGAGGAGGCGGCGATCCTAGACGGCGCGACGCCGTGGATCATCATCACGCGGGTCTTCCTGCCGCTGATGTGGCCGGCGCTGGCGACCACCGGCCTGCTGGCTTTCATCGGCGCGTGGAACGAGTTCCTGTTTGCCCTGACCTTCACCTCCAACAACGCACAGCGGACCGTGCCGGTAGCGATCGCGCTGCTCTCCGGCAACTCGCAGTTCGAGATCCCTTGGGGCAACATCATGGCGGCCTCGGTGATCGTCACGGTGCCGCTGGTGGTGCTGGTGCTGATCTTCCAGCGCGAGATCGTTTCCGGCCTCACCGCCGGCGGGGTCAAGGGGTGAGGGGGCGAAACGCTCAGATGTCCGGTGCGTTGCCGATCTTCTTCTTGAGCTCCAGCGCCCAGGCGCGGCCTTCGTCGCCGCCCCACAGCAGCCAGGCAATGTAGCCGGCCGAAGGGTTTTGCTCATTGCCGTAGTTCCTGCCGCGCTTGTCGATCTCGTGGCGGGCGAAATAGCTGACCATGCGGCGAATGGTGGAGGGCGCGAGCTTTTCCCGGTTCTTCAGCTCGGTGGCGCGGGCCACGCCGATCTCGGTGCCGCCGCGGCCGAATTCGCCGCGTAGCCTGAGGCCCTTGGCGGCATTGTCGGCCACCACTTGCGGGCAGCGCAGATCGATCTCGTCGTCGTGCATCTTGTCCCCCGGATCACGCTGCCCGAACAGGTATTACGACATCTCGCCAGGCGCAATGAATGTCGGGACCGATCGCCGCCAAACGTCCTTGGGTCGCAGAGCAACCGCGCCGGGACGCCGGCGCCGCGACTTGAAGGAGCCGATCATGATCACCTTTCCTAACGAATCCGCGAAATACCGCACCGCGCGCGAAAAACTGCTGCGCAAGGAAATCGAGCTGCGCCGCGTCATGGAAGAGGTCGCCGAGGCCCGGCGCGCGCTGCCGCCGGGCGGGCTGATCCGTCAGGACTATGAGTTCGACGGGCTGGATACCGATCGAAGGCCGGCCAAGATTAAGCTTTCGGAGCTGTTCGCGCCGGGCAAGGACAGCTTGATCCTTTACAACATGATGTTCCCGCGCCACCCGCAGGAGAAGCGCGATGTGGCGACCAGCGGCGGCACGGCCAGGCTCGCCCGGCAGGACCAGCCATGCCCTTCCTGCACGGCATTGCTCGATCAGTTCGACGGCGCCGTCGGGCATCTCCAGGCCGCCGGCTTCAATTTCGCGGTGGTGGGCAAGACCGCGCTCGAAAACCTGGTCACGCTCGGCCGCGACCGGGGCTGGCGCAACATGCGGCTGGTGTCTTCGGCTTCCAACAGCTTCAAGCGCGACTACAATGCGGAGGCGGCCGACGGCTCACAGATCCCGCTGCTGTCGGTGTTCCACCGCGACGGCGACGGCATACGCCATTTCTGGAGCTCGGAACTGGATTTCGCACCGACGGAGCCGGGCCAGGACCCACGCGGCCTTGGTACCTGCGAAACGCTGTGGAACCTGATGGATTTCACGCCTGAAGGCCGCCCGAACTGGAACGAGCAGTTGCAATATGGCGGGGCGTGTTGCCACTGAAAGGCAGCTCTGGTCAGCCGCCGCGTTTTAGTTTTCGGAACATGAGTCCCATGGCTGGCTCGAACGAGGGCATCGGCGAGCGTTCGAGTCAGGCACGGATCGGTGGGGCGATTGAGGCGACGTGCGCAGGCTTCTTCCTCATGAGCTGCAACCGGAGTGCCCAAGCGACGTTGGATTGTCCGAGGGACAATTTCAACCGGAGACATGCCATGAAAACGCTTACCATTCTGACCGCAGCAGCATTGCTTGCCGGCGCGCCGGCCTTTGCCCAGTCGAACACGACCGCCACGACCACGCCGCTCGCCACGACGACGAAGGTCGACACTTCGACCTTCATCAAGACGGTGCCGAGCGCCAATGAGTTCGAGATCGAGTCCAGCAAGCTCGCCGAGCAGAAGGCGACCGACGCCGACGTCAAGGCGTTCGCCAAACAGATGATCTCCGATCACACCAAGGCCGGCGAGGAATTCAAGGCGGCGCTTGCCCAGGGCCAGACAACCTCGGCCACAGCGCCGTCCGGTCCGGCCCTGCAGCCCAAGGAGCAGAAGATGCTCGATGAGTTGAAGAGCGCCAGCGGCGATCAGTTCCAGGCGAAATACATCGAAATGCAGACCAACGCCCACAAGGAAGCCGTCGCGCTGTTCAGCGGCTATGCAAAGTCAGGCGACGACCCGGCGATGAAGGAATTCGCCAAGAAGACGCTGCCGACGCTGCAGATGCACGAAAAGCACGTGAAGGAACTGGCGGCCGCGCATCAGGGGTGAGGGCGGTTCAGGTCGGCGCTCTACGGCGCCCCCCTCTGTCCTGCCGGACGTTCGTTATTTGGAAAGCCAAGCAATTGGCTTTCCATCCGCTTCGCGGACCACTCCTCAACCCCCACAGGTGGGGAGATTGGCCGTCGTCACTGTTTTCGCCAATTTTCAACGTTGCAAGATGAAGGCCGGCGCCAAAGCTGCCAATCCCCCTTGAGGGGGAGATGTCCGGCAGGACAGAGGGGGCGCCGTAGAGCGCTACCATGGAAGCCAGCCCGCTTGGCAAACCAACACCACAATGTGGCCCTGTGCCTCAAGGACGGCACGCCCTATACCGATCAAGGCTGAGCGCTGCTCAGGTCGACTTGATCTGCTCGACCGCGGTCACCAGCAGGTCTTCCATGGCGGTGCGTATCTGGGCATCCGACTGGGCGATGCCTGCCGCGTCGAAATCAGCGCGGACCTTGCGGAACACATCGTTGTCGCCGGCCTCTTCGAAGTCCGCGTGCACGACCTCCTTCGCATAGCCGTCGGCATCCGCACCGGATTTGCCGAGCTTTTCGGCGGCCCACAGGCCGAGCAGCTTGTTGCGGCGCGCCATGGCCCTAAACTTCGTTTCCTCGTCCATCGCGAACTTCTTTTCGAAGCCTTCCTGACGGTCTCTCATGCTGCTCATGGTTTGCCTCGTTTAGATGTGAGTCCGGTCTTCAGCCTGGGGGAAGAACGGCAGGAGAGGCGAGAGTGGCGCGCATGGATGTCATTAGCAAGGCAAGGTCGCCGGTGATTGAGCGGGCGCCTGGCGGCAGTGGTCTTCGCCCGATGTGATTTGACGTCGCCGTGCTGTGTCCTACTCTCGAATGCCTCTGGATGAACCGAGGAGACGAGCGATGCAGTTCAACGGAATTCGCGGCGTCTTGCTGACGGCGGCCGTGATCCTTGCAGCCGGCACCGCGGCCTATGCCCATCATGGCTGGTCGTGGACGCAGGACGGGTTTTTCGAACTCAGGGGCAAGATCACGGCCATCTATATCGGCAATCCGCACGCCACGCTGGATGTCGACGCCGAGGGCGAGGCCTGGCGGGTGGAGATGGCGCCGCCGTCCCGCACGATCGCCGCCGGCTTCACGGAGGAGGTGGCCAAGGTCGGCGACGAGGTGACCGCGATCGGCAACCGCTCGCTCGAGGCGACCGAAAAGCGCATGAAGGCGGTGCGCCTCATCGTCAACGGGAAGACCTATGATGTCTATCCCGACCGCGTGCCGCCGGCCTAGATGACGGAGCTTCTCGCCGGCATCGAGCAACTCGCTTTGGCGCGGTGGCTGAAGGCGTCCTTCGTCGCCTACCCCGTGGTCAATGCGCTCCACATCATGTCGATCGGCGCGCTGCTGACCAGCGTCGTTCTCATGGACCTCAGGATCTGCGGCGCTTTCCGCTCGCTGCCGCAAGCGGCGTTCGTCGCGCTGCTGCGCCGCACCGCTTTGGCGGCATTCGTGGGTGCGCTTGTCACAGGCTCGCTGCTGTTTTCGGTCAAGGCGAGCACCTATGCGGCAATGCCGATTTTCCTCGCCAAGATGACACTCATCCTTGTTGCCGGCGTCAACTTCCTCGCCTTCATGCGCTTCTCCCGCGCAACAGATAGCGACGAGCCGGCAGGTGGGACCGTCCTGGCCGTGCTCTCGATTCTGCTGTGGATTTCCGTGTTTTTCGCCGGACGGTTCATCGGTTTTCTCTGATTAGAGCGAGCGCCTGCACTGGCGTTCCGCCAGTGCAGGGATAAGCTCCCTGAAGCACCTGGGTTGTCACCTACAGTTTTTTTGCGAAGAGGACCCCCACCCCTAACCCCTCCCCACAAGGGGGAGGGAGACTTCCGTTGGCGCTGACCTAGGCAAATCGTCTGTCTTTCGGCGCCGAAGAAGAATTTAAAGGCACGCGGCAGCGTTCCCTCCCCCTTGTGGGGAGGGTTAGGGTGGGGGTCCTTCTTCGCAAGAATCCACATGCGATAGCCCTGCCCTTGGGAAGGTTAGGGGGCTCTTCATTAGCGCTAACGCGGCAGCCTGCTGCATACTCAGGGAGAACCACCATGAAGAAAGAAATCATCGAAGTGCCGGTCATGTCGGCGAAGGTGCGGGCGCTCGGCCTGCCGTGTTCGACTGCGGTGAGGGCCAACGGCTTCGTGTTCATCTCGGCGACGCCGCCGGTGGACATGGTGACCGGCGAGATGGTGCGCGGCGATATCGAGGCGCAGACCGAGGCGTCGCTGAAGGCGCTGAAACATTGCCTGGAAGCGGCCGGCACCTCGCTGGACAATGTGGTGATGGTGCGCATCTACGCCGTCAATTCCGGCTTCTACAACGCCATCAACCGCGTCTATGCCAGGTACTTTTCGACCAACCCGCCGGCGCGGAGTTTTGTGCCGGTGGCGTCGTGGCCGATGGAGTTTGACATCGAGATTGAGTGTGTGGCGGTGGCTTGAGTCTCGTGCCCCGTCGAACTGATGCCGATCGAGGACGGCGATGAACGCTACTAAGCTAGACCACTGCGCGGTCTTTGCTATGGCTCTCCCTTGAAGTGGCCATGCGCAGCCCGTCGATATCATTTCTTGCTCTGACGTCGACTGGATGTGCCTGGGTTCGATAGGTCGTTCTTTGCGCGAGTATCGGGCCCTATCCGGGCAGTAGTGGGAAGCGGATCAGATCTCAAAATAATAAACTTGGAGTGATGAGGCGAGCGGCCAATCGACATTGCGATTGCGTGATGCAATCGCTATTGTCAATGCACTAAATTGCCAGATACATCGCAGATGGGGGGTCGACTAGTGAATCTTGATGTTTTTGGGCTAAACTCTCAGATGAGCCCAGACGAGAATAGGCTTGTTAAGAAAAGAGATCTTAGAAATCTGCTGACTTCATACGCGGATGAGGCTGATGTTTTTACCGAAATAATTCAAAATGCTTTAGACGCGATTAGAACCGCTAGCGAAATTGGAATTTACAAGGATGAATCGCCAAAGATAACAATATTTTTGGGTAGAAGAAACAACGAATCTCATTATTTCGCAGTCCAAGACAATGGTATTGGGATGAGTCCTGAGACTGCGGCGAAATTCACGGCGCCCGGCTTCTCGTCTTTGAAGAAAATGGGAAAGACCGTCGGTTACAAAGGAGTGGGGGCGTCGTTTTTCTTCGCGGCTTCCAACCGCATAAGCTTTCGTACAGTTGATCCAACGGGCACGGTAAGCGCAGCAGGTATTATCGGATCACTTCAGTGGGTACTAAATGACACGTCCCCTTTGCCGATCGTAACAGGAGATTTTGATGCCCCTCAGGCAGTTATTGACCGCAATTCAGACAGGCACGGGACAGCAGTTGTTTACTATTTCGATCCGGCGTGGAAGCCTTCCAGTTTAACATACGTGGTTCGGAAGGAAGATGACGCGAATCTTGAAATTGAGCATTGGGCATTTTTTCTCTGCTGCCGTACATCACTGGGGCGAACCCAGGTTCTCAATGGAATAGACGTAGAGGTTGAGTTTGTACTGGATAAAGGGGATGGGGATGTGCATTCTGCAACTTGGCGTACGGGAGATTGGAGTCCGCAAGAGAGAAAGTTAGGGTACCCTTTCCCGCACAAAGTTTTGAAAGTGGCGCATTCAGTAAGAGATATTGAAAATACACCGGACCACTCTAAGACGAAGCACAATCGAAAATACCAGGCGGTACGTGAGTTATTTACAAAAGATCAGATATTGGGCCTTGATCCAAAGATTGATTTTACGCCTGAGGAAGATGCGTTCATTGAAGAGCATCTGGATTTTGTTGAAATATTTTTTGCGTACTCTACAGATATACTTAAAGAAATAAATATCAGGAGTGGATGTCGAGCCGCGCCCATCAGGTATGGCATCAAACTTTCTGTAGACTGAGTTCCTCAGGGGCGCTTCTTGGATTTCGACTTGACGTCCAATCAAGGGCTTGGACGCCAAGCTCATTGCGTTATGGGTTTTTCTAGGCTGGAACTGGACGTTGGGAGAAAGATACCGGCCAATGAGGCTGTGACCGAAGTAGTTAGGAAGATTGGAGTTCGCATGATGACGGTCGTGGGCGAATTTCGGTGGGCCATGCGGATTAAGGATCGCCCAGACATTGCCACTGATCTATCGAACTGGCTCCTGAGTGTGGAAAATCGGTCTAAGCAATCGATTGTCCGGCATTTATTCAAGCTTGCAGAATCACCGTCTCCACTGGAAGTAGACCCCGATAGTGAAAACGATGTCATATATTTGTTTGGGGCGATGATAGCGAAGCAGTTTCTGAAAGGCTACCGAGTTAGAGCTTTGTCCGGCTCGGCGCGGTATGACGGCTTACTTGACATTAATCACAGTGAGAGCACTGATTCGTATAGCGATCCGCTTTCGCGCAGAGATGCTGAGAATACTGTTGATGGCCTTGGTAAGGTTCTTGAATTTAAATATGCCTTTTCTGCGTTAATTGACGATTTCGAGAGTAAGAAGAAGAACCCGAGGGAAATTGACGTGGCGGTCGTGTGGACACTTCCGACACTTGGAGTTAACAGAGGGTCTATCGAATATTGCTATGCCGACAAGGAGGACGTTCGACCAATCTATGGTGGAACACACATTTGGCGAGATGAAAATGACACCTCAAGAATTCCAATAATTTGTCTCCGGCACGTCTGCGCTCTGCTGTCGAAAAGCCTTGAGTCGAAGGAAGGCAAGCCAGGATTTGGGACTGGCGTTTATGAGAAATTTTTGGAGGAAGATCGAGATCAATCGATATAAACTATGGTAAGGGCCAATTGCGGCGAACATCGTTCAGCCAAAATACTCCTGAAGCGGCCTGACCTCCAGGCTCCCCGCCTTCAGCGCCGCAATCGCTTCCGCCACCGCGGCCGCTCCCGATAGCGTCGTATAATACGGCACCTTCTGCATCAGCGTCGCGCGCCGCAGCGACTTCGAGTCCGACACCGCCTTCTGGCCGTCCGTCGTGTTGAAGACGATCTGCACCTGGCGGTTGCGGATGGCGTCTTCGATGTGGGGGCGGCCTTCCAGCACCTTGTTGATTTTTTGGGCGTCGACGCCGTTTTCGGCGAGGAAGCGGGCGGTGCCGGAGGTCGCCAGCACCTTGAAGCCGAGGCCGGCGAGGCGCTTGACCGCCGGCAGGATGCCTTTCTTGTCCTCGTCCCGCACCGAGACGAACAGGGTGCCGGAGCGGGGGAGATCAACACCTGCGCCCAGCTGGCTCTTGGCGAAGGCGAGCGCGAAGTCGCGGTCGAGGCCCATGACCTCGCCGGTCGAGCGCATTTCCGGCCCGAGCAATATGTCGACGCCGGGGAAGCGCGCGAAGGGGAAGACGGCTTCCTTGACCGCGATGTGGCCGGGGTTTCTGGGGTCGGGCATGGCGCCGTAATGGGCGAAAGCGTCTTCCAGCTTTTCGCCGGCCATGATGCGGGCAGCAATTTTCGCGATCGGCCGGCCGATGGTCTTGGCGACGAAGGGCACGGTGCGTGACGCCCGCGGATTGACCTCCAGCACATAGACCGTGCCGTCCTTGATCGCATACTGCACGTTCATCAGGCCGCCGACATTGAGCGCGCGGGCGAGCGCCGCCGTCTGCCGCTCCAACTCGTCGACCAGTTCCGAAGGCAGCGAGTGCACCGGCAGCGAGCAGGCGCTGTCGCCCGAATGGATGCCGGCCTCCTCGATGTGCTCCAATATGCCGGAGACGAAGGTCGACTTGCCGTCGCAGAGGCAGTCGACATCGACCTCGATGGCGCCACTGAGATAGGTGTCGAACAGCAGCGGGTTCTTGCCCAGCAGCGTGTTGATCTGCCCGGTCTTGTCGTTGGGGTACTTCTGCTTGATGTCCTCCGGCACTAGGCCAGGCACGGTGTCGAGCAGATAGGTCTGCAGCATGCCCTCGTCATGGATGATCTGCATGGCGCGGCCGCCGAGCACATAGGACGGGCGCACCACCAGCGGGAAGCCGAGCTCGCCGGCAACCAGGCGGGCCTGCTCGACCGAATAGGCGATGCCGTTCTTCGGCTGGCTGAGGCCGAGCTTGTGCAGCAGCTTCTGGAAGCGGTCGCGGTCTTCGGCCAGATCGATCATGTCGGGCGAGGTGCCGAGGATCGGGATGCCGGCCTTCTCCAGCGCATCGGCGAGCTTCAGCGGCGTCTGGCCGCCGAACTGGACGATGACGCCGACCAGTTCGCCCGAGGCCTGCTCGGCGCGCAGGATCTCCAGCACGTCTTCCGCTGTCAGCGGCTCGAAATAGAGCCGGTCCGACGTGTCGTAGTCGGTGGAGACCGTCTCCGGATTGCAGTTGATCATGATCGCTTCGTAGCCGGCGTCGCGCAGCGCGAAGGCGGCGTGGCAGCAGCAATAGTCGAACTCGATGCCCTGGCCGATGCGGTTCGGACCGCCACCGAGGATGACGACCTTCTTGCGCGACGACACCTGCGCCTCGTTGGCGAGGCTGCCTGCGAACGGCACCTCATAGGTCGAGTACATGTAGGCGGTGGGCGAGGCGAACTCGGCGGCGCAGGTGTCGATGCGCTTGTAGACCGGATGAACGTCGAGCTTTTCGCGAATCTTCGCAATCACTTCCACGTCTGTCTTCGTCAGTGACGCGAGGCGCGCATCGGAGAAGCCCATCGCCTTCAGCATGCGCAGGTTGACGGCGTCCTGCGGGATGCCGTGCTCGCGGATGCGTGCTTCCATGGCGACGATGCCGGCGATCTGCTCGAGGAACCACGGGTCGATCTTGCACATTGCGTGCACGTCTTCCAGCGAGGTGCCCATGCGGATCGCCTGCGCCACCATGCGCAGCCGGTCGGGCGTCGGCGTGCCGAGTGCGGCGCGGATGGCGTTGCGGTCGTCGACATGGTTGGCGGCCCCGTAGCCGAGGCCGGGAATCTCGATCTCGTCGAGCCCGGTCAGGCCGGTTTCCAGACCACGCAGGGCCTTCTGCAGCGATTCCTGGAAGGTGCGGCCGATGGCCATCACTTCGCCGACCGACTTCATGGCGGTGGTCAGCACCGGCTCGGCGCCGGGGAATTTCTCGAACGCAAAGCGCGGGATCTTGGTGACGACGTAATCGATCGACGGTTCGAAGGAGGCTGGCGTCGCGCCGCCGGTGATGTCGTTCTCCAGCTCGTCCAGCGTGTAGCCGACCGCGAGTTTTGCGGCGATCTTGGCGATCGGGAAACCGGTCGCCTTTGAAGCCAAGGCGGAGCTGCGCGAGACGCGCGGATTCATCTCGATGACGACCAGGCGGCCATCGGCCGGGTTGACGGCGAACTGCACGTTGGAGCCGCCGGTCTCGACGCCGATCTCGCGCAGCACCGCGATCGAGGCGTTGCGCATCATCTGGTATTCCTTGTCGGTGAGCGTGAGCGCCGGGGCGACGGTGATCGAATCGCCGGTGTGCACGCCCATCGGGTCGATGTTCTCGATCGAGCAGACGATGATGCAATTGTCCGCCTTGTCGCGGACGACCTCCATCTCATACTCCTTCCAGCCGAGCACGCTCTCCTCGATCAGCACTTCGGTGGTCGGCGAGGCGTCAAGGCCGGACTGGACGATCTCGTAGAATTCGGCGCGGTTGTAGGCGATGCCGCCGCCGGTACCGCCCATGGTGAAGGACGGGCGGATGATGGCGGGCAGGCCGACATGGTCGAGCGCCTGGGCGGCGATCGCCATGCCATGGCTGATGTAGCGCTGCTTGCGGTCGCCTTCGCCGAGGTTCCAGCTTGTTTCCAGCGCGTCGAGCGCGGCGTCGAGATCGGCCGGCGCTTCGGCCTTGACCGCGGCGCGCTCGGCCTCATGCGTCTTGCGGTCGGTGTTCTTGACGTCGGTGGCGTTGGCCAGCATCGACTTCGGCGTTTCCAGCCCGATCTTGTGCATCGCCTCGCGAAACAGCGCGCGGTCCTCGGCCTTGTCGATGGCCGTGGCGTCGGCGCCGATCATCTCGACATTGTAACGCTCGAGCACGCCCATGCGGCGCAGCGACAGAGCGGTGTTGAGCGCGGTCTGGCCGCCCATGGTCGGCAGCAGCGCGTCGGGCCGCTCCTTGGCGATGATCTTGGCGACCACTTCAGGCGTGATCGGCTCGATATAGGTGGCGTCGGCCAGTTCCGGGTCGGTCATGATGGTGGCCGGGTTGGAATTGACCAGGATGACGCGGAAGCCTTCCTCCTTCAGTGCCTTGCACGCCTGCGTGCCGGAATAGTCGAACTCGCAGGCCTGGCCGATGACGATGGGGCCGGCCCCGATGATCAGGATCGACTTGATGTCAGTGCGTCTTGGCATGTCAAAGGTCCGTTCGGCGGGCGGCTTGCACAAAAAACCGGGACGGGAAGACCCGGCCGGTTGTGCTCGCGATTCTGGTATCAGGCTAGGAGGGCCTTATAGGGAAGAGTTTTGACTGATGTAACCCCGAAAATGCGAGGTAGGGGAGTAGGGGAATAGGGGAATAGGGGAATAGGGGAATAGGGGAATAGGGGAATAGGGGAATAGGGGAATAGGGTGTGGGTTCGAGGGAATTCCAAACATACTCCCTTATTCCCTTATTCCCCTACTCCCCTAAATTCTAATTCCCCAGCGCCAGCTGATCCGTAATCTCAAACCGCTCGGCCTCGCCGATGCGTATCATGTTGAGGCTGCCCTCCCGAGTGAAGCGGAAATTGCCGTCCGCGTCGGAACCGGCCGGCTGGCCGGCACGGAAGGAGATGATGCGCGTGCCGCCATCGGGCCAGGTCACAGTGATGTTCGCCTTGTCGGCGGTGTGCACCACGCTGACCTTGCAGCGCTCCATTGGCTGGCCGACATAGCGGGCGCAGGGAATCTCGGGGCCAGAAGCCGGCGTCGGAACGGAATCAAGCGGGACGTCAGGCGCCGCCAGCGCCAGTACGTACGCATCCTGCATCGCGGCGCGGCCGATTTCGGCGGCGGATTTTGGCGTGCTTTCGACTGCCGGACCGGCGCCGCCAAGCCGCGCTGTCAGGTCGGGCGGTGCGACCGGCGCCCTATCGGTGGCCTGCGATTGATCCGGCGCCGAGGCCTGCCCGGCCTCATTGGCGCTGCCGGTGGAGGCAACCACCGGCGAATCGGCCGGTCTTGTCTCGCCTTCGACATAGGGGGCCGGATTGAGGGGGATGAGATAGCGCGCCGGCGCCCAGCCGCTCAGCTTCTCCTTGCCCGTGCTCTCGATCTTGCACCATTTGTAGCCGTTGATGTCGTTGCAGCCGAGATTGGTGACCATGTCGCCGCTGCTCAGCCGCGCCTCGACCGTGGCGACCGGCGATGCGGTGGTGCGGACCTTGAGAAGATCGTCCGGCGCCAGGCCGGTGACGACGGAGATGACGAGGTCCGGCGCCTCTTGGGCCATCTCTTCAGCCATAGCGGGGGCAATCACCGGCCACGCCGTCATCAACAGCGGAGCAGCAATCAGCGCATGCAGGGTTGTTCGGAGCGTAACTGTGCGCCTCATCGTTTGGCCGTGCGCTGACATCATGCCGCGGCGGATCGAGCCCGCCGCAAGCCCGGCCGGTTTTATAAGGGACGACGCGGCGCCATGTAAGCCCGAAAATTCGGCTCGCCGTTCCGCCGGTCCCAACCCGGCCCGCCAGGCCGTGAGCCTACTCAGCCGGGCATGAACGCAAGAGCGTTCAGCCGGGCATGGGCATGAACCCTGTTCTGAGCGCGTGAGCCCATTCCGGCCGGCCCGCCTGTTCGGCTTGCCTGGCGGCCGCCTCGTGGTCGTAGTCGACGGCGATGGCCTCGAAGCGGTCGGACTGGCCGTTGCTGCCCAAGGTGACGATGCCGTAGCGCGCATGCGGCGAGCCCTGCTCGGAGACATGCGCCGGCGGTGTGGAATCGTCATAGGCGGGGCAGCCGATGCTGCCCGGGTTGAAGATGACGGGACCATCGGGGACGCGGATCAGTTCCGCGCGGTGGCTGTGGCCGCACAGCGCGCGATGCGGCAAGCCGGGTCGAGCGCCTTCAGCCGCCGCCGGATCGCCGTCAGCGGCGCACGCACCAGCTGGCCATTGACGATGGTATCGGCGAGATATTTCTCGTCATGGTCGGGACGGGCGTGGAAAGCGATGATTCCGGGTGCGATCTCCAGCGTCAGCGGCTGGGCGAAAAGCATCTGGCGCTGCGTCTCGGTCAGCCGCTCCTGCGCATAGGCGTCGGAGGGCCACATGGTGTCATCAGCGGGGTCGGCGGCGACACGGCGGTCGTGGTTGCCGCGCACTGTCGGCAGGTTCAGCGCCTCCAACCGCGCAAACGTCTCGCGCGGCCAGAGCGGGCCGGAAACGCTGTCACCCAGGTTGACGGTCAGGTCGGCGCCGCCGCGCCGCTTCAGATCGTCAAGCACGGCGTCGAGCGCCAGCACATTGCCGTGGATATCGGCGAGGACGGCGATGCGCATTTTCGGGAGGCTCCTGTGTGACGCCGCTTTTCCTTTTCCCACGTCCGTAAGGCGAGGAACCCAAATTCTTCGGCGTTCAGGCGTGGATTTCGATGTCGTGGCCGCCGACCGCCGGCACTGCCGGATCGTTGCCGGCGGCGGCGATGACGCTGTCGAGCAGGCCGGGGAAGCGGGCGTCGAGATCGGCGCGGCGCAGTGTGATCATGCGGTTGGTGCCGACCACCTCGGCACGGGTGACGCCGGCCTCGCGCAGTTTGGCGAGGTGGTAGCTCAGATTGGTCTTCGAGCCGAAATCCAGGAACTGGCTGCAGTTCAGCGGCACGCCTTGCTTGCTGGCGAGATAGCGCACGATGGCGAGCCGGGTCGGATCGCCGAGCACGCCAAGCACGATCGGCAGGCTGATCTGGTCCGTATTGGGGTGTGGCAAGGTCATGGCTCGAAACTAAGCACAGTCGGGTCCGATTTCAACGCATCCATCATTGTTGGCCCGCACGCGGCCTTTCTCCGTCTCGCGCCGACCTGTGCTGACACAGGGCTGTCAGGAAGGTTCAGCTATTTTTCCCTGGCTTCATTGACATGATGCCCTATTATGTCCAATTGTTCAATAACTTTTGAACTAAGGACATCCCGCCATGGACAAGCGCCTTTTCTGGCTAGCGCTCGGATCGTTTACGATCTCGACCGAAGGCTTCGTCATCTCCAGCCTTCTGCCCGACATCGCGGCGGATGCCGGCATCTCCATTCCGCTGGCCGGCACGCTGATCACCGCCTTTGCGCTCGCCTATGCGATCGGCACGCCGATCCTGGCGACGCTGACAGGCGAATGGGACCGGCGCCGCGTCATCCTGTGGACGCTGGTGTTCTTCGTGCTCGGCAACATCGCTGCTGCCTTGAGTTCCTCCTTCGAACTGCTGCTGATCGCGCGCATCGTCATGGCGCTGTCGTCGGGCCTGTTCGCCGCAACCGCGCAAGGCACCGCGGTGGCGCTGGTCGATGACCATCACCGGGCGCGTGCCATCGCCGTCGTCGTTGGCGGCACTACGGTGGCCGTTGCCCTGGGTGCGCCGCTGGGCGCGCTCGTTGCCACCGTTGCCGGCTGGCGCGGCACCTTTTTTGCCATCGCCGGCCTTGGCGCGCTTGCAGGCGCGATCCTGTGGTACCGGCTGCCGCGGGGCATCGTTGGCACCAGGCTGCCCTTGAAGCGCAGGCTGGCGGCAGCGCTGCGTCCCGGCGTGATGCCGATCCTGTTGACGACAGTGCTGGCGCTGATCGGCGCCTTCACCGTCTTTGCCTATGTCGCGCCGCTTGCCATCGAGGGCGGCGGTCTCAGCCAGATCGCGCTGCCCGGCATGCTGCTCGCCTTCGGCGTCGGTGCCGTCATCGGCAACATTGGCGGCGGCCAGGCCGCCGACCGGTTCGGCGCGACCCGCACCGTCGGCTGGTCGCTGGCGCTGAGTGCCGGCATGCTGGTCCTGCTATCGGTCATCCCGACCTTTCTGCCGCCGCATATTGCCGGACCGGCGCTGATGGCGATGATGGTGCCGTGGGGCATCGTCGGCTGGGCCTTCCCGCCGGCGCAGGCCAGCCGCATCATCAAGCTGGCGCCCGACGCCGCCCCGATCGTGCTGTCGCTCAATGCCTCGGCGCTCTATCTCGGCGTGGCGCTGGGCGCCGTGGTCGGTGGCGCCGTGCTGCGCTACGGCGCGCCGGCCGATCTCGGCATGGTCGCCGCGATCTTCCCGATCGTCGGGCTTGGCATCGTGGTGGCCGGCCGCTGGGCGGCTCGGCCCGTGGCGATGCCTGCCGAGTAGAGTCTGTTGACAACGGCGGCCCAACGCCTCAGGGCGTGGCCGGCGGCAGATCGAAATCCAGCGCGGCGATCTCATCCAGAGCCGCGCGCAGCCTTTCCGCCTTGTCCTTGCCGGCCACGTCCTCGAAGCGCTGCTGGGCGATGTGCCACAGCTTCATCGCCTCATCGAGCTTGACCAGACCCTGCGGCGTCAGCCGCACGCGCTTGACGCGGCGGTCGTCCGGATCGGCGAAGGTCTCGACATAGCCGTCGCGGATCAGTGGCTTCAACGTATGACCGAGCGCCGACAGGTCCATGATCAGCGACGTGGCGATGGCGCCCATCGCCGGCTCGTCGCCGATATGGATCTGGTAGAGCAGGCCCTGCTGTGTCGCCTTGAGGCCTGACGGCTCCACCACATCATCATAAAACTTGCCGAGCTTGCGCGCCGCACGGCGCAGCGCGGCGTTGTTGCAGAGCGTGAGGCCGGGCAAGCTGTCCTTTGACATGATGGTCCTTGGCGCCGGCGAATGAGGCCCGGCTGCTACCCTCAAATAATCCTCGTCCGTATCATTGACAAGATAGTGGCATATGCCTACTTCACAATTAGTGGCATATGCCACTAATTCAAATCAAGCGGCTTTCCGGCAGCGCGGCAGATGCCACGGCGCCGGATCAGTCGAAGCGAACCAGATCAGTCGAAGAAGGAACAGGACAATGAGTGGACAGGGCAACAAGGGCACGGCGGTCGTCACCGGTGCTTCGTCGGGCATCGGCGCGGTCTATGCCGACCGGCTGGCGGGGCAGGGCTACGATCTGGTGCTGGTGGCGCGGCGCGCCGACCGGCTGGAGGAACTGGCCGGGAAGCTGCGCCAGACCTATAGCCGCAAGGTCAGCGTGATCAGCGCCGACCTCTCCAACGACGACGACGTCCGCCGCGTCGAGCAGGAGATCGCCAGCGACGACAGCGTGACGCTGCTGGTCAACAATGCCGGCCTTGGCGGCCAGTCCGTGGTGGCAACCGCCGATGCGGACGCTGCCGAACGCATGATCAAGGTCAATGTCATCGCCTTGACGCGGCTGACCCGTGCCGTGCTGCCGGGGTTTTTGGCGCGCAACCGAGGTGCGGTCGTCAACATCGCCTCGGTGCTTGCCTTCGACACCTCGTTCGGCGGCATCTACAGCGGCACCAAGGCCTATGTCGTCAACTTCACCGAGGCTCTGCACCGCGAGGTCGAGGGTACGGAGGTGAAGGTGCAGGTGGTGCTGCCGGGCGCGACACGGACCGATTTCTGGGAGCTTGCCGGCAGCGATATCGACCAGCTTCCGAAGGAAATCATCATGACGGCCGACGATATGGTCGATGCGGCCCTTGTCGGCCTTGCCAGGGGTGAAGCCGTCACCGTGCCGGCGCTCGCCGAGCCGGCCAAGCTGGACATTTTCCTCGGTGCCCGGCAGGCCTTCTACGGCAGCCTGCACGCCGACAAGCCTGCGGCCCGCTACGCGGCTTGAGGGTTTCGAGGCCGATAGCAGAAACTGGGTTCCTCGCCCCCACGTGAGTGGGGGAGAGCGACTATCTGGGGTGTCAAGTTGCAATTACGAACTCGTTGCGCGCATCGCGTGCTTTTGCATTGAGGATGACCAGGAGTTTTCTGGCGAGTGCGATGCGGATGAGCATTTTTGGCTTTCCCGCCTGTTGCAACCGTTGAGCGAAAGCTTTGAGATGAGGATCGAATTTGGCCACGATAGCTGCGACGATGAAGAGGATGCCACGCGGCCCGGCGCGTCCGCCTCGCACATGCCTGTTGCCGGTGCGCTTGCCGCTATCGTTGGCGAAAGGAGCCAGGCCTGCCAGCTTGGCGATGGCCTTGTTGGAGATGAGGCCGATCTCGGGCAGTTCGGCCATCAGACGGGCGACAGTGCGCCCGGCTACGCCCTTGAGCGAACGAAAGGCTCGCTCCAGCCTGGCCCACAGCGGATCGTCATCGATCATCGAGGCAATCTCGCCTTCCAGGCGCCGTTGCTCGCGCTTGAGGAAGGCCAGCGTCGCCTCGATGCTGGCGCATACCTCGGCGTCGCATGCGGCACTTCTACGCTGCTTGTTGATGGTCGCATCGCCGACAATCTGGCAAAGCCGGCCAACCAACGCGGTAAGCCGCTGTTGGGCAGCGCTTGGCGGTGGCGTCGGCACCGTGTTCTTGACTGCGCCGTAATGGGCGATGACAGCGGCGTCGATCCTGTCGGTCTTCTCCAGATAGCCCATCGCCTCGGCGAAACGGCGCACGCTCTTGGCATTGACCACGCCGCACGGCATGCCGTGCGCCCACAAGAGCATGAACCCCAGCCGTTCATAGCCGCCCGATGCCTCCATCACCGCAAGGGCTGCGCCATGGCTGCGGCAGAACAGCCAAAGAGCTGCAATCCCCGCCGCATCGTTGGCGAAGCGCGCTGCCGCTCCGCCAGGCCGGACATGCGCGTCCAGCCAATCTTTCGAAACATCAACTCCACAAATAATCCTGTTCACGGTAACCTGCCTTGTGCGTACGGTTGGAACCAAGCGACTGTTCGGTCGTGCGTGACGAAGGCGAAGATCCCAAGCTCTCCCGCGGTTGTAACCTCAGGTGGTACGGGCGACTTCGCCAAGCCAAGGTCCGGGCGGCCGCCCGGACCTTGGCTCAATCGCTCTAATCCCACGAAATCTCTCTCGTGTAGATACAAGGTGGCNGGGCGGCCGCCCGGACCTTGGCTCAATCGCTCTAATCCCACGAAATCTCTCTCGTGTAGATACAAGGTGGCTCGGCGAAGCCGAGACGGAGAGGGGGACTGGCTCGACGGAGATCAAGTTTCAAGAAGTATCCGCCCTACGAAGCCCCCTCTCCGACCGCTTCGCGGCCACCTCTCCCCCGCGTTGCGAGGGCGAGGAACCCAGGTTCTGCAAGGCCGCGCTTTACGCCGTCCGCCACATCGGAATGATCGAGGCGGCCAGCACCAGCGCCAGCACGATGTTGAGCGCGCGCCATTGCCATTCGGTCTTGAGCAGCCGCGCCAGCACCATTCCGGCCACGCACCACAGCGACAGCGAGGCGGCCGCCGCGAGGCCGAAAGTGGCGCCGAGCAGCAGCGCGAGCTGCATCGGCCCGCTGGCCAGCGCCGCGAACGAGGCCGCGGCGCCCAGCCCCATCGCCCAGCCCTTCGGGTTCATCCATTGAATGCCGGCGCCGCCGAGAAAGCTGTTCGGCCTGGCCATGCTCACATCCAGATTGGGCGGTCCGCTGCGGCCGATCTTGATCGCCAGCCAGAGGAGATAGAGCGAGCCGATGACCTTCATGGCCAGTTGCAGCGAAGGCATGGCAAGCAGCAGACCGGCGAGCCCGGCGGCGGCGGCACCCGTCACCGTGGCGAGGCCGGCGGCGCTGCCGACCAGCAGAGGCACGGAACGGCGAAACCCGAACTGGGCGCCGGACGCCGTAGACAGGGTTGTGGCGATGCCGGGCGTGGTGGTGGCGACGATGGCAAACAGGATGAGCGGGAGAATGGGCTCGAGCATGCGGCGTCCTCTGTCAGGGCTGCGATCGTAGCTGCGCGCGAACTTCAGTAAATGCAATGTTTGCCATGGTCGGCATTAGGATGGATAATGCCAGCCATGATCCGAAATCTCGACATGGCGCTGATCCGCACCTTCATCACCGTCGCCGACAAGGCCAGCATGACGGCGGCGGCCAATGCGCTGCACCTGACGCAAGGTGCTGTCAGCCAGCAGGTCAAGCGGCTGGAGGAGGCGCTCGGCTCCAGCCTCTTCGAGCGCGACCGGCGCGGCTTGCGGCTGACGCGCGCCGGTGAACAGCTGTTCGGCAGGGGCAAGCGGTTGCTGGCCTTGAATGACGAGATCTGGGCGGAGATGGCTGGGACACCGGTGGCCGGCCAGGTGCGGCTCGGCGTGCCCTACGACCTTGTCGGCACCTTGCTGGCGCCGGTGCTGAAGACCTATGCCGAGACCTATCCGCAGGTTGAGATATCGCTGGTCTGCGCCTCGTCGCCGGAATTGGCTGCTGCCCTTGCGGCCGGGACCATCGACCTTGCGGTGATCGAGGAACGCGTCGGCCCGTCGGCGGGCGAGTGCCTTGCCATCGACCGGCTGGTCTGGGTCGGCGCCAAGGGCGGCGTTGCCCGCGCCAAGCGGCCGCTGCCGGTGTCGATCGTCGCCGACACCTGCGCCTTCCGCCCGGCGGTGCTGGCGGCGCTCGGTGAGCATGGGCTGGAGTGGCGCACCGTGTTCGAAAACGGCAACATCGACGCGACGACGGCGACGGTGCGCTCCGACCTCGCCGTCACCGCCTGGCTAGCCTCCACGGTTCCGGCGGATCTCGACATATTGCCACCGGAGTCCGGCCTGCCGCCACTGCCGAATTTTGCCATCAACCTGCATCTGCCGAGGCATGGGGTAGGGCCGGCGGCGCAGGAATTCGCACGCCATATCCGCGATGGGCTGGCACGACGGCCGGTGGCGGCTTGAGAGACTTCTCAGAACTTGGGTTCCTCTACCCCGTCGATCGGGGGAGAGGAAAGGGTGCAAAGGCCGTCCTGCTACTTCCAGTTCTTGCGCCGTTCGAGCTCGGCGTCGGACGGCTCCCCTGTGACAAACGACCCAACCTTGATCTCGCCCGATCGTTCGTAGGTCGCCATGATGACGCCGGTGCTGGTTGCCTGCGACTTGATGAGCTTGAAGGCGGCCGGCATCGCGCTGTCGCCGAACAGCCGCTTGCCCTTGCCCAGCAATAGCGGGAAGATCATCAGCCGAATTTCGTCGATCAGCCCGTTGGCGAGCAAAGTCTGGATCAGATCGCCAGATCCCTGGATGAGCAGGTCCGGCCCATCCTCCTGCTTGAGGCGGCGCAACGTCGCGATGATATCGGCTCCGAGCGCTTGCGTGTTCTGCCAGGTGAGGGTGTCAGGCCGATGCGTCGCCACATATTTGGTCGCGGGGTTGAAGGCATCCGCGATCGGATCTTTCTGATACGGCCAGTAGGCGGCGAAGATGTCGTAGGTTCTGCGGCCGAGCAGCAGGGCGAAAGGCTTGGAGAACAGTTCATCCATCGCCGCGGCCCCCGCCTCGTCAACGTAATGGAAGGTCCAGCCGCCGAACTTGAAGCCGCCGGCCGGATCCTCTTCCGGGCCGCCGGGTGCCTGCATGACGCCGTCAAGGCTGACGAATGTCGCAGAGATGATCTTTCTCATCCAATGCTCCCGTTCTTCGATCCACGCCGTCGTGGCCGGACTTCAGCCCAAGGACGGGCGACGAGCCACCGGTCCGACAGGACATATGAAATTTTGGCAAACCACCATCATTTGCGAGGCCCGGGGTGGAGATCTTCCGACGAGAACCAGACATCGCCCGATATGGCGGTGGCGGTGTCGTCCGGTGCCCTGTCCTGGACCAGCCAGATCGAGCGGCTGCGCGCGGCCTGCTCGCGCGTCGGGATCCTCGACGCTGAGTCTGCGAGCGAGGCGCCGACACAGGGAATGAACCACGATCGCATGAACGGATCGCAGGCGAAGCCTTTTTGCGTGCGGATCACCATCACCGCCAGTGGGACGCGCTCGGCCGGGCGCCAGGGGAAGATCATGCGGCCGCCAGGTCGCAGCGCCTTCAGCCACCCTGCTGGTGGCGCTGCGACGCCAGCATTGACATAGATGATGTCGGATGGCGGCAGGGGCGTCGTCACCGCATCGCCATGGACGACCGTTGCATTGCCATATGCTTCGAGATTTTTGCGCGCCAGATCGGCCAGTTTTTCGTCGAGTTCGAAGCCGGTGACGGTGCCGCCTGGTAAAACCAGCCTGGCCAGCACGGCGGTGTAGTAGCCGGTGCCGGCGCCGATATGAGTGACGGCCTCACCAGGTTTAGGCGCAAGCTTTCCGATCCACATGGCGTGCAGGAAGGGCTCGCCATTGTTGATGCCCTTGTCGTCGTCGAGCGTCACCAGCACGTTCTGATAGATATGAGCCGGGTCGGCGCTCGGCGTCGTGACCTTGCCGTTGCCGGCGATGACCGTCCACGGCCCGGGACCGAGAAACGCTTCGCGTGGCACCTCGGCGAAAGCCGCTTCCAGGCGTGGGTCGGGCGAGCCGGCATTGGCGACCAGCAGCCGCGCGTAGAATTTCCTGATGTCTTCGATCCGGGCCATGCTGCGGGACAACATAGCGCGGATTGCCAATTTGTCGCGAGGCTACCCTCTGCGCAGAGGGTAGTCGATTTCCCGGCGAGGCGGAGCTTAGCCGATCCCGAACAGGGTGTCGTAGAGCAGCTTGAAGTTGAGCCCCAGGATGACTGCGGCGACCACCCAGGCAAGGGCGGCGACGCCGCGCGGAATGGCGAGATTGCCCATCTTCTTCTTGTCGGAGACGAATTGCACCAGCGGGACGACTGCGAAAGGCAACTGCATCGACAGGATCACCTGGCTGAACACCAGCAGCTGGCCGGTGCCCTTTTCGCCATAGAGCGCGGTGACGACCACCACCGGGATGATGGCGAGGCCGCGCGTCAGAAGCCGACGTGCCCAGTTGGGGATGCGCAGGCGCAGAAAGCCTTCCATGATGATCTGGCCAGCAAGCGTCGCCGTCACCGTGGAGTTGAGGCCGGAAGCCAGCAGCGCCACCGCGAACAGGATCGAGGCGATGCCGAGGCCGAGCAGCGGCGACAGCAGCTCGAAGGCTTGGCCGATCTCGGCAACGTCCTGATGGCCGGTGTTATGGAAGGCGACCGCCGACACGATGAGGATCGAGGCGTTGACGAACAGCGCCAGCATCAGGGCGATGGTCGAGTCCGTCGTTGCCCATTTGATGGCATCGCGCTTGCCCTTGTCGGTGCGTTCATAGGCGCGGGTCTGCACGATCGAAGAGTGCAGATAGAGATTGTGCGGCATGACGGTGGCGCCGATGATGCCGATGGCGATGTAGAGCATCGCCGGATTGGTGACGATTTCCGACGACGGCACGAACATGGCATGCAGGATCGAGCCGGCCGGCGGGGCGGCGACGAAGATCTGGATGGCGAAGCAGCTGAAGATGATGATCAAAAGCGCGATGACGAAGGCTTCGAGATAGCGGAAGCCCTTGTTCATCAACAGCAGCACGAGGAAGGCATCGAGCGCCGTCAGCATGGCGCCGCCGATCAGCGGAATGCCGAACAGAAGTTGCAGCGCGATCGCCGTGCCGATGACTTCGGCCAGATCGCAGGCGATGATGGCCAGTTCGCAGGCGATCCACAGCACGAAATTGACTGGACGGGGATAGTAGGCGCGGCAGGCCTGGGCGAGGTCGCGGCCGGTGGCGATGCCGAGCCGTGCCGCCAGCGCCTGCAAAAGGATCGCCATCAGGTTGGACAGCATGATGATGAACAGCAGCGTGTAGCCGAACTGCGCACCGCCGGCGAGATCCGTCGCCCAGTTGCCCGGGTCCATATAGCCGACCGAGACCATGTAGCCGGGACCCATGAAGGCGAACAGGCGACGGAACCAGACGCCCGAGCTTGGCACGGCGATTGTGGAATTGACTTCGCGCAGGCTGGGCTGCTCGTCCTCGTCGGGCCTGGCGAACCGCCATGAGGAACGGGAGGCTGTGGCTTCGGCTTCAGACATGAAGGAGGGCTTTCCGCGAGACTGGACGATGTTGCCTCAAGCTATGCCATGGCTCAACATTATGCAATATGCTATATTTCATTGTCGTTGCTTTTAGGCGGCTGGCGGTCATCGGGTGAAACGGCAATCGGAAGCGCTGGTTGCACCTGTGGCGGAATGCAAATAAACGGCCTGAAGAATCAGAGCCCGTGCTATGAAAGCGTGGACGGGTGATAGCCTCGGGAGGAGCGCATATTGGCGCCGAAGAACAGACCAGTCCCGCGTGAGCCGCTGCTCGACGCCGAAATTCATTCGGAGGGATTCCGGCAGCAGCGCGAAGCGCGCCGCAGCGCGCTGGTCGAGGATTATGTCGAGCTGATCGCCGATCTGATCGAGGACGGCAACGAGGCGCGCCAGGTCGACATTGCCGCACGCCTTGGCGTTGCCCAGCCGACGGTGGCCAAGATGCTGACCAGGCTGTGCGCCGACGGGCTGGTGTCGCGAAAGCCCTATCGCGGCGTTTTCCTGACCGATGCCGGCCGCAAGGTCGCCGAGGAGAGCCGCATCCGCCACCAGACGGTGGAAGCCTTTTTGCGCTCGCTCGGTGTCAGCGCCGAGACGGCGCGCATCGACGCCGAAGGCATCGAGCACCATGTCAGCGTCGAGACGCTGGAAGCGTTTCGCAAGGCGATGACGGCGACGCGTTGAGCCGAACCCGCCGCTGGATTTCCTGAGCCGCCGGAACCGCCGTACGCCACGCACGTTGCTGCTGACACCGCGCGATGTCGCGGCAAGGGAGGAAGCGATGGGCGTTGAACGGGCACCGACCGCAAAGGGCAAGCAGGCTGCCGAGGGACTGACACAGGCGGCGGCAAGCGATGAGCGCAAAACCGAGGCCGAAACCCACCATTCGCTGAAAAAGGGCGCGGCGCGTTTCGAGGAACGTTCGAAGAGCTCCGACGGCAAGAGCGCCGGCGCCAAGCAGGAAGATTAGACGTCTGTCAGGTTGACGTCAGCTGTTCTGGGCGAACGCCGTCTGCCGGAACGTGGTGGCGGCGCTTTCAACAAACCGTTCCCTCACTCGCGGACGTCCTGCACCCAGCTGCGCGGGTGGCCGTCGACGCGGAACTGGAAGATGAAATAGGGCGGAATGCAGGTGCCTTTGCCAGCTTTCGCTTCCGCCAGATCGTCATAGCCTGCGGTGCAGATGTAGTCCTCGCGGCAGGGATGCGCCTTGTCGCAGGCTCGTAGGCCGGCGGTCTTGGTAAATTCCTTCGTGCAGAATTTGTGGTCCTTGCCCGACGCGATGCAGTCGTTGAAGCCGGTCTTGGCCAGACGCCCGCACGTTGCTTCGTCGGGAAGCTTGTCGCAGCTTGCCTTGCGCAGCATGCCACCGGGAAAGCCGCCGGTCTTCTGCTGCGGATTGTCGTAGCGCTGGCGCGCGGCGCCATAGCCGGCGAGTTTGACCAGCGGCTTCTTGTCCTTCGCGGAGTCGATGGCGCAGGCCTTGGCGGTGGCCGGCGACAGGCGGCAATACTGGTCGCTGCCCCAGCTCGACATCTTGATCTCGCCGAACTCGACGGGGTCGCCGACCACCGTGCCTGCTTCGCTGACGCAGGTGCCGAAGCCTGGATGGAAGGCGCTTTCGTGGACACCGGCGCAGCGCAGGCCCGCACCGCAGCTCCAGTCCTTGAAACTTGCATCCTCGCCGCGATAGCAGATCGAGCCCCAGCCATTGTAGAGGTCGGTGTCTTTCAGCGCCTCGGCATATCTGGCGTCCGGACGGGCGGCGAAGCTGCGCGTAAAGTCTAGCTGACTGCCGGCGGCGAACTGCTCGACGATGGCGCGGCGGCGCGGCAGGTCGGCGAAGAACACGGCCGAGCCCGGCACGAAGACGGCGTTGCGGCGCGGCTCGCTCACCGGATCTGCGCCGGTGTAGTGGAAACCGGCAATGCCACGCGTCTGATGGCAGCCGGTGCAGCTCATCTCGTTGAGCCGCAAGTTGAAGCCGGCCACCGACTTGAT
This sequence comes from Mesorhizobium sp. L2C084A000, assembly GCF_000502875.1. Lineage (GTDB taxonomy): Bacteria > Pseudomonadota > Alphaproteobacteria > Rhizobiales > Rhizobiaceae > Mesorhizobium. The sequence goes on along the minus strand of NZ_AYWX01000002.1, from coordinate 372,750 downwards.
GGTCGAGAGTGTGTTGCCCCTGGCGATATAGTTCTTCAGCGCCTTGTCGATGTCCGCGTCGTCGACCAGCCCGTAGACGATGTTGTTCTGCGACCGGCTGAGACCGCCGGGGGCGACGGAGACGGCGCTCCTGGCCAGGAACTTTTCGTCGATCACCAGCCGGCCATGGTCGAGGTCGTAGATGTTGCGGTCGGTGAGCAGCCATTTGGCGAAGGACGGCTTGTCGGCCAGCACAATGGCGCGGTCGATCTGGTTTTCCATCTTCGCTTCATAGAAGCTGGACGCAGCCGGATCCCATTTGAAGATCTTCAGGAGATATTCGGCATGGCCGCCGAAATCGCGCCGCGTCGAGGCCGACAGCCTGAGCACCTGCATGTTGAGTTCGAGCCGCATGATCTGCGACGAATTCAGCATGGTGCCTGACAGCGGCCCTTCGTCGGAGCGCAGCCAGGCGGCAAGCTGGTCGGGTGGCAGGTCTTTTTTTCCAGCTGCCAGCCAGCGCTGGGCAACATCGGCGCAGGACACGTCAGTGGCGCTTGGCAGGTCCTTCGAGGCGCGCGCTTGTGCCTGCCTGGGTTTGGCGTTGAACACCAGGCTCATGGTCAGCGGCAGGCGCGAGGAAATGCGCTGGCCCGCCTTTCCCTTCACAGGCTTTTCCGCGACCGAATAGTGGAAACGGTAGATCAGCCGGATTTCGCCGCATTCGGTGTGGCCGAGATAGCCGCGGTCCATGCGGTTGACGACGCCGGTCAGGTCCAGCGTCGAGCCGTCGTCATCGATGTATTTCGGATTGAATTTCTGGCTGGTGTCCTTCGACTTCGCCATGGCAGCAACATAGGGATCGGGGCTGGTCTTCGGCTCGTCGGCTATCTGCCGCTTGACTGTGTCGCGCACCGTGGCCAGCGCCGGCACCGAAAACAGGCCGCGATTGTCGACCTCGCGGGTGAGGCCGAGTGCCGGGCCCAGCAGGCGGCTGATCGACAGGCCACCACGCTCCAGCGCCTGCAAGGTGGCGGGATCGGTGACGGCAACGCTGGAATCGAGCGTGGCGGCACGGGCGGACCCGATGCCGAAACAAGTCAATGCCGTCAGCAACAGCAGGAATTGGCCGATCGTCCGCAAGCGCCCCTCGCTTCCCAGAGAAACGGACATTAACGGTCTTCGATAGTCTCGGCCATGGGGACGATTGCAACGCCGAGCCGCTCGCCGCAACGAGCTTGGCCGCAAGGCGACCCGTATGGCCAAAAAGGCCATCGAAAAATGCTGTGACTTGGCGCAACCATTGGGATAATTGTTTGTTGCCCCGGAACAACGGGGAAGTTGCTGCACGAGGAGTTGCCATGCTCTGGAAGGGCCGTCGTCAGAGTGACAATATCGAGGACGACCGCAGCGACAGCGGCGGTGGCGGACTCGGCGGCGGCGGTGGCCAGTTCCGCATTCCGATCGGCGGCCGCACCGGTGGCGGCGGCAGCATCTTCCTCGTCATCCTGGTGGTGCTGGCCGGATGGTATTTCGGCTTCGATCCGTCGACGATCCTAGGTGGCGGCGACGGCGGCCTGCTGCCGGGCGGCGGCGGCCAGATCACCGACAACAGCGGACAGGACAACGGTGCCACACCGGCCAATGACGAGATGAAGCAGTTCGTGGCCACCGTGCTGGCCGAGACCGAGGACACCTGGTCCGGCATCTTCAAATCTCAGGGCCTAACCTACGAGGATCCGAAACTGGTGCTGTTTTCCGGCCAGGTCCGCTCGGCCTGCGGCTTCGCTTCCGCGGCGGCCGGACCGTTCTATTGTCCCGGCGACCACAAGGTCTATCTCGACATGACCTTCTTCCAGCAGCTCGACCAGCAGTTCGGCGCCTCGGGCGAATTCGCCCGCGCCTATGTGATTGCGCATGAGGTCGGCCACCACGTGCAGAACCTGACCGGCATCATGTCCAAGTTCAACCAGATGCGGCAAAGCATGGGCGAGGTCGAAGCCAACCAGATGTCGGTGCGAATCGAGCTTCAGGCCGACTGCTTTGCCGGCGTGTGGGCGCATTACACCGGGCAGAAAGGCATATTGGAGCAGGGCGACATCGAGAGCGCACTGAACGCCGCCAAGCAGATCGGCGACGACACGCTGCAGAAGAAGACGCAAGGCTATGTTGTGCCGGAAAGCTTCAACCACGGCACCTCGCAGCAGCGGCAGACCTGGCTGGCGCGTGGTTACAAGAGCGGCAAGCTGTCGGAGTGCAACACGCTGAGTGGGCCGATCTGACAGACCGTTTTCGAGCTTCACCTGCCGGCGATGCTGCCGTCAGGGGGTGTCAGGATGAATAGAATCAGCCTGTTCTCACATTGTTCCTTGCGGCGGGCTCGCCTATAAGTGCGTCCGCCTGCGCCTGAGGGCGAGCAGAGGAGCTTGATCCTGCATGATCGACCCTAAAACCGCCAGACGGGGCCTTGCGCTCGTCTTCACCACGCTGCTGCTCGACATTATCGGCTTCGGCATGATCATGCCGGTGCTGCCGGCCTATCTCAGGGAATTGACCGGGGTCAGCATCAGCGGCGCGGCGATCGAAGGCGGCTGGCTGTTCTTCGTCTATGCGGCGATGCAGTTCGTCTTCGCGCCGATCATGGGCGGCTTGAGCGACCGGTTCGGGCGGCGGCCGATCCTGCTCGCATCGGTGCTGACCTTCTCCATCGACAATCTGATCTGCGCGGTCGCCTGGTCCTACCCGATGCTGTTCATCGGGCGTGTGCTGGCCGGCATTTCAGGCGCCAGCTATTCGACGACTTCAGCCTTCATCGCCGATATTTCGAATAATGAGAACCGGGCAAAGAATTTCGGCCTGCTCGGTATCGCGTTTGGCGTCGGCTTCGTCATCGGGCCGGTTCTCGGCGGGCTGCTCGGTACGTTCGGGCCGCGCGTGCCGTTCTATTTCGCCGCCGGGCTCGCCTTCGTGAATTTCCTCATTGCGTTGTTTTTCCTCCCGGAAACGCTCGATGACAAGCATCGCCGCCGCTTCGAGTGGAAACGCGCCAACCCGGTCGGCACGCTGCTCCAGATGCGCCAATATCAAGGCATCGGCTGGATCGGGCTTGTCTTCTTCCTGATGACGCTCGGGCACATGATGTATCCGGCGGTCTGGTCGTTCGTCTCCAGCTATCGCTATGGCTGGAGCGAGCAGCAGATCGGCTTCTCGCTCGGCGCCTTCGGCCTGTGCGGTGCGATCGTCATGGCGACGGTGCTGCCGCGCGTGATCCCGAGGCTTGGCGAGTGGAAGACGGCGGTCATCGGCCTGACATTCACGGCAGCCAGCGCCTTCGGCTATGCCTTCGCGTCGCAAGGCTGGATGATCTATGCGGTGATCGTCGTCGGCTGTCTGGAAGCGCTGGCCGATCCACCGCTGAGGAGCCTCGCCGCCGCCAAAGTGCCGCCATCGGCGCAAGGCGAATTGCAGGGGGCGATGACCTCGATCTTCTCGATCACCTCGATCATCACGCCGCTGCTCTATACGGCGATCTTTTCCTGGCTCACCGGGCCAAGCGCGCCGGTGACCTTCGGCGGTGCGCCCTATCTGGTGGGCGCATGTTTTCTGACGCTGGCGGTCATCGTCTTCGTCACCAAGGTGGCGAGGCCCGCGGCGCGCGCAAATGTCACCGCCGGCGTCGCCGAAGATGGAGCGCAGGTGTGAGTCACAGCCGCATTGCGCTGACTCGGGACGGACTGTCGCTGTCGCGGTTGGTCTTCGGCGCCTCGCGTCTGCTCGACAGCGCCGCCCGCCCGGATGCCGATCAGGTCGCACGGCTGATCGGCACCGCCGTCGATCTCGGCCTGACCAGCTTCGATCATGCCGACATCTATGGGAACTACGAGGTGGAAGCGGCCTTCGGTGCGGGATTGGCGCGCTGGGAAGGCAAGCGCGACAGCATCGAGCTGATCTCGAAATGCGATATCATGCTGAAGTCGCCAAACCGGCCGGACAACCGGCTGAAGCACTACGATACCGGTGGCGGCCATATTGTTGCGTCGGTGGAGCGGTCGCTTGCCAATCTCGGCACCGACTATATCGACCTGTTGCTGCTGCACCGGCCCGACCCGCTGACGGATGCCGACGAGACGGCGGCAGCTCTTGCCAAGCTGGTCACATCTGGCAAGGTGAGGGCGGTCGGCGTCTCCAACTTCACGCCGTCGCAGTTCGATCTGCTGGCCTCACGGTTGCCGTTCGCCCTCGCCACCAACCAGATCGAAATGTCGGTGCTGAAAACGGCCGCATTGACCGACGGCAGCCTGGACCACGCGCAGCGCCTTGCCTATGCGCCGATGATCTGGTCGCCGCTCGGGGGCGGCTCGCTGTTCACCGGCAAGGAGGGGCGCGAGGCGCGGGTGCGGGCAGCGCTTGCTGCGGTGGCCGCCGAGATCGGAGCCGGCGATCTGGCTGCCGTCGCGATCGCCTGGCTATTGCGCCATCCGGCCCGATTGGTGCCGGTGCTGGGTTCGATGAAGCCGGAACGGCTGGCCGCCATGGTCAAGGCGTTGGAGATCAGCCTCGACCGCCAGCAATGGTTCGCCATCCTGGAAGCCAGCGAAGGCCGGCCGGTGGCGTAGGACGAGATACTAGAGTCTTTGTTTGACGCAATTCCCGGACGGAAAACCGTTTCACACTTTTCCCGGGATTGCTCTAGGTTTCGATCCATTCGCCGGGGATATCCAGCGTCTTTGCCAGCATGGCACTGGTCTGCGGCGATGGTTTGCGACGATTGGATTCGAGGTCGGACAGGAAACCCTGGCTGACACCAATAGCAGTCGCCAAATCGGCTTGGGTCAGGTTGCGCCAATTGCGCAGCGCCTTGAGCCGGCTCGAGCCCCGCAGGATATCCATGGTCACGGCAGCGGGCAGGGGCTTTTCCGTTTTGAGCTCGGCCTTCCGTTCATCGTAGATCGCCACATCCGCAGCATCCATGGCTTCTTCAGCGGCATGCAGCAATGCCTCGTAGTCGGCCCTCGGGATGACGACCAGTTCTTCGCCGGTTGAGGTCTTGATGATTTGCGGGGCGTTCATGATGATGTCCTGTCCTATGGCCTGCTATAGGTCGTCGTTTCACGCTTGCCGATGTAGATCGCGAGAATCGTGGTGCGGTCTTCGTCGAATATGACGCGGTAGCGGCCGATACGCAGTCTATAACCGTTCCGGCCGGCAAGACGCTTTACATCTCCACGACCGCTGACGGCGTAAGTGATCAAACCTTCGGAAACCTGCTCGCGGACATCCGCCGGCAGGTTATCGAGATCGCGAGCCGCCGATACTGAAAGGATGATCGTCTTCACAACAAATAATATCGCACATTTATCGCTTTGCGTTAAGCGATATTATAGCTAACAGCCGATCCTCAAAGGATCAGGCCCGTTCGGCCAGCAATTCCTCGCCGCGCTTTTCGCGGATCAAATTGACGAAGCGGCGGAACAGGTAGTGCGAATCCTGCGGGCCGGGGGAGGCTTCGGGGTGATGCTGGACCGAGAACACCGGCCGGCCGGTCAGCGTGATGCCGCAGTTCGAACCATCGAACAGCGAGACGTGGGTTTCCTCGACGCCCGATGGCAGCGAGTCGGCATCGACGGCAAAGCCGTGGTTCATCGAGACGATCTCGACCTTGCCGGTGGTGTGGTCCTTGACCGGATGGTTGGCGCCGTGATGGCCCTGGTGCATCTTGGCGGTCTTGCCGCCCAGCGCCAGTGCCAGCATCTGGTGGCCGAGGCAGATGCCGAACACCGGGATGTCGGTCTTCAACAGATCCCGGATGACCGGCACGGCATAGTCACCGGTGGCTTCCGGGTCGCCGGGGCCATTGGAGAGAAAAATGCCGTCCGGCTGCATGGCAAGGATTTGTTCGGCGCCGGTCTTGGCCGGCACCACCGTGACCTTGGCGCCGAGGCCGGCGAGCAGGCGCAAGATGTTGCGTTTGACGCCATAATCGATGGCGACGACGTGCATTGTCGGTTCGGTCTGCTCGCCAAAGCCTTCGTTCCACACCCAGGGCGTCTCGCGCCAGACCGAGGACTGGCCCGACGTGACTTCCTTGGCGAGGTCAAGCCCGATCAGCCCCGACCATGCGGCGGCGCGGCGCTTCAGATCGTCGAGGTCGAACACGCCATCGGGCGCATGCGCGATGACGGCGTTGGGCATGCCCCTTTCACGGATCAGCGCGGTGAGCGCGCGGGTGTCGATGCCCGAAAGGGCGACGATGCCGCGCTTCTTCAGCCATTGGTCGAGACCAGCGCCGGCGCGGTAGTTGGACGGGTCGGTGACATCGGCCTTGAACACGGCGCCAACGGCGCCGGCGCGGGCGGCCGGATTGAGATCCTCGATGTCCTCGTCATTGGTGCCGATGTTGCCGATATGCGGGAAGGTGAAGGTGACGATCTGGCCGGCATAGGAAGGGTCAGTGAGGATTTCCTGGTAGCCGGTCAGCGCCGTGTTGAAGCAGACTTCGGCGACGGCGGAGCCGGTGGCGCCGAGGCCGCGACCTTCGATGACGGTGCCGTCGGCCAGCACCAGAAGGGCGGTCGGCTTTTCAGTGGTCCAGGCGGGCGTCGAGGCGGCGGTCATCTCGGCCATGGCGGCACTCCTATCGGGCTGCCCGCTGCAACCGGCCCGGCGGGCCATCTGCGCGGCAAACGGCGCGAAGCGGCGATTTTCGCGGCCTCCACGCAGTCAAATTTCCGTTCATGCAAGGCCCAGTACATAGGGGAAGGGGGCAGAGCGGTCAATGATCATGCGAAATGCCGCCATGTTTTATTTCGCCTAGCAAAATCAGTGGCTTGCCCCGGCATATCAGGGTTTGCCTTGGCTCGCCCCCGGCGCTATTGTCCGCGCCGATCGAAGGAGAATGTACCATGCGCGGCAAAATCGCCGAATCCCTGAAGAGCGCGATGAAGGCGCAGGACAAGCACCGGCTGCCGACATTGCGGCTGATCCAAGCGGCCATTCACGACCGCGACATCGCCAATCGCGGTTCGGGCAAGGAGCCGGCCAGCGATGAGGAGATCCTGCAGATCCTGGCCAAGATGGTGAAGCAGCGCGAGGAATCGGCCAAAGCCTTCGACGACGGCAAACGGCCGGAACTCGCCGCGCAGGAGCGCGGCGAGATGGAGATCATCCGCACCTTCCTGCCGACGCAGTTGGACGATGCGGCGGTGACGGCTGCGGCGCGCGAGGCGATCGCCGCGACCAGTGCGGCCAGCCAGAAGGACATGGGCAAGGTGATTGCCGCACTGAAGCAGAAATATGCCGGCCAGATGGATTTCGGCAAGGCGAGCGGCATCGTCAAGGGTCTGCTGCAGTAGGGTGCTGCTCATCTCGTCGCTTGGGTGGCCGACCGGGCGCTCCCGGAACCCAGATCCGTCCGGAAGTCCAGGAGTTGGAACTCGGATACCGCCGAGATGTTTATCCGTCATGCAACTGGAGAGATGTCATGACTGACAACGAAACCCGCTACGAAACCGGCGCGACGAAATATCCGGCGAAGACCGATGCCGACGCTTCCGATGAATTCGCCCAGGATGCGGCCGCCAACAAGAAGCCCGCCAGCGGAATGGGGCTCACCCGCCGGGTGGGCGAAGTGGAAGACCGAACCCGCCAGTCGGACGGACAAAACCCGCCAAGGCAAGGCACGCCGAGCGCCGCAACCGAAAAGACGTCCGGGGCCGGCCCCGCTATCGCGGAGCGTTCAAAGGACGTCAAGGCTCCGAAGAGCGGCCGCCAGCCTGGAGCGTATCACAGGAAGTGATCGCTCGACGGGACCCGAGAGGTCCTGGCATTGCACGGCCGGTCATTAATGACCGATTTCCACTGGCGCCTTTCGCGACTGGTTGGTCGGTATCTGTCCGGCGGGCCTCCTCGGCTACAATGCACGGCGCAATGTCGGCGCTTCCTGCTGGATATGATCCCACAGCCGGTTGGCGATCGGCCCATGCGGCCGGTCGCGGCGCCGCGCCACCACCAGTTCGTCGGTGCGGCCCGGCAGATGGCGGCCGGCAATGGATTGCAGGCGCCCGTCATGCAGTTCTTCCTCGATCAGGAAGCGGGGCAGGTGGCCCCAGCCAAGGCCCTGCAGGATTATCTCCTTCTTCATGCCCTGGTCGGCGACGAGGCATTGCGGCGCGCCTTCGATCAGCGAATAGTTTTGTTGTGGCGAATGGCGGGCGCTGTCGCGCATGACGCATTGGGTGAGTGCCTGCATCTGGTCCAGGGTGATCGGCTGCTCGATACGCTCGGGCAGAAAGCCCGGCGCCACCACGGGAATGAAGGACACCTTGCACAGATCGACCCATTCCACCCGCGCATCGCCCTTGTCGACCCAGTGCAGGATCAGATCGGCTTCGTCATCGAATAGACGCTCCCATGGGCCGCCGACCGCTTCGAAATGCAGATGCAGGCGGGTGCCGGGGCACTGTGCGAAGAACCGCCCGAGCATGCCCAGCACATGCGGGCGCGGGCACAGGTCGCCTATCACCACGTGGATCTCGCTTTCCTCACCCATCGCCAACTGGGCGGCATGGACGCGCAAACCATCCAGCTCGCGCAGCAGCGATAGCGCTCGGCGGTGGAACGACAGCCCTGCCTCGGTCGCACGCACGCGATAGCCGCTGCGGTCCAGGAGGCAAAGGTCGAGCTGTCGCTCCAGCTTGGCGACGGCAGCGAACACCGCCGGATGCGAGCGATGCAGCACGGCCGCCGCAGGCTGAAAGCCGCCGGTGCGAATCACCGCATCGAAGCATTGAAGGTCGTGGAGAGTAAATTCGGTCATGTCGGTTTTTATTACAAAGATTGTCCCATCTTTGTAATATCAACAAAATTATCCCTCGGCTACGTTTGGCCTCATTCAAACGTTCCAGAAGGAATTTTCATCATGAACAAGCTGAATTTCGTCACGACGGGCGACGGCACGCGCATCGCCTACCGCTTCGACGGCGAGGCAAGCAAGCCGGTGCTGGTGCTATCGAATTCCATCGGCACCACGCTGCACATGTGGGACAGGCAGGTTGGCGAGTTGTCGAAGCATTTCCGTATCCTGCGCTACGATTTTCGCGGCCATGGCGGATCGAGCGTTCCTGTCGGCGCCTACTCGCTCGACCGGCTTGGCCGCGACGTCATCGAACTGCTCGACGCGCTCGACCTGCAACGCGTACATTTCCTTGGCCTGTCGCTTGGCGGGTTCGTCGCGCAGTGGCTCGGCATCCACGCGCCCGAGCGGATCGACCGGCTGATCCTGAGCAACACCTCGTCTCATCTCTCGCCGGCAAGCTATTTCGACGAGCGGATTGCCGCGGTGCGGCAGGCACCGGACATGTCGGAAACCGCCGAGACGTTCCTGAGCAACTGGTTCCCCGCGTCGATGGTTGCCGCCAACGAGCCCGTGGTCGAAGAGTTTCGCACCATGCTGCTGGCTATCGACCGGCAAGGCCTGGCGGGCCTGTTCGCGGCGGTTCGCGACGCCGATCTTCGCCGTACCGTAGCACTGATACCGCGACCGACGCTGGTGATCGCCGGTCGGCACGACACGGTGACAGCAGCCAGCCACGGCGAGATGATTGCCGCGGCGGTGCCCGGCGCGAAGCTGGTCGTGCTGCCCGCGGTCCATCTGTCGAACATTGAGTATCCGGCAGAGTTCATCCAGGCTGTGGTCGATTTCCTGCGCTGAGCTGGAGCGCGACGGAAAGGCGTCCGGCGCCAGTCCGGTGGTCGCCGAACGTTCGAAGGAGGCCATGGTTCAGAAGAGGGGCGGCGGCCTCGGTCAACGTGAGCGCCTAAGCCGAACCGAGCCCATCTGGCGAAAAGCGTCTTCAACGCTTTTCGGAACGATCCCGTCACCTTGCCATTATCAGCACGAGGGCAGGCTCGGACCCGACCTTAGAGGTGGCCGGTGACTTTCGAGCGCCAACACGAACACGCCGGAGGAAGCGATGACTGGACGCAAAACCCACGATCAACAAATTCGCATCATTGAAGAGCGGGAAAACACAAAGAACGCCGGCAAGGATTTCGATTCAGAGGCGGATCTGAAACGATCAGCGGCGGAACGCGAAGCGCTGCGCAAGGGATCGGACATGAGAACCGACACACCGGACCTCGTCGATCCGGACGACCGCAACATCCTTCGCGGCAAAAATCAGGAAAGCGTCCATCACAAAAACCGTCCTGACGACTAGATGAGCACCGATCCTGGAACATTTCTCATAGATTGGAGGCAGCCCATGGCACGCGGGAGCAAGAAACACATCGGAGCAGGTTCGCAGGGAAAGGGTTCTGGGACAGGCGCCATGACCGTAACGCCAAAGGACAAGCTCGAAGAAAACAAGGTTCTGTCCAATCGCGACAAGGCACAGCATTCCAAAGAACGCGGTTTGGACTCCAGGCAGGTCGCGACAGAGCAGCATCAGGATCATGCCGCCAACCGTTTACGGGACTGACGCCCTGCTGGACGCCAGCCTCGGCGCGCCGCTAGCTTTTGATAAAATTGGCTCGGCGGCCTGATCCAGCTCTGCGTCCGGGGGAATCCACGCAACCACGTCGCTAGGCGGCGACCTCAAATACGATCCTGCCGCGCACATGCTCGTTTTCCAGCCGTTCTTCCGCCTCGGCGACCTCTCCAAGAGGGTAGGTGGCTTGCACGAAGGGGGTGACTTTGCCGGCCTCGATGAGGCGGCCGATCTCCACGCGCGCTCCGCCACTTTGCCTTTTCCGCCGAACATAAAGCGGCACGGTCCTAATCAACGCGGCGGTGCGATGCGGACTTCAAGACGCTTCGCAGATCGGCAGCGGCTGCGGCGGTGGTGCCGGGTGATCCTTCCTGTATTGGGCGATGATCGGCTCGAGGGTCTTTCGCGGCCAGAATTTAGGTGTGCCGATTTCCTTCAGGCAGGACGCGTTCCAGTAGGCGCCCGGCTGTGAATGGTTGGCTGCGACCGCGGCGATGTCGCGCGATTCCGGGTAGATATAGAGCGTCGTCGGATTGTCCTTGACCATGGTGATGATCTGCTGCGCATCCGCCGGCGACCAGCTGGTGCAGCCATTGCTGCGGCCGCCGGCATAGTCCACCAGTTTGCCGAACGGCACGAAGCCGTCATGGTCGGCATGCGAACTTTTCGGGTTTTTGCGCAGGCATAGGCCGTGCAGCACCTGGGCGGCATGGCCGCCGATCACCCGCTGCCTGGCATTCGCGGCCTCGCCTTCGCCGTCGAACTGGATGAAGGTGCGCTGGAAAACCGCGTCCTGTTTCGCAACGGTGCGGTAATAGCCCTTGAACGAGGTTTTTGCCTCGCGGGTGATATAGCCGCCGCCGGCCGTCAACGACGAATCCATCGCATTGCCGAAATTCTTCGCGCACCGCTTGCTGTTCGAAAAATCGACAACGCCTTTCAAATCCCGGCCGCTGCCATGACCCGACGAAATCGCGCGAAACGACTGGCTGGCTTCGCAGATGACGTAATAGCGGCGCCCCAGAACGCCATCGCCCAGATCGCTGGGGCGCGTCGCATCCATGGCGAAGTAGCAGGGGTTCTTGACTGCACCTTGCGCGACCTTCTTCCGGTAAAGCGCGCGGGCTCGTTCGAGGACAATTTGTGAGATCTGGCCGTCGCTGTTGCCGATGTGAGCCTGCAGCCAGGCCGGAACGTCAGATGGTGCGGCAAAGGATCGAGCCGACATCGTCAAGGCAATGGCGGCGACGAGGAGGCTGAGGATCGGGACGATACCCAGAGGGACGAATCTCAACCGCACCGGATCAACTCCTGCCAAAGCCGTTTCCTTGCGGTGTTGCCGCCGGGAATCGATCATAAAGGGTCTCGCATTATCAGGCGAAACACATCTTGTTTAGCGCACCCTTTGTTAACGCGTGCCCTCCGCAAGTCCGCACGAAGAGCCATGAAGGAGATCGACGCGCGCAAATGCTCCTACGCCGGGATGCTGGCTCGAGGCTTGCAGCGGGCTCCCCGCATCTTTGAATGTCTGCGATTTTCGATACGCAGGGATTGAGCTATCATCTGATTCTGGCGCAGCCCACGCCTCCTCCCTCCGCCGGGAAAGCATCGTTCATGCAGGGCACTCTCATCACCGAACCGACTGTTCGAGCGCCAGGCATAAGGAGGGATTGCGGAAACTGCTCGCACCAGGAGGTTTTGCAATGAAGCTGTCCGCGCCCGTTTACCATCTGAAGCGTCAAGCCAAGCTGTTGTCCCGCGAGGCCAAAATTCCGCTCCACGAAGCGCTTGATCGTGTTGCAGCACAGGAAGGCTTCGCCAGCTGGAGTCTGCTTGCAGCCAAGGCAGCCGAGGCGGCGCCTGCCGGCATACTGTTTGCGCAACTTGCGCCCGGCGATCTTGTTCTGGTGGGTGCACGACCCGGCCACGGCAAGACGCTGATGTGCCTCGAACTCGCGGTCGAAGCCATGAAATCAGGCCATCGCGGTGTGTTCTTCACGCTGGAGTATACGCAGCGGGATGTGCTGGGCCGGTTTCGCGCCATCGGGGCGGACCCTGCACGGTTCAACGACCGGTTCGTGTTCGACAATTCCGACGCCATCAGCGCCGACTACATCGTCAGAACGCTGGCGGCGGCGGCGCGCGGTACGCTGGTGGTCATAGACTATCTGCAACTGCTCGATCAGAAGCGGGAAAACCCGGACCTGATGGCGCAAGTCCGCACGCTGAAGGCCTTTGCCCGCGACAGGGGATTGATCCTCGTTTTCATCTCGCAGATCGATCGCTCATACGATCCGGCGAGGAAGCCGGTTCCCGATATCAGCGACGTGCGGTTACCAAACCCTCTGGACCTGTCGCTGTTCGACAAGACCTGCTTCCTGAACAAGGGCGAAATCCGGTTCCACGCGGCAGGCTGACGATCCGGTCAGCCAGCCTTCATTGGGCCGCTGCCGGTAGATTCAGAGGCTGTGCAACCGATGCCGAACTGTGCTGCGCGCGCAATGCTTCGGCCGCCTGGCGAACCACTTCGGATATAAGCAGCAGCTGTTTGGCGATCGGGCTTGTCTTGCGCCAGATCATGCCGATCGTCCGCGATGGTTGGGGATTGGCGAAGTGGGCGATAGAGACTGCCGCGGAGCGCGTCTCCACCGGCACGGCCATTTCGGGGATCAAGGTGACGCCGACGCCGGCGCCGACCATCTGCACCAGGGTCGACAGCGAGCTGCCGTCCAGCAACTCGCGCGGCCGTGCCGAATGCATGTTGCAGAACGACAGCGCCTGATCGCGAAAACAATGGCCCTCCTCGAGCAGGAGCAGCCGCATCTCGCGCAGCATTTCGCGGTTGGGCACCGGCTTTCCCTCATCCTCGCCGGGCCGGACCAGCACGAAGTTCTCGGCAAACAGCACGATTTCCGTCAGCGAGGGTTCCGACACCGGCAAGGCAACGATGGCCGCATCGAGCCGGCCGTCGGCCAGTTCCTGGATCAGCTTCTGCGTCTGCGTTTCGCGCACGTGGATATCGAGCCCGTCATGCATGCGGGCGAGGTTGCCGATGATGGCAGGCAGAAGATAGGGTGCGATCGTCGGGATCACGCCGATGCGCAACCGTCCCACCAGCCGGTCGCGCGAGGCGCGGGCCAGATCCGTCAGCTCGTCCACCGAGCGCAGGATGTCGCGGACGCGCAAGGCGAATTCCTCGCCGAAATTGGTCAGCCGGACCTGGCGTGGGCCTCTTTGGAAAAGCGCCGTGCCAAGCGTTTCCTCCAACTCCCGGATCTGCACCGAGATGGCGGGCTGCGAGATGGCGCAGGCATCCGCCGCGCGTCCGAAATGGTTGTGCCGCGCCAGTGCCTCGAAATAACGCAACTGCTTCAGCGTCAGGTTTGTCATAATGTCATCTTATCGCTGTAATCAGGAAATCCAACTTAAATTAATCAGACGGCTTTGCTATACGAGTCGCAACGAAGATGAGGAGCAGCCGGGACCGCCTGGTGAGGCGCATGCCCGCAGCAACAGGACATCCAACATATTCGGTCGCGTATCGGGCATATGGTCATCGCGCCAGCCATGAAACGGACCGCCTCCAGGGACATTTCTATGTCCCTGTCACGCAGCAGTTGAACAGCTCAACACAGCCACGATCGGAGAAGAACATGGACGCACAGACCGATGATCCCAGCGCCGGCAAATGCCCCGTTGCACACGGATCCTCCAGCAGGAGCAACCGTGACTGGTGGCCCAACCAACTCGATCTTGGCGTTCTCCATCAGCAATCGAACCTTTCGGATCCGATGGGCGAAGAGTTCGACTATGCCGAGGAATTCAAGTCGCTCGATCTCGATGCGGTGATCAAGGACCTGCACCAGGTGATGACGGATTCGCAGGATTGGTGGCCGGCCGACTTCGGCCATTACGGGCCGCTGTTCATCCGCATGGCCTGGCACAGTGCCGGCACCTACCGCATCGGCGATGGCCGTGGTGGCGCCGGGGCAGGCCAGCAGCGTTTCGCACCGCTCAACAGCTGGCCGGACAATGCCAATCTCGACAAGGCGCGCCGGCTGCTGTGGCCGGTCAAGCAGAAATATGGCCGCAAGATTTCCTGGGCCGACCTTCTGATCCTCACCGGCAACGTCGCGCTGGAATCGATGGGTTTCAAGACCTTCGGCTTCGCCGGCGGCCGCGCTGACGTCTGGGAGCCCGAGCAGGACGTCGACTGGGGTTCGGAAACCAAGTGGCTCGACGACAAGCGCTATTCCGGCGACCGTGAACTTCGCGGCCATCTCGGCGCCGTGCAGATGGGGCTGATCTACGTCAATCCGGAAGGGCCGAACGGCACGCCGGATCCGCTGGCCTCGGCCCGCGACATTCGCGAGACCTTCGCCCGCATGGCCATGAATGACGAGGAGACCGTGGCGCTGATCGCCGGTGGTCACACCTTCGGCAAGACGCACGGTGCCGGCGATGCGTCGTTGGTTGGCGCGGAGCCAGAGGGCTCGATCATCGAGGCGCAAGGCCTCGGCTGGTCGAGCAAGCATGCTTCCGGCATTGCCGGCGACGCCATCACCTCGGGCCTCGAAGTGACCTGGACCACGACGCCGACCAAGTGGAGCAATAATTTCTTCGACAATCTGTTCGGCTTCGACTGGGAACTGACCAAGAGCCCGGCCGGCGCCCATCAGTGGACGCCAAGGGGTGGCGCCGGGGCCGGCACCGTTCCGGATGCGCACGATCCGTCAAAGCGCCGCGCGCCGGCGATGCTGACCACCGATCTCGCGCTGCGGGTAGATCCTGCCTACGAAAAGGTGTCGCGGCGCTTCCACGAGCATCCGGAGCAATTCGCCGACGCCTTCGCCCGCGCCTGGTACAAGCTGACCCATCGCGACATGGGTCCGGTCGCCCGCTATCTCGGCCCGCTCGTGCCGAAGGAAGAGCTGATCTGGCAGGATCCGATCCCGGCCATCGACCACGAGCTGGTCAGCGAGCAGGACATCGCCTCGCTGAAGGCGAAGATCCTGGCATCGGGCCTTTCAGTCTCCGAATTGGTCTCGACTGCGTGGGCCTCGGCCTCGACGTTCCGCAATTCCGACAAGCGCGGTGGCGCCAACGGGGCACGTATCCGACTGGCGCCGCAGAAGGATTGGGACGTCAACCAGCCGGCGGAACTGTCGAAGGTGCTTGCCAAGCTCGAAGCCATTCAGAAGGAGTTCAACGCGGGCAGCAAGAAAGTCTCTCTTGCCGACCTGATTGTGCTTGGCGGCGTTGCCGCGGTCGAGAAAGCCGCGAAGGACGGAGGCCATGAGGTGAAGGTGCCGTTCACGCCAGGCCGCATGGACGCCTCGCAGGAGCAAACGGACGTGCATTCCTTTGCCGCGCTCGAGCCAAAGGTCGACGGCTTCCGCAATTACGTCAGGGGCAAGCAGCCGATGTCGGTCGAGGCCATGCTGGTCGACCGGGCGCAGTTGCTGGCGTTGACCGCGCCGGAATTGACGGTGCTGGTCGGCGGTCTGCGCGTGCTCGGCGCCAATACCGGCGGATCGAAGCACGGCGTGTTCACCGACAGGCCGGGCACTTTGACCAACGACTTCTTCGTCAATCTGCTCAGCATGAACACGGTCTGGGATCCGGCCGCCGGCTCTGTTCCGGGTTCGGAAGAGGTGTACGAGGCGCGCGACCGCAAGACCAAGGCGGTCAGGTGGACCGGCACCCGTGCCGATCTGATCTTCGGCTCGCACGCCCAGTTGCGTGCGCTTGCCGAGGTCTATGGCTCCGCGGATGCAAGCCAGAAATTCGCCAGGGATTTCGTGGCGGCATGGACAAAGGTGATGAACGCCGACCGCTTCGACATCGCCTGACTTCGCATAAGGGTACTCCCGCGCGCCTGCGCCGGAGCTCCAGTCCTCCCAAGGACATAAGATCGGGGCCGCGTTTCCAGCGATGGAAACGCGGCCTTGTCGTAAGAGGCTGCTCCTTGGTGGACCGTGCCTTGCCGGGCAATGCTGCTATTTATCGGCGTAGCGTCTCCGCCGATGCACCATGATCGAAATCGTCAAACCCGCGCTTGAACATCTGCCATCCTACAAGGTGGCGCTCGAGCGCGGCTGGTCACCGGACAATGTGCGGCTGATGGAAGCGACGCGCGAGCAGCTCGCGGCCATCGAAAAGGATCCCGTGGCCTTTCTTGCCGACCTCGACAATCCCCAGGCCAAGGGCGGCCCGATCAGCTTGCCCGACGGCAAAAAAGTGCCGCGCCTGCCGGGCTTCCGCCGCTGGATCTGGGATGGCGAGGCGTCGGGCTCGATCGGCTTTCGCTGGCAGAAGGGCACGGCGGGACTGCCGCCGCATGTGCTCGGCCATATCGGCTATTCGGTGGTGCCGTGGAAGCGGCGGCGCGGCTACGCCACCGAGGCGCTGCGGCTGATGCTGGACGAGGCGAGGGCGGTCGGCCTGGCTCACGTCGATATCACCGCCAAGCCGGGCAATCCGGCCTCGCACAAGGTGATCCTGGCCATGGCGGCAAGCTCGTCGAACGCTTCTTCGAGGACGCCGCCTATGGCGGGGCGGAAAGCTTGCGGTTCCGGATCGAGCTGTAGGATGTGTCTCAACCATGCTCATCGGCGCACAGCGCATGATCCGACAGCGCGCGGATGACGTAGCAGTCGCCGACCGTCTGGCCATTGCAGCACGTGGCGATGCGTTCGAGCTCGGCCTCGAGTCGCTTCAACTGGGCAATCTTTTCCCGCACCGAGATCAGTTGCTCCTCGGCGATCTTGTCGGCGTGGCCGCAGGGCTGCTCGGGGTGGCCGCTCAAGTCGATCAGGGAGCGGATGTCGTCGACGGCGAAGCCGAGGTCGCGGGCGTGGCGGATGAAGGCCAACCGCTCCAGCTCCTGCCTGGAATAGCGGCGCTGGTTGCCTTCCGAACGCTCGGGCGCGGCGACAAGGCCCATCTGCTCATAATAGCGGATTGTCGGCACCTTGACCCCGGTGCGACGCGAGAGATCACCGATCGAAAACATGAAATTTTCCCTTGAAGCTCTAGTGACTAGAGCAATTATAGTGCCTGACATCAGCATTCAAGACCCATGCGGCGACGCCGCGCGGGCAAGACAGGCAGGTAATGTGATGACGACGCCGCTCAAGCAGGAAACGATCGGGCAGACACGGTTCAAGATCGGCGGCATGGACTGCGCCTCCTGCGCGGCCAAGATCGATACGGCGGTGCGTCGTCTCGACGGCGTCGCCGATGTCTCGGTTTCGGTGACCGGCGCCAGCATGACGGTCAGCCACAGCGGTTGGCTCAACGACGACAAGGTGCTGCGGCAGGTGGCGCGGCTGGGCTACGGCATCGTCAAGGCGGAAGGCGGGGCCGATGGGCGTGCTTCAGTGGCCAAGGATCATGATCATGCTGATCATGATCACAGCGATGCGGCGCCGGGGCAGGCGTGGTGGCGCTCCCGCCGTGCTGTGCTGACGCTGGCCTGCGCGGCAGCGCTTCTCGCCGCCTACGGCATCGGCCATCTTCTTCCTGCGGCCGAGCGCTGGGTCTTCCTTGCCGCCCTGCTGGTCGGCCTGGTGCCGATCGCACGGCGAGCGCTGATGGCGGCATTGGCCGGCACGCCGTTCTCGATCGAGATGCTGATGACCATCGCGGCGATAGGCGCCGTGATGATCGGGGCTACGGAAGAAGCCGCCGCCGTGGTGGTGCTGTTCCTGATCGGTGAACTTCTGGAAGGTGTCGCAGCCGGCCGGGCGCGGGCGAGCATCCAGGGACTTGCCGATCTGGTGCCGAAGACGGCCTTGGTCGAACGCGCGAGCGGCACATCGGAAGTTCCTGCCGAACAGCTCGGCGTCGGCGACATCATCCTGGTGCGGCCGGGCGACCGCATTCCGGCCGATGGCGAGATCATCGAGGGGTCGAGCGAAATCGACGAGGCGCCGGTGACCGGCGAGAGCACGCCCAAGCGCAAGGGCACTGGAGAGCCCGTCTTCGCCGGTACCGTCAGCACCGACGGCGTGCTCAGGGTTCGCGTGACGGCTGCCGCGTCTGACAACACCATCGCTCGGGTCGTGCGGCTTGTGGAGGAGGCGCAGGAAGCCAAGGCGCCGACTGAACGCTTCATCGACCGCTTCTCAAGATACTACACCCCGGCGGTGCTGGCGGTCGGCGCGCTGGTTGCGCTGTTGCCGCCGCTGCTCATTGGCGGCGACTGGAACGAATGGATCTACAAGGGCCTGGCGATCCTGCTGATCGGTTGCCCCTGCGCGCTCGTCATCTCGACGCCGGCAGCAATCGCCGCTGGCCTTGCGACCGGCGCGCGGCGTGGCCTGTTGATGAAAGGTGGTGCGGTGCTGGAAGGGTTTGGCCGGATCACGGCGGTGGCCTTCGACAAGACAGGCACGCTGACCGCGGGCAGGCCCGTGGTGACCGACATCATGGCCTATGGCCGCGATGAACGCACCGTGCTGGCGCTGGCGGCAGCGCTCGAGCAGGGTTCCAGCCATCCGCTGGCCATGGCGATCCTCGACAGGGCCAAGGCTGATGGTGCGCCGGTGCCGCCGGCTCTGGCGGCGAAGGCGATCTCGGGCAAAGGTGTCGAGGGCAGCGTCGGTGGCGTCGCCGTCTTCCTCGGCTCCGGTCCGGCGGCGGGCGAACGCGCCGACATGACGCAAGTGCAGCGCCTTGCCGTCGACAGCCTCAACGGGCAGGGCAAGACCGTCTCGGTGCTGGTCGCCGACGGCGTGGTGGCAGGGCTGATCGCCATGCGTGACGAGCCGCGACCGGATGCGGCGGTCGGCATTGCGGCGCTGAAGGCCGAAGGCATCCGCACGATCATGCTGACCGGCGACAATCGCCGCACGGCGCAAGCCATTGCCGCTTCGCTCGGCATCGAGGCGCGGGCGGAGCTGTTGCCTCAGGACAAGCAGCGCATCATCGGCGAATTGCAGCGCGAAGGGCTGAAGGTCGCCAAGGTCGGCGATGGCATCAACGACGCACCGGCGCTCGCCGCCGCCGACATCGGTATCGCCATGGGCGGCGGCACCGATGTAGCGCTGGAGACCTCGGATGCGGCAATCCTGCATGGCCGCATCACGGACGTCGTGCGGATGGTGAGGCTGTCGCGGGCGGTGATGGCCAATATCAGCCAAAACATCAGTGTGGCGCTCGGGCTGAAAGCGGTGTTCCTGGTCACCACCATTCTAGGCATCACCGGCCTGTGGCCGGCGATCCTGGCCGACACCGGCGCCACCGTGCTGGTCACCGCCAACGCCATGCGCCTGCTGCGCTGGCGCGGGTGAAGTGTTTTGGTTGATCCGATCTTTTCGGAAAACCGGCGGCCACTTTTCCGGATCGTGGTCTATTCCGCCGGAGCCGTCAGCGGCGGCGTGGCGTTGCTGCGCCCTTCCCAGACATAAGATGCCAGTGCGACCGCGACGGCGACCAGCATGGCGATGGCGCCCAGCAGCGGCAGGCTACGGTAGCCATAGCCGCTGTTCAGCATCGCGGCGCCCAACGACGCGGCCAGCGCGATGCCGACATTGAAGCCGGACGGAATGAGCGACGAGGCGAGGTTCGAGGCGTCCGCCGTCCAGGCCAGGATGCGGGTCTGGATCGGTGTGCCGATGGCGAAGTTGAGGCCGCCCCAGACGACGATCGCCACAACCATCGGCAGGGGATAGGGGCTGACGGCGTAGATGACGGCCAGCGTCACCGCCTGCAGGGCCAGCATGGTGATCAATGACGGCATTAGCTTCCAGTCGGAGAGCTTGCCGCCGAGGAAGACTCCCAGGGTGGCACCGACGCCGTTGAGCAGCAGCACCCACGGCACCAGGTTCTCGTCGAGCCCGGTGACCTCCAGCAGTGTCGGGGTGATGTAGGTGAACAGGCCGAACTGGCCGATCATCAGCATCAACATCAGGATCAGCGAGGTCCAGACCTGCTGGCGGGCCAGCACACGGACCTCGCGGGCAAAACCGGCGGGCCTGACCGACGATCCGGTGGTGCGCGGCAACAGGGCTGCCATGGCAAGCGTTGCCGCCACGCCGAGCGCGCACATCACCCAGAAGGTGGCACGCCAGCCCCAGATGTTGCCGATCGCGGTGCCGGCCGGCACGCCGATGACGTTGGAGACGGTGAGGCCGGACAGGATGACGGCGACAGCCATGCCGCGCTGGTCCTCGCGCACGAGACCGACGGCGACGACCATGGCGACGCCGAAATAGGCGCCATGCGCGACCGCCACGGCAATGCGCAACAGTAGCATCGAGGTGAAGTCGGGCGCCAGCGCGCAAGCCGCCTGGCCGATGGTGAAGGCGATGGCGAGGCCGAGCAGCAGGCTTTTGCGTGACAGCGACTTGGTGGCGAGCGCCAGCAGCGGGCCGCCGATGGCGATGCCGCCGGCATAGCCGGAGACGAGGTAGCCGGCCGAGGGGACCGAAACGCCAAGACCTTGCGCCACCTGCGGCAGCACGCCGGCAATCACGAATTCGGTGGTGCCGAAGGCAAAAGCGGCAATGAACAGGGCTATAAGCGGAAGCGACATGGCAAGGCCTTAGCTGGAACGGCCTCAAACCACGGATGGGCTTTGCGGGCAATGAAGAAATTTTTGTCGCGAGTTTAGGTTTTCTTCAGTGAGCGAGGCGGTGAAGCGCCAATCTCCCTCCTTGTGGGGGAGATTGGCTGCTTCTCAGCTCGCCTTCAACCGCGACCCAGTGAGCAGACCGCGCTCTTCGAGCACCGGATAAGCCATCGAGGCCAGCAGCGAATTGATCTGCTTCAGGTCGCGGATGGTATCGAGATGAATCGAACTGGTCTCGACGCTTTTGGCGGTGCCGTCGCGCAGCCGCACGAAATGGCTGGCGCTGGTTTCCTTCTCGCGGTCACGCAGCTGGTCCTTTTCCAGCACCAACTGGCGGGCAGTCTCGGGATCGCGCGACACCAGCACATTGAAGGCAAGCCGCGCATTGGCCAGCACCGAGCCATGGAAGGCGCACAGCTCGGCCCAGCCCTCGTCGGTGAATTCCAACCCGCGCTCGAATTTCTTCTTCACATGCACCAGCATGTTGCGCACGATGATGTCGCCGACCTGCTCGAGCTTGACGCAGGCGCCGATCAGTTCCTGGCAGCGCAGCGCTTCGTCCTCGGTCAGCGGGTTCCTGGTCAACTTGGCGAGGTAGAGCTTGATCGCGGCGTGCTTGCGGTCGACGCGGTCGTCGAGTGCGGCCAGCGCCTTGATCTTGTCGGCATCGGCACTTTCATAGAGTTCGATGATGCGCTTGAGCATGATCTCGATCGTCTCGCAGACCCGCACCACCTCGCGGGTGGCATTGGCCAGCGCCTGGCTCGGCACGTCGAGCGCGCTTTCGTTGAGCGCGGACAGTTCGACGACGTCAAGCGAGGCGGCCGGCACCGGCTTGGTGCCAAGTGCGACGATCTTCTCCGAAGCGCGGTAGACGAACCCTGCCAGCGGCAGGCCGGCGAGCAGGATCAGCACGTTGAACAGGATGTGGGCATTGACGATCTGGTCCGCCGCCGTCGAACCGAGAAAGGCGAAGTGCGGCCTGAAGATCATGACCAGGATCAGCATGACAAGCGAGCCAAGCCCGCGCATCAGGAGGTTGCCGATCGGCACGACGCGCACTTCGGGGCTCGACGAGCGGGTCAGCATCGGCGCGATGATCGAGGAGCCGAGGTTGACGCCAAGGATGAGAACGACGCCGAGTTCGGGCGTGATCAGGCCGCGGCCTGCCAGCGTCGCCATCAACAGCACCGCCGCGATGCTCGATTGGAACAGCCAGGTGATCAGCGCCGCCAGCAGATAGGCGGTGATGGAATCGGTCGAGAAGTAGTTGATGATGACCGGCATGAGCTGGCTGTTGCGCAGCGGCTCAGACGCCTGGCCGATCATCTCCAGCGACAGGATCAAAAGGCCGATGCCGACCAGAATGCGGCCGGTCTGGCGCCAGTCGCGCCGCTCGGTGGCCATGAACATGACCGTGCCGGTGATCAGGCACAGCGGCACCAGCAAGGTGAGGTCGAAGGTCAGCAGCTTGACCACCAGCGCAGAGCCGATCTCGGCGCCGCGCACTGCCAATTGGCCCGCGGCGCCCGAGACGATGCCAGAGCCGGCGAAGGAGCCGACCAGCAGCGTGACGGCTGTGGAACTCTGCAGGGCGATGGCAAGGCCGGTGCCGGCCAGCACCGCCATGATCGGATTGCGCATGGTGGCGCGCAGGCGGTGGCGCAGCACGTCGCCATAGGCGCGTTCAACGCCGGTCTTCACCATGCGGGTGGCAAACAGCATCAGCGCCACGGCGCCGGCCAGATGCAGAAGGACGACGGACCCGCTCATTTCGCCCCCCGCATGCAAACAGGATGCGCGTCCTGTTTGGCGTGGCGATCAGAAGGGAAAACGAGGGTACGAATCATGTTCATGGCGGTGACTTATAATAACTCGAATATTTTAGCCGGATAATAAAATCTTGTCGATTTCAAGGGCCGTTGCAGCGCGACGGGCGGTGTCGGAAAATGGACGGACGCGCAAATGGTTGCATTGCGGGGCGGGCTCGAAGCAACGGATAGGCAGAGTTAGCAGCGCGACCGGCTCCTGCCTTTGCGATTATGTTCAGCTCTATTGGGTAAATAAAGGAAATCATTACACAATTGTAATGCAGGCGTTCAGCTTCGGTTCATCGGTGGCCCGCTATTCCTCTGGCATCGACAACCAAGGAGACTTCTTTTGAAACGCATTGTCCTTTCCGCACTCGCTTTCTCGATGCTGGCCGCTACGTCGCTCACCGGCCAAGCCGCACCGCTGAATGCACCGAACGCTCCGCAGTCGAATTACAGCCAGGTCGACTGGCAAAAGCCCACCAACAGGGATGTCAAGAAGCGCTTCGTCCAGAAGCGCGTCATCCATAAGAAGGTCATCGTGAAGCGCAACAACTGGCGCAACGGCCATAAATATTCAGGCTGGAGACAGCACCAGCCGATCCGCGACTATGGCCGCTACGGCCTGCATCGTCCCGGTCGCGGCCAGGAATGGATCCGCGTCGGCAACGACTATGTGTTGGTCGGTGTGCTCTCCGGCGTCATTTTCGGCGCGCTTGCCGCGCATTAATCGGTCCCCAGGCGGATATTGGAAAGAGGCGGCCCGCAACGGCCGCCTCTTTTGCCTGTGGAAACCGGGTATGGCCCGCATTAAGGGTCGTCGGATTTCGCGGGTATGATTATATAATCGGGAAACGAGTTCCCCGATGCGCTTTCCACCCGCCTTCCTCGACGAGATACGCGACCGCGTGCCGATTTCATCGGTTATCGGCCAGCGCGTCGCGTGGGACAGGAAGAAAACCAACGCACCGCGCGGCGACTATTGGGCCTGTTGTCCGTTCCACGGCGAGAAGAGCCCATCCTTCCACTGCGAGGATAAAAAGGGCCGCTACCATTGTTTCGGCTGTGCGGTTTCGGGCGATCATTTCAAGTTCCTCACCGAACTCGACGGGATGAGCTTTCCCGAAGCGGTCGAAAAGATCGCCGATATGGCCGGCGTGCCGATGCCGGTTCGCGATGCGCAGGAGGAGCGGCGCGAAAAGGAACGCGCCAGCCTGACCGACGTCATGGAGATGGCGACCGCCTTCTTCCAGGAACGGCTGCAGGGGCCGGAAGGCGCCAAAGCCCGCGCCTATCTCAGAGACCGCGGGCTGACGCCGGCGACGCAGCAATCGTTCCGGCTCGGTTTTGCGCCCGACAGCCGCAATGCGCTGAAGGAGCATCTCGCCGCCAAGGGTGTGCCGAAGGCCGATATCGAGGCTTGCGGACTGGTGCGCCACGGCGACGACATTCCGGTTTCCTATGACTGGTTCCGTGACCGCATCATGTTCCCGATCCCGGATTCCAGGGGGAAGATCATCGCCTTTGGCGGCCGCGCGCTGCAGCCCGATGCGCTGGCCAAATACATGAACTCGCCTGACACCGAGCTCTTCCACAAGGGCAATGTGCTCTATAATTTCGCCCGCGCGCGCAAGGCATTGGCCAAGGGCGGCACGGTCATCGCCGTCGAAGGCTATATGGACGTCATCGCACTGGCGCAGGCCGGCTTCGAGAACGTCGTGGCGCCGCTCGGCACCGCGCTTACCGAGAACCAGCTCGAACTGCTCTGGCGCATGGCGCCGGAGCCGATGCTGTGCTTCGACGGCGACAAGGCCGGGCTGAAGGCAGCGTGGCGGGCCGCCGACATGGCGCTGCCGTCTGTGCAGGCCGGGCGCTCGGCGCGCTTCGCGCTGCTGCCGGAAGGCAAGGATCCCGATGATCTGGTCAAGGCCGAAGGACCGGATGCGTTTCGTCGCGTTCTGGCCGAGGCGCGGCCGCTGGTCGACCTTTTATGGATGCGTGAGACGGCGGGCGGCGTCTTCGATACGCCGGAGCGGCGGGCCGAGCTCGAGAAGACGCTGCGCGAACTGACCAGCCGCATCCGCGACGAAAGCCTGCGCTACCACTACCAGCAGGAGATGCGCGAGCGTGTGCTGAGCTTCTTCGGCTCGCAGCGCGGCACCAGGCAAAATCGGCAAGACTGGAAACAGGGCCAAGGCAAGACGGCCGCGCCCGGCGGGCAGTTCGCCAAGGCCGGCAGCGGCCGCATGGCGATCACCGAAAGCCTCGGCCAGTCGGCTTTGGTCAAACGCGGCGGCGAAGGGATGTCGGTGCGCGAGGCGACGATCATCGTCGCATTGGTCAACCATCCGGCGCTGATCGACGAGAATTTCGCTCATATCGAGTTCCTCGATCTCGCCAACTCCGATCTGAGGCGGCTGCATGGAGCGATTCTCGACGCGATGGCGCACGACATGGCCAATGACCGGCAGGCGGTGATTGCGACGATCGAACGCGCCGGCTGCGCCGAGATCTGGGAGCGGGCCGTCGGGCTGATCCGGCGGATGCGGCAATGGCCGGCGCTGGAGACCGCCGCCCTTGAAGATGCCCGCGATGCTTTCAGCCAGGCGCTGCACTTGCAGCGCAGCGCGCGCACCTTACATAAGGAGCTGAAACAGGCGGAAGCGGCGCTCGCCACCGATCCCACAGACGAAAACTATCGGCATCTGATCGAAATTCAGGCGCAATTTCAGGATGTGCAGGCTACGGAAGCGCTGATCGAAGGGTTTGGCGTCTCCTCGGGCAGGGCTGGGCGAGCTTAGTTGGAAGCGAGTGAATTGAGAAAGCGTCGTTGCGCGTCCAAATGGCGCGTAACGGGCTAAGTCGGGTAATTGATTCGCTTTTTTCATGCGAATCATGCGAGAGGCGCTTGACCTTCTGGCAGATTGGCGGAATCAGGACGATTCGAAACGTTAACCCGAACCCGCGTCACGGGAAAACAAGCGATGTGAGGTACTGGTCACTGGACAGGCAGCCCGCCTGCCACAGATATCAGGGTTAATCTGGACTTAATGCATGTCGCCCAAAAGGGGAAACCCGATTTGGGCAACGACATACACCAAACGAAACGAGTTGATGCAGTTACTGGCCCGGTGAAGCGCGTTTCATAAGCGAGCGCATCCGATTTGACTGGTCCGACAGCTTACGCGGCTTTGAAGTTCGGCCGCTAGGAGAAGATAAAGACTATGGCGACAAAGGAAAAGGAAGAGGTCGAAACCGAACGCGAAGGCGCCACCGATGGCCCTCTGCTCGACCTTTCCGATGATGCTGTCAAGAAGATGATCAAGGCCGCCAAGAAGCGCGGCTATGTCACCATGGACGAGCTGAATTCGGTGCTGCCCTCAGAGGAAGTGACCTCCGAGCAGATCGAGGACACGATGGCGATGCTGTCCGACATGGGCATCAACGTGGTCGAGGACGACGAGCAGGGCGAGGAGCCCGAGGCCACCGACACCGCGGCCGATGCCGAGGAAGACGCCAACGAGTTGGCTGAGCAGACCGGCACCGCGGTCGCCGCCACCACCACCAAGAAAGAACCGACCGATCGCACCGACGATCCGGTGCGCATGTATCTGCGCGAGATGGGCTCGGTGGAGCTTTTGTCGCGCGAGGGCGAAATTGCCATCGCCAAGCGCATCGAGGCCGGCCGCGAGACGATGATCGCGGGTCTGTGCGAAAGCCCGCTGACCTTCCAGGCCATCATCATCTGGCGCGACGAACTCAACGAATCCAAGATCCTGCTGCGCGAGATCATCGATCTCGAAGCCACCTATGCCGGCCCCGAGGCCAAGCAGGCGCCGGTGGTCGAGCGCGTCGAGGAAGCCAAGGTCGAGGACAAGCCGCGCCGTTCGCGCGACGACGAAGACGACATCACCAATGTCGGCGCCGATACGCGTGGGCTGACGGATGACGACGACGAAGACGAGGACGAAGCGAGCCTGTCGCTGGCCGCGATGGAAGCCGAACTCCGCCCGCAGGTGATGGAGACGCTCGACGTTATCGCCGACACCTACAAAAAGCTGCGCAAGCTGCAGGACCAGCAGGTCGAGAACAGGCTCGCCGCTGCGGGCACGCTGTCGCCCAGCCAGGACCGCCGGCTGAAGGAGCTCAAGGACCAGCTGATCAAGGCGGTGAAGTCGCTGTCGCTCAACACGGCGCGCATCGAGGCGCTGGTCGAGCAGCTCTACGACATCAACAAGCGCCTGGTGCAGAACGAAGGCAAGCTGCTCAGGCTGGCCGAAAGCTACGGCGTGCGCCGCGAAGAGTTCCTGAAGGAATATCAGGGTTCCGAGCTCGACCCGAACTGGACGCGCTCGATCGGCAATCTGACATCGCGCGGCTGGAAGGAATTCACCAAGAACGAGAAGGATGCGATCAAGGACCTGCGCGCCGAGATCCAGAACCTCGCCACCGAAACGGCGATCTCGATCCTGGAATTCCGCAAGATCGTCAATCAGGTGCAGAAGGGCGAGCGCGAAGCGGCGATCGCCAAGAAGGAAATGGTCGAGGCCAACCTGCGCCTCGTCATCTCCATCGCCAAGAAGTACACCAATCGCGGCCTGCAGTTCCTCGACCTGATCCAGGAAGGCAATATCGGCCTGATGAAGGCGGTCGATAAGTTCGAATACCGCCGCGGCTACAAGTTCTCGACCTACGCGACATGGTGGATCCGACAGGCGATCACGCGTTCGATCGCCGATCAGGCGCGTACCATCCGCATTCCGGTGCACATGATCGAGACGATCAACAAGATCGTGCGCACCTCGCGCCAGATGCTGCACGAGATCGGCCGCGAGCCGACGCCGGAAGAACTGGCCGAAAAGCTTGCCATGCCGCTCGAAAAGGTGCGCAAGGTCTTGAAGATCGCCAAGGAGCCGATCTCGCTCGAAACGCCGGTCGGCGACGAGGAGGATTCGCATCTGGGCGATTTCATCGAGGACAAGATGGCGATCCTGCCGATCGACGCGGCGATCCAGGCCAATCTGCGCGAGACCACCACGCGCGTGCTGGCCTCGCTGACGCCGCGCGAGGAGCGCGTGCTCAGAATGCGCTTCGGTATCGGCATGAACACCGACCACACGCTGGAAGAAGTCGGCCAGCAGTTCTCTGTTACCCGCGAGCGCATTCGTCAGATCGAAGCCAAGGCGCTGCGCAAGCTCAAGCACCCGAGCAGGTCGCGCAAGCTGCGCAGCTTCCTGGATAGCTGAGACTTACCGATGCAAAGAGTTCAAGGGCGCCGATGGCGCCCTTTTTTGTTGCGGGACGCACTCTTGCGCTGCAGGCCCTTCAGGAGGATAATTTCCGTGTCGGATGCATTTTCTGGGCGACAACCCGGATGCCCGCCCCGGCGAAGCCGCCGTGCTCCGTGGCCCCGGAGGGAGGTGTGCCATGACAAGCTACATCGTGCTGATGAACTGGACGGAGCAGGGTGCCAGGAACGTACGCGAGTCACCGAAGCGGCTCGACGCCGCCAGGAAGCAACTGGGAGACATGGGCGGATCGTTCAAGGCGTTCTACCTGACCATGGGCGAATACGATATGGTGGCTGTGGTCGAAGCCCCCGACGACGCGGTGCTGGCGCGCTTCTCGCTGATGCTGGCGGCAGCGGGCAATGTCAGGACGCGGACGCTGAAGGCCTTTCCCGAATTAGCCTACCGCGAGATCATCACCTCGCTCGGGTGAAGGAATCGGCAGGGTTTCTCGAAGTCGCTGGTTGGTGCCGGCCTGGTGGCGCTTTGCCGCAAGACGGGGCGCTTCGCCGTGATAGAATGCGGCCGGGGAGATCGCGATGAAGAAGGTTTCGATATTGGTCGCCAGCTTTGCCGCTTTGTCGTCGCTGCCGTTTTCCGTCGGCGCCAGTGCGCAAAAACCGGTCGGCATGGCCAATCCGGCATCAGTCCATTGTGGCGAGATCGGCGGGCGCCTGGTGATCAGGAAGGACAAGGCCGGTAATGAATATGGATTCTGCGGCTTGCCCAATGGACGCCTTTGCGAGGAGTGGGCGCTGTTTCGCGACAACAAGTGCATCGGGCCAAAGGCGGCCATGCGCCGCAAGTGACACACTTGCCATGATAGGGTGAGGTCATGTCCGAACCGCATTCCCATTCGCATCTGTGGCCCGGCGTGCCACTCGCGCTTGGCTCGGCCGTCCTGTTCGGGGCGACGCCGCCGCTCAGCAAGCTGCTGCTCAATGGCGTCAATCCCTTCATGCTGGCCGGGCTGCTCTATCTCGGTGCCGGTCTCGGGCTGGCTCTGTACCGCCTGCTTCGGGGCAGGCAGGCCGCGGCCGGGGAGGCGCAACTGACCGCTGGGGATATTCCCTGGCTGGCGCTGGCGATCGGCATGGGCGGCATCATCGCGCCGGTGCTGCTGATGTTCGGCTTGACCCTCAACACGGCGTCCAGTTCGGCGCTGCTGCTCAACCTGGAAGGGCTGGCGACGATGGCGATCGCCTGGCTCGTCTATCGCGAGAATGTCGACCGGCGCCTGCTTTTCGGCGCGTTCGCCATTCTGGCGGGCGCCGTTCTTCTGTCGTGGCAAGGTGAGGGCGTCGCCTTCAACCGTGGCGCCCTGCTGGTGGCGGGGGCTTGTCTGGCCTGGGGGATCGACAACAATTTCACGCGCAGGATCTCCGCCACCGACCCGGTGGTGATCGCCATGCTCAAAGGGCTGGTGGCGGGTGTCGTCAATGTCGGGCTGGCGCTTGCCGGCGGTGCTTTGTTTCCCCCGGGGTCGGTCATTGCAGCGACCGCGGCAGTCGGTTTCTTCGGCATTGGGGTCAGCCTGGTGATGTTCATCGTGGCGCTGCGTCATCTGGGTACCGCCCGGACAGGGGCCTATTACTCGCTCGCTCCCTTCATCGGCGCGCTGCTGGCAATCGCCATCCTGGGTGACGCCGTCACGCTCAAGCTTGCGGCCGCCGGACTTCTGATGGGTGTTGGCCTGTGGCTGCATCTGTCGGAGCGCCATGAGCATGAGCACGACCATGAGGAACTGGAGCATGAGCACAGCCATGTGCATGACGAACACCACCAGCACCATCATGACGGGCCGGTAAGCGAGCCGCATTCTCATTGGCACCGGCATGCCCCAATGCGACACCGGCATCCGCATTATCCCGACCTGCACCACAGGCATGGCCACGGATAAATGCTGACCGTCTGGTACAACACGCGCTGCCCGGTCTGCGATGCCGGCATAAGCAGGCAGAAGCGGCGGCTGATCGAAGCGGTCAAGGCCGGGCGGATCGAGTTCCGAGACATCAATTTTGAACCGGCAGCGCTTGCCGGGCATGGCGCGTCGCTTGAGGATATCCGCCGCCGGCTGCACGCCACCGACGTGGCGGGCAGGCTGCTGGTCGGCGCCGACGTTGCCATCGCCGTGTGGAAGGTCACGCCGGGCGAGGGCTGGCTGGCGATGGTGTTCGGCAATCCGGTTGTCTTGCCGCTGACACGCTTTGCCTATGATCGTTTCGCCGACCTTCTCTATGCCTGGAACCGGCGCAAGGGTCGCTGGTAGCGCTTCGTGATTAATGACCAGAAGCGCAAAGGTCCGGAGGACATCTCCGGACCTTTTTTCGTGCGAGTTATCGGCTGGCCGGCTCGCAGAGCGCGCCGACGATGCGGCGTACCACCGGCAGCACCAGCAGCAGCGTCGGAAACGCCACCAGCCAGGACAGCCCCCAGGCGGTCAGCCAGATGGACGGCAGCTCGGGGTGGAAGCCAAGGCTTTTCAACGTCGAGATGAACGAGACGATGAAGGTCATCAACAGCGACAGCACCAGCGGGCTAAGAACAGCGGCATAGCGCGCAGGCAGCTTCCTGCGCTGATGTCTTGCAGTCATTTTGAGAGTTCCCTGAAGTATCCGGTCCGTCGCTTTTGGCATCCATTCGCCGGTGACCGGCAAAATTGCCCGGAAAGACCGGGGTTGGATGCGTTGCTTGACGTCAGACGCTTACGGAGCAGCCGAGGCGCTCGCGGGCCTTCTAGCGGTACGTTCCGGTGAAAGCAAGCCTCTGGCGCCGCATTCAGATACATCGTAAGATATATCTTGACTCTCCCGATTGGCTCGCATAATTAAGATATATCGTAAGATACAACTCAAGGAGCAATCAATGCACAAACATTTTGGGAACAATCATTTCGGCGAGCGCATGTTCATGCACATGGCCGGCAAATTCGGCGGCAAATTTGGTGGCAGAGGGGGCGGCGGTTTTGGCCCGTTCGGGCACGGCGGTCGCGGTGGCGGGCGGGGCGGCCCGGGCGACATGTTCCGCGCCGGGCGCATGCTGGCCGACGGCGACCTCAAGCTGATCACGCTGTCGCTGCTGGCCGAGGCCCCGCGCCACGGCTACGACATCATCAAGGCCTTGGAAGAGCGCACCAGCGGCATCTACAGCCCGAGCCCGGGCGTGGTCTACCCGACGCTGACCTTCCTGGAAGAGGCCGGCTATGCCGCCTCCGCCGCCGACGGCAACAAGAAGGTGTTTTCGATCACCGAAGCTGGCCAGGCGCATCTCGCCGACAACCGCGAGATGATCGATGGCGTGCTCGACCATCTCGAGCGCTTCGGCCGCAAAATGGCCAAGGCGCGCGACTGGTTCGGCTGGAACGACGAGAGCGAAGAGGGCGGGCGTCGTGGCGGCCGGGGTGGCCGCGGGGATCGTTCGGAAGCGCGGGACGAATTCCGCGCAGTCCGCCACCGGCTGCGCGCGGCTCTGGGTGACTTCGTCGACGCCCCGGCCGACAAGCAGGCCGAGGCGATCGCCATCCTCGAAGCCGCCGCCGAGGCCCTGGAAGCGCTGTCGCACAAGTAAGCTCGTCCAGCCGACCGGACGCAGCCCTTGCCCGCTGGGCCAAGGACCGATAGTGAAATTCATCCCGCGTCACTCTACATGGTGCGGGATGAATGCTGTTGGAGGAAGCCCGATGTCTTTTCTGAAGCGTCTTTTCGGCGGTGGCGCCAGCGGAGCCGAAACGGCTGGGCCAACGAGCGCAGCGCCGGCCAAGTAGGTCGAGCACAAGGGCTTCCTGATCAGCGCCACGCCCTACAAGGCGGATGGCCAGTACCAGACGTGCGGCGTCGTCTCCAAGGAGATCGACGGCGTGGTGAAGGAACACAAATTCATCCGCGCCGACCGCTTCGCCGGGCTCGACGACGCCGTCGACATCTCGATCAAGAAGGGCATCCAACTGGTCGACGAGCAGGGCGACCGGATTTTTGGGTAGATCACCGCCAGCAGGTCACTGCCTAACCATGCGGGCCTTTGCGCCACGATGGACCTCTCGGTCCGGGTTGACGTACGACCGCCGGCGATCAACTCGTCCTGGTGGGATCAATCGTCATCAGGCGGGTCCTGGCCTCGATCAGATGCCTTCTCGCGGCCCTTATCCGGCCGCACAATGCCAAGTTAAGAGCGACGCCGCCTTCCTCGTCCAGCAAGTCATTCGCGCGCTTCAGAGAGCGCTCGGCTCTCCTTATGCGCAGTCTGGCGTTGGCCGCTTCGATGCTGTGAATTTCAATCATTGTGCCGCGTCCTTTGCGGTTCCGGTCCCTTCATGGACTAAACCGCCGCTGATCCTATTGGTTCCGGCGCTGTGATTATGGCTGCGGTTTCGGCTATTTCGTTGTGGTGTTGAATTCACGGTTTGCCGCATAATCGATAACGAAGGTGCCCTCGGGAGCGCGAACGCCTTGCCTCACATTTGAGATGGTCACCGTCGTGGTAAGTCCCTTCTCGTCGGTGAGGCTCCATCTGCGCAGATCGAGCGATTTTCTGTCGAACACCATGGAGATGTTCGAATTGCCGAAAGCCGATCTGTCGGCCAGCTTGACGGTTACTTGAGCGCCGTCTTCTCTGATGCTTTTGACGCGACTGCCGGAGAAGTCGACCTTGTTGTCGAGCAGCAGCTTAAGCGGCGTCTTCGAGAGAGCATAAAGCCGCGATGTCTTCAGTCTCCTGTTATAAACCACCAGGGATTTGCCATCCGCGATCACGCTGACCCCAGATTGGCCTGCATAGTTGAACCGGATCTTGCCTGGGCGTTGGAGAAAAAACCTGCCGTGTTTTCTTTCCGCTTTCGGGCCTGATTGCACGAAATCCCCTGACATGGATTTCACCGATGAGAAGTGATCGGCAACCGTCTTTGCTTCAACCGGCGCGGCCGAAGCCCCGGCATTCACCGCGGCAACGCCGATAACGGCACACAAGAAACCCAGCAGCTTTTTGATCCGATAGGCCATTCGATTAACCCCCAGCAAACGCGTGATCGAAGGAGATCACGCGTTGAGATCAGTAGCCGTTCGGGCACCGCGCGACGTAAACCCGGCCGTACCGATCGCGATATCTGCACTGGCCGGCTTCGCTGGCGTGGCCGATGATGGCCCCTGCTATCGCACCAACCGCACCGCCAACAACCGCCCCTTCCACAGGGTCTCCGGCCACCGCGGCGCCTACGGCCGCGCCACCCAAGCCGCCGACGGCGGCGCCTTGTTCGGTACGGGAGCACGCCGAGAGCGGAATGAGCAGGCTCAAAATGAGCAGCGTCTTTTTCATTGGTTCTCTCCTGGGGCTACTATTAGCCAAAGCTTAAATGCTCAAGAGAGCTTTTCGATCCATCGACCGTTGCCTGCCATTCAAGCCTGGCCGTGGCGGAGCCACGCGCCTTCGGCTCAAATGCCTGCGATCGCCAAAAGCCAGGCCAGGATGTCGAGCAGCAGAAACAGCAGCGCAATCTGCAGCGCCACCCGCAGCCGCTGGATAATTCGCCAGTTGCCGGCCATGTCCGCCTTGATGCGAAGGGCAAGCGCGCGGCGCATGGCCGACATCGTCGTCGGCCTGTCGCCGTCGACATATTGATCAAGCAGCTCTTCCGGATCGAAGCGGAATGTATATTGGTGGTAGGGCCAAAGCATGAAGACGATCAACCCGCCGATGCCGAACAGCAGGGCCACCGCGGTCCAGTCCCAGAGCCCAAGCCCATTGGAAAGGGCCGCACCGCCGCGCAATGAGTTTGCGAATGCGGTGGCAAAGACAAGGCTGCCGGCGCGGGTGCTCATGTTCTCCACAAGGGTCTGCTGTTGCGTGAGACCTCTCACCGCCTCCTGATAAATGAATGCAAGACGCGGATCGTCGTCGGCAACAGCGCTTGCGGCAATTCTGTTGCTTTCGCTTCCACTCGGATGTTCCGCCATCAGGGTGTCCTCTCTGGCGTGGACTGGATGCGCGAGCTCAGTCGAGATCCCACGGAGCAAATGTTGTCCGTGGACTGCCCCGCGCAAGGGGGGGAACGGATGAAACAGGGGACAGGATCCGTGGCGAACCGAACGGGCGAGGCTGATTGCGCGCCTGGCCAGCAAGGTTTGGGAAATCGACCCGGGCTAAGCCGGCTGCAACTCCCTGCGCGGCAGTGGCGGGAACGCGATGGCGATGCCGACCGCGCCGAGCCCGATAAGAGCCGAGCCGATGAACAGCCAGGAATAGTTGGCGTAGGCGTCGAACACCATGCCGCCGGCAAGCGGTCCCAGCGCCATGCCGAGGCTGGACAGCATGGTGGCGGCGCCGAACACGGTGCCGAGGATGCGCTGGCCGAAATATTCGCGCGCCAGCACCGCATAGAGCGGCATGACACCGCCATAGGTGGCACCGAAGATAACGGCCAGCATGTAGAACTGCTCAAGCTGGCTGATCGACAGATAGGCGGCAATGACGATCGCCTGGATCGCCAGGCCCGCGATCAGCACCGGCTTGACGCCCAGCCTGTCGGCCAGCACGCCGTAGAAGAGCCGGCCGCCGAGGCCTGCCAGGCCTTCGACACTGTAGATCGAGACCGCTGCCATGGGGGCGACGCCGCACAGCATGGCATAGCTGACCATGTGGAAGATCGGCCCGGAATGCGCCGCGCAGCAGGCAAAGAAGGTCAGCCCCAGCACGATGAATTGCGGCGAGCGCAGCGCCTGGCCGACCGTCAGGCCGGCACCTTCGGCAACCGGCGCGGAGCCGGGGTCGACTAAGACGGGCTTCGGCGGCTGGCGCACCAGCAGCACCGCCGGCAACAGCAGCACCCAGGCGGTAATGCCGATGTCGAACATGGCGGTGCGCCAATCATAGGCGGAGATCAGCCAGCGGGCGAGGGGCGAGATCGTCATCGGCGCCACGCCCATGCCGGCCGAGACCAGTGAGACGGCAAGGCTGCGGTTGGTGTCGAACCAGCCTGTGGTCAGCGCGATCATCGGCGCGAAAAAGGCGCTTGCCGCGAGACCGACCAGCACGCCATAGGTGACCTGGAAGCTCAGCAGCGAACCGGCGCGGCTGGCCAGCACCAGCGCCAGCCCGAGCAGCACCGCGCCGATCATCACGACGATGCGGGCGCCAAAACGGTCCGATATCGCGCCCCAGGCGAAGCCACCAAGGCCCATCACCAGGAAGTTGAGCGTCATGGCGCTCGAAATGCCGGCGCGCGACCAGTTGGTGTCGACCGCCATCGGCTCGAGAAAGATCGCCAGCGAAAACATCGTCCCGATGGCGACGCAGGACATCAGCGCGCCAGCGGCGACGATGACCCAACGATAGGAAAGGCTCATTCAAATCTCCCATGCCTAAGGGCAGCGCTGCGCGCTGCTTGCACCCGAAGGACGCCGGCACCGGGTTCGATCCTACAATCCGGTTGCATTTTTTATCCAGTTTGACGTGACGCCGTTTTCAGTAGCTCAGATCGGCAGTTCCGACGTGTATTTGATCGTCTGGCTGGGGACGTCGGTCTTGACGTTCTGCACGCCCTTGATGCGGCTCAGATGCTCCGACTGGAAGCGGCGGTAATCGTCGATGCCGGCCGCCACCACACGCACCATGGCGTCGCAATCGCCGAGCATCAGGTAGCACTCCATCACCTGCGGCAGCTTGGCGACTTCGGTGGCGAAATGCTCGATCGTGTCCTCGTCCTGCGTTTTCAACCAGATGCGGGTGAAGAAGGTCAGGCCCTTGCCGATGCTGGCGGGGTTGAGCACGGCGACGTAGCGGTCGATGACACCGGCCTCCTCCAGCAGCTTCACGCGACGCAGGCAAGGCGATGGCGACAGCCCGACCTCATTGGCCAGATCGTTGTTGGCCATGCGGCCGTCGCGCTGCAGCGCCCGCAGGATCCGCTTGTCGATCTCATCAAGTTTCATGGCTCTGGATTCCATCTATTTATGGCTTTGTAGCGCCAAATGCCAAATTCTGATGAAACACAACAATCTTCGCAACCAAATTGTGAGCCGGTGCCGCTATGTTTGCGGCCGACATCACAAGAGTCCAGAAGCAACCCGGGAGCGGCGGCCGCGAGGCGCGCCAGGGGAGACGCATGAGCATTTCACAGGCAGTCGAGGCGGCGGGCAATGGTTCGGGATCCGAGTTCCGCCGTGGCGTGGCGTCCTGCGCGCCGGTGCTGTTCGGCACCATCCCCTATGCGCTGGTGCTTGGCGCCCAGGCCACGCAGAAAGGCTTAAGCACGGTCGAACTGTCTGCCATGACAGGGCTGAACTTCGCCGGCGGCTCGGAATTCGCGGCGATCCAGTTGTGGACGTCGCCGCCGCACGTCGTGCTCATCGTCGCCATCACCTTCCTGGTCAACAGCCGTCACCTGCTGATGGGTGCGGCACTGGCGCCATTCCTGCGCCACCTGCCACGACGCAAGGTGTTTCCGGCGCTTTTCTTTATGTGCGATGAAAGCTGGGCGCTGGGCCTGGCCGATGCCAAACAGCGCGCTGCCGCCGGCATCACGCCGGCCTTCAGCCCGCGCTACTATATGGGCGCGGCGCTGGCGATGTATCTCGCCTGGGTGTCCTTCACCACGCTGGGTGCCTTGCTCAGTCCGATGCTCGGCGACGTCGGGACCTATGGTTTTGACATGGCGTTCCCGGCCGTCTTCCTGGTGCTGATGCGCGGCATGTGGACGGGTATGGCGGCGGCGCGGCCCTGGCTGGTCAGCCTGATCGTGGCAGCACTGGTCTATCTCTTCGTTCCCGGCGCCTGGTATGTCGCCGCCGGCGCGGTATCGGGGCTGGTCGCGGCTTGGCTGATGGCGGGTGATGCATGATCGACGCAATGACCTTTCTCACCATCGTGCTGATGGCCGGCGTCACTTACCTGACGCGCATCGGCGGCTATGTCGTGCTGCGCAACCGCACACTCAGCGCGCGTGCCACGGCGGTCATGGGAGCCGCGCCTGGTTGCGTGCTGATCTCTGTCATCGCACCGGCCTTCGTGTCGAAGTCCCCGGCGGATATTCTGGCGCTGGCTGTTACTCTGGTAGCCGCCACGCGGCTTTCCATGCTGCCGACCGTGCTGATCGGAGTCAGCGCCGCTGGTCTGCTGAGGCACCTCATCGGCTAGAACGAAAAAGGCAGGCGCGCACGCCTGCCTTTCGAAGCGGACAAATTTTGGCTCTTTACGCGGCAGCCGCGACACCCTGGCTGGCGGCCACCACGGCATCGACCTTGGCGGTCGCCTTGGCGAGCGCTGCGGTCACCGCGTCAGGACCCATGCCGACGCCTTCGATGCGGATGACATCGACGTCGGTCATGCCGAGGAAGCCGAGCACGCCGCGCAGGTAGGGAATGGCGTGATCGAACTGCACGGCCGCACCTTCGGAGTAGATGCCGCCCGAAGCCAGCACGATATAGACCTTCTTGCCGGTGACGAGACCCTTGGGGCCGTTCTCGCCATAGGCAAAGCTCTTGCCGGAACGAGAGATGTGATCGACCCAGGACTTCAGTGTCGAGGAGATGTTGAAGTTGATGAAGCCTGTGGCCAGGATCACTGTGTCGGCGGCAAACAGCTCGTCGAGCACCACATCGGAGACGCCGACGACTTCAGCCTGGCGCGCAGTGCGGGCTTCCGCCGGCACGTAGATGCCGCTGGCGTAGTCGGCATCGATATGCGGCAGCGGGTTGGCGACGAGGTCGCGCACGACGAGCGTGTTCGACGGATCGGCGGCGACGAGCTTTTCAGCGAATTCGGTAGCGATGCGGGTCGAATGCGAGGCGGCGCCCCGCGGGCTTGAGGTGACAAGAAGAATGGACATTTTGGGCTCTCCAGCGGTTGGAATGATTTGTCCCACCAGATATGGGGCTTTCGATCCATTCAATAAACTGGTATATTTTCTATACGATCCATCTATAAGTTAGATATATCGATGCAGCCCAACCCGACGCTCGATCAACTTCAGATCTTTGTGACAGTCGCCGAAGCCGGCAGCTTCTCGGCCGCCGGCCGCAAGCTCAACCGGGCACAGTCCGTGATCAGCTACGGCATCGCCAATCTCGAGGCGCAGCTGGGGCTGAAACTGTTCGAGCGCGAGGGCACGCGCGAGCCGCAATTGACCGAGATCGGCCGGGCGATGCTGGAGGATGCGCGGCGCATGATCGGCGTGCTGCAGCGCATCCGCTCCCGCGTCGACGGCCACCACCAGGGGCTCGAGGCCGAAGTCGCGCTGTCGGTCGATGCGGCGCTGCCGTCGCCGGTGCTGGTGCGGGTGTTGAAGGCATTCGAGGTGCAGTTTCCGACCGTGATGCTGCGCCTGCATATCGGCACGCTCGGCCTGATCCCCGATCATGTCGTCAGCGGGCAGGCCGACCTTGGCATTGGCGGCCTGCTGGGCGATGTCGATGTGCATCTCGCGCGCATCGGCTTCATGTCGATCGTGCTGGCCGCCGCGCCCAGCCATCCGCTGGCCCTGCTGCCGAAGCCGGTGGCGATCGAGGATGCGCGCGAACACACGCAGCTTGTCGTCACCGACCAGTCGGAGCGTACCAAGGGGCGCGACTTCGGAGTCTTCGCCTACCGTACCTGGCGGCTGACGGATGTGCGCACCAAGCATATGCTGATGCGCGAGGGGCTGGGCTGGGGCGGGCTGCCGCGCTGGCTGATAGCAGACGACCTGGCGAGTGGCCGGCTGGTCGAAATCGACCTCGAATCCTTCAGGGAGGTGAGTTCGCCGCTGTTTGCCATGCACCGCAACGATCGCAGCCCGAAGCCAGCGGCCGCCTGGCTGATCGACCAGTTCAAGCGCCAGCTCGGCTGCTTCAACGAGTTCGAACCGGGCGAGGTGCCTGAGGAAGAGACAGGCCATCGATCAGTGCTATGAGCACCGCGCGGTAGTCCTGAGCTGACGCACCGGCCTCGATGGCCAGGGCGGCACGATCGAAGGCGGAGCCGAGCAGTGCGGTCAGCGCGTCGGCCGGCAATCTCGTCATCGTTTGCGCCCGCATCGCCGCGACCAGCCCTTCGCGCAGCGAGCGGTTGCCATGGCGGTTGTCGATCGCGTCCATGGCGGCGCGGCCAAGCACGGCCGGGCCGTCGAGCAGCAGCAGGCGCGTGCGGCCTGGCGTGCGCATGGCGGTGAGATAGGCGTCGGAACCGGCAATCAGTGCGTCGCGGGCATTGAGTGATGGCGCCGAGGCGCGCTCGATCTCCTCGGCGACCGCTGCCGCCTCCTGGTCGACCACGGCGGCAAACAGCGCCTGCTTGTCGGCGAAGTGATGGTAAAGCGCGCCGCGCGTGACGCCGGCGGCAGCGGCGATCTCCGGCGTGCCGGTCTCGGCATAGGATTTTTCCGTAAACAGCTTTCGCGCCGCGGCAATCAGGTCGGCGCGCGTCGCCTCGGTACGGTCACGGTTGGAACGGCGCGCGGAATCGCGTTGCATACATGCAGCCTGTATGTTAATTCAATTTACATGCAGACTGTATGTTAATTGACGGGAGAAGGAAAGATGAAGACGACGAGCTATTACCCGGTGCTGATGACCGGCGACGTCGCCGGCACGACGGCGTTCTATGTCGAGCATTTCGGCTTCCAGCCGCTGTTTGAAAGCGACTGGTATGTGCATCTGCAATCGGTGGACAACAAACGCGTCAATCTCGGCATCGTCCAGGGCGACCACGAGACCATCCCGAAGGAGGGGCGGGGCCGCACATCGGGCCTGCTGATCAATTTCGAGGTTCGCGACCCGGACGCGGTCTATGAGCGGATCCTTGCCGCCGGCCTGCCGATCCTCCAATCCTTGCGCGACGAGCCCTTCGGCCAGCGCCATTTCATCACCAAAGACCCCAATGGCGTGCTGATCGACGTCATCAAGCCGATTCCGCCGAGCGAGGCGTTTCTGGCGCAGTACGCCGAGGGGGCTGCGGAACGGTGACCGTCCTCAGCCCGCCCTTGCCACCGGCGTCACCGTCACCTGGCTGACGCCGGTGCGGCGCACCACGGTGCATTGTGTCTCGCGGCCGATGCGCTCGGCGTCGAGCACGCGCACCAGGTCGTCGACGCCGGTGACCGGGCGGCCGTCTATTGCGGCGATGATGTCGCCCTCCTTCAAGCCGGCCTTGGCCGCCGGGCCGTCCTTCTCGACGCTGCGCAGGCGAACCGCCGTGCTGGTCGAGACTTGCGACAACAGGGCAGCGCGTCGCGGCAGATTGACGGTGTCGGCCGAGACGCCGATGAAGGCGCGGCGCACGCGGCCGAAGCGGATGATCTCCGAAATGACGAAATTGGCGGTGTTGGAGGCAACCGCGAAGGCGATGCCTTGCGCGCCATGGATCATGGCGGTGTTGACGCCGATGACCTCGCCGGCCGACGACACCAGCGGTCCGCCGGAATTGCCGGGATTGAGCGCTGCGTCGGTCTGGATAACGTCGTCGATCAGCCGGCCGGTGGAGGCGCGCATCGAGCGGCCGAGCGCGGAGACGACGCCGGAGGTGACGGTCCATTCGAAACCGAGCGGGTTGCCGATTGCAATGGCGATCTGGCCGCGCCGCAGCCGCTTGGAATCGCCCAGCGGTGCGATGTCGGCAAAGCTGCCGTCGGCGCGCACCAGCGCGATGTCGGTGTCGGGATCGCGGCCAAGCACGCGGCCTTCGCGGGAGGCACCGTCCGGCATCGACACGCGCACCGTCCTGGCGTCGCCGACGACGTGGAAATTGGTGACGACCAGCCCGTCCGGCGCGATGACGAAGCCGGAGCCATGGCCGCCCTGACCGCCAACGCGCTCGATGCGGCAGACGGCCGGACCGATGCGGTCGACGGCGTCGGCAACCGTCGTCGAATAGGCGTCGAGCAGCGTATCATCGGTTTGGAATTTGGCGACGGCGAGGGCCATGGGAGGGCTCCGTGTGTTCAGGCTTGATCGTGACTATATGTGCGGAGCGGCTGGAACCGCAGCGACCTGACCAGATGGCCAGTCAAACCGGCAACTAGCCGTCAGGCGAGTACCCGCGGACGCGCTGTCGAGCGATATCTGGGGCATGGATGAACCCAGGAGACCATTATGAGCGATTTCAATCTGAGCGCGTTTTCGCAAGCCGTCGCCGATCTCGCCGCCAAGGCCGCGCCGGCAACGGCTGGCTTCGCCACGCATCATCACCGCACGGCAAGCGCCTTCCACTGGCGCGACGGCTATTTCGTCACCGCTGAAGAGGCTGTCGAGGCCGGCGAGGAGATCGAACTGGTGTTGGCTTCGGGGGAAACGGTGAAGGCCGAGCTGGTTGGCCGCGACCCTTCTACCGGTGTTGCCCTGCTGAAGCCGGCGGAGGCCGTCAGCGCCGCGCCGTTGGCCAAGGCCGATGCGGTGCGGCCGGGCAACATCGCCATTGCCATCGGCAGCAGTGACGGTTCCGCTTTGGCTGTTTCAGGCTCGGTGGGCGAAGTCGGCCCGGCCTGGCGCTCGATGCGCGGCGGCACCATCGACCGGCGCATCAATCTTGCCGTCGGCGCGGGCGGCCGTTTCGAGGGCGGCCCGGTTCTCGACGCCAAGGGTGCGCTGATCGGCATGCTGTTGTTCGGACCGCGCCACCGGGCGCTGATCATGCCTTACGAGACGATCGAGCGGGCGGTCGCGACCTTGCGCGAAAAGGGCCATGTCGCGCGCGGCTATCTCGGCGCCGGCCTGCATCCGGTACGCGACCGCGACGCGCACGGCGCGATGGTGATGAGTCTCGATGACGATGGTCCCGCGAAGGCCGCCGGTCTCTCTCTTGGCGATATCATCGTGGCGTGGAACGGCGAGGCGGTGCACGGCCCGCGGGACCTGATCCGCAGGCTCGGACCCGACAGTGCCGGCGCTTCGGTGACGCTCGGTGTCGTGCGCGGCGGCGAACAGCGCGATGTCGCGCTGACAATCGGCGAAAAGCCGCTGAGCTGAGAGGATCCATGGACACGCTCACCAGCGACCGGATCATGCATGACGGTGCCGTCTCGCGGCGGCTGGTGGTGCTGATTGCGCTTGGCGATGCGTCACGCGCCGAGCGCCTGGCGGCCTCGCTGGCCGCGAGCTATGACCTGCTGCCGGTCGTGGCTGGCGGTGGAAGAGCCGACGTCGCCATCGTTGACGACAGCATTGGTGATGGCGTGCCGGCCCTCATTCCACGGGTGCTGCTGACCGGACGCGCTGGCGGCGAGTGGCCCGTCGGTGAGGTGCTGGCCGTGATGTCCGCTGGCGCGGACGATTTGTTGATCGCCGCGGCGGCGCGGCTGGCCGCGGCCGGCTATTGCGTCTCGGGCGAGCGCGGAAGCGGACGCCATGAGGATTTCCGTGCCGGCGATGGCGAGCCGTTCGAGGAGGAAGCCTCCGACGAGCATGCCGCCCGGCCTTCGCTGTCGCCGCGTGAGGCGGAAGTGTTGGCGCTGCTGGCCGAGGGCGCTCCAAACAAGGTGATCGCGCGGCGGCTCAACATTTCGGTGCACACCGCGAAGTTTCATGTCGCCGCAATCCTGATCAAGCTCGGTGCCGCCAACCGCACAGATGCGATTGCCATTGCGATGCGCCAAGGGCTGGTGCTGGTCTGATCCCGATCACACCGCCGCCTCGATATCGGTGAGGTGGAAATCATCACCCTTGAACAGGAGCGGCATGGCCTCGAGCCGCGCCGTGGCGTAGGCGATGCAGTCACCGAAGTTCAGCGCCGCCGGGTGCCGACCCTTGCCGTAGCGCAGGAAGGCTTGACGGGCGACAGCTGCATGATCGGCGGTGAGGGCGACGGTCTCGATCGAGGCGGTGTGTAGGAAGCTGTCGAGGCGATCCAGGATTTCATCTTGCTTGCCGCCGGCAAGAACCATCGTCGTTTCAAGAAAAGTTGGCGCGGCCAGCAGGCGTCTCTTGGCCTGCGTGATCGCCAGCACGAAACGTTCGTGACCTGGCTCGGCGCGCAGAATGGCGACCAGGGCCGAGGAATCGATGATCATTTCGTCGGGATTCCGAACTCGTCGTATCCAAGGATTTCGTCGTCGGTC
Source organism: Mesorhizobium sp. L2C084A000 (assembly GCF_000502875.1). Taxonomy (GTDB): domain Bacteria; phylum Pseudomonadota; class Alphaproteobacteria; order Rhizobiales; family Rhizobiaceae; genus Mesorhizobium. The sequence continues at coordinate 329,596 of NZ_AYWX01000002.1, read as the reverse complement.
ATCGCATTTTCGCGTTTGGGGATTTTTCCGGCGCTGTCGGAGATCGCCATCAACCGCTGAAACAGGTCGCTGGCTTCGTCGCGCGGCACCAGCCGCTCGCGTGCAACCTCGCGCTCGAGACTTTGGCGGATGGCCTCCGTCACCGAGACGCGCCGGCGGCGGGCAAGTTCGCGCGCCAGTTGCTCGACTTCCAGATTCTTGATCGATAGCGCCATTCTATATCATACCTATCCATATAGAATATATTACCCAGGCGGCGATAAATCCAATAGGTTTGTAGTGCTGGCCAACGACAGCCTCCGCAACGTCACCGTGGCCTCCCGCAGCAAGCTCTTGATGTCCGAGGCCCTCACAGGCAAGGATCGCGCAGCGAGACAATGCAGGCGGAGGAAAAATGTCGCTCAAGGGAAAGACGCTGTTCATCTCCGGCGGGTCGCGCGGCATCGGGCTGGCGATCGCGCTGCGCGCCGCGCGTGACGGCGCCAATGTGACGATCGCGGCCAAGACCGCCGACCCGCATCCGAAGCTGCCGGGCACGATCTATACGGCGGCTGAAGAGATCGAACAGGCCGGCGGCAATGCGCTGCCTGTGCTGTGCGACATCCGTGAGGAGGCACAAGTGGCCGAGGCGGTCGCCAGGACCGTGGAGAAATTCGGCGGTATCGACATCTGCGTCAACAATGCCAGCGCCATCCAACTCACCGGCACGCTCGAGACCGACATGAAGCGCTACGATCTGATGCATCAGATCAACACGCGCGGTACCTTCCTGGTCTCGAAAATGTGCATTCCTCACCTGAAGTTGGCGCAAAATGCTCACATCTTGAATCTGGCGCCGCCGCTCGACATGAAGGCCAAGTGGTTCAGGAATCACGTCGCCTACACGATGGCCAAGTTCGGCATGTCGATGTGCACGCTGGGCATGAGTGCGGAGTTCGCCAAGGACAGCATCGCCGTCAATTCACTGTGGCCGATTTCGACCATCGACACGGCGGCGGTGCGCAATCTGCTCGGGGGCGCGACGGTGGCGGCGATGAGCCGTTTGCCCGACATCATGGCCGACGCCGCGCATGCCATCTTCATGCGCCCCGCGCGCGAGACAACAGGTAATTTCTACATCGACGAGGAGGTGCTGCGCGCCGAGGGCGTCAGCGATTTTTCAGCCTATGCGCCAGGTGCGACCGGGCCTCTGGCCGGCGATTTCTTTGTCCCTGATGAGGTGTTTGCCCGCACGGACAGCAAGATCAAGAGCATCTACTAGATCCGCGTTATTGTGAGCGTCGAGCTAAGCCATCCGCCGTGGCTGAGCCACGGCAAAGCCTCGCGCAAACAAAGCATAGGGCGCCAACCCTGCCGGGATGATTCAAGGTCCGGCAGGCGCTTGCTTACGCCTCATCCTTCTTGCCTTTGCTGAGGCCCATCAGCCGGTCGATATAGGCGAGCATGAGGGCCGAGACGACGAAGGCGAGGTGGATGATGGTCAGCCACATCAACTGGTCGGTCGTGTAGGTCGACGAGTTCAAAAACACCTGCAAAAGGTGGATGGACGAGATGGCGACGATGGTCGAGGCAACCTTGACCTTCAGCGAACCGACATCGATGGTGCCCAGCCAGTGCACGCCACCCTCCTGGTCGTCGAAGCGGCTGACGAAGTTCTCGTAGCCCGAGATGATGACCATCACCACCAGCGAGGCAACCAGCGCGGCATCGATCAGGCCGAGCATCTTGAGGATAGTGTCGGTGTCACCGAGCGTGAACGCCAGGGTAATGAACTCATAAAGCTTCTTGCCGAAGGACAGCGCATAGACGGCCAATGCAAGGGCCAGGCCTATATAGAAAACGACGAGCAGCCAGCGCGACGCGAGGATGATCGATTCGATGGCGAGTTCGAGACGCTTCATAGAATGATTCCGGCTGGTTATCTCTCGGACAATGGCCGTATTCGGCCAGGTCGCCACCGTTTGCAACACAAAAAACCCCGCCAAACAACGTCCGGCGGGGCTTAATGCGTCCCGCTGGAGTCGGGACGGGGCAGGGAACGCCCAGCGCCGAATCTGGGGTGGCTGCGCCCGCGATTCAATGAGCCGTGTCTAATCCCCGAACAATTCTTGTTGAACCCGGCGCGTTGATCCACCCCCGGCAGTGCCGGGGATGGATGCTTCTCGTGCCGATTCCGCAAACCAGGTCATGGTTTTGAAATCATGACCTAATTGTTGCTGGCGACCGGTGCCACCAGCGACGTGATGCGGCGAATGCCAACGCGCCGGTTCTCGCGGTTCGGCGCCGACGTATTGACCTTCAGATACTCCTCGCCATAGCCCTGTGTCGTCAGGTTCTCCGGCGGGATGCCGAAGGCGTTGGTCAGCGCCTCCGCCACCGATTCCGCGCGGCGATCTGACAGGGCGAGGTTGGCTTCAGGCGAGCCGACGGCGTCGGTGTGACCTTCGATCAGGAAGGTCTCGGCCGGGTTCTTCTTCAACAACTTCTCCATTGCGGTGGCGACGCCCTCGAGCTTCTGCACCTCGGTGTCGGAGATCGAGGCCGAGCCGAATTCGAAGTTGAGCGTGTCGAGATCGACGCGCCGTGCGATGTCGCGCACGCGGGCCGAACGTTTGACCTCGTCGATCGAGTAGAGGCGCTGGACCTTCTCCACCGGTGGCTGTTCGAGGAAGGTGTAGTAGTCGTCCGGATCTTCGACATCCTCGGAGTCCAGAATGTATTCCTCGCGCGGGATTGTCAGCCGCATCGGCGGCAGATCATCGCCGGGATCGCGCCAGTCGCTGTCGTCCTCATAGTGCCGCTCATCGACATAGCTCAGCACATATTCGCGTCCATCCGGCGCAATGCGCGAACGCTGGATGACGTCGCCATAGCGGTTGCGGATGGTGACGATCTGGACACCGTTGTCACGCTCGACGATTTCCCGGGTGCGATTGCCCGAGAGATCCTCATAATAGACGTTCCTGGCGCCGCGGGTCATGCGCGGGGCGTCATTGCTCTCGACGAACGTCTGGTTGTTGAACTGCAGGATGACGCGGTCGCCGAGTTCCCTGACGACGTCGACGCCTTTCGGACGCCGGCGGTCGCGGGCGTTCTCATCGGGTGCACGCTCTACGCGTGTGCCCTTTTCCTCGGTCACCGGCGCGATCTTCTCGGGCTTGATCTCCTGCTGTGCGGCCCTGTCGTCGGTGGGGGGCGGGCCTTGGTCGATGGGAGCAGCCACCGGCTTGCGGCCCTGATCGCCACCTTGCTGGGCATTTTGCCCGCCATTCTGCTGCTCGCCATCCTGGGGGACGATCTTGTCGCCCTGCTTGCGGCCGCCTCTGCGCTCGGCGTCCTTCTGGCTGTCCAGGATGGGAGCGGCGTTTGGATCGGCCGGTGCTTCGCCTTGCACCGGGTTTTCGCCCTGTACCGGTGCTGCCGTCTGACCATTGGCCGGTTGTTCGCCGGTGGCTGGCTGCTCGGCTGTGGCCGGCTGCTCGCCAACAGGTTTCCTGACACGCTTCTTCGTCGTGTCCTGGGGCTGCTCGCCCTGGGCCGCGGGCTGTTCGCCGGCAGGGGCCGTCGCCTCTCCAGCGGGAGCCTCCTTCGGTGCCGGGGCGACTTCAGGTTGGGCCTGCTGGTCCTGCCTGTTCTTCTTGCGCGGCTTGGCCTGCTCGCCGGGCTGATTGTCGTTGGCCGGTTCCGCCTGGCCGGCCGGCGCCTGCTCGGTTTGCTGCTGGTCGCGTTTCTTCCTGCGCGGCTGCTGTTCCTCGGCTGGAGCGGCCTGTTCGGCCGGCGCCTGCTCGGTCTGCTGCTGCTGGTCGCGCTTCTTCCTGCGCGGCTGCTGTTCCTCGGCGGGTGCTGCCTGTTCGGCCGGCGCCTGCTCGGTCTGCTGCTGCTGGTCGCGCTTCTTCCGGCGTGGCTGCTGCTCCTCGGCGGGCTGCTCGCTCTGGGCAGGCGCGGCCTGCTGTTCAGGCTCGGCCTTCTTGCGTTCGCGCTTCTGTTCGGGTTCCGCCTGCTGCTTTTGTGCGCAGGCTTCGGCCGCTTCGCCTTCGGCGCATGCTGCTTGCGCCAGGATGAATGGGGCTGCCGTGCGCTGGGCAAGGCCGGACGCGACACTTCCCTGAAGCGGGAACGCGCCCAACGGCGCGGATGCCATCAACAGGCCAAGTGCCGTGCCTGCCAGAATCCGTGGTTGGCGTTTCATCGAAATTCTCCTTGTGGGGTCCCATCCTTGCCGAAACCGATCTTGTGCCGATTGGTTCCAGTCTGGCACGGATAGAGGCCGTACGGGGCGATTGACCGACCTTTTGAAGGCAACTTCATGTCATTCACCTGGCGATAGCCGCATTGCGACCATTGCCGCGCTTGACCTTGCCCGCGGCTGGGGCCACATCCCGGAAATGGAAACGCCATTCTGGAAAACCAAGGCGCTGGAGGCGATGAGCCCGGCCGAGTGGGAATCACTGTGCGACGGCTGCGGCAAATGCTGCCTGTCAAAGCTTGAGGACGAGGACACTGGCGAGATCTACTGGACCAGCGTCGGCTGTCGGCTGTTCGACGCCGAGACCTGCCGCTGTTCGGACTATGCCAATCGGCTGGCGCGCGTTCCCGACTGCGTCGGGCTGACGCCGCAGAATGTGCGAACCATCAGCTGGCTGCCCAGCACCTGTGCCTATCGGCTGGTGGCCGAAGGCCGCGACCTCTACTGGTGGCACCGGCTGGTGTCGGGCAGCGCCGAGACCGTGCATGAAGCCGGCATCTCGATGCGCGGCCGGGTCAAGGCGAGCGAAACCGATCTTGCCGAGCCGGAAGACTATTTTGACTATGTGCTGGACGAGGAGCCGTAGGACCAGCGACGGTGAGCAGGAGCCTCCCGTTCGAATGCATTCGGCCAATCAGCGGGGTTGGAACCGGGGCGTCGAGTCAGACGTTCTGGCCTTCACCAAGGGCTGGGGACGACGGCAAATGGCCGGAACTTTCCTTCTTCCCGCCATATGAACCGGAGATGAACGGCAGGTTCGTAAAGAGTTCAGACAGGCAAGCGCATTCTCCCCCTCATCGGTTCACAAGGGGCGAAGGCCCGCAAAAGGAGAGAAGACGATGTTCAACACGATCAAGACGGCAGCCCTTTCGGCCCTGGTCGGTCTCGGCACGCTGGCGGCTGTTCCCGCTCACGCCGACAGCCTTTACCTCGGCTTCGGCAACAACAACGACCCGCGTTTCGGCGTCTATACCGGTGACGACGGTTATCGCCATCGCCGTGACGAGCGCCGTGGCGACTGGCGCCGTGGCTGCTCGCCGGACCGCGCCCTCGACAAGGCCGAACGCATGGGTCTGCGCCGTGCCCGCATCGTCGACGTCAGCCGTCGTACGGTGAAGGTGATGGGCCGCCAGGACGGCGACCGCGTCGTCGTCGTGTTCGCCAATGAGCGCGGCTGCCCCGTCATCTATCGCTAAGGCCGGCTTTGGCGGATCATAGAGGCATGATCGTCTGCGAGGATCAGCCGGGAGACACGACCTTCAGTGAAGGTCGGTCTGGCAGCATGATCTCCTACGAAGATCAGCCGGGACTAGCCGAGCCCCTTTCCGTTTGAAGGGTGTGGCTCGAAAAAACCCCGCGGGAGCAATCCTGCGGGGTTTTTCATGCACGCTATTGGCTGATGATTGCCGTGGCTAGGCTCAGCTACGGACCGTCAGAGCCGATTATTTCAGTTCGAAGGTGACGGTGACCTGCACATTGTAGGCGTTCTCACCGGCTTGTACCGGAGCCGCGCCGGCCGCGGCATCGAAGGCTTTGGCATTGATCGGCATCGGCGCCGGCCTGATGTTCTGGTCTGTGATCTCGAGCACCCGGCCGAGGCTGACGCCGGCGGCTTCGGCCAGCGTCTTGGCCTTGGCCATGGCGTCGGCGACCGCCTTCTTTCGCGCCTCGGTGACCGTGGCTGCCGGGTTGTCGTTGGTGAAGGCAATGCCGCCGCCCTGGTTGACGCCCAGCGACACCGCCTTGTCGAGGACCTCGCCTGTCTTGTCGACGTCGCGCACCCGCACCGAAAGCGTGTTGGTCACCTGATAGGCGACGAGTTCGGCTTCCTGGCTGCCGTCCGGCTTGTTGGTGTAGTTGTAGCGCGGGTTGATCTGGATGCCAGCGGTCTGCAGATCGCGGTCCTTGATGCCGGCGGACTTCATCGCCGCGATCACGGCGGCCATGGCGTCATTGTTGGCATCGAGCGCGGCGCGCGCGGTCTTGGCCTCGCGCATGACGCTCAGCGTCAGGACCGCCAGATCGGGGGCTACGGTTGCTTCGCCTTCGCCCGACACGATGATGCGGGGCGGCGTCGGCAGATCGGCGGCTCCAGCCATCGCCGGAAAAGCGATTGCAGCGGCGAGCGCGAGAGGCAAAAGATGTCTGGTCATGAAAATCTCCTTGGTCTGCGATCAAGTCGCAAGGGGTCGCGTAGAGCGCGATTATGGGTTGATTTGGGCGATCTGCGGAAGCCCGTAGGGAAAGCCTTGTGCCGCGATGCGAAAAACATTAATCCAGCCCGCGTGGGGCCTGTAGCTCAATGGTTAGAGCCGGCGGCTCATAACCGCTTGGTTGGGGGTTCGAGTCCCTCCGGGCCCACCATCCAGTCCCCTCGTTTTTCGGGGTTTCGACCGTCTCAGAATACCTCCGACATTTCCGTGGGTTAGCGCCGAGTAGTGGGCAACACTTGGCTGAGACGCCGCGGTAAACGCAAAACACCCGACTTTTAAGTCGTCCGTCTCTGTCGGGCGAATTCCGTAGCCAAGTGTTTGCCAAAGCGATGGTCGACTGGTCAGCGAGATGCTCGCCGGATGGTTAGAAGCCCAGGAGTGCAGCCTGGTCAGTCCAAGTAAGGGGGAGGTCCGACAATCGGGACAGCCGGTGCGCCGTTAGTTCAACAGGTTGATCACCTGCAACGATGTTGGCCGCAATTTTTGGAACGAGGAAAGCGAAGGGCAATAGGCGGCTGACCTCGGATGTATCGGTGCCGTTGAGCATGGCAACGTCGGTAAGGCTGCGACCGACTCCGTCTGTAAGTTGGCCGAGATATAGGTGGGCGCGGCGCAGAAGGTTGATCAAGGCGGCATCGGGTGCCCGGTTGATATTGGATCCGTTGGTAAGCACGATCCGCGTTTCGACGCCGCGACGCTTCATTCCGATTGGACATTCGATGGAAGTTACTTGGGCGCTATCGTTGGGTGGCAGCTTTCGGTCGAGAAGCAATTCCGATAGCGAGCGGCGATCCAGTTCGATGGTCAATAAACCAAGCTTGAGGGTGATCCTGTGAACGATCTTTTGGAGGAGAGATCGCTTCGCATCCGTAGTGCCTGAAGCCCAACACGACCGCATCTCGTCAACTCGCCGCATCGCTGCCTGGATTTCGCCAGAGTCTGCCCATTGCCGAATCCAATCAGACAGTTGGGCTTGATCACTGAGAATCCGATTGAGGCGATGCTCAACAACTGACTCAAGTGCGGGTGCCGGAAGACGCCAGCCCTCGGAACCTTTCCTGCGCTCATCGACGAACTGCTTTGAGACATAGTATCGGTAGCGAACACCTTGCTTATTGGCATGAACCGATCGCAATTTCTCGCCCGCTTCATCAAAGAGCAGACCGGTGAGCAAATGGGCTTGCGTGACATTGGACTCGCTTCGCCGCCGCGGCGCCTGAGAGGCAAGTAGTGCCTGGGCCTCGTCGAACGTGGCAGACGTGACAATTGGCTTGTGCTCTCCATCGTAGACCTGATCCTTGTGCCTGATCTTGCCGACGTAGACCGGGTTCGAAAGCAGGTGGTAGAGGTTGCCGCGACCAAACGGCATGGTAACTGCAACTGATCCGTCTATGAGGTGTCGCGATCGTGTGGAAACCCCGTCGCTCGCAGCCTCATCGACAAGGTCGCGCACTGACCTCAGGGTGAGATAGCGGGCGAACAGGTGTCTGACTGTTTGTGCCTCGGTTTCGTCAATCACCAGCTTGCGGTACTCGACACGATAGCCCAGGGGCACCACGCCACCCATCCACATGCCTTTCTTCTTCGAGGCCGCGATCTTGTCGCGGATACGCTCTGCTGTAACCTCTCGCTCGAACTGGGCGAAGGACAAGAGCACGTTGAGCGTGAGCCTGCCCATTGAGGTTGTGGTGTTGAACTGCTGCGTGACCGAGACAAACGAGACGGAGCTGGCATCGAAGATCTCGACGATCTTGCAAAAATCCATCAGCGAACGGGTGAGGCGGTCGATCTTGTAGACGACCACCACATCGACCTCTTTGTCCCGGATGTCCTGTAGGAGACGCTGCAGGGCAGGGCGCTCCATCGTGCCGCCCGAAATCCCGCCGTCATCGTAGTGGCTTGGCATCAACTTCCAGCCAAGACCGACCTGCGATGCGATGAAGGCCGCGCACGCTTCGCGCTGGGCATCGAGCGAATTGAATTCCTGCTCCAATCCCTCTTCGGTCGATTTGCGAGTGTAGATCGCGCAGTTGAGGCGAGGGATTGCTGTCATAGGCCAAAGAACCTCGGGCCAGACCAATGGGCGCCGGTAATGCGGCGGGCGACAGCCGACAGCGATCCGTACGTCTTGCCATCGAGCACGAAGCCGTCATAGACCACTTCGATAACGTGCATCCGGCCATTCCATTCCCGCACCAGACGGGAGCCGATTCTTGGCGGAAGGGATCGTGGCGGCGACGTTAGTGCCTTATCCGATGACGCTGCTCGGACCGACGGAACACCGTCCTCGCGATCCGGTCCAGTATTGCTCGGTTGGACAGCCTTTACGTTGGACTGGCGCGCGTTGCCTGCTCCGAGTGTTTTCTTGACGGTCGAAGGTAAACCACCCAATCGCTTGGCCTGGAGATGCCAGGCGGCCGACCGTTCAAGCAACCCACGTTTGACCCCTTTGGGCGGCGGGCAGCCATAGGCCTTTTTCCATGCTGCCGTGAGTTCATCACGCGTGAGACCGCCAATCCCGGCGATCTCACTATCCAGATCCTGTCTTTTGCGCATCTAGGTCAACCGGCGGTCTTCGCCTCGGCAATGCGGTACCGCCTTTGTCCGTCCTTGCCGGTGTCGCTGAGCAGTTCGTGGCCAAGCTTCTTCTTGACGGTACCGGAGAGGAAACCCCGCACCGAATGCGCCTGCCATCCCGTCGCATCCATCAGGGTTTGGATTGTAGCGCCTTTGGCCGACTTCAGCTTCTTGAGGACGATGTCGGTTTTGGTAGGCGCTGCGGGCGCTTCGTCCTTTGCCTTCTTGACCGTCACCGCGACGGTCACCACGGACTTCTCGCGCGGCTTCCGGGTTGGGGTGCTGTCGTCGACGCTGGGTGCCGTATCGGCGGCTTCCGCATTGTCGGCCTTCATAGTGGTGTTGTTAAAGATAGACATTTCAAATCTCCATCAGTTAGAAGCCCGGACCATTCCGGCGCTTGTACTGACCGAAGCCCGCTGTCTTGGCGGGCTGGAGATTCTGCTCGTTGTTAATCCATTGTTCTTCTGCTGCGCTGGCAACACCAATGCTTCGTTGCCGTATGAAGTCCAGTCGAATATCGCTGCCTTCGAGGGCTTAGACCACACCAGTGGACCTTCCCACGACGTGTCGATGCTCCCAAGTCCATCTGGCATTTGAAAAGTTAGGAAATCGCGATGAAATGACAGCGATCCGCAATGAACCGCAGATCTTCAATTCTTCGGAAATAAGTCAAATATAGAAAGGGCATTGCCTAGGCTGTCTTAATATCGGAGGAAGGGCAAATGGAAATCGCGGAAGCCTCTCTTACAGCCGAAGATGACAAGGGGAATGGCGATCCAGGGTCTACGCTAAGGGCCAGCCCTCTCCGCATCGGAATCTCTACGCGCGCTCTTTTTGATCTGGAGGAGGAACATCGCGTATTCGAGAACTACGGCGTCAAGTCGTATGCGGCCATGCAACTCGAACGCGAGGACGTGATCCTCCGCAGGGGTGCTGGCTTTGAGGTAGTCGAGCGGTTACTCGCGCTGAACGATCCTGAGGCTGCTCCGTATGTTGAAGTGATCCTTCTGTCCCAGAACTCGCCCGACCTCTCTCTCCGAGCGTTCAAGTCGATCGATCATTATGGGCTTGTCGTCAAGACAGGCAGTTTTACTAGCGGGCGGTCACTCGCTCCTTTTGTTCCTGCTTGGGGCATTGACCTATTTCTCTCAAACGCGGACACGGATGTAAAAGGAGCGGTGGACGGCGGAGCAGCCGCTGCTCGGCTTGGCTTGGCGCCCAAGGATCGTGCCGAAACACCCCAGGGCGAGGTCCGGGTCGCGTTCGACGGCGATGCTGTAGTGTTTGGCCCCGAGTCCGACGCAATCTACAAAGAAAAGGGCCTGGAGGCTTTCCTTGCGCATGAGACCGCGAACGCGAGCAATCCGATGGCGCGCGGCCCGTTTGGCAATTTTCTTCACAAGTTATCGGCATTGCGCCGAGTTTTCCTTAATGAGGGCAACGTGAGTAAGGTCCGCATCGCACTTGTCACTGCCCGGAACGCCCCTGCGCATGAGCGCGTAATTCGGACGCTGAGAGCGTGGGGAACACCAGCTGACGAGGCGCACTTCGTAGGCAGCCGTGAGAAAGCACCCATCCTGAAGGCGCTCGGGGCCCACATTTTCTTTGATGATCAAGAGAAGCACGTTTTAGGCGCGGCGGCAGTGGTTCCTGCCGGCCATGTTCCCGGACCTCACGATCCGGCTGCGCCGGTAATCCCGGCCGGCTGATTCTTCAGGATTAGATCTCGTTCGCTTTGACTGAGCGTCCGAACGTGACGGCATGCGATCTGGGCATAGTGGAAGCCGAACGGCGGCTTTGCGCCCAATGGCAGTCATTCGTACGGTCCCGTCCATTCACCAAAAGCGGACCATGGGGCGGAAGTATAGGTGAGCATTCCGTGCCGGCGAGCGCCGCCAACTGCGTGCGACTGCCCTGTAAGCCGGAGGTCAGAGCGTCTTGCTCATAAGCAGGATAGGAACCGGAGCCCCGCCACGCTCGTCGAAGAATTTCTTGACGGATTGGTACCCGCAGGCGCGATACAGTGGCTCTCCGGCCGCGGTAGCTGCCAGCTCAGCACGGGCGAAGCCCTCGGCCTTGGCGGCACGCTCACAAAGCGCAAGGATCAAGTGGCCGACCCCCCGCCGGACAAAGTCCGGATGGGTGTACATGGCTCTGATGCGTGCTGCGTCCTTGGCAGGATCAAGCAGCGCTGCATCACGTCCAGGCGACTGATCTCCACCATACATCGTTGCGCGCCGGCTCCAACCGCCGCAACCTGCCAAAACGCCGTTGTGCTCCACGAGGAAGTAAGTGCCGTCGTCGACAAGTTGTGTATCCAGCCCCATGATGGCCCGGCTGGATTGGATCTGAGCGTCATCTAGAAAGGGCTTCTGGAGTTCAGAGATCGCCGCGTCCATGAGCGTAATCAGGGCCGGGAGATCCTCCCGTTGTGCTTTCCGGTGCCGAAAGTCTTCACTTGCCATGTTCAAGTCTCGATTTGACGAATTTCGTTCCGGCAGAAGAGACCAAATATTCGCTGCTGCGGCAGCCTCGAGACGCTATCCACTGCGGCCCCGACGGCATAGCCGTGACAGTCATTCTGGCAGCCCCGCCATGCGATAGCCTTCCACGATATGCCGTCGGACGTCCTCGGCCGGGAAAGGCTGCGAAGCTGACCAATGCCTGATTGTGAAGTGCGGATTGCTTATCATGAACATTTCCGCCTCCCAGCGCGCCTCCTCCAAACGGCCAAGTTGCGCAAGGCTTGCTGCAAGCAGGCGTCGTGAAGTCGTGCGATAAGTTTCGGGTCTCCGCAACGTTTGAACCGCGGATTCGTAGTCGCCGATGGCATACTGAGCCTGGCCCAACATCCAGTAGTACCAACCGGGCGGGTGAGGGTTGAGCCGCAGCGCCTTGCGCACCTGCTCTATGGCTTCGGCAGGCCGGCCGTTTTCCGTCGTCAGTTCAGCTTGCATTGCCCATGCGTCGGCGTGGTTGGGATCCAGCTTGTGGGCGGCGGCGAATTCGGCATCCGATTCCGCCCAGCGACCCTCATGTCCTAGTATAACGCCCAATACCCATCGGTTCCCAGCGTCATTCGGGTCGAGTTCGACCGCCTGCTGTGCTTCGGCAAGCGCACTTGTGCGATTGGGGTCCATCGGTTCGTCCCAGAACTCCCAGCCCAGCCAGAGGTTGAGTGCCAGCCAACGATGCGCCTCCGCATATTCCGGATCGAGCGCAATTGCCCGGTTCAGCAGGAAAATGGCTTCTTTCGCGGTGAGTGCCGTTTGCAGGCCCAAGGCCCGTGCACGCACACATAAATCATAGGCCTCCAGGTTCTTCGGTCTGTTGCGCCCCGGCGCGGCGGTCAGACGGCCCACCAGAGCCTCGACAATCTTGCCGGTCACCTCGTCCTGAACAGCGAAGATATCTTCAAGGCTTCGGTCGAATCTTTCGGCCCAAAGGTGGTCGCCCCCGATCGCATCGATCAATTGAGCGTTGATACGCACCCGTCCAGCTGCCCGCCGTGCACTACCCTCAAGAAGATGGCGCACTCCCAGTTCTCGCGCGATGCGACGCACATCCATATGCCTGCCCTTGTATGCAAAAGCCGAGTTGCTGGCGATGACAAACAACTCGCTGTTCCTCGACAGATCCGTGATCAGGTCTTCGGTGAGGCCGTCGACAAAAGCCTCCTGCTCCGGATCGTTGCTCATGTTCGTAAAGGGAAGGACGGCGATGGAGGGCTTGCCGGGGAGCGGCAGCGGCGCTTTCTCTGCCGGTCCGCCACTTTCAGATGAGGCCGATAACCGAATCCGGTAAACGGATACCGGTTCGGCAACGTTCTTGATCGCTTGCGGACCGAGTTCGTCGAAGTCGCATTCAAGCTTTCGCTTGACTTGATCGTAGACGCTGCCGGAGACGCAGATATCTCCGGCCCCGGCCATTGCCTGAAGCCGCACTGCGACAACAACGCCATCGCCGAACAGATCGCCGTCCTCGACAACGACATCGCCCAGATTGATGCCGATATGCAGGTTGATTTGTCGGTCGAACGCCAAACCCTCGTTCGCGGCCATCATCCGCTTCTGGAGTTCGACGGCGCATGACACCGCGTTCACTGCGCTTCCGAACTCGACTAGGACGCCATCACCCATCACTTTTACGACACGGCCGTGACGGTCGCGGACCAGTGGTTCCAGGATCTCCTTCCGCCTCCTCTTTAACGCGTTCAATGTTCCTTGCTCGTCCAGGTCCAGAAGTCGGCTGTAGCCCACCACGTCGGCGGCCAATATGGCGGCAAGACGGCGTTGGGCGCGTTCTTCGGCCATTTCGCTTTGCTTTCATTGAAAGCAGAAAAATGGGATTGTATGACGTCTATTTCAAAAGTCTATCAGGCTGACTTTGAAGCTCGATCGGCAAGCCGCTACATGGGGTGATCGCGTCACGTCGGTCGATCATTCACTTTCTTGTTTACGCGGTCGCGAGGACGATACCTCAAAGACGGAGGGGCCTCAGCCGAGCCCGCATTGTGTCGTTTCGGAACCGGGTGGACCAATCAATTTAGGGTCATGTTGAATAAAATGCAGAGTGGAACTCAACGCCGACCTGTGCCAGGGTCCCGCCTCATCACAACCAGTCCAAAGAGAAGATCGCCCCCTTTCACCACTCTTTCCTTCGCGGCGCCCAACGGCAGGCCGTGGCCCGCCCGTTCAGTCATGCGCTCCGGATTGCGGCGCGGCCAATTTAACGGTCGATGTAATCCCCCGTTTACCGCTCTGGAGTGCGTGGCGGCACCTGATCTAGGAGTGCGATCTCATCGGTCGCTGCTGGCAGTTCGCCCCTTGGCGTCAGCTTGTCGACCGCCTCGGGCAAGTCTTTAGTGATCCGGGCAATCAACTCATCGCGCGACAGACCAGTTTGCATCGAAAGCGCAGTGAGAGTGTCCTCGTCAATTGCCGTCTCCACGTCCTTCGGGTCGATCGGTTCGTTGGGTCCGGTACTAACCCACGAATCGACCTTCGATCCCGCTCCTGCATTTCTGAAGCGGTCGAGGATGTCCCCAAACGCGGTCCCGGAGACGCCCTTGGACAGCTGATCCAAGAGCCCGCCTTGTGTGTTGTTTGGATCTCGATTTCCCGCGCCGCGGATCAAGTCACCGATCTTATCGCGATTTTGGTAAGCAAGAATGCCAAGCATCGCGACAGCCAGTCTTCCCAGATTTGCCATTGGTTTCCTCCTTAGCTAACAGGAAGAAGGCTTCGAGGCTCGCAAGGTTCCGCCTGCTGGAGTTAATAGACCTGTGGAACACGCTCAGCCTTCTCCTCCCGGAATTCTGCAGCGAAGCGCGCCGCAAGTTTTCCTCGCCGCGCCAGTGCTTCACACGGCAATCAACCCTGGGGTTTTAAGCGGCGCAATGATAAGGAGGAGGGAGCGGAACCTGGCCAGCTCGCTGTCGCTGTCATTCCCAACGTTTGCCCAACCAGTCTTCAAGCCCGTTGTCCGGCTCCTATCTTCAACCGAGTGCCGCTCTCACGCCCCATCTTAGCCTCAAATTACACACCCGCTCTTCGGAGGTGCATTGAGCTTCTCTAGCTGCGGGACATATGAAGCGCAACACGATCTCGTCCTTCCGATTTGGCACGAAACAGAGCCAAATCGGCGGCATTGACGAAATCGTTTGGCGTCTCGTTCTCGGTGGGCACCGCTGTTGCGGCGCCAACGCTGATGGTCACGCGATCCGGGCCGTGGGGTATGTTCAATTCCCGCACGCTCTGGACGAGCCGCTCTGCGATCGCGCTGGATTGTTCCAGTAAAGTGTCGACCAGCACGATGACGAACTCTTCGCCTCCGTACCGCGCAGCGAGATCGGTGGAGCGGCCGGAACCACTCTGGATTACGCGGGCGATTTGCTTGAGCACCTCGTCGCCGGCCATATGGCCATAGGTATCGTTGTATCGTTTGAAGTTGTCTGCATCGATCATCAACAGCGACAATGGGGACTGTGCGCGAAAAGCGCGCTTCCATTCAGCCGCCAGATATTCGTCAAAATAGCGCCTGTTGCCTAGACCCGTCAGGCCATCGATCCGCGTCAGACGTTCAAGCTCGAGATTTGCACTGATCAGCTGTCGCTGGCTTTCCCTTAGCGCTCGGTACGCCGCGTCTCGCTGGACGTGATCCAGATAGGCCCGCGTGTGATATCGAATACGTGCAATCAGCTCGATACGGTCCGGCAGTTTGACGAGATAGTCGTTCGCTCCCGCAGCGAACGCCTCGCCCTTGGTGGCTGGATCTTCCTTGCTCGACAGCACAATGACTGGGACCGCGCGTGTCGACCCATGCTTCCTGTATTCTCGCACCAGATGCAGCCCATCGACCCCGGGCATGACGAGATCCTGCAGAATAACCGTTGGCTTTACCTCATCCGCGACCGCCATCGCTCTCAATGGGTCGGTGCAGAAGTGTAAGGAAATATCGGGCGCGGTGGCTAGAGCGCGCCTGACCGCCTCGCAAACCATGATCTGATCATCGATGAGCAGAACCATGGATGAATAATTATCTGCGAGTGGCGGGACCAGCTCTGGTTCTTGCGTCATCGGACGGGCCCTTTCACGTGGAGCGCTCGCAGGCTTCGATTATACGTGAGCCGATAGCACTCAAAGGAAGAATATCAACAGCCGCGCCGATGTCGGCGGCGGCCTTCGGCATGCCATAGACGGCACTGGTTGCTTTATCCTGCGCGATTGTGAGATGCCCCTTGTCGCGGAGCTGTCTCAGCCCGCGCGCACCATCCCTGCCCATGCCTGTGAGCAGAACACCAGTCACCGAGCCGGGCCACCATTGCGCCGCACTTTCGAAGAACACATCTACGGACGGCCGATAAACATTGTCCTTGGGGCTGGGCGTATAGCCAAGTTGCCGAGCTGACTTGAAAACCAGATGATCCGCAGAACTGGCAACGAGAACGGTGCCGGCTTGAGGACTATCCCTTTCCCGCGCCGGACTGATCGGGAGAGGCGTATGCTGCCCCAGCCAATCAACGAGGCCTGGAACGAACTGAGCATCGAGATGCTGGACGAGTACAATCGCGCCGCCAAAGTCAACGGGAAACGAACTCAGGACTGCGGCAACGGCAGCCGGCCCGCCCGCGGAGGCACCGATTGCAATCAGGCGTCGAGGTGTCGGCTCAGCCGCACGTGACATCCGCCTTTTTGCCTGGGTCGGCGCATCACCAATCAGCTTGCCGATCGTCCCTATCTTGTTCGTCAAAAGCCGGGCGGATTGCGAGGACACGTTACCTTCGATGCCCACTGAGGGAATATCGACTGCGTCAAGCGCGCCATGACCCATTGCTTCGTAGACGCCGGCGAGGTTGGCTTCGATACTAGCGGTCACCAGCAAGATTGAGCACGGGGTTTCCGCCATGATTCTGCGGGTCGCTTCCACGCCGTCCATCTCTGGCATCGCTAGATCCATGAGTATGAGATCCGGCAGATCACGTCTGCAGACCTCGACCGCCTCTCGCCCATTGGTCGCGATCCACGCGACCTGATGTTCGCCGGTCGACAGGACCAGTCGACGCAGAAGTTCAACCGCCATGGGCATGTCGTTGACCACGCCGATTCTCATTCGCTGGCTTCCCATCTCGTTCTCATTCAACCGCCTCGCCAATCATGTCCACGACGGCATGGATCAGCGCCTCGTCCTGAAAGCTACTCTTGGTCAGATAATAGTCCGCACCTGCGTCGAGCCCGCGCGCGCGATCTTCTTCCCGATCCTTGTATGAAACGATCATGATGGGTGTGTTCTTAAGATGAGCGTCCTTTCTGATCGAACTCACCAGCTCGATGCCATCCATACGAGGCATGTCGATGTCGGTGACGACGAGATCGAAAGGACCAGACCGGACGGCATTCCACCCGTCCATACCGTCGACCGCAACTTCGACCTCATAACCGTAATTGCCCAGCATCTTGCGCTGGAGTTCGCGAACCGTCAGTGAATCGTCAATCACGAGCACGCGCTTGCGCCTGCTCGCTTCGGGACCGCCTGCGGCGCGCCGAAGAGTTCGAAGTCCGCTGGATGATGCAAGCTTCTCCACCGATCGGATCAGATCGTCGACGTCGAAGATCAGAACAGGCGAACCGTCTTCCATCAGGGCTGCTGCGCTGATGTCCTTGATCTTGGCAAACCGTGGGTCCAGAGGTCTGATCACCAACTCGCGTTCCCCGAGAAAACGGTCGACGATCAGGCCGTACGCATCGCCCCGACCCGCATCCACGACGACGACCGAGAGTTCGTTCGGTTCCGATCCGGGCTCACCTCGATCCAGCACCTCGCGCGCGGTGACCAGCCCGATCTGTCGATCATTCAATCGAAAATGTGGCCGGCCCTGCAGGAGATTGATCTGCGTCCGCTGCAGTTTCAAAGTCTTGGAAATGGCAGCGAGTGGAAAAGCATAGGGCTCCCCATCAACATCGACGAGCAGCGTGCGCAGGACCGACAACGTCAGCGGCAATTGCAGTTGAAATCGGGTTCCGTGCCCAAATTCTGAGGAGACGCTTGCGACTCCCCGGACTTCCTTCGTCATGGCTTGCACTGCATCAAGCCCCACACCGCGACCGGAGACGTCGGTAAGGCCCGCTTTCATCGAAAAGCCTGGCAGAAACAGGAATGCGAGCAATTCGGTTTCGCTGAGTGTGTCAGCACTTTCCCTGGTTGCAAGTTGCCGGGCGACGACGGTCTCGCGCAGCTTCGAGAGCTCGACCCCCCTGCCGTCGTCCACCACGGCTATCTGCAGCAGCCCGGCATTATGCCTCGCTTCGAGCCTGATGAGCCCCTCTTCGGGTTTCCCCATCGCGATGCGCTCCTCAGGCGGTTCAAGCCCATGGTCTACAGCGTTGCGCAGGAGATGCCCCAAAGGGGCATCAAGCTGCTCGAGAATATCGCGGTCGATGCCGGTCGAGCCGCCTACAATCTCCAGTCGCACCCGCTTGCCAAGGGTACGACCGAGGTCGCGGATCGTTCTCGCATAGTGTCGCACGCCGTCCTCAAAAGGCCGCATCCGGCTCGCCAACGTTTCGTCGTACAACCTGTTGGCAAGATCGGTCGCTTTCCGATCAACTGAATCCAATTCATCGAGACGCTCCGCCAGGAACGCTTGGTTTAACCGAAGCTTTCGCTGCGCCTCAGCCAGCGCCTCCATCACCGCCGCATGGTTTAAAACCGGCGGCAGCACTGCATGAAGATTGTCGAACGCACTTGCGAGGTCCGATTGAAGTCGCTTCAGCCGTAGCAGCCCATCAGCGAATGGCCTGAGCCGCCGAGCTTCCATCAGCGACTCGCCAGCCAACCCGAGCAATCGGTTCAGGCTGTCTGCCGTCACCCGGACCATTCTATCAGAGCCGATGCTGCCGTGCGCTTGCGGTACCGCCGCAACTAGGACGTTCGCTGAAGAGGTCGTCGCCAGTTGCTCCTGGGCATGGTCTGGAGTTGCGAAATCAGCTGCAGAATCTTGGGTCCCGGGCTTTGCCTCGGGGAGGGACAATTCCTCGAACTTCGCGAGAAAGCTTTCTACTTCTGAGTTGGCACTCTCGCTCGATGATCCCGATGCGATCAATTTCAAAAGGTCAGAGCCCTGCAGAAGCGCATCTATATGCTCCCGTCGCACCCTCAGATGCCCACGTTGCGCTGCGACCAGACAGTCTTCCATCGCATTTGCAACTTTGACCGCAGGCATCAAGTCGATGATGCGGGCAGCTCCTTTCAGGGAATGCGCGGCACGCATGCATGCTTCCAGGGCGTCGGGGGCGATAGGATCGCGTTCGAGTGCCAGAAGCCCAGAGGTTAGAGCCTGTGACTGCGTCTCCAGTTCGGCCTGGAAGAGGGTGAGCATCGAAACCTGGCTGAAGTCTCCATCTGTCATGCGATGCTCCGGTCAAGCATCGTGAGCAGTTGTCGTGGATCGAGACAGCCAACGGCTCGTCCCTGCCACGGCAGCACGGCAACTGTAGCGGCCGACACTGCCTTGCCAATCGTGGCCGGAACATCGAGAGTGTCGCGTTCTTGGTACCGATGTAAGCCGTGGATCTCGTCAACCGTAAAAGCAACCCGCTTGTCGTGCTCGCCTACCACGACTAGGCGGCGAAATACCTTGGTGCGTGTGCCTTGTTCCCCCTCCTTGCGCTCGTCTATCCCGAGCAATTCGGCCAGGGACAGGCAAATGAGCAATTCACCACGGACATTCGCAATACCGAGCAGTGCACTGTTCCTGCGGTGTGGAAGTGAATGAACGCGACGAGATTCAGCCACTTCATGAAAAATACCGACCGGCAGTGCAAGCCATTCGTCCCCCAAACGGAAGAGAACGGCCGTCTGCAGCGCGTCGCTGTCTGTCGAATGGATCCCTGCACGATCAGCGTTATCATGCCATTCGCCGCGGTATGCCGAGGGCGCTGCACGGTCAAGAAGGCGTCGTGCAATCTTCTTGTAGGTCGGGCAATTCCGGCAGTGGAGATGCTGCTCCAGTAGCGGACATGACTTGTCGCCCCGTACGCCTATTTGCCGCCAGCAGTCGTCGATTGCAATCTCCTCCACCGGCTGAGCGATCTTTGTCGAAGCCGCCATCAGCCGCCGCTCCTTTTCTGGACCCGACCCAGCCGGCCGGCCAGCGCCTCGGCGCCGTTATGGTCGCCTTGCTTGCTAAGCAGCAAGGCCAGATGGACGAGAGCTTCTCGATGATTTGGTGCGAGATAGAGCGCCTTGCGATAACTTCGCGCGGCTTCGGGTGCAGAACCATCCGCATCTTGGACGAGGCCCAGCAGGTAGAAGATTTCCGCGGAAGGACCGAATTCCTTGAGATGCGCCAGGGCGACCTCCTGTGCCTCCTTTACCCGTCCTGCATTGGCGATCCGTTCAACCGCGATGAGGCTTTCCGAGGCCTGTGCAAGCGGCTTGGTCGGAGCCTGCCTACGGCCTTCATTGCCAATTGTCGGTCGGAACGGAAGAAGAGGCTCGCTCTTGTTGACCTTCGGGCTTGGCGCCCGCACCGGGACGGCGGCCGGAACTTTCGGCGCCGTGGTCTTGACGGCCTCCGATTTCAGAAAGGCAAAGGCCAATGGCCATTCAGCGGAAATAAAGCCATGCAACCTTGGAAGAGCTGCTTCCGCCGGACCGACCAGAAGAAGTCCGTCCTTGGCCAGCAGGTCCTTCAGGCAGCTCAATGCGCGATCCTGCAGCTCTCGATTGAAGTAGATCAGCAAATTGCGGCAAAGCAGGATGTCATACACCTCTTGCCCGAAAGCGCGAGAGCCGAACAGGTTTCCTACCCTGAACCGAACCTGTTTCAGCACCCCAGCAATAGGCCGCAACCCGCCCTCAGCCGCTTCGAAATAGCGATCTTTAAATTCGAGATGGCTCCCGCGAAACGAATTGCGCCCATAGATGGCGCGTTCAGCCGTGGCGATATTGCGACTGCTGACGTCCACGCCATCGATCTTGAACTCGTGCGCCTCAAAGCCGGCATCGAACATCGCCATGGCGACCGAATAAGCCTCTTCGCCGGTTGAACATGGCAGGCTCAGGACTCTTATCGGCTGAGCAGGCTTGTGCACGCGCGCATGCCGCGCCAGCATCGTGAACGCTTCTCGGTCGCGAAAGAACCAGGTCTCTGGGATCACCACCGCATTGATCAGCTCCTGCAGCTCCTGCGAGGAAACGGTCAAGTGTTCCCTATAGGCCTGAGGGTTGGTTATCCGGCATGCTTCCATCCGGTCTCTGACCGCCTGACGAACCACTGTCGGACCAACACTGGCACTGTCCAGTCCGATGGTTTCCATCAGGAGCTTTTCTATTGCGCCGGTCATTGATCACCTATTGCGGCCTGGCGGAGCAAAGCGGTACGAATCTCTTCCGAAAGCAGCGCTTCCACTTTGACCGACTGAATGATCTCCGAACCATCGGAAGCCACCGGCCCAAGATAGGGCGGGGTTCCTTGTTCAAGTCCGAACGGCGCGAAATCGGCAGGGTGTCGCTCGAGCGTATCCGTCACCCGTTCCGCGATCAGCCCCAGCAGGCGTTGCTCGCCATCATGCGCCGGATAGCGCGTCACAACGATCCGGGTGCTCAATAGGCGCTCCGATGGCCGGCCAAGCGCAAGATGGGTAACATCGATCAGAGGGATGGGTATTCCGTTATAGCTGACCAAACCCACCACACCAGTTGGCGCACCCGGAAGAACTTTCACATCGAAATAGGGCAGCACCTCTTCAATTTGGTGGACATCGATCAAGTAGCGATCCGGACCCATGCTGAAGGCGAGGAATAGCATTGTCACCTCCTACTGCCGACTCGCTATGCTCGCAGCTTGAACCTCGAAATGCTACTTCGCATGCCGCCTGAGACTTGATTGAGCTCGTCGATCGCGAGCGTCGATTGCTGAAGGGATTCGACTGTTTGCTGAGCTGCCTCGCTTAGCTGGGTTAGCGTGTCGCTGATCTGCCCCGCGCCGGTCGCCTGTGCTTGCATGCCTTCATTGGCGACTTCGAAACGTGGCACCAGCCCCTGAACCTGCTGAATGATATCGAAGAGTTGCCCGCCGACCTGCTGGATTTCCTGCATACCCCGGCGGACCTGCTCGGAAAACTTGTCCATGCCCATCACCCCGGCCGCGACTGCCGACTGGATGTCCTTGACCATCTGCTCAATATCGTAGGTGGAGACAGCCGTCTGGTCCGCGAGCCTTCGGATTTCCGTCGCTACAACTGCAAAACCCCGGCCATATTGGCCTGCCTTCTCAGCCTCGATGGAAGCGTTGAGCGACAACAGATTCGTCTGATCGGCGACTTTTGTGATGGTCGTCACCACCTGATTGATGCTGCCGGCTTTCTCACTCAAGATCGCGAGTTTGGAATTGATCGCGCCGGCCGCTTCCATGACTTGCTGCATGGTTTCTTCCATACGGGTCAGCCCGGCTTGACCTCCGCCGGCGACGGCAGCCGTTTGTTCGGCAACTGTGGAGACCTCGTTCATCGTGCGGACCAGCTCGTTTGATGTGGCGGAGATTTCCTTGGCTGTCGCGCGGATTTCTGTTGTGGTCGCTGCGATTTCAGTCGCAGTTGCCTGCTGTTGCTTGGAGGTGGCGGCGATCTCAGTTATCGACGTGCCGACCTGTATGCTGGACCTTTGAACCTGACCAATGAGGGTTGTGAGATCGTCCGCCATTGCGTTGAAGCCGTCGGCAAGCACACTGAATTCGTCTCGGCGCATCAGATCGAGGCGTTCGCTGAAGTCGCCTTGCCGCATCAATTGAACCGCGTTGACCAAACGGGTGAGCGGACCTGTAATGGCGCGAAACAGCTGGTAACCCAAAAGAAGGGCTAGCCCGAGGGCTACCAACAAGCCAACACTCAAACCGACTTCGGCCGTTCTAACGATCGAGCTGATCCGCTGGGTCGCACTGTTTGCCTCGCCTCTATGATCCTCAACCATGGCCTGCAGAGCGGACTGCAATTTTACAAAAATCGGCTCTACGGTGTTCTTGAGGGCCGGGCTTTCATTGGGAGTTTCACCTTTCGACAAGGCAGCCCGGCTTGTGTCCAGCACAGCAGTTTCAGCCAGACGGAATTGGTTGGCGAGTTCTTTGACGAGTGCATAATTCTGCTTGTCGATGTCGGAGACGATTGTTGCCTCATAGTCGTCCATCGATCGCTGCACTTGGTCGCGATTGGTCGTGATCGCGCTTTCAAGCGTGCTTCTGTCCGACGGGTTTTCCTGAAGGGCAAATTCCTGAAGCAGACTATGGGCCGCCATCTGGCCCGTCATGATCTCGGTGCTGTGATAAAGGTCCGGTAGGATGCCCTTCTCGACCTCAGTCGCCTCCTGGCCCGCCTGAAGAAACCAGGCGTACGCCATGACGGCTATCACGGACATGACCACCAGAACGGCAGCGAAACTGACGAGGATGCGGTGGCGTATTGTCAGACTCTTCATGGAACCGGTTCACCAATGGGGGCATCGTGGGCTGCGCGACAAGCGCTCGTTCCGACGTATTCGAAAAGGTGCGTCGAAAAGCGGCAGTCTGATGCTGAATGGTTTCTTTTCCGTTCCATCGCAAATGATGGAGAGGCGGCTCGCCAATCGGCGGCGCCAGAAGCGGTGGTCAAGGACGTCCTGCCGTCCACGCACATCAGCCCGACATCGGCTAGGGTGGCACGCCGCGTCAAGAGGAGCGTGTATGAGCTACTTGTGGCCATGAGTTGAATGACTGCTTAGGTCAGCTCGATGCCCGAAAGCCGACCTCCCGCTTGCGGCCCAGAGTCGCCAGTCTGCAATGCGCCTCATTTCGGCCAGAAGGTCGACATTTGCCGCGTCCAAAAGCGTACATCGTGATGATCGGCGTTCTGACGGTCTGTCTGCGCCAGCGACCGTCAGAACGCTGCTTGAGAAGAGGTACAGAATCACATCAAATATCCGTGCCTTCAGTCCGATCTCCCGGCTCTGCTGGATCAGCAAATGCCCTGCAGATCGCTCTGGGCGGCCTCGAATATTCCCGCGCTTTGCCTCCAGACAGGCCGCCGGAGGTAATGATCCTCGGCCCCGCGCTTTTGGCTAGTATTTGATAACGAAAAACCCGCTTCGGCGGCTTTTTTATTCAATATCTTTTTTTTAGTCCAGCGCGTTTCGTGTACTCAGCAAATTTCACTGTTTCGTTTCGGGTGGCGTCTTAGCTGGTCTAAATGAGCGGTAAATCGCGCCGAAAATAATCCCCACTGCTATCCCAACAAAAATGATTAGCAACGCTCCACCAGTGGTGTTTGGCGCAATGATCGTCATCGCAATGAGCCCAAGCACCAATCCCACCACTCCGGACACACCGAACCCGGCTATGAAATCTAGGAAGGGCGTCACTTTACACCGACGACTGAAAAGATCAGGGACCCGTAGTGATCCGCCCACTCGCGAGCTGTTGCGATCAAGCTTCTATCGAACGTTCCCGATCTCCAAAGCTCGGGCCTGTTTTCAATTTCCACTACCCACCGGTGCATGATGTCACTTGCCATCTTGTATTCGGTCACTGTTGAAAGGTCGGCTTTAAGAACCACAGCACCAGGCTTTCCGATTTGCGTCGGCGGTGCCCACGCAATCAGAAAAGGCCCGTCGCCGTCGACAGCAACGCCGCTTGCAACTGCATCGCGGACTGCCTTTTGCGAAACAGCCAGTCCATAATCCTGAAGGGCTTCGTCGCAGGTCCTGGTTATGTTCGCGTTGGTTGCGGCCTTTGCATGCTCGGCGCTGTCCATCGGCCATACCGTTACCATTTGGGCCGCTGTAGGGACGACGAGCGACGACGACGGCAGGACGGCATTCACAAACGCCTCGCACAGCATCTTTTGCCGTTCCTGGTCGTAGATGGTAACTTTCGATTTGAATGCCAGAATCCCATAAGCCGCGAAATTAGTGGGTGGATATTCGTTCGGTCCGGCAAAGATCCTAGAGGCGTGAATTTCGTGAGAGGTGTCTGGAGCGCCGGGCGAAAGTACTTTGTCGACCGCGTAGACCAAGCCGTTCGTCTGTTTCACGTCGCTGGCAACGAGACTGGCAATGTCGCCAAATTGGTCCGTTACAGAAATATTGCTTCCTGCCGCCCGAAAAGTGAGAGAGCATCCCCCGATTGTGTCGACCGAGTAGGCTCCGTTGTTCGCGGCTATCTCAGCGAGGATCGCGTCGGTACTCAGATCTCCGGAAATCACATGACACTTTAGGATTTTGGAGAGTTCGTTTTTAGCTTCGGGCGCAAGAAGAACCTGCACTGCACCTTGCTGCAATCTTGCAAATGCGGCGTCTGTCGGCGCGAGAACAGTAAACGGGCCTTTACCCTCCAACGTCTCAACCAGCCCGGCCGCTTTCACAGCTGCTATAAGGGTGGTGTAGTCCTTGGAAAGAGCGGCATTCTGGATGATATTGTTGTCGGAAGTCGTCTGGGCGCGTGCTACCGCCGTCTCAACCGTCTGGGCGTTTCCGACCGCCACCTGACTTATCAGGATGCACACTGCAAAAATCAGTCGACGCTTCATGCCAAACTCCGCCCAGAGAGAGCGAATTTATCATAACCATCAGTTTTGATAAGTGACCTTGGCTATTTGCCCAAGGCGCAGTTCTTTGGACGTTTGGCCTTACGATTGCGCCACCAATGAAACTGCGGGAGGCGGTGACATCACTACTGCAATGGCGCGCCAAGGATTTTCAACGCGAGTTTAGGGGCCGCGAACGGCCCCGTCTGAGGATCATCATACCGTAAGCTGCCTGTTCGCTCTCTGCCAGACAGGACGTTCGGCACGCCGACTCTTGATGTCGGCTTCGAGGCGCATTTCAGACATTCAGTCAGTCGAGGGCCGCATCGCACCTGCCTGAGAGTTTCGCTCGAGTTCGGCCGGACTCATCCTATCGCTGTCATCTTGAACTTTCCCCACGCTCGGCGGTTAAAAGGAGCCGAGAGGATCAACGATGTCGAAATCTGATGGCAGAGGGTCCGACGGCATGCGGTCTTCCTGTGCAGCGTAGTGAGGGATCAACTGCTGAGCCATTCACCTTGATACCGCGTGAAGAGTTTTGGAGAGAGCTCCTGATGACCCGCATCGCAACATTCAACGTCAACGGTGTGAACGGCCGCCTGCCTGTGCTCATCAAGTGGCTGGGTCAGACCGACTATGACGTCGTGTGCCTTCAGGAATTGAAGACCTCGGATGAGAAATTCCCCGCCGAAGCCATCAGGGACGCCGGCTACGGCGCAATCTGGCACGGGCAAAAGTCCTACAACGGCGTAGCCATACTCGCTCGTGGAAAAGAGCCGTTGGAGCGCCGTCGTGGGCTCCCGGGCGATCCTGACGACACGCACAGCCGATATATTGAGGCTGAGGTGGATGGGATCGTCGTCGGCTGCCTCTACCTGCCCAACGGCAATCCCGCTCCTGGCCCGAAATTCGAGTATAAGCTGCGCTGGTTCGACCGCCTGATCAGCTACGGCAAGCTGCTGCTCAGGGAAGGCGTCCCAAGCATTCTCTGCGGCGACTACAATGTCGTGCCCACCCCGATCGATGCCGTGGTGCCGCAACGTTGGTTAGGCGATGCAGTCTACTTTCCGGAGAGCCGGCAAGCCTATGCCGAAATGCTTGATGGCGGCTGGACCGATGGCGTCCGCCGCATCCACCCGGAGAAAGGCGTCTACACCTATTGGAACTTCTCCTACCAGGGTCGCTATGATCGAAGTTCCGGCCTGAGGATGGATCATCTTCTGGTCAGCCCATCCCTTTCGGACAGGTTGTGTGACGCCGGCGTTGACGCTGACGTGCGCGGTTGGGAAAAGCCGAGTGATCATGCGCCAGCCTGGATAGAACTCGGCCGGTCCGGCAAAGACACGACGTGATCTCATTCGGGATGTCTCCGGCGAGCACTCTTCATTTCCGGCGTTTGCGCTCACGCAGCTTTTCTGAGGGCCGCCCTGAACGGACGGTCGATCGTGAAGGCATCTGGACGGATGGCTGCCTCAACCTGGCTCCAGGTCACCGGATGGGCGATTGGAAAACCGCGGCGCGCCCGTGGCGAGAAGGCGCCCACCGCAGTGCTGCCCCGACCATTGCGGAGGTAATCAATGAAGATGCGGCCTGTTCGAGCCGACGGCGAGGCCGAAAGTAGATAGCGGTCCGGATGCGCTTCAGCGAGCCGATTGGCGAAGGACCTGGCCAAGAGGCGGCCGCTGTCGTGCGTGATCTTGCTCTCCAGCGGGACCATCAGGTGAATGCCTTTGCCGCCAGTAACCTTCGGCCAGCTCTCCAGCCCTTCCGCTTCCAGGATGTCGCGGAGCGCCAGTGCGGCCTCGATGACTTGCTCCCACTCCACGCCCTCGCCGGGGTCAAGGTCCAGAACAATACGGTCGGCATGTTCGATATCGTCGACGGTGGCGTTCCAGGGATGCAGCTCTACCGCATCCATCTCGACCAGTCCCAGCAAACCGGCAAGGTCGTCCACCCACACGCGCACACCTTCGCCACCCTCGCGCTTCTGCAGCCGCAATTGATGCACTGCCGCCGGGATCTGCGGCAGTGCGCCTTTGTGATAGAAGGTCGCGCCATGAGCATGGCGGACCAGCTTCAGCGGTCTGTGGCCGAGATGAACCAGGGCATGATCCGCAACCCTCTCCCAGTAACGCGCAAGCTCGTCCTTGGAGGGCGAGACAGCGTCTGGCAGCAGTTGCAGGATGTTTTCACTGGGAACGCCATGTTTCCGGGTTGGCCCGCGTCGCTTTGATGGCGCTTGAGGCTTGGCCGGGATTGGCACGAGGTCTTCGCGCAAACCCTTGAACACTGCCTCGCGCAGCACCCCGCGATCGGTGACGCCGCTGAACTGGACCTCGGCCAGCACGTGTGGTTTCACCCAAGTCGCTTTCGGCTTCACAATCGGCTCTGACAAAGGCGACTTGCTGATGATCAGCGGGTCAAGCCGCTCTCGCACAAGTTTCGCAGCGCTCAAGGTGTACCCGCTGCGAGCCTTCCCGGCATAGAG
Organism: Mesorhizobium sp. L2C084A000; assembly: GCF_000502875.1. GTDB lineage: Bacteria > Pseudomonadota > Alphaproteobacteria > Rhizobiales > Rhizobiaceae > Mesorhizobium. The sequence continues at coordinate 302,017 of NZ_AYWX01000002.1, read as the reverse complement.
CAGTCGGTTGCCCTCGCGGCGCCCGATATAAAGCGATGCAATGCGGCGCGGGTGAGCACCGAGTTTCTCTACGAAAGCCACGATAGGGAAGGTGTCGCTCTTGATGCACTTTACCTTCAACCAACTGGTCTGAACCCCCGAGCCGTAGGTCGCATCGACGCGCTTGGATACGATCCCCTCCAACCCCATCCGGCAGGCATGTTGAAACACATCCTTGCCGCTTACCTCCAGATGTTCGGCATAGGTCAGTGTCGGCGCGGTGTTCTCCAGTAGCCTCTCCAGGGCTGCCTTGCGCTTCACCAATGGCAGTTGCCGAAGATCGCGCCCGTTAAGGTGCAGCAGGTCGAACGCATAAAAGATGAGTCTCGCGGAATCTGGATTGCCCAACTCTCTTTCCAGGGCTTGGTAATCCGGAAGGCCGGTGTCGCCGAGAACGACAGCCTCCCCATCGATGATCGCGGTCCTCACCGGCAAGCCCGCCGCTGCTTCAACTATCCGGCGGTATCGATGCGACCAGTCGTAGCCACGGCGCGTGAAGGCCCGTGCTTTGCCACGCTGCATGATCAGCTCAGTGCGGTAGCCATCGTACTTGATCTCGTGAATCCATTCGCTGCCCTCGGGCGCCGTTGCGACCAGAGTCGGCGACTGAAACTCGACGAAAGAGAGCCCGTTTGCTGCCTTACTCATGCACCCTCCGAACCGCGACTCAAGGCTCAGTGCACCAATAGGTTCCAGGTTTTAGCGAAATAGTATGTTCGACTGCTTGCACCGGCAATCCTGGGCCAGCCGGCTGCAAGGGAGATCAACGACAGGAGAAATCGCACTTTCTTCGTCGGTCAGCGGGCCTAGCGGGTCTTCGTTGCAGGAAAATTGGGCTATCACTCGCCTACTAAGGGCCAACTGAGGCTAGCTCGGCTTTTGGGCCGGGAGCGGATCGGCAGCTTGCGGAGCCACGCAGCCGAAGAGCGGTCATTCCATGAAGTTGTTTACAGCCCCAGGAGGAGTGTCACTCCTCCCGGAATAACAACCTGCCATTCGTCAACGCCATCCTTCCAACCTGGGGAGAACCGCCGGAAATCAGGCTATCAGATTGCACACCGTCGCGTTGGAGTCATTCATCGCGCCAGTATGGGTGGGAACAGCTGAATTGGCGCGAGCCAACCAGACGGCGTTTGGTCCTCGATATCGTTCTTTGGACCTGCGGATCATTCGCGGTCATGTCGGGTACGACAGTGTAACCCTGATCGACAAGCTGCAGTTTCAGCTCCGCCAGGTGGCGCCTGAATCCGTTTTCAATGTAGCTGCGCGGATACCGCCATCCGTTCCTGCATGCTCGCACGAGAATGTCGGAATACAGTTCAGCGCTGGCAGCTTTCACCGTTTCTTCCGAAGTCAGTTTGCTGTCGGTTTGGGTACCTTCGGACAAGCATGGCCCCGCCGACACCAAAAGCACCAGTAGTACGGTCAAGACAGGCAACTTTGTCATGGAGCCCTCCGTGTTCTAAATCGACCAGGCCTGCCAAGCAACCTAACCTGCCCACCTGCAGAGACTAGGATGCTGACCCGTCGCATGGAATCGTGCAAATGCAGTGTTTTCGATATCGCATCTGTAGTATTTTCATCCTGATGTAAGGCCATCGGGTTCTGGCCACAGGTCGGCAGCAAGGAAAATGGAACGATGCTTCGCCCCGTAGGCAATCCTCTCGCCGGCTTATCGGATCGGGAGTTGATGGTCGCGGCAAAGTTTGCGGAGGGAATGACTTATCGCGAAATTGGCGAAACACTCTTCATAGCGCCTACCACCGTTCGGACCCATCTTTCGGCCATTTATCGGAAGCTCGATGTTCGCAGTAAAGTGGCGCTTGCTGGGTTACTTGCCGATCACCGCCAGCAGGACCGCAGCCATGCACCACCCGGAAGTCTTTCGACCGACGAGCCGGGTCCGCCGGTCCTCGCAGTTCTCCCGTTCGACAATCTAAGCGGAGAAGAACGCTGGACTCGTATCGCTGATGGTTTGTCGGCGGACCTCATAGTTGATCTCTCTCGCTACCGGGACCTTGCGGTGATCGCCCGCCAAACAATGCTTTCCTACAAGGGACGGCGTGTTGACGTGCGAGCTCTCGGACGAGAGTTGAATGCCGACTATGTGATCGAGGGAAGTTTTCAAGTGGACGGGCAGCGGGTGCGCATCCGCGTCCAACTCGTCGACGCCCACACAGGGGTCGATGTCTGGACGATGCGTTACGATCGTTCCGCGAACAACCTGTTTGCGATGCTGGACAGCGTGACCGAAAACGTCATCAATGTCCTTGCAACTTGCCACGGTCAGCTCGCCAATCTGCGACGCGATGCTGCTCGTCGGAAGGCTCCAGCAAGTTTGCAGGCCTATGACTGCTATCTGCTTGGGCTTGAGCAGAAGCACCTTTTCACCCGTGAGTCGAACAAGGAGGCGATACGGCTACTGGCGCGTGCGATCGAACTCGACCCGGGTCTAGCAAGAGCTTGGACCGCGCTGGCACTTGCGCATGCTGTGGAAGCCATCAACGGGTTTACCGACAACCTTTCCGGCTCGATCGAGAGCTGGAGCAAATGTGTCAAGCAAGCGCTGGCGCTCGATCCGGCCGACATTTACGCCCGCATAATGCTTGCCGATCTTCGGGCATTGCAGGGCGATGTCGAAGCTGCTGTCGAAGAACATGACCGAGTGTCGGTGGCTGCTCCAAATGACGCGGACTCACTTGCCTTTCTTGCGGGTAGCCTTGCTCTTGTTGGTAGCGACCCGAAGCGTGGCTACGAACTGGCCAAGCGAGCGGTCCGGCTAAATCCTTATGTTCCTTGGTATTATGGAATGCTTGCCCGATGCAGCTACGTTCTAGGCTTTTACCGTGAATCCCTGGTCGCGCTACGTCAATCTGCGCCAGATTCGCCCGCCACACTTCTGTTTGTGGCAATGGCTCATGCGATGCTCAATGAAACGCCTCAGGTCGCCAGGATCAATTCGCGACTGAAGGACGAGTTCCCGAATTTCACGGCTGAGGTGTTCATCAGAACCTATCCGGTTACCAATCCTGTCGCCACTGCTGCAATCAGAGAAGGCGCCCGTCGTGCGGGTTTGGCATAGCTTCTTCACTCCTGGTCACCTCAGAGGCGCATTGCTCCTCGGCAGCATTGGGGCCGGAAGCTGAATGGCAGCTTCAGCTCTGCAACTCCAAACAGCCGACGCTCAACGATGATCTACATCAGCTTGTAAGAGCCAAGCAACTCACCACTTGACCCGCAAGCCGAGCGAGCCGGTCAGTACATGACTGTCACCGAAGTCTTTGAGGCCCGTCCGGGCGATGGCTTCGCCGAAAGCCGAGAACCTGTCGTCGGCCCAGTTGATCGTGCCGCCAAAACCGAGGCCGCCCCAGAGTTGCTTCCTTCCCGGTGCACATCAAGCCGGCTCGTTGGCCGCTATCGCAAATTGTTGGATTCGTACGAAGCAGAGTTCTGTACGATTCCAACCCTTTAAATTTGTACACCCTGTTTTGTAATTCCGCGGCTGAGGGGACGCCGTGCATCAGTTTGCATTTCACTGTCAATCGCGCGCCAGAGGGCGTAAGTTCGCCAAATCGTCTGCACGTGTTTACGGGCGCGGACGGCAAGGAGATTGGAAAGCTCTTGCCCCAAGTGGGATTGAGCTATGACCAATCCACAGAACGATTCCTATAAAAACGAATTGCTGCGTCGGCTTAACCCTGGTGACCTGGCGCTTTTGCAGCCACATCTTGAGCCGTGTGCCCTCAAGCTGAAGATGACCTTAGAGAAAGCCGATTCAGAGATCGAGACGGTTTACTTCCTGGAGGACGGCATCGCTTCTGTGGTCGCGACGGCTTCAGGCAAGGAGGCCGAGGTTGGACTTGTCGGTTTTGAGGGAATGACCGGTGCCGCGCTCGTGATGGGCGCTGACTATGCCCCGCATGAATGTTACGTTCAGTCGCCCGGTAGCGCTTTCCGGATCGGAACCGAGCCCTTCAAGGATGCTCTTGCGAACAGCCCAACATTGCGCCTGTTCCTGTTACGCTATGTCCACTACTTCCACATTCAGACCAGCTATACGGCCCTGATCAACGCCAAATCAAACCTTGAAGAGCGTTTGGCGCGTTGGCTTCTGATGTGTGACGATCGGATCCACGGCGAACGCCTTGCGATCACCCATGAGTTTCTCGCCGTCATGCTTGGAGCAAGACGGCCAGGAGTTACCGTTGGGCTTCAAATGCTGGAAGGACGCGGGCTCATCTATTCTCGGCGGGGCGAAGTGCGTATTAGGGACCGCAGCGGCCTTGCGGCCTGCTCAAATGGCACCTACGGCAAGCCAGAGGCCGAATACGTACTGCTCGTTAAGACCATCGCATGCCGGACGTAAACCACTAAATAGCCATGACGAAGCTATCCGACCAGCACAGCGGCTAGCCTGCCGACGAGTCGCCGTAACACGCCTTATCCTCGAAGCCTCACGTAAGCTCTTGGAGAAAATTGCCAAGCACAATGACTCTACCCAACCGTAGGGAATGGCCGACGGACGCACACACAGGCCTTGGCTTCCGGGACCACACCTTAACTGCGCCTGGAAGAATGGCCATGTGTGTGTTAGGCGGCGGACCTGATGTCTGCTTGGCCAGCGCCGCACAGCCCAACAACTCCACATGCTGCCGGTACGCTCCCATGCCCTGCCGCGCGGCTACCTGTTACTCACCATCGAAAGTCGGCTCCCATTCGCGATTGCGCTTCCGTTGCTGACCCTCGTAATCGGGAATACATGTGAAGAACACCGGTCGATGGTCGCGACCCGCAGCCTTGCAATCCGAGCAGCCAAAAAGCCCGACCAGGTCCCAGTGCATCGATCCGTGATCTGGCCCGAGGCGATCTATCAGCGCATGGATGTCGAGCTTGATGGACTTGCAGCACATAGCATGCCCGCAATTTACATAGAGGCATTCGCGCGCGGCCAACGTATCGGCGAGGGTCTTCGTCATCCTTTGAAGCGCTCGGTATGCCAGGTGATCTTGCCGTCGATCTTCATCGGTTTGTGGATCAGCAGACGCTTCGGCAAGTGCTCTGGATGCACCTCCAGCAGCGTGATCTTGATCTGAGGTTGGCACCGGCTGCAATTGAACTTCAGCGTCTGCGGATCGACGCCGCCGCCGTAGACCATCATCAGGTCGGCCGATCGGCAGTAGCGGACATTGCCGCAGCTGCATTCCGCTTTCACAAGCATGTTGTGCCGGGTCGCTTTGCCCAGCGTGTCGATCGGTTCGTGTGCCATGAGAACAGAAAAGGAACATTTTCCTTGCCCGTCAAGTCTGACTGTGGAATCTTTCTGCCATGAGCGACGAACCAGCGAGACTAGCCGAAGGCATGACGCCGGCACAGCGCGACCACGTGAAGGTGCTTGGCCACACATGTGAGCGTAACGGTTGTGGCAAGGTCGCCGGCTGGGGCTTTGCCCGGCCGCGCAGGGAATCACATTGGTTCTGCTATGAGCACCGCGGCGACGGCGATCAGTATCTCTAGACGTCGAACAAATCGGTCGGCCCCAAACCGATCTCGTCGATGATGTCGGGCGTGTTGTTGCTTGGTTTCCCGACCTTGCTGTCGATCGGCCACATCTTCATGAGGTCGGATGGATAGGGCTTCATGAGGTCGCGAGGATCTGTTTCCGGCCCGAGCCAGCGCATGTAATCGGCCGGCGCCAGAATAACCGGCATGCGATCATGGATCGTCGCCATCAACGTATTTGGCTCGCAGGTGGCGACAGCGAAGGTCCGGATCAACTCGCCGGTCGCCTTGTCGGCATATTCTTCCCAGATTCCAGCCATGGCAAAAGGATCGTCATCCTTCATGGCGATAGCGTAAGCCTGTTTTTTCTTGCCCGAAGGGTCGAGCTTTTGCCATTCGAAATAGCCGTCGACAGGCACCAGGCAGCGGCGCGCGGCATATGCCTTTCGGAACATGCCATTGCTGGCAATGGTCTCGTAGCGCGCATTGACAGGCGGCGGACGGCCGCCGCCATCGCGCGCCCAGCCGGGAACAAGTCCCCACTTCGCAGAAACGAAACCGGCCATGCTCGTGGAAAGCTCTTCGCGGCTAATGATTGGATAGGTCAGGCTGGGCGCACCGTTCCAGATCGGGAACCCGTTGCCCAAGCGCTCGATGTCGCCGGGGTGCGCGAACTCGAAGCGCCGCACCATGTCCGGGATTGTCGATTTTACGAAAACGCGTCCACACATTTTAGGGTCGTCTCATTGACAAGGATCGAGGCCTGCCCAAAATGGGAACAGAGTGAGAACGAGTCAAGGCTGTCGTAGTGATGCCTAAGAAGCAAAAGGACGTGATGCTGCCAGGGGTATCGGGCGTCACAATCGATATCGACGACCGCGACAATCCCAAGGTCTGCCTGGTCGGGCTGTTGACTGATGAGGGGAAGCGATCCTTCACATTAAACGAAAACGGTGCGCGGATGATGGTGAAGGCGATGCACTCGTTTCTCGATCTTCTCGACGGAACTACGTCCGAGACGATGCCCAAAGGCCCCGCCAACTGAGAATGCAGCGCATGATCAATCCACCCAGGAGACAGGACGAATATCAGGACCGGGCAATTGACTGCCAGGAGGCAATGGAGCCCGGATTTCAGGCGATTGTCGATTGCATGATAGAGGCGGGATGGACGCGGGGCGAGATATTGCGGGCATTGAAACGGCTCATCGCCGCCGACAACATGACGCAGAAAGAGAACGCCAGGACGGAAACGCAGCTCGCGATTGCGCGGGCCATGATGCGCGCCGGCAAGCCGCTCTAATGCTCGCTGACGCCGGCCTCATCGACTTCCGCTTCCATCTGCTCACTGACAGGCTTGACCTTGCCGGCGTCGGCCAAAGGATGGTCATCAAAACCCTGCAGCCAAGCGTCGGCCTGTTCTTCCCAATACTCCGGCACTGAGCGCTCCTTACCGTCCTTGCGCGCTTGGGAGCCATACATCCAGGCATAGGTGATGCGCTCCTGATCTTTCTTGGCGACCGCCATTATTCCTCCTCCCGGTAATCGAGCAGCTTCGCGTGGCGTAGTTGCTCCTCACCTTTCAGGAACTTCACGCGGCCGACAAGACCCGGCTTCAGCCATTCCGCCTTGTCTCTCTTCAGGCCTTTCGGCACAGGGCCGCCCACCTTGCCCTGCACGCGGTCCCAGAGGCGCTTGCGTTTGTCGAATTTGAAATTGACGTTGGCGGTGCCGAGATAGCGGCCGTTGTCAGCCANAAGAACCCTTGCCGCCTGGCCCGGATCACGCTGAACGCCGATGATGTCCATCTCCTTTTCATCGTAGCACTTGATTTTGCGCCAGTTCATCGTCGGGCCGCTGCGATAGAGACTGTCCCGGCGCTTCGAGACGATGCCTTCTTGTCCAGTCTGGTCGGCAAGGTAGTAAACCGCGTCGCCCGTGCCGGGCATCGCCTCGCTGAATTGGATGCGGCCGCCGGCCTCGATCATTCCCTGCAGGATCTCGCGCCGATCCTCGAGCGGCATGCTGCGGAGGTCGTGCCGTTTAGGTGCAGCAAATCGAAGGCGACGAGATAATAGTCCTGATAGGTCTCGCGGCTGCTGACCGCCGACTGCAGCGCATGGAAATCGGAGCGTCCAGCCTCATCAACCACGATGGCTTCACCCTCAATGATGAAGTCGTCGGCTTCAATCGCGGCGGCTTGGTCGGCAAGGATCTGGTAGCGTGCAGTCCAGTCGTACCCTCTCCTCGTCAGCACTCGGATGCCGTCTTCGTCCTTGATGATCTGCGTGCGATAGCCGTCGAACTTTATCTCGTGAATCCAGTCGTCACCCTCTGGCGGGTTATCGACAAGCTCCGGCTCCATCGGCTTGATGAACTTCAAACGCATCAACTGACCCACACCCGCGATTCAATCAGCTTTAGCTAAAATAGTTCCAAGAAGGATGAACAATGCGACCCGGTGCGCGTTGCGGATCAACAACCTCTAGGAGCAACACCAATGGCCGACGACAAAAGCAAGCGTGATTTCCGCGACCGCGACCGGGTATCAGGCGACGAAGAATATGAGGTCGGTTATCTCGCCAGCAAGTTTCAGCTTACGATCCCCGAGGTGCGTGAACTTATCAAAAAGCACGGCAACGACCGTGAGACGCTAGAACGAGAAGCAAAAGCGCTGGGCAGTAGATGACCAAGCTATCCGACCTTGGACCACCCATCCCCGGCAGGCAGCACGGCGGCGAGCCAGCCGACGAGCGGGAGAATTTCTACACCTGCCCCACGTGCGGCCAGCAGGTCGACATGCGCGACCTACGCCAAGTCGCTTGGCATGAATTGCCAGGGCACCAGCCCTTGGAACCGGCTCTTTCCACCGGCAGTAGCAGACGTCGGCAGTAGTCGGCACGATCAAGCAGCCGAAGGATCGAGTGAGTGACCGTGCCGACCATGCTGGGCACGAGGGTGGGCCTAATGACCAGGCCCCATATGATACTAGACAATGGCGTCGCTACAATTATGCCTGATGGCCTATGCCGGATAAAGCGGAAGTCGCATGCTCTTGCCGCTGTGCAATTACATGGAACTGGCCTCCAAGTGGCACATTAACCCTACGAGCGGTCGATTCCCAAGGATGTAGCCGCTTAACAGGTCCGCCGCCGGCGCCCCAATAGGCGGCGGACTTCTAATGACGCTCCTTCAAGAATCGGGCTTCACGAAGCAGCGAATTCCAGTCCGTGCCGATAAGCTTGATCAGAGCGCGCGCCTCAGGTTCTGAAATGCCGACTTCTTCAGACAAACGACGGGCAAGCAGTTGCTGATTGCCTTTGTCTACACGCCCATCGCCTTCCTTTTTCATCGGCTCCTCCTTTGGGAAGCCAACTCACGGCATGACCGTTCGTTTCATCGAATAAGAAAAAAGCCCGCCGCCCCATTCACGGCAGCGGCAGGCCGTCCCAGGGATAACGGGACTCGCTGGGGTGTTGGTTTTCCCCTGCTGTCGCGGGCGATGCAAAACAGGTGCCACTAGGGTGAACCAACATGGCACAGATTGCAGGCGGCGATAACATATATGTCGACTAACTAATGTAATGGAACGGCCGTTGGACAAGCAGAGAACCAACTGGCACAGCTTGGACCTTCGCTGCGAAATGCAAGACTATAGTCCTGCTATCAACCCGCCGTGCCGGCCTAGCACGACGGGTTTTTCCAATGCGGCGACATCCTGAGAATCGACCGCTATGCATCAACCTGGGACAGGTCAGGTCAGCAGCCTTCCGTGGTCTTCTTCACCTGGCCAGGAGCAGCCGAGTTAGCATCGGTATCCTGTTGACCTGGCGCGGCCTGCTTGGCGCTACCAGTTTGTTGACCCGGAGCGCAGTCCTTGGCGGAGTTCGAGTTCGTTCCACTCGTGGTGGTCGAATCCGTCCCCTGATCGGTCGTAGTGCTCGGCATTGTCTTGGTTGTCGAGCTCGACGATCCGCCTGTGGTCGTGGTGGTCGATTGCGCAAAGGCGAGGCCAGTTGACAGTGCCATAATGGCTGAAGCGAAAAGAACCTGTTTCATGATCAACTCCATCTCGGAACGTCCCTTCGGTACCGAACTTCGCTGCGAAACGACGGTTCCCAGAAAAATGACTAATCAAGGCGCCCGCCCCGCTTGCGGAGCGATGAGGGGAGGCCAAGCGCGTCGCTGTCATAGAACGAGCGTCCTGAACATCGTCGAGTGAATGGGCTAAACAGCGCGGATCCACACAATTGCGCCGCTGCTATCGGTCTTTCGGGGGAGAGTTCACAGTGCACTGCCTGCGGATTATGGTGGATCTCTCACGCGAAGAAGCGAAGCTTGCCTAAAATTCTAAGCTCGGAGGCACCTCGCGTGTCCTGAATAGCCCGTACCTCGGTGCCGTAGTGGCGCTATGCCCGATGCGTTTTGGTGGGCAGCTCAAATTTCTGCAGAGTCGAGTAAACGACTATCATAGTTAATTGTGGCTGCCGGTGACCCTATGTAATCAGAAGCTCAATGTAGCTTTCCCAGGGAGGACGGTATGTTATATCCAGGTCGGTTTTTGGAGCCGAGCGATATTATGGTGCTTGCCCATGTTTGTCGGACGGTCTGCAAAGAGCGCGGTGTACGTGTTGCTTCGCAGGACGGTGAGCGCATAGCTGCACACGTACTCAGACTGTTTATGAACGGCTTGACTGGTGAGAATGAACTCCTCGATGTTGAGCGGAATTGGGCTCGACGGAGTGGCCTGTCTTTCCAGGAGTTTCCCGTCAACGACGCAGAAATGAGAGATGCCGCCTGATTCAGTTGATTGTTGCAGCCGAAGGCGCCCCACCTGCGATAGGTCGGGTGATCGGGAGCAAACCTTGCCTTTGAGAGTTGGTAGAGCCGTTTCAACGGGCGACTAATCGAATGCTTCTTTCCGCGAATAATGCGATCTCGACGGCCGTTTTGGCTGGCAGAGGCGTCAATGCGGAAGTGTTTGGTGTGGTCGACCTCTCCACTAAAACTGAGGCCAAAATCGGTCCCATCACCTTGGGTATGGCCATTCAGTTGGTGGCCAACGCTTCGGTGCTTGGATACGATGTTCGCGGAGCCATGATCTTCTATGGCGAACCGGGCACCCCGAGTCTAGGGCAAGAGAGTGCGAACGCTTGTGGGCGCAGTTTGGCGGCGCGCTTTGCGACCGTAACCCGACGATCTTTCGGATTACACATCTCGAAGGGGAGCATTCTCCGTCCGGGTAAATGTTTGGCAGATCACCGGCACGACCCTCAATCCGACCAGTGGCCCAGGCTCTCACAGGGCCGAACAAACCGCTAGGAGATACGAAATGCCGACCCTCCGCACGTGTGCCGGCACGATCAAGAGCGCCCAGCAATGCCCTCAAGCGCAAGGCGCAGATCTAAGGGATTGGCGCCCTTCAGAACCTGCTTTGTACGTTTCCGGCCCTTGCCTTTTTCGGAAAGTGCACCACAGAATGGGTCATTGAGGTTCTGTCTCTCTGGGAGGATGGGATGGACATTCAAGCACCTGTTTGGCCTGCGCAGCTAGCGGCCAAGGAGCTGGTTCGCGAGGCCCTGTTGGGCTATCTACCGGGCGACATAATTTCCGTGAAGGCGACCATTGCATTGGTGCGCGAGCGCGGCCGTGACCTTCGTGAAACCGACTGCCAACTAGTCGAAATGATCGTCAATACAGCCTCCATTTGGCAGCTATTCGTCGCGTTCGACGTGCGCGAACCCTGATGCCCCATCGTTGGTTCAACCCGCCTGTCTACGTCAAAACCGACCGACCGGGATTCCGCCTTGGGATCAGCCGTATCGGCACTGCCGCCGAGGAACTATTGAAGTGGTCCAACCGTGGCCCAAAGTGGCGGTCGGCGGCGGAGGCATGTCTGTCTGCGATGGATGGCAAAATGCCGATTGGTGACTTCCGGCTACTGTTCGAGGCTGCGGCCGACCAAGAGGAGATGCTGCTGCCGGATTAACAACGTTATGCGGGTCTGGTAGCTATGGCGGCGGCGAATTGACCAGCGCCTTTAAGGCTTCGGGTTCGCCCTTAGCACGGCCCGCTCAGCCTCTCCACCATGTCAGGTGGCGCCCGCAGAACGGTGACTTTGCGGAATTTCGACGCTATCAGGCGCTCCTAGGCAGTCGTACTTAGAGGTTACCTGGGGCGGCCCTTCGCTTCAGGTCGACAAGATTCAGAACGCTGACGAGATCGCGGGAATACTCCTCGTCAAGATACTCCGCCGGAGCGCCCCACGCGTCTGCTGGCTGCCCAGTGAACACGTCAAACACCGTCCAGGTTTCGTCGGGCTCCTTCCTGAGGTCGTATCTTTGAGAAGTCATGCCGTCGCTATTTTATGTCTGCGGTCGGGTTCGTCAAGCTGTGACCGGCGGATCGCGAAGGGCTTGGCTGAACGGATTATGAGCGAGCCAGCAGGCTCAGAAATCGGCACCTGTTTGCGCAGCCCTTTGGTGCAGATAGGTAGAGTCAAAATCTGCGGCGCGGACGAGCCCTGCCCAGTCGGTCGCATGAAAACGCGAGCCAACGGTGGATATCAGACCGTCGCGTCTAAGTTCCTGAAGCACCCGGTTCACGTGCACGGTGGAAAGCCCAAGTGCGTCGCCAAGTGCAGCCTGCGTGATCGGAAGGTGGGCCACACGATCCTCAATGCGGCCCACGGAGTGCAGGCGGACTATCAGTTCGCAAAGAAGGTGAGCCATACGAGCATAGGCGTCGCGTCTCCCGACGTTGGTGACCCACTCTCGATAAATCGCCGCATCGATCACCGTCGAGCGCCAAAACACTCTCGTTATCGAAGGGTGCTGGTCGCAAATATCGTGAAGAGCGTCATGCCGCATGAAGCCCACCCGCGTCGGCATGAAAGGTGTGAAAGTGGAATCCATGACCGACAAATGCAAACCATGCAGGTCGGGAATGTCGCCCGGAACAAAAAAGGAGGAAATCTGACGCTTGCCGTCGCCGGTTAGTTTGGTCGAGCCTATCAAGCCGTCCAGAACGACGAAGGAAAGGGTCGGTTTGTCGCCCTCGCGCAGAATGTCTTCGTTGGCATGATATTCCTTCTCCTGAATCGAGATGTTCCCCAAGAGCGCAATATCTGACGGTGCGAGTTCCGAGATGGTCTGGAGCTTGCGGATTAAAATGTTCGAAGAGGGAGCCTGTGCCATCAAGAACCTGTTTGGGGTTGGCCCTAACTTGCTGGGGGCGCTAATGTTCTCGAGGGCGGCATGGTTGGTGACCTTAGATTGTGCTTGATGCCTTTGGCCTCCCGCATCAGGGAGGACCAATTCGCTCCTAGAAGCGATATCAACTCCAGGGCTTGCGCCTCTGTGATGTCTGTCTCTCCGATAAGCCTTGGGACAAGGCGACGCTCGAGTCAGACCTCAAATCGTGCTCCCCTATGACCTACCACTCAGAACCCTCCAAACTATAACATATGTTTATAAGTTCCTATCTAAATGACTGTTTTGCGTGAGGCTCCTCCCTTTCGGCTGCGCCCTCCGAGTCCCAGCCCGCTTTCGCCGCATTAACATATGTTATTGTCTAAGGAGCATTTTCGGGCCTGCGGCCGTTGAATTGCCGAGGAATACTCAGGGAGGCATACCTTTCAATGCCGTCGGTTTCCGTACTGGTTGTGGAGATGAAAGCATCATTCTCTTGGACATCGAAAGCTCCCTCCGGGAGGCCGGGTTTGAGGTGATTCCCGTCTCAAAGGGCCTTGAAGCCATTGCAATTTTTGATCGTGAGCCGGAGCGAGTTGCGGCTCTGCTCACAGATATCAGGCTTGGAGACGGCCGAACCGGGTGGGATGTGGCCAGACACCTCCGAACCGTCAATCCCACTATGCCAGTGATATACATGAGCGGCGATGGCGCGGACGACTGGCCGTCGCTTGGAGTGCCCAACAGCCTGATGATCACCAAGCCGTTTGTTATGCCGCAGATCATTATCGGGCTGGCAACTCTCCTCAATCAAGAGAGCGTGAAGCAGCTACCTGCCTCAGAATAGCTGCGAGGTGGTAGCTGGTTAGTCATAGGGTCTTCGCGCAGCCGCGTCGGTCAGGCGTATCGGTACGGCCGTAGCTTTCATGGCCAACTCGAAGTCTATGCCAGGCTGTTCAGCAAATCCGAGCCAGGTCGGGCGCCCTGATAGTAGGCCAGCCGACCGACACTGCGATGCATTGCCAAGGCCTCCCGAAATGTGCAGCACATTCGGACGGCAAGCCAAAGATCGCCTTCATCCATGTGGCCTTCTTGAAAGTGACGGATCACCGCCGGAGCGATGTGCTCTATTTCTTCGCTCGCATGGTCGAAATTTCGCTCGGAACAAAGCCGCTCGAAGACCCGTTTGCAGGTCTGCAAATCAGCGGGGGAAAGGTTTGGGTGATCGAGGCGGTTCAACATCAAGCGCCTCAAAACGCAACGTGCAAGAACGTTCCCTCAGAACCGATTTAGAGATCGCAAGGGGCGCGAGTCAATGAATCGTTAAGGACGTACATTTCGGGTTTTGTCTCGGTTTGAAATGCAGAAAATCGACGGCGGCGTTGCGGGCGTCTCAAAGCCCCGAACGCTTCGAAGGTCGTACCTCATGGTGTGGGCGCCCGAAAACAATGGCAACGAACCCTCCGGGTGCAGATCGCGGCGGCTGTCCTGACCGTAGCCTTTCGCGCTCTGCTACAAGCTGCGATCATTGAGCCGACAACCTCAGTATCTCGGATCGTCTAGCGGCGTCGGCGTGCTACATCGTCCGTTCGCTTTAATGTCCGCTCCTCGGATGGGGCCAGGGTTCTGCTCAACGTCGTTATGTGGGCGCAAAGCTGACATTTCGCGAAAGCGCCCAAATTTTGGAGCAGGACTTCAAAATTTGCCGATATAGAACCTCCCCGTAGGCTTGTCGTCTTTCATCCAGATCAGCGCCTGCGTCATGGAATCGACTTGGTCGTCGTGCCTGCCATGCGGAAATGCGAGCACCTCAAGCAGGAAGTCATCTCTCCAATGTGCGTCTTTCGGAAGATTGACGTTGCCGTTTTCGATCATCGCGGCAACGCGTGACAGCCGACTTTCCTTGTCGGTTCTGGCTTTTACCGCCGTCGTGCTGATGTCTTGGCTTTCCAAGTCGGCGATGAGGCTTGAGCCAGAGCCGGCATCTTCAATGAGGATGATGTCAGGGTCGTGCTCCAAAAGGGAGTTTTTGACGGACTTGATGAGGTCTGGATAAGCTGCCCTGACGCGCACGAGATCAAGGAGATAATAGTTGTTGTCGTCCTTGGCCCATGTCGTTCCGACGGAGTAATCGCTGGAGGGGTCGCCCTTAAGGGCGGTGTCCCAGCTTTGAACGATGGTCATCGACCGACGGTCGAACTGATGCGGATCGTAGTCGCGAAACCACACCCTCTTGACCATGTTGCCGTCCGGTGGGGCAGGGGATTGTTGGTACTGCGCGGAAAAGTTGAGTGATCCTAATAGGCGCTTTAGACCGTCCAGTTCGGCGTGTCCCAGACGCGCGGGGTGGAGCAAGTCGCCAAACTTGCGATCGTGCCAGCGATTTACACTTGTCTGGACGCGTTCGTTCTGCTCGGCAATCGCCGACAGGTTCAAATGCTCCCAGCCGCCAGTCTCCAGAAGCACGCCTGCCAGGTCGTCGACATGCAATCTTTGCATGACAAGGACGACGGCACCGGCAGCGGGATTGTCGAAGCGCGACATCAATGTCGTGCGAACCCAGTCGGCGCACCTATTGCGAGCCGATTCCGAATGCGCTTCATCTGCCTTCAAGGGGTCATCGATAATGATGATGTCGCCACCGCGGCCGGTTAGCTGACCACCGGTCGAGGTCGCCAGGCGCCCACCGCCGAGCGTGGTCTGCAGTTCATTTTCAGTGTTCTTGCGCGGGCTAACCTTGAAGGTCGGAAACATCGACCGGTACCAGGCGGTGTTGACGACTGTTCGAAAGTCGTTGGCGTGCTTGACCGCAAGAGGTTGAGCATAAGAGACGCAGATCATTTTCTTCGACGGATCGCGGCCAAGAATCCATGCCGGGAACGCGACCGAGCTGGTGACCGACTTCAACGATCGCGGTGGCATCGTAATGATCAAGCGCTTGCACTTGCCCGCTGAGACGCGCTCGAGCTGATGCGCAATCGCTCGGATGTGCCAGTTGGGCAAATACTTGGCACCTGGATCGACAGCGGAGAAAGCCAGCGCCACGAAGGTCGCCAAGTCATCGCGGGCCGCGCCCAACAGCAGCTGAAGGGCAGTCGGTGCAACGGGCGAAGAGGATGGTCGGCCCGGTAGGGGAATTGGAGCGTTCATTCCTCGTCTCCCTCGTCGCCGGTCTTGGAACGGGCTTCAGTATCGTTCTCTGGCGAGTCCTTGTGGTCGAGATAATCCCGCATCATGTCCACCATTGTTTGCGGATCGAACACGTCGACCTCTGCATCGGGTTGCCGGCTTTCCTCAAGTTCGGCACAACGTGATGCGAGCTGAAGAGCATGGGCCGCCGACCGGAAATCGCCTGAAAGCGCATTGTTGCGCATTTTGAGGAGGATGGCCTCGAGTGCCGTCACCGTCGTCGTCCTGCCATTCTGCTGGATTTGGATCGGCCCAAAGAGCGTCTCACGTACAATAGTGTTCATGTTTTTTTTGCCTTTCGGTCGCCCTTTCGGATTGCCTGACATTCCTTTCTGGAACCGGGTTTCAGTTGGAGGCTTGCCGTAGCCTATCGAGTAGTCGGCAGGTTTCTTTCTCCGTGTCACAGCAGGCCTCCCACAGTTTCAGGCGCCGGGGTCGCGGACGCTGTTTTGGCGCGTGCGTCGGAAGATTCGAGGCTGCCACGCTGCTCGCACAGTTCCTCGAACGTCTCGCCCGTGGTGGCGAGCGTTGCCTGCTTGCCCGTATGCCTTTCGAAGCGGCGGATGATCAGATCGCAATAGTGAGGATCGATCTCGATGAGGCGTGCATGGCGCCCTGTCTTGTGCGACGCGAGTAGCGTGGTCCCCGAGCCGCCAAATGGGTCCAGCACGACGTCGCCGCGGCGGCTGACGTCCAGCAGTGCGTCGGCAACCAGAGCGACAGGTTTGACGGTCGGATGGGCTTCGAGCTCTTCCATCCGCGTCGTGCCAAAGCTGTTGGCGCCGCGGTAGGTCCAGACATTGCTGCGGTGACGTCCGTGTTTGCCGAGTTCGACGTTGTTGCGATGCGGCTCTTTCCCGTTTTTGAACACCAGCACCAGCTCGTGCTGAGAGCGGTAGAGGCTGCCCATGCCGGCATTAGTCTTATTCCAGACGCACAGATTGAGCAGATCGCCGAACGTCTGTTTACCCGCCAATGTGGTCTCTGCGATATGACGCCAATCCATGCACACGAAGGCGATAGCGCCCGGCTTGCTCGACCCAGCAATCAGTGAGAACGACTGTTCCAGGAACCTTGCGAACTCATCGTCGGACATCTCGCCGGATGCCATTGCAAATTCCCGGTGGCTTGTCTTGCCAAGACCACTGACGTGTCCGCCGATCGGAACATTGTAGGGCGGGTCTGTAAAACAGACGGATGCCTTCTCGCCCTGCATCAGCATATCGAAATGCTCTGCCGAAAGCGCGTTGCCGCAAAGCAGTCGATGATCGCCAAGTAGGAATAGATCGCCAGGCCGTGTTACTGCTGGCCCCGCCGATTGCTCCAGATGTTCCGCTTCGTCCCCTTCGGCTTCATCATCCTGATTGTCCGGCGAGAACTCGCTGATGATCAGATCGACCTCTGGGATGTCGAAGCCGGTGAGGCTCACATCGAAGTCGAGATCGACCAGCGCCTGCAACTCGATGGCCAGGATCTGCTTGTCCCAGCCGGCCTTCTCGGCGATCCGATTATCGGCGAGGATGTAAGCGCGCTTCTGCGCCTCACTGAGATGGTTGATCGAGAGGGTTGGAACGTCCTTCCATCCCAGCAGGCGCGCTGCTGAGAGTCGGCCATGGCCGGCAAGGACGTTGTTCTTCTCGTCGACCAGGACCGGATTGGTGAAGCCGAATTTTTCGATGCTGTCGGCAATTTGTCGGATTTGTTTCTTGGAATGGGTGCGAGCGTTGTTGCGGTAAGGGGTGAGTGCGTGGATCGAAACTGTGGTGATGTTGGTGGCCATGAGATCCTCTGAATGCCAGCCCAGGAGCGACCGACATCGGTATGTTCCTGAGAATTACCCAGAGAATAGCGACCATTGACTTGGCGCAAAATACCAAATCTTCGGATCCATCGAACGCAACTTGAACTAAATGCATTTTTTTTTGTGTTATCTCGACTTGAGATTGCAACAAAATATTTTGTCGCTCGGCAAAAGTGATGCCGAAGGCCGACAAAATATTTTGTTGGCCTATATCTAGGCCGAACCAATACATTTTTTCAGCGACCTCAGCGTCGCAAGCTGATTCGCAAAATGCTGAGCTAAAGGGCCTCCTGTTTGAGCCGCAGAGCCAATGCCTTGGCCTCTTCCGGCGTCAGTTGATTGAGAGCCACACGAAGCGCTTCACACAGTTCGTCGAGAATTGGGTCATTGTCTTCTGATCGGGTATGGCGATGGGCGCGTTGCTGGAAGAACAGGCTGAGCCAAAGGTCGAGCGCGCTGCCTTGCCATTTGCCCGTCTTGCGAGCTTGCCCCGACATTGCGATGGCAAGGCCGGCTAGAGCGTCCATTCCTCCGGCGACCTCGTACCCGTTGAGGAAATGGGCGAAGCGGCCGGATTGATCCCACTTAAGGGGCGCGGGCATGGTTGAGAAGTCGCCCTCCAGGGCCAGCCGTTCCCATTTGAGCAGCCTTGTCATTCGGCAGCCTCCGCCATCAGGCTGAGCCTTGGGCGGATCAACGAAACAAAGCGATTAGCCGCATGGCAGAGCCAGTCGAGCTGCTGGCCTTCGTCTGCGAAGTCTGACCTTGGCCTAAACACGCCCAACTCCGCATGAAATGGCCTGTCCGATTTCAGCCGCGCGACCAAATCAAGGCCGGTTTCTCCGCGCAATTCTGCAATGTCGTTGTGGAATTCATCAAAGAGAGCCTGACCATCCTCTTCGCGGAAGGTCAGGAACAGGCCGACTTCGGCTCTGCTGCCAGTCGACCGAAAGGCAGTCAGCCATCCTAGCGGGTCGGGCAGGGGAACTCTCACCCAATTGTCGCCGCCGTGGCGTGGTGCCAGTTGGTCTGCGTGGTCGAACTGTACCTCATCAATGAACCGCTGCCAGAATGCACGGTTGATGCCCCGCCGGTTTACTCGGTCGGGATCGACAACATTCTCCATGGTGTCAGCGGGCGGGGCGCTGATAGGTTCTGGCGTTTCCAAATAGAGCGGCATACCGCCGAGGTCGACCAAAACTCTCTGCTGCAGGACTTCGGTCCGCAGCGGCACCGTAGGCATAACGATAATATTTCCAGAAGTCGTTTGCCAAATCTGGATTTCAAGTAGCGCGAGTTGGGCTAGTCCGCCGCCCTGCGCGTTGAGGTGCTCGGCAATCGCGTGAGTGTCCGATCGGATGCCGTCACCGGCAATGATGAGCTGAAAATTTCCGAGTCTTAGCGATCGTGTTACCGCATCGACGAACGGAGCTTCTTCCAGGTCTGGCCACCGAAGCTTCGCCGCGGCGAAGATCGGGTTGGGATCAACCAAGGTCAGCTTGCGCCTCAAGGTCGAGGATAGATCGCCAAAACTCCAGTGTCGTAGCAAAGCGGCATATTCGAGGATCTGCGCCAACACTTCTCGTCGTGCTTGGGGATTTCGCCAAAGCTTGCACTCGATGACGACCAGCCGGCCACTTCTGCTAACGCCCAGGAGGTCCGCAAATACTGTCCCGCCCGCGCGAGGCAGAGGGAGTTCGCAGCATAGGGGAACGATATCTCCAAGGCCGTGATCGCGGTCGGCGACGATGAGTTCGGGATGTCGAAATAGAAGATCGCGAAGCCAGCGCTCGTCATAAGCCGGCGCTGAGACGCTGGTGGGAGACTCTCCGACACTCGGTGCATTGCGCACCAGAGGGTGTCGACGCAGCGGCGTGGCAATGTCTTGCAGGGATGATAGGAGCAATGCACTCATTCGGGTATGACGCTCTTTCTGAAAGGATGTGCCGGCTTCACACTGGACGCGGTCACCGCTGGTTCGGTGATGTTTCTGACGTGACTTGAAGTAAACTTCATGATGATGACCAATGCTGAAGCTGACTTCGTTGTCAACGAGAAATGCCGAAGTCACGCTTCAAGTATGAGCGACTCTTTAAAGCAGGCTATAGGTGCGCGAGTTCAGGCTGCGCGGCGCGGGGCGAAGCTGAGCCAGGAAGTGTTGGCTGACCGTGTTGGGCGCACCCCTGAGAGCATTTCCAATATCGAACGCGGCAAACAGCTACCCAGCATTGAGACGCTTGCCGAGTTAGCGCGCATCCTCAAGATGCCATTGATGGACTTTTTTGATGGTCTGGAAAAGACACGCCCGCTTTCGCGCGAGCGGGCGGAACTTGAGGCCGAGCTCCTCGAGACGGCGCGCCAACTGACACCTCGGCTTATCAAAGTTGCGGTGGAGCAGGTCAAGGCGCTGAGGCAGTTGGGCTGACGTTGACAACGGGCCTGGTGCCAGCGCCCGATGTTCTACACGGATTTTGGGTAGCAAGGGTTGGGGGAATCTTTGGCGCGTGGCTGCGGTTGGCGTTGACACCCAATTTATCGGCGCTGTCGATGTCATTAGCGTCACGCGCAAGATCGTAAGGGCGACGCTGATCGCAATCATACTATAGACTGCGGGCGGGCTCGTTGTCGTCCAAAGCCCGGCGCCCGCTAAGGGGAAGCCCTCCAGACGGGGGAGAACCCACCTCAACAAATATGTGTCATCTGCAGCTGCCGATAGAGAATGCAAGTCGGCATGCAAGCTCAGTCTATTTGCCCACGCTCCAGGCGGCATGGGGTCGACCGGCGGGCACTCAAAATTATCGATACATACATCGGCTACTTGGGCTTCTCCTCGGGCTTTTCATGGCCAACAGAATTGCCTCCAAGGTACGGCTCGATATCCGAAGCTTGACGATTCTATCCCACATCCACCTCATGTCCGCACCCTCAGCGCCTGCTCCAGCCTGTCGGCAATCTGTGTGACGATATAGGCAATCACCATATAGATCACGACGGCAATCACGAAGGCTTCGAGGTAGTAGTAGTTCAGCGCGGCGGTCAACTGGGACTGGGCGAAGATATCGACAACCTCGATGGCGAATCCGAGAGAAAGGGCCTTCATGATGACCATCATCGAAGTCGTCAGGTCAGGAATTGCCGTGAGGGCCACCTGGGGAAATAGGATACGTCGGAACAGTTGGCCGCCCGTATAGCCCAGCGAATGGGCTGCGTCCGACTGACCGGTGTCGAATGCATTCAGGGCTCCCTTGATAATCTCCGATTGGAACGCGGCGACACAGCCGGTAATCGCAACTACAAGGATGACCCAATTGGGGGTTTCGTGGGCGTTGAAGTTGATCCCCAGCAATGAGAACAGGAACTGGAATGCGGGCGGCAGACCGAAATAGGCGAGGAAAATAACGATGACCATCGGAACGCCCTTGAAGACGATCTTGTAAGTCATGATGAGCTCTCGCAGCACCGGTACCCGTCTGTATTCGATAAGTGCGAATATGCTGCCGACTATCGTCGACAGGACGAAAATCATGAGCGCCATTCCAATCGTCACGGGTACGGCACTCAGAATTTCCTGCGTGTCCTGGAGCAAAATATCGGTATCAAACATGGTTGAATACCCTTACGTCAGACGCTCGCGAGGAGCTGGTTCTTGATCGGGGTTGTTGGCGTCGCCTCAGGCGCTTGCATCGGTGATCGAAGCTCGAAGAAGCGCACGATGAGCCATGCGACCAGGCACATCAGCGAATAGATGACCGCCAGGACGAGATAGGTTTCGAACTGGAATTGGTTGTAGTCTCGCTCCATGATCAGATGCGCAGTCGCCATGACGTCGGCCGCCCCGATGTACATGACCAGCGCAACGTTATGGATCAGGTAGATGACGGAGTTCCCATAGCCCGGCAAAGCGAAGTGCACCGCTTGCGGGCCGACGACGCGAGTAATTTTCTGTCGGAACGTATATCCAAGGCTGTCGGCCGCATCGTGCTGGCCGCGATCGACGGCCAGGTATGCAGGCCGCATGACTTCCGACAGATAGCCGCCGTGGTAGAGGCTCAACCCCACCATGGCAGCCATTGTCGCCGAAATAAAATCTTTGGCGCCGAACAGGATCACCAACAGCGGAAGCCCATAAAACGCGACGAACAACTGCAGTACGACAGGAACGCTCCGGGCATAGGACACGTAGAGGTCCACCAGGTGACTGATGACTGGCACCCTGCGGACCCGGAGGGTTGTCGCGATGAGAGCCAGGCAGAACCCGGAAATGAGGGCTGTAAACGTGATGGCGAGCGTCAGCGGCAGTGCCGAGAGCAACTCGGGAATCATAGCAGATACATCCACTTTGAACGCTCCTTCTTGCAATTCAGCCTTGCCGCTGACTAGCGAATATGGTCGCCGACGGCCGTGCTATTTCATGTACTGGACGATGCCCTCGCCGAACCACTTCTGCGAGAGCTTTTCGATCGTGCCGTCGTCTTTCAATTCCTTGAGAACCTTGTTCACATCGTCGGCCAGAACCTTGTTCTCGTCAGATCGGTGGATCAGCATGTAGGTGTTGTTGCTGAACACTGGCTCGGACGCCACGATATCGAGTTTCTTTTGCTCGATGACGGTCTGCTCACCGAGATTCGACGGCAGGACGAGAGCGTCGAACTTGCCGTTCTGAACTTCGTCCAGCCGGTTCGGGTAGGGGATACCGGCACTCGATGCCGTGACATCGAGCTTGTATTCCGGGTTTTCTTTCTGCCAATTCATGATGAACTTGTAGGTTCCACCGCCGGCCGTGGTCGGAACGATCCTCTTGCCGACCAGGTCTTTCATTTCCTTAATGCCGCTGTCTTTCTTGCTGTAAATCTTCATCAGGCTGGCGCCCATGGGATTTTCCGGAATGAGGAACTGCTTGGAGCGTTCGGGCGACTTGTAGTAGCCACCGACCGCGATGTCGTACTTGCCCGTGGCGAGGCCAGTTTCCTGGGCAATGTCGGAGACGCCTTCCATTTCGAACTTATACTGCGGCAGCTTTGCGTTGATCGCCTTCAGAAGATCGGGCTCATAGCCTTGCGGCTCGACGCCGATCGCGCCCCATGCCAGCGGCTTGGATTCGGCAGAGGTGGCGATCTTGATCGTCCGAACGGTCTGGCCATGGCTGATCCCCGCTGTTGCAAGGGCAATTGCGATGCCGCCAGCGATGGCCAGGGCATAGCGGCGAGAAAAACTGGATGTGATTGCAGACATTTCTTAGGTTCCCTTCTTGTTGAGCTATTGAAAAGCGAGTTCCGACTGCAGGAATTGGGCAAGTCGCGGGCTGGAAGGTGCATCGAAGATTTCAGCCGGGCTGCCATCGGCGGCAACCACGCCACGATCCATGAAGACGATCCGGTTGGAGATGTTCTTTGCGAATTGCATCTCGTGGGTCACAAGCAGCGAAGTGATCCCTGACGAGGTGACATCCTTGATCACCTTTAGAACTTCACCGACGAGCTCGGGATCCAGCGATGACGTAGGCTCATCGAAGAGTATCACGTCGGGGCGAACCGCCAGGGCGCGCGCGATGCCGGTGCGCTGGAGCTGGCCGCCCGACAGTTGGGAGGGATAGCTATCTCGCTTCGGGGTGAGGCCGACCCGCTCGAGCTCCCGCAAGGCGATCTCCCGCGCCTCATCTGCGGACTTGCGCTGCACGATCACCAGGGGATCCATCACGTTCTGCAGGACCGTCATGTTCTTGAAGACGTTGAATTGCTGAAAGACCATCGCCGTTCGCAAGCGGATCGCCTGGACAGCGGTCTTGTCGGCACGCTGGTAATCCATCCGAATCTGATCGAACGCGATGGTTCCTGAGGATGGCTTGGCAAGGTAGTTGATGCATTTCAGCAACGTGGTCTTGCCGGTGCCGCTGGGGCCGATGATCGACACCACGTCACCCCGCTTTACCGAGAGATTGACGCCGTTCAGAACCTGCGTGCTTCCGTAGGACAGCTTTATATCTTTGAGTTCAAGCATTCTGGTTGGTGCCCTTCACAGTGTGGGACGGAGTGCCTTGACCGCATGCGACATCATCACCCGCTCTCCGCATGGCCGAGAACGTGCATCAGCCGGTTTGCCCAGCCGAAGATCGATATGGCGTGGATCAGATCGATGATCTCGCGGTCATCCATGCCAACTGATCGAAGCGCGGCGATGTCGTCTGCCGTCGCTTCCGACGGCGCCGCCGACAGGCGGCGGGCAAAGCTGTAGATTGCCGCATCGCGTTGGCCGAGCGCTTCAGGTTTGTCGAGATAAAGTGCGGTGACCACTTGGTCGCTCTTGGTCAACTCCGCATGCCGGCGGGCGTGGACAACGGCACAGAATTTGCAGCCATTGACGATCGAGGCCCCCAATGCGCCAAGTTCGCGGTCGGGACGGGCGAGCCCGCCTTCGACATACATGATTGCGTTGAACAGAACCGTGCGGGCAAGATAGCTCTCTGGGTCATGCGCAAGGGTGCGCACATATTCCGAAACTTTCTTGGCCGAAGGCGTAACCTTCATCGCTTCAAGCTGTTCCGGCGTGGCTTCGGATAGCTTGACCGGCGCGATGTATGGCTGCCAGTTCAGCGGCTTCAGGCGCACCGAGGAAATCATGCCGACCTCATCAATCGCAAGCCGGTCGCTACCCGCGTCTGGAAGTTGACGAAGGCAATCAGTTCGGAGAGCGCGACGATCTGAGGATTGCTCAATCCGGCCTGGGCGAGCAGGGCGATGTCGCTCGCCTCGGCCTTTTTTGGCGTCATCGTGACCAGGTCGGCGTGCCGGGCGATAGTCGCCAATGGTTCTTCCAGAGCCGTCTCGCCCTGGGCTACAGCCAGAAGCTGCTCTGTCGGATCAAGCTGATCCAGCTGAACATCATATTCGGCCACCAGGACCGGATCGGCATTCAGGGCGGCCATGCGACGGGCAAGAGCAACACGCAAATTCGGCGCCAGCCCCTGATCGTTTGCCGGGTGCAGCACCGAGAGGCGACATTCCTCGGCCCCTCGCACGAATTCGGGCCGAAACCGCCGTGCAGCGAAAAGGGCATCGTCCGGTGAAAGACCCGCTGCCTTGTCCATTGCGTCAATCACAGCGCGGCCTCCTTGTGCAACAAGGGTGTTGAATCGACCCACTCGTCGCCCAGAAGTTCGGGCGTGTCGTAGGCGATCAGATTGGCGAAGTGGGTTTCGACATCCTCGGCAAACAGCGATGCGGCAATGCCGCGCACAAGACGGTCGGCACCGGCGCTGACGGCCGGGATGTCGCCGGAGACCTTGCCGTGCGTCAGCATGGCGGCGTCGTTGAAGCAGTGGATATGTGCAAGCATCGGGCAGGAGCCGGGGACGCGTTCGCGAAACTCGAAGGCAGGACCGAGATCCGGCGCGTCCGACATGCCTGCACGACCCGGCCCCATATCCGGCCTATATCGGCCATCCGACCAGGTGCGGATATGTGGGGCGATCGCCGCGAATTCCGGGCGGCCGTTGAAGTCATTTGAAAAACCGGTTGCCGCGATCAGGAAGTCGTAGCGCATCGGCCCTTGTGTGGTTTCGATCAGCAGGCCCTCCGGATCTTCCCTTACCGCAACGATGCCGCAGTCGAGAAAGAACCGGGCATTCGCGTGGCGAGACACGCGAAGCGTGGATGAACGCGGCGGCGGCGTCTGGGTGGAGGCGGTGTAGTCGAAGAACTTCCACTTCCAGGCATCGGGCAACTTATGCATGCCGAGTACAACACCCGGGCTGCCGATGCCGGTCAGCTTGTTGATGCACGGCATCTCCTTGCGCCGGATCAACATGTCGACAGAGCCGGCGCCCGCCTCGAGTGCGGTCGCAGCATTGTCCATGGAAGAGGCACCGGCGCCAATAACTGCCACACGCTTGCCTTTCAGCGCATCGAAATCGATGTCGTCGGCAGAATGGGCCCAATAGGCGCGATCGATCCCGTTGAGGAAATCGGGCACGGCAAAACCGCCCAGGCCAGACCGGCCTGTGGCCAAAACGAGATGACGGGTGAGAACCCGACCTGTTTCCGCGCCCTCGATGTCGATCGCAACCAGATCTCCAACGGGTGCGAGTCCGGTCATGCGCACGCTGTTGCGCACTGGCAGAGCAAGGACTTTGCGATACCAGACCAGGTAATCCATCCACTGGCCCTTGGGTATTTTGTCCAGCGACCGCCAGGCCTCAACGCCCCATTGCGCCGTGAACCAGGCGCGGAACGTCAATTGCGGCAGGCCGAGCGACGGACCGTGCAGGGTCTTCGGCGACCGGAGCGTTTGCATGCGGGCAAACGTTACCCACGGCCCTTCGAGCCCGGCAGGCGCCGCATCATAGGCGACGACATTGGTTATCCCCGTCAGCACCAGCTTTGCCGTGGCAGCAAGTCCACACATGCCGGCGCCGATCACCACGACGTCACGGACAGGAACACCATCGTGCGAACGCGCGGGGACCCATGGCTTGGCAGGCAGTTCGAGGAAGTCGAGATCCTGCGCCAGCTGTGCTTCGAGCGCGGCAAGGCCTGTCGATGCTGCCGGGGTAGGAGTATGCTTCATATTCCAGTTCCGTTATTTGCGCCCGACGCGGGATCGTTCACCAATTGGCTGGCCAAGGCCGGATCGAGTTTCTTGAAGCCGACGATCGATCGTTCAGCCACCGCTTCGACCGCATCCATTAGCGCCTGCGCGACTGGGCGAAGGGGACGTTTTGCGGCAGCCACAACCCCCCAATAAAAGAGAACGGTCGCGTCAATCGGGCGGATGGCGACCCCAGGCAAGGCCACGCCATAGGCGGTGAGGGGATCAATGACAGCGGCAACGCCGGTCCGGCGCACAAGCTGCAACGCGCCATAGGCAGTATTCGTCCGGATCACTGGCCCGGTGTCGATGCCCCTGGCGGCCAATGCCTTGGAGACGTGCAGTTGGAAACGCAGCGGGTTGAGCAACGTAGCGACGCGACGGCCGGCAAAGGCCGAAAGCGGTATGACATCAAGTTCTGCCAGCGGATCGTCCTCCCGCACAGCGGCAACATCGGGCGCCGAATAGAGCCGCAGGACATCCAGACCGGGCGTATCGAGCGGCAGGCTTGAAAAGCCGATCTCGGCACGACCGCTGCGCACTTCCTGGGCGACGATGGAGGGAAGAAACTGTCCGAGATGTGTCTCGTGCGGAAGCTCGATACCCTTGAGCTCGGCCATGGCCGTCGGGATTAGGCCAGTGCCGATCGCAGAGGTTGTGACAATCTGCAGGATCCGACCCCGGCCGGCGGCGATCATCTTGGCCCGCGCCGCGAGTTCGGTGAAGGACATTAGCAGTCGCCGCGCTTCTTCTTCAAATGCGACACCCTCTTCAGATAACTGCACCCGACGACCGACCCGGTGCAGCAATTCGAAGCCAAGTTCTGCCTCAAGATCCTGAATGGTGCGTGTCACCGCAGGTTGGGAACGCCCGAGCATGTCAGCCGCCTTGGTAATGCTGCCGCTGGCAGCAACCGCGAGGAAGGTCTGAAGGTCCCGAGTTTCCATATTCTCCCTACATGTGAAATCCGTATGATTGACATCGTCTCATTCATTTTTGATATATGTCAAGCGGAAACTAATGTTCCCAGCGGCGCTTGCCGGCTCAGAGCCGGAGCCCTTGATCGAAACGGCTGGGGGCAACTCACGTGACTCCAATTTGGAACCTCGTGATGAAAAAACTTGTAGGCGGGGACGGCAAGGATTCTCGAACTATAAAGCCTGCAACAGGAGGAATGTTATGCGCGTGAGTATTCTGGGCGCCGGAGCAATTGCCTATGGCCTTGCGGCCTATTTGGCACAATCGGGACACTCGCCAACACTTTGGTCACCGTCGGGACACCGCACCAGAACGTTGGCTACTGGCGAATTATTGAAGGCGACGGGGGACATCGAGGCGACGGTGCCGGTGCGCATTGCCAAGGATTGTAGAGATGCTATCGACCACGCGGACGTGGTGGTGATCGCGCTTCCGGCTTACGGCCACAAGATGGTGATGGACGCCGCCGTCCCTCATCTGGCAGATGGAATTCCGGTCATCATCAGTTCGCATAGTTCGTTCGGGGCTCTGTATCTCTGGAAGCGGTTGACGGAGCGCAAGGTCAGGTTGCCGATCGTCGTTTGGGGCACAACACTACTGACTGGTCGCCAGCTCGGATCAACCGAAGTCAATGTCACTTCCATTCGCCAGAAGCTTGACGTTGCGACGCTGCCTTTCGATGCGCTCGACCAAGGGTACGAGCTTTGCACAGCCTTGTTCGGCGATCGTTTCGTCAAGCGGGATGGTCTGCTGGCGATTGCGCTCAGCAACCTCAATCCGCAGAACCATCTGGGAATTGCCCTTCTCAATCTCACACGCATGGAGAAGGCCGAGCAGTGGAGCCAGGGGGGAAATGTCACTCCTGCCGTTGGTCGCTTGATCGAGGCTCTGGATGCCGAACGGTTGGCCATCGCTGCCCATTTCGGTATCGCGGTTCGTACCGTCCAGGAACATTTTTCATTGTCGTTCCACGTCCCCATGGGCACTGTTTCGGAAATGAACCAGGAGATGGATCGTCTAGGCCGCGGCGGGTTTGGCCCGACAACCATCCAGAGCCGCTATATTCTCGAGGATGTTCCGTTCGGCCTGCTACCGACTGCCGTTCTGGGGAAGATCAGCGGAAATCCGGCGACACTCCATGAATCCGGAATTTCCATCTTGTCGGCGGCTTATGGCCGGGATCTCAAGGGAGATAATGATATTCTTCCTGCGCTCGGCATCGAGGAAATGACAAAGGCGGATCTTGAAACCCTTTGCCGCAAGGGGTTTTAACAGCTTCCAGTGCGCTGTAGCCCAGCTGCAGTGAATATTCTCCCAGCCCGGCATCGGCAGGGTCCTTGGCCGCAGGCAGCGTCTCTGCCCGATCAGGAAGGATGATTGAAGCGACGAGCGCGTTGCGCGATCAGGGCGCTATCCATCGGTGTTGGTTGGCATAGGCCTCATTGCCAACCATTGCTCATGCGACATCGTTGGCAGGTCAAACTGGTGGCGGGTGGTCGAATAACCGTGTCCACCCATTCTGCCGACGGCGTCTAGCGCGAGTTGATCGATATAGAAACGCTCCTGGTCAACAAGATCCTCACGAATGTGCATCCGCATAACTTGACCAAGGACAATCTCGCGCGACTTACCCAGGCCAAGCGTCAAATGTCGGCGGCATTCGAAGGCTATAGGCGCTTCGAAAATGTAGGGGCATTGGACCGTCTCACCGGGCACAGGCGTCAGTCCGGCCTCGGCCAGTTCGTCAATGTGGGAAGGAAATGGGACGGCACAGACGTTCATGGCGTCAACCAGCGCATGGTCCACGATGTTGACTGTGAATTCCTCAGTCAGTCGGATGTTGAGCGTCGTATCTTTGAAGGACATATCATTATGGTTCTCCACACCCAGGGCTAGGATTGGAGGATCGGCCGAGAGGCAATTGAAGAAGCTGTAGGGCGCAGCATTGACAGTCCCGTCGGGGTGTCGTGTGGTCACCAGAGCGATTGGCCGAGGCACCACTGCCCCGATCAGCAGCTTGTAGCGTTCGCGTGCCGAGATGCGGGCGAAGTCGATGCTCACGCGGCTCCGCTGCCCCACCGGCTCGGGTTGGGGGTTGAGCATTATATCCTCCTGAATTTTGCCAAGCTGCTTGAGAGTTGGTCACCCTGCCTGAGCGTATGTACTCAGGATGGAGCGAACGTCGGGCTCAGTTTGATCGCTGATTTGCGCCCGAGCCTCGAGTGCCTCGAGATGGTGTTCCATCGCATGCATGGCGCGCTCGGGATTGTGTTGGCGCAGCGCCTGAATGATTTCGACGTGTTCGTCGACGCCGCACTGATCGGAGTGCGGACGGCTGTACAAGGCTAGGATCAGCGAACAGCGCGATACAATCTCGCTGACATAACGGGTCAGCGGCTTCGATCCCGTGAGTTCGGCCAGCAGAATGTGGAATTCGCCCGCCAGCCGTATCGATAATGGTCCGCTCGTGTCTACTGCGTCCCTTTCAAGTTTGACGTGGCCCTCAAGTGCCGCAAATTGAGCGGGTGTGATCTTTCGCGAAAGCCGGTCCACTACCTCGCGCTCCAGGCAGCGTCGTAGGGAAAATATATCTAACGCTTCCTCGAGCGTCGGTTCGGCGACGCAGGCTCCGCGATTATTCCTCACCTCCACCAGGCCTTCGGCACTCAGTCGGACAAGCGCGTTTCGTACGCTGGTCCGGCTAACGCCGAACTGCTCGCCGATGGCGTCTTCGGGCAATTTCATACCGGGGCGAAGCGCCTGCTCAATGATGGCGCGACGCAGCGACAAGTAGACGTTTTCGGCTCGACTCGATTTGGTCATCGCATCCCCCTAAGCTCCCGCAACTTATCGATCAAGATATATTTTTGTCAATGTGGGATACGATTTATCTTGAAATAGGTATACAATTATGCGGTAGTTACGTACACGGACCTGCAGGGGGCCGTCGCCGTGCCGCAGACGATAGGCTGCCTCTGGGAGGAGCGCACCGCATGACAACCAATTTGTTGATTAGAAATGTGCGCCCGATGGCTGGCGCCAATGTGGATATTCTTATTGAGAATGGCCGCATTACCCGCGTCGAGCCGGAGCTTTCACCTTTGGGCGGGCTGGTGGAGGACGGCGGAGGTCGCATCGTCGTTCCGGGCTTGGTCGAAGCGCACACCCACCTCGATAAATCGATGATCGGAATGGCGTGGTATCGCAATGAAGTCGGCCCTCGCTTGATAGACAAGATCGAGACCGAGCGTGAAGCCAAGATCCGCTTGGGTATCGATCCGGTCCGCCAGTCGCGTCGACAGGCGCTTGCCTCAGTGGCGCAAGGCACCACCCATATCCGTAGCCACGTCGATATCGACACCGTGCACGGCCTTGCCGGTGTAGAGGGCGTCATGCGCACTCGTGACGAGCTACGAGACCTCGTCGATATTGAGATCGTCGCCTTTCCTCAAGGCGGTATGATGATCCGGCCTGGCACTGTCGAACTTATGCGACGGGCGTTGGAAATGGGCGCCGAGGTGGTCGGCGGGCTGGACCCTGCTGGGGTTGATCGCGATCCCAAAGGGCACCTCGATGCAATTTTCGACCTCGCTCAACGCTTTGGCCGGCCCATAGATATACATTTGCACGAAGCGGGAGAGCTTGGCGCCTTTTCGCTCGAACTCATCATCGAACGCACCCGTGCACTCGGCATGCAGGGAAGGGTGGCAGTCAGCCATGCCTTCTGTCTCGGCATGCACGATGCCGATTATGTCGGCCGACTAATCGACGAGTTGGCGGAGCTTTCGATCCATATTCTTACCACCGGGCCGGCATCGCAGCCGTCGCCTCCGGTCGCCAAATTGCGATCTGCTGGAGTGGTCGTCGGCGCCGGAAATGACGGCATCCGTGACATCTGGGGACCTTACGGCAGTGGTGACATGCTGGAACGCGCGATGTTTGTCGGCTTGCGCAACAATTTTCGCCGCGACGATGAACTCGAATGGGCCCTCGACGTCTGCACGCGCGGCGGTGCCGGAGTTCTTGCGCTGGAAAGGTACGGCCTGATGCCCGGCTGCTGGGGGGACATGGTTTTGGTGGAAGGCGAGACACTCGCCGATGCCGTCGTGTCCCACCGGCCCCGCGCGTTGGTCGTCAAGCGCGGCAAGGTCGTCGCGCGAGGCGGGGTTGCGGTGCAGACCTCACCTGCGCAAATGAGCACAAAAACTTACTAGAAGGGATACGATGTCTAAATTAAATTGTATACAATAATGTGATATGTCTATACAAAAAAGGCCCCAGTGCCTTTCGAGGCAACCTAGGCCCCAGGGAACAATAAGCAACGAGAGGAGCAATCATGTCATTCAACAGGCGTACATTTCTGCAGATCGGATCAGGGGCGTTAGGACTCGCAATAACCGATGCTACCTTCACCAAATTTGCCTTTGCCGAGGGGGCGGCGGGCACATTGCGAGTGGCGATCGCCAAACCCGCGGGCAATCTTGATCCGCAGAGCCACTACGCGATCTGGGCCATTCAGGACCTGATGTTCGAGCCGCTGGTGCGGTACGGCAAGGGCGGCCAGATCGAGCCTTGCCTTGCGACCGACTGGAAGATCGAAGAGGGGGGCAAGACGTTGCATCTTACGTTGCGCCAGGGGGTAACGTTCCAGGACGGCACAGTGTTCGATGCAGCCAGCTGCAAGTGGAATCTGGAGCGTTGGCTAGGACTCGATCAGTTCAGCTGGATGAACTGCTCCAAGTATTTTCAATCGTTGGAAGTGATCGATGAGCACCAGATAGCCGTTCATTTCAAAGAACCGCCGCTGGCGCTCATGCAGGAGCTTTCCTACACACGGCCGCCGAGGTTCCTTAGCCCCAAATCGGTCGATGCGAATGGCAAATTTGTCGAACCCGTCGGCACCGGTCCTTGGCGTCAACTTGGCGCTGACGATACACAAAGTGTTTTCGAGCGCTACGACGGCTACTGGGGCGACAAGCCGACTTATCAGCGTCTCGAAGCCAAGGTCATCCCTGATCCGCGCGCGCGGGTTGCCGCCCTGCGCGCTGGCGAGATCGATCTCGTCGGCGGGTTTTGGATCGCGCCGCTTACCCCCGTTGAGGCAAAGCAGCTCGAGGCCGCAGGGCTCAACGTGGTCATCGATCCCGGCAACGTCACACTGGTGATGGCTTTCAATCCCGATCGCACCGAAGCGCTCAAGGATCCGCAAGTGCGCAAGGCCGTCAGCATAGGGATCGATCGCGCGGCGATTTCCCAGGCGCTCTACCAAGGCTTTGCCCGACCGGCGGGCAACCTGTTCTCCGATGCATTGCCATTTGCTGGCACCCAGCATGATGCCCCAGTTCGCGACGTTGCGGCCGCATCAGCGCTCCTGGAGAAGGCGGGTTGGACGGGTGGTCCCGTGCGTTCCAAGGACGGCACGCCACTGACGCTTGAGATTGTCGTCAGTCCCGACGCCGTTCCCGGCTCTCGCGTCGTGGCCGAAGTCATACAATCCGAGATGAAGGAAATCGGCATCAATTTGATCGTCCGCTCTGTCGACCACGCTTCTAAGCACACCGACATGCTCGAACGGAAATACGATCTCGGCTTCTTCCTGACCTACGGGGCTCCTTACGATCCGTTCGGCACGGTGGTGGCCTTGTGCCTCTCGACCTTCAAAAACGATGTCGAGGGCAAGCTGTTCACCGATCCGGCCAACCTGGACCCGCTGATCAACGCTGCGACAGCGGCAACCGGGGATCAGATCGCGCCATCGATCCAAAAGGTTTACGACTGGCTGCGTGACAACGACGCGATAGCGCCGTTGGTTTACGTTCCCAGCATCTGGGCGCACTCCAAGCGGGTCCAGGGCTTCACCAGCCCGGTCACCGAATACGATATGCCATACGAAAATATCGTGCTGGCCGAGTAGAGGGAGGGCGCGTTGATCCACTTCATCAGCAAGAGGCTGAGGCACTCCCTCGTACTGCTGTTCATGGCGTCTCTGGTTTGCTTTACCCTGGTTGTTTCGGCTCCGGGAAATGTCGCTGTTCTCATCGCTGAACTCAGAGGAGCAGTTGCAACCCCGGGTTACGTCGAAAAGGTTGCCGAAGAGATCGGACTGCATAAGCCCCTGCTGATGCGCTACGCGGGTTGGCTCGGCGATGCAGTCCGAGGAGATTTTGGCATCTCCTACAGAACGGGCCAGGAAGTCAGTGCGGACTTGCCAAAGCGCATGTTGGTCACCGGTACCCTGATCGTTGGCAGCGCCGTGGTTGCGACCCTGCTCGGCCTGGCTCTTGGATTCCTGGGTGCCTTCTGGCCCTACAGACTGCCGGACCGCGTTTCGCGCGGTTTGGCTCTTCTCGGCGCATCGACACCGACATTCTTCGTCGGGGCGCTGATGATCTATGGTTTCTCTGTCACCTTTCAGCTCTTTCCATCCTTCGGCTTCGGCGGTCCGGAAAGTTGGGTGCTGCCATGGGTCACTGTCGCGGTGCTGCCCGCCGCCGTGCTCAGCCGTGTCGTTCGTGTGGGACTGGAAGAGGCCATGGCCAGCCCCTTCGTGTTGACGGCCAAAAGCAAAGGTCTGGGACGGACCGCCATCCTGTTCCGGGACGCGCTGCCAAACATCATACCTGTGTTCATCAACGCACTGGGAACCCAGGTCGGCCTGATGACCGCAACTGCTATCATCGTTGAACCGCTGTTCGCCTGGCAGGGCGTGGGCGACTACTTTCTCCAAGGCGTGAAGTTCCGGGACTTCATGGTCGTGCAGGCCTGCCTGTTGATCTTCCTCGCCTTCTTCATCGTGGTGAATCTGATCGTCGATCTCGCAGTTCTGATGACCGATCCACGTGTCCGGCGCCAATGGAGCTGACCATGAATAGATTAAAGCCTGCATTCGCCCGGTTGAACAAGTTGCCCCGCGTGGCCTTGATCGTGATCGGCCTCTTCCTCGCCCTGGGCAGCTTCGCGCCATGGCTCGCTCCACAAGATCCCAGCGCACAGAACTTACTGGAGACCGGCCTGGGACCAACTGCCGCACATTGGCTCGGCACCGACCATCTCGGGCGCGATACGCTCAGCCGCCTGATCATTGCGGCGAATACGTCGTTGGTCAGCGTTGGCTCGGTCCTCATCATTGCAATGACGGTCGGTGTCGCCATGGGGACCATCGCTGGCTACCACCGCGGTTGGGTAGACGACCTGCTGATGCGCATCGTCGACGTCGGACTGTCCATCCCAAGCCTGATCACTGCCCTTGCCGTGATCGGGATCGTCGGGCCGGGCTACTGGACCATGGTACTGGCTCTGTCATTGGCATGGTGGCCGATGAGCGGTCGTATCAGCCGGGCCGTGGCGGTCAGCATCATGAGCAAGCCGCATATCGAAGCCCTGCGTGTGCTGGGCGCCAGCCCATGGCGCATTTACTTCGGCCATTTGCTCCCCGGCACCATCGGCGCGGTCATGGTCTATGCGACGGCGGATGCCGGGACAGCCGCTTTGGCTGTCGCAACACTCAGCTTCCTTGGTCTGGGCATTCAGCCGCCCACGCCGGAATGGGGACAGATGCTTGTTGATGCTTTGCCGTATCTCGAGTCGGATCCGCGACAGGTTATACTGCCCGGCCTGGCCCTGACCGCTGCGGTGATCGGCTTCAACATCCTCGGCGAATCCATAGCACTTAATCGCATTCCCAAGCCGCTTTCGAGGCGGACGCTTGCCTTGCGCAGAATTGAGGTCGCCGGCTGGGCCAAGGAGAATTCGGATGCATGACGAACCCCTTTTGAACGTCAGCAATCTGACGGTCGATCTCCTGACCGCGAAGGCCGCGGTACGCCCCGTCGATGGCGTCAGCTACACCGTCCGGCAAGGAGAATGCCTTGCCATCGTCGGGGAAAGCGGCAGCGGCAAGACTGTAATGAACTTCGCGCCGCTCGGTCTGATGCCGACCGGCGTGACGACGAACTTGTCGGGATCGGTGCGCTTCGATGGGCGTGAATTGATCGGCCTGCCGGAATCCGAGATCCGTAAGGTACGAGGCAAGTCGATCGGATTCATTTTCCAGGATCCGATGAGCGCGCTGAACCCCGTCCGCCGTGTTGGAAGGCAGATCGCCGAGATGGCGGAGCTCCATCTCAAGATGACCCCACGCGCTGCGGAGGAGCGGGCGTTGGAACTCATCAAGCTGGTCGGCATCTCGGATCCAGCAGCGCGACTTCGTCAATTCCCCCACGAACTGTCGGGTGGTCTCAGGCAACGCATCGTAATTGCCATTGCGCTGGCCGGCGAGCCAAAACTTCTGATCGCGGACGAGCCTACGACCGCTCTCGATGTGACGGTCCAGGCTCAAATCCTGCGCCTGCTCAAGGACCTGCAGCGGCGGCTCAACATGGCCATGGTGCTGATTACCCACGATATGGGGGTAGTCGCCGGAGCGGCCGACAACATCGTTGTCATGTATGCGGCTCGGGCCGCCGAACGAGGTCCCGTGGACAAGGTCCTCGTTACCCCACGCCATCCGTACACGAGAGGGCTGATCAACGCGATCCCACGGCGCGAAGACCCGATCGGTTCGGAGTTTCGCGGTCTTCCCGGGATACCGCCAACGCTGGGCGCGCCATTCAAAGGCTGTGCCTTTGCCCCGCGCTGCGAGCTCGCAATTCCCGCATGCACCGCAAGCCGCCCTCCACTTGCGCGGTCGGCCGACAGCGCTGTTGTCGTGGCCTGCGCGGTTGTCAACCAAAGGAAGGCAGCAGCATGACGCACGGTCCTGTTCTGAAAGTCGAAAACCTGCAGACGCGCTTCAAAAGCGTTCAGCGAGGCAAGTTCATCCATGCCGTCGACGACGTCTCGATCGAGCTCTATCCGGGCGAGATCGTCGGTCTGGTAGGCGAGTCCGGTTGCGGAAAGTCGACGCTGGGCCGCACCATTGTGGGTCTCGAAAAGGCAAGCGCGGGACGAGTCCTGCTTGATGGAGTGGACCTCACCACACTCTCCGGTGCAGCACTGCGCGAAAGCCGCAGGGCGCTCCAATACGTGTTTCAGGATCCATATTCGTCCCTGAACGACAGACAGACGGTCGGTGAGACGATCGATGAAGCGTTGCTGATCAGCGGGTTGAAANATATTCGTCCCTGAACGACAGACAGACGGTCGGTGAGACGATCGATGAAGCGTTGCTGATCAGCGGGTTGAAATCACAATCCGACCGCAACCATCGTACCAAGGCGCTCCTGGATCAGGTCGGACTGGCGGACGCTTTGAAGGATCGGCACACGCGGGAACTGTCCGGAGGGCAGCGCCAGCGCGTTGCGATTGCCCGATCCCTCGCCGTGAATCCAAGAGTGCTGATCTGCGATGAACCAGTTAGCGCACTGGATTTGTCCATCCGAGCCCAAGTGATGAACCTTTTCCTGCACCTGCAGAAAGATTTTGGGGTGGCGTGCCTGTTCATTGCCCACGACCTTGCGTTGGTCAGGCAGGCTGCATCGCGCGTCTACGTGATGTACCTCGGCAAGATCGTGGAGCACGGGCCATCGCAGGAACTCTACGATCACCCAGGCCATCCCTATTCGCAGATGTTGCTGGCCTCGACACCGGAGGTGCATCCGATCGCCGAAAAGCAGCGCAGGGTTCCAGTCATGATCGGGGAGGTGCCGAGCCCTACGAATCCACCATCCGGCTGCAGGTTCCGGACTCGCTGCCCCTTGGTGGTCGAAGAATGCAAACAACAGATGCCACCGGCCTTGAAGCTATCTCCTGGGCACAGTTCGGCTTGCGTGTTTGCCAAGGATCTCCATCGCGGCAAACGTTCGGCGCTGATTTCGCCAACAGCCAATGCGGCATGACACGTTGAGACAGCCTAGCGGCGCACCAATTCACCACGCCGCCGCCTACCCGACACGAATGCTCACGGGACGGTGGTGCGCCAAACAGTGAGGTCGTGGCAATGAACAGCGCGTCACTCCGGCGCCAAACGGCGCCGGATAAAATTGACGTATCGTTCACATCATCCGTTTGATGTCGGTGTAGGCACCGTTCGTCTTCAGCGTCACGGTGACGTCGGCATCGGTGCGGTTACGCCAGAACCAACCGTGATTGCCGTCAAACGCTGCCTCAAGTACGCCCTCGTCCTCTGCAGCCCCGCGGCCCTTCTCGTATGAAATGTTTTCGCCGCCGCCGTCACCATGGGTGTCGAAGTTCACCGCCGCGCCATTGGCCGTCCAAGAGTATTGTGCCTGTGCGCCCTTGGCCATGACGAGCTTGATCTCAGCTCCTTCGCCGGGCTTCAGGGTGACCGACATTTCGTCTGTCCGGAGTTCCTGGGCAGAGGCGGAACCCATCACCAGTTCAGCGAAGACGCGCTCCAGAAGACTCGACTGCTGATCTCGGGCTGGCACGGCGATCGGAGTGCCGTTTTGCAGTTCGCGAAGGCGGTCCTGCTCGGCCTCTTCGGCCAGTTGTGTCTTGATCTCGCCCATCTCGGTGAGCTCGAGCGCTCGCCCAACGCCGGTGGGATCGATGGCGTATTCGGCCGGCAGCACGATGGTCACAAGGATGGCAGCTGCCGCGAGAATTGCGATGACGGTAGAGCGAAGGAGTTGCATGGATGTCGGCAGCTCGGCGCGGGTCGGGATGTCGGTATTGTACATAGGAGAATTCCTTTTTTGGGATCTTTACTTGGAGGGTCAGGAGACGACCCAGCCGGTGAGCTGATAGCCGATCAGCACAAACCCGGCGGTCATCATGATGGTGTTGGCGGTGTATGCGTGGCGCCAGAAACTGTCGGTCCGGCGCCAGTAGCCCATGACAATAAGGATGGCAGCGAGCGCCAAAAGCTGGCCAACCTCAACGCCGACGTTGAAGGCAAGAAGATTTGGCACTAGCCCGTCGGGCGAGATGTTGTATTCGATGATCTTCGTCGACAGGCCGAAGCCGTGGAAAAAGCCGAAGATCAGCGTCGCGATCCTGGTGTTCGGCTGGAAACCGAGCCACCTCTGGAAAGCGCCCATATTGTCGAGCGCCTTGTAGACGACCGACAGGCCGATGATCGCGTCGATGATGTAGCTGTTGATGCCCACCTTGAAATAGACGCCAAGCAGCATGGTCGTGGAATGGCCGAGCGCGAACAGGCTCACATAGATGCCAATGTGCTTCATCCGGTAGAGGAAGAAGATCACGCCGAACAGGAACAGGATGTGGTCGTATCCCGTCACCATGTGCTTGGCGCCGAGATAGATGAAGGGCAGCAGATTGATGCCCGTGATCTCCTGGATATAGCCCTTGTCGCCTTCGGCAACGGCATGGGCGAGGGCAACCGCCCCAAGCAATGGAAGGGTCAGGAGAGCAATGAGCATAGGAAGGGCCAACCGCCAGCGCGCGCAAGGCGTGCGTGGCGGACCCTCGTAGAAGGATCCTTGCATGAGAATTCCAATCGTCCTCGTTGAGGATGGCCGCGCGTGCGGCCGCGATCATGCGATGACGATCTGCTTGGGAGGGCGCTCAAGCCGGAAACGGATTTTGAGGTCGGCAAACGAAGGCGGGTAAACCAGCCAGCTCCGGCCTATCGGCGGTGCTGGCTGCGCGAAGCCCGGAAGCGTGCTCGCCGTCTCATGGGTGTGGTCGGCCGGATTGTGGCCGTGGGTATGACCAAAGCTCTGCTCATCGGCTTCGCCATCGTCATGGCTGTGGCCGTGTTTTTCGATCTGTGCTGCCAGCTCTGCGTGACGCGCTGCCTCGGCGGCAGCGAGCGCCATCGGGCTATGCGAGGCCGAACCACCCATTGGGGAGACCAGCACGCCGAGAGTCATCGCGAAAGCGACGATGAGACGAAAGGCTATGCTATGGATCCAATTCGGCATGCTTAACGATTATTCTCTAAAATCCTAACGAATGGTTGCGTGCACCAGAATCGAGGCCACTTTGAGGCTTGGAATATCCTCTCTGGGGGGATAGCATCAAGGTATGAATGAGCGTCCCCAAGTCCACGAAACCCATCCTGCCATCATCAAGCGGCTGAAGCGCGCCGACGGCCATCTGCGCGGGATCGTCGAGATGATCGAGGCCGGTCGACCGTGCCTCGACATCGCCCAGCAACTTCATGCCGTGGAGAGGGCCATCGCCCAGGCCAAGAAGACGCTGATCCAAGATCACCTCAACCACTGCCTTGAGGACGTCGTCGGACCGCTGGCGCTCGAGCAGCGCCGCTCGATCGACGAGTTCAAGGATATCACCAAATACCTGTGAGAAGCGCCATGATGGACAAAGTTCGCGATTGGTTCGGATTCGGCCCGATGACGCACGGCATGGGCGGCCACGGACATGATCACGGCGAGGGCGGCCATGGTCACACCCATGGCGTCATCGACCCGACGATCGCCACGACGACGCGCGGCATCTGGGCGATCAAATGGTCATTCGTCGTTCTGGCCATCACGGCGGCGCTTCAGCTCGTGGTCGTGTTCCTCTCCGGCAGCGTGGCACTGCTGGCCGACACGATCCACAATGTCGGCGACGCGGTCACCGCTATCCCATTGTGGGTCGCCTTCATGCTGGCCCGTCGCAAACCGAGCGAGACGTTCACCTACGGGCTGGGCCGCGTCGAGGATCTGGCCGGCATTCTGATTGTCCTCATCATCCTGTTCAGCGCCATCGTTGCCGGCTACGAGGCGATCGACAGGTTGATCAATCCGCAGCCGATCGCATTTCTTGGCTGGGTCGCCATAGCCGGCATCATAGGTTTCTTAGGCAACGAGGCCGTCGCTGTGTTCCGTATCCGTGTCGGCCGCGAGATCAACAGCGCGGCGCTGATCGCGGATGGTTACCATGCCCGCACCGACGGCTTTACCAGTCTGGCGGTCGTGCTTGGCGCTATTGGCGTGTGGCTAGACTTTCCGCTTGCCGATCCGATCATCGGACTGTTGATCACGCTGGCGATCTTCGCCATCGTATGGCAGTCGTCGAAAGCCGTGTTGACCCGCATGCTCGACGGCGTCGAGCCTGGCNCCGCCAAGCATGTATCCGGCATCGAGCGTGTCCAAAGCGTGCAGGCGCGCTGGATCGGCCACCGCCTGCATGCCGACGTGGCCATCAGTGTTCCGGAGATGGCGACGGCCAACGACGTGCTGGGTGTAACTGAAGCCCTCAAACAGGAGCTGTTCGCCCACTTGCCGGCGTTGGCCGAAGCCAACGTTCGCTTGGTGAGCCCGGCCGTCACTGGCGCGGAAACCTCTCATGCTCACCATCATGCGCCGGAGCCCTTCAAGGTCGCCTGCGATCTGGCTGAAGGGACATTGGAAATCGTCGATACACCGGCTGGCGAGCGGATGCGTCTGACGATCGACCGGCATGCCGACGATTTGACGGCGACGGTGATCATCGACCGGCCAGAGGGGCCGGAGACGTTGCACCTCGATCCTGTCGCCGACAATCATCATCGCCTTGAGAGCACAGTCACCCCTGCCGAGCCGCATGAATTCGAGGCAAGACTGGTCCTGAAGGCCAAGGATCGCGAACAGGTGCTACCGTTCAAGATGGTCGAACCCGAAGG
Source organism: Mesorhizobium sp. L2C084A000 (assembly GCF_000502875.1). GTDB lineage: Bacteria > Pseudomonadota > Alphaproteobacteria > Rhizobiales > Rhizobiaceae > Mesorhizobium. The sequence goes on along the minus strand of NZ_AYWX01000002.1, from coordinate 261,202 downwards.
TCACCATCATTAGGTCGACAGACAGATACGCTGTTCAATGACCGATCTCGCAGCCTACGCTGGTCTTTTCCTGGCAGCCTTCATCGCCGCGACGATCGNTATTAGGTCGACAGACAGATACGCTGTTCAATGACCGATCTCGCAGCCTACGCTGGTCTTTTCCTGGCAGCCTTCATCGCCGCGACGATCGTGCCGATGCAATCGGAAGCGGTGCTGATCGGGCTCTTGCTTGCGGATTATTCGCCCTGGTTGCTAGTCGGAGTCGCGAGCGTCGGCAACGTGCTTGGGTCGGTGATTAACTGGTTGCTCGGCCGAGGCATTGAGCGCTTTCGGGACCGGCGGTGGTTTCCGGCGAACCAAACGCAACTAAACCGCGCGCAAGTGTGGTATCGCCGTTACGGGAAGTGGTCGCTCCTGCTGAGTTGGCTGCCGATTGTCGGTGATCCGCTGACCGTCGTCGCGGGCGTCCTGCGCGAGCCTTTTCGGGTTTTCCTCTTGCTGGTCACTGCGGCCAAGGTCGGCCGTTATCTTGTTCTTGCCGCCATGACGCTGAGCGTGATTTGATCTTGAGGGCCCACCTTAACCGCATGTCCCATTTCGGCCTGCTTGCAATGCCAGACGTGCTGCCTGACCGGAAACGATGAAGTGCGAGTGAAAATGCGACCNCAACTGGTTGCTCGGCCGAGGCATTGAGCGCTTTCGGGACCGGCGGTGGTTTCCGGCGAACCAAACGCAACTAAACCGCGCACAAGTGTGGTATCGCCGTTACGGGAAGTGGTCGCTTCTGCTGAGTTGGCTGCCAATTGTCGGTGATCCGCTGACCGTCGTCGCGGGCGTCCTGCGCGAGCCTTTTCGGGTTTTCCTCTTGCTGGTCACTGCGGCCAAGGTCGGCCGTTATCTTGTTCTTGCCGCCATGACGCTGACCGTGATTTGATCTTGCGGGCCACCTTAACCGCATGTCCCATTTCGGCCTGCTTGCAATGCCAGACGTGCTGCCTGACCGGAAACGATGAAGTGCGAGTGAAAATGCGACTGACGGGCATGGTATCAGGCGTCGCGCTGTTGCTCGCTTCCGCCGCGGCGGCGAGTGCCCATCCCCATGTCTTTGCCGAAGCGAAGCTGGACATGACCGTCGGTCAAGACCGCACGGTCAAATCACTTCGGCATCTCTGGCGTTTCGACGACCTCTTTTCCAGCACTGTGCTGATGGAATTCGACAAGAATTCCGACCTTNCGCTTCGGCATCTCTGGCGTTTCGACGACCTCTTTTCCAGCACTGTGCTGATGGAATTCGACAAGAATTCCGACCTTGTCCTTGATACAAAAGAACTCGATGAGGTTGCTCTCACCGTCCATGCGTCGCTGGCCGGGTACAACTACTTTCAGATGGTGACCTTGAACGCCAAGGACGTGACGATGGCGCCGCCACCGAAGTTCAGCGTCAGCTTTGAGAATGATCAGCTCGTTGTCCAGTTCGAAACGCAGCCGAAGGACCCGTTGGCTCTTGCTGGAAAAGTCAGCATCGGCGTCTATGACCCGACCTTCTACACGGCGATCGATTTTACCGANCTTCGGCATCTCTGGCGTTTCGACGACCTCTTTTCCAGCACTGTGCTGATGGAATTCGACAAGAATTCCGACCTTGTCCTTGATGCAAAGGAACTCGATGAGGTTGCTATCACCGTCCATGCGTCGCTGGCCGAGTACAACTACTTTCAGATGGTGACCTTGAACGGCAAGGACGTGACGATGGCGCCGCCACCGAAATTCAGCGTCAGCTTTGAGAATGATCAGCTCGTTGTCCAGTTCGAAACGCAGCCGAAGGACTCGTTGGCTCTTGCTGGAAAAGTCAGCATCGGCGTCTATGACCCGACCTTCTACACGGCGATCGATTTTACCGACGACGACAAGATTGCTGTGGCTGGCCTGCCTGTAGGCTGCTCACGCGCGGTCGTCCGTCCAGATCCGGACACGGCCATCGCACAGAACCAGAAAAGCCTGACAGACGCGTTCTTCAGTGACCCAACAGGGACCGATCTCGGCAAGATTTTCGCGACACGCCTCGAATTGACCTGCGGCTGACCCGGAGCCGGTTCGATGGCCATGTTCCAGACGCTGGTCGACTTCCAACGCACGATCTACCTGGCGCTGGCGGAGCAGATCAAACTGCTTTCGGCCGGCGGCGATTGGCTGGCCTTCACGGCCTTTCTGCCGATGGGCGTGTTATTCGGTGCAGCGCATGCGCTGACGCCGGGTCACAGCAAAGCCCTACTGGCCACGTATTTGGCCGGTTCGGACGCAAAGGTTTCGCGCGGTCTTCGGGTATCACTGACACTTTCCTTCACGCATGTGACGATTGCCGTGCTGATCGCGGCGCTCTCGCTACCGTTGGTGTCTATTGCCCTGGGCAGTGTTGGCCGCGCGCCGCTACTAGAAGACGTCAGTCGCGGGCTGCTTGGACTCATAGGCGTCTGGATGCTCTGGCGCGCATTGAGCCACGGCCATCACCACAAGCATGAGGGCGAGGCCGTCGGCGTCATGGCCGGCTTGATCCCATGCCCGCTGACGCTTTTCGTGATGACCTTCGCAATATCCAGAGGCGTTCCGCTCGCCGGTATCCTGTTTGCAATCACCATGATGGCCGGCGTGGCGCTGACGCTGTCTTGCGTTGCGGTGTTGTCGATCCTGTTTCGGGAGCGCCTAGTGCATTTCTTCGACAGCCGGCCACGCCTGTTCGATGCCATTTCGCGGACGATCGAAGGCGCTGCCGGAATTGTTCTAGCCGGCGTAGCGGTCTGGCAAATCACTTCTTCCTAACGCTGTCCAAAGCCAGAGTCCCCGCGTCGGGGCAGCAGCTCCGCGTGATAATTCTGAGCCCAATGCGGTTGCGCAATAGCGCCAAATACGCTTCACAGATCCCGCCAGTCAGATCCAGCAGAGGATATCATGCCGGCGGACGATGGTAGTCTACGCGACATTCTTGGAATTCTGTTGGTTCTAGTACTCGTTGGCGCAAATGGCTTCTTTGTCGCTGCGGAATTTGCGTTGGTGGCGGTCAGGCGGAGCCGCGTCGACGAACTTGCTACCGCTGGACGCTTGAATGCCGGGCTGCTTCAAAGAGCCTTGGCGAATCTCGATGCCAATCTTGCCGCGACCCAGCTGGGTATCACCATTTCGTCGCTGGCGCTTGGCTGGGTTGGCGAACCTGCACTCGCCCATCTGATCGAGCCACTGCTGGTCGGAGCGATGGGGTCTCTTGCCACCGCCGGATCCCATATAATCGCCGTAGCAATTGCTTTTATTATCATCACTGCTCTCCACATCGTTCTGGGCGAGTTGGCGCCGAAAAGCCTGGCGCTTCAGCGTAGCGAGGGCACGGCACTCTGGGTGGTGCGGCCGCTAGGCCTGTTCCTGTTCCTGCTCAGGCCGGCGATCCTCGCTTTGAACGGTCTTGGCAATCTGGTGTTGCGTCTCTGAGGATTGCGGCCAGAGACGGGCGAGGAGTCCCTGCATTCGCCTAGAGCTGAAGCTGCTTGTCGCGGCGAGCCAGGAGGCAGGGCTGCTTCACCAGACCCAGCAGGAGCTCGTCGAGCGCGTCTTCAACATTGGCGATCGGCGCATCGCCGATATCATGACGCCGCGGCGCGATATCGACTGGATCGGCGTGTCGTCCGCAAACAGCCCGGAAGGTAAAGACCTGTTTCGCAAGGCACAGCTCACCTCGAACCTGCAACTCAATTGGGCCGACGGGATGCAGGGCGCTGGCCCACCGTCTGAGCAGGTCGTTTGCAATGCGTTGCTAGCCCCACAGGGTCTTTGGCGGTGGCGGATCACCCTCAGGATCATCCAAATCGTCTGGGTCGGGAAAGAGATTTTGCTCGCGCAGGTTCGAAGTCAGCACATCAAGTTGGTTCTGCGCTTCGATGTGAGCCAGCCGCTGTTTGGCCCATTCGATCAATAGCCGCGGCCGGGAACGGGTATCTGATAGCGAGCACAAGTCTTCGCCAGCCCTCGTCCGATATGTCGAACCGCTCAGCGAGCGTGACAATAGGGGTCGACCAAACGAGGTCATACAATTCTTGGCGGGTGAAGGTGTGCGGCATTTTTGGCTTGGGGACGGATTCGGTGGGTGAGACAACCCAGTCGCTAGGCCGCTCAAAGTCAAGCAAGCGATGCGCATTTCCCGCGCCTGACGCACGTGGCGTTTCCCTGTTGGACTACTTTCATTTCCCTGTTAGGGCGAATAGGGAATTCCTGGACAACGCGTTGAAACTACTGTGAGATTTCAGGCCGGAATTGGCTCGGCCGCTCAAAATCGCCAGAAATTCGCTGTTTTTCGGGCTCTAATAGGGAAAATCAGACAGAGACTGGTTCGCCAATGACTGCCTGCACCACCATAACCATTGATTTCATTGATAAAAATATGCCTCGGTCCAAAACGTTTTGGACCCATTGTGGGCCCCAAAAAAAGGGCCGCTGATATGGCCACGCTGCGCATGGTCGGTTGATTTCACTTACTTGACGACGCGCAGGGCCGCTCGCTGCTTCATCGCATCGCGTTTGGCCTCGCGCTCATTGATGGCGCGGGCTATGTCGACAGCCATTCGCTTCTTGTTGGCCTCTCGGACATATTCGTCCGTCACCGTCATGGAAGAATGCCCCATCGCCTCCATGATAGCGCGCGCTTGGATGTTGCATTCGGCGAGATACGTGCCGAAGGTACGGCGTAGCCCGTGCAGAGTGTAGCCCTCCGGAATGCCGGCCTGCTTGTGCCAATGTGCCATCATGCCGGTGAGACTCTTTTCCGCGAATGGGTGCCCATAGGCATTCTTCAGCACCGTGCCGCCTTTCGAACGATCAAGCGGCGCCAATAAACATCTCGCGCCCGCCGTGATGGTTGCGGTTTTTCTTCTGCCGGAAATCGAAGGCCTCGATCACCTCTAGAGACCCGTCGAACAGTTCGATCTCCTCGAAAACCAAATCGTCCCATTCCAACGAGGCGATATCGCCTCGACGGTTGCCGAGCCAGAACGCGAGCGCGTAGCAGGTGCGGGGCGGGGAGCCAATCGGATGGCGCGCCTCGAACTTTTCCCGAATGGGGACCCGCCACGCGGGATTGGCGGTCGATTAGGAATCCGGACGTGGATCGACAGTGAGGATTCGTTCTGCGGTTTGATCCATTTCTCAATTTCGATCCCCACCCACAAGAGCTTCTTGATTGCGACCAGCAGGTGCTTGGCAACCGTCCTGTTGGCGGCAAAGACGCTTTCTATAATCGAACGCAGATGGTCGGCGTCGAGATGTTCGACGGGCGTATCGCGCCAAGTTAGCGGACAGGCAGGATCGACCTGCATCCGAAGGAAGCGTTCAATAAGACGGGCATTCTTCCGCTGCGTCGCTTCGTCAAAGTCCAGCCATTCCATCGTCGCTTCAAGCCGCCGCGCAGCATGACCGAATGTCTTTGGCAACGCCCGACCGGGTAGGTCGATAATAGCTGCCTTGAGGCCCTGGCCTTGCGTCGCCTTTTCGTAGGCAGCCTCGAATTCCGGATCGCCGGGCTGACCTGGGAGGCGGATTTCAGGCATTCCCTTTGCACGATAGCGATAGACTGTCTTTCCATGACATCCCCTACGAGTTGCGCGCCGGTTCCAAGGAAACAGGCCTTAATGAGGCCGTACTGGAGATCGGTGCAGTCCTGGAACTCGTCCAAGAATACCTGGCTGTATGTTTCCTCAGCGCGTTCCGCGCGATCACGCTGCCCTCGACGATCGTCTTCGCAAGAGGGATCATGTCCCTGAATGTAATCGACTGGCCCTGGATGCGAGCCGGCCCGACGGAGAAGTCCGCAGCCAGTACGTCCTGCCCGGTGAGCGCGAGGCGGAACAGCTGGATTATGCGGAGCACGAAGCGATGGAATGTGAAGCTGTCGAAGCGTTCCCCAAGCTGGTGGCCGCACCGGCGCCTTACGCGCGCCTTGAGGTTCGTGCTGGCATCGACTTTGAAGGAGATCGCAAGGATACGCTTTGGGTATCTGCAGCTTCGCGTCCGCAGGAGAAAGTCGGCGCCTTGCGAGCATCTCCGTCTTGCCGGCTCCCGGTCCGGCAGTGAGCGCTAGGTTGGCTTCGGTCTCTGTTGCTGCCTCTAGGGCATTGGGCTCCAGAACGAACCCGTCCGAAGGTTTCCAATGTTCCGCACGGATCATTCAGGAAGATTTCCCAGCATCGTCCTCACGCGTTCGAGAGCCGATCGAGGAGCTGGCGAAACGGCCGGAGGTGCGCTTTCGCACGCGCTCTTACGAAACGGTGCGCTCGGCCGTCNCCCCGCCGATGGCGAGGAGATCGTTCGAAGACCAATCCTCGATGAACTGCCGCCACCGACGCTGATCGTCGCCGACATGAACAATCGAGTGGGAATGATTCAGGCCCACTCAAACGTCGATTGGCTTTGATGAACCTTCGCATATCGCCCACCCGGATTTCTAGGTACCACCATCAGAGCAATAAGGCTCACGGTGGTGCTTTTTAATGCCCAATGCGATGGAGAAAAGGCAATTTCCTGCCATGAAGCCTTCAATTGTCCTGAGGTATCTTTCAGGAGGCAATTGCTATGTTGTCGGCGTCGCCCTTAAAGCACTGAAAAGAACTATAAGCTGGCTGACCGTGACGGCATCTACGTCCGCGTCATGTCCAGGGGCGCGATCTAGGCAGATACGGCCGAGACGATCGCTCGCGGAGATCCGATGTCGCGCGCTATGGTACTTCGCTTACCCAAACGGATATGACTCTTGGGATCTGATTCCCCTGCGATAGTCCGGCCAGTCCAGAATGAGGCGGGCTATCTTGATTTCTTGGCTCCAATGACTGAGTACCCGCGCCTTGCCTACAGCATGAAAGCCGTTCGCAAGGCAGGCGACCGGCTGGCAAAACCTATTCAGTTCGGACGAGACATCACTGTCGGCCAGTATGTGGACGCACTCGAAATCTTCTCAATCGCCAATAGCTGGCGCGACTCGCACTTTCTGCCGATGCGCAGCGTTCGGTTCTCTGTCGGTCATCACATAAGAGCCCTGCGACTGGAGGGCGACATGGCATCCCGGCCGAAGCGCATGGCATCCATTCGTCGGAAGCTTCGAGAGTCCACCACCAATTTGGACACCATGAACGACATCGGCGGTTGCCGAGCGATCATGGCCGATATCAAAGGTGTTCGCTCGCTTCTCGCATCGATGCGAGACAAGTTCCCCCATGAGATCCACTCTAGGGAGTTTAACTATATCGATGAGCCGAAGCCGGACGGGTATCGAAGTCACCATATTGTTTTCAAATACCGACCCAGAGATGCCGACACCGAGGCTTTCGACGGACGACGCATCGAGTTGCAAGTTCGTACCAAGCTTCAGCACTCATGGGCAACTGCGGTTGAGGCTGTCGGGCTATTCCGGGGCCAGGATTTGAAGCACGGAGAGGGCGACCAGGATTGGCTTCGCCTTTTCCAGCTTATGTCGGCGGAATTCGCGCACGTTGAGCAGTGCCCCGTTCATGTAAGTGTTCCGGATCACAATGACCGGGTTCGAGAATTGCAGGATCTCAACAAGCGTATAGATGCGATCGGCATACTAGAAAAAATCAATAATACTACTCACTGCCCAGAAAACTTCGTACATAAAGCAGCCAAAACTCGATACTATTTGCTTCAATATGGAAAAGATCATAAATTGTCCATCGAGCCGTTCTGGGCGCTTATATTAGGTGCGCGAAAACTGAAAGAGATCGAGCAAAAAATCGAGCTAAGGGGCAGTGAGGTGAAGGCTGTCTTGGTCGAGGTAGATAAGAAAGAAAAGCTTGTGGAAATGTATCCGAATTACTTCGGAGACGTTTACTTATTTGCTCGTAATCTGAAATCCATCTGCACGGGAAAAGCGGCTATCGAATACAGTTAGCCTGCACAGGTGGTAGCTCCGAACCCTACGAAAGGCCCTATTATGGTTCGGCTTAAGCGCCGTCGCTCGCTTCCGTGTGAAGTAACCCGAGGCGAGGCGCTTGCCGACGATACCATCGAGGCTGCGACCGGCCCGTGCATCGTCGTTCATGCCAGGGGCTACGCGTGAATTATGGCGGAAGTCATATTCGGAGAGGTCGCGGTGCAGATGCTTTTTTGCGCAAGGCTGATAGGTGCCACGCATGCCGCGCTTGAAGATGCTGATGCGCCGGGTATTTTGGCAGTGTTTACTCAGCCGCCGGGGCAGGTCATTCCGATCTCGGGGTGACATCGGGCGATCGCAGCAGTCTGGCGAGTGCGGAGCGTTTCGTCGATCTTGCGCACGTGAGCGGGACCGATGACCGTGACAAAGTTCACCGTTTAATCGAGCATGGCCTCGACGGTGGCGACAAAGTCGTCGAGCGAGCGATCCCCGCGAATCTCGATGCGTGGAAGATCGATGGGATCGCAATTAAGGTCCGCCGGCCCGTGTCTGCTGCCGAAGCCGATCCGATAGCCGGACTCCTTGGCCAGTCTGCCGAGCCGTCGGTCGGTGACAGAGAAGGGTGCCGCGAACGCCGAGGTTGGCCGACCGGTCCAACGTTCGATGAACATACGAGAGCGCAGCAGTTCGGCGGCCAAGTCAGAGCTCGACAGACCATCGATCGCGCGATGCGTCGCGAGATGGCTTCCGAAGAACGCACCTTCGGCGGCGAGCCGCCGCACCGTCCCGGCATCCATAAGCTGCGTCGGCGGACCGTTTTCGGCATCCCACTGCGCGCTTTCACCCACCAGGTCAGTCACCAGGAACACTTCCGCGGTCAGGTCGTTCGCGCGCAAGGTTGGCCAGGCTTGGTCGGCAAAATTCTGGAAACCGTCATCGAAGGTGATGAGCACTGGGCGGCCAGCGAAAGGCTGACGGTTGGCGATGGACCGTTCCAGTTGCTCGGACGTGGTCGCGTGAAAGCCATTGGCGCGCAGCCATGCCATCTGGCTGGCGAATGCGGCGGGCGTTAGCCGAAAACGGGCGAGGGCAGCCGGACCTTCTTCGGCGACGCTGTGGTACATGAGGACAGGGATACGTGGCCGCCGCTCGCTGCGCGCGACGTCGCGGCGCAAGGCCCGCGCCCCGCCCCAGACGATATTTCGGGCGACCCCGAGTCCGATGGGCGCGCGGATCGGCGCATGATCAATCCTCGGTTCCGTCACTACATCGTGCGGTGACAGGCGGCGGAAGCGGTCTATGCGATAGAGCTTGGTCTGGATCGACTGCTCGAGGACGAGACCTTCGGTCGCTGCGAGCGCCTCTGAGATCGCTTGTGCCCCGAATGTGTTCCAGTCGAACCCCGTCCTTTCAACATTGTCACGCAGCACGAATGCGTGGGCGCTGATGAAACTGCCGCCAGGCGCCAACGCCTCTGCGAATTTTTTGGCAATGCGCCGCAACTCGGCGAGATCATCCAGATAGTAGAGCACTTCCGAACAGAAGATCAGATCCATTTCACCCGGCAGCGTGTCTGCGGAGAAATCCAGTACGCCGAATTCGACGTTCGGCTGATCGCTGCATCGCGCGCGGGCCCGTCCCACGGCTATGGCGGAGATGTCGGTTGCGGTCAGATGGCCCACTCGCGGCGCCAGCTGCCGCGTGAAGTGGCCCTCCGCGCAGGCGAGCTCAAGTGCCCGTCCGATGGGACCCGCAGGCAGAATCTCGAGTTGCCGCTCATATTTTTCCTGCTCATAGGACGAACTGTAGTTCCAGGGATCCTCGGTCGTGAAATAGCCATTCCAGAACAACGTGCGATTCTCGTCGTGCCTGGGCCGTGCACGGCGCGGCGCGGCAGAAGGCTCCGCAGGTTCGGCGCTCGACCGGACCAACTCCCGCGCTTGCGCAGCCAATCTCGCGAGTTTGCCGAAATGGCTGTCCGGATCAGGCTCGCGTTCGGCTGTGCCTGACAATGCCCGGGCTGGAAGCGTGTTCGGAGTGTTGGCGCCAGCCTCCTTTTGCGGTGCGAAATTCCGGATCAGTTCAATCCAATGATCCCTTGTCACTGTCCCGAGCACGCCGAATTGTACGACGGCCTCGATGTGGCCATCCATCATCAGGTAGGCATAGATTTGGTCGATTCCTTCCGGCAGTTCGGTCGAGGTCGGATTTCGAGCGTCGACGCGGATTCCAAGTGTTCGCGCCAGCCTGCGCGGCGCGCCAAGATCGTCGGCGTCGAGAAGCATTTGCTCAAGCTGATACTGGATGCGGCGAGCCGCTGCGGGATTGTCCCAGACCTTGCCGAGTTCGGTAATCAACTCGGTGATGGCGCGGCCGAACCTTCCCCACCTGGCAGCCAGTTGCGCCGGCACAGACAGGCTTCCCACCGCAAGGCCGTTGATGGCTACCTTGGCGATCTCACTCGCCCACTTGCGTCCGGCCGGAAGCGCGCGCAGGGACTGCGGGTTGATCGAGCCCGAGCCGCCGCCGCAATCCGACGCGGCGTTCCAAAATGCGAACCACGCGAGTGCTTCGGAAGCGGTGCGGCCATCCGCCGAGTTCGCTCCGTTGGCGTGGATAGTCACCGGGTGTTTGACTCTGGAGTCGGCAGAGAAGCCACGGGCGATGACGATTTCCGCGTCGGCCAGCATCTGAGATGAATTGCGGGTGAGCGAGTTGGGGCTAGCCCGGTAGAAGGCGAGCGGCTCGTCGACCATTACCCAATTTCTGCCGAGACGGGCGAGGCGCTGCCACAGATCCCAGTCCTCGCATGTGCGCAGCGACACATCGAAACCGCCCAACTCGACGATTGTCTCCCGGTCGAGCAGCAGCGCGTGGGTGGCGATGGCACACCGGCGGGCAAATGTTTCAAAGGGCTGGATCGCAACCTCTGACGAGATGCTCAACCAGATAAGTTCGCCATCGGGCATCACGCATTGGGAGCCGCAATAGGCGGCCACTGAATCGGGCGCAGCCTCCAGTGCGGCTAGCATTTTCGCGAGGAAGCTGGCGTCTACCCAATCGTGCGCATCCAGAAACATGAGCCAGTGGCCGCGCGCCGTCGAAATCCCGCTATTGCGCGCGCCGGCGGGGCCACGGGCGCAAGAATTCAACGTCCGAAATCGGGAATCTTGTTCCACATAACTGGCAATGATCGCGGGGGTGCGGTCCGTGGAGGCGTCGTCGACGATGATCGCCTCCCAATCCACGATTTCCTGATCGAGAAGGCAATTGAGTGCGCGCGCCAGCGTCACCTCTGCGTTGTGCGCAGGAACCACGATTGAAACCAATGGATTATGCGCCATGCCGTCTTACCCAAGCCTGGTTCGAAGGTACAAGAGCCCCGAGACATAGCCGGCGGTTTCCCGCCAAAGGAAACGGTCACCGAGGATGCTGCGTCCAAACAGTCTCCCGTAAACTCTTCCGAGCCGTCGCGCCGCCATTTGGCTGCAGTGCGAGCTTGCTCCTGTCGTGCTAGCGACATTAGAAGCCTGGCGCAGCATTTCATCCGTGCCGCCGAGATCGGACGCCGGCTGTCGCAGATGCACGTCAAAACCAAGCATGCCGCATACTCATGTCGATCCCTGAAATCGGCACCATGACCACAAGCTGCGGTCCCTGGCACCTGGCTATGGCAAACTGCCGTCCTTTGCAATCGACGACGCAGCAATGCAAGCCCACTGAAGCTTTGGTTGAATGACTGCCAGCTATTGGGACCTATTGCTCTCTCCTATCGACCGAAACACCTCGATTCCGGGCTGCATTCTTGATCGGCGATTCCTCGTGTAAGAAGAAGATTCTCCTTCTACTGTTGAGATCGCGCCGGAAGCTGATGGTGGCAGTATATAGCGGAGCGAGAGCCAATATGCTGCTCACTGGAACAGCTATTTTAGCAATTTCTAATGAAAACTCATTACTTACGTCTGTCTAAATAGATATACATAATGCCATTGTATCACTCGGCTTCATAGTAGATTTCGCTCGATAACCAATTAGATTAAACGGCTATGGTTGCTATCACAGAGAGGGGCGAGAGCAACACCTAGCGGTACTGGTGCTTTTTCGGCCGGTCCAAGACGTGTAAAAAGAGCACGCAAATTGGCTTTCGCCAAGAAGATTCCGGCTTGCAGGTCGCGGATTTTGCTGGCATCTTCACCTGTTTATGGGTCTCTGCACTGTGGCAGGTGGTTCAAATAGAGGGGTATAAGGATGGCCAAGGAATCTTCGAGTACTTCGAGTGCCGTTTCCTCCGCAAACAAGGCGGACGCAAATTTGATCGGTAATGCAGACGGAAGCGGGCTGAACTTCATGGCGGCCCAGGTTCGCGAAAACGGGGGCGCCGGCGACGCCGTAGGTGTCGACAAGATACGCGATCTGCTGTTCGGCAACCAGATGCAGGACTATGACCGCCGTTTTTCCAAGCTTGAAGAACGGGTGTTGCAGCGCTTCAAGGATGTCGAATCCGAAGCCAAGCGCAATCTTGAGATGTACGAGTCAAATGCAAAGAAGCAGATCGATTCGCTCGCGGCGCAATTGCGGAACGAAAAAGACTCACGAGCCGATGCCGACAAGGAGATTGACCGGAATCTTCGCGAGCAAAACCAGGCACTTGAAAAGCAGGTGCGTGCGTTGTCGGATCAATTGAGCGCGCTTGAGCGGGACGTTTCGGACCGGATAAATCGAAACGATCATTTGTTGCGTGAGGAAATTAAGCAGAAGAATGAAGGCGTTCAGATGCTGATAGAGAAAATGTTTGCCGATCTCAGCAACGTTAAGACCGACCGAAATCTTTTGGCTGGCCTGTTTGTAGAGGTTGCGAAATGTCTGAATCAGGATCCCGTCGGCAGCAAGGGCAACTCGGATCGTAGCTGGAAAGTGAGTTGATGGGACCTTGACGTCAACCGTCGACCCAATCAGTCTTCCACAAAGAACAGCCTCGAACGATACAGAAATTGATCGCGAGGCTCTGGCTCGTCTTTTGGTCGAAATTGCCCGGAACGTTGATCCGGACTATCGTGCGCGTTTCGACGGAGTTCCAACCGCCGATCCTCGCATGGAAACGCTGCGCCAGTTGCTGGTCAGCCGCGAAATTTCGGAGCTTTCACGAGTTACGCATCTGCTGGACGAACCCGAGCAGCTTGCGGCAGCGGTGGGCGATGTTCTTCCCACTGCGGTCGCGCGAGCGACTCATGCGCAGCTCGGCGAGGCGCTTGCGCCAGCTGTCGAACGGGCTGTGCAACGGTCAATCCAGAAGAGCCCGCGCACGCTGACGGATATATTATACCCGGTGTTTCTGCCGGCAATCCGCAAGTCGATCGGGGAAAAGATCGACCAGACATTTCAGTCACTGAATGAAACTTTAAGACATATATTTACCTGGCATGGGCTCAAGTGGAGATTTGAAGCTTGGAGGACAGGTGCGAGCTTCTCGGAAGTTGTCCTAAAGCATTCTCTTATCTATCGTGTAGAGCATGCCTTTCTCATTAATCGTAATTCCGGGCTTTTGATAGCGCATGTAGCTGCCGACAATGCGACGAGCGAAGATCCCCAGCTGATTTCGTCGATGCTTAGTGCAATTCAAGATTTTGTGAAAGATTCATTCAACGAGAGAGAGCAGAGCGGCCTGGACACTATCCGTTTTGGCGACCTTCGTCTCTGGTCGGAAGTTGGACCGTTTGCGACCCTGGTTTCGGTGATCCGGGGAAATCCGCCAGAGGAATTGCATGAAATAGTTCGCGATGTATTGCTTCGCATCCATGAGGAATGCTCACAGGCTTTAGTAGAGTTTGACGGCGACAGTTCGCAGTTGGCCGGGGTAGAGGCGCAATTGCGGACCTGCGTGGAGCAGAAGCAGGAGGAATCAAACGAGGGATTTCCGTGGCTGGTGGCCGCCGTGGCCCTGCTGTTTTTGATTCTGGCAGGCGGTTGGTTCTTTCTTTCCTGGCAATCCGGGCAGCGCTGGCAGGCTTATGTGTCGCGCTGGCAGGCCTACGTGTCGCGACTGGAGGCCCAGCCGGGCATCATCGTTGCCGAACAACAGGCGCGCGACGGCCAATTCTATATTGCCGGCCTAAGAGACCCGCTTGCCGCCGACCCACAGTCGCTGTTGTCTGGAACGCAGGTCGATCCCGCCCGGGTTCATTCGCAGTGGCAATTCTATCAGAGCCTTCAACCGGAGTTCGTGCTGAAGCGGCTGAAGGCGTCGCTGGCTCCGCCGGATTCAGTACGACTATCAATCGACAATGAGCGCATCGTTGCCGAGGGTGAGGCTCCCGACACCTGGATAGATCGGGCGCGTGCAGCGGCCCGACAGCTTTCGGCAGGCGGACCGGAATTCGACATCTCCAAGGTTCGTGACGTAAGCCCCGAAGTACTCGAGGCGAAGCGCTGGCAGGCCTACGTGTCGCGACTGGAGGCCCAGCCGGGCATCATCGTTGCACAACAAAAAATACGCGATGGCCGATTCTATATTGCCGGCCTGAGAGACCCGCTTGCCGACGACCCGCAGTCGCTGTTGTCTGGAACGCAGGTCGATCCCGCCCGGGTTCATTCACAATGGCAATTTTATCAGAGCCTTGAGCCGGAGTTCGTGTTGAAACGGCTGACGGCGTCGCTGTATCCACCGGATACAGTACGACTTTCGATCGTCAATAATCGCATCATTGCCGAGGGCGAGGCTCCCGACACCTGGATAGATCGGGCGCGCGCAGCGGCCCGACAGCTTTCGGCAGGTGGACCGGAATTCGACATTTCCAAGGTTCGTGATGTGAGCCCCGAAGCACGCGCGGCGGAGCACTGGCAGTATTATGTGTCGCGACTTGAGGCCCAACCGGGAATTGTCGTCGCCCAACAATCGACCAGGGGTGGACATTTCTATATTTCCGGCCTGCGAGACCCGCTTGCCGCCGACCCGCAAGCTCTGCTGTCCGGAACGGAGGTCGATCCTGCCCGCGTTCATTCACAGTGGCAATTCTACCAGAGCCTTGATCCGAAGTTTGTGGTGAAGCGGCTGACGGCGTCGCTGACGCCGCCGAAATCGGTCCGACTTTCGATCATCCAGGGTCGCATCGTTGTCGTGGGCGAGGCTCCTGCCGCCTGGATCGACCGGGCGCAGGCCGCCGCTGAACAACTTTCGGCGGACGGAGTGGTTCTGGATGTCTCGCAACTGCGTGAGCTGGACCTTGCAGAGCTCAATCATTTGAGAGAGTCTATCCAGACGACCGACATTTTCTTCTCTTCCGGCAAAGTTGTGCCGGGACCAGAGCAGACGCCGGTTCTCGACAGATTGGCGGATCAAATAAAGGAATTCGCCCAAAATGCCCGCAAGTCAGGCGTAACTGCGCGGTTCATGTTGACCGGCCATTCGGACACCACGGGCCGTGAGACGGCCAACGCGTCGATCAGCGCCGCCCGTGCCGAGACAGTTCGTGCGCTTCTCAACAAGCGCGGCGTCGCCCCGGAACTGCTGCTGGTTCGGGGCGCGGGCACCTTTGAACCGGCGGTGCCTGAAAATAGTCAGGCTGGTAGCTCCACCAATCGCCGGGTTTCCGTTACGGTAAACTTGGACTAGGTGGGAGCCCAAGATGTTGCAAAAAAAGATCTGTATGTTGGGCGGGTTCTCTGTTGGAAAGACGAGCCTGGTTCGCAGGTTTGTGAAAAGCATCTTTTCAGAGACCTACTTGACCACGGTGGGAGTGAAAATCGACAAAAAGAGTGTCGCACTCCCGGACAAAACAGTGGATCTGATTTTATGGGATTTGGCCGGCGAAGATGATATCGGCTCATTCCGCGTCAGCCATGTGCGAGGTGCGACAGGCCTCGTGCTTGTCGTCGATGGAACCCGCGCCGCTACCCTTACCGCTGCACTCACGCTGCGCGAGCGGGTCGAGGCTGAATTCGGTGCTATGCCGTTCGTACTGCTTTTCAACAAATCAGATCTGGCCGATCGGTGGGTAATACCAGATAGAGAAATTGACGAACTGAGGCAACGCGGATGGCAAGTCTATCTGACAAGTGCGCTCTCGGGTGAGCATGTCGATGATGCGTTTCTTAAACTCGCTTCGATGGTCACCAAATAGACCATGCAAAGATTGCCAAGAGAGGTCGGAAGCTGGATTTACGATTTCTTCTACAACGAGCGTGCTATTGCGTATGTGAAAATTGACGCCCAGCTGCGGACAGCGGCGAAGGGCGGTAACGTTGAACATTACGGGCTCTCATGCCTTCGCATCGGTAAGCCTGTAGCCGACCAGCTTGAATTCATGGAAGGTTTGCTGCCTTGCCCGGAGCTTCCATTTCATATGCCTATGGTCGAACTGCCCAGCGGGCGTGTCGCGGACCTTCATCTTTTTGCTGATGATGACTGCGTGTGGCTGCTCTTTCTTGATGCCACTGCCGAACGCGACAACAAGCAGCGGCTTCAACAGAAGGCTTATGAAATGACTCTTCTGCAAGAGAGGGAGCGCCAACTCAACGAGAAGTTACATTCGGCCAATGAGGCGTTGAGGAAGAGTCAGGAGGGATTGTCGCGTGAATACCAGCGCGCGGAATCCCTGCTCCTCAACATTCTTCCGGCGTCGATCGCGGAGCGGTTGAAAGCGCAAAAGAAAATTGCCGACAACCACGCGGAGGTGAGTGTGCTTTTTGCCGACATCGTCGGTTTTACCGAAAGAGCGCGCAGCGTCGGAGCGGTGACTACGCTCGCTATCTTGAATTACTTCTTCAAGGCGGCGGATAGGCTCTCGGAACGACACGGCTGCGAAAAGATCAAGACTATCGGCGATTGTGTCATGGTGGTCGCTGGCCTGCCCACCGCGCGATCCGATCATGCACGAGCCCTCACGCACTATGCAGTTGAACTGCGCAAGGCGGTCAAGCGCGAACTCTTCGCAGGAGAACCGATAAGGCTGAGAATTGGAATTCACTCGGGACCGATCGTCGCTGGCGTCATAGGCAAAAGGCGGTTCGCCTATGACCTGTGGGGCGAGACCGTTAATCTCGCCTCACGTATTCAAACGTCCGCGGAGCCCGGTGAAATCCGTATCTCCGATGCAACGCGCCAACTGCTTGGGCCAAAATTTGCTTGCGACCCACTTGAGGAAACGGAATTGCGTGGTGCAGGTCGTGTACGAATGTGGCGGCTCCCAGCCTGATTTCCGGTTGACGATCCTGGAGCGCACT
The DNA here is from genome assembly GCF_000502875.1 of Mesorhizobium sp. L2C084A000. Taxonomy (GTDB): domain Bacteria; phylum Pseudomonadota; class Alphaproteobacteria; order Rhizobiales; family Rhizobiaceae; genus Mesorhizobium. Next base: position 244,062 of record NZ_AYWX01000002.1, on the reverse strand, counting down.
GCATCTCAAGCCGCAAATGATCAACGCAAAGATTTGACCCAACTAGTGACCCTCATTGGGCGACTTGGGGCTGGCTCGCAACGACAGTTACGGCCATCTGGGCCGTTTTCCCCACGCGTGGCGGCATGGCAGGAACTGCTCGCGTCAATCCTGACTATTCGCTGGAATACCGTCGCAAAGTCTTGCCTTACAAGAACCCTGCCGATATCGAACTCACGGTCGACGGGCTCCGCAAGGCCGGAATAGTGCAATGACAAATGAGGGCATGCGGCCCGGATCAGACGCCAAAGGCTCGGCCTATCTTGCGCCATCGGGCGTTTTCACGAACCAGTTTCAGGTCGTCGGTCGTCTCGGCAAAGGTGTGCGAACGGTAGTGCCCGAGCAGGTCAGGAAACAGCCTCCCTGCCGGCAGGCCGGCAACCTGTTCGCGGACCGACATTTTTTCATCGATGACCCGGGTGCCCCAGGCATTTTCCCGAACCTGCAACTCGGCAGCCAGACCGCGCTCTTCCGGCGCGGTTTCATCCAGCGCGGCCAGCAGGATCGAATGGAAAAGCGCTACATAACCGATCTGCCTCAGGCCGCCCACGACCCGCACGCGCGGCAATATGGCAAGAACGAGGAACGTCAGGAACAAGTTCGGCAGCAGCACGCCGTCCAGCAGCGCCTGCTTGAGATGCGCCCGCTCGAACGGGATGGAAAGACCATTCGGCCTTTCAGGCTCGATCAGGTGCCCGTTCTCGAGGACGAGCTTGCGCACGCGCTCCTCGCGAATGCCCCAGAAATAGGCCGTGGCATTGGGCAGGAATCTGCCAAATGGGCTCGATTCGGTCTCTTGCAGGGTACGTTCGAGACGCTGACGCCTTGCGGGCTCAAGGAGCAGCTTGGAAAGAAGGCTGCTGTCATGGTCCAGATGCCGCGCCACGACGGAAGCCGCGAGCCGGTCATCGATGAACACCGGCCGAGCCATGCCGGAACGATCCCAATCGGCGACCAGATCCTCGTTGAGTTCTGTCAGTGCATCGGCGGCGGTTCCAAACACCTTGTCCTGGCTGGCGAGCAGTGTGCCCAGCCAGCGGCTGGCATCCGTTTCGTCGCCCACCGCTTCGAGCGCCCGCTTGTTGAGGGTGACCGGGCCGGCCGCGCAGGCGCTTTTGCGGCATAGTTTGTGGCGCCCCATGCCAAACAAGTTGACCTTGTCGTCGCCGACATCGAGCCATCCCGGCCCCTCCCGGCCAATTGTCTCCATGGTCATCGTCGTTCCCATGAAGCCGACGAAGGCCGACAGCCCGTTTTCGACCGCGCCGAGCCAGGCAAACAGGAGGGCATCGAAGGTGATCCGGTCCATCAGAAGCAGGCAGTGGAGGCCGGACTGAATCACCGGTCTGTGGTCGAATTCTTCAAGGGCCTTGCCGACCTCTTCAGGCTGCATGATCAAATCAAGGCGCTGATGCAGTATATCAAGCAGGATCGAACGGGCAGCGATCGCCGGACTCGATGCAGGCCTTGCCACCGGCCGCCACAGATGGCGGGCGTATTCGGAAACCGGTGCATTCCAGTTCTGCTCGATGTCACGCACGACTTCCGGGCAGAGCAGTGATAGCACTGCCAGAACATCCACCGGAGCCTTAAGGGTCGGATCAAAGTCCGTGGTCATCAGAACCGCAGCCGGGCCATGCTCAGAAGGTCGTGATACCGCCCTTCGGTAAAGCCGGCCTTCACATGCCGGCCTTCGACCTCGAAGCCGTGGCTTGTGTAGAGGCGGATGGCCGGTTCATTGTCGGCATAGACGGTCAATTCGACTCGCTTCAGGGCGCGCCAGTTGTCGGCCACGTCAAGCAGCGCGCCAAGTATGGCAGAGCCGATACCCTTGCCGACAAAGCCATCGTCAAGGCCGATATTGATCTCACCGATGTGCGAACGGCGCGGCGAACCCTGCACGACCAGGCTGCCATGGCCGACGACCTTGCCGTCCAGCTCGGCAACGATCCAGGTGGTTTCCTGGCCGGACTTGGCGATACGCCGTTCTACCTGCTCCACCATCTCGAATGGCATCCTGAGCGTGCCCCAGCGGAAGCCCGGCATGTTGAAGATGGCGCAAAGCGCCTCCGCATCGCTTGGCCGAATGGCCCGGAGTTGCGGCTGGATTTTCTTTGGGAATGGCGAGGTCGTGCTGGTCATGGCTTTCCCGGCAAAGGCAATGGGCCCGGCACGATGCACCGGACATCATCTGAAAATCCAGCCATCTCATCATCCTATGATGCCGATTGCGCGCTGAAGTACCAGGAGACGGCGTAGAGTTTGAAGATGCCGCTGATTCCGATCCAGCCGAAAAGGGCGAGCCAGCACAATGTTCCCGTCGCCGTCCAGTCGATCCGGTGCACTGCGGCCTCGGTGATGACAAGGCCAAGGATGGCAAACAAGCCGACCAGAAACTGCGCCAGACCGAGCACCAGCAGCTCTTCGCGCGGCGCGCTTTTCCTGACGAGATATGTGCCGCCCGCTCCGGCGAGGAAGATGGCGCTGTAGACCTGAGCGTGGAAGGCGTCGATCGGCCACGGCCAGAAGCCGCCGAATGTCAGGGGAAACAGCAACAGACCGACGCCATAGAGCCCGAGGATCACCATTTCCATCGACATGTAGCCGCGCCATGCAGAGTTTAAGGTCACGCCCTTTGCGGAAGGACGGCCCCTGGCCCGCCAAAGGAACGATCCGGATACCGCGACCGAAGCAAGATAGACCAAGAACCAGAGCCAGGGCGCTTTGCGCTCGAAGTTGAAATAGCCGAGACTGAAGAACGAAGCCGCCGACACGATGACGGTGAAGATGAAGGCCATGACAAGCACGAGCCTGCCTGGCGACCAGCGGTTCCAGACCAGCAGCGCCGCCATCACGACCATTTCGGCGGTGTAGAAGCCGCCGAGGAAGCGGGCATTGAACGGCGTGACGGCCCAGGGCCAGCGCGGCTTGACCAGCGCAGGCGCGAAAAACAGGCCGGCGCCGACGATCAGGACGATGATGACCCCCGCCGAGAAAAGCCGCAGGGCCGCGGGAAATGGCGGGTTGCCGGGTGTCGGCGCGGGAGAAAGTCCCAAAGATGAATACCCCATGGACTCACCATAGTGCCGCTTGCGATCGGTGAAAATCCCGACGGAAATTGAACCGTCGCGCGGGCTTTGCCATTCGAATGGCCGTACGATCCGTTTCGAAGTAAGATGGAGCGCTCGGAACAAAGACCGGTTCCGGTGAACCACCTAGGGGGCGCATTTTCCGGAGCCTGCACGATGACCGAAATTCAGGATCTGTTCTCGCTTTTGCGGCAATCAACCGATGTCGATCTCCAGGCAATCGACGCGATCCGGCGGACCATCGCGGAAGGCAAGGATTATGAACTTTGCCGCATCAATGTGCCGGCTTTCGCCAGCAAGCATGGCCTCGACGAGGAACGCGCCATAAGCGCCTTCCTCCATGCGGCGCGGGTGGGCATCTTCGACATTTCATGGAATGTTCTGTGCCCCGGCTGTGGCGGCGTGCTCGACACCAACGCTACGCTGAAAACCCTGCAGAAGGACGAATACACCTGCGCGCTATGCTCCGAAGGCTATTCGCCGACCCTTGATGAGATGGTCGAGGTGACATTCACCGTCAGCCCTCGCGTGCGCAGGATTGCCGCCCACAATCCACACGAACTGCCGTTGGTGGAATATTTTCGCCAGATTTACTGGGGATCCGGCGTCGATCTGCCGGAAGAGGATCTGGCGAAAAACATAGGAGCGTTCTCGCTGGAGGATATCGAGCTGGCGCCGGGTGAAAAGGCCGTCCTGCTTATACAGCTTCCGCCCGAATTCATCATCGTCTTCGAGCCGGTCACCCATTCAGCGCAGTTCATCGACGCGAAGGGCAAACCAACAAAAGAGCGGCGAAGCCTGTCTTTGGCTTTCGACCGCGACCATGTCCAGAACCAGACACTGGAAATGCTACCCGGTCCGCTGCGTATTTCGCTGGAAAACAGGACCGACACCCGCGTGCTGCCGGCAGTCTTCATCGCCGGCGAGGCATTGCATAATCTCCTGGGCAAACGCCGGCCTTTTCTGACCGCCAAGCGCCTGCTCACCAACCAGACGTTCCGCGACCTCTATCGTACGGATACGCTCGACATCAACCAGCGCCTGAAGATCACCAGCCTCACCTTCCTGTTCACCGACCTGCGCGGATCGACCGCGCTTTACGAGCGGGTGGGCGACCTTTCAGCCTTCGATCTCGTGCACGTGCATTTCCAGGTTCTGCACGAGATCGTCGCGGCGGAGGCAGGCGCGGTGGTGAAGACCATCGGTGATGCGGTGATGGCGACATTCGCGACGCCTGATCGCGCGATGGCTGCGGCCCTCAGGATGCGTGATGCCATGCGTGCGCTCAATGACAGAAGCGGGCGCGAGGATCTGCTGCTCAAGATCGGTGTCCATGCCGGCCCCTGCATCGCCGTGTCCATGAACGAGCGACAGGACTATTTCGGCCAGACGGTCAACATTGCTTCACGGGTCCAGAACCTGGCCAACGCACAGGCTATCTTCGCCACCCGTGCAGTGGTCGACGACAATCTCACCGCCGATCTGTTGCGCAGGAACGCTCTGACGCCCGTGCTTCACGAAGTCTCGCTGCGCGGCATCGAGCGGGAGATAGCGGTGTATACAATCCCCTGAGCAATTGGGCCGTCCAGAGCAATTCCAAGGAAGTGTAAACGGTTTTCGGGAAAAGCGCCTAGCACTTTCCCTTGGAATTGCGGTAGAGCATCGTTTGCGTGAAAAGATGAGGGCTCTCGGCCGCTCACACGCGCTTGCAGAGGAAATAACGATCGGCGGGCTCTGAAGTCGGCGCCGGGAGGCGTTGCAGCAGCGGGTGATCGAGCGGCGTGCCACTGACCGCGAAGCCGCCGACGCGAAGCAGGCTCGCAATCAGATCGGGAAGCCAGGTAGCAGTCACTGCATCGCGATCGTCATAGCCGGTGCCGATGTCGGCATGAACAAGGGCGGCTTCGATGCCAATGAACTTGCGGGCCGTCTCGCGTATTTCGCCGAGCACGAGGTTTTCGGCTTCGGGAATTGAGCTGGCATGTGCACCGACTTCGCGGTCGAACACCACGATCCGGCGCCCGGGCAGGCGCTCGCGCAGATGGTGGAACGTCCGTCCGTTGCCGAGGCCGAGCTCGAGCACAAGCCCCTCCATCTTCGCCACCTCGACGCAGACTTGGTCGAGAATGTCGCGCTGTGCGGTCATCCTGCTGATGAAATTCTCAAGGCGACTCATATGCTTTGTGTGTCCTGAACCAGCTCAAGATCGGCAATGCCTCCGACACGAACTGTTCACGGGTGTATCCCGAAGGCGTAGTGCCAAACTCGATCACGTGTCGGAACATATAGAGGCGGACGATGAACACTGCAACAACCGTACAGGCAGCCGGCAAGGATCATACCGGGTGGAATAGGCGGCACGGCGCGCGGCAAAATAACGACCTCACTTGTAGGGATCTGCGGCGTCCCGCAAGCCGTCACCGAGGAAGTTAAACGCCATGATGACGAGAATGACGGGGAGCATCGGCAGGAGAAGCCATGGATAGAACGCGATCACGCTGACGCTGCGCGCCTCGGTGAGCAGGATTCCCCAGCTGGTTATCGGCGCCCTCAGGCCGAGCCCGAGGAAGCTCAGCGCCGTCTCGCCCAGGATCATGCCAGGAATCGAGAGCGTCGCCGTCGCGATCAGATGCGACATGAAGCCGGGAATGAGATGCCGCCTAATGATGCGGCTGCTTCCGGCGCCCATCAACTGCGCGGCGAGAACGTAATCTTCCTCGCGCAAGGCCAGAAGCTTTGAACGCACGGCCCGCGCCAGTCCGGTCCAGTCGAGCACTCCGAGGATGACGGTGATGCCGAAATAGATCAGGATTGGGCTCCAGGTTATCGGCATGATCGCCGCCAGGGCCAACCATAGCGGAATGCTGGGAATCGATTGCAGAACTTCGATTATTCGTTGAACGATCAGGTCGAAGATACCGCCGTGATAACCGGCCAGTCCGCCGATGACGATGCCCAGCAGGAAGCTGAAACTGATGCCGACGAGGCCGATTGTCAGTGAAATGCGTGCGCCATAGATCATGCGCGAGAGCACGTCGCGCCCCAGCCGGTCGGTGCCCGCCAGGAAAAGCTGACCGTTTTCGGCAGCGCAGACAAAATGCCTGTCACCTTCGATCAGGCCCCAGAACCGGTAACGATCGGCCTTGCAGAAGAAACGGAGCCGCTGAACATCGTCCTGGTTGTCGATGTAGTTCCGCTTGAGCGTGTCCATGTCCAGCGTCATCTGGCGGCCATAGACGAACGGCCCGACGAACTGGCCGTTGTGGAACAGGTGCACCTGCTGCGGCGGCGAATAGATGTAGTCCATGTTGCGCGTGTGCAGGTTGTAGGGCGCCAGGAACTCGCAGATTAATATCCCGAAATAAAGCACTACCAGGAATATGCCGGATACAAGGGCGAGCCGGTGCAAGCGGAATTTCCACCACATCAGCCGCAACTGCGACGCCTGAAAGACCTTCGACTGCTCCACCGTCATCGCCTCGACCGACTGCAGGTCAAAGGGCGCGCTGGAAACATAGTGTTCTAGTGGAGCACTCGGAGCGGGGAGCGGCGAATCCGTTTTCATTTGGTGCTGCCGCCCTGCAAACGAATTCGTGGATCCAGCAGCGCCAGCGCCAGGTCGGAAATCAGGACGCCGATAACCGTCAGGAAGGCGAGGAACATCAGGAACGACCCCGCCAGATACATGTCCTGGCTTTGCAGCGCCTTGATCAGCATTGGCCCGGTCGTTTCCAAAGACAGCACGATCGCGGTGATTTCGGCGCCGGAGATGATGGCCGGCAGGATGGAGCCGATGTCGGAAATAAAGAAATTGAGCGCCATGCGCAGCGGATATTTGACCAGCGCCCTGAACGGATGAAGACCTTTGGCGCGCGCGGTCACCACATATTGCTTGTGTAGCTCATCGAGCAGATTGGCGCGCAGCCGCCGGATCATGCTTGCCGTGCCGCCGGTGCCGATGATCAAGACCGGGATCCAGAGATGGGAGAGTATCGACTTCGCCTTGGCCCAGCTCATCGGCTCGCTGAGATATTGCGGGTCCATGAGATGGCCGATGGACGTGCCGAACCAGATGTTGGCGAAATACATCAGGATCAGCGCCAGCATGAAGTTCGGAATGGCAAGGCCTAGGAGGCCAAAAAAGGTCAGGCCGTAATCGCCCCAACTGTATTGATGCGTCGCGGAGTACATGCCGATCGGAAAGGCGATGAGCCAAGTGAAGATGATCGTGACGAAGGAAACCAGCACAGTCAGCCACATTCGGTCCCCGACGACGTCGCGAACCGGCAACTCATACTCGAAGGAATAGCCGAAATCGCCGTGCAGCATCCCGCCGACCCAATAGAAGTAACGAATGATCGGCGGCTTGTCGAAACCATATTCCTTGCGCATCATCTCGATGCGATCGGAATCCACCCCTTCGCCCTGTGCCCGAAGCTCGGCGACATAGCTGTCGAAATAGTCGCCGGGGGGAAGTTCGATGATCGTGAACACCAGCGCTGATATCACCAGCAGCGTTGGAACCATCACAGTAATGCGCCAGACAATATATCGAAGCACGCTCAGGACTCTCCAAGCCAGAATGTATCCGGCATGTAGACACCGAAATAGGCGGTCGGATCGTAGCCGAAGAGCGCCTTGTCAGGCAGATTGCGCAGCCGTGAGGACACCAGAATCGGCTGATGCGTTCCGTTCACGGTCCCGATCGAAAACACCTGATCGGTGTAGATCGACAGCATCGAATTCCAGATTTCGGCGCGCTCTGTCGCTTCGGTCGATGCGTTCCAGCGCTTGAGCAAAACCATTAACTCGATCACTGCAGGAAGATCGGGCGCCTCGCCCATCTTGCCATGAGACAAGTAGTGAGCACCCCAGAGCGGCCATTGCAGCTGATCGTCGATTGTGGGGGCCAACTGACTCGGGTTCATGTCGGCGGTCGGCACGCCATTGTCGATGCCCGACCACATCGACATCATGATCTGGCCGCCAAGCGCGCGGCTGCGGAAGATGTCGCGCTGCGAAGTCCGGATGAACAGGGCGATGCCGATCTTTCGCCAGTGATCGGTGATGAGTTCGAGCGCGTCGGTTTCCAGCGTGCTTTCGCCGGCGGTTTCCACGATGATCTGGGCAGAGCGTCCATCGGGAAGTATCCGCAGGCCGTCATCGTCACGTGCCAGAAGCCCGACCTCGTCGAGCAGCGCGTTGGCCTGGTCGGGATCATGGGCAACCCAAGCTTTAGCGAATTCCGGCCGGTAGAGCGGGCTCTCGGACAAAACCGTATCGGCGCTTTCCTGCGCCAATCCGTAGAACACGGCCATATTGATCTCGCGCCTGTCCACGGCGAGCGAAAGTGCGCGGCGCACGCGCACGTCACGCAGAAGGCCACGCCACACCTGGTCGGCACAATTCAGATTCGGCAGCAGCGCCAGCCGAGAACCCTGTGTGCGTTTCCACAGGTGCATCTTCACCGGATAGCGCTTCTCCGCGTCCTTCAGGAAGGAGTAATCGCTGAAGTCAATTCCCATGCATTGCAGGTCGCTCTCGCCCGCCCCGGTCTTCGCGGAGATGATCGCCGATGAGCTGACATTCATGATGATTCGGTCAACATAGGGCAGTTGCCGGCCGTTCTCGTCTGTCCGATGAAAGAAGGGGTTGCGCTCGAAGATGAATTGCTCGGCCGGCGGCTTGGTTCGGTTCTGCCAGGGGTCGAGCGTCGGCAGTTCCGGGTTCTCCGGGCGATATTGCCGCGACATACGGATATGCAGGAGCGTCCATTTCTGGGTCCGGTTCTCCTTCATCAGGCCGGCGAGCCGGAATGGATCCTGATATTTCTTGTGGAACTGCTTGAGATAGGCGGATGGCAGAACAAGCGATATCGGCGAAGCGGCAGCGAGCTTGGGCAGGAAGTCGGGATTGGGCGCATCCCAACTATAGCGCACCGTCAACGGATCGACGATCTCGAAGCGTGGCGGCTTGCCGTCCGCCATCAGGGTCGGGGCGAGCCCGCCTTGCGAAAGCTCATCGTTCAGCCAGACATCTTCCCAACAATAGCGAAAATCCTCCGGCGTCAGCAGGCTGCCGTCGGACCATTTGTGTCCTTCCCGTATCTTGAACGTGAAGATGCGATCATCCGCGACGTCGAAATTTTCGAGAATGTCGGCCTGCAAGCTAAGCTTTTCGTCGTAGCCGACCAGGCGAGAATATCCGTAAATCGTCATCATCCGGATATCTTTCTGGCTGCCGATGATCGTACGCAGCGTGCCGCCATATTGGCCCGGCTGCCGGCCCATCGTGGCGAGATTCAAGGCGCGCGGGCTCTTGGGCAGGCGCTCGGTGAGTGCTGGCAGCGCCCTGGCCGTCAGCTGCGGCCGAAGAAATTCCGGCTCCAGGTCGCCAGCGCGCGACGTGCCCGGCAGGAGTGCCGAAGCCATCACGCCAAGGACGGTGCGACGGCTGATCAATGGCGTAACTCGCTGACATCGGCCGAACGTCGGGCCAGCACGAGGTGGCCGCCGCCAAGATCGAGCGGCGCCAGGACATCCTCGTCGCCTTCTTCGCGGAATTGTGGTCCCCATGCGCTGGTGTCAGAAGCGCCGCCGAGCTTCAGCGTCTTGAAATCCATCGGCCGGTCGAGATCGGGGAAAGGTACCGCGGCGACCAGGGAGCGCGTGTAGGGGTGGATTGGTTTCCTGAGCAGAATTTCGCGCGGCGCAAGCTCGACGATACGCCCGCCGCACATCACCGCGATGCGGTCTGCCATGTAGTCCACCACCGCCAGATTGTGGGATATGAACAGGTAGGTCAGGCCCAGTTCTTTTTGCAGGTCCTTCAGAAGATTCAGGATCTGCGCCTGGACAGAGACATCGAGCGCCGAAACCGGCTCGTCGCAGATCAGGAGTTCAGGCCCCAGCGCCAATGCGCGCGCGATGCCGATGCGCTGACGCTGCCCGCCGGAGAAACTGTGCGGATAACGCTTGATGAAGCGCGGATCGAGCCCGATTGCCTGCATCAGGCTCTTGACCGTGGCGAGTCGGGACGCCGCATTGCCACGCTCATGGATCTCCAGCGGCTCGCTCAAGATGTTCTCCACCGTCATGCGAGGTGAAAGCGACGAAACCGGGTCCTGGAAGACCATCTGGATTTTCGCGCGCAATATGCGCAGGGCATCTCCCTCTGCGCCCAGGACGTCGGTCGGTCCATCGCGGCCGTTGAAGATCACAGAACCGCCGCTGGGGGTAATGGCCCGCATGAGGATCTTGCTGACGGTTGTTTTGCCACAGCCGCTTTCGCCGACCAGACCCAGACACTCACCCCGCCTGATGTCGAAGCTCACGCCGTCCACGGCGCGAACAGAGGATTGATGACCCCCGCTGAACCATCCTGACTTGCGGATGGTGAAGGTCTTAGTCAGATCCCTTACCGACAGCAGGATGTCGTCTGGCCCCTTCGATGCCGGGGCAGTCTGCTTGCCGAGCAGGTTCCCGACATTCACCGGCACCTCGCGGAGCGCCTTTAGCCTTTCACCGGGCTTCAGGTCGAAATGCGGAACGGCTGCCATTAGGCCCTTCAGGTAAGGGTGGCCCGGCCGGCGGAATATCGCCTCGACAGGCCCCATTTCCATGATCTCGCCATGGTACATGACCACCACCTCGTCGGCGACATTGGCGACCACGCCGAGGTCGTGCGTGATCAGCAGCATCGCCATGTTCAGCTTGGTCTGAAGCCCGCGCAGCAATTGCAGGATTTGTGCCTGGATGGTGACGTCCAACGCCGTCGTCGGCTCGTCGGCGATCAACAAAGCAGGCCGGCAGATAAGCGCCATGGCGATCATGGCGCGTTGCCGCAATCCTCCCGAAAGTTCAAATGGATACATGTCGTAGGCGCGCTTGGGATTGGGGAAGCCGACAAGGCCGAGCATTTCCTCGGTCCGCGCCTTGCGCTCCGCCCGAGCCATAGGCGTATGAATCTGCAAGGATTCGCTGACCTGGTTGCCGATCGTGTGCAGCGGCGAGAGCGATGTCATTGGCTCCTGAAAGATTTTGCCGATGCGGCTGCCTCTCAACGCCCGGATTTCGGTTCCGTCACGCTGCATCTGCAGGATGTCTTGCGTCGTGCCAGGCTTTTCAGGATCAGAAAACAGGATACGGCCGCGAACGTGGGCCGTATTCGGCAAAATGCCCATCACTGCCTGGCTGAGAACCGATTTTCCGGAACCGGACTCGCCCACAAGCGCGGTAACCTTGCCGGGCAGGACGCGGAGATTTGCGCGTCTGACGGCATGCAACGGTCCCCCGATCATGGCAAAAGAGATGCCAAGATCCTCGATCCGCAGCAGATCAATGCCCGAATTCATCCTCACACCAGCCCCACTCTGGCAGTCTGCCGGGCGGCAGACCCAAAAAGCGAGACTAGCGTATTGCCAGCCTAGAGCAACTTGGATTCGAATCGAATTCCGCGACGGAACCGGCGACCGGGCTGCACACCAAGGCTTTCGGACCGGATCGTGTCGGTTACTGGAGCTTCCTCCGGTCGCTTGCCGACAACCGCGCGGCATCGCGATGAAGCAGCATGACCTGCTCGGCGTCCGATATCCGGTCGTGAATCGGCGCAGCGTCTTCATCGAGCGCGAGAGCACCCGACAAATCGGGTGAAAGCACCGTCAGCTTCTGCTTGATACCCGCCAGTTCCTCCGTGCCGAGCGTCAGCCAACTGTTGTCGCCGCAATAGCTGGCGAAGTCCTTGCTGGCGAGAACGCTGTGCGGATATTTCTTGGTCAGGGTCTGGAGACGCTGGACCTCGTTTACAGCCGAGCCGAAGACAGAGAATGTCAGCCGGTCGGTAAGTCCGACATTGCCGAACATCACATTGCCGACATGCAGGCCGATACCAAACTTTATGTCGCCCAACCCCTGCTCCTTTCTGCGCAGATTGAGCTCCATCATGCGCGCGCTGGCCTTGTGCGCTGCCGCAAGAGCAGCCTGGCAGGCGATCTCGGACTGCGAGCGATGCCTTTCGCAGGGGTAGACGGCGATGAAGCCATCCCCCAGGAAACTCATGATCTGCCCGCCTTTGCGATTGAAAGGTGCAGCGATGGCATCGAAAAACTGGTTCAGCGTATCGATGTAGATTTCGCGACCGGAGGTTTCGGCAAGCCTTGTCGACCCCCGCATATCGCCCATGACCAGTGCGGCCCGGATTGTGTCACCCTCGCCGCGCTTGATCTGGCCGTCCAGCACACGTCTGCCGGCGTCGCCGCCAAGATAAGTGGTCATCATGTTGTCGGCGAGCTTCGTGAGCACCGCCATCTTGGTGGCGATAGCGAGATAGTTCTGGATCCGCAATAGCGCCGAAATCATGCCGTCGCTGAAGCCAGACGCACTGTCGGTCGACCACGACCCCATCATGCCCTGGCTGGTATCGCCGTTGAAGGGATGCACGAATGCCATGTAATCGGTGACGCCCATACGCCTGAGGTCGTCGAAAACAGGAAACTCCGACCGCACCGAGGGGTCAAGCCGGCGCCGCAGGTGGTCGAGCTTGTTGCTGAGCAGATGGTAGTATGGGCTGGTCAGGAATCTGTCGGAATGAACGCCGTTCTCACTGCGGAAGCCTTCCACTTCCAGGCCCTGGCCGCGAAGCCAGGTAAAACCAAGCGCGTCATAGAGCGGATGAAGCATCGAAAAGCTCAAATGCACCCGCTTCAGCGGCAGGCCGGCAGCAGCCAACCGTTCACAAAAGCCCTTTACCAATGTTTCCAGGTCGTTGCCCGCCAGCGCCGATTGGCTCAGCCAGTCGGCAACTTTATCCATGAGAATGGTGGAAACTTCTGCTTGCGCTGTGCTCATGCTATCTCAAACCCGTCGAAGACGAGCCATCTCCTTTGATCCGCCACACAAGTGAAGGCAGTGAAGCCGGCTTCGGCGACGAAAGCCGGCGAAGAATTTCCTAAATAACTCCTTGCAGGAAGGAAGCAGGCGTAAACAGCATCTATCACCTGGAACCCTATGTGGCGAGGCTTCCGGCGGAGTGCAATCTCGATGCTGACATCGGGCAAAGAATTCGCCGTCTCAGACATCGTCGGGCCTTCACCACCACTGTCGCTTGGACCAGCCCGAGGCGGCCAAAATCATTGCGTGTGTCGACGACCAGAGGAGCGTGATCAGCGATCGCCTGATAGTCGATCGCGTCGTGGTAGGTTGCCACGACGACAGCATCGGATCCTTCGGGGATCCTCTCCGGCTCCCGGTGTTTCGTCAGCGGTGTCGGAACGCAGATTATGATGGCATCGCAGACGGCTAGTTCGGCAAATCCGCAGTGGTGCGGAACCGCCCGGCCGGCACGGCTGTCGACGTCACTGCCTCAAGTAGGATTGGCCGTTGCTCAGGCATCGACCTTCCGGGCTTCGATGTCGAAGCCGGAAACCGGGAACCCGGCGCGTGCGATCGCAACCGACAGCGGCAACCCGACATAGCTCGGTCCGATCACGCCGACTTGCGCGACGCACCTCGAAATCCGGTTCAGAAGACGGTCATATGTTGATCGTTAGGCGTCCAAAAATCTGCTTTCCCGTCAATTCGGACAGGCTACCCGCTCCCATGGCGCGGCTCACCGGTGCCAAGAACCATGAGTGAGGGCATATTGCGGAAATCGATTTCCGCAAGCAGTCAGCAGACCGGCGCCTTCGCCTTCAGGCTTGCGGCAGCCATCGCGTAGCCGCCGGCGGCGCCATCGATGAAATGAACATGATCGCGCTGCAGCGGCGAGATGACGAGGCAGGTCATCAAGGCCGACTTCTGGCGGTGCAGGCCATAATTGCAGATGCCCGCCTCTTCCGCCTGCTTCAGCCGGTCTTGGATCCGATGCAGCACATCCGCGTCAACGTCGATGGTCATCTTCAAGCCGTCGTCGAACTTTCGGAAATCCGAATTGCTGGCCACCTCGCGTTTGTAGACCTTCGGATCGAAACGGCCAATCGTCCAGCCAAATCGATCGGTTACAGCCGTAAGCGTCATCAGGAACACGATCCACAGCTTCGACCGCCACCGCCATCCTGCCGTGGCCATCGCCCGCGCCTCGACATCCAGGCCGGCGGGCAGCAGACTGTAGCCCGGGCCGTCCACCGGCACCGGGTGGCCATCGCGCTCCTGCCTGCCGGCGAGGGCGATGATGTCGGAAGCCAGAAACTGAAACCCGCGCAAGTCGCGCGACGCCCCCGGTGTGGCTATGATCGAGACGATTTCGCCATGCCGTGCTTCGATCGGGTTCCAACGGCAGGAAAGGCCGGTCAGATCCGGCCGCGCGCCGACCGGCGCAGGATCGATGCGGTAGCGCCCCGCTTTCATCTCAGCTTCCGCCCAACTGCCGCCACCGCCGGCGAACATGGCATAGAAGGCCGCTTCGGAGGCCTGGAACCTCGCCACGCGAACGTCGAGGCCCTGCGCCCTTATGTCCCCTATCGGCACGATCGCGGCGCGCAAGGTCAGGCCCAGTTCGTCCGCCACCCATCTTTGGACGGCCGCCAGCGCGTTGCGGGCGATCTCCAGCGCCGAGCCGGGAAACGCCACGAGTGCGCCGTCGCCGCCGAAGACAAAGGGGAGATCTTGCCGACCCAGCGCATTGAGCAGCGCCGAAATGACGCTTGCGCCGGCCATATTGACGGTTTTATAGCGCCCCGCCTCGATCGCCTTGGTCGAGCCGACAATGTCGGCAGTGGCCAGCGCCCAGCCATCGGGGAGGGGCCGATAGTTATCGATATCGGCAACGCTTTCGAACTTTGCGAAGACCGGCAAAGAAGCGACAAAAGGGTCGGACGCGACAGCTGTTTCCATGGCCATCAGATAGCACATTCCACGACTTGAAGGTGAAGTCGATCACGCTTGGAAATTGACTTGCGCAGGCTTTCCGATGATAGGGTCGCGCGATGCGAATTGCCTTCTACGCGCCGCTGAAGTCACCCAATCATCCCGTTGTCTCCGGCGACCGCCAGATGGCACGGATGCTTGTCAAAGCGCTGGAGTACGGAGGGCATAGCGTCGAATTGGCATCTGAGTTGCGCTTCTATCTACGCCAGCCGGAGTCGAAAAGTTTCGAGGCACTCAAGATCGAGGCCGCAGAGGAAGCCGCGCGGCTGACCAAGCTTTGGGATCGTGACGGCAAGCCCGATCTCTGGTTCACCTACCATCCCTATTACAAGGCGCCCGACTTGATCGGGCCGGAGCTGGCGTCGGCCTTTGCTGTCCCCTATGTGACAGCGGAAGCCTCCTATTCCAGGCGACGCAATGCCGGCTTGTGGGCCGATAGCCAAGCATTGGTGGCGCGAGCCATCGAACAAGCGGCTCTGAACATCTGCTTCACCCAAAGGGATCGTCAGGGACTGGCGGATGCTATTCCCAAGGCCGCTTTCGGTATGCTTTCGCCCTTCATCGACATATCGGCATTCCGGGAAATCCCGGCACGGGGTTGTCCGACGCGCCTCGTTACCGTCGCCATGATGCGCCCGGGCGACAAACTGGGCAGCTATCGCATGCTGGCGCAAGCGCTCGGCTTGATCGGCCATATGCCCTGGACCATGTCGGTCGTCGGAGACGGGCCAGCTCGCGACGAGGTCGAAGCGCAATTCGCCGGCTTGCCCGCCGATCGTATCGAATGGATCGGCTCGATCGAGCCTGCCGCCGTGCCGGATGTCCTTTACACCGGGGGAATCTATGTCTGGCCGGGTTATGGCGAGGCCTACGGCGTTGCCTATCTTGAAGCACAGGCCGCCGGCCTTCCGGTGGTGGCTCAGGACATCGCCGGCGTGCCGGAGGTCGTGCGGGATGGCCAGACCGGGTTTCTCACCCCGCCGGGCGATGTCGCGGCGTTCGCTTCCGCCATTGAAAGGCTTCTGGCCCGGGACGACGAAAGAACCATCATGGCCGCGGAAGCCCGGCGTTTCGTTCTCGAAGAACGTTCCCTCGGTGGCGCAGCTGCGCGTCTGGCCGAACTTATTGCGAAGGTCCCGGTCTCATGACGTCCGATCCGATCTGGCAGCCCTTGGTGGAAGAGCTGGCGCGCCTGCAACGGGCGGGCCGCAAGGCGGAGTTCTGGCTGCGCGACGACGACGCCGTGTATCCGACGCCTGCGCTTGATCGGCTGCTCGACCTCACCGGTGAATTCGCGGTTCCGGTCACTCTGGCCGTCATTCCGGCCCTGACCGACGCGAAGCTTGTCGCCCGGCTCGACGAGGCCCCGCATGCCACGGTCGCCATCCATGGCTGGGCGCACCGGACTCATGCGCCCGAGGACCAGAAAAAGCAGGAGCTCGGCGCGCATCGGCCACGCGAGGCGGTGCTCGATGATCTGGCTCGCGGACTGTCGCGAGTAACCGGCCTGCACGGCGCACGTGCCGTTCCGATGCTGGTGCCGCCCTGGAACAGGATCGACGCCGGCGTGGTATCCGACCTTGGATCGATAGGTTTTGCGGCCTTGTCAGTCTATGGGCCGCCGAAGCCGGCTTCATTGGCGGTCATCAACAGCAATGTCGACATCATGGATTGGCATGGCACGCGCGGCTGCCGCGATCATGGTGTATTGGTCCAGGCTATCATCGCACACTTGCAGCATGCATCCGACGGCGAGCCGATCGGCCTGCTCACCCACCATCTTGTACATGATGAATCGGCCTGGCTTTTCCTCGAACGATTGTTGACAGTCACCGCACAGGCTGAACCCTGTGCATGGCTTCCGATCAGGACATTGATCGGGCGCCACGCGGGTAAAGGAAAATAGCTCAGCGCTTTCTGTGCGATGAGACCGGGAACTTGAGCATCTGGCCATCCCGCGCGGCAAAAGCGCCGGCAAACCTGTCCTTGGCCAGCTTCTCCATCTCGTCCAGTTGCTCGTCGGTGCGTGTCGGATCGTGGTGAAACAGCGCAAGCGCCCGTGCACCGGCCGCCTCACAGAGCTTGACGCCCTGTTGCCATGTCGAGTGACCGTTACCGCGGCGGCGTTCCATTTCCTTCTCGGTGTAGGTGCAATCGTAAATGACGAGGTCGGCATCTTCGATCAGGTCGAGCACCGACTGATCGAGTTTGTCCGGCTCGTGCTCGGTGTCGGTGATCACCGCCACGACGCGGCCGCCCCATTCGATCCGGTAGCCTATGCAGCCTCCCGGATGGGTGAGACTGCCGGTCCGAACCACCACCCCTTCGCGCGGCCGAAGCACGTCTCCGGATACGAAATCGCGGCAGTCGAGATTTGCCTTGCAGACGTTCATTTTCACCGGAAACCACGGCGGCCGTATGAACTCATCGATAATCTGCCGGGTCGTCATGCGTCCTGCAAGATGCCCGGACCAAAGCGTAAGCTTGACGCTCGGGTCGAAGATAGGCGCAAAAGCCGGCAGCCCGATGATGTGATCGTAATGGCAATGGGTGAAAAGCAGGTCGAAATCGGTCACATCCGACGCCTGAAGCGCCTTGCCGGCAGGCCGCAGGCCAGAGCCTGCGTCGAACAGAAGCGTATGCTTGCCGCATCGCATCTCAATGCAGATTGTGTTGCCGCCATAGCGAGCGAATTCTGGCCCGGATACAGCAATGCTGCCGCGCACGCCCCAAAATCTGACCAGGAAAAAATCGTCGTCCATGCTACCTTTGGCCCATCATAGCTCTAGGCGCTTCGTGCGTCGATCAGATCCGCGGTCGTATGGCTTAGCCGATCGGCAAGAACCCGCAATATCTCGATGGTCATTTCCGGGAACTCCTTCATAAGCCTCAGGAAATGATCCTTGCGGATTCTCAAGGCCTCCAGATCACTTGCCGCGCTGACGGTGGCAGTGCGGGAGCTGTTGCACAATATGGCGATCTCGCCGACAATCGAATTTGGCAGCAGTTCGGCAACTTTCATCGGCCCGCTGTCGGAATCGACCAGAATATCCGCCCTGCCTGAAAGGATGACATAGGCAGCGTCTGCCTCGTCGCCCTGCCGGAAAAGAATCTGGCCGGCGCTGTAATTCACGCGATCGGATGTGAACGCGAGCAGCTTGAGCTTTGCCGGCTCAATGCCAGAGAACAAGGGAACGCGTTGCAGCATTCCAACTTCATCCTTGAGCAGCATTGTCGCAAACCTTCCTAAATTCGCGTCTGCCAGACTATGACAGAAGTTCCTTGAAGATACCGTTCTCTGCCAAAAGTGTCTCGTGTGTACCGTCTTCCACCAATTGACCCGAGTCAAAGACCATAACGCGATCGAACATCATCGCCATTGCCGGACTCGTCACGACCCACACAATTGCCGGCGAATGGCCGTCGCGTCTGGCTTCCTCGAGCACGTTTCGCAGCACCTTGTCCTGAATGCGCTGGTCGAGCGCCGACAGCGGCCGGTTGAGAATGAGAAAATCGGGACGCTTGAGCAGAGCCCGGGCAACATCGAGCTTCTGTCGCTGTCCGCCGGTCAGCCGCCTTCCACCGGCGCCGACGTTGAAGTCCAGGCCGACATCCAGAAGCTCGGCATAGAGCCCCAGCTCGTCAAGAATGTCATAGACGATGGAGCGTATGCGGTCCGGGGCGTCGGGATGGTTGTTTCCCACACGGCCGAATAGGACATTGTCCATGACGGTGGCCGCGGCAATGTATTTGGCAGGATCATACCGTTCGATCGCGTTGTGCAGTTCGGGCGGCAGGTTTTCATAGAACTGGTTGCGTGCGGCGACGATCTTGCTCATCAACTCGTCGGTCAGCAGGCCGAAGCGGTGCCGGGGCTCGATATAGGCAAAGCTCAAGGTGATGATCATGGCGCGGTCGGCCTCCGAAACCGCCTCGTAGGGGCGGTTCTTGAGCCGCTGCAGCAAGGTCTCGTAGGCGGGGATCTCCTCGGCGCTCATGAAGGCGAGCTGCTGGAAGAACTGGTGATCTGGCGGCAGGTCGGCAAACAGCTCGATCGCCTGTTCGGCGATCTCCATGCCCATCTCGTAGAGCGTGCTGTCGAGGCCGGCCTGCTTCAGCACGGAAGCAAAGTAGGGATTGGCCGCCAGAGCCTTGTCGGCCAGTTCGGGGCCGGCGGCGGCGCCGAAAAGCAAGTTCTGGCCGATCGTCGCTTCCGTGTTGTAAGCGCCCGGCTCGAAAGGAACCACCAGTTCGCGCAGCCCTTCCTGTTCCAGCCGGGTTCGCAGCGCTGCACGCAGTTCGACGATCCGCCCGGCGAGCTTCGTGTGACGCGTGAGGTCGGCCGAAGAGCGCAAGCCAAGATCCAGAATGTCGCGCGACAGAAGAACCGCGTCGAGCACCCGGCGCACCGCTTCAAAGAGGTCGTGCGGGCCGGTAGCACCGGCGGAAGCATAGTCGATCCAGTCGCTATGGACGTCGAAATCCGGATTGCCCGACCAGCGCGCCTCGTCCATATTCCAGCGCTGCTGGTCTGCCGCGGCGCCGTCATAAGTCACCGATGTCAGCGGTGCATGCTTCAACCCGTAGAGCAGGTTATCGCGCAGGCTTGCTTGGAACAGGAAAACATCCGACGAGGCGTAAGACATGCGCCGGCCGGTCACGGCTTCGGGGAGTTCAAGCAGGTCATCGGCGCCCGAAGCGACCTTTCCACTCTCTGGCCAGTTCAGACGCGCGAAGGCTTCTGCTAGCGCCTCCGCTCCGCCTGTCGGGGTGCTGACCAGCGCCACCGTCTCAGCCGGCTTGACCTGCATGGAGACACGGTTGAGGAGCATTGCACCGCCATCGTCTGCCATGGAGAGACCGACCGCCGACAGCGGGTTTGTCATCGGACCGGGATCGTCGATCGTCAGTGCCGCGATTCCCGGCGCAATGATATCCTCGACGGTGAACTGTTCAACGACCTGCTGATATTTGACCTGGACATCCTGCCGATCCTGATCCCAGTCGATCAGTTCCTTCATCGGTCCGGGCAGGTCCTTGTAGGCTCCGATCACCGCCACGAGTTGGCCGACGTCCAGCCGGCCCCCGATGACCAGATACCCGCCGATCATGTAGAACAGAAAGGGCGTGAGCTGTGCGAGAAAATTGTTGAGGAACTTTACCATGAATTTCCATTGGTAAAGATCGAAGCGGATCTTGAAGATGAGCCCTAGCCTAGCAGCTATGTCGGCGCGCTCGTAGTTCGACGTATCGTGGACGTGAACCGCGCCGATGCCGTCAACGATTTCGCCAACCCGGCCAGAAAGCGCGCGCGCCGTCAACTGCCGTTGGCGCCCAAGCACGAGCAGCCGCCGCCGCATCCGCGGGATGAGTACGATCTGGATGATCACGATCACCACCGCTATCATTCCGAGCCAGACGTTCTGGACCATGATGAACAGCATGGCCGTCAGCGCCTGGCCGCCGAGCAGCACCGGCTGCAGGAAGGCATCGCCGATAAAGCCGCCCAGCGGCTCCACCTCATCCTTCACCATGGTCGCCACTTCGGCGGATTTCACCCGCTTGAAGTAAATCGGCGGAAACCGCAGCACACGATCGATCAGATCGAAGCGAATACGCCGCAGCATGCGTTCGCCGAGGCGGCCCTTGTAGGTGTTGATGTAGAGTTTGAACAGGCCGTTGATGACGACCAGCAAGAGGAACACAAGGCTCAGGGCAAGCAGCGTCTCCTTGCGGTCAAGCTGAAAACCGGAGAAGAACTGGACCTCGCCAATGAACGGCAGGTTATAGTGCAATCTCATGAAGGGCAGGGTCGTGCCGGGTTGCTCGAACCCCTTCCCCTGGATCGGGCCGTTGACGATCAGCTTCGGCAGGTCGAAGGACATGAAATATGGGATCATCGAAAGCAGGACGATCATCAATATCCAGATCTGCTGCTTCCGGGTGTGCGTCCAGATATAGCGGGCTAGGCTGGGTTCCATATGCGACTGTCAGTTTGGAGGATGCAGGCGGTGAAAGCACCTGCTGGCAAACGATGTATCGGCAATGTCTTCGCGGATGGACGCCGCTGGTCGGGACAGACGCAATCGGCCCCCTTCGCCACCGTGCAACGGCGAAACGGCTGGCGGCATCGTCTTATCCGCAAGTCGAACAGGCTCGCGTGAGGCAATATTGCGTTGTGTCGCCCGAAATCCCAACATAGAGGACGAATATGATGGATGTCACACAAGCACGCAATGCCGGCGGGCACGAACAAGCCTTGGATCTCGCCCGGGGAATTGCCGCCTATGTCGACCACCCTCTCGTCGCCGGGCTGGCGCGCGTCATCGCCAAGCATCCGACGGCCGACATCGCCAACGCCTTCAACCACAAGCAGGTCGCTTGCAAGATGTGGGCGCTCGACGAGCTGTTTGGAAGCTGCGGCGGCCGGTTCGGGCGTATATGGGTGCTGGGTGGATGGTACGGCGTATTGCCGGCAATGCTTTTCAACGACGCCCGTTTCGACATTGCGGCGATCGACAGCATCGACATCGATCCGGAAGTCGGGCCGGTCGCCCGGACCCTCAACCGGGAAGCCGGCGACCGCTTCCGGGCGCTGACGGAAGATATGTACGCACTCGACTATGCCGCCGGGCGGCCCGACCTAGTGGTCAATACGAGCTGCGAACACATAGCCGAGCTGGGTGCCTGGCTTGCCCTGCTTCCGCGGGGCACGAATGTGCTGCTGCAATCGAACGATTACTTCAGCGAGCCGACGCACATCAACTGCGTGGCTTCGCTTGCAGCCTTCGAAGCAATGGCGGCGCTACGGGAGATCAGGTTCTCCGGCGAACTGCCGACAAAAAAATATACGCGCTTCATGCTGATTGGAACTGTTTGAAGCGCGTTTCGCGAATCCAACGAGATGCGACCTGCGTTAGGATTTCGAGGACCAGGTTCGTTGCCGCTCGCGCAGGATTTGCGCAGAGTGACGGGCGCCTTCCAGATCGAGACGATGCGCCGCTGGCGCCGGTCCCGCAAGCGCCTGTTCGATCGCTTGCGCCAGACACTCAGGCGTCAGGTCCTTTTCCATCCGCACCGTTGCAAGGCCGAGCTCTTCGAGCATAAGGGCTCGAACCGTCTGTTCCGTTTCCCCGCCGGCTGCAAAGGGAACGAGCAGCGAGCGACAGCGCGCGCGCAGGACATCGCAGACAGTGTTGTAACCCGCCTGCGAGACCGACAGGCGGGCGCCGGTCAGCAAGCTGGCGAAATCCTCGCGAAACCGGAAGATGGACAGGCGCGGCGTCGCATCGCGTGTAATCGCGTCAAATTCGTCCTTCGGCAGGTTTGGGCCGGTGATCAGACACCATTTCCAGGCGTTGTCGGCATTCCGCGCTAATGCGATGGTGGACCGGACAAGGCTCTTTCCGGCGGCCCCGCCGCCAACCGACACCACAACGTCGAAACGCTCGGAGGCCGCGGGCGCTGGTGGCGCGGCAACGAGCCCTGTGTACGCAACCTCGGCCCTGATCGCTCCCGCCAGTGGAAATGTCTTGTCGATGGTTGCGAAAGCCGGATCGCCATGGACCATGACAAGGTCAAAATGCCTGTTAACGAGATCGACCGTTTCCTCGTTTCGGCCCGGCTTGACGCGCTCCTGAAGGATATCACGGACTGACGTCACCAGCAGCGGTCTGGGCGACGCCGCGTCGATGGCCTCGATCAGCGGCAAGAGTTCGAAACGCATCTGCCGGCGCCCAAATGGAAACGCCTCGACAATGACGATATCAGGCCTGCAATCCCGGAATGCCTGCAGCAGCATCTCTGAACGCCGTTTCTTGAAATCATCGTCGATGGGCTTGCCCTGCAGGTCGACAAGACCGGAAAATCCTTCATCACCGGAGGTGACAGATGGCAGGGTTACAGATATTGCCCCCAATCCCGGAAACCCCGCGACCGGCGCTCCGCCAGTGACGATGGTTACGTCAAACCCGTCATCGACCAGAGCCGCCGCGACGCGGCTGGAGCGCGCGAGATGGCCGATGCCGAGCAGGTGCTGGACATAGAAGAACGCGCGCAGCCGCTTCATTCGGCGGCCCGCCACTCCCGTTCGAACAGCTCCTTGAGCTGTCCAATGCTTGCTATGTGATCGAAATTGCCGCGCACGCGCGCCTCTGCGGTGTCGCCGAGGCGGGCACGCAGCACGGGATCACGGATCAGCCGCTCCAGCGCCTGTGCCAGGGCAATTGGGTTTTCCGTCGGAACCAGCAGCCCGGTTTCATCCGGCGATAAAAGCTCCGGCACGCCGGAAATATCGGTCGACACGCAGGCAAGCCGCTGGCTGGCCGCCTCCACCAGAACATTCGGCAGACCATCGCGGTCACCATTTGCGGTGATCCTGCAGGCCAGGGCGAAGATATCGGCGCGGCGGTAGTGCTCAAGCACCTCTTCCTGCGCGAGCGCGCCTTTCCAAGAGATGCGACCATCCAGTCCGAGCTTTTGCGCCAACGCCTTGAGCCGTTCCAGTTCCTCGCCGCCGCCAATATGCTCGAAACGCCACGCTAAATCACCGGGCAAGAGGGCAAGGGCCTCCAGCAAGGTGTCGTAACCTTTCTTTGCAACGGCGCGCCCGACACTCAGAACGATAACCGGTTCGTCCGGCGCCGAGCCGTCATGCTGTTTTCGTGCCTCGCCGAAAATGCCGAAGCGATCAAGGTCGAGCCCATGATAGCTCAAATGCACTGACGAGTTGCCGTCGGCGAGTTTTTTCAGACGGTCGAAGCCGGTTTTCGTGCAAGTTACCGTCCAGCGCGCCGAGGAAAGCTTGCTGGCCAGATCCCAATCCGCCGAAGTCCAGATGTCCTTGGCATGGGCCGAGCAGCTCCAGGGCAGACCAAGAAGCTGGCTGGCATAGCGCGTCACCGATGCCGGCGTGTGCGCGAAATGCGCATGCAGCCATACCGCGTCTTCGGGCCATTCGGCCGCTAGCACGAGCGCTTGCCCGAAACGGCGCGCGCGATTGCGCGTAAAGTCGCGCGGCATATCGACGGCCAGCGATCCCAGTGCACGCCAGAAGCCCGGCCGCAGCAAACAAGCAGAAAGCGAGCGAACCACGCGCAGCGGCTCTTCATGCAGATATTCCGGCAGATAATGGACGGGCGCTTTGATCTCGTCATGCACGGGGTGGCGTTTTGCGTCGGTCGGCCGCCTGAGCGCGACGAGTATCAGATCGAACCCCGCACGCTCCAGTCCGAGCAGTTCCTGCGCGATGAAGGTTTCCGAGAGCCGCGGATAACCCTTCAGAACCACGACGATCTTGCGATGTTGCAACTCAGTTCATGCCTTCAATAACCGAAAGGTGAGGGCCAGCCTGCCGGTCGAGCAGTTCCGCGACGATTTCGGAAATATGAGGGAGCCCTTCCAGGGTCAGATGTGGATTACTCTGGGATGGACGAGGCCGATTCGGCAGCGCCACCAGTGCATCGGCAAATCGCTGGGAGTCCTTGGCTTCCTCCGGCAAAAGCATTTCGACGAGGCCCAGTTCGGCTGCGCGCCGCGCGCGGATCAGTTGTTCCTGGCGGGGTTCGATGCGCGGCACGATGAGCGCCGGCTTGTCAAAAGATAGTATCTCGCAATAAGTATTGTAACCGCCCATCGCCACTACCGCCTTGGCGCCGGCAATCAGGTCTTCCATGCGGTTGTCGAACTCGATAATCTTGATGTAGGGGATCGTGGCCCCCTTCTTCAGCAACTTGTTGCGCTTGCGAGCCGGCATGTAAGGCCCAAGCACGATCAGCGCCTTGTGCTGCAATTTCGGATCCTGCTGATAAGCGTCGATGACGTCGTGAATCAATTCGGCGCCGTCGCCGCCGCCACCGGTGGTAACCAGGATATAGTCGCCCTCTGGCCGGTGGCCGGGCAACTGGTTCCGCTGCAGGCTCCGTTGCAGGAAACCGACGAATCTCATTTTTGCCCTGACAGCCGGCGGCACATCCAAGCCGGTCAACGGATCGTAGAAATCCGGCGGGCCATAGGCCCAGACCTTGTCGTAGAACAGGCCTATCTTGCGCATCACATCCCTGCGCGCCCACTCTGCTTCGAGCAGATGCGGTGCATCCATCACCTCGCGCAGGCCAAGCACCAGCGTGGTGCCCCGCGTCTTGAGGTAGGACAGCGTGTCCTCAATCTCACCGCGCAGGCCGAGCGGTTCCTTGTCGACGATGAAGATATCCGGCCGGAAGGTCTCGGCTGTGTGGCGGATGATCGACTGACGCATCCTTAGCGTCTCATGCAGATCGATGTCCTTTTCCAACGAGGTGTATTCGCCGTTGCGCAGCTTGATGACGCTGGGGATCTTCACGAAGTCGACACGGGCGCGGTAGTCGAAGGCGCCAGCGATAGTCGCACCCGAAATGATAAGCACCTGAAGCCCACGGAAATCCTCGACTAGCGAATGCGCAATAGTCCGGCAGCGCTGCAAGTGGCCGAGCCCGAACGTGTCGTGGCTGTACATGAGAATTCGTGCGTTTTCTGCGTGCTGGGTCATTCTTGAACGTCTCTTAAAATTCTCGCCTTGACACCGTGAGTGGCCCGCCGGCTTCGAAACCATCCTGGGTTTGGCCGCAATTTTCAATTTTATATTGCTTCTATGGAATGCCGTTCAGATATGCTTTCTGATCGCGAGTCCGAGACTAGATGGGTTGGCGAATATCGCCGCGCGGGTGTGAGCAGAGACTTCCTGTTATATTGTGGGATGGATCGAAGAGGAAAGCGATGTCAAAAAAATCGGCAGAAATCATCCCTCTTGATTCCAATCCGGACTGGTAAAGGTGAAATTCCCCTATCTTGCCCATATAGCCAATTGCTTGATCGGTATACGAAAGGACAAGGTCGCTGGCGTCGCACGGCGCATTCTTGTAGAACTCATTCGTGCGCCATTGCACTCGCCTCGGGACCAAAGGTGCCGCCCATTATTCTCTTGACGGGCGGTCTCATTGTGATTCACCGACCAGAAATTGAGCCATCTGTCGCCAAGCTAGCCGGAATTTCAGCAAAAATCGAGTGGATGCCAGCGCGGTCGCAACACACCACCCGCTGCAGGGTGTGTGCGACACCGGTTGCTTGTCGATCGTTATGGCCCATGCCAATGCCTTATTGGAGCGGTGACGGTACTTCTTTAAACGGCTTGGGCAGGCCGTCGAACGTCGTGAGGTACAAAAATCGCCCGATTGGTCCCGATAGTTGGTGAACCCTCGAAAATTCTTTGCGGCGAATTCCCTTTAAAACCAAAAGCGTAATTTTTTGACGGCTCTGGTGTCGGTCTCTTTTGGGATTATAGGGATATTTTAGTGCAATTTCAATGAGTTATAGGCTACTTGATCATGCCTTGCGGATCGAGCCGCTTGTCGGCCAGCCATTCGACGACGCGTGGCAACAGCCGGCGATTCAGGCGCGAGCCGGCACGGGATCGCGCACGGAGTGGATCACCTTGTCGGCACCGAAGCGTAGCGCCCGCTCGAGGCGAGCTTCATCGATGTCGGCCACGATGCAGCGGGCACCATGCATTTTGCCAACCTGCAGCACCGTGACGCCGACGGTTCCGGCACCCTGATCAGCAGTATCACAGAGCCACAGCCGGTGCGGTCGAGGACGTTGGCGGCAATCGAAATCGGTTCGGCCAGCGCCGCCAGACTGAACGGCATGTCGGCCGGAATTGGAATGGCATTATGCGCCGGGACGGCGACGAAGTTACGGAAACCGCCGTCGCGATGGACGCCGATCACTTCGAGGTGGGCGCAGACATTGGAACGGCCGATCCGGCAGGGATAGCAGTGGCCGCACGACACCACGGGGTCGACCACCGCGCGGCCTCCTCCCACGGCAACGCCGGTCACATGGCGTCCGAGCGCGGTGACGGTGCCCGCGAACTCATGGCCGATGACGCGCGGATAGAACGGCGAACGGATTGGAGCCATGCAGGATGTGAATGTCGGAGCCACAGATGCCGGCACGGCTGACGTGAACGACCACTTCGCTGGCGCCGGGCTGTGGCATGGCGCCCGGCCGGATTTCTAGCGACTGCGGCGCGCTGACAAGAACCTCAGCATGAACACTCCAGCTAAGTATACTAGTCGACAATTGCCATGGCTAACAGATCGTCAAGTTGGTGCGCGACCAGAGGCCTCCTGATGAGGCGATCGAAGCGGAACGGGCCGGGGATAATTGGAAAAGCGTTTCGGCGCTTCTCGCCTAGCGACGTCGTCGAGTCTCCGATGGGACATGCCAGACTTGTAAAACGTCCGCTAGGGCCATCCCGAAGTCGCGAAGCTGTCAGTCGGGTTCCGGCCCCATTTCCGCCGTTCTGGACCCTGCTCCCAACGTTCGTAAAACGAGGTCAGCTATGGTCGGCAGTTTGGGGTCGCGGGAGCATACGAAACGATACGGGAAGCTTTCAGATTCTGGCCCACGAAAAACTCAACAGAACCAAGGATTTTAATATGCCCTCCGGGCCCACCATTATCGTCAAACTGCTTTACAACACAGGGCGGCGCGAAAGGAATCGAACTGCCCGTTATGCGCTCGTTCGCAATTGACGACCCAAATTCAGTAGCGTTTGTTCAATCTTCGCAAATGGCAGCAATGCGCTTCAAGTCGGCCGTTCGACACTGGGTGATCTCCCGAAAGCTGACATCGCCTCTGAAGTCAACTGCGGTCGCTCCTGCGCACGCCCCATAGCACGACCGGCCGCGGGCAATTCTCCATCCGTTCGGGCGGATGCAGTCCTTCGGCGCGATAGCGGGCTAACTCTCAGCAAATATATGCGCCGTGCTTCCGGGCTGATCGAGTCTCCAGATGCGGGCTATACACGCGCGCATCTCGTCGGCGGTGGCGCCGCCTCGAAATTCGGCAAGGCGTATGGCCTTGGCTTCCAGTTCCTGTTTCGCAAGCGTGTTGCCGGGGTCGCCCTTGGGCTCGTCGACGCGGGTATCGAGTTTGCGGCCGTCAATGGTCATGACGCTCACCTTGCCGACCCATTGCTTGGGATAAAGTCTGTCGATCTCGGCGTCGAACTCCATCCGCACCTTGGCGCGGAAACGGGCGACGCGCGTGTCGGCAAGTGCTTGGTGTTCGAACGCGTCGAGATCGGCGACGCCATGGACGGCGATGAGGCCCAACACTGTGCCCATGGAGAACTTCGCCTGGTGGACGGTTTGTGGAATGACCACCGCGCCCAGGACATCGATGGCTCCCTGATGGACATGGGTTACCACATCAGCGATGTCGTCCGGACCGAGCCCCTCGCCGCGCATGAGAAGCTGCAGCGCATCAGCGGCCGGATGGGTGTGCCGGCAGGCGGCGTGCCATTTGAAGGAGGTCTCCTCGGTTGCCCAACGGCTGCCGAGGCCGTCCGTCAGGCGGGCCGGATCGGCGTCGCTGGACATGCCTGAAGCCATGCCCTTTTTCCCTTCGAGGATCTGCGCGGCCCCCTTGAAGCCATCGCGTGCCAGATAGGCAGAAAACAGGCCGTTGGCGGCGGCTCGCGCCGTATGAAGCTGCTTGGAATCGGCGGCATCGCGCAAGAATTCCCAGAGCCCTGCCGCCTGGGTGCCGGCGGAGCCGAGAGCATGGTTGAGACCGGCTGCGTCCAGTCCGATCAATCTGCCGACCGCCGCGGCCGCGGCGACAGCGCCAGCGGTGCCGGTGGTGTGGAATATCTCGTAGTGCGAGCGTCCGAGGAATTCTCCTACGCGGATGCCCACTTCATAGCCGGCGATGCAGGCAGTCAGGACGTCGCGGCCGGTCTTCCCCTCAGCCTCGGCAACCGCCAGGACCGCCGGAAAGATCACGGCCGCCGGGTGAAAGACCGAGCCGTTGTGAACGTCGTCCTGTTCCACGATATGGGAGGCCGCCGCATTGACCATCGCCGCGAAATAGGGGCTTGTGCGCCGCCGCGTCGGGATGATGGTGCTTGGGCCGTCCGCCGGCCCCATGGCACGCGCAAAGCCGTCGATGATCTCGACCTGGTGCGCACCCTTGCCGGCCAGCGCCGAGCCGAGCCAGTCGATCATCAGTCCTTTCGCGAAATGAACGACGCGCGGCGGGATCTGTTCGAAGTCGAGTTCGGCGATGAACGAGCAGAGCCTGGCGGTCGGCCAATCGGCGGTGTCCGTGCTCATCTGTTGCTCCTCCTCTGGCATGCCCTTTAGACCAAAGCGGCCCGGCGCAGGACCTGCCTTGCACGTTCGATGACCGGCCGATCCACCATCTCGCCGTTCACCTGGCTGGCTTCGCCTGATGAGGCCGCGCCAATGATGTCGCGTGCCCATGTGATGTCATTTTCGCTCGGGCGAAAGCCATTGCGAATCGGCTCGATCTGCCTCGGATGGATGGCCATCTTGCCGCCAAAACCCATCTTCATGGCGTGGCGGGCGTCATCCTCCGTGATTTCAGGATTGCTCAGGTCGGTCGTTACGCCGTCGATCGGCGCGGCCCGGCCAGCGGCGCGCGAGCGCCAGACGATTTCGCTGCGAGCCGCAAGCAGGATCAGCCGATCATGCGCGCAACCGAGATCGAGCGAGAAGTCGACCGAGCCGAAGGCGACGGCAACGACGCCGGGCGTGGCCAATATGTCCGGCAGATTGGCAAGGCCGACAGCACTCTCGACCAGCGCGATGACGGAAACGCTGCGTGCCATGTGCCTGGTCATATCAGTAATGTCTTCCGGCCGCTCGGCCTTGGGCAGCATGACGGAGACGCCGTCGAGGCGCCGCACGGCATCGATATCCACTTCGTGCCAGGGTGTGCCGACGGCGTTGATGCGAACCACGACCGCGGATGTCAGCACGGCTGCATGGGCAACGACTGCTTCCCGGGCGCGCTCCTTGTCGCCAGGGGCGACGGCATCCTCGAGGTCGAGAATGACCGCATCCGCGCCGCTGCTGTCGGCCTTGGCAAAGCGCTCCGGCCGCGAGCCGGGTACGAAGAGCGGCACCACAGGCGTGACGAAGCTCACCATTGCGCCGTGGCCTTCACCGTCACATGGCCGTCGGCCGACCGTACCTCGAGGGCCATGCCATCTTGGCCTCGGGATGTTGCGCTCAAAAGCAGGCGCTGCGGGCCGGTCGCGGGATGCACGCCGCGGAACGAGAAACGGCGCGGCGACGTGCCGGCAATGGCGGTGGCGAAGTTCATCAGCAGCGTCGCCTGCAACGGGCCATGGATGACGAGCCCGGAATAGTGCTCGACCGTCGTGGCGTAGGGCGCGTCATAGTGGATGCGGTGCCCGTTGAACGTCAGCGCGGAATATCGAAAGAGCAGCACGGGATCGACGTTGATCGTGCGCTCGTGCGATGCGGCCAGGGGCGAATTGGCCGGCGGGGCAGGGGTCGCCGCAGCAGCTTCGGCGGCGCGATAGACGATGGTCTGGTCCTCCTCGATCACCGGACCGGAATCGTTGGCAATGTCGTGCCGGACCGTGACGAAGGTGAGGGGGCCGCTGCGGCCATGCTTCTCCTCTATGGCGGTCAATGTCGAGCGGCGGCGGATGGGGTCGCCGGAGCGGATCGTCGCCATGAAACGCACGTCGCTGGCAGCCCACATGCGGCGCGGAAGCGGCACCGGTGGCAGGAAGCCGCCTTTGGCCGGGTGCCCGTCAGGTCCGAGTTCACGCATGGCGGCAATGTCCGGCGTCAGGCACCAGTGCAGTCCTGGCGGGGCCGCGCCCTCGGCAGTCTGCGCCGCGTGGTCCCCAAGCGTGGCGCCAAAGCTGGCCAGCAGGCGCGGGGTGACAATGTCCTCGACCGTGTGTGTGCGTCCAACCCATTCCTGCAGCGTGGTTATGTCCAGGCTCATCAGGTCCTCGTCAGGCGGCGAATTCGGACCGGATCCGGTCCGTATCGGCGCCAAGGGCGGGAACGCTGGGGACCGTTGCGAACCCCTCCGACCGCCCTGCCGGCATCGGCACGGAGATGCGCCTGCCGTCCGGCAGCGCCACCTCTGTCCGGCGCAACGCCTTGTGGTGCGGCAGGTCGTTCATTGCGCTCACCTGGCCCCAGGCGATCTGCGCCTCGTTGAGACGGTTTATAGCCACTTCGCAGTCGATTGCCGCGAAGATCGGTTCGATCTCGGCGTCGAGTGCCGTGCGATTGGCCACCCGCCAGGCATTGGTGGCGAAGCGTTCGTCGGCGAACAGATCCTGCCTTTGCAGCACGAGCGTGCAGAAGCGCTTCCATTCATTGTTCTGCTGGATGGACACGACCACGCTGCCATCCCGACAGGCATAGGGTCGATAGGGGTAGATCGAAGCGTGCGCCAGGCCATATCTCTGGGTCTCACGGCCCGCATATTCGTAGTGCAGCAGCGGCACGGTCATCCAATCGGCCATGGCGTCGAACATGGCAATCTCGACAATGCGACCGCGCCCAGTCTTCTGGCGCGCGAGCAAGGCTTCGAGGATCGCTGCATGGGCATTCATGCCGGTGGCGATGTCGGCGGCGGAAACCCCGACCTTGCTCGGCGTGTCCGGTGTGCCGGTAACGGCGCAGATGCCGCTTTCGGCCTGCACCAGCATGTCGTAGGCGCGCATGGCCGCGTAGGGCGTGTCCTGCCCGTAGCCAACGATGTTGATGGCTATCAGCCGAGGAAACTCCTTCGCGATTGTATCGGCCGAGAGGCCGAGCCTGTCGATGGCGCCCGGCACGAGATTCTGCACGAGGACGTCGGCGCGCGCGACCATCCGGTGCAGGAGAGCCAGGTCGTGCTCGGTCTTCAGGTCGAGCACCGCGCTCTCCTTGCCGCGGTTGAGCCAGACGAAGTAAGCGGACATGCCCTCCACTGCGGAATCGTAGTGACGCGCGGTTTCGCCTTCCGGGCGCTCGATCTTCACGACGCGTGCGCCGGCATCGGCAAGGCGGACCGTGCAGAGCGGAGCGGCGACGGCCTGCTCGATCGAAACGACAAACAGGCCCTCCAGTGGGCGGGCGCCGTCAGACATTGCGCTGCACTCCCGAGCGCGCCAGCACACCAGGCTTCAGCCGCTCGTTCTTGCCGTAGTCCTCGGCTGCGTGGAAGAACAGATGCGGCGTGCCATCAATGTCCTCAAGCCTCTTGCGGTAGGCTTCCAGATAGGCCTTGCGGCCATCGTCGCCGACACGGCCCGGCATATAGGCGACGAAGGGCGGCAGCACGTCGAAGCCGGAATAGCGCAGCAGACCATTGTGGATCGGCCACAGCACCGTGAGGATGTCGCCGTCGATGCCATCGGGCGCGTAGGTGTCGGCCGACGTGCCCGTGGTGGCGGCCACCATGGCGAGCTTTCCCCTGAACATGCCGGTGTCGTATTTGCGGCCCGGCATATAGGCGAAACCGCGCGCGAAGACGCGATCGGCCCAGCCCTTGAGCATTGCAGGCATTCCGAACCACCAGACCGGGAACTGGAACAGCACGAAATCCGCCCGCTTCACCTTTTCGACCTCGGCGTTTATGTCGGCCGCGAGTGCGTCGGCCTCGTAGGCGGCGGTCTGCTCGCGCGGCAGGCTGAAGAAGTCTGGATCGTTGCGCTCGCCCGATATGTCGCCCGGCCCTGCGACAGGATTGAAGCCCATCGCATAGAGGTCGCTGACAACCACGTCGTGGCCGGCGCGGGTCAGGGTTTCCACGGCGAGATCCTTCATGGCGCCGTTGAAGGATTTTGCTTCCGGGTGGGCGTAGACGATGAGGACGTTCACGGACGACTCCTAGTAGGAACGCGGCAGTCCAAGCACGTGCTCGGAAAGGTATGACAGGATGAGGTTGGTCGAGATCGGCGCGACCTGATAGAGACGCGTCTCGCGGAACTTGCGCTCGACATCGTATTCTTCAGCGAAACCGAACCCGCCATAAGTCTGGATGCAGACATTGGCGGCTTCGTTCGAAGCGTCGGCCGCCAGCATCTTGGCCATGTTGGCTTCAGCGCCGGGGTTCTTGCCGGCCTCGTAGAGGCTCAGCGCCTGGCGCACCATCAATTCAGCTGCGCGCATGTTGGCGTAGGCCCTTGCGATCGGGAACTGGATGCCCTGGTTCTGGCCGATTGCCCGGCCAAACACATGCCGCTCCTTTGCGTAGGTGCTGGCCTTTTCGATGAACCATTTCGCATCGCCGATGCACTCGGCGGCAATCAGGATACGCTCGGCGTTCATGCCCGAGAGGATGTAGCGGAATCCCTTTCCCTCTTCGCCGATCAGGTTTTCGACCGGCACGCGCAGATCGTCGAAGAAGACTTCCGTGGTGGCATGGTTCATCATGGTGCGGATCGGCCGGATTGTGAGGCCGTTGCCGACGGCTTCGCGCATGTCGACGATGAGGACGGAGAGGCCGTCGGTCTTTTTCATGCCGTCCTTCAGCGGCGTGGTCCGCGCCAGCAGCAGCATCAGATCGGAATGCTCGGCACGGCTGGTCCAGATCTTCTGGCCCTTGACCACGAAATGATCGCCGTCGAGGCGAGCAGTAGTCTTGAGCGCGCCGGTGTCGGTGCCGCTGCTCGGTTCCGTGACGCCGAAGGCCTGCAGGCGCAATTCTCCTGTGGCGACCTTCGGCAGATATCGCTGCTTCTGGGCTTCCGAGCCGTGGCGAACAAGCGTGCCCATCGTGTACATCTGGGCATGGCAGGCGCCACCATTGCAGCCGGCGCGCTGGATTTCCTCCAGCACGGCAGCGGCGGCCGAAAGCGGCAAGCCCGAGCCATCATAGGCCTCCGGGATCAGGATCGAGAGCCAACCGGCCTGCGTCAGCGCTGCGACGAATTCACCGGGGTAGGTCATGTCCCTGTCGAGTGCGCGCCAGTATTCTCCGGGAAAGCGCGCGCACAACCTGGCGACGGCATCGCGAATGTCCTGGTAGTGTTCCATGAGGTTTGTCCGGCTTTTCGTCTTGCTGCAGGCCTCACTATCGCGCCTCGACGCCCTATCCGCAATGCAAGGCAGGCGTGAGCAGATATAACGAAATTCAAATGCTTATGGCGGAGGACCGAGAAGCTGGCCAACCCAGACGGCCCGCCCGACAAGATCCTTGGCGATGTTCTCGATCGCTTGTCCGGCAAACCGCGCCAGCCGCGAGGCAGGCCGGTCCGCCGGGTATGCAAGGATCAGGCGGCGCACGGGCACCGGATCGATCAACGGCGCGGCGGTGAGCAGCCCGGCGGTCACGTCGGCATGGATAGGAGCGAGCGGCAGGATCGTCCAGCCATGGCCGTTGCGCACTAGGTCCTTCAGCGCGGAGTATGAGTCCGCTTCGATGCCGACATCGAGCGTGATGCCGGCATCCGTGGCGCAGCGTTCGACGATGATGCGCAACCCGTGCTTGATGCTGGGCAGCAGCAGGCGCTTGCCCGCGAGCGAGGCGAACGATACGGCGCGCACGGTTGAAAAACCCGCGTCCGGCGGTCCGATCAGGAACAGGTTTTCCAGGAGCAGCGGGCGCGAGCGCAGCGAACGCGCCATGCGCGGGTCGTAGAGCACCGCAACGTCCACCTCGCCGCGGTGCATCCAGTCCAGCAGATAGCCGGTGTAGGCACTGACAAGCCTGAGCTTGGCCTTGGGATGGGCCTTGCCGAAGGCGGCCGCCAGCGGTAGCGAAATAATGTCGGCAACGGTGGGCGGCAGGCCGATGGCCACTTCGCCGGTTAGCGGCGCATCGGCGGGCGTGGCCGTGGCGCGGATCTCGTCGATCTCGGCCATCACGCGCATGGCGTGCGCCAGCACCTCCTTGCCCTGCTCAGACAGCACCATGCCGCGTCCATGGCGCAGGAAAAGGGCAAAGCCCAATTCCTCCTCCAGCATGCGCACCTGCCGGCTGAGCGCCGGCTGCGCAATGTGCAGCCGGTCGGCGGCCTTGCTGAGGCTGCCGAGTTCGGCGACGTGGATGAGCGTGCGTAGCTGCGATAACTCCATGAGCTATCGAATATCATTATATCTGATCACAATAAAGGGACGAAGATTAGATTGGACAGCCGAGGTAACCTGGTTCCAATCCAAATTCCCGGGGGTCCAAGGTGACGGCGAGCATAGAAGCAAAACATCCGCAAGCGGCAGCACTTGCAGCCGCTCCGGCGGCGTCTGAAAAGCAGTGGCCGGATCCGGTCTATGACGTGCTCAAGGCCGCCGGCATCAGCCAGATGTCCTACGTGCCCGACGCAGGCCACACCACATTGATTGAGCGCTTCAGCACGGATCCCGAGGTTGTCACCAATGTGCTGACGACGGAGGAGGAGGGCATCGCCATTGCCGCAGGCTCCTGGCTCGGCGGCAAGCGGAGCGTCGTGCTCATGCAATCCTCAGGCGTCGGCAATTGCATCAACATGCTGTCGCTTCCCGTGCAGGCGCGCTTTCCCCTGCTCGTCCTGGTGACGATGCGAGGCGAGTGGGCCGAGTTCAATCCGTGGCAGGTGCCAATGGGGCAGGCGACGGAGGCCTCGCTGAAGGCGATCGGCCTCAGGGTGCTGCGCGCCGAGACCGGTCCCGATCTCGTGGAGACGGTGGCGCAGGCAGCCTTGATGGCTTTCGACGCCGACCAGCAGATTGCCGTGCTGATCGGGCAGCGGCTGCTCGGCAAGAAGAAGTGGTGAGCGACATGAATTTACCGACGATGGACCGCCGGGTTGCGGTGAAGAAGCTGCTTGACGCCCGCGACGGAGCCCTGGTCGTGACCGGTCTCGGCTCGCCGAGCTACGACGTGCATGCTGCCGGTGACCGCAACGACAACTATTATCTGTGGGGCGCCATGGGCGGTGCTGCGCTGATCGGCCTGGGGCTTGCCCAGGCCCAGCCGCAGAAGCGGGTCATGGTGATCACCGGAGATGGCGAACAGCTCATGGCGTTCGGTTCGCTGGCGACGATCTCGGTGGCGCGGCCGAAAAATCTCGACCTGATCGTGCTCGACAATCAGCATTTCGGCGAGACCGGCATGCAGTCCAGCCATACCGGCAAGGGCATTGGTTTCGACAAGGTCGCGGCCGCTTGCGGTTTTTTGAAGACCGCCGAGCTGCGTACGCTGGAGGAGGTCGACACGCTGTGTGAAGAGCTTCGGCATCCGGCCGACGGTCCGCGCCTTTTCGTGCTGAAAATCACCGCCGAGAACCTGCCGCGCTCGCTGCCGCCGCGCGACGCGGTCGAGGTCAAGAACCGCTTTCGCGCCCATCTGGGCTTTACCACCTGTTGAGGACCGATATGGCGCTGGTCAGTTTCCAGAACACGGTCGGCGGTCGGTTGCAATCGACAGCCGATACATTCGAGAGCCATGATCCGTTCACCGGCAGGCCCTGGGCGCTGATTCCGCGCGATGGACAGGCCGAGGTGGATGCCGCCGTAGCCTCCGCCAAGGCTGCTTTCCGGTCGAAGGAGTGGGCCGGGATCACGCCCACCGCGCGCGGCAAGCTGCTCGTGCGGCTGGCTGAGCTGATCGCGGAGAACGCGGATCGCATTGCCGCCATCGAGACGCGCGACAATGGCAAGCTGCTCACCGAAATGACGGCACAGCTGCGCTATATCCCGGAATGGTTCCGCTATTTCGGCGGTCTTGCCGACAAGATCGAAGGTGCGGTGCTGCCGATCGACAAGGCTGGCATGTTCGCGTTCACCCGCCACGAGCCGCTGGGTGTCATTGCAGCGATCGTGCCCTGGAATTCGCCGCTTTTACTCCTGACATGGAAGCTCGCGCCGCTGCTGGCGGCAGGCAACACTGTCGTCATCAAGCCGTCGGAACACGCCTCGGCCTCGACGCTGGAGTTCGTGAAACTGTTTGCGCGGGCAGGCTTCCCGCCCGGCGTGGTCAACACCGTTACCGGCATGCCGCTTGATGTCGGCGCGCCACTCGTCTCTCATCCCGACGTCGCCAAGATCGCCTTCACCGGTGGTGAGCCTGGCGGGATCGCGGTCTATCGAGCGGCTGCCGAACAGCTAAAAGTCGTCACGCTGGAGCTCGGCGGCAAATCGGCCAACATCGTCTTCGACGACGCCGATATCGAGGGCGCGGTCAACGGCGCGATCTCAGGCATCTTCGCCGCCAGTGGCCAGACCTGCATCGCGGGTTCGCGGCTGCTGGTGCATCGCAAAATCCACGACCGGTTCGTGGAGAGCGTCATAACGCTGGCGGCCAGCGCTCGACTGGGCAATCCGGCGCTGCAAGAGACGCAGGTCGGGCCGATCACCACGCAAGCCCAGCGCGAGAAGGTGCTGTCCTATCTCGGCATCGCGCGCCGCGAGGGTGCGCTTTGCGTGCTGGGCGGCGGCAAGCCGGCCTCGGGTGAATTGGCCGAGGGCTGGTTCGTCGAGCCCACCATCTTCACTGGCGTGAACAACACCATGCGGATCGCGCGCGAAGAGGTGTTCGGACCGATCCTTTCGGTCATTNCCTACACGACGCTCTTCCGATCTCAGCCCCTACGGGCTGGCGGCAGGAATATGGACCAGCGACATGGGCCGGGCGTTGCGCGGCGCGGCCGCAATGGAGGCGGGGATGGTCTGGATCAATTCATACCGTGCCGTCTCCTACATGGCGCCCTTCGGCGGCTACAAGAGGAGCGGTATCGGGCGCGAAAGCGGGCAGGATGCCATCAATTCCTATCTGCAGACCAAGACGGTGTGGATAGACACCGCCGGCAAGACCGCCAATCCCTTCGTTATCCGCTAGGCTAGGCTTCGGTGGGAGAATCCCCATCCGTAGCCAAGCTCGGCCCATACTCCTTGAGACGGTGGCCGACTTACAAATGATCGAAGGATTGGACATGAGACAGGCAGGCAAGGTGGCGGTTGTCACAGGCGCGGCGCGCGGCATCGGACGCGCTTGCGCGGAACGCTTTTTGGCCGAAGGCGCGAAGCTCGTGCTCGGCGACATCAATGCCGTGGAGCTAGAAAAATGTGCCGCTGAAATCGGCACCACCGACAGCGTCCTGGCGGTCGTTACGGATGTCAGCAAGAAGGAACAGATCGATGGGCTGATTGCAGCGGCGGTGGCGAAGTTCGGCCGTGTCGACATCATGGTCAACAATGCCGGCATCGCTCCGGTCCAGGACTTTCTCGACATCACAGAGGCGGACTACGACAGGGTTCTCGCCGTCAATCTGAAGGGCGCGTTCATGGGCACCCAGGCGGCCGCCCGCCAGATGATCGCGCAAGGTGGAGGCGGCGTCATCATCAACATGTCGTCGATCAATTCGGGCCTCGCCAACCCGCGTGTCGCCACCTACGCGATCTCCAAGGGCGGCATGAACCAGGTCACCAGCACCGCGGCCGTCGCCTTCGCTCCCCATGGCATCCGTGTGGTCGGTGTCGGCCCGGGCACCATCGCCACGGACATGGTCATGGACGGGACATTCATCGATTCGGAAGAAATGAGACGGGCGGTCCTTTCGCGTACACCGCTCGGGCGCCTCGGCACGGCAGCCGAGATCGCCTCGGTCGTGGCGTTCCTGGCCAGCGACGACGCTTCCTACATCACCGGCGAGACGATCTACCCCGACGGGGGGCGCCGCGTGCTGAACTATACGGTCCCGATCAAGGAGTGAGAAGAATGGGGAGTGACGACATGGGTAATTTCGAAAAGCTGCATCACATCTGCATCGTCGTGCACGATATCGACAAGGCGCAGGCCTACTACGACTCCATCGGCATCGGGCCATGGGAGCCCTATCCGCCGCTGGCTGAATACGAAGAACTGCAGGTCCCAAGCCCCGAGGGTTTCAAGGCGATGCAATATCGGATTTGCAACTTGCCGAACGTTCAGCTGCAGCTGTGCCAGCCAAACGGCGATCCTTCACCGCAGCGAATTCATCTCGACAGCAAGGGTGAAGGTGTCTTCCATATCGGCTTCGAGGTTCGTGATGCGGACGCAGCCGAAACCAAGGCGAAAACCGACGGACTTGCCGTGCTGATGCGCGGGCGCCGGGAAAACCGCACCGGCTTCACCTACTACGACACAGCCGACAAGGCAGGCGTGATCCTGCTGACCCGGGCGACCAATCTGCCCGGCAAATGATCTTCGCGCGAAGGATTGGGGCTGGACAAGGAGACGGGGCGACTGATCAGCTGCCCCGCAATTCCTCAAGCCGGTCGACCAGGAATTTGCCGCTGGTGATGATATGCATTTCCAAAAGGCCGACGGCGCGCAGCGTATCCTTGGCTTCGCACAGGTCGATGAGCTGCCAGTGGTCGCGGTCGGACTGGGCCTGGATTTCGGTGAGCGTCACCATCATGCGCGTGTAGCGTTCCAGCTGCTGGTAGATGCGCCCGACCAGTTCGATCGTCGCCTTGCGGCCGGACGGCGCGTAGAGCGCGGCGTGGAAGTTCCAGTTGAGCTGGTTCGAGTACTCGCCTGTCTTGCCCTGCTCCTGGTGCTGCTTTGCGCGCTCGCGGGCCAGCGCGAGGTCTGCCTCCGTCATCCTTGGAATGGCCAGGGCTAGCAGCCATGTTTCGATCCGGGCTCGCAATTCGTAGAGCTCGAGAATCTCGTCCAGGGAAATGGAGGTAACGACGGCGCCCTTGTGGGAAACCAGCGTGACGAAGCCTTCCGAATGAAGCTGATGCAGCGCCTCTCGCACCGGAATTCGGCTGACGCCGAACTCGGTGGCCAGATGCTCCTGCCGCAGCTGAAAGTTGGCCTCGTATTCGCCGATCAGGATCTTCTGCCTGATGGCATCGGCGACCTGGGTCGAGATGGTTTTCTTCTGTACGAGCATGAATCAGCCTGAGGCGGCCGCCGTGTTTGTTGACTGGCGCCGTTTTGATTGAAGAAGTGGACGCATAGCACCGTTGTCACTGCGATGCCATGTCGCCCGTTTCGCTTCAGTAGACATGTTCCTCGATAGGCTGATTGCCAGCGATCCGTTCGTAGCGGAAGGCCGAGAGGTCGACAGATCGGTACTCGCCGTAGGCAATGAGGTCGCTGACGCCCGACCCGGTCGCCGCCGCGTGCATCATGCCGTGGCCGCTGAAGCCGGTGGCCAGGACGAAGTTCGAGATCTCGGGATGCCGGCCGATGATGCCGCTGTGGTCGAAGGTGTTGTACTCGTAGAGCCCCGCCCAGGCGCGCAGCATGCGCAATTGTTCGAAGCCTGGCACACGATAGGCGAGTACTGGCCAGATCAACTCGTCGAACAGGTCGTAGTCCACATCCAGGCCGAAATCGTCCGGGTCGTTCTCGCGTACCGGTGGAATACCGCACAGGAAGAGCTGACCTTCCGGCCGCAGCCAGAGGCCGCTTGTGTCGAAGATGAAGGGGCAGTTCTCGATCCTTGCCGGTGTTTCGAAGACGAAGACGCATCGCTTGCTCGGGACGACCGGTAGGTCGGCGCCGGCCATCCTGGCAATGCCCGCGCTCCATGGCCCGGCCGCGTTGATCACCGTGCCGGCGGCAAGCCGGTCGCCATTGTCCAGAACCACTTCGCCAACCTTGCCGGGAGACGCCATGGTCAGTCCGGTCACGGTCGCGGCAAGATAGTCCACGCCCTGCGTGCGTGCCTTGCGGCGGAATGCCTGCATCAGGCCGGGGCCGTCGAACCAGCCTTCGCTGCCAAGGCCGAGCGAGCCAAGGGCGAGATCGTCCGTGTTGAGCCATGGGAAGCGTCGCGCCAGATCGGCCTGCTCGATCAGTTCGGCGTCGACGCCCATGCCGCGCTGAACGCGGTTCTTGGCACGCTGCGCGTCGGCCCGCTCGGGTGTCGCCAGCACGAGGTAGCCGGGCTCATGCAGGCCGATGTCGGCCAACTCGTCGCCGATGGCAAGCCGCGTCTTTACCTGGCGCAGGAAGTCGATGCTGAACTTCGACATGGCAATGTTGGGCGCCGTGCCGAACTGCTGGCGGATGGCGCTGGTCGACAAGGAAGACGAGGACGCCGTGTAGTACGGGTCCCGCTCGATCACCGCGATCCTGCCATCGAAATCCGGATTGGCTGACAGAAAGTAGGCGATCGAGCTGCCGACAACGCCGCCGCCGACGATCACCACATCATAGTTTGTGCCCATACCAATCGCGTTCCCTATCTCGAATATCATCCGCGGCGACAAGGATTGGATATCTTCCTCTATCGGTCCACGTCCAAAACGAGACATAACCCGGTCTTCGATGCAGAAAAAGAGGTTTGACGTGAAAAACAGAATACATTATCCAATTTGTAACAGATATCACCTGCCCGGCAACGTCGCGGCAGCCATGCCGAGGATTTCCCGTGGGCCTCATCGCTCCCCGTCTCGACGTCATCAAGCCAAGCCCCAGCATGGCGGTCACCGCGCGGGCAATCGAAATGCGTTCGGCCGGCATCGACGTCATCAGCCTGAGCGCCGGCGAGCCGGATTTTCCAACGCCACCGCACATCGTCGAGGCGGCCTACGAGGCGATGCGCAGGGGGGAGACGCGCTATACGGCGGTCGACGGCACCGCCGCGCTGAAGAAGGCGGTGGCCGGAAAATTCAGGCGCGAGAACGGCCTCGATTACAAGCCTTCGCAAATCAGTGTCGCGGGCGGCGCCAAGCAGATCATCTACAACGCCCTGCTGGCAACGCTGGCCCCCGGCGACGAGGTGGTTGCCCCAGCGCCCTATTGGGTTTCCTACACCGACATCGTCCTGCTCGGCGAAGGCAAGCCCGTGGTCGTTCCCTGCACGGAGCCGCAGGGCTTCAAACTGACACCGCAAGCCCTGCGAGCCGCGATCACCGGGCGCACCAAATGGCTGCTGCTCAACACGCCTTCCAACCCGACAGGCGCCGTCTACAGCCGCGACGAACTTGCGGGGCTGGCGGGGGTGTTGCTCGATCACCCGCATGTGCACGTTCTGACCGACGACATCTACGAGCATATCCTGTTCGATGGACGAACCTTCCATACCATCGCCGGCGTCGAGCCGAGGCTGAAGGACCGTACGCTGACAGTGAACGGGGTGTCGAAGGCCTATGCCATGACCGGCTGGCGGATCGGCTATGCCGGCGGGCCGGAACCGCTGATCCGCGCCATGGCGACCGTGCAGAGCCAAAGCACGTCCAACCCGTCGTCCATCTCGCAGGCCGCGACCATTGCCGCACTGGAAGGTCCTCAGGACTTTCTTCGCCCTCGGGCGCTTGAATTCCAGGCACGGCGCGACCGCGCTTTGGATCTGCTGCGCGCGATTCCCGGTCTCACCTGCCGGACGCCCGAGGGCGCCTTCTATCTCTATCCCAATTGCTCGGCCCTGATCGGTCGTCGCCGCCCGGACGGCACTCCTATCGGCAGCGACGACGACTTCTCGCTTTACCTGCTCGATCAGGCGCGGGTCGCGGTGGTGCAGGGCTCTGCCTACGGCCTGTCGCCGCATTTCCGCATTTCCATAGCCACGTCGATGGACCTGATCGAAAAAGCGATCGGGCGTATCGCCGAGGCTGTCGAAGCGCTGCGGTAGGGCCGGCGATGGATCTCGACTTCGTCCAGAAGCTGATCGAATTTGTCTCGCGTTCGCCCATTGCCGAGTTGGAGATCGAGCGCGATGGCGTTCGTATCCGCATGTCCAGGCAGGGGGTGCTGGCGCAATCCGCGTCGCAGCCTTCGCCGCAGTCGGGGTCAGCCGCCGGCCCTGCCGTCTTCACAAATCCGGCTTCGACAGCTCCGCCCATCGCGCGGCATTCGATCCGCGCGCCGCTGACCGGCGTGTTCTACCGTTCCGGCACCGAAGGCGAACCGCCGCTCGCTTCGGTTGGCGATGTGGTCGTGGAAGGGCAGAAGGTCGGTGTCCTCGAAGCCATGAAGACGTTCAACGTCGTGGAATCCGATCGCGCTGGGCGGATCGTCCAGATCGCGTTGGACGACCATGCCGCCGTGCAGTCCGGCGATGTGCTGTTCGTTCTCGAAGATTTGGGCTAGCGGCGATGTTCGACACCGTCCTTATCGCCAACCGCGGTGAAATCGCGCTGCGCATCCTGCGCGCCTGCCGCGATCTCGGATTGAAGACGGTGGCAGCGCACTCGGAAGCCGACGCGAGCCTTCGCCATGTCGCGCTGGCGGACAGGGCGATCTGCATCGGGCCGGCTGCGGCGACGGAGAGCTATCTCAATATCGCCGAGATCATCGCGGCCGCGCAACTCACCGGCGCGGGCGCGATCCATCCGGGCTATGGTTTCCTCTCGGAAAACGCCGCCTTCGCCGAGGCCGTCGAAAATGCCGGCCTCGCCTTCATCGGGCCGTCGGCCGCGGCGATCCGCACCTTGGGCGACAAGGTCTCCGCCAAGCGCACGATGATCGCTGCCGGCGTTCCCTGCGTTGCAGGGTCGGAGGGGGCGCTGCCGCAGGACGAGCAGGCAGTGCGCGCCATTGCCGAGGCCATCGGCTATCCGGTCATCGTCAAGGCGGCGGGCGGCGGCGGCGGGCGCGGCATGCGCATCGTGCGCGAGCAGCGCGCTCTGTTGGAAGCCGTTTCGATGGCGGTGAAAGAGGCGGACCGGGCCTTCGGCAACCCGCAAGTCTATCTGGAGAAATTCCTTGAGCACCCGCGCCATATCGAGATTCAGATTCTGGCGGACAAGCATGGCAAGGCGGTGTGGTTAGGCGAGCGGGATTGCTCCATGCAGCGCCGCCACCAGAAGATCATTGAGGAGGCGCCGGCGCCCGGCATCGCCCGCGAGGCGATTGCCGAGATCGGCGAGCTGTGTGCCCACGCATGCCTAACCATCGGCTATACAGGCGCGGGCACGTTCGAAT
Organism: Mesorhizobium sp. L2C084A000; assembly: GCF_000502875.1. GTDB lineage: Bacteria > Pseudomonadota > Alphaproteobacteria > Rhizobiales > Rhizobiaceae > Mesorhizobium. Next base: position 200,405 of record NZ_AYWX01000002.1, on the reverse strand, counting down.
TCCTCTACGAGGACGGGCGCTTCTCTTTCATCGAGATGAACACCCGCGTGCAGGTGGAGCATCCCGTCACGGAACTTGTCACCGGCATCGATATCGTGCGCGAGCAGATCCGCATCGCCCGGGGCGAAGCCCTGTCGTTCAGCCAGGAAGACATCCGCATCCAGGGCCACGCCGTCGAATGCCGCATCAACGCTGAAGATCCCTACAGCTTTCGCCCGCATCCGGGCCGGGTCGAGCGCTGGACGCCGCCCGGCGGCCCGGGAATCCGCGTCGAATCGCATCTCTACTCCGGTTACACCGTGCCGCCGCACTACGATTCCCTGGTGGCCAAGCTGCTGGCGCATGGCGCGACGCGGGCCGAGGCGATCCGGCGCATGAGCGGCGCGCTGGGCGAGATGGAGGCTGTCGGCATCGCCACCAACGCGCCGCTCCACGGCCTCCTGATGGAGGAGCCCGGCTTTGCCGCCGGCGGCTTCGATATCCATCATCTTGAACGTCTCATTGAAGGCGGTCTGCTCCAGGGACGAGGCGGCGATGACGGTTGAGGAGCTCGAAAGGCTGGCCGGCTGGTGTGTTAGCGCCGGCATCGGCGAGATCGAAGTGTCGGAGGCCGGCTTTTCGTTGCGCCTGCACATGCAATCCGTTGTTCCCTCGACACCCGCGGCCGAAGCCCCGAAGGCCGAAACGGTCTTCAAAGGCGTGCGCGCGCCCGGCGTCGGCGTGTTCCGTCTCGATCATCCAACGACCGGTCGGCCGGTTGCCGACCCTGGCCAGGTGGTTCGCAAGGGCGAGACGGTCGGCGTCCTGCAGGTCGGCCCATGCCTGAAGGCCGTGCTCGCGCCGGTAGACGGCGTGCTGGGCGCGGCGCTGATCGAGGACGGAGCGGTCGTCGGCTACGGCACGCCGCTCTACGAGCTGGTGTGAAGCAAAGGCGATGGTTCGAACCACTGAGGAAAGCGCCATGGCGGCCCAAGGATTGCAGGTCGATATCAATTCCGACATGGGCGAGGGTTTTGGAGCCTACAGGCTCGGCGACGATGCGGCGATCCTCGACATCGTCAGTTCCGCCAATGTCGCCTGCGGCTTTCATGCCGGCGACCCCGAGATCATGGCTGCCACCTTCTCGATGGCGCGCGACAAGGGCGTTGCCGTTGGCGCGCATCCGAGCTTCGCCGATCTGTGGGGGTTCGGACGCCGCATCATTCCGCATTCCATGGATGAGATCGAAAGGCTGGTCGCCTACCAGATCGGCGCGGCGCAGGCGCTTTCCGCCTATGCCGGCCACCCGATCCACTATGTGAAGGCGCATGGCGCGCTAGGCAATCTTACCCAGACCGATCGTGGCGTCGCCGAAGCGGTGACGCGCGCGGTCAAGGCCGTCGATCCCGGCCTGATCTGCCTGGTCATTGCGCTCGGCTTCCAGGACAGGATCGCGCGCGACGCTGGGCTGACGGTCAGGTCCGAGATATTCGCCGACCGCGCCTATACGGAGGAAGGCTTCCTTGTTTCGCGCAAGCTGGAAGGCGCTGTCATCCACGACGCCGAGAGGGCAGCCGAACGGGTCGTCCGAATGGTCAAGCAAGGCGCCATCGAGACGCTTTCCGGGCAGATGCTGCGGACGCCGATCGATTCGATCTGCGTCCACAGCGACACGCCGGCTGCCGTCGCCATCGCCGCGCATGTCAGGAGACGGCTTGAGGCAAGCGGCGTCAGGGTCAGAGCGTTCGCGGCCTAAGCGACCGAACGGTTACGCGGCCGTGCCGAAGGGCACGGCCGCGTCCGTTTCAGAACCAGACGTCGCTGAGGCGATGCCCTCGTGGATAAGGGTCTGTCGGGTCGAGGCCGTACTGGCCAATGCTGGTAATCCAGGCCTGCCCGGCAATGGTGACCACGACAGCGTCGCGATCGCCGACGCGCGCATTGGCGATCACCCGGGAATCGAAATGGGTCCCGATGATCGACTTGTTGCGGAACAGCTCTCCCTTGGCGATCTGCCCCTTTGCCGACATCACCGCCAGCCGCCCGGTGGTGCCGGTGCCCGTAGGCGAGCGGTCGAGCCTGCCATGCAGACACACCGTGCCGTTGACGCTTTCCACGCGACCGTCGACGCGCTTGATCGGGCCTTCGAAAATCACGTTGGACACGTCGCGGATCTTAGCGTTCTCCGGATGCACGACAACGAGCTGTTCGTTGGCCGCCTTCTTGATACGTTGGCCCATCAGCGACATCTGGTGTGCCTCGTCGGGTGTTATGGAAAAGCCCAGTGCGCGCGCGTTCACATGGGCGAAAGTCATGCCGCCATAGGAGGTGTCGACGGTGATCGTGCCGAGCCCCTCGACTTCGACAGGTGTGTCGAGGTGGAACGCGAAAGCCGGCACATTGGTGAACTCCACCTGCTTCACCTTGCCGTTCTCGCAGAGGCAGCGCACCTCGATCATGCCGGCCGGCGCCTCCATGCGCAGCCGCGTCTCGGGTTCCTTCATCGGCACCATGCCCGTTTCCAGCGCCACGGTGGCGACGCAGATGGTGTTGGAGCCCGACATGGGCGGGTATTCGGTGCTTTCAATTATGACGTAACCGAGATCCGCCGAGGGATCGCAAGGCGGCAGGATGATGTTGCCGTTGACGTAGGGCGCACCGCGCGGCTCGAACAAGAGCAGCCCACGAATGTCGTCCATATGCGCTTCGAGATACTCCTTCTTTTCGAACATGGTCTTGCCCGGAACGTCCTTGACGCCTCCGGTGATCACATTGCCGACTTCGCCCTCGGCATGGCAGCCGACGACCGTGAATGTTTTCGTCCAGCGCATTTTTCTCCTCCAGTGATTGATCTTGGCCCTGGCGATACCGATTCAGACCGTGTCGAGCCCCCGTTCGAGAAAACGATCGAGTTGTTCCATTTCCTGGTGCGAGAGGACGATACCGTCGCGCTCCGACGTCTCGCGGGCTAGGAACCGCCTTTGCGAGGGTAGGCGCGCACCTTGGCCCAAGATCGCCTCGAACAGCGCTTCAGCACGGCCCAGCGGATTGCCGGGCCGGCCGGCGGCGAAGGCTTTCGGCGAGAAAGCGATGACCAACTCTCCGTGCGACGGATAAAGCGTCGTGGTGCCAAGCAGCTCGAGCGCCCCGGGGCTGGTCAGGTCGCCGATCATGATCCCGGCGAGCAGTTCGATCATCGTCGCGATGGCGGAGCCTTTGTGCCCGCCGAAGGGAAGCATGGCGCCCGCCAGGGCAGCTTCGGGATCGGTCGTTGGCCTGCCGTCCGAATCCATGGCCCAGCCTTCCGGCAGCTTCTTGCCTGCCCGGCGGTGGAGCTCGATCTCGCCGCGCGCGGCAACCGAGGTCGCGAAGTCGAAAACGTAGGGAGGCTGCTCTTTACGCGGCCAGCCAAAGGCAAAAGGATTGGTGCCCAGCAACGGTCCGTTGCCACCGGTCGGAGCGACGGTGGCATAGCTCGGGCACATGGCCAGGCCGGCAAGGCCTGCCTGGGTCAAGGCTTCGACTTCCACCCAAAGGGCGGAAAAATGCACGGCATCGTTGATCGCTAGCGCGGCGATGCCGCAGGAGCGTGCCCGCTCGACCAGCACCGGCAGGCCCAGTTCGAAGGCCGGGTTGGCGAAGCCGTGCTTCGCATCCACTTTCACAATGGCGGGAGCGTCTTGCGGCAACAGTTCGGGCACCGCGTCTGGGTTTACCTTCCCTGCCTTGATCGTTCGCAGCGCGCCTTCGATCCGGTAGATACCATGCGATTTGCAGGCATCGCGCTCCGCCGCGACGATGACCCGTGTGATGGCGCTGGCCTGGATGGGGTTCAGTCCGGCCTTGCGGAAAATTGCATCGACGCGCTTATGCAAGGCATCGATGGTGAGGGCGGTATTGTTCATTTCTGGCCTTCGGGTTTGGCTGCGCGCAAACGCTGCCTTTAAAAATCCAGACCGCCGGCAAAGGCTCTTATATTCTGTGCAAGCAAAGCGGGCTGCTCGAGGGCTGCGAAATGACCACCGCGCGGCATCGCTGTCCACTGGCGGATGTCCTTGAAGACGCGCTCGACCCAACTCCTGGGCGGCATCGGCAGCTCTTTGGGGAACAAAGCCACTGCAAGCGGGACGTTGATCGCTGTGCCGGACGCGAATGCAAGCGGACGGGCGCGCGTTTCCCAATAGAGTCGCATCGACGAAGCGACGGTCCGGGTGAACCAGTAAAGCGAGATGTTGGCGAGCATGTCGTCGCGCGAAAATGCGGCGTTGGGCAGATCGCCATCGCAATCGCTCCAGTCGCGGAACTTCTCGATCATCCACGCTGCCAGTCCGACCGGCGAATCCGTCAGCCCATAGGCAAGCGTTTGCGGGCGCGTCGCTTGAATATGAGCATAGGCGCCATGAATATCCGCCCATTCGGCTTTCCGTTCCAGGAAGGCGCGTTCTTCCAAGCTTAGGTCGCCATCCGGGCCTGGATCGTGAGGAGGTGAGTATGAGCCGGGGATGAAGTTCAGATGCACCCCGGCGAGACTGTCTGGATGCGCGTGCGCCAGGCAGGTCGACACGCCGGCGCCCAGATCGCCACCTTGCGCGAGATATCGTTTGTAGCCGAGACGGCTCATCAACTCGGCCCAAAGGTCGGCGACGGTGAACAGGTTGAGACCAGGCCTGGTCGGTCGGCTTGAAAAGCCATAGCCGGGAATCGAGGGGACCACGACGTTGAAGGCGTCCTCCTGTCTTCCGCCATGCGAAAGCGGGTCGGTCAGAAGCGGGATCAACTCATGAAATTCGAAGACGCTGCCTGGCCAGCCATGGGTGAGTATGACCGTTCTGCCGGTTGCGACAGCGGCGCGCGCATGGATGAAATGGAGGGTTTCGCCGCCGATATCCGTCTGGTAGTGCGGATGGATGTTCCAGGCGGCTTCCTGCTTGCGCCAATCGAAGCCAGTGCGCCAGTGTTGCATTAGTCGGCGCAGTTGCTCGTGCTCCGTTCCCTGCGTCCAGCCTATTGCCTGCAACTGGTCCGGCTCGCGCCAGATCGAGATGCGCTTCTTCAAATCGTCGATTTCAGACTGGGCAATCTCGATGGTGAAGGGGCGAATTTTCATGGAGCCCTCTGCTCGCCGGCCATAAGGTTTCGGGCGGCGATAAAGTCGTGACTTTGCTGCCGGTTCGCGCGAAGCGCTTCTGTCGACGCTTCGATCGAGACCGGCAAGAAACGTAGGCGAGCGCCGACCGGCGCTTGCGCCAGCCGCCAGAAATCGGCTTCGATCACCGTGGCGATCTTCGGATAGCCGCCGCAGGTGTTGGCATCGGCAAGTTGGATGATCGGCTGGCCGGACGGCGGCACTTGAACAGTTCCCGGCACGATGCCGTGGGACAGCAATTCCAGCGGCGAGAGGAGGGAAAGCGTCGCCCCGGCAAGGCGATATCCCATACGGTTGGCGTCGTTGGTGATGCTCCATTCGCTGCCGGTGAAAGCCGCCTGGGCCTCCGGCCTGAAGGCGTCGAACTCGGCGGCCGGCAAAACCCGCAATTCGATTGCCGAGGCCAAGCCGTCCGCCGCGCCTCGCCGCTCTTCCAGCGCTGCGCCGATGCCGCCCGCGGGAAGGCGGCATTGCGCAGGGTTGAGCGCAAGCCGGTCACCGCGGGACAGACCGCGTCCGGCGAAACCGCCGAAACCGCCTTTCACATCCGTCGCGCGCGACCCCATGACGGACGGCAGATCGAGCCCGCCGGCAAAGGCGATGTAGGAACGAGCACCGATGCGCGGGGTTTCGAGGACTAGGGTCTCGCCGGCGCGGATCGTCATGGCCCACCAGGGTGGACAGGGCCGATCGCCGACGCTGACGGCGCAATCCGCGCCGGTGATGGCGACGGCGGTGTCGATATGCACGCGCAGCCGGAACGGATGAAGCGCGACCTCGATCCCGGCAGCCGAGGGGTCATTGCCCAGCATGAGATTGGCGATCGCCAGCGCCTGCCTGTCCATGGCGCCGCCATGGCTGACCCCCAGCGCCAGATGACCGGGCCGGCCGAGATCCTGGACCGTGTTCGGCAAGCCGGTGGTGAGGATCTCGATCATGCCTCGATCTCTGCGATTGCGAATCGGATTTTGTCTCCGGGCCTGAGCAGCACGGGCAATTCCGCTTCGGCCTTGAACAGCTTCACGTCGGTATGGCCGATTATGTGCCATCCGGAAGGCGCAGTCATCGGCATGATACCCGCCTGCGCGCCACCAATGATGACGGCGCCCTCAGTGACTTTGAGGCGAGGCGTGCTGCGCCTTGCCCAGGCAAGCAGCGGGTCGAGACCGGACAGNACGGCGCCCTCAGTGACTTTGAGGCGAGGCGTGCTGCGCCTTGCCCAGGCAAGCAGCGGGTCGAGACCGGACAGATAGGGAAAGCCCGGCATGGCGCCGATGGCGGCGACGGTGTAGGTGGCCGCCGCGTGGCGGCTGACGGTCTCGTCGACAGACATGCCGCAATGTGCGGCCCAGCCGGCGAGATCCTCGCCGCGCGCGCCGCCATAACTGACGGGAATGGTATGATGCGTGCCGGTCACCGCGTGGGCATCGGTGCAAGCCCAGAGCGACATCAGCTGACCCGTGACGCTGTGGGCGTCCGTAGCGAGTGGGTCAAACACCACCAGCAGGTTGTTCATGCCGGGAACGGCCTCGCGCACCCCCTCTAGGCGCAGCGCGGCATTCGCCACCGCCCAGACCAGTTCCTGGGTGGCATCGCTGAAAGCCCCCTGCACGCCATCGAGCAGCAGCGCGCCCGATCCCGCAAGACTGATGTGAGGCGTACCGACAACCATGGGCGGTCAGTCCTTCACCGGCACCGTATAGTTCAGGATCAGGCGACCGCCATCCGGATAGATGGTCTGGCCGACGATGTAGGAAGCGTCGTCGCTGGCCAGGAAGGATGCGACGCTGGCGATCTCCGAAGGTTCGCCACAGCGGCCGCTCGGCGTGCGCGACAGGATGGTCTGGCGCTGCGCTTCGCTGGCCATGACCGAACTCTTGACCATGTCGGTCAGGATGGTGCCGGGGCCGATGGCGTTGACGCGGATGTTATGCGGGATCAATCCGACGGCCATCACCGCCGTCAATTGCTTAATGCCACCCTTGGACACGGCATAGGCGACGGAATTGGGAATGGCCAGGATGGCGTTGATCGACGACATGTTGATGATCGAGCCGCCGCGTCCCTGCGCGATCATGGCCCTTGCCGCGGCCTGCCCGAGAAGGAAGGGCGCCTTGAGATTGACGCGCTGAACCAGGTCGAAGGCTTCCTCGGGGAAGTCGACGAAATCGTCCAGATGGATGATGCCGGCATTGTTGATGAGGACGTCGACACCGCCGAATCGCTCTGTGGCCTTGGCAACAACATCGGCTGCCATTTCCTGCGTGCATTCGGAGAGATCCGCCGATAGCCAGGCGGCACGCTCACCAAGACGTTCGGCATGCTCGCGCCCGCGATCGGCCTGCACGTCGACAAGCACAACCTTGGCGCCATCGGCATGAAAGCGCTCGGCGCAGGCAAGGCCCAGGCCTTGTGCCGCCCCGGTAACGATCACGACTTTTCCTGCATGCTTCACAGCCAATTCCCTTTTTACAATCATGGCGTTTATGGATATGTTATCCAATCTATCTTGAACTTTGCCGCCAGTGCAAGCCCGGACGGGTGGGCCTTTGCGGTCATGTTTGCCCAAGTGGCGGCGTTTATGGGCTGCTTTGGCTTTTTTCTGCCGACCATTGCAAGCCGGTTGACTCCACTGAATTAATTGTGATTGGATACTATATTCATAAAAGTGCCGACGACGGGGAGTGCAGACGATGGCGGATGGATCACAGGAAAGCGAACTGATCGACGCGTTCCGCGCTCTGGCGACGCCGTTGATCAGCGACAATCTCGCCCGTGTCCCCGGGGCTGTCGGGTTGCGGCCATTTCACCGGGTGGGCGGCGTCATGGCGGGGAGGGCGCTGACGGTCAGGACCCGCCCCGGCGACAACCAGTTCATCCATCGTGCGCTCGATCTGTTGCAGCCCGGAGACGTCATCGTCGTCGATGGCGGCGGGTATGAAGGACGCGCGCTGGTCGGCGAGATCATGACAAGTGTCGCGGCGTCGCGCGGCGCCGCAGGCATTGTCATCGACGGCGCCATTCGCGATGCCGGTGCCATCGGCCGCAATCCGTTTCCATGCTTCGCACGGTCGGCCATCCATCTCGGACCTTACAAGGATGGTCCGGGAGCCATAAATGTTCCCGTCTGCATAGGCGGCATGGTCGTCGGTCCCGGCGACATCGTCGTCGGTGACGAGGATGGCGTCGTGGCATTTCCAATCGAAGATGCCGCGGCTTTGCTGGCCGCCGTCAGGGCGCAAGAAGCGCGTGAGGCCGAGATCATGCAGAGCATCCGGGAGAACCGCTACCAGGGAGCCTATGCCCGGGCTGCCGGCGGCAGTCACTGATCGGCGGATCAGAGCCTGCGGGTGACAAATCGCGTGGCCGGCTGGCGATCTTGCTCAACATAACCGCTCCCCAGCTAACCGAGGGGCGAAACAATGCATTTCGGGCACGCCGCCTGGATGCGCCAACAGGGGAAATGGAGAGAATTAATGGTTGTTTCCTTCAAGAGGCTTGCCAAGAGGCTTGCTTGTGCCACCGCCCTTGCCGGGCTGGCTATGACCACGATGGCCGCGGCTGCCGACATCAAGATCGGCATTGTGGCCCCCATGACTGGCCAACTGGCCAGTGAGGGGCAGGATATGGAGAACGCCGTGAAGATGGCGATCGATGCCGTCAACGCCAAAGGCGGCGTCAACGGCGACAAGATCATCACCACTACCGCCGACGACGCCTGCGATCCGCAGCAGGCGGTGACCGCAGGCAGCAAGCTTGTCTCGGAAGGCGTGACCGCCATCGTCGGCGGCTACTGCTCGGGCGCCGTCTTGCCGACATTGAAGATCTATGGTGACGCCGGCATTCCATTCGTCATCATCGGAGCGAACTCGACCAAGCTGGTCGCCGCCAATCAGGGCAATGCCTTCCTAGCCAATTCAACCGGTGACATGCAGGCGACGACAGCCGTCGAGCTCTTCAAGAAGAACGGCTACAAGAAGATCGCGGTCGTGGACGAAGGCGATGCCTATTCGTCCGACTTGGCCAAGCTGACCGCCGAAGCCTTCAAGAGCGCAGGCGGCGAAATTGCCGCCAAGGAGACCACCACGGCCGGCGAGCAGGACTATTCGGCGGTCGTCACCAAGATCAAATCGAGCGGCGCCGACGCTGTCTTCTGGACCGCATATCATGCCGGTGGCGCCCTGCTCACCAAGCAGCTCCGGCAGGCCGGGTTCCAGGGCGGCATTGTGCTGGGCGACGGCAACAATTCACCGGAATATCTGGAGATCGCCGGGTCGGCCGGTGAGGGCGTGTACCTGTTGTCTCCCCCGACTGTCGACCTCTTGTCCGGCGCCGCCGACTTCAAGGCCAAGTACAAGGAAACCTATGGCCGCGACGCCGGCGCCTATGCGGCGCTCTCCCACGATGTGGGCGACCTGATCGTCGATGCGATCACGCGGGCCAAGTCGGCGGATCAGAAAGCGATCATCGAGGCGCTCAAGGCGAGCGACTTCAAGGGCCTTGCTGGTGAAATCAAGTTCACCGACAAGAACACGCTCCAGACCTCGAATTTCCGCCCGGTGATCGCCAAGGGCGGCAAGTGGGTAGCCGAATAAAGGCCAACCGGATTGACGCCGAGGCAGGCCTTGTGGCGGCCTCGGCGTCACCGCCGATTGTCTGGTGTGCCGACGCTGCGCTCAGACAAGACTTTTTCAATTCTGCCCTGGAGCATCAATGACGCTCGACCTGCTTATTCAGCAACTGGTGAACGGTCTTATCGTCGGCTCGTTCTATGCCCTGATCGCGCTTGGCTACAGCATGGTCTTCGGCGTCATCAAGCTCCTGAATTTCGCCCATGGCGACATCTACATGAACGGCGCCTTCGTCGGCCTCATCGTGTTCTCCTTCGTCGGCATATGGGTCGGCAATGGCTGGCTGGGCGTGGTCTGCGCCCTGCTTGTGTCGATGCTGGCTGTCGGCTTGCTCGGCGTCATCATCGAACGCTTCGCCTACAGGCCGATGCGCAATGCGCCGCGCCTCTCCATCCTCATCACGGCGCTCGGCGCGTCGATGGTGCTGAACGGCACGGCACTCGCCCTGACAGGCGGGCGGCATTACGCCTTCAACACGGACCTCGGTTTTGCCGGCGTGGATATTTCCACCGTTCACATCACCTACACGCAGATGGTGCTGGTGGCCGCCTCCATCGCTCTTATGGCCGGCATGCAGGCCTTTGTCTCACGCACCATGTACGGCAAGGCGATGCGCGCCGTGTCCATCGACATGGGGGCGAGCCGCCTGATGGGCATCGATGTCGACCGGGTGATCGCCTTGACCTTCTTCATGGGCTCGGCGCTCGCTGCCGGCGGCGGGGTCATGGCCGGCGCCTATTATGGCAGTGTCCATTTCTTCATGGGCTTCATCATGGGGCTCAAGGCCTTCACCGCCGCGGTCATAGGTGGGATCGGCAGCGTGCCGGGCGCCATGCTCGGCGGATTGCTGCTCGGCCTGCTCGAAGCTTTCGGTTCGTCCTTGCCCTTCGTCGGCTCGGAGTGGCGTGACGTCTTCGTGTTCGGGACCCTGATCCTGTTCCTTGTGTTCAAGCCGACCGGCCTTCTTGGACGCTCTGTCGTGGAGCGGGTGTGATGACCGACGAAGTGAGAACCATGCCGACCGCCGGGCAACCGCAATTGATGCGCTGGTCCGTCGTGCTGCCCGGCCTGGCGGCGCTCACCTGCGCGCTGGTGTTGCCGCAATTCGCCAACGCCTATGTGACGGAGGTGGCAACCACGGCGCTGCTCTATGTCGTTCTGTGCCTCGGCCTCAACGTTGTCGTCGGCTATGCAGGCCTGCTCGATCTCGGCTACGCCGCCTTCTTCGCGGTCGGCGCCTACACATCAGGCATCCTGACCGCGGAATTCGGGTTCAATTTCTGGCTTACCATCCCGGTCGCCATGGTCGCCGCCTGCGTGGCCGGCATCATCATCGGGGCTCCGACATTGAGATTGCGCAGCGACTATCTGGCGATCGTGACGCTGGGCTTCGGCGAAATCGTGCGCATCATCGCCCGCAACCTCGACATCACCGGTGGCGCGAGCGGACTCATCGGCATCGAGCGCCCGGAGATATTCGGCTTCAGGCTGATGCAGGTGCAGCACTTCTACTATGCGTTCCTGGTGCTTGCGCTTCTCACCGCCTTCGTCTGTCTGAGCGTCGAGCGATCGCGAATGGGACGAGCCTGGTTCTACGTTCGCTACGATGAGGACGCCGCCGCTGGCATCGGCATCAACCGTGTCACGGCCAAGCTGCAAGCCTATATGATGGGCGCTGTGATCGCTTCCGTGGCCGGATGCCTCTACGCAGCCAAGATGACGGCCATCTCGCCGGAGAGTTTCACCTTCAACCAATCGCTGCTCATCCTTCTCGGCGTCGTCCTGGGCGGCATGGGCCGCATTCCCGGCGTCGTCCTTGGTGCTGTTCTCGTGGCCCTGCTTCCGGAGGTGCTGCGCGGCGCGGGAACCTATCGTCCCCTGGTGACCGCGGTTGCGCTGCTGGCAATCATGCTCTTCAGGCCGAACGGGCTGTGGCCGGACAAGCGAGTTTGACCATGGCGCTGCTGGAAGTCCGCGACCTGCGTCTCAGTTTCGGAGGACTGAAAGTCCTTCACGACATTTCGTTCTCGGTTGAGAAAGGCGCCATCAACAGTCTTATCGGGCCGAACGGGGCCGGCAAGACATCACTCTTCAATTGCCTGACCGGCTTCTACAAGCCGAAGGGCGGCTCGATCAGTCTGGGCGGCCGGCCAATCACCGGCTTGCCGCCGCATCGCATCACCGCGCTCGGCCTCGCCCGCACGTTCCAGAACATCCGGCTGTTCAAGGAAATGACCGTTCTGGAAAACGCCATGTCCGGCCAGCATTGCCGCAGCCGCCACGGCATCATGTCGGCGATCCTGCACTTGCCGGCACAGCGGCGCGAGGAGGAGACGATCCGCGCGGCTGGCATGCGCTGGCTCGATTTTGTCGGCATCGAGCAGCATGCGCATCGCCGTGCCGGTGGTCTTTCCTATGGCGATCAACGGCGGCTCGAACTCGCAAGAGCCCTGGCGTCGGCGCCCGAGCTCATCCTGCTGGACGAGCCCGCCGCCGGCCTGAACGAGCGCGAGAAGCTGGACCTTGTTCACCTGATCCGCCGCATCCGTGACGAAACCGGTGTCACCGTCCTGCTGATCGAGCACGATATGGGCCTGGTCATGCAGGTGTCGGAGAAGATCGTGGTGTTCGACTATGGGCAGAAGATCGCCGACGGACCGCCGGAGGCCGTGCGAAAAGACCCCAGGGTCATCGAAGCCTATCTCGGTACGGAGGACTGATGGACGCCGAAATCGTTCTTTCCGCGGACCGCATCGTCGCACGCTATGACGGCATCGAAGCCCTTCATGGTGTCAGCCTTTCGGTCAAGCGCGGCCAGATCGTCGCCCTGCTTGGCGCGAATGGTGCGGGCAAGAGCACCACCCTGCGCACGCTGTCCGGCCTTGTTGCCGCATCCTCCGGATGTGTCCGCTTCCTGGGCGAGGACATAACCAAAGTCCCTGCCCATCGCCTGCCGCATCGCGGGCTCGTCCACGTCCCGGAGGGAAGGCGTATTTTCGGCGACATGACGATCAGGGAGAACCTCGACCTGGGCTCGTTCACGCTTGCCGACGACGTCGAGCGCCGGCGGCGGCTGGATCATGTTTTTGAGCTCTTCCCCATCCTGGCGCGCAGACAGAATGGCGATGCAAGGAACCTCTCGGGAGGCGAGCAGCAGATGCTGGCGATCGGCAGAGCCCTCATGGCCGCGCCCAAGGTGCTGTTGCTCGATGAGCCTTCCATGGGTCTGGCGCCGCAACTGATCAAGGAAGTCATGAACATCGTGCAGCGCCTCAATCGTGAAGGCGTGACCATTCTGCTTGTGGAGCAGAATAGCAAAGTCGCCTTGAAATTCGCCGACTACGGCTACGTTCTCAAGGCCGGACGCGTTGTTCTTGAGGGACCAGGCAGCGATCTCGCGAGCAATGAAGCGGTTATCAGCGCCTATTTAGGTGGCGTCGCTGCTTAGCTGGCAAAGCTGCCAACGCCCGGATTTTACAGAATGAGGCCGCCGCTCCAGTCCATGATTTGCCCGCCTTGCAGGAGTGGGATCAGCCACAACGAGTTGATTCTGTAGAAACGTTGACCTTCCGGGCCTACCATCCAGTCTGTGTTCCGACCCCGGGGACATAGCTGACAAAACCTCGAGGGACGCACGGAAACCAGCGGATTGCCGCAACCGCGACGGCGATCCCATAATGGCTCAGGAGTGATTGTTCATCCGCTCGAACAAAGCTTCGCCCATCCGGCGCGTATCGGCCAAAATACCGACAAGCACCTCGTCCTTGTCCGCTTCGAATTGCGCAAGCGCCCCGGTGGCGAATTCGCCCGGACTGACCATCATACGGTTGGCTGTTCCTCCGCTGCGCGTGCTGCCAACGCGACCGGTATCGATAATTGGCGGAGCCATCCATCTCCACCACCCGAATTCCGCTCGACCTCAATTGATGACGCAGACTGAGCGTAAAGGAATGGATCGCGGCCTGTGAGAGCAAGACAAGCGCCTTGCTGTCGAGTTCCAGGAACATCCGTCGTTGATTTGCGTTTGCTCTCCGAGGTTAGACGTTTTCAAACCGAAGGAGAACGGTGTCATGGACTGGAACCGCGTGGAAGGAAACTGGAAACAGGTGAAAGGCAAGGTCAAGGAGCAGTGGGGTAAACTCACGGATGATGACCTTGACCGCATCGCCGGCAAGCGCGATCAACTCGAAGGCAAGATCCAGGAGCGTTACGGCCTCGAAAAGGACCGTGTGCGGCGCGATATCGATGACTGGTACGGTCGGCAGGGCTGGTAGGCGTGTGAGCCCCGGCTGCGGCCAACTCCAAGACGCGGCCGCAACAGTTCAGCAGGTCCGGGCCATGCAGGCGCCGAGCCTTGTCGTCAGTTGAATTTTGCAGCAAGGATTTCATACTGTGTCAGAAGATATCTCTCGCAAGCAAGAGCAACGGGGGACAAGAAGGATTGTCATGTGGGCGGTCGCAGTTATCGCTGTGATTTTCCTTGTTCTGCTTGCTACATTCGTGTTCGGCCCGTTGGTGTGATTTTCGTCGCAATGATTGACCTGTTTCCTCCACGATCCAGGGATGATTGAGGGCGCTTGCAGCAACCACCATCGAGCGACGATGTGTTTGGCGAGGATATGCGGCTGGCGCTGCTTCCGCAGCCGGACGGCGCAACAAGCGGCGCGCTTATACCGACTGCCGTCGCGCGGCTAACAGTCTGCTGCAGCCTGAAAACCGTTTCACAGGAATTTCGCTGAACACGACTTCGCCGGGAACATATCAGGGAACGATTGGTTTGGTGGCGGCACACAACCAGGAGATCCACCATGATTGTCAAACTTTTCTCCGCCGCTGCGCTCGCGCTCGCATTGGCCACATCGGCGATCGCGCAGTCGAACGGTTCAGGCTCCAACAGCGGTTCGGGCACGACGCCCGGAACCACGAATGATGCCAATGGTACCGCCGGCACCGGTTCCAGTACTTCGACAACCCCCGTTGACCCGAACGCAACAAATTCGACAACCACCCCGAACGGCATGAGCGACCGCTGCAAGGACGCCGCGGGCAATGATACCGACACAAACACCGCCTCCGGCACGACAACGTCGAATGTGCAGAACTGCAACAAATAGATTGGTGCCTCGGAGCGCTGCCGGACATTGCTCCTTTCCCTGGGGCTGCGATCGGGCCGCGTTTTGCGACTGCGATGGCATGCGCGGATGAGCCGACAACCCGTCAGGCTGATGCCATCCGCGCTGCCCTGGGTGGCAGGCGTATCCGCGGCAATCGTCATTTATTCCGGTAGTTTGCGCCGTCAACTTGGTCCGCGGCGACAATCTCCGGGAAACCACCATTGCACAGGCCATCGGTGGCGACCCTGACCGGGCCGTCCCGGCAATGATCCGCCACGGCTGTGGCGGATGTCACGAAATCCCGGGGGTACCCGGCGCCCATGGCACCGTCGGTCCGTCCCTGCAAGGCGTCGTCGAAAGAGGATATATCGGGGCGTCGCGAGCCACCCCGGATGCGATGATGCGCTGGATCAGCAGGGCGCGGGATGTAGACCCGAAGGCGGCCATGCCCAATACAAATCTGTCGCTTCAAGAGGCGCGCGACATTACCGCCTATCTCTATGCGCGAACATGAGGCGCGCTGAAGTCGCCCCACGACGCAGGCGTCTTGCCAGCAAAAGCAGCAGGCCAAGCATCAACACGGCGGCGCCCGCTACAAGTGATTGAGCCGCCAGAATCATGATTGTCTGGCTGGTTGTCGTTCCTGCCCGCATCTGGCGTACATCGGCCGCGGTGACGCTGAGGTCGGGATTTCCGAACCGCGCGGTGACGTAATTTGCAAGAGCTGCCACCTGGCCATCGTCCAGCCAGCCGCCGAAGGCCGCCATCGATTGACGCCCGGCCACCTCACCAGCTTTGACGCCTTCAAGGATGGTCATGACGACATCCTCGGGCGTGGCCGCGCCGGGGGTGCTGTTGCGGGTCAAGGACGGATAGTATCCGTCGGGCGATCCGCCTCCGTTCGCCCCATGGCACGTCGAACAGAGCGATCGATAGAGATCATCGCCGGTTGCGGTCCCGCTGCCTTGCGTCATCCCCTCGGTTCCAGCATCGCCGTCGGCCGCGGCCGCGGCCGCGTTACCCCATGAGAAACGCGGCTGCTTCTCGTCTCCCGGTTGGGTGGGCACGTCCCTGAGATAGGCGACAATAGCCTGGATGTCGTCGTCGGAAAGATGCTGCAGGCTGTTCATGACCGTTTCCGCCATCGGCCCGCCCGCGTAGGCCTTCCCGGGCACGGCGCCGGTTTTGAGAAATCGAGACAGCTCTTCGTTGCTCCAGCCGCCGACGCCTGCGATCTTGTCGCTGGTGATGTTGAAGGCGTGCCAGATGCCGGCGGTGCCGCCGGCAAGCTTGTGGTCTTCATCCATGCCGAACGTCGCATTCCTTGGCGTGTGGCAGGCACCGCAGTGGCCGAGCACCTCGACAAGGTAGGCTCCCCTGTTCCATGCGGCGGTCCGGCTCCGATCGGGCGTGAAACTGCCGGTTTGGAGATTCGCGAGCTTCCACAGCGCAACCGTCCAGCGCTGGTTGAATGGAAAAGGCAGAATGTTTCGCGGCCGCGGCTGGGAAATCGGCGGCTGCGCAAGGAGATAGGCCCGAATTGCAAGCACGTCCTCGCGGCTCATTGCGGCGAAGCTGTCATAGGGCATGGCGGGGTAGAGATCGGCTCCGTCGCGCCTGATACCTTTCTGGACGGCTCGCACGAACTCGTCCGCGGAATAGCGTCCGATGCCCGTTTCGAGATCTGGTGTGATGTTGGTCGAGTATACATCGCCGAACGGTGTCGGCACGCGATAGCCTCCAGCGAAGGGGCGGCTCGGATTGGACGTGTGGCAGCCGATGCAGTCGGCCGCTCGCGTGAGATATTCACCCCTCTGGATTTCGCTCGCCCGCAGCTCGGTGCAAAGCGCCAACGACGACAAGACGAGTACGACCGCCCGAGAAATGACGGGTGGGAATGGAATGCCCGTGGCAGGCCAAAGCGCGTACCGGCGGTGGATGGCCAATCTCCGCGTCTTTGGCGTCGTCACAGTTCGCACCCGCTGAAGATCAGCCCCGCCACCACTTGCGCCAGCAAGATGAGCGTGAACAGCGCCCCGATGCCCACCGAAGTCCTGGCAAGGAACGCACGCGTGCGCGCCCTCCGGGGCGGGATCGTACCATGTCCGCGGTCATGAACGGCGTGCCACGACAGCAGCGTGCCTGCCAGGGCGACAGCGGCGCCTATCAATGAGAACAAGGCAGTGGGACGAAAGCCGGCATGGCACTGCCAGGATGCAATGGAGTAATCGAACTGCAGGGCTATTGCCCATGCAACTGGCCCGCTGACCAGGCCTGCCCAGGAAACGCCGGTACGGATCGCCTGCATCTCACATCCTCGGAGCCCAATAAATAACAAGATAGAGCACGACCCATGAGACGACGACGAAGTCCCAGTAGAACGCATTGTCCGAGACGTCGCTGAAGCGGCGGCCCGCCTTGCCTTTTTGCGTGAACATGAGAACCGCCAGGACGATCGTGTCGCCGACATCGGTAAGAAGATGCGTCGTATGCAGTCCAAGCAGGAACCACACGATCGATCCGTAAGCGTTCTGATCCCAGGAAATCCGCAGAGCCGGAAATTCCCAGATGCGAACGATCAGCGGAAGAATCCCGACGATCGACATGACGACCATGCCAAGGCGAACTTTCGCGAGGTCCTGGCGACGCGCCCAAAACTCGATCAGGTGGTTGGGCACGACGCTCGCAACCAGAATAATCAACGCTGCCGTGCCCGGCAGCAGATCTGGCGCCGGGGCTCCGATGGGCCAATGCCGGGCCAGCACAGCCAGATAGAAGTAGGTGCCTATCGCCAAGGCAAAACCTGTTGCCTCGAGAGCAATGAAGGCAAGGGTTCCCCACCACATCGGGCTCGCCGACCCGAAATCATATGTGGGCAGGTGGCTGACGTCGGCGACGGGACGGTGCCTCATTCCTCGTCCTCCGGCTCGCCTTTCGGCCAGAACCAACAGATGAAGCCGATCGAAACCGGGATCGCTCCCCAGACCACCGCCCATGGCGTGTATATCGAACCGAGAAATGCGCCGCCCACCGCAATGGCCGACAGCAGCGGCCAGATCGAGTTGTCAGCCGATGGCACCCTTAGTTGCGGCACCGCATCGGCGACCGTGCCGGCGAGCACCTCGCGTGCGTCGACACGCAGACCCTCGACCACGGGAAGCGTATCGGGCTCGGCCCAAAGCGGTTCGCGGTGAGTTACCACGGGCAGCCGCGAAAAATCGTAGGAGGGCGGCGGCGACGTCGTCGCCCATTCGAGCGTGCTCGCGCCCCAGGGATTGTCTCCGGCAATGCGGCCGTTGCGAAGGCTGAGCAGGAGGTTCAGGAAGAAAAGCGCAAAGCCGGCGAACACCACCAGTGAAGAGAGGCTGATGAGGAGGTTCATCTCGCCCCAGCCGCTCGCCGGCGGATACGTATAAACGCGGCGCGGCATGCCTTGCAGACCGAGAATATGCATGGGGAAGAAGGTGAGATTGAACCCGAGGAAGACGAGCCAGAAATTCCAGCGGCCGAGCCTCTCCGACAGCATGCGTCCGGTGATCTTGGGAAACCAGTAATAAACGGCGCCGAGCAGGGGGAAGACGGCGCCCCCGACCAGCACATAGTGGAAATGGGCAACCACGAAATAGGTGTCGTGCACCTGCAGGTCGAGCGGCACCGAGGCGACCATGACCCCGGTCAGGCCGCCGATCACAAAGGTGAAGATGAAGCCGAGCACGAAAAGCATGGGCGTGGCGAAGATCGGCCGGCCGCCCCAGATCGTCGCAATCCAGCAGAAGATCTGAATGCCGCTCGGAATGGCGATCATCATCGAGGAAGCGGTAAAGAAGCTTTCGCCGAGCTGCGGCAGGCCGGTAGCGAACATGTGGTGCACCCACAGGCCGAAGGAAAGAAAACCGATCGAGATCAACGACAGGACGATGCCGAGATAGCCGAAGATCGGGCGGCGAACGAAGGTCGGCAGGATCGCGGAGACGAAGCCGGTCGCCGGAATGAAGATTATGTAGACCTCGGGATGGCCGAAGAACCAGAACAGATGCTGCCACAGCAGTGCATCGCCGCCTGCTGCGGGATCGAAAAATTTCGTGCCGACCAGGCGGTCCAGGATCAGCATTGTACTCGAGACCATCACGGCCGGCATGGCGAACAGGATGACGAAAGCCGTAACGAGGACGGACCAGACATAGAGCGGGATGCGGTCGAGCGACATTCCGGGAGCACGTTGTTTGAACACTGTCGCGATGATCTCGACCGCTACCGCGAGCGCGGACACTTCAGTGTAGGTCACCATCTGCGCCCAAAAATCGGGGCGCTTGCCGATGCCATATTCGGGTCCGGCGAGCGGTACGTAGGAAAACCAGCCGGCATCCGCACCGGTTTCGAAGGCAAAGGCGATCCAGATCATCAGCCCGCCGGAAAGATAGACCCAGTAGCTGAATGCATTGAGCCGCGGAAAGGCGACATTGCGAGTGCCGATCATCAGCGGCACCAGGTAAATGGCGAAAGCTTCCATCACCGGCACGGCGAACAGAAACATCATCGTCGTGCCATGCATGGTGAACAGCTGGTTGTAGAGATCGGGGCCGATGTGGCCGGCCTCAGGCTGGGCAAGCTGGAAACGCATGGCGAGCGCTGATAGACCCGCAAGGATGAGAAACAGGAAAGCCGTCACGATATAGCGCCGTCCGATCAGCTTGTGATCGACCGTGACCAGCCAGCCGTAGAAGCCTTTCGGCGTTCGCCAGGCATGCGCCAGAAAAGCGCGCAGTCTCACCTCTTCGAGGCCGGTGTCACGGATGCCTTTCAAGCCCTGCTCGGTATGCTCGGCCGGCTTTCCCGCAATGCCGCTCATTCGAGGCTTCCGAGATAGGTGACGACCGCGTTGAGATCGTCGGCGCTAAGGGCAATGCGCGGCATCTTGGCGCCAGGCTTTATCGACTGTGGATCGGCAATCCAGGCGGCGAGTGCGCCAGGGGTCATGGCCAGCGTATCCGCGGCCAGTGCACGTCGGCTGGCGAGATGGGTAAGATCAGGTCCGACCGTTCCGCTGGCGGGCGTGCCTCTTATCGTATGGCAGAGCGCACAGCCGGTGGAAAGAAATGCCTGTTGGCCGCGGCGTTCTTCCTCGCCGCCAGGCGCCGATGCGACGGCGTTTTGCCTGGATTGCCATGCTTCGAACGCTTCGCGGCTTTCCGCGATGACGGTGATGGCCATATGGGCGTGCTGATAGCCGCAGAATTCGGCACACTGGCCACGATAGATGCCGGGCTTATCGGCGATGAGGGTAAGCTGGCTTAGCCGGCCCGGAATGAGATCGCGCTTACCGGCAAGGTTCGGCACCCAGAAGCTATGAATGACATCGAGCGAATCGAGTTCGACCTTGACCGGTTCGCCAACCGGGACATGGATTTCATTTGCCGTGACGATCGATTGCGAGGGATCATTACCGGCATACCGGACCTCCCACCACCATTGGTGCCCCGTGATCCGCACGGCAAGCGTTTCCGTTCCGCTCAGCGAAGCAATGGATTTGCCGGCGAAAAAACTCGCTATCGTCATCATGACGAGCACCAGAACGGTCAACGCAATGGCGCTGCCGACAGCGCGGGTAAATCGGCGCTCCTGATGTGAATCGATCTCGAGCGGCGAGCGCGTTGTCTCGGACAGGCGGCGATGCAAAAGCGCTGCCGCCAAGACCAGCATGACAAGCAGCCACGTGGCCACCGCGACTGCGCTGAAAGACCAGATCAGATCAAGGATTCTCCGGGCGTTCGCACCGTGTGCATGGAGGGCCGACTGCCGATCGCCGCATCCTGCCAATACCAACATCGGCGCTGCGCTGACCCACCTCAAACGCTGTTGCGCGGCCTTTCCCGGAACAATGTCAGTCAGGATTTGCGTTGGACATGTAAAGGCAAGCGACATTCGCGGTCGTGTCCGCCTGCGAGAGCCGGCCAACGGACTCATGCACCTCGCCATGAAGGATCCACCATCGTTGCCAAGGCCATAACGCAGCTGACTGAAAAAGGATGCTTGGCAACACCGCCCCGGCGAAAACCGACGTGAAGCGGTGCGGGTTAGACGATGCGCAACTCCTGGGGAGCCTGATGCCGCCGACTGCTCGTTTGAATCCAGAAAGCGACCAAGAGCAGTGCGGCTCCGCCATAGATCAGGCCAGCGGGAATCCACATGATCAAGCCTGCAAGTTGCTGGTCCTCGAGCGGGCTGAGCCCCCACAGATCCGAGCCGACGGCGTTGGCCGGATACCACAGCTTTGGCGAGACAACGAGCAAAGCCCCGAGCAGCCCGGTGTGGAGCGAGGTGAAGAAGAGATGCATCACTGCATTGCCGCGAGCGTGCTCGCGGCCAGGGCGAGGCAGCAGCACCCACCAGAACAAAAGCCCGGTGCCGAGGAAGCTCGCGTGCTGGGCATAGTGCAGGAAACCCTGCTGGAGGGCAGCCTCGAACAGCGCCGGGAGATGCCAAATCCATATCGCGGCTCCGTGCAGGACGGTCGCGACCACAGGGCGGCTGATGAACGCCCAGATCGCCCGAAGCGTATTTGCATGTCCGGCCGCTCCGAATATCTGGCGCAGCTGTACCGGCAGTGCCCACATCATCGCCGCTGTCGGGCGGGAGGCAACCAGCAGAGGCGCTGCGACCACCATCAGCAATTCATGCTCGATCATGTGCGCCGCAAACACATGTTCGCCCAACGCATGGATCGGGCTTACAAGGGCGAACGCCAGGACGGCCCAGCCGGCAGCAAACTGGAAGGCCTGCCGTGATCGCAAGCGACGTCCGCGTCCGCTCCGTCGCCACAGTCGGTTGGCGCCGGCAACATACAGCAAAAGGATTGCCGCCAGTGGCAATGTGATGGGGAGCGCCAGAGTCCAACCGGCCTGCGGAGCGCCGTTGCCGTAGCAGATGGAGGTCGAAAAAAGCGCGTCGAAGCTCATGATCCGCATCCGTCACCCGGAAGAGCACCGGTTCATCTGGAAAGATCCAGAATGAAGCCAAGGAGGCGCGCTGTTCCCACCTCCTTGCGCCGCCTCTAGGCGTCCATCATCGATTTCGCCGGCTCCCGGGCGATATTTTCTTCCATGCGTTCGTGTCCCGGTGTTCGCGGCAGGGCCTGGCGGAAGTTCTTGGCATAGTCTGCCGGCATTTTGGGTGGCATCAGCGGCTCATAGGCATCGACCAGCGCTTCGATCACGACAGGGCCTTCCGTGGCGAAAGCCTGGTCGAGAACCGTCTCGATCTGATCGGTCCGCTCGATGCGAAAACCCTTGGCGCCCATTGCTTCCGCCGCCATGGCAAAATCGATCGGCTGCAATTCGCAGCCGAATTGCGGATTCCCCAGAAACATCATCTGCTCCCAGGCGATCTGATTGAGCATGTTGTTCTTGATCACCAGAACCTTCAGCGGGATCTTGTAGCGCACCGCCGTCGAGAATTCGCCGAGCTGCATGGCAAAGCCGCCATCGCCGACGATGGCGGCAATCGGGCGACCGGGGAATGCTATGCCGGCAGCGATGGCGTAGGCGAGACCGCAAGCCATCGACGCCAGCGATCCGGACACCCCAAATGCCTGGCCGCTGCGAAGATCGACATGGCGGGCGGCCAGTTCCGTGTTCTGACCGGAATCCGTGGCCAGCACCGTGTCGTCGGCCAACCGTTGTCCGAACGCCCGGGCAATCGCCTGTGGCTTCAAGGGTTGCGCCTGCATGTCTTCCGACTGCCGCATCATCTCGCGCCATTTTCTCATGGTCTCTTGGGAACGGTGCAGGAACTCATCGGAGGGCTTCTGCGTCAGACGTTGGTTGAGCGCGCGCAATGTCTCGGCCG
Source organism: Mesorhizobium sp. L2C084A000 (assembly GCF_000502875.1). Taxonomy (GTDB): domain Bacteria; phylum Pseudomonadota; class Alphaproteobacteria; order Rhizobiales; family Rhizobiaceae; genus Mesorhizobium. The sequence goes on along the minus strand of NZ_AYWX01000002.1, from coordinate 177,690 downwards.
CGTCGCCGACAAGGCCGGCTTCGACTGGAAAGCGCAAGCCGATCCGCTGCGCATCGCAGTCGATCTGGACGCCACGGGCCTGCCCGGGCTGCGGGTAGTATTCGATATAGGGAAAGGTCGAACCGACAATCAGCACCGCGTCACAGCTCTCCATCGCCTCTTGCGAAGCCAGGGTTCCAAGAATGCCGATCCCGCCGGTGGTGTAGGGATGGTCGTCCGGCAGCACCGCCTTGCCCAGCAAGGCCTTCGCGACAGGCGCCTGCAGCAGGCGCGCCGTGTGTTCGAGTTCGGCGGCCGCGCCGATGGCGCCGCGTCCGGCCAGGATCGCAACCCGCGAAGCGTCATTGAGAATGTCGGCGGCTTTGTCGAGCTCAACGTCCAGCGGTACGCTGTGAGCGGCGAACATATCCTGCGGCGTGTGCGCCGGGCGATTGCGCTTGGAGCGCTTCGACGGATCGCGCTCCTGCTCCTGGATGTCGCTGGCAATCGAAAGATGTGCGACGCCCTTGCGCGCCAGCGCGGTTCGGCAGGCAAGGCTGGCGACGTTTTCCATATGCGCGGCATCGGCAACATGGGCGTTATAAACGGAGACATCATTGAACACGCGCGTCAGATCGACATCCTGTTGCGTGAACGTCTCGATCAGATCGTGGAACTGCATGCCCGTAATCGCCAGCACCGGAGCCTGGTCGAGCTTGGCGTCATAGAGGCCGGTCAGAAGATGTGTTCCGCCGGGACCGGACGTCGCAAGGCACACGCCCAGCTTACCTGTCCACTTGGCATACGCACATGCCATGAAGGCAGCCGATTCTTCATGCCGGACCTGAACGAAGGCAATCTTGTCGCGCCGCGTCCGCAACGCTTCCATGACGCCGTTTATGCCGTCTCCCGGCAACCGAACACCACCTCCACGTCCCAGGCGACGAGCGTATCGATGAGAATTTCTGCTGCATTTGGCATGTCAGGGTAGCTCCGGCGGATGGTGTCCGAACCGGTGAATCCCGAGTTGGTTCCTTCGTCACAATAAATCGTGACAGGTTTCTGGAAGCGATCTCCCCGGAGCGGTCTATTCGATCTGCTCGAACGTGCATTGCCGTGGCGCCTTGTCGGGGCGCCAGCGCAGCAGTTTGGTGCCGTGGCGAAACCGATTGCCGGTAACGTGGTCGAAGCGGACCTCCACCACCAGTTCAGGTTCCAAGGGTTCCCATTGTCCGCTGCGCTCCGTGCTCCAGCGGCTCGGGCCGCCGGGCGCCTTGCCGGTGAATCCGGGCTCTGACCGCAGCCCTTCCAGCCGGCGCGTGAGCGCTCCTCTGTCGGTCCTGGCGATGGTCGACGTGAAGCCGACGTGATCGAGCTTGCCGTCGTCATTGTAGAGGCCGAGGAGCAGCGAGCCGACCTCACGACTGTCCGCGAGATAGCGGAAACCGCCGACAACGCAATCGGCGGTGCGCCTCGGCTTTACCTTCACCATCGCACGTTCGCCGCACAGATAATGCTCATCGAGCACTTTGGCCACGATGCCGTCGGTCGATGCATGGCCGGAGCCGTTTAGCCATCGAGCCGCCGTGGCTGCATCATAAGCGCACTTCGACAGGCGAAGATCTGGACTGTTCGAGGAGGTCGCGAAGTCCTCGATCGCTCGCCGCCTTTCGACAAGTGGCTTGCCCGTGATGACCTCGCCGCCCGGCCTGGCAAGCATGTCGAAGAGGATCAGACTGGCAGGCGTCTGCGAACTCAGTTTGCGGATTCTGCTTTGTGCTGGGTGAAGGCGCATCTGCAGCGCTTCGAAGGAAAGCTCACCGTCAACCTCAATGACAATCTCGCCGTCGATGACGAAGTGCCCGCGCTTGAGGTCACGCAAAATCTCCGTGATTTCTGGAAAATAGCGGCCGAGCGGCTTGCCGGATTTGGCGCGCAGGTCAACGGCGTTGTCGCTCTTGAAAGCCAGGCAGCGAAATCCGTCCCATTTGGGCTCGTACTGCCAGCGGTTCCCGTCCCTGGGGATTTCATCGGCAAGCCTGGCCTCCATCGGAGGAGTGTCCAGCGGGAGCGGGAAGGCGTTTATCGGTTCATGCACGGGTCAGGCCTCCAAAACCGGTTCAGGAACGGCTCCGGCTTTTCAACTTCCAGGACTGGCACCGCGTTCCATCTGACGGTTCTGCCTGGTTCTTCGCGATGGGACATTTTCATTTGCCGCGGAACCCGGATGACGGCTGGTCGCTTTGATGTCATCGGCAACGCGAGCGGAGATGTCCCATCGATCCCTCATTGTGGATAGCTTTTGTCGGAACCGTCATTCTGATGCAGATGCCGCCAGGCCCCGACAGCATGCTGGTGATGGCACGCGGCATCGGGCAGGGGCGCGACGTGGCGCTGTTCACGGTGCTCGGCATGACGCTGGGCGCCGGACTTGTGCAGCTTCCGCTGATTGCATTCGGCCTGTCCTCGCTTGTCCACGCCTCGCCCCTGGCGTTCAATCTGCTTCGATGGGCCGGGGCGGCCTACATCGTCTGGCTGGGTATCCGGCTGCTGCTTTCATCCTCGGCAACCATTCCCACGGGTGACCTCAAGGCCCTGCGGCCGCTCGCCGCCGCCCGGGAAGGAATGATCGCCAATCTGAGCAATCCCTGGCCTTTGATGTTCATGGTTGCGTTCCTGCCGCAATTTGTCGATCCGCATAGGGGCTCCGTCACGTTGCAGCTGGTGCTGCTTGGCGCAACACAGAAGATAACCGGTGTGCTGGTGCTGGGAGCCTACGCCTTGGCATCGGGCGCGGCCGGCGCATGGGTCATGCGGCACCCTCGCGCAAGGCTTTGGCAGCAGCGGCTCGCCGGCTGTCTCATCATCGGCCTCGGCGTGCGGATGGTGATCGGCGGCGGTACGAGCCGCTGACGAAGCGGATGAACAGCCGGGCCCCACACTCGACTTTGGCGCCGCTGGACATTCCTTCAAAGAATAATTTTGTGCCACGTCGCCTGAATGACAGGCTTCGACACAAGCATTCTCTTCTTCAGGGGAACGGAGCATTCGCTTCGATGTTCGGCTCCGCCGAAAGAACCCGCATGGGATGAATCGCCGTCGCGGACCGGGACTGTGTCCAGGAACAAAAAGCCTGACCAGAGGTTCGAACTCGATCTCAATGCAGCTTGAAACGGCTGCTTCATCGGCATCCGATTGGAATGTTCGTCATGATTTCTTGCGTGGCCCCGGTAAAGACGCGCCTTCAATGAACAAGCCACCTGAAGAGGGCCAAAGGGCAAGAGAGCCAAAAAAAGGCGGCGTCGTTCGGGCTCTCGGGCTTGGTCTGATCACCGGCGCGGCCGATGACGACTGCTCGGCTATCGGTACCTACGCGAGCGCCGGAGCGCGGTTCGGGCCCGACCTGCTGTGGACGGCACCTGTCACGCTGCCGATGATGTATCTCGTCGTCTATCTTTCATCCAAACTTGGCCAGGTTTCGGGTCGCGGGCTTTTCAAGGTCATATCGGACTTCTATCCGCGTTGGCTGCTATGGTCTGTGCTGGTGGGCGTACTGATTGGCAACACGATCGAGGCAGCCGCCGACCTTGGCGCCATGTCGGCGGCCATTGTGCTGTTTGTTCCGCTGCCTGCTCCGTTGGTCGTCATTGTCGTCGCGATCGTCATTTTTGCCCTGCAGGTGTTCGGATCGTATAAATTGATCCGAAATGTGTTCCGGTGGCTGGCTCTGGCTCTGCTTGCCTATGTGGTCTCCGCGGTGCTTGCCAAACCGGATGCCGCCTCCGTTCTGCGTGGCACGCTGTTGCCAAAAATCGAGTTCAGCCGCGAATACCTGTCCATCCTCGTCGCCATCGTCGGGACCACGCTCTCCGCATACCTTTACACGTGGCAGTCCAATCAGGAGGTGGAGGAGGAGATCGCCAAGGGTCGAACGAGCCTCGAAGAGCGCAAAGGAGCCACCGAGGGCGAGCTGCGCCGATCCCGCCGCGATATCCTGATCGGCATGACGTTTTCCAATCTGATCATGTATTTCATCATCCTTTCGACAGGGTCGACGCTCTACAAGGCCGGGCAGACGCAGATCGAGACAGCGGCACAGGCGGCCGAAGCGCTGCGGCCGCTTGCCGGCGACGCTGCCGGCATTCTCTTTGCGGCCGGTGTAATTGGCGTCGGCTTTCTGGCCGTGCCGATCATGACCGCTGGCGCTGCTTTCGATTTCGCTCAGGCGATGGGATGGAAGAATAGCTTGCATGCCAAACCCCGGCAGGCTCCCAAATTCTACATCGTGATCGGGGTCATAACGCTGGTGGCGGTGGGCCTCAATTTCTTCGGCTTCAACCCGATGAAAGCGCTGGTCTGGTCCGGCATCGTGCAAGGATTTTCAACGCCGCCGCTGCTGCTTCTCATTCTCATCATGACCAACAACCGCAAGATCATGGGTGACAAGGTCAACAGCACAAGTACGAACATCCTGGGTGGGGTGACGATCCTGGCGATTCTTGCGGCGTCGGCGGGGCTGGTAGCAAGCTGGTTCCTGTAGCTCGCCGGGCGTGAAGGATGTTCAGGCCTGGTGGAACATCGGCGGTCAAATGTCGTTGAGACGTTTGTGGGAGAAAGAAGGTTGTCCATGTCAAAGTTGCAGGCCGCCACTCCGGATCGTTTAAGGCAACTCAGGCTTGAAGCTTCAGCACATTTCGCTCCGTTGATGCTGAACGAGGCCCTGTTGCGCCTTTCCCATGCCTGCGGAGCCGACAGCCTCGACCGCTTCGAGAAAGCCATGGTTGATCAAATCGAGGCAGCAAAGGACGATCGGGCCGATTTCGAATCGATCAAGGAATTCGCGATCGAGCAGCTTTACGCCCTGGTCCGGAACGCCAACGATTCGCCAAAAAAGAAACAGGCACTTGAGAAGATAGACACGCGCAGAACGCCCGGCCGTTCCGAAGAACCACAGACGCTCGAGGACCAACTGCAGGCGGGGTTGGAGGATTCCTTTCCGGCGAGCGATCCGCCCTCGGTGGTGTCCACGACCATTTCAGGCGGAGCAAAGAAGCTGGTCGGGACCGACGAGGTCCTGGAAAAGCAGCGGCAACAAGCGTCCAGCAAGGAAGGCCGCTCGTAGATCGCGGTGGCGGCTGGTGTGGCGGCAACCAAGGCCTGCGGACACGCCAACGGAACAGCTGGCGCCATCGCATCAAAGCTTGACAGCCGCCTCCCGCGCCCAGAGCCGCAGTTTGCGGCATGACTGCACAAACGCAGTTACCGAAGCTGCCGAATCCAGCCGCGTCAACCCCTCATCGGCATCGGGAGCGACGCCTGCTTTGATCAGGAGCGGCTCGGCCCCTGTGGTGAAGCCGATGAACTTGCAGTGCGCAAACGCATCAGACACGAAATCCTTCGCAGCGGCCTCCTTGACCAGCAACTCGGCGCCCGCCTCGGAGAGGAGCAGCACCACCGCGTCGAACAATACGGATGGACCGCCGTCGATCATGTGCCTTGCCTCGATGTGAGTGCCGTCGGCGGTTTCGACGCCGCCCACCTTGGGCGCAACCACCTCCATCACCGCGCCTTCCGCTTCGATGGCGGAACGAAGTTCCTCGAACAGCGCGACATCGGCTCCATCGCTAAGCATGACACCGACTTTGCGGCCTTCAAAACTATCAGGCCCATTTTGAATGATGCTGAGCGCCGGCGACGGCGGCAAGTCATCACGCGGCGTAACGGCGGCTTCGGCAGGTTCGGGCAGGTCACGGACGCCGAGCTTGTCGGCGACCGTGGTCGCCAGCGTTTCATCGATGTTCAACAAATGCGAAACCATGCGCTCGCGGATCGCCGGTGCCTGGACCTTGCTCAGTTCAAATGTCAGCGCCATCGCGATGTGACGCTGCTCCGGTGGTGTCTGGCTGTTGAAGAATTGCCGGGCCTGGCTGTAGTGATCGGCGAAGCTCTCCGCGCGCAGACGTACTTTCTGCCCTTCTTCGGCATCGGCGAAAGAACGGAAGCCACGCTGCGGATCCTCGCGCGGTCCCAGTCCCCATGAGTTCGGCTCATAATTGGCGCGACCGGCCGGGTTGCGCATGGCCATGTGCCCGTCCTGTTGAAAATGGGCGAACGGGCACTTCGGCGCATTGATCGGCAGATGGGTAAAGTTCGGGCTGCCCAGCCGTTTCAATTGGGTATCGAGATAAGAGAAGTTGCGGCCTTGCAGAAGCGGATCGTTGGAGAAATCGATTCCGGGCGGCACATTCTGCGTCATGAACGCCACCTGCTCGGTCTCGGCGAAGAAATTATCCGGCATCCGGTCGAGCACCAGCCGACCGACCGGAATTGGTTCGAGGACCTCTTCGGGAATGATCTTCGTTGCATCCAGGATATCGAAGTCGAAACTGTCGGCAAACGCCTGATCGAACAGTTGCACCGTCAACTCCCATTCCGGGAAATTGCCGGCCTGTATGGCCTCCCACAGATCGCGGCGATGGAAGTCGGGATCGGCGCCATTGATCTTGACCGCCTCGTTCCAGACCACCGATTGCATGCCGAGCTTGGGTTTCCAGATGAACTTGACGAAGGTGGATTCGTCCTTCGCGTTGACGAGGCGGAACGTGTGCACACCAAAGCCCTGCATGAAGCGGAAGGAACGCGGGATCGCGCGATCCGACATGATCCACATCACCATGTGCATCGATTCCGGCATCAGGCTGATAAAGTCCCAGAAATTGTCGTGCGCCGTCTGTGCCTGCGGAAAGGCACGGTCGGGCTCCTGTTTGGCAGCGTGGATCAGGTCGGGAAACTTGATGGCGTCCTGGATGAAGAAGACCGGGATGTTGTTGCCGACCAGGTCCCAATTGCCTTCCTTGGTGTAGAGCTTGACCGCGAAGCCGCGCACGTCGCGGGCGAGATCGAACGAGCCCTTGTTGCCGGCAACCGTCGAGAAACGAACGAATGCCGGCGTCTTCTCACCAACTCGCTGGAAAATGTCGGCACGTGTGTATTTGGCAAGTGACTCGTAGGTCTCGAAAAAACCATGCGCACCGTAGCCGCGGGCATGAACGACCCTTTCCGGGATGCGTTCGTGGTCGAAGTGGAAAATCTTCTCGCGAAAGTGAAAGTCCTCGATCAGCGATGGTCCGCGCTCACCGATCCGCAATGTGTTTTGGTCGTCGGAGACAGGCGTTCCGAGCGCCGTCGTAAGGGCAGGCGTTTCGTCCCCCGCGATCTGGTGCAACTCGCCGCCATTTCCGCGCGCGCTATTCTGATCCAGTCCACTTGCCGATTGGCGAGCGGAGGGGCGAGCGGATTTGGCCATGACAGGTCCTCGATCGATACCGGAAGGTTGAAGTGGTCAAGCCATCAAACTGCCGGTGAGCGGCTTTGTTCCCGTAAAAAATGGACGCTGGAGACACCGCTGTCGGAGGAGCCGTGACTGCTGCGGCGATGGTGCGCGCCGATCGGATGACAGATATCTCCGCCTGCGCAGAATTTATGAAGAGTTGTCTCCAGCACGAGGAACGAACCAAACTTCCATGCATTTAGCTGGGGCTGCGTTCACACACTCTTTCTTCTGGGAGCTGGACCATTGTCATCCGGAGGCTGCCTTTTGGCCGACCAGGAAACCAGTGAAGTTTCCATCGTTGACCTGATACCTGCCCTGCGGGCATTCGCGCGCACCTTCTGCCGCGTCCCCGACGACGCCGACGATCTCGTGCAGGAGACACTGACCAAGGGTCTCGCCAACATCGACAAGTTCGAACCCGGTACGCGCATGAAGTCGTGGCTCTTCACCATCATGCGCAACACTTATTACACCCGGGTCAAGATCGCTGCCCGGGAGGCGCCCGGCCTGCTCGATTGCGCGTCTTCGAGGCCAATTTCGGAAGCTACCCAGGAATGGACGGTTCAGAGCAGGGAAGTTCACGGCGCCATTCAAAGGCTGCCTGAACACCAACGCGAGGTCCTGATGCTGATCGGCGTTTTGGGAGTGAGCTACGAGGAAACCGCCGACATATGCGGTTGCGCGGTCGGGACGGTCAAAAGCCGCCTGAACCGTGCGCGCGCCAACATCCTTGAATTCCTGGGGGAGAGTTCGCTGCAGACATTGATGGAAAGACGAAACCAGCTGTCGGATGGTCAGCTCGATGTCGAGGTCGACGGCCGCAGATAGTCAGTTCTTCACGTCGCGTCGACGTTTCTCGACGAGCGCGTTTTGCAATTCGATCGCCAGCTCGGTCAGGCGATCTGGAATTTTTTCCTGCTCTATGGCGGCCAGCAGGGAAGCAATCTCCTGATCCACAGCCATCTCGACATGCGGATCCGCGGTATCGTCGCTCGAACGAGACATCACATTCTCTTGATAGCGGTCCCTTGATCCTAGTGTGGTGGTAAGCGCCTTGCATTACAAGGCGGTGTCCACCGCCAAGAAGCTCACCAGCGGCCCCTTGCACAGGTTTATTTCCTTGCTGCTCCTTCGTCGCCGCGGGCCATGGACGCGCTGCGGTAGCGTTCAGTCCTTAGGCAATCGGTCAGCGGCGTGACCCGGATATTGATCGGACTTGATCCGATTGCCGTCCTGCCCGCGCTCCTGGCCATGCTGCTTCTTGTCGCGATTCGACAAGACCGCGTTTTCTTCGATCTCGTCCTTCTCCGGTGAGGTCACCGCGCCGGCGTCGGCACTCTTGCCTGGCTACTGCGGCCGAAATGTTTTTTACCGCCGGATGCCATGATATCCTCCTTCGAATCGGGGACACTCGTCGGTGCCCGTTGTTCGACGTCCGAACTGGCATCGCGCTGTAATGTTCCGCTTCACCCAGCGAGCAGAAAGGCGTCGCCATCCCACGACCGAAACGGCTTCTCGCCGTCGATGAGGACCCGCAATTGATGAGCTTGCGCCAGACGGCCGATGTCATCGCGGTCTGAGAGAAGTGATCCGCGATAGGAATAGTTCAGCAAGGCGAGCCAGCCCGGCCGTTTCAGAACGCGCGCAATTTCGTCGAAATGCCGATCAGCCATGCCGGCCAGAACCAGATAGGGAAAGCTGTCCACCGCCAGCACGCAATCGAAACTGGCATCGGCGAATTCGGACAGATCGAGACCGGAGGTTTGTCGCAACTCGACATTGCCGAGCGCGGCGCATTGCTCGGAGGCGATGGAGATCATCCGCGGCGATATGTCGATGCCGACCATCCGCTTGAAGGATTTGCACAGCGCACGCTCGAAACGGCCGATGCCGCAACCGATGTCGAGGATGCTCCGTTCCCTTCCGGTGAATTCTCGCGATTCCAGCCATGCAACGATTTCGTTGGTCGTGGCTGTGAGCCTTGCCTCATCGCCGAGGGATGCCAGTTGGACACTCGCGGCTCCCGAAATCGCTGCCGCGGCATCGAAGCTGGAGGCCAGCCGCCTGACGACAGCGACATTCGTCTCATCCTCATCGCGCTCATGCCGAACGGCGCCACCCGTTGCCTGCAACATGGCGAAGACGTCTGGCTTGCAGCGCAGCAGTCCGGCGACCTTTCGCAGCCTTGCTGCGTCGCCGGCATCCGCCGGCTGGACCTTCAGCACGACCTCCGCCAATTCCGCCGCTCCAATTGTGGGCGGCAGGTGGAGCGCCAGTCTGACGAGAACGCCTTCGGCGCAAATGCCATCAGCCACGCAGTCTTCAACCGCCAGCCTGACCGATGTCGGGCGCTGGGCGGCTTTCGGTGCGGTTACACTCATGCATCAACTCCGCGTCCAGATCCTGCGCGTCGTCCACCTGTCGACGGCGCCCCAGCCATATTTATAGGCCTCCTGGCCGCGCAGGAAATCGAACTCGCGCGCATCTTCGCGGATCGCTTCCGCGATTGCGTGGCCAATCAGGATCGCGCCTGGGCTCTCCTCGGCATAAGCAGGGTCGAAGCCACCGAGGTACGCATAGGCACGGCCGCGGTGGTGAAATCCGTAATAGGCGCCGACGGTCCCGCCATCGATCGCGAACAGCCAGCATCGCACCAGACCGTGAGCATCGAGCACGGGAAGTGAGAGCCGATGGAATTGCTCGACGGCGGCGTTGGCCAACACACCGCCTCCTTGTTCGGCCCAGCGCATATTGTGCAGGCGGATCAATTGATCGAGGAAGGTTTGCGGACTGCCGCTCGCCGACGACAGCGCGATCCGGCCGCATCTTGATGCGGCTTGACGCGCCCGACGCAACTGGCGTCTGCGTCTTGCGGGGACGCAGCCTGCAAGCGTTTCGTCGCCGGCGAGGGCGAGCACGGGGCAGGCGGCATGGGCGGTCGGCCAATCCATCTCGGGATGCGTCATCGCAAGGGCGACGCTGTCCTGCGGCAAGTCCGACAAGATCCATTGCACCCACCCGATCGAGAGGATCGACTCGGCGACAATGGCGACGACCTCGGCTTCGATCCCAGGGACAGCCAGAATGTCCAGGTAGTCGCTGAGCGAAATGCCGACCGGAAGCAGCTTCGAACCGGCGGTCCCATGCTCAAGATAGAGCGGCGCCAGCCCGACCAGATCGCCGCCGCGCCATACCGCGACCGTCGCCAGTTCACCGGGTGCGAATGCGTGCCACCATGGCACCAGCCAGGCGGGAGATTGAAACGGCGTCGCCGAGGGACTCTGCTGCCACAGTTTCCACCAGTGCGGCGTCAAGGCGTCGAATTGTGCGAGGTCACCGATGATTTCGCTGCGCAGCACAGCTTTACTCACGGCACCGCGGCGAAGCGCCGGCGACCACTGCCAAGCTGTGCCAGCGCCTGATAGGCGTCCATGTAAGACGAGATCATCCGTTCCAGCGAAAACCGCCGTCGCGCTTCGGCCCTGCATGTCTCGGCATCCAAGCTGGACGCCGCAAGAATGGCTTGGGCCATCTCATCGACCGTGTCGACGAGAAAGCCCGTCCTGCCGTGCTCTATGACATCGGGAAGCGCACCATTTGGAAAGGCGACTACCGGGGTACCGCAGGCGAGGGCCTCCATGGCCACAAGCGAGCTGGTCTCGGCTGCGAGGCTCGGAATGACCAGACAGCGCGCTGCGTTGAGAATGCGTCGCTTGGCGGTGAAGCCGAGCGGGCCAAGGAAGCGGCGGCGGCCATCGAGGCGAGATTGGACCTCATCGCGAAAGTACCGCGTATGCGTTTCATAGGGATAGACCTTGCCGCCGATGACCAGCGGCACATCTGCCTGTTTGGCTGCGTCGAGCGCCAGGTGGACGCCCTTTTCCGGGCAAACCCGGCTTAGAACAAGGGCAAAGTCGCGCTTCGGCTGCAGCAGGGTCAGTGCTTCGATGTCAACGCCGTTTGGAATCGGCGCCGCCAGCCTGGCGCCTGATGGCGCGGTTTTCTGCTGGCTGGTCGAGACCGCATGGAGCCAGAGGTCACCGCGCGTCGGGCGCAATGCCGCGGCCGGATACCAATCCAATGGCAGGTGGAGGGTCACCAAGGTCGGACCATCGTCGGGCAGATAAGCGTCGAAATCAATGCCGTGCAGATGAACCACGTCGATGGGCCATCGGGCGCGGGCAGCCGCGATCGCGTCGCGATGGGCCTGTTGGGCGCGGCTCTTCGCCGCCTCGTCGAGTACGCCGTTTTCGGCCGGTATTTCCACAAGCGTGCCGCTCGTTCTGGAGCCTCGGCAGCCAATGACGATAGATCGATGACCGGCCTGAACCAGTGCCCGATCGAGCATCGACAGAACCTGTTCGGCACCGCCGACAGCGTCGGGGCCGACGGGTGCGAGAGGGTAGGCGACATTGAGGACGGTGAGCGTCGCGGCCGGTCGCGTCTCGTTGCCCTGCGCCGCATCTCCACCTGTCAACGGCGTCGCGGAGCCCGGCATCTGATGCATAGGCACCATGACATTTCACGCGGCCGAGGCCCGCTGCGTGGGGAGCGAGGCGGATGTCATGCCAGGCGCATAGCGGCGGATCATGGTTGAACAGAATTCCGCGAACTCCTCCGGCACCAGGGGGGGGCTGGTGTGGTGGGGCATCATTCCGCGGTGCTGAGGTGTGAAGCAGAAGGTGACCGTCACATCGAAATCGGCGAGTGCTTCCATCTGCCGGTCGAACCAGTCCAGCGCATTCGGCCGAAAGCTGTCCGCCCAGGAAAGCCCGGTACGCATATTGGTGACACCCAGCCGCTTCATCCAGGCGACCGCATCGTCCAGCCGCGGGTCTTCGAAATGAAACCACTGCACCAGGCCCATTGCAGGTGCATGGCGCAGGAATTCCTCCAGCGCGGGCTTTGGCGTGCCGTCCTGGCGCAGCAGCCCCATATGGAAATGCCGGTAATAAGACGAGCCCTCGGCTTCGCGGTGCCGCGTCGTTGCTTCCCATTCACGCGGAAGATCATAGAGGCTGTACCACTGGATGCGTGGCGCATTGCCGAGCAGCAATTCAGCTGTGCGCTTGAGCCCCCAGACTTGGATTTCCTCGGCGCCGAAGGTCGATACGCCGACTTCGCTGACCCAGATGGGAAGGTCGGTGACGGTCGCGATCTCGCCGATCTTCTGCGGCCACTCCTGGATCTGCCACAGATTCCAGTCGAGGGGAAAGCCGTGCACAGCGACGGCATCTACATGATCCAGCACGCCGAATTCCTTCATGCGGGTGATGAACCCCGGATCTATCGGCGAGATGCCGCCGAGCACTTTGGTCAAAGCCGGGTTTTCAGATGCGATTGCGTCCGCCGACAGGATCGCCATCCTGGCAAAGCGGCTCCAATCAGGGTCGAGTTCCGGGTCCCAATGCGATTTGTTGTTGGGCTCGTTCCAGATCATCGCGGCTTCAATCATGGCGCTGTCCTTTCGAGGGGTAGACGGGACCGCCACTGGCCGGGTCGCCGGCGGCGCGGCAGAAATAGACCTCCTGCTCCGGATGCAGGACGATTTCAAATCCGGCGCTGCGCAGCATCGCTTCGGTGCAGGCGCGGTTGGGAATCCACCAGTTGGTCGGGTCATCGGCATAGCGGTGCTCGATGAAATGGAGCTTGGGAAATTCCGGCCGGTCGAACAGGTCATGCGTCCAGAAATGATAGTTCTCTTCCATCTCGGGCAGATCTGTGCTGCCGCGCTGCATGGACTGGAAGATCATCAGGTCACCGGCGACATGCTCACGGATAAGGTCGAGCGCGAGCAAGGGGTGGCGCAAGTGATAAAGCACCCCCATGAACAGCACGATATCGAATGTTTCGCGCAGGGCGCCGACGTCGTAGACCGAAAGNCGCCGTTTCATCTCGATGGAATAGAAACCGGCATTGCAGCCGATATCCAACACCGTCTTGCCTGTCAGATCCGCGGGAATGGCCTCGGCGAATTTGCGCCATTTGATCAGCGGATAATTGCCGAGAAAATGGTTGGGAGCGGTTTCGACACCCGCCAGTTCCATGTTGTGGAACCATGGGCCGAGAGCATCGATACGGCGGCGGATTTCGGCATGGGAATGCAGCATGATCAGGCTCCTTCGCCGGGAACGACAGGCACATGCGAACGGGCACCTGGCATAATCGTGGCGGTTTGGTGATGGACGGGTGCGGCGCCGTCCTCGAGCAGCCGCAGAGCCGTGCGATAGCCATTGAACGTGCCGACATCGACATAGGCGGACCCAGCCTTGACGCCGGAGGCTTGACCTCCGGCCGCAAGGTAGGCGTTGACCAACGTGCCGATATATTCGTCACGGCATTCCCGCTCGCGCCAGAGTGCCGCAAGCTGATGCAGAATCTGGCCCGGCATCTTGAACGCACCCCAAACCCAGTTCGTGCCGGCATCCTGTTGCTTGACCTGGATTTCGATCACGCGCTCGTGGTCATCGACAATGACGGCGTCGAAGAATTCCGGACGATCCACCGGGAAGAGCAGAAATGAAAGCTGATCGTCAGGCAAATGACAGAAGCCATCCTCGGGAAACCAGATCGTGTCGGGAAGGCCGACCAGGACGACCTCATTGGGCGCGACGAGAGGAGCTGCCCGAAAAATCGCATCGCAAAGCCCAACCGGATTGGGCTGCACCACGAAGAGAGCCGCGGCGTCACCATAGCCGGCGGCGTAATATTCGAGGATGTCGGATTTGCCCGATCCAATGATGAAGCAGATCTTGTCGACGCCGGCGCGCACCATCCGCCGCACCAGATACTCGCTCACGGCGCAGGGACGCTCGGTCTGCCCATCGATCCGACTGCCGACCGGCAGCAGCTCTTTGGAGAAGCCGAGCGGCTGAATGCGGCTGCCGCGCCCGGCAGCGGGCACGATGCCCAACATCAGACTGCTTCCATCATCGGTTCGCCGGGAGATCTTTGAAAGGCGTCGTTTAGAATGTGGTCCAGCTCCGCCGCGCGCCGGGCAGAGGTGTGTTCGTCGAGAACCCGTTCGCGCGCTCGGGTTTTGATGGCATCGAGTTCTCGTGCGGGTAAGGCGAGCGCCGCGACGACGTCATCGGTGTCGTGGGCCAGCAGGATCTCGCTGCCGGGTTCGAAGAAGCTGCTTAGGCCGGGCCAGGTGTCGGTTATGATCGGCACTCCACATGCCGCTGCTTCAAACAACCGGCCCGAAGGGCACCAGCCTTTTTGCGCCATCGCCTCGCGGGTGACATTCAGCGTCAGACGAGAGGATGAGAAAAACGCCGGGTGATCGGCCGGCGGAAGGTGCCTGACGAAGAAGATGTTGTCGCTCCACGGGAACTCCTGCGGGTATTGTGCGCCGCCGATGACGAAGCGCTGGTCCGGCAAGCGCGCAGCTGGGCGAACCAGCAGATTTTCGACTGCTGCCTGGCGATCTGGCGCATAGGTTCCGAGATAGGACAAATCGGCCCTGAAATCGGCTCGCGGCGCTGCCGGCCGGTGTTGGTCGGGATCGACATGCCCATAGAGCGGCACCACGTAGCGCGCACCCAGCACCGTCTTTAGCGCGTCGATCGCCGGGCCGCCTGTGTAACTCAGGACGAGATCGAAATCCGCAAGACCCTCGGGGCCGAAATAGGGTGGACGCTCACCTTGTTCGATGCGGGCAAGCGTGACTGGAGTGTCCAGATCGTAGAAGACCCGCACTCCGCGCCCTGCCTGCTGCGCCAGCCGCGAGGCGTCCACGGCGTCGGGACAATAAGAGGTGACGATCACGACATCCGATCGTTTGATCGTTTGCTCCGCGACCCGGCGGATGTCCTCCCAGTCCGGGTAGAGCACGACGTTGCCGCCGTCCAGATGATCGAGATCGCGCGTTCCGGCATAGTAGGGTGTGTCGCGTTCGAAGAAGGTAATGGACCAGCCGCGCCGGGCGAGGGCTCTGATCAGTCCCCTCCATAAAGTGGCATGGCCGTTACCCCATGAAGACGTGACGGTAAGACCGAAAATGACCATCTGCATCCGGCAAATCCTCGTCAGGCAACTTCGTTCAATCGGATCAGCTTCGCCCCCCAGTCCCCCGACACGATCGTCGTGATCGAGGCGGGATCGATGTCGAAGCGAAAGCAGTCACCGGCCGGCAAGCCAAGGACGGTGCAGACGGCGACCTTGATCACATCGGCATGGCTGACCAGGGCGACGCATTGGTTCTGATGCCGCTCGCGGACCGCGGCCATCAGCGACACAATGCGTTGCTGGACATCCTGCATGGTCTCGCCACTCGGTGTCCTTGCCTCCTGCCGCTGGTCATTCCACGCTCGCCAACTGGCGTCGCCATTCAGCTCATCGAAAGTCTTTCCCGACCAGTCGCCGAAGTCGATCTCGTCGAGTTCGGCGCAGATCGCGATGTCCCCGACACCGCAGGCTAGCGCGATTGGCAGCGCCGTCTCTCGCGTACGCTCACGCGGGCTGCACAGGATCGCGACGATAGGCTCCCGGGCCATGCGGCCGCCAAGCTGCGCTGCCTGTGCCTTGCCGGCATCGCCGAGGCAAACGCCGTCCATCCGGCCTGCAAGATAAGAGCCGACATTGTCGTGTGCCGCATGGCGGATCAGAAAGAAGGTCGTCGTCATTCTGCGGCATCGAGCAAAGGCTCGTCCTTGCCAGCGATGAACGCAAGCGTGCGCTGCCGCGCTTCGGCGTCGGTGAACTGTTCGGGAGGCGACTTCATGAAATAACTGCAGGGACCGGTCAGGGCACCGGCTATGCCGCGATCGAGCGCCAGCTTGGCGCAGCGTAACGCATCGATCACCACGCCGGCTGAATTTGGAGAATCCCAGACTTCCAGCTTGAGTTCGGCATTGAGCGGCACGCCGCCGAAAGTCGTGCCTTCCACCCTTATATAGGCCCATTTGCGATCGGTGAGCCAAGGCACATGGTCGCTCGGGCCGACATGGATATTGCCCGGCTCCAGGGGAACATCGAACTGGCTGGCCACGGACTGTGTCTTCGAGATTTTCTTCGATTCCAGCCGCTCGCGTTCCAGCATGTTGAGAAAATCGGTGTTGCCGCCGAAATTCAGCTGATAGGTGCGGTCGATGCGCACGCCGCGTTCGCGAAAGAGATTGGCCAGCAACCGGTGCACGATGGTCGCGCCGACCTGGCTCTTGATATCGTCGCCGACCAGCGGCAGTCCTCGCTGCTCAAAGCGCCGGCGCCATTCCGGACGTGAGGCGATGAAAACGGGTATGCAATTGAGGAAGGCGCAGCCGGCCTCGAGTGCGCATTCGGCATAGAAGCAGGTCGCCTCCTCGGAACCCACCGGCAGGTAGGAAACCAGCACGTCAGCGTTGCTGTCGCGCAGGATCTCGCTGACATTGGCAACCGGCTCCGGAGCTTCTTCAATCTCGTCACGCAAATATTTGCCGATCCCGTCCAGCGTCGGTCCGCGCTCGACGCGAACGCCGGTTGTCAACGCGTCGGCAAAGCGGAACGTGTTGTTGGGGGCGGCGTAGATCGCTTCCGCGACGTCGAGGCCAACTTTGCTCCTGGCGACATCGAATGCGCAGACAATCTCGATGTCGTCGACATGGTAGCCGCCGAGGTCGGCATGCATCAGCCCAGGGATTGGTTCGTTGCTTTTCGCGTGACGGTAAAAGGAGAGGCCCTGCACGAGGGAGGATGCGCAGTTGCCGACACCAACGATACCAACACGAACCTTTTTCGATCCCACGAACCGCCACCCTATGTTGTTCAAAGGTAAGTTCCTGGCGCCGAACCATCAGCGTGCCGGAATGTTCCTCGCCCATCGAAAAATTGCGTGAGACAGCATGGATCGAAGCTGCATTCGATGCGTTGCCGCACGGCAAGCATTGGAAAACCGATCGATGATCGTCTACGGCGACCACAAGCAGACGCAGAACGCACAACAGCTTCGCGAAGCAGCAAGCGAAATGGCCGAAAGCCTGGATCGGATGTCTCATGGCATCCAACGCCATGCTGCATTGGTCGGACTGTTCATCAGCGTGTCGGAGCTGGTTCAGGCGCTTGCCGATGTCGATTTCGAAACTAGCGGCATCGACATCTTTTCGCCACGACAACAGCAAGGCGCCAGGTTGCTGGTCGGACTTGCGGCAGAGGTGGCGAAGTCGTGGCGAAGCGGTTTTGACGCCGGCGGTGGCATCGACCCGGGACTTTTCAAACTGCTGGCCGGGCTCGACTGCCAGGCCGAGGTTCTGACCGGCTCTGCCGAGGGTTATGCGCATTATGCGCTTTATCCCGAAAGCTATTTGGACGCGGCGCAGAAGTCGGGTCTCGATGCGAACACATGCGTGATCGGCGTCCGCAGCATTGGCCTCGGGCTGGCAGCTATGGTGGCGGCCTCGATTGGTGCGCCGGCACCATTCAGCGTTCGCCCGATCGGCCATCCCTTCCGCAGGCATATCAACGCCGATCCGCGGTCGATCGCCACTTGGATGAACAATCCATCGGCGCGTTTCGCCGTTGTCGACGAGGGTCCTGGCCTGTCCGGCAGTTCGATGCATGCCGTTATCGTGTGGCTGCGTGAACTGGGTATCGATACGGACCGCATTCACCTGTTTCCCAGCCATTCAGGCGGCCCGGGCATCGAAGCGTCGCGGGAGGCTCGGGAGACATGGTCGCGCTGTCCGAAGCATGTGGCGACGGCGTTTGAATGCACCTTCTCCGAAAGCTCGAAAATTCCCACGTTGCGCGACTGGGTGGCCGAGGCGGTCGGCAGGCCGGAATTAAGCCTGACCGAGCTATCTGGCGGCGAGTGGCGGGCCGCCCACTACGCCGATGAAGGGCGCTGGCCGCCGAGCCCACGCGGTAACGAGCGGCGCAAATTCCTGGCGTCCGCCGGGCGTGACCGCTGGCTCGTCAAATTTGCCGGCCTCGGCGAAACCGGACTGCGCAAGAAACGAGCCGCGGGGATGTTGTATGAAGCCGGGTTCGGATCGCAAGTTGTCGCGCTTTGCCATGGCTTTCTGGTTGAACGGTGGATTGACGGCACCACGATGGATCAGGCGCCGCTGCCCAGGGAAAGACGGATCGCGGAGTTCACAAATTACCTGGCCTGGCGTGCGGTCAATCTTCGAACTTGCGAACCGGGTGCATCATTGCTTGCACTCGCGGAGATGGCTGTTTCCAATGCGTCGGAAGCCGTGGGCGAAAAACGCGCGGCGACGTTGCGCGGTTGGCTCTCGAAACAGACCCCCGCGAGCGGGCTGCAGCGGGTTGAAATCGACGGAAAGCTCCAACCGTGGGAATTTCTCGTTCGTGCCGACGGCAGGGTGCTCAAGACAGATGCTGTCGACCATTGCCGGGCACACGATTTGATTGGCTGCCAGCCGATTGAGTGGGACATTGCCGGCGCCCGTGTCGAGTACGGGCTATCCGACAGCGATGTGAGGACCCTGGTCCAAGGAATGAAGCTTGCCATCGACAACGGCCACATCGGCTTTTTCGAACCGTGCTATTTGGCATTCCAGCTCGGGCTCTGGAGCACGGCTGCGCAATCTGAAAATGGCCGGGAAAAAGCAAGGCTGGCCGCGACGGCAGACCGATATAGGATGCGACTGATACGGTTCCTGGACGAATGCCGGCCATGATCGTTCCGATCAGTCCAGCCTTCGCAACATGTCTGCTTCCTGCTCGAGAATAGTGGCCACTTCCTCCCGCTGGAGATGCGTCATCATCAGGCTGACGCAGCACTCGAGATAGGTGATCGAGGCGCGCCGCAGATAGGCAGCCGTCTCGTGTTCGGCCATCTGGTCGATCTCTCTCGCGGGTCGCTTGGGTCGCATGAGGATGATCCTCCGTATCGGGTCCTCCCGCCAAACCACAAGCTTGGGCGGATGTTCCGCACGATCTCGGGAAAGATTCGACCGCCGGCTCGCATCATGCCGGAAGGTTCTGCAGCCCGCCGGATGCGGGTCTCGCCCTTTTGGCAAAGCCTGTCATCTGATCGCCGATGCGACTGCCTTCGAGCGCCGCGAAATAATCGATCGTCAGCTTGAGCCCTTCGTTGAGGGGCACCTTCGGTGTCCAGCCGAGCAGCGCTTTTGCACGCGAAATATCGGGCTGCCTGCGCCGAGGATCGTCTTGCGGCAGCGGCAGAAATCTCAGATCCGATTTGGTGCCGGTCATCGCCTTTACCAACGCCGCCAGTCGCACGATGCTGAATTCTCCGGGATTGCCCAGGTTGACCGGCTTGCCCGGATTGGGATCGATATCCATCAGTCGCCTCAATCCATCGATCTGATCGGAGACGTAGCAGAAGGATCGCGTCTGCAAGCCGTCGCCGAAGATCGTCAGAGGACGTTTCTCGAGCGCCTGCATGATCAGGTTCGAGACGATGCGGCCGTCCGCCGGATCCATTCTCGGACCGTAGGTGTTGAAGATGCGCGCGACGCGCACGTCGGCTTTGCCGGCTCTAAGATAGTCGAAGCAAAGCGTTTCGGCGGTGCGCTTGCCCTCGTCGTAGCAGGCGCGTGGGCCGGTGCAGTTCACATGGCCAACATAGTCCTCCTTCTGAGGATGTTGCTCCGGATCGCCATACACTTCGCTCGTCGAGGCCTGTAGCAGCCGCGCGTTATTGTGGGCAGCGAGTTCAAGCAGGTTGAGCGTGCCGATCACACAGGTTCGCGTGGTGTGGATCGGGTCGGCCTGGTAACGCGGCGGCGAGGCAGCGCATGCCAGATTGAAGATACGCTCCACGGGCTCGCCGAGATCCAATGGCCGGCAGATGTCCTGCTCGATCAATCGGAAACCCGGCTGGTCCATGATCGAGATGATGTTCTCCATGCGCCCAGTCAGGAAATTGTCGGCGCAGATCACGCGCCAGCCGTCGCGGAGCAATGCTTCGCAAAGATGCGAACCGAGGAATCCCGCACCGCCGGCAACAAGCACTGCCTTTGCCCTTTGCGCGTTTCTTTTTTGTCGCATCGTCGTTTTCTCCTGTATGCCGGTCATGCTGCGCTTCCGATGTCGAAATCGAGGGCCGCCGCCCTTGGCTGTGTCAACGCCGCCACGAATTCGCGGGCCCTGGCCGCACCGGTGTGGAATGCGAGGACGCGTTCGCGGGCCCGGCGGGCCATGGCCCGGCGTGTGCGCTCGGACTCGCCGAAGAGGATCTCGACGACAGCGTCCGTTTCTCCGGCGGTGTGGATCGCCGATGCGGGAAAGAAGCTGTCGAGCCCTGGCCAGCGATCGCTGATGATGGGCGTGCCGCAAGCAGCCGCTTCGAACAGGCGCACACTGGGCGACCATCCGGCAGCGATCATGGAACTGCGTGTGACGTTCAGCGTGTAGCGCTGACGGCTGTAGAACGCGGCATGATCGGCGGGCGGCAAATGTTCGATGCGTTCGACATTGTCCGGCCAGGTGATGTCGGATGGGTATTGCGAGCCCGCTACGACGAAACGGCGGTCCGGCATATNTGATCGGCGGGCGGCAAATGTTCGATGCGTTCGACATTGTCCGGCCAGATGATGTCGGATGGATATTGGGAGCCGGCCACGACGAAACGGAGGTTCGGCATATGCCGTGCGGGCTCGAGCAGCAGAGCGTTCAGCGTTGTCTGCCGGTCCATGCTGTAGGTGCCGAGATAGCCGAGATCCCAGCGGATCGGATCGCCGGTCCGGTGATGCCGTTCCGGGTCGGCCGAGCAGTAGAGCGGTTCGGCTCGGCGCGCGCCGAACTCCTCCACCAGATGGCCAAGCATCGGCCCGCCGGTGAACGAGAAGTAGACATCGAAATACGGAATCTGCCGCCAGCTCAGATAATCGCAATCATCGGCCGAAAGCTGCGCCACGGTCACCGGTGTGTCGATGTCGTAGAAGCAGAAGCGCCCCTTGCAAAATGAAGCGACGATGTCGATGACCACGCGCCCTTCCGGCACGAAGGAGCCGATGACGACGATGTCGGCCTGCTCCAGGCACCGGGCGTAGTCGCGTTGCAACTCCGCAGTGGTTTCGTAGTAGCGCAAGGCGCAGAAATCCGGATCTCGCAGATCGCGGTGGTTGGCGTACCACGGCACGTCGCGCTCCAGAAAGGTCACGCGGTGGCCGAGTTCGTGCAGACCTTTCAGCAGGCCTCGAAACGTCGTGGCGTGGCCGTTTCCCCAGGACGAGGACAGCGACAGGCCGAGAAAGACGATGTTCAATTGCTTGGTCATTCCGCTGCCTCCACGGTCCCCTGCTCGAAATGACGTTTGAAGACGGCATCGGCCACGTCCGCCCGCAGCGCGTAGGTATGGTCGGCCAGCACGCGGCAAAGTGCGGCCTGGCCGATTGCTTTTGCACGACTGGAGGTCAGCGAGCGCATGATCTCGGCGACATCGCCGCCGTCGCGTGCCACCAGGATCTCCTCGCCTGGTTTCAGGAACAGTTCCACGCCCAGCCATGCGTCGGTGATGAGGCAGGCACCGGCGCCAGCCGCCTCGAAGACACGCGTGGCCGGTGAAAAACCGTTTACGGCCATGCTGTCGCGGCTGATGTTCAGCACTGCCTTGGGTGTGACGTTGAAGGCATTATGATCGCGGGTGCCAACGTGACCAAGCCAGCCGACGTTGGCGGGAAGCGGCTTGTCCCCCCAGCCAGATCCGCCGAGCAGAAAACGCTGTTTCGGAAGCTGGCTTGCGGGATCGAGGAAGAACGCTTCGACGCGTGCCTCACGATCCGGCAGCCGGTTGCCCAGGAACGCCAGATCGCAAGCGAAACGCGCATTGCTGGCGACCGGGTGATGCGTTTGGGGATCGAGCGCATTGTAGATCGGCACGCATTCGTTCGCCCCCATGGCACGGTAGGCCCAGACGACGGGGTCGCCGCCGCCATAGGTCAGCACAAGGTCGATTTCTTGCAGGGCGCCATGGAGCGGATGGTCCGGTTCGTCGCGCAGCTGGGCAAGGGTTGCTGGAGCGTCCACGTCCCAGAATACCACCAGCGCGTCGCTGCGGGCGTGGTCGAGGACGGCGCGCAGCAGCGCCTCGTCCTCGAAACCGACGCCACTCGCCTTGACGACGATGTCGGCGCTGGCGGCGCGTGCCGCGACCTGCATCAGTGCGTGCTGGGTCGCTTCATATACGACCACAGTGCACCAGTCAGGCGCCTCGATGTCGCGGTTCTTCTGCCGGTCGTAGACGTCGGGCTCATAGAAGGTGATTTCGTAGCCCAATTGGGAAAGCGCCTTCAGCAACCCGCGATAGTAAGTCGCGGCACCGTTCCAGTAGGACGACAAGAGGCTCGATCCGTAGAATGCCATCTTCATGCGGCGGCTTCCTTTGCGGTGGTCTTGTTGATGGTGTGTTCGGCTGTGCATTCCGTGAGCACGCCGAACAACTCGTCGACGCGGTGCGAGCAGGTGTGCCGCGAGCGGATGGTCTCGAGACCCGAAGTCACCAGGGAAGCCGCGAAATCCGCATCGGCCAATACCGCCCGCAGGTGTTGCCGCATTTGCGAGCCATTGTGGGCAAACAGAAAGTCGACGCCGGGCCTGAACAGCTGCTCGACATCGGACCATGGTGCTGAAATCAGCGGAATGCCGCAGGCGAGCGCCTCGAACATGCGGATCGTCGGAATTCCGGGCAAACCCTCACGATAGGGGCGCCGTGGGATGTGGACGGTGACACGATGCGCGGCGAACGCCTTCGGCACGTCGGCATTGGCGATCCATCCGTCATAGCGCAGTCCGGCGGCGGCTAGGTCCGTGAGCGCCGGCTTGGGATAGCGGACGCCGTGCACCGTGGCCTCGAGGCCGAGATCGCGGACCGGCTTGATCAGAAACTCCCTGAGTTCGACGGTTCGTTCATCGTCGCCCCAGTTTCCAATCCAGACCAGATCGGACGTGACGTGGATCTCCGGGTGCGGCTTGAACAGGCGATCGTCCGCGGCTTCATGCCAGGTGAAGACGCGCTTGCCCCAGCCGGCGCGCAGATAGCTCTCGCGCAAGGCCTCGCCAAAGGCGAGAACGCCGTCATAGTGCTCCAACCGCAGCGCCGAGATTGCCTCGGTGGCCGATACGGCCCGGTGGTGGGTGTCATGAAACAGAAGGATGAAGTTGCCGCCAGCGGCCCGGGCACGGCCGAGGCGTGCGACAAGCTCCGGATCCGTCCACTCATGAACGATCACAACGTCGGCCTCAGCGATCCACGCTTCGTGATCGAACCCGGCATCGTAGGTCACCGGCATCAGTTCTGGGAAATCCTTGCGGAAGCGTTCGATAGCGAAGGATCCCTTCTCGGCCAGCAGGTTCGAACGGCTCCAGCCGTCCGCGGGCTCCAGCGCGACCGCCTGGTGCCGGCGCGCGACCAGTTCCCGCATGATACCGCGCAGGAAATGGGCATTGCCGTGGTTCCAGTCGGAAACGACCGAGTGGGTGTAGAACAGAAAGCGCATGGTCAGCGCCCCGCCATGGCCAGGGCCGCCTTGTCGTAGACGCCTCGCATGGCCGCCGCTTGCCTGACCAGTGTAAACCGGCGGCTCCGTCGCATGGCTGCCTGGCCGAGCTCCTGCCTGAATTCGGCGTCGCTGGAGAGACGATTGAGGCAGGCAGCGAGGTCGTGCGGATTGCGCGCATCAAAGAACATCGCGGCCCCGTCCCATAGTTCGCGATAGGTTGCGATGTCGGAAAGCACCAGTGGCGTTGCCGACATGGCAGCTTCCAGCGCGGCCAGACCGAATGGCTCATAGATCGATGGCGACACGAAAATACCGGCGCGCGCCATCAAGGAGCGCACCTCGTGAGACGGCAGTGCTCCCAGAGGAACGGCATAGCTGAAGCCGGCACGTCCGCCGTTGGGACCGTGCATCGAACCGGCGGCAAAGATGGGCCATTGCGTCAGTGACGCGGCCTGGTCGATCACCGCCGCATTTTTGCCCTCGTCCCACCAACGGGCGGCGGCGAAGACGAGCGGTTGACGTTTTTCGGCATTCGGGACGGGGCGGGCGCTATTCGCCACGACGTGCAGGCGCGCGATCGGGCCGTAGCAGGTCTCAAGCATGTCGGCGTGGCTGCGGCTCGGCGCAATGACTGCGTCGGCCCGATCCAAGCCGCGCCTGTTGCGCTCCTTCTGCCAGGCCCATGCGCCATCCACCGCCTGTTTCCTGACGGCGTGGAACCATGTCGTCACGCAGGAATGGGAGACCACCACGGCTGGGCATGGCGCATCGAATCCCGATGCCTGCGTCGGCGCGTTGAAATGGACAAGGTCGATGGCGTGGTCGCGCATGGGCGCAAGCAATTCCCGCGGCAGCGCGTCGAGGTCGCCGCCGTTGCGGGTCATCCAATCCGGCGGCGTATTCAACCAGATCAGCGTCGTGAAAGCCTCCGCCTCCTCGGCCTGCTGCCTCGACGGTTGCGGACCGAGGCCGGCAAGCACCACGCTGTCGCCGCCGTTCACAAGTTCGCGCGCCAGATCAAGGGCATAGCGCCATACGCCGCCCACGGCATCGACGGTCATCAGGATGCGCCGCGAGCGCGGCGTCAGTGTCCGCAACATGTCGCCTCCAGTTCCGCCAGCGGCCGCGGCCGCCTCTCCTGGATGTCACTGAATTTCTGGAAAGATGCGAGGTAGTGGTCATGGGCGCGTTCCCAGGCAAGGTCGTCGGGTTCGCCCCAAAGCTCGCGGTAGCTGGGCGAACTCGGATACGGGTAAAGCGGCACAGGTTCGTTGGCCCATACGCCGTGGTCGATCAGGTGGGTTCGCCAGTGCTCGACTAGGGCGGGATCATCCTCGACCACGCCGATCAGATTGGCCTGGACGAATGGAACGTGACGTCTGGCGTCGACGAGCAGCGCGGCGAGTTCCTCGGTGCCCAGCCGGCAGCGCTTGGCCAGCATTGCCCGGCCTTCGACGGTCAGGCTTTCGAGACCGGCTTCAATGGAGACGCAGCCTGCGGCGCCCAGCAATTCCAGCAGCTCGGGCTTCCACAGATCGATGCGGGTCTGTACGCCGAATTTCACGTCGCGATCGACCAAGGCTTCCAGCAACGCTTTTTGCGGCAGGAAGATTTCGTCGATGAAGTAGATGTAGCCGACACCTTGGGCAATCAGCCGATCGATCTCCGCTACCACCGCTTCGTGGTTTCGACGGCGATAGGCATCGCGGAAATCGATCTTGGCGCAGAAGCTGCAATTGTAGGGACAGCCGCGCGATGCCTCGACTTCCGCGCCGAACCCGACCTGATTGTCATCGAACCTGTGATGGTGATGCGCATGGGCTGCGATCCAGTCCGCTGGCCATTCGAGTGGCGGATGATCGATAAACGAGCTGGCGTGGACGCCGCCGTTCGAAACCACCTTGGCGTCCCGTAGATAAGCGGTTGAGGGCACCGCGCTCCAATCGTCGCGCTGGGCAAGTTGCTCGACGACTTCTTCGCATTCGCCGCGCACGACGATGTCGACACCGAGCTTGCGCAAGGTTGGCGCCGGCGTCGCCGAGCCGTGCGGCCCGACCGCGACCGTGCGTCCACCGCGCCCGGCCAGACGGTTGAGGAAATCGGCCGGCACACGCAATTCCGGCGGTGCGCAGCGCCAGAACAGATAGGTCGGGGCGGTACTGACGACGGTCATAGCCGGGGCGAAATCAGCCACCCGCTCGCAGAGACCGGAATTGTCGAGCTTCTGCAACTGGCCATCCAGCATCAGCACCTGATGTCCGGCGGCTTCGAGCAGGGCCTTCGAATAGCCGAGTTCCAGCGGCAGATGCGGTTGGCGGCAGCCGAAATAAATGCTGTCATCATACGTCCAGGACGGGTTCACCAGGGCGATTTTCATGCAACGTACCTCACGGCTTCAGGGCGAGGCTCGAGCCGATGGCGCTGCAGCCAGTCGGCGAGGTCGCGGATGCCTTCGCGCCATGAAACATGGGCCATCCAGCCAAGCGCGGTTTTGATCTTGCGGGTGTCGGCGACGAAGAAGGGCTGGTCGCCGGTGCGTTCCCCATCATGGCGGATTGAAAGATCATGGCCGGTCAGGCTACGGATTTCGCTCAACAACCTGCGCAGGCTGACCGCATTTTCCGGGCCGCCGCCAAGATTGAATGCCTGGCCTTTGGTGGTCTCGATGCGATCGAGCACGGCCCTGTAGGCGGCGACGGCATCGGAGACATGCAGGATATCGCGCACTTGCCTGCCGTCGCCGTAAATGGTGATTGGGCGTCCCGTCAGCGCGCTGAGCAGGAAGTGTGCGACCCAGCCCTGGTCCTCGGTTCCGAACTGGCGCGGTCCATAGATGCAGCTCATCCGCAGAACCGCCGTCGGCATGCCGTAAGATTTGGCATAGTCGAGCACATACTGATCCGCCGCGCCTTTGGAGCAACCGTAGGGCGTGCAGAAGTCCAGGCCCCGAGCCTCATCGATGCCGTTCCCTTGGATGACGCTGTCGCAAGGCACATAGCGATCGCCATCCTCGCGGACCGCTACGTCGGGCAGGCTGCCATAGACCTTGTTGGTGCTGGCGAAGATCACAGGGATATGCTCACCGCTCAGCCGCGCGGCCTCCAGAACGTTGAACGTCCCGCGAAGGTTGATGTCGAAATCCTCGCCCGGCTGGACCAGGCTTGTGGTGACGGCGGTTTGCGCGGCCAGATGGAAAATTGCCCTGGAAACCATCAAGACAGGCGCCAGTGCGTTGGCGTCTCGCACGTCGATCGTCTCCACCGTGAGGCGACCACCGTGTTTTTGCGCCAGCCATTCAAGGTTCTGCTGGACGCCCGGACGGCTGAGATTGTCGATCACCAGTACCGGCTCGCCATCCGACAACAGGCTGTCGGCGAGGTTCGATCCTATGAAGCCGCTGCCGCCGACGATGGCGACCGGCGCGTCGCGTCGATTGCGTGTGTTCATGAGACCAACCCACGTTCTTCTAGCTCGCGCTTCATGTCGGCGCCGCGGTCGACGGCGGACGTGTTACGCACCCAGGAAACGAACTCGCCGAGCGAATTCTCCAGTTGCCGCACCGGCTCGAAACCGAGCAGCTCACGGGCCTTGGAGATATCGGCGAAGCAGTTCCGGATATCGCCGGAGCGGGCTTTGCCGAGCAGTTCCGGCGAGCGGTTCGGTGTCCCCATGGCTTCGGCCAGCAATCGCGCGACTTCGCCGATCGCATAGGCGCGGCCGCTGCCGATGTTGATGACATGACCCCTTGCCTGGCGTTGCTGCAGAGCAAGGCGAAAGGCGCGGGCGACGTCACGCACATGGACGAAATCGCGCTTCTGTTCGCCATCCTCGAAGATCATTGGCCGTTGGCCGTTGGCGAGACGCGAAGCGAAGTTGGCCAGCACGCCGGTATAGGGATTGGATAACGCCTGGCCGGCGCCGAAGACATTGAACAGGCGCAGCGCGACCGCATCGACGCCATAGGCCTCGCCGAAGATCAGCACGGCGCGTTCCTGTGCGTATTTTGTCAGCGCATAGATGGAGGCGAGATCGACCGGCTTTTCTTCGTCCGTCGGCAGCGGCGAGAGGGCGTCTCCCTCTGGCGACAGCGGGTTCCATTGCCCGCTCCTGATGTCGCTCGCCTTGCGCCGAGCATTGTCGACACGCCGGCCGTCTGGCGTTGCATAGAGCCCTTCGCCATAGACGCTCATCGACGAGGCGACGACGATCCGTTCGACCGGGTGCTTGATCAATGCTTCAAGTAGCGTTGCGGTGCCGAGATCATTGGCGCCGACATAGCGCGCGATCTCGTACATCGATTGTCCGACGCCGACTTCCGCCGCCAGATGAATGACCGCGTCGACACCTTCCAGCGCCCTGGCGACCGCCTCCCGGTCGCGGACGTCGCCCTTGATCAGTTCGGTCCCGGCGGGAAGCGCGACGGCTTCGCCCGCATGCACCTGCTCCAGCAGCGCATCGAGGATGCGAACCGAATAATCCTGCTCGACGAGTTCCTGTGCGACATGCCGGCCGATGAAGCCGCAGCCTCCTGTAACCAATATGCGTTTCACGACGACTCCTCAGACAAGTAACCTCGGCGCCCCGAACTTTTCGGCAAAAGGTTTGTTCCCTTGCTTCAACAAAGTTCCTTTGGCCGGTCCCATTGGGAGCCGGCGCAGCGCGATCACGGCGCGGTTCTGGAACATTGACGTGCTTGTGCTGTTAGGACGCCCGACAGCCCGCGTGTCCTATGTGGCAACGCCGATGATCAAAGGAGATTTCAATGTCTCAGTCGCAAACGACCACCAACCATGACGAAATTCGCAAATGGGCCGAGGAGCGGGACGGCCGGCCGGCGGTGGTGCGCACCAAAGGCGAGGGCGGTATCCTGCGGATTGACTTCGGCGAGCCCGAGGAAGCATTCGAGCCCATCGAATGGGACGAGTTCTTCCGGATATTCGACGAGAATGATCTGGCCTTTCTGTATCAGGCCAAGACCGGTGAGGGGAAAGCCAGCCGTTTCAACAAGTTCGTCGAGCGCAATCAGAAGGGCTGATGACGCCGGTCAAGCGGCCTATCTGTACGGCCAATTTTTCGAGATGTGGTGAACAATGACGGCCCCGCGGCTTAGCACTTCAGCCTGAGAGGTCTTGGAAAACAAACTAATGCATCAGTTTTGCGCCGCGGGTTTTCGCCATCTCTTGCATGATGTCGTTGAGCCAGTTTTCAGTGGATTGACCAAGCTGTCTGCGGTCGACATCCCGGATCGCTTGCTCGAGCGTCCTCTCGACGAGCCGATCCGATGCCTCGACGTCTGCCAGCAAAAGGCGCGCCGCAAGTCGCAGTTTGGGCAAAAGCGCGAAGACGTCGTCGGAGGGGTCCGGCACGGGGGCCGCTCGCCCAGATGCCTGCGGGGGAAAGAGCGCGTTGAACACCGCCTGGCTGCCCGAGGATTTCCGCAAATTGCTGGCGTAGCGGAGATGATCGGGAATGGCGATGTCGTCATCGCCACTGAAGAACACGAAGGGGACACCCCGGCGCATCAACTCATCGGCGATTGGAAACACGCGTCGGCCATTGAGATTGACGTCGAGGATTGCAGCTTCAGCCGTCCCGGTGTGTTTGGATGCCTGTTCGACGGTTGCAGCGGGACCGAGGATGATGGCACCCATATTGCTGAAAAACCGCGCAAGATCTCCCGCCATCGCCCATTCGTCTTCGACTATCAGAATATGCAGCCCCCGCAGGTCGCGCACGTCGTCATCCTTTCTTGGAACGGAGATTAGAATGCAGCGGATTTGCCTTCCGAATTCTGTCGTCCAAGGCCGCCTGCAACCGTCTCGTAAGCGCCAGCATGCGATCAGGGACGGCCCCAGCATGGGAACTTCCAAGCGATCCAGGCTCCCCTGATACCACCGGCGTCGGGAGTTTTATGTCAGCAGATCGTTTTGTCATTGAACCACCATTGATATCGGGTTCAACGTCATCCCTGACGTCTTGTTCCATCCGTCTTGCGCGCTATATGGTTGTGTCCTGTCCGCCGGCCTTGAGGGGATTTCAGGTCGGGTCGGCGAAAGGGGGACATGACGTGACAGCCCAACCGAAAAGGTTTCCCATCGTGGGCATAGGCGCGTCCGCGGGCGGCATTCCCGCGATGGAAGGTCTGTTCAAAGGCGTGGCCGGTCAGCCTGGTATGGCTTTCGTCATCATCACGCATCTCAGCCCCAAGCGCGAAAGCCTGTTGCACGAGGTCATCAGCCGCTACACCGACATGCCTGTCATTGTGATCGAGGACGGCATGGTGGTTGAACCTGACCACGTCTATGTGATGCCGCAAAACGTGACATTGGCCATTGAATCGGGGGTGCTGCACCTCCGCCGGCCGAATGGGCTTACCCAGGAGCGCAAGCCCATCGATATCTTCTTCGCCGCATTGGGTGAAGACCAGGGCGAATATGCCGTTGGCGTCATCCTGTCGGGCGGCGACTCCGATGGAACCCTGGGCGCCAAGGCCATCAAGGAGCGGGGCGGGTTTACCGTCGCGCAAGCGCCGGACGGCTACGGGCCGCGCAATCCCGACATGCCGCAGAGCGCTATTGCCAGCGGACTCGTCGATGTCGCTGTGCCCGCCGAGGAGATCGGGGCGAAGCTGGAGGCTTTCGCCCGCGGCTTCGACCCGCTGGAAGGGCTGGCGGAAGAAGATGGCGACCACACGGCCGACATCGATAAGGTGCGAGAACAGATATACGCCATTCTGCGCAGCCACTCCGGCCACGACTTCTCGGGCTACAAGACCAAGACATTCCTGCGCCGCGTGAAGCGGCGCATGCAGATCGCCCAGGTCCATTCCATCAGCGCTTATATAGACTGGCTGAAGAAGGATGCTCGCGAGGTGATGAACCTTTTTCGCGATCTGCTGATCAATGTCACCAACTTCTTTCGCGACCCCGATGCCTTCGAGTTGCTCGAGCGAAAGATCATACCGCAGCTGTTCGAAGGCAAGACCGCCAGCGACACCGTCAGGGTCTGGGTTCCCGGATGCGCCACGGGCGAGGAGGTGTTCTCCATCGGCATCCTGCTGCGCGAACACATGGAGAAGCTTACGGTCGTTCCGCGCGTCCAGATATTCGCCACCGACATCGACGAGCCGGCGCTGGCGGTGGCGCGGGCGGCACGCTATCCGGAAGCCTTGCTGCAAGGTCTTTCTCCCGAACGCAAACAGCGGTTTTTCAACGGCGATGGCGAAAGCTATGTCATCAGCAATGCGATACGCGAACTGTGCATCTTCTCGCCGCACAGCGTCATTCGCGATCCACCCTTCTCGCGCATGGACTTGGTCTCCTGCCGCAATCTGCTGATCTATTTCGGCCCGATCATCCAAAACCGCGTCATCCCTGTCTTCCATTATGCGCTGAAGCCCGGCGGTTACCTTTTCCTTGGCACCTCCGAAAGCGTCGGGCAGCACGACGATCTGTTCGCCACCGTCGACAAGAAACATCGCATCTTCCATGCGCGGGAGCATGCCTCACCGCACATCAGACTGCCGGCCCTGATCGGGGAAAGTCATTCCAGCGTCTTCCCATCCGAAAGCGCCGGCTCGAAGAAGGGACTTGTCGGCTATCCCTTGCGGCAGGCAGTGGAGGCGCAGGTGCTGGAACGGTTCGCGCCGCCGCATGTCCTGGTCAACGCCGAGGGCGATGTCGTCTATTATTCGGCCAGGACCGGCAGATATCTCGAAGCGCCACAAGGGATTCCCAGCCGGCAGTTGCTGACGATGGCAAGGCGTGGGCTGCGGCTGGATCTCCGCGCCGCACTGCGCGAAGCGACGACCACGCGCCGCACAGTGGTGCGGGAAAACCTCACCGTGGAGGAAGACGACGAACGGGTCCAGCCGATCAGGCTGACGATCGAGCCGCTCGCGGAACGCGGCAACGGCGAGCCGCTTTACCTTGTCCTTTTCGAGCCGTCGGGCCCGACGCAGGCCCGCTCAGAGGAAGACGGCGGCAGCCGTGACAGTGACAGCACCGCCGATCTCGAGCGGGAACTGCGCGATACCAGAGAGCGCCTGCAATCGATGATCGAGGAATACGAGACCGCGCTGGAGGAGGTGAAATCGTCCAACGAGGAACTCGTCTCCGTCAATGAGGAGGCGCAATCCACCAACGAGGAACTCGAAGCCTCGAAGGAGGAGATGCAGTCGCTCAACGAGGAACTCAACACGATCAACGCCGAGTTGACGGCCAAGATAGAAGAGCTCAACCACGCTAACGGCGATCTGCGCAACCTGTTCGAAAGCACCGACATAGCGACCATTTTCCTCGACCGCAGCCTTGTGGTCCGCACCTTCACGCCGGCGGCGTCATCCTTCTTCAGCCTGCGCCCCTCCGATGTTGGCCGGCCGCTGACGGATTTGTCGAGCCAACTCGACTACCCAGAGTTGAAGCAGCACATCGACAAGGTGTTCGAGACAGGCGAGATCCTGAATCACCATCTGCCGCGCGATGCCAGGGGCTTGTTCCACATGGTCCGCATCAATCCCTATCGGGACAAGGGCAACAGGATCCAGGGCGTGGTGGTGACACTTGTCGATGTCACCACGCTGGCACAGGCAGAAGAGCATCAGCAGGTGCTCATCTCGGAACTTAACCACCGGGTCAAGAACATGCTTGCGGTGATCGCCAGCATTGCAAGCCGCACGCGGGAAAGTTCTGATACGAAGGAGGAGTTCGCGGATGCGCTGATCGGCCGCCTGCATGCCATGTCGCGGGCCTACGGCCTGCTGACCCGGGAGAGATGGAAGGAAGCCTCGGTCAGGGAATTGCTCCAGCAGGAGCTCGAACCATTCGGCATCGAGCGGGTTGAACTCGATGGCGCAGACGTGAAATTAGGCCCGCAACAGGGGCTTTCCCTCAGCATGGCCATTCATGAACTGGCCACCAATGCGGCCAAGTATGGCGCTTTGTCAAAAGTCGACGGCAAGGTCAGTGTGCAATGGTCGATCGACCATGACAGTTTCACATTTGGCTGGCGCGAAAAGAACGGCCCTCCTGTAGAGGCGCCGTTGGACAACGGCTTTGGCCTGACCCTGTTGCAGGGAGAAATCGGTTACAGGCTCGGCGGCCATGTCGAGACCGCGTTCCACAAGGACGGCCTCAGCGTCCAGATCGCATTTCCGGCAAATCACAAGGAGGCGCCGTGAGCGACGACAGGCCGCGCGTTCTGGTGGTCGAGGACGAATGGCTGATCGCCGAAGACGTCGCGTCTCGCCTGCGTGCGGCGGGTTATCCGGTGATCGGCCCGGTCTCGTCGGTCGCCGCGGCTCGTCAGCTTATCGATGCAGGCAAAGCCGACGTGGCGCTGCTGGACATTCAATTGAACGGTGAAACAAGTCTGCCCGTGGCCGAAACATTGCTGGCTCGCGGCATCCCCTTCGCATTCATGACCGGATTTGGGCCGCGCGACGTTCCCACACCCTTCCGAAACTGCAAATTCGTGCCGAAACCGGCAGGCGACGCTGCACTTCTCAACACCCTGGCCGACCTGGCATCGCTTCGTCCCGACAAACACTCGCTGTGATTTCAAGAGGCCGGTTTCGATCAGTCCAGGGGCTTGTCGGTCGGCCTAGGCGTGGTGCTCGCCTGACGCGGCCGCCCGGCGTTTCGATTGGCAACCGGATTGTCCAGCGGCGGGGCCGATGGCCGGGATGTGCCGGCGGTTTTCGGCGTCAGCGGCTTGGCACCGGCATCTGTGTCACTGGCGTCCCGTCTCGGGTGCGGCAGAGCATCGGCGTTTGGCGACCGGACGCTGGGTTTCGATGTGGGATTCTCATTGCTCATGGCGATAACTTCCTTCGCAGCGGGCGGGCACGACAGTCTCGTCGCCCTGAGTTTATTCTGCGGGTCAACCGCCGCCACGGTCGAAAGTTCCAGGTTCCTCGGCAGCGTCGGTGCTATCCTTGGCGGGGAATCCGCGCAAGGTGGACCCCGCGCAAGATACCGACATCTCAGCCATGCGGTCGCATCACCACCTTGATGCAGCCATCCTGCTTGTCACGGAACGTCTTGTAGAGGTCCGGTCCCGCTTCGAGGTCTGCCCGGTGCGTGATCACGAAGGAGGGATCGATGTCGCCCTTCTGTACCATGGCCAGGAGCGGTTCGAGATAGCGTTGCGTGTGCGTCTGACCCATCCGGAAGGTCAGTCCCTTGTTCATGGCGGCGCCGAACGGAATATGATCGACGAGGCCGATATAGACGCCGGGCACCGAGATGGTGCCGCCTTTGCGGCAGGAGTAAATTGCTTCGCGCAATACATGCGGCCTATCGGTGCCGAGATAGACGGCAGCCTTGACCTTGTCGAGCATGGAGTCGGCACTGGCGCCGGGATCCGACTCGGTACCGACACAGTCTATGCAGCGATCCGGACCGCGGCCATCGGTCATCGCCATCAAGGCGTCGTAGATATCGGAGTTGCTGAAGTCGAGCGTCTCGGCCTTGCCGTGCTCGCGAGCCATCGCCAGCCGCTCCGGCACCTTGTCTATGGCAATGACGCGGCCGGCGCCGAGCATCCATGCGCTCTGAATGGCGAACTGACCAACCGGACCGCAACCCCAGATGGCGACGGTTTCGCCTGGCTCGATGCCGGCGTTTTCAGCCGCCATATAGCCGGTTGGAAAGATGTCGGAGAGGAACAGCACCTGTTCGTCGTCCATTCCCTCGGGCACCTTTATCGGACCGACATCAGCGAAAGGAACGCGCAGATATTCGGCTTGCCCTCCCCAATAGCCGCCGACCAGATGCGAATAGCCGAACAGGCCAGCCGGGGATTGTCCCATCACTTCGGCAGCCTGTTTGGCATTGGGATTGGACCTGTCGCAAAGCGAGAACAGCCCCTTCTGGCAAAACCAGCATTCGCCGCATGAGATGTTGAAAGGCACCACGATGCGGTCGCCCTTTCTGAATTTCGAATGGCCGCTGCCGACTTCCACGACCTCGCCCATCGTCTCGTGTCCGAGCACATCGCCCGACTCCATCGTCGGCATATATCCGTTCATCAGATGCAGGTCCGAGCCGCATATGGCGCAACAGGTGACTTTGATGATGACGTCACGATCATCCTCGATGGCGGGATCAGCCACCTGGTCGCATCGAATGTCGCCTTTGCCGTGCCACGTGAGCGCTTTCATGATGGTGCTCCTGCCTTGGAAGAAGGTCGGCAGAAGAGTCTGCCCGACATTTTGGTTCTGGCGTGAAGGCTGAAGGTCAGCCTTTGGAGGCAGAACCCGGCTCGGCCATCTTGCGGTGCTGTTCGGCCAGCGTGCCTGCCGGCGTCACATGTGCCGCGGCGACCTGCAGCTTGTTCTTCCAGCCGCTGATGACTTGTTCCTCACCGTCCATCATCGCCTCGTAGCCGGCCTCGGCCACATCGGCGGGATTGTCCTTCTCATCGGCGCCGACCTTGGTATCCATCATTTCGGCGCGTTCGAAGAACCGCGTCTGCGTTGCCCCGGGCATCAGCACGGTGACTGTGGCCTGCAACTCATGACGCAGTGCGATCGAGAAGGAATCGATGAAAGCCTTGGTGCCGTTGTAGACCGCCTGGAAAGTGCCCGGCATGAAACCAGCGATCGATCCTGTGAAGAGAATGCGGCCTCGGCCGCGGCGTGCCATCCTGACTCCGAGTTGATGCGCGAGATAGACTGTCCCGGTGATGTTGGTGTCGATGATGCGGCGTACTTTTTTCCAATCCTGATCGACGAAACCACGGCCGAGCCCACGTCCGGCATTCAGGAACAACAGGTCGACATCGCGATCGCCGATCCCGGCGATCAAACGATCGACACCCTCCTCGGTCGCCAGATCGGCCTCGATGGCTTCGACAGTCACACCATGCGAACCGAGCGCCTCAGCTGCCTGCTGGATCGCGGGCTCGTCGGCGGCTAGCATCAGGTGGTAGCCGTCCTTGGCGCACAGTTTGGCGAGTTCCTTCCCAATGCCGCTCGAGGCGCCCGTCACCACGGCCAATTTTTCATTCGTCATCTCGTCCTCCGAGCTTCGCTTCGGCCGAACCACTGTCGGGACGGATTGTTCCGTACGGAGAGGTTGAATGCGTGGCCGTATGCAGGCCGTGACAAGGATTTGTTCTTGAGTTCAATGAACACGCGGCGTGGAGAGGTGGAACAACTCAGGTCCGGGCGAGTTCGATATCATGCAGCATCGTTGCTCCCCTTGTTTGATGCTGCACGATCGGGTCCCCTCAGCCTGATCCGCTCGCGCTTTCTATCGGAAAGCGCGAGCATCTAATCACCTCGACAATCATGTTTTGGAACAACAAACCCGTTCGGCAGTTCGGGGCGCAGGAGGAATAAAATGCAATACGCCGAAGAAATCGCGCTCAGGCGCGTGAAAATGCTGGTCGAACAATATGTTGTCGCCAGGAGCAGGAGATATGATTTCGTCTCGACGGAACTTGCCTGCAAGGCCATTCGCCAAGTCGTACGAAGTCCGATCGAAGACGCCGAACTGGACCATTTGCTGGCTAGAAGCGCGGTCAAACAGGGGCTTTCGGTGCGGTTCGACCGAATAGGTCATTGGCAGGCGGCTTCGCCCGAACTCAGCCAGGAGAAATCGGCATGAGAGCAGTGCTATTGATGTCAGCGGCATTACTCGCCTTGGCGGGGTGCAACGACAATGCCGATCCGGCCAAGTCCAAGACGGACACTACGAACAGCCAGCCGGTGGACAAGAATCCCACGACGGACACCAACCCGACGCCGCAGACCAGCACCGGCGGCGACCAGCAAGGTACGCAGCCAACGCAGCCCGCATCTCCAAAGCCAAGTGGCGACTAGGCCTATGGAGCGACGCAACGCAATAATCTCGCTGGTGATAGCGGCGGTCATCATTGTCGGTTTCATCGTCGGCTTTTTCTACGTTGACATGGGCTGGCAGACCTCCCCGCTGAAACGTGCGCCGGAGCAGAACCAGGGCGGCTATGCCCCGGCGGACACCGCCCCGGCTGCGGGCGTCCAGAAAAATCCCAGGAAAAACACGGAAATGCCGGGGCAACAGTGATCGACGGCCGGCAGCAACAGGAGAGGGCGACCTCGCGGTGACCCTGCCGAACTGAGTTCAATACAGCACCGATCTGGAGTGTGGATGATGGGCATCCTTTCCGACCTCGACAAGAAGCTGACGGACAATATGTACGAGCATGGCAGCGAATTCACCGATGCGGTTTCGGATCTGCCGGAAGCAGTCGTGGAAGCGGTCGAACGGCTGATGTTTTTCATCCAGCCCGACGCGCGCGATACAGTCAGAACTCAGGTTCTCGGCCTCATTCACGAATACAGAATCCAAGACGCGCCGAACGGGGATCGCCCCGCCTGACCTTCAGCTTACGCTGGTGCGGCAATTGAAACCGATCGGGACCTGGCTCGCCGCCTCGTGCTCCGGATCGGCGGGCGCGGTCGTTGACGGACCCGACGAGTGCTCTAGATCAGATTTACGCCGGCCACGGTTTTGTTGGGTCGGGGGAGACTATTCGGTGGCGCACCAAACGCCTGATTTGATCGTTAGACGCCGCTATCTCAGGCACGACTGCCTGTGCTTGCTGTTGCTGATGTTGTCGGCATGCTCATCTTCCGATCAGATCGAGCAGCAATCACGAACAGCGGCCTCCGCATCGCAGACCGTGTTGATGGCGCTGGACGCCTGGGCGGCAGGGGCGGCGCCGACCGCATACACGGTGGGTACGCTGCAATCGATCGGCGAGACGCTTGCCGACGCCGGGGCGCAAATCCGGTCCGCGCAAACCAGTGAACCCGCCGAGCAAGCTTCACTGACAAAGGCAGTCTACGATTTGTCGGTCGCGGTGGCGCGTGCAGAGGCCGGATTGCAGGCGGGCGACCGGCCGGAAGTCCAAGACGCGCAACAGGATCTACGGCTGGCGTCGCGTTCGCTCGCTACCGCCTACGCCAAGTATTTCGCGCCGAAGCCATGAAGAAGCTCATGGAAATATCCCTCGGCGTCGTCACCAGCGTCGGCGGCTTCCTCGAAGTTGGGTCCATGGCGACGGCGGCGCAGGCAGGCGCGATGTTTGGCTTCCAGTTGATCTGGGCGGTGGTGCTAGGCACCATCTGCATCATCTTCCTTGTCGAAATGTCCGGCCGGTTCGCGGCCGTGAGCCATCACACGATCTCCGACGGCATCCGCGAGAGATTCGGCTTCAACGTCTTTCTATGGCCGTTGCTGGCCGCCCTGCTGGTCAATTTCCTGGTGCTGTCCGCCGAGATCGGCGGCGTCGCCATTGCGCTCGAATTTGCCACCGGCATAGGCTTCCAGTGGTGGGCACTGCCGGTGGCTTTGCTGGCGTGGCTGCTGCTTTGGAAAGGCACCTTCGGCTTCATCGAGAAGGGCGTATCTATTCTCGGTCTGGTGACGCTGTGTTTCGTCGTCGGAGCGGTGATGCTGAGACCCGATTGGACGGCAGTCGCAAGGGGCGCCGTGCCTTCGCTGCCGGTCCACGATGCCGCCAATTACTGGTTCATGGCGGTGAGCATTCTCGGCGCCTCGATATCGCCCTACCTCTTCATGTTCTATTCCTCGGGGGCCATCGAGGACAGGTGGGACAAAAGCTATCTCGGAGCCAATCGGGCCATAGCGGGGTTGGGCATGACTTTCGGGGGGACCATCTCGATCGGCGTGTTGATCGTGGCCGCTCTCGTGCTCGCCACGCATGGCGTCACCCAGGTGGACGACTATCACCAATTGCCGTTGATGCTGATATCCATATTCGGCTTCTGGGGCTTCGTGCTGTTTGTTGCCTCCCTCGCCATTGCCTGCTTCGGCGCCGCACTAGAGGTCGGGTTGCAACAGGCCTATCTTGTGGCCCAGGGTTTCGGCTGGAATTGGGGCGAGGATCGCAAGCCGCGCGACGATCCGGGTTTCAGCGCCACCTACACGATATCATTGCTTTTGGCGGCTATTCCCATCGCGCTTGGTCTCGATCCGCTGAGGCTCACCATCTTCTCCATGGCGCTGACGGCAGCCAGCCTGCCGCTGACGGTCGTTCCTTTCCTGTTTCTGCTGAACGACAAACGTTATGTCGGCGAGCATCGCAATGGCTTTTTGTCGAATGCCGCCGTCATCTTCATCATCGCGCTTGGCTTCGTACTGGCGGTGGTGACCATCCCGCTGCAGATATTCGGGGGCACATGATGAAGTTGCTGCGTGATCTCCTCGACAAGCAGGTGGTCGACCGCGAGCAGATCAAGATCGGCAAGGTCGACGGGCTNCGACGGGCTGGTGGCGGAGTTGCGGCCTGGCAAGCCGCCTCGGATCATTGCCATCGAGCTCGGCTCCATCACCCTGGCACGTCGCCTCGGCGCAGGGCCTGGGCGCTGGATGGCGCGGCTCGCGGTCAAGCTGGGTGGCAAGCAGCATGGCGAACCCCATCGGATCGCCTGGCACAAGGTCAAAGATATCGGCATCGATATCGAGTTCGACATCGATGTGCGAGAAACGTCGATCTTCGCCTGGCAGGACTGGTTGCGCGACCATGTCATCGAGCGCATTCCGGGAGCTTGATGATGACCACGGTCAATCTCGAGCATCTGGCTGGGCGACGCGTACTCTCGCAGCGCGGCAAGAATGTCGGCTATATCGAGGAGATCCACGCCGAACGGGATGGTGACGATTTCGTCGTCACCGAATTCCATGTCGGGGTCTACGCCGCTTTCGAGCGTCTTTCGGCCTCGGCCATAGGCGTGGCGGTGCTGGATCTTTTCCGATTGCGCCGCCGCGACGGTCTATATCGCATCCCTTGGGACAAGCTCGACATTTCCGATCCCGCGCGACCGCGGCTGCTGTGCCCAATGACCGAACTCTCAGGCATGAAGGGCGCACCAGACCTCCATGAATAGGCCGTGGGGTGCTGCATCGTCGGGATCGTTCTCAGCGCAGCATGCTTGCCGCCAGGAAAACCACGGCTGCTATCAAAACGACAGCTGCAATCACCAAAACCGGCCAGTTGGCGCCAGGCCGCAGTTCCGGCTCGCCTTCGACCGGGCGCATGGCATTGGCAAAGCTGGCATCGTTTTCGAATTCTGGACGATTGCGCGGCGGACTTGTCCCAGCGACCGGATTTTGTGTGTCCGCGGCCTCTGCGTCTGTCTCAAGCGGGGCAATGGCGGGATCGAACCCCGGCGTCTTGTCCTGCGTCGCTCCTGCCTGAACTTCGCCTCTGGCCGCGGCAGGGGTCGGACTTGAAACCTTGGCCATGATTTCTCCCTTTCAACCACGCCCTGGCAGACTTGCACTTGTGAGCGCGGCGAGAGCAAAGCTTGCGTGCGCCGGAGCGGCCTACCACGGTCGATTTGCTCGCCATGCGGTCCCTCGTAGCGCACGCCAAACTTCTGCCGCCGCCGATTTGTTCCAAGCAGCAACACCCACGGCCTGAGTCGGTTCACACGAGGCTGTGTCGCTCAAGAATTTGGCTGTGGAGCATGGCGTCGCAAATTGGCGTTAGATCAGCCTTGGCAGATCCTATGAACAGTCACTGCTCGCTGCGGGAAAATGAACCGACCCGTCGCTGCCTCGCGATTGAGGCCATGACGGCAGGTTCGCGATCAATTTCACAGCAGATCTTTCCGAAGGAAGATGCGGGCATGTCCAGGGATCCCGAATTCGACTTTGCCAAATTCCTCGAAACCATGGCGCATGTAGAATACCGGTGCCTGGAAACTGCTCGTCTCCACGACGGCCTTCTTACAGCCACGCCGGATGGCTTCTTCCTCGACAGTCCTGAGAAGTTGTGAGCCAAAGGATTGGCCACGCAACTGCTCAGGCAGGAAGAACATGTCGAGAAACAGGAGCCCGAGCTCCGTTCTGCCCCAAAGCCCGCCCCAGACTCTTCCTGAGTGGTCGCAAAGCTCCGCTCCGATGACAGCTCGGTCGTCGATCCCGGTCTGTGCGATGTTGTATTGATAGAGCGCTGCGGCGGCCCGCGCTCTATCATCCTCGCTATACGTCAAAGCGGTTGTAAATCTCTCGGATCGGAATGACATGCATTTTCCTCCTGGGTGGGCACAGGCATGAGACCCGCCGGCAACGTCGGTCACGGCCAAGATGAACTCGTTGCCAACGCCAAGAAAATAAATCCGACAGCCATCTCAGGCGCCTTCGAACGCCGCGGGCTTTGTGGTCTTCACAAAATGTTACGTGAGGGAACGTTCGCGCCTGACTCTTCTTAGGCAATCGAGGCGGTTGTCGCCTCGTGGATTTTGAAGGAGAAGAAGAATGCCCAATCAAGGTGGTAGTCACGAACAGCATGTGAAGGCAGGCCAGCAGAGCCACAAGAACGCCGACAATAAAAACCGTCAGCAACAGCAGGCCGCTGGTGGTGGTCAACGGCAGCAGGGCGATGGATCCGGCATGCGTGGTGGAACCCACGAACAGCACGTGAAAGCTGGCGAACAAAGCCACAAGAACCGCTGATCGCGGTTGATTTCAGCAGACCCACCCCGAAGTATCGGGGTGGGTCTGATTGCATCTGAAGGGGTACCGACGAAGAGGCCGGGTCGCGAAGTCGCCCCGGCGGCTTTGGCGCCGGGCACAACCAGTCAGGCAGCTTGCTCCAGGGCGCGCTCATTGACACCGCCTTCGCCCAGCCCGGAAAGCGCTTCGTCCGTCGCGACCTCCTCTTTCAATGTCTCGTTGAGGAGCTTGACCACGTCGCTCTTGCCAAGCTGTTCAGCCCACGCGACCAACGTGCCATAGCGCGCGATTTCATAATGCTCGACGGCCTGTGCCGCGCCGACCAGCCCTGCATCCAGCGCCGGGTCACCCTTGTATTCGTCGAGAATTTCCGACCCTTCCTCAAGAATGCCGTCGATCGCCGGACAGGTCTTGCCGCGGGCCGGTTTGTCCATAAGTTCGAACACTTGCTCGAGCCGATCGACCTGGCCTTCGGTTTCCATGCGATGTTTCTCAAAGGCCGCGGCCACCTCCTCGGATTCGGCGCCCTTTGCCATCTTCGGCAAGGCTTTGAGTATCTTCTTTTCAGCGTAGTAAATGTCCTTCAGCCCATCGAGGAACAAAGCCTCCAGTCCCTTTGTCGTCGCTCTTTTTGCAGTCGCCATGATTTGTCTCCCTGGATTGTCGTGAAAGCTCACCGGCGGTGTAGCCATGGACTAACTTTCCATGGAAGCAGTTGTTCCCTGGGCGCGACTCGGAAGGGCAGCACGCCAAACACCGCTTTTGTCGAAAACCGATCGCTGTCAAAAGGCGATGGATGATGACGGTGTGAGAACCGCCGGCAGGGGACGGAGAGCACCGGGGTTCTTCGCGCGATATGGAGCAGATGGTGAAAAGAAACCCTTCCGATGGGTTCATATACGAAATCATATTTACATATAAAACAAATCATGATGATCTTGCAGTCGTGCAACGCTAAGGTGGTTGGTTCCGGCGTATATCGCTGAGCCTGAATGCCAGCAGATGATCGTGCACAAATGAAATCAACATGATGTCGCGGTCGAGCCAGCCGTGCATTGGTCGGATCCGGGGAGTACGGCATGCCGTTTGATGTCATCGTTGTCGGAGCCGGCGCAGCCGGGGCTGTTCTTGCCGCCCGGCTCACCGAAGATGCGGCCACGACCGTGCTTTTGCTGGAAGCGGGGCCGGACTACCGGAGCGGCGAGCAACCTGCCGAGATGGCGAGCCCAAATCCCTTCAACCTGCTGCTTCC
This sequence comes from Mesorhizobium sp. L2C084A000, assembly GCF_000502875.1. GTDB lineage: Bacteria > Pseudomonadota > Alphaproteobacteria > Rhizobiales > Rhizobiaceae > Mesorhizobium. Next base: position 135,243 of record NZ_AYWX01000002.1, on the reverse strand, counting down.
CGATCATTTTCAGCAACAATACATGTATCCCGACCTGATGGCTCGCCGCACCAAGCGGCAGGAGCATCGGGTCTACTGGCGCGGCAAGGGGCTTGGCGGTTCGACGGCCGTCAATGGGCAGATTGCCATTCGCGGCGTGCTCAATGCATTCGACCGCTGGGAGCAAATCGGATGCAAGGGCTGGTCGGGAGCGGATGTGCTGCCCTTCTTCTGCCGCCTGGAGGACGACCCGATCGCGGCCAATTTTCACGGCAGCGGCGGCCCGATTCCGATCTACCGCGCGCCTGTCGAAAGCTGGGGAAGCGTCGACAAGGCCATGCGCCAAAGCGCGATGGCTCTCGGCCATCCCTGGCATGACGATCTCAATGCTCCGGATGCCGAAGGGGCTTGCACCTATCCCATCAACAGTCGAGCCGGCAAGCGCGTGTCGGTCAATGACGGCTATCTGGAAGCTGCCCGCGACCGGCCGAACCTCACCATCATCGGGCAGGCGACGGTGGACAAGGTGCTTTTCGATGGCAAGAAAGCGATCGGCGTTTTGGCCATCGTGGCCGGTCAGGTTCGCAAATTCGAGACGCCGCTGGTTATCGTCTCGGCCGGCGCCATCCACTCTCCGGCCATCCTGCAGCGCTCGGGCATCGGTCCGGCGGCTCTCTTGAAACGAAAGGACATCGAGGTGCTTGCCGACCTGCCGGTCGGCGAAGGTTTCTTCGACCATCCTTATTGCCGCATCGAACTGAAGCTGAAGCCGGAATTCAAGGCGACCGATGTCGACGCGCGGCATACCAACTGCTGTGTGCGGATGAGTTCCGGCGTGCCGGGTGCCGAGCGCGACGACATTCTCTACGTCGCCATGAACCATGGCGGTATCGGCGTGGAGTCCGACAGCGCCCAGTTCGGCGAGGCCATGGTCAATCTGATCCTGATGGAGGCCAAGAGCCGCGGCACCGTGCAACTGCGTTCCGCCAACCCTTTCGACCAGCCGATCGTGGAAGAGAACATGCTGGACGATCCAATGGATCTCCAGCGCATGCGTATCGCCTATCGCCACCTTGGCGAGATTGCCCGGCAGGCGCCGATCCAGGCGATCGCCGAGCGCGTCCTGCTGGGGGATTCCGATCTGCCTTTGTCATGGCTCGAAACGGCAAGCGACGAGGAGGTCGACAATTTCCTGCTGGCGCAGTCTTCCGATGCGCAGCATGGGATCGGAGGCTGTTGCATGGGGGGGCCCGGCGAGGCCGTGGTCGATCCGGAATGCCGGGTCTACGGTTTGGAAGGATTGCGGGTTATCGATGCGTCGATCATGCCGCTCGATTGCCAGGCAAACACCAATCTCACCTCGATCATGATTGGCGAGAAAATGGCCGACAGCCTGCGCCGGTCCACCTGACAGCTCTCTGCCGAACTGCATATGGTCGCGAGGGCAGGCCCGCGCAAAAAGGCGCGGGCCTTGAATGTCAGCGAGTGACATCCACGGTAATCGTCTTCAGGTCGCACATTTCCATCAGCGTGTGCCGCCCACCGGTGCGACCGAGGCCGCTCTGCGTCCCGGCGGCGCCGCCGGCAGGAATATGCGGCTCCCAATAGCAGCTCATCTCGTTGATGTTGACGATGCCGACCTTCAGGCTTTCAGCAAAGGCAAAGGCGTTCTTGATGGTGCTGGTGAAGACTGCGGCCGACAGGCCGTAGGGGCTGGACGCCGCAAGTTCCATCGCCTCCCCGTCGGTCTCGAAGGTCAACACGGGTGCGATCGGCCCGAAGGATTCCTCGACATTGAGCAGGCTTTCCCGGGTCAGTCCTGTGACGATCGACGGCTCGAAATAGAGATTGGTGGCAAAGCCCGCTGCCACATTGCCGCCGGTGACGATCTCGGCGCCGCGCGCGCGGGCGTCCGCGATGTGGCTGAGCACCTTGTCGACGGCCACCGCATTGTTGATCGGACCCATCGTCGTCGCGGGATCGAAAGGGTCGCCCATTTTCACCTTCGCGGCCGCTTTCACGAGACCTTCGATGAAACGGTCATGGACGGATTTATGCACCAGCACGCGTTCGGTGGCCGTGCAGATCTGCCCGGCATTGGCAAAGCAGCCGGCCCCGACCTGGGCGGCAGCCATGTCGATATCGGCATCGGCCAGCACGATGGTCGGACCGTTGCCGCCCATTTCGAGCAGAAGCGGCTTGCCCGCGCCACGCCGGGCGATCGTCGCGCCGGTGGCGGAACTGCCGGTGAAGCCGATGGCATGGGTGCCCGGATGAACGACCGCCTCGTCGCCCACCTCCGCACCGTCACCCAGAACGAGATTGATGGCGCCGTCCGGCAGGCCCGCCTCGATGAAGCATTCGACAAGTGCAGTGGCAATCAGCGACGTCGTCGGCGCGGGCACCCAGACGACGGTGTTGCCCGTTGCGACGGCCGGTCCGAGATAGTAGAGGCAGGGCAGGGCGAGCGGGAAATTCCAGGGTGTGATGATGGCAAAGACGCCCTTCGGCTGCAGGAAGCTGAAGGCGCGCTTGTTGGCATCGGCAAGCGGAAACGCCGCCGTCTCCAGCCACTTCATCTGTTCTGCCGCATTGCGGAAGCCGAGAGCCGCCGCCGACGCTTCGGCCTTTGCTTCGCTGTGGAACGGCTTACCCTGTTCCAGGCAGAGCAGGCGCGCAAGCTCCTCGGCGCGCCTGTCGATCGCGTCGGCAATGCGCATGCATAGTTGAGCGCGCGCGAAGGTTCCCATCTTGCGCATGGTCTCGCGTGCGCCTTCGGCGGCTTTCACCGCGCGACCGACATCGGCGCGGGTGGAAAGGGAGAGATAGCCGAGATGCTCGCCCGTCGAAGGACTGTCGATTTTCAGGAATTTGCCCGAGCTGCCGGCAATCCACTCGCCGCCGATGCGGTTGATGCCGATGCGGGCGGCTGCTTCCGGCTCCGAGACGATCGCCATGCCGCGCAGGTTGGGGCCTTCGAGAGAAGATTTGAAATGGACTGTCATCATGCGTTCCTTTGGCCGAATTCGGATTGGATGTTCAAAATGGCGGCACGGCTGCGCTCCACGGCTGCGATGAAAAGTCTGCTGCCGGCCTCTGCGCTCGCCTCCGATGGCGTGCCGATGACGCCGTTGTCGCGGATGGCTTCGAAACGGCGCCAGACGGTGACGGCCGGCGCGGCGTAAAGGTGAGGATCCGGCCAGGATGGCGAAGTGCCGCCTGGCGGGATGAGATCGCGGCGAACGCTGTCGCCAAGCACATGCATCATCAACGAGGTTTCAAGCGCGCAAGCGTGACCGGTGCCCGTGGCGGCATCGGGCAGGGCCTCCGCCGCCACGTCGGCGATGAGATCGAAATACGAGAAACCCGCGGTGACGATGCCACGCTGGCCAAGGGTGGTGATCGCCACCTGGATCGCGGCGCGGTTTCCGCCATGGCCGTTCAGCATGACCGGCAGGAAGCCGTCTTCGGCAAGGCAGGTGCAGAGATCGACGAGCACGGCGATGAAGGTCCGCGGACTGAGGCTCATCGTGCCGGAGAAGGAGCGATGATGCTCGGACGAGCCATAGGCGAAAGGTTCGGCGACCCGCATGGAAGCCTGTCCTTCCGCCGCGGCGAGAGCGACTGCTTCCGCAAGCCAGCAATCGACGCCGAGAGGCAGATGCGGGCCATGTTGCTCGACAGCGCCGAGCGGCAGAATGACGACGGGTTTATGCACGCCGGCTGTCGCGTGTATTTCCGTATCCGGCGAGGTCATCAGCGCAAAGCTGGACCTGAGCGGGATCGGCAAGGCCGGAACTGGCTCGCTCATCGTGCTGCCTCGACGAGCCGCGCCTTGGCGTAGGTCATGCCGGAATCGGCCAGGAGAGCGACCATGATGATTGCACCCTTGTAGAGTTCGAGGCTGGAAGGATCCGTGCCGAACACCCGAAGCGCAGTTGTCAGCAGACTGACGATCAGGGCGCCGACGACCGCCCCCCACACCGTTCCCCGTCCGCCGAAGATACTGGTGCCTCCAAGCACGGCAGCGGCGATCGCGTCCAGAAGCAGCGAGGTACCGCCGATATTGGGCGTCACGACAGGCACCCGGCTGATCATGATCACGGCCGTCAGGAAGACGAAGATGCTGGAGGCGCAATAGACGAGGATCGTGTGTTTCGTCACCGGGATGCCGGCAAGTTCCGCGGCTCCGGCATCCGACCCGAGCGCATAGGTACGCAGCCCGAAACGGCTGTGCCGCATCAGGATTGCTGCTACGGCAACGATCAGGAGCGTTGCGAAGATGACATTGGGAATGCCAAAGCTGCGCTCAATGCCGACCGCGCGAAGCGTCGGATCCTTCAGCATCAGGACGCCTTTGGAGGCAACGGCAAGCGTTGCGCCCTGCAGCGCGACCATTGTGGCCAGTGTCGTCACGAAGGGCGGTATCTTCAACAGTGCGATAACGGCGCCGTTCGCGAGGCCGATCACCACCATCACGGCAAAGCCGACGAGCAAGGCAAGCGGCAGGCCGGCGCCGCCGTCGATCAGGCTGGCGATGAAGACGGCGCAGAAGGCGACGCCGACGCCGGCGGACAGGTCGATGCCCGCCGTCAGCAGAACGATCAGAGCCCCAAGCGCCAGGATGGCGATCGGGGTCGCCTGGGCGACGATGTTGATGAGGCTGGCGGTTGAAACGATGCGGGCGTCGATGAGCGCGAAGATCGCCAGCAGGATGACCAGCAGGATCAACGGCGAGAGGTCGAGAAAGCGCCTGCACCAGATGTTCTGTTGGCGGGTCATGAGGGTTCTCTCATCGGATGTGCCAGTCTTCGACCGGTTCGCGCAGGCCTGATTTGACGCTGCGCAGGATTGCATCATTGAGGGCGACGGCGCGCAGGGCGTCGCCAACCGGCATCACGAAAGGGGTATCGTCGCGAACCGCCGAAATGAAATGGTGGACCTCCTCGAAGAGATCCCCGGTGATACGGCCATTGACGGTCGGCCAGTGCAGGGCGTCGGGTTGCGACCACTGTCCATGCGACAGGATGCGTAGACCGTGGTCGCGCACGTCGAGGTCGATCATGCCTTCGGTGCCGATGATTTCCGTGCGTGCCCAGATGCCGGTCGGAACGGTCGGTGGCAGCGTCCAGCCGAAATAGAGCTGTCCGCTCATTCCGTTCGACAACTCGACGGTGGAGAAGATCGCATCTTCGGATCTAACTCCGAGCGAAGGCATGAGCTTGGCGACGGGCCGGGAGTAGACGGCGATGATGTCCGAACCCGAGATCCATTGCAGCGCATCCACGTCATGCACGCCGAGGTAGAAGCAGACGCTCGAATTTCCGTTCATGCGAAGACCGACTTCGCGACTGGTGAAACGGCCGCTGCTGCCGTGGATCGGCTCGCCGATCCGCCCGGATCTTACCGCTGCCGCGGCCTCGCAATAGCGAGGGTCGAACCGCAGGATGTGGCCGACCAACAGGCGTGCGCCGCTTCTCTCCGCTGCTTTCGCGATCGCCTTGGCAGGGGACAGATCATGAGCCATCGGCTTTTCGAGCAGCACCGGCTTGCCGGCATCGAGCAGAATGCGGCAGACGTCTTCATGCAGCGTGTCGGGTGCCGCCACGATATAGGCGTCGGCGGCATTGGCGGTCAGCGCGGTGGTGGCATCGCGGAAATACCGGGCACCGAAATCCGACGCGGCCTTGCTCCCCGTGGCAGCATTCGGATCAACGAATGCCGACAGTTCGGCGACAGGACTCGCGGCAACCACCTGCGCATGCAGGAGACCCATGTAGCCGGCACCGACGATGGCGATTTTCAGCTTGCTCAAAGGGTTTCTCCTTACAGGCCTGGTGCAAGGTTGGATGCTGGCCGGGGTGCGCAAGCTTGTGGTGTGATCGTGCGATCACCGAAGGCCAGCGTCATCACGTCTTCTTCCGTCGCCCCACGAGCCAGCGTGCCGACAGAGTGGCCTTCGCGCATGACGACGATGCGGTCGGCAACGCCGAGAACCTCGGGCAACTCGCTCGACACCATGAGGATCGCCGCGCCCTCGGCCTTCAATCTTGCGATTAGGTGATGGAGTTCGGATTTTGCGCCGACGTCGACGCCGCGTGTCGGCTCGTCGAGCAGGATGATCTTCGGCTTAGTGGCAAGCCATTTGCCGATGACGACCTTCTGCTGATTGCCGCCCGAAAGCTCGATGGTCATCTTGTCGGGCTGGGCCGGCCGCACGCCGAGTGAGCCGATGAGATCGCGGGCGAGTGCCAGGATGCGGCGAGGTCTCAGCAGGCCGAAGTGACTGTTATCGCGAATCCAGGCGAGGGACAGATTGTCCCTGATCGACATCGTGCCGACGAAGCCTTCCAGATGCCGGTCTTCGGGTATGTAGACGATGCCGGCGCGATTGGCGGCCTTGGTGTCGCCGCCGGTCTGCTGCCCGCCGAAAATTCTGAGCGTGCCGCCATGCATGGTCTCGAGGCCGGCAATCAGCCTGAGCACCTCGGAGCGGCCGCTTCCCATCAGGCCGGCGAGCGCGACGATTTCGCCCCTGCACACGCTGAGCGTGGCCGACTTCAAGAGCTTGCCATCGGAGATGTTGCTGATCTCGATCGCGGTTTCGCCGACTTGCGCTTCGAGATAGGGGAAGATGTCGCCGACATCGCGCCCGACCATCATGGAGACGATCTCGGCCTCGTTGGTCTGGCGGGTCTGGCGCTCGCCGATGAACCGTCCGTCACGCAGAACGACGACGCGGTCGCACTGGCTGAAGATCTCTTCCATCTTGTGCGAGATGTAGAGGATGCCGGCGCCGCGAGCTCTCAGCCTGTCGATCAGGTCGTAGAGCTGGTCGCGCTCGCGGTTGGAGAGCGCGCTGGTCGGCTCGTCCATGATGAAGAACCAGGCATCGGACAGAACGGCACGGGCAATTTCCACCATCTGCCGGTGCCCGACGGAAAGCGTTCGCAGCTCCGCGCCAATGTCGATATCGAGCGACAGCTCGTCCATGATGGATTTCGCATCGCGCCGCATCCGGGCCCGGTCGAGAAATCCCAGGCGGGTATGCGGTTCGCGGCCGATGAAGAGATTCTCCGCCACCGTCAGGTCCGGCGAAAGGCTGAAATGCTGATGGATGACGCTGATGCCCTTGGCGTCGCTGGGGGAGTGGAACTGGACGGCGTTGCCGTCGATGACGATCTCACCCTCGTCCGGACGATGCAGACCGGAAATGCACTTCACCAGCGTCGATTTTCCGGCCCCGTTCTCGCCGGCAAGTCCTACCACCTCGCCGGCCGAGACGGCAAAGCTGACACCGTCGAGTGCCTTGACGCCCGGAAAAGACTTGCCAAGCCCGCGCAAGGCGATGCTGTGTTTGCCGACCGGTGTTGCGGCGGTGTTGCGGGGCGACGGGGTGGACTTGCGGCCACTGGTTTTGAACAGGGCGGCGACACTCTCCGGCTGGCTGGTGAGAACGGCCACCAGAATGAGGCTCGCGGTCACGAAGTAGATCAGGATCTGTGGTACCTGCAGGAAGGACAGGCCGGTGTTGATGACGCCCAGCAGCAGCGCCCCGATCGCCGTTCCCCAGATGGAGCCCTGGCCGCCGGACAGTTTCGTGCCGCCGATGATGGCGGCTGTGATGGCTGTAAATTCGAGGCCGGTGCCGGCAAGCGGCTGTGCCGAACCAAGGCGGCCGATGGTGAGTATCGCGCCGAGCCCGGCCGTTGCGCCGGCAATCAGGTAGACGGAGATGCGCACGAGGTCGACGGGAACCAGTGAGGCCCGCGCTGCTCCCGCATTGCCGCCGACCGCATAGATCCAGCGCCCGTACACCGTGCGATTGAGCACGAACCACCAGAGGCCTAGGCAGATGGCGGCGATGATGACGGAGACCGGCAGGAGGCCGATCGTCTCGCGTCCCGCGAAAAGCAGGACCGGATCGGCGACCGCGATACTGGATGCGCCTGAGAGACTGAGCGCCAGGCCGCGCGCAAACGCCATGGTGGCGAGCGTTGCGATGAATGGAGAGATGCCGGCAAAGCCGATCAGCGCTCCATTGAGCAGACCGATTGCGGCACCGCCACCGATCGCGGCGAGAAGGCTCAAGCTCGCCGAGCCGGTTGCCGTGTAGGCAAGGCCCGCGGCGATGCCGGAACAGGCAAGGTTGCTGCCGACGGAAATATCAATGCCGCGCGCGATGATCACGGCCGTCATGGCAAAAGAGATGAGGGCGATGACCGCACTCTGCTGCGCGATGCTGACAAGATTGCCGGTCGACAGAAAACGCGGATCGATCCAGCCGAAGACGGCGATGGCGACCAGCAGCACCGCGATGAGAACCGGTTCGTTGCGCCGCAGTAACGGAGAGGTCCAGGACTGGAACATGGGTTGGTCCTCTTGTCGAGCATCATGCGCGGTCACCACGGAAGCGGCGACGGCGATCGTCAGGAAAAGGGGACGCCGGATGATATGTCATCCGGCGCTTGAGCCGCTTTAGGCTGTTACTTTGCCAGGGTCATGGCGGTCGCCGGAACCTTGGGACCGAGTTGCTCGGTATAGTTCTTGGCTTCCACCGCCTCCTTGTCGGTATTGATGTATTCGAAGGTGAGGCCATCCGCCTTGAGCTTCGCCGCCGTCGCATCCGAGGTCACGAAATAGGTCGGCATGTAGAGATCCTGCGGCAGCTTTTCGCCGTTGGCCAGGCGAGCGGCAACGGCGATGTTCCAGTAGCCGACACGGTAGGCGCCGGTCAGCACGTCCATCACCATCTTGCCGTCGTCGATCAGCGGCTTCATCTCGGCGTCGCCGTCATAGCCGCCGTAGAGCAGCTGGGTTCCCATCGAGCTGGCAACGGAATCGGCGGCCAGGCAAAGGCTGTCGGAGATGCAGCCGATGGCCTTCAGATCCGGATAGGTGGTGAGCCAGGTCTGGGCGGCATTGGTTGCCTTGGCTGCGTCCCAGCCTGTCGGCTCGATGCCGACTACCTTGATGTCCGGAAACTCCTTTTTCAGGGTTTCGACAAAGCCTTTTTCGCGCGTGTCGGACACGAAGTTGCCACGCGAACCGACGAGCAGGGCGACTTCGCCCTTGCCGCCAAGCGACTTGCCGAGCGCGCGGGCAACCATCGACATGTTGTCGTAGTCCGGATAGAGCGTCGAGTAGTTCGAGCCGGCCTCGACCTTGTTGCCCATGGTGATCACCGGAATACCGGCGGCGGTGGCTTTCTGGATGACCGGAATGACCGCGTTCTTGTCGATCGGATCGATCAGGATCGCGCTGACGCCCTGATTGATGAAATTCTCGATGATGCTGACCTGTTTTTCCAGGCTGCCCTCGGCGCTCTGCCAGGTGGATTTCACCCCATAGTCGGCGGCAGCCACGTCGCCCGCTTCCTTCATGCGGACAAAGAAGGAATTCTGCAGGTCGATTGCCGCAAGCCCAAGAACCTTTTCCGCGGCAAGCGAGGGCGTCGCGGTGGCGAGTGCGAGCAGAGCAATGGATGCTTTTAAGGAAAGGCGCATGTTTCAGTTCTCCTCTTGTTGCGACAGGGCGATTCTTCGCCTCTTTTTCATGTCCCGCACGACGACCGTCCCAGCGACAGGCATTCCGGCGGTATTCCGCGGCACTCGTGCCGTATCCATGTCAGGGCCGCGTCCTGCGTGGACCGACCTTGTTCAACCTCAGCCATTCAGGCCTTCGACACCGGCGCCGCAGACAAGCCCGGCGATGCGGGCGCCGCGCGGTGGCTTGAAAGCTCCGCTCGTCAACGCGGCCAGCGATGCCGCCCCACTGAGGTCGGCGGCAATGCCGAATTCGAACCAGAGTAATTCAGCGGCCTTCTGCATGTCCGCATCCTCGACAAGGACGATATCGTCGACGTGCTTGGCGACGATCGCGTAGATGCTTTCATCCGTGCGGCCGCAGGCCATGGTCGCCACCTTCGTCGTTATCTCGGGCAAGCGAACGACACGGCCGGCAGCCAGGGAGGCGTGAAGGGTCGGTGAACCGGTCGGCTCGACACCGATGATCCTGGCTTCAGGTTTGACGTGCTTCAGGACTTCGGACATGCCACTGATAAGGCCGCCACCGCCGATCGCGACGATATAGATGTCGGCATCGGGAATCTGTTCGACCATCTCCAGCGCCACGGTTCCCTGACCGGACACGATCTGCGCATCGGCGAATGGATGCATGTAGAAGGCGCCGCGCGCCTTTGCCTCGGCCGATGCCGCCTCATGCGCTTCATCCCAGACATTGCCTGCGAAGCGAACGTCAGCGCCCCATTTGCGCAGCTTTTCCGCCTTCAGCGGGCTTGCATTGTTCGGCAGGTAAATGGTGGCGGGAACGCCGGCCTGGGCAGCCACATAGGCGGTGGCCAGGCCGTGATTGCCACCGGATGCGGCGATCAGTCCGTTTTCGATCCGGCTTGGCTCGAGCGTTTTAACCCGGTTCGTGGCGCCCCGAATCTTGAAGGAGCCGCTTACCTGGAGGCATTCCAGTTTCAGATAGACATCATTTTGAAGGTTTGCGCCCGTGGCATGGTCGAGCTTGACGACCGGGGTGCGCCGTATGAAGGGGGCAATGCGCCGGGCAGCCGCAATGATGTCCTCATGGCTCATCGGTCAGTGCCTCCGGATATTCGTTGGCAAGCACGAAGCAGCAATTCCCCGGACGCACGCGGCCGGGCTGACGCTTGGCGAAAACGATGCCGTCGATGGGGTGAAGGAGATCGATGGGCGCGCGTGACGGCGTGTGGAGGAAGTGAATGCGTCCGGCAAGGTCGCCTTTGCTGACGGCACTGCCGAGCGGGCTCAAGGGCTCGAAGACACCGTCCTCCTCGGAAAGCAGATAGCCTTCGCTTCCGGGCACCTTGAGCACGCGCGCGTTGGCGCCAGGGGCGATGTCAGGCGCGCCTTTCAGGACGCCTGCATGTTTCAGCACATTGCGGATGCCCCTGCGGCAGATGGCCAGCGCATCCGGACTGACAAGGCCGCCGCCGGCCATCTCACTGCCGATAACGATCAGCCCTTGGTGGTTGGCGGACGCGGTCGAAGTCCGGGTTTCACCGAGATTGTCGACCATGACAACGGTCGGCGCCCCGAAGGCGAGCGTCGCCCTGATGTTCTTGCGATGCCCTTGCGCGGTCGGGGATGGCTCAATGATTGCGCTCGGCAAGATCATCAGGGACGAACCGCCGGAATGGAGATCCAGGAAGTAGTCGGCCTTCGGAAACAGGATGTCATGCACATAGGCCGCGATCTGGCTTGTCAGCGTGCCGTTGAAATCGCCCGGGAAACTGCGGTTGAAATTCAACCCGTCGACCGGGGAGGTGCGGGTGCCGGCCTCGACAGCCCGAATGTTGATGGCCGGAATCGCAATGATGCGACCGGCAATATCCCGTGAATCGATCTCGCGCAGAAGCTCGCCGAGCGCGATCGGCCCCTCATATTCATCGCCGTGGTTGCCGCCCTCGATCAGGACCGTCGGACCGTCTCCGTTCTTGATGACGGCGAGCGGAACGCGGACCGTGCCCCAGGCATCGTCGTGCGGCGATTGGGGCACATGGAAGAAGCCGATCTGCTTGCCCTCGCGATCGAAATCGACCGACGTGTAAACACTGTTGTTCCGGGGAGCGATGGTTGCGCGCACAGTGTTTGCAGGTCTCGGTACGGTCATCGGGTCGGCCTCGAATTCATTGTCCGGCCATCATGTCAGTTTTATATATGGTGTCAAGTTTGGATATAAAACCAATGGCAATTCCGATTTCTTATCTCTATCGTGCGCGGACCACCGGGGATTCTTCGAATGTCAGATGACGCAAAAGAGAGTGGCAAACCGACCTATTCGGCCCCGGCGCTGAGCAAGGGCCTGGATGTTCTGGAACTGCTGGCGGAAGCGCGGGCACCCTTGACGATGAAGGAGATCGCGGAAGGCCTCGGCCGTTCGAAGAATGAGATATTCCGAATGCTGATCGCGCTGCAGGAACGTCAATACATCGAGCGCAACGCCGAGACCGACGCCTATTCGTTGACCGACAAGCTTTTCAAGCTGGGGCTGCACACGCCGAGCGCTCAGGATCTCATGTCCGCCGCCATGCCCGAACTGACGCGGATTGCGGGGGACTCAAATCAGTCGCCGCACCTGGTCGTCTTCAATCACGGCTTGACCGTCGTAACCGCGGCCGTTCCCGGGGGCGAGGACATGGCGTTCACGCTACGTCTTGGATACGGCCGCCTGGCCACCGACGCGACCTCCGGCCATGTGATACTTGCCTTCCAGCCGTCAAAGGTCGCGGCGCGGATGATCGATGAAAGTGAGGCGCACTCCCCGGCGCCGCTGGATCGTGACGCGCTGGAAAAGCAGCTTCGGATCATCCGCGCGGACGGCTACTGGATGCGCGAAAGCCGCGACTTCGTCGGCATCACCGATATCTGCTGTCCGGTCATCGGACCGGACGGCAGCGCCGTCGCCTCCATTATCGTCGCCTATATCAATCGCCATACGCGTGAAAGCCGCCATGCCTTTACTCTGGAGGTCCTGCGCGCGGCCTGCGATCGCATCTCCATGAAGTTGTCACCGCGGGTTCGCTGAGGGATCGTGGTGGGCCGGGGGCGCGGACGAAGCACCGTCCGCTGGCCGTTTGCACCGGATTGGTAATACCAGTATAGGTCCAGTCAGGAATGTTCCGATCCAGGGTGCTTCTCGCGCGGAGGAAAGGCAATGACAACCGTGAACCTGATCGGGCTTGTCAGTCGGGAAATGGAAGCGACAGCGTCCGATGTGCCGCTTTACAGGCGGTTGAAATCGGCGATCGAGGCAGCGATCCGCTCCAATGCATTGAAGGCCGGCGCGGTTCTGCCAGGCGAGCGGGTTCTGGCGGAAGCCCTGTCGATCTCGCGAGTCACTGTGAGAAAGGCCCTGGCGCTGCTCGAAGAGGAAGGGCAGCTCAATCGCCGGCACGGTTCCAAAACCGAGATCGGGTCGCGGGTCGAGAAATCGCTTTCGACGCTGACGAGCTTTTCGGAGGACATTCTGGCGCGCGGCCTGAAGCCTGGATGTCTATGGCTTTCCAAGCAGATAAGCCGCCCATCCCCAGCCGAAATGATGGCCTTGGGTATTGCAGGCAATACCAATGTAGTTCGCATGCGTCGTGTGAGGACGGCCGATGGCGCGCCGATCGCCGTCGAGGTCTCGGCCGTGCCGGTTCGCTTCCTTCCTTCGCCCGAGATGGTTCAGGATTCCCTTTATGAAGCGCTTGATGCACGCGGCTTCCTGCCTCAGAGGGCAGTCCAGCGCATGCGCTCGCGCGGCGCGTCGCTGGAGGATGCGAAACATCTTCATTGCGAGCCGGGCGCACCGCTGCTGATGACCGAGCGCCGCTGCTTTCTCGCCGACGGACAAATCGTCGAATACTGCGAGACACGATACAAGGGCGACGTCTACGATTTCGTCTTCGAGCTGCAAAGATAATACCAGTTATGAACTGGTTGTAATCTGGTATTTTCCATTTATCGTGATGGCGACAGGGAGTGCCGACGTGCAGCGGGAAGACATCACCAACAGTCTCATCGTGTCCTGCCAGCCGGTTCCCGGCGGCCCGATGGATAGTGCGCAATTCGTGACAGGCTTTGCCAGGGCCGCTGTTGAAGCCGGAGCCAAGGCCCTGCGCATCGAATCCGTGTTCTATGTCGCGGCCGCACGCCTGGCCGTCCGCGTGCCGATCATCGGTATCGTCAAGCGGGATCTCACCGACAGCCCGGTGCGCATCACACCCTATCTGGCCGATATCGAGGCCTTGGCAGAGGCGGGCGCCGATATCATCGCTTTCGATGCGACGGACCGTGTCCGTCCCGTTCCTGTCGAAGCGCTTGTGAAAGCCGTCAAGGCCAGGAACAAGCTGACCATGGCCGATTGCTCTTGCCTTGACGATGCGCGCCGGGCCCTTGCCGCGGGTGTCGATTTCGTCGGCACGACGCTTTCCGGCTATGTCGGTGGGCCGGAGCCGGAGGATCCGGACATCGCCCTCATTGCTCAAATGCGAACCCTGACCCCCTACGTCATTGCTGAAGGGCGTATCCGGTCGCCTGAGCAGGCGGCTGCCGCCGCGCGCGCCGGCGCCTGTGCCGTGGTTGTCGGCTCGGCGATCACCCGTACCGAGCACGTCACCTCATGGTTCCATCAGGCGCTTTCCGACGCCTATGTGGCGAGGGGCGCGCAAACCGCCCTTGGCACAAGTGTCCTGGGCCCAACCGTTCTGGGCATCGACATCGGGGGAACCAAGACCATGGCCGCGCTGGTCAGCGGCGGCAAGGTGATCGAGGACATGATCGTGCCGACCGCGCGAGAGGCTGGACCCGACGCCTGGCTTGCATCCTTGGCGCAAAGCACGTCGGCCTGGTCGAGCCGCTTCAGTCGTATCGGCATTGCGGTGACCGGATTGGTAGAGGATGGACGCTGGTCGGCGTTGAATCCGGCAACCCTCGGCATTCCCGACGGCTACCCGCTGGTCGAAAGGGCGTCCTCTGTTTTCGGCAAGCCGGTCTGTGCGGTCAACGATGCCCAGGCAGCTGCCTGGGGCGAATACAAATTCGGCGCCGGGCAAGGTCGCGACATCGTCTTTCTAACCATCTCGACCGGAATTGGCGGCGGCATCGTTTGCAACGGCCGATTGCTGTCCGGTCTTGCCGGTCACTTCGGTCTGATCCGTAGTCTGTCTGAAGACCGGGCTCCGCTCGAGGACGGCACCTCCGGCCGCTGGATCGCTTCGCAAGCCCTCAAGGCCGGCTTCAAGGCCGATGCCGTCGATGTGTTCAGGCGTGCGCTGAAGGGCGAGGCCTGGGCCGGCGCCATCGTCTCGCAGAGCGCCTCGCGGGTCGCGACGCTGTGCCGGGACATTCAGATGATGTTCGATCCCAAATTGATCGTCATCGGCGGCAGCATCGGTCTTGCAGAAGGCTATCTCGACCGGGTGCGCGCACATCTGAGCGAGGTCCCGCCGCGCCTTTCCCCCGATCTCGTAGCGGCGAAGCTCGGAGGCCACGCCGGCGTCATCGGTGTTGCCGATCTTGCCGAATGGGCAAGGTAACGGCGCGCCCGATCATGTCATGCAAAAATCATCAAAAAAGAAGGGAACGATCATGAAATTGAGCAGGACGTCTTTTGCGCTTATGGCCACCCTCCTTGCGGGGACGGCTTTGCCGACCTCTGCCAACGCAACCGTGACCGTGCTCGGCTGGCCTGGCGGCTCCGAGGAAACCGCACTGCGGGCAACCGTGGAAACCTACAACACGCAGGCCAGTGATGCCGACAAGGTGGAGTTGCTGTTCTTCAACCGCGAAGGCTTTTACGACAAGCTGCAGGCCGACATGGCGGCCGGATCCAGTGCCTTCGACGTGAACCTCGTCGCCACCTACTCGCTCGGTCGCTACGCGCCCTATATGGAGCCGATCGATCTTGGCGCGGACGCGGCCAAGGTTTTCGGCGAATCCGTTCTCAAGACGATGCAGTTCGACGGCAAGCAATACGGCGTGCCGACAGACCTTTCGTTGCACTTCATGTACTACCGCAAGGATCTCATCGACGCCTTGATCAGGGATGACGCCGCCAGGAAGACCTATGGTGAAATCGCCCAGAAGTATCTCGGCAAGCCGCTGCAGCCGAAAGACCCGGACAGCTGGACCTGGGACGACTGGGGGGCCACCGCCCTCTATTTCACCAAGCGGGTGAACCCCGACAGCCCGGTGCGCTACGGCACGGTCCTGCAGATGAAGAACCTGCTGTTCAACATGATGGTCTTCCAGTCGCTGCCGCGCTCCTACGGCGGCGACTGGATGGACAAGGACGGCAATGTCACGGTGGATTCCGATGCCTACAGGACAGGCCTCGAGCTCTACAAGAAGCTCTATGATGCCGGGTCGTCGCCCAAGGATTCGCTGAGCTACGAATATGCGGAAACCAACGCGGCCTTCGCATCCGGCCAGGCCGCGACAGCGCTCCAGTGGAACGCCGCGGCGGCGGATCTGACCAGCACCGAAAAATCCCCGGCCGTCGCCGAGGTGACCGGGATCATCGCGCCGCCGGCAGGTCCCGACGGACGCGCCGATCATATCCACGGCCTTGGTTTGGGCCTCAACAAGAACGCCAAGAACAAGGAAGGCGCCGTCAAGTTCCTGAAGTGGCTCGCCACCGAGGATGCGGCCTTGCTCTATGCGCGCAGCGGCGGTTCGCCGGCATTGTCTCCCGATGTCGTCGGCAAGGTTGCGAAGGAACGTCCCGACCTCGTCAAGCTCGGCGAATTCGCCAGCAAGTACGGCTATGTCATGACCGGAGCGACGTCCGCGAGTGCGCTCCCGGTTTATGAGCTGCAGGCAAAGGAGTTCACCGGCTACTGGTCCGGCCAGCAGAGCCTCGAGGATGCGCTCGCCCACACCAAGGCGGGCATGCAGGACCTTCTGAAGAAATAAATTATTGGCCGGACGCCGGGCCGAGGCCCGGTATCCGGCGCGTTTGGCGGATCGACATGGCCCTTGTGACACGTGCCGAAGGCAGGAAGTATCTGACGCCGCTGGTCGGCTTCCTGCTTCTGTTTCTCGGCTTTCCGGCGATCGTCAATCTGATCTATTCCGTTTCGACCGTCACATTCGAGACGTTGCGCAGTCCGGTGTTGAGCGGTTTCGGTAACTATGTCGCGGTGTTGAACGACCGCGAATTCTGGAGCTCGGCCTGGTTCTCTCTGCGCTTCGGTATTCTTACCGCATCGGCGGAATGTCTGATCGGCCTTTTCCTTGCCATCTTCCTGGCGCCGCTTCTGAGCAAGCGTCCAGTCCTGATGGCGCCGTTGATGCTGCCGCTGATGGTCGCGCCGGCCATGGTCGGTCTCATGTACCGGCTGGTGCTGCATGAATTCGCGGGCCCCGTCCCCTACTATCTCTTCGAATGGTTCGGCGACAGCCCGGCCTTCCTCGACATCGACAATGCCTTCCGCACCCTTGTCGTCGTGGAGACGCTGCAATGGACGCCTTTCGCCTTCCTGCTCTTCTACATGGCCTATTCGGCCATACCGCTCGACGTGCGCGAAGCCTCCTCGCTCGATGGCGCATCACCGTTTGAGATCGTCCGCTGGATCGACCTGCCGTTGATGAAGCCGACGCTGGTCATTGCGTTTTTCATCCGTTTCATCGACGGTTTCAGGGTGTTCGACAATGTCTACGCACTGACCGGCAGTGGCGCTGGCGGTTCAACGACGTCCTTGTCGATCTACATCTATCAGGCTTTCTTCAAGGAAGGGGCTATCGGCAAGGCGGTCGCCGCCTCGGTTGTGCTGTTCCTGGCTTCGTTCATCGTTCTCCACGGCCTTAACCGGCTTGCCGGCCGCAGGAAGCTTTGACGATGGTCAGGGCACTGCGCTGGATCGTTTTTGCCATCGCCGTGCTGGCGATGAATTTCCCCATTATCGTGACGCTGATCACATCGCTCAAAAGCCAGCGCGAGCTTTCGACGAACCCCGGTTTGTGGATCAGCCAGCCGACGCTCGACAACTATCTGGAGGTCCTGACGCAGACCAGCCGCTTCAACATCTATGCCTATCTGCTGAACAGCACCGTGGCGGCGCTGATTGGAACCGGCCTTGCGATCGCGCTCGCGTTCCCGGCTGCCTATGCGATCGCGCGTAGCGAGGCGGGAAAGCGCTTGGTCCTGCCGATCGTCATCAACCTTCGCGCCGTGCCGCTGATCATCTTCGCGATCCCGCTTTACATGATGTACCAGTGGCTGGGCCTGCTCGATACGCGGATCGGGCTCGGGCTCATCCTGACCATCGTCAACGCGCCGCTTGCGCTCGTCATCCTGGTGAACGCGATTTCAGATGTACCGGTCGAACTCGACGAGGCGGCGAAAGTCGATGGCGCAAGTTCCTTGCAGGTGATGATGATGATCGTCCGGCCCGTCATCCGACCGGCGCTCGTCACAACCTTCATTTTCGGCTTCATCACTGCCTGGAACGAGTTCCTCTTCGGCCTCATGCTGACAACCAGCCGTGCCGTCCCGATGACGGTCGGCGCATCGTTTTTTTTCGCCGCAAGCGGCGGCGGCGTAAAATGGGGAACCGCTTCCGCGGTCATGATGCTGGGCGCCTTGCCGCCGGCCTTGCTGGGTCTTGTGATGTATCGGCAGATATCAGGATCCATGACCGCTGGAGCGGTCAAAGGCTAAGGCAAGACGAGTTCGTCGTTCTGACTAGTTGGACAACCCTATCCGACAGGGCGAGCGCACTTGTCAGGCCAGGTGACTCGATTCCGAAAAGACTGATCAGCCGTCCGGACGAATCTGCCAGAATGTCGAAATCGCCGAACTGCAACCCGTTCGTTTTAGGCCGCAGCCCGCAATAGCTCGGCTCCAGTTCCCCGTCCCTCAGCCCCGGCCAATAGCGTCGGATGGCCGCGTAAAATGGCGTGGCCCGAGTTGGGTCGACCGCGTAGCCGACCTCATCGACGGGCTCGACGTCCGGCCCGAAACGAACCGATCCGCCCATATCCAGCGTCAGGTGAACTCCGAGGCCGCCTGGTTCCGGAACCGGATAAACAAGATGGTTGAAGGACGGGCGGCGTCCAAGCGCAAAATAATTGCCTTTGACGTAGGTGACATCTGGGATTTTGCCGCCATGCCCGCCCGCGAGGCTTCGGGCAACGAGATGGGCTGACAATCCGGCCGCATTGATGACCAGATTTGCGGCGATCCTATAGCCTTCCATATCGCCGCCAAACTGGAGCTCGCAGCCCGTTTCGTCGACGCTCCCGCCGAGAACCGGCGCGCGAAACGCAAAGGTGGCACCGGCATTCTCCGCATCGCCCTGTAGCCCCAGCATCAGCGCGCGGCTGTCGACGATCCCCGTGCTTGGGGACAAAAGCGCGCCGGCAACGTCCAGTTCAGGCTCAAGGCGTTCCACATCCGAGCGGCTGAGCATCTCCAGGTCCGCAACACCATTGTCCGCAGCCTTGGTCCGGATCCCCTCCAGAATCGGCAATTCCGCGTCGCTGGCGGCGACGATCAGCTTGCCGATGCGTTTGTGCGGAATCCCGCGCGCTTCGCAATAGCGGTAAAGCGCGTTCTTTCCTTCGACGCATAGCTGCGCTTTCAGGCTGCCCTTCGGATAGTAGATGCCGGCATGGATGACCTCGCTGTTGCGGCTCGACGTGCCCAGCCCGGGGCTGTCCTCGGCCTCCACGACAATAACTTCGCGTCCATCGAGCGCCAGCTGCCGCGCAATCGCCAGGCCGACGACGCCGGCGCCGATGACGATGCAATCGACTTTCTCGTCGGGGACCTCCATCGTCAGTCGCCAGACCCTAGGGAACAATGCAGGACGTGCAAGCAGGCCTCACCAGAATTGCGGACCCACCGAAGGCGCCGCCAGCATGAGATGTCACCACAAGCATGACATGTCACTCCACCGCCGAGCAAATAGAACGAGATGTCCAGACCGATGCCGTTCATCGGCTGCTGGGTTCAATTCAAACTTGCGTTGTGTGGCGCACGCAGCGCAATTTGTTTGCGTCCCGTTGCATTGATGCCAACCGCGATCTCGGCGGCCCTGCCAAGGTCGTGCTTCAGAACCCAGACGCGCGGCGAAAGTTCATCGTCTTTCTGCAAGGGCAACTCGGCATCTCCGCGCAGGAGGCGGATACGATGCTGGAGCACTGCGCCAACTCCTTCGTCGGCATCTTCACGACCTTCGACCGTCGGTTTCGCCAGCGGTTCGCGAAGGCCGACATCGAAAGGCTGCTGCGCGAGATCAACGGCGAGGCGGATGAGCGGGACGATCAAGCCGCTTGAATTCGATGGCGCGTGCCCGCCGCAGCCCAGCTGCAAAAGGTAGCGGTTCAATGTTTGATTCACTGAACCGCTCCAACTTATTGTTTTTGCGCGGCTACTGAAGGAAGGCCGCTGTACGCCTTTCCTGGAGTTGCGCTACAGAAATTATCCCCGGCCCAGGATCATCTCCGCTGCCCGCTGCCCGATCATCATGCTGGGGGCATTGGTGTTGCCGCCGATCAGCTTCGGCATCACGGACGCATCCGCGACCCGCAAGCCACCGATGCCGCGCACCTTGAGCGTTGCCGGGTCGACGACGGCCATCGCGTCGGTCCCCATCTTGCACGTCCCCACCGGATGATAGACGGTGAGCGCTTCGGCACGCAAATAGGCGAGGATCTCGTCATCGCTGCGAACATCCTTGCCCGGCAGCATCTCCGTCCCCCTGATCGGGTCGAACTCGGATGCGGCAAAGATTTGACGCGCGATCTTGATGCCTTCGACCAACACCCTGGCATCCTCGTCGTTCGAGAAGAAGCGATGATCGATCAGCACATCCCGCTTCGATGCCTGGCCTGACAGTTTGAGTTCGCCGACGCTTTTGGGCCTGAGCACGCAGGTGTGGATTGCGTAGCCATGGCCGTACTCCACCAGCTTGCCGCGATGGCTGCGATAGCCGGGCACGAAGTGGAACTGGATGTCGGGAATGCCGTTCGCATATTTCGTCCGGGCAAAGCCGCCGGCTTCGACATAGTTGGTGGTGAGCATGCCCTTGCGGCCGGCAAAGTACCGGAAAGGCGCAGCCAGCACGCGGGGCAAGTTGGGCAGCGACAGGCCGAGCGTCTTCGTGCTCGAGGAGCGGACCGTGATCATGCCGTCGATATGGTCCTGAAGGTTCTTGCCCACGCCCGGCAGACCGACAACCGGCTTTATGCCGATCGCCTGCAACTCGGCGGCTGCGCCGATGCCGGACGCCAGCAGGATCTTCGGTGAATTGATGGCCCCGGCCGAAAGCACGATTTCGCGGCGGGCCGACAGCGTCTTCTGCTCGCCCTTGTGCCGCACCCGTACCCCTGTCGCGCGCCCCTGGGCTATATCGAGGTCGATCACTTCGCATTCGCTGAGGATTGTGAGATTCTTGCGATCGAGCACCGGGCGCATGAAGGCGGTGAAACTGCTGAAGCGCTGGCCGCGATCCTGGGTGACATTGTAGATGCCGAGGCCGAACTGGCTTTCGGCATTGAAGTCGCTGTTGGCCGGAAGACCGGCATTGTTGCCGGCCTTGACGAACATCGACGACAGCACATTCGGATCGCGCGGCTTGTCGACCAGCAGTTCCCCGCCTGTACCGTGGTAGTGCGGGTCCTGGCCAAGCAGGTTGCGCTCGAGCTTCTTGAAGACGGGAAGCACGTCGCTGAATGCCCAGCCTGCGCAGCCGAGTCGCGACCACTCGTCATAGTCCTGCGCGGCGCCCCTGATGTAGACCATCGAGTTGATCGAACTGGAGCCGCCCAACGCCTTGCCGCGATTGACCGGAATCCTGCGGTCGTTGAGGTTGGGCTGAGGCACGCCGACATAGCAGTAGTCATAGTTCGGATTGCCGTAGAGCGAGAGGATGCCGGCAGGCACCTTGACCCGCAGGCCGCTGTCGCTGCCGCCGGCTTCGATCAGGCACACTTTGTGGGACGGGTTGGCGCTCAGGCGATTGGCAAGGACGCAACCGGCCGAGCCTGCGCCGATGACGATGTAGTCGTAGTCAAGATTTTCGGTCTGCATGGCCAGCCCCTTTGAGAATGGAGATGCCGGGGCGGCGCGCGCCCCGGCTGAGCGGCTCATTGCAGAAGCTGCGTCCAGACCTTGGTGACGAGTTCCTGCGCCGCCGGCGAGCAGGCCTGGCCCATCTTGACGGGAACGGTCGGGAACAGCTCCGGAGCGTTCTCCTTGTTGTAGAGCGCCTTGCTCTCGTCGATCTTCACCGGCGAAGAGTGGCCGTAATAATTGTACTGCGCCGTCGCGTTGTCGATCTGGGTCATGAAATCGATGAACTTCTTGGCGTTCTCGATATTGGCCGCGCCCTTCGGCACGACATAGGAATCCAGCCAGCCGACCAGACCTTCTTTCGGCATCGCGTATTCGACATTGGCCTTGTCGTTGCGGCGAAGCCTCATGGTGTTGCCGTCCCACCAGAAATGGGCGGCAACCTCGCCGCTGCCGATGCGGTTTTCGATGTTGTCGCTGGAATAGGCCGCCACGAATGGCTTCTGCGCCAGCAAGAGGTCGAGCACGCGCTTCATCTCCTGCGGGTCTTCGCTGCAATATTTGATGCCGAGATAGTTTTCCGCTGCCGGAATGACTTCGTCGGGCTGCGCCAGGCTGGCGATCTTGCCGCGCAGCTCCGCCGGTGGCTCGAAATAGGTCTTCCAGCTGTCGACCGGGCCTTTGTAGAGGTCGCGGTTGACGGTGTAGCCGGCATTGCCGAAGGCGAGCGGGATCGAATGATTGCCTGTCGCATCCCACCACGGTTTCTGCCAGTCCGGCAGGACTTGGCTGTAGGCCGCCATCGAGCTGGCGCCGAAATCCTCGAGCAGCCCACTATCGATCATGATCTTCACGAAGTGCTGCGAAGGCGTGACGATGTCGTAGCCCGACGAGCCGGCCTGCAGCTTGGTCAGCAGGTCCTCGTTGGATGAGAAGGCGTCGACCGTGACCTTTATGCCGGTTTCCTTCTCGAATTTCGTGACCATCTCGGGCGAGATGGAATCCGCCCATGCGTAGATGGCCAGGCTGCCCTCGGCGAGAGCGGGCACGCTAAAGGCGAGGCTCATGGCACCGGCCATGGCGAGCGCTGCAATTTTAGTCGTCATGTCATTCCCCTGTTTGTTGTTCTCCCAAGGGCGACGATAACAAACCGTCGGGTTCGATAAATTCGATTTGCCCGACGCCTTGATTAGGAAAAACTACGCCGCTGCTACTGCCGTCGCTGAAGCAGGAAGGCCACGGTCGCCAGCACCACCGAAACAATCATGATCAAGGTCGAGATTGCGTTGAGCTGCGGCGACACGCCCTGCTTGATCAGCGAGAAAATGTAGACCGGCAGCGTGGTGGCGCCGCCGGAATTCAACAGGTTGCTGGTGATGAAATCATCCATCGAGATGACGAAGGCGAGCATGGCGCCGGCGAACACACCGGGCAGGATGAGCGGCAGCGTGACGCAACGAAAGGCGACCCAGCCGGTGGCATAGAGATCGCGGGCCGCTTCCTCCAGATCGAGGTCCATCCCTTGTAGGCGGGCGCGTATCGGCAGGAAGGCGAACGGGATGCAGAAAGTGGTGTGGGCGATCATCAGCTTCACCATTCCGTTGGCGAGCCCGATCTCGGAGAAGAGGATCAGGACGGCGACAGCAACGACGATTTCGGGCAGGAGCAGCGGCAGGTTCACCACCGCTTCGGAGATCCGGCGGAACCGGACATCGCGGCCGCGCACCAGTACCAATGCCGCCATCAACGCGACAAGCGTCGAGGCGACTGTAGCGACCGCGGCAACGAGCAGGGAGGTCTTCACCGCCGTCATCAGGTTCGCGTTGGACAAAGCGGTGGCGTACCAGTGCAATGAGAAGCCGCCCCAATTGGAGACGATCCGGTTCGCATTGAAAGAGTAGAACACCACGACGGCGATGGGCAAATAGAGATAGGCGAAGAAGATCGCGCTGAAGAGACCGAAGCCCGGATAGCGCCTGACATCATCGTCCGCGTTCATGCCGCACGCTCCAGGCCTTCGGTGCGCATCGAGCGCAGACCCTGGAAAATCAGGAAGACCATGACCGCGGCCATCAGCACGATGGCGATGGCGGCGCCGAGCGGCCAGTTGCGGGCGCCACCGAACTGCAGCTGGATGAGATTGCCCATCATCATGGTCTTGCCGCCGCCGAGCAGGGTCGGCTCCAGGACCGCGCCGAGGCTTGGAACGAACACCAGGATCGCGCCGGCGATCATGCCGGGCCGGGTGAGGGGTAGGATAACGCGGCGCAATGTGGTGAGGCGGTTGCCATAGAGATCATGCGACGCCTCGATGAGCGCAGGGTCGAGCTTTTCGATCGAGGCGAAGATCGGCAGGATCATCAGCGGAATGTAGCTGTAGACGAGACCGAGCAGCATGGCGGTGTTGCCGAACAGCAGCGAGTCCATGTTGTCGACGAGGCCGAGACCGCGAAGGGTCTTTTCGACGACACCATCCTTGCCAAGGATGATGATCCAGGAATAGACGCGCACGATCATTGAAACCCAGAATGGCAGCGTGACGAGATAGATCAGCAGCACTTTGATCGCCGGCCGCTGCAGCGCGATGAAATAGGCGACCGGGAAGCTCAGAAGCAGGCAGATCGATGTTGTCACGGCCGACAGGACCAGCGTCCTGGCAACGACGATGAGATATTGCGGATTGAACTCCAGCTCGCCGGTCCAGCCTTCGTTGAACAGCAGCTGCTTGTAGGGCGCGGTGGTGAACACATATTCGAACCCGCCGTAAGGTCCGCGCGTCGAGAACGACACCACGATGATGATACCGATCGGGATGATCAGCGTCAGCAGCATGATGAGATGGGCCGGCAGCAGGCCGAGGACATTCCAGTCAGGAGTTTTTGTGGGTGCCTTCATGCGCCGAGGATCCGCACGGATTCGGCGGCAAAGCCAACTTTTACCGATTGCCCGATTTCGAACATCTGGCCGCGGCTGACGCTGTTGCGCTTGGAGATGCGCAGCTTGGTGCCGCCCGCTTCAATCAGATAGTATGTGTAGCCGCCGAGGTAGTTGGTGCTCATGATCGTGCCGTCGACAGCGATCGGGTTGTCCTGGGCGGGCAGGCTGATTTTTTCCGGACGTATCGAGATAAAGGCCTTCTGGCCGGCGACCGCTTTCTTGTGCGAAGCGGTCAAGGTCATGCCGAGCTGCGTCTTGACGGTCGCCTGCTCGCCGTCCACGGTGATCACGTCGGCGTCGAGGAAATTGGTCTCGCCGATGAAGTCGGCGACGAAGCGGTTCGACGGCTCCTCGTAGATTGCCGCGGGAGTGCCGAGCTGCTGGATCTCGCCATCGCCGAGAACGCAGATGCGATCCGACATGTCGAGCGCTTCTTCCTGGTCGTGGGTGACGAAGACGAAGGTGATGCCGGTCTTGCGCTGCAGGATGCGCAGTTCGTCACGCATGGCCTGGCGCAGCTTCAGGTCGAGTGCCGAGAGGGGCTCGTCTAGCAGCAGCACTTCCGGTTCCGGCGCCAGAGCGCGGGCGAGCGCGACGCGCTGGCGCTGGCCGCCCGACAATTGCTGCGGCTTGCGCCCGGCAAAGGCCTCCATATGGACGAGACGAAGCATATCGGCGACGCGCGTATCGCGGCGGTCCTTTGACCAGCCGAGGTTTTCGAGCCCGAAGCCGATGTTCTGTTCGACGCTCATATGCGGAAACAGGGCGTAGCTCTGGAAGACGGTGTTGACCCGCCGCCTATGAGGGGGGAGTCCCTGTATGTCCGAGCCGTGCAGGAAAATCTGCCCCGCCGTCGGCTGCTCGAAACCGGCGATCATGCGCAGCAGGGTGGTCTTGCCGCAGCCGCTCGGGCCGAGCAGCGTGAAGAACTCGTTGTCGTAGATGTCGAAGGAAACAGGCTTCAGCGCCTGATAGGTGCCGAACACCTTGGAGACGCCCTTGATCTCGACGGCCTTTCGAGGTGCGCCGTGGCCGGCCTCGTCATTCATGGTCAGGCGCTCCGGTCAGGACTTTTTGCGAGCTCGGTGATGAAGGTGATCGACGCCGCGCCACGGAGAACGGGCGCGGCGTCGATCAGGTAGTTACATCTTCTCCCATTTGCCGCTGCGGACGACGAACATGTCGATGTCGATGGCCATGTTGGTCTGTCCGTTGGCATCGAACGAGACGTCTCCCAGAATGCCGTCGTGGTGGATGTCACGAATGGCCTTGCTCAGCGCTTCCTTGTCGTCGAGGCCTTTTTCCTTGATGACCTGAAGCAGGATCTGCGTCGCCTCGTAGGCATATTTCGCATAGGAGCCGGCAGGATCGGGATAAGCCTTGGTTTCATAGGCCTTGTTGAATTCCTCCAGCTTGGGGTTCGACTGGACGGCCGGAGTTCCGGCGATAGTGCCCTCGGCTGCAGCTCCCGCGATCTCGATGAATTTCGGGTCGTAGATGCCTGAAATTCCGTACATCGGCAGATTGCCCATGCCGAGGTCGGCCATCTGGCTGCGCACCAGCGCTGCTTCGGTGACGACGCCGCCGAAATAGACCGCGTCGGGCGACGCTGCCTTCGCGGTAGTCAGCATGGCGCGGAAATCGGTCGTGCCGACAGCCGCGGCATCCGAAGAAACGACCTCGCCGCCGGCCGCCTTGAAGAAATCGCCGAACCATTTGGTGTTGGCCGCACCGTAGTCGGTGGTGTCGGAGATGATGGCGATCTTCTTGATCTTGCCTTGCTTGGCGATGGCTTCGGCCAGCGGCTTGTTCTCGTTGACCAGCGTCGGCGTCACGCGGGTCACGTTCGGGAAGTTCTGTTCGGTGATCTTCGGGCTGACCGCGCCCCAGACGATGAACGGCATCTGCGAGCGGTTGAAGACCGGGATCGTCGCCAGCGCGACCGAGCTGTTCCAATGCCCCGTTGCCGCGACCATTGCGGGATCGTTGACCAGCTTCTGCGCCGCCGAAACGCCGACGGCCGGATCGGAGGCGTCATCGAGCACGACGCCTTCCACCTGGTGCGGGTAGCCGCTGGCATTGGCCTGCTCGATGGCGAGCAGGAAGCCGTTGCGGGCGCCGAGGCCCTGCTGGGCGTTGCCGCCGGAGAGCGGCCCGATGAAGCCGAGCTTGATCTGGTCGGCCTGCGCCTGGGCGGCGCCCAGGGCGATGGCAAACAGAGAGCCGGCCAGAATTGACGATACGCGGATAAGCGCACTGCGCCTGTTTTGCATGGTTCCACCTCAAACAGAATTATCTGCCGCCGTCGTAGCGACCCGGCCGATCGTGATCGTCGGCTGATCATCAGTGTACGGGCGCGTATTCAGTGACGAAATTCGGAAATTGTGACTCGTGAGTTCGGAGATTCGTTCTGTCCGCCCGGGATGGCGGTTGATACCTGTCGGCTTCAATCGAGAGACGGACCGCATGGCGGAACTGCTTGTCCAGCAACTGGTGAACTGGATAACCCTTGGCTGCATCTATGCCTTGCTGGCGATCGGATTCAGCCTGATCTTCGGTGTCTTGAACGTCATTCATTTCTCGCATGGCGATGTCGCGATGACGGCGCCGTTCATCACGCTGGCGCTTGCCCAGGCGCTGGCGACCGCTCTTGGCGCCTCGGGGCCCGCCTGGCTGGTGCTTGCGGTTCCGGTCGCCGTGCTCGCCGTCGGTTTAATCGGCGTCCTGCTCGACAAGGTGGTCATCAGGCGCTTCCGCGATGCGCCCGCCATGATGGCGCTGGTGGCGACGGTGGCGCTCGGCATCGTCATCCGCGAGCTGATCCGCCATCTCTATCCGCAGGGATCGAACCCGCATGCCTTCCCGCGCCTGGTGTCGGGCATGGCTTTCGAAATCTCCGGCGTTGCCATCAGTTGGTTCGCGCTGCTGGTGGTGGTGCTGACCGTCGCGCTGGTTGCCATGCTGTTTGTCTTCCTGCGCATGACCCCGCTCGGACTGCGCATCCGGGCGGCCTCGGAGGACCGGGTCGTAGCGCGCATGATGGGCATCCGCGATGCACGCGTCTTCCGTGCGACATTCTTCATTGCCTCGGCTATCGGCGCCATCGCCGGACTTTTGTTC
Organism: Mesorhizobium sp. L2C084A000; assembly: GCF_000502875.1. Lineage (GTDB taxonomy): Bacteria > Pseudomonadota > Alphaproteobacteria > Rhizobiales > Rhizobiaceae > Mesorhizobium. The sequence goes on along the minus strand of NZ_AYWX01000002.1, from coordinate 107,655 downwards.
GCAAGCTATGCCGGCGTGACACGGTTCGACTTCGGCGTCATGGCCGGCCTGCTCGGCTTTTCAGCCGCGGTGATCGGCGGCCTCGGCTCGATGCCGGGCGCCATATTGGGCGGACTGATCATTGCCGGCATCGAAGTGCTGGCGCAGACATTCGTGCCGGACGGCGCTTCCTACCGGCTGGTCTTCGTCTTCCTGCTGGTCATCGCCGTGCTCATCTTCCGCCCCGCCGGCCTGCTTGGGCGCACCGTCATGGAGAAAGTCTAGCATGCAGGGTCGTGCTTCACCCGACGTGCCGGGCATAGCTGCGGCCACGGTCTTCGCCATCGCCTCGCAAATCATCGGGGCAGCGTTCCTGTACCTCATCCTCAGAGTCGACGGCGGCTGGCAGGTAGTCGGCCTGCTGGCCTTGCTCGGCCTCGGTTTCTATCTGCTGGAGAGGCTGCCGTGGATCGCCGACTATGCGTTGGCGAGCTTTGCCCGGGTTCCGCTCGTGGCGATGATCACTGCGGCCGTCATCGTCCTGGCCTTTCCGTTCTTCGTCGGTTCGAACACCTATATCCTTCATCTGCTGATCGTCGCCGAGCTCTATGCCGTGCTGGCGCTGGCGCTCAATTTCCAGCTCGGCAGCGCCAACATCCCGAACTTCGCCACCGGCGCTTCCTACGGCATCGGCGCCTACGTGTCGGCGCTGCTGGCGATCAATTTCGGCGTCAGCTTCTGGCTGACGTTGCCGGTCGCGGCACTGGCCGCGACCTTGTTCGGTTTCATCATCGGCATCCCGTCGATGCGCACGCGCGACACTTATCTGGCGCTTGTCACCATCGCCTTCGGTGTCGTGGTCCAGCAATTGCTGAACAATTTCAGTTGGACCGGCGGACCGAACGGACTGGTAGGCATTCCGGCGCCCAGCCTGTTCGGCCATTCCTTTGCCGATCCGCTGGTGATCTTCGGCTGGAAGCTGCCGAGCCAGGCGAACTTCTATTATCTGTCGGCTGCATTGGTCGTCGTCGCCATCGTCACCGCGCACCGGCTGCACGGCTCGCGCATCGGGTTGGCCTGGAACGCGCTGCGCGCCGACGAGATCGCCGCCAAGGCGCAAGGCATCAACGTGGCGTGGTTCAAGGTGCTGGCCTTCGCGGTCGATGCCTTTCTCGCCGCTTTTGCCGGCACGATCTACGCCTTCTACGTGTCCTACATTTCTCCCGACAATTTCACCTTCCTGGTCTCCGTCACCATCATGACCATGGTCATCGTCGGCGGCATGGACAATATTTTCGGTGTCATCGTCGGTGCGTTCCTGCTGACCATCCTGCCGGAGAAATTGCGCGCGTTCGCCGACTACCGCCTGCTGTTCTTCGGCGTCGTCATCATCGGCTTCCTGATGATCCGGCCGCAAGGTCTGTTCCCGCAACGCATGCGGCGCTACGGAGGCGAGCCGTGAGCGCGCTTCTCAAGGTCGAGAATTTGACGATGCGCTTCGGCGGCCTGGTCGCGCTCAACGATGTCAGCCTGTCGATCGACAAGGGCGCGGTGCTCGCCGTCATCGGCCCGAACGGCGCCGGCAAGTCGACGCTGTTCAATGTCGTGACCGGCGTCTACCGGCCAACCTCCGGTCGCGTGACCTTCGACGGCGCCGAGATCACCGACCGCCCGTCCTACGAAGTTGTCGACCGCGGCATCGCCCGCACATTCCAGTCGTCGCGTCTGTTCTCCGACCTCAGCGTCCTCGACAACGTAATCATCGGCATGCACACCCGCACCAGGACCGGCGTGCTGACCGCGCTGTTTCGGCCCGGCGCGTCGCGCCGTGAGATGGCGGCCTGCGTGGAAAAGGCCGAAACCCTGCTCAAGCTCGGCTCCGGCGACCTGTTCGAACAACGCTACCGGCCAGCGGGCACGCTGGCCCAAGCCGACAGGCGGCGGCTGGAAATTGCCCGCGCGCTCGCATCACAGCCCAAGCTCTTGCTGCTCGACGAACCTTCGGTCGGCATGGACGACATGGAAACCGACGCACTGGTGGCCGACATCACGCGGCTGCGCGTACAAAACCCTGCTCTGTCGGTGATCCTGATCGAGCACGACATGCGGGTGGTCGAAGCGTTCCCGCAGCATGTCACCTGCATCGACTATGGCAGCAAGATCGCCGAGGGCGACTTCGCGGCGGTGCGCGCTGAGCCGCGCGTCCAGGAAGCCTATCTCGGGAAGGCGGTCGCCCATGCTTGAGCTCAGGGATGTCGATACTTCCTATGGCGCGGTGCCGATGCTGCGCGGCGTGGCGATGAGCGTGCGTCCCGGCGAACTGGTCTGCCTGCTGGGGCCGAACGGCGCCGGCAAGACGACAACCTTCATGACCGTCTGCGGCGTCGTGCGGGCGCAGCGCGGCAAGGTCGAGGTGATGGGCAGGGACATGGCGACGCTCGGCACGGAAAACCTCGCGTCGCTCGGCGTCGGCCTCATTCCTGAAGGGCGCCGGCTGTTCCCCGGCCTGACCGTGATGGAGAATTTGCGCCTGGGCTATGACGCGGTGTCGGGCAGGGGACCCAATTTCGCGGTGCAACTGGACAAGATGTGCAAGCTGTTCCCGCGCATCCATGAGCGTTTGCGCCAAGTCGCCGGCACGCTGTCCGGCGGCGAACAGGCGATGGTGGCGCTGGCGCGCGCCCTGATCGGCGAACCCAGACTGGTGATCATGGACGAGCCGTCGCTCGGTCTCTCGCCAAAACTCATCGGCGAGTATTTCGAGATTACAAGGGAGATCCATCGCCAAGGCACGACCATCCTGTTGATCGAACAGAATGCCGAAATGGGGCTGGGCATCGCCGATCGCGGCTATGTGCTGGTCAAGGGTAAGGTCGCCCAGGAGGGGCCGGCAAAGGAGTTGCTATCGTCCAAGGCGGCCAGAAGCCTTTATCTCTGAGCCGTCCGTTTCTTCTGTCTCGACGGTGATGATCCACGCCCCGCGCTCCACATCTTCGGCCATGCTTCCCGGCATTTAGGGACAAGCTAACCACTGCCACATGAAATCATAATTTTCGCTGCCCGGTGCCTCCAGTAAACCAACGATCAGATCTCCGCCGCATGCGCAGACACTCCCGGGGAGAGCCAGAAAGGGCCGCTTAAATGCCAGTCGAAACGGTAGACACGCTTGTTGTTGGCGGCGGCCAGGCGGGGCTGGCCATGAGCGAGCATCTGAGCAAGTGCGGGGTGCCGCATCTCGTGCTCGAGCGGAGCCGCATCGCCGAACGCTGGCGTACCGAAAGATGGGACTCGCTGGTTGCCAATGGTCCCGCCTGGCATGATCGTTTTCCCGGCATGGAATTTCCGGACGCCGGTCCCGACGCCTTTGTCGGCAAGGAGAAGGTCGCCGACTATTTTGTCGCTTACGCCGGCATGATCGCTGCCCCCATCCGCTGCGGCGTGGAGGTCAGGAGCGTGGAAAGGCTTGTCGGCCGTCCCGGCTTCCGGGTCGAAACCTCGGATGGCGTGATCGAGGCCAGGAGCGTGGTTGCCGCTACCGGGGCTTTCCAGCATCCGGTCATTCCGGCGGTTGTCCCCGGGGATGCCGGAGCGATGCAGATCCATTCCAGCGCCTATCGCAATCCGGGCCAGTTGCCCGAAGGTGCGGTGCTGGTGGTCGGCTCCGGGTCCTCGGGGGTGCAGATCGCCGACGAACTCCAGCGCGCGGGACGGCGCGTCTACCTCTCGGTCGGGCCGCATGATCGGCCGCCGCGGGCCTATCGCGAGCGTGACTTCTGCTGGTGGCTGGGGGTTTTGGGCAAATGGGACGCCCAAGCGCCGGCGCCTGGCACCGAACACGTCACCATCGCGGTGAGCGGCGCGCGGGGCGGCCAGACGATCGACTTCCGGCGTCTTGCCGCGCAAGGGATGACGCTGGTTGGCCGGACGGAATCCTACAAGGAAGGGGTCATGACCTTCGCTCCGGATCTGGCTAAAAATATCGCGCGCGGCGATGCGAACTACATGTCGGTGCTGGACGAGGCCGACGCCTATGTCGCTCGCAACGGCCTCGACCTTCCCGAGGAGCCCGCGGCCCGCGAGATCGGACCGGACCCTCGATGCATGACTGATCCCATTCTCGAGCTGAACCTGGCGGAAGCCGGGATAGGTTCGATCATCTGGGCAACGGGATTCACCGTCGATTACAACTGGCTGAAAGTCGATGTGTTTGACGAAAAGGGCAAGCCGAAGCACCAGCGCGGCGTGTCGACCGAGCCGGGGATCTATTTCCTGGGCCTGCCGTGGCAATCGCGGCGGGGGTCGAGCTTCATCTGGGGCGTCTGGCACGACGCACAGCATGTGGCAGACCATATCTCCACGCAGCGCAAGTACCTGGCCTACCATGCGTCCGCAAAGCGCGAGACCAGGGTAGCATAGAAACGGACGTCCCGACCTCGAGCCTGACTGACGGAGACCAAGATGGCGCATACAAGAATTCGCAAGTTCAACACCAAGGACACCTATCCCGAGCAGAAACTCGACAATGATCTGTGCCAGGCGGTCGTTACGCGGGGCGGCAGGACCGTCTACCTGCGCGGCCAGTGTCCGCAGGATCTCGACACGGCCAAGAATATCGACAGCCATGATCCGGTCGAGCAGACGCACAAGGTCATGCAGAACATCCGCCAGCTGATCGAGGAGTGCGGCGGCACCATGGAGCACCTGGTCAAGGTGGTGGTCTACATCACCGATGTGCGCCATCGCGAGGCCGTCTACCGCACCATGGGCGAGTACATCAAAGGCGTGCATCCGGTTTCGACCGGCCTTGTCGTGCAGGCCTTGGCGCGGCCGGACTGGCTGGTCGAGATCGACGGCACCGCAGTTATCCCGGACTGACGGCGATGACCTTTTCCATTGTCGCGCGGTGCAGCCACACCGGCATGTTCGGAGTCGCAGTATCCTCCTCGTCGCCTGCTGTCGCCGCGCGCTGCGCCTATGCGCAGGCTGGTGCCGGCGCCATTGCCAGCCAGAACGTCACCGATCCGACGCTGGGGCTGCGAGGTCTCGAATTGCTGGCGCGCGGCGCTTCGGCCGCCGAGGCGATTGCCATATTGAAGCGCACCGGCGCCTATCCCGAATACCGGCAGGTGCTGGCTGTCGACGCCGCCGGGACGACCGCGATCCATTCGGGTCCCAAAGCTCTTGGCATCTGGGCGGAGGCGCGTGCGGAAAATGTCGCCTGCGGCGGCAACATGCTGGCCCATGACGGCGTTCCGCAAGCCATGGTCGAGGCCTTCCTGGCGTCCGAGGGGCATCTCGGCGACCGCCTCATCGGGACCATGCGCGCCGCGCTCAAAGCGGGCGGCGAGGCTGGTCCTGTCCATTCCGCCGGCATGAAGCTGGTGCGCGAGGTTGCGTGGCCGGTCGCCGATTTGCGCTGTGACTGGACCGATGACTGCCCGATCGAGCAGCTGGCGACGCTGTGGGAACTCTACAAGCCGCAGCTCGATGCCTATGTGACCCGCGCCATAAACCCATCCGATGCGCCGAGCTACGGCGTGCCGGGAGACGAATAGTCAAGACAGGGTCACCTGCGATGAGCGAGCTCAGCCACAAGGACTGGATCGGCAAGGCGTCCGCGATCCGTTTTCGCGACAAGGCGTTCATCGACGGCAAGACGGTTGCGGCGCGTTCGGGCCGGACCTTCGCCAGCGTCAATCCGGCAACTGGCGAGGTGCTGGCCGAAGTGGCGTCCTGCGGTGAGGAAGACATCGATCTGGCGGTTGCCGCAGCGCGGCGCAGCTTCAATACCGGCGTCTGGTCGCGGACCAGCCCGGCGCACCGTAAGGAGGTTCTGCTGCGGCTGGCGCAATTGCTGCGCGAAAACCTGCATGAACTGGCCCTGCTGGAATCGCTCGACATGGGCAAACTGGTCAGGGATGCGGCCGCGGTCGACGTCCCCGGCTCGGCAGCGATCTTTCAATGGTATGGCGAGGCCATCGACAAGATCTATGGCGAAGTGGCGCCGGCCGGCGAAGGTGATCTGGTGCTGGTGCGGCGCGAACCGCTTGGCGTGGTCGGCGCGGTGGTGCCTTGGAATTTCCCACTCGACATGGCGACGTGGAAATGCGCGCCGGCACTGGCGGCAGGCAATTCGGTGGTGCTCAAACCCGCCGAGCAGTCGCCTTTGTCGGCCCTGCTTCTGGCGGAACTGGCAATGGAAGCGGGCCTGCCTGCAGGCGTGCTCAATGTCGTGCCCGGCCTTGGCGAAACCGCCGGCCAGGCGCTTGGCCGCCATATGGATGTGGATTGCCTCGCCTTCACCGGTTCGACCGCCGTGGGCAAGATGTTCCTGCAGTATTCCGGCCAGTCGAACATGAAGCAGGTCTGGCTGGAGACCGGTGGCAAGAGCCCGAACCTCATTTTTGCCGATTGCGGCGATCTCGACGCGGCAGCCGACATGGCGGCCTTCGGCATCTTCTTCAACCAGGGCGAGGTCTGTTCCGCCAATTCACGCCTGCTCGTCCAGCGCGGCATCAAGGATGCTCTGGTGGAGAAACTGGTGCAACGTGCGGCGGTCACGCAGCCCGGCGATCCGCTCGATCCGGCTTCGAAAATGGGCGCGATGGTCGATAGTCGCCACGCCGCCAACGTCATGCGCTTCGTCGAGGCCGGCAAGAAAACCGCGCGCCTGGTCGCGGGCGGCGACCTGGTCACGGTCAACGGGCGCGGCAGCTTTGTCCAGCCGACCATCTTCGACGATGTCGCGTCTGCCGATCCGATTGCCCGCGACGAGATCTTCGGGCCGGTGCTTTCGGTCATCGCCTTCGACGACGAGGCCGACGCGATCCGCATCGCCAATGACAGCCCTTATGGGCTGGCCGCATCGCTGTGGACCGACAGCCTGTCGCGCGCGCATCGTATCGCGGGCCGGCTGCATGCCGGCACGGTTTCCGTCAACACGGTCGACGCGCTGAGCCCGATGACGCCGTTCGGCGGTTTCAAGCAATCCGGCTTCGGCCGCGACCTGTCGCTGCATGCGCTCGACAAATACACCGCGCTCAAAACGACATGGATCAAGTACTGATGGGCGCCTAAAGCGCATCGCGATTGAACGGATTCACGCGATGCGCTTTAGGCCTTTGCTCTATGCATGTCGTTTGCGCAAAACCGGGGCCACTTTTGCGCGACATGCATTAGGCTTGATCGAAGCCCTCAAACCGGCAACATAGCCAGCCATGCCGCTACGCTTCACGCTCAGACAGCTGGAATATTTCGTCGCCGTGGGCGAAGCCGGCTCCATCGCCAAGGCGGCCGAACAGGTCAATGTCTCGCCGCCGTCGATTTCGGCTTCCATCGCCCAACTGGAAACCGAGTTCGGCGTCCAGCTTTTTGTCCGCAAGCATTCGCACGGTCTCTCGCTCACGGCCGGCGGCCGCGTCTTCCTCAAGGAAGCCGCCCGGCTGCTCAACGATGCCGACGCCTTGCACGACGTCGCCGGCGACTTTGCCGAAAAGGTGCGTGGTCCGCTGGCGGTAGGATGCCTGCTGACGTTTGCGCAGATCGTGCTGCCGGCGCTGCGCATGCGGTTCGAGCGCGCCTATCCCGATGTGCGCGTGCGCCAGTTCGAGCGCAATCAGGGGCAATTGCTCGAGATGCTGCAGCGCGGTGAAATCGATCTTGCACTGACCTACGATCTCGAACTGTCGCAGGACATGACCTTCGAGCCGCTGATGCTGGTGCCGGCCTATGTCATGCTGCCGGCGGGGCATCGCTTCGCGGCAAAGGCGTCGATCACGACGGAGGAATTGGCCGATGAGCCGATGGTGCTGCTCGACCTGCCGTTCAGCCGCGAATATTTCCTTTCTGCATTCCACCAGCGCGGGATCCGCCCCAACATTGCCGAGCGCACCGGCGACATCGCCGTCATGCGTTCCATGGTGGCCAACGGCTTCGGCTACGGCATCGCCAATATGCGGCCGCTCAACACGCTGGCGCCGGACGGCAAGCCGCTGGTCTTCGTGCCGTTGGACGGCGATCTGCGGCCGCTGACCATGGGCGTCGCCTTGCCCAGTTCCGAACACCGCACGCAAACCGTCCAGGCGTTCATCGACCACTGCCGGCATTTCGTCGTCGAGCAAGGCGTGTTCGGCGCCGAGCGGGCTGTCGGCCAGGCAGCACTTCCACAGAAGTAGCCCCGGTTAAGCCAACTGCTGGTCGGCAAGCCGCTGCAGCAATTTTTCCAGCATGCCGTCGCAGCGGCGCATCTGCTCGACGCTGACGAACTCATCCGGCTTGTGTCCCTGCGCCATCGATCCCGGTCCGCACACGACCGTCGGCGTGCCGAGATCGCGGCTGAACAGGCCGCCCTCCGTACCGTAGGCAACCTTGATGGTGTTGTTGGCGCCGGTCAGCGATTTGATGAAAGCGACGGCTTGCGAACTGGCCGGCGTGTCCAGGCCGGGATAGGTGTTGGTGATGTCTATGTCGATCGCCGCCTCGGGGGCGGTGGCCGAGGCTTCGGATGCAATATGAGCAGCCTCCTTGCGCAGACGGTCGAGAATCTCGTGCGGATCGTCGGCCGCGACATTGCGGATCTCGAAGTCGACCTGGCAGAGGTTCGGCACGATGTTCAGCGCCACGCCGGCGTTGATCTTGCCGACATGGACGGTCGTGTAGGCAATGTCGTAGTCGCCGTCGCGGGCGCCATCGCGCACCAGCCGATCCTGCTCGCGGCGCAAGGCGGCGACGAAGTCGCAGCCGAGATGGATGGCATTGAGCGCCAACGGGGCCAGCGCCGAATGGCCTTCGCGGCCTTTGCAGAGCGCGCGTGCGGCAAGCTTGCCCTTGTGGCCCGTCGCCACCTGCATATCGGTGGGCTCGCCGACGATGCACAGCAAGGGCCGCTGCGGGGCTGCTTGCAGCATGTCGATCAGGCTGCGCACACCAATGCAGCCGATCTCCTCGTCGTAGGAGAGTGCCAAATGCAGCGGCGTGCGCAGCGTCATTTTCGAGGCTTTCAGGCACGCCGCGAGCGCGCAGGCCACAAAACCCTTCATGTCGGCTGTGCCACGTCCGTAAAGCTTGCCGTCTCGGCTCGTCATCTCGAAGGGCGGCAGCGTCCAGGCTTGGCCGTCGACGGGGACGACGTCGGTGTGACCGGACAGCATGATGCCGGAAGCGTCGGCCGGTCCGATGGTGGCAAAGAGGTTGGCCTTGTGGCCGTCCTCGCTGTGGATGATCTGGCTGGCAATGCCATGCGCGTCCAGCAGCTCCGCCACGTAGCCGACGAGGGCGAGGTTCGAATCGCGGCTCACCGTCGGGAACGCGATCAGTTTTTCAAGGATCTGGATGCTGTCCATGCGTCTTGTGTCTCATTGGCCGTCGGCACTTCTAGCATCGCGCGGCCGCGGCCTTGAAGTCGCATTTGGCTCAGCCGGGATTCAGCGGATGCTAATCCAGGCAGTGCTGATCGATTAGGCGCGTCCTAACCGGCACAGAAGAAATCTGTTGTTTCCCGGCGCTTGTCGCAATTTATGAATGGTCTCACGGCATCAACCCACTGGGCTGGCCGGCTTGCACCTTGGCTCGAAACCATGATCGGGCATGTGCAAGGCGACGCTGGCAGGAAGGCACGTTCCATGCGCGATCCGCGCTACGACATTCTGTTCGAGCCCGTGAAGATCGGTCCGGTGACCGCCAAGAACCGCTTCTACCAGGTTCCGCATTGCAATGGCGGCGGCTACCGCGACCCTTCGGCCGCAGCCGAGATGCGCCGCATCAAGTCGGAAGGCGGCTGGGGCGTCATCTTCACCGAGCAGACCGAGATGCACCATACTTCGGAGATCACGCCCTTCATCGAGCTCAGGCTGTGGGACGATGCCGATATCCCGGCACTGGCGAAGATGGCCAAGGCCATGCACCAGCATGGCGCGCTGGCCGGTATCCAGCTGGCCTATTCAGGCATCAACGGTCCCAACCTCTACACCAAGGAAGTGCCGCGCGGGCCGTCGGCCTTGCCGATCCGTACCTTCACCAACGATCCGGTTCAGGCGCGCGCCATGGACAAGCAAGATATACGCGACCTGCGCCGCTGGCACCGCAATGCATTCAAGCGTGCCAGGCTTGCGGGCTTCGACCTGGTCTGCCTCTACGGCGCGCATGGCTTCGGCATCATCCAGCACTTCCTGTCCACCGCCACCAACCAGCGCAGCGACGAATATGGCGGCTCGCTGGAAAACCGCTCGCGGTTGATGCGTGAGTTGATCGAAGAGGGCAGGGATGCCATCGGCGGCACTTGCGGCCTGACGCTGCGGCTGTCGCTGGACGAGATGATCGGCGAGCTTGGCTTCGCCAACTCCGAAGTGCGCGACATGATCGAGATGCACGCCGACCTGCCAGACCTCTGGGACCTGGCACATGGCGCCTGGGAGGATTGTTCGGGGCCGTCGCGGTTCAAGGAGGAGGGCGCGCAGGAGAGCCTGGTGTCCGGCATCAAGAAACTGACCTCGAAGCCGGTCGTCGGCGTCGGTCGCTTCACCTCGCCGGATGTGATGGTGAAGATGATCAAGTCCGGCACGCTGGATTTCATCGGCTGCGCGCGGCCATCGATCGCCGATCCCTTCCTGCCGAAGAAGGTGGAGGAGGGGCGAATCGAGGACATTCGCGAATGCATCGGCTGCAACATCTGCATCACCGGCGACATGACCATGTCGATCTCGCGCTGCACGCAGAACCCGACCTTCATGGAGGAATGGCGCAAGGGCTGGCATCCCGAACGCATGCAGGCCAAGGGCGATAGCGACAGCGTGCTGATCGTCGGCGCCGGCCCGGCCGGGCTGGAGGCGGCGCGTGCGCTCGGCCTGCGCGGCTATCAGGTGGCCATCGCCGAAGCCGGCACCGAGCTCGGCGGCCGCGTGGCGCGCGAATGCCGCTTGCCCGGTCTCTCGGCATGGGGACGCGTGCGCGACTACCGCCAGTACCAGATCAGCCAGATGTCCAATGTCGATGTCTATTTCGAAAGCCGATTGTCGGCGCAGGAGATACTGGACTTCGGCTTTCAGAACATTGCGCTTGCCACCGGCTCGACATGGCGCCGTGACGGCGTGGCGCGCGCGCATGTCGTGCCGATGCCGGCGGACCCGGCCATGCCGGTCTATACGCCGGACGATCTGATGGGCGGCAATGTGCCGACCGGCACTGTCGTGCTGTTCGATGACGATCACTATTACATGGGCGGCGTTTTGGCCGAGCTGATGGCGCGCCAGGGCGCGAAGGTGACGCTGGTGACGCCGTCCGCCTATGTGTCCGACTGGACCCGCAACACGCTGGAGCAGGGCGCCATCCACCGCCGGCTGGCCGAACTCGGCGTCGAGATCGTGTTGAACCGGATCGTGACGCGCATCGTACCGGGCGGTGTTGCCACGGCCTGCGCCTATACGGGCAGCCAATTTGACATCGCCGTGGACGCAGTAGTGCTGGTGACATCGCGCCAGCAGGACGATAGCGTCTGGCACGAGCTGAAGGCGCGGCGCGACGAGTGGGCCGACAGCGGCATCCGCTCGATCAAAATCATCGGCGATGCCGAGGCGCCGGGTCCGATCGCCTGGGCAACCTACGCCGGCCACCGCTTCGCGCGCGAGCTGGACGAAGCCGATATCGGCGACGCACTGCCCTTCCGCCGCGAGGTCACGGCGCTGGCGGCGGATTAGGCGCCTGCGGCGCGGTTAGCGAATCTCGGGTTGTTCAACCATACCGCATTGCACAATTCCTTCGCTTGGTCACAATGCAGGCATGGTTCGAACCGCACTCGCCGTCCTGGTGATCGACGAAAACCGCATCCGCGCCGCGATCATCGAGGCGGGGTTGCGCGAGGCCGGCCATGAGCGGGTCACCGTCATCCATGATGTGACCGGCATTGCGCGGCGGATCGCCGAGATCGAGCCCGATGTCATCGTCATCGATCTCGAAAACCCGAATCGCGACATGCTGGAAAACATGTTCCAGCTTTCGCGTGCCGTAAAACGGCCGATCGCCATGTTCGTCGACCGCTCGGACCAGGCCTCGATCGAGGCGGCGGTCGATGCCGGCGTTTCGGCCTATGTCGTCGACGGTCTGCGGCAAGAGCGCGTCAAACCCATTCTCGACATGGCGGTCAGCCGCTTCAACGCTTTTTCGCGCATGGCGCNCTGCGGCAAGAGCGCGTCAAACCCATTCTCGACATGGCGGTCAGCCGCTTCAACGCTTTTTCGCGCATGGCGCGCGAACTGGAAGAGGTTCGCGGCGAGCTCGAGAGCCGTAAGGTGATCGATCGTGCCAAGGGCATATTGATGAAGTCGCGCGGCCTCTCCGAAGAGGCCGCCTACACGCTGCTGCGCAAGACGGCGATGAACCAGAACCGCAAGATCGGCGACATCGCCCAGAGCCTGGTGACTGCCGCCGGGTTGCTGGGACCGGCGGAGGACGAATGAGCATGGACGCCGCGCACCAGATCACCGCTGGCTTCATGCCGCTTTTCGACAGCGCCGTGCTGGTCGCGGCCGGTGAGCTTGGCTTTGCCGCACGAGAAGGCATCGACCTCACCCTGCACCGCGAGACGTCCTGGGCTAACATCCGCGACCGCATCGCCATCGGTCACTTCCATCTGGCGCATATGCTGGGACCGATGCCGCTCGCCTGCAATCTCGGGCTGACGCCGCTCGCTTCGGAAACCATCGTGCCGTTCTCGCTCGGACTCGGAGGCAATTGCGTCACCGTCTCCAACACTGTGTGGGCCGGAATGGTGGCGCACAGCGCCGAAGCCGATCTCGACCCCGCGCGCGCCGGTGCGGCGCTGCGCGCGCTCATTCGCGAGCGCGCTGCGGCCGGTGGCGACCCGCTGCGCTTCGCCGTGGTGCATCCGCATTCCGGGCACAATTACGAATTGCGCTATTGGCTCGCCGCCTGCGGCATCGATCCGACGCGCGAAATCGAGATCGTCATCGTGCCGCCGCCCTTCATGGCCGATGCACTGGCCGCCGGCCGCATCGACGGCTACTGCGTAGGCGAACCCTGGAACAGTGCTGCGGTTGCCGCCGGCACCGGGCATATCGTCACCGTCAAGGCGCGGATATGGCGTAACAGCCCGGAGAAGGTGATCGGCGTGCGCAAGGCCTGGGCAGACGAAAACCCCGAGGCCTTGGCGGCGCTGCTGCGCGCGCTGCATCACTCGGCACGCTGGTGCCAGGATCCGGCCAACCATGGCGAATTGGCTGCCGTCATGGCGCAGGCCGGCTTTCTCGGCCTGCCGCCGGCCGTGCAGATGCCGATCCTGACCGGCCATCTCCGACTGGGCGGCGGCGCGGAGCGGAGCATCGACGACTTCTTCCTCCCCTTCGACAAGGCGGCGAACTTTCCGTGGAAGAGCCATGCGCTGTGGTTCTACACGCAGATGGTGCGTTGGGGGCATGTGGCGCATACGCCTGAAAACCTCGCCATCGCGCGGGATTGCTATCGTCCCGATCTCTATCGTTCGGCGCTGAAGCCGCTCGGCATCGCACTTCCCGGCGCCAATTCGAAGGTCGAGGGCGCGCTCCAAGTTGCAACCGCGGTCGGCGCGACAGGCGCCGGCCTTGTGCTCGGTCCGGACGGTTTCTTCGACGGCCAGATCTTCGATCCGGACGAGGTCGACGCGTACATTACCGGCCAGAAATCGGCTCGCGCGGAAGCCTGATCATTTCCGCGTCATTCTTGTGCATTGCACAAAAATTGTGCGCGCGATTGCCCGAATGAGCAATCTTTGACCTTCCGGCCATAGGACCCGGCGCGTCCGCGATCGGCGCTGGTTACTGATTTAATTGATCTTTTTCGCCTCTCTCAAAACTGGCACGGTTCCTGCTTTGAAATAGACAGGCCCTTCGCGGGTCACGGAACAGGCGCCCAATGGCGGGCGCCACAGGCAAAGCTGCCGCTCAGGTTAATACGCGCTCCCGGTCACCCGGACGCGAAGACCTGGCTGGCGGCTTTTTTGTTTTGATCAACACACAATCGACGACGCGGATCCCAAGCCGCGCCCAACCGGAGACGACGATGACGAAACGGATCAGGACTGGAACGACCCTCAAAGACATGACGCGCCGCGATTTTCTGGTCAGCAGTGCAATGACGGCCGGCCTGTTCGTGGCGGCCCGCAAGCTCTTCCCTTCCGGCGCCTATGCTGCGACCGCCACTCCGGAGGTCACCGGCGCCAAGCTCGGCTTCATTGCCCTCACCGATGCGGCACCGCTGATGATCGCCAAGGAGAAGGGGCTGTTCGCCAAGTTCGGCATGCCCGATGTCGAGGTGCTCAAGCAGGCCTCCTGGGGCGCGACGCGCGACAATCTGATGCTCGGCGGCGCCGCCAACGGCATCGACGGTGCCCATATTCTGACGCCGCTGCCTTACCTCATGCACACCGGCAAGGTGACACAGAACAACCAGCCGATGCCGATGGCGATCGTGGCGCGGCTCAACTACGACTGCCAAGGCATTTCGGTCGCCCAGGAATATGCCGGCACCGGCGTCGGCCTCGATGCCTCGAAGCTGAAAGACGCCTTTGCCGCCAAGAAGGCGGCCGGCAAGGAAATCAAGGCCGCCATGACCTTCCCGGGCGGCACCCATGATCTCTGGCTGCGCTACTGGCTGGCCGCCGGCGGCATCGATCCCGACAAGGACGTTTCGACCATCGTCGTGCCGCCGCCGCAGATGGTGGCCAACATGAAGGTTGGCAACATGGACGTGTTCTGCGTCGGCGAGCCGTGGAACGAGCAGCTCGTCCATCAGGGCGTCGGCTTCACCGCCGCCACGACGGGCGAATTGTGGAAGGGCCATCCGGAAAAGGCGCTCGGCCTGCGTGCCGAATTCATCGAGAAATACCCGAACGCCACCAAGGCGATCCTGATGGCCGTCATGGAAGCCCAGCAATGGTGCGAGGCCAGCGACAACAAGGACGAGATGGCCGCCATCATCGGCAAGCGGCAATGGATGAACGTGCCTGTCGCCGACATCATCGGCCGCCTCAAGGGCGACATCAACTACGGCAATGGCCGCGTCGCCAACGGCACCGATCTCTACATGAAGTTCTGGAAAGGTGGCGTCTCCTATCCGTTCAAGAGCCATGATGCGTGGTTCCTCGCCGAGAACATCCGCTGGGGCAAATTCGCGCCGACCACCGACATCAAGGCGCTGGTCGATCAGGTCAACCGCGAGGATCTGTGGCGCGAGGCGGCCAAGGATCTCGGCGTCGCGGCAGCCGACGTTCCGGCGTCGTCGTCGCGCGGCGTCGAGACCTTCTTCGACGGCAAGATCTTCGATCCGGCCAACCCGTCGGCCTATCTCGACAGCCTGAAGATCAAGGCATCGGCTTGAACCTCTGCGCAAACGGCGCATTGCGCCGTTTGTCGCTCGAATTATCTGCCCCACGGAGTTTTCCCCAGACATGTCGATCCAGACTATCGAGGACACCAAGGTGAAGGCCTTTCCTGCGAAGCCGGCGGAGGTCATCGCCTTCACCGCAAAGGCACGACGTCGCTTCGATCCGCTGGCGATTGCCGGCAAACTGGCGAGCGCGCTGCTACCGCCGATCGTAGTCATCGCCGTCATGCTGGTCGTCTGGCAGATCGCCTGTTCGTCGCCCACATCAAGCCTGCCGCCGCCGACCCAGGTGTGGAACGAGGCCTACGATTTGATCGCGCATCCGTTCTTCGACAATGGCCCGCAGGATATCGGCCTGGCATGGCGCGTGCTGATCTCGCTGCAGCGTGTCGCCATCGGTTTCGGCCTGGCGGCGGTGGTCGGCGTCGCGCTCGGCGCGCTGGTCGGCCAGTCGATCTGGGCGATGCGCGGCCTCGACCCGGTGTTCCAGATCCTGCGCACGGTGCCGCCGCTGGCCTGGCTGCCGCTGTCGCTGGCGGCGTTCCGCGATTCCAGCCCGTCGGCGATCTTCGTCATCTTCATCACGTCGATCTGGCCAATCATCATCAACACCGCCGTCGGCGTGCGCAACATCCCCGAGGATTACCGCAACGTCTCGCGCATCCTGCGGCTCAACCAGTTCGAATTCTTCGTCAAGATCATGGTACCGGCCGCCGCGCCCTACATCTTCACCGGCCTGAGGATCGGCATCGGCCTGTCCTGGCTCGCCATCGTCGCCGCCGAAATGCTGACCGGCGGCGTCGGCATCGGCTTCTTCATCTGGGACGCGTGGAACTCGTCGCGGCTGCCCGACATCATCGTGGCGCTCGCCTATATCGGCGTCACCGGCTTCTGCCTCGACCGTCTGGTCGCGGCGGTCGGCGCCTTCGTCACCCGCGGCACAACGGCAAAGTGAGGAGAGGGCGATGACGGCCTATCTGAAGCTCGACCATATCGACAAATCCTTCTCGCGTGGTGCCCAGGTCAGCGAGGTGTTGAAGGACATCAGGCTGACCATCGACAAGGGCGAATTCGTCTCCATCATCGGCCATTCCGGCTGCGGCAAGTCGACCCTGCTCAATCTGATCGCCGGGCTGACCAAGGTGTCCGCCGGCGCCGTGCTGCTCGAGGACAAGGAGGTCGACAGCCCCGGTCCCGAACGCGCCGTGGTGTTCCAGAACCACTCGCTGCTGCCGTGGCTGACCGTCTATGAAAACATCAACCTGGCGGTGTCGAAGGTTTTCGGTCGCTCGAAAAGCAAGGCCGAGCGGCATGACTGGATCATGCGCAATCTCGACCTCGTGCAGATGGCGCATGCCAAGGACAAGCGCCCGGCCGAGATATCGGGCGGCATGAAGCAGCGCGTCGGCATCGCCCGGGCGCTGGCCATGGAGCCGAAGATCCTGCTGCTCGACGAGCCGTTCGGCGCGCTCGACGCGCTGACGCGCGCGCATCTGCAGGACGCGGTGATGGACATCCATTCCAGGCTCGGCTCGACGACGATCATGATCACCCATGATGTCGACGAGGCGGTGCTGCTGTCCGACCGCATCGTCATGATGACCAATGGCCCGGCGGCAACCATCGGCGAAGTGCTTGCCGTGCCGCTGGCGCGGCCGCGCCGGCGCGTCGAACTCTCTTCCGACCGGACCTTCCTGCGCTGCCGCGAGGCGGTGCTGAAGTTCCTCTACGAACGCCACCGCTTCGTCGAAGCCGCGGAGTAGCACCATGAGCGAAAGACTTGTCATCATCGGCAATGGCATGGCCCCGGGGCGCATGCTGGAGCACCTGCTGGAACAGGCTCCGGGCCGCTACACCGTCACCATCTTCAACGCCGAGCCGCGCGTTAATTACGACCGCATCATGCTGTCGCCGGTGCTGTCGGGCGAGAAAGCCTATGAGGAGATCATCATCCACGGCGACGGCTGGTACATCGCCAACAACATCACCCTCTACAAGGGCCACAAGATCGTCGCCATCGACCGAGCGGCGAAGACCGTCACCTCCGATCATGGCGTCACCGAACCCTATGACAAGCTCGTCATCGCCACCGGCTCGGTGCCGTTCATCATTCCGGTGCCCGGCCATGACCTGCCGGGCGTGCTGACCTATCGCGATCTCGACGACGTGCAGGCGATGATGCTTGCCGCCCAGTCGCGGGCCAAGGCGGTGGTCATCGGCGGCGGCCTGCTCGGGCTGGAGGCGGCAGCAGGGCTGAACGCGCAAGGCATGGACGTCACCGTGCTGCATGTCATGCCGACGCTGATGGAGCGCCAGCTCGATCCCGCGGCCGGCTATCTCTTGCAGCGTGCGGTGGAACAGCGCGGCATCAAGGTCATCACCAAGGCCAACACACAGGCGATCACAGGCAACGGCAAGGTCGGGCAGGTGGAGCTCGCTGACGGCACCATTATCCCAGCAACGCTTGTGGTGATGGCCGTCGGCATCAGGCCGAATTCGGCGCTGGCGAAACAGGCCGGCATCGCCGTCAACAGGGGCATCGTCGTCGACGCCGGCATGCGCAGCAACGATCCCGACATCTACGCGCTCGGCGAATGTGCCGAGGTCAACGGCCAAGTCTACGGCCTCGTCGCACCGCTCTACGAGATGGCGCGCGTGACCGCCAGCCAGCTTGCCGGCGACGCGGCGGCGGCCTTCGTCCATATGGACACGCCGACCAAGCTCAAGGTCACCGGCATCGAGCTGTTCTCGCTCGGCGACTTCGCCGAGGGCGAGGATCGCCAGGAGATCGTGCTGCGCGACGCCGCCGCAGGCGTCTACAAGCGCCTGGTGCTGAAGGATGACCGCATCATCGGCACCGTGCTCTATGGCGAGACGGCTGACGGCGCCTGGTTCAACGACCTCAAGAAGAAGCAGACCGACATTTCCGAAATGCGCGACACGCTCATCTTCGGCCAGTCCTACCAGGGGGGTGCCCCGCTGGACCCTATGGCGGCCGTTGCAGCCTTGCCGGATGATGCGGAAATCTGCGGCTGCAACGGCGTTTGCAAGGGGAAGATCACCGGCGCGATCACGGCCAAGGGCCTGACCTCGCTTGACGACGTGCGCGCCCACACCAAGGCGTCGGCCTCCTGCGGCTCCTGCACCGGGCTGGTTGAAAAGCTGATGGTGCTGACCCTCGGCGACACGTACAACCCCGCCGCCGTGCAGCCGATGTGCTCCTGCACCACCCTCGGCCATGACGAGGTGCGCCGGCTGATCAAGGCCAAGAGCCTGAAGACCATTCCCGCCGTCATGCAGGAACTGGAATGGACGACCTCCTGCGGCTGCGCCAAATGCCGGCCGGCGCTCAACTACTACCTCGTCTGCGACTGGCCGGATGACTACGCCGACGATTACCAGTCGCGCTTCATCAACGAGCGCGTCCACGCCAACATCCAGAAGGATGGGACCTATTCGGTGGTGCCGCGCATGTGGGGTGGGGTGACCAATGCCGCCGAACTGCGCGCCATCGCCGACGTCGTCGACAAGTTCGAAATTCCGATGGTCAAGGTCACCGGCGGCCAGCGCATCGACATGCTCGGCATCCGCAAGGAGGACCTGCCGGCAGTGTGGGCCGATCTCGGTCAGGCCGGCTTCGTCTCCGGCCACGCCTATGCCAAGGGGTTGCGCACGGTGAAGACCTGCGTCGGCTCAGACTGGTGCCGGTTCGGCACGCAGGATTCTACGGGCTTCGGCGTCCGCATCGAAAAATTCATGTGGGGCTCGTGGACGCCGGCCAAGGTCAAGATGGCGGTGTCGGGCTGTCCGCGCAACTGCGCCGAGGCGACCTGCAAGGATGTCGGCGTGATCTGCGTCGACAGTGGTTATGAGATCCATTTTGCCGGGGCGGCCGGCCTCGACATCAAGGGCACCGAGGTGCTCGGCCTGGTCAGGACCGAGGACGAGGCGCTGGAGCATATCGTGGCGCTGACGCAGATGTATCGCGAGCAGGGCCGCTATCTCGAGCGCATCTACAAATGGGCCAAGCGCATCGGCATCCCCGAGATCAAGCGTCAGATCATGGACGATGGCGACAAGCGCAAGGCCTATTACGACCGTTTCGTCTTCAGCCAGAAATTCGCCCAGGTCGACCCGTGGTCGGAACGCGTTTCCGGCAAGGACAAGCACGAATTCCGGCCGATGGCCTCGGTCGGGTTTGCGCAGGCGGCGGAGTGAGCGTGTTCCCGAAAAGTGGAAACCGGTTTTCGGTCAAGAACACGCGCAAAGAGGAAATCTAGATGAACTGGGTAGCAATCGGCTCCATCTCCGACATCCCTCGCCGCGGCGCGCGCTGCGTCGCAACGCCCGAGGGAAAAATCGCCGTATTCCGCACCCTGGACGATCAGGTCTATGCCATCGACGACCATTGCCCGCACAGAGGCGGACCGCTCAGCCAGGGCATCGTGCACGGTGCGGCGGTGACCTGTCCCTTGCACAATTGGGTGATTTCGTTGGAGACGGGCAAGGCGCTCGGCGCCGACGAGGGCGCGGTGCGCACCATTCCGGTGCGGGTCGAAGGCGAGCGTCTGTTCATTGCGCTGGAAGCGCTGGCCAGCCGCGCGGCCTGAACCCATGGAGATCGACGAAGCGCGCGAGGTGAGGACCACCTGCCCCTATTGCGGGGTGGGCTGCGGCGTGCTGGCGAAGGCCACCGCGGACGGGCAGGTGTCCGTCCGCGGCGACCCCGACCACCCGGCCAATTTCGGCCGGCTCTGCTCCAAGGGCTCGGCACTCGCCGAGACCATCGACCTCGACGGCAGGCTGCTGCATCCGGAGGTCCACGGCCGCCGCGCCGGCTGGGACGAGGCGCTCGACCTTGTCGCCTCGACCTTCTCGCAAACCATCGCCGAGCATGGCCCGGATGCGGTCGCCTTCTATGTTTCGGGCCAGTTGCTGACCGAGGACTATTACGTCGCCAACAAGCTGATGAAGGGTTTTGTCGGCTCGGCCAACATCGACACCAATTCGCGCCTGTGCATGGCCTCCTCGGTCGCCGGCCACCGCCGCGCTTTCGGCTCCGACACCGTGCCGGGAACCTATGAGGATCTGGAATTGGCCGACCTGATCGTGCTGGTCGGCTCCAATCTCGCCTGGTGCCATCCGGTGCTCTACCAGCGCATCGCGGCTGCCCGGGAAAAGCGGCCGGAGATGAAGATCGTCCTGGTCGATCCGCGGCGCACCATGACCGCTGACATCGCCGACATGCATCTGGCGATCGCGCCGGATGGCGACGTCGCTTTGTTCACCGGGCTGCTCGCTTATCTCGGCCAGCACAATGCGCTCGACCGCGCCTACATCACGACGCACACGACCGGCTTCGGGCAAGCGCTTTTCGCGGCCTCCGCGCTCGACCTGGCCGGCGTCGCTGCCGGCACGGGCCTGAGCGAGGACGAGCTTGGCCGTTTCTACAGCCTGTTTGCGGCAACGGCGAAAACGGTGACGGTTTACAGCCAGGGTGTGAACCAGTCGTCATCCGGCACCGACAAGGTCAACGCCATCATCAACTGCCATCTCGCCACCGGCCGCATCGGCAAACCCGGAGCAGGGCCGTTTTCGGTGACCGGCCAGCCCAACGCCATGGGCGGCCGCGAGGTCGGCGGCATGGCCAACATGCTCGCCGCGCATATGGAAATCGAAAACCCCGACCATCGCGACCGCGTGCAGCGCTTCTGGAACGCGCCGGCCATTGCCGGAAAGCCCGGCCTGAAGGCAGTCGAGATGTTCCAGGCGCTGGCCGACGGGCGGATCAAGGCGCTGTGGATCATGGCCACCAACCCGGTCGATTCGATGCCGGACGCCGATGCCGTCGAGGCGGCGATCAAGGCGTGCCCGTTCGTGGTGGTGTCGGACGTGCTGGCCCAGACCGACACCGTCCGCCACGCCCATGTCCGGCTGCCCGCCGCCGCCTGGGGCGAGAAGGATGGCACCGTCACCAATTCAGAGCGCCGTGTGTCGCGCCAGCGCGCGTTTTTGCCCGTGCCCGGCGAGGCAAGGCCCGACTGGCGGATTGTCGCTGAGGTCGGCAAGCGGATGGGGTTTGGCGAGGCGTTTTCCTATGCGACGCCAGGGGAGGTGTTTGCCGAGCATGCCGCGCTGTCAGGATTCGAGAATGATGGCGCGCGGGATTTCGATATTGGTGCTTATGCCGGGGTTGATGCGGAGGAGTATGAGGCGCTGGAGCCGTTCCAATGGCCGGCGCCGAGCCCAGCCACCCCCCTCTGGCCTGCCGGCCATCTCCCCCGCAAGGGGGGAGATCGGCTGCCACCACGGCCTTCGCCAATTACAAACAATGCAGGAGATATGCGAGCATCAAAGCTGCCAATCTCCCTCCTTGCGGGGGAGATGTCCGGCAGGACAGAGGGGGGTGCTCAAGCTCGACATCAGTCGGACGAGCATCTTCGGGCCGGGCAGAGGCTGGAAGGTAACACCACCCGCTTCTTCGCCGACGGCAATTTCTACACGCCCGACCGCAAAGCGCGCTTCATCGCCATCCGCCCCACCACGGAAGTCCGCACCAGCCCGGACTATCCGCTGATCCTCAATACCGGCCGTATCCGCGACCATTGGCACACCATGACGCGAACCGGCAAAAGCCCGCGTTTGTCGCAGCACATCGCCGAGCCCTTCGTAGAAATCCACCCGGCGGATGCGCAGCGCTTCGGCATCGGCGACGCCGACATCGCGCGGGTTTCCAGCCCGCGCGGCGACGTGCTGGTGCGCGCGCTGGTGACGGCGCGCCAGCGCCAGGGCAGCCTGTTTGCGCCGATGCACTGGACCGATCAGTTTGCGGCAAGGGGCCGGCTCGACACGCTGACCGCGCCGCTGACCGATCCCATTTCCGGCCAGCCGGCGCTGAAACATGTCGCCGCCCGCATCGAGAAATTCGCCGCAAAGGCCTTTGGCTTTGCGGTGACGCGGCGCAGGCCTGAGCCTGATACCGCGGCCTACTGGGCCGTGGCCAAATGCAAGGGCGGCTGGCGGGTCGAGCTTGCCTTTGCCGAAGACGACATCGATTGGGCTGGCTTTGCCGGGTCACTGTTCGGCGTGTCACCGGGTGCGGAAATGCTCGCCTATCATGACCGCGACGCCGGCCAGCATCGCATCGCCGCCTTCGACGGCGATCAACTGTCAGCCGCCTTGTTCGTCGCACCCGGCCCGGTCGCCGTGTCGCGCGGCTGGGCGGCGGAACAGTTGAGTGCCGATCATGTCGACCGGCGCGGCAGGTTGGCGATCGTAGCCGGACGACCGGGCGGGATCGACGTCGACCGCGGCGCCATCGTCTGCTCCTGTTTCGGCGTCGGCGCCAACCAGATCGCGGAAGCGGTGCGCGGCGGCTGCGGCAGCGTTGCGGCGATCGGCACGGCCCTGCATGCCGGCACGAATTGCGGCTCCTGCCGCGCCGAGATCAGGGTCATCATCGACGCGCAGAGTCTTCAAGCAGCCGAGTGATTGTCCCGACCAAAGGGGCCTGCGCGACGGCGCTGGTTGGGCTATGGTGGCGCAAGCGTGCCACGTCGTGCACGAATCGTCTTCAGTCAGGGTCATCCGATGGCAAATCCCCCGCGTCGACCGACAAATCCGATGACGGCCGCCGAGGCGGCTTTCAAGCCGGTGAAGAAGCCGGCCGCGCCGGTTCGTGAGCCCTCCGCCGCTCCAGGCGTCAGGGAGCTTGTTTCGATCCGGATCGATCGCGCCGTGCTGGACCACTTCCAGGAGGATGGGCCGGGCTGGCAGGACCGCATCAACGACGCCTTGCGGCAGGCGATAGAAGGCAAGCCTGTTGTTGCCGAGGATGATCGTTCAGACGACGAGTAGCGGCTGTTCCAGTCAGCTCACGCCTCGAAGTGCAGGATATAGAGCTTGCGCGTCTTCTCGTGGATCGTCCATTCGCCTTTCCAGCCTTTCGGCAGCACCAGCATTTCGCCCGGACCGACGTCCTCGCTGCGGCCATCGGGACCATGCAGCGAGACCCGACCTGACACGATGTGGCAGGTTTCGGAATTGCTCTCGCGCGATGCGGTGAAGCGGCCCGGCGTGCACTCCCAGACGCCGACTTCCAGTGTGCCGTCAGGCGAGGTCCACAGCGTCTTCGCTGCTTCGAGCTGATCGCCGCTGATCGAGGTCGGCTTGGGCTCAGGCTCGCCGAGGTCGATGGAAGCGAGATGGGCGAAGGTCTGGAAGTCGGTCATGGCGGTCTCTCAATGTCCTGTGATGCGGTCGGCGATTGCGGCCAGTTTCGACGTATGCTGGAGGCCGGCTTCCTCGCGCTCGTCGGCGACGCGATAGAGCTGATACATCGAGTGGACGCCGAGCCAGCGCATCGGCTCGGGCTCCCATTTGCTCACCTGGCGGTTGACCCAGGGCAGGCGGGTCAGTTCGGTGTCGCGGCGCAGGATAAGGTCGCGCAGCGTGCGGCCCGAAAGGTTGGAACTTGAGACGCCGAGCCCGACATAGCCGCCGGCCCAGCCGATGCCGGTTTCAGGGTCGAGGCCTGATGTCGTGCACCAGTCGCGCGGCACGCCCAGAACGCCGCACCAGGCGTGGTCGATGCGAAGCCCGGCTGTCTGCGGCAGAAGCCGGGTGAGGATCGCGTGCAGGCTTTCGATCGTGGCCTGCTGCGTCTGGCCGCGCACATCCGTTTGCGAGCCGTAACGATAGGGCACGCCGCGCCCGCCCATGGTGATGCGGCCTTCCCGGGTGCGCTGCGCATAGCAATAGGCGTGCGCGGCGTCACCGAGAAGCTCATGGCCCTCCCAGCCGATCTCGTCCCATAGCGATTGCGGCAGCGGCTCGGTGATGATCTGCGCGCTGTTGAGCGGCAGCCAGAGCCGCTCATTGCCTGATATGCCGGCCGTGAACCCTTCCGTGGCGCGGATGATGATCGGCGCGCGCACGGTGCCGCGGTTCGTCGTGACCTTGCCCTTCTCGATGCCGGTCACGGTGGTCTGCTCGTAGATCGGCACGCCAAGCCGCTCGACGGCTTCGGAGAGCCCACGCACCAGCTTGGCCGGCTGCACGCGCGCGGTGCCGTGGTGGACATAGCCGCCAAGCACATTTTTGATGTTGATGCGGGCCTTGGCCTCTGCCTGGCCAATCAGGCTGACGCGGTCCTGCGGCACGCTCCAGCCGATCGCATCGGCATAGGCGGCCTTGATCCGTTCGAGCTGCGGCGGGTTGGTGGCGACCGTCAGATTGTCGACGCGGCGGATGTCGGCATCGATGCCTTCGGCCTCGGTCACCGCGATCACTTCGTCGACCGTGCCATGCATGGCGGTTTCCATGTCGATGACGGCGCCGCGCGTCGAGGTCCGCAGATATTTCTCGCGCGACCAGCTGAAGCCGCCGGACAGCCAGCCGCCATTGCGGCCCGACGCGCCGAAGCCGGCGAACTCCCTTTCGACGATGGCGATGCGGATCGAAGGATCGGCCTTCTTCAGATAGTAAGCTGTCCACAAGCCGGTGTAGCCGGCGCCGACGATGCAGACATCGGCTTCGAGGTCACCCGGGAGCGGCGCGCGATAGGCCGGCAGCCCGATGTCGGCATACCAGAACGAGACGTTGCCGTTGACTTTGGCGTCCAGGTCTAAAAATCCTGCGGGGAAAGAGCGATCAGGTCATCGTCATGTCGGCGCGATCGTCGTCGGCAAGAAGTTTTGCATCGACTACCGACCAGCGCAGATCGACCGTGTCACCAATCGAGAACGGTGTGGCTTCCAGCGACGAGCGCACGATGGCGACCGAGCCATCGCGAAGCGTCACCTGGTATTTCGAACCCGACCCCAGATAGATCGCCTCGCTGACCTCACCGGTGAGGCTGTTCTGCCCGGCGGCGGGAGGCGTGTTGGTGCCGGCAAGCGAGAGCTTTTCCGGCCGCAGCAGGACCACCGGTTTGCCTCCGCCGGCAAGCTTGCCGTTGGCCACGATCTTCTGGCCGGCGATCGTCAGGCTGGTCTCGTTTCCTGACGTCTGGGCGGTGCCACGCAAACTGGTCGATTCGCCGATGAACTTGGCCACGAACAAGGTCGTCGGCTCGTCATAGAGCTGGCGGCCGGTTCCGACCTGTTCGATGCGCCCCTGGTTGAACACGGCGATGCGGTCGGACAGAACCAGCGCTTCTTCCTGGTCGTGCGTCACATAGACGAAGGTGGTGCCGAGTTCGCGGTGGATGCGCTTGATCTCCAGCTGCAGCCATTCGCGCAGTTTCTTGTCGAGCGCGCCGAGCGGTTCGTCCATCAACAGCAGCGGCGGATCGAAGACGATGGCGCGCGCCAGCGCCACGCGCTGCTGCTGGCCGCCGGAAAGCTCTGAGGGATAGCGATGCGCGAAATCGGCCATCTTGACCATGTCCAGCGCTCGCACGACGAGACGGTCGCGCGCCTGCTTGTCCATGCCGCGCAAGGTGAGGGGATAGGCGACGTTCTTGCCGACGGTCATGTGCGGAAACAGCGCGTAGTGCTGGAACACGACGCCGATGTTGCGCTTGTGCGCCGGCAGGGCGACGATGCTGTTGCCGCCGACGGCAAGATCGCCTGCGGTGAGGTCGGTGAAGCCCGCAACGACGTTGAGCGTGGTCGTCTTGCCCGAGCCGCTAGGCCCCAGCAGCGTCATGAACTCGCCGGGCTCGATATGCAGGCTGACATCGTCGAGCGCGGTGAAATTGCCGTAGCGCTTGGTTGCGCCCTTGATGTCGATGGCCGCGCCACGTTCCCTCGCAGTCATCTCAACTCCTCGTCGATTTCGAGCTGATGATCAGCCCGGCGCTGATGATCAGCGTCGTGGCAATGAAGATGATGGTTCCGACGGCCGTCACCGTCGGGTCGGCGTCGCGGGTGATGCTGGTGAAGATCTGCACCGGCAAGGTCTTGAGGTAGGGACTGGTGATGAACAGCGCGACGATGATTTCATCGAAGGAGGTGACGAAGGCAAACAAAAGCCCGGACAGGATACCGGGCGCGATCAGCGGCAAGGTCACGGTGCGGAATGTGGTGAAGCGGTTGGCGCCGAGGCTGGCCGCCGCCGTTTCCAGCCGCACGTCGAAGACTTCGAGGCTTGCCGATACGGCGATGATGACGAAGGGGATCGCCAGCATCGTGTGCGCGATGACGAAGCCGGTGGTGGTGCCGACAAGCTGGTAGTCGAGGTAAACGGCATAGATGCCGATCGCCAGCACCACGCCGGGCACGATCATCGGCGTGATCAGGATGGCGCGCAGCAGGCCGGCGCCGGAATGTTTCATGCGGCTGAGGCCAAGCGACGCCAGCGTGCCGATCAGCGTGGCGGCAACGGCGACGAGGCCCGCGACCCTGAGCGAATTGAAGAAGCTCGACAGCCAATCGGGATTGGTGAAGAAATTCGCGTACCACTGCCAGGAGAAGCCGGACGGCGGGAAAGCGAGCGACTTCTTCTCGTTGAACGACATCGGGATGATGACCAGCGTCGGCATCACCAGCCAGACGGCGACCAGCAGGCAGAACAGGCCGAGCAGAATGCGGAACGGCGTTTGTCTCATGATCTGGACGCCTGCTTGTGGCGCTGGCGCATCAGCGGTGCGGCGAGCGCCAGCAGCACGAAGGTCGCGACCAGCAGGACGACGCCCATGGCGCCGCCTCGGCCCCAGTTGAGCAGGCTGAGCACCTGGCTCTGCACCAGCGTCGACAGCATGGTGCTGCGCGGGCCGCCGAGCAGGGCCGGCGTGATGTAGAAGCCGAGCGACAGGATGAAGACGATGATGGCGCCGGCGAAGACGCCGGGCAGCGACAACGGCAGATAGATTTCCAGGAAGGCGCGTGCCGGGCGCGCACCAAGGCTGCGCGCCGCCTGCACGAGGCGCAAATCGATGCCGCGCATGACCGAATAGAGCGGCAGGATCATGAACGGCAGCAACACCTGCGCCATGCCGATGACGACTCCGGTCTGCGTGCGGATCAGCTTCACGCCGTCAAAGCCGAGCAGCCTGATCACCGAATTGATGATGCCGGAATCTTGCAGCAGGATGACCCAGGCCAAGGTGCGCACCACGCCGCTGACCCAGAACGGCACCAAAACGCACAAGATGAGGACGAGTCGCAGGCGCGGCTCGACGGCCGTCATGAGATAGGCGTAGGGGTAGGCCGCGATGACGCAGACGATGGTGACCCAGGCGGCGATGGAAAAGGTGCGCCACAGGACGGTGACGTTCACCGGCGTGGAGAAGAACCAGACGTAGTTCTGCAGGCCCCAGGCCGGGTCCGAAAAACTGCGCAGCGTGACGGTCAGCAAGGGATAGCCCATAGCCGCGATAAGCAGGAGCAGGGCCGGCATCGCCAGCAGGGACGGATAGGCGGCAAGGCGCAGGCGCCGCTGCGGCCCCTGCACGGCACCTGACGGCCGGGAATGATCACCCCCGGCCGTCGGCGTATGCGATGTCTGGCTCACGCCGTCACCTCAGTGATAGCCGGCTCAGTTGCCGGCCATCAGCGCCGTCCACTTGTCGGACGCGGCGGCGAAATTGGCGACCCAGAACTTGATGTTCTGCTGGTAGCCGAGCTTCGCGTGGTCCGGCGTGTTGGTCAGGAAGGCGGCGACGGATGCGTCGACCTTGGGCTGCGCCTCGTTGTTGATCGGCGAGTAGGACGTCTGCTCGGTCAGGATCTCCTGCGACTTCTTGCCGAGATAGGCGTTGATCAGCGCGTAGGAGGCATCGGTGTCCTTGGCGCCGACCGGGATGGTCAGCTGATCCATGACGACCAGCCAGTCCTTCCACACCGGCGTATAGGCAGCGCCATTCTTGACCGCCGTCATGGCGCGGCCAGTCCACATGATGATCATGTCGGCCTCGCCGGATTCGGCAAGCTGCTGGGATTCTGCGCCGGTCTTCCAGAAGATGGTGTCGGGGCCGATCGCCTTGATCTTGGCGATGCCCTTGTCGATATCGGCAGGCGTCATGGCGTCGACCTTGCCGCCGTCGGCCAGGATGGCCTGTTCGATCAGGCCGCCGAGCGGGCTGCCACTGCCGTCGATGGCACGGGTGCCGGGGAATTTCGCGGTGTCGAAGAAATCCTTCCAGTCCTTTGGCGGATTGTCCTTGTACGTGTCGTTCTTGTACATCAGGACCATGCCGTAGTTCATCGCCGGCACGCTGCATTCGCCGACCTGTCCGGGCGGGATGTGCGAGATGTCGAGCTTGGTCAGATCGAGTTTCTGGAACAGTTTTCCGCAATGCACGAAGGGCGGAAAATCGTCTGTGTCGACGACATCCCAGGTCACATTGCCTGATTCGACCTGCGCCTGAAGCTTGGCGATTTCGGTCGGTCCGTCGTTCAAAAGCTTGACGCCGCTCTTGTCGACGAATTCCTTGAGCGCGGCAACCTGGCCGTCCTGGTAGATGCCGCCATAGGAGACGAAGGTCAGCGTCTTGCCCTTCAACGAGCCGTCGACCACGGTTCCGGCCGGCGGCGCGTTCTGCGCGTGAGCGGCGGCTGCGAGCAAGGCCAGTGCGGCGGCGCCGACAAATCCGGCCAATCTTGATCTGCTTCCCATTTTCTAACCCTCCGATGGCTCGCTGTTTGATTTTGGCAGGCCGGGCGCGAGCGTTTTCCGGGCTACATATTGATCGAGGTCGACAGCGCCGCTTGTCGGCGGCGCGATGATCCACAGCACCTCGGCCACCGCATCGCCGACATTGATCGTCCGGTGCGGCGTCGAGGTCGAATATTCGATGCTGTCGCCCTCTTCGAGGGTGAAGCTCTCGTCGCCGAGCGTCAGTTGCACGCGTCCGCGCAGCACGAGGAACATCTCGCTCGCGTTGCCATGCGTATAGGGCACGTCGCCGGTGGAGCCGCCGACGGCGAACTCGCCGCAATAGACTTCCATCTCGCGGATCGGCCGGCGCGACAGCAGCGTCTTGCGGTAGCCTTCGCTGGTCGGCAGCGCCGGCCGCTCGGCGCGTGTCAGCACCGCGTGCGGCGACACTTCGCAGTCGTCGAAAAGATCGGCGAGGCTGATGCCGAGCGCATTGGCGATCAGCATCAATGTGCTGGTGTTGGCGCCGGAAAGGCCGCGCTCGAGCTGGCTCAGGAAGCTGGCGGTGGTGCCGATCATGCCGCCGAGCTGGCGCAGCGTCAGGCGCCGCGTGGTGCGATAGGCCTTGATGCGATCGCCCAATACCGTCGAGCGGCGCGCTTCGGCGCTGGTTGCGGCATTGTCATTGAGTGCGTGATCCGCAGCGATTTTCATGGCGATCTCAGGGTTCACTTAACATGCTATTAAGTGAGGCGTCCTGGCAAGTAGATTCGCTTGGTCACCTGAAAATCATCGATGGACCTGCAGAGGGTGCATGATCGGCAGACCGGCAACGCCGGTTCGGCTCGATCACTGGATCATGAAGCGCGAACTGAACGGCAGGCTTGCCGCGCCGACGGCCTTCGGGCTGATGCTGACCCGCGCGGGCAGCGCTTCGATGCCGGGGAATTCCCGGCCGATGTCGTCGCACAAGGCCTCGGCGATCTTTTGCGGCGCATAGCTGGACAGGACGACCGAACTGAACTCGACAAACTGGGTCAGCGCGGAGATCGACGCTTTCAGGCGGTCGGAACACTCGCCCAGCCATGCGCTGTAGGCCTCGCCCAGGTCAGGCCACTCAGGGCTGCTGCTCCAGATGATTTCGGACGGGCGCCCGCGCATGGCCAGTTCGCTCTCCAGGCGCATCAGGCCATGATCGAAGCTGGCGCTGGAGTTTCCCTTGTAGATCTGGTGGTTGAGGATGAGCCTGCTCTGCAGCCGTGCTCCCAGATAGAAGAACAGATAGTCGTTGAGCGGCTTTGCGACGCCGAACATGCTCTCGCCGCCAGCTGCCGCGGTGATGTCGTTCTGCACGAAAACCGGCAGCTTGATCTGTTCCTCGATCTCCCCCTGCAAGGCTTTCAGCGAGGTGCTCGATCCGTTGCGGGTTGCAGCCATCGTGTCGACATCGTCGGGAACGGCCAGGCCGATGCCGGCAACCCGGCTGCGCGCCTCGACCGGCAGGCTGGTCATGGCTTGCCTGATCGCGCCGAACAGATCGCCGCTTTGCGGAAAGGGATTGGCTTCATCCGCCGGCAATTGCGTGTGGAAGCGCACGGTGCCGATGAAATCGATGAGTGCGATGTCGATCCGGCGTCGGCTGAAGCCGACGCCAACCGCATAGGCGCCCTCCGGGTTGAGCGAAAGCGGGATGGTGGGCGGCCCGACGCGGCCGCGCTGCGCCTCGCCTTGCGAGACCAGGCCTTCCTGCTCGAGCGAGCGGACGATAACCGATGCCGTCTGCGCCGAGAGGCCGGTTTTTTCGCCGATTTCCATCCGCGAAATGCCTTCGTTCTGAAGCAGCAGCGACAGCACCAGCCGCTCATTGTAGCTGCGGACGCTCAACGCATTCAGCCCGCTCGCGCGATCGGCGATGCGCAATGGATTGGGTGGTGCGAACCTCATGTCAGGCAAGGGTCGCCCCGTCGGTTGGAGCTCGTTGCCCGGTGGCTTTAGTGTTGCTCATGTCGAGCGGCTCCAGCCGATGGCATCGACCGCGCGGGCAAGTGCGGTGCCCAGCAATCTGTGCGCCTCGGCATCGATGTGAAAGCCGTCCGCTTCGCTGCACGACACCACCGAGCCGGCATCGAAAAAGTGGAGTTCGAGCGAGTCCGCCAGAACCTCGAACTCGAGCGCGAGCAGGCGCGATTTCTCCGGCGCACCGGCGAAGATGGACTTCCATTCCTTGACGTCGTCCTGCATCGGCGGCGGCGCCACGATCATGATCTCGGGCGTCGAGCCGCCTGGCCCAGGCGCCAGCTCCTTGATGTCATAGACGAGGCAGCCGATCCCCATCGCCACTTCCGACGGCGGCTTGTTGAAGCGGATCTTCAGGTCGTTGGTGCCGAGCATGATGATGACGAGGTCGAGCGTCGCATGGCTCTGCAGGCAGGGGCGAAGATAGGTTCTGCCGTTTTTGTGGGCGCCCTCGATCGGGTCGTCGTGGACGGTGGTGCGGCCGCTCAATCCTTCCTCGATGACATACCAGTCGGGGCCTAGCTGAGAACGCAATATTCCCGGCCAGCGTTCACCCGGCCCATAGCGCTCGAGCGGCCCCCTGCCGGGGATCTGGCCGTGCGTGTTGGAGTCGCCGTAGCACAAGACTGATCGCATGTTTTTCCCGCCGGGACTGACAGCGCGCCGAAGCCGGCGAGCGCCATTCATGATGGATAGCGGAGCGGTGAAAGGCAAGCAAGGGAATAGTCATTCAACATGACTAACTATTGACAGGGCGAATCCGCTGTGCTTCTAAAGTGCCGGAGGAGTTCTCAACCGTCACCATCGTCCAGCCCGGGTTGGGCCTCGACACGCATGTGTTCGGGGACGGGAGAATCGCGTGCATCGGTCGGTTTGCGACGACGAGCATGCATCGGGAGAGCGTCTCGCGGCAGTACACATTCGTACGGCCGGCCATACGAATTCGTAGGCCGGGACAACCACAAGGAGGAGAGTTGAATGTTAGGATTGCTGAAAACCGTCGGCCTGGGGATGCTAGTTGCGTCCACGCTTGCCGTGACGTCCCTGGCGCATGCGGAAGACATCAAGCTGATGGACGGCGTCGCGCCGCGCCCCGACGACACGCGCATGACCGCGGCCGGTGCGTTCAAGAAGGACCCGCCCTGGGTCATCGGAATGAGCGACTTCGGCGTCAACGCAAACACGTGGACGGTACAGGTGGCGCATGAGGCGGAGAATGCCGCGGCCAAGGACAAGCGCATCTCGAAATTCATCCTGCTCGATGCCGGCTTCGACCAGAAGAAGCAGGTGGCGGATATCGAGGACCTGATTGCGCAGCATGTCGACGCGATCATCGTGCAGCCGGTGACCAGCACATCGGCGAATGCCAGCATCGCCAAGGCGGTCGCCGCCGGCATTCCCGTCATTCTCCACACCGGTCGCATCGATTCCGACGCCTACACCACCGAAATCCAGGGCGGCGCCGAGCATTTCGGCAAGGTGATGGGCGACTGGCTGGTCAAGACCGTCGGCGACAACGGCAAGATCTGGGTCCTGCGTGGCCTGGCCGGACATCCGGAAGACACCAACCGCTACAACGGACTCCTGGAGTCGCTCAAGGGCACGCATGTGCAGATCATCGCCGAGGAGCATGGTGACTGGCAGTACGACAAGGCCAAGAAGCTGTGCGAGACGCTTTATCTGAACAACCCACAGGTTGACGGCATCTGGTCGTCCGGCGCTGACATGACGCGCGCCTGCGTCGATGTCTTCAAGCAGTTCGGCACGCCCGTTCCGCCGATTTCGGGCGAGGGCAACAATGGCTATTTCGGCCAGTGGATCACGGACGGGTTCAAGTCGATCTCGCCGGAATACAGCCCCGCCCAAGGTGCGGCCGGCGTGCGCGCCGCTGTTGCCCTTCTGGAAGGCAAGCAGCTCTACAAACGCTATGTCTATAATCCCGACGGATGGGACCAGGACAAGGCCAAAAAATACTATCGCGACGACCTGACCGCCAATGTCTGGTGGCCGAGCGAACTGCCCGAGGACAAGCTCAAGGAATATTACGGCAAGAAGTGACGGCGCCGTGGCTGGCGGGGAGTGGACAAGCATTCCCCGCAGGCCGTTCCATGTGTTGAATTTGGTTCGTTCGAGGGTTTCGTGACCAATCTTATCGAGATGTCCCACATTTCGAAGGCATTCGGAGGGAGCAAGGCGCTCCATTCCGTTTCCCTCGATCTCAAGGCGGGCAGCGTCCACGCCCTGATGGGCGAGAACGGCGCCGGCAAATCGACGTTGATGAAGATCCTGGCGGGCGTGCATCAGCCCGATTCCGGCGAGATCTTCATGAACGGGGAGAAGCTCGATCTGAAATCGCCGCGCGCCGCACTCGATGCCGGCATTTCGACCGTTTTCCAGGAGCATTCGCTGCTGCCCAATCTGTCGATCGCCGAAAACATGTTTCTGGGCCGGGAGCCGACGACCCGGTTCGGCTCGATCGATTATCGGGCGATGAAAAGCCAGACCGCCAAGGCGCTTGGCGAACTCGGCCTCACGCTCGACCCGTCGCAACTCGTTTCCAACCTGACCATAGCCGAGCGGCAATTCGTCGAGATCGCGCATTGCATCCAGGCGGACGCCAGCGTGCTTATCCTCGACGAGCCGACGGCTGCTCTCAACGCGGCCGATGTCGATGTGCTCAACCGCAACATCCGCCGGCTGCGCGATAAGGGAAAAGCCATCGTCTACATCTCGCATCGCATGGAGGAGATCTTCGAGCTGTGCGACACGGTGACGGTGCTGAAGGACGGCGCACTGGTCGGCACCAGGATGGTGTCCGAGATCACCACCGACGACCTCATCGCCATGATGGTCGGACGCGAACTCCAGGACCTTTTTCCCGATCGCACGGGCGATAAGGGTGATGAGATCCTGCGAGTCGAGAACCTCAGAATCACCGACACATCGCGGCCGCTGTCGCTGTCTTTGCACAAGGGTGAGATCGTAGCCCTGGCCGGACTGGAGGGGCAGGGCCAGCAGCGCTTCCTGAGATCGCTGATCGGCCGCTATCATCCCTCCGCCGGGACGATTTCCGTCAACGGCAAAGCGCTGAAAATGCCGCTCCCGGCATCATCAGGCGTTCGCCATTTGCAGCAGCTGAGGGTCGGCTTCGTTCCCGAGGACCGCAAGGAGGAGGGGCTCTTCCTCGCTTTGCCGATCGCCCACAACATCGCCATCGGATTGCATTCGAGGCGATTCGAACTCGCGCCGGCGCAGCCGTATCGAAACGTCATCGCCCGCATGATGGAGGTCATGAACATAAAGGCGGCAGGGCCGTCCGCGCCGGTCGGCTCCCTGTCGGGCGGCAACCAGCAAAAGGTTCTCCTCGGCCGCTACCTGGCCGCCGATCTCGATCTTCTGCTGGTCGAGGAGCCGACCCGCGGCGTCGACATCGGCGCCAAGTCCGAGATCTACCACCTGCTGCGCGACTTTACCGCCAAGGGCGGCGCCGTGCTGGTGCTGTCGCGCGAGACGATCGAGTTGATCGGGCTCTGCGATCGCATCTACGTCGTCCACGACGACACCATCGTTGCCGAAATGCCGGCGGCGCAGGCGACGGAACACAAGATCCTCGACGCGGCCCTGACGGGCGGCTCCGCGCGCCAGCACTAGGGGGGCTGCCATGGTTCGCTCGCTGTTCAACATCCTGAGTGGCCGGAACACGCGGCAAGGCCTGTGGGGCCTGCCACTGCTGGTCGCCTTGTTCATTTCGCTGTGGCTGACCGTCGAGACGACACAATTTGCCACGGCCGAAAACCTCTTCAACCTGGTGGCCCAGGCAATGCCGCTGATCATCGCGGCCATCGGACAGTTGGTGGTCGTGCTCATCGGCGGGCTCGATCTGTCGGTCGGCTCCGTCATCAGCTTCACCACGGCGGTGCTGGCGCTCGATCAGCCGGCTGTCGTGCTGATCCCGGCGGTCTTCGTGCTGGCGGCACTCATCGGGCTGATCAACGGCCTGGCGATCACCCGTTTCAACGTCCATCCGATCATCGCGACGCTGTCGACGCAGTACATCGTGCTCGGCATCACGCGCATCCTGCGTCCTGTGTCCGGCGGTACGGTGCCGGAGATCGTCATCGATGCCGTCTCAGGCAGTTTCCTCGGCGTTCCCTATCCGGTTTTCTGGGGCATCGTCGTGATCCTGGCAGCGTGGAAACTGCTCTACGGATCGCGATACGGGCTGCATCTGTTTGCGATTGGCGGCGGCATTGCTTCGGGCGCTGAAAGTGCTGCCCGCAATTTCGGCGTCTCCGACCGTCGCAACATCATCCTCGCCTATGTGGTCTGTTCCTGTTTCGCGGCCGTTGCCGGTGTCTTCCTGGCCGGGCGCATCGTGTCGGGCGATCCGAATGTCGGGCTGCTTTTCGAACTCGACACCGTCACCGCCGTCGCCCTTGGAGGCACCCAGCTCTCCGGCAGCATAGGCAGCCTGCACGGCACGGTGATCGGCGCGCTGGTCATGGCGCTGCTGGCCAATGGCATGAACCTCGCCAACGTCTCCCCCTTTGTCCAGACCGCGATCAAGGGCGGCATCCTGCTGGCGGTGGTCGGGCTGCAATCCCGCAAGAAGATGGGGCTCTAAAAGATGGCTGCCGTTCTCGCAAATCCGATCGCCCGGCGCCTGCTGCGCATACCGCCGTCCTATTTTGTCTTTCTCGTGCTGCTGGCGACGC
Organism: Mesorhizobium sp. L2C084A000; assembly: GCF_000502875.1. Classification (GTDB taxonomy): domain Bacteria; phylum Pseudomonadota; class Alphaproteobacteria; order Rhizobiales; family Rhizobiaceae; genus Mesorhizobium. The sequence goes on along the minus strand of NZ_AYWX01000002.1, from coordinate 72,034 downwards.
TGTGGATCGCGCGACCGAACATGCTCAACCTCAACATCATGGGTATCTTCGTCAGGCAGATCGTCCCGCTCGGCATCCTGGTGCTGGGGCAGCTCGTCGTCATGCGGGTGAAGTCGATCGACCTCTCCGGCGGCGGCATCATCCTGCTCATCAACTATTTCATCTCGTCGGGCACTTTCCCCGGCGCGTCGATGCCTTTCTTCGTCGTGCTGGCGCTCGCCACCGGCCTCGTCATCGGCCTGTTCAACGGCTTCATGATAGGGAGCCGGCGGGTGTCGGCTGTCATCGTCACGCTGGCGGTCAGCATCATCCTGGTAGGGCTGGTGCAGTTCCTGTCGAGCGGCAATCCGCCCGGCGATGTGCCGAAGCTGTTCAACGACCTCTACAACACGAAATTCCTGTCGGTTCCGACGCCGGTGCTGTTCTGGGTCCTGCTGACCGCTTCGGTGTGGCTGCTTCTGTCGCGGACCGTCTTTGGCCGCTACGTCGCCTCGGTCGGGGAGAATGCCGAAGCCGCGCATTTTTCCGGCGTGCCGGTCCAGCGCACGGTCATCCTGGCGCATACGCTCGCCGGCCTGATCGCGGCGATCGCGGCCCTGGTGCAGACCGGTTCGATCGCCGTCGGCAGCGTCCGTGTCGGCCTCGACCTGCCGATCCTGGCGGTCGCGGCAACGATCCTCGGCGGCGTCGTCTTCGGTCGTGGCGACGGCGGCGTCTGGGGGCCCTTCTTCGGGGCGCTGTGCTTTGCGCTGCTGTTCGTGGTGATGACGGTGCTCGGCATCGACGAGCCCGGCAAGCTCATCGCGCAGGGCGTCATCATCCTCGGCGCGGCGATCTTCTACGGAGTGCGCGTGCGAAACCCCTGACTTAAGACGGCGAAAAGCAAGTGCGCCGGCGTTCAGACAATTGCAAACAGATGGAGAAACATGGATGTCACCGCCAAAAAACATCATGTGCTACGGCGACTCGCTGACCTGGGGCTGGGTTCCGGTCAAGGAGGGGTCGCCGACCTACCGCTACCCCTATGACCAGCGCTGGACCGGTGTGATGTCGGCGGCGCTGGGGGCGGGCTACCATATCATCGAAGAAGGCCTGAGCGCGCGCACCACCTGTCTCGACGACCCCAACGATCCGCGCCTGAACGGGGCCAATTATCTGCCCTCGGCCATCGCCAGCCATCTGCCGCTGGACCTGGTCATTGTCATGCTCGGCACCAACGACACCAAGTCTTATTTCCGCCGGACGCCTTATGAGATCGCCAATGGAATGGCGAAACTGGTCGGGCAGATCCTGACCAGTGCCGGCGGCATCGGCACGCCTTATCCGGCGCCGAAGGCGCTGGTCATTGCGCCGCCGCCGCTGACCCCGATGCCCGATCCGTGGTTCGAGGGCATGTTCGGCGGCGGGCACGAAAAATCCAGGGATCTGGCCAGGCAGTACAAGGCGATGGCGGATTTCATGAAGATCGACTTCCTCAATGCCGGCGATTACCTCACCACGGACGGTGTCGACGGAATTCATTTCACCGCCGCAAACAACGCCGATCTGGGACGCGCGGTGGCCGGCAAGGTCAAGTCGATCCTCGAGCCGGGCCAGGTCAGCACCGCCGCTTGAAGCCGCCACGCCCGTCGGCTTGCGGCACACAGGCCCACGGCGCAGGTGTATCGCAGGTTCCTCCGGCGATGCACATCGATGCGGGGCCGAACGATGCGTTTGGCCCCGTATTGATATGGCGCCCTGCGCCGGCAGATGTGCGTCGATCTAGGGGCTTGGCCTCGGAGCTACGTCATCGGCGGACGCTTTGGTTTGGCGGTCGAAAACGACCGCCAGACCGTTCTTCACGGCAAGCGAGGCGACCATGTCGTCGAGTTCGCGGTCGGGAATGACGGGTTTGAGGACCTGCCGGATGGCCCGATAGGCCTGCTCGGTCGACACATAGCCGTATCGTTTTTTGCGCGCTTCCACATATTGCTCGATGAGAATGCCCAATCGGCGGGCGGCGATGTCATCTGGTTGCTGCAAGGGAGCCTCCTCAAGCGTCGATCGTTTGCAGACCCCAGAGATGTAAAAACCCACGCCGCGAAAGTTAAGGCCTGCTGTCGGCCTGAAGCTCAAAAAAATCTGCTGCCTCATTCGACGAATTGCGCCGCAGCGTGACATCGTGCCCGAACTGGTACCTCGCTGCCGCAAGGAGCAGGTCAATTTGGCTGGTCCGTTCCGAATCCCGATCAAAGCGTGTATTCACAACAGCTCCGACAGAACGGCCATGAAGTGGTCGTTCTCCGCAGCCGAGCCGATGCTGACGCGCACATAGGTGTCAAAACCCTGCTGCTTCCACGGCTTGACGATGACGCCTTGCCGCAACAGGCTTTCGACGAACACGGAAGCATCTCGCCGGCAGTTGAAGAACAGGAAGTTGCCCCTGGAGGCGGCGACGTCGAGGCCCTTGCTCGCCAGAAAAGTCTCGACGCGTTTTCTCTCCGCCCTGGCCAGCGCGACGACCCTGGCGAGGTGTTCGTCGTCGGCCAGCGCCGCGAGTGCGGCGGCTTGGGCCATGCCGTTGGCGTTGAAAGGCGTGCGGACGCGGTCGAGCAGCGCGCGCAGCTCCGGGTCACCGACGATGCCGAAGCCGATCCGCAATCCGGCCAGACCGAACGCCTTGGAAAAGGTCCGCAGCACGATCCAGGGCCGGTCCAGCTTTTCGAGATAGGGCAGGGACGACGCATAGTCGTCGCCCTCGGCATATTCGGCATAGGCTTCGTCGATGACGATCAGCGTCTCGTCGCTCGTCGCATCCAGAACCCTCGACAGATCGCCGCCGGAGAGCCAGCTGCCGACCGGGTTCATCGGGTTCGAGAACAGCAGCATGCGCGGCCGCTCGCGCGCCGCCTCGACCAGCGCATCGACATTAATGGTCAGATCGTCGTTGACGACAACGCGCTTGACGGTAGCGCCCATCAACGTCGCGTAGTCCTCATGCAGCGGAAACGACGGATAGAGCGTGACGACCGCGTCGCCCGGCCGCAACACGGCACGGCTGATGACGGAGAGAAGGTCTTCGGAACCGTTGCCGAGGATAATCTGGTCCTCGGTGACGGCATATTTGTCGCCGATCGCCTGGCGCAGCTTGCGCCCGGCAGGGTCCGGATAGAGGCGGAACATCTCGGAGCCGGCATGCATCGTCGTGGCGAGGGTCGGGCTGGGCCCGAGCGGGTTTTCGTTCGAGCACAGTTTGGCGATTCTGGCCGGTGCGTATCGCTCCATGACCTCGTCAATTGTCAGCCCGGAATTGTAGGGCGACAGGCGGTTGACTTCGGTACGGACCATATCCGAGGCTTTCGACAAGGGCGGGCTCCTCTGCGGTGGATTTCGTCATCCGTACCGTAGCCCAAACAGTTTGTATATGCTTGTATATGCAACTTGATCTGATAGTCTCGACGCTGAAGCGGAAACCGACACCGATCAGGAGGATCACATGCGCAACGCTTCTCTCTTCGATCTCTCCGGCAGGAAGGCGCTTGTCACCGGTGCAAGCCGGGGCATCGGGCGCAGCATCGCCGAGGCGCTGAGTGCTGCCGGCGCAGACGTCGCGGTCACGGCGCGCAGCCTGGCCTCGCTGGAGGCCACCACGGCAGCCATCCGCGCCGCCGGCGGAGTGGCGCACGCCATCGCTCTCGACGTCACCGATGTCGGCCGCTGCCGGGCAGCAACCGCAGAGGCTGCCAGCCTGCTTGGCGGTCTCGACATTCTCGTCAACAATGCCGGCGTGGAGGAGGTGCGGCCCTCGCTCGATGTCGACGAGGCGCTGTGGGACAGGATCGTCGACACGAATCTCAAGGGAGCGTTCTTCTGCGCCCAGGCCGCCGCGCGGCAGATGCGCGACGCCGGACGCCCTGGTGCCATCATCAATCTGTGCTCGCTGACATCCGAAGTCGGAATCCCCACCGCGGTGCCGTATGGCTCGTCGAAGTCGGGCCTGCTCGGCATGACCCGCGCCCTTGCGGCGGAGTGGGCGGAGCTTGGCATAAGGGTCAACGCCATCGCGCCGGGCTATTTCAGGACGGCGATGACCGACGTTTTTTACAGCGACGAGGCATGGCAGCACTCCATGCTGGCCAAGATCCCGCAGCGGCGTTTCGGTGATCTCCACGACTTGCACGGCATCGCCGTGTTCCTCGCTTCGGATGCGGCTGCCTACATAACCGGCCAGTCCATTCCGGTCGATGGCGGCTTTCTCGCCTCGATCTGATGAGGCAGGTTTGCCTCCGCAGTTTCGACGGGAAGGATGATGGAAAAATTGCTGGCGACCATCATACATACATGTATATACTTTTGCCTGAGTGAAGCCTCTCGACGGCTTTGATCCTTGCCCCGGTCGGCTTGTCGACCCGCAGAACTATGGCCATCCACGGGCCAACCGTCATTGCGTTCCAAGAGTTCCAGGAGACGAGCAATCATGTCCGACATCAGCTTCCACGATCTGTCATCCATCGATGCCGACCAGCGCGCCAGTCTGCTGAAGCGCGCCGAGGCCGATCTGACGGTCTTCGTTGAGAAGGTCCGGCCGATCATCCAGGCCGTCAAGGACGAAGGCGACGCCGCCTTGATCCGCTTCGCCGGGGAACTCGACAAGGCCAATGTCGCCGAGGGCGAACTGCAGGTGTCGGAAGCCGAGTTCGATGCGGCGTTCGACAAGGTGGAAAGGGACGTCGTCGAGAGCATCCAGTTCGGCATCGACAACATCAGGCGCTTCCATGAGGAGCAGAAGCCGGAGACGATGTGGCTCAAGGAAGTCCGGCCGGGCGCCTATGCCGGGGACAGGTACACGCCCATCGCATCCGTTGCGCTCTACGTGCCGCGCGGCAAGGGCGCTTTCCCGTCGGTGACGATGATGACGTCGGTGCCGGCGGTGATTGCCGGCGTGCCGCAGATTGCCATCGTGACGCCGCCGACATCGGATGGTTCGGTGGACGCGGCAACGCTCGTCGCCGCGCGTCTCGCCGGCGTGGGCACGGTCTACAAATGCGGCGGCGCCCAGGCAGTTGCCGCCGTCGCTTACGGCACCGAGACGGTGAAGCCCGCACTCAAGATCGTCGGTCCCGGCAGCCCGTGGGTGGTGGCGGCCAAGAGCGTGCTGTCATCGGTCATCAACACAGGCCTTCCGGCGGGCCCGTCGGAAGCGATTATCTTTGCCGATGACAGCGTCGACGGCGGGCTTGCCGCGCTCGACCTGTTGATCGAAGCCGAGCACGGGCCAGATTCCTCGGCCTATCTGGTGACGCACAGCCGCAAGATCGCAGAAGCAGCACTCGCCGCACTTCCCGAGCATTGGTCGCGGATGACCGAGCAGCGTGTGGAGTTTTCGCGCGCGGTGCTGACCGGCAAGCGCGGCGGCATCGTGCTGACCGCATCGCTGGAAGACAGCTACCGCTTCATCAACGACTATGCGCCCGAACATCTCGAGATCCTGTCGACGGAGCCGTTCGCCCATCTCGGACGCATCACCGAGGCGGCCGAAATCCTCATGGGACCGCATACGCCGGTGACCCTTGCCAACTTCGTCCTTGGACCCAATGCAGTGCTGCCGACCAGCCGGTGGGCGCGGACCTACGGCCCGCTTTCGGTGACGGATTTCGTCAAGCGCTCGTCGGTCGGCTATGTCACCTCGGCGGCCTATCCGGAACTCGCTCTGCATGCCCGCAGGCTTGCCCGCTATGAGGGCTTCAGTTCGCACGAGAACGCGGTCTCGGAAATCCGCGACCGCTATCTCGCCGGCTGAGCGGAAACGATCGCGATGAGGGCTGCTCGACTTTATCAACCTGGTGACCTGCGTGTCGAGGACATCGCTCCGCCAGGCGCGCCGGATCCGGGCTGGGTGAAGCTGAGGGTCGATGCCGCCGGCATCTGTGGTTCTGATCTGCACAATTTCCGCACGGGGCAATGGATAAGCCGGTCGCCGTCGACGGCCGGCCATGAACTGGCCGGCACGGTGACCGCCATCGGCGCAGGCGTTGATAGCGTCGCCGTCGGTGACAGGGTGGTTGCCGATTCACGGTTCTGGTGCGGAGACTGCGCGCAATGTCATGCCGGCAGGCGGCATCTCTGTGCGTCGCTGGGCTTTGTGGGGGAGATCTGCGACGGTGGGTTTGCCGAACAGGCGGTGCTGCCCGCACGGCTCTTGCATATCATCGATGCCGGGCTCGACGAGCGGGTCGCGGCGATGGCCGAGCCGCTGGCGGTGGCGTTGCATGCGGTGCGGCGGCTGCCGAAAACGGCAGGCGCGGTGCTGGTCGTCGGCTGCGGGCCCATCGGCGGTCTTGCCGCGCTGCTGCTGTCGCGGACCTTCGCCGGCATCGTGCTCGTCGCCGACCGCAACCAGAGCCGCTGCGCCCGGGTGGCGCGGGTGACGGGTGCCACGATGGTCGATCTGAACCGGGATGCCGTTGCCGCCGCAACCGCCAATGCCCCGCTGCTCGCGGCCATTGAGGCGACCGGCAGCGTCGCGGCGCTCAACCAGTTGCTTGGCGTTCTCGATCCCGGCGGCACGATCGCCATGGTGGGCATCTTTCACGGCCGCCTCAACATTGATCCCAATACGCTGGTCGAACGCGAAATCGGGTTGCTGGGATGCCACGCCTTTGCCGATGAGCTGCCCGAGGCCGTGCGGATGCTAGGTGAGCTCAGCGAACCGCTGTTGGCGCTGATCGACCAGGAGATTGGCCTGGATGACATTCCGGCTGCCTATGAGCGGCTGTTGGCGGGACACAGCGACGGCTTGAAAACAATCATCCGCATGCGGCAACCTGTCGAGCGGTCGTGATTTCCGATGAATCGCCGGAAAGGACTTTGGAAATGGTCACTTTGCCTGACACGGCCAGCCCTCTCTACGAGAAGGTGAAGGACTACATCCTGGCCAACATCGGAACGGGCCGGTGGGGCAAGGATCGCAAGCTGCCGTCCGAGAATGAGTTGGTGGCTTCACTCGGCGTGTCGCGGATGACGGTTCACCGGGCGCTCAGAGAGTTGACCTCGGCCGGGTTCCTGATCCGTCTGCAAGGTGTGGGAACTTTCATCGCGCCACCGCGGCCGCAATCGACACTGATCGAGATCAACAACATCGCAGCCGAGATCGTCGAGCGCGGCAACAGGCATCGTTCCGAAGTCCTCGTCCTCGAAACCATCATGCCGACAAAGGAGCTGGCGCTGTCGTTCGAGTTCGCAAAGCGCGTCCCGATCTATCATTCTGTCGTCGTCAATTTCGAGAATGATTTGCCGGTGCAACTGGAAGAGCGCTTCGTCAATCCGAGCCTCATCCCCGACTATGACAAGCAGGATTTTTCGAAGACGGCGACCTATGACTACCTCATGCAGAAAACCCCGGTGACCGAGGTCGAGCATATCATTTCCGCCATCCCGGCGGATGCCGAGACGGCGCGGCATCTGGGCATCGATGTCGGCGCCTGCTGCCTCTTCCTGCACCGCCGGACATGGACAGGCGCGGTGGTGGCGACGATCAGCAAGCTGACTTATGCCGGCAGCCGCTACTCGCTCGGCAGCCGCTATTCACCTTCAAAAAGCAGCTAACGGAAGCAGGTCGAATGCAAGTCGGAGCGGCCCCGCTGCCAATGTATATACATGTATCGATGAAAACGGTTTCGCCCTCGGCGAACGAACTGGCTGGAAGGAGCGACAGATGACGCCGGCACTGAGCCGCACGGCGCGGATCCGGGCACTCGCGCAGCATGATGTTGCCGAAGCACAAAGCGCGCTGGCGGCATTGCTGGGCGACCTGTTCGCGATGACCCCCCGCAATGTGCGCATCAACTTCGACAAGTACAGCCTCAATTCGTTGAACGGCTTCTTCGAGGACGATGGCAAGGCCTACTTCTTCAAGTTCCATCAGGAGGAGCGGGAAGAGGCGATGACGGGCGAGTATTACCGCGCCGAGATTCTGTCGCGCGCCGGCCTGCCGGTCGACCAACCCGTGCATATGTCTGCCCAACCAGGCGAGCAGATCCTTGTCTATCGCCGCCGCACGGATCCAAGATTTTCGGATGTGCTGTTCGCGCTGGATGGGCAGGACGATGCCTGCAAGCGGCAAGAAGCCGTTCTTGCCGAGCGCGACCTGTCGGCCAGGCTGCTCAAGGTCTATCTCGAGACGCTGCATCCCGTCACTGTCGAGGACGTGGCGGCGGAGCCGATCCACAGGCTGTTTCATGAGCGGCTGATCGATGCCGAGACACGCTTGTCACCAGGCGGAAGGCTGGCCGATTTCTATGTCGGCAAGCCGTTCGTCTTTCCCGGTGCCGAGCTGGATTGGGATCGGTTTTCCCGGCTGAAATTCGTCATCAACGACCAGCAGTACACCGACAGCATCGGTGAGCTTTTCGATGCCGCGGCTGTGCGCTTACGGCCCGACCGCCTTGCCGATGCCGGCGGCGTGGTCGCGCATGGCGACGCCCACAACGCCAATGTCTGGTACACGGCGAAGGCGGGGAGGGCGGAGCTGTCCTTCTTCGATCCCGCCTTTGCCGGCTCGCACATCCCGACGCTGCTGGCCGAGGTGAAGGCGACGTTCCACAACATCTTCGCCCACCCGTTCTGGCTCTATGATCCGGCGACCGCGACAGAGGCTTTTCGCGCCCAGGCGCGGCTGGACGGAAATCTGCTCCATGTCGACACGGACTGGGACCTGAGCCTCGTCCGCCGCGACCTGCTGGAGGTCAAGGCGACAGCGCTGTGGCGGCCATTGCTGCTGGAGCTCAAACGGCGCGGCATGCTGCCGGCCGATTGGCGCGCGGTGCTGCGAGCCGGTCTTTTCCTGTCGCCGACGCTGGTTATGAACCTGCGGGCTGGCGCGCGCAGCCACACGCCGGTCTCCTCCCTCATTGCCTTCTCAGTCGCGGTCATGGTCGGCAGCGAACCCGTTGCCGGAGCCGATCGGGTGACAGGTTTCCTCGACCGGATCGATCCGGCCAAGGTGGGAAATTGAGTCTTTCCAACTTGTATATGCATGTATGTATTTTAGCCTTGACATCCGCTCCCGCTGACGCTGAAATATCCTCGCACTTCACCATGAAGTGGCAGGTAAGACGCCGAGGCACAGTGCCGCAAGAGCAGAAACCCGCAGTCTCACCAGACCGGCTACCTCAGCTAGAAAAAGCGGTCTGATCATCAAGGGGAACAAAGATGATGCGTAACCTAACAGGACAGTTTCGCGCGCTCGTGATGGCCGCCGCCATCGGACTCGCCGCCGCCCCGGCAGCCTACGCGGCCGATGCGGCCATTCCCACCACGCCCGAGGCAGGAGCGTTCAAGATCGGCATCGAGCCCTGGCTCGGCTATGGCCAGTGGCATGTCGCCGAGGCCAAGGGTCTGTTCAAGACAAACGGGCTGAGCGACGTCCAGATCGTCAACTTCGCCGAGGACAAGGACATCAATGCAGCACTTGCAAGCGGCCAGCTCGACGCCGCCAACATCGCCACCCACACGGCGATGGGCATGGTTGCGGCCGGCCTGCCGGTGAAGATCGTGCTGCTGCTCGACGTCTCCATGACCGCCGACGCCATCATCGCCGGCAAGGACGTCACCTCCATCGCGGACCTTAAGGGCAAGCAGGTCGCCTTCGAGGAAGGCACGACGAGCGACATCCTGCTCAAATACGCGCTCGCCAGGAACGGCATGTCGATCGACGATGTGAAGCCGGTCCCGATGCCGGCGTCCGATGCCGGCAGCGCCTTGATCGCCGGTCAGGTGCCGGTCGCGGTGACTTATGAACCGTACCTCACCGTCGCCATGGCGCAGAACAAGGACCTCAAGCTTCTGTTCACCGCCGGCGAGGATCCCGGCCTGATCAGCGACGTGCTGGTGGTGCGTGACGAGGTGATCAAGTCGCGGCCCGGCCAGGTGCTGGCCATGATCAAGAGCTGGGACGCAGCGCTCAAGGACTACAATGCTGATACGCCCGGCGGCCGCGCCATCATCGCCAAGGCTGTCGGTTCGGACGTCAAGGACCTCAACACCGCCTTTGACGGCGTGCGCTACTACTCGCTGGCCGAAAACAAGACGGCGCTCACCGGCGACTTCACCACCAAGACCTTCGCCGATGTCGAAGCCGCCGCCAAGAACGCCAAGCTGCTGCAGGCCGATGTGACGCCGGAGCAGATGATCGACCCGTCCTTCGTCAAGGCGGCGGAATGATCAAGGCCGGATCGCGGTGGTGACACAGATGCCCGGGGAGCGACCGGCGCCAGGACCGATCGCGAAACAGGCGAGGCGCCGCCGATCCTCCGGGATCGGCGTGCCCATCGCCAGGTCGCGCTTTCTGATCATCGCGGTGGCCGTGTTCGTTGGGCTGGGCCTTGCCTGGTGGGCGGCGACCGGACTGGGGTTGGTAAAGCCGATCTTCCTGCCTTCGCCGGGCAGCGTCGCGACGCAGATCGCCAAGCTCGCTGCCGACGGCACGTTGTGGCTGGACCTCAAAGCCTCGATGTATCGCATCTCCATCGGCTTCCTCATCGCCTCGGTACTGTCGATACCGATCGGCGTTCTGATTGGCAGTTTCCGTTCTTGGGAAGCGGCCATCGAGCCGCTGGTTGATTTCATCCGCTACATGCCGGTCGTCGCTTTCGTGCCGCTCTCCATTCTTTGGGCCGGCACCGGAGATTCGCAGAAGTTCCTGATCATCTTCATCGGCACCTTCTTCCAGCAGGTCCTTATGATCATGGACAACGTCAAACGGGTTCCCACCGATTTCATCGGCCTTGGGCGCACACTCGGCCTGCCGGATCGCAAGATCCTGACGCGCATCGTCGTCCCCAGCGCCTTGCCGGGTATCTGGGATACGCTGCGCATCAGCCTGGGCTGGGCATGGACCTGGCTGGTGCTGGCCGAACTTGTCGCCGCGACTTCGGGGCTCGGCTATCGCATCACCGTGTCGCAGCGCTATTTCCAGACCAACACGATCATCGGCTACATCCTGCTGCTTGGCCTGCTTGGCCTCATCACCGACCAGGTGATGAAGGCGCTGGAGAAGGTGCTGTTCAAGCAAGAGGGCCGCTCGCAATGAGGTCCAGCCGATGAGTTTCCCCAAATTGCGGATCGCCGGCCTCCGCAAGAGCTTCGGCACGGGCGAACGGCGCACGGAAGTGCTGCGCGATATCAACCTCGATCTTGCCGACAACGAGTTTGTGTCCCTGGTCGGTACGTCGGGCTGCGGCAAGAGCACGCTGCTGTCGATCGTTGCCGGACTGCAGGACTTCGACGCGGGCGATCTCAGCATCGACGGCGCGCCGATCCTGCAGCCGGGTCTCGACCGTGGCGTCGTCTTCCAGTCCTACACGCTGCTTCCCTGGCTGACGGCGCGGCAGAACATCGAGTTTGCCCTCAAGGCCGCCGGCTACGATCGCCCGACCTGCCGCAGGATCGCGCTGGAGCATCTCGAACTCGTCAAGCTGTCCGACAGCGCCGACCGCTACCCGGCCGAACTCTCGGGCGGCATGAAACAGCGCGTCGCCATTGCGCGCGCGCTTTCCTACCGGCCCAAGATGCTGTTGATGGACGAGCCCTTCGGCGCGCTCGATGCCTTGACCCGGCACCAGATGCAGGAACTGCTCACCCAGATCTGGGAGGAACACAGGTTGACCGTCCTGTTTGTCACCCATGATGTGGAGGAGGCCGTCTATCTGTCGGACCGCATCGTCGTCATGGGCATCGGCCCGGGCCGCATCACCCAGACCTTCAACGTCGATATCGAGCGCCCGCGCCGCGAAGAGGTGATGGAAAGCCCTGCATTCATGGATCTGCAGCGCGGCGTGCACAAGGCCATCCGCGAGGGTTCAAAACGCCCCGAAATGGCGTAGGCGCTTGTGGTAGGCCCAATCATGCCGGACGAGGCTAGCACCCGGCGATACGCAAACGACGGCCGGACAGCATGCAAGCCGCCTGTCCGGCCGGAACTCCAACTGCTACGCAGGTATCAGGACGGCGATACGATGCACGCCGACCTCTTTGCTTGTATTCGTCGCCTCGTCGGTCTTGCCCTTGGCGCAGGTGTACATGTCACCCGTCTTGAGCTTGAATTCCTTGTCTGCCTTCTTGATGGTGAACGCGCCTGAAGTGATGGTGCATACCATGTCGTTGTCCATCATCATCGCGGAAGCGTGCGCTCCGGGCTGAAACACCACATCGACGATCGCGATGCTCTTGTAAGCGGCGATGTCGGAGTCGCCGGTGCCGACCTCCACCACCCTTACACCGGGCGCAATCTCCTTGCCTTCCTTCGGGCCGTATTTCTTGACCTTCGCGGATGCCGCCAGGGTGAACAGAGGCGTAATCGCGGCGGCCGTCACACCGAGAGCAATTGCAGACCTGCGATTTATGGTTTTCATTGCATCCTCCCATTGGTTGGTCACGCACGAAGGTGCATGGCCATTGTATATTAGCACAAACTCATGTCCTTGTATGCGAAATGGCGCAAAAGCAGGACACGAGGCCGTGCGAAGGACCGGAACATCATGGCGAGCCAGGTTCGGGCAGGGCAATCCGACATATCGGCAGACATCGCGGTTGCCTTTCAGTCCGTCGCGTAGACGGTGGGCGCCTTGCCGTCCTTGGTGAAGGCGTAGACGATGAACGGGCCGGCCTTCTCGCCACCCATGCCGGGAGCGCCGGTCGGCATGCCGGCTAGCGTGATGCCGGTGATGGCGGGCCGCTCCGTCAGCAGTTTCTTGACGATATCGACCGGCACCAAGCCATCGACGACATAGCCGTCGACCATCAGCGTGTGGCAGCCTTCGAGGTCGGCCGGCACGCCGGCATCGCTGCTGATCTGGGACAGGTTGTTGACCGGCTTGATGTCGACCTTGAAGCCGTTGTGTTCCAGATAGTTGGCATAGGATTCGCAGCAGCTGCATTGCGGGTTCTTGTACATCACCGCGTTGATGGTCGCCGCGACAGCTGGCAGCGGCATGGCGATCGCGACCGCTAAGGCGGCGAGGGAGTAAGTCAGTTTCATCGCAGTTCTCCTTGTTGTCTTGACGTTGTTTGACGAGAAAATCAGGTCACTCGAAACACCGTCATGAGGCCGGCCATCTGGTGGTCGGCGACATGGCAGTGCAGCATCCAGTCGCCTGGATTGTCGGCGACGAAAGCGCATTCGATCGTGTCCTTGGGGGCGAGCAGCACCGTGTCCTGCCATTGCCGGTGCGTCACCGGCGAACCGTTGCGCGCAAGCACCAGCATGCTGAAGCCGTGGATGTGCATCGGGTGCCACCAGGCGGTTTCGTTGCGCATGGTGAGATGACAGGTTGCGCCGCGCGGCAAGGTGAACTGCGGCGCCATGCCGGCGTGGCCGTCACCGGTCATCGACATGCCGTTGATCGCCCAGGCCGCGCCACCCTTCATGCCGGGTGTCGCCATGCCCATCATGCCGCCGACGCCGGCGAGCTTGCCGCCACCCATCATGCCGCCCTGCAGGACGATCTCCTGACGTTCGGCGCTTGCGAGATCGGGTTGCTGCAACGGGTTGCGCGGCAGGCCAAGCGGCGTGTCGAGAGGATGGGTCCGAAGCGGCGATGCGCTGTCATAGGCAAGCGTGGTCAGCGTATAGGCGAGACCGTCATAGAAGTCGTCGATCACCGCGTAACGCTTGCCCGGGTCGCCCTGCGTGTCGATCATGACATCGATGCGCATGGCGGGTGCCAGAACAAGACGGCCGTCATCCGGTTCGTGCGGATCACAGGGCTGGCCGTCGATCGCCACGACGACCGGGCGGTGGCCTTCGAAGCGCAACGCCATGATGCGGGCGAGCGAGGCATTGGCCAGCCGCAGCCTGACGCGTTCGCCCGCCCTTGCGCTCTGGTCGGCCGGCGCCGTGCCGTTGATGGTGACGACGTTGCCGACGCGGCCGGACATCGCCGCGTCCATCGCGCTGCCGAAGCCGAGGGCCATCTGCCCGTCGTCGGCAAGCCGCCAGTCCTGCAGCAACCACAGGAGGTCGCGGTCGACGGCGACAGGTTCGGTCTCCTCGACAACGAGGACGCCGGCCAGCCCGCGGCCGAGCTGCACGAGGCTGTTGGCATGCGGATGGTACCAGAAGGTGCCGGCGTCGGGCGGCGTGAATTCATAGACGCAATCTGTCCCCGGCTTGATCGGCGGCTGTGTCAGGCCGGGCACGCCGTCCATGGCGTTTTGCAGGCGGATGCCATGCCAGTGGACTGTCGTGTCCTCGTTCAATCCGTTCTCGACGACGATACGGGCGGGCTGGCCTTGGCGTAAGCGCAGCACCGGGCCTGGGACCGTCCCATCATAGGTCCAGACAGGCGTAAGCGGACCGCTAGCGCCGGTGAACATGGCCTGGCCCGGCGCCATCCTTATGCGGCGCTCATCGACGGCGGATGCCATCGACGATACGGGGCGCACTACGGTGGCCGCCGCAACGCCCGCCGCCGCGAGGACAAACCTGCGGCGTGAAATGGAATGACTGAAATCGATACTCACTCTCAAGCCCTTTGCGATCTCGATCGACGGCGAGCCTCTCGACGTCGAGTTGCCGTGTGCTCGCCGGCGCAAAGCGCCAGCGGTAATCAAACGCCAGAAGTCAGCCGCGAGGCGGCTGAAACTGCGTCAGACGAGATCGGTGGATTTGGGAGGGAATGGGTCGGGCAAGGAACTTCGCCCATGAAGGAACGGGGTCGGCAGTGCCGACGGCAGCGATGCCCGGGTCAAAGTCATCGCCGCGAACTCGAGCGGCAACACCGCGAGCACCGGTGCGACGCAGGTCGGCGGACAATGCATCGATTTGCCACTGTCGGCGGCGCCCTTGAGGCACGCGCTACAATCGCCATTCATGGCGGTGTCGGCCATCCTGGCCATGCCGGTGCCGGCAGGCATGCCGCTGCCAGTCGTCATCATCATCTTCGCCGACATGACGCTCGCCTGAGCGGCAGACAGGCTGAACCCGGCGGTCAGGAATACCGCGAGCAGCATGACAAGAATATGTTTTGGCGACCGGCGTGCCATCATCCGTCTAGGCTGGCCTCAAAAGATGGCTTTTGCAAGCTGGATTCCAATGCTGCGACAATCCCGGCATCGCATCGCGCCTGCCGCTAAAACCGAACTGCCGCGGGCCTTCGGGCTGCTGTTGAGCCGCTCAAAAACCCTGGCTGTGCCGCCAGCAGGCGATCCGGTGGCCGTGCGCGACCTCGTTAGCGGGCGACTCTGCCTTTCTGCAGTCGGGCAGGACCAGCGGGCAGCGGTCGGCGAAGGAGCATCCCGTGTTCGGGATGCCGGTGGCCTCTGTCTCGACCGAAGCGGAAAGCTTTGGCGCGGCCTCATCGGAAGATGCCGCCAGAAGCAGTGCGGTGTAGGGGTGGTTCGGGCCGCGAAAGATCTGGTCGGATGAGCCTGTCTCGACCAAGCGGCCGCGATAGAGCACGCCAATTCTGTCGGCCATGTAGCGCACCACCCTGAGGTCGTGGCTGATGAACAGATAGGTGGTGTCCTTGTCGCGCTGCAGGTCGTTGAGCAGGTTGAGCACTGTCGCCTGGACCGAGACGTCGAGTGCGGAGGTGGGTTCGTCGAGCACGAGGACCTTCGGCACGCCGGCGAAGGCGCGCGCGATCGCCGCCCGTTGCCGTTGTCCGCCGGAAAGCGACCGCGATTTCTGCTCGGCCGTGGCGCCGGCGAGGCGGACCGATTGCAGCAGGTCGCTGACGCGCGCTCTCACCTCACTGCCGCGCAGCCCGGCGAGCCGCCGCAACGGGCGGCCAAGGATCCTGCCGATCCGCTGGCGCGGGTTGAGCGTGCGATCCGGCGACTGGAAGACCATCTGCACGTCGCGGCGTTCGGCAAGGTTTCTCTTCTCGACGCGCGGCGCGACCGTTCTGCCGAACAGCTCGACCGATCCGGCGCTGGGCGTCTGCAGGCCGGTGACGATGCGTGCCAGGGTCGACTTGCCGGAACCGGACTCGCCGATCAGCCCGAAGGTTTCGCCTTGGCCGATGTCGAGATCGATGCCGTGCAGCACTGGCTGGCTGCCGAAGGCATGACTGATGCCTTTGCAGGCGATCGCGATCCGGCGTTCTTTTGGCAAGCCGGCGTCTTCGCCTTGGGCTGTGGGGTGCGCTGGCATGCCGTCCGTCTCCGCCAGTCTTCCGTCCCGCTTGGTGTAGTTGAGCGCCGGGATCGAGGCGATGAGCGCCTTTGTGTAGGCATGAGAGGGGTTGTCGAATACATCGCCGACGGCGCCGCTCTCGACCACCGTGCCCTCCTGCATTACCGCCACACGGTCGCAGGAGCAGCGGATCATATGGATGTCGTGGCTGATCAGCAGGATGCTGGTTTTGTGATCCTTGCGAAGGTCATGCAGGATGGCGATGATCTCGGACTGGACGCTGGCATCGAGCGCCGTCGTTGGCTCGTCCAGCACCAGCAGCGACGGATCGAGCGCAATCGCAATGGCGATGTTGGCGCGCTGCTGCATGCCACCGGACGATTCGTGCGGATAGAGATCCAGCACACGCTCCGGATGGCTGACGCGGACCCGTCCGAGCAGTTCCGCGGCACGCTCGCGCGCCTCGTCGGGGCGAACCGGGCGGTGCCGCATGATCGTTTCGGTGATCTGCCGGCCGATCGTCATGCTCGGATTGAGGGCCGCGCCCGGATGCTGGTAGACGGCGGCGATGTGATTTCCCCGGAGCTGGCGCAGCTGCTCGGCGGAGAGGTCGCGGATTTCCCGGCCCTGGAATTCGAGCGCTGACACCGCCATGCGGGCATTCTTCGGCAGATAGCGCAGGATGGCGAGCGCCACCGAGCTTTTCCCAGATCCCGACTCGCCGACCAGGCCGAGCGCTTCGCCTTCGCCTATATGCAGCGACACGCCGCTGACGGCGGGATGCGATCCCTTGTGCCCGTCATAGGCGATGGACAGCTGGTCGACGTTCAGAACCGAGGAGGACATGGGGACTTGAAACCACTTTCTTCGCGGGCTGCGATCGAGGGCAATCGCTTCCGCTTTCGCAACGCATTATCTCTATAAAATTACTCGGATTAAGCCGGAGCGCAATCTACCTTTCTCGGATCAGCAGAGATTGTCGCCGCCTGCCGAAGCAGCGCGACGGTCTCCGGAGCAGATCTGGAAGGAGGCCGGCATGGCTCGAGACCACATGATCCTCAGCGCATTCTTCTTCAACCCGCAGGGCGATCATCGAATGTCGTGGCGCCATCCGCGGGCACCGGGCCGGGAAGTGCTGGACTTCGAGTTCTACCGCGATCTCGTGCAGGCGGCCGAGCGCGCCAGGATCGACACCATCTTCGTCGCCGACCACGTGTCGATCTGGGATTCGGTCAAGAGCGGCGTTGCCCACTATGCCAATGCCCGCCTCGAACCGCTGACGCTGTTGTCGGCGCTAGCCGGCGTGACCAAGCATATCGGCCTGATCACCACGGCGTCGAGCTCCTACAGCGAGCCCTACAATGTGGCGCGCATGTTCGCGTCGCTCGACCATATCAGCAAGGGCAGGGCGTCTTGGAACGTCGTCACCTCGGCTATGGACGAGGAGGCGCGCAATTTCGGCCGCGACGGCAATATCGAACATGCATTCCGCTATGAGCGCGCGGCCGAATTCCTCGATATCGTCAAAGCGCTGTGGGACAGTTGGGAAGACGAGGCGCTGCTGATCGACAAGGCGTCGGGCTATTTCGCCGATCCCGACAAGGTCCACCCCATCGACCATAAGGGCAAGCATTTCAAGGTGCGCGGGCCGCTCAACGTCTCGCGGCCGCCGCAAGGTCATCCGCTGATCGTCCAGGCCGGATCCTCCGAAGACGGCAAGAACTTCGCCACCGCCCAGGCCGATGCGCACTTCGCCATCTACAGCACCAAGGAGGATGGCATCAAATACCGTCAGGATATCAACGAGCGGCTGGCCCGCCACGGCAGGCGGCCGGAGAGCTTCAAGATCCTGCCCGGCATCCTGCCTGTTGTCGCCGCCTCCGAGGCGGAAGGCCGGGAAAAGCAGGAATATCTGCAGACCTTGCTTCCCGATCAGGTCGGCATCGACCTTCTGTCCAGCTGGAGCGGGTTGGACCTGTCGCTGTTCCCGCCGGACGGGCCATTGCCGCCTCTGCCGGACGAGAGCACGTTCAATGGCGGACGCACGTCGCTCAACCGGGTCAAGCAGTGGGCGAAGCAGAATCTCAGCCTGCGCGAGATCGCCCGCAAGCTTGCCAACAGCGGTTCGGTGCCGACCGTCGCCGGCACGCCGGTACAGATCGCCGACCAATTGCAGGACTGGTTCGTTTCGGGTGCCGCCGATGGCTTCAACCTGATGTTCCCGCTGCTGCCCGAGGACTGGGTGAATTTCGCCGAACAGGTGGTTCCGGAGCTGCAGCGGCGCGGCGTATTCCCCCTCGAATACGCGCCGGGAACGTTGCGCGACCGCTTCGGCCTGGCGCGACCAGCCAATCGCTTCGCCGAACAGCGCGACAATGCGCGCGCGGTGTCCTGACGTCAGGCCGGGAGAACGATCATGACCGTTGCACCAAGATTGCAGCCCCGCGAAGCCACCGCGCCGCAGCTCGTCAATGTCCTGCACAGCCCCAAGCGCGTGCGTGTCAAATTCGGCGGCCGCACCATCGCCGACAGCCGCAACGTGCTGGTGTTGCGCTCCAACCATTTCCTGCCGATCTATTTCTTCCCGCCGTCAGCGGTCGACCCGTCGGTGCTGAGACCCTCATTGCATCGCGAACCGCATCCGGTCGGTGGCGAGACAGCCTATTGGGATATTGATACCGGTGACAGGCGCAGCGCCAACGCGGCCTGGGCGTTCGTTTCGCCGCCGGATGAAAACCTGTCGCCGCTGGCTGGCCGCATCGCCTTCACCTGGAAGGCCGTCGACCAGTGGTTCGAGGAGGATGAAGAAGTCTTCGTCCACGCTCGAGACCCGTATGCGCGCATCGATGTGCTGCAGAGCTCCAGCCATGTGCAAATCTGGTTCGACGGCGAGCCAATCGCCGACAGCCACCGTCCGGTTCTGCTGTTCGAGACGCATCTGCCGACGCGTTTCTATCTGCCGGCGGAAGACATCCGGCTGGAGCGGCTGACGGCGTCCGTCACAACGACGCGATGTCCTTACAAGGGCATCGCCTCCTACTGGTCCGGCCTGCTGAGCGACGGAACGGTGCGCCCGGACATCGCCTGGAGCTACCGGGATCCGATAGAGGAAATGCCGAAGATCAAAGGGCTCATCGCCTTCTATCCGCAGGCCGTCGACCGCATCCATCTCGACGGCGAACCCGTCGCATAGCTTTTCAATCTTCATTTCAGAGCAGGGGTTTAACATGACCAAACGCAGAGATATCGACGCAGTTCGCAACCTGTCGGGGGACATCTGGAATGTCGCCGTCGACGAATATCAGGGCGGCTTTCTCAAGCGCCGCGATCTCCTGAAATACGCCGCACTGCTCGGCCTGACCGGCTTTGCCGCCTCGCAGGGGCTTGGAGGCGCACGCGCCGCGACTGCTGCCGGCGGCACGGTTCGCGTCGGGCTCGGCCAGCCGACCAAGGCGATCGATCCGGTTTCGGTGACCGATCCGGCCAGCATCGGGGTGATCAGCCAGGTCGGCGAGTATCTGATCCTCGACGATCCGAAGGATGGTCTGCAGCCGAAGCTCGCTCTGTCCTGGGAGGCAAACGAGACGGCCAGTCGCTGGACCTTCAAATTGCGGCCAGGGGTGAAATTCCACGATGGTCGCGCGGTCACCGCTAGGGATGTTGTGGCGAGCTTCGAGCGGCTGGTCGATCCGGCCAGCGGCTCGTCGGCCCTGTCGGCCTACAAGGGCATCCTGTCCAAGGGCGGCGCCAAGCTGGTCGACGACGAAACCGTCGCCTTCGATCTCGACGGCCCAAACAGCAACTTCCCCTTCTATGTCTCCTCAGACGTCTACAATGCCGTGATCCTGCCGGCCGACTATGCCGGCGATTTCGAGAAGAATTTCAACGGCACGGGTCCGTTCAAGCTGGAATCCTTCCGTCCCAAGCAAGGCGCCAGCTTCGTGCGCAATGAGGACTACTGGGGCGACAAGGCGCTGCCCGACCGGGTCGAGATCAAGTTTTTCGACGACGAGCAGGCGCAGGTGCTGGCGCTGCAGGCCGGCCAGCTCGACGTCATCCCGAGCACGACGCGCCTGGAACTCGCGATCGAAGGCAATCCCAACTTCAAGCTGCTCAGCGTGCAGGCAAGCTCGCATGACCAGGTGCATCTCAGAACCGACCAGGCTCCGTTCACCGACAAGCGGGTCCGCCGCGCGCTGGCGCTCACGCTCGATCGCGAGGCGATCGTCAAGGGCCTGCTGAAGGGCCGCGCCATCGTCGGCAACGACACCCCGTTCGCGCCGATCTTCCCATCGGCCGATCCATCGGTGCCGCAGCGCAAGCAAGACATTGCCGAGGCCAAGCGCCTGCTTGGCGAGGCGGGCGTGCCCAACGGCTTCGAGGTGACGCTGACCACCGAACGCGCCTATGACATTCCCGACTATGCGGTGATCATCCAGAACTTCGCCAGGAAGGCCGGCATCGACATCAAGCTCAATGTCCTGCCGCAGGACGCCTATTACGGCTCGGCGACCTTCGGCAGCTCACCATGGCTGGATTCGGTGCTCGGCATCACCGACTACGGCCATCGCGGCACTCCCGACATCTTCCTCAACGCCACGCTGAAGAGTTCGGGAGCCTGGAACGCGGCGCATTTCAACAACCCGGCCTATGATGCGCTGCTGCTCGATTACTCGAAGGCGCGTGATCTGCAGGCACAGCGCCTCGTTGCCGGCAAGATCCAGACCTTGCTGCTCGACGAAACGCCGGCGATCATCAGCTACTTCTCGCAATACAGCCGAATCGTCAGCTCCAAGGTCGAGGGCGTGCGCTTCACGGCGATCTCGCATCTGCTGCTCGACCGCGTTTCCTTCGTCCAGGCATGATCGAGACATGCTGACGGGCCGCACTTTGTCAACGCGTGTGGGCACACTTGTCCTCACGCTGTGGCTGGTCAGCATCCTGGTGTTCTTCGCCGGGCAGGTCCTGCCCGGCGATGTCGGCCGCGTGATGCTCGGTCCGTTTGCCGACGCGCAGGCGGTGGCGGAACTGAACAAGCGGCTCGGCGCCGACCAGCCGATTCTCGTCCAGTACTGGCTATGGTTCAGCAAGGCCGTGACCGGTGACTTCGGCACCTCGTTGTCTATGCGCGGGCCGGTGGCGCCGTTCGTGCTCGAAAGCCTCAAGCGCTCTGCTGCCCTTGCCGGCATTATTCTGATTTTTCTCGTGCCGCTTGGTGTAGGGGCCGGCGTCATCGCGGGTCTCAATGCCGGCCGCCTGATCGACCGGCTGATCGTGATGGCGGGCGTTTCCTTCGGCATCGTGCCTGATTTCGTTTCCGGGCTGATGCTCCTTATCCTCTTCGGCCTGTGGCTGAACTGGTTCCCGATCTCCGGCGTTGCGCCCGATGGCGCGGGCTTCTGGACGCATGGCTATTATCTGATCCTGCCGGCGCTGCCGCTGGTGCTGAACCTTGCCGGCTACATCGCCCGGATGACGCGGGCAGGGGTGATCGAGGCAATGGCCGCCGACTATACGCGCACCGCCGTCCTGAAAGGGCTGGAGCGGCGCGAGATCATCTTTCGGCACGTGCTGCGCAACGCGCTGACGCCGACCATCGCGGTGCTGGCGACGCAGACCGGCTACATGCTTGGCGGGCTGGTGGTGATCGAGGCGCTGTTCGGCATCCAGGGGCTTGGCAATCTGGTTCTGAATGCGGCCAAGGCACGCGATTTCCCGATGCTCGAGGCCGGCGTGCTGGTGATGGCGGCAATCTTCGTGCTGTCGGCGGCGGCCGGCGACCTCGTGCTGGCGCTGCTCGATCCGCGGCAACGCCGCCGGACCTCGCCATGACGGATCTGGCGGAGTTTCCCGCACCACGGCGCGCGGTGGCCGGCTTTCCGGCAGTGCGCAGGATCCGCAGTGTTTTCTCCGGACTGGCCCCGTCGGTCGTGGTCGGATCGCTGCTGCTTCTGTTCTGGGTCGTTTGCGCACTGTTCGGCAACCTCTTCGTTCCCTACGATCCCTATGCCGAGGATTTTCTGGCGATGCTGACGCCGCCCGATGCGCTGCACTGGTTCGGCACCGATCATCTCGGCCGCGACGTGCTGTCCCGCATAGTCGTCGGATCGCGCGATATCCTGCTGGTTGCGCCGCTGGCGACGCTGGCCGGCGTTGCCGCCGGCAGCATCATCGGTCTGGTGCTCGGCTATTTCGACGGCCTGGTCGATGCCATCGGCGCGCGGCTGCTCGATACGCTGATGGCGTTTCCGTTCATTGTTCTCGTCACCATGACGCTGGTGGCGATCGGCCCGTCGAACCTGACCGTCATCCTGGTGATCGGCATCGCCTACGCGCCGCTGGTGGCTCGCACCGTCCGCGCCGCCGTGCGCGAGCAGAAGGAGCGCGACTATGTCAGCGCTGCGCGGCTTGGCGGCGAGGGCCCGCTCGCCATCATGTTTCTGGAGATACTGCCCAACATCAGGGAAACGATCTTGATCGAGCTGGTCACAAGGCTGGGCTACGCGTTCTTTTCGATCGCGACGCTGAGCTTTCTCGGCCTCGGCATCCAGCCGCCATCGGCCGACTGGGGACTGGCCGTCGCCGACGGCTACGGCTTCCTGACCGGCGGCAAATGGTGGGTCGTCGTCTTCAATTCCGCGGCAATCGTCTCATTGGTCATGGCGACCAACCTTATCGCACAAGGCATCGGCGCCTTCGAAAACAGCGATGCATGAGCCTTGATCGGGTGCGTCGAAAAATCTCTTTGGCATTGAAGCCTGACGCGCATCCTTATATCGCATGGCTATGAAGAAAATCGGTTTCCTGTCGTTCGGGCACTGGACGCCCTCGTCGCAATCGCAAGTGCGCTCGGCATCGGACGCGCTTTTGCAATCCATCGACCTCGCCGTCGCCGCCGAACAGCTTGGCGCGGATGGGGCGTATTTCCGCGTGCATCATTTCGCCCGCCAACTCGCTTCGCCGTTCCCGCTGCTGGCCGCCGTTGGCGCCAAGACCAGCCGCATCGAGATTGGCACTGCAGTAATCGACATGCGCTATGAGAATCCGCTCTACATGGCGGAAGATGCCGGTGCCGCCGACATCATCGCCGGCGGCCGCCTGCAGCTTGGCATCAGCCGTGGCTCGCCCGAGCAGGTGATCGATGGCTGGCGCCATTTTGGCTACGCGCCACCGGAAGGCAAAAGCGACGCCGACATGGCGCGGCATCATGCCGAGGTATTCCTCGAGACGCTGCGGGGCGAGGGGTTCGCCCAGCCCAATCCGCGGCCGATGTTCCCCAATCCGCCCGGCCTCTTGCGCCTCGAGCCGCATTCGGAGGGTTTGCGCGAGCGGATCTGGTGGGGTGCGGCTACCAACGCCACGTCGGAATGGGCGGCCAAGCTCGGCATGAACCTGCAGAGCTCGACGCTCAAATTCGACGAGAGCGGCAAGCCGTTCCACATCCAGCAGGCCGAGCAGATCCGCATCTATCGCGAGGCCTGGAAGGCGGCCGGCCACAAGCGCGAGCCGCGCGTCTCGGTCAGCCGCAGCATCTTCGCGCTGGTCGACGATCACGACCGTGCCTATTTCGGCCGCGGCAACGAAAGCCGCGACCAGATCGGCTTCATCGAGGAGAACACCAAGGCGATCTTCGGGCGCAGCTATGCGGCTGAGCCGGATGTGCTGATCAAGGAATTGGCGCAGGACGAGGCGATCGCCGAGGCCGACACGCTGCTGCTCACCGTTCCGAACCAGCTCGGCGTCGACTATAATGCGCATGTCATCGAGGCGATCCTGACCCATGTCGCGCCGGCTCTGGGCTGGCGCTGACGCCGGATCGATCGAAGCGGAGTGCTCCAAGGGAGGTACACCATGCCAAAGAAGGCCTTGATCGCCTGGGGCGGCTGGGAGGGCCATACGCCGGAGCAGAGCGCGAAGATCGTTCGCACCTTGCTTGAGCGAAACGGCTTCGACGTCACGTTGGGCGAGGGCACGGCGATGTTCGCCGATCCGGAGCTGTCGTCATTCGATCTCATCGTGCCCGTCATCACCATGTCGACGATCGAGAAGACCGAACTGCAGAACCTGACGCATGCGGTTCTCGGGGGGAGCGGACTCGGCGGTTTCCACGGGACGATGGGCGACAGTTTCCGCAACGAGCCCGACTATCAGTTCATGACCGGCGGTCAATGGGTCGCGCATCCCGGCAACATCATCGACTATCACGTCGCCATCACCCGGCCGGACGATCCGATCACAAAAGGTATCAGCGATTTCGCCTACCGGTCGGAGCAATATTACATGCATGTCGACCCAAGCAACGAGGTGCTGGCGACCACCACCTTCACCGACGCGCATTTTCCGGGGATAGGCGGCGTCGTCATGCCGGTCGTCTGGAAACGGCGCTATGGGGCGGGGAAGGTTTTCTACAGTTCCCTTGGTCACACGGCGGATGAGTTCGCGGTGCCGGAAATGGCGCTGATGGTGGAGCGGGGTTTGCTTTGGGCGGCGCGGGGGTAGCAGCAGGCACGTTTTCGTGAAAACCTGGGTTGAATTCACAGGGCATCCATGGAGATATCAAATGAGTGATTTCGAGTGGTCCGGATCCGAAAAGAAGCTCGCGCGCCATGCCTTCGATACCGCTCTTGAGGCGGCGCTCGCAAAGACGATGGCCGACTTCAAAAGCAAGGCGAGTGCGGTGACGCAGCCCTCCGAGATGTGGGAGCTCGAAGGCTATTTGCGTGAACAGCGACGGGAAATCGATCGCACGTTCGACTATCGCTATTCGCAGCTTCTCTTCGTGTTCGCGCAGCTTATTCGAGCAGGATATCTCGATGAAAAGCTGCTTGGCGGTCTGTCGCAAGACAAGCGGGATGTCATTCAGCGGGACCTGGCCTATGTCGAGAGTCGCTTTGCAAGTGGATGACGAGGGGAACGGCGCTGCCAGAACTGCGAGAGGTTGGCGATCGTTGATTGACGACACTTTTGCGAACCCCACGCTTCGTCATCCTAGGGCGTAGCAGTCGCGAAGCGACGTGGCGAAGACCCTAGGATCCATGCCGCGACTTCCGTGCGGTGCGACGGTGGAGAACTTTCAGTCGCAATCGCTGCATCTGGAAAGAAAAGTTGACCTCAATTGCTCTGGACCGATGCATTCTTCGGTCACAGTCCTGGCATGGATCCTAGGGTCTGCGCCGCGTCGCTTCGCTCCTTGCTCCGCCCTAGGATGACGAATTCGGGGAGGCTTAAGGCACGAATTGCGCAACCTCACCCAATCCCGCCCGTAACCAGATAGGCGCCGGCGCTGCGCCCATCCTCCAGCCACACCACCGCTGTGACGATCGAACCGTAGGAGCCACGCCAGACGCTGTGGAAGCGCTGATGCTCGGCGGCCGGAATGAGCGCGTGCCCGCTGAAGCGCGCACCGCTTCGCTGCAGCGCGACGGCCTCTCCGTTGACATGTACCTTGAGGCAGGCCGTCCCAGACACCTCATTTGGCAGGTCGAGCGTGATGACGATCTCGTCCTGATCGCCGAAAGGCCGCGTCTCGGCGGCAAGCGTGATGGCGAACGCTGACGCCTTGCTGTCGGCTCGGGCGGGGCGGCCTGAAAACACATCGGCGGCAAGTTCTGGCGTGCGCGGCGGGCGGGTGCGGCGCTGCGTGGAGCGTTCGAAATCGCCGGCCATGCGCAGCAGCCTTTCGTCGTCATAGGCCTTGCCGGCGAAAGTCAGGCCGACCGGCATACCGATATCGGCCATCGTACCCATCGGCACGGTGACGGTGGGGATGCCGAAATGGCGCCAGACCAGATTGCCGTTGGCGACCCAGGTGCCATTGCGCCAGGCAAAGGCGGCGGACGCCTCGTCGATGTCTGCATCGGCCGGCCCGACATCGGCAGCGGCGGGCAGCACCACGGCGTCGATGCCTTGCGCGTCCAGCCAGTCCTCGAAATCGATCCGCCTTGTCGCTTCCAGTCCCTTCAGTCCCTCTTCCAGCGTTGGAATGTCCACGAGGGGCGTGACGCCGGACCGTGCCCGCTCGACATATACCCTCAGGTCGAAGCCGCCTTCGTATCGGTCGGACAGCGTGCCGGGCGGTTGCGGGAAGATCTTTGGGCCATCGACCGAGACGAGATCGGGAAGCGCCGGATCGGCATTGGCGCGCAAAAAGTCGTCCCAGCCCCAGATGCAGAGGTCCCAGAGCTCGCGCTCGGCGAACTCTGGGGGCACCAGCCCGCGCTCGACCATGCTGCGCGCGCCGGGGCGGTCGCGTTCATAGTTGGAGACGACGGGAAAATCGACCTCGATCACCTCGGCGCCAAGCCGCCTCAGATCGGCCGCCGCCTGCTCCCACAGGGCAAGTACCGAGGCGCGGGTTTCGATCGGCTTGTCGGCCTCGGTGTCGCGGCCGATATACATTCTGGGCACGCCAAGCCGCATGCCTTTCAACGACCCCGCCAGTGTGAGGTCGGTATAGCGCGGCGGCCGCACGTCGGAGCTTTTCGGCAGCTTGACCCAGGGCTGCGCGCGCCAGAAATCGCCGTGCGTCTCGGGGTCGTCGGCGACAATCACGTCGAGCAGTTCGAGCATGTCGGGGACGCTGCGCGTGTGCGGCGCGACGACATCCATGGTCGGGACCAGCGGCCAGTTGCCGCGCACCGAAATGACACCGCGCGACGGCGTATAGGCGACCAGCGCATTGTTGGTGGCCGGCGCGCGGCCGGACGACCAGGTTTCCTCGCCAAGCCCGAAGGCGCAGAAGCTGGCCGCTGTCGCTGTGCCGGAGCCATTGGATGAGCCCGATGCGAAGGCGGCGGTGAGATAGTCGCCATTGTACGGACTTTCGGCGCGGCCATAGACGCCGCGCTGCATGCCGCCATTGGCCATCGGCGGCATGTTGGTCAGCCCGATCAGCACCGCGCCGCCGGCCCGCAGCCGGGCGATGGTGAAGGCGTCCTCATTGGCAATGAGATGCTCGAAGGCCGGCGAGCCGGCGGCGACCGTCAGGCCTGATACCTTGTAGCTGTCCTTGGCGGTGTAGGGGATGCCGTCGAGTGGCCCGAGCACGGTGCCGTTGCGGCGGCGCTGGTCGGAGGCGGCAGCCTCCTCGAACATGCCAGGGTTGAGCAACGGGACGGCATTGAGGCTGATGCCGTGCCGGTCGAAATGCGCGATGCGCCTGAGATACGCCCCGACCAGTTCGACGCTGGTGACGGTGCCGTCATCGAGCGCGCGGCGCAATTGGTCGATCGTCGCTTCGACGAGATGAAAGCCGGCATCGGTCATCACGGGTCCCACATTTCCACGCACCATGGATGAGCGAGGCAGCTGGCTTCGGCAAGAGCCTATCGCGGTCATCTCCGGAACTTTTGTCCGGCTGGCGGTTTTGGATGTATGGTGTGATTCCGGAAATGGCCAGGAGGGTATTGGCGATGACCACGAAATGCGTTGCGATCCTAGCTCTCGCTGTCGCCATGGGCTCAAGCGTTTGCGCCCCGGCTTTCGCTGGCGACCGGTATCACGACCGCCGGGTCCACTCCGAACGCTACGTTCCCGCCGAAGGCGATCTCATCGACATCCTGTTCGGCGGCCCGCGCTACTACGATCAGCAGTTGGTCACGACAGCAGCCGGCGCGTGCTCCTATCATCGCGTCGGACCCGACGCGAATGCGTTGAACAAGATCAACGATCATCACTGTGGGAAGTAGGCGGCAGGCAGCGCCTCAGCGCCCGCCACTCTCCTTCATCCGCTCGATGATCTCGGCCATCAGCGCCAGGTCGCGGCGGGAATCGGCGAGGTCGGTCAGCGGCTTTGTGCCTTGGGTGATGTGGCGGTGGAAAGTCTCGAGTTCTTTCGAGAAAGCATCGCCGTAGAGAGGCCCGAGGGTTTTCGTCACCGGGCCGAACGGGCCGGCATCGGTGACCTCCAGCCGCGTCGGCAGGCTGCGGATGTAGGGCGTGTCGTAGATGATGCGCACCCGCCTGTTGTTCGAGCGCACCTCGATCATGGCGTCGAATAAGCCGAGATCGTCGACCACCGCGTCGTAGAGACAGGCGAAATGGCCGTAGTCGAAGGTGACTGATGTGTTGGCGCCGCCGTTGGTGCGGTGCGCGGCCAGCACGCGCGTCGGCTCGCCGATCAGCCCACGCATCGCCGAAATGTGGTGCGAGGAAAGTGCCGTCAGCCCGCGATAGGCGCGCACCAGATCGGCCGGCGCGTCGGCGCCCACCACCTCGCGGATCAGCGCGTCGCGTTCGCTTGCGCCACGCGCCAGCAGGGCAGGGTCGATGTCCTGGGGGTAAAGGACGTTCTGGCTCTTCTTGAGGAAATGCCGGCCCTCCGAGATCAGGTCGAAGATGCGGACATGGGTGATGTCGGCGAAGGCGGGCAGCTCGTCCCTGGCGGCCAGATAGGCGGGCGCATAGCGGCGCATATAGCCGACGAACAGGGTCTTGTCGTAGCCCGGCATCAGCGCCAGCAGATCGTCGATTTCGCGCACCGTGAGGCAAGCGGGCTTTTCCAGCAGGATATGTTTGTTGGCAGCAATCGCCGCCCGCACGAAGCGGCTGTGGGTATCGTCGGATGACAGCACGAACACAGCGTCGATGTCGGGCGAATTAATCAGCGCCTCGGCCGTGTCGAAGGCCTTTGCCGTCGCAAATTCGGAGGTGACGAGTGACATCAGGCTGGGCGACACGTCGTACACGCCCGCGATCACCCAGCGGTCGCGCTGATCGCCCAGCACAGGCAGATGGATCGACTGCGCGACCTCTCCAAGACCTATCAGTCCGACACGAATTGGTGCCACAGGCGAACTCCCTTTGATTTCAAGTCTGATGCTGCAGGACTATGCCGCGCCGGTTACCAGCGCGACGAGCTCATTTCCGGACGTTTCGGAAGCGCGCACGGTCGCCGCCATCTTTCCCGCCCGCATCACCCAGATCTGGTCGGACAGGCGGCGGACCTGATCGAAATTGTGGCTGACCAGGATGACGCTGACGGATTGCTCGCGCAGGCGCCGGATCAGCGCCTCGACATTGGCCGTCTCCTGCACGCCGAGCGCCGCCGTCGGTTCGTCCATCACCACCAGCTTGGCGCCGGAGCCGACAGCGCGGCAGATCGAGATCGCCTGCCGCTGGCCGCCCGACAGACGCCGCACACGCTGGTTGATCGACGGCACGTTGATCGACAGCCGCGACAGCATTAAGCGGGCCTCGCGCTTCATCGCCTTGCGGTCGAGGAAAGCGAACGGGCCGATGCGGCGCACGATCTCGCGGTTGAGGAACAGGTTCTGCGCGACCGTCAGTTCGTCGATCAGCGCCAGGTTCTGGTGCACGGTCTCGATGCCGGCCTTGCGTGCCTCGTCGGGATTGGCGAAGGGCCGCGCCCGTCCGTCGAAGAACAAATTGCCGGTGTCCGGCTGATGCACGCCGACCAGGCTGCGGATCAGCGTCGACTTGCCGGCGCCATTGTCGCCGATGACGGCGGTGACCTCGCCGCGACGGGCCTGGAAGGCGACGTCGGTGAAGGCGCGGATGCCGCCGAAATGCTTGCTCAGCCCTTCGCAGGCGATGATCGCCTCAGTGGCGGGGATATGATGGGGAGCGCTCATTTCTGATACCGCATGATCAGCGCCGCCAGCACCACGATGGCCCCCACGGCAAGCGGTTGGTAGAAAGCCGAGACGTTGAGCAAGGTCAGGCCGTTGACGAGTGCTGTGAGCATCAGCGCGCCGATCGCCGGTCCCAGAATGCTGGCGCGGCCGCCGAACAGGCTGACGCCGCCCAGCACCACCGCCGCCACCGAATTCAAGAGCAGGCTGGTGTTGATCTGCGGTTCGGCCGAGCCGATGCGGGCGACCAGGAGAATGGCCGCGATGCCGGCGCAGAGACCGGAAATCGTATAGGCGGCGATCTTGACCCGGTTGGTGCGGATGCCCAGCGCGCCGGCACTTTCAGCCTGGCCGCCGGTCGCCAGCAGATGCACGCCGAAGCGCGTGTGGTAGAGCGCGATATGGGCGACGATGACGGCTGCGATCGCTACCCAGACCGGATAGCCGAACGGTCCGAACGAGCCCGAGGCGAGCCTGAGCAGGAAGGTCGAGCCGACCATGGTCGGTTCGCCGCCCGACAGGATGAGCCCAAGCCCGGTGATGCCCGACAGCGTGCCGAGCGTCACCACGAAGTCGGGGATCTTGCCTGCCGTAATGATCAGCCCGTTGAGGAAGCCGACGGCGCTGGTGGCGAGAACCGCGAGCATGCAGGCGATGAAGATGCCGTAGTCGGCGGCATTGACGAGGCCGAGGATGATGGCGCCGAGCATGACGGCGGCCGCCAGCGACAGGTCGATGCCCGAGGTGGCGATGACGAAGGTCTGGCCGATCGACAGCACGACCAGGATCGCAGCCGCCAGCAACAGCGCCTGCAGATTGGCGACGCTGAGAAAGACCGGCTGGGCGATGCCGAAGACGATGACGAGGCCGACCAGGCCGACGACGGATGCCCAGTCGGCCCAGAAGGAGGGATCGAGGAGGAGAGCCGCCAGGGAGGGACGGCTCTCCTCCGCACCCGCCGAATGGGCGGCGGGCGCGTTGTCTGCAGGTGTGCTCACTTCAGCATCTCGCGGAAGGGATCGGGATAGTCGCCGCCCGGACGCGGAAAATTCTTCAGCGAGGCTTCGGCATTGTCCTTGTTGATCAACAGCACCGGTGCTGGCACGTTGGCCGGCAGTTCCTTGCCCTTGGCGGCCACTGCACAGGCCTCGAGGCCCATGGCGCCGACGACATAGGGATATTGGGCGACGGTGGCGGTGAGTTCGCCTGATGCGATCGACTTCAGCGCATCGACGATGCCGTCGAGGCCGATCACCTTGACGTCCTTGCCCGAGGTCCGCACGGCGCGCTCGACGCCGAGTGCCATGATGTCGTTGGCGGCGAAGAAGCCGGCGAGGTCCGGATGGGCAGCGAGGATATCGGTTGCGGCGGTCAGCGCCTTTTCGCGATCCCAGTCGGCGCTGACCATCACCACGATGTCGAGTTTACCTTCCACCGCCTGCTTGAAGCCCTTGATGCGGGCGTTGGAGCCGACATCGCCGACGATGCCGGCGACCAGCGCGACCTTGGAGCCCTTCGGCACCAGCTTCAGCATCTCTTCGCCGGCCAGCGCGCCGGCGGCGACATTGTCGGTGCCGATATAGGTCGAGACGGCAAAGCCGGCGGCCTTGGCCTGCTCGGGGTCGATGGTCGAGTCGATGTTGACGATCGGCTTCTTCTTCTGGGCGACCGGCACCAGCGCCTGGACGAGATTGGAGACGCTGATCGGGTTGACCAGGTAGCAATCGAAATCCTGCATGGCCATGGCGGTCAGGCGGTCGGCCTGGCCGGTGGCGTCACCCATGTTGGCGGCGGCCTGGACGCTGACATTCACGCCGTTTGCCTTGGCCTGCTCCTCGATGCCCTTCTGCATGGTCTGGAAGAACGGATTGTCGAGGCCTTTGACGATGGCCGCGACTTTCGCCGTATCCTCGGCATGGGCGGGCGCTGCGACGATGGCTGCAAGTATGCCTGCGCCAAGCAAGTTCGTGCCAAGCTTCAGGCAATTGAACATACGCATGGTTTTCCTCCTCCTGATTGTTTTATGGGCTGCATCAATGTCGCTGTCCGGCGACTGCAATGTTAGACGGCACGCAAGCGACCCGGCGCCTAGCGCGATGGGTCTCGCCAACAGAATGCTGCCCGCTTGGGATGTGGACTGCAGCCCAGGTTCGGGCGCTTTCGACGTCAGGCATTGCTCCTCCCAGAGCGCCGGCCGATGCCATGCCAGCGTTTGCGCATGTTTTATAAAAAATTGACACGCGTCAAGATTTAAAATGTGCGTAGCGATTTTGACTGTGCGCCCTGCGGGCATGACTGTCCTGGCGGTATGCGCTACAACCAAGGCGCGAAAAAAAGTGCCGGCCTCAGGGAACCGGTTGGGGATGTCCGCGTTGGTCGCTACTTTTGTGCAGAGGGAGGTTTCGGGTGGGGCGTTTCGAAATCGTGGAAGAGCCAACGGGTACGTTTTCGATTTTCGACACAATCACGGAATTGCCGGCAACGGTCGAAGGGGGCGTGTGCATTGGGCTTTATAGGCACGAAGTGCCGCTGGCGCTGCTTGCAGCGGTTGAAACGGTCCAGCCCGGCCCTTTTTCGCTGCTGCCCTCATTGTCGGTGTTGAACGACTGGCGGGCCCATCGAGACGGTCTGCTGGCATGAGCAAAGGTGCCTGATGTCGCATCGAAAATCATACCGTATGGGAAATCACGCCCTGTTGTCGAAAGCGGCGGTGAGGCATGGAAAGCAAGGGGAGGTTGCAGTGCGTCGGGAGGTGAAGCGATGTCTGATCAGGACGACCTGATCCGAGCTGCCATCGGTCGGCTGCTCGCCGAGAAGACAGGCGCTGCCGTCATATCGATGAGAGAGAGCATCACCGAGCTTCTGGCGCTGACCGGTGCCGCGCTGGACGAAAGACTGCAAGACCTGCTGCTGGAAATGGCCGAAGTCCGCGGCATGATGGTCGCTCTCGACTTCTGAGCAATATCGGCTGGGGTCGATGGGCATCAGTCCGCTACGCCGGCAACGCCTTCACCGGCAGTTCAACACTACTGCGCCGGCTTCAATGCTGAACCAAGCACCCGGGGTTAAAGATCGAGCAAAACCGTTCCTTGCGGGCGGCTGCAACATGCCAGGACATAGCCGGCCGACTTCTCTTCAGGGGCCAGACCGCCGAGATCCTCCATGGCGACTTCGCCGGACAACTTGGCGATGCGGCATGTGCCGCAAACTCCCTGCTGGCAGGCGGTTGGGACGTAGACGCCACATTGGCGTGCCGCCTCCAGCAGCGTCTCTCCGGGCAAGCAGTTATGCACGATCCCGGAGCGGACGAAACGGACCGAAGATGGTATTGTCGAGGCCGGTTCCAACTGAGGGCTGCTGACGCCGCCGAAGCTCTCCTGGTGGTACCGCGACGGAGCCACGCCAATCGCATCCAGGCAGGCACGTGCGGCTTTCATGTACGCTTCAGGGCCACAGGCAAAGATAGTGCGGTTGTGGAGATCGGGAACGAGGGTCAGCAGCATCTGGCTGTCTATTCTGCCAGTCGGCCCCCTCCAGGTGGGATCTTCCTGGCTACAAACGCACGTTACTTTTACGTTGGGAAAGCGAGAGGCAAGTGCGTCCAATTCCCCTCGAAAGATTATGTCACCAGGCGTTCTGGCACTATGAACGAATGAGATATCCTGGTCGGCCGCGCGGTCGGTAAGCGCACGCAGCATGGACATCACCGGCGTTATCCCGCTGCCGCCCGAAAGGAAGAGCGGCTTTTCATATGGCAGGTCATCGAGATTGAATGAGCCGAGCGGCCCTTCGATCTCGATCTCGTCGCCCGCCCCCAAATTGTCGTGGAGCCAATTCGAAACCAGGCCGCCCGGTGTTCGCTTCACCGTGATCTGCAGGTCGAGCGGTCGCGTCGGTGGTGACGAAACAGAGTAGGAGCGCGTCACCGCGGCACCCTCGATCTTAAGGTGCACGAGCACATACTGGCCCGCGCTGAAGCAGAACATCCGATCCGTCGGGGATGTGAAAACGAAGGTTTTCACATCGGGCGTTTCCTCGATTACACGACGGCAGAGTACAAGCTGCGATGTGGTTTGTGCCCATTGCCGATGACGCCTCATCGGGAGGAGGTCGGGGGCCCCAAAGGAAACGTGTGCGTTCATCATTCATCTCGGTTTGAAGTCGAGCCAAGATGCCAGTTCCAGGCCCCCCGCAACAGAAGCATCCCTCCCAAGTTATGATCGATTATTTCGATTACATATCCAGTGACATCACGGCAACGTGAAGGGCGCGGATTCCCTTGCGGATGATCGGTTCGTGTTTGCGGCGCGCCAGGATGGCCGTGTGTACCGGCTGATGCAGCGTCGGAGCGCCTTCGACGATGAACGATGGGCGTTCGAGGGCGAACCTGCGCGCATCGTCACTTCTCATATAGCAGGTGCCGCCCGTGCGCCGTAGCATCATCTCCGCCAAGGTTTCCGATCCCATGGAAAGGCGACAGATCGCCAACTCGCCGAGCAATTCGGCATGGGCCTTCTCCAGCAGGACCGTATAGCCCGGACGAATGTAGGTTTCGGGATCGACCTCGGAGAGGGTTCTGGCCACCGTGGAAACCATCACATATTCCTCAACCATCAAATGCTCATAGGAGATTTCGGGTAGGTATCGCGGAGCGTAAAGCACTGCGATGTCGAGATTTCCCATGCTTAGGTCGCTGACCATCTGGTTTGAATAATCCGACTCGACATGGATCGACGATTTGGGAAGAGCCTGACACAGCGTCTCCACCCAACCCGGCAAAACCGAGCGGGTCATCCCGACCTGCGCGGCGACGCGCAAGGTGCCTTCGAAACGATTGAACGCCCGGACATCGTGGCGAGCCTGCGACCATGTGGACAGCAAGGATCTTGCATAAGCTTCGAACCGGCGCCCTGCGGCGGTCGGCTCCGCCCCGGCGCGTCCGCGCTGGAACAGTTCGGACCCGATTGCGCTCTCGAGGTTCTTGATGCGGGTGCTGATCGTCGACTGGGTCAATCCTAGCCGATCCGCGGTGCGATTG
This sequence comes from Mesorhizobium sp. L2C084A000, assembly GCF_000502875.1. Lineage (GTDB taxonomy): Bacteria > Pseudomonadota > Alphaproteobacteria > Rhizobiales > Rhizobiaceae > Mesorhizobium. Next base: position 37,290 of record NZ_AYWX01000002.1, on the reverse strand, counting down.
AAGTTTCTCGATTCGATGATGTCGAGAAAGGTCTCGATGTGATCAAGTTGCATGAAATCTCCAATCGAAAAACTCGATCATATTCGACGTATCATAAGCTTGATCAAACAATACTCAAGGCGGAAGCTGCAGCAGATCAGCGGCCGGCAGCGCCGCCGGGACGAGGTACGGATACGGAGCGGAAGAAGTGTTCATAGTGGACTGCGACTGTCATAATTACTGGTCAAGCGCCACCGTGTTGGAGCCCTATCTCTCCGGCTTGTGGAAAGACATGTTCATCGAGGGCGAGAAAACAGGCCCCGTTGGCGCCTTTCCGCATGGTCATCGGCCCTGGTTCCACCCGCAGGACTTCTCCCGCAAGGACATCCGTCCGAAAACGGAAGCCGACAACTATCTCATCATGAAAGAGAAGCACCTCGACAAATACAAAGTCGACGTGGCGATCCTGACCGGCGATGAGCCTATCGAGGCGTCGACCCTGGCTAACCCTTACTATGCCAGCGCTCTGGTCAGCGCTTACAACGATTATCAGATCGATCAATGGTTGCCGAAAGACGATCGTTTCATGGGCTCGATCATCATCGCGCCACAGGATCCGAAGCTCGCTGCCGCCGAGATACGCCGTCTTGGCAGTCATCCGCGCATGGTCCAGGTTCTCGCCTCCCAGGGGTCCGTCAAGCCGTATGGCGACCCGTTTTACCATCCGATCTACGAAGCCTGCGCGGAAGTGGGGTTGCCATTCGCCATTCATCTGGGCGGGCATGGCGGCGTGAATTCAACTGCCATTGCTCCTGCCCCGACGACATTCTTCTGGGAAACGCATGCCATTCTGCACATGTCGGCGATGTCGCACGTGGCAAGCATGATCGCCCATGGCGTCTTCGAGAAATGGCCGGACCTCTACTTCGTGATCATCGAGTGCGGCGTCGCCTGGGTTCCGTCGGTCCTTTGGCGCCTGGACGCCGACTACAAAGCGCTGCGCAAGGAGACGCCATGGCTGAAGATGCTGCCGTCTGAATATTGCCGGCGCAACATCCGCTTTTCCACGCAGCCGCTGGAGCAGCCTGCAAACATCCAACATCTCTGGTCCACGCTCGAGGCGATGGACGGCGAAAACACGCTGATGTTCGCATCGGACTATCCGCACTGGGATTACGACGATGCCAACACGCTGCAAATCCCTCCTGCCTGGAAGAGCAAGATCATGGGACTGAACGCGCTGGAAGTCTACAAACGCATCCCCCGCGCGCAAGCCGCGAATGCCGCCTGAGGAAGCATACGATGCCCGAGAAGACCTATATCTGCCGCGTCGACGAGATCGAAACAGGGTCTCCGTTCATCGCCAAGATCCGCAGCCTTTCCGTCGGGATTTTCCGCATCGGAGATTCATTCCACGCGCTGCTCAATGTCTGTCCGCACCGCGGCGCTCCGCTTTGCGAGGGGCCGCAATGCGGCACAACCGCGCCCGTTGAACAGGCGCAATTCATCTATCATCGCGAAAACGAGATCGTTCGATGCGCCTGGCACGGCTGGGAGTTCGACATCAAGTCGGGCGCGGCCTTGGTCGATCCCTCCGTTCGCGCGCGCACATTTCCAGTCACCGTCGAAGCCGGCGGCATCTACGTGACGGCCTGATTGGCGCAAGCCGATTGGGATTGGAAAAATTCGAAGGAAAGGTGGCGGGAGCCAATAAGCAGATTTGTTCGCCGGTGCTTGACGAGAAATAACGCGGAGAACTCCGCAATGGGAGAGTCAAATGTCAGAATCTGAATACAAGCTTGGTATCGCGCAAAGCCTGATCGGAGGCGGCAAGGTTTCCCGCCGCGACTTCATTCATCTTGGGCTGGCCGCGGGCCTGACCGTTGCCGCCGCCGACCGGCTGTTCGTGAGCACGGCGCGGGCCGAACCGATGCAGGGCGGCTTCGCCAAGCTCGGCATGGCTCATGGCGCGACGACGGATTCGATCGATCCGGCCGGCTACCCCGACACGTTCACACAAACCGCTTTTTCGGGCTCGCTGTCCAACAGCCTCACCGAGGTCGACGCCAAAGGCAATGTCCAACCGGACCTCGCCGAGAGCTTTGAAACTTCGGATGGGGCCAAAACCTGGGCCTTCAAGCTGCGCAAAGGCGCAACCTTTCATAACGGCAAGACCGTGACGGCGGATGACGTCGTGACCTCCTTGCAATATCACATGGGCAAGGACACCAAATCGGCGGCGAAATCGCTGTTGGACTCCGTCGCCGACGTCAAGGCGGACGGCCCGGAAACGGTGGTCTTCACGCTCAAGGACGGCAACGCCGATTTCCCTTACATTATGAGTGACTACCATCTGGTCATCATGCCGGCCAAGGACGGCAAGGCGGATTGGGCTTCAGGCGTTCGCACCGGTGCTTTCGTCCTCGAGAATTTCCAGCCCGGTGTTTCGGCCAAACTCAAGCGCAATCCAAACTACTTCAAGAATGGCAAGCCCTATCTCGACGAGGTGGAGTTCATCGCAATCACGGATCTTGCCGCCCGCATGGCGGCGCTGTCCACGGGGGAGGTGGACTATATCGGCCGCGCCGACCTGAAGACCCTCGGCATGTTGAAACGCAATCCCAAGGTGGAAATCGTCGAAGTCACTGGCTACGGGCACTATACCTTGCCGATGAATGTCACGATGGCGCCGTTTGATAATCCGGACGTGCGAATGGCGTTGAAATGGGCGATCAATCGCCAAGAAATCGTCGACAAGATTTTTCTTGGCCACGCTACTGTGGCCAACGACAACCCCATCGCGCCGGCCATCAAATTCGCCAAAGATCCGCAACCGCAACACAGCTTCGATCCGGAAAAAGCAAAGCACTACCTGAAAAAGGCCGGAATGGAGAACCTGAAAGTGGATCTCTCGGTCGCCGATGCCGCTTTTGCCGGCGCCGTGGACGCGGCTTCGCTCATTCGCGAAACGGCGGCCCAATGCGGCATCGACGTAAATGTCGTGCGTGAGGCCGAGGACGCTTATTGGGACAATGTCTGGCTGAAGAAACCCTGGTGCGCTTCCTATTGGAGCGGTCGGGCCACGGCCGACTGGATGTTCACGCAAGCCTTCGCCGCCGACTCCAGTTGGAATGAGTCTTTCTGGAAAAATCCCCACTTCAACGAATTGCTTGTCCAGGCGCGCGCCGAGACGGACGAGGCCAAGCGAGCGGCGATGTATGCCGAGATGCAGCAGTTAACCCACGATGACGGCGGCAGCATCGTGCTGGTCTTCAACAATTTCGTCAGCGCGCAATCCAAAAAGCTCGCACACGGTGATGTGGCGCCCAACTGGGAGAACGATGGACTGAAAATGGCCGAACGCTGGTGGATCGCCACGGCATGAGATGGCGGGCCGGAGCCGCGATGGTCTTGTGGCTCCGGCCGGCTTACTCCGAGTGCAGGGCTGCCGCCCAAAGGGAAACGCCACGCACATGAACCCCGTCGCAAGAACGGTCCTGCAGCGCCTTGGCCTCGGCCTGGTCACTTTGTTCATCGTGTCCATCATCATCTTCTCTGCGATCGCAATGCTTCCAGGCGACTTCGCCAAGGCCACGCTTGGGCAATCGGCGACGCCCGAAACGGTCGCCGCGTTCCAGCGGGAAATCGGCATCGATCGTCCGCCTGTCGAGCGCTACTTCGTTTGGGTCGCCCAGATGCTCCATGGCGATTTCGGCTCTTCGTTTGCGAGCCGCACCGGATATCGGCGTACCGTGGCCGAGATCATCGCACCCCGCCTCTACAACACGATGTTCCTTGCAGCGGTGACGGCGCTGATAGCCGTTCCGCTGGCCTTAGGGCTTGGCATTCTGGCTGCGCTGTACCGCAACGGCTGGTTCGACCGGCTGGTGAATGTCGCGACACTGACAACCATTTCATTCCCGGAATTTTTCGTCGCCTATATGCTCGCCTACCTGGTGATCTCGCGCGACACGTTCATCGGATCCGATTTCGCTCAAACGCTGCCTCATTGGCTCACTGTCTCGCTGAACTGGGCGCTCAATGCGGTTCCTAAATTTCCGACATTGTCGAATGTGAACGATCAGACGCCATTTTGGGAGCATCTCTGGAAAGTGGCCCTGCCGGCAATCACCCTTACGCTCGTAATCGTGGCCCACATGATGCGCATGACCCGAGCGGCCATCATCAACATGCTGGCAAGCCCCTACATCGATATGGCGCGCCTCAAGGGAATGTCCCCGATCGTGATCGTGCTGAGGCATGCCCTGCCCAATGCCTGGGCTCCGATCGTCACTGTGGTGGCGTTCAACCTGGCGTATCTCATCGTCGGAGTGGTCGTGGTCGAGGTAGTGTTCGTCTACCCCGGCATCGGCCAACTGATGGTTGACGCGGTGAAATCCAGGGATGTTCCGGTTGTCCAGGCCTGCGCCCTGATTTTCGCCGCGACTTACATCCTTCTCAACTTGCTAGCCGACGTTATTTCCATCGCCACCAATCCCAGGCTCTTGCACCCACGATGACCAGATCCGACTCTGTCGCGGCGGTTCGGAGGCTGAGGCGCTCGCGTGCCACCCGGGCGAAAACTGCGCTGAAGAAGGCACCGTTCAGCGCGTGGTTCGGCATCGTCGTGATCCTCGGCTACGTCTTTGTTGCGGTTTTCGCGCACTGGATAGCCCCATATGGCGAGACGCAGGTTTTCAGCGAAGCCTTCGCGCCGTGGAGCCAGGAGTTCAAACTGGGAACCGATCAGCTCGGCCGCGACATGCTCACCCGCTTGATCTACGGTGCGCGCAACACCATCGCTATCGCGGTGGCGACCACGTTGCTGTCCTTCGCGGTCGGCGTCTCGCTCGGCCTTCTTGCCGCATTGTACAGGGGGTGGCTCGACCAGATATTATCGCGTGCGGTAGACGTGCTGATGTCAATCCCGAGTCTGATCTTCGCGCTGGTGCTGCTGACGATCTTCGGCTCGTCGATCACCAGCCTGATTGTCATCATTGCGCTTCTGGATTCCACCCGGGTCTTTCGGCTTTCTCGCGCCGTCGGGCTTAACGTGGCGGTGATGGAATATGTCGAGGTGGCACGATTACGCGGCGAGGGACCGAAATGGATCATCGCCAAGGAAATCCTTCCCAATGTCATGCCGCCACTGGTCGCCGAGTTCGGCTTGCGATTCTGCTTCGTGTTCCTGACAGTTGCGGCGCTGTCGTTTCTCGGCGTCGGTATTCAGCCGCCGACGGCCGATTGGGGATCAATGGTGCGCGAGAACGCGACCCTGATCACCTACGGCGATGTCACCCCGCTACTTCCGGCCGGCGCGATTGCTCTCCTTACCGTGTCCGTGAATTTCGTGGTGGACTGGTTCCTGCAAGCAACAAGCGGGTTGCGGGATGAAAAGTAGCGGCCCAGGCCCACGCGAAAAAGGAAAGGATCTGCTTCAAATCCGCAATCTGCATGTGGAGGGGTTCTCGGATGAGCGGTGGCATCCCATTGTCCACGGGGTCGATCTGACGCTGAAGCGGGGCCAGGTTCTTGGGCTGATCGGAGAGTCAGGCGCCGGCAAGTCCACCATTGGCCTTGCCGCTATGGGTTATGCCAAGCCGGGCTGCCGGATCACGCAAGGCTCGGTCCTGTTCGACGGGATTGATCTTCTGGCGGTCAATGAAAAAGGGCGCCGTCGCCTCAGGGGCTCCCGCATTGCCTATGTCGCGCAAAGCGCGGCTGCCTCTTTCAATCCGGCACATCGGCTCTTGGAACAAACTGTCGAAACCGCGGTGGCGCATGGAATTGCCGGCCGGGAAGAGGCGAACCGGAGCGCCGTCGATCTTTATCGACGCCTTCAACTCCCAGAACCGGAGACCATAGGCTTTCGTTATCCTCATCAGGTCTCCGGCGGGCAGTTGCAACGGGCAATGACAGCGATGGCAATGGCTTGTCGTCCGGACCTCATAATATTCGACGAGCCAACAACGGCGCTCGATGTGACCACGCAGGTTGAAGTTCTAGCTTCCATTCGCAACATCGTGGAGGAATTCAGCACCGCTGCAATCTATGTGACGCATGACCTGGCGGTGGTGGCGCAAATGGCGGATCGTATCATGGTTCTGCGCCACGGACGTACCGTGGAGGAGGCTGACACACGCCAGATGCTGGCCTCGCCCAGCCAGGAATATACAAAGACGCTCTGGGCCGTACGCAAGCTCGCCAAGCCCGAAGTTCCAGCCGATGACTATCTGCTGACGATAGACAACGTTACCGCGGCCTATGCAGGAAAGGTCAAGGTGCTCCAGGATGTCTCCATCAAGGTTCCGCGCGGAAGAACCGTGGCTGTGGTCGGCGAATCCGGTTCGGGAAAATCGACGCTCGCTCGAGTCGTCACCGGCCTTTTGCCGCCAATTTCAGGTTCGATTTCTTTTGCCGGCCGGCTTCTTTCCACGGGCCTGAAGACGCGGCCGAAGGAGGTCCTGCGCCGCATACAGATGATTTATCAAATGCCCGACAACGCCCTGAATCCGCGCCAAACGGTCGAAGAAGTCATAGCGCGGCCGCTCGAATTCTACCTCGGCCTTAAAGGCGCGCGGAGGGATCGCCGGATCGGCGAACTTATGCACATGGTCGAGATGAGCGAAGATTTTCTGGAACGCCTGCCTGGCGAGCTGTCGGGTGGCCAAAAACAGCGCGTCTGCATTGCCCGAGCGTTGGCTGCCGATCCGGAGCTTATCATCTGCGACGAGATCACGTCCGCGCTCGACCAGATCGTCCAAGAGGAAATTCTCAAGCTTCTCATACGTCTCCAACGTGAACTCGGAATGAGCTACATCTTCATTACCCATGACATTGCTACCGTGCGCGCGATAGCCGACGAAATCGTCGTCATGCACCGCGGCAAAGTCGTCGAGCAAGGATTGAAGAGCGAAGTTCTCACGCCACCGCACGCGGCCTATACCGAACGGCTATTGTCCTCTGTTCCGGAAATGAATCCGGACTGGCTGACAAGGCTGCTGGCCAGCCGGAAGATCTGACGGATCGGCTATCCGTCAACGCCCGGCATATTCCTCACGATCAGCTTCCTTCGCGATCACCCGATGTCAGCCATATGGCCGGCAACGCCGTTACGATCTTTCCTGGAGCGCTAACGCTGCTCGATCAGCGTCTTCGCCGCATTTTTCCCCACCGCGAGGATGCGATCGGACAATTCCGTTCCGCCCACGGCGCGGGCCATTTGCAGCGTGCCGAGGAGCGTTGCAAAGACAGCCAGCGCCACGCCCTCCGGATTCTTGGCCTGCGGTAGCGCTTCCGCCAACTGGCGCACCAAAGCCAGCAGGTGGTCTGTATAGGCTTCACGCGTTTCAGGCGGCTGACGGGCGAGCTCCGGCAGCAGCGCAGCTGACGCGCAGCCCTTTCCGGGATTGTCCCGGTGCTCGGCCGACAGATACATGTCGATGGCCATCTCCACGCCCGAAGCCAATGCTTCCGCCAGTTGCTGCGCCTGAAGCTCCATCGCCGCCGCCACGCTTTCGCGGACAAGCTGCGCCTTGGATTGAAAGTGTGGATAGAAGGCGCCGTTCGTCAGCCCGGCGTCGCTCATGATGGTCGCCAGTCCGGACGCAGCTATGCCGTCGCCGCGAAAGCGTTCCGCTGCGACCTCCATGATCCGTCCGCGCGAGGCGTCCTTCCGGCCCTTTTCGTAGCGCATGGCTGCTATTCCTTTCTGCTATTGCATTATGAACGTAATCTGATATTACGACTGTAATTCAACGGGCGCAAAAAAGCTAGCCCTCATGATTTTGGAGCACGAAATGAATGCGAATTCCGGAAAAACCGCTGTTGTAACGGGAGCCTCTTCGGGCATTGGCCGCGCCAGTGCCGAGGCTCTGGCAAGGGCGGGGTTCACGGTCTTCGGAACCAGCCGGCGCAAGGCCGACGACGGCCCGGACGGGGTGACCATGCTGGTTTGCGACGTGACCGACGGTGAAGCCGTTGCCGCACTCGTTTCGACGGTGCTGTCGCAAACCGGCCGGATCGACCTCTTGGTCAACAATGCCGGCGTCGGCCAGCTTGGAGGCGCCGAGGAATTCTCGATTGCACAGGTGCAGGCCTTGTTCGACGTCAATCTGTTCGGCGTCATCCGCGTGACCAATGCGGTGCTGCCGTCGATGCGGCGGCGTGGCGAAGGGCGCATTGTCAATATCGGCTCTGTGCTGGGACTGGTGCCGGCGCCGTATTCAGCGCATTATTCGGCAGTCAAGCACGCGCTCGAGGGCTATTCTGAATCGCTCGACCATGAGGTTCGTGCCTTCAATATCCGTGTCTCGGTCATCGAGCCGGCATTCGTTCGTACTGTCTTCGACCAGAACGGGCTCCAGCCGGATTCGCCTTTGCAGGAATACGATCAGGCTCGAGCTACGCTGGAAGCGCTGCTTCGCGATGTGATGCCTGTCGCCGATCGGCCCGAAGTGGTGGCGCAGGTGGTCGTCAAAGCAGCGACCGATGCCCGTCCGCAACGGCGCTACACCGCCGGCAAGGCAGCGCGCCAAGTCAGCCTGCTGCGTCGCTTTGCTCCCGCAGGGATATTCGACAAGAGCCTGCGCAAACAGTTCCGCCTGCCGGTTTGAACAACAACGAGCAGAGGATTTCACGCACATGCGTCTAGGAACGACAACACGATTGGCCAGCCCCCACAAGGCGGAGGTGCCAAGCATGACACATGGGTTCAAGCGGTCGCCCCACTTACGGGCATCGTTCCAGGACACGCCAACGCATTCCGTCGATGTCGGCGGCACGGCATTCGTCTATCGGCAGCTCGGACCAAGGACGGGCGTGCCGGTAATCCTGCTGAACCATCTCGGCGCTCAACTGGACAATTTCGATCCACGCATCGTCGATGGCCTCGCCGCGGCCCGGTGGGTGATCGCCTTCGACAACAGGGGCGTTGGTGCTTCAGGCGGCAAAACGCCGTCACGCGTCGCCGGGATGGCACGGGATGCGGTCGCCTTTGTCCGGGCGCTGGGGTTCGATCAAGTCGATCTCTTCGGTTTCTCACTCGGCGGCTTCGTGGCGCAGGAGATCGTGCTGACCGAACCCAGGCTTGTGCGCAAGCTCATCCTGGCCGGCACCGGACCGGCCGGCGGCCAAGGCATCGACAAGATGACACCACTTACGATCGTGGACATGATCAAGGGTGCGCTGACTTTTCGGGATCCGAAATACTATCTGTTCTTCACCAGAACGGTGAATGGGCGTCGCGCCGCGAAGGCGTTCCTGCAGCGGCTGACAGAGCGCAAGGCCGACCGCGACAGGCCGATATCGCTTAGCGCATTCGGCGCGCAACTCCGGGCGGTGAAGGCTTATGGACTACAGGCGCCGCAAGATTTGAGCGCCATCCGCATCCCCGCGCTGATCGCAAATGGCGATCACGACAGGATGGTGCCGAGCGTCAATACCCACGATCTCGCCCGCCGCATTCCGGGGGCGCAATTGGTGATCTATGCGGATGCCGGCCATGGCGGGGTGTTCCAGAACCACGCGGATTTCGTTCCGAAAGCATTGGCCTTTCTCGAGGCCTGACACCTCTCACCGGGCGGCTTGCGTCCCGAACATCAACAATCTCTCAGAAAGTCACTGCCATGAAGGCATTCGTCGTCGACAAGTATAGTAAGAACGGCACGCTGCGGCTGGCCGAAATGCCGGAGCCGAAACTCGGGGACAGCGATGTCCTTGTCGAGGTCCACGCCGCGGCGGTGAACCTGCTGGATTCCAAGGTCAAAACCGGAGAGTTCAAGCTGATCCTGCCCTATCGCCGACCATTCATCCTGGGTCACGACGTGGCCGGGAGGGTTGTCCGCGTGGGATCGAAAGTCCGCAAGTTCAAACTCGGCGACGACGTCTATGCGCGGCCGCGCGATGGCCGGATCGGGACATTTGCCGAGTTCATAGCCATGGATGAGGCGGATGTGGCGCTGAAGCCCGGGAACCTCAGCATGGAAGAGGCGGCCTCGATCCCGCTGGTCGGCCTGACCGCCTGGCAGGCGCTCATCGAAAGGGCCAACCTGAAGAGGGGACAGAAGGTCTTCATTCAAGCCGGATCCGGCGGCGTGGGGACATTCGCCATCCAACTGGCAAAGCATCTCGGCGCGACCGTTGCGACCACCGCCAGCGCGGCGAGTGCCGGTCTGGTCAAGGGGCTCGGCGCCGATGTCGTCGTCGACTACAAGAAAGACGATTTCGAAAAAGTGCTGTCGGGCTACGACGTCGTCTTGAACAGCCAGGACACAAAGACACTTGAAAAGTCACTGAATGTGCTGAAACCGGGAGGCAAGCTCATCTCCATCTCCGGCCCACCGGATCCCGACTTCGCCAGGGAAAAGGGACTGAACATGGTGCTGAAGCTGGTGCTTCGCCTGCTGAGCCGCGGTATTCGAGCGAGAGCCAAGCGCCGTGGCGTGACGTTCTCGTTTCTCTTCATGTGGGCGCAGGGCGAGCAATTGAGCAAGATCGCATCGCTCATCGAAGCTGGTGCGATCCGCCCGGTTGTCGACCGGGTCTTTCCCTTCGAAGCCGCCAACGAGGCGCTGGCCTATGTCGAAACAGGACGCGCCAAGGGCAAGGTCGTCATCAAGGTCAGATAGCAACTCAGCTGCGATCGAGGTCAGCCGCGCCGGGCTGCATCGATCGCCGCGACGTCAATCTTCGTCATCTCCATCATCGCATCAAAGGCGCGTTTGGCTTCCTCGCCGCCGGCCGCCATGGCCTCGGTCAACGTGCGCGGCGTGATTTGCCAGGACACGCCCCATTTGTCCTTGCACCAGCCGCACGCGCTCTCCTGGCCGCCATTGCCGACGATGGCATTCCAGTAGCGGTCGGTTTCCTGCTGATCGTCGGTGGCGATCTGGAACGAGAAGGCCTCGCTCTGCTTGAATGTGGAGCCGCCGTTCAATCCGATGCAGGGAATGCCGGCAACGGTAAATTCGACCGTCAACACGTCGCCTTTCTTGCCGGACGGAAAGTCGCTCGGCGCACGGTGAACGGCGCCCACCCTGGTGTCGGGAAAGGTCTCCGCGTAGAAGCGAGCCGCAGCCTCGGCGTCCTTGTCGAACCAGAGGCAAATCTTGTTCTTTGGCATCGTTGGCATTGCGTGTTCCTTTCGGTGTTAGAGTTGGCGGAGGTCAGCCCAGCAAATTACGTGCCGTGCGCATGAAGATCCTTGACCCGATCGGGATCAGGTCGTCGGGAAAGTCATAGTCGGGATTGTGCAAGGCAGGGTGCCGCTCGCCTGCACCGAGGAAGAACATCGCCGACTTGGCACTATGGCCGAACAGGCCGAAATCTTCAGAGGCGCGCATCGGCAGGGCTTCTTCGCCGTGCGCGACGCCCTCTTCATCGAGCGCGCGCCGCAGATGCTCCACCGCGTCCGGCGCGTTGACGCTGGCGACGAAGATCTCGTGATAGTCCCAGCGGACGGAAAGGCGATGCTCGCCCGCGATCCTGGCGACCAGTGCTTCGGCAGCAGCGCACAGGTTTGCCATGCGCTCGTCACGCCGGGTGCGCAGCGTTGCCCACACCTCGGCGTGAGCCGGCGCGATGCCGAACACGGCTTCGCCCATCGCGGCATGGGTGACCGTCAGCATGGAGAAATCGTCATCGGCGAAGGTTCCGCGCCCGAGCGCCGGCAGCGCCGGCATCAACTCACTGATCGCCAGCATCGGCGAGATGCCGGTCTCCGGCATGGACGAATGGGCGGTCTTGCCTTCCAGCACGATGCGCATGCCGCGTGATGCACAGTTGACCACGCCGGCTTTGAGCCGCACCTCGCCGAACGGCACGCCGGGCAGGTTGTGCAATGAGAAAGCGAAATCCGGCACGATCTCGCCGAAGCGCGGATCGGCGACGACGCCGGCCGCGCCATTGCCGGTTTCCTCCGCCGGCTGGAACATCAGCACGACGCGGCCGCTTGCAGGCCTCTCGCGCCCCAACTGACGGCCGAGGGATGCCAGGATCGCGGTGTGTCCGTCATGGCCGCACATATGCGACTTGCCCGGCACGCGCGACGAATGCGGCACGCCTGAAAGTTCTTCGATAGGCAAGGCATCGAGTTCCGAACGGAACAGCACCGTCGGCCCCGCTTTGCCGCTGTCATATATGGCCGCGACGCCGTGCCCGCCGAGCTGTGTCAGCACCTTGTCCGGCCCCGTATCGGCGAGGAAGGCGACGACCTCTTTTGCGGTCTTCTCCTCTTCATTCGAGATTTCCGGTTGCTGATGCAGCTTGCGCCGCCATTCGGTTAGTTCGACAATGTCTCGATTGGTCAAAGTCATGCTTTTTCAGCCTCCGCTGCACTCTTCATTTCATTGACACGTCCAGTCACAGGGGGTGTCAAACGCAATGTTGAATTGCTAGCGATAAAGGGCAGTTCCCGCCACAGTCCAAGTTTCGGGCTTCGGCAGGCCAGAAACGACCGTTCTCCCAGCCACTCTCAGCCTATTGATTGATCTCGGGCTCGACGAGCTTTGCCAGATTTCTGAGCGACTCCTGCCAGCCGAGATAGCAGGCCTCGACCGGAATGACGTCCGGAATGCCCGCCTGGGTGATGTCGATTTCAGTGCCGACCGACACTTTTTTCAAGACCACGGTCACTCGTATCTCGCCGGGCAGGTTGGGATCGTCGAACCTGTCGGTGTAAAGCAGGCGCTCGCCCGGAACGAGTTCGAGATATTCGCCGCCGAAGGAGTGGCTGTCGCCGGTGGTGAAATTGCGGAACGACATCTTGAACGTGCCTCCGACCTTTGCCTCGAAATTATGGACCGTGCAGGTGAAGCCGTTTGGCGGAAGCCACTTGGCCAGCGCGTCCGCTTCAACGAAGGCGCGATAGACCTTTTCCGGGCTGGTCGTCAGAACGCGGTGCAAACGTACGGTGCCGGGCATTGCTGGATCCTTTCATGAATGCCTGTTCGATACCCCAAGGACGGACGAAGGCTAGCCAGTCCGACATTGGTTTGCGAATTTTTTGGGTTTGCGAATTTTTTGAGGCGCACGGCCTGCGTACCCACAGGCATGCCGTTCGACCCCGCGCCTGTCGGGCGAGGCGGCGGACGAACTGCACCGGCTCTGGAGCTGGCGTTCACCTGCTAAATCGGGTTCCTGAGCCATCTTGTTGTTCAGGCGCGGTTTTGCCGATTGGCGCGAACGGCCGCGCGTCCCGGCCAATGCTTCGAACGCGCTAAATAGGGCAGCGCGTCTTTGCCGTCCATGTGCCGATCATTAGAATTTGCATCTGATCAGAGTTGATTTCCTATCAGGCCGTTAATGCGGCCATGCTTTTAATAAGCATTTGCTAATAAATCCTCCGAACCTGAGGCAAGCAATGACCAAGAATCTCGGCAATGCACGTCATACGCCAGCGAAGGACCAGCAGGTCTCCCTTCTAGGCAAAGCCGCGCCGGCACTTTTTCCGCTGGTCGTGGCGGCACTGGGCTACATGATTGGCAAGCAGTTCTTCGGCATCTAGCCGCGAAGACAGGGTCTTCCGTTCCCCAAACGTCCCGGCGGACCAACCATGTCAACGCCGCGGGGCGCCGTTGACATTGCAGCGGCGTGTCGCCGGACATCAACGTCAAACATGGACGTCGCCGAAGGAAAGTTCGCCGTCGTCGCCGGCCGCGAAGAAGGCGAAGGCGAGCAGCCCGACATAGAAAGCCGCCACAAAGACCACGATCGCCACACCGGGAATCGGGCCAAGGGCGGCGCTGTCTACGGCCTCGCGAAGCGAGCCGACAAAGCCGGTCCTGACACCTGCGGACTGAAGGCTGGGGGTCGATATCTTCAGCACCCAGGCCAGCAGCAGGATCAGGAAGAGATAGAGATAATTTCGCCGCAGGCGGCGCGCCAGCGCGACACGTTGCGACAGCAGGAATTTCGGCGCGCGCAGGCCTTCGCCGACGATGAGCAGCCAGTCCGAGGCGAAGTCGGGCTGTGGGGAAAAGATCTGGGCGAAATAGTGGCGTTCGAACTGGCGTACGCGCGCCCGATAGAAATCGAAGAACCGATAGCGGCGCGCCTCGATCCACAGCAGCAGCAGGATCAGCAGCATGGCGAACAGCAGCACGCCGTGATGCGCACTGGCCGTCGACAGCGATACCGAAAGCAGCGCCGCCACCACCGTGATTGCCCAGTTGGTTGTCCTGTCCAGCCGGTCGCGCCATCCTGCCATGCGAGCGATCTCGGCGCGGTGGAAATGGGACAGCGTGTTGACGCGCTCCGCCGATGAAAGGACGGGGCCAGCGGGCTTTGCCGACGCGTCGTTCATGGCATCCTCCGGCAAGGAACAGAACAGTTTGCCGGCAACATCGTTCCAAGACGCGTCACGCAAGAGCGGCATCGGCCACTCGTGATCTATCTCGGCTGCACGGCCCTTGAGAATCCTTCAGCCTTCGGCAACATGGCGGTAGGGCTGGGAGCGCGAAGATGAGCAAGGCTATTTCCACCGCATCATCGAGGGTCCCGCGCAAGGCGCCGATGGCTCTGACCGAGGATCTCATCGCGCGCACCATGCGTGCTGTCGAGGATGCCGGGCCGACGCCGGGCATGGTTCACATGATCGATGCCGACTATGCGCGCATCCGCGACGAGGTGCTGGCCGGCGCTCCGGCCGGGCCGCTGAAACTATTTGCCTATGGCTCGCTGTTGTGGAAGCCCGCCGGCGAGGTGAGGGGCGGAGAACGCGCGGTGGCCAGCGGCTGGCATCGTTCGTTCTGCTTCACGGTGCAGCGTTTTCGCGGCACGGTCGAGCAGCCCGGCCTGATGATGGCGCTCGATCGCGGCGGCCAGTGCCAGGGCATGGTGTTCGAGATCGCGGAGCCGCTGGCGGCTAACCTCGAAGCGCTGCTGCGCCGCGAAATGACCATCCTGCCCGCCGTCAACGTGCCGCGCTGGCTGCAGGTCAGGACCGAAGGCGGCCCATGTCGCGCGCTTGGCTTCGTCGTCGATCCCGCCAATCCGCGTTATGCCGGCAAGCTCGACAAGCAGGCGATCGCGGCGACGCTGGTGACAGCCGCCGGTCATTGGGGCTCGGGCGCGCAATATCTTTTCGAGACGATCCGCCACCTCGAAGCCTGCGGCATCCGCGACCGCAATCTGTGGCGGTTGCAGGAATTGGTGGCCGTGGAGATCGGGCTGACCATCGCCCAGAAGTGATCCGCCCAGAAGTGATCCGCTCAGACGCGGCACGCTTCAGTCGTGTTTGGCCCCGGATGTTTGCAGGCCACAGCACTTTTCGAAGCAAATCTCTGATTTTGGAAGTCTCCGCAGTGAGGGTTTAATGAATTGAAAACAGTTCTGGCCCAACGATGACCTGAACACCGGCGCAGGAAACGGTGCGCGTGGGCAAATCATGAAATCCTCGACCGGAGAGCATTACCCAGCGCTGGATCATGTTCGTGGCCTGGCGGCCTTTCTTGTCTTTTCCTGGCATTTCCTTCATGCGTCTCCTGAAGGCCCGGTGCCTTATGACTTCGTGCCGGCTCTTCCCCTCTTCAGCGTTCTGGATGAAGGGCATACTGGCGTTTCCCTGTTCATGGCGCTTTCCGGGTACCTGTTCGCCAAGCTGCTCGATGGAAAGCAGATCAACTATCTGCCCTTCTTTGCCAACAGGGCCCTCAGGCTGCTTCCGCTTCTGCTGGTCGTGATATGTATCGAGGCTTGCCGCAGGTACCTGGCCGGACAGTCCCTCGACGGGTATTTCACGGGCGTCGGATTGGGGTTTCTTTTTCCCACCCTCCCGAATGGCGGCTGGTCGGTAACGATCGAAGCGCACTTCTACCTGTTGCTGCCGTTCTTGCTGATGGCATCCAGGCGGTTTGTGTTCGCGCCCTTGCTGTTCATCGCGGCAGCCATTGTGCTGAGGTCCGTCCTGTATGTGCAGATCGGCGAAGTGCAGTCGGCGGCGTCCGTAACCATCATAGGCCATGCGGATCAGTTCCTGGCCGGCATTCTTGCCTTCCACCTGCGTGCCCACGCGAAGAACCAACACTGGCTGGCGCTGGCCGTTCTCATGGCTTTTTCGGGGTTCTTCTGGTGGTTCGATGCAGCCGGCGGATTTTACCAACTGGGCCGCTATCCGTCGCCTCATTGGATATGGATCATCCTGCCGACCCTGGAGGCGGCAGCCTATTCATTCGGCATCGCCTACTACGACACGAGCTTTTCGAAAAAGCGAACAAGCCCGCCGTTCAGGATACTGGAGAAGGCGGGGGCCTACAGCTATTCGATCTATCTTCTGCACCTGTTCTTCGTCATGCAATTGGCGGCGTTCATAGACACGAATGTCATGAGCATCAGCAATTTCTACGTCGCATGCCTCTGGTCCGCATTGTGCTTCGTGGCGACGATCCCGATCGGCTATCTCAGCTACACCTGCGTCGAGGCGCCATTCCTGCGCCTGCGTCTGCGCTATATGGACCGAAAGCCCGAAACTGCGGCATCGACCGCGGCTGAGCTTGGATCGGTCATCGCCCATAGACCGACCTCGTTCAGCCGTCCCTGAGCCACACCAGCATTTCGCCGGGCTCGCGGTTGTCCCAGGCGAAATAGGGAATGGCGGTCAGGCGCGTCTCGGCGGTGGTCGGCGGCTCGGGCCTGTAGAGCCCGTCCTGCCAGCCGTCGGGGACATCGGCAAGTGCCGCGGTCGACAGCGTCACCACACCGCCGAGAAGTTCCGGCCGGTGCTGCGCTTCGATGGTGGCCGTCCGCGGCAGCGTCAGGCGATGCGGCTGGCTGTCATTGTCTGATGCCTCGACGCAATAAATCAGCGGACCGCGCGACAGCGCGACGCGGCCCGCATCCTGGCGCACCTGCGGGTTGGCATAGAGCCGCTCGATCGGCATTTCGAGATCGAGCCGGACATTGTCGCCCTTTTTCCATGTCCGCTTGATCGCGGCGTAGCCGTCGCTGGTGATTTCAGCCAGCTTGATGGCTTCGCGGTTCACCTTCAACTGGGCACTGGCGCTCCAGGCGGGAATGCGCAGGTGCAAGGTGAATTCGACCGGCGCCTGCGGTTCGAGCGCGATCTCGACGGCGCCGTCCCAGGGATACCTGCTCGTCTGCGTCAGGCTGACCGGGACGCCCGATATGTCGAAACGGGCGGTCGAGTCGCCATAGAGGTGGATGGCCAACGCATCGTCGGCCAGGCTGTAGAAATAGCTGCCGATCGAGGCGACCATGCGCCCGATATTGGGTGGGCAGCACGGGCAGCGGTGCCATTTCCACCTGTTGTGCTTGCCCCGGCTTTCCAATGGATTCTCGTAGAAAAACAGCGAGCCGTCGAGCGACAGGCCCGAGATCGAACCGTTGTAGAGGGCGCGTTCCATCATGTCGGCGTAGCGCGCGTTCGGCCCCATGCCAAGCATGCGGCTGGCCCAGAACACCAGGCCCACCGCTGCACAGGTCTCGGCATAGGCGCTCTCGTTGGGCAGGTCGTAGTCGCTGGTGAACCCCTCATTGTGCGCCGATGGTCCCAGTCCGCCAGTGATATAGAGGCTCTTGGTGGTGAGATCGTCCCACAGAAGGTCGAGTGTCGACCGCAGCGTGTCGTCGCCATATTCGGTGGCGATGTCGGCCATGCCCGAATAGAGGTACATCGCTCTGACCGCATGGCCGACGACCTTGTCCTGTTCGCGCACCGGGATGTGTGACTGGCTGTATTCATAGGTCTTGAAATGATAGGCCTTCGGGTCGGCGCCGCGGGCGCGGGCCTCCTCGTCGAAATAATGTGGCTGCTGCCCGCGCTGGTCGATGAAGTATTTGGCCAGCTCCATGTATTTCCGCTCGCCGGTCACCCGCGCCAGCTTGACCAGTGCCAGCTCGATCTCCTCATGACCGCAATAGCCCTTCTTCTTGCCGGGCTCGGGGCCGAGCACCGACGCGATATGGTCGGCATAGCGGCACATGATGTCGAGCAGCTTGCGTTTTCCCGTCGCCTGGTAATAGGCGACCGCGCCCTCGATCAGGTGGCCGGCGCAATAGAGCTCGTGGCAGTCGCGCAGATTGGTCCAGCGCTTGCCGGGCTGGATGCGCTGATACCAGCTCGAGAGATAGCCGTCCTCCTGCTGCAGCTTGCCATACATGTCGATGACGGCATCGATCTTCTTCTCCAGTTCGGGGTTCTTGCGCCGGTAAAGCGAATAGGCCGCGGTCTCGATCGTCTTGCCGAGATCGGAATCCCAGAACATCTGCGTGGTCACCGTCGATCCGGTGAATTCCGCGCCCTGGCGATCGGCTTCGTCGGGAGAGGGCGAGTGAAAGGGGATGACTATGCCGGGCGAGGGGCGGTCCGGATCGATCTGCTCCAGCATGCGGGCCTCGACGCAGCGCTCGTAGAGGATGTCGGCGGTGCGTGTGGCGACAGCGTCGGCGCGGTCGCCCCAGAAGCCGTGCACGTCGACCTGCGGCACCGGCAGCGGGCGGAAGGCGAGCTTCGGTTTTCCGGTTTTTGCGGATGGCGATGCGGTCATGAAACTTACTCCATTCGGTCTGTCTATTTGACGGCCCCGGCCATCAGGCCGCGGATGTAGAAGCGCTGCAGCGCCAGGAACAGGATCAGGCACGGCACCATCATCACGGTGACGCCAGCCTGCACCGCGCCCCAGTCGATGGCGCCGAAGCGGCCCGACTGCAGTGCGGTCATCATCACCGGCAGCGTGAACTTGGATTGGTCGGTCATCAGCACGAGGGCGGCGAGGAATTCGTTCCAGGCGCCGAGGAAGGCAAACAGGGCGATGGTGACGACGCCCGGCCAGACCAGCGGCAGCATCACCTTCAAAAGCATTGTGAGATTGCTGGCACCGTCCATGCGGGCGGCCTCCTCGATTTCGCGCGGCACGGCGTCGAAGGCGTTGCGCATCATGAAGATCGAGAACGGCAGTTGCAGCGTCACATAGACGCCGACCAGGCCGGTCAGGGTGTTGTGCAGGCCAAGCTTGGTCAGCACCAGGAAGATCGGCGTCAGGATCGACTGGAACGGGATCATGATCGTCGACAGGATGAGGATGAAGAACAGGTCCTTGAACGGAAACCGGAACCGCGAAAAGCCGTAGCCGGCCAGCACGCTGACGGCGACCGACAGCACCACCGTCATCACCGAGACATAGATGCTGTTTTGCGCCGAGACCCACAGCCCTTCGCCGAAGCTGTTGAGCGTGGCGTAGTTCTCCAGCGAGAAGCCTGTCGTCGGCCAGGGCGGCAGCGGCGGCAGGCGCGCTTCGGCCGCCGGCTTGAACGCCGACAGCACCGCCCAGACGATCGGCGCGGCAAACAGCACCGAGGCGATGATGCCGGTCGAATGCTCTGCGACGCGGCTCAGGAGCCGGCGGCTACGGGAGGCGGCCTGCGCCATCAGTCGAGACCCTCGGGTTTGCGCAACAACCATAGCTGGACGAGGCTGAGCGCCACCAGGATGACCAGCAGCACCATGGAAAGTGCCGCGCCATAGCCGAGCTTGAACGACACGAAGGACTGGTTGAAGATCCAATAGACCGCCGTCAGCGTCTGGTTGCGCGGGCCGCCGCGCAGGATGATGTAGAACTGGTCGAAGGCGAGGATCGAGCCGGCGACCGACAGGATCAGCGCCAGCGCCAGCGTACGACGCATCAGCGGCAAGGTGATCGCCCGGAACCTGGCGAACGGACCGGCACCGTCAATGACTGCGGCCTCCTGCAGATCCTGCGGGATCGATTGCAGGCCGGCCATCAGGATGATCATGGTGAAGCCGGCGACCTTCCAGACGACCATGGCGATGATCGACCAGAAGGCCGGCTGGAAGGTGGCCAGAAGGTTGAACTTCCTGTCGATCAGGCCGAGGTCATAGGCGGCCGGGCTGAACAGGCCGGAATCGACGTTCAACAGCCACGACCAGAGCAGGCTGGCCGAGGCGAAACCGACAACCGCCGGCATGAAGAACATGGTGCGGTAGAGATTGGTCAGCGGCCGCGGCCTTTCGACGAACAGCGCCAGCGGAAAGGCCACCACGAAGATCGCGATGGTGACGATCACGGTGTAGTAGGCGGTGAAGCGCAGCGCGTTCCAGAACCTGGTGTCGCGTAGGATGGCGACGTAGTTGCCGAGGCCGATATAACTGTGCTCGCCCATCAGCGGCCAATTGTGCAGCGACATCCACGCCGTCATGCCGAGCGGGATCAGGAAGAAGACGACGACCAGCGCGACAGCCGGCGCGACATAGAGCAGGCCGATCCATTGTTGGCGGCTGGCGACCCTGCGGGCGCGGGGCGGGGCAGGGGTTGCTGCGGTTGTGATAGAGCTCATGCCGTGCCTGTTCTTCCGTCGGATACAGTTGGCCGCCCCACCTCCCCCTTGTGGGGAGGTCGGACCGAAGGTCCGGGTGGGGGTACTGGCGCTGCCCCCACCCCGCTGCTTTGCAGCGACCCTCGCCACAAGAGGGAGGGTAAAGAACGCGCCGGCCACCCGCCCAGGGAGACGGGCGGGTGGCCGGGTAGGCCGCCGCTATTTTTGCGGCGCCTGGTCGATGATCGACTGCATCGTCTCTTGTGCGTTGGCTATGGCGCCATCGACATCGTCGCCGAAGAAGACCTCGTTGATCATCTGCGTCCACGGCCCGTTGGCGGAGTTGATCAGGTCGTTGAACACCACCGAATAGGGTGTCTTGCCCTTGGCCATAGCCTCGGCGGCGATCTGATAGCGTGGATCGAGGTCCTTCAGTGCCTCCTTGGCGATGTCGCCGCGCACCGGCAGGCTGCCGTATTTGGCGAGGATGGTCTGGCCCTCGAGCGAATAGGCGAAATCGAGGAACTCCTTCACCACGGGCAGTTTCGTGGTGCCCTTGGTGACGACGAAATTGTCGCCGCCGGCAAAGGACGACCAGCCGCTGTCCTTGCCCGGCAGGAAGGTGACGCCGTAGTCGACATCGGGATACTGGGTGTTGAGCGCGCCGATGGCGAAGGCGCCGGACGGCGAGATGCCGATATTGCCGGCGGCGAAGGCGGCAAAGAAGTTGGCGCCGGTGTCGGTCTGCGCACCTGCCGGGACCAGGTCTTTCTTGACCATCGAGCGGTAGAGATCGATGGCGCCGCGCAGCTGCGGGCTGTCCAGCGTCGCTTTCGAGCCGTCCTCCGAGAGGATGTCGCCACCCGACGCCCAGATCAGCGGCGTGAAGGTGAAGATGTTGCAGCCGCCGCAATTGCCGGAGAAGTAGAAGCCCTTGATGTTGCCGCCGAGCGCGTTGACTTTCTCGGCGTCGGTCGCGATCTCGGCCCAGTTGGCAGGGCCTTTTTCAGGGTCGAGGCCAGCCTGCTTGAACAGTTTCTTGTTCCAGATCAGCACCGAGGCGTCGGCGGAGAACGGCAGCCCGTAAATGTGGTCCTTGTAGGTGCCGGTCTTCACATGCGCAGGCGACAGGCTCGAGAAATAGGGCAGGGACTTGGCCCAGTCGGTGATGTCCTCCAGCTGGCCGGCGGCGGCGAAGGAGGGCGTGTAGATCAGGTCGAGCGACAGCGCGTCGGGCGCGGTGCCGCCGGCCGCGGAGGCACCATATTTCGGGATGATCTCGGCATTGGGGATGATGTCGAGCTTGACCTGGTTGGTGTGCGCCTTGTTGTAGGCGTCGACGATCCTCGGCATGAAATTCGAGCCGTCGGCGCGCACCCAGATGTTGGCCGTCTCGGCGGCCGCGGCACCGATGCCGCCACCCAGAACGGCAGCGGCCAGGGCCAGTTTGGCAATAAGGTTCCTCATGTTCTCCTCCTCCAGGGTTGGCCGCGCTCCGCGGCTTGGCGCCGACTGCGCGGCGCTTGGTTTCAGCCATCCAGCGGATGGCCGCATGACTGCCGCACCACCAGCCGGCACGGCAGTTTTCGAATGCCCGGCGCGGCGGGCTTGCCGCCGACCAGCGAAAGCAGGGTCAGCCCGGCCTCGCGCCCGAGAGCAACCAGGTTCATGTCGATGGAGGTCAGCGGCGGACGCGTCGCCTCGGCCACGATCTCCCAATTGTCGAAACCGATGACGCCGATATCGCCGGGTACGTCGAGGCCGCGTTCGCGCAGAGCATCAATGACGCCGCGCGCGATCTGGTCGTTGCCGCAGAAGACCGCGTCCGGCCTTTCGCTTTTGCCGTCGAACAGTTGCGCAACCGCCTGGTGACCCCAGGCTTCCGACCAGGAGCCGAGCAGCGGCTCGCTGACCGTCAGGCCGTTTTCGACGAGCACGTCGCGGTAAGCCTGGACGCGCGCGTGCACCACGGCAAAGCTCGCCGGCCCGGTGACGTGGGCGATGCGCTTGCGGCCCAGCCGGCAGAAATGCTCGACGGCCAGCCGGGCGCCGCCAACATCGTCCGAGACGAAAGCGACGGCGTCGGGATCTGGCTGCGTGAAGGCATAGATCACCGGGACGCGCAGATTGGAGAGGTCGACGGGGAGATGGCGATCGATGCGCTTGCCGGTGGCGATGATGCCGTCCACGCGCTTGTCGAGCATGGCGTCGACATGCATCTGGCCCAGCCGCGGATCCTCCTCGACATTGCACAGGAACACCGAGACGCCATTGTCGACCAGCGCGTCCGAAATGCCCGACATCAACGGCAGCGAGAAGCGGCCATAGGTATCGTTGGTGAGCAGGCCGACGGTGAAGCTACGGCGCCGGAGCAGGCTTTGCGCCAGGCTGTTGGGTCGGAAGCCAAGCCGCCGGGCGGTCTCGCGAATGCGTTCGCGCGTCTCGGCTGTCATCCGGCCCTGGCCGTTGAGCGCCTTGGATGCGGTGGCGACGCTGACTCCGGCCTGGGCGGCCACGTCACGCAAGGTGACTGGCTTGGAAAAGACCGGAACAGGCAGATCGTCCGATGGCATCGCGCCGAGATCCTTGGTTGGGAAAAGGTTTTCTCTTGCCGAGCCGGATAAGGCCCGGCAGGTGGCCGAGCCCGACGACGATTGTTTGAGAAAACCTTTTCTCAGATGAAGCTAAGCCAGATCGAATCGCTGTTCAAGGGGAAAAGTTGGTTGGCCTCCGCTCCTCTCCTCCGAAATGCAACGCGGGGTAAAAGCAGCCTCGGAAGCGCGTAGCTCAGGGGAAGAACGTCAGTCGCAGTGCTGGAGGCCCTCGGTCGAGACGGGGCGGGCTGCCGCTTGGGGCGTGAAGGATTTCAACTCTGCGCCGGAAGCGAGACCCGGCAAGGTTGGCTGGCGAACGCTCTGAAACTCGACCCCGAAAATTCTGAACAATCCCTCGGGATTAACCTTTCCGTAAATATTTGGCCGCTACTTCACAGCCATGGCCTCGTGGCGGAGCGGCTACGCTGGAGACGGCAAATCTCTGAAGCCTCGGTTCGATCCCGAGGCGAGGCCTCCAAAATTTGGCGTCCCAATCTGCCCCGGGCGCAGTCAGTTCCCACGAATAGATTGTGTGTTGCGAATGCAGTAGGGACTGGCCGTCAAAGCAGTCCTGTCTTGAATTTGGCATGCAGGCGCTCGCGAAAAAAGTGCTATGGAAGGGGTGCGAGCGTTCTTGCTTCGCTTTTCCCTGACATTCGAGGCCTTTCGTGCGTGAACCGTCGCTGCTGCCCGTCTTTGGAAAACTTGGCCTCAAGGCCCCTGTCGCCTTGGCGGCGGCACCGGTCTCGTCGGCAGGTGTGCCGCACCTGCGGAAGCTTCTGGCCGTGCATGGCGGCATGGTGCTGAAACTGTCGGTCGTCGCCTGGACGGTGCTGATCCTGGGCGCCGTGTTTTTCACGATGCAAGGCTGACCGCCATGGCCAACCGCTACACGCTGCGCATGGAGCTTCCCCAGAGCTGGAGCATCATCGATGTCTTCACCGGCCAGCCTGCGGTTGTCCGGCAAAAGGTGATGGTCGGGATGGGGCCGCGCGAGGCCGAGGACATGGTCGTGCAGATGAATGTCCGCGACGTCAGACGCCGCGAAAGGGCCGAGCGCAAGACCTGATCGCGGTCAGCGCCAACTCGCCGCCATTTCAGCCGAAATCGGCCGCCGTCAGCACATACATGCTCTTGCGGGTGCGGTCATAGGCCTTCGACGCCACCTCGCGGATGGCGCTGCTCTCGGTGTCGAATGTCTGGAGATAACCGGCTTCGTCGGCAGCTGTGCCCGGCCGCATCTTGGCCATGGCGTCGGCAGCGACGGAAAACGAGATCTGGAACATGCCGTCATGGCCAACGAAACGAATGCGCTGGCCCGCTTCGTCATAGCTGCGGCTGCGGTTGGGAAAGGTGAGGCTCATGTCTTGGCCTCCGTGGCTTTCTTGGTCACCCGCTTCTTCTTCGGCGTCGGATTGAGGGCCTCGGCGACACGATCGGCCTCTTCCTTGGCCAGCCGAAGCTCCCTCAGCCTTGCCGTCTTGATTTCCCTGGCTCTTGCCTCGGACATATATTCGGCGGTCGCCTTGTTTTTCTCCGCTGTCTTCTTCTGCTTGTCGACAAAGCGGGCTTCAGCTTTTTCCATGATCGTCTGATTGCCTTCGGCCATCGAAGAAATCTCCCTTGTGCCTGAAATCGTGAAAGTGAACTTGTCCGATAAATAGGCACTCGATCGGCAAAATTCAATCTTTTGAATTATTTGACATTCTGCGGATATCACGAAACGGCCAGCTGAAATAATACTTTTGAATATTTAATATGGTCCGCGAATAATTTTTGGCACTCCTATCTATCGAGTGCCAACGCGTCTATAGAGGAGGGGCGTGGCCGCCTGTGCCGGCCCCAGAAAGAAAGTTCCCATGAAATTTCGGCCACTCCACGACCGCGTCGTCATTCGTCGCGCCGAAGGCGATATCAAATCCAAGGGCGGGATCATCATCCCCGACACTGCCAAGGAAAAGCCGCAGGAGGGCGAAGTCATCGCCGTCGGGCCTGGCGCACGCGACGAAAACGGCGCGCTTGTTCCGCTCGACGTCAAAGCCGGCGACTTCATCCTGTTCGGCAAATGGTCGGGCACCGAGGTCAAGATCGACGGCGAGGACCTTCTGATCATGAAGGAAGCCGACATCATGGGCGTCATCGACAAGAGCGAGACCGGGATCATCGACAAGGGCGAGACGGCTGCAACCGACAAGACCGTGGCCGCCAAGAAAGCTGCCTGACCTCATTTTCTCCGAACGAACTGGATAAAAATCATGTCTGCCAAGGAAATCAAATTCTCCACCGATGCGCGCGACCGCATGCTACGCGGCGTCGAGATCCTCACCAATGCGGTGAAGGTCACGCTCGGCCCCAAGGGCCGCAACGTCATCATCGACAAGGCCTATGGCGCGCCGCGCATCACCAAGGACGGCGTCACCGTCGCCAAGGAAATCGAGCTTGCCGACAAGTTCGAGAACATGGGCGCCCAGATGGTGCGCGAAGTGGCCTCGAAGACCAACGACCTCGCCGGTGACGGCACCACCACCGCCACGGTGCTGGCCGCCTCGATCCTGCGCGAAGGCGCCAAGCTGGTCGCCGCCGGCATGAACCCCATGGATTTGAAGCGCGGCATCGACCAGGCGGTTTCCGCCGTGGTCAAGGAAATCCAGGCGCGCGCCAAGAAGGTCAAGTCGTCGGCCGAGATCGCACAGGTCGGCACCATCGCCGCCAATGGCGATGCCAGCGTCGGCGAGATGATCGCCAAGGCGATGGACAAGGTCGGCAATGACGGCGTCATCACAGTCGAGGAAGCCAAGACCGCAGAGACCGAACTCGACGTCGTCGAAGGCATGCAGTTCGACCGCGGCTATCTCTCGCCCTATTTCGTCACCAATGCCGACAAGATGCGCGTCGAGCTGGAAGAGCCCTACATCCTCATCCACGAGAAGAAGCTCGGCAATCTGCAGGCGATGCTGCCGATCCTCGAAGCGGTGGTGCAGAGCGGCAGGCCGCTGCTGATCATCTCCGAGGACGTCGAGGGCGAGGCTCTGGCGACGCTGGTCGTCAACAAGCTGCGCGGCGGCCTCAAGGTCGCGGCCGTCAAGGCGCCGGGCTTCGGCGATCGCCGCAAGGCGATGCTGGAAGACATCGCCGTGCTGACATCAGGCCAGATGATCTCCGAGGACCTCGGCATCAAGCTTGAAAACGTCACCATCGAGATGCTCGGCCGCGCCAAGCGTGTGCTGATCGAGAAAGACACCACCACGATCATCGACGGTGCCGGCACCAAGGCGACGATCCAGGCGCGTGTCGCCCAGATCAAGGGCCAGATCGAAGAGACGACCTCCGACTACGACAAGGAGAAGCTGCAGGAGCGACTGGCCAAGCTCGCCGGCGGCGTTGCCGTCATCCGCGTCGGCGGCGTCACCGAGTCGGAAGTCAAGGAAAAGAAGGACCGCATCGACGATGCGCTGAACGCCACCCGCGCGGCGGTTGAAGAAGGCATCGTGCCCGGCGGCGGCGTGGCTCTGCTGCGTGCCCGCTCGGTGCTTGGCGGCCTGACCGGCGCCAATGCCGATGTCACGGCCGGCATCACGATCGTGCTGCGGGCGCTCGAAGCGCCGATCCGCCAGATCGCCGAGAATTCCGGCGTTGAAGGCTCGATCGTCGTCGGCAAGCTCACCGACAGCAAGGACCACAATCAGGGTTTTGACGCCCAGAACGAGGTCTATGTCGACATGATCAAGGCAGGCATCGTCGATCCGGCGAAAGTGGTGCGCACCGCACTGCAGGATGCCGGTTCGATCGCAGCCCTTCTGATCACCGCCGAAGCGATGATCACCGACATCCCGCCGAAAGACGCTGCCCCGGCGGGCGGCGGCGGTATGGGCGGCTACTAAAACCCGGGACTTGTCCGATCTCTTTGAGAGGTGAATGACGGCCCCGATCGGGGCCGTCATGATTCTCAAGATGATCGCAAAGTTTACGCATAGCTGCCTTGCCGTCCGGCTCAGCGCCGGGAGGCACCCCTGATCTTGCGGCTTTCGGAGGGGACGCAATCCACGCTAGACTGTGCGGGCGGCCGTCTGGTCGCGGAGCTCGCCGACTTTGGCAAGCGATCGGACGAACAGCTATCCTCGATACGGAGACACGTTCATGTTTGCGGCCAAGGCCATCGACACCTCAGACAAGGCCGCGTTCTACCGCGACCTCGCCACTCAGCTTAAGGCGCTGCTCGACGGCGAGCGCGATTCGATCGCCAACGCCGCCAACACCGCAGCACTCATCTTCCAGATGGTGCCGGACCTCAACTGGGCCGGGTTCTATTTCCTGCAGTCGGACGAGGAAATGGTGCTCGGGCCGTTCCAGGGCAAGCCGGCCTGTATGCGCATCGCCGTCGGCAAGGGCGTGTGCGGAACGGCGGTCGAACTCGGCACCTCGATGCTGATCAAGGACGTGCATGATTTTCCCGGCCACATCGCCTGCGATGCCGACTCGCGCTCGGAACTGGTGGTGCTGCTCGAGGACGATGAAGGCGTCTTCGGCGTGCTCGATCTCGACAGCCCGCTGCCCGGCCGCTTCGACAAGGCCGACCAGGCCGGCATCGAGACGCTGGCGGCGATCTATGCCGCGGCGAGTTCGTTCGAGGACTAGGCCCGGTTTAGACTAGGCGAATTTCACCAGCAGCAGGCTGAAGCAGCCGATGAACAGGAAGGCCGAGAAGGCGAGCGCCAAGGGGCGCAGGCCGCGTGAGCGCAACTGCGAGATGTCGGCCTGCAGGCCCATGGCGGCCAGCCCCATGGTCAGCATGATGGTGGTGGCGAGCGCCATTGCCGATTTCACCTCGGCCGGCACGGTGACGAGGCTGTTCAGCGCCACGATGGCGACGAAGGCGGCGACGAACCACGGCATGGGCGGCCGCGCCGCCACCTCACTGCTGCTCCTGCGGCGCGCCATCAGGCCGAGCGCGACGACCATCGGCGCCAGCATGGCGACGCGGGTCAGCTTGGCGACGGTGGCGATCTCGCCGGACTGGGTGCCGTTCTGGAAGCCGGCGCCGATGACTTGCGCCACTTCATGGATCGAGGCGCCTGCCCACAGGCCGAAAGCGTGCTGGTCGAGGCCGAGCATGGGCGCCATGAGCGGGAAGCCGAGCATGGCGACGGTGCCGAACAAGGTGATCGAGGCGACGGCGTAGGTGACGTCCTCGTCGCGCGCATCGGTGACGATGTTGGTGGCGACGATAGCCGAGGCGCCGCAGATCGAGGTGCCGGCGGCGATCAGCTGCGCCAGCTTGGCGTCGACGCCGATCAGCCGACCGAGCGTGATGGTGAAAACGAAGGTGGCACCAAGCGTGGCCGCGACAATGCCGACGCCGCCGGCGCCGATCGAGACGACTTGGCCGAGCGTCAGCTGGAAGCCGAGCAGCACGATGGCGAAGCGCAACAGGCGCTTTTGCGAGAATGCGATACCGGCTTTGGCGTGCACCGGTGTGCCGAGCACGTTGGAGTGGATCATGCCGGCAACGACGGCCAGGATCATCGGGCTGAACAAGGCGACGCCGGAGACATTGCGGGCCGAGAAGGCAACAGCCGTGATCATCGTGACAAGGACGACGCCGGGGACGATGCCATTCCAGTTGAGGGATTTCCGCCTTGGTGTCAGATCAGCAGGAAAAGCGCTTTTCGGAATATCGTTCGCGAAGTGGGAAACGGAAGACAATGCAATGCTCCAGGCGAGTACGCGGGGAGAATGTCATTCCTCAAATAATCTTTCCAACGAATTATTTTCGTCATAATGATCGGTTTTTACGAACGATCGGTCGGGCATTGGCTGTGCGTCATCTTCTGGCCGACCTGGATTAAAGCTGCGCTTCGATCGCCGCCTTGTCGATCACCGACCAGACGTTCCTGATTGTGTCGTCGAGGAATTCATAGAAGACGTTCTCACTGAAGGAGATCTTCCGGCCGTTGATGGGCAGGCCGAAGAAGGTTCCCTTCGGCGTGCAGTTGAACTGGAGCCGGCTGGCTATGAACGGCGGTTCGGCGATTTGCAGTTGGATGTCGAAATAGAGGTCTGGGATCTCCCGAAAATCGCGCTCCAGCATTTCGCGGTACCCCGCCAGCCTGACGCGGTCGCCATTGTAGTGGACCTCGTCATGGACGAAGCGATGCAGATTTTGCCAATCCTGATTGTTGAGGCAGGCGATGTAGCCTCGATAGAGGTCGGTAACGGTCACGGCGATGGCTCCGGTGCTTGGTCTGGGTCGAGCAAAAAGATAGAACGACTGCGGGTGCAGTCCAGATGCGACATCGCCTGCCGGCGCGCCGCCTAGAACATGCCGCGGTCGTTGCTCCGCTGGTCGTCGTCCACCAGATGCGGCTGATAGATTCCCGTCCGCGCCGTCCGCCGCCAAGGCCGGGCCGGGTCCGCCGGATTTGTGTGGATATCGGCGACGGGGATGGAGGGTGTTCCATTGGCCGGGCATTGCGCCGCCACCGGCCGCCGGGGGCAACGATTCCCGAAGGCGCGGTCAGGCTGTGTTGCGCGGGGAGGGAGAAACTGGCCCAGTAATTGTTGCTTGCCGCGCGTCCCTGCATCTCGACGGCGAAAGCCGGCCGTCGGCGGCGGTGATTGTCGGATGCGTCCTCCAGAAAATCGATGCTGTCCGCGAACAGCGATGCCGATCCGATCCAGACGGCTACGGCAAACTCGATCCCGAAATAGGCCAGGTTCAGGATGGCAACCATCCGCACCCTTGTTCAGCGTTCCGGTCATATTTTGTCCATCGATCAATTGCCGTTTATCGCAAGGCCCGCAGCGATTCCATGACATGAGACATTACCGATCGAGCAGCCGCCTTGACAGCGCCACGCATCATGTTCCAGCTTGGCGCCATGTTCGTCCTCGCGCCCACCAACACCAAGCGACGCCGCACCTGCACAGTGCGGAGCGGCAGACTGATTGCGCGACGACAAAGACCGGCAGGATAGATCCNTTTTCATATCTGGAGCACTTTGATGACCACCAATTCTTCTATCCGGCTTCGGCCCGCCGAGCCCGCTGACGCCACCGCGATCCGGGATATCGTTCGTGCCGCCTATGTCAAATGGGTGCCGGTGATCGGCCGCGAGCCGCTGCCTATGCGCGCCGACTACGACAAGGCTGTTGCCGAGCATCCGTTCGATCTCGCCGTCGAGGATGGCGGCATTGTCGGGATGATCGAAACCATCCTGGCCGCAGATCACCTCTGGATCGAGAATGTCTGCGTGGCACCGGATGCGCAGGGGAGAGGGATTGGCCGGCTGTTGCTGGAGCTGGCCGAGCGCAAGGCAATCGAAGCAGGACGTGCCGAGCTTCGCCTGCTGACCAATGGCGCCTTCGAGGCGAATGTGTCGCTCTACAAGAGGCAGGGCTATGTCATCGATCGGGAAGAGCCGTTCATGGGCGGCATGACGGTCTATATGAGCAAGAGGCTCGCGGGATTACCGGCAATCTGACGAAGGAGTTCGATAATGGCTGCCAGGGTCAGGCTTAAGCAACTCCTAGGGCTTTACGCGGTTTCCCGGCTGGAGGCGGGCGAGATCATTCCCGGTTGGGCGGACGGGCCAGGCTTCGTCAGCATCACAAGGACTGACGACGAGCTTTCGATCGTTTGCTTGCAGGACCGCGTGCCGCATGCCGTCAAGCAGGATATCGACTGGGTGGCCTTCAAACTCGAGGGCCCGTTTGCCTTCGATGAAACCGGTATCGTGCTGTCGGTTATCAGGCCGTTGTCGGAAAACGGGTTGGGCATCTTCCTGGTGTCCACTTTCGATGGTGACCATCTGTTGGTGAAAGCGACGGATCAGGCCGCCGCGAGGCGGTTTCTGGTCGAGGCCGGGCATATCTTGCTGTAGTCCATCCTCACCACTACTCGCTGGCCCAACCGCTCTGGCTCAATCACTGCCGCACTGGCTCAACGACTTCGGGGGTTGCGTTTGACAGCGGCGTTTGTGCATCGTTATCTCCAGCCAGATATGACGGCCCGGCGCGGCCATGCGGCCAAGGAGAAAACCATGTCACACAATCTGCAATTCTATATCGATGGCGCGTGGGTCGATCCTGTTGTGCCCAACACATTGGACGTCATAGATCCCTCGAATGAGGACGCCTTTGCGCAGATTTCGCTAGGCTCCAAGGCCGATGTCGACAAGGCGGTGGCTGCCGCCAAGCGCGCCTTCAACAGCTTTGGTTTTACAGAGGTTGGTGAGCGGCTCGACCTGCTGAACCGCATCATCGCGGTCTACAAGAAGCGCAGTGGCGATCTTGCCGTCGCTGTGTCACGCGAGATGGGCGCGCCGCGCCAGATGGCGTTGGACAGCCAGGTCGGCATTGGGCTGGCGCATCTGACCAAAATGGCCGAGACGCTGAAGACTTTCGAATTCCGCCACGTGAAGGGCAACCATCTGGTGGTCAAGGAGCCGATCGGCGTCGTCGGGCTGATCACGCCGTGGAACTGGCCGCTCAACCAGATCACCTGCAAGGTCGGTCCGGCGCTTGCTGCTGGCTGCACGATGGTGCTGAAGCCCTCCGAGATCGCGCCGCTCGACGCCATCATCTTCGCCGAAATCCTGGACGAGGCCGGCGTGCCGAAGGGCGTCTTCAACCTCGTCAATGGCGACGGTCCCGGCGTCGGCCAGGCGCTGTCCAGCCATCCCGACATCGACATGGTGTCGTTCACCGGCTCGACCCGTGCCGGCATCCTGGTGGCCAAGGCCGCCGCCGACACGGTCAAGCGCGTGCATCAGGAGCTTGGCGGCAAGTCGGCCAACATCCTGTTCGGGGATGTCGACCTCGCAAGCGCCGTCAGCAAGGGCGTCGCCGGCTGCTTCAGCAACAGCGGCCAGTCCTGCAACGCGCCGACGCGCATGTTCGTGCCGCGCGACCGCCATGAAGAGGCGGCCGGCTATGCCAAGGCGGCTGCGGAAAAGTTCACCGTCGGCCCCGCTGACGCCGCCGGCACCAAGCTCGGCCCGGTCGTCAGCCAGGTTCAGTTCGACAAGATCCAGGACCTGATCCAGGCCGGCATCGATGAAGGTGCGACGCTGGTAGCGGGCGGCCCAGGCCGGCCGGCCGAGCTTAACCGCGGCTACTATGTCAGGCCGACGGTGTTCGCGGACGTCACCCACGACATGCGCATCGCGCGCGAGGAGATCTTTGGGCCGGTGCTGGCGATCATGCCCTATGACAGCGTCGACGAGGTGGTCGAGACCGCCAACGACACCGTCTATGGCCTCGCTTCCTACATCCAGGCCAAGGACATGAAGAAGGCGCGCGAAGTCGCGGCGCGCATGCGCACCGGTAATGTCTACATCAATTATCCGCAGTGGGACGCCGGCCTGCCGTTCGGCGGCTACAAGCAGTCGGGCAATGGCCGCGAATATGCCGAATACGGGCTCGAGGATTTCCTCGAGATCAAGGGCATCGCAGGGTATGAGGCGGCAGAGTAGACGGGGTACTGGCGGCGACTTTCAGGACTTGGGTTCCTCGCCCCCGCAAAGCGGGGGAGAGGTGGCCGCGAAGCGGTCGGAGAGGGGGCTGCGACGCTGGCAAGTTCCCTCTAAATCACCTAAGGCCGCGCCGCCCCCGCTCCGTCTCGGCTTCCCCGAGCCACCTCTCCCCCACTTCCGTGGGGGCGAGGAACCCAAACCCTGCCACGTCCCGCCATCCTCTTCCCATCAGATGCGGTTTAACTTATCTTGCCAATTGGCAAATACATGCTATATGTCTGCCAACAGCGAGGCACAAAATGCAGCTTCAGTCCATCGTCACCACGCCGGCCACGGTCGGAGCCGCTATCTCGGATGAAGAAGCTGGCGCGCTGGCGCGCACCACGGTCAATCTGTTCAAGGCCTGGAATCTCACCGACCTGGAGGCCTGCATCCTGCTCGGCGGCATGTCGGCGCGGACCTGGGCGCGTTGGAAGACTGGGGCGAAGGAAGGCGGCGTCGGCAGGATCGACCGCGACCTGCGCACCCGCTTGGCGCATCTGATGGGCATCCATAAGGGCCTGCGCTATCTGTTCACGGACCCGGCGCGCGGCTATGCCTGGATACGCAAGCCCAATACCGCCTTCGGCGGCCAGTCGGCCCTCGATCTGATGCTGCGCGGCGAAATTTCCGATCTCTCGGCGATGCGCGAATGGCTCGATGCGGAGCGTGGTGCATGGTGAGTGGGCTTGCGGTCCGGCGCGGCGTCCATTGGCACCAGACCTTCCGCATCATCCGCTCTATCCACCCGCCGATCGACCTGTTCGAGGACATTGCCGATCCGCGCGACTGGGAGGCGTTGGCCTCGGTCGAGGCGAAGACCAACCCGCGCATAAGGTTCGAGATCGGCGACCTCGGCAAGGTGTCGGCCGCAAGGCGGGTTTCCGGCCCCGGCGCCAGCTTCGTGATGGCGCCCTTCGTGCACTGTTCGACGCTGCGGCCGGGACGCTTCTCGGATGGCAGCTACGGCATCTACTATGCGGGCGACAGCGAGGAGGTGGCGCTGGCCGAGACCATCCACCACCATCAGAAATTCATGCGTGCCACCAACGAGGGGCCGGGCTGGACGGCGGATTTCCGCGTGCTGATCGGCAGCGTCGACCGCGACCTCGATGATGTCAACGCCGTGCCCGGCGTGCTCGACCCGGACGACTATTCCGCCTCGCAGGCGGAAGGGCGGGCGCTGCGGGCAGCAGGCAGCGACGGGCTGGTGTGGAACAGCGTGCGCATGCCGGGCGGCGGCTGCATCGGCATCTTCTGGCCCGACGCGATCACCATTCCAGTCCAGGGCCGCCACTACAGCTACCACTGGGACGGCGCCCGCGTCGACTTCGTGCGCCAGCACGATACGGGAAAGGTGCTTGCCGTCACATGATGGCGGCGGACACTCTTTACAGATCGCTGGGAAGCCGATATCCATAAATCCAAGGATTCGGATATATGGATAAGAAAAGCACTTTGAATGCGCTGGCCGCACTTGGCCAGGAGACGCGGCTGGATGTCTTCCGGCTGCTCGTGCGTGCCGGTCCGGAAGGTATCCCGGCGGGCGAGATCGCAACGAGGCTCGACACGGTCCAGAACACCATGTCGGCGCATCTGAAGGTGCTCGCCCATGCCGGGCTGATCCGTCCCGAACGCGACGGAAGGACCGTGCGCTATGTCGCCGATATGACCGGCTTGCGCGACCTGCTGGCCTATCTGATGGAAGATTGCTGCAATGGCGCGCCGGAGCTCTGCCGTCCCGTCATCAATGCCGTGACCTGTGACTGCTGAGGGGCTTGTGACTGTCCGCCGCGCGCCGTTCGAACAAGGAAAGCCATCATGACCGATCATGCTTTGAACGCAGCTGTGGCGGTGCGGCCCGGCATCGGCTTCGTCGAGAAATATCTGACGGTGTGGGTTGTACTGTGCATCGTCACGGGCATCGCGCTTGGCCATCTGCTGCCGGGCGTGTTCGGAGCCATCGCGTCGGCCGAGATCGCCAGGGTCAACATTCCTGTCGCCGTGCTGATCTGGCTGATGATCGTGCCGATGCTCTTGCGCGTCGATTTCGCCTCGCTGGCCAGGGTCGGCACCTATTGGCGCGGCATCGGCGTGACGCTGTTCATCAACTGGGCGGTGAAGCCGTTCTCGATGGCGCTGCTGGGCTGGCTCTTCATCGGCTGGCTGTTCCGGCCATGGCTGCCCGCCGTGCAGATCGATTCCTACATTGCCGGGCTGATCATCCTTGCCGCGGCGCCCTGCACGGCGATGGTTTTCGTCTGGTCGAACCTGACGCGCGGCGAGCCGAATTTCACGCTTTCGCAAGTGGCGCTCAACGACGCGATCATGATCGTCGCTTTCGCCCCCATCGTCGGCCTGCTGCTCGGCCTGTCGGCGATCACCGTGCCATGGGGCACGCTGATGCTGTCGGTCGCACTCTACATCGTCGCGCCGGTGATCGTCGCGCAGTTAGTTCGTGGCCGGCTGCTGGCAGCGAGGGGACAGGTCGGGCTCGATGCCCTGCTTGCCACGCTGCAGCCCTTGTCGCTGATTGCCTTGCTGGCGACGCTGGTACTGCTGTTCGGCTTCCAGGGCGAGCAGATCATTGCGCAGCCGCTGGTGATCGTGCTGCTGGCAGTGCCGATCCTGATCCAGGTCTATTTCAACTCCGGTCTTGCCTATCTGCTCAACCGCCTCAGCGGCGAGCGGCACTGCGTGGCTGGACCATCGGCGCTGATCGGCGCGTCGAACTTCTTCGAGCTGGCGGTGGCCGCCGCGATCGCGCTGTTCGGGCTGAATTCGGGCGCGGCTCTTGCCACCGTGGTCGGGGTGCTCATCGAGGTTCCGGTCATGCTGTCGGTGGTGTGGATCGTGAACCGCAGCAAGGGCTGGTACGAGAAGGGTGGCGCCGTCCGGAATACCATGTCGACTGGGAAGGCCTCGAAATGACCATCACCATCTACCACAACCCCGATTGCGGCACGTCGCGCAACACGCTGGCCATCATCCGGCAGTCGGGCGAGGAGCCGGAGGTGATCGAATATCTGAAGACGCCGCCGTCGCGACAAAGGCTAGTCGAACTGATCGCCGCGATGGGCATCACACCGCGAGACCTGCTGCGCGAGAAGGGCACCCCCTATGCCGAACTCAGCCTTGCCGACCCGAAATGGTCCGACGAGCAGATCGTCGATTTCATGCTGGCACATCCGATCCTTATCAACCGGCCGATCGTGGACAGCCCGCTCGGCGTCGTCCTTGCACGGCCGTCGGAAAAGGTGCTGGACATCCTGCCCAACCCGGAGATCGGTGCGTTCACCAAGGAGGATGGCGAGGTGATCACAGGCGCCTCGGGCAAACGCGCCGGCTGATGTTATTTCCATATTTTTCGAAATTAAGTTGACGGCGCGAAAAGTGCCGCGTAGTTTATTTCCATGAAACTCGAAAAAGCAGCTGCCCAGCTTGAAGCACTCGGCAATCCGACGCGACTTCAGCTCTATCGCATCCTGGTGCGCGCCGGTGACGACGGGCTTGCCGTCGGCAGCGTCCAGGGCAAGCTCGACATTCCGTCATCGACGCTGTCGCATCACCTCAAACGGCTGGTCGACACCGGGCTTGTCACGCAGGAGCGGCAAGCGACGACGCTGATCTGCCGCGCCAACTATCCCGGCATGAATGCGCTGATCGGCTATCTCGCCGACGAGTGCTGCGCTGACGCCGTCTGCGCGCCCGCCGTCGGCAAAGCACTGGTTTGATTTTTTTGCACTTATAATTCGAACATACCGGAAGGATCGAACCTATGGACATGATGGCAAACCTTCCCGTCGCGGTGATCGGCGCCGGCCCGGTCGGGCTGGCAGCCGCGGCGCATCTGGTCGAGCGCGGCATTCGTCCGTTGATCCTGGAGCGCGGCGAAAGCGTGGGTGCGGCGCTGCTCGATTGGGGCCATGTGCGGGTGTTTTCGCCATGGAAATACAACATCGATACGGCGGCGCGGGCGCTGCTCGACCGCTCCGGCTGGACGGCGCCGGACAGCCAGGGCCTGCCGACCGGCGGCGAGATCGTGCGCGATTATCTGACGCCGCTTGGCCGGCTTCCCGCGATCGCCGCCAATTTGAAGCTCGGCGCCGAGGTCACCGCGATCACCCGTCAGGGACACGACAAGGTCGCCAATGATGGCCGCAAGGACGCGCCCTTCGTCATCCGCTATCGCGATGCCGGCGGCGAACACCGCGTTCTC
Source organism: Mesorhizobium sp. L2C084A000 (assembly GCF_000502875.1). GTDB lineage: Bacteria > Pseudomonadota > Alphaproteobacteria > Rhizobiales > Rhizobiaceae > Mesorhizobium. The sequence goes on along the minus strand of NZ_AYWX01000002.1, from coordinate 697 downwards.
GCGCGCGCCGTCATCGACGCGTCCGGAACATGGTGGCGGCCAAATCCGATCGGCGTCGACGGGCTGCCGGTTTCCGGCGAAGGCGAGGCGTCGGCACGCATCGCCTATGGCATTCCCGACGTGCTCGGCAAGGCGAGAGAAGACTATGCGGGCAAGCGCATCCTGGTCATCGGCGGCGGGCACTCGGCCATCAACGTCGCGCTGGCGCTGATGGAGCTGCAGGATGCGGCGCCTGGCACCGAAATCTTCTGGGCGCTGCGCCACGCCAGCATCGAGAGATTGCTCGGCGGCGGGCTGAACGACCAGTTGCCGGAACGCGGCGCGCTTGGGCTGGCTGCCAGGCAGGCGATGGCGGATGGCAGGCTGAACATGCTGGCGCCCTTCGCCGTCAACGGCATCAAGACGCAGGGCGAGGGGCTTGTTGTCGATGCCGGCCTGGGTGGCAAGCCGTTCAGCCTGGCCATCGACCGCATCGTCGTCACCACCGGCTTCAGGCCAGACCTGTCGTTCCTGAGCGAAATCCGCATCGCGCTCGATCCCGCCGTCGAGGCGCCGCCGGCACTGGCGCCGCTGATCGATCCAAACTTCCACTCATGCGGCACGGTTCCCGCGCATGGCATTGCAGAGCTCGCCCATCCCGAACCGGGCTTCACCATCGTCGGCTCGAAATCCTACGAGATCGGAAGAGCACACGTCT
>NZ_AYWX01000001.1 GCF_000502875.1 Mesorhizobium sp. L2C084A000 | reverse complement strand
GCCAAACGGCGTAACAGAAATGGTCGCGGCTCTAATCGCCACTGGATGACAGTTCAGTGGCAGGTCAATACCGAAGACCAGATGGAATCCGATTCGTTTGATGCTCTGAAGCCCGTCTATCTGCTCCTCAAAGGATCCGACTGGCGAATTCGCGGTTGCGTGCGTCTTCTGCCCAGCACCGGACCCACAATGTTGCGCGACACGTTCCCGGTGCTGCTGGGTGCTGACGTCGTGCCCTCGACCACCGACATATGGGAGAGCAGTCGTTTCGCGCTCGATCTTCCTCCGTCGGCGCCCAAGGCTGCGGGCGGGCTGGCCCAGGCGACCTACGAGCTCTTCGCGGGCATGATCGAGTTCGGCTTGGCCAAGGATCTGACCCGGATAGTAACGGTGACGGATACGCGCATGGAGCGGATCCTCCGCCTGGCTACGTGGCCATTGTCGCGCATCGGAGAACCCAAATGCGTCGGCAAAACGGAGGCGGTGGCTGGGTTTCTCGAGATTTCCCACGCGAGCCTTTTGCGCATCCGCAGCAGGGGACGTCTGATTGGACCGGTACTGTGGCAACCGGTTCTAGGCCCGTCGGCATAGCGCCATAGTGGACACCTGAGCCATGAAGGATGCTGGTCTGTCCAAGGAAGCGACGGTCGGCCTTGTATGCTGGCCGGACTGGCGTCGCCACGACGCTTACCACTATGCTAGACGATTGCCACGCACTGGCTGGGCCTGGGAGTTTCTTCGGCGCAATCCACAATTCCAGCGCGACCACGCCAAAATGGCACCGTCCGCCTGCATTGTCGGACCCCAAGGCGACATGCAGATAATCGAGTTGACGACAGGATCAGCTCTCCTAAGACAATGGAGCCTTCTTTTTCGCCGACGCGCCACTTTCGGACGCTACATCGGCGAGGGTCTTTTGGGATCCGCGCGATTGCGCCTGTATTCTACGAGCGGCCGCGGAGCCGCTTGGGCTCGACCACGATTTTGAACCGCTTCACCTTTCTTCGCTCTCATGCTGCAAGGACATCCTGCTGACAGCTGCGGGCGTGCAGCACGTGCTGCTGAGGGAGAACTGCCGGAGTCTGCAGATCGCCGTTTCCGGTGCGTCCGTCCTCCGCCCGTTGCGGCTATATGTCGACGCGATCGTTCAGCCGCAGCACCTCAAGTTCCATGTCGCTGCCCTTCAGTTCTTGAACCACGTCAATGGTTGCGCCCGCCTGTCAGCTGCTTGCTTTCCGCCGGAACACCGCGGAGCGCGTCTGCGTATCGTACTCCAGGCTTTGGATGGCTCGCTTGCCGGAGCATCTCATCAGGAGGTCGCCATTGCCTTGTTCGGGACACGCCGCGTCGAAGAAGATTGGCGTCATCCAGGTGGCCATCTTCGCGATCAGGTACGTCGCGCCATCCAACGTGGCCGCTACCTGATGGGCGGCGGCTACAGACAGTTCCTGAGGTAATTGGGGCGGTTGCGATTGTCTTATTCGAAACGCGCAACCTCCATTTCTGAGTGCAATTGTGCGTTGCACAAAACGTGGCAAGCGCCTAGTTCTTCCGCGGCGAAGCACTGGGACCCAACCTTCGTCGATGAGTGCATTCATGCCTTGAGGATCCCGATGACCGTTATGAACCCCGACAAAGCCGGCGCGGCAAGCCTTGAGACGATCGCGCGAAACGGCAGCATGCTGCGTCGCATAGCCGTACGCATTCCGACCTACCTGTCGGATATTCGCGAGAACCCGGCGTGGCTGCCCATGTTCATGTTGGCGCGCACCATGCCGGCACGGAGAATGCACTGGCGTGGTGCAAAGCCGGTCCGAAGGTCGCAAAGAGCCCAGGACACGATGTTTGCCGGTATCAATTGCCAGGACGTTGTCGACGCGCTGCGGATGGATGGGCTTTTTCCCGGCCTCGTCCTGCCAACAATGGTGGCTGAAGATGTAGCCGCATTCGCCAGGTGCACACCTTGTTTCGGCACGAATTCATGCCGGCGGAGCATGCGGAGGCTGAGGCGCGGTTTGGCCGTCCGTTGCTCAGCGGTCATTATTTCGAGCGCATTCTGGGCTGTAACTCGGCCGTTGCCATCCAAAACGATCCGCTGCTCATGGATATTGCCGCGCACTATCTCGGCGGCCAGGCGACGCTGATCACAACGCGCGTCTGGTGGAGCTTCCCGACCGGCCAGGCGTCGGACGCCGACAAGAACCTGGCTTCGCTCGGCAAATACCACTTCGATCTGGACGACTGGCGGATGCTGAAGTTCTTTTTCTATCTGGTGCCCGTCGACGAGGGGACCGGCCCGCATGTCTATGTCCGCGGCAGCCATGATCGCCGCGCCCTCAAGCACCAACTTACGCTTGTCGTCGGCCATCCCGCGCAAGAGATTCTGGACGTGTACGGCAAGCAGAGCCCGGTCACGCTGACCGGCGAGGCCGGTTTCGGTTTCGTCGAGGATCCGTTGGGTTCCATATGGGCACCGTGCCGGCGCACAGGCCACGGCTGATGATGGAAGTTGGCTTCGGGGTTTCTCCTCCATCACGCCGCCGCTTCCATGGCCTGATTTCGAAAAGTCCCGAAACAGCCTTCCCGTGAGGCAAGATAAGGCTATGCCGCCAATCGATCTGTTCGGCGCCCAAAGCGGTTGTCCGCACATGCCTTGAACTGGGCTGGTGCAATGAGTCTCGCCATTGCTCCAACCAGCGCATGAATGCCTGCTTAATCGAGGTTAGATGGCAGTGCGCCCCAAGATCCTCGGAAGGTGGTGCACAGCCGTATCGTGCTTCGGAATCCTGAATGGATGCGAGGGGCGGTTTCCCTGGGGCGGCGCATGCAGCGGTGCCGGCATGACAGCTTCGTCTTGGATCTGATGCTCGGCAACGTCGGCGGTGAAGGCTCTGTTTAGGCGGCTTACCCGGACATGGCCTCAATGCAGGAGATCGGCCATCTCCCTGTTCGAGCACATTCATTGGCGATCAGGCGCCTGCGGCCAAGGCAGTTGGCTGATTAGCCGAGCGTATTCGGCTTCAGCCCTGCCATACGACCCGTCAGCCAGCGCAATCAGACGCGTGCGATCAAGGATAACGACCTCTCCTCGCATCGATCGTATCAGACCTTGCCCCTCTAACATTTGCAGCGCTATGGTGACGCCGGGCCGCCTGACACCGAGCATGACTGATAAGAACTCGTGCGTAATCGCCAAGCGGTTTCCGTCGACGCGATCATCACACATCACCAGCCATCTTGAGAGCCTATCGACGATGTTCATCCGGGCATTGCTGAGCGCGGTGAAGCTTGCCTGGAGGTGAAAGTAGTGAACGTAGCGGAGCAGAAAAGTTCGCAGGGTTGGGCTTGTCAAAAGCGCCTTGGTGAAGAGGCCCGCGTCGATAACAAAGGCGCGGGCTTCTAATTGCACGTAACAATCGTGCGTTGATCGGTCATCGCCCATGATAAGCGCTGAGCCGGTCATGCCCTCACAACCAATGATTCCGATCTCAGCTTCAATACCAGGCCGCAGTTCGCCCACCACTGACCCGAGACCGCTCTCGAAGAAGTACACGGTTCTGATTGGTGACCCCGCCACTTCGAGATGCGTCTTCAGTCCAAGGGAGACGCTTTCCAAGTGAGGTTGCAGCAATGCCAAATCTGCCGAGCACATTCGAAGCAGCAGCGAATTGCGATAGATGGAATTTTGGCGGGTGTCGCGTTGCGCGGCAGTGTGAGTTTGTGAACTGGAGTCTGTCATAGCTCCCTCTCCCTATTGGGGCGGAAGCATGTTGATCGCTCACAGCCGACGGACGCCCTTAGAGTTGCCGTCGATGGCACACTGTATGCCTGCGAACCCCGGATGTCCCATTTTTTTGATTAACTGCCTTGACCGGCGCGAGCCAAGGTTTGGCGCGCCCGCGCTAATACGGCATTCAGATACCCAGACCTTACGGAGGCCTCACCGCACAGGGCGGTGCGCACTCCGGCTCGACGACGGCTGTCGAAATCAGACTGCTGTGGATGCACCACCATTGACCGGTACTAGGATTCTCGACTTCGCCGATAAGCTCGTCTGTACAGCAAGCGGCCTTCCTGCCTATCCCAATATCAAAAGTCAAACCCGCCGCAGATGCATATGCCTGGCAGCATGTGTCGGTCTTTGGCCACGCATCTGCGACACCGAAATCAAGTAGCCCGCCATGGCGCGACCCTCAATCTTCCACTTCAGGGAGCCTGCCCTGCCATTCAAGGTCAGTCAGCACTTCGGCCTCCACAGTCATATTTTCCGCGAATTCACCGGCATGTTCGGCGAGAAGCTTTCTCGCCGCGACGACCGCTGAACGCTTTCCTTCGCACTTCTCGTGGAACCTGGCTACGCTCTGGCCTACGTGGTCGCCGTTCCATTTTATTACGCCCACTATGGCATACCAGACGCCTTTCCCGGTCCTGCGACGTCGCAGAATTTCGAGTCGCTGATCTGCCAACTGGGCGATGGCTTGGTAGAGAAGTTCGTGCTCCGGGCGGTCGGCACCTCTCGAACGAGCCTCATGGGCAAAGCCCTTCAGGCTAGGCTCCTTAAGTTCAGCTACTGCGTGCGAAATCTTCCACAGATTGCGGTAGCCTCGTCGAGTGCGTGCCGAGCATCATAGGTAAGCGGCGGTCGCTTCACCGAAACCCCCTGCGCGGATCTCATCTTGTCCGACTTCACCTTCGGCCAGATGTCTGCGGCAATCCTGTCGAGTTCGGCCTTGCCCACTACCCAGCGGTGCTCCTCCTCAGCCCTCTTCTTGGAGAGCTTTGGCTGAAGTGCCACCACCGTTCCCTTGTTGTCGGAATCATTGAAGGTGGCGCTCATAATGTCGCTAGTCGACCGTGTGAGGCCCTTTCGGATATCGCCCGCAGCATCGAAAACCCAATAGGCTCCTTGGGCATCTAGAATCCGATTCGGCGCGGTGCCTTCGTTCTCAACTATCACCGAGACGACCCGCTGGCGTGTGCCGGCGTATTGCGGGAGAGCGTCCTTTCCGAAGATCATTCCCTCTACAAGCCGCCGCGATAGCCGCAGAGGTTCGCTGTTCTCCGGGAATATGTAGTGACGACTGGACACCCGGCTTCGCTCCTTCGATCGCCGAAACGCGATGGCACATTCATGGTAGGCGGCTGTCTAAAGATTGCAGTATCAAAACTCATTGGCAGCATTTGATCAACTATCGCTCACGCTGCTGGATACGAGCAGCTGTCGCACTTCGCCGGAGACAAATAAGTCAACCGCGAATTGACTGTGAGAGGGATGAGTCCCAATTGGGTGATGCCTGACACTGGTGGAAGGCGAAACTGCGGGCGACTGGAAGCTCAGCAATGCCCATGAAATTGGGCAGCTGGTGCTGGTCCGGCGCTATGACGTCAGACGATGGTATCTGCCGAATGACCTGGGGAACCTTCGGGGACATCGAGGCCGACGTGGTCGGAAGCAAAATGAGTTACAGGCGGTGCGGCAGGAACGAGTATATGCAAGCTGAGACGCCTGTCGCCGTCGCCGCGTTCTAGGCCGACGTTCTCCGCATTCCGAGGCCTGGTGAGCGATACGGGTGCGCCTGAGTGTCAATGGCGCATTTAGCAAAGGCCCTGGCACATGATTCACCGCCGTGCGAGCTGATCGAAACTGGTTTGCTGGATTGCATCGTAATAGCGCCGCCCACCAGAAAACATTTTTCTATCGTTTGCGGTTAGGGCCGCATGGCGCGCTTGTCGGACGCAACAACCCAGCTTGGGCAATAGGCAGCTGGCAATCCACACCGTACTCCCTACTGCAATCCCTAGCCCCGAACGAGACCGCCATGCCGTCACCTCCCGATTTCGCCGACGATTTTCGGGCCGGGCTGATCACGCTGCTGCGCTGGCGCAGGGATGTGCGGCGCTTCGAGCCGACGGCTCTGCCGGAGGGCAAGCTGGAACGGCTGCTCGAGCTCGCCAGCATTGCGCCCTGCGTTGGCCTCAGCCAGCCCTTGCGCTGCAATGCCGAGGCGCTCACGTGCTTTTCGGGAGAGCGCGCTGCACTCTATGCCCGGCTGAAGCTTGCCGGTCTCGACGAGGCGCCCTGTCAGTTCGCGGTTTTCGCCGACCGCACGACCGGACAAGGCCTTGGGCTCGGTCGCATAACCATGCCGGCGACCATCGACTATTCGGCCGTCATGGCGGTGCACACACTGTGGCTAGCGGCGCGGGCGGAAGGCATCGGCATGGGCTGGGTGTCGATCCTCGATGCGACCGAGATGGCCGAGATTCTCGACACGCCGCCCGAGTGGACGCTGATCGGTTATTTCTGCCTCGGCTAGCCTACGAGGAGCACGACATGCCCACCTTGGAACGCGAAGGCTGGGAACATCGGCGGCCGCCGGTGGTGATCAGGCGGTAGGGGGGTTGCCCATCACTTCGTCTCTTCCCTGGCGATGAGCTTGACGCAGATCGGGTCGCCCTTCGCCATCGGGGTACATTGCCATTCCGGACCGAAGCCGAAGTTCGTGTTCTTGCCAAGGCCAGGAAAGAGCACTGACAAACCGGACCGCAGCGAAGATGGCGCTGGCGGCAACCGGGCTGAAGCCGGGCATGGAGGTGGTCGACCTCTGCTGCGGCGACGGCTGTGCCGATCGCCACGGTCGCCCGCCATGTCGTCGCCATAGACATCGACGCCGACCAGCTGGAGGCCACGCAGCGCCGCTACCGGCGCCGGCGTGACCAATTGCGAATTCGTCGCCGGCGACGCCTATGAACTCGCTACTCTGGTGTCACGCCCCGTCGACCTCGTCTTCATGGCCAACGCTTTCCATGGCGTCCCGGACCGACCGCGGCTGGCACGTGCCGTGCGCGAGGCGCTCGCCCCCGGCGGGCATTATGCCATCGTCAACTGACACCGGCGCCGCGCAGACGACGACGGTCCTGGGCGAGCCGCGCGGCCCGCGAAGCGAACTCAGGCTGTCGCCGAGACAGACCATCGCCGATGCCGAAGTCGGCGGCACAATGCTTCTACATGCCGGACTGCCTGACTAGGGCTCGCAGGCCGGTCGTCCGTCCACTGTCCAAGGCCTGCTGGCCGTTTCTGAGGCCGTGATCCTGCCGCGGGTGAGTCTGCGATTGTCATAAGAGCGTCAGGCGCGAATAGAACTTTAGGTCCCCACAGCAGCCGACCTATCCATGGGGCGGATGGTAGTGATCACTACAATCAATTGTACCAATATCATGGAATACTACTACAAGGCCGCCACTTAAAGCGGCCGGATGGGTATCCGTCTCGCGTGGGCTGATGCTGCCCGCAAAAATGCGGAGACGAACATGTGCGGGATTGTTGGCATCGTTGGGCAACAGCCGGTGTCGGATCGGTTGATCGGCGCGTTGAAGGGTTTGGAATATCGCGGCTATGATTCCGCCGGCGTTGCGACGATCATCGACGGTGCCTTGCACCGCCGGCGCGCCGAGGGCAAGCTCGTCAATCTCGAGAGGCGACTGAAGGAAGAGCCGCTGAGCGGCAAAGTCGGCATCGGCCACACGCGTTGGGCAACCCACGGGGCCTCGACGGAACGCAATGCGCACCCGCACTTTACCGACGGTGTCGCCGTCGTCCATAACGGCATCATCGAGAATTTCACCGAGCTGAAGGAGGAATTGGCGGCGGATGGCGCCGAGTTCCAGACCGACACCGACACCGAGGTCGTTGGGCATCTCTTGGCAAGATACCGCCGCGAGGGCATGAGGCCGCAAGAGGCCACGCGTGCCATGCTGAAACGCGTCAGGGGCGCCTATGCGCTTGCCATCCTCTTCGAAGATGAACCGTCGACCATCACGGCGGCGCGCAACGGACCACCGCTGGCGATCGGTCACGGCGACGGCGAGATGTTCCTGGGCTCCGACGCGATCGCTCTTGCGCCCTTCACCAATGAAATTACCTATCTCATGGACGGCGACTGGGCCATTGTCGGCAATTCGGGCGCCCATATCTTCGATATCGACGGCCATCCCGTCGAGCGTCCGTGCCATATCTCCACGGCCGCGGCCGATCTGGCCAACAAGGGCAGCCATCGCCACTTCATGGAGAAGGAAATATACGAGCAGCCCGAGGTCATCGCCCATGCTCTTCGTCATTACATCAAAATCATAGAGGGTCGCGACATGGTTCCTGGCATCGATTTCGCCAAGGTTCCGAGCTTGGCGATCTCTGCCTGCGGGACCGCCTATCTCGCCGGACTGATCGGAAAATACTGGTTCGAGCGCTATGCGCGCCTGACGGTTGAAATCGACGTTGCGTCTGAATTCCGTTACCGCGAGATCCCTTTGCCGCCGCAGTCCGCGGCTCTTTTCATTTCGCAATCCGGCGAAACCGCCGATACGCTTGCATCGTTGAGGTACTGCAAGGAGCGTGGGCTGAAAATTGGCGCTATCGTCAATGCCTGCGAATCGACCATCGCTCGGGAGGCCGATACGGTCTTCCCGATCCTTGCCGGACCGGAGATCGGCGTCGCCTCTACCAAGGCTTTTACCTGCCAGCTTGCCGTTCTAGCCGCACTCGCCATCAGCGCCGCCAGAGCCCGCGGGACCGTCCCCGAAGGCGAGCTGCAGGCACTCGTCAGGAGCCTCGCCGAATTGCCGCGCGTCATGGGCCAGGTACTCAACAGCATCCAGCCGGAGATCGAGTTCTTGTCGCGTGAACTGTCAAAGTGTCGTGACGTCCTGTATCTCGGCCGTGGCACCAGTTTCCCGCTAGCGATGGAAGGAGCGCTGAAGCTCAAGGAGATTTCCTACATCCATGCCGAAGGCTATGCAGCGGGTGAATTGAAGCACGGGCCAATCGCATTGATAGACGAGAACATGCCGGTGATCGTCATCGCGCCCCATGACCGCTTTTTCGACAAGACCGTCTCCAACATGCAGGAAGTGGCTGCCCGTGGAGGGCGGATTATACTCATCACCGATAAAAATGGGGCAGCCGCATCGAAACTCGACACCATGCACACGCTCGTGCTGCCGGTAGTCGACGAGATTATCGCGCCAATGATCTTCTCGCTGCCGATACAGCTTCTTGCCTACCACACGGCGCTCTTCATGGGGACAGATGTAGACCAGCCGCGCAATCTCGCAAAATCGGTCACGGTCGAATGATTGTGAACCTGTACAGATGGCGAAGCTCTCGATGGAAAGCTACCCTTTGGCTGGATCCGGATGAAAACCAGATGACCAGTGTTTGCTGGAATTTGGAATCCCTTTTTTCGGCCGGTCGATCGGGGCACAGGGCGATCGAGCTTCCTAGAGCCGACGTCAGCACGCAGCCGGGGGCTTTCAAGAGTGGGTCTTTCGCTCCCCCGCCGGTGGAGATTGGCCGAAGGAAGCAGTGTCCGTACCGGGAGTTCGAGTTGGTGTTCAGAGTTCCAGGGCCCCCTCCTGAGATGGCCTGATCGGCTGTAGCGCATCCGACCTGCGATCCTTCGCGAATAATTCTCGCCGTTGGCTTTCTTGATTAGAAGGAGGTGAGCCGCCATATTCCGACCCAGCTCCTAATTCAGGCGGCCCATTCCATGGATGAGGCCGGTCCGGCTGAATGGACGTCCATTTTTTGATTTGCTTGGTCTGCGCCGCCGGGGGGGTATCTCCCGAGGGAGCTCCCATGTTCTTGGAGATGTTTATGAACGATTCGCGCATTCCCGAACCAGTCTTGACGGCTATGTCGCAGGGGACCCACATCGTCCGCGCTTATCGTGAGCACCTTGGGTATTCGATCGAGGACCTGACGGTCGCGAGCGGGCTTGCCGCTGAGGAAATTCAAAACATCGAGCGAGGTCTGAGGTACAACAAGGGATATCGGGATCGGATAGCGAGATCGCTTTCCATACCTGTGGGAATCCTTGAGGCAGAGTCGCACATTTCGGACGCCGCCTGATCGGATGATCCGCAATGGGTGGACTACCGCTCTTGTGATGTGAAGCTTGCGGCTGATTGTAGACGCTGATTCCGTTGGGATGCCTCTGGCGCAGTACCGCCAAGAGAATCTCGTCAACTTTCCGATGCAGGAACCCTTCACATGGGCTCGCGAACAACAAGGCGATGTAGCCGCCCGGAGTGCTACGAAACGTGCACGAGGGCATCGGCTCGCGACGAAGGATTGTAACGGCGAACTCTTGGTGGTTCGGCGAGGCGATGCTGGCGCTTGAGCATCAACTCGGCCTACGAGAGTGGCTACTCCTAGGCTGAATCGGCCAACATGGCCGGCATCGCGCCGCTCTGAAAATAACATGGCGGGCATCCTGACGTTTCCGGGTTGACTATGGGTGTTCGAACCACGAAAAGGGGCCGCTCTTCGTGAGTGGCGTGCGCCGGCAGTCTAACCCCAAGCCCCCCCGCCCAGGCTGCCGGCGCGCTTCTAGAAAGATCGAGGTAGGCACTCGCTGCGCTCTGCCCGCCGACACCTTGTGCTTCCTCCAGCGAGTCCAGCGGACCACCATGGATGTTGCCAGTTCTGGTGCTTACCCACGTCCATTTGCGATCTCGGGTCATTGAGAGTACCGCAAGCACCCTCTCTGCTGGATGGCAACGCGGCTCGCGCCGCCCGTATGCAGCGCAAGCTCCATGCATGAGGTCGTCCCTTCAAAATACTTGATGCAGTTGCGCTTGCGTAGCTCCTTGCATGCGCTCGATGCCAGGAGGAGACCTCTGTCTACGCTCGCATCGATGCAACGCCGTTGATCACCATCATCGCGGCGACCGCTTCGCGGGGGCCGCAGCCGTTTTGGAGCATGACGATCATGCCGGCGCCATCGCAGTGACGCACATGCAAAATTCACAGATGCATTCTCGCCCAATGCTAGGTGCCCAGCATATGTCCGGCATCCCGCAACGCGGCTACGAAGAGACGGGCATTGCCGTTGGCATCCATCTTGGCCTGCATCGACAGGGGCATCCTGTGCCAGCTCTCCAAGGACGCAATGTAATGTGAGAACATACCGTTAACGATGCAATAGTGGGTAACTAGGCCGTGTACATCCAACGCCAGCACGCCGAATTGGCCGCCGTGATATCGGATGGCTGCGACCCGCTGGACCTGCGCGTCACCGTCGATCCGCACGTTGAAAAGCAGGCTGCCGCGGCTCCTGGTGGCTATCTCGGCGGCTTTTTCAGCGAAGCTCAACGAGANAACGCCAGCACGCCGAATTGGCCGCCGTGATATCGGATGGCTGCGACCCGCTGGACCTGCGCGTCACCGTCGATCCGCACGTCGAAAAGCAGGATTCCGCGGCTCCTGGTGGCTATCTCGGCGGCTTTTTCAGCGAAGCTCAACGAGAGCGAGCGGACGCTTTCGACTGCCATCTGTAAAACCATCAAGTTCAGTTCATCCACTGACATAAGGTACCTGTGCGCAAGACATGGGTGATTGCAATCGACCACACCGCTTGTTCACAGATGTCGGCTCATCACCGGTTATTATTCAGGGTTTGCCGGTCATCTTTGCGGCAAGCCATCCGGGCTCCTTGTACCCTGCAACCGTTGCAGTGTCGTCCCTCGGCGCTCGGAACCGCCAGGCTCTGCTCGTCGAGAACTTTGTCCGCGAGCAGCGGCCGCTTGAGCATTCCGCTGAAGCGTGACGTCTCACCAGTCCGTGTCCTTGCAGCTCACCGCGAGGGCGTTTTGCGCACCGCACGCAAGCGCACGAAACTGGTCTCCGTTCACTTCACAAAATGGTTTTCCTGAAGTACTGGAGCGCAGAGAAATCTCCGGTCGCAGCCTACCCGGTTAAAACAAGGACCCAACGATGAAGACTCTCGTCGTCTGCTCCGGCGGATTGGATTCCGTTACTCTTGCTCACAAGGTGGCAGCGGAGCACCAGCTTACCGGCCTGCTATCGTTCGATTACGGCCAACGGCATAGGAAAGAATTGGGCTTCGCCACGCTTTGCGCGGAGCGCCTGGGCGTCCCGCAGCGAATCATCGATATCCACGAGATCGGCGGCGGCCTTTCCGGCTCCGCGCTGACCGACAATGTGGACGTGCCCGACGGGCACTATGCCGAAGATACGATGAAGGTAACGGTGGTGCCCAACCGGAACGCCATCATGTTGGCCATTGCCTTCGGCCTCGCCGCAGCGCAAGACGCTGACGCGGTGGCGACGGCCGTGCATGGTGGGGATCATATTGTCTATCCCGATTGCCGTCCGGCCTTCATCGATGCTTTCCAGATGATGCAGGACCACGCGCTCGACGGCTACGCGCAGATTCGCCTTTATGCACCCTATGTGAACCTGACGAAGGCGGACATTGTTAGGGATGGAGCCACATACGGCACGCCGTTTGCGCAGACCTGGTCCTGTTACAGGGGCGCCGAGCGTCATTGCGGGAGGTGCGGGACCTGCGTCGAGCGGCGTGAGGCGTTTCACATCGCCGGGCACCCGGACCCAACCGAGTACGAGGACTCCGACTTCTGGCTCGGAGCGCTGCGAAGGACCACCGCGTAATGTTCCGCATCACCAAGGAATTCCACTTCTCAGCCTCGCATCAGCTCACCTCATTGCCACCCGATCACCAATGCGCGCGCCTGCACGGACATAACTACATCGTCGAAGTGGAGCTTTCAGCGGATGGACTGGACGATCACGGCTTCGTGCGCGACTACCACGATTTGGCGCCATTCAAACGCTACATCGACGAGAGCTTCGACCACCGACATCTCAACGACGTGCTGGGACACGAGCAAGTCACGGCGGAATATCTGGCCAGACATTTCTACGACTGGTGCAAGGCACGCTTGAGCGAAACCGCGGCCGTGCGGGTGAGCGAAACGCCGAAAACCTGGGCGGAATACCGGCCATGACCAATACGCATCCCGCAATCCGCGTTAGCGAGATTTTCGGGCCGACGATCCAGGGCGAGGGCGTGCTCATAGGTTTGCCGACGATCTTCGTCAGAACCGGCGGGTGTGACTTTCGCTGTTCCTGGTGCGACAGCCTGCATGCTGTGGACAATCAATTCCGCCATGAATGGGAGATGATGTCCGTCGGCGCGGTGTGGACAAATGTGCTTGCGCTTTCCGGTGGCCGCCCGCTTATGGTGTCGCTGTCAGGCGGCAATCCGGCCATCCAGCCGCTCGGCGCGCTCATCGACCGAGGCCATGGTGACGGTTACCGTTTTGCGCTGGAAACCCAAGGTTCGCTTGCCAGGGACTGGTTTGCGCACCTTGACGTGCTGATCCTCAGCCCAAAGCCGCCGTCAAGCCAAATGACGACAGATTGGGCCGCTGTCGAGGCGTGCCTCCAGGCGGCACAAGGCAAGCCCCAAATCGTGCTCAAGCTCATTGTTTTCGACGAAAGGGACTACGCCTACGCGAAAGACGCCGCTGCGCAATTTCCGCAACTTCCGATCTATCTGCAACCCGGCAATCACACGCCGCCACACCCGGCAAATGATGACGCGCCCGTCGACCTTGACGGAATATTGAAGCGCATAGAGTGGCTGGTTGACAGCGTGACCCGCGACAAATGGTTCGAAGCCCGCGTGCTACCGCAGCTGCACGTTATGCTCTGGGGTAACAAGAGAGCCGTCTAAGCCAGGCCCTTTCCACCTGAACTGCACCGGCATATTCGGGTGAACGGGTGGTTCAACGTTGACCGCGCTGCCGGGGTGCTTGCGGACTTCTGCCACCGGCCCAAGTGTTGTCAGCCGCTTGCACGGCACCTTGCATTCTCCTTGCAAGGTTGAAGGGAGCTGTCGCCGACAACCATGATCTGACAGGCAGGGCATGAGCGGGCGAGATCGTCGCCATGCCAAGACGCGTCTGGTCCGCTTCGAACCGTCTCGGCCGACGGTCGCCGGTCAACAGTGGAAAACGATCGCAATCGGTTCACGATCGAGTGAGAGCCATGACCGTTCCTCTGCGGTGCTCAGACTGCCGCCGAGTGCCTGGCCGTTCCAGTTTCGAAATATTTGTCGAACCTGGCCGCGATGCTTCGGACGAAAGGGCGACTTTCAGCCGGCACAACGAATCTGTCGCCATCAAGTTCAAGCAATCGAACCGGATCGTGGAGGGCCATGGAACTTGACTGAAGGAGGAGCCTCTGGCCGGCCTCGCCGAAGCGTTCCACCAGATCGATGGCCGAGAAGGCGAAGTCGCACATCAAACGTTCGATGATCCAGCCGCGAACGCGGTCGTCGTTGGAAAGTGCGATACCCCGAACAGCGGCCAGCCCGCCGTCATCAACCGTGCATCGATATTCGCTGGTCGAAGGCATGTTCTGCGCATAGCCCTGCCGAAACTGGCTGATGGACGATGGGCCTAGCCCAATCAAGGTTTCGCAGCAATCGTCGGTGTAACCCTGAAAGTTCCGGTGCAGTGTTCCGGCGCGGGCGGCAAGGGCCAGGGCATCGCCGGGTTTGGCGAAATGGTCGAGGCCGATTGCTTCGTACCCCTGGTCCACGATCGCCCGCGCCGCCAGTTGCAATTGAGCAAATCTCTCCGCGGGACCGGGCAGCCATGCCTCGTCTATCATGGTCTGATGTTTCTTGAACCACGGCACATGGGCGTAGCCAAAAAGCGCTATCCTGTCGGGTTCCAAGGTCAGCGCCTGCGCGACGGTGGAGGAGACGCTCTCCCTCGTCTGGTGCGGCAAGCCGTAGAGCAGGTCTAGATTGACCGATTCGACGCCGCGCGAACGAACACCGTCGACTACCGCTTTGGTCTGCAAAAAGCTCTGCTCGCGGTTGATTGCCTTCTGAACCTTCGGATCGAAGTCCTGGACGCCGAGGCTCGCACGGGTCGTGCCGATTTCGGCAAGCGCATCGAGGCGGGCATCGTCCATATCATTGGGTTCGATTTCAACGCTGATCTTGGCGCCGGGAAGAAAGGCGAAGCTGTTGCGCAGGACGCTTCCCAGCGCCACAATATCCTCAGGTTCCAGCATCGTCGGGGAACCGCCGCCGAAATGAACCGCGCGAACTCGGCCCTTGCCGGTAACAAGGCCGCCAACCGTGGCGATCTCCGCATACAGCGAGCGCAGATAAGCGGCCACCGGCTCGTAGTGGCGGGTCTGTTTGGTATGGCACGCGCAGAACCAGCAGAGCCTGTCGCAATAGGGAATATGCAGGTAAAGCGATATCTCGTCACCACCTTCGAGCGCCTCCAACCAGCCTCGGTAAACGACGGCATCGACGCCCGCATGGAAATGGGGCGCAGTCGGATAACTGGTATAGCGCGGGACGTTCTCGCCAAGTCTGGCAGCTAGCTTTTGTCGCATGTCGTGGTCCACCGTGTTTGCGTCGCCCGAACTGTGGATGCTTGGATGAGCCTAAGCCCTGATTTCGATCAACCTTCAGCACGGACAAACTGCCGCAAGGATTTTTCTACCGTGGATTGCTATCCTGCCCGCACTGGACCGGTAGAGCGATCGAATGACATTACGGCAGGATATTCACAGTTCCGGCATTCCCGTTCTTTGCCTGCCTTGCGAGGCACGGCGCCGCGGTGTCTGTGGCGCGCTCGAGCCAGACGATTTGGCTCAGCTCGCCAAGACGTCGTCGCGGCACAATATCGAGCCGGGGGTCGAACTGATCGGCGACGCCGAGGCGGTCGACTGTTATTCAAACGTGCTTTCAGGCGTGGTGAAGCTCACGAAGAGCCTTTCGGACGGCCGCCAGCAGATCGTCGGTCTCCAGTTCGCGCCGGATTTTCTGGGACGGCCCTTCAAGATGAAAAGTGCGATCAATGCGGAAGCGGCAACAGCTGTCTCGCTATGCTCGTTTCCGAGAGCGGCCATCGAACGGATGATGAAGCAGTCACCCGAATTTGTGCATCGCCTGCTCAAGCAGGCGCTGAACGAACTTGACGAGGCCCGCGAATGGATGGTGACTCTGGGGCGCAAGACCGCACCAGAGAAGGTGGCGAGCTTTCTCCTCATGATTGCCCGGAACATCGACTCCAATGTTGACCCGGCGGCTAGGTCGGCGTGCTTCGAGCTGCCGATGACGCGTGCCGACATCTCTGATTTCCTTGGAATCACTAACGAGACCGTGAGCCGTCAGCTGACCAGCCTGAGAATGGACGGCGTGATTCGGATCGAGAACAACCGCCGCGTCACCGTGGACAGCATGAGCCGGCTGGAACGGCGCTGCGGCGGCCGAGGCGCAATAGCCGTTTGAATGACACGAAGCTGCATGGCCCACGCCACTTACTTCATTCGGGGCAGGGCATGCTCGCGTTGGGCTCAGAAGACATCGCGTAGCGACAGCCCGTTCTAATTCCGATCGTATACGCCAGTTGCGTTTGGGCTCGTCGGCGAAGCATCCACACTTGGCCGAAGTCAATATGCCTCATACGCAGGCGAAAATCGCCGTCCAAACTATAAATGTCGCGAAGGCAGCGCAACGCTGGCGCTGGCTGTTCCAAGGCATTGAAACGATCGACGTTCGGTAAGGCATCGGCCTGCTTACCAGCGTCAAGGTGCGCTTCCCCACACGCCCACGGTCGCCTCCTACCCGGGCCCCGACTGGGGACGCCGGGCCTGTCCATAAACCGTCGGCCGGTGCTGCACTTCCACATTCGACACAGTCTGATCGCAACGAACTCGATGCTGCTCGAAGCAAAATGGTGCGGCTCTGACATGGATCAGGGCGAGCAGGCGACGGCTGCGCAATAAGGCACCGCGGTTTGGCATCCGCCGGAATTGGAAATCGGGGCTTGCGATGAAATTCGGCAAAGAAATCGTGCTTCTAAGCCTGTTCGCATTCGCGGCTTTGGTGGCCGCTGGCGCTGGGGTGAATGAACCCTTTCGCCAGCATATGTGGGTCTTATTCTTCGCCTTGGCTGGCTTCACTGCGATCCTGTTGCGCAACACTGAGTTCAGGCCTGCCGCGCCGATCGACCCGTCCGCTTACATGGACGGGCCAATCCGCTATGGCGCCATCGCCACCATGTTCTGGGGTGTCATCGGCATGCTTGTCGGCGTGGTCATCGCGCTGCAGCTTGCCTATCCCGATCTCAACATCCAGCCCTGGTTCAACTTTGGCCGTTTGCGGCCACTGCATACGTCGGGAGTCGTCTTCGCCTTCGGCGGCAACGCGCTGCTTTGCACGTCTCTCTATGTCGTGCAACGCACCTGCCGCGCCCGGCTGTTCGGCGGCGATCTCGGCTGGTTCGTGTTCTGGGGCTACCAGCTCTTCATCGTCATGGCCGCGACCGGATACCTGCTCGGCATCACCGAGAGCCGCGAATACGCCGAGCCCGAATGGTATGTGGACATCTGGCTGACCATCGTCTGGGTCGCCTATCTCATCCTGTTCCTCGGCACGATCCTGAAGCGCAAGGAACCCCACATCTACGTCGCCAACTGGTTCTACCTGTCCTTCATCGTCACCATCGCGATGCTGCATGTGGTCAACAACCTCTCCATGCCCGCCTCCTTCCTGGGCTCGAAGAGCTATTCGGCTTTCTCCGGGGTCCAGGACGCTCTGACGCAATGGTGGTATGGCCACAACGCCGTGGGCTTCTTTCTGACCGCCGGCTTTCTCGGCATGATGTATTATTTCGTGCCCAAGCAGGCGAACCGGCCGGTCTATTCCTACCGGCTGTCGATCGTCCATTTCTGGGCAATCATCTTTCTCTACATCTGGGCTGGACCCCATCATTTGCACTACACCGCCTTGCCCGATTGGGCGCAGACGCTCGGCATGGTGTTCTCGATCATGCTGTGGATGCCGTCATGGGGCGGCATGATCAATGGCCTGATGACGCTGTCGGGCGCCTGGGACAAGCTCCGCACCGATCCGATCATCCGCATGATGGTGATGGCCATCGCCTTCTACGGCATGTCCACCTTCGAGGGCCCGATGATGTCGATCAAGACGGTCAACTCGCTGTCGCACTATACCGACTGGACCATCGGACACGTCCATTCGGGCGCACTCGGCTGGGTTGGCATGATCTCGTTCGGCGCGCTTTATTACATGGTGCCGAAGCTGTGGAACCGTGAACGGCTCTACTCGCTGCGCCTCGTTACCTGGCACTTCTGGCTGGCGACGCTTGGCATCGTTGTCTACGCGTCGGTCATGTGGGTGTCCGGCATCATGCAGGGCCTGATGTGGCGCGAATACGACGAGCAGGGCTTCCTGGTCTACTCCTTCGCCGAAACCGTGGCCGCCATGCACCCCTACTACATCATGCGCGCCATCGGCGGAGCCATGTACCTTTCCGGCGCCCTGATCATGGCGTGGAACATCGCCATGACCATCCTTGGCTACCGGCGCGAGGAGGATCCGATGCCCGGCTCCGTTCCCGCCCTCCAGCTTGCGCGATGATGAGACAGAAAATGAGGTTGATGAACAGACACGCGGTCATCGAGAAGAACGCTACACTTCTTCTCCTCGGGTCGCTGCTGGTCGTGACAATCGGCGGCATCGTCGAGATCGCGCCGCTCTTCTATCTCGACAACACGATCGAGAAGGTCGAAGGCATGCGGCCCTACTCGCCGCTCGAACTCGTCGGGCGCAACATCTATGTGCGTGAGGGATGCTATCTCTGCCATAGCCAGATGATCCGCCCGTTCCGTGACGAGGTCGAGCGCTATGGGCATTACAGCCTGGCGGCCGAGTCGATGTATGATCATCCCTTCCAGTGGGGATCGAAGCGCACCGGACCGGACCTCGCTCGGGTTGGCGATCGCTACTCAAATCTTTGGCATGTCGAGCACCTCACGGACCCTCGTTCCGTGGTGCCGGAATCCATCATGCCGAGCTATGGCTTTCTGAAGGATACGCCGATCGCGGTGAAGGATTTCTCGACGCATCTGGTTGCCAACAGGCGCGTCGGCGTTCCCTACTCCGACGACATGGTCGCTAACGCCAATGCTGATTTGATGGCGCAGGCTGATCCCAATGCCGACACGTCCGGCCTCGAGGCCCGCTACCCCAAGGCCAGGATCGGCGATTTCGACGGTGATCCGCAGCAAGTCACCGAAATGGACGCCCTGGTTTCCTATCTCCAGATGCTCGGCACGCTTGTCGATTTCAAGAACTACGATGAGACCGCCGGCTACCGCTGAGGACAATGGCGATGACGTACAATTTCATGCGGGAGTTTGCTGACAGCTGGGGCCTGCTTGCCATCGCTCTTTTCTTCATCGGATCCGTTGCCTTTGCACTTCGCCCCGGCAGCCGCAGGCAAGCCGGCGAAGCAGCTCAAATTCCTCTGAAGGAGGACTGATCATGAGCAGCGATCACATTGACGAGGTTTCCGGCATCTCGACGACCGGTCATGAGTGGGACGGCATTCGCGAGCTCAACAACCCGCTCCCGCGCTGGTGGGTCATCACCTTCTACATGACCATAGTCTGGGCGATCGGTTACACAATTGCCTACCCGGCATGGCCGCTGTTGCACTCCGCGACAAAGGGCGTACTTGGCTATTCCAGCCGCAACGAAGTCAAGAACGAGTTGTCCGCGGCCGAAGCGGCAAAGGGCAAATATGTCGCCGCAATAGAGTCGAAAAGTGTTTCGGAGATTGCTGCGGATGACACGCTGCGCGAATTCGCCGTCGCTGCCGGCGCCGCCGCGTTCAAGGTCAATTGCGTGCAGTGCCACGGTTCTGGCGCCCAAGGGTCCAAGGGCTTTCCGAACCTAAATGACGACGACTGGCTGTGGGGCGGCGAGGTGGACCAGATCCAGCAGACGATCGCTCATGGCATCCGCTTCGCCTCCGACCCGGCTACGCGCCTGTCGGAAATGCCGGCCTTTGGCGACATCATCACCGCCGATCAGATCAAACAGGTCAGCACCTACGTTGCCAGCCTGTCCGGCACTGTCGGCGATCAATCGTTGGTCGCGCCCGGCGCCAAGGTCTTCGCCGAAAATTGCGTGGCCTGTCACGGCGACAATGCAAAAGGCAACAAGGAACTCGGCGCTCCAGATCTGACCGACGCCATCTGGCTCTACGGGTCAGGCGAAGCGGCCATCGCCGCCCAGGTCACCGCGCCGAAACAGGGCGTGATGCCGGCCTGGGGCGCGCGCCTCGGCGAGACCAAGGTCAAGGAACTGGCGGTCTACATCCATTCGCTTGGCGGCGGAGAATAGGAGCAGAAGCCTATTCTCGTCCTCCCCCTCCCGCCAAGCGACGAGGCCCGGCGCAAGCCGGGCCTCGGCATCATCCAGAACCGATGAGTCGGTTTCCGGCGAAATCGTCGCTGATGACTGGAGCTTCTCGTGCTTGATAACACGCAAATAGAAAGGATCGAACCCACGCCGGTCAACTCCGCCAAGGTGCGTCAGCCAATGTACGCTGCGCGCAAGAAGATCTTCCCGAAGCGGGCCTCGGGCAGCTTTCGCCAGTTCAAATGGCTGGTGATGGCGGTCACGCTCGGCATCTACTATCTGACGCCGTGGCTGCGCTGGGATCGGGGCTCGTTTAGCCCGAACCAGGCCGTGCTGCTCGATGTCGCCAACCGGCGTTTCTATTTCTTCTTCATCGAGATATGGCCGCAGGAATTCTACTATGTCGCCGGCCTTCTGGTCATGGCCGGCGTCGGTCTTTTCCTGATCACCTCGACTGTCGGCCGTGCCTGGTGTGGCTACACATGCCCGCAGACCGTATGGGTCGATCTGTTCCTGGTCGTCGAGCGAGCCATCGAGGGTGACCGCAACGCTCGTATCAAGCTTGATGCCGGTCTCTGGACTCCCCGCAAGCTTGTGCTGCGGGTATCGAAACACGCCATCTGGCTGATCATAGGCGCGCTGACGGGCGGCGCGTGGATCTTTTATTTCGGTGACGCGCCCAGCCTGCTTGGCGAACTCTTCACCGGCACGGCAGCCCCCGTCGCCTACATCACCGTCGCCGTGCTGACGGCAACGACCTACACGTTCGGCGGGTTGATGCGCGAGCAGGTCTGCACCTATATGTGCCCATGGCCGCGCATCCAGGCAGCGATGCTCGACGAAAGTTCGCTCACCGTCACCTACAATGACTGGCGCGGCGAACCGCGTTCGCGTCATGCGAAGAAGGTGCAAGCTGCAGGGCAGTCCGTCGGCGACTGCGTCGACTGCAATGCCTGTGTCGCGGTCTGCCCGATGGGGATCGACATTCGCGACGGCCAGCAGCTCGAATGCATCACCTGCGCGCTTTGCATCGATGCCTGCGACGGCGTCATGGACAAGCTCGGCAGGGAGCGTGGGCTGATTTCCTACGCGACGCTCTCCGATTACGACGCCAACATGATGCTGGCGACCGCGGGCGGCTCCAGTTCAGTCAACCCGTCGCTGGTCAGGACGGATGACGGCCTGTTTTCGGACAGAGTGGCGCATTTCCACATCCGCAAGATCTTTCGGCCACGCACCTATGTCTACATCGCTATGTGGTCGCTGATCGGCCTGGGCCTCCTCTACTCGCTGCTGACGCGCGACCGGCTCGAAATCAATGTCCTGCACGACCGCAATCCACAATTCGTGACGCTCTCCGACGGCTCGATCCGCAACGGCTACACCGTCAAGCTGCTCAACATGATCCCCGAGCCGAGGACGATCGTCGTAACCATGCAGGGCCTTGAAGGCGCTGACATGGTCGTCGTCGGCGACGACATCCCCGCAGGCCGTTCCTTCGCCATTCCGGTCGAACCCGACCGCCTGAAAATGCTGAGGGTCTTCGTTCGCCAGCCGGCGGACCAGATCCGCGCTCCGGCACAGACCTTCAAGTTCCGCGTCGAGGACAGAGCCAGCTTCGAGTCGAACGAGTACACCGCCACCTTCAACGCGCCGGAGACTGCCAGATGAGCGCCAGAACACAAAAAACCCGCGAATTCACCGGCAGGCACATGTTGGCCATCATCCTGGCCTTTTTCGGTGTGGTCATCGCGGTCAATCTGACCATGGCGACGCTTGCCAACACGAGCTGGACCGGCCTGGTCGTCGAAAACACCTATGTGGCGAGCCAGCAGTTCAACAGGAAGGCCGAGGAAGGGCGCGCGCAGGCAGCCCTCGGCTGGACCGGCAAGCTGACCATCGCAGGGGGCGAAGTCCGCTACAGCCTTACCGACGCCGCCGGCAAGCCGGTCCCCTTGCATGGCGTCAAGGTGCTGTTCCGCCATCCCGCTTACGAAAAAGAGGATGAGTCCATCAAGCTCGCCCTCGCCTCGGGTCAGGAATTCGCCGCCCAGCACATGCCGAAGGATGGTGTCTGGATCGTCGAAGTCGACGCCGATGCCGGCCTGGATAAACCGTATCGCGACGTCCGCAGGATCATGATTTCCAATGGAGCGCTGCAATGAGTTGTTGTGCACCGGGCGCCGAAATGGCGCTTGATCTGGTCAACGCCGGATCGGTTCTGCCGTCCAGCCAGGAGATCAGGCTGGCGAGCCGCTCGCTTGGCGATGATCTTCGCCAGACCGATCTTTCGGTCCCCACGGTTCATTGCGCGGCCTGCATCCAGGCGATCGAGACAGCACTGGGAAAGCTCGATCAAGTGGAGAGCGCTCGTGTCAACCTGTCGACGAAGCGGGTCGCGGTCCGCTGGCGTGGGAACCAAGTACCACCACTCGTCGCCGCGCTGGGACGGCTGGGCTACGAGGCGCATCTGTTCGACCCCGAGGTCGACAACAAGGACAAGACACTCTCCGAGCTGATCCGCGCCGTTGCTGTCGCTGGCTTTGCGGCGGGCAACATCATGCTGCTTTCGGTCTCAGTCTGGTCCGGTGCTGAAGGCGCTACCCGCGACCTGTTCCACTGGGTCTCGGCGCTTATCGCCATCCCTGCACTCGCCTTCGCCGGCGGCATCTTCTTCCGTTCGGCCTGGAATGCGCTGCGTCACGGCCGCATGAACATGGATGTGCCGATCGCGGTCGGGGTGTCCCTCGCCTACGCCATGAGCCTCTATGAGACGATCACCCATGGCGACCACGCCTATTTCGATGCATCGGTGTCGCTGCTGTTCTTC
The DNA here is from genome assembly GCF_000502875.1 of Mesorhizobium sp. L2C084A000. Classification (GTDB taxonomy): domain Bacteria; phylum Pseudomonadota; class Alphaproteobacteria; order Rhizobiales; family Rhizobiaceae; genus Mesorhizobium. Next base: position 980,217 of record NZ_AYWX01000001.1, on the reverse strand, counting down.
CTGTTGATCGGCCGCACGTTGGATCATGTCATGCGCGAACGTGCCCGGACCGCCGTGAAAGGCCTGTCCCAGTTGGCCGCACGTGGCGCCATGGTGCTGCGCGGCGATGGTGCACGCGACTATCTGCCGGTTGGCGAGATCGAACCCGGCATGCTGCTGTTGATCGCTGCCGGCGAGAGAATCCCCGTCGACGGCAAGATCATTCAAGGGGCCTCGGATCTGGACTGCTCGTTGGTTTCCGGCGAGAGCACGCCTCGAAACGTAGCGGCAGGTGAAGCCGTGCAGGCCGGTGTCCTCAACCTAACCGGCCCGCTGACGATCGAGGCGACCGCCGCCGCGAAGGATTCGTTCCTGGCGGAAATGGTTCGGCTGATGGAGTCCGCAGAGGGCGGCCGCGCGCATTATCGCCGGATCGCCGACCGCGTTTCGGCGCTCTATGCTCCGGTGGTTCATCTGACCGCCTTCGCGACCTTCCTTGGCTGGATGGCGGCGACCGGCGACTGGCACCGGGCGATAACCATCGCCATTGCCGTTCTGATCATCACATGCCCGTGCGCGCTCGGCCTCGCCGTACCGATCGTCCAGGTGGTCGCGGCGCGGCGCCTGTTCGAGAACGGCATCATGGTCAAGGACGGTTCGGCCATGGAGCGCCTGGCGACGATTGATAAAGCGGTGTTCGACAAGACCGGAACGCTCACCCTCGGCCAGCCCCGGCTGGTCAATGCGGACTCGATTGATCCGGCCATGCTGGCAATCGCGGGAGACATGGCTGCGCACTCGCGTCACCCGTTTTCAAAGGCCATAGCCGGTTTTGCCCGCCTTGGCGGGCAGCACAAATTCGATGCCGTCACCGAGCACCCGGGTTTCGGGATCGAAGCCACAGCGACCGGTAGCACCTGGCGGCTGGGCCGGCGCGGATGGGCTGGATGGAAGGCCCGGACCGGCGGCGAAGGCAAACATGGCTATGGCGGAACGGTGTTGACAAAAGACGGGTTCATTGTCGCGACCTTCGATTTTGAGGACGCGCTGCGCGCCGACGCCAGGGCGGCCATCGATCAACTGCACAACGCTGGTATGTGCGTGGAAATGCTGTCGGGCGATACCGCGGGCGCCTGCGGCGAAGTTGCAAAAATGCTGGGTGTCGACAATTTTATTCCGTGCCTGCTGCCGTCCGGCAAGGTCGAACGCATTGAGACGGCGGCGAAAGACGGACACAGGGTTCTGATGGTTGGCGACGGTCTCAACGATACGCCTGCGCTGAGCGCTGCGCATGTCTCGATCGCTCCTGCCACCGCCGCCGACATTGGCCGCAACGCGGCCGATTTCGTATTCCTGCGCGAAAGCCTTCTGGCAGTGCCTCTCGCGCTGGATGTTTCGCGCAAGGCGGGAAGCCTGATTCGCCAGAACATCGTGATCGCGATCGTCTACAACGCCATCGCCGTGCCGATCGCGATACTGGGGCATGTCACGCCTCTTATCGCCGCGATTGCCATGTCAGCCTCGTCATTGCTCGTGGTTGGAAATGCCATGCGTCTGCAAGGCTTCGCAACGGGTGCGTCGTCCGCAATTGCGCGGCAAGACAGGCCCGCGCGCGCCGGCGCCATGGCTCAATCGTCATGACGACGCTCGTCTACCTCATCCCCGTAGCGCTATTCCTTGGCGCACTCGGCCTGTCCGGCTTCCTTTGGGCGTTGAGAAGCGGCCAGTACGAGGATCTCGATGGCGCGGCGGAGCGCATTCTCATCGACAGCGACGACGGCGCGGAGAATGCCACTCGTTCCAAGTGACTCAGATCAACGCGCCGCGGGTCGGGATGTCCTATCGTCGTCCGACGAAAGATCAGGAGGGTGAGGATGCAAGCCGAATCCTTAATGACAAAGCCAGTCATCACGACGCATGCGAACGCGACGATCGCCTAAGCGGTCATGCTTTCAAGCAAAGTCAGCTGCCTGCCGGTAACGACCAGCGACGGCACCTTGGTTGGCATTGTAAGCAAAAGCGACTTCTTGCGCCGAGAGGAACTCGGAACCCAGCGTGTGCGTCCGCGATGGCTGGAGCTTGATCTTGCCCCGGGCACAACCGCCAATGACTATGTGTGCGCTCGAATGGACGGATCATCCATCAGGTGATGACCACACACCTCATCTCGGCGCCTCCTGTCGACCTCATGATGCAACACCGCATCAACAATGTCCCGATTGTCGATCGGGAAAGGGTCGTCGGCATCATCACGCGAACTGATTTGCTGCTTGTCCTGATCCGCCATGCCGAAACAGGGAACCACGCCACCCGATGACGAACTGATCCGCAAGGCTATCCTTGCCGAACTGCAGCCACAAACCTGGAGCGGTGGGACTTGATCGATGTGAGGGTCAGCGACGGCCTTGTCGAACTGAAGGGGGCGATTGTCGACGAGCGTCAGCGGAAGGCAGCGATCGTTGCGGCTGAGAAGGTTGCCGGCGTCGGGCAAGTCAAGGACCGCCTCCTCCTCAGTACGGATCCGTTCTCAGTGATGGTTTCATAGCTGCGAAAAAAGCGGGGACGCCAAGCAGAGTCCCTTTGGTTTGCTCCCTTCCCACATCATTTGGACATGAGGCCGTCGGCGAGTTCCTTCGGCGTCTAGCGCGTTATGGTCGGAGAGCACGCTGTCGGCAGCAAGACGCCCGTCCTGACGGAAATGCGATGGCCGCTGCCTGTTTTGGTGGGGCTTGGACCGGGGCTTCCTGTGGATATTGAAGAGCGGCCAATACGAAGATCTCGACGGCTCCGCCGAGCGGGTCCTTATCGATCGGGAAGAGCCGCGAGGCTGAACCGGTTGGCGGCGCCAACGACTGTGCGGATGCTGGTCGTCAGTCGACCGAATCTTTGCTGGCGATTGCCCGCGTCATGACGATATCGGCGCGGTGCGAAGAACGGATCAGCCACAATACGTTGCCGAACCTTTGGCCAAGAGGGGCACGCGATTGGGAAGCCGACCATTCAGAATGCCCAGACATGGAGACGTTTTCACGGCAATCGACCACTCGACCGTGAACCCGCCGCTGACGGGTTTGTCGAGCCTGGTTGATCCAGATCAGCGTTATCTCTTCATCGGCATGGTTTCATTGACCAGGCTTCCAACGGAGAACGCATGTCTATCGAGTTGGGGAGATGAGCGGCAAACCGTGGGTGATTGCGATGCTTCAAGAGCGCTTCGTGTCGAAGATAGCCGCTATGGCGGCACGCTGATGGCCGGCTATGTCGACACATTCGACATCATTGTCGTCGGAGCTGGTCCGGTCGGACTTGCCTTCGCAGCATCGCTCGCCTGGAGCCGACTCAAGGTGGCAGTGGTTGAACGGCAGTCGCTCGACAGCCTGGCGAATCCGGCTTTCGACGGTCGCGAGATCGCGCTGACCCACGCATCAGTGAGAATCCTTCGCGAGCTCGGCGCCTGGGATGCCATCCCCGCATCGGACAAATCACCGCTTCATGGCGCGCGCGTGCTCAACGGATCCAGCCCTTTCGCCCTGAGCTTCGATGCTCCCAGCGGATCTGGGGAACCACTCGGATTTCTGGTCCCAAATTGTCGGATCCGCGATGCCCTGTTCAAAATTGTCCACTTCCAGGATCATGCCCGGCTGCTGTGCGGCAACTCGGTCGTCAATGCAACAAATAGCGAAGACGAGGCGGTCATAACGCTTTCTGATGGCAGGCAATTGGCCGCTCGGCTGCTCGTAGCAGCGGATTCGCGTTTGTCCGCGATGCGCGACCTGCTCGGCATTGGCGCCACCATCCATCCGCTTGGCCACTCCATGCTGATTTGCCGAGTGAGGCACGAGCGCGTCCATCACCAGATCGCGGTCGAATGGTTCGACTACCATCAGACCATAGCGATGTTGCCGCTCATGGAAGGCGTGTCGTCGCTGCTTCTGACTTTGCGCTCAAGCGAGGCCGACAGACTGTCTGCTCTCGATGACGAATTGTTCCGCATGGAATTGATGAACAGGTGTCGAGGACGCCTCGGGCAGATGACCCTGGCAAGCACCCGCCATGCCTATCCGCTGGTCACGACCTGGGCGCACAAGTTCTCGGCTCCGAGTGCGGCACTGATCGGAGACGCTGCCATCGGCATGCACCCGGTGACCGCGCATGGCTTCAACATCGGCCTCAGCGGCCAGAAGCAACTCGCTCATAAAATACTGACAGCATGTCGCGCCCGCCGCGACATTGCCGATCCCGACATGCTCGGCAGATACGAAAGCCGGCTGCGGCTGTCGGCGGGGCCGCTCTATCATGCCACCAACATGCTTGTCGGTCTCTACTCAAGCGAGCACTCGGCGGCACGGCTTGCAAGACATGCTGGGCTCCGCTTTGCCCAACATCTTCCCTTTGTCCGCCATGGCATTTCGGCCATGCTCAGGCGGTGAATCGCACAGAGCGCTGCCGCTCTGGAACGCTGTCTCGGCGAGGCTTCCTTGTCTTGCTGGCGCGCGTCGTCGCGGGCACGGCTGCTTCCTGGTGACGTTGCCGATCATGGCATGATTCGGATCAAGGCACGCGCGCGGGCGAAGCCTTGATGATTCGGCAATGCTAAGCCAAAGGTGTGACCCGCAGCATGGTGAGCGCACTGGTTACCCTCGCTGGGTAGTTAACCCGTCCTTCAGTGGGCTTGCATAGGTTTGGTCCTCGCGAACAACGACGCAAGCAAGCTGGTCCATTCATGGCACCCCTAAAGGAAGAAGAATCGCTGGAGGCCAAAATCCGTCAGGATCAGCTTGCTGACCTGAGGGCCGGGCTCTTCGTGTCGATGCCGATAAGCGCGATCCTGTCAGGCCTGATTTGCGCGGTGCAGGCCCTTTCTGGCGGCGGCTTTGCCGCTGCCAGCTGGTTCCTGGTCGTCAATGCGCTAAATGCCGCCCGGCTTGCACTCGCCCGTTTTCAGCTAAAGGAAACGGGGCGCCATCAGGATTTGCTTGGCGTTTTGCCGCGCCTTCGCATGTTTGGCGTCCTTGCCCTTCTGGCAGGGTTTGCATGGTCCTTCCCGGCCGTGCTGACTGTTGGATACACAACACCACAAGCACCGATGCATCTGGTCATACTGGCGGGCATTTCAGCTGGTGCGGTTACATATGGCAGTTCGTATGCCGCGGCGGCGACCAGCTTCATCACACCTCCACTCCTCATCACGGTGGCGTGCCTTTTGGCGAAAGGCAATTTTGAACGCTACATTCTGGCTTTCACCGTTCTGCTCTTCATGGGCGGCTTGGTCCGAGCTTCGTTTGTTGGGCAGGCGCGCTTCCGCGAAGCAAGCCGCCTGAGACATGAGGCAGAGCGATTTGCGTCGGAAATGGAGCGCAACTCCAGGGAGGACCATCTGACCGCCCTTCTCAACAGGCGGGGCCTTGAACACGCCATCGGTCGGTTCAAGACCGCGGATGGCCCCTTCGTGGCAATGCTGATTGATCTGGACGGCTTCAAATCTGTCAACGACACCTACGGTCACAGGACCGGTGATGAACTGCTTGTCATGATCGCCCGCCGCATAGAGCAGGAAGCACCCGAAGGCTCAACGCTCGCTCGTATCGGCGGCGATGAATTCGTGCTGGTTTTTCCCTCAACGAGAGCTTCGCTTTCTGCCAGTGATCTCGCCTCCAATATCATAGCCAAAATTGCTCGCCCCTATATCGAAGTCGCGTCCGTTCGGGTCGGGGCATCGATAGGGATATACTTGGCGCAGACGCCGAGCCTGACTGAAATGTTGTTGCGGGCGGATATCGCCCTGTATACGGCCAAGCGCCATGGCAGGAACGAATTTTGCCTTTTCGATGCCGAACTCGACAGGGAACTGCAACGTCGCCAGTCGATCGAACGGGATCTTCATTCGGCGATAAAGACGGGAAGATTGCAACCTTGGTTCCAGCCGATCGTGAAACTCGAAACCGAGACCGTGGTCGGTTTTGAAGCCTTGCTGAGATGGTCCCATCCGACGCATGGTGCCATCTCTCCACCCGAAATCATCACGGCCGCACGCGAAACCGGAATGCTTCAGCTGCTGACGCAAACCGTATTCGCCGACTGTTGTGCTTTTATCGACGGCTTGGTGAAAGCTGACTGTCGTGACATTCGTGTGGCGATGAATGTTTCCCCTCGCGAACTGGAAGCCGGCGATATCGACGACATGGTTCTGGAGGGTCTGGCGGCAAGAGGCCTGCCTGCGACGATGTTCGAAATCGAGATTACCGAAGAATCGCCGGTGGACCCGGACAGAGTGGATGAAAAGCTCGGACGGCTTTCACATGCCGGTGTTTCCATCGCGCTCGATGACTTCGGCACCGGCTTTTCTACCTTGGCATCTCTCAAGGACCGTCGGATACGCAAGGTGAAAATAGACCAGGGCTTCATTCGCGGCTTGGCCAAGTCCCGAGAGGACCGACTGCTTGTCAAATCGGTCATCGAACTCGGTGACATGCTCGGGATCGAGGTCATGGCCGAGGGCGTCGAAACAGAGGCGGATCGGCAAACCCTGCACAAGCTTGGCTGCCGAACCGCTCAGGGCTTCCTCTTCTCCAAGGCTGTGCCTTTGATGCAAGCACTGGAAATGGCAGTCAAACAGCACGCGAACCAGTTGTGACCGCTCCCGCCGCGCCGGCTGTCGCGGCCGTGCGCTGCCGAATTTGGCTACAGAGACTTGCCTGCTCGAAACACGTGGCAGTGGGCGTTGTGCATCAGCCGGCGAACAGTTCCTTGTAGCCGATCGTCACCATCCAGTTCGCACGGTCGATATGGCTGCGAAGAGCTTTGCGGGCGCGGACCGGGTCAATGGACGGGTCGATGCCGAGAATGCGCTCGGCCATCTCCTTTTCGCTGGCATTGTCGGCGCAGGCATCCAGGATCCGCAGGTAGATCGTGAAATGCTCCCTGTCGTAGCTCGTGAGGTTCTCCGACCAGGGGACTTCATCGCTCAAAGTTGAGCTTCGAGTCTCATCTGTTCCCATTGGTCCATTCATGCCTGCGAACCTCGCCTGTGAGCGCACGCAGCATATCCCAAAATGGGATAATCCGAAACCGGGATTAGTCGCTGATCCGGTCTTTACCCGACCGGTTCGCCTCCATGCCCAAATCCCTTCGATCGCCCCGCCACCAGCGGTTTCTGGCCCAGCTGGTTTCGCTGCGCAAGGCCAAAGGCCTGACCCAGGAGCAGCTGGCTGACAAGCTTGGTCGTCCCCAATCCTTCGTGGCCAAGTACGAGGGCGCAGAGCGGCGTCTCGACGTCATCGAGTTTCTCGACATAACTGCGGCCATTGACGCTGATCCGTGCGAGATTCTGTCCAGCCTCCGGTCCTAGCGGGCGCGCCGCATCTATCATGATCCGGACAGGAATATTGTCTAGGACAATGCCTCAATTTGTTGAAAGGCGAGCGCTGGTTTTCGGAGGAAGCCGCGCGCACGGCGGCGGTGCCTTTGGGTTCTCGACGTAACTGCGCCGCCTGACCATGTGCGAAAAAACTTGGCGCGCGCCCGCGCGCCTGACGACGCGCACCAGGTGCTCGTGAACCGAGCCCGCTTTTCTTCGGCAAGCTCAGGCGGTCTCGGCCATTCGGCTTCGCCCCTTGGCGTGGGCAGCCCTTCGGGCTGTGACGGCCGCCGCCCTTGCGGGCGGCGCGGTTTGTCTGTTGGCCTTTCCCGGTGGCGCGGGGGGGGGCGGCACTCCCTTCTAGACCCGCTGCGGCAGCCCGCAACCCTTCGCGTGCCGCTCAGGGTCCTCCTCTTCGTTCCGGTCCTTCGGATGCGGTCCGCCTACTGGGCGGGCCCTTCCGGTCGCGACTCGCCGCCCACCCCGCTTCCGGGGAAAGGCGCGGCGATTGGTGAGCGGAGGATAACACATGCGTGCAAACAGCAAGCGTACCACCAGCGGAGAGGCTGGCGCAGGCAAGGGCAGGCGCCCGGGCGCCAGCCTCTATCAGGAGATCACCGACCGCATCATTGCCGAGCTGGAGCGCGGTACCGTGCCATGGGTCAAGCCATGGGGCAGCGCAAAAGCAGGCCTCGGCCTGCCGAGGAATGCGTCCACGGGGCGCAGCTATTCCGGCATCAATATCCTCATCCTGTGGGGCGCCGTCATCGAGCGCAGCTATCCCAGCCAGAATTGGCTGACCTTCCGGCAGGCGCTTGCCCTGGGCGGCAATGTCAGGAAAGGCGAGCGCGGCACGACCATCGTGCATGCCGACCGCTTTGTCCCCAAGGACGAGAAGGAGCGCGCACGCCACGAGGGCGATGCACCACAGGCCGTGCCTTTTCTGAAGCGCTTTACCGTCTTTAATGTCGCGCAGTGCGACAATCTTCCGGAACACCTCCATGCCCCCGCCGAGCCGCTGCCTCAGTGCGAGATCGCGCCGCAGGCCGAAACGCTGATTCGCGCCAGTGGTGCGGATTTCAGGGTCGGCGGCGATCGCGCTTTCTACATGCCGGGCAGCGACCACATTCAGGTGCCGCCGCAGCCGGCGTTCCATCAGCAGATCGACTATTACCGGACCTGCTTTCACGAGCTTGGCCACTGGACCGGCCACCCGACGCGGCTTGCTCGCGACCTCTCCGGCTCCTTCGGCTCCAAGGCCTACGCGCGTGAAGAATTGGTCGCCGAAATCACTGCCGCCTTCGTCTGCAGCAATCTCGGCATCGAGCCGACCGTGCGTCACGCCGATTACATCGGCTCATGGCTGAAGGTGCTGCGCGAGGACAACCGCGCCATTTTCCGTGCCGCCAGCCTCGCTTCGAAGGCCGCCGATTTCCTGCTTGGCCTTCAGGCCGATGCGGAAGGCGAGGCGCAAGAAGGGACTGCGGCATGACGATGCCCGATGCTCAACTGGCCACGACCGAGCCGACGCCGGATAGCGAGGAGATGCCCATTCCCGACGGCGCCCGGGACTCACCCGCCCCGATGCAGAACTATGCCGATCTGCATCGCCAAGGTGCGCCCCGGGTCGCAGCGCGCAGCCAACGAGACGGTGACTGCCATCCTTGCCGGCTGCAAGGCTGACACCGCATTCGGCAAATGCGGCACAAGCTATTGGCCTGCCCGGTGGTGGCCAGCGGCAATCGCGACCCCTTGCTGCCGCCGGCATGTTCGCGCGCAAGGTGGGCGCTCTGCGACGACAATCTCGTGCGCGTCGTGGGCATATGGTGGCAACCGGACGATGGCTTTTCGATCGCTTGCGCGACGAGGAAATCGCCGATTCGATGCTCACCGAGATCGGCTTCAAGCATGTCGCCGACAGCAATTTCGCCTGGAAGGTCGAGTCCCAAACCGAGACTACCCTGGCGTCGAGAATGGCCGCTTCAGGTTGAGACCTGGCTGCCGCGCTGGGTGAAATTCCCGGCCGAAAGCTACACCAGCCGCGAGGCTTCCTATTCGCCGATCTGTGCGCAAGGAAGCAGTCGCTGTTCGTGCGCGAATAGTCGATCACGGCCCGAGCGGCGTTTTCTCGAGTACTGCCGCTGAGGACGCGCGCGCCGCTCCGGGCCGCGCCGGCTCCGATTGATCGTCTTGCCGAGCCAGTGCCGCGTGCGATAAATTCCAACGCCAATTCGCCCCCATTTCGGCAGCCCCGCACCGCCCCGGATTGCTTGCTGAGGCGCCAGGCGCATGGCGCCAATTGTACATCCGATTGCCGAGAGAGCCCGCGCCGCCGGCCCCCCGCATATTGCCGCCTGCTCGTTGTGCCCCCGATCGCGCAACCTGTCTCCATTGTGTCTCAGGGACCATTCCCCTGCGCCTGGCTTGACGACCTATGGGCGGATCCGGCCGGCCCGAAACCCTCGCCGGCAGCTTTTTCCCCGCCGCCTGCGGCGGCTTCCTCGCGCCGCTTCGCTTCAAAAAAACTCCCCGCTCGGGTCCTCCGCTATCGCTGCGGCCGTGCCGGTTCCGGCGGTCCGGACGCGCCCATCACGGTCCGCCATCGCAGGGGAATGGTCCCCTGCGAGCACCAAGAGGAGACTGAAAATGACCGCAATCGGATACGTCACCAAACAGGAAAACGGCGGCTACAAGGGCCAGCTCAAGACGCTCAGCGTCCGCGCCGACATCGACATCGTGCCCAATCAGGCAAAGAGCGCCGACACCCATCCGGACTACCGGGTGCTGACGCAAGGGGTCGAAGTGGGTGCGGCCTGGATCCGCACCGGCGAGACCTCCGGCAAGGACTATGTGAGCCTGTCGATTGCGGCCCCCGAGTTTGGCCCGCGCAAGCTCTACGCCAATCTGGGCCGCGCCGCCGGCCAGGATGACGACGACACTTACGCCATCATCTGGAACCCGGTCGACTGACCGGCCGACCCGCAAAGCCCTGCGCCGCCCACCGGCGCAGGGCCTCTCTCAGGACCCGTGAGGCCGCCGAAGGGGCGGCGAAAACTCGCCCCCCACTCTTCGCCCGTCCCCAAAACGATCTCGCTCGCCGATCCTCGCTTCGCTTGCCCGTAACGAACCGAGGATCATCATGGACGACGAAAACGAACGCGCAGCCCGCGCCAAGAAGGGCAGTCCGTTTCTCAACACCGCGCAGGCGGCCTTCTATATCGGGCTGTCCCAGCGCACGCTGGAGAAGATGCGCCTCAAAGGCGGTGGCCCACAATTCCGCAAGCACGGCCGCTATGTCCGCTATCACATCGACGAACTCGACGACTGGTCGAAGGGGCACGCGCAGGAGACCGCGCCCGAGGATGGCGCGCACGAATCCGGCTCGGCCGGTGAGGGAGGCCGCTCATGAGCCGGCGTCCCACCATCCGTCTGATCGGCAGCCATCTGCGGCGCATTCGAGCCCGCAAGACGATCGTCGTTGCCACAATCGGCCTTGGCCTGATCGGCTTCGCCGCCTTCGGCAAACCATCGCCCTGGCTGGTCTGGAACGCCTCGGCGAGTGCGCCGGTCGGCCTCTATCGCGTCGCATCCGGATCGCCCGCTCGTGGTGATCTCGTACTCGTCCACCCGCCAAGACCGGTCGCCGATCTCGCCGCCGAACGCTTTTATCTGCCCAGCAACGTGCCGCTGATCAAGCGCCTTGCGGCGCTGCCCGGCGAGCATGTCTGCACCTTCGGCGACGCCATCATCATCGGCGGCGAGATAGCCGCGCGCCGGCTTGCAACCGACACGCAGCACCGTCCGCTGCCTTGGTGGAATGCATGCCGAAAACTCGCCGCCGACGAGGTTTTCCTGCTCGGCAGCGATAAAGATCGCTCGTTCGACAGCCGCTATTTCGGGCCGGTGCCGGCCGAAAACATCCTCGGGAGGCTCGTGCCGCTATGGACCGAGTGACCCTCCTTATGCTGGGCATGGCGTGTCTCGCACCATGCTCCTGTTCCGCCGCGACCAACACGAAGCCGGTCGTCATCTCCCATAGTCCGCAGCTTGCAAGATGGCAGCCCTTCGTAGCCGAAGCAAGCCGGCGTTTCAGCATTCCACAGACCTGGATTTATGCCGTCATGGATGCCGAAAGCCGGGGGCAGACGACGCTCAATGGGCGGCCGGTCACGTCGAGCGCCGGCGCCATTGGCCTCATGCAGGTGATGCCAGCCACCTACGAGGAGTTGCGCGCAGAGCTTGGCCTGGGAGCCGTCCCGCACGACCCTCGCGACAACATTCTGGCAGGCACTGCCTATCTGCGCGCCATGTATGACCGCTTCGGATTTCCAGGCCTGTTTGCAGCCTATAACGCCGGGCCGGAGCGCTACGAGCAGCATTTGCAGCGCGGGCGACCGCTGCCTAGCGAGACGGTTTCGTATCTGGAAGAGATCAAGGCGGCGGGCATTTCGGCCGCCGATATGGACGCGCTCACCGGCAAATCCCGTTCCAAAAGCGCGCCGGGAATCCCGTCCGGGCAGTCGCTGTTTTTTCTCCGAAACGGTGTTTCCGTGACCGGCCCGAATGGCCAACTCCTGGTGCCGCTCGGATCGGAGCGAGCAAGATCAGGCCGGCCGGATCGCAGGTGAGGGCAGCGGCTACCGTGGTTCGGGCGGGGGCAGGGAGGCAGGTCGGCGGAAGGCAAGATAAAGGCAGCGCCTCCTGGAGGCGGCGAAGTGTTTGTCTGCACATCGTTTTTCCAGGAGGTTGCCTCCGGGTCCAGGAGGGTCTGGCGGGCAAGCTTCTGATTTTGCTGCTGGTTCATCGGAGGCCGCTTGCAGGATGACGAATTCACGCCGAAGCTCGGCAAAATTGGCTCGCGCGGCTCGAAGGCGGGCAAACGCTACGCTGGCCAGGTGCAGGCCGCGATCAACCGAGCAGGCGGCAGGAGCGGACGCGGCAGCCGCTTCATCGGAAGCCGGGTGGGGCGCGGCGGGGCCGCTGCCGCCGTTCTTAGAGCGCGCGACCGCCACGCGGCGTTTCGGCAGCGGCGCGCAGTCGTCAAGGCACGCATCGTCAAGCTGGCCGGCAAGGGAGCCGACGGGGCTCGTGCGCACCTCCGCTACCTCCAGCGCGACGGCGTCACCCGGGAAGGCGAGCGTGGCGAGCTCTACGCTGCCGACAATGACCGCGCGGACGGCAGGGCCTTTCTCGATCGCGCGAACGGTGACCGTCATCAGTTCCGCTTCATCGTCGCCCCTGAAGACGGTATCGAGTATGATGACCTGAAGCCGCTCACCCGGCGCCTCATGGCGCAAATGGAAGAAGACCTCGGCACCAGGCTAGACTGGGTGGCCGTCGACCATTTCAACACCGGCCATCCCCACACCCACATCATCGTGCGCGGCAGGGACAATCACGGCGAGAACCTCGTCATAGCGCGGGACTACATCTCCTCTGGCTTGCGCGAGCGCGCAGCCGAACTGGTTAGCCTCGACCTTGGCCCGCGCACCGACCGCGAGATCGAGCAGCGCTTGCGCCAGGAGATGGAGAAGGAACGCTTCACCAGCATCGACCGGCAACTGATGCGCATGCGCGACGATGAGGGGTGTGTCTCACTGGCCAGCCGAGACACCTTTCGCCAGACGCTGCACCAGGGCCGCCTGCGCAAGCTCGAGCGGATGGGCCTCGCCGAGGAGATGCCTGCGGGTCGCTGGCGCCTGGAGGATGAGCTCGAAGCCACGCTACGCCGCATCGGCGCGCGCGGCGACATCGTCAAGACCATCCATCGCGAGCTGACCGGCAAGGGGCTCGTCCGCAGTGCCGCCGACCATCTTATCCACGATCGATGCGACGGGTCGGCTCAAACCGTGGTCGGACGTGTCGTCGGGCGCGGGCTGGCCGACGAAATCACTGACCGCCATTACCTCGTCGTCGACGGCGTGGACGGCAAAAGCCACTATTTTGATATCGGCAAAGGCGAGGCCACCCAACCGACACCAGAGGGCTGCATAGTGCGGGTCAGGCCGAGGGACACCGGGCCAAGAAAAGTCGACCGCACAATTGCCGGCATCGCCACGGTCAACGACGGGCGCTACAGCATCGATATCCATCTCAAGCATGACCCCTCGGCCACCGAACGCTTTGCCGAAACGCACGTGCGGCGACTGGAGGCGATCCGCCGTGCGACCGGTGGCGTCGAGCGCGAGCCGGACGGCACATGGACAGTCGCGCCCGACCATCTCAACCGCGTCGCGGATTACGAGCGTCAGCGAGCGAGGGCCCAGCCTGTTGTCGTCGACAAGCTCTCATCAATGCCGCTGGAGAGCCAAGTAGGCTTCGACGGCGCCACCTGGATCGACCAGGAGCTGGTATCAGCCCACCCTGAATCCTTGCGCGACTCTGGCTTCGGTCGCGAAGTACGTCAGGTCCAGGCCCGCCGACAGCAGTGGCTGATCGCGCAAGGTCTTGCCCATGATGCGCAGGATCGGGTCATCTATCGCGCCAACATGCTTTCAATGCTGCGCCAACGAGAGCTGAACCGTGTTGCCAGTCAGCTCTCGGACGAACTCGGGCTCTCGTATTCTGAAGCGCAGCATGGCAATCGAATAGACGGTACGCTGCGCCGCTGCGTCGAGCTCGCCGGCGGAAAATACGGTGTCATCGCGAAATCGCGCGAGTTCACGCTGGTGCCTTGGCGGCCGGTGCTTGAGCATCATATCGGCAAGGAGGTGTCTGGCGTGGTGCGCGCCGAGGGGATTTCCTGGACGATCGGACGCCAGAGGAGCGGGCCCGGCGTTTCGTGAACTGGCTACAATTTATTTGTCCGCGTTGAAACAGGTACTCAGCCCAGACGGAGTTCCTCCGCCTGCTGCTTGCTCGCAGCATTCATTTGGCGGAGAGTCAGTGTTCTGCATTTTGTAGTTCGCTCCGTCAAAAAGCGCTGGGAATATGCATCATGTTCTGCGTTGACACGGAAGCCGCTCCCGATGGGCTGCCAGCTAGAAAGGTGGGCTGACTCGTGACAGCGCAAGGGGCTCTGGCGGCCGCGGTACGGCGACGCGAGTTCTGGCATTGAGGATGAAGCCGCACTTCCCGATCTTATTCTACTCGCAGGACCGGCAGACGCGGCGGTCGCCCGTGCGAGCAACCATGCTGTTGGCCCTGGCGTGAACTGGCAGTCCGTCCCGGGGGGACTTTGTAACGGAGAAAACTAGGCGGAAAGAGGCGCGCGGCCCGTCTCCCCAGCAACCCGCCTTGCGGATTCCTCCTCTGCCCGCTTCGCAGACGGGGATACCCTCCGCCCCCTTGCTATTCGTTGCCCGCCGCTATGCAAAGGACAGGCGACCTGAATCCGTGCTCAAGCCGATCTGGCGGCAGAGAGGGGGGTCTCGGGCTGAACATGGGACCCGTGATGGACATAATTGCCACGCGAATCCTCATGCTCGCCTAACCGGCCGGAACGATTTGCAATCCGGGCAGGCTCAACAAATTAAGGAGTAGCTCGTTCCGTGTCCAAGCCCAGACAAGTCTTGGTTTTCTCACGGGCGCGATACAAAAGGCACAGGCTGGACTTGGCTGCCGGGGGCGGGGCTTGTCGACCGCTCGATTGAAAGTGAGATGCGAGGCGGAGAATCACCCATGTGCAGAGCGGCAAGGCGCTCGCCTATGTCCCTGTCATTCACCGTTAGTCGATGGTTTAGACGAAGATAGTCCGTCCATGTCGGCGTGCGGAATGTCTCGGTCCAAAGCGTCGACTTCTGAAGGTCGCGCTGGAGGGTCCAGTCCCGCGCACCGGCGCGGCTCTGAACGCGCCGCCTTTCGCGCATGCAGCTCAGAAATTCATCGATACTCTCCTCGAGTATCGAGTACTCCATCTTGATCACGATCGGACCGCTCCTGGGCTTCAAAGGGAGGGCCAGTTCTGGTGGCCTGAAGTCGACGGCCGCTTGATCCGATTCCTCCCATAGCCGCACCGGCAATAGCTTTCCCACAGCCGCGACCAGCAACAGTGCCGCTGCAGCACCTTCCAAAGCCCACGTCAGCGAATAGTACTGCGCGACAGCACCCCAGATCCAGCTACCCGCTGCCATGCCGCCGTAGGTCAGGGCGTAATAGATGGACAGAGTGCGACCAACGACCCACCTTGGGCTTGCCAACTGCACACACACGTCGGTTCCGGTCCAGGTGACAACCCAGCCAGCGCCACCGATTGCAAGCGCGATCGCCGCCACAGCCACCGACGATGTGAGGGCCATCAAAAGGCAGCACGTTGCGCAAGCAACGGATGCGAGCGTGATCAATCGGTTCTGGGACGTGATGCGTCTCAAGTAGCTGCTGCCAATGCCGGCGATGAAGGCGCCTGTGCCGAAGCCGGCCAATAGCACGCCGTACACAATTGGCCCTCCCGCCAGCTGGTCGCGAACCAGGAGGGGGAGCAAAGCAAGGATCGAGATGCTTGATAGCCCGAACAGGGTTGCACGCACGATCGCCACTCTGATCTCTGAGGATATCGCCGTGAATCGCATGCCATCATGAATGGCCGTAGTCATCCGCTCGCGCGGAAGAGGCGAAGAGCGAACTTGCCACTGTGAGCGCAGAACAGCGCTCAACGGGACCAGGTCACTTAGCGCAGCGAGGGCGAAAGCCGTAAGGGGGCCCAGCAAAGCTAAGATTACACCGCCCAGCGCCGGTCCTATGCTCCGAACCACGTTGTACCCCACCGACATCAGCGTCACTGCAGCGGGTATGTCGCGCTTTTCCAGGATATCGCCGACCGAGGCGTGCCAGGCTGGATCGTTCAAGGCAAAGCCGCATCCGGCCAAGAAACTCAGTCCCAGGATCAGCCATGGACTAGCAAAGCCCAGTCCCACAGAGAGTGCCAGCGCCGTGGATGCCAGTGCGATCAGGCAGTGTCCGGCAAGCATCACGCCACGGCGGCTGAAGCTGTCTGCAATGGCTCCAGCAAGGATCGACAAGAAGAACGCGGGCAGCGTCGATGCAGCCTGTACGAGCGCAACCATCAGATCGGAGGCTGAAATCGTGGCCATGAGCCAGCTTATAGCCACGCTCTGCACCAGCCAGCCAAGGCTGGATATCTGCGTGGCTGTCCAGATAGAACGAAAGACCGGGTTGTGAAGAGGGATCAGTGTGTTTGCCGCAAAGCGCGGAGGATCTTGACGCCGCATCACTTCTCACCTCCACTGGGTGTCGTTCTTCCGCTCATTTGCTTGCAGCGGTGCGCTCTCTGCACAGACTGCGTCACAGCGAAGTTCCGAGAACGCGCTCGCAACAGGGACAATGTGGCATCCACGGTGCTGATGCGCGTTGAGGTACCAACCTGGCCGTTAGCTGATGGGTCCCGCAGCCCGCTTGGTGCGGTCAGTTCTGCCCTGTGACTCTTGGCTTTAGACGGTGCTAGCGCCCCGATGGCCGGCTTGTCAAATTGCCGTAGTGCCAGCACATCCATCCCATCTGTTGACCGCGATCTCCGACGAGGTTGAGCAGCGGGAGGTCAACGGCAAATCTGGGTATTTCCGCTTCCGTCGGGCGCGTGGCCATCGTCCAGAAACCCGAAGACGTTCATCACCCATGCGACCACGCGCCCGAGACGATGCGACACGGCGGTAGCGGTTCACCAGAGGACGTGCGTTCTACTCAGCAGAAACATTGTTCTGCCGATCGTCGGCTGCGCCAGCCGCCACATAAAGCGTGCGCCAGAGTTCTTGCACCCGTCATTGGACTCCCGCTTTGCAGGTTTCGCCTAGGGCCTGCATCAGGTCATCGATGATGTCCTGAGGATGTTCAAGCCCTACAGAAATTCGCAGCAATCCGCCTGGCGCTTTGGACTTCGCACCTTCAACGGATGCGCGATGCTCTATCAGAGAATGCGTCCCGCCAAGGCTTGTCGCCCGGACAACAATCTTCAGGCGGCCGGCCACGGCCATTGCAGCATCGGCTCCGCCCTCGACGATAAAGGATAGCATCGCTCCGTAATGGCTCATTTGCCGCGTAGCAAGATCGTGTCCCGGGTCAGTTTGCAGACCAGGAAAGAGCACTTTTTCGACGCCCGGATGAGACGCCAGGGCCTCGGCCACTTTCTGGGCGCCTTCGCAATGGGCGCGCATGCGGACCGGCAATGTCTGCAGGCCCCGCAACGCCAGCCAACAGTCGAAGGGCGCTGCGACGCTGCCCTTGTGTTTCTGGACCATCCGCAATGGGCGACCGAGGGGTGACGCGTTTGGGACAATGACGACACCGGCCATCAAATCCGAGTGGCCGCCAATGTACTTTGTCGCCGAGTGCATCACCGCGTCTGCCCCGATTTCGAGTGGCAGTTGAAGCACTGGGGTGGCCCACGTATTGTCCACCACCGCCAAGGCGTTTGCCTCGTGCGCGATTGCGCAGATGGCCGCAATGTCGACAACGCGGATCATCGGGTTTGACGGCGTCTCGATCCAGACGAGGCCAGTCCGCTTCGATGTCACCGCGGCGCGCAAAGCGTCCAAATCGCGCATGTCGACTGGGGCAAAGTCGAAGCGAGACCCAATGTCGGTCTCTTCGATCAGCGAACGAATGCCGAAATACATGTCATCCGGCAGAACGATCCGACCCGCCGACGGATGGCTCTCGAAAACTGCAGCGATTGCGGCCATGCCCGAAGCGAAGGCGATGCCGTCTTCCCCTCCCTCAAGCGTCGCCATGGCCGCCTCGAACGCATTGCGTGTAGGATTTCCATCCCTTGTGTATTCGAAGCCGGACGGAAATGACCCGTTGACACCGCGTTCGAACGTCGTGCTGGTGTGCAGCGGCATGGATACGGCCCCCGTGGACGCGTCGACCCCTCGGCCGCAGTGGATCGCCTTCGTCTCAAAACGCATCGGTTATTTCCTTCCTAACGGGCAGTTGCAATTTCGCCCCGGTCATTATACTGACCGCAATAGGTGAGCCGAGGTCCTAAGTCAATATAATGACCGATCTTACGACAGCGATGGATTCCGAGCAGGTGCTTGGCAAAGCGATGGCGGCCCGAATCCGAGACTTGAGGCGCGACCAAAATCTGACCCTGGATCGACTGGCAAAACTGAGCGGGTTGTCCAAGGGAACCGTCGTCTCGCTGGAGCAAGGCAAGGCGAACCCCAGTATCGGCATACTTTGCCGATTGGCGGCGGCGTTTTCGCTCTCCGTGGCCGATTTGTTGAACGAGCACCCTTCCACGGTGTGCCTTCCCATCGAGCGGACAGAGACCAGGAGGCTTTGGACGAGCGCCAAGGGAAGCTCTGCACAACTGCATTCGTCGACCTCGGGACGCACGATGTTCGAACTGTGGAGCTGGGTCATGATGCCGGGCGACGTGTTTTCCGCGGACGCTCATAGTCTGGATACGCGCGAGCTGATCTCGGTCAGTCAGGGTGCCCTGAGCGTTGTGGTAGGTGCCCATGTGGTAATTTTAAGCGAAGGCGAGAGTGCGCGGCTTGTCACTGACCAACCGCACTCATACGCGGCGGCATCTGATGTGCCCGCCCATTTCTCGATGGCGGTGCTTGAGCGTGGTGGACACCGAGGTCCGGGGCACTCGTCGACGGCAGCGAAGATTCAGGAGCCCGTTCCGTAAGGCTCCGCCGATTACTAGCAACCGCCATTCGCGACAGGAGATAAACCGTTGTACGTTCCGCCTCATTTTGCCGTCCCTGATCAGAACGCCCTGTTCGAGCTTATCGAGAAACACCCGCTTGGTATCCTCGTCACCCAAAGCAAAGGCACACTGGACGCGAACCACCTCCCCTTCGAGCTTGACCGCTCGAAGGGAGACAAGGGCGTTCTCAATTGCCATGTCGCTCGCAAGAACCCAGTCTGGGAGGAAGTCGCCAATGGCGATGAGGTTCTCGTAATCTTCCGTGCGGCCGACGCTTACATCTCGCCGAACTGGTATCCAAGCAAGCACGAACTCCACAAGCAGGTGCCGACGTGGAACTATCTCGTCGTCCACGCCCACGGACGCATCACTGTCCGGGATGATGAGCGATATGTACGCCGTAACGTGGCGAAGCTCACTCATATGCAAGAAGCCTCGCAGCCTGCCCCGTGGAAGATGGGCGACGCGCCGAAGGACTTCATCGACACGATGGTTAAGGCAATCGTCGCCCTGGAGATCGAGATCACCGGCCTGGTTGGAAAATCAAAACTCAGCCAGAACAAAGACTTGCGCGACATTCAGAACCCTGGTGAAATGCTGCGTGCCCAAGGGGCCATTGCGATGGGAGAAGCGATGCTCGCGGCTGCGGCGGCCAAATCCCAATAGCATTTGTCTTGTCCGGACAAAGCCGCTGGTGCCGGCCTCCGACGGGTCACCTAGCCCGCCTTGACGCACGGCAATAGCTTTTGACGGCCTGAAGCGACGCTGTGGTCACCGTTGTGATACTTTCCCACGCGCCTGGTCAGGCGGCAGGATTGCTCCGTAGTGGCCGACGGGTTCGTTTCAGTCGCCTGCGCCCCGTTGTATGTCGGCGACCACCCGCTACCGGTCTTGAATGAGGCGCAATCGCACGCGTTTCGAAGCCACGTACCTTGGCGCACGCTCGACCATGCACTCGACGCAGCTCCCAAGTGGCGGCGCCGTCAACGATCTCCTTGAACCTGCGGAACTTGCCTGAAAGCACTTCTCTTACGGGAGATGATTGGCTATGTCGCCGAACCGACTGATGGAGATGGTGGCGGGCGCCGCCGTAGCGATCAGACCCGCCTTGCAGCGCAATGGCTACCCGGGCCCGACCGGGAGATGCGGGCGGGACTGTGAACTGCGGAGACGGAGCGGATCGGCATGGAGCCGTGACCGCTTGCGGTCTGGCTCTGGAACGAGTTAACGAAGCGCGGACTTCCGATCGTGTCAAGCGCCGCCCTCTCGATGATGCCGAACAAATCGGGCCCCGACGAGCGGCGGGCCTTGCCAGATCGGACGGACCGGATGTTTTAAGCAGGTTCGCACCAAGAGCCACGGCACCTGTGTCGTGCGGGTGCTGCTGTCGGCACGCGACCTTCTCGTCAGCCTAGTAGGCAAAATCGAGAACAGATGCCTGGGCTTCTTAAGGCCTTCGGCGTCATAGTCGGCAAGAAGATCGATGCCCAGGTGATCCTACACATGCTCAGGATCCAGGCGACGCAGGTCTACCATGATCCGCTGCGAGCCGGCATCAACGACGTGCATGAACTGTCGAAGACACATGAAGCGATCGCCAGGGCCAAGACCGAGATCCAGCACCGCATCCTGACAACTACCTGCCGCTGTATTTTCCCGAGATCGATCGCTTCCGGGGGAACAGCCGCAGCGATTGGTTCTTTGCCTTCCTCGATGCCTTTTCGACCCCAGCAAGCATCACGGCGCTGACGAAGGAGGAGTTTGTGGCAGCAGCTTGGGATGTCGTCGGCCGCAAGGTCAGCAAGACACAGATTCTGATGGATATTTTCGAGACGGCGCGCCCATCGATCGGACTGCCGCTGCCACTTGATGCGCCTGCCATTCGCATGTTCCGGATGGTCATTGACGAAGCACGCAGCCTGATCCGGCACCGCAATGAGATCGAAGCACAGGCCGACGATCTGCTGCGGCACAGCCAGGATTACCAGCTCCTGCGACAAATCCCGGGCATCGGACCGATCAAGGCATTGACCGTCATTGCCGAAGCCGGCGATCTTCGCCGCTTAGGTCATCATCGCCAGTTTCTAAAGTTCTGCGGGCTGGACCTCTCGACACAGAAGTCCGGTCAATATCGAGGCCAGACCCTAGCATTCCTAAGCATACTGACCAGGGCGACCTCGACCCCCCCTAATCACAGCGGTGAGCTCGCAGGCGGGGTCGATGAACACTATTGATTGGCCGAGCTTGAGCGGCATCTCTATCACATTGATAGCCTATTAGGCTGGTCCGGCGTTTGATCGGACCCATGCTCCATCCGAGCAGCTTGTGAGGGATGCAGCCGAACCAGGCGCTGCTCCCACAGTCTTCGCAGGTCCTCCATCAGAGCTTCATGCTCAGCTTGATCCGGCGCAATTATATTGAGGTGATCGCTTAACACGGCTTCGCCCTCAATCCGCATCAGCAGATTAAACAGGTCGTTTGAAATTCGCACACTGTCAATGCTGGAGTGGTTCGGAATAATCTCGCAGACAGTCTCCTGATGATCTCGCGCTGTGTAAGCACGGGTTTGATGGAGGGAGACTGAGGGAGGCAATGAAATCGAAAGCGCAGTCCAATCCTGCAGCGTTGCAGCCCGTTTTTTTACCAGGAAGGGCCCGACCACAAGTCCATCCAGCTCTGTCGTCAAAAATGTGGCAATCGCGTCTGCAACCGTATCCACGATCGGTTCAGCATTGTTGTTAAAGGACGTATTGAGCAGAATTGGAGTGCCTGTCCGCTTCTTGAACGCATTGATGACCTCCCAGTAAGCGGGGTTGGCATCGCGCGATACTGTTTGCAGCCGAGCCGTACCGTCGACGTGCGTAATGGCACCCAACAAGGCGCGCTTTGAGTCACGCACGCGAACGACGAAATTCATGAATGGAAATTCGTGTTTACCGTCCGGGAGGTCGAAAAATTCGCTCGCATCCTCTTCCAGCACAGATGGTGCGAAAGGCCTATAGCCTTCGCGCTTCTTGACCATGGCATTGATCCGGTCCTTGTTTGCAGCGGGCCGAGGGTCGGCAAGAATGCTGCGGTTGCCCAGCGCACGTGGCCCAAACTCCGAACGACCCTGCACCCAGCCGATCACGGCGCCGTTGGTGATCCAGTGGGCTGCACTGCTCGCTACGTCATAAGAGCGTTCAACCTCGAGATGTCCGGACCATGCGTTCAGTTCCTGTTCCACGGCGCGGTCGCTCCCGAGATCAGGACCCCAATAGACCTCCTGCAGTCGCTCACGCGGCGCGGGGCGGCCCATCTCGTTAGAGACTATCAGCGCAGCTCCCAATGCGCAGCCAGCGTCGTGAGACGCGGGTTGCACGAAGATGTCTTCGAAAAGCCCTGAATACAGCAGCTTGCCGTTCATCGTGCAGTTGTGGGCTACCCCTCCCGCCAGACACAACCGCTTCATGCCGGTGGCCTCACGGTGGTGCCGGAGAATGTGGAACACGATCCGCTCAAGCGCTTCCTGCAGTGACGCACTCACATCTCGATGCTGCTGGGTGAAAGGCATTCCCTTTCGCCTGATCTCGATGTTGCGGAGCAACGCCGGACCGATGCGGTCGAGGTGAACACGGTAGCCACCGTTGGCGGAGAGCTCGTAGAACTGCTCGAAGAGCTCGCGATAGGGAGCGGGGTCGCCATAGGGCGCGAGTCCCATTACCTTATACTCGTCGAACATGCCGTAGCCGAGACAGCGGATCGTCTCGAGATAAAACAGCCCAAGAGAATTGTCCTCCGGGAAAGCCTCGATTTGCGTAATTTCTGTGCCAGACCCTACCGCCACAAGGCCCGACAGGAAATCACCACAGCCATCAATCGCTAGAATGAGACTTTGTTCGAAGCCCGACATTGCAAAGGCGCTCACGGCGTGCGCCTGATGATGACCTACGAATGAAATACGCGAACTGTCCAACTTAGTGCCGAACTCACGCGCTAACAGGTTCTGCACCAACATTTTAGCATCCAACGGAGTGGAGAGAATGTCCGGTTGGGAAGCGGACATACCTTCAAGCATGGCGTTGGCATAGGGCTCGCTGGCGTAGACCGCGACACGATCAATGTCGCTGAGCTGAACCCCGGCCGTCGAGAGACAGTATTGAATCGAACCACTTGGCAGCTTGTTCGAGTGCTTGATTCGATTGAGGCGTTCCTCTTCTACGGCGGCTATCACCTTTCCGTCTCGGACGAGCACCGCGGCGCCATCGTGCATAAAGGCGTTCGGACGCTCGAATCGGTTTTCATGGACTTGGTCAAGTCCGCCGCTGATTCCTAGGCACAGCATTTCTTTCTCCAAATAGTAACGGGAAGCCAAATTGGCTTACCTCGACTGTTTCCAACTAAATAGGCCGTGTTGTCGCCTGCAGCTGCGACCGCCCGTCAGGCATCAGCGGCATCGAAGAAAGCCTCATAAACGATCAATGAGATGCTTCGACTGTGACGCCTACAGTGCCATCACGCCGAGAGCTTGGCTGGATCATCCAATCCTGAGCGGCTGCTGACATGTATCCGGCGATGTCGTTTTCATCGGCAGAACCAACTTGCGATGCCGCCTGTTCTTGGGAAGGGCGGCCGTCGACGAATAACAGTACCGCCCCCGTGAACTGGCCCGATTTCATTCTCCGAAGCGACCATGGTCGCACCGCCCGACTTTGTCGGCCAGTTGCAACTCACTTTCTCGGCACGACCTCCACTGCACGTCAGGGCGCATCGAAGATTTTCTCCTTTGGATTATTCCTAAGGCAGCTTTCGTCACACGATAGAGCAGCGTGTGATTGGTGCGTGAGGCTCTTTTTTGTCCATGCACGATTCCGGAAGAGTGATGAAATCGATTGTTTTGATCAAAGTCATCCACGCTATGAATAACAGCCGCAGCACATGCGTTTTCAAAGCGCTTCAGGCTTCCCGGATGGCTACTCCGATGTGAAGCGCATGGCATTCCAAGCGCTCTGTCAACCAAACGACGAGTATCGGCGTCGACCCTCATTGCCTTCGTCTTCGCGACTCCGTGACAGCGGCTGGCATTGTGTTTGTAGGGCATCGGGCGAAGATCATGTCGATCGGCCATCTCGCCTGCCTATCGGCAAACCCTTGAACAATGATCCACGCACCAGCGCGATTGTGATCACGAGCGCCTCTGAGCTCGGGAGGTTCGGTTTTCTGAGGGTTCCTGGGTCTCCGAAGCGATGGAGGTAGCTAGCCTTCCTGGTGCTATACGGTTGTGCTCTTCAATGGAGTGGACGCATTTGCGTCTCGAAAGCGGTTCTTCAGTGGAACCGGCGCCAAGGCCCGTCTGTGGTCGTTCAGAACACGGGGTGCCGTCTCCAAACCGGCTATTGGAGCGGGCAGCCGCCGGAATTTGACCCATGGAAATGAGCGCCTGTCAGGAGGCGTTCGAAAACGGCGCGATCTTCATCGCGGCTGTTTCATGGTGTCATTCCTGACATGTTCTTTATAATCGGCAGCTTGCGGATAGTCTTGCCCGTCGCCGCCCGTAGCGCGTTGGCGACGGCCGGGCCGATCGGCGGCACACCTGGCTCACCAACTCCCGTGGGCGGCTCCTCGGACGGCACAATGTGCACCTCGACTCGCGGCATCTGCTCGATCCTGAGCGGTGTATAGGTATCGTAGTTCTCTTGGTCTACGACACCGCCCTTCAGGGTCAGCTCCTCCTGGAGGATCGCGCCTAGCCCGAATCCGATACCGCCCTCCATCTGAGCGCGAATCTGGTCAGGATTTATCGCGGTGCCGCAATCTACCGCGCAGACGACGCGGTCGACCTTGAAACCATTTTCATCGTTGAGGGTGATCTCCACCACATCGGCGACATAGGTCGAGAGGCTTTCATGCAGGGCCACGCCGCGGAAACGGCCTTCCGGCAGAGGCTTGTCCCAGCCTGCCTTCTCAGCAGCCACTTTAAGCACGGCGGCATGCCGTGGATGGTGACCGAGCATTGACAAGCGGAAGTCGACCGGATCACGGTTCGCAGCGGCGGCGAGCTCATCGATCAGGGTTTCCACCGCGTAAGCGGTGTGGGTGGAGCCTACCGAACGCCACCACAGCACCGGGATGTTCACGTCCGTGGTGGTCAGCTCGACCTTCAGGTTCGGGATCGCATAGGGCAGGTTGGTGGCGCCCTCTACGGAGGTTGGATCGATGCCGTTCTTGATCATCGCCGCAGAGGTCGAACCGCCCAAGACCGATTGGCCCACGATGTGGTCATGGAGAGCGACGACATTGCCTTTCTTGTCGAGCCCCGCCTTGACTGCGTGCACATAGGCCGGCCGGTACCGCCCACCCCGCATGTCATTCTCGCGGGTCCACTGCACCTTCACTGGCTTGCCGCGTCCCAGTGCACGCGCTGTGGAAACAGCTTCGATGATGACATCTGCATCCAAGACCGCGCGGCGGCCGAAACTGCCGCCGGTCTTCATCACGTGCAGCCTCACCTTGTCCGGCGTGGTGCCGCCTACCTGAGCGGCAGCCGCCTGATAAAGGTCGGGCATCTGGTGTCCGCCCCAGACGTCGATGGTGCCGTCTTCGTTGATTCGGGCGGCCGCGTTGAGTGGCTCGATCGAAGCATGGACAAGATAGGGGAATTCGTAGTGCCCCTCGATGATTTTCTCAGCACTGGCGAACGCTGCGGGAGTGTTACCGTCGTCGCGCGCGGTGGCCGCGCCCAGATCGTCTGCGGCCTTGTTGTATTCGGCCATGATCTCGGCCGTGCCGCGCTCTTCGGCCTTCTCCTCGTTCCAGGTCACCTCCACGAGGTCGCGGCCCTTCAGCGCCGTCCAGGTGTCCCTGCCAACCACGGCAATGCCTCGCGGCGTCTGGACGACATCGACAATGCCGTCGAGTGCCTTGGCCTTGGTTGCGTCGAAGCTCTCGATCTCGGCGCCGAACTTCGGCGGATGGATCATAACGGCCGTCTGGAGTCCCTCCATCATGAGGTCGATCGTGTAGGTCTGCGCGCCGTTGGTCTTGCCGGCGGAATCGTAGCGCTTGAGGCTGTCCGATCCGATCTGGGCCCACTTGTCGCGCGGCTTTAGCGGCACGTCGTCGGGAACCGGCATTCCCGCTGCGGCTTCAGCCAGGTCACCGTAGCGCGCCTGCATCCCTGAGGCGTGCGACACGACCCCGGAAGCGACTTTGATCTCGCCGGCTGGCACATCCCACCGCTGCGCCGCGGCCGCCACCAGCAAGGCCCGTGCGGCAGCACCCGCCTTGCGGTAGCGTTCCCACGACGAACTCATCGACGTGGAGCCACCAGTTGCCTGTGCGGCCCCGCCCCAGGCGACATTGCCGTAGAGCGCGGTATTGCCATATCCGCCGACCACGTCCACCTGCGCCCAGTCGCCGTCGAGCTCTTCCATAACCAGGGTGGCGATGCCGAAATAGGAGCCTTGTCCCATCTCGAACTGCGAGGAGTAGATGATGATTCGGTTCTCCTTTGTGATCTCGACATAGGTCTGGAAGGGGTTCGCCTGAACCTTTGCAGTAGTCGTTTGTGCGATGTCGGACGCCGCCAGCACTAGCCGGTAGCCCACGGCGAGGCCAGCGGTGGTGACGCCCGCGCCGACGAGGAACCGGCGGCGCGTGGGCCGCACGGAGTTATGCTTCGAGAGAAACTGCGACATGCCTCAAGTCTCCAGCCGGTTGGCGGTCTCGTGGATGGCCGCGCGGATGCGATGATAGGTGGCGCAGCGGCAGAGATTGCCGCTCATCGCCGAATCAATATCATCGTCCGTCGGCTTAGGCGTTTCTGTAAGGAGGGCCACGGCCGACATGATCTGGCCAGACTGGCAATAGCCGCATTGAGGTACGTCGAACTCGGCCCACACGGCCTGGACCGTTTCGCCTATCTTGCCCGACACACCCTCAATGGTGGTGATCGAGGCTCCTTCGATGTCGCCGACTGCGGTCTGGCACGAGCGCGTCGGCATGCCGTTAACGTGAACCGTGCAAGCGCCGCACTGGGCAAGCCCGCAACCGAATTTCGTTCCCGTGAGTCCGATGACGTCACGGACCGCCCAGAGCAGCGGCATCTCTGGATCGACGTCGAGTGTTCGCGCCTCGCCATTGAGGGTAAAAGCGACCATTGCTTGCTCTCCTTGTCCTGAGCTGGCTATCTCGTTGAGCCTCCGCCCGCCTGGCAACCGAGCTCTTGTTGCTGAGGCCTAGCGACCACACCCTAGGAACGCGCAGCTCAAGCAACAAGCCGCTAGGTTGGCGAGTTACGAGATCGTGAAGTGGGTCGTGTCGAAAGGCTGGAGGCAACTGAATGTCATTTTTTGGGCGGACAGGCCGCTTTAGGCTGAGTTACACGAGACTGGACATTCGGGCCGTCGCGAACATCGACCGCTGGTCGGCCGCGTCCGGCAGGGCCCTGATTGGCTACACGAAATGAAATGGGACGACTATCGATGGGGGCCTACCTCGACCCGCAACCTCCACGACTGGACCCTCAGGTTTCCGACTATCGTCCCGGGCGGTGGCCGAGCTCGGCGCCTCGGACGCGATAATAGACGGTGAGGCGTTCGTCGTTGACCAGAAGGCTTGTCGCGCATTCCCAGTCTTCAGCGGGTTCTTGGCCGCGGCGGGAGACGTCAGGACCATGCTTGCCGGCTTCGACCTGCTCAAGATCGACGGCGAGGGTCTTCGCGAGCGGCCACTCGTCGATCGGCGCAAAGCGCTAGTTAACCTGCTGAGACGCCGCCCAAACGGCATCGTTCTGAGCGACGAGATCAGCGGCGGCAGCGACATTCTCGCGCAAGTCTGCCAGTTCGGCCTCGACGGCATCGTCTCCAAGCTGCGTGTCAGTCCATATCGATCCGGCCGGCGCCAAGAATGGGT
This sequence comes from Mesorhizobium sp. L2C084A000, assembly GCF_000502875.1. GTDB lineage: Bacteria > Pseudomonadota > Alphaproteobacteria > Rhizobiales > Rhizobiaceae > Mesorhizobium. The sequence continues at coordinate 952,375 of NZ_AYWX01000001.1, read as the reverse complement.
GAGACAAAATGCGTGCTGAGTGATGAGTTCATCGTCATCGGCTGCGAACCCGGCAACAGTTACGGCGGTCGGGAAGCGTGCTCTGGCGAATGTCGAGGACGGAAATCTGGTGTTCGCCGGCGGCATTGGCACCGGCTTCAATGCGCGCACCGGGCCGGAGTAAAGCGCCGGCTCGATGCCATTCCAATGGATAAACCACCGATTCCTAGTTTGAAGGCGAACGGTGCGGCATGGGCGGAGTGCCCTGCGCAGTCTGTACCTCCGCAGTCGATTGTCGAGTTCGAAGGGGTGTGATTGGCGTCGAGACCGCTCCAGCCATGGCTATCAGCACGCCGAGTGCGTTGTTTTCGATCAATTCTCGAAATGAGCGGGTAAATACATGCACTTCCTTTCACTTGCCGAACGGGGTTTGCTGTTCACCGGCTGGCATCCGATGGCAAACCTTTCAACGCGGCGGCGATCTGGCGCTTCGCTGCTGGGGGCAGAGGCAGGATGGGACGCGGGGGTTCGGCACTGCAAACGTCGAGCAATTCAGCGAGTGCATGGACGACGCGAAGGCTCGAGAACTCCTTGAAGAGGCTCCAGATCGGGACCAGCGCGGCATTGATCCGTCGCGCTTCGGCCGCATCGCCCTGTTGCGCCGCTGTGACGATCGTCATGCAGACCTCGGGCAGGATGCCCGCAAGGACGCTGTACCATGTGTCGGCGCCGGCGATCATGGCCTCGGCGGCGTTCCAGTCGCCGCTGTAGCCAATCGAGAACCCTTCCGGCAGTGTGCGCCTCTGGGCGGTCAGGTGGTTCTTGATCGCATCGCTTTTGTCTGTCGGATTCTTGATGGCGACAATCCCAGCCACCTTTGCCAGGCGGCTGACAAGGGGTGGACTGAAATGGAAATGCGTCGTTCCTGGATTGTCGTAGACGACGATCGGCAGGCCACTTTCGCGCGCCACAGTGGAGAAATGTTCGAACACCTCGTCATCAGTAAGCGGGGTGTAGGAGGCGGCGGCAAGCAAACCCGCAGCTGCTCCAAGGGCCTTGGCGTCTTGCGCGAGCCCCACGGCTTCATCGGTGCGCAGCGCGCCCACACCCACCACGACCGGCATTTGCCCCGCCGTTTGGTCCAAGGTCTCGGAGAGCGCCCGCCGCCGTTGCTCGCGCGACAGATAGATGTATGTGCCGGTGCTGCCGAGAAGACCGATGGAATCGACCTGAGCAATGCCAAGCCGAGCAATCAGCCTGCGCAGGGCAACGCTATCGACGCGGCCGTCACGATTGGTCGGGGTGATGGGGAACGCGGAAAGACCGCTCAGGAATGCCATGGCAAGGCTCCAGATCTTTGTGTGAGCGCAGAGGTGGCCGCACGCCAGGTCATTACAAGACGTCCAAAGCCCGCCGCAGATCGGCGATCAGGTCATCAGCGTCTTCAAGCCCCACCGAGAGACGCATGAGATCCTCGCCGACTCCATCGGCCAAATGGGCATCCTTGCGGATCGGCTGCCGAGCACGGGTGAGGCTTGCTGGATGATAGATGAGGCTGTCGGCATCGCCGAGGCTGACGGCGCGAATGATCAGGTTGAGCCGGTCCATCATCCGGCGCGCTCCTTCGTATCCAGCGTGGAGGCCAAAGGCCAACATGCCCGATCCGTTGGACATCTGTTTTCGCGCCGTCACCTGATCAGGGTGCGAGTCGAGGAACGGATAACTCACAAATGCCACCGCCGGGTGCGCTTCCAGCGCCCGAGCCACCGCAAGGGCCGTGGCGCTGTGCCGTTCCATACGCAGCGTCAGCGTCTTGAGACCGCGCAGGATCAGGAAAGCTGACATGGGCGAGAGCGCTGCGCCGGTGATGTAGCGCAGGCCCGTTTCATGCAGCGTACGGAGCGTTTGGGCGTCGCCGAGAAGCGCCCCGCCAAGCGCATCGCCATGACCATTGATGTACTTGGTCAGCGAATGGAGCACGATGTCCGCCCCGTGCTCAAGCGGTCGCTGGAGCGCGGGCGAGGCGAAGGTGCTGTCCACGGCAACCTTCACACCGCGCGCGTGGGCGCGCTTGGCAATGGCAGAGATATCGACGATGCGGCTCAGCGGATTCACCGGCGTCTCGAAGAAAACCAGCCGCGTCCGCTCGGTGATCGCGGCATCGAGATTTTGGGGATCTGACAGATCGACCGCGACGACTTTGATGCCGAAGCGGGGGACCGCCTGTTCGACCATGGCAAGCGTGTTCGCATAAAGCGTCTTGTGGACGATGAGTTCATCGCCCTGGGACAGGAGCGACAGGATCAGAGTGCCGAAGGCCGCCATCCCCGAGGCAACAACCAGCCCCGCCTCGGCTCCTTCCAGATTCGCGAGCCGCTGCTCGAGGATCTCGGTCGTGGGATTGTATTCGCGCGCATAGAGCCGTCCACCAAGGGCGGCGGCGGCATCGTTTGCTGCCACGCTTTCGAACCCATAGGTTGACGTCAGGAACACTGGCGGCTGGACGGCATTGGAAAAGCCGGCCGGATCGTAGCCATGATGGATCGCCCGGGTGGCAAATCCGGGGCTGGTGCGGTTGAGCGACCCCGTGGGAGCATCGGTTTCGGATTGATGGGAGCTGGTCATTCGGCCTCTGCGATCTCTCTTGGGGTTCCGAAAGATTGACGGCAACCTGGCCAATGTGAAATATCCAGTTGGCGATGAAAGAGATGGTCCAGTCTTCAAGTGCCGGGTCTGCAGCGCGCTCGCACGCGATGGGTGCACGCCAGATATACGAAGCCCTTCGCGAGCAAATCCTCGGCGGCGTCTACGAAACCGGCAGTCAGTTGCCATCCTCCCGGGCCCTGGCAAATGACCTCGGCGTTTCGCGAACCACGGTGACGGTCGCCTATGAGCAACTGGCTGCGGAGGGTTTCATCGAAGTCCGTCAAGGCGCACGACCTCGCGTTGCGTCTTCGTTGATGGGCCATGGGACGGGGCGCACTCACGCGCAACGGGTCGGCCCGATCCACCTGTCCGCATATGGCGAGCGGCTGCGCGCGACGTCACCCTGGCCAGATTATCTGCCGACTGGGCTGAAGGTCGAGTTCCGCTATGGCGACCTCGCGCCGTCGGATTTCCCTTCATTGGTCTGGAAACGCGCGATGAACGAGGCGATGGGGCAGCGCCCGCTGCGTCTTGCCTATGACGATCCTCGCGGCTCGCGCCGGCTTCGCCAGGCGCTTCAGGGCTATCTCTGGCGCGCCCGGACCCTGAGCTGCGACCTCGACCAGATCATAGTTGTGAACGGTTCGCAGCAGGGCCTTGATCTGTGCGCGCGCCTGCTTCTCGATCCCGCCGACCGTTTCGTCATCGAGGATCCGTGCTACAGGATGGCGCGTCAGGTCTTTGCCAGTACGGGTGCCTCACCCATCCCGGTCATCGTGGACGAAGACGGGATGAGGACCGAGTTGCTGGCGGGGATCGGAGCACGACTGGCGTATGTGACGCCATCGCATCAGTTTCCGCTTGGCGGCGTCATGCCGATCGCGCGCCGCCATCAGCTTCTGAAATGGGCGCGGCACAACAACGCCTATGTGATCGAGGACGACTACGACAGCGAATATCGCTACGACATCAATCCGGTCCCTCCGCTGCACAGTCTCGAGGACCACGGGGCTGTCATCTACCTCGGCACGATCTCCAAAACGCTCTCGCCGATGCTGCGCATCGGCTACCTCGTCGTCCCGCCCGAATTGCAGGAGGTCTTCGCAACCGCCAAACAATTCGCAGACCGGCATTCGCCGGTCGCTGAACAGGAAGCGCTGGCATCGTTGATCGAGAGCGGCGGCTACGAAAGCCATGTGCGCCGTGTGCGCAGGCTGAACGGCGAGCGTCGGGAAACGTTGTTGGGTGCCTTGCAGCACAGCTTCGGGGATCGCATCACTGTCCAGGGAGCAGATGCGGGACTGCACGTCGCGGTTTGGTTCAATGACCTGCCACGATCGCGGGAAACGGCCTTGGTCGAATCCGCCCGCGACGCTGGCCTGGGGCTACACCTGATCTCGCCGCTCTACGAACGGCCATCGGACCAAGGCCGCACCGATCGCGTCGGACTTGTCATGGGCTATGCCGCCTTGAGCATTCGGCAGATCGGGAAGGGCGTTGAGGTCCTGCGAGAGGTTGTCAAGCAGGTGCAAGACGCGATGCCGGCGCGGAACAACTGAGACGGGGCGACGCCGAAAGCTGGCGCTGAAAACGGTCCGAGGGCCCGCCGTATTTCTTTCCAAACAGCCAACTGGACCGGGAAAATGCCATGCAACTGGCGCTGTTGATCAGGCCAGTTTTGCAGCAGGTTTCCACGAGACGAATTTCCGAGAGCGATGATGACCTGGCGAGGAAAGCTGCTTCACGTCCATATCGCGCCTGCCGCCTCCTATGAAATGGAGGAGCTGGCGCAGGCGCAGCTTATTGCCGGCCAAGGCATTGTCGGAGACCGCTACTACCTGGGGACGGGGACCTATTCGGCGCGTCCCGACGTTCGGGAGGTGACATTGATCGAAGCTGAAGTTCTGGACGCCATCGCGAAGGGCGAGCCCAGGATTCCGGGCTTCAAGGCCAAGCTCGGACCCGAAGATCACCGGCGCAATCTGACGACACGAGGCGTTCCGCTTAGCCATCTTGTCGGCAAACGCTTCCGGGTCGGGGAAACGATTCTCAGGGCCGCCCGGATGAATGTGCCGTGCAAGTATATCGAGGAGTTGCTCGGGCTTCCGGGTCTCTACGAGGGGCTTCTGAACCGCTCCGGCCTGAACTGCACAATCGAGGTCGGGGGCGTGATCCGCCCCGGTGATCTGATCTTGCCCATCGACGAGTGAAACGCCATGGCCTCGCCGCGCATCATCATGAAGCTGACCGTGACCGCCGCCCGCAAGGAGCCGGGCGAGGTGCTGGTCATCGACCTGAAACACCCACGCAAACCTGTGCTGCCGGCGTTCGAAGCGGGTTCTCACGTCGACGTCCATCTGCCTGAAGGGAAGGTGCGTCAGTATTCACTTTGCGGCGACCCGACCGAGCTTGGCCGCTACACCATCGCGGTGAAGCGCGAGAATGACGGCCGTGGCGGCTCGGCGTGGATCCACGAAACCATTGCCGTCGGTTCCACACTGCCTGTCTCCGCGCCACGCAACCATTTTGCGCTCAAGCCAGGCGAGGGGCCGACTTTGCTGCTGGCAGGGGGAATCGGGATCACCCCGATTCTGGCCATGGCGCGCGCGCTCACCCGGCAGGCCAAGCCCTTCGAGTTGCACTATTTCACCCGCAGCCGGGCGCTCACCCCACTCTTGGCGGCGATCGGGAGCGATCTTCCTGGCGGCAATGTGCGGATCCATTTCGACGACGAGCCGGCGACCCGCCAGGACATCGCCGCGCTGCTGGCGAACCGTTCGGCCGAGGCTCAGGTTTACTATTGCGGGCCGCCCGGATTCATGGCCGCCGTGGGGCGGGCGGCTGAACCCTGGCCCGAGGGCACGGTTCATTTCGAAACTTTCCAGCCTCCCGAGTTTGATGGCGCGCCACCGGAACCATTCGTCATAGAACTCCGTGCGGGCAGGGTGATTGAGGTTTCGGCTGAGACCACGGCACTGGCCGCCTTGCGTGCGGCCGGTGTGCCGTTGATGGCCTCGTGTGAGAACGGGGTGTGCGGGACCTGCGAATGCGCAATGCTGGCGGGACAGCCGATCCATCGGGATGCCGTCCTGTCCAAAGAGGCACGCGACCACCGCTTCATCCCCTGTGTGTCGCGCGCGACAGGTGTGTTGAAACTCGATCTTTGACCATTTGGGCGGGGGTCCTGTGAGACCGGCAGCTGATTTGCGGGAAACTGAATGACGAGGAAACTGGAATATCTGCACGAGATCGAGCGCTGCGTCTCCTGGCTCGCAGCCTGGACGATCCACCACGCCAACCACGTCCGCGAGGGCGATGAGATCAAGGTCGGGGGGCATCAGGCCTCGTCCGCGTCGCTGAGTACCATCATGACCGCGCTCTACGGTTCGGTCCTGCGCCCGCAGGATCGAGTGGCGGTCAAACCCCATGCGGCGCCGATCTTCCATGCACTTCAGTATCTGGCGGGCAACCAGACGCACGAAAAGCTCATGAACTTCCGCGGCTACAAGGGCGCGCAGAGCTACCCTTCGCGGACGAAGGATGTCGACGATGTCGACTTCTCGACCGGGTCGGTGGGTCTCGGCGTTGCTCAGACGCTGTTCTCGTCGCTGGTGCAGGACTACGTCTCGGGTCACGGCTGGATGAAGGAGCGTGCCGAGGGCCGAATGGTCAGCCTGATCGGCGACGCCGAGATGGATGAGGGCAACATCTACGAGGCCCTGATCGAAGGCTGGAAGCACGGGCTCAGGAACTGCTGGTGGGTGGTCGACTACAATCGCCAGTCGCTCGACGCCGTGATCCGGGAGGGCCTCTGGCAGCGGTTCGAGCAGATTTTTCGCAACTTCGGCTGGGACGTGATGGTCCTGCGCCACGGGGCTCTGCAAGAGGCTGCCTTTGCCGAGCCGGGGGGCGAGAAGCTGCTCGAGTGGATAGAGCGCTGTCCGAACCAGCTCTATTCGGCGCTGACCTTCCAAGGGGGTGCTGCCTGGCGCAAGCGGCTGCTCGACGAGATCGGAGACCAAGGGCCGGTCACCACTCTGATCGAACGCCGCTCCGACGACGAGTTGCAGGCGTTGATGACGAACCTTGGCGGGCATGACATGCCGAGCCTCCTCGAAGCCTTCGAGGCGGCGTCCAGGCATGACCGTCCCGTCTGCTTCATCTGTTACACCATCAAGGGCTACGGTCTGCCGCTTGCCGGACACAAGGACAACCACGCGGGGCAGATGACGCCCACGCAGATGGAAGACTACCGCCTGCAAATGGGCGTAAAGCGGGGTGAGGAGTGGGACAAATGGGCGGCCGCCACCTTGCCGGAAGCGGAACTTGACGCCTTCTTCGCAAAGGCGCCGTTCTTCAGTGAGGGGCGTAGGAGGCTGTCTGCGCCGTCGGTGCCGGTGCCTGAAACCCTTCCGTCACCGGGGCAGCCCGGCAAGCCGCTCTCGACCCAGATGGGGTTCGGACAGATCCTGAACGACATCGCACGCGAGCGCAGTCTGCTTGCCGATCGCATTGTCACCACCTCGCCCGATGTGACGGTCTCGACCAATCTCGGTGGCTGGGTCAACCGGCGCGGCCTTTTCGCCCGGGAGACCATGGCGGACACCTTCAAGGCCGAACGCATTCCGTCGACCTTTACCTGGGAATTTGGGCCGAAGGGGCAGCACCTCGAGCTCGGGATCGCCGAGTCGAACCTGATGATCATGCTCGGGGCGCTCGGTCTCTCGCACTCGATCAATGGCGTGCGCCTGCTGCCGATCGGGACAGTCTATGATCCCTTCATCTACCGATCGGCCGACCAGCTAAACTACGCCTGCTATCAGGATGCGCGCTTCATGCTGGTCGCAACGCCCTCGGGCGTGACGCTAGCGCCCGAGGGCGGAGCACACCAGTCGATCGGCACCCCATTGATCGGCATGGCGCAGGATGGGCTTTGCGCCTTCGAACCGGCCTTCGTCGACGAACTGTCCGTGATCATGCGCTTTGCCTTCGATTACATGCAACGCAATGGCGAGGGGGATCCGGATGAGACGACGTGGCTGCGTGATCAGACCGGAGGATCGGTCTATCTTCGCCTGTCAACCCGGCCGCTCGAGCAGCCGCCGCGCGACATGAACCCGGCGCTCGCGCGGGACATCGTCAATGGCGCCTATTGGCTGCGTCCGCCTGGGCCCAACGCGAGTGTCGTCATTGCTTATCAAGGCGTCGTCGCGCCGGAGGCGATTGCCGCGACGGGTCTTCTGGCGGAGGACCGGCGCGATGTCGGGCTGCTCGCGATCACCTCCGCGGACCGGCTTAATGCGGGCTGGCAGGCGGCGGAACGTGCCCGGCAGCGTGGCGCGATTGGCGCCCTGAGTCATATCGAGCGGCTGCTCGCGCCGCTATCGCGTGACTGCGGCATCGTCACCGTGATCGACGGCCACCCGGCGACGCTCGCGTGGCTCGGTGGGGTTAACGGGCATCGCGTGAAGGCGCTCGGGGTCGAGCAGTTCGGCCAGACGGGGACTATTGCGGACCTATACCGTCACCACGGCCTGGACACCAACGCCATCGTACATGCGGCACAGGCGGTGAGTGCGGGACCGGCTGTTCGCTACCGGAAGGCGCTGCCTTGACCATGAGCTACCGGATGCTCCGTGGCTGGTACGGATCGGCTGTTTCCACGGGCGTTCCGGTTTGCTTCAAAGCGGACAGGGCCGGGACACTGTGGACGTTCTGATCGCGCTTGAGTAGCTTGTGCGACCCCCAGGGTCACCTGGAATACGCAGGGAGGCGGCTTTTATTTAGCCTTGCGTCCAATTACGAATTCGATCCAATCCAGTCCGGAGCAAAAGCTCCGCGTCCTCCCGATTTTCGGCTTCGACGTAGCACCGCATTTCCGGGGCATTTCCGGATGGACGCAAATGCAAGACACGCTTATCCGCGAGAGTGATACGAAGTCCGTCAACATCGCTAACCTTGCTTACCACTCCAATCGACCCGACGAAGGCGGCGATGTTAGTTTCCGCTGTACGAAGGTATGTCATGAGGCGAGTGCTGCTTTCGACGGAAAAATTTTCCAAGCGATCCGCCGCCGCCGCCGGCAATTGAAAGGAACTGCCAATCTCCGACAGTGGCTGCCCACTTGTATTAACAAGGGAAAGTGCCGCGAGGATGGGGAGAAAACTGTCGCGTGTAGGTAGCGCTGGCAGTTTAGTTCCGTTCGGGTCAAAGTCCGTGCCGGTCAACAAACCACCGTTTGCTTCGAAACCAACCACGCGCTCGTGACCCGACGCAACCAAATCGAGCATGGCAGCAATAACAAATGGCGATCCAACCTTGGTACGCACGACTTTAAAAGAACCTGCGGTCTCGATACCAGAGTTTGATGTGACCGGCGTGACGACTGCCTTCGCTTGCAGGAAGTTCGCCGTAATCAGGCCTAACAAATCACCGCGAAGGGGGTCTCCGTGGTCGTCAGCTACCAGTGGGCGGTCACCATCGCCATCTGCCGAGACGACCGCATCAAGCCGATGCTCTTTGGCCCAGAGCTTGAACTGTTGAGCAGTCTCGTCCGAGACCGCTTCAGTGTCGACAGGAATGAAACCTTCCGAACGTCCCAGGGTTACGACCGTCGCACAGTGATATGAGAGAATGTCAACCAAGAGATCGCGCGCGACTGTGCTGTGCTGATATACGCCCACCGTTAAGCCCTTTAGAGCATTAATCTCCATAAGCTTTCGATTGCGCGCCATGAAAAAGGCCTTGCATTCGGCCTCCCGGTGCTGCCGACTTGCAACAGCACCTTCAAGGGCGTATCCGCGCTTCTCCAACTGCAAGGCGATGCGCGTTATCTCCCGCTCATCACCCTTGTCGATCTCACCGTCGGGTCGATAGAATTTTATTCCATTACGGTCGGCCGGAATGTGCGAGCCTGTGATCATCAAACAACCACTCTTACGCGCCTGAGCATACAGTGCCAGGGCAGGGGTGGGGACTGCGCCGCAATCGACTACGATGAAGCCGAGCGCGGACAGTGCCGCCGCACAGACGGCGGCGATGGCCGGACTCGAGGCGCGAAAGTCGCGCCCTATGAGTATCTCGTCGCCAATTCTGGCCAGGCCGGATTCCAGCAGGAATGTCGCGAATGCCGTTGCATATAGGGCAGAGGCGGCTCCTGCCAATTCTGTCGCCAGGCCCCGTAATCCACTTGTTCCGAATTTCATACCAAATCCGACGTTGCGGGTTTTGAAGGTAACATGCTCAAACTTTGGCTCGTCCGGAATGCCCATCGACAGATCCCTCGGACGAGGACAAGAAGTACATTCGGTTACCGTAGACGCGTTCGGTTATCGACGGTTACCCTTGTGAGGATTGACGCAGTCGGCGTCGGCGTGGGCAGCGCACCGTGACCTTCACGGCGACGAGGTTGGAGCGGATGGGGTCCGGGTCCGGCAGGGCTCCTCGCGGCTGGCTCACATGAGCGCTATCGCCATCGAGTGATTGTCTCAGTCTACATTAGCTCTGGGTCCCGAAAGCGCCTACAGGCCTGAGACGCAGCAAATCCTCTTATCTATCGCCGTTCGGTGTAGCTCCCGTTCAGAAATGCATGATAGACACTCTCGATGCCTTCCATGAGAGTGATCTTTGCTGCCCATCCCAAAGTGCGCAGCTTGTCGACGCTCATCAGCTTTCGCGGTGTACCGTCAGGTCTAGAGTGATCATGCGCGATCTCCCCAGTAAATCCGACTACACGGCAGATCATTCTAGTCAGCTCTAGGATCGTGATGTCCTGTCCGCAGCCGAGATTGACGTGATCATGGTCAGAGTAGTTCTTCAGGAGGAAGACTAATGCGTCGGCGCAGTCGTCGACGTGCATGAATTCCCGACGTGGTGTGCCCGTGCCCCAGATGGTGATTTGCTTATCACTTATGAGCTTAGCTTCATGCGCTTTCCGGATCAGCGCTGGGATGACGTGGCTTGACTGCAAGTCATAATTGTCGCCTGGCCCGTAGAGATTCGTCGGCATAGCGGAGATGTAGTCGCGGCCATATTGCTGGCGATAGGCTTGAGCCATTTTGATGCCGGTGATCTTGGCGACGGCGTAGCATTCGTTGGTGCGCTCTAGTGGCCCGGTCAAAAGCGCGCTTTCAGGAATGGGCTGTGGTGCCATCTTCGGATAGATGCAAGACGAGCCGAGGAAGAGGACGCGGTCGACATTGTTTTCGTGGGCTGCCGCGAAGATATTGGCCTCGATCATCAGATTGTCGTAAAGAAAGTCGACCGGATAGGTGGCGTTCGCGAGAATACCACCTACCTTTGCCGCCGCCATAATGATAGCGTCCGGTTTCATCACTGCCACGAAGTTTTCAACCTCGGTCTGTCGCTTGAGGTCTAGCTCTCCCCGAGGGGCGGCCACAACTTTGCAGTCTTCAGACGTGAGTCGGCGTACAACAGCGCTGCCCACCATACCTTTGTGGCCAGCGACCCACACGGTTTTTCCGTTCAGATCATACATTACGCTTCCTTCATGACTACAGATGTCTGCATGACCTTCAGGTCTTCGCGTACCATTTCCGCAGCAAGCTCGCGCACGGATGTCTCATGCACCCAGCCGAGCTTCTCCTTCGCCTTGGTAGCGTCACCCAGGAGAAGATCGACTTCCGTGGGGCGGAAGTAGCGTGGGTCCACTTGGACTAGGCATCTGCCGCTCGCTACATCATAGCCCTTTTCGCCGACACCCTTGCCACGCCATTCGATCTCGACGCCGATATCTTCGAAAGCCCACTCGACGAATTGGCGGACAGGAGTCGTTTTGCCCGTAGCCAGCACGTAATCATCCGGTTGATCCTGCTGTATCATCATCCACATACCTCGCACGTACTCACGCGCATGGCCCCAATCGCGTTGAGCATCGAGATTGCCGAGATAAAGCTTGTCCTGCTTGCCCAGGTAGATAGCAGCGGCAGCGCGGCTGATCTTGCGCGTCACAAAAGTTTCGCCACGAAGGGGGCTTTCGTGATTAAAAAGAATGCCGTTGGAAGCGTGCATACCATAGCCCTCGCGATAATTGACGACCATCCAGTAGGCGTAGAGCTTGGCGGCGGCGTAAGGGCTGCGCGGATAAAACGGCGTCGTTTCGTTCTGCGGTACGGACTGCACGAGGCCGTATAGCTCCGAAGTCGAGGCTTGATAGAAGCGGGTCTTGTCCGTCAGACCGAGGAGGCGAATCGCCTCAAGAAGTCGCAATGTACCGATACCGTCCGCGTTTGCTGTGTACTCAGGTGTTTCGAACGACACCTGCACATGGCTCTGAGCAGCCAAGTTGTAAATTTCGTCTGGCTGAGATTCCTGAACCACGCGGATGAGGTTAGTCGAATCAGTGAGGTCACCGTAATGCAAGATCAGGCGCGGATCGGATTCGTGCGGGTCTTGGTAGAGGTCTTCGATACGACCCGTGTTGAAGGAAGAGGAACGTCGCTTAATCCCATGAACGATGTAGCCTTTTTTGAGAAGAAGACGGGCCAGATAGGCACCATCCTGTCCAGTTATGCCCGTAATAAGAGCAACTTTTCTGCTATCGCCCATTCTATTCCTGCTCTATTAAAGTTTAAAGTTTCGGCTCCGGCTCGCCACGCCGACACAATGTGCGGCCAGCCCCGTGCGCTATGGAGCACTTCGACAGATGCGGCGCGAAGCTCGTCATTGACAGTCCGCCAGCCGAGCACACCTCTTGCTTGGAGGCACAGCAAAATAGAGTTGCGCCGCTAACCTGTCGGCTTCGTACATGCGGTCTGAGTGCCGCTCAGCTCACGCTGAGCGACATGTACTCTCAGCACCTTGCAGCTGATTTGCTCATCCATCAGTGAGTGAGGACGCCTTTCTTTCTTGCTTCAGCGTCTTCTAATGGGAATTGTTTGGATCAGTGAAATCGATTGTTTGGATAAAGTGCATCCACAGAATGGATGGTCTGACCGAGCAGCGGGGGCGCATCATCGCCGGCCCGGAGTCGTAGGCGCGAGCTTCCGTTCGGGGCGAGGACAACGTTCGTGGCCGCGAGCCCTCACCACAGCATCCGGCACAGGTCGTGCAGAACTTTGGGAGCAGACTGCAGATTCTGTCGATCAGCTGGTTCCAGGCGCGTCGAGCTGTCGACTTCATCTCGCCCGGTACCGGTTGCTGTATGCAGCCTTGCACCCTTGGCGTATGGCGTCGACGGAACGATTTGCTCCGGCAGGCAGTGTCGCAGCGTTTCCCGGCTGTTTCGGCTCTATTGGCCGGGCCCGCGTCAGCCGAGCCCCTTCATCATGGCATCCAACACATGGATGGCCGGCATCCACTCAATAGATTTTACATATGCCGCGGAGGCCCAGTAGAGAAGGCTGAACCGGAAGCGAGGGCATCGGCTTCAAGCTGTGCGAGCGTCACGGGATTAGTGGGCAGTGCTGAGTGAGCTCTTCTGCCCTATGGCCCGGCCTCTGCCAAGCGCCCGGCGTCAGGGTCTACGTGTCGACTAAGGATACCAAACCGGGCAACCTCCTCTCTGAACGAGATTTCCGAAAATGCATGTTAGTGGATTGGAAAAGCGCCGGTTCGTCGTCTCTCGGAGGCGTACGGGGTTCGGTGATTGTCTGTGGTCATTGGCGGCCGCTTGGCGCTACGCGCAGCGGTCGGGACGAACTCTAGTCATCGACTGGCGGGGGGCCTGCTACCTCGACCAACCCTTCACAAATGCGTTTCCGGTGTTCTTCCAGCCGATCAATGACATCGCTGGCGTGCCGGCTATTTCCGACGACCGGATCAACGACGTTTCCTTCCCTGGTCCATTCTTCCCGGAGTGGTGGAACAGGCCGGCGATCGAGTGCCTTTACCGGCCAGATGAGCAGATTTTCCAAGAGCGCGATGAGTTGGGCGAGCTCTTTCAGGCCGAACACGATGTCGAAGCGAACACAGTAGTGTGTGACGCTTGTCTGATGTGGCGGTGCGATGAGGATGCAGAGCGGCAGGTGTTCCAGAGTGTCCAGCCTCGGCCAGAAATTCAAGCCCGCATAGATGCCATTTATCAGGAATGTTTTGAGGGGCACAGCATCATCGGGATTCATGTTCGGCACGGTAACGGTGAAGACATCATGGAGCATGCGCCCTACTGGGCCGATCCGGAGCTCGCCGTTCGGCAAGTGTGCGCTGCAATTGACAAGGCTAAGGCGTTACCGCACCCCAGGCCTGTGCGGCTGTTCTTATGCACGGACAGCGCGCGCATACTGGATCTTCTGTCGGCCAGGTTTCCCGATCTGCTCACTGTCCCGAAGCACTTCGGATCCAATCAAGGTGGCCCCTTACACACTGCAGCACTCGGGATTGACGGCGGAATTTCCGCCCTCGTTGAGATGTATCTTCTCGGGCGCTGCGATACCGTAATTCGGTTTCCCCCGACGAGCGCCTTTACACGATATGCACGCCTTTTCGCACCACGGGTAATTGAATTCGATCTGAAAGAGCCAAGTCGTTTGACTTTGATAGAAGGCAGCCAAGTCTCTGATCTCAGTTAAGACCCGCCACCTGCGCAATTCGGCAGACGCAACCAACAGGCATAGTTGAATGCGCATTTCTCACCGACGCCAGTGGAGGCGTCGTACATTATCGATAGCGTCGTCATCTGACGCCGCCTGCAACGCGCCGTAACTTCGCTGTTACGCGGGGGCCGCAGACAAGCCAGAGCGACGGCGATCGTGACGCTGACGCTCGAAAGAACGCGGGCGATCACTCCAGAGACGAAATTGAGGTTGGTTATGAAAGTCATTCCCGTGATCATCAGCGGCGGAGCCGGATCGCGGCTATGGCCCGCCTCAAGGCAATCGCACCCCAAACCTTTCCTCAAAGTGGCGGATGGATATTCTCTCATTCAGCAGACTGTGCTGCGCGCCGCTTCGATAGAAGGTGTCGTGGAACTCGTCGCTGTGACATCCGGGGACCACCTCTTCCTGACCAAGGACGAATTTGACGAACTGGATTCCGTGGTCCTGCCACGCACCTTTCTGCTCGAGCCCGAAGCTCGGGATACGGCCGCCGCCGTGGCTGCAGCCGCGATCCATGCGAGGGCAACGCAAGGCCCTGACGCGATCCTGTGCGTCTTCCCGGCCGATCACCTGATTAGCAACCTGCCTGCGTTTTTAGACGTCATGGGCCTGGCCATGGAACATGCGAAGCTCGGGCGGATCGCCACATTGGGCATCACCCCAACCAGACCGGACACCGCATTCGGCTACATCGAAGCAGATGGTGAGAACGTCGTCCGTTTCGTTGAAAAACCGGATCTGGATACAGCCAAAGCCTATGTCGCGTCTCAACGCTTCTTCTGGAACGCCGGCATCTTCTGCTTCAGTGCGCAAACCATGCTCGACGAGATGGTTTTGCATTGTCCCGAGGTGCTCCAGGCCGTCGCCGACAGCTATGAGAACGGCCGCGCCAGTCAATGCCAAGGCTTTGCCAAAATCGAACTCGCGCCTGAGCATTTCGGTTCCGCGCCGCGAATCTCGCTCGACCACGCTGTCATGGAGAAGACTAACAGACTTGCCGTGATTCCCTGCGACATGGATTGGAACGACATCGGATCTTGGAACGCAATGGCCGATTTGATCGCCCCCGACGAAAGCGGGAACAGGATACGCGGCGATGTGCACATGGTCGACACGACCGGCACCTATGTGAGCTCCGACAAGCGCGTCATCGGCACGGTGGGCGTAAGCGATCTGGTGATCGTGGATTCCCCGGACGCTTTGCTTGTCACATCCCGCGACCGCGTTCAGGACGTTAAGAAGCTCTTCGAGGGCCTCAAGGCTTCGGGACATGAAGCTCATCTGGTCCATAGCACGGTACACCGGCCCTGGGGTACCTATACGGTTCTGGAGGAAGGCGAGCGCTTCAAGATCAAACGCATCGAGGTGAAGCCCGGTCGCCAGTTGAGCCTGCAGATGCACTATCATCGTTCGGAGCACTGGGTCGTGGTCAGCGGCTCCGCCAAAATCGTCAATGGCGAGCAGGAGTTGTTCCTGGGGACAAACGAATCTACTTACATCCCCTGCGGCCATAAGCATCGGCTCGAGAACCCAGGCAGAATTGACCTGGTTATCATTGAAGTGCAGAGCGGCGATTATCTCGCCGAGGATGATATCGTTCGCTTCGACGACGAATATGGCCGAACGTAGATAACAGTACAAAAAACGTTAAACGGCGAGCCGTCGCTCAAGGATCTCTGTCGTGGGTTCTGGGCCTGACATTGGCAAGCAGCGGGCCGAGCGTGTCATAGTATCCGCCCCGCACTCTCATCAGGCACTCGATCGTGGTCGAAAACATCGGTGAGCGCTTGACAGCGCGCCGTCCGCGGTAACGAAGACTTCAGATCTTTTTAGGCGGACCCGTTGCTCAGCTGTTCAACGGCACAGCCGTATTTCAGCCTGTAGGCGGCAATGAAATCCTCATCGCTGCAGATGCAGCGGCCACTGGAATCTTTGGCTTTCGGATCATGGAGGTGAGAACCAAGGCGGCGCAGTAGATTCACGCGAGTGCTGGTCGTCGGACTCATCGGAAAACCCGCACTGTGCTTGACCAGGTCTGCGGCAAGCATGATCCCGGCAAGCGCTGATTGAAAGGCCATCGGAACCACGGTTCGAACGAGACGACTTCCATCGCTAAGCTGGAACACCAGGCCGCCGCAGATAACCTGCTGATAAAAGGAACGGAGGGGCTGGCCAACAAACGCGGCGAGCGGCTCAAACGGCACAGCCATCGCCGTAGCCACCCGAGCTACGAACTCATTGGGGACTCCGGTATTGGTCTGCAGGAGCGTTTTTACCTCCTCGTGTGCTTCCGGTATTCCGAGTTCCTCCGCGACCAGTTGGTGTTCGTCCTTGGATTTCCCGGTCGGCATGTACATGCAGCAAAGGCAAGCCTGGCCGTCATCGAAACCGTGCCGCGAGATGCCTAGATCTTGCTCCTGAGTCCAGGCGTTCGCGATCCATCGGGGCAGAGCACCTTGGACAGCTAGACGGTCGGCGGCGGTGTCAAGCGCCACACCCACTCGGTCGAATACCCAGTCGCCCCGGCGCGCAACATATTCTGCCCACTTCATAGGGTGCGCCTCGACCTCAAGGGGGGTGGACCGAAGGGCGTGGGTTGCTAGGGCCGCCTTAGAGAGGCCGACCTCCGCCTGACCTGCCAACACGTAGCGCTGCAGGTTTGAGAGTTCGATAGCTTCGTGATCAACTACATGCAGGCGCCCGGACAGACCGGATTGCCTCGCCAGCGCCCAGAGCGAGCTATGGCCTATCGCGCCGAGCCCAATGAGGTGCGTTTCACCTAGAGCAGACTGCCTGTCACGTTCCATAACGCCTCCAACCGCAGATCAAGCGAAATGGACGTCTAGGCGCACTAGCAGGAGATCTACAATAAAACGGGCGAGCGTCTGCGCCTTCCCCACTTTTACCCACTCTCTATTCGCCTGGGATGTATCTCGGGACCACGCGGAAATTACAGAGATCCCGACTCCAACGAAGGTGATAAAAATTGTGCCTCTATTGCACTTGGATATCTTTCAGGACATTATGGAGTTTCCAGAGCCGTTAACACCGTATGCTCAAGCGCAAATGATAAATAGGGAGATCGCTTATGTGGTCTGCTTGCCGCTTTTGGATCGTGTTCATCACTCTCCTGCCGGTGTTATTCGCAACGCCAGCGGCTGCTAGTTGTCCGGACTGTAACGACGAACGTTGCGTCTTTGGCGCCTGCGGATGCGTGCCGCGAATTGGCTGCGTTATCCCGGTCCCCATTCCTGGCACCACGAAGCCTAGCTCGCTGGTTCCGGATTCGCCAGTTCCGTTGCCTCCGTCGATCCAAGAGAAAGTCGACGAGCTCGGCGAGGACGCAACGCGCACAGTCCAGCAGCTCGGAGGCGACACGCTGACGACCATCCAAAAAGCTGCCGGCGACACGGTCCGGACATTGCAGCAAGCCAATGGAGACGTCTTTGCGACGGTTCAACAGGCCGGCGAGGATGCTATCACCACGACCCACAAAGCAGCAGGCGACGTGGCCGCGACTTATGTCAAGGCGTGGCGCGACGTCGGTGAGCAGGGAAAGCGCAGCTTTGATGATGCTGTTGATGCCGGCGAGGCGACGAAGCACTTTGTAGAAAATCAAGCCAAGGCTGATTTCGAAGCCCTAAATAAAGCTGCTAAGCGATTTGAAGACGGAAAAGTTGTCGACGCCATGTGGGGGCTCGGCATGGACCCCCTCAAGTCCGGCGAAGAGAACTTCGCTAAAGCAACCCAAGAGAGCAAGGTGATCAGTGCCGCTGCCGCCACAGCGGCAGCCGCTTACGGCGGGCCCGCCGGTGCCGCCGCATATGCCGCCTGGTCGACCTATCGCCAAACGGGCAACGCTGACATGGCACTACGCGCCGGACTGTTGGCTGCAGTAACCTCCCAGACTGGCTCATCAATCGGTCAGATGCCGACCGGTACCGCCGGCGAGATCATTAAGAAGGCTGCCATGGCCGGCGCCGCAGGTGGTGTCGCAGTTGCCGCTGCCGGTGGTGACGAGCAAGCGATCAAAGATGGATTCCTGAAGTCAGCGGGCGCAGTGCTTGTCCAAGGAGGAACTGAAAAGCTGAAGGCGTATTCTCCGGAAGCCAATGACGCATATGAAATCGCGCAATGTATCTCGGCTCGCGACGTCGACTGCTTGTCAAATACGACATGGGCACGGGATGCTAAGGGGAAGATCCTATACGATGAAACGGGCAAGCCGAGGATCGATACCAGCGAGATTGACCCCGACAACTACATAGGAAAGTGGAGTCAAGTTGACCCGCAGTCGGTGGAAGGCCAGGTGAATGCCATCATCGCGCAAACCTCAAAACTCCCTAAAACGGAGGCAATACCCATTTTGGACAACAAGTGGGTTCTGACCTGGACGTTAGGCAAGGAACGTCACATCAAGAAGGAAAGGCCTACTGTAGTGCTCACCTATGTCGGAGACGACCCTCCGTTTGTTTCTACGGTTACCTACGGCGACGCGGCTACCGAAGCCTCCCAGCCGCCGCCAGAAGATGCAAGGCCGGACACTGGTGATAAGCTAGTCGCCTACTACGAAAAGCCTGCCGATCGAAAGAGAGTAATAGACGCCTTTGAGAAGAATTCGATCGAGTACACTAAACTTGACTATGTCGGTCTAGAACATACGAAAACTTTGTCAAATGCCTTAATCTGCGGACCAAATACGCGCATTGCAGATCTAAAAAAGGTAGCGTTTTCACTCATGAGAGCGGGCGTAGATATAAAGTACATTGGAACGAAATCGACCAATAAACCTGGCCAGATATCCGTATTAAATCTTCAGAGGAAAAAGTTAACTATTAACACACCGAACATTACACGAAAGCAGGTAAATGAACTTACTACGTGTCCTGCGGCATTAAAGAATTATTAAAAACCAAGCTTCCTCTCCCCGAACGTCGCGAGTTCTTGTGTCCGCTGTGGGTAGAAACCAGACTCTAGGTGTCGCTTGCCCGAAATATCCGTAATGAGGCGCGGCCGTTTGCGCCGTGGACGAGCGTCGGGTTCGGGCCAGACCCAGACATCACACCGGCCGACCTAAACGTCTGCTTTCGCAGGGCGGTTCTTGAAAACTGCCTGTCCGCTTTCGGCCGCCCTCCTGAATCTTTGTGCCCTGGCCAATAGTGGCCTGAGGAGAAACGATATGGGACATTCGTAGTATGACCTCGCCGGACAAGGCCGTCCCGCTTGGAATGCAGGCAAGAGAGTAGGCGTCAAACGACCTCTGAAGGTTCGTCAAATCTGGGAAATCCGGTTCTTTCTCGACCGCGAAGGTCGATCACGGGACCGAGCGCTGTTCGACCTTGCGATCGATAGCAAGTTGCGTGGTTGCGACTTGGTGAAGCTCAAGATTGGCGCGCTAGTGAGTGGCGCTGAGATTCGGACCCGGGCCATGGTTGTGCAGCAGAAGACTGGGAGGCCAGTTCAATTCGAACTGATGGCAGACGCGCGAGCAAGCCTACTCGCATGGCTCGAACATAGATGTGGAACGGGCGACGATTTTGCCTTTCCCAGTCGGGTCGATCATGCTGGCCATTTGAGTACCAGGCAGTATGCGCGCTTGGTCGATGAATGGGTTTCGGCGGTTGGCCTCCGCCGTGAGGATTATGGCACCACTCGCTTCGTCGTACCAAGGCCTCCATCATCTATAAGGCCACCGGGAATCTCCGAGCAATTCAAATTCTGCTCGGCCACACCAAGATTGAGAACACCGTCCGGTATCTCGGCGTCGACGTCGAGGATGCACCGACGCTGGCCGAGGGAACTGAAATCTGAAAGTGGACGACCACGCGTGGGTCGCGCGGGGTCGTCATCGCTTCGTGTTAGGTCCAGCGGCTTTGCGCCTCAACTCGGTCGTTCGAGTGCGGCAGCATGGTTTCTGAAACCTGCCATTCGCCGAGTTCAATTCGATACGCGGCCGTCCGGGGCCTTGTATTACTCTAGGGTCGCGCTAAGGCTCGTTGGCACAGCTTGGCCCCACAATTTTGTTGAAGAATAGTGAAGTAATCACTTCCCTTGCCGGCAAAGCCGCGTAATCTCACAAAAGAATCGAGCCGAATTATGGGGAGTGGGCGGCTTTTGATGGGGGCACGTTTTCAGTCTGAAGCCGATCCGGCTTCGGCATTTTTCAACATGACGCCAATTGACGCTGTAGCGCCATGACAGCGGAAATCGCCATCCTAAATAAATCCGCAGTGGCTTTGGCCGCTGATAGCGCTGTCACGATTTCGGCGGGTGATGTCGAGGAAAAAACCTACGATTCCGCCGAAAAGCTCTTCGATTTGTCCCATCGGGACCCTATCGGGGTCATGATTTACAACGGCATGCAGTTCATGCAGGCGCCGTTACAGATTCTGATCAGCGACTATCGACGCGACTGCAAGTCCTTCCCGCGATTGCAAGATGCGGCACTGGATTTCTTGACATATCTCAACGCGTGGGGAAACGATGCCTCAGCGAAGGTCCAGACAGCCGCGGTCGAATCAATCCTCATGCCGTTGATCCGCCAGATCAACGAGCGCATCACGACAAGGCTTGAACGTCTGCTGAAGGACTTCAAGAAAAGCATGCATCTGGAGACCGAACTCAACAGAATTGTTGATCTCGTGCTGGCGACGTTCGAGCAGATCTACCGGCGCGTCAAGCCCGCCAGGTTCATCGGCGGTTCCGCTCCGAGGATTACAAAAGGTCGTGAAGCTCAAATCCGCGAGATCGTTGAACAGAACTTTATGCGTGCGGACGACCGGGGTTTTACCGATCGCGTCGTCGCTTTGGCCAAGCGCGCGGTTCTGAGCGAGACCAGGACGGGCTCGCAAACGGGCATCGTCATCGCCGGGTTCGGGTCTAGGGACCTTTTTCCTTCGCTGATCTCCTTCGAAATCGACGGCGTGGTGTTCGGAAAGTTAAAATACGCCCGGACCAACTTTGTCGACATCGATCGCGACGGCGAGCGGTCGCGTGTCCTGCCGTTTGCGCAGAGGGAAATGGTGGAACGGTTCCTGTACGGCCTTGATGAGGGTATCGAGAGACACATAACGACCTTCGTGAACAACACGATTTCAAGCATCTCGAAAGATATCATTGCTCAACTGGATATGCCCGAGGCGGAGCGGCGGCTACTGATCCGGCAAGCTGGCGAGGCCGAGACAGCCTTCAACAAAAGGTTGCGTGAGGAGGAATTTGAGGAAATCCGTTCACAATCCCGCAAGGAGATTGAGGACATGGTCGAATTCATGCCAAAGTCCGAGCTGGCCTCTATGGCGGAGGCCCTCGTTAACCTGACGTCATTGAAACGTCATGTCTCGCGTGGCATGCAGACCGTTGGTGGCCCGATCGATGTCGCGGTCATTTCGCGGGCCGACGGCTTCATATGGGTGAAGCGGAAACATTATTTCGAGCCCGAGTTGAACCTTCGATACGTGCACCGCGTTCGATCAAATCTGATGATGACAGAGAGCCGCGATGATGAAGCGTAATTCTGCATTCAAGCGTCTGATCAATCGTGAAGAGGAGAGGCAGGGCCTGGCACCTGAGCCTTTGCCGGAAAAGCTGGCCCGCAGCATCGCGGATACGCAAAAGGAGATTCGCGACGTCTTCAAAGGGTCCTCCAAGATACGGGCCACGCTTAAATCACATGGTTCTGGCAACCACAGAAGCTGAGTTCGCCCGGAAACAGGTCATCGTTTCGGAAACGGCGGCCCGAGCACTCTCAGGCGACCCGCCGAACATCGGGGGCGAAACCCCGCGTTGAGAAGCGCCGCAATTGCAATTGCCGCAGCGTTTGGGCGCCGCTTACTGCTCATCGTCCTTTATGACCGCGAACATCTGGCGCAGGCGTGCCTTGGTCTTCGGCCGCTGCGCTCTGTACTCCCTGTAGAACGCCTGATCTGCAGCATCCTCCAATTCGACATCGTCGGTCAGGAAATAATCGGTGGTGACGCCGAGCGCCGTAGCGATCTTGCTGATTTTGTCGCCGGACGGTCGTGGCGGCTCCTTGTTCTCAAGCTCCCAGATATAGCTCTTGCTGGAGTCAGCGAGCTCCGCAAGCCTGTCCAGCGTGTAGCCCTTATCTTTGCGCAGCGCGCGAATCTTGTTGCCGAGCGGCGTGGTCACGATTGCCTCTTTCTGTCGTTTTCCTCTGTTCAGAGTAGCAGCACAGAGAGTGCTTGACAATCGATATGCGAGACGGCATACCTGTTCGGAGTAGACGTACTTCCCATACCGAAACCAACGAAAGGATACAAGATATGGCGTCACACAAGACCATCGGTACGCATCATGTGGTTCCCAACCACGATGGCGGCTGGGACGTGAAGAGGGGCGGAGGCCAGCGGTCGTCCGGTCACTTCGACAGCAAGAAAGAGGCGGTAGACTTCGGCCGCGGCGTCAGCCGCAACCAATCGACCGAGCTCAAGATTCACAACCGGGACGGCAAGATCGCGCAGAGCGATAGCCACGGCCACGACCCCAATCCGCCGCGCGGCTAAGCGAAAGGACAGCACAATGGCGCAGGAAGATGATAACAAGGGCCACGACGAGACGATCACGATCGTGGTCAACGGCACGCCGCACGAGGTGCCGAAAAAAGACGAACTGACTTATGTCGAGGTCGTTACCCATGCTTATCCGGACTATCCCCAAAATCCGGGCGCGACTTATTCGGTCACCTACACCCGGGGCCACAACGACCGAGATGGAATCCTCTCCCCCGGAGGCACCGTCAAGGCAAAGGATGGGATGGCGTTCCGTGTTAATCGCACTAGCGAATCATAATCCCGACATAAAACGGCTGCTCGACCGGGGCTTCGCGCTCCGGTTTGACAGCGGATATTTGGTTGTCCGCGACATTCCCTACCTCAACGCGCAACTGGAGCTGTGCACGGGCGCTTTTGTGACTAAGCTTGTCTTCGTCGACGCTGAAAAGGTCCAGCAAGACGACCATCAGGTCTTCTTCGCCGGTGGGGTTCCCCATGAGGCCGACGGGCGGCCGATCCCGAACCTGGGCGGTGGCCCGAGAACCTTGGCCCTGACCAGAGATGACGTGTTGGTTGAGCGCTCGTTCTCGAACAAACCGCCAACCGGTTTCCCGGATTTCTTTGAGAAAATCCAGCACTACGTAGCTCTGCTGTCCGGTCCGGCCGTGAGCCGCTACCCGCAAGCGACACCCCTCACGTTCGCGGTCGACCACGATGTGGTCGCAGATAGTGTCTTCACCTATCAGGACACGTTAACTAGCCGCGCGGAGATTGGCGATTTGGCGGCGCGGTTCAAAGATGAGGTGGTCGCAATCATCGGGCTCGGTGGGACCGGTGCCTATGTGCTTGACTTCATGGTCAAGACGAATGTGCGCGAAATCCGCGGTTTCGACGCCGACGTGTTCCACGTCCACAACGCCTACCGATCTCCCGGCCGGCTTCAGGAAGACGATTTCAAGCGGGCCAAGGCCGACCTGTATCAAGATCGCTATGGCAACTTCCGGAGCGGGTTGAAACTTGAAAGGAAATTCATCGACCAATCGTCAACTGAGGAGTTGCAAGGCGTCACCTTCGCCTTCGTCTGCGTCGATAAGGGGTCGGCCCGCGCCGGAGTTTTCGACCTGCTCATCGGCCTGAAGATTCCCTTCATCGACGTCGGCTTGGGTTTGAACCGCCAGCAGTCTGCGCTGGCAGGCATGCTGCGCGCAACAGTCTATCTGCCTGACGACGCCGAAGAGATCAGGGCCAAGGCTCTATCCGAGACCGCTGATCAGCCCGGCGATGAATATCGCACCAACATACAGATATCCGAGTTGAACGCGATGAATGCCTGCATCGCGGTAATCCGATACAAACAATACCGGGGTTTTTACGTCGAGGACCATCCAGCCTACCACATCTTGATGGACACAACCATGCCACGCTTTTTCGTCGAGACGCGCCATGAATGATATCCGGCTTCAAAAGGTCCATTTCGTGCCCAAGGAGCTTGATAAAGGCGTCCTGTATGTGTCCGATGAATACCAGGTTGCGGTGCACCTGTGCGCCTGCGGCTGCGGCTGCAAAGTGGCTATACCTCTCGGACCTGCGGAATGGCGGTTTACCGAACGTGGCGGCCGGCCGTCACTACAGCCGTCAATAGGCAGCGGGCAACTTCCCTGTAATTCCCACTACATCATCCGCGACGGACGGATCTTGTGGGAGCCCAAAATGACCGCCGCCCAGACGGTTACAGGCATGCTGAGGGATGAAAGGCGTAGGCAGGCCTACTATGAGGCCCATAGGCCACTGCCTGGCTTCTTCGCAAGTATATGGCAGCTTGTCCGGCGTCTGTTCGGGTTATAGCCCACCTTCGGTGAGCCTCAGTGTGACATTTTTCTTTCGCACTGAGGCTCTCATCGTGCCGGTACTTTTCGTACGGACAGACCGTGACGAGGGCGGCTTTTTCGCAATCATGTTTCCGAAAGCTGCCTGTCCGCAGTCGGCCCCATACAAGTCATTCGCTCTCGCCCTTCGCGATGACACTTCTTGGCGCCCCAGTCTTCCAAGCCTGCAACGTTCACTGCATCGCACGGGCGCGTATATTGGGTATCTTCGATATTCTGAAACGTCACGTCATGCTGCTTCCATCTACTACCAAACAGTGGAGGCTGTGCCCGTGACACCGACGAAGCTCCTTGTCGGCCAGATCGTCATTGTGTTCGCCATCGTCATCGTTGGCGTATGGGCGGCAACGCAATGGTGCGCCCACATGCTGGACTATCAGCCGCAGCTTGGCACGCCATGGTTTGCCGCGGCGGCCCGACCGATCTACAAGCCGTGGAAACTGTTCGAATGGTGGTTTCACTTCGACGCCTATGCGCCTGAGGTCTTCGACAAGGCCGGCATGCTTGCCGGAGCCAGCGGATTCTTGGGCTGCGCGGCCGCCATCGCTGGCTCCCTCTGGCGTGCGCGGCAGCGCGGCCTAGTCACCACTTATGGCTCGTCGCGATGGGCCGTGTCTTGGGAGATCGAGAAGGCAGGGCTGTTTCGACCAGCCGGTGTTTTCCTTGGCAAGCTGAAGGACCGCTATCTTCGCCATGACGGGCCGGAGCACGTAATGGCCTTTGCTCCCACGCGCTCGGGCAAGGGTGTTGGACTGGTTGTTCCGACGCTTCTTTCCTGGACCGGCTCGGCCGTCATTCACGACATCAAAGGCGAGAACTGGCAGCTGACTTCCGGCTGGCGGTCGAAGTTCTCTTTCTGCCTCCTGTTCAATCCGACCGACTCGAGATCGGCGCGCTATAACCCGCTGCTGGAAGTGCGCAGGGGTTCAGATGAGGTTCGCGACGTTCAGAACATCGCGGACATTCTCGTCGATCCGGAAGGCGCGCTGGAGCGGCGGAATCATTGGGAGAAGACTAGTCATTCACTCTTGGTCGGGGCCATCTTGCACGTGCTCTACGCGGAAGAAGAAAAGACGCTCGCGCGCGTCGCCACTTTCCTGTCGGATCCGCAACGCTCGTTTGCCGCGACACTGCTGCGGATGATGACCACCAACCACCTCGGCACGGCGGACACACCTCGGGTCCATCCCGTCGTGGCCTCGGCGGCTCGCGAGGTGCTGAACAAGTCAGAGAACGAGCGTTCTGGCGTTCTCTCGACCGCAATGTCGTTTCTCGGGCTCTATCGTGATCCGACGGTTGCCTCGGCAACATCGGCCTGCGACTGGCGCATTGCCGACCTCATGGATGCGGAACGACCGATGTCGCTCTATCTAGTGGTGCCGCCATCGGATATCTCGCGCACCAAGCCACTGGTGCGACTGGTGCTCAATCAGATCGGCAGGCGACTGACGGAGCGGCTGGAAGGTGACCCGAAGAAAAGCCGCAAGTACCAACTGCTCATGATGCTAGACGAATTTCCGGCTCTTGGTCGCCTCGACTTCTTCGAGACCGCGCTCGCCTTCATGGCGGGTTACGGCATCCGCGCCTATCTGATCGCGCAATCCTTGAACCAGATCTCCAAAGCCTATGGCGAGAACAACGCCATTCTCGACAATTGCCATGTGCGCATTGCCTTTTCCTCCAACGACGAGCGCACGGCCAAACGCATATCGGATGCGCTCGGTACGGCGACGGAACTCAGGTCCATGCGCAACTACGCCGGCCACCGGCTGGCTCCCTGGCTTTCGCACGTCATGGTCAGTCGCCAGGAGACTGCTCGCCCGCTGCTGACGCCTGGCGAAGTGATGCAGTTGCCGCAAGCTGACGAATTAATCCTTGCTTCGGGGTTGCCGCCGATCCGCGCCCAGAAGTTGCGCTATTACCAGGATCCGAATTTCACCGAACGGGTGCTGCCGGCGCCGGTGTTGCGGGAGGGTCTGTACGCGGACTGTCCTGCGTCGCGCCCCGACGATTGGAGCGGACTAGTCCGCAGTGTTGACCGCCGTCTCGCTGCAGATGACGAAAACGCCGGCGCGGCAATCGAAGAAGACGGCGGCGTGCAACAGCAGCGTCATCCCGGCCTGCCTGAAGACCACGTCGTCGTCTCTCAGGAGCCTGATCAAGACGACCTCTTCAATCTGGCGGACGATGACGCCGAGGCACTCGCAGACAAGCGCGTCATGGACCGGGTTTCCACCGCAGCCAGCGCCTACGGTATCAACGAGGGAAGGGGCGACGACAAGGACATCATCCCCGGCTTCTAAGCGCTTTCGCAGCTCAGGCGTATCTCAGCGTAGATAACGCCCATAAGCGATTTTTCAGATATCGGCGATGTTCGTTCCCGCCGCCGGCGCATCAGCGCCGGCCAGTCGGAACGAGCCCCATGAAGCCCCATCGCATTCGCCACCAGTTTCTGCTCGAACCCGCGTTAAGCGAGAAGCTGGAAACGCTCAGCCGCAACCCGTCGACCACAAAATCGGCGATCGTTGCGAAAGCGGTCGAGGCCTTCATCGAGCGGCGTGGCGAGAACGAACTCGACAATCGTTATGGCAGGCGTCTCGACCGTCTTTCCCGCGACCTCGACCATATCCGAACCGATGTCGAGGTGATCCTGGAGAGCCTCGCACTCTTCATACGCTTTTCGATTACGCTTCATTCCCACACGCCGGTCCCGGATCGGGCGACACAGGCGATTGCCCAAGAGCGCTTTGACAAATTCGTCGAGCAGGTCGGTCGCCAGATCGCCTCCGGGAAGCGCTCGCTTGGCAACGGCAATGGCAATGGAGGCGAAGGATGAGCTCTCATCCCGCAGCCGACCACCGCCGCCGCGCCATGCTGCGCACAGCCATGGGCCACGCGATCACCGAGGCCCTTGCCGATCCGACCGTCATCGAGGTGATGGTCAACCCCGACGGCGCGCTGCGGCTCGACCGGTTGGGAGAAGGCCGGGTCGATACCGGCGTGCATATGCATCCTTCCGAGGCCGAACGCATCGTCCGCCTCGTTGCCTCTCACGTGCGCGCCGAGGCGCATGCGGACAACCCAATCGTCAGTGCCGAACTACCCTCAGGCGAGCGTTTCGAGGGCCTGTTGCCGCCAATCGTCTTGGCGCCATGCTTTGCCATCCGCAAGCCGGCAGCAAAACTCTACACGCTGGCCAACTATGTCGCCGATCGCATCATGCTCCCGCTGCAGGCTGATGCCCTGAGGAAGGCGGTACGCGAGCGGCGCAACATCCTGGTCGCCGGCGGCACATCATCGGGCAAAACGACCCTTGCCAATGCTCTTCTGGCAGAAGTCGCCGAATGCGATGAGCGGGTGATCCTCATTGAGGACACCCGCGAGCTGCAATGCGCGGCCAAGGACTGTGTTGCGCTGAGGACGAGGCGGGGCTCCGTCACACTTGCCGATCTCGTACGCTCGACCCTACGGCTGAGGCCCGACCGCATCATCGTCGGCGAAGTCAGAGGCGCGGAAGCGCTCGACATGCTGAAGGCGTGGAACACCGGTCACCCCGGCGGCATCACCACGGTCCACGCCAGTTCGGCGCGCTCGGCCCTCTACCGGATCGAGCAGCTCGCCCAGGAAGCGGTCGTCACCGTTCCCCGCCGGCTGATCGCCGATGCTGTCCACCTGATTGTCTTCATCGCCGGACGCGGATCGTCGCGCCGCATAGACGCGATTGCCGAGGTCACAGGCCTCGACGGCAGTGGCGACTACGCCGTTGGCCAGCTCACTCTTCCGCAACTCCAGCAGCTTTGAAAGGTCATCTCATGCGCAAGAAAATTTGCTTTCTTTCGTCCGCCGCCGTCGCGCTTCTTCTCACGGCCCAGGCTCACGCTGCCGGCTCCGGCATGCCCTGGGAACAGCCGCTTCAGCAGATCCTGGAATCGGTGCAGGGGCCGGTGGCCAAGATCGTTGCCGTGATCATCATCATAACCACTGGCCTTACCCTTGCGTTCGGCGACACGGCCGGCGGTTTCCGCCGGCTGATCCAGATCGTCTTTGGCCTGTCGATTGCCTTCGCGGCCTCGAGCTTCTTTCTCTCCTTCTTCTCCTTTGGTGGCGGGGCGCTCGTCTGATGGCCATGGGAGAGAAGCATATCCAAGGCTTCGAGGTGCCCGTCCACCGGGCGCTGACTGAGCCGATCCTGCTCGGTGGCGCGCCGCGGGCGGTGGCGATCCTTAACGGCACCGCGGCCGCCGCAATCGGCCTTGGCCTGCAGCAGTGGATTGGCGGTCTAGTGCTCTGGATCGCCGGCCACACGCTCGCGGTCTTTGCCGCACGGCGCGACCCGGACTTTGCCAGCGTACTTGTCCGTCATCTTCGTCAGAAGGGCTGGCTTGCATGCTGAAGCTTTCCGAATACCGCGGCAAAGCCGACCGGCTTGCCGACCATCTGCCCTGGGCAGCACTCGTCGCGCCCGGCATCGTGCTCAACAAGGATGGCAGCTTCCAACGGACATCGCGGTTTCGTGGCCCCGACCTTGAAAGCGCGACGGAGGCCGAACTTATCGGCATATGCGCGCGGGCAAACAATGCGCTGAGAAGGCTCGGCTCTGGCTGGGCGCTGTTCTTCGAGGCCGAGCGCATCGAAGCGCTGGGCTATCCGAGCTCGGCCCTTCCCGATGCTGCCTCATGGCTGATCGATGAGGAACGGCGCGCGGCCTTCGAGGGCAAGGTCGCGCATTTCGAGAGCATCTATCATCTGACCTTGGTCTTCATGCCTGGGCCCGATGGCCAAGCGCGCGCGGAAAGTGCTCTCGTCGACTCGCATCACTTGGGAGGGGAAAGAGACTGGCGCCAGGAGCTTGCCCGGTTCCGAGACGAGACTGACCGCGTCCTCGATCTTCTTTCGGGCTTCGTGCCCGAGGTGCGCGCGCTCGACGATGCCGAGACCCTGACGTACCTGCACGGCACGATCTCGACCCGCCGTCATCCCGTTGCCGTGCCTGAAACGCCAATGTATCTCGACGGCGTCCTGGTTGACGCGCCGCTGACCGGCGGCCTAGAGCCGATGCTGGGCGAACAGCATCTGCGCACGCTGACAGTTCTCGGCTTTCCGAACGTCACCCGGCCAGGAATCCTTGATGCGCTCAATAACCAGGATTTCGCCTATCGCTGGGTGACGCGCTTCATTCCACTCGATAAGGCGGAAGCCACGAAGACGCTGACTCGGCTCCGCCGGCAGTGGTTTGCCAAGCGCAAATCGATCGCGGCTATTCTGCGCGAGGTGGTGACCAACGAACCGGTGCCTCTCGTCGACAGCGACGCCGACAACAAGGCGCTCGATGCCGATGCAGCACTGCAGGCATTGGGCGGCGATCATGTCGGCTTCGGCTATCTCACCACAACGGTGACGGTGTGGGATCAGAACCGTAAAGCCGCCGCGGAAAAGCTTCGCGCCGTCGAGCGGATCGTCAACGGGCTCGGCTTCACCACCATTCGCGAAAGCATCAATGCCGTCGAAGCGTGGCTTGGTTCATTGCCGGGTCATGTCTACGCCAACGTTCGCCAGCCGCTCGTTCACACGCTTAACCTTGCCCATCTCATGCCGCTGTCGTCCGTGTGGGCAGGTCCAGCGGAGAACGAGCATCTTGCCGAGGTCACCGGCGATTACGCTCCGCCGCTTCTTTTCGCCGAAACCAGCGGCTCGACGCCGTTTCGGCTTTCGACCCATATCGGCGATGTCGGCCACATGCTGATTGTCGGGCCGACCGGTGCCGGCAAGTCGGTTCTGCTTGCCCTGATCGCTTTGCAGTTCCGGCGCTACGCTGGCGCGCAAATCTATGTCTTCGACAAAGGCAATTCGGCCCGCGCCGCCGCGCTTGCCATGGGCGGCGACCACCATGCGTTGGGTGCGAATGGTGCGCTTGCTTTCCAGCCGCTGCGCCACATCGACGACCCGGCCACACAGAGCTGGGCGGCCGAATGGATCGCCGGCCTCATTGCCCACGAGAATGTCACCGTCACCCCGGAGGTGAAGGAGGCAATCTGGTCGGCGCTCACCAGCCTCGCCACCGCGCCGGCGCAGGAACGCACGCTGACTGGCCTGTCGGTCCTGCTTCAGTCCAATGCGCTCAAATCGGCGTTGATGCCCTACACGCTCGACGGTCCATTCGGCCGGCTGCTCGATGCCGATGACGACCGGCTGGCCATCTCGGATGTGCAGTGTTTCGAGACCCAGGAGCTGATGCACAGCCAAGGCGCTGTGCTGCCTATGCTCACCTATCTGTTCCATCGTCTTGAGGACCGGTTTGACGGGCGGCCGACGCTGCTCATGCTCGACGAGGCCTGGGTCTATCTCGACAACCCGCTCTTTGCCGCCCGCATCCGCGAATGGCTTAAGGTACTGCGTAAGAAAAACGTCTCCGTCATTTTCGCGACGCAGTCGCTTGCCGACATCGCCGGCTCTTCTATCGCACCGGCAATCATCGAGAGTTGCCCGCAGCGCATTTTTCTCCCCAATGATCGTGCGGTGGAGCCGCAGGCACGGGCAGCCTATGAGCGCTTCGGTCTTAATGAGCGACAGATCGAATTGGTCGCCCGCGCCACGCCGAAGCGCCACTACTATCTGCAGTCGCGCCGCGGCAATCGCCTCTTCGAGCTCGGGCTAGGCCCGATCGCTCTTGCGCTTTGCGGCGCCTCCGACCCGGCCGCCCAGAACCTGATCGACAATATTCTTTCCGAAGAAGGGCAGGGCAGCTTTGCCGCCCGTTTCTTCAGTGCGCGCGGCCTGGATTGGGCTGCCGAGCTTCTCCAGCAATTTCCTCAACCTAACAAGGAGCAATCGTCATGATCGGACGCCGCCTTTTTACTAGCCTGGTCACCGTTTCCCTGATCGCCAAACCGATGGCTGACTACGTCCAGCCGGCCTATGCGCTCATCGTGTTTGACCCGTCCAACTATACGCAGAATGTGCTGTCGGCAGCACGCGCATTGGAGCAGATCAACAACCAAATCCAGTCGCTTCAGAACCAGGCGACCATGCTGCAGAACATGGCGCGCAACCTTCAGCGCCTGGATTTCTCTTCCGTGGGCCAGCTTACCGGCTCGCTCCAACGGATTGACGGTCTGATGACCCAGGCGAGCGGCCTGAGCTTCGATCTCGACAAGCTGCAGGACCAGTGGCGCCAGCAATATCCGGAAAGCTACGACGCCACCATCAAGGTCAGCGATGTGGCGAGCGCCGCGCGCGAGCGCTGGCAGAGCGCCATGCAGGCGTTCCGCCAGACCATGAGCGCGCAGTCGCAGATCGTCGAGAACGTGCAGGCCGATGGCGACCTGCTTACCGATCTCGTCAATCGCAGTCAGGGCGCGGCAGGTGCCCTCGAGGCAAGCCAGGCTACCAATCAGCTGATCGCGCTTTCGACCAAGCAGCAGATGCAGATCCAGACGCTGCTTGCGACCCAGTTCCGGGCCGAGGCCGAGGATGCGGCGCGCAAGGCGCAGTCTGAGGAAGCCGCTCGCGAGACGACGAAGCGTTTCCTGGGCACCGGCACGGCTTATCCCGGCAACTGAGCGGCAGTTCTTCAAGACAACGAGGAAGGCGGCGACATGAACGACCTCGGAGTCATCGATCGCTTCATGGAGACCTTTACCCGCTACATTGACAGTGGGTTCGGTCTGCTTTCGGGCGACGTCGCCTTTCTCACCACCATTCTGATCGGCATTGACATCACGCTCGCGGGCTTGGTCTGGGCGTTCGGCGGCGAGCCCAACATACTTGGCCGGCTTGTTCGCAAAGTGCTCTATGTCGGCGCCTTCGCCTTCGTCCTGAACAATTTCAAGAACCTGGCCGACATAATTTACCGCTCCTTTGCCGGTCTCGGCATCAACGCATCGGCCGGCAACCTGTCCGCCGACAGTCTCCTGCGGCCAGGCCGCATTGCCGCGGCCGGCTTCGAGGGCGCCTGGCCGCTCCTCAATCAAGCGAGCCAGCTAGTAGGCTTCCCCGAGATCTTCGGTAACGCGCTCACCATCTTCGTGCTGCTTCTGGCCTGGTTCCTGGTCCTCATCGCATTCTTCATTCTTTCCATCCAGCTCTTCATCACCATCCTCGAG
The DNA here is from genome assembly GCF_000502875.1 of Mesorhizobium sp. L2C084A000. GTDB lineage: Bacteria > Pseudomonadota > Alphaproteobacteria > Rhizobiales > Rhizobiaceae > Mesorhizobium. Next base: position 919,697 of record NZ_AYWX01000001.1, on the reverse strand, counting down.
TTCAAGCTCACCACGCTGGCCGGCTTCGTCCTGGTGCCCTTCGCGCTCTGGAACCGCTCGGCGTTTCTGGCCGAGCGCGTGCTCGGCAATGTGATTTCGTCGGGCATCAAGGTGATGGTGCTTGCCGTCATCGTCGGCATCGGCTCCACGCTCTTTGGCGAGTTCGCTTCCGCCCTGCAGGGCCAGGAGCCGGACCTGGCGGCGGCCATGTCTCAGGTGCTGGGTGCGCTGGCGCTGCTTGGGCTCGGCATTTTCGGCCCCGGGATTGCCTCGGGTCTCGTTTCCGGCGCGCCGCAGCTTGGCGCCGGCGCGGCACTTGGAACAACGGCGGCCGCAGCTGGATCAACGCTCGTTGCCGGAGGCGCTACGTTTGCCGGCGCGCGCATGGCAACAGGCGGCGGCCTCGCCGCAGTCCGTGCCGGCGCCGCCATGGGGTCCGCTGCCACCGTCGCTTGGCAAACGGGGCGCGCGACATCGCCCGAGTCCGGGCTGTCCGGGGTAGCTGCTGGGCTGCAGGGGGTGGCGAGTGCCGCTAGCGGCGCCGCGATGCGGGGAATGCGATCCGCAGCAGAACCATTCCGCCGTAGTGCCGACGCCGGTCGCGATGCCGGCTGGATGACCGGCGGCATGCCGACCAGCTCGATGAGCGGAAGCTCTCCAGTTGTAGCTCCCGCGGCCGCGCCTGCCTGGGCAAGGCGTCTGCGTTCCGAACAGACCGCACGCGCCCATCGCAATGCTGCCACGCAGGCGGTGCGCGATGGAGATCGGGGCGGAAGCGGCGCCAATCCCTCCCTCAATGACAAGGAAGACTAGATGCTCTTCAAGCGACCCGTTCAGCGTTATGGAAAGACGCCCGAACCCGTAACACCCTACCAGAAGGCCAGCCAACTCTGGGATGAGCGCATCGGCACGGCGCGCGTCCAGGCCAAGAACTGGCGCTTCATGGCCTTTGGCTGCCTGGCTCTGGCGACGGGGCTTTCCGGTGGGCTTCTGTGGCAGTCGATGCAGGGCCGCGTCGTGCCTTATGTCGTCGAGGTCGACCGCTTTGGCGAGGCGCACGCAGTCACGCCGGCAGTCCAAAACTACCAGCCCGACGACGCCCAGATCGCCTGGCATCTCAGCCGCTTCATCCAGAATGTTCGTTCGGTTTCCACCGATGCGGTTCTGGTGCGGCAGAATTGGCTGTCGGCCTACGACTTTGCCACCGACCGAGCGGCGCTCTTCCTCAACGAATATGCCAAGGCGAACGACCCTTTCGGCCAAATAGGCACGCGCAGCGTGTCAGTGCAGGTGACCAGCGTGGTCAGGGCTTCCGACAGCTCGTTCCAGGTCAAATGGACCGAGCAGGTGTTCGAGCGCGGCAGCCTCGCCAGCACGACGCGCTGGATCGGGATCCTCACCATCCTCATCCGCCCGCCTAGGACAACCGAGCAGCTGCGCAAGAACCCGCTCGGCGTATTCATCAACGCCATCGACTGGTCGCGCGAGCTCGACAGCGCCGCCAACCCCCGTTTCCCCTAAGGAGCCCGCCAATGACAAATAGAGCCCCATTGCTTCGTGCTGCCTTGATCCTGTCGGCGTCTGCTGCGGTTCTTTCGGCCTGTGCCTCGAAGCCAGTGCCGCCGCCTCAGATTTCCTATGACCACGAGGACTTCAAACCAGCCGCGATCGAGAAGGCGCCGGAGAAGCCGGTCAAGGTCGTGGAAGTGCCGAAACCGTTACCGTTGCCTGGTCAGTTGATGCCCGCACCCGGCAAGCCCGCCCCAGATAAGCGCTCGCCGGAAGAACAGGTCGCCGATGCCAACAAGGCGGCGACGCAACAACCCACCAAGTTTGGCTATGTCAATGCGGTGCAGGTTTACCCCTTTGCCGACGGCGCGCTCTACCAGCTCTACGCCGCGCCGGAGCGCGTCACCGATATCTCATTGCAGCGGGGCGAGAAGCTGACCTCGGTCTCAGCCGGCGATACGGTCCGTTGGGTAATCGGTGACACCGTTAGTGGCTCAGGCGATGACCAGCGCACTCATGTGCTGGTGAAGCCATTCGCGCCGGGGCTTGCCACCAATCTGGTCATCACGACCGACAGGCGATCCTATCACCTGCAGCTTCAAAGCACTGAGAAAACTGCCATGGCGGCGCTCTCCTGGATTTACAGCGAAGACCAACTCGTGGCGCTTCGGCGGCGCAATGCTCAGGCAGAGGCTGAAATGCCCGCGGCCTCGAACGTAGCACTCGAAAACATCCGCTTCCGCTATTCGATCACCGGCGACACGCCGCCGTGGAGACCGACGCGCGCCTTCGATGATGGCAGCAAGGTCTACATAGAGTTCCCGAAGCGCATTGATCAGGGCGAGGCGCCACCGCTCTTCATCGTCGGTGCTGACGGGGACAACCAGCTCGTCAACTATCGGATGCACGGCAACTACTACATCGTCGAGCGCCTCTTTGCCGCGGCTGAACTCCGTCTCGGCGCCAAGCAGCAGCAGGTGGTGCGCATCACCAGGACCGACGGACGGCAACTGCCGCGGCGGATATCGCTCTTTTCGCGTTTTGGCAGGTGAGGGGAGGCTCATGACCGACACGTCCCGCCCAAATGTTCCGCCCAAACTCGATCCCGAACAGCTGCAGCTGCGGGCCTCACCGCGCCGGGCCGTGCGCTTCAAGCGCGGCATAGTCGTCGCGATCGCAGCTGTTGGCTCCGCCACCATCTTTGGCGTCACGATGATGGCGCTGCAGGGGCCCGCACTGCGCCTGAAGCAGCAGGCTGAAGAGCTTTACAGCACCGACCGCAACCCGACCGCCGAGGGACTTGAATCGCTGCCCAAGGACTATTCCGGGAGCAAGCCGAAGGCTCCGGTGCTTGGACCGCCGCTGCCCGGGGATCTCGGCCGTCCTATTCTCGAGCACCAGCGCCAGCTTGGCATCGCACCTGGGCAAGACGTTTCCGCCGAGGCGCAGCGGCTTGCACAACAAGCGATTGAGGCGCGCGAGTCGCAAGTCCTCTTCCGCATCGAAAACCGGCCCCAGCAGACGGAAGCTTTTGGCAATGGGCAGGGCGGACGTTCGCCTTTCGAGACGGCGTCTCCGCAGCCAGATACCGAAGGCCAGCGAGCTTCCGTCGCGCCGGCCGAGGGCGACCAGAACAATCAACAGCGCAAGCTCGATTTCATCGATCAACGGAACACCGGCGGGATCTACAACCCGCATGCACTGCAGACGCCGGCTTCGCCCTATCAGATCATGGCCGGTAGCGTGATCGCTGCAAGCCTGATCACCGGCATCAATTCCGATCTGCCCGGCCTTGTCGTCGCCCAGATCACCGAGAATGTGCACGACAGCGTCACCGGCAGCATCCTGCTCATCCCGCAGGGCTCACGGCTGATCGGCACCTACGACAGCGTTGTAGCCTTTGGGCAAAGGCGCGCTCTGTTGGTGTGGCAACGCATCGTGATGCCGGACGGCTCCTCTACCGAAATCGACAATCTGCCCGTGACCGACGCGGCCGGCTATGCCGGGCTCGAGGACAAGGTGGATTTCCATACTTGGCAGTTGATCAAGGGCGTCGCGGTAGCCACATTGCTGGGGGTTGGTACCGAGTTGAGCTTTGGGGAAAATGAAAGCGACTTGGTTAAGGCAATTCGTGAATCCACCCAGCAGAACGTCAGTCAAGCGGGCCAACGGATCACTGAAAAGAACCTGAACGTCCAACCCACGATCACCGTGCGCCCTGGTTGGCCGTTGCGCGTCATCGTGCACAAGGACCTCGTGTTGCGGCCATACACGGGGTGAACAGGAGGACTTCATGGCTAACCTGAAACTCGGAAAACTTCCGGACCGGACACCTTCGAAGATCACCATCACCGTTGGCGCCGACTTGAGCCAAGCACTCAACGACTATGCCGCACTTTACCGTGAGACCTATGGTGAGTCCGAAACGGTGGCGGAACTGATCCCCTTTATGCTGGTCGGGTTCCTGGAAGGCGACCGGGCGTTTGCCAAGGCCAGAAAGGAAGGTCTGCCGGGCGCCGGCGCGTCGGAGAAACCACGAAGGCAATCATCTTCCACACTGGACAACGGTTAGCGCTTGGTGTCGTTTTGGAGCACGCTAGGTTCTTGATCCTGACCGCGTTGCCGCCGGTCCGTACTCCACCAGTTCGAGTGCCTCCTCCTTTGTGCAGGAATTCGCCTGAGCGAGTTCGAGCGCCTCTTCAAGGAAGCGATGATTGCGCTCCTGTACATCGAGGTGAGCCGGCGTCGGAAAGCACGCGACAATCCATTGCCACACGCGGTGTTGAAACGAGCCTGAAGGCATGTCTAATTCCCAGCGGCTACCTTGAGAAGACACTGAGTCTGAGGGAGATTCAAGTTTCAGGGGAACAACTAAGCCTGCTAGACAATAAGTGCATAAAAGCCGTGGCTTTTTCTTGCTGCCGGCCTCGTTCTCTTCGGACAAAAATCGATCTTGTCACGATGCCGCCAGACCGGATGCTGAATGACAGCTTCTCGCCAACAGTAATTGAATAGCGGACCAGACCGCTCCCGGCCCCGACAAGTTGTTGAGTTCTCGACCAGCGGTCATTCTCGATGGTACCGTGGCGAAAGGTCGATCGCACATTGTTGCGTGGCGCAATGATTTTATATAGGTTGGTATATGAAGGTTGCCGATATGTGAACCTATATAGCGTTAAATTGATATAGTAACGTATATTGACACCCGTCATATATGAGCCTATATCAGGCTAGCTCATACAGAAATCGTATACGCCATGAAGATCAGAACAGCTCGCGACATTGGAATCCTGATCAAGGAGGCCCGCACCCGGCGCGGCCTGTCACAGGCTGCCTTGGCCAAAATGGTCAACACGACGCAGACGTGGGTGTCGTGGATCGAGAACGGCAAGCCCAGCGCCGAGATCGGCAACGTGCTGCTGGCGCTGACCACGCTTGGTGTGGAGATGGACTTTCAGATCCCGCCGGCGCCGACGTCGGCTGATCATCATCATAATGCCGATGAACGGCATGTCGACGATGACGACGACGAGATTCCCTACAAGCTCTAGATGACGATGATCATGATGAACCCGATCGACACCCTCGACGTCTATATCGCTGGCAGACCGGTTGGGGGGCTCCACCACCTGCAGGGCGGCAAGCTTTCGTTCTCCTATCACGAGGCATGGATGGAAGGCCGGGTGGCGATCCCGCTCTCCCTGTCCATGCCGACGATCACCAGGACCTACGAGGGCAAGGTCGTCGAGGCATTCCTCTGGGGCCTACTGCCGGATAATGAGCAGACCCTCGCCAGATGGGCGCAGAGGTTCCAGGTCTCCGCCCGAAACCCCTTTGCCCTGCTCAAGAATGTCGGCCGCGACTGCGCCGGCGCCGTCCAGTTCCTTTCGCGTGGCGACCAGATTTCCCGCGGCGAGAACGTGGAGTTGCTCACCGAGGCGCAGATCGGCGACCGCCTGCGCGATCTGCGCAAGGATGGTGCAGCGACCCGGCGAATCGGCGATCCTGGTCAGTTCAGTCTCGCTGGTGCGCAGGCAAAGACGGCGTTCCATTTCGACAAGGGCAGCAATCGCTGGGGGATCCCTCTAGGCGACACGCCCACGACACACATCTTCAAGCCGCCTTTGCCGCACTTGCACGGGCATACCGAGAACGAGCATTTCTGCCTGCAGCTTGCATCCAAGCTCGGCATGGACGCTGCACATAGCCAGGTTCTCGACTTCGCAGGCGAAAAGGCGATCGTTATCGAGCGCTACGACCGCCGCAACATCGACGGCAAGACCATCCGCATCCATCAGGAGGACATGTGCCAGGCCCTGTCGGTGATGCCGACGCTCAAGTACGAGAACCAGGGTGGGCCAGGTATCACGACGATCTCCAGAAAGGTGCTGTCGGCCTCCCTCGACCCCGTCCAAGACCGTCAGATCTTCATGGCCGCGAACGTCTTCAACTGGATCATCGCCGGCACGGACGCGCATGCAAAGAACTACTCGATGCTGCTCGGTGCCCAGGGCGAGGCCCGCCTAGCTCCGCTCTACGACATCTCCTCCATTCTGCCGCACCTCGGGGGAGAGATCCAATCTGAGATGCGCGACCTTAAACTGGCGATGAAGATCGACAGAGTCTATCCAATCGACGAGATCATGCCGCGCCACTGGGGGCGCTGTGCGTCCTCAGCAAAGGTTGGCAGCGAGTACACGGTGCGGACAATCCGCCATCAGCTCGCGGTGATGCCCGATATGGCATCGGAGTGCGCCCAAGAGCTTCGCCAGGAGGGGATCATCCATGAGATCGTTGGTCGCCTCGTCGACGCGATCGCGACGCGCATCAAGGGCTTGTCCCGGATCTATGGAGAGGAAGGTTGTGGAGGTTAAAGTCGGGCGGGGATAGCGGATCCACGGACTAATGCCGGCGAAAGGACGGACCGCACACTGCCCACGGGATTCTCGCTCTAATAGCGCCCCGGCTCCGGGCCGGGTAGATGGCCGGTTTCGGAACCGGCCATCGGCAGCTTGAATGACGGAAATGGGGTCGGCTGCAGAACGGCAGCTTCCCGCCGAACGCGGTCAACTTTCTCTCCAGGAAATCTGACAATGCGGGCCTACGATTTGGCGTCGAGTTGTGGCGTTTTTCGACGGTCAGTATGATTTCCGGCGGTTGGAGATTTGTATCGGCGTTTGATGAACGGCCGCTGTTGGGTTCAAAGTGGATGGTCGCGTTGGTGTGTGGACAGCAGGCTTGCGGCGTCCCTCGATTGAGATCACCCGCAGGTTTTTGCTCTTGAGTTCATCCAGATAATCGGCCCACCACTGCATCATCTCGACGCGCTCGTCCCAGTGCTCTGCCCGGGCGTAGGCGCGCCGAACGTCGTTGTTCTCAATGTGGGCCAGCTGCCGCTCTATCGCGTCCGGATGCCACTTGCCGCATTCGTTCAGCAGAGTTGATGCCGTTGCTCGAAAACCATGCGCGGTAGCTTCTTCCTTGCTGTAACCCATACGACGCAGTGCGGCGTTAAGGGTATTGTCGGAAATCGGACGCGAAGCCGATCGAACACTAGGAAACAGCAGCGATCCATCACCAGAGATTTCTCTCAGTGAAGTCAGGACGCTGATCGCTTGCTTTGATAGGGGTATGCGGTGCGGCCGTCGCATTTTCATGCGTGCTTCAGGGATCGTCCACACCGAGCTTTCAAAATCGAACTCTTCCCATTCAGCGGCGCGAAGCTCGCCTGGGCGGGGAAACAGCAGCGCTATCAGCTTCAGACCGGCTCGGGTTGTAGGCTGTCCGTCAAATGCATGGATCACCCTCAGCAAACCGCCCAAGGCCTTCGGATCGGTAATCGCGGCGCGAGACGTTACCTTCGGACTGATGAGTGCGCCTCTGAGGGCGAAGGTCGGATCCGTCTCGGCGCGTGCGGTCGCGATCGCGTATCGAAACACGCTGCCGATGGTGGAGCGCAGTCGCCTGGCCGACTCATATCGACCGCGAACCTCCACGCGACGGAGGGCGGTAAGGATGCTGGCCGGCTCGATCTCCCGAATGCACTTGTCGCCGATTATCGGATAGGCAAAGTCGAGCAGCCATTTGACCTTGCTGATCGTCCGGTCGGCACGTCCCTCCTTCTTCAGCTTGTCAACATATTCGTCCGCGATTGAGCGAAAGGAGTCCTTTGCCGAATCGGCCTTCCGCAAGCTGCGTTCCTTTCCAGGGTCGACGCCAGCTAGCAGGAGCCTTTTAGCATCATCGCGCGCCTCCCGTGCCTCGGCGAGAGAGATAAGGGGATAGCTGCCCAGCGCGAGCAGTTTCTGCTTGCCGTCAAAGCGGTAGGCGAGCCGCCAGAGGCGAGAGCCCGTGGGCTGTACCCATAGCTGCAGCCCGCCCCCGTCAGACAATTTCGCGAGTTTGGAAGCAGGGCGGGCGTTTCGACATTTCACGTCGGATAGGGCCATTCGTCAGGTCTCCCTTGGCTGTTTCGATACCATCAGGATGTCGAATACCAACGGAAATACCATCCCCCCGCCTCGTTGGATCAAATGCGCCCGAAGCGCTCTCTGTCACGCCTAATTGCGCAATGCGACAGCAAAAGATCAATAATTCCAGTCGCTTGCAGAAGCTGCAGCGTAGACGGTTCGGCTAAACGGAGTGTCGGGAGAAGAGGGGATGGTGCCCAGAGGCGGATTCGAACCACCGACACGCGGATTTTCAGTCCGCTGCTCTACCAACTGAGCTATCTGGGCCTGTTCCGGCAAACGAAAACGCGTTGACCGGATTTCATCGAGGCGCCGTGGGCGCCCCTTGAAAGCGCGTGGGTTATAGCACGGGAATTCGGCCTGTCCAGCGCCTAGTGGGCGATTTCGGGCAGGAAAAGCGATGCCGTGCGGTGCCCCGGTTTCCATGCCGCTTGCAGGCCGGAATCGGGCACGGCATGGCACGATGCGGCCTTCGCCATCCTGTCCGTGCCGCTATTGCCGGCTGACATGCCGTGGCACTGCCTTTAGCCGGCGATCGAGGCGCACCAATGCATTTGCGGCTCAGACGCGCCACTGGTCGCCGCCGCCTATCTGACGCCGGTCACGCCGCGGCGAAAATCGGAGGGCGACATGCCGGCGAGCTTGCGGAACGACTTGTTGAAGGCGCTGAGCGAGCCGAAGCCTGAATCCATGGCGACGCGCAGCACATTGGCGTCCTGATGCATCAAAAGCGCCTGCGCATAGCTCAGCCGCAACAGATTCACATACTCGTTGAGCGTCATGCCGGTGGATTTCTTGAACAGGCTCATGGCATATTTGGGATGGATGTCGGCGGCCGCCGCGATGTTCACGCAATCGATGTCGTAGAGGAAGTTTTCGGCGATGAAATCGCACATGCGTCCGACATTGCGCGACGATTGCTGGTCGAAGGGGCTGCCTGTTTCCTGGTCGGTCGGAGTTGCGGATACCAGCCGGTAGGGCTCGAACCGCACCCGCTCCAGCCGCAGCAGCAATTCGTTGACGGCATGTTCGGCCTTGGCCTGGTCGCCGGACCGGGCGTAGCGGTTCCAGCGCTCGAAATTATGGTTGTCGGACTGGTCGGTGGCTGATGTCACCAGTGTCGCGCCGGTCATCAGCCGGTGCCTTATATCGGTGGGCAGGTGCAGCCGGAAGAAGTGCACCAGTGGCAGATGCGCCCCGGCATAGATGGCGTCGTCGGACAAATCGTCCATCTGGTGCGGCAGGCCACCCCAGAACAGGCACATCTCGCCGGCCGAAAGCGAAATCTCGTGGTCGTTCATGAGGTAATGCACGCTGCCGCGCACGATGAAATTAACCTCGACCTGGGCGTGCCAGTGCGGCTTGAGCATCACCAGCGGATTGGTGTGAAACATCTGCAGGAGCAGCGGCAGGCCTTCCACGCTGCTGGCCCCAGGCTGGTAGAACGGCCGTTCAGGCATCTTACTTTCCGCCAATTTCATATTCCCTTTGACGGCGACAGGCCTTGCCCACTGCATAGTCTAGCCACGCTCACAGTGAGAGAGCAAATGAATGGGAGGATTTCAATGCGCATCACAATGACCTGCGCCGCGCTCGCGCTTGCCCTGGGCTCAGCCCCGGCCTTCGCGCAATCCGGCGAAATCACCATCTGGAGCTGGAATGTCGCGGCTTCATCGCTGAAGGCGACCATTGCCGGCTTTAACAAGCAATTTCCCGACGTCAAGGTCACGGTCCAGGATCTCGGCAACCAGCCAACCTACGACAAGTCGATCGCCGGCTGCGCCGCCGGCGGCGTAGGCCTGCCCGACATCGTCACCGTCGAGAACGGTGAGGCCGAGAATTACTGGAGCCAGTTCCCCGACTGCTTCGTCGACCTGCATACGCTGGGCTACACAGCCGACGACCAGAAAAAGTTCCCCGATTTCAAGCGCACCGAGCTGGAAGTGGGCGACAAGGCCTACGCAATGCCGTGGGATTCCGGCCCGGTGGCCGCCTTTTATCGCCGCGACTTCTACGAAAAGGCCGGCGTCGATCCGACTTCGATCAAGACCTGGGATGATTTCATCGCCGCCGGCAAGAAAATCCAGGCCGCCAACCCAGGCGTCTCGATGACCAATGCCGATTTCAACGGTGACTCGGAATTCTTCCGCATGATCTCCAACGAACAGGGCTGCGCCTATTTCTCCGAGGACGGACAATCGATCACGGTCAACCAGCCCAAATGCGTCGATGCCATGACCAAGGTCAAGGAGATGAAGGACGCCGGCATCATCTCGTCGGCCGACTGGGGCACCAAGATCACCAACAACACCGCCGGCACCGTCGCCACCCAGATCTATGGCGGCTGGTATGAGGGCACCATTCGCACCGAATCTGCCGGTGAAAACGGCAAATGGGGCGTCTATCTGATGCCGAGCCTCACCGCCGACGGGCCGCGCGCCGCCAATCTCGGCGGTTCCTCACTGGCTATCACCTCGGCGTCGAAGAACAAGGAGGCCGCCTACGCCTATCTGAAATACACGCTCGGAACCAATGAAGGCCAGATCACGATGCTGAAGGAGTTCGGCCTGGTGCCGTCCCTGATCTCGGCGCTTGACGATCCCTATGTCGCGCAAGGCCTGCCTTATTGGGGCGGCCAGGCGGTGTGGAAGGACATTCTCGGCACCTTGCCGAAGGTTGTTCCGAGCCGCGGCACGCAGTTCCAGAGCGACGCCGAAATCATCGTCCGCGCCGTGCAGACCAAGTATCTGGCCGGCGGCTACCCCGACGCCAAGACGGCACTCGACGATGCCGCAAGCCAGATCGCGGCGGCAACCGGACTGCCCGTCAAGTCATAACCTCCCAAGCCGGGTCCGGGACAGGCGTTTGCGCCGCCCGGACCTGGTCGCGGCCTGTGGGGTTCTCCCACGGGACCTGTATTTGCTGGCAAACCGGCTCCGCTGCTGCGAGGGCCATGGCCGAAGCGGCAACGAAATGAAGGAGGAGGAAGATGCGCAATCGCAACGCCACGGCCTATCGCTTCCTCACGCCCTATCTGCTGATCTTCGCGATCTTCTGGGTATGGCCGATCATCAGCTCCTTCATGATTTCCTTCCAGGCGACGCGTACCGTGCCGTGGCGGTTCGCGCCCGGCTTCAACTGGGGCCGGTTGATCGGCGATCCGGCCTTCTTCAACGCCCTGAAGAACACGCTGCTCATCCTTGTCATCCAGGTGCCGGTGATGATCTCGCTGGCGCTGGTCATGGCGGTGCTTTTGAACTCGCCGCTCTTGAAGGCGCGCGGCCTCTACCGCTTTGCCTTCTTCGCCCCGGTGGTGGTCGGCGAGGTTGCCTATTCGGCGGTGTTCCGGCTGATGTTCAACCTCGATTTCGGCATCATCAACAAGCTCCTGAACAGCATCGGCCTGCCCAAGATCGACTGGTTTTCCAACGTCACGCCGGCGATGGCGCTGATCATGATCGCGGTGACCTGGCGCTGGGCCGGTTACAACGCCATCATCCTGCTCGCCGGCATGCAGTCCATTCCCGAAGATGTCTACGAGGCGGCGACGCTCGACCGCGTCAGCAAGCTCAAGCAGTTCTTCTACATCACCCTGCCGCTGCTGAAGCCGGTCATCGTGTTCTGCCTCGTGCTGTCGATCATCGGCACCATGCAGCTGTTCACCGAGCCCTTCCTGATCACCGAGCGCGGCGGGCCGGGCGGCGGCACGGAGACGCTTGGCCTGCTGCTTTACCGCCAGGGCTTTCGGTCGCTCAATTTCGGCTACGCCTCGGCCGTGGCCTACACCATGGCCGGGCTGGCGATCGCCATCACGCTGGCGCAGCTGTGGCTGACGAGGGAACCGAAATGAGTTCGCGCTCCGCAGCCAGATTGGGACGCAGCATCGCTCTGCATCTGTTCCTGACGCCGCTGGCGCTGATCTGGCTGTTTCCGTTGTGGATGATGGTCGTGTTCTCGACCATGCCGGACAACGGCATCTTCAGCCCCGGCATCGAGCTGTTGCCGCACGGCAATTTCATCGACAATTTCAACAATCTGCAGCGTGACACCAACTTCGTCGGCGCCATCGGCATCTCGGTATCGGTGGCGGTGACTTACACATTCCTGTCGGTGCTGCTGACGTCGATGGCCGGTTGGGCTCTGGCCCGCTACCAGTTTTTCGGCAAGGGCGCGGTTGTCGCCATCATCCTCGGCACCATAACGCTGCCCTATGCGGTCGTGCTGATCCCGCAATTCATCATGGTGGCGCGCGACTTCAAGCTCGCCAACACCTGGGTGGCGCTGATCGTCCCGCCGCTGTTCAATTCGCTCGGCGTGCTGTTCATGCGGCAGAGTTTTTCGATGATGCCGGACGATCTCTTCGATGCGGCGCGCGTCGAGGGCGTCAAGGAATGGCGCATCTTCCTCTTCGTCGCGCTGCCTTTGGCGCGGCCGATGCTGGCCGCACTCGCCATCATCCTGTTCCTCGCCTCCTGGAACAATTATCTGTGGCCGCTTTTGATCAACAGCCAGCCGGGTTCGATGACAGCACCCGTAGCGCTCGGCACGCTGATCGGCCTCACCAAGGTGTCATGGGGCGGCATCATGGCGGGTGCGGTGATGCTGACGGTGCCGATGCTCGTCGTCTTCGTGCTGCTGCAGCGCCATTTCATCGCCGGCATCGCCGCCGGCGCGGTCAAGTAAGGGGCAGCATGGCAACGGTCACGCTTAACAGTGTCGTCAAGCGCTTCGGCGTCTTCGAGGTCGTCCATGGCGCGAGCATCGACATCAAGGACGGCGAGTTCGTCGTCTTCGTCGGCCCCTCCGGCTGCGGAAAATCGACGCTGCTCAGGATGATCGCCGGGCTCGAGGACATTAGCGGCGGCGAGATCGCCATCGGCGGCAAGGTGGTCAACGATGTCGAGCCGGCCGACCGCGGCATCGCCATGGTCTTCCAGTCCTACGCGCTCTATCCGCATATGAGCGTCGAACAGAACCTCTCTTTCGGCTTGCGCATGACCGGCAATCCAAAGGCCGACACCGAACGGCGGGTGAAGCGGGCGGCCGAGATCCTGCGCATCAGCGAATTGATGGACAGGCGCCCGAAAAAACTCTCCGGCGGACAGCGCCAGCGCGTCGCCATCGGCCGCGCCATCGTGCGCGAACCGCAGGTGTTCCTGTTCGACGAGCCGCTCTCCAACCTCGACGCCGAATTGCGCGTCCAGATGCGCGTCGAGATCTCCCGGCTGCACAAGGAGCTCGGCACGACGATGATCTATGTCACGCACGACCAGACCGAGGCGATGACGCTCGCCGACAGGATCGTCGTGATGCGCGCCGGCCATATCGAGCAGATCGGCCGGCCGCTCGATCTCTATGACAACCCCGACAATCAGTTCGTTGCGGGCTTTGTCGGGTCGCCGAAGATGAACTTCATCAAGGGCCGGGTTGTCGGGCACGATGCGGGTGGCGTGGTGGTCGATCTGGCGGGTCAGGAGAAGACCCGCATCACGCAACCGCTGACCGGCGCTGCACCCGAAATGGGCAGCCCAAAAATCGGCAGCAAGGTCATTGTCGGCGTGCGGCCCGAACATTTCGGCAATGCCGGAGAGGGCGACGCCGACCTTGTGGTTGCCATCGACGTGGTCGAGCACCTGGGCGGCACAAGTTTCCTCTACGCAAGAACGGCCAATGGTGACGACGTGGTGATCCAGCGCGACGCGACAAAGGTCCCCGACACATCAGAGATCACCGTTTCCATCCGCAAATCCTACCTGTTCGACGAAAAAGGACTGCGGCTGCGCTGACCGGCCGCCGTTTCCAGCCTTCAAGGAGAATGACAATGACCGCAACCACGCCCATTCGCTGGGGCATCCTCGGACCGGGCAGCATCGCCCAGTCCTTTGCCGGTGGCGTGGCCGATTCGCGCACCGGAAAGCTGGTCGCCATCGGTGCCCGCAATCCCGCCAAGCCCGGCCTCGCCGAGAGTTTCCCCGGCGCCCGCATCCTCGATGGCTACGATGCGCTGCTTGCTGATCCCGAAATCGATGCCGTCTACATTTCGATACCGCATCCCGGCCATGCGCAATGGGCGATCAAGGCGGCCGAGGCAGGAAAGCATGTGCTGTGCGAAAAGCCGCTGGCGCTGACCGCCTTCGAGGCCGACGCCATGATGCATGCCGCGCGCAAGGCCGGCACGTTTCTCGGCGAAGCCTTCATGTACCGGCTGCATCCGCAGACGCTGAAGCTGGTGGAACTGATCAGATCGGGCGTCATCGGCGAGATCAGAATGATCAAGTCGAGCTTTGGTTTTGCGATGCCGCGCTTCATGCCGGAGCACCGGCTCTACGCCAACGATCTCGCCGGCGGCGGCATTCTTGACGTCGGCGGCTATCCCGTCTCGATGGTGCGGTTGATTGCCGGCGCCGCGGCCGGAAAACCCTTCGCCGAGCCTGACAAGGTGGTCGGTACTGCCCATCTTGGCCAGTCCGGCGTCGACGAATGGGCCTCGGCGCTGCTGCATTTCCCGGGTGGCATTGTCGCCGAAGTCTCCTGCAGCATCTCGCTTAACCAGGACAATGTTCTGCGCATCCTCGGCACCAAAGGCCGCATCGAGGTGCCGGACTTCTGGTTCGCCGGCGGCAACCGCGACGTTGGTCTCGGCCGGATCGACGTCATCGCATCCGATGGCACGCGCGAGACCATCAGCGTCAACGAGAAGCGTCATGTCTATTCCTTCGAGGTCGACGCAGCCGGTGAGGCCATCCGCGCCGGCGGCCAAGAATTCGCCTGGCCCGGCATGGCATGGGCGGAAAGCCTCGGCACCTTGCGTGTACTGGACAAATGGCGGGCGGCCGCCGGCCTCGAATACGGGATCGAGAAGGCCCAGCAACGCATCAATACCATCTCCGGCCGGCCTTTGCGGTCCGGCGGCACGGCGATCGCCAAGCGCACTATTCCCGGCCTGTCGAAGCCGGCGTCGGTGGTGGCGCTCGGCTTTGAGGATTTCCGCACGTTTTCCTCAGGCTCGATCCTGCTCGATGCCTTTTTCGAGGCCGGCGGCAATCTCTTCGATACCGGCTATGTCTATGGCGGCGGCTATACCGAGAAGCTGCTTGGCGAGTGGTTGAAAAACCGTGGCGTGCGCGCGCAATCGGTGGTCATTGCCAAGGGCGCGCACTCGCCGCTGTGCTATCCCGATGTGATCGGCAAGCAGCTCGACCAGTCGCTCGAACGCCTGCAGACCGACCACGTCGATGTTTACTTCATGCACCGCGACAATCCGGATGTGCCGGTCGGCGAATTCGTCGATGCGATGGATCGCGAGGTGAAGGCCGGCCGCATCCGCGGCCCGTTCGGCGGTTCGAACTGGACGATGGAACGCATGGATGAGGCGATTGCCTATGCCGAACGCACCGGCAAGCAAAAGCCCGGCGCGCTGTCCAACAATTTCTCGCTGGCTGAAATGCTGGAGCCGATCTGGGCCGGCTGCGTCACCTCCTCGACCGATGCGTGGAAGGCCTGGCTGACATCCAGGCAGATGCCGAATTTCGCCTGGTCAAGCCAGGGGCGCGGCTTCTTCACCGATCGCGCAGGTCGGGACAAGCAAGACAATGAGGAACTGGTGCGGGTCTGGTACTCCGAGCGGAATTTCGGCCGCCGCGACCGGGCGATCGAACTTGCCGCGAGACTGGGCAAGAGCCCGATCCATATTGCGCTGGCCTATGTGCTCGCTCAGCCCTTCCCATCCATCCCGCTGATCGGGCCACGCACGCTGGATGAGTTGGACGACAGCCTGCGCGCTCTCGACATCACGCTTTCGCAAGCCGATCTCGAATGGCTGGATGGCGGCAGTCTGCGCGCTGCCTAGCTGGCTGCCTTTTATCCGGGGGCGGCGTCAGGTCTCGTCATCATGCGCCCTGACGCCACGCCTCGCCGGCGTTCTTAAATTGGCATACATGCCGGTGGTGCGGAATTGGCTCGGCGTGATGCCGTAGCAGCGGCGGAAGAGCTTCGAAAAATAGTTCGCGTCCTCGAAGCCGCACAGGATGGCGACCTCCTTCACCGGCAGAAAATCCGCCTTGGTCAGCAGCTTCGCCGCGCGTTGCAGACGCTGCTGCAGCACGAACTCGGCAGGCGGCAGGCCTTCGCTCTCGGCGAAACAGCGTGAGAAATGGGCTCGGCTGAGGCCGCTGATCTGCACCAGATCCGACACCGGCAGCGGCCTGTCGAGATTGGCATTGATGTGATCGATGACCGGCTGCATGACGCTCTGTTTTTCGGCAAAGGCATGGGAGCCGAAGACATCGTCATAGAGCGCCATCGCAGCCTCGTAGGCTATCGCCGAAGCAGCGCCCGGCGAAGCGGCGCCTTTGATCAGGCGCAGGCTGCAATCGGCAAGATGATCGATCGTCGCCGGCTGCAGCCGAAACACCGGACCCGAGACGCTGAGGATCGACTTGTGGATGCGCAGCGCCTCCTCGCCGTTCATCGAAATCCAGAAATACTCCCAGCGCTCGTCTCCAGCCAGCCAGTAGCGGTGGTTGTGCGGCACCAGCACCAGCAATGTGTCGTTCTTCTGCAGGCGGTAGTTGCGGTTTTCGTAGCGCAGCCGGCCGGCTCCGCTGATCGTGTGCTGGAGCACGGTGAACGGTGTCTGGCCGCGCTTGCGGCCGTCCCAATCGTAGGTCTCGTCCTCGCGCACTTCATAGCCCGTGCTCGTCGGCATGGCATGCAGGCGCTGGCGGCCGCGCGGCAGCGAGATCGTGCGCATGGACTGTCCGTTTTCTATCAAATCTTGCAGCACAAAATTACCCCTGAAAGCATAATCCTTCTCTGGTCGTACTCGCGAATAAGCGCATAATCCCCGTCGAAAAGCGAGAGAGATCCGCAGTCGAGGAGCGGACAGGGAGGTTGGCGAGCCGGATTCCGGCTTGTCGTGCATACATGTCGCGGCATGTGGCTACAGCTTCCCATTGTCATCCCTTGCCTGCAATTCGAAGTGGAGTGAGGTGCGGCTGATGAGTTTCAAAATAGCTATCATCGGTGCCGGCAGCGTCGGCTTCACCAAGAAATTGTTCACCGACATCCTGTGCGTGCCCGAATTCAAGGACATCGAATTCGCGCTGACCGATGTCAGCGAGCACAACCTTCAGATGATCAAGGCGATCCTCGACAGGATCGTCGAGGCAAACAGATTGCCGACCAGGGTGACGGCGACGACCGACCGCCGCAAGGCGCTCGAAGGCGCTCGCTACGTCATCAGCTGCGTGCGGGTCGGCGGTCTCGAAGCCTATGCCGACGACATCCGCATTCCCCTGAAATATGGCATCGACCAGTGCGTCGGCGATACGATTTGCGCCGGCGGCATTCTCTATGGACAGCGCAACATCCCGGTGATCCTGGATTTCTGCAAGGACATCCGCGAGGTTGCCGAGACCAACGTCAAATTCCTGAACTACGCCAACCCGATGGCGATGAACACCTGGGCAGCGATCGAATACGGCAAGGTCGACACTGTCGGGCTCTGCCACGGCGTCCAGCACGGCGCCGAACAGATCGCCGAGGTGCTTGGCGCGAAGTCCGTGAAGGAACTCGACTATGTCTGTTCCGGCATCAACCACCAGACCTGGTTCATCGACCTGCGCCTGAACGGCCGCCCCATCGGCAAGGACGAACTGGTGGCCGCCTTCGAGGCGCATCCGGTCTATTCCAGGCAGGAGAAGCTGCGCATCGACGTCCTGAAGCGCTTCGGCGTCTATTCGACCGAGAGCAACGGCCATCTTTCCGAATATCTGCCCTGGTACCGCAAACGTCCCGACGAGATCACGCGCTGGATCGATATGTCCGACTGGATTCACGGCGAGACGGGCGGCTATCTCCGCTATTCCACCGAAACCCGAAACTGGTTCGAGACGGAATATCCGCAGTTCCTCGAAGCGGCGTCAAAGCCGATCGACCGGGAGAAGCGCTCCAACGAGCATGCCAGCCACATATTGGAGGCGCTGGAGACCAACCGCATCTATCGCGGCCACTTCAACGTCAAGAACAATGGCGTGATCACCAACCTGCCGCAGGATGCCATCATCGAGTCGCCGGGCTTCGTCGACCGTTTTGGCATCAACATGGCCGCCGGCATCACGTTGCCGGAGGCCTGCGCCGCCACCTGCATCGCTTCGATCAACGTCCAGCGCATGTCGGTGCATGCCGCGATATCAGGCGACATCGATCTTCTGAAGCTCGCCGTGCTGCATGACCCATTGGTCGGCGCGGTTTCGACGCCGGAGGAGGTCTGGCAGATGGTCGACGAAATGGTCGTCGCCCAGGCAGCCTGGCTGCCGCAATATGCCCATGCGGTTCCGGCCGCCAGGGAGCGGCTGTCGACATCTCAGGTGAAGACCCGCGAGTGGGCGGGCGCCGCACGGCGCAGCGTTCGCTCGATCGAGGAATTGCGCGCCGAAAAAGCCGCGCTGAAGCAAGCCGGCTGAGGCGGGCCGGCTGAAAATTCATGCGGTGATGGTGGATCCATGGGAGGCGGATTCATTGCCACGAAGCCGTTTGAATTCGAGGAGAGGCGGAGCGGGTGCAAACGCTCCGGACAAACAAGAGGGAGAGAGACCGTGAGGAATTTACGCAATATCGGCCTTGCTGCCGGACTGACGCTGAGCGTCTCGGTCTCGGCACTCAGTGCTTACGCTTCCGAGCCGACGGTTCCGCCGGCGCCGACACCGTTTCCCGCCGAGGGCAAGATCAACTATGTCGCGCGAGACTCGATCCTGGAGTTCAAGGCGCTTCCCGAATATCACGAGCCCGACTGGGTCACCGAGAAATACGTCAAGACCGGCAAGCTGCCGCCGGTGAAAGACAGGCTGCCGAAAGATCCGCTGGTCTACAAGACGGGCAACATGCAGGACGGCATCGGCGTCTATGGCGATACGATGCGCCACGTCATCGGCGGGCGGCCGGAAGGCTGGAACTACGGCGCCGGTCAGACGCAAGGCTGGGGCGGCATCGACATCGGCCTCTCCGAATGCCTGACGCGCACCGCCCCGCTGTTCCAGGTCGAGGCCAAGGACACCGAGCCGCTGCCGAACCTGGCCAGGAGCTGGGATTGGTCGAGCGATGGCCACAGGCTGACCATGCACCTCATCGAAGGAGCAAAGTGGTCGGACGGCGTGCCGTTCAACGCCGACGACGTCATGTTCTACTGGGACGACGAGGTGGTCGATCCTAACGTCTCGCCGCTGAATGGTGCGACGCCGGAAACCTTCGGCGTCGGCACGACGCTGAAGAAGATCGACGACTACACCGTCGAATGGACCTTCAAGGATGCCTTCCCGAAACAGTACCTGTATGCCATGGCCTACGGCACCTTCTGTCCTGGCCCCGCGCACATCCTGAAGCCGCAGCATCCGAAATACTCGAAGAACACCTATGATCAGTTCAAAAATGCCTTCCCGCCGGAATTCATGAACATGCCGGTGATGGGTGGCTGGGTGCCGGTCGAATACCGGCCGGACGACATCATCGTCATGCGCCGCAATCCCTATTACTGGAAGGTCGACGAAAAGGGCAATCAACTGCCCTATCTCAACGAACTGCATTACAAGCTGTCGACCTGGGCCGATCGCGATGTCCAGGCGGTGGGCGGCGCGGCCGATTTTTCCAATTTGGAGCAGCCGGAAAACTTCGTCGCCTCGCTGAAGCGTGCGGCAGAGGCGAACGCGCCGGCCCGTCTTGCTTTCGGCCCGCGGCTCATCGGCTACAATCTGCGCTTTAATTTTTCCGCCAATGGCTGGGGCAATCCGGACGAACGCGGCCAGGCGATCCGCGAGCTGAACCGTAATGAGGATTTCCGCAAGGCCGTTACCATGGCACTCGACCGCAAGGCGCTCGGCGACTCGCTGGTCAAGGGGCCGTTCACCGCCATCTATCCCGGCGGCCTGTCTTCGGGCACCAGCTTCTATGACCGCGATTCGACCGTCTACTACCCCTTCGATCTCGAGGGCGCCAAGGCCGAACTCGCCAAGGCCGGCCTCAAGGATACGGACGGCGACGGCTTCGTGAATTTCCCTTCCGGCACCGCCGGCGGAAAGAACGTCGAGATCGTGATGCTGGTCAACAACGACTACACGACCGACAAGAGCCTTGCCGAAGGCGTCGTCGCCCAGATGGAAAAGCTTGGGCTGCGGGTCGTCCTCAACGGGCTCAACGGCACCCAGCGCGACGCTTCGCAATATTCCGGCCGCTTCGATTGGCTGGTCCGGCGCAACGAACAGGAACTGACGTCGGTGGTGCAGAACACCGTGCAGCTTGCCCCGATCGGCCCGCGCACCAGCTGGGACCATCGTGCGCCGGAGAATGGCGAGGTCGATGTGATGCCGTTCGAAAAGGACCTCGTCGACATCGTCAACAAGTTCGTCTCCACCCAGGACAATGACCAGCGCGCCAGCCTGATGAAACAATTCCAGAAGATCTCGACGGAGCACGTCTACAATGTCGGCCTGACGGAGTATCCCGGCGCGCTGATCGTCAACAAGCGTTTCTCGAACATTCCGCAGGGCACGCCGATCTTCATGTTCAACTGGGCCGAGGATTCGATCACCCGCGAACGGGTCTTTGTCGCGGCCGACAAGCAGGCGAAATACGAATTGTTCCCGCAAGAACTGCCCGGCAAACCCGGCGAGAAGGGGCCGATGAATTAGGTTTACCTCCCTGACTGAGAGACCTCCGGCCGCGCCGCTGGCNTACACGACGCTCTTCCGATCTGTCGGCAATCCCGGTCCTCGCCATTTTGAGTCTGGCCACATTTGCCATCATCCAGGCGCCGCCGGGCGATTATGCCGACTACATCCGCTCGCAGGCGATCAACCAGGGTGGAGCCTCCTTCGCCGAGGCCGACGCGCAGGCAAAGGCCTACCGCATCGAGCATGGTCTCGATAAGCCGCTGCCCCTCCAGTATCTCAACTGGATCGGCGGCATCGTCACCCGCGGCGATTTCGGCTACAGCCTCTACTACAACAAACCGGTCGCCGATGTGGTCGGAGAGCGCCTGCCGCGCACCCTTCTCCTGGCGCTGGTCTGCCATCTGCTGGCTTCGGTGCTGGGCATCACATTCGGCATATGGGCGGCGACCCGGCAATACACCTGGATCGACTCGGCGCTGTCGGCCATCTCCTTCCTCGGTATGACGGTGCCGCGCTTCCTGATGGCGCTGATCATCGTCTATCTCCTGGTCTTCCAGTTCAACGTGTCGGAGATCGGCTCATTCTTCTCGCCGCAATATGGGGGCGCGCCGTGGTCGTGGGCCAAATTCGTCGATCTGGTCAAGCATGTCTGGCCGGTGGTGGCGATCGCGACTTTCGGCGGGCTCGCCTACAATATGCGCGTCATGCGCGGCAATCTGCTCGATACGCTGAACGCGCAATATGTCGAGACGGCAAGGGCCAAGGGGCTGACCGGCGCCGCTGTCGTCATGCGCCACGCCGTGCCTAACGCACTGCACCCGCTCATCATGTATCAGGGTGTGGTGCTGCCTTACATGCTGACCGGCGAAATCGAGACGGCGATCATCTTCGCGCTGCCGACTGTCGGCCCGGCGATCGTCGGCTCCATGGCTGTCGGCGATGTCTATGTCACCGCCACCTTCATGATGGTGCTGTCGGCGACGCTGATCGTCGGCAACATCATCGCCGACATGCTGCTCGTCCTGCTCGATCCGCGCGTGCGCCAGTTCGGGGAGCGCTGAGATGCTGGCGCGCGATCCATCCCCTCCACCGCTGCCGGCCGAAGGTCGCATCGTAGCCAAACCGGCGCGCGGTAACGAAAGCTACCTCGCGCTTGTCTGGCGCCGGCTGAAGCGCTCCTGGACCGGCATGGCCGGGCTCTGGCTCGTCGTGCTGCTGCTGGTGATGGCCGTGTTCGCCGAGTTCATCGCGCCAATGGACCCGAAGGTGACGGATGTCGGCTTCGCGCCTCCGCAGGTGCCTGTTTTCCATGACAGAGATGGCGGTTTCGTCGCGCGGCCGAGGGTCTATGCGCTGGCCGATTCGGCGGACCTCGATCCGGTCACTTTCCAGCCCGTCGTCGGTCCCGACTACGATCATCCAAGGCTGCTTGGTTTCTTCGTGCATGGCGCGCCTTACAAGCTCTTCGGGCTGTTGCCGGCGGACCGGCATCTGTTCGGCTCGCTGGACGGGCAGCCGGTGCATTTCCTGGGCACCGACAAGTTTGGTCGTGACGTGTTGTCGCGCGCCATCCATGGCTCGCGCGTCTCGTTGATGATCGCGCTGACGGTCGTCTTAATCATCACCGTCATCGGCACCACCGTCGGCATGGTCTCCGGCTATTTTGGCGGCAGGTTCGATGTCTGGATGCAGCGCTTCGTCGAACTGGTGCTCGCCTTCCCGCAGCTGCCGCTCTATTTGGCGCTGACGACGCTGATCCCGGTCACCGCTCCCACCAACGTCTTCCTCGCTTTCGTCATCATCGTCATGTCGGCCTTGGGTTGGGCGCAGATGTCTCGCGAGGTGCGCGGCAAGACTTTGGCGCTGGCGCGGATCGAGTATGTGCGCGCCGCCATGGCGGTCGGCGCCACCGACCGGCGCATCATCATGCAGCACATCTTCCCCAATGTGATGAGCCACGTGATCGTCGCCGTGACGCTGGCGATCCCGACGGTGGTGCTGCTCGAATCCTTCCTCGGTTTCCTCGGCTTCGCCGTCAAGCCGCCGCTGATCTCGTGGGGTCTGATGCTGCAGGACACCGCGACCTATTCCGTCATCGGCACTTATCCCTGGATCCTGTCGCCGGTCGGTTTCGTGCTCGTCACCGTCTTTGCCTTCAACGCGCTGGGCGACGGCCTGCGCGACGCCGTCGACCCTTATTGAGGTGCCTGAGATGTCCGTCGCGCTCGCCGAATCCTTCGCACCCATCGTCCGTCACGACCATGACGGACGCCAGAGCCAGCCGATCATCGACGCCCGCAACGTCGCCGTGGCCTTCAAGGTCGAGCATGGCGTCGTCGACGCGGTCAAGGACTCTCGTTTCAGCTCTATCGCGGCGAGACGATCGCCATCGTTGGCGAATCCGGTTCGGGCAAGTCGGTGACGGCGCGCACCGTCATGGGCCTTCTGTCGCGGCGCGCCACGGTGTCGCCCGGGTCGAGCGTCTGTTATGACGGGCAAAACATCCTGAAATTTCCCGAGAGCGCCCGGCGCAAGCTGCGCGGCAACCGCATCTCGATGATCTTCCAGGAGCCGATGAGCTCGCTCAACCCGATCTATACGGTCGGCAGCCAGATCGTCGAGGCGATCCGGGTGCATCGCAAAGTCAGCCGCAAGCAGGCCTGGGCGCGCGCACTGGAACTTCTGCAGCATGTGCAGATTCCCGATCCCGCCGCGCGGCTCAAGCAATACCCGCACCAGCTATCGGGCGGGCAACGTCAGCGGGTGATGATCGCCATGGCGCTGGCCAACAATCCCGATGTGCTGATCGCCGATGAGCCGACCACAGCGCTCGATGTCACCGTCCAGGCGCAGATCCTGAACCTGATCCGCAGCCTGCAGAAAGAGCTGCGCATGGCGGTGATCCTGATCACCCACGACCTGACCGTGGTGCGCCAGTTCTCCGACTACGTCTATGTCATGCAGCATGGCGAAATGTGCGAGCACAACGTCACCGAACGGCTATTCGCCAACCCCCAGCACCCCTATACGAGACGGCTGCTCGCTTCCGAGCCGCAGGGGCAGCCGAAGCCGCTGCCGGAGGGCTGCGGCACCATCCTGGAGGCCAGCGGCGTGCGCGTCTCATTCATGCTGCGCCACGGCACCTTCCTGAAACCGGACTGGCGAGAGCTGGTCGCCGTCGACGATCTCGGCCTGAAACTCTGTCGCCACGAGACGCTGGGGCTGGTCGGCGAGTCCGGTTCAGGCAAGACCACCTTCGGCCAGGCCCTGCTCAGGTTGATCGACGCCAAGCGCGGCGAGATCCGTTTCGACGGCAAGCCGATCCACGGCCTGTCGCGGGCGCAGATGCGGCCGTTGCGCTCGCGCATGCAGATCGTCTTCCAGGATCCGTTCTCCTCGCTCAACCCGCGCATGACGATCGGCCAGATCATCGAGGAAGGGCTGATCGTCAACAGCATAGGGGCGACGCGGCGCGAGCGGGTCGAACGGGTGCGCGACGCGCTGGTCAGCGCCGGCATGCCGGGCGATATACTGTCACGGTTTCCGCACGAATTCTCCGGTGGCCAGCGCCAGCGCATCGCGATCGCCCGCGCCATCGCACTCGAACCCGAATTCATCCTGCTCGACGAGCCGACATCGGCGCTGGATCTCTCCGTCCAGGCGCAGATCATCGACCTGTTGCGCAAGCTGCAGGACGAGCGCGGCCTCAGCTACCTCTTCATCTCGCACGACCTCAAGGTGGTGCGCGCACTGTGCCATCGCGTGATCGTCATGCAGAACGGCAAGATCGTCGAGCAGGGCCCCGTCGACGACGTCCTGTCCAATCCCAAGACCGCCTACACGGAACGGCTCGTCAGGGCCGCTTTCGACGTGGCCTGAACATATGCCGGAGGTTAGCATGGCAAGAAATCCCAAGATCACTTTCATCGGCGCAGGCTCGACGGTGTTCATGAAGAACATTGTCGGCGACGTGCTGCAGCGCCCGTCGCTTTCCGGCGCGACCATCGCGCTGATGGACATCAATCCGCAGCGGCTGGAAGAGAGCGCCATCGTCGTCAACAAGCTGATCGCGACGCTCGGCGTCAAGGCGAAGGCCGAGACCCATTCGGACCAGCGCAAGGCGCTGGCGGGCGCAGATTTCGTCGTCGTCGCCTTCCAGATCGGCGGCTACGAGCCCTGCACGGTCACCGACTTCGAAGTGCCGAAGAAATACGGCCTGCGCCAGACGATCGCCGACACGCTCGGCGTCGGCGGCATTATGCGCGGCTTGAGGACCGTGCCGCATCTGTGGAAGATCTGCGAGGACATGCTCGCCGTCTGCCCGCAGGCGATCATGCTGCAATATGTCAACCCGATGGCGATCAACACCTGGGCGATAGCGGAGAAATACCCTGACATCAGGCAGGTCGGTCTCTGCCATTCCGTGCAGGGCACGGCAATGGAGCTGGCGCACGATCTCGACCTTCCCTACGAAGAGATCCGCTATCGCTCGGCCGGCATCAACCACATGGCCTTCTATCTCAGCTTCGAGCATCGCCAGCCGGACGGTTCGTACCGCGACCTCTACCCCGATCTCGTGCGCGCCTATCGCGAAGGCCGCGCGCCCAAGCCCGGCTGGAACCCGCGCTGCCCCAACAAGGTGCGCTACGAGATGCTGACCAGGCTCGGCTATTTCGTCACCGAGAGCTCGGAACATTTCGCCGAATACACGCCCTATTTCATCAAGGAAGGCCGCCCGGACCTGATCGAGAAGTACGGCATCCCGCTGGATGAGTATCCCAAGCGCTGCATCGAACAGATCGAGCGCTGGAAGGGACAGGCTGAGGCCTATCGCTCGGCCGATCGCATCGAGGTCGAGCAGTCCCGGGAATATGCCTCATCGATCATGAATTCGGTGTGGACGGGCGAACCCTCGGTGATCTACGGCAACGTCCGCAACAATGGCTGCATCACCTCGCTGCCCCGGGATTGCGCCGCCGAAGTGCCGTGCCTGGTCGATGCCTCCGGCATCCAGCCGACCTATATCGGTGACCTGCCGCCGCAATTGACCGCGCTGATCCGCACCAACATCAACGTGCAGGAACTGACGGTGCGGGCGCTGATGAGCGAGAACCGCGAACACATCTACCATGCGGCGATGATGGATCCGCACACCGCGGCCGAACTCGATCTCGACCAGATCTGGTCACTGGTCGATGATCTCTTGGCTGCTCATGGTGAATGGCTGCCTGCCTGGGCGCGCTTGAAGCGCAAGAACGAGGCCGCCGCCTGATCGGCGGCGCCCAGCCTTAATTCGGAGCGTCGGGGTCCGTCTCTTCCTCGTCATCGCGGGCCTTGATGACATAGGCGCCCTTCAGCCAGCGGTTGAGGTCGATGTCCTTGCAGCGCGTCGAGCAGAACGGAAAGGTGTCGCGCGCCGAGGGCTTGCCGCATTCGGGGCAGGGGCGCTTTGGGCGTAAGGGCGTGACTTTGGAGTCGGAATTCACAGCCGGGTTCCCGCCAGCCAGCCGCCATGCACCTTGAAGCCTTCGCCGCTCAACAGCGCGACGGTCTCATACAGCGGCAGCCCAACGATGTTGGTGTAGGAGCCGACCAGCTTGACGACGAAGGCGCCGGCGAGACCCTGGACGGCGTAACCACCCGCTTTGCCGCGCCATTCGCCCGACGCGACATAGGCGTCGATCTCCTCGCGCGGCAGCCGCTTGAAGCGCACCCGCGTCTCGACCAGCCGCTGACGCAGCTTGCCGCCCGGGGTGATCAGGCAGATGCCGGAATAGACCCGGTGCGAACGGCCCGACAACAGCCCGAGGCAGTTGGCGGCGTCGTCGAGGGTTTCTGCCTTGGGCAGGATGCGCCGCCCGACGGCGACGACCGTATCCGCGGCCAGCACGAAGCCCGGCGCGTAGTCGGCTTCGGTTTTCAGCGACGCGAACGCCTTCTCGGCCTTTTCCTTCGACAGCCGCTTGGCCAGCGAGCGCGGATGCTCTGCACGCAGCGGCGTTTCGTCGACATCGGCCGGCAGCACGCGGTCCGGCTCGATGCCGGCCTGCTGCAAGAGCTCGATTCGGCGCGGCGAACCCGAGGCAAGCACCAGCTTCTGCAAAATGCTCATCGCGGACCAGTCGGGCTTTGCTTACTTGAAACGATAGGTGATGCGGCCCTTGGTCAGGTCGTATGGCGTCATCTCGACCAGAACCTTGTCGCCGGTCAGCACGCGGATGCGGTTCTTGCGCATGCGGCCGGCCGTATGGGCGATGATTTCGTGTTCGTTTTCGAGCTTTACCCGGAACATCGCGTTCGGCAACAATTCCGTCACGACACCCGGAAACTCGAGGACTTCTTCCTTCGGCATTCGATACCTTTGCTTGGATGGTAGTTCCAGCGCCCTGGCCGGAATTTCGGCGGAACCTATATGATAATCGTCCGCTTGTGAACACGCTTAATCGGCGGCCTCCGGAGGTGTGAATCGACGCCCGATCCGCGCTTTCAGGCGCTCGCGCACGTCCCGGTAGGCCGCCATGATCTGTTCGCGCGTGCCGGCGGCGTCGGTCGGGTCCGGCGTCGGCCAGTATTCGACCTCGACAGCGAGCGAGCGGGTGAGTTCAAGTGCGGCGTGGTGCGCTTCCGGCGCCAGCGTGACGATGAGGTCGAAATAATCGTCCTCGAGATCGTCCATGGTCCGTGGGTGACGCTCGCCCAACGACAGGCCTTCCTCGGCAAGCACCGCATCGACGAACGGATCGCGCTCGCCGGCGCGAACGCCGGCCGAAGCGACAAAGATGGCCGCGGGCAGCATGCGGCGCGCCAGCTGCTCTGCCATTGGCGAGCGCACGGCATTCATGCCGCACAGGAACAGGATCGAACGGGGTAGGGCGCCGGGTGCCAGGGCTAGCCCCGCCAGTGCAGTACGCAGACCAGCGTGAACAGCCGGCGCGCCGTATCGAAGTCTATGTCGATCTTGCCGGATAGCCGGTCCATCAGCGTCTGCGAACCTTCATTGTGCAGGCCGCGGCGGCCCATGTCGATCGCCTCGATGTGGCTCGGCGTCGAGGAACGGATGGCGTCGTAGTAGCTTTCGCAGATCATATAGTAATCCTTGACGATGCGCCTCAGCGGCGTCAGCGACAGGATATGAGTGACGACGGCGGTGCCATCCTCGCGCGCCACGGCAAACACCAGGCGCTGCTCGGCCAGCGACAGTTTCAGCCGGTAAGGGCCGTCGCCGCTGTCATTGACGGGCTGAAAACTGTTCTCCTCGATCAGGTCGAAGATCGCCACCGCGCGTTCATGCTCGACATCGGGTGTCGACCGGCCGATCGATTCATCGAGTTCGACATCGATCAGCCTGGCGCGGGTTTGATCGGGGCCAGACATCGCCGCCTACATGTTCAACCGTATGGCGACGGAGCGTCCATGCGCCTCAAGGCCTTCCGCCTTGGCGAGCGCAATCGCCGCCGGCGCCAAGATACGCAACTGCTCCGATCCAAGCTTGAGGATCGACGTGCGCTTGACGAAATCGAGCACCGACAGGCCCGACGAGAAGCGCGCCGAGCGTGCCGTCGGCAGCACATGGTTGGAGCCGCCGACATAGTCGCCGATGGCTTCCGGCGTGTGGCGGCCGAGAAAGACGGCACCGGCATTGCGCATCCGCGCCAGGAAACCCTCGGCATCGTCGATGGCCAGTTCGACATGTTCGGCGGCGATGCGGTCGACCAGCGGCAGCGCGGATTCAATGGTTGGAACCAGGATCACGGCGCCAAAATCGCGCCAGCTCGCCGCAGCCGTTTCGGCCCGCGGCAGGCTCTGCAACTGGCGCTCGACCGCTTGTTCGACAGCGATGCCGAAGGCCGGATCGTCGGTGACCAGGATCGATTGCGCCGATGCATCGTGCTCGGCCTGGGCCAGCAGGTCGGCCGCGATCCAGTCCGGATCGTTGCTGCCGTCGGCCACGACGAGCACTTCCGACGGCCCGGCGATCATGTCGATGCCGACGGTGCCGAACACCTGGCGCTTGGCCGCCGCGACATAGGCATTGCCCGGGCCGACGATCTTGGCGACCGGCTTTATAGTCCGGGTGCCGTAGGCGAGGGCTGCGATCGCCTGGGCGCCGCCGACACGGTAGATTTCCGACACGCCTGATATGTCGGCCGCCACCAGCACCAGCGGATTGATGATGCCGCCGGGCGCCGGCACGACCATGACGATGCGCTCGACCCCGGCCACCCTGGCCGGTATGGCGTTCATCAGCACCGAGCTTGGATAGCTCGCCGTGCCGCCCGGCACATAGAGCCCGACCGCCTCGACCGCCGTCCAGCGCCAGCCGAGCTCGACGCCGGCGGCATCCGTATAGCGATCATCCTTCGGCCGCTGCCGCTCATGGTGGGAGCGGATACGGTCTCGCGCGAATTCCAGCGCCTCGATCGTCTTTGAGTCGGCAGCCTTGTAAGCTTGAGCGATGTCGTCCTTCGAGACGGCGATGCCCAATCCAGTCAGATCGGCGCGATCGAATTTCTGTGAATAGTCGATCAGCGCCGCGTCGCCTTCGGCGCGCACGCGCGCGATGATGTCGCGCACCGCGGCATCAACGTCGGCGGACACTTCCCGCTTGGTCAACAGGAAGGCGGCGAAACGCTGCTCGAAATCGGCGTCGGACTGACGAAGCTTGATGGCCATCGGACGCTCAGGCCTTGTGGATGGGGCGCGAGGTGGCTTCCCACGCCCCGCCAATATCGGCAAGGCGCGCCTCGATGCATTCGACGTCGAGCATGATCGTGCCGCCGCCGGCAAAGATCAGCTCGACGATGCCCGCCGGCTTGCTGATCTCGATGAAGCTGATCGCCAGCAGCGACAGGACCTCATTGGGCTTGTCGCGGGCGATGCCGTTGGTCTTGGCGCCGAGCACCCGGTCGAAATGCAGCACCGCCTGCCGCCGCTCATTGTGCTGGCGAAACAGGCCGGATTTGGCCTCCCAGACGAAACGGTTCATGGTCAGCAGGAAACGCTTGGCCGCAGGCAGGAATTCGAGGTCGCTGACCTTCATCACGGCATCCTGGACATGGGCCGAAACGATGCTCAGATCCTGATCGTCGAGCGCGATAAGCTTAAGGGCAGTCATGCGGATTTCGCACCTGAAGGTTGATAACTGAACCTTCTGTTAGGCGGTCTTTCCCGTCCGCGCAACCGCACCGCGAGGCCTTGCGATTGGCCTATGCGGAAATCCGCTCGATCACCGCGCCGCAGTTGGATAGCTTTTCTTCCAGCCGCTCGAAGCCGCGGTCGAGATGGTAGACGCGGTTGACCGTCGTCTCGCCTTCCGCCGCCAGGCCGGCGATGACCAGCGAGACAGAGGCGCGAAGATCGGTCGCCATGACCGGCGCGCCCTTCAGTTTCGGCACGCCGTCGACGATCGCCGTCTGGCCCGAAAGCGTGATGTGAGCGCCGAGCCGCGCCAGTTCCTGCACATGCATGAAGCGGTTCTCGAAGATCGTCTCGGTGATGCGCGACTTGCCCTTGGCCATCGTCATCAGGCCCATGAACTGCGCCTGCAAATCGGTCGGGAAGGCCGGAAACGGCGCCGTCGTCACGTCGACCGGCGCAATGCCGGCGCCGTTGCGCCTCACACGAATGCCGGAATTGGTCGGCGTGATCTCCGCACCCGTCTGGGCGATCACGTCCAGTGCGGTCTGCAGCAGATCCGGACGCGCACCTTCGAGCACGACGTCGCCGCCGGTCATGGCGACGGCCATGGCATAGGTGCCGGTCTCGATGCGGTCGGGAATGACGCGTACGCGCGCACCGGAGAGCGATTCGACGCCGTCGATGGTGATTGTCGGCGTGCCGGCGCCGGAAATCTTCGCACCCATGGCATTGAGGCACTCGGCGAGGTTGACGATCTCGGGCTCGCAAGCCGCGTTTTCCAGCACCGTCTCGCCCTTGGCGAGCGCCGCGGCCATCATCAGCACATGGGTGGCGCCGACCGAGACCTTCGGGAAGATATAGCGGTTGCCGACAAGGCGGCCATTCCTTGTCTTGGCGATGACATAGCCGGTGTCGACGTCGATGTCGGCACCCAGCGCCTGCAGGCCCTCGAGGAACAGATCGACCGGCCGCGTGCCGATGGCGCAACCGCCCGGCAGCGACACTTTTGCTTCGCCCATGCGGGCCAGCAGCGGGCCGATCACCCAGAACGAGGCGCGCATCTTCGACACCAGCTCGTAGGGCGCTGTGGTGTCGACGATGTTGCGGGCGGAGAAGTTGATGGTGCGCGAATAGCCCTCATTCTGCTTCTCGCGGCGGCCATTGACCGAATAATCGACGCCGTGGTTGCCCAGGATGCGGATCAGTTGCTCGACATCGGCCAGATGCGGCACGTTTTCCAGCGTCAGCGTGTCGTCGGTCAAAAGCGAGGCGATCATCAAAGGCAACGCCGCGTTTTTCGCGCCCGAGATCGGAATGCTTCCGGAGAGCTGGTTGCCCCCGACAATTCTGATGCGATCCATGGAAGAAAGTCCCTCTCGGCCAAACAGGGCCGGTTCAATCGTTTGAGTAGCGGCCCGTCTAGACCATTGGCCGATCTGGTTCAAGAATTACGCTGGTTCAAGAAATGGGATTTCGCCCACCCCGGGCCAAGAGTGGCCGATTTGAGTTAATCTTTTTGTATTTCCTTCGATGCAGCGAGCCCGTCCGGCCGTTGATCTGCATCTCCGGTGCGCCGCGAGCGTGACTGCGCCTTGCGCTTCTGCAGATTGGCGCGCAATTGCTCTGCCAGCCTATCCTTGCGGATTGTTGCGCTGTTATTCGGTGGACCATCCTTTTTCACTGGAATTGCCTTGTCATCCATTGTCCCGCTCTGGCCCGTGAGCAGCCAGCCCGCCATTCAGGGATAGCCAACATTGTGGCGCCCCCATGTCATTAAAAGCTATCCGGCAAAGGCTTTCACAGAAGCGTTGCGCTTGGCCTTGCGCTTGCCGGTTCGATATGGCAGAAGCCCCGCCATCAGCGGCTGCGGTAGCTCAGTGGTAGAGCACTCCCTTGGTAAGGGAGAGGTCGAGAGTTCAATCCTCTCTCGCAGCACCATCATATCCCATTGAAATTGCTGAAACCCTTGACTTGCAACGCTTCTTGTCCATTCTGACGTTACAAATTGTGTAACAAAATGGAAAAAAAGATGGCGGGGCGAGTTCGAAATCTCCTGAATCGAGACGGTCGCTATTTTGGCCGGCTTGTGGTCCCGAAGGACCTTCGGCCTTTCATGGACGGCAAGACAGAGCTGCGAACAGCCCTTGGACCCGACTACAGGACGGCACTGAAGACTCTTCCAGGCGCCATTGCTGCCCTTCAGCATAAGATCGCACTCGGTGAGCGTCGTGCCGCAGAGGCGGGCAATCGGCCTGTCGCGATCGGCCGCTATCCGTTGCCTTTCGATCAGATAGCCCTGCGAAACTACAACGATCGTCTCGCCCAAGATGAGCGGCTTAGGAATGCAGGCCCGCAGTGGGCCTCCAGTTCCATTGATGATGGCGAGGTCGCCCATTTGCGACGGGGTATAGCCGGCCAATTGAACGATCGTGATCTTGCTGAATTGGTCGAACATCGCATTGACCGTTTTCGAGCGATAGGAAACACGACTGCCGAATTCGGAACTGATGAATGGCGCGAGTTGGCGCGATACATATGCATTTCTGAATACGAGGCATTGTCTCGAGTTGCCGAACGGGATGAGGGCGACTTCACAGGCAAGCCGACCCATCCCCTCATCGCCAAGGCGCAGCCGCTTGACGAGGAACTTCCTCCAGTCCCGCTAGAGGGATTGTTGGTCGACTATATCAAGTCCCGCAAGGCAGTTGGGAAGGGCAGGGAGGCCGAAAGGCGCTGGAAGCCGGTGTTTGCCAACCTTACCAAATTCATCGGCCATAATGATGCCCGACGCCTTACAAAGCAGAATCTGTTGGAATGGCGCGATGCGCGATTGACGACACTGTCTGCAAAAACGGTGGCCCACGTTGACCTTGCGTCGGTGCGCACCGTCTTGTCATGGGCTGTGAACAACGACCGCCTGCAATCGAATGTCGCCGAGCGGGTTAGGCAGGACGCGCCGAAAAAGCCCCTCAGCCGCGAGAAGGGTTTCACGCTGCCTGAGGCGATTGCGATTCTCCGCAAGGCCCGCGACTACGTTCCAGCCAAAACTGACAATCCCCGAACTACCGAAGCTCCACCTACAACGGCTGCGAAGAAATGGTCTCCGCTCCTATGTGCTTTCACCGGCGCGCGCATTGCAGAAGTCACTCAGCTCCGAAAGCAAGACTTCCGCAAGGAAGGCGAGACCTATGTCATGCGGATCACCCCGGATGCTGGCACGGTAAAGGCAGGTGGCTACCGGGACGTGCCATTACACCTGCAACTGGTCGAAATGGGCTTTATGACTTTCGTCGATGCCGCGCCAGAAGGCCCGCTGTTCCATACTAACCGCACGGATGGTATCTCAGCGGCGCGCACCGTCGCCGGTCGCGTCAGCCAGTGGCTTCAGTCCCTGGACCTAATACCTGAAGGCGTGAGCCCGAACCATGGCTGGCGGCATCGCTTTAAGACAGTTGGACTGGAGCAGGGAGTCTCCGGCCGGACTCTTGATGCGGTCCAGGGCCATGCAGGAAAGACCGCCGGCGACAATTATGGCGACGTGACGATTGCCGCAAAGAAGGCGGCACTGGAAAAATTCCCTCACTACGATTTGTCGTCCTGAGGCTTCGCCGGCGCCAAGTCCTCCGTCGTTGCCATGGACCAAGAACAACGTTGCGCAGCAAGGCCAATGGAGTGTGGAATCCGATCGGTAACTTTCTCAAAAAGAACTCGTAGCCTGCCCCCGTTCTTTTTCGTAAGCTTCATGCGGGGGTAGGAAATGAGCAATCCTGAGAAATTAGCGGAAGCGTTCACGGCCGATTTCCGTCGAATAGAGTATTCGCTTAAACGGTGCAATTATGTCCGGAAGAACAAGAAGGATGCTCAGGCAGACTGGGATGGCTTCGCAAAGGACCTTGGAGCAAAGTTTTTTGATCAAGTGGTAAAGGACGGGATTGCCAACACGCTAATAGGTCATCCGCCACGCCAGCTTCTTGCGGACCTGAATTGGTCGCCGCAGAACCCCAAGCCCTTAGCCAATGTTGCGGAGCTGATAGTTAACGGCGTATGCCGAGTCCGGAACAGCTATATTCATGGCGAGAAGTTCACCGGCGGGCCAGAAGGGCAATGGGAGCGCGATGCCCGCCTCATAGAGGAGGCGCATACGGTCTTGAACAGAGCGTGGTCATTCGCATCCGGTGCAGGGTCCTCAGATCGCGGTCATTCATCATGACGATAGCCGTCGTTTGGCTTGAAGACGATTTTTTGTGGTGCGCCGCGGATACACGTCTCGTCGGCGGTGCGGAAGACAACCCAACGATGGAGATTGCGTCCAAGATTTACGTGATTCCAGTCGCGATCAGTGCACAGGTCCCGGGTGGCGAAGTGCGGATACCTCACTTCTGGACCCAATACGGATTTGTGTATGCCGGATCGACGTCGCCAGCCACAATGACCGCTGTCACAGCCTCCACGTTCCTTCAGAAATTGGTCCGCCCGGGCGACCGCCTGAACCCTCCCACATTCAACGAGATGGCCAAGCTCGTATGTCGGCTCGCTAACCGGTTCATGCAAGACAGTCGTCGCTTTGGAATGGACGGCAAGTTCTCAGCTGCATTCTTTGGATGGTGCCCACACGAAGAAGAATACAAAGTTGCTTACATAGACGGCCGAGATGACGGAGGTAGCTTCAGGGTCGAATATTCGACCCCAGAGCAGCCCGCAGCACAAGGTGAGCCGTGGCTGGTGCTTGGTAGTGCGGCGAAAACGTTCAGGTCAACACTAGGGGAATACATGGCTACTGAAGAACACATTGATAGTCGGGTTCCTCTCCGAGTAATCGAGAAGATGGTGGCTGAAGGTTCGGATCGAACGGTGGGGGGTGCTACGTCAGTCGGCGCGGCGCATAAGCACGGGTTCGAGCTGTTTTGCGCAGTTGAGCCACTTGTATCGGGCCAGTCTGCGCTGCGGCGCGTGTTCAACGGATTGGACTTGGATGCTGAGGTAGGAACAGTCGGTCCATACTTTGTGGCTGTGCGTGGTATCGCATGACGACCGATAGTAGTGCGACGACGACCAGCAATCCTTGTAACTCGGACCGCGATTGATTGAGGGAACATGACCGAAATTCGCCTCGCAACTGTGCTACGTGGCGCGTCGCCTTTCAAAGAAGGCAACGTCAACGACACCTATCGTGGACAAATTCTTCTTGAGGGCGGAAATGTGAGGCAAGCGGTTATCAAGGATCTCGATTTGATCCAATTGTGCAACGAACTGCTGGCTTTCTCCCTCGCACGGCACGTTGGCCTACCAATTCCGGAGGCTTTTATTGGACGCGTCCGTCCAGGCGTGCTTGCCGTGTCGAAGGCCCCGGCTCTGCCGGACGGGTCGCGCCTTGTTTTTGTCAGCACAAACGTGAAGGTGCCTAACCTGACGTTCCGGTTGACGGGCGCGGATATCGCCGGCCAGCAAGCACTTCTTGCCGAAGTTGCAAAGTGGGCCGACCTCGGGCGGCTCTACGCGTTCGACGCGTGGATCGCCAACGTCGACCGCCACTGCGGAAATCTTCTATTTGGCA
Organism: Mesorhizobium sp. L2C084A000; assembly: GCF_000502875.1. Lineage (GTDB taxonomy): Bacteria > Pseudomonadota > Alphaproteobacteria > Rhizobiales > Rhizobiaceae > Mesorhizobium. The sequence continues at coordinate 884,361 of NZ_AYWX01000001.1, read as the reverse complement.
GTTCTGGCGACGCGTGGATCATCGACCACGGACATGGTTTCTCCGGACCAGCGTGGAGCGCGGCCGATCTTGACCCGGCGAAGGATTTCAAGAACCGATTGGAAGACTGGATGACGCCGATATTGTCTGCAGCCCAACGAACCGCACGAAAGCAGGAGGCGACCGCGTTGGAGGCTTCTATTGCCGGTTTCGATGCAACCGAAGTCTCGACATCAAGTCGCGTGGCGGACCTATTGCCGGCAGATAGCGTCAATGCTGTGAAGGCCTTTATTGAGGGCCGCGTCGGTAAAATCACCCCTGAAGCAAGCAAGGCTCTTGGCGTCCCGGTGATCGTATGAACAGTTTCGACATTCGCAATTTTCCGTCATTGGAACGTAGAGTCCAAGCGCATTGGGCGCCGATTCTGCTGGAGCCGATTTCGGGCTCTTTCGAGCGTCTAGTTGTCGGCGTCGCAGCCGCAAATGCTGATGGGTTCCATCTGGAAATCGCGAATGCCTTGTATAGGCTGAATTGCCTCTATGGCGACGAAGCCGGAGCGGCCGTGAAGGCCATTGCGTTGGCAGCTGACTATCTAAGACGCGACCTGTCGCAGCGGTCCGTCAATGCGTTGCTGACACCCGACCCGCCGTTGTCAGGTATACTGTTCGGCCCTTGCCAAGAGGGTGAGGGCGTGAGCCTGGAGGCGCTCGCGCAAAGCTGGATGCTGGCCCTTTCATCACTCTATGTTCCGCCTGGAACAGGACTAGTCAAAATCCCAGAGGAGACGGTCGACCTCGTTGCCGCCTCGGAGAACGGTGGCAGCGGCGACCGATTGCCATTCCTCGTTTGCGATTACGTGAAAGGGCATCGGGAAGGATATGGCGGGTATTTCAGCGCGGACCTTCGGCAAGGCCGAGCGCGGCGAACGAAAGGCGGTAGCCACCGGATAGTGATTGATTTCGCTGGTCCGAAATTGGTGGCCAATTTTGGAACGCTACGAGCGCACGCTATCACACAATCTGTCTATCTCATCAAACGACGGCTGTGGGACTTGAAGGTTGATCGAGATCGCGAGCCCGCCGTTGCATTTGCGCGGGCGCACGAGATGATACTTCATCGTCCTCCGCAGAATGATCCTCAAGTCACGCAGCAGCAACAGGACACCATCGCAGAGGCGCTACACGCCCTTGAAGCTCAGGCGGACCAAGAAGAACTCCGACTTCTCGCGATGGATAGCGTGCCTGCGATTGGTGAACGCATCATTTCTTATGACGCGGCCGCATGAATGGACGCTGCCTTGGTCAGGTCATGAGGTAGCGGATGATCGTCCAGAATTCTTTTACGGTTTTAGCTCGCTCTATTGGCTGCGCGCTCTAACGCCACCGACAACCACCGTCGGGCTTGGTTGAAGAGGAAGTCACTGCACCTTCTAATGAGGTCCTAAACCTCCGGCCCAAGCCGCGCGCCTCTATCTCGGATGCGCCCAAAGTGTAGATACTGCCAGAAAAGCCTGTTGGCGAATGTCACAGAAAGCATTACGCCATGTCGATGATGAAATAATCCATATGTCGATCGCTATAATTCTAAACTTGAAGCGCATAAATGCTGTGAGATAGGAAGAAGATCGATGAAGAAACATAAAGAAAATAAACCTTACTCTGAAACTAGGCTAGCTAGATACGTAGAAAGGCGCATTCTCGAACTGAAGTCGCGAAAGACTCAGTCGCTCATATCGAGCGAAGCCGGCTTCGCCCAACACAACATGCTCACTAACATCAAGGCCGGCAACAGCAAGCTACCACTCGACCGCGTCCCAGCCTTAGCTAAAGCGCTGGAGTGCGATCCTGCACTTTTGTTTATGATGGCAGTCGAGCAGCTCAGCGGGGACACGACAGAATTGGCGATCCGGAAGATCTTCGGGACCCTCGTGACTGAAAACGAGACCGCATGGTTGGAGGAAATCCGAAAGGCGTCCGACTATTCGGATCCGAGCCTCACATCCAGGTCGAGGGCGTCTCTTCGCGGGATCGTTGGCAAATGAGCGGGGCTGAAGACGGCGTCTTCGTAGTCGGTTTCCAAAAGCGTATTTCAGAAAGAGCCCTCACATCGAATGAACGTGAGTGGATCGAATTCATCCGGCTCGCGAGTGGGGACACCGACCCGCCTCCGACACTCGAGCGTGTGCAGAGCCTAAGACGGATCTTCTAATCCTAAATCGAGTTCTCCACCCGAGCGTCCATCTCGATTCAATGAGCTTTTGCGGATTGACGATGTCAGATAGCGACCACTCGAAACCGAACCCACCGAGCACATTTTCCTTCGATCTTGTGTTGCAGCACATGCGTATTCATCACCCGGGCTGCCCAAAGAAGACGTGCCTCACGATAGCAGCGAGGGTTAGCGCAAGAGACTGGAACGGACACAAGCTTGGCACGGCGGTTGGTCTCGAATTGCAGAAACACGTCCGCCATTCTCTCACCGACTATGACGAGCTTATTCGCGCCAAAATGATGACACGAGACGAAGCGCGGGCCTTCGTTGCCAAACAGATCGCTGACATTCTTCGGGCATGGCGCGAGCCAGCGATCAAACTGCGCTTGGCGCGACTGCCACGTGATGCTTGAGCGGGTCGGGCTCGCGGGCCAGATTGCATTCAATCGGCGCGGCGGGATCGTTGTGCGGTGAAACGGTCGATCCGTTTCTTCCGGCCGGAAATAAATTCGATAAGACGGTTGGTCTCGAAGCTACGCACGACGAATGATGGGGCGGACGTCAGGTCGGCTTTGGTGATGTCCAGCATGCGCAAAGCACTAAGTGCCAAAGATGCATTGAAACTCGTATTTGCGCCAATCCTGCCGAAATACATGTGAAGGAGGTCGCCCTGTTCTCCGATCCCGCGCAGCTCATACAAATCGAGCAGCTCACCGGCAGAGCTCCGGAGAGGCCTAATGACGCTTGTGGCTCGCAGTTTGATTGGTCCTTGCTGGGAGCGGGGATTGTCGGTGCATCCGTGCTTCTCCCAAGGCCAGCCTAGATCGTTGAAGAATACTCGGCCACCATGGGGACTCTGGTAGTAGAACACTCGCTCACCGCACACGGGGCAGTCCGCGTTTGGGTTGACATAGGAGATAGTCGTTACGAAGGCGTGTGCCACTGTCCCGCGAGATCCAGTGCGAGGGCCAGAGCACCCGCCGCCGTTTCGATGAATAGGCGTTCGCCTACCGTTGAAATAGCGGAATTCGATCTCCTCGCCGCAAGTATTACAAGTCGGCATGTCCTCTCCAAGGTAACCTGCTTCTATCCGGTCAATCGGCAGTATGCATCCGTTCAGAACCTTGTCCGGCCTTTGTGATTGATAGACTAGTCGAAGCCTCTGGCCGCGAGCGTGTATGCGGCAATCGCAAGTGGCATGACGCCCAATCGCGAATTGCGCGGGCGTTAATGAGATAGATCGGAAGAAGGCTCGAACAGAATGCTCGCCGAAGCAACTCCTCATCACAACTGACCGAATTATAGGCGACCGTGGGCGCGGGAGACCAAGCCGTCAAGACCTCATGAATTCGCCCGCACATCTTGTGGTGCGAGGGGATCTGCAAGTCGAACAGCTGATCTACACGCACGCCAGTGACCACCATCGCGTCTGGCGATGGGACAGTGTGTGGGAGCAGCCGACAGCGGATCTCAAAGCTGTCGATCACATTCAAATCGTCGTCGGTCAGAGCCGCCGCGAACTGCAGTATCTGATCGAAGGACCGATCAGCGCCGGTCGTTTCTGTGTCGTAGAAGATAAAAGGCATATGCCGCCCGTCCTGGCCAACTATGCAAAAAGCTTCGCCCATGAAGCAAGTTGGAATGCATCGGAGGGGGGCATTCATATCGGATTAGACCAGTGTGCCGTTGTCCGCGGTTGTCGAACAGAACGTTATTTGGCGGTTCTAGACGCTCTGTGCCTACGTGCGTGCCAATTCCTGCTGGGCTCCCATCGCGAGGACCTGCGCTCCCGAAACGCCAGGAACCAACCGACATATCTTCGTGGGAGAAACGCCCCAGACACGAAGTCCTAGGAATGCCACGGTCCATCTATCCGGATGCCTTCTGGCGCCACCAAGATTGTGGAAACGGAAGCGCCTCACCCCATGGGTTACACGAACGCGCGCATATGGTCTGCGTTCTGATGGCATACGGGCATTTGACGCTAAATTGATCAGCCTTCCCGGGAACTGGAAGTCTCCTGACCAGACATCGGCGGGTGCAGCGACAAGCCGCTTTCGACGGTGCGCATGGTCCTATCGCGCCAATCCAATATTCGGGCTATTGTTGTCGCGGCGTCATGTCCGAGCGTTTGCGGTCCAGAACGCTATGACTTCGGGAAACGCATTGCGATGGCCTTGGCGCAATGCCTCCACCGCTCGTCTGTCCCCACGCCATCGGTTATGGTGGACCTATTGCGGCACGCTAAGACGTGTCTCGACCCGCTGCTCCTAAAACGGCCAAGGTCGCTAAACCTCACGGATAATTTACCCCGAGCTATACCGGCCGAGCTGATCTGGCGGCCGTTCCAGCGGCGGCCAGTTAAAACTCGAACGATCGTCACGAAACAATCCGGACACTGCGTGCGGCGACGTCTGACGCGCGCTTTCATCGCCGCCTGGAATCCTCGCTACGCCAATTATGCCCGCGCCCACGGCAGAACGCCGGCGGAACAGGTCGATCAGGACTCCAAGGCTTGGCCCGGCGGCCACATGACTGGCTTCGTGCTGTGGAACACCTTCCGCCTGCGCAAGGCCGCCAAGGATCCCGCAGGTCTTCTTTATGGGCAACATCGTCGACCACGCAGCCTATGACGCCTGGCTGAAGCAATGGGTCGATAGGAAAGCCGGGGCGCTTTAATCGGTTAACAAGGATTAAAGCGCACCGCCCGTCGTCACGCCAAAACGTTCGTTTTTAGAAAGCGGGTTCACCATGGTTCGTCCTCCGGATTGATCCGCTTCTTTTCCGCAGCCTGTAGTTCCGGGGATTCGGATTTCTGGACACTATACACGTAGAAAGCCAGCGGGATGCAGAGGTAGGCCGCGCCTGCAGCAATGTTCCATCCCAATAAAGGGTTAGTAAATGTAGCAATTATAGTAATCAGGATAAGGATAAAATTGGCCCAAAACCAAATACTAACTTTATAGGACAGCCAGCCCGTCAACCCGCCTACCACAATAGCCGGCAGCATAGCCCCGAATCCGTAGGTCAATTTCAGGCCAATAGTTTGCCGCAATTCGCGGGGCATCAACCACAGAATCGCTACTAGAGCGACCGCTCCTGCGATGGCGATCCGCCTGCCGGGGTGTTCGGAAAACATTACGCTAAGCTCCAATCGATTGCGGTAGGCGTATATAGAAACCAGCGGTGGCCGGCGACAGTCAAGGGGCCAGATCGTTCAATCGAAGCGGCCGTGAAAAGATGATGCCCTTTCCCACGGCCGAGGAGATCATCGAAGGCGTGGTCTATTGCAGCGGCTGCGGAAAGAAGCACGCCATCGACGCGCAGAAGGCGGTCGTGTTGATCAAGAACAACACCGGCAGGCAGGGCATCGGTTTCCGTTCCTATCCGATATGACCTGCCAGGAAAGAGCCGGCATTGCGTCGGCTCTTTCCTTTGCGTAAGACAGCCCATGGTTAACCAGGGGAGCACACGATGGGCGCGAGCCGACAAGAGATACTGAAAATTCTTTCAACCGCGCTCGCTAAGCAATTTGCCGATCACGACATTGCAGAGACGCGTGACGGTGTCTTCTTCCGCGTCGATGATATGGTCTACCACATAGACGCCCACTCGATCGACGCGGTCGACAAAGCGGAAGATGGTCTCGAGGCCGCCAAGGCGTTCATGGCGACGAAAGGCCCATTGAAACCTAAGCCACCTACCAAAAAGATAGATCCGCAGCGTGCAGTGGCTAGGGCCGCCGTCGGCGCTGTCCAGTCACTCGGTGCGAAACCTGGAAGACGCACACCACCACGGGGCTGACCATGACACCAGCATCAGTGCGTAAAGCCGTCGTAACGTTGCTCCAAACCCACGCGCCGAAATACGAACTCAGCGTCGGCACGGATATCATGGTCTTCGACCCGGAATACCCAGACAACCCGCACCATGCCGTCGCTATCTCATTTGCCACAGGCCATGCTGTGATTGAGGCCAGCAAGCGCAAGCGCAAAACAGCCGCCGGCGCCAGGCGCATCCGTAATCGACTTGGCTGATGATCACCATTCTCATCTGCGGCAGCGAACCGCCCAAGATACAGCAGCTCGGTCCGTTCCCCAGCGAGGAGATATGCACCAACCTAGGCAAGTTGATGTATCAGACCCTCCAGCGCACCAAAACGGACCAAGGGCCGATCTTCACCTTCAGCTCCGCACAGAGCGCCTGATCGATCCCTTGGGCGCCGGATCCCACGGGTTGTCACCAGGCCCGACAGGTCAACCATTCCCTAGGCCAGGTCCACTCCCAGCCAGGCCACGGTTTCCGGCGATGTAAACTACTTCCTGTAAAGTCATCATCCGCAACATGACAACTGGTTTACCCTAAGTTTCCACTAAGTTGCAAAACCGACGCCCGAATTTATTTTCGCACTCCGGCAACCAAAGCGAACGCACCCTAAATCTGACAGGCAAGCTCACCAGCAGCAGCCAACACACTCCAGCGACAAACAGACAGCGGCCAGAGAACGGATAGCGCTCAGCGAGCTCCCCTGACAGAAGCAGCACCAAAGAGCCCAATCACCCGCAAAGCTAAAAGGCCCAAGGCTAAAAAGCTATTCAACGACAACCACCAGCGATCACCTGAACCGGGTAAACGCTTCCCCCATATGAAGGCCCAACCGAGCCATCGCGTAGAGACGAGCACACACAGGGCGCGCTTAAAGACCAAGGAGCACCGGCGCCAGTGTGGGTGAGCGAATTGATCGGTGGTCAGGAACTCAATAGTTGATTGGTTGAATCCGCGCCTTGGTTGCCGACGGCCTTCTGGGATTTCCCTCGGCGCGCCCAACCCATGAGTAACCGAACGGATCAGTCGGCCGCACCTAAGATGTCGGTCCCATCATTTTTGCTTCAAGAAAGCGACACCCACAACGAACAGGCCGGACGATCTTTGCTATAACCCTTACCAGAATTAAAAAGACCGGACCGCCAACCCCTGCGTCTTGTCGCCCGACTGCTGACGCCGATCGCCCGGCAGGACTACGAGCAGTTCGGTTTGTCGAAGGAGCTTTCCTCCGTAAAGGGTAGTGTGCTGAGAGTTCTGCAAATTCGCTGAGAGAGGGCGGTCATGGCAGGCTGGTGATGTTCAACGTCACCGATTCCCTGGAAGGAACGCCACCATGACCAAGACAGAAGGTAAATCGACCAGCGCTGCCGTCAAAGACATTCTGCTTTCGAACCCGGAGGGGCTGCACGAAGTGATCCGTGCNGAAGGAACGCCACCATGACCAAGACAGAAGGTAAATCGACCAGCGCTGCCGTCAAAGACATTCTGCTTTCGAACCCGGAGGGGCTGCACGAAGTGATCCGTGCAGTAATGCAGGAGGTTCTCGAGGCCGAGATGGAGGAGGCGCTGGGTGCTTCGAAGGGCGAACGGACGCCCGAGCGCCTTGGGTATCGCTCGGGTTACTACGGCCGCACCCGGGTCACCCGGGTCGGCAAGCTTGAGCTGCGGGTTCCGCAGGACCGGGCCGGTCGTTTCTCCACCGAGCTGTTCGAGCGCTACCAGCGTTCCGAGCGGGCCTTGGTGGCCACGCTTGCGGAGATGTATGTGCAGGGCGTGTCGACCCGGAAGGTCAAGGCGATCACGGAAGAGCTGTGCGGTCATGCCTTCTCGGCTTCGTCGATCTCGGCCATCAACAAGCGCTTGGACGAGAGCCTGAAGGCGTTTGCCGAACGACCGCTTCAGGAGCCATTCCCCTACCTCATTCTCGATGCCCGCTACGAGAAAGTGCGCGAAGCCGGCATCGTGATGAGCCAGGCGGTGCTGATCGCGGTCGGCATCGACTGGGACGGGCGCCGGCAGATCCTGGCCGTGGAGATGGCCAATCGCGAGAGCCGCTCGGCCTGGAAGGACTTCCTCGTCGGCTTGAAACGACGCGGCCTCAAGGGCGTCGAACTGGCCGTGTCCGACGACCATGCCGGCCTGGTCGCGGCGATCGGCGAGGTGATCCCGGAAGCCGCATGGCAGCGCTGCTACGTCCACTTCCTCAGGAACGCGCTCGATCACCTGCCCAGGAAGCACGGCGACGATTGCCTGCAGGAACTGCGCTGGCTCTACGACCGGCGCGATCTCGCCGAGGCCAAGGCCGATCTCGCCGCATGGCTGTCCAAATGGTCCGCCCGCTACCCGCGACTGACCACCTGGGCGGAAGAAGCTATAGAACAGACGCTGACTTTCTTCCGGCTGCCGCGTCAGCATCACAAGCACCTAAAGTCCACCAACATGCTCGAACGGCTCAACGAGGAAATCCGCCGGCGCACCTATGTCGTGCGCATCTTCCCAAACGCCGAAAGCTGCCTGCGCCTCGTTAGGGCGCTCGCCGTCGAGATCAACGAAAACTGGATGGAGGCCAACCGATACATCAACATGGACGACCTGCGCGAGCACAAGAAGCTCGCTCTACGCCAAGCCACATGACCAGCTTCATGATCGCCCATTTTGCAGAACTTGACGCACACAACCCCGTAAAGCCGCGTCGGGCTTCTGTGGTGCCAGACAGCGGTTGTCTCAGAACGCAATCCAGAACCCCGGTCTTAATGTCTAGCCGACGGTTCAAGTCCGTGGCGGTTGAACTTCAAATACGAAACGATTTCGCATTTGGCCGGCCGATTGCGAAGGTCGAACCAGCACTTTCCCCCAGGCTTGAGACGGGCAGGTAGCTTCACGCTTTTTCTAACAAGCTCGGCAGGAAGAGACCTGCCGGCAATCCGAAGTGACGTTGTCACGCTTAGGAGGAGCTCCCGTTCCTATGTCGGCGAGAGCAAGCGAACCTCCCTTCGTTTTCGAGTATTGACATTTAACAGTTAAATGTTAAATTGATGGCATCGAACGAAACGGAGCCCACTATGGCTAAAACAGCAGCCGAATATCAGCGAGCCTACCGCGAGCGGAAAGCCGAGCTTGCAAAACAGGCAGGTGATCCGACCGACAAAATCGCCAAGCAACCCTTCAACGAATATCTGCCCAGCGACCGCAATTGGCCTGTGATCGAGGAAGTGCTCGACTATGTCGGCATCACTCCGCCCGCCTTTGATGCCGACGACGACGAGCAGTGGCGCGAAGAGTGGGGCGAGCCCTATCGCGCCTCGATCGGCCGGGCGGAGCGCATGGTTGGTGCTTTCCTCGATGCCGCTTCCGGTCTTGCAGACGCAATCAACCGATACAAACGGAAAGAGATCGAGCGGGCGATCGCCGACCTGGAAGCAGCAGACATGACTGCGCCTGCAGTCAAGAAAAAGGCGCTCGCTGAAATCGTGCGCCTCAATCGAATGCGCGACCAGCTGGACAAGCAAGTGCGCTGGTCGCTCCCACAATGGAAAACAACAGGAGAAAATTAATATGACTGCACACGCTTCAAAAGCCATCGACGCGGAAGTTGACGATCTCGACCTAAGCCACGCCGGCGATGGTCTTGAGCGCCTTAACAACGAGGCCACGGAGGCTGACACCCGCATAGCGGGCAATGCGGTGCCATTGGTGTTATCGGTCGGGAAGAGCTTTTACAGCGAGCTCGATCCGGCGATTGCCAAGCTGGCTGAGGAAGCGGCCGGCCGTATTCACGGCCAAAGGGAAAGCGTCAGCCGCAATATCGTTGAGATCGGCAAGGAACTGGAGTCGATAAAAGTCAAACTCGGCCACGGCATGTTCGGCAAGTGGATTCAGGCTGAATTCGAAATGACCGCGAAAACCGCCCAAACTTACATGAACGTGGCCCGTATGGTTGAGGAGAGTGGGTCCGTCCTGAATCTTAATCTGTCCGACACTGCCTTGCAGCTTCTGGCGGCACCGAATGCAGACTCCGTGCGCGACGAACTCACCAAGACCATTGCCCTCGACATCAAAGCAGGTAAGCCAACCCCGAAGCCGAAGCGTGTCAAGGAGATGATTGCTATAGCTACCGGCAAGGTCACAGCACCAACAAGGGTGTCAGAAATCGGCACGGCCACCACGCCAGCGAAAGCTATGCCCGCTTCGATCACTCCATCGTTCGTCGGCACGTCAACCACGCCAATCGCGGAGGCACCCCAAGCGCATTCGGCGACTACACCGACTGCGTCGGTGGCCGCCAAGGCACAAACAACTCTGCCGTCTGCAACGCCCGAACAGGTCGACACGGCTGCCAGGTTGATGAAGATGCTGACAAAAGTTCTGCCGAAATTCGCCAAACTCTATGATACTGCCGGCCACGAGGTGTTCAAGAAGGCCATGGCCGAAGCGTTGAAACAGGCGGTGTTTCAACCTGCACCTGAACAGCAGGCGGCATAAGTCGGCCTTAAGCGTCGCGACGCCTAACCGACCGGCGGCATTCGATGGTGGTCTCCGTCCAGGGCTCCAATCTCAAGAACACTTTGGATGAGCATATCTAATCGGGATCGTATGGGTCTGCTCAGATCTATTCACTAACTCACCAGGAGGCACTTCCATGAGAACGAAACAGTCGAAGTGGAAGCAGGCCATCTCATACAGGAGAGTCTCGACAGAGGAGCAAGGTCGGCATGGGATCGGGCTTGATGGACAGAAAGCCGCGATAGACACATATGCGCAGCTCGACAGGCTCAGGATCTCCGGCTCCTTTCACGACGTCGGCACAGGCCGGGGAGAAAACAACTTGTTGGATCGTCCGGGGCTGATGATGGCATTGGAGGTAGCCAAGGCGACAGGGCGCCCCATCATTGCATCTGGGCTAGACCGCATCTCACGTCATGCCCAGACGTTAGATCAGATCGTAAAGGAGTATCAGGTCACGATTATCTCCGCCAATGACGGAGAGATACGCAATGCCGTTCTGCTGGCGAGCAAGGCTGCTCAGGCCGAGCGTCAAGGTGACCTGATTTCTGAGAGGACCAAGCACGCACTCGCTGTGAAGAAGGCGCAGGGTATTTCTCTTGGCAATCGGCGTAACCTCGCTGAAGCCCAACGGTTAGGCGTTCTGCGAAAGCAGGAAGTGGCCGAGCAGAAGGTCAGGGAAATCGCGTCCATTCTGAAGGCACTGAGCGATGAGAAAAGCGCCCGCGAGCTGGTCGCCATTCTGAACGAACGTGGAATCCGCACCAGCCGCAATCTGCCCTGGACCGTCTCTGGACTCCGGAGACCGCTGAGATCTGCCAAGAAACTCGTAAGACGCGAATCTCAGCAGGCTGAGTCACCAGCGTATGATCAAAATCCAGTATTCGGGTCATTCTGAACCGACTGGTTTCCTGGGCGACAATTCCTATTTCCTGCCTGCAGTTCCGCCAAGGCCGCCTGGAGCTCAATCCTCAAGCGCCTTGAACACCGCGTCCGCAACATCGCGGTAAAACTCGATAGAAATCTTCGTCCATAGGTCGTCCGGAAGGTCGTTCAGCTGCCTCCGTGCCGCCACCGGCAGCAGTAGCGTTCCAGCCTGCTTCTCGACGGCGAGCTCCGCGATCCGGATAACATTGGACAATGGTTCGAGTGAGCCGCCGAGAGCGAGGGCGCCAACGATGATGGTTGATCCGCGTGTGTTCTTGCCGAGCATGGCACCACTCAAGGCCACAAGCGCTGGAATGCCGAGGAGCGTCCCGGATTTGTCTGCGTCCATCGCTCGCAGTTGCACAGTGAACTCGTGCGCGCGGGGGTCCCGATCTCCCACCAGGCTGCGTGCTTGCGAATAGAGGTTTTGTTCGGCGACCTTGACGCTCTCACGGAATGCAGGCGGCGTCGGGTGGTTCAGAATGCGAACGCCCGACCCGGGCTGGGCGGTGACTTCAATTCGGTAGAGCCCTGGTCCCGTCTCGCCACCGGGGCTGATGCCCCAGACCTGGCCGGGCGGCAGTGGCTCGGCGTCTATCGCCTCGTCGGAATGGAGTTCCGGCGTCGCGACGAACTGCTCAATGCCGTCTAGCCCGACGGTGTAACTGAAGAGCGTATTCTTGAACTCGCTCTTGAAGACGCGCTTCTGCTGCTCCTTCACACGCCGCCGGCTCTCAAGTGCAAGGCGCACTATCCATTCGAGGTCCTCATCCGGGACTGGCTCCGACGGATCCGGGTGCAAAAGCTTTACGACGCCGCTGACTGTTTTGCGCACTGCCTCTATGTCCCGGCCGGAAAGCGCGCCGCCAAAATGGATGCGCCCATCGAGCACACTCGCGCGCGACGTCGTGCGCATCCGCGTCCAGCACTCCGAAAGGAGATCAGAGACAAGGCCAAAGTGATCGGTCAAGTGCTTGCGAGGGTCGAGCTTGGGATAGTCCCAGCCGGGCGCATACGCGTGCAGGCGGTCCATAAACGCGGTATCATCGCGCATCTCGGGCGGGAGGGGCGAAAGCAAATGCCCGGTGCGCTGGGCCTGATCGAGATCTACGTCAAGGTTCCCTACGAGCACTATGCCGCCCTCGGCGCGGATCGAATCCTTGCCGCGTGAGAACTCGCCGGACGCCATGTAGCCCTTCATGATGTTCACGCCATCCTTCGAATCGAAGGACACACCTGCGACCTCATCGAAGCAGACGACATCGTATTGGCAGACGAGCCCGCGTTGGCCGCTCGCCATGTTGACGAACATCCGAGCGACTGTCGCCTTACCTCCGGAAATAAGGTGGGCGTAAGGTGAGATCTGCTGAAAGAGGTGGCTCTTGCCGGTTCCTCGGGGGCCAAGTTCGACGAGGTTGTAGTTGCGCTCGATGAAGGGGACCATGCGCAGCAGGGCCACCCGTTTCGCCCGCTCGTCGAAGGCGGACGGCTCAAGGCCAATCGAGCGAAGGAGGAAATCGATCCATACGCTTGTCGATGGGAAAGCGCGGCGCCCAGCGTATAAGAGATTGAGCACATCTGAGCGTGACATCTGGATCGGACGCAGCGCCTCGATGCCAAAGGGCCGCCCGGATTTTTCCTGCGCTATCACGTTGTCGTAGGAGAGCGTTACCTCGGCATAGAATCCGTCGATTAGCATGCGCTCGTTCTCGGCGACCATCTCGTCCGGGATACGCACGTCGCGAAGCGCAAGGCTCGGCAGCTCAGCGACATAGCACGCGTTCTTTGCGTCGAGGCGCGCTCGCACGACGTCGATGAGCCGCACTGAACCCTTGCGGAAGGCCTCCGCCTTGAAGACCTCCTCCTGTCCGGTGCGGACGCAGCGATCCTTCAGTTGCTTCTCGACGATTTGCAGCCCTTCGGCGATCTCGGCGTCGTCCGTCGACGCGCAATAGCGGCCGAGCAGGAATTCCACAACATAGGCCGGAACCGGATAGGCCTTGGCGTAGCGGCGCACGAGATCCTTGCGCACGACAAAGCCTTCGAAGGCGCGCGATCCGATCTCGTCGAGGTTGTCCAGACTCAGGCTCACTTAATTCACTCCAATAGCAGTCTTCTTTGCGTCGACGACCGATCCATGCGCGTCGAGGAGCACGACAACGACGGGCGTCTCTTCGTCGAGGTCTGGGTCGACTCGGAGTTCAATGATCGGCCCTTCGCCACCAACGCGCTCGGCCTCAATGCGGCTCCCTTGATCGCGCTCGGAGTGCCGCACTTCGACGTGATGGTCTGGCGCATCGCGATTGAGTAAAACGGTCAACTTGTAGCGCTTCCAGTTAACGCTCGTGATCTTGACGCGGCCACCGGAGGCCGGAGCTGCGCCAGGCACCTCGCCGACAAGGATGTCTGGCACAACACATTCCTGCAGAGACACCCCCCCGTGAGCGTAAGCTTCCCCAGCCCGAAAGGCGTGGGCACCGGGCGGCACAGCAATGCGCACGTTGGCATCGAAAGTCCAAGGCAGGGTCTTGGCTTCCGGTGCTGAACCGTCCGTCAGGCGTGCAACGCGCGACCAGGCCGTCGCCTCGAGCGTCGAGGAAGCTATTGTCGACTTAGGCAAACCACCAGGCACAAGCAACCAGCCGTGATCGGTTACAACGCGCACGCACGGCCAACCCGCAGAGCGCAGAGCCTGGACACGATTCGCAATAGCTTCGATCTCGTCTTCGATCTGTCCGGCGAGGCGCTCGCCCATCGAATGACCGTCCTTGTCAAGATGGCCGCACTCACTCCAACCGATTGCCTGCGAGGAAGACGGCCCGCGAGTCTCGCCCTTAGCCAGCACGTCAACGCCACGGGCGATCATCGCGGCGACGAGGCAGGCGGTGTCCGCCGGTTTGCCCGAGGAAGTTTCCAGTGGCAGAAACAGATTCGGGCGGCCACTCCCACGGATCGCGGCGGCGACGGGCGTGACCAGCGGCTTCGCGCTCGCTGTTACAGTTGGCACTGGCGCGAGGCGCCAGGAGAAGCTGACACTCTCTGAGGCGGCAAGCCTGTCGAGCAGACGTCGGCCCAAGTCAAGGCGCAGACCGTCGACGAACAGCACGCAGGTGCCGGTCGCAACCACAATCGGCTTCGCCTGCGATCCCGCGCCGCCATCGGATTCGAGCGCGTTGAGAAAGCGGGTTGCTAGAGAATCGACCCAAGGGAGGTAGAGCGCGCGGGCAATTCTGCCAACGATATCCGCATGTGGGCCGCCGGCTGCCAGCGCGTCGATCAGCGCACCATCCGCAGCGTAGCCGCCGTCGGCGTAGGCTTGGGCTAGGCCAGGAACGTCGGAGCCAGCGAGCGGGGCGCGGACCTCCGCGGCCAGGCGCGCGAGCGGCTCGAGCGCTCTGGCAAAAGGCGCCTCGCCCAGCTTTGCCCACCGGATCGTTCGCCGCGGTCCGTGCTCAACTTCTAGGGCCAGGACGCGGGCGATCGCGTCCTGGTGCGGGAGGTCGGCTGCCAGCCGAAGCGCAGCTCCGAGGATCTGCTCCTGAAGCTGGTTGTCGGCGCTTGTGCCTCTGTCAGGCTCAGAGAAGCCGGGAAGCATTGGCTGCTCGGCCCTACGGAGCTCTTCACACACCGCACGATACTGCTCAGGTGCTTCATCGACGCGCGCGAGAACTTTGCGCCAGGCACCCTCTCCCTTCGCGAGACGCTCCACCGCTGCTTGGCGGGCGCCTTTAGCGTCCATTTCGATTCCGAATGTCGCCTTGACGAGACCACGCACGCTCTCCCACGTCTCCGGCGTGCGTCCGGCACGGGCTGAGTTCGGATCGGCGATCCAGGCAAGTAGCGCGCGAACCTCGTCCGGCTCGATCAGGCGCAGGAAATCCTCCGTTGTTAATCGGCGGTTGGGGAAGTCGGAAAGCGGATAGGTGAGCAGCTTCGGGAGTGCCGTCGCAACAGCCTCGTCGGTTCGGGTGTCAGTCGCGACGTCGAGGTTCAAGCCTTGTTCAGAGGAGCGCAGGAAGGAGCCGACGGTCCAGTCGCGCGCTTGGCGACGGTTGCGGAAGATGTCGCCGCGATATTGCAGCTCGGCGAGTGGGCGCAGAAGTTTGGGTAGAGTCTGCGGATGCCTGAGTTCGGCGCTCGACACTCCTGGCAGAAGGAACACGGAGACAGCGCCTGGTGACGGAGAGTCATCGAGCTTGGCGTCGAGGAGACATCGCAGCCAGATTGCCGGGCCGGTGGCAGACGATGGGTCGTATTCGCCGAGTCGATACACTGAGAGCCCGTGCGGGGCCAAGCCTGCGCGTAAGCGATCATAGGCTGCTACGAACTGATTCTCTGGGTCAGGCCAGAGCAGCGCCGCGCGCCAATGTGCGCCGCGCTCGAAAGGAAGAGCAGAGTCATTGAGCGCGGAAGCTAGGCCGTCGAGGAGAGTGGCTTGGCGTGTCACTCGGCTGCTTCCGATTCAGTCGAGGTGGTCGACTTCCTGCGGTCGCGCGCGGCCTGTTTGAAAGGCCGGCTATAGTGGAAGTCGTTATAGCGGCGACCTTTGAACTCAGACCCGCCGGCGAAATCGACGATCTCGACGTCGTGATCTTCTGCCCAAAACCAGGGGTAATCAACCTTATCGCGGTATGGCTCGCCGCCACGGTCTGCGCCTTCGTGCTTCTTCACGCCCGGCGTTACGCGCAAGATACAGGCCTTCTTGGCAGCTTTCCCGCGCGGCCGAGCCGTTAAGAAGGGGCGGATGTTGAGGCGGACTCCGTCGTCGATGTCCGGCTCCCAGCCGATCGGCTGCTGGTGCAAAGCCTTCCAGCGCACGAAGATGTCATAAGGCGGTTTGCCCTCGATGATGGCGGTAAACTCGTTGCGCAGATGCTCGGCGGCGGCTAGGCGATCTTCCGCCGTCGCATCCCCACTCATGACGAGCCTGCGCTGATCCCCGATCCATTGGCCGAGATAGGTATCGCGCAGCTTCTCCAAGAGACGTCGGCCCTCACCATCCGGTGCGCAGAGTTTGTGGCAATTCACGAGCGCGGAGAAGCCCCCTTCAATACCATCCCATATGTGCCAAACGAAAGGCATCTGATGGAATAGCTTACAATGGCCACCGAAGAACCCATCCGCGAGAAAGCTTTCAAGGTCCTTGTCCCAGCCCTCAGCCGCTAGGCATGCGCTCTCGACTCCCTCACGCCAGTCTGCGCCCCAAGCTGCCTTCAGCACACCGCGCACGCGCTCATGGGCGGGGCCTTCACCGTGGAGTGCAGGCAGACAGACGATACCATCCTCGTCTATGACGCCCGCGCGGTCGATCTCGTCCGGCTCCTCGATCGCAGGGCAATCCATGAATGAAGAACCCGTCTGCCTAGGCCAGCGGTAACCAAGCAGGCGCGCTACGGCGGCCTGGAGCGGGTGTGCCGCCAGCCCAAACTGAAGCGACTGCCCTTCGCCATAGGTGGTGTTCGAATTCGCCAACCCACGGGGATGGCCGTCGAAGAGCCATTGGGTCGGATCATTGGAGTAGGGCTTCGGCAGGCCATTCGGGTAACGCTCGGCAGCGACGCCCTGCCAGTGGGAAAGATCGAAGGGGATTTTGTTAAAGTAGCCGTTGCCGATCCCGAAGCTACTGTTCACGCCCTGAACCTGCGAAAGAAATTCATCCGACAGCATAAAGCACCAAATTGCATTCGCATAATCGGGCCTCTTCGGGATGATTGCGGGAGATGATGTGCTGAACAGCTCTCCAGTGTATCGAGTGCTGTAGAAGGGAGCGATTTTCGTCGTAACGATTCCGGAGCGATTCCAGGCATCCCGCCCCCGGATTGCCGCACCGTCGAAACCAGCTTGGACTTGATGCCAGAAAATCACCTGCTCTCGGCCCTTGAAGTCCCCTGTTGCCGAGGGCGTGTTAACAAAAGGCTCTAAGGTTCCCCCCAGTTGCGGGACCTCCCAAAACATGCGCAAAAGGCGAGAGCCATCACCTGGAGACGTGCCTTGAAACGCTCCGGAATATTCGCCTAAGAAGTGAGCGTGCCGGGTATTTGAAAAAGAGATGATCGCTGAAGGAGAAGAGAGTAATTCTTTCGTTGTTATGACGTTCTCTACTTTAACCATTGCCGTAAGTCGTTCCGAGGAATTTGCCCTGTCCGCGTCAATGGCAAATATTTTCTCCCAAGGCTTGGCGAGAACAAAAATATAGAGGCCGACGTTAACAACTTCGCCACTAATGGTCTCAAAAGCGCCCGAGCCAAGCCTCACAATACTCGGTATCCGCATGGATTTCAGAAGGGCCAGACGGAACGCTTCGAACGAAGTTGCATAAGTCCATGCTTGCGGTGCAACGCAGCTTATCGATCCATCGTCAACCACAAGACCACGCATCCGATCGATAAAGCACGTAGCCAGATCGCCCTTGGCCTCGCGATGTATCTTGTCGACGTAGACCTTGAGCTCGCTTTCCATGTCGCGGCGGCCCAGATATGGGACGTTTGTCGCAACCAGTGTAAATCGTCGCGAAAGCAGCTCTGCTGCCTTCGCCAGTCCTTGCGCTGTCACAGCTGCCTCGCGGACTTCAGGATCGCGGTCGGCGCTTTCAAGCACCTTGCCGATGATCGCTGCAAGGTCGTCGAAACCTTCAGAGAAGAGCGTGCCGAAGTCGCCAAGCGCGCGGCGCGGATCAATTAGGGAGCCGAGGATCGGGGCTTGGTCGAAAAGGTCGTAGAGGTGTTCGAGGCCACCGCGGCGGCGGGCGAGGGCCTGCTCCTCCATCGGGTTCCGCGAGCGGCCGAGGAGATCCGCCCGGCCGCCGGCGAAGCCCTCCGCTGCGGCGATCTTCTCGGCGAGACGGACGAACTCCTCCTTTCCCATGCCGAGCGACAGGCCCGAGCAGGCGAGATGCAGGGCGGGTAAAGGGCGCACACCGGCGAGGCGTTTCCATGCGGCGAGGGCCAGGGCAAATGCGGCGATCTGGGTGCAGCGTGGGTCGATCTCCAAGCCGTGGAGGTTGTCCTGCAGGACGGCAACTACCGCAGCTTCGTCGTCGAGGTTCTCCTCCGCCTTGCGCAAAGCGACAAGCATGTCGAGCGCGAACACCAGGAAGTGACCCGAGCCCATACAGGGATCTAGCATAGTGATGTCCGCGGCTCGCGTCGGCCAGCCGGTAAAGGCACCCGCCGCTGGGCGCCAGACGTCGCCGTCGCGCACTAAACGCAGATACGTCCACGCGTATCCTGGCGGTGACAGCTTGCGACGCAACTCATCCTCGTCGGCAACGTCGCGAGCGAGATCGGGATTCTCGGCGAGCTTCTTTCCCGCCCACCAGGCGCCGAGCGTGTTCTCCAGCAGAAAGAGGACCATGTAGTCCTCGGTGAAGAGTTGCGTGACGGCAGGAAGCTCGTCCGCACCAATTTTGACCTCGCTGTCGTTCACCTTTTTCTTTCGGTCTGCCTGCCAGAACTGATAGGTCCAGCCTAGCGAGTCGTCCGCCTTGAATGTCTGAGCGGGGAGCCCTTCGACGAGCTCCGACAGGCGCTGTCGTGTCTCGGGCGGTAGCGCCACCGCAAGCACCGGATCGTCCTTCGGAAAGATCGCCGGCAGCATCGGCCCTGCAAATTCAAGATCGGAAGAGCACACGTCTGAACTNGCGAAGAGCGTCCGGTGCCAATGGGCATAGGCCATCTCGCGGATTAAGCGCGGCATCCTAGCTGGCTCGCCCGTGTCTACCGGATCGCCCAACGTCTTGGCGTGAGCGCGCAGCCGAACGCGCAAGGCAGCGTCGGCTTCCGATAGCCAAGATGGGCGCTTCGGATCGGCCACGCCCAGTTGGCGCAAAGCCGTTTCCGACCCCCCCTCGGCTTCGTCGCGCGCCTTGCGCACAACAACCTCTAGGATCTTGCGAATCTCTCTATTTAGCGCAATCGGCACGGCGATCTCCTTCTGACGCGACGGTCTAGCTGACGAGGGTTGGGCCGCGCGCAATGGCTTGCAGCAGTTTCTCCTTCTGCCGCAATACCCAGGTTTCAACGTCCTCAGGCGTGCGCAAAGTGGCGCGCTCAAGTGTTATGGTCTGGACAGTAGGCTCGGCACGTCGCGCAGCCTTCTCGGCGGCATTGGCCTGGCGCTGGCGGACGGCGTCGATGGCGTCGCGCCAAGCGGAGAGTGGCATGCGATCGAGCGTATCAGCGAGCGCCGCATCGTCTTCCGTGCGTGGTGCGCTTGGGATCACTAGCTCAACTTCGCGGTTGAGTGCCTCCTTGACGCCTGCTTCGAGATCTGCATAGGCGGGGAGCTGGGCAAGTTCGGCGAGCACCTCACGGATGCGTTCGGAGAGGAGGCGGTGCGCCGTGGTGATGCGCTGCACAAGGACCTGCCGTAGATCGGCAATCGGCTGTGTCAGCGGATCTAGCGGTTCGAGTAGTTGCCGGCCCTGGCGCACGCCTTCGATCTCGATCCGATCGCCGTCGGCCTCCCGGATACCCTCCGTGTGCCGTGCCAGGCGCGTGGCGAGACTCCAGCGCGCAAGGCGTTGATCTTTGAGTGCGGCCTGATCGTGCCAGCGCTTGATCGCCGCCTCGATCTCATCCCGATGTCTCAGGAGATGGGCGAGCAGCGCGTTGCCGGCGAGCGCCTGCGCCTCGTCCTCTAAAGTCAAGCGCGGCGCGGCTGGCAGCGGTGCCTCGCCGCCCGCGCTTTCGGCGAGCCGACGCAAGGCGCGCACGAAGTTCTTGCCTGATCCCGCGAGATCGTCATCGCCCGCATCGGGGACGAGCGTGCGAAGGAAGCCGCGCAGCTTGATCTTGTCGCGCGGACCGATCTGCACGTCTTCCGACTGGAATGTCGCTCTGCCGATCGTTGGCTTGTCGAGCACCTGCGGTGCGGCCGGCTCGCCATTCACCGTTGCCTTGAGCTTACCAAGCCGCACAAGTGCAACGAGCGCGGCATCGGCTGCCTCGGACGGCCAACCGTAGGGCGTGCGCTCGAAGGTTCGACGCAATTCGGAGCCGGTGCGGCCGGCCCCGAGCTCGGCGAGGATCGCTCGACCAACTGGATGCTGGTCGGCATCGCCCGAGAAGCCGATTGCCGAAAGAGGCTGCTCGCCACCCTCACGAGCAACCCGGATGGCCTTCTCCCAAGACGTGGCCTGGAAGTCAGCCTCTTTGAAGCGGGGGAAAAGGCGCTTGCGCGCAGTCTCGTTCGCTGCGTCGAGCCGGGCGGCGAGCGTCGCCTCCCTCATCTCGGCGCCACCACCGACGAGAACGACTGAATTGTCAACGAGCTGCCGGACGAGGTCCGTTGCGCGCTCAAGCGCCGCGGCCTCGCGCGTCTCCATGCCCCGGCGCGCCTCGTCTCCGCTCGGACCATGCCCACCACCACGCTGTCCGACAACAGCACGCGCCGCAAGCATGTCGACTATCGCGTCACGAAGGTCATTGTTCGACGACTTCGGTATGTAAAGGTGGACGATGCCGTCTTGCGAGCCCTGTGCCCGGGCGGCATCGCGCGCATCTTTCTCCGAAACCTGCCAGCCGGTGCGGACCCAAAGCGGCACGTTGCGGTCGTCGCCCGCAGGAGCCTTTTCGCCGAGATGCGGGGTTAGGCGGCGTGGAACTCTCGCCTCCCCGTGGAGGCGGGATACCGTGGCAAGGACGGCGTCCCGCGCCTCGGCGAGGATCGCCTCCCGCTTGTCGCCCACTGCCGAGAAGTCGTTGGCGTATTGGCCTTTGTATCTCCGAAAGTCCTGCTCCCACGCCCGTCCTTCAGCAGTTTGGATGCGAACCTCCTCGCCAATCGACACGAGGTCACCGTTCTTCACCATTCGCTCGATGAGCTCGCGCACGCGAGCGCGAAAAGCGCCTTGGTCAGCTTTGAGGTCATCGATGAGAAGGTCCGCGAGATGCTCGGCCGTTGCGCGCACACCAATGTCGGCGCCCGTCTCGCGAGGCAGTCGGGAAATTAGGTAGGCGAGCGCGGCGATGCGGCGTGGGAGATCGCCATCTTGCGGATACTCCTTTGGCAGGCTCTCGATGCGCTCGTAGGCGTCGCGCGGCAGGTCGCCTGACTGGACAAGTGCAGCCTTCAGGGCGTCATAGAGGACATCACCCGCCACCGCTGCGCCCAATGGCCGATTGGCAATGTCGCCCAGAGCATCATGCAAGATGCGGAGTTGGGAGCGCAGCTGCGCCTGTGTGCCCTGCCGGTCAAGAGCGCGGAAGGCAGCTTCCCAGAAACGGCGGCGCACAGGAAGTAGCGGATAATCATCGACTCGGATCGTGCGGTCCTCGGGTCGCTCCGCGATGCGGGTCGACTGAAGTTGCCTGGAAATTGCGCCAGCATTCGCGTCAAGCGCCTTAGCCACCGTGTCACGTTCACTCGCCTTTTTACGAAGAAGGACCTTTCGGGTCACAGTCTCAACATCGGCATCGTCGAGTTGCACGCGGACCGTGAATCGATCGAGAAGCCGGATGAGCTGTGGTATGCTCGTCAGCGCGCTCTGTCCTGCACCCACGAGCATGACCTTTGAGCCGAATTCCTTGGCGAAGGTTTCAGCGATCTCGGCCATGGCACCGGCCCGGTCCTGGCTTTCTCCAATATAGATTTGCACTTCGTCGAGCACGATCAACGTCAGCGGAAGCCGGTCGTTCCGACTCTGGAGTTTCAGGACGCGCCGCACGGAATCTGTGAACTGATCCTTCGAAATGTCGTAGTCGGGCGAGCGGAACTGCGCGCGTATTGCGTCGCGAACCTCCTTCGTCGTCGACCCGAGTGTCCGGTCGACCGACATTAGCGCATCGGCAATAAGCGGGCTGACGAAGAGGTCCTCCACCTCCTGCTCAAGGGTGCTCCCTTTCGCCTCGATCGCCGCCCTGACCTCACTCTCGATCGCTCGATCCTTCAAGAACAGCATAAATCGCGCAAGCCCGAAATCTCCGGGCAGGCCGGCTGCTTTTAGCATGATCGACAGAACCGAATAACGCGGCCGCTCAGCTTGCCCTGACAGCATCGATCCTGCAGCGGCGAAAGTGCCGCCGGCACGCGTCGCCTCCTGGTCGAGCTCCTTTAGCGCTGCTCGAACGTTGTCCGGGAGGTGCGGCACTAGCTGAACCGGCGTCATCCCGTCGGACAAGGGGCGGTTCTCCCATAAGAAGGCCAGCATCTTGATCAGATGCGATTTGCCCGAGCCATAGAAGCCGCTGACCCAAGAAGCCTGCTGGCTCGACTTGCTGAGATCACGGACGAAGGTCTCGACGATGCGCACGATCCCATCGTCGTAGCGTCCCTCGCAGACGAAGCTCTCGAGTTCGCCGCGCGACTCAGCCTCGTCGGAGCCGATGCGCGCTTGGCCGTTGTTGATCAGACGGTTCTGTCTCGGGTCGCGGTCGAGGACTTCGGCAATCAACTTCATCGAACGTCTCCGGTATCGTCCAGCGTAATAGACACGGCGTGATAGTCCCAGCTTTCGCGCGCATCGAGCAGCCTGTAGCGGCCGTCCTGAACTCGGCCGGGAAAAAATATGAGCAGGCGCCCGCGGATCGCATGTTCCACACGAGAGATGACGTCCGACACGCTGGCGAAACCGTAGAGGGCGGCTATACCGTGCACAGCGAGAATTGCGTTGGCGTCGTGACTGTCGGCCGCGAGCTCTCCCTGGATCTTCGCGGCAATTGCAGCGGCAACCCGGTCCTCGCCTGCCGAGGCCAGCTCATCTGGCTCAGCGAAGTAGACGTCCCTGTAGCGGTGTCCTGCAAGCCATTCCGCGATCACTGGAGTGAGATCGAGAGCTTTCCAAGACATTCCAGCGGCGCGAGCGCTTTGAGAGAAAAGGTCGAGTTTGCGGCGTAGCGCCCGTTCATCGGTCGGATCGTAGACCACCATAATTACTCGCTGGGCCCCGGAGGAGCTGGCCGGCCAGCCGATCGCGACGTGGGCCGCGAAGGCGTTGGCTAAGCGATCGATCTTCGACATCATGCGGACGCTCCCAAACTGGAGAGGCGGGAGGCATCGATCTCTAACCTCGAACCGAGCTGACGAACGTCAACGAGCCCAGCGGCTCGAGCCCGCTCCAGCATAGTCCTTATCTCCGCTGGCTCTAGGTCGAGGATAGCGACCCAGCCGCTGGACAGAATCTCCTCACCCGTGAACCCTGCGGCTTGCGCGAGCCAGATTGCGAACGCCATCGCAGCCGGCGTGGCAGCGACACTAACCCGCCTCTTGAAAGTGCGCCCGATCAGGTGGCCGGACTGCGCCCAAGAGCTGGAGGCGTTGCGCACGACCTTGTCTAAGGTAGCCTCGTTCAGCCGGTTCCCGACAGCTGCAGATATGGCGTTTCTGATCGAATCGCGCATGAGCTCAGAACCAACTGGGAGGCTAACAATCGGCTTTGCAGTCGCGCGCAGAAGCGGATCTCTAGCCAGGGCCGCGAGAAGGGCGAGAAGAGGAAGGGATTTTGCGTCGAGGGTCCATAGAGTGGAGAGTGTCCGAAA
Organism: Mesorhizobium sp. L2C084A000; assembly: GCF_000502875.1. Classification (GTDB taxonomy): domain Bacteria; phylum Pseudomonadota; class Alphaproteobacteria; order Rhizobiales; family Rhizobiaceae; genus Mesorhizobium. The sequence goes on along the minus strand of NZ_AYWX01000001.1, from coordinate 860,440 downwards.
TATTGGGATCGACTGATCAAGACCGTAGAGCTCCTTCAATCTCTGTAGGGTCAAGGCACGACCAGACGTAGTCGCCTTCTCCAAGAGATTGTCCTCGATGACGATTTTGTCCAAAGCCTGGCCAGATGAACCCTCTCGAAGCACACGCTCGAGTTCTGCGACCATTATGGTCCGGCTGGTATGAGTGCCCTTAGCTCCCTCACGGAAACCGGCGTCACCTTTTGCGCTAGCAATGAAATCAAAACTGCCCACGACAACTCCCCTATGCAGCTCACATTGAACAGAACTCCAAAGCGCAATGCAAGACCTGTTTTTTTCGCCGGCAAGTTTGCCGGCGAACGTGCCAAATCAAGATGAGGCGCAAGGCCGCAGGTCGCATACTTGCATTGACGGGTCGTATGCGACCGCTAAAGGACGGCTAAAACAGGAGTCCTGCGCATGGCTCAGGACCGGATCGGCGCGCGTGCGTTTTTGGGCAAAGAAGGGTTTGTGTTCGACAAGAAGCCCGGCCAGCTGGATCGCTTATTTCTGAAAGAATTTTCGCCGGAAGATGCTGCTGACATTCGCAGAACTTGGGAAGCTATACATCTAGGTGGCATCCCTTCGACCGTGCTTTACCAGCTGCCGAGAACCGCTAGGCAGGCGAACATTTTATTCTCGCAGGATCGTGCTCGATATGTTGCGACATTCGATTGGCTTCAGTCAGAGATCGCACATTGGCGCCCACAATCCATCGTGGAAATGGGATGTGGAACTGGAACTTTTCTAAGGTTTGTGAGAACCAATTTTCCTGGAACGCGGCTAAAAGGGGTAGACGCTGAAGAGGCGCTTGTGGCGATTTCCCGGACGGTCTCTGACATCGATGTTAAGGCGTTGGACTACCTGAGCGCGGCGGCTGATGACGAGAAGTGCGAGGTCGTCGTTTGCAATTTCGGTTTTGACCTATCTCGATTTCGGTCGTCTACAACTCCCCACACCATCGAAACCATAGGACGAAGTGCTTTTTGCCCTGGTTGCTCGGACGACTTCGCCGCGCAATTTGAGGAATACATTCGAAACTGGCGTGCTGGGGCACATTGGAAGCCAAGCCCGTTCTCACCGGTCGGTTTCCCTCATTTGGCAACATCCGGTCAGTAATACTTGCGGCTGCAGCACATGGATGGCGCCTCAATCTGACACGAAGCCGGGTCATTAAGATCGCCAGTTCAGAAGATGTGGAACGGTTCCCAGCCTTCGTTTTTGAGGCGGGCGAGAAGATCGATGTAAATGCGATGGTTGGCGATGCCGAGCGGATCTTCCGCGGAGCGTAGAGGCGGTCGCTTCCGGGCCAGCCATCGCCTTAACGTCGACGGACCGGATTAGTGTCATTGGGCGCTACCGGCCCCCTCGCGGATCGACATGCTTGCATCGGGACGGCGCTACTTGTCGTCATCTAAGAAGCTCAGATGCTCGCTAAGCATCACCAAGCCCGAAGCCAGAAAGTCTGGCCGGCTTCGTCCGTTGCGCGTGGACTCGGGGTCCCCGTCCCGGTGGGCCGTCACGAATTTCTGCGAGACGAGCAGCAAAGAGTATCCCAGTGGGCGAATACCGTTGCTAATGATCAGCCCTATATGGTCTAGATTACCCAATAAATGGAAAGAATCTGGGGGGATTCGAAATGCAACCTGCCTACCATCCACTTGCCAACATTTTTGGAACTGAAACGAGACATTTGGTGCCTTTGTTTCAACGGCCCCATGTGTGGGGCAAGGAAGAACAGTGGGAGCCGCTCTGGGACGATCTTTCTCACTTGGCGGATAGCCTTGTCACGAAGGTGGCGGGCAATGTCCTCGGCACGGTCGTGCTTGAGCAGACCGACACACACAGCGGACGTGTGACGAGGCGGGAAGTCATCGACGGCCAGCAGCGACTTACGACATTGCAGATTCAGGCTGCAAAGCATGCTTTTGGTGAAATCATCGGGTCGGGCAACGAGCATGGGGAGAAATGCGCGAGGATTGAAATCCCCGGGCTAGAAGCACTGACTTTGAACCCGCCAGGTTATGATAAGAAACGGCACTATCAGAGGTTGTCGGAAGCCACGCGGTCGCATGACTGTGGCTAACTCATCCGGATCATTCCGATTCACCGCTTTAGTGGAACGCAAGTTGTGACAGGTCATAATCACTACTCTAATTGCACTTGTGGTTGGTGTGTTGGCGGTGGGCATGGCGGCCACATGGCGTCGATAGCGGTTCGTGCAGAGCCTCATAAGCTCGAAAGGAATCTTCTCAGGGATTATTTTGTCACTGAGAGACGCCAAGCCGCTTGCCTGGTAAACCCAAATGCCCACTGTCCAGTCTGTGGTGCCAGTGTTTACTTCTACCAAAACGTATTTGGCTCTCGTGTATTTTTTGACGATCTTGGCGGTGACTGGCCCAAGCATGGTTGCACCGACACTCGCCCCAATAAGATATCGTCGAACCGGGTGACGCCAGACGTATTCAACAGCGCGACGCGAACAAGGCGGCTTGCTCAAGCTGCTGGCTCAGTGGGCTTTGCTGTTAGAGGGATATCTGGAAGATCTAAAAATGGCATAGGCTCAATTTTGGTTCGCGTAACCGAAGTGTGGAGCGTTCCTTGCCTCAAGATAATTCTTGGAATTTGCATTTCCGACTCTGAAAATCAGATTATTTTCTCCTGTGACGACCCAAGTGACATGATCGAAGTGGACGATATCGTGGACGTTCATCGAGATGTTGTTTCCATCCTGAACCCGGATACGTTCAACCGCGAAGAGCTTCCGTTGGTATCAGCTTTACGCGTCCACAATACGCTCATCTAATAGATGTCCACGACATCTTACGACAGCTTCATTACATCGACCACCGCAGCTCGCCGATGAAATCCCGAAACCAAACAGCTCCATTGGATCAATCTAGCAATGCCTTACACGGCCACAACAGTCGCCAGCACGATTGATAAGATAAATCGCTCTTACTTCTTGCCCGCCATCCAGCGTCCATTTGTCTGGAATGCAGAGCAGGTGCTATCTCTGTTCGATTCATTGATGAAGGGCTATCCGATCAGTTCATTCCTCTTCTGGGATGTGGCTCCGGAGAACAAGCCGAATTGGCAGATTTATAAGTTCGCAGAGAATTTCCGCTACGGCGAGGTTCACAATGAGATCGCTGAGACCGATGGCAGAGACGTCACTCTCGTGCTGGATGGCCAGCAGCGGCTCACGTCGCTGCTGATCGGGTTGCGCGGATCCTTTACGGTCAAAGCCAAAAATAAGCACTGGGACAGCCCATCCGCCTGGCTGCGGAAACGCCTTTATATCGACTTACTCAAAGACCCAACCCGGTCAGCGACCGACGACAATGCTGAAGAGGGCATTGAAAATCCCTACGGCTTCGAGCTTTTCGAGAATGCGCCGCCATCCGTTCCGGGCAGGTTCTGGATCAAGGTGGGCGAAATTCTAAACTACCCCGGCGATGACGCGTTCGACAGATACAAGGACAACTTGGTCGATAGGCTGCCAGAAACGGCTTCGCGCTTGGATGAGAAGACAGTCAATCGAAATCTCACCCGGCTCCACCGCATGGTGTGGAAGGATGAGATCATCTGCTACTACACAGAAAAGGATCAGGACTATGATCGGGTCTTGGGTATTTTCGTGCGGGCAAACGATGGCGGCACGAAGCTAAGCAAATCGGACCTCATGCTGTCGATGATATCGTCGAAGTGGGCGGACATTTCGGCGCGCGAGGAGATTTATAGCTTCGTTGATATGCTAAACACCCGGCTTGATAAGAAGAACGAAGTAAACAAAGATTTCGTGATGAAGGGTTGCCTGCTGCTCTCGGACTTAGATCATGTTTACCAGGTAAAGAACTTCACAAGCCATAACCTTGAGATCATGCGGAAAAACTGGCCACGCATCAAAGCGGCATTGCGGCGGACATTCCTTCTCGTGAACCGTTTCGGCATCGATCGCGAGACCCTCACCAGTTTGAACGCCCTGCTTCCCATCGCCTACTATCTCTACAAGATCGACACGGATTTGCTGGAGGGCAGCACAGCGTTTGATAGTCGCAACGCCGAGCGGATAAGGCGATGGTTGGTATCATCACTGTTGAACGGGGTCTTCGGCGGAAATTCGGACGGCACCATCGGAGCGTCGCGCAACACAATCCACTCATCGCTGACTGTGGACAAGGAATTCCCGCTCACCGAGCTTTATTCGGCGTTGACCAAACAGCGAAAGCGGGCTGCCAACATTAACGCTGAATCGCTGGCAAACGTCATTGAAATCAAATATGGGCAGAAGCCGACTTTTCTCGTTCTGTCGCTCCTCTACGATGACAAGAACTGGGGGGCGATTCCCCATCATCTCGATCATATTTTCCCTAAGTCGCTGATCAATCGGCGCACGTTGATGGGAATGAATATCCACTCATCCCGCGTCGACGAAATTCTTGAAACAGCAGACAGAATAGGAAATCTGCAGCTGCTCACTTCGCACGACAATCTCATCAAGACCAATCAGAAGTTCGAGGAGTGGATCCAGACGAGGGATCATTCGTTCCTAGACCGCCATCTGATCCCAGAAGACCGGCAATTATGGGACCTACGAATGCTGCCGGAATTCGTGGCTGCTCGTGAAAAGCTAATCGCAAAGCGTCTTCTTTCCCTACAAGGTGACGTGGCAGATACAAGTTCGCGCGCCACAGCCTGAGAGGACAGACATGGAAACCTTATCCGAGAAGATGCGCCGCCTCAGCGACGAGCGAGAGCGGATTGCCGCTGAAGAAGCCACGATGCACGACGAAGCGGTGGCAGAACTTGAGCGAGTGAATGACGAGATCGAAGCGCTCGAAGCGAGGAAGGAACAGCTCGAGGCGTTCCTTGGTCTAAATGAAACGTCGCAGAGAGCCGGACATGGGCAGATTCTGCAACTTTGTCTTCGGGCAGTTTCAGAAAGTCCGCGGCCTCTATCGTCTGCCGAAGTCAAAGACATCCTCGAAAAGGACAATCCGGGGATGAAGTTGACATCCGTCCCTGGGACACTCAGCCGACTGGTCACCCAAGGTCGGATGCGAAGGGATGAGTTCGGCCGCTATTTGGCGGCGTGAACAGCCGTTGTGAATGGATCCGTCGTTCAGCGTCAGTTGGCGTTGCGGTCGCGAAGCGGATGCGGAAGTCTACGAAAACGTAGGCGGCGCGCCCAGCTTCTATTGAGCCGACGTTACTAGAGGTTGAAACAAAATGCCTCATGGAAGCAAACCCGGCCATCGATTTAAAGGCCATGCGCGGTCATTTTTGGCGGTCGTCATGATGCTACAAAATAGTATTTAAGCTATTGATTCGATTAATTAATACAAGAATTCAATCCTCAGACGTTTGCAGATTTGAAACTCGCGATCAACCCTCTCTCATACATTTTTATGGAACTCGATTGACAAATTATGAAAGTGCATTCAGTTTCATAATCGGAACAGAAGTGCTGCTGGCAAGGCGGCCAACCATGGGGAACTGACATGAAGTCACTAATCGCATTTTCGACGGTTGCAGGTTTAACACTCGCAGCCTCAGGGGCGGCGAAAGCGGAGGATGCAGCGCTCTCGGGCAAGACCATATGTGTCAACAGGTATGCCTCGGCACCTGTCATCGATGACATTCTGAAGGGCATGAGTGAAGGTCTAAAAACTGCAGGGGGCGATAAGGTCGTTCAGAACATCCAGAACCCCGAGGCCGATGCGGCGACACAGCAGACGATCGCGCAGCAATTTGCGAGTGGTGACTGTGATCTAATCGTGGTCATCGGCACCGCCGCCGCTCAGTCAATACAGCAGACCACCAAGACTGTGCCAGTGGTGTTCGTCGGCGTGTCGACGCCCGTCGAGGCCGGCATTGTTCAGTCCCTTGAAAAGCCAGGCGGCAACATGACAGGAGTCTCGGATCCTCTTCCCGTCGAATCGGAAATCGACGGCATGCTGGGAATCCTGCCGACGATTGAGACCATCGGGCTCATCTACAAGGTCGGCGATCCCGCAGGCGATCCGCTGGCGGCGCGCGCGGTCGCGCATATCGAAGCCAAGGGGTTGAAGCACGTGACCGCCGGGATCGCCAATGCTGGCGAAACCACGCAAGCCGCGCAGTCGCTCGTTGGACGCGTCCAGGCGATCGAGTTTCCCTGCGACACGACGACGATCTCGGGCATGGCCGGCGCCCTGAAGGTTGCCAAGGATGCCAGGCTTCCCGTGTTCGGCTGCACATCCGATGCGGTCAAAGGCGGCGCGATCCTGGCTGGCAGCTACAGTTACGTCACTGTCGGGCAGAAGGCAGCCGACCTTGTCGTGGCGGTGCTGAAGGGTGCTGACCCCGCCACGACGCCGGTTGTCATTCCCAAGATTGCCGGCTTCGAGATCAACAAGACCGAAGCCGACGCCTTGGGGCTCAAGATCCCCGAGCCTATGATGACCTCGGCGGTCAAAACCTACTGAGGCGTCGTATGCTGATCGATGTGCTTGTCATCGGAGCCCAGATCGGGCTCCTCTACGGACCGTTGGCGCTGGGGATTTACCTCGCGATCAACGTGCTGAGCCTGCCGGATCTGACCCTTGAAGGCTCCTTCGGCCTTGGCGGTGCGGCCGCGGCAAGCAGTCTCCTCATGGGGGTCGATCCGGTTACGTCGCTGCTGCTCGGCATGTGTGCCGGCGCCCTTGCCGGCCTTGTGACCGCGCTGCTGCATGTGATCCTGCAGATGAACGTTCTGCTTGCCGGCATCCTGATGACCACGGCAGCGTGGTCCGTCAGCATCGCGGTGATGGGCACGGGCAATGTCTCTCTCGTGCGGGTTGCTACGCTCTTCACCTGGGCCGAGGCTCTGGGCTTGCACAACCAGCCCGCTTCGATCCTAGTGGCGGGCGCCGTGACGTTGATTTTTGCGACATTCCTGGTCTGGCTTCTGCACACTGGCTACGGCCTTGCGACACGCGCAAGCGGCTTGAACATACAAACCGCGCGCAGCCTGGGCATCCGCACCGAGATGCACCAGGTGCTTGGCCTGATGTTGGCCAATTCGCTGGCCGCTGCCTCGGGCGCGCTGGTGGCGCAGAGCCAGGGTTTCATGGACGTTTCCATCCAGGGCGGCGTCATCGTCGTTGGGTTGGCAGCCCTGACGATCGGGACAAGCGTCATTCGCTCCGACAAGGTCGCCGTCGGCATCGCTTCGGTGATCATGGGCGTGATCATCTATCGCTGCATCGTGGCGCTGAGCCTGAGGTTGGGCATTCCGCCGAACTCCGTTCGGCTGATCACGGCGTTGCTGGTCTTCGCCTTTATTGCGGCCCGCATCCACGGCAAGGGCACGCTTACGATTTCCGGGTTCGAAGGCTGGCGTGCCCGTCGGCGCAAACATGTGCAATTCTTGGAGAATGATCGTGTCACCACCCTTCTCTGAGCGACGCATTGGTGGCGCACCACCAGCGATACGTCTTCGCCACGCGACGAAACGCTTTGCCGGCCTTGGCAAAAAGGAAGTCTTCACCGCACTGGATGATCTGACCCTTGATATCGCGCGCGGCTCCTACGTTGCGCTAATCGGATCCAACGGTGCTGGAAAGTCCACCCTGCTCTCAATCCTGATGGGGACGCTGCTCCTAGATGAAGGGTTACTCTCCATTGACGATGAGGACATGAGCGAAAAGCCTTCGTGGCAGAGGGCTTCCAAGATTGCCCTCGTTCGCCAGAACCCCGAGCACAACGTGCTGTCCTCACTCAGTATCGAGGAGAATTTTGCGCTCGCCGTGATGGGCAAGGAGCGTGCCTTCCGCCTACGTCGCTATGACCGCAATGGCGTGAGGCTCGCCGCGAGAAGCGCGCTTCAGCGATTTGGCATGGGACTGGAAGACCGACTTGGCGAATCGACGGGCACTCTGTCCGGAGGGCAACGCCAGGCAGTGGCGATGGCGATGGCCGCGGTGCGCAATCCGCGTGTTCTGCTGCTCGATGAGCACGTGTCGGCGCTCGACCCCAAGCGCGCGAAAATCGTTGCTGACGTAACCGGGGAGATAGTGCGCGCGCAAGGCATCACGACGGTCATGGTCACGCATGACCTTGGTCACGCGCTCAGCCATACCGATCGCGTGCTGATGATGCATCGCGGCAAGGTGGTGATGGATCTATCGGGCGAGAAGAAAGCAGCGCTCGACCTGGCCGAGCTTGCCGGCCAATTCGAGAGACTGGTCGGTGAGGCACTGCCTGACCGCACGCTCTTGGCGGCGGCTTCCTGATGAGGGACAAGATGACGGATCGGAACGCGCCAAGTGCCTCGCCGACTGCAACCTCGTCAGGCCGGAGCCAAGCGGCTACTGCGGGAGCGCATTTGGCATTGGGTGATCGCTACGTCGCCGCGCTGAATGCGCAGATCAAGGGCGGGGGTGGCGAAGGCAAGAGCGCGCGCACGCGCGCAAAGCTGAAGCGGGCGGCTCTCGATTGCTTGACGGAAAGCGACCTTGCCAGCCTTACCATTGGCTCGATCACCGGCAAGGCAAAGGTCGCAGCAGGAACATTCTACCTGCATTTCGACAGCATCCGTGACCTGGTGCTTGAGGTCTTCTCGGAGTTCGCCGCCGTCGACATCGCGCCAGCAATTCCCGAAGGCGACGAATTTGTCGACCTGTTCTCCCAGATGAAGGCGACATTCATCGAGATCGTCGGAGCTTTCCGCCGCCGCCGGATGTTCTTTCGATCGCTGTTCCAAATGAAGCGGCAGGACGCGGAAGCCAACGCGGTCTGGTTGAAGCTGACGGCGCAATGGGCCGAAATACTTTCGGCAATCGCCAGGGATCATGCGAAGCAGCCGGTGCCCGCCGCGTTCGATCGGTTCATTGGGCATGCAACGAGCGCGTTCGCCGACGAGATAATGACCCGCATCTATGTCGACGAAATCTTCGGCGCGGCGTTCCCCGACGATCCGCGTAATGACGAGCACGTGGCGGAACTCCTGGCCTTCACCCGCCATCGCATGCTGTTCGGCTCCGATCCCGACCCCAGGCTGCTAACGGCGAATTCCCCACTCAATGGTTTCTCTTACCCTGCCAAACAGTCCTGAAAGGACCCCCAAGCAGGCAACAGTGCGAGGATACTCATGACACTGCGCTATCAGCATTTCATCACGCCCGAAGGCACGAAAGAATTCCCGAAAGTCGTCCGTGGTGAGGGCGTATATATCTGGGACAGCACCGGTCGCCGTCTGCTCGATGGATCGTCGGGTGCCATTTCGGTCAATGTCGGCCATGCCCATCCCAGGGTCCTGGAAGCGATGCGCGACCAGATGGGGCGCATTATTTATGCTCACAGTATGCGATGGGACAACGACCCCAACGAGCGGCTGGCCGACAGGCTCGAGCGCCTCAGCAATTGGAACTATGGCGCTGCCTTCTTCGTCTCCGGCGGCTCGGAGGCCAATGAGGCCGCGATCAAATTCGCCCGTCAGGTGGCGGTGGCGCGAGGTCAGGCATCGCGCTTCAAGATCATCAGCCGCATACCTTCCTATCACGGGGCGACAACGGCGCTTCTGGGCATTACCGGTGACCCTGACTACGCGGCCGCCTACCGCCCGATGTTTGTCGAAATGCCCAAGATCGACGCGCCGCTGATGTATCGGCGCCCCGCCGGCGAAAGCGAGCAGGATGTCGTCGACCGTTGTGTTCGGCAGCTGGAAGAAACGATCCTGAGCGAAGGTCCCGAAACCATCCTCGCCTTCATGATCGAACCGGTCGGCGGCGTATCGACCGGAGCCCTGGTTTCCCCGGACAGCTATTCCACCCGCATCCGCGAGATTTGTAACCGCTATGGCGTAATGCTGATCTACGACGAGATCATGAGCGGCGCTGGCAGGACGGGCAAGTTCCTCGCCGGTCATCATTGGCCGGATTGCCGGCCCGATATCGTCACGCTCGCAAAGGGCGTCAGCGGCTCCTATGCGCCACTCGGCGTGGTCCTGGCGTCGGCAGACATGGTGAGCGATGTGCGCCGTTCGGGCGGCTTCAAGCACGGCCACACCTATTCAGCCAATCCAGTCAGTTGTGCTGCATCCGACATGGTTCTGACGGTTGTCGAGGAAGACGGTCTCATGGAGCGGGCGCGGAATTTGGGCGCGCTGATCAATTCCCGATTGGAGGACATCAAGGGCAAGACCGGCATCATCGGCGACATTCGCGGACTTGGCCTGCACATGGCCGTAGAGATCGTCGCGGACCAAGTCACCAAGGAGCCGTTCGCGGCGGAAATGCGGGCGAGCGAGCGGATAGGAATGATCTGTCGCGACCACGGACTGCTCTTGTTCTCGCGGCGCACGGCCGGCGGTTCGTTTGGAGAATGGCTGATGGTCTGTCCTCCGCTGACGATCAGCGAAGCTGAAATCGAGGAAATGATGGAGTCGTTCACCGCCGGCATCCGCGCTTTCGAGAGCGAGATTTCGGCGCAGCCGGGATTGCGCGCGAGCGCCTGAACGTAATGGCGGCAGCGTTTGCCGCAATCAGAGAACTTGCTGATTGAACGGCGCTCGTCGAGTGCCGAAAGGAAGAGGCATGGCCAAAGCGCAGATGATCGGTTGGGCCCACAGCAATTTCGGGAAGTCCGCGGCCCCCGACACCGAAACGTTGATGGCGGAAGTCGTTGGGCCGGCGCTCGGCCATGCCAGCGTCGGTCCCTCCGACGTCGACGGGATCTTCGTTGGCGTCTACAACAACGGTTTTTCGCGTCAGGATTTTCAGGCGGCACTTGTCGGTATGAGTCATCACGGCCTTGCCGCGACCCCCGCTGTGCGTTTCGAAAATGCCTGCGCGACGGGTTCAGCCGCTCTTTTTGGTGCACTCGATTTCATCGAGGCCGGCCGCGGACGGATCGCTTTGGTGATTGGTGCCGAAAAGATGACCGGCCTGCCTTCCAGCGAGGTTGGCGATGTCCTGATGTCCGGCTGCTATCGCAAGGAAGAGGCGGACGTGGAAGGCGGTTTCGCGGGCGTATTCGGTGGCATCGCGCAGAACTATTTCCAGCGGCATGGCGACAGATCCGAGGAACTGGCGATGATCGCCGCCAAGAACCATCGCAACGGGGTCGGCAACCCCGTCGCGCATATGCGCAAGGATCTGGGTTTCGACTTCTGCAATACGGTATCGGAGCGTAACCCCTATGTCGCCTCCCCTCTGCGGCGAACGGATTGTTCCCTGGTGTCGGATGGTGCTGTAGCCATCGTCATAGCGGACGACGAGACGGCGGCCCAAATGTCTCGTGCGATCGCATTTCGCGCCAGAAGCCATGCCAACGACTTCATGGCGCTGAGCTGGCGCGATCCAATCGCCTTTGACGGCGCGAGGCGGGCCTGGGCATCGGCGCTTGGGACCTCCCGCTTGGCAATTGATGATCTCGACCTTGTCGAGACACATGACTGCTTCACTATTGCGGAACTGATCGAATACGAGGCAATGGGCCTGGCCTCGCCAGGCCAAGGGTTTCGCGTCGTGCGCGAAGGGATTGCGGAACGCTCCGGCCGCCTGCCGGTCAATCCTTCCGGCGGCCTTAAGGCGAGGGGCCATCCGCTCGGCGCGACCGGTGTCTCCATGCATGTGATGGCGGCACAGCAACTGATGAACGAGGCCGGCGGCATGCAGGTTTCGAATGCGAGCCTTGCCGGTGTCTTCAACATGGGCGGTGCTGCCGTCACAAACTACGTCTCGATTTTGGAGCGGGTGCGATGAACGGAGGAAATGCAGGTCCGATTGAACCCGTGTCGACGCGGGTGATGAACCTGTCGCATTTCGTCACCCAGGCGGCGCGCCGATTTCCCGAACGGATTGGATTTGTCTGGGGAGCCAAGAGTTGGACATGGCGCGAAATTGATCGGCGGATCGATGCAATGTCTTTTGCGCTTGCCGAGACCTATGGGGTCAAGAAAGGCGATCGCGTTCTCGTGCAGTCGCAAAACTGCAACCAGATGTTCGAGTCAATGTTCGCCTGCTTCCGCATCGGTGCGGTCTGGGCTCCCACCAATTTCCGGCAGACACCGGAAGAAGTGGCTTACCAGGCAGAGGCAAGCGGCGCCGCGGGGATGATCTGCGGCAATATGTTTGCTCACCACCAGAGCGCTTGTGCTGCCTCCTGCGCGCCTCTGCGCTTCTTCATATCGATCGGCGAAGCTGCCTTCGGTGCGGACTACGACAAGGTCGTTTCGCAGCATGACGGTAGGCAGGTCGAAACGGCGGCAGTTGAACGGGACGACCCTTGCTGGTTCCTATTCACCTCTGGCACGACGGGTCGGCCTAAGGCGGCAGTGCTGACGCACGGCCAGATGGCGTTCGTCATTACAAACCACCTTTGCGATCTCATGCCGGGGACGACAGAGGACGACGCATCGCTGGTGGTGGCACCACTGTCTCACGGCGCAGGCGTCCACCAGCTGACACAAGTGGCGCGAGGCGCCAAGACGGTGCTGCTGGCGACCGACCGCTTCGACATAGAAGCGGCATGGGCCCTGATCGAAAAGTGGCGCATCACCAACATCTTCACCGTCCCCACAATTCTCAAGATGCTCGTCGAGCATCCTGATGTAGATCGGTATGACCACTCATCGCTTCGCCATGTCATCTATGCCGGAGCCCCGATGTATCGCATGGATCAAGAGCACGCTCTGACGAAGCTCGGGCCTGTTCTGGTCCAGTATTTCGGGCTGGGCGAGGTGACAGGAAATATTACGGTTCTCCCGCCCAACCACCATCGACTGGGTGACGGTCCCGATGCGAAGATCGGCACTTGCGGCTTCGAGCGAACAGGGATGCAGATTGCCATCAAATCCCCCGATGGTGTCGAACTCCCACTCGGGGAGACGGGGGAAATCCACGTCATCGGCCCGGCCGTTTTTCCTGGATACTTCAATAATCCGGAAGCAAATGCGAAGGCGTTCCGAGACGGCTGGTTCTGCACCGGTGACATTGGGCACATGGATGAGGAAGGGTTTCTATTTATAACCGGCCGGGCGTCGGACATGTATATTTCCGGTGGTTCGAACATTTACCCGCGCGAAATCGAGGAGAAGATCCTTGCGCATCCCGGCATCAATGAGGTGGCTGTGTTGGGCGTGCCCGATCCCGTGTGGGGCGAAATCGGGATTGCTGTTTGCGTCGCCGCACCTGGCGCCGACGTCGCAAGACTCGACATCAATTCCTGGCTGACGGACAAGATTGCCCGCTACAAGTTGCCGAAGCGGTATCTGTTTTGGAGCGATCTGCCAAAATCCGGTTATGGGAAGGTGGCCAAGACGAAAATCAGAGAGATTGTGGTCGGCCGCAAGGGCCCAACCCTCTGATGGCGCTGGATTCCGTCGGCGATCCGCAATCAGGCTTGGCAGGTATATCGCAGCGGGTCAGTGGACCTCCGTCGGCACTCCGCTGAGGGCCATAGTCAGTGCTGCTCGTCCTCAGCCAGTTCTCCCGCAGGCCGCGGCCCCGTCTGTCGGTGTTTTGCTATTGGAGCGCGTGGGCAGCCTCGGCATGCAGGCTGTGTTTTCGGGACTGGCTTTGATCAACGTCGCGCTGGCATGTTGTTTGGGTCTAGTGATTGTGCGCCGTCGTTGCCTCACGGTTCAAGTTCATTAGGTTTATCGGGCGGTTTTTTGGGTCATTTCCAAGCACGTCACAGTGTTACAAAGTGGCCACTAAGTCGTTGATTTTACTAACATATACCAGAGTTCAATCCTCTCTCGCAGCACCAGTTTCCAACATCCTTGTTGCCGCACATTCGTCCTCTGCATTTGCAAGGGCGAGGCGGCTACACGGGAACGGCGCGGCCGTCGTGTTGGCGGACCTCATCAGCGGTGCATTGCTCCAGAAAATGGCTGCCACAGGCAACTCCAGCCGAAGCGCATTCCCGGCAAGACACGATTCGTTAACCAAGATGCTGTTCATCGACATGACGTATTGTGGCATGGATGCCCGTCTGCGTCGGTCAAGTCCATGCTTGTCAGGAAGAGGGCCGAAAGGCTCCTGATCTGGGCGGAACCTAAAACCGCCCGAAACAAAAGAACGTGCAAGGCATGAACGTGAGCGAAAACGTGCAAAACGCCCCCGGTGCTTCCCGTCTTTGGACACTGCCGGCCATCATGGCAGCGTTCTTATGTCTGTTCGTTACCGGCGCGTTCGCGGAGACGCGTGCTTTGAAGATTCAACATCTCCATACGGGCGAGAAGGCTGAAATCGTGTTCAAGCGCAATGGGCGCTATGATCCGGCGGGATTGAAGAAGATCAATTTGATGCTGCGCGACTGGCGTCGCAACGAACCGACGAAGATGGATCCGCGCCTGCTCGATCTTGTCTGGCAGGCCTATCGCGCCAGCGGCTCGACAGCCTATATTCACGTGGTCAGCGCCTATCGGTCGCCAGCGACGAACGCCATGCTGCGCAGCCGCTCGAAGGGCGTGGCTCGGGAAAGCCAACACATGGTTGGCCGCGCGATGGACTTCTTCCTGCCGGATGTGCCGCTGAAGAAGCTGCGCGACATCGGCCTCAAGATGCAGGGCGGCGGCGTAGGCTATTACCCGACCTCCGGCTCGCCTTTCATACATATGGATGTCGGCAATGTGCGGCATTGGCCTGGCATCAGCCGCCAGGAACTCGCAAGGGTATTCCCGAACGGCAATACGCTGCATGTGCCGAGCGACGGCAAACCGCTGCCCGGTTATGGGCAGGCGTTTGCCGCCTACAAATCGCGCAAGGGCGCCGGCACGCCCAACATCGACCTGGCAAGTGCCGACGGCGGCAACCGCAGGCCGCGCGGCCTGCTGGCGACGCTTTTGGGTGGGCGCGGCGCGGACGAGACCGATGATGTCGCCGAAGCGGTGCCGGCGCCACGCAAGCCGGCCAAGTCCGTTGAACCCAGGCCCGCCGGCATCGCAATCGTGCCGCCACAGGATGCCCAGCGCGCCGACATCCAGACGGCTTCCGTCGATCGGGCCGAAGAATCGCCGATCGGAGCGGAGGGAAAGACGCCTGAAGCGATCGTGATGGCGATGGCGCCGGGCTCAGTGCCGCTGCCAGCCTTCGCCCCGCGCACCGGGTCAACGGCCAGCATTCCGACCCCGCAAATCGCGCCACTTGCAACAGCCAACGCTTCCACGGCGCGGGCCGAGCTGGCCAATCCAGCAGCAACCGATGCTGAAATTCCCTCGGGCAAGTCGGATGCCGGCCCCGCGAGCGGCGCGCCGGACCTGGTGGTGCTCAACATCCCGTTGCCGACATGGCGGCCGGAAAGCCCGACAAGGCCGACGCGCCAGCCTGACGCAGACAAATCCGGCGATGCGGTCGCTGCCTTGCTGGCCTTGAACCACGCCGATGACGGCCACAATGGGTTGGCCGGCCAGCGGGTCTCGGTTGCCCAATCGAAGCCCGAAGATCGCGTCAGGACCAGCCCGAAGGCCGACCGTGTCCAGCCAAATCTCGATCCCGAAGCTACCGCGGTCATCGTGCCGGCAGCGTTGTCCGGCCGGCTGATTGAGACGGGTCGTGGCATCGCCGGCGGAGCTAGCCCTGCGGCGGCGCCCGTCATTGCCGCCAATCTCATCCGCACAGCGCCGGAGCACATCTATCTCGATGGATTCCAGCCGCGAGGACAGACCTCCGATCACCGACGCTTCACCGGTTCAGCGGTCAAGTTCCTGCCCATCGCCAGCTTCAGATAGACGCAAGCCCTCGTTCGAGCCGACGTGGATGTGTTGCACGACTGGCTTGGCTGTCATGGGATTGCAAGTCATGCCGAACTCTCGATGGTTCTGTAAGAAAAGTTCCAAATTTGACAAACATGTGCGAAATTGTAAGATAATTGTCTTTCCGTCGACGATAGGCGATGACATGTCGATCCGCGAAGAACTGGCCAATACGACCGTGGCGTTCACTTCCGCGGAAGAGAAGATCGTCCAGGTCCTGCTCGCCGATTATCCGATGTCGGGGCTGGGCACCGCGACCCGGCTGGCACGGCGCGCTGGCGTCAGCGACCCGAGCGTGACGCGGCTGATGACCAAGCTTGGCTATGTCGGCTTTGCCGACTTCCAGGCACGCCTGCTCACCGAAGTCGAATCCAGGCTGCATTCGCCGCTTTTGATGATGGAGGCCAAGCGTCCGGGCGGCTCCAGCGAAGGCACCGCACTTGCCTATTTCCATTCGGTTTCCGACAGCTTGGAGCGCACGCGCACGGCAGTGCCGGTGCAGGCCTACACGCGGGCCGTCAACATGCTGCTGGAGAGCAAGGGCCAGGTCGTGCTGCTGGGCGGCCGGTTCAGCCGGCATATCGCCTCCATGCTGGCCGGCTACCTCCTGCAGTTCCGCTCCGGCGTGCGCGACATCGGTTCGTTGAGCCCCGCCGATTTCGACCTGTTGATCGACCTTGGCAAGCGCGACCTCCTCGTCGTGTTCGACTACCGGCGTTACCAGTCGGACGTGGTGAGCTTTGCCCAGCAGGCCAAGGAGCGCGGCGTCTCCATCCTGCTGTTCACCGATGTCTGGCTGTCGCCGATATCTGACATAGCGGACCTGACCATGGTCGCCGCGATCGACGCCAACTCGCCGTTCGACACGCTGGCGACGGCCGTTGCCCAGATGGAAACCGTGTTTGCCCACGCGCTGGAGGGCCACGGCGCCGGGGTGCGCAAGCGCATTGAGGACATCGAAAGGATCCGCAGCGCCAATGCGGTCACGCTCGATATCGCCCTGTCGTCATCGGCCGACGACGCCGCCAAATCCAAAACCACAAGGAAATAGTGTCGTTGCGCCCAGTGCAGCGATGCAAAACGCGGCGATGCAGAGAAGGAAACGACAATGCCCGACAACCAGACCATCATCGACGCCGTGCAGGCTGAGATCGAGACCGATCGCGACTGGTTGATCGGCCTGACCCGCGACATGGTCCGCATCCCTTCGGTCAACCCCAAATTCGAGCCCAATCCGGCGATCAACCGCGAGGCGGATGTCCAGGCGCTGCTCGAACCGATCCTCAAGCAGGACGGGTTCAGGACCGAGCAATGGGATGCCTTGCCCGGCCGGCCCAATCTGGTCGGCGAATGGGCGGGAGACGAGGACCGCAGCCTGATCCTGTGCGGCCATATCGACGTCGTGCCGGTCGGCGCGATGAAGGACTGGTCGGTCGATCCGTTCGGCGGCGAGATCACCAATGGCCGCCTCTATGGCCGCGGCGCCGTCGACATGAAGGGCGGCGTCGCCGCTTGCATCGCCGCCGCGCGCGCGATCCGCAAGGCGGGCATCACGCTGCAGGGCCGGCTCGCCATCCACTCGGTCGTCGACGAGGAAGCCGGCGGCTTCGGCGCCATGGACGCGGTGAAGAAGGGCAAGCTCGCCAAGGCGGTGCTGGTCGCCGAACCGACCTGGGGCGATGTCCTGCCCGTCGAAGGCGGGCTCGAATGGGCGCGGGTGACGATCCGCGGCCGCAACGCCCATTCGGCGCTGCGCTACAACGAGATTTATCCGCAGCGCCACGACAAGGACCGGCTCGAGCCGGGCGTCAACGCCATCGAGATCGCCGCTCGCTTCATCGCCGCCGTGCGCCAGTATGAGCTGGACCGGACGCGGGCGAAATCGCATCCATTGCTGCCGCTCGGTATGAACACGATCAACATCGGCGTCATGCATGGCGGCACCGGCCTTGGCGAACACGGCCTGCCGACCGTCATGACCAACCCGGCCATCATTCCCGACGTCGCGGTGCTCGACCTCGACATGAAATTCCTGCCCGATGAGAACTCGGCCGACTACCGCCGCGATTTCGAGACGTTCGTCCACCATTTCGCCCAGACCGATGCGTGGCTGCGCGACAACCCGCCTGCGATCCAATGGGAGCTCGGCGGGCTGTATTTCCCGCCGATGAACACCCCGGTCGATCATCCGCTGGTGACCTCGCTGATGAAGCGCAAGGCCATGGTCGGCAAGGCGCCGCAGGCGCGCGGCTTCGTCGCTGTGTGCGATGCCGCGCACTATGCCGGCGCCGGCGTCGACGGTGTCATCTTCGGCCCGTCGGGCGACGGTTTTCACGGTTCCGACGAATATGTCGAGGTCGAATCGGTGGTCGAGACCGCCAAGGTGATCGCTGCTTCGGTCATCGACTGGTGCGGCATCCGCTGAGGCGGAGCCGCTATTCCGAAACGGTCAGGCCGGGCGTTTCAGGCGTCCGGCGACGGCGCCCCATGAAGCCTTGATCATGCCGACCAGGCCGCTCGGGTAGGCCAGCATCACGCCGATGATCAGCACCGCCGTGATCATCGGCCGCCACGCACCGAAATCGGCCATCCATTCGGCGAAGATCGTCAGCACGAACGAAGCGATGATGGCGCCGTAAATGGTGCTGGTGCCGCCGAGCAGCACCATCGACAGGATGATGGTCGCCAGGCTCATGCCGAAGACGTCGATCGAGGCATTGCGCTGGTAGGCGGCGTAGAAGGCGCCGGCGATGCCGGTGAAGAAGGCGCTCGCGGCAAGCGTCAGCATGCGCTGGCGGACGATCGAGACGCCGCGGCTGACGGCGTATTCCTCATTGTCGCGCAAGGCGACGATACTGGCCCCGGCGCGTGAGCGCACGAACACGCGCAGGAACAGCGTGCTCGCCACCAGCAGCGCCAGCGCGATGTAGAAATAGGCTGACTTGCCGTCACGGACCATATTGTGGTCGAACACGTAAAGTCCGGGAATGCGCACCAGCCCTTGCGTGCCACCGGTGATGGCGGACTGGCTGATGATCACCTGCATGACCAACTGCGCGAAGCCGAAAGTGACCAGGATGATGTAGATGCCCTTCAGCCGCAGGATCGGGATGGTCACCAGGATCGCCGCCAGGGTTGCGATGACACCGCTGGCAAACAGCGCGATCCACGGGTCGAATTCGGCCAGCTTGGTCAGCAGGCTGTAGGCATAGACGCCGATGCCGAACAGCGCCAGATGGCCGAAATTGAAGACGCCGCCATAGCCGAGGCTGAGGTCCCAGTTCGAGGCGACGATCGCATAGATGAAGGCCATGATCAGGATGTGGCGGGCATAGGTGTCGCCGAAGATCAGCGGCAGCAATGCCAGCAAGGCGAAGCCGATCACGAAGCCGATGGCCTCCTGCTCCCACGGCGTGCGGCCGGGAGCGATCGGGGTTGCCGCCTCTGCATGGCCAAGGGTGATCGGCGATGTCGTGTTGGTCATGCTAGGCCTCGGGAGCGGCTGGCGAAGATGCCCTCGGGGCGTACCATCAGGGTCAGGATGAGCACGCCGAACAGCAGCGCGGGTGTCCAGTATAAGCCGAAATAATAGCTGCAGGCGGCCTCGAAGAAGCCGATCAGATAGGCGGCGAAGATCGGACCCGATATGCTCGATATGCCGCCGAAAACGACGACGATCAGCGCCTTGAGCAGCGGGTCGCTGCCCATCACCGGCGACATGAAACGGTAGCCGCCCATGAAGATGCCGGCGAGCCCGGCCAGCGAAGCGGCGATGGCGAAGGCCAGCCCATAGAGCGCGGTGACGTTCAGCCCGACAAGATGGCTGGCATCTTCGTTCTGCGCCACGGCGCGCAGCGCCAGTCCCAGCCGCGTGCGGTTGAGGAACACCCAAAGTGCGGCCAGGATCAGCGGCGTGATGACGATGATGGCGATCTGGTGCAGGGAGACGCCGACGCCGCCGATGGTGGCGTTGCCGGCGATCAGGGCAGGGATCTGCTTCGAGCGCGGTCCCCAGATGGTCAAGGCGCCGTTCTCGATCAGCGATCCGGCCGCCAGCGTGGTGATGACGACGACCAGCACGATGTTGGGCCGGCCGATCAGCGGCCGCACGACGCTCGCCTGCAGGATCCAGCCGACACCGGCCATGACGACGACGGCGATCGGAAAGGCGACCGCCGCCGGCAGGCCGAGTTCGATCAGTTGCCAGGCGATGTAGGCGCCCAGCATCATGAACACGCCATGGCTGAAATTGAACACGCCGATCGTCGTCCAGACCAGAGCGAGCCCGACCGCCATCATGGCGTAGAGCGAGCCCTGGAACAGGCCGCCGAACAGGATTTCCGCCAATGCGCTCATCTTCGGATTTTCCTAATGGCCAAAATACATCGACATGATCTCGCCGTGGTCGAGGCTTTCGCCCGGCTTGATCTCGGTCGCCACGGCGCCATGGTTGACGAGGTAGAGTTGCTGCGTCAGCTCCAGCAGGAATTCGATATCCTGCTCGACGACGATCAGCGGCACGCCGCCGCGCGAAATGTCCATGACGGAGGCGCAGAGTTCGTCCTTGATCTTGGGCGCCAGTCCCAGCGTCGGCTCGTCGAGGATCAGCAGGCGCGGATGGCTCATCAGCGCGGTGCCGATCGACACCATCTGGCGCTCGCCGCCCGACAATGTGCGCACGCGCTGGCGCCAGCGTTCCGCCAGTTTCGGAAACAGCCTGATCACCTTCGCGCGGTTCTCCGCCTCATGCAGCCGGGCCCGCGGCGAATAGGCTCCGAGCGCCATGCAGTCGGCGATCGAGAGATCGGGAAACAGCCGGTTGCCTTGCGGCACATGGATCAGGCCGGCGCCGACGATGGCGCGTGCGCTGCGGCCGGCAATGTCTTGCCCGTCGAACAGGATGCGGCCGCTCTTCGGCTGCAGCAGCCCGGAGACTGCGCGCAGCAGCGTCGTCTTGCCATGGCCGTTGGGGCCGAACAGGCCGACATTGCCGAAACGGCCGGCCTCCAGCGAGATGTCGTGCAGCACGGTGACGCGGCCATAGCCGGCGGTGACGCCTTCGACGCTGAGAATGGGGTTCACGCCGCCGACCTCCTCGTGCCGAGATAGGCTTCGATGACGCGCGGATCGGCGATTACGCCTGCCGGATCGCCGGCGGCCAGGACGCGGCCATTGTTGAGCACCAGCAGATGCTGCGAAAGGCTCATCAGGAAGGTCAGCACGTGCTCGATCAGAAGGATGGTGATGCCGCGGTCGGCGGTGCGGCGGATCAGGCCGATCGACGTCTCGATCTCGGGCTTGGTCAGGCTCGATGCCGGCTCGTCGAGCAAGAGCATGCGCGGCTGCATGGCAATCGCGGTGGCAAGCATCAGGCATTTGCGCTCGAACACGGATAATTCGCCGGCAAGCCGGCCGAACGACTGAGATCCCAGACCGACGAACTCCAGCGCCTCGGCGGCGGCATTGCGGGCCGTGGCCGCTGTCTTTTCCTGCTTGCCGTAACTGGCGCCGATCAGCGCGTTCTCGAACACGGTCAGCCCGTCGAAGCTGGTCTCGCGCTGAAACGTGCGGGCGAGGCCGAGGCGCGCGATGGCGTGTCCCGATTTGCCGTTTATGGCAATGCCGTCAAAGCGGATCTGGCCCCGGTCGGGGCCGAACGGTATGCCGGTGATGATGTTGAACAGCGTGCTCTTGCCGCTGCCGTTCGGGCCGGCGATGCCGAAGATCTCGCCGGCCTCGACCTTGAACGACACGCCATCGACGGCCTTCAGCGAACCGAAGGCCTTCGACACGTCGTCCAGTTCAAGCAGGGCCATTCCCTACTTCATCCAGGGCTGGAGCTTGAAGGCGCCGGTGGCGTATTTCTCCGGCGAGATCAGCGTGCGCTGGCCATCCCAGATCTGGAAGAAGGTGATCGGGATATAGTCGTCGCCCTGCGTGGCAAGGTGGGTGGCCGGATCGAACTTAAGCCGCCCTTCGGCGACCTGCTTGTCGGTTTCCGACAGCGCCTTCATGATCGCCGCATGGTCGGACGCGCCGCCGACCTTCTTGATCGCGTCGAAATAGACATTGGTCATTTCGTAGAGGCCGACGCCATAGGTGCCGCTCTCGACGCCGTATTTTGCCTTGAACTTGGCTGCCACTTCGTCGGCCCGCGGGTTCTTCGGCGTCGTCAGCGCGCCGCCGAGCAGGTTGTAGATGACACCATCCGACTTCTTGCCGGTCAGTTCGACGAATTCCGGAACGCTCGGTGCGTATTGCAGGAAGACGAGGCTCTTGGTCGGCTGCTCGAGGAACTGGTTCAGGAAGGACGCCGAATTGCCCGGCAGATAGTCGGTGTTGATGACGACGTCGGGAACGTTCTCGCGCACCTTGGCGAGGATCGAACGCCAGTCGGTCACTTCGCCGAAGGGCACGATCTCGTCGACGGTGATGGTCCAGCCCTTCTCCTTGAAGGTCTTCTTCATGCCTTCGGAGATGGTCTTCGAATAAGCGTTGTCGGACGAGATGATGGCGACCTTCTTGGTCGGCAAGGTGATCTTGCCGTCGGCCGCGAGCTTCTCGACGAACAGGGTGACGTCGGTGTTGTAGGCGTCGAAGGAAGGCGTCAGCGACCAGCAGCACATGTATTTATCGGGGCTCGGCGCGATGTCCCTGGTCTGCTGCGAGGTGGCCGCCAGCATGTAAGGCATTTCCGCTTCGGCCATGTTGTCGATCTCGAAATTGGTCAGGCTGGCATAGCCGGTCAGCATGAAGTGCACGCCCGGATCGCCAAGCAGGCGCTCGACCGCGCTGGTAACGTTGCCGGCGAACTGATCCTTGACGTCGCCGACCACCAGTTCGAACGTATCCCCGGCAACGCCGCCGGCTGCGTTGGCCTCGTCGATGGCCATCTGCACGCCGCGCTGGAATTCCTGGCCGTCCGCCGCGGCAGGGCCGGTCAGCGGCGCAAGCAGGCCGATCTTGACGATTTCGGCAAAGGCGGGGGCGCCTGACACGGCAAACATGCCGATCAGCGTCGTGCTCATCAGCATATGGCGGATTCGACTTGCGGCGGATTTGGGCTTCATCGTGCTGTTCCCTGTTTTCCTCCCGTTCATCGGGAGTTGGATAATTGACAATCTACGCATAATTGTTCTTATTTGAAAAGGATTTTTCAACGCAACCTGGCCGGGAAGATGGTTCCCGCAAAGGTTTGGAAGCCATGGCGCTTTGCTGCGCAACTGCATTAAAACAGGGCAATTCCCCCGACGGAGCGGACAATGGCGATCTCGCAGAAGACCCTTGAAACCAGCCACGGCAAGATCGCGGTTCGCCAGACCGGTGGCGAAGGCACCGCTGTCATGCTGATCCACGGCAATTCATCTTCCAGCGCCGTTTTCCGCAACCAGTTGGACAGCATGTTGGGCGAGCGCTACCATCTCATCGCTCCCGACTTGCCCGGCCATGGAGCGTCCGCCGATGCGATCGATCCGGAGCGTTCCTACAGCATGGAAGGCTATGCCGACGCCATGACCGAAGTGCTCGGGGTGCTCGGCATCGACAAGGCCATCGTCTTCGGCTGGTCGCTCGGCGGCCATATCGGGCTTGAGATGATCGACCGCTTTCCCGGCCTGCTTGGCCTGATGATCACCGGCACGCCGCCCGTCTCGCCCGAGGAGGTCGGCAACGGCTTCAAGCCGAGCCCGCATATGCACCTTGCCGGGCAGGAAACCTTCACTGACGCGGATGTCGAGGCCTATGCGCGCAGCACCTGCGGCGAGCCGTTCGAGCCGTTTCTCATCGACACGGTGGCGCGCACCGATGGAAGGGCGCGGCGCCTGATGTTCGAAAAGTTCGCGGCCGGCACCGGGCGGAACCAGCGCGAGATCGTGGCCGGCAAGACGCCGCCGATCGCCGTTCTGAACGGCATCGACGAGCCATTCGTCAACATCGATTTCGTCTCCGCTGTGAAATTCTCCAATCTATGGGAAGGCAAGGCCCATCTGCTCGACAAATCCGGCCACGCGCCGTTCTGGGATTCGCCGGATCGCTTCAATCCGGTCTTCGCCCGCTTCCTGGCAAGCTTCGACAGAGCGTAGGTCCGTCGGAAAACCGGCGCCACAGACCCCGCCTTCGAGACAGGTGGGTGACAATCACGCGCACCTACCGTATATTGACATAAAGATATCCTTATGTGACATGAAAAGGCCTGTCGCCAAAGGGATAAAAAATGTCGCAGAATTCTGCATCGCTGGACGATTTGTTCGGCCCCGTCGCGGCAAAACCGGACGGCTCGGAAGTGCTTGCCGCGCTGACGGCAGCAGCACGCGAACGCATCCTCATCCTCGATGGCGCCATGGGCACGCAGATCCAGGGCCTCGGCTTTGACGAGGACCAGTTTCGCGGCGAGGCCTTCGCCGGCTGCGCCTGCCACCAGCAAGGCAACAACGATCTTCTGATCCTGACGCAGCCGAAGGCGATCGAGGAGATTCACTATCAATACGCCATCGCAGGCGCCGATATCCTCGAAACCAACACCTTCTCCTCGACCTCGATCGCCCAGGCCGATTACGGCATGGAGGATGCCGTCTACGCGCTGAACCGCGATGGCGCGCGGCTGGTGCGGCGCGCCGCTGTTCGGGCCGAGCAGCAGGACGGCAAGCGCCGCTTTGTCGCCGGTGCACTCGGGCCGACCAACCGCACCGCCTCGATGTCGCCCGACGTCAACAATCCCGGCTATCGCGCCGTGACCTTCGACGATCTGCGCCTCGCCTATGGCGAGCAGCTGCGCGGCCTGATCGACGGTGGCGCCGACATCATCCTGATAGAGACCATCTTCGACACGCTGAACGCCAAGGCGGCGATCTTTGCAGCGGAAGAGATCTTCATCGAGAAGGGCGTGCGCCTGCCGGTGATGATTTCGGGCACCATCACTGACCTCTCCGGCCGCACGCTGTCGGGCCAGACGCCGACGGCCTTCTGGCATTCGGTGCGCCACGCCAGCCCGTTCACCATCGGCCTCAACTGCGCGCTCGGCGCCAACGCCATGCGCGCGCATCTGGCCGAGATTTCAGGCGTCGCCAACACCTTCACCTGCGCCTATCCGAATGCCGGCCTGCCCAATGAATTCGGTCGGTATGACGAGAGCCCGGACTTCATGGCCGCGCAGATCGAGGAGTTTGCCCGCGAGGGACTGGTCAATGTCGTCGGCGGCTGCTGCGGTTCGACGCCCGAGCACATCCGCGCCATCGCCGAGGCGGTGAAAAAGTATCCGCCACGCGCCATTCCCGACATCGAGCGCAAGATGCGCCTGTCCGGGTTGGAGCCGTTCACGCTGACGGACGAAATTCCCTTCGTCAATGTAGGCGAGCGCACCAATGTTACCGGGTCGGCCAAGTTCAGGAAGCTGATCACGGCGGGTGACTATGTCGCCGCGCTCGACGTGGCGCGCGACCAGGTCGCCAATGGCGCGCAGATCATCGACATCAATATGGACGAAGGCCTGATCGATTCGAAGAAGGCGATGGTGGAGTATCTCAACCTGATCGCCGCCGAACCGGACATCGCCCGTGTCCCGGTCATGGTCGACAGTTCCAAATGGGAGATCATCGAGGCTGGCCTGAAATGCGTGCAGGGCAAGCCGCTGGTCAACTCCATCTCGATGAAGGAAGGCGAGGCGGCATTCCTGCATCATGCAAGGCTCGTGCGCGCCTATGGCGCCGCCGTGGTCGTCATGGCGTTCGACGAGGATGGCCAGGCCGACACCAAAGCGCGCAAGGTGGAGATATGCACCCGCGCCTACAAGCTTTTGACCGAACAGGCCGGCTTCCCGCCCGAGGACATCGTCTTCGATCCGAACGTGTTCGCCATCGCCACCGGCATCGAGGAGCACGACAATTACGGCGTCGACTTCATCGAGGCGG
Source organism: Mesorhizobium sp. L2C084A000 (assembly GCF_000502875.1). Taxonomy (GTDB): domain Bacteria; phylum Pseudomonadota; class Alphaproteobacteria; order Rhizobiales; family Rhizobiaceae; genus Mesorhizobium. The sequence goes on along the minus strand of NZ_AYWX01000001.1, from coordinate 834,790 downwards.
CGGGCGAGATCACCGCGACGCTGCCGCATGTCCACATTTCCGGCGGTGTGTCGAACCTCTCCTTCTCGTTCCGCGGCAACGAGCCGGTGCGGGAGGCCATGCATGCCGTGTTCCTCTACCATGCCATCCAGCGCGGCATGGACATGGGCATCGTCAATGCCGGTCAGCTCGCCGTCTACGATACGATCGAGCCGGCACTGCGCGAAGCCTGCGAGGATGTCGTGCTCAACCGCATGCCCAAGGCCGGCGGCACCGCCACCGAACGCATGCTGGAGATCGCCGAACGCTTCAAAGGCACGGCGGGCCAGGAAACCAAGGAGCGCGATCTCGCCTGGCGCGAATTGACTGTCGAACAGCGGATCGGCCATGCACTGGTCAACGGCATCACCGAATTCATCGACGCCGACACCGAGGAAGCGCGGCTTGCCGCCGAGCGCCCGTTGCATGTCATCGAAGGCCCGCTGATGGCAGGCATGAATGTCGTCGGCGACCTGTTCGGCGCGGGCAAGATGTTCCTGCCGCAAGTGGTGAAGTCGGCGCGGGTCATGAAGCAGGCTGTCGCCGGACTGCTGCCGCATATGGAAGCCGAGAAGCTGGCCAACGCCGCCATCGGCATCGACAATGGCGAACGCCAGACGGCAGGCAAGATCCTGATGGCGACGGTGAAGGGCGATGTCCATGACATCGGCAAGAACATCGTCGGCGTCGTGCTCGCCTGCAACAATTACGAGATCATAGACCTCGGCGTCATGGTGCCGGCGGCCAGGATCCTGCAGACGGCCCGTGAGCAAAATGTCGATATCATCGGCCTGTCCGGCCTGATCACGCCGTCCCTTGATGAGATGGCGCACATGGCCGCCGAGATGGAGCGTGAAGGCTTCGACATTCCGCTGCTGATCGGCGGCGCGACGACCAGCCGCGTGCACACGGCGGTGAAGATCCACCCGCGCTACAGCAAGGGGCAGACGGTCTACGTCACCGACGCCAGCCGGGCGGTCGGCGTCGTGTCGTCCTTGCTGTCGAACGAGAGCAAGGGCGGCTATGTCGACACGGTGCGCACCGAATACAAGAAGGTCGCGGATGCACATGCCCGCTCCGAAGCCGACAAGCAACGGCTGCCGCTGGCCAAGGCGAGGGCCAATGCGCACCGGATCGACTGGTCTGCCTACGAGCCGCCGAAGCCGTCTTTTACCGGCGTCAAGGTGTTCGAGAACTGGGATCTCACCGAACTCGCGCGCTACATCGATTGGACGCCGTTCTTCCAGACCTGGGAGCTGAAGGGCCGTTATCCCAAAATTCTCGAAGACGAGGCGCAAGGCGCCGCCGCGCGCCAGCTGTTCGAGGATGCGCAGGCGATGCTGAAAAAGATCATCGCCGAAAAATGGTTCGCCCCGCGCGGCGTCATCGGCTTCTGGCCGGCCAATGCCGTCGGCGACGACATCAGGCTGTTCACGGACGAAAAGCGGTCGCAGGAACTGGCGACCTTCTTTACCTTGCGCCAGCAGCTAACCAAGCGCGATGGCAAGGCCAATGTCGCACTGGCGGACTTCGTCGCGCCGGCGGAGTGCGGCAAGCCGGATTACATCGGCGGCTTTATCGTCACCGCCGGCATCGAGGAGGTGGCTATCGCCGAACGGTTCGAGCGGGCGAATGATGATTATTCCTCGATCATGGTCAAGGCGCTGGCCGACCGCTTCGCCGAAGCCTTTGCCGAGCGGATGCATGAGAAGGTGCGCAAGGAGTTCTGGGGCTATGCTTCAGATGAAGCGCTGGCACCGGACGAGCTGATCGGCGAACCTTATCGCGGCATCCGTCCGGCGCCCGGCTATCCGGCGCAGCCGGATCACACTGAGAAGGCGACTTTGTTCCGGCTGCTCGACGGTGAGCGCAATGCAGGCGTGAGCCTGACCGAAAGCTATGCGATGTGGCCGGGCTCGTCGGTTTCCGGCATCTATCTGGCGCATCCCGAAAGCTATTATTTCGGCGTCGCCAAGGTCGAACGCGACCAGGTCGAGGATTATGCACGCCGCAAGGCAATGCCCTTGGCCGAGGTAGAGCGCTGGCTCGGCCCCATCCTCAACTACGTGCCGGCACACTATGCCGAGGCGGCTGAATAGCTTTTGTGTTATTGCAGTTTGACGGAGCTACTTGGAGCCGCCGACATTTCGGGGATCAAAGATTTCTAGACATTCTCCTCGCCCTTTGATTTTGTATAAAAGGGCTTGGGGGGATAATCATGAAATTACGATTTACTGTATTCGCGGCCTTGGCCGCGACGGTCACCGGCTGCCAATACAAGGCCGAGCCGCTGCCGATTGCCTCATACAACGTGTATTCGTCGTACGGTGACAAGCTACCGGGCAAATACCTTTTGTACGTGGATCCGAGTGCCTTGAGCCGCGACATCAAGCCATCTGACATGAACTGCGCAGCTCACACCTTCCCGCTCGATCTGCGGTCCGGCTTCAAGGGCTCGGTCACCAAGACCTTCGAGACCCTTGTCACGGAATTGCAGATCGTTGAACAGCCCGTCGACCGGGCTGATTTAGCCGCTCAGAGTGCCAAGGGCATGATAATCGTCAAAGGCGAAGAACTCGATGGCCGACTTCGCGTCGTTCCTGGATTCTGGACCGCCGGAATGGAAACAGAAGTTCAACTTGCGGCATCTATTATCGTCGATGGACCTAAAGGTCGGCTCTTGGGTTCAACTGTTGCAGGCGAAGGAAATGCTCAAGGTGACGCTGGCGGATTCTGCGAAGGCGGAGCAAAAACGCTCACTGATTCAGCTGAAAAGGCTTTGAAGCAGACGGTGGGACGACTGGGTGAAGCCCTTACCAACTCGGAACGTGTCCGCAAAGGGTCCTAAATCTGAAGGTGTGGCTAACGGCGCTTAACCGCCCTGGTGTCATCTTCCCGGTCGACCAAGTTCCGTTCCGAGCCGCCCCGTTGCCGTCCTTTTCATCCTCGAATTCAGCCAGGATGAGGAGGCTGAATGGCGCAGTCTGGCTTACGCCATGCGTTCAACAGAATTTGCGCGGGTTCCCGGCTTGTGATCCATGGCGCGGCGGTTACACCTTCGCGGGCAGTCGCCTTTGCAGTTGGAGCGCCGAATGACCTTACTCACACGCCGCAGGCTTTTGAAAACGGCAGCAATAGCCGGCGCGGGCGGGGTCGGGCTTTCGGCCATGGGTCGGCTTGGCGGCTGGGCCGCTGCCACGCCTGAGCCGGTGGTTTTGCAGACGGCAAAGATCCAGGCGAAGCTGATGGATGTCGGCCAGACCAGGGATGTGCTGACCTATGGCAACGCCGGAATGCCGCCCGTGCTCAGGATGAAAAAAGGCGAGCCCTTCGCCGCACGCCTTGTCAACGCGATCGACGATCCGACGACGATCCACTGGCACGGTATTCGCGTTCCAAACAAGATGGACGGCGTCCCGTTCCTGGTCCAGCCCTACGTCTACACCGGCGATCATTTCGACTACGCCTTCACGCCGCCGGACGCCGGCACCTTCTGGTACCACCCGCATTGCAACACGCTGGAGCAGATGGGCCACGGCCTGACCGGCGTGATCGTGGTCGAAAATCCAAGCGATCCGAAATTCGATGCCGAAATCGTCCTCAACCTGCGCGACTGGCGCCTCGGCGACGACGGTCAGTTCATCGATCAGTTCCGGCCGCGCGATGCCGCAAGAACCGGCACTTACGGCACGGTGCGCACCGCCAACTGGCTCGACCAGCCGCAATATGATGCGCCGGCCGGCGGACTGGTGCGGCTGCGCGTCGCCATCACCGACGTGACGCGTATCTACGCTTTTCGCGTCGACGGTGCGGAGGCGAGTGTCATGGCGCTCGACGGCAATCCGGTGCCTGAACGTTTTTCGCCCGACGCCTTGCTGCTTGGACCTGGACAGCGCATGGAACTGGCCATACGCATGCCCGACGAGGAAGGCGCGATCGTCAGCTTGAGGGATGTCAGGGGCACCAAGCCTAAAATCCTGGCAACCCTGCACGCGACAGGAAAATCCCTCAAACGGGACATTCGGGATGTTGCTCCGCTGGAGCTCAATCCGGTGGCGAAAGTGGATCTCGCCAGCGCCAGGCATATTTCCCTGGCACTGAGCGCCACGGCGGAAAACGTCCCGAGCGATGGCATCTGCGGTTCGCTTGGCTACAGTTTCTGGGCCATCAACAAAGTGCCGTGGCCCGGCGACACCAAGGATCCGACCGCGCCTCTGGCCGAACTGAAGCTTGGCCAAAGCTACGTCATCAACATGGAGAACCTGACGCCGCAATCCCATCCGATGCATCTGCACGGCATGAGCTTCAAGGTGCTGTCATCCTCGACGCGCCAGGTTCAGCCGGCTATTTCCGACACCTATCTCATCCAGCCCAACGAAAAGGTTCAGCTCGGCTTCGTCGCCGACAATCCCGGGGACTGGCTGCTGCACTGCCATATCATCGAGCATCAGAAATCGGGAATGACGAGCTACGTCCGAGTGGTCTGAGCCTGTTCTTTCGCAGAAGCCGTGTAGCCTCCGCGATAGCTTGTGACCTTATTTGCGCAACTGCGCCTCGATCTCGTCCAGCACCTTGTCCTTGCCGATGCCGGTGAGGAAGGCGAGGCCCTTGATCACCGGCTTGGTCACCGAAGCGGAGATCGGTGTGGTTGCGACGATGAAGTCGACATTGTCGGCCAGTCCAGGCACTTCGGTGGCCTTTGCCTGCTGGGCGTTGAAGGTGAGGCCGCGTTTCTTCATTTCCTCGGTGACGGCGACGTTGACCGCGGTCGAGGTGGCGATGCCCGTGCCGCAGGCAAAGAGAATGGTTTTCTGTCTGGACATCTCTGCTTCTCCTTGTTTCAGCCGAGTACGGCTCGCACGTCTTCGAGGGTTCTGGCCGACCTCAAGTCATCCAAGGCTTGCGGGTTCTGGATGGTGGCCATGACGGCCTGCAGCGCCTCAATCTGCTTGTCCTTGTCATTGATGGCAAGCAGGAAGACGAAGCCGACCGGCAGCTTCTCGTCGGGGTCTTCCATGTTGGCGAAGGTCACCGGTTGCTTCAATGTGCCCAGCGCGATGCCAGGCTTCAGCACATGTTCCGGATCGGTGTGCGGCACAGCGACATTGTCGGCGCGCTCCAGCGGCAGTCCTGTCGGAATGGTCATTTCGCGGCGCACGACCGCGTCGGCATAGGAGCTTTTGACATAGCCGAGCGTCTCGAGCCGGCCCGCCAGGATGCGGATGATCTCCTCATTGGTCGATGCATCGGATCCGAGCACGATCGCATCGGGGTCCAGAAGTTGCATGAGGCCGTCAGACATTCTTTGCTCCGTCGATGAAATCGTGCGCCCCGGAAAGGGCGCACGATCGGTTTAAAGGGTGGACGCTATCAGGTCAGGCCGTCTCTTCGGCCGGCTCGTCCTCGGCGCCCGCGGCCCGCTCCCAGCCGAGCGGATTGCGGCGGTAGAGGACAAACAATGCCGCGATGACCACCGCGATCACGATGATGCCGACAAGCCCCATCCCCTGGATCGCCTCGATGACCACGCAAGGCACCCACAGGAAGCCGTCGACCACCGAGGTGATCTGCAGCGCGTCCGCCGGCAGCTTGAAGCCCGATGCGACAGCAGCGCTTGTGAACAGCGGCGCCAGCGCGTTGGCGACGTAGAAGCCGATGGCCAGCGTCACCGTGCCGATCACCACCATGCGGAACACGTTGCCTTTGACCAGCGGCGCGGTCATGGCGACGATGAAGGGGATGACCGCGAGGTCGGCGAACAGGATGACGCGGTTGCCCGGCAGGATGATGGACAGGATGATTGCGATCGGCACCAGGATCAGCGACGACGAGATCGCGGCCGGATGGCCGATCAGGATCGCCGAATCAAGACCAACGAGAAGCTCTCGGTCACCGGTGCGCTTGCGCACGAACGCCTGTGCGGCGTCGGAAACGGGGATCAGCCCCTCCATCAGGATCTTGACCATCCGCGGCAGCAGCAGCATCACCGCGGCCAGCGTCATGCCGGTGCCCAGAACCTTTGCCAGCACCACACTGAGATCACCCGCATTGTAGAAGGCGATCGCACCAAGCACGAGGCCGATGATCAGGCCCATCACGACAGGTTCGCCGAACACGCCGAACCTGCGCTCGATCGTGTCCGTGTTGATGTTGATGCGGTTGATCCCGGGAATGCGGTCCATGATCCAGTTGAGCACAATGGCGATCGGCAGAATCTGTGCCGAGGCGAGATGCGGCACCGAAATGCCGGGCACGCCGTAGAACTGCTGCACCGCGCGCGCGGACCAGTCGGCGAACAGCAGCGAGAGTGCTGCGACAAGTGCTGCGACCGCGATGCCATAGGCCAGATTGTCGGTTGCGGCGACCACCAGCGAGCCGACAAAGGCAAAGTGCCAGAAATTCCAGACGTCGACATTGAGCGTGCGCGTCATGCGTGTCAGCAACAGCACGATATTGACCAGGATGCCGACCGGAATGACCCAGAGGCCGACCGACGAGCCGAAGGCGATCGCGGCCGCGGAGGGCCAGCCGACATCGATGATGTCGCGATGAATGCCGGTGTTGGTGACGATGGCCTTGGCGACATCGCCAATCGACGTGAACATCAGGCCAAGCACCAGATTGATGCCGATGAAGGCGACGCCGATGGTGACGGCGGCGCGAAAAGCCTTGCTGACCTTGGCGCCCAGAGCCACGGCGATGATGAAAATGACGATCGGCAGCAGGATCGTCGGGCCAAGCGTATCGATGGCCCCTTTGAGGCCCGCGAGAACAGTATCCATTTTTCCTCCCCTGGAGCCGCGAGCCTTCGCTCGACGCCTCGCAATGATGCTCCATCCAGCCTTTGACGCCGTGGCGCAAAGACACTCCCCAATTTGCGCCAGAGGCGAATGCTTCCCGACTGTCGCGTCGGTGAACATTTGCCTTTGTTGACAAACGAATGTTTTATTGGGGTTGTTCGCTGCGATGTCAATTGGTTGCGCTTCGGCCAATCGAGCCCCGAAGGACGTCCCTTCCGAGACGATTTCGTGGAAATTGCCGGTCGCGACCGGGTTTCGTTGGCAAATAGAACCCGTTCCCTGCTATCCGATCCCAAATCACGAAGCTGTGGACATTCCTGCATGATCAACGTCGCCCTGACCGGCCTTGCCCGTGATCTCGCCAGGCGTGCCGCCGAAGGCCGCCCGGTGCGCATTGGTGTCATCGGCTCGGGCGAAATGGGCACCGATCTGGTCACGCAAGGCATGCTGATGCCAGGCATTTCGATCTGCGCCGTCTCGACGCGCCGCCCGCACACCGCGCGCGATGCCATCCGCATCGCCTATGGCGATGAAGCCATGGCGGTCGAAGCCGACACCGCGTCGAAAGTCACCGGCGCCATCGAGAGCGGCAAGATCGCCATCACCTCGAACGAGATGCTGGTCACCAATCCGCTGATCGACGTCGTCATCGACGCCACCGGCAAGCCGGGTGTCGCCGCCGACTTCGACCTCATGGCGATGGAGCACGGCAAGCATCTTGTGATGATGAACGTCGAGGCCGACGTCACCATCGGTTGCTATCTGAAGCAGCAGGCCGACTGGCTTGGCGTCGTCTATTCGGTGGGTGCGGGCGACGAGCCGTCGAGCTGCATGGAACTGATCGAGTTTGCGTCGGCACTCGGGCTGACCATCGTCTCGGCCGGCAAGGGCAAGAACAACCCGCTCAACCACGATGCCGTGCCGGACGACTATCGCGCCGAAGCGATCCGCCGCAACATGAACCCGCGCATGCTGGTCGAGTTCGTCGACGGCTCCAAGACCATGGTCGAGATGTGCGCCATCGCCAACGCCACCGGGCTGGTGCCCGATGTGCCCGGCATGCACGGCCCCAAGGCCGACCGCGACGACCTCGCCAAGGTGCTCATTCCGCGCGAGGATGGCGGTCTGCTGTTGAAGAAAGGCGTCGTCGACTACACGGTCGGCAAAGGCGTCGCGCCTGGCGTCTTCGTCATCGTCGAGGCGACGCATCCGCGCATCATCGAGCGCATGGACGATCTGCATATCGGCCACGGCCCCTATTACAGCCTGTTCCGGCCCTATCATCTGACGTCGCTGGAGGTGCCGCTGACCGCCGCCCGCATCGTGCTTTTCGGCAAGCCCGACATGGTGCCGTTGCCGAGGCCGGTGGCCGAAGTGTGCGCCGTCGCCAAGCGCGACCTTGCCGCCGGCGAGACCTTCGATGCGATCGGCGAGACCTGCTACCGCTCCTGGACCATGACCGTCGGCGAAGCCCGCGCCCGGCGCGCTGTGCCGGTCGGCCTGCTCGAGGGCGGCAAGGTGCTGAAACCGGTCAGGAAAGGTGAGTTGCTGACGTCAGACAATGCATCGCCCGACCAGACGACGAGGCTGTTCGCCTTGCGCCGGCTGCAGGACGAGATGCTGTACGGGGCAAGCTGAGGATTATTTCCCCAGCTCGACAGACCGCAACCGCGCCGCCTCCACCGCCTGCGTCAGCAGATTTGTCAGCCGGTCCTCGCCCATCAGCACCTCCAGCGCCGCGGCCGTCGTCCCTTTGGGGCTGGTCACCTGCTGGCGCAGCACGCCCGGCTCTTCGCTGCTTTCTGCGGCAAGCGAGGCAGCGCCGTAGACGGTCTGCATGGCGAGCAGCTTGGCGGTTTTGGCTGGCAGCCCGGCCTTCTCGGCGGCCACGGTCAGCGCCTCGATGAAATGGAAGATATAGGCCGGCCCCGATCCGGACACGGCGGTCACCGCATCCATCAAGCCCTCGTCGTCGATGGTGGCCACTTCGCCGCTCGCCGACAAAAGGTCGGCGACGAAACGCTTGGTATCGTCGGACACCAGTCTGTTGGAGAACACCACCATCATCCCCTTGCCGATCGCCGCGGGCGTGTTGGGCATGCAGCGCACGACCGGCGCGCGGTTGCCGAGGATTTCCTCGAAGGTGGCGGCAGGCGTGCCGGCGGCGATGCTGACGAAGGTGGTGCGGCCGTCGCCGAAGCGCTTGTAGGCGGCAATCACGTTGCGGATCACTTGCGGCTTCACCGCGATGACGACGAGATCGGGCACGGCATCGGCCGGTATGCCATCGGCATCGGCTGATGTCGCGCAGCCCAGCGCTGCCGCGCGATTGCGCAGATCGGCATTGGGCTCGACCACGAAGACCGCCGACGGCGCAAGCTTGCCGGATTTCAGCCAGCCCGAGAGCATGGCGTAGCCCATATTGCCGCAGCCGGCGAGAACAAGTCTGATCGTCATCGAAAGCCCTCCGAAGGAAGCCATCACATAGACGCTGGCGCTTCCCTGGGGAAGCCCTGTCAGGATCGCGAGCCACGATCGGGATCGCGTACCGCGATTGGCCGCAGCGACACTTGCCTGAGGCCAAGCACGCCGAGCACGAAGAACAGCCAGACCGGGTCGCCGCGATGGAAGAAGAAGCTTTCGAGGAAGGCGTTCAGCGCCGTGAACAGCACCACCATCATGAAGAAGTCGCCGAGAAAGATGTTTTCCCTGCGCAACGGAATGCGCATGTAGTCGCGCAGCGGCGCGATGAGGAAAGTGTAGACCGCCACGCACAGTGCCGGAATGCCCATCAGCACGGCGATGTCGAGATAGCCGTCATGGCCGTGCACGATGGTCCTGATGTCCCACGGCCGGTCGAAGGGCTGGTCCTGGTTGAGCAAGAGCGGCGTGCCCCAGAAGCTTTCATAGCCGTAGCCGGTCCATGGCTTCCTCGCCAGCATGCTGCCGGCGAACTCCCACAGCGTCGTGCGGCCGGTATAGGTCATGCCGGGGAAATAGATCGCCGCCAGATGTTTTACAGGCGGCAGGAAGACGATGCCCAGCGTGCCGACCGCTGTCGCGACGATCGCCAGCGCAAACAGGATCGGCGTGCCGAGCCGCATGCCTATCAGGCTCGGGAACATCACGATCAGGATCGAGAACGGCACCAGGCCGGCAGTCGTCTTGGAGCCGGTGTGCAGCATGAAGATCATCGCTGCGAGGAAGATCCCGGCGCCCCAGTAGCGCTGTCCGCGCCGGTAGAGATAGAGGCCTGCGAAGCTGAGGCAGGCCATGATCGGCCCGGCGATGTTCTTGTGGGTAAACACGCCGCGCCACAGGCCGGCATGCTCGGGCTCCTGCGAGTCGGCGGTGTGCATCGCCTCGTGCGGAAAGACGATGAGGCCGAGATAGGAAAGGCCCATGACCACGACGGCGGTGAAGATGATCACCTTCGAGAAGGCTTCGGCGTCGCGCGGCAGCACCAGGATCGTCGCCATCGTCAGGATGCCGATCAGGGTGAAGGAGGCGGCGCGCATCGCCGAAGGCGGATCGGTCGACAGGACCACCGACAGGAAAAAGAAGCCCAGCATCAGCACCCAGGATGGGCTGAGCAGCGAGCGCACGACGCGCGGATCGGCAAAGGCCATCAGCGAGAAGATCGACATGGCGCCGAGCGAGCCGAAGCCAAGCTGGTTGACGATGTCGCCGCCTTGACCGGTAAGTTCTGCGCCGCCCGGCTGGAACGGCCGGAAGGACACCATGATGACGGTGAACAGCAGCGCGGCAATGGCGGTGGCCACGCCTTCGCGCGTGAACGCGGCGCTGAGCGGCGCGTGCTCAGTTTTTCTCAGGCTGGCGGTATTGCTCATTGGCATATCCGAATTCGGCCAGCACGCGGCCCAGCGCCACATGGACGGGGTAGATGGCGATATCAGGCGATCCGGTCCGCGCCAGCCGGATCAGGCCGCGAAAGGGCGAAGCGGCAAGCAGTGCCAGGCTCTTCAGCAACACTTTGGCGCCGGCCATTGGCGTGCCGGCACGCTTCTTCTTTTCGACCAGTGTCGAGATCACGCCGTTGCGCAGGCTGCGGGCACGGATCCAGTCGGCTTCGATACGCCGCGCCGGAACGGTTTCCAGCACCTTGGCCTCGGCGCACCAACCCAGAACAAAGCCCTTTTGCGCCGACCGGCTGAGAAAGTCGGAATCGCCGCCGCCCATGAAGTTGAATCTGAGATCGAGAAAGGGCGGACCCATGGCGATCAGCACGTTGCGCCCGACCAGAAGATTGCCGGACGAATAGAGCGCCGGCACGCGTCCGGTTTCCCGATAAGGCGGCGCGAACACCGGATGCTCGGCCCATCGCGCATGGGCAGGGTCGGCAAACATGGGCACCTGCGGGCCGCCGACAATATCGGCGCCAAGCGTTTCGGCAGCCTGGCACATCCGTTCCAGCCATTGCGGATCGGCGATCTCGTCATCGTCGATGACCAGCAGATGCCTGAAGTTCGGGAATTGCAGGATGGCCGTCTGCCAGCCGGCATTGTAGGCGCTGCAATTGCCGCGCTCATGCGCGATGATCACCAGGCCCGACATTTCGCCCCGCTCGAACAGCGGCAGCGCTGCCTTGGCGCCGGCCCGCGCCTCGGCTTCGTTTTCCATGACGATCACGGCAAAGCGCCTGCCGGTTTGCTGCGCGCGCAGCGACGCCAGCGTTTCCAGCACCTGCTCGGGGCGCTTGAAGGTCGGCAAGGTGACGACGGCTTCGACGGCCTCGACGTCGAGCCGCGGCGTGCGTCCAGCGATCGATACCGAACCGTCCGATGGCAAAGGGATCATCCGCGTCCAGCCACATGGTGAGTTGGGCTCTGGTAGCACCACGGTTGATAAGGTTTCGTTAATCACCTTCCACGGAGAAGCCCGCCAGACAGGGACTTTCGGCCGTCGAATGTGCTGGCTTAATCAAGGGTTCACCGCACTTTGCTACCGGCTACACCACAGGATAGGTGAGATGCATCTGCTGTTCGCCACATCGATCGTGCCTGACGGCGCTCTCGCCTCGGGCTACGAGATCGCCAACGCTGCGATCATCGCTGCCTTGCGGCGCGCTGGCGCGCGCGTAACCGTCATCGGCTTCACCTGGCCGGGAAAACCCGCGGCCGACCCCGAAAACACCGTGGTTCTGGGTGCCATCGACGTGCGCACGGACAATGCCTCCGCGCGGCAAAAGCTGGCCTGGGTCGGCAAGGCGCTGCTTTCGGGCCTCACCTTCGCCTCGGCCAAGCTGCGCGCCGTGTCCGACAGCGATGTTCTCGCTGCCATTGAGCGCGCTGGACCGGTTGATGGCTATGTCCTGAATTCCGTGCAGTTCGCCGGTGCCTTCGAAAAACTGTTCACCGACCGGCCTTCGATCTTCGTTGCCCACAATGAGATCGGAAGAGCACACGTCTGAACTCCAGTCACACAGTGATCTCGTATGCCGTCTTCTNTGAATTCCGTGCAGTTCGCCGGTGCCTTCGAAAAACTGTTCACCGACCGGCCTTCGATCTTCGTTGCCCACAATGTCGAGCATCTTTCGGCGCGGGAGAATGCCGCTGCCGCTGGCAGCCTCTTCCAGCGCCTGCTGTTTCGCCGCGAGGCGAGGCTGCTCAAGATCGTCGAAGAGCGTCTCTGCCGCCGGGCGCGCTTCGTCTTCACCCTGGCCGAAGAAGACCGCGCCGCCCTCGGTGTCGCCTCGCACGACCGCTCGGCGGTGCTGCCACTGGTGACCGGTGCCCACGCGCCAACCCTGAAAGGCCCGCGCCGCATCGACTGCGACGCCGCCCTGATCGGCACCTGGACCTGGCAGCCGAACCGCATCGGCCTCGACTGGTTCCTGGGCAAAGTCGTGCCGCATCTGCGGCCCGACTTTCGCATCCGCATCGCCGGCCACATGCCTTCGGGCGTCACGTCGAAGCATCCGGGTGTTGAATTTGTCGGCCGCGTGCCCGACGCGCAGGCGTTCGTGCGCGGTGCTGCCGTCATTCCGCTGATCAGCACCGCAGGCAGCGGCGTCCAGTTGAAGACAATCGAAACCTTCGAGCTCGGCCTGCCTTCCGTCGCCACCAGCCGTTCGCTGCGCGGCATCGACCACCGTCCGTCCAATTGCGTCGTCACCGACGATCCCGCCGCCTTCGCCAGGGCACTCGAGGCCGCGGCGGCCGACATCCGCGACGTTGACGGCAGCGCGTTCCGGGGCTCGCAGGTCAAGGCGCTCGACGCCGCCATCCGGCTCGGCCTCGAAAAACTCGCTCCCGTCAGGCAGGAGGCGTTTGCGTGAACATGCATTCCGCCCGCGCCGCGTCCGGGCTCGACAAGCTGAAGACGATCCTTGGCATCCCGGTGGTTGCGGTCCGCTGGAACGATGCCATCGCCCTGCTGAACCGGTTGATTGCCGAGCGGCGCTTCACCAAGGTCAGTTTCCTCAACGCCCACAACGCCAACATCGCCTATACCGACCCGGTGTTCGCCGAGGCACTCGATGATTTCCTCATCCTGCCCGACGGCATCGGTATCGATCTGGCGGCGAGACTCCTCTACGGGGCGCCATTTCCCGACAATCTGAACGGTACCGATTTCGTCCCGGCCTTCCTGCAGGCCTCAACGACGCCGCTCACCGTCGGCCTGCTCGGCGCGACGCGCGTCAATGCCGAAGCGGCGTCGGTCAAGCTGGCCGCATTGGCGGTGCAGCACAGCTTCGTGGTGATCCATGACGGCTATTTCCCTGCTTCGCAGGAGCAGGAAATCGTCGACCGGATCGCCGCGCTTCGGCCCGACGTGCTGCTCGTCGCCATGGGCGTGCCACGCCAGGAATTGTGGATCGAACGCCACATCGACGCGCGCCATTGCACGCTGCCGATCGCCGTCGGCGCGTTGCTTGATTTCCTGAGCGGCGCGGTGCCCCGCGCGCCCTTGTGGATGCGCCGGCTGCGGCTCGAATGGCTGTTCCGGTTGGCTGTCGAACCGAGCCGCCTGTGGCGCCGCTATGTGGTCGGCAACCCCCTGTTCCTGCTGCGCGTCGTCAGGCAGAAATTCTCGCGGACACCCGAAGCAGCGAGGGATATCAAGTGAACAGCAGGTTCGTGCCAGGTGCCGCTGTCGAGCCAAGCCCGCTGCGGCAGACACCGACGGCGGCAATCGTGACGGCAAGCTACGCGCCCGACTTCGAGCGCTGCCGCCTGCTGTGCGAGACACTTGATCGCCACGTTTCGGGCGCGGCGCACCATTACATCCTGGTCGAACATCGCGACGTCAGTCTGTTTCGCCAATTGGAAACCGGCCGCCGCACGGTCGTCGACGAGCGTGAATTGCTGCCGCGCTGGCTGCACGCCGTCGACGATCCGCTCAGCCTGTTTCGCCGGCGCGTCTGGCTCAGCCTGAAGACCCAGCCGCTGCGCGGCTGGCATGTGCAGCAATTGCGCCGCATCGCCATCTCGGGGCATGCATCTCAAGACGTGCTCATCTTCTGCGATTCAGACGTCGCTTTCCTCAAACCTTTCGACTGCGGCGCCTTCTGGCGCGACGGCAAGGTGCGCCTGTTTCGCCGCGACGGTGTCCTGGCGGACGAAGGTCATGAGGAGCATCGCATCTGGTCGCGCAATGCGGGATCGGCACTCGGCATCGACCCGTCCCGGACGTCGATCCATGATTATATCTCGACGCTGATCGCGTGGCGGCGCGACAGCGTGCTGGCCATGTGCGGCGAGATCGAGAAGGTCCATGGCCGCGACTGGGTCGAGGTCGTCGGCTGGGCGCGCAAATTCTCCGAATGCATGATCTACGGCCGCTATGTCGATGATCTGCTGGACGGAGCCGGCCACTTCCACGGTTCCGAAGAGTTCTGCCGTGTGCACTGGACCGGCGAAGCGCTTTCGGATGACGAGTTCCGCCGCTTCGTTGCCGCCATGGCGCCGGAGCAGGTGGCGATCGGCATGCAGTCCTTCATCGGCACCGACATCGGCCGCATCCGCCGTCTGATCGGGCTAGACCGCTCTTAGTGCTAAATCGCCTTCGCCGGCTTGCGCATCGCCGAATAGGTGAGCAGCGTCGAGGCGAGATACAGAAGCAGGAAGACGACATTGAGCGATAGCACCAGATTCGGCGTGTCGAGGATGGTCGTCAGCACATAGGTCAGCAACAGTGCCTTCAGCGCGGCGAGCAGGCCGAGATTGAGCGCCCGTACCAGCGTCTGGCCGCGCGCGAACAAAAGTTCGGCCTGGTATTCGACAAGATTGCGCAGTCCCGGCACGCAGATCGCCAGCACCACCAGCGGGGCAGCCTCGGCGACATTCTTGCCGAGTGCGTTGGGGAAGAAGTGCAGCACGATGCCAAGCGTCAGCAGCGCTGCCGTGGAGACCGCGAACACACCGCCTTCGATGCCGCTCTTGACCGCCAGCCGTGACAACAGTTCCGGTGCGCGCATCATGCGCTGCACCAGCATCATCGAGAAGGTGCGGATCGGAATGGCCGTCAGGTCTACCAGCCGCATGATGATGGCGTAGATGCCAGCCAGATGCGGGCCGCCGATCGCCAGCACCAGCAGCTTGTCGAACTCCATCTGCAGGTAGAACAGCACTTCGGCGCCGGCCACATAGATGGAATCGGCCAATCGCCGAAGATACAGAGCGACCCGCAGCCGCAGCCTCTGGCGCGGGTAGAAGAAGCCGAAGGCAATCAGCAGCGAGGCGGCATTGGCGCCGATATAGAACCAAGACCATATCCAGACGCTGTGTTGTGCTGAGAACATGAACAGCACCGCGCCGAGCGCCCGCAGCGCGGTCGCCAGGATGGCCAGCAGCGCGGCGCGGCCGAATTTGCCCAGGCCGTTGTTGACGATCAGTGCTACCTCGACCGGCCGCCACAACAGCGCTTCGGCAAAGACGATTGCCGCAAACACCGACAGCGGCACGGTGTCGGCGAAGAAAAGCAGATAGACGCCGAACGAGGCCGCGGCCAGCAGCGGCAGCGACAGCACGCCGAGCAGCAGGAAGCCGGCGGAGAAGGTGCCGATCAGATTGGGGCGGATGGTGGCGGTGCGGTAGAGCGCCGAGATGAACCCGAAAGCGAGGATGCGCGACAGCATGACACCGGCCGCCGATGCGGTGGCGAACATGCCGAATTCGGAAATGGACAGCGTGTTGGCCAACGCGATGAAATAGGCCAGCGAAAACACCAGTCGCCCGCCGGCGCCGCTGATCGCCGAGAAATAGTCGCGAAGCAGCCCCCGTCGTTCGGCCAAAAAGCTGCCGATCCGGGCGAGGGGCCGCCTTTGCGGTATGTCACTGGCCTGCGTCATGTCTCGAGGAGAGCCTAGGCCGGAAAACTTAACGTGCCGTTCTGGAGCTTGGGCTTGTGTCGAAAATAGATGCAACCGAAGCGAGAAACCGACGCTTCGGCGCGGGAAAATTAACCTTTTGTTTTCCATGCCTGTTTAGCGTGGCTTAACGAATGGCCAATCGCCGTTTGCAGGTCGCCAAAGGTAAAGTTCCAGACGATGGTCGACAGGGAAAACCGCGAAGACTGGAAGCGCGAGCGCTCATTGCTGGCGCTTGGCCAGGCTGTGCGCGGCGACGAACCCGACGCGTCGCTGGTCTCGATAGGCGACCGGGCAGACCCGTCATGGCGCGAGGATGCCGCCACACGTCATCGCCTCGCCCGTTCGCAGCGCGAGGCGCGCAACCCGAAACTGTCGGATCCGGTCGCGACCGACGGGCATCAGGAGCGGGCTTCATCGCCGCACCGCGCGCAAACCACGCCACGGACACAAATTGGTGCCGCCGAAACCGCTGGCGCCCGTCGCGCCGATCGTGCATCGGACCCTTACGCTGCAGGCGACGCGTCGGTATCCCGAAACGACGGCATGGACAGCCAGCAGTGGAAGCCGCTGATCGACCCGATGCAGGTCGTGCGCGGTGTCGGCAAGTCGAAGCTGCTGATCGTGACGACGACGATACTGGGCGCCGCGCTCGGCATCACCATCGCGCTGTCGACGCCGAAGAAATACGAAGCCACCACCGAACTGATCGTCGACCCACGCGACCTGAAGCTCACCGATCGCGACCTCACCCAGTCGGTCGTGGCTTCCGATGCAACGCTGGCCATCGTCGAGAACCAGGTCCGGGTGCTGACATCAGGCACCGTTCTCAACAAGGTCGTGGACAAGCTCAATCTGGTCAATGATCCGGAATTCAATGGGCAAGACGGCGGCGGCCTCAGCGTCATGTCGCTCATCCGCTCCGTCCTGTCCCGCAATGACGGGCCGGGCGGTGTCGACGACGCCCGCCGCCGCGCGCTTGCTGTCGGCAATCTGGCCGAGAGCCTTTCGGTCGAGCGCGGCGGCAAGACCTTCGTCATCACCGTCAGTGCCACCACGCAGAATGGCGAGAAATCGGCCCTCATCGCCAACACGATGACGGATGTCTTTCTGCAGACTTTCGGCCAGATACAGTCGGACACCGCAGGCCGCGCCACCGACGAACTGACGGCCCGGCTTGACGAGTTGCGCAAGGGAGTCGAGGCCGCCGAGCGCAAGGTCGAAGATTTCAGGGCCACGCACGACCTTGTCGACGCGCAGGGCCATCTCATCAGCGATGACGAGATGCTGAAGCTCAACGAGCAACTGTCGATTGCCCGCGCCCGCACGCTGGAGCTGAATGCCCGGGCCGCTTCGGCGCGGTCGGTCGACGTCAATTCGGTCCTCACCGGCACCTTGCCGGAGGAGATCAACTCCAACACGATGAGCGATCTGCGTTCGCAATATGCGTCGCTCAAGCAGGAGGCTGACCGCGCCGCCATCCGGTTCGGCCCGCGTCATCCCGAACTCCAGGCGCTCAATGCCCAGATTGCCGGCGCACGCGACCGCATCGCCGCGGAGCTGCGCCGTATAGGCTCGTCGCTGCAGGTCGACCTCAAGCGCGCGGTCCAGCTCGAACAGGACCTTGCCTCTCGCCTGGCGCAGCTGAAGGTCCGCAGCGGCGACGTCAACAGCGACCTGGTGTCGATGCGCGAACTGGAGCGCGAGGCGACCGCCAAGCGTTCCGTCTACGAACAGTATCTGCTGCGCGCCAAGGAAACCGGCGAGCAGAAGGACATCAACACAGCCAACATCAACGTGATCTCGAAGGCCTTCGCGCCGCTCGAGGCAAACGGGCCGTCGCGGGTCGTGGTCGCGCTCGGCGGCCTGTTGCTGGGCTTTGCCTCCGGCATTGGCCTCGGAGCCATGCGTGGCGCCTATGAGAGCCTGCGTGACACCGCCAATTCGCGCTCGCGCCGCGACCATGGCACGGACGAACGCCGGACGCCTTACGAAGACAAGGCATATCGGGCAGCGCCGCCGGCGCCGCCACAAACACCAGCGCCGCAGCCATCGACACCCCCGCCTGCATCACCACCGCCGGCCGCGCCACCGCCTGTCCAGCAAGCCGAGGTCTCGCCGGCCGAAGGTCCCGGCCGGATCGGTGCCTTGCTGTCGAGACTGCATAAGTCCGTCTCCCGCAGGCCATCCCGGGAGGAGCCGTTCGATACCGTTGAATGGGCCTCTGCCGAAAACGCGAAACCAATGCAGGATCCGCAATACCGCGCTTATCCCCAGTCGGCGCCGGCCTTCGAGCCTCGGCAGGCGGCCGCGACAGCATACCCGGCGCCGCCTTTCCAGCCCGGCGGCCATCCGCAGCAGACGGCGCAGCCGCCACTGCCGCCTCCCATGGTGACGCAGCGGCCATATTCCGGGCCGCAGCTCTATCCCTACGCGCAGCCATTGGGCTACGCGCAGCCGCCGGGCTATCCCTATTTGCCATCGATGCCGGCCGCCAACGCCGGGCAGCAGCCCGATCCGGCTCAGCCTGCTTCCGAGTCCTATCCACAACCGCCCCTCCAGCAGCAACAGGCGCCTCAGCCTCATCAGCAATCGGCGGAGCCGTCGCGGGCCGCGGAGGATGCCGAGCAGCAAGCGCCAATCGAGGAAATCCGCGCCAGCCTGCGCGAATTCCGCGAAGCGGTTCGCGAACTGACCGAGAGCCGCGCGCGCCGCCGCTACTTCTGAGCCACAAAAATCTGCGCGGTGCCGTACAAAAACATGCCGGTTTCGCGTAAACGGCATGGGACGGCGCTTTGGCGGGATTGCATGATGGAATTTTCGTGAAAATGCCACGCGGTGAAAGATCGAAAAGCGCGTCGCTTCCGGAAGCGACGCGCTTGGGCATTCTGGTGTTGAGGGTGGTCCATGGCTGAAGTGATTGATGGCAAGAGCGTTGCCGGGGACGTTGTGGGGACGGTCAAGTCCCTGACGGCCGAGCTTGTCGCCAAGGGCAAGCCCAAGCCCGGTCTTGCCGTGGTCATCGTCGGCGAGGATCCCGCCAGCCAGGTCTATGTCGCGTCCAAGTCGCGCACCGCCAAGGAATGCGGCTTTCATTCCGTCCAGCACACGCTGCCGGCCGAAACCTCGGAACCGGCATTGCTGAAGATCATCGGCGACCTCAACGCCGATCCCGCCATCAACGGCATCCTCGTGCAGCTTCCGCTGCCTGCCCATATCGACGCCGGCAAGATCATCCAGACCATCGCGCCGGAAAAGGACGTCGACGGCTTCCACTTCATCAATGTCGGCAAGCTCGGCACCGGTGAACTCGAGACTGCCTTCGTGCCCTGTACACCGGCCGGCTCGATGCTTTTGATCGAACGTGTGCGCGGCAAGGATTTGTCCGGCCTCAATGCCGTCGTCGTCGGTCGCTCCAACATCGTCGGCAAGCCGATGGCCAATCTTCTGCTCGCCGCCAACTGCACCGTCACCATCGCTCACAGCCGTACCAAAGACCTGCCGGCACTTGCCCGCACCGCCGACATTCTGGTCGCGGCCGTCGGCCGGCCGGAGATGATCAGGGGCGATTGGGTGAAGCCAGGCGCTACCGTCATCGATGTCGGCATCAACCGCATTCCCGCACCCGAGAAGGGCGAGGGCAAGTCCCGCCTCGTCGGCGATGTCGCCTATGCCGAAGCGGCCAAGGCCGCCGGCGCCATCACGCCGGTGCCTGGCGGTGTCGGGCCTATGACCATTGCCATGCTGATGGCCAATACGTTAGCCTCGGCCTACCTTGCGGCCGGATTGAAACGGCCGTCCTTCTGACCCGCCAGAAAGCCGCAGCTTTGCCGAACCCCAGTGTTCCCTCAGAACGGCCGGTCATCGCGGACCCCGTTCAAGGTGGCCGGCAGTTCGCATTCCTGCTGGTCGACAAGTTCTCCATGTTCTCGCTGGCTGCCGCGATCGATACGTTCCGGTCGGCGAACCGGTTGCTCGGCCGTGACTTCTACGGCTGGACGACGGTGTCGGCCGATGGCGATCCGGTGATGGCTTCCAACGGCCTGCCGCTCAAGATCGACTATGCCGTTGCCGACCTGCCGCCGGTCGATATCCTGTTCGTCTCGGTTGGGCTGACGACGGAATTCCCCGGCAAGAGCAAGGTGCTGGCGGCTTTGCGAAGCTGGGGCCGGCGCGGCAATGCGCTGGGTGCCCTGTCGGTCGGCTCCTATCTGCTGGCCGAGGCCGGCCAGCTCGAAGGCTATCGCTGCACCATCCATTGGGAAAACCGTGCCGGCTTCGTCGAACGCTTCCCCGACATCAACTGCACCGGCAACGTCTTCGAGATCGATCGCAAGCGCTACACCTGTGCCGGCGGCACCACTTCGATCGACCTGATGCTGGAGATCGTGCGCGGCGATTTCGGCTCGAACCTCGCCAATGGCGTCGCCAACCAGTTCCAGCACGAACGCATCCGCTCGGCCGGCGACCGTCAGCGCGTCGGGCCGGAACGCGACCTGACCGGCAAGTCGGAGAAGCTTAGGCGTATCGTCGAACTGATGGCCGACCACCTCGACGAGCCGCTGTCGGCGGTACAGCTGGCCAAATCCGCCGGCCTTTCGGTGCGCCAGGTCGAGCGCCTGTTCCTGCGCCATCTCAGCGTCACGCCCGGCCGTTATTACATGCGGTTGCGGCTGGAGCGGGCGCGCGAACTGCTGCGCCAGACCAACATGCCGATCCTCGACGTGGCGATCGCGACCGGCTTCACCTCGCATTCCTACTTCGCCCAGAGCTACCGGCTGCAATTCGGCAGGCCGCCCTCGGAAGAGCGCCGCACGACTTACTGAGCGGGTTTCGTTTTCGTTGAAAAGTGCGGCATTCGGCCCCGGCGCATTGGGCCAGGGCCATGAATTCGGGTTAATGGGTTCTTTCGGAGCCTTCGCCGCGCGTAGGCTGACGGGTGCATCAAACGAAAAAACCCGCCTATTGCGGCGGGCCACCGGCGCAAATCAGCACCATAGCCAAATATGTACCTTAGCTGAGGGCATGGTGTCAAGAAAAAATTCCTATTACCGGGGAAAAAGGCTGCCGACACCGCCGAACTGGCTGTCGCCAGTATTTTTGTTAAGCTGGGTCCGCAGCCCTACGCACCGGGCGCCCGGACTTGTGTCCCGGCGCCGCGTCAAATAGCTTGCCGCCCGGATCAGGGGCGGATTTAGGAGATTTCGATGGCGGGACTTGCACGGGGCGTCGCTGCGGCGATCCTCCTTTTGTCGATGACGACGTTAGGCTTCGCCGCAAACAAGGTCATCATCATTCTCGATGCGTCCGGCTCGATGTGGGCGCAGATCGACGGCAAGCCCAAGCTCGAAATCGCCCGAGAGTCGCTTCGAACCGTGCTTCAATCGGTCCCCACCGACGACGAGATCGGCTTCATGGCCTATGGCCATCGTGAAAAGGGCAGCTGCGACGACATCCAGCTGATCGTGCCGCCGCAGGCAGGTTCGGGCAGCGCCATTTCGGCCGCCGCCGACAGCCTGAAATTCCTCGGCAAGACACCGCTGACCGCTGCCGTCAAGCAGGCGGCCGAGGCGTTGAAATACACCGAGGACAAGGCGACCGTCGTGCTCATCACCGACGGGCTCGAAACATGCGGCGGCGATCCCTGCGCGCTTGGCAAGGAGCTCGAGGCATCCGGCGTCGACTTCACCGCCGATGTCGTCGGTTTCGGCCTCACCGCCGACGAGGGCAAGCAGATCGCCTGCCTCGCCGACAACACCGGCGGCAAATACATCCAGGCCTCCGACGAGAAGGCGTTGCAGGAGGCGCTTGTCGAGACAGTGGCGGCGCCTGCTCCTGAACCGGCTCCGGCACCTGCGCCCGCGCCGGAGCCGGCCAAAGCGGAATTCAATTTCCTGCCGATAGCGGTGCTTGCCGAGGGCGGCGATCCCGTCACTGACGGCAACGCCTGGGAAATCTACAAGGCCAAACCCGACGGTACGCGCGGCGACTACGTCAGCACCGAATACGGTGCCTATAAGGCCAATCTGGAACCGGGCGACTATATCGTCGTGGCCAGTGACGGCCAGGCGAAAACCGAGCAGAAGGTCAAGATCGAGGCCGGCCAGGTCTACAAGCCGCTTTTCAACTTGAATGCCGGCACGCTCATCATCCACCCGCGACCGAGCGCGGGGGCGGATGTCGTCGATGGCGCGGCTGTCGTCATCGATTATCCGGGTGCAGACATGCCCGCGACCTTTTATGGGACGACGAAAGCCGTGTTGCCGGCCGGCGACCAGAAGGTGACTGTCACGATCGGGCAGGGCGCGGCTACCGAGACGATTCCGCTGGCTGCCGGCAAGACCGTGGAAAAGGACATGATTGCCGGTGTCGGCCATGTCGTTGCCAATGCTTACTATGCTGCCGGCGGCGACAAGGCGGACGGTTCAGGCATCGGCTTCAAGGTGCTCAAGGCAAAAAAGAAGATCGATGGAACCAGGGACGAGGTGACCTATGCCTACGGACCCGACAGCAAATTCGATCTGCCACCCGATGACTATGTGTTGATTGCGGCGGTTGATCTCGCCGTCGTCGAGCAGCCGTTCACTGTCAAGGTGGGCGAATTTCAGGATCTGAAGGTCGCAATGAATGCCGGCGTGCTGGCGATCACCGCGCCCGGAGCCTCGAAGATCGAGATTTTCGAGGCCAAGAAGGACATCAACGGCAACCGCAAGTCGCTTGGCTATGCATTCGACCAGAAGTATCAGGCAGCGATCCCGGCGGGTGACTATGCCGTCGTCTCGGAGAAATCCGATAACAGTTCCAAAGAAGGCAACGTGACGGTCAAGGCCGGCGAGCGAGCGGAGCTAACCGTGCACTAGAAGCGTATGCACAACCGCCAGAGGGCGGCCATGTGCCGCCCTTTTTCATGAACTACGCAGAATTGCCGTCATGTCGTGCCGAAGGCGCTGGCGCCATGATCGGCGCGGCCGACCAGTTGCCGGAAGCCGGCAAACAGCTCGCGGCCGAAACCGAACTCGTTGCCGATGAGATCGGCATCCGCCGTCCGGCGCAAAGCGAAGTCGCCGGCCGGCACCAGCACTTCGAGTGTGCCGGCTTCGGCGTCGAGCCGGATGATGTCGCCTTCGTGGATCCTGGCGATAGGACCCTCCTCGACCGCTTCCGGCGTGACATGGATCGCCGCCGGCACCTTGCCGGAGGCGCCCGACATGCGTCCGTCGGTGACCAGCGCCACGCGCTGGCCGCGATCCTGCAGGATGCCGAGCACGGTAGTCAGCTTGTGCAGCTCCGGCATGCCGTTGGCCTTGGGCCCCTGGAAGCGGATGACGGCGATGAAATCACCGATCAGCGTGCCGGCCTTGAACGCATCGTTCAGCCCTTGCTGGCTGTCGAAGACCTTGGCCGGCGCCTCGATGATACGCCGCTCCGGCTTCACCGCGGAAGTCTTAATGACGGCGTGGCCGAGATTGCCTGACAGCACCTTCAGGCCGCCGGTCGCCTGGAATGCCTTGTTGAACGGCGCCAGCACCTTTTCGTCGCCGCTTGCCTTCGGCGAGGCCTCGCGCACCACGCCTCCGTCGGCGCCGAGCTTTGCCTCGACCGCATAGGGCCGCAGGCCTTCGCCCCACACCGTCTGCACATCCTCATGCAAGATGCCTTCGTCGAGCAGCTCGCGGATCAGGAAGCCGAGCCCGCCGGCGGCGTGGAAATGGTTCACGTCGGCGAGGCCGTTCGGATAGACCCGCGCCAGCAGTGGCACCGCCTCCGACAGGTCGGAAATATCCTGCCAGGTGATGGCTATGCCGGCCGCCGCCGCCATGGCGATCAGGTGGATGGTGTGATTGGTCGAGCCGCCGGTGGCGTGCAGGCCGACGACGCCGTTGACGATCGAGCGTTCGTCGATCATCCGGCCGACAGGCGTATAGGCGTTGCCGAGCGCGGTGATCGCCAGCGCCCGCTTCGTCGCCTCGCGGGTCAACGCCTCGCGCAGCGGCGTGCCAGGGTTGACGAAGGAAGCGCCCGGCGTGTGCAGGCCCATGATCTCCATCAGCATCTGGTTGGAATTCGCCGTGCCGTAGAAGGTGCAGGTCCCCGGCCCATGATAGGATTTGGACTCGGCCTCCAGCAGTTCGGCGCGTCCGACCTTGCCCTCGGCGAAGAGCTGGCGGACCTTGGCTTTTTCGTCATTGGGCAGGCCTGATGTCATCGGTCCGGCCGGAATGAACACCGCCGGCAGATGGCCGAAGGTGAGCGCTGCGATCACCAGCCCCGGCACGATCTTGTCGCAGACGCCGAGATAGACGGCGGCGTCGAACATGTTGTGCGACAGGCCGATCGCGGCGGCCATGGCGATGACATCGCGCGAAAACAGCGACAGCTCCATGCCGGGCTGGCCTTGCGTGACCCCATCGCACATTGCCGGTACGCCGCCGGCCACCTGGGCAATGCCGCCGGCTTCGCGGGCCGCATCCTTGATCAGCGCGGGGAAGGTCTCGAACGGCTGATGCGCCGACAGCATGTCGTTGTAGGAGGTGATGATGCCGAGGTTCGGCACCTTGTCGGCGCCCAGCGCGAGCTTTTCCGAGGGGCTGCACACCGCAAAGCCATGGGCGAGGTTGCCGCACGACAAAACGGCCCGGTTGGCGGTGCGGTTCGATGCCTCGGCGATGCGGCCGAGATAACGCTCGCGGCCTGGCTTTGAGCGCTGGCGGATGCGTTCGGTGATGGCTTCGATGTCGCGTCTGGCGGTCATGGCGGTCGGTCCTTTCAGGCGAGGTCCCGGAAACATCCTCCCGCCGTTTGCCGGGACCAGAGTAAATCGAGATTCAGGGGGCCCAGAAAACCTCTACGGGCTTATGTGCTGCGTCGAGCACGGCACGGATTGGCTTTCGCGGCCCGGGCGCAACCGCGCCGTCGAAGGCGACACGCTTGTCCTCACCCTCTATGTGCAGCGCGATGAAGCCGGCTTCGACGATGCGCGCCAGCGACAGGGTCAGCCGCGGCTCGCCCGCACTTGCCGCATGAACCGGCAGCACGATCCTGTCGCAAGACGGGTCGAGCAGCGTTGCCAGATCGTCGGCATCGGGAAAGAACGAGGCGGTGTGGCCGTCCGGCCCCATGCCGAGCACGACGACATCGAGCGGCCATGGCAAGGACCGGAGCGCTGCATCGTCGGACGAGGCCGCATCCTCGATGCTGGTGGCTTCGTGATAGAGCGGCACGAAACGAGCCGCCTTGGCCGCGTTCTGCAACAGATTGGCGGCTACCAGCCCGGCATTGGAGCGTGGCGAAGAGGCCGGCACGAAACGCTCGTCGACCAGCGTCACGATCACCTTGTCCCAAGCGATGGGTATCGCCGAAAGGGCGGCGAAGAATTTTGCCGGCGTGGTGCCGCCGGAGACGGCGAGCAGCCCCGTGCCGCGCTCGGCGATCGCCTTGGTCAGTCTGCCTGCAACATGGCCGGCAAGGGCTGCCGCCAGTTCCTGGCGCTCAGCGAAGCCGTTCCAGCTATAGGCGGCGCTGTTCAATTGCTCTCGTGCCATGTCCGCCCGTCACGTTCGATCAGTGCTATCGAGGCCGATGGGCCCCAGGTGCCCGCCGTGTAGCCCTGCGCCTCCTGCCTGGCACTTTCCCAGGCATTCTGGATCGGGTCGATCCATTTCCACGCCGCCTCGACTTCGTCACGGCGCATGAACAGGGTCTGGTTGCCACGGATGACGTCCATGATCAGCCGCTCATAGGCGTCCGGCGCGCGGCCATCGAAGGACTGCGCAAAACTCATGTCGAGCGAGATCTGGCGCAACCGCATGCCGCCCGGACCCGGATCCTTGATCATGATGAACTGCTTGACGCCTTCGTCGGGCTGCAGCCGGATGACCAGCTGGTTGGCGAAGATCGGACCAGCGCTGTCGCCGAAGATCGAATGCGGGATCGGCTTGAATTCGATGACGATTTCCGAAACCCGGGTTGCCAGCCGCTTGCCGGTCCTGAGGTAGAACGGAACGCCCGCCCAGCGCCAGGTGCCGATCTCGGCCTTGATGGCGACGAAGGTCTCGGTATTGCTGTCGTGGGAAAGCTCCTCGACATAGCCCTTTACAGCTCCGCTGGCCGAGGCGCCTGCGCGGTACTGGCCGCGCACGGTGTGCTTTGGCGCCTCGTTGCCGTTGATGCGCTTCAGCGCCCGCAGCACCTTCAGCTTCTCGTCGCGCACGGCGTCGGCATCCATCGATGACGGCGCTTCCATGGCGACGAGACACAGCAGCTGCAGCATATGGTTCTGCACCATGTCGCGCAGCGCGCCGGCCTTGTCGTAATAGGTGACGCGGTCTTCCAGACCGACGGTCTCGGCCACTGTGATCTGGACATGGTCGATGTGGGCTGAATTCCACAACGGCTCGTAGAGCGCGTTGGCGAAGCGCAGCGCCATCAGGTTCTGCACCGTCTCCTTGCCTAGATAATGGTCGATGCGGAAGATCTGGCTTTCGTGGAAGTCGTCGCCGACCAGGTCGTTGAGCTTGCGTGCCGAATCGAGATCGCGGCCGATCGGCTTTTCCAGCACGATGCGCGAGTTCGGCGTGATCAGATTGTGCTCTTTCAGCTTGTGCGAGATGTCGCCGAACAGCGCCGGCGCCACCGCCAGGTAGAAGGCTCGGATGCGGTCGCTGTCTCCGATCGCCTTCTTAAGCTTGTCGAAGCCGGCGCCGCTCGTCGCATCGGCGGAGACGTAGGACAGCCGCGCCAGAAAAGTCTTCAGTTCCTTGGCGTCGATGTCGGCCGGTTTGACGTGCTCGGAGATCGCCTGTTTGGCGAAGGCCTGGAATTCTTCGTCGCTCATTTTCGAGCGCGACGTGCCGATGATGCGTGTCGGCTCCGAAAACTGATGGTCGCGCTGGCGATAATAGAGCGACGGCAGAAGCTTGCGTTCCGACAGATCGCCGGTGCCGCCGAAAATGATGAAGTCGAAAGGCTCGACGGGGATGATCTGGCTGGTCATGGTCTGTCCGCTTTGACGCCGGTCGCTGTGACGCGGCTGATATAATCTAATCGATTTAAATTTTCCAGTGCCATGGTGTCACATCTGGGTGTATGCGCCTGCCCCTTGACAGTCCGATGACCCGGAGGCTTGTCGAAGGCGCGGCTCCGGAAGCCTTCGCAGTTGCAGCATAGAGCGGGATCGACGCGAAAGCCAAAGGAGAAATCGGCGATGGACCCACATCTTTCGGCCAATCCGGTCAGAAGCCGTGGCTTGCGCGGATGAGCGCCAATGACGTGCCCGTTGATCGTCACCAATAGTGAGCGGAAAAAAATGCGTCTGGAAAACAAGGTTGCGATCATCACCGGCGCTGCGTCGGGCTTTGGCGAGGGCATTGCCAGGCGTTTTGCGCAGGAGGGCGCCAGGGTCGTTGTCGCCGATCTCAACGCCAGGGGCGCGGAGCGCGTCGCCGGCGAGATCGGAGAAGCGGCGATCTGGACCCAGACGGATGTCTCGCTACGCTCCGAATTCGACGAGATGATCTATGCCGCCAAAAGCGCCTTCGGCCGCATCGACATCATGGTCAACAATGCCGGCTACACCCATCGCAACGGCGACATGCTCAACGTCGACGAGGACACCTTCGACCTGATAACATCAGTCAACATGAAGGCGATCTATCACGCGGCACTGGCCGTGGTGCCGATCATGGAGCGGCAGGGCGGCGGCGTCATCCTGACCACGGCCTCCACCGCGGGTCTGCGGCCGCGCCCCGGCCTCACCTGGTACAATGCGTCGAAAGGCTGGGCGATCACCGCCACCAAATCGATGGCGGTGGAACTGGCGCCGAAGAACATCCGCGTCAACTGCCTCTGCCCGGTTGCCGGCGAGACCGGCATGCTGGAGAAATTCATGGGCGCCGACACGCCCGAGATCCGCGAGAAGTTCCGCGCATCGATCCCACTCGGCCGGCTTTCGACGCCGCTCGACATCGCCAACGCCGCACTCTGGCTGGCCTCGGACGAGGCCGCCTTCATCACCGGCGTGGCGCTGGAGGTCGATGGCGGCCGCTGCATCTGAAAGCCTGATGTATGTCGCTCGGAAGCGGCCCCGGTTTGGGAGAACGACATGCATCAGAACAACAGGCCTGCCTCACGCAGAGCGGGGTACGTCACGCGCCAGTCTTGATGTAACTCTTGTAGATCCAGCCGGTCTTGCCGTTGTAGGTGATCTGGCACCATTTCTTGCAGCTCATCACCTGCACCGAGGTTTTGGCTGGCACCGTACCGATGGCGGCGGCATTTTTCTTCGGGCCGCTTCGCATGGTCACGGCCCTCAGGATGCGCCCTGTTCCGGCGGCTGCGGCTTTCCTGGGCTTCGCCTTGGCCTGGCTGTCATCGCCTTCTGCCGCTGGCTCTTGAGCCGGCACTTGCGGCTGCACCTCGGGAATGGCGGCGGTTTGTGCGCCGTCGGGATGGTTGCCCGCGGCTGCGCTGGGCGCGGCTACCTTGGCAAGTTCGGTGGCGGCATCGGTAGCGGCTGCCGGCTGTGCGAATGCCGCAGCTTGCTTGTCCGCTGCCTGGCTGGGGGCAGTCGAATCGGAAGTGGCGGCGTCCTTCGGCTGCGAACCGGTCCAGCGCGGATCGTTGGCGGCGAGTGCGGGGATGTTGGCTAGCGCGGCCGCCACGGTTGTCGGAATAGCGTCGGACTTGCGCGCCTGCGGCACGGCTGCCGCGGCGACCGCGGCCCCAACCGGGGTTATTTTCGTCGTCTTCACCGGAACCGTTGGAATGGTCTGTTCGGGGCTCGCTGCCGCTTGTCTGTCGCTGGCCGGCAATGCCAGCCACAGCGCCACGGCGGCGACGCCAAGCAGCGCGGCAGTGCCGATCGCGGCGATCACCAGATGCGAGTTCGAACGGACTTCCTGCCAGAAGGAGGGCCGCATGTCGTATCCGAACTGCATGGCAAAGCGCCGACGTTCCGGCGTACCGAAACTGAAGGGCTCTCTCACTCTTGCCACCTCCATAAGCGGGCCGACGTTCTATCGGTCGGTGCCGGAAGTCCGGCGTCTGATCCGCATAGGTCAAAAAAACAACGCGGGCAGTCCCGCAACAATCCCCGAACAATCGCCCAGAACCGGCAGCTTTCGCCTGCGATTGTGGCATCAGTACGCCATTATAGGGGATTCTGCGCCTTTGCGGGAAATTGCGCAATGCGTCGCACGGGCAACAAATGTTACAATGAATATTACAATATTACATCAGGTCGGTCGGCTAGATCCTGTCCCGCAACGCAAACCAGTTGAGCGCCAGGAACAGCAGCGGCGTGCGGAAGCGCCGACCGCCGGGGAACGGCGGGATTTTCAGATCCTCGATCAGCTTCAGCCGGTCGCGGTTGCCGGCAACGGTTTCGGCATAGAGTTTACCGAAGTAGTTCGACAGCATGACGCCGTGGCCGGAATAGCCGCCGGCCGAGATCACATTGGGCATCACTTCGCGCACGAAAGGCTTTCTCGGCACCGTGATGCCGACATAGCCGCCCCAACCATGCGTGATCTCGACATCCCCGAGCGCCGGATAGAGTTCCGCGATCTGGCGGCGGATGTGAATGTGGATATCCTTCGGATCGTTGACGCCATAGACCTCGCGTCCGCCAAACAGCAGCCGTCCGTCCTTCGATCTGCGGAAATAGCGCACGACGAAGCGGGAATCGTCGACCGCCTCGCCACCCGGCAAAACGTTCGAGTCCGCTCCCAGAGGCACGGTCGCACCGATGAAGGAACCGATCGGCATGATGTGCGCCGCACTAACCGGCTCGAGCGCGCCGCC
Organism: Mesorhizobium sp. L2C084A000; assembly: GCF_000502875.1. GTDB lineage: Bacteria > Pseudomonadota > Alphaproteobacteria > Rhizobiales > Rhizobiaceae > Mesorhizobium. The sequence continues at coordinate 804,841 of NZ_AYWX01000001.1, read as the reverse complement.
ATAGGCGTTGACCGCTATCAGGCATTTCTGCGCCGTCACCGTCCCCCTCGGTGTCGAAACCTTGACCTTGCCGCCACTGGACATGATGCCGGTCGACGGCGTCCCCTCGAACAGCTGCGCACCTGCAAGCGCTGCCACCCGCGCCGTGCCGATCACCAGCTTCATCGGATGGATGTGGCCGGTGCCGGTGTCGCGCGTGCCGCCGAAATAGGCGGTCGAGCCCAACCGCTCCGCCGTCTCCCTGGCATCCATGAACGAGATATGCGGGTAGGAAAAACGGCTCGCCATGATCTCGGCATGCGCCTTGTAGTCGTCGACATAGCGCGGCTTGTGCGCCACCGAGAGCTGGCCCGGCATATAGTCGATATCGATCTGGTTGGCGGCAGTGAATTCGAGGAGATGCGCCTTGGCCTCTTCGGCAAGACCAAACAGCGCCTTGGCGCGGGCCAAGCCATACTCGGCTTCCAGGTCCTCGGCCCAGGCGCGCTGGCCGGTGCCGAGCTGCCCGCCATTGCGCCCGGAGGCGCCATCGCCGAAGCGGTAAGCGTCGATCAGCACGACATTGGTGCCTGCCTTGGCCAGGTGCGCCGCCGCCGACAGACCGGTAAAGCCGCCGCCGACGATGACGACATCGCATGCCCGGTCGCCATCCAGTCCGGGATATTCGGGCCTCGGTCCCGCCGTGTCCTCATACCAGGAACGGCCGGGGGAAATTGGGGATTGGTAGGGCATGAGAAGTCCTAGGGCAGTAGGGCAGTAGGGCAGTAGGGCAGTAGGGCAGTAGGGCAGTAGGGCAGTAGGGCAGTAGGGCAGTAGGGCAGTAGGGCAGTAGGTGGGGCTATTCCGGTGACAGTTTTCGGATCAGAAGCCGCAAGAGCGTTCCTACGCTCTCACTGCGGGTCATCAGTGGTTCGACCGTCTCGTGCGAGGCGATTCCGACGCGTTGCGCGATCAGCGATGGGTCTCCAGTTCCTTGAGGGATCCCTGGGCGATCCTGAGAAATTGCTGATAGGAAGCTCGGCTTTCTCGCCCGTAACCTTCGGCAGTGTTGGCGGGAACGGAGGTGGCTGCACGGCGTACCTGAGTCGTCAGTCCGTAGAGCTCATCCCTTGGCCAAGCTCTGGTTGTTTCGTAGATCGATACCGCCAGATCCATAGCTTGCTGCCAGACAATTAAATCCCTGTACGATTCAATCTTGGCCGCCATCCTTGCCCTACTGCCCTACTGCCTACTGCCCCCTTACTCCCCTACACATTCAGCAACAGATACTCCCGCTCCCACGGGCTGATCACTTCCATGAAGGTCTCGAACTCCGCCCGTTTGATCGCCGCGTAGGTAGCGGCGAAGGACTTGCCCAGATGCGCGCAGAGTTCCTCGTCGCCCTCGAACAGGTCGACGGCTTCGAGCAGGCCGCGCGGCAGGTCGATCTCGTCGGCATTGGCGGTGGTCAGCACGGGAGGCTCGGCCTTGATCTTGTTGGTGATGCCGATCAGCCCACAGGCAAGCGATGCCGCAAGCGCTAGATAGGGGTTAGCATCGGAGGACGGGATGCGGTTTTCGACGCGCCGAGCCGCCGGATCCGAACGTGGCACGCGAAATGCCGTGGTGCGGTTGTCATAGCCCCATTTGTTGTTGACCGGCGCCGACGCCGCCTGTGTCAGCCGGCGGTAGGAATTGACGTAGGGCGCGAACATCACCAGCGCGTTCGGCACATGCTTCTGCATGCCGCCGATAAAGTGGAAAAAATCGTCGGTTTCCGAGCCGTCAGCGGCCGAAAAGATGTTCTGTCCAGTCTTCTTGTCGATGATCGACTGATGGATGTGCATGGCGGAGCCGGGTTGCCCCTGGATCGGCTTGGCCATGAAGGTGGCGTAGATCTCGTGCTTCAGCGCCGCCTCGCGAATGGTGCGCTTGAACATGAACACCTGGTCGGCCAGTTCGATCGGGTCGCCGTGGCGCAGATTGATCTCCAACTGGCCGGCGCCTTCCTCGTGTATCAGCGTATCGATCTCCAGGCCCTGGCTTTCGGAGAAATGGTAGATGTCGTCGATCAGTTCGTCGAATTCGTTGACGCCGGCGATCGAATAGCCGGCGCCGCCGCCGATCGCGCGTCCCGACCGGCCGACAGGCGGGGTCAGCGGATAGTCCGGATCGGGATTCTTGCGCACCAGGTAGAACTCGATCTCGGGCGCCACCACTGGCTTCAGGCCGAGCTTGTCATAGGCAGCCACCACACGCTTCAACACGTTGCGCGGCGTGAACTCGACTGAGCGTCCGTCCTGGTGGACGAGATCGCAGATGACCGCGGCCGTCGGGTCTTCTTCCCAGGGCACCACCGTCAGCGTCGACAGGTCCGGCATCAGTTTGAGGTCGCCGTCGTCTTCCGGGTAATGGAAGCCGTTGCCATCCTCGGGGTAGCCGCCGGAAATCGTTGTCATGAAAACTGCCGACGGCAGCGCCAGCGAGGTGTTGGAGGTGAATTTCTTCGACGGCATCATCTTGCCACGCGCGACGCCGGCCTGATCAGGCGTGATGCACTCGATATCCTCGATGCCGCGCCACTCCAGCCAGGCGCTGACTTCCTTCCAGTTCTTGACGCCCCGTTGGTTTTTCACGAAGGCAGGCGTACGGACACGTCCTCCGCGGCTCGACGGACGGACTTCCTTTTTTGCAGGCGGCATCATTCACCAGATTGGGTTGCGGATTGTGGAGTATAGCCGTGCCCCCCTGTGGAAGGGAAGGGGAGCCGCGTCGGGCATTGGCCGGTGCGGTTGAAAATCACGCCAATCGGCCTAGTTTCGGCCGTTGCAATTCCAATCGAGGCCCAAATCTTAATCGAGAAATTGAATGCGGCCCAACGGCAAACTGACGACGATCGGATTCGATGCCGACGACACGCTGTGGCAGAACGAGCAGTTCTTCCGGCTGACGGAAAAGCGCTTTGCCGCCATGCTCGTCGACCATGGCGAAGCCGAGCATATCTCGGCACGATTGCTGGAGGCCGAAAGGCGCAACCTCGCCGTCTATGGCTTCGGCATCAAGGGATTTACCCTGTCGATGATCGAGACGGCGATCGAGGTCACGCAAGGCCGCGTACCGGCCTCGGTCATAGCAGAGATTCTCGATGCCGGCCGCGAAATGCTGAGTCATCCGATCGAGGCCTTGCCGCACGCCCGCGAGACGGTCGAAAAGCTTGCCGGCGCATTCCGGCTTGTGCTGATCACCAAGGGCGACCTCTTCGATCAGGAGCGCAAGCTGGCTGGCTCTGGCCTTGGCGATCTGTTCGACGCGGTCGAGATCGTCAGCGACAAGAATGCCGCCACCTATAGGAGGATCTTCAGCCGCCACGGCGATGGTGCCGCGAAAAGCATGATGGTCGGCAACTCGCTGAAGTCGGATGTGGTGCCGGCCATCGAGGCCGGCGGCTGGGGTGTCCATGTGCCGCACGAACTGACCTGGGTGCTGGAGCATGTCGAAGCGCCGGTAACCGAATCGAGGTTCCGCCAGATATCCGATCTCGGACAACTGCCCGGATTGATCGAAAGCATCATCGATCCGTGATTGCCGGGCCTTACCTAATTTGCTCAATTCCGGACGGAAAACCGTTACACACTTTCCCGCAATTAGCTTAGCGGCCGATGAGGCGATCGATCACCGGTTGCAACCGTTCGGGCGTGATCGGCTTGGCGACCACCACGTCGATGATACCAGACAGGCCCAGACTTTCCGTCGCGCCATTCTTGGTTGACAGCAGGATTACCGGTGGCAGCGATTTGCCCGAGGCGCGGCGCAACGCGGCGATGCTGGACATCAGGTTCTCGCAGTCCTTGTTGTCGGCGCCGCCGTCAAGGACAACCACACCGGGAATGAGGGACCGCAAGATCCTTGCCGCCGTGTCGGGAGATTCCGAAATCGGCTTGAGCCCGGATCGCTCGACGATCTTTGAAATCACCACGCGATTGATTGGCGATTTCCCGACGACAAGCACCTGCGACGGATCACGGATCGCCTCGGCGCTCGAGTCACGGGTCGCCAGATTCGGATGTCTTGGAGTCTCGCCTTCGCGGTTCACCGGGCACACAAGTCGGCCAAGAAGCTCGCCCCTATTTCAATGCAGAGTTGAATCCGGAGCGCAATTGGCGTGAGATCGGAGCCTATGTCAAGTTGAAATAAAAGTACCCTAAATCATCGCCGGGAGCAGTGAATTTCAAGCAACGCTACTGTACTCAACTGTCCACACGTGAGCTTGATGAAAAGAAAATTCACCTGCGTAGAGGCTGCGCAGGTGAAGGGTCGGTTGCATGGATTCGGTCAGCCGTGGCTCTGCTGCGTGACGATGACCGGGATCAGCAGATCGCCCCAGTTGCCGTCGCCGCCGTGATGTCGTGCCGAGCGCACGAGCTCGACCGAGACGCCCGCCTCGACCGCCTTCATCACCGACTGGTTGAGGCGGTGCAGGTCGTTGGCCAGCATGCGGATCGTCGCCTGCTGGTCGACGCTCATCGTCGTCGACTGTTCCTCGGCGCGTTCCTTGACGCGGCTTATCGATGCCATTGGTCTTCTCCTTGTGTTCCAAGCCCTGTTGGGCGTTCCCTCTGTATTTCTGCGGTCCGCTATTCCGCGGCTGGTTTGAACTGCGCGTGCTCGGTCGATTCATGCATGGCGGTGGTCGACGACTTGCCGCCGGTGATCGCCATAGACACGGCGTCGAAATAGCCGGTGCCGACCTCGCGCTGGTGCTTGGTCGCGGTGTAGCCATTGGCCTCGGCCGCGAACTCCGCTTCCTGCAACTCGGAATAGGCCGCCATCTGCCGTGCCTTGTAGCCGCGCGCCAGCTCGAACATGCCATAGTTGAGCTGGTGGAAGCCGGCGAGCGTGATGAACTGGAACTTGTAGCCCATGGCGCCGAGCTCCTTCTGGAATCTGGCGATCGTCGCGTCGTCGAGGTTCTTCTTCCAGTTGAACGAGGGCGAGCAATTGTAGGCGAGCAGCTTGTCGGGATGATGCTTGCGCACGCCCTCAGCGAATCTCCTGGCCTGTGCCAGGTCGGGTTTCGAGGTCTCGCACCAGATCAGATCCGCGTAAGGCGCATAGGCGATGGCGCGGGCGATGCAGGGCTCGATGCCGTTCCTGACATGGTAGAAACCTTCCACCGTGCGCCCGGCGTCGTAGTCGACGAAAGGCTGGTCGCGTTCGTCGATGTCGGAGGTGAGCAGCTTGGCGGCTTCCGCATCGGTGCGCGCGACGACCAGGGTCGGCGTGCCCATCACGTCCGCCGCCAGGCGCGCGGCATTGAGGTTGCGGATGTGCGCCGCGGTCGGGATCAGCACCTTGCCGCCGAGATGGCCGCATTTCTTTTCCGACGCAAGCTGATCCTCATAGTGGACGCCGGCGGCGCCCGCCTCGATGAAGGCCTTCATGATTTCGAAGGCGTTGAGCGGTCCGCCGAAGCCGGCTTCCGCGTCGGCAACGATCGGCGCGAACCAGGTCTCGACCGAAAGCCCGTTGCCTTCGGAGGTCTCGATCTGGTCGGCGCGCTGCAGCGTGCGGTTTATGCGCTTGACCAGTTCGGGCGCCGCATTGGCCGGGTAGAGCGATTGGTCCGGATACATCGCACCAGCCGTGTTGGCGTCGGCGGCAACCTGCCAGCCCGACAGGTAGATTGCCTTCAGCCCGGCGCGCACCTGCTGCATCGCCTGATTGCCGGACATGGCGCCGAGCGCGTTGACGAAGTCCTCCTCGTGGATCAGCTTCCACAGCCGGTTGGCGCCCATTTCGGCGAGGCTCTGGCGGATCTGCACCGAACCGCGCAGGCGCTTCACATCCGCCGCGGAGTAGGGCCGTTCGATACCGTCGAAGCGACCTTCCGGGGCCGATGGGACGAGGTTGTAAAAATCAGTCATTGGTCACTCCGAGGGATTGCTGATCTGTGTCAAGGCGTCAAGAATTTGGGGTCGTTGGGTATGACTGGATTTACATTTCTGCGCGAAATCAGCCACATAAATCCACAAAGCCGGCAGAATATAAGAGAAAACCTGTGTTGTGTTTGACAGAGGTGCATTGTAAATTTGTCATTGTTGTAAAAGGCCAAAGCCCAGAAAATTCGTGTAAATGCTGTAAAGGACAGTCCGTGGCTGACCAGAAGATCTTCGCCGGGCCGCGCATCCGCCGCATCCGCAACGCCAAGGGCCTGACCCAGACGGCGATGGCCGAGGGTCTTGGCATTTCGCCATCCTATCTCAATCTGATCGAGCGCAACCAGCGGCCGCTGACGGTGCAGCTGATCCTCAGGCTGGCCTCCGTCTACAAGGTCGATCCACACGAGCTGCAGGGCGAGGCGAGGGGATCTGTCGCTGCCTTGAAGGAAGTGTTCACCGACCCTCTGCTGGTCGGCGAGTTGCCGGGTGATCAGGAACTGATCGAGCTTGCCGAGGCGGCGCCCAATGCGTCCGCGGCGGTGATAAAACTGTTCCGCGCCTATCGCGAGCAGGCCGAGCGCCTGTCCGATCTCAACGAGCTTTTGGCGCGCGAAGGTCGGGCGACGGCGCTTTCCGGCGCCCGCCTGCCGATCGACGAGGTGCACGAGATTTTCGAGCGCCGGCCGAACCATTTTGCTGCCCTCGAGGAGGAGGCCGCGGCGTTCACCTCGGTGCTCGATCCCGGCGACGATCTGTTCGGCGCGCTGAAGGCCTGGCTGAAGCGCGAATATGGCATCGTGGTCAAGGTGCTGCCGGTCGCGACCATGCCGAACTGGCGCCGCCGTTATGATCGTCATTCGCAGCGCCTGTTCCTGTCCGAACGGCTGTCGCCGTTCGACCAGTTGCGCGAAGTCGCTATGGAGGCCTGCCTGATCCGCATGACGGTCGCGGTCGCCGGCGAGATCCAGGCGCTCAAGCTGAGCACCGACGAGGCGCGCCGCCTGGCCCGCTTCGAACTTGGCCGTTATGCGGCGCATGCGCTGATGATGCCCTATCAGGCCTTTCATGCGGCTGCCGTGCGCGCCCGCTACGACATCGATGTCCTGCGTTCGCGCTTCGGGGTCTCCTTCGAACAGGCAGCCAACCGGCTGACCATGCTGCAGCGGCAGGGTGTCTCCGGCGTGCCGTTCTTCATGCTGGAGGTCGACAATGCAGGCAACCGCTTCCGCAAGGCCGGCAGCCAGGGGTTTCCACAAAGCCGCTTTGGCGGCGGCTGTCCCAAGCTGCCCGTGCATGTTGCCTTCACCCAACCCGGCCAGATATTTGTCGAGACGGTGGAAATGCCCGACGGCGCCGAGTTCCTGTGCATCGCCCGCACACTGGAAGGGCCGCAAGGCGCGTTCTCGGAACGCCCGCGCCGCACCGCATTGCTGCTTGGCTGCGACATCGGCTTTCGTGACGACATCGTCTATGGCGCGGCATTACCCGGTGCGGCAATCACCGCAAAGGCTGGCAGTATCGCGGCGACGCCGGTCGGGCCTGCCTGCCGGCTTTGCGAACGCGTCGGCTGCCTGGCGCGCGCCGAGCCGCCGGTGACGCGCCCGCTCGGCCTCGACGAGATGGTGACGGGCCTGAGTGCCTTCGATTTCCAGTAGCCGTGTTCCTCTGAAATAGGAGCAAGGTGCCACAATTGTCGCCGGCCGCTGGCTCAGTTCCGGCCTGCGCCTTTGCGTTACGCGAACAGAGCATCTTTTTGTCGTCCCTTGCGCATCGTCCCGTCCACAAAAGCCCGACAGTCGCGCTCATGATCGATACCGCATCGCCGATCGTCGCATCGCCAGCCGTCTCGCCGCGCGAGGAACGCGTCGGCATGCTTTTGGTCTTCCTGTCGGCGCTGATGTGGAGTTTCGGCGGCACCATCGCCCGCTTCATCACTGTCGGTGACAGCTGGACGGTCATTTTCTGGCGCTCCGTCTGGGCAGCCGCCTTCCTGGTCTGCTTCATGGTCTGGCGTGACGGCTGGCGTGGCACGCTGAAGCTGTTCCGCGACATGGGTCTGCCCGGCCTTGCCGTCGGGATCTGCTTCGCCACCGCATCCACAGCCTTTGTCGTCGCGCTGGCCTACACCACCGTCGCCAACATCCTGTTGATGCAGGCCGGCGTGCCGTTGCTGGCGGCGCTGTTTGCCTGGGCATTGTTTCGCGAAAGGGTTGGTGTCGCGACATGGGTGGCAATCGCCGCCGTCATCACCGGCGTCGCCATCATGGTGTCGGAATCGCTGGATGGCGCCGTCTCGCCCATAGGCGATGGGCTGGCGCTGTTGATCGCGGTCATGTTCTCGGTCGCCACCGTCATCACCCGGCGGTTTTCCGGCGTGCGCATGACGCCGGCGACGTGCCTCGGCACCATGCTCGCGGCCGGCTTTGCCGTCTCGCAGGCATCGACCTTCGCCGTGTCGGTCAGCGACATGGGCTTTCTGTTTGCCTTCGGCGTGGTCAATCTCGGCCTCGGCCTCGCCTTCTTCGCCACCGGAGCGCGGCTGATACCGGCGGCCATCGCGGCGCTGCTCGGCACGTTCGAACCGATCCTCGGTCCGATATGGGTCTGGCTCATCCATTCCGAGGTGCCGTCGGGGCGCACCATCATCGGTGGCGCGGTTGTGGTCACGGCGCTGCTCGTCCATATCGGGCTCGAATTCAAGCGCCAGGCACGGCCCGAACGCGCCGGGGTCACCGGGGTGCCGTCGCCTAATTGAAGCGGCCTGCAGCTTTGCCATTGACAACGTCGCTGCAGCACGGGCAGGCTGGGAATACGGCAACAACAAGACAGGCGTATCTTGCCAAGTCTCCCAGCCGGTCCGATCGAGACCGGACCATATCGTCGTATCTCTGCCCGCGCCACGGCGAAAGCCTATGACGGTATGCCTCCCAGGCCGCCTCAGGGGCATCGAGCCATCTCATCGAACCGCCTGCATGGTGTCGGCAGTTCGCGCTTGTCGCCCCTTGGAAAGCTCAATAGTCTGAAGAAAATGCCGGTCGCGCTGATATCGCGACGAGCCGGTGAAGGAACACTCATCAAAGGAGAATAGCATGATCCGCAAAGCGCTCTGGCTTTCGGCTACCTCGGCATTCCTGACACTTTTCACCGTCGGCGGTCACGCCGCGGATCGTGTCGTCAACGTCTTCAACTGGTCGGACTACATCGACAGTTCGATCATCGACGATTTCACCAAGGAAACCGGCATCAAGGTCGTCTATGACACCTTCGATTCCAACGAAATCCTGGAAACCAAGCTGCTTGCCGGCGGCAGCGGCTACGACGTCGTCGTGCCCAGCGGCAACTTCCTCGCGCGCCAGATCCAGGCCGGTGTGTTCCAGAAGCTCGACAAGTCGAAACTGCCCAACATTTCCAACATGTGGGATACGGTTACCGAGCGCACCGCCAAGTACGACCCCGGCAACGAATACTCCGTCAACTACATGTGGGGCACGGTTGGCATCGGCTACAACATCAAGAAGGTGCAGGCGGCACTCGGCACCGACAAGATCGACAGCTGGGATGTCTTCTTCAATCCCGATAGCCTGGCCAAATTGAAGGACTGCGGTGTCTACGTGCTGGACTCGCCGGCAGATATCATCCCGGCGGCTCTGAAATATCTTGACCTCGACCCGAACAGCACGTCACCCGATGATATCGCCAAGGCCGAGGAGACCTTGCTCAAGGTCCGGCCTTACATCAGGAAGTTCCATTCCTCCGAATACATCAACGCGCTCGCCAACGGTGATATCTGCCTGGCGGTCGGCTGGTCGGGTGACGTGTTCCAGGCCCGCAACCGCGCGGTCGAGGCCAAGCAGGGCGTCGAGATCGGCTATTCCGTGCCGAAGGAGGGCGCTCAGATGTGGTTCGACCAGATGGCGATCCCTGCCGATGCGCCGCATGTCGCGGAGGCGCTCGAGTTCATCAACTACATGATGAAGCCGGAAGTTATCGCCAAGTCGTCGAACTACGTGCTCTACGCAAACGGCAACAAGGCCTCGCAGCAATTCGTCGACAAGGCATTGTTGGAGGATCCTTCGGTTTATCCCGATGCCGAGACCATAAAGAAGCTCTACACCGTCTCGCCGTACGATCCCAAGACCCAGCGCGTCATCACGCGCACCTGGACCAAGATCGTCACTGGCCAGTAAGCAATCCGACACGGTCCCGGCAGCCACCTGCCGGGACCGTTTCTACCTGGGGCAAGAAGCAAGAAAATCAGGACGGAGTGGGACATGAAATCGCTTGGCAGCATCCGCAGGGATTTTGCACCGTGGAACGACCCGAATGCCAAGCCGTACATCCAGTTCGACAACGTCACCAAGAAGTTCGGTGACTTCACCGCCGTCAACAATCTGTCTCTGACCATCTTCGAGCGCGAGTTCTTCGCGCTGCTCGGCGCCTCCGGTTGCGGAAAGTCGACGCTGCTCAGGATGCTCGCCGGCTTCGAGGAGCCGACAGCCGGCCGCATCCTGCTTGACGGCCAGGACCTGCGCGGCATCCCGCCCTATCGGCGGCCGGTCAACATGATGTTCCAGTCCTATGCGCTGTTCCCGCACATGACGGTCGAGAACAACATCGCCTTCGGCCTCAAGCAGGACGGCATGCCGAAGCCCGAAATCGCATCGCGCGTTGCCGAGATGCTGAAGCTGGTCAAACTCGAGCAGTTCGCCAAGCGCAAGCCGCACCAACTATCCGGCGGCCAGCGCCAGCGCGTCGCGCTCGCCCGCTCGGTCGCCAAACGGCCGAAAGTGCTGCTGCTCGACGAGCCGCTTGGCGCTCTCGACAAGAAGCTGCGCGAAGAGACGCAGTTCGAACTGATGGACCTCCAGCAGAACCTCGGCCTGACCTTCGTCGTCGTCACCCACGACCAGGAAGAGGCGATGACCATGGCCGATCGCATCGCCATCATCGACAAGGGCGAGGTGATGCAGGTGGCAACGCCGGCCGAAGTCTACGAGGCGCCGGGGTCGCGCTTCGTCGCCGGCTTCGTCGGCAATGTGAACATGTTCGAGGGCAAGATCGCGCGTGGCGAGGCCGGCAGCGCCAGTATCGACGCCGGCAACGGCATCACCATCCGCACCGACAATGCCGGGACGGCCGGCGCCGGGACGGCCGTCACCTTCGCCATCAGGCCCGAAAAGATCAAGGTGTCGTCGAAAAAGCCGGCCGAGGCGGTCAACGCCATCGAGGGCGAGGTCTACGACATCGCCTATCTCGGCGACATGACCGTCTATCATGTCAGGCTGGACGACGGCCAGGTGGTGCGCGCCAGCACCATGAACGCGGCCCGCATCACCGAGGATCCGTTGAGCTGGAACGACCGCGCCTGGGTTTCCTTCCGGCCCGACGCCGGCGTCGTGCTGACGCGGTAGGGGCGACCATGTCGAGCGCCGCCGTCACCACCGCATCAGCCTCTCCGACGACCAATGCCGGCAAATCCATCCTCGCCAGGCTGGGTGCTGCCTTCGTTGGCCGACTGGTCATCATCATCCCTTATGTCTGGCTGCTGTTCTTCTTCCTCATTCCGTTCGTCATCGTCTTCAAGATCTCGCTGTCGCAGACGGCGATCGCCATTCCGCCCTATACGCCGGCGCTCGATTTCAGCGGCGGCGTTTCCGGGTTCCTCGCCCAGCTGAAACAACTCAGCCTCGACAACTACGCCTGGCTGACGCAGGACGCGCTCTACTTCAACGCCTATGTGACCAGCGTCATCATCGCCGCGGTCTCGACGGTCCTGACACTGCTCGTCGGCTATCCCATCGCCTACGGCATGGCGCGCGCGCCGGCGACGATCCGCCCAACCTTGCTGATGCTGGTGATCCTGCCGTTCTGGACCTCGTTCCTGATCCGCGTCTACGCCTGGATCGGCATTCTCAAGCCCGAAGGGCTGCTCAATCAGCTGCTGCTCGCCACCGGCGTCATCCACCAGCCGCTGATCATCCTCAACACCTATACGGCGATCTTCATCGGCATCGTCTATTCCTACCTGCCGTTCATGGTGCTGCCGCTCTATTCCGCGCTTGAGAAGATGGACTATTCGCTGATCGAGGCAGCCAAGGATCTCGGCTGTCCGCCGACCAGCGCGTTCTGGAAGATCACCTTCCCGCTATCGCTGCCCGGCGTCATCGCGGGCTGTCTGCTGGTGTTCATTCCGGCCGTCGGCGAGTTCGTCATTCCCGATCTGCTCGGCGGATCGCAGACGCTGATGATCGGCAAGACGTTGTGGAACGAGTTCTTCGCCAATCGCGACTGGCCGGTATCGTCGGCCGTCGCCGTCATCCTGCTGTTGCTGCTGATCGTGCCGATCATGCTCTTCCAGCGGGCCCAGGCGCGCGCTCAGGAAATGGACAGGTGACCTCATGAACGCCACCTGGAGCCGCTTCAACATCACCTCGATCGTGCTTGGATTTGCCTTTCTCTATCTGCCGATCGTGCTGCTCATCGTCTTCTCGTTCAACGAATCGAAACTGGTCACGGTCTGGGGCGGTTTCTCGACCAAATGGTACGTCTCGCTGTTCCACAACCAAGGCCTCATGGACGCGACCTGGGTGACGGCGCGTGTTGGCCTGATCTCGGCCACGGTTGCGACGGTGCTGGGCACCCTGGCGGCACTCACCTTGACCCGCTACACGCGCTTCAAGGGCAGGGTGCTATTCTCCGGCATGGTCTTTGCGCCGCTGGTCATGCCGGAAGTCATCACCGGCCTGTCGCTGCTGCTGCTCTTTGTCGCCGTCGGGCTCGACCGCGGCTTCCTCACCGTGACGCTCGCCCACATCACGCTGACCATGTGCTTCGTCGCCGTGGTCGTGCAGTCGCGCCTCATGACCTTCGACCGCTCGCTGGAAGAAGCCGCGATGGATCTTGGCGCAACGCCGGTGAAGACCTTCTTCCAGATCACATTGCCGGTTATCATGCCGGCGATCGTCTCCGGCTGGATGCTGGCTTTCACCCTTTCGCTCGACGATCTGGTCATCGCCAGCTTCACCTCCGGGCCGGGCGCGACGACGCTGCCGATGAAGATTTACAGCCAGGTTCGCCTCGGCGTGACGCCGGAAATCAACGCCGCCTGTACCATTCTGATCGCCGTCGTGGCGATTGGCGTCATCATCGCCTCGCTTGCCAACAAACGGCGTGAGGTGCAGCGCCAGCTCGACGAGCAGGCCGCGCAGCGCGGGTGAAAGATAGGAGGCGCGGTGGCGGCCTATTCCCCCGAAACGCCGCGGCTGATCGGGGAAATGAACGGCGTGCTCCATGTCCCGCCGACGAAGAACGACGACTGGTTGGGACCTTGCTGGCCGTTGGCCTGCGTTGCCGCCTGCTCAGGCTGAATGACGCCGCCGGACAAGGCCAGTCCGCGCCCGGCGTAGGACGCGATGCCGGACAGCCAGATCTTGTACTTCGCTGAATTGGCCTCGGCCTTGTCGATCCGCGCCACGCCCTTCGAAATGGTGGCCTTGATCTCGGCGCCGTCGATCGGCAATGTTCCGTCAGAGACATCGTCGAGCGCGAAGAAGCCGCCCTGTTCGGTATGTTTGAGGAAGGCCGGCAGGTTGAGCTTGCTCAACGCACCCGGCCCGAAGGTCGCCGAGACCGAGCCGTCGGCATTGTCGAAGATGGAATCCCAGGTTCTGCCCGGCCCCTTGAGGATCACCGAGACGGTGCCCGTGCCGACTGGCACCAGCCGCGTCATCCCTGCCGCCGTACCGAAAGCACCGCCGTCGATGTCGGACGCCAGAAGGCGGATTTCGACCTGCGAGCCTTCCGGCTTGCGATCGAAGCGAAGGCTGGTCTGGATGTTGCCGCCGAAGGCCGAGGCATCGGAGATGTCGAAGACGGACAGACCATCCTTGACCTGGGCGGTGGCGGCGACGTCGGCGAGCTGGATCGGCCCCGCCGTGGCGTGCGCTGCCGACAGCCTGAGATCGAGATTGATCTTGTCGGCGAAACTTGTGTCGATTTCGCCGGGCCCCGCCCCTCCGGTCGGCACCAGCGGGGTGAAGGCTGACAGAAACGATCTGAGGTCGAGCGTGTCGAAGGCGAGCGTGCCGGAGATTACCGGTTGTGCTTCACCAAGCGAGAGGTCCAGTGCACCCATCCCCGGATTGTTGTCGAGCGCAATCGCCGTGTTGTCGAACTTGACGCGCCCGCCGGTCGCGGTGATCTTGCTCGAAATGCTGACCGAGCCGATCGCCGCACCCGGAGCGATGCCGGCCTGCGACCATTCCAGGACACGCCGCAGCGAGGGTGCCGAGAACTTCGCCTGACCGTCGAAATAGGTATTTTCAGACATGCTGGCCGTGCCGTCGAACGAGAAGGTGGCGGGTGCCGCCTTGAAGGACAGCGTCAGCGGCGCCGTGCCGCCGGCAAACAGCACAAGCGGTCTGGCCGAGGCGACGTCCAGCGCGACGCTTTCGCCCCGCCAGATCCCTGTTGCCGACAGCGTCGCATTGCTGTTCATCGCCGCCCAATTCGCCTGACCGTTCAAACTGCTCAGGATCTCGACGTCCTTGCCGCCGATGGAGGCGACCATACGGCCGTCGCGAAACTCGACCGTGCCGAAGGTGTCGGTAGGCAGCTTGTCGAGGTCCGGCTTGGCGGGGTCGGCATTGACCACGCCGCGCGCCGTGTCGATGGAACGCGTGATGCGCCCGCCGGTGGGGACAGCGGGCAGGAAAAGGCCGGCAGGTGTGCGCTGGACCCGGATCGTCGGCCGCACCAGCCGCGCCGTCGAAAACACCACGTCGCCGCGTAGCGCCGCCATGGCGGAAAGATCGACCTCGACCCGTTCTGCCTCGACCACAGGCGGCGCCTCGGTGTCGGTCCATTGTGAAAGCGTCACATCGGTCAGGATTGCGCGGAATGTCGGCCAGACCTCGATGCGCGGCGAACCGTCGATGGCGACACGGAAGCCGCTCCACGCGCTCATTTCCCAGGCGATGCGGTCGCGCACGATACGGGTGGAGGCGATCAGCGGCAGGGCGGCAACGACCAGCGCGACGACGATCACGGCAGCGCCGATCGCCCATATTCCGCGCCGGATCATAGATGATGGCATATGGCCCCGTATGCTTCCATTCCGACAAATCGCCCGACGGGTGTAACCCCAGTCGTCACCACGACCCCCAGTCGTCACTACGACTGCAGTCGTGACCACACTTCCGGCCGCCACCACGACTTCAAGTTGTCACTACGACTTAGGGCTGAGGCATTTCAAGTCTTTATGGCCCGGCGATGGCATTTGCGCACATCTGGTCGCATCAGCCGAACAAAATCTTGCTCTGCTGCGCTGCGATATGCATAAGCGATGGCGACCGTGGAGGAACGATCATGGCTGCCGGACAACCGCTCTGGACCCCGACGCAAGACCAGATTGACGCAGCACCCTTGACCGCCCTCACCAAGGCCGCCGGAGTGAAAGCCGGCGTAGCGTTTTCCTCGTATTCGCAGCTTCACGCCTGGTCGGTCGAGGACCGTGAAGGGTTCTGGAGCCTGATCTGGGATTTCTGCGGCATCGTCGGCGACAAGGGCGATAACCTGCTCGTCGACGGCGACAAGATGCCCGGCGCTTCTTTCTTTCCCGATGCGACACTGAATTTCGCCGAGAATCTGCTGAAGAAGACCGGCTCAGGCGACGCAATCGTGTTTCGCGGCGAAGACAAGGTCGAGCGCCGGCTGTCCTGGAACGAGTTGCACGCGCTGACCTCGCGGCTGCAGCAGCTTTTCCTGTCGCTCAAGGTGAAGAAGGGCGACCGCATTGCCGCCATGATGCCCAACATGCCGGAGACCGTCGCCGCCATGCTGGCCGCCGCCTCGATCGGTGCCGTCTGGTCGTCCTGCTCTCCCGATTTCGGCGAGCAGGGCGTACTCGACAGGTTCGGCCAGATCGAGCCCGTCGTCTTCATCGCGCCGGATGGTTATTGGTACAATGGCAAGGCGATCGAAGTCGCCGACAAGATCGCCGCGGTCGCGGCCAAGCTCGGCACTGTCCGCAAGATCCTGGTCGTCGACTATCTCGGCACATCGAGCGATGTCGCCGGGACCATCGACAAGGCGGTAGCGCTGGAAGAGGCGCTGTCGCCCTTCGCCGGCAAGCCTGTCACTTTCGAGCCGCTGCCGTTTTCGCATCCGCTCTACATCCTGTTTTCGTCGGGAACGACCGGCATTCCCAAATGCATCGTCCATTCGGCCGGCGGCACGCTGATCCAGCATGTCAAGGAACACCGGCTGCATGCCGGTCTCACCGATGGCGACCGCTTCTTCTACTTCACCACCTGCGGCTGGATGATGTGGAACTGGCTGGTGTCGGGGCTCGCTTCGGGTGCCATGCTGCTGCTCTATGACGGTTCGCCCTTCTATCCCGACGGCAATGTGCTGTTCGATTTCGCCGATGCCGAGAAGATGACCTTTTTCGGCACCTCGGCCAAATTCATCGATTCTGTGCGCAAGGCTGGTCTCAAGCCGATCCGCACGCATGATCTGGCCACTGTGCGGGCAATCTCCTCCACCGGCTCGCCGCTGTCGCCGGAAGATTTTCGCTTCGTCTATGACGGCATCAAGAAGGACGTGCACCTGGCCTCGGTCTCCGGCGGCACCGACATCGTCTCCTGCTTCGTGCTCGGCGTGCCGACGCAGCCGGTCTGGACCGGCGAGATCCAGGGACCCGGCCTCGGCCTGGCAGTCGATGTCTGGGACGACGACGGCAGGCCGGTCCGGCAGGAAAAGGGTGAGCTGGTCTGCGCAAAAGCCTTTCCGGCTATGCCGATCGGCTTCTGGAACGACCCCGATGGCAAGAGGTACCGGGCGGCCTATTTTGAGCGCTTCGACAATGTCTGGTGTCATGGCGATTTCGCCGAATGGACCGAGCATGGCGGCCTCATCATCCATGGCCGCTCCGACGCCACGCTCAACCCGGGCGGGGTGAGGATCGGCACGGCGGAGATCTACAATCAGGTCGAGCAGATGCCTGAGATCCTGGAAGCATTGTGCATCGGACAGGACTTCGACAACGACGTGCGCGTCATCCTGTTCGTGCGGCTAGCCGCCGGCGTGCAGCTCGACGACGATCTGGAAAAACGCATCCGCGCTAAGATCCGCAGTGGCGCCAGTCCCCGCCATGTCCCGGCCAGGATCGTTGCCGTGTCGGATATTCCCCGCACCAAGTCGGGTAAGATCACCGAACTCGCGGTGCGCGATGTCGTGCATGGCCGCGCCATCAAGAACAAGGAGGCGCTCGCCAATCCAGAGGCGCTCGAGCTGTTCAAGAACCTGCCTCAGCTGGCCGAGTAATTGGCAGCCGGCATGGTTAACGAAATATCTCGCTAGAATTTACCTAGATTTCATGAGTGGTACACATTCGTAAATTTTCCGGCGCCCCGGTAAGGAGTTGTTAAGGTCCGGCGTCGATAGTCGCACGTAACTTGAGGGAGAAATCCCGTTCCTCAGCCCCGAGGATCCGAATTCGCTCAAGCCCCCGTTGTGACAGCAATCCCATCTCTTAAGGCGTCCTTTGGGCGCCTTTTCTTTTTATCGGGACCGTAGAGGGCTGACCTATTCCGCGAGCACACGGGTCGACGGAAAAGCCACCTCGACCAGGGTGCCTTCGCCCGGTGTCGAATTGATGGTGAACCGGGCACGGTTGGCTTCCACCATCGCTTTGGTCAACGGCAGTCCAAGCCCGGTCCCGTCGCCGCGTCCGCGCTTCAGGGCGTTGATCTGCTTGAACGGCTTCAGCGCCTGCTCGATCTCGGCATGGCTCATGCCGATGCCGGTGTCGCGCACCCGCATGACGACGTCGCCCGACGTCTCATAGGCGGTCGAGACGATCACCTGGCCGCCGGCCTGGGTGTAGCGGATGGCATTCGACAGGATGTTGAGCGCGATCTGGCGCACGCTGCGCAGGTCCGCCACCACTTCCGGCAGCCGCGAAGCGAAGCTGGAGCGGATGATGACCCGTTCGCGGTTGGCCTGCGGCTGCATCATCGCCACCGTTTCGGCCAGCGTGTCGTTGAGCGACACCGCCTCATAGGCCATCTCCTGCTGGCCAGCCTCGATCTTGGAGATGTCGAGCAGGTCGTTGACCAGGTCGAGCACATGATTGCCCGAGCGGTTGATGTCGCGCAGATAGTCGCGGTAGCGGTCGTTGGCGACAGGTCCGAATTTCTCGTCGACCATCAATTCCGAAAAACCGATGATGGCATTGAGCGGGGTGCGGATCTCGTGGCTGATGCGGGCCAGAAAATCGGTCTTCTGCGAGGACGCGCGCTCGGCCACCGCACGTGCCTGCGTCAAGTCCTCTTCGGCCCGCTTCCACTGCGTGATGTCGCGAACGACGGCGCAGAAGCCGCTGTCGTTGGGCAGCCGGCCGATGGTCATGAACAGCGGAATGAAGCGTCCTTGCGATTCGCGCCCGATCACCTCGCGGCCGTCGTTCATGACACTCGCCACGCCGGGCTCGGACAGCCCATTGAGATAGTCGCGTGCCGCGCGCTGGCTTTCAATCGCAAACAGCGAGGCGAACGGCTTGCCGGTCACATCGTCGCTGTCGAAGCCGAACAGCGCTTCAGCCGGCCGGCTGATCGATCGGATGGTGCCGTCACGGCCGATCAGCACGACGCCGTCGGTGGCGGTGTCGATAATGGTGCGCATCTCGGCGATGCGCACCTTGAGCTCGGAAATGTCCGGCTGCGTCTGCTCGTCGCCAACCACATGCAGGCTCGCCGGCGCATCATCCTCGCCGGAGCGTCGCACGACCAGCATCAGCGCCTTGCCGTCGCGCCAGGGGACAGAGCGCAAAATGGCCTCGATCGGGAATTCCTGTCCGTCACGTGTTTTCAACCGCAGCGCGCGATCGGTGCCGTCGGAAACGCCGTCATCGGCGTAGGGGTCGGCAAACAACGCGCCGAGGCCGCCGGCATCCGCCAGATCGTCAAGCGCCTCGTAGCCGGTCAGGCTGAGGAATTCCTCGTTCGCATAGTGCAACTGGTCTCCGGAATGGATGAGCAGCGGCACGGGCAGCTTGCCGAGCAGCGACGTGTCCGGAGCCTTGTGTTCATCTCCGGCGGAAAACGCCGACGGTACGAACCCTTCGGCCTTGAGCGGCGGCACCTGCAGGCGAGGGCGCTCGACGCGTATTTCCGCCGCGTCGCCGCCTGCATTGACGGTTTCCTCGGCAACCGCCTGCTCGTCGGGCGGCGCGGCTTCCTCGTCGGGCTGCGCCCAATCCTCACTGTCTTCGGCATCGCGAAAATCTGCTGACGTCATGCTGTCGTCATCGAGGCCATCATGTGTCGCGTCAGTGGCTTCAGGCTTTTCGCCGGGCGAAACGGCAGCGGTGTTCTCTGGTTCCGCCGCCACGGGGCCACGTTCGTCATCTTGGCCGGCATAGTCGAGCAACGAGCCCGTCACATTCATCCCAGGGGGGGCTTCACGAGCCGCTTCGTCCGCGTGACCGTCAAGCCGTACCAGATCCCGCTCGTCTTCGGCATCGACATCGGGTGGCTCGACCGGTTCGTTCTCTGGCCCTGACGCAGGGATGACGCCGCTGTGCATCGGGTCGTCGGACGGCTTGACCGGAGCCTCGGCCTCCGCTGTCGACGCCTCCGCAGTCTCAGCCTCAGGCGGCTCGACCGGAGCACTATCCTTCTTCAGCCGCTCGCCGATTTCGCGGAACGCGCTGCGTTCCAGGGTCGACAGACCCTTGTCATTGGCTGGCTGGCGGTGTTCGGCGAGCCGGATCACCTTGTCGGCAAAGCGCCGCTCCTGTTTCGGCACGATAGTCAACGCCGGCACCTCGCCCTTGAACGGATCCGATGCCTGCGTGTCCTCGGCCTTGGGCTCCTCAGCGTTCGGCTGTTCGGGTGCGGGTTGGATGGCTTGTGGTTCCGGCGTTGCCGGCGCCTGGCTATTGGGCACCAGCGCCATGCCGATGGCCTCCGGATCGACGACCGCGTCGCTGGCGCGGGCGACGCCGAAGCCGCGGAAACCCTCGAAGGCGCGGCTGCGGCCATAGACAGGCAGCGCCGCCAGGTCGACCGGTATCTTCAGATCGGTGCCGACGACCGGCCACAGCACGGAGCGCCCGGACCAGGTATCGCGCCGTTCGAGGAGCCCCGATATCTCGCCGGAGGGGTCGAGGCCGAATGTAGCGGCGACATCCCTGAAGCGGCGGCCGATCACGTCGGCCGCCGGCTTGCCAACGATGTCGGCGAATTCCGGCGACAGCGCGCTGAACTTGCCTTCGGCATCGGTGCGCCAGACGAAGCGCACCGGCGCCGCTGCGCTGTCTATCGCCGAGACGGTCGTCGGCGTGGCCGTGGACTGGACTTCCAGGGCGGCCGGCTCTTGAGGCGCTTCAGGTCCGGACGCGGCAGGTCGCGGCGCCTGTTGCCCTCCGTCTTCGCCGGCGTTGAAGTACCAATGGTCGTGCTGCGCGGGCATACGCTCTGCTGCCGGCTGATCGCCGTTGGCCGCCGTCGGCGCCTGTCCGATCGCATCGGCGATCCCATGCTGCTGCGATGCGGCGATGTCGCCGGCCGGCTGCGAGGCGCTCGGTTCGTCGGTCGGTGCCTCGCGACCCTGTTCCGGCTGGGAGGCCGCGTCGCCAGCAGGTGCCGTCTCGGCAATGGTTTGCGTAGGATGTTCGCCCGCAGGGGCGGTGTCGTCGAGCTGGTCCTCGTCAATCACCACCAGCAGATGCCGCTCCTCGGTCAATCTTGCCAGCCCCGCTGGATAGGAGGCCGTGCCGCCGGGGACAAGGCGCTTGACGATGCGGTCGCTCTCGGCTGCGACGTCGGCAACCAGTGCCGCCAGCGTCTCCGGCAGGATGCCCAGTGCCGAAAATCCTTCCGAGGCCGCCTCGACGCTGCCCCTGGCATCGACAAAGGCGATGAAATGACCATCCTCGGTGAAGCCGCTAATGGCGCGCGCGGCGATTTCGCTGGCATTGCGTGACCCGGTCTGAGCCGCCGGGACTGCCAGCATGATCGCCTTTTCGGCGTCCGGCATGGTCACCGCACTGGCCAGGAAGCCGACGGCGCGGCTGGTCATTCCGGTCGCCAGCCGCACCATGATGGCGCGGTCACTGCCAATCTCGGGAAATCCGCTGGTCGCCATGATCTGGCGCCTGGCGATCACGGGCAACTGCGCCGAGGCGCCGATGATCGCCTCGATGTCGGGATACCCGAACATCGCGGCTCCTGGCCCGTTGGCCCAGATCACCTGCTCCAGATCCGCCGACAGGATCGCGATCGCGTCGCCTGCCGCAAAGCGCTGGCGGACCGCGTCGAGCACGGCGACATCGAGGAAGGAGTATTCGGACGGCATGCGCTTGGCGGACCTCACGGAGCGGCGATTTTGCAGTTAACGCTTTGTTAATAAAAGCCGGAGGCGCGAAGGTCCACAAGCCAGAACGTGCAAAGGCCGGAATCTGGGCTCTTGGTTAACGGCCCAAAGAAATTTATGGTGCACTGCAACAAAGATATTGCAATGCACAAAATTTGCCTTTATATTGCCATCATACATGAACGAGACGGCTTTCTGTCAAAGCCGCTGCCGCTGAAAAGGATGGAAAATGTCCAGGACCAAGACCGCCGAGACGATCGAAAACGTTGAATTCCCGAGCTTCGACGCTTCCAAGGCCACCGACCAGATCCGCGCTTTCGCCGAAAAGGGCGTTGAGCAGTCGAAAGAGGCCTACGCCAAGCTGAAGACCGGCGCCGAGGAGACCCAGAAGGCTCTGGAGTCGACCTACGAGACCGCCAAGACCGTTTCCAACGACCTGTCGCTCAAGACCATCTCCGCTTTGCGTGCCAATGCCGAGGCCGGTTTTTCCCACCTCGAGGCCCTGATCGGCGCCAAGTCGCTGTCGGAAGTCGTCGAGCTGCAGACCGCCTTCCTGCGCAAGCGCGTCGAATCGACCGTCGAGCAGGCCAAGGACTTCCAGGCCGTTGCCTCCAAGGCGGCCGAGGACGTCTCCAAGCCGATCAAGACCGCCTTCGAGAAGGCGATGAAGGAAATCAAGGTTGCCTAACATTTGCGCATGATCGGAAGATGCAACAAAAGGTCGCATTTTCTTAAAAACGATCGGGTGTATGATGGCAGCCATCAAGGAATACCCGGTGAGTGGAACCTCCTCCCTCTGCTCCCCGGGGTGACCAGCCAGCACCTCCTCCCGCTGGCTCGTAACAGGAAAAGGCCGGCACCTCCTCCCGCCGGCCTTTTTCTTTGTCCGGCGCCTGGTCTTCTTGCCAGGCAAATGCCGCGTCGATGTGGGGAAGTGACCTTTGCTTTCCAAAAGCCTTGAATTAGAATCCATAAGCCCGTAAGGACGCATCGCCGAACGACAGAGCGGGCGGATGAGTTTCTGTTTCGATCCGCTCGGGCAACGTGCCGTTGTAGCTCAGATGGTTAGAGCGCCGGATTGTGGATCCGGAGGTCGCTGGTTCGATCCCAGCCAACGGTACCATCGGTTTTCCAGTAAGTAATTGAATTTATTGTAAAAGTTTACCTTTGGGACATAATTTGTATCACAGTAGGTCTCACAATGTGTATCACAAATAGGAACTGGGTGCGCTCGGAAGCGACGCGAAGTGATTGATACCAAAAAGCTTTTTTGCGACACGCGATGATCATTGTCGGAAACCGCAGGATTCTTGGCGAAGAAAATCGAACCGGAAAGGCTTCGGTGGACCGCTTCCCGTCCACCGTGGGAGCCGATGGATGGCATCAGGCGCACCCGTCGTTGGATTGGGACTTGGCGGGTGCGTCGGATCCAGACAGCCATGCCGGCGCCGTTTGACACTCATTGCGGATGGCTCGGCTCTGAGGTAATTTAGATCCTGATCGGATGGGAAAGTGCCTGCTGTCGCGACGGTTTTTTGTTTTCTGTTCCTGTCTCGGCTGATTGTGAGCTCTTTAACAGCCTTGATACCGCAACCTTGGGGGCTTGTGGTCATCAGGTAGCGACGGTGGAAACAGGCCATGCTCCGACTTTGCGGATTCATCGCGGTCTTCTTCGTAGCGGCCCTTACGACCTTCGATGCGTCGGCCGATCGACGGGTCGCCCTGGTGATCGGCAATTCCGACTACCGGCAATTCCCGGCGCTGAAGAACCCGGTCAAGGATGCCGAGGACGTCTCCAAGACGTTTCGACTGGCAGGGTTCGAAGTTTTCGTTGCAAGCAATCTCACCAAGCTGCAGTTCGAAGAGCAGTTCCGCAATTATCTTGCCGCGATCGATGGCGCCGACCTCGCCGTCGTCTACTATTCCGGTCACGGTTTCCAGATCGGCGGCGAAAACTTCCTGATTCCCGTCGATGCCTCGTTGAAGCAGGCGGCGGACATCGAGGTCCAGGCCATCAAGCTCAACGATGTCCTGGAACAGATGCGTTCGAAATCGAAGATCCAGGTGATCGTCCTCGATGCCTGCCGCAACAATCCGTTCCCGCGCAAGAATTACTGGCTGAGAGACCAGCTTATCACCTCCGGCAACGCCGGGCTCGCGCAGGTCAGAAGCTCGCTGAACACGCTCATTGCCTTTGCCACCGAGCCTGGGGCGGCGGCCTATGACGGCAGCGGCGACCTCAGTCCGTTTTCGGCGGCGTTTTCCCGTCGCGCGCTGGCCCCGAACCAGGAGATCCGCACGGTCATGGCGGCGGTGCGCCGGGATGTGGTGGAGGCAACAAAAGGCCTGCAGGTTCCCTGGGAGAACTCGTCGCTGATCGACGAAGTGGTGCTGATGCGCCGCAGCAACCGCCCCTCGCTGCCGCCGGTGCTGGAGAAAATCGTGTTGTCGGGAGTGGGCCCAGTCGATCTCGGCCTGCCGGAACCGGTCGATGTCGACGGCGGAACGATCACCGTGAGCATCGAGAGACCACCTGCTCTCGGCCGCCTCATGCTGGACGGCGAACCTGTCGAGGTTGGCGAACCGATCCAGGGCAAGGACCTGCCGCGTTTGCAGATGGATGTGCCCAAGGGGGTCGACGCGCAGGACGAGGTGGATATGCTGGCCTACGCCACGCATGACAATTGGGGCGGTCAAAGCCAGGGCATCCTGGTGTTCCGGGTCAAAAGCGGCGAAGGCGCCCATGGCGAACAGGTCATGGCCTCGCTCGCGGCCGAGCAAAAGCAACAGGTGGTGGAGCGCGGCATTCATATCACAGGTGCCGCCGAGGCGATCGAAAACCGTGACATTGATGTTCCCGTTGGCGTGGGCCCGGTTGCGCTTAACCTGGATTTCCCGACCGACGATCCCGCGGTCAGTCTCAAAGTTTCGGCATATCCCGCGACAGGAACCCTTTCGCTCCCCGACAGAACCCTGTCACCTCAGTCCAGCCTGATGGCCGCTGAAGTCGACCGCCTGCGCTACGAACCTCAGATCGGCGTAGCCGCGCCGGTCGAGGTCGGCTTCGAAATCCGTGCGGACAGCAGTTCGTCCAAGCCCGCCACGATGAAACTGTCGCCAACCGTCGATCCGTGCGACTCCGCCGCCGGCGAGCCTCTGGACCTGCAAGGCGTCGTTCCCGGCCTGCTGCCGAACGAAATCGGCGCCGGCGCCGTGGAGGTTTGCGAAGCCGCTGTGAAGGCTTATCCCGATGTCCCACGCTTCCGCTACGAACTGGGGCGCGCGCTGCTCGCAACTGGCAAGGTCGAGGAAGCGAAGACAGCCATCGAGGAGGCCGCCAAGAAGGGACATGTGCGTGCTGTGTTCGAACTCGGCTACATGTATGCGACGGGAACCGGTCTGGTCATCGACCGCACGCAGGCCAACGCGCTTTACGCCGCGGCATCCGACAAGGGCGATCCCTACGGCATGACGTCGTGGGGCCGCGCCTTGTTCAATGGCTATGGCGTCAAGCCTGATACCGCCAAAGGTCTGGACCTGCTGCTCAAGGCGGCCGCGATGGGGCACACCTATGCCATGAACGATCTCGCCGCGATCTTCACGGAAGGCCGCAACGGCGTGACCGCCGACCCGGCCCGTGCAGTTGCCTTCCTGGAGGCCGGCGTCCAGCGACAGGACATGTATTCTATGAACCTTCTCGGCCGTAACTACCTGGCCGGCGTGGGTGTCGAAAAGGACCCCAAGCAGGCGCAGGGGCTATTCCAGAAGGCTATGGATCTAGGCCAGCCCTACGCTCCGGCCAGCCTTGCGCGCATGTACCGGGATGGCGTTGGTGTCGAGCAAAACCTCGACGAAGCGCAAAGACTGTTCGAGTTGGCCACGGCACGCGGCGATCAGTCCGGCGCATATGATCGCGCAGCGCTCGAAATGCAGAAGGGCGCCAATGCCGACCAGACGATAGCGGTGCGCTATCTGGCCTTTGCGGTCGCGCTTGATCTTCGCAAGGAATTGCCGGGTGCCCAGACGACGCTGACGAAATTCGAAGTGAAGACGAAAACGGCCGCGCTCAAGCAATTGCGTGGCGAACTCAAGTCGAAGATCCCGGCGAAGGGCTCGCTTGACGACCAACTGGTCAATGCGGCCAGAGCGGTCTGGGAGCAAGCCAATCCGCGTCGGGACTTGTTTTGATCAGTGAGGAGGCAATCGTGGGCAGGGCAGTGAAGCAGGCATTGATCGCCACAGTTCTATCCGGCGCTCTGGTGGCAGTAGCGGGCTGCATGTCCGTTGCGCCCGCGCCCAAGGCCGAACCGACGGTGACGACGACAAAGCACAGGCCGAAGCTCATTCGCACGACGACCACGCCAAAGATCACCAGGCAGAAGAAGGCTATCGCCAAGAAACTCGTCGAACCGACTGAGGAAACCGCACCTGTCGTCGTTCCACCTTTGGGCGGCGGCAATGGCGGCACCGGTGGCACTGGTGGCGGAGGCGGCGGCTGGGGATAATGCTAACAGCAGGTCAGGGTTTCGCGGCACCGCTCGCCGAGGCCGCCTGCCACCATTTGACACGCCAACTCTGCCCCCGGACCTTGACCGGAAGACCGGCTGCAACTGCTCGCCAACCAGCCGCAAGTGCTCTATGCTCTCGCCAGGTGTCGTGTCGATACGGTGGTCCTGGTCAGGGGGCGTTCCATGTTCGAAGTCGTCGCATTCTGGTGGAAGACGAGGCTGAAAGGCCCCGCCACACGAGGTCTTGGCCTGATCGTCGCGCTTTCCGGCTTGCTGCTACTCGCATCGCAAGCCGCCAACGCAGCGCCGAACTGGACGCTTGATCCCACGGCTTCGGTGATCACCTACCAGTCGGTGAAGAAAAACACGATCGTCGAGACAAACAAGATCAGGAACATCACCGGCACGCTCAGCTCGGCGGGTGATGCCAAGGTCACCTTCGACCTCAATTCGGTCGATACCGGCGTCGACCTGCGCAATGTCCGCATGCGCTTCCTGTTTTTCGAGACATTCAAATACCCGACGGCCGAGCTGACGGCCAATGTGGATCCCGCCGCATTCGCCGATCTCGCGACAAAACGCAGGGTGAAGTCGACGCTGCCTTTCCGTCTCAATCTGCACGGCGTCGACAAGGACCTCGAGGCCAGCATCGTCGTCACCATGATCAGTGACGACATGGTCTCCGTTGCTTCGGAAGCTCCCGTCGCGGTTCACGTGGAGGATTTCGGCTTGCTGCCGAACGTGGACAAACTCCAGCAGGCGGCCAACGTCACCAACATCGTGCCCACCGCGTCGGTGTCGTTCGATTTCGTCTTCACCGCCGACGGCAGCAAGCCCGCTGCAACCCAGACCGCCGCGGCGAGTTCGACCGATGTAGGTCCCGTTGCCACCGACGCCGCCAAGGCGAACTTCAGCGATGAGGAATGCTTGAACAGGTTTGCCGTGCTCTCACGCACCGGCGCCATCTACTTCCGGCCGGCCAGCGCGCGGCTCGATGCGAAAAGCCGCCCATTGCTGACGGAGGTCGAAGGTGTCGTTGGCAAATGCCCAAGCCTGAAGGTCGAGATCTCCGGCTATACCGATTCCGATGGATCGCCGGACGCAAACAAGCAGTTGTCGGAGCGGCGCGCCCACGCGGTTGCCGACGCCTTGATTGCCGAGGGTATTCCGCGCAATCAGGTCAGCGCCGCCGGCTATGGCGAGGAGCGGCCGGTTGCCGCCAACGATACGCCGAAGAACAAGGCGCTCAATCGGCGGATCGAGTTTTCCGCCACCAAGCCCGTGAACTGAGGTTCCGGTGAGGTCCGATCTGATCGCCTGTTGCGGTGGCCTCTTTCGTGCCGCCGGGCTTGCCGCGCTTGCCTTGCTTTTGACTGTAACAGCCGCCAGTGCCGAGCGCCGCATCGCGCTGGTTCTGGGCAATTCCCAGTACCAGCACGCGGCGCCGCTCGCCAATCCGGTGCGCGACGCCCAGGCCATGGCCGAACGCTTGAAGAAACTCGATTTTGAGGTCGTTTCCGGCTTCGACCTGACCAAGCTGCAGACACAGGCGACGATCGTGCAGTTCGCGAAACAGGTGCGCGGTGCCGACATCGCGCTGTTTTTCTATGCCGGCCACGGCCTGCAGGTTGCGGGCAAGAACTATCTGCTTCCAGTCGACGCTGCGCTGGAAGATGAAACCTCCGTCGACTTCGAAGCCGTGTCGGTTGATTTCGTTTTGCGCCAGATGTCGCGAGAGACCAGCATCAGTCTGGTGTTTCTCGACGCTTGCCGCGACAATCCCCTCGCCGAGGTGCTGGCCAAGACCGCGGGCGTCAACGGCGCCAGCAGCGGCCTTGCCGAGATCCCGGTAGAGAATGGTGGCACCGGCACGCTCGTCGCTTTCGCCGCCAGTCCCAATCAACTTGCCTATGACGGGTCGGGCGAACATTCGCCTTTCACCTCGGCGCTCCTCAAGCGTATCGGCGAATCCAACGTCTCCATCACCGACGCCATGAACAGGGTCACCAGCGACGTCTTCAAGGCAACCTCCGGCAAGCAGCGTCCCTGGATCAACGTTTCGCTGAAAACGGATGTCGTTCTGCACAAGGTCGATCTCAATGCGCCGTTGATCGTGGGCGAGGCGAGCGCACCTCCAACCGAAGGCGGCTCCGACGCAAGCAACACCGGCGCTGCAGGCGCATCAGGCCAAAGTGACGACCAGCTTGCGCTCGATGTGCTGCGTCAGAAGATCCCCAGGCTGGCTTCGGACGATCCGATCTTTTTCGACCATCCGATCGATTTCGGTGATCCGGCAATCGATGGCAAGAGCATCGCCCAGCTGATCAAGGGCAAACCCCTGTTCAGCCCGGTGGAGGGATTGGACAAGTCGGTATGGGAGGACAAACATTGCGACGGCTGCCATGAATGGGACGAGGCACGGCTATGCGAACAGGCGAAAAATTTCGCCACCAACGATGCTTCTGTTTTGCGCCTGCAACATCCACTTGGAACGCGCTTCAAGGTGGCGCTTGCCAAATGGGCTCAAGGTGGCTGCAAGTAAGCATCCGCCGATTGGCGCAGGGCCTCGATCTCGGCCATCTGGATGCCCATTTCGACAAACGCGGAAAGAACGGCAAAGCGGTCCACCAGTGCGACACGCGCCAGCCCGGCCAGAACACCCGCATTGATTGCATGGGCGGCAGGAAACGGCTGCAAGGCCGATGGTGCTTCTGCGCCGACAACAGATCCGACAATAAAGGAACCATTGTCACGCCATCCCGCCGCCCGGGCAATCCAGGCTCCCGGCGTTGTTGGCGGCGTTGCCTCTGCCTGGCTCACCGCGGGGCGATGGCTGTCCGGTTCACCGACCCAGTCGCGAACATAGGCGAGCAACTCGTGATCAGTTCCATCGAGCAACTCGCTCAGATGGCTCAGGCATTCATGCGCCCACCAGACCGCAGCCCGGTCGGGAAGCAGGTAGGCACAGAACGTGATCGCCTCTTCGGGAACGCGCCCGGCGAGCAGGTCGCGGCAAAACTCGATCGATTGCTGTTCGGTTGGAAGGGCTCTCATGTCCCGGGCAATAGCGGGACAAGCCATGAAGAGATCCTGTGCCGTTTTGAATCGGAGCTCATTGGCCATGACCGCCACGCCTTCATCGAGAAGCTCCAACCACTCAAGCCCCAGGCGCGGCGCGGGTCAAGTCTCAACCGGTGACGCTGCAACAACTGCCGGCACCGCCGCATCCCCTGGCGTTTATCGACAGACAATTGCCCCGGAATTTGGTATGATCACCACCATCGAAATCGGATGCTCAAACAGGAGTAACCGCTATGCAGTGGGGCAGTTCAGCCTTGGTGTTGGCAGTCGTGTTTTTCTCGACTCACGCTTCCGCCGACCCTGTTCAGAAATCAGAAGACATCGTGAAGTTTTTTTGCCGGCGCCGCCGACCTCGGCAAGTCGCGAGGAATTTGTGTAGGAACCGAGGAAGAGTGCAAGAGCAAGACCAAGGCAAAAGACGCGCCGGCCGAAAAATCCAGCCTCGATATGCTGATCAATTTCGGGTTGGATTCGGCCGAACTCGACGCGACAGCGCGCAGTGAACTCGACGAGTTCGCCAAGGCCCTGAAGGACAGGCGGCTGAGCACATTCAACTTCGTTGTCGAAGGCTACACCGATGCCACCGGCACGGTCCACTACAACGAGGGCCTGTCGCAACGGCGAGCGCAATCGGTGGCAGCCTTCCTGACGGCCAATGGTGTCGAGGCCGCCCGCATCAACCCGATCGGCATGGGCGAAAAGAATCCGCGCAGCCCCAACCCGTACGATCCGGCTAACCGCCGCGTGGAAATGCGGATAAAGACGCAATAGCACCTACCGCGTGCCACTGTTCCAGGAACGCCGGCGGTCAGTTCTTGAGCACGCCGCCCACAGCCACACCGGTGCCGAAGATCAGCGCCTTGGTGAGGAAGTCGTTGTTATCCCGGGGCGGCGGAAGATCATCATCCTGCCGCACCACTGTGTCCCGGTTGCGCCGCTTCTGAACGACCTGCTGTTGTTTGCGGGGTTTCTGTGCCACCGGTCTCTGCGTGCGGACCTTCTTTACCACCTGTTTTTTCGGCTGCGTCGCACGGGCCTGATCGGCAGCATATCTGGCGCGCACGGTTTCCATCATCGGATCAGTCTGGATCACGAGGAATGCAAGTTGCTCGCGTGTCAGATAGCTGGTCTGCGGCAGGCCGTTCTCCACCTGCCAGATACCGATCGCCTGGCGGGTCTGTGGGCCTATGTTTCCGTCGACGCGGCCAAGCTCGTTGCCCAACGCTTCGATGCGCAATTGCAAGTCGATGCGACCCTGGCGGTCGAGGCCAATGGCATTTTCCGTCAACTCGGTGCCCGGTGTTTGCTTCACCTCGTCGGGGACGCCGACCGAGGTGCGCACTGCGGAGCCGGAACTGGCGTTCGCCTGGTCCGTATCGAGTGCCGCGACCTGCCGGTTCTGGGCTTCCGGGTCGTTCAATTCGTCGATGTTCAGCCGCGCCACCGTGGCGAAGCGGCCGTTTGGGAACTGCTCGAGATAGGCCTCGTAGAACGGCACCGAGTTGCGCTTGGAGGCTTCATCCCAGAGCCGCTGCTCGACTTCCCAGGAAGGCGGGTCACCAACCACCAGCGTGGGGGCGGTTGCCGCCCCGGCATTGGCAGGCTGTGCTTCAGGCGCCGCCACGACAACGGGTTTTCCAATGAAGACCTCGCGCCCCAGCGACGCGTTGTGCCAAGGCCTCTGGCGACCTTGCGTCGTCTCGGTCACTTCGCCGCGCACGCGCGTCAGCGCGCTCTGGATCTCAATGCCGGGTTCGGTCAGGTGCCTGGCGAGCGCCGTGGAGTAAGGGCTGTTGACGCCGTTGCCGTCGAAAGCGATGGCGCCCGGATCCGTTGCATAGGCGATCAGGATGCCGCCCGTGCCTACGCCGTCCGATCTTGCTTCGATCGGTGCCAGACCGGACCCCAACGAACGCGACTTCGGCAGCGAGGCGGCCAACGTCCTGGCGAGTGGATTGTCGCGGCAGGCATCGAGTATGATGACGCCGACCGCCGGATCAGGCGGCAGCGCCGCCAGGAAGTCTTCGACCTGAATGGTGCGGGTCTTGAGATAGGCCGGCGACGTCAACTCGGCGTCGACCGGTATCAGGAAATTCTTGCCGTCGACCTGCATGCCGTGCCCGGCATAAAAGATGACGGCGAGGTCGGCATCGTAAGACTGCTCTGTGAACCGGCTGATGAGGCTGTGCATGCCGGCATTGTCCTGATCCATCCCCTCGATCACCTCGAAGCCGGCATTGCGCAGCGTGGAGGCGATGAGGTGCGCGTCGTTGGCGGGGTTGGGCAAAGCGACAGCATGAACATACTTGCTGTTGCCGATGACCAGTGCGACGCGCTTGGCGTCGGGCGCGGCTGCCTCAGCGCTGAACGCGGCAAGGATAAAAAGGAGAAATCCGCTCAGAAATACGATGAACGCTTTCATGGACCAGCCCTCCGCCCAGCAGGGCGCACTGTTGATGTCTGCGCATGCTCAATTTCGTCAGCGACAATGTCGCTTATGCCAAAATGGCTCTTGGGCGTATGTGATCCTGACCACGGTCTTGGTTCACAAAGGACCCGAAAAAAGTTGTCCATAGTAACACTTTGCAGCCGGAACACCAATGGTCTGACGGTGAACTCATGAACCGCGAGGGCAGGTTCAAAGGGTATTCTGAAGCGAGCTTATGACGGCCGTGATGGCTTGCTTGTATTCTTCGAACTCTGGCGACGTCTGGCGCACTTCCGTCGTGGTCGATACCGGTTGGCCTGCGCCGGTCCCCGCGGGGCTGAGCTTTCGGCCCATTTTCCTTTCGGCCCAGTCCACGACATAGCCGGCGGTCTTGCCGGTGAGGAACGGGTTGGCCTGAATGACGGCCGACCCGAGCACGGCGCTCAATTGCGCCGAACTCGACGCCGACAATACCTGATGGGCGCCTTCCATGCCCAGGAAATGGCAGAGATAGAGCCGGCCGGCTGTGATCTGGTGGCCTCGCGCCCGAAGATAGGCTTCACCCTCGCGCGCAAGATTGCGCACCATCTCGCGCGAGATCGTGTAGTCGTAGCGCAGAGCAAGGAGATCCGCATTTGAAAGTGTGCGCGCCAGTTCGGGACGGTAGGTGTTCATCATCCTGATCCAGGTCTTCGATATGAATTGGCCGGCACCGGTTGCTGAAGAAAGCGGGTTCTTGGCGCGGGCGCTGCCACCACTTTCGACATGAACGATACGGTCGGTCAGTGTTTCGACAGCAGGATCGCTCGTTGCGACCGCGGCGGTCACCGTGCCCAGCGGGTCGATCGCCCCGCCATTCTGATAGAGTTCGAAATGCAGATGCGGCCCGGTCGACAGGCCGGTGGTGCCGATATAGCCAATGATGTCGCCGGCCTTCACCTTTGTGCCGACACCGCTTGCTATCGCGAATTTCTGCATATGCGCGTAGCGCGTCTCGCGTCCGTTGGCATGCGCAATCTTCACCAGGTTGCCATAACCGCCGCCGTCGCCCTGGAAGGTGACCTCGCCGTCGAAAGCGGCCGCGATCGGCGTACCCACCGGAGCCGCCCAATCGACGCCCTTGTGGATGCGAACCACGCCCAGAATTGGGTGCTTGCGTGGACCGAAGGTGGACGTCATGACCCCGTTGACCGGCGTGACCATGCCGTTGATGACCGTCAGCGAGCGGATCTGATCGTCGCCGGTAACGCATGCAAACTGACCGTCGCTCTGCTGGAAGACGAAGCATTCGAAGCTCTTTTCAGCACCCTGCACGCCGACATACAGCACGCGTCCGTCGGTCTCGCCCTTGCCGCGCGGCGTTTGTGAATAGATCAGGACAAGGCGCTGGTCCTCGCTGGCGAAGGCGTCCAGGTCCCGTCCTCTCGATAGGTACATGATCGCTTCGCCGATCACGCCGGTCGGAACTTTGTTGCGCGCCGCCGTCGAATAGATTGCGTCGAGCAGGCGATATTGCCGCTTGTGCGTGCCTTCTTCCGGTGCACCCGAATAGTTGAACAGATCTTCGCGGACCCAGGGATCGACACCCGATACGAATGCACCCGCGGCGTTGCGCGTCAGCGTGCCGACAAAGACGCTCTTGGCGTAGATCGACACCTGCATGAGCGACATTGTTGTCGTCTCGCGCGTCGGCCTGAAACCACGCATGGCGACGACATAACCCGGTTCCAGGCCTTCCCGGTTGAAAAGCGCCTTCAGCGCTTCGCCCGCCCGCCTGGCGTCCTCGACGGAGAAATGCGCATCGAGCGCAACGCTGTCCAGGCTGCGGTCGTTGAGGATTTTCACGAACGTGTCTTCGGTCGCCTCGAACCGCTGATACTCATTCGTGACGGTTGCGACACTCGTGTTGTTTTCGATCTGTGTCTTCTGGAATGCGGGCAGGGCTGCTTCGCCTGCATCGATTGTTTCACCCCAGCCGGCTTCGGGATCGTCGGTGCCCATCTGCTGCCCCGAAGCAGCCGGAGCCTCGTTGGGGGCAGGCGAGGGCTGAAGATCGTTCTGCAGATCCCCCGCCGGCGGCTGAAGATCGTCCTGCAGATCGTTGGACGGCGGCGGGGCGGTCTGCCGTTGCGCCTGGAAGAATGCGAAGTCTTCCTGCGTCGACGGTATCGTCGTCATGAATTTTTCGCTGGCGCTGAGCATCACATCCGACAGGATTTCGATCTGCGGAGAAATCCCGGCCTGATCGAGATCCGCCGGCTTCGCGATCGAACGGCCCCTCGACGTGGCGTCGGCGTCGGGGGCAAGGGTGATCCACATCGGGTCCCCGGCAAGGTCGATAATGGCAGGCACATAGACCGATGCATCGGCCGGCACGTCGTCCACCCCTTCGACCGCGTGAAGCTCTTCGTCTTCGTCGCCGAACGACCAATAATCGGCGGTGAGGTAGAAGCCCACGGCGATCGACAGCATGATGATCGCGGCAAGACCGGCAAGCAGCCGGCGCCAGAGCCTGCGTCTGCGAAGCGCAAGGCGCGCCTGCTTCTTCTGCCTGAAGCTCGTGTCGATAGTGTGCGTCACGGGCTGTTTCCGGTCAGGAAGAACGTCCACCGCGCCTGTTCGAGCGTATCGACTTCGAGAAATTGCGCCGCGATATGGCCGCGTTGCCAGCATTCGTCGATGCCGCGGGTCGAGAAACGCCTTCGCTCGATGCACATTTCGGTCGATCCCGTCAGGATCGCGTGGCCGAAGACGTCCGTTGCGTAGATGTAGATGTAGCGGTTGGTCAGTTCCTCGCGAATGACATTCACGCACTGATTGGCGCCGATGGTCCACCAGCCGTCTGTCTGATCGGCATTGTCGACCTTCTGGCCGACTGCGAGATTGACGACGTCGAGTGTCTGATTGCAGACCGTGAATTCGGCTCGCGCTTCGCCGGATGACAGCACAGCCAGCAGCGCGGCGCCCGCGATGACCGCAAGCTTCATGTGGCCCGCCAAGGCGAGCAGGGCGCGAACCGGTTCACACTGCTTTATGGGCAGGTCGGCAGACGAGTGGGGCAAACACGAGCAGCGTTCCATCGGGCGCCCATGCTATCCGCCGAGCCGGAAATACTTGGCAGTGGCTGAGAACTGAGATCCGTTGGTCTCGATTTCCTCGAGAATTTTGGGTAGCAGCGCCGAGGCTGGCGTCGGCGCCGAGAATGCGGCCGCCTCAATATCCTGGGGTCCCGTGATCACCATTATGATCTGCGGCACGGCCTTTCCAGCGGCCTTGTCGGCGGCGCCGAGGCCAATCGGGATGCTGAAGGTGGCTTTGTCCGACTGTGCGACGATGCGATCGTCGAGATTAAACACCATGCCCTTGTGATCGATCAGCAACACGCTGGAAATGAGCCCGCCACGCGTCACCAGCGTGCCGCTGATCGGCGTACCGTTCGGCACCGACGTCCGGTCGAGAACAAGCTGCGGCTTGTCGGCCGCGGTCTGTCCCAGAAAGCGCAGAAAATTGGTGACTTCGCACTGGCTCGGCTCAATGAGGCGGACGCTGATGTCGGGCTCCACATGGAATTTCGCCTGGAAATCGCCCAGCATGCGTTCGAATGGCTGGACCGCTGTTCCAAATCCTTCGATCGCGGCTGCGGTGTCGGTTGGCGAATTCATGGTCGCATAGAAACAGTCGCCGCCGCCGAAGTCGCGAACCCAGGAGACTCGTTGCGCGATGTCGTCCACGGCCGGAGGAATGGCCGGTTTGGGTACGTTCAACGCGACGACAGGTTGGTCCGGCTGCTTGGCCGCCGGTGGCACAGTCTTTTGGCTCTCGGCGTTCGCGGCATCCGTCTGGCTTGCAGTGGGTTTGGGCGCCGGCCCGGCAACCTTGGGTTCTGCCGGCTGGCTGATCTGCGGCTCCGGTTTGGGCTTTGGGCTCTCCACAAACTCTGGCTGGGCCGGCGGTGTCTTTTCGGATGGCTGCTGCGCGTCCGTTGCCGATGACTCCGGGGGGCCCGCGGTTTGCGCGGGGACAGTGGGCTTGGCCGGCTCCGGCGTTTGCACTGCCTTGGCATCTGCCTGGCTTCCAGCCGGCGGC
The DNA here is from genome assembly GCF_000502875.1 of Mesorhizobium sp. L2C084A000. GTDB lineage: Bacteria > Pseudomonadota > Alphaproteobacteria > Rhizobiales > Rhizobiaceae > Mesorhizobium. Next base: position 769,442 of record NZ_AYWX01000001.1, on the reverse strand, counting down.
ACGCCCGCCTCTGTTTGCGGTTGCGCTTCCATTGCCGGCGGTTTCTCAGATTCCTCGGTCTGCGAAGGGAGTTCGGCGGGCTTGGCCGGCTGCGGCTTTTGAGCCGCCGAGGCATCTGGCTGGTTTTCAGCCGGCGGTACGCTGGCCTCCGGCTGCACGGGCGGAACTGGCTTTGCCGGCTCAGGGGCGTTCGCGACTTTGTCCGTGAGGGTCGGCGCCGAAGTTTCCGGTGTAGGCTTTGACGGTTCGGGCGCGGAAAGCGATGTCTTGCCGGCAATCGGCGTTGCCGGCGTCATGAAGCCGCTCAGATACAGGCCCGCGCCTGAGGCGACAGCTAGTGTCGCCAGGGCAGCGATCGCGATAGTTGGGGTCTTTGTGGATTTCTTGGGCATATCCGCAGTGACCGCGCGCGGAGGGCCGGCGACCGGCGAAGGCAGCGGTTCGGACAAATGCGCGGGCCGGACATGCGGGACGAAGCGCTGCTCGCCCGGGCCCGTTGCCGTCGGCGCGTTGCGTCCCGCGACATTGGATGCCTGGCCGCCCTTGGGATCAGGAGTAAGGGTTTGCCCGGCTGGCCGGTTGCGGGGTGTGATGGACGTCGGCGGCGTTGTTCCTTCGTCTTCGCCACGCGTCATCCTGGCGATATCAGCCATGCTGACCGGCCGGTCTCGCGGATCCGGTTGCAGCATGGCTTCGACAATGTCACGAAAATCGTCGTCGATATCAGAGAGGTCAGGCACGGCCCGGCGCTTTTCGATGATCTCGAACTGCGATCCGCTCATGTCGATCGGTTTCCCGCGCAGAGCGGCAGCCAGCACCAGCCCAAGGCTGTAAATGTCGGACTGTTCACTGACGTCGCCGCTGTACAGCCCGAGCTGTTCGGGCGAAACGTAGTTGTACTTTCCCGCGAACTTCCCGCCGATCAGTGTCTCCCCGCCCACGGTCGCCGATCGCGCTATACCGAAATCGATGATCTTTGCGCGGTCGACCCGGCCCCCCGGCAGGATGATATTGTCCGGCGAGAGGTCGCGATGGATTGCTCCCGCTTGATGCACGGCGCTCAGGCCGGATGCGAGGCGATGGCAGAGCTTGCGCACCTCATCCGTCGGCATCGGACCACGTCGCATGATGTCGTACAGCGACTCGCCGTCGACGAATTCCATGGCAAGGTAGGGACGGCCGATCCCGGGATCGATGGTGAAGACGTGGTATCGCACGACCGCATCATGCGACAGGTGGTTGAGGATCGAGGCCTCCTTGCGGAACAAGGACAAGATCGTCTGGTCACGGGCAAATTCGGGCAGCACGATCTTGATCGCGACATGGTCGCCGGTCTGGATGTTGTGGCCGCGATAGACCTCGCCCATGCCGCCGAATGCGATCCGTTCGTCAAGTTCGTAGATGCCGCTGAGCTGCGTACCGACAGCGGTGTTGGCCACTTGCGGCGATATTCGCGTCTTGTCATCGGCGCTCATCAGCCTCGGCCCTCCGCTCTGGACAGATCAGGGTGGAGCGATTGTCCATTGCGCCCGTTCCCAATCTTAACCAGCACAATGGTGACATTGTCCGTTCCGCCTCGCGCCAGAACCGTTTCCAGCAGGTTTTCTCCGGCCGCCTGAGGTGTAGCCGACACGACGGCGGCCTCGATCTCGGGGTCGGTGACATGTGCCGTCAGCCCATCGGTGGCCAGCACGAAAATGTCTCCCGGCATCAGTTCGCCCTGCTGGAAATCGATGACGAAGTCGTCACTGACCCCGATCGCATGTGTGATGACATTGCGGCGTGGCCAGGTGAGCGCCTCGACCGCGCTGATCATGCCTCGATCCAAGAGTTCCTGCACTTCGGTGTGGTCTTTCGAAATCTGCGAGATCGCGGCGTTGCGGATCAGATAAACCCGGCTGTCGCCCGCCCACAGGCAGGCAAATCGTCCGTCCATCGCCAACAGGGCGGCGACCGTGGAGCCGATGGTGATGCCGCGCGATTCCGATATGCTGCGGATTTCGGCATTGGCCCGGCTCAGCCTGTCCTCGAAGCGGGCCCGAAGATCGGGTGCCGAGCTCGCGATGCCGATTGTTGACAGATGATCGACGATACTGGCGGAAGCGACCTCTCCGGCGTCATGTCCACCCATTCCGTCGGCTACCACCCAGAGGCCAGTTTGTGGCTCGACTAGATAGCTGTCTTCATTGAGCTCACGGACACAGCCTTTGTGGCTCACGCCGAAGCTTTCGATGGAAAGGGCGACAGTATTCAAATTGCCACCAAGCGCTTTTCAAGCGTCCTTCTGCGGCGCACCTTTGGACGCTCGCTGGCGCCACTTTGCCACAGGCTCGAACATTAAAGTACCGAAAACTAAGGAAAACCGGGGTTTGAACTCTGGTCAGCGGATCGGCGCCATGATCAGCAGATCAAACCCATCTCAAAACGCCTTGGGACAGCTGAATCCGGAAAGGGCCGGGAGGAAGAAGTGGTTGGAGCCTGAACCTGTCTGGAGCGTATAAGTAACGTCGCGTCCGCCAATCACGAAGCGTGCTTGCATGTTGCTGTCGTGGCCGGTGACGGCAGCCTTGTCCAGAAGTCGCTTCAGGGCCCACGGCCCTTCGAACTTGATGGCGGATTCGCGGCCTGGCATCTCCGGCGTCAGGCTCAGACTGGCGGATCCGGAAGCCGCGCCGCTCGGCCAGGTCACTATGCTCGGCATGTTGCCCGCTTGGTTGCTCTGGACGGTCTGGCCGTCGACATCGAGCACCGCCGCATCGGCATCGCCATGCAGTGAGAAGGGCGTGAAGGTCACGCTCACCGAGGGCACCGAACCGCCCTGGGGAAAAAAGGCGCTACGGATTTCGGCCGCCAGCTGGAAGTTCTTCAGCGTCGACTTCGACAGGTCGCGGCCGAAGCGAGCATCCTGTTTCCAGCTCCAGTCCTGACCGGTCATATCGATCAGCGATGCGAGGTTCTGTGCGAAGAACCGGTCCATCAGCCCGCCCGGAGCGAACAGTTTGGCGAAATCCGCCATCGCGATGTCCTCGGTGCCATTGCGGGCGAAAGGATAACGGCCGTTGACCGCCGCCTCGCAGGGCTGTGTGACCGTCTGGTCGAGCATCTGGTTCAAATTTGCCACCGAGGTCTCGGTGACGTTGCCTTCAAACTCGTCTGCCGTCGCATTGACCATCCGGCCGAGTTGCTTGGGCAGTCGCGAGACATTGGCGCGAAGGGTGGCTATCTGGAGCTGCAGGTTTGCGTTGACGCGTTCCGTCTGGGAGGGGACGTCGGTCGCCAGTTGCAGGCTCTGGTAGATATCGCGGAAATTCTGGGTCAAGGCATCGATCGGGCGGTGTCCGGCAGCACCGCTCACCAGGGCCTGGAACGGCCTGAATTGCGCTTCGATGTTGGCCCCGGGATTCTGGTTTTGCGCGCTTAAGGATCCCGTGCCGGCACGGGTTTGCGATTTTCCGGTGGCGATTTGTATGCCGATGCGAGCCAGACCCTTGGCCACGCTTGCTGCGTCCTGTAACTGGCCCGCGCCGCCTTCAACCCCGGTGGCTGAGTCCTTGCCGGAAGCAGCGTCCCGCGTCAGAGCGGTTTCGTCGGCGATCGCCGTAAACAGCAGTTCGATCGGCGAGGTTGGCGAGGCGACGGCGGAAAGCGCGATATAGCGCGGCTTGTCCTTCAGCATCGCCTTGAATTTCAACCCGTCGAGAACGCTGTTCCACGCCGTTGCGAACTCCTTGCCATAGCGGTCGAGAAGTTCGGGACCGAGCTTGGGCAACTCCTGATCGATGCCGCCTTGCTCGCCGCCGCCACCGAGGACCCACTGGTCGTCGACGAGCGTCTGGGCAATGCGCGAGAGTTGCACGAGATAGAAGCTGTTGAAGCCGGCATAAGTATAGAGGCCGGGAACACGAAGGCCTGACAGATCGCCGCCATCGACCCGCTCGAACAGTAACGGGGCTTCCGGGCCGCTTTTCAGGGAAACAGAAAAATCATCCAGAGCTGCCGCGTATACTGCGGATTTGACCAAAGCCGAGGCACGGTCGGCAAGGCTCATGCGCCCGAGCGACCGTTGAGCGGCTTGGACGAGCGGCTGGTTGAGTTCGAAAACCGGATCGTAGGCGTCGTCCAAGGCAAGCATGGCACCCAGGTGCTTTTCGAGATGCTCGCGTCCTTCGCGGTTGTTTTCACCTGGATACCGGTTCTGCTCCCAATCGTGCTTCATCCAGGAAATGATCAACGCGTCGTCGACCTTCGGCGCCTTGCCGCCAAGCATCAGGTAGATTTTCAACGGCTCGTAGAGCGCGGCGGGATCGGCCATCCTGGCCTGGATCGTCCGCTCGGCCTGGATCAGCAGGCGCGATCGGAACATTCGTTCCAGCGCTTCCCGGTAAGCCGTCTTGGATGCCGAAAGAAGTCTCTCCCGCTGGCTGAGGCCGAACGTCTCCTCGATCGGTGTCGGCACGTCGCCGGTTTCGAACCCAGCCGGCAGATTGCGCAACTGGTCGAGCGGGCCAATGACGTTTTCGAGGTCGACATCGGTGACCTCGGTGCTTTTGAGCAACGCGTCCGCCGTCTGGCGATACTGGCTTATGGCCTGCGTGGTGGAGGCGATCAGCGACCTGTTGGCTGTGAAGCTCAGGGCTAGGGTGCCGAGGGCCGCCGCAGCGATCAACGCGATGGCGCCAAGGCCGGCGAACCTGGCGATCGTTGCACGTCTTACAGCTGATTTGTCATACGAAACCCATCCGGATTCGGCAAAAATGACGCCCGTCAGCAGATCGTGCAAAAAGAAGCTTTTGCCGGTTCCGGAAAGATGGGCGCGGGGGCTGCTGCCGAAATTGCGACCGATCGCGCCCAACACCTGATCGATTGGCGTTCCCTCTTGCGTGCCTGAAGAGAAGTAGAGTCCACGCAAGCTGACATTCACCTGGCTGCGGGTCGGATCGAACAGGCTGGCGATGAAATTGGTAATTCGCTCCTTCAGCGCGCCAAACTGCGCCGGAAAGCCAAAGATGGATATACGCGCGACCGGATCGGCCTCTTCCTGGAGGCGGTCAGGCATCTCCTCCACCAAGCGTCTTGCCAGTGCATCGAATTCGGCCGGAGCCTCGGCGGCCATATTCTTGTTGCGATCCGTGGTCTGGAATGTCGCGCCCCAGACCTTGCGCCGGCGCGGCTCGTCGAAGCCGCCGAAGTAATCCATGAACCCTGAAACCAGGTCGGCCTTGGTGAACAGCAGGTACACGGGAAACTGGATTTTCAGCGTCTCGTGGATTTCCCGCAGACGACTGCGTATCTCGACGACGTGAGCGTCAAGCTGCTGATCGTCGAGGCTGACGAGGTCGGCGAGGCTGATGGCCAGGATGACGCCGTTTATCGGTTGCCGTGCGCGGGCTCTCTTGAGCAGTGACAAGAAGGCAAGCCAGCTCTTCTTGTCGGTCTCGGCATTGGAATCCTGCGTCGTGTAGCGTCCGGCTGTGTCGATCAGGACGGCCTGGTCGGTAAACCACCAGTCGCAGGAGCGTGTTCCGCCAACGCCCGCAACTGGCTGGGCATCACCCGAACCGGCCAGCGGAAAATTCAGACCCGAATTGACCAGCGCCGTTGTCTTGCCGGCACCGGGCGGGCCGATGACGATGTACCAGGGGATCTCATAAAGGAAATTGCGTTTGCCGCTCGACCGCTTGAGCGCCGCCACGGCCTCATTCACGCGGGCCTCGAGCACCCGCGAGTCGTCATCGCGGTCGTCATTGTGTGTGACCACGGTTTCGAGTGCTTTTTGCGCTTTTCTCGCTTGCCAGAAACGCAGGCCGTAGAAAAGCGTGAGCGCTGCCACGATCACCCCGATGATAGTCGCGCGCAGCCAGGCAGGCCCGAGAGGACGGGTATCGGCGAAGCGGATCAAGGGTCCGGCAAACCACACTGCCGCCGCAAAGCCGGCCAGCGCAATCATGCTGAATATCCGCAGCAGCCAACGCGTCATGGCCGCTCCCGACTGGCCGTGCTCACAATGTTTCCTCCTTGGCGATCATCACATCGACACGGCGGTTCTTGGTGCGGCCTTCCGGCGTCGCATTGTCGGCGATCGGTTCGTCCTCGCCCTTGCCGTCCACCGTTAGTCGCGAAGGATCACTGAACTTCGGTGCCATCATTGCTTCGACGGCCTTCGCTCTGGCGACGGAGAGATCGAAGTTGGACTTGAATGGGCTCGATTTCCGCGGCTTCACATTGTCCGTATGGCCGACAATCCTGATCGGTCCGCGCTCGGGTTCCAGAGCCGCGGCGATATCTGCGGCAATGGGCTGGAACTCCGGCTTCGCCTCGGCCCTGCCGGACTGGAACAGCAGGAGATTGTTGATTTCCACAACGATGAAGTCGCCCTTCGTGCCGATGGTCAGCCCGCCGCCTTCGACTTCCTTGGCCAGTGCCGAACGGATGCGATCGATCTGCGTGGTTGTGGCGACGGGTGGGACGATTTTCGCCGGCTCCGCCAACGGCGCCACGCTGGCCCGTTCGATGGTAATCGGCGTCGATGGGTTGAGCGCCAGCAATTCACCGGCGGCAGCGTCGCCTTCGTTGGTGATGAAGACCCGCAGTGCGAAGAACGCAGCAGTCAGCAGCGCCGACACGGCTGCCGCGACGACCCAGAGCGGCAGGCGTGTCGACGGCTGCGTCATGGTCGACGCCAAGCCCTGCCAGTGGGGCGAGATGTCCGCGTCCGCGCGTGCCCTGAAATAGCGAAGCGTTTCGTAGACGTCGCGCCGAACGCGTTCGAGATTGCTGTCTTCGCGCGTCAGGCCCCGGTACTGGCCCTCGAACCCCAGCGACAGGCAGACATGCATCAGTTCGAGCAGATCGTAGTGTGCCTCGGGACTGGCCAGGACCTTGTTCAGCGCTTCGAAGAAGCCTGTGCCGCTGGGCTCGACGTGAAAGAACTGCGACAGCATGCTGTGCTGCGCCCAAGTATCTTTCTGTGGCCAAGGCAGGTTGCCGACGAGATCGTCGGCGGTTTCGCAGAGGATGAATTTCGCAATCCGCGCATCCTCTTCGGCAACACCTGATTTCTCGACTGTCCTGTCGAACCTATCGATCGCCTCAGTGACATGTTCGGCCAACGGCTCGGCTTGTCTCTCGACGGGGATAAGCCTGAACTGGCCGAACAGCATCAGCAATGGTGCGGCCGCGGCAAGGATCGGGTTTGCCGCGGAATATCTGACACTGTCCGTGACATTGAGCAGGGTCTCCTGCCGTAGAGCTGCCTCGGAAGCGCCGCTTCCTGCCGAAGCGGAAGGGGCTCCTTGATAAATCACTGTCCCGGATGCCCAGCCCGGCGGTGTATGCCGGCCGATGCCGGGATCGAATACGGTCGAATCCTTGATCTGCGAGGTTTGCCCGTCATCCGCGACGGGCACTTGAGGGACCGGCGCCGGTTTTCGCTCACGCCGTGGAGGGGCGCGAATGACGGTCTTGCCAGCCGGGCCGAAAGGATCGTCCTTCGAACTCATGGACGATCGTCCGTGCAGGCGGTGTGCCCGCGACTGGGTGAGACAGGCGCAAAACGGTTTCTCGTCAGGTGAAGGAAACGCAACCCCTGCCGACCCTGACAGTGTCCGGAGGAAGGTAGGCTATATCTTACTATCCCGCCGAAAGATGACATTTGCCGCAGACCCCCAGGTCGATCAGCCTTAGCCGCTTAGCGAATTGTCGTATGCGATCGTAATCTCACAAACTCTCGATTGGAACCGGATGCCGCGCACCAAAGAGGTTTTCTTCGTCGACTTCAGCCTCGCATCCCCCTTTGGGCCTGTCTATTTCTGCTTGTCGGCCTTGGCATAGGCCTCGCTGAAATAGGCCAGGAATATGTCCAGCATGCCGTTCTCGTGGGCTTCCTCCATGGTTCGCCAGGTCGCGACAAAAGCGTCCCAGGCCTGGCTTTTCTTAGACGAGAACGATGTCGGGGGGAGTTTCTTTCCGATCGCCTCGGGCGACAGATCGTCGAGCAGCCGCGACAGCGCAGCTTGCATGGCGGCATAGGTGGCGAATTCGTGCGTCTTGAGATCGCGGAATGCATCTTTGATGCTGCGCCTGGCATCCAGATAGCCGGCCCTGCGGCGGGCGAACATGATTTCGAGGATGTCGTCGGTTCCCGGGCCGAACTTCAGGGGGTTGTTGTCGGCGGCGCTGATCATCGTCCGTTGTGTGCTCTTGGCCAGTATTTTCGCGGCCGTGCGCGCTTTCAAAAGCATGGTCAGTTCCTCGACCACAGTCCGCAGGACCGTGCCGATTTCGGCGGCAACTTCATGCGGATCGCGCGATTGAAGCAATTCCGGCGAGATGCCGGCCGCGATCGCGATTTCCCGCAGCACTTCGTCTCTGGTCGAGGGGAGAGGCGGTTGCGACGAGAACGCCGGAGCCGGAACCCGCTGCCCGGAATGTTGCTCCGAAGGAGTGAAGAACGGCTCGGCGGCGAATTCGAGCGGCCGGCCTGTCGCGGCCGGCATTTCTCGTTGTGTCGAACTGATATGGCCTGTCGTGGCGGGCTCGTCGTCGATCGATACGAAGATGACATGGCGGCCGATCAGCACCCGGTCGCCATGGCTCAGCCGATGCGGGCCGGTCATGCGCTGGCTCGATCCGTTGATGTAGGTTCCGTTGCGCGAGACATCGTGCAGCCAGAAAGCGCCTGCCTCGTAGCGAACCTCGCAATGCCGGCCGGAGATGAACTTGTCGGGGTCCGGCAAGGTCCAATCACAAGCCTGGCGTCCGATTTCGAAGCCGCGATCACGCGCCGCGTAACTGGTCGAGATGCCCGCAGGCAAGGCGTCGACATTGTTGATTTGCAGACTGATATACATCGAGGATCGCCGTCGAACGCTGATCGATACTCCACATTCTAGCAGTTTGCACATCCAGCAGGACAGCGGCGTTTCGAGCCAATGCATCGGCAGGGTAAGGTTTTTCCGCTGTGCATCTCTTTGGTCGGCCGGACAACATGTGGTAGGCTCAACATAGCCTGGTGCGGCGGGCCAAAAAGTTCCTGGATGCGGGAACTTCAAACCCACTGCCGGCGGCCGCGTCCAGGAGGGGCACGACCCATGCCGAACGAACGTGCCACGGTTGTGCAAACACCGGTTGGCGCCGAGCTGTTGACCTTCACGCATCTTGTCGGTCGCGATGAGATCAGCCGTTGTTTGGCCTATACGGTAGGGTTCGTCAGCCCCAGCCCCGATATCGATCCGCTGAAGATGCTGGGGGGTGTCGTTTCGGTGGAAGGCGAATCCGATCCGAAACGTTGGTTCAGCGGTCTTGTGTCCGAGTTTCGCCTGACCCGCATAGAAGACCGGCTGGCCTACTACGAAGCGGTCGTCAGGCCGTGGCTCTGGTTCCTCGGCAACACCACCGATTGCCGTATTTTCCAGAACAAGAGCGTCGTCGACATCGTCAAGGACGTCTTCAAGAAATACAGCACGGCGGAGTTCGATCTGCGTCTGCAGGGTTCCTACCCTCCGCGCGAATACTGCGTACAATATGACGAGACCGATCTGGATTTCGTCCAGCGGCTGCTCGAGCATGAAGGCATCCTGTATTTTTTCGAGCATGACGAGGGCAAACACACGCTTGTCCTGACCGATGCGATGAGCAAGCTGAAGCCGGCGCCGGGCTACGAGAAAGTACCTTATCATTTTGAAGGGCAGGGCTCCCGGCGCGATGTCGAATACATCACCGAATGGATACCGGGCAGTTCGGTGCGTCCGGGCGCCTATGCCCACACCGACTATGATTTCAAGAAGCCGGGCGCCGACCTTATGGCCAAGTCGGCCCAGCCGTTCAGTCACAAGCTGGCCGCCGGCGAAAACTACCGCCAGCCCGGCGCGCATCTCGAAGTCGGCCGGGGCGACAACCTGGCCGCGATCCGACGCGAGGAGATCCAGGCCGTCCACCAGCGTATCGCCGCGGTCGGCACCGTGCGCGGCCTGTTTTCGGGCTGTACGTTCAAGCTCGATGGCTTTCCGCGCGAGGACCAGAACCAGGAGTATCTGGTGGTCAGCGCCGAATACAGGCTGTTCGATCCGGGATACAGAAGCCATGCCGACGTCGACAGCGAGAACTTCAAGGTGATCCTGGGCGTGGCGCCGACCGCCTTGCCCTATCGTCCGCCACGGATCACGCCCCGACCGATCATGCGTGGGCCGCAGACGGCGACCGTGGTCGGTCCGTCAGGCCAGGAAATATTCACCGACAAATACGCCAGGGTGAAGGTGCAGTTCCACTGGGATCGCCTGGGCAAGAAGGACGAGAACAGCTCCTGTTTCGTGCGGGTCTCACAGACCTGGGCCGGCAGCGGCTGGGGCTTCATCCAGATACCGCGCATCGGCCAGGAGGTGATCGTCGACTTTATCGAAGGCGACCCTGACCTGCCGATCATCACCGGCCGGGTCTACAATGCCTCGCAGATGCCGCCCTACGGGCTGCCGGCGAGTGCCACGCAATCCGGCTGGAAGTCGGACTCCTCGCTCGGCGGCGGCGGCTACAACGAGCTGATGTTCGAGGACAAGGCCGGCTCCGAACTGGTCAATTTCCAGGCGCAGAAGGACCACAACCTTCTGATCAAGCATGACCGTACCAAGCTGGTGCAGCACGATCAGTCGGACCGCATCGACCACGACGCCAAGCATTCCGTCGGCCACAACCTCGACGAGGACGTCGGCAACAACAAGACAGTCAAGGTCGGCGTCGACCAGACAACCGACATCGGCAAGAACGATACCGAGACGGTGGGCGTCAACCGCTCGCTTACGGTTGGCTCGAACGAGACGATCGGCATCGGCGCGAACTCGACGGAGACGATCGGGTCCAATCACACGCAGACCGTCGGGTTGATCCAGACGATCACCGTGGGCGCGGCGCGAGTGGATTCAGTGGGCGCAGCGGAAACCCGAAGCGTTGGCGCCGTCCAGACGAATCAGATCGGCGCATCGCGCTCGATGACAGTGGGGGCCGGACAGACTCACACCATCGGAGCGGCGGACAATTGGACAATCGCGGCCGCGCAGAGCGTGAAAATCGGCGCGGACCAGAGTTTCGCCATCGGCGGCGCGCAGTCGTCGCAAATCGGCAAAGGCAGGTCGGCAAAAATCGGCGCTGACGACGCAACCGATGTCGGAGGCGGGCACGCGCTCAAGGTCGGCAAGGGCAGCGGAATCCAGATTGCGGACGACAGCTCGATCAAGGTCGGCAAGAACCTGGTGATCGAGGCGGGTGACTCGATCACACTCAAATGCGGCTCGGCGTCGATCACGATGAAAAAGGACGGCACCATTGTTGCCGACGGCAAGGACATAACGCTCAAGGGCAGCGGCAAGATTACCGTCAAGGCCGACGGCGACGTGATCGTCAAGGGAAGCACCATCAACAACAACTGAGGGCGTCATCATGGAAGTGCTGGATCGTATCGACGGCGTCGTGATCGGCCTGCTGATCGGTTTCGAGGGCGGGGCACCGCTTGTTGTCTTCGTTGGCAATCCGCGCGAGACGGCGATTGCGGCGCGCAGCCTGACTGAACTGGACATTTCGGCGATCGGTTCAGAACTGGCCCTTCTGTTCGAGGAGGGTGATCCAACGCGGCCGTTGGTCGTTGGACGCATCGTCGATCCGGCGCACAAGAACAGGGAGCTGAAAGTCGCTCGCGAAGGCGACCGTGTCGTCATCACCGGAGACGAGCGCATAGAACTGCGCTGCGGCCTGGCGTCGATCATTCTGGAAAAGAATGGCCGCGTGACCATTCGCGGCAGCCAGTTGACGAGCCAGGCCAGCGGGACCAACCGTATTCGCGGTGGGGCCGTGCATCTCAATTGAGGCGTTGCCTATGCACCGCGTCGCGACCATCGCCGCCATCGTGGATCAGCATGCCGAGGACGCGGCTTTCCTGTGGCTGCGCCGTCGTCGGGAGATCGACGGTCCAATCCTCGACGAAACCGATATCGGTCGCATAGACCAGCGTCTCGAAGCCAATCTTGAAGGGCTCATGGCAGCCGGCAAGGCCGGTTGGGAAGCTGCTCAAGCGCGCTTTGCTGACTACGCCGAACCAGGCGAACTTTTCGTGCTCGGCACTCTGGCAATGCGTTGGAGCGATGCCAAACTGGTAACCTCCGCAATCGACGCCGGCGTAAGCGTGGGTGAAGCCGGCTTTTCAAGCTTGTCCGCTGCGATCGCGCGCACGCCGCGCGATAACCTGCGTCCCTTCGTGGCGCAATGGCTGGACACAAGCGATGCGCGACTACGCTGCCTTGGGCTGTCTGCGCTCTGGCATCACCGCGTCGATCCGGGACCGCGCCTGCATGATCTGGCCAGCCATTCCGACGCGAACGTCCGCCGGCGCGCCGTTCGGCTCGCCGGTGGGCTCGGGCGGCGCGACCTGCTTCCGGCAGTCCTGGCTGGCCTTGATGGCGAGACGGCGAGAGAACGTCTTGCGGCCGCCTTCGCCGCTTGCCTGCTTGGTGAGGCGCGGTCCGCGCACCCAGTGATCGACAAGATCGTGCTGACGGAGACGGACCAAGCGGAGGCGGCGATCGAGATACGCCTGCTGACAACGCCGCCCAAGGCCGCGAAAGGTTGGTTGCAGACGCGCCTCGGCCAGCCCCTGCTACGCGTGGCGGCAACGGCGTCGATCGGCCTGTTTGGCGATCCGTCGGTGATGCCCTGGCTGATCGAGAAGATGCGCGAACCGGAACTTGTCTTTGCCGCCGGGCTGGCGATGCGCGATCTGTTCGAGGTGGATTTCAACGACACCGACCTGTTCACGATAGACCCGGCCGATTTGGGGAAGGCGTTTGAATCTCTGAACCACAGCCCGTTGCCTGTCGCCGATCGCGTTGCTGCTTGGTGGGACGAGGGACGGGGCGGGCGCGGCCGCACGCCTTTCCATTCGATGCGCCGGTTGCGGCTCGACGCGTTGCGCGCGGCCATCGCGGCAACCGATACGCCGCTGACCGATTGGCGCAGGACGCGCCGGTTCCCGGCCTGGATGTAATCTATCGGCGGTTCGCCCGCGCCACGACGGCGGCGGCGCGCAATCCGTTCTCGGATGCGACTTCGCACATGGCAATCGATCCCGGCGCATAATTCTGGACAAGACTGTCGGCGGCCAGCATCAGCGCCAGCGCGCCGCTGGCCGCGCCGGTGTCGCCGACCGTCATCGCCGGATAGGCCGTCGCCATCAGGGTGCGGTGCGTGCGATAGAAGCGCGGTCGGGCAATCAGCATCTCCCAGCCATGATAGCGCTCGCCATTGCCGTTCGAGACGACGAAGTCGATGTCGGGTTCCGATGGTCCCGATCCCGAAACGGCGTCGCGCAGCGCGCCGAGCATGGCGCGGCCCTGGCTGTAGCGCTCGGAAAGGATGCTGTCCGTCTCCTGGGCCATGCCGATGCCATGGATAGCGGCCACGACAGGCTCGCGGCCAGGTTCCCGCAGCAGCCGCACGAAGACGGCCGCCTCGCCAGGAACCAGTCCTTGGGCGTTGTCCGCGCCCTGTAAACGTCCGGTCCGGCTGAGCCGGCCGAGGTCGGTGTGGTTGACGAGGCTGTCGACGCCACCGAGCAGCACTTGTGCGGCGCCTTGATCCTCCATCAGTGCAAGCGCCCGTTCTATCAGTCCCACACTTGCCGCCGCGCCGCCGTCGATGACGCACGAGGCGTGGTGGAATCTCAGGCCTGTTGCGTCGACAACCGCGGCCAGGAAATCGCGCGCCGGAATATCAACGAAAGCCGGATGGTTGCGAAAGCTCTCCGGCGTCGTGATGAGCAGCGCGGTGGCCGCCGCGACCCCCGGCTCGCCCGCGCCGAGCGCTTCGTTGATAGCGCGGGCGGCCATGTTGACCAGCCATTCGCCTTCGTTGCGGCGCAGATGCCGGTGAGTGGGTATGCGCGCGACTACCTGTGGCACTCCGAACGGTTCGGCGAGCGTGATTTCCTCGAAGGCCGAAAGGCTCGCCCGAATGGCTGCGATCGTTTGCCGCGCGTTCAGCCCGGCGGGCGTGACGGCGCCGCCGCCGGCGACGTAGAGCGGCCGCTTCATGGCTGCCACACGGCGCGGTCGACTGTGCCGTCGCCGCCACGCGGGCTGAGATAGCTCTTGCGCTTGCGCCGGGCCACGAGAAAGGCGGGCGTGACATGGCCGAAGACGATTTCCCGCAGCGCCGGCGTGTTCCGTTTTGTCACGTGTGAAAAGCGCGCTTTCAGTGTGACGCGCCACAGATCCGGCTCGACAATCACCGTGTCCGCGGCAAACGGACGTTCCTCGACCCGGTCGTCATAGATCAGCCGCACAGGCGCAACGATGCGCGGCAGGCGGAAGTCCCAGCGGCCGTTCGGTGTCATGCCGATGATCGTGACAGTCTCACCGCCATGGATTGCCGGCAGGTGCTGGTCCGCCGGGGCGCACAGATTGTAGCGCGGATCGAAATCCCCGGGAGGCAGTGGCCACTGCGTGTCGATCCAGGCTTGGTCGTAGGTGCCCGCGAGCGGCAGTCTCGGCATCCAACCCCGCCCGAGCGGGCCGAAGCTGGCCGGTCTGGGCCGATCGGAGGGACTGAGATAAGGTTCGGCGGGGTAGGTGACATTCGGGGCTTGTGTTCGCACTGCCGGATCGGCGGACGAGGCATGGTGATAGCCGACGCCGACCGGGTTGCGTCGGTCAAGCCGGCCATCTGGCAGCGTCCCACCATAGGCGCGCTCGTAAACGATCGGCATGGTTCGGAACAGGGCCGGCGCACTGTAGCCGCCGGCATCGTAGATGCGGTCTCCGACAACGTTGAGCACCTTTTGCAAGCCACCGACGCGGAAACCGACCTGCATCTCCGCCACCGGACGGCGGTTCGGCGCGTGCGCCGAACCGTTGACAAGGATTTCGGCGGCCGGCTTATGCGGCGCAATATCGGCTTCGTAGCGATTGGAGGAATTGGCTGGATCGCCGAACGGGATATCCCAGAGCGCGACCGGCATCTGGTCTTCGCAGACGTCCAGTGCCGGTGCGCCGTCGAGCGCATCGAAGCTTGCCGAGAACATGACGACCAGGACTTCCTGGCCGTCGGCGTCGAGTTGCACATGTGTTGCGGTGGCGAACGGCGTGCGATTCTCGATCCCGACCGCGAACGCCATCGCTCAGCACCAATTGCCGTGTTCGTCGAGGCCGATCGGCCAGTAGGGCATCGCGGTCAGCAGCGTCGCATAGTCGTCATGGCCGCCCTGGATCAGCCACTCGAGAAGTAACACTTCGGGAGGCACCGCACTCGACGCGGAACGCCGGTTTTCCTTGTCGCACGCGAGCCAGTACTTGCGCACGAGCCAGACCACCCTCGGGTGGCCGGCGGGGCCGGCAAGCCCCTTGGCCTCGATCGTTCGGAGGATTGCCTCGCCCATCGGCAGGCCGGTCTCCATGCGCTCCTCGACACTCGCGTTCCATGTCTCGGACGCGACAGCGAACACGTCCACGAAATCGAGCAGATAGGCGGCGAACAGGCTGCGATGTCCAGCCGAGCCGGTCCCCGGCGCCGTCCCTTCCGCGCGGCCTCGGACGTCACCGGGCGCGCGCAGCAGCCGGTAGGTCCCGTTCTGGATGTTGTGGTTGACGAGCAGTGCCATCGCTCAGGACTCCTCGAATTCCGGATCTTCCCCGATGGGAATGAAGTCGAACGGCCTCATGAAGTCCGCCAGCTCGGGCTCGGTGTCGCCCAGCCAGGAGAGGAGCAACGTCACGGGTGGGACCGGCCCGTCCCCCTCGCTCCCTTCGGACAACTGCTTGGCCTCGGAGCCCCACATCTCGCTCCTCCCGGGCTCCGGCCCGCCGCCCGAAAGCAAGTCGTTCAGTCGCGTCGTTTCGAAGTAGTACTTCCGAAACAGGGCAATGACCCGAGGGTGACTCGCTGGTCCCGCCGGCCAGCGGGCGTCGACAAGCTCCCTGTTGACTTCCTGCGCACGAAGGTCATGCCACCATTCCAGCAATGGTGGCACGACGATCTTCAACTCGTCTGTCCAACGATCATAGATGTCTTGATACGTTATCGAGATCATTTCATATCTCTATATGCCCAGGCCGCCAATGTGCTTGTTCATCGCATCGTAAAGCTCGCGGCGATCCAGTGCGCGCATATCCTGGGACTGCTCCATGCTGTGAGCATGACAATGCGGCTGGCACGGAAGGTCGCGCATCCGCTGGGCGAAGCTGCCCGGATCGTGGCACGCTCCCATCTCCCACGCGGTCTTCTGCGGCGGCTGGTGATCGGCGATCATCGTGACCTTGCCGTCAGTCTGCCTTTTGATTTTCTTGTCAATGTCCTTCAGCGCCTTGTCCTTGGCTGGGCCTGAAGCCCGACGAAGGATGTTGGCGCGGTCCTTCTTGCACTGCCAGCAGGTCTGCCCCTGCACGGAAGCGCGCTGGGTCTCGGTCGTGGGGGTATAGTCCTCCGAGTACTTGTAGTCGCGCGGGCAGTCTTCCTTCATCGCGTCCTTGCCCAGCACCACCGAGAAGTCGACCATGGCGGACACGTCGACCGTGTTCGGCAGCGGGCTCGCGGTATTCTGCTCCATCGGATCGCCGTGGCGGCAGACTCCCTTGCCCTCGACCTTGACCGTGAACGACCAGAGCTTGAACGAGCCCTTACCCTTGATGCGATGGGTGACCACGCCGGCGCCAAGTCCAGGCGTGGCCGCTTCGTTGCCCGTACTCAGCGCCACTTCGGAAGAGTTCTCCAGCGCCGTCGGTGTTCCCTGCACCTTGACGCTCTTGCTGCCTTTGATGAGATCGCTGGCCGAAAGCATGTTGACATATGGAACCGGCACCGGTCCCGCTGGCGGCGGCGGCGGGCTGAGGCAGACGTCGCCCGGCGCGACGCCCTTGCCGCCGCTTGCCTGGTGGAAGAAGCCCATCTTTTCGGCGTAGACCGTGTTACCCATGGCTCAGGACCCCGCCGTCTCCGGCGATGCCGCGCATCGCGGGCAGGGCATTTTGAGCAAGGTCGTGGATGTCGGCGAAGCCGAACTCCCTGACCTCCCAGTCGTCGCTCCAGAATGCGATCTTGTCGGTCGCGGCGGCGGCGCCCGGAGGTGGCAAAATCTGAAGGCTTTCGGCCAGCCGGGTCTGCGCCCAGTAGTTGTCGACGCAGTTCTGAAGAAGCGAGGCCACTGCATCGTACCACGGGTCGCCCGGCTCCGGCGGGGCCCCAAGCCGGACGATGGCGAACGGATAACGGCGGCCGACGCGATCCTCGCTCATGCGCCAGACGCCGGCACAGGGCTGGTCGCCGAAAATGCCGCCCTTGACGATGAAGCGCCAGACACGCGAATCCAATTCCCCCTCGTCTGGCCTCTCGCGCAGTTCCATCGACATCCACCGGTCCCAGCGGTCGATGAACGCTCGCGGCAAGTTCGCGGCGACAAAATCTCCGGTCGCCGGAATCTTGCCGAAGAAGCCGGTGCTCATATCTGCGGCGGACATGAGAATTTCTTGAACATTTGCAGGTTGTAAGGGTTTTCGACGCTGGCGGCCTTGAGCTCGAAATCGGCGTACATGCCTTTCGTGCCCAGCCGCAGGCTGTAGACATCGGACAGCGAGGTTCCAGTGAATCGGCCGCTGCGCAGCATCCTCAGCCACGCCCAGCTGCCGGTCTCGTTGAGCATGATTTCGGGCGAACCATCGATGGGCTGGAAGGCGAGCGAGATGACCCCGGTGCCCTCCTTGCCGGGCCAGGTCATCGGT
The DNA here is from genome assembly GCF_000502875.1 of Mesorhizobium sp. L2C084A000. Taxonomy (GTDB): domain Bacteria; phylum Pseudomonadota; class Alphaproteobacteria; order Rhizobiales; family Rhizobiaceae; genus Mesorhizobium. The sequence goes on along the minus strand of NZ_AYWX01000001.1, from coordinate 751,695 downwards.
TGCGGCCGCGTCGCGTTGTTGAAGTAGACGAGGGTCTGGCCATCGAGATTGAGCGTTACGCGCGTGACGTTCGGAGACAGGTCCTTGGGTTCCAGCGTGAAGCTCATCACCGGTCCTGTACCGCCGGGAAAGAGATCGTCGCGTATCCGCCTGGCCTGCTCGAAAGCCGCCAGCGCCGAAGGGTCGAGGCCGAAATCGGCACGCCATTTCCACGGCTGGCTGGCGGTGTCGACATAGCTGATCAAATGGTCGTTGGTGAACGCGTCGATCAGGCCCGCCGGTCCGAACAGGCGGGCGAAGTCGCGGACATTGACGTCCACCGCGCTTTCGGGACTGAACGGATAGCGGTCGTTGAGCGCCGCCTGGCAGAAGGGCAGGATGTCGGCGCGCCAGATGGCGTTGAGCTCCGAGGTGACCGCCTTTTGCGTCAACCCGCTGGTGTCGCCGGCGACACCGCCGAGCCAGTCGTCGACCGGGTCGGGCAGGATTTGCGCTTGCCTTGCGACCGCCCCCGTCAGTTCGGCGAGGCCGCCTTGCTTCTTGATGGCATCCTGGGGATCGGGATTGGCCGTGACCGTCTGCAAAACGTTGGACAGCGCCGTCAAAGCCACCACCGCGGCGTCGAGTGCTGGCGGCTGGCCGTCGACCTCGGCAATAGCACCTTTGAGCGGCTTGAAGTGTTCGGCCACCAGGTTGCCGGTAAGATCCACCTCGTCAGCTGAGCCCGCGCGTGGAAGCAGCTTTGCCCCCGTTTTGACGATCTTGCCGAGCTTGCCGAGTTTGCCGAGCAGTTTCGAGCCGCCCTTGGCCGCCGCCTTGTCGTCGGCCGGCGCTTCATCGGACCGGGTAAGCTCGGTCTCCTGAACGACCGCCGTGAGCAGGCGTTTCAGCGCTGAATCGGCGCTGGAAAGATCCTTCAGATTCTCACTGGCGACATTGAGGTCGCTCAACGGCGCCAGCCTCATATCGCGCAGGAAGCTGTCCCACTGTGCGATATAGTCGTCGTAGTAGAGCTTCAGGATGTCCTCGGACAGCGCCGACACGGACGTTTCGGAGTTCTCGGAGCAGCCCCCGGCGAAGACCGCCCGATCCAGCGCCGCTTGTGCTGCCACATCCTCGATCCGGTCGAGAACGGCGTCATGGAAGCCTGCATAGGTGAATGCTCCCGAAATGCCGACGCGAAGCGTCTTGCCGGAGCGACGCGCAAAAACCTTGGCGCCGTTGGGACCGGCGAAATTCGCCGGAATCCATTCTTTGAGCCCGGCCACTACCGGATCGGCCAGCAATTGCTTGTAGGCACGCGCCGGCAATGAAATCGTGCATACCGTTTTCAGCGCTTCGGCAACCAGCGCCTGGTCGGGCTCGATATAGCTTTCGTCGACCGTCATCCGGCGGATGGCCGCAAGCTGATGCTCTTCGGCATCGGCGGTTGGAAATGGTGCTGCGGCCGCGAATTCGGGAAGGCTGTTGACCCACCAGTTCTGGGTGTAGTCGGGATCCATCTGCGACAGACCCGTCATCATACGATAGGTCTTGAGAGCGCCGAGCATGAAATCCGGATCGCGGATCTGCCGCCACATGGTGGCCTCGAGAAGGGCCACCATGTGCGGCTCAAGCACGTTGCGCAAGGCGTGATCGTAGGTGTCGGTCTGAGCCCGCACCAGTTCCGCCGAGGCCGATGGCCCTAGCAGATCCTGGACAGCGGCCGGCGGTGCTGTCCGGGCATTTGAGACCGCGTCCATTGCCTCGAGCGCGCCGTCGATGGCAGGCTGCTGCACCGATGCCGGGTTTGCGGCAGCCGAGGTCAACGGCGTCTGCAGCGCTTCGAACTGGCTTGCCTGGGCCGAGATCGCATTGCGGTTGTCGTAGTAGGACCAGGCAAACACCGCACTGGCCAGCAAGCCCGCTGTGGCACAGGCAGCCGCCGCGCCCCGCCAGATCCAGGCGCGGCGGCGTTGCGCCAGCGGGTCGAACGTACCCAGGCCTGCTTCCTTGAAGATGACTTCGGTGAGCAGGTTCTTCAGGAAGAAGCTGCGTTTCTCGACCCTTGGTGCGGGCAGGACCCGCCGTGGCGGAAGACCGAAAGACGACGACAGCGCCGCGGTCAGTCGGTCGATAGGCGCCCCTTCCTGAGTCGCCGACGTCAGGTAGAGGCCGCGCAGCCATGCAGCCTCTTCATACCGGCTTTCGCCGAACATCGCCTCGACCAGCACCTGGATCGGTTCGGACAGGCTTGCGAGTTGGGCAGGAAACCGGAAGATCTCTGCACGGGCGGCGAGTTTTTCCTCATCCTCCAGGCGCGGCACCAGCCGCCGCTCCAGCTCCGTCGCCAGCGTCGAAATTTCGCGTTCGATGGTCTTGGCATCCACGCGCGCATCCAGCGCGAAGGTCGTTCCCCACACCTGCTCGCGCGAGGCGGTGGACAGACCGCCGAAGAAGGCTTCGAAACCCTTGATCAGATCGGCCTTGGTCAGCATCAGATAGACCGGAAGGCGGATTTCGAGCCGGTCGTTGAGCTCGGCCAACCGGCGGCGGATCTTGCGGCCGTGCGCCTTGATGGCTTCGTCGCCCTCCGAAAGCACGTCGATCGAAAGCGCCACGATGACGCCGTTGAGCGCGCGGCGGCCGCGATGCTTCTTCAAAAGGTCGAGGAAGCCCAGCCATTCCGCCGCGTCCACATCGGGCTGGCTCTCCTGCTGCACATAGCGGCCGGCGGTATCGATCAGAACCGCGTTTTCGGAAAAGAACCAGTCGCAGTTGCGGGTGCCGCCGACCCCTTGCAGGTCGTCGGTGAGGTCGATCGGAAAATTCAGTCCGGACTGCCGCAGAGCCGTGGTCTTGCCGGTGGCCGGCGGCCCGACGATCACATACCACGGCATGTCGCGCAGAAACTTGCGGCCGCCCAGCTTGCGGCGCTTCAGTTCGGCCATCACCTCGGCGAACTTGGCACCCACGGCAGCGACGTTCTCTTCGCCGGGGCTCAGCGGCTTTTCCACCGCGGGCGCGGCAATGTCGGCGACGAACAGGCGGTTGGCGCGGATCGCCCGGCGCTGGGCGACGATCAGCCAGATCAGCCAGAAGATGACCAGCAGCGCGATGATGACGATGCGCACATTTTCAGAGGCGAACGGTTCGTAGGCACCGACCCTGACGATCGGACCGAACACCCAGATGACCAGGGAAAGCAGCGTGATGCCGATCAGCGTCCACAGCCAGCGCGATGTCAGAACCGCCCAGAGGAAGCGCAGGATGAACATCTCACAGCCTCTTTTCGACAAGCACCTCGGCGCGGCGGTTCAAGGCTCGCCCCTGGCGCGTGCTGTCGCTGGCCACTGGATCGGTGGCCGCGCGGCCCTCGGAATGGACGCGGTCCCGTGGCACTCCGTTCTGGACCAGCATGTCGGCAATCGTCTGGGCGCGAGCCTCGGACAGCCGCTGGTTGGTCGACAGCGGATTGGTCTTTTGCAGAGGAACGCCGTCCGTATGACCGATCACCGTGATGTTTCCGATCAGCTCCTGATTGGCGAGGATCACCTTGGCGATCGAACCGATCAGAGGCTCGAAGCCTTCGGTCAGTTGTGGCCGCGACGACTGGAACAGTTCGGGGTTGGAGGCCTGGATGATCAGCTTGGCCAGCGAGACGCTCTCGGTGCCGCTGAGGGCGGATCTGAGGTCGGCCGGTGCACCGGCCTGAAATTCCGGCAACAGCGCAAAATCCACTTTCTCCGGCGGCGGGGCCTCGACCTTGGGCGACGTACGGCTGATGTCGCCGCGTGCAGGCGGCGGCAAGGTGCGCACAAGTGCGGAAAGCTCGACCGCCTGGCTGCTCAGTCCCATCGAGAGCCCGATATGGATCGCTGTGGAAACAACCGCCGCACCGAGCGCCATGACCCAGATCGGAACGATGAAGCGCTGCGGCTCGTCGGATGCGATCACGCCCTTCCAGTTTGGCGACAGTGGCGCGCCTTCAGCGTCGGCATCGCGCAGGAAGCGTGCCGCCGCCACGCGAACGGCATTGAGCGAACGGTCGCCTGATCGCCCAGGCACGCGATATTTGCCGCGGAAACCGAGCGCCATGCAATCATACTGCAGTTCCAGCAATTCGCGATCGCGGTTGGGATGGCGTTCCAGTTCGTCGAGACGCGTGAAGAACTGCGTGCCGGCATCGACATCGCCACGCAGCATGACCACAAGCGGCTGCCGAGGCCAGGCGCTGGCCCCACCCCAGGGCGTGTTCAGAGCCAGATCATCGAGCAACGCCGCCACGATCCAGGCTGCCTGGTCGGCCCTCTCCATCGAGGATCCCGTCGACATTGCCATGTCGCGTGCCCGAACCAGTTCTTCGAGCAATCGGGTGCGCAACGTTTCCGGATTCTCCGGCGGCAGCGCACTCTCGAGCTCGGGAGCGAACTCGAGCAAGGGTGCGAATGCGTTGACAAGCGCGTTCGGGTGGGTCCGAGACCGCTTTACCACCGCCCCCGGCAACAGCGGCGCCATCGGTCGCGGCATCGGCGCGCCGGTCAGTCGTATGCGGGTGCGTTCGCGATCATCCGACAGTCCGAACGGATCATCGCGGCTCATGATCTCACCTGTTCACCGAATAGCAGTCCACCTGCGGCTCGCTTGGCAACACGCCCGAAACGCCGATGACAAAGCCGGGAGCATCGAGCAGCGAGGCCCAATGCTCGCTTTTCTGGTCCAGCTCGAGGCACAGCCGATCGCCATCGTAGGGGATCTCGCGCGGCTGGGAATGAAGCGGTTTCAGCGGAATGCCGGGCAATCGCGATTTCCACAGGCCCTCGAACTGGTCGGCCGAGCCGACAGTCGCCTGATTGACGAATATCTTGCGCAGCGCGTCCTCCGACAGCTCCGAACCGACCCGGATGACGATCCGGCTGGCCACCAGCAGCTTCGGGTTGTCGATGCGGATTTTCCAGACATTGGTCGAATGCCGCATGACAGGCAGCGCACGCGATTTAGGCTCGATGTAACGCAGGCTGAGGATGAGCGAGCGCAGCGCATCCGCCAGCGCCGAATAGGCGGGGCCTGGCGCCATGTGATCGTAAGCGGGTAATTCGCCCAGGCGCCGCGCGCTCGATCCGTAGGTCGCCATCGAACCAGCGAGCCCGGCAAGTTCCAGGTAAAGCTCGGCCGGATGGAAGACATCCTGCGCCAGCATGTGGGCGAGCCGCGGACGCGCCGCATTGGCGAGATTGAGCATCAGCAGATCTTCGACGCTGCGCCCAGGCCCGCCCATGACCATCTTGCCATGCGCCTCGGCGATCTGCTCGAGGCCTGTGACAACTTCCAGAAGCAATTGCCGATACCAGGCCACCGCGCCGGTAATCAGTGTCGGCGGCAGGAAGGTCTCGTCCAGAGAGACGCCACCATCGGCTCGAACCCCCTTGAGGTCGGCTATCGGCAAGGCTGTGTAGCCACCGACCGACTTGCCGGGTGCAAGCAGCAGCGCCTGCGGACGGGCGATCTCGATTTCTTCAGGATCTGAACCGCCCTGGACGGCGTCACGCACCGAAACGACCCGCCCGTGATAGCGTGCTCCCGAGGCGGCTGCGTGTGCCGGATCGAAGCCGACACCTCCCGGAGGCTCCAGAGGCAAGGCCACCAGCACCGGCCCGGCGCTCGTGTCCGGGGTGACCGGCAATGGTCGCGGCGCGTCCATCATGTCTGGAATGGAGAAAGGTGTTCCGTCCGGAAAGATGCCCCGTGCGGACAGGATCGAGATCTGGCCGGCCTCCAGCAATGCCTGATCCAGCGTCAGCTGCTGGAAGCCGAACGTATGCAACTGCCCGGCCTGCAACGCGCCGCGCACCGTCGCCTCGAAAAAGCGATCCTGCTGCTGGAAATGCTGGGTCCGGAGAAACAGACCTTCGGACCACAGCACCCTGTTTGCATCGCTCATGCCGCTACTCTCTGCATCGAGCTCCCCTTGCCCTGGCCGTTAGGCGGAAATGCCGCCGCTGCCAAGCGAGACGTTGACCGTAAATTGTGATCCCGCCGACACTGACTTGGTCGTCCGCCAGTTCCGGCCGCCGGGCTCGCGGATCAGTGCAACGAAGCCCAGCGCCGTCGCGTCCGGCTCGACCGTGATGGTCTTGGACGCGGTCTTTCCCGGCCCGACGGCTATCTGGTCGGATCCGATGAGGTCGCCTGCGAGTGCCGAACCGGCATCCCCCTGCAAGGCAAAGTAGTCGGCGGAATTGAATTTGCCGGTGCTGCGCAGCCGCATGACGAGGACCGTCACCGGCCGGTCGCCGCCGCCCGGTCCCGGGTTCATACCGGCCCCGCCGGTCAGTTTGACGGTGATCACCGATGGTTTCGGCGGCCCGCTCTGGCAAGCCGTAAGCAGCCCGGTTGCGCCCAAGGCGACAATGAATTCGCGTCGATCGATCATGTCTCACTCCTCCTCATATGCATCCCGAAAATCAGCGCCGATTTCGCCCAGAAAGCTTTTTTCCGCGCTCTCGGCGATTTCACGGTGGCGTTTCTGGTAAAGCTCCCACAGCTTGGCGCTGCGTCCGCCCGAAAGCAGCGTGCCGATCGCGGAATTCGATTTCAGCTCTTCCTCGATCGCTGTCGGGTCAAAACGGTCAATCATCCGCCGCAAGGCGCCCTGTACGCCGCGCCAGGCGCGCACGTGATGTTGGGCGAGGTCGCGAACCGCGTCGGCGATTGCCGCTTCGCCGGCGAGAAATCCAGGGCTGCGCTCGGCGAGAAGCGTGACGATGGCGTCGTCGACCGTCGGCAGAAACTTGAGCGGATTGACTTCGGAAGCCCCAACCATGGTCTGGGCGACGCGAGCGTTTCCCTTTTCCTCGGCCCGTTTGCGCAGAAGCTGCATCAGGCCTTCCATCATCAACCGATATTCGCGGCCAAACTTCTCCATTTCCGCAATGCTGTCGCGCTCGGGGAAATCGGCTTCCTCGACACCCATGCCATGCAGGAATGCGGAGCGGAGCGCCATGTCCCCCAGTTGCGGCGCTGCCGGCAGGCGGGCGGGTTTGGCAGCAGCACCTGCCCGCGCCGGAGGCGGGACGTCAGCCGCTTGCGCGGGCAAATCCCAGGGATTGGCGGATTGTGGTCGTTGGGCGATGCGCTCGCGCTGCCCGGCCGAGCCGGTGCCGTTTGCCGAACCGGGCGCCGCGGCCGATCCGAAACCAAAATCATCCTTGAAATCGGACGGCTTTCCATGAGCGGGCTCGGCTCCCCGGCTGGGAGACGGCACGGGGTCGAGGCCGAAGGGGTCCGCCTGGTTCGCCGCGCCGCCCGGTTCGCGGTAAGAGGCGGCATTTTTCGACACAGGCGTTGAAACCGGATCGAGGCTGAACGGGTCATCGAAACCAGGCGAACTGCGCTGGCCGGAGGTGGCACGCTCGAACGCGCCTGGAACCGGCCGTTCGAACGGGTCCGGCAAATCCGCCGGACGTGGCCGTCGCGGCTCTTCTTCGACCGTGGCGGAAAAGAAGTCGTCGTGGCCGATGCTCACCGGCGCCCGGGATGCCGGCGGCAGGCGTTCCGGAGCCGGCTGGCCGGCTGTGGGTGCTTGGGCGGTTGGCGTCTGCAGATCGACATAGACGACGTAGTCGCCCAGTCTTAGCCGCATACCGCTTTGAAGACGCGTCGACTTGCCGGCGCCGAGCGGGCTGTCAGAATCGTTTATGAACAATCCGCTGCTTGACGTATCGGTGACGAAATATCCATCTCGCCCGCCCGAGATCCTGCAATGAGCTCGCGAAACGAACATGTCGGGATCGTCGATCTGCCAGCCTGCGTCCGCGCTGCGGCCGATCACCAGGTCGCCTTCGTCCAGCCGGGTGTGCCGTACGGCCTGGGTGCGTGGCCCTTGCTCCAGCGTCAGCAGCAGGCTCATGTCGCGACCCCCGCCATTTCCGGCTGCCATCCGACGATTGTGCGCAGCCGCAGATCGTCAGCATCGCCCCTTTCAACAGGCCGCGCAAGCCAGGCAGTTCGGCCGAGCTGTACCGCTCCGAGACGGGGCGGCGGCACGGCTTCCCGCGCAAGCACGATGCGCAGATCGACGTCGAGCGATTCCCCGACCATGTCGCGAACGGCTTGCTTGAACAGTTTGAACCGCTGGCCACCGGGCAGGAACGCCTTGAAGTCCTCGTACCCCAGCGGGCCGACACGGAGCTCGATTCGGCTTTGGCGGTTGAAAACGCGCGGGCCGATTGTCGCTCCTCGGCCAAGCCCTGCATAGGCTTTTGCAAGACGGGTCTGGAGCCCGGTTGGGATGATTATCCAGGCGGCGATGAACTCCTTAATCTGAACCGGCACCTTGAACGCTTCCGCCAGGAACAGCGTCAGCCGTTCCGGGCCGTCGACCTGGCTGGCGAGCGAAGCCGCCTGGCGAAGCTTCACCGTATCGAGATCGGTGTTCTGGGTGCCCGGAAGTCCTATTCCCGCCATGGCTTCGAGCATGGCGCGAACGCGCCCGCCGACCGCGCGTTCGACCTGTACGGCCGGATGCGCATCCGCCCATGCCCGATAATACAGGGCGATCATGCGGTGCTGAAGAATGTTGACGAAGTCCACGAATGTCGTGTCGCTGGTTTGCTGGGCATCGGCGCCGGTGAACCAGCGCTGCGACAGACGATCGAGCACCCAGCGTGTCAGATGCAGCGGCAGCGGACCTTCGGGTCCCATCAGGCCGAGATTTGCGACGGTGACCCTGGCCGGAGCCTTGTCCTTCGCGTCGTGGAATTCAACCACGTCCCTGGCCGAAAAGCTAAGACGCACATGCTGTCCGAGCCTTGCAGGCTCGCGCTCTGGCGAGCCGGAATAGCCGAACAGCCCGCCCCTCCGTTCGAGTCGGCGCAACAGTTCGAAGAAGTCGAACGTCCCGGACAGCGCCTCGGCATGGTTCGGGTCGACTGTGTCTAGATCAGGTAGCGATTGCCGGGCGTCATCGGCCATGGCACATCCTCCTGCTTCTGCAGCAGCCGCGTACGGGTTCGCACGAAGCCGTTTATCCCGGCATGCCGGGCAAACAGCCGTGCCAGCAGGGCCGAAAGCAGCAATGTGCTTTGCCCTGCCAGGACCAACTGGTCGACATGCAATGTTACTTCCGTGCCACGTCCAAAGCACATCGGGCCGTCGATCTGCAGCCGTTCGATGACCGACCGCGAGTCGATGCGAACGATCGAATGCACGTTGCGGGCAAGGCTCGGATCTCCCCGGTCGGCGTAAAGATCAAGCAGCGCATGCAGCGGATCGACGCCGCGGCCTTCCTTGGCAAGGCTGAGAAAATTGAGCGCCAGTTGCGCCACCAGCCGCCAGGCGAGATTGTCGGCGCGCGATTCGCCCGCCGCGCCCGAAGGCAGCGCCGCGGGGATGGCCGGGCGAGGCGGACGCAACGCGCCGAGAAGCCGCACCGTTTCGACCGGGTCGCCGGCCTCCAGCGTCAAAGTGGGATTGTCATCGAGGATCGGCAGATCGCGGTTGGTGCAAAGCGCCACGATGTCGACACGCTTCAGCGACCGGTTCGCCTGGCTTTCCACCGGGCGTGAAATTGCCAGGAAAACATCGTCCCCTGCGTAGGAGGTGCGGGTCAGCCCGTCGCGCCGCTCGTCTTCCGTCGCGCGACGAGGACGCCGCTCGGTCGAGTAGACCCAGCCACTGCCACGATTCTGACCCAGGCTGAAGAGCTCCGGAATTTCGGCATCGCTGCCCCCGGTGTCGGCGTCCTCCACGCGGATGACCCGATAGATTTCGAAGTCACGCGCCCGCGTTCGGTCGGCATGCAGCACCTGGCGCGTCCTGCGCGGATCAAGCTCGATGACGTTGCACTCACGCTCGAAGAGATTGATGATCGGCGTTGCGAAAAGTTCGAAATCGGCCGGGGTCAAGTCGGCAAGCTCGGGCACTGGACGCCTGAACATGAAGATGATCTCGAGCCCGGCGGCGCATCGGCGCACGACGGGCTGCAGTCCGGAAACCCGCGCATAGTGAAAGCGCTCGGGCATCATGAAATATTCGCGCAGCAGACGGTACCCCTCGAATGTCGGACGGGTCCGAGGCATCAGGGCTTCGTCGTCGCTGATGCCGATCATTTCGGGTTCCGGCAAGGGCGATACGGGGTTGGTCTTGCCTTCCGCGCGTGCGCCAACGGCCGAACAAGCGCCAAAAATCGCGTCGAGAATCAAGGGTGCCTTGGTGCGCCCGGAAAAATAGAGATCAAGCTTGTCGAGCGACAATTCGTCGAGCCTGCCTTTTCCGGTTCGGGCCAGCACGATGCGGAGCGCCGCCTCGCCGGCCACACCGCCGATCGGCCCTATGCCGGCCGCCGCCAGCGCGCTGCGATCTTGAAAATAGCTTACCGAAGTCACCGCTATCGGCCACAGCGTGACGTCCTGGGCGGTGGTGAAGGTGCAGCGCGTCGAAAGGCCGGGCTGCAGGCCGGAAACCAGCCGGGTGTTGCGCTTGACGACATGGCCGGCAACCATCGTCTGGACCTGCTGGCCGGGTTTCAGCACCACCATAGCCGTTGCCGGCGCCGGCGTGACCAGATCGGGATAGAGGACATCCAGCACGCTGCGTGAAAACCGCGAGCGCTCGGCATCGACTTTCAGCCGGGTGCGCGCCGCGAGAAAAGCGACGCCGTCAAGCAACCGCTCGACATACGGATCCGGACACGGCACCGTGTCGAGGGAGAGATTGCGCGCCACCGCCGGATGCAGGTCGGCAAATTCCGCCGCCAGCGCACGGATATGGGTCAGTTCCTCCTCGTAATATTCCACGAAGACCCGATCCATCTCAGGCCTCCCTAAATTCGGTCCGCGCCAAGCCGTTGTCGAGATTGATCGTGGTGCGCAGACGCATGCGTTCCGGCGTCGGCGTCATGATCAGCACCGCGTCAATCTCGATCTTCAAACCCACGCTCTTGTCGCCAAGCGTCACCGTGACCTTCGTCGTACTTTCCTTGAGGCGTGGCTCGAAGGTAGCAAGCACCGAGCGGATCTCGCGGGCGAGCGCCTCGCGATCAAAATCGCGGGAGGAACGGCCCGAAAAGGAGGGCACGCCGTAGTTGATCACGCTTCGGCGCACCTCCGGGAAATCGGCGAGCGACGGCGGGTTGTCCGCTGCCTGCTCGCTTTCGAGATCGGAAAGAAGCGGAACAGCCTCGAAACGCTCGGTGTTGAACAGGGCCTCGATATCGCGCCGCACGGCCTCCCGGAGCACGCGGGCCGACACGACCACGCCGCGGCTTTCCATCTCCACGCGATGCTGGATCTGAAAGGCCAGGCGGTGCAGGCGCCGCTTCTGATCGGCCGTCAGCTCCGCATCGGCATCGATGAGCCGCGCGCTGCCCGCAACCAGACCCTCCAGCCGGTCGGCGCCGAGTTCGTCCTGCAAGGCCTGGCGCAGCCCGTCTATCTCGGAGGTCATGCCCGGCAGGTCGTTTACGAGGCGGTCCCAGAGAGAGGGCTGGACCGCTTCGCGTTTTGCTCGCGAACCAGCGGTGACCTGCAGCTTGTCCGCGTCGGGCCGCCGGCCCTCACTTGCCGACATAGACATCCATTTCGATTTCGTCATTGCCGTCATAGACGAACTTGATCTTCTTGTAGGCGAAGCTGACCTCTTCCTCGATCAGGTCTTCCTCATCCTCCGCCTGCGACAGGTCGTATTCCATGATCGAGGCGTCGGTGAGGGTGACGACCAGGTAATCATTCGTCTCGCCATCGATGGTCCGGCGAGCCGAGAACACCACTTCGTCCAGCGCCTTGTTCTCGAACAGTGCTTTCTTCAGATAGGGCGAGGACTTGTCGTAGTGCTTGGTGAACTTGATCATTCCCAAGGAGACACGGCCGCGGCGCGAGAGCGAATTCGGATCGTATGGCGCGACTATCTTGTAATCGACCCCATGGATTTCGATTTCGTCCTCGTGGCCGTCACGAACGCTTGGGCCTTTGATATCCGGAACTTTTAGAAAGCCATCAATCTTCGTACCTGTGGGCATTGTCTTTCTCCACCGCTTTCAAAAAACCAAGATGGTGTTGCTGCAATTCAAGTCTTCACGGACGGTAGTTCCGAGACCAGTCGGAGCGAGGCATTGATGCCCTCGAGCTGGTAATGCGGACGCAAATAGAAGCGGGCGTTGTAATAGCCCGGCCGCCCCTCAACGCTGTCCACCTGAACCTCGGCCGCGGCAAGCGGGCGCTTGGCGCGCGCCTTGTCGTCGGCGAAGGCCGGGTTGGCCAGCACATATCGGTTGATCCATTCGGTCAGCCAGATCTGCATGTCGGAGCGCTCTTTGAACGAGCCGACCTTGTCGCGCGCAATGGCCTTGAGGTAATGCGCAAAGCGCGAGACCGGGAAGAGATAGGGCAGGTTGGCACTCAGCCGCTCATTGGACTGCGCGTCGGGGTCGACCAGCCGCCCCGCCCGCGTCTCGTCGTCCTGCAGTGAGTGTGCGCCGATGAAGGCCGCGAGATCGGTGTTCTTTCGATGCAGGATCGGCATCAGGCCGAGCTTGGCCAGTTCCGCTTCGCGCCGGTCGTCGATGGCGACTTCGGTCGGACATTTCATCGCGATCGATCCGTCATCGGTCGGGAAGCTGTGCACCGGCAGGTTAAGCACCGTGCCGCCATTCTCGACGCCGCGGATCTGCGTGCCCCAGCCATAGAGCTTGTGGCTGCGGTTTATGTTCACGCCCATAGGGAAGGCGGCGTTCATCCAGACATATTTGTTGTGATCGCCCTGCACCTCTTCCTCGAAGGTGAAGCCCTTCACCGGAACGGTATCCGTGCCGTATGGCAGCCGCGCCAGAACACGCGGCATGGTCAGGCCGATATAGCGAGCGTCCTCGCTCTCGCGCAACGACTGCCACGAGGCATAGGCCGGGTTGGAGACGATCTGCTGGAGATCTTGCGGGTTCGGCAATTCCTGCCAGCTGTCCATGCGGAACAGGCGCGGCGAGGCGGCTGCGATAAACGGCGTGTGTGCTGAAGCACAGATGCCGGAGATGTTACGCAACAAACCGACGTCGCGCGGGTGGTTCGAGAATTCGTAGGCGCCAATCACACAGCCGATCGGCTCGCCGCCAAGCATCGAATACTCGTCCGTATAGACTTTCTTGAAGATCGGGCTCTGATCCCACATCTGGCCTTCATAGTCTTCGAGCGTGTCGGCCAGTTGCTCCTTGGAGATGTTCATCACCCGGATCTTCAGCTTCTGATCCGTCTCGGTGTTGTTGATGAGATACCAGAGGCCGCGCCATGTGCCTTCCATCTCACGCACTTCGGGCGCGTGCAGGATCTCGTTGACCTGTGTCGTCAGCATCTTGTCGATGCCCGCGATCAGCGACTTGATCGACTTGATCGCATTGGAGGAGATGGTGGTGGTCTCGGAACGGGACTGCGCCGCGAGTGCGAGATTGCGCACGAGTTGCTGCAGTTTCTCGCTGTCGTCCTTCTTGACCTTGAAATCCTTCTCGAGAAGCCCGCTGAATTCTCCAAGATCTATGGCTTCCGCCTCGGCGGCGACGGCGGCGGTCTTTTGCTGTTCGGCCATGATTTACTCCCCAACCTTGTCGTCGTCGGCCAGCGCCTGGCTGGCGATCTTGCCAAGAAGTGGTTCGTTGTTCAGAAGTTGCGCGATGCGTTTTTCGGCGTCGACGCGGCCATCCATGAAGCCAAGCAGTTCCTCGAGTTGGCGGCGCATCTTGAGGATCTCGGCCAGTTGCGGCACCTGCTCGGCAACCTTGTCGGGAGCGAAATCGCCCATCTTGGTGAAGGTGAGATCGAGCGCCAGTTCCTCGTCGCGCTCCTGGCCTTCGGCTTGCGGCAGCGTGTTCTTCACCCGGGCTTTGACGCGCGGCCCAAGCGCTTCCATGAATCTGGGGAAGCGGTTCGCGTCGGTCTCGACGAAGGACCGGTCCAGCACCGATTTTGACGCTTCCTTGGTCTGCGAAGCGCCGGAAAGGTCGGCCATCACGGCCATGACGAAAGGCAATTCGATCGTGGTCGGACTACCGTAGGTTTCCACGTCGTAGGCGATCTGCACCCGCGGCGCGCGATTTCGTTCGATGACCTTCGCTTTGCTTTCGGCTGGCATGTGCTCTTACCTTTCATCCTTCTGAGCCGTCTTCTTGACATCGGGAACGCCGGCAAGGAGCCGGAATTCCTTCAGCCCAGACGGGGCGAGATCTTCCATCAGTTCAACGAAATCCATGTGCACCATGCGGCGCACACGCCGCGCCAGATGCGGTATCGGGCTCGAGGGTTCGGTGCGGTCATAAAAGGCGACGACCAGGTCGAGGCATTTGACCACGTCGTCGCGTGAGGAAATCCGGTCGGGAAGCCCCGTGCTGGTATCCGTGTAGCTTGCCGCACTTGCCATAGTCTCGGCTCCATGACCGTTTCGAGCAGGCGTTGCCGGTTCTGCCGCAGTGGGCGTCTTGGCCATGCCATTGGCCACCGCACCCGAGTTCCGTTCGAGGGTCGTCAGCAAACGCTGCAGAAACCGGTTTAAGTCCGGAACGGGAGCGCCGCCGCCCTCGAGGCGGGCGTTGAGGGCGGTTTCGACCTCGTCAAGGGCTGCGATCGCCGCCCGGACGTCGGCGGCCAGCGAGACCATCTCTGCACCGGCTTGATCAATCTGAGCCGCACAACCGGCGCGCACCCGGTTCAACAATTGTCCGTGCGCACTGACCAGTGCGGCCTTTTCCGCCGTGTTCAATCCCGAGGCGGCTTCCTGGAGCATGACACGGTCGTCGAGGGCGGCTTGTTCCAGGTCGCGTCCGCTGATCGGCCCGATCGAGCGTGGCGTAAAGAAAATCATCTGCCGCAGGTTCGCCAACAGCCCGTCCTGGCCATTCTGGAGATCGAGCAGTGCGTTGATCCGGCGCAAGGCGGCGTCGCGCGGCGAAGCGTTGGGCCGCAGGGCCGGATGCATGGTTTCCCAATGCTGATCGAAGGTCTGCGCAATGAGGGTCAGGCCTTGCGCCAGCCCGGCCAGTCCGTCTTCATTGGCCAGCGCGCGCGTGACAATGACGAGCAGGCGCAGGTCCCGGCCATGCGCGCGCAATTCCGCCGCCTTTGCCAGCACCGCGGACCAGTCGACTGGAATGGTGCTTTGCGAAGTGGGCTTGTTGTTGCCGTCGTGGACGACCTTGACCTCGGGCTCGGTCCGACGCTCCAGCTCATGAAAAGCCGGGTCGTTGCGCAAATCCTCCCCTGACGGATTTTCACCGTCGAGCGGAGTAAGCCAGAGTGCGACATCAATCACACCAACCCCCAGCGACCGGCCCTCAAACCGTACGTGACCCAACGTTATCACACCGTTGTACTTTACCACAATTCGACGACTGCTTAAAAATTAACAGAAGCTTAAATGCCGCCGCCTCTTGAGCGTGATTGCCGAACCCCGATTGTGAAATGCAATGCATGGAGGCCGGCAATTCCGTGGTTATTTGCGGCTGGTGGTGCGGGACTTTCCACAAACGCAAGGTAGCGGCTGAGCCGCGTATCGAGCCCCGTCCATCACGCGCTTTGTCAAGTGACGGCTTATGTGCCAGGTTATGGACTGGCAGATTGCAGGAGCACGTTCGATGGAACAGCGCCGGTCATCGCAGACCTTCAAACGCAAGGAACTGGTCGGCAAGCTCAATCCTGTTGGCCTGCGCGCCTTCAAGGCTGCAGCAGACACCGCCAAACTGCGCGGCAATCCTTACGTCGAACTCGTCCACTTCATCGAGCAACTGGTGCTTTCCGACCGCTCGGATATGCAAATGATAGTCGCCGATGCGGGGGTGGATGCGAGCCGGCTTACAGCCGATATGACCCGCGCGGTGGATAAGCTGCCTTATGGCGCAACGTCGATCGAGGAATTTTCCGACCATATCTTCCACGCCATCCAGGAAGCCTGGAACCTTGCAACGCTTGAGTTCGGCGTCGAGGAAGTCCGCAGCGCACATATTCTTCTTGCTTGCCTGAAGACGCCGGTGCTGGAAGGCCTGCTGTCGAAGATCAGCGGCGAGTTCGACAAGATCGACGTCGACGCGGTCATCGCGCGGTTTGCCGATGTGATGGAGGGCTCACTCGAAGCCGGCGCCTCGACTACGGTCTCCGCAGCGGAGGCACCGCGGCGGGCTTCGGGCGGGGATTCGGCGCTGGCGAAATATGCCACCGACCTGACCCAGCGCGCCCGCGACGGCAAGATCGACCCTGTTGTCGGCCGCGATCCGGAGATCAGGCAGATCGTCGATATCCTGATGCGACGGCGGCAAAACAATCCGATCCTGACCGGCGAGGCTGGAGTCGGCAAGACCGCGGTCGTTGAAGGTTTTGCCTTGCGCATCGCCCAGGACGATGTGCCGCTCCCACTGCAAGGCGTCAGTGTACGCATGCTTGATGTCGGATTGATGCAGGCGGGAGCAAGCGTAAAGGGTGAGTTCGAAAAACGACTGAAAGCTGTCATTGATGAGGTGCAGTCGTCCGAGACCCCCGTCATCCTCTTCATCGATGAGGCCCACACCTTGATCGGCGCCGGCGGCGCTGCTGGAACCGGCGACGCGGCCAATCTCCTGAAGCCCGCGCTGGCGCGCGGCGAACTTCGCACCATCGCGGCAACGACCTGGGCCGAATACAAGCAGCACATCGAGAAGGACCCGGCGCTGACCCGCCGTTTCCAAGTGGTCAAGATCGAAGAGCCGTCGGAGGCGGTGGCCGTTCTGATGTTACGCGGTGTGGCTGGCGTCCTGGAGCAGCACCACAAGGTGCAGATACTCGATGAGGCGATCGAAGCGGCGGTCGGCCTGTCACATCGCTATATCCCGGCACGGCAACTGCCTGATAAGGCCGTGAGCCTTCTCGACACCGCCTGCGCCCGTGTCGCCATATCGCAGCACGCCACGCCGGCCGAGGTCGAGGACATCATGCGCCGCCGCCAGGCGCTGGAGGTCGAGCGCGGCATCATCGGCCGCGAGGCCGCGATCGGCATCGAGGTCGCCGACCGGCAGGCGCGCGTCGAGACCGGGCTTTCCGAAACCAAGGTCACCCTGGCCGTAGCGCAGCAGCGCTGGGATCGTGAAAAGACACTTGTCGCCGAGATCCTCGAATTACGCGCCAAGCTGCGCGGCGAAGGAGTCCCGCTCGATGCGGCGGCTGCCGCTGAAACGGCAGCGGCGGACGCAGAAAGGACCAAGGTGCCCAAGACTGAGCCGCCCAAGGCTGAAACGGCGAAGGCGGAAACCACGAATACCAAAACAGCTAAAGCCAAGGCCGCCAATACCGATGCGGAGACACCGGACGCTGCCGACCCACCTGATCCTGCCGCCGATCTCGCCCGGTTGCGAGAGCTGATGGCCGAGCTGGCCGAGGCACAAGGCGAAACACCGTTGATCCTGCCATCGGTAGACCGCAACGCAGTGGCCGCCGTGGTCCAGGACTGGACCGGCATCCCGACCGGACGGATGCTGTCCAGCCAGACCGAAAAGGCGCTCAAGCTCGCCACCACGCTTTCGGAGCGGGTCGTCGGCCAAGGTCACGCCATGGAGATGATCGCCAAACGCGTGCAGACCAGCCGCGCCGGGCTTGGCGCGCCGGAAAAGCCGGTGGGCGTCTTCCTGCTCTGCGGCCCCTCGGGCGTCGGCAAGACCGAAACCGCATTGGCGCTCGCCGAAACGCTCTATGGCGGGGAGCAGAACCTGATCTCGATCAACATGTCCGAGTTCCAGGAGGCGCATACGGTCTCGACGCTCAAAGGCGCGCCGCCCGGTTATGTTGGCTACGGAAAGGGCGGCATCCTGACCGAAGCGGTGCGCAGAAAACCCTATTCGGTGATCCTGCTCGACGAGGTCGAGAAGGCGCATCCGGATGTGCACGAAATCTTCTTCCAGGTTTTCGACAAGGGGATGATGGACGACAGCGAGGGCCGGCGGATCGACTTCAAGAACACGCTGATCCTGCTCACCTCGAATGTCGGCTCGGAAGTCATCATGGACCGCACCAGGAACGGCACGCTGCGGGCCGGGCTCGATGATCTGGACACCGCCTTGCGCGGCCCGTTGCTGAAGGTCTTCCCGGCGGCCTTTCTCGGCCGGGTGGTGACCATTCCTTACTATCCGCTCTCGGATTCGATGATCGAAGCGATCACCCGTCATCAGTTCGCCAAGATTGCTCGCCGGCTGCGTGCAACCAACGATGCGGAATTGGTGATCGGCGACGGTGTCATGGATCTGGTCAAGGCCCGCTGCACCGAGATCGAATCCGGCGGGCGGATGATCGATGCCATCCTGAGCAACACGCTGCTGCCGGAACTGAGCCGCGGCGTGCTGAACCGCTCGCTCGAGGGCGAAAGGATGACAAGGGTAACCGTCGGCGCCTCCAAGGAGGGCTTCACCTATTCCTTCGAGTAAGGAAAGTTGATGACGGTTTGCTTCGGCTTCTTCGTGCATAGGCAAGCTGAGCCGACTAGCCTGGGAGCGGCCGGTGGCGGTGAATTCGTATGACGCAATCGGTTAGAAGAATGACGGTATTCTTTTACCTGCCACGACACCGGATCTGCGAGTGGCTTTAGTCAAACACGCTGCGGCCGCTGTGGGCGAAGGCATCCAAGGGTCGCGGAGAAGGTGCTACAGATTGTGATACCTATTGTGATACAAATCGGACGTTGGAGCAGAAAAAACATAATAAAAACAATAGCTTGATCCGGGGATAGGTCCCAGCCAAGGGTACCATAAATAGTCAGGTCATTTCAAAGACTTAAAGATTTCTGGCTTAGCCAAGCTGGCTTGAGTGTCAGTGCATTCTGTGGACGTGTACCATAGGGAGCTCGTCGAGCTATGCCTATGACGGTCGAACCTGCGACGTCGGCCGTCGTTTCGCTTGAGATCTTTGCGCAGCCAAAAATGCCGGCGTCCACAGGAGGCTAACGCTTGCGGAAACCGCAGGCCTGAGGCCGAGCGGCTATAGCCGGCAGGCCAAGTACCTTCTCGCCGGGAGCGGAATTGCTGGCCCGGTGGTGAGCGGATCTGGTTCTGACGCAAAAGCTGCGTTGCCCGCGGCCGGTGCCCCAATCCCTTTCTTGGCCAAGACGGATACTCCAGCGTTCAGCGGGCGTTGCGGCTCCATGCATACCGCCTCGTTTTCAGCAGCCCTGCATGAGGCGATCTCGAATCATCTCTGCAATCGGGATCGCCGAGGAGGCGGCGGGTGAAGGGGCGTTGCAGACGTGCAGCATGCGGTCCGTTTATGCGAACAGGAAATCATGGATGAGGGCACTGTCTTTGCGCACGGCTTGCGCGCGGATGCCTGCTTCGTGCGGGAGCAGGTCGGCGAGGCCGAGGCTCGGACAGTATTTCCGGCCAACAGCATCAGGCTGCAGCCGGGATATGTCTCAACCAGCCGCATGGCCGTCGCCAGGTCGACGATGCCGCCGCCGATAACGCAATAGTGGGGCACGCTTGCACAGTCGCCAGCCTTTGGCCGGCAGTTTCAAAACTCATTGTCCAGAGGGACTTCCAGACCCGCGATCTGTCGCCGTCCTTGTCGGCAAGCAGTAGCTGACGATCAATCTCCTCGCGTGGTATCGACATTTCACGGCGGCCAGATATCGCTGCCCAGATCTCGCTGCCAGCGTGGACCGGATGTCGCCGCAGCATACCAAGAAGGACGGTGCTCTTTGACAATCTTCCCCTTCACCGAAGCCACCTCGATCCAGTTCCAGCAGCCCCTGCCGAAGACTTCGGACGTCGTGATCATCGGCGGCGGGGTCATTGGCGTGAGCACGGCACTGTTCCTGGCGCGACGGAACGTCTCGGTGACGCTGCTGGAAAAGGGCCGCATCGCCGCCGAGCAATCCTCGCGCAATTGGGGCTGGATCCGGCAACAGGGCCGCGATGCCGACGAACTGCCGATCGTCATCGAAGCGCAGCGCCTCTGGCGGCAACTGGCGCAGGAATGTGGCGAGGACATAGGACTGAAGCAGACGGGCGTTACCTATCTTGCGCGGACAGACAAGGAGATGGCCGGTTTCGCGAAGTTTCTCGAGATTGCCCAGGCTCATGGCGTCGACACGCGTCTCCTCGACCAAGGTGAGTTGGCAAGCCTGATCCCGGCCATGTCGCGACCGTTCAAAGGCGCAATGATCACCCCATCGGACATGCGGGCGGAACCTTGGGTCGCGGTGCCCGCGCTTGCTCGCCTGGCGGCCCGCGAAGGTGTGACGATCATCGAGAATTGCGCGGCACGTATGCTCGACATCTCCGCGGGACGCATCAGTGGCGTCTGGACCGAGAAAGGGCGCATCGCGACCTCGAGCGTCGTCGTCGCCAGCGGCGCGTGGACGTCGCTCTTTCTGCGCGCCCACGGCATCTCGATTCCGCAGCTCAGCGTCAGGGCGACCGTCGCCGCGACAGCACCGATGCCGGAGATCTACGCCGGTGCCGCCGCGGATGAACGCATCGCTTTCCGGCGCAGGCAGGATGGCGGGTATACGCTCGCATCGGGAGGCAGCAGCCAACTCTACATAGGGCCGGACGCATTTCGCCATGCGGGCAAATATTTCAGCGCCCTGATGGCCAATCCCTTCGGCACGCGCTACCTGCCGGCCGCGCCGCGAGGATACCCGGATGGCTGGTCGACGCCGCGCAGATGGAACGCGGATGAAGAAAGCCCTTTCGAACGGATGCGGGTCCTCAATCCCGCTCCCGAGACGTCGGCGCTCCGCGCCATCGACCGCGGGTTCAGGGAGCTTTTCCCTCAGTTCACGACTGTACCGCTCAAGGCGAGCTGGGCGGGCATGATCGATGCGATGCCTGATGTCGTGCCCATCGTCGATCGCGCCGCTGCGATCCCGGGTCTCGTTATAGCGACCGGGATGAGCGGCCACGGCTTCGGCATCGGACCCGGCATCGGCCGTGTGTTGTCCGACCTCGTCCAAGGCAACGAGACTGGGCACAACCTCTACAGGTTCCGTCAATCCCGTTTCAGCGACGGCAGTCCGATCCGATTGGGGCCATCGTTGTAAGCGTTCCTGCCGCCCGCCAGCCCATCCGCTCTGGCCTTGAAGGACCGGACGAGGATCTCAGGTGCCGCATGCCCGGGCGTAGGCCTCGATGCTCCGCCGGACGTGACCGATCGCGATCTCCTCGACGTCGCAGGCGCGGTCAGCCCATGTGACTGCAGAAGGCAGGTGCTGGAGAAACAGCATCACCGGCACCTTGCGGCCGTTCAACGTATCGAAGAGACGGTTGCAGGCGGCACGGGCTTGCGGGATCGCCCAATAATATCGGATGCGATCGGAATAGGAGTAGTGGCGCAGCGTCCGCTTGTCGGCATCGCTTCCATGATAGTGGCTTGCCCAATTCTTGGGGGTGCCTTGCATCAGCTCTTCCATTGCGTGGTAAAGCGGCCGCTCGCCATAGTCAGGCACCAGGTCGGAAGCGATCAGGTCGAGCGAGTACAGCGCCTCGCGCAGCTTGAAGGTCAGCTCGGGTCCGACCTTGAGGACGGCGAAGCCGTCCTCGACGAGTTCACGCAACGGCCTCTCACCCTGATAGTCCGTCGAATGGGCTTCGAAAATGAGCGACGGCAATCTGTCGAGGGTTGCCGCCAGGTCGCGGGCCTTTGCCCGATCGTAGAAAATCACATTCTGGTTGCCGAACTCCACGCCCGGCTGCACCACAAGCCCGATGACGCGGGAAAATGCGCTTTCAAGCCCGGCGGTTTGGAATGCCTGGGCGTGAATGGCATGTGTCTGGCTAGCCGCCTCCGGACTGGTCGGGGTGATCGCATCCAAAGCGTGATCGGCGCCACCGGGCGGCGGCACCTCCGTCCCGATGATGTAGACCGGGCTTGCCCCGCCGCTCTGCGCTGCCGCCTGCTCCGCGACGCCCGCCAGCCTGGCCGCGCGCCCGGCCACCGTGTGGTCGTCTAGCGTCGCCGGTTCACCCGCGCAGCCCATCGAAGCATCGAGGTGGATCTTGCGGAAGCCGGCGCGGACATAGGCATCGACCATCGTCCCGGCCTGCGCCATCGCCTCCTCGGCGGGCCGGTCTTTCCAGGGATTAGGGCCGAGATGATCCCCGCCAAGCACGATCAGCTCTTCCGGGCACCGCTCGGCTGCCGCGAGCGCTTCCACCATCGCCGCGAAATCGGCCGGCGTCATGCCCGTATAACCGCCCAGATGATTGACCTGATTGCACGTCGCCTCGATCAGCACGGTGGTGCCGGTTTCCCGGCCGTGGCGTAGTGCGGCTTTAAGCACCAGCGGGTGCGCCGAGCACACCGAGGTCACCCCGATTTTCTTCCCGTCCCTGTGCAGGGCCGGCAAATCTTCGATCGCCACACGCATCAATTTCTTCTCGCCGTTCTTGCCATGAAATCTTCCAGCTCGGCCGGCGTGCCGGCTCCCTCCATGGGACCGTGGCGTGTGACGTTGCGCGCCCCTGCCGCGTTGGCGAATTCGAGCGCCGTCTGCAGCGCCATGCCCAGCCGCCGGCATGCGACATAGGCTCCCCCGAAACAGTCGCCGGCCCCGGTGGGGTCCGTTTCCTCGACGATCAGGCCGGGGCAATCGGCGCGGGCTCCGGTGCTTTGACGGGCTGACGCGCCATGTTCGCCGCGCTTCACGGCGATCTCCTTGACCCCTCGTCTGAACAGCGCCTCGATCGCGCGTTCCTCGCCGTCCGTGCCGGCGGCCAGGAACAATTCATTGCCCGACGGCAGCAGCAGGTCCGCTTCGTCCACCAGACCGGCGAATTTCTCCTCGGTCTGGCCGTGCGCCAGCAATTCCTTGCGCAGGTTCGGATCGAGCGACATCGTGCCGCCGCGTGCCTTGATCAGCGGGATCGCGCGTTCGGTGATCGCCCAGGCTGCGGGACTTGCGAACACCGTTCCCATGACATGGATATGCCCGCAACGCGCGATCAGCGCCTCGACCTGCGGGGTCCATTCCAATCGAGCGGCGGCGGATTTGGCGATGTTGTAGACGAAATCGCGGCTTCCGTCCGTGCGGTAGCGAACAAAGGCGCTGCCCGTCGGATAATCCGGGGAAACAGCGATGGCGGAAGTGTCTACGCCGTCCCGCTTCAGGCGCTCCACGTTGACGACGCCGAAATCGTCGTCGCCGACCACGCCCACCATTGCGGCCGCTCCGCCCATACGTGCGCATTGATCGATGAAGATGGCGGGCGCGCCGCTCGGAAAGGGGCCAATGAGGTCGATAGGTTCCCGGAAGCCGGTGCCTGTCTGCCTCGCGACGATCTCTACCAGGATTTCTCCAATCGCCACGGTTGGCCCGAGCGAGTCCGCTGCAAGTGTTTGGGGGAGGTCGTTCATCAAGCGTCCATCCTGGTGTGGTGTCGTTTGCGGTTTCACGACGCCGAGGCGCAAGGGGGATTCCTACCGGTCGATGTGAATCGATCAGTTGCCATCACGCTACGATCCTGAATGCATGGTCAAGCGCACACCTGGAAGGTAACGACGCGCAAACCCTCAGCCTGGAAACAGATCCAGGATCGACGACAGACGGCTGGTGCTGAGATCGACGTCGCCGAGCAGGCCGCCGCTGGGGAGATAGCCAACCACGAACAGACCGGCGGCTCGTGCTGCCTTAGTGCCGGTGCGGCTGTCTTCCACGGCCACCACCGACTCTGGAGCTACGGCGAGCTGCCGGCAGGCCTCGCGATAGGGCGTGGGGTCGGGCTTGCCGGCCGACACGTCGTCGAGGCTGATTGTGAGACTCATATGATCGAGCACGCCGAGCGCATCGAGATTGGCATTGACGACTTGCCGGCCGGAATTCGAGACGCAGACCTGCGGGACGCCGCGGTCAGCCAGGGTCCGAATCGTCTCGACCGCCTCGGGGATTGGGACGGCGTTCGCCCGGTTCGCGACGTAGTGGGCATTGATAGCGGCGAGCCACTCCGCCTGGTCGAGCCCGACTGGGAGACGCGGACGCAGCATTGTCCAGACGTCGCCCATATGGATGCCGCGAAAGGCTTGGTCGGGCAGGTCGTCAAGATCGACGTTCCAGTTGCGGCAGCCGGCGAGGAGGGATTGATGATGCAACGGCTCGCTGTCGATTAGCGTTCCGTCGATGTCCCAGGCGACGGCGCGATACATCACGATGACGATCCCGCTCTGGTCGCGCCAGGAGCCGACAGGCGCGCATAAAGATCGCGATAGCGGCGATAGCCGTCGCGGTAGATGTCAGCCTTGCGCGGGTCGGGATCGAGCCGGTCGGCGAAGCTGACGAAACCGGAAACGCCCGACCAGTCGTCGGTTAGGCCGACGCCAATCGCCGCCGTCCAGGCAGCGCCGATGCAAGAGCCGGGGTGCCCCGTCAGTCGTTGGACCGGCTTTTGCAGGACATCCGCGACAATCTGCATCCAGACCTTGCTGCTCGAGCCGCCGTCGGAGGCGAGATAGCGCTCGGTCCGGTGACCCATGTCGTTGAGCACCTCGATATGATGCGCGATGGCAAAGGCATAGGCCTCGAGCAAAGCGCGCCAGACATGGCCGATATCGTGCGACAGCGTCAGCCCATCAATCACGCCACGAGCCGCTGGATCATGAATCGGCGTCTTCTCACCGAGGAAGTAGGGCAGGATGGTGAGGCCATCGGCACCGGCGGGACGCTCTGCCGCCAGCGCATCGAGCCGCTGGTGTACCGAAATACCCTCGGCCTGTGCCGCGACCATCTCGCCGCCGGCGAAATTGCGTACGAACCAGTTGAGGCCCGAGCCGCCGGTCGACATGCAGCCATTGGGCATGAACAGGCCCGGCACCAGATGGTAATCGAGATACATGCGCGGATCGGGCTTGATCTGGTCGGTAGCGATCAGGATATCGACCGAGCCACCGAATTTCAGGAGGACATCGCCTGCCTTGGCGACGCCGGCGCCGAGCGCGGAGGCGATCATGTCGGCCGCACCGCCGACAACCGGTGTTCCCGCTACCAGGCCGGTCTCATCCGCGGCCTTCGCCGAGACGGAACCGAGGATTTCATGCGAGGCGATCTTCCGTGGCACGGCCGAGCGCGGTATGTGCGCGAGCGCCACCAGATCGCCGTCGATCCGGTGTGTCGAAACATCGACGAAGCCGGCCTCCAGCGCCCAGTTCTGCTCGACCGCGCGTTCGCCGGTGAGGCGCCAGTTGATATAATCATAGGAGCCGAAAACGGTGGCGATGCGGCTGAACACCTCCGGCTCGTGACGCTCTATCCAGCGCAGCTTTGCGGTGACGAGCTGTTGGTTGATGCCGTTGCCGGCCTTGGCGATGAATGCCGTCTCATCGCATTCGGTCCGCAGTTCGGCAACTTCGGCGCCACAGCGGCCGTCGCTCTGCTGGATGCTCGGC
Source organism: Mesorhizobium sp. L2C084A000 (assembly GCF_000502875.1). Lineage (GTDB taxonomy): Bacteria > Pseudomonadota > Alphaproteobacteria > Rhizobiales > Rhizobiaceae > Mesorhizobium. The sequence continues at coordinate 726,355 of NZ_AYWX01000001.1, read as the reverse complement.
CGCAGCACCTCGCCCTGGTCATCCAGAAGAACGACCGCTGGCAGCATGCCGGTTGTGCCCAATGCCACGATCTCCTCGGCTTTGATGCCGCTGGTCCTGAGCAGCTCCTGCACGATGTCCCGGACATTGGTCCACCATTGCGCGGGGTCTTCCTCAGCCCAGCCCGCGTGCTCTGAATGTAGCGTGACGGGGCGCGAGGCGAGGCCCAGCACCTGATCGGGAAGCCGGATCAGAATGCCGATCGTCGAGGTGGTGCCGATATCGAGCCCTAGAACGAACGCCATGTCGAATCCATTGAAATGCTGGGAACGGCCGGCGGGCGAACCCGTCTGCCTCGTTGTGTCCCGCTGCTCGATACCAGTCGATCATTCCGGACGCCGGCCTGCAACGATCGATATGATCACCGCGAGCCGGCGCGATGGCCGGCATCGCTGTGGAAGCCGCCCTCAGCGCAAGGTGGCGACAACATCCATGAAGCGCTTGACCCGATCGCCGTCAACGGCGTTCCAGGTATTGCCATCGATCTTGAAATGGGTGCCGATCACGACGCCGCTCGCCAGCGAAAGGACATCGCGGACATTGTCGATGTTCACGCCGGTGTTGGCGAAGACCGGCACGTCCTTGATCGTCTCGCAGACGCTGCGCAGGTGGGACTGGTCGGCCGGCTGGCCAGTGATCGGACCGGAAACGAGGATGGCGTCGGCCATCGACGAGAACACCGCGCTCTTGGCGCGCAATTCAATAGGACGCTGGTCGAGCGAGTGTGCGAACTCTGCATTGATGTTGAAGAGAAGCTTCATGTCGTCGCGGCCAAGATTGTGCCGCAGGCGCGAGGCGGCGGCGCAATCGGGCTCCCACAAGCCCATGTCGGAAGCGAACAGGCCGGTGAAGATCTCGCGCACGAAACGGGCTCCGGTGGCAGCCCCGATCGCGACGCTGGCGGTCGGATCCCAGAGATAATTGACGCCAAACGGCACTTTCAGTTCGGGCTTCACCGCCTGGACGATCGCAGTCATGGCGGCAATGCCTTCCGGCGGCGCCTTGAAGACATAGGGGCGGTCGTTCTCGTTGCCGAACATGATGGCATCGACGCCGCCGCTCTGCAGCTTGCGGATGTCGGAGAGTACGCCATCGATCAGCTTGTCGAGGCCGCCATCGGCATCATAGAGGGGCGTTCCCGGCAGGGCACCGATATGTGCCATCGAGATGACAGCCTTCTTCTTGTCGCCGAAAAATTCAAATACCATCGAGTCGTCTCCTTGGGGATAAAGTGAGAATGTTGCGCCTCAGTCGCGCGTCAGTGGCGGCGCGATGCGCAGGCCGACCTTGGCCGCGGCGAGCGCCGCGGCGATCTTGGCCGGCGGCTCGGCATCGGTGATGAGGATATCGATGTCCGATAGTGGCGCTATCCGCACCAGCGACATGCGCAGGAATTTGGCGGAATCGCAGAGCACGATCTTGGTGCCTGAGCGTCTCAGATAGGCGCGCTTCATATCGGTATCATCGAAGGAATAGTCGAAAAGGCCGTCCGCCGTGATGCCGGAGACGCCGATCACGGCGACGTCGAACCACAGCGCCTCGAACTGGGCGATAGCCGCGGGTCCGCCGGTCGACATCTCGTCGGCTCGTACGCGGCCGCCGGCAACATAGACTTCGGGCATACCGCCGTTCAGCGCCGCCGCGATCCTGAGGCTGTTGGTGAACACCTTGGCGTGCGGAAGGTCCTTGAGGTGCTCGGCCATCAGATAGGTGGTGGTGCCGACATCCAATGCGATCGTGCGGTATCCCGAAACCAAGCCGGCCGCGGCGGCGGCAATCGCGGCCTTCGGGTCGCGGCGCTGGCGCAAGCGCGAATCGAAACTCGGCTCCTCACTGTCCATGGCGACCAGCGGCGGGTTGTCCGCCTCGATCGCACCTCCGTGGATTCGCACAAGCCTGCCCTCGCGTTCCAGTTCGACGAGATCGCGGCGGATCGTCATGTCGGAAACGGCGAGTTCGGCCGCTGCCGCGGCGACGGTGAGCGACCCCGTCCGGCGCAGGAAAGCGAGGATGCGGGCTTGTCGATCGTGCGCGAGAAGGCGCTGACGATCGGCATCACGCGGTGCGCCATGCGTGGACGATAGGGGAGAGGCGGTGTCGTCGGCCATCGATGTATCCGGTGGGTAAGCCGCTGACGAAGCGGTCTGCAACTTCAACTCTACCGCATGATCGAACATTTTCAAACAAAAATATGTTTGCAGCGTTCGAATTTATTGGTATGCATCTCGATATCAACAGATCGCATTCCGCCACCAAGCAGAGAGAATACGACCATGCCGGCTGTCTCCGTCATTCCTCCAGTGCTTGCCGAACTCGCGGGCAAGCGTGCCTTTGTGACGGGTGGCGGCGCGGGGATCGGTCGCGCGATCGCGACCGCCCTGACGCGGCAGGGTGTCGCCGTGGCGATCGGCGATCTGGATCCCGACGCGGCGCGCAAGGCGGCCGAGGAGATTGGCGGCGGTGCCGTCGCCGTCACGGTCGATGTTCGCCGTCGCGATTCCGTCGAGGCGGCCTTTGCCGCCGTACTGGAAGCGCTTGGCGGCTGCGACATCCTGATCGCCAATGCCGGCGTGTCCACCATGCAGCATGCGCTGGATCTGACCGACGAGGAGTGGGACTTCAACTTCTCGGTCAATGCGCGCGGGGTGTTCCTCGCAAATCAGATCGCTGGACGGCATTTTGTCAAGCAGGGCACGGGCTGCATCGTCAACACCGCCTCGCTTGCCGCGAAGGTCGGTGCGCCGCTCCTGGCGCATTATTCGGCGTCCAAGTTCGCCGTGCTCGGCTGGACGCAGGCCTTTGCCCGCGCGCTCGCGCCCAAAGGGATACGCGTCAATGCCGTCTGCCCGGGGTTCGTCAAGACCGGCATGCAATCGCGAGAAGTCGAGTGGGAGGCGCATCTGCGGCAAGTCACGCCCGAACGGGTGGTCGCCGACTATATCGCGCAGACGCCGCTCGGCCGGCTCGAGCTGCCGGAGGATGTCGCCGACGTCGTCGTCTTCCTCTGTTCGGATCAAGCCCGCTTCATGACTGGCCAGGGGGTCAACGTGACCGGCGGCGTCTACATGACCTGACGGCTTTTGGCGGCTGTAACCGGATCCTGATGCTGGCACGCGCCATCCAAAAAAAGTGAACACATATGATCAGAAGGCAGGCTTTCAATGTTATATTTTGTTCTCTAAGATGACCGTTCGCTCGACTCCGGCCTTCGGCGTTCAGCCGGGTCAGACGGGTTCATGAGGAAAGTCTATGGCGTCTATCGAGCTCGATCGCGTTTCCAAGCTCTACGGCAATGGCAATTACGGGGTGCATGAGGTCGATCTCACCATTCCTGACGGTGAATTCGTGATCTTTCTCGGCCCGTCGGGATGCGGCAAGTCGACGACGCTGCGGATGATTGCCGGCCTGGAGAGTATCTCTTCCGGCGATCTCCGCATCGGTGGCAAGAGCGTCGCCAATGTCGCGCCGCGCGACCGCAACGTCGCGGTGGTTTTCCAGAGCTACGCGCTCTATCCGCATATGTCGGTGCGGCAGAATATGGCCTTCGGGCTGAAGATGCGCGGCACCGACGCAGCGGTCATCGATGCCAAGATTGCGGACGCCGCTAACCTGCTCGGGCTGCAGAATCTTCTCGGCCGCAAGCCGGCAGCGCTTTCGGGCGGCCAGCGGCAGCGTGTCGCGCTCGGCCGGGCGATCGTTCGCGAACCGGCGGCCTTCCTGCTTGACGAGCCGCTGTCCAACCTCGATGCGCAGCTGCGTGCAGAGATGCGGCTCGAACTCGTCAAGCTGCACCGGCGCCTTGGCCGCACCATCGTCCATGTCACGCATGACCAGGTCGAGGCCATGACCATGGGCGATCGCATATGCATCATGCGCGATGGTCGCCTGGTCCAGGCCGGCCGGCCGCTTGAAGTCTATGCCGACCCGGTCAACACCTTCGTCGCGCGCTTCCTGGCGACGCCGCCGATGAACCTCATTCCGGCCACGCTTCAGCCCGCACCTGGCGAAGGGCTCTCCGTCGTGACCGACAGTGGTGCCGTGCTTACCGTCCCCGCCCGCCACCGCAACGCCTATGGCGAGCGTGTCGGGCGCCGCGTCATTCTGGGCGTTCGAGCCGAAGATTTCCACGAACGCGCCGACAAGCCGGACTGGCAGAAGATTGCCGTACGGGTCGTGGCCGTCGAGGCTCTCGGCGCCGAGAACGTCCTGATCGGCCAGATCGCGGGTCAGGCCACCGGCAAGGATCATGCCCACCCCGCCGGAGACGACAAGCCGTTGGAGATCGCCGCCCGCCTGAGCCGTTATTTCACGGCGCCCGTCGGCTCGATCGTCGAGCTCTACATCGACCCGCTGCCAATGCACCTGTTTGATCCCGAGACCGAACTGGGCATCGCGCGGCCGAGCCTCATGGGGGCCACTCGATGATGGACAGAAACGAACGGCCTGCCTTTCGCCGCCGCTTCGGCCTGCATTTCGGGCTGATTGTCGTTTGCGCCATCGTGCTGCTGCCGCCGCTCTGGGTGCTGCGGACGAGCTTCGTGCCCGAGCAGCTATCCTACAGCAACGAGCTGATGCCGGCCTTTACGACGGACAATTATTCGGCGCTGCTGTCAGGTCGCTTCGGTCAGTCCTACCTCAACAGCCTGATCGTCGCGCTCGGCTCGGTTCTGCTCGCTTTGCCTTTCGCCGCCACCACCGGCTATGCCTTCGCCCGCTTCCGTACGGGCGGTCGTTGGGCGCGCTTTGCCGTTCTGGCGACGCAAATGCTGCCGCCCGTGGCGCTGGTGCTGCCGACCTTCACGCTGTTCCGAAGCCTGGAGCTCAGCAATTCGCTGACCGGGCTGATCATCGTTTATGCCGCGCTCAACCTGCCTTTCCTGACCTGGATCCTGATGGGCTTCTTCGAAGGCATTCCAGTCGATCTGGAGTGGGCGGCGATGACCGACGGCGCGACCGCCTGGGGCGCCTTCTGGCGCATTGTGCTGCCGGTGTCGATGCCCGGTATCGCGGCCGCCGGCGTGCTCGGTTTCATCCTGGCGTGGAATGAGTTTTTGTTTGCCCTGGTTTTGAGCGGGCCGAAGACGGCGACCATACCGGTTGCGCTCGCCGCGTTGCAGACCTCGAACGGCGTCCAGATCGCCAAGGTTTCTGCCGGCGTCGTGCTTGCCATCCTGCCGCTGGTCGTGGCTTCCCGCTTCATCCAGCGTTTCATCGTCCAGGGCTTGACGTTCGGCAGCGTGAAATAGGCCGGCCGCTCCGAGAGCCGACATGGCTCGCTAGCCGGTTAGGAAATCGTGGCGGGATCACCGCCGCGTCCAGAGGGAAAGAGGAGTAGAGAGTTATGACTTGGAACAAGCAGACCTTGATCAAAATGCTGATGACGGCCGTGAGCGGGGCAGCTGTTGTCAGCGCATCGCTTCCGGCCAGGGCGGCTGAGCCCATCACCTTGCACGCCTTGATGGAGGACGTGCCGGAAACCAAGATCATCGAAGCGCTGTTGCCCGAATTCGAGAAGCAGACCGGCATCAAGGTCGAGTTCGAGAAGATCGGCTATCCCGACATGCACGACAAGCTGGTGTCCCAGCTGACCGCGTCGCAGAGCTACTACAATGTGCTCGAGGTCGACTTCCTGTGGGCCGGCGAATTTCCGGCGGCCGGCTGGCTGGCCGACCTGAAACCCTTCGTCGAGAAATCCAAATACGATCTGAGCCCCTTCATTCCCTCGACGCTTGACCTGCTCGGCCGGACCAAGGACCAGCTGTTCCTGGTGCCCATGTACAACTACTCGATGGGCCTCCTCTACCGCACGGACCTGATCGGCGACGAGAAGCTCAAGGCCGCCTACAAGACGGCAACCGGCAAGGAGCTCGCTTTGCCGACGACGCTCGAAGACTATGTGACGATTTCCAAATTCATGAAGGCCAATGCCGGCGTCGCCGGAGCCGCGATGCAGGGCCAGCGCGGCGATCCCAACAGCATGGAATTCTCCAATTACCTGTTCTCCGCCGGCGGCAGCTATCTCAATGCCGACGGCAAGGCGAGCCTCGACACGGCAGAGGCCAAGAAGGCGCTCGATCTCTATGTCGACAACATCCAGCACGGCGCCCAGCAGGGTGCCGTGTCGGCGACGCTCGATGACACCATGCGCCTGATGTGCAGCGGTTCGGCCTTCAGCATGGTCACCTATTGGTGGATGCTGCCGCAGATGGACGATGCCGTGAAGTGTCCGACGGTCGCCGGCAAGGTCGGCCTGTCAGTGATGCCGGGTGGCCACGGCGAAAGCGGCGGTTGGGGCTGGGGCATTCCCAAGAACACGTCGCCGGAAGAGCAGGAAGCCGCCTGGACCTTCATCCAGTGGGTGCAGAGCAAGGATGTTTCGGTGAAGCGCGCGCTCGAGGGCCACGCGCCCGTGCGCAGCGATGTCTATGCCGATGCGGCGGTGCTGGCGAAATATCCCTTCTACAAGACCGCCGAGGATGTGGTGGCGACCGGCAAGTCGTTCCCGATCTTCACCTATTCGGCGCAATACGAGGATCTGCTCGGTACCCAGCTCTCGCTGGCGGCTGGCGGCCAGGCGACATCGGACGCAGCGCTGAAGGCGGCTTCCGACGGCCTGCAGGGGCTCCTCGATAAATAGCGGTCCGGCTCGGCAAGGAGATCCGGCGCGGCGGTGTCAGCCGCGCCGGATCTTGTCCAGACCCCGGATCCTGACGAGATCAGCAACGCCACCCCGACCAAGGCTCGGCTACGATGCACAATGCGATCAAAAAAGGATGGGCTGCCCGTGGCCGCGAGTGGCGGACCGGCTGGGCCTTTGCCTTGCCCGGCCTGCTGCTGCTGGCGATCGTGATGGGCTTTCCGCTGGCCTATGCCTGCATCCTCTCGATCTCCTCGATGACCTTGATCAAGCCGCAGCTTCTGCCGCTTGTCGGGTTCAAGAATTTCGCCTCGATGATCGGCGATGAGCTGTTCTGGAACGCGCTCTGGCTCACCGTGCGCTATTCGGCGGTGACGGTTGTCGGCGAATTCGTGATCGGGCTCGGTATTGCCCTGATGCTCAACCGGACGGTCCGGATGAAGCCGGTCTATTTCGCGGTTCTGACCATTCCCATGGCGATGTCGCCGATCAGCGTCGCCTTGATCTGGCGCATGCTGCTCCAGCCCAATCTCGGCATCGCCAATCATCTGATGGAAACGTTCGGCCTGCCGCGCCTCGACTGGCTGGGCACGCCAGGCATGGCGCTCTGGACGATGGCGGCGATCGACATCTGGCAGCAAATGTCCTTCGTCGTGCTGATCCTCGCCGCGGGGCTCGCCGCTCTGCCGCGCGATCCCTATGAGGCAGCTGAAGTGGATGGCGCACGCGGCTGGCAGCAATTCGTCTACATCACGCTGCCGATGCTTCGGCCGGTCGCGGCGATCACCATCATCATCCAGCTGATCAACGAGTTCCGGACCTACGATCTGCCCTATGTCCTGACCAAGGGCGGGCCGGGCAACGCGACCGAAGTGCTGAGCTTCTTTGCCTATCGCCGTGCCTTTCTCGGCCTTTCGCTCAACGAAGGCGCGGCGGCCGCGTTCGTGCTGCTGCTGATCGTCCTTCTGCTCACCGTGATCTTCTTCGCCGTCCTCGAACGCTCGCAATCGGGAGAGGGCCGGAAGTAGGCTGTTAAGCCTTGAGCAATCTATACGGCCTATCCTGGCTTGCAGATTGTCGAGGGAACATGAAACGCAAGCCGCTTCTGCTTTTCGCCTTTCCGTTTCTCATTCTGGCGGTCCTGGCAGGGGAGCGCGTGGCGACCTTGTTGCTGGGCACCTATCCAGCCAGCCCCACCGCATGGTGGCTATGGCTTGAACTGCGCCCTCTGTCGACGGTGCTTTGGCAGCAGGTCGATGTCTGGCTGGGTGGTTCCATGGCTGTCGACGCCGTCGTTCTTGCCGCGGCAGCGATCGTCTGCTGGGTGGCGTGCCACACCAAAAAGTCGGCATTCTCGTTCCTCGCCAACCACGTCGCCTTGATTTTCGCTGGCCTGATGATCGCCGTCGGCAGCCATTCGGAAACGGCGAGCACGATTGCCGAATTCACCTCGCCCAAGGGTCTTCCGTATTCGCTGGCCGTCGATTTCACCTTGAAGAACAGCCTGGTTCTGCTTTTGGGCATCGTGGCCTGTGCCTACTGCCACATCGCCTTCCTCACTGAGGCGCGGGAGCGGTCCGTCCGGGCCATCCGTATCCTGGCGCTGCAGCGCGATCTCTGAACGTTCCAGGCGGCGTTCGCCAGCTATGCCTGAAGTCTAGTTGATCCGGCGGTAATAGACCTTGCCGTCGGGCTGCTGGATGCGCTGGTAGTTGGAGCTTGGGGCAGGGGGCGAGGCCGATGCGATTCTCTTCCTGGGTGCGGGCGCCTCGATGACGCCGGGTTCGCTCGCGCTGTCGCCGTCGAGGGCTTCGGGCGCTTGCGCCAGCGTGCTGGTGGCGATCTCGGACGGTTCTTGCGCACCCGGCATGGTCTCGCCGCCGGCGACAGGCGCATTCTGCCCCAACCGGGCGATGTTGCCATCGATCTCGTTGAAGCTGCCCTGCAACTGGCTGTCCAGTTTCTCGAAACGGCTCTGGAAGCCGTTGTTGACCGTGTCGAGCCGGGCCGCGATCCGCTGCTCGAACGCGCCGAGCTGCTCCAGCCGCGCCTCGACGAAACGCAGGTCGCTCATGCCCCGATAGAGATAGACCGCGGCCGCCATGTTGACCGCGGTGATCAGAAGCGCGCCACCGGCGACGATGACGCCGATCGTCTTTGCCTTGCTGGGTTTCTCGGCGGCAGCCGGTTCGCGCTGTTCCTGGTTTCCGATGTCGATCGCCGGCATGTCCGGTTCGCTGATCATCGTCATTGGACCACCACCTTTGCGCCGACCGCGACGCGTTTGAAAAGATCGATCACATCCGTGTTGGTGAGACGAAAACAACCCGATGTCCCGTCGAAGCCGACACCCGATGGGTCGTTGGTGCCGTGTATGCGGTAGAGCGTGTCGCGCCCGTCCCGCGACAGGTAGAGCGCCCTTGCGCCGAGCGGGTTGTAGGGGCCGGCGGGCACCATTTTCGGCAGCTCCGGCTGGCGGGCCCGCATTTCCTGCGGCGGGCGCCACTCCGGCCATTCGGTCTTCGCCCCGACCTTGACGATTCCGGTCCAGCCGAACCCGTCGCGCCCGACGCTGATCTGGTAGCGCAGCGCCTGGCCCTGGCGGGTCACCAGGTAGAGCGCCTTCTCGTCCTTGCGGATGATGATCGTTCCCGGCTGCTCGGCGGTCGCGAAGGCAACCGCCTTGCGCAGGCTGGGTCCCATCGCCGGCAGCGGCGGCCGCTCCGAAAGTGCTGATCGCGCCTCGGCGAAGTCGTGGACGGACAGCGCCAGCGCCACGCCGAGCACGCAGGCGCCGGCGAGCTTTGGGCCGATCCGATACCTATCGGGCAGCATCATCGAGCCGCTCTTTGAACATCCGCTTCAGATCCTTGTTGAAGCGCGCCCGCCCATCCACTTCCGATGGCGGGATGGCCCTGTTCAGCGCATCGGTCAGAAGCGCATTGTCCAGCGCCACCGACTTGATGTGCGGCGCCTTGAAGATCTTTTCGAGCTCGCTGCGCGAAAAATGGTTCCCGAACCATTTGCGCTTGTGCTTGTTGGCGACCAGCGTGATCGAGACCGCATTGCCGCGCAGCTCGCGGATCTTCTTGTAGAGCCGCTTGCCTTGCCGCAGCGACGCGACATTGAGTTCGAAGACGATGAAGATCTCGTCGCTCGTCGACAGCACGGAATTGTGCCAGGGCGTTTCGAGATTGGGCAGGTCGATGACGATGTCGTCGAAGCGGTAGGCGACGAGGTCCAGAAGCCGGAAGACGAAATCGCTGCCATGCGGCTCGAATGGCAGCTGCGGCCGCTCGAACGCGTAGAGGGTGAGGCCGGACGGACGCGACAACTTGATGACATCCATCAGCTCGACGTCGAGCCGTTCCGGCTGGCCGATGATGCCGGCAAGATCGAACTGGTTGAACAAATTGAGATAGGCGCCGCAATTGGCGCTCTGGAAATCCAGGTCGACGAGACAGGTGGACGCCGCGCGCTCGGCCGATTTCGACGCCAGGAATTCGGCCGCCGACAGCGCCAGCGTCGTGGCGCCGGCGCCGCCGCTGGCGCTGATGAAGGTGATGATCCGGCTCTTCGTTCCCTGGTTGCCGGTGTCGTGGAAGGTCACCGCATTGAGCAGCTCCTTGCCGTCGAGCGGCTTGTGCAGCCAGTCCGAAGCGTTCATGCGCACCAAAACGCGCGTCTGCTCCGGGGTCAGCTCGTCGGAAACAGCGATCAGCGGCACGCTGGCCCACAGCGCGCGCGCCTCGACGATGCCGGGCCTGCCGAGCAGCTCGCCGTTGCCGAGATCGAGGATGACGATGCCCGGGCGCGTGTCGGCGGGCGGCCCCTTGAGAAAGTCGCTCGTCTCGGAAACCCTGACGTCATAGATCGCCAGCGCATCGAGCCGCGTTGCAACATCGCGCTTGAAATTCGGATCCGACGAGAACAGCGCCACCTGCTTGCGCTTGGTCGGTGTAACCTTGGTGTTGATGGCATTCATGGCCAGGTACTCTTCATGTCTTCGCCCGTGACCGTGCTCAGCATGGAGGGCATGGTGATGTTTGCGAATCCGAGGAAGAAGAACTGGAAGGGATGATTGGTGATGCTGACGGTGATGGTCGGCACCGGTCCACTGGGGCGCGTCCAGTAGCCGAGGCCGGACGCTTGATATTGTATCCGCACCTCGGACTTCGCCAGCATCGGCAGGAATGTCTGCATTCCTGCCCGGTTGCTGTTGCCGCTGAAAATGAAATCAAAGGCGGCCTGGCTCACATTAAGGTTCTGGCACGTGGCGCCTGTGCCACAAGTGCAAGTAACGCTTCCAGCGGAATTGGCCGTACAGACATAATTGTAAGTGTTTGCGGGAACCGCTGTTCCGACTTTGGTTGCATCGCTCTGCGTAATTGTTTCGAGTAGCAGCCCGCTGGCGACGGGGGTGGAAATCTGCGCCAGCCTTGCGCCGGCTTGCACCGCTTTGTTCCCTGCATTCCATTGGTAAAAGGCGTAGCCGAAATCGACGAAGCCAAGCAGAAGCGTCAACAGTAGCGGCATCACTATGGCCATTTCGACCATAGTCGCTCCGGACTGGTTGGCCCAAAACTTGATGCGCTCCGTCACCATCCAATAACTCGTTCCTGATGGGACACGCTCAGCGTGACAGCACCAAAGCCAAGAGACGACCAGACGCCTGAATAAGAATAGGAGGTAGTGACGTCCACGACATCGACAGTGCTCTTGCTGCTAAGATAAAGCTGCGTGCCCGTGGCCACATCAACCGCGTCCAGCGAGGCCGCCGTGGTGATCTCAACTGCCGTCGGCAGCCATCCGGTCACTCTGGCGCTGCCGTTGGCGACCGCCCCATTGGCTGCAAGGTTTTCGGCCCGGCCCTTGCAAGTCGCCCAATCGCTACTGCATCGTGCCATGTAGCGAGCCGCATCCTCAACACCGGCTTCGAGAAGCAGGCGCGTGTTCAGGATGTTGGAGAACTCAAACACACCGGCCGACAACAGCAACACGAGTGGTATGGTGATCGCGGCTTCCACCAAAGCAGCGCCATTTTCGTCGCCTCGGAACCGCCTGATGATTTTGCCGAACCTGGTCATGTCGACTCTACCGATACAACTGGGCTTCGTTGCGGAATGCTTTGTCTAAAAGGGTGTTGTTGGCAAACCCTCCATCGACATCGGCGATCTCCAGGCTGATAGGTTTCTCACCGGCCGTGGTGTCCTCATCGTCCTTGCTGTTATCCTGCTTCTGGATGGGGCTGTTTATAAAGACACTGGCATAGCCATCAGGCTTGAGTTGGACATGGCCATTGATCTTGGCTTGGTTGGCGATGCAGTCGACGATCGCCATGTTGAGCAGACGGCGATCGGGATCCGAGGTCGGCGTTGTGCCTTTGAAACAGGCTGGAACGCCGCTTTCCTTTGTCGGCGCGGGGGACTTGTCCCCGACGAGTCCGTTCGCAATCTCGTATTTGTAGACGTCATATCTGGAAGCCGGCACAGAGGCGCCGGTCGGGTTGGTGGTGCTAGGGACGGAGGGATATGCGGCACCATGGTTGATCAGCCAGTAATTGGTGCGATCCCAGGTCGAATTCGTCATCCCGGTGGCGGAATCGAAGCTGTCGCCCGGCGGCAGCGCCATCGCTGTTCCGTCTGTGTTGGTCTTGTATTTGTTGCAGTTCGCGGTCTTATCGACGCCCTTGCGCACATTGCTCGCCGGCCGATATTGCCAATCGGTGTCATGGCTCTTCAGCGAAGTGCTGTAGATGTCGAAGCGTACATTGAGACCAGCGTTGACCTGGCCCAGGGTGACGCCGGTCTTAGTGGTGAGCTTATCGCGTTGATAGCAGGTGCCCGCGGTTCCGACAGCGAGCGCGTCCCGCAGTGACGCGAGATTGTTGTCGATCAGTCCGAAATTGCCGGGGCCGGGGTTGCTGTCGACCTTGAGGACGCGGAGTTCGCGGCTGTAGGTGAGCCCGGCTGCAAAAGCTTGCTGGATGGTCTTGCTGGTCGACGGGTCGGTCGTCTCGAACGGATTGCACATGAAGATCGGCACCGTTTCGCAGATCGACTGGACAAATCCGGCCACAGCCTGTGGCCTTAAATCCATGGTGTCGCTGCCGCCTAGAAAGCTTGCCGGGAATATCGTCGCGAAGGCACCTGCGCCATCCGCCAAGCCGGAAGCGTTCACCGTCACCAGGGAGAATGTCACAGCTTTGGGATCGGTGCTTGACCAGTCATGGCCGGTAGAATCGACACCGGCGGCGCTCAAAGTGGTGCTGTCGTCGGCGGGTATTCCCGTCAGATATGTGACGGTCACATCAGCCACGGCGAGCGTGTGATCGTGAGAAGTGGGATCGTCAGAGGTAGAAAACTTGGTTTTGTTGGTGAGTAGGGTCGTCATCGCCCGGTTCGCTCGGTCGATTGAATCCGCTCTGCCATCCAGTTCCGCAGCGGTCGCAAGCGCGAGCGCATCGACACCCTTCTGCAGATCGTTATGCAGTCCGTTGGCCCGGCTCATATCGATAGCCAACAGAGCGAAGCCGATAAGCACGGGCAGCATGATAGCCACGAGGATCATCGCGACGCCGCGTTGATCGTTCCAGAAGGCTCGAATGGTCCCCAACATGACCCTACTCTCTTTCACCTCGCGCCAGGGCTCCTCGCATGCCTGGCGCCCTCCGCATCCTTCCGTTCAGTTCACGGTGTCACACCCGACCCGCCGACATTGACCGTGATCGCCGGCGGCGGCGGGGGTGGCGGTGGAAATTTGTAATTGTGGGCAACAGCGGCGGCGCGCGTGCCGTCGCCTTCGATATGGGTGTTCCGGGACGCCGGGTTGAGCGGGTCGACCGTCTGCAGCATCGAATTGAATTTCTGCGTGTCGCCGGCGGCCAAGGTCACCGAATCGTAGTGATTCAGATAGTCCGCGGCGCAGCCCGACAGCGCACCGACGCACACAATGAGGATCAAGGCGCTATTTCTTGACATAGAGCATCTTGTCCTTCGATTTGAAGTCGAGCATGTGGCCATAGGGGCCGGTGACGCCGTCGCCCGTTTCGTATTTTCGGATCATGTCCTTGTTCACCTCGAGCTGGCCGAGCACGAAGAATTCCGGATCGTTGGCGGGCCGGGTCTTGTCGAACGGTGTCGCCAGCTGCTCGCCGGGTTTCACCGGCCGCACGATATGCGGCGTGACGATGACCACGAGCTCGGTTTCTTCCTTCTGGTTGCTCGAATTGCGAAACAGCGTCCCGATGACAGGCACCTGGCCAAGCCAGGGCACCTGGTTCTGGAGCTTGGTGGTCTTGCTGGACAGAAGTCCGCCGACGGCGAAGCTCTGGCCGTCGCGCAGCTCAACGACAGTTTCCAGCTTGCGGTTGGTGAAGATCGGGTCGCCGGCAGTGGTGAAACCGGTGAGGTCACTCACTTCCGGCGCCAGCTTCATATGGATCTTGCCGTCGTCGAGTACGACCGGCGTGAACAGCAGATTGACGCCGAATTGCTTGTACGTGATGGTTACCTCGCCATCGGTGCCGATGACACGGATAGGCACTTCGCCGCCGGCGTTGAAGCTGGCCGGCTCACCGGAAAGGGTGGTGAGATTGGGGTTCGCCAGCGTGCGCACAGCCCCCTTGGCCTCAAGCGCTTCAATGATCAGGTCGACCTTGATGTTGCTGTCAATAACGCGGGTGATCAGCGCCGCGAAGGGACTACTGTTCGACAGTAGACCGCTAAGCAGACCGCCCGGTCCAAGCACCACATCGTCTTCGTCGACGGCGGCAATGCCGGTTCCGGTGCGCGACGTGCCGCTACCGTTTGTGCTCCTGATCGAGACGCCGAGGTCGCGCCCGGTATTGCGCTTGGCCTCGAGCACGCGGACCTCGAGATTCACCTGCTGGCTGTCGTCGACGATGACGGAATTTATGATGGCGTCGGGACCATATTGCTGCGCCACCTCCATGATGGACGCCAGCGTGGCGCCATCCTTGACATGGCCGCCAAGCCTGACCCTGCCGTTGACCGAGCCGATTTCGATGCGCGACTTTGGCGCCACCTGGCGGATCGCCTGCGCCATGTCGCTGACGTCGACGCCGACCTCGATCTGGAGGGCGCCCAGCGAACGCTTGTCCGTGGAAAACAGATTGACCGTGGTGGTGCCGGCGCCCTTGCCTATGACATAAAGCGTTCGGTCGGTCATCGGCTGGGCATCGGCGATCTTCTCGTCGCCGACGACGATATCGCCCAGATTGGCACTCACCTGGATCGTTACCGATTGCGACATCGGCAGGAAGATACGATGGACGCTGGGGGTAGACACGTCGATGAAACGGTCGGCCGCACCAGCCCCCAGGCTCGACAGAAACAGCGCTGCCAGACAGGACAACGCGGCCGCCACCCTCAACCAAGACCCCTGCATCCCCGTCTCCCCACTCGCTGCCGGCGGCAGCCCGTTCCGTTTCGCCGCACTCTGTTATTGTTGTCGCGGCACGTCGTATGTTTCAAGCTTCACGCCCCGAAAAACGCCCACAGTAGCACGCGCCGGTGGCTCGGGTGTGACATATTTGACCACTTCCTTAACGACTTCGGGCGCCACGGCCGGAGCAGGCTTTACCTTGCCCAGTTCGTCGAGACGGCTTCCCACCCGCTCCACTGCCTGGGTCAACCCGGCAATCTTGTCCTCGGCGCGCTTGCGCTCGGCTGCAGCTTCGGCTTCCGCTGCCGCCTTCCTGTCGAGCTCCGCCTGCCTGGCGGCGACATCGGCCGGCGTTTCGCCGGTCAGGTCCGAAAGCGTCACCCGTTCGGTCGTTTCTCCCTGGCTGGCTGCGGCCTGGCGAAGCGCCAACGACAATTGGCCGGCGCCTGCCGCCAGCGTCAGCTTTTGCGCGTCCCTGGTGCTGGCCTCGAGCGTCACGGACTTCACCACCGTCGGGCTGTCCTTGCTTTCGTCGGCCACCTGGTCGATGGCGAGCACCTTCATGCTCTGCAGCAGCACGTCGACGAAACTCTTATCCGTGCCATCATCGCCGCGTGCTGTGCGGGTGAGTAGAATATCGACTCGATCGCCCGGGAAAACGAAGCCGGCGACGCCGAGCACGTCGTTGACGCGGATCGAAACGGCCTTCATGCCTTCGCCAAGCACTGCCGATAGTGTGGCGCGTTGGCCGGGGCCAGTAATCTTGGTAGCAAGAATCGGCTCATTGACGCCGATCGCTTGCAATGCCTGCTTGGCGTCACCAGCTAACAGGTCCTTAGTTGACTTGAACGCTCCGGCTGGGACCGCACCTGCCGGCCACGCGACTTCGCGCAATTTATCTGCGGCGAGCGCGTCGCCGAACTTCAGCGGCATTGCCGCTACGACGACTGTGCTGCCTTGAACGAGGCCCGTTTGCGCCATGGCGCTACGCTGGCCAGCCAGCCAGATATTGACCAGAACCACCGCCAGGACGCCGAACACGCCGGCGAGCACGATCATGATAAGTGTGTTGGCGCGCATAAGCCCAAACCCCGAAAAAGGCAGAAGAACGGCCGAGTGACTTGAATGGTTTCAGGCCCGGATTTGATCCGGGCCTGAAAATCGCTAGCTCATCAGGAACCGGTGCCGGCCCCGGCATTGCAGGTGCCGGTCGGATGCCCGTCGAGGGCGGTGCAGAGTGCCGAGAAACGACCGTTCACCCATCCGCCAATGGCGAGGACAGTCAGGATCGATGCAACGGCGATAATGCCGATAAGGATGGAATATTCGACCATGGCAGCGCCGTTTTCATCGTCGCGGAACTGCCGGGTCATCGTCATGAGCTTGTTCATGTCAATTTCTCCCTTTGGAGGTTGGAACCCGACGAGACAGAGCAAAGGATGAAATCCATACCCAAGCATCCCCCGTCATCTCGATCTAAGTCCCGAGAAAACGCGGAGTCAAACGAGATTAAGGGTTCCTTAACTTTCATGTACATGATTCGGCAAGAAGATCACAGTTCTGATTTTACCCAACAGCTTGATTCTTCTCATTTTTCAAGCGCCTTAACCATTCGTTCACAATTTGGCCCCGGATGTGGCAAGATTGAGAAAGCATTAGTAATACCGCATATTCCTTTATATCTAGGGGCTTAGCAGCGCCTTCCAGGCGGTTTGCCCCCAAAAATCGGAAGAGCCTGAAAAGCGGTGCCGACGCGCTGAGCACGAACTGGCAGCCATATCAAATAAGCGCGTTATTACAGGCTTCTGATCTTAACTATGTAGAAAGTATTCAGGGAACGCCGATCACTTGGGCGCTTGTGCCTCCCGTGGTTAACAGTTAGTTTCCGCTAATGAGGGACTAAGGGGAGTATAAGCAATTATGCTGGGGCGGTTCATCAAGGGGCCAGGCGAGCAGCAGGTAGTGACAAAGGTCGAGCCGCTGGCAGTGCCGCCTGTTGCTCTAGCCCTTTCGCCGGCGGCCGAAATCGAATCGTATGGCGACGATTTCCTGACGCTCAAGGTCGAGATTCATCGCCACCTTATCGATCGGTTCAACCTGACCGCTCTCGAAAGCGCGTCCAAGGATGAGATCCTGAATGAGATCCGTCCGATCGTCCGCGAGTTCGTTCGCGGCCGCAACGTGCCGCTGAATGCCCGCGAACTCGATCAATTGACCAGCGACACCGCCGACGAAATGCTGGGTCTCGGGCCGATCGAACCACTGCTCAAGGACGATTCCATTACCGACATCCTGATCAACACGCATAAGCGCGTCTTTATCGAGCGGCGTGGCCTAGTCGAAGAGACGCCAATTCGGTTTCGTGACGAGGCGCATCTGCTGCGCGTCATCAACAAGATCGTCTCCGCCATCGGCCGCCGCGTCGATGAATCGTCGCCGATGGTCGATGCGCGGCTGGAAGACGGCTCCCGCGTCAACATCGCGGTGCGACCGGTATCTGTGGACGGCCCACTGGTGTCGATCCGCAAGTTCTCCAAGAACCCCTATTCGCTCGAACGCTTGATGGCTTTCAACTCCATCCGGCCGCCGATGGTCGATCTGCTGCGGATCGCCGTCCAGTCGCGCAAATCGATCCTGGTTTCGGGCGGCACGGGCAGCGGCAAGACGACGTTGCTCAATGCATTGTCGAGCTACATACCCTCGAAGGAGCGGCTAATCACCATCGAGGATGCGGCCGAACTGCAATTGCAGCAGCCGCATGTCGGGCGGCTGGAGACGCGTCCGCCTAATGTCGAGGGCAAGGGCGAGGTGCGCCAGCGCGAATTGCTCAAGAACGCGTTGCGCATGCGGCCGGATCGCATCATCGTTGGCGAGGTGCGTGGCGAGGAAGCTTTCGACATGCTGCAGGCGATGAACACCGGCCATGAAGGCTCGATGACCACCATTCATGCCAACACGCCGCGCGATGCTATCTCGCGGCTCGAGCAGATGGTCGGCATGGCCGGCATGCCGATGACGCACGACTCGATCCGGGCGCAGATCGCCTCCGCCATCGACATCATCGTCCAGACACAGCGTCTTTCGGACGGCGGCCGGCGTGTCACCTCCATATCGGAACTGACTGGCATGGAGGGCAATGTCGTCCAGCTTCAGGAAATCTATCATTTCGTCCGCCGTGAAGTCACAGCCGAGGGCAAGGTCATCGGAGACTTTCGCGCAACCGGTGTCCGTCCGCGCTTCGCTCCGGAGGCCGCGACTCTTGGCCATCATTTTGCCAAGGACGCCTTCAACCCGCAGGCTGCCCTCTGATGCCGACGGGTCAAGCTCTACTTTACTTTATCTATATGCTGGCGGCGGCTTCGGTCATTCTCGCCGGAGAAGCCCTTTATCTTTCATTTGCCGGACGCCGCTCCCGGTCTCTAGCAGTTAATCGCCGGCTGAAGCGGCTCGCCGGCGAGGTTCCGGCCGAACAAACGTTGCAAGGGTTGCTGCGAGAACGCGGCCTCACGGACTCCGGCGACTTTCTTTTTGGAATGGTCTGGTTGAACAGGCTCTATACCCAATCCGGTATCACCGGAAATCCCCTGACGTTCGCCGCGACTTTCCTGCTTGCGGGGATGGCTATGGCTTTGCTGCTGGCGATCCTCTTCAATTTTTCCGCTTTGGCATCGCTCATTGTCTTTCTGGTCGTAGGGCTTGTCTTGCCGCTTCTCGTCCTCCGGCGTGCACGCAACAAGCGAATCCGGAAGTTTGCCAAACAGCTGCCGGATGCGCTCGACATGATCGTCCGTTCGCTGCGCGCCGGGCACCCCGCTTCGGTAGCGATCGGTCTGGTCGGGCGCGAAATGCCGGATCCGTTGGGCACGGAGTTTGGCATCGTCTCCGATGAAATCACCTTTGGCCTCAGCATCGAGCAGGCCGTGCGAAAGCTTTCGCAGCGTGTCGGCTTCGAGGGCCTTCAGCTGCTGTCGGTATCGCTGTCGATCCAGGCCAAGACGGGCGGCAATTTGACCGAAATTCTGACTAATCTTTCCTCCGTACTGCGTGAACGGCAGAAATTGCGAATGAAAATCAGGGCGCTTTCGGCCGAGGGTCGCGTCTCCGCATGGATCATCTCCTTGTTTCCTGTCGTGATGTTCTTCATACTTCAAATTGTTGCCCCGGCCTACTACGGCACCGTCTGGGGTAACCCGCTCATCTTCCCGGTATTCCTGATTTTTGGGCTGTGGGCGCTGCTTGGCGACTTCATCATGTACCGGATGGTTACTTTCGATTTTTGACTGGGAGCGACGAAAGAAATTGTTTTCGAACATGGACCTGGGCTTCTTGGTGTCTATTGCCGTCTTTGTGGCGGCGGTGTCCCTCTTCCTGTTCGGTGCGCTTGTCTTCCTCCCGGCTCTGCAGACACGAAAACTCGTCGCGCAGAGCCTGATGGGCGAAGGAATTACAGACCGCCGATCGATGCTCGGACAAGACCAGCTTGCCAAACTTGCGGCGCAACGGCCGGTCGATGCCTACTTCAAGTCGATCGAGAAGGAGCGGGAAGAACCAAACGCCCTGGAGGCGAAGCTGTTCCGCGCCGGCTTTTATCAATCAAGCGCACCGCTGATTTATACGCTAAGCCGCCTGATCGCGGTCTGCGTCGGCTTTCTGGCAATGTATGCACTCCTGTCGCGCGCTCTGCCGCCGCACCTGCCAGGTTTTCTCACCTTTGCCGGTTCTGCCCTGTTCGGCCTGGCCTGCATCGTGCTTCCTTCCATTCTGCTCGACCGTTTCGAGAACAGCCAGAAACAGATCTATCGCCGGGCTTTCCCCGACTTCATGGACATGATGATCACCTGCGCCGATGCCGGCATGAGCCTGGAGGGGGCAGTCGAACGCGTCAGCCATGAAATGGCCGCCACCCACAAATGGCTGGGAATACAGCTGTCGATCATGAATTTGCAACTGCGTGCTGGCAAGCCGTTGCGGGAAGCACTACGCGAACTCTCAGATCGCATCGGACTTGACGAGGCGCGGGCATTGGCTGTCCTGTTCCGTCAATCGGAAGAACTCGGCACCAGCCTTACCGATGCCTTGCGTGTTTATAGCGCCGAGATGCGTGGGCAGAGAATTCTGAGCGCCGAGGAACGCGCCAATTCTCTACCGGTGAAGATGATGATTCCGTTGGGGCTTTGTATCTTCCCTGTGGTTATGATGGTTATCATGCTACCGGTGATCATCCGTATGAGGGGCATTATCTTCTAATTGCGTGTATGATGTGATTCTAATATGAGGTCCGAGACCCTTGGGGGAATCTGTATGAAGAGGGCTATCGCGGCGGCGTGCTGCCTGTTGACGGTTATGCTTGCCGGCTGCCAGACGGACGCCACCGACGGGGTCGTGCGCACCAACGAACCGTCGAAGGGCGACGTGACGTCTTTTGGCGATGCTTTCGACGGGCTGAAAACGGTCAGCGACGTCGAATACTATGCCTCGGACCAGGCTGTCGCCGAAGCCAAGAACCAGTTTCGCGCCGAGAATTACGGCAATGCCGGCGCGCTGTTCTTCAAGGCGACGCAGCTGGCGCCCAATGATGGCAACGCCTGGATGGGACTTGCCGCCTGCACCGACCGGATCCGCCGCTTCGACCTGTCCGACAAGGCCTATGCCAGGGCCTTCAAGCTGGTCGGCGCGACGCCCGAATATTACAACAATGTCGGCTATTCCTACCTGCTGCGCGGCAAGCTGCAGGATGCCCGCTCGAACTTCCTCAAGGCTTACGAACTGGCGCCCAACGACCCGACCGTCGCCAACAATCTGAAGCTTTTGTCGTCAAGCGTGCAGAACGTCGAGCGCTAGCATGCTGCTCGTCGAAGCGCTGTTGCTGAAAGTGCTCGCCATCCCTCTGCTGGGCAGGATTGCCTGGCTCGACTTCACCACGCAGAAGATTTCCAATCGCGACGTGCTGCTGCTGCTCTGCCTGGGCGCTGGGGGCCTGCTGCTGCTCTCGCTCCAGTCCGGATCGTGGTGGGACATGGCGCTGAGCGCCGGTGCAGGGCTTCTGCTGTTCGTCGCGCTCTTGCCCTTCTGGGTCTTGCGCAAGATCGGCGCCGGGGATGTCAAGCTGCTGGCAGTCGTGCCATTCCTGATCAGCGGCGGCGCTCTCGCGGTGTTTTCGGTGCTGCTTCTGGTTTTCGCCCTGGCGACCGCGGCGATCGTGAAAAACCCGTTCATGCTGCCCGCGGGCGCTTTTCGGCTTGTCGTGCAGCATCTGGACCGCAAGGGCGTGGTGCCGTTCGGCGTGCCGATCGCGCTAGCCGCGATCTGTACACTGGCGTTCCTGATCTACAGGAGTTTGATGGTCGCGAGCAGCTCTGGAATCCTCAACCAGCTCAACTGACCCTGACATCTCACGCGGCTGAATTTGTCAGGGAGATTTGACGGAGCATCAAACGAAAAACCCGCCTGTGCGGCGGGTCATTGGCGTAAATCTGCACCATAGACAAAAATGTACCATAGCTGAGGGCAGGGAGTCAAGAAAGAATTCCTATCGTGAAACGCTGCCGGCGCTGCTCGCACTCCGTTCAATCCCGCAGCAGATCGAACATCAGCTTGAAGAAGCGGTCCGCATCGACCTCATGGGCGATGCGGGCATTGTCCTTCTCGCCGCGCTCGCCCCAGTAGTCGGCGATGGTCGCGCCGAAGGCGTAGGTGCCGGACAGATCGACGCCGATATGGGCAGGGCGCGTGCGCACCAATGTCGGGTCGATGGCCAGCGCCAGCGCCAGCGGATCGTGCATGGCGCCGCCGACGCCCATCGAGTTGCGGTGCAGCTTCTCGTAGAACAGCAGCCAGTCGTTGACGAGCCGGCCGAGCGGCGTGTCGATGGTGGCCAGTTCGGCATATTGCGGCGCCTCGATCAGCACCTGCATGGTGACGTCGAGGCCGACCATCAGGATCGGCACGCCGCTGTCCAGAACGATCTTCAGCGCCTCGGGGTCGCAGAAGGCATTGAACTCGGTCGGCGTGATGATCTCGCTCTTGCGGTAGAACACGCCGCCCATCCAGATCAGCTCCTTGATCTTGGGCAGCACGTCGCGATGCTTGAGGATCATCAGCCCGATATTGCTGAGCGGGCCGGTGGCGACGACCAGGATCGGTTCGGGCGCGGCGCGCAGTCTGTCGGCCAGGAAATCGACGGCGTGCTGGTCGACCGGCTTGATCGTCGCCTGCGGCAGGTAGGGCGAGCCCTCGAGCCCGCTCGGGCCATCGGCGGTGCCGAGCACCAGCGGGCGCGCCAGCGGACGGTGACAGCCCTGCGCGACAGGCACGTCGCCGGCGCCGATATACTCCAGGATGCGCAAGGCATTGGCGGTCGTCTTCTCGACTTCCGCATTGCCGCAGGTCGTGGTGACGCCGAGTAGCTCGATGGCCGGCGAGCGATGCGCCATGACCAGCGCGATGGCGTCGTCGTGGCCGGGGTCGCAGTCGAACAGGATAGGAGTTGGCTTGATCATCATGTCGTCTTTCACGCCGCCCGCTCGTAGCGCGCTATGGTTTTCTTGAAGCCGTCGAGGAAACGCCGGCCGTCCAGGCCGGTGCAGATGCGGGTGGTCTTGGGCCCGCCGCCGGGCAGCAATTGCCGGCCGCGATAGGCGACGGTCTGGCCGCGCGCCAGCCGGCCGTCGAGCACGACGTCGGCGAACAGCGGCTCGGTCATCGTCGCCAGGCCCGGATCGAAAGCCAGCGCCACGGTGATCACGTCGTCCATCGGGAACCCGACGAGGTCGAAGAATTCGCGCCAGATGTCGATGTAGATCGGGAAGCTGTCGGCGATCATCTCAAGGACGGGATTGTCCCTTGCCACCGCCTGCATGTCGGCGATGTCGTCGCGTGTCAGCATCGAATCGGCGACGCGGTTGTCCTCGCAGATGTCGAGCGGGACCAGGATCTTCTCGACATCGGCGTTGAGCACGATGCGCGAGGCTTCCGGATCGGCCCAGATGTTGTACTCCGACAGGGGTGTGATGTTGCCCGGTGTCTGGAAATTGCCGCCGAGCACGATCAGCCGCTTCAGTGCAGCGGTCAATCCCGGCTCCTGCAACAGCGCCATCGCCGCGTTGGTCAGCGGGCCGGTCGTCACCAGCGTGATCTCGCCCGGATTGGCCATGACCGTGCCGATGATGAAATCGACCGCATGTCCCGATGTGGCCTGGCGCACCGGCGTCGGCGCCGGCGGGTTGAACTTCTTCAGGCGGTCGCCGAAACGGGCAACGAGCCGTTTTTCGAAATGCACCGGCGCCTCCATGTCGGCCTTGGCGTTGCCGACGATCGGCCGCCACGCGCCGGCGTGAACCGGGATGTCGTCACGCCCGGCGAGCGTCAGCGTGTTGAGGACGACGTTGGTGACCTGTTCGATCGGGCCGGCCGCACCGGTCACGGTGGTCACCCCCTCGAGCCGGAGCTTCGGATTGACCGCTGCAAACAGCACGGCGAGAATATCGTCGCCGGCCGAATCCACGTCGAGGATTATGCGTTCCATAGAGGCTTCCTTCACTGGGGATTTTTGCGGCCGGGTTCAGTGTTCTTGTCTACCGACAGCAGCTTGCGCATCGATTCCAGCGTCTCGGCGATAACCCTTGGACGCGCCCGGTAGGACAGCGCGAACAATGCGATCAGCGCGACGACATAAGGGACGGTGAGAACCAGGTAGGACGGATAGCCGAACGTCTGCAGGCGCAACGAAAAAGCATCGGCGAAGCCGAACAGCAGGCAGCCGGCCAGCACCTTCAGCGGATCGCCGTTGGAAAAGATCAGGATCGCCACCGCCATGAAACCACGGCCCGAAGACATGTTTTCCGTGAACATGGTGATGTAGCCGAGTGACAGATGAGCGCCGGCGAGGCCCGCCAGCAATCCGCACAGCAGGGACGCGATGTAGCGGACGCGGGTGATCGAGATGCCGAGCGCCTCGGCGGCTTCCGGCTTTTCGCCGACGACGCGGATATAGAGGCCGAGCCGCGTCCGGTTGTAGCAGACGACCAGCAGCGGCACGGCGATGAAGGCGACATAGACGAGTGGCGTGAAGCCGGAGATCAGCGGCGCCCATGAGCCGAGAAGGTCGCGGGCACCGGGCAGCTGGACTTTCGGCAGGCCGACGATGCCGTGGCCGACGATCGAGCCGCGCGTGCCGAAGATCGCTTTCATCAGCGAGATCGTCATGCCGCCGGCCAGGATGTTGAGCGCCAGCCCGACGACCACTTCATTCGCCTTGAAGCTCACCACCAGGACGGCAAAAATCAGGGCGAAGACAAGCGCCGCCGCAACGCCGCAGGCGACGCCCGCCAGTGCGGAACCCGTCCAGATCGAACCAAGGACGGCGAAGAAGGCGCCGACCAGCATCTGCCCCTCGAGGCCGATGTTGAAGATGCCGGCCTTGGTGGTGAACGAGCCGCCAAGCGCGACCAGAAGGATCGGCGCGGTGGTGCGAAGCGTCGCCGCGATCAGCGCGACGTTGATGAGCTTGTCTAGAATTTCCATCGCCGCTCCCCTGCCTGGCTGTCGCCGCGCTTTCTCACCAGCACCTGGGCCGACACGCTGAGGATGATCAGCGCCTGGATCACGGTGATGATCTCGCGCGACGCGCTGGTATCGACCTCGAGCAGCAGCGATCCGTTGCGCAGGGCGCCGAAGAACAGTGCGGTGAAGATGGTGGCGACAGGCGAGCCATTGGCAAGCAGGGCGGCGATCAGCCCGTCGAAGCCGAAACCGGGGGCAAATCCTTCCATGAAGCGGTGATGGACGCCGAGCGTCTCGACGCCGCCGGCCAGCCCGCCGACGGCCCCCGAAAGCAGCAGGACCAGGAAACCCTGCCGTTTCACGTTGACGCCGCCATATTCGGCGAATTTCGGCGCCGAACCGACCATCGTGACGCCGTAACCCCATTTGGTGTAGCGGAAGACAAGGGCTGCGCCGACCGCCAGCACCAGGCCAATGACCAGGCCCCAGTTCAACCGCGAAAAGGTGAAGATCTCCGGCAGATAGGAAGTCGCCAGGATCGGCGGCGTCTCCGACCAGCCACCCGGCCGCTTGAACAGGAAGATGGTGAAGTAGGACGTGAGCAGCACCGCCACGTAGTTCGACAGGATCGTCGAGACGACCTCGTTGGTGTTGTAGCGGGCGCGGAAGTAGGCGGGGATGGCGACCCAGGCCGCGCCTGCCACGACCGCGAGCGCCAGCGCGGCCAGCGTGTGAATGCCCGCGGGCAGGGGCATGGCAAAGCCGACCCAGGCGGCAGCGAAGCCGCCGAGGAACAGCTGGCCCTCGATGCCGACGTTGAACATGCCGCCGCGCAGGCCGATGCAGGCGGCGACACCGCAGATCAGGATCGGCGTCGTCTGCAGCAAGGTCCCGGCGATCTTCTCCTGATCGCCGAAGGCGCCGCGCAACAGCGTCATGAACACACGCAACGGGCTTTCGCCGACCATGAGGATGATGATCGCGCCCATCAGCAGCGCCACGCCGATGGCGATGACCTGGCCGGAAACGGCACGCAAATGGTCTTTCATGATGCGATCTCCGCGGCGAATTCCGGCGCGGCCACGCCTGCCATCATCATGCCGATGCGCTCCTCGTCGGCATCGTCGCCGGCGACCTCGCCCATGATCCGCCCGTTGAACATCACCAGGATGCGGTCGGCAAGGGCGGCCAGTTCGTCGAGCTGCACGGAAATCAGCAGGATTGCGCGGCCGGCGGCGCGCTGGCGCATGATCTCGTCATGAATGGCCTCCTGGGCGCCGATGTCGACGCCGCGCGTCGGCTGGTCGATCAGCAGGAAATCGGCGCCATTGGTGAATTCGCGTGCCAGAACGACCTTCTGGATGTTTCCGCCCGAAAGCCGCTTGACCGCATCGCCGGCTGCGCGCGCGCGAATATCGAAGCTCTTGATCAGCGTTTCGGCGTTTTGATTTATGGCATTCCAGTTGAGCATGCCGCCGCGGCTCCATGGTGCGCGATGCTGGCGGCCCATCAGGGTGTTGGCCGCTATCGAAGCGTTGCGATCGACCCCGCGCACCATGCGGTCGCCTGGAACATGGGCGAGGCCTGCCTGGCGGATCGCGGCGGGGGAGAGAGCGGTGAGATTCCGGCCCTTCAGCCACGCCCCGCCATGGCTTGCCGGTCGCAGGCCCGAAAGCACTTCCGCCAGCTCTGTCTGCCCATTGCCGGCCACACCCGCGATCCCCACCACCTCGCCGGAGCGGACCGTGAAACTGGCATCGCGAAGGGCCGGCAGCAGGCGATCGTCGCGCGCCCACAGGTCCTTGACTTCGAGCACCACGTCGCCGTGCAGCGACGCACGCGCCCGGCGGTCGAAGCTGACCTCGCGGCCGACCATCATGTGCACCAACTCGTCCTTGCTGAGCTCGGCCGTCGGCCGGGTCGCCACCTTCCTGCCATTGCGCAGCACCGTCACCGTGTCGGACACTTCCATCACTTCTTCCAGGTGGTGCGAAATGAAGATCACCGTCATGCCCTCGGCCACGAAGCTGCGCAGCGTCTGGAACAGCTCACGGCTCTCCTGCGGCGTCAGCACGGCGGTCGGTTCGTCGAGGATGATGGTGCGCGCGCCGCGCACCAGGACCTTCAGGATTTCGATGCGTTGCTCTATGCCGACCGAGAGCAGCCCGACGCGCTCGGTCGGATCGACCTGCAAGCCGAAGCGCTTCGACAGTTCGCGCGTGCGCTCAACCTGTGCAGCGTGGTCGATCAGCCCATGGCGACGGATTTCCATGCCGAGAAAGACGTTGTCGGCGACCGAGAGCGAGGGAACCAGCTTGAAGTGCTGGTGAACCATGCCGAGGCCGGCCTTTATCGCCACGGACGGGTCGGCGATCACGATCTCTTCACCGTTCAGCCGGATCGAGCCTTCGTCCGGCTGCAAGAGGCCGAACAGGATGTTCATCAGCGTCGTCTTGCCGGCACCGTTCTCGCCGATGATGGCGCGGATCTCGCCGCGGCGGACCGCAAGGTCGATGCCGTCATTGGCGACGAATGCGCCAAAACGCTTGGTGATGCCAGTCAACTCGACGGCCATCGCGGCATTGCTGTGGAGGGTCGGCGACCCCGGCGTGTTCGACAACGTGGCTCTCGCAGATTGGACACTGATCCGCCGCGGCAAGCCGCGGCGGATCAGTGTAGCGCTTTCTTGGGAGGGAGGCGCTGTTGTTGGCTTATTTTGCCTTGGCGATCACGATCTTGCCGTCGACGATGCCCTTTTTGATCTCATCGAGCTTGGCGGTCATCTCTGCCGGGATCTTGGCGGCGATGTCATCGCAGACCTTGACCTCGACACCGCCCGAGGCGAGGTCGAAAGTGCGGGTGCCGGCGGTGATCTTGCGGCCCTCGACCTCGTCCTTGATCAGCGTGTAGACGGCGATGTCGCCGCGCTTCAGCATGCTGGCGAGCACATTTCCGGGAGCCGAGCCGCACATGTCGATGTCGACGCCGATCGAATATTTGTCGACCGCGGCACTTGCCTGCATCACGCCTTCACCCGTCGGGCCGGCGACGTTGTAGACAATGTCGGAGCCTTGGCCGTAAAGCGCCTGGGCAAGTTCGCTTCCCTTGGCCGGGTCGTCGAAGGTTCCGGCGAAGACGGAGTTTACCTTGACGTCGGGCGCGGCATATTTGGCGCCTTGCTCGTAGCCGCCCAGGAAGTTGCGGATCACCGGGATATCTCGGCCGCCGACAAAGCCGATCGCCTTGCCGTCGCCGATCTTGTCGAAGGCGGTGCCCTTGGCTTCGATCATGCCGGCAAGCGCGCCGGCGACGAAGGATCCCTGCTCCTCGGCGAAATTGGCGTAGATCATCTTGGGGTTGTCGAGGACGCCATCGATGAACACGAAGCGCTGGTCAGGATATTCGGCGCTGACCTTTTGCAGCGAGTCCACCAGCTCCCAGCCCATCACGAAGATGAGGTCGTACTGTTTGCCCTTGGCAAGATTCTCGAACTGCTGCTGGTAGTCGAGCGCGCGATTGCCGGTGTCGACCAGCTTGAGGTCGATGCCGAAATCGGTCTTGGCCTTGTTGAGGCCGTTGACGATCGAAACGCCGAAGCCCTGGGCAAAATATCCCGAGATGGCGGCCACGGAAACCTTGGCCTGTGCCGCGGCCGGTCCGAACGAAATGGCAAGCATCGTGCCGGCCAGAAATAAACTCTTGAGCGCCCTTTTCATGTCATTCCCCTTCAGCTTTTTTCAGCTTTTGAAGCCACGCTTTGACCATCCCCACGTGTCCGCCGGGACAACGGCGAGTTCGTTGATGGTCATATGAGTTTAGGAGCGGCTTAACAGGCTGTCAATCGTCATCCGATGCAGTTTTCTTGGCCCTTCGCCCACTTGCTCGACGTCTGCGCTTGACAAATGTCCATGGGCATAATTGTTGATACTCTAATGAGTTTTTATGAACGACGGGATGAAGGAAGCGAACGATGCCGGCTGTGGTGGTCAGGAAATTTCTGGTTCAGGTCGAAGAGATATTCCATGAGGGCGGACCCCACGCGGCACGCCCGCTCAAGCGGGGCGCGGTCGTCGCGGTCATCGCCAACCCTTTTGCCGGACGTTATGTCGAAGAGATCACTGGCTTCATGGAAGACCTGAAGCCGCTCGGTCTCGATATGGCTCGGCGCCTGATCGACGCCATTGGTGAAGGCGGCCAGGCCATCGAAGGCTATGGCAAGGGTGCCATAGTCGGCGCCGCCGGCGAGCTTGAACACGGCGCGCTCTGGCATAATCCGGGCGGCTATGCGATGCGTGAACTGCTCGGCAATGCCAAGGCGATCGTGCCTTCGACCAAGAAGGTCGGCGGCCCCGGAACGCGCATCGATATCCCGATCACGCACATAAACGCCTCCTATGTGCGCAGCCATTTCGATGCGATCGAGATCGGCATTGCCGATGCGCCGCGCGGCGACGAAATGGCCGTCATCCTGGCGATGACCACCGGCGCACGCGTTCATGCACGGGTCGGCGGCCTTGCCGCCGCCGACATCAAGGGCGAGGACGGATTGCGATGAACCCGGAAATCCGCCGTATCATCACCATCGTCGAGGAAACCCGGATCGAAGGCGGGCGGCCCGTCGATCCGCCGACGCGGCGTGCCGCAGCCATCGCGGTGATCCGCAACCCCTATGCGGGTACCTACGTCGAGGACCTGTCGGCACTGAGCGCCATAGGCGAAGCATTGGGAGATATCTTGCCCAAGCGCGCCGTCGCTGCTCTGGGCATTGCCGGCGACCGGGTCGAGAGCTTCGGCAAGGCCGCCGCCGTCGGCGCCGACGGTGAGCTCGAACATGCCGCCGCCATCCTTCATCCAAAGCTCGGTGCCCCGTTCCGCGATGTGCTCGGCAAGGGGGCCGCGCTCATTCCTTCATCGAAGAAGCGCGGCGGCCTCGGCGTGCCGCTCGATATTCCGCTCGGTCACAAGGATGCGGCGCGGGTGCGCAGCCATTTCGACGGCATGGAGGTTCGTGTTCCCGACGCACCGCGGGCCGACGAGATCGTCGTCGCTATCGCCGTCACCGATTCCGGCAGGCCGCACCCGCGCGTCGGCGGGCTGACCAAGGACAAGATTGTCGGGATTGACGGCGTCGGCTGACCGTCAGGCCGCCAGGACTTCCGGCACCCGCATCGCCGGAGGCGTATTTCTGCTCCGGCCGGTCCGCACCACGCCGTCGATGACGACCATTCCAATGCCTGGAAGATTGCCCAGCGCCACGCTGTCGAGCAGCCCGTCGCCGGCACCGCCGATCGCTTGATCCATGAAGATCAGGTCGGCGGCGCGACCGGCCTCGATGATGCCGCGATCATCCAGTCCGCGCACACGCGCCGTGTTGCCGCTGGCAAGACAGAACGCCACTTCCGGCGCGATACCACCCAGCGAAGCCAGCATGGTCAGGGTTCGCAGGATGCCAAGCGGCTGCACGCCGGATCCGGCCGGGCTGTCGGTGCCGAGGATGACGCGCGAAAGTTCGCCGCGCTGCCTTGCCAGGTCGAGCACGAACAGTCCGGTGCGCAAATTGCCGTTATGGACGATTTCAAGCGCCCTCGAGCCCTTCTCGCAGATCTGCCGTATTTCCGCGTCGGGCAGGGCGGTTGGCCCGCCATTGACGTGCGCGACGATGTCGGCGTCGACCTCCAGCACGACATCCGCGCCGATGCGGCCGGAGCCGGGCAGGGATGGACCGCCCGTGTGGGTCATCGAGGTCATGCCGTATTTGCGCGCCCAGGCGATCATCTGCCGGCCGGTCGGCCCGTCCTTGACGCCGCCAAGTCCGACCTCGCCGACAAGCGTCACGCCGGCCTCGGCGAGACTGCGGAAGTCTTCCTCGGTAAGGCCGGGTTCCAGGATCGGTGCCCCGGCCAGGATCTTCATGCCGTTCGGACGGAAGTTGGAGAAGGTGCGTTGGGCAGCGATCGCCAGCGCCTTCAGCCCGACAAGGTCGCGCGGTCGGCCCGGCGTGTGGACTTCACCCGCCGAGATCATGGTGGTGACGCCGCCATGCACAGTCGAATCCATCCAGCCGATCTGGTTCTGCCGAGGCGTCCAGTCGCCGGCCACCGGATGGGCGTGGTTATCGATAAGACCCGGCGAGACCGCACAGCCCATCGCATCGATGATCGTCGCCGCGCTGCCGCCATCAATGTCGCCTGCCTTGCCAATGCTGGTGATGCGTCCATCGCTCACGACGATGGTGTCGGCGTCGATGATCGGTTGTGCGAGATCGCCACTCAGCATGAGACCGATATTGCGGACGACGAGCGTGTTGGCAGACGACTGGGAGTCGGACGACATCGGTTCTCACTTTTGCTGTTATGGAAAAAAGGACTGGACGCGGCTTATTTGCCGCCGTCGCCATTCGATGGGTCGTCGTCGTTGATGCGCTGGAGCAGGCGAAGCAGCGTCGCCTGCTCAGCCGGTGAGAGCGGCGACAGGAACCGCCGCCCGACCTCGACGCTGCGTTCGAGCCGCTCCAGCGTATAGTCGGTCCCTTTGCCGGTCAGCGCGATCATCGTCAGGCGTTGGTCGGTTTCGGAGGCGCTGCGCGTGATCAGCCCGTGTTTGAGCAGTTTGCGCATGACGATGCTGATGGTCGACGGGTCCATCGCCGTCAGCCGGCCGAGATGGTTCTGCGAGACTTCGCCATGCTTGAGGATCGTGGCGAGCGCCGCGAATTGCGTTGGCGAAAGGTCTTCGCCGGCCATCACCTGCTGGAAGCGCAACGTCGCGCGCTGATGCGCCCGGCGGATGACGTGCGCCGGGTGGCGGTCCAATTCATAGCCGGTCTCGGCGTATTGTTGCAGCACTTGCTCGCGGCTCGGGGGTGCATCGCCGCTCGGCGTTTTCGGCGTCGCGCCTTTTTCGGATTGCGGTTTCTTTTCAGTCGTCACACCGGACTCCTATCGCCGCTGTCTTGGATGTCGCCGGTTTGAAAAAAGCTCAAGCCGCGACCTCCGCTGGTTGAAGCGACCTCCCGTCGCGGAGGGCTGCGACGACATCAGCCGAATCGCTGACCACGCCGAAATGGGTCGCTATGTCATAGAGCGAGCTTTCCTGCTCGCGTGGTCCCGTCGCCGCGCAGCAATCGCTTGGCACCACCACCTCATAGCCCTCGAAAAAGGCATCATGGACGGTCGAGCGCACACAGATGTTGGTGACCACGCCGAAGATGATCAACTGATCGGTCTGCATGTCTTTCAGCGTCAGGTCGAGGTCGGTTTGAAAGAAGGCCGAGTAGCGCCGCTTGATCACATGGATCTCGTCATCGCGGGCGCCGAGATCCTCGATGATCTCCGGCCCCCAGCTTCCATCCAGGCAATGCGGTGTGCGCTTCAGCCATTCGCGCTCGCGTCGCATGCCCGGCCGGTGGCTGTCATGGACCCAGATCACCGGCACGCCGGCGGCGCGCGCGGCCTCGATCACGGCCAGTTGCGGCGCGATCAGCGTCTCGTACCCAGGCAGGACCATGGCCCCGCCGGGCTTGCAGAACTCATTGACCATATCGATGACGATAACGGCTGCACGGCGTGGATCGAGGCGCACCGCGTCATCGTGCCGATGTGAGGAAAAACTGTCCACGGACATGGCGAGCTCCTTTGACCGATCGTTGATGCTCATACAAAAAACCCTAGCGGATGCCAAGTCAATCCCGTTCGACGCAAAGCGTGCTGGTCGGCCTTGCGCACCGGGCTCCGACAAGCGTATGCGCTATTTGTCCATCGCGAAATGGCCTTGACAACGCTTGTCAGGCATGTGCTCGATTTGTATGACCATCAACAATATTCAAGCCGCTTAATTGCGGAGCCGAGGCCGAGATATGAAAACCATCGTCACCGGAGCCAGCGGCCTGCTTGGCCGCCATGTGGCCGAGGCTCTGGTTGCGGCCGGCCACGATGTGCTTGGTGTCGATGCCGTGGTGCCGGGTGAGGTCGCATGGCGCCACGCAACCGCCGATTTGACCGATCTGGGATCGACACTGCAGCTGGTGCGCGATTGCGATGCCGTTGTGCATGTCGCGGCCATTCCGCGGCCGACCGGCCGGGCCGGCGGCGAGGTGTTCAAGACCAACATCACGACCGCCTACAATGTGGTCGAGGCAGCTGCCATGGCCGGCGCCAGGCGCTTCGTCTATGCCTCGTCCTTCAGCGTTTTCGGCTATCCCTTTTTCGAGAAACCTGTGCGGCCGCCCTATCTGCCGGTCGACTTGAACCATCCGGTCGGCGCGCAGGACCCGTACGGCCTGTCGAAATGGCTGGGCGAGGAAATCGTCGACGCGGCGGTGCGCCGGGGGGCCTTCTCGGCGGTCAGTATCCGCATGCCGTGGATCCAGACGCCGGGTTCTTTTTTCGAGGGCGTCGGGCCGCGCCGCGCCACCGCCGACAGTGCCCGCGACCTGTGGGCCTATCTCGATGCGCGCGACGCCGGGCAGGGCTTCCTGCGGGCGCTTGAATGGCAAGGCGATGGCCATCTGCGCGTCCTCCTGAGCGCCGCCGACACATTCATGGAAGAGGAGACCGAAGCGCTCGTGCGCCGGGTCTATCCTGATGTCGCTCTGTCGCGGCCGATCGCCGGCTTCGGCGCCGTGCTCGACACGGTCCATGCGCGCGAAACGATCGGTTTCGAACCAAAGTATTCATGGCGTTCCTATCCAAAGCCGGAGACCGAAGGATGAAACGGTTCGACCAGAAAAAGGTCCTCGTCACCGGCGGCGCCGGCGCGATCGGCAGCGCAGCGGTGCGGCGTTTCCTTGACGAAGGCGCGCGGGTCGCCATTGTCGACCGCAATGGCGCGGCGGCGCGGCAATTGGCCAGCTCCCTCGGCGACGACGCCCTGGCGATCGAGGCTGACGTCACCGATGAAGCGGATGTGCGGCGCGCCGTCGCAACGATCGTCGAGGCGTTCGGCGGCCTCGACGTGGTGTTCAACAATGCCGGAATTTCCGGCGTCGTCGCTCCCGTTCACGACCTGCCGGTCGAAGACTGGGATACGACCATCCGCATCAATCTGCGCGGCATCTTCCTCGTGCTGCAGGCGTCGCTTCGGGCGATGATCGAGGCCGGGACCGAAGGCTCGATCGTCAACATGGGCTCGTCCATGGCCGGTTGGGACATCCTTTCGGGTGGTGCCGGCTATGTCGCTTCCAAACACGGGGTGGTCGGCCTGACGCGGGTCGCAGCGCTCGATGCCGCGCCTTACGGCATACGCGTCAACGCCATCTGCCCCGGCGTGATCGAGACGACGCTTGGCGTGCCGGTTTCCGGCGACGGCGAATTCAAGAGCAGCGTCCAGCATTTCGCCGACCGCATTCCGTTGCGCCGCATCGGCCAGCCGGACGATGTCGCGGCCGCCGTGGCTTTCCTGGCCTCCGACGAGGCGAGGCACGTCACAGGCGTGGATTGGCTGATCGACGGCGGCCAGACCTTGCAGAGCTGGGCCAACGCGCCGGCTGGCGGCGCGTTTCCGAAGTTTCGCTAGGGTGCGGCGCCGGGGCGCGCTCACCGTGCAGCCTGTCTCGGCCTTCAATGGCGAAGTGTAAATAGTCGGACGTCAACGACTCCCGGTCGCCCGACCCCTCATGATTTACTTCACGCCGATGCCGGCGGTCAGGCCGCCATCGATCTTGTAGTCCGCGCCGGTGCAGAAGCCGGCCTTCGACGAACACAGGAAAGCGATGAGTTCCGCCACCTCCTCCGGCTCGCCGATGCGCCCGATGGGATGCGCTTCGCCGAAGCGCTTGTAGGCGGCCTCTACATCGGCATCGCTGCCATTGTCGCCACGCGCGGCCTTTTCCAGGATCGGAGTGCGGATCGAGCCGGGGCTGACGGAATTGACCCGGATGCCCGAGCGCGCATGGTCGAGGGCCAGGGCACGCGTCAGCGTGTGGATGGCGCCCTTGGTGGTGGCATAGGCGGCGACGTTTTGCTGGCAGGCAAAGCCCTGCACCGAAGCGACGTTGACGATGGCGCCGCCGCCCCTTCGGACCATTTCCGGGATGCCGAAATGCGTTGTCAGATAGATCGACCCGACATTGACCGACATCGCCTTGTTCCAGGTCTCGAAATCGGTGCTGGTCGCGGTTCCGTACGGATGCACCGCCGCCGAATTGACGATGATATCGAGGCCGCCGAACCGCTCGACGCCAGTCGCGACCGCGTCGCGAACCTGATCGGGCACGGAGACGTCGGCGTCTATGACCAGCGCCCCGGCTGCGGAGCTTTCCAGTTCCCATTTCAGCGCAGCGTTGGCCGCGCGGTCGATGCCGCAGGCGACGATCGCAGCACCCCCTGCAGCGAGGCGTCTGGCGGTTGCGAGGCCAATCCCGGTCGTGCCCGTCACCAAAGCCACCTTGCCGTCGAAATCCTTCATTGGGAAAACTCCTTCATTCGCTGTCCGAAACCGTTCCTAGTTTGACACCCATCGTGGTCCAACAATAGGTTGCCGTTCTCTCGCAGAAGGAAGCGGCAATGGAACAGTGCTGGCGCTGGTATGGACCGAACGACCCGGTAACGCTCGATCATGTCAGGCAGGCCGGTGCGACCGGCGTGGTGAGCGCCTTGCACGATATCTATGACGGGCGCGCCTGGGCCCTCGAGAGCATTCTGGAGCGCAAGCGTGTCATCGAGGCCGCCGGCCTGAAATGGTCGGTGGTCGAGAGCATCCCGGTCCACAACTCCTTCAAGATCGGCACGCCGGAACGCGAGCGCTACGCCGGCTACTATCGCGACTCAATCCGCGCGCTCGCCAAGGCCGGCATTGCGACGGTCTGCTATAATTTCATGCCGGTGGTCGACTGGACGCGCACGGATCTCGCCTATCGGCTTCCCACGACCGGTTATGCACTGCGTTTCGACGCCATCGATTTCGCGGCCTACGATTTGTTCGTGCTGAAGCGCGTCAATGCCGAGGCCGGCTATACCCCCGCCCGCATCGCCGAGGCGGAAGCGCGGCTGAAGGAATTGAGCAGCGAAGCTATCGACAGGATCGAGCGCAACCTGATCGCCGGCCTGCCGGCAACCGAGCGCAGTTATAACAGGGACAGTTTTCGCGAGGCCCTGGCGGAATACGACGCGATCGGACCAAAGGAGCTGCGCGATAACCTTGCCTGGTTCCTGCGCGAGATCATTCCGGTGGCCGAAGAGGAGGGAGTGCGCATGTGCATCCATCCCGACGACCCGCCCTTCTCGCTCTACGGCCTGCCCCGCATCGTTTCGACCGCCGAGGATGCGCGTTTCATCCTCAACGCCGTCGACAGCCCCGCCAACGGCCTGACGTTCTGCACCGGCTCCTATGGGACACGCGCCGACAACGACATCGTCGCCATGGTCAAGGAGTTCGCGGACCGCATCCATTTCGTCCATCTGCGCAACATCACCATCGAGGATGACGGCTCGTTCCACGAGGCCGAGCATCTCGAGGGCGGCACCGACATGGCGCATGTGATCCTGGCTCTGATGCAGGAAGAGGCGCGCCGCCGCCGGGAGGGCCGTGCCGACTGGCGTATTCCGATGCGGCCCGACCATGGCCATCTGCTCGCCGACGATATCGGCAAGACCAGGATCAATCCCGGCTATTCGCTGATCGGCCGGCTGAAAGGCCTCGCCGAGCTGCGTGGCATCATGCGCGCCATCGAGCGGTTCGAACTGGCTTGAGTGGTTCCCTCAATTCGGCTGGCAGGATCTGAAACTATCGCGCCGTTTTTGCACTCCCGCGGTGCTTATATGCCACATTGATGAGAAACGCCCTGGGCCGCATCGCGCCAGGGCAGCCATGCGCTGCCGCAGTTCGGCGAAGCTGGGCATGGATTGTCCGCATGGCTTGACGACAAACTTGGTGATGCGGCTCGACACTGGCCGCTTCGACACCATCCAGTAATGGATTGTCACAAACACCGCGATCTTTAGGAAAAATCTCCACGCGCGATGCTTTGAATTACACTAAATCCATAGACAAAGATCGATCCCGTGCTGAGCGCGTTTGTCTGGGTTGTCATATGGCAAAATCTCCTATTATTCTCAATGGCTTCACCATGAATGCCGTCTCCCATGTCGCCTACGGCCTTTGGCGTCATCCGGCCGACCAGGCCTATCGACATGCCGAGCTCGACTACTGGATCGAACTTGCCAAAGCACTGGAGGAGGGCGGCTTCGATTGCTTGTTCATCGCCGACGCGCTGGGCCTTCTCGACGTCTATGGCGGTGGATACGACGCCTCGCTGGCAAAGGGCGTGCAGTCCCCCGTCAACGATCCGCTGTTGCTGGTCTCAGCGCTTGCCGGCGCGACAAGCCGGCTGGGTTTCGGCGTCACCGTTTCGACGACCTACGAAAAGCCATATCTGCTGGCGCGCAAATTCACCACGCTCGATCATCTCACCAAGGGGCGGATCGCCTGGAACGTCGTCACCTCGCAGCTCGACAGCGCGGCGCGCAATCTCGGTCTCGACAGGCAGGTGGCGCATGACGAGCGCTACGAGACCGCCGACGAGTTCATGGATGTCGCCTACAAGCTCTGGCAGGGTTCCTGGGAAGACGGTGCCCTGGTGCGTGATCGCGGCAGCGCCGCCAACCCGGACGGTCTCTATACCGATCCGGAAAAGGTCCATCCGATCGGTCATTCCGGTCGCTACTTCAACGTTCCGGGTCCGCATCTCTCGGAGCCCAGTCCGCAGAGGGTGCCGGTGCTGTTCCAGGCGGGCGGTTCGCCGCGCGGCCAGCGCTTTGCCGCTCGTCACGCGGAGGTGGTCTTTGTCGCCGGTGCCGATGTCGATGGCATCCGCCACAATGTCGCTGAGGTGAAGCGGCTTGCCCGCGATGAAGGCAGGGCTCCAGGCAGCATCAAGTTCATATCCGCGGTCTCGGTGATCACGGATGAAACCGACGCCGCCGCGGCCGCCAAGCTCGCTGACTACAGGTCGCACTACGATGTCGAAGGCGCGCTGGTGCATTATTCGGCAGCGACCGGCATCGATTTTTCCAGGCACGATCTCGACCAGCCTATCCGCTACACCGAAACCGATTCCAACCGCTCCCTGCTGCGCATGTTCGATGACCCGTCGTCGGGCCGCCAGTGGACCTTGCGCCAGGCGTTTTCCCCGGAGGGCGGTTTTGGGCGCGGCAAGTCGTTTGTCGGCGGTCCGAAGACCGTTGCCGACGAGCTCGAGCAATGGCTGGAAGCCACCGATACCGACGGCATCAATTTGACGCATGTGGTCAGCCCCGGCAGCTTCATCGATTTCTCCGCCTATGTCGTTCCCGAGTTGCGGCGGCGCGGGCGCCTTCGCGAGGATCTCGGTCCCTCGCTGCGCTCCAGGCTCTTCGGGCGTGACAGCCGCCCGCCCGCCGATCATCCGGCGGCGCGGCATGCCTTCTCGCAGGTCCGCCGGCCGGAGGCGTTGGCATCATGACCATCCACGCCACCGTTCAGCGCGAGCAGCGCAGCGATTTCCAGGGCTGGGCCGAGAAGGCCGAGGAGGTGGCACGCGAGCTCAAGCGCACCGCGGCCGCGCGCGATCTGGCCGGGGCCGCCCCGCATGCCGAGATAGACCTTTTGCGTCTGGCCGGCCTGCTGACGATCTATATTCCCAAGCGATTTGGCGGCGGTGGCGCGACGCCGGCCGAAGTGCTCAGGATCGTCCGCATCCTGGCCAGGGGCGATACATCGATAGCCCAGATCGTCATCTACCATCTCTTCGGCACGGCAATCGGATTGGACGGCGACAACAAGTCCCTGATCGAAAGACGGCTTCAAGGCTTTCTCTCCAAGGGCTGGTTTCATGCCGGCATCGCGCAGGCCGCCTATGAGCCGCTTGTCGAGGCGAGGCAGGTGGACGGCGGTTTCGTGCTCAACGGCGCCAAGCCTTTCACCAGTGGTGCGCAGGTGGCCGACACGCTGCAGGTCTGGGTGCGCTTTGCCGGGAGCACGCGGATCGCCGGCACCGATGCCAGCGGTCATATCGGCCAGTTCATCGTCGCCAACCCCACGTCCGGCCTCAGCTTCGGCAATGACTGGGACAATATCGGCCAGAGGCTGACGGTGAGCGGCAGTGCGGCGCTCGAAAATGTCGCCGCATCCGCCGACGATCTGGTCGGGCATTGGCCTGATGATACGGTTCATCCGCCGCATGCCACGCTGCATGTGCCGATCGTTCATGCAGCCTTCGGCGAACTTTATCTCGGCACCGCCCTTGCCGCCCTGGAAGACGCCAGGGATTACATCACCCAACGCGGCAGGCCATGGCTGTCCTCGCCGGCAAAGAAAGCCTCCGAGGACACGCTGGTTGTCGAGCGCTTCGGCCGGCTTTCGATCGCGCTGGCGTCCGCGCAGGCGCTCGCGGACGCCGCCGGCGAGGCCGTGCAGCGCGCCTTCGAGCGAGGCAGGGATCTCACCGCGGAAGAGCGTGGCCATGCCGCGGCAATCGCCTACCAGTCGAAGGTGCATTCGACCGAGGTCGCCCTAGAAGTGACGTCGCGGATATTCGAGCTCACCGGCGCCCGCTCGACGGCGCGCTCGTTCGGCTTCGACCGCTACTGGCGCAACGTCCGCACCCACAGCCTGCATGATCCCGTCCACTACAAGGTGCTGGAAGTCGGTGACTTCGCGCTTAACGGCCGTGTGCCGCCGCCAACCTACTATTCGTGAGCCGAAGCATGGCAAGTTCCACCCATAAGGCGGTCAAGCCTCTCATCCTCAACGGCTTCGGTATGACCGTGGTCGGTCACGTGTCGGCGGGCCTCTGGCGTCATCCGAGCGACCGCGCCAACACCTACACCAGCCTCGAATACTGGACCTCGCTGGCCAAGCTGCTCGACGACGGCGGCTTCGACGCGCTGTTCCTCGCTGACGCGCTTGGCCACCTCGATGTCTTCCGGGGGACACCGGATGCGTCGCTGCGCACCGCAGCCCAGTCGCCGGTCAACGACCCGCTGCTGCTGGTCTCGGCAATGGCCGCCGCCACCAGGCATCTCGGCTTCGGCATCACCGTGTCGACCACTTACGAGCAGCCCTATCTCCTGGCCCGCAAGTTCACCACGCTGGATCATCTGACCAAGGGCCGCATCGCCTGGAACGTCGTCACCTCGGTTCTGGAATCGGCGGCGAAGAATCTCGGCCTGGAGCGCCAGATCGACCATGACGAGCGTTACGATCTGGCGCAGGAATTCCTGGATGTCACCTACAAGCTCTGGGAGGGATCCTGGGAGGACGGGGCGGTCGTGCACGATCGCGAGAAGGGGCTCTACACCGACCCTTCCAAAGTCCATCCGATCGGCCATCACGGCAAATATTTCTCCGTGCCCGGCGCGCATCTCGCGCAGCCCAGTCCGCAGCGCACGCCGCTTCTGTTCCAGGCGGGAACCTCGCCGCGCGGGCGCGAATTCGCTGCTCGCAACGGCGAGGTGGTGTTCCTCGGCGGCACCAGCACGGCCTCCATCCGCCGCTCGGTCGAGGCGATCCGTGCCCGCGCCGTCGAACTCGGACGGGCGCCGGATGCGATAAAGTTTATCACCGCGGTCACCGTCATCACCGGAGCCACGGACGAAGAGGCCGAGGCCAAGCACAAGGACTATCTATCCTACACCAGTGTCGAAGCGGCCCTGGCGCTGTTTTCGGCATGGACCGGCGTCGACTGGTCGCAATACCCACTCGACCACCCGCTCGAATATATCGAGACAAATGCCGGCCGTTCAGCCCTTGCCAATCTGACGCGGATCGATGCCGACCGGCGCTGGACCGTGGCCGGGATCGCCGAGTATATCGGGCTCGGCGGCATCCATCCCAAGCTGGTCGGCTCACCGCAGAGGATCGCCGACGAGCTCGAACGCATCGCCGATGAATCCGGCGTCGACGGCTTCAACCTGGCCTATGTCGTCAGTCCGGGCACGTTCGAGGACTTCATCGAATTCGTCGTCCCGGAGCTGCGGCGGCGGGGTCGCATCCGGGAACGTGGCGCGCCCGGCACCACGATCCGCGAGCGCTTCCAGGGAGCGGGCCAGCGGCTGCTGCGCGACGACCACCCGGGAACAGCCGCACGCGACCGCTCGAACTGGGGTACCATCGTCGAGGCGGCCGAGTGAGCGGCATCCATCTCCACTGGTATCTGCCGACCAACGGCGACAGCCGGGAAATCGTCGGCTCTGGCGATGATTCCCATCTCGGCAACGGCCCGTCACGATCGCGGTTTCGGGAAGCGAGCCTCGATTATCTCTCGCTGGTCGCCAAGACCGCGGAGACGTTAGGCTTCGAAGCCGTGCTGACGCCGACCGGAACCTGGTGCGAGGATGCCTGGATAGTCACGGCAGCACTGGCGCAGGTCACGACGCGGTTGAAGTTCCTCGTCGCCTTCCGTCCCGGCCTGATCTCGCCGACGCTGGTCGCCCACCAGGCGGCGACCCTTCAGCGCATATCGGGTGGGCGGCTGCTGCTCAACGTCGTCACCGGAGGCGATCCGCGGGAGCAGAAACGCTTCGGCGATCATCTCGGCCACGACCAGCGCTATGAACGCACGGGAGAGTTCCTCGAGATCCTGCGCGGCGTGGTCCTGCCAGCCGGTTCGGGCCGGCGCTTCGATTTCAGGGGAAAGCACTATGACATCGAAGGCGCCCAGATCGATTTCGGCAAATGGCCGCTTCCCGATATCTTCTTCGGTGGCGCAAGTGGTGCTGCGCAAGCGGTCGCCGCGCGCCATGTCGACACCTATCTGGTCTGGGGCGAGAGCCCGGCAACCGAGGCTGCCCGGATAGGCCATGTGCGGGAACTCGCCGCCGCGCAGGGCCGCAAACTAAGCTTCGGCATACGCCTGCATGTCATCAGTCGCGATACCGAGGCGCAGGCCTGGGAGGAGGCCGAGAGGCTGCTGGAGAGACTGACGCCGGAGCGGATCGCGCAGGCGCAGGCAATCCTGGCGCGCACGGAATCGGCCGGCCAGCGCCGGATGAACGCGTTGCATAGCGACAGCGGCACCGCGGCGCTCACCGCGCGCAGCGTGCGCGATCTCGAAATATCGCCGCATCTGTGGGCCGGCTACGGCCTGGTTCGCGGCGGCGCCGGCACCGCGATCGTCGGCAGCCACGAGCAGGTGGCGTCGCTCATCGAGGAGTACCACGCCGTCGGTTTCGACCACTTCATCCTGTCGGGCCAGCCGCATGTCGAGGAAGCCTATCATTTCGCCGAAGGCGCGCTGGCGGTCTTGAAATCGAAGGGGCTGCTCGCAGCCTGAAACATGTGCGGCCTTTGGTGGTCGCGACAATGGAGCATGACGAGAAGACAATGTCGGACATTCAGATCTATCCGGGCCTCAGCGACGCCGAATTCGAGACCTGGGCCGAGAAGGCCCGCGACGTGGCGCGGCAACTCGCGGCAACGGCGCTCGAACGCGACCGGGCAAACAAGGACCCGGTGGAAGAACTGGCGCTGCTGCGCGAAAGCGGCCTGCTCGGCTTGGCTGCGCCACGCGAATTCGGCGGCGCCGGCGCAAACCTCGTCCAGGCGCTCAAGATCAGCCGCATCATCGCGGCCGCCGACGGCTCGATCGGACAACTGATCGCGTATCATTATTCCAACGGTGTCTGGACTTACATTCTCGGCACGCGTCAGCAGTGGGAAAAGACGGCGCGTGGCGTCGGCGCACAAGGCTGGTTCCAGGGCGGCGTCAGCAACCCGCGCGACCAGTGGAACGAGATCGAGCATGTCGGCGACCGCCGCTTCCTGAACGGCAGACGCACCTTCGCAACCGGCGCCTCGGTGGCCCAAGTCATCACCGTCAGCCTCTGGGACAACGGCAAACGCGCTCACTATCAGATCCCGCCGACGCGCAAGGGCATCAGCTTCGGCGGCGACTGGGACAATCTCGGCCAGAGACTGACGGCGAGCGGCAGTGTCACTTTCGACCGTGTCGAAGTCTTCGAGGATGAGCTGCTCAGCGCCCTCGACGATTATGAGGGCGATGTCGAATTGCG
Source organism: Mesorhizobium sp. L2C084A000 (assembly GCF_000502875.1). Taxonomy (GTDB): domain Bacteria; phylum Pseudomonadota; class Alphaproteobacteria; order Rhizobiales; family Rhizobiaceae; genus Mesorhizobium. The sequence continues at coordinate 683,785 of NZ_AYWX01000001.1, read as the reverse complement.
CGACGGCCTGCGCGTCCTGTTCAGCCAGCTCATCTTCATCAATTTCTATCTCGGCATCGCCGAGGGCGCTCTTGCCGCCGCCGCCGATCATGTCCGCCGCTTCGGCCGGCCCTGGCCGGAGTCCGGGCTGGAACGGGCGATCGACGATCCCTACCATCTGGTGCTGTTCGGCCGGCTATCCGCCGGCATTGCGGCGGGCGTAGCAATCGCCGACAAGGCCGCGGCGCTTTACGAGGCGGCACTGCATGCCGGAGCGTCGGTGACGGCGCAGCAATGGGGCGAACTCGCAACGATCATCGACCAGGGCAAGATCGTCGCCAACGACGTCGTGCTCGACGTGACGGCGCGCATCTTCGAAGCGACGGGCGCGCGCTCGACGGCCAACAAATATGGCCTCGACATCTATTGGCGCAACGCGCGCACCCATACCGTCCACGATCCGGTCTCCTACCGGGCGCGCGAGGTCGGCACATATCTGCTGGCCGAAACGCTGCCGAGACCGCGAACCTATGCGCAGCCGCCGCAGCCGGAAGCGCACAAGCCTGAAGCCGTGCCCACGCGGAAGGCATCATGATATCGGATGTGCGCCTGCTGACCGGGAAGGCCGAACTCGCGCAGGCCGCACGCACCTTCCGCACGGCCATGGTCGGCCTGCCGCCGCTCGGCCCGATCGACGACGCGCTGATCGACAGACTGTTCGAGCCGGATCGCACCTGGGGCGCCTTCGACGGCGAGACGCTCGTTGGCACAACCGACTCCTATTCGGGACGGATCGCGGTTCCCGGCGGCGCCTGGTTGCCGCAGGCCGCGGTCACCCATGTCGGCGTGCTGCCCACCCATACGCGGCGTGGCGCCGCCACGGCGCTGTTCAAGGCGCAGCTGCGCGCCGCGCGCGAACAGGGCGAGGCGGCGGCCACCTTGCGGGCCTCCGACGCGCGCATCTACGGCAACTTTGGCTATGCGATCGCCAATACTTCTGTCAGCCTGGAAGTCGACACCCAGCGCGCGCGCCTGCGGGCAGGGCTGACGTACTCCGACAAGATTCGGCTGATCGACAGCGACGATGCCTGGGCGATACAGGCGCGCATCTACGCGGATCAGCCTGTTTCGCGCGCGGGCGTCATCACACGCTCGGCCTATTGGTGGGATTTTCAGGCGTTGCGCCAGACGCACAGCGGCACGCCTAACTACGTCGCCGTTCACGGCGACAACGGTTCGGAAACCGGGTTCGTGCGCTATCACCCTGTCGGCCTCGACAGCTGGTTCACCAGCTCGGAACGCACCATCGTGGTCGATGATATCGTGGCCTACAGTCCGGCCGCCTATGTCGCGCTGGTCGCACATCTGCTGGCGGTCGACCTGCCGCATCGCATCGTCTTCTGGAGCCGTCCCGCGGACGATCTGCTGCCGTGGCTGTTCGAGGATTTTCGAAGCGTTCGCGTTTCGGCGGCGCGCGACGAAACATGGCTGCGGCTCCTGGACGCTGAAAAGGCTCTTACAGCCCGGTCCTATGCCGGGCAGGGCAGCGTCGTGCTGGAAGTCTCCGATGCCATCCTGCCCGAGAACGCGACCAGGCTGCGCCTCTCGCCAGAAGGAGCCGAGCGCACCAATCTGTCCGCCGCCGTGGTGACGGACGTGGCCGCGGTTTCGGCGGCCTATCTCGGCGGCGTGAAGTGGTGGCAGCTCGCGCAGACGGGGCGCCTCGGCGACTTCGACCGGGCTGCGGTCGAAACGCTCGACACGCTGTTCACGGCGCCGGCCTTGCCTCATTCCGGAACAATGTTTTGACAGGCGGAGCTAATATAAAATGTATTTTGAAAGTGTGTTTGAAAAATGGGTAATTTTATCTCAAAATTATGCTCGCTAAATGCAATGGTATTTTGAAGAATTATTTATAATCGGAGAGAAGTAATGACAACACATGTTGCGCGTAAGTTATTATTGGGAATTGCAGGTGGCATTCTGTCGATTTCTGTTCTTGGTTCATCCGCGCAAGCGGAAGATCTGAAACATGGCGGGGTCCTGCGGATTGCTTCGATCCAGTCCGATCTCGATGCGTTCGATCCGCTCACCGGCTACAGCATCGATTCCTGGGAAATCCTGCGCGCGACAACGCGCCAGTTGGTGACCTATCCCGGCTCGCCAGCCGGCCTCAAGGAGGACACCACGCTCGTGCCGGATCTCGCCAAGTCCTGGGACATCAGCGACGACGGCAAGGTCTACACCTTCCATTTGAAGGACGACGTGTTCTTCTCCGGCAGCCTCGAGCGCAAGATCGTCGCCAGCGATTTCGTCTATGGCGTCAAGCGCTTCTGCGATCCCAACAAGCAGGTCGCCGCCATCAACTATTTCAACCTCGTGATCTCCGGCTTCGTCGACTATTGCAAGGAATTCGCGAAAGTGCGGACAGGCGATCTCGCGGCGACCAAGGCTTTCACCGACACGCACGAGATTGCCGGCGTCTCGGCTCCCGACGAGCACACGCTGGTCATCAAGTCGGACACCAAGAACTACGACTTCCTCAACATCCTTTCGATGAATTTCGTGTCGCCGGTGGCGCCTGAGATCGCGTCTAAATATTTCCCGGACTCGCTGGAGTCGCGCAAGAACCTGCCGTCCAGCGGCCCTTACTATGTCGACACCTACGAGCAGGGTCAGAAGCTGGTCCTGAAGAAGGCAAAGAATTTCAAGCCGGAGTCCGACCAGGCGCGCAAGGCCTATGCCGATGAGATCGACATCGATTTCACCGCCAACAGCGAGGACAGCGTCGTCCAGAAGATCATCGCCGGTGAGGCTGATCTGTCGCTCTATCTCGACATCCCGCCCATTCCGACGATCCAGCGCTTCCTGTCGCAGAAGAGCCCCGACATCCATGTGACGAACAGTGGATCGGCGAACTTCATCACCTTCAACCAGCGGCCGGAGGTCAAGAGCGACGGGACCGAGGCGCTGCGCAAGCTGAAGGTCCGGCAGGCGCTGACCTATGCGGTGAACCGCGAACATCTGGCGCAGACCCAGGCCGGTTCGATCGGCGCCGTGCCGCTCACCCAGATCATCACCTCGACCATCCTTGGTTTCGAGAAGTTCGATCCGTACCCGACCGAGAGCTACAGGGGCGATCCGGCCAAGGCCAAGCAATTGCTTGCCGAGGCAGGCTATCCGAACGGCATCGCCTTCGACGCCATCTATCGCGGCAACGCACAGTTCGAAGCGATTGCGGTGACCGCGAAGGAGGATCTGGAAGCAGCGGGTATCACGCTCAACCTGATCCCGATCCCGCCGACACAGTGGTACGCCTTCATCCAGGATCCGAAGAGCCGTTGGGATCTTTCCCTGGGCGGAACATTCTCCCCGGATTGGCAGGGACCGAGCACGCGCATGCTGCTTGGCGGCTGGTTGAATTCGGACGCGGCACCTTGCGGCACCGGCAACGTCCACGCCATTTGCTACAGCAATCCGGAACTCAACAAGCTAGCGGCGCAGGCCTATCCGTCCGACGATCCGGGGCCGATCTGGACCAAGGCCGACAAGCTCGTCTCCGCCGACCTGCCGTGGATTCCGTTGTTCGAGAAGCGCAAGGTCGTGGTCACTTCCGATCGCCTCGCCAACTGGGTGTGGTCGTCGCTGGCGGTCAATGCCGACATCACCAACATCGCTCTCAAGCAGTAGCAAGGCCGGACCGGCAAAAGGAGGCGCGCGTGCCCATCTTCTCTGTCGCCGATCTGCGCGTCGCGTTCGGCGGCGTGGACGTGGTGCATGGCGTCTCGTTTTCCGTCGAGTCGGGCAGGACGCTTGCCATCGTCGGTGAATCGGGCTCGGGCAAGAGCGTGTCGCTGCTCGGCGCCACCGGCCTTCTGCCACCGGCGGCGAGTGTTCGCGGCAGCGTGCTGCACAAGGGCGATGAGATACTGGGCCTCTCCGCCGGCGACCTGCGCCGGCGGAGAGGTGCCGACATCGGCTTCGTCTTCCAGGACCCGCTCAGCAATCTTTATCCGTTGAAGACGATCGGCCAGCAGATCGCCGAAGCGATCACCGCCCACCGCAGGGTGGGACGTGGGGAGCTGCGTCAGCGCGTTCTCGATCTTCTGGCCGATGTCGGCATCCCCGACCCTTCGGCCCGCGTGAACGACTATCCCAGGCAGTTCTCCGGCGGCATGCGCCAGCGCGTGATGATCGCAGCGGCGATCGCGCTCAATCCCGGTCTGATCATCGCCGACGAACCGACGACGGCGCTCGACGTCACCGTGCAAGCGTCGATCCTCGATCTGCTGAAACGAATTCAGCAGGACCACGGCACGGCGATGATCTTCGTCAGCCACGATCTGGCCGTCGTTTCGGACATTGCCGACGATGTCTTGGTGATGCGTGCGGGGCATGTGGTGGAGCAGGCGCCGGCCGAGCTGATCTACAGGGCACCGCGCCAAGCCTACACCAGGGAGCTGCTCGGTGCGGCGCGGCTTGGCGGCCTGGTGGCCCGCGCGGCGCGATCATCGCTACTCCCGGCGCTGCCGTCGATGCCCGATTTGCTCTCCGTCTCGGCAATCGCGCGTTCGTTCGCAGGCCGCTCCGCCGCAGGCGGTCTGATCAGGCCGGTGCTCACGAATATCTCGTTCACCGTCCGCGAAAACGAGATCGTCGGTCTCGTCGGCGAATCCGGTTCCGGCAAGTCGACAATCGGCCGGCTGATCGCCGGGCTCGACCGGCCGGACGAGGGCAGCATCTCCCTGCGGGAGCGTATCTATTCGCGTCCGGGTGTCGGCGGCATCGCCATCGACCGGAAACTCAGGTCGGACATACAGGTCATCTTTCAGGACCCCTATGCGAGCCTCAACCCGCGGCGGCGCATCCGGTCCATTCTGGCGGAACCGTTCATCATCGGCACCAGACTGGACGCCGCGGCGATACGCCGGCGCGTGCAGGATCTGGTGCGCGACGTGGAACTTCCCGACGACGTGCTGGATCGTTACCCGGCCCAGCTTTCAGGTGGCCAGCGGCAGCGTGTCGCCATTGCGCGCGCCATCGCGCTCGAACCCTCGCTGATCGTCGCCGACGAGCCGGTATCGGCACTCGACATCACGACGCAGGCGAAGATCATCAGGCTGCTGCAGACCATTCGCCGGCAGCGAGGCCTGTCGCTGCTCTTCATCTCGCATGATCTCGGCGTCGTGTCGGAACTGTGCGACCGCGTCATCGTGCTGGAGAAGGGCGTCATCGTGGAAGCCGGCGAGACAGGCCGTGTCTTCGGCGCTCCCCGGCATCCCTACACGGTCAGGCTGATAGACGCGATCCCCGGCAAGGTCCTGCGGCGCAACCCGGTTCCCGAGCGGATCGCCGCGCATGCCTGAGATCCGTGCCCTGGCGTCCGTCCAGGACCACGTCCTGCTGGGGCATGGCGAGGTGGTGAATTCCTACAGGTCGCTGCTTCTGCGAGCGCTGCTGCGCGAACGGTCCTTTCGCATCGGCGCGCTGATCATAGGCTTCGTCACCGCCGGTGCGCTGCTGGCGCCAGTGGTCGCGTGGCTGCTGGGGCACGGGGTGACGGAGCAGTTCCGCGATACGGCGTTGACCGAGATGGGACTGCCGACTGGCCCCACGTTCGAATTTCCACTTGGCGCCGACGGCAACGGCCGCGACGTGCTGGTCAGAACGCTCTACGGCGCGCGCGTATCGCTGGCCATCGCCATCCCGGCGACCACGCTTGCCATGATCATCGGCACCGCCATCGGCCTCGTCAGCGGATTTCTTGCCGGTCGCGTCGACCGCGTCATTTCGCAGGCGGTGGACGTCGCTTTGTCGTTCCCGTTCATCGTCACCGCGCTCAGCCTCCTGTCGCTGAACCGGGGCGTCGATGGCAAGCCGTTTGTTGCGCCCTCCCTGGTGGTGGTGCTGATCATAACCCTGTTTTCCTGGACCTACTTTGCCCGGCTGACGCGTGGCCTGGTGTTTGTCCTGCGCCGCAGCCCGCTGGTGGAAGCCGCGCAGACGATCGGCGCCTCGAAGGCCAGGATCATCATGCGCGAGATCCTGCCCAACATCGCGCCGGTCATCCTGGTCTACTGGGCGGTACAACTGCCGACCAACATCATCGCCGAAGCGACGCTCTCCTTCCTCGGCGTCGGCGTGCAGGCGCCGCAGCCGAGCTGGGGCAATATGATCGCCGAGGCGCAGCGCTCATCCCTCTACCAGTTGCAGCCATGGTTCCTGCTCGGACCCGGCATCGCGCTGTTTCTGACTGTGGCCGGCTTCAACACGCTGAGCGCTGGCCTGCGCAACGTCCTCGACCCCCATCGCCGCAGCGGGTGACGCCATGATCCGGCACACAGGCGGGCTGATCTTCCGGGCGCTCTCGACGCTGCTGATCGTGCTGGTGATCGCGTTCTTCATCACCCGCATAGCCTATCGCAATCCGGCCGCGATGCTGGCGCCGCGCAACGCCAGCCAGCAGGCGATCGATGCCATAGCACACGCGCTGCGGCTCAACGAGCCATGGTATCTGCAGTTGTGGTACTATCTCTACCGCGGCCCCGACATCCAGGGCGCGCCGATGGGGATCGCTCACTGGCCGCCGGCGCTGGGCTACTCCTTCCGCAAGCAGACACCGGTGACAGACCTCATCCTGTCCAAGGTGCCGGTGACGCTTTCGCTCGCCCTTGGTGCCGTCGTCATTTGGATGACGCTGTCGATCCTGCTTGGCGTGATTGCCGCGCGCCGGCAGGGCTCCTGGCTGGACAGGCTGATATCGGGCTTCGCCTATGCGAGCCTGTCGGTGCCGACGTTCCTCTCCGGCATCCTGATCTCCTATTTCCTGTTCTTCCAGCTCTCCAACCATGGGGTCTTCTGGTTTCCAAGCAGCGGTTATGTGCCGCTGACGAAAGATCCGTTCGAATGGGCCCGGCATCTGGCCCTGCCGTGGCTGACGCTGGCACTTGCCGAGATCGGCATTTTCCAGCAGCTGATCCGCGCAAGCATGCTTGAGGTTCTGGGCGAGGACTACATAAGGACGGCGCGCGCCAAGGGTGTTCCGGAATGGCGGGTCTATTACGATCATGCGTTGAAGGCCGCGCTCAATCCGGTGATCACGCTGGGTGGCCTGGAGCTTGCCGTCATCATGGGTGGGGCGATCGTCACGGAGACGATCTTCGGATTGGACGGCGTCGGCCGGCTGGCGATCAACTCGGCGCTTGAAGGCGATTTTCCGGTCGTCATCGGGACGACGATCTTCGCCGCGGCATCGTTCGTGTTCTGCACCTTCGCCGTCGACATCACAACCAGATGGCGCGACCCGGCGAGCCTGTCGTGACCGCCCGCCATCAGGCAATTCGCTCTCATTTCAGCACGGATATTGGGAAAAATATTCGCTCTGGCTGACATCGATGAAGCATGTTCCCTTATCATAATCCCCTTTGTCTATAATCTTACTACACAAATTCGCACCGCAATTCGCAAGCAGATCGGCCGCGTCATTCGGTGGAGCCACACTCTCCTGCGGAGCGACATCTCAGGCTCCGCGATCAATTACTCGACAAGGTGAATTCACGATGATCTCCCGCCTGTTGCGAACCATCATGCTGTCTCTGGCAGCCACGCTTCTGACGCTGACCGGACTTGCGGCACAGGAGGCGGGCGGGACGCTCAACCTGATCGTCCAGCCTGAGCCGCCGACGGTCAATATCGGCGTCAATCGCCTCGGGCCGACGACCTATGTCGGCAACAAGATCTACGAGAGCCTGTTGACCTATTCGGCCGATCTGAAGCCGCTGCCGCGCCTGGCGCAAAGCTGGTCGATTTCGGATGACGGCCTCGTCTACACCTTCAACCTGCGCCGCGATGTAAAATGGCATGACGGCCAGCCGTTCACGGCCAAGGACGTGGTGTTCAGCTTCCAGAAGTTTCTGCCGGCACTTCAGGCCCGCTCGCGACTCAACCTGGCGGAGGTGAAGGGCATCGCCACGCCGGACGACCACACCGTGGTGTTCACGCTCAAGGCGCCGTACCCAGCCTTTATCTACGTCCACAACACCGCCGTGCTGCCGGCCCATCTCTATGAAGGGGTGAGCGACTTTCGCACCGCCGAGGCAAACAGCAAGTTCATCGGCACCGGGCCGTTCAAATTCGCCGAGTGGAAGAAGGGGTCCTTCATCCACCTTGTCCGCAACCCTGACTATTGGGATGCCGGCAAGCCCCATCTGAACGACATCTTCTTCCACGTCATCCCTGACGCCAACAGCCGCGCCATCGCTTTCGAAACCGGTCAGGTGGATGTGCTGCGCGCAGGCGACGTCGAGAACTTCGACATTACGCGGTTGGCCGGGCTCGATGGCGTGCAACTGACCGAGGCAGGCTGGGAATTTCTTCAACCGGTCGGCTACATCCACCTCAACAACCGCCACAAGCCGCTCGACGATGCGCGGGTGCGCCGGGCGATCGCGCATGCGATCGACCGCCAGTTCATCATCGACACGATCTTTGGTGGATTCGGCCACGAGACCAACGGCCCGCTGTCGCGTCTGTCGCGGTTCAAGGACACATCGGTCGAAACGAAATATGAATTCGACCTGGCCAAGGCGAACGCCATCCTCGACGAGGCCGGCCTGAAGCCCGACGCCAACGGCGTGCGCTTCGAACTGCAGTTCGTTCCGCTGCCTTATGGCGAGCTGTGGCAGCGCGAGGCGGAATATGTCCGGGAGGCGCTGGCGTCTGTCGGCATCAAGGTCAACATCGTGGCGACCGACGTGCCGGGCTGGTTCAAGCGGCTGACCACCTTCGACTATGATCTTGCCGAAAACTTTGTCTACACCACCCCCGACCCGGCAATCGGCATCAGCTATGCCTACACCACGCTCGAAGGCGACAATGCGGGCACGACCGGCGGCAATGTCCATGGCTATTCCAACCCCGAGGTCGACAGACTGCTGGCCGACGCCGCCCATGAGAACGACTTCGACAAGCGCAAGGCGCTCTATTCGCAAGCCCAGAAGATCATCTCCGCCGACGTGCCGCTCATCTGGACGCACGACATCGTCTTTCCGACGCTCTACCGAACCAAGGTTCACAATCTGATCGCGACCGGTCTCGGCACAGATGAAAACTTCGCCGATGTCTGGCTGGCGAAATAGCTGGCGGGGCTGGGTAGGATGGATCGTCTTGGCTTCCTGACGGGACGGGCCGCCCGCGCGGTTCTCATCCTGTTTGGGGTTATCGTGCTCAACTTCGTGCTGCTGCGCCTCGCACCGGGAGATGCGGCATCCGTCCTGGCCGGAGACCAGGGTGCGGCCGACCCGGCCTTTGTCGCGGAACTGCGCCACGATCTCGGGCTTGATCGCTCCGTGCCCGAGCAATTGTGGATCTACACCAAGTCGCTGGCGCGTCTCGACTTCGGCCAATCCTACCGCGACCAGCGTCCTGTTGTCGATATCATCGCGGAAAGGCTGCCGGCCACACTGCTTCTGACATTGACCGCCTTTTGCTTTGCGTTGGGGACCGGCATTGCGCTCGGGTCTATCGCCGCTCGGCACGCCGGCAGTCTGCTCGACACCGTGCTGACCGGCATTTCGGTGATGTTCTTTGCCATGCCGCTGTTCTGGACCGGCCTGATGGCGATCCTGCTGTTTTCGGTCTGGCTGAACTGGCTGCCGTCCTACGGCATGCAGACGGTGGGCGAGGGCGGGTCGGATCTCTCGCTTGTCGGGGATGTCGCCGTTCATCTCATTCTTCCGGCTCTGACGCTCGGCCTGTTCTACATGGCCATCTACATGCGCGTGACGCGCGCCTCGGTGCTCGACGTGCTCGATCGCGATTTTGTCCGTACCGCCAGGGCCAAGGGCCTGAAACCGGGATTGATCTGGCGCCAGCATGTGCTGAGGAACGCGCTGCTGCCGATCATCACCTTCGCCTCCTTGCAGGCCGGACAACTGATTGGCGGGTCGATCCTGATCGAGACGGTGTTCGCCTGGCCGGGCGTCGGGCGTCTCGCCTTCGATGCCCTCATGCAGCGGGACTACAACCTCTTGCTGGCGATCTTCTTCATCACCTCGACAATCGTCGTCGTCATCAACCTGGCCGCGGATTTTCTCTACGTTGCCGCCGATCCGCGCATCGAAATGGGAGCTTGAGGCGATGGCCTTGCCGCGAACCCCGTTCCTTAGGCATCCGGGCGCCGTCGCCGGCGCGCTGATCCTGATCGCGATCCTCCTGATGGCGATCTTCGCCGGTATCCTCTTTCCGGGCGATCCCTGGCGCATGGTTGCGCGCCCGAACCTGCCGCCCTTCAGCCCGGGTCATCTGTTCGGCACCGACATGCTCGGCCGTGATCTTGCGGCCGGCATCGCCCACGGGGCGCAGGTCACGCTGCTGATCGCTCTGGCGGTGACGCTGCTCGCCGTCGCCTTCGGCACGGCGATAGGTGCTGTCGCCGGCTATTTCGGCGGCTGGGTCGACGACGTCGCCATGCGGTTCACCGAGTTCTTCCAGACCATCCCGAGCTTCCTGCTGACGGTCGTCATCGTTGCGATCGTCGCGCCTTCGCTGGCTTCGATCATCCTGGCCATCGCAATCGTCAGCTGGCCGCAGATCGCCCGGCTGGTCCGGGCCGAGGTGCTGAGCCTCGTCAACCAGGACTTCGTGCGGGCGGCACGGGTTGGCGGGCTGTCGACTGCCCGGATCATCTGGGGGCACATCCTTCCCAACGTGCTGTCGCCCGTGATCGTTGCCGCTTCGTTGATGACGGCGACCGTCATCCTGATCGAATCGGGCATCAGCTTCCTTGGTCTGGGCAATCGCGAGTTCGTCTCCTGGGGCTATCTGCTCGGCACCGGCAGGACCGCCTTTCGCGTCAACTGGTGGCTGTCGACCATTCCGGGCCTGGCGATCTTCCTCACCGTTCTTTCCCTGAACCTCGTCGGCGACGGCCTGAACCATTGGCTCAACCCTCGCAACAGCAATCGCGGTGGGCGCGCATGACGGCTCTGGTCGAGATCGCGGGTCTCTCCATCGCCTTGCCGGAGCACGCCGATCGAGCATTGGCCGTCGAAGACGTGTCGTTGCGTATCGATCGTGGCGAAGTGCTCTGCCTGGTCGGCGAATCCGGGTCCGGCAAATCGGTATTGGCCGCGGCCATTGCCGGCCTGTTGCCTGCCAAGCAGCTCCGGATCGCCGCCGGTGCGATCCGTTTCGATGGCCGCGACATTGCCGGGATCAGCGAGGCTTCGTTCCGCCTGCTGCGCGGCAAGCGCATTGGCTTCATCTTCCAGGAACCGATGAGCGCGCTCAATCCGGTGCTGACCATCGGCCGCCAGATCGAGGAAGCGCTCGCCGCGCATGATGACGGCGACCGCAAGGCGCGCACCGCTCGCGTGCTGGAACTGGCGCGGGCAACCAGGCTTCCGGATCCCGAGACGATCATTCACCGCTACCCGCACCAACTCTCGGGCGGACAGCGGCAACGGGTGATGATCGCCATGGCGATCGCCAATGATCCGGACCTGCTGATCGCCGATGAACCCACCACCGCGCTCGACGTCACGACGCAAGCGGAAATCCTGCGGCTGATCCTTGAAATCCGCGAAAGGCTCGGCCTCGCCGTTCTGTTCATCACCCATGATATCGGCGTGGTCGCCGATATCGCCGATCGCGTCGTGGTGATGAAGGAGGGCCGGGTGATTGAGAGCGGCAGAGCAGACGACGTCCTCGAAGCGCCATCGCAGCCCTACACACGCCGCCTGATCGAAGCCGTTCCGGTTCTTCATACCAGTGCAATTCAAAGACGGGACGCAGGGGATCCGTTTCTCGTTGTCCGCGGGCTGAGCAAGGCCTATCGTGATCGCCGCGCGCCTTGGCGGCGACAGGCCTCCGCCACCAAGGCGCTGGACGGTGTCAATTTGACGATTGGGCGCGGCGAGACGGTGGCCCTCGTCGGTGAATCCGGTTCGGGCAAGACGACGCTCGGCAAATGCGTCGTCGGACTGGCCGACTGGGATGAAGGCAGCCTGAGCTTCGAAGGTGGCGATCTCGCCGGCACGACACGGGAGCGCACTTTACGTCCGCGTATCCAGATGGTGTTTCAGGATCCGTTCGCCTCCCTCAATCCGCGCCATCGCGTCCGCCGCATCCTTACCGAAGCCGCCATAGTCAACGGCCTTTCACGCGAGAGGGCGGAGGAGAGCATGTCCCGCCTCCTTGTCCGCGTCGGACTTGACCCCGGTGCGGCCGATCGTTTCCCGCATGCCTTTTCAGGCGGCCAAAGGCAGCGTATTGGCCTGGCGCGAGCACTCATGCTTGAGCCCGACCTGCTCGTCGCCGACGAGCCGGTCTCGGCCTTGGATGTCTCGATACAGGCGCAGATTCTCGACCTTCTGGCGGAAATCAAACGCGATCTTGGCCTGTCGATGCTGTTCATCACGCACGATCTTCGTGTCGCCTCGGCGATCGCCGACCGCATCGTCGTCATGCAGAGCGGCAAGATCGTCGAGGACGGTCCCGCCGAACAGGTTTTGACACGTCCCGGATCCGACTATGCGCGTGCGCTGCTGGCGGCGGTCCCAGGCCTGTCCTGGGAGCGGAGCCGCAGCCAGATCGACCGGGCCGCCGCGGAATAGAGGCGTGATACCGGTCGCAGGGCAAATCTACCAATCTTGTAGAATTAACAAAAACGCGCTGTCCGTCTTGCCCGAGCGATACTGGAATTTCCCCACCTGCCACCGAAAGGGATGGCGTTTTCTTTGTTTCCATCGCCTGCGGTGCGACGCTTCGATCACCAAACAAGAGGTCGAAATGAGCAGTTCTGCTGGTAAACAAACGATTCCGGTGCTGGATTTTTCCCGCTATGAAGCCGATCCGGCATCTCGCAAAGAATTCATCGAGGGACTGCGGCGCGCTGCACGGGATGTTGGCTTTTTTTACCTGACCGGACATGGCATCGCACAATCGCTGATTGACGATGTGCTTGGCACGTCACGACGTTTCTTTGCCTTGCCGGACAAGGACAAGCTCCAGATAGAGATGGTCAACTCGCCGCATTTCCGCGGCTACAACCGGATTGGACAGGAACTGACGAAAGGCCAGAGGGACTGGCGCGAGCAGGTCGACATCGGCTCGGAGGCACCGGCGCTGCCGCGCAATGCCTCGTTGCCGGCCTGGACGCGCCTGCAGGGACCAAACCAATGGCCGACCGCCTTGCCCGAGCTGAAGCCGCTTCTGCTGGAGTGGCAGGATCGCCTCACCGATCTTTCGACGCGCCTGCTGAAAGCCTTTGCCATTGTCCTGGAGCAGGATGAGGGTGCTTTCGAAGCCATCTATGCCGGCACGCCGAACCACCTCATCAAGATCATCCGCTATCCCGGCCGTGACGCGACCGAAAGCGAGCAAGGCGTCGGTGCGCACAAGGACAGCGGCTTCCTGACGCTCCTGCTGCAGGAAAGGCAGAAGGGGCTGCAGGTCGAAAGCGCCGATGGCGATTGGATTGACGCCGAGCCGCGCGCCGGCACCTTTGTCGTCAACATCGGCGAACTGCTGGAAATGGCGACCGATGGCTACCTGAAGGCCACCGTGCACCGGGTCGTAACGCCGCCAGCCGGCACCGACCGGCTGTCGGTCGCCTTCTTCCTCGGCGCTCCGTTCGATGCCGAGATTCCGCTCCTGGATTTGGCGCCGCACCTGAAGGCGCAGGCGAACGGGGTCACCCGCGATCCGCAGAATCCGCTCTACCGCAATTCCGGGCAAAACGCGCTGAAGAGCCGGTTGCGTTCGCATCCCGACGTCGCGCGGCGCCATCACGCCGATCTGCTGGCCGTCCAGGCACGCGCCGAAGCTGTCCCGGTCGCTTGACCGCCACAACCATCAGGAAGGAACGATAAATGACCCTGGAAAATCTTTCTCCCGAGACCCTTGCCCTTCACGGCGGCTCCTGGCGCGCCGATCCCGCCACCGGCGCCGTTGCCGTACCTATTTACCAGACCACGTCTTACCAGTTCCAGGACACCGGCCATGCCGACCGGCTGTTCGCCCTCGATGAGATCGGCCATATCTACACGCGCGTCTCGAACCCGACGCAGGATGCGCTGGAGACCCGCATCGCGGCGCTGGAAGGGGGTGCTGCTGCCCTTCTTGTGTCCTCCGGCCAGGCGGCTTCAGCCTATTCGGTGCTGAACCTTGCCGGCGCCGGCGACAACATCGTCTCCGCCACCGATCTCTATGGCGGCACCTGGGCCCTTTTTGCCGCGACCCTGAAGCACCTGGGGGTGGAAGTACGGTTCGTCGATCCGTCCGACCCTGAGAATTTCCGCCGTGCCACCGATGCGCGGACACGCGCCTACTATGCGGAATCGCTGCCCAATCCGAAGCTGCAAGTCTTCCCGATCAAGGAAGTCGCTGACATCGGCCGGTCGCTCGGCGTGCCGTTGATCGTCGACAACACCGCGGCACCGCTGAGCATCAGGCCGTTCGACCATGGCGCGGCTGTCGTGGTCTATTCGGCGACGAAATACATTGGCGGCCACGGAACCTCGATCGGCGGCATCGTCATCGATGGCGGCAACTTCCCATGGGAAGACCATGCCGAACGCTTCCCGACGCTGAACCAGCCCGATCCAAGCTATCACGGCAAGGTTTGGGTCGAGGCGGCCAAAGCGCTTGGACCGGTGGCGTATGTACTGCGCATCCGCACCGTGCTTCTGCGCGACGTCGGTGCCGCGATCAGCCCGTTCAATGCCTTCCAGCTGCTGCAGGGCCTGGAGACGCTGCCCTTGCGCCTCCGTCAACACAATGAGAACGCCATCAAGGTGGCGGAGTTTCTGCGCGGTCATCCAAAGGTAAGCAACGTCATCTTCCCACGCTACCAAAGCGGCGAGAGCAAGCGCCGGGCCGACGCCTATTTCCGTCAGGGCAGCTACGGCGCGCTGGTCGGGTTCGAACTCAAGGATGGCCGCGAGGCTGGACGTTCCTTCATCAACGGGTTGAAGCTGCTCTATCACGTCGCCAACATCGGCGATGCGCGCTCGCTGGCTATCCATCCATCGACCACGACCCACTCGCAGCTTTCGCCGGAAGAGCAGCTCGCGACCGGCGTGACGCCCGGTTATGTCAGGCTTTCCGTCGGCATCGAGCATCCTGACGACATCATTCGCGATCTTGAACAGGCGCTCGATCAGGCCGTCGGCGATCGCGAATTGAAGGCCGCCTGAGGCATTTCTGCTGGCGAACAAATCGTCGGCTCCACATCGATCCGGTCACAGGAGGGTACAATGACTTCCAGCAGGAAAATCGGGGCAACATCGAAGATCTCGCGGCGCGGCGTGTTGCGCGCCGCCGGCACACTCGGTGTTGGCGCCGCGGCTGTGGCCCTGCTCGCCAGGCCGACCAGCTACGCCATAGCCGGCAATGCGACCAAGGTGCGGTTGTCATGGACCGAGTTCGCGGCCTGCCATTCGCCGATCGCCTTCGCCCTTTCGAAGGGCATCTATGCCAGGCATGATCTCGACATCGAACTCTACTATCAAGGTGCCAGCGGCCAGACGCTGATCCAGTCGATCGCCACCAACAAGACGGATGCCGGCGCCGGCTTGCTCTATGACTGGGTCAAGCCGCTGGAGCAGGGGCTGGACGTCAAGCTGTTCGTCGGCTCACATGGCGGCTGTACAAGGCTGCTGGCGTCCGAGGCCTCCGGCGTCACCACGCTCGAAGGTCTGAAGGGCAAGACCATCGTCTCCTATGACGTCGCCAGCCCGCCAAAGCACTCCTTCCAGGTTGCGCTGGCCAAGGCAGGCCTCGATCCCGAAAATGATGTGAACTGGCTCAACGTGCCGTTCGATCTGGTCGGCGAAACGGTTGGCAAGGGTCAGGCCGATGCGCTGGCGCATCTCGATCCGTGGGCCTATTCCCACAAGAAGAAGTTCGACCTTGTGGAAGTCGCCAACACGCAAACCGGCTCGTTCGAAGGTGCAGTCTGCTGTGTGCTTGGCGTCAATTCGGCTTTCCTGGATGCCAACAAGGATGCCATCCGGCGGTTGGCCGAGGCCGACATCGAGATCCACGAATATGCCGCGGCGCATCCAGATGAGGTGGCAAAGTGGTTCGTCGACAATCTCAACCCGGGTTTCCCCTTTGAAGATATCCGCGACGAGATTGCGTCATGGGTGTTGCACAACCATCCGGTCGGCAAGGATCTGCAGGATCAGGTGAAGCATGCGGCCGCTGATCTGTCGCTGATCAAGGTGCTCGATCCCACCACCGACCCGGCGGAACTCGCGCAGCGGGTGACGGTCGACATTCTGGCCTGACGGTTGCGGTGATGAGCGCAGCGATCGACGAGGACGCAGGCGAAAAGAGTGTTTCTTCCGCTTCTGCCGGGCCGGTGTGGAAGCACGGGCTCTATGCCGCCTCGGCTTGGCTGCTCGCTGCCATTGTCACGATTGCCTTCCCCGATGTCGTTCCGTGGGGTAGCCGCGATGTCTTCGTCGCCCTGCTGGTCGCCGGAGCGATGATCCTGGCCGGTCTTGCATTCAGCGTCGAAAAGCTTGGCAGATTTGGCCGCGGGCTGATGCACTACGGTCCATGGCTGATTGTGCTGGGCCTTTGGTTCGCGGTCTGGGAGTTGATCACCGCCAAGCTCGGCTGGATGCCGAAACCATTCTTCACGCCGCCGCACGGCCTCCTGCATGTCTATATCGTCGACTGGCAACGCATCCTCATCTGCATCGCTTACACCGCGCGGCTGTGGACCATCGGCTTCTTCAGCGGCATCATTGTCGGCTTCATCGGCGGCGTGGCGCTAGGCTGGTCCAAAAACTTCGCCTATTGGGGCATGCCGGTGCTGAAGCTGATCGGCCCCGTGCCGGCGAGCGCCTGGATCCCGGCAACCTTCTTCCTGTTCCCCACGACGTTCCAGGCGAGCCTGTTCCTGGTCGCGCTTGCATCCGGCATACCGGTCGCGATCCTGACCGCGTCGGGCGTCAACTCGGTCAACCGCTCCTTCTACGACGTGGCGCGTACGCTTGGCGCCAGCAGCCGCTATCTGGTTCTTCGCGTGGCGATACCGGCCGCTCTGCCGCATGTCTTCGTCGGCCTGTTCATGGGGCTGTATTATTCCTTTGCCGTGCTGGTGGTCGCCGAAATGCTCGGCGCGAAATACGGTCTGGGCTGGTATCTGCAGTTCCAGACGGCCTATTCGGCCTACGCCAACGTCTACGCGATGCTGATCGTCATGGC
This sequence comes from Mesorhizobium sp. L2C084A000, assembly GCF_000502875.1. Classification (GTDB taxonomy): domain Bacteria; phylum Pseudomonadota; class Alphaproteobacteria; order Rhizobiales; family Rhizobiaceae; genus Mesorhizobium. The sequence continues at coordinate 666,586 of NZ_AYWX01000001.1, read as the reverse complement.
ATTGCTCTGCTCGGGTCTGGTCAAGCTGCTGTTCGTCGCGCGCGACCGGCTGCTCGGTTGGCAGAAGGGTGTCGTACAATGGTAGCCTTCGGCACCACTCGCGTCGCGGTCGATAACTCTGCCGGTCTTTCCGTCGACTTTCACGGCGTCTCGCATCAGTACGATCTGGATGGGCAACCCTTGCCGGTGCTGCGCCAGATCGACCTGGCCGTGGCGCCAGGCGAGTTCGTGGCGCTGCTCGGTCCGTCCGGCTGCGGCAAGTCGACCCTGCTGCGGCTGGCGGCAGGGCTGGAACGGCCAAGCAGCGGTGAGGTGCTGGCAAACGGGACAATCGTCGCCAGACCGGATCCGTCGCGCGTCCTGGTGTTTCAGGACCCGACGCTGTTTCCGTGGCGGACCGTTCGCGACAATGTCGCCATCGGGCCGGAAGCGCGCGGCGTCCTGCCTGGCAGTCAGAAGCGGATCGATGGTGCGCTTCGCCTGGTCAAGCTCGAGGCTTTCGCCTCCGCCTTTCCGCACCAGCTGTCCGGCGGCATGGCGCAACGCGCCGCGCTGGCGCGTGCCCTGATCAACGACCCGCGCCTGCTGTTGCTCGATGAGCCGCTGGGCCGGCTGGACTCACTCACCCGGCTGACCATGCAGGAGGAGCTTTTGGCGCTCTGGCGGCAGGCCGAATACACGGTCATTCTGGTCACCCACGATGTCGAAGAGGCGCTGCTGTTGTCCGGGCGCGTCATCGTGCTGACCGAGCGCCCGGCACGCATCAAGGCCGAGGTCGCGGTCGATCTGCCCTACCCCCGGCGGCGTGACGATCCGCGCATCGTAGCCCAACGCCAGCACATCCTCGAGATTCTCGGGTTCTCGGCATGACCGAAAATACGTCGGCATCGGTCAGAAAACTGTTTTCGCCGCGCTNATCCTCGAGATTCTCGGGTTCTCGGCATGACCGAAAATACGTCGGCATCGGTCAGAAAACTGTTTTCGCCGCGCTGGCTGGAAGCGGCGGGAATTGTCCTGACGCTCATTGCTCTCGTCTGGTGGGCGATCGTCTACGCACAGGTCATGTCGAACACCGGATTTCCAATCGAGCGCACCCTGCCATGTCTGCTGCAGACGTCTGACCGCTGCTCGCTTGCCATGTCGTTGTGCAAGACTTGGCATTTCCTCGGCATCCGGCGCTATTCGCCCGAACTGTTGTGGGCCGGAGCGATCATTTCCAGCTTCGCGCTTCTGTGGGGGAGCTTCATGCAAAATCCAAAGCAGAAAAAAGAAGGAACCTGACCATGCCCAGAATTGTGCCGGTGCTCGATCTGAGCCGTCTCGAACAAGGTGCCTCCGAATATCGTACCTTTCTCCTGGACCTGCGCACGGCGGCGCGAGACGTTGGCTTCTTCTACCTCAGCGGCCACGGAATTTCCGCCTCGGAGATCGACGACGTGCTCGATGCCTCGCGCCGGTTCTTCGCGCTGCCGGAGGCCGACAAGCTGGCGATCGAAATGGTCAAATCCCAGCAGTTCCGCGGCTACACCCGCGCCGGCGGCGAACTGACCAGGGGCGCGGCCGATTGGCGTGAGCAACTCGATTTAGGCGTCGAGCGCCAGCCCATAGCGCAGGGACCTGGAATTGCACCATGGACAAGGTTGCAGGGACCGAACCAGTGGCCGTCTGCATTGCCGGAGCTCAAGCCGGCACTGCTTGCATGGCAGGCCAAGGCGACCGCGGTGGCGATTCGGCTGTTGAAAGCTTTCGCACTATCGCTCGATCAGCCCGAGGACGCCTTCGACGCGATCTACCGGGACTCGCCCAATCATCGCATGAAGATCGTGCGTTATCCCGGCCGTGACGCGACCGAAGGCGACCAGGGCGTTGGCGCGCACAAGGATGGCGGCTTCCTGACCCTGCTGCTGCAGGACGACAACAAGGGGCTGCAGGTCGAATATGACGGAAGCTGGGTGAATGTGGATCCGCTGGCGGGAACGCTGGTCGTCAACATCGGCGAACTGCTCGAACTGGCATCGAATGGCTATCTGCGGGCCACCGTGCACCACGTCGTGACGCCGCCTGCCGGCGTCGAGCGGATTTCCGTCCCGTTCTTCTTCAGCGCGCGGCTCGATGCGACCATCCCGCTTCTCGGCCTTTCCGAGGAACTGGCGGCGCAGGCGCGCGGACCGGCAAGCGATCCCGACAACCCGTTGTTCCGCGATGTCGGCACCAATGTACTCAAAAGCCGGCTGCGTTCCCATCCGGACGTGGCACGCCGCCACTATGCCGATATTCTCGAGACCGGAACGGCGGGTTCGTGAGCTCAGCGGCGCACGAATTTTTGCCGTTTCACTTGTTTTTTGGAATGCCATTCGTCGCCAAGGCTTCGAAATAAGCCCAAAAAGGTAAAATCGTTCGGCGGTTTCCTCCCATTCCGCTGGACGGTGTTCCCCTCTGAAGGTTTTGACCTTCTATTGGCCGGGCCGTATTCGGGCCCGGCCATTTTTTGCCGCGCGATCTCCATCTTCAGCGGCGCGAACATATCCTTCGCATAAGCAATCCATTCGGGAACGGCGCGGTTCGCATTCGCCGCCAATGTGCATTTTCGAAGCAATCTGCTTTCCGGACAGGCAAAAAAATGGATTGCCGTTCCTTAGTATACAAAAAATATAGAGTTAACTTCGGGGCAGTCGAACAGAGCGGGGGACGTTCCGCGATCGGCTGACAACAATGAACCTCAGGAGTTGACTGACATGACGATTGCAACGCGGCTTGGCGCCGGTTGGAGGACGGCACTGGCGACGACGCTGGTGGTGGCGGCGGGATTGTTTTCGACCGCGACCTATGCGGGCCCGACGCTCGACAAGATCAAGGAGCGTGGCTCCATCAAGGTCGGTGTCGGCACGACACCCGGTTTCTTCTCGCCGGACAGCAACGGTCGCTGGCAAGGCTTCTTCGCCGACTATGGACGCGCCCTGGCGATCACTGTCTTTGGCGACCCGGACAAGGTGGAGTTCACCAACTCTTCGCCGCAGCAGCGCCTGCCGGCGCTCCAGGCCGGTGAGTTCGACATTCTGCTGTCGGGCGTGACGGTGACGATCACGCGTGCCTTCCAGCTCGGCTTCCATTTCGGTCCGACGGTTTTCTACGACGGCCAGGGCATCCTTGTGCGCAAGGACCTCGGCGTCACCAAGGCTGCCGACCTGGACGGTGCCACGATCGGCGTTCAGAGCGGTACGACCGGCGAGTTGAACATCGCCGATTTCTTCCGCAAGACCGGCAAGAAGTTCACACCGGTGACGATCGAGGACACCGGCGAATTCATCAACGCGCTGGAGACAGGGCGCGTCGACGCCATCACGCAGGACTCGTCCGATCTCGTTGGCAAGCGGACCCAGCTGAAGAAGCCCGATGACTACATTATCCTGCCCGAGCGGCTGTCGAAGGAGCCGCTCGCACCGGCAATCGCCGGTGGCGACGACCGCTGGCTCGAAATCGTCAACTGGACGGTCAACGCAACCATCCAGGCCGAGGAATGGGGCATCACCAGCAAGAATGTCGACGAGTTCCTGAAATCGCCGGATCCGGCCATCCAGCGCTTTCTCGGCGTCGACCCGTCGCTCGCCCAGGCGATCGGCCTCGATCCGAAATGGGCCTATAATATCGTCAAGACTGTCGGCAATTACGGCGAAATCTATGACCGGAACCTGAAACCGCTCGGTTGGGAGCGCGGCTACAACAGCCTGTGGACCAACGGTGGTCTGCTGTACTCACCGCCGTTCCGCTGAGACCCTTCACCCAATGTCATTGACGGACGAAACCGTGCCGGGTCCAGACGGACCCGGCATGTTACGCAAGGTGTCCAGGTGGTGGGGCGACTGGCCGCTGACCCAGATCGCGGTGATCGCGGCTGTCATCGCCCTGTTCTGGCTGCTCGGCCACAACACCGCCGCGACCATGGCGCGCATCGGCATCACGCCGGGGTTCGACTTCCTCGGCAGGCCGGCGAATTTCGAGATCGGCGAGGCGCCGATCGCCTTCAGGGCGGGCGACCCCTATGCGCGCGCGATCCTGGCCGGTCTTCTGAACACGCTGACGGTGGCAGCGCTTGGATGTCTGCTCGCCACGATCCTCGGCGTTGCTCTCGGTGTTGCCGGCCTCTCAGGCAATCTGTTGCTGGCCGCGCTCGTGCGCTGGTATGTCGAGATCGTCCGCAACACGCCGCTTCTGCTTCAGCTGTTCTTCTGGATTTCGCTGGCAAAATCGTTTCCCTCGCCACGCCAGGCGCTCTCGGTCTTCGGCAGTTTCTTCCTCACCAACCGGGGCGTGTTCGTTCCCGGGCTCGCCTTTCATGGTGTGTCGGCGCCGACGCTCTGGCTGCTTGTCGGCCTCGCCTTGGCCTATATGGCTTTCCTTTGGAGGGCGCGGCGCGAGGGCAGCTTGCCTGCCAGGCGGCTGGGCATCGCAACCGCGGGGCTGCTGGCTGGCGTTGTGCTGACCTTTCCTCTAACCGGAGCCGGTGCGAGCTGGGAGATACCGGCGCTGGCTGGCTTCAACATTCGCGGCGGCTACAATCTGACGCCGGAATTCACGGCACTGTTGACGGGCCTGGTGGTCAAGTTTTCGGCGGCAATCGCCGAGATCGTGCGAGCCGGCATCCAGTCGGTCGACCGTGGCCAATGGGAAGCGTCCCGGGCGCTTGGCCTGCACAGCGGCCAGATCATGCGGCTCGTCGTGCTGCCGCAGGCCTTGCGCGTCATCACGCCGCTGACAACGTCCAGCTACCTGGACCTGACCAAGGATTCCAGCCTTGCGGTTGCCATCGGCTACCCTGATCTCGTCAGCATCATCAACACCACCGCCAACACGACCGGGCAGTCGCTGGAAGCGCTGACACTGCTGATAGGCATCTATCTGGCGATCAACCTGTCCGTATCGGCCGCCATGAACCACTACAACCGGCGTGTCGCTCTCAGAGGAATTGCGAGGACATGAGCATCTCCGACGCTGTTTACCTACGACCGTGGCGATCGTCGGCAACGCTGCGGACGTTGAAGATCGGGCTTTTCGGCACCCCGCTCAATTCAGTCATCACCCTGGTTACAGTGGCGTTGCTGGGCTGGATCGTACCGCCACTGCTGCGCTGGGGCGTATTCGACGCGACATGGACCGGAACCTCAGCCGACTGTGCACTCGCCAACGGCGCATGCTGGGCGTTCGTGGGGGCGAAATTCCGCTTCATCCTGTTCGCCTTCTATCCGCCGGCGCTGCAATGGCGCCCGCTCGTCGTCATGGTGCTGCTGCTGGGGCTCCTCGTCATCACCGCTCAGCCGCGATTTTGGCGCAAGGGATTGCTCGTCGCCTGGCCTGTCGTCGTCGTCGCCAGCTGGATCTTGATGTCCGGCACGCTGGTGCCTCCCGCCGTCCCATCGAACCAGTGGGGCGGGCTGGCCGTGACGCTGTTCGTATGGTCGGTCTGCTTCGGACTGGCGACGCCGCTGGCGATCCTGCTTGCCCTGGCGCGGCGTTCCGGCATGGGCGGGCTGCGCACGCTTGCGATCGCCTTTATCGAACTTATGCGTGGCACGCCGATGGTGGCCATCCTCTATGTGGCGATGCTCATCCTGCCAATGGCCATCCCGAATGGCCAGCTGATCGACAAGAATGTCCGGGCGATGATCATGATCACGCTGTTCTGGTCGGCCTATGTCGCCGAAGTCGTTCGCGCCGGCCTCCAGGCGATCCCGGCGGGCCAGCACGAAGCCGCGACCGCGCTTGGCCTCGGCTATTGGCGCACGATGCAGCTCGTTGTCCTGCCGCAGGCGCTGCGTCTGGTCATTCCCGGCATGGTCAATCTGGCGATCGGCTTCCTGCTGGCGACATCGCTGCTTGCCGTCATCGGCATTTTCGACCTGCTCAATGCGGCCCGATCCTCGGCGGCCGATCCGCAGTGGCTCGGCTACTACGACGAGGCCTATCTGTTCGCTGCGCTGATCTATTTCGTGCTGTGCTTCGGCGGCTCACGCTACAGCCTCTGGCTGGAGACATATCTGCGCCGGTCGCAGCGACACTGAGCCCATAAAGCTCGCCGGCGGAGCGCTGTGCCATTTTGCGCTGGCGGAGGGGAAGCGAATGCTGCGGAAGCGCGTGGCGGGGGAACGCAATACCTTCCCCGTGCCTTGATGGAGGTCGATCCTCGTCGAGATTTGTTCAATCTCCAACGTCCGAGATATCCGCCATATGACACGAAAACAATTGCGCCTCGGCGCCTTCATGCGCCCCGTCAGTCTGCACACCGGCGCCTGGCGTTACCCGGGCGCCTATCCCGATGCCAATTTCAATTTCGCGCATCTGAAACGCTTCGCCCAGACGCTGGAGGCGGCGAAATTCGACGCGTTCTTCATGGCCGACCATCTGGCCGTTCTCAACATGCCGATCGAGGCGTTGCGGCGCAGCCACACGGTCACGTCGTTCGAGCCATTCACGCTGCTGTCGGCGCTCGCCGCCGTCACCGACCATATCGGGCTGGTCGCTACCGCATCGACGACGTTCGACGCGCCCTATCATGTTGCTCGCCGCTTCGCCTCGCTGGACCATATCAGCGGTGGACGCGCCGGCTGGAACATTGTCACCACGTCCAACCCTGACGCGGCGCTGAACTTTGGCCTCGACGAGCATGTCGAGCATGATGAGCGTTATCGGCGGGCACGGGAATTCTACGATGTCGTCACCGGCCTGTGGGACAGCTTCGCCGACGATGCATTCATCCGCGACGCCGAAAGCGGGCTCTATTTCGACCCCGCAAAGCTGCATGTGCTCGACCATAAGGGCGAGCATCTTTCGGTGCGCGGTCCGCTCAACATTGCGCGGCCTATCCAAGGCTGGCCGGTCATCGTCCAGGCCGGCGCCTCGGAGGCGGGGCGACAGCTGGCTGCCGAAACGGCGGAAGTCATTTTCGCCGCCCATGCCGATCTCGCCTCGGGGCAGCGTTTCTTCGCCGACGTCAAAGGCCGTGCGGAGAAACTTGGCCGCTCGCGCGACGACATCAAAATCCTGCCCGGTGCCTTTGTCGTGGTCGGCGACAGCGTCGAGGACGCGCAGGCCAAACGGGCCAAGCTCGACAGCCTCGTCTATTACGAGAGCGGCATCGCCTCGCTGTCGATCGCGATCGGACATGATGCGTCCGGTTTTGATCCCGACGCGCCCTTGCCGGAGATTCCCGAAACCAATGCCAGCAAGAGCGGCCGCGAGCGCGTCATCGAACTGGCACGCCAGGAGAACCTGACCGTCAGGCAGCTTGCGCAACGGCTGGGCGGCTATTCCGGGCTTGCTTTTGTAGGCACGCCTGAAACAATCGCCGACGAAATGGAGGGATGGCTGGTTGCCGAGGGCTCCGACGGGTTCAACATCATGTTTCCCTACCTGCCGGCAGGGCTCGATGATTTTGCCGAGAAAGTGGTGCCGGAATTGCAACGGCGAGGCATCTTCAGGCGGCAATATGAGGGGTCGACACTGCGCAAGAATCTCGGCCTGAAGCGGCCGCCCAGCCGGTTTTTCGAGTAGAACATCCTTCGCGGAGAGGTCTCCATGTCAATCCAGTCCAACACCCGCATCGTGCTCGCGGCGCGACCGCAAGGCCGGCCGAAGCCGGATCATTTCCGCATCGAGACGGTTGACCTTGACCAGCCGGGAGAGGGCGAACTGCTGTTGCAGATCCTTTATCTGTCGCTCGATCCCTATATGCGCGGTCGTATGAACGCCACCAAATCCTATGCCAAGCCGGTCGATGTCGACGGTGTGATGGAGGGCGGCACCGTCGCGCGTGTGATGATCTCTCGCCATCCGGAATTTGCTGAAGGCGACATCGTCCTGTCCCACTCCGGATGGCAGAGTTTTGCATTGTCCGACGGTGTCGGGCTGCGCAAGCTCGATCCCGCGGCGGCGCCCATCACGACCGCACTGGGTGTGCTCGGAATGCCGGGCTTCACCGCCTATGCCGGTCTGCTCACCATCGGACAGCCGAAGCCTGGCGAAACGGTCGTCGTGGCGGCCGCCAGCGGTGCGGTCGGGTCGGCCGTCGGCCAGATCGCGCGCATCAAGGGAGCGCGTGCCGTTGGCATTGCCGGCGGTGCCGAAAAGTGCGCCTTCGTGCGAGACGAGCTGGGCTTTGACGCGGTCGTCGATCACCGGGCCGACGATTTTGCCGAGCAGTTGAAGGCAGCTTGCAGCTGCGGCATCGACATCTATTTCGAGAATGTCGGCGGTCCTGTCTGGGACGCGGTGTTTCCGCTGCTGAACGAGTTTGCGCGTGTGCCGGTCTGCGGGCTGATCGCGCAGTACAACGTCATCGCGGATGCCGGCACCGACCGGTTGCCGACATTGATGCAGCAAGTGCTGCACCGCAGCCTGACGATCAGGGGTTTCATCCAGCGCGAATTTGTCGACCAGCGCCCGGCCTTCTACCGCGAGATGGCCGACTGGATAGCATCCGGCCGGGTTCGATACAGGGAAGATATCGTGGATGGCATCGAAAATGCGCCACAGGCCTTTCTTGGCCTTCTCGAAGGCAGGAATTTCGGCAAGCTGATCGTGCGTATCGCGGAATAGTTGCTGCGCAACGATCAGTCGGGGCTGCCTCGAGCAATTTCAGGAAAAGTGTGAAACGCTTTTCCGTCCGGATTGCGTTAAAACAAGGAGTTAGAGCGGGTCGCCGTTTCCGTGAAACGGTGAACTGCTCTAGGCAATTTCTGCCGCAGCCGTGGCCGCGCCTTTCTGTTCACCACATCATGAAGGAGGCGACGTCCGCGTCCGAGACCTCGCCGGCGTTGACATCGGCGATCGCCTGGTCGACGATCGCCACGCCCTCCGCCACTTCGTCTTCCGTCAGCGTCAGCGGTGGCATGAACTCCAGCACATTGGCCTTCAACCCGACATAGGTGAAGGCCGCACCCAGCTCATAGCCGCGATAGATGATCTTGGCCGTGGTCGCCGCCGCAACCGGCTCACGTGTCGTGCGGTCCTTGACCAGGTCGACGCCGATGGCAAGGCCGCGCCCGCGCACGTCACCGATGATCTCATGCCTGGCGGCAAGGGCTCGCAGCGCGTCGGAAAACAGCATGCCGATCCGCGCCGAGCGCTCGACCAGGCCGTCCGTCTCGATCGTCTTCAGCACCGCGTTGCCGGCCGATGTCGCCACCGGATTGCCTGCGGTTGTCTGCAGCGCGAAGGCCGGCGCATGGTCCATGATCTCCTTAGGGCCGATCACGGCCGACAGTGGCAAGCCACCGCCGATGCCTTTGCCAAAGACGACGAGGTCCGGCGTCAGTCCTTCATGCTGGAAGCAGTGCATCATGCCGCTGCGAGCGAGCCCGACCTTGACCTCGTCGACGACAATCTTGATGCCGTGCCTGCGGCAACGCTCCTGCAATGCCTTGAGAAAGCCAGGGGGCGGCACGATCAGCCCGCCATCCGACATCAACGGCTCGATGAACACCGCCGCGACCTGATGCGGCGGGCAGGTGGTCTCGAACTGGTAGTCGAGCAGGGCAAGCACGTCCTCGCTGCTGAAATTCGGTCGGAACGGATCGGGATAAGGCAGCAGAAGCACGCCCGGCCGGGGTAGCGTGTGGGTCATGGCGGTATGGCCGCTGATGCCCATCGAGCCGGAGAGATTCCCGTGATAGGAGCCGATGAACGAGATGAAGCGCGAACGGCCGGTGGCCGCCTGCAGCACGCGCACCGCGCAATCATTGGCGTCAGACCCGGAATGGCCGAACCAGACGCGCCGTTCACCGTCTCCCGGAGTGATCGCCAGCAGCCGCTCCGCCAGCGACACCGCAGGCTCGTTCGGGTAGAGCAGCAGGCTGGCGCCGGCCATGTCGCGAATGGAGGATTCGACCGCCTGGACGATCGCAGGATGGCCGTAGCCGAGCACAGCCGGACCAGCCGATCCCGATAGGTCCAGAAGCGAACGACCGCCTTCCTCGATCAGCCGGTTGCCCCGGCCGCCGATGACGCTGAGCGGCGAGAAACGCAGCTTGCCGATCTGGGCGATGGTCGCGGCGTCACGTTCGCGCAAGCTGAGATTGCTCACGACACTTTCTCCGCCTTCTGCGCCGGCAGTGCCGCCGCCAGCCGGTCCGCCCATTCCTCGATGCCGCGCCGTGTCGACAAAAGGTCCTGCCGGATCTCGATGAGGACGGCGGCGATGCCGCGATCATCGCCATGGATGGGCACGGCGTAGTCGGCGTCACGGCTGATCACATAGGGCACGTTGGCCGCGACATTGAGCCCGGCGTCGGTGCGCAGGCCCGAAAGGATCGCTTCGGCGAGATCTCTTGCTTGGTCGTGCAGCACGCCGGCATGCCAGGGTCTGCTGACACCGAGGAAGACCGGCGTGAAGGAATGGATCGTCACGATCCGCGTCCGCCGGCCTGCCTGTGCCCGGCAGTCGAGATGCGCGGTCACCCGGTCATGAAACGGCGAAAAGATGATCTCGGCACGCCGGGTCCGCTCCGTCGCGTCGATGCCGACATTGCCGGGAATGTCGGTGTCTTCCGACAGCACCGGAATGCTGCCCTGGGTATTGAGCGGCCGGTTGAGGTCGATCAGCAGCCGGGAGTAGCCGCTGAGGAAAGCTGGTGAATCGAGCTTCGCGGACAGCAGGCGGGTCACCTCGGCGGCGCCGATATCCCAGGCGATGTGGCGCTGCAGATGATTGGCATCGAGGCCGAGCTGTCGATACTCGGCCGGCATGTGGTTGGAGGCATGCTCGCACAACAGCACGATATCGGAACGGCCGTGCTCGTTGAGGACCTCGACGGCCTCCGGCCAATCTTTTTCGGTCTGTGCGGTCATCAATAGAGCGTCCGGTAGAGATCGCAGATGGAGGCCGGATCGAGACCGGCAAGACGCTCGGCTTCATGTCGCTTGAGGCCGACGAAGGTTTCGATGAAGACAGGCGCGAACCATCCCGTCACGGTGCCGTCGGCCAGCAACGCGTCCAGTGCCGCGGGCAGGGTTTCGGGCAGGCGCACCAGACCGAGACTTGCGCGCTCCGCCTCGCTCATCAGCGTCGGGTCGCCGGTGACCAAAGGTGGCGACGGCAGGCCCGCCTTCAGCCCTTCCAGCCCGGCGCGGATAATCGCCGCCAGCGACAGATAGGGATTGCCGGTGGCGTCCGCCGCCCGGTACTCGATATTGTACTGCCGCGCCGGATCGCGCCCCCCCATCGTCACTGTCGGGCAGATGCGCAGCGACGCCTCGCGGTCGCGGTCGGCGAGCCAGGTATAGGACGAACTCCAGCTGTGCGGCTTCAGCCGGTAGAAGGACGACACGCTCGACGCCGTCATCGCGGTCATTCCAGGCAGATGGCGCAGCACGCCGGCACAGAAGGCGCCGGCTTTGGCGGAAAGGCCGCCCGCCAGTGCCGGATCGTATGTCACCGGCTTGCCGGCCTCGTCGACGAAGCTGAAATGGATGTGGACGCCGTTGCCGACGGCAGTTGGCGCGGTTTTGGGCGCGAAGCTCGCACGCCAGCCGGCATTGCGCGCCAGTTCGCGCGTGATTTCGCGGATGGCGACGGCGCGGTCGGCTGCCGTCAGCGCGTCCGCCGGCTCGTGCGTCACCTCGAACTGCTCGTCGCCGAATTCGGCGATGACCACTTCGGGTGCGACGCCGGCCTCCTCGAGCGCCGCCATCAGGTTGGGCGCGAAGGGGTCGGTTCGCCTGAGCGCGGCGAAAGACATCGAATGCGCCGGCGCGAAGCCGCCGTCGGCGACGTTGAATTCATGCTCGAAGGCGGCGATGACCGACAGGCCGGTCGCGGCTTTCAAATCGGCCGACGCCTCTTTGAGCATCGTGCGGGTGCAGCCGAGCCATGGGCTGCCGTCGAGCTCGACGATGTCGCCGGCGACCATGTCGAACGGCGTCGCCGATCCGGTGCGTGTCGTGCGAAAGCGCGCCTTGAGATCGGGGATCAGCCGCAGGTCGCCCGACGAGCCCCAGGGGTTGGGATCGACGATCGAGTTGAACGGCGTCAGCGACAGATTGGCCTGCAGCCAGCCGACCCCGGTCGTGGCGGTCTTCTGCAACTTGCTTTCGGCAACGAAACGGCCCCGCGTGACGGCGGAGAGATCCGTGGTGACGACGGCAACCAGAGGCTCGACGGTCGATGTCATGCCGGTTTTCCCAAAGCGTTGAAGCGGTCGACGACCGTGTCGGTGTCGGCCACCCAGCAGTAGCCGCCGAAGGCCTTGAGCGCGATGTCGTGGCGTTCCTGGGTGATGGTGGCGCAAGCATCCGATACGCAGGTGACGAGATAGCCGCGGTCGGCGCCGTCGCGCACCGCCATGTCGACGCATTGATCGGTCAGCACGCCGACCACGACGAGATAGCGGATGCCGAGGTTCTTGAGGAGATAGTCGACATTGGTCGAATTGAAGATGCCCGACGACGTCTTCGGCAGCATGATCTCGTCGCCAACCGGCGCCAGCGATGCCACCGGCAGTCCCTCGGGGAGGCTGGGTGCAATATGGATCGGCGTCAGCTTGTGGTCGAGCGAGCGGTCGCGGCCGTCTTCGGTCAGGCTCTGGATGATGGTGTGCAGCACCTCGACGCCATTGGCCCGCGCCGCGGCCAGCAGGCGCTCCTGGTTGGGGATCGTCCGCGAGGATGTCTGCCGGTAGAAATAGTGATCGGGGCCACGCTCCGGATGCGACGGATCGGCGCCCGGCTCCAGCCAGATGCGCTGCATGTCGACGAGCAGCAGTGCCGTTTCGCCGGCACGGAAGGCTTCGTCTCGTTTGGGTAGGGCCTGGGTCATGCTTTGTCGTCCTGCTTTGCTGATTTGGGTCCCGGCGTCTTGCGGGGTCCGGGTATCTTGCGCGCGCCGTTCTCTTGCGGGTCGCTGTCGAGCGTCACGGCATTGGCATGTCGCACCCTTTCGAGCCGCTCGATGCGGGCGCGGGCCTCGTCGCCCAGCGTCGAAACGATATGGGCGACCAGCGCCTCCATCTGGGCGATCGCCGGCGCCAGCGTGTCGTAGGGCGAGGCGACTTCGAGCGGGCTGACGATGGTGACTTCGGCGAGATCTGATATCGGCGACAGCCATTGGTCGGTGAACAGGACGATGCGCACATTGAGCGCCGCCGCTTGGCTCGCATAGGCCATCACATCAAGCTGATAGCGGCGATAGTCGAACACGACGAGCACGTCGCGGCGGTCGAGGTCGGCGAGCGTGTCGAAGGTCTGCGGGGAGAGCACACCAAGATCGCGAACCCCGGAGCGAAACTGCACGAGATAGCCGGCCAGCATGCCGGCGATGTGGCGGCTGAACCGGCCGCCAACCAGCACGACCTCGCCCTTGACCTCCATCAGCAGGCGGGCCGCCCGTTCGTATGTCTGGATGGGTGTCGCGGCGGTGGCTTTCTGCAAGGCCGTGGTGACGCTATCGAGATAGGCCAGCACGGCGCTGTCGTTGGAACCGCTCTGCCGCTTGGCCTCCATCATCAGCAGCGGCGAGTGCAGTCTTGCCTCGACTTCGGCCAGAAGCTTCGCCTGGAAATCCGGAAACCCTTCATAGCCGAGTTTTACGACCAGCCTCACCACGGTCGGATCGCTGACGCCAGCGCGCCGCGCAAGCGACGAAGCGGTGCCGAGGCCGGAGGTCGGATAGTCCGTCAACAGCAGCCGGACGATCTTCTCTTCCGACGGCGTCAGCGCAAGATCCCCGCGCATCAGAACATCGCGTATCGCCATGGGCCTCCCCGAAATCCATGTTCTCTTGTTTTGTCGAGTTTATTACAGAGATTTAAATCTTGGTCAACAATGAAGAGATGTTGACATTGTGTGATCGCTGGCCCTACCTTGTCGGAAAGCAGCCAAGAGACTGTGGGGAACAGCCATGCGAAACGGAAGCGACGTCATCGTCGTCGGTGCCGGTATTGTCGGATCGAGCGCCGCCTATCATCTGGCCAAGGCCGGTGTGAAGGTCACGTTGGTCGAGCAGACCCACCCCGCCGGCGGCCCGTCGGGCAAATCGTCGGCGCTGCTGCACGCCTTCTACCTGATGCCGGAACTGTCGCAGCTGTCCATCCGTGGCCGAGAGATCCTGGTGTCGCTGCCGGAAATCGCGGGCGAAGGATCCTTTGTCACCGAAATCGGCATGATGTGGGTCTGCGGCAACGACAACAAGGTGAGTTGGACGGCGGCAGCCGAACGCATCCGCGGCGAGGGCGCGCGCATCGAGACATTGTCGCCGCAGGCCTTTGCCGACGCGGCACCCGGCTTTGTCCTGGACAATGTCGCAATGGCGCTGTGGGAGCCGGAATATGGCTACGCCGATGCCTTCGGCGCCACCAACGCCATCGCCCGTGCCGCCCGCGCCAACGGTGCTGGGATCATGCAGAACACGTTGGTCGAGAGCCTCCAGCGGCAGGGCGACCGCATCACCGGCGTCACCTTGACCGATGGAACGGTGCTGGAAGCCGGTACCGTCGTCCTGGCCGCCGGGCCATGGACGCGCCGGCTGCTGGCGACAGTGGGCCTGGATCTGCCATTGCATGTCGAGCGCCATCCGATGGCCGTGCTGGACGCTGCCGGCAAGGCAAGGCAGGTCATGCCGTTCGCCTGGTGCGACGACATTTCCTGCAACTATGCACGGCCCGACAATGACGGCGTCATCCTGGCCGGCACCTGGGCCGGCGGCGGCACCGGCCTGCGCCATGAGCATGCAGGCCGTCCGCGCCTTGTCGAAAATCCCGACAACTACATGGAAGGTGTCGAGGAAGCTGAATCGGTCGAGATCCTGGAGACCTTCGCCACCCGCTTGCCGGCCATGGCCGAACTTGGCATCCGCCCCGGCTATGCCGGGCTCTACGACATGAGCCCCGACGATCTGCCTGTCATCGGCGCCATGCCTGGGGTCGAAGGGCTGGTCGTTTCTGCCGGATCCTCCGGCCACGGCTTTAAGACCGGTCCAGCCGTCGGCGAGGCCGTGGCCAGGCTGGTCACCGAGGGAGCACAGCCGATCCTGGCGCCGTTTTCGCCCGATCGCTTCAGGGCCGCGTGATGGCGTCGCCGACGATGAGCGAGAGCAACTCACGCGGCCTCATGCCGGCCGCGTTTCGCAACGCCACCGCCGATGCCCTGTGCATGGTCGCGGTGCTGCTGCTGGTGGCGCTTGCCGCCTTTGTCTTCGGCAGCGCCGCCATGCAACGTGTGGTCACCTATGCAGCGATCATGCTGACGGCGGTGCTTGGCCTGCAGATATTCTCCGGCAACAGCGGCATCGTCTCGTTCGGCCAGGCCGCCTTTGTCGGCCTCGGCGCCTACGCTACGGGCATCCTCACCATGCCGACCGCATTGCAGCGAACGGCGCTGCGCGACCTGCCGCAATTCCTCGCAGGCCATCAACTCTCCTTTGTCGCGGCGCTGGCCGTCGTCCTTGCTCTCGCGGTCATCGTCGGCCTGTTGACCGGCACGCCGCTGCTCAGGCTTTCCGGATCGAGCGCTTCGATCGCAACGCTTGCCATGCTGATCATCGTCTACACGCTGCTGGTCGCCGGACGCGAAATCACCCGCGGCAGCCAGCCATTTTACGGCGTGCCGCGCGAGGTCGGGCTGTGGACGGCTGCCGCTGTCGCTTCGGTGGCGCTGGTGGCGGCGAGGTTGTTTCGCGAAACCTCCTTCGGCCTNCCCGCCAATGACGAGCGTGGTGCGGCCGCCGTCGGCGTCGACCAGCGCACGGCGCGTCTGGCCGCCTGGGTGGCGGGCGTCGTCGCCGCCATGGCCGCCGGCGCCATGATGGCGCAATTCCTTGGCGCGTTTTCGCCGCGCGATTTCTATTTCGACCTCGGCTTCACCATGCTCGCCATGCTGATCGTCGGCGGCATGACCTCGTCGCTCGGCGCTTTCGCCGGCGTCATCGTCACCATCGTTTTGGTCGAAGTGGTGCGCCGCTTCGAGGGCGGCGGCGAGGTGCTCGGCCTGCATCTGCCTGTCCTGTTCGGCTTGACCCAGGGCGTGCTGGCCATCGCCATGATCCTGGTCATCTGGCGGCGCCCGACCGGTCTGTTCGGCGAGCGTGAGCTCAACCTTTTGCGCCGGCCGGGACGCCAGGCCGTGACGGCTTCGGCGGCACCTCCGCAGCATGTCGAGAGTGACCGGCTCACCGCCGACCATCTGTCGCGCCGCTATGCCGGCGTCGTTGCCGTCGATGACGTCAGTTTGAGCTTCGGGACAGACAGCATCACCGGCATTATCGGTCCCAATGGCGCCGGCAAGACCACGCTGCTCAACATGCTGGCCGGTGATATCAAGCCAAGTGCCGGCACGGTGTCTGTCGGCGGCGCGGTGCGGCAGGCTTCGGCCTTTCGCTTCGCCCGCTCCGGCGTTGCCCGCACCTTCCAGAACATCCGCGTTTTTCCGCACATGACGGTGCTCGAAAATGTCGTTGTCGCAGCACGCCAGGTGGAACCTGATCTCGGCCATGCCGAGGCGGCGGCGATGAGCGAGCTTGCGCGCATGGGGCTGGAGAGATTTGCCGATCAGCCGGCCGCCAGGCTTGCCTATGGCCAGCGCCGCCGGCTCGAAGTGGCACGCGCCCTGGTGTTGAGGCCACGCTTCCTGCTGCTCGACGAGCCGGCCGCCGGCATGAACGCCGTCGAGACCGCCGAACTGGTCTCGATTCTATCGACGGTTCGCGCGGAGCGCCGCATCGGCGTCGTGCTGATCGAACACGACATGCGGCTGGTGATGAATTTGTGCGAGCGCATCGTCGTCATCGATCATGGCCGCGTCATCGCTGACGGCACGCCCGGCGACGTCCAGAAGAACCCCGCCGTGATCGCCGCCTATCTCGGCAGCCGCACGGCGCGTGCCAAGACCGCAACAGCTGAAAACCAGACCGCATGACCTGCAACGACAACCAATCATAAAAATCCAGAAGGAGAACCGACATGCCAAGCCTCTATCGCCTCCATCGCGCCGCCCTGTGCGCTGCCGTGTTCGGCATCGCCGCCATTTCGACGGCCAGCGCCGAGGAGATCATCATCGGTGCCGCGACCGCGCAGACCGGCGGCCTTGCCCCTTACGACCAGCCGGCACTTGCCGGCCTGCGCATGTCGCTCGACGAACTCAACGCCAAGGGCGGGCTCGGCGGCAAATACACCGTCAAGCTTTTGATCAAGGACACGCGCTCCGATACCGCGCAGACCGCCACCGTCGCCCAGGAGCTGATCGACGCCGGCGCCAAGATCATGATCACGCCGTGCGATGCCGATCCCTCGATTTCCGCCGGCCAGCTCACCCAGCCGCTCGGCATTCCGACCCTGACGCTGTGCGGCTCCGCCCCGGTGCTGACCGGCGCGGTCGGCGACGTCATGTTCGGCACCTATCCGGCCGACAATGTGCAGGCGACGGCGGTCGCCGACTTTGCCGTCTCCGAAGGCAAGAAGAAGGTGTTCCTGCTGACCTCGCCGGACTCCACCTACACCGCCAATCTGCCGGAATATTTCGGCAAAGTGTTCGAGAAGAAGGGCGGCGCCATTGTCGGCCGCGGCACCTTCAGCATGGGCCAGCCCGACTTTTCCGCCGAGATCACCAACATCAAGGGCCTGGCCGACAAGCCCGACCTGATCATGACGGCGGCCTACGAGCCGGATTTCCCGGCCTTCATCCAGCAATTGCGCGGCGCCGGCGTCACCATCCCGGTCTATGGCGCCGATGCCATCGGCACGCCGACCATCAAGGCGCTCGGCAAATTGGTCGACGGCGTCGTCTACACCGCGGCCGGCTATGCCGAGCCGGGCAGCAAGCTAGAGGCCTTCAACGCCGCCTTCACCAAATATGCCGGCCACGCACCGGAATCGACCTATGAGGTCAATGGCTACGAGATCGGCCTGATCCTCGACCAGGCGGTCAAGACGGCCGGCTCCGACGACCCGAAGGCGATCCGCGACGCCATCGCCGGCCTCAAGGATTTCGAAGGCATCACCGGCAAGATCACCTATGCCGGCACCGATCGCATGCCGTTGCGGCCAGTGGCGCTGATGCGCTACGAGGGCGGCGAGGGCAAGCATGTCCAGACACTGATCCCCGACGCTGCCGACGTTCCCGCGCCGTGATGTCATGCTGAGCGTCGAAGCCCTGAAAATCCGGTACGGCGAGGTCGAGGCGGTGCGCCGCGTCGACCTCACCGTCGGCAGCGGCGAGATCATCGCGCTGGTCGGCGCCAACGGCGCCGGCAAGAGCTCGACGCTCGGCGCCGTCGCCGGGCTGGTGCCGGCGGCATCCGGCAAGGTGGTCTTCGACGGTGTCGACATCACCGGCCTGGCGCCGGAGGCGATAGCCCGCAAGGGCGTCGCGCTGGTTCCCGAAGGCCGCCGTATCTTCGCCAGCCTGACGGTGGCCGACAATCTGCGTCTCGGCGGCGCGGTGCATCAGCCGGCGGCCGAGGCAAGGCTGCGCGAGGAGGAGATGCTGGAGTTGTTCCCGATCCTGCGCCGCTACCATCGCGTCAAGGGCGGCAATCTGTCGGGCGGCGAACAGCAGATGCTGGCCATCGCCCGCGCGCTGATGGGCAAGCCGCGCATGATCCTGCTCGACGAGCCCTCGCTCGGCCTTGCCCCGCAACTGATCGACACCGTCTTCGACCTGATCGCCGAACTGCGCCGCAAGGGCCTGACCATCCTTCTGGTCGAACAGAATGTGGCGCTGGCGCTCGAAATCGCCGACCGCGCCGTCGTGCTCGCCAATGGCGAAGTGGTGCTGGCCGGCACGGCAAAAGAACTCGCCTCCTCGGACCTCGTCCGCCAGGCCTATTTGGGAGCTTGAGAAGCATGATCGCGCAGCAGATCATCAATGCGGTGAGCCTCGGCGGCGTCTATGCGCTGCTGGCGCTCGGGCTGGCGATCGTCTTTTCCATCGTCGGCCTCATCAACTTCGCCCATGGCGAGCTGATGACGCTGTCGGGCTACGCGCTTCTGGCCTCGCTGGTGCTCGGCTTTCCCTTCCCGGTAGCCGTGCTTGTCGCCGTCTCCTGCGGCGCGCTCGCCGCTGTCGCCATGGAGCGTATCGCCTTCAGGCCGATGCGCGGCGCCAGCGTCACCAGCCTGCTGTTGACCAGCTTTGCCGTCTCCAGCCTGTTGAAGGTCGTATTCCAGAACGGCATTTCGGCGCGGCCGCAGGCTGTCGCCATGCCCGGCTGGATGACCGGCGCCTTCTCCTTTGGCGATTTCACCATCGGCGTTGGTCCCAGCATCTCCATCGTCGTCTCCGCACTGGCGCTGATTGCGCTGGAAGTCTTCCTTCGCCGCTCGGTGACCGGCACGGCGATGCGCGCCGCGGCGGAAGATTTCGACGTCGTGCGCCTGATGGGCATTCCGGCCAGCCGCATCATCGCCACCGCCTTCCTGCTCTCCGGCCTGCTTGCCGGGCTGGCGGCCATCCTGTGGGTTGCGCAGCGTGCCTCGGTCGACCCGCTGATGGGTTTCACGCCGGTGCTGAAGGCGTTCATCGCCGCCGTCGTCGGGGGGCTAGGCAGCTTGCCCGGTGCTGTCGCCGGCGGCTTCCTGCTCGGCATCATCGAGGTCCTGTTGCAAGCGACACTGCCGGGAGCGATCGCGCCCTATCGCGACGCCATCGTGCTGTCGGGTGTCATCGCCGTGCTGCTGGTTCGCCCGCAAGGCCTGATCCCGGCGGTCCGCGCCCAGCGAAGCTGACCTGATGTATACCAAGCCTGAATTTGCACCGCTGTCGCGCGACGAGGTCTTCGGCTTGATTGAGGCCGCGGCCTTCGCGACGGTGGTGACGGCGGGGCCGCAAGGGCTGGTCGTATCGCATCTTCCGTTCGTGCTCGATCGCGACCGTGGTGAAAATGGAACGCTGGTCTCGCATCTCGCCAGGGCCAATCCGCACAGCACCTTGATCAGCGAAGGCAGGGAGACGGCCGCCATCTTCCACGGTCCGCATGGTTACATCTCGCCGTCCTGGTATCCGCGCAATCCGGTGCGCGACAGCGCGCCGACCTGGAACTTTGCCGTCGTGCATTGCCATGGGCGTCCGGTTCCGCTCGACGATCATGCCACCGCAAGGCATCTCCTGCAGCTTGTCGACGTGCTGCAAAAAGATCGCGACGACCGCTGGCGCATGCGCGAGCTCGGGCCAGGTGGCATGGAGCGGCGTATACCGGGTATCATAGGCTTCGACCTGCCGATCGAGCGGCTCGAGGCCAAGTTCAAGATGGGGCAGGATGAGCGCCTCTACGACACGAGCGAAGCCATCACGGCGCTGGAGCAAAACGATCCGGCGCTGGCGATGATGATGAAGACGCACAACGCGCATCGCCAGGACTGACCGTTTGCATGCGGCAAGGATAAGAAAAAATGATCCCCAATCTCAACATCGTGCCCTTCGTCAGCGTCGATCATATGATGAAGCTGGTGCTGAAGATCGGCGTCGAGCGCTTCCTCGTCGAACTCTCAGGCTACATCGAGGACGATTTCCGCCGCTGGGAACTGTTCGACAAGACGCCGCGCGTCGCCTCGCACAGCGCCGAAGGCGTCATCGAGCTGATGCCGACCAGCGACGGCGAGGTCTATGGCTTCAAATATGTCAACGGCCACCCCAAGAACATGCGCGAGGGCCGCCAGACGGTGACCGCCTTCGGAATGCTCGCCGATGTCCACAATGGCTACCCCGTATTGCTGTCGGAAATGACCATCCTGACCGCGCTGCGCACGGCGGCGATGTCGGCCCTGGCCGCCAAGTACCTGGCGCCGACCGGCTCGAACTGCATGGCGCTGATCGGCAACGGCGCTCAGGCCGAATTCCAGGCGGTAGCCTTCAAGGCGCTGCTCGGCATCGACAGGCTGAGGCTTTACGACATCGATCGCAAGGCCACCGAAAAATGCATCCGCAATCTGGCCGGCCTCGGCTTCGACATGGTCGCCTGCGGCACCGCGCAAGAGGCGGTAGAAGGGGCCGACATCATCACCACCGTCACCGCCGACAAGCAGTGCGCCACCATCCTCACCGACAACATGGTCGGCTCCGGCGTGCACATCAACGCCGTCGGTGGCGACTGTCCCGGCAAGACCGAACTGCACCGCGATATCCTGCTGCGCTCCGACATCTTCGTCGAATATCCGCCGCAGACGCGCATCGAGGGCGAGATCCAGCAGCTTGCACCAGATCACAAGGTGACCGAGCTGTGGCAGGTGATGTCGGGCGCCGTACAAGGCCGGCGCGATGCGACCCAGATCACGCTGTTTGATTCGGTCGGTTTCGCCATCGAGGATTTTTCGGCACTGCGTTACGTCAGGGATCAACTGCGCTCGACCGGCCTCTATCAGGAACTCGACATGCTGGCCGACCCCGACGAGCCGCGCGACCTGTTCGGCATGCTGCTGCGGGCGGCCCAGCAGGGTTGAGACATCGGTCGTTCAGATAGCCGAACCCCACATGGCATCCGGCACCACCACCAGCTTGCCGACGAAATCCTTGGCGATGAAATCCGCTTGCGCATGGTGGAAATCGGAGAGCTTGTAGACGCCGCCGACCAGCGGCCGGATCTTTTTCGCCTCGATGTGCCCGACGATGCGGCGGAAATCCGCGCGCGTGCCCTGGCTTGAGCCATGCAGCTGCAATTGCTTCAGGTACATGGTCCTGAGATCGAGCTGCACGACCGGGCCGGCGATTGCGCCAGCCGTGGTGTAGCGGCCCTCGGGCCTGAGAATACGCAGGAGGTCATTGAAGATGGCACCGCCAACGAGGTCGGCGACAACGTCGATCGGCTGGCCTCCGGTCGCCTCGTTCACGGCATGCGGCAGGTCGGCAACGCCACGGGTGATGACAGCCTCTGCGCCGATGTCGCGCACCGCCTGCTCCTTGCCCTTGCCGACGACGGCATAGGGGATGGCGCCGCGCGCCCGTGCCAATTGCACGATGCCGGAGCCGACGCCGCCCGAGGCGCCGGTGACCAGCACGCGCTCGCCGGCCTTGAGCGCGGCGCGCTCCAGCATCTGTTCACCGGTCAGGTAGGCGCAGCAGAAGGTGGCGAGTTCGATATCGCTCATGTCGGTGTCGATGACATGAGCGTTCTCGGCCGGCACCGCCTGGTATTCGGCGTAACCACCGTCGCGGCCGTGGCCCATATAGTCGATGTCGGCGAGCGAATCGTCGTCGCGATTGTAGATCGAGAAATCGACCATCACCCGTTCGCCGATACGGTCCGGCGACACTCCTTCGCCGACAGCGGCGACGATACCGACGGTGTCCGTGCCCTGGATGCGCGGGAAAACAAGCGTGTTGCCCTGGCGGCGCCATGTCGACACGGCGGCAGCGTCCTCCTCCGTGCCATAGGCGCCCTGGCGCACCCAGACATCGGTGTTGTTCATCCCGCAAGCGCTGACCTTGACCAGCACTTCACCGGGAGCGGGCGAGGGCACTTTCACGTCGCTGCGGTAGACGAGTTTTTCCGGTCCGCCGTGCCCGGTCAGCAGCACGGCGGCCATGGTGGCGGGGAGGGTCCTGGTCATGGCATTCATAGTCACTCTCAGAGATCGGCAAACACGTTTTTCACCGCATCGGCTGTCTTCGACACGACGATGTCGGCTTCCTCGCGGGTCAGGCAGAGCGGCGGCGCAAAGCCCAGAATGTCGCCCTGCGGCATGGCGCGGCCGATGACGCCGCTTGCGGCAAGCGCCGTCGCCACCTGCGGCCCGATCTTGAGCGAAGCGTCGAAGAACACCCGGTCGTCCTTGTCGGAGACGAACTCCACCGCCGCCAGCATGCCGTCGCCGCGGACGTCGCCGACATTCCTGTGGCCGCCGACCGCCTTGGCCAGTTCGGCGCGGAAATAGGCGCCGGTCTCGCGGGCATTGGTCACAAGATCCATCTCGTCGATCAGTTCGAGATTGGCGACGCCGGCGGCAACGCAGATCGGATGCGCGGAATAGGTCCAGCCATGGCCGAGCGAACCGAGTTTGTCGGAGCCTTCAACCAGCACCTGCCACATCTTGTCCGCGACGATGACGCCCGACAGCGGCGCATAGGCCGAGGTCAGGCCCTTGGCGATGGTGATCAGGTCCGGCTTGATGCCGTAGTGGTCGGAGCCGAACATGGTGCCCAGCCGGCCGAAGCCCGTCACCACTTCGTCGGCGACCAGCAGCACATCGTACTTCTTAAGCACCGCCTGGATCTTTTCCCAATAGAAGGCCGGCGGCGGCACGATGCCGCCGGTGCCCAGGATCGGCTCGCCGATGAAGGCAGCGACCGTTTCCGGGCCCTCAGCCAGGATCATCTCCTCGAGCTTGTCGGCGCAATGCTGCGAAAATTGCTCCTCGCTCATCGAGCGGTCGGCGCGGCGGAAATAATAAGGCGCCTCGGTGTGCAGGATCGGCGCGCGCGGCAGGTCGAAGGCGTTGTGGAACAGGTCGAGCCCGGTCAGCGATCCCGTCATCACGCCCGAGCCGTGATAGCCGCGCCAGCGCGAGATGATCTTCTTCTTCTCCGGCCGGCCGAGCACGTTGTTGTAGTACCAGATCAGTTTGATGTTGGTTTCGTTGGCATCCGAGCCTGAGAGGCCGAAATAGACCCTCGACATGCCTTGCGGCGCGCGGTCGATGATCATCTTGGCGAGCGTGATCGAGGCTTCGGTGCCGTGGCCGACATAGGCGTGGTAGTAGGCGAGGTTCTTCGCCTGGGCGGCGATGGCGTCGGCGATCTTCTGGCGGCCGTAGCCGACATTGACGCAATAGAGGCCGGCGAAGGCATCGAGGCTCTTCCTGCCATTGTTGTCCCAGACGGTGACGCCTTCGCCGCCGGCCATGATGCGCGTCGGGCTTTCGCCCCGCGCATGCGTGCCCATATGCGTCGAGGGATGGAAGAAGTGGTCGCGATCCCAGGCGGCGAGTTCGTTGGACTGGTCGAGCATTCTTTTAACTCCTGACAAAAGGGTGATTCCGGTGCAGCTTAAGCTACATCGAGGCAGAGATATTTGAGATCGGTGAAAGCCTCGAGTCCGTGGCGCGAGCCTTCGCGCCCGATGCCCGATTGCTTGACGCCGCCGAACGGGATCGGCGCGCCGGTGATCTTGACGCGGTTGATGGCGACCATGCCGTAGTCGAGCGCGCGGCCCATGCGCTGCTGCCGGCCACCATTCTCCGTTACGACATAGGCGACGAGGCCATACTCGGTGGCGTTGGCGCGGGCAATCACTTCATCCTCGCTGTCGAACGGCGTCACGGCGGCCACCGGGCCAAACGTCTCCTCGCGCATGATCAGCGCCTCGTCGGAAACATCGGCCAGCAGTGTCGGCTGGTAGAACAGGGGGCCAGCCTGATGTCGCTTGCCGCCGGTGAGGCAGCGCGCGCCATGGGTCAGCGCGTCTGCGACCTGCTCTTCCACCTTCTTGATGGCGCGCTTATGCATCAGCGGCCCGATGTCAATGTCATCTGCAAGGCCATTGCCGGTCCGCAGCGTCTCGATGCGCTTGGCGAAGGCGGCACAGAACCGATCGTAGATCGGACGCTGGACATAGATACGGTTGGCAGCGAGGCAGTCCTGGCCCGACGTGGCGAATTTGGCGTCGATGGCGATATCAACCGCTTTGTCCAGATCGGCATCGGCAAAGACGATCAGCGGCGCGTGGCCGCCTAGCTCCATCATCAGCCTTTTCATGGTCGGCGCACTTTGCGCGGCGATCAGCCTGCCGATCTCGGTCGAGCCGGTGAAACTCATGGCACGGACGCGCGGATCTTCGCACATCCGCCCGACGATGGTCGAAGCCTTGCCGGTGACGATGTTGAAGGCGCCTGCGGGCAGGCCGGCGCGCTCACCGAGTTCGGCCAGCGCCAGCGCCGACAGCGGTGTTTCCGAGGACGGATGCGCAACGATGGTGCAGCCGGCGGCAAGGGCTGCCGCAGCCTTGCGGGTCAGCATCGCCGACGGAAAGTTCCACGGCGTGACGATGCCGACGACACCGAGCGGCTCGCGCCGCACGATCATTTCGGCGTTCGGCAGATGGCTGGTGACGCTCTCGGCGTTCAGGCGTTTTGCTTCCTCGGCATACCACTCGATGAAAGAGGCGGCGTAGTCGATCTCGCCCAGCGATTCCTGCAGCGGCTTGCCCTGTTCCAGCGTCATCAGCAGAGCCAGATCATCCTTGGCGCCGATGATCAACTCGAACCATTTGCGCAGGATTTTGGAGCGCTCCTGCGGCAACAGCGACCGCCATGCCGGAAAGGAGCGTGCGGCGGCATCGATCGCCTTTGTCGTCTGCCGTGCATCTAGCGCGGCGACGAAAGCGACAGTCGTGCCGGTGGCCGGATCGGTGACCTCGAAGCTTTCAGCGGCTTCGCTTGCCGTCCAGTGGCCATCGACATAGGCGAGTTCACGCAGCAGCCGGCGGTCGGTCAGGCGGTCGAGCGCTTCATGGCGATGCGAGCGGGCGAAATGCGCGGACATGGGCGAGACCTCCCGGTTCGGACTGATGCGGGAAGACTATCCGCCCGATGCAGATAGAGAGGCTGTTTGGATGCCTCGAAGGAGAGAGACTCTCTCTTTTGTCCCGCCCCGACAGATGATCTCTCCGCCTTAAGCCGACGCCGGCAGCAGGTCGGCTATGGGCAGCGCGATCTCGTCCTTCACCGTCTTGGTGACGATGTAGGTGAAGTAGCGGTCGATGCCGATTTCCCGTTCGAGCAAGCCATCGACCAGCCGCTGATAGGCGTCGATGTCGCGCGCCATCACCTTCACCACATAGTCGACGCCGCCGCCGACAGACCAGCAGGCGACGATCTCGGGAACATCGCGGATGACGCGCTCGAAGCGGTCGAAATCGGCCTGGCGGTGGTTTGCCAGCGTCACCTCCATCAGGACGGTGGCAACGGGTGCGACGACGCGCATGGCGATCCTGGCGTGATAGCCCGAGACGATGCCGGCCTTCTCCAGCTTGCGCAGCCGCATCCAGCACGGCGTCGGCGACAGGCCGACCTGCTCGGCCAGCGCCAACTTGGTGATGCGTCCGTCGCGCTGGATGGCGTCGAGGATTTTCAGGTCGATCGGGTCGAGTTTCGCGGATGTCATCAGAGCTCACTTTTCGTCCGAGTACCATGACGGCGCATTATTTCGATTGTCAATTGCACTGATTTCGATCTCTAATAAGTCATGACATTGTGGCAACCCGATCCCGCGCTCATCCGGCGCCCGGCCTATCAATCGCTGGCCGACCAGTTCGCGCGCGCCATCCATGACGGGCGCCTCGCCAATGGCGCGCGGCTGCCGACCCATCGACGTCTGGCCGACGACCTCAAGCTTTCTGTGCAGACGGTGAGCCGCGCCTATGAGGAATTGATCCGCCGCGGGCTGATTTCGGGCGAGATCGGCCGCGGCAGCTTCGTCCAGACGCAGCGCCGCGAGCCGGAACCGCCCTATCTGCCGGAGCGGCTCGGCGAAGTCATCGATCTGTCGATCCTGAAGCCGGTCTGCGAGCCGATGCATCTGGAGCGGCTGAAGCAGGCGCTGGGCTGGCTGGCCGAGAACCTGCCGTCGAGTTCGGCACTGTCGTTTCGGCCCAACATGGTGTTTCCGCGCCACCGCGCGGTGGCGGTCGAATGGCTGAAACTGTGCGGTCTCGACACCTCCGCGCAGAACATCAGCCTGACCAACGGCGCCACCGCCGGCATGACGGTAGCGCTGATGAGTGTCGCCCCGCCGGGCTCGACGGTCGCCACCGAGGCGATCGGCCACCATACGCTGGTGCCGTTGGCACGCTATCTCGGCTTCAACCTGGAAGGCCTGCCGATCGACGACAACGGCCTGATCCCGGAAGCGCTGGACGAAGCCTGCCGGCTTTCCGACATCCGCGCGGTCTTCGTGCAGCCCTCGGTGATCAACCCGACGGCGACGTTGATGGATGCGGCGCGGCGCGAGCAGATCGCGGCGGTTGCGCGCAAGCACGACATCGCTATCATCGAGAACGATGTGCTCGGTCCGCTGGTCGAAGACCGGCCGCCGCCGGTTGCCGCGTTCGCGCCGGAGCGCACGCTCTACGTCACCTCCTTCACCAAGATCACCGTGCCCGGGCTGCGCATCGGCTATCTCGTCGCACCCGACCGCTATGTCGCCGCCGTCGCCAACCGGCATCTGGTTTCGAACTGGATGGCGACGCCGCTGGTGGCCGAGATCGCCACAAAATGGGTGACCGACGGGACGGCGATGGAGCTTGTCCACTGGCAGCGCGCGGCTTTGCGGCGCCGGCAGGATATTGCAGCGCAAGTGCTGGCGGGGGTCGGCTATCGCGCCCGGCGAGACGGGCTGCATGTCTGGCTGCAACTGCCGGCCGACCGCGCCGAGGAAAGCTTTGTCGCCCAGGCCCGCCTGCAGGGTGTGGCGATTGCACCCGGCACGTCCTTCCGTATTTCGGCTGCGCCGTGGCATCCGGCGGTGCGTATCTCGCTGGGTTCGACCACCGAGGGGGAACTGCGCGCCGGCCTCGGCGTTGTCACCAAGCTGCTGCTTGGCGATCCGGAACACCTGCTGCTCGCTATCTAGGCTGGGGTTGCTCGGAAATTGTGCGGAATCAGAAATAATTGTCATGATATTATTTTCTCAATTGACATGATTTGGCGCGTTCCGCATCGTTAAGAGCATAGACCTCTCCAGGACGGGGAACTGCAGTGCCCACGCCCATCATCAAGATCGACGCCATTTCAAAAAGCTTCGGCACTTTCAAAGTGCTGGACGGCCTGTCGATGCAGGTCATGCCTGGCGAAAAGCTGGCACTGATCGGCCCGTCGGGCTCGGGCAAGACGACAATCCTGCGCATCCTGATGACGCTGGAGCGCATCGATGGCGGTCATATCCAGATCGACGGTGAGCAGCTCTATCACATGGAACGCAACGGCCAGTTGCTGCCCGCCGATGAGCGACACCTGACAAGGATGCGCCAGAAGATCGGCATGGTCTTCCAGCTGTTCAACCTGTTTCCGCACAAATGCGTCATGGACAATGTCACGCTGGCGCCGATGCTGACCAAGGGCACGCCGCGTGCGGCCGCCGAAAAGCGGGCGATGGAACTGCTCGAGATGGTCGGCATGGCCGACAAGGCGAAAAGCATGCCGGCACAGCTTTCCGGCGGGCAGAAGCAGCGCGTGGCGATCGCCCGGGCGCTGGCGCTGTCGCCAAAGATCATGCTGTTCGACGAGGTGACGTCGGCGCTCGATCCGGAGCTGGTCGAGGAGGTGATGAACGTCATGCGCAAGCTTGCCGCCGAGACCGACATGACCATGCTGCTGGTCACCCACGAGATGGGCTTTGCCCATGATTTCGCCGACCGGGTGCTGTTCTTCGATCGTGGCAGGATCGTCGAGGAGGGCAAGCCCGACGAGATTTTCCGCAATCCCAAGCAGGAGCGCACGCAAGGCTTCCTGAAGAAGATCATCGCGGCCGGACATCGCGTCTGACCGCAATGCCCAAGGCGACGAAGTCGTCCCGAGGTGGCGAGAGCCGCCTCGTAACAAAGCAAGACAAGAAACAAGGAGTTGGGAACAATGAAAAAACTTGGCATTCTGGCTGGCGTCGCCAGCCTTGCGTTGGCGGCGGTGCTGGCCGCCTCGAACGTGGGTTCGGCCGATGACAGCAAGCTCGAACAGCTCAAGGCGCAAGGTTTCGCCCGCCTCGCCATCGCCAACGAGCCGCCCTATACGGCGGTCGCCGCCGACGGCAAGGTTTCGGGTGCCGCGCCTGATGTGGCCCGCGAGATATTCAAGCGGCTCGGCGTCGCCGACGTCGCCGCTTCGATCTCCGAATATGGCGCCATGATCCCTGGCCTGCAGGCCGGTCGCTTCGATGTCGTCACCGCCGGCCTGTTCATGAAGCCGGAACGCTGCGCCGCCGTCGTCTATTCCGAGCCGGTGCTTTGCGATGCCGAGGCGATGTTGGTGAAGAAGGGCAATCCGAAGGGCTTCAAGAGCTATGAGGATGTCGCCAAGGATACGACTGCGACCATCGGTGCGCCGGGCGGCGGCACCGAGGAGAAGCTCGCCCTCAATGCCGGCGTGCCACGCGATCGCGTCATCGTCGTGCCGGATGGCCAGAGCGGCGTGAAGATGCTTCAGGATGGCCGCATCGACGCTTATTCGCTGCCCGTCCTGTCGATCAATGATCTGGTCAAGAAGGCCAACGATCCGAACCTCGAAGTCATCGCTCCGGTGCAGGGCGCACCGGTCTATTGCGACGGCGCCGCCTTCAAGAAGGGCGACGAGGCACTGCGCGACGCCTTCGACGTAGAACTGGCCAAGATGAAGAAATCAGGCGAGTTCGCCAAGATCATCGAGCCCTACGGCTTCTCGGCGGCGGCCGCGATGTCGACCAGCCGCGACAAGCTCTGCGCGGCGAAGTGAAGTAAGGAAGACCCCTTCATCCGGCCCTTCGGGCCACCTTCTCCCGGCTGGGGAGAAGAGGCTGGCGCCGACGCTGGTGGTCTCCTCTCCCCGCCGGGGAGAGGTCGGCCGAGCGTAGCGGAGGCCGGGTGAGGGGGCTTCGACCAAACGTCCAGGTGGAACAGTACATTAGATGACCCAGTGGTCCGGCTATTTCGGCCTGATATTGCAGGGAGCGCTTGTCACCATCGAGCTGACGCTGATGGGGTCGGTGCTTGCGCTGTTCATGGCCTTTCTTGCCGGAATGGGGCGGCTGTCGCGTTTCTTCGTGCTGCGCGCGCTGGCTACCGCCTACATCGAATTCTTCCGCGGCACCTCGATCTTCGTGCAGTTGTTCTGGGCCTATTTCGTGCTGCCCTTCATCGGCATTTCGCTGACCCCGTTGCAGGCCGGCGTGCTGGCGCTCGGCCTCAATGTCGGCGCCTATGCCGCCGAAGTGGTGCGTGGCGCCATCCAGTCGATCGGCCGCGAACAGTATGAGGCCTGCACAGCGCTCAATCTCGGCCGCTGGCAAGGCATGCGCCACATCATCCTGCCGCAGGCGCTGCTGGTGATGCTGCCGACTTTTGGCAACAATGCCATCGAATTGCTCAAGGCGACCGCCGTGGTGTCGCTGATCTCGCTCACCGACCTGACCTTCCAGGCGCAGGTGGTGCGCGCCCAGACCGGCAACACCCTGGTGCCGTTCACCACCATCCTGATCATCTATTTCGTCCTCGCCCTGCTCATCTCGTGGGGCGTGCGCTCGCTGGAACGACGCATGGCGCGCGGCCTCGATGGGGTGCGTGCCTGATGGCCAATTCCCTTCTGATAAATTGGGCTTGCTGATGGAGTGGGATTGGAACTTCGTCTGGGAAATCATGCCGACGCTGATCCAGGGGGTGAAGATCACCATCCTGGCGACGCTGCTCGGCTCGGTGCTGGCGGCGATCGTCGGGCTTGGCATTGCGCTTGCGCGCCGCTCGCCCAACAAGGCGCTGTCGCGCACGGTCGGCTGGGCGGCTGAATTCATCCGTGGCACGCCGCTGCTGGTGCAGCTCTATTTCATTTTCTACGTGCTGCCCGACATCGGCATCCTGCTGCCGCCGCTGGTAGCCGGTGTCATCGGGCTCGGGCTGCACTACGGCACCTACACGGCGGAAGTTTATCGCGCCGGCATCGACAATGTGCCGCGCGGCCAGTGGGAAGCGGCCAAGGCGTGCAATCTGAGCGCCACGCAGACCTGGACCAACATCATCATTCCGCAGGCTATCCCGCCGATGATACCGGCGCTCGCCAATTATTTCATCGCCATGTTCAAGGAAACGCCGCTGCTGTCGGCGATCACTGTGCTGGAGCTGATGAACCAGGCCAAAAGCGTCGCCAACACCTACTATCGCTATATCGAACCGATCACGCTGGTCGGTGCCTTCTTCCTGGTCATCAGTCTGTTTTCGGTCATGCTGCTGCGCTGGCTGGAACGCCGCTACGGCAAGATCGAGAGGTAGCCGATGAAACCCTTGCCCGAGATCAAGGTCTATCCGAAGCGGCCGGCGCTGGATGCGCGCCCGCTGGAGCGGCGCGTCGGCCTGATTATCCTGGCCACCGACCATACCAGCGAACCGGATTTCCGCCGCATGGTGGCGGGCGAGCGGGTCGGCGTCTATGTCGCGCGCATTCCCTACGCCAACCCGACGACGCCCGAAAACCTGCGCAAGATGCAGCCGGCGCTGACGGCGGGCGCGGCTCTGATCCTGCCGGACGAGAAGCTCGATGCCATCTGCTATTCCTGCACTTCGGCCTCGGTGGTGATCGGCGATGCCGAGATCGAGGCGGCGATCCAGGTCGCAAAGCCCGGCGTTCCGGTAGTCACACCGCCGATGGCGGGCGTGCGCGGGCTGCGTGCGCTGGGCGCAAACAAGCTCAGCATCCTCACTCCCTACACGGTCGAGACATCCAGGCCGATGGCCGCCTATTTTGCGGCACGCGGCTTCGAGATCGTCAGCTTCACCTGCCTCGGTTTCGAGGACGACCGCGAGATGGCGCGCATCGCACCGGCAACGCTTGTCGATCTTGCGCGGGAAGCGACCGACGCCAGCGCCGATGCGCTGTTCGTGTCGTGCACGGCGCTGCGTAGCGCCCTCGCGGTCACCGGCATGGAAAATTCTATTGGACGCCCCGTGGTGACCAGCAACCAGGCAACCGCCTGGAACTGCCTGAGATTGTGCGGGGATGAGGCGCCGCATCCTGAGTTCGGGCGGCTGATGACGTTGCCGTTGGTTCAGTAAGATTATGTCCAGTGTGAGCGAGCACCCCCCTCTGGCCTGCCGGCCATCTCCCCCTCAAGGGGGGAGATTGGCAGTTCATGCGTCACCGCTCTTCCTGCAACATCGACAATTGGCGAAAGTGTTGCAGCCGCTAATCTCCCCCCTTGAGGGGGAGATGGCCGGCAGGCCAGAGGGGGGCGTTTCGTGATGCCCGCCGTCATCCTCACCGACATCCGTACCGCCCGTGAGCGTATCGCCAACAAGATCGAGCGCACGCCAACAGTTTTGTCCCATAGCCTTTCGGAATGCTGCGGCGTGTCGGTTCACCTCAAGCTCGAACACCGGCAGACCACCGGCAGCTTCAAGCTGCGTGGCGCCTCGAACGCCGTCGCCTCGCTCAGCGCCGAACAGAAGGCGCGGGGCGTGGTCGCGGCCTCGACCGGCAATCACGGCCGCGCGCTGGCGCATGCGGCGAAGCTTGAGGGCATGCGCGCCGTAATCTGCATGTCGCGCCTGGTGCCCGGCAACAAGCTCGACGAGATCCGCCGGCTGGGCGCGGAGGTCCGCATCGTCGGCGACAGCCAGGACGATGCCCAGCAGGAGGTCGATCGGCTGGTGGCGCAAGAGAGGCTGGTGATGCTGCCGCCCTTCGACCATCCCGACATTATCGCCGGGCAAGGCACGCTCGGGCTTGAGATGATCGAGCAGGTCCCGGATGCCGCCCTCGTTCTGGTCCAGCTCTCCGGCGGTGGGCTCGCCTCAGGGGTTGCTGCAGCCATCAAAGGCGTCAGTCCCCGGACAAAAGTCATCGGCGTTTCGATGGCGCGTGGCGCGGCGATGAAGGCCAGCCTCGATGCGGGCCAGCCGGTGCTGGTGGAAGAATTGCCGACGCTGGCGGATTCGCTCGGCGGCGGCATCGGCCTCGACAACCGGCTGACCTTCGCCATGTGCCGCGACCTGCTCGACGATGTCGTCCTGCTCAGCGAAGACGAGATCGCCGCCGGCATCCGCCACGCCTATGCGCAGGAGCGCGAGATCGTCGAGGGCGCCGGCGCGGTCGGCATCGCCGCACTGCTCGCCGGCAAGATTACGGCGAACGGGCCGGTGGTTGTGCTTCTTTCTGGCCGAAACATTGATATGGAGCTGCATCGGAAAATCGTCTGCGGTGACACTTCGATAAATGCGGGTCGCGCCGGATGAAACGTCTTTCACGCCGAGTTTCTTCACACCCCCCTCTGTCCTGCCGGACATCTCCCCCGCAAGGGGGGAGATCGGCAGCTTCGATGCTGCCGCTTTTCTTGCGGCGTCTGAGATTGGCGAAGGCAAAGATGAAGTCCAATCTCCCCCCTTGCGGGGGAGATGTCCGGCAGGACAGAGGGGGGTGTGACAGAACGCTGTCCTTTGCAGAGCTTGCCCCTCCGGAGCGCGCCGCATGAGCCGGATGACCATCCTTACCGAGAAAGAGTTGCGGGCGATCGTGACACTCGATCTCGATGCCGTCGCCTGCATTGAAAACGCTTTCCGCGCGCTCGCTACCCTGCCGGTGGCGATGCCGCCGATCCTGCGGCTCGACATTCCCGAGCATCGCGGCGAGGTCGACGTGAAGACCGCCTATGTGCCTGGCATTGACGGTTTCGCCATCAAGATCAGCCCCGGCTTCTTCGACAATCCGAAGCTCGGCCTGCCCAGCGTCAACGGCATGATGGTGCTGCTGTCAGCCAAGACCGGCCTGGTTGAAGCGCTGCTGCTCGACAATGGCTATCTCACCGACGTCCGCACGGCCGCTGCCGGCGCCGTCGCTGCCAAACATCTGTCAAGGCAGGACTCGTCCGTTGCCGCGATCTTCGGCGCTGGCGTCCAGGCCGGGCTGCAATTGGAAGCACTCATGCTGGTGCGGCCGATCGCCGAGGCGCGCATCTGGGCACGCGATGCGGCAAAGGCCGAGGCGACAGCCGGAGCTTTGCGCGAAAAGCTCGGCATTCTCGTGCGCGCTGAGCCGGACGCGGCAAACGCGGTCGCCGGCGCCGACATCATCGTCACCACGACGCCGTCGACCGAGCCGCTGATCAAGGCCGGCTTCGTCGTTGCCGGCCAGCACATCACCGCCATGGGATCCGACGCCGAGCACAAGAACGAAATCGCGCCGGCAATCCTGCGCATGGCCGATCTCTATGTCGCCGACAGTGCCCGCCAGACAAGGCGGTTGGGTGAGCTGCACCATGCCATCGCGGCGGGCGTGATGGCCGCCGAGGAAGAGGTGACCGAACTCGGCCAGATCATCGCCGGCGAAAAACATGGCCGGCGCTCGGCCAGCGACATCACCATCGCCGACCTCACCGGCACTGGCGTCCAGGACACGGCGATCGCCACGCTCGCTCGAGATCGCGCGAGGGTGGCCAACTCCGGAACGATTTTCGAAAGCTGATGCTGGCCAAAGCGTGATCCGGAAAAGTGGGAACAGGTTTTCTCGGACAAACAGTTTCCGTTTTGTCCAGAGATCACTCTCAAACAAGAACGACGAGTTGGATTCAAAGCTGATACCGGCCGCAAGGCCCAACAAACGAGGACCAAGAACAATGCAACCGAACCTGAAGTTCTCGCGCGGCGAATTTGCGGATCGTCTCGCCAAAACGCGCAAAGCCATGGAGGTGAAGGGCGTCGATCTTCTTGTTATCAGCGATCCTTCCAATATGGCCTGGTTGACCGGCTATGATGGCTGGTCGTTCTATGTGCACCAGGCGGTTATCGTGCCGCCTTCGGGCGAGCCGGTCTGGTACGGCCGCGGCCAGGACGCCAACGGCGCCAAGCGCACCGCCTATCTCGCGCACGACAACATCGTCGGCTATGCCGACCACTATGTGCAGTCGACCGAGCGCCACCCGATGGATTTTTTGGCGAGCGTGCTTGCGGATCGCGGCTGGGGCAAGCTGACAGTCGGCGTCGAAATGGACAATTACTGGTTCTCGGCGGCCGCCTTCGCGTCGCTGCAGAAGCATTTGCCCAATGCCCGCTTTGTCGATGCCACCGCGCTGGTCAACTGGCAGCGTGCGGTGAAGAGCCCGACCGAGATCGACTATATGCGCAAGGCGGCCCGCATCGTCGAAGCGATGCACCAGCGCATCTTCGACAAGATCGAGGTCGGCATGCGCAAATGCGATCTCGTTGCCGAAATCTATGATGCCGGCACGCGCGGCGTCGACGGTATCGGCGGTGATTATCCGGCGATCGTGCCGCTGCTGCCGTCGGGTGCCGATGCCTCGGCGCCGCATCTGACCTGGGATGACAGACCGATGAAGCGGGGCGAGGGCACCTTCTTCGAGATTGCCGGCTGCTACAATCGCTATCACTGCCCGCTGTCGCGCACCGTCTTCCTCGGCAAGCCGACGCAGGAATTCCTCGATGCCGAGAAGGCGACGCTGGAAGGCATGGAAGCGGGGCTGGCCGCGGCGAAACCCGGCAACGCCTGCGAGGACATTGCCAACGCCTTCTTCGGTGTCCTCAAGCGATACGGCATCATCAAGGACAACCGCACCGGCTATTCGATCGGACTGTCCTATCCGCCGGACTGGGGCGAGCGCACGATGAGCCTGCGTCCCGGCGACCGCACCGAACTCAAGCCCGGCATGACCTTCCATTTCATGACCGGCCTGTGGCTGGAAACGATGGGACTGGAAATCACCGAGTCCATCCTGATCACCGAAACCGGTGTAGAGTGCCTGGCCAATGTGCCGCGTAAGCTGGCGGTGAAGGATTGAGCCCGATGTCCAGCACCCGCCCGTCGCCGATCGCGCCGACCGTCGATTTCGACCGCGACGGCATCCAGCACGGTTTCCTGCGCTTGCCCTACAGCCGCGACGATTCCGCGTGGGGCTCGGTGATGATCCCGATCTGCGTCATCCGCAACGGCAACGGGCCGGCAGCGCTGCTGACCGGGGGCAACCATGGCGATGAGTATGAGGGACCGCTGGCCCTTTACGATCTCGCCCGCACGCTCGACCCGAAAGATGTCAGCGGCACGGTGATCATCGTGCCGGCAATGAACTATCCGGCCTTCCGTGCCGGCAAGCGCACCTCGCCGATCGACAAGGGCAACATGAACCGCAGCTTTCCCGGCCGGCCGGACGGAACGGTGACCGAAAAGATCGCCGACTATTTCCAGCGTGAGCTGCTCCCCCGCGCCGACATCGTGTTCGACTTCCATTCCGGCGGCAAGACGCTGGACTTCGTGCCGTTCTGCGCCGCGCACACCTTGCCCGACAAGGCGCTGGAACAGAAAGCCTTCGACGCGGTCGCAGCCTTCGCCGCCCCGTTCTCGATGCGCATGATCGAAATCGACGCCATCGGCATGTATGACACGGCAGCCGAGGAGATGGGCAAGGTCTTCGTCAGCACCGAGCTTGGCGGCGGCGGCACGTCGCGCGCGCAAACCGTGCGGATCGCGCGGCACGGCATTCTCAACGTGCTGCGCCACGCCGGCATTGTCGCCGGTGCGGTGGAGAAGACCTCAACCCAGTGGTTGGATATGCCATCGGGCGATTGTTTCTCCTTCGCCGAAGATGACGGCATGATCGAAACCATGGTCGATCTCGGTGAACCCGTCGAAAAGGGCGCGGTGCTGGCGCGCATCCATTCCACCGGCCGCACCGGCATCGCCCCGCAGGAGATCCAGGCAAAAATGTCGGGCATGCTGGCGGCGCGGCATTTCCCCGGGCTGGTCAAGGCCGGCGACTGCGCGGCGGTGGTGGCTGTGCCCGTCTGAGCGATTCCGCCGAGGCTTGCTCCACCCCGTTCGCGTCCATCGTCACTTGCTCTTGGTCCGTTGCGGAGCCTTCGGCGCGGCGGAAAGAAGCAGCATGGCGAGCGGAGTCGACATTGCAGGAGGATGTCACTATATAGCGGCGGCTTCGACCCGCGCGCTCGAGGGCCACACCTCGAAGCAACTGTGAATGTGTAGTATGTTGCGCCATCTATTGTGACGGAAATCGGCTCGGAAACCGGAAAAAAGCAAATAGAAACAGTGGCGCAGCGCTGGGCGTGACCTAGCCAACGGTACCGACTCCTCCAGAATCAGAAAATGCTCTTGACCCCTCGATTTCCTATGGCTCTGTGGACCTTGGACGGCATTGGCTTGCCGGCCGACCGCGACTCGGCTGGAATGGGGACATGCATCCTTTGCGGGATGTCGACGTTTATGATTACCAACCGGCTTTGCCGCCAGGGAACAGCAGTATGAGTGAACACGCCATCGAATTCTTGCGGGGATGGATCGGCGAAAAGGTCCATTGCCAGTCCTCCCAGGCAAGGATCGACAAGCAGGCCGAAACCCTGGCCAAGGAGTGCGCCGCCGAGGCGGCCGAGGTCGGCATCCCGCTGGAGGACATCCAGGAAGAAGTCGGCGATATCCAGGAACTTATCGCATCCCGGCTTGAGGAAGCCGCCGAGGCCGAGGAAAGCCAGCAGCCCCCCGGAAAAGCCGCGGAATGATCGCATAGCGGCGACGTTGTTCCAGCGCGGGCTTCTGGCCCGCGTTTTTTTCTTCAGCCAAACTTCTCCTTCAGCCACGCCTTCGGCAGCGCCGGCACGAAATTTCCGTCGCGTCCGGTCATATCGTCGTTGGCAACCACCGCGTTGAGGATTGCTTCCTCCACGGTCTGGATCACCGCATCGAAAAACGGATCGATATCGGTGTCCGGAATAAAATTGGCGCTGGCGATGCGGCCGGAGGGCGCCAGCGCTGCGCTCGCATTGGCGGTTGAGAAGGCGATAAAAATGTCGCCTGAGCTGTGATAGCCGAAGCCGCCGGTCATGGCGACGCCGAGCGGCACCCGTCGGGCCAGCCGCTTCATCTGATGCGGCAGGAACGGTGCGTCGGTGGCGACGACGGCAATGATCGAGCCCTTTTCAGCACGCGGTGTGCCTTCGCGGACCGCCGGTTCGAGAAGCTCCGGCCCGGCGCGCAGGCCGCGAATGGTGATATTGCGCCGTTTTCCAAAATTAGACTGCACGAAGGCGCCGACGGTGTAGGCACGGCCGTGCCATTCGACGATGCGCGATGCCGTGCCGGAGCCGGCCTTGAAGCCGAAGGTGATCATGCCGGTGCCGCCGCCGACGCTGCCTTCCTCGATCGCTCCGCCGGCGGCGCCGTCGAGGGCCTGCGCAACATGCGCTGACGTCAAATGGTGACCGTTGATGTCGTTGAGGAAGCCGTCATAGGTCTCCGCCGCCACCGGCAGCCCCCAGCCGCTGTCGAGCGCTGCCGGCAGCACGCTTTGCATCCAGCGCAGCGTGCCGTCGCGTGAAACACCGCAGGAATGCGTGTTGGTGATGGTGATCGGGAAGTTGAAAGCGCCGGTTTCCTCGACGATGTGCGAGCCGGTCAGTTCGCCGTTTCCGTTCTGGCTGAAGATGCCGGCGAAGACCGGGGTGGCGAGATCCGCCAGCGGTCTGGGCAGGATCGCGGTCACGCCGGTGCGCACCGGTCCCTCGCCGACGACAAGCGCGCCATCGCCCGAAATCAGCGTCGCATAACCGACCGCGACGCCGGGCACATCGGTGATCGCATTGAACGGTCCGGGCCGCCCGTCGAAGCCGATGCCGAAATTTCGCGCGCGCGGTTTGCCTGAGGGCGTTGTCAGATGATGCGGATTGTTGGTCATGGTGTCAGAACAGGGATCCCTGATTGCCGGGCTCTTTGGCCTTGGCCGCCGGCTTGGCTACGGCTTTCGGTTTTGCCGTGCCGGTGATCGCCACCGCATCGGCGACGCCGTCGGCGAACTCGAGCGAAAGCGCCATTCCCGACGCCACATCGGCAGCCTGCTTGATCACCGCGCCATCCGCATCCCTCACCAGCGCAAAGCCGCGCGCCAGGACGGCCTTGTGCGACAGCGACGCCATCAGCCTGTCGGCCTGGACGACGCGGCCGCGCAGGCGCTCCAGCCTGAGCACCACTGCTTGCGTGCCGCGTCTTGTCAAAGCTGTCAGCAAATCCCTCTGCACGCGTTGCCGCCGTGCCGTTGGCTCGATCGTGATGCGGCCTTGCAGCATGGTCAATTGCTGCTTGTGCCGCTGCAGCGATGCCCTGGCACATTTTGGTAATTGATCTGCCGCCCGGTTAAGCTCCGCACGCCGGGCTCTTGCCAACGTGCGCAATGCCCCTTGTGCTCGCAAAAGATTGCGTTCGTTGGTGCGCCGTGCCTCGGCAATGCGCTGCGACAGCATTGCCGGTGTCAGCTTTACGGCAAAAAACCTTGCACGCTTGCGTTCGGTGGAGACCAACAGGCCCCGGCCGAGCCTGGATGTCGCCTCATCGAGGCGTCGGCGCGGCAGCGCCAGCAATTGATCGGGCGAGGGCAGAGCCCGGGCGGCGGCACGGGCAGCCTGCCGTTTGCGCTCGAAATTGCGCAGGACCGCCGCTTTCAGCCGTGCACCGAGGCTGGCAAGCGTTGCTTCGAGATCGGCCTTCACCGGCACGGCGATTTCGGCTGCACCCGTTGGTGTCGGCGCCCGCACATCGGCAACGAGATCGATCAGCGTCCAGTCGGTCTCNCTCGTGGCCGACAGCCGAGATCACCGGAATGCCGGAAGCGGCAACCGCGCGGGCGAGCGCCTCGTCGTTGAAGCCCCAGAGGTCTTCGAGGCTGCCGCCGCCACGCGCCACGATCAACAGATCGGGACGCTGGACGGCGCCATCCCATGCCAGCGCGTTGAAGCCGTTGACCGCAGCAGTCACTTCCGTGCCTGACGTCTCGCCCTGAACACGCACAGGCCAGACCAGGATGTGCAACGGAAAGCGGTCCTTGATGCGGTGGATGATGTCGCGGATGACGGATCCTGTCGGCGAGGTGACGACGCCGATGACGCGCGGCATGAATGGCAGCAACCGCTTGCGGCCGGTGTCGAACAGACCCTCGGCCTGTAGCCGCCGCTTGCGCTCCTCCAGCAGCGCCATCAGCGCGCCGGCGCCGGCAGGCTCCAGGTTGTCGATGACGATCTGGTAGTTGGACTTGCCGGGATAGGTGGTGAGCTTGCCGGTGGCGATCACCTCCATGCCCTCTTCGGGACGGAATTTCAGCCGGCTCATCGTGCCTTTCCACACCACGGCGTCGAGCCGGGCGCGGTCGTCCTTCAGCGCGAAATAGGCATGACCTGAGGAATGCGGCCCGCGATAGCCTGATATTTCGCCGCGCACCCGCACATTGCCGAAAACGTCCTCGACCGTGCGCTTCAGCGCGCCGGAAATCTCGCTCACCGTATATTCGGCGGCGTTGGTGCGTGATTCGGATGCTGCTTCGCTCATCGGCCGATTGGGGAACGGTTGGGCGCCCGCGTCAAGGCGGTTGCGTCGGGCCAGCCGTTCATAACCCGGATACCTGACCCTGCCTACCAGCCGGGCAGAATCTGGTTCGGCTTGGTCCGCCGCAGCTTGGTGAAGGCCAGTGCTGCGAAATCGAATGTCCCGGGGTCTTCGCCGACCGGGACGGAGATATTGTCCAGGCTTTCCGAAATATGGCGGGCGAGCGCATCGACGATCTCCGGCCGCGACGTCTGGCCGCGCATGATACCGATGCGGCAATCGGGCAGGGCGCCGAAGCCGTCGGCTTCGCTCAGCACCCGCATGCCGGGCCGCAGCGCGCATTCCGGCAGCACCGAGATCGCCAGCCCGGAAAGCACCGCGGCGGTGATGACGGTGGCCGAGAAACTGGTGAACAGGATGCGATAGTCGCGGTTCTGCTGGTCGAGCACATCGACGGCGGCGCGCCGCCAGATGCAGTTCGGCCGGCCAAAGGCCATCGGCAGTTTTTCCTGCTCATGCGTCGCATGGTTGGCCGAGGTGACCCACAGCAGCGGTTCGCGCCGCACCACCTCCGACTGGCCGCGTACGTCGTTGTGAGTCACCAGCGCGAGGTCGAGATTGCCGCGCTTGATATGCTCGACCAGCCCCGGCGTCGGCTCGCAGATGACGGTCAGTTCGACGCGCGGATTGGAGCGCGTGAACCGCGCCATGATCTCGGGCAGGAAACGATCGGCATAGTCGTCGGGCGTGCCGATGCGGATCGTGCCTTCGAGCCGCCGGTCATCGAAGGCAGCCAGCGTCTCACGGTTGAGATAGAGCAGCCGCCGCGCATAGGAGAGCAGCTTGTCGCCTTCCTCGGTCAATCTGTTGGTGCGCCCGTCCTTTTCGAACAGCGGCTTGCCGAGTCGCTCCTCCAGCCGGCGCATCTGCATCGAAACCGCCGACTGGGTCCGGTGCACCTCTTCGGCCGCCCTGGTGAAGCTGCCGGTATCGGCAATCGAGATGAAGGTCTGCAATTGATCGAGATCGAGCGGCGATTTCATCGACATGATCCATCACTAGTGTTGATGGTAAAGATTAGAAACATTCGTTGGATTAATCAATCACTCGATGGCAAATTGCTATTGTCCACATGAAGGCATGTGAATCGAAGCCGGAACGGCCGCTGTCGCCAGCGCCGATGCAAGGCTTTGCCCGTTCGAGTCTGAAGGAGACCGACAATGACCACGTTCGATTTCGCCACCGAGACCTCGCGCATCACCTCGCGTCCGGCCGTTGCGACTCGCGTGGCCAACACTGTCTCCAACGTCTACCGCGCCTGGAAAAACCGCCGCGCCTTCTACCGTCTTGGCGAGATGTCGGACGCCGAACTCGCCGATATCGGCCTGACGCGCGCCGATCTGCACGTCGCCATCGACGTGCCGTTTGGCCGCGACCCGACGGCGATGCTGCGCGAAATCGCCAGCGATCGCGTCGAAACGATCGAGGACATCGCCCGCAAGGTGGCCTGATCTGTTGCTTGTTGTTTAGGTCGTGAACCTTTTCGGGGTTCGATGCGACTGTCGAGTATGCAGGCTCCCACTCCCTGCCGGATCCCCCCGGCCCGCCTGCACTCTGCCCGGTCCTCCCAGGACCGGGCTTTTCTCTTTCTACCTCAGCGAAGACCGCTACCGCCGATCCATATCCCGCTTGAACTGGTCGAAGATCGTCTCCACGCCCTTCTGGTAGTCGTCACGCTGCTGGGCGCCGGTCTCGAACATCTTGCCGAACAGGTCGTCGAACGGGTTTTTCGGCCGGCCGCTCGGATTGACCTGTGGCTGCGGTGCCTGACGCTGCTGTGGGGGCGCTTGAGGCTGTTGCGGCGCCGGCTGTCCGCCAGGGATGCCGCCTAAGCCTCCGCCACCTTGCCGCAGCATCTCCTCGAAGATTTTCCCCAGCGGATTGTCTCCGTAGGGGCTTTGTGTCTGCTGCGGCTGCGCCCGCCCTTGCGGCTGCGGCTGAGGCGCGCCACCGCCGAACATGTCCTGCAGCACCTTGCCGAGCGGATTGTCGCCGTAGGGATTGGGCTGCGGCTGCGGCTGGCTTTGCGGCTGTGGCTGAGGCGCACCGCCGCCGAACATGTCCTGCAATACCTTGCCGAGCGGGTTGTCAATCGGGTTCTGGGGTGGCGGCGCCTGGTGCGGCTGCGGCGCCGGGGCCTGCATGCCGCCGCCTTGCCGCATCATCTGCTCGATGATCTCGCCGAGCGGATTGTTGCCGCCGCCAAAACCGCCGGCGGCCTGCATCTGATTTGTCGTCTGCTTGAACAGCCCGCCCATGACCATCGAGGCGATCGCCGGCAGCATCTGCTGCAGGATCTGCTGATTGACGCCGCTGGCTTGCGCCGCCTGGCTGGCCACGGCGCGAGACAGGTCTTTCGAGCCGAACAGGTGCCCGAGAATGCCGTTGCCCTCATCGACGCCTTGCGGCGAGAAGGCCCGGGTTGCGTCCTCGAAATACTTGGCGTGCTGGCCGCTGGCCATCGCCGTCATGAAGGCGCCGAGCCCGTAAGGGTCGGCGGTGTTGCGCTGCAGCCCTTGCGAAAAGGCGGGCAGCAATGCGGCGACCGCGGCTTGCGTCTGCTGCATCGAAAGCCCGTATTGCTGGGCAAGGGCCTGCATGCCGTTGCCGTTCTGGGCCTGCGTCAGCATGTCGAACAAGGAAGGCATTGGTCTCTCCTCCGGAAATCCTCGCCGAAGAAGCCTAGTTTGTTTCCACTTCCGATTGAAGCGACTTTTGCCGGCCGGTCAGCTTTCCCAGATCCGAGGGTTAATAGGCGTATTCCATGAAAACCGGCTCGATCGAGCCGCCCCAGCGTGTGTGATAGGCCGACAGCATCTCCTCGG
The DNA here is from genome assembly GCF_000502875.1 of Mesorhizobium sp. L2C084A000. GTDB lineage: Bacteria > Pseudomonadota > Alphaproteobacteria > Rhizobiales > Rhizobiaceae > Mesorhizobium. The sequence continues at coordinate 623,736 of NZ_AYWX01000001.1, read as the reverse complement.
CGCTGGTGGTGCCGCGCGCCACGACTTCGTCCAACGTGTTGAGGAAGGAGGTCTCGTCGTAGCCGTCGCGGTTCTTCTTGCCACGGTTCTTCAGCCCCATGCGGGAAATGACCATCACGTCACGCGCGATCTCGCGCAGCGTGGTGTTGCGGAACGGTGCGGAAATGCCTTGTTCCGGCACGGCGTTGCGCATCGCCAGCGTTTCTTCATACGTCCAGCTCGAGGTCAGCGCCTCGGCGGCATCGAGTGCGGCCTCATCATAAAGCAATCCGACCCAGAAGGCCGGCAGCGCGCAGATGCGCCGCCATGGCCCGCCATCGGCGCCGCGCATCTCGAGGAAGCGCTTCAGCCGCACGTCCGGGAACAGCGTTGACAGATGGTTCGCCCAGTCGCCCATTGTCGGCAGCCCGTCCGGCACTTCATTGCGCGCGGCCCCGGCCATGAACTGGCGGAAGGTGATGTGGGTCATGTCGTGATAGCGGTCGTCGCGGATGACGAAATACATCGGCACGTCGAGCGCCCATTCGACATAGTCGGCAAAGCCGAAATCGGGCGAGAAGCAGAATTCGAGCAGGCCCGAGCGCTGGTTGTCGGTGTCGCGCCAGATGTCGCCGCGCCAGCTCTGCAAGCCGTTCGGGTGGCTTTCGGTGAAAGGCGAATTGGCGAACAATGCCGTCGACAGCGGCTGCAGCTTCAATGACACCTGCATCTTGCGGCGCATGTCCGCCTCGCTCTCGAAGTCGAGATTCACCTGGATCGTGCAGGTGCGGTACATCATGTCGAGGCCCTTGGTGCCCACCTTGGGCATGTAGCGCGTCATGATCTCGTAGCGCGATTTCGGCATTTTCGGCGTCTCGGCCAGCGACCATTTCGGACTGCCGCCGAGGCCGAGGAAGCGGATGCCCATCGGCTCGGCGATCTCGCGCACCTGCGCCAGATGGGCGTTGCCCTCCCGGCAGGTCTGGTGGATCGTCTCCAGCGGTGCGCCGGAAAGTTCGAACTGGCCGCCGGGTTCCAGCGAAATCGCACCCTGACCGGTCGGTTCGACCAGGCCAATGATGCGGCCGTCATCGACGATCGGATCCCAGCCGAGCTTTGACTGCATGCCTTCGAGAATGGCGCGGATGCCGCGCTCGCCGCCATAGGGGACCGGTGCATTGCCGTCGACATAGAAGGGGAATTTCTCGTGCTCGGTGCCGATGCGCCATTTGTCGCGCGGCTTGTTGCCTTCGGCCAGATGCTCGACGAGTTCGTCGACACCTTCGATCGGGCGGAAATCGGTCGTATCGCGCGCCATTATGAACCCTCTGCACATGACCCCGAAAATCGGCTTTCGACTTTCGCTGGGGATCATATGCCCCAATGGAATGCTACAGTGTCCTTTGCACGTCCGAAAGGAGGCCGGCGCTGTAGGACGATCGGACGATCGCCGGCGCTAAATGGACGAAATGTCAGCAGACGATCAAGCGAAAAATCCTGAGCCACAGGTCAACAGGAATTGAACGTGGCAGCGCTGCCCATTCCTTGCAAGAGGCGAGGTCTTACCAGTCTCCGACTGTCGCCTGCATCACCGCGAGCGCGGCCACCGCCGCCGTGTCGGCGCGCAGGATACGCGGGCCGAGCGGAATGGCGGTGACGAAGGGCAGGGCGCGCAGCATCTTGCGCTCGTCGTCGGAAAAGCCACCCTCCGGCCCGACCAGCAGCCCAAGCTTCTTTTCCTTGACCGCCTGCAGCGCGGCCAGCGGATTGTTGGTCGAAGCATCCTCATCGCAGAAGATCAGCCGTCGCCCTGTGTCCCAGCCGATCAGCAGGCGGTCGAATTTTTCGGCTTCGTGCACCTGAGGTACCGCCAAGATGCCGCATTGTTCGGCGGCTTCGACGACATTGGCGCGCAGGCGATCGATCGACGGCTTGGCCACTTGCGTGTGCTGGGTGATGACCGGCTGCAGGACGCCGGCGCCCATCTCGACCGCCTTCTGCACGAGATAGTCGAGCCGGCCCTGCTTCAGTGGCGCAAAGCAGTAGACGAGATCGGGCAGCGGCGGCTGCGGTCGCTGCAGCGCCGACACCTTCAGTCGAACCGACCTTTTCGTCTTCGCCGCGATGGCCGCCGACCACTCGCCGCCGCGGCCATTGAACACCAGGATTTCGGCGCCTTCGCCAAGCCGCAGCACATGCAGGAGATAGTGGCTCTGCTGTTGGCCGGCGTCGAACTCTACATCCGGCGCGAGATCGTCGGGCACGAACAGACGTTGCATCTTGTAATTGGCGCGCATCGCCGAGGAATGAGCGAGCCGGCTGCCGGCGTCAAGCCTCGGCGGTCGGATGCCACACCGGCCGAAAGCCATACCCCAGCACGGCGAGCGTTGTGGCCGGTGTCAGCAGCGAGAGTGTCTTGCCGTTGAGCAGGCCGAAATCGCCGGGATGCCCATACCCGGCAAACGACCAGCGCAGCGTCTTGCCCCGACGCAAAGCATAAACCGTGGCGCCATCCGCGACCATGGCGCCGTCCGGCAGGCCGGCAAGGTCTTCAACCGCAACCACTGGCGGCCTGCCGCCCGAGGCCAGCCGCTCCTTGTGCAGCCGCCTGTCGACCATCGGCGCACGCGGTTCGGCAATGCCGAAGGCGTCGCCGAAGCGGCCGACGAAATCCCTGGCCCGTTCGCGCTGGCAAAAGAAGCAGGGGCGATGCCCGCCAGCCAATGCAGTCACCTCGTCGAGGAAGAACAGCTCGGTCCAGCCCGCTTTGCCGCCCTTCCGGTTGCGGCCCATCGGTTCGCGCCGCACATCGCGGAATTGGCGGACGCAGATGATCCAGGCCGGAAGCGCCCAGCGCTTCTTCTTGAGCGTCTTCGTCTCGGGATCGTGGATGATGCCGCGATTGCCGGTGAACAGGCCGCGATCAGGCACGGCGTGGATGGTACCGAACGGATCGACCCGGTTCTGCAGTGGCATAGTTTTCTCTCCGGACACGCATCTTGGCTGCAATGCGAGCGGCATGATATCGCTCGTCGCATCTTTTTCATGTCAGCAGGGTTTTGTGATGCGGGTGCTGGTGGTCCAGAACTACGACAATACCGGCCTCGGCCAGGTCGGCGCAGCACTTGCGGAAGCGGGTGCCGATCTCGACCTGCGTCTCCCTTACAGGGGCGATCCCCTGCCGGACGCGGCCGGTCATGATGCCATGGTGGTGCTCGGCGGTGGCCAGAATGCGCTGGCCGACGATGAGTACCCCTATTTCCCGGCGCTGCTCGAACTGACCCGCGATTTTGCCGACAAGGATCGCGCCGTGCTCGGCATCTGCCTCGGCAGCCAGCTCGTCGCCCGTGCCTTCGGCGGCGAAAACCGCATCGGCGGCGCCAATGAGTTCGGTTGGCGCGGCGTATCGCTGACGGCGGACGCCAAGGCCGATCCGGTGTTGGGCGCGCTGCCGGAGAAATTCCCGATCTTCCAGTGGCATGACGACACCTTCGTGCTGCCCGAGGCCGCCGTGCGGCTCGCCGGCAACGATGTCGCCGAGAACCAGGCGTTTCGCGTCGGCCGCGCCGTCTATGGCTTCCAGTTCCATTTCGAGGCCGACCGGCCGATGGTCAAGGACTGGAGCACATCCTTTGCCCCGACCATCGCCGCCCGCCATCCCGACTGGGCCGGCAAGCTCGATGGCGAAATGGCCCGCAACGGACCCGATGCGGATGCCGCGGGTCTGGCCATTGCCCGCGCCTGGGTAGCGACCATCTGAGCGTTGGTCTCTCTGCACCCTCCAGCGTGACATAATTGGCACGCGGCGGTGAAACCGCCTGGGGAAAACCGTTTCATTCTTGGCTTGTGTCCGCCCGCCATCCTAGAAGGCGCGCGCTCTGCATCTTCTGTGCAACGGCTATGAACCTTTGTGTGACCCGCGCGACACACCGTTGATACAGAACATGCCTAGAAGCGCAAAATCGTCGAAACTTTGAAGCGAATTCTCCGTTTCAACGCATTGGTAACCGCCTGGTGCACAGATGCAGAAAGCTCAACAAGAGATGACCTCCGTGAAAGCAGCGCTTCTGTCCTTTGCCATGTTGTCCGCCATCGTGCTGTGCGGTCTCGGCATCTATGCCGCCGACGCAGCCAACAACCACAACGCCGTAGACGGTTACGGCGTCACCGCCTCGCTGCGCTAAAGGCGGGAAGCGTCTTTCGCGTCTTCCGACGCGCGACGCTCAAGCTTCCTTGATCGTCATTGTCAGGATGCGTTTGTCCGCGCCGTCGACGACGAGCGCGCTCAGCATGCCTGACTGCCAGGCAAGCGTGTCGATATTGACGCGGTTGGCCATCACTTCCGCCTCCGGCACCGGGGTGTGGCCGTGCACCACGATCTTCGGATAAAGGTCGGTGTGGTTGTGGAAGACGTCGCGGATCCAGATCAGGTCCTGTGGGTTTTGCTTCTCCAGAGGATTACCCGGCCTGATGCCGGCATGACAGAAGAAGAAGTCCCCGAAAATCGCGGAGAACGGCAGTGACCGCAGGAAGTCGATGTGGCTTTGCGGCACGGCCTCGACCAGGGCCTGATGTCCTTTGCGCACGGCCGATTCAGCCTTGCCGAACCATACGCTGGTGCCTTCACTGATCGCCACGCCGTAGGACTGTGCCGTCTGGATGCCGCCGAACCGGATGAAAAGCCCTTCCGGGTCAGGGGTCTTGAGAAAGTCGAGAAAACCGATGTCGTGGTTGCCGGCCAGCATCAGGTGACGAGGGTCGCGCTCTTGCGCTTCGATCAGGAAATCGATGACGCCCTTCGAGTCCGGCCCGCGGTCGACATAGTCGCCAAGATGGATGATGCGCCAGTCGGCAGGCGCCTCCTGCTCGATCTCGGCCCTGATGCGCAGATGCATGGCGGCCAGAAGGTCGAGCCGGCCGTGGACGTCGCCGATCGCATAGAGACGCATGCCGTCCGGCCCATGCGCGTCGAGAAAATGGATGCCGGGTTCTGCCAATTTTTCGGTGCCTCCGTGGTCAGGCGGTCACGGGACCTGGCGCCGGAGCTGGTCCTTGCCCATGTCGGTGACCAGACGCTTTCCGCATAGCGCCAGCGTGATGTCCATCTCCTTGCGGATGATTTCCAACGCCTTGGTAACCCCTTCCTTGCCAAGCGCCCCCAGGCCGTAAAGAAATGGCCGCCCGATATAGGTTCCCTTGGCACCGAGGCAAAGCGCCTTCAGCACATCCTGGCCGGAGCGGATGCCGCCATCCATATGCACTTCGATCGTGTCGCCGACCGCGTCGGCAATCTCTTCCAGCACGCTGATCGACGACGACGCACCATCGAGCTGGCGCCCGCCATGGTTGGAAACGATGATCGCGTCGGCGCCGGTCTTGGCCGCCATCAGCGCGTCCTCCTTGTCGAGAATGCCCTTGAGGATCAGCTTGCCGCCCCAGCGCTCCTTGATCCAGGCGACGTCCTTCCACGACAGATGCGGGTCGAACTGCTCCGTCGTCCACGATGCCAGCGAGGCCATGTTGCCGACGCCCTTGGCGTGGCCGACAATGTTGCGGAAGGTCCGCCGCTTCGTGCCGGCCATGGCGGCGCACCAGTGCGGGCGGATGGCCATGTCGACGATGTTCGTCAGCGTCAGCTTGGGTGGCGCGGAAAGCCCGTTGCGGATGTCCTTGTGGCGCTGACCGAGAATCTGCAGGTCGAGCGTCAGCACGAGCGCCGAGCATTTCGCCGCCTTTGCCCTGTCGATCAGGTTGAGCACGAAATCCTTGTCACGCAGCACATAGAGCTGAAACCAGAACGGCTTCGTGGTTACCGAGGCGACATCCTCGATCGAGCAGATGCTCATCGTCGACAAGGTAAACGGCACGCCGAATTCCTCCGCCGCCTGAGCCGCCAGCATCTCGCCATTGGCGTGCTGCATGCCGGTCATGCCGGTTGGCGCCAATGCCACCGGCATCGACACTTTTTCGCCGATCATCGTCGACGCCAGCGAACGGTTGTCCATGTCGACGAGCACGCGCTGGCGGAACTTGATCTTCTGGAAGTCCTCTTCGTTGGCCCGATACGTGCCTTCGGTCCACGAACCGGAATCGGCATAGTCGAAGAACATCTTCGGCACGCGCCGGCGGGCGAGGTCCTTGAGGTCGGCGATGGTCAGGATCTGGCTCATGGGTTCCCGTCTCGATAGCTAGGAGCGTTTGCGTGCTGGTTCTGTATCGGTGGCGTCGACGCGCTGTTTCAACCTCAGTCGCGAGACGCGCTGCCAGTCGCCGCTGCGCTCGGCCTCCGCCATCGACCGTTCGACATAGGTGATGTGGTCCATCGCCGCTTGCCGGGCAGCATCCGGATCGCCGGCCTTCACCGCCGCATGGATCGCGCGGTGCTGCGCGAGCAGGGCGTCGCGCGCGCCGGGCACGCTGAACACCAGCAGCCGGTTCTGGAACACGCCCTCCGACAACAGCCGGTAACAGGAGCGCAGCGTGTGCAAAAGGATGATGTTGTGCGCGCATTCGCAGATCGCGTGGTGGAACTCGACATCGATCTCGGCTTCGTCGTCGAAGTCGCCGGTCCGGTGCGCATCGTCCATGCGTGCCATGATCTTGTCGAGCAGCGCCATGTCGTCCGCAGTGGCGCGCCGTGCCGCGTATTCAGCCGCGACCCCTTCGATCTCGCGGCGGTATTCCAGATAATCGGTCACTGCCTTGCGGTGCATCGAGATCAGGTCCGTCACCGGCTTGGTGAAAAGCTGGCCGATGACATCGGCGACATGCGTGCCGCCGCCGGGCCTTGTCGTCAAAAGGCCGCGTCCTTCCAGTGCCTTCAGGGCGTCACGCAGGATCGGCCGGGATACGTCGAACTGGCGTGCAAGCTCGCGCTCGCCCGGCAGCCGGTCGCCGGTGCGCAGCACGCCTTCGAGGATGAGGCTCTCGATCTGCTGCACCACCTCGTCGGCGGTGCGCGAATGCTCGATCCTGGAAAAAATGTCGCTCAACAGAATGCCTGGAAGGTGAACCGGTGTCGCAGAATAGAGCCTGCCTCGCCAACTGGTCAAATTATTTATCCAATTGACAAAAGCGTGCCGATTTTTCGCCCTGATGCCATCATCTTCGGCTAACTTTGCTGTTTGCGTCATAAGGCCATTGGCACTAGAGGGACGCACGTGCAAGAGGGTTCAAGGAACCCAGGGAACAAGCCGTGTCAGACGACCCGTCCGATCTCGAATTCCAGCCGCGCGCCAAGGGCAGCGTCATGGGCTTTCCCGCGCATGAGGGGCGGCCCGGCGCACTCGGCGAGGTTCATGCCCGGCCGCATCCGCTGATCGAAAAGCCACGCGTCCTGATGCAACTCGCCTTCATGACGGAGGGTGGCTCCGGCGTCGACCACGCGGTGCTTTCCGAACTGTCGCGGCGCCTCGGCATCGCCGCGCCCGACCGCCAGGCCCGCCACCATGCCATGAAATGGGGCAAGGGCTCGCTGCGCTGGGAGCGGCACACCGAATTCTCGACCTATTTGTGGGAAGGGCCGCTTTCCGAAAGCGGCAGGACGCCGGAGGACTCCCCGTTCGGCAACGGGTTCTCGCCGCCGGGAACCTGCATCTCCGGCATCAGGCTCGAAATCCGCAAATGGACGCAAGCGAGCGAGCAGCTGATAGCCGGTTTCGATCCGACCAGCCTGTGCTACTCGCTGGTCGAGCGCGGAAACGCCGCCATCGTCACCGATTTTCGCCAGGATGGCGATGGCCTGACCCGCATGCTGCTGCTCGATCGCGGCTTGACCCCGGCGCGCACCGGCGCGTTGTCGCAGCGGCTTATCGATATCGAAACCTATCGGACGCTGGCCATGCTCGGCCTGCCGCTGGCGTTGACCTTGTCCGGCCGCGCCCGCCGCATCGAAGACCGGCTGGCGCAGACCACGCTGGAGATGAAGGTCGCCGGGACACGCGACAGCCAGACCTTGCTGGCCGATCTGACCGAACTTGCGGCGGAGCTGGAGGCGGACGCGGCATCGAGCCTTTACCGCTTCGGCGCCAGCCGCGCTTATGACGGCATCGTCGGCGAACGGCTGGAGGCGCTCGAGGAAGAGGCTGTGCCCGGTTATGACACATGGCGCGGGTTCCTGCAGCGCCGTGTGGCACCCGCAATGCGCACCTGCCGCTCGGTCGAGGAGCGGCAGGAAAATCTGTCGCGAAAACTGACCCGCGCCACGACGCTGCTGCGCACCTGGGTCGATGTCGAGGTCGAGAAGCAGAACCGCGACCTGCTTGCCTCGATGAACAACCGCGCCCGCCTGCAACTGCGCCTGCAGCAGACCGTCGAGGGGCTCTCGGTCGCCGCCGTCTCCTATTATGTGGTCGGCCTTGTCGGCTATGTCGCCAAGGGCGCCTCGATCTTCGGCCATGCCTTCGCGCCGGAGATCGTTACCGCTGCTTCGGTGCCTGTCGCCATCCTGCTGGTCTGGTGGGGCGTACGCCGTGTGCGCCGGATGCATTCCGAGCCCGGCAAGCCGCCCGGCGAATAGATCTGCTCACCCTCCCCTTGTGGGGAGGGTCGGCTCATGATCGCAGCGAAGCGAAGATCGTGAGACGGGGTGGTGGTCCTCGTAGAGCGCCGCGCGGACCCCCACCCCGCTCGCTTCGTTCGCGACCCTCCCCACAAGGGGAGGGTGAGAGAGCGGCAGATTGCCGCTGAGGAAGCTTGCCTCAGCCTTGAAGCGGATTCCCCGCCGCCACAGGATTTGCACCCAACGCGCTTCACTGGTAAAAGATTTTGACCAGTCAAGCGAAATGAGGCTGCTGATGTCCGGCTTGGCCATGCCGAAACCAGACGACGCCACGATGCGCCGGCGCGACGAGATCGTCGCCGACATGCGCATCATCGTGCCGGGTGAGGGCGTCGTCGACGCCGCCAATTCCATGCGCGCCTTCGAGAGCGACGGCCTGACCGCCTATCGGCAGCTGCCGCTGGTTGTCGTGCTGCCGCAAACGGTGGCGCAGGTTTCGCGCGTGCTGAAATACTGCAACGACCGCAACATCCGCGTCGTGCCGCGCGGCTCCGGCACCTCGCTGTCGGGCGGCGCGCTGCCGCTCGAGGACGCGGTGCTTTTGGTCATGAGCCGCTTCAACCGCATCCTCGGGATCGATTTCCCCAATCGCGTCGTCGTTGCCCAGCCGGGCGTCACCAATCTCGGCATCACCACCGCCGTCGAGCAGGAGGGCTTTTACTACGCCCCCGATCCATCCTCCCAGATTGCCTGCTCGATCGGCGGCAATGTCGCGGAGAATTCCGGTGGCGTGCACTGCCTGAAATACGGCCTTACCGCCAACAATGTGCTCGGCATCGAGATGGTGCTGATGAATGGCGAGGTGGTGCGGCTGGGGGGCAGTCACCTTGATGCGGAAGGCTACGACCTGCTCGGCGTCATGACCGGCTCCGAAGGGCTGCTCGGCGTCGTCACCGAGGTTACCGTACGCATCCTGAAGAAGCCGGAGACGGCACGTGCACTGCTGATCGGCTTCCCGACCAGCGAGCAGGGCGGTCAGTGCGTTGCCGACATCATCGGCGCCGGCATCATCCCGGGCGGCATGGAGATGATGGACCGGCCGGCGATCCATGCGGCGGAAGATTTCGTTCATGCCGGCTATCCCCTCGATGTCGAGGCGCTGCTGATCGTCGAGCTCGACGGCCCCGGCGTCGAGGTCGATCATCTGATCGGGCTGGTCGAGGCGATCGCCTACAAGAACGGCTCGACCACCTGCCGCATTTCGCAGTCGGAACAGGAACGGCTGAGCTTCTGGGCCGGCCGCAAGGCGGCGTTTCCGGCCGTTGGCCGCATCTCGCCCGACTACTACTGCATGGACGGCACCATCCCGCGCAAGGAGCTGCCGCGCGTGCTCGCCGGCATGCGCGAGCTGTCGGAAAAATACGGTCTCGGCGTCGCCAATGTCTTTCATGCCGGCGACGGCAATCTGCATCCGCTGATCCTCTACGATGCCAACGTACCGGGCGAACTCGACAAGGCCGAAAGCTTCGGCGCCGACATATTGCGGCTCTGCGTCAAGGTCGGCGGCGTCTTGACCGGCGAACACGGTGTGGGCGTGGAAAAACGCGACTTGATGCCGGAAATGTTCACCCAGATCGATCTCGACCAGCAGATGCGGGTCAAATGTGCCTTCGATCCCAACCATCTGCTCAACCCGGGAAAAGTGTTCCCGCAGCTGCGGCGATGCGCCGAGCTTGGGCGGATGCACATTTCCGGCGGCAAACTGCCGTTCCCAGACATTCCGAGGTTTTGAGGGATATGTCGGCGCTTGAACACCCCCCTCTGTCCTGCCGGACATCTCCCCCGCTAGGGGGGAGATTGGATGTCGTTTTGGCTTTCGCCAATCACCAAGGTTTGAAAGGCGCGGTCGTGCGAGCTGCCAATCTCCCCCCTTGCGGGGGAGATGTCCGGCAGGACAGAGGGGGGTGTGAAGAAACGCGGCCGATGTGGCCTTCCCCGCTTCGCTGGGCGAGGAACAGGGGTCGCCCATGACCACCTTCACCCCGACCACCTCATCCGAAGTCCCCTCCACCGTCGCCTGGGCAGCGGCGGAAGGCTCGCCGCTGGAAATCCTCGGCCACGGCTCCAAGCGTGGCATCGGCCGGCCGCTGCAAACCGAACACACGCTCGACCTGTCGAGGCTCACCGGCGTCACGCTCTATGAACCGGCTGAACTGGTGCTGTCGGCAAAAGCCGGCACACCGCTGGCCGAGATCGAAAAGCTGCTGGCGGAAAACGGCCAGCAGCTTGCCTTCGAGCCGATGGACTACGGCCCACTGCTCGGCGGCGAAGCTGGCAAAGGCACAATCGGCGGCGTGCTCGCCGCGAACCTCTCCGGTCCGCGCCGGCTGAAGGCGGGCGCGGCGCGCGATCATATCCTGGGCATCAATGTGGTGTCCGGGCGCGGCGAGGCCTTCAAGTCGGGCGGTCGCGTGGTCAAGAACGTCACCGGCTATGACATGTCCAAGCTGATGGCCAACAGCTGGGGCACGCTGGCCGCCTTCACCGACGTCACCTTCAAGGTGCTGCCGGCAGCCGAGACCGAAGTCACGCTCGCCATCCGTGGCTTGCTCGACGATGCCGCTGCCGCCGCCATGGCCCTGGCGCTTGGCTCGAGTGCTGAAGTGTCGAGTGCCGCCCATCTGCCGGAGCGGATCGCCGCGCGCGTCGCCGGCGGCAGTCTCGGCAGCGAGGCCGCCACGCTGCTGCGTGTCGAGGGTTTCGGCCCGTCGGTTGCCTACCGTATTGCCGCGCTGAAAACGCTGCTCGGCAAGGCCGGGCCGCTGCAGGAGATTGCCGGTGAAACCTCACGGCTGATCTGGCGCGATGTGCGCGATTGCAGGCCCTTCGCCGACAACGGCGAGAAACCGGTCTGGCGTGTCTCGATGACGCCGGGACAGTGCCACCAGATGGTCCTGACACTGCGCATGCAGGCCGCCGTCAGCGCCTTCTATGACTGGCAGGGCGGGCTGGTGTGGCTGCGCATGGAACAAGGCGACCCGGAAGCCGCCCTGCTGCGCGGGCTGTTGAGGAAACATGGCGGCGGCCATGCGACGCTGGTGCGTGCCGCACCTTCGCATCGCGCCGCTCTGCCGGTGTTCGAGCCGCAGCCGCCGGCGCTTGCCGCACTAGCGGTGCGCCTGAAACAGGAATTCGACCCGAAGAATATCCTCAATCCCGGCCGAATGGCCTAGGACATCAGCGATGCAGACCAATTTTTCGCTTGCCCAGCTTGCCGATCCGCATGTCGCGGAATCGGAAAAGATCCTGCGCAAATGCGTGCATTGCGGCTTCTGCACCGCCACCTGCCCGACCTATGTGACGCTTGGCAACGAGCTCGATTCACCGCGCGGGCGCATCTACCTGATCAAGGACATGCTGGAAAACGGCCGTCCGGCCGACAAGGAGATCGTCACCCATATCGATCGCTGCCTGTCCTGCCTTGCCTGCATGACCACCTGCCCGTCGGGCGTCAACTACATGCATCTGGTCGACCATGCCCGCGCCCATATCCAGGAGACCTACAAGCGGCCGCTGCTCGACCGCCTGACCCGCGCCATGCTGGCCTTCGTGCTGCCCTATCCCCAGCGTTTTCGCGCCGCGCTCAAGCTGGCGAAGCTGGGCAAGCCGTTTATGGGCTTGTTCGACAAGGTTCCGGCGCTGAAGCCGCTGAGTGCGATGCTCAAGCTCGCGCCGGCCTCGATCCCGACAGCATCGTCGATAGCTTCACCTGGCATCCATGCCGGGCAGGGGAGCAAAAGAGGCCGCGTCGCCATCCTCACCGGCTGCGCGCAATCGGTGCTCGATCCCGCCATCAACGACACCACGATTTCGCTGCTGACGCGGCTCGGTGTCGAGGTCGTGGTGCCACCGGGCGAGGGCTGCTGCGGGGCGCTGGTTCATCATATGGGGCGCGAGCAGGCCGCGCTTGCCTCTGCGAGGCAGAATGTCGATGCCTGGACGCGCGCCATCGAACAAGGCGGGCTCGATGCCATCGTCATCACTGCCTCCGGCTGCGGCACGACGATCAAGGACTACGGCTTCATGCTGCGGCTCGACCCGGCCTATGCCGACAAGGCGGCGCGCGTTTCGGCGCTGGCCAAGGACATTACCGAATATCTCTCGACCTTCGACCTGCCTGAACCGGCGCGCAAGCCGGGCACGGTCGTCGCCTATCACTCGGCCTGTTCGATGCAGCACGGCCAGAAGATCACCCGCCAGCCGAAGGAACTGCTCGCCAAGGCCGGCTTCATCGTGCGCGAGCCGCGCGAAGGGCATTTGTGCTGCGGTTCGGCCGGCACCTACAACATCCTGCAGTCCGAAATCTCGGCCAAACTGCGCGACCGCAAGGTGACAAACATCGAGGCGACGGGGGCTTCGATCGTCGCCACCGGCAACATCGGCTGCATCACCCAGATCGCTTCCGCCGCCAAGCTGCCGGTGGTGCACACGATAAAACTGCTCGACTGGGCCTATGGCGGACCGATGCCGGAAGGGGTCCCCGAGGAAAGGCTGGTTGCGGCTGAGTAGCGTGGCGTTGCCGCTGTCAGAGTTAACGGCAAGTCTCCCTCATCCGGCCGCTTCGCGGCCACCTTCTCCCCGAGGGGAGAAGAGGTTTGCGCCGGCGGTGACAATCTCCTCTCCCTCGGGGAGAGGTCAGCCGAGCGAAGCGGAGGCTGGGTGAGGGGGCTGGCGCCGCTCTGTGCTTACTCCGCCGCGAGCCTGTCCGCCGTGCCGTAGGTCGCCTCATAGAGCGCGCGCTGGCGGCTGAGCGCGACCATGGTGTTGCGCAGCAGGATGGCGACCGTGATCGGGCCGACGCCGCCCGGCACCGGGGTGATCCAGGAGGCGACCTCGCGGACGCTCTCGGTGTCGACGTCGCCGACGATGCGGCTTGAGCCGTCGGGGCCGATTTCGGAATTGATGCCGATGTCGATGACGGCCGCACCCGGCTTGACCATGTCGGCCTTGATCAGCCGCGGCTTGCCGACGGCGACGAACAGCGCATCGGCACGTCGCGCATGGGCGGCGACCGACCGCGTCATGTGGTGGCACACGGTCACCGTCGCGCCTTCGCTCATCAACAGGAAGGCGATCGGCTTGCCGACGATTTCCGAATGGCCGACGATGACGACTTCCAGCCCCTTGAGGTCGGGGCCGGTTTCCTTGAGCAGTTCGACCGAGGCCGCCGCCGTGCAAGGCGCGAGATCGAGCTGGTTGTAGACGATGTTGCCGATCGAGGCCGGATGCATGCCTTCGACATCCTTGAGCGGATGCACCGCCGCCTGCAGCGTCCTGATCGGGATATGCACTGGGACCGGCCGCTGAATGATGATGCCGGTGACGCGCGGATCGGCATTCAGGCCGTGAATGGCCGCTTCCAACTCGCCTGCCGTGATGGTGGCGGGAAAGCGCCGTTCCTCGAAATCGATGCCGGCGAGCTCAGCCTTGGCGCGCTGGTTGCGTACATAAACATCCACCGCATCGGTGTCGCCGACGGTGATCGAGATCAGCTTGGGCGGAAAACCCTCGGCTTTGGCGATCGCGGCGTCCTCGCGAACGGCGGCGATGATGCGCTGGGCGACCGGGCCGCCCTTGAGATAACGGCTGTCTTCGGACAGGAGCATGGGTGAACTCTTTTGTGGAACTAGCCACCGAGATAGCAAAAGAATGCGGTAAAGGGCAGCATGAAAGCGAACCGCTATGCCCGTTGCGCGACGCGTGGGTGACCTTTGCCCTCGATTTCTGCTCAAAAACGGAAAGGGCAGCGCGGTTTCCCGTGCTGCCCTTCCTGACCGGCCGCATCCCCATACGGCCCGTCCCCCGTTGTCCCTAACCGGCTCGAAAAGCGGACTGCTTTGCCGGCCAAGTGATTCGCAAGACCTACTATATCACCTCGACCGTGGTTCCGACATTGACCCGTTCATAGAGGTCGACGACGTCCTCGTTGCGCATGCGGATGCAGCCCGATGACACCGCACCGCCGATCGTCCACGGCTGGTTGGTGCCGTGGATGCGGTACTCGGTCGTGCCGAGGTAGAGCGCGCGGGCGCCAAGCGGGTTCTCCGTGCCGCCGGCAAGATAGGTCGGCAAATAGCGGCCCTTGGCGGCTTCACGCTTGATCATCTGCGCCGGCGGGCGCCAGTCCGGCCATTCGCGCTTGTTGGTGATCTTGTGCGTACCCGACCATTCGAAGCCCGGCTTGCCGGTGCCGACGCCATAGCGCCTTGCCTTGCCGTTCTTCTCGACCAGGAAGAGGAAATTCTGCGTGGTGTCGATGACGATCGTGCCCGGCTTCTGGCCTCCGTCATAGTCGACTTCCTGCGGCAGGTAGATCGGGTTGATCTGAGGACGCGCGACCATGCGCTTGGCCGGCGGCTGCACCGCCGCCGTCTGCACCCGGTCGGGCTGCGCCGGGCGCAGGCGCCGCTGTTGCTGGACGACCTGGCGGTTCTGGCGCACGATGCCGGGTGCCTGGCCAAGCTGCAGCACCCAGGGTGCGGAAAGGTCGGGGCTCACCATCACCGGCGGCCTGTCGGCATAGCGGTCGCCGGCGGTTGAGGGTGTGACGCCGGCGGCAAACACAGCCACGGCGCCGAGCACGGGAAACAGAACTGTCTTCATCGTAACGCACCTTGATCGTCTGATACAAAACGGGTGGAAACGTCCTCCCGGTTCGGCGATCATTGGCGCGCAAGCAGCAACCGAAACATGAATCGGAATGCGTAAAATGCGGAACTGTCGGTAAACCTTTTGGTGTGGTTACCGCCGGGTTCAGGAATCTGGTAAAGCCGCAGTAAATGCCGCGCAAAAGCGCGTTAACGAACGGATTTTGGCTTATGGACAAGGAAAACACCGGACTGCTCGCCGGTCCCGATGGTGTCGCGCGCTGCTTCTGGCACGGCAATCTGCCCGACTATCTGCACTACCACGATCATGAATGGGGCCGGCCTGTGGCCGACGACCGCAGGCTGTTCGAAAAGATCTGCCTCGAAGGCTTTCAGTCTGGCCTGTCGTGGCTGACCATTCTGCGCAAGCGGGAGAATTTTCGCGAAGCCTTCGCCAATTTCGAATTCGACAAGGTCGCCGCCTTCACCGACAAGGATGTCGAGCGCCTGCTCGGCAATGCCGGCATCATCCGCCATCGCGGCAAGATCGTCTCGACCATCAACAACGCCAAGCGCGCCCGCGAAATGGCCGACGAGTTCGGCTCGCTGGCCGCCTGGTTCTGGAAGTTCGAACCCGGCAAGGAGGAGCGGCCGCAGATCGTCGATCTCGCCCATCTGCGCGCCAACCCGACCACGGCGGTCTCGGTGCGGATTTCGAAGGAGTTGAAGAAACGCGGCTGGAGCTTCGTGGGGCCGACCACTGTCTACGCCTTCATGCAGGCGATGGGCCTGGTCAACGACCATCTCGAGGGCTGCATCTGCCGCAAAGAGGTCGAGAAGCAGCGGAAGGCGTTCAAAAGGCCGAAGTAGCCCCTCTACTTCCGGTAAAGCGAGTAATTTCAGGTGCCGTTGGCGCTGGCCAGCACCAGGCCGGCGACGATCGCCACCACCGTGGCCACGGTCGGATAGATCACCAGCAGGCCGGTCATCAACGCGTCGCGCATGGATGGGCCTTTGCCGGTGTCGGCCGGCACTTCGAACGGGCCGGCAGCCTGGCTGACCATTTTCGGAGCGTGGATGTCGGCCGGGCGCAAGCGCGCGGGCAATTCGCCGGCTTCGCCATCAATAGCGTAAAATCTTGCTGTGCTGACCATGGCCCCGAGCCCTCATTTACCCCGCCTTATCGGCGACGATTGTGTCGGCACGATGCCGCACCCGTGTCGGGATTGTTTCATTTTCGATGCGGTTTTGTTTCACGGAGGTTCGAGCGTGGTGCTGGGTGCCGACCCTTGCCGCTCCCGGCTGCATCAGTTAGGAAACGCGCGCTGCCGAATAGGAAATTTCCTATCCCGCAACGCCACGAAACACCGGATGCTCACTCATGGCCGACAAATCGGAAAAGACGAAAGCGCGGCTGCCGCGCGGTTTTGCCGACCGCAGCGCCGAGGATATCCGCGCCGTCGAGAAGATGATGGCGACGATCCGCTCGGTCTATGAGCTTTACGGTTTCGAACCGGCAGACCAGCCGCTGATCGAATACACCGACGCGCTCGGAAAATTCCTGCCCGACCAGGACCGGCCGAACGAAGGCGTGTTCTCCTTCCAGGATGACGACGACCAGTGGCTGTCGCTGCGCTATGACCTGACCGCGCCGACGGCCCGTTTCGTCGCCGAGAATTACGAGCGCCTGCCCAAGCCTTACCGCAGCTATCGCTCCGGCTGGGTGTTCCGCAACGAGAAGCCAGGCCCCGGCCGCTTCCGCCAGTTCATGCAGTTCGACGCCGACACGATCGGTACGCCGGGCGTNGGCGAGGAGAATGCCGGACGAAGGCTGACGGTGCTGCGCGCGATCGACAAACTGGACAAGCTCGGGCCGGAAGGCGTGAAGCTTTTGCTTGGCCCGGGCCGCTGGGACGGTGGCAAGGAAGGCGAAGGCGACTTCGCCAAGGGCGCCGGGTTGAATAACGGGCAGGCCGAGGCAGTCCTTCTCGCGACAGCGAGGAATGCACAGGTAGGCCAGGATTCCATGGTCAGTTCGAATGCCATCTACCAGGAAGGCGTCGGCGAACTCGCCACGATTGAAGCGCTGGTCAGGGCGGCAGGATATGGCGAGGACCGTATCGCCATGGACCGCTCGGTCGTGCGCGGCCTCGAATACTACACCGGCCCTGTCTTCGAAGCCGAGCTGCTGGCCGAAATCCCCAACGAGGACGGCCAGATCGTGCGCTTCGGCTCGGTCGGTGGCGGCGGTCGCTATGATGGTCTGGTTTCGCGCTTTCGCGGCGAGCCGGTGCCGGCGACCGGCTTTTCCATTGGCGTCTCCAGGCTGATGACGGCGCTGAAGAACCTCGGCAAGCTCGACGCCTCGGATGTGATCGCACCTGTCGTCGTGCTGGTGATGGACAAGGACACCGACAGTCTCGGCCGCTACCAGAAGATGGTGGCGAGCCTGCGCGCCGCTGGCATCCGGTCCGAAATGTATCTCGGCGGCGCCGGCATGAAGGCGCAGCTCAAATATGCCGACCGGCGCGGCTGCCCGGTCGCGATCATCCAGGGCGGCGACGAGCGCGCCAAGGGCGAACTGCAGATCAAGGACCTGATCGAAGGCGCCCGCATGTCGGCCGAAATCACAGACAATGCCGAATGGCGCGCCGTCCGCCCGGCGCAGGTGACGGTGGCGGAGGGCGAGCTGGTCTCCGAGGTTAGGAAGATCCTGGGGGCGCAGGCTGCTGATCGCGCGAAAGGTGGCGCTTGAACACCCCCCTCTGGCCTGCCGGCCATCTCCCCCGCAAGGGGGGAGATTGGATGTCACGTGGGCTTTCGCCAATCTCCAGCGTTGAAGAAGAGGCGCTGAGCCTCAAGCTGCCGATCTCCCTCCTTGCGGGGGAGATGGCCGGCAGGCCAGAGGGGGGTGCCTCGCGCCCATCCGCTCCATGACCTCCCGCACCCCCGCCATCTCCACCGACATCACCAACCTCTTCGCCACCCGCAACACGCATGCGGTCGAAGTCGCCATATTGCAGCCGGCCGACCCGTTCCTTGACATGGCCGGCGAGGATCTACGCCGCCGTATCTTCCTGACCGAAAGCGAAACCGGGCAGACATTGTGCCTGCGGCCGGAATTCACCATTCCGGTCTGCCTCGACCACATAAGCTCGCAGGCCGGCACGCCGCGACGCTATTCTTACCTGGGCGAGGTGTTTCGCCAGCGCCGCGAAGGCGGCAACGAGTTCTTCCAGGCCGGCATCGAGGATCTTGGCGACCGCGATACCGCTGGAGCCGATGCCCGCTCGGTGGCCGATGCGCATGCGCTGCTGTCGCTGGTGCTGCCTGGCCAGGCATTGGCGATCACGCTCGGCGATCAGACTATTTTCGAGGCGGTTCTGGCTGCCCTTGGCTTGCCGCGCGGCTGGCGCATGCGCCTTGCCCGTGCGTTCGGCTCGGCGCCGATGCTTGAGGCGGCTCTCGCCGATCTCGCCAACCCGCCGCGCAACAGCCAGCTCTCCGGCCCGGTCGCGGCCCTTGTGCTAGACGGTGATCTGGACGGTCTTTCCGCCCATATCGCCAGCGGCATGGAAGAGGCGGGCCTGTCGGCGTCCGCCGGGCGCGCGCCGTCCGACATTGCCCGGCGGCTGATCGAGAAAGCCGAATTGCGCAGCGTTCGGCTGTCGAGCGAGGCCTTTTCCGCGCTGAAGGATTTTCTGGCGATCGACGTTCCGCTTGATGGCGCAACCCAGGCGCTGGAGTCCTTCGCCACCGGCGCCGGGCTGTCGCTCGATGTCGCGCTGGAAAAGTTCGCTGCCCGCGCCAAGGCGATCGAAACGTATGGCTTGCCGGCCGATAAAATCCGCTACGACGCCGCCTTCGGCCGCCCGCTCGATTACTACACCGGTCTTGTTTTCGAAATCGCGGCCGACAATGGCGACCGGCCGCTGGTCGGCGGCGGCCGCTATGACCGGCTGCTGACCCTGCTTGGCGCGAAGACGCCTATCCCCGGCGTAGGCTTTTCGGTCTGGCTCGATCGCATCGAGGCACTGCGGGAGACGGCGCCATGATCACGCTGGCGATCCCGTCGAAAGGCCGCCTGAAAGAACAGGCGCTGGACGTGCTGGCCAAAGCCGGCCTCGCCGTCAGCCTGCCAGGCGACGAGCGCAAGTACCACGCCCGCGTCGAGGGTCTGGATGATGTCGAAGTGGTGTTCCTGTCGGCTTCCGAAATATCAGGCGAGATCGGCCAGGGCGCCGTCGATCTCGGCATCACCGGCGAGGACCTGGTGCGTGAAAACCTCGCCGACTGGGAGGCGCGCGCCGAAATCGTCGCCCGTCTCGGCTTCGGCAATGCCGATGTCGTGGTGGCTGTGCCGGATATCTGGCTCGATGTCGACACCATGGCCGATCTCGACGACGTCGCCGCCGATTTTCGCCAGCGCCATGGCCGGCGGCTGCGCATCGCCACCAAATACTGGCGGCTGACCCAGCAATTCTTCTCGCAGAAGCACGGCATCCAGGTTTATCGTATCGTCGAGAGCCTAGGGGCTACCGAAGGCGCGCCGGCGGCCGGTCTGGCCGATGTCATCGTCGACATCACGACCACCGGCTCGACGCTGCGCGCCAATCATCTCAAAGTGCTGGGCGATGGCCTTGTCCTGCGCTCGCAGGCCTGTCTGGTGGCGTCGAAGAAGACACGGGCGGCGGCTGATGAGGCGCTCTTGCGCGACATTGCCGCGAAGATGGCGGCTGCGGCCGGATAGCGGCGGGGCCCACTACCCTTAGGGCCCCGACCCAGCTTAAGAACCCTGACGGCCGCCCAGCGGTGTCGGTAGCGTTTGCGCCGAGGTTTTCATGTTGATAGGAATTTTTTCTTGACCCGTGAGGGCAGCTATGCTACATTTTTGCCCATGGTGCTGATTTGCGCCAGCGACCCGCCGCCCAGGCGGGTTTTTGCGTTTTGGGGCTTCGTCAACCAACGCGAAGCTCCGAAGCATCGTTGACCTGCCACGACGATCGGCGGGTTTTCACCACCCCCTCAGGCTGATAGGTTCGGCCAATGCATGTCGCCCAAAAGTGATCTCGGTTTTGGGAGAACGACATGCCTAAAAACAAGGACCTAAAGCGCGTCGCATGATTCCGTTTCAGCGCGACACGCTTTAGTCCCGGGAGGAGAGAGCGATGCCGGTCAATCTCGACGAGCTGAAGAATGCCAGCAATTTGCGCGGACGCGGCGCGCGTGCTGGCGGTGTCTTCGTCGCACCCGTCGACAACAGGGCGCATGTCTCTGGCGAACGCAGCGTGCCGCTGCTCGACAAGACCATCCCCGCGCTGTTTTCCGACACCGTCAGCAAATACGGCACGCTCGACGCCGCCGTCTTCGTCGACCAGGACAAGCGCTTCACTTGGAGCGAACTGTCGGACACGGTCGATGCGCTGGCCGCCGGTTTCCTCGCACTTGGCCTGGAAAAGGGCGATCGCGTCGGCATCTGGTCGCCCAACCGCTGGGAATGGCTGGTGACGCAGTTCGCCACCGCCCGCATCGGCCTGATCCTGGTCAACATCAACCCGGCCTATCGGTTGACCGAGCTCGACTATGCGCTGAACAAGGTCGGCTGCAAGGCGCTGGTCACCGCGGCCAAATTCAAGACCTCAGATTATCTCGGCATGATCGAGACGCTGGCGCCGGAGATCGCCAAGGCCACGCCGGGCAAGCTCAAGGCGCAGAAACTGCCGGCGCTGAAGATCGTCATCCGCATGGGCGACGAGAATTCGCCCGGCATGTTCAATTTCGGCGACGTGCTGGCCATGGCCGGGCGTGACGAGCATGACAGCCTCGACCGCATCTCGGAGAAGCTGAAGCCGGGCGAGGCCATCAACATCCAGTTCACCTCAGGCACCACGGGAGCCCCCAAGGGCGCGACGCTGACCCACGGCAACATCGTCAACAACGGCAATTTCGTCACTTCGGCGATCAAGCTGACCGCCGACGACCGGCTGTGCATTCCGGTGCCGCTCTATCACTGCTTCGGCATGTCGATGGGCACGATGGGTTGCGTCTCGAAAGGCGCGACCATGGTTTTCCCAGGAGAAGGGTTCGACGCCGGCGCCACGCTGAAGGCGGTGGCTCAGGAACGCTGCACCGGGCTTTATGGCGTGCCGACCATGTTCGTCGCCCTGCTGGATCATCCGGATTTTTCCGCCTTCGATCTCTCCAGCCTGCGCACCGGCATCATGGCCGGCTCGCCATGCCCGATCGAGGTGATGAAGAAGGTGGTGTCGCTGATGCATATGGAACAGGTGACCATCGCCTACGGCATGACCGAGACCAGCCCGGTCTCGTTCCAGAGCGGCGTCGACGACCCCTTGGAAAAGCGCGTCTCGACCGTCGGGCGCATCCACCCCCATGTCGAGGTCAAGGCGGTCGATGCCGATGGCGCCACCGTTGCGGTCGGCGTACCGGGCGAGCTTTGCACGCGCGGCTATTCGGTGATGAAGGGTTATTGGGACGACGAGGAGAAGACCCGCGAGGCGATCGACAGCGACGGCTGGATGCACACCGGCGACCTCGCCACCCTCGACGCCGAGGGCTATTGCAACATCGTCGGCCGGGTCAAGGACATGGTCATCCGCGGCGGCGAAAACGTCTACCCGCGCGAGGTCGAGGAATTCCTCTACCGACACCCCAAGGTCAAGGAGGTGCAGGTGTTCGGCATTCCCGACGCCAAATATGGCGAGGAGCTGTGCGCCTGGATCGTGCTCAAGCCCGGCCAGATCGCCACCGAGCAGGAGGTCAAGAACTTCTGCGCCGGCCAGATCGCCCATTACAAGATCCCCCGCCACATACGCTTCCGCACCGAATTGCCGATGACGGTGACCGGCAAGCCGCAGAAGTTCCTGATGCGCGAGGCGATGGTGGAGGAACTGGGGCTGGTGACGCAGAAGACGGCGTGAGCGAAGGCGGCGCTTCGATTTGTCCGCGGCGCTGGGTGCGTTCAGGTCGCGATCCTGCTGCATCATTTGGAGCGCGTTGTTTGTGAGGGGGAGAACGCCGGCCGTCGGGCCTGCCCGATATTATCTAAGGTGCTCCACTCCACATGGTTTTTCGGCAAGGTTCGCAGAAGCGACAGGGGCTCGAATGAGTGGTTTCAAACGATCGGTGGTTTCTTATGCGATGCCCTTGGCCGCCTTGGTGATGGCTGTTGCAGTCAGGGCAGGCGGGCTGTCGGCGGACGAAGGTTCGCTGAGCGCCAGGATACTCGTCGGAGCGCTTTCGAGTGCGATCATGTTCACCACCATTTTCGTGGTGCTCGACCACGCCGAGTCGGTGGCCCGGCGTGTAGGAGAGCCCTACGGCACATTGGTGCTGACTTTTGCCGTGACGGCAATCGAGGTGTCGATCATCGTTTCCATGATGCTGCATGGAGAGAACAACCCTACGCTTGCACGTGAGTCCGTCTTTTCAACGGTGATGATTGCATCCACCGGCGTCGTCGGCACGTGTCTTGCGCTTGGCGGCTGGCGTCATCGCAAGCAGGCAATTGTTCGACAAGGGACCAGCGCATATTTGGCGGTTCTGATCGCGCTGACCATCATGACGCTTATTCTGCCGACCTACACACAAGCTACGGGGCCGGGCACATTTTCGGCAGCTCAACTTGGCTTTGTGAGCGTGCTTTCGGTGCTGCTTTATGCAAGTTTTGTGTTCGCGCAGACTGTCCGCCACCGAGAAGACTTTGTCGAAGGGCAGGCCCGCGGCGTTGCGCTGCGGACCGCCCCTCACGAAAGCGTCTTTGCCGGCGCATTGCTGCTCTTGATCGGGCTGATTGGCATTGTCATGCTCGCCGAGCAGGTCGCCGCAAGTGTTGAAAATACGCTCGTTGCCTATCAGGTGACACAGGCTGACAGCATTGTGGGGGCATTGATCGCCGGGCTGGTTTTGATGCCAGAGGCCATTTCGGCGGTTCGCGCTTCACTCAACAATGAGCTGCAACGCGGTTTGAATGTCGCGATGGGTTCCGCTTGCGCCACAATTGGTTTGACAATACCGGCGGTCGCAGCCGCCAGCCTGCTGACGGGAAGAGGGTTAACCCTGGGGCTTCCAGCGACTGACACAGTGCTTTTGATTTTAGCGCTGTTCATATGCAACGTAAGTTTTAGTACTGAAAGAACAACATTCTTGACGGGTGCGGTCCATATAGTGGTATTTCTTACATATTTATTTCTTATATTTGTACCGTGAAAATTTTGGTCCAGGCAGGCAATTGGATGCGGCGATGAGACGGCCGCCGGTCGTCAACGGACTGCTTGGGTTCTTCAGTCTGGAAGCCGACAGGAACTGCAGACGACCGCCCTTTGCCTGAGATGGCGTTTCCGCTTCCGCGCCGAATTGCCGAGGACGTGACCGGCAAGCCGCAGAAGTTCTTGATGCGCGAGGCGATGGTCGAGGAACTGGGGCTGCTGGCGCAGAGACGGCTTGAGGGCTGGCTCGCGCTGCGGCTGGGCAACGACCGGCGTCGACTGCGAACCCCGATGGCATCCAACACCGGTGGGCCGTCCACGTTGACATTGAGCCAGCTTCAATTGATAGCAATCTCGATGTTTCTCGAGATGCCGTGCTTTTGGGTGAGCAGCCAAGGTGCCGCTACACTACTCGGTTGATTGCGGGCTAAGGCGGGAGAGTAGTCCGTGAATCGAGAAACGCAGGCCATCCGATGCGAAGACGAGATCAGGAGGCTCTCCAAACAGGCTGGTCAGGGCGGCGCGCATATAGCGTGTGCCGTATCCTACTCGCGAGGGCTGAACGACCGGCGGTCCTCCCGATTCTGTCCATCTCAGCGCCAGAACTGGTTCCGAACTCGAAGCGATCTTCCATTCCAAATCTATCCTTCCTTCGGGATAGGACAATCCGCCATATTTGATCGCATTCGTTGCAAGCTCGTGGAGCGAGAGAGCGAGCGTCGTGCCGGCCTCGCGCGAAAGCAACACCTCGGGCCCCTGAATCGTAATGCCGTGTTGTCCGCTGGAAATGTACGGCGCGAGGACCGAATTCACGATATCTGTCAAAGGTACGGCCTCGCCGCCGGCCGCAAATACAGCGGAATGAACATCCGCCAAGGCTCTCAAGCGGCCCTTGAAGTCTTCGGACAGGCTGGCTGCCGAGGTTGCGCCGCGCCGTGTCATGTCAAAGATTGATACGACTGTTGCGAGGATGTTTTTTACCCGATGATTGAGTTCGAGGCGCAGCTCGGTTTCCCGCTCAAGGTAATCGCGTACGTCGCGCTGGCGGGCTCTGGTGAGGAGTGCCGACTGTATCCCGCTGATCAGTTCCAACGCGGCCACGGGACGTTGGTAAAAAATCTGGCGTGAACGTGGCCAGGCAGCGTTCAGGGCGGCCTGGACGCGCACTTGGGGCGCCGCGCGGTCGAGTAGGATCACGATGGGTATTTCCGACCAGTTCGGCTGATGCTGAAGGAAACTGGCAACAGTTGCGATGGCCGTGGGGTCCAAGGCTTCATGCGTAACGACCAGCACCCCGGGAGATAACGCAAGCAGGTTGTTCAAATCCGCGGGGTCGGCCGCTTGAGCCCGAACACCGCGCTCTTGCAGGAGGGAGGTTGTGTAAGCAGCGTCCTTGCGGTAGGGCGCCAAAATGAGCACCCAATCGAGCGTTCCCAGACCGTTGGAATCGGTGCCGCTCACGTCTCAGGCAGAGGATTGTAGGCAACGACCGAAACCCCGGAGCTTGCAATGAAGAGTTCCCGGACATCGAGGTCGTGCGGACCGTGGCGCTTTTTGACGACTGTAATGTTGCGCCTCAACCGGCCCTCGTGCTCGGCCATACGAAGTAGAAGCACGGTATCCCCGAGAAAGCTGACATCGACGTCAATCCCGACATTCTGCCCGAGCAATCCATGCTGCGCGACGATGAGCATTGTCAGCACGTCCGCACGCGCGAGATGTTTCAGGAGAGATTGGATGTCGAGCACCGCCTTTTCGCGGTGGGGAAGTGAATTCAGATAGCCCGTGAAGCTGTCAATCACCACCACACGTGTATTGTTGCGGCTGACGACTTGCTGCACGATCTGGCCGAACTCGCCTGGCGAGATTTCGTTCGGGCTAAAATCGTAGATGACCAGTTGGCCATCCTTGTGGAACTGCCGCAGGTCCATCCCGAGCCCTTCGGAGCGGCGAAAGAAGGTCTCCAACCGCTCCTCGAACAGGAAGAGGGCAACGCTCTCGCCTCGCTTGAGAGAAGCCGTCGCGTAAAGAGACGACATAGTTGACTTGCCGGTTCCGGACTGACCGATAACCAGTGTTATTGTTCCTGACTCCTGACCGCCGCCAAACATCTCGTCGAGAGCCTCGACTCCCGATTTGATCAGTTGCGGCTTGGTCACCTCGGGAGGCGAGCCCGGCACAATCCTTGGAAACACAACGACGCCTTCACCCTCGCGAATGGCCATGTCATGATAACCGTCGGCATAAGGCACGCCACGCATCTTGCTGACTTCGATCCGCCGGCGCACCGCACCATAGTCCTCGAGCGATTTATCAAGGCGGATGACGCCGTGGGCGATGCCCTCGATTTCCTCGCCATTGTGATCGCCGCCACTGGTTTGGGTATCGAGCAAAACAGCCACAATGCCCCGCCTGGCCAGGAAGGCTTTGAAGCCGATCAGTTCCCGCCTAAACCTTGGCGTATCGCCGGTGATCAGCCGGATTTCGAGCAAGGAGTCGTACACCAGTCTGTGTGGTTTGTATTCTTCGATCGCGCGTTCGATCGCCTTACGCGTCTCATCCAAGCGAAGGTCGGCGGTCTGGAAAATCGTCTGATCGGCTGCGCCACTCACGGCTTCGGAGGCCGAAAGCTCTTCGACGCGAATTCCATCGAGCGTCCAGCCGTGTGAAGAGGCAATCGCCTGCAGTTCGGAAGCGGTTTGCGAAAGGCTGACGTAGATGCAGCGTTCACCGGCCGCCACGCCGGCACGCAGAAACTGCAAGGCTGCCGTGGTTTTGCCTGCGCCGGGATCGCCCTGCACGATATAAAAGTTCGAAGCGGGCAGACCACCACGAAGAATTTCGTCCAAGCCGGCGATACCGGAACTTACAACGGGCTGCTTTTTTCGCTCGGCCATTCCGCCCCTAGTCTCCACCAGAAACTGTCAGCCCGTCATTGGGCATCAATAATGTAGAACGGTTGCACCGCTTGGCCACCTGGCCCAGGGAAACATCGATTTTCTGGAGCTAATTCTAGTAATCGGCGCGCTGCTGGGAGGCAAGTAAATCTCCTTGAAATGGCGGACGAAGTTGGGATGCACACTGGTGCGAGGTCCACCACATGTCCGTCGGCACCAGTTCATTTGATTTAGCGTGGAACCATAAGGGGCCGGCGGCGGTTTTCTCCCGTTGCAGCGAAGTAAATGGATGGGGGAATGATTCAAGGGACCGTCAATCCAGCCGATGAGGATCGCTACCGCGTTCTCGTCCAGGCCGTTACCAATTACGCGATCTACATGCTGGATCCTTCCGGGATCGTGACGAGCTGGAACGCGGGCGCCGAGCGATTCAAAGGCTATGCTTCCCGCGAGATCATTGGCCAGCATTTTTCCCGGTTTTACACACCGGAGGATCGGGACTCCGGCCTGCCCGCGCGTGCTCTGGAGACAGCAGCCCGTGAGGGCAAGTTCGAGAGCGAAGGCTGGCAGGTCCGAAGCGACGGGAATCGTTTCTGGGCTCACATTGTGATCGATCCCATCCGCGATCCAGGCGGCAACCTGGCCGGCTTTGCCAAAGTCAGCCGTGATCTGACCGAACAAAAGAAAGCGGAGGAGGAACTCCGCAAAAGCCAGGAGCAGTTCCAACGTCTGGTCCAAGGCGTCACGGACTACGCGATCTATATGCTCGATCCACAAGGGATAATTACGAGCTGGAACTCAGGCGCCGAGCGTATCAAAGGCTATTCGGCGAACGAAATCATCGGGAAGCATTTTTCCCAATTCTATACGCCCGAGGATCGCGAGCGAGGCGGTCCGCAAAGCGCGCTGGAGACCGCCGCGCGTGAGGGTCGAGTTGAGCGGGAAGGTTTGCGCATCCGCAAGGATGGCACCGCGTTCTGGTCCCACGTGGTCATCGACTCGATACGGCACGACAATGGCGAGCTTCTGGGTTTTGCGAAGATTACCCGCGACATCACAGAGCGGAAGAAGGCGCAGGAGTCACTGGATCAGGCACGTGAGGCCCTTTTTCATTCACAGAAAATGGATGCGATCGGCAAGCTGACGGGCGGCGTGGCTCACGACTTCAACAATCTGCTGATGGCGGTTTTGGGCAGTCTTGAACTCCTTCGCAAACGGCTGCCCGACGATCCACAGCTGTTGCGTCTCCTCGACAATGCCGTGCTCGGTGCGCAACGGGGTGCCTCGTTGACGCAGCGCATGCTGGCTTTTGCGCGGCGACAGCAACTCGATCCAAGACCCGTTGACATAATTAGCTTGATACAGGGAATGAAGGAGTTGCTAGAGCGATCGCTAGGCTCAAGGGCGAGTATACAGACAAAATTTCCCCTTTCCCTCAATCAGGTCATGATTGATGAGAGCCAAATCGAACTCGCATTGCTGAATCTATGCGTTAACGCCAGGGATGCCATGCCTGACGGGGGAACGATCTTGATTTCCGCCCGGCAGGAACGGATTGGTGAAAGGCATGGCGCTGGCTTGGCGCCAGGCGAATATGTCTGCCTTTCAATAATGGACAGTGGCGAAGGAATGGACGAGGATACGCTTGCCCGCGCGACAGAACCGTTCTTCACCACAAAAGGAGTTGGCAAAGGGACGGGACTGGGTCTGTCGATGGTGCACGGGATGACGGAACAGATGGGCGGGCGCCTGGTTCTCATCAGCCACAAGGGAGCAGGCACGACTGCGGAAATGTGGCTGCCAGTGGCTGCCGCGACATCAGACCGCGCGCGGGAGCAGGAGCCCCTCAGCCCGAAAACCGCCGAGGCTGCCTCTCTCCGGATTCTGGCAGTGGATGACGACGTTCTAGTGCTGTTGAACACCGCTGCGATGCTTGAGGATCTTGGGCATGCCGTTACCGAGGCGCATTCGGCCGCAGCAGCCCTTGACCTGCTGGAGGAGCAGCCGTTCGACCTCGTCATAACGGACCATGCGATGCCAAAGATGACAGGCCTGCAGCTATCGGACGCAATGAAAACCAAGTGGCCGAAAATCCCCGTCATTATAGCGACGGGCTATGCCGAACTACCGGGCGCTCGCGAGATGAACGTTCTCAGCAAGCCGTTCACGGAAAAAGAACTGGCGTGCTCGATAGCTTGTGTTAGTCGTATTTAGGTCGCCCGCCCACCGAACCTCAGCGAGCCTCGACCTTCCTTCGCGACAGTCATTTGTCGCGTTGACAACAATGCGCTTGGCGTTTCGTCCCGCCCTTTTTTAGCAGTGTCACGTTGAGAGCACCGTTCTTACGCGCGCACGCACCTGCAGCCTACTGTCTGCGGTGTCGGCTCTCAGGCATTTGGCAACACTAACCTCAACGACCGAGATGGGGCGCAAAGCTCCCATCTAAGGCCGCGCCTATCCAAGCCGTGATTGGGGAGGCCTGGCGGGTCTATCGTGCCAATCACTCAGGCGCGGGCCATGGCCCGCGCCTTCGTATTCAACCCTCCAAAGCTCAATCCTTCTCAAACACCCGCGCCTTCGCAACCACGCCGGCGATGGCGCCGCCGATCAGCGGTGCAACGATGAACAGCCAGAGCTGGCCGATCGCGGCAGTTCCCGAAAACAGCGCCGGGCCGATCGAGCGGGCCGGGTTGAGCGACGTTCCGGTCACCGGGATGATGGCGAAGTGCAATCCTGCCAGCGTCAGGCCGATGACCAGTCCGGCGAACGCCGTCGAGTGCTTTTCAGCCGTGACGCCAAGGATCACGGTGACGAAGGTGAAGGTGCCGATCACTTCCCACAGAAATGCCGAGCTGACGCCCCATTTCGTCACATCCCAGCCATTGGCGCCGAAGCCGGTCGTGTGTCCGCCAACCTGGCCGGAAACGATGATCCACAACGCCAGCGAAGCAAGGACGCCGCCGATGACCTGCGCGATCCAGTAGGGGATGACGTCTTTGGCCGGCAGCCGGCCGGCAAGGAAGACGCCGAGCGTCACCGCCGGATTGAGATGCGCGCCCGAAATCGGGCCGATCGCATAGGCCGCCGCGATGAGGCCGATGCCGAACGCCAGACCGATGCCTTCCTGGCCGAGCGGCAGCGCGCCACCGAAGCCGCCCGTCACCACAGAAGCCGTACCGATGAACACCAATAGAAATGTGCCTAGAACTTCCGCCAGATAAGTCTTCATTGCCCTCTCCTCAGGTCGATCCGCCGGTCCACCTTTTGCGCGCCGCGAATCACAACCGGAAGAGTATTCGCAACCAGAAAAGTTGGAAAGCAGAGCGGTTGTGCAGGCCGACCTGCTTGTGCGCGCCGGTTGCGCGCTCTAGAGCAGGGCCGGAATAATTTTCTGCGTGACGGAACAAGACCATGCGATTGGGCGGACGGCTGGCTGCGGCCATCGAAGTGCTGGAAGACATCGGCCGGCGCCACCGGCCGGTGGCGGACGCGCTGAAGGATTGGGGCCTGTCGCATCGCTTCGCCGGCGGCGGCGACCGTGCGGCGATCGGCAACATCGTCTATGACGCCTTGCGCCACAAGCGTTCCGCCGGCTGGCTGCTGGGGCAGGACACGCCGCGCGCCATCGGCTTCGGCGCGCTGCTGCTCGAATGGGGCCAGACGGCACAATCGCTCAACGAGGCGCTTGATGGCGACAAGTTCGCACCGCCGCTGCTGACCGCCGCCGAGCTTCAGGCCATCGCCGACCATCGGCTCGGCGACGCGCCGGACGCGGTGCGGGCGGATGTTCCCGACTGGTGCGCGCCGCTTTTCGAGCGAGCCTTTGGGCCCACCTGGGCCGACGAGGGCGCGGCGCTGGCAACGCGCCCGCCGCTCGACCTCAGGGTCAACACCTTGCAGGCCAATCGCGACAAGGTGCTGGCCGAACTGACGGGAACCGGCGCGAAACCCTCGGCAATCGCGCCACACGGCATCCGCATCCCGCCGATCGACGGCGACGGCCGGCACCCGAACGTGCAGGCCGAGCCGGCTTTCCAGAAGGGCTGGTTCGAGGTCCAGGACGAAGGCTCGCAGATCGCGGCCGCCCTTGCCGGGGCCGAAGCCGGCATGCAGGTGCTGGATTTCTGCGCCGGCGCCGGCGGCAAGACGCTGGCACTGTCGGCTTCGATGGAAAATCGTGGCCAGATCTTTGCCCACGATGCCGAGAAGGCGCGGCTGGCGCCGATCTTCGACCGCATCCGTCGTTCGGAAAACCGCAATGTGCAGGTGGTCACCAAGCCCACGGAACTCGCGCCGCTCGGCAATCACATGGACATCGTGCTGGTCGACGCCCCCTGCACCGGCAGCGGCACCTGGCGCCGCCGTCCCGATGCCAAATGGCGGCTGACGCAAAGACAGCTCGATGCCCGCAAGGGCGAGCAGTCGGCGATCCTCGATGCGGCCAAAGCCTATGTCAAACCGGGCGGCCTGCTGGTCTACATCACCTGCTCGGTGTTTGATGAGGAAAATGGCGAGCAGATCGCGGCCTTTCGGGACCGTAACAGCGGTTATGTTCCCGTCGACCACCGCAAGCTCTGGGACAGCCGTTTTCCCGGCCATGAGGCAGCCGCACGCATCGGCGCCAAAGGCGACATCTCGCTGTCGCCGGCGCTCAGCGGCACCGATGGGTTTTATCTCTGTGCGTTACGCAGATCGGCCTGAATCCAATTCCTGACGGATGCGCGGCGCCGGCCGGCATGCCAGGTCGATTGTGCAGTGCAGCAAAAGCATTTGCCTGCCGTCCATGCCTCTGCAATAAGCTATCCGCGTAAAGGAAGCAGCGGCAATGGCAGCAAAGATCGTACCCGCCCCGGACTATGAGGATCGCGTCAGGACATCCTTCGCGCGCCAGAAGGCGATGGCCACGATCGGCGCCGAACTGACGCTGGTGACGCCCGGCATCATCGAGATCGAGATGCCCTATTCGGCGGCACTCACCCAGCAGCATGGCTTCCTCCATGCCGGCGTCATTTCGACGGCGCTGGACTCGGCCTGCGGCTATGCCGCCTTTTCGCTGATGCCGGAAAATTCCGGCGTGCTGACCATCGAGTTCAAGGTCAACCTCCTGGCGCCGGGCAGGGGCGAGCGCTTCCTGTTCCGCGGCTCGGTGACCAAGCCGGGCCGCACCATCATCGTCGCCGACGGCCAGGCCTACGCCTTTGCCGCCGACGGCGAGGCCAAGCTGATCGCCACCATGACCGGCACCATGATGACCGTGGTCGGGCGTGATGGCATAGAAGGGTGAGTGGCCGGTTCGCCGCAGGCGAATCCATTGTGCCGGTGGCACGATGGAAGGCCACGAACGCCGGGAGCTGCCGGAGGCAGCGGGTCCCGGCGAGCGGCGGTGCAGATAAGCAGATGATCCGGCGGAGAGGAGCAAATCATCATGACCGGTAAAGTGTCGCGCCTGTCGGGCAAGGACGTCCTCTTCGTCATGGCGGCGCAGGCCGAATACGGCCCGCACCTCAAGCAACTGTTCACGCCGTTGATGACCGGTGTCGGTCCCGTCGAGGCCGGCGTCAGGCTGGGTGCGGAACTCTCCTGGCTGAAATCGCAAAAGGCACTGCCGGATCTCGTTGTTTCGCTCGGCTCAGCCGGCAGTCGGACGCTGGAGCAGACGGAGATCTACCAGGCGGTTTCGGTCAGCTACCGTGACATCGACGCTTCGCCGCTCGGTTTCGAAAAGGGTGCGACACCCTTCCTCGACCTGCCGGTAACCGTGCCATTGCCCTTCAAGATACCGGAGATCAGGCAGGCGACCCTGTCGACCGGCGCAGCGATCATCACCGGCGCGGCCTATGATGCTGTTAGCGCCGACATGGTCGACATGGAGACCTTCGCTTGCCTGCGTGCCTGCCAGCTGTTCGACATCCCGCTGATCGGGCTGCGCGGCATTTCCGACGGCGCGGCTGATCTCAGGCACGTCGGCGACTGGACCGAATATCTTGAAGTCATCGACGAGAAGCTGGCGGACGCCGTCATGCGGCTCGAACGGGCGATCGGCGACGGCGCCCTTCGGACGGAACCATCCCATGAAGATGCCAGACCAGCCTGAAAGTCGGGCTACGCAACCCATTGCGCCGACTCGTTTCTTTCTCTAAACGCTCGCCATGAAAACAGCCAATCATCCCGACACCGTCCTGATTGTCGATTTCGGCAGCCAGTTCACCCAGCTCATCGCCCGCCGCATCCGCGAGGCCGGCGTGTTTTCCGAGATCGTGCCGTTCCAGTCGGCCGAAGCGGCATTCAAGCGCATCAATCCGAAGGCCGTCATTCTGTCCGGCGGTCCGGCTTCGACCGGCGATATCGGCAGCCCGCGCGCGCCGCAGATCGTCTTCGATTCCGGCGTGCCGGTGCTTGGCATCTGTTACGGCCAGATGGCCATGTGCGTGCAGATGGGCGGCGTTGCCGAAAGCTCCGATCATCGCGAGTTCGGCCGCGCCTTCGTCGAGATCCAAAAGGACAGCCCGCTGTTCGAGGGCCTGTGGGCACCCGGCCAGCGCCACCAGGTGTGGATGAGCCATGGCGACCGCGTCATCTCCTTGCCCAAGGGCTTCGAAGTGTTCGGCAAGTCGGAAGGCTCGCCCTTCGCCATCTTCGGCAACATCGAGCGCAAGATGTACGGCATCATGTTCCATCCCGAGGTGGTGCATACGCCCGACGGCGCCCGGCTGCTCAGGAATTTCGTCCACAACATCGCCGGCATCGAGGGCGACTGGACCATGCGCGCCTACCGCGAGCACGCGGTCGAGACGATCCGCAAGCAGGTCGGCAAGGGCAAGGTCATCTGCGCGCTGTCGGGCGGCGTCGATTCATCCGTTGCGGCGCTGTTGATCCACGAAGCGGTCGGCGACCAGCTGACCTGCATCCTTGTCGACCACGGCCTGATGCGCAAGGACGAGGCCGCGGGCGTGGTGGCGATGTTCCGCGAACACTACAATTTGCCGCTCATTCTGGTGAACGCGTCGGACCGTTTCATCGACGCTCTCGAGGGCGAGTCGGACCCGGAGAAAAAACGCAAGACCATCGGCCGGCTGTTCATCGAGGTGTTCGAGGAAGAGGCCAAGAAACTCGGCGGCGCCGAATTCCTGGCGCAGGGCACGCTCTATCCCGACGTCATTGAAAGTGTCTCCTTCACCGGCGGCCCGTCGGTGACGATCAAGTCGCACCACAATGTCGGCGGCCTGCCCGCGCGCATGAACATGCAGCTTGTCGAGCCGCTGCGCGAGCTGTTCAAGGATGAGGTCAGGGCGCTGGGCAAGGAGCTTGGCCTGCCCGAAAGCTTCATCGGCCGGCACCCGTTTCCAGGCCCGGGTCTTGCCATCCGTTGCCCCGGCGGCATCACCCGCGAAAAGCTGGAGATCCTGCGCGAGGCCGACGCCATCTATCTCGACGAGATCCGCAAGGCCGGCCTCTACGACGCCATCTGGCAGGCCTTCGCCGTGCTGTTGCCGGTGCAGACGGTCGGCGTGATGGGCGATGGCCGCACCTACGAGTTCGTCTGCGCGCTGCGTGCCGTCACCTCGGTCGACGGCATGACGGCGGATTTCTACCACTACGACATGGCCTTCCTCGGCGCCGCCGCCACCCGCATCATCAACGAAGTCCGCGGCATCAACCGCGTCGTCTACGACGTGACGTCGAAGCCGCCGGGAACAATCGAGTGGGAGTAGGAGTTAGCGTAGTCTGGAATGCTCCGGCGTAGTTTTTCGCAGAAAAAGCAACGATTTGCGGTTTATCTCATTCACTATCGACGCTGCATCAGCCGCACGTCCTACCGTCAGCGCAAGTCCGCATTTGTGAGATTGGGCGCCGGTGTGTCTTGAGATCGCCTCATTGGCTGACCGCAATCAGAATTCTAGGCGATGCCGCCCAAAAGTTCCTCCGCCCTGGAAACAGCGGCCGCCTGATGTGGCTGCAAGGGTTGGCCGGCATAGCTTTCGAAGACCGGCAGGAACGGGTCGTCGATATGCGTCCTGATGCCGGACAGTTGCTCCATCACCGCCAGGCCGCAATAGGGAACGTAGGAGGCCGAATAGCCGCCCTCATGCGACATCATCAGGCGCCCGCCGCAGAGGTCGTCCGCCGCCTGCATCAGCATCCGCGTCATGTCGCGGTAGCTACCGCTATGCAGCATCATGCGCCCCAGCGGATCGGCCGCCGAGGCGTCGAAGCCCGACGGCACGACGATGAGATCAGGCTTGTAGCGATTGAGCGCCGGTAGCACGACGCGTTCGAAGACGGACATGTAAGCGCCGTGGCCGCAGCCGGCCGGCAGCGGTACATTGATGTTGTAGCCTTCGCCCTTGCCCTCGCCGCGTTCCTTGTGAAGACCGCTGTCATCCGGATAAAGACCGTCCTGATGGATCGAGATGGTCAGCACCGACGGGTCCGAATAGAAGGCGGACTGGGTGCCGTTGCCGTGATGAACATCCCAGTCGACGCTGGCGACCCGCTCGAAGCCATGTTTGGCCCGGTTCTTCAGGATAGCGACCGGAACGTTGCCGAACAGGCAAAAGCCCATGCCTTGCCCGCGCTCGGCATGATGGCCGGGCGGTCGTACCAGGGCATAGCCATTGTCGGCATCGCCGCTCAACACCGCATCCATCACCGCTGCCGTGCCGCCAGCGGCCAGACAGGCGATTTCGTAGCTGCCATGGCCGAAGGGGGTGAGATAGCTCGCATCGCCGCCGCGCCCATCACTGAGCAGCTTGATACGGCTGATGTAGTCGCGGTCGTGAAACAGGGCGAGGTCATCCTCGCTCACCGCGACGGAGGCGATCTTATACAGTTTCTCGGTCAGGCCTGAAACCTCCATCAGATTGCGGAATCGGCGTTTCGTGTCGGCATTCTCCGCATGCTCGCCCGGCTCGATGGTCAGGCTCGGCTGAAAGAACTGCGCGGCATTGCCGGTCTCGTGCCAGAGATAGAGTTCGTGGAAATTCCAGCCTGTCGTCATGTTTTGTTTCCTAGCCGGCCAGGATCATTGACGCGGCGCGTTCGGCGATCATGATCGTCGGCGCGTTGGTGTTGCCCGACACCATTTTCGGAAAGACCGAGGCGTCGGCGATGCAAAGCCCGTCCAGCCCATGAACCTTCATCGACGTGGGATCGACGACGGCCATCACATCTGAACCCATGCGGCAGGTGCTGGTCGGGTGATAAAGCGTCGTGCAGTGGCCGCGTATATAGTCGGCGATCTCGGCGTCGCTCTCGCATTCGGCGCTCGGCGTGATTTCGCCGACGAGCATTTCGGCAAGCGGCGACTGTGCCGCGATGCGCCGGCTGATGCGGATGCCTTCGACCAGCGTGGCGATGTCCGAGCCATCCTCGTCGCTGATGAAGTAACGTGGGTCGATCGCCGGATATTCGATTGGATTGGCCGAGCGCAGGCGAATCTCGCCGCGGCTGTCTGGCCGCTGCAGCGTGGTGTGCAGCGTGATGCCGGGTCTGGACGAAAGGAACCGAACATAGTCGCGATGCGGGCTGATGGCGCCGTAAAGCTGCAGGTCCGGCTCGATATCGGGCCGGCTCTTGACGAAGCCGCCCGCCGCCACCCAGGGTGAGGAACGCGGACCGCTGCGCGATGTCTGC
Organism: Mesorhizobium sp. L2C084A000; assembly: GCF_000502875.1. GTDB lineage: Bacteria > Pseudomonadota > Alphaproteobacteria > Rhizobiales > Rhizobiaceae > Mesorhizobium. The sequence goes on along the minus strand of NZ_AYWX01000001.1, from coordinate 587,852 downwards.
CATTCCGCGAAGTCGCGCTGCAGCGTCTCGTCGGTCCAGGCGCCGACGCCGATCTTGTCCTTGGTATAGAAGGTGATCGGAATGTTGATGTGGTCCTGCAGATCCTTGCCCACGCCCGGGAGGTCGTGCACGGGAGCAACGCCGACCTGGGCGAGTTCGTCGGCCGGCCCGATGCCCGAAAGCAGCATCAGCTGGCAACTGCCGATCGAGCCCGAGGACAGCACCACCTCGCTGTCGGCGAAAGCGGTCTCAGGTTCGCCATTGACGAGATAGCGGATGCCCTTGACCCGGCCCTTCTCGACGATCAGGCCCGTCGCCAGCACACCGGTTTTCACGGTCAGGTTGGGTCGTTCCCGCGCCGGGCGCAGATAGGCCTTGCCGGTGCCCCAACGTTCGCCATTCTTGATGGTGAACTGGAACAGGCCGACGCCTTCCTGCTCGNTCCTGCTCGACGCCGTTGAAATCGCGGTTCTGCTTGTAGCCTGCGGCCTTGCAGGCCTCGATCCAGGCAAGCTCGTTGGGATCGACATGTCCGACATTGCCGATATGCAGCGGCCCGTCGGCGCCGTGCAGCGGGTCGTTGCCGAGTTCGGCATTGCTTTCACTGGCCTTGAACACCGGCAGCACGTCAGCCCACGCCCAGCCGGGGCAGCCCATCGCCGCCCAGCCATCATAGTCGGACGGCAGGCCGCGAATATAGATCATGGCGTTCAGCGCGCCGGAGCCGCCGATCATCTTGCCGCGCGGCCAGAACACCCGCCTGCCGCGGCAGCCGGCCTGCGGCTCGGTGTAGTAGCTCCAGTCGACTTGCGTGTTGAACATGGTCGGCCAGTCCGACGGCACGTCCGAGGCGAGCGGCGCCTCGCGCCCGGCCTCGAGCAGCAGCACCTTGCGGGCAGGATCGGCGCTGAGCCGGTTTGCCAGCACGCAGCCGGCCGAGCCGGCGCCCACTATGATCGTATCGAACATCGTCAGTCTCTCACTTTCCGGCCGGGGTCGGGCTTTGCACAATGCTGCTTGCTGCCGGCTTGCTGTCGGGGCTGTCGGGGCTGGCGCGACGGCGCCCGAGCCAGTCGATGAGATCACCAAAACGGCCGACCAGCCCCTTGGGCATCAACACCACCGACAGGGCGATGATCAGGCCGAGCCCGAGCGTGCGGAACTCGCCGCTCTCTCGCATCAATTCGTCAGCCAGCACCAGCACCACCGTCCCGACCAGCGGTCCCCAGAACGTGCCGACGCCGCCGACCACGACGATGGCGATGATGAACATAAGTTGCGACATCGACAGCACACCGGGGCCGATCGCCTGGAAATGCGCGGCATAGAAACCGCCGGCCAGCCCGGTGAAGAAGGCGGAGATGCCGAACACCAGAAGCTGCGCCTGGAAGCGGTTGACGCCGCGGGCCACCGCATAGCCCGGATTGTCCTTCAGCGCCCGGAAGGCAAGGCCGATAGGGCTTTTGACGATCGCGTAGGTGAAGACCATGGTGAGCGCGAACAGCACCGCGATGATGGCGTAATTGCCGACCAGCCACTGCGCCCGGAGCAAGGCCCTGGTGCCGAGGTCGCCGAAGCGGGCAAAGCCGACGGCGCCGCCGGTGAACTGGCGGCAGACGGAGCCGACCATGACGAAACATTCGGTGTCGGTGACGATCAGCAGATACATCGTCTGGGCGATCGCCAGCGTCAGCAGCGCCACATAGACGCCGGTCAGGCGAAGGCAGGCGAGGCCGACGACCAGCGAGAACAGCACGGAGCCCAGCGCGCCCGGCACAAGTGCTGCCCAGACGTTCCAGCCGAAATAGAAGCAGAGCATCGCCGTCGCATAGCCGCCGAACGCAAAGATCGCCATTTGCGCCAGCGAGAAGATGCCCGAGAAGCCGAACAGGAGGTTCCACTGCGAGGCGATCGTCGCATAGAACAGCGCCAGCACGATCTGGCCAAGGATGTAGCGGCTGTCGACCAGGAACGGCAGCGCGATCGCCGCCGCGATCAGCATCAGGCTGATGGCAAGATCAGTCCTGGCCGAGCGAGACATGGAGGAACGGGACATGGGGCGTGTCTCTGTCATGATGCCCCTCACATGCGCCGGATTTCGGCGTGGCCGAAAAGGCCGGACGGCCGCCAGATCAGCACGGCAATGACGACGAACAGCAGCGATGGAAAGCCCCACCTGGCGCCCAAGGCGTACTGAACGAAGGATTCGAGCAACGCCAGCCCAAGTGCTGCTGCGATGGCGCCCGGCAGATTGCCGAGACCGGCGACCACGCACATGATGAAGGCCTTCAGCATCGGGTCGTTGCCGAGTGGCGGCGACAATTGCGTCATCGACGAGACCATGACGCCGCAGATGCCGGCGAGCGCGCCCGACAGCATCAGCACCTGCAGGTAGACGCGGTTGACGGCGACGCCCATGAGCTGCGCCGCGTCGCGGTTCTGCGCCGTCGCCCGGATCGCACGGCCCATCCGCGTGCGGCCGAGCGCCGCCGAGACGACCACCATCATCACGACCACCACCGCGATGATCAGAAGGTTCTGCCAGGGCAGCGTCAGCGGTCCCAGGCGTAAGGCACCGGCGATCGAAACCGGCTGCTTCAGCGGCTGCCCGCCATAGGTCAGGAGGATGGCATTCTCGAGGGCGATGCCGATGCCGACCGTGGCGATCATGACGTTGGCTTCGAATGTCGATTTGTCATTCTGCAGGAGATTGCGAACGATCGCGAAATAGAGGATGGCGCCGGCCAAAGCACCCGCGACGATGGCACCGGCGAAACCGATCGCGACCGGCAGGCCGAGCGAGGTGATCACCGTGAAGGCGACGTAGCCGCCAAGCGTCAGCATCGCCGCATGGGCCATGTTGAGCATGCCCATCGAACCCCAGACCAGCGACAGCCCGACCGTCGCCAGCGCATAGAGCGCGCCCGAGGTGAAGCCGGCGACGAGAATGGCCATGAGAACGTCGGTCATGGCGTCAGCCTCCGAGGTAGGTTGCGAGGAGTTCGTCGCGCGCCATCAGTTCGGCGGGCTTGCCTGACCAGACGATGGCGCCGTCGTCGAGCAGATGCAGGCGGTCGGCGAGGTCCTCGACCCGGGCCGGGTTCTCCTCCACCAGCAGGATCGTGCGCCCAGCCTTGCTCAGTTGCGAAATGACGTCGTAGACCTGATCGATGATCAGTGGCGCGAGGCCAAGCGACGGCTCGTCGATCAAAAGGATGCGCCCGCCCATCATCAGGCCGCGGCCTATGCCGACCATGCGCCGTTCGCCGCCCGACAGGCTCGAGGCGATCTGGTTGCGACGGTCGGCAAGCTTCGGCAGAAGCGCGTAGACCTCGTCCAGCCGACGCGTGATCTCGGCCTTGTCCGGCGCGAGATAGCCGCCCATCAAAAGGTTTTCGAGCACGCTCATCTGCGCGAACAGCATATCGCCCTGCGGCACGTGGGCGACGCCCAGCATCGCCGTCTCATGCGGCTTGCCGGACAGGCGCCGGCCGTCGATGCTGATCTGACCGCCGCGCAGCGGCACCAGGCCGGAAATGGTCTTGAGCAATGTCGACTTGCCATGGCCGTTCGGGCCGACGACGGTGATGAATTCACCGGCGTGAACGGTCAGCGAAATGCCCTTGAGCACGTCGAGTCCGTCATAGCCGCAGACGATGCCGTCGAGTTGCAGGACAGGTGGTTTTGCGGCTGCGCCCGTCATGGCGTTCCCCCCACCGCCGGATTCGTCATGGCGGCTTGCTCATCGAAGAATTTCTTCAGCCGTTTCTGCGTGCCCTGGCCGAGATAGGTTTCGACAACGGTCTGGTCCTCGGCGACCTTGTCCGGCCGGCCTTCGAATATCACCTTGCCATGGTGCATGATGATCACGCGGCTGGAGAGCGCCAGGAGAAAGCGCATGACGTGCTCGATCAGGACGATCGTCAGTCCCTGGTCGCGCAGTTTCAGCACCATCGCCATGATCTGGTCGATCTCGGCGACGTTGAGCCCGCCCACCGGCTCGTCGAGGAAGAGCATTTTCGGCCGGGTGGCGATGGCGCCGGCAATCATCAGCAGCTTGCGGTCGAGCACCGGCAGCCGCGCCACGGTCTCGTCGGCCTTGGCCGCAAGCCCGACGAAGTCCAGCGCTTCGATCGTTGCCTGCCGGACATCCTCGCCGAGGCGGAAGCCGGCCAGCCTTCGCCGCTGCCGGCCGAAATAGGCGGCGATCTCGATGTTTTCGCGAACGGTCAAGCTGTCGAAGGCGGCATTGAGCTGGAAAGTGCGGGCGATGCCGAGTTGGCAGATGCGGTCGGCCGGAAGCGCCGAAATGTCGGTGTCGCCGAAATGCACCCGGCCGCCACTGGCCGGCGTGATCCCTGTCACCACGTCGAAGAAGGTCGTCTTGCCGGCGCCGTTCGGCCCACCAATGCCAACGATCTCGCCCGCATTGACCACCATCGACACGCCGTCGACGGCGGCCAGCGAGCCGAACCGTTTGACCACACTGTCACAAACCAGCATCGGACCGGCGGCCTCAGTCATATTTCTCACCCAATGGAGCCGGTCGGGCAAAGGGCCCGGCCGGTGTCGTTGGTTTCATTTCCGCGTCCGGTCACTTGATCCATGGCGGCAGGATGAAGCTGTCCGTGGCATAGAGCGCCGGCGCGATCAGCTTCGGATCGGTTTTGTAATCCTGATGCTGCAGGAACTGGTGCGGCATGCCAAGCGACGGATCGGCCACCTGCGTCGGATAGCAGAAGGCCGATTGGCCGGCCGGATCGGCCCGGTAGGTGCCGTTGACCCCGCGATAGACCAGGCGCTTCATCGCATTGGCCACCTTGGTGGTCTGCGCCTTGTCCATCGGTTCGCCTGGACCACCGGCGATTGCCGCGGCAAGCGCCCACATCCACAGGCCGTCATAGGTCTGCGATCCCGTGATGTAGGCCGAGTTCGGGCCGAATTTGGCCCGGTAGCTCTCGCGGAACGGCTTGGAGAAGTCGTCCGGCAGGCAGCCGATCACCGTCGAATAGACGACGCCGTTGACCGCCTCGCCGCCGATCTCGCGGAAAGCCGGCAGCGATGGTCCGTACTGCATGTAGATCAGGCTGTTGATCGGCTCGGCGAGGAACTGGACCATGAACTGCGCCAGGTCCTGCGGCAGGAAGTGCGTGACCAGGATCGCCGCCGGCGGGTCCTGGCGGAGTTTCGCCAGCGTTGGTCCCCACTGGTTGGTCGGGAACGGAACGGTCTCGAACAGGCTGACCTCGAAGCCGTATTCGGCGGCCTTGTCGCGGATCGCGTTGGCGATGACGATCGAATATTCGTTGGCAGACGGGATGATGGCGATCTTCTTGTTGGGCGCCTTCCATTTGCCGTCCGCGGCAAGCGTCTTGAGGAAGTTCAGGCAGCCCGGTCCATACCAGAACTCCGGCGGATCGCCCTGGAAGGAGCTGTAATAGCGGGCAGGGTCGGTCTTGAACTTCTCATTGTGCGAAATCAGCGTGTTGTAGTGCATCATGATGACGTCGTTGTCGGCGGCGACGTCCATCTCGATCATGTTGGTGCCGAGATTGTAGCCATTGATGATGACCGGCGCCTCGAAGCGGTCGATCAGGCGCTGCATCGACTGGCTGACGAGGTCGGCGCCCATTTCCTTGGTGTCTTCGATGTGGATCTCGACAGGCCGGCCGAGAATGCCGCCCGCCGCATTGATCTCCTCGGCGGCAAGTTCGAGACCGTTCTTGAACTCGATGCCGTCGGCGGCGGCGATGCCGGACATCGGCAGGGCCGAGCCGACCGGAATGGGCTTGGTGTCCTGGGCGATCGCCGCAGTGTTCATATCGGCAAGAAGCGCGGCACCGGCCGCACCCGCGCCGACCACGCCCTGCAGCATTGCACGTCTGTTCATCATGGCAAAGTTCCCCTTTTGGCGTTGGTTAGAGTCTTTTCTTCATGCGAAATCTTTCACACCAGATCTTTCTGGCGAAACGCGTGGGTCATGGGCACGAAAGCGGCTTCCAGGTCGGCTGCCGCCGAAAGCACGCGGGCATCGTCGCCGCGCGCGCCGATGATCTGGAAGCCGACGGGCAGGCCCGCCTCGGTCATGCCGCAAGGGATGACGCAGGCCGGTTGCTGGCTGAGATTGATCGGGTAGCTGAACGCCGCCCATTCGATCCATCGCGAGAGGCCGCTGCCCAGAGGCACTTCAAGGCCAACGTCGAAGGCTGGAATCGATGTCCCCGGCGAAACGATGAAATCATAGTCGTCTAGCAGCCGGTCCATGGCGGCGCCGAATTCGGCGCGCTCCAACTGTGCGGCGACGAGCGTATGGACGTCGAACGCCGCCCCAGCCTGCGCGATCTCCAGGAAGCCCGGATCGATGCCCGCCCGTTCGCTCGGCGGAACCAGCGCCAGCCGCGCCGCGGCGCCGGTGAACCAGTGATGCTGGAACAGATCGAGGAGATCGCCACCGGGAAGGTCAATCGGCTCGACCGTCGCGCCGAAGGCGTCGAAACACGCCAAGGCGTGGGAGACGACGGCGGCGATCCCGGGATCCAGCGCTCCTGAAGGCGGCTTCGACCAGTAGCCGATCCGGGCGCCCCGCAAAACTTCTTCGATCCGACCAAGCGGCGCCAGCGTTCCCACGCCTTGCTGCCAGTCGCTGATATCGCGGCCGGACATGGCGCCGGCCATGACGGAAAGATCGAGTGCTGTCCGCGCCATCGGTCCGATATGGGCGACGGTTCCGAACGCGCTGGACGGATAGGCGGGCACGCGGCCGAAGGTCGGCTTCAATCCGGCGATGCCGGTGAACGAGGCCGGAATGCGGATCGAGCCCCCGCCATCGGTACCGAGATGGAAGACGCCGGCGCCGGTGGCGGCGGCCACCGCCGCTCCGCCGGAGGAACCGCCGGGGGTCTTTTGCGCATTCCAGGGATTGCGCGTGATGCCGCAGAGGCCGCTGTCGGTAATCGCCTTCCAGCCGAATTCGGGCGTCGTCGTCTGTCCGATGAAGACGGCGCCGGCTCTGCGCAGCAGGGCAACGGCGGGGGCATCCTTGTCATAGGCGGCGGAAGTCGTCGTCCTGCTGCCGTAACGCACGCTCCAGCCCTCGACCCAGACGATGTCCTTCAGCGTCGTCGGTATGCCGTCGGCTTCCGACAGCGGCTCGCCTGCCCGCCAGCGTTTCTCGGAAGCACCTGCGGCCTCGATCGCACCCTTGCGGTCGATCATGGTGAAAGCGTTGAAAAGCGGATTGATCGCTTCGGCGCGATCCAGCGCCGCCAGCGTTACCTCGACGGGCGACAGCGATCCAGCGCGGTAGGCGGCGCTAAGCTCCGCAGCAGCCAGGCGGCACAGAACATCGGCGTCGGCAATGGGAGACAGCCCATTCGGCATGCAGTTCGAACCCCTCACTTCATGGCCGCTCTTGCGGCAGCCTTGTCAGCCCGGGCAATCTGGCGGGTTTTTTCATCACCATAAAATGTATTGTTGTGGGGAACATTCGCTATTTAATGTAACAAAGAGCCATGAATCTGACCATTCGGCAGTTGCGCTATGTCTGCGAAGTCGCCCGCCTTGGCAGCGTGCTGGCGGCCTCCAGATCGCTCTACATCTCGCAATCCTCCATCCTCGGGGCGATCACTCTGGCCGAGGCCGGGATGGGGGCGCGCATTTTCGACAGGCGGCCGGCGCGCGGCGTCTCCATCACGCCGGCCGGCCAACGCTTCGTCGCCGCCGCCCGCATCATGCTGGCGGCGGAAACGGAGTTCAACCGGTCGATCGGAGACCTCAACGGGCGCGTGCCGAAGGTCCTGCGCATCGGCTGCTTCGAGCCGTTCGGCGCGCTGTTCATGCCGGAGATGCTGCGCAGCTATCTCGACAGCGTCGGCGATGTCGAGATCGACCTTGTCGAGGCCGACCAGGTCCAGTTGCAGGAACGGCTTGTCGCCGGCCAGATCGATCTGGCCATTCTCTACGATATCGGTCCAATCGGTATCGACAGCGTCACCCGCATCTGCAAGGTACCGGCGCATGCCGTGCTCAATGCAGACGATCCCCTTGCCGCGCGCGACGGCATCTGGCTGGCGGAACTGGCGGCACGTCCGCTGGTGCTGCTCGACCTGCCGCACACGGCGACCTATCTCCTGACCCTGTTCGACGTGCTGGCGAAACGGCCGGAGGTGCGCTTTCGCACGCGCTCTTACGAAACGGTGCGCTCGGCCGTCGCCTCCGGCTTCGGCATGGCCGTCCTCAACATGCGGCCGATCGGCCGCGCCACCGCCGATGGCGAGGAGATCGTTCGAAGACCAATCCTCGATGAACTGCCGCCACCGACGCTGATCGTCGCCGACATGTACGGTTCGGCAAAGCCACTCTTCGTGCGTGTCTTCATCGACATGTTCCATCGCTTTTTCAGCGCGGTGGGCCCTTCGGGCTTTTCGGTGACGACGCCGGAGCGCGAACCTTTTCTACTGGTCGCCAGGGAGGATGGCTGAGCCGCCCCCTTGGCGTTGCGGACATTTACAGGACTGGCGTTGCAACCGCGCCGGAGGCGCGGGTTCCGGATCGAGATGTTCGAGATCGACGGCCGGCTCGGCGAAGCCTACCGGCGCGACAAATGACGAAGCCGGCGCATAGATTGCATGAGCACTGGCCGTTGCCGCTAAACTGAAGTTTTGGCGCAACCACTCGGTTGCGGGCGCGTTTGTGAGCAAGGGCATCGATTGGAGGGATAGATTCGTCAACAGTTCCAAGCAAAAGCGCCCGAATTACGAAACTCGCTGCGGTGCGCTGGCTCGCGCTGTGGTTATGCTTGGGAACCTGTTCCAGCTGCTCGGGAGCCCAGTCGGCGCTTGATCCGGCCGGAGAGGAAGCGCGCCAGATCGCTGACCTTTTCTGGCCCATGGCCATTGCTGGCGGTTTTATCTGGCTGACGGTCATCGGTCTTCTGGTCCACGCGACGCGTCATGAGCGCACTCCCATAGACGAGCGTATTGCAAGCCGGCTGATTTTCTGGGGCGGGGCAGCCATTCCTTCGCTACTCCTCTTTCTCTTGCTAGGCTATGCGCTTTGGTTGATGCCTGGACTGAGACCTTTCGCACGAGCCGGCGAAGCCAATGGTCTCAGGATCGAAGTGACCGGTGAGCAATTCTGGTGGCGGGTCGCCTACCACCCGGCTGACGGCGGAGTTCCTATTCTTTCCGCCAACGAGATCAGGCTGCCGGTTGGCGAGCGCGTCGAGTTCTTGCTGAAAAGCACCGACGTCATCCATTCCTTCTGGATTCCCGCGCTCGGTGGCAAGATGGACATGATCCCGGGTCGCGTGAATCGGCTCTCGTTGCTGGCTACCAAACCTGGCACCTACCGCGGCCCTTGCGCGGAATATTGCGGGACCTCGCACGCGCTGATGACCTTCACGGCCGTCGCCATGCAGCCCGCTGCCTTCGGGGAATGGCTGGCTGTGCGGGCGAACCCTTCGCCCGGCGCATCCTTGCCCGGACGCGACATATTCCTTCGCAACGGCTGCGGCGCGTGCCACCGCGTTGCGGGCACACAAGCTGAGGGTGGTGTCGGCCCGGATCTCTCGCATATGGGTTCGCGGGGAACGATTGGTGCCGGCGTTTTGCCCACCGACGATGAGGCCGTTCGTAGCTTCATCGCCCATCCGCATTTGATCAAGCCGGGTTCGAAGATGCCCGACTTCAACATGTTGCCCCAACAGGACATCGCCGAAATCGCCTCCTGGCTGAAGGGACTCGAATGACAACCCTCAAAGCCCGCATCAAGCGAAACGCCTTGCCCTCCGCAGAGAAGATCGAGGAAGAACAGCTGCGCCTCGTCTGGAAGACGCCGATCGGCTGGCGTTACTGGACTTCGGTCAACAATACGCAGGTTGGCCTCTGGTACGGGGGTGCGGCCTTTGCCTTCATGCTGTTTGGCGGCGTGCTGGCGCTTCTTGTGCGCACGCAGCTCGCGGTTCCGAGAAACAATTTCCTCTCTGCCGACTTCTATAACCAGGCCTTCACGCTGCACGGCACCGTGATGATGTTCCTGTTTGCCGTGCCCATCTTCGAGGCCGTCGCCATCTTTCTGCTGCCGCCAATGCTCGGTGCGCGTGAACTGCCATTTCCCCGTCTCGGCGCCTTCGGCTTCTGGAGCTTTCTGATCGGCGGTGTCTTCGTTTGCGGTTCGATCTTCTTCGACGCCGCTCCCTCTTCAGGCTGGTTCATGTATCCGCCTCTTGCCACTGACAAGGCATATTCCGGCATTGGTGCCGACATCTGGCTGCTGGGCCTCTCCTTTATCGAAGTCGCCTCCATTGCTGCGGCGGTCGAACTGATCGTCGGCATCATGAAGTGCCGCGCGCCGGGCATGCGCATCAACCTAATGCCACTGTTCGCCTGGTACCTGCTGATCGTCGCGGGCATGATCCTATTCGCTTTTCCGCCGCTGATCGCCGGCGACATCTTGTTTGAGATGCAGCGCATGTTCGACTGGCCGTTCTTCGACCCGACGCGGGGCGGCGACCCACTGCTGTGGCAGCACCTGTTCTGGATCTTCGGGCACCCCGAGGTCTACATCATCTTCTTGCCCGCCATCGCGCTGATGGCGATGATCGTGCCAACCTTTTCGCAACGTCCGATCGTCGGCTATTCCTGGATCGTGCTTGCCGCTGTCGGCACCGGCTTCCTATCGTTCGGCCTCTGGGTCCACCACATGTTCGCGACCGGCCTGCCGCAGATCTCGCTGGCATTCTTCTCGGCCGCCTCGGAAGCGGTCGCGATTCCAACCGGCGTGCAGATCTTCGTCTTCATCGCCACCATGCTGGCCGGACGTGTCATCTTCTCGGTGCCGATGCTGTTCGGCGCCGGCGGGCTCGCTATCTTCGTCATCGGCGGGCTGACCGGCGTGATGGTCGCGCTCGTGCCGTTCGACTGGCAGGCGCACGATACCTATTTTATCGTCGCACATCTGCATTACGTGCTGATCGGTGGAATGCTGTTCCCGCTGGTCGCCGGCGTTTACTATTATTACCCGCTGATCAATGCGCGGATACTCTCGCCCCGTCTCGGGCGCACCGCCTTCTGGCTGATGTTTGCCGGCTTCAACGTCGCCTTCTTTCCGATGCATCTCAGCGGCCTGCGCGGGATGCCGCGCCGCGTCTTCACCTACCCCGAGGGGATCGGTTGGGACTGGCTGAATCTCATCTCCACGATCGGCGCCTATGTTTTCGCGGCAGGGGTGCTGGTGGTTGTCTTCGATGTTGTACGGCCGAAGCATCGCGAACCCCGCAGCGAGCAGAATCCGTGGAAGGCGGGCACGCTCGAATGGCTGAACGAGCCCGAGGAGAACTGGGGCGTTCGATCCATTCCGATCATCGAGAGCCGGTATCCGCTTTGGGACCAGGCGGATCTGATGCAAAAGGTCAATGAGGGCGCCTATTATCTTCGCAGTGCCAAGGAGAATCGCCGCGAGACGCTCATCACCTCGGTGCTCGACGCCCATCCGCTGCAGTGCCAGCGCGTGGCGACATCAACCACGATCACAATAATCTCGGCCGCATTGCTCGGCGGCGTTTTCGTCGCGCTCACCTTCGAACTCTGGATCCTCGCCCTATTGTCGGGCATCGGCACGCTCTCTGCCATTTTGTGGTGGCTCTGGACCGGCACCGGCGAAACCCCGGAAAAGAAGACCAAGGATGTCGGCCTTGGACTGCGCTTGCCGCTCTATGCCTCCGGTCCGGATTCTGTTGGCTGGTGGGCGATGTTCATTACGATGGTTGGCGACGGAACTGCGTTCGCCAGCCTCATCTTCGGCCATTTCTTCTACTGGACCATCCATCCCGACTTCACTCTGGGGCAGCCGGGTCCCGGTATGCGGTGGCCGATGATCGCGCTGTCTCTCTTCGTCGCCGCATGGGTCGCGATGCTTGGTGCGCGCCGACTGAACGCAAGCGGGTGGATCGACGGCGCACGCGTTGCGCTTGTTGCCGCGTTTCTGCTGACGCTTGCTGCCTCTGCAGCCGGTTTTGCCGGGCCCTGGCAGCATGACATGCAGCCGACAGCGCATGTCTATCCGGCGATCGTCTGGATTCTCGTCATCTGGGCGCTTGCTCATGCCGCGGTCGGATCCGTCATGCAGCTCTATTGCCTTGCGCGCAGCCTCGCCGGTCGCCTGACGCGGGAGCACGACATGGAACTGCACAACGTCGCGCTCTACTGGCATTTTATGGCGATCACCGCTGTCATCACCTTCGCCGTCATCGGCCTTTTCCCTGAAGCGATGTGAGACGGTGATGCGCATCATTCCCAAAGAGGTCGAAACGCTCTGGACGCTCTTCACCGCGCCCGTGATCTGGGCCGGACATTTCCTCGCCTGTTACGCACTGGCCGCAATCTGGTGTGCAAAGCGCGGTGACCTCGGTTTCGCTGTCGTCCAGGCTGGCATAGTGGCTATGACGCTGGCGGCACTCGCGATGATCGTCTTGTCCGGGTGGCTCGCCTGGAGGCAGTGGGGCTTCGGCACGAACGACCCGCCGCACGACGATCCCTCAGCGACGGACCGCAACCTCTTCCAGGGGTTTGCCACGCTACTGCTTTGCGGCCTGAGCTTCGTCGCCGTGCTCTACGTGGCGTTGCCGCTGCTCTTCATCGACGGATGCTCCTCATGAGGACGACAAGCCTGTTGCTGGGCTTCGTCACCCTCGCGCTGGTCTGGGCGGGACCGCTGCTCGATGCATGGCGTGGCTCGTTCGCGGCCCACATGCTTGCCCACATGGGCGTCGTCGCGATCGCGGCGCCGCTGATCGCGATCGGTATTGCCAGGACGATACGCTCCGTGGCCACCGCCGCTCCCCTTATCGCCTCTCTCGTCGAACTGATTGTCGTCTGGGGCTGGCATGCGCCGGCTGCGCGCCAGTGGGCCGAGACATCGACCATTGCCACCATGATCGAGCAGGTGTCCTTCCTTGGCGCCGGGCTGTTCCTGTGGCTGACGTGCGTGGCGCCGCGCAATTCCGATGCGCCGGCTAGGGACGCTGCCGGCGCCTTCGCGTTGCTCCTGACCTCCATCCACATGACGTTGCTTGGCGCGCTGCTCTCGCTCGCCTCGCGACCGCTCTATGGCCTCGGCGATGTGACGTGCTTCGGCCTCGTGCTCGGGGCGGGACAGGACCAGGCGCTCGGCGGCATCATCATGTTGATGATCGGCGCTGCCGCTTACCTCGCTGGAGGCGTCTTCCTGCTTGCCAGGCTCCTAGGCGGCAAAACCGAGAGGCTGGCCGGCTGATGCACGTCAACTGGAAACACTTGGCGATAGGCCTGGTGATTTTGCCGGTCGCCGTGCTTTTCGCGACCTGGATCGGCTTCTTCAACGTTGGCGCCTCGACCGGCCACTGGAAGGTGACCGAGTGGTTCCTCCACTTCGCCATGCGCTCGGCCGTACGGACATACGCACTCACGGTCAAGGTGCCGGACGAGCTGCCGCGCTACGCTATTCAGCCGGCTGCCGGCCATTTCGCCCGCGGCTGCGCCATCTGCCACGGCGCGCCCGGCGAACCGCGATCGCCCGCCGTCCTTGCGATGCTGCCGCAGCCGCCGGACCTTGTCGGTAAGGTCGGCGAATGGACGGACGCCGAACTCTTCCGCATCGTCCAGCACGGCGTGCGCTTCACCGGCATGCCGGCCTGGCCGACGCAGCAGCGCGACGATGAAGTCTGGGCGATGGTTGCCTTCCTGCGCGAACTGCCGATGATGGACCAGGCGCGGTGGCGCGACCTTGCTTATGGCAGTAGCGAACCGCCGACTGGCCAAACACGAGGCCTCGAACGCGCACTCGCCGACTGTACCCGCTGCCACGGCACGGATGGGCTCGGCCGGAGCCCCGCAACGCCCGTCTTGGCCTCTCAGCGCGAAACCTATCTTTTTGAAAGTTTGAGAGCCTACGCTGCCGGCCACCGCCAGAGCGGTGTCATGGGAATTTCTGTCACCGCTGTCGACCCTGCACTCCTCGCCGATCTCGCGCGGCATTTTTCCGCGCTGCCTGCGCCTGCAACGTCAACGCAACCGGACCGTGCCCGGATCGCGCGTGCCGATGAGATCGCGCGACGCGGCATTCCGGAGCGCGACGTTCCGGCATGCCTGGGTTGCCACGGTCGTCCGGACCGCAACCCCATCTATCCGGAACTGTCCGGACAGCCCGCCAAATACATTGCGACCCAGCTCGAGCTTTTCCGCGAGGAAAAGCGCGGCGGCACGCGCTTCGCCCATCTGATGCGCAACGCTGCTAAAAACCTCTCGGACGAAGATATTGCCGCACTGGCCGCCTATTTCGCGCAAATGTCGCGTGCCGCCGCAACCGGAACGCCCTGATGGCGTTACGTCACTGTCCCAATCTCGGGAATATCTGATGCGAAAAATTCTCGGCGTTTTACTCGTCATTGTCGCCTTCGTCGTAATCGCGGGGGCGAGCTTGTTCTTCTTCTCGCGCGAACAGGCCACCGTTCCGATCGAGCAGACCTACGGTCCAAACCCGACGCTCGCCGAACCCAATCCGACCTGGATACCCACGGTCCATGTTGCCGAGGCGACCCCTTGGCCCCAAGGCAAGATGCCGGTCGCCGCCCAAGGCTTCGCCGTCAACGAATTCGCTGGCGGCCTCGACCATCCGCGCTGGCTGCACGTGCTGCCCAATGGCGACGTGCTGGTCGCCGAAAGCAACGCGCCGCCAAAACCTGACGAAGGTTTTTCCATACGTGGCTGGTTCATGAACCTGTTCCAGAGCCGGGCTGGCGCCGAGGTGCGGAGCGCCAACCGTATCTCGCTGTTACGCGACGAGAACGGCGATGGCGTGGCTGAGACCAGGACAGCCCTCCTCAGCAGCCTCTTCTCGCCCTTCGGCATGACGCTGCTCGACGGCAAGCTCTATGTCGCCAATGCCGACGCGGTCGTCGCTTTCCCCTATCGCGACGGCACCACCGAGATCACTGCTCCGTCCGAGAAGATCGTCGACCTTCCGGCCGGCCGCAATCACCATTGGACCAAGGACGTCATTGCCAGTCCGGACGGAATGAAGCTCTATGCCACCGTGGGCTCCAACTCCAATGTCGGCGAAAACGGCATGGAGGAGGAAGAAGGCCGCGCCGCCGTGCACGAAATCGACCTCGCGACGCGGCAGACGCGGCTCTTTGCGTCGGGTCTGCGCAACCCGAACGGCCTCTCCTGGAACCCTGAAAGCGGGGAACTCTGGGCGGTCGTCAACGAGCGGGACGAGATCGGCAGCGACCTCGTTCCCGACTACATGACATCGGTCAGGGATGGCGCCTTCTACGGCTGGCCCCACAGCTATTTCGGCCAACACATCGATGTCAGGGCGCAGCCACCGCGTCCGGACCTCGTCGGCAAGGCGATCGTGCCCGACTACGCACTCGGGGCGCACACCGGGTCGCTTGGGCTCACCTTCAACACCGCCGACCTGTTCGGCCCGCACATGAAGAATGGCGCCTTTGTCGGCCAGCATGGTTCATGGAATCGCATGCCGCGAAGCGGCTACAAGGTGATCTTCGTGCCGTTTGCCGACGGCAAGCCGTCGGGGCCGCCACAGGACGTGCTCACCGGATTTCTGAGCAACGATGACAAGGCATTCGGCCGTCCGGTTGGCGTCGCCATCGACCGAACTGGCGCATTGCTGATCGCGGATGATGTGGGCAACAAGATTTGGCGGGTTATCCCGGCGGCCGACTAGGCCGGCGCGTTGCTTCGGCGCGTGGAAGGGTTGGGCTCATGGGCCAAAACGACCGAGGAGCCGAGCGGATCGTCACCATTTTTGGCGAAACAGGGTTTCTCGGGGGACGATCGAGATGCCGATGGCGCTCGGTCTGGTTGGCGGCGCCACCAGACGCGTCCGCTGGCCCACATCGCGCTCGAGATCCTCGGGGTGATAACACCACAAAGCAGCGCAAGCCCTGCCCGAAGCCANCGCTCGAGATCCTCGGGGTGATGGCCGAGGCGGCGGTGACTGTCGGCCTGGCACAGAACATGGCGGCGATTCCGGCGCTGGCCAACTTATCCTGAATGAGGGTGCGAAAAGAATGCATGGCTCCAAGTTAGCTGCGGTTTGCGCGCCCAAGGCTGGTTTGATCAACTGCACACCAGGACCGTGACGATAATTGAAACCGTCGAGAGCTCCGGCCCTTGGGCCAAACGGCCACATAAGTTTATTCGTTTTTGACCAATACGCGTCGGCGGATTCCTGTAATCTTCAGAAAAACACCGGGCTAACCGGGGCCAATCAGAAAGGTCGGGGAATGAAATACGTCGTCGATACGATCGGCGGTCCCACAGGCGGTGATGCCTGGCAAGCCGCTGTTACCGAAGCCTATTTTCCGCTCGACACCGAGTATCGGAACCGTCGTGAATTTTCAGGCACGCTGGAAACCTTCTCGCTTGGGCTCGTCAGCGTGTCTAAAATGCGCTGCGATGCCGTAAGCTATCGCCGCCATCGCCGCCACTTCCTCAACGAACGTGACGCCAGCCTGCTCATCACCATCCCGGAGATGTCGGAGGTGAATTTCTCGCAAGGGTCGAGGACCGTCAATTGCGGTCCGGGGGGCTTCCTCGTTGAGAGGGGAGATGCGCCTTACGAATTCTGGCACGGTAAGCCAAACGCGCTGTGGGTCCTGAAGGTGCCGTCGTCGAGCGTTCGGGCGCGGATCGGGTCTGCCGAACGGCTCAGTGCGCTCAGTTTCGACGCAACCCAAGGCGTCGCCGCGCTCTTCCTTGACACGGTGCGAACCACGATCGGCCATGTCGATGAGATCACTGAAGTCGCTCGTGAGATGATGGGCAGGCACATCCTGGAAATGCTGTGCCTGTCGATCGTGAGCGACGATCGCGTGCTGGACAGCAGCATCTCGTCGATCCGGGCCGGCCATTTGCATCGTGCCGAGCAGTATATTCGCGACAATCTGAAGAATTCCGGCCTCGGCCCGCAGGCGGTGGCCGATGCCTGCGGGATTTCCCTGCGTTACCTGCAGGTTCTTTTTCAGGACAGCAACCAGTCGATCAACGGCTTCATCCGCGACGCCCGGCTTGAACTTTGCTCCGAGGAACTGATGTCGGTGACCAACATCAGCAGCGTTGCCGAGATTGCTTACCGCTGGGGCTTTGCCGACCAGTCTCAATTCTGCAAGCACTACCGGACGCGGTTCGGTTGCGCACCGACTGATACCCGTCGCGAAGCAGCGAACCGGGCAGGCCGCGCTTCGACCTCAAGAGAGCGGCACTAGACCCGGCGAAATCCGGGCCAATTCCCATAATCTATTGCGACGCCGCCCCGGCAAGGGCGGCGAAAGCCGGGCCTTGCCCGCAAATATCCCGCGAAGGAACTGTCATGAGCAGAATAAGAGTTGCCGTCGATGTCGGAGGGACTTTCACCGACATTTGCATCATGGACGAAGATAGCGGCGCGATCCGCATCGAGAAGACCGCCTCCACGCCTGACGATCCCATGCAGGCGATCATGAATGGCGTGGAGCAGGGCCGCATCGATCTTTCGGAGGTGACGCTGTTCTCTCATGGTACGACGGTCGCCACCAATGCGCTGATCACCCGCCGCCTGCCACGCACCGCAATGGTCTGCACCGAGGGTTTCCGTGATGTTGTCGAGATCCGCCGCGCCAACAAGGAAGACCTCTGGGACACCTACAAGGATGTCGCCAAGCCCTATATCCCGCGCCGCGACCGGCTGACGGTCCGGGAACGGGTCAGTGCCGAGGGCACGATCCTGGAAGCACTGGACGAAGAGGCCGCTCACCGCGTCGCGGAAATTCTCGTGAAACGGCAGGTCAAGTCCATCGCCGTCTGCTTCATGAACTCCTATGTCAACGGCGCCAATGAGCGCCGCATGCGTGAGATTCTGAAGGAGGCCATGCCGGATCTGCCGGTTTCGATCTCCTCGGAGGTGATGCCGGAAATCTTCGAGCACGAGCGTTTTTCCACCACCATGGCCAACGCCGTCTGCGCCCCGGTCGTCGTCGACTACGTGTCGCGTCTCGGAGAAAAGCTTGCCGCGGCCGGATACAAGCGAGATCTCCTGTTGCTGCACAGCGGTGGCGGGGTCATGACACCCGCAAGCGTCAGGGATTTCTCAGCCCGGCTCGCAGGATCGGGCATCGCCGCCGGTGCGATCGCAAGCCGCTTCATCGGAAATCTCTGTGGCTTCCAGAACTCGATCGGCTTCGACATGGGCGGCACCAGCACCGACGTCTCGCTCGCATGGAACGGGGAGTCGCGCATCACAAAAGACTGGTACATCGAATTCGGATATCCGATCCGCTTCCCCTCCATCGAGGTGCTGACCATCGGCGCGGGCGGCGGTTCGTTGGCATGGCAGGACGAGGGCGGCAGCTTGCGCAACGGACCGCAGTCCGCCGGCGCCTTTCCGGGCCCGGCCTGTTACAAGAATGGCAACCGCACCGCCACCAACACTGATGCCAATGTCGTGCTCGGTCGTCTCGGCACCAGCCTTGCGGGCGGCAAGATCACGCTCGACCCCGCTCTGGCCGCCCAGGCGGTTCAGGAGACGGTGGCGGAACCCTTCGGCATGGAACTCCACCAGGCGGCTGAGGCGATCATCGCCGTCGCCAACGCCAATATGGGCAATGCCGTCCGGCTTCTCTCCATCAGCCGGGGCTATGACCCACGAGACTTTGCGCTCGTCGCATTCGGCGGTGCAGGCGCTTTGCACGGAGCGGCCGTGGCGAAGGAGCTTTCGATTCCAACCGTGATCGTGCCGCCCAATCCTGGCGTCACCTCCGCGCTCGGTTGCCTTCTCGTCGACGTGCAGCATGATTTCTCCGAAAGCTTCATGGCCGATGCTTCGACGGTCTCGCCCGCCGAGATGCAGACGGCCTTTGTTCTGATGGAAGAACAGGCGGTTGAGCGCCTGACCCATGAGGGCGTGGCGCGCGAAGACATGGCGCTGCAGCGTACGGTCGAGATGATGTACCAGGGCCAGTGGCGCTCGCTCGCGGTGTCAGCCCCGGCGCGGATCGAGAGCATCTGCTCGCTGATAGAGGCATTCCACAACGAGCACGAACGCGAGTTCAACTACCGCCGCGAAGAGGCGCCGGTGTCGATCTTCCGCATCGCGGTCAAGGCGATCGGCATCGTACCGAAAGCCGAGATGCCGCGGCATGAAGTCTTGCCGCACAAGCCACAGCCGGTCGGCCGCCGCGGCGTCTGGTTCGACGGCGTATCTCATGATGCGGCTGTCTATGAACGCGACCAACTCAGCGCCGGCGCTGCCTTTGCGGGACCCGCCATCGTCGAACAGTTCGATTCCACCACCGTGGTTCCGCCGGGAATGAGCGCCACCGTCGACGACTTCCTGAACATTCTCATCGTGACGAAAGGCTGAGACATGACAAAGCTGATTGAAACGAGCCCTGGCCTCGATCCGGTAACGTTCGAGGTGCTGAAAAACTCCTTCATCACCACCGTCGACCAGATGGCCGAACAGATGCTTCGCACCTGCTATTCCTTCGTCATCTACAACCGAGACTTTTCGAACGCCCTGCACGACGCCGATGGCAACTCCGTTGCCCAGGGCAACTACGACATCGCGGTCCATGTCGGCACACTGCACAACACATGCAAGGAGGTGATCCGGGTCTTCGAAGGCGATATGGCACCCGGTGACGTCTACGCAATCAACGATCCCTATGCCGGCGGTACGCATTTCAGCGATGTTCGGCTCGTCCGACCGATCTTCGATGAAGACAAACTGATCGGCTTCTCCCAGTCGAACGGACACTGGTCGGATCTCGGCGGCTCGGTGCCGGGTTCCTTCGACGTCACCGCCCGCGACATGTTTCGCGAAGGCCTACGGATCACGCCGTTGCGCCTTTTCCAGCGCGGCCGCTTCTGCTCCGACGTCGCCAACATGATCGCGGCCAACACGCGCGATCCCGCGTCGATCATTGGCGACATCCATTCCCAGGCGCAGGCGACGCAGGCCGCCGAGCGCGAACTGTTGCGGCTGGTCAAGAAGTACGGACGCGGCCAGGTCATGCGCGGGATGGAGGAGGTTCAGGACTACGTCGAACGTGCCGTGCGAAAGCGTCTCGCGGAGCTGCCCGACGGCACTTGGGAGACGGTCGACTACATCGACCGGGATCTCGGTGCCGGCGAAGGCATGATCCCGATCCGCATCAAGATGACGATCAAGGGCGACACGATCCACTACGACTTTACGGGAAGCCATTCGACCATTGCCTCGATGTACAATTCCGCCCCGGGCGCGACCTTCTCGGCCGTGGTCGCCGGCATGAAAACCTTCTTTCCGGACCTCCCGCTCAACAGCGGATTTTACCGGATGATCGAGGTGACTGCGCCAAAGAACAGCATCGTCAGTGCGGAATGGCCGGTGGCGGTGACCGGGTTCCTGATGCCGTTCGAAAAGATCATGAACGCGATCTTCGAGATGTGGTCGAAGATCATGCCCGAACGCGCTATCGCCTGCGCCTTCAACCTCGAATATCTGCTGGCCGGGGGACGGGACGCGCGCAAACCCGAAAAGCCGATCTTCATGTTCTACGAATGGCTGCCGGGCGGTTGGGGCGGGCGCAACGGCAAGGATGGTGCCGATGTCACCACCGCCTGCTTCGGAACCGGGTTGATGTCGCAACCGAACGAAGGCAACGAACGGGTGAATCCGACTCGGACGGTCGAGTTCCAGATCAAGCAGGATTCAGCCGGGCCTGGCAAATGGCGGGGCGGCGTCGGCGTGCAGAAGACCTCCTTGCTGCTTGAGGCTGAAAATGCCGTCATGTCCTATATTTGCGACCGCGAGCGCGCTGTCGTCTGGGGTGTCGAAGGAGGCCTGCCGTCGATGCCCCACGGCTTGACCATGAAGCGCGCCGGAGAAGAGACCGAGATCTGGCTCGGCTCCGTATTCTCCGATTACTCCGTCCACACAGGCGACCAGTTCGCTCGTCCGACGGCCGGCGGCGGCGGTTTCGGCGATCCACTGCAGCGCGAGCCCCGCAAGGTGATGGAGGACGTGATCGACGACTACGTGTCTCTGGAGCGCGCCAAGACTGACTACGGCGTGGTGATCCGCGAAATCGACCGCGACCTGTGCCAGTACGAAATCGACGGGACGGCAACCGAAGCCTGCCGTGCCGACATCCGGGCGAAACGGAAGGACTGGGCACGCATGGATCCTGAGGAGGTCGCGCGCAAATATCGCTCCGGCGAGATCGATACGCTCGATGCGGTTCGGCACTATGCCGTGATCCTCGACTGGGAGACTGGCGAACTCCTCCCCAAAACCACCGCCCAGTTCCGTGAGAGCTTTGAGAAACGCACGGTCGCTCACTGGGCCTGAGCGCCAAAGAGCACGCCGCAGAGTTATCTGTTTTTTCGATACGCTACTCAAAGAATTACTATTTCACAGGAGCCTAAAGCTGGAGCAACAATGCTGCAGCGCCGCGAAAGCTGGCTGCTTCCGAGGGGTATGACAGATGGCACCAAGCGTGGAACGATCGTTCACCGCAGCCAGCACACTTGAAGAGGCAATGGCCGCACGCCGGCAAGGCGCGGCGGTGCTTGCCGGCGGCACCTGGATGATGCGTGATCCACGGCGCGGGGTCGACCTTCCCGAGGCGGTGGTCGCACTCCACCGAATACCCGCCTTGTCCAAGGTCGAAATCGAACCGGACCATGTCGTGATCGGCGCAGCCGTTACCCATGCAGTCCTTGGCCGCGCGTTGCACGGGGCAGTGGGCTTCGAAGGTCTGGTTGCCGCGGCGGAGAATGCGGCCAATCCCGGCATCCGAAAGGTCGCCACCGTGGGCGGCAACCTTTGTGCCCTCGACTTTGCCGCCGCCGATCTCGCCCCTGCGCTTCTCGTCTGTGAGGCGGCGGTGGAACTGGAGACGTTCGAAGGCCCAAAACTTCTCGGTATTTCAGATTTCCTCAAAGACAGGCATGCGCTGCTGGCCGAAGCGATTGTGACGAGAATTCATCTGCGCCGCGACCTTGTCGCAAGTGCTCATATCCGCCTGCCGCTTCGGAAAGCCGGCGACTATCCGGTCGCCATCGTCTCGCTTGCGGTAGACAAAGACAAACGATGTCGCATCGCCGTCGGCTCGGTGGAGCCGGTAGCGCGGCGCTGGACGGCGCTCGAACAGGCCATGAGGGCAGGCCCGGCCTATGCGCTCGATCCGGAACGCACCGCCGAGCTTGCACTGGAGCACAATGATTTTCAGGGCCGCGGCGGTAAGGAGGCGGAGGGTTGGTACCGGCGCCAGGTTCTTCCGCCGCTGGTCAAACGCGGTGTTGCCGCACTTCTCAAGACTGGGGGCCTGGCATGACCGTGACATTCCAGCTGAATGGCGAGGACTGCCGCTTTGATGGCGATCCGATGACGCCGCTCGTCGACATCTTGCGGCAGGAACGATTCCTGACGGGGACCAAAGCCGTGTGCCGCGAAGGCTTTTGCGGCGCGTGCACGGTGCATGTCGATGACGAAGCGGTGCCGTCCTGCCTGAAGCCGGTTGGACTGGTCCAGGGATGCGCGGTGACGACCATCGAGGGATTGAGTTTCGGAAGCCAGGCGCTGCACCCGCTCCAGGCCAATTTCGAGGCGGTCGATGCCGTGCAATGCGGCATGTGTTTTCCAGGAATGGTCATGAGCCTTTCGGCGTTCGTGCGTGACAATCCGCATGCGAGCCGTCCCGAAATCAAGGCCGCGATGGCCGGCAACATCTGCCGCTGCACGGGATATGAGCGGATCGTCGACGCCGTGGCCGACTGCCTTGACCAAGCGCGGAAGGCTGGCCAGTTGGTGGGAGGCATACATGTCTGAGCTGTCCGCCACGGTGATGAATCTTCCCCGCCGCGATGCGCAGGACAAGCTGCGCGGGCGGACAAAATACACCAACGACCGGATTCGCCCCGACATGCTGCATGCCGTGCTGCTGCGGTCGACCGTTCCCGCGGGGCGTATCCGCAAGCTCGACGTTTCGGCGGCACTTCGCTGTCCTGGTGTGCGCGCGGTGGCGACCGGCGCCGACGCGCCAGGGCTCTACGGCATCGGCATTGCCGACCATCCGCTCCTGGCCATCGACACGATCCGCTATCACGGTGAACCAATCGCCGTCGTCGCCGCCGAGACGGAGAAGCAGGCGCGGGCGGCACTTGCCGCCATCATGCTCGAGGTCGAGCCGCTGGCACCGGTGCTCACCATGGCCGACGCGCTCCAGCCCGGCGCCCGTCTCGTCCATGAGGGCTGGCGCGGCTACGAGGTGATCACCGAGGGCGGTGCACGTGCCGGCAACATCGCATGGGAGGCAAAATCCAGCCGCGGTGACGTCGATGCGGCCTTCGCCCGTCCCGACATACGCATTATCGAGAGCAGCTTTACCGTCGGCCGGCAGAGCCATGTGCCCTTCGAACCGCGCGTTGCCATCGGCTCCTGGGAGGACGGCCGTGCTCACATACAGACCTCGACGCAGGTGCCTTGGACCGTGCGCAACGTCACCGGAAGGGTCATGCAGCTTCCGCCCGGGCGTGTGCGGGTCACTGTACCCCCTGTCGGCGGCGGGTTCGGCCTGAAATTCGATGCATCCATCGAGCCTATCACTGCAGTTCTGGCGCGGATGACCGGGCGCACGGTGGTCCTGGAAAATACCCGGCAGGAAGAGATGGCAACCTGCCTCTGCCGCGAGAATGCGGAAATCCGCATCCGGTCCGCTGTCACTGCCGAAGGATACATCGCCGGGCGCGAGGCGGTCGTGCTGATGGACTGCGGTGCGTATGGAGGCGAACAGGTTTTTCTGACGACGATGACGGCGCACACGCTGGGCGGCAATTACAGGGTTGGCGCAACGCGGCTCGTCAGCCGCGCCGTATACACCAACACACCACCCAACGGTGCTTTCCGGGCTTGCAACGGCGTCTACAACACATTCGCTTTGGAGCGACACACCGACGAAATCTGTGATGCGCTAGGCTTCGACCCGATGGAGTTCCGGAAGAAAAATGTCCTGGGAGATGGTGATCTCGGTGCCACGGGCCAGGTTTTCGAGGCCGACGTGCTGGGTCCGATGCTCGATCGCATGGAGACACTGCGCGCCAGTACCGGTACATCAGAGGCCGAGGCCGACGGCAGGCTCTATGGTATTGCAACCACGGTCGGCACATGGTTCGTTTTCGTCGGGCCTTCGGCGGCGACGGTGAATTTGAACGCCGACGGCAGTGCAACACTGGTCACGTCGGGTGTGGAGATCGGATCTGGCACGATGGTGCAATCCCTGCCGCAAATCGTGGCCGGGCAACTCGGCCTCGCTCCCGACCAGGTGATCGTGCGCGAAGCCGACACCGATGCCGCCGGTCTCGATGTCGGCGTTGGCGGCGGACGAACCACCGTGTCCATCGGCGCGGCAAGTGTGGCTGCCTGCGCGGAAGTGCGGGAAAAGCTGCTGCGGACCGCCGGCGAGATGCTCCAGACCCGACCGGAAGACTTGGTGCTGCGGGATGGTCGTGTCGAGATCGCGGGACGTCCCGGCTCCGGCATATCGATCCCCGCTGTCGTCGCCCATGCGCAGGCAACCACCGGCCCGGTCACCGGAAGCGGAGCCTTTACCGCCAGGAACACTCCGGCAATGTCCGGCTGCGCGATGGGGCACTTCATCGATGCGCTCGACATCCCCGTCTTCGTTGTCCACGAGGCCGAGGTGGCGGTTGATCCGGACACCGGTCATGTCGAGGTGCTGGCCTATCGCGTGGTGCAGGATGTCGGCCGCGCACTCAACCCGCGCGCGGTCATGGGCCAGATACAGGGTGGTGTCGTGCAGGGTCTCGGCTACGCCCTGCATGAGGAGGTGACGATCACCGCTGACGGACGTATCGCGCAGGACGATTTCGAGACCTATCGCCTGCCGCTGGCGCAGGACGTGGTTCCGGTCGCCGCCGACCTCTACGAGGGCGCTCCGTCGATGGGGCCTCTAGGCACCAAGGGCGCGGGCGAGGTCCCGATCCTGGCCGTGGGCGCGGCGATCGGCTGCGCTGTGGCACGCGCTATCGGCAAGCCGGTGCGGCAGCTGCCACTGACGCCGCCGCGCGTGCTTCGACTGCTGCACGAGCGCGAACCGCCGCCGGAATTCCCCCACATCGCCCACGGCTGGGCGTCGAACACTCTGGGCTGAGGCAAGCAAACCATGGTCACCCTGAACTGCGACATGGGGGAAAGTTACGGCAACTGGCGTTTCGGCGACGATGCCGGCATCATGCCCCACATCGATTGCGCCAACATCGCATGCGGCTTCCACGCCTCCGATCCATGGACGATGCTGAAGACCGTGCGGCTCGCGCTTTCGCACGGAAAGCAGGTTGGCGCGCATCCGTCCCTTCCCGATCGCGAGGGGTTCGGCCGGCGCGAGATGAAACTTCAGCCCGAGGAACTGACAGCCGCCTTCCTCTACCAAATCGGTGCGCTGACAGGAATGCTGGCCGCCGAGGGCGGGCAGCTCAGCCATGTCAAGCCGCATGGCATCATCTACGGCATGGCCGCGCACGACGTGGACACTGCCCGGGCGATTGCCGCGGCGGTCAAGCCGTTCGGCGTCCCTCTCTTCGGCCTGGCGGGAACCTGTCACGAGACGGCGGCAGCCGAACTCGGCGTCGCCTTCGTGGGCGAGTTCTTTCCCGATCTTGCCTACGCTCCCGGCGGCAGCCTGATCATTCCGCGCGTCCAGTCGGCCATCGACCTGACGCTTGCCGAGCACCGCATGGTGGGGGCGCTTACCCGACGCGAACTCGTCACGACAGACGGTACGATCCGCCCGGTCGACTTCGACACCGTCTGCATCCACTCCGATCCTCCGAATGCGCGCGACGTCGCCGCGCTGATGCGGCGGATCATCGACACCCATTCCAACAGCCTGCCATGATTCATTTCCCGAATCGTGAAAGCTACACGCATGGGATCGAGGACTATCTTGCACTCACCGCCCGAACCATTTCCCCAAGCCGCTGAGGACTTCCATGGATGCGCTTTCCAACTCTCTCGCCGCCGCCGACATCGCCACCTCCATGCACCCCTACACAAACCTGCGTCAGCACGAGGAAACCGGGCCGCTGATCATCAGCCGCGGTGACGGCATCCGTGTGTATGACGAACGCGGCAAGGAATACATCGAAGGGCTCGCCGGGCTGTGGTCGGTGGGCGTCGGCTTTTCGGAAAAGCGGTTGGCCGACGCTGCCTACCAGCAAATGCTGAAGCTGCCCTACTACCACACCTTCTCCTCCAAGGCGCATGAGCCATCCATCCGGCTCGCTGAGAAACTCGTGGAGATGACGCCGGAAAACCTGACGCGTGTCTTCTTCACGTCGTCGGGCTCGGAAGCCAACGACACCATCGTCAAGATGATGTGGTTCATGAACAACGCGCTGGGCCGGCCAAAAAAGAAGAAATTCCTGGCACGGACCAAGGGCTATCACGGCATCACCGTCGCCTCCGGCAGCCTGACGGGCCTGCCGGTCAACCATCGCGACTTCGATCTGCCGGCGATTCCCGTTCGCCATTTGACCTGCCCGCACTTCTATCGCTTCGGCATGGAAGGCGAAGACGAAGCCGCCTTCACGGCGCGTCTGCTCGCCGAGCTGGAAGCGGCGATCGCGGAAGAAGGGGCTGACACCATTGCAGCCTTTATAGGAGAGCCGCTCATGGCAGCCGGCGGCGTTCTGCCGCCGCCGGTCGGGTACTGGGAAGGCGTGGAGAAAATCTGCCGGGCAAATGATATCATCCTGATAGCAGACGAGGTGATCTGTGGTTTCGGGCGGCTTGGTACGCCTTTCGGCGCTCAGAAATACGGCTTCACGCCTGATATCATGACGGTCTCCAAGCAAATCACGTCGTCTTATATGCCGCTTGCCGCCGTCATTTTCTCCGATGCGATCTATCAGGCGATCGCCGACAACACCGCAACGATCGGCAATTTCGGCCACGGCTTCACGGCGTCGGGTCATCCGGTCGCGACGGCGGTGGGTCTCGAAAACCTCGCCATCTTCGAGGAGCGGGACTTGATCGGAAACGCGGCCCGCCTTGAGACGTCGTTCCAGGCCGGCATCCGCTCGTTCGCCGATCACCCGCTTGTCGGCGAAGCGCGGGGCACCGGTCTTATCGGCGCCGTGGAGCTGGTGGCAGACAAGGCGACGAAACGCCCCTTCGGCAAGGTTGGGCGCGCAGGGAGTATCGCAGCGGGAATCGGCCACGAGGAAGGCCTCATCTTCCGCGCCATCGGCGACCAGCTCGCGCTCTGTCCGCCGATGATCTCGACAGAAGACGATGTGAAGGAAATCATGGCGCGCATGGGCCGGACGCTTGAGCGCCTGACCGGTGCGGTTGCCAAGGAGGGGCTTGAATGACCCGCATGAAAGCCGAACCGGTCGTCCATATCGACGACGAACGCTTTCGGGTCACCGAATGGCGCTTTGCCACCGGGGCCGAGACCGGCTGGCACATCCATGGCCATGACTACGTCATCGTGCCGCTTACGGACGGCAAGCTCGGTCTCGAAGGCCCCGACGGCGCGCAGTCGCAAGCCGCTCTCACTCAAGGGGTGCCCTACTCGCGGCGGACGGGTGTGGCCCACAATGTCATCAATGCCGGCGATGCGCCGCTCGCCTTTCTCGAGGTCGAGGTCGTTGAGGCTGGCGATCTCGCAGCCAGGCGGCTCGCCGTGCTCGACCGGTTCCTCGCGGCCTGGAACGCTCGCGACGTGGGCGCGCTGATGGACTGCATGGTTGAGAATTGCGCTTTCCACGGCTCGGCCGGCCCCGATGCCGAAGGGCGCAAGCATGTGGGGCGTGACGCAGTGCGCGTCGCCTATGCAGCGCTGTTCGATGCCTTCCCGAAAGCCGCGTGGATCAGGGGACGGCACATCGTGACGGGCGACACCGGGCTTTCATCATGGCGCTTCGTCGGCACCACGGCAGCGGGGCAGCAAATCGAAGTCGACGGCTGCGATATCTTCGCTTTCTCGGGGGAGCTCATAGCGCTCAAGGATTCCTACCGCAAAGCGCGAGGGTAGCGAAAATCTGGATTCATCGGGCGACAAGGGCGGTCCAAACGGGCCGCCCTCGGTTTTTGCTCAAAGGCAATATCCTCAAAAGACGAAAGGCCCGGTCATCCCAAAGGAACAGGGCCTTCCGCATATGAAGGGCCGGGCTTACCCGGCCCATCTTCTCCTACTTGAGCAAGGCTTCCATCGGTACCGGCTCGGAAATCGTCCAGTTGCCTACAACACCCGGCTTGCCGGCCTTGGTCTCGACGATCAGGTACCGCGTCTGGTTCTGGTGATGCAGTTCCGGCGTGAAGGTACGAGGCCCGAACAGTGTCGGCTCATTCTTCATCTTTTCCAGTTCCGCGACGACCGCGTCGGCATCGGCCGTGCCTGCACGCTCCACCGCCTTGGCCCAGACGTCGACCATGACGTAACCCGGAAAGACATACTGGCTCGAGGGATCGGCGCCTGTCTTCTGCTTGTAGGTGGCATTGAACTTCAGCACGGCCGGATTGGGATCGTCGCCATAGATCGATCCCTGAACGGGGACGTAGAAGTTCGTCAGATCGGGCACAGCCGAGAGCCAATAGCTACCGTCGACGCCCGATCCATTCAGGATCATGGAATTGATACCCGCGGCGCGAAGCTGCTTGATGGCCGAGACGGCGCCCGGCATCATCGTGCAAAGCATGATCGCATCCGGCTCCTTCGGCAGAGACTTGATGCGGGTGATCTGCGCGGCGATGGAGGCATCCTCGTTCTTGAAGGTGTCTTCACCGACAAGCTTCGCGCCCTGGGCTTCGAGCTTCGGCATCATCCAGTCGAAGCCGTCGCAGATGCCCTTGTTGTAGGCCGTCCAGGTATCGAGCAGACGGTAGAAGTCCTTTGCGCCCTTTTCCTTGAATGCCCACTCGGCCATGGTCGCTCCCTGCACGGCCGCCAGCACCGACGCGGAGAAGCTGTGCGGGCCGACACCCTGGATGCCGGCCTTGACCGATTCCGCGCACAGGAAGAAGGAGATACGGCCTGCGTCCTCGGCCGCGAGCGCAGCCGGCGATCCGAAGTCGTAGTCGCAGGACACGACCACGAGATCCGCACCCTGGTCGAGCACGGAGAGGCCAGCCTTGGCGCCTTCGGCCCGGTCGGACTTGGTGTCGGCCTTGACGACCTTGATCTGCTTTCCAAGCAGACCGCCAGCCGCATTGATCTCGTCGATGCGGATCAAAGCCGCCTCCTGGGCAGGCTTGTCATAGGCTTCCATGAAGCCCGACTCCGCAGTGGCGAAGCCGATGACGATAGTCTTGTCATCGGCCAGGGCCGGGTATGCGATGGACATCGAGGCCAGAGCGGTTGCGACAATTCTCATTTTGTATGCCATGCACGTCTCCTTTTTTGTTTTCCGGTCGGGCTTGTGCCGCCGGTCACTTGTTGCGACTGCTGCGAGGTAAGGTGAGTTCGCGGTTGCCCATGAGTCCGGATGGGCGAAGCGCGAGGATCACGATCATGATGACGCCGAGGGCTATTTCCTGAACCCCTTTCGGGAGGGCGAACGTGGACTCGCCGAGCGATACGCCTGCCTCCAGCCAACGCAGCGCCTGGATGAGGGCGGACAGCAGGACGACACCCAGCACTCCACCCGACAGGCTGCCCATGCCGCCGACGACGAGCATGGAAAGGGTGATGAAGGTGAGACCGAGATAGAATGTATCGGGTGTGACCACGCCGATGGAATGAGCCATCAGCGCACCGCCCAGCCCCATCACCGCGCCTGATACGACGAACGCCACCAGTCTTTCCCTGGGAATGTCGACTCCGGAAGCCGCGGCGGCGGTGG
Source organism: Mesorhizobium sp. L2C084A000 (assembly GCF_000502875.1). Lineage (GTDB taxonomy): Bacteria > Pseudomonadota > Alphaproteobacteria > Rhizobiales > Rhizobiaceae > Mesorhizobium. Next base: position 557,964 of record NZ_AYWX01000001.1, on the reverse strand, counting down.
GCTCGTCGCGGGCAGCACGAAGGGCCAGGCCGGACCGGGAGATCGCGTGCGCCCAGGCGATGAAGATTGCGACCACGGCGCCGATGAGATACGGCCAGATCACGCGCACGATCGGAATGCCGACGACCGATGAGGTCGCTCCGGTCACGCTCTCCCAGTTGGAATAAATTGTGTTGATCATGGCGAGCATCGCGAAGGTCGCGATCGACGCAGCGATGCCCGATAGCCGCATCAGCACCCGCCCGAAGATGAGAGCGGCGAGGGCGGCGAACAATGCCGCCAGCACAGCCGATTGCCAGTACGGCAATCGGGTCGCCAGCAGCCATTCGGGCAATCCCGGCAGCGAACCGCGTTTCATCATCGGATTGATGGTGAGCCACGCGGCCGCGTAGGCGCCAAGGCAGGTGAAGCCGATGTGCCCGAAGCTGAGAACGCCCGAGTTTCCGATAAAGATGTATAGGCCCACGACGAGGATGACGCGGACGAACACGTCGATCACCGTCTGGTTGAAGGGCCGCGATCCGGTCATCACCGTGATCAGCGCGATGGCCAGCAGCAGCAGCGAAAGCAGGACCGGAGTCAGGACGGTACGGCGGGCAAGCGCGAAGCGTGCGGGCTTTCGCTCGGTAGCCGCGGCACCGGGAGCGGTAGAGTTGGCTAGGGAGGCGGCGACAGCCATGAAATCAGACCCTTTCCTTGGTGCCGCGCGCGGCAATAAGCCCTTGCGGGCGGAAGAGGAGGACGAGGATGACCGCTCCATAGACAAAGGCATCGCGGAATGGCCGGGCGTCGATGGGCAGCATGACCTGCATGATCACCGAGGCGGCACCCAGCAGGAAGCCGGCGAGCACGGCTCCCCCGAGGCTGCCGAGGCCGCCAATGACGGTGGCGATGAAGGCCATCAACATGATCGAGGCGCCCATCTGGATGTCCAGCGTGCCTGTCTGGGCGCCAAAGATCAGCGCAATGGCGGCGGCCAACGCGCCGGAGAGGGCGAACGCACCTATGATGACCCGGTTCGCACGCACACCCAGCATGCGGGCCATCGAGAAGTTCTCGGCCGCCGCCCGCATCTCCAGGCCGAAGCGAGTTTGACGCAGGAACAATGTCAGGCCGATCAGGATGACCATCGTAGTCACGATCGTTATGAGTTGGAGGAGGGGAAGCCGGGCACCGAGGATCTCCACCGGCTGGGACAGTTCGGGCAGCAGCGAAATCGATTTCGGCCGACTGGAGAACAGCATGAGCAGGAAGTAGCGAATTACGAAACCGAGCGCGAAGGAGGCGATCATCATGGTTGCCGGATTTGCCTGGCGGAACCGCCTGAAGACGACGATTTCGCACAGCACCGACAGCCCGGCCCCGCAGAGGAGGACGAAGGGAACCAGAAGGTACCACGGCAATTGGCCGGCGAAGACGATGGCCATTGCGTCCGTAGACGGCCATAGCAGCGCGAAGACGCAGAAGGCGATGACGTCGCCATGCGCGAAGTTCACCAGCCGCATGACGCCGAAGATGAGGGCGATGCCGAGCGCTCCGAGCGCGTACAGCGAGCCAAGCGAGAGTGCGTCGAACAGGATCTGAAGCATCTCAATTGTCCTCGTAGCCGAAATAGGCAGCCTGGATCGCCTCGCCGTTGCCGAGCGTCCGCGCGTCGCCATCGAGCACGATCTGTCCGCCACGCATCAGGATCATCCTCCCGCCCACCATCATCGCTCGGGCCGAGCTCTGCTCAACGATCAGGAGCGTGAGCTGGCGCTGCGCACGCAGCGCGATCAGCCGCTCGTAGACCTGGTCGTTGATGTTGGGGGCGAGGCCCAGCGAAGGCTCGTCAATGGCTACAAGCCGCGGATTGGTCATCAGCGCGCGTCCGATGACCAGCATTTGCTGCTGCCCGCCGGACAGCAATCCCGCCTGCCCGTGCCGCCTCTCTTTCAGCATCGGGAAGGTTGCGTAGACGGCTTCGAGTTCGTCGGCCGCTCGGCTGCGCCAGCCGCGTTCGCGGGCGTGCATGCCGGTTCCGACCAGGAGGTTCTCTTCGGTCGTCAGCGAGCCGAAGACATCGCGCCCCTCCGGCACCATGGAGAATCCGAGCCGGGCGATGTTTTCCGGCGCCTGGCCGGTGATCTCATGACCTGCAAGGTCGATCCGGCCGCCCGCCACCGGCGTAACACCGGCGATCGCGCGCAGCAGCGAAGACTTCCCGGCTCCGTTCGGGCCGGTGATGAACAGGATTTCTCCCTCGGCCATGGAGAAGGAGACATTTCGGACCGCCGTGAGACGGCTATAGCGAATAGTGATATCGGAAAGGGCGAGCAGGCTCATTCCATCGCCTCCAGCACAGGCAGGTCGGTGTTCGCGGCAGTGCCCATATAGGCGTGGCGCACCTTCTCGCTGTCGCGGATCGCGGCAGGCGGGCCTTCCTCGATGATCGCTCCGGAATCGAGCACGACGATATGCTGGCAGAGGCCGAGCACCAGCCCGACATTGTGCTCGATGAGCAGGACACCACAGCCGAGATCGGCGGCGATGTGTCTTATCAGGGCCGAAAGCTCCCGCGCCTCCAGTGCGCTCATGCCAGCCGCGGGCTCGTCGAGCAGGATGTATGCGGGCCGTCCCATCAGGGCGCGGCCAATGGCGACGCGGCGCTCGTCCGTATATGGCAACGTTCCGGCGATGCGGGTGCTCAGCGCACCGATGCCTATCCAGTCGAGCATCGCTTCCGCTTCGGCGATGGCAGCGCGCCGGCTCATTCCCAGGCCAACGCCGGTTACCTCCAAATTGTCCAGCACAGGCAAGTCGCGGAAGAGCCGCCCACCCTGGAAGGTGCGGGCGATGCCGCGCCGCCGGACCTGATGCGGCTTGAGACCCGTGAGTGCTGCGCCGTCGAGCTTGATGGTGCCTTCCGTCGGTGCCTGGAAGCCGGTCAGCACGTTGACGAGCGTGGTCTTGCCAGCGCCATTCGGGCCGATGAGGCCACTAATGCGGCCGGGCGTAATTTGGAGGTCTACCGATGACAGGGCCTTCAGCCCCGCAAACGATACCGAGACGTTCTCCGCGCTCAGATGACTCATGACCCTTTCCTTCTTTCTACCGACGGAAAGGCGCGAAGCATCCGGCCTTGCGGCCAGTCACGTTGCAAATGTCTTCCCCTGTCGGTTCCGGCGGTCTCTAGCGGACTGCTCGGATGCCAAATTCACGCCGTTGCCCGGCGTCGTCTTGTCGTTTCGCGCACCGGATTTTGTCTTCCGCCACGCACGGTCGGTTTTGGCCGGCCGATCTCCTCGCCACCGGCTCCTCCGCCGGCATTTTTCCGGCTGACGTCAGCCGGCCAGATGTCCTTCGGCACGCGCCAGCGCGGCGCGCTGTTCGGTTCGCGCGGCAAGCGCGTCTTCCAGCGTCACCGGAACGAAGCGCGCCGGGGTGTGCGGCTGGAGTTGGGCGATAAGGTCCATGTCGGCCGATATCACCACGCCCAGCATCATGTACCCGCCACCCGAAACCGCGTCCCGGTGAAGAACGATCGGCTCCGTGCCACTCGGCACCTGGACGGATCCGTAGGGATAGCAGGCATCGACGATGTTCGAGGGGTCGGAGCCCGCACCGAAAGGCTGCTCGCGCTCGACGAACTCCAGTGGCGTCCCGCCCCGGAAGCGATAGCCGATGCGGTCGGCTTCGGGCGCGACCTTCCAGGTTTCCTCAAAGAACCGATTGCCGGCAGCCTCGGTGATCCGATGCCAGTACATGCCGGGAAGCATTCTGAGTTCCGCCGGACTATTGCCCGCGCGGCGCAGATTTGCAGGCAGTGAAAGACCGGCTTTGCCGGAACCTTCGCCGAGGGGAAGCTCATCACCCGCCTTCAGCGTGCGGCCCTGATGGCCGCCGAGTGCGCCCAGAATGTAAGTCGAGCGCGAACCGAGAACCACGGGTACGTCGATGCCGCCGGAGACGGCCAGATAAGCGCGCGCGCCGCCCTTGAGGAAGCCGAAGGAAAGCCGGTCACCGGCCTTCACCGGAAAACTTTCCCAGGTCGGCCGCTCCTCGCCATTGAGTTTGGGGGGGAGTTCTCCGCCGGTGACGGCGACGACCGCGGATTGGGTGAATTCGAGTTCGGGGCCCATGAAGGTGGCTTCGAGCACCGCGGCACCCGGATTGTTGCCGACAAGCAGGTTTGCGATGCGTGTGGCAAAGCGGTCCATGCCGCCGCCTTCGGGAATGCCGACATGATAGTGGCCTGGTCGACCAAGGTCCTGCACGGAAGTGGAGAGGCCGGGAGAGATTACCTTAACGGCCATTGATAAGCTCCATCAGCTTTGCATTGGTGCCGTAAATGTCGCTGTTGAAATCCTTCAGGCTGAAGGTGCACTCGCGAACCGTCGGCTGCCACCGATTGGCTTCGATTTCCTCAAGCGTGGCGTCGTAGTCATCGCGGCCAATGGCCTTGAACTTGACGATGTCGCCTGGCTTGAACAGGCACATGTCATCGGCGAGGTAGCGCACCTTCCTGGTCGGGTCGTAGATCGGGGCCGGGGTTATGCCATACATCTGGTAGCCGCCAGCGCCGCGTACCGAATAGATCGCTGCAAAGCAGCCGCCATGGCCAATGGTGAGCTTGGGAGTGTCGGTGCGTGGACGCAAGTATTTCGGCGCCTGAATCTGTTTCTTGCGCTCAACCATCTGGTACAGGAAGGGGAGTCCGGCGACGAAGCCGACCATGGACACGAACCAGGGCTGGCCGGAATAGGCCGTGATAAACTCTTCCACCGTGGCGTAGCCGTTGATGCGTGCCGAATATTCAAGATCGGTGGAGGAGGGGTCCTGATGGCGCTCGCGGAAGCGCAGGCAGGTTTCACGCGTCCATGGATCCTGGAAATAAACCGGCAGTTCGATGATCCGGGTCTTCAGCACCGGGTCCGCCTTCGAGGCCGCCTCTTCCATCGACTTCAGTTCGCTGAGCAAATCCTGCGGCTTGACGATGTCGGGGTTGAAGCGAATCTGGAAGCTGGCGTTGGCTGGGCAGATCTCGGTGACACCTCGGATGCCTGCCGTACGCACCGCGTTCGTCATCGAAAGGCCGGTAAAGAAGGAGGTGAGCGACATTTCTTCGGACACCTCGCCGAAGATATGTTCGTCACCGCCGAAGTTGAATCGTATCGACATCGGTCCTCCTTAACCCGCCAATGCTGCGGCGTTTTCGATGAGCCAGCCTTCCAGCCAGCGGGTATGCACGTCTCCCGCCCGTACCGCCGGATCGGCGGCCAGCGCAAGAAACAGCGGCTTGGTGGTCTTGAGCCCGCCGATCTTCAACTCGTTGAGCGCGCGGATCAGGCGCACTATCGCCGCCTCGCGCGTCTCTGCATGCACGATCAGCTTGGCAAGCAGCGAGTCATAGAAGGGCGGCACCTGATAGCCTTGATAGAGCATCGAATCGAAGCGTACGCCCGGACCGCCGGGAATGCGAAGCTCGGCCACCTGCCCGGGGAATGGAGCGAACTCCTTCGCCGGGTCTTCGGCATTGAGCCGGACTTCGATCGCATGCCCCTTGACGGAGACATCGCCTTGCCGAATCCGCAGCTTCTCGCCGCCGGCGATGCGAAGCATCTCCGCAACGAGGTCGATGCCGGTGATCGCTTCGGTGACCGGGTGCTCGACCTGAATGCGGGTGTTCATCTCGATGAAGTAAAAGCGATCTGCTTCATCGTCATAAAGATACTCTACCGTGCCGGCACCAGAGTATTTGACCGCCTTGGCCAAAGCGACCGCCGAAGCGCAGAGATCCTCGCGCAGCCTGTCTGAAAGTGCGCGAGACGGCGCCTCCTCCCAAACCTTCTGGCGTCGCCGCTGCAGTGAGCACTCCCGCTCGTAGCAGTGAATGGCATCGCTTCCGTCCGCCAGCACCTGCACCTCGATATGGCGGGCCTTGCCGATCACTTTTTCCATGTAGAGGCCACCGTCGCCAAAGGCGGCGAGGGCTTCTGCTTCGGCCTGAGGAAAGGCTTGTTCGAACTCGGCGAGCGAGTTGGCGATGCGGATGCCCCGCCCGCCGCCGCCTGCCGCCGCCTTGATCATCACCGGAAAACCGGTTGCGGTCAGCACCTCGTGGCCAGCCTTGAGGCCCTCGACCCGGCCAGCCGAGCCAGGCACCACAGGGACACCTGCAGCGGCGGCGGCCGATCGCGCCGAGACCTTGTCTCCCATCATCCGGATCGCATCTCCCGACGGGCCGACGAAGACCAATCCAGCGCCTGTGACCGCGTCGGAAAACGCGGCATTCTCGGCAAGGAACCCATAGCCAGGATGAACGCTGTCGCAACCGGTATCGCTGGCAGCCTTCAGAATTGCTTCGACATTGAGATAGGACTTCTTTGCTGCTGGTGGGCCGATGTTGACCGCTTCGTCCGCAAGCTGGACGTGGAGCGACTCGGCATCTGCGGCCGAATACACCGCCACGGTGGCGATCCCCAAATCTTGCGCGGCCCGGATGATCCTGACCGCTATCTCGCCCCGGTTGGCAACCAGAAGCTTTTTCAGCATCAGTCGAGATCCGCAATAGGTGCGCCGGCCATGATGGGGTCCTCATTGTCGGCAATGAAGCGGATGTTCGTACCGGCCGTCTCGGCCCTCACTTCGTGGAACGACTTCATCACTTCGATGAGACCGATTACGTCTCCGGCGGAAACCGCGTCGCCATCCGCCTTGTAGGGCGGCTGGTCTGGCGAAGCGCTCCGATAGAAGGTGCCGGGAAGAGGCGAAAGAATCTGGGCCATAAAAAGCTCCGGAAAACTGCAGACAGACTAATTTGGAACCGCCTGCGCGGGCGGGTTCGGTCGAGTTCAGTGCCAGGGGGCGATTGCGGTGCGCACGGCCCTGGCTATTTCGATGGCGTTCGGCGTATCGGAATGCACGCAGATGGTTTCGCAGCGTACGGGGAAGAAACTGCCGTCCTCTGCCGTGCCCTCGCCCTCCTTGATGGCGCGCACGCACCGCTCGGCCATCTCTGCGGGGTCCTTGGCGTCATGAACGCGTGTCAAGATCAGCTTGCCGGAGGCATCGTAGTCGAGATCGGCATAGAACTCGGCGACGAATGGGATACCGCGCTCTTGATAGATCTTCTCATGCAGGGTGCCCGTCATGCCGAAGAGGGGTACGCCGAAAATCTCTGCCGCGTCGCAGACGCCATGGGCGATTGCCTCCTGCTGCATGGCCATGAAGTAGAGGCTGCCATGCGGCTTGATGTGGTGGAGTTCCACACCCTCGGCCCTGAGGAAGCCGGCAAGCGCTCCCACCTGGTAAATGATGGTGTTCCTGACTTCTTCGCGGGTCATCCGCATCTCGCGCCGGCCGAAACCCTGAATGTCGGGCAAGCCTGGATGGGCGCCGATCTTTACGCCACTCGCCTTGGCGCTGCGGACGGCGGCGTGCATGTGATCCGGATCGGAGGCATGAAAACCACAGGCGACATTGGCAACGTCGATGATGGGCATCATGCCCATATCATCGCCAACCTTGTAGAGGCCAAAGCTTTCGCCCATGTCGCAGTTTAGCGTCACCGCCATCGCATTGTTACCCCTCGAAGCTGCCGTCTTTGCGGCGTTGCAGCATTTTTTGCGCATGCGAGGGCGTTTGTGAAATAGTAGTTTATTGATTGTCATATCAAAAAAACAGATAATGGTTCTGGGCCGGAGCGCACCATGACCATCACCTTGAAACAGCTTGATTATTTTATCGCGACCGCCGAGAGCGGACAGGTCAGTCATGCTGCGGTGGAACTCAACATCTCGCAATCGGCCGTCACTGCGGCGATAAAGACGCTTGAGGCTGACCTGGGCGTACGGCTTTTGGAGCGTAACCACGCTGGCGTAAGACTGACGATGGAGGGCGCGAGGTTTCTTGAACATGCGCGTGTTATCACCGGGGCCGTCGCTGCCGCCGTCCGAAGCCCGTTGCGCGATAGGAAAGGCCTGGCGGGCAAGCTGCGGCTGGGCATGACCTACACGGTCGTCGGCTACTACATGTCGCGCCACTACGCGCGGTTTCGAAAGACCTATCCCGAGATCGAGGTCGAGGTGCTGGAATTGCCTCGAGACGCTCTCGAAAGCGGCTTGATGTGCGGGGATATCGACATGGCCGTGATGCTGGTGTCCAACCTGGAACACACCAAGGAGTTGGCGCAGGAGGTCTTGATGCGGTCGAACCGCCGGCTCTGGCTTTCGGCTGATCATCATCTGCTCGCGCGGCGGGAAATCAGCCTCGCCGATGTGGCGGCGGAAGACTATGTCATGCTGACGGTGGACGAGGCACGCACGACAGCCGCCCGTTACTGGGATGCCGCGGGCCTTTCGCTCCGCGCCGTCCTTACCACCAGTTCGGTCGAGGCCGTGCGGTCGCTCGTGGCTGCCGGCATGGGGGTCACTGTCCTGTCCGACATGGTTTACCGCCCCTGGTCCTTGGAGGGGCAGCGCATCGAAGTGCGCGGGCTTGTCGAGCCCATTCCTACCATGGATGTCGGCCTGGCCTGGTCGCGGGACAGATCAATCGAACCGGCCGCGGCGGCCTTCCGGGCCTTCATGTCCGTGACCATGGGCGGCGGCGGCTAACCGCCTGCCGTCAGGCAGGCGCTATGGCTCAGGCTCGCTGGTTGAGCAGCGGAGCGTGCCGCGTGGGAGTTGATGCCTCGCATCATCAAGGGGGATTTCACCTTTGTCGCAAAAAACGCCAAGGGCTTCAGAAAACTCTAAAGAGCGGGTTCACGCCGGCCTCGTCATCGTCGTCTGGCAGGTTGTTCCCGACAAACAGAAGGAACTCTTGGACAGTCTTCTTGGTCACCACCTCGGGCCGGAACCGGAAAAGTCTCTCATCGGAGGGCGGTGACTTCACGGTTGCGGGCTACGATCTGCTCGTGGCGGAGGGGGGTCGTCGCCTCCATGAAGCCCTTGATCAGTGCGTCGCGAGCTCCGGGTGCGCGCGCCTTTTCCGCCGTGGACAGCGCATGCTGAAGATCAGGCAACGTCAGTTCCGTGCAGTAGGCTGGCGTGCCCGGTTGCTGGCGCCAGGAACTCGCGAGATCGCCGGCATCAAGTGCGTCGAAACCGGTCTCGTTCACCAGTTCGCGTGCGATCGCTTTGGCATGCGCATCATCGCCTGCGACGGGGATCGCGATCCGTCCAGCCGTTCCGGCCGCTGCGCCACCTTCGGCGAGCGTTTGGGCGAGGACCGCATTGAACGCCTTGACCACCAGCCGGCCGAGTTGTTCGCTGGACCAGACGCTTTCCGGCTTGCCATCGTCAACCTCCGCGATGTTCCCGTCGCGCATAGGATAATAATTGGAGGTGTCGATCACGACCACGTCGGCTGGTACATCGGCAAAGATGTTGGCGACATCGGGAATCTTCGCAAACGGGATCGATAGAACGATCGCCTCGACACCCCTTGCTGCTTCGTGCACGGCAACCGGGAGCGCACCAACCTTCATCGCCTTCTCGCGGATGTCATCAGGCCCCTTCGAGCCCGCCAGCTTCACCGCGTGTCCGGCCGCTGTCAGCTTTCGTGCGAGGGTGGTGCCGATATTTCCCGCGCCGATAATGCCGATGTTCATGCCGATTTCCTTCCAGATAATTGTGATTATGAGCTCAGCGCACGATGCGCGGATCGATCCCGTGTTGAGCGGGACATCCAGATGGTCGCGCAGGGTGGTGCCGCCATAATCCCCGATGGAACAGCCCGCCTCGAACTTCGTATAGCTCGCTCGCGGCATCTACTGACTGCGCGCGCCAGGCCCCAGGCAGGTGCCGTACCGTTGCCCAGATGCATGCCGGTATCATCTGCCTGATCATCGTCCTCGTTTCGCCGGCTCATGCCGACCTGTTAGAACAGTCGACCACGGGCTATATGGAGACTGTCTCCGCTTCGACTTAGATACGGAGAGTGTCTCCGATCTTCAAGGGTTCAAAGGTCAGTCATGTCTCAATCGTCGATCGCGTCAGCCCTCCGCAGGGACGCGCAACACAATCGGGCGCACATTCTCGAGGTGGCGCGACAAGCGTTCGGCAACGACAGTGTTGACGTTTCGATGGATGCTATCGCGAAGCTGGCGGGCGTGGGGGCAGGGACGCTCTACCGCCATTTTCCAAACAAAGACGCCCTCCTGGCTGCGCTGCTAGTTCTTCACTATGAAAGCCTCGACGATCGTCGCGTTGAAATCGAAGCCGGGGAGAGCGATGCAGGCCGCGCACTCGAACTCTGGGTTGAAGCTCTCGGCAACTGGATGCTGGCTTATGAGGGCTTGCCTGAACCGTTACGGGCCGCTTGCCGAGTAGAATCCCCGCTGACGCCGACCTGCCATGCTGTCATCGCGACGACGGAGCGAATCCTGAAGGCTGCACAGGACGAAGGGCTTGCACGACGGACGATGACCGGGCGCGCCATTTTTTTCGGAGCACTGGCGATCGCTTGGGCGAGCGGCGCAACGGCAGCGGGCGAAGACACTCGGAACGTGCTTCGCGACGTCCTGAAGAACGGATGGATGGAACCGAAAACAGCACCGGGCGGCGGAGTTTAGTCCGCCTATCCGACTGCGCAGCCTTTCGAATTTCATAACGCTGTCGCCAGCGCGTGTGCATCAAACAAACGCTTTCTGAATGGCTGCCGTCGTCTGGATGGACGGCGGCTTTTGGGCCTGAGAAGAGCGGCGTGCGAGGGCGGCAATTGGTGGCTGAAACTTTGCGACCAAGCGTGAGCACACGTCTTGGCGCTATGCTATGATTTCTGATCCCGCTTCCTGAAAACGGGGGATTCCGCAGAGCCTGAGGCAAGTCACCACTTCGTCCAGGATGATATCGAGTGCCTTGGCCACACCGGACTCGCCAGCCACGGCGCCGAACAGGGCGGCCCGGCCGATCGCCGCGACGGTGGCGCCGCGTGCCTTGGCCTTGATGATGTCCGTGCCCGTGCGGATACCGGAATCGATGAGGATCGGGACTTGGGCGCCAAGTGCCTCACGGATGGCGGGCAGGGCATCGATGCTCGATACAGCACCGTCGAGCTGACGGCCTCCATGGTTGGACACCCAGATGCCATCGGCACCAGCCGCCACCAGTCGCGACGCGTCGCCCGGGTGCAGGACGCCCTTGACCAGCAGCCGGCCTTTCCACCAGTCGCGGATCTGGCGGAAATCGTCCCAGTCGAAACCTGCATGGAGGCTGCCGCCAACACGCGCGGCGATCGTCAGGCCGGCGCTGTTGTCACCGAGATAGCCGCGGACGTTCTCGAACTGGGGCAGACCGCCGCGTAGCAGGCGCAGCGACCAGCCAGGATGAAGCATGCCTTCCCAGAGATGCCGGGCCGAAGGCCGCAGTGGGATGGATATGCCGTTCCTAAGATCCTTTTCGCGCTTGCCCCCGGCTTGCAGATCAACGGTCACCACCAGCGTCGAATAGCCAAATTCTTCCGCTCGCCTGACCAGTTGGCGATTGAAGTCGAAATCCTTGAGCACATAAAGCTGGAACCACAGCGGCCCCTGTACGGCTCGCGCCATGCCTTCGATGCTGGCCGTGGCCATGGTGGAGAGTGTGTAGGGGATGCCGCGAGCGGTCGCCGCCCTCGCGATGGCAATGTCGGCTCCGGGCCTGACCAGCGCGCAGGAACCCATCGGGCTGATCACGAGCGGTGTCGGCAAGGTCTCGGACCAGAGCGTCGTGGAAACGTTCGGATGCGAAACATCGGTAAGCACGCGCGGCAAAAGTCTGATCTTTTCGAAATCGCTTCGGTTGGCGTTAAGGGTGAGTTCCTGCCCCGCCCCGCCATCGATGAATTCGAAGATGGATTTCGGCAGGCGACGACGGGCAAGCCTGCGAAAATCCTCGACCGAAACCTGGCGATCGAGAGCGCCCATCTCAAGCCTCGCCCTCGTGCCGGTCGGCAATGAATATCCGGCGCATGAGCGTCTGGCCGACCTTGCGAGGTCCAACAAGATCTATCTTCACCTTGATCATCAGTCACGCCGCTGCCGCGAGCCGGTCGCAGATCGAGCGGGTTATCTCACTGGTCGACGCCCTGCCTTTCAGGTCGGCGCTCAGAAGCCCGTTGGCCAGGCAGTCCTCGGTCACGCGACGGATGCGCGCCGCGGCCTGGTTGAGCCTCTCGTCGCCATGCTTGTGGCCGAGCCAGTCGAGCATCGAGGCTGCCGAGAGGATCGTCCCATACGGATTGGCGATACCTTGGCCGGCAATGTCGGGCGCCGAGCCGTGCGCGGCCTGGAAGAAGCCGTTGGCCGCGCCGATCTCGGCTGAAGGCGCCATGCCCATCCCGCCCACCGTCGCGGCGGCGAGGTCGGACAGGATGTCGCCGAACATGTTCTCGCTGACGATGACGTTGAAATGGCCCGGTTTCAGCACGAGATGCATCGCCATGGCGTCGACCAGCGCGTGCTCGGTCGCGATATCGGGATAGTCCTTCGCCACTTCGTCGAAGACGGAGCGGAAGAAGGCATAGCTGCGCAGCACATTGGCCTTGTCGCAGCAGGTGACCCGGCGCACGCCGTCACGAGGCGCGCCGCCCGACTGGCGCGCCAGTTCGAAGGCCTTGCGCACGATGCGCACGATGCCGGAGCGCGTCTGCACCAGCGTGTCGACCGCCACTTCGCCGCGCAACAGGGCGCCCGATCCCCGCGCGGCGTAAAGCCCTTCGCTGTTCTCGCGCAAGATGATGTAGTCGATATCGCCGGCCTTCACTCCGCTCAACGGGCTAGGCACGCCCTCGAAGAGCCTGATGGGGCGGACGTTGGCATAGAGATCGAGTTCGAAGCGCAGTCTCAGCGTGAAATCCAGGCCTGCTTCGGTTCCATCGGGATGGACGACGCCCGGCAAGCCGCCCGCACCATGCAGGATGGCGTCCGCCGCGCGGCAGGCCTGGAAGGTCGGCTCGGGAAAGCTCTGGCCGGTCTTCAGGAAATGCTCGGCTCCGGCCGGGTATTCGCTGAAGTGCAAGGGGTTGCCGGGACCAAGCGCTGCTTTCACCACTTGAACCGCTGCGGCGCAGACTTCCGGGCCGATGCCGTCGCCATGCACCGCGGCGATTTCGTAGACAGGCTTCATCGCCAACTCCCAAATGGTCTAACGCTCAGATGCACTTGCCGCCGTCGACATTGAGGTCGACGCCGGTGATCATGCTGGCCTCGTCGGAGCACAGGAATGCCGCGGCGTTGCCCATGTCCGCCGGCGTAGACAGCCTGCCGATCGGAATGGTGGCGACGACGCGGGCGCGGTTTTCCTCGCCGGAGCCGATGAAGGTGGACAGAAGCGGCGTGTCGCCGGCAACCGGGTTGATGGCGTTGACGCGGATGCCGAAGGGGGCGAGTTCCACGGCCATGGCCCGGGTGGCGGCAATCGCCCAGCCTTTGGAAGCATTGTACCAAGTCAAATTCGGGCGCGGCGAGACGCCGCCAGTGGAGGCGACGTTGAGGATGGCGCCCGATTTGATGGATTTGAAATGCGCAACGACCGCACGGGCGCCATTGTAGATGGATCGCATGTTGACGTTGGCGATCCGGTCGAACATCTCTTCGTCCATCGTCTCGAGCGCCAGGGGCGGCTGGGCCACGCCGGCATTGTTGACCAGTATGTCGAGACCGCCAAAGGCCGAGCGGGCCAGGTCTGCCGCCGCTTCGAAGCTTGCGAGTGTCGAGACGTCGCCAGTGATTGGCCGCACATTTTTGCCGACTTCGGCAGCAACGCGGGCCGCGGCGGCCTCATCACGGTCCATCAACACGACCCGCGCACCTTCGGTGACGAATTTCCTGACGATGCCTTCGCCAAATCCCGAACCGCCGCCAGTGACGATGGCGACCTTGCCAGCAAGTCTCATATCTGTTCCTCCATTGCCGGCACCATCGGGGAAGTCGCGTACATTGCACAGTCCGATTATCTGAACGCCCTTTTAGCTTTCCTTGTTTGAGGTCGACCGGCGTCGGAGGCATAGTCGCCACGGAATTGTGAGGAGGAAGGGATGACGCTGAATTTCGACCCGCGGGCGAAGGCCACGGCGCTCTACCACGGCGAATTCCGGCCGATGTTCGTCGGCGGCAAGTGGGTTCCGGCACAATCCGGCCAGGAGATGCAGGCGCTCAACCCGGCGACTGGCGAAGTGCTGGCCACCGTCCCGCGTGGCTCGGCCGCCGACGTCGATGCGGCGGTGGCCGCTGCGCGCACGGCCTTCGAAGGGCCGTGGTCAAAATTCTCGCCCTATGAGCGGCAGTGCGTGCTTCTGCGCATCGCCGATCTCTTCGAGACCCATTGGGAAGAGCTCAGCGTTTCCGACACTCTCGACATGGGACTGCCGATCACGCGCACGCTCGCCAACCGGCGGCGCGTCATCGGCATGCTGCGCTTCTATGCGGGCATGGCGACCGCGCTGCATGGCGAATCCATAGACAATTCGATCCCCGGCGAGATCGTCAGCTTCACAAGGCGCGAACCGGTGGGCGTTGTCGGCGCGATCATCCCCTGGAACGCTCCGACCGCCGCGTCGATCTGGAAGATCGCGCCGGCGCTCGCCACCGGCTGCACCATCGTGCTGAAGCCCTCGGAGGATGCCTCGTTGACGCCGCTGCTGATCGCCAGGCTGATGCAGGAAGCCGGCGTCCCCGACGGCGTCGTCAACGTCGTCACCGGCACCGGGGCGGAGGCCGGTGCGCGGCTCGCTGAACATCCCGACGTCAACAAGATCGTCTTCACCGGCTCGACGCTGACCGGCCAGGCCATCGCGCGGGCGGGCGTGATCAACCTCAAGCGCGTTTCCCTGGAACTCGGCGGCAAATCGCCGATCATCGTCTGCCGGGATGCCGACATCGACAAGGCGGTTCCTGTCGCCGCGATGGCGGTGTTCGTGCATTCGGGCCAGATCTGCATCGCCGGATCGCGGCTGTTCGTGGCGCGCGAAATCCATGACGAATTCGTGCGCCGGGTCGCCGAGTTTGCCGGCAGGCTTCGCATCGGCCATGGCATCGAGGCGGAAACCGAAATCGGCCCGCTCATCAATGCCAGGCAGGCCGGCAAGGTGGTGGGCTATATCAAGGCCGGCCGCGACGAAGGCGCGGAACTGATAGCGGGCGGATCTCGACTGACGGGCGAGCCCTACGACGGCGGCAATTTCATCGCGCCGACCGTCTTCGGCGCGGTGTCGGACAAGATGACCATCGCGCGTGAAGAAATCTTCGGTCCGGTGATTTCGGCGATGCCGTTCGACACGCTCGACGAAGCCGTGGCGCGGGCCAATGCGACGCCCTATGGCTTGGCAGCCGGCATTTTCACCACCCATCTGGGCACCGCGCACAAGCTCGCCCGCCGCATCAAGGCCGGCTCGGTGTGGGTCAACATGTACCACGCCATCGACCCGGCGGTGCCGTTCGGCGGCATGAAGATGTCCGGCTACGGCCGCGAGGGCGGCATCGAACATCTGCATGAATATCTGGAGACCAAATCGGTCTGGATCCAGACCGACTGAGGGTGCGATGGTCGATCGGCACCACCCGCATGCAGTGTGGAGAAAGAGGATGAGGAATGTCGGTTGTGTCCTCTGCCGGATTTCACCTGCCGCAAAGCTCAGCCCGATGCCGGTAGCTGCCGCGATCCCGTGACGGTACTTTCTTGAGTGACGGGAGTGTCTGGCCCGGCAGTCAAGCGGCTCTACTTTCCCCAGCTTCCGTCCTATAGGCCGTTTCCCTCGATCATCGCCATCAGGCAATCGCCAGATTGTGTGCCGCTGATGCCCAGATCACGCACGCTGTTCATGTGGTTTCGGTCATTCAGGCGGAGGTCGCAGACAAGTTGCCCCTGCGCGCGTAAGCGCTTTCCGAAGTCGGCGGCCTGCTGGTGAAAAGGTGACGTTTCCTGATCTCCGACGAGAATGGTCGCTGCCGTCTCCGGGTCATGCCACCGCGTCATCGGGGTGAAGGCAGTTGCCTCCTCATCGGTGATTCCGATTAGCGGCTGGAGGAAGGACGTCTGAAGGGGCTTGAGGTCGTAAAGGCCGCCTAGCAGCAGCGCCGCACGTATGCGCGATGGCATTGGCGTCTTTTCGAACAGGAATGTGGTCAGGTGCGCGCCCGCCGAATGACCACTTACGCTTAGCCGGGCAGGGTCACCGCCATGGGCGGCTATATTGTCCAGCACCCATTGTTTGGCACGCCGGATCTGGTCGACGATTGCCGCCATCCTGACTTCAGGCATCAGCGCATAGTCGACGATGACCGCGATCGCCCCAGCTTTGGTGACTGTGTTCGCTACATAAGAATAGTCGCTTCTGGAGAACATGCGCCAGTAGCCACCATGGATGAAGATGTGCACGGGAAGATCCCTGCGCTCGCCGGGCGGAAAGAACAGGTCCAACCTTTCGGCCTCGCCCTCGCCATAGGCGATAGCAGCCGACATCGGCAGGTTCGCCCGGGTTTCCGCGCTGCGAGTCACTATGTCGGCCACGATATAGTCAAAATCGGCCACATGGTCGCGGGTGCGGAAAGGGTCTTTTGACATGACTGCCGGTTCAGAAGGTGACGGCAATATATTTAGCTTCCATGAACTCGGCGATGCCGTGGTGCTGGCCGCCTTCGCGGCCAAGGCCACTCTGCTTGACGCCTCCGAATGGTGCGGCCGGATCCGACATCAGTCCCCGGTTGAGACCGATCATGCCGGCCTCGATCCCCGACGCCACCCGCATGCCGCGTCCAATATCGCGTGTGTATATATAAGCGGCCAGACCATATTCCGTGTTGTTAGCATGTGCGATCGCCTCGGCCTCGGTGTCGAAGCGTGTGATGGGTGCCACCGGGCCGAAAATCTCCTCGTGCGCCATCTCCGCATCGGGCGGCACATCGGACAGCACTGTGGGCGGGTAGAAGAATCCTTCTTCCTCCGAAATCGCCCCGCCGCAAAGCACCTTGGCTCCCCGGCCCACGGCGTCCTTGACCAAGCGGTCGATCTTGTCGACAGCCTTTCTGGTGATCATCGGCCCGCATTCTGTGTCTGCATTCGGGCCTGCTCCCACCTTAAGTGCCGCCATGCGCTTGCGGAGCCCGTCGGCAAAAGCATCATGGATTCCCGATTGCACATAGAGACGATTGGCGGCGGTGCAGGCCTCGCCGGCGTTGCGCATCTTGGCGATCATCGCGCCGTCGAGGGCGGCGTCGAGATCGGCATCGTCGAAGACGACAAACGGGGCATTGCCGCCGAGTTCCATCGAACAGGAAATGACATGCTTTGAAGCCTCGCCGAGCAAGGTTCGGCCGACACCCGTCGACCCCGTGAAGGACAGTTTCCTGACGCGTGGATCGGCGAGCATGGCGGAAGTCAGCGGCCCGGGACTGGTCGTGGTCAGCACGTTGACGACGCCGGCAGGCACGCCGGCTTCGCTGTAGAGTGCCGCCAGCGCATAGCCCGTCAGCGGTGTTTCACTGGCCGGCTTCAGGACGACAGTGCAGCCTGCCGCCAGCGCCGGCGCGATCTTGCGGGTCGCCATCGCGGCCGGAAAATTCCACGGTGTGATCAGCACGCAGATTCCGATCGGCTCATAATCGACCACGATCCGGTTGGTGCCGGATGGCGCGGTGCCGAATTCACCGGTAATCCGGACCGCCTCTTCGGCATTCCAGCGGAAGAACTCGGCGGCGTACGCCACTTCGCCGCGCGCGTCGCGCAACGCCTTGCCATTCTCCAGCGAGATCAGCATGGCGAGCGTTTCGGAGCGTTCGACCATGAGCTCAAAACAGCGCCGAAGGATTTCCGAGCGTTTGCGCGGCGCCGTCTCCCGCCATCCCTTAGCTGCTTTGGCCGCGGCCTCGACGGCGGCGGTGGCGTCCTCGACTGTCGCATCGGGAACCGCCGCGATCACCGCCCCGGAGGAGGGATCGACGACATCGATGAGCCGACCGTCGGAGGACGGTCGCCAAGTGCCGTCGATGTAGAGTCCGTGCGAAAAACCGCGCACGTCATAGCCATCCTGGTCGAGCTGCTGAGCGTTCAAATTCATCGCTTTGTTCCGTTCTTCACATAACGCAGGCGGCGATGTCGCCGTCATGGGCAGCCTGGACGAGGCGTCGCATCGTGCCGAGATCGAAGGCACGCGGATTGTTCTTGATCAGGCGGTCGATGCCGAGCGCTTGCTCAGCGGTCCAGTCAAGCTTATCGGCAGGGAGGCCTAGATCCGCCAGTGTTGGCGTAATGCCGATCGCCGCGAACAATCGCCTGATCTCCTCGATTGTGGCGGCTGCCATCTGGGCGGTGGTTCTCGCCTTCGTTTCCAAGCCAAGTGCCGCGCCGATCTCTGCCATCTCGTCAGCGGCGACGCGGCTGTTATAGGTCATTACGTAAGGCATCATTGTCGCCACGCCCAAACCATGGGCGGTGTGGGTGAGGGCGCCTGCCGGATATTGCACGGCATGCGCCGCCGCCGTTCCGGCGGTGCCGAATGCGCAGCCCGCTGCCAGAGCGCCCATCATGACATCGGCACGCGCGTCGACATCGGCGCCGTCGCTGCAGGCTTTCTCCAGACTCCGGCCAAGCAGTTTTATCGCGAGCAACGCGAAATGGTCGGTCAGGGCAGTCTTGCCGATGAAGACATGCTGTTGCGGCAGATTGGGGTCTTCACCGCGCCGCATGGCGGTGAAGGCCTCGATCGCATGGGTCAAAGCGTCAGCGCCAGCGATCGCGGTCAGGCCAGGGGGGCAGGTCATTGTCAGTTCGGGGTCGCACAGGGCGACTGCGGCGATAAGGTGAGGGCTCGATATGCCGACCTTGAGCGTCCGGTCCGGGTCGGAAATCACCGCGACCGGCGTCACTTCGGAGCCGGTGCCGGCCGTGGTGGGTACGGCGATCAGCGGCAGTGTCGGACCCGGCACCTTGAACTCCCCGTAATAGTCCTGGAGCTTGCCGCCATGGCTGAGAAGCAGCGTGGCGCATTTGGCGAAATCGAGACAGCTGCCGCCGCCGATGCCGATCACCATGTCCGGCCTGAACCCCTTGGCTTCCTCGACACAGATGCCGACCGTGTCGCGTGGCACGTCGGGCAGAACGCGGTCATGCACAAGGACTTCGATCGAGGCTGATTGAAGGGACTTGATGATGTCGACGAATACCGTTGTGCCCGCGAAACGCTCATCGGTGCAGACCAGCGCACGTTGGCCGAACCGGGCGGCGACCGTCGGCAGCACATGGCGCTGCCCTTTCCCGAACAGGATTTCACGCGGCAACCGCAGGGCGGCGAAGAGGGTCATGATCGGTCCTTTGACGGCGGCTGACTGGAAACGGAGGCATTGAACTGGGCTTGGGATCGGACGGTCTAAGCGCGTGTCTCTCGCCCCTAAAACATATCCGCTTTAAAATCGTATAGGATATAGGATTGCATCGACGGAACCATCGTGTTAGCAGTCCTGACTGTCAAGAGGCAAAATATGCACACCGCAAACTTACCCGACCCAAGCGACGCCACCATTGGAGTTGGTCGCATCCAGCGCGCCAACAGTCTCGTCGAAGATGTCTATGAAGCCATCTTCGCGCAGTTGATGGCGCTGAAAATCCCGCCAGGCTCACGTATTACAGTCGATAGCCTGGTCAAGGAATTCAACGTCTCGCACACGCCGATCCGCGAAGCCCTTGGCCGGCTCGAAGGCGAAGGCCTCGTCCTCAAGACGCATTTGATCGGTTATCGTGCCGCACCCCAGATCACCCGGCGCCGTTTCGACGAATTGTACGAAATGCGTCTGCTGCTCGAACCGCATGGCGCCGCAAAGGCCGCCGTAATGATGGACGAGGCCAAGTTCAATGTGTTGCTCGAAGCCGCCGGCGTGATGTCACGCCGCGACGGCAAGGATGATCGCGTACGCTATTCGAACTTCGCCAGGCAGGATGCGATCTTCCACGACAAGATCTTGGAGTTTTCTCAAAACGAACTCATCCGAGAGACGTTGAGCCACCAGCACACGCACTTCCACATCTTCCGCCTGATGTTTCATGCACGTGTGACCGAGGAGGCACTTGACGAACATGAGGCGATTCTTGCCGCGTTCGGCTCTGCCGATCCCGATGCCGCCGCAAAGGCGATGCGCATCCATATAGAGCACTCGCGCGATCGCCTGCTCCCGGCATTCGATTGAGGTCGGAACGGATGTCTATTGCCGCCAATATCGCCGGGGAGGGCGGGAGCACGTTGTCCAGCAATGCGCATGGTTCGCTGGAACCGGTGCTGCGCGCCCAGCAATTGTCCAAGCAATACGGCCCGGTGACGGTGTTGTCGGACGTCACTTTGGACATCCTGCCCGGTGAGGTCCACGCCATCATTGGCGAGAACGGTGCCGGCAAGTCGACGTTGATGCGGCTGCTGTCCGGCTATGTCGAGCCAAGCCATGGCACATTGTCGATGAACGGACACGCGGTGAAATTTGCCAAGCCCAGCCAGGCGCAGGAAGCCGGTATCGCTTTGGTTCATCAGGAGATCCTGCTCGCCGAGGGGCTCACGGTCACCGATAATCTGTTTCTCGGGCGAGAGCTTTCGCGCGGCCATGTCGTGGATGACCGCACCATGCGCCGGCTGGCGGCCGAGAAACTGGCGCAGATCGGTTGCGTGGTCTCGCCAAGTGCACTGGTGCGCGATGTCTCGCTGGCAGACCGGCAGATGGTGCAGATCGCTCGCGCTCTGCTTGACGACTATAATTTGGTTATCTTCGACGAGCCGACCGCCGTTCTGACCGGTGGCGAGGTCGAGCGCCTGCTGGAGATCGTCCTGCGACTGAAGGCTCACGGCACCGCCGTGCTGTATATCAGCCACCGGTTGGACGAGGTGCAACGGGTGGCCGACAAGGTGACCGTTCTGCGCGACGGCAAGATGGTCGGCACCTATCCCGGCAAGACGCTGAGCCAGATGGATATGGCGCGGCTGATGGTCGGTCGCGAACTGGCCGCACTCTATCCTGAAAGGACCGCAGCGCCTTCGGATGTACCGATGCTGAGCGTGAGGAACGCCTCCGTTCCCGGCTATGCGGAGGACGTGTCGTTCACGGTCCACAAAGGCGAGATCCTCGGGTTCGCCGGCATGGTCGGCGCAGGCCGAACCGAACTCTTCGAAGGCATTATCGGCCTGCGCCCGGCGGCCGCCAAAGTCGAACTTGAGGGCAAGTCGATCCATTTCCAATCGCCGCGCGCGGCGATCGACGCCGGCGTCGGCTACCTGACCGAGGATCGCAAGGGCAAGGGATTGCTGCTGCAAGAGCACCTGGCGCCTAACCTGACGCTGTCGGCGCTCGGTGTGTTCCATCCCGGCCTCTCGATGGGTCGGCGCCGCGAAGCGGAGGCCTTGGAACAGGCCGTGGAGACATATGACATCAGGCTGAAGAGCCTCGGTGCCAAAGCGGGCCAGCTTTCCGGGGGCAATCAGCAGAAGCTGCTGCTGGCGAAGGTGCTGCTGACCGATCCTTCGGTGGTCATTATCGACGAGCCCACGCGTGGCATCGACATCGCCAACAAGGCGCAGATCTATGCCTTCATCCAGGAGCTTGTGGCCAAGGGCAAGGCCTGCATCGTCATCTCTTCGGAGATGCAGGAACTGATCGGCATCTGCGACCGCATCCTGGTGATGCGCGAAGGCCGCATCACCGGCGAGGTCAGCGGCGCCGAAATGACCGAAAGCAACGTGGCGGTACTGGCGACCAGTGGCCCCAAGCCAGGGCCAAAAGCCAAGGGAGGCACAGAATGGCTGTCATGACCGAATCCGCACCCAGGCGTCGCCCCCTGGATCTCAATGTCAGTTGGACCGACATCGGGCCCTTCCTTGCGCTGGCGGCCCTCCTGGTCGTGGGTTACCTCATCAACCCCGATTTCCTGTCCGCCACCAATCTCGCCAACGTCATCACCCGCAGCGCCTTCATCGCCATTATCGCGGTCGGCGCGACATTTGTGATCTCGTCCGGCGGGCTCGATCTTTCCGTCGGCTCGATGGCCGCCTTCATCACCGGCATCACCATCATGTTCATGAACACGGTGGCGCCGCATGCCGGTATCTGGGCTATTCCCGCCGGCATGGCGGTGGCGATCCTGGTCGGCCTGCTGTGCGGGCTTGCCAACGGCCTCATCGTCACGGTCGGCAGGATCGAACCGTTTATCGCCACGCTGGGCACGATGGGGATTTTCCGGGCGCTGATAACCTATCTGACCGACGGCGGCACGATACCGATCGACCGATCGCTGCGCGAGGCCTACCGGCCTGTCTATTTCGGCACGGTTGCCGGCATCCCGGTTCCTATCCTCATATCCGTCGCCGTCGCCGCGGTCGCATCCTTCATCCTGTACAAGATGAAATACGGCCGCAAATGCGCGGCGGTCGGCGCCAATGAGGATGTCGCCCGTTATTCCGGCATCTCGGTGATCAGGACACGGACCGTGGCCTATATCGTCCAGGGTGCCTGCGTGGCCATTGCCGCGATCTGCTACGTGCCGCGCCTGGGCGCTGCAACGCCGACGACCGGACAGCTTTGGGAACTGCAGGTCATCACAGCCGTGGTGATCGGCGGCACCGCGCTGCGCGGCGGCAAGGGCCATGTGTGGG
This sequence comes from Mesorhizobium sp. L2C084A000, assembly GCF_000502875.1. Lineage (GTDB taxonomy): Bacteria > Pseudomonadota > Alphaproteobacteria > Rhizobiales > Rhizobiaceae > Mesorhizobium. The sequence goes on along the minus strand of NZ_AYWX01000001.1, from coordinate 535,380 downwards.
GAACAGTCGCCGGCGCCGTCATCCTGGAGCTCATCGCCAACCTCATGGTGCTGTCGGACTTCGTCTCGGAATACCTCGTTGCCGCTGTTCAGGGCGTCATCATCATCATCGCCATGCTCATCCAGCGGTTTTCGAATTCGAAATAGCGCCGCGTCCGGACCACGCGGATCAACGTTCTTATAGGTCCAAGGGAGAAGACAATGTTCAGTAGAAAATGGATTGCGGCGGCGACACTTGGCGCGCTGCTGCTGGCCGGTCAGGCCATGGCGCAAGACAAGAAGGTCATCGCGGTGTCGATACCGGCAGCCGACCACGGTTGGACGGCGGGCATCGTCTATCACGCACAGGCGGCGGCCAAGGAAATCAACGCCGCGTTCCCGAACGTCGAAGTGGTCGTGAAGACGTCGCCGTCCGCGGCGGAGCAGGTCAGCGCGCTTGAGGACCTGTCGGCCAGCCGCAAGCTGGATGCTTTGGTGATCCTGCCTTACAGCTCGGAAGAGCTGACTCAGCCGGTCAAGGCTATCAAGGACATGGGCACGTTCATTACCGTCGTCGATCGCGGTCTGACTGACGCCTCCGTCCAGGATCTTTACCTCGCGGGCGACAATATCGCGGTTGGCACCAACACAGCCAAGTTCATGATCGACAAGCTCGGCGGCAAGGGCGACGTCGTTGTGCTGCGCGGCATTCCGACCGTCATCGACGACGAGCGCATCAAGGGCTTCCAGGACACGATCAAGGGTACGAACCTGAAAGTCCTCGACATCCAGTACGCGCATTGGAACAGCGACGAGGCCTTCAAGCTGATGCAGGACTATCTGGCCAAGTACCCGCATATCGATGCGGTCTGGGCCAATGACGACGACATGCTGCTTGGCGTGCTCGAAGCGGTCAAGCAATCGGGCCGGACCGATATCAAGCTGGCGCTCGGTGGCAACGGCATGAAGGACATCGTCAAGAAGGTGATCGACGGCGACGCCATGACGCCGGTCGAGACGCCATATCCGCCGTCGATGATCAAGACCGCGATCTACATGACCGTCGCCAACCTGATCGGCCAGGCACCCGTCCGTGGCACCGTCAAGCTCGACGCGCCGTTGATCACCCAAGCCAACGCCAAGGAATACTATTTCCCCGACTCGCCATTCTAACCCTATCCGATTTCACCGAAAGGCAGGGCGCGGTCCGCGCACTGCCTAGCTCAAACACTGAGAGGAAGAGCCATGCCAGGCAAGAAGATACTGATGCTGACCGGTGAGTTCACCGAAGAATACGAAATCTTTGTCTATCAGCAAGCCATGGAAGCCGTCGGTCACACCATCCACGTGGTGTGCCCAGACAAGAACGCCGGAGATCTGATCAAGACCTCGCTGCACGACTTCGAGGGCGACCAGACCTACACCGAAAAGCTCGGCCACTATGCGCTGATCAACAAGACTTTCTCGGAAGCCGAGAGGCAGCTCGATCAATATCATGCCGTCTACTGCGCGGGCGGCCGCGGCCCGGAATACATCCGCACCGACAAGCGCGTGCAGGCCATCGTGCGCCATTTCCACGAGGCCAAGAAGCCGATCTTCACCATCTGCCACGGTGTGCAGATCCTGATCGCTGTTGACGGCGTGGTGCGTGGCAAGAAGGTCGCAGCACTCGGCGCCTGCGAGCCTGAGGTGACACTGGCGGGTGGCACCTATATCGACCTGTCGCCGACCGAGGCCTATGTGGACGGGACAATGGTTTCTGCCAAAGGCTGGACGGCGCTTGCTGCGTTCATCCGCGAATGTCTGAAGGTGCTGGGAACGGAAATCCGCCACGCATAAGCTTCTGGAACCGACGCATTTCGCCAAGGGATGCGTCGGTTGCTTTCAACAGCGCATCCATATCCATAAGTTCGATCGGGATCGCGGCTCCCGAGCACAACGATATAGGCGAGATGCTCAAGGGTCGCCGCCTGGTTGCGCTGCTTTCGTCCTTCTTGTTTCACTGATCGCGGTAGTGCTGTTCGACATGCTGGCGCGCGGCGTTGTTTCAGCGTCCGGATTAGAGGTCGTGTCGTCGACCGTGCGGCCCGTCGTCGCCCCGAGGCCATCACGCTCGGTGCCGAGGCCCGGTGAACAAGTTCTCATAAAACCTTCTGACAACCGTTCGATCGGCGCTCAGGCTCGACGTCACTATGAAAGCGGGATGCGCCTGAGTTCAGGCCTGCGTCAGTGAATATGGCATCGCGGATAACCAATAGTCTCTGGCGTCCGGGTTGGTCATCGGCCTAACGAAAAGAACGGCGTCTAGGAACGATTCCGGCCGGCTGCCGTTGCCTAACATTAGCTATCTCTTATGGAATCTGCGAAATGCCGCTGTGTCAGAATCTATGCCCTCTTGAAATGACATTCAAATGCCCGCGTTGCGGATTGGCTTTGCTGAAACCCGGGCGCTGGTTTCAGGTTGCATCCAAATATCGCTGCGAGGGGTGTCACAGCGAAATCCGGATCACTTATCCCGACAAGATTGCACTATTCCAGAAGTATGCGGCTTCGCAACGCGAGGGTCCATCTCCGCCAAAGCATAGCTCAGTCCTGGCCAAGTCATTCAGCGGCTAGGCCATGGTCCTGCCAGGGCAGTCTGAACGCTGACTGCCGGCGGTAGTGCTGCCTGTTGCATGGAACGAAATCCGTTCCTTGCGGTTGGGAGTTCATGCCTCCAGCTACACGCAATTGAGCCGGCCATGCCCTGCAGTCAGGAGCAGTGATGCAAACATACCTGGTAGAGCAAATGGAAGGGGACGACGTAGTTGCGGCGAGTAATGTCAATGCGTCCAGCCCGTTCACGGCGGCGACTATATCAACAGGACGCCAGGTTACCCTGCGGACATGGGAAAACAACTGGGTTCGTGTCACGGATGAGCTTGGAGGAGAAGTATTCGCATATTGCTTCGTTTCAGGCGCCGGCGAAGCGGACAGCAGCGCACAGCCCGACACCTCGGTAAGGTAGTCCCACAGCCCGGGCGGGCGCAGGCTTGCATGCTCAACTTCGAACGATTCAAGCGATCAAGACCGCCTGGCGCATCATCCGAATGATTGATGAAAAGATCATGCCGCGGGGCGATAAGCGGCAACAATCCTAGCGTGGGGCCCTTATGTCTCTGGCGCATTTAGAATCTTCGAGGGCGATTCGAACGGTGCAGACTGACTACCAACCGGTGGTCTCTTGTCGATGGTCAAAAGTTCCCGATCATGCTCTTGACGAGGGCGGGCCCGTTCTACGTCTGCATCAACGGATGGGAACTGGCTTCGTCGACATTCCGGTCTTTGATCACCTGAGGGAAATCGCCGGGCATTATTCCGAAAAATTAGCCGCCAGCGACGGCACCAACCGACTGACCTATTCCGAGCTTTTTCGGGCGGTCGAGGCCTTGGCCAGCCGGATTGAAGCCGTCGTTCCCGACGGAAATGCGGTTGGAATACTTCAGGCCAACTCGGTCTGGTACACAGTTGCGATGCTGGCCAGCATGGCATCCGGTCGACCGTCAGTACCGCTTAACGTGCGAGATCCGGACTCGCGCATCAACGAAATCGTCGCCGACGCGAGGCTCTCCGCCATAATTGGCGACAAAGGCATCCATGGCCTTGATCTGCCCCAGCACGTTGCCCGGATCGAGATAGCGCAATCGTTGCAGGCAACGCTTCGTCCAGCTGAACACCGTACCGTTTCTGTCGATGCACCGGCAATGGTGCTTTATACCTCCGGCAGCACGGGCCGCCCCAAGGGGATTGTCAACAGCCAGCGGAGCTTGCTGTGCCGAGTGCAGCAATATGTCGACGCCTGCCACATCAATGCGCAGGATGTTTTCCTGCCCCTGACCGGCCCGGCAACCATCGCCGGTTGCCGGGAAATCCTTGCTGCTCTTCTTACGGGTGCTACGTTGCAGCTTGTGGAGGTCGAAGCCGTCGGCCTGCGCTCGGTTCGCGGCCGCATGCAATCGGAAGGCGTGACGATCACGTATCTGGTGCCGGCATTGCTTCGCGCTCTCCTGGCGGATGAGCCCGCGGACGCCTTTGGTTCACTCAGGGTTGCCCGAATTGGAGGCGAGAAGGTGTCCTCGGCCGACATCCGCCTGGTGCGCAAGGCTGTCCCGCCAACTTGCCTGGTGCAGATCGGCTATTCATCGACGGAAACGACTGGATCGCAGTGGTTCTTGCCGCACGATTGGCCGGAATTCGATTCCTCAGCTCCCGTCGGTTGGCTGCTTCCGGGAATCAGCTTCGCAATTGTCGATGAAGAGGGTTACCCGGTTCAGCCCGGCAAGATCGGAGAACTGTTGATCAGAAGCCCGTATGTCGCACTCGGATATTGGGAAAACGGGGCAGTTGTTCCGTTTGAAATAGATCCCGCCGACCAGACGCTTCGTATCTTTGCAACGGGCGATCTTGTGCAAATTGGGAGTGATGGCCTGTTGCGGATCATCGGTCGCAAAGGGCGCCAGATAAAGGTCAATGGGCGGCGCGTTGAGCCGGCCGAACTCGAACGGGTTCTGCGTGGCGCGCCGTCGGTGAAGGATGCCGTGGTTATCGTCACCCCGGCGAATGAACTGGTTGCGTTCGCCGTACCGCACGGCAGGGCGGGAGTCAGTTTTTGCGACGAGCTGCGCCAATTTGCCAGGACAAAATTGCCGCCGGCGCTTTGCCCGCTGCGGCTCCATGCAAGCGCCGAGATACCGCGGCTGGCCAGCGGAAAGATCGATATGGCAATGCTGGCTGCAATCGACCTTTCGGTGCGGGAAACAACGCCCCCACCGCAAATCGCCCATGCGGGAAATGAAGTTCCTGCTCATCAGATCGTACGGCGTGCCTGGACCAAGGTCCTTAAAACGCGGGTCGCACTGGGGTGCTGGGATGAAGCGGGGGGAGATTCGCTGAAGCTGCTGCATTGCGTGATGGAAATCGAAAGCGCGATCGGGCAAGAGCTCGGATTGGAAGCCTTCACGGTTGGAATGAGCTTCGATGAGATGGTTGCAGCGGTCATTTCCGCTCAAGGAGGCGGAGAGCACGCGCCCGCCTGGAAACACGAGCCTCCGCTGCTTTTCCTTTTCCCCGGGTCGGTCGGCTATGGTCCGAGCCTTGCTTCGTTCGCATCAGCAATAAGCAAGGTCGCCAGGGTGTCTCCCATCAGATATCCGGCCCTGGGCATGATCCTGCAAGGTCAGAACACTGTCGCCGCAATGGTCGAAGCTGCAATTGATCATATCAACCGCGTGCAGCCGACCGGCTGTGTTCGCCTGCTTGGCCACTCGCTCGGAGGAGCGGTCGCTTTTGAGGTTGCCGCGCGTCTGCTTGATCAAGGGCGAGCGGTAGCGTTCACGGGCATTCTGGATACCAGCCTGGTTGGCGAGCGCAGCAAGCGTTGGGAGACCATTACCCGGACATTTCACCGGATCCGAACCAATCGTATATCGGCTAGTCGGGTGGCGTGTCGCGCGCTTGCCAAGGTCGCGGTCAAAATGCACTGCGAATCCCGGCTTGCCGGCTTCCTCGACCGCTATGCCGAGGGTCAGTTCAATCCGACGAGCTTCAGAACCAAACTGGAACTGCAGGAGGTTCTGCGGGCGCGGGCCTTCTTCCAATGGCTGACAGAACCTAGGCCGATACTGCCGATCACCGGCACCTTGTTCCGTTGCGCGCGGCCCGGAATGCCCCTTGCACTCGGGTGGGATCGGGCATTCGTCCATCTGGACGTCATTCCGATCGCCGGCACCCACATCGACATGGTCGTGGAGCCTCATCTGACCGTCAATCGCCCACTCATCGAAAACGCTGTGACCGAGACCTACTCTTCAATCGAGTCACGCAAACAGGAGGCAGTGTCATCGACCTGATCGGCGAATTCAGCAGCGATGTGCTGGCGCTCGATGCCCGGCTGGAGATCGATCGCATCGTCGAGACTTTGCGCGAACAGGTTCTCGGCACACAACGGCGTCGCGGAGTGGTCGTCGGGCTCTCCGGAGGCATCGACAGTTCGGTCGTCGCAACGGTGTGCGCACGGGCGTTCGGAAAGTACAAGGTACTGGGCCTGTTCATGCCGGAGCGCGATTCGTCAGGCGACTCGTTGAGGCTTGGCCGCAGCGTCGCTGGGCAGCTTGGCATCGACACCATCCTTGAAGATATCGAGCCGGCGCTCGAAGGCATTGGCGCCTACGCCCGACAGATCGAGGCCATCCGAACTGCCGTCCCTGGATATGGCGAAGGCTGGAAATGCAAGCTGGTCATGGCATCGGTGCTGGAGAGCAGCGGCCTCAATATCACGCGCCTTACGGTCGAGGATCCGGACGGAAAGATCGACACCGTGCGTCTGTCGCCGGCGGCTTACCTGCAGATCGTCGCTGCTACCAACTACAAGCAGCGGGTTCGCAAGATGACCGAATATTATCATGCGGACCGCCTCAACTATGCAGTGGCAGGCACGCCAAACCGGCTCGAATACGACCAGGGCTTCTTCGTCAAGCAGGGCGACGGCGTCGCCGATGTGATGCCTATCGTCCATCTCTACAAGACCCAGGTTTACCAGCTGGCGGAATATCTCGGGATTGACACGGAGGTCCGAACAAGGCCGCCGACCACGGACACGTTTTCCATGGCGCAAACCCAGGAGGAGTTCTACTTCGCCTTGCCCTATCAGTTAATGGATTTGTGCCTCTACGGCATGAATCACGGAATTTCGGCCGGCGCGGTCGCCGCCGCCGCCGGCCTCACGGCCGAGCAGGTCGAGAAGGTCTATAAGGATATCGTCAGCAAACGCCGCGCCGCACGCTACCTTCACGCACGGCCGCAGCTGTCCGCTGCGATGGACAGGGATTGACCCATGTGCGGCATCGCCGGAATTGTGGCGCTGAAAGCGGCTGCGGAGCCTCCGTCACGAGCCGCGCTTCTGAGAATGGCAGCCGCGCTCTCCCATCGAGGTCCGGACGAAAGCGGCCTTTACCGCGACAAGCGAGCGGGGCTGGCGCATACCCGCCTGTCGGTCATCGATCTCTCGACCGGACAGCAGCCTCTCGCCGACACAGGCAATACCACCTGGATCGTGTTCAACGGCGAGATCTTCAACTACGTCGAGTTGCGTGACCAACTCATAGCCCTGGGACATCGTTTCCGCACCCGCAGCGATACGGAGGTCGTCGTGCATGCCTACCGCGCGTGGGGCGTGGGCGCGTTCGAGCGGCTGAACGGGCAGTGGGCACTCGCCATCTGGGACTCGCTGACAGGCCGCCTCGTCCTGTCGCGCGACCGGTTCGGCATCTGCCCGCTGCATTTGTGCGAACACGCTGGCCGCCTGCATTTCGCCAGCGAAGTTAAGGCCATCTTCGCAGCCGACCCGGCGATACCGCGGGCCTTCGATCCGGCGGGGGTCGACCAGACTTTCACGCTGTGGACCGTCGTACCGCCGCAAGGCGTATTTCAGGGAGTACAGGAACTTACCCCCGGCCATGTCCGCATCTACGACAATGGCAGCGTTCGTGAGCAGGCTTTCTGGAAACCTTGCTATCCCGAGAGCGAGGACCTGTCCCATGGCACCTTCAGGGGCTCGCTGGAGGATGCGGTGGACGAAGTGCGCGGCGCCTTGCAGGCCGCGACGGCGCTTAGGATGGTGAAGGCGGATGTGCCGGTCGGCTGCTACCTTTCCGGCGGGCTCGACAGCTCACTTGTCGCCATGCTCGGGAGGCGCTTCGCCGGCGCGCCGTTCCAGACTTTCTCGTTGCGTTTTGCTGACGCCGAATATGATGAAACCCGTTACCAGCGGCTGGTTGCAAGTGCGAGCGGCGGCGAGCACCACGAGGTGATGGTTTCGCGCAGTGACATCGCCGACATCTTCCCAGATGTGATCCGTCACGCCGAGCGTCCGATTCTCAGGACGGCGCCGGCGCCGTTGTTCCTTCTCTCGAGGCTGGTGCGCGAACATGGCATCAAGGTCGTGCTGACCGGCGAAGGGGCCGACGAGATGTTCGCCGGCTACGACCTGTTCCGGGAAGGCAAGGTCCGCCGCTTCTGGGGGCGGCAGCCCGCCTCTGCCCGACGCGCGCGACTGCTGGAACGCCTCTACCCTTATCTGAGCCGCTCGCCGGTCAAGCAGCAGGCGATGGCGCGCCAGTTCTTTGGACATGGTATCCATGCATTTGGCGCGCCCGGCTTCGCGCATGATACCCGCTGGCGCACCACCAGCGCCATCAAACGGCTGTTCTCGGCCGACATGCACGCCGAAACGGCGCGTCACGACGTGGTGGCGGACCTGCTCTGCCGCCTGCCCGAAGAGTTTCAACGATGGGGTCCTCTCGCGCAGGACCAGTATCTTGAGATCAGGACGCTGATGTCGGGCTACCTGCTCTCCTCGCAGGGAGACAGGATGCTGATGGCCCATTCCGTCGAAGGGCGGTTCCCGTTCCTGGACGACAGGCTGGTGGCCTTGGCGAATTCGCTACCGGCCGACTACAAGCTGCGCATTCTGGATGAGAAACACGTGCTGAAGCGTGTGGCGAAATCGATCGTGCCCGCGGAAGTCGTGGCCCGCAAGAAGCAACCCTACCGGGCGCCCAACGCACTTTGCTTCATCGGCGATAGCGCACCCGCCTATGTCCGCGAAGCACTCTCGGAGACTGCCCTGCGCGCGGCGAATGTCTTTGATCCGAACTCGGTCGCGCGCCTGCTGGACAAATGCGCTGCCAAGACCGGCGATGGGGATCTGTCCAACTCGGACAACATGGCGTTGGTCGGCGTGCTGTCGACGCAGCTCCTCCATCAGCAGTTTGTCGCAAGCCGCCCTTCGAGCGGGTGTGCGGTCGACCTCAGGATAGATGTCGATCACCTGCACAGGCAAGAGGTGCTGGTATGATGCATGGCGCCGTCCCTCTGCTGCACGACTACCTCAGCCATTCGGCCGGCCGGCTCGGCGACAAGGTGGCGCTGGTGTGCGGCGGGCACCGGCTCGCCTATGATGAGCTTGAGACACGTTCCAACGCGGTCGCCCATCATCTCGTCACGTCCGGGGTCGCCCCCGGTGACCGCGTCATGATCTTCGCCGACAACACCGTCGAGACCGTGGTCAGCTTCTGGGCGGTTCTCAAGGCGAGCGCCGTTGTGTGCGTCGTCAATCCGCTCACCAAGAGCGACAAGCTGGGGTATTTGCTCAACGATTGCCTGCCGGCGGCATTGATCACCGACAAACATTTGCAGCCGATCTTTACTGAGCCGGCGCGTAACTGTCCGTCGCTGCGGCGGCTCATCGTCTCCGGTCAGGTGGACGACGCCGAGCTCCGGGGATTGCCGCATGCGGTGCGCTGGGATGAGGCGGCTGCCGGCCACGGCAAAGCGCCGGCCCGCCGCCGCATCGATATCGATCTCGCAGCCATCATCTACACGTCGGGCTCGACCGGCGAACCCAAAGGCGTGATGCTGACACACAGGAACATGATGGCAGCCTGCGCGTCTATCGCCTCGTACCTCGAGCTTGGCGAAGACGACGTGATCCTCAATGTCTTGCCCCTGGCCTTCGATTACGGCCTCTATCAGATGATAATGGCATTCCGTACCGGGGCGCGGTTGGTCCTCGAGCGCTCGTTTGCCTTCCCCGCACAGATACTTGCGATCATCGAAAGGGAGAGAGTTACAGGCTTTCCCGGCGTGCCGACCATCTTTGCCGCGCTGTCGGATCTCAAGACGCTGAAGGCAAATGATTTTGCAAGCATAAGGTATGTCACGAACACTGCTGCGGCACTGCCGCTCAAGCACATTCGCCTGCTCCAGGAACTGTTTGCCGATGCCCGGATCTATTCGATGTACGGCCTGACCGAATGCAAACGCTGCACCTATCTTCCGCCGGAAGATCTTGCGCGAAAACCGTTGAGCGTGGGGATCGCCATCCCGAACACCGAAATGTGGATTGTCGATGAGGATGACCGAAAGGTCGGTCCCAATGTCGTCGGCCAGTTGGTCATCCGCGGAGCAACGGTCATGAAGGGCTACTGGGGTAAGCCGGAGGCTACCGCGAGGAAGCTCAAGCCTGGCCCTTTGCCCGGCGAGCAGGTTCTGTACACCGGCGACTACTGCCGAATGGACGAGGAAGGGTACCTCTATTTTGTCGGCCGCAGCGATGAGATCATAAAATCGCGGGGAGAAAAGGTGGCGCCTAGGGAAGTCGAAAACGTGCTGATGGAAATCCCGGGAGTACGGGAAGCCGCGGTTGTCGGAGTTCCCGACGACCTGCTGGGGCAAGCAGTGAAAGCGTTTGTCGTCATGGAGCAAGGAACGATCATAGGCGAAAAGCAGCTGCGGATGGAATGTCAGAAGCGGTTGGAAAACTTCATGATTCCGAAGTCCATCCAAATTGTGTCCAGTCTACCGATGACGGACACGGGCAAGCTCAAGAAAATAGCGCTGTCATAAAGCGATACCTGGAAATCATTTGGATCGGAGGCCAATTCAATGCTGAGCACGAACAACAGAATTGACACCTACAGCGATCAGATACGCGCCTTTCTGGCGTCAAATTTCTACGTGGCCGACCCGCGTGCCCTGGAGGTTGAAACGTCGTTGCTCGACCAGGGCATCATAGACTCGACTGGAGTGCTTGAAGTTATCGGCTTCGTCGAGGAGACATTCGGCATCACTGTCGAGGACAGTGAACTTCTGCCTGAGAATTTCGATTCCATCCAGGGAATTGCACGTTACGTGGTGAGCAAGGAAAACTGATCGCCGGGCGATGGTAATAAGGGCGTCTTCCCAACCGAGCGCGCAAACCCATGGCGCGGCTCACGCTGGCGTTCTGGCTCGTGCACAAACCACCCTGGCTTCACCAGCATTGTTCGCAACCGTGCGAATGCTCTCGTAGCCTTTGGAACGTTCAACCAAACTCATGACCTGCCGGTCCTGGCCAAGCCCGACCTCGAAAAGCAGCATACCACCTTGCCGCAGATAGCGCCGCGCCTCCTTGATCACCCGCATGTGAATGCTCAGGCCGTAGGGCCCGGCAGCGAACGCCTCACGTGGTTCAAGTTCCATCAAATGCGCGCGGTCGTTTTCGAGCCGCTTCTCGGAGATGTAAGGCGGGTTGCAAACGACCAGATCGATCGTGCCTTCGAGCTCCAGACCCGAGAAGGAATTGAACAGGTCGCCCTGCAGCACCGAAATGCGTCCGGCCAGGCCAAGATGGGCGACGTTCCGGCACGTGGTTTCTACACAGCTGTCAGTGAGATCGCTCGCCCAGACGCGCGCGGTGGGGACCTTGTATCCAATGGCGCAGGCGAGATTGCCTGCCCCGCAGCACATGTCGACGACACGCGGGACCGGCCGATTAAGTTCACGCAGCACATTGAGGGCGGTGCAGCCGAGCAATTCCGTCTCCGGGCGAGGGACGAGCACGCCGGGCGCGACAACCAACTTCAGTCCCATGAAGTCGGTGCGGCCGGTGCTGTAGGCGCTGGCGACATCTATTTCACCAATCACGACAAACCCGCTTTCTTGATTTTCCCATGCTCGATTTCTCAGGTCGCCCATGTCTTCATGCTGTGAGGCGAGGCATCAGCCTCATCGTTCCCGGCTAGGTTCACGTCCGCGTAGCTACTGGATCGCCGCACTCTGCAGGTCGCTGCTGAACCTCACCTCGATCGTGTCTCCAGGCGCGACCTCAGTGTCCTGGTCGACCGGTCGACTTCTCGACGCGTCGCCGGCCCCGCCGGTTATTGTGATCCGGGCCTGGAAGGTTTCGCCGGCGACCGGCAGTGGAAGAGCGGACGCCCCTGATGGCTGAAGCTTCTGGCTGGCTGCGTGGAGCCTTGCAGTGGTCTCGGCGAGGCGAAGGTCGGTGTCCCTCAACTCGTTCAGAAGGCCGATCCTTCGTTGATTTTCATTGCGTTCCTGCTGCCTGACGAAGTCTTCCTGCTGGCGTCGCGTTCTCATGAGTTCGACCGACGTCTCGAGCGCCCGGCTCGACGACATCAGCACGGCACGTCTGACGTCGGCGAGCCTGCTGTTGGTCAGGTTGCCCGATTCGAACGATTTGGTGACCCGCGCCAGATCGTCCTCATCCTGTTTCACCGCGGCCGCTTCCGTCTGCTCGCGCTTGAGCAGAACCTCGACCTCAGCCTCGGCATCCTTGGCGGTCTTGTCGAGATAGCTTTGCTCCTGTTGAAAATTGTTCAGCGAAATTCTGAGACCCTCCGCTTCCGCCTGCGCGACCGCCGATATCAATGCATTCGACAGGGGCGAACCTTGCGGCGGCTGCATGTCAAATTCTGCCTGGTTCTGAAGTTCGGCGCGGATACGGGCGCCATGAAAGTAGTCCCTGATATAATCCCCCCAGATCGACTCGTAGTCGCGTCGCAGATCAACGGGATCAGGTCCGCTTTGGCTTGCCCGCGACCGCAGAAGGCTGAAACCGCCGGCGACCGCAATCGCCTGCCGGACTGTCATGAGTGGCCGGTAAGCCTGCTGCCCTGGCGTCAGCACATCGCCAGTCACGTAGATCGGCCGGTACTCCGCGATCACGGCCGTGACGTCGCTCGGCTTGATGACGATCATTTGCTCCCGTCCATCAGGCAGACGCTGGTGGACGATCTTGGTTGGCAGCACCGCTTCCATGCGCGTCTGCAATTCAGCCGGCGTCAACCCGCCAACTGGGATCATCCCGAACTCGGGCAGCGCGATCGAGCCATCCATCTGGACAATCGCGCGTTGCGTTCGTTCCGCTATGGAGGCAATTCCTATCTCTACCGTGTCGCCGGGGGAAAGCTTGTAGGCCACCGGCGCTTCAGCCGCGGCTGCGATATCCAGGGCCAGGCAGCCGGCAAGCGCTGCAAAGAAAATTCGGCTAACGAAGGCCATTGATGGCAATCTCCCTTTAATTCAAGCTCGGCTGCTGCGGCCAATCGAGACGGGCGACGAATTCGTAGACCGGCCCACCAGGCACCCCCCAATTGCTCGACCAGATCACTTGCGACCCATCAGGGGACGGTGAGGCATGTGTCTCGCTCCAATAGTCAAATGGAGCGTTTCGCGTCTGCACGATGCGTCGGACCTCCTGACGACCGTCAACACGCAGCGCGATCACTTCGCGCGTGTATGGCGCCCAGTTTGGATGGCTCCGAACCTCATCGGGATTGCCCCCGTAACTTATAAATGCCCATTCGGGCCTGTCCAAAGCACGCAGCGACGTATGCTCGGCCTCACCGTACTTCGTGAGCGACGTGACCTTTCCATCGGACAGCCGACGCTTGATCACCTGATATTCGTCCGGAGCGGATTTGCTGGTTCCGACGTAAATCTCGCTACCATCCGCATCGAGAGTCAAATCGCCATGGCCGGGCCGATGATGGTCCTTCCACCTCTGGCGCAGGGTGCCGTCGACTGCGAAAATGGCTCGCTGCTCGGTGCCGTCGACCAGGTTTTGGAAACACAGGATGTTTTCTCCAAGCGGAGAAATGGTGCAGGAACTGGTCGTTCCGGCAACCTGGGCGAGATCGATGTCCGGGTATTTCAGACGCCGGTCGATGTCGTATGCGAAGACGACGGCAGCTCCATCATCGCGGGTCGCGCGTACGGCAATGCGGTTGCCGTCACGACTAGGATTTCCCTTGGACGGGCCGAATTCGAGATCCCGATATTTCGTTGCGGCATACACTATGTCCTCACGATTGGTGCGGGGAGCCCAAGTCGAGATCTTTTGACCGTCGACACAGATCATCATCTCCGCCTTTCGAGGGCGCCATTCGCACTCACCCGACTTGTTGCGGTGAAACAAAGGGAGGTAGGTTTTCCCGTCGAGGAAACACATGCCGTTGCAGCCGTTCATGAGGACGAGGAGGCTCTGATCCGCATTCCACGCTTGCGCGCTCGAGTATCGGTGACTGCAATATATCTTGCCGCAGACAATTCCGCTGCCAAGAGCTCCGGGCTGGGTAATCCGAGTAAAGCTGATCCCTGTCGCCGGATCAGTGACAGGTTTCAGGTAAGCGGGCAGATCCATTGACGGCTCCGTGCCTGCCGCACCGCTCGGCCGGTTTCCGGCTGTGTGCAGCGCCAGCAGAGCGGCCATCAGCAGCACAGCCGGTATGAGCCGCGGAAAGGTCATGTCATATAGCTCATTTCACGACGGACGCGGCCTTCGCTGAGGCGCGAGCGCCACCACTCGATGGTCCTTTCCAGACCATCACGCAGGCTCGTATGTGCCCGCCATCCGACTTTACTTTCAAGGTTTGAGGAATCGGCGAGCAACGCACGAACCTCGGAGTTCTGCGGCCGCACCCGGCTTTCATCGCGGCGGACCGGTTTCCTGGTGCCACTCAACTCGAGCACCAACTCCAAAACGTCCGAGACACTGGCGGCGCGCTGGCTGCCGGCATTGTAGGCATGGCCAAATTCAAGCTTGGCCGCCCCTGCCGCCACAAATGCCGCCGCAGTGTCTTCCACAAAGGTAAGGTCGCGGATAGGGCTGGTGTCGCCGACCATGATCGCCGAACAGTTCTCGTCCAGAGCCTGCCTTATGATGGTCGGCACGATGGCCCGCTCGCTCTGGCGCGGCCCGTATGTATTGAACGGTCGCAGGATCACCACCGGCACATCGAAGGACCTGGCATAGGACGCCGCCATCATGTCCGCGCCGATCTTGGATGCGGAGTAGGGGGATTGTCCCTGCAACGGGTGGGATTCGTGGATCGGCATGGTCAGAGCGGTGCCATAAACCTCGCTTGTGGACGTATGCACAATGCGCTCGGTTTCCCAGTGGCGTGCCGCTTCGAGGACATTCACGGTACCCAGCACATTGGTTTCCACATAGGATTGGGCAGCCGCATAGGAATAGGGAATCGCAATCAGCGCAGCCAGATGAAACACCACCGCCTGGCCGCGCACGATCCGGTTGATGAAGGCGCTGTCACGAACGTCCCCCCGAATGCACTGCAACTGGCTTCGAACGTGGTCGGGCAAATCATCCAGCCAGCCATGGCTGTCGAACGAGTTGTAGAGGGCCAGTGCCGTGACATCGGCACCTTCGCGCACCAGCGCTTCCGTGAGGTGGGATCCGATAAATCCATCCGCACCCGTGACCAGGACCTTCCTGCCGTGATAGTTCACGACCGTGCACTCCTTCGATCATGTGAGCCGTCAAACTGGCGAACGAACAACAATCCATTCATGCCAAACTCTCCTCACTTGCCAACTCTACCCACTTGCCGCGGGAGGCAGGGACACGCCGAAAACCGCCCTGAAGCCCCGCATTATCCAGACGAGGTCCGATGCAATGGTGCGCCGCGGATAGTAGGCGAGGTCGATCGTTGCCTTGGCCGGGAACAGGACCTCTCGATAAAACAGGAGCGGATCAAGGGAGGGCGGGTAAAAACAGGCTTCGTGACGGAAGAGAACCTGGGTTGGGCCGAGCAGGCCAGGCTTCCACTGTAGGACAGCTTCATTGCCGCCGCGGAAACAATCGGCGAAGGCAAGGCTTTCCGGCCGCGGCCCGACAATTGCCATGTCCCCCGTGAAAACGTTCCACAGTTGGGGCAGCTCATCAAGTTTCGTTGCCGCGAGAAAACGGCCTACCCGCGTCATGCGGCTGTCATCGTTCATGGTCAGCGCAAGGCCGAAAGGATCGGCTGTCGTCTTGAATTTGCGGAACTTGTACATGCGAAACGGTTTTGCGCCGGCACCCAGGCGCGTCTGTGCGAAAAGCACGGGCCAACCGCCCTCGACAAAGAGTGCAACGGCAATCAGGAGCATCAGTGGAGCGAGTACCATTCCCGCTACTGCGGCGAGGATGATGTCCATAGCGCGTCTGGCAATTCCGTGGCTGGTGCCAGCTACGGCGGGCCGATGCATCGTCACGTCGAGTGCGTTCATGCCGCGGCTCCCGCCCGCCCGCTGCCTTCAATCGCCGTGGCCAACGCAACAACCACCGACTCGATCGCACTTGCCGTAATTTGCGGGTGTAGTGGAATCGTCAATTCCCGCTGCGCGAAGTCCTCGGTCTTCGGCAGATGGATTTCAGTGAACATCTGGCGATAAAGCGTCATCTGGTGCACGGGCGTATAGTGGATTGTGGTCTGTATACCCTTCGTTCGCAGATGGTCGATTACCGTTTGCCGGTCGACGTCATGCGGCAGGAGGACAGGCATGATGTGGTAGGCCGAGGTCCGCGGTTTGCCGAACGGGACTGTCACAGCCGAGCAATAATCTGCGATCAGACGCCGATAGAGGACGACCAATATGCGCCGGATTTCATTCCATTCCTGCAGGTTCTGAAGTTGGACCAAGCCGATAGCGGCGCGCAATTCGTCCATGCGATAATTGAAACCGAGCATCGTCACGTCGTATTGCGGCGTGCGGCTGTTCAGCCGCTGATGTGTGCCACTGGTCATCCCATGTCCGCGAGCCTGGCGGATCGCTTCACGGAGCTGTGCATCCCGGGCGATAACGGCCCCGCCTTCCGCGGTGGTCATGTTCTTGTTGCCGTAGAAGCTAAAGGCCGCGGCCGCACCGTAAGTCCCCACCTCCTTAAGGCCGGGAGCATGCGCGGCATCCTCGACGATATGCAGTCCTCGCACACGGGCAAATCTCTGCCATTCTTCCCGGTCGGCGAGGTAGCCGGCAAAATGGACGAGAATGACTGCCTTGGTGCGTCCGGTGCACTTGGCTTCCGCGTCGCTTAGAGACATCAGTGGCACTTCGGCCGACTCTATGTCGACGAATACCGGTGTTGCTCCTACGTAGAGCACTGCATTCGCGGTCGCCACGAAGGTCAGCGAGGGAACCAGCACTTCGTCTCCAGGGCCGATCCCAAGTGCATGGAGAATGAGATGCAGGGCGGCGGTGCAAGAGCTGACGGCGACGCAATCGACCGCATCATGCACGGCCGCGAAGGCCTCTTCAAAGGCTCGTACCTGGTCCCCCATCGTCAGCCACCCACTGTCGACAACTTTGGCCAGGGCCGCCTTTTCCGGAAAGCCAAGAATAGGAGCGCTGACCAAGAGCATTACGACCTCCTCATGTTGGCGCGGCCGAGCGTTCGGCCCTCAAGCGGCCGCTGCCGAGACCTCGATCGATGCGGACTGCTCTTCCCAGGCAATGGTTTGTGCGTTTTGAAAATCTTCAACGCGTCCGATATCCAGCCAAAGCCCATCATGTTTGTAGACGTGCACATTCGTGCCGTTTTGCATCATCTGCAGCATGAGGTCGTCGAATCCGAAGGCGATACCGTCAGGTATAAAACGGAAAACATCTGGGTTCATGCAATATATACCCATGCTTACCAGATGAGATAGAGTCGGTTTTTCACGAAATACTTTAACAGTATTGTCGATCTCGTCGATGACGCCGAAGTCCATCTTGATGACGCGGGAAGCGGTGGCTATGGTGACTGGATCCGTGTGAGTCCGGTGTGATGCCACAAACCGGCTGAGACTGAGATCGGTAAGTACGTCCCCATTGAGAACAATGAACGGCTCGTCCAGTTCCTCCCTGATCAGGGAGAGCGGGCCGATAGTGCCGAGAGGTTCCAGCTCCTGGGTATAGCGTATCCTTAGATTCCACTGTGATCCGTCTCCGCATACGGTGCGGATCAAGTGCCCCAGATAGCCGGTCGTGACGTAGACTTCCTGAATGCCGTTCCGTCGCAGCCACTTCAAAAGCAATTCAAGAACCGGTCGAGCACCGATCGGCATGAGAGGCTTGGGCAAGATGGATGTGAAAGGCCGAAGGCGTGTTCCCATTCCACCGCACTGAATGACCGCTTTCATCTCGTCCTCCTATTGATACGACTGTCGCGGTGTGATGGGTCCAGCCCACCGGCCGGAAGGTACGCCAGTGTTGGTTTCGCCTCTCCGGGTGCAGCGATGGTAAGTGGCGCCCGAGAAGGCGTCGTCGTGCATTTGAATGGCACTTTCCCGGCGTTTTGATTTCAATATTCCAGCCGGCAGGGCATGGGCGCGGCAGGGCGGTCAATCAGAGCTGGGAGCTGTAGCCGCTCGATTGGCAACTGCTGTGCGCATGTCCGGCGCCGGTAACGACCTTCTCGGAAGGGCATCGCTACCGTTCGTACGAAAAAAACACTTTGCTATCTGGCCCTGAAATGTGTGCGATTGTAAGCTATATTAGCAGGTTGAAATGTGCGGATGGGCGGCGACGAGCGTCGACATACGGGGGATCAGCGGGCGGCTGATCTGTGTTGGGTCACCGTACAGTCCATCCAAAGGGAGGGTTCGGCAGCTAGGGACACATGCGGGCTGCCAAAAGGTGGGTGGTTCATGTATCGTATTATCATCGCCGATGATCACGGCTTGTATCGTCGTGGGCTGCGACTGGCATTGATGGCCGGCATTCCAGACTTGGAAATATTCGAAGCGGCGTGTTTTGATACCGTCATAAGCCTGCTTGAAGATCAGGCGCCCGTTGATCTCGCCGTCATCGACCTGAACATGCCAGGACTGTCCGGCCAGGACGATCTTCGCGACGTCTTACCGGCTCATCCCGACACACGGTTTGCAATTGTTTCAGGGACCGATTCACGCGCCGAGATTCTAACTGCCCTCTCGATTGGACTTCATGGCTATATCGTAAAGTCCCAAACGGACGAGGAGGTGGTCCTGGCGGTGAAGGAAATCCTGGCCGGCCGTATTTACGTTCCGGCACTTCTTTCACAAAGGTCCAAGGAGCCGGTACGCCTTCCATCCGAGGCTCCCACGCGAATGCCCCACAGGACCACCAGCGTCAACAATCTGGGCAGGCTTACGTCCAGACAGAAGGAAGTCCTCAGGTTGATGGCCGAAGGTTACTCGAACAAAGAGATTGCCCGCTCTCTTGAAATTGCAGAAGCGACGACGAAGATTCATGCCGCCGCCGTCCTGCGCGAACTTGGGGCACGAAATCGGACAGAGGCCGCGGTTCTGCTGAAGACATGGGCCGCCAGAGACGTCAACTAGCGCCGATTGCTTTTGGCGGCAGCCGGACCGAATATTTCAGTCCGTGAGCCAGCATCTCAAGCTTGGAAGAGTGACCCACGATAGGCTCACCGTCGGCTCCAATGATCAACGACCCAAAACCGCGCCGAGCCGAGGTGGAGACCCGGCGCTCTCCCGATTCCGACCATTCAAACACGATGTCGGCGCCGGGCTCCTGGGCTGTGAATTGCCACATGACCTCGATCCGGCCTGCCGGAGTGCCGAGAGCCCCATGCTTCACGGAATTGGTCGTAAGCTCGTGAACGATCATTGCGAAGCTCTCAGCCGAACCCTCTGCGATTTTTACTTCGGGCCCACTGATCGAGATGTTGTGCGTCCCCATGTAGGGCTGCAATTCCTGAACGATGAGGTCGCGCAAGGACGCCGACAGGTTGCCATCGCGTGAAAGAAGCAGATGCGTCGCCTGGAGTGCGCCGATTTTTTGGATCAGTGTCTGCTTATAGCGGGCGATATCGTTGTCGGGGGCACTAACCATATTCACAAGCGCCGTGATCACCGGAAACAGATTGTTGAGCCTGTGGCGCTGTTCAAGCATGGCCCGCTCTCGCTTCTTCGCCGCAGCCCGCAGCAGAATGGTTATGCGCCGATCGGTGACATCCGCGGCGACTCCTATTCGCTGTGCACGACCATCGCGCAATTCGTCCCGTCCGCGAAGAGCAATCCAGCGGATATGTCCGCCAGCTCGCCTGATGCGGATCTCCGCGTCATAGTTGGCGCCGGATGCAAGCTCTCCCGGGGCCGTCAAATTAGGCAAGTCGGCTGGATGAACGACCGCAGCCAGTTCCTGCAGCGGACGGCTCGGCGCGGGTGCCAGTCCCATCATTTCCCAGAACGCGGCCGAGCCGTTCACGGATCCGCTCTCGAAGTCTATGCGCCATGTTCCCAACCGGCTGGACGACAGCGCCAGGTCCAACCATTCCTTCTGAGCCCGGAGTGCCTCGCGGGCGGTTCGCTCTCCCGATATGTCGTCCACCATTACAAAGATGCTTTGAGGGAGAGCATCAGCTGGCACGGCCAAAGACAGCGCCAATCTTGTCCACAAAACCGTGCCGTCCTTTCTCAGGAGACGGATCTCCGAGCCGAACGAAGTCGTGTCTTTGAGGCGAGTCAATGCTTCCGCCAAAGTGTGGTTGTCGTCAGGATGGACGAGTGCCCTGACTGGCAAACTAGAAAGCTCCTCCTCGGCATACCCTGTCATCTCACAAAGACGTTTGTTGGATCGTTGCAACTCTCCGTTCTCGCTCATATTGGCAAAGCCGATAGCGGCACGTTCAAATGCCCAGCGATAACTGTTTTCGGTCGCCTCCAAGGCCACGAGTCTAGCCTCTGCAACCCGCAAAAGGGTGCGGTAGTCCTGCCTCTGCCGGTGGAAAGTCAGGGCGATCATCCCCCCTGCAACCAGCAGCAGGATGGCCCTAATCCAAACGTCGACGTCGGTTGGATTGTGAAGGACATCCCGCGCCAACAAGCCGACAGTCACCATCACAAACGTTGCCGCAAGGGCAATCAGGCGATCTTCGAGATATGAGATGGCAATAATGGTGGGAACAAACTCAAAAAAGCCGATGTCGTATGCCATGGAGGCGGGCAGCGCTGTCTCGACCGCAAGTGTCGCGACCAGGAGCGACATCGAGGCAAGGTGGGTTAGCAACTTGCCTGAGCTGTTCGGATGCAAACTGAGCGAATGCAAACGCATGTGCCAGACTATAACCTTCTGACTAGTCCGTCGAGATTAGACCGAAAAGCGTACAGACTAGTCCGACCGCAGGATTGTTCCCCGGGATTGTAGCGCGCATTTTGTCCGTTGTCGGGGGCGGATCGGACCGCAACTCTCCAAGCGACCTGACTGACATGTTTAAGGCACCTCCTGACAGGGAGGCGTTGCCGTTTTGCGGGAGGTAAGAAAATGGCACTGGTTGGTAGGCAGCATGATGGAATTCTTGGTCGCCAATATGGAAGTTTCGGGGGAAAGCCCGTCTCGGCCTTGAGAACGCAGGGTGGCCATAGTTCCGCCTGGCACCAAGCACCACAAAGGTTCGACGGCGTGGCTGTCGAGCCAAAGCAGAGCAGCCTTGCATCTGTTGTGAGAATGCTTGATCGCATCGGGTGTGGCTATCTGATCCTGAACAGCGACAGGAAGGTCATGGAGTGGAATTCAGCCGCTCAAAACACCTTGGAGCGCGAGGGCGAGGCAGCTGATACGGCCGGCAAGGTGTCGGTTGCTCTGAGGCGGCTGATCGCAAACGTGCCGGGGAATTTTCTTCCTGGCACGCTTTCATGGGTGGTGATCCGCGGTATGGGCGACAGGCCCTTGATTTTGAACGAGAAGGGCATAGCAACGCCTGACGCGACGAGTATCGTGGCGCTGCTGGATCGTGAAAACAGGTCCGGGCCAAATCCCCAGACGCTGCAAAGAATGTTTGGTCTGACGAGTGCCGAAACGCAACTCGCGCTGCGCTTGGCGCAGGGCGATGCCCCTTTGGAGATAGCCCGCAAGCGGCGCTTGAGCCGGACCACGATAAGGTCACAGCTGGCGTCGCTCTTCGCCAAGACCGAAACACGGCGCCAGGCGGAACTGGTAGCTCTTCTTGGGCGCATATGCGTCTTGCCGTGAGGTAACGGCCGTACCATGCGCGCGCGCAACAGGCTTGTGCGCGCGCAATCTGTTGCCGGCGTGCTTGTCCGCCAGCCTCACCCTACCGCCGTCGTGTGCGCACCCGGCCCAATCTTGGGCGGATTGCAAACACGTGGTTAAGCACGTGCCAGCCCGCCACCTTCATGACGGAAGGCCGGAAGATCTGAATCCCGTCCAGGAACGTGGTCAACCAGGACTGCTGGTGGAACCTCATGGGAATACGAGCAACCCGCAATGCCCGCAGCAATGTCTCGGGAGGCGGGAGATGGTTGCGGTCCTTGATGAGATTCCAGTTAAGCTGTTTGACGGCGAGGGTCACTTCGTCGACCTCGCGGAAACTCTTTGACGTTGTAATGCTTGGATGGTTCGTTGCATCGTAAAAGGTAAGCGGATCGCTTATCGCCACCATGTCCCCATGGCTGGCTAGATCCACGAAGAACAGTTGATCCACTCCGGCCGGAATCTCTTTGTGCGTGCGCATCAAGCAGCCGGCACGAATGACGTCGCTGTTGATCAACAATGTGGATGGAATAATCCCCAGGCAGCGTGTCGCGCGCACCAGATAGAGGTCCATCAGGCACTGCTGGCTGGAATAAAGCGAGATCGGTTCCTGCTGCTTGGGGACTTGGCGAAATCGCACTCGCTTGTCCTCGAT
The DNA here is from genome assembly GCF_000502875.1 of Mesorhizobium sp. L2C084A000. Lineage (GTDB taxonomy): Bacteria > Pseudomonadota > Alphaproteobacteria > Rhizobiales > Rhizobiaceae > Mesorhizobium. Next base: position 513,108 of record NZ_AYWX01000001.1, on the reverse strand, counting down.
TATGTTTGCGGCTGACGTCATGAAGGCGACTGAGGGGTACTGTTTGGCAATTTCGGCGAATGTCCTGAGTGCACCTGGCGCAAGCCAGTCATCGTCATGTAGCAACTTGATCCATCGTCCGGAGCAAGCCAGCATAGCGTTGTTGGTGTTCTCCACCTGACCGCGACCTCGACTGTTTTCGATGATGCGGATGCGAGGTTCGCTCCGTGCGTAGTCGGTCACGATAGCCCAGGTCTCGCCCTCCGGCCCCTCGTCGTCGCTCACGACCAACTCCCAATCGGAGTAATCCTGGCCCAAGACGCTGTCGATCGCCCTGCGGATCGTATCCGGTCGACGAAAGGTTGGTATCCCGACCGAGATAAAAGGGCGTGACCACGAGAGATCGGCCCGGTCATGCTGGGTGACCGCAACTGCCGCTTGAAGGTTGTCAACCGACGACGAATTCATGGTGTTTTTTCCTCGAGACATTCATGTTGGATGCACGTTGCAGCGCCTGCTGGTTGAGGGTCGTGGGTCAACAGATACAGTGATGCTGCCATTTTCAGAGCGAAACCCGACGCGCCGCCGGCGGCCATGAAATAGATGACGGTGACTGGCTGCCAGCCCGCCTGGGCGCCGGCGAGCAGCGGGCCAAACACGAGAACCGCCCGTGCGAGGTCGATGACCAGTCTTGTTCCTTGCCGCCGTAACAGAGCGGGAACGTCGCTGAGCGGAGTCGACAACGCCTGTGCCGCGCCCATCAGCGCCAGTGCGGTCATGATTTCCGCAGTGGGCATCCAAGGCTCGCCCAGAAGCGGAACGACCACATAGGGCGCGGCGAGGCCGAGCAGCAAGATCGGCACCGCGGTAAAGGCGGCGGCCAGCAGGAGAAGCCCGCGCGCCACACCAAGCAGGTGTCCACGATTGCTGTTCCGGTTTGCTTCGGCGACAAAAACATTGCTGAGCGGTGTGGCGATCAGCGTCACCGGACCGGTGACCAGCCGCGCGGCCACGCCCAAATATCCGGCAAATGCGGTGCCGAACAGCCCGCCGACAAGGACTGCTGGAAGATTGTTGATTGCTATGCTCGCGAGCGTTGCGGGAATATCGAACAGAGGAAATTTGTATTCCCGCCGAGCCTTTTCCAATACCGCACGCCAAGGTGCCCAGGCGATGCCACGCAAATCCTCCCAACTCATCACCCGATAGCCGATCACCCCGATGAAGACGAACTGGCTTAAAATATGGGCATGGATCATCGCTTCACCGCCGAGTTCGGCGATGCCGAAAGCCAATTGCAGTGCAGCCATGCTTGCCGGCAGGATCAGGCGCCCGAGAGCAAAATCGCGCAAAAGCCCGGCACGCAGACTCCAGCAGTTCATGGCTTCGACCAGACCTGCGCCTCCCATTCCAATCGGAATGAGCCAGGCGAGCGAGCCGAGGCGATTGGGAGCAAGGTTCGACAGCATCTGTCCGGCCGAAAAGGCCAGGACGGTCGTCACGAACACAGCCAAGAGAATAAGCTTGACCGTCACATAGGCCTGCGCGTTCCCCTTGACCCCATAGAGCGAAGCCTCGAAGCGCAATGCCGCGACCCCGGCGAGTATGTTCACGATCGACAGATAAATCGTAAAGATGCCGAAATCGGCCGGCGAATAGAGCCGCGCCAAAACCGGGATTGCGGCAAGAAGGGTGAGCTGGCCGACAATCGCCATTGCCGACACTCCGCTTGCTGCACGAATGATCGAGCCGATCGGGCTCGGCCGAACAACGATGATGGCTGTGCCTGCCGCAGGAACCGTCTTGGGTCTCAGAAGGTCGCTTGGTGCCATCGGTTCGCGCTTCCGAGGGAGGCAAATATCGGGGATTGCCGCAGCCTACGATGCACACCGGACCTTGCCATCATTCACCTGAATGACGCGCTCTGCTGACAGGCTGCACCGTGAATCGTCCTGGCCGCTCCCTGGATGAACCGCCCCAGGATCGTCCGTAGCCCAAGGACGAGCCTGTGGCCGTCATGCTATTTGCTCGCGCAAGAGGTCAGCGCTGTCCTCGAGCCGATATCCGGCATGTTTTTTCAGATTCACTCGCGTGAGGACACTGCCAACAGGTATCGCAAGAGAACCGTTGCCCTGAAGGAGTTCCAGCACCCCGCGAGCGAGGGTGCGTGGCGTTTTCCTCCACCGGATGGCGAAAAGAACCACGTCCGCCCATCCTGGCAGAAATTTGGCTTCCGGCTGCCCCAGCGCCGACGGCAGGTTTATGATCACGATGCGATAGGTCGCGTGCAGATCCGCCATCACTTTGCCTCCGTCCTCGCATGATAGCAGCGCCAGCAGGTCGTCCGACGGAGCGGCGGTCATTACGTCGATCCCGATTTCATGCAGCCTGGCAACGGCACCTTCCAGGTCGCAGCGATTGCAAACATAGTCAGCGAAGGAATGGCGGTTCTTGCGTTCGCTGAACTGGTGCAGGAACTCGAGCGTGAGCTGAACGCCCTTGCGTTCAAGATCGACCAACAGAACTCGACCGCCCAGTCGCGTGCCGGCGAGCGCCAGGCTCCACGCGAGCTCGGTCCCGCCATCCTGCGGCACGCTGGAGGTGACAAGCGCCGTGTACGACGAACGAGCCCTTAGCGCATTTGGTGCCGCCGCAATCAGCAACGACGTCACGGCGCGGCTATATGCGGACCTGCGCTCCCCCAGCACGAGGTTTCGCAGTTGTTTGGCATGCATTCCGCCTGCTTCGGGAATCTGCCCCACACAGGGAACCTTGAGCACCGCTTCTGCCTCGGCCTCGCCACGGAAAGTCCGGTCGAAATGATTGCGCATCGTGACGTACATCGCCCCCAGAATGGCGAATAGGATCATCCCAGGGGGAACAAGGAAGATGGCTGGCAAGGTCTGCGGGATAGTCGGCGGCCAAGCAGCGGACAGGATGGAAATTCCAGCTGAGGGAACTCCGATACGCCGCGTCAAATCCTGTTGTCGACCAAGGAGTTCGTTATATCGCTGGGTCAGCAGGCTGACCTGCGGCTCGAGAGCCCGCAAACCGGAAAGCCGGCTGGCGGTGTCGGCCATGACCGCATCCAGGATGTTCTTTCGGCTTTCAAGAGCGGCGATCTGTGCACGGAAAATGTTTGCATCGGCAGCAATCTTGTCGACGCCTTGTTCGATCTTGCTTTGCGTCGTGGCTCTGAGTTCCTGGTCTGCCGGCGCGAGAGCCTGTCGAGCCGCAAGGTCGGCAAGTTCAGGCGCGCCAATAGCTTCGGCCAAGGCGGTGAGAGAGGCCCCATGCTCTCGAAGCCCCTGGACGTATCGAAGCCGAGATTCCACAGCGGCGAGGTCCGCCTTTGACATCGACAATTGCTGGCTGAGGTCGGCCCGTTCCCTGGCTGCATTGTCCGCCGAGCCTTGGTCGATGGCTCCGTGGCTCAGCCGATATTTCTCAAGGCGGTCTGCCGCTGCCTGCAGATCATTTTGCAGCCCGGGCAAACTGGCGGTGATCGCATCGAGCTCTTGCTGGTCGGATGCCTGCCTTTTCTTCGCTAGGGAGTCGACATAAACCTGAGCGAATGTGTTGGCCACGAGCGCCGCCCGCGCGGGGCTGTCATCGGCAAAAGCGACGGAGATTACTCTCGATCGCAGCTCCTGCCCGACCCGCATGCCTCGCCGCAAAGCTCTCAACTCGGAGGCATCCTCGGCTTGTGGACCGTTGGCTACCTGGTCCGCCCCTGGCCACAGCCAGTCCAGTAGACCGCCGGCAAGTGAGCGTGTCCTTGGGGGAGGGGTGGCAGACGGTTCAAGCCGGGAATTCCTGCTCGCGGAATTGTCCTGTCCGGTTTCCGCCGCACCTGTCTTGCGCAGTGCCGCCATGACGCGGCGCAGGTGATCTTGCGACGATAACATCGTGATGTGGTCATCTATGCTTGAATCAACGAGGTCCTGCGAAGACGGGGCGCCGACGGGCAGTGAACCGCGCGAGGGGGCGTCGACGATAAGCTGGGTTGTTGACTCGTAGAGAACTGGTCGAAGGCTTCCCAGCAACCCCGCCAACAAGCCGCCCAACACAGCGAAGGCAACAATAGACCATTTTCTCCTTGCCAGAATCACGAAGAGTTGGCGCGACGCGGTGGGCGGCTCGACATACTCACGCAATGACCGCACGGGCACTCTGCCTTCGAGAACCGGTGCTGGTAGTTGATTGACCCGTGGCAGCTGGATCGGGCTGATTGCGGAACCTACCATCTTACACTCCTGCCAGGTCGCGTTCATGAGTTGGGCCGGTTTGCTGTGCTTGCCGATTGGCCTTGCTCCGCCAGGCCTGGAACATCAACGCGGACCACAATTCGCGCGAGCGGTTATGGCCATCAATGTGATCGCGCCAGCAGGCGTCGATCTTCGCGGTGTCCAATACGTCACTGCTTTCGGTTCGCATGTCGGCGAGAAGATCGGTGGCCCAGTTGCGCAGCGGACCCCGCAGCCATGCAGCGATAGGGACATCGAAGCCTTGTTTCGGACGCTCGATCAGGTGCTGCGGGAGATAGCGGCGTAGCAATTGGCGAAGGATCCATTTGCCGGCGCCATCACGAACTTTCATGTTGGATGGCAGCCGCCAGGAGAATTCGACAACGCGGTGGTCAAGCAGAGGACACCGACCCTCAAGGCTGTTGGCCATGGTGGCACGGTCCAGCTTCACCAAGATATCGCCAGGCAAGTAGCCCGCCATGTCATCGTACAGAAGACGGGAGAGCAGGTCGTCAAGCGGCGGACCGCCGTAGCCGTGGGTTGGTTCGGTCGGCCGCTGATATCCAAGGTTTTCAGCTTGTGGCCGCGCCAGCCGCTGAAACAATTCGTCTTCGTTCGATGCCGTGAGCAGCCGGGCGAGGCGTTCCATTCGGTCGCTCCGGATAAAATGCCTCGCGCTCGCAGAGAGCGGCAGTTTGCCAACGGCATCGTCACGTCCGGCGCGTGCGAAAAACCCTGCCCCTGCCGCCAAGGTTCGGCGCAGTTGTCGGGGCAGGCGCAGGTGCCGTTTCAGCCGCTCCGCCATAAAGTGGCGGCCGTATCCTGCGAAGCATTCGTCACCACCGTCGCCCGACAGCGCTACGGTGACGTGCTGACGAGCGAGCCTGGCAACGAGCAAGGTCGGTATTTGTGATTCATCGGCGAAGGGTTCATCCCAGACCTGGGGCAACTCGGGAATGACGTCACGTGCGGCGCTTGGCGAGAGGTGAAGTTCGGAGTGGTCGGTACCCAGATGACGGGCAACGGCCGCTGCGTATGGAGCTTCATCAAAGCCGCCCTCTCCGAACGAGATCGTGAAGCTGCGAACCGGCTTGCAGGATTGGGCCTGCATCAAGGCGATCACGGCTGAGCTGTCGATCCCGCCCGACAGGAAGCCGCCCAGAGGCACGTCGGCGATCATACGTTCCCGCACAGCCAGCCGAAGCCGGTTGTCCAGTTCGTCAACCAGATCTTCGTCGGTGCCGATGGCGGGATTCCGTCGCCCATCGGCAGCGACGGCAGCCAGCGACCACCAGCGGTGAATGCATCGGGAAAGACGGTCCGCGCTGCGGTCTTCGGCAAAATTCGCCGCCGTGACGGAAAGGACAGAACCAGGCGGCAGTTTGAACACGCTTCGCCAGATACAGCGATGGTCCGGCACCCATCCCGTCGAAAGCATTGCCGCGGCGGCATCAAGATCAAGGTCGGGAGAAAAGCCCGGAAAGCAATTGATCGCCTTCAGCTCAGACGCGAAAACCAGCGCATCTCGGGTCGATGCGACATAGAGGGGCTTTTTGCCCATTCTGTCGCGGGCCAGATGCAGGGTTCTTGTCTTGAGATCCCACAATGCGAAGACGAACATACCGGCAAAGCGATTGAGGGCGGCCTCAAGCCCCCAATGCTCGATTGCGCAGAGCATCACTTCGGTGTCGCTAGCACCTTGAAAGGTTTGGCCCGCACACTCGAGTTCGCTACGCAAATCGCGAAAATTGTATATCTCACCGTTGAAGGTGATCACGTACCGACCGCTGGCGGAATGCATCGGCTGGTGCCCGGCGGCTGACAGGTCGACAATTGCCAACCGCCTGTGGCCCAGTGCGATTCCAGCTTCGCGGTCGATCCAGAGCCCCTCGCCATCCGGCCCCCGGTGACGCAGCGATGCAGTCATCCGCCCGATCGCTCCAAGCGGCTTTATGTCCAGAGCGTCCGAAGCCAATAGAATTCCCGCGATCCCACACATTAGGCCACCCTCGGTTCAGCAAGCTGCCGCCGAAGTGCGGTCGGATTTCCGGCAACGAGGCAGAAAGCCAGCGAAAACCACACGATCGGGTGGCGGATGATCAGGTGAGGCATGCTGAAGATTATCGTCGATCCCCCGAGCACCAGCAGGGCGTCGAATCCCGCTCGCCAGGCGGAGGACATGGCGGCGCCCACGATCCAGACCAACGCCATCACGGCAAGCAATCCGCCCTGCAGGTAAAGGTCGAGAACGGTGTTATGCGCCTCGAAAGGTCGCTGTAGAAATTGACGGTCGGCCACGGGAGGCCGCTCGAGGTGGGGGCCAGGGCCCAGTCCCAGGGACCCGGATTTCAATCCTTTTTCCACAGCCTCCTGCCACAGATAAAGCCGGAGTTCGAACGTTTCGACGGTCGCTTCCCCGCCTTCGTCTTTGGTAAGGCTCTTCGCAAAATTGGCGACGCTGGTCTCTTCGGTGAGCGCGTACGGCGTCATTGCAAGCGCTAGAGGGAAGGAGCCTGCCAACAGCATAATTGCCGCCAGGCGGGGCATGCTGGCGCGGCCGCTCGTTGCTATCCATGCACGAAGCCGCAATCCGATGAAGATGAGGCAGCTCAGGATGCTGGTATAGAGATAGGTGTCGCTCTTCGTCAGTCGGCCGACATAGAACGTCAGGAGCAGGCATGAGAATGCAAGCAAACGAGCCCATGGGTTGCGCGTGGTCGTGGCAAGATGCAAAGCCAGCGGGCCAAAGAGCGCGCAATAGAGCGCGAGTTGGTTCGGGTTCTCTGACCAGCCACGGAACCGGTCCCAATACCAGGGATCGACGCCGGATTGGTGGATCGCACCATAAGCCAAGCCAAGCTGTATCACAAAGGCTCCATTGGCAAACGCGACCACGTACCATGCGCTGCGGCGCAGATGCCGATCGGCGTCCGGCTCCGCCGCGGCCAGGCACGTAAAGCTTGCCAGCAACACATATGCCATAACGTCATGTACAAACCCGGTCAGATAAAGAACGGTGGTCAGATAACCGACGATCGTGCCGATCCCCAAAGCGAGCGACAGGAGCAGCCAGAAGCTCGCCAGTTGGACAAAAGCGGGTGTGAGCTGGAGACGACCGCCAGCGAGTATTCGTCCAATCGCCAGCACGATCCAGATCGCGATGAACAATTCGCCATAGCCGAGCGGCAATCCCGGAACGCCTAGTTGCGTCGCATAGGACATAGCAACCCCCAGGGCGAGCAAGGCGTCCCGGATCATTGATGTGCCCCGCCTCGGTGATTTGCGAGGCCGCCTCCAAGCCCAACGGCAGGGAGCGGTCGCATGTGCCCCGCGCGGAGTGTGTTGTCGTAAAGGTCGCAGTACTGGTCGACCACCAGTGGCAGGGCAAATCGCCTCCGGACAAGTTCAACAGAACGGGCGCCCATCGCCTTGGCCGCCGCGCGGTCGGACAGCAAGTCTATTGTTCGCGAGGCGAGGGCTTCGGCATCATGCGGCGCAACCAGGTAGCCGTTCCATCCGTCTTCGACGACGTCGCTGCAGCCTGGCATCCTTGAGGCCACGATGGGCAGTCCCGCCAGCCCCGCCTCGAGCAATACACGCGGAACCCCCTCGCGATACTGAGTGGGAAAGGCGAATACATCGGCCATGCCAAGGAGATCGGCGACATCGCGTCGTGGACCCAAGGCCAGCACATGAGGTGCATGCCGATCAAGCTCCGACTTGTCGATTGCGAATGAGCCTTCGGATTCTCGTGGGCCGACGAGCACAAACCGTGCCGCGGGCCTTGCGGACAGGATGCGAGGGATCGCATTGAGAAGGGTCGCCACGCCTTTCTGGCGCGTCAAACGGCCGACGAAGATCACCACTTCGGCGGACTGAAGGCCGAGGTCCTTTCGCATCTTCGTTGCTGAGGACCCGAGATGGCGCACCGTTGCGAACGCGTCGACATCGATTCCGGAACTGCGTATCAGTCGCGAACTTCCGCGACCGATCAGCCGAAAGCGCTCGAAGAACAGTTGGTCGTCGCTATTTTGGAATACGGTCGCAGCCGTCCAGGAAGACGCAAGCCATTGTAGTGCGCAATAGACCGGACGCAACGCCAGGGCCCGAGGCTCCAGCGATGAGAACGTCCACCCCAGTCCGTTGATGGTGCGAATGACCGGAACAGTTCCCCGTACCGAAAGGGGCGTTAACAGATTTGGCTTGGTGTCGAAGCTCTGGATGATGTCAGGCTGAAGCTCCTGCATCAAGCGGCGCATCGTTCCGAGGGTGCGCCATTCCCCGCCTCCGCTTGCAAAGCGGTCGAAGGAGAACCTGTGATGCGAAATGTCATGCCGTAAAAACGGTACGGGAGAACCGCTCGAGACCGCCGTAACGCGAAAGCCTTTCTCTCGCAGCGCGATGAGGAAGGGAACTCTCAAGGCGTGATCCTCGCCTCCTACGCAGACCAGGTGCGGGTTCATCTGCCTCTCCCAAGCGCACATGGCCGATTGGCTCTCATGCTGCCATGGCCCGGTTTCATCACCTCTGAGCGCATGCCGCCCGAGTGCACGCTAGGGGGACACCAGGTGCCTGTCCTCGTCCGTTTGAATGACACCCGTGATGTTTGGAAGGGTAGCGACCAGCGAGGCGAGATTCCCTCGCGATTGCCGGAGCGTTCATGTGACTCGTGTCTTGCGGGATGAGCGCGGTGTTCGCCTGAGCCGGTACGAGTGGCTGGTCTGCATCACCTTGGTTGTCCAAGGTTTTCGAGTGTCCAATTGCGGCGGCGTGGTGCCTGAGCTCCGCGGCTCGCTGATGGCAAAAAGTTTTTGACGCGTGGTTGCGCTGGGCCGTCAAGCCGGCCCTCGGCCTGCGTCGCCCGGTCTTCAGGACGGAACCCGCACGTCAGCTGTTGGTCCACACATCCGGAACATCTGTCGGCGAGGCCCAAGGGCCTCGCCGACTTCTTAAAGCGTTTCTTCGCTGGGCTGGTTCAGGTGACCAGAAAAGACGATGCGGTAATCGACAGATGCGGAGAGAGGCTCGCGAAATGGATCTGGTTTGCGCCTCCGACGCCGTCGCTGTCGAAAGAAAGAGCTCCCGTCGAACTGTTGTAGATAATGTGATCGGAACTGTCATGCGCGGCTTTGCCGGCAAAGAAAGCGTCCGACGAGAGGCCCCCCTGATCGAGACCGGCAAAGATGGAATGATCGAGGTGGATTTTGTCCTGGGCTTTGTTGAAATCAGTGATCTTGTCGACGTTTCCAGCACCAAGGGCGGTACTGAACACGAAGGCATCTCTGCCCCCACGCCCGCTCAACGTATCGGCTCCGCCGCCGCCGTCGATCTTGTTGCTACCGGCATTGCCTTGAATGGTCTGTCCGAATTCGTTGCCGGTCAGATTGATGGCGGCCTTGCTGGATGCCTTGGTGGTTGCGAGTTGCTCGATATGCGAGCCAGCCGAAAGAGCGAAGCTCACCGAGGCAAGAACCTTATCGGCGCCGCTTCCTCTCTGCTCCACCACCTTGTCGTGGGCATTGTCGACGTAATAGGTGTCATTGCCGCCATAGCCGGTCATCTTGTCGGCGCCACCGCCACCATTGATCTTGTTGGCGCCGCCATTCCCATAGATGGCTTGACCGAATTCGTTGCCGGTCAGGTTGATGGACGCCCTGCCACCCGAACTGGCGGTGGAGAGCTGCTCGATATGTGAGCCCGCCGTAAGAGCGTAACTCACCGAGGCCACGACCTTGTCGACCCCGCCGCTTGGCGCTTCCATCACCTTGTCATGGGCATTGTTGACGAGATATTTGTCATTGCCCGTGGTCGCGTGAAAAACGTCTGCGCCGCGCGTGCCATGGAATATATGATCGCTGTCCGACGGGGCCGGCGCGGCGGGAGCAGGGGCGCCGGCGTCGCTTGGCGGCGTGGTCGGGGTATCGATCGGATCGCTTGCTGGAGGGGCGGCAGAGCCACCGGTGCTTTGGAGGTTGTGCTGCTGGAAGAAGGCCTGCAGTGCCGGCGAATTCTCCAGAGCTGTGTCTCCGTTCTGCGAGCCCCAGGCATAGGCATAATCGAAGGCAGGCGACGGAACCAGTGCTGCCCAATGATCTATCATCGTTTGCATCTGTTCCGTCGTTGGCATCTGATGCTTCCCGCCCGTGTCGGTCGTCCAGTTGCCACCGCCAAAAGTCTGGTAGACCGGAATGATCTTGTCGATCGGGATGCCGGACTTCACTGCCGCGCCCACGGCCCTGTCGATCATGTTGTAGTCGACCGTGCTCACGTCATCGCGCACCGGGTACGGGTCCAACCCGTAATAGTCGATGCCTGTATTGGCCGGATTATAGGTGTTGGAAAAATCCGGATTTGTAGGAGACCCCATATTCATCATGGTGACGAAGGTCTTGGCGCCCGGAAAATGGGAATGGATCCAATCCGATTCCGCTTTCAGGTTTTCGGCAGTTGCATATGTGCCCCACCTGCCGGTGGGATCTGGCTCGTCCATCAGGAAAAATCCGAACACCTTCGGGTTGTTCAGAAATGGTGTAACTTTTTCAATGAAGGAGGAGGTGACGCCGTCATGCGCGCCGAGATAGACGAGGCCTTTCATGCCGTCCGGCAAAGCATTGACCTGCGAGAGATATTGAACATCGACCAGGTTGAACCCGGCGGTTGCGACTTCGGTGGCTGATCCACCGGACGCATAATGGAGTGTCATCCAATGATCCTTTGGTTGATTCGATTTATGCCCCGCGTCTGCTTAGGTGATTGCTACATTAGGATGAAATCAAATACGAAACACAGCGAGATAGAATGTTTGATTGATCTAAGTTGTTGCTCAGTAGCAGGTATTTTGCTCAGCCGACTGTGGCACCTTTGAAAGTGTTTGGGAGCAAGGACATACGCCTCTTTTGCCGGCTCCGTTCTGACCAGTTCCTTTAGCGAAAATCGTCATTTTTCGTGAAGTTATCCCCAGACAGGGAGACGTCGGCGGCCGCGTTTCGCCGGTTCATGCCACGAATCCGCTGCATTTTCCTCAAAATCGACGTATGTAAGCAGAGCGTAATAAGGGGGGCGACGGATAGCGGCTGCTATGCGCATCAAGAAAGGTTTGAGCCATCACAACTTACGGAAGTAACGGCGCGGCAGTGTCGCGCGAACGACCGCTGGTCATGAAAACATCGGGGGCTGGTTCTCCCGAGCTACGTTCCGCCATTCTCGCCTGCATGCCTGGGCTGCTTGGCGTGGCGCTGTTCTCGGCAGTGATAAACATTCTCGCTCTGACCGGTTCGGTCTATATGTTGCAGATTTACGATCGCGTTCTGCCGTCGCAGAGCGTTCCCACCCTGGTGGGGTTCACGATCGGCATGCTGGGTCTGTATGCGGTCCATGGGCTTCTGGATTTCGTGCGGCTTCGCGTGTTGGTCCGCATCGGCAGCCGTCTCTATAGGAATTTGCAGCAAAAGGTGTTCTCCATCTCCCTGTCCTTGCCGCTCAAGGCAGGGCGTGATGCGGACCGTCTGCAGCCTTTGCACGATCTTGACCGACTGCGCGGCTTTCTCTCCGGAACGGGACCGACGGTCATCTTCGACGCCCCGTGGATCCCCTTTTATCTGCTGATCATTTATTTGCTCCATCCTTCGCTCGGCCTGCTGGCGACGGTCGGCGCGATCGCTGTGGTCCTCTTAACAGCGATCGCGGAAGTGTTTAGCCGAGGCCCCGCCGCGCGTGCCTCGGAGGAGCTGCTGTCGCAGCGGGCGCTTGCCGATTCCGGCCGGCGCAACGCCGAAGTCGTTCACGCAATGGGGCTGTCTGGTCGACTGGCTCGACGCTGGAGCGACGTCAGCCGAGCCTATCTCGCCCAGCAGGAACGTCTCTCTGACGTCGTTGGTGGCGCCAGTTCGCTGTCGAAGGCCCTGCGGATGGCGTTGCAGTCCTGTGTTCTCGGTCTCGGCGCTTACCTGGTGATCGGCGGCGAGGCTTCACCTGGGGTGATCATCGCATCTTCCATTTTGCTTGGCCGCGCCTTGGCCCCGGTGGATGCTGCGATCGCAAACTGGAGAGGCTTTCTGTCGGCCCGGCGCAGCTATTCCGAGCTGGCAGCGGTCATGGCGGCATTCGGCCGCCAGGACGAGCCAATGGAGTTGCCTCGGCCGCAGGCGCGGTTTGCGGTCGAGCAATTGACCATTGCGCCGCCCGGCTTGCCAAAGCCAACCGTGGTGAATGTGAGCTTCCATCTGTCGAGAGGCGCTGGGATGGCCGTAATCGGCCCAAGCGGTTCCGGCAAGACAACTTTGGTGCGTTCGTTGGTCGGAGTGTGGAAGCCGCTCCATGGCTCGGTGAGATTGGACGGCGCCTCTCTCGATCAATGGAACTCGGAACAGCTCGGCGCCCATATCGGCTACATGCCGCAGGATGTGGAGTTGTTTGACGGCACGGTAGCAGACAACATTTCGAGGTTCCGAGGCAAGACGGATCCAAAAGGCGTCCTTGCGGCGGCAAGAGCAGCCGGCGTCGAGAAAATGATAATGCAATTCCCTCAGGGATTTCAGACCCGCATAGGCGAGGGCGGAGCGGCCCTGTCGGCAGGGCAGAGGCAACTCGTGGGTCTCGCCCGAGCACTTTATGGCGAGCCGTTTCTTGTCGTGCTCGACGAACCGAACTCGAACCTCGACGTGGACGGAGACGCTGCCCTGGCCGGCGCCATACGGACAGTGCGTCAGCGCGGGGGCATCGTCATTGTCGTTGCGCATCGTCCTTCGGCACTCGCGAATATCGATCAGGTGCTGGTTATGTCGAATGGGACGGTTCATGCCTTTGGCTCGCGCGAGCAGGTCTTGGCGAACGTGCTCCGACCTTCACCGCCTGTTTCACCTCGGCCATCTTCTTTGGCGCCGATACCGGGTGTTGCCGGACATGCATGAAGCTCTGCTCGAAACATTCGTCGCTTTCTCATCGTATGCTCGGACCCTTCGTGGCAGCAAACGGGCTGCCGTGAGCGCGCCAGATCTGTCGGACGGTATACGGGCCAACCTGATATTCGGTTTGGTGATTACAGGTCTGCTGGTCCTTGGCGGCGGCCTGTGGCTGGGGTTGACCAACATCGCCGGCGCTGTGGTTGCACCGGCCACCGTGGTGGTGGAAACCAACGTCAAGAAGGTCCAGCATCAAACCGGAGGCACAGTGGGCGGGATCTTCGCGCAGGACGGAGATCATGTACGAGCCGGCGACGTGCTGGTCAGACTGGATGACACGCTGACTCGCGCGAACCTGCAAATCATCAGTGAGGATCTCGATCGCGCGACCGTCCGGCTCGCTCGGCTGGAGGCTGAGCGAACGGGCCTGGCGGAAATGCAACTGCCGGTCGGCCTGAAGGCGCGAATGAACCAGCCGGAGCTGGCTGCGCTCGTCAATGGCGAGCGCGCGCTCTTTGAAACGCGCGCTTCGGCTTTGGCTGGACAGAAGGCACAGTTGAGAAGCCAATCCCAGCAACTTGAACGTCAGATCGACGGCCTCAAAGCGCAACAGAGCGCGGTGGATGAATCGGTTGCTCTGCTGAATAAGGATTTCGCCGACGTTGATTCCCTCTACGCCAAAAAACTCGTCTCCAAGGAGAGGGTGAGCAACATCAGGCTGGATGCCACCCGGGCCAGGGGAGAATCGGGGCGCCTCGCTGCCGCAGTAGCTGAAGCGCAGGCGCGCATTAGCGAAACGGGGTTGCAGATGCTGCAGCTGGATGACCAAAGGCGCACTGACGTCACGACCGAACTCCGCGAGACGGAAGCCAAGCAGACCGAACTCAACGAACGGAGGATTGTGGCCCAGGATGAATTGACCAAGACAACGATCCGCGCGCCGCAGTCCGGAACAATACAGGAATCGGCTGTCCATACCGTCGGCGGCGTTATCGCGCCTGGCGAGATGCTCATGACCATCGTGCCTGATGCCGACGATCTTGTGGTGGACGCGCTGATCCCTCCGTCGCGGGTCGACGACGTCCGGCCAGGGCAGCCGGTATCGATCCGTTTTCCGGCGTTCGACGTGGGAACCACTCCGGTCTGCCAAGGGTCAGTGAAACACATCTCGGCAGATCTGATTAAAGATCCGCAACGTCAGCTTTCCTATTTCTCGGCGCGGATCAAGGTCGAAAGCAAATCGAATTGCCTGACCGAAGCGAAGGTGCTGAGGCCAGGTATGCCCGCCGAGGTTCATATCCGCACCGATGAACGCAATGTCTGGTCTTATCTGTTGAAACCCTTTGCGGATCAGATGTCCAAGGCGTTTACGCAGTGATGGCGAGGAGGCGAGGCGAGTAGGATATCGGGATTTCTGGCGGCCCGACGGCTTTTTGGGGGCGGGCGGCCGTCGAGCCTAACCGGCGGCGCGGGGATGAAGCGCCTCCGGCTGGAGGAAACATGCGCGTTATGTGCCGCTACCGCATCATTCGAATAGCGAGGCAGTTTGTCCGCTGTCGGTAGTTTTTTGCCCAATGAAATAAACGAACGCGAATGGCGGATGGCGGGCGAGCGGAACCGCAACATTACCCATCAAAGATCAATGTTGCTGTGGTGCGAATTGCGGGGGCGGCCAATCCCCGTGGGCGTCGTGCTGGCAGGAGCTTGCGCAGCCATCGAGCATCACTGGACGGTGGCCTGAGGCGAGTTTGCCAGCCGTGATCTTGCAAAGACTTTTCTATCCCCGTCCAAAATATGCCTGGTACCACTCGACGAACCGCCCCACCCCTTCGGTCACTGTCGTCGTCGGGCGGTAGCCGACCGCCTGCTCCAGCGCCGAGGTGTCGGCGAAGGTATCGGGCACGTCGCCGGGCTGCAGCGGCAAGAGTTCGACGATGGCTTTGCGGCCCAGCGCGTTTTCCAGCGCCTCGACATAGGCGGTCAGCTTCACCGGGCTGTTGTTGCCGATGTTGAAGATGCGCCAGGGGGCGNTCCAGCGCCTCGACATAGGCGGTCAGCTTCACCGGGCTGTTGTTGCCGATGTTGAAGATGCGCCAGGGGGCGCTGCTTGTGGCCGGATCGGGACGGCTGGAGTCCCAGGCGGCATTGCCCGTGGCCGGGCTGTCGCTGGCGCGGATCACGCCTTCGGCGATGTCATCGACATAGGTGAAGTCGCGCGTGTGATTGCCGTTGTTGAACAGCTTGATCGGCGCACCGGCCAGGATGTTCCTGGTGAACAGGAACAGCGCCATGTCCGGGCGACCCCAGGGACCATACACCGTGAAGAAGCGAAGCCCGGTCGTCGGCAATCGGAACAGATGGCTGTAGCTGTGCGCCATCAGCTCGTTGGCGCGCTTGGTCGCGGCGTAGAACTGCAGCGGATGGTCGGCCGGACGATGTTCGGAAAACGGCATGTCGGTGTTGGCGCCGTAGACACTCGACGTGCTGGCATAGGTCAGGTGCGCGACGGCGCTGTTGCGGCAGGCCTCCAGCATGTTGGTGTAGGCGATGATGTTGCTTTCGACATAGGCATGCGGGTTTTCCAGGCTGTAGCGAACCCCGGCCTGGGCGGCGAGATGGATCACCCGGTCGAATGCATGGTCGGCAAAGCAGGCGTCGACCACGCTCTTGTCGGCGAGATTGCCGCGGATGAAATGATAGCCGGCATTGGTCTTGCGGCTCGCCTCGTCCAGGAGCCGCAGCCTCGCCTCCTTGATCTGCGGATCGTAGTAGTCGTTGACGTTGTCGATGCCGACGACCTCNGTCCAGGAGCCGCAGCCTCGCCTCCTTGATCTGCGGATCGTAGTAGTCGTTGACGTTGTCGATGCCGACGACCTCGTCACCGCGCTCCAGCAGCCGCTTGGCTACGTGATACCCTATGAAGCCGGCCGCGCCGGTGACCAGAACCCTCATCAGAAGCGCCCATCCGTAACATGCCTGGGGAACAGACCCTTGATGTCGTAGATGACGCCCGGGGTCTTGGAGGACATTAGCTGATCTGGTCGCGCGGAGTTACCCTCGCCGTGAGGTGAAGGCAAACCGGTGATAGGAGGCTCAACCAAGATCGATATTCGCACTTACAAACCTTCGGTCTCTTCGTCGTCGAGCATCTGTCACCTCAGCGCACCCTTGTCTGCGCGTGTGGGACGCCGGCTTTGTACCCAACCGAATACAGGCACGGGAGTTCCATTCCTGCACGGAATGGGGTGGGAGAGCCGCACTTCATTGCTGGCGATGCTGAATAGGCGCCATGAACCAGCTTCGCTGATCCTGGCGCTCACCGGCGTGCCCTTCAGCTCCTCAAATCGGGATCCCGTTCGGGAAAAACGAGACTGGCCAATGGACGCCCGATCGTCTCGCTGCTCCAAACGTCCGCTCCTGGCTCTTGGAGCTGTAAGGGGTGCCATGTCGGCTGGATTACCGCCCCCAGACGACGGCATTCTCGTGCCGTTTGATGATGTGCTTCAGATTCTCGAAGGCGGTCGTGACGTGGCCGGCGAAGCGCTCTGCCGCCGGCGAGCGCGGTCCGCTGACCCGGCGCAGGATGCCGAGTGAGCGGCTGGGCTGCGGAATTTCATAGGGCAGCACCGTCACCCGGTTTTCCTTGCGCTGCGCGAAGACCACGGAGAATGGCAGCACCGCCAGCGCATCGGTTTCGGCAAGGAAGTTGATCACGCTCATCAGCGAGCCTCCCGAATAGCGGACGTTGAGGTCCGACATGCCGATGCTCATCAGGATCATCTGCAGGTCCGACATCAGCGGAGAGCCGGGTAGGGGGGCTACCCAGGGAAAGCTGGTCAGGTCATGCGCCCTGAGGCGGCGATTTCGCAGCAGGGGATGGTCGGGCCGGCAAGCCACGACGTTGCGTCCGGGCAGGATTTCGGTGAATTCGAAGCCGGGTCCCAGGTCGAGCACGCCGATCGGCACGATCCCGAGATCGATCTGGTTGCTCTCCAGCGCCGCGACCATCTCGGGCAGGTTCATATAGCTTTGCTGAACGGTGACCTCGGGTTCGAGCTTCTGGAATTCTCCGATCATCCGGCTGATCATCGCATCCATGAAGAAGGGCACGCCGCCGACACGGACGACGCCCTTCGTGCCTTTCATGAAGCCCTGGACCGCATCCGACGCCTTGCGCGACGCGGTGATGATCGTGCGGCCCTGCGCCGCCAACTGGAAGCCGAGCGGTGTCGCCTGCAGCGGCCGGCGACCCTTGAGGAAAAGCGGCTCGCCCACCCGCGCCTCCAGCATGGCCAGCGATCGACTGACCGCCGGCTGGGTCAGGCCCAGCATAGCGGCTCCTTCCGACACGCCGCCGGCATCCAGCACCGCGGCGAGCTGCATGAGGTGGCGCTCGTTCAGCTTCATAGCAAAACGCTATACAAGGGACGCCACATCTCATCAAGCATCGCGTCGGGCCGTGCTATCCCGCTTGGCAAGGGGAAGGGAGGCCCCGGCGGAATGCACGGCCAGCACGACCCGAAGCGAGATGAATTCCCCAAGGCGATCTCGACGCAGGCCGAGGAATTCTCACGGCGCCTGACGGCAATGGGCCAGTCCCGCCTGGCGGCGGCGGCGCAGGCAGCCGTCGACGGTTTGCACGCGCTGATCGTCGAGCTGCGACCCTCGGGCGAGGAGTTCCGTCAGGCGATCGATTTTCTGACCGAGGTTGGCCACTACGCCGATGCGCGGCGCCAGGAATGGGTGCTGTTCGCCGACGTCCTGGGCGTGTCGTCGCTGATCGAGGATCAGAACAGCCCGCGCCCTGTTGGGGCGACCCCAAACACCCTGGCCGGCCCCTTCTACCGGGCCGACGTGCCGGTGATGCCGCTCGGCGCGAACATCTCGCGCGATCACAAGGGCGAGCCGCTGGAGGTTGCGGGCCGGATCGTCGCGCTCGACGGCGATGCGATCGGCGATGCGATGGTCGAGATCTGGCAGGCCAATGCCGAGGGTCTCTACGAGAACCAGGAACCCGACAGGCAGCCGGAATTCAATTTGCGTGGACGGTTCCGCACCGATCCGCAGGGACGCTTCGTCTTCGTGACGGTGAAGCCGAAGGGCTACACGCTGCCATCGGACGGACCGGTCGGTCAATTGATGTCGGCGCTTGGCCTTGGCCTCGAGCGGCCGGCCCATATCCATTTTCGCGTCTCGGCGGAGGGCTTCGAGACGCTGACGACCCACATCTTCGACCGGTCGGACCCTGCGATCGGCCGGGATGCCATCTTCGGGGTCAAACCCGAACTCATGGCCGAGTTCCGCGCGCTGCCGCCCAACGGAGGAAAACGGAAGCACGCGCTCGACCTCAACCTCGTGCTCTGTCCACAGCGGCGGGGCGAAACCGAAACCTCTGGGAGGAGATGACCGATGGCACGTGTCAGCGGCTACCACCATTTGACGCTCTCGACCGACAGCGCTCAGGAAGATTTTGATTTCTATACCAAGGCACTGGGCCTGCATTCGGTGAAGCGCACCGTCTTGTTCGACGGCGTCATCCCTGTCTATCACCTCTATTACGGCTCGCCCAACGGCGATGCCTCGACGATCATCACCACCTTCCCGTTCCGCAAGCCAGGCGTCTATGGCCGCCGCGGGTCCAACCAGTCGCGCACCATCATGCAGTCGATTCCCAAGGGGGCCGCGGATTTCTGGGTCGACCGGTTGAACGCGCGCGGCATCGAGGCCATCAAGATCACTCGTTTTGGCGCCGACCGTGCGGCTTTCGCACATCCCTGCGGCATTCCGCACGAGCTGGTGGAAAGCGACAGGGATACGCGCGCGCCGATCACCAACGAGGCGCAGGGCATCGGCAAGGCGCACGGCATCAAGGGAATATACGGCGCCGTGGTGGCGGTGATGGACCGCACTGCGATGGACGACTTCCTGACCATCGCGTTGCCGCTGGAGAAAGAGGCTGACGACCATGAGGGACTGGTGTTCCGCGTGCCCGACGCGACCGGCGTCGCTCAGCGCGTGGAGGTCATTGTCGACCGCGACAGCCCGCAGGGCACCTGGACGCTGGCGGGCGGTACGATCCACCACCTCGCCCTCAACACCGGCGACGAAGAGAACCAGCTGAAACTGCGCGCTCATATCGAGGGTCTCGGCTTCACGGATATATCGGAGCAGAAGGACCGCAACTACTTCAAGTCCTGCTATGTCCGCTCGCCCGGCGGCGCGCTGTTCGAAATTGCCTGGACCACGCCGGAAGGCTGGGCCAAGGACGAGCCTCCGGGCCAGATCGGCAAGACGCTGGTCTTCCCGCCGTGGTTCAAAGATCGTGAGAGCGAATTGCAGGTCGGCCTGGAAGAGGCGGACTTCACGTGAGTTCAGGCAGCGGTCCGCTCCGGCTTGGGCCAAGAGGCCCGGAGGCGAAGGCGATCTGCGTCTTCGTCCACGGCCGTGGCCAATCGCCCGAAGAGATGCAGTCCCATGTGCTGTCGCGGCTTTCCGCAACCGCCGTGGCCTTTATCCTGCCGCGTGCACCACACGGCATGTGGTGGGAGGCGCGTGCCGTCGACCCGTTGACGCCGGTCGCCCGGGCGCAGCTTTCCGACGCGCTCGACCACCTTGCGGCCGCAATGGTCGCGGCGCGGGCCGAACTGCCCGGACTGCCGCTTCTTCTCGCGGGCTTCTCGCAAGGGGCGTGTCTGTCGATCGAATACCTCTGCGCGGGGCTGCCGCCGCCGGATGCTTTGGCGGCCTTCACGGGCTGCCGTGTCGGCGTTCCGGCGGACGAAAGATCCGAGGCCGCGCCGGCCGGAATGCCGATCTATCTTTCCGGCGGCGATGCCGATCCCTGGATACCAGTCTCGGCGTTTGCCGATGCCGCGCAGTCGCTGGGCCGCATTGGCGCGAGCCTGCGGGCCGATCTCTTCCCGGGACGGGGCCATGAGGTCTCGGACGCCGAGATCGTCATGCTGGGCACGATCCTCGACGACCTCGCGGCCGGGCGCGGCCCGCGCATGGAGGCGGCGCGATGATGGACAGCTTCACCTTTCCGGGCCTGACGACACGGGTGGTCTTCGGTGCCGGCACCATAGCTCGCGTCGAAGAGGAAGTCCGGCGGCTCGGCCATGACAAGGTGATGGTGCTTTCGACACCGCATCAGATGGGCGATGCGGAAAGACTGGCCGTAAGCCTTGGTGGCCTCGCCGCCGGGATCTTTGCCGGCGCGGTCATGCATACCCCTGTCGAGGTCACGGAAAAGGCCGTCGGTGCCTTCCGCGGCAGCGGCGCTTCGGCGGTCGTCAGCCTCGGCGGCGGCTCGACCACCGGGCTCGGCAAGGCCATTGCCGTGCGCACGGGCGCCGACCAGGTGGTCATTCCCACCACCTATGCCGGCTCGGAAATGACCGACATCCTCGGCGAGACGGCGGCCGGCGAGAAGACTACCCGCCGCTCGCCGGACATTCGCCCCGAGACGGTGATCTACGACGTCGATCTGACACTGAGCCTGCCGGTAAGTCTCACCGTCACCTCGGCGATGAACGCGATCGCTCATGCGATGGAGGCCTTGTATGCCCCCGATCGCAACCCGGTGATCGTGCTCATGTGCAGGGATGCCATGATTGCCTTCAAGGACGGCATTCCAAGGCTGATCCGCGACCCGCAGGATCGCGCGGCGCGGACGCAGGCGCTCTATGCGGCCTGGTGCTGCTCGACCGCGCTCGGCTATGTCTCGATGGCGCTGCATCACAAGCTGGCGCATGTCTTCGGCGGCTCGTTCGATACGCCGCATGCCGAGACCCACGCCATCCTGCTGCCGTACACGACCGCCTTCAACGAAACGGCGGTGCCTGATCTGTTGCGTCCGATCACTAGGGCATTCGGTGGTGGCTCGGCGGGCGGCGGGCTCTGGGATTTCGCACAGTCGGTCGGCTCCCCGCTGAGCCTGAAGGCGATCGGCATCGAGGAGGCCGATCTCGACCGCGCGGCGGCGATCGCGGTCAAGAATGCCTATGCGAATCCGAGGCCAATCGATCCAGGATCGATAAGGGAACTCCTTCAGGCGGCGTGGGAGGGACGCCGTCCGGGGGCTTGAGAATAAAACAAGAGGGAGGAACTACACATGATCACAAGACGTAGCCTACTGAAAGCCTCGGCGGCGACAGGCCTGGCGCTGGCCGGTTCGCGCCTGGCGACGCCGGCCATCGCGCAAGGCGCCAAGATCCGCCTGGGCTATGTTTCGCCGCAGACCGGGCCGCTTGCCGGCTTCGCGGAGAGCGATGCCTACAACATCAAGGCCTTCCTCGCTTCCGAGGCAGGCAAGAACTTCGAGGTCATCGTCAAGGACAGCCAGTCGAACCCCAATCGCGCGGCCGAGGTGGCGAAGAGCCTGATCGTCGATGACGAGATCAACCTGATGCTCGTCGGCTCGACGCCCGAGAACACCAACCCAGTGGCCACCACCTGCGAGGCGGAGGGCGTGCCGGTCATCTCGACGATGGCGCCGTGGCAGCCCTGGTTCATCGGCCAGCAGGGCAGTCCGGCCGATCCGGCCTCGTGGAAGCCTTTCAACTTCGGCTATCATTATTTCTGGGGTCTCGAAGACATCATCGCCGTCTACACCGGCATGTGGAAGCAGCTTTCCACCAACGGCAAGGTGGGCGGGCTGTTCCCCAACGATGCCGACGGCAATGCCTGGGGCGACCCGAAGAATGGGTTGAAGCCCGGCCTCGACGCCGCCGGCTTCAGCCTTGCCGATCCTGGCCGCTATCAGAACCTTTCGGACGATTTCACCGCGCAGGTCAACGCCTTCAAAGCCGCCAATGCCGAGATCGTTACCGGGGTGGTCATTCCGCCCGACTTCACCACCTTCTGGAACCAGGCCCGCCAGCAGGGCTTCAAGCCCAAGGCGGTGACGGTGGCCAAGGCGATCCTTTTCCCGCAATCGGTCGAGACGCTCGGCGACGCCGGCCACAACCTCTCGTCCGAGGTCTGGTGGTCGGCCTCGCATCCGTTCAAATCGTCGCTGACGGGCGAGAGTTCGGCCGAACTCGCTGCGGATTTCACCGCCAAGACCGGCCGTCCCTGGACCCAGCCGATCGGTTTTGTCCATTCGCTGTTCGAGGTGGCGGCCAATGTCATGGGCCGCGTGTCGGATCCAACCAATGCCGAGGCGATCGCGGCGGCGATAGCGGCCACCGACATGACGACGGTAGTGGGCAAGGTGGCCT
This sequence comes from Mesorhizobium sp. L2C084A000, assembly GCF_000502875.1. Lineage (GTDB taxonomy): Bacteria > Pseudomonadota > Alphaproteobacteria > Rhizobiales > Rhizobiaceae > Mesorhizobium. Next base: position 490,761 of record NZ_AYWX01000001.1, on the reverse strand, counting down.
GGAGCGGTGCGGGATTGCCACCTTTCGCCGCGAAGAACGTCTGCAAGACGCCGCTCGTTGGCGGGCAGTGGCGCAAGAAGGCCGGTGGCGGCTTCGATCTGGTGATCGTCGAAAACGCCGGCGCCTCCCAGATACCCACCGCCGGCAAGATGGAAGCCCTGGCCTGACGCTGCCGAGGGCGGCTGATACCGCCGCCCTCGTTCGGCGCGACCCAAGGATGACAGTGATGATACTCAGGCTGGAAAACGTTTCGAAGTCCTTCGGCGCCTTGAAGGTTGCGGATTCCGTGACCGTCAGCGTGCCGCGCGGCGAAGCGCTGGGCATTATCGGCCCGAACGGCGCCGGAAAATCGACGCTCTTCAACCTGATCACCGGCAACTTGTTTGCAAATGAGGGTCGCATCGAATTGCTCGGCCGCGACGTGACCCGTGCTCCGGCGATGGAGCGGGTGCGCATGGGCGTTGGCCGCAGCTTCCAGATTCCGCAGCCTTTCGAGGGGCTGACCGTGTTCGAAAATCTCTTGACCGCTGCCGCCTTCGGCCGCGGCGCACGCGAGGCCGAGATGGTCGACGATTGCGCTGGTATCCTCGAGGAGACGGAGCTTCTCAGGAAGGCCAATTTCGTGGCCGGCTCGCTGAGCCTTCTCGACCGCAAGCGCCTCGAACTCGCCCGCGCCCTGGCGACAGGCCCTGAGCTTCTGCTCCTGGACGAGATCGCCGGCGGTCTGACGGAGGGCGAATGCAAGGCCCTGGTCGCGACGATCAAGGCGATCCACGCCAGGGGCACGACAATCATCTGGATCGAGCATGTGCTGCACGCCCTGAATTCGGTGGTCGAGCGGCTTCTCGTGCTGGATTTTGGGCGTGTGATCGGGATCGGTGCGCCTGATGAGATCATGGCCTCGAAGGCGGTTCGCGAAATCTATCTGGGGCTCGAGGTCTGATGCTGGAAACGCGCGGCCTCACCGCGAATTACGGCCAGTTCCGGGCGCTGTTCGGTGTGGATATCAGCGTGGCCGCGGGCGAATGCGTGGCGATCATCGGCGCCAATGGCGCCGGAAAATCCACGCTGATGCGCTCGATCACGGGCGTGATCGGCAACGAGCCCGGCATGGTGCTGCACAGGGGCGAGCCGATTGGCGCGCTGTCTTCGGCCGAGATCATGAAGCGCGGCATTGCCATGGTGCCGGAGGGGCGCCGACTGTTCCCTTCGCTGACCGTCGAGGAAAACCTGCTGGTCGGCGGGCAAGCGCGCAAGGTGCCGGGGCCGTGGAACCTCGACGCCGTCTATGACCTTTTCCCGATCCTGCGCGAGCGGCGCAAGAGCCCCAGCACCGCGCTCTCGGGCGGCCAGCAGCAGATGGTGGCGATCGGCCGGGCGCTGATGTCGAACCCCCAATTGCTGCTCTGCGACGAGATCAGCCTCGGCCTCGCGCCGGTCGTCATCCGCGATATCTACGCAGCCCTTCCCAGGATCCGCGAAGGCGGCGCCGCGATCGTGCTGGTGGAGCAGGATATCGGCAAGGCGCTGGCGGTGGCCGATCGCGTCTACTGCATGATGGAGGGTCGCGTCACGCTGGCCGCCAGGGCGGCTGAGGTCACGCGCGAAGACATCCATTCCGCCTATTTCGGAGTGGCGGCATGACGCGGCAACCGAGGCTCTGTCATCTGCTCGCGCAGCGCTCTTATGGCCTGATCGAGGTGGCGCGGCGATGATCTGGCTGGACACCCTCGTGCAAGGGATTCTGCTGGGCGGGCTCTATGCCTTGTTCGCAGCGGGATTGAGCCTCGTCTTCGGTATCATGCGGCTGGTGAACCTCGCCCATGGCGACCTCATCATTCTTGCCGCCTATCTGGTTTTGATGGGCGTCACGCTGCTCGGCCTGTCGCCCTGGATTGCCGCTCTGGTCGCCATGCCGGTGATGTTCGCGCTCGGCTGGCTGCTGCAGACCGCCGTTCTGAACCGCGTGCTGGGCAAGGACATCCTGCCGCCGCTTTTGGTCACCTTCGGCCTGTCGGTCGCCCTGCAGAACGGCCTGCTCGAGGCCTTCTCCGCCGACAGCCGCCGCATCCCGGTGGGCGCGTTGGAAGGGGCATCGCTCGATCTCGGGCTGGTCACGGTGGGGATCATGCCGCTGATGACCTTTGCCTCGGCGATCGTGATGATCATTGCGCTCAACGCGCTCTTCTACCACACCGCCCTCGGCCGTGCCTTCCGCGCCACCTCGGACGACGTCGTGACGGCGGGGCTGATGGGGATAGAGCCGAAGCGGATCTTCGCGATCGCCACCGGGATCGCCATGGTCGTCGTGACGCTGGCGGCACTCTATCTCGGCATGCGGGCGAACTTCGATCCTTCGATCGGACCGGCGCGGCTGATCTATGCCTTCGAGGCGGTGATCATCGGCGGCCTCGGCAGCCTGTGGGGGACGCTCGCGGGCGGGATCATCATCGGCGTGGCGCAGACGTTTGGCGCCGCGCTGAATCCGGAATGGCAGATCCTGGCCGGCCACATCGCCTTCCTGGCCGTGATGCTGCTCAAGCCGCGCGGGCTTTTTCCGCGCGCAGTGGATTGAGGGCGGCATGTATCGACTGACAACCCGCACCCGCGCCGGAACCGTGACCGCGATCATCGTGCCGATCTTCATCGTCGCCGCGCTCGCGCTGCCTGCCGTGGCCTCGCGTGGCGTCATACAGGATCTCTTCTTCATCCTCACCATGCTGACGCTGGCGCAGATATGGAACCTGCTGGCGGGCTATGGCGGCCTGGTGTCGGTGGGCCAGCAGGCTTTCGTTGGCATCGGCGCCTATGCGATGTTCGCCGGCGTGATCCTGCTCGGCTGGAATCCGGTCCTGGCGATCCCGCTGGGCGGCCTTGCCGCTCTGGTGCTGGCGGTTCCGACGGCCTTCTTCGCGTTCCGTTTGCAGGGCGCCTATTTCGCCATCGGCACCTGGGTGATCGCCGAAGTGACGCGACTGCTGGTCGCGCAGTGGAAGGCGCTCGGTGGCGGCACCGGCACCTCGCTGCCGCGCGAGGCGACGAGCAGTATCCTGGGCACCGATGCGGTCCGGGCGCTGTTCGGGGTCCGCGAGGCCGCGGCACGCGATGTTATGGCCTACTGGCTGGCTTTGGCGCTGCTCGTGGCCGTGACGGGAGGCATTTATTGGCTGCTGCGCAGTCGCCTCGGGCTGGCGCTGGCGGCCGTGCGCGACAATGTCGACGCGGCGCAATCGGTGGGCGTCGATACCGGCCGGCTCAGATGGGCGGTCTTTCTGATCGCCGCGGCCGCCACCGGGCTGACCGGCGCGCTGATCTTCCTGCAGACGGCCCGCATCTCGCCGAGCGCGGCCTTTGCCGTCACCGACTGGACCGCCAACGTCATCTTCATTGTCGTCATCGGCGGCATCGGCACCATCGAGGGGCCGATCCTCGGTGTGCTGGTCTTCTTCGCGCTGCGCTCGGCGCTGGCCGATTACGGCAGCTGGTACTTGATGACGCTCGGCCTCATCGCCGTCGTCGTGATGCTTTTTGCGCCAAAGGGGCTGTGGGGGCTGATTGCGTCCCGCAAGGGCCTGCACCTGTTTCCGGTCCGCCGCAGGCTGACCGGTCCGAAGATCAAGGGAGGAATTTGATGGCGGATATCGAAATCGACGTGCTGATCGTCGGCACTGGCCCAGCCGGCTCGGCCACCGCCGCGCTGCTGTCCAGCTACGGCGTCGCCAACATGATCGTCAATCGCTATCGCTGGTTGTCGAACACGCCGCGTGCCCACATCACCAACCAGCGCACGATGGAAGTGCTGCGCGACCTTGGGCCGGAGGTAGAGGCCGAGGCCATGATGCACGCCTCCCCGCAGGAGCTGATGGGCGAGAACGTGTTCTGCGAAAGCCTGGCCGGCGAGGAGATCGGCCACATGAAGAGCTGGGGCGTCCACCCGCTCTCCAAGGCCGAACATCTGCTGTCGTCGCCCTGCTTCATGAACGATCTGCCGCAGACCTTCATGGAGCCGATCCTGTTCAAGTCGGCCTGCGCCCGCGGCACGCAGGCACGCATGAGCACGGAATATGTCAGCCATGTCCAGGATGCGGACGGCGTGACCACGACCTGCCGCGATCGGCTGTCGGGCAACGATTTCACCGTGCGGTCGAAGTTCCTCGTCGGCGCCGACGGCGGCAACTCGCTGGTGGCCGAGCATCTGGGCCTGCCGCTCGAGGGCAAGATGGGCGTCGGCGGCTCGATGAACATCCTGTTCAGGGCCGATCTCTCGAAATATGTCGCCCACCGGCCGAGCGTCCTCTATTGGGTCATGCAGCCCGGCGCCGACGTCGGCGGCATCGGCATGGGTCTCGTTCGCATGGTGCGGCCGTGGGACGAATGGCTGATCGTCTGGGGTTACGACATCAACCAGCCGCCGCCGGACGTGACGCCGGAACTGGCCACCAGCGTCGCGCGTCAACTGGTCGGAGATCCCGCGCTCGAAATCGAGCTCCTGGGCGCCAACACCTGGACCGTGAACAACTGCTTCGCCACGCACATGCAGAAGGGGCGGGTGTTTATCATGGGCGATGCCGCGCACCGGCATCCGCCCTCGAACGGGCTCGGCTCGAACACATCGATCCAGGACGGGTTCAACCTCGCCTGGAAGCTTGCCAAGGTCATCAAGGGGCAGGCGGGGGTCGGGCTTCTGGACAGCTTCTCGGCCGAGCGCGCACCGATCGCGCGCCAGATCGTGACACGGGCGAACCAGTCCATCGCCGAATTCGGACCGATCTTCGAGGCGCTCGGCATGGACGGCGGCGTGGATCACGACAAGATCCAGAGGAACATGGAGGCTCGCGCCGATGCGACGCCCGTCGCCGAAGCGCAGCGCGAGGCGCTCCGCAAGGCCATCGCCTTCAAGAAGTACGAGTTCGACGCCCATGGCGTCGAGATGAACCAGCGCTATGCGTCGGGCGCGGTGGTGACCGACGGCCAGCGCGAGCCGGCCTTCGAGAAGGATCGCGAGCTGCACTATGCGCCGACAACCTGGCCGGGCGCGCGCTTGCCGCATGTCTGGGTCTTCGAGCGCTCGGGCAGGAAGGTCTCGACGCTCGATCTTTGCGGGCATGGCGAGTTCACGCTGTTGACCGGCATTGGCGGAGAGGCGTGGGTCGCCGCGGCGGAGACGGTGGGCGCGGAGCTCGGTCTGCCGATCCGCAGCCATGTGATCGGCCCGCGCCGCGCGATCGAGGATCATACCGGCGACTGGGCCGGCGCACGGGAGATCCGCGACACCGGCTGCCTGATCGTCCGTCCCGACCACCACGTCGCCTGGCGCTCCGAAACGCTGGCGGCCGAGCCGGCGGCCGAACTGCGCCGGATCTTCAAATCCGTTCTGGCGCGCTGAGGAGGATCGCATGATCGACGAACACGAATCCGGCTATTTCACCGAAGCGAACTCGGCCGAGGTCGTGGTGGCGCGGAACAGGAACGCCAAGGACGAGCGGCTCAAAGAGGTGATGGAGGTCATCACCCGCAAGCTGCACGAGGCGGTGAAAGAGATCGAGCCGACACAGGAGGAATGGTTCGGCGCGATCATGTTCCTGACGCGGACAGGCCAGATCTGCAACGAGTGGCGGCAGGAATACATCCTGTTGTCGGATGTTCTCGGTATCTCGATGCTGGTCGATGCGATCAACAACCGCAAGCCGTCGGGCGCCTCGGAATCGACGGTGCTGGGACCCTTCCACGTCGCCGACGCCCCCGAACTGCCGATGGGCTCCAACATCTGCCTCGACCAGAAGGGCGAGCCCATGTTCGTGCATGGCCGCATCCTCGATACCGAGGGCAAGCCGATCGCAGGCGCCAAGATCGACGTCTGGCAGGCCAATGACGAGGGCTTCTACGACGTGCAGCAGAAGGGCATCCAGCCCGACTTCAACTTGCGCGGCGTCTTTCGCACCGGCACGGACGGGCGCTACTGGTTTCGCGGCGTGAAGCCCAAATACTACCCGATCCCGGATGATGGCCCGGTCGGCAAGCTGCTGGGCGCGCTGGGGCGTCACCCCAATCGTCCGGCGCATCTCCACTACATCGTCGAGGCCGAGGGCTTCGAAGCGCTGACCACGCACATCTTCGACCCGGACGACCCGTACATCGATTCAGATGCCGTCTTCGGCGTGAAGAAGAGCCTGCTCGCCGAATTCCGCAAGGTCGAGAACGCCGAAGCTGCCGCCAGGGTCGAGGTTGCGGCCCCGTTCTACGACGTGGAGTTCGATTTCGTGCTGTCGCACAAAGGAGGAAACTGATGGCCGCACTTGAGAAGATGTTCGATGTCAGAGGCAAGTCGGTGATCGTCACCGGCGGCGCCGGCGGCATCGGGCAGGCCTATGCCGAGATCATGGCCGAGCACGGGGCGAAGGTCTGCATCTTCGACCTGAACCCTGCCGGGCTTGACACGACCGTGGCCGCGATCAGGGCGGTGGGTGGCGATGTCTGGGGCCAGGTTGTCGACGTCGGTGACCGTGCGGCCATGGCCGCAGCCTTCGACAAGGTCGCCGGGAAGGCGGGCTCGATCGATGTCGTGTTCGCCAATGCCGGGATCGATGCCGGGCCGGGCTTCAACACCCCGACGGGCGAAAGGAACCCCGAGGGCGCCATCGAGAACCTGCCCGACGAGCACTGGGACAAGGTGATCGAGATCAACCTGACCTCGGTCTACACCACGATCAAACATGCCGTCCGGCACATGAAGCCGAATGGCGGCGGCCAGATCATCGTCACGTCGTCCATTGCATCGCTGATCAACGAGAGCATCGTGGGCACGCCCTACATGCCCGCCAAGGCCGCGGTGAACCATCTCGTTCGCCACATGGCGATGGAGCTTGGCGCCTACAACATCCGCATCAATGCCATCCTGCCCGGACCGTTCATCACCAACATCGCCGGCGGTCGGCTGCGCAATCCGGCGGACCGCGAGGCCTTCGAGGCCCAGTCGCTGCTCGGTCGGATCGGCGACCCGGAAGAGATCAAGGGCCTGGCGCTTTATCTGGCGTCGCCTGCCGCTTCCTACGTGACGGGCTCTCTGATCGTCATCGATGGCGGCTCGCTGCTGCGGATGACCTGAACACGCTTTGAACTGAGACCGGTCCCGTGGGCCGGAGAAACTTAACCCAGGGAGGAACCGACGATGAGCTACTACAACAGACTGGTGAAATCGGGCTTGCGGCCCAGCCGTCGAAGCGTGCTGAAGGGGATTGGAGCCGGCGTTGCCGCCAGCACGCTTGGCATGCCGGCCTATGTGCGCGCCGCGACCGCCGGGAAGATCAAGCTGGGTTACCTCAGCCCGACGACCGGACCGCTCGCCCTTTTTGGTGAAACGGATGGCTACACCTTGCAGAAGATCCGCGCCCTGCTCGGCGGCCAGCTGCAATGCGCCGACGGCAATACTTACGAAATCGAGATCCTCGACCGCGACAGCCAGTCCAATCCGAACAAGGCATCGGAAATCGCCGGCAATCTGATCCTGAACGACGAGGTTCATCTGCTCGTGCCGGCCTCGACCACCGACACGATCCTGCCCGCGGCCGAGCAGGCCGAACTTTATGAAACGCCCTGCATTTCCTCGGGCGCTCCCTGGCAAGCGGTGATCATGCCGCGCGGCGGCGGCAAGCAGACCTTCGACTGGACCTATCATTTCTTCTGGGGCCTCGACGAGGCGTTGAACACCTTCGTCGGGCTCTGGAACCATTTGGAGACCAACAAGAAGGTCGGGATGCTGTTCCCGCAGAACATCGACGGCGAGACCTGGGGCAACGACGAATATGGCTTGCCAGCGCCGACCCGCAAGGCCGGCTACGAGGTCGTGGTGCCCGGCTATTTCCAGCCCCGCACCAATGATTTTTCCGCACAGATCGCCGAGTTCAAGAAGCAGGGCTGCGAGATCATCGGCGGCATCACCTATCCCGACGATCTGAAGACCTTCGTCACCCAGTGCAACCAGCAGGGCTTCAAGCCGAAGGCGGTCACGGTGGCGGCGGCGCTGCTGTTTCCAGGCGGCGTCGAGGCGATGGGTCCTCTGGGCAACGGCATGTCCTCGGAGGTCTGGTGGACGCCGGCCTTCCCGTTCAAGTCGTCGCTGACCGGGCAGGTCAGCAGCGACATCGCCAGCCAATGGGAAGTCGATTCGAAGCGCCAGTGGACGCAGCCGTTGGGCTATTCGCATGCCTTGCTCGAGGTTGCGCTCGACATCCTGAAGCGCTCTTCCAATCCGCTTGACCGTACGGCCAACCGTGACGCTCTGGTCGCTACCGATCTGCAGACCCTGGTCGGTCATATCAAGTTCGACGGCTCGCCCCACAAGAACATCTGCAAGACGCCGATCTTCGGCGGCCAGTGGGTGAAGGGCGAGAAATGGCCCTATGACCTGAAGATCGTCGACAACACGGTCAATCAGCTTTTCGCACCCCAGCAGGCTATTCAGCCGATCGCCTGGTGACATGAGCGGGGACGCGGGCAGAGCTATGGATAGAGAAATCCTGCTGAAAGCGCACGGCGTGTCGAAGTCTTTCGGTGCTGTCCGCGTCCTGCATGAGGTGAGTTTCGACGTACATCGGGGCGAGGTGCTGGGCATCCTCGGCCCGAACGGGGCGGGCAAGACGACGCTGTTCAACATGATCAGCGGCGATTTGAAGGCGTCCGGCGGCGAGATCCAGCTCGGCGACACGGCGCTCCGTGGCGAGCCGCCCTTCCGGCGCTGCCAGATGGGGATCGGGCGGACCTATCAGATCCCGCGTCCCTATTCCGGCATGACCACCTTCGAAAACCTGCTGGTCGCCGCTGCTTTCGGCGGCGGCCGGTCCGAGAAGCAAAGCTATGCTTTCTGCGCCCAGGTCCTGCGCGATTGCGAGCTCTCCGACAAAGCCAATGTCTCGGCCGGCGCTCTGACGCTGCTCGACCGCAAACGGCTGGAGCTGGCGCGCGCGCTGGCGTCGGATCCGAAGCTGCTGCTGCTGGACGAGATCGCGGGCGGGCTGACCGACGATGAATCGAAGGCGCTGGTGGCGCTGGTGCGCCGCATCCGCGACCGCGGCATCACCATCGTGTGGATCGAGCATGTGCTGCACGCACTGCTGGCGGTGGCCGACCGGCTGCTGGTGCTGAACTTCGGCGAGAAGATCGCCGAAGGCGTGCCCGCCGAAGTGATCGCGCTGCCCGAGGTCCAGCGCGTCTACATGGGGATCGAGGTATGACGGCTGTTCTTTCCACCCACGGGCTCTTGGCCCGCTATGGCGACTTCCAGGCGCTCTACGGCGTCGACATCGAGCTGCACCAGGGTGAGGCCGTGGCTCTGATCGGCGCCAACGGGGCTGGAAAATCCACCCTCCTGCGTTCGATCATGGGCCTGCTCCCGGTTGGGCGCGAGATGGTGCTGCTGCACGGCGAGCCGGTCGGCGGCACCGCCACCGACCGCATGGTGCAGAAGGGCGTCGCTATCGTGCCGGAGGGCCGCCGCCTCTTCACCGGCATGTCGGTCGAGGACAATCTTCGCGTCGCCATCGACCAGGCCGCGCGCATGGGCGCCAAGGGCGGATGGACGCTGCCGCGGTTGCATCAGCTGTTCCCGATCCTCAAGGAGAAGGCCCGCACGCAGGTGCAGAGCCTCTCGGGCGGGCAGCAGCAGATGGTGGCCATCGGCCGCGCGCTGCTCTGCCAGCCGCGCGTGCTGCTCTGCGACGAGATCAGCCTCGGTCTTGCGCCCAAGGTGATCCGCGAGATCTATGCCGCCTTGCCCGAAATCCGCGCCACTGGAACGGCGATGATCGTGGTCGAGCAGGATGTCGGTCTCGCCCGAACCGCCTCGGACCGCCTCTACTGCATGCTGGAGGGGCGCGTGACCCTGACCGGCAAGTCCGCCGAGATCACGCGCGAGCAGATCGGCAAAGCCTATTTTGGAGCGGGCCATGGAGTGGTTTGACGCCTTGGTGCAGGGGATCCTGCTGGGCGGCATGTATGCCCAGTATGCGCTCGGCATGGCGCTGATGTTCGGCGTCATGCGGATCGTCAACATCAGCCACGGCGATCTGGTGATCCTTTTGTCGCTGATCGGCATTTCGATCGCCACGGCCTGGGGTCTGGGACCGCTGCCTGTGCTGATCGTGCTGGTGCCGCTCGCGGTGCTGATGGGCTGGGTGCTGCAGAAGGCCGTGCTGAACCGCGTGGTGGGCAGCGATCCGCTGCCCTCGCTGATCGCGACCTTCGGACTGTCGATCGCGCTGCAGAACCTGATGCTCCAGATATGGTCCGCGAACAGCCGGTCGTTGCCGGGCCACGGGATCGAGAGCCAGTCCATCGAGATCGGCGGTATCTATATCGGCCTCCTGCCGCTGATCGTGCTGGCGGTCGCCACGGGACTGACATGGGGCCTCGACCTGACGCTGAAGCGCACGCGCTTCGGCCGGGCGCTCCGCGCCGCGTCGGCCGATGTCGAGGCGGCGGCGATGACCGGCATCAACCCGCGCGCCGTCTATGCGATGGCGACAGCGGCGGCGGTCGGCATCCTCGGCTTTGCGGCCGTCTTCCAGGCGCTGCGGTCGACCGTTGCGCCGGCCGATGGACCTGCCCAGCTTATCTACGCGTTCGAAGCGGTGATCATCGGCGGCATGGGTACGGTATGGGGCGCCTTCGCCGGCTCGATGGTCCTCGGCATCTCTCAGGCCATCGGCTTCCGCATCGATCCGGGCTTCGGCGTGCTTGCCGGACATATCGTCTTCCTGGTCGTGCTGGCGACCCGCCCGCAGGGTCTGTTCGGAAAGGCATTGTCATGAGTGCGATCCCCTATGTGGCAACAACCGAGGTGCCCGAGGTCCTGGTCCAGCGCCAGACCCGGTCCGGTCGCATCGCGATGACGCTGGCGGTGCTGGCGATGATCGGTGTTGCTGCCATGCCGTGGTGGGCCTCGACCGGCACCATCCGGTCGATTCTGGTGCTGTGCTCCTACATCGCCGTCGCGCAGATGTGGAACCTGCTCGCCGGCTATGCCGGCCTCGTCTCGGTGGGCCAGCACGCTTTCATGGGTGCGGCCGGCTATGCGCTTTTCGTGCTGGCGCAGACTTACGGCATCAATCCGTTTGTGGCGGTCTTCCTTTCGCTTCTGGTGCCGGCCGCGCTGGCCGTGCCGATCTACCTGCTGCTGCACCGCCTGGATGGCCCCTATTTTTCGATCGGCACATGGGTTGTGGCCGAGGTTTTTCGGCTGACCGCCTCGAACCTGCCGCTCGTCAATTCCGGCGCGGGCATGTCGCTTCGCGTGATGAAGGACTATTCGGCCTTCGAGCGGAATGTCGCCATGTCGCTGCTCTGCGCGGGGATGCTGCTCGTCACGCTGGGCGGCAGCTACTGGCTGCTTCGCTCGCGCTTCGGCCTTGCGCTGATCGCCATGCGCGACAATCCGGGCGCGGCCGCGAGCCAGGGCGTGAATGTCGTCAAGCTGCGCTTCCTGATCTACGTCGCGTCGGCGGTCGGCTGCGGTCTTGCTGGGGCGATCTATTTCATGGCGCAGCTCCGCATCACCCCGGGTTCGGCCTTTGATCCGATGTGGGCGAACGTCGCGATCTTCATCGTCATGGTCGGTGGAATCGGCTCCATCGAGGGCGTTCTGATCGGATCCCTGATTTTCTTCATCGCGGACCGCTGGTTCGGCGAATACGGCGCGACCTATTTCGTTGTCCTCGGCCTGATGACGCTTCTGGTCGCGCTCTACGCCCGGACGGGCATCTGGGGCCTGATCACGAAACGGTGGGATGCACCATGGTTCCCGATCCGACGCAAGCTTGTTGACCCGAACCGCTGACGAGGAGGATTCATGAAAGCCGCCATCTTCGATAGGGTCGGCGTCCCGCTGCGGATCGGCACGGTGCCGGACCCGACGCCGGCACCGGACGAGGTCGTCTTGCGTGTCGCCGCCTGCGGCATCTGCGGCAGCGATCTGCATATCACCGAGGATCCCGTGCCTTTCGGCATCGAGGCAGGCTTCGTGCTCGGCCATGAATTCTCTGGGGACATCGTCGCGGTCGGATCGGAGGCAACAGGCCTTCGGATCGGTGACCGTGTCGCCGTCGCGCCGATGCGCGGTTGTGGACACTGCGAGGCCTGTGAGCGAGGCGATCCGGCGCGCTGTCGCGAGATGGAGCTGATCGGCGGCGGCTATGCGCAATACGCGACTGTGGCCGCACGCCAGTGTCATATCCTGCCCGGCGATGTGGCGCTCGAGGATGGCGCGCTGGCCGAGCCGCTCTCGGTTGCGCTGCATTGCATCGTCCGCTCGGGCATGAAGCCGGGGGATCGGGTTGCCATCCTGGGCGCTGGGCCGATCGGGCTGCTCGTCGCCTTCTGGGCGCGGCGGATGGGCGCGTCGCGTGTCGTCGTCGCCGACATTCACGGCCATCAGCGCGAGCGTGCGCTTGCTCTCGGCGCGACCGGCTTCGCGCTTTCCGGCGAAAAGCTGGCGGAGAATCTCGCCGACCTCTGCGGCGGGGCGCCCGATATCGTCTTCGAATGCGTTGGCAAGCGCGGCCTCATCGGCGCGGCGGTCGAAGCGGTACGGCTGCAGGGCACGGTGGTCGGGGTCGGCCTCTGCCTTGGCGGAGACCAGTGGGACCCGTTCATTGCGCTGACCAAGGAGGTGAACCTGCTGTTCTCGGTCTTCTTCCATAAGCGAAACGAATTCGGCGTCGCCCTCGATGCGCTGCGCGGCGGACCTTTCGCACCGCAGGCGCTGATCACCGATCGGATCGATCTCTCACCGGTTCCGCAGATATTCGAGAGCCTTCGCCGCCGCACAACGCAATGCAAAGTGCTGATCCAGCCGGACCTTGTTTGAGGAGGAATAAAATGGCCGTTCAATTCGAAACGCTCAAATACGATGTCGCTGGCACCAAAACGGTGGTGAAGGCCATTGGTGAGGGAAAGCCCGTGCTGTTCCTGCACGGCGCCTCGACGCTTGAAGGTTTCGACTTCGCCGAAGGCCTCGCCGACCGTTTCCGCGTGCTTTGCGCGAGCCATCCGGGCTTCGGCTTTTCGGGCGCTGCGCCGCATGTGACCGGGATGTCCGACATGGTTCTGCACTACCTGAACCTGCTCGATGTTCTGAACCTGCCGGAGAAGCCTCATCTCATCGGCTTTTCCATGGGCGGCTGGATGGCGACGGAGCTCGCCGGCCTTGCGCGCGAGCGTTTCGACAAGGTGGTGCTGATCGCGCCGGCAGGGCTCAACGACCCCGCGCATCCGGCCACCGATCTGGGCGCGGTCGCGCCGCAGGAGCTGCCGGCCTATCTGGCGCATGACGTCTCGGTGGCGCTGCGCTATTTCCCGGACGGCTCGGATCCCGCCTTTGCGGAGGCCTTCGGCGCCGATCGCGCCCGCGAAGGAGAGACGCTCGGCCGGTTGCTGGCGCCGTTCGGCATGGGCCATCCGAACCTGCGGCGCTTCCTGGCGCGCATCGCCAATCCGACGCTGGTCGTCTGGGGCACCAGGGACCGTCTGCTGCCAGCTGGCCAGGCGCCGCTCTTCGTCGAAGCCCTGCCCGACGCACGCCTGATCCTGGTCGAGGATGCCGGCCATTTCGTCATGCAGGAGAAACCCGAAACACTCAGGAAGATCGGCGATTTCCTCGCCGGCTGACCGCATTTGAAAAGGAGGAGAAGACAATGAACAAACCCATCAAGCACGGCTCGTGGGGGACGACCACCGACTATCGCGACTTGCTCAGCAAGATCGCGGAGATCGGGCCGGCCCTGGAAGCCAACGCCACCACCGATGAGGAGAATGGCGAACTGACTGCGGCCACGTTCGAGCTGCTGAAGCCGCTGCGCATGTCGCATATCTTCGCCGCGGAGAGCCTCGGCGGTGCGCAGCTGCGACCCACCCAGGGTCTCGAACTGCTGGCGGCGATCACCTGGCACTCCGGGGCGGCCGGCTGGGTTTCAATGGTGCATTGCTGCATCGGTGCGATGTCGGCGGCCTTTCTGCCGGATAGCGCGGTCGAGCGGCTGTTCGCACCGGGCACCGACAACCGTTTCTCGGGGCAGGGCGCGCCGCTCGGCATGCTGAAGAAGGTCGACGGTGGTTACCGGCTGAACGGCAAGTGGAGCTATGGCAGCGGCTTCAGCCACGCCACCTATAGCCACAGTGCCGCCTTCGTCGACGACGGCACCGGCAAGCCCGCCAAGGACGACAAGGGCAATTTGATTATCATGTGCGCCCATGCCCCGATCTCCCAGCACAAGCAGCTCGGCAATTGGGACGTTCTGGGCCTCGGCGGTACCGGCAGCATCGACTATGCGGCCGAGGATGTCTTCATCGCCGACGATCTCGTCTTCCCGATCCTGACCGCACCACCGCTGCGCCAGAAGGAGTTCTTCAGTCTCGGGGTCGTTGGCCTCGCCGCCATCGGTCATACCGGCTGGGCGCTCGGCACCGGGCGGCGGATGCTGGACGAGATCGCCAAGTTCGCCCGCTCGAAGTCAGGCCGGGCCGGACTGATCGGCGAAAGCGAGAAGTTCTGGCACGACTATGGCCGCGCCGAAGCCCGCTATCGCGCTGCCCGCGCCTTTGTCTTCGAAGTCTGGCGCGACATCGAGGCGACGGTCGAAGCCGGCAACAGCGTATCGACGCGGCAGATCAGCCTTGTCCATCTGGCCAAATCCGAGATTCACGAGGTTGGCGTGGATATCTGCAACTTCGCCTACCGCGCCGGCGGCGGCGCGTCGCTGCGCGCCGGCGTGATCCAGCGCACCTTCCGCGAGATGATGGTGGCGGCCAACCATTTCACGATCGCGCCGTCGATCGTCACCTCGGCCGGTCGCGACATCGGCGGCCTGTGGAGCGATCGCACCTGGCAGTTCTACGACCTGATCGAGAAGAAGTAGCCCGCAAGGGCCGGACGGCGGACGCCGTCCGGCCCTTATTCACGCTGCAGAAGAGAGACGTCGATGAGCTTCCCGCATCCGATGACCAACGCCTTCCGCGAAGCCTTTCGCCACCATCCGGCCGGTGTTGCCGTGATCACGGCCGATCCCGGCGACAGGCCGGTGGCGATGACCGTATCCTCGCTGATCTCGGTAAGTGCTGCGCCGCCGGTCGTCGCTTTCTCGCTCTCCATGAAATCGACTTCGTCCGAGCCCTTGCTACGGGCCGAGACCATGGTGATCCACCTGCTGCGCTTCACTGATATCGACCTGGCGCAGCTCTGCGCGTCGAGCGGCGCGGAACGTTTCCCGCCGGGAGGCGCCTGGGCGCGGCTGCCTACGGGCGAACCCCGCTATATCGGCGTTTCGACCTGGTTCCGCGCCCGTCGGCTCGGCATCCTGCCGATCGAGGGCGCGACGCTGGTCGCGGCCGAACTCCTTGACGGCGAGGTGCAGCCGGACGAGGTCCCCCCGGAGGCGCATTCGCTTGTTTATCTCGACCGTCGCTGGCATCGCCTGCACAAGGAACTGGACGGGGTGGCTGAGCTTCTTGAGTCGTCGCGTTTTCTTTGAACGGCGCCGAAGCGCGGGTTGTCCGGTCGTTGCGCACGGAACTTGCAAAGCCAGTCGAAGCGCGTTCGGCGTCAGTCGTACCGCGCTCCCTGGCTCGCCGCGCAGGGTTGAGGGTCATCCGGCCAGTTGGGCATTGGCCGGAACTTCGTCCCGCATCGGATGCGGTACGAGTGGATGGCAATTTTTGTCGCAGATGACGTCAGACTTTTCCGCAAAAATATCTCACATGTTGACGTTAACTTAACATGCTATTATGGTCTGTTACCGCGTCGGATGCGTCGCTTTTGTATCACCGTTGCTCGTTGATTGTCGTCATGTCTGTCATCCCTATCCTAACCTGCAGGTTAGCCTTGCAGCGCCCTTCACCAGTTGCTGAAAGCGGCGGCGCCCATGCCCAGTTTGCTCGGAATCGATAACGGTCTCACGGTCACCAAGGCAGTGATCTTCGATGCCGATGGCACGCAGTTGTCGGTGGCGCGTCGGCGCGTTCCGCAGTCGATGCCCCATGCGCGCTGGGTGGAGCGCGACATGGCAAGGCTATGGCAAGCCACCGCCGATGCCATCCGCGAAGCGATCGCATTGTGCGGCCGGCCCGCCAACGATATCAAGGCGGTGGCGGCGACCGCACACGGCGATGGTCTCTATTTGCTCGACAAGGATCGCCGGCCGCTAGGCCCCGGTATCCTGTCGCTTGACAGCCGCGCCGGCGAGATTGTCGAACAATGGTCGGCGGACGGGGTCTTCCAAAATGCGTTGGCGCGCACCGGACAGGCGCCGCACGTTTCGGCTCCGTCGGCGCTGCTGGCCTGGATCAGGAAGAACCAACCCGACCGCTATGGCCGCATCGGGCATATACTGGCCTGCAAGGACTGGCTGCGCTTTTGCCTGACCGGCACGATCGGCACCGACCGTACCGAGGCCAGCACCTCATTCACGGATTTCCGCACGCAGGATTACGCGCTGGAAGCGATGCGCATCTTCGAACTGGACGATCTTTTCGACGCGCTGCCGCCGATGGCGCATTCGGCCGAGATCGCCGGCCACGTTACCGCCGAGGCCGCCGACATGACCGGCCTTGCCAAGGGGACACCGGTCGCGAGCGGCCTGCATGACGTAACTGGCTCCGCACTTGGCATGGGCGGCCATGAGGAGGGCGTGCTCGCCATTGTCGCCGGGACCTATTCCATCAACGAAGTAGTCTCTTCGCAACCGCGCGTCGATCCGCGTTGGCTCTGTCGCAACGCCATCGACGCCGGCCGCTGGAACAACATGGCGATATCGCCGGCCTCGACCGCGAACTACGATTGGTTTCTCGACACGTTCTGCCGCTCGGAACAGGAGAGGGCATCGGTCGGTGGTGGCTCGATCCACGAGTTTCTGGCAGGCGAGATCGACGCGGCGCTGAAAAAGCGGTCGACCATCCTGTTTCATCCCTATCTGTTCGGCTCCCCCTTTGGCGATGTCGCCAGCGCCAGCTTTGTCGGCCTTCACGGCTGGCACGATCGCGGCGATATGCTCAAGGCGGTTCTAGAGGGCATTGCCTTCAATCATCGCACCCATGTCGAAG
Organism: Mesorhizobium sp. L2C084A000; assembly: GCF_000502875.1. Taxonomy (GTDB): domain Bacteria; phylum Pseudomonadota; class Alphaproteobacteria; order Rhizobiales; family Rhizobiaceae; genus Mesorhizobium. Next base: position 473,676 of record NZ_AYWX01000001.1, on the reverse strand, counting down.
CCCTGCGCGAGGGCTTTGCTATCAGCGAGATCCGCCTGACCGGGGGCGGTTCACGCAATCCGGCCTTTGTCCAGATGTTTGCCGATGTGCTGAATGCCCCGGTCACCGTCACCTCGACCGACGAGGCCGCGGCCTTTGGCGCGGCCCTTTGCGCGGGTGCCGCGGTGGGCATCTTCGCGACGCCGCAACAAGGCGCCAGGCAAGCCGGCATGACGGCACGCCAATACGAGCCGATGGCGGCCTCAAGTGCTGTGTTCAACGAGCGCTTTTCCCTCTATGGCCGCATAGCCGGTGCGCTCGAACCGCAGTGGCCGGAGATCGAGAAGCTGGCGCGGCAAGACACTGGGGGAACCGCATGATCAAGGCCGACGAACGACGCGAAGAGATCGCCGACTATGTGATCAAGCTCGGCCAGGTGCGCATCGACGATCTGGTCGAACATTTCGGCGTATCGCGCATGACCATCCACCGGCACATCGACCGGCTGGCGCAGCAGGGTGTGCTGCGCAAGCTGCACGGTGCGGTGACGGTTCAGCCTTCCGGCCTCTATGAAAGCGCCTTCCGCTACCGGGTGACGGTCAATCGGGCCGAGAAGGATGCGCTGGCGCGGGCGGCGCTCGATTTTGTCGAGGCCGGCCAAGTGGTGATGCTGGACGATTCCTCGACGGCAAACGCCGTCGCCACGCTGCTGCTCGACGTCAAGCCGCTGACCGTCATCACCAATTCAGTGGCGACGGCTTCCCTGCTGACCAATGTCGACGAACTCGACTTCATCTGTCTCGGCGGTCAGTACCACGGCACCTACAACGCCTATATCGGCATCGTCTGCGAGAACGCCGTGGCGCAGCTGCGCGCCAATGTGCTGATCTGTTCGGCTTCGGCCATCACTGGAACCACCGCCTTCATCCAGGACCCCAATGTCGTGCGGGTCAAGCAGGCGATGATGGCCGCATCGGTCAAGCGCATCCTTTTGATTGACCATGCCAAGTTCGACAGGATCGCACTGCACGTCTTCGACGATCTGACCAGCTTCGACGTCGTGCTGGCGACCGAAGGCCTGGGCGATGCGCGGGCGCGGGCCCTCGAACGGGCCGGCGTGAAGCTGCGCATCGTCAAGACGAAAGCGCCATGAGCTCAAGCGAAGCAACATTTACGGAAAATCCCGCCGGGCGATTGGCCGCCATGGCCGGGACCGGCGAGGTCGACGTCGTCATCCTTGGCGCCGGCATCAACGGGGCGGGCTTGTTTCGCGACCTGTGCGCGCAGGGCGTCAGCTGCCTGATCGTCGACAAGGCAGATTTCGGCTCCGGCACCAGTGCCGCGCCATCGCGGCTCATTCACGGTGGCCTGAAATATCTAGAAACTGGCGAATTCGGGCTGGTGGCGCAATCGACGCTCGAGCGCAATTTGCTTTTGAAAAACGCGCCGCACTATGTCAGCCCGCTGCCGACCGTCATCCCGATCTTTTCCTGGAGCAAGGGCATGCTGGCGGCGCTGCGGACGCTGTTCGGCTCGACCAGCGCGCCGCGCAGCCGCGGCGCCATCCTGATCAAGATCGGCCTGATGATCTATGATTTCTACGGCTCGCGAAACCAGGTCATGCCGCGCCACCGCATGGTCGGGCGGCGCCAGGCGCTCAGCAAGATGCCGGCGCTCAACCCCTCGATCGTCGCCACCGGCACCTATTACGACGCCAAGATAAGCCATCCCGAAAGGCTGGTGCTCGAACTGATCCTCGATGGGCTGCAGGCAAATACGGCCTCGGCCAGCGCGAACTACACGGCGCTGGCGAAGTCCGCCGATGGCGTGCTGACCTTCCAGCCGAAAAACGGCGCGGCCTTTTCGGTGCGGCCGAAGCTGGTGGTCAATGCCGCCGGTCCATGGATCGACGATGTCAACGATTTGCTAGGCGCGCCGTCGAAGATGATCGGCGGTACCAAGGGCTCGCACATCCTGCTGAAGCATGACGAGCTGGTCAAAAGCCTTGCCGGGCGCATGCTCTATTTCGAGGCCGATGACGGCCGCATCTGCCTTGTCTACGACTATCTCGGCCTGGCGCTGGTCGGCTCTACCGACATCAAGGCCGACAATCCCGACGCGGTACGCTGCGAGCCTGACGAAGTGGAGTACCTGCTCGACAGCGTACGCACGCTGCTGCCGGGGATGGCGTTCGAACGCGACCAGATCGTCTATGCCTATAGCGGCATCCGGCCGCTGCCGGCCTCGGATGCATCGGTGCCCGGCTTAATCAGCCGTGACCACTCGGCGCCAGTCGCCGAGCCGGATGGGAACAGACCTTTCGCGGTCATCTCGCTGATCGGCGGCAAGTGGACGACCTTTCGCGGCTTCGCCGAGGAAGTCGCCGACACCGTGCTCGGCCGCCTGCAGCGCAGCCGCAAGGTGACGACGCAGGCCATGCCGATCGGCGGCGGCAGGGATTTCCCGGCCGATGCCGCAGCGCGAGCAAGTTGGCTGGCTCTGGCTCACTCGGAAACGGGCGCTGGAGGACGGCGTCTCGAGGCGCTGCTGTCGCGATATGGCACCAGAGCCACGCAGATCGCCACGCATGGGTCGGGTGATGAGGGTCGGCTGCCGGATTCAGAAAGCTACAGCAAATCGGAAATCGACTACATCGTCCGCACCGAGTTCGTCGAACATCTGGCCGATATCGTCATGCGCCGCAGCACCCTGGCGATATCAGGGTCACTGACGGGCCGGGATCTGCAGGAGATTGCGACGATTGCCGGACGGGCGCTGGGCTGGAGCGCCGGGCGCCTCGCAGAGGAAGTCGAGGCCGCCGCCCTGGAACTCGAGGACCGGAACCTGATGCGGCTGGGCTGATCATTCCGTCGCCGATGCTCTTTCCCAAGGCAATCCGGTCGGTTTGCCTAAGGATGCGCCGCATCCCCAATCGCTCAACTCACAGGCGGGTTGGGATTTTGCGATATTAGATATTATTATTGAGAAACAGTTAGTTAGCAAAAAATTGGATAGCCGATGGCTGTGCAATTCTACTGGCTCAGACACGAAATAACACAGATTGACGTTAAATTAACATAGCCGTATGATCAAGTGACATGCTCACCTCCTAATAGGTCGATGTTGCCCGCCGAAATGCCGGCAGACCGGCGTTTCGGGAAGGGCGAGACCTGTGAATTCCCCGTATGTGCATGCGCCAAATCCGGCGAGGGATTGACAGCGATGCAGGGATGTGAAAATTTTTGCACACAAAGATAATAATATCATCTCAGGGAGGAGATGTCTTGAAATCCGGCGGAGCCGCTAACCGCGATCATGAGTCCAGCCTCGCCACCCGCGCGGCCTGGCTTCACTATGCCGGGGGTCTGACGCAGGCCCAGGTGGCCAAGCGGCTCGGCCTGACCAGCCTCAAGGCGCATCGGCTCATCACCCGGGCCACCCAGGATGGCCTTGTCAGGGTAATCATCGACGGCGATGTCGGCGAATGCATCGACCTCGAGCAGCAGCTGATCGATGCTTACGGGCTGGATTACTGCGAGGTCGTTCCTGATCTCGATCAGGACGAGCTGCCGCTGAAGGCCCTTGGCATCGCCGGCGCTCAGTTTCTGAAGCGGGAGATCGATCGCGGCGAGGACATGCTGATCGGCGTCGGCCATGGCCGTACCCTTGCCGCAAGCGTCGAGTATCTGACGCGCACCGCCGCTGCCCATATCCGTTTCGTCTCGCTGCTTGGCGGCGTGACGCGCAAATTCGCGGCCAACCCGCACGATGTCATGCATCGGCTGGCCGAGCGGACCGGCGCGCAGGCCTATGTGATGCCGGTGCCTTTCGTCGCCAACACCGCCGAGGACCGTGAAGTGCTGCTTGGCCAGCGCGGCATCAGCGATGTCTTCGACCTCGCAAGCCGGTCCGACCTGATGTTCGTCGGCATAGGGACTGCCGAGCGGGAAGCTTCGCTAGTCGCTACCGGCATGATCGAACATTCCGAAATCGATGAGGTCAAACGCGATGGCGGCGTCGGCGAGCTGCTCGCCCACTTCTTCGACGACAAGGGACGTCCGGTGGAAACGGCGCTGTCGGACAGAATCCTGGCGCTTCCGCGGGACCAGTTGAAGGGCCGTCGGATCGTCGCAGTCGCCGGCGGCAAGGTGAAAATACGCGCCATCAAGGCGGTGCTCGAAAGCCGCTATCTGAGCGGCCTGATCACTGACGAGTCCACCGCCCGTGCCCTTGTCGAACAGAACAAACCCAATGGTGCGAAGCGCCATGTGAACGGAGGATCGTCAAATGCGTGACAAGCGCGGATCAGCCTTGCTGGCGGTTGCGTCATGAGCGCGAAGGCTGCCACCGCACCAACCAGGCCGGCTTCGCCCGGCTTGCGTCGGGTACTTGCCGGCGCTGCGGTTGTCGTCCTGCTCGGCGCCATGGCGCTCGACACCAACGTGGTCAGGATCGGCTCTGCCGGCGATGTCCGCAGCGCCGTCTTTTCCGCCGCCGACTACGGCAAGTCGGAGTTCCCCAAGGTGCAGGCCGATGTCGAGGCGCGTGCCGCCGACGCGGTGACGGTGGCGACGGCGATCGCCAAGGACAGGACAACGGCGGAAAAGGAATACGGCGTGCCGGCGGGCGTTGGGCCGGTCATCTCGGTGAAGTTCACCGGCGTCGTCGGCGAAGGAAAATCGGGCATCTACAAGGTCGCCGTCGAAGGTGTGCCGGACACGCTGATGATTCGCGTGCAGACGGGACCGGCGATCAACGGCACCGAGCTTCGCGACGCCACCGGCAAGATCACATTCGGCCAGTTCACCAACCAGATCGAATACCAGGACGCCGGTTCGGCGCTGAACAACGAGATGAAGAAGGAAGTCCTGGCCAAGGTCGATACGAGCACCTTGACCGGCAAGACCATATCGGTGGTCGGCGCATTCAAGCTGGTCAACCCGAAGAGCTGGCTGGTCACTCCGGTGAGGCTGGAGGTCAAATGAAACCGGCTGCCGACACCGGACCCGCGAATGGCGACGCCGTGCTTTCGGCGCGCAACATCGTCATGTCGTATGGCGGCGTTCATGCGCTCAAGGGCGTCAATTTCGACATCCATCGCGGTAAGGTCACGACGCTGTTCGGCGAGAACGGCGCCGGCAAGTCGACGCTGATGAAGATCCTCTCCGGCGTGGTCACGCCGACATCCGGCGACATCGTGCTCGACGGCAATCTCGTCAGTTTTTCCTCATCCTCGGACGCACGCGATCGCGGCATCTCGATCATCCACCAGGAACTCAGCCTGGCGCCCAATCTCAGCGTTCGCGACAACATCTTCATGGGCCGCGAACTGCGCACCAGGACCGGCCTCGACTTCGCCGAAGAATCGCGCCAGGCGCGCGCGCTGATGGCTGATCTCGAAGAGGACATCGACCCGATGACCCTGGTCGAGGATCTGCGCCTGGGCCAACAGCAGATCGTCGAGATCGCGCGGGCGCTGTCGGTCGACTCCCGCATCCTGATCATGGATGAACCGACTTCGGCGCTCAGTGCGACAGAGGTGGAGGTGCTGTTCAAGGTGATCCGCGATCTGACCAGCCGCGGCGTCTCCATCGTCTACATTTCGCATCACCTCGAAGAGGCGCTGCAGATCACCGACTATGCCGTTGTCCTGCGCGACGGGGCGATAACGGCGACGGCCGAAGCCAGGGATATCGATCTCGAGTGGATCGTGCGCAACATGGTCGGCGAGAATTTCGATCTCGGCTCGCCGCCGACCGGCCATGCGTTCGGCGAGGTCGCCCTGTCGATCGAGGATGTCAGCGTCGTCGACGCTTCGGGCTCAGGTTATTCCGTCGTCGACCACCTGTCGCTGGATGTCAGGGCCGGCGAGATCGTCTGCATCTACGGGCTGATGGGCGCCGGGCGCACGGAATTGCTGGAAGCCGTCGCCGGACGGGTGCCGATGGCGGGCGGACGCGCGCTTCTGGAAGGCGAGGACGTTTCCGGACTGAGCATTGCGCAGCGCATCTCCAGAGGGCTTGTGCTGGTCCCCGAGGACCGCCAGCGCGACGGGCTGGTGCAAACGATGACCGTCGGCCGCAATCTCTCGCTCGCCAGCATCGAAGCGTTCGCCAAGGGGCTGTTTCTGTCCCGTTCGAGAGAGCGAGAGCTGGTCGAAGACTCGATCCGCAAGGTGACCGTCAAGACCGCTGGTGGCAACGCCATGATCGGATCGCTGTCTGGCGGTAATCAGCAGAAGGTCGTCATCGGCAAGATGCTGACGACCAACCCCAAGGTCATCCTCCTCGACGAGCCGAGCCGCGGCATCGATGTTGGCGCCAAGGCCGAGGTCTTCCGCTTGTTGAGCGAACGCGCCGCTCAAGGGCTTGCCGTCGTCTTCTCGACCTCTGAGGTCAACGAATGCCTCAGCATTGCCCACCGCATCGTCGTCATGCGGCGTGGCAGGATTTCAGCTGAATTCGGCGCCAACGCCACCAAAGAGCAGATCATGGCCGCCTCCGGCGAAGCCGTGGTCGCCTGATCACCAGAATTTCGGAGCCCAGACCCATGACCGACGTCAGCCAGGCCAGAAAACAGTCCAGTCCAAGCGCGGGCGGCGAAGGCTTCGATCTCGCCAAGTTGCTGCTCGAGGGCCGCGCCTTCTTTGCCCTGATCGTCATCATCGTCGTGTTCTCGATCCTGTCGCCCTACTACCTCTCGGTGGCGAACTTCCTGACCATGGCTTCGCATGTCGCCATCTTCGGAATCCTCGCGATCGGCATGCTGCTCGTCATCCTCAATGGCGGCATCGATCTGTCTGTTGGGTCGACGCTGGGTTTGGCCGGCGTCGTTGCCGGTTTCCTGATGCAAGGGGTGACGCTGACCTGGCTTGGTGTCGTTCTCTATCCGCCGGTCTGGGTGGTCGCGGTGCTGGCCTGCATGCTCGGCGCCGTCGTCGGGCTGATCAATGGCGTGCTGATCGCTCGCTTCAAGGTTCCGGCCTTCGTCGCGACGCTCGGCGTCATGTACATGGCGCGCGGCCTGGCGCTGCTGATGACCAGCGGCCTGACCTACAACAATCTCGGCGGCAAGCCGGAGCTCGGCAACACCGGCTTCGATGCGCTTGGCTTCAACCGCTTGTTCGGCGTGCCGACGGGCGTCGTGGTTCTCGTGGTCATCGCGCTCATCGGCAGCATCGTCTTGAACCGCACCGCTTTCGGGCGCTGGCTCTACGCCTCGGGCGGCAACGAGCGCGCGGCCGAACTCTCCGGCGTTCCGGTCAAGACCGTGCAGATTTCCGTCTATGTGCTGTCGGGTATCTGTGCCGCTATTGCCGGCCTGATCCTGTCCTCGCAGTTGACGTCGGCTGGACCGACCGCCGGCACCACCTACGAACTGACGGCCATCGCGGCCGTCGTCATCGGCGGCGCGGCACTGACCGGCGGCCGCGGCAACATCCGCGGAACCCTGCTCGGGGCCTTCGTCATCGGCTTTCTGTCCGACGGTCTGGTGATCATCGGCATCTCATCCTACTGGCAGACAGTGTTCACGGGCGCCGTCATCGTGCTCGCCGTGCTGCTCAATGCCGTTCAGTATCGCCGCCGCAGCAAGCTCCCAGCTTCGACAGGTGGCCAACCGACTTCTCAGAAACGGGGGAAGGCCGAACCGGCCAATCCTGCCCAAGGGAAGACTGCCAGCTGAACTGGCAGCAACACCGCGTAATCATTGGAGGAATGTACATGAAAACCATGCTGAAAAGTCTGCTCGCCGCCGCGATGGTCGTCGGGTTCACGGCCGCCGCGTCAGCCGCGGGCCTGATCTCGATCATCGTCAACGATCCGGCCAACCCCTACTGGCTGACCGAGGGCAACGTCGCCAAGGCCGAGGCTGAAAAGCTTGGCTATACGGCCAATGTCGGTGCCCACAAGGGCGATACCAATACCGAAAGCAATTTGATCGACACCGCCATCACCAACAAGTCGGTGGCGATCATCCTCGATCCGGCCAACGCCGACGGCTCTATCGGTGCGGTGAAGAAGGCGATTGCAGCCAACATCCCGGTGTTCCTCGTCAATGCCGAGATCAATCAGGAAGGCCTCGCCAAGGGTCAGCTCGTTTCCAATAACGCGCAGGGTGCTGCTCTCGGTGCCCAGCAGTGGGTGCAGGCCGTCGGCGAAAAGGGCAAATATGTCGAACTGCTCGGCGCCCCGTCTGACAACAACGCCGCTACGCGCTCGAACGGGTACGCGACTGTGCTGAGCCAGTACCCGGATCTCGAAAAGGCTGCTTCGCAGGTCGCCAACTGGGATCGTACCCAGGGCCACGACAAGATGCAGAGCATGCTGCAGGCCAATCCCGACATCATCGCCGTGATCAGCGGCAATGACGAGATGGCGCTTGGCGCGGTTGCGGCGCTGAAGGAAGCCGGCAAGCTCGCCGGCATCAAGGTCGGTGGCTTCGACGGCTCCCCGGATGCGGTTGCGGCGATCAAGTCCGGCGAACTGCAGTACACCGTGCTTCAGCCGGTCGCCATCTTCTCGGCCAAGGCCGTGCAGCAGGCGGACTCGTTTATCAAGACGGGCGCCACCGGTGCGGCGACCGAGAAGCAGCTGTTCGATTGCCTTCTCATCACCAAGGACAATGTCGACAAGTACACGGCACCCTTCGTGCTGTCGGAATAAAATCTGCACAGGGGGTGTCCTTGCGGATACTCCCTGCCTCTTCTACGGCTTGAGACGACAAAGACTGCCCTTGTGAACCGCCTTCGCAACCAACTGGAATTTGCGGCATGAAAGACCTGCTGATCGGCATCGACGCGGGAACGTCGGTGATCAAATCGATCGCTTTCGACCTGTCCGGGCGGCAGCTCGCCATGACGTCGGTGCCCAATAGCTTCGTCACGCTGGAAGGCGGCGGCGCCGAGCAGGACCTCGACCAGACCTGGCGCGACATGGCGCGGACCGTTCGCGATCTCGCGGCCAAGGTTCCCGACCTCGCGCAACGAACCGCGGCGGTGGCCATCACCGGGCAGGGCGACGGAACCTGGCTGATCGATGGCGACGGCTTGCCTGTCTCGCGCGCCTGGCTGTGGCTTGATGCCCGAGCTGGACATCTGGTGGACGAGATGCGCGCCGATCCCCGGGATCGCAGGCGGTTCGAGCTGACCGGCACGGGGCTGAATTCCTGCCAGCAAGGCGCCCAGCTTGCCTTCATGAAAAAGAACCATCCCGACATGCTGGAGCGGGCGGCGACCGCACTGCATTGCAAGGATTGGCTCTACTTCAAGATGACGGGCGAACGCGCCACGGATCCCTCCGAGGGAACCTTCACCTTCGGCGATTTTCGGTCGCGCAGCTATTCCGACGAAGCCCTCGACATCCTGGATCTGACGACGCATCGCCGCCTGTTGCCTCCCATGCTCGAAGGCACCACCGACCATCATCCGCTGTCGCGATCGGCGGCGGCAGAGACTGGCCTGCTCGAAGGCACGCCGGTGGTGCTGGGTTACGTCGATATGGTCATGACGGCGCTCGGAGCCGGCCTCTATGATCCCTCGGGCAATGTCGGCTGCACGGTCATCGGCTCGACCGGCATACACACACGCTTTGCCGCCACTCCCGACGATGTCGTGCTGAACGACGATGGCTCCGGCTACACGATCGCCATGCCTATTCCAGGCGCCTTTGCACAATTGCAATCCAACATGGCGGCGACGCTCAACATAGACTGGGTGCTTGGCCTTGCGCGCGACGTGCTCGCGACGGCTGGCGGCAAGCCTTCTCATGACGAGTTGCTGAAGGCCCTCGACGCTTGGGTGGAAGCATCGGAGCCTGGTTCGCTGATCTACCAGCCCTATATATCGCTGGCCGGTGAAAGAGGACCGTTCGTCGATCCTGACGCACGCGCTGGCTTCATCGGCCTTTCGGTCAAGCACGGCTTTGGCGATCTGGCACGCGGCGTGCTCGAGGGACTGGCCTTCGCCGCACGTGATTGCTACCAGGCGATGGGCGCCGTGCCGGGTGAGATCCGCCTGTCGGGCGGCGCCGCGCGCAGCCCCTCCCTACGCCGCATCATCGCGGCGGCGACCCGGGCGCAGGTGCGCACCAGCAGTCGCCAGGAAGCCGGCGCGGCAGGCGCCGCGATGATGGCGGCCGTCGGCCTCGGCGTCTATGGCTCGATGGAAGACTGCGCCGCCGAATGGGTGACGCCGCTTCTCGGCGACTGCGATGCCTATGACGAGGCGCTTTCGCATACCTACGATGCCCTCTTCCCTTCCTTCGTTGCAGCGCGTCAGGCGCTTCGGCCGGTGTGGAAGGGCATGGCGCACCGCACAGGAGCAAGATCTTGAGCAATACAACAGATGTCGTCGATCTCTTCGTGATCGGCGGCGGCGTCAATGGAGCCGGCATAGCGCGTGATGCGGCAGGTCGCGGGCTGTCCGTCATCCTGTGCGAAAAGGACGATCTCGCGCAAGGCACGAGCTCGCGCTCCGGCAAACTGGTGCATGGCGGCCTGCGCTACCTCGAATATTATGAATTCCGGCTGGTTCGCGAAGCACTGATCGAACGCGAGGTGCTGCTCGAGGCAGCGCCGCACATCATCTGGCCGATGCGCTTCGTTCTTCCGCACAGCCCGCAAGACAGGCCGGCATGGCTGGTCCGGCTCGGGCTGTTTCTCTACGACCACCTTGGCGGCCGTAAACGCCTGCCGGGGACACGAACACTGAACCTCAGGACTGCGCCGGAAGGCGCGCCGATCAAGGACGAATTCAAGCGCGGTTTCGAATATTCCGACTGCTGGGTCGACGATGCGCGCCTGGTGCTGCTCAACGCCCTGGATGCCAGGCAGCGCGGTGCCAGAGTGCTCACGCGCACCGCCTGTGTCGCGGCCCGCCGCGAAAACGGACTATGGTCGATCGACATGCAGGATGGTCGCACGGGTGCGGTGACGAAGGTCCGGGCGCGGGCGCTGGTCAACGCGGCCGGGCCGTGGGTCAACGACATTGTCAGCCGAGTCGCCGGGCAGAACTCCACCCGCAATGTTCGCCTGGTGAAAGGCAGTCATATCGTCGTGCCCAAATTCTGGGAGGGGCGGCAGGCCTATCTCATTCAGAACAACGACAAGCGGGTGATATTCGTCAACCCGTACGAGAACGATCTGGCGCTGATCGGCACCACCGACATTCCCTACGAAGGCAGGCCCGAGGAAGTGGCGGCCGAGGCCAGCGAAGTCGACTATCTGATCAAGGTGGTCAATCGCTATTTCAAGCGGCAGCTGACGCCACAGGACGTCGTCTACAGCTTCTCCGGTGTGCGTCCGCTCTATGACGACAATGCCGACAATCCAAGCGCGGTGACGCGCGACTACATTTTCGAACTCGACGCCTCCAACGGCACCGCACCGCTGCTTTCGGTATTCGGCGGCAAGATCACCACATTCCGCAAGCTGTCGGAACACGCGCTGGAAAAGATCCAGCCGTTTTTTCCGACGATGAAGAAAGCCTGGACGGCCAAAATTCCCTTGCCGGGAGGCGACCTGCCCAATGCGGACTTCGAGCAGTTCCTGAGCGATCTGCATTCCGAGTTTTCATGGCTCAGCCCGTCGCTGGTGAAGCACTACGCTCGAAGCTACGGCACCCGTGCCAGGCAATTGCTCGCCGGCGCACAGCGCGAGGCGGATCTCGGCCGCCGCTTCGGTCCCGACCTGTATGAGCGGGAGGCAAGGTTCCTGGCCGAGACCGAATGGGCCGGCACATCAGCCGATATTCTGGAACGCCGCACCAAACATGGCCTGCATCTCAATGCGGCCGAGCGGAAAGCATTCGAAGACTGGTTCGATAACATCATGGCGACGGCAGACTGATGGCCTTCACGCTTTCCCTCAACACCAATCCGCTGGTCAACCGTTTCGCCGATCCGGACGATTTGATCGACGCGATTGCCTATGGCATCGGTATCCGCGACGTGCAGCTGACGCATGAATTCGTCAATCCGGGCTGGCCGGCGGCAACGATTGCCAAATTCCTGCGCCTGTTCGACAGGGCGCTTTCGCGGACCGGCGTGCGGATCACCTCCGGCATGACCGGACCTTATGGCCGGCTCAATCACTTCGGCCATCCGGACGCGGATGTCCGGCGCTACTATGTCGACTGGTTCAAGACCTTCGCCGATATTTCCGCGGAACTCGGTGCGTCGGGCATGGGCACGCAGTTCGCCATCTTCACCCACAAGGACTTTGACGATCCGCAACGGCGGGCAGTGCTTCTCGATATCGCCCTCGAATGCTGGCGCGAGGTGGCCGAACACGCCAAGGCGGCGGGTCTGACATACCTGTTCTGGGAGCCGATGTCGGTCGGCCGCGAGTTCGGCCACACGATCGAAAGCTGCGCCACGCTGCAAGGCGCCATCGACGCGGCGAAGCTGCCCATACCGATGAAAATGATGGTCGACATCGACCATGGCGACGTCACTTCGCCCAACCCTGCCGACACCGATCCCTATGCCTGGGCGAAAGCGTTTCCCTTGCAATCGCCGATCATCCACATCAAGCAGTCGTCGATGAATAAGGGCGGGCACTGGCCGTTCACGGCCGCCTACAACAAGGATGGCCGCATAGTGCCGCAGAAGTTGCTGGACGCGGTTCGGCAGGGCGGTGGAACCGACAATGAAATTTGCCTTGAACTTTCCTTCAGGGAGAGGGAACCAGTCGACCATCAGGTTATCGAGATGATCCGCGAGTCGGTGGATTTCTGGGCGCCTCATATCGACAGCGGTCGCGACAGTCTCAAGCCTCGGGCTTGAGTGAAATGCTGGCTAGACGCCGGCACCGATGGTGGCCAGGAAAAACGCGCGTTGAAGGAGAAAAGAATGACCCCATATTGGGTCGGCACGAGCTGGAAGATGAACAAGACGCTTGCCGAGGCGCTGCAGTTCGCCGATGCGTTGGCGGCCTTCGTGCCTGACTTCGATCAGGCGATACAGCCTTTCGTCATTCCGCCGTTCACCGCCGCGCGCCAGGTCAAAGCGGCGCTGGCCAACACCCGCGTGAAAGTCGGCGCCCAGAACATGCATTGGGCCGACGCCGGTGCCTGGACGGGAGAGATCTCGCCAGTGATGCTGAAAGACTGTGGGCTGGATGTGATCGAACTCGGCCATAGCGAGCGTCGCGAGCATTTCGGCGAAACGGACGCGACTGTGGGACTGAAAACGGCGGCCGCTGTCAGGCACGGGTTCGTGCCGCTGATTTGCGTCGGCGAGACGTTGGCTGAGCGTGAATCAGGCCGCGCCGAGGCGGTGTTGACGGCACAGGTTCTCGGCGCGCTGCAAGAGCTGAGCGGCGATCAACTGAAGGCTGAAATCCTCTTTGCCTACGAGCCCGTCTGGGCGATCGGCGAGAAGGGCATTCCCGCCAGCGCCGACTATGCCGACAGGCAGCAGGCGCTGATCAAGCAGGTTGCCGCCGACCGGCTGCCGGCTGCCCCGCCTGTGCTTTACGGCGGCAGCGTCAATCCCGGCAACGCGGCCGAACTCATCGGCCAGCCGCATATCGATGGCCTGTTCATCGGCCGCTCGGCGTGGCAAGCGGAAGGCTATATCGACATTCTGAAAAAGGCGTCGGCCGCCATCGCGCGCTGACCGCTAAAAGACCAAGCAAAGGAGCTCATCATCATGAAGATCGCACTCGGAGCCGACAGCGCCGGCAAGCCGTTGCTCGACGTCATCGCCAAGCATCTCGCCACCAAGCCGGAACTGCAGGTCGTCGACCTAAGCCAGGCCGGATTCTACGCCGATATCGCCGCCTCGGTCGGCCACGAAATTCTCGACGGCAATTACGACCGGGCCATCCTGTTTTGCGGCACCGGCATCGGCGTCAGCATCTCCGCCAACAAGGTCCCGGGCATTCGCGCCGCATTGACCCACGACACCTATTCCGCTGAGCGCGCCGCCAAGTCCAATAACGCCCAGATCATCACCATGGGCGCCCGCGTCATCGGTCCCGAACTGGCGAAATCGATCGCCGACGCATGGTTGGCCTCGGAGTTCGATCCGAATGGCCCCTCCGCCACAAACGTGCAGGCCATCGACAAGCTCGACGCCAAGCGCTGAGGCGCGGAAGGCCCGTTACTGATCAGGTGGTCAAGGCGACCCGCATCGCCTCGATCACGGTCACGGCGGAGGCGGCGCCCGGGTCCATGTGGCCAAGCGAGCGTTCGCCGAGGCGCGATGCCCGGCCCTTGGTGGCGACCATCGACTTGGTCGCCTCCGCGCCGGCGTTTGCCGCTTGTGCAGCAGCTTCGAGACTGCCCGCCAGATCCTTGCCGGAGGTCAGCGCTTCGCCCGCCGCCTGCGCAGCCGGCGCCCATGCATCGATCATCGTCTTTTCGCCTGGCTCGGCCTTGCCGCGATCCTGAATGCCTTTGGCCATCGCCTGGAACAGAGTGACCACGTCCGCGTCGTCGAGCGTCGTCTTGCCCTTGACGGCTGCCGCGGCGCGCATGAACGCGGTCGCATAGAGCGGACCGGAGGAGGCGCCAACCGCATTCAGGAACGACTTTGCCGCCGTGTTCAGCAAGGTGGTCGGATCAGTGGCCTCGGTGTCCAGTGCGGCGACTGCATCGCGTGCCGCGGAAAATCCAAGCTCCATCGCGATGCCGTGGTCGGCGTCGCCGATAACTCCGTCAAGCGCGCATAGTCGGTCCCTGTCGGCCGACATGGCGGTTGCGATCGCCGCGAACATCGCGACAAGGCGGGCGGTGTCGATTGTCGTCATGTCTTAGTCCTTGCCACAGAAGTGGGTTTAGCCGGCGCGAAACATGGCGCAGTCGCAGGGGTGGTCCAGCATCGTCTGCAACTCGCCGTCCAGCCGATGCAGAGTGATCGAGGCCCCGGCCATTTCGAGCGAGGTGCAGTAATTGCCGACCCAGCTTGCGTGTATGGACACACCGATCTCATCGAGCCTCTGCTTCACGCGCCGGTTCATGATGTAGAGTTCCATCAGCGGCGTCGAGCCCAGCGAATTGACGAGCACCGCGACCTTGTCGCCGCGCGCCGGCGCCATCTCGTCGAGAATCCTGTCCAGCATCTCGTCGGTGATCTCGTCGGCTGTTTTCAACTTTTCGCGCGCGATGCCGGGCTCGCCGTGGATGCCCATGCCGATCTCCATCTCGTCCGGGCCGATCTCGAAATTCGGCCGGCGGGTCTGCGGCAGCGAACAGGGCGACAGCGCCACGCCCATGGTGAAGGTATGGTCGTTGGCCTTGCCGGCGACGCGCTCGCATTCGTCGAAGGACAACATCCGGTCGCAGGCGGCGCCGGCCGCCTTGAAGATGAAGAAATTGCCGGCGACGCCGCGCCTCTTGTGCCGCTGGTCGCGCGGTGCCGAGGCGACGTCGTCGGTGCTCAGCACCGTGCGCACCTCGATGTCGTCCATGGCGGCCATCTCGGCCGCCATGTCGAAATTCATCACGTCGCCGGCATAATTGCCGTACATGAAGAGCACGCCGGCGCCGCCGCTGACTGCCTTGGCGCATTCGAGGATCGGGTCCGGCGGCGGCGAGGCAAAGACATTGCCGATGGCCGCAGCGTCAGCCAATCCCTTGCCGACAAAGCCGAGAAAGCTCGGCTCGTGGCCCGAACCGCCGCCAATCACGAGGCCCACCTTGCCCTGGCGCGGTCCGTCGCGGGCGATGATGGAGCGTGGACTGCCGTCCACGCTTTTGAGATGGCGGGGATGCGCTGCCAGGATGCCTTCCAGCATCTCGTCAACGGCGCGGTTGCCATCGTTGATGATCTTCTTGGTCTGCACCCGACGTCCTCCCGATTTCGGCATTTTCGCAGATAGTACCGGGTGTTACCGGGATTTCCACCCGGCAAGGCGCATTTCGCGTGTTGAAGTGCTCTCGCACAGCGGCTCCTGAAATCCAGGTGTCGGCTGGTTCAAGTGCCGAGGCCGTCGCGGATGGCTGAGAAATAGCGATCGGTTCCGACCTGGCCGCCCTTGAGCGCGACCTCCAAGCCGTCGATCGCCTTGACGCGCGAGTGGGCAACGCAGAGCGGCGAGCCAGGCGAAGCGGGCAGCGGCATGCGAATTGTCAGGGCATCGACACCCATCTCGCCGAGTGCGTGGCTCGACGTGTCGCCGCCGGCAATGACCACGCGCCGCAAATTCTGTTCGATCGTCAGGCTGCGAAGGATTTCTCCAAGGCCGCGGCCAAGCCTGTGGCGGGCGCCTTCCTGCCGGTCGATTTCGGCGCCCCTGTCGGCATCGGGGCCAAGCGCGGTGTAGAGGATGACGCTGCGCCCGGCTTGCAGACTGGCACGGCCGCTTGCCGTTGCGCGCGCGATCGCCTGCTGCGAAGACTCCGAAACCAGCTCGACGGGATCGACCTCGATGCCGTCGAAACCGTCGGTCAGGGCATGCCGGATCTGCCGCTCGGTGGTCGGCGAACAACTGCCCGACACGACGGCTATCCGCTCGGCTGCGCCCGGCGGCGTAAAACCTTGTCCAGCGCCGACAATGTCATTCGACGCCCATTCGGCCAGCAATGCATACTCGACCCCGGACGAGCCGACGACAAAAGAACCGCCTGGCTTGCGAACGCGCCAGATCTCCTTGCCGGCCAGAGCCTGCGTTTCCAGATTGTCGACATCGAGAAGCACGATGGGGGTGCCGTTTCCGGTCAGGCGATCGAACGCGGCCGATCGCGACGCGGACTGCAGCGTTGCAAGGTCGATCAGCCCGGAGCTCAGCGCCGTCTGCCGCGACAGATGGATCAGGAGATCGGCCTCATCCATCGGCGTCGTCGGATGGCGGCTCATCACAGGGTGGCGATCGATGCGGAAATATTGGTCGCGATAGGCGGCGAATAGATGGCCGAAGGCGGTGTAGCGCTTGAGCTGCGGCGCGCCGACCAGCAGCGGCACACTATCCTGCGCGAACACCGAGCGGCCGACCTCGATGGCCCGGCCGATGCTGCCGACCGTTGGGCTGGAATCGAAGGTCGAGCAAACCTTGTAGTGGCAGATCGCGGCGTTGAGTGTCTTCAGCCAGGCAAAGGCATCGCGCAGATGCATGTCCATCCACTGCGGCGTCTCGCTGCGGCTGGTGCCGGCGAGGCCGATCGCCCGGCAATGGGCAAACCGCGAAAGCAAGGCATCGTCCGGCTGGCGCATGAACAGCACGGTCGGCACGCCGCCGAGCTCAAGCGCCTCCATGACATCGGTCGAGCCGGTCAGGTCGTCGCCATAATAGCTGAGAAGCAGGTTCTGCATGGCTTCAGGCTGCCTTGCCGTCGCCGAATTTTTCGATCGACCGCGCCAGTTCAGGGTGGTTCAGGGCGAAGTCGGCAAGCGGAATGCCGTCGACCGCCGCCTGCCAGGCTTGCTGCACGGCACGCACGCCGGCGCCCGGCCCGTCCGGATGGCTGACGATGCCACCGCCGCAGAGATAGAGAAGATCGACGGTCCGGCCGGTCCGCGCATATGTCTCGGGCGCCTGCCCTCCCCACTGGCCGGAGCCGGCGACCGGCAAGGCGCAGTCCTCAGGTGAGAAGATCGGCGTCGTCACCGCCTTGAACGACTCGACGAAGGAGTCATCCGGCTCCCAATATTTCGAGGCGATGCCGTTGATCTGGAATTGGTCGACGCCGAGCAGTCGCCAGAATTGCTGCCAGACCTTGAAGCCCATACCTAGCCCGGGGTGCCGGGTGAGGATGTCCCAGCCGTTGCGGTGAGCATGCAGCACCAGACTGGAGCGCTTCCTCAGGAACGCCATGCCACTGAGCCCGATCGAATTGATGTTGACAACAGCGCAATTGCCGCCGGCCTTCGCCACCAGATCGTGGTTGCGCATCATCTCATCCGGGTCGGCATGCGAAATGCCGAAGGCATACATCACTTTCTTGCCGGTCTTCTGCTTATGGTCGAGGATCAGCGGCATGATTGCCTTCACCCGCTCCGACAGCGGCGAATAGGCCGGGCTCATCAGCTTCTCGTCATCCTTGATGAAATCGACGCCGGCGGCGATCAGTTCCGCCACCATTGCCGCCGTCTCGTGCGGCCGCAGCCCGAGCGCCGGCTTGACGATGGTGCCGATGATCGGGCGGTCCGTCACACCGGTCAGTCGGCGGCTGCCGGCGACACCGAACTGTGGGCCGGGATGCGCGCCGCGAAAATCCTCCGGCAGCTTCATGTCGACGACGCGGATCCCGGTGAGGCCCTTGATCGAATAGGTGCCGCCGATGGCGATGGTCATCAGCGCCGAAAGGTCGGTGCCGATGGCATCGAACGGAAAGGCGATGTCGACATCGGCGCGTTTGAACGGCCCGCTGCCGTCATCGGGAAGTGACGGCCGCTCGGCATCGGGCAGAGGCCGGATCGCCAGCACGCGCGCCGCCACCCGGGCCTTCAGCTCTTCGGTCTCGCCGGGCAGCGCGACGAAGGTGCCGGTCGACTGGTCGCTGGCGATCTTGGCGGCCAACGCTTCGATGCTTCCAGGCGTTTCGATGCGATAGGTGAGGGTGATCATGGTCTGCTGTCTTAAGCCGAGGCGTTCGAAAAAGGTTCACCGGTGTTCTAAATCTGGTATAATGAGTACATAAGTATTGCAAGGCATATCCGGCTAGAAGTTTTAGGCAGATCGACAGGCGGCAATTTCCGGGAAATGTGGCGGCAGTGTTAGATAGGGCCGGCTCAAGGGAGTGATTCGCGACGATGAACCGTTCGGAACCGATTGTCCGGCGCAAGCTTTCCGACGAGGTCTTCTTGCGGCTGAAGCGCCTGATCACCAGCGGCGAATTGATGCCGGGTGACGACATGCCGTCGGAGCGCGAACTGATGGAGCGCTTCGAGGTCGGCAGGCCGGCGATTCGCGAGGCGATGCAGGCGCTGAGCAATATGGGCCTGGTCGCGATCTCGCATGGCGAGCGCGCCAAGGTGCTGCAGCTCACGGCAAAGTCGATCATCAAGCAGGTCGATGGCGCCGCCAAGATCATCCTGTCGTCATCGAAGGACACGCTTGAGCACCTGAAGACCGCGCGCATCTTCTTCGAGCGCGGCATGGTCAGGGAAGCCGCCGAAAAGGCCACCGCCGAGGATGTGCAGCGCCTCAGGGCCACCGTTGCCGAACAGCGCGGCTTCCGTGGCGATTCCGAAGCCTTCATCTCCGCCGACATGAAATTCCATACCCAGATCGCCGCGATCTCAGGCAATCCGATCTATGTCGCCGTTAGTGAGGCGATGCTCGGCTGGCTGAAGGAATACCACACCGAAATGCTGATCTGGACCGGCAAGGAAAAGTTCACGCTGACCGAGCACGAAGAGATCATCGGCCGCATCGAGAAAAAGGATGCGGATGGCGCCGAGAAGGCGATGATCAAGCATCTCGAACGCTCGCGCGCGCTCTATGTGATGAATTCCGAAAAGTAACTTCAGCCGAGCCGGGTGATCGCGTAAGGCGTCATCACGAGATGGCCGCGGCCAAAAGCCGAAATGTCGACCGGCACTTCGTCCGCCGTCAGGTTCGCCAGCCACGCGATTGTCTTGCCCGAGGCGGAGCGCCCGGCCAGCGCCAGCACCTTGGTCTCATCGCTCGTCCTTGCCGACACATGCGCAAGGCCGGCCAGTTCGCAAAGCCCCTTGATGGCCCTGAAGAGCGGCCGGGGTGTTCCTTCCGCGACGGGTTCTCCAAATGACGCCAGCACGCCGAACGGTCCGGTGAAGCTGGAGAGCGTGAGCTGTTCCAGCCCAGCGGGCGCGATGCGCGCGGCATAGCCGATCGTCCATGCCGCCGCGAACTGGCCGGCATGGCGCGGGTCTCGGTCGGCCATGGCGATGCGCTGTCCCCCGGGATTGGGCTTGGTCGCGCCGCCATAGGGGTTCTGCCGCATGGCAATCGTCGATGGTCCGATCCGATAGGGTTTCGCCCCGAAGATCGCCCGCGCCGATTGGGTGATGAAAGGCAGCGCCTCCAGCGATTGCATGATGCTGAGATCGTCGGCGGCGTGAACGATCGGGCAAGTACAATGGGTGACGAAATCGAGCTGGTCCTCCGGCACGCGCTTGCGGTTGAGTTCGGTGAAATAGCTGAACATGCCGCCGCCGAGCCGGATGTCCGGAAAGGCGCGCCGCGCGGCCGCGTAAACGTTCTCGAGCGGCGGACAGTCCGGCCACGTGCTGCCCGGCGGTGTCGACTGCCGGTCGACCGAAGGCGACACGGCAATGGCCGAGAGTTTTAGCCCGGCCTCGCGCACCAGGCCGGCGACACCTGACATCTCGGCGTCGAGATCGCCAGCGCAGGCAACGACGCATTCGAGGGTCGTTTCGGCTGCGTAGGCAGTTGCCAGTCGGGCGAAAGCGCGCAAGGCGTCGAGCCCGTGGCCACGCGTCGGATCGTAGTGGAAGATCAGCTGTTGCGGGCCGAGCGCCGACAGCATCGAGAGCTTCGCAAGTGCGCTCTCGACATCCTCGGGATAGATGACCACGCCGATATCGGGCAGCCTTGGCCCGGCTTCGCCGAGTTCGACGCGGACCGGTTCGCTGACCATGGCGGCAGCCGGCGCGTTGCCTTTCCCTGTGATGCGCAGGCTGATCGTTTGGCGCAAGGGCTGGCCGGCAGGCAGCACATAGGGCCATGGCAACGCGAGCGGCCGCACATAGGTCTTGTAGGAGGCGTCTGACCAGTTGCGCTGGTCTTCCATCTCGAATGTATCGCCTTCCATTAGGCATTCGGCGGTGACACCAGGCCGAACCTGATGGGTGATGGCGCGGATATCCTTGAAAGGCTGCCACGGGTCGATCAGTTCGGGCAGTTTCGTCGCCACCACGATGCCGTCCGTATGCTCGACAGTGACTGGACTGCCGGCCAGCCCTGCGATCGGATGCAGGATGCAGAAGCCGCAGCGGTTGGTCTCGAAATCGCTTTCGGGGAGGGCGCCGACGTCGAAGACCAGACGGCCATCGGCGAAGCCTTTGATGGTTGCGTGGAAGCCGAGCCGGCTTCCATCGGGTCCGATGCAGCTTGCCGAATAGCTGATCGCGAAGCTCTCCGCGTCCTGATCGATGACGAGGCCCGTCAGCACCGGCTCATAGGTGCCCCAGTCGCGGTCACGTACGATATAGGCGATGGCGCGCAGCACTTCGGTGCCGCGATGGCGGATGGTGCGCAGATTGCCGTTGACGAAGTCGGCGCTGAGCGCGCCCGCGCTCAGCCTGACTGGCTCGGCCTCGAGAGCACGCGTGCCGTAGAGCAGGAAAGTGTCGGCGGTCATTTCAGCAAGGCGTCGAGTTGCACCGGTTGCCGGCTCGCGGCACCAGCATAGGCGGCCTCGACGAGCGCGAACGTCTTAAGATTGTCCGCTCCCGAGGTCGCCGGTTCGATCCCCTTTGCCAGGCAGTCTACCCAGTGCTGCTGGATGGCGACAACGCTTTCCTGGATGTTGTGCCAGGGCCGCGACGCCCATGGCAGCAGCGGCGGCGAGACGTCGGTGACGACCGTGCCGTTCTTGCCGGTGACGGTGAGCCGGTATCCCTGCGCCAGCCGGATCGTTCCGTCGCTGCCGTCGATCTCGATCAGCGTCTCGGGAAACGGCTCGGTGGCAAGCTTCGTCGCATAGCTGCAGTCGACCACGGAGGTCGCGCCGCTCTTGTGGTCCAGAAGCATCGTCGCCACATCCTCGCCCGCGATACTAGGATTGATGCGGGCGGTTCGCGACGTGATGGTCGAGACGTCGCCGAGCAGGAAGCGGGCGATGTCGAGGACATGGATACCGAGGTCCTCGATGATGAAGCGCTTTCCCGTCGCCAGATAGGGCTGGCCGGAAAACACGTCATAGCCGGAGCGGAAGGAGATGCGCCCGAAGAAAGACGTGCCGATCTCGCCGCTGTCGAGCACGGCGCGCACCGCCTGGATCGGCGACTGCCAGCGAAAATTCTCATGCACCATCAGCGGCACGCCGGCTTCCGCGCATGCCCCGACCATTGCCTTGGCGTCGGCGAGCGTCGGCGCGAACGGCTTTTGGCAGATCACCGGAACGCGATGAGCGGCCGCCATTTCGACAAGCGGACGATGGCTGGGCGCGGTGGTGGCGATGTCGACGAAGTCCAGGCTTTCGCCGGCAAAAAGTTCCGCCGCATCGGTATAGCGCTTCGCTATGCCGAACTGGTCGCCGACGATCTTGAGCCGTTCCGGGTCACGGTCGCAGATAGCAACGATCGAAGCGCCCGCAATGCCGCGCCAGGCGTGCATCTGGTTGACGGCAAAGAAGCCGCAGCCGATCAGCGCTCCACGCAACTCCGCCATGCTCAACCCGCCTTCGCCATCTGCATCAAGGTGACGCGCTGTTGAAGCCGGCGTTGTGCCTGGTCGACGACAACGGCGACGATGATGACGAGACCCTTGATCACCATTTGCCAGAACGAACTCACACCCATCATCACCAACCCGTCCGAAAGAATGCCGATGACGAAGGCGCCGACGATGGTGCCGCCGATCGTGCCGCGCCCGCCCGACATCGAGGTACCGCCGAGCACCGCCGCCGCAATGGCGTTGAGCTCGAAACTTTCGCCTGTTGCCGGATGCGAGGCCATCAGCTCGGACGAGATGATCAGGCCGACGATCGCCGCGCAGAAACCGGAGAACATATAGACGAACATCTTCACCATGTTGACACGGACGCCCGAAATCCGCGACGCCCGTTCATTGCCGCCGACGGCGAAGATATGGCGGCCGAGCGGTGTGTATTTGGCGAGATAGGCGGCTCCCAGTGCAACGACGATCAGGATCCAGATCGCCACCGGCAGGCCAAGCAGCCGGCCTGCACCGAGGAAACCGAAACCGGTGGTGCCAAGCTCCGGCTTGCCGACGAGGTTGGGAAAGGTGCGGCCATCCGACGACAGCAGCGCCAGGCCGCGCGCGACATAGAGCACGCCAAGCGTGGCGATGAACGGCGCGACGTTCAGCCGGGTGATCAGCAAGCCGTTGACGGCGCCGATCAATATGCCGACGGCAAGCGTGATCAGCGCGATCTCGAAGACGTTGAAATAGATGGTGTAGCCGATCTGCAGGTCGATGCCATTGAGCACGAGATAGCCGGCCACCATGCCGCACAGGCCGACGATCGAGCCGACCGAAAGGTCGATGCCGCCGGTGATGATGACGAAGGTCATGCCCATCGCCAGGAACGCGTTCAGCGCCACGTGCTTCGACATCAGGATCAGATTGGCGGTCGACAGGAAATTCGGCGCCGCGATCGAGAAGAAGATCAGCACGGCGATAAGCGCGATGAAGGTCCTGAGCTTCATCAGCGTCAACAGCACGGAGCCGCTGGAAGCGGAATGAGCGGCCGCCTTGGCTGGGATGTCAGTCATGGGCGGTGCTCTCCGTGTGTGGGACCGGTCCGTGGCCAAGCGCCGAAGCAGCGACGAGTGCCGCCTCCGTCGCCTCGGCACGGTCGAACATGCCGGTCAGTTTTCCGTTGCTCATCACCGCGATGCGGTCGGACAGCGCCATCACCTCATCGAGGTCGGAGGTGGCGAACAAAATCCCCAATCCGTCGCGGGACAGTTTGCGCATGGTGCGGAAGACGTCTGCCTTGGCGCCGACATCGATGCCTCGGCTGGGTTCGTCCATTAGCAGCACCTTGGGTTCGGTGAGCAGCGCCTTGCCGATCACCACCTTCTGCTGGTTGCCGCCCGACAGCGAAGACACTTCCTGCGCCGGGTCGGCGACCTTGATCGCCAGTTCCCGCACCATCTGCGTCACCGCCTGCCTTTCGTCGGCGCCACGGATATGGAACAGGCGGGCAAATCGCGACAGGCTGGCTAGCGTCAGATTGCTGGCGACCGAGAGGATCGACACCAGCCCTTCGCGCTGGCGATCCTCGGGGATCAATGCCAGGCCACGCCGGATGCGCCGCGTCGTGTCGCGCTCCTTGACCTTTTTACCGCCAATGAAGATCGCGCCTGTCGAATGGCCGTGGCGGCCCATGATGCAGTCGAACAATTCGCTGCGACCGGCGCCCATCAGGCCGTAGATGCCGAGGATCTCGCCGGCGCGCAGCGACAGCGAGACATGGTCGACGGCAAGCCCGCCGATAGCGCGCGGCAGGCAGATGTCCTCGGCTCGAAAGATCTCCTCGCCCGGAAGATGGCCGTCAGCCTTGGCGAAATCCTTGGCGTCGGAACCGATCATCTGGCGAACGATCCATTGCGTGTCGACGTTCTTCATCTCCTCCTGGCCGGTGATGCGGCCGTCGCGCAGCACGGTGATGTAGTCGCCGATGCGGATCAGCTCTTCCAGCCGGTGCGAGATGTAGACGATGGCCACGCCGCGCGCCTTGAGGTCGGCGATCACCTTGAACAGGATCTCGACCTCCGCAGCGCTCAGCGCCGAGGTCGGCTCGTCCATGATCAGGATTCGCGCATCGAGCGAAACCGCCTTGGCGATCTCGACCAACTGCTGCTGGCCGATGCGCAAATCCTCGACCAGCATGTCGGGCCGTATGCCGGCTTGCAGGCGTTCCAGAAATTCAGCCGCACGGCGCTCCTGTTCCTTGCGGTCGATCTTGCCGAAGCGGTTGGTGATCTCCCGGGTGGCGAAAATATTCTCGGCGACGCTCATGTTGCCGAACAGGTTCAGCTCCTGGAACACCATGCCGATGCCGCGGTTCACCGCATCGCCGGATGACGAGAAGGAGACCTCTTCGCCCTCCAGCAGGATGCGGCCGGCTGTCGGCCGTTCGACACCGGCGATAATCTTCATCAGCGTCGACTTGCCGGCACCGTTTTCGCCGACCAGCACGTTGACCGCGCCCTTGCGCACCTCGAAATTGGCGCGCTTGACCGCAACGGTGCCGGAATAGACCTTGGAGACGTCTTCGAGCTTCAGGATGATTTCGCGCTCTGCTGTCGCGCTCATGGCTTCGGCCCGATCTCTGCCTCCGCCGGCGTCACCAGCGGCAGGTCCTGGCCGCTCCCCAGCGTATAGGCGCCCAGCACTTTGGTACTGCGGCCTTCCAGCGCTTCGCGCGGCAGCTTGGAGAGCACCGTCTTGTCGGTGTAGCTGTTGAACGCCTTGCCGAACTGGGCGAAGTCGATCTGGTTGGTGAAGTCGTTGAACTGGATGAAGTCCAGGCTGTCGCGCAGCGCGGTACCGCGCACCGCCGGTCCGATCTGCACTCGTGCATCGGCTTTGCCGTCGCCGTCGACATCGACGTCGACGGTTGCCGCCCGCGACTGCGTGTTGGCCGCGACGATCTTGCCTTCCAGCCGAACCGCGAAAGTCCAAGGCGAATTCGCCTGCTTGTTCGGATTGCCGTATTTGGCGCCGGCAGCCGATGGATCGGTTGTCGCCAGGGTGTGAACCTGCGCAAACGGTCCGGCTTTCTGCTGGAGATAGGGCACGACCTTTGCCGCCCATGTCTCTTCGACCATCTTGTCTGGATTGAAGGCGGGAGCGTTGTCTCCGGCTTCCGATTTCGTAGGCAGGATCTTGCAGGCGGTCAGGCTGATGCTGACCATCACGGTAAGGATCGGCCAGTTCGGCTTGGTGTTCAGCATGGCGGCCTGTCGTTCAGCATCGTGGGCGACCCACGGAAAATGGCGGCGAGGGGCGAAAACCGATTTTCGCCCCTCGCTATTGAAATCACGCTGGCTCAGTTCGTCAGCGCGAAGGTCTCCAGCTTGGCGGCATTGTCGCCATTGATCAGAACGCAGTCCATCAACTGCTTTTCCTTGGCCGGCGACTTCTTGTTCTTGATGAAGTCGTTGGCCTGCTCGACCGCCATCTGCGCCTGCGCGAAGGCCGGCTGCAGCACGGTTGCCTTGATACCGCCCGACGTGATGGAGTCCCGTACGTCGTTCGATCCGTCGAAGCCGACGACGATGACGTCCTTGCGGTTCGCCGCGGCAAGTGCCGCATAGGCGCCCATCGCCATCGTGTCGTTGCCGGAGATCACACCCTTGATGTCGGGGTTGGCCTGCAGGATCGATTCCATCTTGGAATAGGCTTCCGTCTGGCTCCAGTTGGCCGACTGCTGGGCAACCATCTTCAGGTCCGGATAGTCGTCGATGACGTCGTGATAGCCCTTGGAACGAATGCCGGCATTGGTGTCGGATTCCTTGCCGACCAGCTCGACGAAATTGCCCTTCTCGCCCATCAGCTTGACGAATTCCTGCGCGCCGAGCTGGGCGCCCTGGTAGTTGTTGGAGACGATCTGCGCCACGGCGACGCCGGTGGCGTTGATCTCGCGGTCGATCAGGAAGGACGGGATGCCTGCGTCCTTGGCCTTCTGCACGGCGGCGACAGTGGCGTCGGCGCCGGCATTGTCGAGGATGATCGCCTTGGCGCCGCGGCCGATCGCGGTGTCGATCAACTCGGACTGCTTGTTGGCGTCATCGTCATGGACGAGCACCAGCGCCTCATAGCCGAGTTCCTTGGCCTTGGCTTCGGCACCGACGGCTTCCGCCTTGAAGAACGGATTGTCGTGTGAGGGCGTGATAATGGCGATGAGATCCGCCGCGTAGGCGGGCACGGCCGTGCCAAGCGCCAGCATGCCGGCGAAAGCCGCAAGCGTCATTCTGCGTGTGAGTTTCATGAAGTCCTCCCGTTTGAAAATTGCCTTGATCGGCCAATGGCTTCGTCTGCATCCGAACTCGTCAGGCAGCGCGGGCCGCGGATCGCTTGGGTCAAAAAACCGTTGCCGGCTTACCCCAGGCGGATCGTTGCTCCCCAGCCATCCTCCACTCGCCAGGCTTCGAACTCCCTGCGAAACCCTGTCGATCCGAGCCATGAACAGCTAAGCCAACTGGTATGATGAGTCAACCACTAATTCAGGTGACATGTACCTGATGAGCTACCAAAACCGAGGGTCGGCAATGACAGGCCGGGCCCTCGAGGTGCTGCGTCAAGCACCTGTCTTCTCTCAGGTGATCCGCTGAATGCTGGCGGCGATCTCTTCCGGTTCGAACACCCGCTTCCAGTCGTCACGCATCAGCACCGGCTTGCCGAACTCGATCGCCTTGTTGCAGGCGTCCGAGAAAACGCCCTTGGTCTCGCCGAAGATGACGGCGCCGAGCACGTTCATATGGCCGAGCAGGAAGTCGAGCGCCGCCTGCTTGTCGACACCGCGCGCCACGACTTCGTCGACGGCTTCCTTCATCACCACCAACAACGAGGCGCACACCGTCTCCGAAAGGCCAGGCTCGAGCAGCGCCATCTGTTCGACGCTGACGCGGTGCGAACGCATCACCGGCGCCCATATGATCTTCGCGATCGCCTCGCCCTTGGCGTAGTCCTCTTCCGGCCCCTGCATCAGGGCGCTGACCATATGCTGCTTGGCCTTCACGCCGCCGAAATAGTCCTTCTTCGCGGCCATGTCCGTCTCGTCATTGAAGATCGGCGGATGGCAGGGGTGGGTGACGAAATAGGTGAGGTCCGGCCGCTTCGGCAGATGGCCGGCGAAGGGTGCTGCCGCGTCTAGCACCACCACCATCGTGCCTGATACCAGCTTGCTCTCGATGCTGGCCGCTACCTTGCCGATATGCGTGTCGGGAACGGCCAGGATCACCACATCGGCGTCCTTGAGCGCCTCGTCGGCACTGACCGTATCGAAACCCAGTCCGGTCTTCAGCCGTTCGCGGCCGGCATCGCTGACCTCGACATGGCGTATCGTGTAGGGCGACCCGCGAAAGTTGGTCGACAGGCGGTAGCCCATTTTTCCGCCAGCCCCGAACAGCGCAATCGTTGTCATCTGGTCACCACTCCTGTTCTTCGCCGACGGCATCGCCCGTCGTCAACTGATCAACTGGTATAATCACGCTACCAGATTTTGGCAATCTGATAATGACCATGCGATGCGTGCGCCGCGTCATCGGCTGCCGACGGCAAGCTCCAGCACGAGAACCATGGATGGCGCGCTCTGGATACGATTTCTAGATCACCAGAAGAAGCCCGCGCTTGCCCGCTGAGTGCGCATGGGCGCTGCTCTGCCATCCCTAGAAATAGGAGGCATCTGTTGGGGGTTGGAGGTGGGGCCGGGCGCTACTTCAAAAGGTCGACCAGCATGTCGAAAGCCGCATCGATATCGCCGCGAACCGCCGCCTGAACTGCCTGCTCGTCCCGGTCGCGCAGGGCCGCAAACATCTGTTGATGGTATGTGTTCGCGGTCGAGTAGGACCCATGCAGCATATTGAAATAGGGGCTGATCTGCAGCCATAGGTCCTTGATGATCTTGAGCAGGGTTTCGGATCCTGCTGCTCGGTAGATTGCGAAGTGGAAGGTGTAATTCGCCCTCAGATAGGCCTTTACGTCGTCCGCGCCATTCGCGCGTTCCAGCGAGTCCAGATCGCGCGCGAAAATCGCAAGATCCGCATCACTCCGGTTCTGTGAGGCCCAGCCGGCGGCGATGGCCTCTATCTCAAAACGTACATTGCGCAAATCGGTGAGCCGCTCGCGGCTGAGCGCCGGAATACCAATGGAGCGCCCGGATACCACGGTCAGCGCGTTGGCTGCCGTCAGGCGCCGCAGCGCTTCCCTGACCGGCATCGGGCTGACGCCAAAGGCGTCGGCGAGGCTCTGAACCGTGACCATCTCGCCCGGTACGATGCTGCCGTCGAGGATCAGTTCGGTGACCTGATTATAGACCCGGTCCTGCAGAGTTTCCTTGGACAGTGGAATGATCTCGACACCAGGCTTCCTGAACGCCGATCCAGCCATCTCCGGTCAACCTTCCCGCCCAACGGCGACACTATTGCTTGTGTCGGAATGCAAGGTTCGTGGTGCCACGTCAAGCGGCTGACATAGCCGTTTTGATATAAACGATTTCATCATTGATATTTGATCAAATCATGTTACGGTCGCTGGCATCGAATGGCAAAGGTTACGTTTTGTGCCCTTGGGAGGCATTCGGTCGTTCTGTTTGGGAGGAGTTTCACATGGGTATCGGATCGAAAGTCCGGCGGCTCGCGCTGCTGGCTGGGATGGCTGCATGCGCCTTCGGCCTGTCCGCCGCGCAGGCAGCCGAGAAGCACAAGATCTTTCTCAGCATGAGTTACATCGGCAATGATTGGCAAGCGGAGGCGGCCAACATGGTCAAGGCCATGGCCGCCCACAAGAGCCTGGCCGACAAGGTCGACCTGCAGGTCCAGGTCGCTGGCCCCAACGCGCAACGCCAGATTCAGCAGATCAACGCAATGGTGCAAAGCGGCGCCGAGGCCATCGTCGTATATCCGATCTCGCCGACCGCGCTCAACCAGGTCGTCAAGAATGCCTGCGACAAGGGCGTGAAGGTCTTTGCCTACGACGCCGAGATCACCGAGCCTTGTGCCTACAACGTCCACATCGACCAGCTGGAAGCCGGCAGGGTGACCGCCGAATGGCTGGTCAAGAAGCTCAACGGCAAGGGCAACATCATCGCCATCACGGGTGTCCCGGGAACATCCGTCGACGATCAGCGGACAAAAGCCGCCAAGGAAGTCTTCGCCAAATATCCTGATATCAAGATCGTCGGCGAGGCTGTCGGCATGTGGAGCCAGGCGGTCGCCCGCACCGAACTTTCGAAAATCCTGGCCACCCGCAATTGGGACGACATCAACGGGCTGTGGATGCAGGTCGGCTGCTTCACCGCCAACTCGATGCAGCTCGAGGCCGGCAAGAAGACAAGCGAACTCCTGCCTTGCGCCGGCGAAGGTTCCAATGGCGGCCGCATCCAGATGCTGCCGGAGGGCACCGAAGTCGAAGGTGCGGCCGCCCCTTACGCGCCGGCCGGCGCACAACGCATTTCCTACGCCTCGCCGCCTTATTCGGGTGCGCTGGCGCTGAAGCTTGCCGTCGAGGCGATCGAAGGCAAGGACGTGCCGAAGACCACCATCCTGCCGCTGCCGCTCGTCACCAATGAGACGATCAAGCTGTGCGACGAAGGCACATGGGCGGAGATGAAGGCCGGCTGCAACGCCTTCAAGCCGTCGCTGGTCTCCAATCCGGGCTGGTTTGCCTCGATCTTCTCGGACCAGACACCCGAGGTCGGCCTTAATGCTGCCCTCGTCGGACAACCGGAGAACTAAGCCTCCCAAGGCGCGTGTGACGATGCACGGACTGTTGTCCGTGCATCGTCAATCCATGCCAAGCCCGGCGATCGAGGACAATGACAGAACATTCCGAGCTCCCCGCCATCGAGATCGACGGTATCAGCAAGGCGTTCGGCCCGACCGTCGCGCTGGACGGCGTGTCGTTTGCGATCGCGCCCGGCAGCGTCCATGCCCTGCTCGGTGAAAACGGAGCGGGCAAGTCGACACTGGTGAAGCTGCTGTCCGGACTGGTCCGGCCGAGCCAAGGCCATGTCCGTGTCTTCGGCAAGGAGATCGCTTGCGGCGCACCGCGCGCAGCACATGCGCTCGGTATGCAGACAGCATTCCAGGAGATGACCCTGGTGCGTGACCTCTCCGTCCTCGACAACATGATGCTGCCTTACGCCCCCGTCGGCATCTCCGGCCTGATCCGCCGCGGTGCCGCCCGCAAGGCCGTCCGCCGCCATATCGAAGATCTCGGTTTTTCCGTCGATCTCGATGCCGAGGTGAGTGAGCTCGAGCTTTCGGTGCGCCAGAAGATCGAGATCGCGCGTGCCGTCTACCGCAAGCCGCGCATCCTTTTGCTCGACGAACCGACCTCGACGCTCGCCGGCCGCGACGTCGACTGGCTGGGCGACATCATCGCCAGGCTGAAGGCGGCCGGCACCACCATCGTTTTCATCACCCATCGCATGCGCGAGGTCCGTGCCTTCTGCGAGACGTTGACGATCCTGAGAAACGGCCGCCACGTCGTCACCGCGCCGGTTGCCGATGTCTCGGATGGCGACGTCATCGAAAAGATCATCGGCCGCAGCATCGAGCAGACCTTCCCGCCCAAGCCGGACAGCGCCCAGGCCTTCGGCCCGCCGGTTCTGGGCGTGCGCGATCTCAAGGTCGGGCGCAAGCTCGACGGCGCTGGCTTCGATCTGCGCAAGGGCGAAATCCTCGGCGTCGCGGGGTTGCAGGGCATGGGCCAGCAGGACCTATTCCTGGCCTGCTTCGGCATGGCCGAAATCACCCGCGGCCACATCCTCGTCGACGGCCGCAAGGTCTGGCTCGGTTCGCCGGCCGATGCTTTGCGCCCCAACATGGCCATCGGCCTGGTGCCGGAAGACCGCAAATCCGAAGGCCTGTTCCTGAAACTGTCGGGCAGCCAGAACGCCACTCTGCCCGTGATATCGCGCTTCACACGGCTAGGTCTTGTCGACGGGCAAGCCGAGACCCGCTCCGTCGAGGCGGCATTCGCCACTGTCGAGGTCGACCGCCGCGCGCTTTGGACGCGGGCCGGTGCGTTTTCCGGGGGCAACCAGCAGAAAATCGCCATCGCCAAATGGCTGGTGGCGCAGAGCCGCATCCTGCTGTTGTTCGATCCCACCCGAGGCATCGACGTCGGCACCAAGCACGAGCTTTATGTGATGATGCGAAACTACGTGGCTTCGGGCGGTTCGATCCTGCTGCACTCGACCGAGATTCCCGAACTCGTCCATCAATGCGACCGGGTCCTGGTTCTCTACGATGGGCGCATCGCCGCCGAACTCGAAGGCGACGCCATCACCGAACCGGCCATCATGCGCCCGGCGCTCGGGCATGCCGGGGAAGCCGCCGCATGAGCAGCGCAGCAGCCTCATCCCCCGCTACCGGCGGCGTCGGACTGCGCCGTGCGCTGATGCGCAATCGCGGCGCGCTGATCGCCGCGGCCGTCCTGGCGATCCTGCTCTTCGTTGTCGACTGGATCAGCGCCGGGCCGCTGACATATTTCGACGTGTCGTTCCTGTCGAGCGGCGGCGCCACCTCGGCGCTCGCGGCGATCGGCCAGACCATCGTCATCCTGTCGGGCGGCTTCGACCTGTCCGCCGGCGCGGTGATATCGCTGGTCAATGCCGTGCTGGCATCGAGCATGGACCCGATGGCGCCGGGCGCCAGCATCATCCTGTGGACCGCCGTCGGCATCGGCGTCGGCATGGCGGTGGGCGCCTTCAACGGCTTCTTCATTGCGGTGCTGCGCATGCAGCCGATCGTGGTGACGCTGTCGACCATGTTCATCCTGCAAGGCGTGACGCTGCTGGTGATGGACAAGCCCGGTGGCTTCGTGTCGCCCGATCTCGGTACCTTCTATCTCGGCGACGCGATCGCCGGCTGGCTGCCGATGCCGCTGGTGGTGATCGGCGTCGTCCTGCTCGCCTGGTTCTGGCTGAAGGGAACCCGCTTCGGCACAGCACTTTATGCGGTTGGCAGCGATCCGGACTCGGCCGCTTCCGTCGGCATCAATGTCGTGCTGGTGCGCTTTGCCGTCTATGTCATCGCCGGCGGCTGCTATGGCCTTGCCGGCGTGTTCATCAGCGCCCAGACCGGCAGCGGCGATCCGCTGGTCGGCAATCCGCTGCTCTTGTCGATGTTCGCGGCGGTCGTCGTCGGCGGCACGCGCCTCGGTGGCGGGCAGGGCGGCCCGGTGGGCTCTGTCTTCGGCGCCTACATCCTGATGATCGTGGTGAACATCCTGCTGGTGCTCAACGTATCGGCCTATTATTCGACCATTGCCGAAGGCACCATTCTGGTGCTGGCAGCACTTGCCGGCTCGATCTCCCATGCATCGGTGCTTGCCGTGCAATTGCGCGCCGCGCGCGCCCGGCTTGCCGCTTGGCGCGCCGGCATATT
The DNA here is from genome assembly GCF_000502875.1 of Mesorhizobium sp. L2C084A000. Taxonomy (GTDB): domain Bacteria; phylum Pseudomonadota; class Alphaproteobacteria; order Rhizobiales; family Rhizobiaceae; genus Mesorhizobium. The sequence goes on along the minus strand of NZ_AYWX01000001.1, from coordinate 441,001 downwards.
GCCCTCGCAACTCGAGCGCGTGGACCGGCGTCTCAAGATCGCCGAGCCAGCCCATGCCCAGCGCAATCCGGCATCGCCGCGCCCTGCCTTCCATCTACGCAACGCGGAAACGTTGCGCTATGCGCTGCCCGCCTATGTCTGCCTGTTGCTCATCGTGGTCGTCACGCAGGTCTGGCTCGGCCGCGCCATCCTCAATCCGGGTTACTGGAATTCGCTGCTGGTGCTGTCGTCCTTCCTCGCCGTCCTAGCGCTCGGGCAGGGAACCGTCATCCTGACCGGCGGCCTCGATCTCTCCGTGCCGTGGACGATCGGCATCTCCGGCATCATCCTGGCCGGCATGGTCAACGGCTCCGACGCGGCCCTTGTCTACGCCTTGCCGGTCGTTCTGGTGATGGCTTGCGCCATCGGCTTCGCCAATGGTTTCGGCATCGTCTATCTCGGCATATCGCCGATCGTCATGACGCTTGCCACCAACGGCATTCTGCAAGGCTGTGCGCTGCTCTATTCGCAGGGAACGCCGGCCGGGTTTTCCTCGCCGATGCTGCGCTGGGTCATGACGGCCAAGCTCGCCGGCCTGCTGACCCCAATCGTCCTGCTGATGGTCGTCTTTGTCGTCGCAGCGGTACTGCTGCTTGGCCGCACCCCGTTCGGACGACGCGTCTACGGCATCGGCAATGGGCTGCGCGCGGCGCGCTTGTCGGGCATCGGCGTCGAGCGCACGCTGATCCTGGTCTATATGCTTTCGGCCGTCTGCGCGGCTGTTGTCGGCGTCATGCTGACCGGCTTTTCGGGTCAGGCAAGCCTCGGCATGGGCGACGACTATCTGTTGCCGTCGATCGCCGTGGTGGTGGTCGGCGGCGCGCTGATCACCGGTGGGCGCGGCCACTATCTCGGCATGCTCGGCGGCGTGTTGTTGCTGACCGCGCTGCAGATGCTGCTCGCCGGCACCACGCTTCCCTATGCCACGAGGGCAATTCTTTACGGACTGGTCGTTCTGGGCGCCGTCATGGCGCTGCGCGAACGGCGGCTGCAATGAGAAGGACAGGACGATGAGCACAAGAGCCCCGGCATCTGCGGACGAATTTCTGACTGGGCTGAAAGGCCAGCGCGTGCTGGTGACGGCAGGCGCCGGCGGCATCGGTTTTGCCATAGCCGACACGCTGTCACGCCTCGGTGCCCGCATCGTCGTCTGCGACGTTTCCGACGAGGCGCTGGCCGCTGCTCCCGGCAAGATCGATCTGGTCGCCGCTGTGAAGGCGGATGTTTCGCGCGACGATGACGTCGACCGGCTGTTCGAGGCGGTCGAGAAAGAACTCGGCGGGCTCGACGCGCTGATCAACAATGCCGGCATTGCCGGGCCGACCGGCGGTGTCGACGAAATCGACCCGGCCGACTGGCGGCGCTGCATCGACATCTGCCTGACTGGCCAGTTCCTGTGCGCCCGGCGCGCCGTGCCGCTGATCAAGGCGGCGGGCGGCGGCTCGATCGTCTCGATGTCGTCGGCCGCCGGCCGCCATGGCTACGCCTTCCGCACACCCTATTCGGCGGCCAAGTTCGGTGTCATCGGTTTCACGCAGAGTCTCGCCAAGGAGCTCGGGCCGCACGCTATCAGGGTCAACGCCATCCTGCCCGGCATCATCGAAGGGCCGCGCATCGAAGGTGTTATCTCGGCGCGCGCCAAGCAGGTCGGTATCAGCCACGAGGAAATGACCGGACGCTATCTGCAGAATATCTCGCTGCGCCGCATGACTAGCCCCTATGATGTCGCATCGATGGTCGCCTTCCTGCTCTCCGATGCGGGGATCAATATTTCCGGCCAGTCGCTCGGCGTCGACGGCAATGTCGAAACACTTTGAGGAGCCGATCCATGGCCAATGTCGCAATTGTCGGAAGCGGGTTCATCGGGCGGGCCTGGGCAATCAGCTTTGCCCGTGCCGGCCATGACGTGCGGATGTGGGATCAGTCGCCCGCTGCGACCGGCGGCGCCCGCGACTACATTGCCGGCGTGCTCGGTGACCTTGCCGCAAACGACCTGCTGCGCGGTCAGTCCGTCGACACTGTGCTTGGCCGGATCACCATTGTCGCGGAGCTGGCAAAGGCGCTGGCGGGTGCGGTCCATATCCAGGAGAACACACCTGAAAACCTCGAGGTGAAGCGGGAGGTATTCTCGCTGATCGACACGCTTGCCGATCCGCGGACAGTCATCGCCAGTTCCACCTCGGCGCTGTTGCCGTCGAAATTCACCGACCATCTGCAAGGACGGCATCGCTGTCTGGTCGTGCATCCGATCAATCCGCCCTATCTCATTCCGGCGGCCGAAATCGTGCCGGCGCCATGGACGTCCGCCGAGACGGTCGAGAGAACCTGCGCCTTCCTCATCGACGCCGGTCATGCGCCCCTGGTGATGAAGCGCGAGCTCGACGGCTTCATCATGAACCGCCTGCAAGGCGCATTGCTTGAGGAGGCTTTCCGGCTTGTCGCCGACGGCTACGCCAGCGTCGAGGATGTCGATATCGGTATCCGTGACGGACTGGCGCTGCGCTGGTCGTTCATGGGTCCGTTCGAGACCATCGATCTCAATGCACCTGGCGGCGTGCGCGACTATGTCGAGCGTTATCAGTCGATCTATTCGAACATTTTCCCGCAGATGCTGCGGCGCGTCGACTGGGCGGGCGAGGTGATGAAAACCGTCGAAGCCGACCGCCGCGAGCGCCTGCCACGCGAAAACCTCGGCGAACGGCAGGTATGGCGCGATCGTCGGCTGATGGCGCTGGCGGCACACAAGAAAAAATCGGACCAGGAGTACGGACAATGATCGAAACGAGCCGCAAGCCAAGTGCTGCGCAGACCAGGGGCAAGGTCATCATCACCTGCGCGGTGACGGGCGCCATCCACACGCCGACCATGTCGCCCTATCTGCCGATCACGCCTGACCAGATCGCTTCTGAGGCGATCGCGGCTGCCGAAGCCGGTGCCGCAATCCTGCATCTGCATGCGCGAGATCCGGAAACCGGCAAGCCCGACCAGACGCCGGAGGCCTTCGCTCGCTTCCTGCCGCGCGTCAAGCAAGGCACCAACGCCGCCATCAACATCACCACCGGTGGCAGCCCGTACATGAAGGTCGAGGAGCGCGTGCGCCCGGCCGCCAAGTTCAAACCGGAAGTCGCCTCGCTCAACATGGGCTCGATCAATTTCGGGCTCTATCACCTCGCCGACAAATACGAGACCTTCAAGTTCGACTGGGAAAAGCCGCATCTGGAAGCGACCCGCGACCTCGTCTTTCGCAACTCGTTCAAGGACATCGAGTACATTCTGGCGACCTGCTACGACAACGGCACGCGCTTCGAGTTCGAGTGCTACGACATCGCCCATCTCTACAACCTCTCGCACTTCGCCGACCGCGGGCTGGTGAAGCCGCCTTTCTTCGTGCAGTCGGTGTTCGGGCTGCTTGGCGGCATCGGCACGCACCCGGAAGACGTCGCCCATATGAAGCGCACCGCCGACCGGCTGTTCGGCGACCAGTTCCGCTGGTCGGTCCTCGGCGCCGGCGCCAGCCAGCTGCGCATCGCCGCGCAATCGGCCGCACTTGGCGGCAACATCCGCGTCGGGCTGGAGGACAGTCTCTGGGCGGGCAAGGGCAAGCTTGCCAAATCGAACGCCGAACAGGTCTTGCTGGCACGCAAGATCATCGAGGGGCTCGGCATGGAGGTGGCGACGCCCGACGAGGCGCGCGAAATCCTGTCATTGAAGGGCGGCGACAAGGTCGCTTTCTAAATCGTTGCGTGGCGCCAATTCCGAGGAGGACGGCATGAAGATCGAAGTCGTGGTGGACGTGAAGACCACACTGGGCGAAGGACCGCTGTGGGACGTCGAACAGGAACGACTCTACTGGATCGACAGCTTCGACGGGCGCGTGTTTCGGGCGACCGCCGACGGACGCGAGATCCGGTCATGGGACGTGCCGATGAAGATCGGCTCAATGGCGCTACGCAAGGACGGTAGCGGCGCCGTGGTGTCGCTGCAGCGCGGTTTCCATCTGCTCGATTTCGCCTCCGGCGATGTGACGCTGATCCACGATCCCGAGCCGGACAGGCCAATGAACCGGCTCAACGACGGCAAGGTCGACCGGCGCGGCCGCTTCTTCGCCGGCTCGATGGACACGATGGAAGAGGGGCCGTCCGGCGGTCTCTACAGGCTGGATCCGGATTTCTCCGTCACCCGGATCGATTCCGGCATCATCTGTTCCAACGGTCCATGCTGGAGCCCCGACGACCGCACCTTCTATTTCGCCGACACCTGGACCGGCGAGATATGGGCCTACGACTACGACATCGCCACCGGTGCCGCCACCAACAGGCGTACCTTCGTGCGCGTCGACACCAGCCGGGGCGGTGCGGCGGACGGCTCGACCGTCGATGCCGAGGGCTATCTGTGGAATGCGCTGGTCTATGACGGAAGACTGGTGCGCTATGCGCCCGATGGCAGCATCGATCGCATCATCGACATGCCGGTCAAGAAGATCACCAGCGTCATGTTCGGCGGACCGAAGCTAGATATCCTTTACGTCACCTCGATGGCCAAGCCGCCGTTGCCGCGTTTTCCCGGCGACGGCGTTTTGCGCGGCAGCCTGTTCGCCATCACGGGCCTTGGCGTCAAAGGCGTTGCGGAGCCCCGCTTCGGCAGCTGACGCCAGACAAGCGAAGCGCCCGTAGCATACGCGGATCAGGCCTTCGCGCAGGCATCCCAATGAGCGGTCAACGGATCATTGGCCAAACAGGTCCGGGCGAGCCACGTTGAGCCGTTGCACCGTGCGCAGCACTTCGCGCAGATGCGCCGCCATACGCGCGCCTGCCTGCTTTGCCTCGCCGGTCTCCACGGCCTCGAAGATCGCCACATGCTGAGCGAGCAGCGTTTCGAGGTGACCCGGCTCGGGCAGGCTCAGATAGCGCACACGGTCCATCTGCAGCTTGACCACTTGGATCACCCGCCAGCTCTTGGGCAGGCCGGCCTCTTCGCAAAGGCTACGATGGAAGCCCTCGTCGAGCTCAAGAAACAGCTCGCGGTCGCCCTCGGCCACTGCCTTGGCCTGCTGGGCAAGATTCACCCTGCCTGCCGCGATGAAGGCGCTCGAACCGTGTCCGGCCAGCTTCTGCACGACGGAGACCTCGAGTGCCTCGCGAATGAACTGCGCTTCCTCGACGTCACTTAGCCGGATCGGCGCGACGAAGCTGCCGCGTTGCGGCAGGATGTCGATCAGCCCTTCATCGGCAAGCCGGATCAGCGCCTCGCGCACGGGTGTCCGGCTGACACCGAGCTGCTGGGCTAGGTCCTGTTCGCTGAGCGCTTCCGACGGCAACATCGCCAGCGTCGTGATGGCGCGGCGCAGGCGCTCGTAGATCTGCGGTGAGATCGGCATGCGATTGTTGACCGGCTCCAGCACCCGCGAGGGNGCGCAGGCGCTCGTAGATCTGCGGTGAGATCGGCATGCGATTGTTGACCGGCTCCAGCACCCGCGAGGGTTCGCGCTGACCGGCGGTTTTCAGCCTGGCAGCACTGCCTGAAAATCTGGTCGCCCCCGAAAGCTTGGTCCCCATGACGAATCCGTTGCTGTGAATGGCGCTGCACTGCTCCGGTCATGACACCGCGCACGTCCCAACTCAAGCGGCAAGCAGGATTGAAGCTGTGTTGACATACTACCATGGTAGTGTGTATGACGCCAGCAGGCTAGGGGAGAGGAGCCGGCATGAAGATCACGGACATCAAGGCGACCACCATCACCGTTCCGCTGGAAGCAGCATTGCGGCACAGCAACGGTACGCATTGGGGACGCTTTGTCCGCACCGTGGTCGAGGTCGAGACCGACGAAGGCATTGTTGGGCTCGGCGAGATGGGCGGTGGTGGCGCCGGCGCCGAACTCGCTTTCGCCGGCCTGAAATCCTACCTGGTCGGCCATGACCCTTTCGATCTCAACCGGATGCGCTACGCCATCTGCAATCCGACGGCGTCGCTCTACAACAACCGCACGCAGCTGCACGCAGCGCTGGAATTCGCCTGTCTCGACATCATCGGCAAGAAGCTCGGCGTGCCGGTCTACCAATTGCTTGGCGGGCGCGTGCGCGACCGGATCGGCTTCGCCTCCTATCTGTTCTTCCGTTATGCCGACCGCCGCAGCGGCAAGGGCGAAGTCCGCACCATCGATCAATTGCTCGAGCATGCCCGCGCGCTCAAGGCCGAACATGGTTTTCACGCCCACAAGCTCAAGGCCGGCGTGTTTCACCCCGACTATGAGTTGGAATGTTTCAGGGCGCTCGCCGCCGAATTTCCTGCCGATACGCTGCGCTACGATCCGAACGCAGCCCTGTCGGTCGAAGAGGCGCTGCGTTTCGGCCAAGCCATCTCCGATCTCAGGAACGACTATTTCGAGGACCCGACCTGGGGCCTGGCCGGCATGCGCCGCTTGCGCGAGAAGCTCTCCATCCCGCTGGCCACCAACACCATCGTCATCGATTTCGAACAGCTCGCCACCAATGTGCGCGACCCTGCGGTTGACGTGATCCTGCTCGACACCACCTTCTGGGGCGGCATCCGCGCCTGCGTGCGCGCGGCGCAGATCTGCGACACGTTCGGTCTCGGTATTGCGGTGCATTCCTCTGGCGAACTCGGCATCCAGCTCGCCACCATGCTGCATCTTGGCGCAGTGCTGCCCAACCTCGTCTTCACCGCCGACGCGCATTATCACCACCTTGCCGACGACATCATCGTCGGCGGCAAGATGCTCTACGAGAATGGTGCGATCGCGGTGCCGGAGGCACCGGGCCTCGGCGTCGAACTCGATCGTGACAAACTCGCCACCTATGCCGAACTCTATCGCTCGCTGGGCGGCTATGCCTACGACCGCGATCCCGGCCGTCCGGGCTGGTATCCGCTGCTGCCCAACACTAATTTCGCCGACCATTTGAACGATGCCGTGCCTGATCTCGGGCTGGGCTGACATTTTCCGTTCGAAAGGATCGTCGGGAGGACGCTATGACTTTCAACCGGAGGAGAACAACAATGAGCAAGACCACAGCCTTATTCATTGCAGCCATGCTCGGCTGCACCAGCTTTGCAGCGCTGGACGCGCGCGCCTATGAAGGCGTCGCCAAGGGCGACACTTCGGCCAAGAAGATCGCCTTCAGCAATTCCTACGCCGGCAATTCCTTCCGCCAGGTGATGATCAAGAGCTTCGAGGAAATGGGCGCCAAGGCCGTGGCCGACAAGCAGATCGCCGCAACAGCCGTCGTCAGCTCGAACAATTCGGTGACCGAACAGGCGAGCCAGATCGAGAACCTGATCCTGCAGGGCTACGATGCGATCATCGTCCTTGCCGGCTCCGACACCGCACTCAATGGCGCCATCAAGGATGCCTGCAATGCCGGTATCACGGTCGTCGCCTTCGCCAGCGGCGTCACCGAGCCTTGCGCCTATGTCGTCGACTACAACCTCGATTCCTATGCCAAGGCCGAACTGGATTTCATCTCCAGCAAGCTCGGCGACAAGCCGGCCAACATCCTCGAGATCCGCGGTATGGCCGGCGACGGTTTCGACAAGCGCCTGCATGAGGGCGTCGAGAAAGCGATGAAGGCGCACGCCAGCTACAAGGCTGTCGGCGAGGTCTATGGTCAGTGGACGGCCACCGTGGCACAAAAGGAAGTGTCGGGCATCCTGCCGTCGTTGCCTCAGGTCGATGCGGTGCTGACGCAGGGCGGCGACGGCTATGGCGCGGCGCAGGCATTCAAGGCCGCCAGCCGGCCGCTGCCGATCATCATCATGGGCAACCGCCAGGACGAATTGGCGCTGTGGAAGCAGGAGCATGATGCCGGCGGCTACGAAACCTTCTCGCTGGGCGCCACGCCCAGCGTCTCGCAGGTCGCGTTCTGGGTCGCGCAGCAGATCCTGGCCGGCAAGCAGGTGCCGAAATTCGTCGAGGTGCCGCTCCTGCAGATCAATCAGCCTGACCTCGACGCCTGGCTGAAGACGGTTCCCGCAGGCGGCGTGGTCAATGCCGAATACCCGCAGGAGCTGGTGGCCAAGATCATCGACGCCAACGTGAAGAAGGAGCCACTGCCGGGCGTTCCCGCGCCGAAATGAGCAGCATGGCCGAATGATGAACGATCCCACGTCGCCCAAAAGGGACGCAGCAGAGACGGTCAATGCCGACGGCCTCCTCATCGAGGTGCGCGATGTCCGCAAGCACTATGATGCCGTGCATGCCCTGGGCGGCGTGGATTTTCATCTCAAACCCGGCGAGGTCGTTGGCCTTGTCGGTCACAACGGCGCCGGCAAGTCGACGCTGATGAACGTGCTGGCCGGCACCATCGAGCGCAGCAGCGGCAGCTTTCGCCTCGGCGGACGTGAGATCGGTGCCTGGAGTGCGGCCAGTGCCCAGCAGGCCGGTCTGCGCTGTATCTTCCAGGAACTGTCGCTCTGCGCCAATTTGACGTCGGCGGAAAACACCCGCATCGTGCACAGGTCCTTGCGTGGGTTGGGCTGGCGGCGGCGCGCGCGCCAGGTGATTGGTCCGGTGCTGGACGAGATCTTCCCTGGCCACGGCATCGATCTCGACAGGAAGGTCGCCGACCTGCCGATCGGCGAGCGACAGATGGTCGAGATCGCCCGCGCCTTCACGCAGACCAGCATCAAATTGCGCGCCGTCATTCTCGATGAGCCGACCTCGGCGCTCGGCCATGAGGCGACGGAACAACTGCTCGCCCACATTCGTCGTGCCGCAGGGCGTGGCATCGCCTGCATCCTGATCACCCATCGCCTCAACGAGATCCTCGCCGTCTGCGACCGCACCGTCGTCATGGTCGACGGCAAGGTCGTCGCCGAGCGGCCGACCGCCGGCCTGTCACGCGCCGCGCTGGTCGAGTTGATGGGAAGCATCGAACGGCCGCGTGAGCGCACGGCCGGCAAGGTGGCCTCGGTGCAAGCTCCGGTTATCCGGCATGCGGGTCGCGACACCACAGATCTGACCATCGACGTCGGCAAGGGTGAGGTCATCGGCTTCGCCGGGCTCGACGGCCACGGCCAGCGCGAGCGGCTGCGCGCGATGTTTTATGCCTCGCGCCGGCAACGCGAGGCCTTGCCGGGTGCCTATGTCGCCGGCGACCGCGGCTCGGAAGGCGTGTTTTCGCTGTGGTCTATCGCCGACAATCTGACCATCCGCAGCCTGAATGCACTGACGCGGGGCGGCATGATTTCAGGCGCCGCCGCCCGCAAGCTGGCCGAGACCTGGTCGAACAGGCTCAACGTCAAGGCGCCTTCGATCGACACGCCGATCCTGTCGCTGTCCGGCGGCAACCAGCAGAAGGTGCTGTTCGCCCGCGCGCTGTCGTCGGACGCCGAGGTGATCTTCCTCGACGATCCGATGCGCGGCGTCGATGTCGGCACCAAGCAGGAGGTCTACCGGCTGATCCGCGCGGAAGCCGAGAACGGACGCGCCTTCGTCTGGTACACAACCGAACTCGAAGAGCTGACCAATTGCGAGCGCATCTATGTCTTCCGCGAGGGCCGCGCCGTGACCAGGTTGGAAGGCGAGGCCATCGAGACCGGCCGTATCCTGCAGGCGTCGTTCGGAGGCGACCATGTCTGACGCGCCTGCCCGAGTTCCGGCCCGTTCTCCTTCCAATCCGCGCTCGGCCTTGCTCAATGCGATGCAGGTCGGCCTGCCGGCAATCGCGCTGCTGGTCATGCTGGCCATCATCTTCAGCATCCGCCCGGCGGCGATGAGCTATTTCGGCTTCCATCTGCTGTTCAAGCTCTCGGTGCCGCTGGTCTTTGCCGCACTGGCGCAGATGATGGTGATCATGCTGGGCGACATCGACCTGTCGAACGGCGCCTTTGTCGGGCTGATCACCTGCATCACGGCGCTCTATCTCGGGGATGCGCCGGCAATTGCGGCGCTGTGCTACCTGGTCCTGATCGCCGCCTATGCCGGTTTAGGCCTGCTTATTCATGCTCGGCAATTGCCCTCGATCATCGTGACGCTGGGCATGTCCTTCATCTGGCTAGGCATCGCCGTCATCCTGTTGCCGGCACCGGGTGGCTCGGCACCCGCATGGCTTGCCGCCTTCATGAGCTGGCAGCCGCCTTTGATGCCGCTGTCGATCTGGCTGGCGGCACTGGCGGCGCTTGCCGGCCATCTCGTCATCTCACGCTCCTCCTATGGCGTGGTGTTGCGCGGCGCAGGCGGCAATCCGCGCGCCGTCCAGCGCGCCGGCTGGTCCGTTGTCGGCATCCGCGTCGCTGTCTATGCCGCCGCCGGCCTGCTCGCCTGTCTGGCCGGGCTGACGCTGACCGGCCTCACCACATCGGGCGACGCCAATGTCGCGCCGGCCTATACGCTGCTCGGCGTCGGCGCGGTGATCCTCGGCGGTGGCGCTTTCACCGGTGGCGTCGTCTCGCCGGTCGGCACGGTGGTCGGCGCTCTGACGCTGTCGCTCGCGGGCTCGCTTTTGTCTTTCCTGCAGGTGCCGCCGACATGGCAGATTGGTGCCCAGGGCGTTATCCTGTTTCTCGTGCTGGCCGGGCGCGTGCTTTTGTCGGAGCGGGCGCGATGACCCGAAGATTGAGCCTCGCGCCGTGGACCTACGGCTTCATCGTGGCGCTCGCAATGTGGGTGGTGACATCAGCCTATTCCGGTATCGACAGCGCCGGCGCCACGCTCTCGGGGGCGCTCGCCTTCGGTGCCTTCAGCGTTGTGGTGGGAACCGGGCAGATGTTCGTCGTCGCCTCCGGGCCGGGCAATATCGACCTGTCCGTGCCATCCGTGCTGACGCTGGCCGCCTATGTATCGATAACGGTCATGCAAGGGTCCGACGGCATGCTGCTGCCTGGCCTGCTTGCAGCACTTGCCGTCGGCGCCGTCGCGGGTGCCGCTAACTTCCTTGCCATCGTCGCGCTCAGGCTGCCGCCGATCATCGCAACGCTCGCCTGGAGCTTCGTCTTCCAGTCGCTTGCCTTTAATCTCGGCGGCCAGGCGACACTGAAGCCGCCGGCCGGCCTTTCCCGGTTTACCTTGATGAACCTTGGCGGTGTCCAATTCATGCCGATCGCGGTGATGGTGCTGACGCTGGTCGCCATGGTCGTCCTCAAACGCACGGTCTGGGGCCGGCAATTGCTGGCCACCGGCCAGAGCGAACCGGCGGCGCGGCTCGCCGGCATCAACGTCGCCCGGGTGCGGTTGATTGCCTATATGCTGTGCGGCACGGCGGCAGCGCTCGCCGGCTTCCTGCTTGCCGGCTTCAGCGGCGGGGCAGCACTCAACATGGGTGACGCCTATCTGATGGAATCGATCGCCGTGGTGGTGCTTGGCGGCACCAGCGTCGCCGGTGGACAGGCCAACGCGGTAGGCATATGGGGGGCTGCGCTGTTCTTCAACCTGATGTCCACCATGCTCAACACCTTTGGCATCCAGGCAGGCGTGCGCTTCCTTTTGACCGGCGTGCTGATCATCCTGATCGTCGCTCTCGTGCCGAGGCCTCGCGTCAGATGACACCCGCCACCGATACGCTCGCCGGGCTGTTCGAAACAAAGGCAGTTTCCTTCGTCGACCTGACGCATCCGATGAAGCCCGGCATGCCGGTGTGGCCGACGCACCCGCATTACTGCCAGGAGATGGTGGAATCCTATGACCGCGGCGACGTCGCCTGCAACCATGCGTTGGCTATGAGCGAGCACACCGGCACGCATTTCGACGCGCCGGTCCATTTCATCCGCGGCGGTGCTGCCATCTCGGACATTCCGGTCGAGCGTTTCTTCGGCCGCATGGTGACGATCGATGCGCGGGACTGCGCGCCCCGGCAGGCGGTCGAGCCGGATTCTATCTTCGCTTTCGAGGCCGAACAGGGCTGCGTACGGCAGGGCGACGCCGTGTTCTTCCGTTTCGGCTGGGACCGGTTCTGGGACGATCCGGCCGCGTTTCTCGCCGACTGGCCCGGCCTGTCGCGGCAAGCAAGCGAATTGCTGGTCGAGCGCGGTGCGCGCATCGTCGGTTCGGACTGCCTGTCGATCGATTGTTTCGGCAGCGAGGATTTCCCGGCGCACAATACGTTGCTTTCAGCCGGCATCCTGATCGGCGAGAATTTCGCACGGCTTGGTGACTTGCCGCCTCGGTGCTTCCTGATCAGCTTGCCGCTGGCGATCGAAGGCGGCACCGGATCACCGCTGCGCGCCATCGCGCTGGTCGAGGGCTAAACCGGCTCAAGAGAAATCCAGCTGGACCTTGAGCGTGCGCTGAGGTTCCTTCTCGATCAGGTCGAAGGCGGCGCGCGCCTCCGTCGCCGCGAAGACCTGTGTGATCATGCCTTGCGGATCGAGCCGCTTGTCGGCCAGCCATTCGACGACGCGCGGCAACAGCCGGCGGTTCAGGCGCGAGCCGACGATGGTCAGTTCCTTGCGCACCACTTCCTGCTGGCTGAGGTTGGATGGGGCGTCCGAAAAGCCGAGCAGGCCGATGCGGCCCGCCGGGCTGGCCAGCCGGCAAGCCTCGTCAAGAAGTGCGGGAATGCCGGCGCCGTCAATGACCAGCGTCGGGCCAAGACCGTCATTTTCACCGCGCACCGCGGCCGGCACGGGATCGCGCACGGAGTGAATCACCCTGTCGGCGCCGAAGCGGAGCGCTCGCTCCAGGCGGGCTTCGTCGATATCGGCAACGATGCAGCGTGCGCCCTTGAGCTTGGCGACCTGCAGGACAGTGACGCCGACCGTGCCGGCGCCATAGATCAGCGCCGTGTCCTCGGGTCCGCAACCGGTACGATCAAGCACATTGGCGGCGATGGAAAACGGCTCGGCCAGTGCCGCCAGCCCAAACGGCATATCCCTTGGAACCGGTATGACATTTGCCGCCGGCACCGCCACGAAGGCGCGAAAACCGCCGTCGCGGTGAACGCCCATCACTTCGAGGTTGGCGCAGACATTGGAGCGGCCGACCCGGCAGGGATAGCAGTGGCCGCACGACACCACGGGATCGACCACCACGCGGTCTCCCACCGCTATGCCGGTCACATTGCGTCCGAGCGCTGTTACGGTGCCGGCGAATTCATGGCCGATGATGCGCGGATAGACGGCGAACGGATTGGAGCCGTTCAATATGTGAATGTCGGAGCCGCAGATGCCGGCACGGCTGACATGAACGACGACTTCGCCAGTGCCGGGCTCTGGCATGGCGCCCTGCCGGACTTCCAGCGACTGCGGTGCGCGAACGAGAACTTCAAGCATGGCCTCACCACTTGTATACTAGTCGACAAGTGGCTCAATCTCGCTGTGCCGTCAAGACGCAAGCGCTCATGGCGGCGGTAAGACGGCCTCTTACCTGACACGTTCCTTCACGAAATCGGGACGGGCGTCCGCTGAAACGCAAATGTGCCTGGCGACGGCAGTTCGGACTCCCAATGCGCTGTCCTGCCGATCTCCTCTCGAAGGGGTCGGCAGTCAAAATTTGTTGACTTCCATCAAAGAGGAAATGACTACCGCTTGCCTGCTTGTCGGACCATAAGACAGGCCGTGTGATCGGGCCTCGGCTGGCTTGCCGCACGGAAGGCGACCTTGCCTTTGAACGCGGACGCGCCACCTGGAATAGAGCAGCCGCTTGCATGACGGAATTGGCAATAGAATTGGAACAGCCTCAATTTGCCACCGAGCGCGACCCGAGGCTGAGATTGATCATCCCAATCATCGTCGCCATCGCCTTTCTGATGGAGCAGCTCGATTCCACCATCATCACCACCGCGATCCCCGCCATCGCACGCAGTCTCGACACGACGCCCGTCAGGCTGAACCTGGCGATCACCACCTACATTCTGACGCTGGCCGTATTCATTCCCGTCAGCGGCTGGTTCGCCGACAGGTTCGGTGCGCGAAAAGTGTTCGCGCTGGCGCTTTTCACCTTCACCCTCGGCTCGGCGCTGTGCGGCATGGCCAACAGTTTCGGCATGCTGCTGGCGATGCGCGCCCTGCAGGGGCTGGGCGGCGCCATGATGACGCCGGTCGGGCGGCTGATCCTGCTGCGCAGCTTCCCACGCAGCGGGCTGATCACCGCCATGACCTACACGACCTTGCCCGCCATCATGGGGCCTGTGATCGGGCCGCTGCTCGGCGGCCTGTTGACCACTTATGCCTCATGGCGCTGGATATTCTATGTCAACGTGCCATTCGGTTGCCTCGGCATTCTGGCNTTGACCACTTATGCCTCATGGCGCTGGATATTCTATGTCAACGTGCCATTCGGTTGCCTCGGCATTCTGGCGGCGCTGCGCTTCGTCGACGATTTCCGCGAGGAAGCGGTGCAACGCTTCGACTTTGCCGGGTTCCTGATGGTCGGATGCGGAGTCGCGCTGCTGCAGTTCGGACTGGAAAGCATCGGTAGGCCAATCATCTCCGTTTCGGCGACAGCGTTGGTGTTGGCCGCGGCGATCCTGCTGCTGCTCGCCTTCGGGCGCTATGCGCGCCGCGTCGTTGCACCGGCAGTCGATCTGACACTGTTTCGATTTCGCTCGTTCTGGGTCGGTACGCTCGCAGGCGGCCTGTGCCGCGTTGGCCTCAATGGCGTGCCTTTCCTGTTGCCGCTGATGCTGCAGGTCGGCTTTGGCATGAGCCCGGTCACCTCGGGCTCGCTGACATTCGTCGGCAGCTTCGGCGCCTTGCTCATTCGGCCGCTGCTGTCGCCGCTGTTGCGGCGCTTCGGTTTCAATGTCGTGCTGATCGGCAGCGCGGTGGTTGGTTCCGCCGCTGTCGGGGGCTTCGCCTTGATCGAAGCCGATACGCCGCACTGGATGATCGGCCTTTACGCCTTTGTCTTCGGGGTCATCCGGTCGGCGCAGTTCATGACCTCCAACACGCTTTCCTACGCCGACCTGCCGGCCGACAAGCTCAGCCGCGCCACCAGTCTCGGCGGCGTCCTGCAGCAACTCAGCGTTTCCCTGGGCGTTTCGATCGCCGCCATGGTGCTGGGCCTTGTCGCAGGAGAAACCCACATCGTGACAGCGGAACGCTTCCACCAGGTGTTCCTGCTGACCGCGGTCATCCCGTTGCTGTCCGTCCCCGGCTTCCTGTACCTGCGTGCCGAGGACGGCGTGCAGGTCAGCGGTCATGTTCGATCGGGTAATTCTCGCAAATGATGCCAGATGCATTCTGCGTTCAAAAAGGATTGCCTCGCCGGATCGGTCGATTATCATGAACGGCGATACCGTATGGCTGAGGGCAGCCCCACAGCGCTCTTGGCGGCGGATAGTGGGAAATGATCGCGCTGGCGAAACGGGAAAACGCGATGGTGTGGGTTAAGAAGCCTTCGGCTGACGAGAAGCTGGCCATGGCTGCCACTTGCGAGCGTTTCATCGCCGAGGTTCTGAAGCCTCGGTTCATCCACGGCCAGCCGAATCGGCTCGACCATCCGCTAGACATTTTCGGCAAGTGGCGAGGAAGCAAATACGGTTTCTCAGCGCGCTACCGTTCGGATGACGGTGAAGAATTCAACGCTCCCTTCGCCCGGCTCGATCATGTGGAGGAGCATCTCGCCGAGACCCGGTTCGACCTCATGTGGCACAGGCACACCGGAGCATGTGGGCGGCTGCATGCGACCGTTACGTTGGACGAAGCCCTGCGTCTCATCTCGGCTGACTCGAGGCTCCAGCCGCCACTATGAACCGCAAGAACAGCCGACCCCGTTTCGATGTCGATGCCCTGCGCGATCTTGTCGGCACCAAGGTGTACTCGCGCGGCGAGGCCTACTGGCGTGACGGGCTGGTGCAACTGCTGACCGTTGGGCCCAAGCGCGTGCTGGCGCAGGTTGCCGGCACGGAGGACTACCGTGTTGAACTGACGGGGCGTGGCGAGTCGGTCGACGGTTCGTGTTCCTGCCGCGCCTTCGGCGACTGGGGCTATTGCAAGCATTTGGTGGCGACGGCGCTGGCGGCAAACGCGATGGGCAGCGACACGGAAGCGCAAAGCATCGATGTGTTCACGCGTATACGCGAACATCTGGAAGGCAAGAACAAGGCGGCGCTTGTCGATATGATCATGGATGTCGTCGAGCGCGATCCTATCCTGTTGCGTAGGCTGGAAATGGCCACGCTGACTACGCAAGACGGCGACGAGGCGGCCATCGAGGCGCGTCTCGGCAAGATGATCGACGGCGCAACCGCCACGAATGGCTTCATAGATTACCGCGAGGCGCCCGACTGGGCCCAAGGTGTGGACGAGGCGCTCGATGTGATCGCCTCGGTCTCGAGCAAGCATGCGGGCATCGTTATACGGCTCGCTATGCGAGCCATCGATCGGATCGAGGCTGCCATCGAGGTCGTGGACGATTCCGATGGCCATTGCGCCCCACTTCTCGACCGGGCATGCGAAATTCACTGCAACGCTGTCTCGGAGGCGCCTTGCGAACCCTTGTCCCTGGCGCGTGACCTGTTCGCGCGCGAGATGAATGGTGGCTACGACACCTTCGGTGGCGCGGCTGAGCGCTATGGCGATATCCTCGGCGAGGAAGGATTGGCCGAATACCGTCGCCTGGCCAACGAAGCCTGGAATGAACTGCCCGCAACCGCCGGCAAGAATCGGATAGGTCACGGACTGTCCGGCGACCATTTCAGGCTGCAGGAAATCCTCGACTTCTTTGCTGACCGCGATGGCGACCTCGAGGCACGCATCGCCCTTCGCGCCAAGCATCTGTCCTCACAGCAAGCCTATCTGCAAGTCGCCAAATTCTGCCTCTCGCACGGTCGCGCCGAAGAGGCTTTGCGCAGGGCCGAGGACGGCCTGTGGGTGTTCGAGGATGATCGACCCGACGAGCGGCTCATTTCCTTTGTAGTCGACCTGCTGACCACGGCCGGTCGCGATGCGGACGCCGAAGCGCATCTGTGGCGCGCATTCGAGAAGGCACCGAGCTTCGGACTGTATCAACGGCTGTGCAAGACGGGCACGGCGACGCGCGATCGAGTAATCGAGCGCCTCCAGTCCAGGCTAGCGCGCGAGAAGCCGTCCGCCTGGCATTATCCGGCCGATCTGCTCATCAGCATCTTGATTGAGGAGAAGCAGTTTGATCTGGCGTGGGCGAACACGCGCGCACATGGCGCTTCCGAAGGACTGAAGGAAAAGCTCGCGCAGGTCAGTGAAGCCACGCATCCGCGCGAGGCACTGAAGATCTATGCGGAACGCGTAAACCAACTGGCCCAGTTTGGCGGTAACGGCGCCTATGCAGAAGCGTCAACCCTGATCGGCCGTATGGCCGGCCTGCGCGGCGCGTCCGAACATGCCGCGTATCTGGCGGATGTGAAAGACCGCTTCGGCCGCAAGCGCAATTTCATGAAACTGTTGGCCTGACATGCGGCGCGCGGCGATTGACGAGCAAAATCGCTACATGCTGGAACGCCAGCAGCAGTTCCGCGCGGCGGCGGATGTCGTCACCGATGCTTGGACGCGTTTTCGAGAGGTGGGGGCGGTGGCCGTTATCGGCTCTGTCGCGAAGCCGCTTTGGAAAGAGGTGCCGCGCTTCAGCGAATTCCGGCGCGCTCGGATCGAGGTCTGGCATGAATGTAGCGATCTCGACCTGGCGCTTTGGCTTGACTCGCAGGCTCGTCTAGGCGAACTGCGTCGCGCCGCCGCTCTTGCCCTGCGTGAGGCGTTTGAGAAGGGAACAGGGATCAGCGTTGCCGATCACCAGCTAGACGTTTTTCTGATCGAACCCGGCAGCGACAGATATCTGGGCCGGCTCTGCAAGTTCAGTCAGTGTCCGAAGGGAAAGCTCGACTGCCTGGTTCCCGGGTGTGGCGAGATCGCCTTCAACAAGTGCGTTGCCGACTTCACGCCGCATGCTGATCTGCTCGCCCCAGCTCAAGGCGCGATGCTCTACAAGCGTGGTGTCGGGCGGATGCGCTCCGCGCTTGACCTGCCGCAGACTGGCTGAAAGCCCGCAGGGCTGGGCGAGCCGCGCCTTCAGTGCTTCAGACGATCGTCTCATATGCGCGAATCGGGACGTTGCCTTGCGGAGGCGGGTGGCGTCTTGCGGAGGAAGTCTGCTTGGCGCGGGCAGTGTGTATACGGGCATACCTATATCCGCATGGGTTTTTCAATTAGGCTCGATGCTGTGTGAAAACGGGGAGCATCGATTGCGAGGATTTGCGGAAAGCGTGATGCAGGGGCCGCGGACCGTGGCCGAACAGGTCGCCAATGTCCTGCGCGAAGCGATTGCCAGTGGAACCATCAGGGCGGGCACGCCGCTGCGCCAGGATGAATTGGCCGAGCAGTTTGGCTTCAGCCGCATGCCAATTCGTGACGCCCTTCGCCAATTGGAAGCCGAAGGTATTGTTTCCATTCATCCCACAAAAGGCGCGCAGGTCGCCCGGATGGACGGCGCCGAGATCAGTGAAATCTACGCGCTACGCGAGCTGCTCGAAAGCGAGGCGCTCCGGCTTTCGGTACCCAGCCTCTCCGGCGCGAAGTTCGACGAGGCCGAACAGGTGCTCGACCAGATCGACGCGGAGCGCAATGTCGGCCGATGGGGTGCGCTGAACCGTGCCTTTCATCTGGCTCTCTACGATGCCTGTGGCAACCATCGATTGCTCGGCCTGATCGAGGCGCACCACAATGCCGCCGATCGCTACGTCCGCATCCTGCTGTCGAACCTGGACTATCGCAGCCGCTCGCAGACGGAGCATCGCGAGCTGCTGGCCGCCTGCCGGCGGCGCGACGGCGACAGGGCCATAAGCATTCTGAGGCAGCATCTTCGCGAAGGAAGCGAGACGCTGGTCCGCGCGATCAGGGAAGATGGCCTGTCGCGAGAATCCTGACGGCGTGGCTCATGGGCATGCGATGGGCTTCAGCCCTGCGCCGGCCTGCGTTCGACGATGTAGACGTGGTCGGCCGCCAGCACCACTTCGCCGCGCTGGTTGATCACCTCGCAGCGTTCGATCACCCGTCCCGCCCCCGGCCTCTTCGGGTCGTCTTCCCTGGCCGTAATTGTCGTGCGCGTCCGGATCGTGTCGCCGATGAACACCGGCTTGATGAAGCGCAGCCGGTCATAGCCATAGGAAAAGGCAACAGGATTGATGACGGTTGCCGTCAGCCCGATGCCGACCGAGAACACCAGCGTGCCGTGCGCGATGCGCTGGCCGAATGGCGTCGTCTTCATGAACTCGGCGTCCATGTGGTGCGGGAAGAAATCGCCGGTGTGGCCGGCATGGACGATGAAGTCGGTCTCGGTGATGGTGCGGCCGCTGGTCAGGCGCGACGCGCCAATCTCATAGTCTTCGAAATACTGAATCCGTTCCATCAGGGTCTTTCCGCAATCGGCGTCGCCGGTGCCGCACTCGACTGATACGCCGCCTCGACCAGCGCCATCGTGCTCCACGCGTCCTCGACCGGGCTGATCAGCGTAGCATCTTCTCCGGTGGCAAAACGCTGGACATTGGCCATGCGGCCGACGAAGGCGTCGGGAAACCACTCGCCGGCCAAGGGCACTGCGATCCAGTCCGTCCCGCCTTTCGGATAGATTTCCAGCACATCCGGCTCACCTGTGGGATAATCGAGGTTGAGACCCAACTTGAGATAGGCTGCTCCCTCGGTGCCGCAGATGCGGAACTCGCAGGCTTGGTGCCGGCGGCCGAACTTGTGGTCGTGGTTGATCGACAGCGCGCAGCGCATGGTGTTGCCATAGTCGAGAATGGCGCTGGTGCGCGTCTGCGCCACGGCATGATTGGGATGGCCGAGCGTCTTAGCGTGCACGCCCTTGGGGTCGCCGAGCAATTGCCTGATCAGGTCGAGATAGTGGATCGAATGCATGGCGATCTCGACGCGCGGCGCCTTGAGCAGGAATTCCCAAAGCTGCCACGGTGTCGCCAGCGCCAGCCAGGCATCGAAGTCGACGATCTCGCCGAGCCAGCCCTTGCCGACGGCATCTTTGAGCGCCAGCATCATCGGCGCGAAGCGCAATTGGAAGTTCACCGCTGCGTGCAGCTTCCGGGCGCGGCAGATCTCGAGGATCGCGGTCGCCTCGGCAAGATTGCTGCCCATCGGCTTCTGGATCAGCGCCACCGCGCCATCAGGCAAGGACTTCAGCACATCGGCATGACGCGACGGCGGGGTGGCAAGGTCGAAGATCGCGCCCTCGACGGCAGCAGCTTCTTCGACCGACCCAAAGGCCGTCACGCCCCATTGGCTGGCCAGCTTTTCGGCCCTGGTATGATCAGGATCATAAAGCCCGGCAACCGGAAAGCCGGCCTTCCGGTAGGCCGGGAAATGCGCGTCGCCGACGATCGATCCGGCGCCGAAGGTGACGATCTGCCGGGGCTTGGA
This sequence comes from Mesorhizobium sp. L2C084A000, assembly GCF_000502875.1. Lineage (GTDB taxonomy): Bacteria > Pseudomonadota > Alphaproteobacteria > Rhizobiales > Rhizobiaceae > Mesorhizobium. Next base: position 420,670 of record NZ_AYWX01000001.1, on the reverse strand, counting down.
GGGTTTTGGCCAGGATTGAACGAGCAAGGCAGGGTCGAAACCGCCTTCAGTCATGATGGAAGACCTCATCCATCTCGGCCCACCACTCGCCCTCTTTGCGCGTCGCCAGCGGCTCCTGGCACGGCATGCAGACCGCCCACCATTCCTGCGTCTTCGGATCGGCCGCCATCTTCGCCATGTCGGCCTCGTAGTCGCTGCCGTGGTATTCGAAGGTGCTGAACAGCACGTTCTCCGGCCGCTTCAGGTAGATCGAGTAGTTCTTGATGTTGCAGGCGGAGATCATGGCCAGCACGTCGGGCCAGACGGCGGCATGGAGGCGGACATACTCCTCGACCTTTTCCGGCTTCAGCCCCAGAACCATTCCCATCCGCTGCATATCATTCTCCTATTTCGTGATCGCCGTGGTGAATTCGGCGATGCTCATGGCCTTGACCGCGTCCCAGTCCCAATCGATGCCGATGCCGGGTTCGTCGGGCGCCAGCGCCTGGCCATCCTCGATGCGGAGGCGCTTGCCGGTCAACTGGTCGAGTTGCGGAATGTACTCGACATATCGGCCGTTCTGAACAGCGCAGGTCAGGCTGACATGCAGCTCCATCAGGAAATGCGGGCAGACCGGAATGTCGAAGGCCTCCGCCGCGTGCGCGATCTTGAGCCAGGGCGTGATGCCGCCGATGCGGCCGACATCGACCTGCACGATCGAGCAGGCGCCTTTCTGCATGTACTCGCGAAAATGGCGAATGGAGTAGAGCGACTCGCCGATGGCAATCGGCGTCGGCGTCGAGTTCGACAACCGCACATGCCCGTCAATGTCGTCGGCCGGCAGTGGCTCCTCGATCCAGGCGAGGTCGAGGTCGCGTAATCTTGCCGCGCGCCGGATCGCCTCGTCGACCGAAAAGCCCTGATTGGCGTCGGTCATGATCTCGTAGCCGTCGCCGACCGCCTTGCGCACCGCCGACAGGCGCGCCAGATCTTCCGAGCCGTGCGGCCTGCCGATCTTCACCTTCGAGCCGCGAAAGCCCTTGGCCTTGGCGGCCAGCGCATCGTCGACCAGCGCCTGCGTCTCGATGTGCAGCCAGCCGCCTTCGGTCGTGTACAGCGGGCAGCGGTCCTTGGCGCCGCCGGCCAGCTTCCACAAAGGCAGGTTCTGCTTCTTTGCCCGTAGGTCCCACAGTGCTGTATCGATGGCCGCGATGGCGATGGCGGTGATGGCGCCGATGGTCGTGGCATGCGTGGCGAATTCGAGATCGTGCCAGATTGCCTCGATCATGTCGGGGTCGCGGCCGATCAGGCGCGGCACCAGATGGTCGGACAAAAGCCGCATCACCGACGAGCCGCCGGTGCCGATCGTGTAGCTGTAGCCGGTGCCGACCGCACCGTCGGAATCGGTGATGGTGACGATAGGCGTTTCCTGGCTGACGAAGCTCTGGATGGCGTCGGTGCGCTTGACCTTGGGCACAAGGTCCACCATCCGAAGGTCGACTTTCTCAATTTTGGCCATGCCGATCAGCTCCGCAATGTCTTTCCGGTCTCGGTGGCAAACAGGTGCGCCTGCGACATGTCGAGGCTCATGGCGACCCGCTCGCCCGGCCGCAGTGGCCTCGGGTTCAGCATGCGCGACACCCAGTCCGTACCGTTGAATTCGACGAACACCAGTGTCTCGTTGCCGAGCGGTTCGGTGACCGTGATCGGCAGTTCGATCTGGTGGACATCGGCCGCACCACCGGAGCTGATGCCATGGCCGGTCGGATAGATGTCGTCCGGCCGCAGCCCGAACACGACCTTGTCGCCGGTGGCGACGTTGGTCTTGAACTGGGCGGGCAGCGGCAGCTTTTCGCCGCTGGCGAAAACCATCTGGCCATCATCGATCGTGGCTTCATGCAGGTTCATCGGCGGCGAGCCGATGAAGCCTGCGACGAAGCGCGTCGCCGGCTGCCGGAACACCTCGTCGGGCGTGCCGACTTGTTCGATATGGCCGTCGCGCATGATGACGATGCGGTCGGCAAGCGTCATCGCCTCGACCTGATCATGGGTGACGTAGATCACCGTCGATTGCACCTTGGCATGAAGCTTCTTGATCTCGGTGCGCATCTGCGTGCGTAATTTGGCGTCGAGATTGGAAAGCGGCTCGTCGAACAGGAAGACGTCAGGATCGCGCACGATGGCGCGGCCCATGGCGACGCGCTGGCGCTGACCGCCGGAGAGTTGCGAGGGGCGTCGGTCCAGCAGTGTGTCGAGGCCAAGAATGGCCGAGGCCTCGGCGACACGGCGGTCCATGTCTTCCTTGGCGGCACCGGCGATCTTCAGCGAGAAGCCGAGATTCTCGCGCACCGTCATGTGCGGATAGAGCGCATAGGACTGGAACACCATCGAGATGTTGCGCGAGCGCGGCGGCAGGTCGTTGACGACGCGCCCGCCGATCTCGATCGAGCCGGCACTGATCTCTTCCAGCCCGGCGATCATGCGCAGCGTCGTCGACTTGCCGCAGCCGGACGGGCCGACCAGCGCGATGAATTCGCGGTCGGCGATGTCGAGATCGATGCCGTGCACGATCCCGATGTTGCCGTAGCGCTTGGTCAGCTTGGTGAGGGTAACGGTTGCCATGGTATCAGCCTTTCACCGCGCCGGAGGTCAGGCCGCCGACAAGGTGTTTCTGGACGACGTAGGTGAGGGTGAGCGCCGGAATGATCATCACCACGGCCAGCGCGCACATGCCACGCCAATCGATGGTGAACTCGGCCGTGTAATCGAGCAGGCCGACCGGCAGCGTCTTGGCGCTCACCGAGCGGGTCAGCTGCGAGGCCAGCGCGAACTCGTTCCAGCAGGTCAGGAAGGCGAAGATGGCGGCCGAAGCGATGCCCGGTCCGGCAAGCGGGAACTCGACCTGCCAGAACGCCTGCCAGCGCGTGCAGCCATCGATCTGCGCCGCCTCCGCGAGGTCCTTGGGCACCTGGCGGAAGAAGCCGTCGATCAGCCAGATGGTGAACGGCACGTTGAGCGCGACATAGGCAAGGATCAGCCCGAAATGCGTGTCGATGATGCCAAGCCGCACATAGAGGAAGAACAGCGGTAGCGAGAGCGCAATGCCCGGCACGGTGCGCGTCAGCATCAGGCTGAGGAAGACGCTGGATTTGCCGCGGAAGCGGTAGCGCGCGAAGGCATAGCCGCCGGCCATGCCGATGGCCACCGCAATGACTGTCGAGGTCACCGAGATGATCAGCGAGTTGCGGAAATATTCGATGACAGGGATGCCGCCCTTGCCGATGCCTGAGAACATGGCGACATAAGCGTCGAACGAGATCTCCTGAGGGATCCACACCGGTGGCTTGGCCATGATCTCGACCGCCGGCCGCAGCGACGAGATGACGATCCACAGGCCCGGCAGGCAGATGGTCAGCATCGCCAGGAACAGGCCGATGCGATAGACGACGCCCAGCAGCCGGCGCTTCAGGCGGGCGGAAGAATTCTCGTCCATCACCACTCCGCACCGATCTGCGTGCGCGCCGCGGCGAGCTTGTTGAAGAAGTAGACAGTGAAGGCGATCGACAGCAGGATCGAGAAATAGGCCATGGCGTTGGCCATGCCCATGCGCCCGTCGCTGTAGGCGGTGCGGGCCACCAGGGTCCATAGCAGTTCGGTGCGGCCCGCCGGTCCGCCATCGGTCATGATCTTGACGATGTCATAGGCGCGCGCGACGTCGAGCGAGCGAATGGTCATGGCGATGTACGCGAAAGGCATGACGAACGGCCACGTCACATAGCGGAATGTCTGCCACGGCGTGCAGCCGTCGACCCGCGCCGCCTCGATCGGCTCCTTGGGCATGGCGAGCAGGCCGGCGAGGATCAGGATGGCGAAGATCGCCGTCGACGACCAGATCTCGGCGATCGAGATGGCGATGAAGGCGAGATGGCCCTCGATCAGCCACGGTATGGCGTCTTGCGTGATGCCGAGCGACTGCAGCGCATTGTTCACCAGGCCGATATTGTCGTTGAACATAAACTTGAACTGAAAGCCGACCAGGATCGGCGAAAACATCATCGGAAACATCATCAGCGTGCGCAGGATGCGCTGGCCGCGTGTCGCTTTCTCGACCAGCATGGCAAGCCCAAGGCCAAGCAGCATTTCGAGATTGAGCGCGATGGTCAGCAGCAGCACCGTGCGACCGAACGCCCACCAGAAATCAGTGTTGGACAGGATCGAAAGATAGTTCCGGATGCCGATGAAGACGTAGAACGTTTCGGGCCGCGTCAGGCGGAACGGCGTGAAGCTGGAGTAAAGGGACAACAGCAACGGCACAACGACAACCGCCGCCAGCACGATCATGGCCGGAAGCAGCAGCAGGAATGGCGCGGATGGCTTGAAGCCCTTCATCAGAATCCTTGAGGTGTTTGCATTTGGACGGCCGTGAGTGGGCCGGGGGCGATGGGTTAGCGTAAATCGCTGGCCGCGAAACACGATCGCCTCCCCCATTTCCGATGGGGGAGGCAGCCTTGGGAGCCCGTTTCTAGAGCTTGCCGGCGTCCTGGAGGATTTGCGTCGCCTTGGCGGCCGCATCGTCCAGTGCCTGCTTGGAGGTCTTGTCACCGAGGATCGCCGCCTGCAATTCGGGATAGACGGCGTTCGAGATCTCGATCCATTCAGGCGTCTGCGGCACGGCAAACGCGTGCTTGGCCTCTTCCTGGAAGGCGGTAAGAACCTCCTTCTTGTAAGGATCGTTTTCGGCCTGCTTCAAATCCCAGTCCCACACCGCGGTGCGGGTCGGCAGCGGGCCTGCGGCGGCCTCGAGCTTCTGGCTGTCTTCGTTGGTCAGCCACCACACCAGGGAAGCCGCGGCCTCCTTGTTGGGGCAATTCTCGGTCACCGAGAAGCCATGGAAACCCGACCAGCCGGTGCGTTTGCCGGACGAGCCCTTCGGCGCGACTTTCACGCCGACATTGCCGGCGACCTTCGACGACTTCGGATCGTTGAAGAAGCCAGCCCAGCCCGGCCAGTCCAGGTTGATGGCGACGGTGCCGGACGCAAAGCCCTGGCCGAGATCGTCCCAGAGATAGTTGGTGGTTCCGGCCGGTACGGCCTTGGCCTTGTAGAGGTTGACGAACCAGTCGAGCGCCCGGATGCCGGCCTCGGAATTGAAGACCAGCTTGCCGTCCTTGTCGAGATACTCGCCGCCTTCAGCGACAACCATCTCGTAGAAGCGGCCGTTGATCGCCTCTTCCTTGCCGGCGAACTGCGTGCCGTAGAAATTGGGTGGGTTGGCGAAGAACTGGGCCTGGTCGGTCACTTCCTTCCAGGTGTCCGGCGGCACCAAATCATAGCCGTACTTCGCCTTGAACTTGGTCTTGTTGTCGGCGTTCTCGTACAGGCTCTTCTGGTAGTAGAGCGCCGAAACGTCGAACTGCGCACGCGGCAGCATCTCCAGCTTGCCGTCGATGGTTGCGGACGTGATCGTCGACGGCACGAAAGCGTCGATCTCTTCCTTGGGCAGCAATTTGCTGAGGTCGGTGTAAAGGCCCGTATATTGCGGCGCAAAGGACGAATGGTTCCAGCCGACGCACCAGTTGGTGCTGCCCGAGGCGATGTCGGACTTGAGCTCCTTGTCGATGTCGAAGCCGTTCTTCTTGGTCAGGATGTTGACCTTGGCGCCGGTCGCCTTCTCCCATTCGGGAATGCGCTCGTAGAGCTTTTCATATTGCTGGCCGCCGATCAGCTTCACGTCGACGGTCACGCCTTCGAACTTGCCGGGCAGGTCGCCGGCAAGGGCAGCGCCCGCACCTGACGCGAGCAACAATGCACCGGCGCACACGCCGGACAGCAGTCTGTTCATCGTTATCCTCCCTTGGTGCCGCCTCCGCGGCGACCGCAACTCGTCTGATGACAAGAAGTGCTACATTCATATACAAACAAAACATTCATAGACACGTCAAGGCGAAATTTGTTTCCGCCGCGCACGTTCCTGCATATATGAAGGGTGAAATTCACTGGAGGATGAGCCCATGGACGACAGCGAAGACGAGCGCTATCGCGCGCCGGCGCTCGACAAGGGGCTCGATATCCTTGAACTGCTGGCGGGCGTCGACGGCGGCCTGACCCAGGCAGAAATCGCCAAGAAACTCGACCGCAGCCCCAACGAATTCTACCGTATGCTCGACCGGCTGGTGCGGCGCGGCTATGTCACCAGGCTCGACGGCGACCGCTATTCGCTGACGCTCAAGCTGTTCGGTCTGGCACAGTTGCACGCGCCGGTTCGGCGGCTGGTCTCCTATGCGACGCCGCTGATGCGTGAGCTTGCCGAGACATCGCAGCAGGCCAACCAACTCGTTGTTTTTGATCGCGGTTCTGCCGTCGTCATCGGCCAGCAAGAAGCACCGAACTACTGGGGCATATCGATCCGGGTCGGCTCCCATATCAGTCTGTTCGACACCGGCTCGGGACATGTGCTGCTCGCTTTCCGCTCACCGGAAGAGCGCCAGATGATGATTTCCGAACACGTCCGCAGCACCGACAAGACGGCGCAATCGACCGAGTTCTTCACCCGTCTCGACCAGATCCGCGACCGTGGCTACGAGATGATGGCCTCGATGCAGACAGCCGGCGTCTTCAACCTGTCCGCCCCGGTGCGCAGTTCCGACGGCAAGGCGATCGCCGCGCTGTCGATTCCCTACATCACGGTGGTCAACGCGCCTTCCGCGCCCGACATCACCAGGACGATCGAACTGTTGCTGGCAACGTGTGAAAAGCTGTCGCACCTTGCTGGATCAGCAGTAGGCTCATCGGTGTGAATTCTTATTTGAATGAAGAATTCCCCCGTGAGATGATTTGAAAAGCCAGAGGGAGGAGCCTCACCATGATCATCGATACCCATCTGCATCTCATCGATCGCTCGGCCCTGCGCTATCCCTGGCTCGCCGGCGTGCCGGCGCTCAACCGCGATTTCTCCTATGAGGACTACGCCGTGGAGGCGCAGCGTGTCGGCGTCGAGCGCGTGCTGCATATGGAGGTCGATGTCGATGCGGCCGACATCGAGGCTGAAACCGCTCGGGTCGAAGGCCTGTCACGGCAGCCCAGCAGCATGCTGGCCGGGGTGATCGCGTCCTGCCGTCCTGAGGAAGGGGACTTCGCGGCCTATCTCGAACGGCAGCGGGCAAACCCGTTCGTAAAAGGCTTTCGCCGCGTCCTCCACGTCGTGCCCGACGAGCTCTCGGAAGGTGCGGTGTTTCGCGCCAGCATAAAGCGGCTTGGCGGCACCGGCCTGACCTTCGATCTCGTCGTGCTGCCGCACCAGATCCCCAGGGCGATCGTGCTTGCCGACCTGGCACCCGATGTGACGTTCGTCCTCGACCATTGCGGCGTCCCCGACATCAAAGGCAAGAGCGAACATCCATGGCGCGAGCATATGAGCGACATCGCCCGGCGCCCGAATGTCATGGCCAAAATCTCCGGTGTCGTCGCCTATGCCGATNCTCGCCGATCTGGCGCCGGATGTGCAGTTCGTGCTCGACCATTGCGGCGTGCCCGACATCAAGGCCAGTGCGGAACATCCGTGGCGCGAGCATATGACCGAGATCGCGCGGCGTCCCAATGTCATCGGCAAGATCTCCGGTGTCGTCGCCTATGCCGATGCCGGCAGCTGGACGGTTGAGACGTTGCGGCCGTACGTCGAGCACACCATCAATTCATTCGGCTGGGACCGTGTCGTCTGGGGCAGCGACTGGCCGGTCTGCACGCTAGGCGGCGGTCTGTCGACCTGGGTGGCGGCGACCCATGCATTGCTCTCGGGCTGCAGCATCTCCGAGCGCGACAGGCTGTTGTCCGGCAATGCCCGCAAGCTGTGGCGGCTCGACTGACTGGTCCTTTCAGATGGTTGTCGAGACGTGCCGTTCGCGGCCATAGAGCGAAACCAGCAGCACGATGACGAAGCCGAGCGCGGCCTGCACCGCTGCGGGCTGGAAGCCGAGGCCGATCAGCAGCGTGTTGATCTCGGTCAGCACCAGCACGCCGGCGATCGTGCCGAGATAGCTTCCCCGGCCGCCGACAAGTGCTGCACCTCCTACGACAACGGCTGCGATGGTCTGGAACAGATAGGGCTGGCCGACATCGCCATAGGCCGAACCGGTGAAGCCGAGCAGCAGCACTCCTGCCACGGCGGCGAAGAAAGCGCTTGCCGCATAGGTGATGACCCACATGCGAACCGGGTCAATCAGCGCCAGCGGCGCCGCGCCCGGATTGCTGCCCAGCGCGTAAAGCCGGCGGCCATAGGGCGTTCGCTCCAGCACCAGGACGACGAGTGCCGCCAGCACGACAAGGCTCGGCACCAGCCACGGCACCGGCAGCGGTCCGGCCGATCCGCCGATCGAGACGAAGCTGGATACCGCTTGCGGTGCGGAGCCTGACGGGAAACCCGCCGTCCACAACAGCACCAGCCCTTGCACGACCATGCCGATGCCGAGCGTGACGATGAGCGGCTGGATGTCGAGGCTGCGCGAGATCAGCCCGTTCAGCCCGCCGATGATGATCGCCAGTACGCCGACGAGGCCGCAGACCAGGACAAAATGCCAGCCATCGCCATAAAGCTGCGCCGCCACGACATTGGCAAAGCCAATGACGAAAGGGATCGACAGGTCGATGCCGCCCATGATGACGACCAGCGTCTGCCCGATCGAGGCCACGGCGAGCAGCGAGGCGAGCACCAGCATGGCGCGTATGGCAAACGGCGCGGAGTAGCCAGGAATGAGGATCGTGCCGGCGAGATGCAGAAGGGCGGCGACGCAGAAGGCGCCGACGACGCGAGCGTTGGTTGTGGCGAAGAGGTTTTGGCGCAAAACCATGTCAGCGTCTCCCCATAGCAAGACGTTCCTGCAGCGCTGTCAGCATCACGGCCAGCACCAGGATCGCGCCGTAGGCGATCTGCAGCACGAAGGTCGAGACGTTGAACGTCGTCAGCACGCTTTGCAGCAGGAAGATGTCGATGGCGCCGATGGCGGCACCCGCCACCCCACCACGGCCGCCTGCAAGGCTGACGCCGCCGAGCGCTACCGCGGCGATGGCGATCAGTGTGTAAGTTGGCCCGATGTTCGGATCGGCGGAGCCGATCAGCGCGGTCAGCATCAATCCGGCGCAGCCGCCAAGGATGCCGGTCATGATATAGGCGATGAAGCGCACGCGCGTGACATCGACGCCGGCGGTGTAGGCGGCACGGTCGTCGCTGCCCACCGCCATAAGCTGGTCGTAGTAAGGGGTGCGCCGCACCAGCCACCAGACGATGAACATCGCCGCCAGCGGCAGCATCGACAGCGGACCGGACAGTGCCTTGAGCCAGGCCGGTGCGGGACCGATCGGCGCCGGCAGGATTGTTAACGTCACGCCGGTGAGGATCAGATAGGTGCCGAGCGTCGCGACGATCGGCTGAATGCGCACGATTGTCGCCAGAAAGCCGTTCGCAGCACCCACCAGCGCCCCGACGAGCAATGCAGCCGGAACGAGCACCGGGGGCGATGAGATGCCGGTGCCGAGGAACAGCACCTGGATCGTCAGAGCGTTGACGAAGCCCATCAATGGCCCGACCGAGATGTCGATTCCGCCACGCCCGGCGAGGATGACAGGCGTGGACGCAATGGCCGCACCGATCAAGGGCGCCGCCAATCCGACCAGCGCGCCCCAGGAACCCGGCTGGAACCGCCCGGGGCTGAGGATAAGATTGATCGCAAGCAGCACGACCAGCAGCACCACCGCGAAGCCGAAATTTCGCCCAAGGGACAGGAGGCGCGCAACAGGGTTCATGCCGCACGTCCGAACATGGCTGATATCACGCTGTCGGTGGTGAGCGCGTCGCCAGAGATCTCGGCCGCGACTTCATTCTCACGGAACACCAGCACGCGCTGGCACAGGAGAAGAATCTCCTCGATTTCACTGGATAGGATGACGAGCCCCATGCCGTCGGACGCCAGCCCGCGAAACACGTCGTAGAGCACATGCCGCGTCGCCACGTCGACGCCACGCGTCGGATCGTTGAGGAGCAGGATCGCGGGCTCCAGCGCCAAGGCACGCGCCAACAGCACCTTCTGCTGGTTGCCGCCCGAAAGAGTGGTGATCGGCGCATCGGGCCGGGGCGCCACTATCGAGAGTTTTTCGCGATAGAAGTCGTAGCGCGCCTTGCGTGCCGACGGGCTGATTAGCCCGAGCCGCGTGTCGCGCGACAAGGTCGAGACGGCGAAATTGTCGAGCACCGACTGTGTCGGGAAAATGCCGTTGGCGCGTCGGTCGCGCGGCAAATAGGCGATGCCGCTGGCGACAGCCTTGCGAAACCCGGTAATCTTTCGGGAGGCATCCGATGAACCGAGTTCGATCGAGCCGCCATGGGGCGGTTCCAGGCCGGCAAGCATCTTGAGAAACAGCTCCTGGCCATGACCATCGAGACCGGCAAGCCCGACGATCTCACCCGGAGCGATTGCCTGCGTGATCGGGCTGGCGCCGGGCGCGATGACAAGGTCCCGAACGGCAAGACCACCAAAATCGAGGGCGGCGCGATCAGCCATGCTGCAGCTCCGCCGCCGTGCGTGGCGCCATCGCCTTGAGAAGTTCAGCCGGCGTCGAAGCGCCGCGCTCCTCGGTGCGCACGACGCTGCCGCCGCGCAGGATCGAGATGCGATCCGACAGCGACATCACCTCGTCCATGCGGTGGGTGATGAACAGGATCAGGCAGCCTTCGCCGGCCTGCGCGCGCATCAGGGAAAAGACGGATTCGCGATCGGCGAAGTCGAGCGCGGCGGTGACCTCGTCGAGGATCAGGATCTTTGGGTTGCGCACGATCGCGCGGGCGAGAACGACCAATTGCTGCGCGGCAAGCGGCAGCAGGCCGGCTGGCTTGTCGAGGGGGACGTCGGTAACCGCGAAGCGCTTCAGCGCGGCTTTCGCCCGGTCACGGCGCTCGTTGCGGGGAACAGCGCGCCGGACCAGCCCGTCGAGGCCGAGCAGGATGTTATCGATGACGCTGCAGTCCGGCGCGATCAGCACCTCCTGGAACACCGTGGCAAAACCTTGCGCCTGGAAGGCCGAGGGCTTGGCACCCGAAAACGGCTTGCCGTGCAGCAGGATCGCGCCATTGTCCGGCTGGACGATGCCGGACAGCAGCTTGACCATCGTGCTCTTGCCCGAACCGTTCTCGCCCAGGATGGTGTGGATGGTTCCCGCCCGAAACGCGATCGATGCGTCCGCGAGCGCGATCGTCTCGCCATAGCGTTTGGATATGGTTTTGATTTCAAGCATGTCGCGTTTCGATGCTGGCAGGCCGGCTCCCTGAAAGGAGCCGGCCTGCTGAGAGACTAGCAGGCGTCACTTTGCACAGGCATCGGGCACCTTCGAATAATCCCAGCCCTTGGTCGGCGCCGGGTTCGAGAAATAGGCGTCGAGCCATTCCTCCGGCATCGGATCTTTCGGCGGGATCGGGAAGATCGACACGGCATCCGTCGTCATGCAGTCCTTGTACCAGGCACCGAGATCGGCGGTGTGGACAGGCGGGATCGGGATCAGCAGCGTGTTCAGCTTCGGCTTCTGGCCGTCGAGCATGCGCTCGCCGACGCGGAACAGTGTTTGCGCGGTCCAGTGCGGCAGCACCGCATGGCCTTCGAAGCGGTACTTGTCGGGGTTGGCCTTCCAGTAGCCCAGCGCGTCCCCGGTGATCGAGCCGGTGATCAATGGCGCCGGCCGGCCGGCTTCCGCGAAGGCTTCGGCGACGACGCGGCTTTCGCTGCCTGTCGTCCACACCGCATCGATCGGCGCCGGGTTGGTGGCGATCGCCTGCAGCACCACGGTCTTGGTGACGTTGGCTGTCCAGTTGCCGTTGACGTTGCGCGAGATCTTCAGCTTCGGATTTTCCGCCAGCGCCTTGTCCGCGCCCTGGCGTTCCTGGACCACGATCGGGTGGCCGGCGATGCCTTCGACCAGAAGGATGCTGGCGCCGTCCGGCTGCGCCTTGCCGATCGCCGTCATCATGTCATAGCCCCAGCGCGCATAGTTGGAATCGACATTGATGGCGTTCGGGCTGGTCACCGAGCCGGCGGCGGTGATGAACGGAATGCCGGCCTTGGCGGCAGCGTCGATGGCATCGTCGAGCGCCGTCGCCGAGCCCGGCACCGACGTGATGATAGAGCATTTCTTGTCGATGAAGGCGCGGATCTGGTTGATCTGCTGGCTGGCATCATTGTTGGAATCCGACACCTCGAAGCTGGAGACGGTGCCGTCGGCGATCAGCCCGTCGACAAGACGCTTCAACTCCTTGGTCACCGTGACCCGCCACGGGTTGCCCTGGTAGGATTCCGAGTGGCACCATTTCCACGGCTTTGGCGGCGCGTTGAAATTCTCCCAGGCCGAAGGCAATACCTTCTGGGGCGCTCCGTCATACTGCGCCTTGAGTTCGGTCGGCAGTCCACCGATGACGCCTTGCACATCCTGTGCAAAGGCGGCCGTTGCAAGCGAGGCAAGCGCCGTTGCGGCCAGCAGGCCGCGGATCATTCCTGTCATTCTTGTTCTCCTCCGTTCGGTTTGGTTCAGGCTCCTCCACCGGCAGCGCCGGACACCTGCACCGGGGAACTCTCCCGAAACAGGCGATTGAGATCGGCAACGACCTGTCGGGCTTGATGCCGGAAGGTCATGCCGGAAAGGATGCGTTCGGACGCGGCCTGCTGGAACGCCATGTAGCCGTCATGGCGCGGCCGCACCCATGCACCCGCCAGTGTCGCGCGCGTGTCCCGGTAGAAATTGCCGGTCGCTTCATTGACGGCCTGATCTTCCCAGGCCGCTGCATGGCCGGGCTGGCCGCCGGCGGCGGCATAGGCGCCGCGCTGGACATCGCCGCTCGAGACCCAATAGGCAAAGTTGATCGCGGCATCCCTGGCTTTGGAAAAGGCTGATACGGCTATGCCGGTGCCGCCGAGCGCCGAACCGATCGGGCCGCCGGAACCGATGACCGGAACATCGGCAAAGGCCAGCCGGTTCGCCCGAAAGCCAGTCGTCGCATAGGAAACATAGCCATAGATCAGTGGCGCGCAGACGAACCTGGAACCGGCCTCCGCCATGCGCTCCGAGACGGCAATCGGATCCATCTCCAAGCAAGCCGGATCAACGAGCGCTGCAATCTCGCGCATTGCTTCAAACACTTCGCTACCGGCGTCAACATCGATGAGATCGTGGGATGGATCGGTGGTGCAAGGACGGCCGAGATTGCCTGCGAATGTGTAAAACACCATCAACACGTGAGGCGGCCGCAGCGGCAGCAGCACACGGCCTTGCCGGGCGAGATCGAGCACCTCGCTCCAGCGCGCCGGTGGCGCCTCGATCGCATCCGGCCGCCATGCCTGGACCTGGGTTGCCGCATCGATCGGGAAAGCCCATTGCCGTCCTTGCCAGTTGTAGCTCGGATAGGACTGGCCGACGCTGCCCGAGGCAAGGGCCGTGCGTTCCGCCTCGCGTCCGGCGACATCCAGCGGCTCCAGGCAGCCTTCGGCCGTGATCTGGCCGACATGCGGATGGTCGATGACGATGAGATCATAGGCGCGCGCCAGTTCCTCGACCGGGAAGGATTCGAAATCCTGCAGCGAGCGCTTGTCCCATTCGATGGCAATACCGGTCTTCTGCTGCCACAGCGCCGAGCAGGCGACCATCGGATCGTAGCCACGCGGATGGCTCCAGGTCATGCCTTTGAGCTTGGGCACGCTCACAGGCCGAACTCCGCGCGGATGGCGGCACTGTGCTCGCCGATGCGCGGCGCCGCCCGATCGACCTTGGCCCTGATGCCATCGACCCGGAGCGGCGAACTCGTCGTGAGGATCGAGACGTCATCCTCGCGCGTCACCGTCTGCAGCATATCGAGCGATTGAAACCCCTCGCTTGCCAGCATCTCGGGCCAGGTCAGTACCTTGGCGCACCAGATGTCGGCCGGCTCGAGGATATCAAGCCATTCGTCGATGGTTTTGGTGGCGATCCGCTGCGCGATGATCGCCTTGATGTCGTCGCGCGCGGTGAACCACGATGCAGGCTTGTCGCGATAGGGTGCCAACTCGCTGAGCGACAAGAGGTCGGCCAGCTTGGGGATCGGCGTCATAGCGATGGCGAGATAGCCGTCCTTGGCCGGGTAGACACCGTAAGGCGCCGACAGATAGGCATGCGCGCTGCGGAAGCTGGAGCGCCTGGGCAGCCGGCGGCCGTCATTGAGATGCGTCGTCAGCACCTCGAACTGGAAATCGACCAGCGCTTCCAGCAGGCTGGTTTCGATATGGCTGCCCTGACCGGTGATGCCGCGCCGCACCAGTGCGGCCAGAATGCCCTGCGCACAGGCGGCACCAGCCAGCATGTCGCCGATGGCGAGGCCGAACGGCACCGGTCCCTGATCCTCGTCGCCGTTCAGCCACATCACGCCGGAACGCGCCTGCGCCAAGAGATCCTGGCCGGGCCGTTTGACCCATGGCCCATCCTCGCCATAGCCGCTGATCGAAGCATAGACCAGCCGCGGGTTGATCTTGCGGACCGCTTCATAGTCCAGGCCGAGCCGTTCGATGACGCCCGGCCGGAAATTCTGGATCAGCACGTCAGCCCTGGCCAGGAGGCCGCGCAACGCTTCGAGATCGGCCTCGTTCTTGAGGTCGATGGCAAGACTTTCCTTGGCCCGGTTGATGGCGTGGAAGATGGTGGAATCGCCGCCGATCTCGGTGTCGCTGAGATAGAGCCGGCGCGACAGGTCGCCGCCATCCGGACGCTCGATCTTGATCACGCGGGCGCCGAGATCGAGCAGCCTGAGTGAGCAGTACGGGCCCGACAGGAACTGGCTCATGTCGACGACGACGAGACCGGCGAGCGGCAATTCGGCTGCTGCCGGCATGCTATTTCTCCGTCTTGCCGACGAAGTCGGCCGGGTTGCGGTACTTCACCGTCTGCAGATGCTCGCAATAGAGAACGAGCTCGCCTTCGCCCTTGAAAACCTCATAGCTGGCGCGGATCAGCCCCATCTCCTTGTAGCGGGGCTTCTTGTCGAGGTTGGAGCGGATCGAATAGATCGTGTCGCCAATGAAGACAGGCTTTATGAAACGGAGCTTGTCGTAGCCATAGGAAAAGGCGTTGACGCAATTGGTGGCGACCAGGCCGAGGCCAGCCGAGAAGACAAAGGCGCCGGCGATCAGCCGCTTGCCGAAAACGCCTTCGCTCTCGGCAAATATCTGGTCCTGCACATAGGGGTGGATGTCGAGCACCAGCGTGTTGAACAAATGGCTATCGCCTTCGGCCATGGTCCGTCGCAACGAGCGGATCTTCTGCCCGACCGGCCAATCCTCATAGAACCAGTTTTCGGCGTTCCACACCGGCAGCGCGGCGTGATCCCCAGGCATGTTCTTGGGATGCGTCGAGGCGACACCGACGGTGGGCGCGAAATCGTTCATGGCCGGCACCGCCAGCCTTGTATGGGGCACGTCACAGCTGCCGGAAAACGCATCAAGGCGTCGAAATGCAAGACGTCTCCTCCCGTCAATCTTCTTTTGTAAATAGTATTTTCACATATGGGGTTGCGTTGCAAGCGTGAACAGGCGAAATTTTGGCTGCTCCCGCGCGCCGAAGCGCAGGCGGGCAGGGGAGGAAATCATGCGCAAGGATTGTCTGGTCTTTGTCGGCAGCCTGAACCGCGAGGCGCCGTATTTTCAGGGCGCTCGGGGCGTCGGTCTCGGCGTCTACAGCTTTGACGAGACGACGCTGGAAACACGAAAACTGGCCGAGACCAACGATGTCGACAATCCGACATTCCTGTCGGTGACGCCAGACGGCTCGCACATCTATGCCAATTCGGAAGTCTTCACCTGGCGCGAGGGCACCGTCTCCGCCTACAGCTTCGATCGAGCTTCTGGTACGCTCATTTATCTGAACAAGCAGCCGTCGCTCGGCAGCATCACCGCCCACAACACCATCACCCGCGACGGGACGAGGCTGCTGGTCGCCAACTATGGCATGGGCGAGGGCGGTCCGGATTGTGCCGTGGCGGTTTATGGTTTCGAAAAGGACGGCGCGCTGTCGGCGCCGCTGGCCAGCGTATCGCATTCCGGCACCGGCCCGAATGCGGCGCGGCAGGAACGCTCGCATGCCCACAGCGTCACCGAAACCATTGCCGGTGGTGGCATGGCTATCGTCGCCGACCTCGGCATCGACCGGCTGGTGTCCTACCGCATCGGGCGAGATGGCGAGCTCAGCAAGCTCGCTGAATCCGCTCTGCCGCCGGGCGCCGGTCCGCGCCATCTTGCGTTGCATCCGAACGGACGCTTCGTCTTTGTCATGAACGAGCTGGATTCGACAATTGTCTCGATGGCGCTGGACGAGGCATCAGGCAAGCTGTCCATCATCGACGCAAAGCCGGCGGTGCCGGCCGAGGCGCGCGACAGCAACCATTGCGCCGATATCCAGATTTCGCCGGATGGCCGTTTTGTCTACGGCTCCAACCGTGGCCACGACAGCGTCGTCATCATGGCGGTCGATCAGCAGACAGGTTCGCTGGCCCTCGTCGGCTATGTCCCTTGCGGCGGTGCGACGCCGCGCAACCTGGCGCTGACGCCTTCAGGCGGCCATCTGTTCTCGGCTAACCAGAATGCCGACCGCATCTCGATTTTCGCTCGCGACGCCGAGACCGGCATGCTCAGCGACACCGGGCGCGCCATCGNGCCATCGAGATCGGCACGCCGATGTGCATCAAGATCGTGCGCTGAACGCCCACAACTGTGAAGCCCTGGACAAAATCGCCCTGGGCTCAAGCCTGTTGTATTGCCGAGAGCTTCCAGTTCGAGCCATTCTCACGCACGAATGTCCACAGCTCGGTCGTCTCTGTCGGATGATCATCGTCGCCCGCGACGACCTTGCCGCTGGCCCGTTCGCGCGTCACGTCACGAGACTCGTAGCGCAATGCGGCCGTGGCGTAGTCGCGGTCATCCTCACGCCAGCTTTCAGCGACGTCGGCCTGCAGCAACGTGACGTCCGTTACCTCGTTCCTGAGACCTTTCTGGGCATTGTCGGCCAGCTCTTCCGACAGATAGGACACCATTTCGGGGGTAACAGCCCGGCGCAGAGCGGCATGGTCTTCGCGCCCGAATGCTTCCTGGACATCGGTCAACAGCTGCTGGAATGCGTCGAGGTCGGTCTGAGCCAGCGTGATCTCATCAGAACCGATGGCCGGAGAGCTTCCGCCCGAAACACCGCCAAAGCCAGGAATTGTGAAGGAGCCTGCAGTCTGCTGCCCTGCCGTTGCGCGGTTCTCAAATCTCGAAGCCTGGGCATTGCCGACACCGGCGAGCGCTGGCGCAGGACCACGCGCCGATTGCGAGCGGAAGAAGCGGATAGCCAGCATGATCGTGCCACCGATGAGCAGGGCCTGAAGCAGGAAACCGAACATGCCGGCCAGGCCGCCGAAGCCTTGGCCGACGAGCAGGCCGATCAGGCCGCCGAGCAGCAGGCCGCGCATCATCGTTCCACCGAAACCGCTCATGAAGCCGGGCCTCTGCGGGCCGGCCTGCGGCTGCTGGGCCGCGTTGTTCGCACCGGTGTTGGGCGTCATCGAACGCTCGACTGGAGCGGTCGGGGCCGGTGCGGTCCTGGTCGGCGGTGCCGATTGGAACGTGCGCATGCCACGACTGCCGAAACTGCCGCCGCGGCGCGCCTCGGCATGGTCTATCGCAACCATCGAAAACGCCAGGAACAGTCCTGCAAAGAGGGCTGCAAATCGGCTTGTACGGGAAGTCATCGGAGATGAACCTTTGTCTCTGCGGTTTCGGAAGTTTTCAGCCGCCGCCGGGTGCCGGCGTCATGCGGTCAATCGAACAACTCTTCGAAAAATGATTTCTTCCGCTTCGGATAGCGGTGGCCGTGGGAGCGGGAATAATCGTCGTCGCGGCCCTGGCCGTGTTGCGGCTGGGAGAATGCTGCCGGCTGTGGCTGCGGCGCGGGCGCCGCTTCCCTGCCGGAACGCTCGATGATTTTGTCGAGTTCTCCCCGATCAAGCCAGACGCCGCGGCACTGCGGACAGTAGTCGATTTCGATACCCTGGCGTTCGCTCATCACGAGCGCAACGCGGCAGGAGGGGCAAGTCATGCCAAGAAGAGAAGATGTCATACGGGGCTCCAAACCGAAAAAGATTGAGCCCGCTTGACCGAAAACATGGAAACGGGCCCGTTAAAGCGGTCCGACATCACGATCGCCAAAAGCGATAGTCAGAGGGGCCCGGCCCGCGTGAGACAGTTAGGAATGCAACTCGGCGCCTTCAAGAGCGATATCGCCCCCAGGAACGATTTGTTTGTCAACTCCGCTCAAATCATCACCACGATTTTGCCGAACTGCTCGTTTGATTCCAGATACCGATGCGCTTCGACGATCTGGTCGAACGCAAAGGTCCGGTCGATGATCGGTCTTAGTGCCCCACTCTGCAGGCCTTCGACGATGAACGCCTTGGCGGCCTCCAGCTTTACCGGGTTACCGGTGATCTGGTGCACGAGGTAGCCGCGCAGTGTCAGCGTCTTGCTCAGCACCGCTGGCAGCGGGAATGGCGTCGGCGCGTGGCTCAGTCCGCCATATTCGATGAGGATGCCGCTATGCGACATGGCCGCCGTCAGCGGCTCGAAGATCGGGCCGCCGACCGCATCAAACACGACGCGCACGCCTCGCGGCCCGGCGATCTGGTTCAATCGCGCCGCCAGATCCTCCTCCGTCGAGGCCACGACGTCGGCCGCGCCGGCCTCGAGCAGCGCCCGCATCTTCGCCGATGTCCGCGTCACCGCGATCGCGGTCGCGCCGACCTTGTTGGCGATCTGGATCGCCGCAAGCCCGACACTGCTCGATGCTGCTGTGATGACGACGGCGTCTCCGCTGTGCAGCCCGGCGATGTCGATCAGCGCGCCATAAGCGGTGAGATATTGCATCCAGACCGCCGCTGCCGTTTGCCAGTCAAGCGACTGCGGATGCTTGACGACAAGTCGGGCGGGGTAGGTGGCAAGATCGCCATAGGCCGGCCAGCGGATCATCGATTGCGGCGGGATGACACTGACGCTGTCACCTGGCGCGAAATCCTTCACGCCGTCGCCAATAGTCTCGACGACACCCGCCGCTTCAAGACCAAGCCCCGAGGGGAGCGTCGGCGTCTCGATATAGGCGCCCGCGCGCAGCAGCGCTTCGGCGCGATTGAGGCCGAGTGCCTTGACCCGGATTTGAACTTCGCCCGGCCCCGGTGGGGAAAGCGCGACATCCTCGATGCGCAGAACCTCCGGGCCACCATGCTGGTGAAAGCGAACTACGCGTGTCATTCGGGATACTCCAAATCATCTGAACCGAATGAGCTATGCAGCTAGGCTTGCCGGGGATAAATGGCTGTAAGGGAAGAACAGTAGAAACCAGGAGTTTTGAATATGGATCGGCTTGAGAGCATGTCCGTGTTCGTCAGGGCCGTCGACCTCGGCTCGTTCGCAGCCGCCGCAGTCGCACTCGATCTGTCCGGACCAATGGTTGGCAAGCATGTGCGGTTCCTCGAGGAGCGGCTGGGCGTGCGGCTGCTCAACCGGACCACGCGGCGGCAGAGCCTGACCGACTTCGGGCGCGCCTACTATGAACGCTGCCGGGTGGTGCTGGCCGAGGCCGAAGCCGCCGATGCGCTCGCCGCCGACCAGTTCTCCGAACCACGTGGAAAACTGCGGGTCACCATGCCGGCGCATTTCGGCCGCCATTGCGTTGCACCCGTGCTGCTGCGGCTGGCGCGGCAATATCCGATGCTGGAGCTCGACCTGTCGCTCACCGACCGCTTCGCCGATCTTGCCGAAGACGGATACGATCTCGCCATTCGGACCGGTGCTCTGGGCGACAAGGCGGGGTTGATCGCACGCCGCGTCGCGCGCCAGGACATGGTCGTCTGCGCCGCACCCTCCTATCTCAGAATTCATGACGAGCCGCAGCGTATCGAGGATCTCGCTGATCATCAGGCGATTGTCTACCGCCGGCTCGGCCAGGTCGTTCAGCCGTGGCTGTTTGCGCGCGAGGGGCAATCCGTACAGGAGATTACGCCAACCGGGCGGCTGCGGCTCGACGATCTCGATGCCATCGCCGATGCGGCTGTTGAGAGCATGGGGCTTGCCTGGCTGCCCTGGTGGCTGGTGCGCGAGCGCATTGAAGCCGGTGCGCTGGTGGCGCTGTTGCCGGACCAGCCGCGATATCTCTACGACTGCTACGCCCTTTGGCTGCAGACACCGCATCTGCCGCTGAAGGTGCGGCTGGCCGTCGATGCGCTGGCTGCCGCCTTGCCGAGATCGATGGCCTGATTGCCAATCGCAGCCGCTTTCAGTTGAGGTCGCGCGGATACTCCTTGACCTCGCTGCGATCGACGACCACTTCATCTCCGTCATGGGCAGTGATGTGGGTCTCGATCCGCCAGACATCGCGCAGCGCGCGCACGGTCGCCTTCACCGAAAGGCGCGCCTGCCAGTCGCCGCGGCCATAGGACTTTTCCCAGGTGCAGGTGCCGACCGCCGAGTTCGGATCGTCGGGGTGGATGGTGAACCGGTCGACATGCCTCGCCGCAACGGTCATCTGCGTATGTGGATGCCGCACCGTGCCGCCATCATTGACGACCTGATAGACGGTCTCGCCGGTGACCTGGTCCGCCGACACCGAGCGCTGAAAGCCGTCGCCCTTGGCCAGAACCTCCTGCTCCATCGGCTTGGCGCTTTCAGGTCCCAGGAAGGCCCCTAGCGTGTCGTCCAGCTTCTGCGGTGGGCGTACCGGCAGGATCAGCCGGCTGTCGCCGCAATGGATCGACAGCGTCGCCTGTTCGGCGGTCGGGAAGACGATCGGCCAATGCGATGTCGCCAGTGCCAGCCGGATACGCTCGCCAACCTCGAAACGCTGCCCGCAGCAGCGCAGCTTGATGCGCACCGTTTCCGCCTGGCCCGGCACCATGGGTGCGATGTCCAGATCATCGTTGCGATGGCTCAGGTTGAGGATGCCGTAGCTGATGCGCGAGGCAGCACCTTCAGGGAACACTTGCGACAGCGTGGCGGACAGAAGGGCGACGGGCTTGTCAGAGGAGAGCCTGACCTCGAATTCGGGGAAACCAAGGATCTCGATGGCTTCGGTCAACGGCGCGGTCTCGAAGATCAGGGCATTGCCTTCCTCCGTGCGCTGGTCGACCGGCAAAGTCGGCATGACGCCATAACCGCACCAGGCGCCGGACGACAGGCCGGCCGTCTGCGGCGACGAAATCTCCAGGATCGTATCTTCGCCCCTGGCCTCGCTCAGCACATGCGGCGCAAGGTTCAGCACCTTTTCGCCAACGCCTGGTCCCGGCCACGCCGGCTCCGCCACCCAGCGGCCGGGCCGCTCGTCATAGATCGCCGCCGGCCGTGCGGGGTCCTGAATCCAGGCGCGCAGCATCGGCTCGTCGGCAATGCCGGTGTCGATGCCCTTGAGATATTGATCCCACCAGCGCAGGCACTCCTGCAGGAAGCCGATACGCGGGCCGGGCATGGCGAAGTGCGGATATTTGTGGCCCCAGGGTCCGATCAGGCCCTTGCGAGGACCGCTCAGTTTTTCCAGCATCCGGAAGATCGGATTGGGATAGCCGTCGGCCCAGCCGCCGACGGCATAGACCGGGATTTCGACATCGGAATAGTCCTCGCAGATCGAGCCGTGCTTGTAGAAATCGTCGCGGCGCTGGTGTTCGAACCAGTCCTGCATCCAGATGCCGTTGCCGTTCAGCCGTTGCTCCCAAAGATCGCGCCAGCGATCGCCGACAATGAACGGGTCGGGCGGGGTCATGGCGATGGCCCAGGCGGTGGTTCCCCACATCAGATTGTCGCACATCATGGCGCCGCCGAGATAATGCACGTCATCATTGTAGCGATCATCCGTGGAGCACAGCGAGACAACCGCTTTCAGTGCTGGCGGTCGCCGCGCGGCGACCTGAAGCCCGTTGAAGCCGCCCCAGCTGATGCCGATCATGCCGACACTACCCGAGCACCAGGATTGCCGGGCCAGCCATTCGATGACCGCCAGACAGTCATCCTGCTCCTGCTTCAGATACTCACCCTTGCACAATCCCTCGCTGTCGCCTGAGCCGCGCATGTCGACCCGCACGCCGGCATAGCCGTGACCGGCAAAATAGGGATGCGTCAGCGCATCGCGCTCCACCGTTCCGTCGCGCTTGCGGTAGGGCAAATATTCGAGGATCGCCGGCACCGGATCGGCCTCCGCGTCTTCCGGCAGCCAGACACGCGCCGCCAGCTTGACGCCGTCAGGCATCGGAATCCACAAATTCTCGATCTCGCGGATTTTGCGCGGGAAATCGGTGACGACGCGGATATCTTGCATGGCGGCTCCTCTCGACGCCCCGGCCGACAACTTGCGCCGGTGGCGATCCTTATGTGTTCAGCGGGAAATGGCAGGTCAGGCGGCCGTTTCCGACCGCGACCGGGATGGGGACATCCACCGCGCAGCAGCGCTGGGCCTGCGGACAGCGTGTGTGAAATTCGCAGCCTGAAGGGCGCGCCAGCAGGGAGGGAACGTCGGCCGGCAGCGTGATGCGCTGGTGCACCCGATCTGGGTCCGGCTCGGGATTGGCGGACAGAAGGGCCGCCGTATAGGGATGATGCGGCGCGCGGAAGATCGCTTCGGTTTCACCCTGCTCGACGAAGCGCCCGAGATACATCACCGCCATGCGGTCGGCGATCTGGCGCACGACATGCAGATTGTGGGTGATGATCAGCATCGACAGGCCCATTCGGTCGCGCAGGTCGTTGAGCAGGTTCAGCACCTCTCCCTGCACGGAGACGTCGAGGCCGGCGGTCGGCTCGTCGGCGACGACCAGCACCGGGTCCAGAGCGATCGCCCGCGCCACACCGACGCGGCGCGCTTGGCCGCCGGAAAGCTGGTGCGGGTAGCGGTCGGCGAAATCGCGCGGCAGCCCGACCAGCGCAAGAAGCCGTGTGACTTCGGCGTTGAGATCGCGATCGGACAAGCCGTGAATGACGAAAGGCTCAGACAGCAGCGAGCGCACGCTGAGCCGTGGTGACAGCGATCCCACAGGATCCTGGAACATCATCGGCATGCGCCGCCGCACCGGTTTCATGGCGGTGTTAGACAGGCCTTGCAGTTCCTGCCCTTCAAACAGGATCGTGCCCGCCTTCACCGGCTGAAGACCGTTGAGCGTGCGCGCCAGCGTCGTCTTGCCCGAGCCGGATTCGCCGACCAGCGCGAAGGTGCTGCCTCGTTGAAGCGTGAAGCTGACGCCGGAGACCGCTTCGATCTCGGTGGCCCGCCCCGCGAGCCTGGCGGACAGGCCGCCAGCGCGGAACGCGACGCGCAAATCATTGACGCTGAGCAGGTCTTCGGAGCTCATGCGTTCATCGCTCCCAAGGGAATGTCCGCATGCCAGCAGTGGGCGATGTGAGACCCACCGAGGACTGCGCTGGGAGGCGTCGTCAGGCATTGGGCGTCGGCGCGATCGCAGCGCGGCTGGAAGACGCAGCCGCTCGGCCGGCGGCGCAAATCCGGCAAGGTCCCGGCAATGGTCGGCAGGCGAGCAACCCGCTGCGACAGCCGGGCGGGATCGCAAGCCAAAAGCTTCTGCGTGTAGGGATGACGCGCATCGTGGAATATCTCGCGGGTCGTGCCGCTCTCCACTACTTCGCCGGCATACATCACGATCATCTCGTCGCAGAGTTCGGCAATCACGCCCAGATGATGCGAGATGAACAGCACCGAGCAGCCGATGTCGCGCTGCAGATCCTTGAGCAGTTCGATGGTGGCCACCTCCAGCGTCGCATCGAGTGCCGTCGTCGGCTCGTCGGCGATCAGCAGCGCCGGCTCCATCATCAGCGCCATCGCAATGGCGATGCGCTGCTTCATGCCGCCGGAGAACTCGTGTGGAAACTGCGTCAGCCGGCTTCCCGGATCGGGAATGCGAACCTTGCGCAGCATGGCGACGGAGCGTGCATCCTTGTCCCGCTTCGACAGACCCGAGCGATACTGAATGTCGCGCATCTGCCGCCCCACCGACAGCACCGGGTTGAGCGCGCCCATCGGATCCTGGAACACAGTGGCGATCCTGAGGCCACGCAGGCCGCGCATCGCGGTCGGGTCGAGCCGGGCAAGGTCCTTGTCGCCCTCGAAGATGATCTCGCCCGATGTGATTTCACCATTGTCGGCGAGCAGGCCGAGAATGGCGTTGATGAGCGTCGATTTCCCGCAGCCGGATTCGCCGACCACGCCGACGCTGCGGTTGGCCGGCACGCAAAAACTCACCTGCTTCAGCGCCTCCAGTCGCCCGGCCTCGGTGTGGAAGGCGACGCTCAGATCCTTGACCTCGAGAACCGTCATGAGCGTCCCTTCAGCCTGGGATCGAAGAGGTCGCGTAGCGTCTCGCCGAAGAAGGTGAAGCCGAGCGTGGTCAGCACGATCGGCAGGCCGCCGGCAATCACGATCCAGTAGGAATCGCGGATGTTGGCGAAGCCGTCATTGAGGATCGCACCCCAGCTCGGCGTCGGCGGCCGCACGCCGAGCCCGAGGAAGCTCATGCCCGCCTCGATCGCCACCACCACGGGAATGTCCATCGAGATCAGGATCAGGATCGGGCCGATGATGTTGGGCAGGATATGGACACGCAGGATGCGGCCGGCGCTTGCCCCCATCGAGCGCGCCGCCATGACGTGTTCGGCCGATTTGAGCACCAGCGTCTGGGTTCGGATGATGCGCGCATAACCCGGCACATTGACCAGCATCACCACCAGCACCACCGCGTAGAGCGAGGGGCCGAACAGGGTGACCAGCGTCAGCGCCAGCATAACGGTGGGAAAGCTCTTCACGGCGTCGAAGATCAGCAGCAGCACATTGTCGAGCCAGCGCGGCCCATAGCCTGCGATCAGCCCTAGCACGACGCCGACAACCAGCGACACCGCTGTCGCGCCCAGCGCGATCAAAAGCGCGACGCGTCCGCCATAGAGCACCCGGGTGAGAAGATCGCGGCCGAGATGGTCGGTGCCGAGCAGATGCAGGAGGCTCGGCGAAGCGAAGCGTTCGGCCGGCGATATCTTGCTCGGCGCATAGCTGGTCAGGAGGCTGGCGAAGACCGCCGACAGCACCACGACCGTCACCAGCGTCAGGCCGATCGCGCCGAGCGGCTCGCGCATGATGCGGCGCAAGGTGCGCCATATCATGCCGAGACGGAAGCTGCGGGATGGCAGCTCAGTTGAAACTTGATCTGACACGGGGATCCAAGATACCGACGAGGATGTCGGCTGCTACGTTGACGAGAACGAAGAAGACCGTGGTGACCAGCACGGCTCCGGAGACGATGGGATAGTTGCGCACCGAGATCGCCTCATAGACCAGCTTGCCGATGCCGGGACGGGCAAAGACGATTTCGGCGAAGACGGAAGACGACAGCATGTGGCCGATGCCGACGCCGAGCAAGGTGATCGTCGGCAGCACGGCGATGCGGAGGGCGTAGGTGTAGACGATCCTGTGCTCGGTCAGGCCGAAGGCGCGCGCCGTGCGGATATGGCTGGCTTCCAGCGTCTCCAGCATCGAGGCGCGCACCATGCGCGAGATATAGCCGATCCAGCCAAGGCCAACCGCCAGCGACGGCAAGATGAGGTGCTGGAGCCGGCTGGCGAGGTCGCCCGGTTCGCCGGCGCCGATCGCCGGCAGCCATTGCAGGGCGACCGCAAACACCAGCAGCGAATAGATGGCGACGACGAAGGACGGCACGGCGATCATCGCCACCGACAGCACCCCGATCACCTGATCGACAAAGCCGCCGCGCCGCACCGCCGCGATGCAGCCAAGCGGAATGCCGAGCGCCACCGACCACGTGATGCCGCCGACCACCAGCGCCAGCGTGAACGGAAGCTGTTCCATCACCACGTCCAGAACTGGCCGATCTGACAGCACCTC
This sequence comes from Mesorhizobium sp. L2C084A000, assembly GCF_000502875.1. Lineage (GTDB taxonomy): Bacteria > Pseudomonadota > Alphaproteobacteria > Rhizobiales > Rhizobiaceae > Mesorhizobium. The sequence goes on along the minus strand of NZ_AYWX01000001.1, from coordinate 394,729 downwards.
TGTGCCGAGATCGCCGCGCAGGACCGATCCGTAGAAATGTAGGAACTGCCGCCACACCGGCTGATCGAGGCCCATGCGTACGCGCAGCGCCTCCATCATCTCCGGCGTCGCGCGCGGCCCCAGCGCAACGGAGGCCGGGTCGCCGGGAATGAGGTAAACCATGGCGAACATCATCATCATGGCCACGCTGATGATGATGGCGCCAAGCCACAGACGCTTGAGGGCGTAGCGGATCATTTCCAGTACCTGTCGGACGGTCTTTGGCGGGGACGAGCCCCGCCCGCCGATATCATGCGGGTTTGAAGTCGGTGAACACGGGTTCGCCGTTCGGCTTCAGGCCGGCCACAAGCGTATCTCGATTCATGATGCCGGTGACCTCATGCGTCAGGAAAACGTAGTTGCCGTTCTCCTCCATCAGGTCCTGCAGCTTCTTGTAGATGACATCGCGTTTTGCCGGGTCGAGCTCGACCATGCCTTCGGCATTGAGCTTGTCGAATTCCTCGCTGGAAAACCGCTCCCAGTTCCAGACACCGATCTGGTCGCGGGTAAACCAGGCAGTGGCCCAGCTCGGATCCGGCTGCATGGAGAAGCGGCTGATGATCATCTGCAGCTTTTTGTAGTAGTCGCCTTCCTTGGCGCCCAGCGTCCAGAAGGTGCCGCTGTCGTTCTGCTTGATCTCCACAGTGAGGCCGACATCCTGCAGGTTCGACTGCACGACCTGCGCCGCGGTCAGGCGCTCGGTCTTGTTGAGGATGTCGAGCGTGATCGTCGCGCCGGCCAGTCCTTCCTTGGCGATCATGTCGCGGGCGCGGTCCGGATCGAAATCGAACAGGTTCTTCTCGCGATGGCCGGGCAGGCCGGGCGCGATGATGCCGGTGGCGGTGGCGGCGGCGCCGAAATAGGCGGCATCGACCACCGCCTTGCGGTCCACGGCGTACTGAACCGCGCGGCGCATGTTCGGATTGTTGAAAGGCGCGACATCCTGGTTCATGCCAAGCCAGACAAAGGCCAGCGACGGCTTCTCGACCACGGTCGTCTTTGGCGGCGGTGTCTGCTTCAGGCGCGAGATCGAGGAGACCGCGGTCCAGGTGTAATCCAGGTCGCCGGCCTCATAGCCGAGTTCGGCGGTCTTCTCATCCTCGATCGGATGGATGTGGATCTCCGCGAAGGCACCTTGCTCGTACTTCCAGTCGGGATTGCGCACCAGCACCGTGCGCTGCTTGGGCAGCCATTCCTTCAGGATGTAGGGCCCCGACTGGGCCACCGGCTTGACACCCATCTTGCCACCGAGCTCGGTGATGGCGCGCTTCGACAGGATGGTGCCGGAAGGCGTCGGCAAGGTCGACGTCCACAGCGGCGCGAAGGCCTGCTTCAGGTGGATCAGCCCCGACAGCTTGTCCTTGACTTCGACCTCTTTGAGCGTCGCCCAGTCGCCGGAGTAGGGGCTCTTGTTGGCGGGATCGGCGATGCGTTCGATCGAAAACTTGACGTCTTCGGCCGTCATCTGGCCGTAGCCATCGGTGAAGCCGATATTGTCGCGCAGCTGGAAGGCGACGGTCAGCGGATCGAGCTGCTTGATCGTCTCCGCCGCCATCGGCCGCCAGCCCCAGCTGTCGCCCGGCGTGGTGACGACGAGGCCGGCGAAGATGACGCTGGTGATGTCGCCTTCGGGTGCCGCCAGCCGGAAGCAAGGGTCGAGCGTCTGGATGTCGGCGTAGGAGCGCACCTTGAGGATCGGCCCGTCGCTCGACCAGGAAACTTTTGGATTGACCATTGAGGCGAGGCCGAAAGCGCCGGCTCCGGCGAGCAGGCTGCGGCGCGAAACCCTGGTGTCGGCTAGAATGGACATGCTCTACCCCTCTGCTGTTTTCGTTGTCTTGTTTCCGGCCGTTGGCCATTCTCCAAGCCGGGCCGAATGTGTCTGTCAGCTAAAACTGCTAATAATAGACATGTATGTCTAGCGAAAATTTTGCCGGCATGTCCGAATCTTGAATACGGACGATCTTGCGGGAAATATCGACATCTGTTCCGACCGCGCCAGCGCGTCGGCTTGGGCCCTACGCGGGCTAAATGTGATCGCCCACACGGCGCGGCTTGGCCCGCCATTCGGTGGGGCCTGGATCAAGAGCTGTAGCGGACATGCGCCTCTCCGCGGCCGATCACTTCCAGATTTCGGCCGCCAGGCGCACGAAATTGCCGCCCAGGACGTTGCGCACGGTCTGCTCGGACTGGCCGCGGCGCAGAAGCACATCGGTCAGTTCGCTCATCTGGCCGGGAGCCGCGTAGGTCGTCGCCCCTTCCGGATACTCGCTCCTGGGCCAGAATTGCGGGTTGTCGGAAATGATACGGTCGATGCCTTTGATGTCGACGGGGAAGGCGTAGTCCAGCCCGATGCCGACATGATCTGGGCCAGCCAGATCGACAAGATATTCGATGTGGTCGGCCAACCTGTCCGAGTCCGTGCGTCCCTCTCCCAGGAAACGATTGAGCCCGACGATCGCGACGATGCCGCCGGTGCGCGCGCAGGCCTTTATCTGCTCGTCGGTGATGTTGCGGCCATGGCCGCACAAGGCCTTGGCGTTGGAGTGCGAGAAGATCACCGGCCGGTTGGAATATTCCATCACCTCCATCGAGGTGCGATAGCCGGTGTGGGTGACGTCGACGAACATGCCGAGACGGTTCATCTCGTCGATGACCTGGCGGCCGAACGCCGTCAGGCTGGTCTCGACATCGTGGCAACCGCCGCCGGCGAGGTTGTTCCTGTTGTAGGCAAACAAGATCTGGCGCACACCCAGATGGTGATAGAACTCCACCATTTCGATGCGGCCGTCGAGCGCGTTCATGCCCTCGACGTCGAAGGTGATTGCCAGTTTGCCCTCAAGCTTTGCCTTGCGGATTTCCTCTACCGAGGAGACCAGCGTGTAGTGCTCGGGATTGGCAAGGATCCAGTGGCGGAAATTTGCGAGCGTCCGCACTGTCTGCTCCCAGGGCAACAGGTCGAAGCCGACATCAATCGACAGATAGTCGATGCCGGCGTCGCGCCAGATCTGCAGATTGTTCAGGTCCGCAGCCGGGTCCGGCATGAAGCCGGAATGCGCGTCCCATATGATTTCACTGTCGAAAATGGCCTTGGCGGCAGTCGAAACGCTCACTTTTTTCTCACTCTCTTGGCAACGCCAACACGACGGAAGGCCGGATCAAGCGGCGTTCCGGACGTGTGATCCAGATGCAGTACGCATCAAGTATCAGGCCACAGACACATGTGTCTATACAGCTCCGAACGGGCCTGTATGGTCGCCGTCGCTGCATGTCGCTCCGATCGGACCATCGGCAAAAGGGAGAACAAAGATGAGTTCAAACGGAAGCCATGGCGGGAGCGATAGCAGGCACATCGCGGTAATCGGCGGCGGCATCATCGGCTGCAGCGCGGCTTTCCATCTGCTGCGGTCCGGCGTGCGCCGGGTGACGGTCATCGATGCGGGTCAGCCGGGTGCCGCGACCACCAGCGCCGGCGCGGGATTTGTCTCGCATTGGTCCGCCGGCATGATTCCGCTTGGCGAAGAGGGTCTTCAGCTGCAGCAATATGGCCTCGATTTCTATCGCCGGCTGCACGAGGTCGGCGTCGAGATCGGCTATCGGCCGAACGGCACCTTGATCATGGCGCTGACCGAGGACGGGCGCGAGCGTTTTGTCCGCCCGGTGCTGGACTCTTCCTATGCCCCGACGGAAATGCAGGATCTGAACGCCGCGCAGATCGGCCAGAAGATGCAAGGTCTCATCGATCCGGCGCGGGTCCATTCGGCGGCCTACAATCCGCATGGCATCCAGCTCGACACCAAGCTGGCAATGGGTGTGCTGACCGGCCAGATCAGCGAGCTGGGCGGCGTATTCCGCAGCAACACACGCGTGACGGCCGTCCATGATGCCGACGACCGGGTGGCGATCGAGACCGATCAGGGCAGCCTTGAGGCTGACGGCGTGATCGTTGCCGCTGGCGCATGGGACAACCAGATCATATCGGGCCTCGGCTGGAAGTTGCCGCTGCTGCGGGTCGTCGCGACACGCATCGTCACCGATGATCGCGGGCTGCCGTCGACCATCCCCACCGTCCAGTGCCGCGAATTGCGGCTGTGGCTGCGCGAGACATTCGGGGCCGTCATGTGGGGAACCGGCCGGCACTACAAACCCCTGTACAAAACAAATGACAGCGAAATCGAACCCGGCCAACCGCACAATCTCGAACTGATGCAGGAGACATTCGAGCAGGAGCTTGCCGAGCTGCAGACGGTGTTCCCGCCGCTGCGCGGTTCGACGATCGCGAGTTGGGCGCAAGGTGTGCCGTGCTACACGCCCGACAACGGTCTTATCGTCGGCAAGGTCCCCGGCAGCGACAATATCGTGGTCGTCGGCGGCGATAATGAGAGCGGCGTCACCCATGGGCCGGGTCTTGGCCGGCTCTCCTGCGAACTGGTCCTCGGGCAGACCCCATTCGTTTCCGCGGAGCGGTTCCGTGTCGATCGCTACGCCTCCGATGCCTTCAAGTCGGAAGCAGAGATCGAGGCCGCCATGCCGGCCTGGGGCGCGCGTCATGAGGCGTCGCGATTTGGCCGCGAGGCTTGATGTCAGCAGTCGTCGACGCTGCCGAGCAGCGCCTGCGCCACCGCCCTGACCACCGGGCCGGCATTCTTCCTCGTGACGATGTGGAAGGAGCCGGCGTGACGACGCGAGGTCTTCGTCAGCCGGACGAGCTGGCCGCGGCGCAGATGCTCGTCGGCAAACCCGGCCCAGGCGAGCGCGGCGCCGCGCCCGGCGATGGTTTCGTGGATCATCGATATGTAGCCCGTGAACCGAGGTCCATCGAGTTTCCGGTCGGTTCCGATCCACGATTGCCAGCTGTCGATCGCGCCCGGCGGCGTCACCTGATGCAGCAGCGGCACTGCTATGAAAGCCTCTGGGTCTTCCGAGGCGAGCGCCGGATAACGCGCCAGGAACGCCGGTGCGCAGACCGGGAACCATTCACCGTCGAGCAGTTTTTCGGTCACGAATTCGGACCATTGCCCGGCTTCGCCGAAGCGGATCGACAGCGCCACTTCAGGCTGGTCGAAATCCCTGTAGTCGGTGGATGTCTGCAACAGCACCCGGCCATCGGCAACCTGCGATGTGATGAGGCCGAAGCGCGGCATCAGCCATGCCTGCGCGAAGTCGTGGCTGCAGCCGACCACGAATGTATCGCTGTCGTGCGCGGTCAAATCCTCGACCGCTTGCCTGATGGTGCCGAGACCCTCGCGGATCGCTTCGGCTAGCGTGTTGCCGGCCCCGGTGACGGCGACGCGGTTGCCTTTGCGCGCGAACAGCTCGACCGACAGCTGGCGCTCGAGATTGGCGACGTGCCTGCTGACCGCCGATTGGGCGATGTTCAGCTCCTGAGCGGCCAACGTCAGCCCGCCATGCCTGGCGGCAGCCTCGAAGACGACCATGGCGTTCAGCAGGGGAAGCGATGTCTTGAGGGTTTTCACAATCCAAACCTGCCTTCATGCCTTTTCGATATGAAGGTCTATCATTTCTGTGTTTGCCGCAAGCCTTTCCGCATCGCACATTCCTATCGAAACGTCATCCTAACGCCAGCGAGCAGAAAGGTGTTGCAGTGCAGGCCTATACACCGAACAGCCAGCCTATCGACAGAAGCGAGACCGTCAGGCTGATCGACCGGCAACGTCCGGACTGGTCGCTGGAACAGGCCTTTTATGCCGACCCTACGATCTTCGCGCTGGAACGTGACTTGTGGTTTCCGCGCCAATGGATGCTTGTCGCCCATGCCAGCGAGGTCCCTGAAAAGGGCCGCTACATCGTGCGCCAGCTGTTCGACGAAGAGATCATCGTCGTGCGCTTCGGCGATGGCGAGGAGGACATCGCGGCCTACTACAATGTCTGCACCCATCGCGGCTCGCGGCTCTGCGCCAAGGATGGTCGCGGCAAGCTTCTGGTCTGCCCATATCATGCCTGGTCGTTCAGGCTGACCGGCAAATTGCAGTCGCGGCAGGACCTTCCTACAAGCGCCGATCCGGAAACGCTCGGCCTGCACCGGGTGCCCTGCAAGAGTTTCGGCGGCCTGGTATTCTGCGGCCTCGATGCCAAGTCGTTGCCCGACATCCAGCCTGTCGCGGACGGGCTGACCGGTGGCTTGCGCGAGAACGGCCTCGACCGCGCACGCATCGTTGCGCGCAGGAATTACCTGACCAAGGCGAACTGGAAGCTGGTGCTCGAGAACTTCCTTGAATGCTATCACTGCCGTCCGGCTCACCCCGAATATTACCGCGTCAACGGTCATGTCAAAGTGACCGCGACCCGCGATGCCGACAAGGCGGTCGAGTGGCAGAACGAAATCGAGGCCTGGCACAGCGTCATCGGCGATGCCGAGTTCCACAAGGGCGCGTGGCAGGCTGGCGACCTGGACACGATGCCGTTCGCCATGCACCGCAAGCCGATCGGCTCCGGCCGTAACACGCTGTCCAATACGGGCGAGGGGGTCTCGTGCCTGATGGGTGGTCGTCGTGCCTATGATGGCGGCGAAAGCGGCTTTCGCCTCGGACGCCTGTCGTTTGCAAGTGCTGCCAATGACTATGTCACGCTGTTCCAGATGATACCGCGCAACGCCATGGAAACAGACGTCATCCTGACTTGGCTCGTCGACAAGGATGCCGATAACGACGTCGACGCCGATGCGATCAGCTGGATGTGGGACATCACCACGGTGCAGGACAAGAAGATCACCGAAGACAATGCCGACGGCATCATGTCGCGCGCCTACCGGCCGGGGCCCTATACGCCGCTGGAAAGCCAGACCTCGTTCTTCGTGCAGACCTATCTGTCGGAACTGCGCTCGCTGATCACCGGCACGCGCGGCGCGACCGTCAGCCAATGGTCTGCGCCGAAGGAACTTTTCGCTTCGCCGAAAGCGGCGAGTTGCAACACGCGCCTCTGACCCGCGGCCGAAGATGCCTCTTTGAGGCGTCGCATTCCGATGCCATATGAAGGGGGGCCGACGGAATGTTGCGGGAGAGACAGTTTATGACCAAAGGTTCGGATCTGTTCGTCGCGGCCCTCGAGAACGAAGGGGTCGAACGGATTTTCGGCATTCCGGGCGAAGAAAATCTCGATATCGTCGAATCCATCCGCCGCTCCTCGATCCAGCTGATCCTGACCCGCCACGAGCAGGCAGCGGCCTTCATGGCCGCCACCTATGGCAGGCTCACCGGCAAGCCGGGTGTGTGCATCACCACCCTTGGCCCAGGCGCGCTCAATCTTTCGACGGGTTCGGCCTATGCGCTGCTCGGCGCGATGCCGATGATCATGATCACCGGCCAGAAGGGCATCCTGTCATCCCGGCAGGCGCGCTTTCAGATCGTCGACATCGTCGCGGCGATGAAGCCGCTGACCAAGCGGCGGCGGCGTGCATCTCGTCGTTGTGCCTATCGACTATTCCGAAAACACCAGGGTGCTCGTCGACGAATTGCGCGAGCGTCTGCCTGCGCCGCAGACGCCCTGACGGCAGCGACAAAGCCGCCGTCAGGATTGCTTGGGCGGAAGACCCTACACCTTGCAGTAAGGCGTTACCGGCGCGATGGTGCCGAAATCCTTAGCGATCTCGTAGCCGATGCCGTCGGCCGCCGCCTTGCCTACATAGGAATGGCAGAGTGTGTGGTTGTTGGTGGCGTCGACGCGGATCTTGCCTTGCGGTGCGTCGAACTCGATCGACGGCAGCGCGGCCAATACATCGTCGTCCTTCAGCGATCCCGCCTTCTCCGCGGCCAGCGCGTAGAGATGCAGGCCGTTGTAGCCGGCCTCCCCGATGCCGTTGACCATCTTCTCCTGGCCGAATTTCTCACGGAAGCTGGAGATGAACTTTTTGTTGACCGGATTGTCCAGCGCCATCCAGTAGGGCTGCGGCGCATAGGTGCCGGCCGCAACGCCGGGCGGCAGCGCGTCCTTGTTGAAGACCTCGTCGAGCGGGGCGATCAGCGGCTGCTTGATGTCGAAGCTGCGATACTGCTTGAGCTGGGTGACGGCGTCGTTGCCGACCACCATCGACCAGACGACATCGGGCTTCAGCGACTTGATCTTCTGGAAGGCCGGGCCGAAATCTGTGGTCCCGAACGGATAGTAATCGGCGCCGATGATCTTGCCGCCGGCCTTCTCATAGGCCGCCGTGATCGCCTCGGTCATCTTCTGCGGCCAGGCATAGTCCGAAGCCATGACATAGATCGTCTTGCCGAGGTTCTCTGCCACCCATGGCATCATCGGGTCGACCTGCTGCATCGGGATCGGGCCGGTGGCGACGAAGTAGCGGTTGCATTCGCCGCCTTCGAAATTGGTCGGGTAGAAGAACAGCTTCTTGGCCTTCGAGGTGACCGACAGCGTGGCGCTGCGCTCAGGCGAAATGATCGTGCCCATGATCACGTCGACCTTGTCTTCGTTGATGAGCTTGCGCGCCTTGTCGATGGAGCCCTTGGTCGTGGTCTGGTTGTCCTCGATGATGAGTTCGACCTGGCGCCCGCCAATGCCGTTGGCGGCGTTGAGTTCGGCGGCGGCGAGCTTGTAGCAATTGAGCAACGTCTCGCCGAGGATCGCCTGCAGTCCGGTGATCGGGATCGACAGGCCGACCTTGACGGTGTCGGCGGCGCGCAGGATCGACGGCGCGCCGACTATGGCGAAGGCGGCGGCAGCGCCGCCCGATTTCAAGACAGTTCTTCTGCTTATCATTGTTGTGTTCCCTTCCAGTCCCAGGCGCGCCCCATGCACGCCTTACAAAGCCAACAGGTCCTTCAGCAGGGTCTCGTCGGCGAAGGTCTCAGGCGCACCTTCGTGGACGATCCTGCCCTTCTCCATCACCAGGCAGCGGTCCGATGCCTTGAGAACGAGATCGAGATTCTGCTCGACAAGAATGATCGCGATGCCGCGCTCGCGGGCGATGCGCGGCACCAGTTCGGCGATCGACTGCACGATGTTCGGCTGGATGCCTTCCGAGGGCTCGTCGAGCAGCAGCACCGAGGGCAGGCCGCAGAGCGCGCGGCCGATCGCCAGCATTTGCTGCTGGCCGCCCGAAAGCGTGCCGGCGACCTGCGCTTCGCGTTCGCGCAGGATTGGAAAATAGCCGAAGATGTCGGCCGGAATGCCGCCGTCGCCACGGTCCTTGGCAGCGCGGGTGCCGACCTCCAGGTTTTGCCGCACCGTCAGCTGGTTAAAGATCCCGCGCCCCTGCGGCACATGCGCGATGCCTGCGCGCGCACGGCGGAAAGCCGGCGCGTTGGTGAGATCCTTGTCTCCGAGAACCACCGCCCCGCCGCTTGCCCGCAAGCCGCCGGAGATGACGCGCAGCAGCGTTGTCTTGCCTGCGCCGTTACGGCCGAGCAAGCCCACGACTTCGCCCAGCGCGACGCTGAGGTCGATGCCGTTCAGCACGGGGAGCAGACCGTAGCCGGCCGACACCGCCATTGTTCGCAGCATGATCAGCGCCTCCCCAGATAGACATCGCGGACCATCTCGTCGGTCTCGATGTCATGGAAAGGACCGCTGCGCAGCCGGCGTCCCTGATGCAGCACCAACGTCTCGCAGTTCAGCGCCCGCACGAAGCGGATGTCGTGCTCGACGGCAACGATCGAGAATTCACCTTTGAGTCGCAGCAGCATCTGCGCCGTCGCCAGCGTCTCCTGCGGCGTCATGCCGGCAGTGGGTTCATCGAGCAACAGCAGGCGCGGCTCTATCGCCAACGCCATGCCGATCTCCAGCCATTGCTTCTGGCCATGCGCGAGTTCGCCGGCCAACGTGGCGGCGCGGTTGGTCAGCGCGACCAGCTCCAAGAGTTCGCCAACCGGGCGCGCAGGCGAAGGCGCCCCCCAGCGCGCGACCTTGAGATTATCCTCCACCGAGAGGCTCGGGAAGACAGAGGGGATCTGGAACTTGCGGGCAATGCCGAGCCGGGCGATGCGATGCAGCGGCAAGCCGGCTATGTCGTGGCCGAGGAAGCGCACGCTGCCGCTGGTCGGACGCAGCGTGCCGGTCAGCACGTTGAGGAAGGTGCTCTTGCCAGCGCCGTTCGGCCCGATGATGCAGCAGAGTTCCTTGTCGCGCACCGTGAGGTTCAGAGCCTCCAGCGCCTGCAGCCCGCCAAAGCGGATACCGACGTTCTCGGCCTGCAGCAGGATGTCGCTCATTGCGCGCGCCTCCCGCCCTTGAACAGGCCTTTCAGCCGCGCGTAGATCGACAGGATGCCATCCGGCAGGACGAAGACGATGATGACGAAGACACAGCCGAGCAGAAGGGGCCACAGGCTCGGGTTGAAGCTGCTGATCGTCTGCTGCGCGCGCTGAATGAAGATGGCGCCCAGTACTGGCCCAAGCAGCGTGCCGCGCCCGCCGACCGCCACCCAGACGATCACCTCCGTCGACAGGAGCAGTCCGGACAGGTCGGGCGCCACCAGTCCTGCCATGCAGACATAGAGCGCGCCGGCAAGTCCGGCGATCGCCGCCGACAAGACGAAAGTAACGAGCAGCCGCAACGGCGCATTGTGGCCGAGCGCGGCCGCCCGGACTTCATTGTCCTGGATTGCGGTCAGCACCGTGCCCCAGCGGCCGCGGCTGATCGACCACAGCGCCAGCACCGTCACGGCGACGATAGCCGAGACGAAGATATAGGAGGGCAGATCCTGGCTCAGATCGACATGCAGGCCGCCAAGATCGAACTCGATCGGCGGAATGCCGATCAGGCCGCTGTCGCCGCCGGTGACCGAACTCCAGGAAACCGCGGCCTGCTGGCAGATGACGCCCATGGCCAGCGTGACGATGGTGAAATAGCTGCCACGAATGCCGCCGAAGAACAGGAAGTAGCCGATGATGGCGGCGACGAAGGCCGCACCCGCCACCGCACCGATGATGCCAAGCAGGCTTCCGAAGGGGATGGCATCATTGAGCGTAACCAGCGCCATGATGTAGCCGCCGATGCCGAAGAAGGCGGCGTGGCCGAAACACAGGATTCCGGTGCGGCCCCAGAAGAAGTCGAGGCTCGCCGCGAACAGGCCGAAGATCAGCGCGTCGCGGATCACCGTCAACTGATAGCCGCCGGCAAAGAACGGATAGATGATCGCGAGCGCCACGCAGACGGCAAAGATCATCAGCCAGTTGCGGTCGCGGGCGATCATCGCGACGCTCCGTTGAACAGGCCGTTGGGCCGCAGACGGACAGCGACGATGGCAGCCAGCAGCACGATCGCCTGCGCCAGCGACGGCGAAATCTGATAATTGAGGATGCTGGTCAGTCCGCCGACGAAGACGCTGCCGGCGACAAGGCCGCCGATCGAGCCGACACCACCGACGATGACGACGAAGAAGGCGTTGGCGAGATAGTTCACCCCCATCTGCGGCAGCACGATTGCCAGCGGTGCGACCAGTCCGCCGGCAAGGCCGGCGATTGCCGCGCCGAAGGTGAAGGCGATGGCGTAGGTGCGCCGGGTATTGATGCCGACGCCTTCGGCCATCTCGCGGTTCTGGATGACGGTGCGGATGTCGAGACCGAAGGGCGTCCGGCTGATCAACAGGATGACGCCGAGCAAGGTCAGCATGGCAATGCCGATCAGGATCAGCCGGTAGGCCGGATAGACGGTAAAGAAAAGATCGAGCGTGCCCTCGATCGGCGGCGTCACCGGCTTGGCGCCGAGCCCGAAGATCAGTTCCAGCCCTTGCTGCAGGATCAGGCTGACGCCCCAGGTGGCAAGCACGGTCGAGACCGGCCTGGAATAGAGATGGCGGATGATGGCGAACTCGAGGATACAGCCGACCACCGCGCCGGCAACGGGCGCCGCCGCCAGGCCCAGCCAGAACGAGCCGCCCACGCTCTGGACGAAATAAACCGCGAAAGCGCCGACGGTGACGAACTCGCCATGCGCCAAATTGGTCACGTTCATCAGCCCGAAGCTGATCGCCAGCCCGAGCCCGACCAGCATCAGGATACTGATCAGCGTCAGCGCATTGAGCAGCGTGGTGATGAGAAAATCCATCGCGTCAGGCCGCACTGGCGAGACGTTGGCGCAGGCCGGCGAGCAGGCCTTCGGCGGCATCGATCGCCGCGGCCTGATGCGACTGCAGATCCTGCCCCGCCCATTCGTCGATATGCTCCGACAACGGGTCGACCACTTCGGTGCGATGGTTGGCCAGAGTCTCGATGACGGCATGGCCGCAGAACGGCACATAGCCCTCGGAGTAGCCGCCCTCATGGGTCATCATCAGGCGCCCTTGCGAAGTTTCGGCGGCCAGCGCCACCATGCGCGCGGCGAGCCGCCTGAAGCATTCGCTGTTGAGCATCATGCGGCCGAGCGGATCAAAGCCGGACGCATCGAAGCCGGACGCGACGATGACGAGGTCCGGTCTGTAGGCACGCAGCGCCGGCGCGACGACACGGTCGAAAGTCGCTTCATAGGCGCCGGTGCCGCTGCCCGCCGGCAGCGGTATGTTTATGTTGTAGCCTTCGCCGGCATCTTTGCCGTTGTCGGCCAGCGCACCGCGCCCGGTCGGGTAGAGATTGTCCTGATGCAAGGAAATGGTCAGCACCGACGGGTCGGAATAGAACACCGTCTCGGTGCCGTTGCCGTGGTGCACATCCCAGTCGACCACTGCGGCGCGGCCAAGCAGGCCTTCATGCTGCAGCCGGCGGACAGCGACGCCGATGTTGGAGAACAGGCAGTTGCCCATCGCCTGATCAGGCTCGGCATGGTGCCCCGGCGGCCGCGCCAGCGCATAGGCATTGTCGACGCGTCCGGTCAGCACGGCGCGCATCGCGGCATAGGTGGTGCCGGCAGACAGCAGCGCGATGTCGAAGCTGTTGAGGCCGATTGGCGCCTGCGGCCCGGCGAAACCGGAGCCGCGCTCGCTGAGCATCCTGATGTCGTCAACGTGACGTTGCGTGTGGACGCGCAACAGGTCCTCGACCGAGACCGGCTCGGGGATAATCGGGACGAGATGGCGCGACAGGCCGCTGACCTGGATGAGGTTGTTCAGCCGCCGCTTCGAGCCAGGGGATTCCAGATGGCGGCCGGGTTCCACGAAACGGCCGGGAGGCATCATGTCGGCGCTGGAGCCGGTGTCATGCCACATCAGCTGTTCGTGAAAAACGTAGCCTGTCGCCATTCGCAGCGTCCTCTAAAAACCAGGTGACGCTAGCAGGCTAACGATCATGTGGCCCGACCCGAAAGAGGGGCTGCGCCTGTATCTATGCCCCTCCTTTCGGAGGGGTATAGGCGCCTGCTGACCCTTGCGCGGCGCGCACCGCCTGCACCCGGTTGGATACCGCAAGCTTGCCGAAAATGTTCTTCAGGTGCCATTTCACCGTGGTTTCGCTCACCGACAGCGCCAAGGCGATATCGCGATTGGACATGCCCTCAGTGAGATAGCGCAGCAGTTCGGCCTCGCGCTGGGTGAGCTGTTCCTTCTCAGCGGCTGGTGCGGCCAGCTTGCGCGCCGCCACGGGCATCGCCTGCGCTGCATCGATGATGCGCGTGGCATAGGCTGACAGCGCGGGGTCGGTCTTCGCCTGGGCAGCACGCAGCCGCATCAACCCTTCGACGACAGACCTTCCCTCGTCGACGAAGGAACGGATGAAGCCGGAAGGTTGGGCGAGACGCAACGCATCGAGGAGATTGCGGTCTGCCTCGCGTTGGTCGTGGGCAGCGCTGGCCGCTTTGGCTCGCAGGATCAGCGCCAATATATAGCGACGCATGCGCCCGCTGGTTCTCGTGCGCTCCAGAAGCGCGTCGAAAACCCCCGCTGCATTGGCATAGGATTTTTCCGCCGTCAGCAAACGGCCCTCGGCAAAGAACTCGAACTCGTTTGCGGTGGTGATGACCGTCGAAGTCTCGGTCTCTTCGCCGCGATGCTCGGCCAGCAGCGCGCGCGCCTCGGCATTGCGGTTCTGGTCGAGCAGCACACGTACGCGGTCATGCATGATCATCGATGCCAGGCGGCGATACACCGTGCCGCGCACGCGTTGATAGACGCGCTCCAGCATGTCCAGTGCGGCTTCGGTGCGACCGGTCAGCTGCAGCACACGGGCATAGGTCGGCACGCTGGCAAGGGGATAGACGATGACCGCCGCGCCCTCGATCTGCGGGCCGAGATTCTCGACCAGGGTCAGCGCTTCGCCCGACGCATTGGTCTCGTAGGCGAGCTCGGCTAGCAGCGTTCCGGCCAAGGCCTCGGCATAGGAATTAGCACCGATCCGCGCCCTGGCCTCGATGATGGCGTTGCGCAGCAGCCGCTCGGCGGCGGGCAAGCGGCCCGCCGAACGCTCGACAACGGCCATGTAGCAATTGGCAATGGTGACGCCGAGCAGGCTGCCGCTTCGCTCATGCGCCCGTCGCGCCGCATCGATCGCGGCGCGGGCACCTTCGAGGTCACCCAGCGCATAGAGGTTGTAGCCGATGACATTGGCGGTCGCGCCTTCCATGAACCAGGCATCGGGTGAGATGACGCGCAGGGCCGCAAGTGCTGTGTCGCGCGCCTGATCGAACTGCTCCAGCGTGCTGTGGACGGCAGCGGCGAGAACCACCAGTTCGGCCTCGATCGTTGTGCCGGTCATGGTGCCTGGGTCATTGCTGTCAGTCGGTCCGGTCTCGACCAGCTTGCGCGCATTGCTCAGCGTCTGCTGGGCAATCTCGGGTTGGCTGCTGTGCACCGCCAGCCAAAGCACCACCAGTTGCAGCCGGATGCGCTGGTCGATCAGTTTCCTAGGCAGCAGCGCGAGCAGCTGGCGCACGTAGAGAAGCTGGCACTGGGCGATGAGGTCGAGCGCGTTGTTTTCGACGAATACCGCCGCGCGTGCCTGGTCGCCGGCGGCCAGCGCGTACCCGATCGCCTCGGTCAGCATCTTGCGTTCGCCGAACCATTCGGCGGCCGCCAGATGCAGCGGCGCGATCATCTCCGGTTCGCGCCGTTCCATTTCGCGGCTGAGGAAATCGCGGAACAGATGATGGTAGCGGAACCAGCGTCGCTCTTCATCGAGCGGCACCAGGAACAGGTTGCGCGTCTCGATCTCGGTAATCGCCGCCTCGGCATCCGCCGCGCGCATCACCGCCCGGCAGGCTTCGGCGCTGAAGCGTTCGAAGATCGAACTGTAGAGCAGGAATTTTGCGATTGCCGGCGGCAGCTCCAGAAACACTTCGCCCATCAGGAAGTCGGCGACGTTGCGGTTGGCGCCGGTAAAATTGCCGATGAAGGTTTCGGGTGCGTGTGCGGCACTCAGCGAGAGCGAGGCGAGCTGCAGGCCGGCGGCCCATCCTTCGGTACGCGAGCACAAGGTCTCCACTGTGCCGCTGCTGACGCTCAGGCCCAGCTTCTCGTTGAAGAAAGCCTCGGCCTCGGACGAGGCGAAACGCAGATCGTCGGGGCCGATTTCGAAGATGTCGCCCAGCACCCTGAGCTTGCCGAGTTGCAGATCGGGCAGGCTGCGCGAGCCGATGACGAAGGCGACGTTTGCCGGCGCCTGCCGGGTCAGGCGCTCCATGAACCGCTTCACCGCCGTCGCCTCGACAGCGTGGTAGTCGTCGAAGAACAGCGTGATGTCAGCTTCGCGCGCTGCAAGGCCCGTGACCAGTGCCGCGAGCATGACATCGAGCTGGGGGATCGGGCTGGACTGGAAGGCAAGGTCGAGTTCCGCTGGGCTCTGGACGAGATGGCGGAGCGCGCCCACCAGATGCGACAGGAAGGCGCCCTCGTCATTGTCGGTTGCCTCGCAGGATAGCCATGCGGTCAGCCGACCGTGGCGCGCGACCTCCGTGGCCCATTGCGCCATTGTCGTCGATTTGCCGAAGCCGGCGGGCGCGGCGAACAGCACGATCCGCGTGTCGATGTGGCGCTCCAGCGTCGACAGGATGGTCTCGCGGCGCACCCATCGGCGATGGTGCGGCGACGCTTGGCTGACGGATTGCGGAGCTGTTCTCATCTAGGTCCGTGCAACCTGCCGCTTTTCCGGGAAAGCGCGGCTCCCTTGCCATTGCTCCACTCCGTTTCGATCAGCGGAATCTGCGGTGCGGCATCGCGCGGCAAGGTTCCCTTGATCCGGGGATCGTCGATGATCTCAAATCCGGTCGCGAAGGGGACGAACCCGCAGGCACTGTAGAACCCGATGACACTGTGATGATCGAAGCTGCTTGTATGCAGCCAGATGCGGCTCGGGTTGAGACGCCATGCGAGGTCCAGTGCCCCGGCCATCAGCCGTTTGCCGAAACCCCTGCCGGTCAGGGACGGGAACAGGCCAAAATAGGTGATCTCGATCTCGCTGCTGTCGGCGACGAAGAATTCGACCATACCGAGATGCGCGCCGGTCTCGTCATGGCCGTAGTAGAGATGCTGGCGCGGGTCGGCGAAATGCTCGGTGATTTCGGCATCGGACATTTCGGAAACACGGTCCCAAAGCCAGGGCGCGCCGATCTCTAGGAAAATCGCCCGGTAGGAAGCGCAGTCGGGGGGCGTGATCCGTGTCATGGCCAAGGGGTGCGCGAGATCGGGCTGCGGCGAGCGCGCCTCCATCCACGTCACCGCATTGGCAAGCTTGCCCGCCGGCAGGCGATGGTAGCCAATGGCGAGATCGGTGATTTCGGCCGGCATCGTGTCTTCGGTGATCAACGCATTCCTCGTCATGTCTTCCAGAGATAGCAGTATCGGCTTGCTGCATCCGATGCCAACTCCCCAGACCATGGCAGCATTGAACGGCAAGTCCTGGACTGAAAGTTTGGCGCGTATGCCTCTTGCATTTCACAGAAATGGCATATGAGATATGATACACCATTCAGATGAAAGTGAAACATAATGCCTGAGCGGATTGCGGACGAGGCCATTCTCAGCGCGGTCGATGGCGGCTTCGCGCGGCAGGTAGCGTTTCTGCAAGACCTCGTGCGTTTTCCTTCGCAGCGTGGTGAGGAACATGCCGCACAATCGTACATGGCGGCTGCCTTTGAGGCTGACGGCTATGCCGTCGACATGTGGCGCGTCGATGTCGATGCGATTCGCGACCTGCCGGGTTTTTCACCCGTGGCAGTTTCTTATGACGACGCCTTCAATGTCGTTGCCACGCATACGCCGCGAAACGCGACCGGCCGCTCGCTGATCCTCAACGGCCATATCGATGTCGTGCCGACAGGGCCACTCGACCGCTGGGTGCGCGATCCCTACGATCCGGTGATCGAGGACGGCTGGATGCATGGCCGCGGCGCCGGCGACATGAAGGCCGGCCTGTCCGCCTGCCTCTATGCGCTGGCCGCATTGCGCAGCCTTGGCTATCAGCCGGCCGCGAACTTGTATCTCCAGTCGGTGGTCGAGGAAGAATGCACCGGCAATGGCGCGCTTGCCTGTCTGCAGCGCGGCTACCGCGCCGACGCCGCCTTCATTCCCGAACCGCTGGAGCCGAGGCTGATGCGGGCGCAGGTCGGGCCGATCTGGTTCCGGGTCGAGGTCGACGGCGATCCCCAGCATGCGTCGGGTGCATTTTCTGCCGGGGCCAATGCCATCGAAAAGGCATTTGTCATCATCCAGGCGCTGAAGCAGCTCGAAATCGTCTGGAACGCGCGCAAGGTCGACGACAAGCATTTCCATGATCACCCGCACCCGATCCGCTTCAATCTCGGCAAGATCGAAGGGGGCGAATGGACATCGAGCGTTCCGGCGCGCTGTGTCTTCGAGATGCGCGTCGCCACCTATCCCGGCCAGAGGCTCGAAGACGCCAGGGCCGAGCTTGAGGCCTGTATCGCCGAAGCGGCGCGTGCCGATCCGTTCCTGGCCAATCGCCCACCGATGATGACCTACAACGGCTTCATGGCCGAGGGCTATGTGCTGGAAGGCGCCGACGAGATGGAAGCGGTGCTGCGCCGCAGCCACACCGCCGTGTGGGGCGAGCCGCTGACGGAGCACGTCACCTCGGCGACCACTGATGCGCGCTTCTTCGGCCTCTATGCTGAAACGCCGGCGATCGTCTACGGCCCGATCTGCCGCATGCCGCACGGCTATGACGAGGCCGTCGATCTCGACTCGGTGCGCAAGGTCACCCAGACGATCGCGCTGTTCATCGCCGACTGGTGCGGCCTCGAACCTATTGAGGCCAAGCCATGAATGCAGCCGTCCCCGATGCTTTCGGCGAAACGCTCGCCGAGGACGCGCCCCATGTCTCGACGACCGACGCGCTTGCCATCGTGCGCCGGCACTACGGGCTGACCGGCACCGCGCGTCCATTGCCTGGCGAACGCGACCATAACTTCCACATCCAGACCGACGGCGAGGGCGAGTTCGTCCTCAAGGTTTCCCATCCGGCGGAAGAGGCCGGCTTCACCGACTTCCAGAACAAGGCGCTCGACCACATCCTTGCAGTCGACCCCACCTTGCCGGTTCCCTCGGTGCGCAAAAGCCTTGAGGGCGAAGCGCAATTTACGGCCAGTGTTGGTGGATCGGCACCGCGCATCGTCCGGCTGGTGACTTATCTGCCCGGTCAGCTGCTGTCGCGCTCGCCGACTTCCGATGCGCAGGATCGCAATCTCGGGATCTTCCTCGCCCGCCTTGGCCGGGCGCTGCGCGGTTTCTTCCACCCGGCCGCCGGCAGCGACCTGCTCTGGGATATCCGCAAGGTCGCCAAGATACGACCGATGACGGTGCACATCACTGATCCGGGCCGGAGGGCGATGGTCGAGCGCGCGATCGACTCCTTCGAGCAGCATGCGGCGCCAATCATTCCGACCCTGCGCGCCCAGATCGTCCACAACGACATGAACTCCTACAATGTGGTGATGGACGCGTCGCGGCCGGAGGTCGTCAGCGGCATCCTCGATTTCGGCGACATGATCCATTCGCCGCTGATCTGCGACCTCGCCATCGGCGCCGTCTATCGCTGGCCGGCGCAAGGCCATCCGTTGGCGCCGGCCGCGCGCTTCGTCGCCGGCTATCAATCGGTTCAGCTGCTGGAGGAGGAAGAGATCGGCATTCTCTTCGATCTGATCCGTGCCCGGCTTGCGCTCATCGTCAACATCGCCAGTTGGCAGGCCGAGCGCTTCCCGGCCAAGCGCGACTATGTGCTGCGCCTCGCCACCGAGGTCTGGGCCTCGCTCGAAAAGCTGGATGGTCTGTCATCCACCGATGCCCGCCGCTATTTTCTCGACCATTCCAATCCGGAGTAAATGCTCGTGTCCCAGTCCTCGCCATATCCTTCAAATGCCGACGCGGCTGCATCGGAGCGCGCGCTGCTTGAACGCCGCGCCAGGCTGCTTGGGCCGACCTATCGCGCCTTCTACCGCAACCCTATTCATCTGGTGCGCGGCAGCGGTGTGTGGCTCTACGATGCCCAGGGCCGTAAATTCCTCGACGCCTATAACAACGTCGCCTCGGTCGGCCACTGCCACCCGCGCGTTGTCGAGGCGCTGTCCGGACAGGCCGCCACGCTCAACACCCACACGCGCTATCTCAGCGAGATCATCCTCGATTACGCGGAAAAACTGCTCGGCACCGTTCCGGCCCATCTTGGCCACGCCATGTTCACCTGCACCGGAAGCGAGGCCAACGACCTCGCCATCCGCATCGCCCAGCATTCCAGCGGCGGCACCGGCGTGATCATCACCGACTTCGCTTATCACGGCGCCACCATCGCGACGGCGCAACTGTCGCCGGCGGCGGTCGGAGCAAAGGGCGTGCGCGCGCAGCACCGCACCGTGTCGGCGCCGGACACGTTCCGCGACCATGGCCGGGCCGCGAATGTTTTCGCAAAAAATGTCGCCGCCGCCATCGAGGACATGCGCGTAAAAGATATCAAGCCGGCCGCACTCCTTCTCGACTCGGCCTTTTCCAGCGACGGCATCTTCTTTCCCGATGCGGCGGTGATGCGCGAGGCGGTGGATCACGTCAGAAAGGCCGGCGGCATCGTCATCGCCGATGAGGTCCAGTCCGGCTTCGGCCGGCTTGGCCAAGGCATGTGGGGTTTCGCCAATTATGGCATCGAGCCCGACATCGTCACGATGGGCAAGCCGATCGGCGATGGACACCCGATGGGCGCCGTGCTCGTGCGGCCGCAGCTAGTCGCTTCGTTCGGCTCGAACACCGGTTATTTCAACACTTTCGGCGGCAATCCGGTTGCTGCCGCCGTCGGTCTCGCCGTGCTGGCGGTGATCGAGGGCGAGGGGCTGATCGAGAATGCGCGCAATGTCGGCGCGTATACGAGTGAACTGCTGCGCACCCTGCAGAGCCGGCATGGCGCGGTCGCCGATATCAGGCATAACGGCCTCTATTTCGGTGTCGAGCTGACGGCGGACGGTGACGAGGCGCTGGCCGCCACCAAGACATCGGCGGTCGTCGAAGCCATGCGCGAGGACGGCGTGCTGATCTCGTCCTGCGGTCCGCGCGGCAATGTGCTGAAGATGAGGCCGCCACTGCCGTTTGCCAGGGACAATGCCGAGCAACTGGCCGAGACGCTCGATCGCGCGCTGTCGAACTGGTGATCGGGCCGAACGCATGCTGAAGCTCGAACATCAAACCCTGAATGACCGCGCCTATGGCGCGCTCAAGCAGGAGTTGATTTCAGGCGGCTTCAGCCCGGGGCAGACGCTGGTCATCCGCAAGCTCGCCGAAACGTTCGGCATCTCGACGACGCCAATCCGCGAGGCGCTGCAGCGGCTTGTCGCCGAGCGACTGCTCGAGATGCAGAACAACCGCTCGGTCATCGTGCCGTTGCTGTCCGCGCCCGCCTTCGAGGAACTGACGCGCATCCGTATCGCCGTCGAGGGACTGGCGGGCGAGATGGCGGCGACCAGGATGAGCGAAAGCGGACTGGCTGACATACAGGCGACGCTCGCCGGCATGCAGCGTGCCATCGAGGCCGGCGACGCCAGGGCCTATCTCTCGTTGAACGAGGCGTTCCACTTCGCCATCTACCAGCATGCCGGCGCGCCGATCCTGCTCAACATGATCCGCGACCTCTGGGGGCGGGTTGGGCCTTATCTCAAGCTGCTGATGCAGGCCGATCGCTACATCCCGCAGTCCAACGACGCGCATCGCAAGATCGTCGCCGCGCTGGAGCGGCGCAGCGGTCCCACTGTGCGGACTTTCATAGAAGAGGACATCGCCGTGGCGGCCGCCGTATTATCTGCAAACCTTGACGCTGCCAGGTAGCCGTCGGCCTAGCTCGTCCCGTCCAGCCGGTCGCGCAGCATGCTCCAGCCGAGCAGCATGTTGGGCGCATGCCGCAGCAAGGCATGGAACGGGATAGGCGCCGGTGGCGCGAAGGGCAGCGGCAGGTCGCGGGCCTCGGCTCCAGCGGCCCAGTCGGCCAGCACCTTGCCCATCGCTGTGGTCATGGCGATGCCGCGGCCGTTGCAGGCGCGTCCGGCGATCAGGCCCGGACCGAGGTCGATCAGGTGCGGCAGGAAATCCGGTTCGACCGCCGCCATTCCCGACCAGCTGTAGGCAAGCGGCGGGAGATCGGGCAGACCGAGATGCCGGCCAAGCCTTCGCCAGATCGTCTGCGGTACGCGCGTATCCGCACCGGCGCCAAGGATATGCATGCCGCCGCTGATCAGCCGGTTTTCGGCGTCGAAGCGGAATGTGAACAGATTGCGCCTGGTGTCGCCGACACCTTGCCCACCGGGTAACAGGCGCGCGCGGATTTCGGGCGGCAGCGGCGCCGTGGCGATTTGGAAAACCTTGAGCGGGAAATAGGTTCGCTGCAATGACGGGTTGAGGGACCAGCCATAGGCGTTGGTGGCGATCAGCACCTTTGCGGCGCGTACCGATCCCACCGGCGTTTTCAGCACCCAGCCATCGGCTATGCGATCAACCGAGGTGACGCGCGTCTGCTCGAAGATCTTCGCGCCGGCCTTCTCCGCCGCATCGGCGAGCCCGCGCGCATAGGCGACCGGATTGAGCACGCCGCCGCAACGATCCATCCAGCCACCGACATAACCTGGCACTCCCGTCAGGGCTTCGACATCCTGCCGATCCAATGTGACAGCCGGCCGGCCACGCTGTGCCCATTGCCCGGCACGTGACTTGACCTTCTCGAAGGCGGCAGGCGAATGCGCTGGCTGGATCCATCCGTTCTGCACGGCGTCGCAGTCGATGCCGTGCTGCCGGATCAGGCGGAAGACCAGGTCGGCGCTGCCGGCGGCGAAATCGATCAGCCTTTCGCCGCGCGACGGTCCGAGATGGGCCAGTATGTCGGCCGGGTCCATCTTGGCGAAGTTCGGCACGACAAATCCCGCATTCCTGCCGGTCGCGCCCCAGGCGATGAATTCGGCTTCGAGAACGGCGACGGAAAGGCCTTTCCCGGCGGCGTGCAGCGCGGTTGAAAGGCCGGAAAAGCCGCCGCCGACAATGGCCAGGTCGACATTGAGCCCACCTTGCAGCGCCGGCCGCTCGCGGCGGCTACCGCTGACGGCATGCCAGAGCGAAGCGCCTTGTGCCTCCTGCCGGATCACGGCATTCATGAGCCGGAACTGCTCTCGCCCGCAGCGATCTTCGCCCGCTTGCTGAAGCGGCGCCGCCGCGGCCTGTCGCCGAACAGGCCGTTCGGCCGGATCAGCAGGATGACGCAGAGCATGACGCCGATGGCGGCGATCTGCAGCGCGGCGGCGCGAGCCTGCTGTTCCGGCGGGAACAGGATGCTGGTCAGCGTGCCCGATCCGGCCCATATCGCCCACACCAGGATGCTGCCGATGACGGCGCCAAGATTACTGCCCGAGCCGCCGACGATCAGCATCACCCAGACCTGGAAGGTCAGGATCGGCAAATAATTGTCCGGCGCGATGAAGCCGGTGAAATGCGCCTGCAGCGCGCCGGCCAGCGCCATGATGGCGCCGCCGACGGCAAAGGCCTGGACGCGATAGAAACGCGCGCTCTTGCCCAGTGAAATCGCCGCCCGCTCATCCTCCCGTAGCGCTTTCAAAACCCGCCCCCATGGGCTGCGCGACAAATGCTCCAAGGCGAGATAGGCGATCAGCGTGACGACCGAGACCACGGCAAGGTTCGACAGGTTGAACAGCAGCGGCGTCTCGGCAAGGCTGCCGAACGGGCGCGGGATGAAGCCGATGCCGAACGGGCCGCCCGTCAGCTTCTGCGCATTGAGCGCGACCAGTTGCACCACCACGGCGACGCCGAAGGTGGTGATCGCCAGATAGTCGGATCGCAACCGCAGCGTCGCCATGCCGGTAAGCGCTGCGGCGATGCCGCCGACGACCATGGCGCCGAGCCAGCCGACAAGGATCGGCAGGCCGAAGCCGCCGAGCCGCGCAGCATCGTCCGGCGTCGTCAGCAGCGCGGATGTGTAGGCACCGATGGCAACGAAGCCGGCGAGGCCGACATTGAACAGCCCGGTCAGGCCCCACTGCAAATTGAGCCCCAGCGTGACCAGCGAGAAGATCAGCGCGGTGGTCAGGAAGAAGGCGCCGTAGCCGAGCAGGTCCATCAGCGTTCCCTCACACCAAACAGGCCGATCGGCCGCACGAACAGCACCGCCATCAGGATGATGAAGGAGACGGCGGCGCGCCATTCGGCGCCGATCAATTGCACGGCACCGGCTTCGGCGAGCCCGATGATCAGGCCGCCGAGCACAGCGCCGGGGATGCTGCCGATGCCGCCGAGAATGGCGGCGGCGAACATCGGCAACAGCATGTCGAAGCCCATGAACGGGCGGATCTGCACCAGAATGCCGATCATCACTCCGGCGACGCAGGCGAGCGCCCCGCCGATGACCCAGGTGACGCGCACCACGCTGGCGACGTCGATGCCGACGATGCGGGCCAGTGCCGCGTTCTGGCTCAGGGCCTGCATCGAGCGGCCGGTCTGCGTGCGCGTCATCAACAGATGCACGCCGAGCACCAGCACGGCGGTCAACAGCAAAAGCGCGATCTGATCGGGTGTAATACGGATGCCGAAGCCGACCGGCATGGCGATCTGGATCGCCCGGCTGAAATAGGTCGGCCGCGAGGTGAAGGTGAATTCGAGCAGGCTTCTCAGCGCCATCGAGGCGCCGAAGCTCGCCATCACCACGATGATGGCCTGGCCTTGCGAGCGCAGCCGCGCGAACAGAACCTTGTCGAGCAGCAGTGCCAGCAAAGCGGTGAATGCCATGCCGATGACCAGTGCGACAATCAGCGGCCAGCCGAAGGATAGCGGCGCGATCGGTGCCACCTTGCCGACTGTCGCGCCGATGGCGCTGACGACGGCCAGCGTCGCATAGGTGCCCCAGGCCATGAAGTCGCCATGGGCAAAGTTCGAGAAGCGCAGGATCGAATAGGTGAGCGTCACGCCGATGGCGCCAAGGCCGATCATCGAACCCGTCAGCAGCCCGTCGACGACAAATTGCAGGCTCATGCCGCACCTCCTGTGTCGGCGCTACGGGGGCGTTGGCCAAGATAGAGTTCGGCAACCACCGGATCGTTCCACAGTTCGGAGGCGACGCCCTCGTGTCGGTCCTTGCCCTCGACCAGCACATAGGCGCGGTCGCCGATGGCGAGCGCTGCCTTGGCATTCTGCTCGACCAGCAGGATGGTGACGCCGGACTTGCGGATACCGGCCAGCATCTCGAACACCATCGAGACGAATTTAGGCGACAGGCCGGCCGACGGCTCGTCGAGCACCAGCACCTTGGGATGGACGATCAGTGCCCGTGCGACGGCCAGCATCTGCCGCTGTCCGCCCGACAAATTGCCGGCGGCGGTCCGCCGCTGGCGGACGAGGTCGGGGAAGGCCGAATACATTTCCTCGATGCGCGTAGGAATCTCGCGCCGCTCGAGGATGCCGCAGGCAACTCTGAGATTGTCCTCGACCGACATCAGCGGGAAGATGTTTTCGGTCTGCGGCACGAAGGCCAGTCCAAGCCGCACCATCGTGTGGGCAGGCGCGGCAGTGATGTCCTTGCCGTCCAGAAACACCGTGCCACCGGTGATCGGGACGAGGCCGGCGATGGCCTTGATGAAGCTTGACTTGCCGGCGCCGTTGGGGCCAAGGACGACGACGATCTCACTCTTTTTGACGGTGATCGAGGCGCCGCGCACGATCGGCACGCCGGGCTCGTAACCGGCTTCGAGGTCACGGACATCGAGGACGGTTTCGCTCATACCGCGCCTCCGAGATAGGCCTCGATGACACGCGGGTCGCGAGCGACCTCTTCGGCCGTGCCTTCGCTGAGCAGCTGGCCGCTCGCCATGACGAGGACGCGATGGCAGAGCCGCGTCACCATGTCGATATTGTGCTCGATCAGCAGGAAGGTGATGCCGCGCGCATTGATGTCGCGGATGCGGTCGATGATGACTTCGAGCAGCGTCGCGTTGACGCCGGCCGCCGGTTCGTCGAGCAGGATGATCGCCGGGTCGGCCATCATGACGCGGGCGAGTTCGAGCAGCTTGCGCTGGCCGCCGGAAAGCACACGCGCCGGCTCGTGCGCGAGGTGGGTGAGGGTGACCAGCTGCAGCAGTTCGAGCGCCTTTGCCCTGGCGGCTCTTTCCTGAGCAGCGACGCGCCATGGCGTGACGAAGTTGGCGAGCAGCTTTTCGCCGGTCTGGCCCTGTGCGGCCAGCATGATGTTTTCGATCAACGTCAGATTGGGCAGCGGGCGCGGGATCTGGAAGGTGCGGCCAAGGCCACGGCCGATGCGCAGATGCGCGGCTTCGCCCGAGACAGGCGTGCCGTTGACAAGGATCTCGCCGCTGGTTGGCAGGATGCTGCCGGCGAGCAGATCGAACATCGTTGTCTTGCCGGCGCCGTTGGGGCCGATCAGGCCGAGGATTTCTCCGGCCTTGACGTCAAACGAGACGTCGTTGACGGCGACAAGGCCGCCGAACCGCCTGACGACATTTCTTGCCGTCAGAACCGGCGCGCGGGTTTCCCGTTGCCGTTTGGTTGCCTCGCTCATCAAACCCTCTGGCCGAAGACGATCATTGCCGTCTCCTGATTATTGATTTGTGATCACACTTGCTTTGATCACGCTATTCGGCTTTAATTTCATCCGCAAGCCGAAAACCGGCCAAGAACGGAATTCCATGCAAAAGGCTGCCATCGAAAAGAACAACGAGGCGATCGCGGCCCAGCTTGCGCCGGTCGGCCGCGAGACCGTGCAGGACCGTGTCTATTCCGAACTGCGCCGCGCTTTGATCGGCGGCCTGTTCGAGCCGAGCCAGGTGCTGACCATCCGTGGCCTGGCCGATGCGCTGGTCACCTCGACCATGCCGGTGCGCGAGGCGCTCGGCCGGCTGATCACGGAAAAGGCGCTGGAGGCGCTGCCCAATCGTTCGGTGCGGGTGCCGCCGATCACACTGGAACGCCTCGACGATCTCCTGCGTGCCCGAATCCTGATCGAGGGCGAGGCGATCGCGCTGGCAGCCGCCCGCATGGGTCCGCGCCAGATCGCCACCATCGAGACCATTCTTGGCGAATGGGACGAGATGCGGGCGCTGAAACACAAGAAGGACGTCGATCGCGAAGTGACGCTCAACCAGAGCTTTCACTTCGAGATCTACCGCTCCTGCGGCTCGGCCGTGCTGATCCCGATGATCGAGAGCCTGTGGCTGCAATCGGGTCCCTGCATCCGTGTCGCCATCTACGCCTTCTCGGAAGCCGGCGAGGTCGACACCGCCCAGTATCACCGCCGCATCGTCACTGCGCTGGCCACGCAGGATGCGCAGTCGGCGCGCGAGTCGCTGGTCGCCGACATCAGCCGCCCCTTCACCTTCCTGCGTAGCAAGCTGCAGGCTGTCGCCGCGAAAGACCAGACATGACCGCCATCAGGATCACCGAGCCACGTTCGAAGCTTTCCGTCACCGCATTGTTGCTGTCCGAGAAGGCGCCGGAAAACGCTGCCTTCCTCTCGGCCTATCTCGGCACGCCACGCGTCGTCCCTGGTATCCATGCGATGTGGACAGGGCCTGAGATTTCCTGTCCAGTTCCCGCCGCCGCCCTCGAGGGCCAGGCCTATGCAAAACCGTTGCCGGCCGAGAACGCGACGCTGACGCCGCAGCCGGGCGACATCGTCCTGTCCTATGTGCCGCCACGCATGTGGGGCGGCAATCCCAATGCGATCTTCGACATCGGCCTCTATTACGGGCAGGGCGCGCGGCTGCTGTTTCCGATCGGCTGGCTGGCCGGCAGCGTGGTGGCGCAGGTACGCGTCGAAGAGCGCGATCAGTTCGCCGCCGCGTGCGGCGTCATCCGCCGCAACGGCGCCTGCGATGTCACCTTCAGCCTGGTGGAGGCTTGAAAATGGCCGACGACAGTTTCGAGCTGTTCGATCTTCGCGTCGAGGCGGTCATCCCGGAGGGCAAGCCGATCTATTGCGGCGCCAGGGCCGGTGACTATTTCGAGCTCAAGGGCGAGATGCTGTCGATGCCGGCGGGCCAGGGTTTTTCGATCTATTCGCTCGCCGCCGTCTTGCCGCTGCTGGCGGCCAAGCAGCGCCCGACCCACCCGAACGACTGGATGACATCGGACGCCGAGATCGCTTGTCCCGATCCCAATTGCGCCAGCCGGCTGCGGATCGTCAGGGTGGCCAAGCGACGGTTCAGCCACGCCGAGACCACAGCGGTGCCGCTGCCGAAGGAGGATGACCTGACATGACCGCTAAGACCTTCGAACTCGGCCCCGGCTACACCATCTCGCGCGTCATTCGCGGCGGCTGGCAGCTGGCCGGCGGCCACGGCGCCATCGACCGCAGCCAAGCGGTGGCCGATCTGATCGCCACTTTCGATGCCGGCATCTGGACCTATGATTGCGCCGACATCTACACCGGTGTCGAGGAACTCATCGGCGCCGCGCGCCTGCGGCTGGCCAGCGAGCGCGGCCTCGACGTTGCCGCCCGGATGAAGGTGCACACCAAGCTGGTGCCCGACCTCGAACGGCTGGCCACCATCAGCCGCGACTACATCAGGGGCATCGTCGACCAATCGCTGCGGCGGCTGAAGACCGAGCGGCTCGATCTCGTGCAGTTCCACTGGTGGGATTATGACCAGCCTCGCTATGTCGATGCGATGGGCTGGCTCAACGAGCTTCGGCTGGAAGGCAAGGTGCGCAATCTCGGCACCACCAATTTCGACACGCAGCGGCTCGCCGAAATCCTCGCCGCCGGCATCCCGCTGGTCAGCCAGCAACTGCAATATTCGGTGCTCGATCAGCGGCCGGGCAACAGCCTGGCGGCACTCGCAAAACAGAACGGCGTCAGCTTCCTCTGTTACGGCTCGGTTGCCGGCGGGTTTCTCAGCGACAAATGGCTCGGTGCGGCCGAGCCCGCCACGCCGCTCGAAAACCGCTCGCTGGTCAAATACAAGCTGATCATCGATGATTTCGGCGGCTGGGAGCTGTTCCAGCACCTGCTTCAAGCGTTGAAGACTGTTGGCGACCGCCACGGCGTCGACATCGCCACCATCGCCAGCGCCTGGGTGCTGGAACAGCCGCAAGTGGCGGCTGTCATCGTCGGTGCCCGCAACCAGGCGCACGCCATTGCCAATGCGAAAATCATGGACGTGGCGCTTGACGCCGAGGACCGGGCGCGGATTGCGGCCGTCATCGCGCAAGGCACGGGCCTGGAGGGCGACGTCTACACGCTGGAGCGCGACCGCCACGGACGCCACGGTTCGATCATGCACTACAACCTCAATGCGGGGAAGAAATGAGCGGCGAACCCTCCCTGTTTTCACGCGCCAGCGCCGAAATCATCGACCTGCACCGCTTCTTCGTCGACTGGTTCGTCGCCGCGCGCGCCAACACGGTGGACTTCGGCCGCTTCGAACGCGCCATGGGTAAAGACCTCAGCATGGTGGCGCCGGACGGGCAGGTCCTCGATCGCGAAGCGGTCGTCGACCATGTCCGCTCAAGCCGCGCCTCTTGCGACGACGGTTTTGCCATTTCGATCGAGGACATCCGGCCCGGCTGGCAGGACGCCGATACCATCGTCGTCCTTTATGTCGAAGCGCAGCTGCGCGCAGGCAAGCACAGCCGCCGCCAGTCGAGCGCCGTCTTCACCACCAGTTCATCGGCGCCCAATGGCGTCGAATGGCGACATCTGCATGAGACCTGGCTGCAGGTGCCGGAACGCTGAACAGGCTCCAGAATTCAAATACAGTCGAGTAACGAAAGGGGAACAACAATGACAAAGACGATACTCCAACTCACCACAGCACTGGCCCTCGTGACGATGGCGGGTGCCGCGCAAGCCGCAGATTGCAAGATCACCGTCGGCCTCGTCATGGAGCTGACCGGTCCGGCCGGCGAATATGGCCAGGCCGGCGCCAAGTCGGTCGAGATGGCCTTCCGCGACATCAACGACGCCGGCGGTGTGCGCGGCTGCGATCTCATCACCGACACGCGCGACAGCCAGAGCCAGGGCAACATCGCCGTCGACGCCGCCACCCAGTTGGTTCAGGTCAAGAAGGTGCCGGTCATCATCGGTGGCATCATCTCTTCGGTGTCGATCCCGATCCTGACCTCGGTCACGGCACCCGCCAAGATCGTCCAGGTCTCGCCGGCTTCGTCCTCGCCGACGCTGACCGCGCTCGGCCGCGACGGCAAGACCAACGGCATCTTCTTCCGCACCATCACCTCGGATGCGCTGCAGGGCGTCGCCGCCGCCAAATACGCCGTCGACAAGGGCTTCAAGAAGCTGTCGATCATCCATGTCAACAACGATTTCGGCGTCAACATGGTGGCCGAATTCTCACGCGCCTACAAAGCGCTCGGCGGCACCATCGTCTCCGACACGCCGTACAATGAAAAGCAGTCGAGCTATGCCTCGGAAGTCACAGCGGCGATGGCAGGCGAGCCGGACGGGCTCTATCTCGTCAGCACGCCGGTCGACGGCGCAACGGTCGCCCGTACCTGGATCTCGCAGGGCGGCGTGCAGAAATTCCTGCTCAATGACGGCATGAACAGCCCGGACTTCATCGAATCCGTCGGCGCCGATTATCTGAAGGAAGCCTACGGCACGTCGTCGGGCACCAGCCCGACCGCCTCGACGGAGTATTTCACCAAGAACTACAAGGAATTCTCCGGCATCGAACCGACCAATCCGGCGGCCGACCGTTCCTATGACGCCGGCGCGATTGTTGGCCTCGCCATCGCCATTGCCGGTTCGGAGGATCCGGCCAAGATCAAGGACGCGATGTACAAGGCGGTCGATCCGGCCGGCACGCCGATCTTTGCCGGCAAGGAAGAGTTCGCCAAGGCGCTTGGCCTGATCAAGGACGGCAAGCCGATCCGCTATGAAGGCGTCATCGGCCCGGTCGCCTTCGACAAATATGGCGACATCACCGGCCCGTTCCGGCTGTGGAAGATCGTCGACGGCAAGGTGGCGACGGACGGTGAAATGACCACCGACGATGTCAACGCCTTGCAAGCCAAGCTTCAGTAAGCATCATTCCGTTTTGTCCGGCATCGATTGTATCAGCATCGATGCCGGACCAAGACTATGGCTGCTTCATTGCTGCGCTCTTGCCCGGCACTCAAGTCCGTTCCGTCGCGACCTGTCTGGGGATGAGAAAACGGGCGGCGAGCACGCAGAGCAGCACGGTGAACATCAGGATCAGCGCCACCAGCGCATTGATGTCGGGTGAGAAGCCAAGCCGCATCATCGCCCACAGCCTGACCGGCAGCGTGCTCTGGGTACCTGTGACCAGGATCGTGATCATGGTCTCGTCGAACGACAGCGCGAAGGCCAGGATGGCGCCGCCGACCATGGCGCTCGACAGGTTCGGCAGGATAATGCGCCAGAACGTCTGCCAGCCCGTGGCACCGAGATCGTAGGACGCTTCGACCAGCGTGCGGCTCATCGACTGCAGCCGCATCAGCACCGTGCGGTAGACGATCGCCAGCACGAAAACCGTATGCCCGATGACGACCGTCAGCAGCGAGCGTTCGAGGCCGATTTCGCGGAAGAAGATCAGCAGCGCTAGGCCGCTGATGATCGGTGGCATCAGGAACGGCAGGAAGATGATGAACTGCAGCACCGAGCGTCCGGAACGGCGCCCATGATAATAGAGCGCCAGCAGCGTTCCGCTGACCACCGACAGGATGACGGTGCAGACGCCGACGATCAGCGTGGTGCGCAAGGCGACCAGTATGTCGTGGTTTTCAGCCAGCGCCACATAGGTCGACAGGGTCGGCGCCGACCAGTCGACGGAACCATGCGAAATGGTGAAGAACGACGACACGATCGGCACGAACAGCGGGCTGTAGAGCAGGACCGCAACCAGTGTCGTGATCGCGGCCAGAAAGATCGTGGACAGTCGGGGCAGGGCGCTCATACCGAAGTCCCCCGGTTGCGGCCAAAGCGTTCGCCGACGAGGATTGCGGCGATCACCACGACGGCCAGCGCCACCGACAGCGCCGCGCCGAACGGCCAGTTATAGGCCGTGCCGAACTGGCTGTAGAGGATGCGGCCGAAGGTGAAGCCGCTGATGCCGCCGACCATTTGCGGCGTCAGGAAATCGCCGATCGCCAGCACGAAGACGAAGCTCGCCGCCGAAGCGACGCCGGGCAGGCTGAGTGGCAAGGTGATGCGCAGGAAGGTCTGCAAGCCGCTTGCGCCGAGATCGTCGGAGGCGCGCAGCAGCACCTGCGGAATCCGCTCCAGCGACAGGAAGATCGGCAGGATGGCGAAGGGGATCAAGAGCAGCGTCAGCGTCAGCAGGATGGCGTTCATGTTGAACACGAAAAGCGTCGACGGTTCCTGCAGGATACCGAGCGCCACCAGTGCCTTGTTGAGGAAGCCGTTGAGGCCGAGGATGCTGCGGATCGCATAGATCTTGATGACGTAGCTCATCAGCAGCGGCACCAGCAGCAGCATCAGCAAGGCATAGCGCCAGCGCCCTTTCAGTGTCGTCAGGAAATAGGCGGCGGGATAGGCGAGCAGGATGCAGATGATGGCCACCGACACGCACAGCACGATGGTGTTCCAGAACACCGGCAGAAAGACTGGGTCGGTGAGGAACCTGACATAGTTGCCCAGGGATAACCCGTAGACGATGGTGCCCTGGTCGACACTGAAGAAGCTGTAGCCGAGGAAGATCGCCAGCGGCACCAGGACGAAGACCACCGGCAAGGCAAACGCCAGCACCGTGACCAGCAGCGACAGCCGTCTTTCCGCATGCTGTGTCGATCCGGCTTCGCTCATGCCAGCACCAGATGGCCTTCATGCGGCGCAAACGAAAGCGATACGGTCTCGCCGGATTTGAGCGCGCTGCCGTCGACGCGGCTCGGCACGCGCAGCCGCAAGCGTTGCGCAGCATTGTCTGGGCCTGCCGCGATGGTGGCGACGCTCGACGAGCCGGCAAAGGCCATGTCGGAGATCGTGCCGGAAAAACGGTTGTCGGTGTCCTTTGCGTCTGCAAGATGCAAGGCCTCGGGACGGAACGCAGCGTAGGCGCTGGCGCCATCCGCTGCGGCCTTCAAATGCGGCTGGTCACTGATCGAGCAGACCAGGCGGCCGAGCGTCGTTTCGATTGATCGCAGCTCGCCCTGGACGGCCCCAAGTTTTCCGGCCACCAGATTGTTCTCGCCGAAGAAACGCGCGACGAACTCGCAATTCGGCCTGTAGTAAAGGTCGTGCGGCGTGCCGAGCTGGCGGATATGACCGGCCTCCATGACGCAGATCCGATCGGCCATGCCGATGGCTTCTTCCTGGTCATGGGTGACGAACAGGAAGGTGGTCTTGATTTCGCGCTGGATGGATTTCAGGAAGATCTGCATCTGCCGGCGCAGTTCGAGGTCGAGTGCTGCGAGCGGCTCGTCGAGCAGGATCAGGCGCGGCTGGCAGATCAGAGCACGGGCGAGCGCGACGCGCTGGCGCTGGCCGCCGGAGAGCTGCGCGGGAAAGCGGCGGGCGAAACTGCCGAGCTGGACCAGGTCCAGCGCTTCCGCGACACGGCGCGCGATTTCCTTGCGCTGGATATGGCGAACCGAAAGCCCGTAGCCGACATTGCCGGAAACGGTCAGGTGCGGGAACAGCGCATAGTCCTGGAACACGGTGTTGAACGGCCGCCGGTTGATCGGCATGCGGCTGATGTCTTGCCCATCAAGGTGGATCTCGCCCGACGTCAGCGGCTCCAGCCCGCCGATCAGCCGCAGCACCGTGGTCTTGCCGGAGCCGGATGGTCCAAGAACGGTGAGGAACTCACCGTCCCGGATCGACAGGTCGATGTCGTGCAGCACGGGAACCGTGCCGTAGGATTTCGAGACGGACCGCAGCGTCAAGAGGTCGGTGTTCTGGTTCATGAAATACTCTCGCATACGCTTCGGCGGTCCAGAATTCCGGACCGCCTGGTCCTTCGAAGGCATGGTGCGGAAAGATCAGGGCGTCGCCTTGACCTCGTTCCACATGTCCGACCGCTTGAGCGGGTCCTCGACATTGTTGAGCCAGACCAGCGTGTCGTTGCCACCGGCGCTGCCGGTTTCCGTCACCGTGTTGCCGAAGCCGGTGCGCTCGGAAAGCTCGCCGCCGACCTTCTTGCTCAGCATGAAGTCGATCCATTTCTCGGCTGCCGCATTGTCACGGACACCCTTGGAAATGACCCAGTTGTCGAGCCAGGCGAGCGCGCCCTCGCTTGGGTTGACGTAGGCGACATGGGCGCCGATCTTCTGCAGCGCCTTGACCTGCTGCTGGCCGTAATTGGCCCAGATCAGGGCCACGTCATTGTTCTGGTAGATCTGCTGCGCCTCGTCGGCGGTGGTGTAGAAGCTCAGCACGTTGCGCTTGAGTTCGACCAGCTTGGCCTTGACCGCCGCCATCTGCTGTTCGTTGAGGTTGAACGGATCCTTGTAGCCGAGCGTCAGTGCGGTGAACGAGAAATTGTGCTCGCCATTGTCATAGGCCAGAACCTTGCCCTTGTAGGCCGGGTCCCACAGAACCGACATCGAGGTCGGCGCCGGCTTGACCTTGTCCGTATCGTAGATCAGGCCGATGGAGTCGAAGCAGAACGGAATGCCGTAGACCTTGCCGTCCTTGGTCACGCCGCTCACCGCGGTCAGGTCGCGGAAGCGCGGCAGCACTTCTTTCTGGTTGGCGAGCTTCGTGACGTCGATCGGCGACACCAGGTCGGCCTTGATGTAGCGCTGCAACTGGGCGGTGTTGACGGCGAAGACGTCGAAGTCCTGGCCTTCGCTTCCCTTTATCTTGGCCCAGATCTCGTCGTCGCTGCCGATGAAGACGACATCGACGCCGATGCCGGTCGCGGCGGTGAAGTCCTTGACCCAGTCGGCATCGGCGTAGCCGTCCCAGGCCAGTACCCGCAGGTTCGCGGCGAGCGCCGCCGATGTCATCAGGCCGATGCCGAGCCCGATTGTCGCTAGTCTTAGAAACGCTTTCTTCAGTCCCATTTTTAATCTCCCATTGTCGTTCTGGTGGACCGTAATTTTCGGGCCTGCGCCGTCACAGCTGGGTAACAGCGACCAGTCCCTCGTCCGGCACCGACACCATCCGGTTGCGCAGTGGCTTGCCGAATGTCTGTGCCTGGATTTCATACTCGTCGCCGGAAGCCGTCTTGACGCCGGAGGCGTAGCTCATCACCGCCGCGCCGAAGAAATAGGCATGCAGGTCGCCCGCCCTGCGGTGCATCGGGTAGCGGAAATGGAAGTGTTCGAGATTGGCGATCGAGTGCGACATGTGCGCTTCGCCCGACAGGAACTCTTGCTCCCAGATGACAGTGCCGTCGCGCAGGATGCGCGAATGGCCGCGCACTTCTTCGGGCAGGTCACCGATCAGCAGCTCGGGTCCGATGGAGCAGGAGCGAAGCTTGGAGTGGGCGAGGTAGAGGTAGTTCTCGCCCTCCGTCACATGGTCGGAATATTCGTTGCCGAGCGCATAGCCGATCCGATAGGGGCGGCCGTCCGGCCCGTTGAGATAGAGGCCGACGATCTCGGCCTCTTCGGCGCCGGCGCGCGCGAAGGCCGGCATCGGTAGCGGCGCGCCGGGCGGCACGACACAGGTGCCGACGCCCTTGAAGAACCATTCGGGCTGGATGCCGATCTGCCCGGCGGCAGGCTTGCCGCCTTCCAGGCCCATACGGAAAATCTTCAGCGAATCCGATTCCTCGGTGCCTTCGCCATGGGTCAGAACATGCATCTGGTTGCGCGCGGCGGCGCTTCCCGTGTGGGTCAGGCCGGTCCCGGTGACCAGGAAGCGCGCCGGTTCCGGATGGTCGACCGGAGCGAGCACCTGGCCATCGCGCAACAGTTGGTCGTAGTCGATTTTCGCTGTGCCCGTCTGCTTCTCGACCAGCGCTGCGATCGATATGCCCTGGGCGATCGCCGCTTCGGCGAGCTCCAGCACGCTGCCGGTCTTATCGAGAGGGTGCAGGTGATTGCCGTCGTCGGAGACGCGGCCGACCCGTCTGCTGCCGTCGGCCATTCTGAACTGAACAAGACGCATGAATACTAACCTTCTTCCCTTGGAGCCGTACGGGTCACACCCAGCCCGCATCGACGATGAACTGCTGGCTCGTGCACATGCGGCTGTCGTCTGCGGCGAGGAACAGCGCCATGCGCGCGATATCGGAGGGTTGCAGCCGGTCGGGCAGGCACTGCCTTTCCGCGATCTGGCTTTCGCCGGCCGGGTTCAGCCACAGCTGCATCTGGCGCTCTGTCATCACCCATCCCGGCACCATGCAGTTGACGCGGATGCGTTCGGGACCTAGTTCGCGAGCCAGCGCCCGGGTCATGCCGTAGACAGCCGCTTTCGCGGTGACATAGGCTGGGCAATCCGGATCGCCGACCATCCAGGTGATGGAGCCGAAATTGATGATCGAGCCGCCGCCCAGCGTGCTCATCTGCGGACGCACCGCCTGCGCCGCGAAGAACTGATGGCGCAAATTGACCGCCATGCGGTCGTCCCAGTAGGCAACCGTCACGTCCTTGGTCTGGTGGCGGTCGTCATTGCCGGCATTGTTGCACAGCGCCTGGATAGGGCCGTTGTGCTGCATCGCCTGAACGGTTGCCGCCTGCAACTCTTCGACGTTGCGCAGGTCGCAGGGAATGAACAGCGGCGCGGGATGTCCCTCGGCCGAGATCGCGTCGACCAGACGCCGGGAAGGCTCCTCGGCCATGTCGACGAAGGCGACGCGGCTGCCTTGCGCGCAGAAATGGCGCACTAGGCTTTCGCCGATGCCGCTGCCGCCACCAGTAATGAAGACGCTGCGGCCCTTGAGGCTTGGATAGATCGCATAGCCGATTTCATCCGTCATCGCGCGCCTCTCTAGTGCGAATGCCGAGGAATGCCGGCATCGCGCCGACCGACGAGAAAGTCGAAATCGCAGCCCTTGTCGGCCTGCAGCACGCGCTCGACATAAAGGCTCTGATAGCCGCCTTCCGGCGGTGCCGGCGGCTGCCAGTCACGCCGGCGGATCGCCAGCTCCTCATCCGACACCAAAAGCTCCAGCCGGCGGCCGGCGACATCGAGCTCGATGAGGTCGCCGTCGCGCACCAGAGCCAGCGCGCCACCTGCGGCTGCTTCCGGCGCCACATGCAGAACCACGGTGCCGTAGGCGGTGCCGCTCATGCGCGCGTCCGAAATGCGCACCATGTCGGAGATGCCTTGCTTCAGCAGTTTCGCCGGCAGCGGCATGTTGCCGACTTCGGCCATTCCGGGATAACCGCGCGGTCCGCAGTTCTTCAGCACCATCACCGAGGAGGCGTCGATGTCCAGCTCCGGATCGTCGATGCGGGCGTAGTAGTGCTCGATGTTCTCGAACACCACCGCCTTGCCGCGATGCTGCATCAGTTCAGGCGTTGCCGCGGACGGTTTGATGACCGCCCCGTCGGGCGCCAGATTGCCGCGCAGGATCGAGATGCCGCCTTCCTTGGTCAGCGGCTGGCTCAGCGGCCGGATCACCTCACTGTTGTAGTTGGGCGCGCCGTCGATCAATTCACCGATTGTCTTGGCGCTGACGGTCATGGCGTCGCGATGAAGAAGCCCCACTTCATCAAGCGACGCCATGACCGCAGCTAGCCCCCCGGCGTAGTAGAAATCTTCCATCAGGAACCGGCCCGACGGCATCAAATCGACAATAGTTGGAATGTCCCGGCCAAGGCGGTCCCAGTCATCGAGGCTGAGATCGACACCGATCCGGTTGGCGATGGCGATCAGATGCAGCACCGCATTGGTCGAGCCACCGATCGCGCCGTTGACTCGAATGGCGAGAATGCTTCCCGGGTGAGGATCTGCGCGATCGTCACGTCTCTGCGGACCAGATCGACGATCTGGCGTCCCGCCATCTGGGCGAGCACGCCACGGCGCGAATCCACCGCGGGGATTGCGGCATTGTCCGGCATGCCTATGCCGAGCGCCTCCACCATGCTGGCCATGGTCGAAGCCGTTCCCATCGTCATGCAGCTGCCCGCCGACCGGCTTTGGCCCTGCTCGGCGGCGAGGAAATCGGAGACCGGCATCCGGCCGGCCTTCACTTCCTCGGCGAATTTCCAGACATGGGTGCCCGAGCCGATATCCTGTCCGCGGAACTTGCCGTTGAGCATCGGCCCGCCGGAAACAGCGATGGTCGGCAGGTTGCACGACGCAGCGCCCATCAAGAGTGCCGGCGTGGTCTTGTCGCAGCCGACCAGCAGGATGACGCCGTCGATCGGATTGCTGCGGATGGACTCTTCGACATCCATGCTGACCAGATTGCGAAACAGCATGGCGGTGGGGCGCATGTTGCTCTCGCCGAGCGACATCACAGGGAATTCGAGCGGCAGGCCGCCCGCTTCATAGACGCCGCGTTTGACGTGATCGGCCAGCGCCCGCAGATGGGCATTGCATGGGGTCAGTTCCGACCAGGTGTTGCAGATGCCGATCACCGGGCGGCCATCGAAAGCGTCGGCGGGGATGCCCTGGTTCTTCATCCAACTGCGGTGCATGAAGGCGTTCTTGCCCTCACCGCCGAACCAGGCCTCGGACCGCAGCTTGCGTTTGGTGTCGGTCACGATGTCTGTTCCCGATCCTGGCGGCGCTTGTTGCGGCTTTCGACGCTGCGGCGCACGTCTTCCTCGGCATTGTCGATGAGCACCAGCAGCGCGTTTTGCGCACCAGTGGCGTCGCCGGATGCGATCTTTTCGGCCACTTCCCGATGCAGCGGCAAAGAATGACGCTGCCCGTCCGGATTGTCGTTGGAGAGGCGAAAGCTCATCACCAATGCGGTTTCGACCAGTGCCGCCAGCGAGCCGATCAGCTCATTGCCGGTCATGCGCAGGATGGTCTGATGGAACAAAAGATCGGGCTTGGCGAAGCGGTCGCCGTCGTCAACCACCGCTTCCATTTCGGCCAGCGCGGCATTGATCTCGGCAATCTGCGCCGGCGTGGCGCGTTGCGCGGCAAGTGCGGCCGACATCGGCTCGATGGCTCGGCGCAGCTCGAACAGCGCCCGGACATCGTCGGCGCTGACGCCGCCTGCGTAGCGCCATGACAGGACGTCCGGGTCGAGGAAATTCCAGTCGGCACGGGGACGCACCCTTGTGCCGGTCTTCGGCCGCGATTCGACCAGTCCCTTGCCGGCCAGCACCTTGATCGCCTCGCGCAGCACCGTGCGGCTGACCCCCAGCATCTCGCTGGAATCGTCGGCATTGGGCAGTGCCTCGCCGGGCAGGAAATCGCCTTGCACGATGCGCAATCCGATCTGCTCGACGACAGTCGCATGCAGCGCCGTCGAGCCGCTGGAGACCGCGACCGCAACCCTCGACGTGCGCGCCGTGCTGAAAGATTTCTTATTCTTCATACTATTCATATGATATGTCTTATCGGCATTGCGACTGGAGTCAAGGGAGGGGGAATGCCGGTGACAAAGAATTCCGCTGCCGTTGCCGAGCGGCATCAAGAGCTGCTCTCGATCAGCGATGGCATTGCGACTGTAGAGATTGCCCCGGCCGCCGGCGGCGCGCTGGCGTCGTATCGCTGGCGGCAAAACGGATCCGTCGTGGATTGGCTGCGTCCTGCGGATCAGGCGGCGATCGACAGCCGCGATGCCGGCGCCATGGCCTGCTTCCCGCTGGTTCCCTATTCCAATCGCATAAGGGGCGGGCGCTTCGCATTCGCGGGCCGCACCGTCGAACTGCCGACCAGCCCGGAAGATCCGCATCATGAGCATGGCCATGGCTGGCGTCGGCCATGGACAGTCGTCCGGCACGAAGCCAGCACCACCCTCCTATCTTATCGCCATGCCGCCGATTCCTGGCCGTGGAGCTATGAGGCAAGGCAAGCGATCTCGCTGGTCGATGGCGGGCTGATCATTGCCCTTTCGCTGCGCAATCTCTCGGACATGCCGATGCCGGCAGGCTTCGGCCTCCATCCCTATTTCCCGTCGACACCGTGGACACATGTCCAGGCGCAGGTATCCGGCATGTGGGAGACCGATGCGGAAATCCTGCCCACCCGGCACGTCCTGCCGCCCGCTGGCTCCAATCCTACCACCGGCTTCGACGTGTCGGAGACGGACTTCGACACGGTCTTCACCGGATGGACGCGCCGTGCCCGGATCTCCTGGCCGGAGCGTGGGCGGCAACTGGACATCGAGGCCGAGGCGCCGCTCGATTTCCTCGTCCTCTACACGCCGCCCGGCGAGCCATTCTTTTGCGCCGAGCCGGTCAGCAACATCACCGACGCCTTCAACCGCACGGGTGAAGCAGGCATCGACACCGGTTGCATCGTGCTGGCGCCTGGGCAGATGCGATCCGCAAGCGTTCGCTTCACGCCTTCGCAGGCGGCCTGATCGCCAATCTGAGCCGCATCAACTGCTTTGCTTTGCTGCTTCGCGGATGGTCTGCAGCAGGATGGAGAAGGCCGGCGAGGGCGCCGTGTCGGTGCGCATGGTCAGACCGACCGGTCCCTTGGTTTCCTCGGTGTTGACCGGCAAGGCGACGAAGGCGCCGCTGCCGAGTTCGTTGGCAACGACGCCAGCCGAAATGATCCAGACGGCATTGCTCTGCCGCAGGAAGGCTCGGCCGAAGGAGTCCGAGACGGTTTCGATCTCGGTTGCCGGCGCCGTCATGCCGTTGGTGATGAACAGGCGGTCGACGAAGGGGCGGATGACCGATTCCCGCGTCGGCATCAGCATCGGGAATTCGTCGAGCCGTGCGAACACATCCTGTCCTGGATCGAGCAGCGGATGTCCCGCCCGCACCACGAACAGCACCGGTTCGGAATAGAGGTGCTCGAAGAAGAAGCCGGTCATGTTCTCCGGCGCCGCCAGCCGTCCGACGACGAGATCCAGTGCGCCGGTTCGCAACTGTTCGAGCAGCACCGCATTCTCGCCGGT
Source organism: Mesorhizobium sp. L2C084A000 (assembly GCF_000502875.1). Classification (GTDB taxonomy): domain Bacteria; phylum Pseudomonadota; class Alphaproteobacteria; order Rhizobiales; family Rhizobiaceae; genus Mesorhizobium. The sequence goes on along the minus strand of NZ_AYWX01000001.1, from coordinate 354,445 downwards.
GACGATCTTGATCGCCGCACCGGCGCTCTCCTTGAGGAACAAGGTCATGGCGAGCGGCATCACCCGCGCCGAGACCGTCGGCAGCGCGCCGATGCGGATCGGGTGCCGGTTGACCGCTCCGTCCTGCCGGACGGAATCGACGCCTTGCTTGAGCGCCGTGATCGCCGTGCCGGCATGGCGAAGGAAGATTTCGCCGATGCGCGTCAGTCGGATGCCGCGGCCGTCGCGCTCCACCACCGCCACCCCCAGCGCCTCTTCCAGTTCGCGCAATGTCTTGGTCACCGCCGGCGGGCTGACATGCAGCAAGTCGGCCGCTCGCGCCACGCTTCCTTGCCGCGCAACTTCCAGGAATGCCTGCAGGTGACGGAACCGGATGCGGCTATGGGACATGGATTGATAACCCATGAGTTAATGAAACGACGCAAAATATCATTTTACCGAACCAAACGCCTTGTGCAATGTGGAGGCGGAGGACCAAAACCGTGCCATTCGTCACCATCGGCGGCATCACGCTGCACCATCGCCACACCAAGGCGGCCGGCAATGCACGCCCGATCATATTCATCAATTCGCTGGGCACCGACTTCCGGGTCTGGGACGAAATTGTCTCGGCGCTCGATGGTGAAATGCCGCTGCTGGTCTATGACAAGCGCGGCCATGGGCTGTCCGATATCGGCGACATCAGATCGATCGACGATCATGTCGACGATCTCTCGGCGCTCGTCGATCATTTCGGGTTGAGCAAGGTCGTGCTGTGCGGCCTGTCGGTCGGCGGCCTGATCGCACAAGGCTTCTATCGCCGGCGCCCAGAAATGGTCGAAGGCCTGATCCTTTGCGACACGGCCCACAAGATCGGCACGACAGACAGCTGGAACACACGCATCGCGACGGTCGAAAGCAAGGGCATCCAGGCCGTTGCGGATGGCGTGCTCAAAGTGTGGTTCACCCCCGCCTTCCACGCGGCGCGTCTGGCCGAGCTGGACGGTTATTGGAACATGATGACCAGGCAAGCGCTTGCCGGTTACGTCGGGACTTGCATGGCCGTTCGCGATGCGGATTTCACCGATGCCGCACGCCACATAGCGGTGCCGACGCTCTGCGTCGCCGGCGATCAGGATGGCTCGACGCCTCCCGATCTTGTCCGCTCCCTGGCCGAGCTGATCCCCGGCGCGCGCTTCGAAATCATCCGCGACGCCGGGCACATTCCTTGCGTCGAACAGCCAGAGGCGCTGGTCGCCCTGATCCGCGATTTTATCGCATCGCTTGCCCCTGGAGCCGAAACCCATGGATGAAGTCCCCGGCAACGAAGCCAGATATCGCACCGGCCTCGCGGTGCGGCGCTCCGTGCTTGGCGACCGGCATGTCGACCGGGCCGAGGTCGCCGCCACCGATTTCGACCAGCCTTTCCAGGAACTGATCACCGAGGCCGCCTGGGGTACCGTGTGGGCGCGGCCGGGCTTCACCAAGCGCGAGCGTTCGATCGTCACGCTGGCGCTGCTCGCCGCACTCGGCCATGATGAGGAGGTCGCCATGCATGTGCGCGCCACCGTCAACACCGGTGCTTCGCGCGACGACGTCTGCGAGGCGTTCCTGCATGTCGCCATCTATGCCGGCGTGCCGGCCGCCAACCGTGCCTTCAGAATAGCCAAGGACGTGTTTTCGGAAATGGACGGAGCCAGGAATGCCCGCTGAGTCCGGCTCGACGAGGCCCGAGACCGGCGCCTTCTTCCGGCGCGATCGGACCTGGCATCCGCCGGCTCTGACGCCGAATTATAAGACCTCGATGCTGCGCTCGCCGCAAAAAGCCCCCCTCGTCTTCGACAACACGCTGTCGGAGATTGCAGGCCCCGTTTTCGGCCACGCAATATTGGGCGAACTTGACGCCGACCTGATCCACAATTTCGCCAGGCCCGGCGAGAGCGCGCTCGGCGAGCGGATTATCGTCCATGGCCGAGTGCTCGACGAGCGAGGCGTTGGCGTGCCCGGCGCGCTGCTCGAATTCTGGCAGGCCAATGCCGGCGGCCGCTATCGCCACAAGAAGGATGGCTATCTGGCGCCGCTCGACCCGAATTTTGGCGGCTGCGGCCGAGCCCTCACCACCGAGGACGGCGGCTATGCGTTTCGCACCGTCAAGCCTGGACCCTATCCCTGGCCGAATGGGCCGAACGACTGGCGCCCCTCGCACATTCATTTCTCGGTGTTCGGCCACGGCTTTGCCCAGCGGCTGATCACGCAGATGTATTTCGAGGGCGACCCGCTGATCTGGCAGTGCCCGATCGCGCGCGGCATTCCCGACAAGGCAGCCGTTGAGACGCTGATCGCCGCGCTCGACATGCAAGCGACGATCCCCTTCGACGCGCGCGCCTACAAGTTCGACATCGTGCTGCGCGGGCGCCGCGCGTCGCTGTTCGAAAACAGGCTGGAGGGCAATTGATGGCCCAGTCGCTCGACCGGCTCAGGGAAAGCCCTTCGCAGACCGCCGGACCCTACGTTCATATCGGGCTGACACCCAATTTCTGCGGCATCGGCGGCGTCTATCCCAGTGATCTCGGCGCCACCATGGTCAACGACAAGACCAAGGGCGAGCGCATCGGCCTGCGCATCCGGGTGCTCGATGGCACCGGCACGCCGCTCAAGGACGCGCTGATCGAGATCTGGCAAGCGGATGCGGATGGGCTCTACAATTCGCCGGCCGAACTGCGTGGTGCTGCCGATCCGAATTTCTTCGGCTGGGGCCGTTGCCCGACCGATATGGACACCGGCCTCTGCACGTTCGAGACGGTCAAGCCTGGCCGCGTCCCGTTCAACGATGGTCGCCTGATGGCGCCGCATATCACGCTCTGGATCGTCGCCCGCGGCATCAATCTCGGCCTGCACACAAGGCTGTATTTTTCCGACGAGGAAAAGGCCAATGCCGGGGATGCGATCCTGGCACGCATCGAGCACCGCGTCCGCGTGCCGACGCTAATCGCCGAGCGCAAGGGCGATACCTACATCTTCGATGTCCATCTCCAGGGGGAGAAGGAAACGGTCTTCTTCGATAGCTGATGCTCAGGAGGCCTGTGACATGACTGTATCGCCTTTCGACCATCCGCTGCTCTCCGCTCTTCTCGGCGACGAAGAAGCGGCGAGGCATTTTTCCGTTGAGGCGGAAATCGAGGCCATGCTGGCCTTTGAACAGGCGCTGTCGCAAGCGGAGGCCGATAACGGGATAATCCCCAAGGATGCCGGGGCAGCGATCGTGGCGGCGCTTGGCACCTTCCGGCCGGACACGGCTCTGCTGCGAGCCGGGGTCGCCAAGGACGGCGTCATGGTGCCGGAGCTGGTGCGCCAGATCAGGGCTGCGGTCGGCGAACCGCATGGCCGGAAAGTGCATTTCGGTGCGACCAGCCAGGATGTGATCGACACCGGCCTGATGCTTCGGCTGAAATCCGTCGTCGAGCATCTCGATCTGCTGTTGACCGAAACCGTCATACGCCTCGCTTCGCTCAAAGAGCGTTTTGGCGGCAGGGCGCTGACCGGGATGACGCGCATGCAGAAGGCGCTTCCGATCAAAGTGGCCGATCGCGTCAGGGTGTGGCGGGCGCCGCTGCAACGGCATCAGGAGAGGCTATCCGAGCAGTCCAGGCGTCTGCTGGTGGTGCAATTCGGCGGTGCCGCCGGCACGCTGGAAAAGCTTGATGACAAGGGGCCGGCGGTGCGCGCGGCACTTGCCGCCAGGCTTGGTCTTGGCGACGCACCGCAGTGGCACAGCCAGCGTGACGCGCTCGCCGACTTTGCCGGCCTGATGTCATTGGTATCAGGCAGCCTCGGCAAGTTCGGCCAGGACATCGCGCTGCTGGCGCAAGGTGGAACCGAGATCGAGCTTTCCAATGGCGGCGGCTCGTCGGCCATGCCGCACAAGAAGAACCCGGTGAAGGCCGAAGCGCTGGTGGCGCTTGCCCGCTTCAACGCCACGCAGCTTGCCGGCATGCATCACGCGCTCGTGCATGAGCAGGAGCGGTCGGGTGCTGCCTGGACGCTGGAGTGGCTATTGCTGCCGCAGATGGTCGTCGCAACGGCCGCGTCGCTGCGCCTTGCCGCCGAACTGGCCGCACAGGTCGAAAGTCTCGGCCACTGATGCGCACGCAAATCGTCGTCATCGGGTCCGGGCCGTCCGGGCTGCTGCTTGGGCAACTGCTGGCCGGCATCGGCGTAGAGACGGTCATTCTGGAACGTGCGAGCCGCGAGCACGTGCTTGGCCGCGTGCGGGCAGGGGTGCTCGAACAGGGCACCGTCGAATTGCTGGAACAGGCCGGCGCGGCGGCAAGGCTGCATGCCGAAGGGCTGCCGCACACTGGCATCTCGCTCGCCTTCGACGGACGCTTGCATCGCATCGACCTCGAGGCGCTGACCGGCGGCAGGCATGTCACCGTCTATGGCCAGACCGAGGTGACGCACGATTTGATGGACAAGCGCGACGCGGCAGGGCTGACCACGATCTACGAGGCGGCAAATGTCGCTCTGCACGATTTCGACGGCACCGCGCCTTTCGCCACCTATGACAAGGACGGCGTCACGCATCGCATCGACTGCGACTTCGTTGCCGGCTGCGACGGCTATCATGGCGTCAGCCGCAAATCGGTGCCCGAGCGTGCGCTAAAAATCTTCGAGCGGCGGTATCCGTTCGGCTGGCTCGGCGTGCTGGCCGAGGTGCCGCCAGCCGACCGCGAACTGGTCTACGCCAATCACGAGCGGGGTTTTGCGCTGTGCTCGATGCGCTCGACGCATCGCAGCCGCTACTATGTGCAGTGCCCGCAGGACGATCGCGTGGAGGCGTGGTCGGATGAGCGCTTCTGGGACGAGTTGCGCCGCCGCTTGCCGGAGCAGACGGCGGCAAATGTCGTCACTGGACCGTCCTTCGAGAAATCGATCGCGCCGCTGCGCTCCTTCGTTGCCGAGCCGCTGCGCTTCGGCCGGCTCTTCCTGGTCGGTGATGCCGCCCACATCGTGCCGCCGACCGGCGCCAAGGGCCTCAACCTCGCCGCCAGCGACGTGCGCTATCTCTTTGCCGGCCTGCACGATTTCTATCGCGACAAGTCAACGGCCGGCATCGACGCCTATTCAGGCAAGGCTCTGGCACGGGTCTGGAAAGCGGTGCGTTTCTCCTGGTGGATGACGACGATGCTGCACCGCTTTCCAGACACCGGCGAGTTCGGCCAGCGCATCCAGGAGGCCGAACTCGACTACCTCGTGCAGTCACGTGCCGCATCGACCGCGCTCGCCGAGAACTATGTCGGCCTGCCGTACTGAGGGCCGCGGATCATCCGGCGCCTTGCTGCCTGGCAAAGTCCGACAGCATCGGGCGCTGCCCTTTGAGGATCTTCACCTCGGCCTCGGCCAAGGTGAACCAGCCCGCTCTGTCCACCTCCGGGAACTCCTTCAGGAATCCCGACCTTGGCGGCCATTCCATGGTAAAAATGTTGCTCGTGATGGCGGCGACATCAATGTCGGCGGTCGCCTCGACAGACCAGGCCATGACGATCTTTCCGCCTGGTTGCCTGTAGTCGCCGAGACGCGTGAAGGACCCATCGACCCTGATGCCGAGCTCTTCCTCGGTCTCGCGCTGCGCTGCCGCCAACTCGTCCTCGTTCTCGCCGATGAGGCCCTTCGGTATCGACCACGCACCGTCGTCCTTCTTCGCCCAAAACGGTCCGCCCGGATGAACCAGCAACACCCTGAGATCGCCGTCGCCGCGGCGATAGATCAGCAATCCCGCACTGCGTTTTGCCATTGTGATACGTCCGTTTGCGAAGCCGGCAGCCTGCCGATGGTCCTTGAATCGTTGACGCGAACCTTGCACCTAGGGATTGCGACGCTATGTCAGGTTCGTCTGCATTGCACCTCACCCGCGAGTCCGGCAATCTGATACCATCGCTTATTTGGCGGCTCGAAGGCTAGGTGACGATGCAACTCGGTCTTATTGGCTACTATAGCGACTTCGTCGTGTATCCGCTGGTAATCGCCGTGCTGGCAGTGGCCGGGCTGCTCGAGGCCGGCGAAGAGAGTGCACCAGGCTGGATCGGCACGGTCCTCGCCTGTCTAGGCCTCTGGACGCTGATCGAGTATGTGCTGCACAGGTTCGTTCTTCACCATATTCCCTACATCAAGGACCTGCATGATCGTCACCATGTCGAGGAGCGCAGTTCGGTGGGCACCCCGACCTGGCTCAGCCTCGGGGTGCATGCGCTGATCGCGTTTGTGCCCGTTTGGGTGGTCTCGGACTTCGCAACCGCGAGCGCGGTAAGCTGCGGGCTGATGCTGGGGTACCTCTGGTACATCAGCATCCACCACATGATCCATCACTGGCACCCCGCCCATCCGAGCTATCTCTACACGCTCAAGCGCCGACACGCCGTGCATCATCATGTCGACGAAAACGCCAATTTCGGCGTGACGTCGATATTCTGGGATCGGGTTTTCGGGACGGCGCGGCTCTAGTCCGAGGCCAGACCAACCCCAACCGTTCAACGCCTCTTCCCGCGACCGCCGGGAGACTTGGCTCCGCGGGGGCCGCTCTGAACCGGCGTGTTGTTCTGGTTCTCGTCGGACAGTTTTCGCCAGCGGGCAAGGCGCTCCGGATCGAGCGTCCCGGCCTTTAAGGCAGCCTGCACAGCGCAGCCCGGCTCATGCACATGCGTGCAGTCGCGGAACTTGCAGAGCGGCGCGAGCTCGGTGATTTCGGCAAACAGCGTGTCGATGCCGGAGGCGACGTCGCTGACCTGCAAAGTCCGCATGCCCGGCGTATCGATCACCCAGCCGCCGCCGGCAATGGCGTGCAGCGATCGCGACGTGGTGGTGTGGCGTCCCTTGGAATCGTGCTCGCGAATGCCTCCGGTCTGTTGCGGCGATTGCTGCGCCGATCCGGCCAGCGTGTTGACCAGCGTCGATTTGCCGACGCCGGAGGAGCCGATCAGCGCCACCGTCTGGCCGACACCGCACCAGGCAGCCAGGGCGGTTGCCGCATCCGATGTGCGGGGGTTCAGCATCACGACCGGCAATCCGCGCTGCAACGCGGCAGCCTGCCTTTCATAGGTCTCGGCGTCTTCAGCGGTATCGGCCTTGGTCAGCAGGATCACCGGCGTCGTTCCGGCTTCATTGGCCAGCGCCAGGTAGCGCTCGAGCCTGGCGGGATTGAAGTCGGCATTGCACGAGGTGACGATGAACAGCGTGTCGACATTGGCCGCGGCAAGCTGCGGCACCCTGCCGCCCTGGGTGCGGCGTTCCAACACCGTCTTGCGGGACAGGCGGCGCTGGACAAGGTGTTCATGCCCATCGACCAGCACCCAGTCGCCGACCGCATAGTCACCGGTGTTCGCCTGCGCCGGCAGCGTCAGATCGACCGGCCCTGCCTGCGACAGGCCGGTCAGGCGATCGCGGTGGACGGTGGCGATCCGCGTCGGCACGAGATCGGCGTCGTCGGGCTCGAGCTGATCAGCGAAAAAATCCGTCCAGCCCAGGCTGGCGAGAGATGGCATGGAAGAATCCGTCACGGCTTTGACCACGGCGTCGCAGACATCGGACAGTATCCCTGGCAGGTGGCGAACGGGCGAGGCGATTGCCCAAGCCGTGTATGGGCGGCATGGCGACATTTGGCAAGCAGGCCCGTAGCCGAGAGCGAGCGGCAAGCTTCTGCAGCCTATCCCTTGATAGTCGAACTGACGATCAAGTCGACGAAACAGCGCTGTCCGAAAGCGTTTGGCGGGAAAACGGCGGCGAGCCACGTCAGCTTTAAACGTTAACAAATAATTTGACGCATGCAATTTTTTTGCGCTCTATTGGTAACCGTGAAAATTGACTGAATAAGTTCTGTCGAGCATTGTCGCATCCGGTCAACGGCCGCATGACTGGTGGCGGGGCCGATCATGGCAGGGGATCAGGAATATATCGATGGCGGAGAAGACACACCGCACGATGGACGACTTCGCCCAGGCATGCGGCGTGTCCCGGCCGACGCTGTCCAAATATTTCGACGATCCGGCGAGCGTGAAGCCGGCGACGCGGGCGCGCATCGAAGCCGCCCTGCGCTCCTCGGACTATCAGCCCAACCTTTTCGCCCGCAACCTCAACCGCAAGCGCACCCGCAACATCGGCATCGTCGTGCCGACGATCACCGATCCGTTCTACGCCGAGATGGTCAGCCGCATCGAATTTCGCTGCCGCGACGAAGGCTACTGGCCGATCGTCATCTCCTCGCATGGTTCGCCGAAGCTGGAGGCGGAGTCGGTCAGGACGCTGCTGTCCCTGAAGGTCGCCGGCGCGATCATCGCCCCACTGGGCCTGGCTTCTGACCGCGGCGTCTTCGACAAGCTCGGGCAGGACATTCCGATCGTCTATTTCGACACCTATATCGAGGGCGATACGCCGTTCGTTGGCAACGACAACCGGCAGAGCGTCTCGACCATCGTCGACTATCTCTGCCGTTCGGGTGAGCCGCCGGTCTATCTTGACATCCCACACGTCAACCACAACTCCGGCGAACGCCAGGAAAGCTACATCGTCGCGATGGAGACCGCCGGGTTCAAGCCGGTCGTCATCGAGGCCGCCCGCGATTACACCTGGGACTTCGAACGCATCGGCTACGAGCAGACGGAAAAAATGCTGGAGGCCGGCGCCTTGCCCGGCCGCACAATCCTGTGTGCCAACGATCGTCTCGCCTTTGGCGTGATGGCGGCTGCGTTCTCGCGCGGCCTGAAGGTCGGCCGCAGGCCCGATTGCGATCTGCGCGTTGCCGCGCATGACGATCATCCGCTGAGCCGCTACACCTGCCCGGCGCTGACCACCATGGCGCAGGATTTCGCCGCCATGGCCGGGCGCAGCGTCGAGATCCTGCTGGCCTTGCTGGACGAGGCCGATCCGCCGAAGCAGGGCATGGCGCGCACCGTCAAGCTCGGCGCCACCCTGGTGATGCGTCAGTCAGCCTGAGCGACCGGCATCAGCTTTTCTCGAACTGGCGCCAGGCGGCCACCGCCTCGGCCACCGCTTGCCGGGCAGCGGGGATATGGCGTCCCATCGAGACGAAGCCGTGGATCTGGCCCGGCCATTGCCGCAGGATGAGCGGAACGCCCGCGGCTTGCAGGCGCGCCGCATAGGCTGCCCCTTCGTCGGCGAGGATGTCGCAGCCGGCAAGCGCCACAAAAGCCGGCGCCGCGCCGGCGAGGGCAGGCGCCAGCAAGGGCGAGACGCGCCAGTCCGTGATATCGTCGGGCGTTCGCAAATAATGGTCGCGGAACCAGGCCATGGTGGTTGCGGTGAGCCCGAAGCCGTCGCCGAAACGCCGGTAGCTGTCGGATGTCTGCCGCGCGTCGGTGTTGGGATAGATCAGGATCTGCGCGGCAAGGGACGGCGCCAGCCCATCGCGGGCGAGCAGCGCCAGCACGGCGGCGAGATTGCCGCCGGCGCTGTCGCCGGCCACACCGATGCGTCTGATGTCGATGCCGAGATCGGCGGCGTTCTCGGCTAGGAAACGAAGAGTTGCCAGACAATCCTCGAGCCCGGCGGGAAATTTATGGTCCGGTGCCAGGCGATAGTCAGGACAGACAATGACGGCGTTGCCGAGATTGGCCATCAGGCGACAGATCTCGTCATGCGAATCGAGGTTGCCGATGACCCAGCCGCCGCCATGCAAATAGAGCAGCGCCGGCGCCCCGCTTTGCGGTGCGCCGATGCCGCGATGGATGCGGAGCGCAATAGGCCCATTCGGCCCGTCGATCTGCCGTTCCTGGGTCGCAGCGACCGGCTCGTGCTCACCCTGTAGCGCCGGGAACGAGGCGTTGTAGGCAGTTCGCGCCGCCGCCACGCTGCCGGTCTCGAATGGCTCGCCGCCGGCTGCACGACCAATTTCGAGGACGCGCAGCGCATCCGGATCGAGCGTCATGATCATACCCTCAGGCCAGCAGGCTGCTCGCCTCTTCCTCGGTCAGCAGAGCCGGCTGCACGACATCGCCCGCGATGGCGACCGAGCCCTGTGTTTCACCGGAGCGCAGGATAGCCTCCATGACCTCCAGTACATGCAGCGCAAGGCTGCCGCAGGCCCGTGGGGTGTTGCCGGTTTGAAGCGAGCGCACCAGATCGGCGACGCCGAGCATGCGGTAATTGGCGCGATCGGGTGCCGCGTAAGGCCAGTTGCGGGCGCCGTAGAGCTCGCCCTCGCTGGCGAAATCCTGCCAGTCGGTGCCGCGTTCCGACAGCGACACCGTGCCGCCGAACGTGTCGGGGTCGGGCAGGCGCAGCGAGCCCTCCGTGCCGTGCAGTTCGATCGGATGGTTGGAGTGGCGAAAGACGTCCCACGAGGCGCCGAAGGTGACGGTCGCGCCGGAGCGGAACTCGAGCAGCGACAGCACATTGGTCGGCGTGCCGACCTTGAATGTGGTGTTCTTGAATGGCCCTTCGGCGGTGATCAGCCTTTCTTCCTGGCCGCGTGTCGCCATTGCCATGACGCGCTCGACCGGGCCGAGCAGATTGACCAGCATGGTCAGATAGTACGGACCCATGTCGAACACCGGGCCACCGCCTGGCTGGTAGTAGAATTGCGGGTTGGGGTGCCAGTGCTCCATGCCGCGGCCCATCATGAAGGCGGTGCCGGTGACCGGACGGCCAATGGCGCCCTGGTCCATCAACCGGCGCGCACGGCGCCCGGCAGCACCGAGGAACGTGTCGGGCGCCGAGCCGAGCAGCAGGCCGCGCGACCGCGCCTCATTGACCAGGCGCTGTCCATCGGCGGCCGAGGTGGCGAGCGGCTTTTCGGTGAAGACGTGCTTGCCGGCCGAAAGCGCGGCAAACGAAATATCGAAATGCGCCGCCGGAATGGTCAGGTTGAGGACAAGATCGATCTCGGGGTCGGCCAGCAGTGCATCGACGCCGAGTGCCCGTATGCCATATTCCTTCGCCCGCACTGCCGCCATGTCGGCGGAAATATCGGCGCAGGCGCGCAATTCGATGCCGCCGAAGAGGGCGGCATTGCGCAGATAGGTCATCGAGATATTGCCGCATCCGATGACGCCGATCCCGAGTTTCGTCATTGGTATCCCGTGCATTTTCGATCGTACCTCCCGATGCGCCATGCTCCGCCGGATTCGCCCAGCCGGCAACGGATCCCTTTCGCAAAGGGCTATACAACATTTTAAATATTGACGCGCGTAAAATTTTTATACAACATGCGAAAATGCTGGCGCGATATCGGGAGGCTGCCAGCCCTGGGAGGAGAAAATGACCGACATGAAAAAACGGCCGACCGCCGATGCGAATCCGGTGGGTCATGCGCGCATTGGGTATTTCCGTCGTGGCCAGGGACCGCGAGGGAGTCAGGCATAGATCACCTTGGCCCCGGTCCTATCAAGCTGGCTGCGTATCGCGCCGGACAGGCCATCGTCCGTGATCACGACATCGACGCTCGACAGCGAAAAGGCCTTTGAGGTCCCGCTGACGCCCCATTTGCTCGAATCCGCAAGGAGGACAACGCGCCGGGCCATGCGCACGAGGTTTCGCTTCGTTCGCGCCATGTCTTCGTTCACGTCGACCACATCCAGTGACGAGTCAATCGCATGCGCTCCAACAAAGACCTGATGCGCTACCAAGCCGCCGAGAGCCGTGTCGGCATCGGTGATCAGTGTGCTCACCGTGTCTGGATAGACCCGGCCGCCGATCATGTGAACGTCGAGCCCGGGCCGATGCATCAGATGCTGCACGATATTCATCGCCGTGGCCGCGACCACGACATTGCTGAGCGGCGGTAACAGCATGGCAACCTGCATCAATGTCGAGCCGCCGTCGAAGATGACCGATTGGTTGTCCTCGAACAGTTCTACCGCTGCCCGGGCGATGCGTTTCTTTGCATCGAGGTTCGTTTGCATCCGCCGGGCGAACGCGGCCGTGGTCGAATCCGTGGTCCGGGTCACTGCGCCTCCACGGGTCTTGGTCAGCAGTCCCTTACGGTCCAGTATCTCGAGGTCGGAGCGCACCGTGACTTCCGACACGCCAAAATCGTCTGACAGGTCCTTGATGCGAACCTGTCCGCTGCGTTGCACTTCACCCAGGATCGACTGGCGTCTCTGCTCTGACAACATGCCCTGTCCTTGCCTCCATGCGCCAAGCGATCGCCCTGGCTTCGGTTCACTCTACCAAAAATATGCGAATTCGAAAGCTTTCGAAAGATTGCATTTGTCTTTTCTTTCGCAAACACTGGGTCCAGGATTTTGAAATCAATCGATTGGAGAGTTTTGGACTCATGAGCCTCGGAACCAAGGTGCGCCTGGCGCGCCTCTTCTCACATCCGTCGGGGAATCTTTTTGGCGGCGCGGTCGACCACTTTGTCGGCTATGGCGACGTGCGCAAAGGAGGTCTTGCCGACCTGCCGGGCGCGCTTGCACGCGTCATGGTAGGCAAACCCGACTACGTCAGCATCCAGCCTGGCACTGCGCGCCATCTGTGGCCGCAATACGCGGGCAAGGCTTGCCTGGTGATCCAGGCCGGCTGCTTCACCCCGGACGATCGCATCAGTGAACTAATTGGAACGCCCGAGGATGCGGTGCGCGCTGGCGCCGATGCGTTGGCCGTGGCCATTCCGGTGCGCGGCGCGACCGAGGGCAAATACATACGCTGGCTGACCGATTCGGTGAATGCGGCGGCCCGTTACGGCATGCCGGTGGTGGCGCATATCTACCCTCGCGATTTCACCGACGGGGCAAAAATCGTCTTCACCCCCGACGAGATCGCCTATGCGGCACGCATCGGCTACGAGTCCGGCGTCGACGTGATCAAGATCGGTTACACGGGCGATTTCGAGTCGTTTCGAGAGACCGTTCGGACCTGCCCGGTGCCGGTTGTGATCGCCGGCGGTCCGAAGACCGACACGCTGCTCGGCGCCCTTCAGCAGACGGCGGACGCCATCCGTGCCGGCGCGCGCGGTGCCGTGGTGGGCCGCAATCTCTGGGGGCACGGCGATCCGGAAAAGGCAGCGATCGCCTTTCGAGGCGTCATCCATGACGGCCTTTCGGCGCAAGACGCCTTGGCGAAGGCGGGTGCCTGAACGATGCCCACCGTCCCTTCAATCCTCGGCTTCGGAGCTATTGCGATCGACGACATCGTCTATGTCGATCAGCCGTTGTCGGCGGGCAAGGGGAAGGTTCTGCAAAGTGCCCGAGCTTTCGGAGGAAATGTCGCGACGGCACTTGCCGCCGTCGCGCGGCTCGGCGGAAGCGCCGGGTTCGTCGGATGGCTGGGCAATGCCGCCGACGACGCCGTGTTGTGCGATCTCGTTGCGAGCGGCGTTGAAACCGCGTTCGCGCCGCGCCACCCGCACGCGCGCCCGGTGCGCTCGCGGATCACCGTCGGTTCGGATGGCGAGCGATTCATCGCGTATGACGACGAAGCGATGCTGGGCACCGCGCCGGACTTTCCGGACGAGGTTCTCAGCCGCGCGACAGTCCTGATCGTCGACAGTTACGGGATCGGGTCGCTGGATGTCGTGGCCCGGGCTCGCGATCTCGGCCTTGCGATCCTCGGTGATGTCGAATGGAGCCACGGCCCGGCCACCGAGAGACTGATCGGGCTCTGCGACCATCTCATTCTTCCGCTCGGCTTTGCGCGGACCGCCACCGGCCGCCGGTCGCCGGCCGAGATACTCGACGCATTGTGGTTGCCGTCGCGGTCCGCCGTGGTTCTGACGGATGGCGGCAGGGGCGTCTTCTATCGCGGACGCGACCAGACAGGGCTCTGGCACCTGCCTCCGCACCGGGTTGCCGTCGTCGACTCGACCGGCGCCGGTGACTGCTTTCATGGCGCCTATGCCTTTGCATTAACGCGCGGGGCCGACACCGCAGGCCGGGTCGCATTCGCGGCTGCGGCGGCGGCCCTTTCGATAACGGGGCGGGGCGGACGCGAGGCGCTTCCGACCAACGACCAGGTCATGGAACTTCTGGCATCGACGAAAGCGCCGTCGGCAGTCGAACTGAAATATGCGCGGCTCGATACCGGAACTTAGTCCGAACTATCCGAGGAATATTTCGCAGGTGAACATAAGCCGAGGACAATCATAAAAATCAGTGGCTTAGACTTGTGGAGGGAGGAATATGGCAGAAGTCGTTCTTGAGAATATCTGCAAGACATACGGGAACAATTTTCACGCAATCGACCAATTGAACCTGTCGGTCAAGGACGGCGAGTTTTTGATTCTCGTCGGGCCGTCCGGCTGTGGCAAATCCACCGCGCTGCGGATGATCGCGGGATTGGAGGACGTCACCAGCGGCAGCCTTCGGATCGGCGGAGTCGACGTTGTCGACATGCCGCCCAAGGACCGCGACATCGCGATGGTCTTCCAGAGCTACGCCCTCTACCCGCATATGACGGTGTTCGAAAACATCGGCTTTTCGATGCGGCTGGCGGGCAAGCCGAAGGCCGAGCGCAAAAAGCGCGTGGACGAGATCGCCAAAACCCTTCAACTGACGTCTCTGCTGGACAGCAAGCCCGCGAACCTTTCAGGCGGACAGCGTCAAAGGGTTGCCATGGGCCGCGCCATGGTGCGCGAGCCGGCAGCCTTTCTCATGGACGAACCCCTTTCCAATCTGGACGCGAAACTGCGCGTTCAAATGCGCGCCGAAATCACCAGTTTGCAAAAGCAGCTCGGCGTAACGACCATATATGTGACCCACGACCAAACCGAAGCCATGACGATGGGCGACCGGGTCGCGGTGTTGAAAGGCGGCGTGCTGCAGCAGGTCGACACACCCAAGAGGCTCTATGAATCGCCGGTGAACGCCTTCGTTGCCGGCTTCATCGGGTCTCCTTCAATGAACCTTTTCGAGGCGACCCTGACGGGCGACGAACTGATGTCCGGCGCCTTAGCCATCCGGCTGCAGGATGCAGCCTTCGTCCGCAGGCCGGACTTGAGGTCGTATGCGGGGCGCAAGGTCGTGTTCGGGATACGACCGGAGGATCTCTATGACAGCAGCCTCGAATCCGGCCGCAAGTATCAGACGATACCGGCAAAGGTGACCTCGATCGAAGAACTTGGATCCGAACAAATCGTCCATCTCGACATCGACGCGGTCCGGGTGGACTCCGGCGACCCCGACGCGGTGCAGGATTTCGGCCTGGCGTCGAATGCGGTGGCGAAATTCGAACCGGTCAGCACAGTCCGCTCCGGCTCGGAAATCAGGTTGGCCCTGGATGATACCAAGCTCCATTTCTTCGATCCCGAGACGCATCTGGCAATCTGAATATCAGCGATAAGACCCGCGGGTGAGGGTGAGGCACCTGCATAAGAAGACTTGTGAATAACCAGACGATCGGCCGCATTGTGCGGTCGAATATAAAGAAGGAGGAGAAGATGACGTTTCGTATAAAACCCGCGATGCTGAAAATAGCCGCAGCCGCATGGTTGCTTGGCGCAACCGGCGCCATGGCGGATACGACGCTGGAATTCACCCAATGGTGGGAGCCCGAATTGCCGGCGGGATCGCTCAGGGCAATCATAGATCGGAAGAGCGTCGTGTAGGGAANGACCACGCGCGACCAGATCTCGGTTGGTGCTGCAACCGGAACGCTCAGCGACGTCGTCGGTCTCGACGGTGCCTGGGTGAACAATCTGAATGCGCAGAGCGCACTCGCCGACATGAATCCGATGATGGATGCGAGCGGTTTCGACAAGAGCCAGGTCGCGGACATCGTCAAGGTGGACGGCAAGGCGGTGATGTTTCCCGTGGCTTCTTTCGTCTATCCGGTCTTCGTGAATTTGGACCTCGCCGCCCAGGCAGGCGTGACCAAGCTGCCGTCGACCCGTGCGGAGTTTCTCGAAGCCGCCAAGAAGATGACGATCGCCGACAAGAACCAGTATGGCTGGGTGCTGCCCCTCTCGCTGCAAACGCCATCCGGCGTCCAGAACGACATGATGTCGTGGGTTTGGGCTTCGGGTCAGTCGATGATGGCGGACGGCAAGCCGGACCTTGAGGGCAAACCGGTGGTGGATATGCTCACCTTCGTCAAATCTCTCAACGACGCCGGAACCATCTCGCCCGGCATCGCCACCAAGACCGAGCAGGAAAAGGTCGAGGAGTTCGTCAACAACCGCGTCGGGATGATGATCGACTCGCTCGCGCATGTGAACCTCATCCGTAAGCGCAATCCCAAGCTGAACTTCGACCTCATCCCGGTCCCGGTCGTGGAAAACTATACCGGCAAGCGCGGCCTTCCCTATGCCTCCTGGGGCATCGGCATCTCTGCTGCCTCGAAACATCAGGAAGAGGCCTGGAAACTCGTCCAATATGTGATGAGTGAAAAGGTGAACGCCAAGCTCGTATCGCTTGCAAACGCCTTCCCGGGCAACGTCAACGCCCAGCCCGATTTCGTGACCTCGGACAAGGCTTTCGGCAAGGCTTTTGAAATCTTCAAGACCGGTTATCTCGCCAATGAGTTCACGGGCCTGCCGGTGGCAGAAGACCTGATGACCCAGTTCGACGTGCAAGCTCAAAAGATGCTCGCCGGCGAGCAATCTCCGGAACAAGCCGCAGCCGCCGCTCAGAAGGGCTGGATGGCGAAATTCTGATCGGCCTGTTCCCGTTTGCTATCTTTGACCGGGTGGCCTGACTTCGGGCAGGCCACCCGGCAACAACGGATCGGCAATTTGAGTGGACCTGTTTTTGAAGCTTACCTTCTCTTGAAGGCGTATCCCAAGGTTGGCACATGACCCGGCAAAAGCGCTCCCACCATAAGCTTAAACGAGCGGTCGCACCCTACCTCTATCTGTCGCCCTCGCTGCTCATAATCGGGCTTCTGATGCTGCTGCCGATGGTGACGGTGATTGGCTACTCGTTCCAGAACAGCGCGGTGCTGCGTCGTGACCCATCCTTTGCCGGACTGAAACACTACCAGGCGATCTTCGACGACCCCGTGTTCTGGGCTTCGCTGTGGCACACGCTCTACTTCACATGCATGAGTGTCATTTTCCACATGACCATTGGCATGGCCTTCGCGCTCATGCTGAACAGCGACCGCATCAATCCGACGCTGCGCAATATTCTGCGCGTGCTCTACATATTGCCCTGGCTGTTCACCGCGGTGATTATCGCCGTGATCTGGCGCCTGCTGCTTGAGCCGAACGGTGTCGTGAACAGCATACTCATGCAAATCGGCATCATCGGTTCCAAGGTCGAATGGTTTTCCTCGCCTGAGACCGCGCTGCACGCCGTCACCTTCGCCAATATCTGGGCGGGCTATCCGCTCTTCATGGTCAGCCTGCTCGCGGGTTTGCAGGGCATTCCCAAGGATTTCTACGAGGCCGCCGATATCGACGGGGCGAAAGCCTACCAGAAGCTGATCTTCATCACCATTCCGCAGCTGATGCCGATCATCATCAGCATCTCGCTGCTTGACTTCATCTGGACCATGCAGGTCTTCCCATTAATCTGGATAACGACGGGCGGTGGCCCGATCTACTCGACCGAGGTCCTCAGCACCTACACGTACAAGCTGGCGTTTTCGAGCTACAACCTGTCGCAGGCTTCGGCGAGCGCTGTGGTCATCTTGTTGATCTCTCTCGGCCTGACGCTGTTCTATATTCGCTATCAAAAGGCTCGGTAGTCATCATGAGGAAAAGGCATACGCCGAAAGACAGGCTGATCACCGTCGCGCTCCATGTAGCGCTTGCAGCGGGGCTCTTTTTCGCGGCATTTCCGATCTACTGGATGCTGAGCAGCTCGTTCAAATCGAATACCGAAATCTTTGCCCTGCCACCAACCATCCTGCCAAAGGCGTTTACGCTGGAAGCGTATGCAGCCATCCTTGGCGACCCGGTAAAGCTGCGCTTCTTCTTCAACAGCTATTTCGTGGCGGGAGCGGTGACTGTGCTGACGGTGCTGATCGCCCTGCTGGCGGCCTACGGGTTCAGCCGCTTCAACTTCCGCGGCAAGGGCAGCCTCAACACAATCATCATCAGCACGCAGACGATTCCGCCGATCACACTTTTGATCCCCTTCTTCGGGCTCGTCGTCTCATACGGCATCTTCGACACCTATGTCGCACTGATCCTGACTTATCTGGTGTTTACGCTGCCCTACGCGATCCTGCTAATGACGGGGTATCTGAACACCTTGCCCCGCGATCTCGATGAAGCTGTAGCCGTCGATGGCGGCACCAGTTGGACAGCGCTTTGGCGGGTGATAGTCCCGATTTCACTGCCTGGCATCGTGGCGACGTCAGTCTACACCTTCCTGTTGTGCTGGAACGAATTTCTCTTTGCGCTGACACTGACGAAGTCAACGTCCATGCGCACCGTCCCGATCGGCATCCAGCTGTTGATGGGGCAGCACGCCTTCGAATGGAACCAGATGATGGCAATGAGTGTGCTCGGCTCGCTACCGCTCTTGCTCATCTACCTCGTTGCCCAGAGGTACTTCCTCGCCGGCATGACCGCGGGCTCGGTCAAGTAGGACGTCCATCCGACGGCGACGCAGGGTGGCATCAAGCAATAGGCGATACCAAGGAATGAAAGGATGAACGTGAAAGACCTCAAAGTCGGCTGCCAGACCTTCACCTGGGAAATGCTGGGAGACCGGTTCACCGGCGGCCCCGACGATCTGCTGAAGGCGATCTCTGACGGTGGCTATGCCGGCATCGAGATCACCGACACCATGATCGGACATTATGGCGACAAGCCGGAGGAGTTCGCCGCCGCGCTGAAGGCGTCGGGGCTGACGCTGGTTTCCTTCGCCTTTGGCTCGAACAGTGGTTTTACGCTGAAGGAGGAGATCGGCGCCGATCTCGAGACCGCCAAACGCTGGATCGACTTCGCCGCCGCCTTCCCTGGCGCGCTCGTGTCGATGGGCTCTGCGACGGTGGTCTCCGACGGTCCGCGCGACGACAAATTCGCCATCGCCGCAGAGGTCTACAACGAGGCTGGCGAGCTTGGCCGCAAGACCGGCGTCCAGGTCGCGGTGCATCCAAGCTCGCACCACAACACGCTGCTGTTCGACCGGGCCGACTACGACACGATCTTTGCCTTGCTCGATCCCGATCTGGTCGGTTGGGTGCCGGATACCGGCCATATCCTGCGCGGCCACAAGGACATGGCCGACACGCTGCGCACCCACCGCGACCGCATCCGCTACATCCACCTCAAGGACGTCGATGCCAACGGTACCTGGGCCATGCTTGGCAAGGGCGTCTGCGACACGCCTGCGGTCATCGAGATCGCCGGCACCGCACCGCGCTTCAATGGCTGGCTGGTGCTGGAGGAAGAATCCGAAACGGCCGCCGCCGATCCCGCCGGCGCGGTCAAGACCAACCGCCAGACGATGCGCTCCTACGGCGCCTGAAGAACGAGACGATGATCAAGAAACAGGACAGACGCCTCAGGGTCGGCGTGCTCGGCTGCGGCCCCATCGCGCAGTTCGCGCATCTGGAATCCTGCGCCAAGGCCGGCAATGCCGACCTCTACGCCATCTGCGACGCGGCACCCGATCTGCTTGCGCGCATGGGCGCGACCTACGAGCCGCAGAAGATGTATTCCGACTATGAGGCAATGCTCGCCGATCCTGAGCTGGAAGCGGTGATCGTCGCCACATCGGACGCCTATCACGTGCCGATGTCGATCAGGGCGCTCAACGCCGGCAAGCATGTTCTCTGTGAAAAGCCGATCGGCACCTCGGTTGAGGAAGGCGAGGCGCTGGCCGAAGCGGTCAGGCGCTCGGGCAAGATCCTGCAGGTCGGGCACATGAAGCGCTTCGATCCGGCACTGGAGGCGGCGCGCGACTTCGTTCGAGACGAGATCGGCGAAGTGCTGGCGCTGAAGGCCTGGTACTGCGATTCCACCCATCGCTACACCAACACCGATGCCGTGCAGCCGCTGCCCGTCACCAGCAGGCTAGCCAGGAAGCCAGCGGGAAATCCCAAGGCTGATCTCAGGCAATATTTCATGCTGGCGCATGGCTCGCATCTCGTCGACACGGCGCGTTTCCTGTGTGGCGAAATCCTTGCGGTCCGCGCGCGCCTCAACGAGCGTTTCGGCGCCTATTGCTGGTTCGTCGAGACCGAGTTCGCCAGCGGCGCGCTCGGCCATCTCGACCTGACGGTTGCCGTGCGCATGGACTGGCACGAAGGTTTTCAGCTCTATGGCGAGAACGGCTCCGTTATCGCCAGGACATTCAACCCTTGGTATTTCCGCGCCAGCGAGGTCGACATTTTTCATGAGAAGGACGCGACATCGCGCCGGCCGCTCGGCGCCGATGGCCATTTCTTCCGCCGCCAGCTGGAAGGTCTTGCCGACACGGTGCTGAACGGCGCGCCGATGCGCGGCGCCAATGTCGAGGACGGCATCGGCTCGATCCGCGCCATGGTCGCCATCGCGCGTTCGGTGGTATCAGGCGAGCGAGTCGAACTCGCCTCGGTTTCGGGGGCGGTGTGATGCGTCTCGGCATTTTCGCCAAGACCTTTGCCGGCACCGACCCGGCCGCCGTGCTGGCTGCGGTGAAGCAGTCGGGATACGAGACGACGCAGCTCAATCTGGCCTGTGCCGGCCTGCCGTCGATGCCGGATGCTGTGCCGGCGGACGCCATCGCCTCCATCCGCACCGCAGCGCAATCGAGCGGTGTCTCACTTGCAGCACTTTCGGGCACCTACAACATGGCGCATCCCGACAAAGCCGTGCGCGACGATGGCCTTCGGCGTCTCGCCGTCGTCATCGAGGCTGCTGCTGCCCTCGACATCCCGCTGCTCACGCTCTGCACCGGCTCGCGCAACGCCGCCGATCAGTGGGCCTATCATCCCGACAATGCCGATCCGGCCGCCTGGTCCGACATGGCCGCCGAGATGGCGAAGGCGCTGGCGTTGGCCGAAGGTGCCAATGTCGATCTCGGCATCGAGCCTGAGCAGGCCAACATCGTCACCTCGGCCAGGGATGCGACCCGGCTGATCGCCGAGATGGGATCGAAGCATCTGAAGATCGTGCTCGATCCGGCAAACCTGTTCGAACACGCCACGCCCGGCGAGGCGCGCGCCATCGTTGCCGCCGCGATCGACGAGGCCGCCGGCCACATCGCCATGGCGCACGCCAAGGACCGCTATAGTGACGGCCGCTTTGCCCCATCAGGGCAAGGCATCGTCGATTTCCCGGATTTCGGCGCGCGGCTGAAGGCAGTCGGCTTCGAGGGATCGCTCGTCACCCACGGGCTGTCCGCCGACGAAGCCCCCGATGTCGCCGCCTTTCTACGAAGGCTCCTCTGATGGGCGCCGCCCCGACGATCCTGCTCCGCGACGATGCAGCGCTTCGTGTCTTCGACACGGGGCAGGGCAGACTTCCCGTCGTCTTCCAGCATGGCCTCGGCGGTGACGCAGCGCAGGTCGCGCAGAACTATCCCGACAGCCCGTCATACCGCCGGCTGACCGTCGAATGCCGCGCGCAGGGCGGTTCCGGCGCCGGTAGCAAGCGCCCGTTTTCGATCGCGATGTTCGCCGATGATGTGCTGGCCGCCGCAGATGCGGCCGGCCTCGACCGTTTCGTCGCCGGCGGCATTTCGATGGGTGCGGCCATTGCCTTGCAGCTTGCCGCCCGCCACCCGGACCGCGTCCTGGGTTTGGTGCTTGTTCGCCCTGCCTGGGCTTTCGACGCGGCACCGCAAAACATGCGCCCTTACGTGGAAGTGGCGGAGCTCATCCTCAGCCGTCCTTTATCGGAGGCGCGAGATATCTTCGCGGCGTCCGCGACGGCCGCCCGCTTTCGCACCGAAGCGCCGGACAATCTTGCTTCCCTGCTCGGCTTCTTCGCGCGCGAAAACGCACCCGTCTTCGCCGAGGTGATGCAGCCGATCGCAGAGGATGGACCTGGCGTGACGCGGGCAGCGGCCGCTAGCCTTGCGTTCCCTACGCTCGTCATCGGCAGCGGCATCGATCTCGTCCATCCGCTGGCCGCCGCCCGCAGCCTCGCCGACGCCATCCCCAATGCGACCTTTGCCGAGGTGACGCCGAAGGCCACCGACAAGGAGCGCCATTTCGCCGAGATCCGCGCCGCCATCGGCAGCTTCCTCAAAGATCGTTTCAACAACCAGGACCAGTCATGATCTCGAAACCTCTCTCAGGCCCGGCCGCCATCGCCGCATTGCCGCGCGACCGGATGATCGCCGAATTCTCGCTGTGGTCGGCCAACCTCGCCAATTTCGAAAACGACTTGAAGCGCATCGAGCCCTATGTCGATCTTCATCATATCGATGTGGCGGACGGCCACTTCGCCCCGTCCTTCCTGTTCTTTCCCGATCTTGTCGCCCGCATCGCCGGGCTGACGGCGAAACCCATCCACGTCCATCTGATGGTCGATGAAGCAATCGTCGAGGCGCAGACGCGCCAGTTCATCGAGGCCGGCGCCGACATGATCAGCGTCCATGCCGAGAATGGCGAGGCCGGATTGCGCGCCGTGCGGCTGGCGCGGGAGCTCGGCGCCGAGGCCGGCGTCGTACTCAGGCTGGAGACGCCTGTGGAAGCGGTGACGGCCTTTGCCCCGGAAGTCGCCTTCGTGACGCTTCTTGGAACCGCAATCGGCGTCAAGGGACAGAGCCTGTCGGACAAGGCCTGCGACAGGCTGGGCGCTGCCCGCGCCATCCTGAGAAAGGCCGGCCGTGAGGCACAGGTGGTTCTGGCGGCCGATGGCGGCATCCGCCACGAGACCGTGCCGTCGCTGCGTGCCGCCGGGGCTGAAACCGTGGTTCTCGGTTCGCTCGCCTTCGGTGACAAGGACCTCGCCGGCCGCATCGGCTGGCTGCACGGCTTGAAGGTCGCGGCATGACATCAGAAGCCGCCCTTGCGATCGATCTTGGCGGGACGGAGCTTCGTGTCGCCCTGGTCGACCGCGACGGCAAGATCCTGGCATTCGCGGCGGTGCCGACGCAGGCGCAGGCCGGTCCCGATGTGGTGATCGGCCAGATCGAGGCGTTGGCGGCGACAGTCCACGCCGAGGCGCCGGCACTCTCGATCGTCGGCGTCGGCGTCGGTGCGCCGGGACCGCTCGATCCGCTGGCCGGCATCGCCGTCGGCCCGCCGACACTCGCCGGCTGGCTGGACGTGCCGCTTGCCGACATCCTCGAGCGGCGGNTCGGCCTGCCGGTGCGGCTGGAGAACGACGCCAATGCCGCGGCGCTCGGCGAATGGCGTTTCGGTGCCGGCCATGGTGCGGGCTCGCTGGTCTTCGTCACGGTTTCCACCGGCATTGGCGGTGGTGTCGTCGTCGACGGCCGCATCCTGCATGGCCGCCGTGGCCTTGCCGCCGAGATCGGTCACATGACCATCACCAATGAAGGCGAGCGCTGCGTATGCGGTGTCGTTGGCTGCTTCGAGGCCATCGCCTCGGGAACGGCACTTGGCCGCCGCGCCAGCGCCGCCACGGCAGCCGGAGACGGCTCTACCTTGCGACGCTTGTCAGCGGACGCGGAGGTAACCGGCCGCCATGTCGTCGAGGCGGCACGGCTGCAGGACGCTCTTGCCTCGGCCTTGCTGGAGGAGGAAGCGCGCTGGCTGGGTGTTGGCTTCACCAATCTCCTGCATCTCTATTCGCCCGATGTGCTGGTCGTTGGCGGCGGCATCGCCAATGGGCTCGACCTGATGCTGCCGACCATCGAGGCGACCATCAGGCAACGGGCCATGCGCGCCTATCGCGACGTGCCGGTCGTTCAGGCCCAGCTCGGCCGCCATGCCGGGCTCGTCGGCGCCGCCAGCCTTGTGCTGTTCGACGACGGCGGCACTTTGGCAGCCCGCATGCCTGTTGGCCCAAGCACGTTTCCGGACACCGCTGAGCAAGACCGGCACGGTCTGACGTTGCGACCTGCATGACAAAGGCCAGAGGCAGCACGCCTCCGGCCTTTTACGCATTGACCGCGCGTCATTACTCGGCGGGAACAACGTCCGCCGGCAGGCTATCGTCGGCCGTGCCCGCCAGCGCCCTCGCCAGCTTGGCCTCGTCGAGTTCGCCTTCCCAGCGCGCCACCACCAGCGTGGCGACAGCATTGCCGACGAAGTTGGTCAACGCCCGGCATTCAGACATGAAGCGGTCGACGCCGAGGATCAGCGCCATGCCAGCGACCGGCACCGCCGGAACCACCGAAAGCGTCGCCGCAAGGGTGATGAAGCCGGCCCCGGTGATGCCGGCGGCACCCTTGGAGGAAAGCATGGCCACCAGCAGCAGCAGGATCTGGTCACCCATCGACAGGTGGATGTTGGTCGCCTGTGCGATGAACAGCGCCGCCAAGGTCATGTAGATGTTGGTGCCATCAAGGTTGAAGGAATAGCCGGTTGGGATGACCAGGCCGACGACCGAGCGCTTGGCGCCGGCCTTCTCCATCTTTTCCATCAGCGAGGGCAGGGCGGCCTCCGACGAGGAGGTGCCCAGCACCAAAAGCAGCTCTTCCTTGATGTAGCGGATCAGCGACAGGATGGAGAACCCGTTGTAGCGGCAGACCGCGCCAAGCACGACGAACACGAACAGGAACGACGTCACGTAGAAGGTGCCGACCAGCATGGCGAGGTTGATGACCGCGCCGATGCCGTATTTGCCGATGGTGAAGGCCATGGCGCCGAAGGCACCGATGGGGGCGGCCTTCATCAGCACGCTGACCAGCTTGAAGATCGGTGTCGTCAGCGCCTGCAGGAAATTGAGCACGGGCGTGCCCTTGTCGCCGACCAACGCCAGCGCGATGCCGAACAGCACCGAGAAGAACAGCACCTGCAGGATGTCGCCATCGGCGAAGGCGCCGACGATGGTCGACGGGATGATGTTCATCAGGAAGCCGGTGACCGACTGGTCGTGCGCCTTGGCGGCGTAAGTGCTGATGGTCGAGGCGTCGAGCGTCGCCGGGTCGATGTTGAAGCCGGCGCCCGGCTGCACGACATTGGCGACGACAAGGCCGATGATCAGAGCCAGCGTCGAAAAGGTGAGAAAATAGAGCATCGCCTTGCCGGCGACACGTCCGACCTTCTGCAGGTCGCTCATGCCGGCAATGCCCGTCGTCACGGTCAGGAAAATGACCGGGGCGATGATCATCTTGACCAGCTTGATGAAGGCGTCGCCGAGCGGCTTCATGCTCTCGCCGACCGACGGATAGAAATGGCCGAGCAGGATGCCGACGGTGATCGCGACGAGCACTTGCACGTAGAGTTGGGCATAGAAAGGCTTGCGCTGCGCGGCAAGCGCGCCTGATTGGTCTGCGATGTGCATCGAACTCTCCCTGGCCGGATGGGGCGGAGCGCCCTGCGTGACTTCTCCCATCGCGGCGCTCCGGTCGCACGCCGCTGCCAGGGAGTTTTGCAAGCGTTGTGCCAGTTCGCGGAAAGGCCGGAACCACGGGATTTCCGCCTTTGTCTGACGTCATGCGGGCAAAGCCTGTGCGGATTTCCGCACAGGCTTTGTTTGCCTGGGCGGGTTTTCGCATTACACTGGCCGAAAGCCGCGAGCAAAGGGGAGAGGGCAGACGCCGCAAGCAGGCACCGATAGCGGATTCCCTGGATTTGCCGGCCGTGAATTGCTGCGCGAGGCGGTGGCGCGGCTGCGCGATGGCCGCTGGGTTGCCGTGGTCGTCGCTCTTGCCTTTCTGGCCGGCGCGATCGCCATTGCCGGGCGCATCGCCTCCGGCCAGGCCGCCGATAATCTGCGCGAGACGGCACTCGCCGCACTGCCGCTGGCGGCGGGAACCCTGACCGGCGAAATCGAAAAGCAGCGCCTGGTTCCACTGGTGTTGGCCAGAGACGATGCGGTGCGCGGCGCTCTGCGCCGGGCCGGAAAAATGAAAGAAAAGGCCCTCAACGACAAGCTCAAGTCGATTGCCGGCGATGCCTCGGCATCCGCCATCTACATCATCGATACGGCAGGCATCGCCATATCAGCCAGCAATGCCGACGAACCGGCGAGCTTTGTCGGCATCGATTACAATTTTCGGCACTATTTCCAGGAAGCGATGAGCAAGGGTGCTGCCAGCCAATATGGCCTCGGCACAATCAGCGGCAGACCGGGGCTGTACCTTGCCAGCCGCGTCGACGATGGCGGCAAGCCGCTTGGCGTTGCGGTGCTGAAGGTCGAACTCGACGGCGTCGAAGCCAATTGGCGTTCCAGCGGTTTCCTTGTGTTCATCACTGATGAACGCGGCGTGGTGCTGGCTACCAGCCAGCCCGACTGGCGGTTCCGTGCGCTGGCACCACTGTCGGCCGAGGACACCGCCGCAGCCCACGAGCAGCTCCAGTTGGCCGATGCAGGCTTCGAGCCGCTGCCGATCCGGCGCGGCGCGGGTGACGGCCTGGCGACGATCGACAACGCGGGAAAACCGCGCCAGTTCGTCGAGGTGGTGCAGGATTTGCCTGGTGCTGTTCCTGGCTGGCGTCTCTGGCTGCTCACTCCCGCCGACGCTGCTCTTTCATCGGCCGCCAACACGGCGCGCCTGACCACGCTGCTTGGGCTTCTGCTGATGGGCTTGCTTGCCTACGTGCTGACCCGGCGCCGGCGAACGCGCAGGCTGAGGCAGGAGGCGCTGGCGCGTATGAATGCCGAGCTGGAGAGCCGAGTCAGCACGCGAACGGCCGAGCTGACCCGCTCCAACACCGCACTTGCCGGTGAAATCGCCGAGCGCGAGAATGCCGAAGCCAAGGTGCGCCGGCTGCGCGACGACCTCGCCCAGGCCAACCGGCTTTCCATCCTCGGCCAAATCGCCGCCGGCGTGGCGCACGAGATCAACCAGCCGGTCGCCGCTATCCGCACCTATGCCGAGAATGCGGGCCGCTTTCTCGAAACCGGCAAAACCGAACCGGCCAGCGGCAATCTGACGTCGATCGTCTCGATGACCGAGCGCATCGGCGCGATCACCGGCACCTTGCGCACTTTCGCCCGTCGACCCGGGGTTGCCGCTTCGCCGCTGCCGGTGCGCGAGGCAATTGATGGCGCGCTGTCGCTGCTGTCGGGCCGCATCCGTGATTCCGGCGTGACCATCGTCAAGCCGCGCGGCAATGCCTCGCCGGTGGTCCTGGCCAGCCGCATCCGGCTGGAGCAGATACTCGTCAACCTTTTGCAGAATGCGCTCGACGCGATGAAGGACCAGTCTGATCCCCGCATCGAGATCCAACTCGCCGAGCACGACGACAGGGTGCTGATTTCGGTGCGCGACAATGGCCCAGGTCTCGGCCCGGAAGCAGCCGGCAATCTGTTTATGCCGTTCCAGACCACCAAGGAGAAGGGGCTTGGTCTCGGGCTGGTGATCTCGCAGGAGATTGCCCAGGAATTGGGCGGCACGCTGCGGCTCGATCCCAGCAATGGCACCGGCGCATCTTTTACCGTCGACTTGAGGCGAATTGAATGATTGAGGGATCAGGGTTGGTGGCGCTCGTCGACGACGATGCGGACCTCCTTCACGCCACAACGCAATTGCTCGAGCTTGCCGGCTTCACTGTGGTCGCGCGCGACGCCGCCGAGGCAGCGCTTGCCGTTGTCGACAGGACCTTTGAAGGCGTGGTGGTCAGCGACATCCGCATGCCGGGCATGAACGGGCTGCAGCTGTTCGATCGCATCAAGGCGATCGACCCGGACATACCCGTGATCCTGGTCACCGGCCATGGCGACGTCGATCTCGCAGTGGCCGCGCTCAAGGATGGTGTCTACGATTTCATCCCGAAACCCTTTGCCGGCGACCGCCTTGTCGAGGCGCTGAAACGGGCATCGGAGAAGCGACGACTGGTGATGGAGAACCGGCGGCTGCGCGAAGCCGCGGCGCTCGCCACTGACGGCCTGCCGCTGATCGGCGAGGCTCCTGCCATCAAGCGGCTGCGCGAGACCTTGCGCCAGATCGCCGACATGGATGTCGACGTGCTGGTCGAGGGAGAAACGGGAACCGGCAAGGAAGTGGTGGCTGACCTGCTGCACAGGTGGGGGCGGCGGCGCTCAAAACCCTTCGTGGCACTGAACTGCGGCGCCCTACCGGAGACGGTCATCGAGAGCGAGTTGTTTGGCCATGAGGCGGGCGCGTTCACCGGCGCGCAGCGGCGGCGGATCGGCAGCATCGAGCATTCCAGCGGCGGTACGCTGTTTCTCGACGAGATCGAATCCATGCCCCCGGCGCTCCAGGTCAAGCTGCTGCGGGTGCTCGAAACGCGCAGCCTCACCCCGCTTGGCTCGAACGATATCAGGCGCATCGATCTGAGGGTCGTTGCGGCGACCAAGGTCGATCTCGGCCGGCCGGACCAGCGCGGCGATTTTCGCGAGGATCTGTATTTTCGCCTCAACGTGGTGACGCTGCGCATCCCGCCGCTGCGCGAACGGCGCGGCGACGTCCCGATGCTGTTCGGGCATTTTCTCGGCAAGGCGGCGGAACGGTTCGGCCGGCCGGTCGCCAAGATGAATGCAGCCGTCAGCGATCATCTCCAGTCGCATGACTGGCCGGGCAATGTCCGCGAGCTCGCCCATTTCGCCGATCGCGTCGCGCTCGGTCTCGGTCCGGACGATGAGGTGAGGACGGTCTCCGCGCACGCGCCGGAGCCTGCGGCAGCATTGCCCGAACGGGTCGGCCAATACGAAGCGCAGCTCATCCGTGACGCGCTGCGCGACCATGGCGGCGACGTGCGCGGCGCCATCGACGCCCTCGGCGTGCCGCGCAAGACCTTTTACGACAAGCTCAAGCGCCACGGCATTGCCGCATCCGAATTTCGCAATGGCGGCGATACCGATACGCAACCCATCTCGGAAAAGCGATGAATACGACCATTGAAACGACGGCAAATCCCTCGCCGGAAGAACTCGCCTTTCTCGGCGAAAGGTTGACGGCGTTCAACGACGGCGATGTCGGCGCATCCGAAAGGAAGGCGCTTGTGGTGTTTGTGCGCGACGAGGATGGCGCGGTCGTCGCCGGCATTTCCGGTTACACGGCCTGGGGCTGGCTCTATGTGCAATGGCTCTGGGTCGATGAGCGGCTGCGCGGCCAGCACATGGCCGGCACAATGCTGGACGCGGCCGAACAGGAAGCGGTGGCGCGCGGCTGCAACAATGCCTGGATCGATACCTTCAATCCGAACGCCGCCAAGGTCTATCAGCGCCAGGGCTATCGGCCCTTCGGCTCGCTGGCCGATTTCCCTGTCGGCCGCAGCCGCATCTTCCTGCAGAAGGAACTGGTTGGCGGTTGAGCAATTCCAGGAAAAGTGTGAAGCGGTTTTGCGTCCGGAATTGCGTCAAAGCAAGAGTCTAGCCGGCGAGTTTTCCGCCACGCATCGGCTGCGGCGCGCCGGTGGTGCTCGGGAAACTGATCGGCAAGCCGCGCAACACGCGAACCGCGAGGAAGGCAAAACACTCCGCCTCGACCGCATCGCCGCTCCAACCGAGGCTTTCCGCCAGCACCACCTCGACGCCGGCGCGGCTGGCCAGCATTGCCATCATGGTCGGGTTATGGCGACCACCGCCGCTGACCACCAGCTTTTTAGGCCGGCTTGGTAAGAGGTCGAGTGCCTTGCCGACGGCGCCGGCGGTGAAGGCGGTGAGCAAGGCGGCACCATCCTCGGCATCCAGGCCGTCCGCCATCGCGGCACCGAAGTCGAAACGGTCCAGCGATTTCGGGTAGGCTTTGCTCAGATAAGGGTGCTGCAACAGCTTGGCCAGCCGGGCCTCGTCCACCTTACCTGCACGGCCAAGCGCGCCGTCGCGGTCCATCTCGCCGAGCCCCTTCGACTTGATGAAATCGTTCAGCGGCGCGTTGGCGGGTCCGGTGTCGAAGGCGACGACATTGTCGGCGCCATCCCACCAGGTGATGTTGGCGACGCCGCCGAGATTGAGTACGGCGACCTCGCCATTGGCGCCGGCGCTGCGCATCAGCGCGGTGTGATAGACCGCGGCCAGCGGCGCGCCTTGCCCGCCGGCGCGTATGTCGGCCGAGCGGAAATCGTATGCGACCTTGGTGCCCAAGATGGCATGCATCAGCTCGCCATCGCCGAGCTGCCTTGTCTGGCCCAGCCGTCCAACCTGCGGCGCGCGATGCAGAACGGTCTGGCCGTGAAAACCGACGACGCCGATATCGGCCATCGTCATGCCATAGCCTTCGACCAATTCCTTGACGGCTGCCGACTGGGCACGCGTCAGGGCTTCCTCCGCGGTGCGGAAGATCGCCGGCTCCGGCCCGACAAAGTTCCACGCCCGCGCCTCCGTCAGCGTCTCTTCCAGCAGGGAGCGGATAGATGGGGGATAGGGCATCAGCCGATAGGTGCCGAAATCCTCGATCTGCTCGCCATCGGTCTTGATCAGCGCGACGTCGATGTTGCCGTCCAGCACCGTGCCGGTCATCAGGCCGACGGCCCAGATTGGTTCCATAATCGTTTCCTTATCGAACATGATCTTTTCCGAAAACGGTTTCCCACTTTTCGGGGCCATGCTCCAGTCCCCATTAATGAGGCCGCCGACCGCTTGACGAAGCAAAACGATTCCACTGTCGAAATGACGTGTCGGATGGATCCGGTTGGTGAGCAAGGTCCAAGCCTTGCCCCTGTCGAGGCGGGGGTCGCGGTGCCGAGGCGGACCTATCCTCGTAGCGCCACGGGCGACACTGGACTGCGCAACGCCGGTTCTGCGGTCGTTTGGGCTCAACACAGCGGCAATGCCACCTCTTGCCTATCATGCGCGAAGGCGCGACCTTGCTCGATCTGGCAAACGCTTCCGCCGAAATCCGCAAGGGAGAGAAAATCATGACATCATCCGATGTGGCCGTCATTGCAGGCGCGGGCGCTGGTGTGAGCGCCTCGCTTGCGCGCCTTCTCACCCGGGAAGGCTTTCGCGTGGTTCTGGCCGCCCGCAACGTCGAGAAGCTGGGCGCTCTGGTCGATGAGACCGGTGCGCTGGCCGTTGAGACGGATGTCGCCGACGCTGCGTCCGTCGCCAGGCTGTTCGACACCGCCGACAAGGCCGGCCCGCTGGCGCTCGTGGTGTTCAACGCCAGCGCACGCACACGCGGCCCGATCGCCGAGCTCGATGCGGAAGCGGTCAAACAGGCATTGCTGGTCGGCGCCTATGGCGGCTTCCTGGTCGGCCAGCAGGCGGCGCGCCGGCTGCTTGTCCGGGGATCCGGTTCGATCCTGTTCACCGGCGCCACCGCCAGTGTGAAGGGCTTTCCCGGCTCGGGCGGCTTTGCCATGCCGAAATTCGGCCTGCGCGGCCTGGCGCAGTCCATGGCCCGCGAACTCGCCCCGAAGAACATCCATGTCGCCCACTTCATCATCGACGGCCAGATCGAGCCGCCCGGACAGGCAGCCGATCCCGACCGGCCGGACCGCCGCCTGTCGCCGGATGCCATCGCCGAGGCCTATCTCACAACCCATCGCCAGCATCGCAGCGCCTGGAGCTCGGAGCTTGAGTTGCGGCCCTGGGTCGAGACGTTTTGACAATCCAGCTGACCGGCGGGCGGGAAGTAATGCGATCCTTCCGCCGTTCCTTGCATATTAGGCAATGCTGATATTTTGTGGCGCTAAGCTGCTTATCCAATACATAAAAAGACATAGGGTAATATATACGTTTGTTTAACGCCGGTTGTGCATGTTGCAGCTTTCCCGGGTTAATTGAGAACGCGCATGTCGGTTACACGTCGTACACTGCTTGCGGCCGGGAGCGGCGGGTTGCTGATTTCACAAGCCCGGGCAGCCAGCACTCTGGGACAGCAGGCGGAGAGCGCCCCTCAACCTATCGCGAGCGGCGATGCATTGCGCATCGCAATGCCGGCCTTCGCTTCCAATCCGTTCTTCCCGGCCGACGGATCGGGGGACGATGGTATAGACATGGAACTGGCCCACGGCATCGCCGCGGCGCTTGGCGTCGAGCCGGTGTTCGACCGATCCGCCGCAACGTTCGACGATATTGTGAAACAGGTCAGTTCCGGACAGGCCGACCTGGCGATTGGCAAGCTCAGCCGGACGCTTCAGCGCGGCCGGTCGATCATCTATTCGCGCCCCTACGCCATGCTGCGGCAAGGGCTGATCGCCAACCGCCTCAACCTGGCGCGTATCGCGCAAGGCAAGCCGCCCGAAGGGATCGTCCGTGATTTCTCAGGCGATCTTGGCGTGATCGAGGGCTCTTCATTCGCCACTTATGCGGCCACGACTTTCCCGCATGCGCAAATCCACCGCTTGGCAAGCTGGGATCTGATCATCGATGCGATCCGAAACGGGACGATCGACATGGCCTATCGCGATGATTTCGAGATCAAGAAGCTGATGGTCGACGATCCGTCGATGACGGTCGTAGCGCGCTCCATCACGCTGACCGACAAGGTCGATACGATCGCAGTCGGCGTGCGGCCGGACAATCCGCATCTCGCAGCCTTTGTCGATCTGTATCTCGATCTCGCGCGGGGTCAGCAGGTTCTCAGCACGGACGAGATCATCGCCCGCTATCGCCAGGGGAGCAAAGCCTGACATGGCAATCTCCGAGTTAGCCGGACCCCTGCCTTTCGATTGGCGCCTGATGGCCAGGCGCATACTGCGATCACCCGTGACGACGATCGCGATGATTGCTGCAGGGATCCTGTGCGGCCTCTACTATCCAGATTTTGCCCATGCGATCAGCCCTGTCGCACAGCTCTACCTGAATTTCCTCAAGATGGTCGTCCTGCCCTATTTGGTCTCGTCGGTCATCTTCTCCATCACGGCGATGGTCCAGGACCCGAAATCGGTCCGCTACCTCGGCAAGGTGGGTATGGCCGTGCTGGTCGTGTCGTTCCTGAGCGTGCTGGTGAGTGGCACCTTGTCGCTGATCCTGCAGCCGGGCCAGATCGAGAATCCCCAGTCGCGCATCGAGCTTGGCGAGTTCATCAATTCGCAAGGCAGCGTATCCACCGATCTCGCCTTCCCGTTCCAGCCGCCAGCCTCCAATGGGGATCCCAATGGCGGGCACTCGATCCTGCTCGACCTGGTGCCGAACAACGTCTTCAATGCCCTGGCCTCGGGCCAGACCATTCAGGTCCTGCTGTTCTGCCTGCTTTTCGGGCTCGCGATGGGGAAGATTCCCCAGCCCTCGTCCATGAGCCTGACCCAGGCGCTCAACGCGGTCTACCGGGCCTGCACGGTGCTCACCAACTGGTTCATCTGGGGGTTGCCCTTTGCAACCTTCATCCTGATCGCGGACCAGACAGCGTCGACCGGAACCAAGCCGCTCATGCTGATGGGCGGTTACCTGCTGGTGATGGGTCTTTCCTGCCTTACATTCGTTGCCGNCCGGAACCAAGCCGCTCATGCTGATGGGCGGTTACCTGCTGGTGATGGGTCTTTCCTGCCTTACATTCGTTGCCGGGGCATTTGCCATTATCGCGATCCGGTCGCGACGCAGCTACTGGACGACGATCAAGACCTGCCAGCCGCTTCTCATGGTGGCCATCACCACACGCTCCTCGGTCGCCTCGCTCCCATGGGTCATCAACCTGTTGGGCGAGCGCCTGCGGTTCAGCCTGGTGGTCGTCGAACTGCTCGTGCCGTTACAGGCGGCACTGCTGCGGACAGGCCCGGCACTGCTCTATACCTCGGGTGCGCTGTTCATCGCTCAGCTCTACGGCCACCAGCTTGCAGTCCCGGACCTCGTGCTCGTCGGTATCATCTCAGCGCTTCTCGCGCTCACCACCGGCGGCATGGGCAGCCTGCTCATCCTGTCGCAGATGTCCATCGTCTGCGGCTACCTGAAGCTTCCCTTCGAGGCGGCGTTCGTCCTGTTCGTCGCGGTGGATGCAGCCGTCGACACGTTCATTACGCTGGCCAGCGTCTGCACCGTCGCGGCGAGCACGGCAATGATCGCTCCCAGCCACAGGGAGGCGGCACAGCCTGAAACCGTCTCGGAACAGCTCGAAGCCGAGCCTGCCAGATGATCGACGACAGCATCCGTCCCCAGCTCGGCATTATCGGCGGTCTTGGGCCGCTTGCTTCGGCTGATTTCTACTTCAAGCTGACCCGGATGACCCAGGCGCTCAGAGACAACGAACATGTGCCTGCCGTGATCCTCAGTGTCCCGCAGCTGCCCGACAGGACCGAAGCGATCCTTGCCGGCCATGACGGGCCGCTGGCGCCTTTGAAAGCCGCGGTCGCGACGCTCAATGCGCTCGGCGTCGCCCGCATCGCGATGCCGTGCAACACCGCCCACCATTGGTACGGCCAACTGGCGGCGAATTCGCGCGCGGAAATCATCCATATCGGAGATGCTGTGGTGACGGAGACGCGTCGCAGCCTGGATCAGGGCCGGGTTGCTGTTCTCGCCACCCAAGGCACGCTGGTCTCCGGCTTCTACCAGGACAGGATGTCGGCAGCGGGATTTGAGCTCTGCCTTCCCGCGAACACCGAGTTTCAGGCCTGCGTCGACAGCGCGATCAGCCTCGTCAAGGCGGGTTCGATCGCGGATGCGGCGGTTGAAACCGAGCGCGCGCTCGACATCGCGCAAGCGGCCGGCGCCGATGCAGCCCTGCTCGGCTGCACCGAACTGTCGGTGGTGGCCGCCAGCCTCAACGATATCAATGGATTGGTCGTCATCGACAGCAATGCGGCCTTGGCGCGAGCCTGTCTGACACGATTGGGCTTCGGTGCCCAGGAAGCCCGCGGCCTGCCGACCGTATCGCGGCTGCCGGAACATGACCGATCGATGCGCGCCAGCTTGGCCGCACTGGTCTAGCCCTATGGATAGAACCTCATAGCATTTCGGAACCCGTCAGCCTTGGCGCGGCACGCCCTTGGCAAGCAGGTAGACGAGGTACGGCCCGCCAAGCAGCGAAGCGAACAGGCCGGCGGGCAGTTCGTAGGGAAAGGCCGCCATGCGCGACAGCCAGTCCGAGACGATCATCAGCAGGGCGCCCAGAAGCATCGCTCCGGCGAGATGGACGCGGGCGTGGGAAAAGCCCACCAGACGGGCAAGGTGTGGCGCGATCAGGCCGACGAAGCTCAATGGCCCGACGACCATGGCGGCCAGCGCAGTCAGCAGCGCGGCAACGATGATCAGCATCAGCCGTCCGCCGGCAACCGGCACGCCCAGCCCGCGTGCGCTGTCGGACCCGAGCGGCAGGATATCCAGCCAGCGGGCGGCAAGGAACAGCGGCAACGTCAGCGGCAACAGACAGGCGAGTGCTAGCCCTGCATCGAGCGCCGACGCCTGGCCGGTCGAGCCGCTCAGCCAGCGCAACAGAATGTAGGACTGCGCGTGGCCCATCGCGATCGTTGCGGTGATCGCAGCGCTGCACAGCGCGCTCATGGCGATACCGGCAAGCAGCAGCCGCTCGGCACCGAACTTTGCTTGTGCG
This sequence comes from Mesorhizobium sp. L2C084A000, assembly GCF_000502875.1. GTDB lineage: Bacteria > Pseudomonadota > Alphaproteobacteria > Rhizobiales > Rhizobiaceae > Mesorhizobium. The sequence continues at coordinate 319,163 of NZ_AYWX01000001.1, read as the reverse complement.
GCAAGGGCCAGCATGGCAATCAAGGCCGCCAGTGAGCCCAGGGCTGAGCCGGCGAGCTGCCAGCCGAGACTGGCCGTGGCGCTGACCATCAGCACGGCTGTCAGGCCGGCACCGGCGCCGGTGCCGACTCCCAGCACTTCGGGGCTTGCCAGTGGGTTGCCGGTGACCCGCTGGATGACGACGCCGGCGGCCGCGAGCATGGCGCCGGCGGCGGCCGCCACGCCGATCCGCGGCGCACGCCACGCGGCGAGATCGGTTAACAGGTCTCCCCCAGCAATAGACCAGCCGTCCGGGCCACGCCCGACGACAAGCGCCACGATGGCAGCGACAAGCGCCAGCGCAAGCAGAAGCAGGATGATGAGCCAGGGCCGGCTGGCCTTGCGCGGTGCGGTACCATTCGAACCGAGATGCGGCCACTCGAAAAGGCGCAGCCGCGGCAACAGCCACAGCAGCAGCGGACCGCCGAGCAGGGCGGTGCCGGCACCGGTCGGAATGCGTTCGCCACCGGAACCGGCGGCCAGCTGTACCAGCCCGTCCGTCAGCCACAGCAGCACGGCGCCGATCAGCGGCGCGGCGATCAGTTTTTGGCGCAGTGTGCGGGCGCCCGAAAGCGTGGCCAGCGCCGGCGCTGCAAGACCGACGAACCCGATGACGCCAACCTCTGCCGCGACCGACGTCGCCATCCACACGGCAAGCGCGATGATGAGAAAGCGGCTTGAGTGACGGGCGACGCCCAGGCCGCGTGCCGAGGCATCGTCGAGACCAAGAATGGTCAGCGGCCGCAGCAGCATCAATGCGGCAACCACACCGGCCGCCAGCCTGATCGTCAGCGCGATGGTCGGCTCCCAGTCCTGCTGGACCAGCGATCCGCCGCCCCAGATGAACAGCGAAAACAGGTACTCGCCATTGGCGAGGATCAGTGCTGCGCTGACGGAACTGGCGGTCAGCGCCACCATCATCCCGGCGAGCACGATGGAGACCGGTTCCAGCCCGCGCCGCCAGGTCAATGCCAGCACCAGCAGCACCGCGGCGATGCCACCGGCGAAGGCGACCAGGCCCTGCGACCGCTCCATCAGCAGCGGTGCGTAAAGCGAGGCGATCGTCATGGCCAGTTGCGCGCCGGCCGAAATACCGAGCGTCGACGGTTCGGCCAGCGGGTTGCGCAGCACATGCTGCAACAGCAGGCCGGACAGGCCGAGCACCGCGCCGGCCAGCACCGCCACGGCGGCGCGCGGCAGCGTGCTGTAGACCAGGATGACGCTGTCGAGATCAATGCCGTCGCCCGGCGGTGCGGCCGGCCATTGCATGCCGACGCGCCATGCGAAGAGGAGGGCGGCCAGCGCCGCCAGGAAGCTCCACAGGGCGATTGGCGACAGCGCGGCACTCGTCGCGGTGCGATCGCTTATGGTGCGCTCAGCCATGGCTCTGCCCGGCAAGGGCGGCCGTCGCCAGACGCGCGAAGCGGCGTGCCGATGGCAGGCAACCGAAATGGTTGACCGGATCCAGCACAGCAACACGCCCCTGGCGGACAGCGGGTAGCGCGTTCCACAAGGCATTTGTAGGAAGCGAACGCCCGACATCTGCCGGCAGTGGCGAAACGATCAGGATCGACGCCTCGGGCACGCGCGCTAGCGCCTCCAGTCCGACGGGTGCCGCCGCGCTGTAGCTCGTCTCGTCGGTCCATGCATTGACCAGGCCGAGACGCGTCAGCACATCGCCGAATATGGAATCGCGGCCAAAGGCTCGAAAATGCCTGCTATCGCCGAGACTGATGACGAAGACCCGCGCGGGGGAGGGGGGCAAGGTGGCGCCAAGCTGCGTGATCTCGACCGCCGTCTCATCGACGTAGCGCTTCGCCTCGGTCTGCCGTCCCAGCTTTTCGCCCAGGGCCAGTGTCGCCGCCTCGGCGAGCGCATAAGGTGGCACGCCGGCCTCGTAGACCGTTTGCGCAAACACCGGCGCGATGCGTTCGAGCATCGGGCGCTGGTATTCGTAGAAATTGGAGATCACGATGAGATCAGGCGCGACGATGCGCAGCAGCTCGTAATTGGGCGCGCCGCGCAGCCCGAGATCGGTTGCCGATTGAGGAACCGCCGGCTCGACCGCGATCTTGCGGAACTGGATCAGTTCGGTCGCCGCCACCGGCTCGATGCCGAGCGCCAGCAACGTCTCCAGCATGCCCCAGTCGATCGCGGCAACGCGCATCGCCGCCGCCCTGGCGGCGACCGGTGGCAGCAATGCCGCGGCCGCCAGCGCAAGCACCTGCCGTCTGTTGGGCAGATGGATCATCACTGGCGGATTCGGCACATGGCTACCAAGTCGTATGCGCCTTCAGCTTGAATGAGCGGCCTTCGCCATAAGAACAGGCTTCGACAGTGGTGGTCTGACAACTCGAGACATAGGTTTTGTCGAACAGATTGGTGATGTTCAGATCGACACCCCAGGTCTCCTTGTCGTAGCCAAGCTTCAAGTCGGCCAGCGTGACAGCTGGAACCTTGTTGTTGTTTGCGTTGTCTGCCCATGAGGAGCCGACGTAGCGCAGGCCGCCGCCGATCGAGATGCCGTCGTACCAGCCGCCACGAAAAGTATAGTCGACTGAGGCGGAGGCCATCACCTCTGGCACGATGAACGGCGTCTTGCCAATCAGCGCCGGGTTGGCGTCCTTGGTGATATCGATGTCATAGGCGGTGAAAGCGCCGGTGAGCCGGAAATCCTCGGTGACGTTGACCTTGCCTTCCAGTTCTATACCGCGTGAGCGCACTTCGCCGGTTTGCAACTGCGTGAAGAAAGTAACGTTCGACGGTACATTCTGACGGGTCAGGTCAAAAAGCGACAGGGTGAACAGGCCATCGACAAAGGTCGGCACATATTTGACGCCGACTTCGTACTGCACGCCCTCTTCCGGCTTGAACAGATTACCGTTGGCGTCGGTGCCGATGAGCGGGTTGAAGAAGGTGGCAATGCTGGCATAGGGGGTTACGCCATTGGCAAACTCATAGGCGAGGCCCGCGCGACCGGAGAAGTCGCCGACAGTCTGGTTCTGCGTGCTGGAACTCGCCGAGTAATATGTCGGCCGATTGTCGGCGTCGAGCCAGCCACGGTCGTAACGGCCGTTCAGCGTCACCAGCCAGCCGTCGCCGAAGCGCAACTGGTCCTGCGCGTAGAAGCCGAGCTGCTTCTGGGTCAAGTCCTGATTGAGGTAGCTGACTCGTGGCGTCAGTGGCGCGCCGTAGATTGGGTCGAAAGCATCAATGGGAGGGGTTGTGCCGAAGAGCGCCGACGATTGCACCTGGTCGATGTTGTAATATTTGTAGTCGATGCCGGCCAGCAGCGTGTGTTCCACAGCGCCTGTCTCCACCTTGCCCTCGATCTGCAGGTCCGACAGGAATGTCGTGGCGTCGGTATCGTGACCGAAATTGATGCGATTGAGCTGCGTCGCGCTCGCCCACCCGTTGGCGTAGACGTTGACTTCATTAATCGAGGCCGCACTGAGGCGCATGTTGGAACGCACCGTCCATTGATTGTCGAAAGTGTGCTCGAACTCGTAGCCGATCGAACCTTGCTCGCCCTTGTAGAGATCGACACTCGGCTCGGTAAAATTGGCATCTGGGTCGATTCGACCGTAATTCACGCCGCCGATAATCCGATCCGTTACAGTGCCGATGTAAGGCAGGAAGCTGCCGCCATTGTGGTTCTCGTCGATGTGGCTGTAGTTGGCCAGTACCGTCAGCTTGGTCTGCTCGTCGGGCTGCCAGGTGATGCTGGGCGAAATGAAGCCGCGCCAGCCATTCTGCAAATCGCTGTAGGTGTCGCCGCCGGCGACTTTGCCCGTTACCCGGTAGCTGACAACACCATTGCCGTCGACGTCGCCGATGTCGAAGCCCAGATAGACATTGCCGGCATCGTTGACGCCGGTCTCGATATAGCGCTGCCTGCCATCCGGTCGCTTGCTGACATAGTTGACGAGGCCGCCGGGATTGCTGCCGCCATAGAGTACGGAGGCCGGCCCTTTCAGCACTTCGACTCGCTCGAGGCCGAAGCTGTCGACGTAGAAGCCGCCAAAGGCGTAGCTGAACAGTTGCAGCCCATCCATGTAGGTGCCATCAGCCGTGGCTTGGAAACCGCGGATGAACAGCCAGTTGGTGTCGCTGTCCGGGCCGAAGGGCTGTGCGAACACCCCGGCCGTGTAGCGCAAGGCCTCGTCGACTTTCTGTGCGCCCTGGTCGTCGATCTCTTGACGTCCGACCACCGACACGGATTGTGGGATATCCTTGATGTCGGTCGCCGTCTTGGAGCCGGTCCTGCTTTTTTTGGCGACGACGCCTTTAACCGGTCCGGTCGCGCCATCGCCGGCCTCGCCCTCGACCACCACCGGTTCAAGCTGGGTGCTGGTTTGCACCGACTGCGCCAACGCGGCCATTGGCGGGATCATCGCGGCTGCGGCGACGCTGGCCGCCAGAAGCGCCTTCATCCGGTAAGTTCTGCTCATCAGGAAGTCCCCGCCTGTCGATATTGAGATACTTGATCATTTATCTCAACTTATCTGCTGGTCATTGGACGGAATTGGGCGGTTTGTCCATTCTTGTCCAAACGAGGGACATCGCGGTGTGATGTTGCGGAAATGTCACTGGCGACTGGTGCTCCTCATCCAGGCGCCGGGTGTCACGCCGACAATCGACTTGAACACACGCGTCAGATGCGCCTGGTCGAAAAAACCCGTTGCCTCGGCGATGTCGCCAAGTGAAGCGGTGCCACGCGCCATCATGGCCTTGGCCCTGTCGACCCGCGCCTGCATCTGCCAACGATGCGGCGGCACGCCCGTCGCCGCCTTGAAGGCGTGACTCATAGCGGTTTCGGACAGGCCGGTCAGCGCGGCGAGGTCGGCAAGCCGGATCCTTTCCAGGCAATGCGCGTCGATGTAGTCGGTGACGAGGCGCAGCTTGCGGCGCGACAGCGGCGACCGCCGCCTAAGGGTATCAGGCCGGTCGATCTGGAACAGGCTTGCGAACAAGGCATTGAGCAGACCCTCGCCATAGAGATCATGCAGGGGCCGGTCGCTGCCGCATTCGGCGGCGATCAGGCCGGCAAGCATGGCGATCCGGTCGTCGCGAAACTGGAAGCGCGACATCCGCAAGGCCTCGTGGTCAAGGCTGCGGCCGAAGCGGCGCGTCAGCACTGCGGCGTCGAAATGCAGGTCGAGATGCCGGATCCGCCGCAGCCCCTCGACCCGGCCGCGGATCGGCACGCCGGCCGGTATGTAGGCCATGGAAAAAGCCTGGTCGTGGCGGCGCAATTCGCCCTTGGCGTCTTCGACGAAGAAAGCGCCATCGCCATCCACATCGAGCGCGACGAACAGCCGGGGGTCGGGAGAGACGTAATAGCCTTCGGCCTTGTCACCGCATGAGACATCCCAGAGGTCGGCGACCACGCCGTCCCAGACATGCCATTTCAGGTCGCCAATGACTGAAAAGCCCTCAATCCGGCTTTCCATGCGCGCAACGAAGGTCAAGTCCTGTGATCCCAGCCATAATACATGATAAAAACCATCATGTTTATGCCCGGTTAGCGACCCCACCGCAAGTGCTTTGCGGCTGCTCGAAAATCGGCCGGAACCAATGCCGCTGGGGCAATCGGGCCTCAAACACTTTCGAGGTATGTCTCGATCTCGAAATCGCTGACATTGAGCGCGAACGTGTTCAATTCCTGGCGTTTGCAGGCAACGAAGGAGTCGCGCAGGATGGCTGGAAAAATCTCCGCCACATGCGTCCCGCTCTCGAAGGCGGCGATCGCCGACGCCCAGTCCGGCGGCAGCTTTGCCGGCGGAAGTCCCTGGCCGTCGGTGCCGATCGGATCGCCTGGCGATATTTGTCTTTCAATGCCCGTCAGTGCGGCGCCCAATATGGCCGCTAGCACCAGATAGGGATTGGCGTCGGCTCCCGAAACGCGATGCTCGATGCGGCGCGCACCGGTTGGCCCGCCGGGAATGCGGATCGCGACCATACGGTTCTCATAACCCCAGGCGACTGCGGTCGGCGCATAGGATCTCGGGCGCAGCCTGCGGTAGGAGTTGAAGTGCGGCGCGAACACCAGCGTGCTTTCGGCCATTGCCGCAAGCAGGCCGCCGACCGCATGGCGCATGGTCTCAGAACCCTGGTCGGTGCCGTCATCGAAGACGTTGCGCCCTTCGCCGTCGACCAGGCTGAAATGAACGTGAAAGCCGTTGCCGGCCCGGTCGCCATAGGGCTTGGCCATGAAACAGGCGGCAAAGCCGTGCTTGCGGGCAATGCCCTTCACGGTGCGCTTGAACAGCACCGCATCGTCAGCCGCCCGCAAGGCGTCCGCGACATGGTTCAGATTGATTTCGAACTGGCCGACGCCGTTCTCGGCGATGGCCGTGTCGACGGGAATGCCTTGCGTCCGGCAGGCCTCGTAGACGTCATGGATGAAGGATTCGAAGTCGTCAATCTCGTCGATCGACAGCGCCGCGTCGGAATCGAGGCGGCGTCCGGTCACCGGCGAGACCGGTCCGACCGGCCGCTGCGACTGCGGATCGACGAGGTAGAATTCGAGTTCCGTTGCCGCGACCGGAGTCAGGCCCAAGGCCTTGTAGCGATCGAGGATGCGGGCCAGCGCCCGTCGCGGGTCGCCGAGATAAGGCGCGCCGCTTTCGTCGGCGAGCCAGAGGGGGACAAGCGCCGTCGGATGCGCCGTCCAGGCCACCGGCAGAATGCCGCGCCCCGTCCACTGGCACAGTCCGTCGGCATCGCCGGTCGAGAATACCAGTGTGTTGCCTTCGATGTCCTCGCCCCAGACATCGAGCCCGATCAGCGAAAAAGGCATGCGCAGCTTGCCTTCCAGCGCCTTTCTTGCCTGCTCGACGGGAATGCGCTTGCCGCGCATGATGCCGTTGAGGTCGCACACCGCGGCTCTCAGGCTCTGGATGTCGGTCCTGCTATCAAGCCAGTTCAAAACGTCCGCAATTGCATCGCTCAATTTATGACCTCTGGTTTTCGAAGGTGCCGCAACCTGACCGGCTGCACTGTCCCTGATAAAAATAGCTTGTGAGTTTTAGGAAAACAGACTTGGCTGTCGCCAAGCGCTTTTCCTTATTTTTTCAAGTCACTAGCCGGGATGTCGGGAGGCATTTCAAAACCAATTGCGCGATCTGCGATCGCAACATAGAGGCAAGAGGCCGGAAAGCCAAGTGGCGTCGCCCGAATCCGCACAAACGCGACGCGCATCAGTTTCTCGCCTTCGGAAATCTCGCCTGCTGCAGTATGTGCGAGGCCCCTTCGTCGATGTCGCGCACGATGGCAGCGCGGGCGCGCTCGCCATCCTGGGCCTCGATCGCAGCGACGACTTCCTCGTGAAAGTCGATGTCGAGGATGGAGGCGAGGTTATCCTCGAAACCCATGGCAAGGTTCCTGAGGAAAGGGCCGACCTGCATCCATACGGTTTCGATCAGGAAGATCATCTGCTCGTTGCCGCAATGGCGATAGATCGAGAATTTGAAGTCGTGGTTCTTGCGCAGGTAATCATCGATATCGCCTTTGCGGGCCGCCAAAGTCAGGTCGGTGGCGTGGCGTCGGATGGTGCGCAGATTGTTGCCATTGATGCGTTTTGTCGCCAGTTCGGTCGCCGAGCCTTCGAGGATAGTCCGCACCGCGGTCAATTGCGAAAACCGCTCGGCCGATATCGCCGGCACTTCGACGCTGCCGTTCGGCATCGGGCTGAGCGCCCGCAGCGCCTGCAGCCGCATGAAGGCGCTGCGCACCGGCATGTCGCTGGTGCCGAGTTCCCTTGCGAGTTTTCGCGACGTCAGCTTCTGGCCCGGCGTGAACTGGCCGGACATCAGCGCCCGCACAAGTTCCAGATAGACTTTTTCATGCAAGGGAACGGTGTCGACGGCGGTCAACCCGAATTGTGTTTTGTCGGCCATTGGCGGGGCGCTGCTTCATCGGTTCAGAAATCTGTGCGGCCGGCTGGTTTCGCCGCTGGGGATTCTGCGTGGCCGAGCCCGGCGAGAACGCCGAAGTCAGCGACTTATCAAGCACATGATAGACGCTTCGATCGTTGCGCGGCAAGCCGACGCGTCGCACCAAGGCCGACGGCTTGATTGTCAGGCATATGGCGTCTCTGCCACGCTGTGCAAAACGGTCATCACAAATCTTGACCTCGCATGCACTTGCACCTCTGGCCGCTGTCTGGCTTTTTGGGCTACCCATCGCAACGGAGTGATTCGCATCATGCCGCTCGATTGCAAGGTTTCAAGGCAGTCTGCGGGTGGGTCGTGAAGCGCGCGCAATTGGCGAAGGAGACACAGGCATGGCCGAGTTCAAGAAGCCCGAAATCTCCGAGATGAGACCCAAGATCACCGTGATCGGCGTTGGTGGCGGCGGTGGCAATGCCGTCAACAACATGATCGCGGAGCAGCTTCAGGGTACTGAATTCATCGCCGCCAACACGGACGCCCAGGCGCTGACCATGTCGAAGGCGTCCAGGCTGATCCAGCTTGGCGCCCACGTCACCGAAGGATTGGGCGCCGGATCGCTTCCCGAGATCGGCCGCGCCGCGGCCGAGGAATCGCTCGACGAGATCATGGACCATCTGGCCGGTACGCATATGTGTTTCGTCACCGCCGGAATGGGCGGCGGCACGGGAACCGGTGCGGCTCCAATCATCGCCCAGGCGGCACGCAAGGCCGGCATCCTGACGGTTGGTGTCGTCACCAAGCCGTTCGCCTTTGAAGGCCGGCGCCGCATGCAGATGGCCGAAGAGGGCATCGAGCGGCTCCGCGAGAGCGCCGACACGGTGATCGTCATCCCGAACCAGAACCTGTTTCGGATCGCCGATGCCAAGACCACCTTCGCCGATGCGTTCGTCATTGCCGATCGGGTGCTCTATGCCGGCGTCAGCTGCATCACCGACCTCATCGTCAAGGAAGGCCTGATCAATCTCGACTTCGCCGATGTCAAATCGGTGATGCGCGACATGGGCCGCGCCATGATGGGCACCGGTGAGGCCTCCGGCGAGGGTCGGGCGATGAAGGCGGCCGAAGCCGCGATCGCCAACCCGCTGCTCGACGAAGTGTCGATGAAAGGCGCCAAGGGCGTGCTGGTCTCGATATCGGGCGGCAGGGACATGACCCTGTTCGAGGTCGACGAGGCCGCCACCCGCATCCGCGAAGAGGTCTACGAGGATGCCGACATCATCGTTGGCGCCATCTTCGACAAGGGCATGGAAGGCCGCTTCAGGGTCTCGGTCGTGGCGACGGGCCTCGACCGTGCTTTTGGCGCCGAGGATGCCGAAGCCGGCATCGCACGCGACCACGCCGGTCAGCCGGCGCGGACGCTTCAATAAGTCATATCGCGCGTTTATCCTCGCCAAGAGATAATTTCTCGGGGGAGACATCGCTGAATAGCAATGGCATTGCCGACGGATCAGATTGACTGGCGCAACTATTGTGTTCAGCTGTATCGATCTCTGTACGGTTGCTGCTACAAGAATCCGTCATGGACGGCCATCTATACTGGCTACTCGTATCGTTCGAGCGACGAGAGGCGCGGCTTGGAATTCGACTTGAAAACCATCGAAGCGCTTGCGCCCGATCAGGCGTCGTTGAGCGCCGCTTCCAGGTTGACCAGGCAATCGAACTGGCCACGGCTCGAGAAGAGCGATCAGCTGGGGCTCCTCTGGGGGGAATGCCAGGGTTCCGGCTCCAATCCGTATCGTGTGGTCGTCGACACCGGCGACCATGGCTACAAATGCACCTGTCCGTCGCGGAAATTTCCCTGCAAGCACACTTTGGCGCTGATGTGGATTGCAGCCACCACGCCGGCCAGTTTTACCGCCGCAGGCTCGACCCCGGAATGGGTGAATGATTGGCTCGGCCGCCGCAGGAAGGCCTCGCCACAGCCGGCGGCGCCAGCGCCCGGTGCGGGAGGCAAGAGCATTGGCGAGGCCTCGCGCGACGACGAAAGCGCAGACATCGAGGACGCCGCTGCGGTCGAGCGCCGCGAGGCAGCGCAGCGCAAGCGGACGCTGGATACGCAATCCGCGGTGTCGGCGGCGTTGGATGAGCTGGATCAATGGATCGCTGACCAGTTGCGGCTTGGCCTGGCCGGTTTTGTCGACAACAGCAGTGATCGTTGCCGCCGGATTGCGGCACGGCTGGTCGACATGAAGGCGACAGCGCTTGCCGGCCGCATCGACGAGATTCCGTCACGGCTGATGGGGCTGCGCAGCGAGGAGCGCCCGGACGCGGCGCTCCGCGAACTCGGCAAGCTTGTGCTGGTGGTCAAGGCCTGGCGATCGACACCAGGAGACGCCGAACTGAGGCGGCTCGTATCGACGTCCGAAAGCCGTGAGCAGGTTCTGGCCAATCCCGATGCCAAACAGGTCGAAAGCGTCTGGGAGGTGCTTGGCGAGAAGATCGAGTCGCGCCGTGACGGTCTCGTCAGCCATTCGACCTGGCTCCTCGACCTGAAGAGCGCGAGCCCGCAATTTGCTCTCTTGCTCGACTATTTTCCGGCCTCGGCCGGTCGCCGGTCGAACGCCTTCACACCGGGCGACCGGTTCGATGCCAGGCTGGTCTTTTACCCGGCACGCCAGCCGCTGCGGGCCTTGGTGGCGGACCGCAAGGGCGACGTCCCGACAGGTGAGTGGCCCGATTTCGGCTTTCACACAGCCGATCCGCTCGCGGCGCATGCTGCTCACCAGAACGCAGCCCCTTGGCTCACCGATTGTCCTGTCATGCTGCCGCCCGGCGCGATCCTGCTGGACGATCGGGGCGCCGCCTGGTGGCAAGCCGCCGGCGATCCGCATGGTATCGCCTTGCCGATTGCCGACACCGTCAATCCAACGCTGCTTGGGCTGGACCTTATGGCAACGGCAGCACTTTGGAATGGCAGCCGGCTTGACCTGCTGGCGGCGCAAAGCGGTTTCGGTAGGCTTGACCTGTCGTGAACGAGATCGAGCAGACCGGCCTGGCGGCCATGCGCGACTGCTGGATCACCGGCGGGATCACCTTCGACCTGGCTCCGGGCGCGTGGAAGGAGATCGCCGGCGGTGCCAGCCCCGACGAGCGCGAACGCCGGCTGCTGGCGATCGCCGCACAAGCTCTCGACATCGCCTTGCGGCCAGCCGCGCCAAAGACGCTGAAACGCCGCCCGCAATTGCCCGAACTCGCCTTGCCGATGCTGCCGGAACGGCTGCGGCCGCTATTGCGAGCCGCGCTAAAGCATGCCGCCGACACAAGAAGCAAGTCGCGTGTGGTCACGCTCGTCTCCAGCCGCGGCTTCGTGCTGCATCCGATGGACTGGATGCCAGCCGCGTCGGATCAGAGCAGTCCGGACGTCTATGCACCCTGGATCGACTGGCAGGCAGGCGCGGACGGCGAAAAACCTGCAAGCCAGGAGCATCTGACGGTGGAAAACTGGGATGACTTCTATCCCGCCGCACGCCGCACCGCGCTCGCCGATATGCGCCGCACCGCACCGGCTTCGGCTAGGCAGCTGATCGAAACCAAGGCATCCGGCGAGCCGGCGGAAATCAGGATTGCACTCGTCGACCTGTTGCGCTTCGGCCTGGGCGCTGATGACGTGCCGTTCCTGAAGAGCCTCTCCGCCGATCGTTCCGGCAAGCTGCGCGAGCTCGCTGGCCGGTTGCTGGCAAGATTGGGAGAGCACGGCTCGCCAGGCGATGGCGGGCCGGAAGATCCGACGGCCGAACTCGCTGCCTTCATCGCTGAAGGCAAATCCGGCTTCATCCGCCGCCGCACCACCTACACGCCGGCAAAACTCAAATCGCCGGCGCAGGAAAGACGTCGCGCCGAACTGTTCGAGACCTGCAACCTGGTCGACCTCGCCACGCGCTTCGGCACCACCGAATCCGAGTTTATCGGGGCGTGGCAATTCGGCGCTGAGAACAATGCCGATATCCTTGTTGCCCGAATGGTCGCGGCGTCGGGCAGCGACGCCGCGGTGACGCACATGGCGGATATGCTTGTCGCCGAAGGTGGCAAGCCCGCACTCTTCGTCCTCCACCTCATGGCGCGTCTGGACAGCCGCAGGAAGCGCGTCCTGATCAAGTCGATCCTGAAGGACACGCAACATCTCGGCGCGCTCAATCTGGCCGAGGGCCTCGAAGCAAGCTGGCTGGAATGGGCCGACCTGACAAACGGCCAGACGCTCCCGGCGCTTCGCTCCGCTGTTGCAGGAAACGATGACGCTGTGAAGCGGGGCGTCGACCAGCTCCTGGAAACTATGGGCTTTCTCGCCACGGCGGCGACGGCGGAGAAATTGATCGGAGACGTCGTTGCGGGCGGTATGGCGCCGGCAGCGCCTTCACTCGGTCTTCTGCGCCTCAACGCAGCGCTGGCCGAGCCTTAACCGACACATGATCAATCCGGAGAACAGCTAATGAACGCAGCCATCCGTCTTCCGGTCGAGCAGGCCTATGCCNTAACCGACACATGATCAATCCGGAGAACAGCTAATGAACGCAGCCATCCGTCTTCCGGTCGAGCAGGCCTATGCCGCCGAATTGCAGGCGCTCTCGCGCAATGACGAGCGGCAAAGGCCTGCCGGATGGAGCCTTTCGCCAAAGGCGGTCCTTACCTACCTGCTCGGCGGAAAGGCTGACGACGGGACAGTGATAACGCCGAAATATGTCGGCCGGCGCCGGCTGATGGAAACCGCGGTGGCGACGCTCGCCACCGATCGCGCGCTGTTGCTGCTGGGTGTCCCCGGCACGGCCAAATCCTGGGTGTCGGAACATCTCGCCGCCGCCATCATGGGCGATTCGACCCTGATCGTGCAGTGCACGGCTGGTACCGACGAGAACCAGATCCGCTATGGCTGGAACTACGCACAGCTTCTGGCAAAGGGCCCAAGCCAGGACGCGCTGGTGCCGACGCCGCTCTACCGCGCCATGCAGGACGGCAAGCTTTGCCGCCTCGAGGAGCTGACGCGCATGGGCTCCGATGTCCAGGACACGCTGATCACCGTGCTGTCCGAAAAGATGATGCCGATCCCGGAACTCAACACCTCGATCTACGCGCAGCGCGGCTTCAACATCATCGCCACCGCCAACAACCGCGACAAGGGCGTCAACGAGCTGTCCTCGGCGTTGAAGCGCCGCTTTAACGTCGTCGTACTGCCCTTGCCCGAAGACATGGCGGAGGAAGTGGCGATTGTCTCCAAGCGGGTCGGCGAGATGGCCGGCGGTCTTGACCTGCCGGTGCCGAAGAATGTCGGTGAGGAGATCGCGCGCGTGCTGACCATTTTTCGCGAGTTGCGCTCCGGCGCTACAGCCGACGGCAAGGTGACGTTGAAGACGCCGTCCGGTTCGCTGTCCACGGCCGAAGCCATTGCCACCATGGTCGGCGGCCTCAGCCAGGCGGCCTGGTTCGACAGCGGCAAGCTCGGCGCCGAAGGTCTTGCCGCCAGCCTCGTCGGTGCGATCGTGAAGGATCCGGTGCAGGACAAACTGGTGCTGGAGGAGTATCTGGAAACCGTGCTCAAGAAGCGGCCAGACTATGCCGGCTACTACGCGGCCTTGAACGCGGCGATCTGACGCCATGGCGCTTAGCGACGTTTCCTATTTCGGCATACGCCATCACGGGCCAGGCTCCGCCGGCAGCCTGGTGCAGGCGTTGCAGGAGTTGAAACCGGTCGCCGTGCTGATCGAAGGACCGGCCGACGCCAGCCCGCTGCTGCCGTTGCTGGCCCACCCCGAAATGCAGCCGCCGGTGGCGCTGCTCTGCTATCCCGAAGACGATCCGGCCTCGACAAGCTTCTGGCCCTTCGCCGAATTCTCGCCGGAGTACCAGGCGACGCTCTGGGCCGTCACCAACAATGCGGCAGTGCGCTTCATCGATTTGCCGTCTTCAGCCCGCACTGCGCCGATTGAGGCCGTGGGGGAAACCGATAGCGATGGAACGGAAGCCAGCGTTGAGGCTGACTTGGCGCCGCATCTGCGGGACCCGATCGGAACGCTGGCACAAGCTGCCGGCTATGAAGATGGCGAAAGCTGGTGGGCTGATATCATCGAGCAGAACCCTGAGCCCGGCCCAATCTTCGCGGCAATAGCCGACGCGATGACGACGTTGCGCGAAGGCGAAGGTCCGCTTGCCGAATTCGAGGCAAAGCGCGAAGCGCATATGCGACTTGAAATCGCCGCCGCGCGAAAGGAATTCGATGGGCCGATCGCTATCGTTTGCGGTGCCTTCCATGTGCCGGCACTGCAGGCGACGCGACCGCTGAAGGAGGACCAGGCGCTACTCAAGGGGCTCGCCCGCCGCAAAAGCATGATGACCTGGGCGCCGTGGACGGGGCCGCGCCTGGCGCTGGGCTTCGGTTATGGCGCCGGCGTTGTCGCGCCCGGCTGGTGCAAGCATCTGTGGCAGACGCGCGGGCAAGGGGACTCCTCGGTCCTGTGGCTGGCGAAGATCGCGGCGGTCCTGAGGGCCAAGGGGCACATGGTCTCGACCGCCTCGCTGATCGAAGCCGAACGGCTGGCCCGCACGCTGGCTGTGATCCGTGAACGGCCAAAGCCCGGGTTCGAGGAATTGCGTGACGCCGCGATCGCCGCCCTGTTCAACGGGGAAGCGCTGCTGTGGGCGCTGGTCGAAGCCGAATTGCTGCTGGGCGCCGATGTCGGTGAAATTCCGCCGGACACGCCGCTGGCGCCGCTGATCGAGGACCTGCAGCGCAGCCAGAAGGCGGCGCGGCTGAAGCCCGAAGCGCTGGAGCGTGAATTGTCGGTCGACCTGCGCAGCGAAAGCGGGCTGTTTCGATCGACCTTGCTGCACCGGCTGTCCGTGCTTGGCGTGCATTGGGGCAAGCTGACCGACAGCGGCCGCAGCCGCGGCACCTTTCGCGAGCGCTGGATGCTGTCGTGGGAACCTGAATATGCCGTTCGACTGGTCGAGAACCTGGTCTACGGACCAACCATCGAAAAGGCGGCCAATGGCCGGCTGATCCAGATGATCGGCGCGGCGACGTCTCTTGATGCGATGGCCGCACTGGTCCAGGGCGCCATCACGGCAAACCTGTCGGAAGCGTCGGCGGCCGGTCTCGCGGCATTGGAGGAACGGGCGGCGCGCAGCAGCGAATGCCTGGAAATCCTGACATCGGTGCCGCCGCTCGCCGACATCATCCGCTACGGCGAGGCTCGCAAGACGGAAACCGCCCGTCTGTCCGGCCTCCTGGAGCGGCTGATCGTCGAAGGCGGGATCGCACTTGCCTATGCCGCCCGCGACCTCGATGCCCAGGCATCCACGACGCTGGTCGGCGCCATGCGCAAGGCCGACGAAGCGATCAGTCTGGTCGAGCCTGAACAGGACGTGCTGGACATCTGGCGCAATGGACTGGCTGCGGTGCTCGATGGATCGCGCTCGACGGCGCTGGTGGCAGGCTGTGCCGCGCATCTGCTCTACGAAGCCGGCCATTTGTCAGCCGACGCGGCAACCGGTCTGATCGCACGACGTCTGTCTCCAGGAACGCCGGTCACCGAGGCTGCAGGGTTCTTCGAGGGTTTCTTCAGCACTGCCGGCCAACGGCTGATCTACGACGAGGGCCTGCGCGGTGCGGTGGATGCCTGGCTCGCATCCCTCGACGAAGAGGCCTTCATTGCCCATCTGCCGTTGCTGCGCCGGGTCTTTTCGCATCTGGACTCGATGGAGCGGCGACGGTTGATCGAAGCGGTGCTCGGCCGCACCGCACGGCTGCCTGCCGGACTGACGCCGACTCCGGATGGCGGCGAAGCGTGGCGCCGGCACCTGGAACGGCTTGGACCCCTGCTGATGAGCGAGGCCGGCAATGGATGACGAGGCCGAAATCAGCGAGCCAATCCAAGCCGGCGACGGACGCGAGCGCCGCTGGCGCATGGCGATCGGTGCCGATGAGGAAACCTCGTCAGCGCTGTCCGACACCGACAAGCGGCTTTCCGCGGCGCTCGATGCGCTTTACGGCGATGGTGCCGGCGATGCGGCTGCCGATCCGCGCAAGCGGCGCGGCGGCCTCGGCCGATCGGCGCCAAGGGTGGCACAGTGGATGGGCGATATCAGGTCGTTCTTTCCCGCACAGGTCGTCGAGATCGTCCAGAAGGATGCCTTCGAACGGCTCAACCTGAAGCAGATGCTGATGGAGCCGGAATTCCTCAAAGCGATCGAGGCCGACGTCAATCTCGTCGCCGACCTGATTTCGCTCCGCTCGGTCATGCCGGCCAAGACCAAGGACATTGCGCGCACGATCATCGCCGATATCGTTGCCAAGCTGATGCAGCGGCTGGAACAGAAGACAGCCGAGGCGATACGCGGCGCGGTCGACCGATCGCAGCGCACCAACCGCCCACGCCAGCGCGACATCGACTGGCCGCGTACGATCTCAGCCAACCTTCGCCATTACCAGCCCGAGCACAAGACCATCGTGCCGGAGAAGCTGGTCGGCTTCATGCGCAAACAGCGAAGGCTGGTCGACCTGGATGAGGTGGTGCTGTGCGTCGACCAGTCGGGCTCTATGGCAAGCTCGGTAATCTACGCCTCGATATTCGCGGCGGTGATGGCCTCCCTGCCGGTGGTGCGGACCAAGCTTGTCTGCTTCGACACGGCAATCGTCGATCTGACCGAGGAGCTTAGCGATCCTGTCGAAGTCCTGTTCGGCGTGCAGCTGGGCGGCGGCACCGACATCAACCAGGCCGTGGCCTATTGCGCGGACCGCATCGAACGGCCGACCAAGTCGCATATGGTGCTGATCACCGACCTTTATGAGGGCGGCAACGGGCAGGAATTGCTGCAGCGGCTTGCTGCACTCGTTCGCTCCGGCGTCAACGTCGTGGTGCTCCTGGCGCTGACCGACCAGGGCAGGCCGGGTTATGACCCGAAGATGGCAGGCTCGGTGGCCGCCCTCGGCATTCCGGTTTTTGCCTGCACGCCGGATCTGTTTCCAGACATGATGGCGGCGGCATTGCGTCGGGAAGATATCGGCGCATGGGCGGCTGGCGCAGATATCAAGCTGGTTCGTGCCGAGGCCGAGACTCCGGAGTAAAACAGCCGTCGCCAGAGCTGCCAGGATGCTTCTGGCAGCTCTGGGATAAATCGCTGGAGCTCAGCCGAACTTCGGGTCGAGGCTGCCCGACTTATAGCGCTTGGCCATTTCGGCGACCGGCAGCGGCTTGATCTTCTGCGCGTTGCCGGCGGTGCCGAACTGTTCGAAGCGCTCTTTGCAGAGCTTGCGCATGGCGGCCATGGCCGGTGTCAAATATTTGCGCGGATCGAACTCGCTTGGATTCTCGGTCAGCACCTTGCGGATCGCGCCGGTCAGCGCCATGCGGTTGTCGGTGTCGATGTTGATCTTGCGCACGCCGTGCTTGATGCCGCGCTGGATTTCCTCGACCGGCACGCCCCAGGTCGGCTTCATCTGGCCGCCATATTTGTTGATGATTTCCTGCAGGTCCTCGGGCACCGAGGACGAGCCGTGCATGACCAGATGCATGTTCGGCAGCCGGCGGTGGATCTCCTCGATGACGTTCATGGCCAGCACTGCGCCGTCAGGCTTGCGCGAGAATTTGTAGGCGCCGTGGCTGGTGCCCATGGCAACCGCCAGCGCATCGACATGGGTGTCCTTGACGAACTCGACCGCTTGTTCGGGATCGGTCAAAAGCTGGTCGTGGCTGATCGCGCCTTCGACGCCGTGGCCGTCTTCCTGCTCGCCGCCGCCGCTCTCCAGCGAGCCGAGCACGCCGATCTCGCCTTCCACGGACACGCCGCCCCAATGCGCCATGTCGACGACGCGCTTGGTGATGCCGGAATTGTAGGCGTAGTCGGCCGGCGTCTTGCCGTCTTCCTTCAGCGACCCGTCCATCATGACCGAGGTGAAGCCGTACTGGATAGCGGTGACGCAGGTGGCTTCGTTATTGCCATGGTCGAGATGCATGCAGACCGGAATGTCGGGGTGGATTTCGACCAGCGCGTCGATCAGCTTGGCCAGCACCACGTCATTGGCATAGGCGCGGGCGCCGCGGCTTGCCTGTAGGATGACCGGTGACTGGGTCTCCTCGGCGGCCTCCATGATGGCAAGGCCCTGTTCCATGTTGTTCATGTTGAAAGCGGGCACGCCGTAGCCGTATTCGGCGGCGTGGTCGAGCAATTGTCTCAGTGTTATGCGAGCCACCCAATAGTCTCCCGTATCTGGTTTCAAGCGCAACGTCGCGGGCCGGCCGGTTGCCGGTCGGCCCTTGATGCTTCTGGCGGGATTTCAACGGAACCGCAACCTTCAGAGCTCTTCTCGATCGCAATTCTTGTTGCAGGGTTGAAATCCGGCCGTTTTGGTGACTTAAGCCGCGATCAACTCCCGCGCCGCCAGGAGTTGCACGCAGGCGTTCGCCGCTTCCTTGCCCTTGACCGTGAAGTGCTCGAAGAAGAAGCGGTGGTGCTCGGCGCTGTCGTGGTAGTTGTGTGGGGTGAGCACCGCCGACAGCACCGGCACGCCAGTCGACAGCTGCACGTTCATCATGCCGTCGATCACCGCGCTGGCGACGAACTCATGCCGGTAGATGCCGCCATTGACGACGAAGTCGGTACCGAGGATCGCGGCATAGCGGCCGGTTCCGGCCAGGGTCTTGGCATGCAGCGGAATCTCATAGGCGCCCGGCACGTCGAAGACATCGACGGTGAAGCGCTCGCCTCCGATGTTAGGCAGTTCCGCCTCGAAGGCCTGTACGCACTGGTCGACGATATCGGCATGCCAGCGAGCCCTGATAACGGCGATGCGGGTCGTTTCATAGTTTTTGTGGGAATGCTGATTCATGGGTCCATCCTTCCGTTTCGAACCAGAATCAGGACGCACGATACGCAATCCGGCCCGCCGGGGCGGTCCGTTTTACGTTTCGTTCTCTTCCATCCGGACTGTAACCGTCGGCTCCGGAATCACACCGGATCTGCTGACCCCTCCGACCATCGGAGGGCGCTCGCGGGCTTGGGTAAAACCCTTACCGCCGGTGGGGACTTTCACCCCGCCCTGAGAACATTAACGGCTTTGTATGAAAGGGCAGGGCGCTGCTGTCAACCGTGGGAAGGTTGGGCCAAGCACGTCGACTACCGCGTGCGCCACGCCGCTGCCGAAGCGGCAACCAGCATCAGCAATGCCGCGACCATTGCGCAGGTGGCAAAACCAAAGCTGGAGTAGAGCGGCCCGAAGCTGGTGGTGCCGACGAAGACCGCGAGATAAGTCACCGCGCTGTTCAGGCCCATGATCGTGCCGCGCCGCGACGGATCGAGCGCCGACAGGCGCATCACCAGGACATTCAGGCCGAAATGATTGGCCAGTCCCCAGATCGCCACCATGGTCAAGGTCAGCCCGAAACTGCCGCTCGTCGTGGCC
The DNA here is from genome assembly GCF_000502875.1 of Mesorhizobium sp. L2C084A000. GTDB lineage: Bacteria > Pseudomonadota > Alphaproteobacteria > Rhizobiales > Rhizobiaceae > Mesorhizobium. The sequence continues at coordinate 299,781 of NZ_AYWX01000001.1, read as the reverse complement.
ATCGCGACGTAGACGACGGCAACCAGAAGATAGGCGAATGGCATGACGCGCCGCGCACCCAGTCTGTCGATGACGCCGTCGAGCAGAGCAGCGGTGCCGAAGCCTATGCCGTAGGCAAGCGCCGCCAGGCCATTGGCGCTCACCGGCTGTCCAAGCCCGACATGAAGATGGTCGCCGAGATAGCCATAGACGCCGTAGAACGAAGTCATGAAGGCCGCGCACGCGACCAGCAGCGGCAGGATTCCGGGAATGCCGAGCGCTTCCAGCGGGGCGGGCGCCGGTCCGGCCTTCCTGATGTCGCTAAGCGACGTCACTGTCAGCCCCATCCATGCAATGGCCGCAAGCACCGCGACCGCTGCGAAAACGGCGCGCCAATGCACAAGATCGGCAAGCACGGCCGAAAGCGAAACGCCGGCGACCATGCTGAGCGTCCATCCGGTCAGCACGACGCCGATCGTGCCGCTCTCCCTGCCCGGTGGGGCGATGGCCGCGGCGCTGGCATAGATCGCGGGCATGGCGATCCCGGCAGCGATGCCGGCCAGCAGCTGTGCGGAGACCAGCATGATCACCGTGGGTGCGGCGGCACTCGCCACCAGCGCTAGTGCCAGCAGCAACAGTGCGCCCTGCAGCATCCGGCGTGCGCCGAGCCGGTCGATGTAGCGGGCCAGGAACAGGGCGCTGGCCGAGGTGCCGAGGCCGAACGCGGCCGCCGCAATCATCACGGCCGGCACGCTGGTTCCGAACGACGAGGCGACAGCCGGTGCGATCGGACCCAGCACTAGCGAGTTCGAGCCGATGACGGCGATGCAGCCCGTCAAGAGATAGGCAAGCGCCGGGATCGGGGCTCGGGCAGTCAATGGCGCAACTTGATCAATGTTCGACATATCAGCATAATGGCCGTATTCTATTCAGTGGAGAACCAGGAATTTCGCCATGGATGAAGAAACAGATGGTATTCCGCAGAACAAGGCTACTGCCCGCGACCTCGACGCGATTGACCGAAGAATATTAGGCGTCCTGGTCGATGACGCCACGATCAGCTACGCCGAACTCGGCGATCGCGTCGGCTTGTCGCCACCCGCAGCGCATGAGCGGGTCAAACGGCTCCGTCGCAGCGGCGCCATCCGCAACACGGTCGCCATCATCGATCCCCGGGCGGTGAAAAAGCCTTTGCTTGCCTTTGTCCATATCGACACCAGGGGCTGGGGAAAGACGCCGGAACTGATGGCGGTCTCGCAATATCCCGAGGTCGAGGAAATCCATACCGTCGCCGGCGATACCTGCATGCTGCTGAAGGTCCGCACGGAAGACACCAGAGCACTCGAAGGCCTTCTGGCGCGCCTGTACGAAACGCCGGGCGTCACCTCGACGCGCAGCTATGTGGTTTTATCGACCTATCTGGAGCGGCCGGTGCAGCCGGGCATTACCGAGACATGGCCGACGCCGAAGCATATGGCCGAGCCTCTGTACTAGGGACGTGGCTACGCCCGCTCGGGGAACATCGCCTTCAATCCCTCGCGCGATGCCTTGGCAACGCCGCGCTCGGTGATCAGGCCGGTGACCAGCCGCGCCGGCGTCACGTCGAAGGCCGGGTTGGCCGCAGGCGTCGTCTCCGGCGAAATGCGCACCTGGGCAATCTCGCCGGCAGCGGTCTTGCCCCAGACCAGCGAGACCTCGTCGGCCGAGCGCTGCTCGATCGGGATCTCGGCCAGTCCGTCATGCACCGTCCAGTCGATGGTCGGCGACGGCAGCGCGACATAGAACGGCACATCATTGTCGGCGGCGGCGAGTGCCTTCAGATAGGTGCCGATCTTGTTGCAGACATCGCCGTCGGCCGTGGTGCGGTCGGTGCCGACGATGACCATGTCGATCTCGCCGCGCTGCATCAGATGGCCGCCGGCATTGTCGACGATCAGCGTGTGCGGCACGCCGTGGCCGGCCATCTCCCAGGCGGTCAGCTGGGCGCCCTGGTTGCGCGGCCGTGTCTCGTCGACATAGACGTGGACCGGAATGCCGGCTTCCGTGGCCAGGTAGATCGGCGCCGTGGCGGTGCCGTAGTCGACGGTGGCCAGCCAGCCGGCATTGCAGTGGGTCAGGATGTTGACCGGCTCGCCCTTCTGCTTGCGCGCAGCGATCGCCTTGATGATGGCGAGACCGTTCTCGCCGATGGCACGGTTGAGGCCGACATCCTCGTCGGCGATCTCACTGGCCCGCCGATAGGCGGCTGCCGCGCGTTGTTCGGGAGGCAAAGGCCGCAGGAAGTGCCGCATCTCGTCCAGCGCCCAGCGCAGATTGATCGCCGTCGGCCGTGTCTCGTGCAGGGTCTCCCACACGGCGTCGAGCGCTGCATCCGACGGATCGTCGGCCATCTGCATGGCGACGCCGTAGGCAGCGGTGACGCCGATCAGCGGCGCGCCGCGTACCCACATGTCGCGGATGGCGGTGGCGATGCCGTCGACCGTGCCGATCGTTTCGATGCGGAAATCATGCGGCAGCCAGCGCTGGTCGATGATATCGACCGAACGGCCGTCGTCGCTCAGCCAGATGGTGCGATAGTGGCGGTCGCCGACGTTCAAAGGCTGCTCTCCTGTTCGATCAGCGCGGCCAGTTGGTTGACCTCGTCGATGCTGTGGATCTGGCGCCGGTTGACGGCGAGGTGACGGCCGAATTTCAGCGCCTTTGCCTCACAACTGGCGCGCAAATCCTCATCGGCAATGGTCTCGAAATCGGCATTGTGGGCGAGGCCGAGGATGCGCCTGTGCACCTCGATGCCGGCAAAGCCGAGCAAATCGGTCCACATCTGGTGCAGAACATGGTCGAGCGCCTGCTCGGCACCGAGCCTGTCGCCCTGATCCTCGAACAGGCTCCTCTGGTAGAGCATGCCGGTGCGTTCGGTCCGCCATAGATGCGAGAACTCGGCGCGGAACACCGCCCAGGTCTCGGTCGTCACCCCGAGCAGATAGGCGCGCATGGCGTCGCGCTTTCCCTCCTGCTCGTGGCCGCGCTGCGAGAAGAAGGACATCCAGAAATTGGCGAGCAGCATGCCGACATCGAAGGCCATCGGGCCGTAGAAGGCAAACTCCGGATCGATCATCCGGGTTTCGGTGTCGGTGACCATGATCGAGCCGGAATGCAGATCGCCATGCAGCAGCGTTTCGGCATTGGCGGCGAAGATGTGCTTCAGCCGCTGCGCCTCGACCTTCAGGTCACGGTCGGCGCGCAGTTCGGCGACCAGGCTGTCGAGCTGCGGCGAGGTGTGCCGGTTCATCTTGGCGTCGAAATAGGGGTCGGAAAACACCAGGCTTTCGGTGATGTCGCAGAGCTCGACATTGTCGGCGAACAGCGCCAGATCGGCCTTGCGGTCCTTGGCGGCCATGTGCAGGTCGGAGCCGCGAAACAGCGTGCGGGCCATGAACAGGCCGATGTCCCGGGCAATGTTCGGCAGCTGGCGGCCGTCGATCAGGGCGCGGCGCAGGATGATGTGCGGCGGCGCAAGATATTCCATGATGATCAGCGCCTGGCCTTCATCGAAATAATGGATCGCCGGCACCGAGCCTGGCGCGCGCGCCTCTTGCCTGGTCAGCGCGTGATATTCGAAGAAGGAGCGCTTCAACGGCAGCGGCCAGCTGTCGCCGACCAGGCGAACATAGGGCAGGGCCTGCTTGACGACGGCTGCACCATTGGCGCCCTCGGCGATGAACACCAGGTTGAGATTACCGTCGCCGACCTCGCGGACCTTCCAGGCGCCAGTGTCCTTGCCGATCTTCGCGCACAGCGCCTCGTTGCCGCCAAGGCGTGCAGCCAGGGTTTCGACCGATAGTGCTTCGAACCGCAATTTTTCAGTCATCGTCATCCTCCCGCTTATGCGCTCCGAACATAACGGACGCATGGCGGCTGGGCCAAGCTAGGAAGCGATCTGGCAATTGTCAATCGTGTTGACAATTGCCGATGCAGCCCATAGCGTCATGTCAGGGAGGAACGCATGGTCGGTAATGCCGTGTTCCGCGTAGAGGGACTGAGGAAATCCTTTGGCCATAACGAGGTGCTAGGCGGCGTCTCGGTCGAATTGCATGCCGGCGAAGTCACCGTGCTGATGGGCGCCAACGGCGCCGGCAAATCCACCCTCGTCAAGATCATCTCCGGTGTCTACGAACGCGGCGGCGGCACGATGGCGCTCGCCGACCAGGATTTCGCACCGAAAACCCCTGCCGAAGCGATCCGCGCCGGCGTCGTCACCGTGCACCAGAATATCAACGACGGTGTCGTCGCCGATCTCGACGTCGCCACCAACCTGACCCTCGACCGACTGAGCGGCAGCGGTGCGCCGACCCTGTTCAATCCAATGCGCGTGCGGCGGGAGGCCAAGGCGGTTGCCGAGCGCATGGGGCTGACCATCGATTTGAAGGCGCGGGTGAGCGATCTTTCGCTGGCCGATCGTCAGATGGTGGCGATTGCCCGCGCCCTGGCGCACCAGCCGAAAGTGCTGATCCTCGATGAGCCGACCTCATCGCTCTCCAGCGCCGAGGCTGATCGGCTGTTTGCGCTGATCGACAGGCTGCGCGAGCAGGGCGTGGCGATCCTCTACATCTCGCATCGCATGTCGGACATCAGGCGGTTGGCTGATCGCATCATCTCGATGCGAGACGGGATCATCTCGGGCATTTTCGACAAGAAACCGCTCGACTATGAGGGCGCGGTCAATGCCATGCTCGGCCGCAAGATCCATCTCGACCAGATCGTCGTCAGGAATTCGGCCAAGGCCGTCCTCAAGATAGAAGGTCTGCGCATTGCACACGGCGCTCGGCCGATTTCGCTGACGCTCGGCGACGGCGAGGTCGTTGCCATCACCGGCCTCGTCGGCGTCGGCAAGACGGCGCTTGCCGAGACGCTGTTTGGCGTGCGCCAGCCGCTCGCCGGTACAATGACGCTGAACGGCAGGCCTTATGCGCCTGAAACAGCCGGCGAGGCGATCGCCGCCGGCGTGTTCCTCGTCGCCAAGGACCGCGGCGAGAACGGCATCGTCCAAAGCTTCAACATCCAGGAAAATATCAGCCTGCCGTTTCACAAGCGCATGTCGCGCTTCGGCATCCTGAGGCGCCGCCTCGAACGCGCCACGGCACGCCGGCAGATCGAGGAGCTGAGCATCGTCTGCCGTTCCGAGAAGGACGAGATGTCGGAGCTGTCCGGCGGCAACCAGCAGAAGGTGATGGTCGCCCGCTGGATGGCGCAGGAGGCAAGACTGTTCATTCTGGATGAGCCGTTTCAGGGCGTCGATATCTCGGCCCGGCGCGACATTGCCGCCAAGCTCAGGGCCAGTGCAAACGGACGCGCCACGCTGCTGTTCGTCACCGAACTCGACGAGGCGCTGGAGACCGCCGATCGCATCCTGGTCATGTCGGAACAGACCATCGTCGGCGAACACCGCAATGCCGATGTCGATCTCGATCGCCTGTTGGCCGAGGTCGCCGGCGGACCGCTGCACAGTGCCGCCTGAGCGCGGGCGATAGGAATTGGAATGGAGAGAGCATGGGTTCGGATTGGGTAAAGACGGCAGCAGCGCGCGGGAGCGCCGGATGACATTGCGCGACCACGCCATCCGCTACGGGTTCATCGTGCTCTTGTTCGGGCTCGTCGCCTATTTCTCGATCGCCGCCGACGGTTTCGTTTCGCCGCAAAGTGCCGTTTTCATCTTCCAGTCGGTCGCCATCACCGGCGTGCTGGCGCTCGGCGTCACCGCCACGCTGGTCGTCGGCGGCTTTGATCTGTCGATCGGCTCGGTCGCCACCTCAGCCATGATGGCGGCGGCCTATGTCATGGTGGTGCTGGAGCAGAACGCCCTTGTCGCGGTCGTCGTCTGCCTGCTCATCGGCGCCATTGTCGGCCTGATCAATGGCTGGTTGATCGTCTACATGCGCGTGCCCGATCTGCTGGCGACGCTCGGCATGATGTTCCTGCTGGTCGGCCTGCAGCGCATTCCGACAGAAGGCCGCTCGATCGCCACCGGCATGACCATGCCGGACGGTTCGGTCGCCAACGGCAAATTCTCCGACGCCTTCCTGGCGCTCGGCCGCCACCGCTTCGACTTCTTCATCCCGAACCTCATTCCGGTGTCGGTAGTCGTGCTGCTCGTGCTCGCCGTGCTGATCTGGTTCTTTCTCGAATACACCCGCTTCGGGCGCATGATGTATGCCGTAGGCAGCAATGAGCGCGCCGCCGAACTGGCCGGTGCGCCTGTCAAGGCATACAAGATCTGGGCCTACGTTATTTCAGGAGTTTTTGCCTCGATCGGCGGTATTTTGCTCGCTGCCCGGCTTGGACGCGGCGACATCGCCTCGGGTAATAATCTGCTGCTCGATGCGGTCGCCGCGGCGCTGATCGGCTACGCGGTGCTAGGTGCCGCCAAGCCGAACGCCTTCGGCACTGCCATCGGTGCGCTGTTCGTCGGTATCTTGCTGCAAGGCCTGACGATGATGAACGCGCCTTACTACACGCAGGATTTCGTCAAGGGCGTGGTTCTGGTCGTCGCCCTTGTCTTCACCTTTGCGCTTTCGGGCAGAGGCAGGAGGTAGCTTTCGACCGGAACAGGTTTTTCGAGTTCAACAAGAGTGGAGGAAAACAAAGTGAGCATTACAAGAAGACTTCTGGGGAAGGTGGCGCTCGGATTGGCCGGCGCAACCATGCTGATGCAGGTCCCGGCTTTTGCCGCGGACAAGCCGGCGCCTTTCGACAAGCCCGGCGTCAAGATCGCGCTGGTGCGTTATCTCTCGACCGGTGACTTCTTCCAGGCCTATCTCTCGGGCGTCGAGGCACAGTCGAAGGCGCTCGGCATCGATCTGCGCGTCCTCGACAGCCGCCAGGATGCTGCCCTTCAGTCCGACATGGTCGATCAGGCCATCGCGCTCGGCGTGCAGGGCATCATCATCCAGCACGGCCTGACGGAATCGATGAAGGACGCTGCCCAGCGTGCGGTCGACGCCGGCATCAAGGTGGTGGCGTTCGACGTCAATGTCGAAAATCCCAAGATCCCGCAGATCGAACAGTCCGACCGCGACTTGGCGCGCCTCGCGCTCGAGCAGGCGGTCAAGGACAATGGCGAGAGCTGGAATGCCGGCTATGTCTATGTCGCCGGCATTGCGCCGCTCGATCGTCGCAACGAGACCTGGGTCGACGTCAAGAAGAAGTATGCCGGCATCAAGGAAGTCGCGATGTTCGGCACGCTCGACAATCCGATTGCCAACTCCGTCGCCAACCAGGCGCGTTCGGTGCTGACGGCGCATCCCGACATCAAGGTGATGTTCGCTCCCTATGACGAATTCGCCAAGGGCGTGAAGATCGCTGTCGACGAAGCGGGCTTGAACAAGGGCATCAAGATCTATTCGGCCGATATCTCAACCTCCGATATTGCTGCGATGCGTGAGCCCGACAGCGCCTGGGCCGCGACCGCCGCGACCAATCCGGCCGTCGTCGGCCAGGTCTCGGTGCGTGCGCTGGCGCAGCTGCTGGCCGGTGAAGACCCCGGCCACAACGTCGTCGTGCCGCCGACGCTGATCACCCAGAAGGACCTCATCGACAAGGACATCAAGAACATGGAGGACCTGTCGGCCAAGCTGCCGCAGTTCGCCCACGCCGATGTCGCGATGCCGGCCTGGATGCCGAACCCCAACGCCAAGTAAGTTGGACCTCTGACAAAGAAAGGGCGGCGCTCGTGCCGCTCTTTCCATGTGAATGCTCAACCTCTCCCGATTACAGCCAGTGTTCCGGGTCGCGCATTCCGTGGACAATCGCGACGACCAGGACGCCATCCGATTGCGGCTCGTAAATGACGATATAGCGGCCTTCGATGAGCACGCGGGCCGTCACGCTCAATTCCGGTCGGGCCGTGCCCATCTTGGGGTGCTGGGTCGCCAGTTCCAGCTTGTCAAAAATGCGCATGAGCAGCTTGTCCGCCGCTTTTTCATTGTCGATTGCTATGGTGCGCCAGATGTCTCGCAAATCCTGCGAGGCGCGTGGTGTGAGCCGATATCTAGCTACGAGCGCGGCGTTCTGCCTTCAGGCCGCGTATAAACTCGGCGGGTTCGACTTCCACCGGCTTGCCGCTGGCCATGCCATCGGCATAGGCCCGTTTCAAATGTTCGAGTTCCAAGGCTCGCAATTCTTCGCGCTGCTCCCACAGACGAAGGGCGTCACGAACAATCTCGCTGTTGGAGGCGTATCCGCCGCCTTCGACGGCGCTTTGCAGGCGAGCAACCTGCTGAGGGGTCAGGGATATGGTAAGGGTACGCATTGGTTCAGGTTTCATTGCCAGCCTGTACCACACCTAACAAGAGTTAACAATTATTGTTAGGAGTCAACGTCGCGCCTTGCCCCCGCTGCCTGGCGGCAGCAGGGTGATCAAGGCAGGATTCCTACCGCAGCGCTGCCGCGATATTGCCACCATCGACCGTCGTCACATCGGCGGTGGTGCGGTCGGCCAGCGCGTGATGCAGGAAGGCCTGCGCCACGTCTTGCGCCGTCACTTCCTGGCCGAGCAGGTTGCCGGACATGTAGTCCTTCTCCGACACGCCGCGCGCGCCCGAACGGCTGGCGATCATGGCGTCGGTCAGAAGCCCCGAGCGGATGCGGTCGGCGTTGACGGCGTTGGAGCGGATGCCATGCGCGCCATAGTCGAGCGCGTATTGCCGGGACAGGAACAGCGTCGCTGCTTTCGGCACGCCATAGGCGCCGAACTTCGGACCCGGATTGACCGCCTGCTTGGAGGTGTTGAACAAAAGCACGCCGCCTGTGCCCTGCTCGAGCATGATGCGCACGGCATTCTGCGCCACCGACTGATGGGCGAAGAAATTGAGTTCGAAACTCTTGCGCAGGAGTGCGTCGTCGAGCTCACCGATGCGGCCTTCCCAGGCCGCGCCGGCATTGGAAACCATGATGTCGACACCGCCGAACACGGCGACGGCTCTGTCGAAGGCGGCACGCACCTGCGCCGGGTCGGTGATGTCGGCTGCGACGCCGATCGAGTTGTTGCCGGCCTTCTTCGCCGCGTCGGCAGCCTTTTCGGCGTCGAGATCGACGACGACGGCATGGGCGCCATTGTCGGCGAACAATTTGGCTGTCGCTGCGCCGATCGCGCCGGCGCCGCCGGTGATCAGCACCACCTGGCCAGTCAGTGGCTTCGGCTTGTTGGACGCGAGCTTGGCCTGTTCCAGCGACCAGTATTCCAGCGGGAACAGATCGGCCTTGGAGAGCGGGTGGAAACGGCCGACCGCCTCGGCGCCGCGCACCGCCTCGATCCACATCTCGCCGACATCCGAGGCGATCTTCGCGTCCTTCAGCGTGCGGCCGTGGCCGAACATGCCGAGGCCGGGCACCAGCGTCAGCCGCGGCATCTGGTCGAGCATGGTGCGCTTGACGTCGTCGAGCGAATCATTGGTTTCGAAATAGGCGCGATAATCATTGGCGAACGCGTCGACATGGCTCTTGATCACCGCCTTGTAGTCGCCGGCCTTGTCCGCATCGGGCGCCGGCAGCGCCATCGGCCCGGTCTTGATGCGGATCGACAGATCGGGTGTCGACACGCCGCGTCCGGCATAATCGGCAATCTCGGATGAATTGATGAAATCGACGATTGCCGGCGAAGTGCGGAAGTCAGAGATCATGCGGTCGAAGCGGCCTTCGCCGCGCGCTACCGCCACCGCTCCGCGCAGCATCGGCGCAATGGACGCCGGTGTCGCGAGCTTTGCCGGCAAGACTGCCTTTGCCGCCTTCGGCTTGCCGCTTGCGGCAATGAAGTCCTCGGCGACATTCACATAGTGGATCATCCGGTCGTAGGCCTGTTTGGCGTCGTCGCCGAAGGTGAAGATGCCGTGCTTGTCGAGGATCAACCCTTCGACATCAGGGTCGGCATCGAAGATGTCGGCCGCCGCCTTGGCGAGGTCGAAGCCGGGCATGATATAAGGCACGTAACCCATCTTGCTGCCGAAAACCGTCTTCACCAGCGGCTTGGAGTCCTCCTGGTCGACGATGGCGAGGATGGCGGTCGAGTGCGTGTGGTCGACGAATTTGTGCGGCAGGAAGGCATGCAGCAGCGTCTCGACCGACGGGTTGGGCGAGGACGGATCGATGAGGTTGACGCGTTGCAGGGCAACCATGTCCTCGTCGGCCAGCCTGTTCAGCGCGCGCGCCTTGAGCAGCGGCTTGAGCTTGACCGCCGGCAGGCCCTGCGGCTCGATGACGCCCATGTCCCAGCCGCTGCCCTTGACGCACAGCACGTCCCACTGGTCGCCGACGAGGTCGGTTGCCGTCGTCTTGCACGAGGTGTTGCCGCCGCCATGCAGGACCAGCCGTGGTTCGCCGCCGAGCAGCCGGGTCGTGTAGACGCGCAGCGCCAGGTCGCGGCCGACACCCTTTTTTGCGTAGTCGGCGACGAGTTTTTCGGCTGCTTCGTCATTCCACAAATTCTTCATGTTCGCTTCGTCCGGTTGCTGTCTTTGTTGGTGAAACAGGATTGCCGCGACGCTTTGATGACAATGCGCCGGCAGCGGAGAGGGGGGGTTCTAGGAGGCCTTTTCTATGGTGGCAGCCGCATGGTCCAGGAGCCGCTGCGCCATGTGCGCGCCGACCACCAGATGCGTGCAAAGGCCGCCGGCGATCGCCGCGAGCAGCGGTTCGAACTTGCTGTCCTCCTGCACCACCACCAACCGCCTGGCGATGGCGCGCAGCGAGGCAAGCTCGGCGGAGATCACCCGCCTGTTATAACTGCAGTCGAGCACCTTGCCCTCGGCGTCTATGATCTGCCCGGCAATCACGCCGGCAGCGCCTTGGCTGCGCAGATCCGCCATTTCACTGGGCGTCAGCGCGCCGCATTTGACCAGATGGCTGTCGGCGTCGACCGCGCCGACCGAGTATAATGCCAGGTCGCATTCGCTGACACCCGACAATTGTTCCCGGATCACCGGCTCGGCACGCAGCGCCCGCGCCAGCTCTTCCGTCGACAGCACCAGGGGCGCGTAGAAGTTGAGGCCCTTGGCATTCAGCCGCCGCGCGATTTCCATGGTGCATTGGTCGGGCCGATAGGAATAGGGCGCGCCGAGATTGCCGCAGAGCTGCACCACCGTGACATCCTGCAGATCGGCATAGGACATGACGTCGGCGATCATATAGACGGTGCGGCCCCAGGCTACGCCGATGCGGTCGCCCTTCTTGACCAGTTCGAGGAAGACGCTCGCCGCCAGCACGGCGATTTCCGTCGACGGGTCGGCAATATGATCATTCTCCGGTGCGATCCAGACGGCGTCGAGGCTCAACACATCCTCGAGCTTGCGCGCCAGCACGTCGTCGGTGAAAAGCTGGGTCGAAGTCGAGATGTTGACGATGCCGGTCTCGCGTGCCTTGCGCAGGTACATGGCGACTGAGGCACGGGAAATGTTAAGCTGGCTCGCCACCTGGTCCTGCCGCAGGCCATGGGCATAGTAGAGCCAGGCGGCCTTGTGGATGAGTTGTTCTGCCGGTCGGATCGCCATGCCGTCTCCTCGGCTGACATTATTCACGGCTCTCGACAAAAGTCAAACTGGGCAGAGGTATGCGATGCTCCCGCTTACGCCGAATCTGGTTCATCATTGCGCCGAATGCGCTCTGTCGTGGCATCGTTTGTGGTGACGCGGCCCGAGCCTGTGATTAGAACGTCTGAAAGAAAACCGCGGGGGAGCATGGGATGGGCAGTCCTTACGAACAGGATCTCGACAAGAACGCGGCCAACCATCAGCCGTTGACGCCGCTCACCTATCTGGAGCGCGCGGCCAAGACCTATCCCGACAATATCGCCATCATCCATGGCCGCCAGCGCATCGACTATCGCACCTTCTGGCAGCGGTCGCTGAAGCTTGCCTCGGCGCTCGACAGGCGCGGCATCGGCAAGGGCGACACCGTCACCGTCATGCTGTCAAACACGCCGCCGATGCTGGAGGCGCATTTCGGTGTGCCGATGACCAAGGCGGTGCTGCATTCGCTCAACACCCGCCTCGATGCCGCGGTCGTCGCCTTCCAGCTCGATCATGCCGAGACCAAGGTGCTGATCGTCGACCGCGAATTCTCCGGCGTCGTCAGACAGGCCCTGGAACTGGCCAAGGTCAAGCCGCTGGTCATCGACTATGACGATCCCGAATACGCCGCCGACGCGCCGTATCCGAAGGGTGAGCGCATCGGTTCGCTCGACTATGAGGACTTCATCGCCGGGGGCGACGCGGACTTCGCCTGGTCGATGCCCGACGATGAGTGGGACGCGATCTCGCTGAACTATACCTCCGGCACTACAGGCAATCCGAAGGGCGTCGTCTACCACCATCGCGGTGCTGCCCTGATGGCCTACACCAACACCATTCATGCCGGCATGGCCAAGCACGCCGTCTATCTCTGGACGCTGCCGATGTTCCACTGCAATGGCTGGTGCTTTCCGTGGACGCTCGCAGTCCAGGCCGGCACCCATGTCTGCCTGCGCTGGGTGCGGCCGAAGCCGGTCTACGATGCGATCGCCGATCAGGGCGTCACCCATCTGTGCGGCGCGCCGGTCGTCATGTCGGTGCTGATCAATGCCAGGGACGAGGACAAGCGCGTATTTCCGCAGACGGTCACTTTCAACACCGCCGCAGCACCCCCGCCGGAAGCGGTGCTATCGGGGATGGCGGATGCCGGATTTGCCGTCACCCATCTCTACGGCCTGACCGAGACCTATGGCCCGGCGGTCGTCAACGAATGGCATGGCGCCTGGGATGATCTCGAAAAGGGCGAGCGCAGCGCCAGGAAGGCGCGGCAGGGCGTGCGCTATGCAGCGCTCGAAGGCCTGACAGTCATGGACCCCGAGACGATGCGGACGACACCGGCCGATGGCGAGACCATCGGCGAGGTCATGTTCCGCGGCAACATCGTCATGAAGGGCTACCTGAAAAACCGCAAGGCGAGCGACGAAGCCTTCGCCGGCGGCTGGTTCCATTCCGGCGATCTCGGCGTCATGCACCCCGATGGCTACATCCAGCTCAAGGACCGCTCCAAGGACATCATCATCTCCGGTGGCGAGAACATTTCCTCTATCGAGGTCGAGGACGCGCTCTACAAGCACCCGTCGGTTGCCTCTTGCGGCGTCGTCGCCAGGCCCGACGACAAATGGGGCGAGGTGCCTGTCGCCTATGTCGAGCTGAAGCCCGGCAAGATCGCGACCGAAGCCGAGATCATCGATCACTGCCGCGCGCTGCTTGCCCGGTTCAAGGTGCCGAAGGCGGTCATCTTCGCCGAAATCCCGAAGACCTCGACCGGCAAGATCCAGAAATTCCGGTTGCGCGAGATGGCAAAGGACCTGACTTCGTCATCCTAGGGTGGCGCAGTCGCGAAGCGACGTCGCGGAAACCCTAGGATCCATGCCGTGACCTCTCAGCCATGCTCCAACGTCGAGGATGACAGGGCGCGCTTACCAGCGTAACTTCTTGATCCGCCACACTCTTCAGCAGACGTCGCGGCATGGATCCTAGGGTCTGCGCCGCGTCGCTTCGCTCCTTGCTTCGCCCTAGGATGACGAATTCATCAGGGCCAGCCGCTAATAGCGATCGTCGATTCCACCTTCTCACTGTCACCATCTGTCACCATCTGTCACAATTCGTACGCGTACATCGAATCCGCGTTGACAGGCCGCTCTTTTCAATTTACGAGTGACGAAAATCGAAATTCGTCACTCGTAAATTGACAGAGGATCATGTCCGAAGCCGCCACCATAGTCGCCGAAGCCGCCCGACAGGAAAATGTAACGCGCATTCTCGATTGCGCCGAGCGCTTGTTCCGGCACTATGGCTACGGCAAGACCAATGTCGCCGACATCGCGCGTGAGCTCGGCATGTCGCCGGCCAACATCTATCGTTTCTTCGCCTCCAAGGTCGAAATCCACCAGGCCGTCTGCGGCCGGATGCTCGGTGCCAGCTACAAGATGGCCTACGAGATTTCGCGCCTGCCGATCAGCGCCGAGGAGCGGCTCCGGCGTTACGTGCATGCGCAATACAAGATGACGATGGAGGTCATGCTCGACGACCAAAAGGTCCACGAGATGGTCATCGTCGCCCTCGAACGGGATTGGGGTGTGATCGACAAGCATGTCGACAGCATTCACGACCTGTTTGCGGAAATCATTCGTGACGGCATCGAGGCCGGTGAGTTCAGAAAACAGGATCCGGTGATCGCGTCTCGCTGTTTCGGCGCCGCGACCGTCATCCTGTGTCATCCGCAGATGGTGGCGCAATGCCTTGCCAAGACCAACCGGGCAATGCCTGACGACCTCATCGATTATGCAATCAAGGCTTTGAAGTAGCTGCCGCCCGCCGGGCGCCGGTTCAACGATTCATCTCCATTTCGGGAGTACGCGCGTGTCTTCGTTCAGTTCAATCATCAGCAGGCTGCCGGCTGTGGGCCCGGTGCTGCTTGTCACCGCCACTCTCGGGCTTGCCGGCTGCAGCCAGGAAAAAGCCGAAGTCAAGGATATCATCCGTCCGGTCAAGGTTGTCGAGATCGCGAAGGTGCATGACACCCGCATGCTCTCCTATTCCGGGTCGGTGCGGGCCCGCACCGAGAGCGCTCTGGCGTTCCGCGTCAATGGCAAGATCACCGAGCGCCTCGTCGATATCGGCCAGCATGTGGCCTCGGGCGATGTGCTCGCCCGCATCGATCCCATTGACTACGACCTCTCGGTCAAGAGCGCGCAGGCAGCGCTCGATGCCGCCGAGCGGCAGGTCGAGACCGTGGAGCTTGCCCGCAAGCGTGCCGAGCAGCTTTTTGCCAAGAATTTTGCCCCGAAATCACAACTCGAACAGGCGACCTTGACCTATGACCAAGCGGTCGCCACGCGTGATTCCGCCCTTTCGACACTTGCTCAGGCGAAGAACCAGGTCGGTTATACCGATCTCAAGGCCGACAGGGATGGCATCGTCACCACGGTCAGCGCCGACGTCGGCCAGGTGGTCGGTTCCGGCACGCCGGTTGTTACTGTCGCTGTCGACGGCGAAAAGGAAGTGCTGATCGCCGTTCCCGAAATGGAAATCGCCGAATTCAAGCCGGGCAAGGCCGTCAAGGCGGGCTTCTGGTCCGACGATGCGCTGGCGCTCGATGGCAAGGTCCGCGAAGTCGCCGGCAGCGCCGATCCGCAGTCACGCACCTTTGCCGTCCGCGTCAGCCTGCCCAACGATCCGCGTGTGCTGCTCGGCATGACCGCCAGCATCGAAGCCTCGGCGGCCAATGAGCGGCAGCTGGTCTCGATCCCGCTGAGCGCACTGGCCGAGCAAGGCACGCAATCGATCGTCTGGACCGTCAATCGTGGCGCCGACACCGTTCATGCCCGTCCGATCAAGGTCGCCGAATTCGCCGCCGATGGGGTGCGTGTCGCAGAGGGTTTGAACCCCGGCGATGTCGTGGTCGCCGCCGGCACGCAATTCATGACCGAAAACCTGAAGGTGAAGCTCGCCGGTGAGACGGCGCTGCAATCGGCATCCGCGGCAGACGGCGACGCCAAGCAGGTGCGCTGACGACAGACAACCGGCTGCGCGTTCCCGCAGTCGCTGGTTTCCGGGCGGCAGGCGCCCCGACCGAGACGCTCGATTGATGTAACCCCCACATCGATTTCGCGTCCCACCGCGATGAGCGTTTCTCCTCTCGGAGAGCCTTGCCGCCCGGAAGCCACTACGAACCCTCGATTTTGTTGCGCTAGATAGATGGACCAGCGTCGATGACCAATTCCACGGAAGAGAAGCGGCCCTTCAACCTGTCGCGCTGGGCAATCGGCCATCCCGCCGTTGCGCGGTTCCTGTTCGGCCTGATCATCATTTCCGGCGCGCTCGGCCTGATGCGTATGGGCCAGAAGGAAGATCCCGATTTCACCTTCCGGATCATGGTCGTCCAGGCGATCTGGCCGGGCTCCTCGATCAAGGAGATGGAAGACCAGGTCGTCAACAAGATCGAACGCAAGCTGCAGGAAACGCCGCATCTCGATTTCGTGCGCTCCTTCACCCGCGCCGGCAGCGCCATCATCACTGTGCAGATCAAGGGCGACACCAACACCGCCGAGGTGACGGACGCTTTCTACCAGGTGCGCAAGAAGGTCGGTGACATTGCCGGTGACTTGCCGCAAGGTCTGCTCGGCCCCTATTTCAACGACGAGTTCGGCGACACCTTCATCACGCTGCATTCGATCAGCGGCGATGGCTTCAGCTATCCCGAGCTGAAGAAGTTCGCCATCCAGGCGCGTGACATGCTTTTGACGACGCCCGGCGTCGAGAAGGCCGTCATCATCGGCGACCAGCCGGAAAAGCTCTATATCGACGTCTCGTCCAAGGCCCTGGCCGAACGCGGCCTGACGCTGACCGATCTGCAGAATGCGATCAAGGGACAGAACAATGTCGACCCGGCCGGCTCCGTCGATACCGGCACCAACTCGGTACGCATCTCCGTCGAGGGCGATGTCGGCAAGGTCGAGGATATCCGGAACCTGCGCCTGCGCGCCGGCGGACAGGTCACAAGGCTGGGCGACATCGCCACGGTGACCTCGGGGCTGGAAGATCCGTTCCAGCGCAAATACCGCTTCAACGGTCACGACAGCGTGCAGTTGGGCGTCGTCATGGCCAAGGGCTTCAAGGTTACCGACGTCGGCAAGGATGTCGAGGCCACCTACAAGCGCTTCGAAGAGGCGCTGCCCTACGGCGTTGCGGTCGACCAGATCTCCGACCAGCCCGGCGTCGTCACCGATGCGGTGGCCGAGTTCATGCATGCGCTTGGCGAAGCGCTGCTGATCGTGCTCGTCGTCTCGTTCCTGTCGATAGGCTGGCGTTCCGGCCTGGTCATCGCCATCGCCATCCCGCTGGTGCTGGCTGCGACCTTCGCCATCATGTACGAACTCGGCATCGACCTGCAGCGCATCTCGCTCGGCGCGCTGATCATCGCGCTCGGTCTTCTGGTCGACGACGCGATGATCGTCGTCGAGATGATGGAGCGCAAACTGGAGGAGGGGATGGTCAAGGTCGAGGCGGCGAGCTTCGCCTATTCCTCGACCGCCTTCCCGATGCTGACCGGCACGCTGATCACCACAGCCGGCTTCATTCCGGTCGGCTTCGCGGCCTCGACCGCCGGCGAATATGTCCGCACCCTGTTCTATGTCGTCGGCATCGCGCTGATCGTCTCCTGGTTCGTCGCGGTCTATTTCACGCCATGGCTCGGCAACATGATCCTCAAGCAGCGCAAGCATGCCGGCAGCCATCACGATGTCTTCGACACACGTTTCTACCGCCGGCTTCGTGCTACCGTCAGCTGGGCCGTGCGCCATCGCATCATCGTCCTGGTGATGACGCTGGTCACCTTCGGCACCAGCCTGTGGGCTTTCCAGTTCATTCCGCAGAACTTCTTCCCGCAATCGTCGCGGCCGGAAATCCTTGTCGACCTTTGGCTGCCGGAAGGCACCAGCATCAAGGAAGTCGAGGCGCAGGCCAAGGCGCTCGAAACCAAGATGATGGACGACAAGGACAAGCGTTTCATCGCCACCTATATCGGCGAAGGCGCGCCGCGCTTCTTCCTGCCGCTCGACCAGCAACTGAGCAATCCCAACTTCGCCCAGCTGCTCGTCATGGCCAATGACGAACCGGCCCGCGAACGGCTGATCGTCAAGTTGCGCACCGTCCTGGCGCAAGACTTCCCATCCATCCGTGCCAAAGTCGATCGTCTGTTCCTCGGCCCGCCGACCGGCTGGCCGGTGCAGATGCGCGTCATGGGGCCGGATCGCCAGGAGGTGCGCCGCATCGCCGACCAGGTGAAGGCGAAGTTCCGTGAGGATCCGCTGCTTGGCGCCGTGCATGATGACTGGCTGGAGCCGGTTCCGGCGATGAAGCTGGTCATCGACCAGGATCGTGCCCGCGCACTCGGCGTCACCTCGCAGCGCATCCGCCAGATGCTGCAGGCGGCGATGTCCGGCGCGCCGCTCGACGACTTCCGCGACGGCGAGGAGACGGTGTCCATCGTCGCCCGCGAGCCGGATGCCAGCCGCAGCCTCCTGTCCTCCGTCGACTCGGTCTATATCCCGACCGACTTCGGTGGCTTCGTGCCGCTGTCGCAGGTTGCCAAGGTGGTGCCTGTACTGGAGCAAGGCATCGAGTGGCGCCGCGACCGTCTGCCGACCATCAGTGTGCGGGCAACGCTGCCCGACGGCGTGCAGTCCAATGACGTCGTCACCAAACTGTACAAGGATATGCAGGGCCTGCGTGACGGATTGGCGCCCGGCTACAAGGTCGAGATCCAGGGCGGTGCGGAGGATTCGGCGGAAAGCCAGGCTTCGATCGCCGCCAAGGCGCCGATCATGCTGGCCGTCATCGTCGTGCTTTTGATGATCCAGCTGCAGAACTTCGGCAAGGCGATGCTGGTGCTGGCGACCGGTCCGCTTGGCATTATCGGTGCTGCCGCGGCACTCTTGATCAGCGGCGCGCCGTTCGGCTTCGTCGCCATTCTCGGCGTCATCGCGCTGCTCGGCATCATCATGCGCAACTCGATCATCCTGGTCGACCAGATCGACCAGGACATCGCTGCGGGCATGGACCGCTACGAGGCGATCATCGGTTCGGCCGTTCGCCGTTTCCGGCCGATCACGCTGACGGCGCTGACGGCGGTGCTGGCGCTGATCCCGATCTCGCGCGGCGTCTTCTGGGGTCCGCTCGCCTACGCCATGATGGGCGGCATCCTCGTTGCCACGGTGCTGACCATCCTGGTCCTGCCGGCCGGTTACGCCCTGTTCTTCGGCCGGGAGCCGAAGAAGCGCGGGGCGGAGGGGCGGACGGACGATCTGGAACTGAGCCAGGAAGCCGAAAAGCCGCAACTGGCGCTGGCCGCCGAATAGATCGATCACGCCAGTCGAAAAGGATCGGGCGCGCCGAAGCGCGCCCGATCCTTTTCACTTTTACGAGATCAGATGACGAAGAACCAGTTGGCGAGCAGCATCACCACCACGCCGGCGACCAGGGTCAGATAGGGCAGTATGCCCGCCTTTTTGACCGAGAGGTCGGCCCCCGTCATGCCGAGATCGGCCAGCATATGGTCGGGGAATTTGCCCTTGTCCTGGATATAGTGGCGGAAGCAGAACACCGGGATGATCAGGGCCGCCGTGATCAGGCCGGCCCACAGCGCCATCGGGTTCCACACCTTGGCGCCCGCGCCCATGAAGATCATGTTGACATAGGCGAAGATCGCGCCGACGCCGAGCAACCAGCTCGGCGCCTTCCAAGGCCGGGCGATATGGCCGTTGTCGATGCGGTGGATCCAGCCGGCGTTGAGGTTGAGGAAGTTGAAGATGATATAGCCGCAGTTCGACACGGCGAGGATGAAGAAGAAGCTCGTCGCGTCGGCAGAGGCGATGGCCAGCACGATCAGGTTGAAGACGAGATCGGTCCACATTGCCCGCGTCGGCGCGCCATGTTCGTTGACATGGCTGAGATAGCGCGGCAGCCAGCCATCGACCGAGCCCTGGTAGAGCGTGCGCGAAGAGCCTGCCATGGCGGTCATGATGCACAGAACCAGAGCCAGGATCATCAGCATCACCAAGAGGCTGTGGATCAATGCGCCACCCCCGACCATGCCGGCCAGTGCATCGGCGACACCCGAGCCGTCGACGATCGGCGTCGCCAGCATGCCGTTGAGGCCCAGCACGCCCTGGAAGGTGAAGGGCACCAGGATGAACAGAAGCATGCAGAGCAGGCCGGAATAGAAGATCGCCTTGAACGTGTCGGTGCCCGGGTTCTTGAACTCCGAGGTGTAGCAGACGGCGGTCTCGAAACCGTAGGTCGACCAGGCGGCGATGAACATGCCGCCAAGCACCAGCGTCCAGCCGGCAATGTTCCAGGCGCCGGGTTCGGGCGCATAGGCGGCCGCCAGCGGCACCAGCGGCGAAAAATTCGCCCAGTTGATCTGGCCGGTGACGATCGGCACCACGCCGACGATCAGCATCGGGATGATGACCAGCAGGCCGATATATTTCTGCACGTTGGCAGTGCCGAGGATGCCGCGATGCTGGATGGCGAAGATGATCAGCATCAGCACCGCACCGATGAAGAAGGTCGCGTTGAGGGTGAACGAGACCGGCCCCAGCGTGTGGCTGTAGAGCGTCCAGTTGCGGATCACCGGCGTTGCCGCGGCGGTCACCGCCGTGATGGCGTCGGCGGCACTCGTCCCGGCATGCGCGGCGATATAGGCGACGACTTCGGGCGAGGCATCGGTGAACAGCGGCACCGGCGCCAACGCGTTGAGGATATAGGCGGCGGCGATCGAGCAGCCGAGCGATAGCACCGGCGACCAGGCGAACCAGTTGCACCACACCGACAGCGGCGCGATGAACTTGGAATAGCGCAGCCATGCGGTGGCGCCGTAGATCGACGCGCCGCCCGACTTGTTCGGAAACAGGCCGGCGATTTCGGCATAGGTGAAGGATTGCAGGAAGCCCATGATCATGGAGAAGATCCAGATCGCGAAGGCCAGCGTGCCGGTCGTGCCGGCAATGCCGCCGATCGAGAACAGGACGAGGGCAGGCACACCGCTCGCCACCCAGAAGGCGCCGCGCCAGTCGATATTTCGGTGCAACTTGCCTTCGGCAAGCGGCTCCAGGACAGTCACTATCGTGCTCATATGTCTTTGTTCCCCATTTTGATGTTCCCCGTTCGTGACCGCCGCGGCTTCGCGAGGCTTCACCATCGACGCATGCATTGTTCGACTGCCGGTGTTTCCACTCAGTCGTATTTTTTTCTTAACAGTGAAGATTGATCCGGCGCGCTTTCAGGTCAAGCGAATTGTCGCGCCGTGCACATCCCGCTTGCGAAACATGTCAGCTTCACACTGGCGGGCAGGATTGTTCGGAAAAGGACCAGCAGTCTGGAAACGAAAAACCCGCCGGAGGCGGGTCGCGGCGCAAATCAGCACCATGGACGAATATGTAGCATAGCTGCCCTCAGCAGGTCAAGAAAAAATTCCTATCACGAACTGCCAGCACGGCCTCACTGTCTTGGGAGGAAGGCCGTCAGTAGCGTGGTTTGGTCTTTTGCGGATCGTAGTGGGCGAAGGCGACGACGCGCGCCGGCAGCCGCTTGGCATGGCCGTCGAGCTTGCCGATCTCGACCTCGGTACCGACAGCTGAATGGGTGACGTCGAGCCTGGCCAGCGCGATGGTCTTGTTCAGCATCGGAGAACGCATGCCCGACGTGACCACGCCGATCTGGGCGCGGCCGACATGCACGCAATCGCCATGGCCGACGTCGACATTGGCCTCGATGTCGAGGCCGACCAGCTTCGTCTGCGGGTGCTCCTTGCGGCGGGTCAGCGCTTCGCGGCCGATGAAATCGTCGGTCTTGCTCTTCAGCGGCACGGTGAAGCCGATGCCGGCCTCGAACGGGTCGGTCTGGTCGGAGAATTCGTAGCCGGCGAAGATCAGCCCGGCCTCGATGCGCACCATGTCCAGCGCCTGCAGCCCCATCGGCTTCAGTCCATGCGGCTGGCCGGCTTCCCAGATGGCGTCGAACACTTTTTCGGCGTCGCGCGGATGGCACCAGATCTCGTAGCCGAGCTCGCCGGTATAGCCGGTGCGCGAGACCACGACCGGAATGCCGTTGCCGCCACCAATGCGTGCGACGGCGAAGCGGAACCATTCGAGTTCGTCGATCGATGGCTGCAATGGCGAAGTCCAGATCACTTCTCGCAGGATGTCGCGGCTCTTCGGACCCTGCACGGCGACATTGTGCATCTGGTCGGTCGACGAGCGCACCAGCACGTTGAGACCCAGCTTGGCGGCCGTCTTGCGCAGCCATTCGCCGGACAGATCGTCGCCGCCGACCCAGCGAAAATTGTCCTTGCCGAGCCGCAGCAGGGTGCCGTCGTCGATCATGCCGCCATGCTCGTAGCACATCGCCGAATAGACCACTTGGCCGACGCCAAGCTTCTTGACGTCGCGGGTCAGCGTGTATTGCAGCAGCGCCTCGGAATCCGGGCCGGTGACCTCGAACTTGCGAAGCGGCGACAGGTCCATGATGACCGCGTCCTGCCGACAGGCCCAGTATTCGGCGATCGGCCCGTCCTTGGCGAAGGAATTGGCAAGCCAATAGCCCTTGTACTCGACGAAGTTGCGGGTGTGCTTGGCAAAGCTCGAATGAAAAGCTGTCTCGCGGGTCATTTTCGGTTCCGAATCGGGCGTCATGCGTCTGGCGATCGCTCGCGAGAATTTGTGCTGGCCGGAATAGGTCCGCACATGGATGTCGGTCGGGTTCCAGCCATTGGCCGGCGTCGTGTCGTCGGGGCAGGCGGAGGAGACGCAGACAATGTCGGTGAGCGCGCGCAGCAGCACATAGTCGCCCGCCCGCGACCACGGCTCGTCGGACACCATGACGCCATGCGCGTCGATCGCCGTGTTGAAGAAGAAGTTGATCGCCATCCAGCCCGCGCGGGGATTGACGCCCTTGCCGGCCAGAGCGCCGTTGAAATTCTCAGAGCAGTTGGTGTGGCCGGGATAGCCGATGTCGTCGTAATATTTGGCGGCGCAGGCGAGCGCGAAGGCGTCGTGCCGGCCGCATGTGTCCTGGATAACCTCGACCAGCGGCTCCATGTCCTGGTCATAGTATTTGGAATGCAGGCCGGGCATCGGGTAGCTCGCGCCCATCAGCGTGCGCGTTGTCGTCACGTCGAGCGGATGATCCAGTCCCCTGTCCAGCTTGCGCGCCGAAAAGCACTGGAAGTCGGTGCACTGGCGGCCGTTGACATCGATGATCTGTAGATAGTCACCGGCCTTGACGAAATAGGATTCCGCCGTCGCCGAATGGACACGCAAATCGAGCACCGGGTCGGCCAGCGGGTCCGCCAACAGCGATTTCGCCGCCGGGCGGATCGTGGCGCGGCGAACGATGGCGGTCAGCGGCGTCGCCGTGTCGTGACCGTCGACCAGCATCGGCCCGCCGGGGGCCGCAATCAGCATCGAGCCGTCACGCGTGACCGTGAATGTTTGTTCTGTACCGGCAGGCGTAGTGGCGCCGAACACCCGCACCGCCTTGGCATGGTCAAGCTGCACCTGCCGGCGCGCGAGCCCGCTCCGTAGCGATGCGAGGCTGTCGTCGTCCTCTATGAGCAGCGCCTTGATGCCGGCAGCGTTGCTGTCCGATGCTTCACCGAAAATGCCGGGATCGGTCGCGCCGGTCCTGTCCCAGGCCAGCAACTCGCAGGCCTGGCCACCCTCGACATTGCGCACGGTGATCGTGTCGCCGGCCATGATATCGATGAGCACCGCGCCATTGCCATGGATCGTATAACGCTCCATGCCCGGCGGCAGCGCGATCTGGCCGGGCCTCAGGATGAGGCTCGGCCGCGGCGGTCCGGCGGCAATTGCGGGGTAGGGCGACTGGCTCATCTCAGCCTTGCGGTTCGAGAAACAAGTTTGCCTGTGTGTGAAATTATTTTAGCGGTAAGAATAGCAGTGCGCGTGCGTTTGGCAAGGCGAAGCGCACTTCTTCCCTTCTCCCCCAAGGGAGAAGGTGGGGCGCGCGCAAACGCTATTCGAAATCCTCGGAATGGCTGACCGTAACGCCGTACTCCGCAGCCGAGTCGAGCATCGTATGCCAAAGGCTTTCGGCAAAGGTCGCGAACACCAGGAGGTTGAACACCGCCAGGCCATCCGGCCGATCATTCCCGCGCCAGAGCGTGACGCTGGTGTGGTCCATCGACGTCGCAGCAGCGGCACCAATCGGAAACGAGGCGGCATGCAGGTCGATCGACGACAGCTTGGCGAGCATGGCGCGCGCCTGGATTCCGGAAACGCTGATCAACGCGCGTGCATGCGACTGGTCCGATAGCGAAGCGGGACCGGTGAATGCCGGCGCCAGCGTCCACATCGTGTGCTTGCCACTTTTCGACAGGATCAAGAACTGATCCGGCCCCGACCAGATCAGCGTGGCATCCGGAGTTTGTACCGCCTTCGGCGCATCCGGTGCCGCGATGCCGAAGCGGGTCCTAGTCGCCTTTGCCAGTTCGGCTCCTTTGCCGCGCCGCGCCATCACCTGGATCGGATCAAAATTGCGAACCTCGGTCAGCGAGACGCCAGCCTCGATACCGCGTGCACCATGCGCACCGGTGACAAGCGCTTTTTCAAGCGGACTGCGGGGAGTCCAGGAAAAATCAACCACGCTGACGCCCTCCATCCGGATCGTAGAAGACGGGATTGCAGAGTTCGACATCGTAGTCTTCGCCGCGCAATGGATCATGCGCGTGGACGATCTCGCCGATGCGCTCGCGGCCGCGTTCGACAAGCGCGAGCCCGATCCACTGATCCAACGTCGGCGAGAAGCAGACCGAGGTGACATAGCCCTGGTCGTTGCCGGGGCCGGGCGTCTGACCCTTCGGGATGATGTGCGCGCCAGAGCGCAAGCGGCGGCCCTTGTCGGTCGGCTTGATGCCGACCACGACCTGGCGATCCGGGGCGATCAGTGCCTCGCGTCCGGCCATCACGCGGCCGATGAAATCCTTCTTGGTCGACATCATTTTGCCGAGGCCAAGATCGGCGGCTGTCGTCGTGCCGCTCAGTTCCGGTCCGGCGACGTGACCCTTTTCAACGCGCATGACACCGAGCGCCTCGGTGCCGTAAGGCGTCACGCCGAATGGCGCTCCGGCCAGCATCAAATTGCGCGCCATGGCATCGCCAAAGCGCGCCGGCACCGAAATCTCGAAAGCCATCTCGCCTGAGAACGAGATGCGGAACAGCCTTGCCCTCAGGCCCCCGCGAAGTGCTACTTCGCGCGCGCCCATGAATGGAAAGCCTTCGTTGGAAAGGTCCTCGGTCGGATCGACGATTTCCCTCAGCAGGTCGCGTGTCTTCGGCCCGGCGATCGAGAATTGCGCCCACTGGTCGGAGACGGAAGTGAGCTGCACGTCGAGCTCCGGGAACAGCACCTGGCGGCAGAATTCGAGATGCTGCATCACCAGCCCGGCCTTGGCCGTGGTGGTGGTCAGGAAATAATGGTCCTCGGCCAGCCGCGATGTCGTGCCATCGTCATAGACGATGCCGTCCTCGCGCAGCATCAGCCCATAGCGCGCCTTGCCAACTGCGAGGCTGGAGAAGGTGTTGATGTAGACGCGATCCAGGAAGGCGCCGGCATCGGGGCCGTGCACGTCGATCTTGCCGAGCGTCGAGACATCGCAGAAGCCGACGCCACCGCGCACCGCCTTGACCTCGCGGGTCACCGATTCCAGCCAGTCCTTCTCGCCGGCGCGCGGGTACCATTGCGCGCGTTTCCACAGGCCGGTGTCGACGAAGACAGCACCTTGTTCCACGGCCCAGTGGTGCGACGGCGTCAGCCGCGTCGCATGGAACGTCTCGTCGCGGTGATGGCCGGCGAAGGCGCCGATGGCGACCGGCACGTAAGGCGGCCGGTAGATCGTCGTGCCGGTCTCGGGGATCGAACGGCCGCTGACCGCGGCCATGATGGCAAGGCCGGCGACATTCGAGGTCTTGCCCTGGTCGGTNCGTGCCGGTCTCGGGGATCGAACGGCCGCTGACCGCGGCCATGATGGCAAGGCCGGCGACATTCGAGGTCTTGCCCTGGTCGGTGGCCATGCCGAGCGTCGTGTAGCGCTTCAGGTGTTCGACGGATTCAAAGCCTTCGCGTTGCGCCAGTTCGATGTCAGAGGCGGTGACGTCGTGCTGGTAATCGACAAAAGCCTTGCCCTTGCCGGCGACGTGCCAGAGCGGCGTCAGCGAGAATGCCTCGTCGTCGGCGGAAGGCGCGGTACCCACTGTGCCGCCATGTCCCGTGTCACGCGCCGCTGCCGCGCCGGCGGCAAATCCCTGGCTCAGGCAGGCGCCGAGGCCGAAATCGCCATTGGCGGCGCCGGCGGCGACCATGCCGGGAGGCGCGCCGTCGGGCACGAAGGCGGAGATGTCGTCACGCCACGCTGGCCGACCGCGATGGAAGGAGGTCAGCCCGACCGCCGGGTTCCAGCCGCCGGAAACGGCGAGCCCGTCCGCTTCGACCTCGGCGCGCGCGCCGCCGGTGAGCGACACCGCGATTTTCCTGACGCCATCCTTGCCGCCATCGACGCCACTGACGGAACCATGCAGCACCGGGAAGCCGCCCTTGGAGGCCAGCGAACGATGCGCCGGCGACACTTCGGACCGTGCATCGATGACCGCCGCGATCTGTAGGCCGGCACCGAGTGCAGTCTCGACCGTGCGCCAGCCATCCTCATTGTTGGTGAACAGCGCGATGCGTTTGGCCGGTGTCGCCGCATAGCGCGCGACATAGGTGCGCATGGCGGACGCCATCATCACACCGGGCGTGTCGTTGCCGGCAAACACGATCGGCCGTTCGATGGCGCCGGCCGCGACAACGCAGCGCTTGGCCACGATCCGCCACAGCCGCTGGCGCATCTGATGCTGAGGCGGCGAGGGCAGGTGGTCGTTGACCCGCTCGATCGCGCCATAGGTACCGCCATCGTAGACGCCGAATAGTGCCGTGCGGGTCATGATGCGGACGTCCGGCATATCAGCCAGTTCAGTCAGCGTCCGCGACAGCCATTCGGCTGCCGGCACACCATCGATCGTGCCGCCATCCGACAGCAGGCGGCCGCCGGGGACAAAATCCTCTTCGCACAGGATGACGCGGGCACCAGCGCGGCCGGCTGCCAATGCCGCGGCCAGACCGGCCGGGCCGGAGCCGGCGATCAGCACATCGCAATGCGCCCATGCCTTGTCGTAGTGGTCCGGATCGGCGACGCCTGCGGCGCGGCCAAGGCCGGCGGCGCGACGGATCGCCGGCTCGTAGATCGCTTCCCAGAATTTCGCCGGCCACATGAAGGTCTTGTAGTAGAAGCCGGCAACGAAGATCGGCGCGAACAGCTGGTTCACCGACATCACATCGTGGCGCAGCGATGGCCAGCGGTTCTGGCTGGCGGCTTCCAGCCCTTCATAGAGTTCGGCTGTCGTCGCCTTGGTGTTCGGCTCGCGCCGTGCGCCGGTGCGCAGCTCGACCAGCGCGTTGGGTTCTTCCGAACCGGCGGTGAGAATGCCGCGCGGGCGATGGTATTTGAACGAGCGGCCGACCAGCTTGACGCCATTGGCGATCAGCGCCGAGGCGAGCGTATCGCCCTGGAAGCCGGAGAAAGCCTTGCCGTCGAAGCGGAAGTTCAGCGGCGCCGACCGGTCGATGAGACCGCCATTGCCGAGCCGGTGTGTCTGCGCGCCGGCCATCACGCACCGACTTTCGCGGCGCCGGCACCCGCCGCCGGCTCAACGGCGGAAATCTCGTGCGTCAGCGTGTTGCGGGTGACCTTCAGCCAGGCCCGGCAACCACCGCCATGGTACCAGTGTTCGCTGGTCTGTCCGGCGACATTGTCGCGCAGATAGACATAGTCGAAGACCTCGTCTTCCGAGGTGCCGGCTTCGGGCCGCACAGGCTTGGCGTCGCCGAGATAGGTGAACTCGCCGAGTTCGCGTTCGCCGCAGAAGGGACAGATAATGCGCATTTTCTTCTAAACCGCCTTCAATGCAGGTTCGGTTGGGCGCCCTGGCCCTTTTCGTCGATCATGGCGCCAGTCCGGAACCGGTCGAGGCGGAACCGTGCGGCCTCTTCGTGCGATTCATCGCGGGCCAGAAGGTGGGCAAAGACAAAGCCGGAGCCTGGTGTCGCCTTGAAGCCGCCATAGCACCAGCCGGCGTTGAGATAGAGCCCGTCGACCGGCGTCTTGTCGATGATCGGCGAACCGTCCATCGACATGTCCATAATGCCGCCCCACTGGCGCAGCAGACGCAGGCGGCCGATCATCGGCATCAGCGCCATGCCGCCCTCGCAGACGTCCTCCATGACAGGCATGTTGCCGCGCTGGGCATAGGAATTGTAGCCGTCTATGTCGCCGCCGAACACCAGCCCGCCCTTGTCGGACTGGCTGACGTAGAAATGGCCGGCGCCGAAGGTCATGACACCAGAGATGAGCGGCTTGATCGCCTCGGAGACGAAGGCCTGCAGCACATGGCTTTCGATCGGCAGGCGCAGGCCGGCCATCGCCGCGACGCGCGATGAACTTCCGGCAACAGCCATACCGACCTTGCCGGCGCCGATCTTGCCGCGCGACGTCTCGACGCCGGTCACCTTGCCATTGGCGTCCCTGACGAAGCCGGTGACTTCGCAATTCTGGATGATGTCGACGCCGAGTTCGCTCGCCGCATGCGCATAGCCCCAGACAACAGCATCGTGCCGCGCCGTGCCGCCGCGTCGCTGCAACAGCCCGCCTTGCACGGGAAAGCGCGCATTGTCGAAGTTCAGGAACGGTATCATCTTCTTGACGGCAGCGAGGTCGAGCAGTTCGGCGTCGATGCCGTTGATGCGCATGGTGTTGCCGCGCCGCGCATAAGCGTCGCGTTGCGCGTCGGAGTGGTAGAGGTTGATGACGCCGCGCTGGCTGACCATTGCATTGTAGTTGAGGTCCTGCTCCATCCGCTCCCACAGCTTCATCGACAATTCGTAAAAGCCGGTATTGCCTGGCAGGCCGTAATTGGAGCGGATGATGGTGGTGTTGCGGCCGGCATTGCCGGAGCCGATCCAGCCTTTTTCGAGCACGGCAACATTCTTGATGCCGTACTCGCTGGCGAGAAACCAGGCGGTGGCAAGGCCATGGCCGCCACCGCCGATGATCACCACATCGTAGCGATCCTTCGGCGTGGCGTCACGCCAGGTGCGTTGCCAGTTCTTGTGGCCGGAGAGGGCAGCACGGGCGAGCGAGAAGATCGAATATTTCATCAGTTCATTCCGAGGTCGCTCGCACCGCGCTGGTGGTCAGATATCCAGCGTGTGGTCGCGCTCCCATTGCGTGAAGTGCGAAGCATAGGAATTCCATTCCTGGTGCTTCAGCTTTAGGTAGGCCGACGAGAATTCCTCACCCAGCGCCGCCTTGAGCGATTTGTCCTTGTCGAACTCGCGCAGCGCGTCGAGCAGATTGAGCGGCAGTTTTGGCGCGCCCTTCACCGTGTGCCCATGCTGGTACATGTCGATGTCGTAGCGCTTGCCGGGATCTGCCTTCGAGCGGATGCCGTCGAGGCCGGCGGCGATGATAACCGCCTGCAGCAGATAAGGGTTGGCAGCACCATCCGGCAGCCGCAGTTCGAAGCGGCCGGGGCCGGGCACGCGCACCATGTGGGTGCGGTTGTTGCCGGTCCAGGTCACCGTGTTCGGCGCCCAGGTGGCGCCCGAAATGGTGCGCGGCGCATTGATGCGCTTGTAGGAATTGACCGTCGGGTTGGTGATCGCGGCAAGCGCGGAAGCATGCTTCATGATGCCGCCGAGGAAATTCCGGCCCTTGGCCGACAGGCCAAGCTCCATCGCATTGTCGGCGAAGACGTTGGTCTTGCCCGATTTGTCCCAGACCGAGATATGGGCATGGCAGCCATTGCCGGTCAGGCCCTGGAAGGGTTTGGGCATGAAGGTCGCGCGCAGGCCGTGCTTCTCGGCGATCGACTTGACCATGAATTTGAAGAACGAGTGCTTGTCGGCGGTCGCCAGCGCGTCGTCGAAGGCCCAGTTCATCTCGAATTGGCCGTTGGCATCCTCGTGGTCGTTCTGGTAGGCGCCCCAGCCGAGCGCCAGCATGTGGTCGCAGATCTCGGCGATGACGTCGTAGCGGCGCATCACCGCTTGCTGGTCGTAGCAGGGCTTCGAGGCCGTGTCGTATTCGTCGGAAATCGTCTTGCCGTCCGGCGAGATCAGGAAGAACTCGGCCTCGACGCCGGTCTTGACGTGCATGCCGTCGCTGGCGGCTTCCGCGATCAGCCGATTCAGCGTGTTGCGCGGCGCCTGGTCGACCTCCTTGTCGTCCATGATGCAGTTGGCGGCGACCCAGGCGACCTCCGGCTTCCACGGCAGCTGGATCACCGAGTCCGGGTCCGGCACCGCCAGCATGTCGGGATGCGCCGGCGTCAGATCAAGCCAGGTGGCGAAACCGGCAAAGCCGGCGCCATCCTTCTGCATGTCGGCGATGGCTTGCGCCGGCACCAGCTTGGCACGCTGGCCACTGAACAGGTCAGTGTAGGAAATCATGAAATATTTGACGTTTTTCGCCCTTGCGAATTCAGCAAGATCAACTGTCACGGAAGTTCCCCATTTTTTTGTCGATTGTGGCCCCAGAGCGTGTGGGCTTCGGCCCTTCATTGATTAGAAGCCGTTCTTCCCCGGTATCCAGTTGGTGCCGGCCAGCGGTACGCCGGCCATGGCGGCTGCCTCGATCGTCAGCGCGACGAGGTCCTCGGGTTCCAGATTGTGCAGGCTGTTCTTGCCGCAGGCACGGGCGATGGTCTGCGCTTCCAGCGTCATCACCTTGAGGTAGTTCGCCAGCCGGCGTCCGGCGGCCACCGGGTCGACCCGCTTCATCAGTTCGGGGTCCTGCGTGGTGATGCCTGCGGGGTCGCGCCCCTCGTGCCAGTCGTCATAGGCGCCGGCCGTGGTGCCGAGCTCGTTATACTCCGCCTCCCAGCGGGGATCGTTGTCGCCGAGCGCGACAAGGGCGGCCGTGCCGATCGAGACCGCGTCGACGCCGAGCGCCAGCGCCTTGGCGACATCGGCGCCGTTGCGGATGCCGCCGGAGACGATCAGCTGCACCTTGCGGTGCATGCCGAGATCCTGCAGCGCCTGCACCGCCGGCCTGATGCAGGCAAGCGTCGGCATGCCGACATTTTCGATGAACACTTCCTGGGTGGCTGCGGTGCCGCCCTGCATGCCGTCGACGACGACGACATCGGCGCCGGCCTTCACCGCAAGCGCGGTATCGTAATAGGGCCGGGCACCGCCGACCTTGACGTAGATCGGCTTTTCCCAGTCTGTGATTTCGCGCAATTCGAGGATCTTGATCTCGAGATCGTCGGGACCCGTCCAGTCCGGATGGCGCGAGGCCGAGCGCTGGTCGATGCCCTTCGGCAGCGTGCGCATTTCGGCGACGCGGTCGGAAATCTTCTGGCCAAGCAGCATGCCGCCGCCACCCGGCTTGGCGCCCTGGCCGACGACGACTTCGATCGCATCGGCACGGCGCAGATCGCGCAGGTTCATGCCATAGCGCGACGGCAGGTATTGATAGACCAGCTGCTTGGAATGGCCGCGCTCTTCCTCGGTCATGCCGCCATCGCCGGTGGTGGTCGAGGTGCCCGACAGTGTGGCGCCGCGCCCGAGCGCTTCCTTGGCGGGCCCCGACAGCGAGCCGAAGCTCATGCCGGCGATGGTGATCGGGATCTTCAGCTCGATCGGCTTCTTGGCATGGCGTGAACCGAGCACGACTGATGTGTCGCAGCGCTCGCGGTAGCCTTCGAGCGGATAGCGCGAGATCGAGGCGCCGAGGAACAGGAGGTCGTCGAAATGCGGCAGCTTGCGCTTGGCGCCGGCGCCACGGATATCATAGATGCCGGTCGCCGCGGCGCGGCGGATCTCGGAAAGCGTGTAGTCGTCGAAGGTCGCGGATTTGCGCGGCGTCGTCGGCGGGTTGCGATAGGTCATGCTGCCTCAATACGCGTCGGCGTTGTCGATATTGAAATTGTAGAGGGTACGCGCCGAGCCGTAGCGCTTGAACTCCGACGGCTTGACGCCGGTGACGCCGGCACGGTCGAGCAGGCCTTGCAGCAATTCCAGATGCTCGGCCCGCATCTCCTTGGCGATACAGTCGGCACCCAGGCTGTCGACCTTGCCGCGCACGAAGAGACGCGCCTCGTAGATGGAATCGCCCAGCGCGTCGCCGGCATCGCCCAGCACCACCAGATTGCCCGACTGCGCCATGAAGGCCGACATGTGGCCGATATTGCCGTGCACGACGATGTCGATGCCCTTCATCGAAATGCCGCAGCGCGACGACGCATTGCCTTCGATGACCAGCAGGCCGCCCTTGCCGGTGGCGCCGGCATACTGGCTGGCGTCGCCTTTGATGGTGATCGAGCCCGACATCATGTTCTCGCCGACGCCGGGACCCGCCGAGCCGTGCACGGTGATGGTGCTGCCGGAATTCATGCCGCCGCAATAATAGCCGACGCTGCCGCGCACATCGATGGCAACAGGCTGGTCGACGCCGACGGCGACCGAATGGCTGCCTTTCGGGTTCAGCACTTCCCATGCCGTTTCGTTCGAGCCGGGAGCCAGATTGTGCAGCGCCTGGTTGAGTTCACGCAGCGACAATTGGTCGAGATCGAAGACCCGAGGGTCGTGTGCTGCCGTCTTTGAAAGCGTGGTTGCCGGCATGAATTCAATGCTCCCAGAAATAGACGGTTGCGGGTTCGGGTTCCCAGACCCTCGCATTGTCTATGCCAGGCAGTTTGGTCAGCGCGCGATATTCCGAGCCGAAGGCGACATACTGGTCGGTTTCCGCCATCACGGCGGGCTTGCAGGCGATCGGGTCGCGCACCACGCCAAAACCGTTCTTGGTGCCGACGACAAAGGTGAAGAAGCCGTCGAGGTCGGAGAGCGTGCCTTCCAGCGCCTCACCGAGATTCTTGCCATGCGCCATCTGCGACGAGAGATAGGCGGCGGCCACTTCAGTGTCGTTCTCGGTTTCGAATTTCATGCCTTCGCGGATCAACTCGCGGCGGACATTGTTGTGGTTCGACAGCGAGCCATTGTGCACAAGGCACTGGTCGGCGCCGGTCGAGAACGGATGCGCGCCCATTGTCGTCACAGCCGATTCCGTCGCCATCCGGGTATGACCAATGCCATGCGTGCCGGTCATCTTGCGGACATCGAAGCGATCGACGACCGCCTCGGGCAGGCCGACTTCCTTGTAGATCTCGACAACGTCGCCGGCGCCCATGATGCGGATGTCGGGGCGCAGCGTCTGGATGGTTTCGCGCGCTTCATCGATCTTGGCGGGCGTGGTCCTGACGACCGCATGGGTGGATTTCACCGCGATCGTCACCGGCGTGCCGATGGCCTTGGCGAGCTCCGCCTCGAGGCCGCGGAAATCGCGGTCCGGCTTGGCCGACTGGATGGTGATCTTGGCCTCATTTTTGGAAGGCGCGCCATAGATGGCAATGCCGGCGCTGTCGGGACCGCGATCGCTGAGCGAGATCAGCATCTGCGACAGCATCGCGCCAAGCTGGGGCTCCAGCGACTTGTCCTTCAAAAACAGTCCGACAATTCCACACATGTCAGCCTCCGATGTTTGTAGCTAAGAGATCGTTTGTAGCTAAGAGACGATGTATCGAATGAGCTGCACTAATTCAATCATATGAAAAAAATATTCCTCTAGTTACCTATGCGGCTCAATGCCGCTCTGCGCACTGTCGCCGTCTCGCCGGGCAGTGTGAACCCATTTCGCGGTGCGGATGCGAGCGATCTTGTAGGCGTCGAGAATCGACAAGGCATAGATCAGGAAGCCGCCGGCGTGACGGCCGACAAAGCTGGCATCCGACGGTGCGATCTTGGCCGTCACCCATGCCAGGATCACCATGAAGAAAAGGAACTGCAGGCCGCGCACCGGCACGCCGAGAATGACATGCCCGCTTCCCGGCAACACGATTGCGGCGCCGAGAACCAGATAGGGGTTGGTGGGTGCAGTGGTGGGAATGGTCATGCGGCCTGCCGTTCGCTTTTGTTGATGGCGTCGCGAAGCGCCGACACCGACACCAGCAGTCTTTCGATCAGCGCGGGATCGAGTGTGGCGTCGCCGAATTCGGCCTGCCGAAAGACGCCATAACGCGCCCGTTCGGCTTCGGCCAGCAGCCACACGATGCGTACCCCTTTCGGGGTGATCAGCAGTTCCTTGGCGCGCCCTTCGGAAAAAATCCCGAGGTGGCCGGCGATGGTCTCCAGTGGGAAGTGGACGCCCCTGCGATCGGTCCGCAACACGGCCTCAGCCGGAAATGCTGAGCTCTTCGGCAGCGTGTGCTCGAGATGATCGAAATTGGAGAAGGTCGTCGGCGATCCCGGCCGCATCATCATGTCGAACGTCGCCGGCACCGCGACCTCTTCGGTGATCGAAACACTGAGCCAGCGCGCCGGCAGTTTTCGCGTCGCCAGCGTATCGACGATGGTGCGCACCTGGACACGTTTGCCGTTCCAGGATCCTTCCCAGGTGATGACGCCGGCGGTGCCATCCGAAACATTGGCAGCGTCGGCGATGACTGTGCGGATGCGGCCCTGCTCGACGGCGAGCGCCATCGACGCCCTGCTGTGGCTGGCACGCGCCTGCCAGGCAAGGTGGAGGACGACAGCTAGGACAATGGCCCCGGCCAGCAGTGCTGATGTCACCTCGGACATTTTCTCATGCCAGGCCCGCCCGGGATCCGGACGGGCCTACTCCCATCAATAACCCTGCGGCTTTGGCCACGGCATGGTGAATTGGTCGCCGCGCCGCACGAATTTGTAGCGATAGAAATGGAACCACAGCGAGATCAGGAAATAGAAGGCGACCATGGCGATCAGCTGCGAGCCGAAGCCGAGGAAGATGGCGAAGAAGGTCACCACGCACAGGCAAAACAGCACGATGGCCGGGATCGGGTGGAAGGGGTGCGTGTAGCCGCGCCGGATCGAGCCCAGCGGCCACTTCTTGCGGAACATGATGATGTTGATGCTCATGAAGGTATATTGCAGCACGCCCGACAGGATCGAGAAGGTGATCGCCTGGTTGAGGTCGGCGATGAAGGCGAAGGCCAGCGCGATCGGCAGCAGGAACAGGATCGAACGATAGGGCGTGCGATATCTCGGATGCACGGCCGAGAACCATGTCGGCAGATAGCGGTCGCGGCCGAGCGAGAACCAGGCGCGCGCCGCATCGTTGATGCAGCCATTGGCGGAGGCCATTGCAGCAAGCAGCGTGGCGACGAACAACAGGTTCTCGAGCAGCGGGCTGCCAGTCAGTTTGCCGGCGTCCCACAGCGGATAATAGGTGATGCCGAGATATTCCCATGGCATCATCGAGGCGCAGACATACCAGGTCATGGCGGCTGCGATCAAAAGCGTGATCATGCCGGCCATGGTGCCGTAAGGCAGCGAGCGGGCCGGCGAGCGCACTTCCTCGGCGGCCTGTGTGGTGCCCTCGATGCCGAGATAGTACCAGATGCCGAACTGGAAGGCGGCGATGACGCCGATCCAGCCATAGGGGAGCGCATTGCCGGGAGTGACCAACTCGTTCAGCTTCAGCACGGCGCCTTGCGTCCACGGGCTGACCGAAAAGAACAGGATGACAATCGAGATATAGGCGACTGCTGTGATGACGAAGTTGACGTTGAGCGTCATCAGCACGCCGCGATAGTTCAGCCACGCCAGCACGACGATGGTCGCGGCGATGAAGGAATTGTGGGTGAGCCCTTCGACGCCGGCCTTGGCGACGATGGTGTCGCCGAGCAGGATGGCGTCGGACACTTCGAGCATGGTGTAGGCAAAGACCAGGAACAGCGCGACGTTGAACGCCATCAGCGGTCCGACGATGTGCTTTGCCTGCGCATACTGGCCGCCGGCGGCGGCCACGGTCGATGTCACCTCGGAATCGATCATGGCGACCGAGGTGTAGAGCAATCCCACGACCCAGCAGACGATCAGCGCGGCCAGTGCGCCACCCTTGTCGGCCGAGAAATTCCAGCCGGTGAATTCGCCGACCAGGACGATGCCGACGCCGAGCGCCCAGACATGGGCCGGTCCGAGCACGCGCAGGAGTGAAACTCTGTCCCCTTGGGCAGCCGGGGCAGCCGGTTCAAGTGCGATCGTCATTGTTCAATCCTCACTCAGATCCGGTGTTTTTCGGAAGTGGCTTCCAGTTCGCCTTCGCGCGAGGAGGTCAGCACCTCTTCGGAGAAGGTCGTGTCGACCTTGAACCAGTCGTAGAGCATCCACAAAGCGAGCACGATCGAGATGCCCCAGCATGCGTAAGAGAGTGCCACCCACATGATCGTGTCCCCCGAATTAGATCGTCCTCAGAACTCTTACTTGTCGTCGAATTTTTCGTTGATGACGTCGCGGTATTCGCGGTCTGATGCACGAAACAGGAAGATGAAATAACCGATCAGCACCGCCGCCATGATGATCAGCGTCGGCCAGTCGATGACATAGTGGAAGCGGTTCTGGATGATGTCGTGCGCGGTCTCGGGCGTATAGCCGAGCTTTTCCCAGATAGACGCCATGGTCGGGTTCTGGCCTAGCGCTTCCCAGGTCTTGGCGTCGAGCGCGTCGATGGATTTCGCCGCGCCGGCGAGGCCCAGCTTGAGCGGTAGCCACAGTGCCACGAAAATGGCGACGACGACGACGGCGATGTCGAAAACCTGCCCGGCCTTGCTTTGCTCCGGCGGCGTGTAGCGGGACATCTCTTCTACCCCTCAGGACTTGCGGTTGCTGAACGCGTCGGCGTTCTTGATGTCGAGCCCGTAAATGAATTCCTTGTCTTCCTTGTAGTGCTTGACCATCGCCAGGATGGCCGCGGTGTTGAAGATCAGCACGGCGGCGGCGGCGATCGCGACGACGGCCTTGATGCCGCTGTGCGGGATGTAGGGCCATGTCATGAGGAGGACGAAGAGGATCGTCGCCCACAGGCAGACGATCAGGAGCGCGGCTCCGCGCAGGTCGGAACGGTACAGCGCTTCGATGCGCTGCTGCATGTCTGACATCGGTTTCTCCCCTTTTCCGCCGTCCGGTTCCGAATCTCCCGTCCGCCGTCCTCTTTCAACAGAGTGAAATTTTTTTCATAAGTTCTGTCTGAATCCCGCAATTGTCAAGCGCGATTTACGCGGGGTTAACCGTTTGCTTGGCGCAACGGATTTTGCCTGAGAATGAAATTAATTGCTTATGGGTATTGCGGCGCCCGGAGGTTTGCGATCAATATTCGGCCAAAGCTCCCGCCGCTGCGCAGGGGGCAGGGAACAGCAGAGCATTATCGAAACGGAGGACGAGCGGATGACGGCATCCTGGAGATTTTCGACCCTGGCGGATCGCCATCGCGCGCTCGGTTCGAAGCTCGAAGACTGGAGCGGCATGGGAACCGCCTGGACCTACGACAAGGATGCCGACGAGGAGTACATCGCCATCCGCACCAAGGCTGGTCTGATGGATGTCTCCGGCCTCAAGAAAGTCCATATCACCGGGCCGCATGCCTCACACCTGATCGACCTGGCGACGACGCGCGATGTCGAAAAGATCTATCCCGGCAAGTCGGCCTATGCCTGCATGCTGAACGAGGCGGGGAAATTCACCGACGATTGCATCCTCTACCGCACCGGCCCCAATGCATGGATGGTCGTGCATGGTTCGGGCACCGGCCATGAGGAGTTGCAGCGTGCTTCGGTAGGACGCGACGTCTCGCTGCGCTTCGACGACAATCTGCACGATCTGTCGCTGCAGGGTCCGACAGCGGTCGACTATCTGGCCAAGCACGTGCCGGGTATTCGCGACCTCAACTATTTCCATCACATGCAGACGCAGCTGTTCGGTCTTCCGGTGATGATCTCGCGCACCGGCTATACCGGCGAGCGCGGCTACGAGATCTTCTGCCGCGGCCAGGATGCCGGCACGATCTGGGACAGGATCCTCGACGAGGGCAAGAGCGCCGGCATCATTCCGTGCCGCTTCACCACGCTCGACATGCTGCGCGTCGAAAGTTATCTGCTCTTCTACCCCTATGACAACTCCCAAAAATATCCGTTTGAGAACGAAGGCCCAGGCGACACGCTTTGGGAACTCGGCCTCGACTTCACCGTCAGCCCTGGCAAGACCGGCTTTCGCGGTGCCGAGGAGCACTATCGTCTGAAGGGCAAGGAGCGCTTCAAGATCTATGGCGTCCTGCTCGACGGTAAGGAGCCGGCCGATGAAGGCGCGCCGGTCTATCGCGACGGCAAAAAGGTCGGCGTGGTGACCTGCGCCATGTATTCGCCGCTGGTCGAGAAATCGATGGGCATCGCCCGACTCGACGTCGACTGCGCGGTCAAGGACACCAAGCTCGAA
This sequence comes from Mesorhizobium sp. L2C084A000, assembly GCF_000502875.1. Classification (GTDB taxonomy): domain Bacteria; phylum Pseudomonadota; class Alphaproteobacteria; order Rhizobiales; family Rhizobiaceae; genus Mesorhizobium. The sequence goes on along the minus strand of NZ_AYWX01000001.1, from coordinate 261,823 downwards.
ATCCGCAACAAGAGCGGTGCCATCAAGGCGACGGCGCAGCCACTGCCATTCGACGATCCCAAGAAGACCAAGCGCACCGCGAAAGGTTGAGGCATAGTCAACGGCGAGGGGTTCGAGGCACGAAGGCATAAATGGCAGCCAAAAGCATCATCAGCCGGCCGGTTTACGGAACTTTGTCTCCGCAACCCGGCAAGCATCATCTTTTCATCGCGGACGCGGAAGGGGCGCTGGCAATAGCGGAGATGGCCGGGAGGGCGCCCCCCAGGTTTTTCGACGACGCCGAAGTCGTCTTCATTCCTGGGCCGGACGGCAAACACACCGTCGCGCTCGAAGCGTTGAAGCCGGCACAGTTCCACCAGGCGCCGTCCTTTGCCAGCCTGTTGCCACGGCTCCGGCAGACACTGGCCAACGCGCATATGGGCCTGCGCCTCTATCTCTCGGGCACCGAGGGCCTGATCGGCCAGGCGATGCAGGTGGCGCTTGAAGCCGGCATCGACCACACCTCGATCCAGACCGAGCACCGCGGCTCGCTGGCGCGGCGCATGCAATGCGTCCACTGCAAGGGCATCACCGAGAATGTCACGACGCAGCCGGCGACCTGCGCGCATTGCGGCCTGCTGCTTCTGGTGCGCGACCATTATTCCAGGCGCATCGCAGCCTTCCAGGGCGTCTGCATCAATGCGGAAGATCGCAGCGAAATTCCTCCGATGGAGGAGATTTTCCGATGAGCACCGGCACCACTAAGCTAGACGTCGTTGTCAGCGATGTCGTCCCGGTCAACGACCTGGTCAGCCGCTTCCATTTCCGCCGGCGCGACGGCAACCTGTTGCCGACATTTTCCGGCGGCGCGCACGTTGTCGTTGAAATGCGCGATGGCGAACGGACCCGGCTCAATCCCTATTCGCTGATGGGCTCGCCACTCGATACGCGCGAATACACGATCTCGGTGCGCCGTGACGATGTCGGGCGCGGCGGCTCGCTGTTCATGCACCGGAGCGTCAAGCCCGGCATGGAGATGGTGGTCAGCTATCCGGTCAACCTGTTCTCGCTCGACCTGCGCGCCAAAAAGCATCTGATGCTGGCCGGCGGCATCGGCATCACGCCGTTCATGGCGCAGACCGCGCAGCTGGCGGCGGAGGGCGGCAATTTCGAACTGCATTACACCGTCCGCACCGCATCGCTCGGCACCTATGCGGATGTGCTGCGCGCGCGCTACGACCGCAGGGTCAGGCTCTATCATGATGACCTCGACGAGCGCATCGGACTCGACCGGTTGCTGTCGACGCAGCCGCTCGGCACGCATCTCTATGTCTGCGGCCCGGCCGGCATGATCAACTGGGTGCGCGATCGGGCTGCTGCCTTGGGCTGGCCGCCGGAGACCGTGCATTTCGAGCATTTCGCGGCACCCCAGCCCGGGCTGCCGTTCGACGTGACGCTTGCCGTCAGCGGCAAGGCGATCCGCGTCGACGAACAGCAGAGCCTCTTGGAAGCGATCGAGGCGGCCGGCGTCGATCCGCCTTACCTCTGCCGCGGCGGCGTCTGCGGCCAGTGCGAAACCAACGTCATCTCTTGCGACGGCAAGTTCATCCACAACGACCACTGGCTAAGCGAGGAAGAGCACCGTTCGGGCAAGAAGATCATGCCGTGCGTGTCGCGCTTCGAAGGCCGGTCGCTGGTCCTGGAACGGTAGGAGAAAATCATGGGCATTACCTTTCGCAAGGAAACGTTCCGCGACGACTTCACCTTCAAGAACAGCCCCGAGCACATAAGGCGGTTTCCGTTCCCGTTCCACGAAGACGCCTACATGTATGCGGTCAACATCGAGCCGCATGTCGTCGGACCCAGGGGCAGCGTGCTGGAAAACCTGATCGACGTCGACGAGCACTATGTCGCCGAGATGCAGGACCGCGCGCTGGTCCTGGCTGAGGATCCGCTGCGCTGCCAGTCGCTGCCGCACATGACGCTGGCCGGCTGGGACCTGCTCGAATTGCTGATGGAGCAGCAGGCGCTGGGCTATCCCGAGCATTTCACGCTGACCCGCGACGGCGATCGCTGGCGCTGGATCAACCGGCCGCTCGGTATCGACGACACCTTCACTTTCGGCGACACCTCGACGTTGCCTTACGGCCCGATGGAATACATCACCCGGCAGAGCCAGGGCGATTTCTGCATCCTCGACCAGCGCGACGGCAATCTGTGGATGGATGCCGGCATGGTCACCACCCAGGCCGACTGGTCGCTCGATTTCGACATCGGCATGAACTTCTTCGAATGGCATGCGCCGGTGCCGCTGGCGCATGAGAAGGGGATTTTCGTCAGGGCGCTGAAATTCCTCACCAACATCCAGCAGGGCAAGCCGGCGCGGCGCCTGAATTGGACGATGACCATCAATCCGCGCCTCGACACCAGTCCGGAAAACTACCACAAATGGGGTCCGGACCGGGCGACGGTGACGCCGGAGAATGTCGGCGACAAGGTGCATCTGCGTGTCGAACTGCAGAGTTTCTGGCGCCTGCCGCGCTCCAACGGCATCGTCTTCCCGATCCGCTGCTATCTGATCAAGATGGACGAATTGGTGACGCAGCCCAAATGGGCACGGCGCCTGCACCGCGTCATCCGCGACCTGCCCGACGAACTCGCCAACTACAAGGGCCTGACGCGCTATCGTCCGGCGTTGGTCGAGTGGCTGTCGAAGCTGGATGATGGGAGTGCGACAAGTTCGGGCTTTGGGCCGGATTAGAGCCTGCTGGGAGAGAAAGAAAGGAGCCCGGCGGGACGGTTTCGCTCCCTTCCTCTACCCCGTCGATCGGGGGAGAGGTGTCGAGCGAAGCTCGACGGAGTGGGGGTCGACCTGATTCGGCGGTTGTGAGTTCGCGCCCAGGCGATGCTTCCGATTGTTCAGCTGCCTGCCGAGATTTCAGGCCCGCTCGGTCGTGCCACTTGTCGGCGGCTTCGCGTTTGAGGACCGCCTTCCCCCACTCCGTCGCTGCTTCGCAGCGCCACCTCTCCCCCCTCCGGAGGGAGAGGAAGAGAGTTTTGCGGGACAGCTAACCTCACCCCGCGCTCTGCGGATAGCAAATGATCGACAAATAGCGCATCGGCAGCTTCGTCAACTGTTCCGGCCCGTGCGGTGCGTCGGCATCGAAGAACAGGCTGTCGCCGGGCTTCATCGGGTAGAGGTTGCTGCCGTGCCGGTAAACGACCTCGCCCTCGAGCATGTAGAGGAACTCCATGCCCTCGTGCTGGAAGGTGGGGAACACATCGGAATCCTCGGTCAGCGTGATCAGATAGGGTTCGACGACGACGCCGCTGGTGTTGGAGCCGATATGGCCGAGCAGATTGTACTGGTGGCCGGCGCGGGTGCCGCGGCGCTCGACATCGAGACCTTGGCCGGCCTTGACGAAGACGGCGCTGCGCTCTTCCTCGAAGCGGCGGAAGAAGGCGGTGACGGGAACGCCGAGCGCCCGCGACAAAGCCTGCAAGGTGGTCAGCGACGGCGAGGTGATGCCGTTCTCGATCTTCGACAGCATGCCCAGCGAAATGTCGGTCGCGACCGCCAGATCGGCGACGGTGATGCCGAGCTTCTTGCGGAAGGCCCGCACCTCGCGGCCGATCGCCACCTCCAGCACCTTTTCGCGGGTGTCGCGAATGGCGTGCGGGTTCTGCGTCAATGGCGCGCGGATGGTTTTCCCGTCGGCCGAGACCTTTGGCAGCGGCTTGGCCTTTGCACCGGCGGAACCAGCCTTGGAATCGGAAACTGTCTTCGCCATGTCGCCCCCGGCAATCTGCGGATTTATTTCACTCTAGGTGAACATGTCTGGTGCCGATACATCAGCGCAAGTGCGACGGCAAGTCGCCTGAAGGCGCATGCGCATGATCCGGCGTTTGGCCGCGTCCGATTTTTTTCAGCAAATCCACTGCGGCGGAACGTCGTTTCGGCCCAGGGCTGTTGACAGCACGAAAGGGCCAATTACTGTCCCTGTGAGTGAAATTTGTTTCGTAAGAGCAATTCCAGGAAAAGTGTGAAACGGTTTTCCGTCCGGGATTGCGTCAACACAAAAGTCCAATTCAGATCGGGAGGCCTGCCATGAAAAGTCGTGTTGCCGTCATTGGGGCCGGACCGTCCGGCCTGGCACAGCTCAGGGCTTTCAAGTCGGCGGCCGACAAGGGCGCCGACATTCCCGAGATCGTCTGCTTCGAAAAGCAGTCGGACTGGGGCGGCCTGTGGAATTACACCTGGCGCACCGGCCTCGACGAGCATGGCGATCCCGTGCACGGCTCGATGTACCGCTACCTCTGGTCGAACGGCCCGAAGGAATGCCTGGAATTCGCCGACTACACCTTCGAGGAGCATTTCGGCCGGCCGATTGGCTCCTATCCCCCGCGCGCCGTGCTGTGGGACTACATCAAGGGCCGTGTCGAGAAATCAGGCTTGCGCAAATGGGTGCGCTTCAACAGCCCGGTGCGCATGGTGACCTTTTCGGACGCGACGAAGAAATTCACCGTCACCGCCCATGACCGCACCAATGACGTCACCTATTCGGAAGAGTTCGACAATGTCGTCGTCGCGTCCGGGCATTTCTCGGTGCCCAATGTGCCGTATTTCGAAGGCTTCTCCACCTTCAACGGCCGCATCCTGCACAGCCATGATTTTCGCGACGCGATGGAGTTCAAGGGCAAGGATATCCTGATCATCGGCCGCTCCTATTCAGCCGAGGACATCGGTTCGCAATGTTACAAGTACGGCGCCAAATCGATCACCTCCAGCTACCGCTCGAAGCCGATGGGCTTCAAATGGCCGGAGAATTGGAAAGAGGTGCCGCTCTTACAGAAGGTCGTCGGCAAAACCGCGCATTTCAAGGATGGCACCACGAAAGACGTTGATGCCATCATCCTGTGCACCGGCTATCTCCATTCTTTCCCCTTCCTCACCGACGATCTGAAGCTCAAGACCGCCAACCGCATGTGGCCGCTCGACCTCTATGAAGGCGTCGTCTGGGAGAAGAACCCGCAGTTCTCCTATATCGGCATGCAGGACCAGTTCTACACCTTCAACATGTTCGACGCGCAGGCCTGGTTCGCCCGCGACGTTATCATGGGCCGCATCAAACTGCCGTCGGCCGAGGCAATGGCCGAGCACGGCGCGAAGTGGCGCGCGCGTGAGGAAACGCTCGAAGACGCCGAGCAGATGATCTGGTTCCAGGGCGACTACACCAAGGAATTGATGGACCAGACCGACTATCCCGGTTTCGACGTGGAGGCGGTCAACCAGACCTTCATGGAGTGGGAGCATCACAAGGGCGAAGACATTATGAGCTTCCGCGACCACGCCTACCGCTCGCTGATGACCGGCACCATGGCGCCGCTGCATCATACGCCGTGGCTGCAGGCGCTGGACGATTCGATGGAGAGCTATCTCGAGATGAAGGGCGTCGCGGCGGAGTAGGGCGGCGCCTGCTATCCCAGCCTCGCCCTGGCCTTCGCCGTCCAGGCGCCGAACAGTCGGTCGGCGACGATGCCGATGAAAGCGATTGCCAAGCCCGCGACGATGCCGCGGCCGGAATCGGCCTTGGACAGCGCGATGAACACTTCCTGGCCGAGATCGCGGGTGCCGACCATGGCGCAAATGATGATCATCGCCAGCGCCATCAGGATCGTCTGGTTGACGCCAAGCATGATCTCCGGCAGCGCCAGCGGCAGTTGCACGCGAAAGAAGGTCTGGCGTGGCGTGCACCCGGAAACCTTGGCTGCCTCGATCAGCGCCGGCGGCACCTGCCTGATGCCGTGATTGGTGTAGCGGATCGCCGGTACCACGGCGAAGGCTATCGTTGCGATCATCGCGGTGACGTCGCCGACCCGAAACAGCATCACCACCGGGATGATGAAGCAGAAGGATGGAAGCACCTGCAGCGTATCGATGACCGGTGTGACGATCTTCTCGAAACGATCGCTGCGTGAAGCCATCAGGCCGATGGGAATGCCGATCAGGCAGGCGATGAAGGCAGAGATACCGCAGAGATAGACCGTCGCCATGGTCTTTTCCCACAGGCCGGTGATGGCGCAGAAGGCAGTCAATGCGGCGACCAATACAGCGAGGCGGAAGCCGCTGAGTTGATAGCCGGCGAGGCCGAGCAGGAATACCGCGCCCAGCCAGGGAAAGCCCTCGCAAAAGGCGCGCAGCGGGTTCAGCAGATTGAGGATGAGCGCCACGCGAAACGCTTCGATCATGTCGAAGAAATTGATCGTCACCCAGTTCACCGCCGCCTTCCACAGCGGTGCGGTGGTGAAGGTGATCGCTTTTGGCACCGCCGCGAAGGCGGGCACGAACAGGCCAAGCAGCGTCGTCACGACGAGAATGGCGATCGCCAGCGTCAGGTTGGGGTAGCGCCGCCAGAGGCTCGGGCTGATCGCCTGATGGACATGGCCCTTTGCTTGGCTGTGCGCGATGGCCTGGCTCAGCCGGTCGAGCGCAATGGCCAGTGCCACGATGGCAAGGCCGGCTTCCATCGCCTCGCCAACCTTCAGTGCGCGCAGCGCCAGGAGCACGTCGTAGCCGAGGCCGCCGGCGCCGATCATCGAGGCGATGATCACCATGTTCAACGCCAGCATGATGACCTGGTTGACGCCGATCATCAGTGTCGGCCGCGCCGACGGCAAAAGCACCCGCCACAGTTTCTGCCGCGCCGTGCAGCCAGCCATTTCGCTGAAATCGTCGATCTCTGACGGCACCCGCGATAGGCCCAGCATCGTCGCCCGCACCATCGGCGGGGTGGCGAAGATGGCGGTCGCGATCATCGCCGAGACCGGGCTGTTGCCGAACAGCAGTAGCATCGGGATCAGATAGGCGAAAGTCGGGATCGTCTGCATCAGGTCAAGGGCAGGGGAGACGACAAGCCTTTCCGCCCATGGCTTGCGCCACGCCCAGATGCCGGCGAACAGGCCGGTGACGATGCAGAACGGCACCGCGATGGAAATCAGCGCCAGCGTCAGCATGGCACTGGTCCATTGGCCGAACAGGGCGATGTAGAGGAAGCAGCCGCCTACCAGCAGGCTGAGTTTTCTGCCGCCAACGGCATGACCGGCGAGGAAGGCGGCGGCGCAGACGCCGACCCAGGACAGGCGCGGCAGGATATAGGCGTCAGCGCCGTGGCCGATCTTGAAATTCTTGGCCAACAGATTGAGCGCGAAATCGAGGGGAACGCCGAGCACAGCGGTGATCGAGCGGGTCAACCAGGACAGGTTCGACTTGATCCAGCGCATCAGCGCGCTGACCCAATCGGCGACCGGCACAACGGCGCTTGCCGGATAGTTGACGGCCCAGGGCAGGCGGTCCTGCAGCAGGAACACGACAAGCACGGCGGCAAGCGCGAACACCCAGACCAGCAGCCAGACCTGAATCGGTCGCGACCGCGTCTCGCTGGCGCTTGCTGTCACCGTCATGCGCCGGCCTTTGAGCGATCGACGCCGGCCAGCAAATCGATCACCGCTTGCGGCGTCACCTCGCCGATCGGCTTGCCGGTGCCGTTGACCACCGCGAACGGCTTGTTGGCGGCAACGATGCCGGCCGAGAAGCTGGCGATCTTGGCATCCGGGGCAACGGTGCCGCCATGTTCCGAGCCGTCGCAGGCGCGCATCAGGCTGCGTGCTGAAATAACCTTGGCGCGGTCGACGTCCCGGGTGAACTCGGCGACATAGTCGGTCGCCGGATTGACCACCAGTTCCTCCGGCGTGCCAATCTGGATGACCTCGCCGTCCTTCATGATGGCGATGCGATCGGCCAGCCGGATGGCCTCGTCGAAATCATGGGTGATGAAGACGATGGTCTTGTGCAGCATGGTCTGCAGCCGCATCAGCTCGTCCTGCATCTCGCGGCGGATCAGCGGATCGAGCGCCGAGAACGGTTCGTCGAGGAACCAGATTTCCGGCTTTGTCGCGAGACTCCGTGCGATGCCGACGCGCTGCTGTTGGCCGCCGGACAGCTCGCGCGGATAGAAATGCTCGCGGCCACGCAGGCCGACAAGTTCGATGACCTCGCGCGCCCGCGCTTCGCGTGTCGCCCGGTCCTGACCCTGGATGCCGAGCGGGAAGGCGATGTTCTCCAGCACGTTGAGATGCGGCAGCAGGGCAAAGTTCTGGAACACCATGCCCATGCGGTGCCGCCGCAATTCGATGAGTGCTGCATCGGAGATTTTCAGGAGGTCATTGCCTTCGAATTCGACCTTGCCATGGGTCGGCTCGACCAGCCGCGACATGCAGCGGACCAGCGTCGACTTGCCGGAGCCCGACAGGCCCATGATGATGAAAATCTCGCCCTGGCGGATTTCGAGGTCGACGGCGCGCACCGCGCCGACCAGCCCGGCAGCAGTGACGTCTGCCATGCTGGCCTTGCCGTCGCGTTCGCGGATGAAGTTGGCCGCATTCGATCCGAACAATTTCCAGACATTGCGGCAGGCAAGCTTTATCGGACGGATATCTTTTGGCGCGCCCGCCGCGTTTGGCTCCCGATCAGTCTTGTCCGTCATTCAAACGTCCTTCTGGGACATCAAGAACCGAGGACCGACTGCTCAAGCAGCCGGTCTCATTTTCCAGTCGGAACGATCACTGCGCCCAGGCTTTCCAGTCGGCCTCGTGGGCGGCGATCCAGGCGGCGGCGACGTCTTCCGGCGTCTTGCCGCCGAGATCGATCTCGCCGCTCATCTTGTTGAGTTCGTCGGTGTCGACCGTGTAGGCCTTCGCCACCTTGTAGGCGACCGGCCATTTGTCCTTCATGCCGGCCCAGGAGTACTTCCAGATCTCGCCATGCGGCTTGCCGCAATCATATTTGGCATCGGGGTTCACGCCCCATTTCGGGTCGTTGTAGCACTCGGGCGTGTATTCGGGGAATTCAACCCATTCGCCCTTGTACTTGGCCGGCGCCCAGTGCGGCGAATAGATCCACAGCATGATCGGCGCCTTGCGCTGATAGGCGGAATCGAGTTCGGCGAACATCGCCGCGTCGGTGCCGGCATGGATGACGGTGAACGGCAGTTTCAGCGCCTCGACGCGCTCGTCGTCAAAGCCTTCCCATGTCACCGGGCCACCGAGGTAGCGCCCCTTCGGTGCGGTCTCCGCCGTCGAGAAGGCCTCGGCACACTTCGGGTCTTTCAGCGCTTCCCAGTTGGGCAGGCCCGGGCACTTCTCCTTCATGTATTCGGGAAACCACCACTCTTCCTTGGCCTTGGGTCCGAGCTTGCCGAGCCGTTCGGTCTGTCCGGTCGCATCGGAGGCTTTCATGGCTTCGCCGGCGGTCGTGTCCCAGAATTCCAGGCCGACATCGAGATCGCCATTGGTGAGGCCGGTGGTCAGGCTGGAGAGGTAGTCGGCGGTCGGATATTCGACGGTATAACCGAGCTTTTCCAGGATGCCGCCGAGGATCTTGGCGTTGAGATTGACGCTGGTCCAGTCGAACAGCGCGATCTTGATCGGGTCGTTCGATTCCGGCGCGGCTGCGTAAGCCGGTGATGTAAGCGCACTTGCGGCGGCAAGCGCGAAGGCTCCCATTGTTAAGTTCGAAATCACACTGCGAAGTGACATGCTTGTTCTCCTTCAAGCTGTGAAAATTATCGTTCGTTCCCTTCTTGCGGCTTTTCTTGATTGTGTTGGAAAGGCTGGTCTTTGCGCAAGGCCGTCGGCGCCAAATTGTTGCCCCGGCTTTGGCCAGCGCAGGCAAGATGGTGCTCAATTCTGGTGATGATGGGACAGGATTGGAGTGTCGGCGTCATGGCTGCCGACGGATCGCTGCGGGAGCGGTCATCTGCGGATCGATTGCCAGTCCTGCGGCGCCCCTGCAAGGTGCGAGCCATCAAGGTCCTATGATCTCGGCTACCCGCCTGGTAAGCCCCATCTCGCCAAGGCCGTTTCATAGGATGAAATTATATATACCAAGGTTCATGTCGCGCAACGACTAACGCTTCGCGAGACGTACAAATTCAGACTGCAGGCGAAGCTGAGCTCTTACCAGCAGACGTAGCCGCCATCGACAATCAGGTCGAGGCCGGTGACGAAGCTCGCTGCGCGGCTGGCGAGGAACACCGTCGGCCCGACCATATCCTCCGGCGCCGCCATGCGCCCCATCGGCGTGTCGCGCTTGAAGATCTTCACTTCTTTCGCCACCTCCGGCCGCTTGTTCATCGGCGTCAGCGTGTAGCCCGGACTGACGACATTGACGCGCAGGCCGCGATCGGCCCACTCCATGGCGAAGCTCTTCGACATGTGGATGACGGCGGCCTTCGAAGAGTTGTAGTGCGCCTGCGTCAGGCCGCGGTTGACGATGGTGCCCGACATCGAGGCGATGTTGATGATCGAGCCCTTGCCTCGCACCAACATCTTGCGCGCTTCGGCCTGACAGGACAGGAACACGCCGGCGACATTGACGTCGTGAACCTTCTGCCATGTCTCCAGCGGCATCGTCTCGGCGGGTTCGGAGCCGGCTATGCCGGCATTGTTGACGGCGACGGTGAGCGCACCGAGTTCGCTCTCAACGCGATCGATCGCAGCCGCGAGATCGCTCTGCGATGTCACTGTACCGGTCAGCACCAGCGCTTTGCGGCCGAGTGCCGCGATTCGGTGCGCGGTCTCGTCCAGCCCACCCTTCGATGTATGGCCGAAACAGGCGACGTCGGCACCTGCCTCGGCGAGCCCGATCGCGATTGCCTGGCCGATGCCGCTACCGGCGCCGGTGACCAGCGCGACATCGCCATCCAGCTTGAAAAGATCCATCGAGTGCCCTCCCTGCCTCGGAGAGGGTATGGCTGAGCCGTGTTTCGATCAAGCGCCCGCGCGCAGGCGGCGTCGATGCTCAGAAATAACCGCTCGACGCGGCCGTGGCTTCCTTCGGGATTTCGACGCCGTCGACCAGGATCTTGTCGACCAGTTCGTGGTGGAAGCAGACCAGCCCCTTGATGCGCTCTGCCTCGTGCACCGGTTCCGGATAATACCAGACGAGGTTCTCGTGACGTTTGGCCTTCGTCGTCACGTGATAATAGCTGGAGATGCCCTTGTAAGGACAACGCGAGATGTAGCGGCTGGGCGCGAACATATCGAGCCGCGTGTCGGCGATCGGCAGATAGTGGCGCACCGGATGGCCGGTCTCGAACAGGAACACGCCGCGGCGTGAATCGGCGACCTGTTCGCCGTCGAGGATGACCTGCACGCGCCGCGACGACGGCAGGCAGTCGATCCGGCGGAACGGATCGCGGGCGTGGACGAAGATCTCCTCGTCCTCCTCGAACCAGTGGCCCATCTTGCTCCAGGTGAACGACATGTAGTCCGATATCGGCGGACAGCCCTTGACCGGATCGAGATAGCGCCAGGCCGCATCCTCGACCAGCGTGATGCCGGTGTTGAGCGAATAGTGGGTGGCTGTGCCCTTGAACGGATCCTCTGTCGTGGTCTTGCTCGGCAGCAGGAATTCCTCGCGAACGTCGCCGATCGGGAAATAGTAGACCGGCAGGTGATCGGATTCGTAGAACACCAAGGCATTGGTCGTATCGGCCACGGTCATCGACCCCACCTGCACACGCAGTCGCTTCTGCGTCGGCATGGTGAAGGCTATGTAGCCCGGCTCGAATTCATACTGCACGAGGGTGTCCAGCAAGGGAAAATGCGGCCCACGGCCGCGCAAATGAGGCTTGCGAATGGTAGTCTCCCGTTTTGTTTCTTTTGTCATCGGGCGTTGGGGCACGATCAGCTCAACGACACGCGGTCGAGCAGCAGGCCGGCCGCGATCGGCGGCAGGCCGCTGACATTCTTGCGCACCGGCACCAGCAGATCGGGGAAATAGCTGAAGATGACAGGCGTCTCGTCGAGCAGCAGTTTCTGGATGTCGGAGGCGGCGGCGCGCTGCGCGCCGACATCGAGCGCCTTGAGATAGCTGGTGACCATGCCGTCATAGGCCGGGCTCTTGAAATGCGCCGCGTTCCACGGGCCGTCGCTGACCAGCGGGCTCTTGAGAAACACGTTCGGCACGCTGCGATGCGCGTAGTCGGTAATGCCGAGCGGGCTGTCCAGCCAGTCCGACTGGCCGAACACCGCCTTGCCGTAATATTTGTCCTGGTCCTCGATGTTGAGCGAGATGCGGGCACCGATTTCCTTGGCGAAATTCTGGAACAATTGCGCATAGCCCGGAATGTCGGAATAGCGCAGCGTGGTCAGCGTGATGTCGAAGCCTTCGGCGAGACCCGCCGCCTCGAGCAACTGCTTGGCCTTGGCGATCTCCTGGACGCGTTGCGGCACCGACTTGTCGGTCGCAGGGAAGGCCGGCGCGAACGGGCTGTCATTCCCGGTCGCCGCCATGCCGCGGCACAAGCCGTCGACCAGCTTGGAGCGGTCGATGCACAGCGCCAGCGCCTGGCGTACGCGCTTGTCGGTGAACGGGCCGGTGTCGCAGCGCATGTGAAGCTGGCGGTGCGCGGTCGAAGCGACACGCAACACGGTGATATCAGGACTGTTCAGCACGACCTGGCTGACATCGAGCGGAACAGCATCGAGAATGTCGACCTCGCCCGCCTGCAGCGCCAGGATGCGCGGTTGCACGTCACCGTAGAACTTGAACTCGAGCCGGTCGGGCAGCGCTTTCTCACCCCAATAGTCTGGGTTGCGGATGAAGGTCGCGCCGACCTTCGGCGTGTAGGTCTCCAGCCGGAACGGCCCGGTGCCTTCAAACGTCTTTTCGTAGTCGCCCTTGTAGCTCGCCGGCAGGATGACGGCGTTATAGTTGTCGATCGACACCGAATAGGGAAAGCTGCCATTCGGCGCATCGAGATGGAAGGCGACGGTGTGGTCGTCGACCTTCCGGGTGCCGCCCTTCGACAGCAGCCCCTTGAACACCGACAGCGCGTTGGAGGCACCGTTGGGGTCGGCCAGCCGATCGAAGGTTGCGACGACGTCGTCGGCCTTGAAGTCCTCGCCATTGTGGAATTTCACGCCCTTGCGCAGCTTGAAGGTCCAGATGCTGCCGTCCTCGTTCGGCGCCCAGCTTTCCGCCAGCACCGGCTTCAAGGTGAGGTCCGGCTGCGTGATGCAGAGAAACTCGGCGGTCTGGAAAACCAGCTGATAGCTGCCGCTGTCATAGTAGGTGACGGGATCGATGGCGCCGCCCGGCGTCGCCACGCCGGCGCGCACCGTGCCGCCCGGCTTGCCCTCGGCGCGTGCCTGCTGTGTACCGAAGCCAACTGCTGCGACAAGGCTGCCCAGGAACGGCAGGGAGAGGCCAAGCACGCTGCCATGGCGCAGGAAGTCGCGCCGGCCCATCCTGCCGGCCAGCAATTCGTCGACAGCGGAATTTTCGATTGCAGTGAGCGTTCTGCGAGCGTTGTCGATCATCCGGAAATGCTTGGGCATGGCTGGATTCCTCGCTTGTCTTGGGATTCAGTCATCTAGTTCATTGTTGACTGCCGCCGGAAAGCGATATTTTTTGATAGGGGTCATCGAAATTTTCGATGCAAGAGGTGGGTATGGACACTGAGAATCTGCGCAGCTTTCTCGAAGTCGCCACCCATGGCAGCTTTACCGTCGCGGCCAGCCGGCTCAACCTCGCCCAGTCCACGGTCAGTGCGCGGATCAGGGGACTGGAGGATCAGTTGGGACGCCGGCTGTTCGTGCGCGACCGCGATGGCGTCACGCTGACGCCGGCCGGCCGGCAATTCCTGCCGCACGCATCGTCCATCACCCGCACCTGGGAGCAATCACGGCAGGATATCGCCGTTCCCGATGGCTACGAAACCTTGCTGCGGCTGACCGCGCCGGCCTATCTCTGGGACCGCATCACCTCGCCCTGGGTCGAGTGGATGCGCGCCAGGCGGCCGAACGTGGCGCTGCGGCTTGAAGGCAGTTTCCCGGATCTGGCGATCGACCAGCTGGCAGAAGGCCTGCTCGACATCTGCATCCTCTATCTTCCGCGACCGCATCCCGGCATTGTCTACGAGACGCTGGCCGTCGATCAGGTCGTGCTCGTCCAGCACGCCGCACAGACCAAGCCATGGACCGAAAACTATATCCTGATGGACTGGGGACTGGAATTCCGCATCGAGCACGACCGCGCCTTTGCCGGCATGGTCAAGCCGGCCATATCGGCCGGGCTGGTCTTCATCGGCCTCCAGCATGTCCTGTCGCAGCAAGCCGCCGCCTATCTGCCGCTCAGCGCCGTCAGCGGCCATATCGAGCGCGGTGAGATGCGGCGCATCGACAACACACCGGTATTCCAGCGGCCAATCTACCTCGCCTATCCCTCGAATCCCGTGTCTTCGGATGTCCTGGATGTCGCGCTCACCGGGCTGCGCACGCTGGCCAGGGACTGGGCTGAAGTTCAGGGCTTTTCGGAAGGTGACCGTTCCCTCGGCATGGCCGGGCAGATCTGACCGGCCAAGCCACGCGAGCGACAGCGCTATGCCGGCTCGGTTGCGACCGCCCTCTGCAGCCTAGCCAGTTCGGCGTAAGGAATGTGGCAGCGGATCGAATGGCCGGGCTGGGCTTCGCTGAGTGGCGGCTCCTGCTGTTCGCAGATCGGGCCGATCTTGCGCGGGCAACGCGTGTGGAACACGCAGCCCGACGGCGGGTTGGTGGCGCTGGGGATTTCGCCATCGAGACGAATACGCGCCGTCTCGGTCTGGTCGAGTTTGGGCACGGCCGACAGCAGCGCTTCGGTATAGGGATGATGCGGGCCGGAAAAGACGTCTTCCGACGGTCCTAGTTCCATGATGCGGCCGAGATAAAGTACGGCGATCTTGTCGGAGAGGTAACGCACCACGGCAAGGTCGTGCGAGATGAAGATGTAGCTGACGTCTTCCTTGGATTGCAGGTCGGCGAGCAGATTGAGGATCGCTGCCTGTACCGACACGTCGAGCGCCGAGGTCGGCTCGTCGCAGACGACGATGCGCGGATCGCCAGCGAAGGCGCGCGCGATGGCAACGCGCTGCTTCAGGCCGCCCGAAAGCTGGCGTGGCTTGACGGCAAGATGCCGGTCTGTGAGCCGCACCGAGCGGACGAGGTCGTTGAGACGAGCCTCCAGCGCCTTGCCGGAGAGGCCCGCCAGCCGCTTCAGCGCGCGGCCGATCAGGTGGCGGATCGAATGCGAGCGGTTGAGTGCGGAATCCGGATTCTGGAAGACGATCTGCATCGCCTTGATCTGGTCGTCGCTGCGGTTCTCCAGCCGTGGCGCCAGCGCCTTGCCTTCCAGCTCGATGGTGCCGCCGTCGTCGGGCGGCACCAGGCCGAGCAGCAGCCTGGCGAAGGTCGTCTTGCCGCTGCCGGACTCGCCGACCAGCCCGAGCGTTTCGCCGGGTCGCAAATCGAGCGACACGTCCTTGACGGCGCGCAGTGCATGGCCATGGCTGGCATAGGTCTTGTTCAGTCCGGCGACGCGCAGCACCGGTGCGGCTGCCGCCTTTGGTGCGGGCGCCACATCGCTCGGTGTCGCGCGCGGCAGCGCCTGCGCCTTGTCGTGATGGAAGCAGCGCGACAGCCGGCCGCCCAGATCGTAGAGCGGCGGCAATTCGTTGCGGCAGCGGTTGTCGGCGAGCGCGCAGCGATCGGCGAAGGCGCAGCCCTTGATGTCGGCACCAATGCCGGGCAGGAAACCCGGAATGGTGTCGAGCCGGCCCTGATCCTTGCGTTGGCCACCGCGCGGCAGGCAGCGCAGCAAGGCTACGGTGTAGGGATGGCGCGGATCGTTGAAGACGACCTCCGTCGGCCCTTCCTCGACCAGCATGCCGGCATAGAGCACGCCGACCCGGTCGCACATGTTGGAGACGACGGCGAGGTTGTGGCTGATGAACAGGATCGAGGCCGACAGTTCCTGCCTGAGCTGTGCGATCAGGTCGAGCACTTCGGCTTCCACCGTCGCATCGAGGCCGGTCGTCGGCTCGTCGAGGATCAGCATCGAGGGATCGTTAGCCAGCGCCATGGCAATCGCCACGCGTTGCTGCATGCCGCCGGAAAGCTGATGCGGGTAGCGCTGCATGACGCTGACGGGATCGGAGATGCGCACGCGGTTCAGCATCGCAATCGCCCGGTCGGTGGCCGCTTGTCCCGAGATGCCGCCGAGTTCAAAAATCTCGGTCAGCTGACGGCCGACGCGGATCGATGGGTTCAGCGCCTTGCCCGGGTCCTGATAGACCATGGAGACGCTTTCCGCGCGCGCCCGCCTGAGCGCCTCGGCGTCCAGCTTCATCACATTCTGGCCATCGAGGGAGATGGCGCCGCCGGTGATCGAACCGTTTCTAGGAAGATAACGCACGACAGTGAGCGCCACTGTCGACTTGCCGCAACCGGATTCGCCGACCAGACCGTAGGCTTCGCCCTGGCCGATGCTGAGGCTGAGGTTGCGCAGCACGGCGCGATTGCGGCCGGCGACGCGGTAGGCAACCGAAAGATCGGTGAGTTCGAGTGCGTTTCCGGCCTTGGCGGAGTTAGTCATTGAGCGCTCCGTGAACGCCGTCGGCCGCCAGATTGACGCCGATCACCAGCGAAGCGATGGCGAGCGCATCGAACAGCACCGTCCACCAGAAGCCGCCGCCGATCATGCCGTAATTGTTGGAGATCGACAGCCCCCAGTCGGGCGAGGGCGGCTGGATGCCAAAGCCCATGAAGGAGAGCGTGGCGACGGCGAAAATGGCATAGCCGAGCCGCACGGTGGTTTCGACCAGGATCGGCGGGATGACGTTGGGCAGGATCTCGACGAACATCGTATGCAGCGCACTTTCATGCCGAAGCTGTGCGGCGGCGACATAGTCGAGTTCGCGCTCGGCCAGCACCGCCGAGCGCACGGTGCGCGCGATGATCGGCGCGAAGCTCAGGCCGATGACGACGATGACGGTCGTCTTCGAGGTGCCGAGCGCAACGATGGCCAGCAGCGCGACGATGACCACCGGGATCGCCATGAAGGCTTCCAGGATGCGGCTGACGACATCGTCGACGAGACCGCGAAAATAGCCGGTAAGGAGGCCGAGCGCCGTGCCGGCCACTGTCGCCAGCAAGGTTGCCAGCGGTGCGACGGTCAGGATGTCGCGCGAACCGACGATGACGCGCGAGAAGACGTCGCGGCCGATCTGGTCGGTGCCGAACCAGTGTTCGGAAGAGGGCGGCGCCAGCGCGTTGATGATGTCGTCCGCAAGTGGATCATAAGGTGCGAAATGCTCGCCGAACAGCGCACAGGCAACCCAGAACAGCACGATGGCGAAACCGACAAGGAAGGTTCGCGAGCGCAGCAGGGAGTAAAAGACCTCCGCCAGGGGGCCGTGCCGGCGCATGTCGCCGGGGTTGGGGGAGGTGGTCTGGACGGCGCTCATTGATCTGACCCCAGCCGGATGCGCGGATTGAGCACGGAATAGAGGAAGTCGGCGACAAGGGTGGCCACAGCATAGACGATGCCGATGGTGAGAATGCCGGATTCCAGCGTCGGGAAATCCTTGCCGCGCGCGGCGGTGAAGATCAGCGAGCCGATGCCCTGGTAGCGAAACAGCGTTTCGATGACGACCAAGCCGCCGATGAGATAGCCGGTCTGTGTCGCGATGACGGTGATGGTCGGCAACAGCGCGTTGCGCAGCACATGCCGCCAGATCACCGTGCGCCAGGGCAGGCCTTTCAGCACGGCCGTTCGCGTGTAGTCGGAATCGAGCGCCTCGATCATGCCGGAGCGTGCCATGCGGGCGATGTAGCCGAACAGCACCAGGAACAGCGGCAGCGAGGGCAGGATCAGGTAATAGAGCTGCGTGAAGAAGCCGGCATCGCGCGGCCATGCGGCCGAGATCGGCAGCCAGCGCAGCCACACGCCGAAGATCAGGATCAGGATGATGCCGGTGACGAATTCCGGCAGCACCGTCACCGACAGGCCGCCAAGGCTGATGATGCGATCGAGCGGCCGGTTGAGGTTGAGCGCGGCAACGACGCCGCCGAGGATGCCGATCGGCACCACCAGAACGAAGGCGACCGCCGCCAGCTTCATCGAATTGCCGAGCGCATCGATGACGAAAGGCGCGACCGGCGAGCGGAAGATGTAGGACGTGCCCATGTCGCCCTGGACGAAATTGGAGATCCAGCTCCAATACTGCGTCAGCAGCGGACGATCGACACCGAGCGTGTGATTGAGCGTGTCGACCGCGCGCTGGTCTGCGAACGGACCCAATATTGCGCGCCCGACATTACCGGGCAGCACCTGGCCGCCCAGGAACACCATGATGCTGAGCAGGAACAGCGTGACGAGCGACAGCGAGACACGCCGGACAAGGAAGGAGAGAATGGCTAGGACTCCTTGTGGAGCCAGCCCCCATGCGGGAGCTGGCTGTTAGAGGATTGGCTTTTCCTTTCCGCTCAGGCCTTCGATGCCTTATCGAGGAACAGCTGCGACATGGCGGTCGGCTGTACGCCGGCCACGCCCTTCGCCGTCGCCGTCAGATAGTCGTAGAAATAGCCGAAGATGACAGGCGTTTCCTCGAGCAGCAGCTTCTGGATCTTGCCGGCGTCGGCCTTCTGCGCCTCGAGATCGAGGGCCGCGATGTAGCTGGTCGCCAGCGCGTCATAGTCCTTGTTCTTGAAGTGTGCCGCGTTCCAGGTGCCTTCACTCTTCAGCGGTGCCGCGAGATAGACATTCGGCACGCCGCGGTGACCATAGTCGGTGATGCCCATCACCGAATCCAGCCAGTTCGACTTGCCGAACACCGCGTCTCCGTAATAGCCGCTCTGGTCGAGGATATTGAGGTCGAGTTGAACACCGATCTCCTTGACCCAGTTCTGGATGAGCTGGGCGTATTCAGGGATTTCTAGGTAGCGTTCGGTGGTCAGGGTTATCTTGAAGCCCTGGCCAAGGCCGGCTGCTTCCATGAGCTGCTTGGCCTGGGCGATATCCTGCTTGCGTTGCGGCACGCTCGTATCGGTCGAAGGATAGACGGCGGCGAATGGGCTGTCATTGCCCAGAGCGGAGCGTCCCTTCATGAGGCCGGCGGCCAGCTTGTCGCGATCGAGGCAGAGCGCAATGGCACGGCGCACGCGCGCATCCTTCAACGGGCCCTCGTCGCAGCGCATGTGCAGTTGCTGATGGGCTGACGACTTCAAGCTGATGATGTCGACGTTCGGATCGTTGAGCAGAGCGACGCCGGCCAGCACCGGCATCTGGTTGATGATGTCGACCTGGCCGCCCTGCAGCGCCAGGATCTGCGGCTGCATGTCGGTGAAGAAGGTGAACTCGGTGCGTTCCGGCAGCGCCTTCGGCCCCCAATAGTCCTCGTTGCGGACGAAGGACGCACCGACCTTTGCCGTGTATTTCTCTATTCTGAACGGCCCGGTGCCGTCGAAGCTCTTTTCATAGTCGCCCTTGTAGCTCGCCGGGATGATGACGGCGTTATAGTTGTCGGACGACAGCATGTAGGGGAAGTTGCCGTTCGGCGCATCGAGGTGGAATTCCACCGTGTAGTCGTCGACCTTCTTCGAGGCGCCCTTCTGCAGGATGCCGGTGAACACCGACAGCGCATTGGACGAATTGGCCGGATCGGCAAGGCGGTCGATGCTGGCCACGACATCGTCGGCTTTCATCTCGCCGCCGCTGTGGAATTTTACGCCTTTGCGCAGCTTGAAGGTCCAAACGGTGCCATTGTCGTTCGGCTTCCAGCTTTCGGCCAAGGCCGGCTGAAGAACGAGGTCAGGGCCGTCGACGCAAAGGAATTCGGCAACCTGCTGCATGACCAGCAGGCCGCCTGCGTCAGCGATGGTGACCGGGTCGATTGTCGCTGCCGGCACGCTGCTGGCGACGCGGATGGTGGCGCCGGGCGCGCCTTGGGCGCGCGCCAGCGACGGCATGCCGCTGAGGCCGGCTGCCATGCCGATACGGCCCAGCAGCGGCAGCGACAGGCCGAGCAGGCTGCCGTGACGGACGAAGTCGCGGCGGCTGACACGACCGTCGACAAGGCCGTCGATCAGGTGATTTTCAAGCGGCGTGCGATTGCGCCGGATCAGGTCGAGAATGGTGTAGTTCTTGCTCATGGGTTTTTACCCTTTCCCCTATTTCTTATGGTTGACGAAATTTCGTGGATTGCTCCATTTCGGATCGCCAGAGAGGCCTGTCGATCGGAATCTTAGCATGCGGTTTTGCCCGGTATCTAGTCGTGGCACGGACGCGCCGGATTGCTGGCTGCACTGCTTCCATCGTCTTTGTCCAACCTTCCCGGCCGAAGTCGCGGTGGTTGGCTTCTCGTGCCTGGCCGTCGGTCTTGCCGTCATCTAGTTCAGCGGCAAACGGCGATAGGTTCCGGGCTTTGCCGGGTCATGATACTTGTTGCACGGTCCTTTCTCGGTAAAGTCTCTGTGACAGGCAGCGAGGTTTTCGCGCGATAAGGTGACGCCGAGACCGGGACCTTCCGGAACGCGCACGAAATTGTTTCTCGGCGAAAACGGCCCTTCCTCGGTGACATCCATCGGCAGCATGCGAAACAGCGACTGGTTAGGCTCCCTGATCCAGCCTAGTGCCGCGCACAGGTGCAGATAGGCGGCACTGCCGATGCCGCTGTCACCGCTGTAGCACCAGAAATCGATGCCGGCATGCTCGCAGGCGCCGACGAAGCGCAACAGCCGGCCTATGCCGCCATGCGTCGTCGGGTTGCCGACGAAGGCGTCCGGCACCTTGGTTTCCATGGCGCGCGCAATGTCGATGTTGTGGGTCGAAAACGGGATCGAGCAATGGCGCCGCAATTCGCGCATCTCCTCGATCGTCGCCACCGGATCCTCCCAGTTGCGCACGCCGAGGTCTTCCAGCGGCCGCGCTAGGCGACGCGCGGTGCTGAGCGAATAGGCCTGGTTGGAATCGATGCGGATCATCGCATCGTCGCCGAGTTTCTTGCGGATCAGCTCGACCATCCTGAGCGAGATTTTCGGATCTTCGGTCGAGAACTTGCCTTCGAAGAAGGTCGTTCCATGCGTCTCGTGCAATTCGACGCAATAGTCGGCGACTTCCTCCGGCGTCGTCTCGCCCTTCACCTTTGGCCCGTCACCGCGCAGCGAAAAATAGTCGGTGAACGGGATGTCCTTGCGCACGGCGCCGCCGAGCAACTGGTAGAGCGGCTGGTTCCACGCCTTCCCGCGCAGGTCCCACAAAGCCATCTCGATGGCGCCGAAAGCCATGATGCGGGTGCGGTCGTTGATCGACTGCACGCCGGTCCAGAAGGGCAGGCAGACATGCTCGGCGCCGGCGATGTCGAAGGCATCGCGCCCGACCAGCCATGGCGCCAGGACATCGTTGATGATCGCGGCCGCCGCCGGCGTCGGCGCTTCGCCGAGGCCAATCAAGCCATCCTCCGTCTCGACTTCGACGATGGTCGGCGAAAATCCGTCGAGTTCGCCGAACACCCAGGCATAGGGCGCCTCGAGGCGCAAATTGATCGGCGTGGCTTTGATCCCGCGGATTTTCATCTCAGCGGCCGACCACGAAGAAAGGCTTCCCGAGCAAATCGGGAACGACATCGATGCCAAGGCCGGGGCCATCTGGAACGCCCATGCGGCTGCCGGTGACCGGCGGCATGTTCGACGCCGTGCGCACCGTCACCCATTCATGGAAGGCGATCGCATGCAGCCGCCGCTCTTCCGGCGTCGACAGCGATAGATGCGCCATCGCCGCCGTGTCGATCTCGGCGCCGCCCGTGTCCTCGACCGTGATCATGAAGCCGAGGTCGACGGCAACGTCGCGGATCTGGCGCGTCTTCGTCACGCCGCCAAGGCGCGAGATCTTCAGGGTCAGCCCGTCGGCCGCACCCAGGCGATGGATTTCCAGCATCGCCTCGAGCGAGGTGACGGATTCGTCGAGCACCATCGGTTTGTCGAGCATGCGGCGCACCGACATGTTCTCCTCGATTGTCGTGCAGGGCTGCTCGAACGTGTAGTCGATGCTGCGCGTCGCGTCGGCAAACTGGCGCGCCTGGTAGGGGGTCCAGCCGGCGTTGGCATCGCAGAAGATGACCGTGCCTTTCGGCACCGAGGCGGCGACCGCGGCGACGCGTTCGATGTCGTCATGGACATTGCCGCCGACCTTGACCTGCAGCCGGTGGAAACCATCCTTGACGATGCGCTTGGCCAGCGCGGCCATGGCGTCGACGCTGCCGTGCGTGACGACCTTGTAGAGTTCGGCCGTCTCGCTCTCCTTGCCGCCCAGCAGCGTTACCAGCGGCACGTCGGCGGCTCGTGCCGCCAGATCCCAGCAGGCCATGTCGAGCGCCGACTTGATGTAGGAATGGCCCTTGAACACCGTATCCATCAGCCGCCCGATGCTTGCCAGCCCGCGCGGATCGTGGCCGATAAGGTGCGGCGCGATTTCGGGCACGCCGGCGCGGGTGCCGGCCGGGAAGGCTGCCGAATAGAAATTGCCGAGCGGCGCCATCTCGCCCCAGCCGGTAAGGCCGCTGTCGGAGGTGATCGACACGATCACCGCGTCGAAAGCGTTGGCCTCGCGCCCCTTCGACATGCGGTATGGCCCGTCCACGAAGGGCTGCACGACATGGTAGGCCTTGATGGTTTCGATCTGCACGTGTCTTGTCCGCTGTCTGTGATGTTGGGAACGGGTCAGGCGCCCCTCGACGGGCGTTGTTCGAGGCCGCGCGCGTAGGCAAGCAACTCCTCGAAATCGAGATCGATGTGCTCCCTGGCATGGCGCTGGGCGGCACGCATGTCCTTGCCCTTCAGCAACCGCACATAGGTTTCGTGAACGTCTTCGGCCGGAACCGGCTCATTGCGGGCATGTTGGTGGAGCGCAAAATACATCTGCAGCCGGCTGGTCAGCCGTTGCCAGGTTTCCAGCAGCACCGAATTGTCGGCCCATTCGTAGATCAGGCCATGCAGTTGCAGCGCGGTTTCGATTTGGCGTGTCGTGTCCAACGCACGGGTCGCCTGCTTCACGGCTTCGTGGCGCCGGTCGAGCTCGTCGAAGAAGCGCTGGTCGCGCAGCGGCCACGCCCGCTCGATGGCCAGCTCGTCCATCACCTTGTTGAACGAATAGGCATCGTCGATGTCCTTGGCTGTGACCTCGATGACAAAGGTGCCGGCATAGGGAATGCTGGTCAGGATGCCTTCCTGCACCAGCTCGCGCATTGCCTCGCGCAACGGCGCGCGGCTGACCCGCATTTGTTCGGAAATCCGCAGCTCGTTGAGCTTCTGGCCGGGTGCGAGCTGCCCGGTCAGGATCGCGCGCCGCAACAGCGCGACGATCTCGGCGCGTCGCGTCGTGTCCGCAATCGGACTGAAATCCGCTTTCGCCATTCGGCCGCTCCCAGGGAAATCGAAAGCAAGACAAGCAGATTGTCGACAATCTAACAAGAGGTCATCTTCGGATTCTTGGGGCCGCTGGCATATTGCCTCTTCGGTCTCAGGCGGCGCGGCCGTAGAAGCCGACGCGCTCCTCGGCGCTAAACATCACGCCGGGCTTCTCATAGTAGGAAAACACCGCGATCATGCGCTCTCGCTCGCCTTCGACGGTGGTGACGCGATGCGCGGTGTTCTTGCCGCGGAAGACATTGAGTGTGCCCGGTTTCATGCACAGGATCTTGGAATCGGGGTCGCGCCCTTCCAGCAGCCTTGCGACGCCGTCATAGTTGGGATTGTCGTCCGACCTCAGATCGGTGCGGTATTCGAGGTCGCCGCCACGCTCCGCTGCCTGCAACAACAGCGTCGTCGTGAATTCGGAACGATCGAAATGCCAGTTCAAAGCCTCGCCGGCGCGATAGGCCATGACGTTGGTACGGGCCAGGGGATCCTGCATGACATGCAATCTGGGCTTGCCCATCGTCGCTGCCAGGAAGCGCAGTAGCGGTTCGTATTCGTAGATGGCGAGCACGACACTGCCAGGAATCTGGTCGGCACAGACGGTGTGACTGATGGTCTCCACCTTGCGCAGCGCCGGATGGTCGGGTGCAAGCTCGGGAATGTCAGGCTTGAAGTAGATGTTGTGCATGCGCTTGTGCGCATGCGAGCGCGCGGCCATCACCGGCTGGATTTCGCGCACGGCTTGTTCCGCCACGCCGGGGCGCAAAAACCCTTCCAGATTGAACATGCCGTCGGCTTCGAGCGCGGCGACGGATTGTTCGACAAGGCGCTGCCATTCGGCGCTGCCTTCGCGGTCGAGCGGATAGCGGTTGAGATCGAGGATGTCTTTCATCGTCATGGCTCCGAAGGTTGTGAGCTTATGAGACGGCAAAAAAATCTTTCTCTCAACGTCGAAAATAGTTAGGATTGGCTAAGAAAAACTTACGGACTCGATGTGGAACGGTTGCCGCCGCTGAATGCGATCAAGGCTTTCGAGGTTGCGGCGCGTGCCGGCAGCTTCACTTTGGCCGCCTCTGAACTCGGCGTATCGTCGGCGGCGGTCAGCCAGCAGATCCGCAACCTCGAGAGCTGGTTCGGCAAGCAGCTGTTTGTGCGTAGCGGCAATCGCATCGCGCTCACCGACGCCGGCCACGCCATCTATCCGCAGACAGCGAAAGCTTTGGGAGACATCGCCACCATAGGCCAGCGCATGCTGGAGGGCGGGGTGCGGACGCGTCTGGTCGTCAGTGTGCCATTCTCGTTGGCCGAACTGTGGCTGGCGCCGAGGCTGGCGGTACTTCTCGATGCCTTTCCGCAGATGGCGATCGACGTTCGGGTCGAGGACGATCCGGTCGACCTGATGCGCCAGAACATCGATCTGCGCATCAGCTATGGCGACTATCACTATCCCGGGCTGAAACTTGTTCGTCTCGTCCATGACGATGTCCTGCCGGTCTGTGCACCGGAATTCTGGCACCGGCACGGCAATGGCGATCCCAGTCTGGCGGATTTGCACGAGAGCCAGTTCATCCACACCAATTGGGGGCCGAACTATGCCTCGCACCCGACCTGGGCGGACTGGTTCGCGGCATCCGGCGGCAGTCGCTCGCCCGACCCGTCGCACGGGCGGCGCGTCGGCCTGTCCAGCCTGGCGATCGCCTCGGCAAGACTGGGTCTGGGCATCGCCCTTGGCCAGCGGGTCATGGCGCGCGCCGATCTGGAGGCCGGTCGGCTGATTGCGCTCTCCTCCGTCTCGGTGCGCCTCGGGCATCCCTACTGTGCGTTTATGCCGCCGGCCAAGGCCGACCGCGCCGATGTTGCCGGTCTGGTGGAACTGCTCAGTCGAGCGGCGCCCGCGACCTGTGGGAAGGTCGGGNGACCGCGCCGATGTTGCCGGTCTTGTGGAACTGCTCAGTCGAGCGGCGCCCGCGACCTGTGGGAAGGTCGGGGCGCCGCGCTGAAGCCGGGTCCTGACGGGGGTGTTCAGGTGGCCGGCTTTTCCGGTATCGGCGATACAGGCGCTCCGGGTCCGATCTTCTGCAGATTGCCCGTGATCACCTGGTCGCCCTCGGCGACGCCGCTGAGGATGGCGACCTGATCGCCGCTCGTCGGTCCTAGCGAAACCAGCCGCTGGTCGACGGTGTTGCCCTTGCCGACGACATAGAGATATTTGCCGAGCTGGCTCGAGCCCAGCGCCGTCTGCGGCACCATCAGCGCGTCGGCCTGCTCTCTCACATGCAGCCGGACACGAACATATTGGCCCGGCAGCAGCGTGAACTTGCCATTGCCGATCGTCGCGCGCGCGGTGATGGTGCCGGTCGAGCGGTCGATCGAATTGTCGATGAAGGTAAGCTCACCCTTTTGGCTGGCCTCGGTCTGGCCGGGGAGCAGGACCTCCACTTCGATCGGGCCGTTCGCACGGGCTTGCTCGATCTCGGCCAGATCCGTCTCGCTCGGGTTGAAGGTGACGTAGATCGGATCGAGTTGCACCAGCGTGTTCAGCACGGTGCCGGCAACGCTGACCAGCGTTCCGACCGAAGCTTGGTTGCGGCCGAGACGCCCGGCAAACGGCGCCCGGATTTCAGCGTAGCTCAGATTGAGCTCCGCCGTGCGGACCGCCGCTTGGTTGACCGCCAGCGACGCCTGCGCTTCGCGCAAGGTGCTGGTGCGCTGGTCGAAGCCGTCCTTGGCGAGGTAGCCGCTCTTGGCGAGCTCGGTGCCGCGACCGAGATTGGACCGGGCATAGTCGAGCGTCGCCGTGTCGCGCTGCACTTGCGCCTTGGCCTGGTCGAGAGCCGCCTGGAAGTCGTCAGGCGAGATCTTGTAGAGAAGGTCGCCTTGCCGGACGTCGACGCCGTCGGCTGCGGTCTGCTCCTGCAGATAGCCCGGAATCCTGGCCTGCAAGGTGATGCTGCGGATCGGTTCCGTCCGCGCGGCATAGTCCAGGTAGATCGGGATCGTCTTCTTGACGACACTGACCACCGGCACAGGCATGACGAATGCCGCCGGAGCAGGCGTCGCCGCGGCCGTGCCGGCATTGAGGCTGAGATTGCCCATGTCGAGCAGATGGACGCTAGCCACCGAGATCGCTCCCAGTGCGACAGCCGTTCCCAACGCGATTTTCCATTTACGCATGATCAGTCTCCAATCTTATTCGGCCGCTTCCGCCAGGGGCGGGATAGCGTGCTCAGTCGTTGGTTCATTGTCTTGAGAGGCGAGCTCGTCACTGCCGCGGCGTTCGCGCAGCTGTTCGATGACCGCGTAGAACACCGGCACGAACACCAGCGACAGGATGGTCGCCGCGACCATGCCGCCGAACACGGTGGTGCCGATCGACTGCCGGCTTGCCGCACCGGCGCCGGTCGCAAACATCAGCGGCAGCACGCCGAGGATGAAGGCGAAGGCCGTCATCAGGATCGGCCGCAGCCTGAGCCGTGCCGCCTCCATCGCCGCGTCGACGATGCTGAGGCCTTCCTCGCGCCGTCGCCTTGCGAATTCGACGATCAGGATCGCGTTCTTGGCCGCCAGGCCGATCAGCATGACGAAGCCGATCTGCGAGTAGACGTCGATCTGCATACCGCGCAGCAACAAGGCCACGAAGGCGCCGAACAGGGCCAGTGGCACCGCCAACAGCACCATGAACGGCATCGCCCAGCTCTCATACTGCATCGCCAGGATCAGGAAGACGAAGACGATGGCGAGGCCGAAGACGACGGACGCGATCGATCCTGCCTTGAGCTCCTGGAAGGTGATGCCGGTCCATTCGAAACCGAAATCCCTTGGCAGCGCAATGGCAGCGGCCCGTTCCATCGCGGCAACCGCCTGGCCTGAGGAAAAGCCGGGTGCGGCACCGCCATTGATCGAGGCCGAGGCATTGTTGTTGTAATGCGGGACGGTCTCCGGGCCGACGAAGGGCACGAGTTTGCCCAGCGTCGAGAGCGGCACCATGCCGCCGGAGGCATTGCGCACATAGAGCCGCGAAATGTCGGCGGCACCCGCACGTGCATCCTTGTCGGCCTGGATGGTCACCCGGAAGGTGCGGCCGAACAGGTTGAAGTCGTTGACGTAGAGCGAGCCGAGATAGATCTGCAGCGTGTTGAAGACATCGGGCAGGTTGAGGCCGAGCAGTTTGGCCTTGCTGCGGTCGAGGTCGTAGTTGAACTGCGGCGTCGAGGTCGAGAACGGCGAGAACAGCTGCTGCGGGTTGATTTCCGGCTGCTTGCGCGCCTCGGCAATCACGGCTTGCGTCGCATCGTTGAGGGCTGAACTGCCGCGGCCGGTCAGATCCTCGACGACGAATTCGAAGCCGCCTGTGGTGCCGATACCCGGGATAGACGGCGGATCGAAGCTCAGCGCGAAAGCTTCCGGGATCTGCATCAGCTTGCCGCGCACATCGGCGACGAGCTTCGACGCGCTCTGGTCGGGGCCGCGCTCCTCCCAGGGCTTCAGGATGGCGAATTCGACCGCCGAATTCGACTGCGCCGCACTGGTCAGGAAATTCAGGCCGCTGATCGAGCCGACAATCTCGACGCCGGGCGTCGCCTGCAGGATGTCGCGCGCCTTCTGCGCCACCGCGTCGGTGCGTTCCAGCGACGCGCCGTCGGGCAACTGGATGACGACGAAGAAATAGCCCTGGTCCTCGACCGGAAGGAAGGTCGAGGGCAGCCGCTGCCAGACGAAGTAGGTGGCGACCAGGCCGGCCGCGAACAGGCCGAGCATGATCCAGCGCAAGCGGATGAGAATGCGTACGCCATTGGCGTAGGCGTGCGATAGCCTGTCGAAGCCGGCGTTGAACCAGCGGAACGGGGCGAACTGCGTCTCGCCGCGATGGCGCAGGAAGGCCGCACTGAGCGCGGGACTGAGCGTCAGTGAGTTGAAGGCGGAGATGCCGACGGAGATCGCCACGGTCAGCGCGAACTGGTTGTAGAGCTTGCCGGAGACGCCGGGAATGAAGGCGACCGGCACGAACACCGCCATCAGCACCGCGGTGGTGGCGATGATCGGTCCGGTGACCTCGCGCATTGCGGCCTTGGTCGCCGCAAGCGGCTTGAGCCCGGCCTCCAGCTGTCGTTCGACATTCTCAACCACGACGATGGCGTCGTCGACGACGAGGCCGATCGCCAGCACCATGCCGAGCAGGGAGAGCATGTTGAGCGAGAAGCCGAGCATCTCCATGACGACCAGCGTCGCCACCAGCGACACCGGAATGGCGATGGTCGGGATGATCGTCGTGCGCCAGCTTTGCAGGAAGAGGAACACCACGGCGACGACCAGCACCAGCGCTTCGCCGAGCGTGATCAGCACGTCATGCATCGATGCCGAGACGAAGCGCGTCGTGTCGTAGTGCATTGCATAGGACACGCCCTTCGGGAAGCGGCCCGACAGCTCCTGCATCTTGTCCTTGACGCGCTGCTGCAGATCGAGCGCGTTGGAGCCGGGCATCTGGTAGACGGCAAGCACCACCGTCGGGTCCTTGCCGAAGAAGGCCGACGACGAATATTGCAGCGCGCCGAGCTCGATGCGGGCGACGTCGCGCAGCCTGACCAGCGAGCCGGTGTCGGTATTGGCGCGCACGACGATGTCGCCGAATTCCTTTGGATCGCTCAACCGGCCAACGGCGTTGACCTGCATCTCGAAGGCGGTGCCGGCGGGTGCCGGCGATTGGCCAATCTTGCCGGCCGCCACCTGGACATTCTGCTCGGCGATGGCGTTCTGCACATCGACGGCGGTGATGCCGAGATTGGCGAGCTTGTCGGGATCGAGCCAGACGCGCATCGAATAGCGCCGCTCGCCGAAGATCTGCACATCGCCGACGCCGGGCAGGCGCTTCAGCGGATCGACCACCTGCAGATAGGCAAGATTGCTCAGCGCCACCGGATCGACTGAACTGTCGGGCGAAGTCAGGTTGACGATGAGGACGAAGTTCGGGTTCTGCTTCTTGATCGTCACGCCGCCCTGGTTGACGATCGCCGGCAGCGACGAGGCGGCCTGCGAGACGCGGTTCTGCACGTCGACGGCGGCGGTGCTCAGCGAATAGCCGACATCGAAGGTGATGGTGATGGTCGAGGAGCCGTCATTGGAGCTCGTCGACGACATGTAGGTCATGCCCTGCACGCCGTTGATCTGCTGCTCCAGCGGCGTCGTCACCGTGTCGGCCACCACTTGTGCGCTGGCGCCTGGATAGTGGGCGCTGACCACGACCTGCGGCGGCGTGATGTCGGGAAACTGCGAGACGGGCAGCAGGAAATAACAAATCGACCCGGCGAGCACCATGATGATGGCGATCGCGGAGGCGAAGATCGGACGGTGGATGAAAAAGTTTACCACGAGACGCAAGCCTCCCCGGCTGCTCTTGCCCGCCCGAAGGCGCTGGCGACGCTGGACAGTCTTTGACCGCGCTTGTCACCGAGGTCGTCCCGCGAATGCAGCAACGGCACCTCGTTGCGCTGCGCATCGGCAAGCGAGCGCAGCATCGTCTCGAAGGCGCGCGGGTCGACGCCATCGGCTTTCATGACCAGCCGGATCATCGGATCCCGGACGGCCTCATCTATGGTAAGATCGCGGCGCTGTGGCATTGGCCGGCTCCTTGTCTGTCGATTCGCAGCACATGCTCGCGAACCGTTTTCATCTTTTCACCGGCCGAGGCCGCATGATTGGCAGTTTCTCGCCCCTCTCGTCTGGCAGGGCCGTTCACGGCCTTGTTATTGACGGTGGACGATATAGGTGTTACCAGTAAGTAACATTCTGGAAGTTACAGACCGGTAACACCCTAGTCAAGAGGTGGCCGAGGGTTTTTTGGAAACGAAAGGAGATCATGATGACAGACGGCATCGTGGAGCGCTCTCGTCCCCGGGATCGGATCCTGGAGACAGCACGCGACATGTTCCACAAGCATGGCATCAAGGGCGTCGGCGTCGACGCCATCACCGAAGCTGCCGGCACGAACAAGATGACGCTCTATCGTCACTTCGAATCCAAGGACGAACTGATCGTCGAATGCCTGCGCGCCAATGCGGCCAAGGCCGGCGCTATGTGGGATGCGTTCGATGCCGAATTTCCTGGTGACAAGCTTGCCCAGCTGCATGCCTGGGTTCGCAAGGCGGCTGCCATGCTCAATGCGGACGGGCGCGGCTGCGACATGGCCAACGCCGCCGCTGAACTGACCGAGCCGGACCATCCGGCCAGGCTGGTGATCAAGGAACTCAAAGAAGCCCAGCGCGAGCGCCTTGTGACGCTATGTCGGGACGCGGGCATCGGCCAGGCTGAACTGCTCGCCGATACGCTGTCGCTTCTGCTCGAGGGTGCGCGGGTTAGTGTACAGACCGTGGGTTCGGAAGGTCCGAGCACGCAGTTCGTGCGCATGGCTGAAGGATTGATCGCTTCTTTCCGGGGCGCCGCCGCCGGTTGACGGGACCCGTGGCCTGTCAACGTGCGTCATTCCATCTGCGATGACTGGGCGTGCTTTGGTGTCGCTGTACCGCCATTCCTGCCGGCCAAACGAAAAAAGCCCGCTGCCGGGAGGAGATGGCAGCGGGCTCGATTTTCGAATGTGGCGCGGGAGGAGGTGCACCCCATTCAGCGTCGGCATCGCATCTGGGAGGAGTAGATGGCCGACAACCAGAACCTACGAGTTGCCCAACGATTCGGCAACAAAGAAACTTGCATAGCTGCTGTGCAGATTTGCCGTGCCAATTATCGTACAAATCCGGAAACCCGGTTTAGCCAAGCCATTTCGCATTACTGCACGGGGACGTTTTCCCTGAAGATCAAGCGCGGTTCGATGAACTTGCGCGTCAGATAGGGTGCCGAGGAGGCAATCGAGCCGAGCAGGCGAATGACCGACTGTTCCGCGATCAGCCTGGCATTCTGGTCGATGACGACATCGAGCAGGTCGTCGACGAGATGACCACGCGTGTCCTTGGTCAAGTCGTGGCAGATGAACACCGGCTTGCGGTTCGGCCTGGCCTCGCGGATCGCCTTTGCAACGCCCGAATGCCCAGCTCCGACGCAATAGATGCCGAGCATCTCCGGCTCGTCGTGCAGCGCCTTCATGGTCTCGGTGTAGCTGGCATCGGGCTCGTCGTTGACCTCGACGGCGCTGCTGACGGTCAGATTGGGAAACTCCTCACTGAGCACCGAGCGGAAACCCATTTCGCGTTCCTCGTGGCCGCGATAGGAACGTGAGCCGACGACCATCGCCAGATGACCGATTCGGCCGCCAAGGAAGCGTCCCATCAGCAGCGCCGCCGTTCGTCCCGCCACCCGGTTGTCGATGCCGACATAGGCCGCGCGCGGTGCCGCCGGAACATCGGACACCAGCGTCACCAGGCGCATGCCGGCATCGACGATGTCGTGCAGGATGTTGCGCGTACGCGGATGATCGACGGCGATGACACCGACGCCATTGGCCCTGAGCGAAAGGTTTTCGACAGCGCTCTGCAGCGCGTTCGGCGAGATACCGGCGAGGTTATGGATCCGGCACGAGGCAACAAGCGGCAGGCGCGCGGCGTAGTCCTCGATGTGCCCGGCGAGATCGCGCATGAAGGCATTGCTGCCGATCGGCAGCAGGAATTCAAGGTGGGCGGGCCGCGAGGGTAGCGTCACCTGATCGGCGACCGGCAGATAGCCGACTTGCTTGGCCGCCTCCATGACGCGCTGGCGGTTGGCCGCACTCGCACCCGGCCGGTTGTTGAGCACCCGGTCGACCGTTGCGGTCGATAGCCCGCAGCTACGAGCGATATCGGAGACAGTGGCTTTCATGCCGTAACCCACAGCCCGCAGCTACGAGCGATATCGGAGACAGTGGCTTTCATGCCGTAACCCACATGCTGCAATCCTGTTCGCCATGCGATGGCGCGTCAGACAAGCGATGCGATCTGAGGTGACGGGTGATTGCCGCCCATCACCATTCTCAGTGCGATGGCTTGCCATCGGCGATGGCATCGCGGATCTCCTTGTCCGACATGCCGGTAATGATCCGTTCGACCTCCGCCACGCTGGTCTTCTTGGGGTCTATGTCGTCAGCAACCACCTTGCCCCGGCGCATGACGACGATGCGGTCGACCACCTGGAAGACATGGTGGATGTTGTGGGCGATGAAAATGCAGGAATGGCCGGAATCGCGGGCGCTGCGCACGAAGCTCAGCACACCCTGTGTTTCGGCGACGCCGAGATTGTTGGTCGGCTCGTCGAGAATGATCAGGTCGCTGTCGAAATGCATGGCGCGCGCGATCGCCACCGCCTGGCGCTCGCCGCCGGAGAGCGAGCCGATCGGCGTCGTCGGCGGGATGTTCTTCGAGATGCCGACCTGCTTGAGCAAGTCGCGGGCAACCGTGTTCATCGCGTCCTGGTCCATCCGGTTGAGAAAGCGCGGCGACTTGATCGGCTCGCGTCCGAGGAACAGATTGCGGGCGATCGACAGTTGCGTGACCAGCGCCGAGTCCTGGTAGATGGTCTCGATGCCGTGGGCGATGGCGTCGCTGGTGCTGCGCAGGCTCACCTTGTTGCCGCGGATGAAGATGTCGCCGCTGGTCAGCGGAACGGCACCCGAGAGCACCTTGATCAGCGTCGACTTGCCGGCGCCATTGTCGCCGAGCAAGCCGACGATCTCCCGTTCATTGACGTGGAAATTGGCATCCTCCAGCGCCTGCACGCGGCCGTAGGACTTGCGGATGTTCGTCATGCGGATCAGTGGCTCGGCCATGGTTCAAGTCCCTGCCTGATGCCGGCGTTCCAGCCATGAATGCAGCGCCATCATGCCAAGGATGATGGCGCCGATGAAGATGTTGTAGGCAAGACCGGGCACGCCGATCAGCACGATGCCGTTGCGCATCACGCGCAGGATCAGGATGCCGAGCACGGTGCCGATGATCGTGCCGCGCCCGCCGGTCAGCGCGGTACCGCCGATCACCACCATGGCGATGACTTCCAGTTCATAGCCGGTGCCGCTGTTGGGGTTGGCCGCCGAGGTGCGCAGCGACGAGATGACGCCGGCAAGCGAAGCCATGACCGACGACAGCACTAACAGGCCGATCTTGACGCCGCTGACATTGACGCCGCGCGCCCTTGCAGCACTCGGGTTGCCGCCGGCCGCCTGGATCCAGTTGCCGGTGCGGCTTTGCGTCAGCACATAGCCGAGCGCGATCGCCGCGGCGATGAACCAGAACAGCGACATGTAGATGCGGAACGGTCCGATGAAGAAATCGCCGACCAGCGCTTCGGCCAGCCAGCTGCCCTCCGCACTCCAGGTGCGCTGCGGAAAACCGTCGGTGACGAAAAGGGCGGTGCCGCGCACCACAAGCAGCATGCCGAGCGTCACCAGGAAGGATGGGATCTTGAGCTGCGTCACGAACCAGCCATTGACCAGCCCGATGATGGCGGCGACCAGCAGCGCGGCGACAAAGCCGACCTCAAGGGAGGTCAGGCCGCTGTTGAACAGGGTCCACATCAAGACCGGCGAGAAGCCGAACAGGGAACCGACCGAGAGGTCGAACTCGCCCGACGTCATCAACAGCGTCATCGCCAGCGCGATCAGGCCGAGCTCGACCGTGAAGGCCAGCGTGTTGGAGATGTTCTGCGGCGACAGGAAGTCGTGGTTGAAACTCCAAAAAACGGCGATCTCGACGACGAGCAGCACGAAAGGGCCGAATTCCGGCCGTGCGATCAGGCGTTGGACGAGCGAATGATTTTCCACAGGCAATCCGCGACATGAGTGGAAGGCTGAGCGTTGCACATCGCGTGCGAAGGGCTCGGCGAAATGGAGAGTCAGTCGCGACCGTTGGGCGGCCGCGACTGTTGAGATTGGATGTTACTTGCCGGACAGGATGTCGTCGTAGATCTGCGCGGTGTCTTTTTCGTAGAGCGCGCCGGTGATGACGTTGAAGCCCGGAGGAATGCCGCCGGCGGCCATATTGGCCAGCGAAAGCGCGACATAGCTGGTCGCCTGCGGGTCCTGCCACTGGCCGGCATTGACATAGCCGTTAAGCACTTCCTGGGTGGTGTCGAGCGAGTTGCCCCAGCCGACAACCGGGATTTCGCCCGGCTTGATGCCGACCTGGTCGAACACCCGCTTGATCGAGCCGGTGACGAGATCGCCTAGGCCGATGATCGCCTTGACCTTGGCCTTGTTGGCAGTGAGGTAGTCGACCATGCGGTTGATCACTTCAGCCTGGTCGAGCGTCGCTTCGGTGATTTCATAGGTGATGCCGAGCGGCTCGAAGACGCTCTTGATGCCTTCTTCTTCCTGCACGCCATAGGTGGCGCCGGGGATTTCGACCGGCATCCAGACGAAGTCGCCTTTCTTCACCAGGCCCTTGTCGACCAGGTATTGCGCCCAGTGCTTGCCGAAGGTGACATTGTCGCCGCCGACATAGGCGTTGAAGTCGGCTTTCGGATCAGGCGTGTTGAAATTGATGATCGGCACTTTCGCCGCACGCGCTTCCTTGACGATCTCGATCAGGCTGCCCGGATCAGGGCTCGTCGTGAC
The DNA here is from genome assembly GCF_000502875.1 of Mesorhizobium sp. L2C084A000. GTDB lineage: Bacteria > Pseudomonadota > Alphaproteobacteria > Rhizobiales > Rhizobiaceae > Mesorhizobium. Next base: position 227,028 of record NZ_AYWX01000001.1, on the reverse strand, counting down.
GATACCATCGGCCTTGGCGGAGAGGGCGGCGCGAACCGCTTCTTGCTGCGAGGCCACATCGCCATTGTGGAACGAGGTGTTGACCGTGTTGCCGGTGTCCTTGGCCCACTGCTTGGCGCCGGCCAGGAAGTAAGTCCAGACCGGATCGGCTGGGCCGCCATGCGAAATCCAATAGAACGTCTTGGCCTGTGCCGCTGCTGGTATCACCATCAGCGCCACCAACAGGCCGTATAGAACAAGTCTTAGCCGTGTCAGCATTTGATTTCCTCCCGTTTGTAGATGGTCAGTTCAAAATCCGTCCCTTGTTCAGCGTCTTTTTGCCAGCGCCGGTTGAATGCGTCAGAGCATCCCCTTTTTCGACGGATGGCAAGCCTCCATCTGCAGGTGTAGTGGGCGCCTGACGGGTCGTCATCAGCGGTCCCATCAGATTGCATCAGTTGAGGTGATTTTCCGACTGTCGGATAATTGGTGTGATTGTTTCGGGTCGCGCGAACGCGGCCTGCGTCGACAAGGGTCACGCCGGCGATCATCCTACGCCCACGGGACCAGGTCCGTAGCGCCCTGGCAGGGCGTCGACGATACCAGTTGCTAGATCAGATCGGCTCTGGCTAGCTCCCGCATCAGATGGCTGGCGCCATAGGTCCAGTGCGGGCAGTCGGGCGAAAGCCGCACCCGGTTGACCAGCGCACCGAATTTCTCCGACGAGATGGTGACGATGTCGCCGACCTTGTGAGTAAACCCCTTGCCCTTCTCGCCTCGATCCTTGGACGGAACGAACATGGTGCCGAGATAAAGCGCCAGCCCGTCCGGATACTGGTGGTGCGGCCCCATGGCCGCGGCGACCAGTTCCTCCGGCGAGCGGCTGATCTCGGCCATCGAGCTTGCGCCCTCCAACGAGAACCCGTCCTCGCCCTCGACTTTCAGGCGCACGACGGCGCGCTTGACGTCATCGATGGAGAATTTGTCGTCGAACAGGCGGATGAAGGGACCGAGCGAGGCCGAGGCATTGTTGTCCTTGGCCTTGCCGAGCAGCAGCGCCGAACGCCCTTCGACGTCGCGCAGATTGACGTCGTTGCCGATGGTCGCGCCGACGATCCTGCCGCTGGAGGCGGCGATCATGGCGATCTCGGGTTCCGGATTGTTCCAGGTCGACACCGGGTGCAGCCCGACATCGGCGCCGAAGCCCACCGAGGCCATCGGCTGGCACTTGGTGAAGATCTCGGCGTCGGGGCCGATGCCCACTTCCAGATATTGCGACCAGGCGCCGCGCGAAATCAGCTTGGCCTTGATCTCCATCGCTTCGGGCGAACCGGGTTTCAGCTTCGACAGATCGTGGCCGATCAGTCCTGCGATGTCGGCGCGGATGGCGTCGGCTTTTTCAGCCGAACCGCGCGCCTGTTCCTCGATCACCCGTTCCAGCAGGCTGACGACGAAGGTGACGCCCGATGCCTTGACCGCCTGCAGGTCGACCGGGGAGAGCAGGTAGGGTTTTGCTGGATCGCGCCCGGTCTCAAAACTGTTGGCGGCGATGTCATCGAGCGATCCGATCGGTCTGCCCTCGGCCGAGCGGACATGCCCAGCGGGGTCAGCCATCTCGCAAAGGTCTCGCATGGTTGGTGCCGCACGCGAGGTGATGTCGAAGACCGTGCCATCGCGCACCGTGACGACCAGCGGGTATGCGGCATCGCTACCTCTGGCGCGTCCGACAAAAAGGCCCTCGGTGGGCAGGTGGGTCGGGTTCGTCATAGCGCTCTGTCCTCTGAGTGATCGACAATGTGGCGAAGTGATCGTCAATGTGGGCGGCCGGATCGGCGCGGCACTTTCACCGGATTCCCGTCAAAGGTCTATCCCGTCGCAGGCGATCGGAACTCTGGGTCTCCGATCGCCTCGGCGGCAGTCCACAGACGAAAGCCGGAGTGCTCTTTCAAAAATGTGAAATTCTGACTAGGATTTTCACCAATCGCAGCGCATTCAGGTGACCCTTGGCGACAGCATTCTCCGATCCGATCTGGCTCAAGCCACAGGCAGCTTCCACGTTTCAATCGCTTCCCAATGGCGAACGTGTCGATCTCGCCATTGTTGGCGGTGGCATCATGGGCTTATCGACCGCCTTGCATGCCGCCCGGCTTGGCCTGTCGGTGCAGGTGCTGGACGCCGGCGAGATCGGCCAGGGCGCATCAGGCTTGAATGGCGGTCAGGTCATTCCCGGCCTGAAATACGATCCGGAATGGCTGCTGGAGCATTTTGGCCTTGAGCGCGGCGAGGCGCTTGTCAATTTTGCGGCGTCGACCGCCGATGCGGTGTTCGAGCTGATCCGCGACGAGAAGCTGGCGGTGCCGTTCGTTCGCAATGGCTGGATCCAGGCGGCGCACACCGAGGCCGCGCTGAAGGCGGCGGGAAACCGTGACCGGCAATGGCGCGCACGGGGCGCGGATGTCCAGTTGCTGAACGCAGCGGAGATCGCGGCCAAGACCGGTGCGCAGGGCTATCTCGGCGGCTGGCTCGATCGCCGCGCCGGTGTTATCGATCCGCTCGCTTACACATCTGAACTCGCCCGTGTCGCGACCGCGGCTGGCGTGAGGGTAGCCGAGCGCGAAAAGGTCGTGCGGCTCACCAAGACCGCCGGCGTTTGGCGTATTTCGACCGAAAATGGCCTGGAATTGCAGGCAAAGGCGGTCGTTCTGGCGACCAACGCCCATACGGACGGTCTGATCCCCGGCCTTGCGCAGACGATCGTGCCGCTGCATTCTTTTCAGATCGCCACAGCACCGCTGTCGTCCGGTCAGGCGGCCCCGATCCTGCCGGAAGGGCAGGCGGTGTCGGACTCCAGGCGCATCCTCGTCTACTACCGCAAGAGCGCCGACGGCCGGCTGGTGCTTGGCGGGCGGGGTCGCATGGCGCTGCCGACGAGCGCCAGCGACTGGGCGCATCTCGAGCGGGCGCTGCGGCGGCTCTATCCCATGCTGTCCGGCATCGCCATCGAGAAGCGCTGGTTCGGCCGCGTGGCGATGACGCCGGACCATCTGCCGCACATCCACGAGCCGGAGCAGGGCCTGCTCGCCGTGGTCGGCTGCCAGGGTCGTGGTGTCGGCCTGATGACCGCTCTTGGCGAGCGCATCGCCGGCTATCTCCAAAGTGGCGACGCCAGGCATTTGCCCTTCCCGGTCTCGCCGATCCGACCGATCCCGTTTCACGCCTTCCGCCAAGTCGGCGTCGCCGCGACCATCGCCTGGTACCGGCTGCTCGATGCGTTGGAGCGCTGACCAAAGCAATTCCTGTCAATGGGTTTCCGTTTGGGATTCCGCTTGACAGTTTCATGGATATGAAAAACTCTAAGCCAATTTCAAATTCCGATAGGCAGGTCGATGTCGACCCTAGTTGCAACATCAGCGCCAGAGGCCCGGTCTTCTCAGGGCTTCCGGGTCGCCATGCTGCTCCCGGGCGCTCTGGTCACTTTCCTGCTGATCCTGTTTGCCCTCGGCCTCGTGCTTTTCCTCGCCTTCCGCAACAATGACGGTTCGCTGCTCGGTGCCGGTTTCAGCTTGGCGAACTTCGCAACTGTGGTGTCCGATCCGCTGTACTGGACGGTGACGCTGCGTTCGCTGATCATTGCCGCTCTGGTCACGCTGGCGACCGTCGTCACTGCCTATCCCGTCGCCTACTATCTTGCCTTCCACGCCGGCCGGCGGCGCGGCCTTCTGCTGTTTCTGGTGACGCTGCCATTCTGGACCAGCTATCTCCTGCGCGTCTTCGCCTGGAAGATCGTGCTCGCCTACAATGGCGTTTTGAACTCGGCGCTGATCGAAAGCGGCATCTGGTCCGAGCCGACATTGGCCTTTCTCAACACGCCGGCCGCCGTCGTCGTCACGCTGGCGCACGCCTACGCGCCTTTTGCCATCCTGCCGATCTACGTGGCGCTGGACACCATCCCGAAATCGCTGATCGAGGCCGCTTCCGATCTCGGCGCGCGGCCCTTCACCTCTTTCCGCCGTGTCGTGCTGCCCAATTCGATGCCGGGCGTGCTGGCGGCAGCCCTTGTCGTCTTCGTGCCGACGGTCGGTGACTATGTCACGCCGGCGCTCGTCGGCGGCCCGGCCAGCACCATGATCGGCACGCTGATCCAGGCGCAATTCGGCAAGGCCAACGATTGGCCGTTTGGCGCCGCACTCTCCGTCGCCGTCATGCTGGTCATCCTGTGCGTGGTGCTGGTCGCGCGTTTCGCCGACCGCAGATTTGGCAGCCGCACATGAGCGCTGCACGCACGCAGGGAGGCGGCCGCTGGCTCGGCGTCTACGTCGTCGCCTATCTGGTCTTTCTCTATCTGCCGGTGCTGCTGATCCCGCTGTTTTCCTTCAACAACTCGATCCAGGCAGCGTTTCCGCTGCAAGGCTTCACCTTGCAATGGTACGCGACTTTGTTCGGCAATTCGGCGCTGACCGGTGCACTCCTGAACAGCCTCGTCATCGGCGCCATTGCCGCCACGAGTGCGACGCTGTGCGGCATCACCGTATCCTACATGGACCTCTACGGCCGCTCGCCGCTGGCCGCCACCATCAGCGCCATCGCCCGGCTGCCAATCCTGATCCCCGGCGTCATCGTCGGCATATCGCTGCTGATCCTCATCAATCTCATTGGTCTGGGGCCATCGCGCATCGCCATCGTTCTCGGTCACATATTGGTGGCGCTGCCGACGACCGTGGTGATCATGCGCAGCCGCTTCGCCGCCATCCCGAAAACCATTCGCGAGGCGGCGCTCGATCTCGGCGCCTCCGACTGGACGACGTTCCGGCGGATCATGCTGCCGCTCAGCCTGCCGGCCATCGTTTCGGCCTTCATGCTGGCCTTCCTGATCTCCTTCGACGAATTCATTGTCGTCTTCTTCCTGGCCGGCACCGAGCCGACGCTGCCGCTCTACATCTGGAGCCAGCTGCGTTTTCCAAAGTCGCTGCCGACGGTGATGGCGCTGGGCACGTCGATCCTGGCTGTGTCCTTCATCATCGCTGCAGCGGCTGAAATCCTGCGCCATCGCGGCTTGTCCGCCACGGCGCCAAAGCCCGCGGATCCGTCACAACCAAAACAAACCAAGAGAGGAGAACTGCAATGGCATTCGACCTGAAATCGATCTCTGCAAAGACTGTTTGCGCTGGATTGACGGCGTTCGCGCTGGCGCTGTCGTCGACCGTCGCTTTCGCCGGCGACAAGCTGCAATATTTCACCTGGTCGGGCTATGAACTGCCCGATTTCAACAAGAGCTTCCTCGCCGCGCACCCCGACGGCGTCGAGGCCTCGATCTTCGGTGACGACGATGACGCCTTCACCAAGGTCAAGGCCGGCTTCCGCCCCGACATCGCGCATCCCTGTTATGACAAGGTGGCGCGCTGGAACAAGGAAGGCCTGCTGCAGCCGATCGACACCAAGCGGATCAAGAACTGGGACTCGATCTTCCCGGTGTTCAAGAACCTGCCCGACCTGCAGGCCGGCGACGGCAAGGTCTGGATGGTGCCATGGGACTGGGGCAACACCTCGATCCTCTACCGCACCGACCTGGTGAAGAACCCGGAAGCGAGCTGGAACCTTTTGTGGGACAAGCAGTATGCCGGTCGCATGGCGACGATCGACGCGGTGCACGACACGCCGGTCGTTGCCGCACTGCTCGCCGGCGTTAATCCGTTCGACATGACGCCGGAGCAAATGGACAAGGTGGCCGAGAAGCTGCGCGAGCAGCGCCCGCTGCTCTCCAATTACACCACCGACATGACCTCCGTCGAACAGGCGCTGGCCAGCGGCCAATTGGTCGCCGCCATGACCTGGAACGCGTCGGCCACCTCGCTGAAGAAGCAGGGCGTGCCGGTCGAGTTCATGAAGCCGAAGGAGGGCATGCTGACCTGGGCCTGCGGCTTCGTCATGCTCAAGGACGCCAAGAATGTCGACCTCGCCTATGACTTCATCAACAGCCGGCTGGAAGCCGACTCCGGCAAATACCTGATCGAGGCCTATGGCTATGGCAGTTCGCTGAGCTCCGCTTTTGCCACCGTGCCGAAGGAGGAGCTGGAGAAATTGCAGCTGCCATCCGACCCGGAAGTGATGCTGAAGACCACCATCTTCACCGGACCGATGAAACAGAATGACGACCTCGCCAAGATGTTCGAAAAGGTCAAGGCAGGCGGCTGAACCCTAGAGCACCGCGCGGCGTCAGCCACGCGGTGTCACCCGAGACACTGCAAACGAGGTCGGGAATTGATGGACATACTGGACGAAGCTGCTGAGAAGCCGAAGGACGATGCCGATGTGCGGGTCGGCCGGCGCGTGCGGGCGCTGCGGCTGGAGCGCAACCTGTCGCTGGCCGATCTTGCGGCAAAAGCCGGCGTGTCGATCGGTGCGTTGAGCCAGATCGAACGCGGCATGTCCTCGCTGCGCGTCAAGGTGATCTGGCCGCTCGCCGCCGCCCTCGACATCGAGCCGTCGGCGCTGATCGCCGACGGCAACGATGCCGTCAACGATCTCTATTGCGTGCGTGCCGACAAGCGACGGCAAATCCCGGTCAAGTCGGAAGGCATTGCCAAGGCGCTGCTGTCGCCGCCGGGCGCGACGCTGACCGGCATGCTGGTGACGGTGGAAGCCGGCGGCGGCACCGCGGAGGCCTATGCGCATGCCGGTCATGAATTCGGCTTCGTGCTGGCCGGCGAGGTCGAACTGGTGGTTGATTCGACAAATTACGTGCTGAAGACCGGCGACAGTTTTGCGTTCAAGAGCACGCTTTTGCATGCCTTCCGCAATCCAGGCGCCGAGCGTTGCCATATCCTCTGGGTCAACACCACGAAGCCATCCGAGGTTCGCGATGGCGCCTGATCCACTTGTGCGGCTACAGGCGGTCTCGAAGATTTTTCCTGGCGGCATCGTCGGGCTCGACGCCGTCGATCTCGACATTATCAGCGGCGAGTTTGTCACGCTGCTCGGGCCGTCGGGTTGCGGCAAGACCACCAGCCTGCGCGTCATCGCCGGTTTCGAAAGCCCGTCGAGCGGCAAGGTGTTGCTCGATGGTCGCGATATCACGGCCCTTCGGCCGTTCGACCGGCCGGTCAACACCGTGTTCCAGGATTACGCACTGTTCCCGCACATGAATGTCGCCGAAAATGTCGGCTTTGGCCTATCGCTGCGCAAACTGTCTGGAGCCGAACAGGCAAAGCGCGCCGGCGAAGCCCTTGACATGGTCGGCCTCGCGGACAAGCTTGGCGCCCGCGTCTCCGAACTGTCGGGCGGCCAGCGCCAGCGTGTCGCACTGGCGCGTGCCATCGTCTGCGAACCACGCGTGCTACTGCTCGACGAGCCGTTGTCGGCGCTCGATGCGCATCTGCGCGAACAGATGCAGGTTGAACTGAAGCGGCTGCAGTCGCGGCTCGGCACCACCTTCGTCATGGTCACCCACGACCAGACCGAAGCGCTGTCGATCTCCGACCGCATCGTCGTCATGAACAAGGGCCGCATCGAGCAGATTGCGCCGCCGGCCACACTTTATGACCGGCCCGCCACGAAGTTTGTGGCGAGCTTCATCGGCACCATGAATCTCCTGCAGTCGCGCTTCGTTGGCCGAGACGGCGATCGCCTGCGCTTCGCCGCCGGCGCCCTGCCGCTGGAGGCCATTTCTGAAACCGGCGAAGCTCTCGCCGAGGATGCCATGCACACCGTCGGCGTGCGGCCGGAAGATCTCCTGGCGATGACCGAGGCCGCGCCCGGCACAGCGCCGGCACGCGTCAACAGCATCGTCTTTCACGGCCGCACGTTGCGTCTGCACGCTGAACTCGGGCGGGGGGCACCTGTTGTCATAGACGCGCCGCGCCAGGCCGAGGGTTTTCAATTCCAGGTCGGCGACGTGGCGCATATCAGCCTGCGCCGTGGCGCCAATTGCCCGGTGCTGCCAGGTTAGTTCATCGACCAAATTCACGCTTGACTCCAAGAGTTGTTCCTGTTTTGTTCTAATCGTAGACGAGAAACAGGAGCGTTCTTCGCCGGGCGTATGAGTATGTATCGGCAAGGTGAATTCGATTTCGGCATACCAGAGCCTCCGTGGCAACCGAAGCGGCCGGATCGTGCCTTCTTCGGGTTGTTCTTGCAGCCGAAGGACTATGGTTCATTCGCCAATCTGCAGACCCAGCTTTGTCATCGACATGAAGTCGGTGAATCGCTGCTGTCGGTTGAACGGTTCCATCCGAGCCTGCAACATGCCGGCGACTACAAGCGGTTACGGTCCAGGACCGTCTTTGCGGGATCTAGATCGGGTCAGCGTGTCCACATGCCTGCTTTCGAGGTCACGTTTGGCCACGTCGGCAGCTTTCCCGGTCGCCCGGCAACAAGGGGCAGGCCACCTCATCGCCCATTTGTGCTTCTCGCCGATGATGGACCGGTTTTTGAACTTCACAAATTGCTTGGTGTCGAGATGCTCAGGAATGGGCTCAAAGCGTCGGATCATTTCGTTCCGCATCTGACACTTGCCTACGATCAAAAGTTCATCTCTCGGCAGCCCATCGAACCGATCAGCTTCGTTGCCCATGACTTCATCTTTGTTCACAGCCTGCGCGGCCTGACAAAATACCTCTTCCTGGATCGTTGGCCTTTGCCATGTGGCATCATAGTTCGCAAGCTGGGCGATCCGTCCTGACACGGATTGTCAGCTACCGCACGTTCCGACGATGGCAGGCCAGCAAGCTGTTCCCCATTTGCAGTGCGTCTGACACGAGGAATACAAATGACCATCGCGGAAATTGCCAAGGATTTCACCGAGCTGCTCAAGCAGGGCGATAACGAAGCTGCTGCCGAGAAGTACAACGCCGATGATATAATCAGTCTCGAAGCCATGGCGGGGCCGATGGCCATCTCCCATGGCAAGGAGGCGCTCAGGCAGAAGGGCCAATGGTGGCAGGAGAACAATGAAGTGCATGGCGGCTCGGTCGAGGGCCCCTACGTCAACGGAGACCAGTTCGCGGTGCGCTTCAAGTTCGACATAACGCCCAAGGCTACCGGCGAGCGTGTCACCATGGATGAAGTTGGCCTCTACACGGTCAAAAACGGCAAGATCACCGAAGAGCGCTTCTATTATTGAGGCCGTGAAATACCATCGGCTTGCGGGAGCTCGGTCTCGTCGCTGAAGGTTGAAAAATAAGCATGGCGGCCGGGACGATGTCCCAGGCCGCCATGTGAGAGGCTCAAATGGTCTTCACGTACTGCGCAAGCTGATCGGCCACCGTGCCCCAGCCGTCGAAGAAACCCATCTCTTCATGGTTGTTGCGGGTCGCCTCGTCGCCATGGATGGCGGTGGCGGTGTAGCGCGTGCCCTTGCCGTCCGGCTGCAAGGAAATGACAGCGGTGATGAAGGGTTCCCCTGACGGCCGGTAACCCGGCAACAATGCATCCGTCCACACCAGCCGCTCGTTCGGCACGATTTCGAGATAGCAGCAATGGCGGTCGTTGACCTCATTGCCGTCGGGCGACTGCATGCGCGTCCGGAACAGACCGCCCGGCCTGAGGTCGATCTCGCAGTCGGTGATCATCCAAGGCCTAGGCGTGAACCATTGCTTGACATGCTCAGGCGTCGTCAAGGCGCGCCACAGCAATTCGCGCGGCGCATCGATGACGCGCTCCAGCACGAGGTCCAGCCTGGGATCCGGCTTGAGGGGATAGATCATTTTTCTGTCTCCTGGAGGGTCATCACATAGGCGTCGAACTGGTCGAGGCGGCGCTCCCACAGCGTGCGCTGTTCGGCCAGCCAGTTTTCGGCAAGCTTCAGCGGCTCGGGTGCCAGTTGATAGGTCCTGACCCGGCCGGTCTTTTGCGAGCGCACCAGCCCGCAACCTTCGAGGATTTTGAGATGTTCGATGAAGGAGGGCAGGGCCATGTCGAACGGTTGGGCAAGCTCGCTGACCGAGGCAGGGCTGCGGTTCAGCCGCTCCACCACGCGTCGCCGCGTCGGATCGGACAGTGCGCGAAAGATGCCGTCGATCGGTGGACGGCTCGGAGTTGTGGTCTGAAGGCTTGTCATTGGTCATCCCGGGTGTCGTCGAAAGCGGCTCAAAAATACTTAGGAAAATTCCTTAGTGTTGACAAGCCCAAAAACACTGGGACACCGGTGCGACCGCTGGCAAAGCGCGCAGAGCTCCTTAATCTGCGGTCAGATTCGAAATCGGAAGGGCCGCTGTTTTGACGATCATCATCTACGGCATCACCACCTGCGACACCGTCAAGAAGGCGCGCGTCTGGCTGGAGGGCCATGATGTTTCCTACCGTTTTCACGATTTCAGGGCAGAGGGGCTGGACGCCAAGCGTCTTGACGGCTGGGTTGGCAAGGTCGGCTGGGAAAAGCTGCTCAACAAGGCGAGTACGACGTTTCGCGAACTGGCGGAAAAGGACAAGCAGGGCCTGGATGAAAAGAAGGCCAAGGCGTTGATGCTGGCCAAGCCGACCGTGATCAAGCGGCCGGTGCTGGAGGTCGGTGATCGGATTCTGGTGGGGTTCAAGGCTGATGTTTATCAGGCGGCGGTGAAGTAGCGTAGCGAGAAGGCGACGCTGCCAATCTCCCCCCTTGCGGGGGATGGCCGGCAGGCCAGAGGGGGGTGTGAAGGATCGCCACCCTTTGACTGTTCGTCTCAGAATTTGGCCGGTGATTGGCTGACAGGTCGGCGGGACAGCACCCCCCTCTGCCCTGCCGGGCATCTCCCCCGCAAGGGGGGAGATTGGCCAATCGCCGACCTTACAGATTGTGGGCGCCCTTCAATCCGTCTTTCTGAGAAATGCCGCCAGCGCCACCGCATTGTTGTGCTTCTCATCATGCGCGCCGTAGAGCAGTGTCACCTTGCCGTGGCGAAGCAGGCCGCGCAATTCACCCACCGCATATTCATTCCCGTCCAACTCAACTCGGTACTGCTTCTGAAACTCAGCCCAGCGCGCCGCCTCATGGCCGAACCATTTGCGCAGATCGTCGCTCGGCGCGATGTCCTTCAGCCACAGCGCCAGCGCGGCGTCCTCCTTGCTGACGCCGCGTGGCCAGATTCGGTCGACCAGAACCCGTTGCCCGTCATCGGGCGCGGGTGGCTCGTAGATACGCTTGACCGCTAGGTCGAAGGCCATCGGACCCTCCGTAAGCGGGTCAGGCCCACTCGCCCTTGCGCATGACGGGCACGCGGGCGCCGTCCTTGTGAACGCCATCGATGTCGATCTTGTCCGAGCCGATCATCCAGTCGATGTGGATTAAACTCTTGTTGCCGCCGCGCGCCGCGATCTCGTCCTGGCTGAGCGAGGCGCCGTCGACGAAGCACTTCGAATAGCACTGGCCGAGCGCGATGTGGCAGGCGGCGTTCTCATCGAACAGCGTGTTGAAGAACAACAGCCCGCTCGCCGAGATCGGCGAGGAATGTGGCACCAGCGCCACCTCGCCGAGGCGGCGCGCGCCCTCATCCGTATCGAGCACCTTCTTCAGCACGTCCTCGCCCTTCGATGCCTTGGCCTCGACGATCCTGCCTTCTTCGAAACGCACCGAAATGTCGTCGATCAGCGTGCCCTGGTAGGACAGCGGCTTGGTCGAGGAAACATGACCCTCGACCCGCCTTGCGTGCGGCGTGGTGAAGACCTCCTCGGTCGGGATGTTGGGGTTGCAGGTGATGCCGTTCTTGGCGGTCGAGGCGCCGCCCATCCATTCATGGCCGTCCGCCAGCCCAACGGTCAGGTCGGTGCCTGGCCCGGTGAAATGCAGCGCATGGAAATTATGGCCGTTGAGCCATTCGGTGCGGCTGCGCAGCGCTGCGTTGTGCGCTTTCCAGTTGCCGATCGGGTCCTCCACATCGACCCGCGAGGCGGCGAAGATGGCATCGGCAAGCTTCACCACGGCAACGTCGTCGGCATCGCCGGGGAAGACCTGTCTGGCCCAGGCGAGGTCCGGATAGGCGACGATGTTCCAGTTGATGTCGAAGCCGGTGATCTTTTCCAGCGCCGGCTGGTAGGCCATCGAATTCGCCTTGTTGGCGCGCGCCACTTTCGCCGGGTCCTGTGCCGACAACAGCGACGGATCCTCGCCGCGCACGGCAAGCCGCGCCGCATTGTTGGCAAAGGCTTTCGCCATGCCCTCATAAAGCCAGCCGGCGGCGCGGTCGAAGCTCGCGTCGGCGCCGAAACGGTAGCGGGCCAGCGTCATCTCGTCATCGTTGAAGATCGGCGTCACCAGCCCGGCGCCGGCCTTGTAGGCATGCTCGACGATCCGCCTGGTCAACGGCAGTGCCGCGATCGATGAGGTCAGCACCAGATCCTGTCCTGGCTGCAATTGCAGCCCGACCTTGATGGCGACTTCCGCCAGCCTGTCGAGCTTCACCGGGTCGATCGATGCGGAAACGCCGCGCGAATGTGTGGTCATGATCCTGCCTGTCGTAGTTTGATGTCCGACCTACCATAGAGCGGCGGCGCGGTGCTTTCCACCGCGATCGCGCCGGCGGGTGCTGGGTTTGCGGACCCGAACCGCGCCATGGTTGCCTCGATCTCTTCCCTGATCCAGAGCTTGAAATCCCGGACCTTGCGGCTTTCCGCCTTGACGGACGAGGTCACCAGCCAATAGCCGAGCCCGCTCTGGGCGCGGATTCCGAACGGCGCCACCAGCCGCCCATCGGCCAGCGCATCGGCGGCGAGCAATTGCCAGCCCAGCATCACGCCGTGGCCGGCGATTGCCGATTCCAGGCACAGCATCGGGTCTGTGAAACGCGCGCCCTTCAGGAAGGTGACGGGTGGAACGCCGGCTGTCTCGAACCAGCTTTCCCAGTTGATCATCGCTCGCTCGTCGGTGATCGCGCAGGTCTGGGCAAGGTCCTCGATCGACTTCAGTTTTTGGGCGATCGCCGGCGCGCAGACCGGGAAGACTTCCTGCGCCAAGAGCAGTTCCGCCCGCCCGCCAGGCCATTTGCCGTCGCCGAGCCGGATGGCGATGTCGATGTCCGAGTGATCGAGATTGGCCAGCCGCACCGAAGCGTCGATGCGCAGCAGCACGTTGGGATGCCGGTCGAAGTGGCGAGATAGCCTGGGCAACAGCCACTTCGAGGCAAAGGCCGGCGCCACCGAAACCACCAATGTGCATTGCGTCGCCTCGTCGGCCAGCGCCACGGCCTGTGAAAGCTCACGAAATCCAGCACCAAGGCGGGCCGCGAAGACGGCGCCGAATTCGGTCAGCACCAGACCGCTCGCCGTTCGCTCGAACAGCGCCTGGCCGAGCTGTTTTTCGGTACGGCTGATCTGTTGGCTGACGGCGCTGACGGAAACGTTGAGCTCACCGGCCGCCGCCGCCAGCGATCCGAGACGGGCAACGGTTTCGACGGCGCGGAGGCCGTTGAGATGGACGCGGTTGAGCATGGCCATTGAGTTTTTCTAAACTGATCCGGCTGAAATCTCAATTGAAAGGCATGTCGAAACGGCAGATTTTCTCGGGAGAGACAGATCTGTGGAGCCGGAAATGCTGAGGATATTGTCGTCATCGCTAAAGGTCTTTTTCGCTGCGACTACTTCGCATGAGCCGCGCCAGGACAGCGAAACGCAGAGATGGCTGATCGATCCGCTTTCGCATCCGGTGCTGAACACCATGTCGGAGCGCGAACTGGGCGATGTGCCGTTCAGGCTGACGGCACGGCGGACAGTGCACGAGACGGTTTCACTATGCGGCGGCGGTCGCTGCTGAGCAGGTGCCAAGCGTTCCGGCTCGAGGAAAGTCGAGGCGAGCACGTCCCGCGTACGCACTGGCCCAACAGATGGCGATTGTTTCAGCGATCCCTGCACTTATTGTGCAGTGCAATGACATCAGCCACCTCGACAGCGCTGCGTTTCGCTCTCGCCGGCATGATTGCCATGGCGATTGCCATGGGCATCGGCCGTTTCGTCTACACGCCGATCCTGCCCGGGATGATGCAGGAACTGCATCTGTCGCCTGCCGATGCCGGCTGGATCGCGTCGGCCAATTATCTCGGCTACCTCGTCGGCGCGTTGGCAGCGGCGGGCGGCTGGGCGCATGGGCGCGAGCGCCTGCTGATGCTGGCGGGGCTTGGCGCCAGTGCGGTCCTTGCCGCGCTGATGGGGCTGACCGAAGCGATGGCGGCCTTTCTCGCCATCCGCTTTCTGGCCGGTCTGGCCAGCGCCTTCGTCATGGTGTTCATGGCCAGCATCGTGTTCAGCCATATCGCGGCTGCCGGCCGCAACGACCTGCAGGCCTGGCATTTCGGCGGCGTCGGGCTCGGCATAGCGGCATCGGCGGCGATGATGGCGGTGCTGGTCGCCGAGCATTCGGGCTGGGCGGCAGGCTGGCTGTGGTCGGCGACGATTTCGGCCTGTGGTTTCGTCCTCGTCACTCTGTTGGTCAATGAGGGTCCGCTCGGCAACGGCGAAGTCACCCGCGAGCCGGCACTGCGGATGGACCGGTCGTTGGTCAAGGTCATCATCGCCTACGGCCTGTTCGGCTTTGGCTATGTGGTGACGGCGACATTCCTGGTCGCCATCGTTCGGCAAGGCGGCGGCAGCCGCATCTTCGAGGCCATGGTGTGGATGGTCGCCGGTCTTGCGGGCTTTCCCTCCGTCTGGCTCTGGCAGAAGATCGCGGCCCGGACCGGCCTCTATGCCGCCTATGCGCTGGCGTGCTTCATCGAAGTTGCCGGCGTCACCGCCAGCGTCGCCATCGGCGGAGCCACCGGGCCGCTGCTTGCCGGCGTGCTGCTCGGCGGCACCTTCATTGCCATCACCGCATTTGGCCTGCAAGCCGCCCGGCAGCAGGCGCCAGAGGCGCCGCGGCGGATCTTTGCCCTGATGACGGCTGCGTTCGGCCTTGGCCAGATCATCGGTCCGGTCGCAGCCGGATTTCTGGCGCAAATGTCCGGCGATTTCTTCCTCGCCTCGATCACCGCCGCAACCATGCTGGTCGTCTCCGGCGCCATCACATGGTCGGCTGCGCCAAAATCGCCATGATTGTGGGCTTGCTGTGCCGGGCATCGGGCACGGGCATTTTCTTTCCCACTAATGTGTGACTTTATGCCCGCTGTCGTCAGCTGATTTGCGCCTAGATCGAGGAATTCGCCACAGTGTTCGTATCCTTTTTCCCGCAGCCGAAGCTCTTTTTCACTTCGGCCGCCGTCTGGAGCCTTGCGGCGATCCTGTTCTGGTTCTTCGGTGGTGAACAATTGGGTGCGGTTTTCGGATTGCCGCCCGCCGCGGCCGGCGCGCCGCCCCTCATCGGCATCGCCATCCTCGTATCGAAGCCGTTCCTCTGGTTCTATCTCTATTTCGCGTTCTGCGTGCTCGTCTTCTATGCATTCTGGAGTTGGTATTCGCCGCATCCATGGCAGCGCTGGTCGATCCTGATGACCGCGGTCATTCTGTTCTTCATCTATTTCAATGTGCAGGTCAGTGTCGCCGTCAACGCCTGGTATGGGCCTTTCTTCGACTATGTGCAGGGCCTGATGTCGGGGACTGGAAAGTCTACCAACAGCGAATTTTATATCGGATTGGCCGATTTTTCGTGGCTGGCGCTGGTCGGCATGAATGTGCAGGTGGTCAATGCCTTCATCGTCAGTCACTGGATCTTCCGTTGGCGCACGGCGATGAACAACTACTTCGTCGAGAACTGGGGCAGGCTGCGCCATATCGAGGGTGCCTCGCAGCGTATCCAGGAAGACACGATGCGGTTCTCGCAGATCATGGAAGATCTCGGCTCCAGCTTCGTCCAGTCGATCATGACGTTGATCGCATTCCTGCCGGTCATGATCCAGTTGCAGGCCCATATCACCGAGTTGCCGATTATCGGCGCGATCCCGCAGCCATTGGTTGTCGCGGCCCTTGCCTGGTGTCTGTTCGGGACGATCTCGGTCATGGTTGCCGGTCTGAAGCTTCCAGGGCTGCAGTTCCGCAACCAGCGTGTCGAAGCCGCCTACCGCAAGGAACTCGTCTACGGCGAGGATCATGCGGACCGGGCCCAGCCGGCCACCACCGCCGAGCTGTTCGAGAATGTTCGTCACAATTATTTCAGGCTCTATTTTCACTACATCTATTTCAACGTCGTCCGTTACACCTACCTGCAGGCCGACAACATTTTCTCGCTGCTGATCCTCGGTCCCTCGCTGGTGGCGCACAAGATAACGTTCGGCGCGCTGAATCAGATTTCGAACGCGTTCGGCAAGGTGACCGGTTCGCTGCAATTTCTGCTCACCTCCTGGTCGACCATCGTCGAGTTGCAATCGGTCCACAAGCGCCTGCGCGCCTTCGAGGCGACGCTCCAAGGCGAGCCGCTGCCTGAAATCGACCAGCGCTATCTGGCAAGGCAGGGCGCCGAGGACCCAGCCTAAAGACCGAGTTGGAAATCGAACCGGGTTGGCGGCTCAGCCGCCGACCGAGACCTGCCTTTGGCCAGCATCCTGGCGCGAAACATAGTCGCGAAAACTGATGCATTCGACATCCGCCTTGACGCAGACGTCGCCGGCAAAGCGCTCCAGCGCGTTCCAGTAGGCGCCGTCATTCATCAGCGCGAAGTGGAAGCCGAGTTCCAGCGGAATGCGTTTTCCCGCATACTGCCTGTCGAAGGCGGCGCGGAAGGCAGCATAGGTCCGGTTGGCGAACTCGCCCGCTTGGCTTGGCCGCTCGAAGCCGCCGGAATGCCTGACATAGAGATTGTAGTCCATGGCAATCACCGGCCGCGACTTCGGTCCTTCGGGAATCTGAGGCAGGGAAAAGTGCATGATGCCGTTGCTGGCCGTCGGTCGGGCAGGGCCTTGCGAGACGCCGCTGGCATCGAATTGATATCCGGCCGCCGGCAGCGCTTCGTAAAGCGCCTTGCTGGTCGACAGGTACGGCGCGCGAAAGCCGACCACCGCATGCCGCGCGAAATCGCGCCAGCCCTGTGGTTCGGGTGCAATGCCGTTGATCGCATAGGCGTTTTCGAGAATGTGCTCGAACGAACTGAACTCTTTCAGCCAGTCCGCCTTGCTCCAGTCCTTGCCGTCGAAATGGCCGCAGCCATGGCTGGCGATGTCGTGGCCTTCATGCGCGGCAAGGCCGATCTGTTCGAGCCGCTCGGTGACTTCCTGCTTGGAGGCGGCAAAGCCGATGTTGGATTTGCCGGCGCTTTTGCCGGGTGCGGTGTACTCCTTGCGCGTCTCCGTCGACAGCAGGAAGACGCAGGACAGAAAATAGGTGAAATGCGCGCCGGTGCGCTCAGCCAATGCCCGGCTGCGTTTCCATTGCGAAATATCGCGGGCGCTGTCGAATGAGATGATGACGACCTGTTTCGGCTTTGCCGGCACCGGCGGATCGGCCAAAGCCCCGCCACCAGTGGTGAGCGCGGCAAGCGAAAACGCAACAACGCGGAACGGACGAAGCATAGGCAATCTGATCTTCACTCGGGGAACGTCTGCAAGCCGGCTATCGCCTAAATGTGGCGTGGGTGCGATGAGCCTTTTCGGCTGCTTGTCCGGGGCAAACATCCGTTTGCCCCGGACAATAGGCGATTTTCCGGTTGAACCCCTTCCATGCCGGCAAAATTTCGCTAAAACGCGGGCTGACAAAGGCCCGACGGGGCAGGAATGGTTTGATTTGATGTCCGACGACAGTTTCATCCGTGAAGTCAACGACGAGATCCGTCGCGAACAGGCGCAGGCGCTGTGGGACCGTTTTGGCCCCGCTCTGATTGTCGTTGCGATCCTCGTGGTGCTCGGCACCGCCGCCTTCGTCGGCTACCGCTATTGGGACGAGACGCGCGCCAACCGCTCGGGCGATGCGTTCTCGCAGGCGCTGAAGCTCGCCAATGACGGCAAGAACGATGAGGCGCTGACCGCGCTCGATCAGTTGGAGAAGGATGGCTACGGCGCTTATCCATTGCTCGCCCGCATGCGCGGCGCGACCGTCAAGGCGAACAAGGGTGACGTCCCCGCCGCCGTCAAGGATTTCGACGAAGTCGCCGCCGATACGGCCATTCCCCAGGGCATTCGCGACATGGCGCGCCTGCGGGCAGCACTGCTGCTTGTCGACCACGGCTCCTTTGCCGACGTCTCCAGCCGTGTCGAAGCGCTCACATCCGACACCAACACGCTGCGCCACACGGCGCGCGAGGCACTCGGCCTTTCCGCCTGGAAGGAAGGCAAGACGCAGGATGCGCTGAAACTGTTCGACCAGATCGCCGCCGATGACGGCGCCCCGCGCAACACCCGCGAGCGCGCAACATTGATGTCCGAGCTGATCCGCGGGTCGGGCAGTGCGTCGTGACCTTCAAAGTCGCCATCATCGGCAGACCTAACGTCGGCAAATCGACTCTTTTCAATCGGCTGGTGGGAAGGAAGCTGGCGCTCGTCGACGACACGCCGGGCGTCACCCGCGACCGTCGCGTCCATGCCGCCAAGCTCTACGACCTGCATTTCGATGTCATCGACACCGCCGGCTTCGAGGACGCTGGCGCCTCGACCTTGCCCGGCCGCATGCGTGCGCAGACCGAGATCGCCATCCGCGAAGCCGACCTGATCTTCTTCACCATCGACGCCAAGTCCGGCCTGTTGCCTGACGACAGGACCTTCGCCGAGATCGTGCGCAAGTCCGGCAAGCCGGTCGTGCTGGTCGCCAACAAGGCCGAGGCGAAGGGCGCCCAGGGCGGCATGCTGGAAGCCTGGGAGCTCGGCCTTGGCGAGCCGATCCCGGTTTCGGCCGAGCATGGCCAGGGCATGCCCGATTTGCGCGACGCCGTGATCGGCGCGCTCGGCGAAGCGCGCGCCTTCGGCGAAGAAGAAGATGGCGAAGACGAAGACGTCGCTGCCGGCGAGGTGCTGATCGGCGAGGATATCGCCGATCCGGATGCCGAGCACGCCTATGACGACACCAAACCGATGCGCATTGCCGTCGTCGGCCGCCCCAATGCCGGCAAGTCGACGCTGATCAACGCGCTGATCGGTGAAGAGCGGCTGCTCACCGGACCGGAAGCCGGCATCACCCGTGATTCGATCTCGGTCGATTGGGATTGGCATGGCCGCCGCCTGAAACTGTTCGACACGGCCGGCATGCGCCGCAAGGCCAGGATCCACGAAAAGCTGGAAGTGATGTCGGTGCAGGACGGTCTGCGCGCCATCCGGTTTGCCGAGATCGTCATCATCGTCCTCGACGCCACCATCCCCTTCGAGAAGCAGGATCTGCAGATCGCCGACCTGATCATCAGGGAAGGCCGGGCGCCGGTGATCGCCTTCAACAAATGGGATCTGATCGACCATCCCCAGGAGCTTCTGGCCGAACTGCGCGAGAAGACGGAACGGCTTCTTCCCCAGGCGCGCGGCCTCCAGGCCGTACCTGTCTCCGGCGAGACCGGGCGCGGCCTCGACAAGCTGATGGATGCCGTCATCAGGACGCACAAGGTGTGGAACAGCCGCGTCTCGACCGGCAAGCTCAACCGTTGGCTGGAAGGCATCCTGGCACACCATCCGCCGCCTGCCGTGGCCGGGCGCCGGCTGAAGGTCAAATACGTCACCCAGGCCAAGACCCGGCCGCCGGGTTTCGTTGTCCAGTGCTCGCGGCCCGATGCGATGCCGCAATCCTATGTCCGCTATCTCTCCAACAGCCTGCGCGAAGCCTTCGACATGCCCGGCGTACCGATCCGCATCGCGCTGCGCACGTCGGACAATCCATTCGCCGGCAGGTCCAACAAGCGCAAATAAGCGGTCGGGCTCGAATGAGCCCCTTTGCTCGCGGGAATTCTCCGCAACGTTGGCGGGACAGCACTCCCCTCTGGCCTGCCGGCCATCTCCCCCGCAAGCAGGGAGATCAGCAGTTCGTTCTGACGGCGCCTTTCTTGCAACGTTGAAGATTCGCGAGAGCACTCGCGACATCCAATCTCCCCCTTGCGGGAGAGATGTCCGGCAGGCCAGAGTGGGGGGTGTGAAGGAACGCGACGCTGGATACCTGTTCCGGCTGTCTAAGCGACCTCCTTCAACCGCTCGTCCCGTGGCAGCGCCTGCAACGCCGCCTGCAACAATATGTCGGCCAGCCGCGCTGCCACCGGATCCAGTTCAGCATCCTTCTGGTGCAGCACCAACGCCATTTTGGGCAATGCCGGCAGCCCGGCGATCTCCGGCGTCATTGCGCTGACGCTGGCCGGCAGGCCGATGTCGGTGCGGATCGTCAGCCCCAGTCCCGCCGCCACAGCTGCCCAGATGCCGCCAAGGCTCGGGCTGGAAAAGGCCATCCGCCACGACAGCCCGGCGCGGTCGAGCGTTTCGGTTGCCACCGTGCGCAGAAGGCATGGCGCTTCGAGCGCCACCAGCGGCAACGGCTCGCCGTGCCGCAGGCTGGTCTCGATGCGCTTTGCCGGCCCGATCCAACGCATCGGCACATCGGCGACATGCTGGCTGTAGGGCAGCGTTTCGCCGCAGTGCCAGGCGAGCGCGATGTCGAGACTGCCTGACATGACCCTTTCGGCAAGGTCGTGGCTGCGTGCGATCCTGGCTTCGATCTTCACCTTGGGGTGCGCCCGGGCAAATCGGCCGAGCACGTCCGGCAGCACCGCCTCGCCGAAATCTTCCTGCAAGCCGAGCCGTACCCAGCCTTCCAACTCGACATCATGGATGGCGGATGCCGCCTCGTCATTCAATTCGATCAGCCGGCGCGCATAGCCGAGCATGGTCTCGCCGGCCTCGGTCAAAGCGAGGCCGCGTCCTGATTTGCGGAAGATCGGCGTCGCTGCCTGTTCTTCCAGTTTCTTCAATTGCGCGCTGACCGCCGACGTCGACCGGCCAAGCCGGTCAGCGGCCTTGGCAAAGCTACCCAGCTCCATACCGGTGACGAAACTGCGCAGGACGTCGAGGTCGAAAGTTACGCGTCGCATGTGTGAAGTCCCGATTTTCAGGATTGTATGTCCAAAACTTCCTGATTTTCAGGATGAAATTATGGCGGTAGGGACAGATCGTCAAGGCCGGACCACTGGCCAGCACGGGAAATGAAGTCATGTCCGCCATTGTCAATTGCACCGACCGGCAGCCGTCAGAACTCCTGGAAGATACGGCAGCCGGTTCCGCCGAAAGGGTATTCAAGCCCGGCCATCGCTGGAAGGTTCTGGGCATCGGCGTCGCCGCCAATGCCGCCTTCTCGGCTACGTTCTCCGGCATCCCGGCGACGGCGGTCGTTCTTCGCCAGGGCTATCACCTGGGCAATGCCGAGCTCGGCCTGGCGCTCGGCCTTCTCGGGCTGGGGGTCGCGCTCAGCGAACTGCCCTGGGGCCTGCTCACCGATCGCTGGGGCGATCGCCGC
The DNA here is from genome assembly GCF_000502875.1 of Mesorhizobium sp. L2C084A000. Classification (GTDB taxonomy): domain Bacteria; phylum Pseudomonadota; class Alphaproteobacteria; order Rhizobiales; family Rhizobiaceae; genus Mesorhizobium. Next base: position 205,752 of record NZ_AYWX01000001.1, on the reverse strand, counting down.
GTGCTCCTGGTCGGGCTCGGCGCGACGGCGGTGTGGCTCCTGGTCATGGCGATGCTGGTTGTGCCGACAAAGGCCGGTACTCCCGGCGTCACGCTGCTCGCCGCGAGCCTGCTCATCACCGGACTGCTCGGCGGCAGCGTCAACGGTTCGAGCGGCCGCGCCATTATGGGCTGGTTCCGGGAAAACGAGCGCGGCTTCGCAATGAGCATCAGGCAGACGGCGGTGCCGCTCGGCGGCGGCCTTGGCGCGCTCGTGCTGCCCTCGCTTGCGCTGGCTTTCGGCTTTGGCGCGGTGTTCGAGGTGCTGGCGGGCGCATCCGCTCTGTCTGCCCTGTTCGCCTGGCGCTGGCTGCACGAGCCGCCGACGGCGGGGGAGGGCCATCTCGCTTCGGCTGTGGCCGGACCGGCGCCGCTGCGCAACCGCGATGTTTGGCGTATCGCGACCGCCATCGGCCTGCTCTGCTTTCCGCAGGTGGCCGTGCTCACCTTCGCCTCCGTGTTCCTGCACGATTTCGTTGGGTTGGGAACGGCGGCGATCAGCGCGAGCCTCGCCGCCGTTCAGATCGGCGCCATGGTCATGCGCATCTGGAGCGGCCGCTTCACCGACCGTCACGGCAACCGCCGCCAATTTCTTCGCTTGTGCAGCGCGTTCAGCGCCCTTGCCTTCGCCATGCTTTGGCTGCTGGTCCTGTTCGGCCCAACCGTTCCGGGCGGCCAGCTCATCTGCTTGGCGGTCCTTCCAGTCGTGCTTATTGTCGCAGGCATCTCCGTCTCCGCCTGGCACGGCGTCGCATACACCGAGCTTGCCACCCTTGCCGGCGCCAGCCATGTCGGGACCGCGCTCAGTCTTGCCAACACCTTTGTTTTTGTCGGCTTCTTTCTGGTGCCGGTGGCCATTCCGGGGCTCTTGCACCTCTGGTCCTGGTCCGGCGTCTGGCTGGCGGCCGCCATCTGCGCGCTGATCGCCCGGCCGATCTTCCTGCGTCCGGCCTGAATAGTCGGCCGCAAAATCGCCTGACTTCGCAACCACGACCTCGGGCCGACCGGGAAAACCCGATCGAAGCCGTTAACGTCCCATCAAGGTTAATGCATCATTTTGCTCTCCAGTGGGGTCAGTCGCGTTCCTGGAGAGTGTTCCGTGCATCGACGTGTGTTGAAGCGGCTGGTTGCCGCCGCCGGTGAGAGAAAACGTGGCTTTCTGGCTCCGCTCGTCATCGGTTTCGGCATCTGGATCGGCTTTCCGACGGTCGCCGCCTATCAGGACATGACGAGCCTGGTTTCCGGCCTCGAAGCATCGAGCACGCGCTGGAATTCCTATGTCGAGAAATCCGTCGCCGGCTCGACCCATGCGGCCGAGATGCCCTTTGCCGATTCTGATGTCACCGGCTCCATCTCCGGATCGGGTGTCCACCTGGCCGGTGTCGGCAACGTGTCGTTTCGCGGCAAGGGCGGCAAAGTCAGCGGCACGCCCGATGAGGACCGCGTCGTGCGCGCCGAGAAGAAAGGGCGCATCGTCCAGATGTCTCCCGTCGCACCGCCGAAGAACTTCAACGCCGGCTCGATCTTCGAGCGCACCTCCTCCTTGCTGCGGCCCAGCATGGACAGCGGCCTGAAAATGGCTTTCGCCAAGCCGCAGATCAAAGGCAAGGAAATCCAGATCGCCGCGGCATTCCATGCGCGCGAGGACAAGAAGCCGGATCCCGGCGTGCCGGCCATGCTGGCAGCGCTGGTCAACAACGACCATCCGGACGTGCTGGCCACCGCCTACGCGCAGTCCGAGCCTGATTATGCCAAGGCATCGCCCTTCGAAGCCCTGCTTCAGGACGAGCAGCCCAATGAGGGCCGCTTCATTCCGCCGATGGCCAAGGGCGATCATTCGTGGATCCAGAACCCGCTGCCCGCCAGTGTCTTCTCCCAAAAGGAGCAGGCATGCCTTGCCAACGGCATCTATTTCGAGGCGAGGAGCGAATCCGTGCGCGGCCAGGCCGCTGTCGCCCAGGTCATCCTCAACCGCGTCCGCAATCCGACCTATCCGAATTCGATCTGCGGCGTCGTCTACCAGAACGACAGCTGGTTCAACCGCTGCCAATTCTCCTTCGCCTGCGACGGCAGGAAGAAGCGCATCGATAGCCCAGCCGCCTACAAGACCGCCCAGGAGATCGCCATGGCCGTCACTGCCGGCAAGATCTTCATCCCGGAGGTCGGATCGTCGACCCACTACTATGCCCAATATGTCCATCCCGGCTGGGCGCGCACGATGCAGAAGATGACCAAGATCGGCCTGCATATCTTCTATCGGACCTATGGCGGCGGCTGGAGCTGAGTGCAGAGCAGCCGCTGATCTTTGATGTGGCGCGCAGCCTATCGAAGAGCCATTGCGCAGGGGATTCGCGCCATGCATCCTCGTCATCATGGCGGGCACGATGTCGCACCTTTCTAATTGATTGATTTTATTGCCTAAAATACATGGCAATGAACTTCCGCCCGTGGCTTGACGGGCGCAAACCCTCTAACTATGTTGCCGGCGACTTTAGAAGCGGACGGACGGTGACGGTCTGACCGGGCAGGGGGGTTGCGATGGCCGACAAGAATGGGCCAGACGGAACCGGAAAAACCGGCCGCGGCAATCAGCATGAACCCGATATCCGCGACGACGATCTTGAGCGCCGCCGCCGTGACCTTGAAGCTTCGCTTGCGACAAGGCGGCCGGGCCGGCTCGAGGGGAAAGACGACGCGAAAGCGGGCAGTGTGGCCGGTTATGGTCAGGCGCTCAAACTCTCCAGCGAGTTTATCGCCGGGGTGGTGGTGGGTGCCGGCATCGGCTGGATCATCGACCGTCTGGCGGGGACATCGCCATGGGGTCTGATCGTGTTTCTGCTGCTTGGTTTTGGCGCCGGAGTGCTCAATGTGATGCGTTCCGCCGGCGTTGTGGCAGAATTTGGACAGGGCGATAAATCGCGCCGTGACCAAGACGACAAGAAATGACCGCGCTTCATGTGCGGTAATGGTAACGAGGCCGTACGCGGCATTGACGGGGTTTGAACGTGGCAGCTGACAAGGTCGATCCGATCCACCAGTTCCATATCAACAAGCTGATTCCGATCGACATCGGCGGCTATGACCTGTCTTTCACCAATTCGGCGCTGTTCATGGTCGCAACCGTGATCGTCGCGGCTGGATTCCTGTTTCTCACGACGTCGAGCCGCAGCCTGGTTCCCGGGCGGCTTCAGTCGGTCTCCGAGATGGCCTACGAGTTCGTCGGCAACATGTTGCGCGATGCCGCCGGCACGCAAGGCATGAAGTTCTTCCCTCTCGTGTTCTCGCTGTTCATGTTCGTGCTCGTCGCCAATCTGCTTGGCCTGTTCCCGTATTTCTTCACCGTCACCAGCCACATCATCGTCACCTTCGGCCTTGCTGTGCTGGTGATCGCAACCGTGGTCGTCTACGGCTTCATGAAGCATGGTTTTGGCTTCCTGAAACTGTTCGTGCCGCATGGCGTGCCGGTCTTCCTGCTGCCACTGGTGGTGCTGATCGAAGTGATCTCCTTCGTGTCGCGCCCGGTCAGCCTCTCGGTTCGTCTGTTCGCCAACATGCTCGCCGGCCACATCACGCTGAAGGTGTTCTCCGGCTTCGTGGTCAGCCTGAGCGCGCTCGGCGCGGTCGGCGTCGCCGGCTCTATCCTGCCTCTGGCGATGGCGGTGGCGCTGACGGCACTGGAACTGCTGGTCGCCTTCCTGCAGGCCTACGTCTTTGCCGTGTTGACCTGCATGTATCTCAACGACGCCCTGCACCCCGGGCATTAGGTCCAAAAGTTTCCGGCCCAGGAATTTCCAACATTGGCGCCGGATGGAATCGCAACGGAATTTTAGATCCAAAGGAGTTGAACAAATGGACGCAGAAGCAGCAAAGTACATCGGCGCCGGCATCGCTTGCCTGGGCATGGGTGGCGCGGGCATTGGCCTCGGCAACATCTTCGGCAGCTACCTGGCGGGCGCTCTGCGCAACCCGTCGGCTGCCGATGGCCAGTTCGGCCGCCTGATCTTCGGCTTCGCCGTGACCGAAGCTCTGGGCATCTTCTCGCTTCTCATCGCGCTTCTGGCCCTGTTCGGCTGAGCACTCGGGAAGATTGGACAGGCCGGCCGCGCAAGCGGCGGGCCTGAATTTCGGGGATAGTCCATGTTCGTGACATCTGCCTTTGCGCAAGAGTCCGCGCCATCAGCCGATACCAGCCACGCTGCGACGGAAGGCGAAACGCATTCCGGCACCAGCGTGCCTGCTGAAGCGCATGGCACGTTTCCGCCATTCGATCCGGCGACGTTCCCGTCGCAGCTTCTGTGGCTGGCGATCACCTTCGGGCTGTTCTATCTCTTCCTGAAGCGGGTGGTGATGCCGCGCGTCGGCGGCATCATCGATGTCCGCAACGATCGCATCACGCAGGACCTTGATCAGGCGGCCAAGTTGAAGGGCGAGGCCGACGCCGCCGTTGCTGCCTACGAGCAGGAACTGGCGGAAGCCAAGACCAAGGCCAACGCGATCGGCCAGCAGGCCAACGACGCGGCCAAGGCCGAGGCCGACACCGCGCGCAAGAAGGTCGAGGCCGCGCTCGACGCCAAGCTTGGCGAAGCCGAAGCCCGCATTTCTTCCATCAAGGCCAATGCCATGAAGGAAGTCGGCAGCATCGCCGAGGATACCGCTTCGGCGATCGTCGAAGCCCTGGCTGGCGGCAAGGCCAGCAAGGCCGAGATCGCGGCCGCGGTCAAATCCGTGGCCCGGTGAGGAGCGCATCATGGATTACACATCTCTCGCGACGCTCTGGGCCACGGTTGCCCTGGTCATCTTCCTGGGCATTGCCGTCTACATCAAGGTGCCTCGCCTGATCGCCAAGGCGCTCGACGCCCGCGCCGCCAGGATCAGCAATGAACTGGACGAAGCACGCCGACTGCGCGAGGAGGCCCAGCAACTGCTTGGCCAGTATCAGCGCAAGCGCAAGGAAGCCGAGCAGGAGGCCGCCGACATCGTCGCCGCCGCCAAGCGCGAAGCCGATATGCTTGCCGCCGAGGCGCACAAGAAAACCGAGGACTATGTTGTCAGGCGCACCGCGCTTGCCGAACAGAAGATCGGCCAGGCCGAGCGTGACGCCATCAGCGAAGTCCGCGCCAGCGCCGTCGATATCGCCGTCGAGGCAGCGCGCGCGCTGCTTGCCGGCAAGATCGACGCCAAGGCCGGTGCCGATCTGTTCAAGGCTTCGCTTGCGGACGTGAAGTCGAAGCTGAACTGAGCCCTCACAGCCCTCATACAATTAAAGCCGCCCGGGCAACCTGGCGGCTTTTTTGCTTGGAGAGTGCGTGAGACGCTGAAGCGGTCAATCTCCCCACAAGGGGGAGATTGACTTGTCGCTGCTGCCGTTGCTCAATCCAGCCCAGCAAAGCTCTCTTCTTCGACCACTTCAGCGCCACCCAGCCTGAACGGCGAAAACGACACGCGATGCAGCCGCGCCACCGGGCCATGCGCTTCGATCGCGGTGCGATGGCGAAGCGTGGCGTAGCCCATATGGACTTCGAACCCGTAGCGGTCGTGGTGGTTGCCGCATCCGCACATCATGCGGTCCCGCATTACCTTGGCGACGATCGAGGCGGCAGCGATCGATTGCGAACGCTGGTCGCCCTTGATCAGCGCGCGCCCTTCACAAGGCAGCCCCGGTGGCACGTCGCGTCCGTCGGCAAGGGCGAGTTTCGGTCGGACCGACAGCCCGACCAGGGCGCGGCGCATGGCTTCCAGGCTTGCCTTGAGGATGTTGCTGCCGTCGATGCCCTCGGCGCTGATGGAGGCCATTGAGACCGCCTGCGCAGAGCCGAGAATTCGCAGGAACAAGGCCTCACGCTGCAAATGGCTGAGGCGTTTGGAATCGTCGAGGCCGTCCGGAATGTTGGCGGGATCGAGCACCACGGCCGCGGCGACCACCGGCCCGGCCAGGGGGCCACGGCCGGCCTCGTCCATCCCGGCGACCGGCCACAGGCCCTCCGCCATCGCCTTCGTCTCGAAGGAGAAGTCAGGCTTCTCGATGATCTCAAAGAGAGGCGGAGAATCAGAACGCGCGCGAGCCATGTTGCGGCGAGGTTCGCATCGGCTCTGATTCTCCGCAAGTCCCTCCGGGTCGGGTGGGGCGCCGGACCGGGAGGGCACCGTCTGCAGGCCGGGGCAGGCCGGACGGGATTCTGGTGCCGCGACGGATCAAACCACCGCGACGAATTGTCTCTCAAAGCAGCGTCAGCTGCACCTGGTCTTTCCCGGCGGCAACGAACTGGTCGGTCCGCAGCGTGCGCCGTTCGGCATTGAGGCCGAGCCGCTTGGCTGTGATCTCGAAGCGCCGGCCGATCTGCCAGGCGTAGGGACCGGCGCCCTTCATGCGCTTGCCCCATTCCGAATCGTAGTCCTTGCCGTCGCGCATCGAGCGGACCAGCGACATCACATGGCGGTAGCGGTCGGGATAATGGCGCAGCAGCCAATCCTTGAAGATCGGGCTGACCTCCAGCGGCAGGCGCAGGATCACGTAGCCCGCTTCGCGCGCGCCGGCCGCACGTGCGGAATCGAGGATGCGTTCCATCTCCGGATCGGTCAGGCCCGGAATGATAGGAGCCACCATGACCGACGCCGGAATGCCGGCATCCGAAAGCTGCCGGATCGCTTCCAGCCGCTTGGTCGGTGTCGACGCGCGCGGCTCCATGGTGCGCGCCAGCATACGGTCGAGCGTCGTCACCGACAGCGCCACCTTGGCGAGCCCGCGTTCGGCCATGCGTGACAGGATATCGATATCGCGCGTCACCAGAGCGGACTTTGTCACGATGCCGACTGGATGGCCGCGCGCTTCCAGCACTTCGAGAATTTCGCGCATGATCCGGTATTGCTTCTCGATCGGCTGGTAGGGGTCGGTGTTGGTGCCGATGGCGATGGTGCGCGGCTGGTAGCTGTCTTTCGAAAGCTCCTTGTCAAGCAAGCGCGCCGCATCAGGCTTGGCGAACAACTTCGATTCGAAATCCAGACCCGGCGACAGGCCCATGAACGCGTGCGTCGGGCGGGCAAAGCAATAGACGCAGCCATGCTCGCAGCCGCGATAGGGGTTGATGGAACGGTCGAAGGAAATGTCGGGCGATTCGTTGCGGGTGATGATTGTGCGCGGCTTCTCGACCTGCACTTCGGTCTTGAAGGGCGGCAGTTCCTCCAGCGAATTCCAGCCATCGTCGAACACGTGCCGGCTGACCGGCTCGAACCGGCCGGACGGATTGATACCCGCTGACCTGCCGCGGTTGCGGTCCGGGCGGACACGCATGCCGCTCTGCTCGACCATCGCGTTGGCCATCTCGGCTCTTCCTGCTCCGAAAGCTGCAATGTCGGCGCGCACGATCTGTTCCATTTTCGCCCGCTCCCAGGGACTGTCCATGTTGTGTCGAATCGCTCTGCTCATGAAATTATTCCTATTTCGTTGATAAGAACAAAGCAAGAACTTTCTATGGTGCGATGCAAAACTGGCGCTGTCGGGCGCTTTCCGCTATTCGGCTAAGGATGCTCAGTGTTCTCATCGAAACCCGCAACGACGAGGAGGGCCTCGCCCGCACGCTCGCCTCGCTGATTGGCGGCGCGGTCGAAGGCGTGGTGCGTGAAGTCATCGTCTGCGACACAGGCTCTACCGACCAGACGCATCATGTGGCCGAGCATGCCGGCTGTCAGTACGTGACGGGCGGTGTCGCTGCCGGCATCCGCCAGGCCAAGGGGGATTGGTTGCTGCTCCTGGAGCCGGGCGCGCGGCTGGTGGAGGGCTGGATCGATGAAGTTGTCGCCCATACGGCCAGGCAGACCATGGCGGCACGGTTTTCGCGCACGCGAGCCAGTCGCACGCCATTCCTGGCCCGGGTCTTTTCGGGAAACCGCGCCTTGGCCGACGGCTTGCTGATCAGCAAGCGTCAGGCGGCGGCCGCGGCCAAGAGTGCCGGCAGTGCCGAGGCCATCGCCCGCGGCCTCGCGACGAAGCGGCTCGACGCCGAAATCTGGATGGCGCCGGCCAAGCAGGAGCGCCGCCCCTCGACGTGATTTTTTGCAGTTGCTCAGGTCATTGTGCATTGCACAAAGTTTGACGCGGGGTTAGCTTCCGTTCAAGCGGGAATTGGGTTTGGGTCATGCCGAGAGGCGAGCACCGATGCGGCATCGGTGGTGCTCTCATAGCCGAGGACCCAATGAAGCTTTCAACCCCCGACACATCCGGCGCGGCCAGTCTCGAGGCCATTGCGCGCAACGGCAGCCTGCTGCGGCGCATCGCCGTGCGTATTCCAACCTATCTGACGGACCTGCGTGAGAACCCTGCCTGGCTGCCGATGTTCGTGTTGGCGCGCACCATGCCCGGACGCCGCATGCATTGGCTCGGCGCAAAGCGCGCCCGCCCGGTCGCCAATGCCGGGGATACGATGTTTGCCGGTGTCGAACGGGGAGCGGTCGTCGATGCGTTGCGCTCCGACGGGCTGTTCTCAGGCCTGGTCCTGCCGCCTGATATCCATGAAGAGATCGCCGACTTCGCCGGGCGCACGCCTTGCTTCGGCAATTTCGACCGCCGTCTCGAATTCATGCCGGGGGAACATGCCGAGGCCGAGAAACGCCTTGGCCGCTCGCTGCTTAGCGGGCATTTTTTCGAGCGCATCCTCGACTGCCCGGCGGCGCTTGCCATCCAGCGCGATCCGCTGCTTCTGGATATTGCCGCGCACTATCTCGGCGGCCAGGCGAAACTGATCACGACGCGGGTCTGGTGGAGTTTTCCCACAGGTGCCGCTTCGGATGCCGACAAGAACCTCGCCTCGCTCGGCAAGTATCATTTTGACCTCGACGACTGGCGCATGCTGAAATTCTTCTTCTACCTCAAGCCGGTCGACGCCGACACCGGTCCGCATGTCTATGTCAGGGGCAGCCACAAGCGCCGCAGCCTAAAGCATCAGCTTACCCTTCTGGTCGGCCATCCCGCGCAACAGGTTCTGGATGTCTATGGCGAGCAGAGCCCGGTGACGCTGACCGGCGAGGCCGGTCTCGGCTTCGTCGAGGACCCCTTTGGCTTTCATATGGGCACCGTGCCGGCACGCACGCCGCGACTGATGATGGAAGTCGGCTTCGGCGTATCGCCGCCGTCGCGCCGACGGTTTCATGGCGAGCCGGTCATCCGCTGAGAGCTGCCTATCCGAAGCTCATCTCGACAGGCGTCCAGTGAGCGCGGCGCCTGGCTTGGCGCTGTGCCCGGCTTTCGGCATCGAAGTCGACACGAGCCGGCTCCTGATTGAACCGCTCTCGGTCGTCCAGGGCGTTGATGATGACGATCGCCCTTGCGTCATCCTCTCCGGCGATTGCGGCGACATAGACGCCGCAATCCCGGCAGATCAAATAGTCGGCCGTCCTCAGCCCGAACTGATATTTTCGCAATCGCGCCTCATCCTTGACCGAGATGGTCAGTCTGCCGTCCGGATCGGCAATGGCGCGCGAACCATGTCTGACACAGAACGAGCATTGGCAGGCGCGAACTTCGATTTGCGATGGGTCGAGTTCGGTTGAAAATGCAAGGCGTATGTTGCCGCAATGGCATCCGCCGGTATGCGTGGTCATGGTTCTGCCTTGTCGTGATGGCGATGATCGCCTTCAGGCAAGGTACTTTTCCGAGGTTCGGTTTGGAATGGTGTTTCGAAGGCACCGGTGCTGTTCTGCCTGCAAAAGCGGCGTGGAACCGACGCTTTGCCTGGCTTTTACAAAGCCGATTTGCCGCGCCGTAAATGCTCGTCCAGGCGCGGCATGATCTCGACGAAGTTGCACGGCATGTGCCGGTAGTCGAGCTGCGCTTTCAGGATGCCGTCCCACGCGTCCTTGCAGGCGCCTGGCGAACCCGGCAGCACGAAGACGAAGGTGGCGTTGACGACGCCGCCGGTCGCCCGACTCTGGATCGTCGAGGTGCCGATCTTGTCGTAGGAAATCCGGTGGAACACTTCCGAAAAGCCATCCATGCGCTTTTCGAAGATCGGCTCCAGCGCGTCCGGCGTCACGTCACGGCCTGTGAAGCCGGTGCCGCCGGTGGTGATGACGACATCGATATTCTTGTCCTGTGACCACGCCAGAACCGTGTCGCGGATTTTCTCGCGGTCGTCGGTGACGATATTGCGGGCCGCCAGCAGATGGCCGGCCTCGGTGATGCGGTCGGCCAGCGTCTGGCCGGATTTGTCGTCGGCGAGGCTGCGCGTATCCGAAACGGTCAGCACCGCGATGCGCACGGGAATGAAGGAGCGGCTCTCGTCAATTCTGGCCATCTGCGCCCTCCGATGCGATGCTGCGCGTCGCGGCAACGAACCAGTCGGGCTGGCGGCCGCGGATTTCGGCGGCGGCGCGCTTGGCGACATTGCCGGTTTCGAACAGGCCGAAACATGTCGCGCCGGATCCCGACATCCGCGAGAACCCCGATCCGGCCTTGTTCAGCCAGGAAAGCGCCCTGCCGATTGCGGGTTGCACCTCCAGCGCCGCGGGCTCGAGATCGTTGCGGGTGATCTCCAGCCAGTTGCGCAGGCTGTGAAAATCGATGCTGCGCGGCAGCGGCGGCAAGGCCTCATTGTCGCGCCGGGAAAGCGCTGCAAAGACATCCGCCGTCGACACCGGGGTGCCTGGATTGACCAACACCAGGCCAAGCGCCGAAAAATCCGGCACCATCGACAGTTCATCGCCGATGCCACGCGCCACCAGCGGCTTTGCCGCCAGGCACATCGGCACATCGGCGCCAAGCGAAAGGCCGATCCGCGCCAGCTCGCTGCCATCGATGTCCAGCGCCCATGTCTCCACCAGTCCGCGCAGCACGGTCGCCGCGTCGCTCGAACCGCCGCCGACGCCGGAGGCAACCGGCAGGTTCTTTTCCAGCCGAATAGCGACCGGCGGTGTTCTCTCGTGCCCGGCTGTCTGCCGCAGGGCATCGCGCGCCTTGAGCACCAGATTGCTGGCGTCGAGAGGAACGGCCGGGGCGTAACGGCCGGATACGGTAAACTCATCGCCGTCGGCGGGCGCGATTTCGACCCTGTCGCCAAACCGTGTGAACACCGCCAGGCTCTCGATCAGATGATAGCCGTCAGGGCGCCTGCCGGTGACATGCAGCGCAAGATTGATTTTGGCGTGTGCGTGCCAGCTACGCGACCCGATGTCGGTGTCCACAATCGTCTGCGGGATGATGCTCAGTCCTTGGCCAGCCGGTATTCGCCGGTCTTCGGATCCTTGACCAAAGTGCCGATCGCGCCGTTGGCCGTTTGCTTTTCTGTGCGCCGCACCTTGGCGGTCACGCGCTCGGCTTCCCTAATGAAGGTGCGGTAGCCGAAATAGGCGGCAACGCCAACGACGGCGAAGAAAATGATCTGCGGCATGCCAAAACTCCTCCCACGCTGGGCCGGCGAAGGCGGCCGGTCGGGTCGGTTGATGCATGTCGACCCGCTTTTGGGAACACGACATGCATGAAACTCAAGCTCTCATGCTAGACGGTTTTGCCGGGTTTTCAAAGCCCGAAGCGAGACCACAATGCGCGCTCTTCCGCCGCATCGATCACGCCGCTGGCGGCAGCGGCTGCGATATCGGGCGCTGAAAAGCCCTTGCTTGAGCCGAACAGGCCGAAGCGGCTAAGGAAACCGCGCGGTGTCGTGATCAGCCTGAGTTGGGTTTTCGCCCCGAAACGGGTCTTGAGCACAGTGCGCATGTCGCCGAGCGCATCGACCAGCCCGAGTTCGAGGCCCTTGATGCCGGTCCAGAACAGGCCGGTGAACAGGTCCGGATCGTCCTTCAGTTTCGTGCCGCGCCGCTCCTTGACGAGGTCGATGAAGGTTGCGTGCACCTCGAGCTGCAGCGCCTTCAGCCGCTCGACATCTTCCTTTTTCTCGGGCTTGAACGGATCGAGCACCGCCTTGTTCTGGCCAGCGGTGTGGACACGTCGCTCGATGCCGATCTTCTTCATCAGTTCCGGGAAGCCAAACGAAGCCGAGACGACGCCGATCGACCCGACGATGGAGGACGGATCGGCAAAGATCTCGTCACCGGCGACCGCGATCATGTAGCCGCCCGACGCCGCGACATCCTCGACGAAGACCAGTACCTTTTTGTTCTTTTCCGTGGCCAGGTCACGGATGCGCTTGAAGATCAGCCTAGACTGCACCGGCGAGCCGCCCGGCGAATTGATCGAGATGGCGACCGCCGGCGCGTCGTAGGAAAACGCCTTCTCGATGAGGCCGGCGGTGGAAGCCAGCGACAGGCTCGGCCGAAACTGCCCACCGCCTGCCATGATGGTGCCGTGCAGCCGGATGACCGGAATGGTGACGACGGTGGAGCGCCAGGATTTCGGCAACAGGCGGTTGATGAGTCGTTTCACGAGGGCGCGGTCTCCGGTCGATAGGTTGCAGGCATGTAGGGATTTCCCGGCCAACGGCAATGTGGCCGGGCAGAATAGCTCAATCTCCGAACAGCGAGGCGAGGCCGTTGGTGATCATTTCGCTGCGCTCGTCGGGGCCGTTGCCTGATTGCGCGTGCAGCATCAGGGGCGGGCGGATGGCAAGCTTTCCCCGTGTCCCGAGCGCTGCCCGCACGACGATGCGGATCGCCGCCGCATCGGGACGAGGGTGGACGGCGAGCATCTCGGCATCGCCGAAGCGGCCGGCGATCGCATCGAGAATGGCTCCGAGCTGTTCGGGCCGGGCGATTACGGCGAACCCGCCGCGCGGCCTCACCACCGCCGCCGCACTTCTGATCCAGCTCTCGAACAGCCCGTCCTCCATGACATGGGCTTCCTTTCGCAGGCGATCCGATGTGGCGCGGTCCCGGGGAGCATTGAACGGCGGGTTCATGATGACGAAGTCGAAGTCGTTGTCGGCGAGGCCGGCGGCTGCCCGCGCCCGGCCCGATACGGTGACATCGGCGCCCAGCACGGATGCGCGATCGCTGAGATGGGCATTGCCGGGATGGGCAAGCGTCGCCGCCGCGAAGGCCGCCATTTCCGGCGCGCGTTCGACAAGCACCGCCTCTGCCGCCGGGCAGCGTGACAGCACCGCCAGTCCGGCAGCTCCGGCTCCGGCGCCGAAATCGGCCAGGCGCCCGCCAAAGGTCGATGGCACGGATGCCGCCAGCATCATCGCATCCATGCCGGCGCGATGGCCGCCCTGCTTGGGCTGGACGAGCCAGAACCGGCCGCGATGGAAAGCGTCGACCGTATGGGCCGGCGTATCCGGGACAAGGGCGGCGGGCGCGGCGGACATTATTTTCCGCGGATTTCGTTGGCGATGCCGGCATCCCTGAGGATGCGCCGTGCCGCGTCGGCCTGGTCGGCATCGACCATGACGCGTTTCTGCAAAAGGCCGATCGACCCTTCTAGAATGCTCATATTCTGATCGGCGACAAAGCAGGCGATGCCGGCGTCGCACATCAGCGATTCAACAAAGGAGATGATCACGGCATCGTTGGTGCGGACAAGTTCTATCATCGTATGAAACTCGCAGTTTGCGCTATTGATGTAAACGGGGAGGGGATTCCGAGGCAGAGCCCCGTTCCCTCTCGGGTCCCCGTTCCCTCTCGGGTCGTTGACATTCCGTCATCGACGCCGCGCCAATTCGCCACTTGCCGTGGCCATGTCCGCCGCCCTAGAGTCCATGCAGGGACTAAGGGTGCCGTCGCACGCTCTATACCAAGACGGGAGTGATTGTTGTGGGTGTCGTTCTCAACATCGAAAACGGGAAGCGGGAGCCCGCCTCCATCAAGGATCTGATCGATCTGACAGTGGCGGATATGGGGCGCGTCAATGAATTGATCCTGTCCAAGGCCGGCTCCGACGTCGAGATGATCCCGGAGGTCGCCAACCATTTGATCTCGTCCGGCGGCAAACGGCTGCGGCCGATGCTGACGCTGGCCGCCGCGCAGATGTTCGGCTATGCCGGCGAGGGCCACGTCAAGCTCGCCACCTCCGTCGAATTCATGCACACGGCGACGCTTCTCCACGACGATGTCGTCGACGAGAGCGGCATGCGGCGCGGCAAGAAGACCGCCCGCATGATCTGGGGCAACCAGGCAAGCGTGCTGGTCGGCGACTTCCTGCTCGGCCAGGCTTTCCGCATGATGGTCGATGTCGGCTCGCTCGAAGCGCTCGATATCCTGTCGAGTGCTGCCTCCATCATCGCCGAGGGCGAGGTTATGCAGCTTGCCGCCGCCAAGAACCTCGAAACCACCGAGGACGAGCATTTCGCCGTCATCAAGGCCAAGACCGCCGCACTGTTTTCGGCTGCTGCCGAGGTCGGCCCCGTCATTGCCCAGGCGACCCGCAACGATCGTGCGGCGCTGCGCTCCTACGGCATGAATCTCGGCCTTGCCTTCCAGCTGATCGATGACGCGCTGGACTATGGCGGCACCAGCAAGGATCTCGGCAAGAATGTCGGCGACGATTTCCGCGAAGGCAAGGTGACCTTGCCGGTCATTCTCGCCTATCGGCGGGGCACGAAGGCCGAGCGCACTTTCTGGAAGCGTGCCATCGAGGACAATGTCACCGATGACGCCGGTCTGGAAAAGGCGATCGGCCTGATGACTCGCCATGGCGCCATTGCCGACACGATCGGACGCGCCCGCCATTTCGGCGAGATCGCCCGCGACGCGCTGGCGCCGCTGGAAGCGACGCCGCAGAAATCGGCGCTGATCGACGTCATCGATTTCTGCATCAGCCGGGTGAACTGAGCGGCGTCACCCGGTTGCCGGCTACTTCGCCTTTCCCGGCAAAGCGATTGCGGCAAGCAGGCTGACAACGATGCCCGCCGCCGCCAGCCAGAAGGCGATCTGTATGCCGTCGGCTATCGCGGCCTTCAGTGCATCGCCGCTCAATCCGCCGACATGGCTGTTGGCGATCGCGATCAACGTCGCCATGCCGATCGCGTTGCCGATGTTGAGCGTCGTGCAGGCCATCCCCGAGGCGACGCCCTGTTCGTCGTGAGCCACGCCCGACGCGGCCGCGATCCACATGGCGGTCCAGACGATGCCCTGTCCGACACCGGAGATGATCAGCCCTGGAACGAGAGCCAGATAGAAGCTGTTGGCTGATGCTCCAAGGACCATCAGCGCCGTGCCGGCCGCCCCTATGACCATGCCGCCGACCAGGGTCGAGCGGGTTGAAAAGCGCGTTGCCAGGCGTTCACCGAGCTGCGTGCCGGCGGCGATGGCGATCGACGGCACCAGGAAGGCGAGGCCGGTTTCCAGCGCGGTGAAGCCATGCACGGTCTGCAACAGGACGGTGAGGAAATAGGGCAGGGCCCCGAACGTTCCCATGAACAGGAAGGTGATCGTCATGCCGGCGACGAGGCTGCGATTGCGGAACAGCCGCAGCGGCATCAGCGGGTCAGCGCTCTTCGCCTCAATCAGCGCGAAGGCGATGATGAAGATCGCTGCCAGCGCGGCGCTGGCGACGATCGCTGGCGAACCCCAGCCATATTCAGGTCCCTGGACCAGCGTGAAGACCAGCAATGTGGCGCCCGCAGTGACGGTCAGCGCGCCAGGCAGATCGAAGTTGCGGCGCTGGTGCCGCTTGGGATCGCGTGGAATGATGGCAAATGCGGCGATGATGGCTATGCCAGCCAGCAGCACATTGACGTAGAAGACCGACGACCAGCCGAAGGCGCCTGTCAGGAATCCACCGGCCAGTGAGCCAAGGGTGAGGCCGCTCGCGCCGGCACCGCCCCACACCGCCAGCGCCCTGTTGCGTTCCGGTCCTTCGGCAAACAGGCGATTGATCAGCGAGAGCGTCGCCGGGAACAGGAAAGCGCCGCCGATGCCTTGTACAGCGCGGGCAGCGATGATGATTTCCGGCGACCAGGCGAGGCCGCCGACCAGCGACGAAAGCGCATAGAGCCAGAGAGCGAAGATGAAAATGCGGCGCTGACCGATAAGGTCGGCGGCGCGGCCGCCGAACAGCAGAAAACCGCCGGTAAACACGGTGTAGGCGCTCACCACCCATTGCAAGGTCTGGCCGGAAAAGCCCAGCCCAGCCCCGATTTCGGGCAGCGCCACGAAGACGATGTTGATGTCGAGAGCGATGATAAGCTGGGCGAAGGCGAGCAATGCCAGCGTGGCGCCGCGCTTCGCGCCAACCCCTCCCTGTGTCGCAGTGGCGCCGAACGGCACCCCTTGATCGAGTGAACTCATGCCAATCTCCTTTTGATTCTTTATCGATCGACAAAGAATTGGGTTTGCAATCCGGAGTCAAGCGGATTATTTGTTGATCGATAAAGAAATGGAGACGGCGATGGCGGGACGGCCAAGGGAGTTCGACAGAGCCCAGGCTCTGCAGAAAGCGCGCGATGCCTTCTGGATGCGCGGCTACGAGGGCACCTCGATGGCCGACCTCGTGTCCATGCTTGGTCTGGCATCGGCGCGCATCTATGCCGCCTTTGGCTCGAAGGAGGATCTGTTTCGCGAAGCCGTTGTTCTCTACGAAACCAGCGAAGGAAGCTTCGCCACCAGCGCGCTTGCCGAGGAGCCGACCGCAAGGCGGTTTGTCGAGCGGTTGCTGCGCGATGCAATCGAAATCTACACAAGGCCGGACTTGCCGAAAGGCTGCATGGTCGTCTCGGCCGCCACCAACTGCGCCACGGAAAACGATAACGTGCTGCACTGGCTGGCCGAGCGCCGACTGGCGCGCAATGCATTGATTGTCGAGCGCCTGAGAAAGGGCGTTCGCGACGGCGACCTCAAGCCGGATACTGATCCGGAAGCGCTTGGCGACTACTACACCACGCTGTTGTTTGGCCTCTCTGTGCAGGCGCGCGACGGGGTGCCGAAGAAGCGGCTGCATGACCTGATCACCGTGGCGATGCCTGCACTCGACGGTTTCGTCTCACAGCCTTGAGTCTTGCTTCTGGCGCCTCGCGATTTCGACTGCAATTGGCTCGACAAGCTGCCCTGCCGCAAATTATCTATAAACATGGCAAAGGGCACGGACGACACCATCGCGGTGCGCATCAGCAAGGTTCTGGCGGACCGGATCATTTCCGGTGCGATCGAGCCAGGGGCCAGGCTTCGGCAGGATCATATCGCCGAGGAATTCCAAACCAGCCATGTTCCGGTGCGCGAGGCCTTCCGCCGTCTCGAGGCGCAGGGACTGGCCATCGGCGAGCCGCGCCGCGGCGTGCGTGTCGCGTCTTTCGATCTGGGCGAGGTCAAGGAGGTCGCCGAAATGCGGGCAGCACTCGAAGTGCTGGCGCTGCGCCACGCCGCGCCGCATCTGACATCGGCCATTCTCGATCTCGCCGAGGAGGCGACCAAGGCCGGCGACAAGTCCCGCGATGTCAGGTCGTGGGAAGAGGCCAACCGCGCCTTCCACCGCTTGATCCTGTCGCCATGCGGCATGTCGCGCCTGCTCGCGACCATCGACGACCTGCACGCGGCAAGCGCCCGTTTCCTGTTCGCGGCATGGCGGTCGGAGTGGGAGACGCGCACCGATCAGGACCATCGCGCGATCCTCACCGCCTTGCGGCAGGGAAACACCGAATCCGCGGCCGTCACACTGGGGCGGCACGTCCAATGGATTGGCCGCAAGCCGGTCAGGACGGCTTCCGGAACGACGCGCGAAGCCTTCGCCATAGTAGGTTAGACGGCCTCCGCCAAAGCCAGGGCTTGCAATCCCCAGGGAAGTGTGGATTCGATAATAGATCGAAAACAGAAATTATCTATAATTTGCAATCGATCGAAGGAATCCCAATGACAGACGTCGCATTCTCACCCGGCAAGCCGTCGTTCAGTCCGCTCCAGCTCCAGGATCGTTCTCTTGCCTGGCAGGTTGGAGCCGTCGTGCTTGGCACGCTGTTCCTGGCGCTGGCGTCCTATATCGAGGTGCCGATGGTGCCGGTCCCGGTAAACATGCAGACCTTTGCGGTGACACTGATCGGCGCCCTCTATGGCTGGCGGCTTGGCGCGCTCACCATCGCCGCCTGGCTGGTCGAGGGTGCGGTCGGCTTTCCGGTTCTGTCCGGAGGGGCAGCGGGTGCGGCGCATTTCGTCGGGCCGACGGGTGGCTATCTCTTCGCCTTCCCGCTTGTCGGCGCACTGGTCGGCTGGCTGGCCGAACGCGGCTGGAACGGCAAAAGGGTGATGCTTGCCTTCGTCGCCATGCTGCTTGGCAACCTTGCCTGCCTTGTGCTTGGCACAGCATGGCTTGCCGTCATGATTGGAGCCGAACAGGCCGTTACCTTCGGCTTCCTGCCGTTCATCGTCGGCGGCTTGCTCAAGTCAGCGCTGGGTGCCGCGACCCTCATGGCCCTTCCCGGCGGCAAGGCGAAGCCGGCCAATCCGTGACGATCAGGCTGCGCGCCCATCACCTCCTTTGCCTGCTCACCTATGTGGGCAAGGGATACAGCCCCGCCTTCATCGCCAATTATGATCGCGTCGCGGAGCGCCTGAGCCGGGGCGAGGGCATCCTCCTCGTTTCCGGCCCCGACGATGTCTGCGCTCCCTTGCTCGACGAGCCGGAACCGCATTGTCTCAACGAGAGTGTCGTCGAGCGGGACCGGCTCGCCGCGCTGGATGTAGAGGAATTGCTGGCGCGGCCAATCCGTGTCGGCACCCACCTCGATCTCGACACGGGGACCTTAGCCCGGATGCGGCAGGCGTTTTCGGCTGGCCTTGTACGCAAGGCCTGCGGCGGCTGCGAATGGAACGAACTGTGCAGCACGATAGCGGCCGGTGGATATAGCGACACGCTGGTGCAGCGGTCCGCCTCGCCAGCCGAGGGTTGATATTGGCGCCGAGCTCAAGGGTCGAAGCTGTGATATATTCGGCGCTGCGCAGGGCCATGGCCGAAATTCAAAATCGGAAAACTGCCCCCTGTCGCCATGATTTGTTAATCGGGTGCCCGGATTGTGAATTCGAGGCGGATTGAAGCGCGACCCCAAAAAGGCCATGCTTTGCCTGGAAAGATCGAGTCTACGCCGATCCCGCTGATGCGGAGATGGCGCCTGGCTGAAAGGGATACGATGCGGCAAGGATGTGCGCGCTGGCTGACAAGGCTGGCAATTGTGACAGGCATGACGATCTCGGCTTTGCCGGCCTATGCCAAGCAGACCAGCGAACCGGTCAAGATCACGTCATTTTCGGGCGCCTATCTGGCAGCCCGGATCGCCGAAGGCGATAACGACCTCGACAGCGCCATCGCCTACTACAAGC
Organism: Mesorhizobium sp. L2C084A000; assembly: GCF_000502875.1. Lineage (GTDB taxonomy): Bacteria > Pseudomonadota > Alphaproteobacteria > Rhizobiales > Rhizobiaceae > Mesorhizobium. The sequence continues at coordinate 186,529 of NZ_AYWX01000001.1, read as the reverse complement.
AAGCATTGGCCTTTGACCCGAGCGACACCGGCCTGCAGCAGAGCCTGATGCTGTCGCTGATCGCGCAAGGGCGCTTCGACGAGTCCCTGGTCTATGCCGACAAGCTCAAGGAAGTGCCTGACGTCGAGCGTTTCTCGCGCTTGGCGCTCGCCGTCGATTCCTTCCACAAGAAGGATTTCACCAAGGCGCAGTACTGGCTCAAGCTGTCGCTGGAATCCGATCTCGACCGGTTGATCTCCGGGGTGATGTCCGGCTGGGCGCAGCAAGGCGCCGGCGAGCCTGCCGATGCGATGGCGTCCATCGACAAGCTGCAGGGGCCGGATTGGTTCGGCCTGTTCAAGTCGTTCCACCGCGCCCTGATCGCTGATGCATCCGGCATGCCCGAAAAGGCCGAGGCGATCTATGCCGCGACCATGCAGGATACCGCCGCCGGCGGTGCCGCTCCCGAAACCTGGATGCGCAATGCCCAGGCCTACGCCTCGTTCCTGGTCCGCAAGGGCGACAAGACCAAGGCGCTGTCGGTGCTCGACCAGGCCGAGGCGTTTTCGCCGGGCAAGCTGGAAATCGTCGCCTTGCGCGACCGAATTGCAAAAGGCGACAAGATTGCGCCGCTGGTTGCCGGTCCATCCGATGGCGCCTCCGAAATCCTGCTCGACCTCGCCACCGCGCTCAACCGTGGTGGCGGCGAGCCCTTCGTCCGCCTCTATCTGCAATATGCGCTTGCTTTGAAGCCAGATAGCGACGCTGCCCTTGTGCAACTCGCCGCCGTGTCCGAGCAATTGAAGGACGGCGAAGGTGCCATCGCGCTCTATCGCCGGATTCCCGCCGCTTCGCCGCTGAAGGAGCTTTCGGACCTGCAACTCGGCCTCAATCTTGCCGATCTCGACCGTCACGAAGAAGCGATCACCCATCTGAAAGCCTTGGTCGACGCCCATCCCAATGACATGCGCGCCTATCTGGCGCTCGGTGGCGTCTATTCCTCGAAGGACGATTTCCGTTCGGCCGCCACTCTCTACGATAAGGCCGTCGAGGTGCTGAAGGCGCCGACCGCGGCCAACTGGAACATCTTCTACCAGCGCGGCATCGCTTATGAGCGCCTGAAGGAATGGCCCAAGGCCGAGCCGAACTTCCGCAAGGCGCTGGAACTGTTCCCCGACCAGCCGCAAGTGCTGAACTATCTCGGCTATTCCTGGGTCGACATGAACATGAACCTCAAGGAAGGCCTGGCGATGATTCAAAAGGCCGTCGACCTCAGGCCGAGCGACGGTTACATCGTCGATTCGCTGGGTTGGGCCTATTTCCGCCTCGGCAGGTTCGATGACGCGGTGCGCGAAATGGAACGCGCCGTGTCGCTGAAGCCGGAAGATCCGGTTCTCAACGATCACCTCGGCGACGCCTACTGGCGCGTCGGCCGCAAGCTGGAAGCCACCTTCCAGTGGAACCAGGCTCGCGACCTGAAGCCGGATCCCGATGTGCTGGCCAACTTGCAGCAGAAGCTGATGAAGGGCCTGCCGCCGATCGAATCCAACACGGCGCAGGAGACCCCGAAGGTCAAGCCGGAGCCGGTGCCCGCCCCGAAGGGATGAAGTCAGCCATTTGAATTCAACGCAAGCGGGGCTCTTTCGGAGTCCCGTTTTCGTTTGAACCGTATTAGGCTGGCTGCCTCAGAAGAGCTTGCGATAGACGACGAAGCCGGAGTGTTCGGCGACCTTGTCGTAAAGCTTCATCGCCGTGTGATTGGTCTCATGCGTCAGCCAGTACACGCGGCCCGAGCCGGCCGCCTGGGCGCGCTCGTAGACGCCCTCGATCAGCGCCCGTCCGATGCCTTTGCCACGCGATGCCTGCGTGGTGAAAAGGTCCTGCAGATAGCAATTCGGTGCGATCGCCGTGGTGCTGCGATGGAAGAGATAGTGCACGAGGCCGAGAAGCTGTCCCTCGCCTTCGGCCACCAGCGCGTGGACCGGCTCATAGGCATCGAAGAAACGAGACCATGTCATCTGGGTAATCTCACCCGGCAGGGCCGTTTCGCCCGAGCGGCCATAAAATGCATTGTAGCCATCCCACAGCGGCAGCCATTGCTCGAAATCCTGTCGCGCGACAGGGCGGATGACGATCGGGCTGGGCATGGCTGAAACCTGTTGTCGTTGCTGCACAGGCGAACAGAGCGCAGGCCCGAGAGATGGGCAATGGGCCAGCCTCTGCAAAGCTTTCAACATTGTCCATAATGTCGGCGCGACCGCATCGGCGTGCTTTGCTTGACGCTTTGCTGCCGGGTCTCTAGGACGTGCCGGCAAGCTAGCCTGTGCTGTCGAGGCCACCCGTGACAATTGAAATCCCCGCCCATATGCATCCCAGCCGCTCGTTCCAGGGGCTGATCCTGGCCTTGCACAACTATTGGGCAGCCTATGGCTGCGTTATCCTGCAGCCCTACGACATGGAAGTCGGTGCAGGCACCTTTCATCCGGCAACAACGCTGCGCGCGCTCGGCCCAAAACGCTGGAACGCTGCCTATGTCCAACCCTCGCGTCGTCCCAAGGATGGCCGCTATGGCGAGAACCCGAACCGGCTGCAGCATTATTACCAGTACCAGGTGATCCTGAAGCCGAACCCGCCCAATTTGCAGGAACTCTATCTCGGCTCGCTGGCGGCGATCGGCGTCGATCCGCTGCTGCACGACATCCGCTTCGTCGAGGACGATTGGGAAAGTCCGACGCTGGGCGCCTGGGGTCTCGGCTGGGAATGCTGGTGCGACGGCATGGAAGTCTCGCAGTTCACCTACTTCCAGCAGGTCTGCGGCATCGAATGCGCGCCGGTGGCCGGCGAGCTGACCTACGGGTTGGAGCGGCTGGCCATGTATGTGCAGGGCGTCGACAATGTCTACGACCTCAATTTCAACGGCCGCGAAGGCACCGACAAGGTCACCTATGGCGATGTCTTCCTGCAGGCCGAGCAGGAATATTCGCGCCACAATTTCGAATACGCCGACACGGCGATGCTTTTGCGCCACTTCGAGGATGCCGAGGCCGAGTGCAAGGCGCTGCTCGACGCCGGCGCGCCGGCGTCCAACGACAATCTGCCGATGCACCGCATGGTTTTCCCGGCCTACGATCAGTGCATCAAGGCCAGCCATGTCTTCAACCTGCTCGACGCACGCGGCGTGATTTCGGTCACTGAGCGGCAGAGCTATATCCTGCGGGTGCGCAATCTGGCCAAGGCTTGCGGCGAAGCGTTTCTGAAGACGCAGGCGGGTGGCTTGGCGGCCTGAGCTTCAGGCCCGCTTCATCATCTCGAGGGAACCGTTGATCGGCGGTACGGCCTGACCGCCGGCACCGTCGATGGTGCGCAATGCCTGCCGCACGCCCGGCATCGAGAAGGCGCCGTGAGCCTGCGCCGTGAAGCAGGCGCCGAGTGCGAGGATCTGCAGAAGTCTGGATGCCGTTTTCATGATCGTTGAGCCAAATGTTCCCTGCCTGAGCGTGGGTCGCTTCAGCGCTGCGTTCGGTTCATGGAAATCTTTGATCCAAGGACGGGTGGCGTGGTCTCGTCCCGACAGGGCGGTCAAAATTTGTGTAAAGGGTGACAGCAGCCAGCCGAGTTGCTATGCCCCGCCCGGACCACTCTCCCGCATGAGCTGACCCCGATGCCTGACCTGCTTCTAGAACTTCGCTCCGAGGAAATCCCTGCGCGCATGCAGCGCAAGGCGGCGGGTGATCTCAGGAAGATGCTGACCGACGGTTTGGTCGAGGCGGGACTGACCTATGAGGCGGCGCGCGAGTACTGGACGCCGCGGCGGCAGACCCTCGACATCAGGGGCCTGACCGCGCGCTCGAAGGATATAAGCGAAGAGATCAAGGGGCCTTCGACATCGGCGCCTGAACAGGCGGTCCAGGGTTTCCTGCGCAAGGCCGGACTTTCCTCGATCGCCGAGGCGCATGTCCATTCCGATCCGAAGAAAGGCGATTTTTATGTCGCCCACATTTCGAAGCCGGGCAGGGCGGCGGAGGAGATCATCGCCGAACTGGTGCCGGGCATCATCCGCAATTTTCCGTGGCCGAAATCGATGCGCTGGGGGCCGGCCTCGGCCAAGCCCGGTTCACTGCGCTGGGTACGGCCGCTGCAATCGATCCTGTGCACCTTCGGCCCGGAAACAGAGGAGCCTGTCGTGGTCGATTTCGAGATCGACGGTATCCGCTCCGGCAACATCACCTATGGCCACCGTTTTCATGCGCCTGACGCCATCACGGTACGCCGCTTCGACGACTATGTTTCCAAGCTGGAAGCGGCCAAGGTCGTGCTCGATGCTGATCGGCGCAAGGAGATCATCCTTGCCGACGCCCGCAATCTCGCCTTCGCCAACGGGCTTGATCTGGTTGAGGACGAAGGGCTGCTGGAGGAAGTGTCCGGGCTGGTCGAATGGCCGGTCGTGCTGATGGGCGAGTTCGAGGAGGCATTCCTCGCCATTCCGGCCGAGGTGATCCGACTGACCATCCGCGCCAACCAGAAGTGCTTTGTGACATCGCGCCCGATCTCCTCCCTGGAGGGGGAGATGTCGGCGAAGCCGACAGAGGGGGGCGCTGTCCCGCCGTCCTCTCGGCGTGAGGCGCGCCCCTCTGGCCTGCCGGCCATCTCCCCCTCAAGGGGGGAGATCAGCCAACTTTCCAACCGCTTCATCCTAACCGCCAATATCGAGGCGAAGGACGGCGGCAAGGAGATCGCCCACGGTAACGGCAAGGTGGTGCGCGCCCGCCTGTCCGACGCGCTCTATTTCTGGACGACCGACCAGGGCGATTTGCCTGACCTGCGTGAGCTCGAGGCATCGGCGGAAAAATTCGGGCTTGATCTCAAGAAGCCGCTCGACCAGCGCATGGCCCGCCTCGACCATCTCGGCGTGACTTTCCACGCCAAGCTCGGCACGCAAGGCGAACGGGTGGAGCGGATTGCGCGGCTTGCCGAGGAACTGGCGCCGATCATCGGCGCCGATCCGGCACTGGCGCGGCGCGCTGCCGTCCTGGCGAAGGCCGATCTCACCACCGAAGTCGTTGGCGAGTTTCCGGAACTGCAAGGCGCTATGGGTCGCAAATATGCGCTGCTTCAGGGCGAGCATGCATCGGTCGCCGCTGCAGCGGAGGAACACTACAAGCCGCAGGGCCCGTCCGATCGCGTACCGAGCGATCCAGTGTCGGTCGCTGTCGCGCTCGCCGACAAGCTCGATACGCTGGTCGGCTTCTGGGCGATCGATGAAAAGCCGACCGGGTCGAAGGATCCCTACGCACTGCGCAGAGCTGCTCTTGGGGTGGTGAGGCTGGTGCTGGATAACGAGACGCCGGTAAGCCTTCTTTCGATCGTAGCTGAACATCGAAGAATCATTGAAGACCAGATCGACCGCCGGCACGCTGAAGAGCAGGCCAAGTTGGGTGGCGACTATGTGAGTGCACGGGCGCACGCCGGCGACGGAAAGTCTGGGGATCGCGACCTGCTGGCCTTCTTCCACGATCGCCTAAAGGTCTACCTCCGCGATCAAGGCGCTCGGCACGACCTGATCGATGCGGTGCTGGCGACAGGTTCGCGCCCGATCTCCCCCCTAGAGGGGGAGATGTCGGCGAAGCCGACAGAGGGGGGCGCTGTCCCGCCGTCCTCTCAGCGCCAAGTACCCCCCTCTGCCCTGCCGGGCATCTCCCCCACAAGGGGGGAGATTGGCCAATCGTCCAATGACGACCTGCTGCAGATCGTGCGCCGGGTCGAGGCGCTGGGCTCCTTCCTCGACACCGAGGATGGCAAGAACCTGCTCGCCGGCACCAAGCGTGCGGCCAACATTCTGGCCGCCGAGGAGAAGAAGAAAACGGTGGTCGCCGAAACCGTTGAGTCGGCACTCTTGCGCGAGGATGCCGAGAAATCGCTGTTTGCGGCGGTGAATCAGGCTGAGAAGCAAGCCGGCGAAGCGATTCAAAACGATGACTTTTCCGCCGCCTTGCTGGCGCTTAGCGTGTTGCGCGAACCGGTTGATTCATTCTTTGAGCATGTTCTTGTAAACGATGAGGATCAGGCGGTGCGTGCCAACCGCCTGGCGCTGCTCGCCCGCATCCGCGCGGCCACCGGCCAGGTCGCGGATTTCTCGAAGATCGCAGGTTAAGGCGAAGAAAATATTCTTTGCCGCCGGCCGTTCGAGCCGGCTTACAGTCATATGGCGATGATCTCTCCGTGGCAAAAGGGACATGTTCCCCAACCCCACGGAGGCTTCTATGAATTCCGATCACGACATCGAAGTGACAGAAGAAACCCCGGCTTCCGCCGAGGCGCTGAATCCGCTTCCGAAACCATCCTCGATCATGCCGCCGCCGCAGCGGTCGAAGCCGCTGACCTGTCTGATGACGACGAAGACGGCGACGATGAAGATGGCGAAGAGTCCACCGAAACTGCCACGCTCTCGGATGACGACGAAGATGAAGACGACGAGGACGAAGACGAAGACGACGCCGAGGATAGCGTGAAGGCTGAAGGCGACGAGTCCGAAGAAGACGATGACAAGGAAAAAGCGGCCTGATTTTTTCAGCCGCCGGTTCCATCGATGGCAAGGCGGTGCTGAGGCGCCGCCTTTTCCTGTCAGTCGTCCCCGAAGCCGACTGTCAGCCGCCCCGGGCGACGGCCCGGTCAGTTCTCGAGAATGCTGACGCGCACGCTGTTTTCGTAGACATCGACCTGGATCAGCGGTTCGCCATTGACGATGGCGCGCTTGGTCGAGGAACTCATCGCGCCGCCGCGTTCCAGCATGCGTTGCAGGTCGGCGCGCTGGCCGTTGGTCCTGAACCAGCCATCACCCTCGTCGTCGCTGTCACGGCGGTGGAATTTGTGCCAGTTGGCGCGGTCCTGCCGCACCATCTGCGCGGCATTGTCCAGCGCATAGCCGTCACTCGCCTGATGGTCGCGATCGGAAATGCGCGCGACATAGGATCCCAGCATGTCGTCGGCGTGAGCCGCGACGACGCCAAGCAGTGACGCCAGCAGAAGGCCTGCCCCGGTTACGATTCCAGCTTTTCTCATGGTCCCCCCTTTACCCCTGATGAAATCCCGTCTGCCAGAAATGCCTAGAACGGGGTTGCCTGACAATGGTGCGCCGGGCGCCAGACCACCGTCAAGTCTCGCCATCGATGTCGGCTGCCTTTGAGCCAAGGCTATTTGGTGTAGCCGTTGGGAGGCATGCGCTGCCCTGCTGCCGGCGCCGGAGCGCTCGGCGGGGTGGGTTGGTTCTCGGCGTTCCCTGAGGGGGCTGCGGAGGCGGTGGCCGTTGCCGGCGCGGTGTCTGCCGCCGGCGCCGTGCCAGCGGCCGGCGCAGTACCTGTCGCTGGTGCAGCGGTTGGCGCGGGTGCCGGGAAGTCGGGACCGGTAACGCCGCCACGAATGACCATCGGGCCTGGCTGGAAGTCGTGCCCGGTCGCGGGCTTGTCCGGGATCGCCGCCACCTTTTCATCGGTGACGTCGGGCTGCGCTTCCCCTTTTGCCACCACCGACCGCCCATCGCTGGCATTGACTGCATCGGCGGTTCTAGGCTGGTTGAGGGCGCCGATCCTGACGATCGATGGTGTGGAGGATGGCGCGCCTGGAAAAACCAGGGATGACGCCTGGGCTTCGCCGGCCGCAACAGCAAGAATGATACCCAGCAGGATACGCGCAGACACTGATTTCGCTCCCCTTTGCCCAGAAGCTGTTCGATAGCAGGCCGGAATTGATGCCGGCTTTCGCGGAAACATAGCATTTTAGGGATTGATAAATCGCCAATGCTCCTGCTCGCCCAACAATCGTTTACCCAACAGCGACTTGCCCAACGGCCGCCATCGTACTACGCACCCCGCAGCTGTGAGGTGACGAGAGTGGCTGAAATACTTGCCTCGGGCGAGGCGCTGGAGCGGGCGCTGGCGCTGCTCATGGAAGGCGATGTCGTCGCCATCCCGACGGAAACCGTCTACGGGCTGGCCGGCGACGCCACCAACGGCATCGGTGTCGCGCGCATTTTCGAGGCCAAGGGGCGGCCGCGCTTCAACCCGCTGATCGCTCATGTCGCAGACATGGCGATGGCAGAACGCCTCGCGCTGTTCGATCCGCTGTCCAGGAAACTGGCGCTGGCATTCTGGCCAGGTCCGCTGACGCTGGTGCTGCCGCAACGGCCCGGCAACGGCATCCATCCGCTGGTCACCGCCGGGCTCGATACGATTGCCTTGCGCATGCCGAGGGGCTTTGGCGGCGACCTGATCGCCAGGCTCGGCTGCCCGCTTGCAGCGCCCAGCGCCAATTCATCCGGCAGGATCAGCGCAACGACCGCGCAAGCGGTAGCCGCCGATCTCGGTGCGCGGATAAAGCTGGTGGTCGATGGCGGCGCGACCCCGGTCGGGCTGGAATCGACCATCGTCAAGGCCGAAGGAAACGGATTGCGGCTGCTGAGGCCCGGCGGCATCGCCGCCGAGGAGATCGAGGCGGCTATCGGCATGGAGCTGTTGCGCGGCGGCATCGCCGGTATCGAGGCGCCGGGCATGCTTGCCTCGCACTATGCGCCAGGTGCTGCGATGCGGCTCCATGCCGGCACGGTCGGCGAGGGCGAGGCTTTGCTCGGCTTCGGCAGCCAGAGGGCGCAAGGCTGGCGCCGCGCCGAAGCCTTCCTCAATTTGTCCGAAACCGGTGACCTGCGCGAAGCGGCGAGCAATCTGTTCGCCTATATGCAGGAGCTTGACCGCAGCGGCGCGCGGACCATCGCCGTCGAGCCGGTTCCCTTCGACGGGCTCGGCGAAGCGATCAACGATCGGCTGTCGCGTGCCGCCGCCCCTCGTGACATCCCACAACCCGCAACATAGTTTTTCCCCATGACCGAAATCACAGAGACACTCGATCCCGCTCTCATCGATCGCTTCACGGCGATCGTCGGCGACAAATATGCGCTGCGTGAAGAGCAGGATATCGCGCCTTACCTCGTTGAACGGCGCGGGCTCTGGCACGGCGCGACATCGTTGGTGCTGCGGCCGGGCAGCGTCGACGAAGTCAGCCGGATCATGCGGCTGGCGACCGAGACAGGCACGCCGATCGTGCCGCAAAGCGGTAACACCGGCCTGGTCGGCGCCCAGGTGCCGGACAGGTCCGGGCGCGAAATCGTCCTGTCGCTGTCGCGGCTGAACCGCATCCGTGAAATCGATGTCTTGTCCAACACGGTGACGGTCGAGGCCGGTGTCATCCTGCAGACGCTGCAGGAGGCGGCCGACGCCGCCGACCGGCTGTTTCCACTGTCGCTGGCCGCGCAAGGCTCCTGCCAGATCGGCGGCAATCTTTCCTCCAATGCCGGCGGCACCGGAGTGCTTGCCTATGGCAATGCGCGCGAACTCTGTCTCGGTGTCGAGGTGGTGCTGCCGACCGGCGAGGTGTTCGACGACCTGCGCAAGCTGAAGAAGGACAACACCGGCTACGATCTGAAAAACCTGTTCGTCGGTGCCGAAGGCACGCTCGGCGTCATCACCGCCGCCGTGCTCAAGCTGTTCCCGAAGCCGAAGGGGCGCGAAGTCGCCTTCGTCGGCCTGTCGTCGCCCGAGGCAGCACTTTCGCTGTTCAGCCTGGCCATGGACCGTGCCGGGGCAGCACTCACCGCTTTCGAACTGATCGGCAAGCGGCCCTATGATTTCACGCTGGCGCATGCCCAGGGCGTGGTGCGGCCGCTGATCGAGGACTGGCCGTGGTACGTGCTGATGCAGATTTCGTCCGGTCGTTCATCGGAGGATTCGAGAGCCTTGATCGAGGACGTGCTTTCGGCCGGCCTTGAACAGGAATTCGTCGGCGACGCCGTCATTGCCGCGAGTCTCACGCAGGGCGATGCCTTCTGGAATTTCCGCGAGCTGCTGCCCGAGGCGCAGAAGCCGGAGGGCGCCTCGATCAAGCACGACATTTCGGTGCCTATTGCATCGATTCCGCGTTTCATCGCGGAGGCTGCCGGCGCCGTGGCGTCGGTGAGCGCCGGTGCCCGCGTCGTCTGCTTCGGCCATATGGGCGACGGCAATCTCCACTACAACATTTCGCGGCCCGTCGACGGCGACGATGAGGCGTTCCTCGCTCTCTATCATCCCATGAACAAGGCGGTGCACGATGTGGTGCGCAGCCTGCACGGTTCGATCTCGGCCGAGCACGGCATCGGCCAGTTGAAACGCGACGAACTGATCGCCACCGCGCCGCCGATGGCGATCGATCTGATGCGAAGGGTTAAGGCCGCTTTCGACCCGGCCGGCATCATGAATCCGGGTAAGGTTATCTGATCCTTTCGACATCTTGTGGCTGGTGGGATTCCGATAACCATCCCTGAGATCAGCAAAATTTAACCGACTTTCTTAAGCGGGGCGGTAAGGAGCCCGCGCTACTGTCTCCATACAAACGAGGCCGGAAAAACCGGCCCGGAGAGAACCGGACACCGGCTCTCAGGAGACAGACAGGAAGGCCACTCTATGAACACCGGACTGAAGCCAGTCTGGGCGGGACGCAACATGCGTCTCGACCCATTCCGCCTGCCGCAAGTGGTGAGCTACGCGACTCGCGACGACTACGGCGATGTAACCTTCACCATCGACCAGCGCGGCGCCGTGATCCGCCGCCTGCTCGAGATGAGCGGCCTGCCCGCAATCATCGTTCTGCCCGCCAATGCGTTCCGCGGCGTTGCCGCCCGCGCCATGGAAGACCCGGACGGCAATGTCACGGTGACCCTGGAACTCCTGCACAACGACCCGATGCTGTCGGTGCCGCTGCTTGTGGCCGACGATCTCGACGATGTCGCAGCCGACTGGCGCGCCTGGGCCGACGCTTACCGTCTGCCGATGCTGCTGATCGAATCGGACGGCGTTGCCCGCACCCTGGAAGAATCGCTCGGCGCCGCCATCAAGACGCTGCCGCCGCAGGATAGGCGCAAGGGGCGGATTTCGAACACGCGCCGCCCGCGTTTCCTCGCTCGCCGCAGAGCGGGCGCCCTCGGTCTCAGGCTGGTCATCGACGGCCAGGAGATTATTTCGCGCGACTGAGCATGATCCCGCTGGGAATGCTGAGACGGGAAGCCGCTAAACCAGCGGCTTCAGCGCCACCCACACAGCGCCGCCGATCAGGCCGAGGAAGATCAGCCAGCCGACCTGGTTGTTCGACCTGAACAGTCGCAGGCATTGGTCCGGATTGTCGATATCCAGAACCGCGATCTGCCGCGCCATATGGGCGCCGGCGGCAATCAGCCCGGCCAGCGCCACCACCGGCGCCTGCGCCGACGCGAAGGCGATCGCAAAACAGATCAGCGCGCCACCATAAAGCCCTGCCAGCCACGACTTGGTGTTGTCGCCGAACAAGCGTGCCGTCGAGCGCACGCCGACGATGGCGTCATCTTCCTTGTCCTGATGCGCGTAGATCGTGTCGTAGCCGATCACCCACAGGATCGAGCCGATATAGAGCATGATGGCAGGCCCATCGAGATCGCCGAACTCGACCGCCCATCCCATCAGCGCGCCCCAGGAAAAGGCAAGGCCAAGCACCAGTTGCGGCCAGTTGGTTATCCGCTTCATGAATGGATAGATGGCGATGACCGCCAGTGAGCAGATGCCGAGCAGGACGGCGAAGCTGTTGAACTGGATGAGCACGACGAGGCCGACCAGAGCCTGCAGGACGAGAAACAGCCATGCCCGCCGGCGGGTCGCCTTGCCCGACGGCAGCGGTCGCGAGCGCGTGCGCTCCACCTGGCTGTCGATGTCCTCGTCGACGAGGTCGTTGTAGGTGCAGCCGGCGCCACGCATGGCGATGGCCCCGACCAGGAAAAGCACGAGATACACTGGTGCCGGCAGCAGTGAGAGCAGCGGGTCGCCGGGACGCGGATAGGCGCTTGCCGCCAAGGCCGCCGACCACCAGCACGGCCACAGCAGCAGCTGCCAGCCGATCGGCCTGTCCCATCGGGCAAGCTGCGCATAGGGCCATATCGAGCGCGGCAGCACGCGGTAGACCCAATGGCCGTTCGGAGCATCGGCGACACGGCCCTGGGCCGCTTTCGACTGGATGTTTTCCATGTCCATGGAGTGGCAGCAGCGGCAGAAACCGTCAAGCGGCAAGCGGGAGAGTGGTGCACGTCAGCCTTTCACAAGGCAAAGATGTCGCGGGTGGCGAACCAGTCCCTGGCCATCTCGACGAAGGCCAGCGCTGCATTCGACACACGCTGATGCGTGTCATAGGTGAGCAGGATCCGCTGCATGGGCAGCGGATCGGATAGCGGCTTGCAGATCAGCGGCAGCCCGTCATAGCTGCGGTCGCCGTGCGGGCGGGTATAGCTGACCGCGACGCCGAAGCCGTTGGCGACCATGCTGCGCTGCAGTTCGAACGAGCTCGTCGTCATGTCGGCCGCTGGCGAAAGGCCGCGGCTGCGAAACAGGTCGAGCATGTGCTGCCAGCTGTGCGGCTGGTCCGTCGTGATCAGCGGATAGGCGGCCAGATCGGCAAGACTGACCATTGGCCGGTCCGCCAGGGCATGGCCTGCCGGCAACAGCGCGTGCGGGCGAAGTTCGCGCAGCAGGATGCGGGCGAAATGCGTCGGCAGGCTGAGATCATAAGTCAGGCCGAGATCGATGGCCGCATCACCCAGCCGTCGTCCCAGGGTCTCGAACGTCTCGTCGCGAACGACGATTTTGACGGCCGGATAGCGTTCGGAGAAGGCGCGGATCAAAGCCGGCGCGAAGAAAGGCGCCAGATCCTCGAAGCATCCCAGCACCAACTCACCGCTGACAGCCGATTTGCTTGAACCCAGGCCGACGAGTTCGTCCGTTTCGGTGAGAACCTGCCTTGCCTTGGCCACGACGGCGCGGCCGAACGATGTCGGCGACACGCCGCTTCCGCGCTGGCGGACGAACAGCTTCTGGCCGAAATTCTTTTCGACCGCGTCGATCGCCACCGAAATCGACGGCTGAGAAACGTTGAGCATCTTTGCCGCGCCGGTGACGCTACCGTGACGCGCCACGGCAACCAGATAGCGCAGCTGCGTGAGGGTCACACTCATAGGAGTACTCTATATGTCGGATGGAAAGTTATTATTTTACTGAATGAATTGATATTGCGATAATGGCTTCATTCCAAGAGGAGAACGCCATGGCTTCCCAGACTGCCACCCTCGACGCCACCATGATCGGCGCGTCCACGATTGCCGACTATCAGCGTGACGGCGCTGTCTGCATTCGCGGCGCCTTCAAGGGCTGGGTCGACACGATTGCCGCCGGCATCGAACGCAACATGCAGAACCGCAGCGCCACCGCATCCGACATCGCCAACGGCCGCGGCAGTTTCTTCGACGACTACTGCAACTGGGAGCGCATCCCCGAATTCGTCAGTCTGGTGCGGGGTTCGCCAGCCGCCGAACTGGCGGCTGCGGTGATGCAGTCGCGCACCGCGCAGTTCTTCCACGATCATGTGCTGGTCAAGGAGCCCGGCACGCAGAAGCCGACGCCCTGGCATCAGGACATCCCCTACTATTTCGTCGATGGCCGGCAGACGGTGAGCTTCTGGATACCCATCGACCCGGTGAAGGAAGCGACGCTGCGTCTGATCGCCGGCTCGCACAAATGGGACAAGATGATCCTGCCGGTGCGCTGGCTCGACGATAGCAACTTTTATGCCGGCGAGGGCGACTATCTGCCGGTGCCCGATCCCGACAAGGATCCGTCGATGAAGGTGCTCGAATGGGAAATGGAGCCGGGCGACGCCATCCTGTTCGACTTCAGGACCGCGCACGGCGCCCGTGGCAATATGACCGCGGCGCGGCGCCGGGCGCTGTCGCTGCGCTGGGTCGGTGACGATGCGCGCTATGTCGAGCGGCCGGGCCGCACCTCGCCGCCCTATCATGGCCATGGCATGCAGCCGGGACAGAGGCTACGCGAGGACTGGTTTCCGGTGGTTTTCTCCGCCTAGTCGAATCGCCAGAAAATCGGCGGCGGTGTCCGCCGCCATTTTCGGCGGGGGATAACGTTCCCGTGCGCAATCGCGATCTAAACACCCTGATGCCTTGACCCGTCCTGCAGAGAGCAATAGCGGGTTCTTTTTTAGGGACAGCATCAAGAGGTGGCCATGAACGTTCTTCTTCTCGGCTCCGGCGGCCGCGAACATGCGCTCGCCTGGAAGATTGCCGCATCACCGCTGCTGACAAAGCTCTATGCGGCTCCCGGCAACCCGGGCATCGGCAGCGAGGCTGAGCTGGTGAAGCTGGATTTAGCCGACCACGCCGCCGTGGCCGCGTTCTGCCGGGAGAAAAAAATCGACCTCGTGGTGGTCGGTCCGGAGGGGCCGCTGGTCGCCGGCATTGCCGACGATCTGCGCGCCGAAAATATCCGCGTCTTCGGTCCCTCCAAGGCTGCCGCACAGCTGGAAGGTTCGAAGGGATTCACCAAGGACCTCTGTGCCCGCTACGACATCCCGACTGCCGCCTATGGCCGCTTCAGTGATCTGGCCTCGGCCAAGGCATATGTCGAAAAGACCGGAGCGCCGATCGTCATCAAGGCCGACGGGCTCGCTGCCGGCAAGGGCGTCACCGTCGCCATGACGCTCAGTGAAGCACAGGCAGCACTCGATGCCTGCTTCGATGGTTCCTTCGGCGCTGCCGGCGCGGAAGTTGTGGTCGAGGAATTCATGACCGGCGAGGAGGCGAGCTTCTTCTGCCTCTGCGACGATAACACCGCGCTGCCCTTCGGCACCGCGCAGGACCACAAGCGCGTCGGCGATGGCGACACTGGCCCCAACACAGGCGGTATGGGCGCCTATTCGCCGGCCCCGGTGATGACGCCGGAACTGGTCGAGCGCACCATGCGCGAGATCATCGAGCCGACCATGCGCGGCATGGCCGAACTTGGCGCGCCGTTCTCCGGCGTGCTGTTTGCCGGGCTGATGATCACCGACAAGGGACCGAGGCTGATCGAATACAACACCCGTTTCGGCGACCCGGAATGCCAGGTGCTGATGATGCGGCTGAAGGACGATCTGCTGGTCCTGCTCAACGCGGCGACCGACGGCCAGCTTGCGCATACTTCGGTGCGCTGGCGCGACGAGGCGGCCTTGACCGTGGTGATGGCGGCGAGAGGCTATCCCGGAACACCGGAAAAAGGCTCGGTCATCCGCGGCGTCGAAGACGCGGCGAGCGACGGCGTCCAGATATTCCACGCCGGTACCGCCATCAATGGCGGCGCGCTGGTTGCCAATGGCGGCCGCGTCCTCAACGTGACGGCATCAGGCGCCACGGTCGGCGAGGCACAGAAACGAGCCTATGCCGCGCTTGACCGCATCGATTGGCCGGACGGGTTCTGCCGCCGCGATATCGGCTGGCAGGCCGTGGCGCGCGAACAGGGAACCTGAAGTTCCGCGTTGGCTCACCGCTGGCCGCGATCGAGTTCGGTGGAAGCGGTGCTGAGCGGATCGGACAAGGCAAAGGCAGCGTCGAGTTGTGCGGGCGAACGCCGCTCGGTCCGCTTCCAGGCGACATATTGGACAATGCCGAAACTCGGTCTCCGGGGCACCGTCTTCACGACTGGCATGCGGAAGCCGTCGCGGAAACGGGACCAGCGTGTGCCCAACGCTGCAACCATGTCCTCGAAAGTCGGCGGCGCGGCCACAGACGCAAAGGTGATGGTGACATTGCCGGCGAGGCCGGCCTCGCGTGAGACCGGAAGCGGTATCGAGGCGAGATAGTCCGGCGGCACGTCGATAAGCCCACCGAACGGCCATTGCGCGCGCAGCGTGGCGGCGTCTGTCGGCGCGACATTGACGTCTATGTCGTTAGGCGTGCCGGCAACCCTGTAAGGGCAGCGGAAACGGCCGCAATTGGCTTGCGCCGAAAACTGCCAAAGTGCGTAGCCTTGCCAGTTGCCCATCGGGAAATGCACGTCGATGTCGTTGGTGTAGCGCGCATACCAGAGCGGCAGCCGCGACAGGAGCCGGTATCGGTAGCTGTTGTCGGCAATGTACTGGGCGGTCCTGCCGTTGGTGTACAGCACCGGGAAACGGCCGATGCGGCGATGCACCTGGCGTACGAACTCCTCGGCGTCGTCAAGCGACATCCATTGCGAGGGATCATTGCCCTCAATGTCGAGAGCCATGAGATCGTCCGGCGCAGGCCCGGCGAAATCGAGGAAATTGTTGGCCTGCTCGACCGGATTGCCGGGGCGGGCAAGGTGATAGGCGCCCCATTTCAGGCCGAGTGCCTTGGCCACCACCCTGCGCGTCTGGAACAGTTCGCGCGTCACCGCATGACGTTTCCACAGCGCCTTGCAAAGCTTCACCTCGATGTCGTTGCCCAAGCAGAAATAGGCCGGCGGCATGCCGTCGGAGGCTTTGTTGATGAAGCCGACGACCCGCTTGTCGGTGGCGAGCTGGGCCCAATCGATGGAATTGTATTCGTAGGCATCGACGACCAAAGCGCGGTCGGCGTTCTTCCACGGCTCGGAAAAATCCGAGGCCTTTGCCGCCATGGACAGCGCCATCGTCGCCGCCAAGGCGAGAAGCGCTGTGCGGCGAAGAAGGCACGCCGTCCTTTTCAAAACAGGGAGTCCCCGTTGATCAAAGGCAAATCCTGAACCGTCATGGTTAAGGATTTGCTTCCGGGAGGCCGGCTTCAGAAAAGCTGGCGTCGCATCAGCGGCTAGAATCCAAACGGATCGGGCGCGGGCTCTTGCCGCAGCGTGCCTTCGGCGGCGCGTTTGCGGTGATGGGCCAGAGAGCATTGCGGGGAGCACAATATGCCGCGATCCGACCAGTAGGCGGCACCGTGGTCCAGTCTGCCCCCATGGTAACAGAACCCCTCCGCTCGATAGGGCAGGCCGCATTCGATGCAGCGGTAAGCGTCGGGTCTGGCAAGCATGGGCGATTCCGGTTGCTGGTTCTGATCTCACGCCGGTCGATCCGGCATGGCTTGAACTTAATACGCGCCGCCCCGATTGCAAAATCCGCGTGACAAATTTGAGGCTTACAAAAAATGTGCGCGCCATGACCATCCTCCGGGAGCAGCTTGCCTCCGTATCGGGATGCGGCGTACATCTTCCTAGCGGCTCGCGAGGCGCGAAGCCAAGCACTGTCAGGACCGGCATCCTGCATCTGACGCCCGGCGACGTGACCGTTCATGGGTTCAGGTCGAGCTTGCACGAGTATCTTGGCGACGAGACGGACGTGAGCTACGAGACGGCCGAAGAAACGATCTCGCATCGCGTGGGTGATCGAACGGCATCGAGGGGCACGTCAGTTCGATGACGTCGCGGATCAATGCTAGGTAATTACGCGCATCGTAGTTGGGTCGGTCGAGAGCCGCTTGTCTCAATGAAATCGAGTGTCGCTTCTGCGACTTCAGCAACCTGAAGCCGCTGAACACAATAGACCCCACCGGGGTTGTATTCTTTACAAACACCTGGAGCGATACATGGACAAGGCATGGGCGGCCGGAGCGTTTTGTTGGGGATACCAAACGGGCCCCATAGATCAGGAGACTGCAGACCGAACAATCCCACCGCCGGAGTTTCAACAGAGGCTGCAACGTGCATCGGGCCGCTGTCATTGCCAAGGAAAATTGCCGCTTCTGTCAACAACGCGACAAGGACTTCAAGCGAGGCCTTTCCGACGACAGTGGCCACCGGCGATGTTGCCGCTTCAATTATGCTTTGCGCAACGGGCCTTTCGTCAGGCCCACCGATGATCAGAGACCGCAGCCCGGTTTTGGCGTAGATCTCATCAATGACGGCGGCAAAATGTTGCGGCGGCCAACGACGCCCCTCGGACCTCGCGCCCGCATGCACAGCCACGTATGATTTCTTCGCCAAGGCGTTTTCGAAAAGAAGCCTGGCACACTCCTCTTGGGCAATCTTGGTGGGCTGCAGCCGAGGGGTTGGGTTTTGAATCGCTAACCCGAGGGCGCCCAATGGAGACAGGTATCTGTAGAGATAATGGGAGCCACCATGGCCGAACGGCGGCGCGAGGACGTTTGCCATCTGAATTTCCCAGAACTTAAACGGACGCTCGGGAGGATCGAAGCCAACCCGAAGTGGGGCGCCGGTCAAACGGTGCATGATCCGTGAGGTTTTTGTATCGGTAAGATCGATGCTGAGATCGAATTTTTGACGCCGCAGAGCAGAAATAAGGGCATAATAGTCGGTCAATCGCTTAAGCGGAGTCCTTCCTCTGCCCCCGGTTTCAAAGCCAACCGCCACGTCGGCAATCTGTTGCGCGACAATGAATTGCTTAAGGCCAGGCGCGCATATCATTGTTATCGAAGCGTCGGGATAGGCGAGGCGTAGATTGCGGACCAAAGCAGATGTCAGCGTGACATCACCCAGGAATTTTGTTTGGACAATGCATATCGAGCGAATTTCATTGCCAGATTTTGGGCTCATGATCGCGTTGCAGTCCATTTTGACTTTGTCACGATCTCACCTATCCGCCGAGATAACGGCGCCATGGAATAAGAGCCGTACTCCCTTTCGAATCATAGGAACCGATACAAGCCCTTGCCGCATCGGTCTTTAAGGTTTTGCGGTGCGCGAAGCAACATTGATCGAAACCAGCAATTGCTATCGTAAATAGGGCTAGTCTTATAGGTTCTGGCGCTTTCAATGCATGTCGGTGCGAGCAGATCGAAGTTTTGTTGGATTGGATCACCCACAAGTAGTCCCCCCTGATCGCGAGCCATGTTCTCGCTGTGTTCATCGCATGGCTTGGACGTTCGGCTCATTGATAAAGGCAGTGATGCAGATCATGGCGCATCGCCTCCAAGTACGGCGCGGATGCTCCGCCATGGCCACCGATCTCGCGCCACGAAACGGCGGCACGGCCCGCCAACGGCGCCGTCGGATCGAGCCACACGCCCGACGTCAGGAAGCATTCGGGCATGGGCATCGCGAACGCCGAACAATAGCGCGATGGGCGCGTGTTTGTCCTTGGAGCGATCTCGTGTCGCGACTATCGACTCGATCCCATGTGCTGACGCTGTGTGACGTAGCGCGGGGAGATCAGGCAGGCGCCGATCATTCGCCCGGCTCGAGCTG
This sequence comes from Mesorhizobium sp. L2C084A000, assembly GCF_000502875.1. Taxonomy (GTDB): domain Bacteria; phylum Pseudomonadota; class Alphaproteobacteria; order Rhizobiales; family Rhizobiaceae; genus Mesorhizobium. The sequence continues at coordinate 167,486 of NZ_AYWX01000001.1, read as the reverse complement.
ACGCGCTGTGGGGAAAGTGTAGGGGCGAGCCATTAGCGAGGGCGGCGATGTTTTGGTAGTCCCGGCATCGCGGGCCTTAGTTGCCGTTTTTGAGGAAAGGTGGGAGACCGCTGATACGGCGGGTGGTTTTGCAGCGGCACCGGCTCTAGGGTTGGGCGGGCCGATGCATCAGGAGGAGTGAGCGGCATGTATAGGGCACCGGTCGAGGATATCGCCTTCACGCTCAAGCACGTGGCCGGCATGAAATCGGCGCTCGATGCCGGCACCTTCGGCGATCTCGGCGAGGATCTGGTCGATGCCGTTCTGGGTGAGGCCGGCCGTTTCGCCACCGAAGAGGTCGCACCGCTCTACACGATCGGCGATCGGCAGGGTGCGGTGCTGAAGGGCGCCGCCGTCACCACGCCGCCCGGCTGGAAGGAACTCTATCGCCGCTGGATCGATGGCGGCTGGAACGCGCTCTCCGGGCCTGCGGAATATGGCGGCCAGGCGCTGCCGACCATGCTCGGCGTGGCCGCGCTCGAAATGTGGAACTCCGCCGCCATGGCCTTCGGCATCGGCCCGACGCTGACCATGGGCGCGGTCGAGGCGCTCGACAAACACGCCTCCGACGACCTCAAGGCCAAATATCTCGAAAAGCTCGTCTCCGGCGACTGGATGGGCACGATGAACCTGACCGAGCCGCAAGCCGGTTCGGACCTCGCCGCCTTGCGCGCCCGCGCCGAGCCGGCGGGTGACGGCAGCTACCGCATCTTCGGCCAAAAAATCTTCATCACCTATGGCGAGCACGATTTCACCGACAACATCATCCATCTGGTGCTGGCGCGGCTGCCCGACGCGCCGGCCGGCACGCGCGGCATATCGTTGTTCCTGGTGCCGAAATTCCTGGTCGGCGACGATGGCGCGCTTGGCGCGCGCAACGACGTCTTCTGTTCCGGACTTGAGCATAAACTCGGCATCCATNGCATCCATGCCTCACCGACCTGCACCATGATCTATGGCGACGGCTTCGAAGGTGCCGAACCCGGCGCCGTCGGCTGGCTGATCGGCGAGGAGAACAAGGGGCTAGCCTGCATGTTCACCATGATGAACAATGCGCGGCTTTGTGTCGGCATGCAGGGGGTAGCGGTCGCGGAAGCCGCAACACAGAAGGCGATCGCCTATGCCAATGAGCGCCGGCAGGGCAAGGCCACGAGCTACACTGGCACGGGTATGGCGCCTATCGTCCATCACCCCGATGTCCAGCGTAACCTGCTGACCATGAAGGCGCTGACCCAAACCGCACGCGCCATCAGCTATTCCTGTGCCCACGCCATCGACATGGCCCGAGTCTCCGCCGGTGACGAGGCGGCACACTGGCGCGACCGTGCCAATCTGCTGACGCCCCTGGCAAAGGCGTTCTCGACCGATATCGGCGTCGAAGTTGCCTCACTCGGCCTCCAGGTTCATGGCGGCATGGGTTTCATCGAGGAGACGGGAGCGGCCGCCTTCTATCGTGACGCGCGCATCGCGCCGATCTACGAGGGCACCAACGGTATCCAGGCGATCGATCTGGTGATGCGCAAGCTGCCGCTCGGCGGTGGCGACCATGTGCATGGTTACATCGCCGAACTGGCTGGTATGGCCGCAGCGGTGCGGACCTCGAACATGCAGGGTTTCGGCCGCACCGCCGACGCTCTCGACGCGGCACTTGGCGATCTCAGCGAAGCGACCCGCTTCCTGCAAAAACTGACGGCCGATGGCCGGTCGGAAGAGGCGCTGGCAGGCGCCACGCCCTATCTCAGGCTGATCTCGCTTGCCGCCGGCGGCGCCTATCTGGCGCGCGGTGCTCTTGCCGATCACAACCGCATAGCGCTTTGCCGTTTCTTTGCCGAAAACCTGCTCGGCGAGGTCAGCGCCTTGAGGGCGCGCGTCATCGATGGCGCCGAAAGCCTCGCCGCTGCCGGCAAGACGCTCGTCTCCGCCTGACGTTTCACAAGGAAAACACCGTGACAGACCATATCCTCGTCGAGCGCCAGGGCGCCATCCAGATTATCCGCATGAACCGGCCGGACAAAAAGAATGCGCTGACGCGCGCCATGTATGCGAAAATGTCAAAAACCCTGGCCGAAGGCGACGCCGACCCGGCGATCCGCGCCCACGTCTTTCTCGGCGTGCCCGGCGCTTTCTCCTCCGGCAACGACCTTGCCGACTTCATGGTCGTCGCCACCGGCGGCGACGGCGGCACCGAAGTCTGGGATTTCCTGATGGCCCTGGCCAAGGTCGAAAAACCCATGGTCTCCGGCGTCGATGGCATCGCGGTCGGCATCGGCACCACGCTCAATTTGCATTGCGACCTGACCTTCGCCACGCCACGCACCGTGTTCAGGACGCCTTTCGTCGACCTTGGCCTGGTGCCTGAGGCGGGATCGAGCCTGCTGGCACCGCGCATCCTCGGGCAGCAGGGTGCCTTCGCGCTGCTCGGCCTCGGCGAAGGCTTTTCGGCTGAACGGGCGAAGGCCGCCGGCCTGATCTACGAGGTGGTCGAGGAAGCAGCGCTGGAGGCCTCGGTGCTGGCGGCGGCCGGGCAGATCGCGGCCAAGCCGCCGCAGGCGCTGAAGATCGCGCGCGACCTGATGCGTGGCTCGCGAGACGACCTCGTCGCCCGCATCGGCGAGGAAAGCGAGCATTTTCGCGAGCGGCTGAAGTCCGATGAGGCCCGCGCTGCGCTCACCGCGTTCATGACGAGAAAGAAGGCCTGAGCCTCAGGGATAAAGCCGTGTCTTGTCCCAGCCGTCCTTCGCACTGCGCGTAAAAACGAGCCGGTCGTGCAGCCGGAACGGCCTGTCGTGCCAGAACTCAATGGTGCTGGGCACGATTCGGAAGCCGGACCAGTGCTTTGGCCGCGGGATCTCGCCGACCGGGTAGCGTGCCGTGTATTCTGCCACCGCCTTTTCCAGCGCAAAGCGGCTTTCCAGCGGTCGCGACTGTTTCGAGGCCCAGGCGCCGATGCGGCTGCCGCGCGGCCGCGTCGCGTAATAGGCGTCGGCTTCGGCGTCGCTGACGATCTCCACCGGTCCGCGAATGCGCACCTGGCGGCGCAGCGACTTCCAATGGAAACACATCGCCGCCTTCATGCTGCCAAGAATCTCCTGGCCCTTGGCGCTCTCGAAATTCGTGTAGAAGACAAACCCGCCTTCATCGAATCCCTTGAGCAACACCATACGCACATCCGGCATGCCGTCGGCATCGACGGTCGCCAGAGCCACGCCGTTGGGGTCGTTCGGCTCGCTTTTCGTTGCGTCGTCCAGCCATGCGGCAAAGAGGCGAAACGGCTCGGCAGCCTCGGTAAAGTCACCGCTTGTTAACTCAGTGTCACTCATAGTTTTTCTCAAATTGTCACGAAGCCAAGATTCTTACAAAACCAAGATTCTTAACGAAGCAAGGGGGAGGCTGCCGATTGTCGCGTATCGCGCAAGCTTTTGACAGCAGGCAATGGAGCGTTATCGCTTCGGCCAGCGCGAAAGCCGCGATCGTGGCGGTCGCCTTGCCGCTTGCCGCGTGTGGCGCCGGCGGCTTCAGCCTGGAAAAAGCCGAAGTCGACCGCTCGATTCTGACCAGCAGCACGTCGGCCTCGGCCGCGCCGGCCAATTTGGATCGCGACTCCGACCAGACGACGATCGGCAATGCAGTCTCCTCGGCCGACATTGAGCAGCTCGGCGGGCAGGCCGTCCCATGGGCCAATGCCGATACCGGCTCGCGCGGTTCCATCACCGATCTGGCGGAATTGAAGGACAACGGCCAGACCTGCCGCCGCTTCAAGGCCTCGCGCGAAAGCTTTGACGGCGTTGCCATGTTCGAAGGCGAACTGTGCCTGGCCAGCGCCGGTGGCTGGCGCATGCAGGACTTCAAGGCACTCTGATTTTCCGCGTCTGATATGCTGCTCCAGCACTGGAATTTCTTCCTATGCGAGCGCATATAGGAGGCAACCAGAGACTCAACTCTACTCCAGGGCAGTAAGCATGCGCGACCCCTATGAGGTGCTGGGCGTTGCCAGGAACGCATCGGCCAAGGACATAAAGTCGGCGTACCGGAAACTCGCCAAGAAGCATCATCCGGATCAGAACCCGAATGATCCCAAGGCGAAGGACCGTTTTGCCGCGGCCAACCAGGCCTATGAGATCGTCGGCGACGAAAAGAATCGCGCCGCTTTCGATCGCGGCGAAATCGACGCCGACGGCAAGCCGCGATTCCAAGGCTTTGAGGGCGCTGCCGGTGGCGGCGATCCCTTCGGCGGCTTCCGCCGGCAGCAAGGTCCGGGCGGTTCGCGGTTCGAATTCCGCTCTGGCCGACCGGGTGGCGATCCGTTCGACGGCAACAGCGACATCTTCAGCCAGATTTTTGGCGACACTTTTTCGGGCGCGCGCGGTCCCGGAACGGGCGATCGCCGCCAGCAGGCGACAGCAGCCGATCTGAACGTGACGCTCGACGTCACCATCGAGGAAGCGGCGACCGCCGAAAAGGTGACGGCGATGTTCCCCGACGGCCGCAAGGTGGCGGTCAAGCTGCCGGCCTATGTCGAGGATGGCCAGACCATCCGCCTCAAAGGCCAAGGCGAGCAGGGGCCGGGCCAGCCAGGCGACGCGCTGGTCAAGATCCATCTGCGCCGCCATCCACGCTACCGCATCGAGGGCCGCGACCTGCACGCCGATCTGCCGGTGGCGCTGGCGGATGCGGTGCTCGGCGCCAAGGTGCCGGTCGAGACGCCGACCGGCAGGCTTGCGGTCAACATTCCTGCCTGGTCGAGCTCCGACAAGGTCCTGCGGCTGAAGGGCAGGGGCCTGCCGGAAAAGGCCGGCGGTCACGGCGATCTCTATGCCCACGTGCGTATCATGCTGCCGGAAGGCGGTGATAGCGCGCTCGAAGCGCTGTTGCGCAGCCAAAAAGGCTGATCGGCGGCTTTTGTCCCTGAACTGTCCGGTTTGAGCGCTTGAAGGGGCTCTGTGCCTGTGCGATAGGGCAACCCACAAAGCTGAAATCTTGCGGAGAGCGCTGACATGGCGGGTGGACAGGGCCTAATGGCCGGCAAGCGCGGCCTCATTCTTGGCGTCGCCAACAACAGGTCGATTGCCTATGGCATCGCCAAGTCGTGCGTCGACCATGGCGCCGAGATCGCGCTGACCTATCAGGGCGAGGCGTTCAAGAAGCGCGTCGAGCCACTGGCGGCGGAACTGGGTGCCTTTGTCGCCGGCCATTGCGACGTCACCGATCCGGCGAGCCTGGACGAGGTTTTCGCCAATGTCGCCAAACATTGGGGCAAGCTTGATTTCCTCGTCCATGCCATCGCCTTCTCCGACAAGGACGAGCTGACCGGCCGTTATGTCGAGACGACGCGCGACAATTTCCTGCGCACCATGGACATTTCGGTCTATTCCTTCACCACCATTGCGAAGCGCGCCGAGGCGCTGATGACCAATGGCGGCTCGTTGCTGACGCTGACCTACTACGGTGCCGAAAAGGTCATGCCGCACTACAACGTCATGGGTGTCGCCAAGGCGGCGCTCGAGGCCAGCGTGCGCTACCTGGCGGTCGACCTCGGCGCCAAGAAGATCCGCGTCAACGCCATTTCGGCCGGCCCGATCAAGACGCTTGCGGCCTCTGGCATCGGCGATTTCCGCTACATCCTGAAGTGGAACGAGTACAATTCGCCGCTGAAGCAGACGGTGACGCAGGAGGAAGTCGGCGATTCCGGCGTCTATTTCCTGTCCGACCTGTCGCGCGGCGTCACCGGTGAAGTGCATCACGTCGATTCGGGCTACCACGTCGTCGGCATGAAGGCGGTCGACGCGCCTGATATTTCGACGGTCAAGGACTAACACCCGGCCAACCGTCGTCCGTCCCGATCCCGCACCGGAAGACCTGATGTACCCGCTGGTTTATATCGCGCGCCACGGCCAGACCGCGTGGAACGCCGAAATGCGGCTTCAGGGGCAGGCCGACACCGATCTCAACGCTCTTGGCCGCGAGCAGGCGACCGGAAACGGGCTTCGGCTAGCCGCGTTGGTCCCAAATCCCTGGGAATTCGATTTCCTCGCCAGTCCGATGAAACGGACGCGCGAAACGATGCAGCGTATTCGCGCTGCGATGAAGCTCGATCCGGGTGCCTATCGAACCGATCCGCGCCTCGTCGAGGTCAATTTCGGCGACTGGCAGGGATTTACCTTTCCCGAACTCGAGACACGGTATCCCGGAGCGAGCATGACGCGGGCTCTGGACAAGTGGAACTTTCAGCCCCCCGGCGAAGGCGCCGAGAGCTATCAGATGCTGCTCGAACGGGTGAGGCCATGCTTCGACGCGATCGACCGCCAGTCGATCTGCGTGACTCATGGCGGCGTCATGCGGACCCTGTTTCGCTTTGTGCTGGGCATTGCCGAGGCCGAGGCGGCGAACCTGGAGATACCGCAGGATCGTCTGCTCAAGCTTGAAGGCAAGAGCCTGGAATGGCTGTAAGCCCACCTCTGAGGGCGAGCCACCGCCCGATTTTTACTGGAAGCTCTAGTTGGCAGAGCTGTCCGGCAGTTCCATGTCGGTGACGATGTTTTCACCATTGGTTACATCGTAGGCGATGACGATGTCCATGCCCGGCTTCAGCGCGTCGAGATCGGTCTCGGCGTTCAGCTTGTAGGACTTGCCGTCATCCAGCGTCAGCGTCGCCGTGTCCTTGTCGATCTTCTTGATCAGGCCTTCGGTCTGGCCGGCGAAAGCGGCGGTGGAAAGCAGCAGCGTGGCGGCAACGGCGCCAATCAGGGTACGCATAATCGTTCCTCTTTATCATTGCACCGGCACGGCGGCGGCGGATACTCAACGGCGGATCGAAGAAAGCAGAAACCAGCCGAATGTGTCAAAACTTAAACGGCTGGGATGACAGTTTGACCACTGCGAAAAACGCCAATAGAAGGCAGGCTTCAGCCGGCTCCGCTGCCGGGCAGGGCACTTTCCATGTCTCACAACACGTTCGGCCACCTTTTCCGCGTCACCACCTGGGGGGAAAGCCATGGCGCCGCCCTCGGCTGCGTGGTCGACGGCTGCCCGCCTGGCATCCGCTTTACGCGCGACGATATCCAGGTCGAACTCGACAAGCGCCGGCCGGGGCAATCACGTTTCGTGACGCAGCGTCGCGAACCAGATGAAGTGAAGGTGCTGTCTGGCTTCATTTTCGACGAGGACGGCGAGACGATGATCACCACCGGCACGCCGGTGTCGATGCTGATCGAGAATGTCGACCAGCGTTCAAAGGATTATGGCGAGATCGCCCGCCAATACCGGCCGGGCCATGCCGACTACACTTATGACGTGAAATACGGCGTGCGCGATTATCGCGGCGGCGGCCGCTCCTCGGCCCGCGAGACGGCAGCCAGGGTGGCGGCCGGTGCCTTGGCGCGCAAGGTGGTTCCGGGCGTGGTGGTGCGCGGCGCGCTGGTGTCGATGGGCGAAAAATCCATCGACCGCGCCAACTGGAACTGGAATTTCATCGGCGATGCCGAAAATCCGTTCTTCACCCCCGATCCGGCGTCCGTTCCTGTCTTCACCAGATATCTCGACGGCATCCGCAAGGCGGGCTCCTCGGTCGGTGCGGTGATCGAAATCGTCGCCGACGGCGTTCCGCCAGGCCTCGGCGCGCCGATCTATGCCAAGCTTGACCAAGACATCGCCTCCGGCTTGATGTCGATCAACGCCGTCAAGGGCGTCGAGATCGGCAACGGCTTCGAGGCCGCCCGCATCACCGGTGAACAGAATGCCGACGAGATGCGCATCGGCAATGACGGCAAGCCGGTGTTCCTGTCCAACAATGCCGGCGGCATCCTCGGCGGCATCTCGACCGGCCAGGCGATCGTCGCCCGTTTCGCCGTCAAGCCGACCTCGTCGATCCTGACGCCGCGAAAGTCGATCGACAAGGACGGCAAGGACGTCGAGATCATGACCAAGGGCCGCCACGATCCATGCGTCGGCATCCGCGCCGTGCCGATCGGCGAAGCAATGGTTGCCTGTGCGATCGCCGACCACTATCTGCGGCATCGGGGACAGACGGGGAGGGGAATAGGGGAATAGGGCAATATGTTGCGCTCTTAGTCCGGCCGGCCAAATCTTTTTGCTTTTCCCTACTCCCGTACTGCCCTACTCCCTTATTCCCCTGCGAGCGAAGCGAGTACCCATGCCTTACGACCAGAAAAAAATCGTCGAAGCCCTGCGTGCTTTCGAACGCGGCGAGATCGTCGTCGTCATGGATGATGACGGGCGCGAGAACGAGGGCGACCTGATCGTCGCCGCCGTCCACTGCACGCCCGAAAAAATGGCGTTCATCGTTCGCCACACGTCCGGCATCGTCTGCACGCCGATGCCGCGCGAAGAAGCCAAGCGGCTTAACCTTGCGCCGATGGTCGCCGACAACGATTCCGCCCACACCACGGCTTTCACCGTCAGCGTCGATTTCAAGCATGGCACCACCACGGGCATCTCGGCCGAAGATCGCACTTTGACCGTTCGCAATCTTGCCAACGGCAATGTCGGCGGCTCGGATTTCGTCCGGCCCGGCCACATCTTCCCTTTGATTGCGCGCGAAGGCGGCGTGCTGATGCGCTCCGGTCATACCGAAGCAGCGGTCGATCTGTGCAAGCTCGCCGGCCTGCCGCCGGTCGGCGTCATTTCCGAGCTGGTCAATGATGACGGCACCGTCAAGCGCGGCCCGCAGGTGCAGGCTTTCGCCCAGGAGCATGGGCTGAAGCAGGTTTCGGTCGCCGACCTCATTGCCTACCGGCAGCGCAAGGAAACTCTGGTCGAACGCGTCGCGTGCTCGGAAATCGACACGCTCGGCGGCAAGGCACAGGTCTTCACCTACACGCTGCCGTGGGACTCCATGCATCACGTCGCGATAGTCTTCGGCGACATCCGCGACGGCGAGGAGGTCCCGGTGCGTCTGCATTCCGAGGATGTGGTGACCGATGTCTTCGGCACCAGCCACCGGCTCGACGCCATCATGAAGGCGATGGGTGAGCGCAGGCGCGGCGTCATCGTCTATCTCAGAGAAGGCTCCGTCGGCGTTGCGCATCAGGAACGCAAACGGCCGGCCAGCGGCGACCGCGAGGATCACGAAGAGGCTCGCCGCCGCGAAAACGAGTGGCGCGAGATCGGGCTCGGCGCGCAGATCCTCAAGGATCTCGGCATCTCCTCGATCAACCTGATCGCCTCGCGCGAACGCCACTATGTCGGCCTCGAAGGTTTTGGCATCCACATCGCCAAGACCGAGATCCTCTAGGCAGCTAGCGCCCGGCTCGAAACCGGGCGCTATCTGATTATTCCGCGGCAATCGCGGCCGCTTCACATCCGTCCATCTCGCACTCAGTCGTGGCAAGGCTGCGTTGGCCAAGCAGCACCGTGGCCAGCGCGATCGTGCCTGAAGCCACCGACACCCAGAACCCGTTCGGTGCACCGAACGCATCCACCACCGCGCCGGCCGCGAACGAGCCCAGCGCCATGCCGATGCCGATGCCGGTCATGACCCAGGTGATGCCTTCGGTCAGCATCGCTTCCGGCACATGCCGCTCGATCAGGCCGAAGGCCGTGATGAAGGTCGGCGAGATCGCCACACCGCTGATGAACACGGTCAGCGCCAGCAGCGGCACGGTGTCGGCGGCGAGCGGCAACAGCGTGCCGAGCGCGACGAGGGCGACTGCGATGGCGAGCTGGCGTTGCAGCGGCGCCTTCAGGCTGAGCGCGCCGACGATGATGCCGAGCACGAACGATCCCAGCGCATAAACGCCGATGACAAGGCTGGCGGCGCCGGGTTGGCCAAGCTCCTTGGTGATCGCCACGGTGGTCACTTCCGTCGTCGCGAAGGTTGCGCCGACGAAGATCAGGGCAAGCGTGATGATCTGAACCGGCCGCAGGCGGATCGCCGAGCCGCTTGAGTTATGGTCGACCGGCCGCACCTGGGGCTCGGTCGAGCGTTGCAGGATGAAGGCCGCTGATCCGAATGCGAGAAATAATGTGCTCACCAGAACGCCGGCTTCCGGGAATAGGGCGGCACTCAGGCCGACCGATAACGATGCCCCGGCGATATAGACCAGTTCATCGGCCACGGACTCGAAGGCGAATGCGGTGTTCATCTGCGGTCGTCCTCGGAAAATCTCTGTCCAGCGCGCCCGCACCATCGCAGGTATGCTTGGCATGGCGGCGGCCAGGAGTGCCGACACGAACAGCGTCCACACCGGCCAGTCCTGGTTGGCCGCCGCTATGAGGACGGCGAAAGCCAGCACCGCGATGATAGTGGTGGGCACGACGATTCGTGTCTGGCCCAGGCGGTCCACCAGTCTCGATATTTGCGGCGCGACGAAGGCGTTGGCCAGCGCGTATGTCGCCGAGACGGCTCCAGCCAGCCAGTATTCGCCGCGCGCCTGCGACAGCATCGCCACGATGCCGATGGGCGCCATGGCGATCGGCAGGCGCGCTAGGAAGCCGGCGGCCGCAAAGCCCTTGGCGCCGGGGGCACGAAAGATTTCCGCATAGGGATTTTGCATCGGTTGGTTCCTCGACAAAGGACGATTGGACAATTACATACGGAGCGTATGATTATTAGATAGAGCATACGCCGCGTATGTCAATTAGCATACGAAGCGTATGTGAATAGGTCCAGGACACATGCACAAACCCCGCAAGGAGATGATCGCCGAGACGCGCGCAAAGCTTATTGCGGCGGCCCGTCATGCCTTCGGCACAACAGGCTATGCGGAAGCCTCGATGGATGATTTCACCGCTTCGGCCGGGCTGACGCGCGGTGCGCTCTATCATCATTTCGGCGACAAGAAGGGGCTGTTGCAGGCGGTCATAGCCCAGATTGACGGCGAGATGGCGGCGCGCATCAATGAGGTCGCGTCGAGAGCACCGACCCGCTGGCAACATTTCGTCGACGAGTGCTCGACCTATATCGAGATGGCGCTGGAGCCGGAAATCCAGCGCATCATGTTCCGCGATGGCCCGGCCGTGCTGGGGGATCCAGCGCAATGGCCGAATGCCAGTGCGTGCATCGCTTCAATGACCGACCATCTGACCGCGCTGCAGGAGGAGGGGGTCGTTGTCTCCAGCCTCGACCCCGAGACCGCCTCGCGACTGATCATCGGAGCGAGCAGCCAGGCAGCGCAACGGATCGCCAATTCGAACGACCCCGAAACGACGTCGAAGAAGGTGGTGACGGCGTTCAAGCAACTGCTCGAAGGCCTGCTCAGGAAGCCGGATCCGCAGTCGAATTGAAGTTCTCACCGGAGCTTTCGTGCCGGCAGCTGTTCACGATAGGAATTTTTTCTTGACACCGTGCCCTCAGCTAAGGTATATATTCATCCATGGTGCTGATTTGCGCCAGTGACCCGCCGCACAGGCGGGTTTTTCGTTTGATGCTCCGTCAGCCAACGCGCTGGCGGGCTCCGAACCAACCCGTTACCCCGAATTCGTCGCCCTTTGGCGTCAGGGCCGGCAATTGACAATCGCCGGGTTGAGTCCATCCTCTTCCACCATCTCTGAGGCGGAGATTCGGGGCACATGTGGGATTTTGAGATCGGCCGGTCGGTGTCCATCATGATGCGGACCTGGCCGTTCATCGTTTTTCGCATGATCGTCTATTTCGGCATCACGCTGGCCTACATCATGGCGACCGGCACCGGTGCCTCTGTCGGCTATGGCGTCGGCCATATCTCCACTGATCCCGACGGGCCCATGTCCTTTGCCCTGTGGGGCGGCGTGGTCGGGTTTGGCATCGTCTCGATCGCGGTCTACTGGATCCGCGAATACATCCTCTACATCGTCAAGGCCGGCCACATCGCCGTCATGGTTCATCTGATCGACGGCCGCGACATTCCCGGCGGTCAGGACCAGATCGCCTACGCCAGGGATATCGTGACCCAGCGTTTTGCCGAGGCCAACACCCTTTTCGTCGTCGACCAACTCGTCAAGGGTGCCATCCGCGCCATCACCGGCCTGCTCGGCGGTATCGCCGCCTTCCTGCCGATACCGGGCCTGAGCGGCCTGGTCTCCTTCATCAACACCGTGATCCGCCTGTCGCTGACCTATGTGGACGAGATCATCCTCGGCTACAACATCCGCATCAATTCAGCCTCGCCGTTCGAGACTGCGCGCCAAGGCGTCGTGCTGTATGCCCAGAACGGCAAGGTCATGGTCAAGAACGCCGTCTGGCTGGCGGTCATCATGTGGGGCGTGTCATTCATCATCTTTCTGATGATGCTGGCGCCTGCTGGCGCAATTCTGTTCCTGATGCCTGGTCAGCTCGCCGGCTGGGCTTTTGTGCTCGCCATCGTCTTCGCCTGGGCATTCAAGGCGGCGTTCATTGAACCCTTCGCCATCGCCTGCTTGATGCAGGTCTATTTCAAGACCATTGCGGGCCAGGTGCCGGATCCCGCCTGGGACGCCCGGCTGGCCGAGGCGTCGTCGAAGTTCAGAGAGCTCAAGGACAAGGCGCTGGCCTCCTTCGGCGGTTCGCGCTGGGGTACGGCCGGCGCCACACCCTGATCCGCTGGGCGGGTGATGTCTGGTGAGGCAGGAACGGTGTTGAGGCGCGCCACGGTGGATTTGAGCTGTGTCTCGCCTTGCCCGGAAAAGGTCTCGCTCATGATCAGCTCCGGCAGCGGCAGCCGCCGTCCCCAGCCATGCGTTTCAAGGTCCGGTTTGGGAGCGAACTCGGAAACACGGCCGACGCAGAGATAGGCGATCGGCGTTACGTGGTCCGGAATGGCCAACAGCCGCTTCAGCGCCTCAGCATCGATGATGCTCACCCAGCCGACGCCAACGCCCTCGGCACGCGCGGCCAGCCAGAAATTCTGCACCGCGCAGACCGTGCTGTAGAGATCCATCTCCGGATTGTGCCAGCGTCCCAGCGGCGAACCCTTCGAGCGCTGCCGGTCGCAGGTGATACAGATGTTGAGCGCGCTCTCGCAGATGCCTTCCAGCTTGAGCTTGCGATACAGCGCCTGTTTTTCCGCCTCGATCGCCGGCAGTTCCTGCTCGCGCGCGGCCAGGAACAGGTCGCGCACCTCCGCCCGTCGTTTGACGTCGCGAATGACAATGAAATTCCATGGCTGCATGAAGCCGACCGACGGCGCGTGATGGGCGGCAAGCAGCAGCCGCGCCAGCACGTCGTCATCGATCGCGGTGGGCAGGAAATGGCTGCGCACGTCGCGCCGCGTGAACATGGCGCGATAGACCGCATCGCGCGCATTCTGGTCAAATCCATCGTCAATGGCAGCGGTCACATGTTCCGGCATCGCTTGTCCCCTTGCGATTGCAGATTCAAAACTGACAGAGCGTACTTTGTGCGTCCAAGTAGACGCACGTCGCTCTGATGCCATCCGCCTGACCACGCGGATGACAATGCCTGCCAGGCCGGTCTTCTGGCTCGGGATCAACCCGCGTCCGGTGCCTTCCCGTCATCGACAGTGGCATTTACCGGCGCGGTCCCCCTCACAGCGTTGGGCACGCCACGGAATTCAACCGTGTTCCCGATTCTCCCGCTTGCGGCGGGCACCAGGCAGTACCAGGGACCTTACGCCGAAGCGCCCGCGGGGCCAATGCCTGCGGCGACGCGAATGGACGCAGTCGCGATTTTCCCCAGTCATCGGCCGCCCGTGCATGGCCTTTGTCGATCCGGGTCACTAGATTAGGACGATGACCACCCGTCTCTACACCCATCCGATCTTCCTCGAGCATCTCACCCCGCCCGGACATCCCGAGCGGCCCGACCGCTTACGCGCCATCGAGCGCGTGCTCGACGACGAAGCCTTTGCCGGGCTCGATCGTATCCAGGCGCCGGAAGGCGACGAGGCCACCATCCTCTACGCGCATCCCGCCGATTTCGTCGCCCGCGTGCGCGCCGCCATCCCCGACGAGGGGATTGCCCGCATCGATGCCGACACCACTGCCAGCCCGAAGAGCTGGCAAGCNGCCATCCCCGACGAGGGGATTGCCCGCATCGATGCCGACACCACTGCCAGCCCGAAGAGCTGGCAAGCGGCGATCACCGCGATCGGCGCCGCCAACGCCGCCGTCGATGATGTCTTTTCGGGCCGCGCCGACAACGTCTTCGTCGCCGCCCGGCCGCCCGGCCATCATGCCGAAAAGACCACGGCGATGGGCTTTTGCCTGTTCAACACGGCGGCGATCGCGGCGCGTTATGCGCAGAAGAAACACGGTGTCGAGCGCGTTGCCGTCGTCGACTGGGACGTGCATCACGGCAATGGCACGCAGGATATTTTCTGGGACGATCCGTCGGTGCTCTATTGCTCGACACACCAGATGCCGCTTTATCCCGGCACCGGAGCGAAGACCGAAACGGGCGCCGGCAACATCGTCAACGCACCGCTGGCGCCGCAGACCGGCAGCGAAGTGTTTCGCGATGCCTTCCTGTCGCGCGTCCTGCCCGCGCTCGACAATTTCGCGCCCGACCTGATTATCATTTCGGCGGGGTTCGACGCGCACCACCGCGATCCGCTGGCCGAGATCAATCTGACCGAGGATGATTTCGACTGGGCGACCGGCCAGCTGATGCAGCGCGCGGCACGCCACAGCGGCAACCGGCTCGTCAGCCTGCTCGAGGGCGGCTACGATCTGCAGGGATTGGCATTTTCGGTCGCCGCCCATGTCGGGCGACTGATGAAAGGATGAATGATGGCCGATGAGACCAACGAAGACGTCAAGGCGATGAGCTTCGAGCAGGCACTCGATGCGCTGGAGAAGATCGTCGATGATCTGGAGCGTGGCGACGTACCACTCGACCAGTCGATCAGGATCTATGAGCGCGGCGAGGCGCTGAAGGCGCATTGCGACCGGCTGCTGAAGGCCGCCGAGGACAAGGTCGAGAAGATCAGGCTGTCGCGCGACGGCAAGCCGGTTGGAACGGAGCCACTCGACGCGGATTGAGGCTCGGTCCGAACGATGGCCTCGCCTCACCGGTTTTTGGACATGATCATGATCGAGGATATAACTCGTTCCGATTGAAACAGCTCAAGGACAAGAGGAGATACGGAAGCGATGTGCAGAAACGTCAAGACCCTGTTCAATTTTGATCCGCCGGCAACCCATGACGAGGTGCGCGACGCGGCTCTTCAGTTCGTCCGCAAGCTGAGCGGAACCACGCGACCCTCGAAGCAGAACCAGCACGCCTTCGACCATGCCGTCGAAGCCATCGCCGCCTCGGCGCACGAGCTGCTCGAATCGCTCGAAACCCACCAGCATCCGCGCAATCGCGAAGAGGTGGCGGCCAAGCTGCGGGCAAAGGCGGCGATCCGCTTTGCCTGATGCGGCCAGGCGGCCTTCGACCACCGACAAGGAGAGTCCATGAGCTTCTTCCCCGGGAAAGACCCTGAGGCAGGCGATGCCTTCGCCAGCGATCAGATCGAATTGATGGTCATCCCGAACGCCAAGGACATCGGTGGTTTTCAGGTGCGCCGTGCCCTGCCGACGGCAAAAAGGCGGCTGGTGGGGCCGTTCATCTTCTTCGACCGCATGGGTCCCGCGGTCCTGCGCGCCGGTCAGGCACTGGATGTCCGTCCGCATCCGCATATCGGCCTGTCGACGGTCACCTATCTGTTCGACGGCAAGATCCGGCACCGCGATTCACTCGGCACCGAAATGGTCATTCAGCCCGGCGACGTGAATTTGATGACCGCCGGCCGCGGCATCGTCCATTCGGAGCGTACGCCGGAGGAACTGCGTGGCGCGCCGATGTCGGTATCCGGCCTGCAGACATGGTTGGCTCTGCCGGACGACAAGGAAGAGGTGGCACCGGTTTTCGAGAATACCGCAGCGCTTCGGCTTCCCGAGATCGAAGCCGAAGGCGTCAACGGGCGCCTCATCATCGGCGATTTCCAAGGATTGCGGTCGCCGGTCAGGGCCGACACGGAGACGCTCTACGCCGACCTGCGCCTGGCGCCCGGCGCCAGCGTGAAAATCCCTGCCGATGCGGAAGAACGCGCCATTTACACGCTGGAGGGCGAAGTCTCGATTTCGGGCGATGTGTTCCCAGCCGAACGGCTGCTAGTGTTCCGTCCCGGTGACGAGATCGTCGTGTCGTCGCAGACCGGGGCGCATTTCATGCTGTTCGGCGGCGCCTCTCTTGGTTCGAAGCGTTACATCTGGTGGAATTTCGTCTCGTCGTCCAAGGAGCGCATCGAACAGGCGAAAGAGGAATGGAAGACGGGCCGCTTCGACATCGTTCCCGGAGACGAGGAAGAGTTCATCCCACTGCCGGAAAGCTGATGCCTGTCACCCAAAAGTGGCAGAACGAAATGCATAGACAAAAGATTAGGGCCTGATCCGCGTCACTGACACGCATTTACTTTCGCCGGCCGGCGGCCTATTCGCCCATCAACCGAAAGCCCGAGCACCGTGAACGCAACGCCGCATACGCCGCTTCTCGACAAGGTCCGCATCCCGGCGGACCTGCGCACGCTTGCCGAAAGTGAACTGCCGCAATTGGCGTCCGAGCTTCGCGCCGAGCTGGTCGACGCCGTGTCCCGCACGGGTGGTCATCTGGGCGCCGGGCTTGGCGTGGTCGAGCTGACAGTGGCGCTGCACTATGTCTTCAACACCCCCGATGACAGGCTGATCTGGGATGTCGGCCACCAGGCCTATCCGCACAAGATCCTGACCGGCCGCCGCGACCGTATCCGCACGCTGCGCCAGGAAGGCGGTCTGTCCGGCTTCACCCGCCGCGCCGAGAGCGAGTACGATCCCTTTGGCGCCGCCCACTCCTCGACGTCGATATCGGCCGGCCTCGGCATGGCCGCCGCCCGCGATCTCTCCGGCGGCCGCAACAACGTCATTGCCGTCATCGGCGACGGCGCCATGTCTGCCGGCATGGCCTATGAGGCGATGAACAATGCCGGCGCGCTCGATGCACGGCTGATCGTCATTCTCAACGACAACGACATGTCGATCGCGCCGCCGACCGGCGCGATGAGCGCCTATCTGGCGCGGCTGGCCTCCGGCAAGGCCTATATCGGCCTGCGCGATTTCGGCAAGAAACTGACGTCCTATCTCGGCAAGCGCGCGGATCGTGCGATCACAAGGGCAGTCGAGCATGCACGCGGCTACGTCACCGGCGGCACGCTGTTCGAGGAACTCGGCTTCTATCACATCGGCCCGATCGACGGCCACAATCTGGAGCATCTGATCCCGGTCCTGAAAAACGTCCGCGACAATGGCGAAGGCCCGGTGCTCATCCATGTCGTCACCCAGAAGGGCAAGGGCTATGCGCCGGCCGAAGCCGCTGCCGACAAATATCACGGCGTCAACAAGTTCGACGTCATCACCGGCGCGCAGGCCAAGGCGCCAGCCAACGCACCGGCCTACACCAAGGTGTTCGCCGAAAGCCTGGTCCAGGAGGGCCGCGAGGACGACCGTATCGTCGCCGTCACCGCAGCCATGCCGAGCGGTACCGGCCTCGATTTGTTCGGTGAAGCGTTCCCGTCGCGCACCTTCGATGTCGGCATCGCCGAACAGCACGCGGTGACCTTCGCCGCCGGCCTTGCCACCGAAGGCTACAAGCCGTTCGCGGCCATCTATTCCACCTTCCTGCAGCGCGCCTACGACCAGGTCGTCCACGACGTCGCCATCCAGAAATTGCCGGTGCGCTTTCCCATTGACCGGGCCGGCTTCGTCGGCGCCGATGGCGCCACCCATTGCGGCGCCTTCGACACCACCTTCCTGGCGACACTGCCGGGTTTCGTCGTCATGGCCGCCGCCGACGAGGCGGAGCTGCGCCACATGGTGCGCACCGCGGCAAGCTATGATGACGGCCCGATCGCCTTCCGCTATCCGCGCGGCAACGGCGTCGGCGTCGACATGCCGGAGCGCGGCTCGGTTCTCGAAATCGGCAAGGGCCGCGTCGTCAAGGAGGGCACCAAGGTTGCATTGCTGTCCTTCGGCACGCGGCTGCAGGATTGCCTGATCGCCGCGGAGGAGCTAGGGGCTGCCGGGCTGTCCACGACGGTCGCCGACGCCCGTTTCGCCAAGCCGCTCGACGAGGATCTGATCCGGCGGCTGGCCCGCTCGCATGAGGTGCTGGTGACGGTGGAGGAGGGCGCAGTCGGCGGCTTCGCCAGCCACGTGCTGCAGTTCCTCGCCCATGAAGGCCTACTGGAAAGCGGCCTGAAGGTGCGCCCGCTGGTACTGCCCGACGCGTTCACCGACCACGCCAAGCCGGAAAAGATGTATGCCGATGCCGGGCTCGATGCTGCCGGCATCGTGCGCACCGTGTTCGTGGCACTCGGGCACACAGTCCACGCCCAGCGCGCCTGAATCAAAGTCTCAATGACTTGAATCGGTTTGCCGGCCAACGATCTTAACGCGTTGTTTACGCTGACGTTTGGCGCTTTGCTTACCGTGTCTGTTGGCCGTTTTTCAATGGCGCCCTGCTAGATCGTGATCAGGCAGGGAGACAACAACAATGAAAACGCTTCTGTGCGGTGCAGCGCTTTGCGCCGTCATCGTCGCGCCGGCCACAGCCGAAACGCGCTATGATCGCAGCCTCGAAAAGGCGGCGATGGGCATCATCGCTGGCAAGATGGGCGACATCCGCGGCGGCTTTTCATTCAAGCAGGTGCCGCAACTGGTGGTTCTGCCGGCCCCTGTTTCCGCGCCTGCGGTTGCCATCGAGCCTGCACGCGAGCAAGCTTCAGGAGGGCGTGAGGATGGGTTGTCTCCAGCCGTCGAGCGTCCGGTTCCGCGAAGCGTATTCTGAGCTGGAGAGCAGCAAGCCTTGATCGGGATTGCCCGATCGTTTCAATGTGCTTGCCGCTGTGCGGGTGATCTAAGAAGGCGCTGGCAATGCTACTCCGCCGCAACCAACTCCGCTTGCTGCGCCGGTTTCTCGGGGCGCCAGGATTGCGCCGCGTGGCGGGCGCGGTCTGCCAGGGCGGCTAGGCGTCCGCGCAGGTTTCGTCCACCCACCACCGACGACAAGGTCACCGAATGCGTCGCAAAGCGGCGCTTGAAATCCTCGCCGCCGCAGAGAAAATCGATCGTGGTCAAGCCCCGGTCAAACGACCACTGGATGTAATCCATCATCAAGACCATGCCTGGCGAGGCCCGTTCGAAGGCCGGATCATAGGTGGTGACGAAAGCCATCATCGTTCCATGCTGCTCGAAATTGATCGATATGGCGATGATCTCGTCTTCGCGTTCGAGCACGAAGATGCGCAGCAATCCAAGCTTGGCCAGAACGGATATGAGTGCCGCCAGCGCGGGGGAACCTTCGTCGAAGAGGTCCGAAACGCGGCCGTGTTTTGCAAGCCATACCCGCTTCAGTGCCGCGACGCGCTCCAGCACCGGCTCGCGGGCTTCGTGCGCGTCCATCAGGCGGAAACGCAGCGCGCCGCCTTCCTCCATGAATTTGTAGCCACGGCGATAGTTTTGCCGGGTTTTTTTCGACTGGCTTTCAAACCATTGTGCGCCGCGTTGCCCGGCGCCGGAAACTCGATAGCTGACCTCGCTGCGGTGGCTTGGCTGCAAGATATTGTCTTGGCCTGGGGCGGCGGGACCGAGCAGGGTCCGGAATCGGGCATCGGGCAACAGACGATTGAGGTAGGCAAGATCGAAGCCGCCATCGTCGAGGATATGTTGCCAGAGTTGCGGCAGGATCTGTGGCTCGGCATCGGGAGCAAGCAGGACATCGCCATAGTCGCAGTGATCTTTCGCCGCCCACTCCAGCATACGGATGCCCGAGCGCCAGAAGGTCGCGAGCGCAATGACGGCCTCGAGGCGCTCGCCGCTCCAGACCATGCCGATCCTGAGACCGCGGCGGTCCTGATGCGGTGTGGTGTGCCACCAGGCCGAGATCCAGTCGGGATGCTGGAAAACGAGGCCGCCGGCGCGTTGCCAGAGCGCTGCCCAGGCGGGCGCGATTTCTGCCAGTCGCGCTGACGACGTCGCAATTTCGATCCGGTGCGTTCGCGGCATCCGGAACACGGCGGGTCCGTTCATGGCTTGCCCCCTTGCGGCGATTGCTGTGGCTCGGGCTTGTCGGTGCGGAAATGTCTGGCGATCTGCCGCCACATCCGCTTCAGCGGCAGAACATAGAGGCCTGCGAGCGACTGGTAGTCGCGCACGTTGCGTTCGATCAAACCGAACTTGAAGTCCTCGTCGGGTCTGGGAACGCATAGCGTTCCGAAGAGCCGATCCCAAAACGAGAAGAGCAGCCCGAAGTTCTTGTCGTAGTGGCGCGGGTCGGTGCTGTGGTGCAATTGATGCCAGTGCGGACACAGGATCAGATTGTTCAATGGTCCAAACGAGATCTTGAAATGCGTGTGCCTGACGAAATCCATCATCAGGATGTTGCGTATGATGTAGACGTTGACGCCGAAGACCGTCAGCTCGACGAGGTTCAGCGACACCAGCGACCAGATCCCGAAGCAGATGCCGGGAATGACGCCGTCCCAGGCCCGGTTCATCAATTCGTCGAGCGGGTGGACGCGATCCTTGGTGATGCCGACCATCACCTCGGCCGAATGGTGGACCTTGTGCAGTTCCCAGAGCACCGGGTAGCGGTGCTGGGCGACGTGATAGAGATAGTACGAAATGTCGTAGGCAAGCAGCATGGTGATGGTGAAGATCGTCACCGTCACCGGCCCTGCCGGTCCTTTGATCAGGGGCGGCTGGATTGCCAGCAGCGTGGAGAGCAACCAGTTCGTCGCATAGCCGACGGCGCTGACGAAGACGACGCCGGCGGGCAGCATGAGGAATGGCATCAGCGCCTTCCGCGTCACCCAGAACAAAAGGTCGGCTTTCGCCGAGGGATGCGTGATGACCTCATGCGGGACTGCGAACTCGAAGAACTCTTTCCAGCTCTTTTTCTCGACCGTGCGCCAGTAGGCGACCAGGGCGCTGACCAAAGCAGTCAGCAACAGAAGTCCGGTCGCCAGCAGGCCGGCGCCGGAAATCCGGTCAAGAACCTTGTAGACGATATCGCTGGCCATTTCCAAGGTTGCCGCCTCTCCATCCGGGTTTTCCGGTCGTCGCGGTCATAACATTGAAGTCCTCAAGCAAATGCGATGAAAATTGGTTAAGAAATCATGAGGCTTTCTAGGTGTTTGGTATTTATCCGCAGGCGGCGAGACCCCATGCTTCGGCGGTCATCCGTCTCAACGGGCGTAACGCATGGATATTCATAAGGATGGTCGGCGGGACGGAACGCCTCACCATCGTCACGGTGCAAGATGCTGGGTGTGACGATGGAACGGGAGACGAAATGCTTCCATCTGGCGCTCTTGCCATCGTCGTCGGCTTTCGCCATGAAGGCCGATGAATTCGCCTTTGCCAGCCAGCGCACGCCAGCGGCTCGACGACCTGCTCGTCCAGCGCGGGCTGTTTGCCAGCCGCTCACGTGCCCGCGACGCGGTCGAGCGTGGCACGGTGACCGTCGACGGCGTCATTGCGCGCAAGCCCGGCCAGAGCGTTTTGCCGCAATGCCTTCTTACCATCGATGATCCGGCGCAAGGCTATGTGTCGCGCGCGGCACTCAAGCTGATCGGTGGGCTCGATCATTTCGGCCTCGACCCTGCCGGCTGTGAAGCGCTCGACATCGGCGCCTCGACCGGCGGCTTCACCCAGGTGTTGCTCGAGCGCGGCGTGGCCCATGTCACCGCGGTCGATGTCGGTCATGGCCAGATGCATCCTGATATCGGCGGCGACCCGCGTGTGACGGTGATCGAAGGACTGAACGCCCGCGACCTCGCTGTTGCCGATCTCAGCGGGCGTATTCCGGATTTCATCGTGTCCGACGTCAGCTTCATCTCGCTGAAACTGGCGCTGCCGCCGGCGCTTGGTCTGGCGAAGGCTGGCGCCAAGGCCATGTTTCTGGTCAAGCCGCAATTCGAGGCGGGCCGTGATGCGATCGGCAAGGGTGGTCTGTTGAAAGATCCCTACGACGCCTCTCGTGTCGCCGGCCTGCTGCAGGATTGGCTGGACTCCGTTCCCGGTTGGCGCTCGCTGGGCCTGCATTTGTCGCCGATCGAGGGCGGCGACGGCAATCGCGAATTCCTGCTCGGTGGGATCAAGGACCGATGAGCGCGCGCTTCAGCATCAGGAAACTTGGCGCTCAGGGCGACGGTGTCGCCGAGACCGAGACAGGGGATCTGTTCATTCCCTTCACACTGCCCGGTGAAACGGTTACCGCCGCGCGCGAAAGGGATCGCGCCATGCTGATGGCGGTGCTGGAATCATCGCCGCTGCGCATCGATCCCGCCTGCCACCATTTCACCGAATGCGGCGGTTGCGCGCTCCAGCATTTCGAAGCCGAAGCCTATCGCCAGTGGAAACGCGAAAAGGTGGCGCACATCCTAAAGGGCAAAGGCATCGATTGCGAGATCGGTGACCTGGTCGCCTGCGCGCCGCAGACGCGCCGCCGTGTCGTGCTTGCCGCCCGCCGCACCGATACAGGCATGCTGCTCGGCTTCCATCGCCATCTGTCGCCAGAGATCATCGCCATATCGGAATGCCCGATCTCGCTGCCGGAGATCGTCGCTTCGCTCGATCGGTTGAAGGCGCTCGCCGAATTGGTCTGCGCAACCACCAAATCGTTCCGGCTGGCGGTCACCGTGACCGGTTCGGGTCTCGATGTCGCGGTTCATGAATCCGGCAAGCTGGGGGAGCATCAGCGCCGCATCGCTGCCAATTTCGTCATGGCGCAGGGCTTTGCCAGGCTGTCCATCGATGACGAAATCATCATCGAGCCGAGGAAGCCGGTGGTCATGTTCGGCAGCGTCGCTGTAGCCTTGCCCCCGGGCGCGTTCCTGCAGGCAACCGAGGCCGCCGAACAGGCGATGGCCGATATCGTCGGCGGGCATCTGAAGCGTGCCAAGAAGGTGGCGGATCTTTTCGCCGGTTGCGGCAGTTTTGCTCTGCGCCTGGCCGCGAAGTCGGAAGTCCATGCGGTGGAGGGCGATGCGGCAGCCCTTTCGGCCCTCGACCGTGGATCGCGTTTCGCCACTGGCCTGAAGCGGGTGACGGGCGAACGCCGCGACCTGTTCCGCCGGCCGCTGACGTTCAAGGAGTTGAATGCGTTCGACGGCCTGGTGTTCGATCCGCCACGCGCCGGCGCCGAGGACCAGTCGAAGCAGATCGCCCGCTCGGATGTTCCCTACGTTGCGGCGGTGTCCTGCAATCCGGTGACGCTCGCGCGGGATTTGCGCATCCTGCTCGACGGTGGCTACACCTTGAAAAGCGTCACCCCGATCGACCAGTTCCTGTGGTCGCCGCATGTCGAGGCAGTGGCGCTGCTGGAGAAGCCGAAGAAGAGGCGGTAGATCATTCGCTGGTTTGGCGACGCCGTGCTTCCGCGAGCACGCCCGTTTCTATTTCTCTCAATGTTTTCGACTTGCCTCTGTTGGGCAGCGACCCGAACACATCCTCGGGTCGCGTTGGGGGAAAGACCGGAGCAGGCCGTGTGAGCTGATCGGCGGTTGACTGGAGGCAACGGATTTTTCTCCAGTGGCCATCGCATCAGACCCGCGTGCCGCCGACCGTCATCTGATTCATGCGCAGATGCGGCTGGCCGACGCCGACGGGCACGCCCTGTCCGGCCTTGCCGCACATGCCGATGCCGGTGTCGAGCTTCATGTCGTTGCCGATCATCGACACGCGGTGCATGGCGTCCGGGCCGTTGCCTATCAGCATCGCGCCCTTGATCGGCTGCGTCACCTTGCCGTTCTCGATCATGTAGGCCTCGGTGCAGCCGAACACGAATTTGCCAGAGGTGATGTCGACCTGGCCGCCACCGAAGGAGACAGCATAAATGCCGTTCTTGACCGAGGCGATGATTTCGTCCGGCTCCATGTCGCCTGATGTCATGTAGGTGTTGGTCATGCGCGGCATCGGCTGGTGGGCGTAGCCTTCGCGACGGCCGTTGCCGGTTGCCTTCATGCCCATCAGCCGGGCGTTCTGGCGATCCTGCATGTAGCCGACCAGCTTGCCGTCTTCGATCAGCACATTGCGGGCCGAAGGCGTGCCTTCGTCGTCGACGGTCAGCGAGCCGCGCCGCTCGGGCATCGTGCCGTCGTCGACGACGGTCACCCCCTTGGCGGCGACCTGCTGGCCTAGCAGGCCGGCGAAGGCCGAGGTCTTCTTGCGGTTGAAATCGCCTTCCAGCCCATGGCCGACGGCCTCGTGCAGCATGACGCCCGGCCAGCCGCTGGACAAGACGATGTCGAAAGTGCCGGCCGGGGCCGGTATGGCCTCGAGATTGACCAGAGCTTGCCTGAGCGCCTCCTTGGCGGCGTGCTTCCAGCTGCCCTCGACCAGGAATTCGCCAAACGCCTTGCGGCCACCCATGCCGTAGGAGCCGCTCTCCTGGCGGTCACCATCGCCGACCACGACGGAGACGTTGATGCGGACCAGCGGGCGGATGTCGCGCACCATTTGGCCATCAGCGCGCACGATCTCGACATGCTGCCAGGATGCGGCGAGCGATGCCGAAACCTGCCGCACGCGCGGATCCTCGGCGCGCAGCCAGGCATCGATTTCCTGCAAGAGCTTTGCCTTGGCCTCGAAGGAAGGCGAGGGGATCGGGTTCTCTTCGCCATAGAGATGGCGGTTGGTGCGGGCGGGTGCGGCGGCAAGCGTCCCGGAATAACCGCCCTTGACGGTTGAAACGGCATCGGCCGCGCGCAGCAGCGAAGCTTCGGAGAGGTCGCTGGAATGGGCATAGCCGCTGGCTTCGCCGGCAACCGCACGCAGGCCAAAACCCTGGTCGGTGTTGAAGTTGGCGGTCTTCAGCCGGCCGTTGTCGAACATCAGCGCTTCGCTCTCGCTATATTCGAGGAACAGCTCGCCGTCATCGGCGCCGTTGATGGTCTCAGCGACGATCTGCTTGATGCGATCGTCTGAAATGTCGAATTGGCCGATCAGGCTGTTCATGGCGCGTCCGTTCACAGGAGGAATGGGTCTTTGCCACGATGTAGGCGCGAAGGTGCGCCGAGACAATCGTTCTGCCGCATTGTGAAGACAAAAGCGGTTTGCCAGCAGCC
Organism: Mesorhizobium sp. L2C084A000; assembly: GCF_000502875.1. Taxonomy (GTDB): domain Bacteria; phylum Pseudomonadota; class Alphaproteobacteria; order Rhizobiales; family Rhizobiaceae; genus Mesorhizobium. The sequence continues at coordinate 142,431 of NZ_AYWX01000001.1, read as the reverse complement.
CGCCAATGTCACTTCTGGTTGATGAAGTCGGTGATGTCGCCGGGCTGTCAGGGGAGCGCGGCGAAGCCGTCGGCAAAACCCTTGAGGTCGACCGGGATGCCGATGCCTTCTTCCGGGGTCTGGAAGACGATGAAGGTGGCCGACGTGCCGGTCTTCAGCGTGTCGAGAAGCGGCTTTTCGAGAATGACCTCGGCATAGCAGCCGTCCTGGAAGCAGCGCACGAAATAGGCGCGGCCGATATCCTTGCCGTCGACATTGAGGCCGAGCCCGTTGGGCAAAAGCACGCCGAGCGGCGCCAGCACGCGCAGGATCTCCGCCTTGTTGTCAGCGGTGCGCAGCACCACGACCGACAATCCCATCTCGGGACGGTCCTCGGCGACGACGTTCTGCATCATCACGCATTGTTCCGAGGTGGCGCCGGCCGGTGTGTCGCAGATGATCGACCATGCGCCATGCGTCGAGCGCACGGTGCCGCTCGGCTGCGCGGCGTTGGCCGTGCCGGACACGATCGCGGACAAGCCGATGCCAGACAGGGCGGCGAGAAAGATGACCTTCGCCCAGTTTCTCGAAAACCGAGAGTTTCTCGAAAGCCAGTAATTCATGACGGCTCCATTGCGAATCACGGCACTTTAAGCCGCGCCAAAGCCAAGTAAAGGACGAGACCGCACCAGGTCTGCCCCGAAAAAGCCAATAGGGCGCTTTTCCCTGCCAATTTCGCCCGAATTGCGACGTTCGGCACGTGCGGCCCGCGGGAATGCTGCTGCGGGCTCACTGTAGGCGATTCGGTGCTGCCGCGGCTGCCGCCAAAGGCACATCCGGGCTTGCGCGCAAAAATGCCGCACGGTTTCGTCCGCTCCTTTCTTGCGGAGGGAAAAAGAGTATGGTTTGAACCAGCTTGAAACTGTCGGGATTCCCGTCCCGGCATTGTTCGTTATTCTCGTGAGTACCGCAGCGAGGAACTGGGAGACGATGAGGGCGATGAGAAATTTCCTGGCAAACGCCAAGGTTCCAGCAAGTGCCAAGTTTCTAAGTGCTTGTGCCGCTATCACGTTTTTCGCCGGCGCATCCGCCCATGCCGACCAGCCCAAGAACTGGGAGACAACCTTCCAGGCGCCGGCGACCGACATGATGCGGCAGATCGAGTGGTTCGGAAACTACACAATGTGGTTCATCGTCCCGATCACCATCCTGGTGCTGCTTCTGCTCGCCTACTGCATCGTCAGATTCCGCGCGAGCGCCAACCCGGTTCCGTCCAAGACCAGCCACAACACGTGGATCGAGTTGATCTGGACGATCGGGCCAGTCGTCATCCTGCTGCTCATCGCCATTCCCTCGTTCCAGCTGCTGACCGCGCAATATACGCCGCCGGAAGAAGCAAAGCTGACCGTCAAGGCGACCGGCAACCAGTGGAACTGGGACTACGAGTACCAGACCGAAAACACGCTCTCCTTCAACTCCGCGATCCTCCAGGACGGTGATCGGGCCGGCGCCGGCAAGGAGGACCGCAAGGTCTATCCGCGCCTGCTGGCCGTCGACAACGAACTGGTGGTGCCGGTCAACACCATGACCCGCGTGCTCGTCACCGCGACCGACGTGATCCACTCCTTTGCCATGCCGTCGTTCGGTATCAAGATCGATGCCATTCCGGGCCGCACCAACGAGACTTGGTTCAAGGCGGAGAAGGAAGGTATTTTTTACGGCCAGTGCTCGCAGCTCTGCGGCAAGGATCATGCCTTCATGCCGATCGCCATCCGCGTCGTCTCCGATGCGCAGTTCAAGACCTGGCTGGCGGCAGCCAAGACCGATCTGCCCGGCGCCAACAAGACGCTGATGGCCGAGGTCGACGGCCAGAACAAGGTAGCGGCCGCCGGCAACTGATGCCGCGGGTTAGCAAGATTTAGGGAACGGAGCGGAACATGGCAGACGCTGCAGCTCACGACGGGCATGACCACAAGCCTTATCACGGCTGGGTCCGCTGGGTTTATTCGACCAATCACAAGGACATCGGCACGCTCTACCTGATCTTCGCGATCATGGCCGGCATCATCGGCGGTGCCTTGTCGGTCGCCATCCGCATGGAGCTGCAGGAGCCTGGCATCCAAATCTTCAGCGGCCTGGCGCAGATGGTCTATGGCATGAACGGTGACGCCGCGATCGACGGCGGCAAGAGCATGTACAATGCCTTCGCCACCGCGCACGCCCTGATCATGATCTTCTTCATGGTCATGCCGGCGCTGATCGGCGGTTTCGCCAACTGGATGGTTCCGATCATGATCGGCGCGCCCGACATGGCGTTCCCGCGCATGAACAACATCTCCTTCTGGCTGTTGCCGCCGGCCTTCATCCTGCTTCTCACCTCGATGTTCGTGCCGAGCGCGCCGGGCGCCTTTGGCGTCGGTGGCGGCTGGACGCTCTATCCGCCGCTTTCGACCTCGGGCCAGCCCGGGCCGGCCATGGATCTGGCGATCCTGTCGATCCACATTGCCGGTGCGTCGTCGATCCTCGGCGCCATCAACTTCATCACCACCATCTTCAACATGCGCGCGCCTGGCATGACGCTGCACAAGATGCCGCTGTTTGCCTGGTCGGTGCTGATCACCGCCTTCCTGCTCCTGCTGTCGTTGCCGGTTCTGGCCGGTGGCATCACCATGCTGCTTACCGACCGCAATTTCGGCACCACCTTCTTTGCGCCCGACGGCGGCGGCGACCCGATCCTCTTCCAGCACCTGTTCTGGTTCTTCGGTCACCCTGAAGTGTACATCCTGATCCTGCCGGGCTTCGGCATCATCAGTCACGTCATCTCGACCTTCTCGAGGAAGCCGGTGTTCGGCTATCTCGGCATGGCCTATGCCATGGTGGCGATCGGCGCCGTCGGCTTCATCGTGTGGGCGCACCACATGTACACGACCGGCCTGTCGCTCGACACGCAGCGCTATTTCGTCTTCGCCACCATGGTCATCGCGGTGCCGACAGGCGTGAAGATTTTCTCCTGGATCGCGACGATGTGGGGCGGGTCGATTTCGTTCAAGACGCCGATGCTGTGGGCGCTGGGCTTCATCTTCCTGTTCACCATCGGCGGCGTCACCGGCGTCCAGCTGGCCAATGCCGGCCTCGACCGCTCGCTGCATGACACCTATTTCGTCATTGCCCACTTCCACTACGTGCTGTCACTGGGCGCGGTGTTCGCCATCTTCGCCGGCTGGTACTACTGGTTCCCGAAGATGACCGGCTACATGTATTCGCCCGTCATCGCCAACACCCACTTCTGGGTCACCTTCGTCGGCGTGAACCTGATCTTCTTCCCGCAGCACTTCCTCGGTCTCGCCGGCATGCCGCGCCGCACCATCGACTACCCCGATGCGTTTGCCGGCTGGAATTATGTGTCGTCCATCGGCTCGTATATCTCGGCCATCGGCGTCCTGATCTTCCTCTATGGCGTGTTCGAGGCCTTCCAGAAGAAGCGGATCGCCGGCGCCAACCCATGGGGCGAGGGCGCAACGACGCTCGAATGGCAGCTGCCTTCGCCGCCGCCCTTCCACCAGTGGGAACAGCTGCCGAAAATCAAGTAAGGCGGCTGCCCGCTCGAATACGAAACCGCCGGTCCGCCGGCGGTTTTGGCCAACGGATGATGGACTTAAGTACGCATGGCCCTTGTCGACGACCCATTGATTGACGAAGCGGGCTTTCGCATGTCGGAAGCGACGGCGGGCGATTTCTTCGCGCTGCTGAAGCCGCGCGTCATGTCGCTGGTGGTGTTCACCGCCTTTGTCGGCCTTGTCGCCGCACCCGTGACCATCAACCCTCTGCTGGCGGTGATCGCCATCCTGGCTATTGCAATAGGTGCTGGTGCCTCCGGCGCGCTCAACATGTGGTACGATGCCGACATCGATGCCGTGATGACCAGGACCGCCACCCGCCCGGTCCCGGCCGGTCGCATCCAGCCGCACGAAGCGCTGACCTTCGGGCTGGTGCTGTCGGTGCTGTCGGTGATGACGCTCGGCGTACTGGTCAACTGGCTGGCGGCGACGCTGCTTGCCTTCACCATCTTTTTCTACGCCGTCGTCTACACGATGTGGCTGAAGCGCTGGACGCCGCAGAACATCGTCATCGGCGGCGCCGCCGGCGCCATTCCGCCTGTGATCGGCTGGGCCGCGGTGACCGGGACAGTCAGCCTCGAAAGCATTGTCCTGTTCCTGATCATCTTCCTGTGGACGCCGCCGCATTTCTGGGCGCTGGCGCTGTTCAAGTCCGAGGACTATGCCAAGGCCGGCATTCCGATGATGCCCAACGTCGCCGGCCACGCTTCGACCCGCCGCCAGATCTTCGCCTATGCGCTGGTGCTGGCCCCGGTCGGCGTGCTGCCGTGGCTGCTTGGCTACACCACGCCGTTCTATGGCGTGGCCGCCCTGCTTCTGGGAGTCGGTTTTGTCTGGTACGCGTGGAAAGTGCTTGGCATGGCCGACGATGACGGCGTCATGAAACCGGCCAAGGCCCTGTTCGCCTATTCGCTGCTTTACCTCTTCGCCATCTTCGCTGCCTATCTGGCCGACAGCGTTGTCGAACGCGCGCTTGCCATGGGTGGAGCATGACCATGATCGAGGAAAAGCTCGAGACCGTCACGTTGACCGAGCGTCAGAAGAAGGCGCAGCGCAGCCGTTCTATCGCCATCGGTGTGGCGCTGGCGCTGCTGGTGGTCATTTTCTACATCGCGACGATCGTGAAGTTCGGCCACAATCTGGGCACGATGTGATGAGCGTCGAGACCTCAAAAAAAACGGCTGGCAAGAACGGCAACGTCATCGTCGCGGCTGTCTGCCTCGCCTTTTTCACCGGCATGATCGGCATGGCCTATGCCGCGGTGCCGCTTTACAAAATGTTTTGCCAGGCCACCGGCTATGGCGGCACGACGCAACGTGCCGAGAAGCAGTATGCCGGCCGCGTGCTCGACCGCGAGATCACTGTCCGCTTCGATGCCAACATCGCTGGCGTGCCGTGGGAGTTCCAGCCGGTCCAGCGCTCGATGACGATGAAGATCGGCGAGACCGTGCAGGCGCACTATCAGGCGACCAACAAGTTCGATCGTCCCGTGACCGGCCGCGCTACCTTCAACGTGCAGCCTGAACTGGCAGGTCCCTATTTCAACAAGGTCGAGTGCTTCTGCTTCACCGACACGACGCTGAAGCCCGGGGAGACGCTGGACATGCCGGTGCTGTTCTACGTGGACCCCGACATCGTCAATGTGCCGGAGCTCAAGGACGTGAAGACGATCACTCTGTCCTACACGATGTTCCCGGTCGAGAAGACCAAGCCGGTCGCCTCCTCGGAGCCGGCCGAGGGCAACAGCAAGACAATTTCGAATACCGAAGCAAATCTCGGGGGTTGATATGGCAGACGCGCACGCAAAACCACAGCATGACTATCATCTCGTCGACCCGAGCCCGTGGCCTTTCCTGGGATCGGTAGGCGCACTTGTCACCGCCTTTGGCGGCGTCTGCCTGATGGAGTACCTGAAGGGCGGCTCGTTCCCGATCTTCGGCTTCAACATCGCCAATCCATGGCTGTTCTTCATCGGCCTCGTGATCATCCTCTACACCATGTTCGCCTGGTGGTCGGACACCATTAAGGAAGCGCATGAGGGCCATCACACGCGTGTCGTGTCGCTGCATCTGCGCTACGGCATGATCATGTTCATCGCCTCTGAGGTGATGTTCTTCGTTGCCTGGTTCTGGGCCTATTTCGATGCCAGCCTGTTTCCGAGCGAAGCCCAGCAATATGCCCGCACCGCGTTTACCGGCGGTGTCTGGCCGCCGAAGGGCATGGAAGTTCTCGATCCTTTCCATTTGCCGCTCTACAACACCGTCATCCTGCTGCTGTCCGGCACCACGGTGACCTGGGCGCACCATTCGCTCATCCATGGCGATCGCAAAGGCCTGATCAACGGCCTGGTGCTGACTGTTGGCCTCGGCATGCTGTTCACCATGGTGCAGGCCTACGAGTACATGCATGCTCCGTTCGCCTTCAAGGATTCCATCTATGGCGCCACCTTCTTCATGGCGACCGGCTTCCACGGTTTCCACGTCATCATCGGCACCATCTTCCTGTTGGTCTGCCTGATCCGGGCGATGAAGGGTGATTTCACCCCCAAGCAGCATTTCGGCTTCGAGGCGGCCGCCTGGTACTGGCACTTCGTCGACGTGGTCTGGCTTTTCCTGTTCGCCTCGATCTACGTCTGGGGATCGGTTGGCGCGGTGATCGAGGGCCACTGATCCTGGCCTGAGGAGTTTTCGTTTCGAGAAGGCGGCCGCGGCAACGTGGCCGCCTTCTTCTTTTTGGCGCAATGATCGCTGATCGATAGCCGATGCGGCTGACAATTTTCCGGGCCATTTGCGCATTGATGATCGCGGCACTCCCGGCCTTTGCCGGCGAGAAGGTGGATCTGGTGCGTGTCCACAAAGCCGAACGCCGGCTGGAACTCATCGGCTACGGCAAGATCCTGCGCAGCTACGGCATCGCACTCGGCGGCGATCCTGTGGGGCATAAGCACCAGGAGGGCGATCAACGCACGCCCGAGGGGAACTATGTCCTCGACTGGCGGAACCCGAACAGCATCGCGCACAGGTCGATCCATATTTCCTACCCCAACACCGACGATCTGGCGGCCGCCAGGGCGCGCAATGTCGACGCGGGCGGCATGATCATGATCCACGGCCAACCGAATGGTTATGGCTGGTGGGGCTGGCTGCTTCAATTGGTCGACTGGACCGACGGCTGCATTGCGGTTACGGACTCCGATATGGACGAAATCTGGGCGATGGTGGCCGATGGCACACCGATCGAGATCGAGCGGTAAGCATGAGCGACGACGCTCCCATGAGTGAAGACAGGGCGATCTGGCCGCCGATCGATCCGATCTCGGCCGGCCTGCATGGCCGCTGCCCGCGTTGCGGCGAGGGGCGGTTGTTCTCCGGCTTCCTCACCGTCGGCAAGCGCTGCGTCAATTGCGGCCTCGATTATTCCTACGCTGATGCCGGCGACGGGCCGGCGGTGTTCGTGATCCTGATCATCGGCTTTATCATCGTCGGCCTGGCGCTCTGGGTAGAAGTCACGCTCAGCCCGCCGCTCTGGCTGCATCTGCTGGTCTGGATTCCGCTGGCTGTCGTGCTGTGCTTGACGGCGCTGCGGCTGATCAAGGGCGTGCTGCTGACGCTGCAATACCGCAACAAAGCGGCCGAGGGCCGGCTGGATCGCGGCGAATGAGCGAGGCTTCCGTTAAAACTGACGGTCGTTCGCGACCGCGATCGGCATTGCTGCTCGGCCTTGGCCTTATGCTGTTCCTGATCCTGCTGGTGCTCGGCACCTGGCAAGTGCAGCGCCTGTATTGGAAGGAAGGCCTTCTGCAGACCATCGACCAGCGTACCCATTCGGCGCCCTTGCCGTTGGTTGCGGTCGAGAAAGAGTTCGCCGCCACCGGGGATGTCGACTATACGCCGGTTACCGTCACCGGCACGTTCCTGCATCAAGGCGAACGCCATTTCTACGCAACCTGGGAAGGTGACGCCGGCTTCAATGTCTACACGCCGCTGGCGCTCGACGACGGCCGCTTCGTCCTGATCAATCGCGGCTTCGTGCCTTACGATCTGAAGGACGCCGCCAAGCGCGCCAAGGGACAGGTGACTGGCAGAGTGACCGTGACCGGGCTGGCCCGCAACCCGCTGCCGGCGAAGCCGTCGATGATGCTGCCCGACAACGACGTGGCGAAGAACATCTTCTACTGGAAGGACCGCGACGTGATGGCTGCGAGCGCCGGTCTGCCGGCGGGCGCCGCGCTGGTGCCGATCTTCATCGACGCAGACAAGACGCCAAACCCGGGCGGCTTGCCGGTTGGCGGCGTCACCATCATCGACCTCCCGAACAGCCATCTGCAATATGCGATGACTTGGTACGGGCTTGCCGCGGCGCTCGCAGCCGTGCTCATCCTGCGGCTTCGCCGTCCCGCGAAAGACGAATGAACGCGGCTGATGCCCTTGACAGGGCAGGGGTGCGCACCTCATTTCGGCTTTGATCAACCGGCCCGGATTTAATGCTTCAGACAACCACCAAACCACCTCTGACGATCCGGCTCTGCCAGCCGCGCGGTTTCTGCGCCGGTGTCGACCGTGCCATCCAGATCGTCGTGCTGGCGCTGAAGAAATATGGCGCGCCGGTCTATGTCCGCCATGAGATCGTGCACAACCGCTACGTCGTCGAGGGGCTGCAAAGCCTTGGCGCCGTCTTCATCGAGGAACTCTCCGAGATACCGGCCGAACATCGGCAGTCGCCCGTCGTGTTCTCGGCGCATGGCGTGCCGAAATCGGTGCCGGCGGATGCGAAGGCGCGCAATCTCTTCTATCTCGATGCCACCTGCCCGCTGGTGTCGAAGGTCCACAAGCAAGCGATGCGCCATCAGCGGCTCGGCCGTCATGTGCTGTTGATTGGTCACGCCGGCCATCCCGAGGTGATCGGCACCATGGGCCAGCTGCCGGACGGAGCGGTGACGCTGATCGAAACCGAAGCCGATGCCGCAAAGCTCTCGCCCGCCGATCCGCAGGCGCTCGGCTTCGTTACCCAGACCACATTGTCGGTCGAGGACACCGCCGGCATCATCCGCGCCTTGCAGGATCGCTTTCCGGCGCTGCAGGCACCGGCGGCGGAATCGATCTGCTATGCCACCACCAACCGCCAGGAAGCCGTCAAGGACACCGCGCCGGGCGCCGATCTCTATCTGATCGTCGGCGCGCCGAATTCCTCCAATTCGCGACGACTTGTCGAAGTCGCGGAGCGTGCAGGCGCCACCATGTCGCTTCTCGTGCAGCGCGCCGCCGAGATTCCGTGGAATGACATCGGCAACATCTCGACGCTCGGCCTGTCGGCCGGCGCGTCGGCGCCCGAAATCATCGTCGACGAGATCATCGACGCGTTCCGGCAGCGCTTCGATGTCACGATCGATCTGGCCATCACGGCCACGGAAACGGAGGATTTTCCGGTCATGCGGGTATTGCGCGATGTCGAACTGACGCGGGCCGACATGGCCTTCGTCAATGGAGCCGCGTAAGCCACATGGCGGTCTACACCGACGTTGCGGAAGGCGAACTCGGCGCATTCCTGAAGCACTATCCGGTCGGCGATCTCCTGTCCTACAAGGGCATCGCCGAAGGTACCGAGAACTCGAACTTCCTGCTGCACACCTCCAGCGGCTCCTACATCCTGACGCTCTATGAGAAGCGCGTCGAAAAGGCGGATTTGCCGTTTTTCCTGGGGCTAATGGGCCATCTCGCCAACAAGGGCGTGTCCTGCCCGCTGCCGGTGACCGCGCATGACGGCAGCGTCATCGGCACGCTCGCCGGCCGGCCGGCGGTCATCATCACCTTCCTGGAAGGGCTTTCGTTGCGGCGGCCCACAGCAACGCATTGCGCCGAGGTCGGCAAGGCGCTGGCGCAATTGCATCTGGCCGGCGCCGATTTTTCGATGACGCGTCCGAATGCCCTGGCCATCGACGGCTGGCGCAAGCTCTGGGATGCAGCGCGCGATCGCGCAGACGAGGTCGAGCCGGGTCTGGCCGCCGAGGTCGATGCCGACTTTGCCGATTTCGAGCGCAACTGGCCCAAAGACCTGCCGCAAGGCATCATCCATGCCGATCTTTTCCCCGACAACGTTTTCTTCCTCGGCGAAAAACTGTCCGGCCTGATCGATTTCTATTTCGCCTGCGACGACCTCTACGCCTACGATGTCGCCACCTGTCTCAACGCCTGGTGCTTCGAGAAGGATTTTTCCTTCAATCTCACCAAGGGCAAGGCGCTGCTCGCCGGCTACCAGAGCCTCCGGCCCCTGAGCGACCAGGAAAAGGCTGCGCTGCCGATGCTGGCGCGCGGTTCGGCGTTGCGCTTCATGCTGACCCGGCTGTACGACTGGTTGACCGTTCCCGATGGCGGGCTGGTGATGAAACGCGATCCGACCGAATACATCAGAAGGATGCGGTTCCACCGGGCGATCAAATCGTCTTCGGAATATGGATTGGCCTGATATGAGTATCATGAGCAAACAGGTTGAGATCTTCACCGACGGCGCCTGTTCGGGCAATCCCGGCCCCGGCGGCTGGGGCGCGATCCTGCGCTTCAACGGCACCACCAAGGAGCTTTCCGGCGGCGAAGCCGAGACGACCAACAACCGCATGGAACTGTTGGCCGCCATTTCGGCGCTGAACGCGCTGAAGGAACCGTGCACGGTCGACCTTCACACCGACAGCAAGTATGTCATGGACGGTATTTCCAAGTGGATCCACGGCTGGAAGAAGAACGGCTGGAAGACCGCCGACAAGAAGCCTGTGAAGAACGGTGAACTCTGGCAGGCGCTCGACGAGGCCAACAAGCGCCACAAGGTCACCTGGAACTGGGTCAAGGGCCATGACGGTCATGTCGAGAACGAGCGCGCCGACGAGCTTGCGCGTGAAGGCATGGCACCGTTCAAGAAAGGTCCGTTCAAGCCTGCAGCCGCGCCAAAGCCTGCTGCGCCGGCCAAACAACCGGCAATCGCGAAAGTGCGGCGCTCGACCCAGAGCTATTGAATTTCCGGAGCGGCGCGGCTAGGCGCGCATCGCGTTATCAACGGTTGACGGCCGACGACAGGCTGCCTTGACCAGCGTCCAGCGGACGTAAGGCCTTTGGTGGCGTCGCAGTTGCTCCAGAATACGGAGGGAGTAATATTTCCTACCATAGAGCAAAATGCGATAAGGAAACGGGCGTGGCAAACGTAGAAAAATGAGCGTGGCTGTGACCCCGCAACAAGCAGCTGTGATGCGTGAGGCTGTCGAGGCGGGCGAGTATGCCACCGCAAGCGAGATTGTGCGTGAAGCGGTGCGGGATTGGCTGGCCAAGCGTGAACTTCGGCACGACGATATCCGCCGGCTAAGGCACCTGTGGGATGAAGGCAAGGCAAGTGGGAGGCCGGAGCCTGTGGATTTCGACGCGTTGCGAAAGGAAGCTCGGCGAAGGCTGGCGGAAGCCTCGCGGAATGACCGTTAGGCTGGTCTGGTCACCCGCGGCCAAGGCGGACCTCATCGACGTCTACGTGATGATAGGCAGCGAAAACATACGAGCGGCCGATCGCTATTATGATCAACTAGAGCGATTCCTATTTTGAGAGAATCGTAGGATTCCCAAAGCCGGATGTTTGTGATTCAAGATGCTGGCTGGATTGGAGGCCAGNCTATTTTGAGAGAATCGTAGGATTCCCAAAGCCGGATGTTTGTGATTCAAGATGCTGGCTGGATTGGAGGCCAGCATCTGATGACGCGAGCGCTTTCAAATGATCTTCGTGAGCGTGCAGTAGCGGCGGTTGGCGACGGGGAGACCTGCCGTGCGGTTGCCTCGCGCTTTGGCGTTGCGGTTTCCTCTGTAGTGAAGTGGTCGCAGCGTTACCGTGCCACTGGCTCGGTGGCGCCGGGCAAGATGGGCGGACATCGCAAGCGCGTCCTTGAGCCGCATCGGGCCTTCATTATGGAGCGGCTTAATCAGACCTCTGAACTGACGCTGCGTCGGCTGAAGGACGAGCTGGATGCTCGCGGGGTCAAGGTCTCGCACAATACGGTGTGGCTGTTCCTGCGCCGCGAAGGCCTGAGCTTCAAAAAAAACTCTGTTCGCCCTTGAGCAGGCGCGTGCCGATATTGCCCGCAGGCGCCAGCGATGGCGCTCTTGGCAAAGCGGTCTCGATCCACAGTGCCTGGTCTTCATCGATGAGACCTGGATCAAGACCAACATGGCTCCACTGCGAGGTTGGGGGCCGAAAGGCAAACGGCTGCGCGGCTTGGCTCCACACGGCCACTGGCGCACGCTGACCTTCCTCGGTGCACTACGCTGGGACCGGCTCGCAGCACCTTGCGTCTTCGACGGACCGATCAACGGCCAATGCTTCCGTGCTTATGTCGAGCAGCAGCTCATCACCGTGCTGAAGCCCGGCGACATCGTGGTCATGGATAACCTGGGAAGCCATAAGTCGGCGGCCATCAGGCAGACGATCAAAGCTGCCGGCGCCAGGCTTTGGTATCTGCCGCCCTACTCGCCGGACCTCAATCCGATCGAGCAGGCCTTCGCCAAGATCAAACACTGGATGCGACAAGCTCAGAAACGCACCGTCGAGGACACGTGGCGCCACATCGGCCACCTCGTCGAAACCATCGAGGCAGCCGAATGCAAGAACTACTTCGAAAACGCAGGCTACGCTTCCGTCAAAATATGAAACGCTCTAGAAGCGCGGGCCTTGCAGCTGGCAGACCATCCGCGCATGGGTGTTAGGCACCCGATATCAGGTCTTCCGTACGGATGCTGGTGGAGGCGCCGTTTGTACTGCTCTACGAAACGATTCCGGACACGGATGATGGCCCTGTTGAGTGGGTTGAAATCGTCCGTGTGGTGGACGGCCGGCGGGATCTGAACCGTTTATTCTAGCGAGCTGTTTATCGGATCAGCAGCGCTGTACCCCAAAGCCCGAGCGCGAACACCGTATGCGACACCAGGTTCAGCGCACGGATCAGCATCGGGTTGGGCCGCTTCGAGGCGGCCCAACCGGCGCCCATGCCGGGTGCCAGTAGGAACCAGCCGGCGCCAACGGTGACGATGCCGAGGATGAAGGCCGGCAGGAATGTCGGCGCGGCAAGCCAGCNGCCCGCTCCGGCCAACACCACCAGGATGATGCCGTAGACGATGCCGACAAAATAGTGAAAGGCCCAGCCCAGCGCCTTTTCATGCGCGTAGGGCGCTGCACCGCCGATATCATCGTGAAAGACCTTGTCGCGGAGATGCCAGACCCAGCGACCGACCGGCCCCCAGTTCGGCCGTGGCTGCCCGAACGCCTTGTGCAGGAAGATGGCCCAGAGATCCATCGCCACCGTAGCGCCGATGCCGATCGCGATAGCACGCCAGAACATGTCAAACATCGAGGTCCCCCCAAAGGCAATCCCTGGAATACAAGGGCGATCGTCGGGCGGCGGCAACCGTTGCGGTCCAGCCCGACGTTGTCGCTGAAGTTCAGAGCTGCCCCAGAATATGAGCCGCACCGGACTCGTCGACACCGGGCTTGGTCTCGACATTGAGCGCGGTGACCTTGCCGTCGTCGATGATCATTGAGAAGCGCCTCGAGCGCAGGCCCATATCGTTGCTGATGTAATCGAGGCCCACCGCCTTGGCGAAATCGCCACTGCCGTCGGCGAGGAACAGGATCTTGCCCTCTCCGCCGGTGAAGTGCGCCCAGGCACCCATGACATGGACGTCATTGACCGAAACGACGGCGATGGTGTCGACGCCGCGCGCCAGGATGGCATCGTGGTTCTCGAGATAGCCCGGCAAATGGTTGTTGCTGCAGGTAGGTGTGAAGGCGCCGGGAACCCCAAACAGCACGACCTTCTTGCCCGAGAAAATCTCGGCCCCGGTGATCGGCTTGGCGCCATCGGCGGTCATCGTCTTGAAGGTCACGTCAGGCAGCTTGTCGCCAACGGAAATGGTCATGGATTCCTCGCTTGGGAAAATGGGAAGGACGTGTCTTTGCGTAGCGAACTCAACGGCTTCCTGCAATCGTTGGGACAGGCTGGATCAAGGGAAAGGCAGAACCCCTTCGACCGCACCTGCCGCACTCGTCAGCGTATAGTGAAGCCCGCCATCGGTCGGCGTCGTCGAGGGGCGATCGAGGATCGGCACGGTGAAAATCAGCTTGCCGTCCTTTTCGCTGCGGGCCGGGGTGCCGAACATGTAGTCCCGCTCGCCGGCAACGAAGAAATCCGCCGCCGCCGGATCGCCGGGAAAGCTCGCCTCGACAATCAGCGTCTCGTGGTCGCCCGGCAGCACATTGATGCCGAAATCGGACCTCGCGGGCCCAGGCAGTGCCGTAAAACTCGCCTTCACCAGCGCCGCGTCCTCGGCATTGTCCGGATCGGAGGCGGGGTCGACGGTCAGCCGCGTCTGCACCGGAATGCAGATCGTTTCGCAGATGCCGAGAAAGATGTCGGCATCGATCACCGCCGGCTGGTTCGGCGTCGCCAGCGTGAATGTCACCGGCAGAGAAACCGGATAGTTGTAGCCTGCCCATTTGCCATAGCCGTCGTCATGGCGCTGCGGCGCCGGAAACGACAGAGTGGCGTCGGCGATGTTGGTGCTGGCTGAAATGTCGAGTTGCGGCGGCACGCCCGCGTCGCCCGGATCGCGCCAATATGTCTTCCAGCCAGGCTTGAGCGCAATATCGAGAACGCCTTGGATACGGCCGGCATCGTCGGCTTTGCCTGATGTCACCAGCCGAACCTTGCCGCCTTCACTGTTGTACCACGCCGACGAAGAGGCGGCGGCGGGAAGAGCGGTTGCCGATCCGATGGCGGCGCCGAGCAGCAGGATTTTCAAGCTTCGCATGGCGGTGATTTGATCGTCCGTTCGTGGCCGCGCAATGATTTCATGGCCTTGCCGGTATCATATTTGCGTGACTTCGAGGGAGAAGAATGTTCGAGCCGCCGCAACAGGCTTTGGTCGAATCCAGCACGGCGCATCTTTTCGGCGCTTTGGAAACGCGTTACGCTCCCTTCATGGACTTGTTGCGCCACAAGAAGACGGTCGCCAGTCGCGGCTTTCTCGACGATCAGTTCCTGATTGCCATGCCCGGCATGAAGGACGACCGTTTCACGCGCTCGGTCATCTATGTCTGCGCGCACTCCGATGAAGGCGCCATGGGCCTGATCATCAACCAGACGCAGCAGATGCTGTTTCCGGACCTGCTCGTGCAACTGGGCATCATGAACGAGCAGGAGGCGATCCGCTTGCCGGCTCAGGCCCGCGATTTCGTCGTGCGCAATGGCGGCCCCGTGGACCGCAGCCGGGGCTTCGTCCTGCATTCGGGAGACTATCGGGTGGAATCGTCGCTGACCGTTTCCGACGACATCTGCCTGACGGCGACCGTCGACATATTGCGCGCAATATCGTCCGGCCGCGGGCCTCGTCATGCGCTGATGGCGCTCGGCTATTCCGGCTGGGGCGCCGGCCAGTTGGAGACCGAGATCGCCGAAAATGGCTGGCTGACCTGTCCGGCCAATGCCGAGCTTCTGTTCGACACCGACATCGAGCGCAAATACGACCGGATCCTCGCCTCGATCGGTATCGACCTTGCGCATCTCAGCTTGGCGGCCGGACACGCGTAATCGCGAACAGTCATGCGCAACATTCGCGGCTAGCCGAAGCCGCCTACACCTTCGTCATCCTAGGGCGATGCAGGAGCGAAGCTCCGTCGCGGAGACCCTGGGATCCATTCCGTGACCTATGTCGAAGGATGCAGCGGCGAAGAAATCTGAACCGTTTTCAACGCTTTAACCTCACGGCATGGCTCCTAGGGTCTGCGCCGCGTCGCTGCGCTCCTTGCTTCGCCCTAGGATGACGAAGCGATAGGCGTCTCGGCCAATCGCAGAGGTCCGCGCCTGGGCGACGCGCGCCTGAATCCCATCACGCTTGCGTCAGCGGATACTGTTCCTTCAGCGTCTTCAGCACCTGGTCGCCCGGCATTGGTGCGCCGAACATGAAGCTCTGGACATATTCGCAGCCCATCTGGCGAAGTTCCAGCGCGTCGCTCTCGTCCGAAATGCCCTCGGCGACGACGGACAGGCCGAGTTCATGCGCCATGTTGACCATCGATTTCAGCAGCACCGCGCGCTTGGGCGTGTTGTCGTCGACGAAGCTCTTGTCGATCTTGATGGTGTCGAAGGGGAAACGCGTCAGATAGGCCAATGAGGAATAGCCGGTGCCGAAATCATCCAGCGACAGGCCGATGCCGAGCTGCTTCAGCTTGGTCAGCACATGGGCGGTCTGCTCGGGATTGTCCATCACAAGCGATTCGGTGAGCTCCAGCCGGAAGCAGCGCGGCTTCAGATTGGCCCGAGCGATGACCGAGCGGACGTCGCTGACCAAGTCGCGTCGGATCAGCTGACGGCTGGACAAATTGACCGAGACCGACAGCGGCGCGTCACCGATCTGCTTTTGCCAGCTGGCGAGGTCTTCCGCCGCCTGCTGCATGGCAAACAGGCCGAGCTGCACGATAAGCCCGCAGCTTTCGGCGACCGGGATGAAATCCGCCGGCGGGATCATGCCGCGGCGCGGATGGTCCCAGCGCAGCAGCGCCTCGAAGCCGGCGACGCTGCCATCCTCGAGCCGCACGATCGGCTGGTAGGCAAGCGTGAATTCGCGTCGCTCGATGGCGCGGCGCAGGTCGGATTCGAACTGCAGCCTGTCGGTCCCTACAGTGCGGAAAGCCGGACGGAACGGCTCGATCCTGTCGCCGCCGAAGCGCTTGGCCTGGTGCATGGCAAGCTCGGCATCCTTGACCATGTCCTCGGCCGACATCTGCGGCGAATTCCAGGTGATCAGCCCGATCGACGCGGTCAGCACGATCTCGCGCTTGGCAAAGGTGATCGGGTTGTTGATGGAATGCTTGATTGCATCAGCGACCGCAGCGATGCGGGCCGGGTCCTGTTCGGACAATAGCATCAGCGCGAACTGATCGCCGGCAAAGCGCGACAGCGAATCCTTCGGCTTGAGCAGCCGGTGCAGCCGGCGTGCGATGGTCAGCAAAATGGTGTCGCCGGCCGAGATGCCGAGCCCGTCATTGACCTGCTTGAAACGGTCGATGTCGATGACGAAGACGGTTGGCCGCACCTTTTCTTCGGTGCGCGCGATCGAGATGATCGCTTCCAGCCGATTCATCAAAAGTTCGCGGTTCGGCAGGCCGGTAAGATTGTCGTGAACGGCGTCGTGCAGCAGCCTTTCCTCGGACTTTTTCTGCTCGGTCACGTCGACCATGGTGCCGACGCAGCGGATAACCTCGCCGTCGGATCCGATGACAGGGCGCGCGCGCAGCGAAAACCAGTGATAGTGGCCGTCGGCGCCGCGCAGGCGAAAATTCTGCGATACCCGGCCGCGCCGGTGTTCGAGCACGACGTCGAGCGTGGTGCGGAACGTGTCGCGGTCGTCGGCATGCAGCACCGGGAGCCAGTTGCGGGCCGCGCCGCCAAGGCTGTTCGGCGCCAGTCCGAGCTGGATGCTGACATCGGGCTTGGTGACGACGCGGTCGCGCAGCACGTCCCAATCCCATACCGTGTCGCCCGAACCGGCGACCGCCAGCGCCTGCCGCTCGAGGTCGGAGAACAGGCCCTGATGCAGCGCGCCGCCGGCAAAAGCATGCTGCATGACGGTGAAGCCGATCAGAAGGATGATCAGGATCAGCCCGCCGCCCAGGGCCGGCTGGGCAATGTCGTTGTCGAGCATGCCGGTGATCGCCATCCACGATCCGCATAGCCACAACAGCACCATGACCCAACTGGGCACCAGCATGATGGCACGGTCGTAGCCGCGTATGCCGAGGAAGATGATCAGGCCAAGCCCGGTCAGTGCGGTGGCGGCGAAGGACAGCCTGGCAATGCCGGCGGCGACCGCCGGATCGACGATGGCGACGCCGGCGATCAGCACCAGTCCGAGGATCCAGACCAGCGCGCCATAACTGAAATGGCCGTGCCATCGGTTGAGGTTGAGATAGGCGAACAGGAACACCACGAAGGTTCCCGCCAGCGCCACCTCCGTTCCCGCTCGCCACATCTGCTCGTTGCCGGGCGATATCTCGATGATCTTGTTGAGGAAGCCGAAATCGACGCAGATATAGGCCAGCACCGCCCAGGCAAGTGCCGCGGTTGCCGGGAACATCGAGGTTCCCTTGACTACGAAAAGGATGGTCAGGAACAGCGCCAGCAGGCCCGCGATGCCGATGACGATGCCGCGAAACAGCGTGTAGGAATTGACCGAGTCCTTGTAGGATTCCGGATCCCAGAGGTAGACCTGCGGCAGCTTCGGCGAGGCCAGTTCGGCGATGAAGGTAATCACCGTGCCGGGGTTCAGCGTCACCCGGAAAACGTCGGCGTCGGGGCTGGTCTGGCGATCGAGCGCGAAGCCTTCGCTGGGCGTGATGGCGGCGATGCGGGTCGAGCCGAGATCCGGCCAGAAGATGCCGGAATTCACCAGGCGGAAATGCGGTGCGACGATCAGCCGGTCGAGTTGCTGGTCGGTGGTGTTGGCGAGCGCGAAAACAGCCCAGTCGCCGGTGGAACGGGCATCATTGGCCTCGACCTCGATGCGTCGCACGATGCCGTCCGGACCCGGCGCGGTCGACACCTGGAAATTCTCGCCTTGGTTCCGGTAGATCTCGACGGCGCCGGAAAGGTCGAGCGCGACGTCGTCCCGGGCAATCTTGATCGGTTCGACGGCAAAGGCCGACGATGCCGCCCACAGCGTCAGGAGTGTCGCGAGGACAAAGGCGAACAGCGACCCGTTTCGCAGGAAATTCGTCAAAAATCAGTCCTTCGTTCCAACGCCCGGCGGATCGTCCGCGATCCGGGCGTAGAGGTAGTGGTCCTGCCAGATGCCGTTGATCCTGAGATAGGATCGCAGCAGTCCTTCGCGCCGAAATCCGGCTTTTTCAAGCACGCGGATCGACCTGATGTTGTCGGGAATACAGGCCGCTTCAATCCGGTGCAACCTCAGCGTATCGAAGGCGAAGCGGGTCACCACCTTGACCGCGTCGGTCATCAGGCCGCGGCCGCCGAAGCGCTCGCCGATCCAGTAGCCGACATGGCCGCTTTGCGAGACGCCATGGCGTATGTTGCCCAGCGTGATGCCGCCCGCCAGCTTGCCGCTGCTCCTCTCGAAGATGAAGAAGGCGATCGCGGTTCCCTGCGCATAATCTTCGCGATAGCGGCTGATGCGCAGCCGCCATGCGTTGCGGTCGAGTTCATCGGGAGTCCAGCGTGGCTCCCAGGGTTCGAGGAAGGCGCGGCTTTCGCCGCGCACCGCCGCCCACTCGCGGAAGTCGTTGGTGAACGGCACGCGCAGCGTGACGCGGTCGCCTTTCAGCGCCGGCAGGTCGCGGCGAAAGAAAGGGAGCGCGAACACGACGCTTCGAGGGGCTTAGACGGCGAGCTTACGGGCCGTGGTCTGCGTGCCTGCGAGCGATTCGAGGATCGCCTCGTATGGCGCCAGTGTGCCCACAGGCCCGACAGCGGTAAGCGTCGGCTTGGTCGAGAACAAGCGCGACGATAGATCGGTCAGCCGCTCGACCGTCAGCGCCGACAGCCGTTCCATCAGTTCCTCCTTGGCGATCGGCCGGCCGAACAGAAGCAGCTGCCGTGCGATCTGCGAAGCGCGGCTGGCCGGGCTTTCGGCGGACATGATCAGTCCGGCGCGATATTGGGCGCGCGCCCGGTCGAGTTCTTCCTGCAGGATTTTCTCGCCGGCCTTCTGCAGTTCGTCGATGATGACAGGCACCAGTTCGGCGATGTCGCTTTGGCCGGTTGCGGCATGGACGCCGAAGACGCCGGTGTCGGAAAAGCCCCAATGGAAAGCATAGACGGAATAACACAGGCCGCGCTTCTCGCGGACCTCCTGGAACAGGCGCGACGACATGCCACCGCCGAGGATCATCGACAGCACCTGCGAGGCATAGAAGTCGCGCACATGATAGGCCCGGCCTTCGAACCCCAGCACGATCTGCGCGTCCATCAGGTCGCGGTCCTCACGGAAGTCGCCGCCGACATATTGCGCATATTGCGGGATGGTGCTGTCGGCCTTGCTGCGGAAGCCGCCGAGTTGCTTTTCGACCTCGCGCACGAAATTGTCGTGCTTGATGTCGCCGGCGGCGACGATCACCATGCGCTCGGCGCCATATTGCCGCTCGATGAAGTCGTGGAGTTGCTTGGAGGTGAAGGATTTGACCGTTTCGGGCGTGCCGAGAATGGAGCGGCCGATGGTCTGGTGGCGAAACGCCGTCTCGGTGAAACGGTCGAAGACGATGTCGTCGGGCGTGTCGTGCGCGGCGCCGATCTCCTGCAGGATCACATGCTGTTCGCGTTCGAGTTCCTGCGGGTCGAATTCGGACTCCTGCAGGATGTCGGCAAGAATGTCGACGGCCAGCGGCACGTCGTCGGAGAGCACCCTGGCATAGTAGGAAGTGGTTTCGACGCTGGTGGCGGCGTTGATCTCGCCGCCGACGTCCTCGATCTCCGAGGCGATTTCGAAGGCGCTCCGCCTTTTCGTGCCCTTGAACGCCATGTGCTCGAGCAGATGGGCCATGCCATGCTCGTCCTCACGTTCATTGCGGGCACCCGACTTGACCCAGGCACCAAGGGCAACCGATTCGATGCTTTGAAGGGTTTCGGTGGCGACTGTCAGGCCGTTCGACAGACGGCTTACCTCAACACCCATATGGCTAGTACTCCTTAACGCGCCGCCCGCGCGCGGCGGCCGACATAATCTTCCACCATTTTCAGGTCGGAGGGAAGTACCGTGTATTTTTCCTCCGATGTCATCAACCCACCTAGCCATGCGGGCAGTGCGGGCGACACGCCGCTGGCGGCTTCGACGGCGGCCGGGAATTTTGCCGGGTGTGCGGTACCCAGCACCACCATCGGCACGGCGCCTGACGCCTTGCCCGCAGCGACATGCACAGCTGCCGCGGTGTGCGGATCGAGCAGATAGTTGCTGGCCGCGAGCGTCGAGCGGATGGTGGCGGCGACCTCGTCCATATCAGCCCGGCCGGCGTCGAATTCCGACCGCATCCCGGCGATTTGCTGGGGTTCGATGGTGAAAGCGCCGGACTGCTTCAGACCGTCCATGTAGCGCCGCACGGTCGCCGCGTCACGGCCGGAGGCCTCGAACAGCAGGCGTTCGAAATTGGACGACACCTGGATATCCATCGACGGCGACGTGGTCGCAAAGACACCCTTGGTGCGATATTCCCCTGTCGCGAAGGTCCGCGCCAGGATGTCATTGTCGTTGGTGGCGATGACCAGCCGCTCGATCGGCAAGCCCATCTTCTTGGCCGCGTAGCCGGCGAAGATATCGCCGAAATTGCCGGTCGGCACGGTGAAGGAGACCGGCCTGTCCGGCGCGCCAAGCGACAGCGCCGAGGAGAAATAATAGACGATCTGGGCCATGATCCGGGCCCAGTTGATCGAGTTGACGCCCGAAAGCGCCACCCGGTCGCGAAATCCGTGATCGTTGAACATGTCCTTGAGCAGGCCCTGGCAATCGTCGAAATTGCCTTCGATCGCCAGCGCATGGACGTTTGCAGCCGTCGACGTCGTCATCTGCCGCTGCTGCACCGGCGAGACGCGGCCGTGCGGGAAAAGGATGAAGATGTCGGTCCGGCTGCGACCGGCAAAGGCATCGATGGCCGCCCCGCCGGTATCGCCCGAGGTGGCGCCGACGATGGTGGCGTGCTGGTCGCGTTCGGCAAGCACATGGTCCATCAGCCGGGCCAGAAGCTGCATCGCCACGTCCTTGAAGGCGAGCGTCGGCCCGTGGAAGAGTTCCAGGATGAAGGTGTTGGGGCCGGTCTGCACCAGCGGGCAGACGGCCTCGTGGCGGAAGGTGGCATAGGCTTCGCGCACCAGCCGCTCGAAAACGGAGGCCGGGATCTCGTCGCCAAGGAACGGCGACAGCACGCGGATGGCAAGTTCGGGATAGGCAAGGCCGCGCATGGCGCGGATCTCGGCGGCGGAAAACTGTGGCCACTCGCGCGGCACGTAGAGCCCGCCGTCGCGCGCCAGCCCGGCCAGCACGGCGTCGGAAAATCCAAGAACGGGGGCTTCCCCGCGGGTACTCACATAATGCATGTCACAATTCCGTTACTGCTTGGCTTTTCCATCCACCGCAAGGTGGTTAATTTCTGCGCTGGCTCAGTCGCATTTTTGCCGCGCGGTTGATATACGTCACCAGCTTTGCGAGAGGGAAGTGCAGTTTCATGGCGTTTCGTACATTCAGTGGTCGCTTTTTGGCGGGTCTTGCGCTCACCGGCTTTATGCTTGCCGCCGCCGGCTGCCAATCGGGCGACAATGGCATCCTGAACCTCGGCATAGGCAAGAAGGAGGACCCGACGGCGCCACCGCCGCCCCAGGATCCCAAGATACTGGCCAGCCAGTTGCAGGCCTATTGTCCCAGGGTGACGGTGCGGGACGGCACGGCTTTCTTCAACACCTATTCCAAGGAAGCTCAGAAGCCCAAGCCCAGGATCAAGAAGACCGGCGACGCCGCGCAGGATGCCGCGGCCCAGGCCGAGGCTGACGCCGCTGCTGCAACTCCGCCCGACGAATCGGCCAACATCATCTACCAGGCATCGGTCAGCGACGTGACACGCGACTGCAGCCGTGCCAACGGCCAGTTGACGATGAAGATCGCGGTCGCCGGCAAGATTGTCCCCGGACCGAAGTTTTCTCCAGGCACCATCACCATGCCCATCCGCACGGCTGTGATGCATGGCACCGAGGTCCTCTATTCGCAGATCCACCAGTATCAGGTCCAGGTCACCGATCCTTCGGTCGCCACGCAGTTCGTCTTCACCGATTCCAATATTGTCGTGCCCGAGCCGACGGCGCAGGACTATCAGGCCTTTGCCGGCTATGACGAAACCGCGCATCAGGCAACGGCCGACAAGCCGAAGAAGAAGCAGAGGAAGAGAGCCGCCGCGACGAACTAAGCGGCGAACACAAGACATGGGCGGGCTATGTGAGGCTCTCCGGCCATTCTCTGGCCCCATGGACAACGGCGATGATTTCAACGTCACTGCCGCGCACCCGATAAACAACGATATAGGATGTCCGCGCTATCACAAGCTCGCGGGTTCCGCCCGCTCGTCCCTTGCGTCCGACCATGGGATTTGACGCCAAGAGTTCGTCGGTGCGACCAATCAGATCGGCTGTTAGCCGATACGCCGCAACGGGACTGTCCTGCGCGATAAAATCCTGAATCTGGTCGAGGTCGTCGAGAGCGGCGCTCGTCCATGAAACCTGCATCAGGTGGGGCGGTACTTGTTCAACACCCGCTCGATATCGGCACGGCTGGCAAATTCACCACGGTCGGCCGCTTCAATTCCTGCGTTCACCTTGTCTAAAAACCGCTCCTGCCACTCAAGGGAGTGGCCGTTCTCAAGCGCGTCCGCAACGACTTCCGACGCGGACAGGCTGGACCGCGCCGCGATAGCATCGATGCGGGCCTGTAACTCTGGCGTGATTTCAAGCTCAATCGTCATGACGCAATCATCGCATAGCCATCAGGGTTTTGAAATGAAAACCAGCTCCCAAAATTGCAGTATCGCCTCCTACCACTCTGAAGCACGAGAACGGTAGACCGACCGGGCGAGAAAAGTCCCGCCACGAGGGCGAAATTCAATCGCCCTCAGGCGTCCGACCACTCCGACAGCGCCGCGATCACGCTTTTCAACTCTGCCCAGCGGCGGATCACCGTTTCGGCGCCGGCCTCGGTGAGCGCGTCGGCATGGCCGGGATAGCTGTGGGCGGCTCCGGTGAAGCCGATCACCCGCATGCCCGCCGTCCTTGCGCCGTGAACGCCGTGCACGGAATCCTCGATAACGAAAGTGTTCGCCGGGTTGGCGCTGAGTTTCTCCGCCGCGAACAGGAACACGTCCGGCGCCGGTTTCGTTTTCCCGGTCGGTGTTTCCATCGCCGAAAAAATCCGGTCGGTGAAAAACGGCAGAAGATGCACCTTTTCCAGCATGAATTCGATCCGCTCGGAGCGTGAATTCGAGCAGACGCAGCGCGGCACGCTTACCGCGGCAACGGCCTCGCGCACGCCATCGATGGCGCGGACGTCGCTGCGCAGTTTGCGGTCGACCAATTGTTCCTCCCTGTCGATCAGAGAGGCCTGGAAGGGGATGCGGGACTTTTCCTCGACCCGCAGCATGATGTCCTTGAAGGTCAGGCCGGCATAGCTCTCCGAAATCTCCTCAGCCGATATCTCGTATCCTGCCAAGGTCAAAAGCTCGGCGTCGACGCGGGCGGCGATGATCTCGGAATCGACGAGCACGCCGTCGCAATCGAAGATGACAAGGTCTGGCTGGGGCATGGTGATCCGGACAATAGGAGGGCGAAGTGGCCTCGGAAGGCTCAGGCGGCGCGGCATACACCAACAGGGCCGCCTTCGCAAATTCGCCACACCCGTCCCTTGGCCTTCACGGAATATTTACGCTGATCGGTAACCATAACGGAGAGTAAACAGTAACGCGTGCCTTGGGTGTCAGAATGTCTGCCGTGCGTCTTCTCGACGAGCTATCCCACGCTCCCCAGCAATCCGAATGGCTGGACACGATCCTCAAGGGCGACTGCGTCGCCGCGCTCGACCGGTTGCCCGAAAAATCGATCGACGTCATCTTCGCCGATCCGCCCTACAATCTGCAGCTCGACGGCGACCTGCACCGCCCCGATCAGTCCAAGGTCGACGCCGTCGACGACGACTGGGACCAGTTCGAGAGTTTCGAGGCCTATGACGCTTTCACGCGTGCCTGGCTGCTGGCGGCGCGCCGGGTGCTGAAGCCCAACGGCACCATCTGGGTCATCGGCTCCTATCACAACATCTTCCGGGTCGGCGCCAAGATGCAGGATCTCGGCTTCTGGATCCTTAACGACGTCGTCTGGCGCAAGACCAACCCGATGCCAAATTTCCGTGGCCGCCGCTTCCAGAACGCGCATGAGACGATGATCTGGGCTACGCGCGATCAGAAGGGCAAGGGCTATACCTTCAACTACGAAGCGATGAAGGCGTCCAACGACGACATCCAGATGCGCTCCGACTGGCTGTTTCCGATCTGCACCGGCGGCGAGCGGCTGAAGAACGACAATGGCGACAAGCTGCATCCGACGCAGAAACCGGAAGCGCTGCTTGCCCGCATCATGATGGCCTCGACCAAACCGGGCGACATCGTGCTCGATCCCTTCTTCGGCTCAGGCACCACGGGCGCGGTGGCCAAGCGTCTCGGCCGCCATTTCGTCGGCATCGAACGCGAGCAGGCCTATATCGACGCCGCCAACGAGCGCATCGACGCGGTGCGGCCGCTGGAAGAGGCCGACTTGACCGTTCTCACGGGCAAGCGCGCCGAGCCGCGCGTCGCCTTTGTCAGCCTGATCGACACCGGCCTGATGATGCCGGGCGCGACGCTCTACGATGCCAAGAAGCGCTGGGCGGCCAAGGTGCGCGCCGACGGCACGGTGGCGATCGGCGACAGCGCCGGCTCGATCCACAAGATCGGTGCCGAAGTGCAGGGGCTGGACGCCTGCAACGGCTGGACCTTCTGGCATTATGAGCGCAGCGGTGGCCTGACCCCGATCGACGAGCTTCGCCGCATCGCGCGGCTCGGCATGGAGCGGGCAGGGGCCTGATCGGCAGCTCAGGCCTTGTCTTCCTCCAGGATGATTTCGCTGACCTCGCCTTTCGCCATCAGTGAGAGCTGACTGGCAAAACGCGACAGACGCGAATAGTCCGTCCGGAGTCGCACACGCGCGAAGTCACGGGCTTCGATCTCCTCCGCGACCTCGATCCGGACGAACAGGTGACCGACGCCATCCGCCGGGAAAACCGAGATGCTTATCAGGCCGGGCGATCTCAGGACCAGATCCGCGCGTTTAAGCGGATAGGCCTGCAATGACACAATAAATTCGCTTACCTCGTCGGTCGGGAAATAGGCATCGCCACGTCCTCGAAAGTGGCCATGCTCGACACTGGCGTCAAGTATTGACCATTCCGGGTTGAAGGTCAGAACGAGCTTGCCCATTGCCGGTCTCGATCAGGTCGCGATGCCATGCCGCTCAAGGTCTGCTTGAAGCGCCTTTGCATCGGTGAACAGCACCGACTGCCAGCCGGCCGCCTTGGCGCCGTCGACATTCTTCTGGCTGTCGTCGATGAACAGCGTCGCGGCCGGTTCGAGGCCGAAGGCGGCGATGTGATGATCGTAAATGCCGCGATCGGGCTTGATCATGCCGATCTCGCCGGAGATGGTGACGCCGCGCGGACGATTGAGAAAATCGAAGCGCTCGCGGGCTTCGGCCAGCGTGTCGCTGGCGAAGTTGGTCAGCATGGTCACGTCGTGGCCGCTCTCGATCAGGCCGACCATGATGGCGACGCTGTCGTCATAAGCATGCGGCACCATCTCGTGCCAATGGCGGCGGAAACCGCGGATGTTTTCCGCGTGATCGGGATGGTCCGCGATCAGCAGCGCCTCGGCCTCTTCCCAGGTGCGGCCGCGATCCTGCTCGATGTTCCAATCATGCGTGCAGACATTGTCGAAAAACCACTTTCTCTCTTCGGCATCCGGAATGAGGCGGCTGAACGGAATGTTGGGATCGTAGTGGATCAGCACGCGGCCGATGTCGAAAACGATGTGGCGTATTTCAGTCATGGGGCCTCTTTGCACTGTGTGGCGACGGCTTTTTCGTCGCGCCGGGTATCGCAGCCTCGATTGCCTTTTTCATGACAGTCGGCAGCGCCTCGCCGGAAATCTCGTGAGCGAGCGACCAGAAATGCCCGTCTGGCGCATCACCTTTGATGTGAGCGTGAAAGACTTCGAGTTCGAGAGCGAAATGCGTGAAGACATGCGCAATGCGGCCCGCATGCCGCCAGTCGGCGGGAAAGGGCGCGGCCGCTTCCGTGGTTGCCCCATCGATCCGCGCGGTCCAGCCCGTCGTCGGCACCTCGGTCATGCCGCCGAGCAAACCCTTCTCTGCCCGTTTGCGCAGAAGGATGGCGCCGTCGGCCCGCACGGCGACAAAGGCCGCGCCGTGCCGCTGCGGCTTGTCGGCCTTGGGCAGGCGCACCGGGAAGTGCTCGGGATCGCCTGAAACGACCGCGCTGCAGTCTTCGCGCAGCGGGCACAGCATGCAGCGCGGCCGGCGTGGCGTGCAGATGGTGGCGCCGAGATCCATCATCGCTTGGGCGAAGTCGCCAGGCCTTGTCCCGGGCACCATGCGCTCGACATGGGCACGGATCTCGGGCTTGGCTTCGCTGAGCGGGGTTGTGATCGAAAACAGCCGGGAGATGACACGTTCGACATTGCCGTCGACAACGGCGGCGGGGCGATCGAGGGCAATCGCCGTGATGGCCGCCGACGTATAGGCGCCGATGCCGGGCAGTTCTCTCAAACCCGTCTCCGTGTCGGGAAACCGGCCGCCACGCGCGGCCACAAGATCGGCACAGGCCTTGAGATTGCGGGCGCGGGAGTAGTAGCCGAGCCCGGCCCAGGCCTTCATCACGTCCTCGGTGGGCGCCGCGGCCAGCGCTTCGACATCGGGCCATTTCTCGACGAATACCTTGAAATAAGCCTTCACCGCTTCGACGGTGGTCTGCTGCAGCATGACCTCGGAGAGCCAGATGCGGTAGGGATCAGGCCGCACGCCGCGCGCATGCTCAATTGGTGTGATGCGCCACGGCAATTCACGGTGATGCACATCGTACCAGCTGAGCAGGCGGGATGCGATATCGTCGCTGACACCGGATGCAGCTGTGCTGCTATCTCCGGATGTGGCTTTGCCACTATCCCAGGATGCGGTCTTGCGGGTCTGGTCTGCTGGTGCCATTGATCTTGTATTGGCCTGGCCGGTATCTGCTGGGTCGTCGCTGGAGGACGTACATGGCAGGGAGAACGCCCTACGGCAATCCCATCCCGGTCAGCGATCTCGCGACCAGGATCCTCGATCCGGTGCTGCGCAAGCGGGCCGGCATTTCGATCGGCCTCGTCCAGTCATGGGACGAGATCGCCGGCCCGCGGCTGGCCAGCCATTCGCGCCCCGAAAAAATCCAGTGGCCGCGCCGTATGCATGAGGACGATCCGTTCGAGCCGGCCGTGCTGGTCATTGCCTGCGAAGGCATGGCGGCACTTCATCTGCAGCACGAGACGGGCGAGATCATCAACCGGGTCAACGCCTTCCTCGGCTTCACCGCCATCAATCGCATCAGGATCCTGCAGAAGCCGGTGACAGCCGACAAAGGAAAGCGCAAACCGGCCCTGAGGCCGCTGACGGCGGCTGAGAAGACGAAATTGTCGGGAACTGTCGGCCTGGTCGATAATGATGAACTGCGCGCCTCGCTGGAGAAACTTGGCGCGACCATTATTGGGGAGAGAAAATCATAGGCGTCTCGAAGAAAGTCATGGATTCGTCGTCAATATCTCGCATTCGTGATCGCCCTTGTCAGGTTTCGCGATTGGATTGGGGATCGAGATGCCTTAATTCGCGCCAACTCTCGCCTTTTCGTGTCTTTGCATTGCAAAATCCAACCCTTGTCAGGTGATTCGTATGAACCGTCCCCCGTTTGGTCAAAGCTTGTCTCGCAGAAATGTCCTGTCTTCGCTGGCCGCCATTCCGGCGGTGGCCCTGCTCGCCGCCTGCAGCGACTCTGGCGAGGAGGCGAAGGCCGCGGATGTGAAGCCTGCGGCCCCGGCCGCCCCCGCGAAGGCGGCCACGCCGGCCGCCGCCACCGCGCCGGAGGCCCAGGGCACCGTGGATGTGGCGGAACTGATGAAGCCGGGTGCGCTGCCCGACAAGCAGCTTGGCAAGGATGACGCCAAGGTCACCATCGTCGAATACGCCTCGATGACCTGCCCACACTGCGCGCATTTCGCCGANGGCAAGGATGACGCCAAGGTCACCATCGTCGAATACGCCTCGATGACCTGCCCACACTGCGCGCATTTCGCCGAGACCACCTTTCCGGACCTGAAGACCAAGTACATCGACACCGGCAAGGTCCGCTACATCCTGCGCGAATTCCCGTTCGATCCGAGCGCCGAAGCCGGTTTTATGCTGGCGCGCTGCGCCAAGGATAACTATTACCCTATGGTCGACGTCCTGTTCAGGCAGCAGGCGAACTGGGTTGGCGTTCAGAATACCAAGGATGCGCTGCTGCAAATCTCGAAGCTCGCCGGTTTTACACAGGAGTCCTTCGAGGCCTGCTTGACGGACCAGAAACTTCTGGACGATGTGAGATCGGTCCAGAAGCGCGGCGCCAATGAATTCAAGGTCGACTCGACACCGACCTTCTTCATCAACGGTAAGACCTACAAAGGGGCGATGTCGATTGAGGAAATGTCGGCCATCATCGACCCTCTGCTCTGACATCCAGTCAGCCCTGAGGCGGCGGCGCTTCGGCGTGCGCGGCTTCCTGTCGTGCCGCGAATTCCTTTCGCAAAATCACGGAAATCCGCTTAGTGGGCGGGGCGAATGAAGTTTTCGCGCCTTCGCCTCCTCGGTTTCAAGTCCTTCGTCGAGCCCGGCGAGTTCGTCATCGAACGCGGCCTGACCGGCATTGTCGGGCCGAATGGCTGCGGCAAGTCGAACCTTGTCGAGGCGCTGCGCTGGGTGATGGGCGAAAGCTCCTACAAGAACATGCGCGCGTCCGGCATGGACGACGTCATCTTTTCCGGCTCGGGCACTCGGCCCGCACGCAACACCGCCGAAGTCACGCTTTTCCTCGACAACAGTGACCGCTCGGCGCCCGCTGCCTTCAACGATGCCGACGAACTGCAGGTGTCGCGCCGCATCGAGCGCGAGGCCGGCTCGCTTTACCGTATCAACGGCAAGGAGGCCCGTGCCAAGGACGTGCAGCTTCTGTTCGCAGACCAGTCAACCGGCGCGCGTTCGCCGTCGATGGTCGGTCAAGGCCGCATTGGCGAACTGATCCAGGCCAAGCCGCAGGCACGCCGCGCGCTGCTCGAAGAGGCGGCAGGCATTTCCGGCCTGCACACCCGCCGCCACGAGGCAGAACTGCGGCTGAAGGCGGCCGAGCAGAACCTCGAACGACTGGACGACGTCGTCGGCGAGCTGGAAAGCCAGATCGAAAGCCTGAAGCGCCAGGCGCGCCAGGCGTCCCGCTTCAAGAACCTGTCGGCCGATATCCGCAAGGCAGAAGCGACGCTTTTGCATTTGCGCTGGACACTGGCCAAGACCCAGGAAGGCGAGGCACGTTCGGCGCTGGCGGTTGCGACAGCACTGGTCGGCGACCGCGCCGCAGCCCAGATGGCCGCCGCCAGGGAGCAAGGCATCGGCGCTCATAGGCTGCCGGACCTGCGCGACGCGGAAGCCGCCGCCGCCGCTGCCTTCCAGCGCCTGTCGATCGCCAAGTCGCAGATCGAGGAGGAAGCCGGTCGCATCCGCGCCCGTCAGAGCGAACTCGAGCGCCGGCTGCAGCAGCTCGACGGCGATATCGCACGTGAAGAGCGCATGGTCCGCGACAATGCGGACATTCTCGAGCGCCTTCGCACCGAAGAGGCAGCACTCAATTCGGAAAATGCCGGCGCCGCCGAACGCGAAGCCACCACCCGTGCGGCGTTCGAACAGGCGGCGTCGACGCTTTCGCAAAGCGAAGCCAAGCTCGCCGCGCTGACCGCCGAACGGGCCGAGGCTGCCGCCTCGCGCAACCAGATCGAACGGACGCTGCGCGACACCGCCGAGCGCCGCGACCGCTTCGCGCGTCAGCTTGCCGATGTCGACCGGGAATTGTCGGAGATACTCTCCAAGGTCGCTGGCCTGCCCGATCCGGCCGAGAAGCGCGTGCTGGTCGAACAGGCCATGGCGCTGCTGGAGGAGGCCGAGGCTGCCGTGTCCGAGGCCGAGCAGTCGGTCATCGATGCCCGCGCTGTCGAAAGCGCCGCCCGGCCACCGCTTCAGGATGCCAGGGCCGAGCTGGCACGGATCGAAACCGAAGCGCGCACTCTGGCAAAAATCCTGAATGCCGCCAGTGGGGATCTCTTCCCGGCCGTGTTGGAAAAGATCAGCGTCGATCGCGGTTTCGAAACGGCGCTGGGTGCGGCCCTTGGCGAAGATCTCGACGTGCCGCTCGACCGCAGCGCTCCGGTGCATTGGGGCGAAAGCGGGATCCAGCCCGGCGACGCGGCCCTGCCCGAAGGCGTAAAAAGCCTTGCCAGCGTGGTTCACGCGCCGGCACAGCTCGCCCGCCGCCTGGCGCAGGTCGGTATCGTCGATACCGCCGGCGACGGCCGCCGGTTGCAATCGCTGCTTGCTCCCGGCCAGAGGCTGGTCAGCCGTGAAGGCGCGCTCTGGCGTTGGGATGGCTTTACCGCCAGCGCCGATGCGCCGACCGCCGCAGCACAACGGCTGGCGCAGAAGAACCGGCTGGCTGAGCTCGATGCCGAGGCGATACAGGCGACGCTCGTCCTGCGCCAGGCCGAGGAGGCGCTGGGAGAGGCTGAACAGGCGCTGCGCCTGGCAAGCGAGGCCGAGCGCAACACGCGCCAGGCCGGTCGTGACGCCCAGCATCGGCTGGACGCTGCCCGCAATGCGTTGGCCGAGGCCGAGAGAGCCGGCGGCGAATTGCAGAGCCGGCGCGCCGCGCTCGATGAAGCGCGCGCCCGCATCGTCGACAGCCATGAGGAGATTTCGGCCGCCTTCGCCGAGGCGGAAATGCTGCTGCAGGACGCGCCCCATCTTGGCGATCTGCAATTGCAGCTCGAACAGTCCTCGGCCAATGTCGCCCGCGACCGCGCCGCGCTTGCCGATGCGCGTGCCGTGCATGAGGGGCTGCGGCGCGAAGCCGAGGCGCGCGCGCGCCGGCTCGATGCCATTGGCGCCGAGCGCAGCAACTGGCTGGAGCGGGCCGAAAACGCCTCGACGCAGATCGCATCGCTCGGCGAACGCAAGGCCGAGGCCGAGGCCGAACGCGAGCGGCTGGCCGATGCTCCCGATGAAATCGACGCCAAGCGGCGTGCCTTGCTGTCGCAGCTCACCGAGGCCGAGAGCTTGCGCAAGGCGGCGGCCGACCGTTTGCAGGAAGCGGAGAACCGGCAATCCGAACTGGACAAGGCCGCCGCCGGCGCCATCCAGTTCCTGGCCGAGGCGCGCGAGACCCGCGTTCGCGCCGAAGAGCGGCTGACCGCAGCCGACGAACGCCGGCTGGAGGTCGAGGCGCGCATCCAGGAGACGCTGAACACACCACCGCATCTGGTCATCCGCCACACCGGTCTTGAGGCTGACAGCCCGATGCCTGAAATGGCCGAGATCGAGCGTCAGCTCGATCGGCTGAAGATCGAGCGCGAACGGCTCGGCGCCGTCAATCTGCGCGCCGAGGAGGAGCAGAAGGAGCTATCCGACCGGCTGGAGGCGATCGTGTCGGAGCGCGAGGACATCATCGAGGCGATCCGCAAGCTCAGGCAGGCGATCCAGAGCCTCAACCGCGAAGGCCGTGAGCGGCTGCTGGCCGCCTTCGAGGTCGTCAACGGGCATTTCCAGCGGCTGTTCTCGCATCTGTTTGGCGGCGGCACGGCGGAATTGCAGCTGATCGAATCCGACGATCCGCTCGAGGCCGGTCTCGAAATCCTTGCCCGCCCGCCCGGCAAGAAGCCACAGACCATGACGCTGCTGTCCGGTGGCGAGCAGGCGTTGACGGCGATGTCGCTGATCTTCGCTGTGTTCCTGACCAATCCGGCGCCGATCTGCGTGCTCGATGAAGTCGACGCGCCGCTCGACGACCACAATGTCGAACGCTTCTGCAACCTGATGGACGAGATGGCCGCCACCACCGAGACGCGCTTCGTCATCATCACCCACAATCCCATCACCATGGCGCGCATGAACCGGCTGTTCGGCGTGACCATGGCCGAGCAGGGCGTCAGTCAGCTGGTGTCGGTCGACCTGCAGGCGGCCGAAGCGATGCGCGAGGCAAGCTGACCCAGGTCGCGCTACCTGCGAATGGGCGGCTCTGGAGCGATTTCAGGGAAAAGTGTGAACCCCGGCAAAAAAATCAGAGCGTCGGATTGTGTTTGTGCGAATGCAGTTTGGCCGAAGCCCAGACGAAATAGAGTGATCCCAGCTTCAGCACAGGCACCCTGCGATCCCGCTCGCGATCACGCAGTTCGCGGTAGGTCTTCACCTTCAGTGTGCCCCCCGGCAATCTGATTCGCAAAGCCATGATGCATAGAGCTTACGTGCCTTCTCCAGTCGATGGAAGGGTCATTTCAAGCTCCTTGTCAGTATTCGAGCTCTTGGAGGGTCGATCAGGAATTGTACTGGGCCACCAGATGACGAAATATTTGCCACACTGCCAGACCGGGACTTCGCCCTTGTACTCCCGCCGCCGCAGTTCATGACGTTGCTTGACCTTCAACACACCACCCGGAAGCCTGATCTTGATCGTCATCGTCCCTCAATACTGATGGTGCGCTTCCTGGGTGCCGCGCCCGAAGCTTCATCTGTCCGGCCAAGGTAGAAAAATCGCTACTCCCGGATCGGATCGTTGCAATCCGATTTCGCCGAGTCAATGGAGCCGAGGGCGAACTCCTGTGGCTATCGGCGCCGTGCACATAAGGCCTGACAACAGGCTCAACCTCTGCGCCGCAAGATCCAGTTCACACAGATCACGGCCACGAGGCCACATGCGATGCCGGCGCAATCGGCAACCCAGTCGAACACATCCAGATCACGTCGTATCAGCGCCGTGCCCTGGAGGACCTCGATCGCCGCTCCAACCATGGCGAGGAAGACGATCAGCCTTGTCTTGCGATCGGGCCAGCCGAGCCCTCCAAGGAAAGTCATGACGGCAAAGGCGCTGGCGTGGTTCAGCTTGTCGGACCGGAAACCGATATCGATCCCATACTCCTCGAGTCGGGGTATAGGCAGCAATGCAAGGGCAAGAACAGCGATAAGCGTGCCGAAAAAAGCGATCCGTTCGGCGGCTGGATAAAATCTCATTCTGTTCCAATCTGTGCCTGGCCGCCGCAAAGGTCGAATCCGGCTCGGTATTGGCGGTTCAGGCTGAAACTCAGATCGACGGCGTGTCTCTCAAAGCCGCAATTTTTGCTTGAGCCTCTTTAGCCAGGTTTGTTCCGCTTCATCCTGGCTTTGGTGCACCGGAACATAGCGCGGCCGTATCTTTTTTCCTTTGATGTAAAACGGCTTTTCGACTTCTCCAACCAGATTGACGAAAAGCCGGCATTTGGCTGTGGGCTGGCGGACTGTGACGCCGTGGACCGATTCAATCGAATTGATGAACAACACCAGCAGATTCCTGTCGTACTTGACGGTTTCAACGCACTCCAAGTGGGTGTCGTCGACATAGGCATCATTAAACAGCGCGGCTCTGTCCTCGAGCGTGACATACTTGGATTAAAACGACTGATTGTCGGGTCCCACAACGGCGTCGTAGTCTGCCGGTCTCATATAAAACAGGCCAGAAAATAGTTTGTCGCCATTATCGATGTGGCTTGTCCGCACCGAACCAGCATTGGTTACCGCGTGTTCCCGCTGAGCATGGCATCCATCAGGATATCATGGGTGCCATACGTGTCACTAAACCGGACACCCGCCTTCAACAGATACCTGCTTGTGTCTCATTCGAAGATTGGAGCGCTGAAAAAGGCATCGCATGGGTCCTTACCATGTCACTCATTAAAATGTCCGCGCCGGTCATGAGCGGGATCAATGTTTCTGCAAATGTGTATGCTTTGATGCCGTAAAGCCATTTCAGATAAAGAAGGGCGGCTGACGTGCCGGAGACGCAGCAAACGATATTCATCCGGGATACGATAAGCTCTATCGGGTATGTGTGCGGAAGGTTCGCCTCCGTGATCCTGGTGCTGGGGTCGGATGTCATATTTCCGACCGCATCAAGCAACTCGGGGAAGAAGGGCGCCCTTATTCTAGGATGTTCCTTCCAGACGATATCGTATCCCCTCTCGACGATCTGCTCCGCAATGTGCCGATAGATCGCCGCCTCTTGCGCGTACGACATTATGCCGTTTCGTGACAATGCCTGGCCCAGCAGCAGGATCCGCGGGTTGGTTGACGCACGGCAATCTCCATTGTCGCCGGAAAGCGCATCCCTGCTGACCTCATCTATTAAATCGCGCATCAGTGAAGCGCCGACCTGCGATCTCGGTACATCCGCCAGAGCATATGGAACGGGGATTTCGCTAAGCAAAGAGTAAAAGAGTCTCACCCGTTTCAGGTGGCGTCTTTCTATCTTGTCAGCCATTTTCCTTAAACGGAGCGCCGGTGAAATTGCAGAGAGGCCTGCAATAAAGGCTCCGGTGATGCGCTTTCGAAGCCTG
Organism: Mesorhizobium sp. L2C084A000; assembly: GCF_000502875.1. Lineage (GTDB taxonomy): Bacteria > Pseudomonadota > Alphaproteobacteria > Rhizobiales > Rhizobiaceae > Mesorhizobium. Next base: position 107,494 of record NZ_AYWX01000001.1, on the reverse strand, counting down.
GTGCCTGGCGGCCGTGCCATGGTTGACACTTCAAACGGAAGGTATGATGTCAAGCCATCCTCATACAGAACGATCTTGGCTCTTGGGTATGAGTCCAGCAGTATTTTTTCCGATGGCCGGTTAACGAAGCAGGCCCAGATTTCATCTGCAGAACTCACTTCAAGACCTATCGTGGCTCGGATCTGATGATGGATCCGGAAAATTTGCAGTTGCCCATATTTACGCTCGGATGTCAGAAGGTCGTATGCCCATATGATCCGTTTCCAGGTCCATACTGTAGACGCAAGCTTAGCAAGATCAGTCTTGAAATGCTCGGAAACGCCGGCCGTTTCATAAAGGACAAGATAGTCCTCATGCTCCTGTTGCGGCGGCGAGCTTTCATCCGCTATTGACTGGCGAAGTGAGGCAACCAAGCTGAGCAATTGCCAGGTCCCAAAGACGCAGCATATTCGGACTGGCAATTTAGAATCTCCAAATCGGATGGGAATAACTCCGCTTGTTCCGTCATTTCAACATGCCATTGCGTCAAATCCAACAGGCCGTGTGTGGCTCGGGACTGGTTGCGTCCGCTTCACAATACTCGCTCTTGCTTCAGCAAGAAATGTCTTGCCGGGCTTAACGTCCGCGGCAGACCGGAGTTCCGCGTAACAACAAGTCGGGCGATTTCCGCTAAACTGCGCGACGGACGCCTGTTAAGATCCGGTATGATCACAAGGAGGAGGCGGCAAGATCGCTCAAGTGACTCGATCCTGCCGCCGCGGGTCTTGTCTTCCGGTTGGCATCCAGGCGTGAATTCTCCCGGTTTTCGGGAAGGTCGTTGTCGGGGAAAGCGGGTTTCGCTGCCGTCAGGCAAAAGTAAGCTCCAGTTGTGAACCGGAGTGTGACGATGACAGACGCAGAAACCAGAATGTTTCGCATGCTTGGTGTGCCGGCTGGTCTGATGTGGCGGCCTGAGGTCCCTGCTGACCTGCCATGGCAGGGCATGTGTGGGCGCATCTGTGCATCGTGTCCGATGCGAAGCCCGCACTGCTCCACGACCGTTCTTGATGGCGGCGCCACGCCGCAACTTTCCCGGTGACCAAGGGTAAAGACGGCGCTGCAGAATGCGCCGCCCTGTCGCCCGCGATCAGGCGGCGAGCCAAGCCCGGGTGAAGTCCTGCTCATAGGCCTGATGCATCTGGTAACCCATCAAGGCAGGTTTCATATGGCAGAACAGCTTTCGCCAGTAGGGCTGAACGATGATGCCGGAATCCTGCAGCATGACCTGCAGTTCCTTCATCACCGCACGGCGCTGCTCCGGATCGGCGATGGCGTTGGCCTTGTGGACCTTGGCATCGAAGTCGGGATCGGCGAACCCTGTCTCGTTCCATGCCGAACCGGTCTGGTAGGCAAGCGCATAGGTCTGGATGCCGAGCGGTCGGGCGTTCCAATTGGTGGTCGCGAAGGGATACTTCGTCCAGTCGTTCCAGAATGCCGATTCCGGGATGACGGTGCGTTTCACCTTGAAGCCGGCTTCGCGCATCTGCTGGGCGACGGCATCGGAGCTTTCCTTGCGGTAATCGGCTTCGACCGAGATCAGATCAAACTCGAAATCGAGCTGGCCGGCTTCCTCGAGCAATGCCCTGGCCCGGACCGGATCACGTTTGATCGGCGGCAGGTCGGCGTGTTCGGGATGCATCGGTCCGACATGATCGTTCTGCGCGACGATACCCATGCCGTCGGCGCCCAGTTGCAGCACCGCTTCGTTGTCGACCGCAAGCTGTATGGCGTTGCGCACGCGCTTGTCGTCATAGGGTTTGGCGTTGACGTTGCAGCGCGAGACCAGGGTGGCGGCAGTGACGATCTCGCTTTTCTTCAGGCCCAGCCTGTCGAGCATGGCGACGTCATAGGACTGCGTCTGCCCATTCAGGTCGATCTCACCGGATTCGAAGGCGGAGACGGTGGCGGCCGAGTCGGTGCCGTAGTCGGTCCAGTCGATGCCGTCGAGGAACACCTCGCCGCCCCACCACGACCCGTCCGGCCGCTTGCGCACCGAGGCAGCAACGCCGACATCGAGTTTTTTAAGTTCGAACGGGCCCGTGGAAACGGGGTTGGCCGACAGTGGCGCAGCCTTCGGATTGAAGGTGTGGTGGACGATCAATGCCGGGTAGTCGGTCATCGCGGGGATGATGGTGATGTCGGGCTGAGACAGTTTCAGGACCACGGTGTGGCCGTCGCGAACCTCGATGGCACCAGTGCGCGCCACCTTGGTGTCGGGATCGATCAGCGCGGTCATGCGCCCGGCCATCGAGTTGCCGGCGGCATCCTTCTCGCACCAGCGCGTGATGTTGAAGGCGACATCCGTGGCGGTGAAATCGTCGCCGTTCGACCATTTCACCCCCGGGCGCACCTTGAGCACATATTCCGTGGCGTCCGCATTGATCTCCCAGCTCTGCAGCAGCACCGGCTCGAAGGTGAAATCCGGCTTCCAGCGCACCAGCGGTTCGAGAAACTGCATGGCGATGTTGCCCATCTGCGAAACCTTGAACTTGCGCGGGTCTTCCAGCTCCATCACCTGCATGGCAACACGCAGCACGCCGCCCTTCCTGGGTTGGGCGGCTTCTTCGGCCCGCGCCGGGACCGGCTGACCGATGAGCCCATAGGCAATCGCGGTGCTGGCGCCGAAGGCGCTGGCCAGCGCCAGGAACTCGCGGCGGCCAAGCGCGCCGCTCTTCGCGCCTTTCGCAAATGTGCCGATCGCCGGATGAAGAGGTCTGGATGTCATATCGGTTCTCCCATTGTTGATTTTACGCCCAAATTCGGTGGAATGCCCTTGCCGCGTCGTTGCTGGGCGCTGTTTTCTACAGGACGCAGCCGATGGCGGCGGGGCCGCGACGGCGAGGGGAAGGCAAGATGAATCTTCTGACGGCGATGCGGGTGTTCGATCGAGTCTGCCTGCTGGGCAGCCTGTCGGCGGCGGCCCGCGATCTCAACATGTCGACGACGGCGGTCAGCCGCACCATCAAGGAACTGGAAGACGACCTCGGCGTCCGGCTCATCAATCGCACCACAAGGCGTCTTAGCCTCACCGAGGCGGGCCGCGACTATGCTCCGCGTGCGCGCAGCCTGCTCGACGACATTTCCGAACTGCAGGATTCGACGCGCGGCCTGCACAAGGAGACGCGCGGCCTGATCCGGGTTTCCTGCTCCAATGTTCTGGGCCACACGCGCATAACCAAGCTGGTGCCGAAATTCCTCGAAGAAAACCCGCTCACCACGATCGAGTTCGACCTCACCGCGCGTTATGTCGTCGGCATTGTCGAGGAAGGCTACGATGTGGCCATCCGCTTCGGCGGTCAGGCGGATTCCGCCCTGATTGCCCGCCGGCTTGGTGAAGTCCGCAACTATGTCTGCGCCACGCCCGATTATTGGGATGCAAACGGCCGTCCGGTCCACCCGGATGAGCTGGCAAGCCATTCCTGCGTGCTGAGCAATTTCGCCAAGCGCCTTGGCACGTGGCCATTCATCGGACCCGACGGCCCTTTCGATGCGGCTGTCGGCGGGCGCATCTCGACCAACAGCGTCGAGGCCGCCTACCAGATGACCACCGCCGGTTTCGGCATCGGCAACCTGCCCAGCCTGCTGGTCGACGCTGCGATCAGGCACGGCCGGCTGGAAGTGCAGCTGGATGAGTTTCGCCCCGGCTCCAGCCCGATCTACGCGCTCTATCCGCACCGCACCTATATTGCGGCCAAGGTGCGCGCGTTCGTCGATTTCCTGATCCGCGAACTGTCGGCCGACTTCACCGCCTGAAATGCTGCGCGATTGCCCATGGCCAACGCCGTCAGGGGCCTGGCGCGAACGCCAGGCCCCCTCTGCCCCCGTCGCCCGACGCGGCAGCGTCATTTCCACCAGGCGGTGGTGTCGTACATCGGCCCCGGCTCCTCGAAGAGCTTTTCGTATTTGCACAGTGCCGGCGTCTTGCCGAGCGGCACCGAAACACCGTCCCTGAACGCCCATTCGCCACGTTGCGTCGTATCGGCCCGCACATAGCTGGACAGCGCAAAGGCCCGGTCGTGCTGCGATTTGTTGGGCGAGGAGCCGTGCACGGTAAGCAGCCCCCATAAAGCAAGGTCGCCCGGCTCCAGCACCAGCGGAACGATGGTCGCCGGGTCGATGCCGACCTTGCGCAACTCTTCTTCGGCGGTCAGGCCCTTCATCAGTTCGCCGGTTCCCTCGTCCGACAGGCCGAGATAGCCGAGCTTGTGGCTGCCGGGCACGACCTGAAGGCAGCCATTGTCCAGCGTCGCCCGATCGACCGCGAGGCCTGTTGTCACGGTGGCGTCGGCGACATTGTCGAAGGCGGCCTGGTTACGGAAGCGCAGATCCTGGTGGAAGCGATAACCCGTGACATTGGCGCCGGGCGGCTTCCAGTGCAGCTGTTGGGCGATCTGCCTTATGTCACGGCCGATCAGGCCCTCGAGCAGCTTCAGATAGTCGGGATTGCGGCGGAATTCTTCGAAATAGGAATTGATCCAGGAAAACCAGTAAGCCTGCAGCACATAGCGTTGGCCAAAGTCCGATTCAGGCAGGATCTGGAAATTCAGGTTGCCGTGCCGGAAGGTGGCGTGATGCTTGAGGCCGTCGGCATAGACCGCATCGGTTTCCTTCTTCAGCCGGATCATCTCGTCGCCGTCGACGAATTGTCGAACGACCGCGTATCCTTCCTCGCGGTACTGCTCCACCGCTTCGCGTGCCTGCCTGTCAGTCAGCATGTCCGTGACAACCCCTGTCTGTGATCCGTGTCGATCGTAACGAAGGGGTTGCCGGCGATAAGCCATGGATTTTGGCATCGACTTTCCCGATTATCGGGAAATTGAGCGGGGCCTCAAAGGTGCATTGGTCGCAATCGGCTGGTCAGATACGTGCTGCGCCGGCAGACCCTAAAAATAGGTCCGCGGCGCGACAAGGTTCTTCTGCTGGCGAACATAAAAACAGTAGAAGCCGAACGCCGCGGCAAACCACATGAAGGCCTCACCCATGGCCAGCCGGTTGTTGGAATTGGTAAGGATGCTTAGGGCGAAGAAGACCAGTGTGGAGATGTAGCAGGACCATGCGGCCGGAGCGACAAGCTTGGCTCGCATGGCCAGTAGAACCTGCCTGGCCGACCAGGTGTAGAGAAAGGCAAAGAACGCCAATCCGACCACACCATAGCGCACGGCAATCTCCAGATAACCATTGTGGAAGACGTTGAAGATCATGGGATGATAGGTTCTGTTCTGCCATTCGGTCAGCCAGCTGGAACTGGCTCCGAAGATCGGGTGGCGCTTCCAGATATTGATCGCATCCGCCCACAGCATCAGCCTCTCCTTGGCTGCAAGCGGAACCGCGTCGCTCGCGATGGCACGGTCGAAGGCGGGGAGGACCCCATGCCTGAACACATCCGGAACCAAGGTTTTGATGAATGCCATGGTATCGTCGGCGGTGGACGAGAAGATGTTGTGTGCTGCGACAATGCCGGCCGCCACGATCACCAGCACGCCACCCGAAACCAACAGTTCGCGACGATGGCCTCTCGCCAGGGTCATGACCGCCAACAAGAGCAGAGCGAGCGCAAGCGCAAGCCACACTCCCTTTGACCGCATCTCGATGATATTGACGAGGGCAAGCAGCAGGACGGCTGTCGAGAGGACCCAATGCAGGTTCTTGGTTGCTTTCCCGAGGTCCGTTCTCTGGGCCGAGTAGGCCATGAATTGCAGCGTGCAGAGGAAGATGAAACCGGCCGCTACCGACGCGTGGATGGGATTGTTGAAAAGCCACGGGGCCGGTTGGATGCCTTGAAACATGTCCGAATAGAAGGTGTCCGCAGCCAGGAAGACGAGACTGAGGATCATGAACCAGAGCACGAGCCGTGCGGGTTGCCTGACAAACAGCAGAAACGCGAAGCCGGTCGTCGCGTAGAACAGCGGAAACATGTAAATGCCTTCGGCGCCACCCAACTGGTGGGTGCCGAAATAGACGATCGCCAGTCGGATGAAGACATAGAGCGACCAGCCCAGACACAGAAAGCCGACCCAACCGATCAGCGGTTTGCTGTAGGTCCACAAATCCACTCTGAACCAGCGGATGACCGCGAACAGGGCCAGCGCCAGGCCCGCATAGCGGTAGGTGTCGGCCTCGCGCCACACCGCGGAAACCAAAGCTAGAATGGCGAGTGCCGCAAGCAACAGAAGCAAGGTGTGGCGCGGCGCGTTGTCCTTGGCATCATCCAGGGCATCTCGCGGCAGAGGGGGCGGCAGCAGGACGTGATGGAGGCGGCGCAGCTCGTCGCTGGCCCGCAACACCCCGGCACGTATCCGGCTCGGCCCGCCCAGCCTTGCGGATTTGTAGCTTCCCGAGGGGCCCGCTATGCCCGAGATCCCACTGCTGGCGGCGAAGCCAAGCACGTTTTGGCGGACCGAATAGACTTTCAGACCGGTATCCCAAAAGCGCTCGAGTGCAACGTCCCATGGCATTTTCATAACGGCGAGCGCCGACAACAGACCCTGCGCGCCCTCCCGCGTCACCAGATAGGCGGCGGCCGAGCCTTGCGGGCCATGCAGCGCACGACCGATCTCGTCGCCTTCCACTGTCTCGACCGCGCGCATGAAGAAGCTCATGCGATGGTTGGTCAGCTTGATGACATCGAAATCCGGCACCGCCGCGATGATGGCCTCGATGCGCCGCATGGTGTTTTCGCTGAAGAGGACGTCGTCCTCGACGATCAGGCCATGGGCGCTGCCACCGGCCAGGAACGTTTCCAGCGCCTGGATATGGCTGCGGTAACAGGCATATTCGCCCGAAAGGATGTCGCGCCCGCTCAGCTTGCGCGCGGCTGGCAGATCGATCTCCGTCCAGTCTTTTTCAGCAAGCGCCCGACCGTCGACGGCGGCAATGCGCCGCAAGGTCAGTCCTGCCGTTTCGGCGCTGGCAAGCAATTCGCTCCAGCGCTGGGTCTCGCGATCGAGGTTGATGGCGAAGATAGGAAGGTTCATTGAAGTTCCATGTTGAGCCGCCACCCACCTGGCCGACCTATGTATGGAAAGAAGGAGATGTTCAAGGCGACACTGTCCAGATCATGTGCAAATGCTGACCCGAATTTGCCGCGATGGCGTTGGTTTCGCTGAACTTATGACGCAGTCGAACTATTAACCGACCGGCTTCATGGAAGATCGCAAAGGTACTCTCGGGTCCCATGTGTTCGGAACGGACCTGAGCGGGATGGCTGGGGCGCCAGGATTCGAACCTGGGAATGTCGGTACCAAAAACCGATGCCTTACCACTTGGCGACGCCCCAATTGCCGTCAGAGTCGCTTGTGCGGCGCGTTATTAGCAGAGCAGCCAAAAAGCACAATCCTTATGAGTGACGGTTGGAACGCTCGAATTGGGCAGGCAACGCAGCACTGCCAAATGATATGCAGCGGGCTATTCGGACCACACCGCCATCTCGTTTCCGGCTGGATCGACGAAGTGGAAGCGCCGGCCGCCGGGGAACGGGAAGATCGGTTTGACGATCGTGCCGCCGGCGCTTTCGACAGCGTCGAGGGTTTGCTCCAGATCCCTGCTGTAGAGCACGGGCAGCGGCTTTGATGGCGCTTCCGTGGCATCTGCCTGGAAGCCTCCGTCCAGGCCTTCGGCAAAAGCCGAATAGGTCGGCCCATAATCGGTGAACGACCAGGCAAAGGCAGTACTGTAGAAAGCCTTCAGCCGGTCCAGCGTTCCACCGGTCGCGGGCATTTCCAGATAGTCGAGTTTTCCGGGCAGTTTCATGGCGCACCTGTTTGTTCCCTTTATGTTCTACATCAAAAACCTCGGAATGGCAAGTCATTTTGCCGCATCTTCGGACGCGGCTTTTGCTTAATCGATTGTAGAAGGCCGACCGCTTTGCCGGCGCTTGCCTTTCGCACTGCAGCATCATATCGCTCCAAGGACGGACCGGCGGAACTTTCCGTTTCGCCAATCTTTCCAATCTCCTGCAACCGGAGAGCGATGCATGACCAAATGGGTTTTCACCTTTGGCGATGGTGCGGCGGAAGGCCGTGCCAGCGACAAGAATCTCCTGGGCGGCAAGGGCGCCAACCTGGCCGAGATGTGCAGCCTGGGGCTGCCGGTGCCGCCGGGCTTCACCATCACCACGGAGGTCTGCAACGCGTACTACGCCCACGGCCGTATTTATCCGGCCGGGTTGGAAGCCGATGTCGCGGTCGCGCTCGATCACATCGGCCGGCTGACCGGCCGTCGGTTCGGCGACCCGTCGAAACTGCTGCTGGTGTCGGTGCGTTCGGGCGCTCGCGCCTCGATGCCCGGCATGATGGACACCGTGCTCAATCTGGGCCTGAACGACGAGACGGTCGAGGCGCTGGCCGCCGATTCCGGCGATGCGCGCTTTGCCTATGACAGCTACCGCCGCTTCATCCAGATGTATTCCGATGTCGTCATGGGCCTCGATCATGAGGTGTTCGAAGAAATCTTGGAAGATCAGAAAGGCGGGCTCGGGCACGAGCTCGACACCGAACTGACGGCGCTCGAATGGCAGGGCGTCATCGCGCTCTACAAGGCCAAGGTCGAGGAAGAGCTCGGCAGGCCTTTTCCGCAGGATCCGCACGAGCAGCTCTGGGGCGCGATATCAGCCGTGTTCTCGAGCTGGATGAACAACCGCGCCATCACCTATCGCCGCCTGCACGACATTCCCGAAAGCTGGGGCACGGCGGTCAACGTCCAGGCCATGGTGTTCGGCAATATGGGCGAAACCTCGGCCACCGGCGTTGCCTTCACGCGCAACCCTTCGACCGGCGAAAAGATGCTCTATGGCGAGTTCCTGGTGAACGCGCAGGGCGAGGACGTCGTCGCCGGCATCCGCACGCCGCAGAACATCACCGAAGCGGCGCGTATCGCAGCCGGCTCGGACAAGCCGTCGCTGCAGAAGCTGATGCCTGACGCGTTCCAGTCCTTTGTCACCATCTCCGACAATCTGGAGAAGCACTACCGCGACATGCAGGATCTCGAATTCACCATCGAGCGCGGCAAATTGTGGATGCTGCAGACCCGCTCCGGCAAGCGCACCGCCAAGGCGGCGCTGAAAATTGCCGTCGAGATGGCGCGGGACAGGCTGATCACGAAGGAGGAAGCCGTCGCCCGTATCGACCCGGCCTCGCTCGACCAGTTGCTGCATCCGACCATCGACCCCAAGGCCGCGCGCGACGTCATCGGCATCGGACTGCCGGCGTCGCCCGGTGCCGCCACCGGCGAGATCGTCTTTTCCTCCGGCGACGCCGAGGAATTGAAGACGCAGGGCCGCAAGGCGATCCTGGTGCGCATCGAAACCAGCCCCGAAGACATCCACGGCATGCATGCGGCGGAAGGCATCCTGACCACGCGCGGCGGCATGACCAGCCACGCCGCGGTGGTGGCACGCGGCATGGGCAAGCCTTGCGTCTCCGGGGCCGGCTCGCTGCGTGTCGACTACAAGGCCGGCACGCTGATGGCGATGGGCTCGACCTTCCGCAAGGGCGACATCGTCACCATCGATGGCAGCAATGGCCAGATATTGAAGGGCGCCGTATCGATGCTGCAGCCGGAACTTTCCGGCGATTTCGCCGCCATCATGGAATGGGCGGACGCGGTGCGCCGCATGAAAGTACGAACCAATGCGGAAACGCCGCTCGACGCGCGCATGGCGCGTTCCTTCGGCGCTGAAGGCATCGGCCTTTGCCGCACCGAGCACATGTTCTTCGACGGCGAGCGCATCGTCGCCATGCGCGAGATGATCCTGGCCGACACCGAAAAGGACCGGCGCATCGCACTCGCTAAGCTTCTGCCCATGCAGCGCTCGGACTTCCTCGAACTGTTCGAGATCATGGCCGGCCTGCCGGTGACGATCCGCCTGCTCGATCCGCCGTTGCACGAATTCCTGCCGAAGACCGAGGAGGAGGTGGCCGAGGTCGCCGCCGCCATGAAGGTGTCGCCGGACAAGCTCAGGCAGCGCACCGAGGCGCTGCACGAGTTCAACCCCATGCTCGGCCATCGCGGCTGCCGCCTGGCTGTCTCCTATCCCGAGATCGCCGAGATGCAGGCACGCGCCATTTTCGAGGCGGCGGTGGAGGCCGGCAGGAAGGCCGGCGCCCTGGTGGTCCCCGAGATCATGGTGCCGTTGGTCGGCCTGGTGAAGGAACTCGATTACGTCAAGGCGCGCATCGATGCGGTTGCCAAGAGCGTCATGGAGGAAACCGGCGTCAAGATCGATTACCTCACGGGAACCATGATTGAGCTCCCCCGCGCCGCGATCCGTGCCCATGTCATTGCAGAGTCGGCCGAATTCTTCTCCTTCGGCACCAATGACCTGACCCAGACGACCTTCGGCATCTCGCGCGACGATGCGGCCTCGTTCCTGGAAACCTACCGCCAGAAGGGCATTATCGATCAGGACCCGTTCGTCTCGCTCGACATCGACGGCGTCGGCGAACTGGTGCGCATGGCCGCGCAAAAGGGCAAGGCGACGCGGCCAGACATCAAGCTCGGCATCTGCGGCGAACATGGCGGCGACCCGGCTTCGATCCGCTTTTGCGAAGAGGTCGGCCTCGACTACGTGTCCTGTTCGCCCTATCGCGTGCCGATCGCCAGGCTGGCGGCCGCGCAGGCAGCGGTGCTGGTTGCGAAGGCAGGCCGCCGATAGGATCCATCCAGCTTACCGTTTTGTAAGGCAATTCACGCGAACGTGCTGGCGGCGTCGCGTAATCTCGACATTGTTCCTGCCCAATTTGCGGCCATCCGCAAATTGCTCCCGGAAACAGATGCTGCAGATTTCTCCCGCGCCGTTCCACTCGATCCTGGTCATCCAAACTAAGTTCATAGGCGATCTCGTCCTCGCCTCGGCGCTCGCCAACAACCTGCGGCTCGAATTCCCCGGCGCCAGCATCGTCTTTCTGTGCGAGGCCCGCTTCGAGAGCTTCGTCATGGCCCATGGTATCGCTTCCGAGGTGGTCGCATTCAGGCGCGACCGCATGCGCGGAACGCCCTTGGAGCGCGGGAAGGAGCTCTACGCCATGGTGCGGGCGTTACGCCGCTTCCGTTTCGACCTGACCATCGACCTGACCGATTCGAAGACGTCGCGCATGGTCACCGGGCTCGTCAACGCCAAGACCCGTGTCGGTTACAATCCTTCCGAAAGACCCTTGCGTATGTTGGAGCGGCAACCCGCCAATGTCTTTGCCAAGCCCTACGGCTTTGATGGTCAGCATTTCCTGTACCGCTACCTCTCGCCGCTCGAAGCGCTCGGCATCGAACTTCGCACGGTGATTCCGAACCTTCAGCCGCTGCCATCGGAGACGGCGAAAGCATTGGCGCTGCTGGGTAAGCACCATCTGCGGCCAAACGCATTCATCGCCGTGCATGCGGGTGCAAGCTTCGAGGGCCGACGTTGGCAGCCGGAGCGGTTTGCAGCAGTGATCGTCGAGATTGCCGGCGAGACCAGCCTGGATGTCGTCTTGGTGGGCGGCCCGGACGAGCGCGAGATCGCCGAACGTATCGTCGCCAGAACCGCGCCCTCGGTCGTCAATCTCGTCGGTGACCTGTCGCTTGAAAGCCTGCTGGCGTTGCTGAAACAGGCTCGGCTGTTTCTCGGCAATGAGAGCGGCCCGATGCACATGGCCGCAGCCACCGGAACCCCGGTTGTCGGATTGTTCGGTCTGACGGAGCCGTCGCGCTGGGGTCCAGTCGGCGTGCCCAGCATCTCGCTCCAGCCGCCGATGCCTTGCGCCTGCATGGCCGAAAACCTCTGCCGCGCGCCGGATCCGAGCAAAGCATGCTGCGTCTGGGGCCTGGAGGTCAAGCCTGTGGTCGATGCGGTGCGCGAGGTTCTTTCGCGCACCGAAATGAAACTGGAACACGCCATCTGAGATCATGCGCCGCATGCACGACCGCTCTCGACGCGGTGGAATGACCTGTCGCCCACAGGAACGGCCACATTGTCGCGGAGCGCTTTTCAGCTATGCACCATCCCGATTTCCGCCTTCATGCGGGTCGTTGGGATGCCTGCTTGAAATGACGGGTCCGGGAATCGGTTTGATGCGCCTGCTGCAAAAAAATCTCTGCATGATCGCCCTGTCGTGGGCGATGGCATCCGCCAGCCATGCCGCGCCGCTCGTCGAGCCGACGCTGCACATCAAGTCGCAGGCGAGCGGAGCCGGCCGTGTGGCGCTTACGCTCGACGCGTGCGGTGGACAGACCGACAACCGGATACTTTCGGCGCTGGTGGACAACAAGATTCCCGCCACCATTTTCGTGACCGGCATCTGGCTGAGGCGAAACGCCGCCGCCGTCGAAATCATGCGGGCGCATCCCGATCTGTTCGAACTGGAAAATCATGGCGGCCACCACATTCCGGCGGTCGACACGCCGCGGAAAATCTATGGCATCCGCAGTGCCGGCAGCCCGGACGCGGTGCTGGCCGAGGTCGAATCGGGAGCCGCCGCTCTTGCCGGGACCGGCGAGCCGGCACCGAAATGGTTCCGTGGCGCAACCGCCGAATACAGCCCGTCGGCAATCGCCATGATCCGCAAGCTTGGCTTCAAGGTCGCGGGTTTCTCGATAAACGGCGACGGTGGCTCTTTGCTCGGCGCCAAGGAGACCGCCCGGCGCATCGCGGCGGCCAAGGATGGCGACGTCATCATCTCGCACATCAACCAGCCGACCCATGCGGCCGGCGAAGGCGTGGTGCAGGGGCTGCTGGCGCTCAAGGCCAAGGGCTTGACCTTTGTGCGGCTCGACGATGCCGAAGGCATCGGCAACAACGGCACGACGGAGTGAGTGGCCAGCCGAGCGGATCTCGATGCCTTCGGCGTCGGCTCAGTCCGGTTTGGCTTCGATCGTGACCTTGCTGGCATAGAATGCGCCGTGGTTGCGGATCTCAGCCATCTCGTCGAAAGGCCGCTCATAGGCCCACATGGCGTTCTGGCCGGTCTCCCCGGCAGGCAGCACGCTCCAATAGCTTGCATCGCCCTTGTAGGGGCAATGGGTCGAGTGGTCGGTGCGGCCGAGCTTGCCGAAATCGATGTCGGCGAACGGAATGTAGAACGCCGCCGGATAGGGGGCCTCGGTCAGCACCTTGGCCTTCGCTGTTGAAGCGATGACCATGTCTCCGGCACGCACGGTAACGGTGCCGGCATAGGACTCGATGGTGATGATTTTGTCTGGGTTGCGTTGGAAACCGGGTGCGGGGTTGGCGATCTGATCCATGCGGGGGCTCTCCTTGCGTCGACTTTAAGGTGTGTCGCGCAAGCGCATTGTGCAAGCCGCTATCGCCATCCAGTACGCAAAACTTGCCGGGCCGACGCCGATGGATCGCGCCTTGGAACCCTCGAGATACTTGTCGTCAGCTGTCAGGCAGCGGCCTTGAATACGTCCATGAGACCGGCATAGGCGGCAGCGATCCCGGCGACCGGGTTGCTGCTTCTCGATACGGTCTCGACCTTCAAGGAACCGCCGCCGGTAGGCAAGGTGAGCAGCAGGAACTGGCGGTTTCCGCCATCGCCGACTGACGCGGCCGCGACGTGCTGGTCCTCGCCCTGATTCTGGACGCACATCTTGAACAGCAGCGTGCCGCCGACCGCTTCCAGCGCGCCGCCGACAACTTCAACAAATTCATCTTCGGAAACAGTTTTTGTGTCCGGCACCACATCGGCCAGACTTTCGGCAAGCGTACTCTCGAGAGCCTTGTCGTCGAGCTGCGCGTCCATGCGAACCTCTTTCAGTCGCCAATCGCACCCCTTTGCCCGTTAACGAAACTTAACGCCGACGATGGCCGCATTGTGGCGGTTTTCCACCAATGCGGCACTTGGTGGTGCTGGCGGCTGGACAATCGGCCGGTTCGCTCCACAATAGCCCGAAAAGCACAACGCAAAAGCGTGAGGGAGGACCGAATGCTGGGACTGATGCAGGAATGGCCGCTGCTTTGCCATAAGCTCATCGACAATGCCGAGCGGCAGCATGGCGTGCGCCAGATCGTGACGCGCTCGATCGAGGGGCCGATCGTGCGCACCACTTACGCCGACATCCATCGTCGTGCCCTGAAGGTCGCCCAGCGGCTGGAGCGCGACGGCTATGGGCTGGGCGACCGTATCGCGACGCTCGCCTGGAACACCGCACGCCATATCGAGGCCTGGTACGGCATCATGGGCATCGGCGCCATCTACCACACGCTCAATCCGCGGCTGTTTCCCGAGCAGATCGTGTGGATCATGAACCATGCCGAGGACAAGGCAGTCTTCGTCGACCTGACCTTCGTTCCGCTGCTCGAGAAAATCGCCGGCGCCGTAAAATCGCTGAAGCAGGTGATCGTGCTGACCGACAGGGCGCATATGCCGCCGACGACATTGCCCAACGCGGTCGCCTATGAAGATTGGCTTGACGAAGCGGATGGCGACTTCGCCTGGAAGACCTTCGACGAAAGCACCGCCGCCGGCATGTGTTACACGTCCGGGACCACGGGCGATCCCAAGGGCGTCGTCTACAGCCATCGTTCGAACGTGCTGCACGCCATGATCGCTGCCATGCCCGACGCCATGGGACTGTCGTCGCGCGATACGATCCTGCCTGTCGTGCCGATGTTTCACGCCAATGCCTGGGGCCTTGGCCAGAGCGGGCCGATGATCGGCGCCAAGCTGGTCATGCCCGGCTGCAAGATGGACGGCGCCTCGATCTATGAACTGCTCGACACCGAGAAGGTGACCTTCAGCGCCGCCGTGCCGACCGTCTGGATGATGCTGCTGCAGCATCTGGAGGAGACCGGCAAGAAGCTTCCCTATCTGAACAAGGTTGTCATCGGCGGCTCGTCCTGCCCGCGCGCGATCATGACCAAGTTTCAGCAGAACTACGATGTCCAGGTCATCCATGCCTGGGGCATGACCGAAATGTCGCCGCTCGGCACGCTGTGCACCCTGAAGCCGGACCATGCCGGTCTTGAGGGCGAAGCCCGGCTCGATGTCCAGCAGAAACAGGGCTATCCGCCGTTCGGCGTCGAAATGAAGGTGACCGACGACGACAACAACGAGCAGCCTTGGGACGGCAAGACTTTTGGCCGCCTGAAAGTGCGTGGGCCGGCCGTTGCCCGTGCCTATTATGGCGGCGCCGGCGTGGAGCAGTTCGATGAGGATGGCTGGTTCGACACTGGCGACGTCGCCCACATCGACGCCGGCGGCTACATGCAGATCACCGATCGCGCGAAGGACGTCATCAAGTCCGGCGGCGAATGGATTTCGACCATCGACCTCGAGAATCTGGCTGTTGGCCATCCCGATGTCGCCGAGGCGGCAGCCATCGGCGTTCAGCATTCGAAATGGGGCGAACGGCCGCTGCTGGTCGTCGTCCGCAAACCGGGCAAGGAACCGACCAAGGCTGACATTCTCGACTTCATGGACGGCAAGGTGGCCAAATGGTGGATGCCGGACGATGTCGCTTTCGTCGGTGAAATTCCGCACACCGCCACCGGCAAGATCCAGAAGATCACCTTGCGCCAGCAATTCAAGGACTATCGCCTGCCGACGGATTGACGCGATGGTGCATGTTTCGGCTTCATGCCATCGCAAAAAGGCACTAAGTCTCCGTTCGGGTTGGGGCAGCACGGAAAACGATGGTTAGCATTCCTGAACGGCAAACGTCGAAGGCGGCCGGCTGGTCGCGGCGCACGGCCGCTTTTTCGTTGGTGCTGCTGCTGACGGTCTTCGTCGGCCATCGCTTCGATCTCGTCGAAACACCTGTCTTTCTGTGGGTGCTGGGCATTGTCGCGCTGCTGGCGGCGATGGCGCTGTTGTTTGCCGGGTTTGCCTTTTCGCGGCTCTGGAATTTCGGCGACCGCGGCGGTCGCGACCTGACGGTCGGCGCGCTGCTGGCACTGCTGGTGCTCGCACCCTATGGCGTCGCCGCCTACTGGGCGACGATCTATCCGCCGCTCAGGGATATCTCGACGGATTTCGACGAACCGCCGGCGCTCGACGTGAGCGACCGGAGGAAGGATATGAACGTGCTTGCGCCGTCGACGCCTGGGGAACAGCGGCTGCAGACCGATAGCTATCCGCTGGTCAGCGCACGCAGCTACGACCTGCCGTTCGAGACCGTCGTCAATGCCGTCGAAACCGTGCTCGACCGGCGCGACTGGGAGCTGTCGGAACCCTATCCCGATCTCGCCGGGCAAAGCGAGGTGACCATCACCGCCGTCGCCAAGGGCTTCGTGATCGGCCTTCCCGCCGACGTGGCGATCCGCGTGACGGACGATGGCGACACGGTCATCGTCGACATGCGGTCGGCATCCCGCTACGGCCGCTACGACCTCGGCGACAATGCGGCGCGCATCACCGAATTTCTCGCGGAACTCGACCAGGAAGTCGCCGGTCAGGTTGGCGCCGCTCCGGTCGAATGAGACCCAGGGGAGGCTATTCGCCAGGGTCGAACTCTCCTTTGAACAAGACTGTCGCGACCGGTCCAATCGGATTGGCGATCCGGCTCTCCAGGACTTCGACAAGTTTGCGTCCGACACCCGCTATGTCCACGAAATGAACGCCGATCTTCGCAGGCAGGAAGCGCGATAGCCGCGTGCTGTCCCGAGTGACAATGTGGATGTCACTCCCTGGCGCGAGACCTCTTCTGCCGAGAGCGTGTAATGCCCCCAGAAGGCCCAGTTCGTTGGCGCATGCCAAGCCCGTCGGCGGATCTGACCAGGCCAGCATGCGATCGAACCAGGCTGCGCTCGATTCCATGGTGAACATTCCATGACCGATCAGCGACTGGTCGATCGGAATACCAGCCTCGGCCATTGCCCTTCCATACCCGGAAAGACGCATGGCACTCGCCTGGTCGCCCGGAACGAGAAGTTGCAGCGCAATGCGTCGGCAGCCCTTGTCCATGAGCCGCCGGGTCGCCTCGTAGGCAATCTGTTCATTGTCGATGTCGACATAAGGATATGCTGTATCCAGGTCAGTTCTTCCAAACGCGACGAATGGCATGCCTCTATCCAGCAATAGCTTAACGCGCGGATCACCCGAGACCATGCGTGTGATAATCAGTCCGTCTGTGCTGCCCGCCTGAAGCTGTCGCTGCACACTCTCGATGGGATCATCATCGGGCGTGGTGGAGTAGATGGATAGGCTATAACCCGCTTGCCGCGCCGCCAGCGTCATGCCTTCGATTAACGGAAGCTTCAACAGATCGGACAGATGATCTTTTGTTTCCATCGGGTATATTGCTGTCATCGTCAGCGTGCGGCCAGTTTTGAGCGCGAAGCCATGATGATTTGGCACATAGCCGACCCGCTGCGCCACTTCCTTGACGCGAGCGATGGTGGCGGGATGAACCTCCGGCCCATCCTTCAGCGCGCGGGATACCGTGGTGACCGAAAGGGAAAGTTCCGCCGCGATCTGTTTCAGGTTGGTCATGTCGCCCGACCTCATTTGCGAAAGCGCCGGCTGATTTGCTGACTTCCACTACGTGACCGAATTCCACCTCACGGTCAATCCAAGCTCTCGCTAAAGCAGCTTGACTCTCCTGCAATTGGATGCAATCGTAACGTTACGATTGTCAAGAATTGGCCATTTTGAGCGCGTCTCAACAAATTCTAGGGAGGAGAACCTATGTCTTGGTTACGCATTTCCTTGACGGCATTAGCATTCTCGGCCGCCGTGCCGGTCTATGCCCAATCAGTCACCATCACGACCGCGGGCGGCGATTATGGCAACGCCATGAAGGAAGCCATGTGGGCCCCCGCTGCAAAAGAGCTTGGCTATGATGTCCGCGAGGAGACCCTCAGCGACGGCTTGGCCGCCCTGAAGATGCAGGTCACCTCGGGCGCGGTCACAACCGACGTCATTCACCTGGGCTCACCGGAGGGCGCGCAGGCCGCCGCACAGTCGCTGCTGGAGCCGCTCGACTACAAGATCATCGATCCAAAGGCCGTGCCGGATGGCGCAAAGTCCGACTACTGCTATCCGTTCGACTCCTATGGCACCGTCATGTCCTGGAACACCAAGACCTATGGCGAGAACCCGCCAAAGACATGGGCGGAGTTCTGGGATGTTGCCAAATTTCCGGGCCGTCGCGCCCTCCGCGCCAATGCACAGGACTCGATCGAGATCGCGCTGCTCTCGGACGGCGTAGCACCGGCCGACGTGTATTCCGTGCTCAGCACGCCGGAGGGCCTGGATCGCGCGATCAAGCGGCTTGAAGCGATCAAACCAAATGTCGCGGTGTGGTGGACTTCGGGAGCTCAGTCCGCGCAGTTGCTGAAAGATGGCGAGGCGGATTTGGTCGTTACCTGGAACGGGCGGGCCCAAACCGTGAAAGCGGATGGCGGCGCGGTCGATTACACGTTCAAGGGTTCCGTCATCGGTACGGATTGCCTCGGGGTACCGAAGGGGGCGCCGAACAAGGAAGCGGCCATGAAACTCATCGCGGCGATGACACAGCCCGCGCGCGTGGCGAAGCTGACCGATTTCATCGCTTATGGCCCGGTCAATCCTGCTGGCTATGAGGGTGGCCTTATTCCCGAGGACCGTCTGAAGACCCTTGCGACCGCGCCTGAAAATGCCGGCACTTCGGTGTTTTCGAATGCGGACTGGTGGGTCAAGAATGGCGAAGCTGCTCAAAAAACCTTCGATGAGATGATGGCCCGCTGAGTCTCAGCTTTAAGGCTGAAGCACATGATGAAGTCGCTCCCGATCACCATCGACAGCGTGCGCAAGACCTACGGATCTTACGTCGCGCTGGACGATGTCTCGCTCGACATTCAGGCTGGCGAATTTCTCACGCTCTTGGGGCCGTCCGGATCGGGCAAGACCACGCTGCTCATGGCTTTGGCCGGATTTGTCCGGCCCGATTCCGGTAAACTTTTGTTGGACGATCGGGACATTACCCGCCTGGCCCCCAACAAGCGCGACATCGGCATAGTCTTCCAGAACTACGCCCTGTTTCCCCACATGAACGTTCTGGCAAATGTCGAGTATCCGTTGGTGCTGCGCAAGACGCCGAAAGCCGAGGCCCGCCAGAGGGCACTCGACACTTTGGTCCGCGTGAAGCTTGAAGGTTTGGCGGAGCGCAACATTGCCGCATTGTCCGGCGGCCAGCGCCAGCGGGTGGCGTTGGCGCGGGCGATCGTCTTTGAGCCACGCGTGATGCTGATGGACGAGCCGTTGTCGGCGCTCGACAAGAACCTGCGCGAAACCATGCAGTACGAGATCCGGCGTCTGCACGATGATCTGGGGATCACCACGATCTATGTGACGCATGACCAGCGCGAAGCGCTAATCATGTCCGACAGGATCGCGGTGATGAATTCCGGCCGCATCCAGCAGATCGATACGCCACAGCGGATCTATGATCGTCCATCGACCCGCTTCGTCGCGGAGTTCATGGGCGAGGCCAACATTGTGGCCCCGGGCTCGGCGCGCAGAATAGACGGCGCCGATGCGTCACGCGAAGCTCTGATGATCCGCGCGGAATGCTTCCATCTTGATGCGAAGCTCGTCGGGCCAGACGGGGTGGCCCTTGAGGGAACGCTGCGCGCCAAGGCGTTTCGTGGCGAGAACTGGCTTTTGACGCTGGCGCTTGACGGCGGGCAAGAGATACTTGTCTGCATTCCGGCGGCGCTGGCCAGCGGCTGCGCCGAACTTGCCGCCGGTCAGCGGGTGACCGCCTATGCACCAGCAGCGAAAGTTCACGCGATACCGGGAGTGGTAGCGTGACCGTCCTTGCCGATCCTGCGCTCGCGGCAGACGCGCGACGCGAGCGGCGGTTCTTCCTCTCGCTTTCACTGCCTGCGCTGTTCATCGTCGGACTGGCGGCGATACTGCCTATCCTATGGATCATCCGGCAATCCTTCCTGACCACGGGGGGCGAGTACACCGTCGGCAACTACGAGAAGGTGCTTTCGAGCGGGCTGACATGGTCGGCACTGGTCACAACCCTTGAACTGTCCCTGGGCACGCTGGCGATCTGCATTCTTCTCGGTACTCCCCTGGCGCTCGCCCTGGCCAGCGCCAGACCAAGGGTGGCCAATTTGCTGATGGCCTTCGTCATGCTGCCGTTGTGGACCTCCATTCTGGTGCGCACCTATGGCTGGCTCGTGCTGTTGCGACGCGATGGCCTGATCAACGCAACTTTGACGGGTTCAGGCCTGACAGCTGAGCCATTGCCGCTGGTCTACAATTTCACGGGAACGCTGATCGGCATGGTTCACTACATGCTGCCGCTTTTTCTGCTGCCCGTTTATGCGGCGATGCGCGATATCGATGCAAACCTCGTCCGCGCGTCGGCGAGCATGGGCGCCACTCTCGGGCAAACGATCCGCACGGTCATCCTGCCGCTTTCGGCCGGCGGCATCTTCTCGGGTTCGATCATCGTCTTCATTTACACCATAGGGTTCTTCATCACGCCCGCGGTGCTTGGCGGTGGCAAGGTAAATCCGCTTTCCACCCGGATCGAGCGCACGCTATCGACCTTCCAGGATTGGGGCTCGGCGAGCGTCCTGGGCATTCTGCTCCTCGTTCTTATGGCGTTGGTGGGGGTGATGTTCCTGGCTGCGCGGCGGCTCATTGCCGGACGCAGCATCGGCACAGCCCATGCTTGAAGCCTATCCAGACAGCAGGCTGGCCCGCATCCTCCTGTGGAGCTTTTGTGCGCTCGTTATGGCGTTCCTGATGCTGCCGACGCTCGTCGTCGTCCCGCTCTCCTTTTCGGCGTCCAATCTTCTCGAGTTCCCGCCGCGCGCATACTCGTTGCGCTGGTACGAGACTTTCTTCGGTTCGGCGACATGGATGGCCGCACTCAGGACGAGCCTGATCCTCGGCACATTGACAGCGATGATCACAGTGCCGCTGGGGCTTCTGGCCGGCATCTCGATCAACCGGCTCGGCGGAAAGGCCGCCGTAACCATTCAGGGCGTTCTGCTCACCCCGTCCATTGTGCCGGGGATCCTGCTCGCGATCGGTCTCTTCTTTGTTCTGGCGGCGCAACGTCTTGTCGGAACGCTGTTCGGTGTCCTGGTCGGACATGTGGTACTAGCCATTCCGGTCGCGTGCATTGTGTTGTTGCCCGCCTTGGCCCGCTTTGACTGGAACCAGGTTCAGGCGGCGCGCAGCCTGGGCGCAAACTGGGCGAGAGCCATTGGCGGAATAATTATCCCCCAACTTCAGATCAGTCTGTTGTCGGCCACACTGATGGCCTTCCTGACCTCGCTAGACGAATCCGTCATTTCGATCTTCGTCGCGAGTGGTCAAAACAGCACGCTGCCGAAGCTCATGTTCCTGTCGCTGCGCGATCAGATCGACCCGACCATCGCGGCGATTTCGACCTTGTGGACCGTCATCGTCGTGGTCGTTGTCCTGGTCGTGACCCTTCGCCAAAAATCCTGAGCGAGACTGAAAACATGCCCAACAATCATCATGCAGCCGACGATCTGGCCGATCATTCAACGGACATACCCCAAGTGGGGTTGGCGATCATCACCGGATCGGCGAATTGGGGTCTCGCCTTTCCGGAAGATGTCGAAGTTGATGGCGTCCGCACCTTGCAGCGAGACATGAGTTTCCAAACGCCTTTCGGTCCCAGCGACAATTGGAAGCTGCTCGAATTCGATGCATCTATTACCGTCGAGGGCAAAACGAAACGTGCCCTGTGCATGTATTCGCACGGCAATCCCCGAGACCATATCGACCATTCCTGTCATCGCCGCGCGTTCTGGGTGTTGATGAGTGCGGGTGTAAGGCAGATTCTCTCCTGCTCGACCATTGGCGCCGTCAACAAGGCTATCAAGCCCGGCGACATGGTGGTGAACGCCGATATCCTGGAACTGACGCAGACCCCGTTTTCACTACTTCCCGGCCGCCAGAGCTTCGACTGCTCGGGCAAGCAGATCGTATGTCCAAGATGTGCGGCATTGTTGGCCGAGACCGCCCGGCGCCATTGGCCAGCCGAATGCCGCGTCCATGGCATCGAGCAGCAGTTGGTGGCTGCCCACTGCTACGGGCCGCGACTGACAACTCCCGCCGAAGCTCTGGCATATCGAAACATGGGAGCGGACGTGCTCAACCACTCGATCGCCCCTGAGGCCACCTTATCGCGCGAGATCGGCGCCTGTTTCGTGCCCCTGGCGTTCGTCACGGCCGGTTTCAACGACTATATGGACCGCGAGCGCCAGAAATTGCTGCAGGAGCACGTGCTGCCGAGCCTCTCCATGACAGCCTCGCGGGTTGCGCTGGAGACCGCGGCACGTCTTCCAACGGATCCCGAATGCTCTTGCCAGGGCTTGAAGTCGCCTCAGCCAGCAGAGCGCTCCAGCCGGTTCTAGAGCGAATGGCGCCGATAGCTTAGCCAGCCGGCGTGAAAATGCCGTCGATGGCCGGTGCGGCATCGGTCACAACCAGGCCGCGCGCCGTCAGGTCCTCGAGATGGGCAAGCACCGACAATCCGGCGGCACCATGCAGCCGCGGGTCGGTGTCCCTGTAGATCGCCTTGACCATGTCCACGATCGTCCGGTCGCCCTCTTTGACCCGCTCCAGGATGGCGCGCTCGCGCATCTTTCGATGCGTCTTCAACCCGCGCATGAAAGCGCGCGGTGTTGTCACCGGCCCGCCATGTCCCGGCAACAGCAAGCGGTCCCCGCGTTCGATCAGCCGGTCCAGCGAGGCCATATAGTCGGCCATCGCTCCATCCGGCGGGGCGACGATGGAGGTTGCCCAGGCCATGACATGATCGGCCGAAAACAGGATACCGGTTCCCTCCAGCGCGCCAATTCTTTCCAGCGCGAACGCCGCATGATTGGCGGTGTGGCCCGGGGTCAGAACCGTCCTGATCGACCAGCCGTCGCCGTCGACCACCTCGCCGTCGGGCAGGGCGACATCAGGGACGAAACCCGTGTCGGCACTGGCATCGAGCGCATTGGTCTCGCCGATATGCAGGGCTCTTGCCGGCCGGTGCGGCCCCTCTGCCAGCACGAGGGCGCCGGTGCGCTCTTTCAGCCGGGCCGCCAGCGGGGAGTGGTCGCGATGCGTGTGGCTGACGAAGATATGGCTGACCGGCCGGTCTGCGATCACGCCGAGCAGGGTCCGCAGATGCGCCTCGTCATCCGGCCCCGGATCGATCACCGCCAGCGTATCGCGGCCAATTATGTAGCTGTTGGTGCCGTGAAAGGTGAAAGGGCTTGGATTGCGGGCCGTGATGCGCTGGACATCGGGCGCGACGTTCACCCCCTGGCCATAGAAGGGGTCGAAGCCGGTATCGAATTTCAGTGCCATGCATCGGTGCCTTGTTTCGGGAAACGGCAAAACCGATTGCCGCATAACACGCAAGCCAATATAGGAGGATGTGAGGCCGCGAACATCGGTGTGCGGCAATCGGATTGGGGAAATACCATGGCAATTGCAACTACGATGCGTCCGCTTGTTTCTCTGGCTCTGCCGCAAAATGGCGCGGCGCGGCTGGCAACGCAGCTTTTCCTGGCCATCGCCGGAACGCTTGTGCTGACCCTGTCGGCCAAGACCAAGGTTATGCTCGGGCCGGTCGACATTTCGATGCAGACGCTGGCCGTGCTGCTGATCGCCGCCGCTTTCGGCATGCGTCTCGGCGTCGCCACCCTGCTGCTCTACATGGCGGAGGGCGCCATGGGCTTCCCCGTCTTCCAGAGCACGCCTGAAAAGGGTCTCGGCATTGCTTACATGCTCGGCTCGACCGGCGGCTATCTCGCCGGCTTCGTGGTCATGGCGGCCATTGTAGGCTGGGCCGCGGATCGCGGCTGGGACCGCCATCCGATCAAGCTTTTCAACGCCATGCTGGTTGGCGAAGTCGTCATGATGGCGATGGGCTTTGCCTGGCTGGCTCTGCTGATCGGCCCGGAAAAGTCGTGGCAGTTCGGCGTCGTGCCCTTCATCGTCGGCGACCTGATCAAGGTGGCTCTCGCGGCAAGCCTGGTGCCGGCCGTCTGGACGCTGCTGAAGCGCGGCTGAAGCGCGCGATCGAAGAAACGGCCAGGGGCAATCAAGCCACTGGCCGGAGCGGCGTGACTGGCCGATTTCCGGTCTGGTGTCCGCCAACCTCGATAGATTGTCGGTTATATCGCCCTAGACGCTGCGACATCTTCAGTAATGATCATCAAGCCGCTTTATTAGCCTAGGCTTTTCAATTCCCGAACTGTTGACCTAAGAAATAGATGCTTGCTGGCGCAGCCGCGCTGTCGTAGCTCTTGGTCTTCGACTGTATCGAATCGCCGGGGGGCGAGACGTCCGATTCGTTGTTGTGAGCGATTAGGTCAGATGCACTATCGCGCTGGTCTGTCGCCGACACGGCAGCTTCGGGGAAGGGGGGAAGACGTTGAATGTCGCAGCGTCGACTATTGTCGGAAGCCGGCATTTCCTGTTCAGGATTCGGTTTCAACTGCTTGGCGGACTGACATTCGCGATTTTTGCGCCGGCGATCATCCGGATTGTCTTCAATCCTGAATTTATCTATTCGGCCAATCTTCAGGTCACGGTGGCCGCTGCGGTCATCGCGCACCTTGTGGGCTTCTTGTCCTATCGCCGCATCGGAAATTTCCCGGGCGTGGCCGCGGCAAGTTACATCTTGCCGACATTTGCCCTGTCCTATGGGGCTGTTTTCCTGACCATCTTCTTTTTTCGGTTCGAGTACAGCCGGTTTCAAGCCGCCGCCAGTTTCACGCAGTCCACGCTCTGGTATTTCGGCCTGAGCCTGTTGACGCGGCGTCTCGATCCGTACCGGCTCGTCGTGATTCCCGGCGGAGATGTCGAGCGCCTCAAGACGTTACCGGGTGTGCATTGGTTTTGGATCAAGTCGACCAGTACGATAATCGAAAGAGCCAGCGGCGTGGTCGTTGATCTGCGTGCCGATCTTGGCGCGGAATGGGAACGATACATCGCGGATCGGGCCCTTTCGGGAACGCCCGTATACCACGTCAAGCAGGTCAGCGAGTCGCTGACCGGGCGGGTCGAGATCGAGCACCTGTCGGAAAACACGCTTGGTTCACTCAATCCGAACCAAGCCTATCTCAAGATCAAGCAGGCAGCCGACTGGGTCTCGGCACTTGTCTTGATTATCGTTCTTTCCCCGGTTCTGGCGTTAATAGCGCTGCTGATCCGGCTGGATTCCGATGGTCCCGCGCTGTTTCGCCAGCAGCGCATGGGCTACCGGGGCAAGATCTGCACGGTCTACAAGTTTCGCTCGATGCGCCAGCACTCTGACGCCGGCAGCGACAAGGAGAGGGCGATCACCAGGCGCGATGATGATCGCATCACCCGAGTCGGGCGTTTCCTGCGAAAATCCAGAATCGACGAACTGCCGCAGGTCATCAACATCCTGCGTGGCGAAATGAGTTGGATCGGACCGCGACCGGAAGCTGTCGTGCTGTCACAGTGGTACGAGGCTGAGCTGCCATTCTATCGCTACAGGCATATCGTCAGGCCAGGCATAAGTGGGTGGGCACAAGTAAATCAGGGGCATGTGGCTGCCGTCGATGACGTTATGGAAAAATTGCACTATGATTTCTATTACATAAAGAACTTTTCGCCTTGGCTGGACGTTTTGATAACCCTCAAGACAATGAAAACGATGCTTACCGGCTTTGGTGCGCGATAACCAATGCGAAGCATGGCTCTGGAATAGCAAGCGCAGGAAGCAGATGGATCTCGCCTCCAGGAAAATAGCGATCATCGGGCTTGGCTATGTCGGCCTGCCGCTGGCGGTCGCCTTCGGTGCCGGCAGGGATGTCGTCGGTTTCGACATCGACCAGTCGAGGGTGGACGCGCTGAGGCGTGGCGACGACCATACGCTGGAAGCCAGCAGCGATGAGATCAGTGCTGCGTCGCGGCTGACATTCACCACCGACAAGGCCGATCTGCGCGATTGCGGGATTTTCATCGTCACGGTTCCGACGCCGATCGACAGGGCCAATCGTCCGGATCTGAAACCGCTGATCATGGCATCGACTTTGGTCGGTGAGGTCATATCGCCAGGCGCGGTGGTGATCTTCGAATCGACGGTCTACCCCGGCTGCACGGAAGAGGTGTGCGCTCCGCTGATCGAGAAACATTCGGGCCTGCGCTACAATGAGGGGTTCTTCCTCGGCTACAGTCCCGAGCGCATCAATCCGGGCGACCGCGAGCATCGGTTGCAAACGATCGTCAAGGTCACCAGCGGCTCGACGCCGGAAGCGGCCGAAGGTATCGATGCGCTCTATGCCTCGATCGTGCCGGCAGGCACACACCGTACCTCGAGCATTGCGGTCGCCGAAGCGGCCAAGGTCATCGAGAACACTCAGCGCGACCTCAACATCGCGCTGATGAACGAGCTGTCGCTTATCTTCGGCAAGCTCGGCATCGACACGTCCGAAGTGCTGGAAGCCGCCGGCACCAAATGGAATTTCCTGCGCTTCACGCCTGGTCTCGTCGGCGGCCACTGCATCGGCGTCGATCCCTACTATCTCACCCACAAGGCCCAGGAACTCGGCTATCATCCGGAGGTGATTCTTGCCGGCCGCCGTATCAATGACGGCATGGGTCAGCACGCGGCGGATCAGACGGCCCGCCTGATGATGCGCAAGGGAATACCTGTCGTTGGCAGCCGGATTCTGGTGATGGGCGCGGCTTTCAAGGAAAATTGTCCGGACCTGAGGAATTCCAAGGTCGCCGATATCGTCGCCCAGCTGAAGGAATACAATGCCGGCATCGACATCTGGGATCCCTGGGTCGATGCGCAGGAATGCGCGCGCGCCTTCGGCATAACGAGCATGAAGGACATTCCCGACGAGCGCTATGACGGCGTCATCGTGGCCGTCGGCCACAGGCAGTTCCGTGCGCTGGGCGTCGATGGCCTACAGGCGCTTTGCAAGACCCCGAGCGTCATCTACGACATCAAGGGTCTGTTCCCCAGGCATGTTACGGATGGGCGTTTCTGATGAGGGTTCTGGTCACCGGCGCCGCCGGCTTCATAGGGTATCACGTAGCCAAGCGGCTGCTGGAGCGCGGCGACGAGGTCGTCGGCATCGACAACGTCAACGACTACTACGATCCGCAGATCAAGGAGGCGAGGCTGCGGCTGCTGGACGAGGCGAGCCGCAAGACCAATGCGGGCTATCAGTTCATCCGCGGCAATCTCGCCGACAGAAGCGTGGTCGATGCCTGCTTTGCCGACCACGCATTCGACCGGGTGATCCATCTCGCCGCCCAGGCCGGGGTTCGCTACAGCCTGGAAAACCCGCACGCCTATGTCGAAAGCAACATCATCGCCTACACCAACATGCTGGAGGCCTGCCGCAACAACTCCGTTGCGCACCTGACCTATGCCAGCACGTCGAGCGTCTATGGCGCCAACACCGACATGCCGTTTTCCGAGCACCGGCCGGCCGACCACCCGCTGCAGTTCTACGCCGCGACCAAGCGCGCCAACGAGCTGATGGCGCACAGCTACAGCCATTTGTTCGGGCTGCCGACAACCGGGCTTCGCTTCTTCACCGTGTATGGCCCTTGGGGGCGCCCGGACATGGCGCTTTTCCTGTTCACCAGGAACATCCTTGCCGGCGAGCCGATCAAGCTGTTCAACAACGGCAACCACACGCGCGACTTCACCTATGTCGAGGATATCGCCGAAGGCGTCGTCCGAGCCAGCGACAGCCCGGCCACAGGCAATGCCGCCTGGGACTCCAGCCGTCCGGATTCGGCCACGAGCAGTGCCCCCTGGCGCATCTTCAACATCGGCAACAACAGCCCGGTGAAGCTGACCGCCTATGTCGAGGCGCTGGAAAACGCGCTTGGCCGGAAAGCCATCGTCGAACTGCTGCCGCTGCAGCCCGGCGACGTGCCCGATACCTTTGCCGACACATCGGCGCTGGAGCAGGCGGTGGGCTACCGTCCGACGACGACGGTGACCGAGGGTGTCGGGCGGTTTGTGGAGTGGTACCAGTCGTACTTTGGACGGGGATAGGCCTGTTCTTGGCGGTTCGCGGCTGGTCCGCGCATAGCTGCGCCCGATGACCGCGCAACTAGGAGGAGATGGAATCGATACGGCTCGCAAACAGGCAGTCTGCAACCCATTGCAGTCCCAGGCACTATTGAGCGTTTGCATCCCCACGTTCAATCGGCGGGATCGCGTTGCGGCGCTGGTTCAGCAACTGTTGCGTACGGACTGCCCATTGCAGATATGCGTCCATGTCGACGGTTCGACCGATGGAACGAACGAAGCGCTTGCGGAAATCGCATCTCGCGATGCCAGTTTGGTGGTCACCACCGGCCCGAATGACGGCAGAGGCCGCGCGATGTTTTCGGCGATTGCTTCCGCCACTGGCGACTATTGCATGGTCTTCGATGATGACGACGATCTCTTCACCGATCGCTTGCCGGAAGTCTGTGAGCACCTCTCGCAGAGAAGTGTCGATGAGAAGATTGCGGGTTTTGTGTTCTCGATGGCTCTTGGCCACCCAGAGACGGCAGCAGAGCCATTTCCATCGGAACGGACAAACCTGATAAAGATGCGGGCCGACGAACGGGTGGTCGGCGACAAGAAGGAGGTCATCAAAACTCCTTTGCTTAAACGGGTTGCCGTGCCCCCAGCGGGGCGGTTCCGCCGTGTTCCAACATCTCTTCTCTGGTCCAGATTGGCGATCGAATACGACGTTATCTGTGTCAATGTCGAGATTGGACGAAAACGATATTTGCCGGAGGGGATGACGGCAAGGATTCGGCTTCTTCAGCGGCAAAATGCATACCCGATGTTGTTGCTGAACTTGAACTACATCAAGGCGTTCTGGCTAGGACGATATCGGTCGGTTCGGTTCCTGGGCAAGGCGGTTCTTGCCTGTTTGAGCTTTGGTGCCTTGAGTTTCCCGTTCTTGCTCAAGAGGTCATTCGTGCGGGTGACTTCATGAAAGAAGCCAGCCTGTGGAAGTTGGTGGAAGCCATCGTAATACGAATTGTTCCTGGTCTTCTGAACATAGCGACGTTGCTGTACATCGGCAGCCATCTGGAGACTGGACAGTACGGTATTTTCAGCACGACGATTGCAACAGTTTCATTTATTTCGACACTTGTTTTTGGAGTCGCGACCTATTCGATAATGCCGGTTTCCGCAAAAATGCATGCCGCGGGAATGGGTAGAGAGTACGTATCGTCCATCTTGACCGTGCTGGCAGTTGTGGCGTTGTTTGTCGTCCTGTCTGGACTGGCACTGACGTGGCTGGGATTTGGCAATGCCGTTGCCGCGACCATCATCGTTTCTTTCGGCTTGCACACCGCACTTCAAGAGATTTTGAGGTCACAACTGCGCTTGTGGGCGTACGGTTGGTCGGCGATTGGCCAGGCCGTCGCATACCAGGCAGGAGCTATAGTCCTGCTTGTCGGAGATGCGAAAGTAGGCTCGGCTCTTGCAGCCTTTTCGCTCAGCTATTTCGTCGGAGCGCTGATTTCATTTGCCTTGCTGGGACCTAGGAATCTGAGACGGCCTGGCTTTTCCTATCTTGCCGGGTCTCTGGTCACTGGCTGGGGATTTGTGTTGAGCAATCTGGCCGAGAGCGGCGTGTTTGTCGGCATCCGATACATAGTTTTGTTGCTTGGCTCCGAGACCCATCTCGGTGTCTTCTCGTTTTGTGTCGATCTTTCACAACGGTCCGTCGGCTTCTTCATGAATGCGGCCAGCTTCGTTTTCGTGCCAAGGGCGTTTCTCAGCGCCGCAAATGGAAACGTCAGGGAGTTTCGGCGCGGACTGTTCGAGGGAGCGGCCATCGCACTCATTTTTGCGACCGCGGCGGCGGCCGGAATAGTTGGCCTGTTTTTCTCGGGCCATGCCTCCGGATGGCTGGGGAAGTCTTTTGACCCTGTGGTGTTCGGGATCGTTTCTTGTGCTGTTCTGATCAACAGGACGAAAAAGGTGATCATCGATCCGTTTGCGCTTCGGTCGAGCAAAGCGATGACGTTGACCTATTCCTACGCGATAGGGGCGTTGGCTTGCTGTTGTCTGGCGGCATTGGGCCTTTGGTGGCGGGTGCCGCTTGGCAGTGAAATGGCGTTTTTGTTCGGATATGTCGTTGCCGCTGCCTGTTCCTTTTTCGCATTGAGGAATGTGATTGCAGACCAAGGGCCTGATGCGAAACAGCGCACTGTTTTGGTGGTCGGGCCGGATGCCAGAAATGAATGAGAAGAAAGCACTCTACGACGAGGAAAACAGGCGCATCGTCCATGTCGGCACGGTGGCTGATGACGACTATTGGGATTCTCACTGGGCCGAAGGGATTGTCTTGAGGCCGGATCGCTTTGTCGTTGAAACCACCAGGCGATACCTGACCGGATCGGCCAAGATCCTGGACGCTGGATGTGGCTTGGCCAATACGGTCCATGGCCTCCACCAGGCAGGCTTTTCCGCCTACGGGATCGACTTCGCGCAGAAGACCGTGGGGATGGTGAACCGTGCCGCGCCCCATTTGCAAGTGACCGTGGGGGATGTTCGAGCAACGGGCTTCGCGGACGAATTCTTCGATGGGGTGTGGTCTCTGGGGGTGATCGAGCACTTCTTCGACGGTTACGATGAGATCGCATTGGAGATGAGGCGCATCATCCGGTCAGGAGGAGTTGCCTTCGTGACAGTGCCGAGCATTTCTCCTCTCCGACGGCTGAAGATCAGAATGGGTCTCTATCCCAGGTTTTCAGGTGAACAGGCCGGATTTTACCAGTTCGTTCTTGAGCCGTCTTCGATTGTTTCCAGTTTCGAACAGTACGGCTTCAAGCTTCTGGGATCACAGCCAAGGGGAGGCTTCAAGGGGCTGAAGGACGAGACATTTTTCTCCAAGCCGATGCAGGCCTGGTACGACAGCAAGAATGGAATCCTGAGAGGTTTGCGTGCTGCTGCGGACCGGTTGCTCGGCCCATTTTCGCATCATACGCGGCTCTACATCTTCCACAGGATATAGCGCGGATGTCAAATCCGAGTGGGCGCAGATCGCCAAACGAAACCGGTGGTGAAGCAGTGTCGATATTGCGAAAGTTTGTTCGCGCGAATGTGGCCATTTCCGAGTTCCTGGACAGTGCTCTGCCGCGGCGCCTTCGCATCGACGGCAACCGTACCTTTGCGACGGAGATAGCACCTCCCTTACTTACCTCAAACGCACGGGTTTACGATCTTGGCGGGGGTGCCAGGCCGTTCGTCAGTCTTTCGGAGAAGCGGCGCCTGGGGCTTTTTGTCGTTGGGCTCGACCTCGACGCGGAAGAGTTGTCGAAAGCGCCACGCGGAATATACGACGAGGAGATTGAAGCGGACCTTACCTCGTTTAGGGGGAGGGGCGATGCTGACGTCGTCATTTGCCAGGCAACGCTCGAGCACGTCCGTGATGGCGAGGGTGCCGTGCGCGGCATTGCCAGTTGCGTGAAGCCGGGAGGCATGGTTGCCATTTTCTCGCCCTCGCGCAACGCCGTTTTTGCCAGATTGAATCGGGTCCTGCCGGAGGGGATGAAGCGACGGCTGCTTTTTGCGATCTATCCTGAAAAGGGCATGGGTCATGACGGGTTTCCGGCCTTCTACGACAAGTGCTTGCCCAGTGACGTCGAGACAATCGCAAAACGGAACGACCTGGAACTTGTCGAGCGCCGTCTGTTCTGGAAAAGCTCCTACTTCTATTTTTTCGTGCCGGCCTTTCTTGCCTGGCGCATCTGGTTAGGCGTTTCGGCCCTGTTTCTCCGCAAGGATGCCGCTGAAACCTACGCCTATGTCTTTCGGCGAAAACAGTGAGTTCCCGCGGCTCATGAAAAGGAAGCTCGCGCTGATCGCCATTCCGCTCGACAGAAGAGGCGGTGCCGAAACCATTCTGAAACTTGTTGCGCGCGCACTCGCGAGGCGACCCGACTGGGACGTCGAAATCGGCTTCTTGGGTAGCCAGGCGGCGGGCGAGGCCGCTGGATCACACCAGGACGGAATTCGGTGCAGCTACGGCTTTGGCGGCGGCAAGGCCATGAGCGAGTTTTTGCTCGCCCCGCGGCTGCTCCGGCGTCGGTACGATTTGGTGTTCTCGAGCCACGCACGGGTAAACTCGTTTCTGGCTGCCGCTCGAAGCATTGGACTTCTCCGCAGCCATAGGCTGGTCGCCCGCGAGTCCACGGTACTTCTGGATCGTTTCAAGGGTCCTCGCGCGCTCGCTTACAAGGCGCTCTACGCTGCCTATGGCAGCCAAGACATGATAGTCGCGCAAACGAGCTATATGAATGAACGCTTGCGTGACGTATTGCCCCGGCGAGCAATCGCCAAGTTGTGTACTTTGCCCAACCCGGTCGACGACGATCTCATCGTCAAAATGTCCATGGAGGCATTGTCCGGGCACGACGCCGAGATACTTTCCCGCCGTCCACAGATAGTCTGGTGCGGCCGGCTGATTGATGTGAAGCGTCCGACGATCGCGGTTGATGTGCTGGCCGAAGTCAGACGAAGGACCGGCGAGGATTATGGGCTGACCATGGTTGGCTCTGGCCCCATGGAAGCGGAGTTGAGAGCCCGCGCCGGCAAGCTTGATCTGGCCTCGCGACTAAATCTGCTCGGCCAGAGAGACAACCCGTTTCCGCTGTTTCGCGCAGCGCGTGCCGGCATGCTCACGTCGGCGACGGAGGGATTTCCCAACGTCCTTCTGGAAATGATGGCTTGCCGGATTCCCGGCATCGTCACCACCCCCTGTGCGGGAGATCTGGACATGCTGTCGGGCCTGGAGATTTCAGCCGGCTTTGGCGCGTCGGAAATTGCGGAAGCACTGCTGAAGGTCATTCAAGTCGGTGACCGGTCGGCCTTGTACGGAAAGACCTTGTCGGAAAGATCGCCGGATCGGTTTGCGGATATGCTGTTGAGAGCGCCGTCGTCATATCCGGGTGGGCAGAGATGACGGCCGTTGCTCGCAACAAGATAGTCGTCTCGATAAACACATCCTGGAATGTCGTCAATTTCCGCAAGGGACTGATCGAGGCGCTGCGGAGCCGTGGCTATGACGTGGTCGTCGTCGCGCCGAGAGACGAGTATTCTCCGCTGATTGGGGCCATGGGCTGCCGCTATGTCGAACTCGACATGGACAATTCCGGCACGTCACCGTTGCGGGATTTGGTCCTTCTGTGGCGCTACTGGCGTCTCTTGCGGCGCGAGAGACCGCTGGCGTTTGTCGGCTTCACGATCAAGCCCAATGTGTTCGGCTCCATCGCGGCCAATCTGAACGGCATTCCCGTCATCAACAACATTTCGGGATTGGGGACGGCGTTCGTCCGCGGTGGTCTGCTGCTCAGGATTGCCAAGGCCTTGTACCGGGTGGCATTGGCCCGTTCCAAAATGGTTTTCTTCCAGAATGACGATGACCGGATGCTGTTCGTCGACGAACGTCTGGTTCGCAAGGATCGAACCGCGCTTTTGCCTGGCTCCGGCATCGACCTCGTGCGTTTTGCCCCGTTGTCCGAAGCGCGCACCGGGTCTGGCGCCATCGTCTTTCTTCTCGTGGCCCGGCTTCTCTGGGACAAGGGTGTCGGCGAGTTCATCACGGCGGCCCGTCGGGTTTGCCGTGAGGTGCCCGGAGTGCGTTTCCAGCTACTCGGCTTTCTTGATGTCGAAAACCGGACCGCGGTCAGCCGCGAGCACGTGGAAAAATGGGTTGGCGAGGGATTGGTCGAATATCTCGGCTCCACCGAGGATGTGCGGCCTTTCATGCGTGCCGCCGATTGTGTCGTGCTGCCCTCCTACAGGGAGGGAACGCCGCGCTCGCTGCTCGAGGCGGCTGCGATGGGCAAGCCGCTGATCGCAACCGACGTGCCAGGATGCAGGGAAGTGGTGGACCACTCCGTCAATGGCTTCCTATGCAAGGTGAGGGACCCTGATGACCTTGCGAGCAAGATGGTCGAGTTTGCGCGGCTGGACGGCTCGTCCAGGGACAGAATGGGGGCACAGAGCAGAAACAAGGTCGAGCGGCAGTTTTCGGAAAGGATCGTCATCGAGAAGTACATGCAGCAGATAGAAAGACTGAGCGCCCTTGCGACGAAATGAGCGGACCGGCCGCACAGGGTCGGATGGAGGATGGTTTTGTCAGTCAGGAGCATAGCGTTGCTTGCCGTCGTGGCTGTTTTGTTTGGTGTTGGCTTTCTGGGCATCATCGTGATGCAGAGGGGCGGCCCGTCCCCCGCGAAGCCGGTAGCCGAGCTCAAGCCGTTTGACGGCAAGCTCGCAATCCCATCGGTCGATGATCTGCGCGTCGGCGGTCGCAAGATCCTGCTGTGCGGAGCGGCGTTTTCCAGGCCTCAGGCTATGCGCCTCCTGGTGACGGAAGCGGCGCGCCGAGACTACCAGGGGCTCGTCCTGGCCTGCAAACCTGTCGGTGCCGGAACACCTTGCGACGGCAAGATCGCCTCCAGGGTTGGCGATACCCTTGTTGTGCAGTGCTTGACGGCCGAGGGCGAAGATTTGGCCACCATACTTACGCAGGGCGGAATTCTCTGCGGCCAGCCGGTTCAGGCCGGCGCAACGTACAAACCTTGCTGAGCAGGTCGCCAGTAAAGACCGGAGCCTCTTGCGGCGAAGTGAGTGGGTCTTGTTCTCAAGCTGGCCGGCTGCCCGTATTTGGGTATTTATGGGTCCTTTCTTGGGTATGTCGGTTCTTGAATTTTCGGGTATTTGTGGGTATATTTGTGGGTATGACCCTGAAGATCGACTCTCTGCAAATTACCACCGAGATCCTTGCCCTGGTCTCGGAGATCGACGAATTCAAAGGGGCTTGGCGAGCGCTGGGCGCGCTCGCTCCGGAGCGCCTATCGGCTCTGCGCCGCGTTGCGACCATCGAGAGCATCGGCTCTTCTACCCGTATCGAAGGAAGCAGGCTTACTGACGGCGAAGTGGAGCGGCTGCTCGCCAACCTCGACATCAAATTCTTTGAGTCCCGAGACGAGCAGGAAGTCGCCGGATATGCGCAGGTCATGGAAATGATCTTCGCGCATTTCGATGCGATTGATCTGACCGAAAACCACCTGACACAACTACACCGTGACCTGCTGGCGTTCAGCAACAAGGATGAACGCCATCGCGGTGCATATAAGACACTCGCCAATAATGTCAGTGCGTTCGATGCCGACGGGAAAGAGATTGGCGTCATTTTCGAAACGGCGACGCCCTTCGATACACCAAAGCGGATGAAGGAGCTTATCGAGTGGACTCGCAACACACTCAACGAGCAAAGCCTGCACCCTCTGCTCGTCGTCGCAATCTTCACGGTGGTGTTTCTGGAGATACACCCATTCCAGGACGGGAATGGACGGCTGTCGCGCGTTCTGACGACGCTCCTGCTGATGCGCAGCGGATATGCGTATGTGCCTTACTCTTCCCTCGAAAGCGTGATTGAGAACAGCAAGGAAGGCTACTATCTGGCGCTACGCCAGACCCAGAAGACGATCCGCAGCCCGAACCCCAATTGGCAGCCATGGGCTGTGTATTTCCTGCGCGCTCTGCAGCAGCAAAAGCGGAGGTTGGAGAAAAAAATCGAGCGGGAACGCCTTGTGCTCGGCACGTTGCCCGAACTCTCGCTGCAAATCGTTGAGGCCATCAATGAGCGTGGGCGCATAACCATCAGCGAGATCGTCAACTTGACAGGTGCAAACCGAAACACCGTCAAAAAACACTTGGCCATTCTGGTCGAAGCGAACCATCTGGCCCAACATGGAACCGGCAAGGGAACGTGGTACGGCCAAAATAGGCGGTAAAGGCTCCAAGTCTGAGGCACGTCGACTTGGTGAATTGGATCGAGGTGGGGGCATGGAGCCAGATCTCTATGGCCGAGAGATGAGGAATGGGTAGCCGAGCCGGCCGTCTACCCCGTTGGCCGCGATTGGTATCGAGCCGATCTCGAATTACATGCTGTCAGCAGGAATATCTACACCGAAAATGTATCTATAATTCAATATATTAGCTTGGGTGTCGGAAGGTTTGGCGCGCTCAGCTTGGTCAAATCTTATCGAGCCAGTCACCGCGGAAAGGAGACCTCAAATTTTTGCCCGATAATAAGAAACCTGTGAAAGTTAGTCGAAAACTATTAATGCGATTTGGCTAAAGTACTGTGCTCGGACAGACACGCATCAGCTTAAATCGCCTCGCGCGCGCGAAACAGGTTGGAATTGTGGCCAAAAACTGGTACGCGCTGATGCACTGCCTTTGACTGGGTGCGTCTGAAGTGGTGCAGCAAGAAGGGATCGAAGACTGATGAACCTTGTGGTCAAAACTGCGCTTGCCGTATTTGTCGTGTCAATCGGGTTTGGTCCAGCTTCATCGTTTGCCCAGGATGCTTCGTGCAGCTGCGCGACACCCTATCAAGGTTCGGCAAACCCGATCGGATCCATCCGTTCCGCCATCGGTGATGTGATGGTGTCGCAGACGGCGGGCTATGGCGCTGCCAAGGTTGGAAGCGCGCTCGATTTCGGCAGCCGTGTGGTGGTTGGCGCCAAGGGCGCGGCCTCCGTTCTGGTCGGCGGCTGCAATCTGGAGGTTTCGGCCAATTCGAGCCTCGACGTTTCCCGCCTTGGCGACAACATTTGCCTCAAGCTTGTCGGCTCGGAGCAGACGGCTGCTATTCAGCCCTCCGGCGGCGGCGCTGGGTTCGGTCCGCCGGAGACGATTTTCGCCGGGGCGCTTCTGACGTCTGGCGTGCTCGCGGCGACGCAGGACGACGACAACGGCGTCAGCCGCTGACGAAGATATGGCGGCGTCGGCCGCTGTAGAGAAGGGTCTGGATAGGTTGGCGGGCCGGCTGGTTTATTGGGTTTGTTAACCATATTGTTCTATTGGGGCGGGGCGGGCTGTAATTCGTACCAACAGGGCGAGTTACAGATTTTGGTGGGGTAAAATGATGAGTTGCCATCGGTTCGGGGCTGCTTTTGCTTTTGTTGCATTCGTCGCAGGGGGCGTCCTGTTCGCCGAGCCCGAGGCTGTAGCTCAGCAAACCTGTTCCTGTCTTGCGCCCGTGCCGGCGTCCGAAGACGCGATAGGTCGTCTTACGCAGGTCCGGGGTGATGTCCAGATGTCCCAGGCCGGCGGCTATGCAGGGGTGGATGCCGAGGCGCCGGTGTATGCGGGCGCGCGCATCATGACCGGGTCGCAGGCGTCTGCTTCGCTGGCTATCGGAGCCAATTGCGCGCTCGATATTCCAGCCAATGCCACCGTCAAGGTCGACCCTATCGAAGGCGGCATGTGCGTTTCGCTTGAGACACCATCTGCGACGATCGTACCCGCCAGCTCAGAACCTGGCATGCTGCCGGTTCTCTTGGGCGGCGCCGCCGTCGGTGGTGCCGTCGCCCTTATTATCGGCCTGCAGGATGACGACGACGCGGTCAGCCAATAGGCGGGATACGACCCCCGTTGTTTTGCGTAAATTTGTCAAATGCGTCATTCGCCTTCATGCGGGTGACGCGTTTCTATTTTTGTCGAGGCGAAGCTTTGCCTCCTCTCAACCAGAAACGCCAATGATCGACCTGCATTCACATATCCTGCCCGGTCTCGATGACGGTTCTCCTGACTTGGCCATGTCGCTGGAGATGGCACGGCTGGCAGTCGCCGACGGTACAACGCATATGGCATGTACGCCGCATGTAATGCCTGGGGTTTATGAGAACGCCACGCAAAACATTGCCGAGGCTGTTCAGGCGTTGGAACTGGAGCTTCATCGCGCTGCCATACCGCTTACCCTATACGTTGGCGCTGATGTTCATCTCGCGCCTGATCTTTCCGATCGATTGAGGCTTGGTACGGTGCCGACTCTGAACGGATCCCGCTATTTTCTGTTCGAACCGCCACATCACATTCTGCCTCCGCGGCTCGAAGACTTCGCCGCGCGTCTCATAGGCGCCGGCTTCGTGCCGATCCTCACTCATCCAGAGCGGTTGACCTGGATCAAGGCGAATTACGACGTCATCGAGAGGTTGAATACGCTAGGCTGCCTTATTCAGCTCACGGCTGATTCTGTGACGGGGGCCTTTGGACGTACGGCGCTCTACTACTCGGAGAAGCTGCTGGATGAGGGCAGGGTGGATATTGTCGCCTCCGACACGCACGGCGCCAGCCGGCGGCGGCCAGGGCTTTCGCAGGCGGTTGTCGCCATCGCGAACCGGTGTGGGGAAGATGAGGCTTACAACATGGCAGTGAAACGCCCGGACGCGATATTGCAAAATCGGCCGCTCGTGCCCATCGGAAAGCAAAGCGCGAGGAAATCGGGCGGCAGCAGTGCGGGGCGGTTTGGCGGATTGGGCCGGTTGTTCAAGAGCGGGGCTCTTTGATGGGCATTTTCGATCTTGCAAGAAGTCATGCGGGCACCGTGCCCGCTTTGCTCGCATCGCTAGCAATATCTGCTTGCGCAAGCACTTCGTCGACATCGACGTCCTCCACCAGTTCTGTCGATGCGCTGCAGCCGATGGCGTCTTCATCGGCGCTCTCAGGCGGTGGTACGCTGCAGGTGGTCAAGGATCTCCCGCCGCCGCAGAATACCCAGAACGGCAGCGAGCAGCCGCTGTCTGCCAACGATGTACTCGAGGTCAGTGTGTTTCAGGTCGATAATTTGAACAGAACAGTTCAGGTCGACGCGGGCGGGCAGATTTCGCTTCCGCTGATTGGAACCATGACTGCAGCCGGCAAGACCGTTCGTCAGCTCGAGAAGGAAATCGAGACTGCCTACGGTGAAAAGTACTTGCAGTCGCCTGACGTGACGATTTTCGTCAAGGAGTCGATTGGCCAGCGCATCACGGTCGATGGTGAAGTCAACAAGGCCGGCATTTATCCGGTGTCCAGCAGCGCTTCCTTGCTCGACGCGATCGCCCTTGCCGGAGGGTTCAATCCGGTCGGTGATGCCGGCAAGGTCTTCGTCTATCGCAATGTCGGCCAAAACAAGCTGGTCGCAAATTACAATGTCGAGGAAATCCGCGCCGGCAAGAACCGCAACCCGCGGATCTATGGCGGCGACGTGGTCGTCGTTTTTGCTTCGAAGTCGAAAATCGCGATGAACAATTTGAAGGATGCGCTGGGCCTCGCCTCCAGCGCTGCCCGCATTGCGGTCATTCCGTAGACACGGACAACTCCAGGATCACCTCGCGCATGCTCGATCGTAACAGGCAGCCCCAACTTGCCGGACCCGGACATGGCCAGGCCGTGTCCGCGGACTCCTATTACGACGTGCCGCAAAACTACGGTCCCTATGGTCGCGACTATGCGGGCCAGGATGAGGGGTTCAACCCGCTCAAGCTGCTTTTATACATCGTCCAGTATCGCTGGCTGATCGTCATGATGGCGGCGGCCGGGCTCGTTGCCGGCGTCATCGTGACGATGATGCAGACACCAAAATATCTGGCGACGACGCAGCTCGAAGTTCTGGTGCCTTCGGCGAAAGTGTTTCAGGACATTGAGGTTGTTTCCGAAAACAGCGACGTCCGGGCCTTCCTGACCGCTCGGGAGAAGCTGAAGAGCCGGGCATTGGCTCAGCGCGTGGTGTTCCAGCTTGGGCTTAGCGAAAAACCGGATTTTCTGTTTCCGACGCCGAGCTTTTCCCCGAGCAATATTGTCTACCGTGCGTTCGGGATGTCCAAGTCACCCTCCATTGAGGAGAAAACGCCCGAAGAGCGCGAGGCAATTGCGATCAAGCGCATCCAGGAAGATCTGACGGTCAATCTGGTCACCAATACAAGCCTGCTATCGATCACCTTCGTCGATCAAAAGCCGAAATATGCAAGCGACGTTGCCAATCAGGTTGCGCAGAGTTTTATCGATCAACGTCTCGATCAGACCAGCGAGACCTCTGATCTGGCACGGCAGTTCATCCAGGAACAGGTTTTGCAAGTGAAGCAAAAGCTGCAGACCTCCGAAGAGGAACTGGTCACCTATGCAAAAGATGCCGGTATCACGGTTACCCGCGATGACAAATCGCTGATCGGCTCCAACATCGAAGCCCTGAACACCGCCCTGGCCACGGCAATCCAGGAGCGTCTTGATGCGGGGCGGGTGGTCGATCAGATAGAAAAGGGCCGCGGGTCGAGCCTCGGTCCGGTTCTGGAAAGCGAAGGTTTGCAGAAGCTTAGCGATAAGCTGGCGGATCTGACCAGCCAGTATCAGCAGAAATTGGGCATCCTGAAGCCCGGTTTTCCGGAAATGCAGCAATTGCAATCGCAGATCAAGGAACTGCAGCGACTCTACAACAACGGCGTGCTGGCGATAACCGATTCGTTGCGGCTGAAATATCAGGAAGCGCAGAACAAGGAAACCGACCTCAACTCCAAGCTCGCGGAGATGGAGAGGCAGCAGGTCGTCTTCAACGACAAGAATATCAAATACACGATCCTGAAACGCGAAGTCGACTCCAACCGGTCGCAGTATGACAGCCTTATCGCCAAGCTGAATGAAGTCGGCGTTAGCTCGGAGCTCAAGACGCAAAGCGCTGCAATAGTCGATTTCGCTTCGCTGCCCACAGCCCCCTATTCTCCACGTCTGAGCATCAATCTTGCAGTCGCTCTCGCGCTTTTCATGGCCCTGGCTGCATCGATCATCTACATCATCGAGTTGCTGAACAACACTTTCACCAACCCGGAGCAGATCGAGAAAGAGCTGGGGCTGGCGATGCTCGGCATCCTGCCGCTTGTCGGTGACCGCGAACTCATAGCCAGCATCGCCGATCAAAAATCCGGGCTCTCCGAGGCCTATCGTTCGCTGCGAACATCGCTGCAGTTCTCCGGTGCGGAGGGCGCGCCGCGATCGCTGCTGGTGACCAGTTCGGAACCGTCGGAAGGCAAGTCGACCACGTCGTTCAAGCTTGGCCAGGATTTCGCGGCACTCGGCGCAAGGGTTCTGCTTGTCGACGGCGATCTCCGCAAACCCAACCTGCACCGGCTGTTCGGCCTCGACAATGCGATCGGGTTGAGCAACCTGCTGACAAATACCGTTCGCAAGGACGATCTGCCGAGCATTTTCAGACCGACGAAATACCCCAATGTCACCGTGCTGACGTCCGGAACGATTCCGCCGAATCCGGCCGACCTGCTCTCGTCGCCGAAGATGGCGTTGATCTTGACCAATCTAGGCAAACGCTTCGATCTGGTCATCATCGACGCCCCGCCGGTCGTCGGTCTTTCCGACGCACCAATCCTCAGCCGGCTTGCCGAAGGCACGTTGATGGTCGTTTCGACCAATCAGGTCACACGCAAGTCAGCCAAAACGGCACTCAAGCGTCTGCGCTCAGCCGGTGCGAACGTGATCGGAGCGGCGATGTCGAAATTTACGGTCAACAAGTTCGATTACAATTACGCCTATAAATACATGAACTATCAGTACTACGACTATGGCGCGAGTACCCCGAAAATTGAGGGCAAAGTCGATGACCGAGCAGGCCAGCCCGCTCACGCGAAATCTCCGGCGTTCAGGCGTTTGGTTCGTCGCCTCCGTTCTGGTGTTGGCGGTTTCGTCGATAGGGCTAAGTCGGCTTCTTGAGTCGGAAACGCCGGCCGTCTCGCTTGCGCTTGATCCGTTGAACACAGATGCCTTGATAGGCGAAATTGCCGGTCGGTTGAGCGAAACAGGCGACGGTGTTGATCTCGACGTCTTGGCAGCAAAGGCGAGGGGCGCGCTTCGTTTCAACGTCGCGGACGCCCGGCTCTACAGCCTGATAGGCGAGATTGAGTATCGACAAGGCGAGAAAGACGAGGCTTTTGAACTCTTCGACCAGGCTCGAAAGCTGTCCAAGACCGAAATCCATTCGCTTCAGAGATCGATCGATCGCTCGATCGAGGTGGGCGATCTGTCAAAGGCCGTTGCCGAGATCGACACGTTGCTGCGCCGGTGGCCCGACAGATTTCCAGTCATTGCGGCAGGCTTGCCGGCTATTCTTTCAAACCCGGACGGATATCAGGCTGTCCTGGCAGCCTTAAGGATCGAGGCGCCGTGGAGATCCAATCTTTTCTCCGCCCTTGGTAAGGATCCGCGGGGCCTGCGCGTCGCAAATCAACTGTTGCTTGACCTTGCCGGATCGAGCTCACGACCGACGTCGAAGGAATTGTCTGCCGTAATCGACGGGTATATCCGGCAGAAGGAATACGAGGCGGCCTATCGGCTGTTCCTGTTCAGTCTGTCCGATCAGGAGCGGACACTGGCCGGATACATTTTCAACGGCGGCTTTGAGCATATCCTCAGCGACAAGCCATTCGACTGGCAGGTTCGCGACCGCTCCGGTCTGGAAATTACCTTTGCCGGGGCGCGCGATGTCGGCGAAAGCGATAGCGGAGCGACTGTCCGGTTCCTGAATACGCCGGTGAAGAACGCCGCGCTCCAGCAATACGTTGGATTGCCTCCCGGCTCCTACAGGATTTCCCTGATCGCCTCCGCGAGAAACCTGAAGCTGCCCAAGCAGTTGTTCTGGTCCATCAGATGCGCGGATCCGGCGGGCGAAATAGCTCGGTTCGATATTCCGGAAGGCACATTCAATCGGCGGCAGTTGAGCCTGGATTTCGCAATCGGACCAAGCGCGTGTCCCATGCAATTGTTGCGGCTGGAAACAGCTGCCATCGCTGAGAGCTGGCGATTTCGGTACGTTGGCACGCTGGTCATGCACAAATTGAGCATCGAAAGAGTTTCATCTTGAGAGAGCGGTCAACCCGGTCCACGGAATGGGAAAAATATCTGCTTGGGTCGGTTCTTTTCCTGTCAGTGCTGATTGGCGGCGGCACCGCGAGCGGTCTCTATACCGAAGCGCTGATCGAGGTGGCGGCGATTGTCGCGGCCGCGGCCGTCTTTTCAATGCCGTCGGAGCACGGCATCCCTCGCTCGGCCCTGTGGTTGCTTGCTCTGGGCCTAGCCGTGTTCTGTTTTCAGATCGTGCCGCTGCCTGCCGCCCTGTTGAGCGGATTGCGGCCTGAGGTTTTACTTGCAAATCCATGGCTGAGCGGTGAAACCGGGCTGCGTTTCGTCAGTGTCGGCGTGGGACGGACGATCGAGTGTCTGTTGTACTTCGTGGCGATGGCTGCATTCTTTCTGAGCGTCACCCGCCTGCGCCCAGATCAGGTCTACGGTCTTCTGCCCTTCTTTTTGATGGGTGTCATCTGTAACGGATTGGCTGCGGCGATCCAGTATTCGCTCTCCGACACGGTTGCCATACAGGGTTTGCTGCCGTTCACGATCAATGCGGGACTGTTTGCCAACCAAAACCA
Source organism: Mesorhizobium sp. L2C084A000 (assembly GCF_000502875.1). Classification (GTDB taxonomy): domain Bacteria; phylum Pseudomonadota; class Alphaproteobacteria; order Rhizobiales; family Rhizobiaceae; genus Mesorhizobium. The sequence goes on along the minus strand of NZ_AYWX01000001.1, from coordinate 64,280 downwards.
TTTTTCAGCTTTGCTCTTCGTCTCCATCCCCTTCGTCGTCTACTACGGCCTGTTTCGCGGGCACCTTCTGTCCGGGTCGCTCGGTTTGATAACGCTGCTGCTGCTGCTTCTGGCCGCCGGTTCGCGCGCCGGTATTCTGATAGGGCTGGCGATCACAATAATATCGGTTGTCTTTCTGTCCGCGCGCTCGAGGCTGGGTGGGTATGGAATACCCGCTGTCTTCATCGGGCTTTCGCTCTACACGATCGGGGCGTGGACGAAGATCGATGCGGAAGTGGTTGATCCGGCCTTTGGACGGGCCGAATTTGCTCGCACGACGATCGCGGGAATTGAAGAGAACTGGGCGACGGGCGTCGGCTTTGGGAGTTTTCCGAAAGTCTACCAGATTTACGAAAAGGGAGAGATGATCTTCAAGCCCTACGTCAATCACGCCCACAATGATTATCTGGAGTTGGCACTTGAAGGTGGCGCGCCTGTTGTCTTTCTGGTCGCGGCCTACTCGGTATTGCTTTTTGCGTTTTCCCTTGCGGCACGGCGAGATCCGCTGCAGAAAATGGCATTTCTCTCAGTATCGTTTCTGCTCGTTCATTCCCTGGTCGATTATCCCATGCGAACGGCGGCGCTTGCGATGACTTTCGCCTATATGAATGGCATCATCTTTCACAAGGGATTCGCTGGGCGGTTAAGCCAGAGAGGCGAGTCGACCGAGGCCCATGATGACAATCTGCTTGTTCCCGTCAGGCCGGCCTTGGCAAGACGATAGCAATGCGTCGCCTGGAATTGGCCATGGATTGGCGCTGGACCGTGACCCGGTCGTTTGCCGAACGCCGAGATTGACAAGCCATTGCATGGAACCTAAGCACGGGCGGCTGGGGCCGGGGGGTTCAGGCATGTCAAGGAGAGCTTCTTGAAAGGAATTATCCTTGCTGGAGGCAGTGGAACGCGTCTTTATCCACTAACATTAGCAGTCTCTAAGCAAATTCTGCCGATATACGACAAGCCGATGATCTATTATCCGCTGAGCGTTCTGATGCTCGCGGGTATCCGTGAAATTCTGATCATTTCGACGCCGCGTGACCTGCCGATTTTTCGCGATCTGCTTGGCGATGGATCGGAGTTCGGCCTCGACCTGTCCTATGCCGAGCAACCGCAGCCCAACGGGCTGGCGGAGGCCTTCATCATCGGCCGCAATTTCATCGGCAAGGACAACGTGTCGATGATCCTCGGCGACAACATCTATTTCGGCGATGGGCTGTCGCAGCTTTGCCGCGACGCTGCCTCGCGCGAAAAGGGCGCTTCGGTGTTCGCCTATCATGTCGAGGATCCCCAGCGTTATGGCGTGGTTTCCTTCGACAAGGCCACGGGAACGGCGCTGACGATCGAGGAAAAGCCGCAGGTGCCGAAATCCAACTGGGCGGTCACCGGTCTCTACTTTTATGACAACGACGTCGTCGACATCGCCCCTGCCATCCGTCCCTCGGCGCGCGGCGAGCTCGAGATCACGGCGGTCAACAACGTCTACCTCGAGCGCGGCCAGTTGCATGTGCATCGGTTGGGGCGCGGCTTTGCCTGGCTCGACACCGGCACGCATGACAGCCTGCATGAGGCCTCGTCATTCGTGCGCACCATCGAGCACCGCCAGGGCATCAAGGTCGCCTGTCCCGAAGAGATCGCCTTTGAACAGGGTTGGCTGACAGTGGACCAGGTTCTGCGTCGCGCCGACCACCTGGGCAAGAATGAATATGCCGCCTATCTGCGCCGGCGTGTCGTCGACCTGTCGGAGGGCTAGGCGTTGGAGGTCAGGCCCCTTGGCATCGATGGCGTGCTGGAAATCGTGCCGAAGCGACATGGCGACGCGCGCGGCTTCTTCGTGGAAACCTACAATGCCGAGCGCTTTTCGCAGGCCGGCATAGACCTGGCTTTCGTGCAGGACAATCATTCCTATTCCGCCGCGGCGGGCGTCTTGCGAGGGCTTCATTATCAGCTTGCGCCGCGCGCGCAGGACAAGCTGCTGCGCGTCATCCGGGGCAGCATTCTCGATGTGGCCGTCGACATTCGCCGCGGTTCGAAAACATTCGGAAAATGGGTCGCTCTCGAAGTGTCGGCCGAAAAGGGCAACCAGATTCTGGTGCCGAAAGGCTTCGCGCACGGCTTCGTGACGCTCGTGCCTGACACCGAGGTCCTGTATAAGGTGACCGACACCTATTCGCAGGCGCATGATCGGTCGATCCGTTTCGACGATCCCGACATCGGCATCGAATGGCCGTCATTGACCGGCGGGTTCCAACTCTCGGACAAGGACCTCAAGGCGCCGCTACTGGCTGCCGCCGAGGTGTTCGCCTGATGGGTTACGTGAGGACAGCGGCATGAATTTTCTGGTGACGGGCGGTGCTGGCTTTATCGGTTCCGCGGTGTGCCGGCATCTATGCGCCAACCCGGCCTATCGGGTGACCAATCTCGACAAGCTTACCTATGCGGGAAACCTGGCCTCGCTGCGGCCGATCGAGAACGCACACAATTATCGCTTCGCGCAGGCCGATATCTGCGACGAAAAGGCGGTGCTCGACATCCTCCGGCGCGACGATATCGACATCGTCATGAACCTTGCCGCCGAGAGCCATGTCGACCGCTCGATCGATGGGCCGGGCACCTTCATCGAAACCAACATCGTCGGCACCTACAAGATGCTCAATGCCGCGCTGGAATACTGGCGCGGCCTGCCCGAAGACAGGAAGAGCCATTTCCGCTTCCATCATGTCTCGACTGATGAGGTGTTCGGCGATCTTCCCTTCGATGGCGGCATGTTCGTCGAGGAAACGCCCTACGCCCCATCCTCGCCCTATTCCGCCTCGAAAGCGGCCTCGGACCATCTGGTGCGGGCCTGGCACGAAACCTATGGCCTGCCGGTCGTGCTTTCCAATTGCTCGAACAATTACGGACCCTATCACTTTCCCGAAAAGCTGATCCCGCTGGTCATCCTCAATGCGCTCGATGAAAAGCCGCTGCCGGTCTATGGCGCCGGCGCCAATGTGCGCGACTGGCTGTTCGTCGAGGATCACGCACGCGCGCTGGAACTTGTCGCGACCAGGGGACTGCCCGGCGAAAGCTACAATGTCGGCGGCAATTCCGAGCGGACGAACCTTGGCGTCGTCGAGACGATCTGCGATCTGCTCGACAGCAGGCGGCCGCGGGCAGGGGGCAAGAGCTATCGCGACCTGATTTCCTTCGTCACCGACCGCCCCGGTCACGATCGCCGCTATGCCATCGACGCCTCGAAGATAGGCCGGGACCTGGGCTGGGCGCCCAATGAGAATTTCGACAGCGGCCTCGCCAAGACCGTCGACTGGTTTCTCGACAACACATGGTGGTGGGGACCGATCCGCGAGCAGCGCTATGCCGGTGAACGGCTGGGCGAAGCACGCAAGGGGGCGGCGTGAGGCTGGTTGTCACCGGACGCGACGGACAGGTCGCGGCGAGCCTTGCGGAGGCCGGCCAGGCGGCCGACGGCGTTGAGGTCATAGCCATTGGCCGTCCGCAACTCGACCTTGCAAGACCTGACACGGTGATCGAAGCCATCGCGGCCGCGAAGCCGGGTATCGTCGTGTCGGCTGCCGCCTACACGGCGGTGGATCAGGCCGAGGACGAGCCCGATCTGGCATTCGCGGTGAACGCCGTCGGCGCCGGCAAGGTGGCGCAAGCGGCGGCGCTGCTTGGCGTTCCCGTCATCCATCTATCGACTGACTATGTCTTCGACGGCACCAAGGACGCCGCCTATGTCGAGACCGACGCGACCGCACCAGCCAGCGTCTATGGCGCCTCCAAGCTTGCCGGCGAACAGGCGGTTGCATCAGCCAATCCGCGCCATCTGATCCTGCGCACGGCATGGGTCTACAGTCCGTTCGGCAAGAATTTCGTGAAAACCATGCTGCGGCTGGCCGCCGACCGCGACGAGATCGCGGTGGTGGCCGATCAGTGGGGAAATCCGACATCGGCACTTGATATCGCCGACGCGATCCTGCATGCGGCGGCACAGCTGCACGACGGCGCCGCCACATCCGGCATCTATCATCTGACCGGAACCGGCGAGGCCAACTGGAGCGGCTTTGCCCGCCATATCCTGGACACAAGCCGCGTGTTGGGTGGTCCTTGGGCGCGGGTACGGGACATTGCTACGATGGATTATCCGACCAAGGCGCGCCGCCCCGCCAATTCCCGGCTGTCGAGCGCGAAATTCGCCGACGTGTTCGGGTGGAGGGCGCCGGACTGGCGTCAATCGACGGGGGCGGTGGTGCACCGGCTCCTAGCCGGTGAGACGAAACAGGCATTGACGGCATGAACAAGCACCCTTCAGCGGAAAACACGCGCGATGCGATGCCTGCCGGCAAGGCACGCGCCAAAGCCAAAACGGCAAGGCCTGCAAAGCAGGCTCTTTCACTTCGTGACCTGTACGACGCGCATCGCGGCAAAGTGTCGGATAAATGGTCGATCTATCTCAGCACCTACGACCATATTTTTTCAGAGTATCGAGACAGGCCGGTTCGAATCCTGGAAATCGGAGTTCAGAATGGCGGATCCCTGGAGATATGGCAGAAATATTTCCCCAATGCTGAAATAATCGTTGGTTGTGACGTCAATCTGGCTTGCGGGAATCTCGTTTTCGACAGCCGGAAGATAAAGATCTCCGTAGGTGACGCCAATACTGATGAAACAGAGCGCGACATCATCTCGATGTCGGAAAAGTATGATATTATAATTGATGACGGATCGCACCTATCCTCGGATATAATACGCTCGTTCGCACGATATTTCCCCCATCTTTCCGAAGGGGGCATGTACCTCGCCGAGGATTTGCATTGCAGTTACTGGCAGGAGTTCGAGGGCGGTCTCTACGATCCGCTTTCCTCGATGTCGTTTTTCAAGCGTCTGCTTGATGTGGTCAACCATGAGCATTGGGGGCTGGATCGCCGTCGGGTCGATGCCTTGGCGATTTTCGCCGACAGGCACCAAGTCGCATTTGATGAAGCTTCTCTCGCATCGGTTCATTCCGTCGAGTTCTTGAACTCGCTTTGCATTGTAACGAAGCTGCCAATTCCGGAAAACGTCCTGGGCGCGCGCAACGTGCACGGGCGGGTCGCGCTCGCCGACGGGAGCGTGGTTCTTCTCGACGAGACGAAGAGCAAGGCGATCGATCAAACCGGAAATCCATGGTCGTTGAAGTCAACAACGATGGAGGAGGAGATCGAAACCAACCGGAAATTGGTGGGGCATCATGGGGCGCGTATCGAGGCTTTCTCCAGCGAGATGGCTGAAATGCGAGAACAAATCCGGACCTACAAAGACGAGATCTCAAGCGCAAGGACACAAGTCAGCGCAAGAGACGACGAGATTGCTCAAGGGCGGACACAGATCATTGCGAGAGACAAGGAGATCGAGCTCCTGCAACAAAATTTGTCGATGGCGCACAGGGCGACGAGTGCGCTGCTTGCGGATCGCGACGAGGCGCGATCCGAGGAAATCCGGTTGCATGAGGTTCTCGATGCCGTTTATGCCAGCACATCCTGGCGAGTGACCAAGCCTCTGCGCGGGATTGGGAGCCGCGTCCACGCTATCGGCACCGCTCGCATGACGATCCGCCGCTTGGCAATTCGCGGCGCTTACGCTTGTTGGCACAATCTGCCGCTCTCCATCGACCTCAAGCGAAAATTGAAGAGAGCAGCGTTTTCGACCTTTCCTTCGCTGTTTGGCGTTACAAATGCCTACCGCGCCTGGAGAAGCATGGAGGCACCCCAAACGCCTTTGGGCAGCAACGAGATGGTCTTGCGCGGGGCGCTGGTCAGTTCCGGTCCGATCTTTGCGCCCGAACCCGTCTATGTGCCGGTTCTCAAGGCGCCGCCACTGCTCCAGAAGCCGGTGCGCGTCATCGCGTTCTACCTGCCGCAATTCCACCCGATCCCCGAAAACGATGAATGGTGGGGGCAGGGCTTCACCGAATGGACCAATGTGAGGCCCGCTGAGCCGCAATTTATCGGCCATCACCAGCCGCACGTGCCGGATGCGCTCGGGTATTATGATCTGCGCGACACTGCAGTTCAGCGCCGCCAGATAGAGCTGGCAAAGCTCTATGGCGTGGAAGGTTTCTGCTTCTATTTTTATTGGTTCGCCGGCAAGCGGCTTCTGGAAAAGCCGCTTGAGAACTGGCTCGGGGACAAGAGCCTCGACATGCCGTTCTGCGTCTGCTGGGCCAACGAGAACTGGTCGCGTCGCTGGGACGGGATGGACCAGGAAATCCTCATCGCGCAGGATCACTCCCCCCAGGACGACCTCGCCTTTATCGCCGAGGTCGCGCCTTATCTCCGTGACCCTCGCTACATCCGCATCGATGGCAAGCCGCTGTTGCTGGTCTACCGACCAAGCCTGCTCCCGGCGGCGGGTGAGACAGCGCGGCGCTGGCGGACCTGGTGCCGGGAGAATGGTGTTGGCGAGATTTTCCTAGCCTACACCCAGTCCTTCGAATCTGTGCCTCCCCACCGCTACGGGTTCGATGCCGCAGTGGAATTTCCGCCAAACAATTCCGCGCCGCCAAATGTCACGCATACAGTGACGCCGCTGCATGAGGATTTTGCCACGACCGTCTATGACTGGTCGGTATTCCCACAACGCAGCGAAACCTATTCATCCCGCAAATACAAGCTCTTCCGTTCGGTTTGCCCGGGCTGGGACAATACCGCACGCCGCAAGCGCGGTGGCACGGTGTTCATCAACAACACCCCCGCGCTGTATCGCAGATGGCTGGACAATGCTATTGAGGACACCTTGGCCCATATTAGCGAGCCATCCGAGCGGCTGGTTTTCGTCAATGCCTGGAACGAGTGGGCGGAAGGCGCTCACCTGGAGCCCGATAGCGTTAACGGCCACGCCTATCTGCAAGCGACCCGCGACGCTTTGGAGGCGGCGAAGGGGATCTCCAAGGCAAGGATTGCAATCGTTTCCCACGACGCCCACCCGCATGGGGCGCAATTGCTGGCTCTCAATGTGGCCAAGGGATTTAAGCGGCTTGGTTTTGAGCCCGATCTCATCGTGCTGGGCGACGGGCCGCTGCTCGGCCGTTTCGCCCACGCCGCGACCGTGCACAGGATCGACTTGCCTGAACAAGGCGATGCCGATGTGTTGAAACGCCTGGCCACCATTAGAAACAACGGTGCCGAGGTCGCCGTCGTGAATACCACCGTATCCGGAAAGCTCGTCCCGCTGCTGAAGCAGGCGGGGTTCCGCACCGTTTGCCTCGTCCACGAACTGCCCGGAATATTGGCGTCCTACGGTCTTGCTGACGCAGCCGCAGCCATTGCTGAGAGCGCTGACACGGTCGTTTTCCCAGCCGAGATCGTCAAAGCCGGATTCGAAGAGTTTGTTGGCCAACCGGTCAGCCAGTCGGTAGTCAGGCCGCAAGGACTCTATCTGCGTACGCCCTATCTCGCCGATGATCGCCAGCAGGTCCGCGAGGCGGTCCGCGCAAGATTAGGGCTTTCGACCAACGCAAGCATCATACTGTGCGCGGGCTATGCCGACCATCGCAAGGGCCTCGATCTTTTCGTTGATGCTTGCCTCAAGGTGATGGCATCCAGGCCGGATGCGGTTGCAGTCTGGGTCGGTCATGTCGATACTGTCTTTCACGCCAAGCAAATGCGGCGTGTGAAGGAAGCGGGACTGGAGGGCCGCTTCGTCTTTGTCGGATTGGTGGAAAATCCGCAGGAATACTATTTCGCCGCTGATATCTACGCCTTGACCTCGCGTGAAGATCCGTTCCCTTCGGTGGTGCTTGAGGCGCTGGATGCCACAGTGCCGGTCGTTGCCTTTGAGGGCGCTGGTGGCTTCCAGGATCTGCTGAAGCGGGATTGCGGAATCCTCGTGCAGGCATTCGACACCGATGCGATGGCCGAGGTCATTGGCAATCTGCTCGACAATCCAAGTGAAGCCCGGCGTCTCGCCAGCGTTGGCCGGGATATTGTCCGCCAGGAATTCAGCTTCAGCCAATACCTACATGACCTGCTGATTTACGCCGAAAGGCCGCTGCCGCGGGTGTCGGTCATCGTGCCGAACTACAACTACGCCCCATACCTGGGCGCACGTCTAGGCTCCATCGTCGATCAGACGATAAAGCCCTACGAGTTGATCGTGCTTGACGATGCTTCGACCGATGAAAGCGTAGAAGTCATCGAGGAATTTCTGGCCGGTTGCGACATCCCATACCGGCTGGTCGTCAATGCGCAGAATTCAGGCTCGGTATTCCGCCAATGGATGCGGGGGGTCGAAATGGCGCGCGGCGATTATGTCTGGATCGCCGAAGCCGACGACCTCGCCGATCCCGATTTTCTGGCCGAGCTTCTGCCCGCCTTCGAACGTGAGGAGGTGGTGATGAGCTACTGCCAGTCGCGCCAGATGGACGGCGCCGGCCGGGTTCTGTCCGAACACTATCTCGACTATGTGTCGGACATCGACCGGTCTCGCTGGACGAAACCCTACGTCGTGGACGGCCGCCAGGAAATCGCCGAGGCGCTTTACCTTAAGAACACCATTCCGAACGTCAGTGGCGTCTTGTTTCGAAGGGAGGCGCTCAGGAATGCACTGGCCAAACACAGCGAAGAGATCATGTCGTTGCGCAACGCCGGGGATTGGGTGACATATTTGCGTCTGCTCGAAAATGGTTCGATCGCTTTTTCCCCGCGTTCGCTCAATTCACACCGGCGGCATCAGTCGAGCGTAACCATAGGAAATTTCGATCTCAGGCATCTACAGGAGATCAGGCAGGTACAGGCCAACACAATCCGCAGCCACGATCTTGGATCTGCCGCGCTTGAACGGGCGAGCGTCTACGCCCGTGAACTCAGTGAACGATTTGGTATCCCAATTCAAGAATGACGACGTTGGTGGCTGTGGAGAATTAGATGTCTACAGAGCGTCGAGGAGATTTTAGTGAGAGTTCTTTTTCTGGGAGCGCCAATAGCTCCGCATCCTGATCCGCAGATTGCTTTTGAAAAGAAATTCGAAATCATTGGATACAACACCGGAAACCTTCTGATAGGGCAGTCTCTATTCGAGGAACTTCGCTTTGAAGAGTTCGGTCAGGGGTTGGGCTATTCCCCGCAAGAAGCAAACGAACGTTTCGACATCATTGCTATCGCCGCAGCGAATTTCATTTTCAAAAATTTTGATTTGTCCTATTTGGCTGACTTTATCGAGCCGACCAAGCTGCCATGCCTGGTTGCCGGCCTCGGGGCGCAAGCTTCTATCATCGGTGACAAAGTCACAGATATCCCAGAGGGCAGTAAACGCTTCCTTCGTATCATATCGGAACGCAGCAAGACCGTGGGCGTGCGTGGCCATTTTACGGCTGAAGTCATGAATGACTTTGCGATAAAGAACGTCAAAGAGGTTGGATGCCCAAGTTTGTTTCGCAAATTGCGTCCGGACTTGAAGATAAAGAGGCCAGGAAGAGACGCCGAACTGAGAGTTGCAGTGAACGGATCACGCAACGTATTTCTTCATTCGGCCAATCCCGAAGCTGCCCGGCGCGTTGAAGCTGATCTTTTGAAATTATCCGCTCATAAAAAATATCCATATGTTCTTCAGAACGAAGAACCGGAAATGAAAATGCTACTTTCCAGAGATGGGAGAGAAGATGATTTTGAGGTCGCCCAGGCAGTGCTCGGGCAGATGAACATGGAAATGGATCCGTCGCTCTATGTAAAGCACGTCAAAGAGGACGCAAAAATGTTCTTTGATCTGGCAGAGTGGGATGCGTACATCTCGAAGTTTGACTATTCGGTAGGAACGCGCTTCCATGGAAACCTGATCGCATTAACCAACGGTGTTCCTGCAACCATAATTTCCCATGATTCGAGGACGACGGAAATGGCGGAACTTATGAGCATCCCGCACATCCCGGTCGATAAAGTGGGACAATTGGACGTCCACGAGCTTGTGCAGGCTGGTAACTATGATGAGTTTCAGCGCAAGTACACTGTTCTATATGATCGTTTTGCCCAATTCCTTTCGGAAAATGGGGTTGCCCACCGGCTAGAGTAGCACCGTGAAGCTGAGCTCGTACCGAAGCAGCATTCTGCTTACGGCTTCGTTTTTTGAAAATCCTGATGGTGCTCCATGAATTCCGATTCTCATCCAGTTTACCGCCGGGCAGGTTACTGCCCAATCTGTGAAGCCAATGTCGAGTTTTCCGCCAACTATGATTGGTATCGTGATCATCTGCTCTGCTCCAGATGTGGATCGATCCCGCGCGAGCGCGCTTTGGCTCTTACGCTCACGCGACATATCCCTCGTTGGCGCAACCTTGTTATTCATGAATCCTCTCCCACTCCCCGCGGGATTTCTCCGAAGTTGAAGCGGGAATGTGCCGGGTATGTTGAATCGCAGTACTTTCCCGGAGAGCGTTTGGGCTCGTCCGTCAAGGGCTTCCGAAACGAGAACTTGGAGGCGCAGACATTTGGTGATGCGACTTTCGATGTCGTCGTTACACTTGATGTCATGGAGCATGTGAATATGCCGGAGCGGGTGACAAAGGAGATTGTCCGCACCCTGAAACCAGGCGGCGCTTACCTGTTCACCGTTCCCACCTACAAGGGCAAGATCGACAGTGAGCGCCGTGCGCTCTACAGGCCGGACGGAACGATCCAGCACACCGGCGAGCCGGAATATCATGGGAATCCGGTTAGCGATGCTGGTTCGCTGGTAACATTTCACTACGGCTATGACCTTCCAGAACTGATCCACCGGTGGTCAGGAATGGACGTCGAGGTGTGCCGTTTTCACGATCACTGGCACGGAATAGTAGGCGAATTTACAGAAGTATATTTGGCACGGAAACACGCCCGCTAAAGAATTTTTCTGCTTAGTCGGTGTTATACTCTACAGCTTTGAAGTAGCTCTCGCACTCGGTCGGGAAGGACAGCCCAATTGGAAGGCCTCGGACACCTACCTCTTGCCAACGATCTTCGGGAGCCCGATTACATGGCGACATGCGGCAGCGACGGCTTTCATGCAAGCTTGCGAAAGGCCGTGAACGTGCCGAGGTAATAAGCCGGCGGCGGTTGAGGCAGCGAGTGTATGGGGATCGGTGAAAGCTTAGGTCGGAGCCGAAGAAAAGCGAATGGTCGCGGGTACCCCAGACAGACAGTAGGACGAGTTGGTTTGAGTTACAAGCGAGACGGAATGAATACGGAGATACGCCCCGAAAACAAGACCGCGCGGATTGATCTGCCAGGCCTTCTTGCAATGCGCTGCTACGCGGCGCTATCGATTGTACTCTTTCACATGGTCTGGCTCACGAAGCTGGAGATTCCCCATTATCTAGGATTCGTCCGATCGCACTTTGGCTATGGCGTGCCGCTGTTCTTTATCGTCAGCGCTTTCGGATTGTTTGTCGGTTATAGCAGCAAGATTGGCTCGCGGGATGATCTGCGGGAATACTACTTGCGCCGCTTCCTTCGGATTGCGCCGCTGTTTTATTTCATGATGGCGTTCTATTTCCCACTCTACTGGATGTTTGGCGCCGCGCAGTTTCCCACCTCGCCGTTTGCTCTCGGGTACGTCGTCAGCTCTGCACTGTTCATCTTCAATCTGACGCCCCAGTATGTGACCGGCTACGTCATGGCCTCGTGGACGATCGGCATCGAAATGGCCTTCTATGCCATTCTGCCATTGCTGGTTTTTGCAGTGACCGATCTTACGCGCTCACTGGTCTTCCTAGCCGTGGTCGTGTTCGTCACAGTTAGCTGGGATGCTGCGTTCCAAGGGACAACAGGGCCAATCGCGGCATTTGGTGGATATTCGCTGGTTGGCCACATGGTGAATTTTGCAGCCGGCATAGCCGGATATCACGTTTGGCTTAAGCTTCGTCAAACCTCCCCTCTGGCCGGTCAGGCAGTATTTGGCGTCAGTTTATTGGCGGTCATCGGCCTGATCGACTTTTCTGCCTACATCCCTGGTTTAGGCGGGCGCGTAGCGTGGGCGGTCGCTCTAGCTGGAGCAGTAGTCGGAGTTTCTCTTCATCCGGCAAGATGGTTCGTGAACCGAGTTGCAATGACCCTCGGGAACGCCAGCTTCAGCCTCTATCTCTGGCACCCTGTTGTTCTGGTCGGCTTGGAGAGGTGCGGCCTGTATCGCACGATCTATTCAGCATTCAGCGGCGCATCCGTCCCGTTCTTCGTCTCGACCATCTGCACTCTTGCTGTATTGATTCCTTTGGCGCTGGTGAGCTATCGATACATCGAGCGGCCCGGCATGGGCCTCGCGAAACGCTTGTCCAGGCGATCTCTAGCAGGCAGTTGACCAATCGCGCGCGCAATTCATTTTAGTAACGTCCACAGGGCGCAACGTTGGCATACTCAACCGCAGCAGGTGCGACGAATTGGGAATCTGAACTGCGAGCATATAGTATCCGGGAAGAGTACCTTAAGACTTAGCTCGCGTTCCAGCCCTCTCTGCAGGTTTCGTCGTGAAGGCTTCGACCCTTCCGTTCTTAAGCGTCATTCTCTTCGTACATACGCTTTCGAGCAGGCTCTCATTGTGGGTCGCCAGGACGATGATGCCTGCCTTCTCTGCCAGTTCATCCATGCGTCGCTTGGCTTTTTCTTGAAATTGGGCGTCGCCGGCGCCGATCCACTCGTCCATCAGCAGAATTTCGGGGTCAAGGGCTGTAGCCGCTGAGAAAGCAAGGCGAGCGGCCATACCCTGGCTATAGGTTTTGAAGGGGACATCGATAAAGTCGCCAAGTTCGCTGAAGGCGATGATCTCCGGCATTTTTTCTTGGATCTCGGCCTCGGTCCACCCGCTGATCAAACCCCTCAGAACAATGTTTCGCCGCCCCGTCGCTTCGGGGCGAAATCCTATGTTGATGTTGAACAAAGCGTCGACTTTGCCTTCAATGGCTACTGTGCCGGCCGATGGCTGATAGATGCCGTACAACACCTTGAGCAGTGTCGTCTTGCCGGCCCCGTTTGGGCCGACCAAGCCCAAACGGTCGCCCGCTTTGAGTTCAAAGCTGACATCTTCCAGCGCCTGCACGACCTGCTTGCCGCCGGATCGTCCGATTTTGCCTCCAAGACCACCCAGGCGCCGGTCAGGCGCCGTAAGCGTCAATTTTTCGTAGAGGCGGTAGGCGAGGCTGACATTGTCCAGCTTGATGGAAATCATTTTGAGCTCAGATCAGGAAAACGACGCGCTTGCGATATCCGCCCAGCAGCAGCAACGCAACCGCCCAGAAAGCCAAGGAGATGTAGGCTGTCACAACAAAGGGATGGGTTGGGAATTCGCCGCTCGCGATTGGCGCACGCACCACTTCCAGGAAATATGTGAACGGATTCCAATGATAGGCATAGTTCTGTATACCGCCTTGCCCATGATAGGCCCAGAAGACTGGCGTAAGAAACGTGCCGACTCGCATGATGTTGCCGACGATGAACTGAGCATCGGGAAAGAATGCGCCCAGGAATGCGAAAACCATTACGATTGCAGGGGTCGCGAGCACAATCAGCAACAACCCCGGGATCGACAAAAGCCACTCAGCGCTGATTCCCAAACCGCTCAGCAGCAGGATGACGATGCAACCCGCGACCGAATAGCTCGCTCGGATGATACATTGCACCGTCAGCCGCATCACATACACGAAGAGTGGCAGCCTCGTACCTTGAATGAAACTGGCTTCGCGCGAGAACAGGGGCACGCTCAGGCTGATCATCTCCATAAGGTAGAACCAGACAACTAGGCCGATCGAGGCATAGGCCGTGTATCCGGCCGAATCCGTGTCCTTGGTCTTGAAAACGAAGATGAAAGTGCCGATGAATGCCAGATAATTGACCAGCATCCAAAGCGGGCCGAGCGTCGTGCGTCTGTGCTGGTCGCCGATGTCCTCATGGGCAAGCGCAATCCAGACCCGGTGTAATCTCATGGCCTTTGAGATGTCGTCAAAAGCGCCGTTTAGTGCCGCAATCATAGCTGGGAGTATCGCAATCCGTTGTTCTGGCGCATTATTCTTCGCTGGCCATAGCGAACCACCAAGCCCGTCTCTAATAGCCATTTCGATGGGCATATGGCAACGCATTGCGTCGTAACGCGGTGGGGAGCAGAGTCAACTGCGGCAAAACTGAACGCATGCTGTCTAGCTTACTTTAGCTTTTGATAATGTTGACTTTGCGGCAACCGCCCGAGCAAGATCCATGTTCTCCACTGGACGCTTCTTGTCCGAAAAAAACTCTGGCTATGCCCTCGCCCCCGCAGTATGCGATACAGCACGGCGGGGGCCGGGGATGGCACTTGAGTAAGGTGATCGGTCGCGAAGTATCTTCGTGTCGCACCTCGCTGGTGTCGATGCCCCTGAGCCTGGAGTCTAGTGCCGTCCAATGAATTCCCACCTCGAAGCTGTGTTCGGGCTCAGGCCACAGATGCGGCGCGCCTTCATCATGGTCCAGGACGTGGTCATGGTCCTGGTCGCCGTGGCACTCAGCCTCGTGCTTTCGCGGTCGAATCTTTCGTTCGACGCGCTCTCCGAGGAGGGTCTGGCGACATGGGCGGGCATTGTCGTCATCAGCCATTTGCTGTTCCGCTACAGTGGCCTCTACACCACCGTCTGGCGCTTCGCCTCGACGCCGGACTTTTTCAACATCCTGAAGAGCTGCGCGATCTTGACGTTCACTCTTTATGTGGCGTCGCTGCTGCTGCGGTTTTACCGGCCGGTCGCGGGGCTCAACGAGCGTCAGTTCATCGTCTTCTTCCTCGTCTCCTTCACCATAATATCGGCACCCCGGCTATTCTACCGCTTCCTGCGTGACGGCGCGAGCTGGGGGATTCTGAGCCGCAAGACCGACATCAGGCAGGCCAAGCGCGCTCTGTTCGTCGGCCGGCTCGACGAGGCCGACCTGATCATTCGCTTCACGCGCACGGCGCAACCGGCGGACTATTCCATCGCCGGCATCATGGCGACCGAGCGCGGCGCACCGTTGGGCACGCGGATTCAAGGTGTTCCCGTGGTGGCGACCATGCCGCGCCTGATCGATGTCCTGGAAGACTATGCGACCGGCACCAAAAGCCTGGACTTGCTGATTTTCGGCAGCGGCGCCGAGCACGAAATCGAGGACTATTCGGAACTCGTGCGCATTGCCCGGCACGGCGACATAAATGTGGTGCAGTTCTCAGGCCTTTCGGAGCTGGAACAGCACGGAAAGCTGGTTCTCGACACCGTTGAGATGGAAACGATCCTGCGCCGTCCGGCGGTCGCGTCCGACATCCAGCGCATCGGCGCCTTTGTCAGCGGCAAACGCGTTCTGGTGACCGGCGGCGCCGGTTCGATCGGCCAGACGCTGGTCAAGCGGTCGCTGGAACTGGGAGCCGAGGCGGTGTTGGTCGCCGACAACTCCGAGTTCGGCATTTTCCAGTTGAGCCAGTATGTTGACGAGAAGGACCATGACCGGCTCAAGGTCCGCATCGTCGATGTCGCGGACCGGCGCCAGATAACGCGTGTCGTCACGGAATTCCGGCCGGACATCATCTTTCATGCCGCGGCGCTCAAGCACGTTCCGCTGCTCGAGGAAAACTGGGATTCAGCCGTTCAAACCAACATTTTCGGAACGCTCGTCTGCGCCGAAGTTGCCGCCAAGTGCGGGGTTGCGCAATTTGTCCTGATATCGAGCGACAAGGCGGTGGATCCCTCATCAGTGCTCGGCATGACGAAGCGGGCCGCCGAACAGATCATCAGCGCCTTGCATGGCCAGACGGGCGGGCGTGACCCGGCCACCAAGTTCATTGCAGTGCGGTTCGGCAATGTCTTCGGCAGCAATGGTTCGGTGGCGACCATATTCCAGGCGCAAATCGAGGCTGGGGGGCCCGTCACCATCACCGACCGGCGCATGACGCGCTATTTCATGACCGTGGCCGAAGCCGTCGATCTCGTCATCATGTCGGCGGCCGATGCCGCGTCGCGGCAGAGCGGACACGATTATGCCGTCTATATGCTCGACATGGGCAAGCCGGTGCCGATCCTTGAAGTGGCCGAAACGATGATCCGCTTGTCCGGAAAGAGCCCATACAAGGACATCGCGATCCGGTTCACCGGCATCAGGCCGGGCGAAAAACTTCACGAAACGCTGCATGGCGAAGACGAGGAACTCGTAGAACTCGGCATCTCGAAGGTTTTCGGCCTCAGCACGGACGTCGTGGAATGGTCGGATGTCCAGGTCGCGCTCACGGCGCTGCAGCAGTCGGCGAAAAACCAGGACAAGGCTGCCGCGCTCGCCGCATTGGCAGGTCTCGACCGCGCCAAGAAGGCCAGGGAGAGTGCACGTCAAGACGCGATCCCGAAAACGGCCGGGCAGGCGAGCTAGGTTCAGAATTCAGAAAGCGATCTTGGTCGTGAGCAAAGCAGATCTGCGCATAGCGGTCCTGATGGGCACGAAGGATGGCGCGGCCTTCATCGATGAACAGCTGCAGTCCCTGCTCGCGCAGTCGCACCCTCTGGTCGACCTGTGGATTTCAGACGATGGCTCCGTCGACGGCACGACCGCCATCATCGAGACATGGAAATCCCGCTGGCGGCCCAAAGGTCGGATGACGCTGGTAGAGGGGCCGCGGCAAGGCTTCGCCGCCAATTTCCGCTCCATGATCGTCGACCGACGCATCGAGGCGGACTGCTATGCCTTCTGCGACCAGGACGATATCTGGGAGACCGAGAGGCTGGAGAGCGCCATCAGCTGGATGCGGACCCAGGATGCGAAAACCCCGCTGATGTTTTGTTCGCGAACCGCCACCATGACGGAAACAGGAAGTCTTGTCGGCCATTCGCCGCTGTTTGCCCGGCCGCCAACCTTTCGCAACGCGCTTGTGCAAAGCATCGCCGGCGGCAACACAATCCTGCTCAACGCTGCGGCACGCGACCTGCTGGCCAGGGCCTCCACGCGGACCGGGTTCGTCAGCCATGACTGGTGGGCCTATCTCATCGTGACCGCCGCCGGCGGCATCGTCCGCTACGATCCGCGGCCGCTGGTGCGCTACCGGCAGCACGCGGCGAACCTGGTCGGCGCCAACGTGTCCTGGAAAGCAAGGTTCTCCCGGCTTGGCCGCCTGTTCAAGGGGGAATTCGCCGGCTGGACAGACCTTAACCTCGACGGTCTCGCCCTCAATCGCGACCTCCTGACCGAGGACGCGACGGCGTGCCTCGACCTTTTCACCCGCGGGCGCAACGGCGGTCTTTTCCGGCGTTTGGCGGGCTTGCGCCAAAGCGGCGTCTATAGGCAGACAGTTTCCGGAAACCTAGGGCTCTATCTCGCTTTCGTCCTGGGGCGCATCTGAACATTGGCACGAGTGCGTGGCACGCTTGGCCAAAAGATCGGCTCATGCTACGTCGACCGGATTGACGGCATTTGCCTGCGGCGTTGCCTCGGGACTTCGGCAGGGAGCACTATCGGCCGTTCATGAAGGCAGCCAAGCAAATCTTCGATATTGCCGGTGCGGCTCTGCTGCTGGTGGCCACATCTCCTGTCTTGGCGCTCACCGTCCTTGCCGTTCGGGCATCGTCGCCGGGCCCGGCTATTTTTTCACAGGTGCGGGTCGGCCGTGACGGTCGGCTTTTTCGCTGCCACAAGTTGCGCACGATGTATGTCGGGACGCCGTCACTGCCCTCGCATGAGGCGCCGGTGGATTCCGTGACATCGGTCGGGAAGGTCTTACGGAAGTTCAAGCTCGACGAGCTGCCACAATTCTGGAACGTCCTGAAGGGCGAAATGAGCCTGGTCGGGCCGCGCCCCTGCCTGCCGACCCAAACGGAGTTGATCGAGTGTCGCAGGCGGCTGGGGGTTTTGGCGGCGCTGCCGGGCATAACCGGCCTGGCCCAGATCAGGGGCATCGACATGTCGAACCCGGAGCTTTTGGCCGAAACGGATGCTGCCTACCTCCGCACTGCGTCGTTCTGGCTCGATTTTCGGATCCTGTTTGGAACGCTCTACCGAAGCGGATAGGTCACCAGGGAGTCAGGATCTACCGAGCCGCGCCAGCTCGGCCAGCCGCTCGACCGTGCGAGCTTCAGGCGTCCACCCCTGCGATACCAGCAGGGCGGGGTCGCATATCTGTGTCGCAGTCAGGCTGTCCCAGAACGCCCGCCTGCCGAGCGCGGCCACGACCGGCCGTATCAGGCCGGCCGGCACAGCCATCAGACGCACAGGCCGCCCCAAACCTCCGCGAAAGGCGACGATAACGGTCTCGACGGTGACCGGCGGTACATCGGCGCCGACATAGATCGGGCAAAGTGACCCCGAATGGCTCAGCAGGTGCGACACCGCTCGCACTGCGGCCCCGGCAGACATCAGCGAGCGGATTCCCGTCAAGGCGCCGGTCGGCAGCGGCAGTGCCGTATCGGCCAGGCGCATCAGCGTCGCCAGATTTCCCCTCATGCCGCTTCCATAAACCGGAGGCAGGCGCAACACGGCGGCGTCCGAGCGGCCGTGTAACGCGTAAGCGTCCAAAACCTTGATCTCGCCTTCGCGCTTCGAGCGTCCATAGGCGCATTGTGGGGCAGGAAGCGTGTCCTCGTAGATCGTTGCGCTGACGTGCGCGCCGATCACCGCTCGGATCGAGGAGAGATGGATGAAGCGTCCGCTGGCCTGTGCCGCCGCTGCATGCGCCAGCCGCGCGCTCAATTCCACATTGACCGCCCTGTAATCGGCTTCGGTTGCATTTCCCTGATCATTGTTGAGGCCGGCGCAATGGACCACGTCAGTCATATCCCGGGTCAGTTCCAGGAAGGCGGCGGCCGGCGCGTCGAAACCGGGCATCGGCACAGTCTCGTTTTCCGAACCCAGCCTCTCGGGATGGCGGGAGGCGAGGCGAAGCTCGGCACCGGCTTCGCGAAGGTGGCGCACGACAAGACGCCCGATGAAACCTGTCGCTCCCGTGACCAGAACCTTCATGGGCTTGCCCGAAACAGCTCTTTGCTGACTACTCGCTCTTCCATCACTGGCGCAGGTGCCTGCTCTTCCAACAACGGAACCTGGCGGCCGGAGGCGAGATATGTTCCGCTCACCAGGAAGACCATCAGCACCGAGTCCAGAATGTCATGGCCGATCAGGATGCCTGTCATTCCGGCCGTCAGATAGGTGATCACCACGACGACAATCATGGTCGCGCCGAACCGCTCGCTCGGATCGCTGCTGTTTCGCAAGACCCGGACGGCATTTCCAGCGGCAACGATAAAGATCGCCGCCAGCGTCACGGCGCCCAGAATTCCCGCTTGCACCAAGGCGGTCAGGAAGCCGTTGTGAAAATGGTTGAAGCCTGTGTCCATCGCGAACTGCTCATGAAAGCCCTGGTTGATCAGAAGCTGGGTTGCACCCACACCGTGCCCGAACAGTGGCATGTCATGGAATGCTTTGAGTCCGATCTCCCAAAGCGCAACACGTATTCCCAGCGAGGTGTCGTAGTTGCCGCTGGCTCCAAGCGCACCCCAATCGGAGCGCAAAAAGTCGACCCGCCCGGATATCGCCTGGAAGCTGGAAGCGGCGATCACGACGCCGACCGCCGCCAGCAGCAGCAGCAGGCGAACGGCATTCCTGCCTCTGAGCCTGTGCCGGTTGATCAGCATGACGGCGATACCGGTGATCAGCAGTGCCAGCCAGACGATACGCGAGCCGGAATAGATGACGGCGATCGTCCCGGCCAGTGCCGCGTAGAAGAGGGGTGTCCGGGCTTGCTCAATACCGGACAAGGCGCCAGCCACACACATGACCACGGCAAGGCAGACGACGGTTGCGAACACGATCGGATTTCCAGCTCCCCCCTCGGCCCTGACGCCAATCCAATATTGCTGGATGACGGCTATGAGCAGCGCGACAAAGCAGGCGGCCATGCTGGAAAGCACGATGATGCGGGCAAGCGTGGTTTTCTGCGTGATGCTCCAGGTCGAATAGGACACGGGGAAAAACAGGAAGGTCACCAGCGGGATAAGATGCGGCGCATCCCGGGCGAACGAATTGTTGACGATGGAAGCCAGGAGATTGGAGGCGCAGTAGGCATAGATCGCGACCGTCATCCAGATCATGGGCCGGTCGGCGTTGAAGCGCCTTTTCCGTAAAGCAATCAGCAGGACTGACGAAAGGCCTCCGCCATTGAATACGAAGCTGACCACCGATCCCAGAACCGGTGGAAAAAAGAAGCAAAGGATGGAGAAGTAGTTGTTGATCCGCGAAGGCGTGAATTGCTGTCTCAGGGATGAAAGCCGGGTCAATTTTCGGGCTCGCTGTCTTCGGCAAGTTTCATGCGGCGGATCTGTTTAGCGAAGTTGAATGCGCTCGCCTCGAAATTGCCCATGCCTCATGATGCACTTGCCCGCTTCCCGAGGCTGGTATAGCGGCTGCCCCCCATTTTCGATAGTGTATAGGGCAGATTGCCACCGAAAATCGGCGGCAGGCGCGGGCCGACCAGAGGAAGTCACTTGAAAGCCGCACACTGGTCCATTCAAGCAATATTTTCCCCGCGTTTTCTGGGCCGTTGAGCTTGCGGGCAGGAATTTCCGGGTTTGCCGGCATCTGTGGAAAATTCATTCTCGAACCATGTGCGGCTGGGCCAGTCTTGCATTGTTCTTGACAATGGCGATCTGCTAGAACGCCGGCACGAGAAAGATTGTCCGGAAACAAGGCTCGAACCGGGCGCGAAGAGCTCGATGATTTGAGGCAAGGTCTTCTGTTGGAAGATACGAAAGAACGCCCACGGCCCATGACAACAGCGCTTACGCATCTTCAGCGGCTTGAAGCCGAGTCCATCCATATATTCCGTGAGGTTGCGGCCGCTTTTGCCAAGCCGGTCATGCTCTATTCGGTCGGCAAGGATTCATCCGTGTTGATGCATCTGGCGATGAAGGCGTTTTATCCCGCCAAGCCGCCGTTCCCCTTTCTTCACGTCGACACGACGTGGAAGTTCCGCGAGATGATCGCCTTTCGCGATCAGATGGCGCAGAAACTCGGCTTCGATCTCCTGGTTCATGTCAACGAAGACGGCGTGCGCGACAACATCAATCCGTTCGACCATGGTTCGAACACCCACACCCATGTCATGAAGACCGTGGCGCTGCGCCAGGCGCTCGACAAATACGGTTTCGATGCGGCCTTTGGCGGCGCTCGTCGCGACGAGGAGAAATCGCGCGCCAAGGAGCGCATCTTTTCGTTCCGCAACGCTCAGCATGTGTGGGATCCGAAGAACCAGCGCCCCGAAATGTGGAAGATATTCAACACCCGCATCGCATCGGGTGAATCGATCCGCGTCTTTCCGCTGTCGAACTGGACCGAACTCGATATCTGGCAGTACATCCTGCAGGAAAGTATCCCGATCGTGCCGCTCTATTTCGCGAAGGAACGGCCGGTGGTGGAACGCGACGGCATGCTGATCCTGCGGGACGACGACCGCATGAAACTGCGCCCCGGCGAGACAGTGGAGAACAGGCTGGTGCGGTTCCGCACGCTGGGTTGCTATCCGCTGACCGGCGCCATCGAATCGGATGCCGACACGCTGGAAGCCATCGTCGGCGAAATGCTGACGGCACGCACGTCCGAACGGCAGGGTCGCCTGATCGACCGCGATGAAGCCGGCTCGATGGAAAAGAAGAAGCGCGAGGGGTACTTTTGACCATGCGCCACATCATGGCAAAGAGCCTCGCTCCCACCGACGACGTTCGCGACTATCTGGCTGCGCAGGAGAAAAAGTCGCTGCTGCGCTTCCTGACCTGCGGCTCGGTCGATGACGGCAAGTCGACGCTGATCGGGCGCCTGCTGTCCGACACCAAGCAGATTTTCGAGGATCAACTCGCCGCGCTCGAACGCGATTCGCGCAAGCATGGCACGACGGGCGACGACATCGATTTCGCGCTGCTGGTCGACGGTCTGGAGGCCGAGCGCGAGCAAGGCATCACCATCGACGTCGCTTACCGCTTCTTCGCCACACCGAAACGCAAATTCATCGTTGCCGACACACCTGGCCACGAGCAATACACCCGCAACATGGCCACCGGCGCCTCGACCGCCGACCTGGCAATCGTGCTGATCGATGCCCGGCAGGGGGTGCTTCGCCAGACAAGGCGGCATTCGATCATCGCCTCGCTGCTCGGCATCCGCCACGTCGTGCTGGCCGTCAACAAGATCGATCTTGTCGATTTCGATCAGGCGGTTTTCGACCGGATCGTCGAAGACTACGGGCAATTCTCACGCGATCTCGGCTTCCAGACCATTGTGCCGATCCCAATGTCGGCCCGTTATGGCGACAATGTCAGCCGCCGGTCGGAAAGCATGGAATGGTATTCCGGCCCGACGCTGATCGAGCATCTCGAAACCGTGTCGGTCGACGAAGCGATGGTCGAACTGCCGTTCCGTTTCCCGGTCCAGTATGTCAATCGTCCCAATCTCGACTTTCGCGGCTTTGCCGGCACGGTCGCCTCCGGCTCGGTTGCGCCCGGCGACGAGGTCGTTGTCGCCAAGTCCGGCAAATCCTCGCGCGTCAAGCGGATCGTCTCGTATGGCGGCGATCTCGCCCAGGCGGCCGTCGGCCAGGCCGTCACGCTCGTCCTCGATGACGAAGTCGAAATCTCGCGCGGCAACATGCTGGTTTCGCCTGCCGCACGGCCGCAAGTCGCCGACCAGTTCGCCGCCAACATCGTCTGGTTCGACGAGCATGCGTTGCTACCAGGCCGCTCTTACATCCTGCGCACCGAGACCGACCAGACCAGCGCCACCGTCACCGACCTGAAATATCGGATCAACGTCAATGACTTTGCCCATGAAGCGGCCAAGTCGCTCGAAATGAACGAAGTCGGCATCTGCAACATCTCGACGCGGACGCCGATCGCCTTCGATCCCTTCGCCGAAAACCGCACTACCGGCGCCTTCATCTTGATCGACCGCATCTCCAACGCCACGGTCGGCGCCGGCATGATCCTGCACTCGTTGCGCCGTGCCGAAAACATTCATTGGCAGTCGCTCGATGTGGGCAAGCGCGTGCGCGCCGACATGAAGAACCAGCGGCCCGCCGTGTTCTGGTTCACTGGGCTGTCGGGATCCGGCAAGTCGACCATCGCCAACCTGTTCGAAAAGAAGCTGTTCGCTACCGGCCGCCATACCTATATCCTGGACGGCGACAACGTCCGTCACGGTCTCAACCGCGATCTTGGTTTCACCGACGCTGATCGCGTCGAAAACATCCGCCGCGTCGCCGAAGTGGCGCGTTTGATGGCCGATGCCGGGTTGGTCGTCATCGTGTCGTTCATTTCGCCGTTCAGCGCCGAACGGCGCATGGCGCGCGAATTGATGGCCGATGGCGAGTTCATCGAGGTGTTTGTCGATACGCCGTTCGAGGAATGCGCCAGGCGTGATCCCAAGGGCCTCTATGCGCGCGCACTGAATGGCGAGATCAAGAATTTCACCGGCGTCGATTCCCCTTATGAAGCGCCGGAAACCCCGGAGATCCATCTGCGGACACTCGGCAAGTCGGCCGAAGAGATGGTCGACGCCCTGGAACACTGGCTGAACGAGCGCGACATTGCCGAAGACCAATACGATAGCGGCGGCGGCATCTGACGACAGGCTGATGCTCGAAATCTTCGAGCGCCTGGCCTTGTCGGCCGGGCGCGAGGTGATGCGCGTATTCCACGCCGGCTGTGCGGTTGACCGCAAGTCCGACGCCTCGCCGGTGACCGAGGCGGACCGCGAGAGCGAAAAGATCATTCTCGCCGGACTGCGTGCCGCATTTCCCGATATCCCCTGCGTGGCCGAGGAAGAAGCTTCCGCCGGGATCGTGCCGCCCGACCTGGACGGGGCTTTTTTTCTGATCGATCCGCTCGATGGGACCAAGGAGTTCGTTAACCGCCGCACCGATTTCACCGTCAACATAGCGCTGGTTCGCGATGGCGTGCCGGAAGTCGGCGTCGTCTTTGCGCCCTGTACGGGGCGCTTCTTTTCCGGCCAGCCGGGCAGGGCGGAATCACTCGAAATCGATGGCGATTACCAGGTCGTCGGCCGCCGGTCGATCGCGGCGAGAACGGCCGCGACGCCGCTGGCCGTCGTCGCCAGTCGGTCTCACAACACACCGGAAACCGAGGCCTATATTCGCGACCTGGGTGCCGCCGAAATCGTTTCGGTCGGTTCGTCCTTGAAATTCTGCCTTCTCGCCAGTGCCGAGGCCGATGTCTATCCGCGCTTCGGCCGCACCATGGAATGGGACACAGCGGCGGGCGACGCCATCCTGCGCGCCGCCGGCGGCATGACGCGCACGCTCGATGGCCAGCCTCTGGTTTATGGCAAGCGCAGGCAAAGCGACGACGAGGATTTTGCCAATCCGCATTTCATTGCCAGCGGCAGGGCTGCGGGCCCCGGCTGAGAAAGGCTCGGCAGCTTACTCCGCTGCGGCCTGCGCTGAATTCGAGCCGATATAGTTGCGGATCGTCTCGATGATTTGGTCCTGGTCGGCTTCGCTGAGATAGGGGTGCATCGGCAGGCAGAGGATACGCTTCGGCAGGTCTTCCGAAACGGCCAGGCCGGTCGGCGTGCGCGGGTAGTCGCGATAGGCGACCTGGGCATGCAGCGGCTTCACATAGTAGATGACCGACGGAATGCCCTTATCGCCGAGATGCGCCTTCAGCCCGTCGCGCTTGGGTGTCTCGATGGCGTACTGCGCCCAGGCCGAACGGCTGCCGTCCAGATTGCGGGCCGCGGTGACGATGTCGCCAAGCCCGTCGGCATAGCGCTTTGCCACCACCTGGCGCGCAACCATCTCGTCTTCGAGGATGGCCAGCTTCTCGATCAGGATCGCCGCCTGTATCGTGTCGAGCCGCGAATTGATGCCGACGCGGACATTGTCATATTGCGTTTCGCCCTTGCCGTGGAAGGCGAAGGATCTGAGCTGCTCGGCCAGCGCATCATCATTGGTGAACATCGCGCCGCCATCGCCGTAGCAGCCAAGCGGCTTGGCCGGATAGAAGCTGGTCGATCCGACATGGCCGAAAGCACCGCACATCTTGCCGTCGAGCGAACCGCCCATCGACTGGGCGGCATCCTCGATCACCATCAGCCCTTCGCGGTTGGCGATCGCCATGATCGCCTCGTAGTCGGCGGCAAGGCCGAACAGATCGACGGGAATGATTGCCTTCGGCTTCAGCCGGCCTTGCTTCTTGATCATGGCGATGGCCGCTTCGAGGCTGGCAATGTCGATGTTGTAGCTATGCGGGTCGACATCGACGAACACCGGCTCGGCCTTGGCCAGCGCCACCACTTCGGCGGTGGCGGCGAAAGTGAAGCTCGGCACGAACACCGCGTCACCCGGGCCGATGCCGGCCGCAAACAGCGGCAACAGCAGCGCGTCGGTGCCGTTGGCGCAGGCCACGACATGCTTGGTGCCGATATAGGCGGCAAGCTTATTCTCGAATTCGGTGACTTGCGGGCCAAGAATATAACGGCCTTCGTCGACGACACGGTCGATCGCGGCCTTCAGCCGGTCGCGGATTCGTTCGCGCTGCGCGCCAAGATCGATGAACTGCATGTCGGCCTCAAAACGGGTTAGCCAGATAATCGGCCGCTGGTACCAGAGTTGCGCTTGCCGAGAAAGCCGGGCAGGCAGAGCGCTAAATTGCCCAAGTGTCGCAGTCCGTTACCAGTATTTCCCGGCGAATGTCAGCCAGATGCCGGAAATCCGGGCTTCGTCGGGCGCCATCCCGCCCTCATAGCCCTGGAAAGAGCCCCTGCGAAACATAAAGTGATCGATTGGGCTCAGCTTATGTTGAGCGTTGCTCAGGCGATTTCATGTCGCCAGGGTGGATTGGCGCCGGCCCGCGACACGGTCACTGCCGCCGCCTTCGCGCCGAGCGCCAGCGCCTTGTGGATGGCGTCTTTCGACAAGCCGGAAATCGCCGCCTTGGTCAGCAGGCCCTGCTCATGCAAGGAGGCGAGGATGCCGGCGTTGAAGGTATCGCCGGCACCGACCGTGTCGACCACCTCGACCTTTTCCGGCATGACGGTGACGGCATGTTCCCTGGTATAGCCGACGGCGCCTTCGCTGCCATGGGTGACGACGATCAGCTTCGGGCCTCGATCCAGCCAGTTGCGGATGACATCCTCGTGCGAGCCGGCTTCGCCGAACCAGTTCAGATCTTCGTCCGACAGTTTCACGATGTCGGCCATCGCCATCATGGCGCGGATGCGCCTGAGGTGCTTGGCCTTGTCCGGGATGAAGTTCGGCCGGATGTTGGGATCGAGCATCATGACTCGACTTTCATGCTCGCGCCTCATGAATTCCTCATAGGCACTGCCGGCGGGCTCCGAAATCAGGCTGATGGCACCGAACAGCATGGCTTCGATCTCGCTGCCAAGCTGCGGCAGGTCGTCGACGGTCAGCATGCGGCCGGCGGTGTTCTCGTCATAGAAAGTGTAGGTCGCCTGGCCGTTGGTGAGCTTGACGAAGGCCAGCGTCGTTGGCCGTGGTGAGGTGTGCGCATAGGTGGAGCTGACCTTGCTTGCCCCCAGCGCATCCCGGAATTGGCCGCCGAACAGATCCGACGATAGGCCCGAAAAGAAGCCTGCCGGCGCGCCGAGCCGGCCAAGCGCGATCGCCGTGTTGAACACGGCGCCGCCGACATAAGGCGCAAAGGCCGGCTCGCCTGCTGTCGTCGTGCGCGGCAGCATGTCGATCAGGGCTTCGCCGCAGCAGAGGATCATGGCTTCCTGGTCTCCGGCGGATGGATCACGCCCTTGCGGATGATGATGTTGGCGTAGAGCCGCGGCTCGCTGGTCGCGACGATGGCATGCGCCGATTTGACCCGTGCATAGAAGTCGGCGCCGGCCAGCGCAACCACCTTGCGGCCAGGCGCGCGTTTGGCGCAGATCGCCTCGATCTCATGATGGACGGGATCGGCAAGCGAAGGATCGCCCTTGACCGAGGCGCGAAACAGCGCCTCCGGCACGGCGTCGTCCACCGGCAAGACGCTTAGTATCGCGTCGAGTACCGGGATAAGAGGGTGGCCATCGGCGCGTACCAGCCGGGTTGCCTGCTGTTCCGCCGGATAATTTCCGTCGACAAGGGCGATTTCGTCGCCATGGCCCATGCCGCGCAGGATCGCCAGAAGCTCCGGACCGAGCAGCGCCGGAATTCCGATCAGCATCAGGCGCTCCTGGAAATTGTCGTCGAGCCGATCAGGAAGCGTTCGGAAAGGGGCAGACTGGCGCCGCCGAGCGCCCGGGCGTGAATGCCGACGGTTCCCTCACGAATGGCGGGCAGCTTCAAGCCTTCGCCGTCGATCGTGGCGATGGCCGCAATGATGGCGTCGACCAGCCGGCGGCGCACCGCCTTCGGCATCCAACCGTCGATCACCGCCGCTTCGAAATCGATGATCGAGGATGCGGCGACGATGGCGTAAGCGAGCGCCGTTGAGGCGCTGGCGATCCAGTCGTCGAGTTCGGATCCGATCTCGCCCCAGTCTTCCGGCGAGGTCCACAGATGCGAGGCCTCGATGCCGCGCGCATTGAGCGCCTTTTCGAGCATGGCGATGGAAGCGACATCGATCAGTTGGGTCGGCTTGCCGTCCGGCCCGGGCACCGGCATGGAGCCGAGCGCTCCGGCATTGCCGGTCGGGCCGCCAAAAAGCCGGCCATTCAGCACGATGCCGCCACCGGCAAAGGCGCCGATATAGAAATAGACGAAGTCACGCGCGGCGCCCGCCTGGCCGAAGACGAGCTCGGCGCCGCAGGCCGACGTGGCATCGTTCTGCAAATAGACCGGAAAATCGCATTGCGCCTGGATGTCGGCCCTGATGTCGCGGTGACGCCATTCGTCCATGACATCGCGCGGGGCGCCGGCGGTATCGGCCCAGTTCCACAATTCGAACGGCATGGCGATGCCGAGCCCGGCGATGCGCTTGTCTTGCGCGGGCGTCAGCTCGCCGCGCATCTGCCGCATGCCGTTGGTGACGAAGTCCACCGTCTCGCGCGGCGCCGGGTAGCGATAGGAATGCTGCAGCATCGAACGGACATGGCCAAGGAAATCTATCAATACCAGTTCGGCGCTGCGGCGGCCGATCTTCAGGCCGATGAAGAAAGCGCCTTCGGGGTTGAGCGCCATCGGGATGGAAGGCTGGCCGATCTTGCCGCGCAACGGCGCCTGGCGCAGCAGGAGGCTTTCTTCCTCCAACTCGCGCATGATGACCGAAACCGTCTGCGCCGAAAGGCCGGTCATGCGGGCGATGTCGGATTTTGCCAGGCTGCCATGCTGGCGCACCAGCGACAGCACCAACCGCTCGTTGTGGTCGCGCATGCCGCTCTGGTTGGTGCCGCGGTGAATGAGACTGTCATTCACCTCGGGCGAACCGTGCCTCGCAATGGCCGTTTCCACCCTGTTCCTCCCGTCGTTCCCCTCAATGCTTTTGGGCCAGAATGGGTCAACGAAGCAAGGCTGTCAATAATAAATAAGAGTGATTTAATTATTGACAGGGGCTTTGTGCTGGTGTCTGTTGAAGCAGCGTCCACGCTGGGAGAATTTCGTTGGACGCGCTGCAGGTGCCGGTTGGCCGGCATCCGGAATGGTTCCACTGGGAGGAAATCGTGACCAATACAAAACTGTTGAAATCGACCGTGTTTGCCGCCGCGGCTCTGGGGCTGATGGCGTTCGCATCGTCCGCATCCGCGGCCGGTGTCGGTGCCTGCCTGATCACCAAGACCGACACCAATCCCTTCTTCGTCAAGATGAAGGAAGGCGCCACCGCGAAGGCCAAGGAACTCGGCGTCGACCTCAAGACCTATGCCGGCAAGATCGACGGCGACAGCGAGAGCCAGGTCGCGGCGATCGAGAGTTGCATCGCCGACGGCGCCAAGGGTATCCTGATCACTGCATCCGACACCAAGGGCATCGTGCCTACCGTGAAGAAGGCGCGCGATGCGGGCCTGCTGGTGATCGCGCTCGACACGCCGCTCGATCCGATCGACGCCGCCGACGCGACCTTTGCGACGGACAATCTCGAAGCCGGCAAGCTGATCGGTGCCTGGGCAGCCGCCACGCTCGGCGACAAGGCCAAGGACGCCAAGATCGGCTTCCTCGACCTGACGCCTTCGCAGCCGACCGTCGACGTGCTTCGCGACCAGGGCTTCATGATGGGCTACGGCATCGACGTGAAGGATCCCAACAAGATCGGCGATGAGGACGATGCGCGCATCGTCGGCCACGACGTCACCAACGGCAATGAAGAGGGCGGCCGCAAGGCGATGGAGAACCTCCTGCAGAAGGACAACACCATCAACGTCATCCACACCATCAACGAGCCTGCTGCTGTCGGCGCCTACCAGGCGCTCAAGGCTGTCGGCCTCGAAAGCCAGGTGCTGATCGTCTCCGTCGACGGCGGCTGCCCCGGCGTGAAGTCGGTGGCCGAAGGTGTCATCGGCGCCACTTCGCAGCAATATCCGCTGCAGATGGCAGCGCTCGGCATCGAGGCGATCGCCGCTTTTGCCAAGGACGGAACCAAGCCGAAGCCGACCGAAGGCAAGAACTTCTTCGACACCGGCGTCAACCTCGTGACCGACAAGCCGGCCACCGGCGTGAAGTCCATCGACACCAAGGAAGGCCTCGCCAAGTGCTGGGGCTGATGCCGGTCTGACAAGGCATCTACGGAACCTGAGCGGTCGGGGCTTGATCCCCGGCCGCTTCGGGTGGACGATGGCTCGCGTGACCGCGAACAATCCCGGCAGCAGACCGGAAAGGCGTGGACTGGCGTCGGCGTTTGGCTGAAGCCTACGGGGAGTAAACATGGCTCAAGCTCAGGAATTCGAGAAGGTTCTCTCGAGCAGCGACACCAGCGTTGCTGCTTTTGACGAGCACAAATCGGCCGTCAAGCGCATCCAGCATTTCCTGCATTCGACGCCGGCCGCGGTGCCGCTGATCGTGCTGGTTCTGGCGATCATCGTCTTCGGCATCACCATCGGAGGGCGGTTCTTTTCGTCCTATACGCTGACGCTTATCCTGCAGCAGATCGCCATCATCGGCATTCTGGGTGCCGCACAGACATTGGTCATCCTGACCGCCGGCATCGACCTGTCGATCGGCGTGATCATGGTGATTTCAGCGGTGATCATGGGCAATTGCGCGGTCAGCTACGGCATGCCGAGCGCGCTCGCCGTGGCGATCGGGCTTGCCGCCGGCGCGGCCTGCGGGCTGCTCAACGGGGTGCTTGTCGCCTACATGAAACTGCCGCCCTTCATCGTGACGCTTGGCACCTGGAACATCGTCATGGCCACGAACTTCATCTATTCGGCCAACGAGACGATCCGCGACACCGACGTCGACACCCAAGCGCCGCTGCTGCATCTCTTTGCCATCAGTTTCAAGGTCGGCACGGCGGTGCTGACGCTTGGTGTCATTGCCACGGTCGTGCTCGTTATGGTCCTGTGGTACGTGCTCAATCACACGGCATGGGGCCGCCATGTCTATGCCGTTGGCGACGATCAGGAGGCGGCGAAGCTGTCGGGCATCCAGACCAAGAAGGTGCTGATGACGGTCTACACCCTTGCCGGGCTGATCGCCGCTTTCGCTGCCTGGGTCTCCATCGGCCGCAACGGCTCGATCTCGCCGTCCGCCGCCGTCACCGACTACAACCTGCAGGCGATCACCGCGACGGTGATCGGCGGTATTTCCCTGTTCGGCGGACGCGGCTCGATCCTGGGCACGCTGTTCGGCGCGATGATCGTCGGCGTCGTCTCCATGGGCCTCAACATGCTGGGCGCCGATCCGCAATGGAAGGTGCTGCTCACCGGTGTGCTGATCATCGGCGCCGTGGCGGTCGATCAATGGATCAGAAAGGTTTCGGCATGACCACGACCCAGGAACCCATCCTCACCGCGCGTGGCCTGGTCAAGCGCTATGGCCGCGTCACGGCCCTCGACAACGCCGACTTCGACCTCTACCCCGGCGAAATCCTTGCCGTCATCGGCGACAATGGAGCCGGCAAGTCGTCGCTCATCAAGGCGATTTCCGGCGCGGCCGTACCCGACGAAGGCGAGATCCGGCTTGAAGGCAAGCCCGTCGCCTTCAAATCGCCGATGGAGGCCCGCGAAGCCGGCATCGAGACCGTCTATCAGAATCTGGCGCTGTCGCCGGCGCTCTCGATCGCCGACAACATGTTCCTTGGTCGCGAAATCCGCAAACCGGGTTTTCTGGGCGACTGGCTTCGCATGCTCGACCGTCCGGCAATGGAAAAGCGCGCTCGCGACAAGCTTACCGAACTTGGCCTGATGACCATCCAGAACATCAGCCAGGCTGTGGAGACGCTCTCGGGCGGCCAAAGGCAGGGCGTTGCCGTGGCGCGTGCGGCCGCCTTTGGCAGTCGTGTGGTGATCATGGATGAGCCGACGGCCGCGCTTGGCGTCAAGGAAAGCCGCCGCGTGCTCGAGTTGATCCTCGACGTCAAGAAACGGGGCCTGCCGATCGTGCTGATCTCGCACAACATGCCGCATGTCTTCGAAGTGGCCGACCGCATTCACATCCACCGGCTGGGCCGTCGTCTCTGCGTCATCGATCCCAAGCAATATACGATGTCCGATGCCGTGGCCTTCATGACCGGAGCAAAGGTTCCGCCCGAGGCAGCGTTGGCGGCTTGAGGCTCCGATGGCCCAAATTGCCGCAGGGTCAGCCGGCCTCGCGGCAGTTTAAATCGATTGAAGATATGCCGAGATCAGCTAGCATGGACTGGGAGGAATGGTGAAAGCCGGTATGATCATGGCAAATGCACGAGAAGGCGACATGGCAAACGCGATGACATCCAAAGCTCCCGTTCTCGAAACCCCCGATCCCAAGACGCTCGCCGACGAAGTCTTGAAGGCCCTCAAATACCGGGTAGGCAAGGGCACCAACGTCGCCACGCAACATGATTGGCTGACGGCCTCGATCAAGGTCGTGCGAGACCGCATCGTCGATCACTGGATGCAGGCGACGCAGGAGGCCTACGCCCAGCAGGAAAAGCGCGTCTATTACCTGTCGCTCGAATTCCTCATCGGCCGGCTGATGCGTGATGCCTTCTCCAATCTCGGCCTGATGGACAATATGCGCGAAGCGCTGAAATCCCTTGGCGTCGACCTCGACCTTATCGCCGGGCTCGAACCGGATGCGGCGCTCGGCAATGGCGGCCTCGGCCGGCTCGCCGCCTGCTTCATGGAAAGCATGGCGACCGTCGACATTCCCGCGCATGGCTACGGCATCCGCTATGCCAACGGCATGTTCCGGCAGGAGATTCACGACGGCTGGCAGGTCGAACTGCCAGAGACCTGGCTTGATCACGGTAACCCGTGGGAGTTCGAACGTCGCGAACGCTCCTTCGAGGTTGGTTTCGGCGGTTCGGTGGAATCGATCACCTCCAAGGATGGGCGCCTCGAACGCCATGTCTGGAAGCCGACCGAGCATGTGCTGGCCGTCGCCTACGACACGCCTGTCGTCGGCTGGCGGGCAAACCGCGTCAACACGCTACGGCTGTGGTCGGGCATGCCGATCGATCCGATCCTGCTGGACAAGTTCAACGCCGGCGATCACATCGGCGCGCTTGCCGAAAGCAACAAGGCAGATGCCTTGTCGCGCGTGCTCTATCCCGCCGACTCCCACAAGGCCGGGCAGGAATTGCGGCTCAGGCAAGAGTACTTCTTCTCCACCGCCTCGCTGCAGGACATCGTCCAGCGCCATCTGAGCCAATATGGCGACCTGAAGTCGCTGCCCGACAAGGCTGCGATCCACTTGAACGACACCCATCCCGCCATCGCCGTGCCGGAGTTGATGCGCCTGTTGATGGACGTCCACGGCATGGATTTCGATCAGGCCTGGGATATCACCAAGCGCACCTTCGGCTACACCAACCACACGCTGTTGCCCGAGGCACTGGAAAGCTGGCCGGTGCCGCTGTTCGAGCGGCTTTTGCCGCGCCACATGCAGATCGTCTATGCCATCAACGCTGAAGTGCTTCTGGAGGCTCGTGCCTCCAACCAGTTCTCGGACGAGCAGATCGGCCGCATCTCGCTGATCCAGGAAAATGGCGACCGCCGGGTGCGCATGGGCAATCTGGCCTTTGTCGGCTCGCACTCGATCAACGGCGTTTCGGCGCTTCACACCGACCTGATGAAGGAGACGGTGTTTGCCGATCTGCACAAGCTCTATCCCGATCGCATCAACAACAAGACCAACGGCATCACGCCGCGGCGCTGGCTGATCCAATGCAATCCCGGACTGACGTCGCTCGCCCGCGAGGCGATCGGCGACCGTTTTCTCGATGACATCGACGCCATCAAGGATCTCGACGGTTTCGCCGGCGATGCCGTCTTTCGCGACAAGTTCGCCGCCGTCAAGCGCGCCAACAAGGCGCGATTGGCCAACCTCGTCGCCGACCGGCTCGGCATCAAGGTCGATCCTTCGGCGCTTTTCGACATCCAGATCAAACGCATCCACGAATACAAGCGCCAGCTTCTGAACATCCTCGAGGCGATCGCCCTCTATGACCAGATCCGCTCGCACCCCGAGCGCGACTGGATGCCGCGCGTGAAATTCTTCGGCGGCAAGGCGGCGCCCAGCTATCACAACGCCAAGCTGATCATCAAACTCGCCAACGACGTCGCCAAGGTCATCAACCGCGACCCGGCCGTGCGCGGTTTGCTGAAGGTCGTGTTCGTGCCGAACTACAATGTCAGCCTTGCCGAGATCATGATGCCGGCTGCCGACCTTTCCGAGCAGATCTCGACCGCCGGCATGGAAGCGTCGGGCACCGGCAACATGAAGTTCGCGCTGAACGGCGCGCTGACCATCGGCACGCTCGACGGTGCCAATGTCGAGATCAAGGAATGCGTCGGTGACGACAACATCTTCATCTTCGGCCTGACCACCGCCGAGGTCGCCGAGCGGCGCAACAACGGCTACGATCCGCGCGCCGTCATCGAAGGATCGCCCGAGCTGGCGCAAGCGGTCGCGGCTGTTTCGTCAGGCGTCTTCTCGCCGGATGATCCGGAGCGTTACCGCGACCTCGTCAACGGTCTCTACAACAGCGACTGGTTCATGGTCGCCGCCGATTTCGATGCCTATGCCACCGCCCAGCGCGAGGTCGATGCGGTCTGGCGCAACAGTCCCGACTGGTACGCCAGGGCAATCCGCAATGTGGCGCGTGTCGGCTGGTTCTCCTCCGATCGCACGATCCGCCAATATGCGAAAGAAATCTGGAACGTGCCTGCCTGATGTGATTGCATGAGGCCGCAAACAATGTGGTCCCGGTGGTGTGAACTTAAAAGTCGGATCACACCACTAGAAACAAACACTCGGTGCCTGGGGAGGGACACTGCCTGATGAAGAAGCCGCGCGCGACCGCTGCGACAAGCGGGCCGGACGGACTGGCGGCAGCCAGCGATGTTGCGGCGATTGTTGCCGGTACGCATGGCGATCCGTTTGCCGTTCTCGGTGTTCAGGAGGCTGGGAAGGGTTTTGTGGCCCGCTGCTTTGTTCCGAATGCCGAATTCGTCACCGCTTATACGCTGACCGGCACCATCGCGGGTGAATTGTCCAGGCGCGACGATGGCGGCTTTTTCGAAGGCAAGCTCTCGATCAAGAAGCGGCAACCGCTTCGCTATCACGCGCGCAATGCCGGCGGCGACTGGTGGCTGACCGATCCCTATTCGTTCGGTCCGGTGCTCGGGCCGATGGACGACTACTACATCGCCGAGGGATCGCATCTCAGGCTGTTCGACAAGCTCGGCGCTCATGTCATCGAGCACGAAGGCGCCACCGGCGTGCATTTCGCCGTCTGGGCTCCCAATGCGCGGCGTGTCTCTGTGGTCGGCGATTTCAACGAATGGGACGGCCGCCGGCACTCGATGCGCGACCGCCGCGACACCGGCATCTGGGAGGTGTTCATTCCCGATATCGGTGCTGGCCGGCCCTACAAATACGAGATCATCGGCCCCGACGGCGTCAGGCTGCCGCTGAAGGCCGATCCGTTCGCCTTCAAATCCGAACTGCGTCCGGCCACCGCTTCGGTCGTTGCTGTGCCGCCGGCGCATGAGTGGGGCGATGAGGCGCATCGCAATTTCTGGCGCAATGCCGATCACCGGCGCGAAGCCATTTCGATCTATGAGGTCCATGCCGGTTCCTGGCAGCTTCGCGACGACGGTACGTTCCTGTCATGGGACGAACTGGCCGACCGGCTCATCCCCTATGTGGTCGAGACCGGCTTCACCCATATCGAATTCATGCCGATCTCTGAACATCCCTATGACCCGTCCTGGGGCTACCAGACGACCGGGCTCTACGCGCCATCGGCCCGCTTTGGCGATCCGGACGGCTTTGCCCGCTTCGTCGACGGCGCCCACCGTGCCGGCGTCGGCGTTATTCTCGACTGGGTGCCGGCGCATTTCCCGGTCGATGAGCACGGCCTGGCCAATTTCGATGGCACCGCGCTCTATGAACATGCCGATCCGCGCAAGGGGTTTCATCCCGACTGGAACACCGCGATCTACAATTTCGGCCGCCGCGAGGTGGTGTCGTTCCTAGTCAACAATGCGTTGTTCTGGGCCGAGAAATACCATGTCGACGGACTTCGCGTCGATGCGGTCGCCTCGATGCTATACCTCGACTATTCGCGCAAGGCCGGCGAATGGATCCCCAACGAGAAAGGCGGCCGCGAGAACCTTGAGGCGGTCAGCTTCCTGCAGAAGATGAACAAGGAGGTCTACGGCCACCATCCGGGCGTGATGACCATCGCCGAGGAATCGACCTCTTGGCCGAAGGTCTCGGCACCGGTGCATGAAGGCGGGCTGGGCTTCGGCTTCAAGTGGAATATGGGCTTCATGCACGACACGCTGGAGTATTTCTCCAAGGAACCGATCTTCCGAAAGCACCACCACAACGACCTCACCTTCGGCCTGACTTACGCCTTCTCCGAGAATTTCGTGCTGCCGCTCTCGCATGACGAGGTCGTGCACGGCAAAGGCACGTTGCTTGGCAAGATGGCCGGCGACGATTGGCAGAAGTTTGCGACGCTGCGCGCCTACTACGCTTTCATGTGGGGCTATCCCGGCAAGAAGCTGCTTTTCATGGGGCAGGAGTTCGCGCAGCGCCGCGAATGGAGCGAGGCGCGCGCGCTCGACTGGAACCTGCTTGAATTCCGGCCGCATCGCGGCGTCTGGCAGACGGTGCGCGATCTCAACTATCTCTACCGTTCGCGCCCGGCCCTGCATGGCCGTGATTGTGAGCCGGAAGGGTTTTCCTGGCTGATCGTCGATGACAGCCAGAATTCGGTTTTTGCCTGGCTGCGCAGTGCACCGGGCGGCAGCCCGGTGGCCGTCATTTCCAATTTCACGCCGGTGCCGCGTGACAATTATCGCGTGCCGTTGCCGATATCAGGCAAATGGCGCGAAATCATCAACACCGACGCTTCCGAATATGGCGGGTCCGGCAAGGGCAATGGCGGCATGGTCGAGGCACGGGCGGAGGGAGGAAGCATCTCCGCGACGATGCTTTTGCCGCCGCTGTCGACGATCATGCTCGAGCTCGTTGCCGACTGAGCCCGTCGAGACTGAGTAAAACGGCGATATCGAGTAACTTGGGAGGGTAGAAATGGCAGACTTGAAACGGACCCAGCCGCTGGCGCGCGATGCCATGGCCTATGTATTGGCCGGCGGCCGTGGGAGCCGCCTCAGGGAACTGACCGACCGGCGTGCCAAGCCGGCCGTATATTTCGGCGGCAAGACGCGCATTATCGACTTCGCGCTCTCCAATGCTCTGAATTCCGGCATTCGCCGCCTTGGCGTTGCCACCCAGTACAAGGCGCATTCGCTGATCCGTCATCTGCAGCGCGGCTGGAACTTCCTGCGGCCCGAGCGAAACGAGAGTTTCGACATCCTGCCGGCCAGCCAGCGCGTCTCGGAAACGCAGTGGTATGAAGGCACCGCCGACGCCGTTTATCAGAACATCGACATCATCGAGGCCTACGGGCCCGAATACATGGTGATCTTGGCCGGCGACCACATCTACAAGATGGACTACGAGATGATGCTTCGCCAGCACGTCGACGCCAATGCCGATGTCACCGTCGGCTGCCTCGAAGTGCCGCGCATGGAAGCCACCGGCTTCGGCGTCATGCATGTCGATGCCAAGGACAACATCATCGCCTTTGTCGAAAAACCCGCCGATCCGCCCGGCATTCCCGATAAGCCGGAATTCGCGCTGGCTTCGATGGGCATCTACGTGTTCAAGACCAAATTCCTGATGGAGCAATTGCGCCGCGATGCGGCCGAGCCGGGCTCAAGTCGCGACTTCGGCAAGGACATCATCCCCTATATCGTCCAGCACGGTAAGGCGATCGCGCATCGCTTCGCCAAATCCTGCGTCCGCTCGACCGCCGAGAACGAGGCCTACTGGCGCGACGTCGGAACGGTCGACGCCTATTGGGAAGCCAATATCGACCTGACCGACATCACGCCTGAACTCGACCTCTACGACCGCGACTGGCCGATCTGGACCTATGCCGAATTGAAGCCGCCGGCAAAGTTCGTGCATGACGAGGATGGCCGCCGCGGTTCGGCCGTGTCCTCGCTTGTCTCGGGCGACTGCATCGTCTCCGGTGCGTCGCTCAAAAGAAGCCTGATCTTCACCGGCGCGCGCATCAATTCCTTTTCGACGCTGGAAGAAGTCGTCATGCTGCCCGACGTTCATGTCGGCCGGAACGCAAAGTTGAAGCGCGTGGTCATCGACCATGGTGTTAGGATACCGGAAGGCCTGGTGGTCGGCGAAGATCCCGTCCTCGACGCCAAGCGCTTTCGGGTCTCGGAGAAAGGCATCTGCCTGGTCACCCAGGACATGATCGACAAGCTGGGGCTCTAACGCATGCAGGTTCTGTCGGTCACGCCCGAGATCTTTCCGCTGATCAAGACCGGAGGGCTTGCCGACGTGACCGGCGCGCTGCCCATCGCGCTTGCCGCCAAGGGCGTGACCATGCGCACGCTCATTCCCGGTTTTCCGACCGTCATGGCTGCCTTCAAGAAGAAGCGGGCGGTTCTGCAATATCCCTTGCTGCAGGGTGGCAAGGCTGCCGTCCATTCCGTCCAGCTTGCCGGGCTCGAACTGTTCGTGCTCGATGCGCCGCATCTGTTCGACCGTCCCGGCGGTCCCTACGGCAACGCCACCGGCGTGGACTGGCCAGACAATTGGCGGCGTTTCGCGGCGTTGAGCCAGGTCGGCGGCGACATTGCCGGTGGCGCCATCTCGGGCTACCAGCCCGACATCGTCCACGCCCATGACTGGCAGTCGGCGATGACGCTGGCCTATATGCGCTACGGCAAGGCGGTCGGCGTGCCATCGATGATGACTGTCCACAACCTCGCTTTCCAGGGCCAGTTCGGCGCCGCCATCTTTGGCGAACTCGGCCTGCCGGCAGCGGCGATGGCGCTCGACGGCGTCGAATATTATGGCGGTGTCGGCTTCCTCAAGGCCGGCCTGCAGGCCGCCTGGGCGATCACCACGGTCAGTCCGACCTACGCGCAGGAGATCCGCTCGGCGGAATTCGGCATGGGCCTCGACGGCCTCATCAACATGCGCTCCAGCGATCTCTATGGCATAGTCAACGGCATCGACACCGACATCTGGGATCCGGAAACCGACAAGCACCTGGTGTCCACCTATACGGCTAGCACGCTGAAGGCGCGCGCGCCCAACAGGGTTGCCGTGGAAGACCGCTTCAGC
Organism: Mesorhizobium sp. L2C084A000; assembly: GCF_000502875.1. Classification (GTDB taxonomy): domain Bacteria; phylum Pseudomonadota; class Alphaproteobacteria; order Rhizobiales; family Rhizobiaceae; genus Mesorhizobium. The sequence goes on along the minus strand of NZ_AYWX01000001.1, from coordinate 25,517 downwards.
CTTGAGCGCGACGACAGCCCGATCGTCTGCGTCGTCAGCCGCCTGACCTGGCAAAAGGGCATGGATACCTTGGCGACAGCGGTCGACGGCATTGTTGCGACCGGCGCGCGCCTGGCCATCCTCGGCTCGGGCGATGCCGGCCTCGAAGGCGCGCTGCTCGCCGCCGCCGCCCGGCATCGCGGCCGCATTGGGGTCGTCGTCGGCTACGACGAGGGGCTGTCGCACATCATGCAAGGCGGCTGCGACGCCATCGTCATTCCCTCGCGCTTCGAACCGTGCGGGCTGACGCAGCTTTACGGCCTGCGCTATGGCTGCGTACCCGTGGTTGCCCGCACCGGCGGCCTTGCCGACACGGTAATCGACGCCAATGAGGCTGCCGTTTCGGCCGGCGTCGCCACCGGCTTCCAGTTCGCGCCCAACAATGGCGGTGCCTTGCTGCACGCCATCCGCCGCCTCGTCGACGCACATGCCAGTCCGGCGGTCTGGGAATCGTTGCAGCGCCAGGGCATGAAGGCCGATGTGTCATGGGACAAGAGCGCGGAAAAATATGTCGAACTCTATCGCTCTCTGCTTTCGAAAAGGGTTGCCTGAAGCATGATACGCACCGTCCCCACCAAGCCTTATTCCGAACAGAAGCCCGGCACGTCGGGCCTGCGCAAGAAGGTGCCTGTCTTTCAGCAGGAGCACTATGCCGAGAATTTCATCCAGTCGATCTTCGACGCGCTCGACGGTTTCAAGGGCAAGACCCTGGTGATCGGCGGCGATGGCCGCTTCTACAACCGCGAGGTCATCCAGAAGGCCATCGCCATGGCAGCCGCCAACGGCTTCGGCAAGGTGATGGTCGGGCAGGGCGGTATCCTGTCGACGCCGGCCGCCTCGCATGTCATCCGCAAATACAAGACCTTTGGCGGCATCATCCTGTCGGCCAGCCACAATCCGGGCGGTCCGCATGAGGATTTCGGCATCAAGTACAATGCCGGCAATGGCGGCCCGGCGCCGGAAAAGCTGACCGACGTGATCTTCGAAAAGACCAGGGCGATTTCGAGCTTCAAGATCGCCGACATCGATCCGATCGACATCGACACAACAGGCACGGTCAAGGCCGCCGGCATGACGGTCGAGGTCATCGACCCGGTCGCCGACTATGCCGAACTGATGGAAAGCCTGTTCGATTTCGATGCCCTGCGCAAACTGTTCAAATCCGGCTTCCGCATGCGCTTCGACGCCATGCACGCGGTGACCGGCCCCTACGCCAAGGAGATCCTGGAAAACCGGCTCGGCGCGCCCAACGGCACCTGCCGCAATTTCAAGCCGCTGCCGGATTTCGGCGGCCATCACCCGGACCCGAACCTCGTCCATGCCAAGCACCTCTATGACGAGATGATGGGACCAGACGCGCCGGATTTCGGCGCTGCCTCGGATGGCGACGGTGACCGCAATCTGATCATCGGCAAGGGCATTTTCGTCACCCCGTCGGACTCGGTTGCCATGCTTGCCGCCAACGCCCGCCTGGCGCCCGGCTACAAGGGCGGGCTGAAGGGCATCGCCCGCTCGATGCCGACCAGTGGCGCTGCCGACCGCGTCGCCGAAAAACTCGGCATCGCCCTCTATGAGACGCCGACAGGCTGGAAGTTCTTCGGCAATCTGCTCGACGCCGACATGGCGACGATCTGCGGCGAGGAAAGTGCCGGCACCGGTTCCAACCACGTCCGCGAAAAGGACGGCCTTTGGGCGGTGCTTTTGTGGCTCAACATCCTTGCCGCGCGGGGCGAAAGCTGCAAGCAGATCGTCGCCGAGCACTGGGCGACCTACGGTCGCAACTACTATTCGCGGCACGATTATGAAGAGGTTGAGAGCGACCGCGCCAACGCATTGGTCGACGAACTGCGCGCCAAGCTCGGCGCGCTGCCGGGTGCCAGCGTGCGCGGCATGACAATCGCCAGCGCCGACGACTTTGCCTACCACGATCCCGTCGACGGTTCGATCAGCGAGCATCAGGGCATCAGGGTGCTGTTCGAAGGCGGTTCGCGGGTGGTCTTTCGGCTGTCCGGCACCGGCACGTCAGGTGCCACGCTGCGCGTCTATATCGAGCGCTACGAGTCGGACAAGTCGAGGCACGACCTCGACACCCAGGCCGCCCTTGCCGATGTGATAGCCGCGGCCGATGATATTGCCGGGATTCACAGCCATACCGGCCGCGCCGAGCCAAGTGTGATTACTTGAGGGTGGCGCTGCACGCGCCCATAGCTCTCGCAGAGCGCCAGGTTAGATAATGACGGGCGTATGGCGCTGCACCCCCCTCTGGCCTGCCGGCCATCTCCCCCTCAAGGGGGGAGATCGGCAGTTTCAGCGCCTCGTTCCTCATGCTGCGTTGGCCGTTGGCGAAAGCGATGCGACGGTCCGATCTCCCCCCTTGAGGGGGAGATGCCCGGCAGGGCAGAGGGGGGTGCCTCGCGCTAACCTTGGCGGTATTTTCCAGTGACCCAGCTCGGCGCCACCGTCACCCGCGAAGGCATCCGCTTTGCCGCTTGGTCGCAGGCCGCCCGTCGGCTCTGGCTCTCGATCTTCGACGAGCAGGGCAATCGGGAAATCGAACGGCTCGAACTGCAGCCGGAAGGTGAGGGCGTCCATGCGCTGTTCGTTGCGGGCCTTGGCCAGGGCATCCGCTACGGCTTTCGCGCCGATGGCGACTACGCGCCGGAGCGCGGGCTGTGGTTCGACCCTGCCAAGCTCCTGACCGATCCTTACGCCGTCGAGATCGACAGGTCCTATGTCTATGACTGGCGGCTGGCCCAGCGCCGGGGCGAGGGCGCCGATACCGCACCGCTGATGCCGAAGGCGATTGCCGCTGCGCTGCCGAAGCCGGTGCAGGCTGCCCCGCCGCTATTCCAGCCGGGCGGCCTTATTTACGAAGTGCCGGTGCGCGCCTTCACCATGCTGCATCCGGACATTCCCGAAAAATTGCGCGGAACAGTCGCCGCACTTGCTCACCCGGCGGTTATCGAGCATCTGAAAAAACTCGGGGTTGGCGCGGTCGAACTGATGCCGGTGACCGCGTCGATCGATGAGCGACATTTGCCGCCGCTCGGGCTGCGCAATGCCTGGGGCTACAATCCCGTGACTTTCATGGCCCTCGATCCGCGTTTGGCGCCGGGCGGCATCATGGAGTTGCGAAACACGGTCGCCGTGCTGCGCGAGGCTGGCATCGGCGTCATCCTCGACCTCGTCTTCAACCACACCGGCGAGAGCGACTGGCTTGGCCCGACGTTGTCGCTGCGCGGTCTGGACAACCAGGCCTACTACCGGCACTCATCAGACGGCGGGCTGGCCAACGATACCGGCACCGGCAACACGGTCGCTTGCGACCATCCTGTCGTCCAGGAGATGGTCCTCGACACGCTTCGCCATTTCGTCAGGGATGCCGGCGTCGACGGCTTCCGCTTCGACCTGGCGCCCATTTTGGGCAGGGTCGAAGGAACATTCGATGCCGAGGCGTCGTTGCTGAGAGCGATGCGCGACGACCCGCTGCTGGCCGATCGGGTGTTGATCGCCGAGCCGTGGGACATCGGTTCCGACGGCTATCAGCTCGGTAATTTCCCGCCGCCCTTCCTCGAATGGAACGACAAGTATCGCGACGATGTCAGACGCTTCTGGCGCGGCGACGCCGGCATGGTCGGTGCGCTGGCGACCCGGCTTGCCGGTTCGTCCGATGTGTTCGCAACGAACAGGCAAAACGCCAGTCGGACCGTCAATTTCATCGCCGCCCATGACGGCATGACGCTCGCCGATATCGTGCGCTACGAGCGCAAGCACAACGAAGCCAATGGCGAGCAGAACCGCGACGGCCACAATGAAAACCTGTCCTGGAACAACGGCGTCGAAGGGGATGCGGACGATCCGGCCGTACCAACTGCTCGCCTGAACGATCAGCGCGCGCTGCTCGCCACGCTGTTTGCCTCACGCGGCACCATCATGCTGACCGCGGGCGACGAATTCGGCCGCACCCAGCAAGGCAACAACAACGCCTATGCGCAGGACAACGAGATCACCTGGCTCGTCTGGGCCGGCCGTGACCAGGCGCTGGAGCGCTACACGGTGGAACTCTCGAGGCTGCGCCGGTCGATGCCGGCGCTCTTCGATACAAGCTTCCTAACTGGCCAGCCGCAGGCAGGTTCGGGGACGCCGGACGTCGCATGGCTGACCGAAACGGGCACGCCGCTCGATGGACAAGGCTGGCAAGATCCGCAGCAGCACCGTCTTGTCATGATCCTGGGTGGCGCCAGCGACGACGAGCGCCGTCTTGCGGTGCTCGTCAACGGCGATCGTCGGGCCTGCATGTTCACCTTGCCTGAGCGTGAAGGATTTTGCTGGGTGCCAGCCCTCGAAACCGCCGAGCCAGCGGACAGCTCGCGACCGATATCGGGACGGGCGGTGATCTTCATGATCGAACGAGCGCAAGCCGGCAAAGGGGAGAAGCGCAATGGCGGCAGGTGACAAGACCGGATGGTGGCGCGGTTGCGTCATCTACCAGATCTATCCGCGCTCCTTCCAGGACACGACCGGCAACGGCAGCGGCGATCTCGCCGGCATTACGTCGAGGCTCGCTCATGTCGCTTCGCTTGGTGTCGACGCAGTCTGGCTGTCGCCTTTCTTCAAGTCGCCGATGGCCGATATGGGCTACGACGTGTCGGATTACTGCGATGTCGATCCGATGTTCGGCACGCTCGAGGACTTCGATGCGCTGGTCGCCGAGGCGCATCGCCTCGGCCTGAAGATCGTCATCGACCAGGTGCTGTCGCATTCGTCCGACAAGCACGACTGGTTTGCCGAAAGCCGCGCCAGCCGCGATAACCCCAAGTCGGACTGGTATGTCTGGGCCGATACCAAGCCCGATGGCGGGGCGCCCAACAACTGGCTCTCCGTGTTCGGTGGCCCGGCCTGGGAATGGGATTCGACCCGCCGGCAGTATTACATGCACAATTTCCTTGCCTCGCAGCCCGACCTGAATTTCCACAATCCGGAGGTCCAGGACGCGCTTCTCGACACGGTGCGGTTCTGGCTGGAGCGCGGCGTCGATGGCTTCCGGCTCGATACGGTCAATTACTATGTCCACGACCGCTGGCTGCGCAGCAATCCGCCCCTGGCGTCGAGCGTCGCCGGCACCAACGGCGAGACCAACACCTACCTCTACCAGGAGCATCTGTTCGACAAGACGCAGCCCGAAAACCTGGCGTTCCTGCGCCGCTTCAGGGCGCTGCTCGATGAATATGACGACCGCGCCGCGGTCGGCGAAATCGGCGATGAAGGCCGCTCGTTGCAGACGCTCGCCGCCTACACCTCAGGCGGCGACAAGCTGCATATGTGTTACACCTTCGACCTGCTCGGTCCGCAGTTCTCGGCCGCGCATGTGCGTGGCTGCGTCGCAGCCTTCGAGGCGGCCGTCTCCGACGGCTGGGTCTGTTGGGCGTTCTCCAACCATGATGTGGTGCGCCATGTCAGCCGCTGGACAAGGCCGGACAGCGATCCCGATGCGGTCGCAAGATTCTCGATCATGCTGCTCGCCTGCCTGCGCGGCTCGATCTGCCTCTATGAGGGCGAGGAGTTGGGCCTGGAGGAGGCGGAGCTGGCCTATGAGGATCTGCGCGATCCCGTCGGCATCCGCTTCTGGCCAGGCGTCAAGGGCAGGGATGGGTGTCGCACGCCAATGGTCTGGGAGGCCGGCGCCGACAATGCGGGCTTCTCCACGGCCAGGCCGTGGCTGCCGATACCGGCCAGCCATCGCGCCCGCGCGGTCGACGTCCAGAATGCCGACACGGCCTCGGTGCTGAAGTCCTATCGGACCACGCTGGCCTTGCGCGGGAAGCATGAGGCGCTGGTGTCAGGCTCGATCCGATTTCTCGACGCCGAGGGTGACCTGCTTGCTTTCATTCGCGAGGGCGGCGGCGAAAGACTGCTCTGTGTCTTCAATTTCGGCGGGGGATCGGCCAATTGGCCGTTGCCGGGGGACATCGGAGTGGTTACGGAACTTGACGGCGATGCCTCGCTAACCAGGGAGGTCGAGCTTTTGCTGCCGGGACTTGGATGCTTCCTCGGTAGGCTCGACTGATGCCTCGACTGCTCTACTGCACCAGCACGGAGCGTCCACAAGTCGCACCGGTGACCCGGACATCCGCCTCGCCGAGACGCACGCCAAGGGCTCCAAGCAGGTTGGCAAGCAAGGTATCGATCGGGGCTGCCACGCTGTTCAGAAGTGCCACCACCGGCGGCTTCACAAATCCCAGAAGGGCGTCCAGATTCAGCGGCAGGCCGAGTAAATTCGCCGTCAGCGACAGGCCGCTGACCAGCGACGTAGTCAACGATTGGGTAAAGTTTTGCGTGTAAGCGGTCCTTATCGTCTTGGCATCGATGTCGGCCTTGTTGAAAGTCAGCGTCGTCGCGGGGTTATTGGCCATGTTAAACGCCGCCGAGCCCACTACGGACACCACGGGGATGAGCAGAAGTTTCACGGCCGCGATTTCGGTGTTGGAAAACGTCTCCTTATTGGTGAAATCGGCAAAGCCGGCGCTGCTGCTGTCACCGAGATGTCCTTCGACGATACCGGGACGTGTAGCAACGGTGACCTTGATACTGTCAGGGCCTGTTGGACAACTTATGTCCATGAGCTTGGCCTCGGCATAGGCGACTTCGACATGCAGGGGCAAACTGACCGATACCAAGGTGATACCGCCTCCGACATTTTTGTTGCCGCCCCCGATCTTCACTATTAGCTTGATGCGGGTCTGCGCCGTCCGCACAATGGCGCCGACCTCGCCAACCGCCAGCCATGGCGAGGATTGCGGCGGTTCGCCGATAGCGATGGCGAGCGTGGTCGACAGCACCCCCGGAATGGCGGCGCCGAGCGCGACGTCGACCTGCTTCGAACCGTTTGCCAGTCCGGCGGCGGCGGTCAGCATGCCCATCGCACTGGCATCGACGCCAAGGCCGGCCGGCTTTTGGCCGAGGCCCAACTTGCCGACGGAGCCGAGATCGACCAGATGACTGAGCGGGATCTTGACCGTGCTGGTCGACTTGGAAGCGATCGTCTGCAGGGCGACCTTGGCCGTGTTGCCAAGCCCCGGCACATTGGCCATGGCCGTGGCGATTTGGCCGACGGTCGCCTTCGATGCCAGCACATCCGTATACGATACGCCGGTCAGGTTCAACTGTGTGGCAAGGCCGTCGACGAAGGAGAGCACGCTCACATCCGCAGAGAGCAGCGCGTTGTAGTCCATGACGCTGAGCGAGATGTTGCTGCCGAGAAGTCCGCCGAGAAGCGCGTTGAGGATACCGCCATCGAGGCTGGCGAGCCTCGATCCGACCGAGAACGTCGCCTGCGGCGTCATGCTGGCGATGGCTTGGGTGCCGATGACGGGAGTGGGGATCAGCGAACTCGCGAAATAGCGGGCCGGGATCTTCTTCAGGGTGACACGGACGGCATTGTAGGGTGTTACGCTGGCCTGGAAACGCTGGCCCACATTGGCGCCGGATGCCACATATCGCCCGGGTGTGACCGTCACGACGGTTTTGCCGGCCGCCGGCTCGATCGTCTGTCCCGAGCTTTGAACGACAACCCCTGGCATGCCGTTGTCGGTCAGCGTGGTGACAACCGCGGTGTTGACTTTGGTCATGTTCGAGGCGGCGGTGATCGCCGCCAGATCCACCATTGCCTGTGCTTCGCGGCGCTCGGTGTAGATCGAGGCTTCGTCGATGGCCACCGCGGCCAGCGCCAGCGCCACCGGCGCGCTCAATGCCGCCATGACGGTGAAGTTCGCTTTCCTGTCACCCAGCATCAACCGGGCAAGCCGACCGATCCCATTGCACGCATGCAGCAGCATTTAAATGCCCCCGACCCTAATCGTTGACTGGCGCTTGATGGTGGTCCCGGGCATGGCTATGCCCGGGAAAAGGTTCCAGATCGGCAGGTTGCGGGCATCGTACTGGATGGCCACCACGAACTGGCTTCCATCGGCCGCGCTGTCGTTGGCCTGGTAGGTCAACTTGCTGACATCCACGAAGGGATATCCGCCGGCATTGTTGGTGACGAAGCTGGCCACGAGCGTCTGGCGCTCGGTCTGGTTCAGCCCGGCAATGGCCGTGCGGGCCGCATCCGCTGCGATCTGCTGGATCGAGTTGGCGGCGCCGAAATATATACCGTATGCAACCATTCCGAGTAGAAGAAGAATGAAGATCGGCGAGAGTAAGGCAAATTCAACCGCTGAAGTTCCACGTTCTTCTTGAAATTTTCGCACCAAATGAAAGACTTTGGGCAATTTACTTGCTCCGTTGCTCATAGCCGCCACGCGTCTGAGATCGAACTGTATAGAAGGCAATCGTAATGTAACCTGTGGTTGCTTAAGAACGCATTAAGACATTCCGGCAAACTGGCGTGGCTCCGATTCGCGGTGAAAAATGGCGTCGAGGTGAAGAAACCAAGTCAAGCTTCTGGTTTCGGCTGGTGTTTCAGCGGCCACGCCATAGCTTTCGTCCGCCTTACTTTGGGTGACCCAGAGAGTCTGTTGAAATACAAATTCTCCGCGTTAGTGTCTGGGCACGAGCCGCAGGACGGGAACCAGCGGCGCGCTCAAAGGGGTCAGATATCGGCTCCAGGGCGTCAACACTTAATAGGCGCGCCAACGGCAGCGCCGACAGGGAGAACTTCATGCTGAAAAACATGCTGAAGGCGACGGTGCTCGCCACGACCATGGCGCTGGCCGCCGGCACGTTCTACACGCCGGCTTTCGCCGAGACCGTCTATAACAGAGGCAGCGCCGCCGAAGCGGAGACGGTCGATCCGCACAAGACCTCGACAGTCTACGAAGCCGATATCATACGCGACCTGTTCCAGGGCCTGGTCATGCATGACCAGAAGACGAACCTCATTCCGGGCGCGGCCGAAAGCTGGACAGTGTCCGACGACGGCACTGTCTACACCTTCAAGCTGCGCAAGGATGGCCTCTGGTCGGATGGCAGCCCGGTGACGGCGGACGACTTCGTCTATTCGTTTCGTCGGCTGGAAGACCCGGCCACCGCTGCCGAATACGCCTCGATGCTGTACCCGGTGAAGGGTGCGGAGGACGTCAACACCAAGAAGGGCAAGCCGGAGGATATGGGTGTCAAAGCGATTGATGCAAATACCCTCGAAGTCACGCTGAAGGCGCCGACGCCTTACTTCCTGGAGATGCTGACCCATCAGGCCACCTATCCGGTCAACAAGGCTTCGATCGACAAGCTCGGCGCCGACTGGATCAAGGCGGGTAATCTCGTTTCGAACGGCGCCTATACGCTGGCCGAGTGGATTCCCAACGACCACATGAAGCTGGTCAAGAATCCGAAATTCTGGGACGCCGCGACCGTCAAGATGGACGTCGTCAACTATATCCCGACCGAAGACCGCTCATCGGCGATGAAGCGCTTCGAGGCCGGCGAACTCGACAGCTACGGCGACCTGCCGACCGAACAGCTCGCTGACCTCAAGACCAAGTTCGGCGACCAGGTCCGCGTCGGACCTTATCTCGGCACCTATTATTATGCGATCAAGACCGACAAGGCGCCGTGGGACAATGTCGAACTGCGCAACGCCATCTCGATGGCGATCGACCGCGACTTCCTCGCCGAGAAGGTCTGGCAGAACTCGATGCTGCCTGGCTATTCGATGGTGCCTCCGGGCATCGCGGGCTACTCGCCGGCAACGGCCAAATACGCCGACATGTCGCAGATCGACCGCGAGGACGCTGCCAAGAAGACCCTCGAGAAACTCGGCTATACGCCCGAGCATCCCTTGAAGATGGAGATCCGCTACAACACGTCGGAAAACCACAAGAACACGGCCGTCGCCATCCAGGAACAGTTGAAGCCGCTCGGCGTCGACGTCTCGCTCGTCAACACCGACACCAAGACCCACTACTCCTTCCTCGAGCAGAAGGGCGACTACGACGTGGCGCGTGCCGCCTGGATCGCCGACTACAAGGATCCGGAGACCTTCCTCGGCATCACCCGCAAGGCCAGCGGTAACAACTATTCGAGCTATGTCAGCCCGGCATATGAAGCGGCCATGGACAAGGCGGCGGCTGCCGGCGGTAAGCCGGAAGAGCGCATGAAGGACCTCGCTGAGGCCGAGCGCATCCTTGTCGATGACGTCGGTAACATTCCGCTTCTCTACTACAGCTTCCACGACATCGTTTCCTCGAAGCTGCATGGCTTCGACGACAATGTGATGGATATCCATCCGTCCCGCTTCATCAGTAAGGACTGATCCTTAGCCGGGCCGCCGCGCAACTCAATGCGCGGCGGTGCTGGTTGGCCATCGCATCGGTCCGGAAACCGGAATCGATTTTCGGTATGTCGGTGCGAAGATTTGAAGGCTAGAGCGCAACCGTCCGGCTGGACGCGCGTTGCTCTGGATCAAGCGGGGCACCGATGCTGCGATACGTATTACGGCGGCTTCTGACCGCCATCCCGACGCTGTTCGTCATTGTGACCATGGCGTTTTTCCTGATGCGCGTCGCGCCGGGCGGCCCATTCAACCAAGAGCGGGGGCTGAGCCCCGAGATCAAGGCCAATCTCGAAGCCCAGTTCGGCCTCAACGACCCGCTCTGGCTGCAATTCGTCCATTATCTCGGCAATCTGCTGCGCGGCAATTTCGGCCCGAGCTACAACATGCCGGACTTCACCGTCACCGAACTCTTCGCCAAGGGCCTGCCTATATCGGTTCAGCTCGGCGCCTCGGCGCTCGTCCTGGCGCTGCTGCTCGGTTGTGTGCTCGGCACCATTGCGGCGCTTAACCAGAACAAGCTTGGCGACTATACGGTGATCGCGCTGGCGACGGCCGGCAGCACCATCCCAACCTTCGTCATCGCGCCGGTGATCCAACTCCTGTTCGGGCTGACCTGGAGGCTGCTGCCGATCGGTGGGTGGGGCGATGGCGCTTTCATCAACAAGGTCGGTCCGGTGTTGACGCTCGCTCTGCCGCAGATCGCCATCGTCGCCCGGCTGATGCGTGGCTCGATGATCGAATCCTTGCGGTCCCATCACATCCGCACGGCGCGCGCGCTCGGCCTGTCCGATTGGTCGGTGGTGGTCAAGCACGCGCTGCGCGGCGCCATCCTGCCGATCGTCTCCCTCACCGGTCCGGCGGCGGCGGCATTGCTGACCGGCTCGGTCATTGTCGAGACGATCTTCTCCATTCCAGGCGTTGGCCGCTATTTCGTCGATGCCGCGCTCAATCGTGACTACACGCTGGTGATGGGAACGGTGGTGGTGATCGCCATCTTTACCATTGTCTTCAACCTGATCGTCGACGTCATGTACGCGGTCGTCGATCCGAGGGTGCGCTATGACTGACATCGCAGCCACAGCCGCCCCCGCCGTCATCGCCCGTTCACTCTGGGGGGATGCCTGGGCGCGTCTCAAGGCCAATCGCGCCGCCATGTTCAGCCTGTACTACCTTGCCCTGATCGGTGTCGTCAGCGTATTCGGGCCGTGGTTCGTGCCACATCAATACACTACCATCTATGCCGACTATGTGCGCATGCCGCCAAGCCTGTCAGCCTATCCGAAGGCCGACATGGTCGAGACGGCGCTTACCGAAGCGATCAAGCGCATGCGGGTTGAGATCAAGGAGTGGCGGCAGGAAGGCAACCAGGTCTTCGTCACCGTCAAGTCGACCAGGCCGATCGACGATCGCAACATCCGTTATCTCGACCGTTCCGATGCCTTTGACGGCACCAAGATCGAGAGCAAGTCGCCCGACGGTCTTGAAGCGACGATGAGCGCCTCGATCAAGCAGCAATATTTCCTGTTCGGCACCGACAACACCGGCCGGGACCTATTGTCGCGCACGCTGATGGCCGGGCGCATATCGCTGGCCATCGGCCTGCTCGCGGGTGTCGTGGCGGTGGTCATCGGCGTGGTCTACGGGGCCGCGGCCGGCTTTGCCGGCGGCAAAATCGACGAGGTGATGATGCGCATCGTCGACGTGCTCTATTCCTTGCCCTTCATCTTCTTCGTCATCATGCTGGTGGTGTTCTTCGGCCGCAACTTCGTGCTGATGTTCCTGGCGGTCGGCGCCGTGCTGTGGCTCGACATGGCGCGGATCGTGCGCGGCCAGGCGCTGTCGATCCGCCGGCAGGAGTATGTCCAGGCGGCGGAAGCCATGGGTGTCGGCCAGCGCGGTATCCTGCTGCGCCACGTCATTCCCAATCTGCTCGGCCCGGTGGTCATCTACATGACGCTGCTGGTGCCGCAGGTCATCATCCTGGAGAGTTTCCTGTCATTCCTGGGGCTCGGCGTGCAGGAGCCGATGACCAGCTGGGGCGTGCTGATCTCGGTCGGCGCCAAGAACATCGGCACCGCCAACTGGCTGCTCCTGTTCCCCGCCTTCTTCCTCGTCTCGACGCTGTTCGCGCTGAATTTCGTCGGCGACGGCCTGCGCGACGCACTTGACCCAAGGGATCGCTAAGATGGGGATCGCCGAGATGGCTGCTTCCGAAACGATCCTCAGCGTCAAGGATCTGCGTGTCCGCTTCCGCACGCTTGACGGCGCCGTCGAAGCAGTCAAGGGCATCAACATCCATGTCAAATCTGGCGAGACCGTTGCCGTGGTTGGCGAATCCGGGTCCGGCAAAAGCCAGACGATGATGGCGGCGATGAGCCTGCTGGCATCGAATGGGGAAGCGACAGGCAGCGTCGATTATCGCGGCCGCAATCTTCTGACGCTTAGCAAATCCGAGCTCAACCAGGTTCGTGGCCGCAAGATCAGCATGATCTTTCAGGAGCCGATGACTTCGCTCGATCCGCTCTATTCGATTGGCAATCAGTTGATCGAGCCGATCCGCCGGCACCGGGGCCTGAATGCCCCCGACGCGCGGGAAGAGGCGCTCAAGCTGCTGCGGCTGGTGCATATTCCCGATCCCGAGCGGCGGATGAAATCCTATCCGCATGAAATGTCCGGTGGCCAGCGCCAGCGTGTGATGATCGCGATGGCGCTCGCCAACGACCCTGACATATTGATCGCCGACGAGCCGACGACGGCGCTCGACGTGACCATCCAGGCGCAGATCCTGATGCTTCTGGCCGAATTGCAGCGCAAGCTCGGCATGGCGATCGTCTTCATCACCCACGATCTTGGCATCGTCCGCCGCTTTGCCGACCGGGTCTATGTCATGCGCCAGGGCGAGGTTGTCGAGGAGGGGGAGGCGGAGGCCATCTTCGTCAATCCCCAGCATGCCTACACGAAAATGCTGCTGGCGTCCGAGCCGACCGGCAGCAAGGCGCCGCCGCCCGCCAATGCTCCGGTGCTGCTTGAAGGCAGAAATGTCGAAGTGACGTTCAGGATTGGCGGCGGGTTTCTTGCTGGTGAACCGCTGATGCTGCGTGCCGTCGATCACATCTCGATCCGGCTGCAGCGCAACCAGACCATCGGCATCGTTGGTGAATCCGGCTCGGGCAAGTCGACGCTCGGCCGCGCCTTGCTGCGGCTGTTGCCGAGCGACGGGCTTATCCGTTTCGGCGATCGCGACATTTCCCAAGCCGACAGGCAGGCGATGCGGCCGCTGCGGCGCCAGATGCAGCTTGTCTTCCAGGACCCGTTCGGCTCGCTGTCGCCGCGCATGACCGTCGGCCAGGTCATCACCGAAGGACTTCTGGTGCATGAGCCTGATCTCTCGGGCAAGCAGCGTGATCAACGCGCGGTCGACGCCTTGCGCGAGGTCGGCCTCGACCCCAACGCACGCAATCGCTACCCGCACGAATTCTCCGGCGGCCAGCGGCAGCGCATCGCCATTGCTCGCGCCATGATCCTGAAGCCCAGGCTGGTGGTATTGGATGAGCCGACCTCGGCGCTCGATCGCTCTGTGCAGAAACAGATCGTCGAACTGTTGCGCAAGCTGCAGGCGGACCACGAATTGTCCTATCTCTTCATCAGCCACGATCTGTCGGTCGTGCGCGCCATGGCCGACTACATCATCGTCATGAAACAGGGCAAGATCGTCGAGGAGGGGCCGACCGAGGCGATCTTCAGCGATCCGCGGCACGCTTACACACAGACGCTGATGGCCGCCGCGATCGACATGACGCGATTTCGCCTGAGCGCCTGAACCAGGCTTCGCACCGATACACTGGCTGTCCGCTCAATTTGTGGAGCTCGGGCACTTGCGTGCTCGCACAGCGGCAATGGCATCCTGTTGCTGCTTGAGCCGGTCGATCCTGGCTGTTTCACGGTTGGCCACCGCGGTCTTCACGCGTGAGCCGCCGAGCAGCCAGCGTGGAACATTGGTGTTGGCGACCTTGCCGCGCGTGATTGCCGTTTGCGAGATGTCACGGGCGACGTCTCCCATCGCCCTGTTGAGGTCGGTGCACGTCATCGAATCGTATTTCGCTGGATCGACGGTTCTGCCGAGCGATGAACAGCCAGCGACGAGAACCAGCGTCATCACGAGAATCAAGGGCGAGGCTGTGGTTGAATTCAAATTCATGTCGCACTCGGCCCGCCGTTCACTGACTCCATCAAGTTCACGACCCTAAGACCGACAGACCTTTTCGTCAAAATATGCGGCCTCGAAGAAACCTCCCACTGGGCCCGGCCTTTGCGGCCGACGCAGGAACATCTCAGTCACTGGAATTGCTATCTGCCGAGTGTTGGGCTCAATCGCTGGCAAACGGAGAGTACCGGTTCCGGCGACGTCGGGGCGGCCTTTCCTACGCTGCCTCGGCCACGAACCTCGACGGGGGGCAACCGCCGAGCACTGTCTGAGCGATGTCGGCGTCATTTTCATCGACATGCGCCGTCACCAGAACGACCCCTTCGGCAACCTCCTGATCATCCGCCTTTATGGCGGCCGTGGCGAATGTTCCAAACAGACCGGCAACGCCGCCACAGACCGCGCCAGCCACCGCTGTTGGCAATACGCCCGCAGCAACAGGATTGATGCCATAGGCCGCAACGGCACTCAGGCAGACCAACCCGCCGGCGGCAGCGCCAAATAACGATCCCAAAGCGGAAACCCGAAGAGATCCCGCCTCGTCATTGTAAGGCCCGATGATCGCGATCTGTACGCGAGGAATTCCGGCTGCCACCAAGTCGCTGGCGACCCGCGCCGCATCGACGGGGGAATCAAAAAGTCTGCAAATCGTCGGCATGGTCGCTTAACGCTTCTGGCTGTTCAGCGTCGTCTCGGTGAGGAATGACGCGGCAATCAGATCGTCAACCTCGATTGGGCCCTCGCCGCCCTCCATGATGGCTGCGACCTTCTGGAAGGTCTTCATCTCGTCTTCGGTAATCTGGGCTTCCGGCATCCTGGCTTTGATCTCTGTCATGCGCATGCTCAGGGCATAGGATTTCTTGGTCTCACGGTTCGACATGCTGCTGCTCATAGTTCATTGATCATTTTTTGCCCGCCACTCGAATTTGGGGCAAGGGCAAACGTTTCCAACCCTGGACTTCGGTCGGGGAGGGGTCGGACCTAAGTCTGGTCGTGGGCCGCAATGGTCTTGCCGACGGCGCCGCCAAAGCATGACCCAGGATGCGTGCCAAAAGGCCTTTCGTGGCCCGACTCATCAAGAATCGGGCCGGAGATCTGCGATCAGTACCCGTCGTTTTCGATCACAACGGGATGGTGTCGATGGTGGTGACGGTGGGTGGAGACGGAACCTGTCACGACAACAGTATCGCGGTGATGATGCCGGCGCCCATGGTCATAGAACGCTACGGTACCATGGCGGCGGTGGTGCAAGCGCTGACCGTCTTCGTTGATGATCTTGACGCTTTCGTGATGTCGATGATGGGTTCTAACAACCACATCGGCTTCGGCTGCCGAAGCCACAACGGGCAGTCCAAGGGAAAGCGCCAACGCGCACATGATCATTGTTTTCATTGCAGTTTCTCCATTTTCTTAATTAGCCCTTCATTGGATAAACTGCCCCTGATCGCTTTGGTTCCGGTCGTCCGGCATCGACCCGAACGTTCACTGGTCATCGCTGGATCTCGTCAAACGGCGGAACATTAGGCGTGCCTGATGGTTTATTTCCCGCAGCCGGGATCACGATTTGGTGTCTGCTGCGGATCAGTCGGCAAAGGCTGGTCGGCCCGCGTTCTCTGCCAGAGGCGCGGGCTTCCCAGGCAACAGGAGAGAGATCATGAACAATATCATTTGGCTCGTTGGAGCTGTGGTCATCGTGATAGCGATCTTGAGCTTTTTTGGCCTCCGCTGAGGGGGACGCGCGTACCAGTCGGGATGTTTACCCGAAACTGTCCGCGAGCGCACGCATGAAGGCATCAGGCGGCCGGTTGACTGGTTACTGTCCAGTGCAACAGGCATCGCTGTCGGCCGGGTCACAGAGGCACGGCGAATAGAAATTCGCCCATCCGACTGGCGGGGGACGCGAGTAATCTCGCTTGAGGGGCAGGTGGAGCGCCGAAGTCGGGATGCGTTAACTCTTTGTTTTCTCTGGTCGGAGTGGCAGGATTTGAACCTGCGACCCCCTCGTCCCGAACGACGGGGTCTGCCAGCGAAAACCCGGATTTCCGCCATTCCTCATCACGGTCGGCGACCTTTGTTCACCTTTGTTTCTAGCATACCTGTGGGGTTTCTGTGGGGAGCTGTGGGGGCGTTCGTCGTCTGTGCCTCCGGCATGCGTACCACATTTTTTGGAAGGCTCCTGTAGCGCGACTTGGAGACAATCGCCTCGGCCGCCTCTGCCTGGAAGTCTGGATGATGGTGGCCATACGTCTGGATCAGCATCTCGACGGTCATGCCGAGGAAGCCAGCGGCTGCCCAAGGGTCGGAGCCTTGTTGCATTAGCCATGTTGCAGCGGTGTGGCGGAAGATGTGAGGAGTCACATCGGTACGGAATATGCGTCTGACGCCTCCATCCGGAGCTTCAACATCGTCGTACCAGCCCAATCCGGCTGCCTCGACCACTGAGCGGAACGCCTTCTTGATTGACTGGACGGGTTTCCCGTTCCACTCAACGACGTAGTCGTGGGCGATCATTCGACCGACGTTTGAGCTCTTGCCGCGACCCTTGGTCTTGATCTCCAGCGGAGTGACGGCCCATCGCCGTACATGGGCAAGCAGACGATCGGGCAGACGTACCGGCGGCTGGCGCTTCTTGGTCTCGAGGCGACCAGCTGCGCGACGATAGAAAACGCCGCGCTCCAGGTCCAAATGGCCCGCCCCTTCGGTAGGTCGGACGGCGGCACCACAGATCGCCGCCGAGCGCGTGCCGGTGTAGAGCGCGACAAGGATAAAGCGCGCGACGTGGCGCCCTGTGCGACGGTCGCTAGCCCGACCTTTCCACGACTGACGCATGCGCCACGCAGCGCGGATCAAAGCCGCCGCTTCGTTTCGTGTCAGCCAGCGATCTCTGGGCAAGGACTTAGGTGGCAGCACGATGGCCGGCGCTGAGGTTATGTAGCCCTCTCGATGATAGTTGTTCAGCGCTGCCCGCAAGTCCTCCAACTGCCGCCGAGCGGCTGCACCGCCGCCGTGTGCTTTAGCATAGTCGCGGCAGATCTTGCCGTCGATGTCGCCGATCATCATATTGCCGAACCAGTTCAGCACTGAGACCATACGGCCACCGGTTTCCTTGGGCTTGGCGTGATTTGGCGCGACGTCAGTTAGGTAGACACTAATGGCGTCGGCTATTGCGACCGTAGCGGGATCACGACTGCGCTCGCGGACCGGCTCGTACTTTTCGGTGATGTAGCTGGCAAGCCGTTTTTCAGCGCGTTCGCGGTTGCCAGTGCCGCCGCAAGCGCTGACGAAGGTGTTGCCGTCACGAATGAACCAGCCGGCGCGGCTCCGTAGGGATCCGTCCTGCTTCCTGCTTTCGTCCCGCCAGACGAGGCGTGCCCCTTTCGAAGTCCTCGACATCTTTCCCTCATCTCGGCGATCGCGGCCAAGGTGACATACTCCTTCCCCGCGATCATCTCTGTTACAAGTCGGCCAGCATCCCGCTCCTTGCGCAGCCCTGGTGCCCCCATCGTACCGTCGGGGAAAGCGATGCGAGCGGCTATGTCCAGCCGGAGCGGGGCGCTTTGGTCGGGGTGATGGCTATTCTCAAAAATGCGGTTGGTCACAGATCAGAAAACACGCTGGTGTGTGGAGGCCATTGATGGCGGGGCCAGCCTGATCTAGTTCGTTGGACAATACGGTTCTATGGGCCTTGGGCGTGGTACTATAGGGGGAGTGCTTTTCTTTGCCCCGGACCGTCCGGCGGCGAGTGCTATTACCCGAAAAAGCAAAAATTTTTGCGGGCCATAGATAGGTCCATTCCCAAGCAAACCCGACCGATCAGCACAGGATATCGTGTACACCTTCCCCTGTCCGGTACCAGGCGCGCAGGTGATCGAAAGATCTGCGGCCTAGCTGGTTCCAAAACGTTCAGGCCGGCGGCCGAGCTGCAGCACGGAAATGCCAGCCCAAAATCCAGCTGGTTGTGCCATCGCTCCTCGGGCCTGCATTGGGAAAGCTCGGCCGAGAAGGTGTCGCCCACGTGATGTCGGTGGAGCTTTTTAGGTACGACTGTCAATCGGCAGATTCGAAGAACGCTGCGAGAGCCGGGGGCGGACGTGACACCGAAGCCATTGGAAAAACATCGGGTGCCTGAAGAAGGAGGAAGAGGTGGCAGAGGATCATTCAGGATCCTCAGGATCAAACTTCGCGATGCGTGCGACGGCCTCTCGAAGCATTGCCGCCTTCCGCCGGCCCCGCTCCTGGATTATCTCTCGGAGCCGATCAGGCGGGATGGTCGACATGAAGTCCGCCGAGGTTATTTCGCCATCCTGATAGGTGAACTTGAGCGCCATTGCGCCGACCAGATTGACGTGTTGGGCAAGGACGGATGCGAGCTCGTTGAGGCTGGCGGCGTGGGCGTACAGGAGCGCGGTGGCTACAGGCGATCTGCGGATAATTGCATTGCTGACCAGAAGCTCGAAGCCCTTCCACCACATCAGTTCCCCGATGCCTCGCCCTGTGACCGAGGCGGCGGACTGAGCCGCGCTCACGTACCTGGCCAGAAAGTCATTTTCATAAACGACTTCGTGGTCGCCTCGCGCCCAGTTAACCTCCGCGTTTCCCTTTTGGTTAACCCTTGCGTGGAGATAGGCCCGCGGTTTCCTGTTCTCATCGCGTACGGCGGAGCTCCAGTTGGCGGGATAGATAAGGACATCGACGTGTTCTTGGTTTAGGCCGCAGGCGTAGTCGTTGTCGAGCATTTGGGAGAGATCCTCGTGTAGTCTGGATGTTCCGGTCCGGTCGCGATCACGCGCCAGGGCCAGATAGTCGGAGCTCGAGATGAACGGGTCGAACAGTTTGGTCATTGAAAGTCCTTTGAGGAGGAAGGCTGGACGCCGTGAAGTTTGGCTTCGGCTATGTTAGGAACGAGTCGCCCGTTCGAAGCGGCGCATGACATGGTGATAGACTTCAGGGGTCTTGTGGCCGGCGTCCGTCATCAGGGTGGCAGCGCTTCGCAGCGTTTCAATCGTTGATTTAAGGGCTGTAAACTCTTCATCTTCGTGATGAAGGTCCAGTTCCGAGGAGAGTTCGCGAAGAAGGTCGGTCAGCACTTTTGCCGTTGTCTGGTCGATGGTCATGTTGTGAGTTCCTTGGGATTGGTAGTTGATCGTATACGGTGTGTTTGCACTATATGCGATACATAAGTGGCGCAAAATTGCCTTCAATAGGCCGCCAAAGATTTTTTGCTGGAGAATGTTCGGATGACCGAAGCCGAGTGGGAGCGACTGATCAGCGGGGTGTTGAAAGCCGAGCTAAAGCTTCAGGGTCTGAGCTACGCCGACTTGGCCGAGAAGTTGGCTGTCATCGGCGTCGAGGAGAAGGTGCCGAACATCCGCAACAAACTGTCACGCGGACGCTTCAGCGCTGTCTTCCTAGCGCAGTGTCTTCACGCGATAGGGTCGAAGAGGCTGAAGCTCGACTGACTTTTGTGGGGGCGCCGGCGCCTGGTCCATGCAGTGATATAGACACAGCTACCGCGGCTAGTTGACCAGTCGGGTTTGGGCCCTTGGACCTGGCTCAAGTTTTGGCGCAGGCGGGATTGGTCACTCGGAGACGATCTCGACGGAGTTCTCTTCCCCTAGAGTATCGCGGATTACGCGCCTAGCGGAACGAGCTTGGCGGGACCAAATGGGTCGGACCATCCATTGAAAGGAAACCAATGTCCGACAAATATTTGACAGTCTCAGAAGTTGCCGACTTGCTTGGTGTGCTCAAAGAAAACGTTTTGCGAATGGCTGAGCATGGGGCGCTCCCACCTCCGGTCACGACAAACGGTGAACCACACTTTCCTGAGGAGCCTATCTTGCGTCGACGTGAGGAGGAGGACGACGCTATCCCCTCTGCAGGCGTCTACCTCTCGACGGGCGAAGATTTTTTCTATCATAGGGTGGTGAAGGCCAGCCACATGCTTGTCTACAAAAACTGTCCATTCGCAGTTTTCAGTCTCTGGGACAAAAGCCTTCACATTCGCCCATGGCTCACACACTTGGTCGATGATCTTCCCGATCACGAGACCATCTTGCTTTCCTGTGAGGACGCAAGTGTCCCTGAGGTCAGTTTGGAGGATCTTCCAAAGCCCACTTCAATCGCCTGGGGATATAGCTGGGCCGGACGGTACGATTTGGATGTGATGGTCGCAGCTCCAAATGTGAGCCACTGATCCCAGCAAGCATTAGTAGCGCGTCATGGATGCCGAGTTTCAAATGCTCGGCGTCCAAAAGGCTGCACTTGTGTGGTTCGCGGCCTGCGCACATCACGCGCCTCGTGGTGAGATCTGACTGCAGCACGACGCAGCACACTTCGGTTGTTCCCCTCATCGGTAGTCAACATCTGTTCGCCACTGGCAGCGGCCAGGTGAACCGAAAGGCGGAATACATGAAAGAACAAAATCCCATAGACCTCTTCCCATATTTGGCTAAGTACGAAAGACATCTTATGGTCGACCACAAGGTAGCTCTAAAACTTCACATCACCAAGCAAGCGCTCATCGAACTGGTACAGGCAGGGTTGGGCCCGAAGCCCCATCCCGCCTTTGCGTCTGGACATTACTGGTTTTCGAAGGCGTTCGTTCCAAGCTGGAAATCCTGGGCAGCTCGGGAAGCAGGTGACGACGATATAAGGCAAGCGGCCGATATCATTCTGAAAGACGATCGCACTCGGCGCATTCGTGAGTTCGAACACTATGACAACGCAGATCCGCGCAGGTTTCTGACTACCTTGTTTTCTCGGAAGGCATGGTAGGTCCGCATGCAGTCCGACAGGAAACAAATTAAGAACTACGTCGAGCGGATGTTCGGGCAGGACAGCGGGGGAAACCTGGTTGTCTTCGAACGCGATCTGTCGGGGGAACGTAGACGGCATGCGGTCTTCCCATACGCCGATCGGGAAATCGTCTTCGACTTCCTGGCAGCGCAGCCCGATAACGTTCATCGGTATCTCGCGGTGGCCCTCCACGACGAGCAAGCCTTTGAGGAACAGACGCGCCGAGGGGACACGGCCTGTGCCCTCGCCTTCTTGGCGCTCGACATCGACCTGGCTACGGGGGTCCACGCTGCCACGAACCTCCCCAAAACCGAGGAACAGGCGCTCGGTCTGCTAAATGAAGCCGATCTGCCCGAGCCGACTCTGGTCATCCATTCTGGGGGAGGGCTCTACCCGATCTGGCAGTTTCAGCAGCCGCTGCTTTTGGAAAGCAAGGACGATCGGAGCCGCATTCAGCGGCTCTGGTCAGCGTGGTATGAGCAGGCCCGAATAACTTGGGAACGGCATGGCCTCAAGTTGGACCCTATCGCAGATCTCGCGCGTGTCCTGAGGGTCCCCGGCACTTTCAATCCTAAGACTAAGCCGGCCAAGCCTGTCCGCATCTTGGGCACGTCAAGTGATCGGCTCTGGACCCTTGAGCAACTGGAAGACGTTGTCGCGGATCGGGTTGCTTCGAGTTCCAACAATTCGCCGCGTTCCGGCGAGCACCAACTAGCCGACACGCTTCGTCAGGAAATGATGTCGGGCGACGAAGATGCCTGCAAGAATGCTGCTGGAGCTCTGGCGATGATCTCCGGATGTAGTTTTCTCAAAGGGTGTGACGAGGGCAGCGAACGCCTAACAGAACCGCAGTGGAAGGATGCTGCGGACCTTCTGGCGCACATTCCGGAAGGGAGGCGGTATTTTCACAATCTGTCCAGCCGTGATCCCCGCTACTCATATCGCGAAGCGGAGGCCAAACTGGATCACGCCAGTAAATACCGCCCGAAGCTATGCGAGACGATTGCCGAAACAAACTCCGAGTGCAACGGCTGCCTGTTCCGTGAAGGAATGGTGATTCGCACCGCGGTGCAGCTGGCAAAATCGGAACCGGGGCTTGTGCCACTGCAGGGGCGATATGTGCTCGACGCCAAAACTGGTTTGTTCTTTGACATCTCGACGGGACGGGACAAGACGAAGGACGATTTCGATCGCTCCTTCACGCGGAATATGCAGAAGAAGCGGCTGGCCAGCACCACTTTCCGCAATTCGGCACTCTCATGCTTGGCCGATGAACACGACTTCCTGGTTGGGAATGACAAGCTCATCGTCGAGGAAAATGGCATCCGGACATTCAACACCTGGCAGGACGGAGGCGTCGCCGCGGTGGAAGGTGACGCCTCGATCTGGCATGACCATTTTCGCTATCTTTTGCCTGGCGAGGGCGAGAGGAAATGGGTTCTCCAATACCTTGCTCATCTCGTCCAGCGGCCGGCTGCTAAGATCAAGTCGGCTATCGTGCTGCAATCTAAACAAGGCGTCGGCAAAAACCTCTTGGTGCGCGCCGTAAAGCGCATGTTTCATGAGAACGATGTTCGCGAGGTGTACGGTGGCATCCTAGGCGAGCGTTGGCAGGCGGAGCTGGGAAACACTCGTCTGCTAGCCCTCGACGAACTGCAGATCGACGAGCTGAAGACCGCTTACAATCGCCTGAAGAGATGGACCACGGAGGAGATCCAGTCCGTCGAGCGCAAGGGGGTTGATGCGTTCAACGTGAGAACGCCGCGCGGCATCATCATCATGACCAACAGCGACAAGCCCATGGCCATCGAGCATGACGACCGGCGGCTCTTCGTGTGCAAGGTGGAAGCCGCTAAACGGGAGGACGCATACTACAGTGAACTTTGGCAGGGAGGCATGTCAGACGAGAGTGTTGCGGCCTTCAAGCACTATCTCCTCCACCTCGATCTATCAGACTTCGACGCGAATGCAGAGCCGCCGCTTACCGGTGCCAAAGAAGAGTTGATCCGGGCCAGCGCATCCCTTCTGGAACAGGTTATCACTGAGCTTCGGGAAACGGGTTCGGCGCCGTTCAATCGTCAGGTGTACCTGGCAGAAGATGTGGCCAGCGCCGTTGAAGAGCGCATGAGGCGAACGGTAACCGTGCAGCAGATCACTCCGATCCTGAAAAAGCTCGGTGACTGCAAGCGGAGCACTAAGACATCAGTCCCGCGCCTTGGAAGATCGCCGCGTGGCTACGTCTGGGCGTGGCAGGAGGTGGAAAGGTGGCTAAACGCTTCGAGCGACGAGGTCAGAACTGCTCTGGTGGCTAGAGACGTGGATGTCATGACATCGGGATTGATGCCGATTGTCGCGGCGGCTGTCCAAGTGGCCAACTGACCAGGTGCGCGGAGCAACGGACCATGCAGACTTGTATCTCTTCTAGCTATCACTTTGAAGAAAAAGAGGTTGGACAGTTGGACAGCTGGACACCGAAGGGGATCGCCAAACACCTCGACGTAAAGCACTTCTTCTCGGTTGCCATGACGACAAACCTTCCTCCATGGCGCCCGATACCATCTCGCCTCGCGGCAAGGTTTCTTGGCGCCAGCCTCCAGAGCTTAGCGAATTGGAGAATGCGCGATTTGGGGCCCGCAACCGAGCCGATGCGTCGGGGGCAGGGCAATCGAATATACTATCGCCCTGACAAGATCGCCGAGTGGCTCTCTGGTGGGAAATGTTGCGACTGGCAGTTCTCGGCTTTGTGGCTCCAGCACATGGGCATGCCGCTCGATGTGATCAGCGAGGATGCCGTACGCGATCGTATCGCCCAGCTGGAGGGCGTGAGCAACCTATTTCCGGCAGTCAATCGGCTCTGGCGGAATTTCAGAGAGGTCGAGGCAGCCTAGGCCACGTGAAATAATAGTACGGAACGCGAGGAACACTCACGTTCGGCAGCGCATCTCGCAGAAAGCTAGTGGACCAGTGCAACCGCCGACTGGCTTCGTCGTATCAACCCCAGTTCAGCGACCTAGGCCCAACTGCGAGGCGATGATTCCTGCCTACAGGTCTTTCGCGGCAACATTCGGCGTATCAAGCTGACTGGGCTCGGCCTTTCTGGCCGATACTATAGGGTAAGTCTAATCTGCCCATCGAAAGGCGAGACAGCGGTGACTATTTCACAGCTCGAGCCGGCGCGGCAAGCGTGTTGGCGGCGAACTCGAAAGGATGTCGATGAAATTTCGTGAATATGTATCGCTCGCAGATAATTTTTTTGAACACAGGTGGGATTGTAATTTCCTCTATGTAAACTCTAACATTGATGGGATTGCCATCAGATATGTAGTGCAGGAAACTGAAAAAATAGGCGAAAGAGGATTCCTCTTTCTCAGATAATTCCCATGAAAAATATACCTGAGTGAGCGTTGTTGCGTTAGAGCAATGTCGTGGTGCTGGAGCCGCAATGTGCGCCGGTTTCGATGAGGTGTGGGCAGCGAAGCAAACGCGCTCCAGGTAGCACATCAGTGCCAAGTGCCCTTCCACACGCTAAACAGAGAAAAGGTCTGGAGTGAATTCAAATCCACAACGAAATGGGGGATGAAGATGATGATGGAAGGTTCGAAAGGGATCTTCAGGAACTCACAGAGGACGTTCAAAGAATGATCTCAAGGCAACCGGTTCAGCAACGTGGCCGTGACACCCGGTATTTGAACAAAATGGATCAACCGAAGCACGTAAGGTAGTACGGGGCAGTTCCAGCTGGTGACCTGTCACTTCGCTGGTTTTTTGGGGAAGGCGCAGCTGCGTTGCGCCCCTCCTTCTCTATTTTATCCGTGCCGGCACCCGGGGGTAGCATGGGCCAACATCCGATCAGCCCCGAGATTGCCTCCACTTTTCCGCTACATGTTGAGGGACAACCCTAGTTGTTGCTGTGGTGACGTTCGACCATGGGCATTGGGACAAGCCCAGCGCGGTCTCAGCAAAGGCTCGCAGGCCATGCCGTCGGCGTCACGGTCCAGCTTGCCGCCCCGCGAGCAGTTGTGGAGATACCACTGGGCCTCGTCGCATGAGCTAATCTGGCCACACGTTCGCCTTGGCGCACGACAGACCGATTTGCGCAACCAACTTGCAACTGATGATGCCTAGAGGTGACCTGCCACTGAACTGTCATCCAGTGGCGATTAGAGCCGCGACCATTTCTGTTACGCCGTTTGGCGCGGGTAA